>CAVTQY010000001.1:0-3725000 GCA_963736975.1 uncultured Pseudomonadota bacterium
GCATCTGCATGCCCTGGGCCCATGCCTGGGCCGAAACCACGGTGGCGCCGGCAAGCAGCAGCGCAAAACGTGCGGCGAAGCGCGTCTCCAAAGGCATCACGTTTGCCCCCCTCGATCAGCCCGGATTCAGGTAACAGAATCCAGCATTCAGATAGAGGGCATACAACGTCCAAAGCCAATAGGGAATCATCAGCCCGCCGGCGCCGCGGTCAATCGATCGAAAGCGGCGGATCGTGACACCGATCAGGGGCAGCAGCGCGAGCACCACGAGCAGGGACAGAAGCGGGCTGCGCAGCCCGAGGAAGACCGGTGCCCAGGCTGCGTTCACGCCGAGTTGCCAGCCCCATAGGCGCAGCGTGGGGCCGGCGCCCGTGCGCTGCCAGACCCGCCACGCCGCCGTGCCGATCATTGCGTACAGCACGCCGGAGAGGGCGCCGAAAAGCCAGGTGGGCGGCGTGCCCGGTGGGCGCGTCAGCGACAGATACCAGCCCTTGGCCGCGCCGGCCGTCAGCGCCGCGTCAGCGAGTCCCACGAGCAAGGCAAGGCCGACAAATCCCACCAGCGCCAAGCGCGGGGAAATCGAAGGCGAAGAGCCCGGCGAGGAGCCCCACTCGTTGGGATCCGAGAACTGGAAGACACGCTCTCCTTCGGCTTAACGCGATGTAGGAAGCGTCCGTCGAACCAAAAACCCCGGAACCGGTCACGTGCCCTCGCGCCGCCACGCGCCGATCAGCAGACCGAGCATCAGCGGCAGCGCCGCCCAGGCGGGCAACAGGCGCAGCGACGCAACGCCCGTCACCAAGTGATCATGCCGCCGCTGCAGCCCGATCCACCCGTCTCCCGACGCGGCGCGGGAGGCCTCGACTTGCCGCAGGTCGGGAATGTCCGGAGGCGCTTTCGGCTTGCCGGTATCCAACCAATGCACGCCGGCATCTGACTCGCGCGCAATCTTGCCCAGCTTGGTCGCAGTTGCCCGCAGGTCGGCGATCTCCAGCGGATTGGCCGCACCCGCGGCGGCAAAGGCGGTGAGCTTGCCGTCTGTCACGCGCCATACGCCCGGCGTGGTTGCCGGCACTGTCGCCTTGGCACGGCCCGGCCCATCCGGGGTCAGCTTCACGACGTGGGTATTGCCGTCCGGATCAGTAACTGTGACGGAGCCCGGGGGGGCCGCATCGATGGAGCGGCGCTCGATCGTCAGCCGTCCGTCCCCGACGTGTGCGGTGATCGCGTTCTCCTCGAGGTCGGGCTCTTTCATCAGCCAGTGGGCGATGCGGCGCAGCAGTTCCGCCTGGGGACCGCCGCCCTCATGGCCGCGCGACCACAGCCAGATCTGGTCGGACAGCAACAGCGCCGTGCGGCCTTTGCCGACCCGGTCCATGATCAACAGCGGCTGCCCGCCGGGCGCGTCCATCAGCACCTCGCCGTGCACGTCGCTCGATTCGATCCGCCGGTACCATGGACCCCAGCTCGGCTTCGCGCTCTCATCCCCCGTCGGGTTGGCGCCGGTGAGCCCGGCTGTCACCGGATCCCGCGAGCCTATCGCCGTGACGCGCGGGCGGAACGATCCGTCCACCACCGCATCGTAGCCGGCCGGCGCGGCCGGCAGGATGTCGCCGAGCGGCGTGTCCGCTAGGCTGGTCGGGCCGCTGAATTCCGGGCCGACGCTGAGCAGCAGCGCTCCACCCTGCCGGACGTATTGCGCGATATTGTCGAGATACGGCAGCGGCAGCAGTCCGCTGTTCTGGAACCGGTCGAGGATGATCAGGTCGAACTGATCGATCTTCTGTTGAAACAGTTCGCGGACCGGAAACGCGATCAGAGACAGCTCGTTCAGCGGCGTCAGGTCGTCCTTTTCCGGCGGGCGCAGGATGGTGAAATGCACCAGATCCACCGCCGGATCGGATTTCAGCAGGCGCCGCCAGGTGCGTTCGCCCGGATGTGGCTCGCCGGAGATCAGGAGCACGCGCAGCCGGTCGCGCACGCCGTTGACCTCGACTACCGCGCGGTTGTTCAGCAGCGAGACCTCGCCGGGCAGCTTGTCGGCGGAAATCTCGACGACGGTCGGGCCGGCGCGGGTGATGGGTAGGTCGATCATCTGCACCTCATCGACCGGGACGCTTTCGACGGTGGGCGGATTGCCGTCGCGCCGGATCGTCACCTGGGCCGGTTGGTCGCGGTCGTTGAGGCCGAGGTCGTCAACCGAGAAGCGCAGTGTGACGCTCTTGCCGACGATGCCGTAGCTGGGCGCCTCGATGACCCGCACGCGGCGATCGACCTCCTCGCCCTTTGCCGGGATCAGCACGTTCAGCGGCGCGCCGTCCGGCGACGCGGCTGGAACGTCGTGCACCTGCCCATCGGTGATCGCGATCGTTCCGGCAAAACGGGCGCGGGGGATATCCGCCAGCGCCTGGTCTATTGCCGCGAACAGCCGTGTGCCGGAGTCGCCGCTTTCCGGAACGGTAATGGTGCGCAGCTGCAGATCGTGCAGTTTCGCCGCCTGTTCGGCGATGTTCGCCCGCGTCGCTTCGGCGAGCCGCGTGCGGTCGCCGACCTGCATCGAGGCGGTCTGATCGACCACCATCAGCCCAATATCGGGCAGCCCTTCCTGCGTTTCCTGCACCAGTCGGGGCCCGGCAAGCCACAACAGCAACACGCCGGCCGCGGCGGCTCGCAACAGCGTGCCGCGGGCGCGCCGCCATGCGGCGAGCGCCAGCACGAGCACGGCGACGCCGGCCAACGCGATCAGCAGCGGGAGCGGGACCAGCGGATCGAAGTGCAGCGCCGCAATCGCCTGATGCAACGACGTGGAGGTTCCCGGCATCGCTACTGTCCCAGCCGCTCGAGGATCGCCTTCACATGCACTTGGTCGCCTTTGTAATTGCCGGTGAGTGCGTACATTACGAGATTGACGCCGAACCGGTAAGCCAGGGTGCGTTGCCGGTCGCCGCCCGGAATCGTCGCATACGGATTGCGGCCGTCGGCATCGATCGCCCAGGCCGCGGCCCAGTCATTGCCACCGATGATCACCGGGCTGACGTCGTCGTTGCTGCGGTCCTCGCCCTCCTGCACCCAGACCGTGCCCCCATCGTAGCGGCCGGGATAATCGCGCAGCAGGTAGAAGGTGCGCGCCAGCACATGGTCGATCGTCAGCGGGGTGAGTGCGGGGATCACCAGTCCGCGGGCTACGCGACGGAGCGCCGCGTCCGTGCCGGGAGCGAACCCGGCGCCCGAGCCGGAATCGCGCGTGTCGATTACGATGATCCCGCCGCGATTCATGTAGTCGTTCAGCGCGGCGGCGGCTTGCGGGCTCAGCGGCTGGGCATCGGCGGTAACCGGCCAGTAAAGCAGCGGGTAGAAGCTGAGGTCGGTCTTGCCCGGCACGACCGGGTCCGGCTCGTGGAGTACGGCGGCGGTGCGGGCGTTGACGTATTCGGATAGCCCTTCCAGGCCTTCGCGCGAGATCTGGTCCACCTGATCGTCGCCCGTGGAGACGTAACCGAGCCGGGTGCCGAGTGCGGGGTTATCGACGCGATTGAGGGCGGCATGCGCGTGCGGGACGCCGCAGGCTATCGCCAGCAGCAACGTGGCGGCGGCGCGGGGGGCCGATGGCCGCAGCAGCCCGCGCATGATCAAGGAGATCAGCAGGTCGAAGATCACCAACAGCATGGCGGCGCTGATCAGCCACGGGCCCAGCGCCCGTTCCGGCGCCACCGCGGTCAGCGGCTCGACCCGCGCGCCGGCAATCATCGGCGCTGTTTGCGGCAAAGCGAGGTCGGTGGCGAGGTTGAGCGCCATACGCCCGTTCTCCGGCCCGTACAGTCCCGGCGGATGAGCGGGGGAGACCGGCGTGGCGGTGAACTTGTCGGCGGCGAGGCCGCTGGCAGCGAGCGGCGGAGGCGACAGCAGGCCGTAGCCGTCCAGCGTTTCCACTGGGGCCAGCACGGCGTGGCCGGGCGGGGTATTGACCCCGGCGGAGAGAGCCACGAGCCGCCGCAACATATCGACGAACAAGCCGGAGAGCGGCAGGTTCGACCAGTCGTCGTTAGCAGTGACATGGAACAGCACGATGCGGCCATTGCCCTTGGCCGCCTGCGTCACCAGCGGCGTGCCATCCGCCAGGGCCGCCCACGTGTGCGCGGCGAGGGTGGCCGACGGCTCCGCCAGTACCTGCCTCGACACAGTCACGTCATTTGGTATCGGCAGGCCGGCGAAGGGCGATCCGGGCGGGAACGGAGCAAGGGCTGCGGGCTTGCTCCAGGACAGGGCCCCGCCCAGTTGGCGGTCACCGCCCAGCAGCGTGACCGGTAGCAGCGGGTCGGTCTCGCCCATCGGCTGCGCCGCGGTGCGCGGGCCGGCAAAGCGCAGCAGCAGGCCGCCTTTCTCCACCCATTTCGTCATCGCGTCGCGATCCGGGCCATCGGGCAGCGGATCGTCGGGCAGGAGCAGCACCGAGACGTTGCCGGCCAGAAGCTGGGCGATCGTGCCTTCGCGGACCTCGGCATACGGGCCGAGGGCACGCTGAAGGTAGTAAAGCGGCCCGATAAACGGCGCGCTGGCGGCTTCCGGGTTGTCGGAGACCAGGCCAACCGGACGCCGGCGCCAACGCTCGTCCAACAGGACGACGGAGCCGGCGGAAGGCGCGCCGGACACCGCGAGCCGGGCCAGCCGGTTGCGCAGCTCGGGCGGCAGGGTGATCGGCGCGGTGCCGATATGTGCGTCGGGCGGGACCGTCACGCTGGCTTGCGCCAGTGTCCGCCCATCGCCGGTCTGCGCCAGCACATCGACGTGCGTCGCTGCCGACTGCGGCGCCTGCGCGACCCGCGCGATCAGGCTATCGGCCTTGCTGTCCGGCGGCAGCAGCAGCACGGAGGGCCCGGAGCAGCAGAGCTCGGTGACCGAACCGGTGCGATCCAGCGCGGCGGCGAAGCGGGGGTAATCGGCACCATCGGTCAGTCCGTCGGCGAGATACACGGTCGAGCCGCCGGTGTGCTGCCAGCCGGCGAGCGCGGCGGCGCTGGCGGCCCGATCGACGGGCCAGGGCTCGGGCTGCAATGCGGCGATGCGCGCGCGCAGATCGGCAACCGGCATCACCGGGGTGATCACCGGCGCGGCGCCGGTGCCGTTGGGAGCGGTGGCGAGCAATGCCGCCTGCCGCCCCGCTCGCCCGGCGCGGTCCAGTGCCGTGTTCGCCGCCTGTATCCGTTGCGGCCAGTCGGCGGCCGAGGCCCAGCCATTGTCCATTACAAGCAGGACCGGGCCTGTGCCGGGCAGAGCGGAGCCGGCATCCAGCACCGGGCCGGCGAGACCGAGGATGATCAGGGCGGCCGCGATGCAGCGCAGGAGCAGCAGCCACCACGGCGTGTGCGCCGGGGTCTCCTCGCGGGCGCGCAACCCCATCAGCAGGCGGATTGCCGGGAAGCTCTCGCGTCTGGGGGCGGGCGGAGTGACGCGCAGCAGCCACCATAGCAGCGGCAGCGCGGTCAAGGCGAGGAGTACCCAAGGGGCGGTGAAGATCATTTTGCGGTCAGGGCCATGTAGAGGGCGAGCAGCGCCGCCTCGGGCGGATGGTCGGTGCGGTGGATGCCGAAGCCGAAGCCGGCGGCGGCGCAAAGAGCGCGCAGCCCGTCCTGTTGGGCGACCAGCCTTTGGACATAGGCGTCGCGCACGCCTTCGACCCGCGGCACCAGCGTTTCGCCTTCGCGCTCCAGGCCGCGAAACCGGATGCGGCCGGCATAGGGAAGCAGCATCTCCGCCGGGTCGAGCACCTGCAGCAAATAGCCGGTGACGGGGATCCCGGCCAAGCGCGCGATCACGGTCTGGATCTCCGGCAGGGGGGAGAGGAAATCGCCGAACAGCACCACCCTTGCGTGGCGCGGCAGCGGCAGGTTGGGCGGTAGTCCGGCATTATCCTCGGGCGTACCGGTCAGCGCCTCGGCGAGCCTGTCAAGGCCGGCGCGTCCGGCCAGCGGGCGGGCGCCTTCGGCTATCTGCACAACCCGCTCGCCGCCGCGCAGCAGCAGGGCGGCCAGCGCCAGCAGCAGCAGGGCGGCACGGTCGCGCTTCTCGGTCTCGACCTGCGCCGATCGCCAACGCATGCTGGCGGAGGCATCGTGCCAGAGGCAGACGGTCTGGGCGGCTTCCCACTCGGTCTCGCGAATAAACCAGCCATGCGGCTCGGGGCGGCCCGACTTCGCAGATTGCCGCCAGTCGATGCGGGGAACGGAGTCGCCGGCGACAAAGGGACGGAACTGCCAGAAACTGTCGCCGGTACCGACACGGCGCCGTCCATGCACGCCCTGGGCCACCGTCGCCGCGACACGCTCGGCGGCGACCATCAGCGGCGGAAGCCGCGCCGCGAGTGCCTCGGCGCGGCGGGCGCCCGCCGCCGCCGCGAGGCTAGCCAAGACGCTCGACCAAGCGGTCGATGACCTGATCCAACACGATGCCGTCGGCGCGGGCGGAGAAGCTGAGCGCCATGCGGTGGCGCAGTACCGGGCGGGCCAGTGCCGCGACGTCATCGACGCTGGGCGCGAGCCGTCCTTCCAGCAGGGCACGGGCGCGGGACGCCAGCATCAGCGCCTGGGAGGCGCGCGGTCCCGGGCCCCAGGCGACGTGCTTGCGGATGATCTCGTCCTCGGAGCTGTCCGGTCGCCCGCCGCGCACCAGCGCGAGGATCGCGTTCACCACGCTTTCGCCGACCGGCACCCGCCGGATCAGCGCCTGCGCACCCAGCAGGTCGTCGGCGGTCATTGCCTGGACCGGACGCTCGTCGACGAAACCGGTGGTGGCGAGCAACATGGTGCGCTCCGACTCGAGGTCCGGATAGCCGACGTCGATCTGCAGCAGGAAACGGTCGAGCTGCGCCTCGGGCAGCGGATAGGTGCCCTCCTGCTCGATCGGGTTCTGCGTCGCCAGCACATGGAACGGGCGCGGCAGGACATGCTCGTGACCGCCGGCGGCGACGCGGCGTTCCTGCATGGCCTGCAGCAGCGCGGATTGCGTGCGCGGGCTGGCGCGGTTGATTTCATCCGCCATCAGCAATTGGCAGAACACCGGGCCGGGCACGAAGCGGAAACTGCGCCTGCCTTCGGCTTCATCCAGCACTTCGCTGCCGATGATGTCGGCCGGCATCAGGTCAGGGGTGAACTGGATGCGCTTGGTGGCCAGTCCGAGCACCACGCCGAGCGTTTCCACCAGCCGGCTCTTGCCGAGTCCCGGCAAGCCGATCAGCAGCACATGTCCGCCGGACAGGAGCGTTATCAGCGTTTGGTCCACAACCTCCTGCTGGCCAAAGATGACACGGCCGATCGCCGCGCGCACGCGGGCGATGCGGGCGCCGAGCGCCTCCACTTCATGCAGCACAGGGTGCGCGCCGCCTTCAACGCCACCGCGACTTTCGTTCACGCCGCGTGGCGCGCCCGCCGGTACTCGCCGACATTCAAGTCTCCATCGCTGGGTTTCGCGATCCCGATGACATATTGGCACTTTCCGCGACAGGGGGAGGCTACCTATATCGCCCGCTGGGACGGAAGCGTGTGAAAAACAGGGAGACGCAGACGTGAACAGCGCCACTTCTCCCGGGATCGTGGTTCGCACGCGTGCCGCGGACCGTGTCGGTGGGGCAGCGAGCGTGGGACAAGTGTCAGCCGGCATCAGCGAACACGGCCCGGCGGCGGGGCTGGCTGCACGTGCGTCCCGGCCGAAGCGGCGCGTTCCGATCGAATGCGGCGACCTGCCGTTCCTGATCAAGCGCGACGGCACCTGGCTGTTTCGCGGTACTCCGATCCTTCGGAAGGAACTTGTCTGCCTGTTCGCAAGCGTGCTGCGGCGCGAGGAAGACGGTTCGTTCTGGTTACAAACGCCGGCTGAACGCGGCCACATCGAAGTCGAGGATGCGCCGTTTGTCGCGGTTGAGCTGGACTGGACCGGCGAAGGCCGCAGGCAAATTCTGTCGTTCCGAACCAATGTCGATCAGATCGTCACCGCCGATCCGGAACATCCGATCCGCATCTCACATGACATCCTGACCTGCGAGCCGACGCCATACCTGCTGGTGCGCCCCGGAGCTGGACATCTGGGCGTGGAGGCGCGCATCAACCGCGCGGTCTATTACGAGTTGGTCGCGCTGGGTGTGCCCGAATGGGTCGGTTGCCGGCGGATGCTCGGTGTCTGGAGCAGCGGAGTCTTCTTCCCGCTGGGCGAGATGCCGCCCTGCGAGGACTGAGCCCGCCCGGCGTGACGCATGAGGAGCTGCGGCGCCGGCTGCGCCTCGTGATCGGCACGGAGGAGCCGGGGCGCGTGATCCGCGGCACCGAGTTGCTGCCGGCGTTCCATGGCGCCCCGCTGCCCGCCGCGGTGCTTGTGCCGGTGGTGCTCGGCGAGCCTGCGAGCGTCTTGCTGACCAAACGCAACGAGCGGCTGAACCGGCACGCCGGACAGGTGAGCTTTCCCGGCGGCCGGATCGATCCGACCGATACCGACGCGATCACCGCTGCTTTGCGGGAAGCGGAGGAGGAGATCGCTCTCGATCCCGCCGACGTCGAGGTGGTGGGGCTGCTCGGCGATTTCCTGACCGGCACCGGGTTTTGCATCACGCCGGTGGTGGGCCTGTTGCCGCCGGGTCTGTCTTTCCGTCCCGAACCGTCCGAGGTGGATGCGCTGTTCGAGTTGCCGATCGACGTGGTGCTCGATCCCGGCGCGCCAAAACGCGAGCCGCAGGAGCGCAACGGCATCATGCGCGACGTGTGGGTGTGGCCGCATCCGGAGCATTACATCTGGGGCGCCACCGCAGCTATCTTGGTGCATCTCGCCGAGCGGCTGCGTGCTGCCGCCCTGCCATGCTCCGCCTGACGGAACTGGCGTTGCTTCTCTCGCCCTTTCTGCTGTTCGGCGTATGGCGCCTCGCGGCGGCATATAACGTTCCATCCGCTGCGACGCTGACGGTTGCGGCCGGGGCGGTGCTGCTGATGCTGGGTGCCCTGCTGTGGTTCAGTCGCGAAAGCGCGTTGCCACCGGGCAGTCTTTATGTGCCGGCGCAGCTCCGGGACGGCCGCATCGTCCCTGGGCATGCGGCACGGTGAGCAAGCCGGCGTTTCTGTCCGAACCGGCGCTGGCCCGTCTGCTTGCCGCTTTGCCGGAGGCAAGAGTGGTGGGCGGCGCGGTACGGGACGCGCTGGCCGGGCGGCCGGTGTCGGACATCGACCTTGCCACGCCGCAGCCGCCCTCGGCGGTATTGGAGACGCTGGCCGCCGCGGGGATCCGCGCGGTGCCAACTGGTCTGGACCACGGCACCGTCACCGCGGCGCTGGATGGGCGCGGCTTCGAGATCACGACGCTCCGTCGCGACGTGGAGACGGACGGGCGCCACGCCGTAGTGGCCTATACCGAGGACTGGCGCGCCGACGCGGCCCGGCGGGACTTCACCATCAATGCGATGTCGATGACGCGCGACGGTGTTTTGTTCGATTATTTCGATGGTGTCGGTGATATGGGGGCCGGGCGGCTGCGCTTCGTGGGCGACCCGGCGCAGCGTATCGCCGAGGATTATCTACGTATCCTTCGATACTTTCGTTTCTTCGCGCGTTACGCGCGCGAGGCGCCGGATGCGGATACTGTTGCGGCGATCCGGGCTGGTGTGGTGGGGCTGGGGCGACTCTCAGCCGAACGCGTCTGGACCGAGCTGAAACGGATTCTGGCAGCGCCGGATCCGACGGCGACACTGGGACTGATGGCGGAGCTGGGGGTGCTGGGCGCGATCCTTCCGGAAGGCGTCGATCCGGCGGGGCTGGTGCGATTGGTTACGGCGGGCGCGCCTGTCGATCCGCTGCTGCGGCTCGCCGCGTTGCTGACCGGCGATGCCGAGGCGTTGTCGGATCGGCTGAAACTATCCGGCCATGAACGCGAGCGGTTAATCGCGCTGCGCGGCGGTCCGGTGCCGCATCCGGGCGACGACGATGCGGAGCTGCGGCGGAAACTCGCGGATACCGAGCGGGCGGTGTTAATCGATCGTGCCTGGCTCGCCGGGGGTAGTGAGGCGGGGTGGGATGAGTTGCGGGCACGGATCGCCGGGATGCCGGTACCGGTGTTTCCGCTGGAGGGCCGTGATGTCCTTGCGCTGGGTGTGCCGCCCGGGCCGCGTGTCGGGGCGTTGCTGCGAGAGCTGCGCGGGTGGTGGCTGGCGGGCGGCTGCATCGCGGACGCGGGTGCTTGCCGGGCGGAGCTGAACGCGCGGCTCAGTTAGCTTATGCGGGCGGGGGCCATGACGGCGGTGAGCGTGTGGACCGATCTATGCAGGGCGCGGCGGGCGCATTCGCATCGTCGCTGGGTCCAGGGGCAACGCGAGCACGAGTTGCGCGGGTAGTTGCACCGCGCCGCTGCGCCGCGCCAGGTTCAACGTGTCCCGCACATGTTCTTCGCAGGAGAAACGAAAGCGGCGAATGCCGGCGGCACGACACAATCTTGCCATGCCTTCGAGCAGCAGCAGGTTGGCCCACCCGCGGCGGACATCCGGTGCCACGACGTTTACGTCCACCTCGATTGCTTCGGCGTGTCTGCGACATAACATCGCAGCGACAACGCGAACATCACGCATCAGCACCAGAGATAGGGCGCGATTGTAACCATTCGGAGCGCCGGGCGCGATGCGCCAAGCCACATCATGCGGCTGGGTGGCCATGTGCTGCGTTACGAGGCGGACCACCTCGGAAGGAGGGGCTTCGTCCAAACTAGCTAAGCGCACGTCGGCAGGCACCCGCCCTGCGGCACGAAAGCGCCCAAGAAGAGCTGTCATTGCTGTCGCGAAGCGTACGGCGTCCGTTTCGAACACCAACAGACGGCGGATTGGGCGAAAGCCGGCTGCCTGCAGGAACAGCGCTCCCGGGCTTGCTTCGGCGAGCGGTCCCCAGGCGCGCAGCGCCGGTGTTTCACCGGCGGCCGTGTCCATGACGGCGCGCAGCAAAGCACCGCCAATTCCCTGCCGGCGCCAACCTTCCGCCACCCGGATCAACAGCGGAAAGCCATCCGGCACCCAGGCCAGGGCGGCCGCTCCTAGGATTCCGCTCTCCGGAGCCGGCGCCACGAACAACTCCGGCGCGTAGCCGGAGGGTAGAAATGCCTCCGGCAGCAAAGCGCGGCATGAGACAGATTCTGCTTCCAGAGCGGGACGCACCAGCGTTGTGTCAGCAGGCATGGGCCCAGTCACGCAGGAACAGCCTTGCCCATTGTTCGGCAATGTCCAGCCAGTCACGAAACCCTTCATAGGTCCCGGAGAAGCGGCGGAAGCGGCTCACGGCTGTGCCTGTCGCCATGGCATAGAGTTGGCAATTCCGGCACTCCACGTTCGGACTGCAGCATTTGCTGGCGCTGGTGGTGAGGTCGGCCCGCACATGCCGATGGCGAGCCGAATTACGCGTGCCGCAATCGGTTGCCCAGTGCGTTACGGGATCGATGCGGTAGAGGCCGCCGGGTTGCGTAGCCCAGCGATTGTAGGCCGCCGTGTAAACCACGGTGGCGGCATGGCGCCGGCGGATCGCGTCGAGAGTGGCGCGGATATGTCGCAGGTCGTCGGGTCCAGGAGCGAGATTCGTCTCCGGCGAACTGATGCGAAAATAGGCGCCGTCATTGGCGGCTGCGGCATCGAGCTTGGCACGATACTGCTCGGTCGGGCTGAAGATGCTGAAAGACAGCAATGCGCCGACCCCGGCGCAGCGCTCCGCTACGCTCCAGGCGCTTTCGACACTATGCGCGTTGACTGTCAAGATGAATCGAGCGCGGGGATCCGCCCCGAACAGGCGGAAGGCACGCGCGAAGCTGTCTCCACCTCGCAGTCTCGGCGTATCATCCTCGTCGCCCCAGAGCGAAACATGGATGGCAAACGGCAGCCGATCATCGATAGGCACGGTTCCATTGGTGAACACGACGCCGCGGCCGATATGCTGGGCGGCAAGGCGCAGGCGAGCCGGCGCCAGGGCGGGCTCCGCGCCGGCGAGATAGGCGAAATTGACCCCCCTCGCTTTCTCCGCGGCGAATAGCGCGCTCCAGGCGGCGTCGGCGGCAATATCGGCATGGCCCAGGCGATCGGGCCCTTCGAAATAGAGACAGCCCTCGCAGCGCAGGTTGCATGTATCAGAGATGTCGTAGTTGCTGCCGACGATCCCGCCGGCAAAGCGGCGCAGACGCTCGTACCGCCGTCTTAGCTGCGGATCGCGGGCGAAATATTCCGCGAGCCTGCCATCCACCGCTCCGGTGCGCGTCATGATCTCGGTTTCGCCCAAAACTCCCATCCTTGCTTATTGACGCCACGGATAACAAACGGTAAGGCGGTGTCAAATACATAAGCGCAGGTGGGAATTGAGACCATGAGCGAGGCTCAGGCTGATACCGGACGGACCACCATCACGCTTGCCGTTCTGACTGCTGCGATCGGCGCTGGCTTTACCGGGGCGGCCCAGGCCGGATATGTCGGTACCGGGGCTGGCGCCGGGCTGCCTGTCACCTTCGATCTGGCAGGTCCCGCCAGCAGCAAGTCCTTTGACCTGAACGCCGATGGCATCCCCGATTATACCGTTTCAGTGACTCCCGGATCGGCGATCACGATCAACGGCGGGACAAACAAGGTCAGCACTTTTGCCGGCTACGCTTCCCCGTTTGCCAGCCTGGCGGATTTTGTCCCGCCGCACTCACTCAAAACCAGCTCCGGCGCGGTGCCGATCGCGACCCTGAGCAGCGGCAACATTGTCACGGACTATTCGTCCGGGACCACCGAATTCCTCGAGACGCTGTTCCCGGCACCCGGACATCCGGGCAGCGAGCTGATCGGCTATATCGAAGGTTCGCTGGACATCACCGGGCCGTCCGGAAGTCAGGACGCCATTCTTACCGTCACCGATATCGGCTACAACACGACGCCGGTTCCCGAGCCTGAAGTCCCTGGCGCTGCTTGCCGTTGGAGCGACCGGCCTTCTGGCGTTTCGCCGCCGCCGGGGCGCATCGCCCGCCTGACCCGACGGGTCCTGCTGGTCGGCCTTGACGGGGCGACCTGGTCGGCGCTGCACCGGCTGATCGACGCGCGAACGCTACCGCATATAGCCCGCCTTGTAGAAACCGGGATGAGCGGCAAGCTCGAATGCCCGGCGCTGCCGGCGCCGATGCTTTGGGCCAGTATCGCGACCGGCGTGCCTGCTGACGCGCATGGAATCGGCCATACGCTGGAGGTACGTCCGGACTATGGTGGCGTGCAGCCGGTCAGCGCGCGGTCGTGGCGGGCCCCGCCGGTGTGGCAGATGCTTGCAGCCGCCGGTGTCCCGACGACGGTCATCGGCTGGCCTGCATCGTGGCCGGCGGATGCGTGGCCGGGCATTGCGGTTGATGATCGTTTCGCTCAGCCCGCGGCCTTCGCGCAACATGATTGGCCGCTGCCGCCGCGCTGTATCACCCCGGTGCGGCTCCGCGCCACGCTGCGCGAATTGCGCGTACATCCGGGGGAACTCGACGCCTCGGTTCGCGGGACGCTCTTAGCCTCGGCGCTGGCCGTGGCGGTCAGTGTCCATAGCGCCGCGACCTATTTGGCTGAGAACGAGTGTTGGGAGTTCCTGGCCGTTCATTACGATTTGCTGGCACAGGATGGCAGCGACGCTGCGTATCGGTTTCAGGACGCGATGCTGGGTCGATTGCTCGGATTGGCGGGACCCGACGCGGAAGCGATTATAGCATCGCCTCAGGGTGTGCTGATTGCCTCTGGTCCCAGCTTCGCGGCAGATGCAATCACGCATGGGGCCGGCGTGACTGACATCGTGCCGATGGTGCTGGCCCGGTTCGGGCTGACGACGCAGGGCGCTCGCGCGCGACCGCGCCCACCCGCCGTCACACCGTCCGAACCTGGGGCGTCCGCCGGCCCGGAGGCGGCGCGGCTGATTGCTCAGGTCGAGCGTACCACATTGTTGAACCAGGCGTCAGCCGCGTTGTCAGCGGGCGATCACAGCGCAGCCGCGGTTCCGCTGGAGTATATCGTGGCGCGCTATCCGGACGACCCGGAGGCGTGTTTCCTGTTGGGTCAATGCAGGTTCTTCCTGGGCGATTGGGAAGCGTGCCTGGGTCTGGCCCGGCGAGTGGCAGCGGCCGCGCCCCATAGTCCCTGGGGCGAGATGATGGTCGGGGCGGCGCTGGCGCTCGGCGGCGATGCGGAGGCGGCCGCGCCGCACCTGCAGGCGGCAAGGCGGCTCGCCGGGCAGGATCCGGCGGCCCATATCCGGCTGGGCGCCATTGCGCTGCATTTGGGCAAGCCAAGGGACGCCCAGGTCCATTATGCGCACGCACTCTCGATCGATGCGACTGCCGCCGACGCACGCGCCGGAATTGGTCTGGCGTTGCTGGCGCAGGGCGATACCGCCGGAGCGGAGGCACAGCTTCGCGCCGCGCTGGGTGTGCGGTTTCACGCGCCGGCACTGCATCAACAGCTCGGGGTGATGTTGGCGGCACAAGGGCGCTGGTCCGAAGCGGCGATTGCGTTGCGCACGGCGCTTACGCAGCATGCGGAACTGAGCGGGGCTGCTTCCCTGCTCCGCAGGGTGGAGGTCGGAGCGGCCTGTGACGCCCCCTCCCCTGACCCCTCCCGCAAGGGGAGGGGGACGCGCCCGCGTGCGACGCCCCCTCCCCATCCCGCAAGCGGAGGGGAAGGTTAGGCTAGCGTTGTGTCTTCCAGGGTGTATCCGGAATAGAAGTTCAGTCCGCCGGGGAGGTTGGTGAAGCCGGTCACGCCACGCTTCATCGCGTATCCCTGCTGGCGCCAGCACAGCGATACCATCGGCACTTCCACTTCGGTTGCTACTTGTTGCAATTGGTTGTAGATCGCTCGCCGCTTGGCCGGATCGAACTCGGCTCGGCCCTCTGCCAGCAGTTGGTGAATGCGCGGCGTCGGCAGGTCGTAGCTACGCGCATTGTCGGGCGGCAGGCTGCCGTCGATATAGGCGGACAATCCGTCTGGATCGTTGTCGTCGGGCGTCTGCCCCTGCACGCAGAACTCGTATTGGCCGCGATTGCCCATCGTCACCCGCGTCGCCCAGTCCGGCAGATCGAGTTTCACCTGAATGCCGATTTCGCCCAAATGCTGCTGCACCACCTCGGCGGTCGCCTTGTGCATGCCGTACTGTGCCGTGGCGAGCAGCGTGCAGGAAAAGCCGCCGGCGACACCGGCCTCGGCCATCAACTGCTTGGCTTTCGCCGGATCGTATGGCCAGGCGTGGGCGTATTTCTCGTCGTAGAACTCGCTCTGCTTCTCGATCGGCAGACCTTCAAGCGGCTCGCCGCGGCCATAGAACGCCGCCTTGACGATCTCCTCGCGGCGGATCGCGAAGGCCACGGCCAGGCGCAGACGCACGTCCTTGAACGGTCCCGTGCCGCCGTTGAACGCCAACGCCATATAGGGCCCGTTGACCGTGCTCAACGTGAGCTTCGAGTCCTTTTCAATCGTGCCCATGCTTTGCCAGGGCACGTATTCGATCATATCGACATCGCCCGCCTGCAACGCCGCCACCCGTGCGTTCTCGTCGGCGTAAGCCACCATGTGGATCTGCTTCAGCTTCGGCAGGGCCGGCTTGTAGTATTTGTCGTTGGCCGTGAACTCCAGGCCGACGCCGCGTTCCTGGGATGTCAGCGTGTACAGGCCGACTCCGACCGGAAGCCCGAACTTGCCTTTTGTGTCCTTGTTGACGATCGGCGCGAACGGGGTAGCGAGGAGCAGCGGCAGGGTAACAGTCGGCTGTTTCATCACGATGATGACCGTTCGCGGATCGGGCGTTTCGATCGACTGTATGCCTTGCAACTGCCCGCGCAGATACGCCGTCGATGCATTTCCGGCGATTTGTTCCAGCGTCCATTTCACGTCCTCGGCGGTCACCGGCGCGCCGTTGGTGAACACCGCTTGGCGCAGGTTGAAACGCCATCCGGTATCGCCGTCGCGCTGCCAGCTCTCGGCCAGCTCCGGCTGCACCTTGGCATCGGCGCCATAAGACAGCAGGCCGCGGAAGATCTGCGTTTTCGCCGTCAGGGCCGCGGTGCCGGTGCTGGCCCAGGGCTGCAGGCTTGGGGGATAGGATGAGAGGCCGAAGGTCAACCGGTCCGGCGCCGCAGCACGCCCGGGGCGCGGCACGAACGGCGCCGCCGCAACACCTGCCAGCAAGCCGCGACGTGAGATGTGCATCAACTTTCCTCCGACATGAGATCGTCCCTTATGCAAGCCGCCTGGTGCGCCGCCGATCCGCGCAGCGCCGGTACCGCGGTCGCGCATGCCTCGATCGCCCAAGGACAGCGGGTGCGGAACACGCAGCCGGAGGGCGGATCGGCCGGGCTCGGCGGCTCGCCTTCCAGCAAAATGCGCCGCCGCCGCCGGACCGGGTCGAAACTCGGCGCGGCCGACAGCAGGGCGCGCGTGTAGGGGTGAAGCGGCCGCGCGAGTACCTCGTGCGCCGGCCCTTCTTCCATCACCCTTCCGAGATATAGCACCACGACGCGGTCGCAGAGGCTGCGCACGACCGGCAGGTCGTGGCTAATGAACAGCAGCGCGAGCCCGAGCCGGGTACGCAAATCGGCCAGCACGCGCAAAACCTGCGCCTGAACCGAGACATCCAGCGCGGAGACCGGTTCATCGGCAACCAGAAATTCCGGCCCGGTCGCCAGCGCTCGGGCGATCCCGATGCGCTGACGCTGTCCGCCGCTGAACTCGTGCGGATAGCGGCCGGCATGCGCCGGCTCCAGCCCGACCTGCCCCAGCAGCGCCGCGACGCGCACCGGGCGTTCGCGTGCCGGCGCCAGGCCGTGGATCGCCAGCCCATCGGCGATCTGCTCGCCGACGCGCCGGCGCGGGTCCAGGCTGGAATACGGGTCCTGAAACACCAACTGCATTCGCCGGCGCAGTCGTTTCATATCTGACCGACGGGCCCGGGCCGGGTCGATCCCGTCCACCGTCACCTGTCCGGCGCTCGGTGATACAAGGCCCAGCAACAACCGGCCGATGGTGCTTTTGCCCGAGCCGCTCTCGCCCACCAAGCCGACTGCCTCGCCACGATGCACGGCGAATGAAACATCTGAAACCGCCTGCACCGCGCGCCCGCGGCGGAGCAGGCTGCCGGCAGGGAAGTGACGACTGAGATGTTCGGCGGCGATCAGGGCGGTCATGCCACGGTCTCTCGCTGCCGTTGCATCGCCAGCTCCTGCCAGCGGATGCAGCGTGTGGTGCGCCGGGGCGTCGCCTCGATCGCCGGGGGGTGCGCTGCCTCGCAGGCCGGGCGGCGATGCGCGCATCGGGGTGCGAACAGGCACCCCGGCGGCAGCGCAGAGGGCGGCGGGATCATGCCGGGAATATCATCCGGCAGGCGCCCGTCCTCGCCCGGCGCGCTCCGCAGCAAGGCGGCGGTGTAGGGATGCAGCGGGCGGGCGAAGACCTCGGCTGCGTCGCCCTGCTCGACGATCTCGCCGGCATACATCACGGCGACACGGTCGGCGATTTCGGCAACCAGCGGCAGGTTGTGGGTGATGAACAGCAGGCCCATCGAGCGGCCGCGGCGCAGATCGGCCAGCAGATCGACCACCTGCGCCTGGATCGTGACATCGAGCGCCGTGGTCGGCTCATCGGCAATCAACAGCCCCGGCTCATTGGCTATCGCGATCGCGATCATTGCCCGCTGGCGCATCCCGCCGGACAATTCATGCGGGAAGGCATGTGCGCGCCGCGCCGCATCGGGAATCCCCACCACCTGCAACAACTCCGTGATGCGGCGGCGTGCGGTCCGCGCGGGCAACCGCCGGTGCGCGCGGATCGCCTCGGCAATCTGCGCGCCCACGCGGTGCACGGGGTTGAGGCTGCTCTGGGGGTCCTGGAACACCATCGCGATGCGGTTGCCGCGCAATCGGCGCAGCGCTGGCTCATCGAGCCGCAGCACCTCCTGTCCTTCGACCCAGGCGGCGCCCGCTGCTACCCTGGCCGCCGGCGGGAGCAGCCCCATGACTGCGAGGCCGGTGAGCGATTTGCCCGACCCGCTCTCTCCCACCACTGCCAAGGTTTCACCGCGCCCTACCTGTAGAGAGACATCGCGCACCGGACGGATCACGCCGGCAGCGGTTTCGATCTCAACTGTAAGACCCCTGATCTCCAGCACCGGTCCCGCCGCCGGTGCGACGCCCAGCACCGAGTCCAACAGCCGGCCGGCGCCGCGCCGACGCGGCACGCGATGAGGATCGACCGCATCGCGCATCGCGTCGCACAGCGCGTTCATCGCCAGCACCGTCGCGCTCAGCGCCAGGCACGGCCACAGCAGCAGCAGGGGCGCCTGCGCCATCGTGGAACGGGCGGCGGCGATCATCAGTCCCCAGGAGGGCGCCGGCGGCACCACCCCAAGGCCGAGGAAGGACAGCCCGGATTCCAACAGCACGGCGGAGGCCGCGACGAGACTCACCTGTACCAGGATCGGGCCGCCGATATTCGGCAGGATGGTGCGCAGCATGATGCGTGCGGGCGATGCGCCCAGCACGCGCATTGCCTCGACGTAGTGTTGCGAGCGTACCGACAGCACCCCGGCATACACCACCCGCACGAAGCCGGGCAGATACACCAGCGCCAGCACCGGGATCAGCGTCGCCGCGCCGGGCCCGAGCAAGGTCACCACCAGCAGCGCCAACAGCAGCGGTGGAAAGCACAGCACCACATCCATGCTGCGCAACGCCAACAGCTCGGCAAGCCGCCCGAGAAAGCCGCCGGCCAGCCCGAGCGCGGTGCCGACGATGCACGCCGCCGCGGTCGCCGCGAGTGACACGCTGAGCGATACGCGCGCGCCCCACAGCAGCCGGGACAGTTCGTCGCGCCCATACTCGTCCTGCCCCAGCCAATGCACCATGGAGGGGGCCGCCATGCGATGCGCCACATCCATGGTGGTGGGATTGGGCAGGCCGAGATACGGCGCGAGTACCGCGACCAACACCAGGGCGCCGACGGCAACGACCGGGCCGGGCGCGACCCGCCTCATGCCCGGCGGACCCGTGGATCGAGCGCGGCGTAGAGCAGGTCCACCAGCAGGTTCAGCGTGACGAACAGCACGGAGATGACCAGCACGACGCCCTGCACCTCGGGGTAGTCGCGCGCATTTACCGCATCCACCAGCATTCCCGACAGGCCGGGATAGTTGAACACGTATTCCACCAGCACGGTGCCGCCGAGCAGCGTTCCGAGATTGAGCGCCACCACGGTCATCACCGGCGCCAGGGCGTTGCGCAGCACGTGGTGCAGCAGCACTCGCCGGCGCTTCACGCCCTTGGCGCGCGCCGTGCGGACATAGTCGCGCATCGACACGTCCAGCACCGCGGCGCGGGTCATGCGGAACACCACCGAATAGAGTCCGGCGGCAATGGTGATTGCCGGCATTGCGAGCAGCGCGAAGTGCCGCGCCGGGTTGTCCGTCAACGGCACATAACCGCCGGCCGAGACCCAATGCAGGTTCTGCGCGAACACCAGCACCAGCAGCGTGCCCACCACGAATACCGGTACCGCAAGACCGAGCGCCGCCGCGCCGGAGGCGACGCGGTCCAGTACGCCGCCCCGCCGCAGTGCCGCGCCCAATCCGGCCGGCACGCCGAAGCCCAGCGCCAATACAGCCGCGGCGCCGATCAGCTCCAAGGTACGCGGCAGGCGCTGCATGATTTCATCGACAACCGGGCTGCCGTCCTGCAGGCTGTCGCCGAGATCGCCATGCAGCAGGCTGTCCATGCTGTCCACGTATTGCAGGCCGATGGGCAGCGTCAGCCCAAGTTGCTGGCGCAACTGCTGGACCGCCGCCGGATCGGGCGCCACTCCGCCTTGCGAGAGCAGGAGCTCGGCGGGATCGCCGGGCACGAAGCGGATGGCGAGGAAGACGATGCTGGCAACGATCCACACCAGCACGAACGAAACGCCGATCCGCTTCAGGACCCAGATCATGCCGCGCCGTACACCGCCCGCGCCGTGGCTGCATCGATGCGCTTCTCCGCTACGTCCCGGGCGACGGCGGCGCGGTCGCGCTGCCCGGGCGGACCGTAGCCGCCCGCGCCGGCGGTAATGATCTCGACGATCTGTCCCGGCGTCAGCGCGCCCGAGCCGTGATCGAACGGCGCGACGTCCTTGCCGAGCACGAAGGCACCCTTGCCGCCCGGCAGACCGCTCGCCAGCCCCCAGGGCGGCGAATGGAGGCGGGAGACATCGATGCGCAGCCGGCAGTCGGCCTCGGCGCGATAGACCCGGCGCAACCCCATCCCGCCGCGAAACCGTCCGCAGCCGCCGGAACGGTCCACCAGCTCGTAGCGCAACAAGGTCAGCGGGTATTCCACCTCCAAGGCCTCGACCGGCAGGTTGGAGGTGTTGGTCATGTGCACATGCACGCCGTCCAGGCCGTCTTTGCCGGCGCGGGCGCCGAAGCCGCCGCCGATTGTTTCCAGATACACCCACAGCCGGTTCGTGCCGGGTAGTTGCCCGGCGAAGGTCACCGACGTGCAGGCGCCGTTGCTGGCCGCGGTGACCCTGTCGGGCACCGCTTCAGCCAGCGCGCCGTGGATCAGATCGACGACGCGCTGGCACGCGCCCAACCGTCCGTTCACTGCTGCCGGATGCACGCAATTGACAATTGTGCCCTCCGGCGCGGTGACATGCAGCGGGCGAGCCAGCCCCGCATTGGGCAGGATGGTGGGATCAACCACCGTCTTCACAGCGTAATAAACTGTGGACAGCAACGCGGTCCATGTCATGTTGAGCCCGGCCCGTACCTGCGGATCGGCGTCGAAATGCAGATGCATCTCGTCGCCGCGCACGGTGATGGCGCAGGACATATCCAGCTCGCCATCGATCTCCGGACAGTCGTAACGATCGGCGAAGCGACAGGTGCCATCGGGGATTTGTGCGATCCCGGCGCGCATCTTGCGTTCGGCGTAGTCCTGCAGCGCGTCGCCCGCGGCCAACACGGTCTCGCGCCCATATCGAGCGCAAAGTGCGGTCAGCCGCTGCACCCCGAGCCGGTTGGCGGCCATTTGCGCGCGCAGATCGGACAGCCGCTCGCGCGGTACTTGGCAGTTCAGCAGGATCAGCTCCTGCACGTCGGTCTGCAACTCGCCGGCACGGTAGAGCCGGATCGGCGGGATGCGCAGTCCTTCCTGGTAGATGTGCGCGTGCCCGCGATCGGCGAAATCGGCGTGATGCGCCAGATTCACTGCCCAGGCGATGATGCTGCCGTCAACGAATACCGGCTCAGCCAGCACGATGTCCGGCAGATGCGTGCCACCGCCTTCGTAGGCATCGTTGCCGACGAAGACATCGCCCGGCCGCATGCCAGCCGCCGGGTGGCGTTTCATGATGTGCGGCAGCAGGCCGATGAAACTGCCGAGATGCATCGGGATATGCTCGGCCTGGCAGAGAGTGTTGCCGTGAATGTCGAACAGCGCCGTGGAGCAATCACGCCGTTCCTTGATGTTGGTGGAGAAACTGGCGCGGATCAGCGCCTCCCCCATCTCCTCCGTGATGGAGGAGAGCGCGCTGCCGATCACCTCGACCGTGATCGGGTCTATCTGCGGCGTTTCGGCGACGGCGAGGGCGTGACTCATGCGGCCTCCAGGATGAGGTTCAGAAATGGCTCCACGCGTGCCGTCATCCCCGGCAGAATGACCGTCGTAGCATCCATCTGCTCGATAATCGCCGGGCCGGCGATGCGATGGCCGGCGTCGAGCTTGTCGCGGTCATAGACAGGGCAGGGGACCCAACCCCCCGCTTCCGGCAGCCACACGTTGCGGGAACCGCTGATCGCGGCGCTTGCATCGGCGCCGCGCTCGGGCCGCGGATGAAATTCCGCCTTGCGCACAAGCCCAGTCGCCTCCACGCGGAAAGTCACGAGCTGCATCGGTTCTTCCTCGGCGACGAAGCCATACATCCGTTGGTGCGCCTCGACGAAGCCCTCGGCCAGCCTGTCCAACGTGGCCGGGGTTACCGCGCTGTCAGGCATCGGCACTGACAGTTCGTAGTTCTGTCCGGCATAGCGCATATCGACCGTGCGGGCGATGCGCCGTGCTTCCGGCGGGATGTGCTCCTCGGCGAACCACGCTTCGGCCTGTCGCGAGAGATCGGCGAATGCTTGCTCGATCTCGGCCAGCGCCGCGGTATGCAAGGTGTGCAGCCGCGTGGTGGCGAAATCGGCGCGCAAATCGGTCAGCAGCAGTCCCATGGCGCAGAGGATGCCCGGATTGCGCGGCACCAGGATGCGGCTGATGTCCAGCTCCTGCGCAAGTCGCGCCGCGTGCAGCGGACCGGCGCCGCCGAACGCAACCAGCGTATAGTCGCGCGGATCATGCCCGCGCTGAACGCTGATCACGCGAATCGCGCGCGCCATGTTCGCGGTAACGACAGAAATGATCCCCTGCGCCGCCGCCGTTGTTTCCAACCCCAGCGCGTCGGCTAGCCGGGCGATGGCGGCACGCGCGAGGTCCTGGCGGACCGGCATCCGCCCGCCCAACAAATGCGTCGGGTTGAGCGTCTGCAACACCACATTGGCGTCGGTGACGGTCGGCTCGGCATTGCCGCGGTCGTAGCACACCGGCCCCGGATCGGCGCCGGCGCTCCGCGGCCCCACTTTCAACAGCCCGCCGCTATCGACATACGCGATCGATCCGCCGCCGGCGCCTACCGTGTGAATATCCAGCATCGGTGCCTTGATCGGATAACCGTGCACGACAGCTTCGCTCGCCAGCCGGCACACGCCGCCTTGCAGCAGCGCCACGTCGGTGCTGGTGCCGCCCATATCGAAGGTGATCAGGTTCTCGATCCCGGCCAAGCGGCCGACCGCCTGCGCCGCCACGACGCCGGTGCTGGGGCCGGAGAGCACTGTGCGCACCGGCAGCCGCGCGGCCTGCTCGAAGCCGATCACCCCGCCATTCGATTGCGTCAGATGCGGCTTCACCGAGAGGCCAAGCTGCGCCAGCCGCTCGCCCAATCGCCGGATGTAGCCTTGCATCACCGGCCCGAGATACGCATTCACCACGGCGCTCGATAGCCGCTCGTATTCGCGGAACTCGGGTGCCACCTCATATGAGGCGCAGGCGAACGCTTCCGGAAACTCCTCGGCCACGATCGCCCGCGCTTTCGCCTCATGCTCGGGGCGGATGAAACTATAGAGGAAGCAGATCGCCACCGCCTTCACTCCCGCGGCCCGCAACGCCCGTGCCGCATCGCGCACCGCCTGTTCATCAAGCTGTGTCTCGATGCTGCCGTCGTGACGGATGCGCTCGGGGACCTCCAGGCGCAGGTCGCGGGCCACCAGCACCGGCGGCTTGTCGGTTTGCAGGTCATACAGGTCAGGCCGTTTCTGCCGCCCGATCTCCAGCAGGTCGCGGAACCCGTCCGAGGTGATCAGGCCGGTGGGCACGCCCCGATGCTGGATCAGTGCATTGGTAGCGACCGTCGTGCCGTGGCCGAAATAGCCGAGGTCGTGGGAGCGTGCCTCGACGCGGCCGATACCCTCCTCCACGCCCTGCGCGATGCCGCGCGAGGGGTCGTCCGGCGTGGAGGAGACCTTCCAGACCTCGACCCGGCCGCTGTTTTCCTCGAACAGGCACACGTCGGTGAACGTGCCGCCGGAATCGACGCCAACCCTCCAGGCCATCACAACCCCCGTGGATCCAACGCGTCCCGCAATCCGTCGCCCACCAGGTTGAAGGACAGCACGCAGAGGAAAATCGCCAGCCCGGGAAATACCGCCAGCCACGGCGCTTGCGACAGAAACTGCTGCGCCGCATTCAGCATCGAGCCCCAGGAAGGCAATGGCGGCTGCTGACCCAGGCCCAGGAAGGACAGGCTTGCTTCGGCAATGATCGCCTGCGCAATCGACAACGTCGCCTGCACCAATACCGGCGGCACGATGTTCGGCGCCACATGCCTGAGCGCCACACGCCAGCCCGGATTGCCGATCGCCCAGGCCGCCTCCACATAGTCATGGCTCGCGGCATCCATAGTCGCCGCCCGCGCCACCCGCATGAAACGCGGCGCCGTGCTGACGCCGATGGCGATCATGGCGTTCGTCAGGTTCGGCCCGAGGAACGCCGCCAGAGCAATCGCCAGGATCAGAAACGGACACGCCAGCATCGCGTCGATGATGCGGCTGAACACCGCATCGACGATGCCGCCGACAAACCCCGCCACCAGTCCCATCGGCACGCCAATCGCCGCCGCGATCAATACCGATACCAAACCAGCCAACATCGACGCCCGGGCGCCATAAATCACGCGCGAGAGCACATCACGCCCCAGTTCGTCCGTGCCCATCCAATGCGCCCAGGACGGCGCCTTGCGTATGGCAGTCCAACTCGTTGCAATCGGATCATACGGCGCAATCACCGGCGCAAACACAGCCACGGCAACAAACACTGCGATCACCACCAATCCCGCAACCGCGGCGGGCCGGCCGAGAAAACCCCGAATCGCCAGCCGCGCCGGGCTCTCGACCGTGGTGATCAGCCCTGCTGTCGTAGCGCTCATGGGGGTGCGCGCCTCTTGAGGGCCAAGGGGCTCTGCCCCTTGGAGCCCCGCCAGGGGACTTGTTCCCCGGACCCCTTTGAGGGCTTCGCCGCGAAGATAGGGATCCAAGGGCCGGCGGCCCTTGGTGGGGGGGCCGGGGGGCAAAGCCACCCGGTCTCGAAAGGCACGCGCCCCATCAGGCGCCGCGAAGGCGAGGGTTGATCACCACGTACAGCACGTCGGCTATCAGGTTCAGGGCGACGTAGAGGAACGCGGTGACGAGGACTACGCCTTGGACCACGGGGTAATCGCGGTTGAACACCGCATCGACAATCAGCTTGCCGAAGCCTGGGATGCTGAACACTTGTTCGGTCAGCACCGCGCCGGAGAGCAGCGTACCGAGTTCAAGCGCGCCGAGTGTTACAACGGGGATCAGTGCGTTGCGCAGCGCGTGGCGGGTGATCACCAGCAGTTCCGAAAGGCCTTTCGCGCGAGCCGTGCGCACGTAGTCCTGGCCGAGGGCGGTCAGCATGGCGCTGCGCGTATGGCGCATCAGGATGGCGGCAATTGCGTTGCCCAGAACGAAGGCGGGCATGATGGTGGTTGCCCATGAGCGCACCCAGTCCTGTGTCAGCGGCACGTATCCTGAAGGTGGCAGCCAGCCGAGGTCCACCGAGATAAGCAGGATCAGCATGATGCCGAGCCAGAAAGTCGGTGTGGACAGGCCGGCCAGACCGATTGCATTGGCGAGCCAGTCCCAGATGGTGTTGCGTTCCACCGCCGCGATCACGCCGGTTGGCACACCGATCAGCACGGCGATGATGAAGGCCATGGCGCTGAGTTGCAGCGTGACCGGCAACTTCTCTTCGACAAGCTGCATCACCGGCTCGCGGTTGCGCCAGGAATAACCGAGATCGCCGTGCAACAGTTTGCCCAGCCAGTGTACGTATTGGACCGGCAACGGTTTGTCGAGCCACAGCTCTGCGCGGATCTGGGCGATTGCGGCGGGGTCCTGGTCCTCGCCGGCGATTACGCGGGCTGGGTCGCCGGGCATGAGCTGCTGGAGACAAAACACCAGAACGCTGACCAACAGCAGGGTAGGCAGGATCTGCGCAAAGCGCAGGCCAAGATGACCGTTCATTACGCCAGCTTCGAGCTCACCTCTCCCGCTTGGCGGGAGAGGTCGGCGCGTGCTTGCGCACCGGGTGAGGGCGTCATTGCTGCAGCTCCAGCCCCTGCACGCGGATCATGCCATCGGGCACCGGGCGGAACCCGCTCAGCTTTGCCGTCATCCCGACGATGTTTTTCGGCGTCCAGAGATAGATCAACGGCAGGTCCTGCCGTTCCAGGTTCCACATCTTCGCGTACAGAGTATCGCGTTGGGGGATGTCGGTGATGGTGCGGGCCTGGTCCAGCATCTGGTCCACGACTGCGTTGGAATAGTTGCCGACGTTGTTGCGTTGATTGCTGTGCAGGAAGGCGTAGGTATTGCCGTCCATATCGACGCGGCCGGACCAGCCGATCAGATACGCCTGGAAATTGCCCTGATAGGATTCCTGCAAAGAAGTTGCAAATTCGGTGGACTGCACCTTCACGTTCGAACCCGGCTTCCGCCGCCATCGACTGGATCACCTGTGCGGTTTGCAGCACGTCCGGGCTGTTCGGAGTCATCAGCGTCACTGTGATAGGCGGCTTGACGCCGGCCTGTTGCAGCAGCGTCTTGGCTTTGGCCACGTCGCGCGGCGGCGGCTGGATCGACTTGATGTAGAACGGCGATGCACTCGGTACCGCCTGCGCGGTCGGGGTGTACATGCCGTTATACACTACCTGGATCAGCGCCGCGCGATCGATCGACAGCTCGAAGGCCTGCCGCACCAGCTTGTTCTGCCCGAGCGGCGTATCGGCCCGTGGCCCGTGCGCAGTGTTGATGGTGATCCCCTGATACCCGAGATTGTCGCTGACCACGAGACGCAGCTTCGGATCGGCCTTCACCGCTGCGGCATCGGTGGGGACGATATATTCCACCAGATCGACCGCGCCCGCTTTCAGATTGGCCAGGCGCACCGAGGAATCGACGATCGGTTGATAGATCACCCGGTCGAAATGGATGTCCTTGGCGCCCCAGTAATCCTTGAAGCGCTGCAGCACGATGCGGTCCTGCGGCACGCGTTCGACGAAGCTGAACGGTCCGGCGCAGACCGGATGCAGACCGAAATCCTTGCCCTCCTTCTCCGCCGCCTGCGGCGCCAGGATCATGCCGGCGCGGTCGGCCAGTTGCGACAGGAACGGCGAGGACGGCTGTTTCAGCACGATCCGCACCGTCAGCGGATCAGCCACCTCCACGTGATCGATGCTGTTGATCTCGCTCTTTCGGAAGCTGCCGGGCATCGTAAGATAGCGCTCGAGCGTGTATTTCACTGCCGCTGCGTCCAGCTTCTCGCCGTCCTGGAACAGCACGTTCGGGCGCAGATGGATGACCAACGTTTTGCTGTCCGCCCATTCGTAGCCGGTGGCGAGCATCGGCACGATTTGCAGTTTTTCGTCGATGTCGAACAGCTTGTCGCACAATCCTGCGAAGACGATCCGGCCGACATAGGTGCTAGACAGGGTGGGGTCGAGGATGTCGGCATCCTCCCGCAGCGCGATATGCAGGGTTTGCGCGGCGGCGGGGCGGGGCAGGGCGGGCAGCACGGCCAGCGCGGCGCAAGCGGCCGCGAGCAGAGTTCGGCGCATCGATGTGAGCCTCCCGGATTTGCCCGCGAGTTTTGCCCCACCAGCGAATCGCTTCAAGACCGCACGGCGCTCGGTTAGCCTTCGCCGATGCAGCCCGCCGGCGTGATCGCCACCGACATCGTCCTGTTGGGCGCCGGCCACGCGCATGTGGAGGTGCTGCGCCGCTTTGCGATGCGGCCGGAGCGCGGCGTGCGCCTGACGCTGATCGCGCGCGAGCCGCACACGCCGTATTCCGGCATGCTGCCAGGCCTGATCCGCGGCGACTATGAGTTCGACCAGGCGCATATCGATCTGGCTCCGCTGGCCTCGGCGGCCGGCGCGCGGCTGGTCCTGGGCGAGGCGTGCGCGATCGACCTTTCGACGCAACGGGTCGTAGTGACCGGGCGGCCGGCAATCGGCTTCGATCTGTTGTCCATCGATGTCGGCGGTGCGCCGCCGGTGGCGCCGGGCGGTCTTCCGGTGAAGCCGATCGGTCAGTTCCTCGACCGGCTCGCTGCGTTGGAGCAGGACCTGACGCCGGGCGCCCGCATCGCCGTGGTTGGCGGCGGCCCCGCCGGCACCGAACTGGCGATAGCGCTCGCCCGGCGGCTGGTCGGGCACATGCGGCTCGTGCTCGTGAGCGAGACACAGGAGCCGTTGGCGAGCGCACCGGCGCGGGCGCGCAACGTAGCACGGGACGCGCTGGTCGAGGCCGGGGTGGAGATCGTGTGCGGCGTGCGAGCCGGGGCCCTCGAGGGTGGGCGGCTCGCGCTGTCCGACGGCACATTCCTGGAAGCCTCGGCGGCGTTATGGGCGACCGGTGTCGTCGGGCCGCCATTGCTCGCGGCTTCCGGGCTTGCCTGTGACGAGACGGGCTGCGTGCGCGTCACGGCCAACCTGCGCAGCGTCAGCCACCGATCGGTGTTCGCTGCCGGAGACTGTGCCGCTGTGGAAGGCGCGAGCCGGCCGAAAGCGGGTGTTTGGGCGGTGCGCGCCGGCGTCCCGCTGGTGGCGAACCTCCGGCGCGCGGCGCGGGGACGCCTACTCAAGGCATGGCGACCGCAGCGCGAGGCACTGGTGATCATGGGGCTGGGCGAGGGCAGGGCACTCGCCTGGCGGAACGGGGTCGCGCTCTGGGGACGGCTGATTTGGCGCTGGAAGGACTGGATCGATCGGCGCTGGATGCGGATGTACTCGATACGTATGGCCCCGGCACCGGGAGAGCAGATGCGCTGCGGTGGCTGCGGCGCCAAGGTGGGCGCCGAAGTACTAGCCGGGATCCTGTCGGCGCTGCCTGCCGCGACCGCGCCGGACCTGCTGATTGGGTTGGACGCGCCGGATGATGCGGCCGTGCTGCGTCCGCCGCCCGGCATGGCAGTGGTGCAGAGCGTCGATCATTTCCGCGCCTTCATCGACGATCCGTTTGTATTCGGCGAGATCGCCGCGGCGCATGCATTATCCGATCTGCATGCGATGGGGGCGCGGCCCTGGACGGCGCTCGCCGTCGCGTCCGTGCCGTATATGCCGAGCGCCAAGATGCGTGCCGATCTCGTCGCCATGATGCAGGGCGCGACCCAGGTGCTGGAGGCGGACGGCTGCATGCTGGTCGGCGGCCATTCGGGCGAGGCGCTGGAGCTTTCGCTGGGATTCTGCGTGACGGGGCTGGTGGAGCCGCGGCGAATCTGGCGCAAATCCGGCCTCCGTGAGGGCGATGCGTTGGTGCTGACCAAGCCGCTCGGCACCGGCGTGCTGCTGGCCGGTCACATGCGGGGGTTGACCAAGGCCCGTTGGCTGGTCGCGGCGATCGAGAGCATGCGGCGCAGCAACGCAGCGGCGGCGCGCATCCTGGCGATGCATGGCGTGAGCGCCTGCACCGACGTGACCGGGTTCGGGCTCGCCGGGCATTTGACGGAGATGCTGCGCGCCTCCGGCGTGAGTGCGGTCATCGATCTGGATTGTGTGCCATTGTTGCCGGGTGCGCTCGAACTCGCGAGTCAGGGGGTGGAGAGCACATTGTCAGGCGAGAACCGCGGCGCTTTGGCTGGGCATCCGCGCCGTCCGCTGGTCGATCTGCTGGCTGATCCGCAAACCTCCGGCGGATTGCTGGCGGGCATCGCGCCGGGTCGCGTGGATGCCTGCCTTGCGGCGCTGCAGCTTGCTCAGGTGGACGCTGCGGTTATCGGAACCGTGCAGCCGAAAGATGAGGAGCCGCTGATGATGCGAACTCAAGCTACGCGTCGGGCCAGGCGCTGCTTGAATCGACCACTACAAGCTTGTCGCCGGCGAGCGGAGTGGGGTCGCCATCGGCCGGCAGCAGGGCGCGGATGCCGCGGTCGTACGGGTCGTCGAATGCCGCCGCCTGCAGGTAATCGCGATCCAGTATGCTGTGGTGATCCATGAAGCGATTCATGTCGGCCGGCACACGCACGCAGCCTTCCGAGGCGGGTCGTCCAATCCGTCGCGCGAGCCAGGTGGGATCGGTCGCATGCATCAGCAGCCGCATGTCGCCGCGCTCGTTGCTGTCGAGCCAGCCCTTGCGCGCGGAGTGCCAGCCGAAATCCCACACCCGCATGCCCTTCACGCCAAGGCCACGGATGTGATTTTCGTTGTAGGTGCCCTCGGCACGGTAATCCATGATCGAGGCGTCGTGGGTGAACACCCCGGTGGGCGTGATGTAGTAGCCGTGCCGGTTGGGCTGTCCGGTCGAAACATGCGTGCCGCCTATCACAAGCCACGGCGCGTCCGGCTGCGCGGCGATCAAGGCCAGTTCCTGCACACGCGGGTTCCGATTGACCACCACCAATATCTGTGGACGGTCGATCGCGACCCGTTGCTGAGCCAGCATGGTTTGCGCCAACTCGATCCAACGCGGGGCTTGGGTCTCGATATCGCTCGCGCGGTCATGCACGTCCCAGGCGAGAGCGGCGCGCAGGCGTTGGACTTCGGCGGCCACTGCCGAGGGTGGCAGCGCGGGGGGCGGCAAGACGAGAGGGGCTGAGACGCTTCCTGAGTCGTCCGCGAACGCCGCACGGTGCCGGAGGGCGCTGGTTCCGAGGCCCAGAAGGGCGGTTCCAAGGAGAAAGCGACGGGTTCTCATCAGCTTTGATATTGGCCGAGGCGCGGCTGGCGGGAGTGATCCCGCGACACTGATCCGTGACATCTCGACCGTTTCCCAATGGGGTGCGACGGCCGCTCCGACACACCATTCAGTCTGTTGCTATTTGTGTGCATCAGCGTGCATCTTCCTACATCTGAGTTTTAGAATCGTTTAATGCAGATAATGCAGATGTACGCTGAACACGCAGATGGTTCAGCCCGAGCGGGCGCGGCGTCGGTAAACCCGGCACCGCGGTCAGCCGACCATCCTTCGCCAGCACGGCGAAATCGGTGCCGCCGAAATAGAGCGGCGCGGCCTCCGTGCCGCCTGCCGCCCAACTGAACCGCACCCGGTCATGATGCGCCTCGATCCCGTTTGACAACCGGAACCAATACCCAGGGAAGCGCTCCTGCACCGCGGCGGTCATCGCATCGATCGCCGCGTGCCCGGTGCTGTCGCGATGCGCATCGACATAGCGCGCATCCTCGGCCCAGGCCTCTGCGATCAGGTCGCGCCGCCGTCCGGCATCGGTCTCATTCCACGCGGCGATGTAGCGGGCAACGGTCTCGTTCACTGTGCTCATGATGGTCTCCTCGCATACCCGACGCGGCCCCTCGTAGCCGGGCGGTGCGGACGTTATGAGCGAACGTTATGCGGTGAAGCGATTACCCTGGAGGTCATCGGCTTTTGACGCAACCGCCCGTAGGGTCAGCCGGTGCCGATTTCCCGAGCTTCTCCGCCAGTCGACGGAGGCGCAGATGACGCTGTGGCGCGAGCCAGTGCTGCAGCGGGTCGAGGTAGAGATAGATCACCGGTGTCGTGTAGAGCGTTAGCGCCTGACTCAGCATCAGCCCCAGTTGGTTGCAGCGGGCGCGACGAGCGTGCCGCGAACCGGCGGCGTGCCCGGTGACGGTCGGAAAGCTCCGCACTCTCCGGGGAAAACCGAGGCATGCGTGGAGAGAGAGCTCTGCTGTGAATCGGCGTGGCCGCGTCCATACAGGCACGCTGGGGCGTGATTCAACAGCGTGCGGCCGATCAGGCCGAAGCCGCGAAGCGGGGGTTGCGTGCGAAAACTCGGAACTGTCTGCGATGCCGCGATCCGTTCCTGTCGGCGCATGTGGGAAACCGGCTGTGCGATCACTGCCGGCGCGTGCCCGCGGCGGATTTCGAGCCCGAAGGGGATGTTTCAGCGCCCTCGCGCATCGGCGGGCTGTTGGTCGGGTTGACACTTATCGCGCCGCCCCGGCGCCCGGAGCTTAGCTGAGATGCCCGATTATATCGCCACGACGAAATACACGCTTGACGACCAGGTTTCCGCCGCAGCGCAAGGTTCCCGCCGCGCAGAAGGCGCTGGCCGCAATGGTCAATCTGACGGGCGCTGCTTGCCGGCCTCATGCCAGTGTTGCACAACATTCAGCATCCGCTGCCACCAGCCCGGGAGAATCTGCGGTGACGGACACAAGGATCCCCATTACTTCCGCAGTGCGGGCGTGGCGAGGGCGGCCGTTCGGCTGCGCCAGCGGCATGCTGCCGGACGGACTCGTTGCCCTGATGGACCATGCCGAGCAGTCGCGCCGGAAACTGAAACTCGCCGCTGCGGCGATCGACACCGATGCCGGCCGCACCACGCGCCTGGTGCGGTTCCGGCGCGCTGAACATGCCGCACCGTCCACGGGCCTGGCTGCACGGCGGGAACGGCTGCGCAAGGCGGAAACGGCGCTGCCCGTGGCAGGGACGCTCCCACGTCAGCAGGACCGCATGGCGCGGCTGCGCCGGGCCGAGCGGAGCCTGCAAGATGGCTTGAAGTGGACCCTTCAGTGAGGACCACTGGGCGAGGGTTGTTAGGTGAAAGTGCGACCGGTCCGACCTCCTGATACCATTAAGCTGCGCATGGCTGTTGTTGTGACGGCTGTGGGTATGTGGGCAACGCGGCAGCGTTGTCCAAGCGCAGCGTCATATCCACAGCCGAGTCCCCTAGCTCGCCGAAGATGCCGGCACGCCAGACCGTCATCGGTGCCCGGTTCCCCAACGCCTGGTGGGGCCTCCTGGTATTGTAGAATGCCACCCACGAGGCGATCCCAGCTTTCGCCTCGCGCCCATCGGCGTAGCCTTTCAGGTAGATGTCCTCGTGCTTCAGCGACCGCCACAGCCGCTCGATGAACACGTTGTCCATCCACCGGCCCCCGCGCCACCCCGAGCAGTGCGCACTGCCGCCGGATCGACAGCTTGCCACGATCGTGCTCGAGCAACGCTCTCCGGTCCGGCGCGCTCATCTTCCGGACCTCCTGGCTAAAAAATCGCGTTCCACCGTCAACTGCCCGATCCTCGGGTCGAGCCCGAGGACAAGCCTTGGCGTGCAGCTGCTCGATCTCACGCTCGCGCGCTTCCTCGCCGTCCCGGCCAATACCGGCATCGAATGCCGCGCCGCCTGGTCCTGCAGCTGCTTCTTCCAGGCATAGACCTGCGTCGGATGCGCCCCGTGGCGTTGCGCCAGGTCCGCGACCGTCGCCTCTTCTCGCAGCGCCTCCAGCGCAATCTTCGCCTTCAGTGCCGCGTCAATCTTTCGTCTCGTTCGCTTCGTCATCATCCGCTCCGTCTAGCAACGGAACGGCCCACTTCCAACTATGCCCCGGTCCCAAATCCGGGGTCCACTTCACTCGCTTCACTCCGCGCCCACCAGCACCACTCACCGCCCCGGCAGTCCCGTCCTGCCCGCCGGGTTCTGCACCAGCGCCACACTGGTCGGCAGCCGGTGCGCGGACCCGGAGGGGCGCGCCGAGTTGTCGCGGAGTTCACACCCGGGGGAGCCGGATGCGGGCGCTGCCTGCGGCACCGCCTCAGGTCCTGATCGGCACGAATTGTAACGTCAAGCCGCACTTGCCCGGCCTCAGCCGATCCGCCCGGCGCCTGGCACACCCGCGGCGCCAACTCCGGTGGCCGTTTCATCACGACGAACCTCGACCGCAGCAGGTGATGCGTGCGCCGCTCGGCGGTGATTCGTGCCATCGCATCGTCGGCGTGATGGACGCGCCGCCTGCCGTCGAAGCGCAGCGCGTAGGTGAGGGCCTGAGCGATTTCCTCCGGTGCGGCGGGGGGGAGATGCCCGCAGATCGGACGGACTACAGGAGATACCACGCACCGGTGCCAATCACCCCCCAGGTGGCAATCCCGATCAGTAGCCCGACTGCTATCCCGAGAGCCGGTCTAAGTGAGTTCGTGGTCGTCCGGCTGAAGGTGTTCGGCCTGTCCGATTCCGTCGGCGAGCCGCACTGTCCGGCGCGAATTGGCACCCTCCATGCTCAATGTGCGCAAAACGCGATATCCCCGCTTGGACACAACCGCAGGCATTAACTCACCATTGCGTGTCGCGTGCAACGGCAAACTCTTTGATTCCGCACGTTCAACGGTTCAACACGGTAACGCTTGCCGGGGCGGCGTCACTTTATTGCAATTACGGTTCGGGAACAATCGGGGGCATGAACCGTGCTGATGTTCACCGTTCCGCTGTGGCTTGGCGTCGCTACATGGGCGTTCTGCGCGCTGGTCCGAACGGGCAAACGCCGTCAGATCGCCGCGGCATCGAAGCGGTGCCCCGACTGCGCCGAGCCGATACAGCGCGAAGCCAAGGTTTGCCGGTTCTGCGGCTGGCGGCAGCCCGCGCCGTATCGAGATCTGCTCGACGTGCCACGCGTGCCCCTGTCGCAGTTGCCGCCTCCGCAGGGGTTCCGGTGGGGTGCGGATTGAGTGACGGAAGGCTTGCGCCGCCGCGGTTTCGCGAGCAGTGGCGTCATCGAGGAAGAAGGGAGCGCGCCCGCCGGCGCGCCGCGTCGGGAGGCGTTTCATGGACCGCCCTTCCCCTTCGTAGGGCGGCCGAAGCCACTACGGCCGTCTGCCGTGGCCCCGTCAACTCGTCGCCCCTGGCGTTCCTGAAACCTTCCTCTTGTGCCCTCACGGATTCGGTGAGTTATTCGCGCTGTGGTTGTATTAAGATGAAGGGAATCGCGCGTGCAAGAAAACTGGAGGCCCGTCCACTATCTGTCCCCGGAAGCTCGGAGCACCGGGACCGTTGCCGCACCCTGCCGCCTCTGCAAACTGGCGAGACCGAAAGCCTAGTCGCCGCGTTCCTGGCATCCCGCAGCGTGACCGTGTGCCCGGTCCGCTTCGCCGCACCGATCGAGCAGCACCCGCAGCCTATGCGGCGGGGTTACTGATCGGGGAGTCCGCATTGAGTCCGCGTCGATCCTTGAAACGTGACTCTCGATGCGCTGATCTCTGGATTAAATAGGAGTTTCAGGGGCCTTTATGGTGAGCCCGGAGGGACTCGAACCCTCGGCCCCAAGATTAAAAGTCTCGTGCTCTACCAACTGAGCTACGGGCTCCCGCGTCGCCTTGAACGCCATCAGCCGCAACGGGTCAACCTTACTCCTTCACGTCGGCCGCCACCCGCATGTGCACGATCTTGTCCGGGTTCTGCACCGTGCCGCTGGACCCGCTGCCACGCTTGATCTTGTCCACGAATTCCATGCCCTGCACCACCTGGCCCCAGATCGTGTACTGCCCATCCAGATGCGGGGCCGGGGCGAACATGATGAAGAACTGGCTGTTGGCGCTGTCGGGATCGGCGGTACGCGCCATCCCGCAGGTGCCGCGCAGGAAATGCCGCCTGGTGGTGAACTCGGCCGGCAGGTCCGGCAAGTCCGACCCGCCGGTGCCGGTGCCGGTCGGGTCGCCGCCCTGCGCCATAAAACCCTCGATCACCCGGTGGAACGGCGTCCCGTCATAGAAACCCTGCCGCGACAGCGTCTTGATCCGCTCCACCGCCTTCGGCGCGAGGTCGGGGAACATTTCGATGACCACCCGGCCGTATTTCAGGTCCATGAAGATCGTATTCTGTGGGTCGAGCACCGGGGCTTGGCCGCTGGCGGGCTGGCTCATGATCTCTCCTGTTACGAAAGACGCGATCGCGGAGCCCGCGATCAGGGTACGTCGGCGCATCGGCAACTCCGCAAGTGGATGTCAGCCGCGCACGCGTTCCAGCGTGCGCTTGAGCGTCAGGGGCGGCACGAAGCTGGATATATCGCCGCCCAGCATCGCGACTTCCTTGACAAGGCGGGAGGCAATGAACTGGTGGCGTTCGCTCGCCATCAGGAACACGGTCTCAATGTCGGGCGCCATGCGGTAATTCATTCCCGCCATCTGAAACTCATAGTCGAAATCCGCGACGACGCGGAGGCCCCGCACGATCATGCAGGCGCTCATCGCGCGGGCGAAATTGATCAGCAGTCCCTCGAACGGACGCACCTCGATGGGAGTGCCGTTCTTGTCGGCAATCGCCGCCATCTCGGCTTCCACAAGCTCGACCCGCTCCTGGATCGAAAACAGCGGCCCCTTGCCGATGTTCACCGCCACGCCCACCACGAGCTTGTCGAGCAGCCGGACCGCCCGGCCGATCACATCCAGATGGCCGTTGGTCACCGGATCGAAAGTGCCCGGATAAACGCCGATCCGTGGCTTAGCCATTTCCGTCATCTCCCGGTTCTTCGCCGGCCTGGTCGTCACCGTCCGTCTCTTCCAGCACCGGGAAGACGCTGGTCACCTGCTCGTCGGCGCCGATGCGGAATAGCGTGACGCCCATCGCCTGACGCCCGGTGATACGGATCTGGTCGGACGGCAGCCTGATGAGCCGGCCGGCATCGGTCACCAGCATGAGGTCGTCGCCCTGCCGCACCGGGAAGCTCGCGACCACCGCCCCGCCATTCCGCTTGGCCAGGCTGATATTGGCAATGCCCTGGCCGCCCCGTCCGGTCACGCGGTACTCATAAGCCGAGCTGCGCTTGCCGAAACCGCCACTGGTGACAGTCAGCAGGAACTCCTCCGCTGCTTCCAACTCCGCAAACCGCGCCTCGGACAGCGTCACATCGGCCACGACCTCCTCCGGCTCGGTCTCCGGCTCCTCGCCGTTGCCGTTCGCGCGGCGGCGGGCGTTCGCCAGTTTCAGGTAGGCGATGCGCTCTTCGGTGCTGACCTCGACATGACGCAACACCGACATGCTCACGACGGCGTCGCCGGCCGTTAGGCGAATGCCGCGCACGCCGGCGCTGTCGCGCCCGGCAAAAACGCGCAGCGTGTCCTCGTTGATCTGGAAACGGATGCAACGGCCCCGCCGCGCCGCGAGCAGCATGTCGTCGCCCTCGCGGCAGGTGGCGACGCCGATCAGGTGGTCCCCCCCTTCTTGGACATCGGGGTCGAGTTTCATGGCGATCAGCCCGGCGGCGCGGACATTGCGGAAGTCCGACAGCCGGTTGCGCCGGACATTGCCGCTTGCGGTGGCGAAAACGAGGTGCAGGCTGTCCCACAGCGTCTCGTCCTGCGGCAACGGCAGCACGGTGGTGATGGTGTCGCCGCCGAGTTCGGGCAGCAGGTTCACGAGCGCCCGACCTTTGGCGGATGGGCCGGCTTCCGGCAGGCGCCAGACCTTCTCACGGAACGCCTTGCCGCCGGAGGAGAAGAACAGCACCCATTGATGCGTGTGGGCATTGAAGCTGCGGGTGACGATGTCGTCCCCGCGGGTGCCGGCCCCCGTGCGCCCGCGCCCGCCGCGGTTCTGCGCGCGGTATGTCTCCAACGGCGTGCGCTTGATGAAGCCGTCGCGGGTGATGGTGACCACCATCTGGCCAGGCTCGATCAGGCTCTCGTCGTCCTGGTCGGCCTCGGCCTCCTCGATCGCGGTCAGGCGCGGGGTGACCAGCGCGGCACGAGCGGCCAGCAGCTCCTCCCGCATCACCTCCATCCGCCGCGGCCGGGAGTCGAGGATATGCAGCAATTCGCGTATCTTGTCGGCCACCTCGGTCATCTCGGCCTGGATCTTCTGGCGCTCGAGCCCGGTCAGCCGCTGCAGGCGCAGATCAAGGATGCCGCGCGCCTGTGCATCCGTCAGGCGCACCGTGTGCGCGGCGGAGATCACGTTGCCCGGCTCGTCGATCAGCGCGAGCAAAGCGCCTATATCGGCAGCCGGCCAGTCCCGGTCCATCAGCGCCGCGCGGGCTTCGGCGGGGTCGCGGGCGGCGCGGATGACGCGGATCACCTCGTCGATATTGGCGACCGCGATCGCCAGACCGACCAGCAGATGCGCCCGGTCCCGCGCCTTCGCCAACTCGAAGCGGCTGCGGCGCAGGATCACCTCTTCGCGGAACGCGACGAAGCTCAGTAGCGCGTCCCTGAGCCCGAGCAGGCGCGGTCGGCCGCCGTCCAGCGCCAACATGTTCACGCCGAAGCTGATCTGCATGTTGGTGAAGCGATAGAGCTGGTTCAGCACCACCTCAGGCGTCGCCTCGCGCTTTAGCTCGATCACCATGCGCATCCCGGAGCGGTCGCTCTCGTCGCGCATCTCGCCAATGCCTTCGATCTGCTTGGCCCGCACCAGCTCGCCGATGCGCTCGAGCAGTGCCGCCTTGTTCACCTGGTATGGCAGCTCGGTGACAATGATCGCCTGGCGGTCGCGGCGAATCTCCTCGATTTCTGCCCGGGCGCGAATCAGCAGCGAGCCGCGTCCAGTCTCGAACGCAGCACGGATGCCCGACCGCCCAAGGATTATGCCGCCGGTCGGAAAATCCGGGCCCGGCACGATGCGCATCAGCTCGTCGAGCGTGGTGTCCGGGTTGGCGACCAGGGCCAGCGTGGCGTCGATAATCTCGCCTGGATTATGCGTCGGTATGTTGGTCGCCATGCCGACCGCAATGCCGCTGCCGCCATTGATCAGCAGGTTGGGGAAACGCGCCGGCAGTACGCGCGGCTCTTCCGCCAACTCGTCGTAATTCGGCTGGAAATCGACTGTATCCTTGTCGATGTCCTCCAGCAGCAGCATCGCCGCCCGCGCCAGCCGCACCTCGGTGTAGCGCATCGCCGCCGGCGGGTCGTTATCGACAGAGCCGAAATTGCCCTGGCCATCGATCAGCGGCACGCGCATCGCGAAGGGCTGCGCCATGCGCACCATGGCGTCGTAGATCGCCGCGTCCCCGTGGGGGTGGTATTTGCCCATCACGTCGCCGACCACGCGGGCCGACTTGCGATACGGCTTGTCCGGCGTGTAGCCGGATTCCTGCATGGAAAACAGGATGCGCCGGTGCACCGGCTTGAGCCCGTCGCGCACGTCCGGTAACGCTCGCGCAACGATCACCGACATGGCGTAGTCGAGATAGGAGCGGCGCATCTCCTCCTCGAGCGTCACCGGGTGCAGGTCCCCCGGCGAGTTGCCTGACGAGTCGCTCAAAACGGCCTCGGCGGGGTGCGGGACCCGTCGGCCTGTAATGGAATACTGCGGTGCGGCATTCCCGTTAAATAGGCGGATTCAGTCACGATGGCGAGTGGAGTTGACCCGGTTTCGTGGACACCCGAGCATTTGCGTTGGAGGGGTCCACCATGTCGAGATCGACACGAACTTGTGCACCTGAGTTTCGTCGCCAGATGGTCGAGTTGGTGCACGCCGGCCGCTCGCCGGAGGAGTTGGCGCGCGAGTTTGAACCAACCGCGCAGTCGATCCGGAACTGGGTCGCCCAGGCGGCGCGCGATGGCGATCGTGGCGATGGCGGCCTGACGGCGGCGGAGCGCGAGGAACTCAACCGCCTGCGACGTGAGAACCGCCAGCTCCGCCTGGAGCGGGAGATGCTGTCAAAGGCGGCGGCCTGGTTCGCTCGGGAGACGAACGCGATTCCCCCCAAGAGTTGCGCTTCGTGAGCGATCACCAGGCCCAGTATCCGATCGCCACCATGTGCCGGCTGCTGGGTATCTCCTCCAGCGGCTATCGCGCATAGGCGAAACGCCAGCTGCGGGGGCCCTCTCGGATAGCTACACTCACTCTTGAATATTAAGTCATCTAACACCACCCTCCAGCCATGTCCACACACACCACCGGCTCAGCCGACTTCGCCCTCCAGCTCCCCGCCGCCACCTACTACCAGCTCCTCCACACGCTGCGGCGCTCCCTGCCGCCGCCGCTTACCGACAGCCCGGAAGACCTCCGCCGCCGCGACCAGGCCGCCATCGCCCGCATCGCCGCCCTCTCCCCGGGCAGCCCGGCCGAGGCCGAAACCGCCGCCCTCCACGTCGCCGCCTCCGAGCAGTGGAGAGACTGCCTCCGCCTCGTCAACCACCCCGACACCACCCCCGAACGAGCAACAAAATGCCTCGCCCAGGCCAATGCTATGATGCGCCAGGCACAAAGTGCCCTTCGCCTGCTGGTGCGCCTGCAGGACGCCCGGGAAAAGCGCGACGCGAACAACGACGCCTGCGAGCGCGCCGCATGGATGGAGCACTTGGCCCTCAGCCTCATGGCCGAAGCGCTGGACTCGCAGGCACCGCCCGCAACGGCCGAGCCGCCCTCGCAAACCTCCTCCCCTTGCGGGAATGGCGAGGAGGGGACCGCGCTCACCGCCGCCGAGCAATACGCCGCCATCTACCCGCAGCGGGCAGCGCTGATCCGCCGCTTGGGCCGAGTGCCCGATAATCCCTCGTTCGACCCGCCCGACGACGACCTGGTTCAGGCGCTCATCGCCAGTGAAGCGACGGCACCCGCTGTCTCATTCCATGATCCGTCGTCTCACGTGCCGCGCGATGAGACGGCCATGAAAATAGGCCCGATGGCCTGGGCGGAATTACGGTGACGGAGCACCCAATCATGTAAGGGGTCACGGCGGGAATTGATGCTCCACCGCCGTCTGCGCCAACACACGTCCGCCGGAGCTCAATGCCTGAACAGTCCAGCGATAGGTGTGGTGGGCTCCGGGGGGCGGGCAGGGACCGTTATAAGCGAAAGCGCCTGCCGGGATGGCGGATGAGCCGGTGTAGCGGACCATCCCGCCGCCGTGCGGATAATTCGGCGCCTGCAAGTCCTGCATGGAAAAGCGCAGCGCCGTCGTGCCGGGCGGAACGTCGCGCAGTCCAAAGGCCGGCGGCTGATGCGTGCAGGCCGGCACACCTTGCCAACTGAACTGCGCCTGGAATGCTGCGGCACTCGCGGCGGCGATCCAGCCTGCGCAGCCGAGCCCTGCCAGCCGGTATCGCCAGCGCGCTGCGATCATGCCATTCACCCTTTGGCTGCTACACTTGATGGTTGGCGTTTCATGAAGCTCCCACAACCTCGTGTTTGCGATCCGATAGCGTCGCCATCTTGAAGCAAAGCTGGTCAGAGGAGTACGCGCATGCAGGACAATCCGCGGGATCACGCGTCCGGACCGCTTGCCGCCGAACAGCTCGAACGCATGCACCAGTGGTGGCGTGCGGCCAACTACCTCTCCGTCGGCCAGGTCTATCTGTTGGCCAATCCGCTGCTGCGCGAAAAGCTGACGATGCAGGACGTGAAGCCGCGCCTGCTCGGCCATTGGGGCACCACGCCGGGGCTTAATTTCATCTATCTGCATCTCAATCGTATCATCAAGGCACGCGATGTCAGTGTGATCTTCATCGCCGGCCCGGGGCACGGCGCGCCGGGAGTGGTCGCCAGCACATGGCTGGAAGGTACCTACAGCGAGATCTATCCCGAAGTCTCCCAGGATGAGGAAGGGATGTACCGGCTATTCCGGCAATTCTCCTTTCCGGGCGGCATTCCGAGCCATGCCGCACCGGACACGCCCGGATCGATCCATGAGGGCGGCGAACTCGGTTATTCGCTCGCCCACGCGTATGGCGCGGTGCTGGACAATCCGGATCTGATAGCCGCGTGTGTTATCGGCGACGGGGAAGCGGAAACCGGCCCGCTGGCCACCTCCTGGCATGGCAACAAGTTTGTCGATCCGGCGACAGACGGGGCGGTACTGCCGATCCTGCATCTGAACGGCTACAAGATCGCCAACCCGACGATCCTCGCGCGGATCGAGCCGAAGGAATTGGACGCCTTCCTGCACGGCTGCGGCTACGATCCGATCTTCGTTGAAGGCGAAGACCCCATGCCGATGCACCAGAAAATGGCGGCGGCACTGGATCAGGCGTTCGAACGGTATTCAGGCTATCCAGCATGCAGCACGGACACGAGGGAAACTCACGCGTCCGCGCTGGCCGATGATCGTGCTGCGCAGCCCCAAAGGTTGGACAGGGCCGAAGACTGTTGACGGACTGAAGACCGAGGGTTTCTGGCGTTCGCACCAGGTGCCCTTCACCATGGAGAAACCCGAGCATCTCGCTCTGTTGGAAGAGTGGATGCGGAGCTACGTGCCCGAGGAGCTGTTCGACGAATCCGGCCGCTTGCGTCCCCAGATCGCGGCGCTCGCTCCGGCCGGCGACCGGCGCATGAGCGCCAATCCGCACGCCAATGGCGGCGTCCTGATGCGCCCGCTGCGAATGCCGGATTTCATCAACTATGCCGTCCAGGTGAAGCAGCCCGGGGAGACGCTGGCGGAATCGACCCGTATCATGGGTCAGTTCCTGCGCGATGTGATGCGGAACAATGCGACCAGCCGCAACTTCCGCGTCTTCGGGCCGGACGAAACCAATTCCAACCGGCTGAACGCGTTGTTCGAAGTGACGAACCGCGCCTGGGAAGCGGCAACCATTCCAGAGGACGATCACCTGGCACCCGACGGGCGGGTGATGGAGATCCTGAGCGAGCACACCTGTCAGGGCTGGCTGGAAGGCTATCTGCTGACCGGCCGCCACGGGCTGTTTTCCTGCTACGAGGCGTTCATCCACATCGTTGATTCGATGGTCAACCAGCATGCGAAATGGCTGAAGAGCTCACGCGCCATCGCCTGGCGCCGGCCGATCGCATCACTGAACTACCTGCTCACCTCGCATGTCTGGCGGCAGGACCATAACGGTTTCAGCCACCAGGATCCCGGCTTCATTGACCACGTCGTCAACAAGAAGGCCGATATCGTCCGCGTCTATCTGCCGCCGGATGCGAACACGCTGCTATGGGTCACCGATCACTGCCTGCGCAGTTGGGACCGCATCAACGTGATCGTCGCCGGCAAGCAGCCGGAGCCGCAATGGTTGGACATGGATGCGGCGATCAAGCACTGCACCCAGGGGATCGGCATCTGGGAATGGGCGAGCAACGACCACGGCAGCGAGCCCGACGTCGTGATGGCCTGTGCCGGCGACGTGCCAACAATGGAAACGTTGGCAGCCGTCGATCTGCTGCGTCATCACATGCCGGACCTGAAGGTGCGCGTCATCAATGTGGTCGACCTGATGACACTGCAGGCGAAGACGCAGCATCCGCATGGTCTGACCGACGCGGATTTCGATGCACTGTTCACCAAGAACAGACCGGTGATCTTCGTCTATCACGGCTATCCGATGCTGATTCACCGCCTTGCCTACAAGCGCACGAACCACAGCAACTTCCATGTGCGCGGCTACCAGGAGGAGGGCACGACGACCACGCCGTTCGACATGGCGGTGCGGAACGGTATCGATCGCTTCCATCTCGTCGCCGATGTCATCGATCGGGTCCCCACCCTGGGAGCCGCGGCGGTGTATGCCAAGCAAGCGATCCGCGACAAGCTGATTGAACATGAGCGCTATGTCGCGCGCTACGGCAAGGATATGCCGGAAGTCGCGGACTGGCATTGGCCATACGAACCGGGCGGAGCATCCGCAGCGGAGGAACCGGAGCCGAACTCAATCAACTCTTAAGAAACGTTCGCTACCCCAACCGGCTGCGACGGTCCCTCCGGATCGTTCCATCTTTTGGGGGTAGCATCATGCGAACCGCACGCCTGCTCGGCGCCGCTCTCGGCCTCGCCATGACACTGGCCGCGTTCACCGCAGCCGCCGAGGACGGGGTCACCGCGGACAAGATCCTGTTCGGTCAGGTCGCCGCTCTTGATGGTCCGGCCGGTGCCCTGGGCCAGGGCATGCAGGCGGGCCTCCTCGCAGCCTTCAATGAAGCGAATCAGGCAGGCGGTATCAACGGCCGGAAACTCGAACTCACGTCGCTCGATGACGGCTACGAACCCAACAGGGCCATTGTCGCCGCCAAGACGCTGATCAACGACACCAAGGTGTTCGCCCTCATCGGTGCCGTCGGCACGCCCACCTCGGCCGCCATCCAGCCGATCGCCGCCGAAGCCGCCATGCCCTTCATCGGCGCTTTCACCGGCGCGGAGTTCCTGCGTGACCCATCGAAGACCGGCGTCATCAACATGCGCGCCTCCTATTTCCAGGAGACGGAGACGATGGTGGAGCACCTGACCAAGGATCTGGGGGTCAGTCGCATCGCCATCTTTTATCAGGACGACGCCTACGGCCAGGCCGGGCTTGCCGGCGTCAAGCGCGCCCTGGACAAGCGCCAGATGGCTCTGGCGGCCGAGGGTACCTACGAACGCAACACCACCGCGGTGAAGAGTGCTCTGCTGTCGATCCGCAAGGGTGATCCGCAGGCGGTGATCATGATCGGAGCCTATAAGCCGAGCGCCGAACTCATTCGTCTCGCTCGCCAGATCAGAATGGACGCGACCTTCGTCAATATCTCCTTCGTCGGCGGCGACGCTTTGGCCAAGGAACTCGGTCCGGCCGGCGCCGGCGTCGTGGTCACGCAGGTGGTTCCCTTCCCTGAAGATACCTCGATCGGCCTCGTGGCCCGCTACCAGGCGGCTCTCAAGGCCGTCAGGCCCAACGCGCAGCCGGGCTTCGTCTCGCTCGAAGGCTATATCGTCGGCCGGGTCACGGCCGCGGCGCTCGCTAAAGTCCCGGGCGACATCACCCGTCAGGCCCTGCTCGACTCCGTTACCAAAGCAGGCACATTCGATCTCGGCGGCATCACGCTCTCCTACGGCCCGGGCAATAACCGCGGCTCCAGTCAGGTCTTCCTCACGGTCCTGCAAGGCGACGGAACGCTGAAGCCGGTCGAAAAGCTGACCAGGCCCAACAGTTGATCTCCCATGCGGCCTGACAGCCGGCCTGCCAGGGCGTATGCGGCGCGTCCGCACCGTACCCTCGGTATCCGCGGCAAACTCTTCCTCGCCTTCGGGGCCGTCGCCGCCCTGACTGTGCTTGCCAGTCTCGTCAGCGTGCTCGCCTTCGGCAGCATTGCACGCATGATGGGCCGCATCACCGATGAAAACCTTCCGGCGATGGGCCTTTCGCTGCGCCTCTCCAAAACCAGCGCGGAGATCGCCGCCGCTGCGCCATCGCTGCTGGCCGCCGGCAACGAGACGGCGCGTGCCGAGGCGCAACGCGCCCTTACATCGTTACCCACCCAGCTCAACAGCGACCTCGACGCCCTGGCGCAAAGTACAGGCAACACCCAGGCGATCGCTGCCCTGCGCGGCACGGCGGATGCGCTTGGCCGCAACCTCGACGCGCTCGCGCAGACCGTCGCCCGCCGCCTCGCTCTCAAGACCGAGCGGGAGGCGATGGTCACCCGCATCCGCGCCGGCCATCAGGATCTCACGAAAATCCTCGGCCCATTGGTGGACGATGCGACTTTCGATCTGGTCACCGGTTTGCAGGCAGGGCCGGAAGGAACCGATCAAGCAGCGTTGCGGACCCACCTCGACGATGTTGCCAACAAGCAGCTTCCGGCACTGCAGGCGATGTTCAACCTGCACGCCGACGGCAATCTTGTCCTCGGACTGCTGATCGAAGCGGCGAACATTCCAGACAAGGATCTGCTGCCGCCTTTGCGCGACCGCTTCCAAGCGGCATCCGATCGCCTTGAGAAATCGATTGCCGCTCTTAGCGGCGTACCGGCGGCCGGCAAGCTGAAGGCAGCGATCGACACGTTGCTGGGTTATGGTCGTACCGAGCGAAACATCTTCACTCTGCGCCGCGGGGAGCTTGAGGCGGCAACCCAGGGTGAAACGGAACTGGCTGCCAATCGTGCGCTGGCAGGAACGCTCGAACAGCAGGTGGGCAACATCGTCGAGGCCAGCCAGACACACGCACGCGATACAGCGCGGGCGGCGGCGGGTGCGATCAGCCGCACCCGGCTTCTGCTGATCGCGATCACCGGCGCCAGCCTGGTTTTTGCGATCGTGATTGCCGTCTTCGCGGTCGGCGGCAGCGTGGTACGGCGACTGTCGCTGCTGCGTGCCAGCATGATGGAGATCGCGCACGGCAATCTCGAAGCCAACATTCCGCAAGCCAGTCCTCGGAGCGGGCGCGATGAGCTGACCGAGATGGCGACAGCGCTCGTGGTGCTCCGCGACAACAGCCGTGCCGCCCGAACATCGGAGACAAAAGCCGAGGCGGAACGCCAGCAAATGGCCGAACAACGCCGCGTCGATCTGCTGTCGCTCGCCGACGGCTTCGAAGCGAATGTCAGGAGCGTTGTCGAATCGGTTTCCGGCGCCGCCGGCACCATGCGGTCGATCGCCGAAAGCATGGTCTCGACGGCCGAGGTAACCAGCCGCCAGGCCGGTGCCGCCGCGGACGCGTCCTCCGAGGCCGCGACCAATGTCGATTCCGTCGCTGCCGCGGCCGAGCAACTCTCGGCCGCCGCCAACGAGATCGGCCGTCGCATTCTGGAATCAGCCAATGTCGCGACCCAGGCCGTAGCCGAGACGGAGCGCAGCAACCACGAGGTGCAGGGCCTGGCAACTGCAACGCGCCAGATCGGCGATGTGGTTCAGCTCATCAGCAACATTGCGAGTCAGACCAACCTGCTTGCTTTGAACGCTACGATCGAGGCGGCGCGCGCCGGCGATGCCGGCAAGGGCTTTGCAGTGGTCGCCAGCGAGGTGAAGAAGCTCGCCACACAGACCGCGAAGGCCACCGAAGACATCGCTGAGCAAATCCGCCAAATCCAGAAGGCGACGGACGGGTCGGTCACGGCGATGCAGGGCATCACCGCCACGATCGGCCATATCAGCGATATCGCCACCGCGGTCGCCGCCGCGGTAGAGGAACAGAGCGCCACTACAAGGGACATCGCCCGTAACGTGCAGCAGGCGGCGCTTGGAACACAAAGTGTTTCGGCCAGCATCGCCGGTGTCACGCGGACGGCCGGCGACACTGGCAAGGCCGCCAACGCGGTTCTGAATTCGGCGGCGGAACTCACCGGCCAAGCCGACGCGCTGCGTCATGAAGTGGACCGCTTCCTGGCCGGCGTGCGCGGACGCTGAACGGGAACAGTCGGCAATTTTACGACCGCATCGCCACTGCTTACGTTGCAGGTTTATAGATACGTTTCTATCATGACTACGCGGGGCGCTGCCGCCTCAGCAGCGCAAAGCAGGCAGCCGCGGTGCTCAGAAGCACGCCGTGGGCGGTTCGGGCACCACCCCCGCCCGAGCCGGCCCTGCCTCAACGGCAATCAGCGCGACGAGCATCGCAACAACGACACCAAATGTGCTTACCCGCATTGTCCCAGCCTTGTTGGCCGGTTGCCGCGATTGCCTGGAACGGTCGGGCATAGCCGCCCCGAGCCGGCACGCCCTCGTCGCGTTACGATCGCGTAAGCGCCTGACGGCGGCTCGATGCAACGACAGAATTCGGCTGTGGCTCGGCTGGATCACACGCCTCACTCCGCCGCCACCCGCAACCGCCGCACCTCCAGCAACTGCCACGCCAGCAGGATCGGCACGCCCACGACCACGTCACGCGCGCGCCGCACCAGCGAGACGGCCAGGGACAGCTCCGCCGGCACCCCGAACAGCGCGCCGAGCCCGGCGTATCCCGCCTCCTGTATCCCGGCGCTCAACGGCACCAGGAAGGTCGCCGCGGCCGCGGCCGCCACCAGCGATTCGATTGCCAACGCCGCTCCCAGATCAATCCGCGCCCCCAGCAAATGAAAGGCGATCCAGCCACTCAACCCGGTACCGATCCAGCCCACGAAGTGCAGCAGGAAGCCCAAGGCCAGCCGTCCCGTCTGCCGGTAGATCGTGGTCAGCTCGGCCTGCAGCAGCGCAATGCGATTAGTCGCCCCGCTGATTCGCCGCGCTGCGATCCGCCCGCTGATGCGGGCGAACAGCGATGAAGCCCCGTGTTGCGCCCAGATGAACACCGCGGCTCCCGCGACCGCGCCGGTCAGCCCCAACTCGAGCGGCACCCGCATATCCGTGCCCGGGTCGCGCACCAGCAGGATCGTCAGGCCCATCCCGGCGAACAACACCTCGGCCAGGAACTCGGCGGTCAGATCCACGATCGTACTGGCGGTGGCGATCGGCCAGGGCAGTCCGCGCAACATCACCGCACGAGCGCCGAGGAAAAACCCGCCGAGTTGCGAAAACGGCAGCAGGTTGATCGAGGCGTCCCGCACCATCCGGCCCCAGATGAACAGGAGCGGCCGGCGAACCCCGCCGGCGCGAGCGATCGCGTCCCAGGCCAGGCCCAGGGGCAGGAACAGCAGCAACTGCCAGAGGCAAAGCAGGGCCAGCCCGGCCCAGCCCACCGACAGTACCGCGCCGACCACGCGGCCGAATCCGAACGCGCCGACCAGGATGGTGCCCAGGATGAGGCCGAGAACGGCCAGGGCGATCGGCAACTTGAGCAAAACAAAGCACTTTCGAGAGGAGTGGGACCGGGGCCGCCGGCCGGGCTCTACACCATGGCGGCGGCGGCAGGCTATACAGCCGGAGTGACAGCGGAACCGACACTGCTGACCGGGGCCACCGGCTTCGTCGGCTCGGCAGTGGCCCGAGCCCTGGCGGCACGCGGCCACAAGCTGCGAGTTCTGGTGCGCCCGACAAGCGACCGTCGCAACCTCGCCGGGCTTGCCGTCGAGACGGTGATCGGGGACCTGATCGATCCGGCCTCCCTGGCTCGCGCCGCCGAGGGCTGCCGTTTCGTGGTGCACGTAGCGGCCGACTACCGCATCTGGGTGCCCGATCCGGCGCCCATGCTGCGGGCAAATATCGACGGCACGGTCGCCATGCTGCGCGCCGCGCAGACGGCCGGGGCAGAGCGGATCGTCTATTGCAGCTCGGTGGCCGCACTCGGGCTGAGTGCCGACGGGCGTCCGGCGGACGAGGCCACGCCGGTCGATCGGAACGCCCTGATCAGCACCTATAAACGCTCGAAATACGAGGCGGAGCAGGCAGCGCTGGAGATCGCCCGGCAAGGCGCCCCGGTGGTGATCGTCAACCCCGCCGCCCCGGTCGGTCCGCGCGACATCAAACCCACGCCGACCGGACGGATGATTCTGGATGCCGCCGCCGGCCGCACCCCGGCCTATGTCGATACCGGCTTGAACGTGGTGCATGTGGACGATGTCGGCGAAGGCCATGCACTGGCGCTCGAACGCGGCGAGATCGGGGAGCGGTATATCCTCGGCGGTGAAAACCTGACGCTACGTGAGCTCCTCACGCTCGTCGCCGAGGCGGCGGGCCGCCGCCCACCTTCCATCCGCGTTCCGATCAAAGCGGTGTGGCCGCTGGCTATGGCGATGGAGGTTGTGGCGAGGTTCAGCCGGTCCGAACCGCGCGTCACCCGCGACTATCTGCGGATGGCGCGGAAGAAGATGTTCTATTCCTCGGCTAAGGCGATGCGTAATCTGGGCTACGCGCCGCGCCCGGCCCGCCAGGGCATCGTGGATGCTGTCGCCTGGTTCCGTGCCAACGGGATGCTGCGCGCATGACCGGATTGGCCGTGTTGTCGCTGCTGGTCTGGATGTATCTGCTGGGCTGGCATGGCCGGTTCTGGCAGGCGGGCCCCGTTCTTGCGCCGGATCGTCCGGCCGAGACCCCGCCGGTGCTCGCCGTGGTCCCGGCGCGCAACGAGGCTGCGTCGATCGCGCAAAGCCTCGGCTCGCTGCTGGCGCAGACCTATCCGGCGCTGCGCATCGTGCTGGTGGACGATGGCAGCACCGATGGTACCGGCGAGATCGCCCGTGGTCTTTCCGACGGGCTGACGGTGCTGGCCGGCGCGCCCTGTCCACCCGGCTGGAGCGGCAAGCTCTGGGCGATTGCCCAAGGCATCGAGGCTGAACCGGCCGAGTTCATCCTGCTGACGGACGCTGATATCGTCCATGATCGGCACCACGTCGAAACCCTGATTGCAAAGGCTTCGCGCGAGGACGTCGACCTGGTTTCCGAAATGGTGGCGTTGCCTTGCGTCAGCTTCGCCGAACGCGCGCTGATCCCCGCCTTCGTGTTCTTTTTCCAGCTTCTTTATCCGTTTGCCTGGACGAACGACCCGCTGCACCCGACCGCCGCCGCAGCCGGCGGAACCATCCTGCTGCGCCGGCGCGCATTGGCGCGGATCGGCGGCATCGCCGCGATCCGCGCCGCACTGATAGACGATGTGGCTTTGGCCGCCGCCGTGAAGGTGGGCGGCCGGATCTGGCTCGGCCATTCCACGCAGGCGCGCTCGATCCGGCCGTATCCGACGGCGGGTGAGATCTGGCGCATGATCGCCCGCACCGCCTATGTCCAGCTTCGCTTCTCGCCGCTGCTGCTTGCCGTGTGTTTGGTGGGAATGGCGCTCGTCTGGATCGTTCCGCCGCTTGCCGCCTTGGCGGGGCACGGCGCGGCCCGGGTCATCGGCGCTATCACCTGGGGTGCGCTTGCCTGGTCCTATCTGCCCACGCTGCGTCGTTGCGGGCTGTCGCCCGTATGGGCGCCGTTCCTCCCGCTGGTCGCGTTGTTTTACATGGCGGCCACGGTAGGCTCGGCGGTGAACCGTCACCTGGGCCTCGGCGTGAGCTGGAAAGGCCGCGCCTATCAGAAGGTCCGGGCGTGAGCGAAACCACCGTCGAAGCCTGGTCCGGCAAGGACCGTGGCGACGAGAATTTCCCGGTCGGCGTGCTGATCCGCTCAAAGCTGCGCCCGCATGTCCACGCCTTCTACGCCTTCGCCCGCAATGCCGACGATATTGCAGACAGCGCTGTTCTCGCGGCCGCGGAGAAGGTGGCGCGGCTCGATGCGATGGAGGCGGTGTTGCTCGGCCATACCGACACCGGCTCGCCCAGCGCGCTGCGCCTGCGGGCAAGCCTGGCGCAGACCGGCGTCACGCCGACCCATGCGAGCGAACTGCTGGTAGCATTCCGGCGCGATGCCACCAAACGACGGTATGCAAGCTGGGATGAGCTCTATGACTACTGCCGCTATTCGGCGATGCCGGTCGGGCGGCATGTGCTCGACCTGCATGGCGAGACGCGCGCCACATGGCCGCCGTCGGATGCGCTGTGCACCGCTCTGCAGATCCTGAATCACTTGCAGGACTGCGGCAAGGATTTGGCCGCGTTGGATCGCTGTTACCTGCCGCAGGACCTGTTGGACCGCTACGGAGCCTCGGTGGACGACCTGCGCCGCCCTGCCGAAACGCCGGGACTGCGGCGCGTGTTCGAGGCATTGCTGGCCGAGGTCGATGCACTGAACCGAGCCGCGATCGACCTGCCGCGGGCCACGCAGGACCGGCGCTTGCGGCTGGAAACAGCGGTCATTGTCGGGCTGGCGCACCGGCTGGCCCGTCGCTTGCGCCGCGGCGATCCGCTCGCGCGGCGTATCACGCTTACCAAAACGGACGCTGCGTCGAGCGTCCTCGCCTCCTTGCGGTTCCTGTGAGCGACCTAGCGGAGCAGGGTGATCTGTTCGCTGTGGAGGCCGTCGTGCGCGCGGCGGGCACGTCGTTCTATCGCGGCATGCGCATCCTGCCGCCGGACCGGCGGCAGGCGATGTATGCGATCTACGCTTTCTGCCGCATGGTCGATGACATCGCCGACGACGCGGGCGCCTTTGCCGACAAGCTGCCGAGGCTGACCGAGTGGCGGGAACGGATCGCCGGGCTTTATGAAGGCAAGGCTGATACGCCGGTGACTCGCGTGCTGTTGGCGGCGGTGCGGCGGTTCGATTTGCGGCAGGAGGATTTCCTTGCGGTGATCGACGGCATGCAGATGGATGCCAAGACAGCGATCGTCGCCCCTGATCTCGCCACGCTGGATCTCTATTGCGATCGCGTCGCCGCCGCGGTCGGGCGGCTTTCGGTCCGTGCCTTCGGGGATGCCTCGCCCGCGGCGGATCGCGTCGCGCATGCGCTCGGCCGTGCGCTGCAGCTTACCAACATCCTGCGCGACCTGCGGGAGGATGCCGGGCGGGGGCGGTTGTACTTGCCGTGCGAGTGGCTGGACGCAGCGTGTGTGCCGCATGCGCCGCTGGCGGCGCTGGCGGCACCGGGGCTGCCCGCGGTCTGCGACCGGATCGCCAGGCTGGCGCATGACTACTTTCAGGCGGCCCAGGATGCGATGCGGCTCTGCGACCGGCGGGCGATGCGGCCGGCAAGGCTGATGGGGGCGACCTATGCCGCGCTGCTGGCGCGGCTGGAGCGGCGCGGCTGGCGCCGCCTGGCCGAGCCGGTCAGCCTGTCGAAATGGCAGAAACTCTGGGTGGCGCTGCGCTACGGGCTGGCCTGACGGCCGCGTGTCAGCAGCCGCCCGGCACGTTCGGCCGTGGCGCCCTGGCCGTGCACGAAGGCGGGGCGGCCGTTGACCCAGACCGCCTCGATGCCGTCGGCTTGCTTCATCGGCTCAGCGAAGCTGGCGGCGTCGCGCACCGTGGCGGGGTCGAACAAGACCAGATCGGCATAGGCGCCGGCGCGGATCACGCCGCGATCGGCCAGGCCGAACACCGCGGCGGTGCGGCCGGTCATCTTGTGCACCGCCTGCTCCATGCTGAACAGGCCAAGCTCGCGGGCATAGTGGCCGAGCACGCGCGGAAACGTGCCCCAGAGGCGCGGATGCGGAAACGCATCGTGCGGCAGGCCGTCGCTGCCGATCATGGCCAGGCGATGCGCCATGATCCGGCGCATATCGGCTTCGTCCATCTGAAAGAAGATCGCGCCCGCGGGCAGCAGCCGTTCGGCAGCTTCGCGCGCCGTTGTCCCCCAATCCTTCGCGATCTCGTCCAGCATGCGCCCGGCGACTTCCGGATGCGGGACCGACCAGGTGATCTGCACCGGCACGTCGGGGCGAAGCCGCGCCGGCATCAACACGGTGGAACCGGCGGCATAGGGATAGACATCGAAGGCGAGCGGCTGTTGCGCGGCGCCCCGTTCGATGCGCGGCAGCGTTTCGGCGGAGCGGCCGTAATTCTCCGGCATCGCGCATTTATGGTGGCTGATCACCACCGGCGCGTCGACGGAACGGCCGATTTTCAGCGTCTCCTCGATCGCGTCGATCACATGGTCGGCTTCATCGCGCATATGGGTGACATAGAGGCCGCCTTTGTCGCGCAGCGCCTCGGCCACCGCGATCACCTCGTCGGTCGGCGCCATCGTGCTGGGCGGGTAATAGAGCCCGGTGGAGAAGCCGGAGGCACCCTGTTGCAGGGCTTCCGCCAGCCGCCGGCGCATCTGCTCGGCCTCGCGGTCGGTGGCGGCGCGCTGGGTATCCCCCTGCATCGCTTCCACGCGCAACGACATGTGCCCGATCAGCGCGACGGCATTGACCGGCGATGGGTCCTTGGCGAGACGGTCGGCGTAGTCGCCGAAACTGTCGAAGGTCCACCAGCTCTCGTCGCCCAGCAGATCGAGAGGCGGGATGGGGCGGGTGCGCATACGCACCGGGGACAGGCTGATGCCGCAATTGCCGACCACCACGGTGGTGACGCCTTGCGACATTTTGCACAGCATGCAGTCGGGCCCGCAGAGCACGGCGCGGTCGTCATGCGTATGGGCGTCGATGAAGCCGGGCGCGAGGGCTCTGCCGGTGGCGATGATTTCGCGGTCGGCGGCGTGGCCGCCGAGATCGCCGACCGCGGCGATGCGGTCACCGGAGACGGCGAGGTCGGCGGTGAAGCGGGACGCGCCGGTGCCGTCGAAGATGGTGGCACCGCGGATGATCAGGTCGTGATGGGGCATCGGGTGTTCCGTTACAGTCGGGTATCGTTATTGCGAATCCCGCGCAGCGGGTGAAGCAATCTCCTACACCCCCTCGCCGCGGAGATCACGCGGCCCCTGCCTCACCGTAGAAGCGCTGGGCCGCTTCCTCCGACACCAGTCCATCCCGCACATCGCGCGCCACCAGCGCGGGATCGCGTTCTTTCGGATCGCCCATCCCGCCGCCGCCGGGCAGTTCCAGAATCAACCGGTCGCCATCCGGGATGAGCTGGAATCCCTTCGTCCGCAGCCGCGCGCCGGATTTCAGCCGCACCACACCGGGCGCGCCGGGCAGGCCGCCATCGCGTCCCTTGGGTGCATGGGCAACGCGGTCGAAGGTCGCGTTCACTGCGAATTCGAGATCACCCTTGGTGCCAATCTCCATGATCTGCCCGACCCCGCCGCGCGTCCGTCCGGCGCCGCCGGAATCTGGCTTCAGTTCTTTGCGCCAGAAAATCACTGGCGCCACGTTCTCAGTGGCTTCCACAGGCATCGTCCGCACCCCGGACGGAAACGCGGTCGCGTCCAGCCCGTCGGAGCCGGGCCGGGCACCCGTGCCGCCCGAGTTGAACGTGATGATCTCGAAATCCGCCACCACCGGCCGGTTGCTGCGGGCCTGGCCGGAAACCGAAGATCCCCCGCGCAACGGCGGGTTCCACAACGAGGAGGCGCCTTCGGCGGTCACCCGCTCCGGCACCGCCTGATACAGACAGCCCATCATCAGGTCAGGCAGCAGATGCCCGATGACATGCCGCACCGAGACGGGATAGGGGCGGGGGGCGTTCAGGATGCACCCCTCCGGTATTTTCATCCGGAAAGGTGCGAGGCTGGCCCAGTTGTTGGGAACCTCAGGCGCCACTACGCATTTGATGCCGAAGCAGGAATAGGCGCGGCAATAGGCCGGCGGCACGTTGATGCCACGGTTCGACAGGCCCGAGGTGCCGGCGTAGTCCACCTCGATCGTGTCATCGCGGATGGTCATGGCGGCGGCCAGCCGGATCGGCTCCTCATAGCCGTCCGACCAGATTTCGCCGCTGTATGTGCCCTTCGGCAGGCGCGCGATCTCCGCCTGGGTCGCGCGCAGCGAACTGTCGAAGATGAACCCGGCGAGCGGATCGAGAGTTTCCATCCCGAACTCCGTCATCATCTCGACCAGCCGCTTCGCGCCGGCATCGTTGCAGGCGCAGAGGGAATAGACATCGCCCTCCAGCTCCACCGGCAGGCGCGATCCGGCACGGACGAAATCAAAGAATGTCTCGTTCGCACGGCCACGGTCGAAGCATTTGGTGATCGGAATGTAGAGGCCTTCCTCGAAAACCGAGCGGCCCTCGGGACCCATGCCCAGGCCGCCGACATCGATCACATGCGCGGTGTTGGCGAACAGGCCGACGACGCGGCCGTACAGGAAAGCTGGCGTCACCACCGTCAGGTCGTGCAGGTGGCCAGTACCGAGCCACGGGTCGTTGGTGATGTAGTGATCGCCTGGCTGCATTGTTTCAGCGGGGCATTTGCGCAGGAAATGGCCGACGCTTTCGGCCATCGAGTTGACATGACCCGGCGTGCCGGTGACCGCCTGCGCCATCATGCGGCCTTGCAGGTCGAAGATGCCGGCCGACAGGTCGCCGGCCTCGCGCACCGTGGTGGAGAAGGCGGTGCGGATCATCGTTTGCGCCTGTTCCTCCACCACGGCGATCAGGCGGTTCCACATGATCTGTCGCTGGATTTGCGCCAGCGCACCGGTTTCCTTCGACACGGTTCTTAACCCTCCCGCAGCAGCTCGATATAACCGAATTTGTCCACGCTCGCTGTCCAGCCGGGTCCGACCAATGTGGAGGTCTCGTCCTCGGCGATGATCGCTGGTCCCATAATGGAGGCGTCTGACGGCAGAGCCGAGCGGTCATGGACCAGCCAGTCGGTGACTTCGCCGGTGACGGTGTCGCGCACCGCCTGGCGGCGCACGCCCTCACCCGGCTCCCTACGGGAGCCGATCTCTCCCGCAGACGGGAGAGGTGAGTTTTGCGAGCGTTCGGTACTTACCAGCACGGCGTAGCTCATTATCTCGACATCCGAACCGGGGACGGGGCGATCGTAGAATTTCGTGTATTCACGATCGTAGGCGGAGCGGATTTTGGCGATATCGGTTGCCCCCAAGGGGCGCGCCGGAAGCGCTACTGGGATTTCGTGCCCCTGGCCGACATAGCGCATGTAGGCCAGCCGCGATTCGGTGGTGCGGGCGCCGAAGCTTCCCTGGCGCACGACCGACGCTGCTTCCTCTGCCATCTCTGCCAGCAGAGCATTTACCGCGGCGGCGTCGAAGCTGGAGAAGCGCTGATACAAACTGCGCACCACCTCATAACCCACCGGCGCGCGCAGGAAGCCGATGGCGCTGCCGACGCCCGCGCCAGTGGGCACCAGCACCTGGCGGATGCCGAGCTTTTCCGCCACCCGGCACGCATGCACCGGGCCGCCGCCGCCGAAGGCGATCAGCGTGCGTCCCTCATAGGTCTTGCCCGACTCGATGGCGTGCACGCGGGCGGCATTCGCCATGTTCTCATCGACCATCTCGATCACGCCGAGAGCCGCCATCTCTGGCGACAGAGCGAGCGGCCCGGCCACCTCCGCAATCGCCGCGTGGGCCGCCGCCTTGTCGAGCCGCAAAGTTCCGCCGGCGAACCGCGTCGGGTCGTACCGACCCAGCAGCAGATTGGCGTCGGTCACCGCCGGGCGCGTGCCGCCTCGGCCATAACAGGCCGGGCCGGGATCGGCGCCCGCGCTCTCCGGCCCGACCGCGATCCGTCCCATCGCATCAACATGCGCAAGCGAGCCGCCGCCGGCACCGATCTCCACCATCTCGATCACCGGGATGCGCAGCGGCAGGCCGGAGCCCTTCTTGAACCGGCCCACTCGGGCGATTTCGAAACTGCGCGCGGTTTGTGGGCGGCCGTTATCGATAAGGCAAATCTTCGCCGTAGTGCCGCCCATGTCGAATGACAGCACCGTCGGCAGATCGCATTGCCGCGCGATGTCCGCGGAGAAGATCGCCCCGCCGGCCGGCCCGCTTTCCACCAGCCGGATGGGGAAGCGACACGCTGTTTCAATTGTGGTCAGTCCGCCACCCGACAGCATGAGGAAGACCGGCGCATCCGTGCCGACAGCCCGCAGCTCGGCTTCCAGGCGGCGCAGGTAGCGCGCCATCAGCGGCTGCACATACGCGTTGGCAACCGTGGTGGAGAAGCGCTCCCATTCGCGCATCTCCGGCGACACCTCGCTGGAGAGCGAGATCGGCACATCCGGCAGCGCCTCCGCCAAAATCACCCGCGCGCGCTGCTCATGCGCCGGGTTGACGAAAGCATGCAGGAACCCGATCGCAACGCTCTCCACCCGTTCGTGCCGCAGCTGCGGGACCAAGCCACGGACCGCAGCCTCGTCCAACGGGAGCAGCACATGGCCTTCGTTGTCGAGCCGTTCCGGCACCGGCAGGCGCAGATGCCTCGGCACCAGCGGTTGCGGCAGGGTGATGTTGAGATCGTACTGGTCGTAACGGCTTTCGTTGCCCATCGCCAGCACGTCGCGGAAGCCCTCGGTAGTGATCAGCGCCGTGCGCGCCCCCTTGCGCTCGATCACCGCGTTGGTGGCGAGCGTGGTGCCGTGGATGACAATGGCGATGTCGGATGCGCGCAGGCCGGCGGCAGCAAGCACCTGGCCGATACCCTCCATCACCCCGCTTTCCGGCGCCGTCGGCGTGGTCAGCACTTTGACGGTGTGGCGCATTCCGCCCTGTTCGAGAGCAAGATCGGTGAACGTCCCGCCGATATCGACGGCGAGGCGGGCGGTGGACGAAGCCTGCATCGGGAAACCTGGTTACGTGACCGGGCCAGTCATACGCGGCTCTCCCCGTCTGACAAGTCGGGATCCTGAGCGCTGGCCTTGTGCGTGGGCGTCACCGCCACCGCGGCGCCCGGGGCGGGCGTCGCTTCCTCCGGCGCATAAAGCTTGATGTAGTTGTGCGACAGCAAGTGATACACGCCCGCTGGACAGATCAGCCGCGAGCAGCCGGTGGCGATGAGCGACGTCGCCATCAGCGGCACCACCATGGTGTTGTCGGCGGTCATCTCGGCGACGATAACGAAGGCGGTGATCGGCGCCTGCACCACGCCCGAGAAATAGCCGACCATGCCGAGCAGGATGATCGCGCCGACGGGCACGTGCGGCAGCAGCCGGGACACGTCGTAGCCGATGCCGGCGCCGACCGCGAGCGAGGGCGAAAACAGCCCGCCCGGGATGCCGGCCACCGAGGAAAGGGTGGTCGCGGCCATCTTCAGAAGGCCGAAGCTCATCGGCAATGGCGTCCCGGTATCGACCAGTGCTTTCACATGCGTATAGCCGGTGCCGAAGATCGTGTCGCCCGAAGCGATCCCGCACAGCGCAACCACCACGCCGCAGCCTCCGGCAAAGATCACCGGATGGCGCTTGATCGCAGGCCCGATCCGGCCGGGAAGCCCGTGCGCCACCTCGACCAGGATGCGGCTGAAGACGCCGCCCAGCAGCCCCCCGGCCACACCGCATATCGGCACGGCGAGCCAGCCGAAGGCGCTGCCGAGATGCGAGGTGATGACGCCGAAATAGGTGTAGTTGCCCAGCAGCGCGAGCGACACGATGCCGGCGGCGATGATCGCTCCGATGACGAGGCCGCTCGATCGTTCATCGAACGAGCGGCTCATTTCCTCGATGGCGAAGATCACCCCGGCAAGCGGCGTGTTGAACGCGGCGGCGATGCCGGCGGCTGCGCCCGCCAGGATCAGGCCCGGCTGGCGGGCGGGCGACAGCCGGCCGAGGGCGAACATGATCGAGGCGCCGACCTGGACGGTCGGCCCCTCGCGGCCGATCGACGCGCCGCAGAGCAGGCCGCCCAAGGTCAGGAAGATCTTGCCGATGCCGATTCGCAACGAGACCAGCTTGCCGCGCTCCTGCTGGCCCCACAGCTTGCGGGCGGCGATCGCCTGCGGGATGCCGCTGCCCTCTGAGTTCGGGAAGTAGCTTCGGGTGAGCCAAGCCAACAGGGCAAAGCCGGCAGGGGTAACCAGCAGGCACGCCAGCGGCCAGCGCGCGAGCAGGCCGTTGAAGCCGCGCTCGGCCCAGGCGGCGCCGATCGCCATGACCACCCCGGCTAGGCCGATCAGGCAGCCGCCGAACAGCAGGTTGATGCGTTGCCAGAAGCGCAGCGAGTGGGCACGGACAAGCCGGGGGCGAAAACTGGCTCTGCGCCGCGCGCCGGGGAAGGCGGGCAGGGCCGGGCTCGTGGTATCAGGCGGCATTCAGGAGCGCGTATCGGTGGGGCGGCAGGCCGTCAACCGGCGCCGGAGGTCGAGTTTCCGCTTCGGTATGCACGTTGCCAAGGCCAGCGAGAAGTTTTCTGTTCCAGTATCGAGCCCGGCGCTCAGGAAGTTGGTTACCCATAAGGAGCAAGGGAATTGCCGAGAGACATTGCGGTAGCGTTCCTCACGGTTCGCGGCCCCCTGGCACCTGTTAGCAGGGCAAAGCATTCACAAAAGTCCGAGGTGCCCCTCCAGGATGCTCGCTGTGACGCCGCGCGCCACCTGTTCCAACCGTTGCGCCAGATTGCGGAGCAGCCGCTCGGCTTTCTCCACATCATCCAGCTCCCACGCCTGGCGCAATGCTTTGCGAACTGAGGCGTGCAAGTGCTTGGGCAGCCGTTCGACGATATTGCGCGCCTTGTGGATCTGGCAACGCTGAACAGGCGTGTGCCGGCCGAAGGGTCTTACGGATCGCCTTGAGTAGCGCCTTCGAGCCATCGACGATGAACAGGCGGCAAATTTTCGGATCCACGTTCGACCAGATTTATCCAACAACGCCTGCACCACAGCGGCGTTTTTGGTCGCTCCTTCCAGCAGCTCAAGCGGACGTTTCACCCCATCGCCGTCGATGCCGACGGCAGCCAGTAATATCAGTTCGTCAGTGATGTGAATGCCATCGATCTGGATTGCCAACAGATCAAGCTGCGAGAGGTCCGCCGCCATCCACTCAGCCATCCGCTCGGCCGACAATGCCAACGAACCGACGCGACACGGCGGACTTCGAAACGCCGGCGCCGCGGGCAACCGGGATGTCGCCCTCCGGCAGGCGCACCGCACGTCGGAAACGACGGGTGGAGACGTTGCATTCTTCGGCTGTACGGCTTCCCAGCTCGGCAAAGCCAGCTCGGCTCCTTTGCGGACTCGAACACGGGGCGGTTCAATGCCGGGAAAGGCGATCCTGCCCCCGGTGCGACCCCAGCGATGACCGCGCCGACCGTCGTTGCGCCCATACCGCGGACCGCACAGCTCGGCCGCATCGTGCTCCATCATCTCAACCAGCGTCGCTACCCCGGCGGTCAGACAGAACCGCTCAAAACTGACCGCCACATCCTCTCAGGCCGCCTCAACGCCCGCTGCGATAATCCCGGCCGATGTGATATCCTTCCTCATTGCATTGCCTTCCTTTCGTGGACTCGACACCCCGAGCTTACAGGCGCAAGGTGAGCAGCCCTGACCTCCCTATTTCAACAAGCTCCGGGACACCCCCAGGACGTATCTTGACGCGGTAGGGGTCAGAGGTTCGATCCCTCTCGCGCCCATTGGCTTTCGGCCTGGGTCCGGTCGATTGCCCCACTCCGTGCCCTAGCCTACCGTCCCGCCATGGACGAAGAACACGCACCGAAGCGCGGCCTGGCGCGCAATGCCGCGAACTACGGCGATCGCGACTTCGCGCTCTATCTGCGCCGCTCCTTTGCCAAATCCATGGGCTACTCCCAGGCCATGCTGGAGCGCCCGGTAGTCGGCATCGTCGATACGCGCTCCGGCTACAACAATTGCCATCGCACTGTGCCCGAACTCGTCGAGGCAGTGAAACGCGGCGTCCTGGCCGCCGGTGGTCTGCCGCTTGCGTTCCCAACTATTTCGCTCTGCGAACCGTCGCTGTTTCCCACCAGCATGCATTATCGCAACCTGGCAGCACTTGACACCGAAGCGATGCTGACAGCGCAGCCCATGGATGCCGCCGTGCTGATCGGGGGCTGCGACAAGACCGTGCCCGCCCAGCTCATGGCCGCGGCTTCGGCCGATATTCCCTGCGTGCAGCTCGTCACCGGGCCGATGCTCGCCACTTCCTTCCAGGGCGAGCGCCTCTCCGCCTGCACCGATTGCCGCCGCTACTGGGCGCAATACCGCGCCGGGAAAGTTTCCGGCGAGCGCATCCATGAAATCGAGGACCGGCTCGCAACCACCGCCGGCACCTGCGGCGTGATGGGCACCGCCAGCACGATGGCCTGCATCGCCGAGACGCTCGGGATGATGCCGACAGGCACCGCCAGCATCCCGGCGGTGCACGCGGATCGGCTCCGCGCCGCCGAAGACGCCGGCGCGCTGGCGATGCGGCTGGTCGCCAACCCCATCCGCCCTTCGCAGATCATCACCGAGCACGCGGTGGAGAACGCGTTACGCGTGTTGCTGGCGCTCGGCGGTTCGACTAACACGCTGATCCATCTCACCGCGATTGCTGGGCGGCGCGGCATCGAGATCAGCCTGGCTCGGCTCAATGGCCTCTCCGACGGCACGCCCGTGCTCGTCGATCTCAAGCCGACCGGCGAAGGCTATATGGAGGATTTCCACGCCGCCGGCGGAATGCCGGCGCTGCTGTGGGAGCTGCGCGACCTGCTGCATCATGGCACGCGCGACGTCACCGGCGCCATGCTCGGCGACCGCCTGGTCGAGCCCGCTTTCATCGATCGCCGCATCATCCATGCGCGCGCCGAGCCGGTCTCGCCGGTCGGCGGGCTGGTGGCGCTGTTCGGCTCACTGGCGCCGCGCGGAGCGATTCTGAAGCGCAGCGCCGCCACACCGGCGTTGTTCGAAACCGAGGCGCGCGCCGTGGTGTTCGACGCGTTGGGCGATCTCGCGGCCCGCATCGACGATCCGGCGCTGGAGGTAACCGAACGCGATGCGCTGGTGCTGAAGAATGCTGGCCCGCTGACACAAGCCGGCATGCCGGAAGCCGGTTATCTGCCGATCCCGCGAAAGCTCGCCGCAGCCGGCGTGAAGGACATGCTGCGCCTCAGCGATTGCCGTATGTCCGGCACCGCTTTCGGGACCATCATCCTGCATATCGTGCCGGAAGCCGCCGCTGGCGGTCCGCTTGCGCTGATCGAGACCGGCGATCGCATCCGGCTGTCCGTACGCGAACGCCGCCTCGATCTGTTGGTCGATGAGCGGGAGTTGGCGCGGCGCCGCGCCGTCTGGCGCCCGCCGGCAAAACCCGCTCGCGGTTGGGACCGGCTCGTGGCCGAGCAGGTGTTGCAGGCCGATCAGGGTTGCGATCTGGCGGTGCTGTGCCCTGTCGGCGGTTGATCCCCGAGGTTGGCTGCTGATGCCGGATGGGAGATCCTGTTCAGGATATCGTCCGGCATTCTGCATCGCGGATCGGCCGGCCGCCGGCAACCGCGAGCTCCGGCGCCACGTCGAATGTCAGCGGTCTCGGCGCACGGAGTTCAGCCAGAACGGGATCTCCTCGCGGATCATGCTGACCAGCGCCGGTGCGCGCTCGGCAAGTGCGGCCCGCTCACCGGTCATTCCCAGCACAAGCGGCGTCGCCGAAACTGCCGGCGGCAGACGCGTCGCCAGCACCGCGCATAATTGATCCACCATCAACACGTAACCCCGTTGGCGAATCTCCGTCACTCGGGCGATGAGTTCGGGTATGCGTACGATTTCTGCCGGTGACCGCGTTTCGGCATTGAGTCGGTGCATCAGGCGTCGCACGTCGGCGTCGGTTTCCGCCGCCAGCAGGATCTGTCCGATCGCGCATGACGCTAGCGGCAGTAGAGTGCCGGCCTCGACGCAGTCTGGCCTGCGGCGCAGCGGATCGACCACATGGGCGTACTGCGCGTGGTCACCGTTGCGGCGGCCCAGAATAACCGGACAACCGCCACGCTCTGCCAACCAATCCATCATGTCCAGCACTGCCCCGGAACAACGGCCGCGCGATCCAGTTGCCGAGCAGCGGCACCCGTTCCGTCGGAACGTGGGTGCGAGCCCGCGCATCGTAACCAAAAATAGCCGATCTTCACGAGGCTTCGATCACGCTGGCGAGGCGTCTTGCCGGAGGGGTAGGGGACGTCCGCCGGAGGCGCCCGACCGATGCCGCGTCAGCGCCGCGCAGCAGCTTCAGCTCCGCATCGCCGTGGCCTTCCCCTGCTCGGTAACCGAGCGAGGCCGAAATACGATCGCCGGTCTCGCGGACGATCTTGCTCAGGCCTTCCTGATCATCCTCGATCCGCTCCGACCGGCCGGCGAGCAACAGCGCCTCGTTCACGACCCCGTCACCGCGCATAATCGGCACGGCGATCCCCGCCGCACCGGTATAGCTTCGCCGATGCTGATGCTTATCCCGGCCGCGCGGATCGCATCCAGTCGCCGCCGCAGCGCTGCCCGATCCGTGATCGTTTTGGGGGTAAGCTTTCGCAACCGACGGAGCATTGGCGGCTGGCTTGCGGCAGGAGGAGCGCGCCGTTGTGCCGGCTTTGGGATCGCCCGATGTCACCGAAGGCCTGGCGGCGATCGAAGCCAAACGCTCGCCTATGTTCCCGTCATTCGCCAGTACCCTGGGCCTTGATCATTCGTAGCGGGTTGTAGGTAATCACCGTAGCCGCCGATCTCCGCCATCACGCTTTCCTCTTTGTTGCGCCCGGGATGGTGCGGCGATGATGTTGCGTTTGATATGGTTGGCGCCTTCGATGATCTGCAGCACCTTGGCACGAAAGTACCGGTTGATCGGGTATTCGTTGGAGATTCCCGCGGCGCCGTAGAGCTGCACGGCGTGGGTCGCGACGTTCATTGCGGTATCAGAGGTGAAGCATTTTGGCGATCGCCGCCGCCCGCGTCAGGCCCGGTCCCTTCACGCCTTCATCGACCATCGCCGCCGCGCGATAGGTCAGCAGGCGGGCAGCATCGACTGCGATCGCTATGTCAGCCAGCGTCCAACCCACGCCCTGGAACTCGCTGACCTGCTGGCCGAAGGCGTGCCTGTCGGCGACATGAGCAGCGCCAGATCCATGGCGCCTTGCGCCAGCCGCACGCCGCACGCCGCAATTCAGCGGACGCGAGGCATTCAGCGCCTCCATCACCAGCTTGAAGCCTTCGCCTTCGCGGCCGAGGATAACCTCAGCCGGCACATAGATGTTGTCGAAGAACAACGCGGAGGACGCGATGCCACGGGCACCCCATCTTGTCCTTCTTGTGGCCGATCTCGAAGCCCTTCATCCCGCGCGTGACGATAAAGAAGTTGATCCGCCAACGTTCTCCCTCGCCGCTGCGTGCCGCCACCAGGATGAAATTGTGAATCGGCGTCCAACCTTGACCCACCCGAGGGCGGGCTATTGCATTGATGCCGAAAGAATTGGCAATTTGCCGGGGTCAATGTTGGACGCCGGTCGCGACCCCGTCCGATCCCCAAAGGGCAAGCATTTACAGGCACTTGCCTTTCCTGGGAGCGGGGTCAAAGTTGGACGCCGACTCACGGTTCAGCCCGTTCGCATCAAGCGGGCTGCCGCGCTTCGACCTAACGATTCGAGGCTCGGGTTCTTGCGCCGTACCGCGGCCCGCTGACTAGCCACGTACCTGCGGAGCCGGAGGAGGAGCCGGAGGCGGTGGCGGGGGCGAAGCCTCGACCGGTTGCGCCGGCGGCGGGGCGGGCTGCTGCTGAGCGCACCCCGCGAGGAGCGCCGCGGGAACCACGACGGCAAAAACCATTGCCGCTTTACAGAACAGCCTATGGCGGGCCAGTGTTTCGGAAACGTCGAACATCCGTTCCTCCGTGGTTGAAAGGCTCGCAGACAGGCTAACTCTAAACGCTATTCTCAGCGAAGAGTCAAAACGACAGGTTGAGTGGGTCGGCAAAGGTCGAGGAGTGGCACTTGTTTGCGCGTCGTGGCTCAAGGCCGGCTTTGGTAGCCAAATGCCATTAACTTCCGCACCTCCAGCTCAAGTGTCCCGACGCGCGACGATTGCAGCCGGCATGATCGCTCTCGCCGCAGCATGTGCGCTTGCTGCGTGCACTGCGGATCCAGAGCCCGAAGCAGTCGCCGTCCCGACCCCGCATGCCGACACTGAACTCGGCACGCGGATTGACGGCGCGCCTGAGTTGGTCATCGCCGGCGAACGGCTGAATGTCGGGTTGCTACGGCGCTTCTACGCGCGCCATGACTTCGAGCCAATATGGACGACCCGGCAAGCGCAGGCGAATTCGCTGGTGAATGCGGTGTTGCGCGCCGGCGGTCAGGGTCTCGACCCTGAGCTGTTTCACGCAAACCTATTGCGGCAGACAGCAATATTGCCGCCGCTGGATCGCGAACTGTTGTTGTCGGACGCCTTCCTGTCGTATGCTGACGCGCTGGCCCGCGGCGCCGTGCCGGTTGAGCGCCGAACAGATGACGAGACTCTGACGCCTGCACCGATCGATGTGGCTGCTGCGCTCGACGCTGCTGTCGCCAGCCCCGATCCGGCGGCAGTGATCGAGGCGCTGGCGCCGACGACGCCGACCTATCGCGCGCTGCGCCAAGCTTTGCAGAGGTATCGCTCGGACACCCCGGCTGGCGACAGGGGCACGACGAACCGCTTGCGCGAGATCGAGGTAAACCTTGAACGCCAACGCTGGCTGCCACGGCGGCTGCCGGCAGACCGCGTCTGGGTCAACGTTGCCGACGAACGGGTCGTACTTTATCTGACCGATCAGCCGATTTTCTCTACGCGGGTCATTGTCGGCCAAGATGTCGAGCGCAATCAGAGCCCGGAGTTCCGCGCCACGATCGAGGGAATTGAGTTCAATCCTCCATGGAACGTCCCGAGCGACATCGCGACGACGGAGATCCTGCCGAAGATCAGGCGCGACCCCAATTATTTGACGCGGAACCACATGGTAATGCTGCCCGATGGCGGGGTGGAGCAGCTTCCGGGACCCGACGCAGGGCTCGGACTGATGATGTTTTACATGCCGAACCGGTTCGAGGTTTATCTGCACGACACCCCGGATCAAAAGCCGTTCAGCCGGGATAACCGCCGCATCAGCCATGGGTGCATCCGGGTGCAGAATCCGCGCGAATTGGCCGCCCTGCTGATGCAGAAACCGATCAACACGATCAATCAAGCGATCGGGACGGGCAGCACCACTCTAGGCAATCTGTCACCGCCTGTGCCGGTATTCGTGGTTTACCAGACCGCGTTTGTAGATACCGACGGTACGCTGCAATTTCGTCCAGATTTCTACAATCGCGACGCAGAGATCTGGCAGCAGCTGCAGCGTAGATGGACACAAGGTCACCCCGAAAGCCTTGTAGGCGAATTCTAGACTCTGGAAAAAGCCAGGTCAGCTCGCAGGCCCTTTGGTGTCGCGAGGGAGCTGACGCCTCCGGCTGCACGTGCGCCCGCCTGTCGCGAACGCATGATCGCCGCCTTGATGGCGGCGGGCTTCGCGGCTGTTCCGATGCGCTTGATCGCGCTGACCTGGGCCGCTGATCCGCGCTTCGCCACGTTATCGGCTCGCATCGAGAATATCGATGCGCTGTACTCCATCCTCGTTGATGCCATAAGAACGCGATCAACGGCGGAATGGCTCGATCGCTTGGCGAAGGCCGATGTGCCGCATGACACGGTCGCATTGTTGCAGGATATCGTGCGATTTAGCCGGACGCCCGGCGATCTGCGCGCTCCTGCCCCACCTCTTGGCGAACATACGGAATCCATATTGGCCTCGATCGGCTACACGCCCCCGCAGGCAAGGCTAGGAGACAGGCAGCGCCGGATAGAGCACGTGCAACACCACCATCCAGGGATAGCGCGTATCCAGCACCTGACCATCCGGCGTCGCGAGCTTGCCATCCGGCGTCACCGGAACGTGCTTCATCGTCACGGCATCGTCCACGTTGCCCCCCACCACTTCGATCTGCCCTGGCTGCACGCCGACGACGATGTCGCAATGGGCCGGAAAGCGCGGGGCGGGCAGGTCGTCATAGGTGACGTGATGGCGGCCGCGGCTTTCGCAGATCAGATCGCCGGGCTGCGGAGCGTATGTGGTGGGCCGTTCGGCGGTAATCAGCCACCCGGAGGTCTGGCCAAGCGCCATCTCCTTGGCGATGTCGATATAGTCCGCATGCGCCTCGGAATAAGGGAAATGATCCCCGGCGCCGGCGATGCGCATAACATATGAAACGAATGCCGCCGACCAGGCGTATTCCCAGTCGTCGCCCCCCGGGACCACCTGGCCGGACGCATCATGCTTGCCGGTCCAGGCGGATTGCGGTGTGCCGGCGTTCATTCCCAGCCACCAATATTCGCCGACGCGCTGCCACAGACCCGGCATGCGTTCTGGCATCTGATCGGGCAGCAGCGGCGGACGGGTGCCGGGCGGGTCATCATCGATCGGCTGGCCGAACAGCCGCCATTCACGCAGTGCGATCGCCACGACGGAATCGCGGGAGATTGGTTGGTAGGGGACAGTGGCGAAAGGCGGCACATGCGCGTCAGGCGCGATCGCCACCGGCGCTGCGGTCGGCTTGACCGGGTGCGGCGCGGCGCATCCGGCAAGCACGACGATGCCGATGAGCGCCGCAAGTCCCGGCATTGCGCGAAACGGCGCTGGAGACATGGAATTCGGTACCTCGGCCTTCGTCGGTACCCGATACACGATCGTGTTGCGCTGCTACAATCCACGAGCACTGGGCCGCGCTGGATGCGGGGCTGACATGAAGTCTGCACGAAGCAGCATTCGACCCGAATGGCATCGGTTTTGCTCCGTCAAACCCGGCTTAGGGAGGGACTCCTGGTTCAACGCAAGGAGTTCACATGGCTACGTTCTTCACCCAAAATGGACGATTGGTTAGCGAAACGGCGGGAGATAACGCAGATCATCCGAGAGTTGCAGAGCTGCACCGACCGCGAACTGAGTGAGTTCGGTGTGAGCCGGGCGGATATTCCGGCCATCGCGCGCGGGCTGTTCCAGCCCCGGTGAGCTCCCGCGCGTCGGGCTGGCCGGCAGGCGGAAGTTGTGGTTCTCCATTGGGGTGACGAACCCGCGGGAACCTGCATCGCCCACCGAACGCGAGGTGGCGTAGCGTGCGGCTTGAAGCACGCCACGTCGCGCCGATCGGCGCGCGGCTGACGTTCAGCTTCGACGGGCAGCCGATCGAGGCGCTCGCCGGCGAGACCATCGCTGCGGCGTTGTCGGCGGCCGGCATCGTCGCCTTTCGCCGGACCGCGACCGGCGCACCGCGGGGTCTACATTGTGGGATGGGCGCCTGCTTCGATTGCGTGGTGACGGTCGATGGCCGCCTGGGGCAGCGCGCGTGCGTGACGAAAGTCGCGCCGGGGATGCAGGTGACGGGAGCGCCGCCGGCCGAATTGACGCCTCTGGCGGGCGAGGCCGATGCCGCGACAGCGGAGGAACGCGTCTGCGACGTTCTGGTCGTGGGCGGCGGCCCGGCCGGGCTGTCCGCGGCCATCGCCGCCGCGGAGGCAGGCGCCGCTGTGGTGCTGCTGGATGAGCGCGCCGCGACCGGCGGGCAATACGCCAAGCCGCTCGCGGAGAGCCATGCGACAGATGCACCCGACGCGCAGTTCCGGCTTGGGCTCGAGCTGAAACGCCGAGCGGAGGCTGCGGGCGTGCGGATCGAGGTCGAGGCAATGGTATGGGGCGCCTTTGCCTTCGATGAGATCGCCGCCCTGGTGTGCGGAAAAGCGATTACGTTCCGTCCGAAACGGCTGATCCTGGCGCCCGGGGCGCATGAACGGCCGGTGCCGGTGCCAGGATGGACGTTACCGGGCGTGATGACCACAGGCGGGTTGCAGACGCTGGTGCGGGCGCAGCGTGTGTGCCCCGGCGAACGGGTGCTGATCGCCGGGAATGGACCACTTAATCTGCAGCTTGCATGCGAGCTGGTGGCGGCCGGGGTGAAGCCGGTGGCGGTGGTCGAGGCGGCGCCGTGGCCGGCGGCGGCATGGCGTGCGGTGTGGCGTATGCTGCGGACCTCGCCAGATCTGGCGCGTGAGGGGATGGGGATGCTGGCGCGGCTGCGGCGCGCCGGTGTGCCGGTGCTTTGGGGGGCGCAGGTGACCGCGCTGGAGGGCGAAGGGCGTGTGCAGCGTGCTCGGATCGGGGGGCGGGTCATCGAGGTGGATGTTGTTGCGATCAATCTCGGTTTTCAGCCGGAGGTGGGGTTGGCACGGGCCTTGGGGCTCGCGCATCGGTTTGTCGATCGGGGGATTGGTTATCTCGAGACGGAGACGGATGAGGATGGGCGGTCTTTCTTCGGGGAGGTGTGCCGCCCCCCCCTTCTAACCCCCTCCCGCGAGGGGAGGGGGGATTCCAGCCCGTTTCCTTTTGCGGTGGGGGATGGGGCGAGGCTGGGTGGCGCGCGAGTAGCGATGGCGCGCGGGCGGCTGGCGGGCTTGGCGGCGGCTCGGGATTTGGGGTTCGCGGCCCCGGAAGAGGCGAAGACGCGGATAGCGTTGGCGCGGGCAGTGGGTTTTCAGGAGGTTTTGTGGAGTTTGTTCCGGCCGCCGGATTTCGATGCGGCGGCGGTGGCTGATGAAACCATCGTCTGCCGGTGCGAGGAGGTTACTGCGGGGCGGATCAGGGCGGAGATGGCCGCGGGGCTTGCTTCGTTGCCGGCTGTGAAGAAAGCGACCAGGGCCGGGATGGGGCGCTGTCAGGGACGATTCTGTGCCGCGACCGTTGCCCGGTTGTGTCCGGACAGCCCCGACCATGACGCTTTTGCCGCCCCGCGTGCGCCGCTGCGACCCACACCGGCGGCTCCGTTGATGTTCGAGGCGGAGGAATTCGAGGCGCCGTTGTTGACAGCGCCCGTGCCCCCGGCGGGTTTGCACCGGACGGCCGTGTCGGCCTCCGAGCCTCGGCGTGCCGATGTGGTGGTGATCGGTGGCGGATTGGCGGGCCTTTGCTCGGCTTATTTCATGGCGCGCGACGGCGCCGATGTGCTGGTTGTCGAGCGCGACGAAGCCGGCATGGCGGCCAGCACGGCCAATGCGGGCAGCCTGCATGTGCAGTTACTGTCTTATGATTTCGGCGACGATACGCCGGAGGATGGGGGGCCCGCCGCGCACGCCTTGGCGCTGGCGCCGCGCAGTATTGCTTTGTGGAAGGAGATCGCTGCGGCGGCTGGAGAGGATCTGGGGATCCGCACCGAGGGCGGGCTGATGCTGGCCGAGGATGAGGCCGGGATGCAGTGGCTGCGGCGCAAATCGGCGATGGAACGGCGGTGGGGAATCGAAAGCCACGTGCTGGGCGCCGACGAGCTGCACAACCTGGCGCCGGCGTTGTCGGATCGCATGGTCGGAGCGGATTTCGTGCCGGCCGAAGGCTACGGCGATCCGCTGCGCGGCACGATGGCTGTGCTGATGTTGGCGCAGCGGAGGGGGGCCCGGGTGCTGCGCGGCGCCGAGGTGCTGGATGTCGGGCGCATCAGCAACGCGTGGCGGCTGGAGACCTCGAAGGGGCCGGTGATTGCCGGGCAGGTAGTGAACGCCGCCGGGCCTTGGTCGGGGCGGATCGGCCGGCTAGTGGGGCTCGATCTGCCGGTGACCGGCACGGTGCAGCAGGTGATCGTCACGGAACCAGCGCCGCCGCTGACGCGGCACCTGATCGCTGTCGCCGGACGGCATCTTTCACTGAAGCAGCAGGCGAGCGGCGGGTTCCTGGTGGGCGGCGGCTGGTTCGGTGCGTTCGACGAGCAGACGGGGCGCACGCGCAATCTGCGCCGCAGCATCGAGGGCAATCTATGGGTCTGCGGCCGGGTACTGCCGGCGTTGGCCGGGCTGCATTTCGTGCGGAGCTGGACGGGCATCAATCCGTCGATCGACCGCGCGCCCATTCTGGGCGAGACGCCGGGACTGGCGGGGTTCTTCAATGCGGTCAGCGCCAACGGCTATACGCTGGGGCCGGTGATCGGACAGATCACCGCGGCGGCGATGCTGCGGGGAGAGAGGGTCGATCCGCGCTATTCGCTGGCACGGTTCGGATAGCGTTTCCTTACATGGAAAGCTTCGACTACGTTATCATCGGGGCGGGTTCGGCAGGCTGCGTGCTGGCGAACCGGCTGACCGAGGACGGCCGCTTCACCGTGCTGCTGCTGGAATATGGCGGCGACGACCGGTCTCTGGTCATCCGGATGCCGGCCGCACTCTCCATTCCGATGAACAAGCCGCGTTACAACTGGTTCTATGAAACCGAGCCGGAGCCGAACCTGAACAACCGGCGCCTGCACACGCCGCGCGGCAAGGTGCTGGGCGGGTCTTCCTCGATCAACGGGCTGGTGTATGTGCGCGGCAATGCGCTGGACTTCGAGGGCTGGCAGCAGAGCGGTGCCCAGGGCTGGGGCTGGGCCGATGTGCTGCCCTATCTCCGCCGCGCGGAGACCCGTGCGGAAGGCGGCGACGCGTATCGCGGAGACAGCGGTCCGCTGCACACCACATACGGCACCGTGCAGAACCCGCTGTATCGGGCGTGGATCGCTGCTGGGAAACAGGCTGGCTATCTGGAAACGTCCGATTGCAATGGGTTTCAGCAGGAAGGTTTCGGGCGCATGGACATGACGGTGCAACGCGGCCGCCGCTGCAGCGCCGCCGTAGCCTATCTGCGGCCGGCGACGCGGCGGAAAAATCTTGAGGTGCGCAAGCACGCTTTGGCGGTGAAACTGGAGTTCACTGGGCAACGGGCGAGCGCTGTCCGCTATGTCAGGGGCGGGCAAGAGGTTGTGGTTAGGGCGAGGCGGGAAATCATCCTGGCCGGTGGCCCAATCAACTCACCCCAATTGTTGAAACTGTCCGGGGTCGGACCGGGCGATGAATTGCGGCAGTTAGGTATTCCGGTGGTCCATCATCTGCCCGGTGTGGGCGAGAACCTGCAGGACCATCTGGAATTCTACTTCCAGGTTGCGTGCCGCCAGCCGGTGACGCTTTATCCGGCAACGAAGCCGTTGGCGAAGCTGGCGATCGGGCTGCGCTGGGTTCTGCGGCATGACGGGCTTGGTGCAACGAACCATTTCGAGAGCTGCGCCTTCATCCGCTCGCGTCCCGGCGTGGGATGGCCGGACATACAGTATCATTTCCTGCCGCTGGCGATCAGCTATGACGGCAGGACCGCAGTGCAGGGGCACGGATTTCAGGTGCATGTGGGGCCGATGCGGTCGAAGAGCCGCGGGTGGGTGCGGCTTGCCTCGCCTGATCCGCGGCAGAAGCCGCGTATCCGCTTCAATTACATGAGCCATGTGGATGATTGGGCGGAGATGCGGGCCTGCGTGCGGCTGACGCGCGAGATCGTCGCGCAGCCTGCATTCGCCGAGTTTGCCGGGACGGAGATACAGCCGGGAGCGCATGTCGCCACGGACGCGGCGATCGATGAATTCGTCAGGGAAAAGGTCGAGAGCGCCTATCATCCCTGCGGGACATGCCGCATGGGTCGTGGGGATGATCCGATGGCGGTGGTGGATGCGGATACGCGCGTGATCGGTCTGGAGGGATTGCGCGTGGTCGACTCGTCGATCATGCCCTTGATCACCACAGGGAACCTTAACGCGCCGACAATCATGATCGGGGAGAAGGCGGCCGATCATATTCTGGGGCGACCGTTTCTGCCGCCCTCCAATCAGCCGTATTACGTGGCGCCTGATTGGGAGACGTCGCAGCGGAGCGCGCGCTTGGACAACAGCATGTCCAGCCAGTCCGGATCCATCTCGGGCACGGAGGACAGCAGCAGCTCGGTATAGGCTTCGTGCGGCGGGGTCAGGACGTGGGATTTCGGCCCGCTCTCGACCACGCGTCCGCGATGCATCACCACGATCTCGTCGGCGATGGCCTTCACGGTGGCCAGGTCGTGGGTGATGTAGAGGTAAGAGACGTTGAGGTCTCTCTGTAGCCGCAGCAGCAGTTTCAGGATCTCCTCGGCCACCAGTTGGTCGAGCGCGGAGGTGACCTCGTCGCATATAATCAGATCCGGCTCGGCGGCCAGCGCGCGCGCGATGGAGACGCGCTGCTTCTGCCCGCCGGAAAGTTCGCTGGGCAGGCGATCGAGGAAAGTTTCATCGAGCTCGATCATGCGGAGCAGCTCGATCGTGCGGCGCCGCCGCGCTGCGCCGCGCAGGCCGCGATGATGCTGGAGCTGCCGGCCGATAATCTCGCCGACGCGGCGGCGGGGATTGAGCGCCGTATCCGCCATCTGATAAATCATCTGAATGCGCCGCAGCAGCGTTCGGTCGCGGTCGCGCAGCCGCGGCGGCAACGGCTTACCGTCGCAGATAATGCGCCCGCGCACGGGCGGCAGCAGGCCGGTGATCACCCGCGCGAGGGTCGATTTGCCGGAGCCGGACTCGCCCACCACCGCGACGGTTCGCCCGCGCGGCACCTGGACGTTGATACGATGCAGCACCTGGATGGCGCCATAGCTCGCATCGACGCCATCGACGCGGAGCAGCATCTCGTCGCCGGGCTGCTCGGGCTTCTGCAGCGCGCGCACGGCCCAGAGCGATTTGGTATATGCCATGCGCGGGTTCGCTAGCATGGTGCGAGTCGGCGCTTCCTCCACAAGGGCGCCATGGCGCAACACCATCACCCGGTCGGCCATCTGCGCCACCACGGCGAGATCGTGAGAAATGTAGATGGCGGCTGTGTCGAGCTGGCGCACGAGGTCCTTGATAGCGGCCAGCACCTCGATCTGCGTGGTGACATCCAACGCGGTGGTCGGCTCGTCGAAGATGATCATGTCCGGGCGGCAAGCCATCGCCATCGCTGTCATGGCGCGCTGTAACTGTCCGCCGGAGACCTGGTGCGGATAACGTCGGCCGAACTGTTCGGCATCGGGGAGCCGCAGCCGATGGAACAGATCGATGATGCCGCGTTCGGCCTGATGTGAATTGGAGAGATGGTGCACGCGCGGCGCTTCGATACATTGCTCGATCAGCCGGTGCGCCGGGTTGAATGCCGCCGCGGCCGATTGCGCCACATAGGCCATGCGGGTGCCCCAGAGAGCGCGACGGGCGGTTTCGCTGATCCGCAGCAGATCCGTCCCGTCGAACAGGATCGTGCCGGCGGTGATGCGACAGCCGGGCCGCGCATAGCCCATCCCCGCGAGGCCGATGGTGGATTTGCCGGCGCCCGATTCACCGATCAGTCCCAGCACTTCGCCGCGGTGCAGGACGAGGTCGATGCCCTTGACGATCTCGTGCCAGTCCTCGCCGCTCTGCCCTTCGATGCGCAGGCCGTTGATTTCCAGCAGGGGTTTGTCGGGGCTCACTCTCTGAGCCCGCTGGTTTTGTGCAGGAACCAATCGACGACGAAGTTGACACCCACGGTCAGCAGGGCGATCGCCCCGGCCGGCAGCAGCGGCGTGATGTCGCCATAGGTGATCAGGCTCGCGTTCTCCCGCACCATCGAGCCCCAATCGGCGGCCGGCGGCTGGATGCCGAGGCCGAGGAACGACAGCGCGGCAATCGTCAGGAACACGAAGCAGAAACGCAGGCCGAATTCCGCCACCAGGGGCGAGAGAATGTTAGGCAACACCTCACGCGTCATGATCCATATCAGCCGCTCGCCTTGCAGGCGTGCCGCTTCAACGAAGTCCAGCACGACCACATTGATGGCGACCGCGCGCGTCAGCCGGAACACGCGAGTGGAGTCGAGGACGGCGATGATCAGCACGAGGTTGATCACCGACGTGCCGAAGATCGACAACAACATCAGGGCGAAGATCAGTTGCGGTATTGCCATGAGTATATCGACCAGGCGGGCAAGCACGAGGTCGGTCCAGCCGCCGACGGTTGCCGCGACCAGGCCGCACAGACCGCCGATCGCGAAAGAGAGGCAGGTGGTGGTGAGCGCGATGCCGACCGTGTTGCGTGCGCCGTAGATCAGCCGGGAGAGCATGTCGCGGCCGAGCTGGTCGGTGCCGAAGAAGAACTGGTGGCTCCAGGGTTCATACTCGCCGCCGACCACCTGCGCTTGCCCGTACGGGGCGAGCAAGGGAGCGAAGATCGCGACCACCGCGTAGGCGAAGATCACGAACAAGCCGAACCATGCGCTAGGCGGCGCACGACGCAGAGCCCGCCAAGTGGCGTTCAGCGGCGTAAGACGCGGCGCTGTCGGCAGGGCGGCGGCTACGGCCGAGAGAACCGCGGCTTCCGGGTCCGCCAGCGCGGTGTACTCCTCGGGGTTCATCGCGGGTGAAGCAGTCTTGGGTTGGTGATGATAGCGATTATATCCGCCAGCAGGTTAAGACCGATATAGGTGGCGGCGAAAATCAGTGCACAGGCCTGAACCACGGGAATATCGCGGGCGGAAACCGAATCGACCATGAGCTGGCCGATCCCCGGATAGACGAACACCACCTCGACCACGACCACCCCGACAATCAGATAGGCGAGGTTGATCGCGACCACGGTGGCGATCGGCGCCCAGGCATTGGGCAGCACGTGCCGGTAAATCACCCGTGCCGGCGACATCCCCTTCAGGCGAGCCGTTTCGACATATGGGCTGGATAACAGGTTGATGATCGCTGCGCGCGTCTGGCGCATCATGTGCGCGAAAATCACCAGGACGAGTGTCAATGCCGGCAATACGGTTCTTGCCACACGCTCACCAAACGGCGTGTCCGGCGATACAGTTGCAAGTGTACTGAATATGGGGAACTGCACTGCCAGGAACAGCATCAGGATATAGGCCACGAAGAACTCCGGGACCGAGATCCAGGTCAAGGTGACCATGTTGACAAGGCGATCGAACACGGTGTTCCGGTACAGCGCAGCCAACAGACCGGTCAACAGCGACAGCGGCACTGCGATCAGCGCGGCAAATCCGGCGAGGAACAGCGTGTTCTCCAGCCGCGGACCGATCAGCGAGACGACGGTCCGGGCATGGCCGCCGCCGAGGCTGCCGGCGCTGGAAAACGAATCGCCGAAATTGCCGTGCAGGACGCCGCCGGCCCAGAGCAGGTACCGTAAGACCGGCGGTTTATCGAGTCCGATCTGGTGATCGAAGGCAGCCACGGTTTGCGGCGTGGCCGCTTGCCCGAGGATCGCGGTGGCGAAATCGCCGGGCAGCGTGGAAACGGCGGAGAAGATAATGATAGAGACGACGAACAGTGTCAGCAAGCCAAGCCCCAGGCGTTGCAGCACTGTCCGGAGGACGGGGTTCATGCGGCCGCGCTAGGGGCGGTCATGCGAACCACCACCGCTCGGCGATCCGCAGTCCATCTGATTCCCAGTTTGCCGCGATCGGGCCATGTGCGAGCTTTTTCGAATTGGCGTCCACATAATTGTTGAATACGATAACGATCACCCCGCCGTCATCGTGCAGAAGCTGCTGCATTTCGGCATACATGGTGGCCCGCTTCTTGTCGTCCGTTTCGCCGCGGGCCTGAATTAGCAGTTGGTTGAACTCCGGATTGGCCCATTTAGTTTCATTCCAGGCAGCGCCCTTCGCGTACACCACCGTGAACAGCCAGTCGCAGGTGGGACGCCCGCCCCAATAGCCGGCGACCCAGGGCTTCTTAAGCCACACATTATCCCAGTAACCATCGTCGGGCTCACGGACGACGTTGATGTCGATACCTGCCGCTTTCGCCTGCTGTTGGTAGAGGACCGCAGCATCCACCGCTCCATTGAAGGCTGCGTCGGCGGCGGACAGATTGACCTTCAGGTTCGAACATCCCGGCCTTGTTGAGGTAGAACTTGGCTTTCTCCGGGTCGTACTTATATATCGGCTTGGGATTGCTGGCGAACCTCACCGATGGCGCGATCGGGTCGTCATTGCCTGGGACGGCGTGACCCAGAAACACTTTCTGGGTGATCTCCTCGCGGTTGATGGCCCATTTCAGCGCAGTGCGGACATCGGCGTTGTTGAACGGCGGTACGGTAACATCCATCGGGAATACATAGTGTCCGTAGCCGGTCACTTCTGTCTTTTCGAGCTTGGGGTTGCGCAGCAGCAGCTTCAGCGTCTTCAGGTCGGCCCGTGAGATCCAATCGACTTCGCCGGTATTGAGCGCATTGCTACGTGCGGTGAGGTCGGCGATCGTCAGGAACTCCACGTTATCAAAATGCGGCAGGCCAGGCTTGTGGTAGTTGGCGAAGCGCTTCATCTTGACGCTGACGCCGGGCTGGTACGATCCAAGGACGAACGGGCCAGTCCGCACGCCCGACCGCCAATCGGCGGTTCCGTCCTTCTCCGGCATGATCGGAATATGATAGTCGCTAGCGATATAAGGAAAGTCGGCGTTCGGGCCTTCCAGCGTAAAGATGACTGTGTCTTTGCCATCTGCTTTGATATCGGTGATCGGCTGCAATACCGATTTCACGGCCGATTTGGAATTCGGACCCATGTGGTATCGGAACGACGCAATGACATCGTCGGGGGTCATGTCCTTGCCGTTGTGGAAAGTCACGCCTTTCAGCAGCTTGAATACCCAGGTTTTGGCGCCGTCAGCCGGTTCCATGCTCTCACAGAGATCAGGCGTGATGTTGCCTTTGGCGTCCACCAGGGTCAGGCTGTTCGAACATCGAACCCCAGAATGGGACTTGCGTACCCATATCGGGATAGCCGGCGGGGTCCATGGTATCGGTGGTGGCGCCCTGAGCCAGGCCAAACCGCGCCGAACCGCCTTTCTTGGGCGTTTGCGCCACGCCCGCTTCGGTCAACAGGGTGCTGGCGAGCGCGATGGTCAGACCGAGGGCGGAGGCGCGGCCCATAAACTCCCGCCGGGAAATCCGGCCCTGCTTGATCTGCTGCGTCCAGTATTCGAGTTCAGTCATTTTTGCCCCCCATTGGTTTCGCTAGCCAGAACCAGCCTAGCATGGCAGCATCGGCGGTGCCGACTTAAATCTACGCTGCAAGTCGGCCACGGAACTGCGGTGGTGGGCGGCGCATGAAAATCGCCAGCATCGAGACGTTCTGCAACGAATTCGTGGGCTTCGTGCGGGTAACCACGGATACGGGACGGCAGGGCTGGGGGCAAGTGGCTCCCTACAACGCCGACATCACCTGCCTGATCGTGCACCGGCAGATTGCCCCTTGGGCGATCGGTGCGGATGCGCTGGATGTCGAAGCTTTGGTGACCGACATCCCGGAGCGCGAACATAAGTTCCCCGGCTCTTATCTGTTCCGCGCGCTTGCCGGCCTCGATACAGCGCTGTGGGACCTGCGGGGCAAGCTGGAGGGCAAGAGCGTCTGTGAGCTGCTGGGCGGGGTGCCGCGCCGGATGCGCGTTTATGCGTCCAGCATGCGACGCGATATCACCCCGACGGCGGAGGTGGAACGTCTGCTGCGGCTTCAAGACAGATATGGCTACGACGCCTTCAAGTTCCGGATCGGCAAGGAATGTGGGCACGACGAGGATGAATGGCCGGGACGCACCGAGGCGATCGTCGCGGCCATGCGTGCGGCGATGGGGCCCAACATCAGGCTGCTGGTCGATGCCAACAGTTGCTACACGCCGGGAAAGGCGATCGAGATCGGGCGGCTGCTGGAGGCTCATGGCGTCCAGCACTTCGAGGAGCCGTGCCCTTATTGGGAGCTGGAGTGGACCAAGCAAGTTACCGACACGTTGCGGATCGATGTCACGGGCGGGGAGCAGGACTGCGATCTGGCCACCTGGCGGGGGGCGATCGGGATGCGGGCAGTCGATGTGGTACAGCCAGACGTGTGCTACCTGGGTGGTATCTGCCGCACTCTGGCTGTCGCTCGGATGGCCGAAACAGCGGGGCTGCCGGTGACGCCGCATTCCGCCAACCTGTCACTGGTGACGGTATTTGCGCTGCACCTGATGGGGGCGCTGCCGAATGCCGGTCCGTATGTCGAGTTTTCCATCGAAGGGCCGGATTATTATCCATGGCAGGAGGGGGTGTTTTCACCGGTGCTTGTCGCAGAAGACGGGAAGGTGCGTATCCCCGAAGGACCGGGTTGGGGCGTCGAGCTCAATCCGGCGTGGCTGGCCGACGCCAGATACCAGGTGAGCGGTTCGGCGTAGAGCGCGCGGGCTTGTCAGCGCCGATTGTTTGCTCCTACCGTGTACTTTCCCGCGGTGGAGGGTGACTGTGATGCGCGCTGATTCGGACCTGCAGATGGCGATGCCGGCTTCCTGGTATTGCGATCCCGCACTGTTCGCACGCGAGCGGACGCAGATTTTCACCCGCAACTGGTCGCTGTTCACCTGGTCGGAACGGATCGCGAGTCCCGGCAGCTATGTGTCCGGCGTTTGCGCCGGTTATCCGGTGTTCGTCATGCGCGGGCAGGACGGCGTGGCGCGCGGGTTCCACAACGTCTGCCGCCATCGCGCGGCGACGCTGCTAAGCGAGGAAAGCGGCACCTGCGGGCGGTACGTCGTGTGTCCGTATCATAGCTGGAGCTATGGCCTGGATGGCCGGCTGGAGCGGGCGGCCGATTTCGGTGCCGGTCTCGACCCGGATGCGTGGGCGCTGTACCCGGTCGAGGTAGAGGAATGGCGCGGCCTGGTGTTCGTACGCATCCGCGCCGGCGGCCCTGGCCTGCGTGAATGGCTCGGGCCGATCGACACGATGGCGGCGGATTATCCCCTGGAGAGCCAACGCTACTTTTCCAGCCGGGTCCGGGACGAGGATGTGGACTGGAAAGTCTATGGCGAGAATTACTTGGAATGCTATCATTGCCGGGTGATGCATCCGGGGCTCTGCGCCTCGATGGACATCAAGCGGTACAAAATCGACGTCCATGCCGACCAGTGGTTCTTCCACCTGCATGCGCCGAAGCGGGAAGGGGGCCTGACCCGCGGGCTTTACTTTTATCGCTTCCCCTATCTGATGATGAGTTTCTATGACTGGGGCAGCTCGCTGGCTACGGTCGAACCGCTGGGTCCCGGGCGAATCCGTCACATCAACTGGTACATGTTCCAGGACGTCTCGCCGGAACGAGCAGAGGCGAACCAGCAGTCCGCCGACTGGTCGGCGGAGATCGTCACGGAGGATTTCAACATCGTGCGCGGCGTCCAGCGCAATTTGGAGATCGGGGTCCACGGGCAGGGGCCACTCTCGCCGCGCCACGAACATGCGGTGCTGGCGTTCCAGCAGATGGTGCGCAACAGCCTGGATACGCCGCCGCTCCGCGCCGCTGCCGAATAAGCATGGCGACACGCCACGACGCGATCATCATCGGGGCCGGGCACAATGGCCTGGTGTGTGCGGCGTATCTGGCGCGCGGCGGCCTGAAGCCGCTGGTGCTGGAACGGCGCGACGTTATCGGCGGGGCCGCCGTCACCGAGGAGATTGCCCCGGGGTTCCGCGCCTCGATCTTCTCCTATTTGATGAGTTTGCTGCATCCGCGAATTACAGCCGAGCTGGAGCTGAAAAAGCACGGGGTGGAGATCATGCCGTGCTCCGACATGCTCTCGCCGCTCGATGACGATGATTATATTGTCTTTTCCGACGATGTCGCGCGCACGCAGGCGAGCTTCGCGCGCTTCAACCAGAAGGACGCGGCGATTTATCCGACGTTCGACCGGTTCATCGGCGAGACCGCTGATGTGTTCCGCCGGCTGTTGTGGGAAACGCCGTTTGACCCTACGAAACGCGACTGGCGGACGGCGAAGCAAGCATTGGGGTTTCTGTGGCGGCACCGGCAGTACGGGGACCGGGTGTTTCGCCTGATCGATATACTGACGATGTCAGCCTACGACTTCCTTTCCGAGTGGTTCGAGGACGACCGCATCAAGGCGGTGCTGGCCTATTATGCCTCGATCGGCACCTTTGCCGGCCCGAAGACGCCCGGCTCGGCGTATGTGATCATGCACCATATCATGGGTGAAAACGCCGGGGCCGGCGGCTGGGGCTTCATCAAGGGCGGCATGGGCGCGATCACCCAGGCGCTGGCGGCGTATGGGCGCGAGAAGGGAGTGACGATCACCACCGGCAGCCCGATCGCGCGGGTGAAGATCAGCAACGGGCGGGCCATCGGCGTGGTCACTGTCGCCGGCGACGAATACGACTCCGGCGTGGTGATTTCGAATGCAAATGCCAAACCGCTGTATCTCGACATGGTGGGCGCCGAGCATCTGCCCGAAGACGTGGTGCGGGAGGTTTCCAGTTACCGGACATTCTCGACCGCGTTCAAGATGAATATCGCCTGCGAGCGGCCGCCGCAGTATCGCTGCCTGACGCGCGCGCTGCATGACGAGGCGCTTGGGACGTTCTCCTATCCGACCTATGTGCATGTCGCGCCGGATATCGACTATCTGGAGCGGGCCTATGACGATGCGAAAGCGGGCTGGTATTCGTCGGCGCCGTTCGTGACGCCGGTGGTGCCCACCATGGTCGATACGACGCTGGCGCCGCCGGGTAAGCACGTCGTCAACATGTTCGGCGGTCATGCGCCGTATCGCCTGCGCAACGGCGACTGGGCGACGGAGAGGCCCCGTTTCCAGCAAAACGTGTTCAACGCGCTGGAGCGGTTCGCGCCGGGTTTCTCCGACGATGTCATCGCCGCGCAGGTGCTGATTCCGGAAGATATCGAGAAGATCGTCGCGTTGCCGCAAGGCCACATCTTTCATGGTGAGTTGTCGCTCGACCAGCTGTTTTTCAAGCGTCCGGTGGCGCATTACGCGGATTACCGCACGCCGATCCGCGGGCTTTATATCTGCGGCAGCTCGATGCATCCGGGCGGGGGCGTGTCCGGCATTCCGGGCTACAATGCGGCCCGCGAGGTGCTGCGGGACCTGGGTCGCGGCTCCGGCATGCGCTACGCCGATCCGCGCTGACGCATGAGCGCCGGCGGTCAGCCAAATCTGCTGATCCTGATGGCGGATCAGATGACGCCGTTTGCCTTGCCGGCGTATGGGCATCCGTTCGTGCGAGCGCCGTTCATCACCCGCTTGGCGGCCGAGGGCGTGGTGTTCGATGCGGCATATTGCAACAGCCCGCTGTGCGCGCCTTCGCGCGCGGTGCTGATGTCTGGGCTGCTTCCATCGGCGACCGGCGCCTATGACAACGCCGCGCCGCTTGCATCCGATTTTCCGACTTTCGCGCACCATCTCCGGGCGCTCGGCTATCTGACGATCCTCACCGGCAAGATGCATTTCTGTGGCAGTGACCAACTGCACGGGTTCGAGGAGCGTCTGACCACCGACATTTATCCCGCCGATTTCGCGTGGACGCCCGACTGGGAGCATCCCGAATCGCGTCCGAGCTGGTATCATAACATGTCGTCCGTCATCGATGCCGGGCCCTGCGTGCGCACCAACCAGCTCGACTTCGACGACGAAGTGGTCTTCACCGCGGAGCGGCGTCTTTATGACCTCGCGCGGACGCCGGACGGGCGCCCGTTCTGTATGGTGGTATCGCTCACGCATCCGCACGATCCATTCGTGATACCACAGCGCTTCTGGGATTTGTATGAAGGGTTGGCGATCAATGCGCCGCGCTTCGTGCCGGCGCTTGACTCTCTCGATCCGCACAGCCGTCGTCTGCGCTTCGTGTGCGCGATGGATGAGGCGCCGGTCAGCGAGGAACAGGTGTTGCGCGCCCGCCGGGCCTACTACGGGGCGATCAGCTACGTGGACGAGCAATTCGCGCGGGTCGTTGGCACGCTGCGAAGCTGTGGGCTGGCCGAGAATACAATCGTTATCCTGCTCTCCGACCATGGGGAGATGCTCGGGGAGCACGGGCTCTGGTACAAAATGAGTTTCCGGGAAGGGGCGGCGCGCATTCCGCTGATCGTGCATGCGCCGGGGCGGTTTCCTCCGCACCGTGTTGCGTCGGCGGTCTCTTTGGTTGACCTGCTTCCGACGTTGGTGGAAATCGGCGGCGGAATACCGATGGTGCGGACGGACGGGCAGAGCCTGGTGCCGCATTTGCGCGGCGATGGCGGCCATGATGCGGTTTTTGGCGAATACTTGGCCGAAGGCGTCGTAGCGCCGATGCTGATGATCCGGCGTGGCCGCTACAAATTCATTCATACGCCGGGCGATCCGGATCAGTTGTTCGATCTTGCCGTTGATCCGGACGAGGCCGGCAACCTGGCCGAAGGGTCCCTTTGCAGGGCGCTTGCTGCTGCGTTCCGTGAAGAGGTCGGGCGGCGTTGGGATATGGCTGCGTTGCGCCGGGCGGTGTTGGAGAGCCAAGCGCGACGGCGGCTGATCGATGCGGCGATGCGTCGGGGGCGTCCGCACGGCTGGGACTGGCAGCCGCCGCGCGACGCGACGCGCGAGTATATCCGCACGCACATGGATCTGGACGAGCTGGAAGCGAAAGCGCGGCTGCCGCGGTTGGGTCGGGGTTAACTCATCCGTCGCAAGCCCCTTCCGGTCGTCGGGCGCCGGCATTAGCCTCGGCTAGCGTCGCGCGGGGGGAACAATGGCCACCTTGTCATTGCAGGGCGTGCGAAAATCGTTCGGCCCGCTGGAGGTGGTGCACGGCGTCGATCTGGAGATCGCCGACCGCGAATTCGTGGTGCTGGTGGGCCCGAGCGGGTGCGGCAAAAGCACAATCCTGCGCATGATCGCCGGACTGGAGGAGATAACGTCGGGTCGGGTCCTGATCGACGGCGCAATTGTCAATGACCGCGAGCCGAAAGATCGCGACATCGCAATGGTGTTTCAGGATTATGCCCTGTATCCGCATATGACAGTTTACGAGAATTTGGCATTCGGTCTGCGCTACCGGAACGTCCGTCGTCCCGAAATCCGTCGGCGAGTCGAGGAAGCTGCCCGAGTGCTGGAGATCGGGGCCCTGATGGAGCGAATGCCGCGGGAACTCTCCGGTGGGCAGCGTCAGCGCGTCGCGATGGGACGGGCCATCGTGCGCGATCCAAAAATCTTCCTGTTCGACGAGCCGCTGTCGAATCTGGACGCGAAGCTGCGCGGCCAGATGCGGACCGAGCTGAAGAAGCTGCGCGCGCGGGTGTCGATCACCACGGTGTTCGTCACGCATGACCAGGTGGAGGCGATGACGTTGGCCGACCGCATCGTCGTGTTGAATGAGGGCCGGGTCGAGCAGGTGGGAACGCCGGAAGAGGTGTACGAGAAGCCTGCCTCGGCCTTCGTCGCCGGCTTTATCGGCGCACCGCCGATGAACCTGCTCCCCGCACGGCTGCTCGCGGTCAGCGGCGGCGCGGCTGTGGTTCTGGATGAGGGAACGGCGCTGCCGCTCCCCGCCCTGCCGTTCAGCCCGCGCGAGGTCTTGTGCGGAATCCGGGCGGAACATTTGGAACTCGCCGACGGATCGGACTCGCGGCCAAGAGTGCGGGCCGAGGTGACTGCGGTGGAGCCGCTGGGTCCCGACACGCTTGTTTTCGTCGCGGTCGCCGGGCGGGAGATGGTGTGTCGGCTGGCGCCGGGGCGCGTGCGTAGCAGTGGCGAAACCATCTCGCTCAGTCTCGATCCGGCGCGCGTGCACCTGTTCGACCGCGCGACGGAGCGGCGGCTGCAAACAAAAGGGAGGATCACATGAAGCGAATCAGGCGTCGTACGATCTTGCAGGCGGCTCTCGCCGTACCGGCGATCGCGCGCGGTACCCGCGCTCAGGGCTCGAAGCAAGTCAGCATCCTGACGTGGAACATCCCCGATGCGCAGCCGCTGATGAATACATGGATCAAGGACTTCACGGCGACCCGGCCGGGCGTGATAGTGCAATGGCTGGACAAGAAGGGGCCCGACCTGCCGGCGTTCTACCAGACGCAGCTTGTGGCCGGCACCCCGCCTGATGTCATCGACCTGCAAGGGGGTCTCGGGATCGAGTATGCCGCGCAGGGGGCGCTGCTGGACCTTACGTCTATGCTGACCCAGCATCCGGACGTGAAATCCCGGTTCAATGCGGATTATCTCGCCAACTGGGTCTATGACGGCAAGAACTACATGCTGCCGTTCTACGTCTCCAAGACGCTGCTGTTTTATAACAAGACGCTGTTCCAGAAAGCTGGGCTTGCGGGACCGCCCGACAGTTTCGATGCTATCCTGGAGCACGCGGCGAAAATCGGCGGCGAGAACCAGAGCGGCTTTCTCACCCTGAATTTCGACTGGCTGTACTGGCCGCTGTTCAAGATGAACGGCATCGAGCTGCTGACGCCCGACCTGAAGCATACCGCGTTCGATACGCCAAAAATGGTGTCGGTGACCGATCAACTGGCGAAGGCGACGGCCACTCCGGCGATCGACAAAATCTCCTGGACAGGGCGATGGGTTCGAACCTCTCGGGGCATTCTCGTCCGGGAGAGTGGGCATGCTGCACGCCCATTCGCCCGCCTATCTGTATATCAAGGGTCAGGGTCCATGGGTGAGCGAGCAAACCCTGGGCGTGGCGCAGATGCCCGGTGACTGGGCGGTGCCGAACAGCCACGGGCTCGGGGTTTCGGCGCAATCGCACAACAAGGAGCTTGCCTGGGAGCTGGTGAGCTTCCTCACCGAGCGCCAACAGGCATTGGCCTTCGCACGGGCGTTCAAAGTACTGACCGGCAATACGGAGGTGGATCATGTATTGCTGGCAGAGATGCGCAAGGAGGATCCGCTGGGGGCGGCCGTGTTGGACACCCAGCTTCAGTTCACCGACCGCATGACCGGCAACTGGCGGCTCGGCGATGACAGCCAGGTCAAGGATGCATTCTATCCGAACCTGCAAAGCGCGTTGCTGGGGCATCGACCGGCGTCGGCGGCGGTTCAAACGGCCAACCGGTCCGTCGAGCGCGTACTTCAGCGGGGTTGAGCCGCATGGACGCCGCATTGCCAGTTGCCGCCACACTGCGACGTGCCGCGCTGCGTCCTCGCGCGGCGAGGCGCGGCGTGCTGATCGCCTGCTTCCTTGCCCCGTCGCTCGGCATCTTTCTGCTTTACCGCGTCCTGCCACTGTTCTGGAATTTGTGGCTCTCTTTCGAGTTCTGGTCGCCGCTACGGCCCGCACGCTGGGCCGGAGTGGCGAACTACACCGACATGCTGCAGGACGACGTGTTCTGGCAGGCGCTGCAGAACACGGTTATCTTCATGGCGGCGGCCCCGGTGGCGATCGGGGTTGCGCTGGGGATCGCACTTCTGGTGAATAGCGACCTGAGGGGCGCGGCAGTTTACCGCACCGTCGTGTTTCTGTCGTATCCGCTGATGACGGTCGCCGTCGCGATCATCTGGCGATGGATGTATGATCCTCGCGGCGGGCTGATCAATTACGTGTTGCGCAGTACCGGGTTGGTGTCGCGGCCGGTCTCTTTCCTGGAAAGCGATGTCTGGGCGTTGCCCAGCGTCATTCTTGCCGATTTCTGGCAAGTTATCGGCTTCTATATGATCATCCTGCTCACGGGCCTGCAAAGCATACCGCCGCATCTGTATGAGGCGGCACGGATAGACGGTGCGCCGGCCGCGGCACGTTTCTGGCGCATCACCCTGCCGCTGCTGCGCCCTTCCTTGTTCCTGTGCGGCGTGATCGGGATCTTGAATTCCTTCACGGCGTTCGACTTGGTTTACGTCATGACACAGGGTGGCCCCGACCACGCGACCGAGCTGCTGATCACGTACATCTATCGCACCGGGTTCGGGGAGACGCGCTTCGATTATGCCGCCGCCCTGACCATCGTGCAGTTTGCGTTGCTGCTGGTGCTGACCTGGCTCGCGCACCGCGCCTCGGGGCGGAATGCCGGGGCGCTTGCATGACCGCGCGACGCCGACTGGCAATGACGGCGCTGCGGCATCTGGTGCTGACCGTGGTCTGCGCGGCCATGCTCGTGCCGTTCTACTGGGTGTTGAAGACCTCCCTGACCGGCGACAACATCTATTCGTATCCCCCAGCGCTGATCCCGCACAACGCCAATCTGTTCCATTATGTCGATGTCTGGTATTTCATTCCCTTTCCTCGCTATCTGCTCAACAGTATCATGGTCTCGGTTCTGGCCGTGATCGGCAATCTGATCCTGAATGCGCTGGCGGGGTACGCCCTGGCGCAGCCCTTCGTCGGACGCCGGACCGTGGTGCTGCTGCTGCTGAGTTGCATGCTGATCCCGTTCCAGGCGACCATCATCCCGGCTTATCTGATCACCGCTCGGTTGGGGCTGCTGAACTCCTATCTCGGTCTTGCGCTGCCGCTGCTCTCAACGATCGTGTGCATTTTCGTCTTCAAGGCGAGCTTCGAGGCGGTGCCGCGCTCACTGATCGATGCCGCGCGCGTGGATGGACTTGGCGACGCGCGCATCCTTGCACGCATCATGCTGCCGTTATCGAAGCCGGCGATGGCGACCAATGTCATTCTGTCCTTCATCTGGTCATGGAACGCGTTTCTCTGGCCGCTTATCGTGACCCGAACCAACAACATGCAGACCCTTCCGTTGGGATTGGCTCGGTTCCTCTCTTATATGGAAGACACCACGGGGGCCCTGTATGCGTTCGTGGTGATGGTGCTGGTGCCGGGACTGTTTGTGTTCTTCATGGCGCAGAAGGAGTTCGTCCGTGGCCTGACCGCCGGGGCGGCAAAAGGTTAGCCATGCGCTTGGGGCGGATGCTGCGCAGCAGGTTCGTGGTGGTGCCGCTGGTTCTGGCGGCTGCCGTTGGCGGATGGAACCTGTATGTGGCGCAGCACGACAACGGCAGGCTTGCCGGACGGGTGGTGGATGCGAGTGGTCAGCCAGTCGCCACTGCCACGGTGCGGCTGTATGAGCAGCAATTCACCAACCAGGTCGAACGCGAACGCACGCGAACCGACGGAGAGGGATGGTTCCATTTCTTCGGTAACCGCTCCCATCTTGTGCAGGTACAGGCCGAGACGGATGACGGTCGCGGGTCGCCGCGCGAGACTGTGCGGCTATGGTTCCGCGCGCAGGATCGAACTCTGGTCAGGCCGCTGGTGGTCCGGCGCGCGGCTGGATAACGCTACAGCGCTTCTCCCGCACCGGAACCGGAGGCTGGCGTTGGCAGCCACCATTCTTCGCCGCGTTCGGTGCGGATATATTCCGGCCAGCGCAGATCGGTTGGCGCCGGGAAATCGCGTGACAGCAGCGGTGCTGTCCATTTCGTGCCGCCAACGCCGCCGCCGGTGCGTTCCGTGAATTCTGCTTGCGCCGCGGCCAGCACTTCCGGGCGGGTCAACAGGTCGAGGAAGCTGGTGGCGATTGTCTTGGCGCCGAAAAACAGACCTGGGTCGATCGCCGCCGGCAGGCCGCCCATGACGTTCACGGCCCAGGCCGGGTACTCGTAGCCGGGGCGCGGCGGGCGCAGCGTGGGGCGCATGCTGAAAACACGCGCGGTCGGTGCGTGCCACGTGTAGTCGACATAATCATCGGAGGTAAAGTTGAGTTGCCAGGACGGCAGGCCTAGCCGCAATGCGCGCTCATGTTCTGCGGGGTCGGTCAGCCGTTCATTGTCGTCGATGAACGGGGTGGCCATCCGTTCGAGGCCCAGATTACTCTGGACCTCGCGCGCGAAGTCCCGCGCTTCCTCCGGGAAGGATGGCGGGCCAACGAGCTTCATGTTGGTGTAGCAGAGCTCGGTCATGGCAAGGTTGGGCAGGCCGACGCGGGTTTTTGTCACCCACCGCGCCGAAGCGCGGCAACCTGTCGTTGCCGCAGCCTGCCGTGCGTTGTTCGCGAGCACCTCGAAAATGCGCTGCTGGATGGCAAGCGTCGGCGAACGCCAGGAGTATTGAATTTGTGAGAACCGCGGCGGTAGATTGTCGGAGGTGGCATCGCCGGCGGCAAGGACGAATTCGTTGAGGGTCCACGTGCCGGTGTGGGGGAACATCGCCTCCTTGGTGTATTTGGTCATCGTGTACATCAGGCAGAGTGCATCGATCGCGCCCGGGCATCTTGCGTTGGCGTGCGCGCCGCGTGACGGAACCAGGCTGGTGTCGATCCAGGTCTCCGGATCGATGGTTTCAAAGGTGAACACGACACTCCAGTAAGCGCCGCAATGGGTTTCGTGACAGACTGTGTTGGCGCGATGGGGGTGATAGGCGATGAACGCATCGCAACCGTCGTAATAGCCCTTCGCTGCGTGCACGGGTTTGGAGCCGCACATCTTCTCCGCCGGCTCGCCGAAGAAGCGCAGCCGGCCGGGGATGCCGAACCGCTCCATCGTCGCCTTCGTCGCCAGCATGCCCACCAGGGCGGTGGTGCCAAGCGAGGAATGCGGATCGGTGTGGCCGGCCGCCCAGGGATGCAAGCCGGGGCGCGGCTCGCGACGCGGAACGAGCGCCTGGGAATTGCCGGGAACGGCGTCGTATTCCGCGTAGCCGCCGACGGTCGGGCTGCCCCGGCCCCATTGTGCCGCGAAGGCCGTGGGCATACCGCCGGACCCTGCCTCGACCTCGAATCCTTCCTTACGCAGCAGGTCGCAATAGAGGCGGGCGGAACGGTATTCACGCCAGGCTGGTTCCGCAAGGTTCCAGAGTTGCAGGTTCCAGTCGGAAAAGCGGGGGCGGTTGGCTTCGATCCAGTCGAGAGCAAATCGCTTCTGTTCGGTTAGTTCGATGGTGCCGGTCGCCGGCATGGGTGCGTCTCCTATCGAGGCAGCGGGCTCACTCCGAAAATCCAGGGATGGATCACGAGTAGCACGGCCCACAAGAGCAGTGCGATGGCGATGCGCCACCAGCCGATCTCGCCCCATACGAGGTGGTTGCGATCCTGCGCGATGGCGACGAAGGGGATGATGGAGGTGCTGGCGGCCAGGCCTGACCACGGTTCCGGCGCGCGGCGCGCGAGCTTGGCGTCTATCGATGGCATGCCGGCCAGCGCGGTGATGAGGAACGACCCGAAGAAGACGAGCGATGCGGTGTCGCCGTTGCCAATGATGTGCACGGCCGCCCAGATGGCGAAGGACCACAGCATGGGATGCCGGGTGATCCGCACTACGCCGCTTGCCTGCGCGGGCGCGCGCTCACCCCCGACTGCGGTTGGATTGGGCGTGGTGACCGAGCCCACGAACAGGAAGCAGGCAGGCAGCATCGCCAGCACGAGCAGCACCAGGAGCCATGCCGGCGCAGCCCACAGTGCGGTTGTCGCAGCGGCACTGTAGGCGCGGATCAACCAGATCAGGATGACGATCGACAACGCGGAGAACAGGCCACGGAAGGCGCCGTCGCCGATGCGGCGCACGATGAGTTGGCGCAGGCGCGTACCGGCGACCGCGATATGCAATGCGATCCAGACCAGGGCGGCGAGGATGAGCATGCGCAGCTCTCCAATAGCAGAATAACGACGGTTCACCGAGACGGGGAGGCGGAATCGTGGTTATTTCCCGCTGTAGCGTCTCCATCATAAAATCTTGTCTCTGTCCGGGGAGAAAGTCGATGCAGTTCACGCCGTCGCCGCATGTGACCCAGTACTGGCAGCTCAGCAAGCCCGCGGCTACGGGACGGCGGGGGATCGTCGTCTCGCAGGCGCGAAGCGCGGCGGAAGCGGGTGTTGCCGTGCTGGATGCTGGCGGCAACGCGGTGGATGCGGCGGTTGCGACGGCGCTCGCGCTGCCGACGGTGGAGCCCTGGAACTCGGGGCTCGGCGGCATCGGGTTTGCGCTGGTGCATCGTGCCGGCCAGGGACATGCCGAGGTGGTGGATTTCGGCCCGATGGCGCCGCGCGGGCTCAATGCGTCGGCGTTTCGGCTGACCGGGCGCATGAAGCAGGATTTGTTCGCCTGGCCGGAGGTTGAGGATGATACCAACATCCACGGACCGCTGTCCTTCGCCATCCCATCCTCCACAGCCGGCTATGCGTTCATGCACCAACGATGGGGCAAGCTGCCGCTGGCCGAGGTGATTGCGCCGGCTATTGTGTTGGCGAAGCGGGGCCTGCCTGCGGATTGGTACACCACGATCAAGGTGGCGGCTTCGGCTTCCGTGCTGCGGCTGTATCCGGACAGTGCGCGCATCTATCTGCCCGATGGGCTGCCGCCGATCGCGCCGTATCAGGGCACGCCGGGATTTTTCCGCCTCGGGCGGCTTGCGGACACGCTGGAGCGCCTGGGCAGGGCAGGTCTGCGCGATTTTTACGAAGGCGAGATCGCGCACAGCATCGCCACGGACGTGAAGGCGATGGACGGTGTGCTGTCGCTCGACGATCTGCGGGGCTGTCAGGCGCGGCTGCGAGCGGCGACCGAGGTAAACTGGCGCGGCCGGACCCTGCAACTGACCGGCGGGTTGACGGCGGCGCCGACGCTGATGCGCGTGCTGGAGCGGATGGTGGAGGCGCCTTACGGCGCTGCGCCGACGCCGGAATGGTACGGGGCGTTGGCACGCGCAATGAAGGCGGCATACACGGAGCGACTGGCCGGGCTGGGCGATGTGGAGAGCAAAGGCGAGACCTGCACCACGCACCTGACGGTCTGCGACGCCGAGGGCACAATGGTTGCAATAACAACCACATTGTTGTCCTCGATGGGCAGCCGCGTGGTGCTGCCCGGCTCCGGCGTCCTGCTGAACAATGGCGTGATGTGGTTCGACCCGCGGCCGGGTCAGCCGAACTCGATCGCGCCGGGCAAACGGCCGCTGACGAACATGTTGCCGGTAATCGTGGCGGAGGACGGGCGGCCCTGGATCGCCGCCGGCGCCTCCGGCGGGCGGCGCATTCTGGCCGCGGTGCTCCAGACCCTGACCTACACGGCGGATTTCGGCATGCCGGTGACCGAGGCGCAGCACCACCCGAGGATCGACGTGTCCGGGCCGGAAGGTGTGAGCGTCGATCGGCGGATGCCGGCGGCAGTGATCGAGGCGCTGCAGGCGGACGGTCCGGTCGAAGTGGTCGAGCATGGCGTCATGCCGATCAACTTCGCGTGCCCGAACATGATCCAGCAACACAAGGATGGCACGCGGACGGGGATCAGCGACTGGGCGTCACCGTGGTCGGCGGCCCTGGCGCAGGCGTGACGAGGATTGGGGATGGAGAACACGGTCGGGCGACGCGGGGCGATGGCCGGAATGGCGGCGACCCTCGCGGCTGTGGGTCCAGCAGCGGCACAGGAGTGCTAGCAAAACGCGCGGAGGGACTGGCCGAGTTCCAGGCGCATAATCGCCGCAAGCGCGACAAGGCGATAATCGACAGCATCTTCACGCGCGACAAACCGGGCACCACCGATCCGGCGGTGTCCGAGGCGATCGCGAAGGCGGAGCTGGTTTACGGCGATTTGGTGCGGACCGGCACCTATCTCGATATGATCGGGCATTTCCCGGTGGTGGACCCGACGAAGGCGCTCAGCCCGGTGATGCTGGCACGCGCGAATACGACGGAATCTCGATGATCCAGGACCTCTGGTATTTCTTCCGCCAGCTTCCGAGCGGCGAGCGGGAGTTCGTTGTTATTCCAGGCGCCGCCCATGCGCTCTCGACCGCCCGCAACCGGGCGGTGTTCTGGCACGCCGGCAATCGGTTTTCTGACGACGCCGCGGCGGTTTCCGTCGGCTGACCGGAGGCAATCGATGGGCTTTCTGAGCGACGATGATCTGGCGCGGCTGACACCTGCGGAGCTTGCGCGCGGGCAACACCGATCCCGACGCAGATCGATCCTAGCGACCAGTATTCCCCGCGAAGGCCACGTACGAGCAGGCAGGGCCAGCGCGCAGCGTGCCGATATGCTGTTTCACCAGCAGGCTGGCCGGATTCGGCGATAAGCTCAATGTGCGCCGGCAACGGCCGCGCCGCCTTTCCTCAGCATGGCCACCGCCAGGACCGAAGCAAGCAACACCACGCCGAGCAGCGCGAAGCAATCCGCATACCCCATATACGTCGCCTCGGCGCGGATCGTGTTGCCGATCGCGATCATCGCGCGATGCATTGCTCCGGCAGCATCCGGCGTGCCATGCGCCATGAAATATTGTTGCATGGCGCTGAGCCGCTCCTGCGTCGCCGGCTGCAGGAGGGAGACATGGGCGTTGATGATGAATGAGTGATACTGCTCGCGCTTGGTGAAGAAGGTTTCCAGCGCCGCAGTGCCGATCGCGCCGCCGAGATTGCGCAGCATGTTGAACAGGCCCGAGGCACCGCCGGCCTCGGCGGGCGTGATACCGACCATGGCGATAGCGGCCAGCGGCGTCATCACCAGAGCCTGACCAAGCGCCCGGGTCACGTCGGGAACGAAAAACTGCGGCGCCGCGTAGTTCGCGTCCAGATGCAGGTTCATGAAGCAACTGATCGCGAATATCGTCAGCCCGATGCCGACCAGCAGCCGCGAGTCGATGCGCCGCATCAGCAATGGAACAAACGGGATGATCACCAGCTGCGGCAGGCCGGTCCACGCCATCACTTCGCCGATCTGCTGCGAGTCGAAGCCTTGCGCTACGGCGAGATATTGCGGCAGCAAATAGGCTGAACCGTAGAGCGCGAACCCCAGTAGAAAATTGCCGAGCGTGCCGAAGCCGAAATTGCGGCGGGTGAGCAGGCGGAGCTGGACAAGCGGCTCCTTGCGGACCAGCTCGAGCGCGACGAAAGCGCTGAGGGTTACGGCAGCGAGCACGCTGAGCTTGACGATGAAGGGCGACCCGAACCAGTCATACACATTGCCCTCGTCCAGCACGGTCTGCAGCGCGGCCAATCCGATCGCCATCAACGCGATCCCGGACCAGTCGCCGCGCCGAAGCAGCCTGAGCTGCATCGACGAGCGCGGCAGACCATAGATCAGCGCCGCGAGCATTACCGCGCCGGGGACAAGATTGATGTAGAAGATCGTCGGCCAGCCGTAGTTGTCGGTAAACCAGCCGCCGATCGTCGGTCCGATTGCCGGGGCGAAGGTCGCGGTCACGGCGAAACCGGCCAGTCCCAGCGGCCGCTTCGATGATGGCAGCATCGATACGATGATGGTGAAAGCGAGCGGGATCAGCACGCCGCCGGAAAATCCCTGCAGGGCGCGGAGCACGATCATCTCCGGCAGGCTGCGGGCCTGTCCGCAGGCCGCCGAGAAGATCAGGAACAGCACCGTGTTGGCAATCAGGTATCGCCGCAGCGAGAAGGCGCGCGAGAGAAAATCCGTCATCGGAATGACGATGATCTCGCCGATCAGGTAGGCAGTGATGATCCAGGCGCCGTTGATGCCGCCGGTGCCGATGCCGCCTTCTATATAGGGCAGAGACGCGTTGGTGATCTGGATGTTGAGCACCGCCATGAAGGCGCCGATAATGGAGCCGCCCACGGCGATCCAGGTCTTCAGCGAGACGGTTTCTTCGATAGGCATTGCTTCAGTCCGCCGCGCGCGTATCGATCGTGGGCTCGACCGACATGCCTGGCCGCAGGCGTTCGGCGAGGGGGTCATGCGGATCGATGGTGATCTTCACCGGGATGCGCTGCACGATCTTGGTGAAGTTGCCGGTAGCGTTGTCGGGCGGCAGCAGGGCGAATTCCTCGCCACTCGCCGGGGCCAGGCTGTTGACGACGCCATGCACGGTTTGGCCGGGGAACATATCCACGTCCATGCTGACCGGTTGGCCCGGGCGGACATCGGTGAGCTGCGTTTCCTTGTAGTTCGCGGTGATGTAAACGGCCGAGAGCGGCACCACGGCCATAAGCTGTGTGCCTGCCTGTACGTATTGTCCGCCGCGCAGGGTGCGCTCGCCGACGGTGCCATCCGCCGGCGCGGTGATCGTGGTGTAGCCGAGATTGAGCTCGGCCTGGCGCAGGAGAGCCTGCTGCTGCGCGAGCGTCGCTTTCGCCTTGGCGAGTTGCGAGCCGAGCACATCGATCTGTTTCGCCGCCATGCCGATGGAAGCGGTATCGCGCGCCAGCTCCGCGGTTTTTTCCCGGATGTCGGCCGACCATTGCTGCGAGGCCTGCACGGTGCCGGCACCGCTTCGCGCCAGCTCAGTATAGCGGCCGGATTGCTGCTGCGAGAACGTCAGCGCCGCCTGATCGGCGGTCACCACCGCGCGCGCCTGCGCGACAGCAAGCTGCTGCTGCGCGATTTCCTGCTGAAAGTTTTCGATGCTGGCCTGAGCAGCGTCCAAATTGGCCTGGGCGCCGGCAACCGCGGTGCGGTAGTCGCGATCGTCGATGCGCGCGAGCACCTGGCCGGCCTGGACCGGCTGGTTGTCTTTCACCAGCACGTCCGACAGATAGCCGGCCACTTTCGGACTGATGATGACCGAGTCGGCCTGTACCGTTGCGTCGTCGGTGGAGACCAGGAACCGGCCGGTGGTCCAGTAATAGCGGCCATAGAGGCTGATGCCGATCAGCAGTGCGAAGCCCGCAAGCCCGATCAGAATCTGGCGCAGCGGCCAGGGCCGGCGGCGCCCGGCCGAAGCAATCCCTGCTGTTGGCCCGGGCGAGCCGACAAACTGCATTCCGTCCATCTCGTGTCTCCTGACCGGTCCGGTCGGACGACCTCTGCCGGTGCACCCAAGATGGACTTGCGCGCGGCCGGGATAAACGCGTGCCGCGGCACAGCACTTGTGCGCTGCGAAGGTTAAACCAACCAGGGATTGCCTACGACGGGATCATCGCTTCCCTCGCCGAGCTGATGCTGCAGATCCCTGACTTGCTCCACGAGGAAATCGATCACCACGCGGGTCCTTGGCGCGAGGTGACGACGGGATGGATAGACGATGAAGGAGGGCTCGCCGGGCGCCTCGAACTCGGCGAGCACGCGATGCAGGCGGCCGGCGCGGATATCATCGATCACCCGCAACTCCGGCAGCATCGCGATACCCTGCCCGCGCAGCGCGGCTATATGGACCGCGGCGCTGTTGTTCGCGCTGAGCCGGCCGGAGATGGGGACCTCGAACTGGCCGTCTGGTCCGGCGAAGCGCCACCCGGCGCTGTCCCGCCCATCGTTGTGCAGGATGCAGTCATGCTCGCCAAGCTCCGCCGGGGTGCGCGGAGCGCCGTGCCGCTCCAGATAGACCGGCGCGGCCACGGCGATGCGGCGCGAGCTGGCAAGGGCCCGGACCACCAAGGAGGTATCGGCTATCGGGCCGACATGGGTGGCGAGGTCGAGGCGTTCTTCGATCAGATCGCCGATCTGGTCGCGCATCACCAGTTCGAGCGAGAGGTCGGGGTAGCGCTGCAGCAACGCAGGAATGCGCGGTACCAGATACATCCCGAAAGCGATGGTGGTGCCCAGCCGCACGACACCGCGGGGCGAACTGCGCTGGCTGCCGAAGCCGCTTTCCATGCTCTCGGCAAGTTCCAGCATCTGACGGGCGTAGCCGAGCGCCTCGCGGCCGTCCTCGGTCAGGCTGAGCCGGCGCGTCGTACGTTGGAAGAGCCTCACTCCCAGATGCTCTTCCAACTGGCCGACCAGCCGGGTCACCGCCGAGTGGCTTTCGCCTAGTTCCCGTGCGACAGCCGAGAACGAGCCGATCTCAGCAATCCGGACGAAAGTTCTGAGGCCGCGTACCAGGTCCATGACACGTCAACCCAGCGATCTGCACGTTTTGCGCATAGATGAAGTCACTTGGGAACGCATTATAGGAACGCCTGGGCAAGTCCATCTGCCGCTCCGTCTGAAGACCCCCGCGCCGAAGACGCCAGGGGCCTCCGGCGAATGAACCGAAAAACGGAGACAGACGATGAAGACGATTCTGATGGCGGCGGCAGCGAGCTTGGCCCTGTCAGCGGCGCCCGCGATGGCGGGTGAGGGTGGTCATCGCGCGACCGCCGGCTACGAGAATGTTCTACAGGCCGACGCCGGTGGCGGGAATGGCGGTGCACGCGTCCAGTATGCCGAGGAAGGTGGCGGGAATGGTGGCGCTCGCGCTCAGTTCGCCGAGGAAGGCGGCGGGAATGGCGGCGCCCGCACCCAGTATGCCAGAGGCGGCGGCGGGAACGGTGGTGCCGCGATCAAGTATGCAGAGGAGGGCGGCGGGAACGGCAGTGCCCATGTCCAGTACGCAGAGGAGGGTGGCGGCAACGGCGGTGTCGGGACTCAGCTCGGTTAAGCGTCCTGAGATGTGAGTGACCCGAAGGGGGGAGCGGCGGTGGACCGCCCCCTCTCGGTCGCGCAACAGGAGGCCCATCATGGCGATGATGATTCCCCGTAGGGATATGTTGCGGCTCGCATTTGGGGCGTTGATTGTCCCCGCGGCTTGGCAATCCACCGGCGCACAGGAAGCCTTCGGGGCTGCGGTGTTGCCGATCGAACGACTGGACGACGCGTTGCTGGCAGCGATGAAGGACGGTGCATCTCCATTCGTCCAGCGCTACGAGGCGCTGGAGCCAGTCATCGCGAAGGCGTTCAACTTACAGGCGGTTCTGGCGGAGTCCGTCGGGTTCGCCTGGATAAGCCTGTCTCCGCAGCAAAAAGCCGATCTGCTCGCGGCCTTCCGCCGTTACACTGTTTCGACCTACGCGGCAAATTTCGACAGTTACAACGGCCAGAGTTTCCGGATCTCACCCACACAACGGCGGCTGCCTGATGGCCGCGTGATCGTGGCGACGGACTTCGTGCCCCGGAACGGCTCGCCGACGGCGCTGAACTATGTCATGAAACAAACTGCCTTGGGCTGGCAGGTGGTGGACGTGCTCAGCGACGGATCGATCAGCCGGGTCGCGGTGCAACGGTCGGATTTCTCCACCCTGTTGGCGAGCGGTGGCGTCCCGGCACTGATGGCGGGATTGCAGCGCAAGGTAGTGTCTCTGTCGGGCGGTATGCTGGCCTGAGGGCATGCCGTGGGCGACCTCTCCCGCAAAAGCGGGAGAGGTGTTCACCGCATCAGGGCGGTCCAGACGCGTAGCGCCTGGACCGTTGCTGCAACGTCATGCACGCGGAGGAACGACGCGCCCCGTGCGACGGCGAACAGGCCGGCGGCAAGCGATGCCGGAAGCCTGTCGCGCGGCTGTGTTGCGGCTGGTAGATTGCGCACGAAGAGCTTGCGCGAGACACCGACAAGGATCGGACAGCCGAGTTCGCACAAACTGGGAATGCCGCACAGCAGTGCAGTGTTTTGCTCCCAACGCTTGGCGAAACTGATGCCGGGGTCGAGCACGATGCGCTTGCGCGGAATCCCGGCGCGTTCGGCTTCTGCCAGACGCGCCGAAAGTTCGCGACGCACGTCCAGAACGACATCGTCATAGACGGCGAGGCCTTCCATGCTGGCGGGGTCGCCGCGCATGTGCATCAGCACGACGGGACAACCGCGCTCCGCCACGACCGCCGCTGAACGTGCGTCATGCGTTAACGCCGACACATCATTGATAATCGCAGCGCCGGCATCGAGCGCGGCTTCCATTGTGTCGGCGTTGCGCGTGTCGACCGACAGGCGCAGGCCATGCGCGGCCAGCACCCGAATCACCGGCAGGATACGCGCTTGCTCAAGCGTGGAGGGGATCGCCGAAGCTCCTGGCCGGACCAACTCGCCGCCCACATCGATGATATCGGCACCTTCGGCGGCCAGCCGCAGCCCGGCGGCAATGGCTCGATCAGGATCGAGCGTCTCGCCTCCATCGCTGAAACTGTCGGGCGTGACGTTCAGGATGGCCATTACGCGCGGACGGTCGAGGCTGAGCCCGGCCCAGGTCGGTGTCATACCCGCGGCCCGGTGCGGGACTCTTCCACCGCACCGGGCCGCGGGTATGGCGCGCGGGGTTGGCGGGGCGGCCGCGCGCGAAACCAAAACTCCGATGCCAGCGGCCCGGCTCGGGCGGAGGGGGCAACAGAAAGGGCCGCTGGTATCAGGTCTGCTTCCCTTCTTGATCCGGCCAGTCGCAGCGATACTTGGCGATGCGCAGGCCCGGATGCTCGCCGATCCATTGGGCGAGATACGGCTGCGCCTCCATCACGCAGGCGCGCAGCGAGCCATGCGATTCGAACAGGATGTGCTGTTCCTGACAGGCGTTTGGCGACGCCACGGCACAGACGAGAACGATCAGGTCAACGAGATTCATCATGATGTCCTCTCCAATCGTCCTTTCTATACAAAGTGGCGCTCAGCCCGGGATCATTATTTCGCCTTTGCCGAGCGTTGCGGTGTCGCCCATGAAGCGGGTGACGGCTCTGCCGACCAGCCGGGCGGCTTTGGGACTCGCTGCGCTCACCGCCGCAGCAAGCAGGCGAAGGAAGGGCAGGGCGGCGGCGCCTGTCGGAACGAACGTCGGCAGCAACGCGCCCGGGCTGCCCAGAACCAGCGTGCCGCGGCGCATAAGGTAGCCGGGCAGTGCCCCGGACCGGCCGCACACGATCAGCGTACCGGCGATCATGCGGCTGCCGGGGTGCGGACCGGTCGCTCCCTCGATCACCATCAGTCCGCGCCGAAGACGATCGCCCGCGCGGGCCGCGGCGCTGCTGCGCACCAACAGAGTGCCCCCGGCCATGCCCGTCAGCTCCCCGGCAAGCGGGCCGCCCAGGCAGGTTCCGGCATTGCCGCCGATCTCCAGCCAGCCCCCTGAGAGGCGGGAACCCGCCCAGTCGCCGGCGTTGCCGCGAATCTCGAGCCGGCCGCCCGACATCATCCGGCCGGCATACTGTCCGGCGTCGCCCTCCAGCACCAACGTCCCCTCGGCCATGCCGGACCCGACGCGATCGAAGCGATGCGAGCCGCCTTCAATGACGACCGTCCCGCTAGCCGCGAGCCCGTCGGGTATCTGCACCCGGAACACATCGCCCACGCGCCGGCTGGCCCGCTTGGTGCCGAGCTCGATGCGCTCGATCGCGGCTTGGTCGAGGCCGACGAGCCGCTCCGGGATCAGCGGAGAGAGATCGAGCCGCGTATCCGGCGGGCCGCGCAGGAGGAAGCGTGCTGCTGTCATGACAGCAGCTCGAGCAGGTGGAAGTGATGGCGGCCAAGCTTGCCGCCGTAATTGCCTGCGGTGATGCGCGCGGCACCACGGTCCGGGCCGAGTGCGATGGCGGCGGCGAGGCCCGCCCTGGTTGCGGCGGCGACAGCATTGGGGGTCAGGCCATCGATAACGACTTCCAGCACTGCGGTGATATCGGCATCGAGTTCCGAGTCCGTGGCGCCGCGCAGGGTCGGGCAGAATAGATGGTTCGTCGAGGCAACCATCCCTCTGTATTTCGATCCGACCTTGGAGCCCGAGCGGGCGATGCCGCCGGGAAATGGCGCGATTGCACCAAGGGTACTAGCGATCGCGGCAGCTACTGCCTCGGCTGCGCGAAGCGTCGCGGCGGCGGATCGCCCGAGTAGGATGAGGTTGCCGCCGCCGACCGCCTCTCGGGTCATGCCGGTGGTGCCTTCGCAGACGAACTCCCCATCCATCACCGGAATGCGCCAGTAATGCCGGCCGCCAAAGCGTTTCGATATCTGCCAGCCGTCGCCGAAATAACGCAGTCCGTCGCCCAGGCGCAGGGTCTCGCCGGCGATAAGACCGGCATAGCAGGCGGTATCGTGGCAGGTGAGCACACATTGCCCGACACGCGCCTGCACTTGCTTCTGCAACTCAGCGGTGGAGGTGGAGAACAGCAGCACGCGCACGCCGGGACGCCCGTCCGGAGTTTCGGCAGGCGCGACATCGGCGTCGATGGCCGCTTCGCAGCCGCAGGCGATGACCGACGTGGCGAAGCCGGTCATTGTGACTGCCGCCTGACGCGCCCAGCGCGCGGCGCCGGCGGTGATCACCAGCGCGGTCCCGCGCATATCGAATGCCTCGGCGAAGGTGTCGTCGATGCGCACGCCGTTGCGGATCACGTCCGGCATGGCACCGCGCTGAACCGGTCCGGATCGCCGACCGCCTCCGGCACCACGTCGAACGCGGTGTGCGGCACGCCGAAGATGCGGTTGTACCAGTGCGACAGGTTTGTTTCGATTGCCGCGTCGAAGCCGGGCTGCACGGTCAGGACCTGTCCGAACACGATGTCGAGCGGCTCGCCGTGCTGGACCACAAGCTGGCCGTTCTTGAAGACCAGCTCGGCGTGCCGAAATATCGTCGCGAGATCGGCGCCTGGGCGATACACGGCGATGTCGGCGCGGGCGCCGGGGCCGAGATGGCCACGATCGGCGAGACCGAGCAGCCGTGCCGGCGCGGCGCGGGTCATGGTTGCGATCTCCGGCCAGGTGTATTCCCGGGCGATGGAAGCCAGGGTGGTAACGCTCATCGCATCGGGCGGGAGCGTTGCGATCCATTGCGTGCGCAGATCGCGGCTCATCAACAGCGCCAGCAGATCCGGATAGGAAGTGAACGGCGCGCCGTTGGGGTGATCGGTGGTGAAGAAGACCCGCCACGGATCGTCGATCAGCAGGAACAGTTCCAGCCCGGCGGCCCATTGCACGGCGTTGAAGAAGTTTGTACGGCGATAACGGTATGGCACGATGCCGCCGCCATTGCCGTCGCCGTCCATGATAACGGATTTGCGCGGATGTGCCTGACCGCGGGCATTGAACTGGCGCAGCACGTCGGACGAAATGGTCACCGTCTGTCCGAACATCACCTGGCCCACATCGGCGGTGACGAGTTTACGACCGTTGACCGCCTCAGCGAGGCGCGGCGCGGCGGAGGAAAAGCCGCGCGGTCCCTCGGTCCCATAAGCATAAAATTGCAGGTGCGCGAGATGCAGCGGCAAATCGCCGAGCGCGTCGATGGTGGCTAGCCCGGTCTCGACATTGCCCGGCATGCCGAGATTGTTGCAATGCAGGTGCATCGGATGCGGCACCCCGAGTGCAACCACCGCCTGCTGCAGGGCACGAGCGATAGCGCGCGAGGACAGGCCGTAGCGCGGAACCTCGTCATCGAGTCCGAAGCTGCGCTGGTTCTGCTTGAAGGCGGCGGCGCCGCCAGGATTGATCACCTTCACGCCGAGGCCGCGACTGCCGGCAAGCATACGGCCCGCGTAATCAGCGACGGCGGTCGGGCCTTGCGATCGGCGCAACTGCTCCAGCAGGAAGTCTTCGTTGCCGAGCACTGTCAGAATGGCGGTATTGATGAAGGGGATCGCCGCCAGTTCCAGATGTGCCTGGAGGGCAAGGTGCGGCGAAATCGCCGGCTCCACGACGGTGGTGAAGCCCATGGCGATGTAGAGTCGGCCGATCTGTTCGGTTATGGGCACGGCGGTGCTGTCGGCGTCCCGGAGCTCGGGAAGCAGCAGCCGCGCGGTGTTCACGTTGGTGCCGGCGATATGTGAGTGGATGTCGATTGCCCCGGCAAGCACCACGGCGCCGGTGACGTTGTACACCGTATCGGCACGCCTGCCGGCGGGCGGGGCAATGATCCGGCCGTCCTCGAACCAGAGATCGCCTGGGGCATCTCGGCGGTTTGCCGGATCGATCACCCGTCCGCCGGTAAGGCATGTCAGCATGGCCGCAGGGCCGCGGTGATCCGCTGCACGGTGTCGGCAACGGATGGCGCGCTGCTCGGCTCCGCAGCAGTCTTGCACACCAGCGTGGCGAGATGGCTGTCGAACAGCACTGCGGGATGATCGCGGCCCGGGTTTCCTACCACGATCGAAACTTCAGGCGGCGAGCGGAAGCGCGCGCCGGGCACAGCAAGGGCCACGCATGGCACGGCACGCCGCCAGGGCGGTGCTTCCGGCGCAAATGCAGAGATCCACATAGCGGCATCCGCCTCTCCGCTGTCGATCATGCGCGTCGTATCGAACTGCCACGGATCGTGTTCGATGTGCTTACGCATGAAGCCGATGCGGAGAGGAAAGCCGCACGCCCAGGCGCTGGCCTGCGCCACCCCCGCGGCGTTGCCCGGCAGCGCCAGCGGCAGGCCGGCAAAGCGGGTTTTCGCGTTGAGGTCGTCGATCAGCCCGCACAGCATCTCGATCGATAACGCGTCGAGCGCGGCGGCGGACCAGACCGCGACACCGAAGGCCGCCGAGGTCAGTCGGCTGGCGCAGTCACGCAATGCTTCAAGCCAAGGCGCATCCGCACGCACCGGCCGGCCGCCGACGATGGCACGCAGGACGCCAAGCAGCAGCGGCAGTTGGGCGGGATCGTCGCCGATTACCGTACGATTTGCCGTGCGATGGGGGGATTCGTCGCCTGCGCACAACCGCAGCACGTGCCGCGCGCGCTCGGCAAACAACGCCGGCGGAGTATCGTATCGATTGTAATCGTCCGCGTCGGCACCAGGGCCGACGAACAGCACGATGTCGGCCCGCGCTCGCGCCTGCAACGGCGTGGTGACTATCCAACCGGCTTGGCGTACCACGTCCAGTTCGCGGAGGGCACTGCCAGCGTGCAGGTGGTCGATGACACCGTCCAAGCGGCGTGCCAGCTCGATCGCTGCCTTGGTACCGGCGATATCGGTCGCGAGTCCGGCGATGACCGCGCACCGACTGTTCCCCAACAGGTCCGCGGCCGCCGTGATCGCTTCGTCGAGCGAAACATCGCGGCCGCGAACGGCCGGCGCGGCAGTCGCGCGCGGGCTGGTGCGCGGCACGCAGGCTGTCAGTCGTACTTGATGTAGGCGAAGCGCTGATCGGATTGCGGCGTTCCCTCCAGCGCCCCGCCGTCCTTACCGGGCTGCCACTGGATCACCTCTTCGATCTTGCGGGCGAGTTGCAGATCCTTGTCGGTGATTCCCTTGGCGGTGTGGGTCTGCAAGCGCACCTCCACCCAGGCATATGACGCGGTGATATCCGGGTGATGCCAGGCGGCCTCGGCAAGATGGCCGATGGTATTGATCACCATCAGCGTGGCCTTCCAACTGTGGGTCCGATAGGTACGGCGGATCCAGCCACGCTCAAGCCGCCAATGCGGCAAGTGCTGCTTGAGATGCGCTTCAATCTCAGGCTCGGAATAGGCATGTTCAGGGGTGCGTTCCGTCATGCGCAACTCCTCCCGTGCTAAGCAGAGACTTTATTGCTTCGGCGTTGGCCAGTGTGTAACATGTGACATGGCCAAGGCAACGCCGGACGGGGTTATCGTTGCCTCCAGCGCTCGACTCCATATGGGTTTTCTCGACCCGAGCGGCGTGCTTGGCCGGCGTTTCGGCAGCATCGGCTTGGCGCTCGACGGACCGGAAACCCGGATTACGTTGCGCCGCGCCGCGAAGACGCGCGCCGCCGGGCCGGATTGCGAGCGTGGAGCACGATATCTTGAGATGATCGCCCGACATCTCGGTGTCGCGGCGCAGCATGAGCTGACGGTGATCTCGGCGATCGATGCTCATGCGGGGCTCGGCTCAGGTACGCAACTCGCTTTGGCGGTGGCTGCCGCGATGCGGCGGCTGCACGATATGCCTGGGGATCCGGCGGACGACGCGCTTGTGCTTGGTCGCGGCGGACGATCCGGCATCGGCATTGCACTGTTCCGGGACGGCGGGTTCGTGGTGGATGGCGGCCGCGGAGAGTCCGCCGGACTGCCGCCCGTCCTGGTCCGCATGGCGGTGTCCAGCGAATGGCGCGTGATGCTCGTCCGCGATCCGCGATATCGCGGCCTGTCCGGCGACGATGAGAGCGCGGGACTGGCGGCGCTGCCGGCGTTCCATGCCGAGCGCGCCGCCACTCTCTGTCATCTCGTGTTGATGCAGGTCCTGCCGGCGCTGGCGGAAGACGATTTGCCGCGGTTCGGGGCAGCGATCACGCGTATCCAGCAGCTCGTGGGCGGTTATTTTGCTCCCGTTCAGGGCGGCACGATCGCCAGCCCACGCGTTGCCGCGGCATTGGGGATGCTGGGCTCAGCGGGAGCGACCGGATTGGGACAAAGTTCCTGGGGGCCGACCGGCTTCGGCTTTGTTCGGGGCGAGGAAACCGCTCATCGGATAGCCGAGACGCTGCGGCGCTCCGGTCATAGCGATGGGTTGGACATCGATATTCGCCGGCCGCTCAATCGCGGCGCCCTCGTCACAGATATGGAATGAGCAGATCATGGCCGCAAAGCACATCCTGCATATGCTGAGCCCGCTGCCGCAGGTGAGCCCTTTCGACGTGAACATGGCGCTGGATGCCGGCTTTGACGCTGTGCTGCCGTACAGCGGGATCGCGGTCGAGACCGTACGTGCTCTGGTGCAGGACGCGATCTTCTCGCGCCCGCCGAAAGACGCGGTGCGGACTGGCGTGTTTATCGGCGGGAAAAACGCGATCACCGCCCTCGACATGCTGGATGCGGCGAAACAAGCGATGGTGCCACCCTTTATCATTTCGCTGTTTGCCGATCCGGCGGGCTCCTTCACGACTGCGGCGGCACTGGTTGCGCGGGTCGAGACAGTGCTGAAAAAGCAGCACCAGCGCGCGCTCGATAGGTTGCGCGTGGTCATCTATGGCGCGACCGGCGTGGTGGGCTTCGCCGCCGGCGTGATCGCGGCCATGCACGGGGCGAATGTCGTGTTGGCCGGCTATGACGGCGCGGAGCGGGTCCAGCGCGCCGCGGCGGAGATTGGGCGTCGCTTCGGCACAACCGTTACCGGCGCCGATGCGAGCACCGAAGAACGCAAGGCGGCATTGCTGCGCGATGCGGACGCCGCCTTTTGCACGGGGCGTGCCGGCGTGCAGATCCTGAGTTCGGCATTGCTGCATCAGGCGCCCGGGCTGCTGGTGGTCGCCGATGTCAACGCCGTGCCGCCGACGGGAGTGGAGGGGCTCGACGCCAAGTCCGATGGGTCGCCGCTGGCCGGCTCGGCTGCGATGGGTATCGGCGCGCTGGCGATAGGCGGCATCAAATACCGCACGGAGTTCGGTCTCTTCCGCCGCATGATCGAAGCTGACAAACCGGTGACGTTCGATTTTCGTGATGCGTTTTCACTGGCCCGTGACCTGTCGTCCTGACCGGGCCGCCGTGCTGGTAACCGCGATCTCGGCGCGGGCGCTCGCGGACGCTGCGCGCCGTGCCGGCTTCGTCCCGCTGGTTGCTGACCTGTTCGGCGATCTCGACACAAGGGCCATCGCAACGAGGCTGATCCGGCTGCCCGGCAGTTTTGCTCGCGGTCTCCGGCGTGGTCCCTTGCTTGAGGCGCTCGATCGGCTGGCCGAAGGCATTGCCCCTGAGGGCGTGGTTTATGGCGCGGGGTTCGAGGATCGCCCTTCGCTGTTGCACAATATCGCGCGTCGGTATCGGTTGATCGGCAATACCGCTGAAACGGTCGCCCGGTTGACGGATCCTATTTCATTCGCGGCGCTGTGCCGGCAAACCGGTGTGCCGCATCCGCGAACTCAGCGGGAGCGACCCGCGCGCGGCGGTTGGCTGGAGAAGCGGACAGGCGGCGCGGGGGGCATGCATGTGCGAACCCCGTCGCGGCGGCGTGGTTCCGCCCGACACTATTACCAGCGCGAAGTCGAGGGACGCCCGGTGTCTGCGCTCTTCCTGGCGGATGGAAATCGGGCGCGGCTGCTGGGGTTCAGTGAGCAATGGACGGATCCGACAGCGGGGCATCCGTTTCGTTATGGCGGTGCGGTGCAGCCGGCGGTGTTGTTGGACGAGCAGCGGCGTGCTGTCGCCGATGTGGTGTCGCGGCTGGTCGCAGCCAGTGGCCTGGTTGGGCTGTGCAGCGCGGATTTCATGTTGCGCACTGCGGGGTTCGACCTCCTGGAAATCAATCCGCGCCCCGGCGCGACGCTGGATATCTACCGCGATCCGCTTCTGTTCGGCTGGCACGTCGAATCCTGCCGCGGCCAACTGCCGGAGGAGACGCCAACATTTCCGCCCGCCGCCGCCGCCGTGGTCTATGCAAGGGGCGCGCTGCGCCTGCCTGATGGTTTTGTCTGGCCGGAATGGACCGCCGACCGGCAACCGCCTGGCGATGTCGTCGCGGCCGGTGCGCCGCTTTGCACCGTGCTGGGGGAAGCGGAGACGGCAGCGGAGGCGCGGGAGATTGTGTTGCAGCGGGGCGCCGCAATTCTTGCCAGTGCGGGGGCGGCATGATCAGCGTGAACCGGCTCGCGTTGCCGTTGGTCTCGTCGCTCCGTACCGACGCCGAGAGCCTGCGGATTGCCGTGAGGCACGGTGAGCACGGCGAAACAATCATCGATGCCGGTGCCGCGCAGCCGGGCGGCATCGCGGCGGGCGTGCGGATCGCCGAAATCTGCATGGGCGGGCTCGGCGCGGTGCGGGTGTTTGCCGATGCGACTACGCCGCGGTGGCCCTGGTCGGTGTCGGTAGCCAGCAGCCAGCCGGTGCTGGGCTGCCTTGCCAGCCAGTATGCCGGATGGAGCCTGTCGCACGGCGAGAAGCCGGATGCGTTCTTCGCGCTCGGTTCCGGGCCAGCGCGCGCGCTGGCGCGGAAGGAGAAACTATTCGCCGAACTGGATTACGCCGATGCGGCCGAGGATGCAGTGTTGGTGCTGGAAAGCGGGCACCCGCCGCCGCCGGCTTTGCTCGCCTGTATTGCGCAGGAGTGCGGCGTGGCGCCGCGGCGGCTGGCCGTGATTTATGCGCCGACGCAGAGCCTGACCGGCAGCGTTCAGGTGGTGGCGCGCGTGCTGGAAGTGGCGCTGCACAAGGCGCACGAGCTGCACTTCCCACTCGCCCGCATCATCGACGGCATGGGCGTCGCGCCGTTGCCGCCGCCGCATCCGGATTTCGTCACCGCGATGGGCCGTACGAACGATGCGATCATCTTCGCCGGACGCGTGCACCTATACGTCACTGGCGCGGCTGTTGAAGCGCGCGGATTGGCGGAGGCGCTGCCGGCCTGCGGCTCGCGCGATTATGGCCGGCCTTTTGCCGATGTCTTCCGCGCCTTCAAGGGTGATTTCTACGCCATCGATCCGATGCTGTTCAGCCCGGCCGAGGTGCTGGTCACCGCGTTGGAGACGGGCGAGACCTTTCGCGCGGGCCGCATCGATCACGCATTGCTGCAAGCCTCCTTCGGCTGACGGTGCGCGCCCCGCGCATCTTGTTGGCGATTGACGGGACCGACTGGCACGCGCGGGCCCTGCTGCGGGCTTTTGCGGCCCGCGGTGCAGAGGCGCGGGGAGTACGGCTCGGCGCGTGCGTGTTCGAACACGGCCAGCCCGCACGGTTTGCGCATCCCCGGATTTGCCGATGCCCTGCCCGATGCGGTGCTGGTGCGCGCGATCTCCGGCGGCAGCTTCGAGGAAGTGACACGGCGGCTTGGTATCCTGCACGCGATGCGGGAGCTTGGCGTGCCGGTGTGGAACGATGCACGCGCTATAGAGCGCTGTGTGGACAAGTCCACCACCAGCTTCTTGCTCGCCAAAGCGGATGTCCCGACGCCGCCGACCTGGACGGTCGAAGGGCTCGACGCCGCGCGGACGATCGTCGAGCGGGAGACACGGCATGGCAGGCTGGTGCTGAAACCGCTGTTCGGCTCACAAGGGCGCGGGCTGCGATTGGTTGAGCGTGTGGAGGATCTGCCGGCGGTAGAAACGGTCGCCGGTGTTTACTACCTGCAGCGGTATATCCCACCGACCGGCGCGGTGTTTCGCGATCAGCGGCTGTTCGTGTGCGGTGCGGAAGTGATCGCGGCGATGACGCGGCGCTCGGACCATTGGATCACCAATATCGGACGCGGCGCCGCTGCGGATGCCCTCACTCCAACTCCGCAGACCGCGGAGCTTGCCTTGCGTGCGGCGGCAAGCGTAGGCGCCGAGTTTGCCGGGGTCGATCTGCTGTGCGATGGCGCCGGCCAAAGCTGCGTGCTGGAGGTGAACAGCATGCCCGCCTGGCGCGGGGTACAGAAAGTGACCTCGTTCTCGATAGCCGACCACATCGCGGCGGCTTTGCTGCGCCGGCTTGGATGATCCCGCAGGCGGCGATCGAGGCCGCGTTCCGCGATGCTTGCGCCGACGAGCTGGCGGCGCCGAAGCCGGGCAACGTCCATGTCCATGCCGCGGGTCACGGAATGACGGTTGATGATTTCCTCCGCAGCGCCGAAGCCGCGGCGCCGCTTCTGTGCCGGGCGGGGGCGCCGCTGGGCCAGCGCGTGCTGGACGCGGTGCGGGCCACGCGGGCAGCAGTTGGTCAGAACACCAATCTCGGCATCATCCTGCTGGCGGCGCCGCTGGTTATGGCCGCCGCGAGAACCGGCGCCGCGTTGCAATCCGATCTCCACGATGTGCTGGAGGAAGCGGATGTCACGGACACCGCGGTGATTTTCCGCGCCATAAAATGTGCTGCGCCGGGTGGTCTCGGCGAAGCGCCGGAGCATGACGTGCGCGGAGCCGCCAGGGTGACGCCGCGCGTCGTCATGGCCGCGGCCGTGCAGCGCGACAGCATCGCGCGTCAATGGGCGACCGATTTTTTCGATGTGTTCGGCGGCGGGATGACTGCCTACGCCGTTGCGCGCGACCGCTGGGCGGATCGCGAGTGGGCGCCGCTGGGGGCGTATCTGTGGTTCCTTGCCTCCATGCCAGACAGCCATATCCGGCGCAAGCACGGCGCCGCCGAAGCCGAGCGCACGCGGCAGGAGGCGAGGACGATGCGGGACTGTCTTGCCGCGAGCGCCGAACCAAGCGCGGAGCTGCCCGCCCTGCTCGAATGGGACCGCGCCCTGAAGGCGCGCGGGGTCAATCCGGGAACCAGCGCCGATCTGACTGTCGCGACGGTCCTGGCTTGGCGGTTGCGACGACTTCGCGACGAAAAACCGAATAAATCCCATTGATCTGCCGGGCACCGTCGCGGGATAACGCGGTGCATCCTCGGGCGTGCGCGTCCGGGGCCGGCGCCGGTGGCAATCAACGAGAGGAGACGGGGTATGGCGAGCATCAACAAGGTCTGCGTGGGCGAGTCTCTGGTGGGAGAGGGCAACGAGGTCGCGCATATCGACCTGATCATGGGCCCGCGCGGGAGTGCGGTTAAATCGGCGTTCTGCCACGCGCTTACGAACAACAAGGACGGGTTCACGTCGCTGCTGGCGGTGGTGGCGCCGAATATGCCGGCGAAGCCGAACACCGTGATGTTCAACAAGGTCACGATCAAGGGCGCCAAGCAGGCCGTGCAGATGTTCGGCCCGGCGCAGCACGCCGTCGCGAAGGCGGTCGCCGACAGCGTCGCCGAAGGCATAATCCCGCAGAGCGAGGCCGACGACCTGTTCATCTGCGTCGGCGTGTTCATCCACTGGGATGCCAGCGACGACAAGAAGATCCAGGAGTACAACTATCGCGCCACCAAGGAGTCGATCGCGCGCGCCGTACGCGGCGAGCCCAATGCCGCCGAGGTGGTCCGCCAGCGCGATCAGGTGAAGCACCCCTTCGCGGCGTAACACACGCCTACCCGTTTCTCTCCCTCGCGATGAGCGGGGGAGAGAGGGCCGCTTCCAGATCCGCGGCGGTCAACGCGCCGTTATGCAAGGATGTTGCGACCAGCGCGCCGGCTGCTCCTGACGCGGCGGCTTTCGCCAGATCGTCCGCGTTCCGAACACCTCCGGCCGCATAGATTGCACGGCCGCCGGCGCGGCGAGAGATGTCGCCGATGCGGGCCAGGTCAGGACCCGCTGTCGAGCCTACGCGCGCCAGGGTCATGACGATGATGCGCTGCGGCCAAAGGTCCGTATCGGCGAGAATTTCCGGCGGACCCTGGAACGCGTCGCCGCGAAAATCCAATGAAAGCACTACACTTGAGTGGCCGCGGAGCGATTGCAGCAGCGCCGGCGAGGTCTGGGATTCGCTACCGATCACCAGCGAGCCGGCATGGCGCGCGAGGAAACCGGCGGCGGCGGCATGAGCCATGCCATTATCGACCCACAACTCCAGCGCCGGCCAGGTTGCTTGCAACGCCGCCAATGTTGCTGCGTGATCGCCGGTATGCTCAATCGCATCGAGGTCGGCGATGTAGAGGCGGTTGAAAGCGAAGACCGTTCGCAGGCCGGCGACGACGTCGGCGGGATCGCTCGTTGGGCTGAGCGGTGTCTGGATCGGACGGTATTCGTCGCGTCGGCCGCCGTGCGCATGAACGACTTGGCCGGCCTTGAGGTCGATGACGGGAATGATGTCCATGGCTCGTCATAGCATCATCGGATGGGATATCGGCGGAGCGCACCTCAAGGCGGCGCGCGCCGAGGACGGGCGAATTGTCGATGTGATGCAGGTGGCGTGTCCGTTGTGGCTCGGCCTCGATCGCTTGGACGAGGCGCTGACGGCAGTGACGGCCCGGCTTGGTCCGGCGGATCGGCATGTGGCGACGATGACGGGCGAGCTGGCGGACGTGTTCGCCGATCGGGCGGAGGGTGTTGCTGTGTTGGCGGCGATGGTGGCGCGCCATGTCGCGCCGGCGGGGTTCGAGGTTTACGGCGGACGTACGGGTTTTGTGCCGTTGGAAGTCGTTGCGAACCACATCGAGGACATTGCTTCGGCGAACTGGCACGCCAGCGCCGCGCTGGTGGCGCGCCATGTGCAGGACGCGCTGTTCTGCGACATGGGATCGACCACGACGGATATCGTGCCCGTGCGCGGAGGTATTGTTTGCGCCGCGGGTTACACGGATGCCGAGCGGCTGGCGTGTAGCGAACTGGTTTATACTGGGCTCACGCGCAGCTTCGTCATGACGCTGGGGCCGCGCGTGCCGATGCGCGGCATCTGGACGACGCTCGCCGGCGAGTATTTCGCGAATACGGCAGACGTGTATCGCGTTCTTAGCGAGCTGCCGGACGATGCCGATCAACTGCCCACCGCAGACGGCCGCGAGAAGACGGTACCAGCCTCCATTGCCCGTCTCGCGCGCATGGTGGGACGCGATGCCGTGGCGGCGACCGCGGCGGAATGGCGTGCCCTGGCGGCGTGGCTCGCCGAGGTGCAGTTGCGGCAGATCGTCGATGGCGCCTGTCTTGTACTGTCGCGCGGCGTGCTGCCGGACGAGGCGCCGGTGATCGGTGCCGGCGTGGGAGGGCGGGTGATCGCACAGCTAGCGCAACGATTGGACCGGCGCTACGTGGATCTCGGTGAGTTGGTGGGGGCCTCGCCGGCTTGGCTGGCGTCCTGTGCGCCGGCCGTGGCGGTGGCGTTGTTGGGGGCGGCAGAATAATAATAGGCGATAGCCTGCACGAGCCACTCCCAGGCTTCGCGCTCGGCGGGGCCGGCGGTTTTCGAAACAGCGATTTCCAAATATGCCATTTCGCGCCGCACTTTCTCCTGCGGCAGCATGGATAGACGGCTCACCAATATCGCTGCCTCCACCACCGCCGCCTGCGCACGGTTGAAGCCCTGGAACGGCGCGTGCATTTCCCGATGCACAACGCGGCAATGAAAGCGCGGGCGCTGCGGATCGTCCTCCATCGCTATCACCTCCATCTCGGCGTGGGCCAACGCGGCGGCGAGGCGAGGGGCGGCGACACGGCGTGCAGGCAGGCACGGCCAATCGCGCCGGCCAGTCAGGCAGCCGGCGAAGATGCGGACATCGTCGGTATAGTTCGCAACCACCTGCCCCACCACACGCAGATTGTCGAGCGTGCGTGAGGGATGGAATGGTGCAACGATCCAGCCGCCCGGCTCCTCGATCAAACCGATCGGCGCGATATGCACGGCGCCATCGGCGGAAACCGTGGTCAGCACGGTCTCACGGAGCATCGCCGCGCTCCGGTTTGCGCGCCTGGGCTGCGCGCAGCGTGTGACCCGCTTCGGATAGCCGCGTGGCGTCGCGCTCGGTGCGCGGGACTGCACAGCCCCAATCGAGCGGCGCGTCCTGCGCATAGCGCTTGCCCAGGGCGTAGGCGGTCTCCGCTTTCATCAGCTCGGTGCCGAGATAGAAAGCATGCGGACCGTCGTGCTGGACGTCGAGCGCCGGGAAGAACCCGAGCGCATCGCGGCCCGTCTGATGCATCCGGTTGTTGAAGATGTGCATGCCGTCGGCCGCGACCGCAATGCGATAATTCGTATCCGTGATCGCCGCGGCTTCCGCGGCCAAGTCGTCCGGCGTCACGGTATAAGGCCGGCGGTCATGGATTTGCAGCAGTCCGCCACCATAGCCGCGCGGCAGGTCCTGGTTGTCGCGGGCGGCGAACATCAGCCGGCGTGCCGCGTCGTGCTCGGCGATGGTGCGGCGCGTGTGGGGACTGACTTGCACCACCAGCACGTTGCGGATCGCCAGTTCGGAGCACACCCCGAGCAACACGGCAGTCACTCCGGCGCTGTCGGCGTCGGTAAGTTCGGTAAGATTGCCGGTGCCCATAAGAATTTCGGCCTCCGGCATTTGCCGGCGCAGCTCCGCATAGCGCAGCAGCGAGGCGGTGAAGCCGAAATGGATCGGATCGAGGATCGGATCGAGCAGGTACGGCAGGTCACGCGCTTTCGCAAGAGCTGCGGCACGCAGCAGCGAGTCCATACCGCCATGGGGGGATGGGATCAGCACGGCGGTCGCGGCGGTGCCGGCGGCGATATCGATAGTTCGACTCGGTCAGGCTCAACAGAAAATCAGCGCCCGCTTCCGCGCCGCGCCTCAGCTCCTGCGGATCGCCGGAATCGACGCTCACGGTTATGCCGTCATGTTTGAGGATGCGGATAACCTCGGGAAGGTGCGTGAACTCGGTCCCTGGTCTGCAGCCGAGATCAATCACGTCAGCACCGTCGGCACGCAGGGCGTGCGCGCGGATCAGCAATTCGGGTGTTGACAGCTCCGCCGCCTCGACAATTTCGGCGAAGATGCGGATGTCGTAACGCGAAAGGTCGGGCGTGCGAGCTCCACGGCCCAGATAGGCCGGAAGATCGGCGATCTCATCCGGGCCACGCTCGAAACCGACCCCGAACGCTTCGGACAGACGCGTTGGATCAACGCCGGCACGACCTGGCAGCACGACCCGTGTTGCGGCCACCGGACGCGGCAGGCGTCGCAGGATGATGGGCTCGGTCATCAGCGCGGCGACTTTCACGCCGATATCGATAATCTCCCAGTCGAACCCCGTATCGCCCAGCCCGCGGAGCAGCTTGCGAAGGCGCGGTTCCGCCAGATGCCCGGTGAGGAACAGGATGCGTTCAGCCATCCGACCCGCATTCGCGCGCCGCCCGCAGGCGCCGACCAGCGGGGTGATCCGGGTCCAGAGCCGAAGGCATATCGTCCGGCCCGGCGATCCAGACCTCACCGGCATATGCTTCGAGGAAGGCCGGGAAGGCGGCATCGAGCACGCCATCGGCCACCAAGGCGTTCGCGTCGGTCCTCGGCTCCGTGGTTGCATGTTTAACCAGCAGCACACGCGTAGCGCCGATAGCTCGTGCGAGCCAAAGCGCGAGGCTGTCGGATGTTACGTCCCAGGAAGGCGGGATCCCGGGCGCGCCGCGCAGCGTCGGCCAGGGGCTCCAGACGGGAATGCGGGCCTCGGCCAGCAGATCCTCGATTTCGTGCAGCGTGTCCGCGAGCGCCAGCTTGTCACTCAGTCCGGCCAGAGCGAGCCCGTGCTGTGTCATCGCCAACAACGCCATGTGATGGGCCGCGGTATCATCGAACCTCATAGGCTGTTGCGAGGTTCGCACCGCATCGGCAAACGGTCCACCGCCCGGCACCAGGACAATCCGTCCCGCGGCGGTCTCGATCGCGCGCAACCAGGGGCGAAGCAGCGGGGACAAGGCATAGCTGCCGCCCAGCCGCACCACCAGAACGGCAGTCACCGCAGGGCGATCGAGCCGCGCGTCCGCTCGATCTTCACTCCGGCGACACGCGGGCCGATATCCAGCTTCTGGAGTTGCACTGCCACACGCACAACGCGCGGATGGGCCAGAAGCATGGCGGCGATCTGCTCCGCCAGCGTCTCCACCAGCGTGATGTGCCCGGCATCCGCCAGCAGCTGGATGCCGTCGCTGATGATGTCGTAAGAAAATACGTCCCGCATGTCGGCGGAGGGATGATCCAGCCGGGTAATCGCTACATCGACATCGAACCGAACCCGCTGGGGAGCAGTCCGTTCGCGCGCATACGCGCCGATGCGCACCGGCAGCACGAGGTCGTGCACGAACACGGTGTCCGTCGTGGCCAACTCGGCATCCGGATCGGGCACGTAGCCATGTGCTGCGAGCACGCGATAATCGAACCCCGCACTGTCGGCCGACTCGGTTTCCGGCGGGATCAGCGCCCGTATCTGCCGGACGGCGTCCGGCACGATGTGCGCGGTGCGCCCGCCAGTGCCGCACAGCGCGCCGCGAAAACCCAGGAAGCCGGGACGCAGCAGCAACAGCCGCGGAACATCCGGTGCTTCCAACGAGCCGGCGAGACCGGAGAACAGGCCGTGTCCTGCACAGGTGTCAACAAAGCGGCGCAGCTCCGGCAGGTCCATATGATCCAGCAAGCGGCCGGCGGATTTATCGGCGGTGTCCAGCATGGCGCCGGCAAACCCCGCATCCGCTGCTGCGCCGACCAGCGAGAGATCCGGTGCATGATCGGCGAACAGCACGGCCACGAGGCGCACGCGGCCTGCCAGTCGTGCCAGCGCTCGCAAACACGCCCGCGCGTCGCCGCCGGGAAACAGCCCCACCTTGACGTAATCGACGCGGGTCGCCGCCATCGTCGCAACGGCGTCCACGACCACCCGAGGCTCCATTGGAAGATCGCCGGTTACCGCGCTGACCGGGCGGCGCCCGGCCACCGTCGTAACGGCGGTGGCAATTACCGACGCATCCACCGCGCCCAGCGCGCCGCGCGTGGGATCTTTCAGATCGACAATGTCGGCACCGCCTTCGAGCACTAGCTCGGCTTCATCTGGCCCGGTGACGCTCGCTAACATGCGGGTCATTGCGCCTGTCCCGTGTGCGGTTCGAGGTGCAGTTCAGAGAGCAGGAACTGCAGTCCACGCGCCCAGGATTCATCGGTGTCGCCGCGGATATCGACACTGCCGCCCTGCACGACGGCTCCTGTGGATACGTCGCGGATCTCCAGATTGATGTTGAGAATCAAATCCGACACTTTTTGCACCCAGCCGGTGACGGCGACCTGCGCATGGACCTTGTGCGCGAGGCTGAGCGCGCACGCACCGCAAACCTGCAGATTGGTCGCCCGCGCCTCGGTCGCCACCGGTGCCGTATCGACCGGCACGTAACGCCCCGACCGGATCAGTGCATCGCGAAGCGCGGTATCGAGGTTCACCAGCCGCTTCTGGTCCGGCGCATTCGGACCCAACATCGCACCGGGAAGGCTGGTATCGTCGAGCTCGAAATTGAACATCGCAGCACTCAACGCTGCTCCCCGCGCAATGTCCGGCGAGACGAGCGTGACCAGCAGACAGGCTTGCGTAAAATTCATGCCCGCGCCGTCGCCCCTTGCAAAGGAATGCGACGGTCAAGGCGCGCGGCAGTCTTGATGCGTGTCGGACGATGAACCATGCTGGGCGCATGAAACGTCCAAACGGGTCCGCGCGCAACGGCATCGGCCGCCGCGTCCTGCTGGCCGCGCTGGCCGGCGCGCCAGCTACCGCGGCGCTCGCCCAGGAAACCAACATTGCCAATGTTCAAATCGGCTACATCCGTTCGATGGAGCGGCGGCCCACCATCTCGCGGTTGGACAAGCCGCCGCCGAACGACGGACTTGCGGGAGCGCAAATCGCGCTAGACGACAACAACACCACGGGCCGGTTCCTCGGGCTGCAATACAAGCTCCTCGACGCTCCGGTGTTCCCCACCGATGACGTCACCGCGAAGCTGAGGCCGCTGGTCGCCCAGGGCGTGAAGCTGGTACTCACCGACACGCCGGCTAACGACGTGCTGAAGCTTTCGGACGCCGCACGCTCCGCCGGGGCGATCATCTTCAATGTCCAGGCACCGGACGATTCTCTGCGCGAGGCGGATTGCCGCGGCAATGTGATCCATGTCGTGCCCACCCGCAGCATGTTCGCCGACGCCTTGGCCGAGTATCTGGTGCTGCGCAAGTGGACGCGCTGGTTCCTCGTCTATGGCTCGCATCCCAACGACCAGTTGCTGCGCGACGCCTATCGCCGCTCGGCTAAACGCTATGGCGCACGGATCGTGGAGGAACGCGAGTACACCGACCGCGGCGGCTCGCGGGAGACCGACACCGGGCTGGTGCAGGTGCAGCAGCAGATTCCCGTTTTCACGCAGAGGGCGCCGGAGTACGACGTGTTGATCGCCGCCGACGAGAACCAGGTATTTGCCGGCTATCTGCCGTACCGGACCTGGGATCCCCGGCCGGTGGCCGGTTCGGCTGGATTGACGCCGGTGACCTGGGACCCGAGCAGCGAATCCTGGGGCGGGACACAAATGCAGGACCGGTTCGTGCGCCGCTTCCACCGGCAGATGACGCCGCTCGATATGCAGGCCTGGACGGCGGTGCGCATGATCGGTGAGGCGTCGGGCCGCACAAGTTCCGCGGATATCTTAAAGATCATAGCCTATATGAAGGGGCCGGACTTCCAGATCGGTGCCTACAAGGGCGAGGCGCTGTCGCTGCGGTCCTGGAACCTGCAGGTGCGCCAGCCGATCCTGCTGTCCGACGGGCATAATGTCGTGTCGGTGTCGCCGCAGTCCGGCTTCCTGCATCAGGTCACTGATCTCGATACGCTTGGCGTCGATAAACCGGAGACGACATGCAAGCTGAGCTGAGGCACCGAACCGCGCTGGCGGCCATCGCAGCCGCGGGATTGCTCTACAGCGTTCCCGCGAGCGCCTATATTGCCTATACGTCGAACGAGCGGGACAATACGATCTCCGTAATCGATCTCGATCAGATGAAGACGATCAAGATGGTCCCGACCGGCCAACGACCGCGCGGTGTCACGGTGACGCCAGATGGCAAATACGTCCTGGTTGCCTGCGGCGACGACGACGAGATCCAGATCATAGACACGAAGACGTTCCAGGTGGCCCGTGTTCTCGCCACTCCTGACCCCGAGCTTTTCGCGCTGCGCCCCTCCGGCAACCCGCTTTATGTGTCGAATGAGAACGATGCGCTGGTCACGGTTTGGGATATCAACTCCGGCAAGCAACTTGCCTCGATCCCGACCGGCGTCGAGCCCGAGGGCATGGCGGTGAGCCCGGACGGGGAAACCATCGTGAACACGTCCGAAACCACCAACATGGCACATTTCATCGACTACACGACGGAGAAGATGGTCGCAGCCGTGCTGGTCGATGCGCGGCCCCGCAATGCCCGCTTCAAGCATGACGCCTCCGAGGTCTGGGTATCATCTGAGCTTGGCGGAACGGTGAGCGTGATCGACCCACACACGCACACCATCACCCATAGGATCAGTTTTCCGATCCAGGGACTGCGCGGCGACGAGATTCAGCCGGAGGACATCCGGTTCACCAAGGACGACAAGATTGCCTTCGTTGCTTTGGGGACGGCGAACCGCGTCGCGGTGGTGGACGCGGCAACTTATCAGGTGAAACGCTATCTGCTGGTCGGGCAGCGGGTTTGGCATCTGGGATTTACCCCCGACTACAAATACCTGCTGACCGCCAATGGCGAAACGAACGATGTGTCGGTCATCGATGTCCCGGACCTGACGGTCGTCAAGTCGATCCAGGTCGGCCAGTTGCCCTGGGGCGTCGTGGTCAATCCCACCAGCCCGAAATGAATATTACCTGGCGATGGCTGTTGCTGCCGTGCCTGGGCGCAGCGGCCATCGCGCAGGCAGCGCCGCCCCAGACCGACCCGAACTGGCCATGTCAGCAGATCAAGGTGCCTGAGGTATCAGTGGCGGCCGTCTGGGCAGGGCCGCCGATCGATGCATATCTCTCGAGTTGGTCGAAAGACCCTGATATCGCCCACCTTGCGCCGCAACTGATCGAACGCCGCACGCCGATGTCGGATGCCGAGTCAGAGATTGCAGATTTTGCCAACCACAACAAACACGATTCGGCCAAGCTATTGGCGCTATTCGCCGGGGTGTTCGACCTTGCAAACCGGGAACGCGGCAGCGTCGTCGCCGGGCTCGATCGGTTCGGTAGCCGGCAGAAGCAACTCGCGGCAGAAATTCGCGCCGAGAGCGACAAACTGAACACGTTGATGGCCAGCACTTCGGTGGATGCGCGGCAGGCGAGCGAGCTGCAGAACCGGCTGAGCTGGGACCTCCACGTGTTTCAGGATCGCCGTGAATCGCTGAGCTATGCCTGCGAGGCGCCGGACCTGATCGAACAGCGTCTGTTCGCGTTATCGCGGACGATTCAGCGAGTGTTGCCGCAGACCGGGCAGTAACAGCCAGCCGCTACTCGTGCGGGCGCGGAACCGGCTCGCGCTGCTCCAGCGGCAGATGGGCTGCCGCCCAGCCGTCGGTGCCGCCAGGGTACCAATCGACATGCTGGTAACCAAAGCTGAAAGCGCGCTTGGCGGCGTTCCACGACATCCAACATTGTAGCTGGCAGTAGAATACCAGCGGGCGGTCGCGATCCGCGTGCGTTGCCTTCGCAAGTTGATCGCGAAAGTAGGTTTCCATTACGGGAGCCAGTTCGCCGTACCCGGTATCCGGCAGCCAGATGCTGCCGGGAATGTTGAACCGCGCTTTCGGATGCCAGATCGTATCGGCCGGCAGGTCTTCGGGTCGGGGCGGGCGGGCTAGCACGTCGATGAACACGGCGGATTTCGCTTGCCAGAGCGCGCGTGCCTGACCGGTGGAAAGCACCTGGGCGCCCTGCAAGCTCAGCGGTACCGCGGCGTGATAGGGCTCGTTGTGATAGCCTTCAGGTTCCGGCGGCGCGGCGGCAGTACCGGCACCGGCCAGTAGAAGCAGTCCGCTCGCGGCAAACCACCGACGGACCGATATACTTCGTTTCACGGCGAAATAAGGTGACCTTGTCGGTCCAGCAACGGCACGCCGTAGGACTCGAGTAACTTGTTGATCTCGTCCTGGTTCTCGGCGATCAGCCGGTTGAGCGTGCGTTTCCAGTTTTGGTCGCTGTGGCGCACGCCGAGCGAGATGCTGAAATCCATTGGGACGCCATGCTCATTGAGCAGCGGCACCACCGTAAGCGGCGTCTCCGCATGCATCGCGTAATAACCCCCGATAGGCCCCCACAACACGCCCGCATCGATCCGTCCCGCCAGCAGATCATCGATCATGTCCTTGGTGGGAGCGTCGTAGCGTGTATCGACCGTCAACGGGTACGGCTTGGCTTTCGCCATCAGCCCATCCTGCACCATGATGGTGGCCGGCGGCGTACCGGCGACGACGCCGATGCGTTTGTCCCGGAGCCTCGGATCGCCGAGGGCAGTTACGCCGTCGAGCCCGGTATTCGGTTTGAACAACAGGACATAGACGGTGCGGTAATAGGGATTGGTGGTCTGCACCATCTCGAGGCCCTGCGCGACGCCCATTACGACATCGCAGCGGTCGGCGTCGAGCGTATTGCGGTAGAACCCGATCACCTGCGGAAAGTAGGTGAAGGAGACAGGCTCATTGAGCTTGCCTGCCAGCATCTCGGCCAGCTTGTTTTCGAACCCGTCGCCGTGCTGATCGGAAAACGGCATGTTGCGCGGATCGGCGCAGGCGCGAAACGTGTGCGGATCGACCAGTTCCGCCTGCGCGCCGAGCCCGGGCGCCTGCGCGTGCGCCGGGGCAAGCCAGCACAGCAGACTGGCGGCAACCCAAAGCGCCACCCGGGTGCAGCGTGCCGGTCGCATCCCTACGGACCCATGCATTGATTTTCGGCCTGGGTGTAGGCGTCGGGTCGCGGCTCGGATGCCGCGGGGCGTCCGCGGCCCAGTGCGTCGTCTGAGCGCGCCCGCAGATACACGTAGATCGCGTTGATGTAGCACATCACGTTCTTGTTCTGGCCGAAGCTCGGCATCACCAGATCGGACGACGCCGAAACATCCTTTTTGCCCTGTGCGACCGTCGCCAGGAACTGCGCGTAGCTCAGGGTCTTGAGTGCATTTACAAGCGACGGTGCGTAGGATGAACCCATCCCATCGGGACCGTGGCATTGCAAGCAGTTGGCGCCGTACCGCAGGAAGCCCACCATCGTGTACCAATCGACCTTGCCGTTTTCGATATGGAAGGTCGGCGTCCCATCCTTGTCGAAATACGCGCCATCCTGCGAACTGGCCACCGCCGGATCGCCTGACCCGTCGGCGTAAGCGAAACCGACCGTCAGCAACAAAACAGCCGTAAGGACCAGGCCGGTCCACACTGGCAATTTCATCGCGACATTTCCCTTTGCATGAACATAGACGGCCGGTGCACGGGTGCTATCCGTTGCGCCGGCCGAAGTTTTTGGCGCTCAGGTCACTGTGGCACGGTAAAGACCGTGAGCGTACCGCCGAGCGCGGTGTAATTGCTGAGCGCGGCATAGCCGCCGACAGCACCAAGCCCTGCATGCGGATCAGTCAGCCCGGCCGCCAAGCCGATCCCCGCCCAGCCGCCGACACCGGACAGCACCGCGACGTACTGCTTGCCGTTATGCATGTAGGTCATCACGTTGCCGATAATGCCGGAAGGAGTCTTGAAGCTGTAGAGTTCCTTGCCGGTTTTGGCATCGACGGCCTTCAGATAGCCTTCGAGCGTGCCGTAGAACACCACGCCGCCAGCTGTGGTGAGCGCACCCGACCACACCGAGAACTGCTCCGGATCGGACCAGACGATTTTGCCGGTGGTCGGATCCCAGGCAATGAAGTTGCCCATATTTGTCTGGCCGGGGGGTGGGTACATCGACAAAGTCGCGCCGACATAAGGCTGGCCAGCGGTGTAGGAAACGCGGAACGGTTCGTAATCCATGCAGACGTGGTTCGTGGGTACGTAAAAGAGGTGCGTCTGCGGATCATAGGCAGCCGGTTGTTCGTCCTTGGTGCCGAGCGCGGCCGGGCAGATGCCGGTATGGTTCACGTCTGCCGTCTCGGTCGAATACTTCTTGTCCAGGATCGGACGTCCATAATCCGGGCTGTTCGGGTCCATGTTGATCCCGCTAGCCCAGTTCACCACCGGATCATATTTCGCCGCCACCAACAGGGCGCCCGTGTCGCGGTTGAGCGTGTAGCCGAAGCCGTTGCGGTCGAAATGCACCAGTGCCGGGACGGTCTGGCCATTGACCTGCAGGTCGGCCAGGATCGGCTCGTTAACGCCGTCATAGTCCCATTCGTCGTGCGGCGTCATCTGATATACCCATTTCGCCATCCCTGTATCGAGGTCGCGGGCGAAGAGGGTCATCGACCACTTGTTGTCGCCGGGTCGCTGGCTCGGGTTCCAGGTGGACGGATTGCCCGAGCCGTAATAGACGAGGTTTAGTTTCGGATCGTACGAAAACCAACCCCAGGTATCGCCGCCGCCGATCTTCCACTCGTCGCCCTGCCAGGTCTTCAGGCTGGAGTCGACGCCGATCGGTTTGCCCAAATCGGTGGTCTTCTGCGGATCGACTAGCAGATCCTTGTCCGGTCCTTCCGAATAGGCCCGCCAGGCCAGCTTGCCGTCGCTTACGTTGTAGGCCGACACCCAACCGCGGACGCCGAACTCGCCGCCGGACACGCCGATCAGCACCTTGTCTTTCATCACGAAGGGCGCGTCGGTTCCGGTCTGGCCCTTGGAGGGATCGCCGTCCTTGACCGACCAATCAACCTTGCCGGTTTTGGCGTCCAGTGCCACCAGCGTGGTATCGGCCTGGTGCAGGAAGATCATCCCGTTGCCATAGGCAACACCGCGGTTGACGGTGTCGCAGCACATCACCGGAATGACGTTTGGATCCTGCGTCGGCTCGTATTTCCAGATTATCTTGCCGTCGTTGTTGAGATCGAGCGCATAGACGATGTTGGGGAACGGCGTGACGAAATACATCACGTTGCCGATCACCAGAGGCGCCCCTTCATGGCCCCGCAGTACGCCGCTGGAGAAGGTCCAGGCGACCTGCAGCTTGCCGACATTCGAGGCGTTGATCTGATCGAGTGGCGAAAACCGCTGGAGATCATAGGTTCGACCGGGCATCACCCAGTCGTTGGCGTTGCTGGCCATCTGATCGAGCTGATCCTGGGCGCGGGCGCTGGTGAACGCCACCGCCGAGGACAATATCGCGCCTGCCAGCAACAGCATCCGTCTGGACGTTTTCTGCATGTGTTTCCCTCCGCTTCGCTGTGCGCCGCGCCCGGCCGGAAACATCGCAGTTTTGCCCACCGCCGGTCGCAACCAATCCGGATGGGAAGACGTCGCCCGGCAGCGTGTCACGACGAGGAGCAAGCCGGTGGTTCCTGATCCCGGTCTGGAACCATTGTGACTGCCCGCCGCCTGCGAAGATACACCCACCCTCCCTACCAGCGGGTGCACTTGAAGCCGGAGACCAAGTGGAGCGTAGGCATGGTTTGCGGTGAAGGCAATAGTCTTCACATGAGCGGTGCAAGCGCCAGAAGGCGACACCGCAGCCTGCTATACGCCGCCTATACGCCGCCCTTGGGGGAGCCATGCATGCGATATCTTACTTACTCTCTGATCGTGCTGCTGCTCTTGGCGGGCGCGCCGGTCGTCGCTGCCTCCCCGCCTGGCGCGCTCCGAATCGAGCAGGTGGCCGCTGGCGACTATGTGCATTTTGGGCAGGTCGCGATGACCACGACGGAAAATGCCGGTGACATCGCGAATCTCGGCTTTATCATCGGACGGGACTCGGTGGCGATTGTTGATACTGGGGGCAGCGTAGCAGTGGGGGAGCGCCTTCTTGCTGCGGTGCGACAAATCACGGGCCTGCCGGTGCGCTATGTCATCAACACCCATGAGCATCCGGATCACGTTTTCGGCAACGCAGCATTCGTCGCTGCCGGCGTGACCTTCGTCGGCCATTACAATCTACCGCGGGCCTTGGCCGAGCGGGGCGAGTATTATCTCCATTCCTACCGCGACGCGCTCGGCGCCGGCGCGATTGCCAGGGTGAAAATCATCCCGCCTATGCTGCTGGTGGCGGGTGAGACCATGCTCGATCTCGGCGGCCGCACGCTGGCACTGACCGCGTGGGCTCCTGCCGCACATACGGACTGTGATCTCACCGTGCTGGATCAGACCACCGGCACGCTCTATGCGGGAGATCTGGTATTCCTCCAACACGTTCCGGTGGTCGATGGCAGCGTGAAAGGCTGGCTGGAGGTGATTCCGCGGCTGGCCCGGATTCAGGCGACCCGCGTCGTACCCGGCCACGGCCAACAGATCGGGGCCTGGCCGGAAGCTCTCGACGATGAACGCCGCTATCTCTCGGTGATCGCGGCGGATGCGCGGCGTCTTGTCGCCGCCGGTGTGCCACTCGCCGCAGCGATCCCCGAGATCGGAACCTCTGAGCAGAACCGCTGGCGCTTGTTCGACGATTACAACGCGCGCAACGCCACGCTCGCTTTCAGCGAGGCCGAATGGGAATGACAGTGACGCAAGGCGATATCCGCCACCGCCCGTTTACCGAGCGGTGGCGGCGCTCTCGATCAGATCTCGGCCGGAAGGTAGCCGTTGATTTCCATGCCGATGCAGACTTCGCGAATCTTCGGACGTGTCCAGGCCATAGGTTTTCTCCCGTTGGAGCGGCGCGCCACGAGCCGATTTACGGCGCGCTACATTCACCCTATAGGCTCGCGTGGCGGTTGTCCAGCCACGCCGGGAGGAAGAGGCGATGCGATACGCGTTCAGGGCGTTCGTTCAAATTCTTGCGATCGCGATCGTCACGGCCTGGCTCAGCGGCGGGATAGCGACAGCGCAAACCGACACCGGGGTAGCGCTGCCCGATCGCTGGCCCGCGCTGGCCGGCGAGATCTTCAACAAACATCCGCTGCAGGACGGCACCGCGGTGCTGGCGATCGATGCCCCCTATCGCGCTGATGATGCCGCGCTGGTACCAGTGACGGTCCGCAGCCTGCTCCCTGCCGAGGATACGCGCCGGATTCGCCGTATCACGCTGGTAATCGATGAAAACCCGTCGCCGCTGGCGGCGGTGTTCGAGCTTGGTCAGGATAGCGGCATCGACCGGATTTCCACGCGCGTACGCATCAACGATTACACCAACGTGCACGCGGTCGCCGAGATGAACGACGGCACGCTCTTCGTGGTACAACGCTTCGTGAAAGCGGCGGGCGGCTGTTCGGCGCCGGCGATCAAACAGGCGGCTGGCGATATCCCGCTCGGCACGTTGCGGTTTCGCCGGTTTCCGCCGCAGGAAGGTGCGCCCGCCGGCACCGCCGAGGCGGAGCTCATGATCCGGCATCCCAACTATTCAGGCCTGCAGATGGACCAGTTCACGCGGCTGTATATTCCGGCGCATTTCGTCCGCTCGGTCACGCTGTGGCAGGGCGATCGGGTGTTGCTGGGCGTGCAGGGCGGGATTTCATTGTCGGAGAACCCGGCGTTCCGGTTCGACTATCGGCCGAGCGGCGCGAAAAGCATCCGTGCCGAGGTGATCGACAACAAGGACGAAAAATTCTCCGGGACGTGGGCGGCGGGCGACATGCTGTTCCCGGCCGGCTAAAAACAGCGGACCTCGGCTTCCGCCTGAGCTTCGCGCAATTGCCTGACGAACCGGTTGGCAGGAGGCGCTCGCAGCTCGTCGCCGAGATAGCCACCTGCGCCCTGGCGCAAGCTGAGCACCGTTTCCGCCTCCACATACTCGGTATAGGGCAGGATGGAGGCGATCACATCGATCGAGCAGGAGCAGCGTTGCAGCGCGTCGCGTGTGCCGCCGTTGACATTCATGCAGGCCAGCACGTAGTCCGCGCGCGCGGCTGTCGGGTAATCGTTGACCGGCGCCGGTCGGCTGGCCCCGCCGACGGCGACGGCGGCCAGCATCACCAGCGGCAGCCAAAGGCTAGGAATGCTCTGCATGGCTTCACCCCCGATAACCCGAGCATGCTAGCACAACGGCGGAATTAGAGCGTGATCGCTTGAGGCGGACACGTCGGAAGGCGTGAATCACGCTCTCAGACCAATGAACGGAGGGAACGCAGGATGATCATGGTTACCGTGATGTACCCCGCCACCGATGGCGTCAGGTTCGACATGGATTATTACCTCAAGACGCATGTTCCGATGGTCGACGCGCGGTGGAGGTCCTGCGGCCTGCAGGATGTGAAGGTGTTGCACGGCGTTGGTGCACCGGGAGGCGGCGCGGCGACCTATTCCGTGATCGCGCTACTGACCTTCGGCTCGGCGCAGGAATTCCAACGCGCCGTCGAACAGCACGGCAAGGAGATTCTCGGCGATATTGCAAATTTCACCGATATCCAGCCGATTATCCAGATCAACGATGTCATTGCGTAACCGGAGCCGGCGAAGGGACCCGCATGGTGAAACTAACAGCAGCGGTGCTGGTCTTGTTGGCCGCCGGCGCGAGCGCCCAGGCAGCGCCGGTGAAGACCCGGTTCTGGAACCTCACCGGCCAGACGATCACGCATCTCTATCTGGCGCCGGCGGGGACCACCAACTGGGGCACCGACCAGTGCCGCAACGATCCGGACGGCAGCGTCGATGACGACGAGCGGTTGTCGATCACCGGCGTTACGGCAGGACATTATGACGCTAAGCTGACCCAGACGGGCGGCCGTGTCTGTATTGTGAAGAATGTCGCGATCAAGCCCGGGGCGATATTCTCCATCGACAAGAAGGCGCTGACGAACTGCAGTTGATCTATAAGCCGCCCAGATAAGTGGCCATGGCGGCGATGTCTCCATCGGAGAAGGTCTTCAGCAGCGCCGACATCCAGGGATTGTTGCCGCGGCTTCCATCATGGAAGTCTTGCATCGTCTTGCGCAGGTAATCGACGCTCTGGCCGGCCAGGCGCGGATTGGCGCTGTCGCCCAGGAAGCCGCCGAGATGGCATTGCGAGCACTGGCCGGATGCAGCCATCCCTTGTGCATGGACCGCGACATCGGCGGGGGCTCTGGGTTGTTGCAGATCGGGCCACGGCTTTTTCTCGAAATGTTCCCCCAGCGCCAGCATGTCGCCGTGACTCAGCGCTTTGACGATAGGTTCCATTATCGGGTTTTTCCGCGCACCGGTCTGAAAGTCGCGCAGCTCGAGAAAGATGTAGCCGGCGTGCTGGCCCCAGATCACCGGGATCTCCTTGCTGATCGGCACGCCGTTCGTGCCGTGGCAGGCAGCGCATATCGCGGCTTTCTCGGCGATTGGGTCCGGGGCGGTGGTTTGTGCTCTCGCTGTCGATGCGAAAGCCAGCACCGCCAACAGAAGCAGGTGACCCGCCACCCTCTCCGACAAGCGGTGGGGGCGGCGGGCAGTCTTCGTCTGTCCGTCAGTCAAGCGTGAAGGCAATCACGGCGTTGCCGCGCTTATAGTCGAGCTGCGTATTGCCCCCGGCGGCGACAACGACATACTGCTTGCCATCCACGGTGTAGGACGAAGGCGGCGCGTTGACGCCGGCGCCCGCCTGGAAGCGCCACAGCTCGGCGCCGGTCGCGGCATCATAGGCCTTGAAGAAGCCGTTGCCTTCGCCGGTGAATACCAGCCCGCCGGCGGTGGCGAGGATGCCGCCGATCATCGGCTGTTCCGTCTTCACCTGCCACATGATCCGGCCGGTGTTGTAGTCAACCGCCGTCACATTGCCCCACTGCTCGGCGCCCGGGATAACCGTGAACGCGCCGCCCAGCCACAGTTTGCCCTCCGGGTAGGGGGACGGGGTCAACGTATAGGTCATCGGCTGGTGCAGGTTGATCGCGTAAGCGAGGTTGAACAGCGCATTGACTGCGATCGGCGACCATTCGACGCCGCCATTGGCGCCCGGCAGCATGACGGTGCCCTGCGGGGTCGGCAACGCCCACATGTTCTTTTGCGGGACCATAGGTTCGGAGAAGCGGATCAGGCTGCAATCATCCGCCTTGTTGACATAGATGTGCCCCGTCTTGCCGGCCTGCAGCACGCCTTCCACCAGATTGCCGCCGCGGTCCCGCACCGCAACCAGCACCGGCGGACTGACCGCATCGAGATCCCAGACATCGTGCGGGACATACTGGAAGTGGCACAGATATTTCCCGGTATTGAGATCGACCGACACGAGAGAGTCGGTATAAAGATTGTCGCCGGGCCTGGCAGCACCGTTGAGGTCGGGAGACGGATTGCCGACGGCAAAGAAAATCCTGTGATGCGCCAGATCGACTGCCGGGTTCTGCCATGAACCACCGCCCAGCCGCTTGTATGGGTCGCCACCTTGGGCGAATGCTGCCTTCTCGGCCGCGATGTCACGGTGCAGGTCGCGTCCCGTGGCGTCGGTGGTCGCCCATACGCCGACCGAGTTTTCCGGAATAGTGTCGAAGTTCCAGATCAGCTTGCCCGTTTCAGCGTCGTAAGCGCGGACGAAGCCCCGGATGCCGTACTCGCCGCCATTCGTGCCGATCAGGATTTTCCCATCAACGGGTGTCGGGGCCATCGTGTCACTGTACCCGAGCGTGGGATCGGCAAGCTGCGTCTCCCACACGACCTGGCCGGTCTTGGCATTCAGCGCCACCAGCTTGGAGTCGAGCGTCGCCAGATAGACCTTATCTCCGTATGCCGCGACTCCGCGGTTGTTCGGGCCGCAGCAATAGACCGTCAACGGCCCGAGCTTCTGCTGATATTCCCAGAGCTGCTCGCCGGTACGCGCGTTCACCGCATAGACGTGATCGAACGAGGTGGTGATGTACATAATGCCGTTCACCACGATGGGCGAGGTCTCCATCAACTCCCTGATGTCGGTCTGGAAAATCCAGGCTGGGTGCAGGCGGGAGACATTGGTGACGTTGATCTGTCGGTTCGGGTAGAAGCGCGTCTGCGCATAATTGCCGTTGGTCAGCAGGAAGTTGTTGCCGTCATCGGCCGCGCGGTTCAGTTGATCCTGCGTCACCGCCGACAAATCGCCGTAACGAGGCGGCGGAGGCGTCTCCTGCGACCATCCCGGCGGGGCAGCGGCAAGCATCGTGAATGCGGCCGCGCCGGCCGTTACGGCGTGTCTGGCGGTCCCCTTCATCAGTTCCTCCACAGTTTGTTCGTTGCCCGGCTGCTGCACGAACCGCTCAGCCGAGTGGAACGATCCTATGCTGGCAATTTGCTTGATGTAAAGCAACGAAACGCGGCGCCGCGTCAGCCCCCGCCTGCGCCCCCGCGCCGCACGATCAGCCCGCGTGCCGGGTCATAGGCGATGATGGCGCCCGCCATGAACAACGCTGTCATACCGGCGACGACACCCAAGGCCAGCCAGTTGACCTGCTGGTAGAGCGCGAAGCGCACCAGCTCGATGCCGTAGGTGAACGGGTTGGCCCGGCAGACATCGTACAATAACGGGCTCGACTGCTGCACCAGCCACAGCGGATACAGCGCGGAGGAAGCGAAGAACATCGGGAAAATGACGAAGTTCATCACCCCGGCAAAATTCTCGAGCTGCTTGATCACGGAAGACAGCAGCATTCCCAGCGCCCCGAGCATCAGCCCGTTCAGCACCAACGCCGGAAGCACGGTCAGATAACCCCAGGGCGGCGCCTCGATGCCGTAAAGCCAGGCTATCAGCAGGAACGCATAAACCTGTAGAACAGATACGGCAGTGCTGGCCAGCAGCTTGGAGATCAGCAGAAACCAGCGCGGGAAGGGGCTGACCAGCAGCATGCGCATGTTTCCCATCTCGCGGTCGTACACCATCGAGAGCGAGGACTGCATGCCGTTGAATAACTGGATCATCGCGATCAGCCCAGGCGTGACATAGACCTCGTACAGTATGTACGTCTGGTACGGCGGGATGATGGAAACACCGAGGATCTGGCGAAACCCGGCGGCGAAGATGAATAACCACACCAGCGGACGCACCAAGGCGGCAATGAAGCGCTCGCGCTGGTGCAGGAAGCGCAGCGCCTCGCGCCAGGTGATGCCGCGCAGGCATATGCTGTACTGCCACAGGGTGAACCCGCGCCGCGGCGAACCGAGTGCGATGCTCACGATTCGGCTCCTGCTCCCGTCAGCGCCGTAAAGGCGCCGCGCATATCGGCGGCTCCGGTCGTTGCGATCACCGCTGTCGCGTCGCCGCTCGCCATGACCTTGCCGCGATGCAGGACCACGACCGCATCGGACGGCTTGACCTCATCGAGCAGATGGGTCGCCCAAAGCACCGCAACCCCGCGCTGATCCACCAAGCCCCGAACATGCCGAAGGATCGCCCATTTCGAAGCCACGTCCAGTCCGACGGTCGGCTCATCGAGCACCAAAAGAAGCGGACCGTGCAGCAACGCCCGTGCGATCTCCACCCGTCGCATCTGCCCGCCCGACAGCTTGCGCGCGGTATCGCGCGCACGATCGGCCAGTTCCACCTCTTGCAGCACCGCATCCGCCCGTACCCGCGCCTCCCGCCCGGCGATGCCGTGCAGCGCCGCGTGGTAGAGCAGGTTGTCCATCACCGTAAGGTCGAGATCGAGCGTGCGGGCCTGGAACACCACGCCAAGCAGGCGCAACGCTTCCCCGGGCTCACGGTCCACCGCATGTCCCAGCACGCGGATGCGGCCCGCACGCGTGTCATAGAGCCGGGTGATCAGGGAGAACAGCGTGGTCTTGCCGGCGCCGTTCAGTCCAAGCAGCACCGTGAAACGCGCGGTCGGCACTACGAGGGAAATATCGTCGAGCGCCTTGCGCGAACCGTAGGCGTGACTGACATGCTCTACCTCCAGCGCTGCCGGCGCGGTCGCGCTCATTTTGTCACCTCGTACCGGCAAGGAACGGAAACTCCGCCATCAAACTCGCGCGCAGCGCGGCGAGCGCCCCGGCATCGCTGCGGTCCGGCACCGGCACATCCGCTGCCAAGGTTCCCGGTTCACCCGCCAGCACCAAAACCCGATCGGCGAGGCCGAGCGCCTGATCGAGGTCGTGGGTCGCCAACAGGACAGTGGCGCCGCGCCGCCGTGCCCATTGCGCAACCACAGCCGCGAGCCGCGCCGCGAGCGCCGGATCGAGCGAGGCGAACGGTTCGTCCAACACAAGCATGTCGGGATCGATGGTCAAGGCGCGCGCCAATGCAACACGACGTGCCATGCCGAGCGAGAGTTCTCGCGGCAGCCTGTGCTCCACGCCGGGCAGCTCCATCTCGGCAAGCAGGCCGGGAATGTCGAGCGCCCGCGCACCGTCGATCGCCACCAGCCGCAGATTCTCCGCGACGCTGAGCCAAGGAAGCAGCCGCGGTTCCTGAAAGACCGCGCCGATCCGGCCCGCACGACACGACACCGAGCCCTGCAAATCGGTATCGAGGCCAAGTACGAGCCGCAACGTCGTCGTCTTGCCGATCCCTGATGGGCCGAACAAAGCAAGGATTTCGGCGCCGGCGGCAAACCGCACATCGCGCAGGACCGTGCGCGTGCCGCCAGGCACGTTGACGCGCTTTGCGACGATATCGACGTCAATCACCGCGCCAGGCATTCACACGGCGTTCCCAACGCTGCAACAGCGCCATTTCAATCAGCAGCATAATGGCGGCGAACACGAAACCATAAGCGAGCACACCCGCCACGTTGAAATCCTGGAAATAGAGGTTCAGCACGAACCCCACCCCGTTCGGGCGCCCGAGCAGCTCGACGATCAGCACGATCTTCCAGGTGATCGAAAGCCCGCTGCGAGCCGCCGCCGCCACATAGGGCGAAAGCTGCGGCAGCACGATCCGGTGCAGGCGCCGAACCGGCCCGATACGAAACACCTGTGCGAGATCATCGAGCCGCGGATCCAAAGCGCGCGCACCCTCTCGCACGGTCACCATCACCGTCGGGATCTTGACGATGGCAACCGCGAGCACCGCCGCCAGCTCGTTCAGGCCGATCCAGATGTAAGCCAGGATGATCACCACCAGCACCGGCAGGTTCAGCGTGATCACCAACCATGGATCCATCAGCGCATCCGCGCGCGGCCAGCGTCCGGCTATGGTGCCCGCTATCGTCCCGATCACCATCGAGAGAGAGAAAGCGGCAGCCACCCGAAGCAACGTAATCCCGAGATTGCGCGGCATCTCGCCGCTCAGGATGGCATTCCAGGCGAAACGGCCGACCGCTTGCGGCGGCGGCAGCAACTGCGGATTGGCAGCGAGCCGGGCCGCGAGCCACCACAATGCGATGAAGGCGGCGATCGAGATCAGGCGAACGAGACGATGGCCGTGCCTTCCCTTATCCGCTCGCATTCGCCCCGCGCCAGAACAAGCCTTCGGGCAGCGCCGACAATCCCGCGGTGGCTCGCGTCCCGCCGGTCCGCAGCAGGATGGCGAACACATGCTCCGCGGTCGTTTGCTCCCGCGCTGCGGACGGCTCGGCGATCCCCGTGAGGAGACGGCGCTGCAGGGCGGCGAACAGTGCATCGTCCGGCGCATCCATCAGCGGCCTGATACGCTCCCACTCGGCCGGCGTGGTGGCGAGCAGGTGCTCGGCCGCGGCAACCGCGGCCAGGAAACCGTCGATGCTGCGCCGCTGCGCCTCGGCCCAATCCTGGTGGAATACGAAGCCCACCAGATCGAGCTGCGGCGGCAGCCCGAGCACATGCGCGCAATCGCCGACCGAAATTGCTTCCCGGTAACCCGCGGCTTCCAGCTTGGCGGCAAAATTCCAGAACGTCAGCACGGCATCGAGTTCGCCCTGCTGCAATTTGGCATCCAGCAAAGGCGGTGCGCCGTACACGACGTGCGTCGCCGAAGCGAGGTCCGGGCCGCCGGCCGCGCGGGAAGCCGCCTGCACCACCAGCCATGACTTGTCCACCGGCCCGCCGGCGACGCCAAGCCTTCGCCCGTTGAGATCGCCGAACCCCTGGATCGGCGCGTCGGCGCGCACCATGATGCCGCCCAAGGCGCTGGAAAACGGCGCGAAGCAGAGACGCGTTCCGGCCGCGCGTTGTGCCGCGGCAAACATCCAGTCGGAGACGATCACATCATCGGCGCCCGCCATCAACGCAACACGACCGGCATCGGTATTGGCGAGCGGCGAGGTCTTCAGCGTGATCCCGTTCGCAGCATCGAGCCGGCGCCGACGGATCACGTCCGCGATCCACTGCACGGTGCCGAATTGCAGCGTTCCCAACCGCACCTTCGGGTCCTCGGCCGCCGCACGGCCCATCGCGAACAACGCGGCTGCGCCTGCCGAAGTCGCGATCCAGCGGCGTCGAGATATCCGAGGGCCGGTCCTCATTTTATGCGCTCGTTCCTCCCGCTGCGCGATGTGCCACCGACAGTGAGACGGCGCAGCAAGGAACGCAAGGCGCCTGCCTGGACAGGCGAGGGCGGTCGCATTACCTTACAGGAGACGCTGATCGCGCCCCATCATCAATCAAGGGAGATACCGAAATGGCCTGGAAACGCCCGACGATCCGCGAGATCTGTATCGGTATGGAGATCAACGGCTACCTCCCCGCCGAGATCTGATCGCTTCGTCCATTCTGAAGACGATCGTTCTCGGCTCGGGGGCAGGCGGCGGCGTTCCGCAATGGAACTGCCGTTGCCCGGTGTGTGCCGAGGCCCGGGCAGGAGATGGCCGCGTGCGGTCGCGCACGCAGATGGGCGTGGCGGTCAGCGCCGACGCCGAGCACTGGTTGCTGATCGGCGCGTCCCCCGATCTGCGCCAACAGATTATGCAGACGCCGGCTCTCGCCCCGCGCAGCGGGCTGCGACATTCGCCCGTCACCGGTGTCGTGCTGATCAACGCCGATGTGGATGGGTTGGCGGGGCTGTTGGTGCTGCGGGAGTCGCATTCCTTCCGGCTATATGCACCGGCGGCAATCCATGCGGTCATACACGATAATCCGATCTTTCGCGTGCTTGATCCCGCGCTTGTCACGCCGGTCGTGCTCGTCCCGCAGGAGGCGGCTGACTGCGGCAACGGCCTGACCGTGACGTTGCTCGCTATGCCGGGTAAAATCCCGCTCTATCTGGAAGATCGTGCTTCCGTGCAGCCTGAGCCGGGTCCGACTTTCGCCGCGTTGATCAAAGCGGGCGGGCGCAGCATCATCGTGGCGCCGGCCTGCGCCGAAATCACGGAGCCAGTGCGAGCCGCGCTCACACGCGCCGACACAGTCCTGTTCGACGGCACAGTGTTCACCGACGACGAGATGATCACCGCGGGGGTAGGGCACAAAACCGGCCGGCGCATGGGGCATGTGCCGATGTCCGGTCCGGATGGCTCGCTCGCCCGCCTGGCGGACCTACCATACCGGCGAATCTTTTTTCACATCAACAACACCAACCCGGTGCTGATCGAGGGCTCGCCGGAGCAGCGCGCCGTTGCCGCCGCCGGGTTCGAGATCGCCTATGACGGAATGGAGTTGCGGCCGTGACGGACCTGCTCTCGCCAGCCGAGCTGGAGGCACACCTGCGCGAGATCGGTGCGCAGCGGTATCACAACCTGCATCCGTTTCATCGCATGCTGCACGGCGGGAAATGCACCAAGGGTCAGGTGCAGGCCTGGGCGCTGAACCGTTACTACTACCAGGCGATGATCCCGTTGAAGGATGCATCCCTGATCGCCCGCTGTGAGGATCGCGACATTCGCCGCGAATGGCGCAAGCGGCTGGAAGATCATGACGGGAATGAAGGCGGCGAGGGCGGTATCGAACGGTGGCTGAAACTCACGGAAGGTCTCGGCCTCGATCGTGAGGCAGTGATCTCCACCCGGCTGCTGCTGCCCGGCACCCGTTATGCGGTGCAGGCCTATGTGCATTTCGTCCGCGAGCGCAGCCTGCTGGAAGCCATTGCCTCGGCGCTGACGGAGCTCTTCTCGCCGCAGATCATTACCGAGCGCCTGGAGGGCATGCTCTCGCATTACGACTACGTGACCCCGGAAACGATGGCTTATTTCCAGAAGCGCCCACCACAGGCCGAACGCGACGCCACCTACGTGCTCGACTACGTCAAGGCGCATGCGCGTACACCGGAACAACAGCAGGCGGTTATAGAAGCGCTCTCTTTCAAGTGCGACGTGCTTTGGGCGATGCTGGACGCTCTGCACCACGCCTATGTCACGCCCGGCCTGATTCCGCCCGGCGCTTTCGTGCCGGCCCGCGCCGATGCCTGAACCCGCCGCACCTGCCGAGACGGCCTGCCCGCGCCTTGCTCCCGGCGTCCGGCTGCATTTCGACACCCGCCGCCAGGCGTGGCTGTTGCTCGCCCCGGAACGTGTTATCGAAACCGAGCCGCCGGCGAACGAGGTGCTCAGCCGTTGCGATGGGAAACGTACCCTCGGGCAGATCATCGACGAGCTTGCTGCGATCTATACAGCCGAACGGGCCACCATCGCCGGCGATGTTGCTGATTTGCTCGCTGAACTTACAGCCAAACGTTTGGTGCTGCTGTGACCGCCTTGCCGCGCCCGCTGGGACTGCTTGCCGAGCTCACACATCGCTGCCCGCTTGCCTGTCCCTATTGTTCCAACCCACTTGCGCTGGAAGACCGTGCCGGCGAGCTGGACACTGCGTCCTGGGCTCGCGTTTTCCAGGAGGCCGCCGATCTCGGGGTGTTGCAGGTGCATCTATCCGGGGGCGAGCCGGCGTCGCGGCGCGACCTTTTGGATATTGTGGGGGCGGCGCACGCGGCCGGCCTCTATACAAATCTCATTACCTCGGGCATCGGGCTCGACGCGGATCGGCTTGCGCGTCTGCGCGAGCGTGGGCTCGATCACGTGCAGATCTCCATCCAGGACACCGAGCCCAACTCCGCGGATCGCATCGCCGGCTATCGTGGTGCCCATGTGCGCAAGCTCGCGCTGGCGCCGCTTGTGGTCGCGGCGGGACTTCCGCTCACCATCAACGTGGTTCTGCACCGTGCCAACATCGTCCGTCTGCCGGAGTTAGTTGCGCTTGCTGCCGATCTCCGCGCTGCTCGGGTGGAGATTGCGCATGCGCAGTATTACGGCTGGGCTTTGCGCAACCGTGCGGCCCTGATGCCGACCCGCGCGCAGGTCGATGCGGCGCTCGTCGCGCTCGAACAGGCCCGTGGCCTGTATGAAGGACGGATGGTGATCGACGCGGTGGTGCCCGACTACTACGCGCGGCGGCCGAAACCGTGCATGGGTGGTTGGGGGCGACGCTCGCTTAATGTGACCCCGTCCGGCCGCGTGCTGCCGTGTCATGCCGCCGAAACGATTCCCGGCCTCGTGTTCTGGTCTGTCCGTGAGCACAGCCTGACCGACATCTGGATCCGTTCGCCGGCCTTCCAGGCGTTCCGCGGTACCGACTGGATGCGCGACCCATGTCGCACCTGCGAACGGCGCGAAATCGACTATGGCGGTTGTCGTTGCCAGGCGCTGGCAATTGCCGGCGACGCGGCGGCCACCGATCCCGCCTGCGAGCTGTCGCCGTTGCACGATCTCATGACGAGGTTGGCGGAAGACGCGTCGGTCGCGGGTGACGTCGCGTATGCGTATCGCGGCCGCGATGGGGTTCCGGCGCGCGTGATCGAGCCGGCTGCTCTATAATGGCCGCCGCAGAAGATTTCGCCCGCATCGGCGCCGCCGGTGCTCCCGCCTTTTCGCGCGACGGTGCGACACTGTTTCATCTGCGCGGGACCGGCTTGCCGCAGATCTGGGCGATGGATCTCACCGGCGGCGTGGCGCGTCAACTGACGTTCCATGATGAAAAAGCTGCGTTTCTGCGCCGCTCGCCGGTGGACGATCGGCTTATCTATGGCATCGACCGTGGCGGCGATGAACGTCAGCAGCTTCTGTTGATCGACCCGGCGGAAGCACGGCCGCAGCCGCGAGCGCTGACAAACGATCCCGCCGTCATTCACGATTTCGGTGGCTGGTCGCCGGACGGTGCACGGATCGCCTTCGCCGCCAACGACCGCGACGAGGCGCATTTCGACGTGCACGTGCAGGACCTCGGTACCAGCGAGCGCAAGCGGGTTTATCGCGGCACGCATATCGTCAGCGTCGCCGGCTGGCGCGCCGATGGCGCGCGGCTCGCGGTTATCACCGATCGCGGCTATGGCAACATGTTGCTGTTGATTCTCGATCCCGCTACCGGCGACGTGCAGGAGATTCCGCAACCCGCGCCGGCAAATTGGCAGACCGTGCGCTGGTTGGGCGACGGACGCACGCTGCTAGCGCTCACTGATCATGGCGGCGCGGATCACCTTCGGCTCTGCCGCATCGACCCGGAAACCGGCTCCGTTTCGGTCGTCCACGCGGCTGCGGGGCGGGACGTGGAGGGCTGGGCGATCTCCCCCGACACGACACAGCTCGCTACGATAGAGAACGACCGCGGTTGGGCGACGTTGCGTGTCGGCGCGATGAGCGGCGAGCGGTCCGAAGTTATTGGGCTGCCGCGCGGGATGATCGCCGAGCCCGCTTTCTCCCCTGAGGGCACCCGGCTTGCCGTTACCGCGTCCTCTCCTGTTGAGCCGCCGGGCATCTGGCTGGTCGCGGAGGGGCGCGCTCGTCCCGTTTGGCGCCCGGACCCGCGCGAAGCGGGCATCGATCCGGCCGGTTTTATTCGGCCCGAGTTGGTTTCATGGGAAAGCCTCGACGCAAGGGAGATTTCCGGCTGGCTGTTTCTGCCGCCCGGACACAGACCTCACCCGGCTGTCATCTGGGTGCATGGCGGCCCGGTCGGGCAAGCGCGGCCGAACTTTCGCCCCGACATGCAGATGCTGCTCGCGGCCGGCTTCGCCGTGCTGATGCCGAATGTGCGCGGCAGTTCCGGCTATGGCCGCGCCTTCGCCGAGAGCGACGACTTTGACAAGCGGCTCGACAGCGTCGCCGATCTCGCCGCGGCGCGTCACTGGCTGGCCGGGCATCCGGCAATCGATGCCGAGCGCATTGGCGTCATGGGCCAGTCCTATGGCGGGTTCATGGTGCTGTCGGCGATCACCGAATATCCCGAGTTGTGGCGTGCCGCCGTGGACTATTACGGCATCGCGGATTATACCACGCTGCTGGCCGGGACTGGGCCTTGGCGCCGGGCACATCGCGCCGCCGAGTATGGCGATCCCGCGCGCGATGCGGCGCTGTTAGACCGCATCTCGCCGGTCCAGCGCATCGATCGCGTGCAGACGCCGCTGCTTGTCCTGCACGGCGTACGCGATCCGCGTGTGCCGATCGGCGAAAGCGAGCAGTTCGTCGCCGCGCTGCGCGAGCGGAGCCGCCCCGTCGAGTATCTCGTCTTCGACTATGCCGGACACGGTTTCATCCGTGCCGAGGACAAGGCTCGCGCCTATACCGCGGTGGCGGCTTTCTTCACCCGGTATTTCATGAACCGCTGATGCGCCGGCGTTGGTTCATCGGATCGCTCCCGACATTTCCGTTACACCTACAGGACAGCCGGTTGTAGCTCCAGATTGCTGGCGAGCCTCGCCTTCAGGCCTCTGGCCGGGCCAATACGCAATGGACTTGCGATTTCGGAACGTGTTCCTTCTCCGCCGGCCGGCTAGCTCCGCAATCGGCGGCGCATCATCGGCAGAGGAAAGCCCGATCCCAGACAGATTCAGGTCTTGCGCAATAATATTTCGCCATCAGCCGGAAGTGGCAAGGCTCGGGGTAGGCACTCCGCCGCCGCCTCTCCCTCAACGTAAATCACCCATCACTATCCAATTCTCCCAAGCCAATCCGCCATCAAATCAAAATCCCACCTCCCGCGATCCCTCCGAAAAACGTTCGTGCAATCGTACGACCCGGACACGAGCCAAACCACCAGTCGTACGACCGGCAACGCCCCAAAACCGCCAGTCGTACGACCAGGCGCCCCCAAAATCGCCCGATCGTACCAATTCAACCCCGCCCCGGCCGCCGCCTGCCTCCAGCGAAACTTGATCGGAGCGGTCCGTTGTTGCACGTCAACGGAATGCGAGTTTCGCTCGTTCGCTCCACCATGACCCTCGCCCTGGCGGCCGCGGCCAGCTTGACCGCTCCGGTGCCGACGCCGGCGCAGACCCCGCCGGCACCCGCAACCGCACCCGCGAAGCCGGCGGAGCCGTCCCCTCCGGTCAAGCAGGTCGCCCCTAACAAGGTGATCGCCCTGCTGGGCCAGCCGGTGACCGGCCCGCTCGGCAAGGTCGTCGGTCGCGTCGTGGACGTCCTGGTCGGCGGCAACGGCACGCCTGAAGCCGCGGTCATCGATTTCGGCGGCTTTCTCGGGGTCGGCAGCCGCAAGATCGCCGTCAACTGGAACACGCTGCACTTCAACCCGGGCGATCCGAAATATCCCGTCGTGCTCGACCTCATGCCCGCCCAGTTGCAGACCGCCCCGGACTACAAGGGCGAGAACAAGCCGGCGCCGGTCGTCGTCGCCCCGTGGGAGATCATCCCCGCACCAGAACCGGCCAAACCGCCCTCCGGCCAGTAGCAATGCAGCCGGACGGTGCGGCCCCGTCGAGGCGGAGTCTCTACGCCCTCGATCTCCTGAACTTTTTCATGGCGGATGTGCAAACCGGTTTCGGCCCGTTCGTCGCCGTCTATCTCACCGCACATAAATGGACAGAGGGACAGATCGGGCTGGCGCTCAGCCTCGGCACCGTGGTCGCGGTCGTCAGCCAGATCCCGGCCGGCGCGCTCGTCGATGCGATGGCAACCAAACGGCTGGCTGCGGCGGCCGGCATTCTCGGCGTGATCGCCGCGGCGCTGCTGCTGGCGCTGAAACCGATGGAATTTCCGGTCATGCTCGCCGAACTGCTGCACGGCGCCGCCAGCAGCTTGTTCAACCCGGCCGTCGCCGCGATCAGCCTACGCCTTGTGGGCTATGCGGCCCTGGGCGAGCGGCTTGGGCGCAACGCTTCCTTCGCGTCCGCCGGCAGCGCCATAGCGGCCGGGGTGATGGGCGGCATCGGTACCTACCTCGCCGGTGCTTCGGTGTTCTGGCTGACGGCCGGGCTGGGCGTGCCCGCGTTGCTCGCGCTGTGGTTCATCGCTCCGGGGACACACCGTGGTCTTGCGATGTCGCATCCGGCGTCCGCGGCCAGGGAGCAGCAGCGGCATGTGGACTGGCGCGGCCTGCGTCTGTTGTTCACCGACCGCCGCCTGCTCGCCTTCGCCGCCTGCGCCGCGCTTTTTCACCTGTCCAATGCAGCGATGCTGCCGCTGGCGGCCACGCAAGTGACCAGGGAGGCCGGGGATCTCGCCAACCTGATTATCGCCGCCTGCATCATCGTGCCGCAGGCGATCGTGACCGTCGCCTCGCCCTGGATCGGGCACCACGCCAATCGCTGGGGACGGCGGCCGCTCCTGCTGCTGGGCTGGAGCGCCTTGCCTATGCGCGGTGTGTTGCTCGCCCTGCTGCCGGGCCCAACTCTGCTGATTGCCGGCCAGGCGATCAGTGGCATCAGCGCGGCGGTGTTCGGCGTCATGCTGCCGCTGGTGGCCGCCGACCTCACCCGGGACCGGGGCCATTTCAACCTGTGCCTGGGCGTTTTCGGCGTCTGCGTCTTCGGGGGCGCGGCGATCAGCACGTCGATGGCGGGCTGGATCGCCGATAATGTGGGCTATGTGCAGGCTTTCCTGGCGCTGGCCGCGTGCGGCCTGATCGGCACCCTGTTGCTTTGGGCTGCGATGCCGGAAACCGAGCCACCGGAGATTCGAAATCTGCCCGCCCGGCCGGTGCCGAGCAGCTTCTGAGCTAGAAGCCTTCGCGCTCCAGCCGCTTGCGCTCCAACTTGCGGGCCCGGCGCACGGCCTCTGCAGCCTCGCGTGCCCGGCGTTCCGACGGCTTCTCATAATGCCGGCGCAACTTCATTTCGCGGAAAATCCCCTCCCGCTGCATTTTCTTCTTGAGCGCTTTCAGCGCCTGATCGACGTTGTTATCACGTACCAGAACTTGCACTTGGCCGCCTTCTCCTTCTGCTGCGCGCCCCGCCTGCCGGTGAGGCATCGCGCCGCTCCCGCAACGCGAGGACGGGGCTATACCACGCGGGGACAGGCTCGCCAAACCCGAACCAGGCGCCTATCTCGTCACTGACATGGCCATCCTCAAGATCGCCCGGATGGGGCATCCGGTGTTGCTGCAGCGCTGCGAACCGGTCGCCGACCCAGGCACCCCGGAGATCCGTCGGCTGGTTGCCGACATGATGGAGACTATGGAGGACGCGCCCGGCGTCGGCTTGGCCGCGCCGCAGGTGCATGTGCCGTTGCGACTCTTCGCGTTCCGCATCCCCGGCGAGCGCAAGAGCGACGACCCCGAGGACCAGCCCGCGGACAACTCGGTGCTGATCAATCCGGAGATCGAGTTGCTGACCGAGGAACGGGTGCTGCGGTGGGAAGGCTGCCTGTCCATCCCTGGCCTCCGCGCGGCCGTGCCGCGGGCGCCGCGCATCCGTTATCGTGGCCTCGACACCGAGGGGCGGGTGATCGAGCGCACGGTCTCGGGCTTTCATGCCGGGGTGATCCAGCACGAATACGATCACCTCGACGGCATTCTTTACCCGATGCGGATGACGGATTTCCGTCTGTTCGGCTTCAATGAGGAGCTGAACCGGCTGGCGACGCGGGGATGATCGCCCCGCCCGAACGCAGTCCGGAACGCGACGCGGCGCTGACGGCGCTGCTGCCCAACGTGCCGTTCGAGGGCTGGACGTTCCACGCCCTGCGAACCGGCCTGAAGGCCTCCGGCGCCGATCCGCGCGATGCCGAGATCCTTTTTCCCGCCGGGGCAGCTGACATGATCGAGGCTTGGTGCGACCTCGCGGACCGGCGAATGGAGCAGGAGGCGGCGGAACTCGATATCACGGCACTGCGGATATCCGCCCGCGTGCGTGCGGTGATCGCACTCCGGCTGCGGCAGAACCGGGGACACAAGGAGGTCATCCGGCGTGCGGTCGCCGCACTCGCCTTGCCGGGCAACGCGCGTACCGCCGCCCGTTGCACCGCCCGCACGGTCGATGCGATCTGGCACGCCGCCGGCGACCGATCGGCCGATTTCTCCTGGTACACAAAGCGGGCGATCCTGACCGGCGTGTGGAGCGCCACCCTGCTCTTCTGGCTGCGCGACATCAGTGAGGACGACGCGGCGACACTCGCCTTTGTGGACCGGCGCCTTGCCGATGTCGGACGGATCACGCGACTCCGGCGGGGGATCGAGCGTGTCTTCCGCCGGCCCGGCGCTACCGCTGCTCCGGGAACAGCGACAGCAACCCGGCCGCAGTCGCCTCGCAGCGCCCCCGCTCGGTAATCAACCCGCTCACCAGGCGTGAGGGCGTCACATCGAAGGCCGGGTTCGCGGCCGCGCTGCCCAGAGCTGCCACGCGCACCGTCACCACGGCGCCGTCCGCCGCTTGCCCGGTGATGTCGGTTACTTCGGCCGGATCGCGTTCCTCGATCGGAATGTCGGCGACGCCGTCGGAAATGCCCCAATCGATCGTGGTGGAAGGAACCGCCACCCAGAACGGCACCTCGCTGTCCCGGGCCGCCAACGCCTTGAGATAGGTGCCGATCTTGTTTGCCGCGTCGCCTGTCCGCGTCACCCGGTCGGCGCCGACGATCACGATGTCCACCATGCCGTGCTGCATCAAATGTCCGCCGGCATTGTCGGCCACCACGGTGTGCGCCACGCCGTGCTTGCCCAGTTCGAAGGCAGTCAGTGCCGCGCCCTGGTTGCGCGGCCGGGTTTCGTCCACCCAGACATGCACGTCGATCCCGGCATTATGCGCCGCATAGACCGGTGCGAGCGCCGTCCCCCAGTCCACGGTGGCGAGCCAGCCGGCATTGCAGTGCGTGAGTATATTCACCGGCCCGTCGCCGGTACCGGCCAACGTCTCTATCAGCGGTCGCCCATGCCGTCCGATCGCTGCGTTCTGCGCTACGTCCTCCTCGGCGATCGCCGCCGCCTCGGCATAGGCGACCGCTGCCCGCTCGCTCACGGCGGTATTGCGCAGCCGGGTCAACATACGCTCCACCGCCCAGCGCAGGTTTACCGCGGTGGGCCGCGCCTCCGCCAGCATGGCCGCAGCCCGCTCCATCGCCTCAGTGGAGGCGTCGGCGCGCAACGCGAGCGCCAGCCCATAGGCGGCGGTCGCGCCGATCAAGGGCGCGCCGCGTACCCGCATCACCCGGATCGCCTGCGCCACCTGCTCCGCGTCGGTCAGCCGCACGGTCTCCAGCGCCCAGGGCAGCTTGGTCTGGTCGATGATGCACACCGACCAGCCGTCCCGGTCGAGCCAGATCGTCCGATAGGGGATATCGTCGATTTTCATCTCAGATCCGCTGGTGCAGCACGCAAACCAGCGTGAACAACCGTCGCGCGGTCTCGAAATTCATCGCCACCTTACCCGCGAGCCGCTGTTGCAGCAGCTCCGCACCTTCATTGTGCAGCCCGCGTCGCCCCATATCGATCGCCTGGATGCGCGCCTCCCGCCCGTCCTGCACCGCATGAGCGTGGCTGTCCACCAGCAGGCGGTAATCCTTGATCAGCGTGCGGAACGGCCCGAGCGCCAGCCCCACGGCAACCAGCTCCTGGTCATCCGCCTCGCGGATATCGAATACCAGCCGCCCTTCCTGGATCGACAGATGCAGCACGAACGGGCCAGGCGCGGGCTTGCGACCGATCAGCGGCGTGAACTGGTTCTCCGCCGCGAGGTCGGCGACAGCCTGCGCGCGGTCCGCCTCCAGCAAAGGGGAAAGCCGGGTGAGTAACTCGCCGTCCAGCACGACACGGGCGAGCCGTGCCTGCTGCGCGGTCATTGCAGCAGCGGTTCGGGTTTCAAGATGCCAAGGGACAGCATTGCACCGACAACCGCGCCCTTCACTGGGCGCAGCAGGCCGAGTGCGAGCCCAACCGTCACCGGAAGGAAGATCGCCGCCAGCTCCCAATTCGGCGGATCGGCGAATTTCTGCATCACCAGCATCAGCGGCACGACGATATGGCCGGTAATCAGGATCACGAAATAAGGCGGGGCGTCATCCGCTCGCGCCAAGCCGAGCGGCGCGCCGCAATGCGGGCAATTGGGTACAAGCTTGAGAAAGCCCCGGAACAGAAGCCCCTGCCCGCAAGCCGGGCACTGATCAGCCAAGCCCCGCGCCATCGAGGTCATCAACGGCGGGACCGGCCAGGGTGGCACGGCGACGGTTCGATCAGGCTGCCAGCGGACGGTTGGCATCGGAAACTTCCCTCGGTGCGTGCCGGCATAACGCGGCCGGCCACACTCCGCCATATCGATGCTCCCGCCCGGGTCCGCCAGGGTGCGTGATGCGGGGCTGGCCCGCTTGCAGCGGGTCCCGGAACAGCGGACAAGGCGGCCGGTGACGAACGCGGATCGCGGAACCGGATTGGGGATATTGGCCGGCGGCGGAACGTTTCCTGGCCGGATTGCCGCCGCCGCCAAAGCGGCCGGCCGCGAGGTGTTCCTGATCGGGCTGGAGGGCTTCGCGGAGGCTGCCGTCCTCGCCCCCTATCCGCATGAAGTCATCCGCATCGGCGCCGCCGGACGTATCCTGGCCGCCTTGCGCACGCATCACTGCGGCGATCTTGTCCTGGCCGGTCCGGTCCGACGGCCTTCATTGCTCGACTTGCGGCCGGACGCCGAGGGCGCACGCATCCTCGCCCGCATCGGCCGTGCCGCTTTTGCCGGAGATGACGGGCTCCTGAGTGCCGTCTCAACCGTATTGGCCGAGGAAGGATTCCGCGTGGTCGGCGCCGACGAAATCCTCGGTGAGGCGCTGGCTCCGTCCGGGCTTTTATCGCATGCGGCGCCGGACGCCCTGGCAATGGCCGATATACGGCGCGGCGTCGCGGTTGCCCGCGCGCTTGGCGCTATCGATGTCGGCCAGGGCTGTGTGGTGCAGCAGGGCATCGTCCTGGCGGTGGAAGCAGCGGAGGGAACCGACGCCATGCTCGCCCGCTGTGCCGATCTTGCCCGCACGGGACCCGGCGGGGTTCTGGTCAAGCTGGTCAAACCCGGCCAGGATCGCCGCGCCGACCTGCCCACGGTCGGGCCCAATACCATCCGTGCCGCCGCGGCCGCCGGGTTGCGCGGCATCGCGTTCGAGGCGGGCGGCACCATATTGGCGGACAGGACTGCTATCCTGGCAGCAGCCGATGCATCACGGCTGTTCCTGCTGGGTTTCGATCCCAGAACCATCGACAAAGAAGGAGACCAAGTATGAGCCGCTTTCTGCACACGATGATTCGTGTCGGTGACCTGCAGCGCAGCATCGACTTCTACACCAAGCTGCTCGGGATGCAGGAGTTGCGCCGCCGCGACGTGCCGGATGGCAAATACACGCTGGCCTTCGTGGGTTACGGCGACAGCGCCGAAGTCGAGCTGACTTACAATTACGGCGTGGACAACTACGAGCAGGGCACTGCGTTCGGCCACCTGGCGATCGGCGTGCCCGACGTTTCGGGCACCTGCGAGAAAGTCCGCAAGGGCGGCGGCAAGGTTACGCGCGAAGCCGGCCCGGTAAAATTCGGGACGACGGTTATCGCGTTCGTCGAGGACCCCGACGGCTACAAAATCGAACTGGTGCAACGCTAGCAGGAGGCGTAATTTCCCTCTCCACCCCCGGGTGGAGAGGATGAGGCAGGTCTACAGTAGCTTCCTTTCGAAGGGATACGTATTCAGCGCAACCGCGCCATCTTCCGTCACCAACACCTGATCCTCGAGCTTCACCCCGTACGGCGCGCCATCCTTGCCGGCGTAGCACTCCAGACAGAACACCATGTTCTCCCGGATAGTGCGACCGCCGGGCGAATCCTCCCGGAGGTCCTGCGGATAGGGGATGCCCGGGCCCTCATCCTCCAGCCCCGCCTGATGCACCATCGTGCTGTAGCGGCCATTGACATACCCCTCCGGCAGTTTCGGCGCCGCGCGGGAAAATTCCTCGAACGTCATGCCCGGTTTCATCAACTCGCGCATGCCGTTCACGCAGTCATACGCGATCCGATACGCCTCCTTCTGTCCCGGCGTCCCCTCATCCCCGCATAAGAATGTGCGCGACACGTCGAGCACATAGCCCTCATATCCGTTGGCGTCCGTATCGATTCCAACGAGATCTCCAGGCTGCACCAGCTTGTCGTGCGCTTCCGACATCCAGGGATTGGTATTGGTCCCCGAGGCAACCAACCGTGTAAAAATGAACTCGCCATGGTTGCGCAGCAGCGTATCGCTCAGGACCGCCAACAGCTCGTATTCACGCACACCTGGATGGATCGCCGCTTCGAAATCGGCGAACATCGTATCGGCAATGGCGCAGTTCAGAATCATGAGCTGCACTTCTTCGGGCGTTTTCACCTCCCGCGCATCGACGGTTGCCGGGCTAGGATCGGTGATCCGGATGCCGAGATCGCTCAGCGCCTGGAACCCGAAGCCGTCCAGCTTGTCCACGGCGAGTGGCGCGCCGGCGCAGCCCAGCTCGGTCATCACGCTCTTTACCGACTCCGCCCAGCGGCGCGCGCGGTCGTACCCCTGAGTTCCACCGTATTGCCAGGAGATCGCCGGACGCACATCGCGGACCAGCTTCTGCGAGACATGCATCGAAGTCTTGTATTCAAACAGAACTGGGTCTTTGCCCGCCGCAACCAGACGGTCCCGCGCCAGGGTCGTGGCGGTCCACACGCCCATGATGTCGGTGCCCGTCGCGTAGCGGATATTCGCCGGGTTGAAGAACAGGCCGATCGGGATGTCGTACTCCTGCATCTTTTCTCGCAGCCGTGCCAAGCGGTTAGCCCGCAAGCTGTGCATGTCGATCTCGTTCAAATTGGGCACTCGCAGGCGCTGCACGTGAGGGTTGTGCGGCCGGTTCACACTGGGGGCACCGACTGGGGTCATCATGTTTCCTCTCTCGCTAAAGACCGCCCGGTATCCTAGACCTCCGCGGACAGGGTCCAAGCGAGGTTGGCATGAATCTCAATCAAGTCACTCTTCCGGCGAGCGATATTGCCGTCTCGGCTGCCTTCTATCGCGCCATGGGGTTCACGCAGATTGTCGATGCACAGCATTATGCCCGGTTCGAGTGTCCAACCGGGAACTCGACTTTCTCGCTGCATAAAGTCGAGTTGGTGCCAGCCAACTCGGCGATAGTGATATATTTTGAAACTGAAGACGTGGATGAAAAGGTGCGCAGTTTGACTGCGAAAGGGTTTGAATTCACTCAACTTCCGACAGATGAGCGCTGGCTGTGGCGGGAGGCGCGTCTGAAAGACCCCGCCGGCAACCTCCTGTGTCTCTATTGGGCCGGGCGCAATCGCAAATGCCCGCCTTGGCGCGTATCCATCAGCTAGCCAATCCGCCGGACTGCTCCAGGAATGCAGCGATTTCAGCCACACCCTGGCCGGCGCGGATGTTGGCAAACACGAACGGCTTCTCGCCGCGCATCGCGATCCATCACGACCATAGAGGCATCCTCTCGAATCGCGGTATGCGGACAACCGCCGGTCTCGATGCCTATGATTCGCTCGGGTGCCAGTGATTCGGCGCGCAGCAGGAACTCGGCATCCTCCTTCGTGTAGATGTCATTGGTGATTGCGGCCACCTGATACCGCTCGCGGAACGGCTTGCAGAGCGTGTCGATCAGCGCCGTCTTACCGGTGCCGACCGGCCCGCCGATCCCCACCCGCAATGGTCCGTTCAACTGGGTCATGTGCGGAACAGCCTCGTGTATTGCGTCCTGTGCCGCATGGCGGCGATCTCGGCGCGAATGCACGCGCCCCCCGCGAATGCACGCGCCCCCGATGTCATCCAACGCCGCATCCGCGGTTTCCGCAACCACCGCGGCCAACATCGGTTCGAGCGCCGCAAGCACCCGCAGGCCGGCGGTTTGGCCCAGGAGCACAAGGCGCAGCGCTGCCGAAATCAACGACGACGCCATTGCTTGCAGGTATCCCGCGGTCACCATCTCCAGATCGATGCCGTGATCGGCCGCGAGCGCGCCAACGGCGACAGGGTAGGGTGCTGGGTACTCCGCCAGCGCGCTCAGCCGCGCGCCGCCCCAAATCGCCGCGGCCCGCTCGAACGCGGCGCCCAGGGCCAGCGTCTCGTCCTGCCGTTCGCGACTAACGGCGCTCGCGGCGCCAAGCGCGCACAACGCACCTAGCGCCGGTGGGTCCGCCTTATGGGCATGGCGAAGCAAGATCGCATCGTTCCGTCCGGATCCATGCGTCAGCACATCGGTAAGCCAGCCGGTCAGAGACTGCTCGTCCTGCACGTCGCCGACCTCGACCGCCCATTCCAGGCCGTGGTTGTAGGCGAAAGCACCGTCGGAAATGCCGGCGATAGCGAGGCGAGCAGCCGAAGCAGCGCCCCAATGCTCGTGGTCGTCATGATGATCGTGGTGACCGCCGGCATAGGCGCCGGCCTCGGGGTCGAAAGCTCCGGCAAACGCCTCGATGTGGCCACCCAGGCTGGCCACCATATCGGCGATGACGTGGTCGGCACGGATGCGGATGCGGCCCTGGAGGCAGTCTCGTGCCATCGCCTGCGGCTTAATCTGCTTCGCCACGGGGTTTGGGCCGAGGTGACCGCTCCTTCCGTGGGCAGAAGCTGCCCGACGTTTGTGTGATCGCCTATTTTTTGGGCGAGCGTCCGCTAACCACGAGTTGTCTGGATTGCAGATGAGCCCGGCTTCACTTTCCTTGCTTCGACTGCAAGGAGCCCTCATGCCAGCCATCCTGAAGTCCCGCGTCACGGAAGGATGGCCGAGCCTCCGGGGCGCTACCTGGGACGGGCTCGGGGTCAACTTCGCCCTCTTTTCTGGGAACGCGACCAAAGTGGAACTCTGTCTGTTCGACGACGCCGGCGAGCAAGAGCTGGAGCGCATCGAGCTTCCTGAATACACCGACGAAATTTTTCACGGCTACCTGCCGGAGGCGCGCCCCGGCACGATCTATGCCTATCGCGTGCACGGACCGTACGAGCCCGAGCAGGGCCATCGTTTCAATCCAAACAAGCTGGTGCTTGATCCGTATGCTAAAGCGCATGTCGGCGAGCTGAAATGGGATCATGCCTGTTTCGGCTATACCATCGGCGCCGAGGGCGACGACGTCAGCTTCGACGAGCGGGACAGTGCGCCCTTCATGCCGAAATGCCGGGTTATCGATCCGGCCTTCACCTGGGGCCGCGTACGTGCACCTAACGTGCCGTGGGAACGCACCATTGTTTATGAGACCCACGTCAAGGGGTTCACTAAGCGTCATCCGGGGGTGCCGGAGTCGCGGCGCGGCACCTATGCCGGTCTGGGCCAGAAGGAAGTCGTGGATTACATCCGCTCGCTCGGCGTCACGTCGGTCGAGCTGCTGCCCATCCATGCCTTCGTCACCGACAGCTACCTGGAGGACAAGGGTCTCACCAATTACTGGGGCTATAACACGATCGGCTTTTTCGCGCCCGACCAGCGCTACGCCGCCATTCCCACTTTCGTCTTCTCCGAATTCAAGGAAATGGTGGCCCGGCTGCATGACGCCGGGCTCGAGGTGATCCTGGATGTGGTGTACAACCACACGGCTGAGGGCAACGAACGCGGCCCTACACTCTCATTCCGCGGCATCGATAACGCGAGCTATTACCGGCTGATGCCGGACAACGCCCGCTACTACATCAACGATACCGGCACCGGAAACACGCTGAACCTCAGCCATCCCCGCGTGCTGCAGATGGTGACCGACTCGCTCCGTTATTGGGTCACCGAAATGCACGTGGATGGCTTCCGCTTCGATCTCGGTACCATCCTGGCCCGCGAATGGTACGGCTTCGACGAAGGGGGCGGGTTCCTCAACTCCTGCCTGCAGGATCCCGTGCTCTCGACGGTCAAGCTGATCGCAGAACCCTGGGATATCGGACCTGGCGGCTATCAGGTCGGTGGCTTTCCCCCCGGTTGGGCGGAATGGAACGACAAGTTCCGCGACACGGTGCGCTCCTTCTGGAAGGGCGACGAGGGCAAGCTGCCCGACCTCGCCACGCGACTCTGCGCGTCCCCCGACGCATTCAACCGCCGCGGGCGCAAGCCCTGGGCCAGCGTAAACTTCGTCATCGCACATGACGGCTTCACGCTCCAGGACCTCGTTTCGTACAACGACAAACACAACGACGCCAACGGCGAGGATAACCGCGACGGCCACGACAACAACCTGTCCTGGAACCATGGCGAGGAGGGTCCAACGGATGACCCAGACATTCTGGAGCTGCGCGACCGCCAGAAGCGCAACCTGCTTTCAACTCTGCTGCTGGCGCAGGGGACGCCGATGCTGCTGGCGGGCGATGAGTTCGGCCGCACCCAACAGGGCAACAACAACGCCTATGCACAGGATAACGAGATCAGTTGGCTGGATTGGAACATCGACGAATATGGCCGCCAGCTGATCGACTTTGTCCGCAAGCTGATCGCCGTGCGCAACGCCTTCCCCATCCTGCGCCGCAACCGCTTCCTGTCCGGCGAGTACAACCAGGAGTTCGACGTCAAGGACGTGCGCTGGCTGACGCCCGACGCCACCGACATGTCGGACGAGCAATGGGGCGATGGCAACGCGCGGTGCCTCGGCATGCTGCTGGATGGACGGGCACAGGCGACGGGGATCAAGCGTCCATCGATGGACGCCACGGCGCTTCTGGTGCTGAACGCCCACCACGACGTGGTAAACTTTCGCCTGCCGGAGGTGGTGGGCGGCACGAGGTGGCGCCGCCTGATCGATACCAACAGCCCGGACGGCAACGGGTCGCCGATTCTCCGCACGGGGGATTCTTATGAGATGACCGGCCGATCCCTGGTCGTGCTGGCGCTCGATCCCGATCACGCCCCGTCGGTTGCCTTGCGCCGGGCGCGTCAGGCTCTGCGCCAAGTGGCCGAGGCGCCGGCGGCGGTCCCGACAGGGACGCCCGAATAGCCGATCGGCGAACGGCGCAAGCGCGCATCGGTCGATTGACCCGCCGGAATCTCAGTCCTATATGCCGCAGCCTGTGACGGCCCCCGGCACCCGGTGGTGCGAATGTGGGCGCGTGCCGCGTTGTTCGCGGTATATCCAGGCATTTGGCGGAGAGCAGCGTGAAGCGCACCTACCAACCCTCCAAACTGGTTCGCAAGCGCCGCCACGGCTTTCGTGCGCGGATGGCCACGGTCGGCGGGCGGAAGGTGCTGGCCAATCGCCGCGCCAAAGGCCGTAAGCGCCTGTCGGCCTGATCTGCGGGCGTGACCCGCGCTTTATGGACGATGGTTGCATGGCCAAACCGTCGCGCCTGAAACGCCGGGCGGAATTCGTGCGCGTCGCTGCCAAGGGCCGGAAGGTGCCGATGCCCGGACTGGTACTGCAGGCCCTGCCGCGCGGTGACGCCGGACCGGTTCGCCTGGGCTTTACGGTGACCAAGAAGGTCGGCAACGCCGTGATCCGCAATCGAACCCGCCGCCGCCTCAAGGAGGCCGCCCGGCTTCTGCTCGGTGAGCACAGGATCGCCGGGGCAGATCTTGTGCTTGTTGGCCGCGACGCGACGCGGACTCGCCCTTTCGCCGAGCTGACCGAGGATTTGCGCCGGGCGCTGGCGAGGGCCGGCCTCGGATGAAGGATATTCGCCCGACGCCGGCCGCCCGCCTCGGCATCGCCGCGGTCCGTACTTATCAGTGGACGCTCCGTCCGGTGCTTGGCGCCAACTGCCGCTTTACCCCGAGTTGCAGCGACTACGCGGTGGACGCGCTGCGGTGCCACGGCGCCGCCCGTGGCAGCGCTCTCGCGGCATGGCGTATCCTGCGCTGCAACCCATGGACCGAGGGCGGGTATGATCCGGTTCCTGAATGCTGCCAACCGTCGCGCCTCTTCAGCGGCGGCTCAACGGGGTCTTAATGGACCAGAAGAACCTTTTCCTCGCGATACTTGTCTCCATCGCGATCCTGCTCGGGTGGCAGCTCATTGTCGCGCGCTACCTGCCACACCCGCCGGCGCCCGCCACTGAGCAGACCCAGCTTGCGGCAAAAGCGACCCCGCCCGTCGGTGGACCAGGAGCAGGAGCCTCCGCAACGCCGGCAGCCCCAGCGACGGCGCTCAAACAGGCTCCCCGGCTGAAAATCGATGCCCCCGCCGTGCGCGGTTCGATCAGCCTGCTCGGCGCCCGCCTCGACGATCTGTTCCTGAACGACTACCGCGAGACGGAGGCGCCCAACTCGCCCAATGTGCGCCTGCTGGAGCCGATGTCCGATCCGCAGCCCTATTACGTTCAGTTTGGCTGGTCGGCCCCCGAAGGCGAGCAGGTCAAACTGCCGGGAGACGACACGGTGTGGACCGCCTCGGCGCCGGAACTCACGGCGGCTCAGCCGGTCACCCTGTCCTGGAGCAACGGCCAGGGTCTTACTTTTCACATTCGCCTCAGCATCGACGACCATTACATGTTCGCGGTTAACCAGGAGGTGCAGAACGCGACCGGGTTGCCGGTCAAACTTTTCCCGTGGCAGCGCGTGCGGCGCGACTACACGCCGCCGACCTCCGGTTATTACCTGTTGTTCGAGGGCCTGCTCGGTGTATCGCACGACCGATTGGAGGAATTCGGCTATCCCAAAGTGCGCACCAACGCCAAGGACAAGCCGAATGATGCCGCTTATGATGCGACGTCCACCGGCGGCTGGGCCGGTATTACGGACAAATACTGGTTGGCGGCACTGATCCCCGATCAGTCGGTGCCGACAACCGTCCGCTACCGCTACATTCCCGGCGGCGACGGCCATTACCAGGTCGATTACGTCACCGAGACGCCGCAGACGGTGGCGCCCGGCGCCACCGAGCAGTCGCCGAGCCGCCTGTTTGCCGGCGCCAAGGTCGTAACCTTGATTGATCACTACGCTGCGGAGTATCACATCCCGGAGTTCGAACAAGGCGATCGACTGGGGCTGGTTCTACTTCCTAACCAAGCCGATCTTTTTCTGCCTCGATTACCTCAATGTGGTGCTGGGCAATTTCGGTCTGGCGATCATCGTCTTCACGTTCTTCGTCAAGCTGCTGTTCTTTCCGCTCGCCAATTACTCCTATCGGTCCATGAGCAAGATGCGGTTGCTCGCCCCGAAGATCCAGGCGATGCGGGAGCGCTTCAAGGACGACCCGCAGAAACAGCAGCAGGAGATGATGGCGCTGTATCGCGCCGAGAAGGTGAACCCGGCCTCCGGCTGCCTGCCCATGCTCGTGCAGATTCCCGTGTTTTTCGCCCTCTACAAGAACCTGTACGTCACCATCGAGATGCGGCAGGCGCCGTTTTACGGCTGGATCCACGATCTTTCGCAGGTCGATCCGACCAACGTCTTCACTCTGTTCGGCCTGATCCCGTGGGATCCGACGATGATCTCGCCGTTCCTGCATGTCGGCGCCTGGCCGCTGATCATGGGCTTTTCCATGTGGCTGCAGCAGCGGCTCAACCCGACGCCGCCCGACCCCACGCAGGCTAAGCTGTTTCAGTTCATGCCGGTGATCTTCACCTTCATGCTGGCGCGCTTTCCCGCTGGTCTGGTCATTTACTGGACCACCAACAACCTGCTCTCCGTCGCCCAGCAATGGGTCATCCTGCGGCGCACGCGGCTCTCGCGCCCAGGCTTGGCCCGCACGTGAGCTCCCCCTCCCCTTGCGGGTCGGGGGGAGGGGGCGTCGCCAAAGACCTCGAAACCGGCCGCCGGCTATTTGCGGCCGAGTGCCGCTTCATCCACGCGGCGCAGCGCCTCGATCAGCTTCTCCCGCCTACAGGCCCGGAGATCGCCTTCGCCGGGCGCTCCAATGTTGGCAAATCCTCGCTGCTGAACGCGCTCACCGGCCGTCACGCGCTTGCTCGCATCTCGGTCACGCCCGGCCGCACCCGCCAGCTCAATTTTTTCGACCTCGCCGGCCGGCTGATCCTTGTGGACATGCCCGGTTACGGTTTTGCCCAAGCGCCGAAAGACGTGAAGGCGGACTGGCAGGGGCTGATGTTCGACTATCTGCGCGGCCGTCCCACTTTGCGGCGTGTGTTGCTACTGCTGGATGCGCGCATTGTGGTCAAGCCGTCGGACAGCTCGGTGATGGACCTGCTGGACCGCGCCGCGGTGACGTTCCAACTCGTGCTGACGAAAGCCGATGGCGTGAAGCCAACGGCGTTGGCGGCCAAGGAGGAAGAGGCGAGGGGCCTCGCCCGCGCACACAGTGCAGCGTATCCGGAAGTGATCACGACCAGCAGCGAGACCGGGTCCGGCATCCCGGCGCTGCGCGCGGCCTTGGCGGAGATCGTCAGCCCGGAGGCGTGACCGCTGTGTGGACCGCCTGGCAATGCGCAACGATGTTCGGCCGGGCCCCCAGAAACTCCTTCAATGGCGTATCGATTTCGTAAAAACAGATATTCGCGGTAAAGCCATAAATTCCGGCATCGATGCTGCTTGGTTTTGGCCCGAATAGGAACCCGCTGCCGGGCAGCAGGTTCGCCAGCACGTGCAAATCGGCGATTCCCCGAGCATACACGGCTTCTGGCTCGTAGCGCCCGATACCCTGATAGTGATACCGCTTGAAATTGTAGTCCCGCGCTTTTGTGAGAGAGTCGGCGGTAAGGCGTGGATGGGTGCGCAGCAGCGCATCGCTGAACAGCGGCCAGAAGCGCGGATCATGCCAGCGCGAATACGACATCACCCAGTAAACATCGTCGAGCATCCGCCTGACCAGCAGGTCGGTATCGCGCTGGCTCGGGGTCAGCCCCTCGTCGATCGGCAGCGTGTATCGCGCTATCAGGTGGGCGATGATCGTATCGCTGCCGCCGATCACCTGATCGTCGTCCATCAGGAAGGGCAGTTGGCCGTGCGGGGCTTTGCTGGCATCAAAGATGTGCTCGTGCCGAAAATCGAGCGAGCATAGCTTCAGAAAGGCGAAGACCTTCAAGCCGTACGGATTGTTGTCCGGCAGTCCGAACAGCTCCGGGTACGAATAGAGCGTCAGCATGATCCCGTGTCAGCTTTGGCTGCGGTGCACCGCGGGCGGGTCACACGGCTCTGTTCCCATCTGCGCCGGCACTGAAAGCTCCAGCAGCTCGAACCTATCGGAGGTGCGGATCTCGTTATGGGGCATGCCGCCGGGGATCAGCACGGAATCACCGGGCTCCAACCGCACCGTGCCCTGGCCTTCGAATTCAAGCTCGACCCAGCCATCCAGGATATAGACGAACTGCATATCGCACAGATGCCGGTGCCAGCCGGTCGGCCGCGACATTCCGGCAGTGGTCGAGGTGATCTGCGCACGCATGCGCCCACTGGTGCCGGCCGTCACCCCGAGATCGCGGTATTTGAAAAACGCCCGCCGGCCCTCGACGAGCTTGGGCTGCTTCGCCCGCGACACCGTCACCTGCATGCCAGCGGCCGTCATTGTCTGATCGTTCATGGCGCAATCTCCTCCTCCAGCACCCTAGCATATAGCCCGGCCGCACGCACCGCGCCTTGACCCGCTGGGCCCCGGCCCGTACCACCCGGCCAGTCCCGCGAAGGACCAAGCATGTCCGTATCTTCCCCCGACCTGGCCGCCGCCGCCGAACAGGCACGCACGCTCGCCCTCGCGCTGCCCTATCTGCGTCGTTACGCCGGTGCGACCGTGGTGGTGAAATATGGTGGCCACGCGATGGGCGAGGAGGAGCTCGCACTGCAGTTCGGCGCCGACATCGCCATCCTCAAACAGGTCGGCATCAACCCTGTGGTTGTGCATGGCGGGGGGCCGCAAATCAACGTGATGCTCAAGCGCCTCGCCATTCAGTCCACCTTCGTGGATGGCCTGCGCGTCACCGACGCCGCGATGGTCGAGGTGGTCGAGATGGTTCTAGCCGGGACGGTCAACAAATATGTCGCCGGCCTGATCAGCCGTGCCGGGGCTCTGGCGGTCGGCATCTGCGGCAAGGATGGCGGACTGATCCGCGCCCGCAAGCTCACGCGCACCAAGCGCGATCCGGGCAGCCGGATCGAGAAGGAGTTGGATTTAGGGTTCGTCGGCGAACCCGCGCAGGTGGATGTGCGCGTACTGCACGCACTCACCGGAGCCGGGCTGATCCCGGTGATCGCTCCCGTCGGTGGCGGCGAGGACGGACAGACCTACAATATCAATGCCGACACCGTGGCCGGCGCCGTTGCCGGCGCGCTCGGCGCAACGCGATTGCTCATGCTTACTGATGTGCCGGGGGTGCTTGATGAGTGCCAGCAGCTCATCCCCGAAATGACCCTGGCCGAGGTCGAGCGGGGGATCGCCAGCGGTATGATCACCCATGGCATGATCCCGAAGGTCGAAACCTGCGTCGATGCCGTGCGACAAGGCGCCAAGGGTGCGGTGATCCTCGATGGGCGTGTGCCGCATGCCTGCCTTTTGGAACTGTTCACCGAGGGCGGACCAGGCACCATCATCCGGCCTTAGTTGGTTCCGGCCGCAACATCACGCGCACCCGTATGGTTAGGGTCACCATATCGGAAACGAAAGCCTGGTCTTTGAGCATCCCGAACTCGGAACGCCGGAGATGGCCGGTGAGGGCGAATTCGGCCGTCCGCGGCTGGCCAGCCGCGTCCACTTCACGAACCAGCAGATTCGCCTCGAGCGGTTCTGGCCGCGTGATGCCGCGCATCATCAGGACGCCGCTGATCGCGTAATGGCCTGTTCCGACCGGCGTCACCGCGATGCTTCGGTAGGTAATGACCGGATATCGCTCGGTATCGAAGAAATCCGGTGCGCGCAACATGCTCGTGGTAGCAGCCAATGGCGTGGCAAGCGAGCCCGCAACGATGTCCATGGTGAAGGCCGTACGGTCCGGGTGTTGCAAATCGAGATCGAGGCGTCCGTTGAACCGCTCGAAATGACCGCCGGACTGGAACAGCCCGAGGTGCCTCACTGCAAACCCGATTTCCCCGGTGCGCTGATCAAGCGCGTAGGACATATCCGCCCGCGCCGGCTGCGCCAGCAACCCCGCCGCGACCAGGCAAGCGTCCAAAAGGCGCATTGGCCTCAGGCGTCGAGCTTTTCCTCGACGCGCCGGACATACTCGGCGCGCGGCATGAAGCCGGGGTCGGCGCGACAGGCCGCCTCGGTCTCTGCCATGATGGTTGCATCCGATTTTGCCAGGTCGAGCGGTTCGCCATGCGGTTGCGGCACATGGAACGGCGTATCGAGATAGGCCTCCAGCGTGTTGCCTTCCGGATCGCGAAAATAAATCGACCACGCGTTGCCGTGGTTGACTTGGCGCATGCCGGTGGCGCCACGAGCCAGCGCCCGATCGCGCACCTCCCGTAGCTCGGCCAACGAGCCGACGGTGAACGACATCTGGTTGATCGGGTTGAACCCCGTCGTATCCGGCCGTCCTGTTACTAGCACGACCTGGTGATGGCAGCGCGGATCGGCGGTCATGAACACCAGCTCGCTGCCCGGCGACCGACCAGGCCCGCGATCCGAAACCATCAAGCCCAGCACCTCGGTGTAGAACGGCACCATCCTGTCGAGGTCGCGGACATGGATGCCCATATGCGTCAGTCTGGCGCGGATCATCGTCTGGCCCTCCCGCAGCCACAATGGTCGTCCGGACGCACCCGGGCAAGCAGCTTCCATAGTGTCGGGTTCGGAGTCATGACTGTGTCCAGGAGGACGCGTCATGGACCAGATCAGCAACACGCGGTTCCGCCACATCGAGACCAGACGCATCGCCGGCGCGCTCGGGGCGGAAGTCGAAGGCGTCGATCTGGCGCGGGACCTGACCGATGACGTGCTCTCGGAGCTTCGCGCCGCGCTGCTCGACCATCAGGTCATCTTCTTCCGCGACCAGTCGCTTGCGCCGGCGCAGCAGCTCGCTTTTGCGCGCCGCTGGGGCGAGATCCACCTGCACCCGTTCATGGAGGGCATGCCGGATTATCCGGAAATCCTGGAGATCGTGAAGCGGCCAAGCGACCAGCGGAATTTTGGCGGTTCCTGGCACACCGACCAGATGTTCGCACCGAGCCCGGCTATGGGCACGATCCTGTATGCTAAAGAGGTTCCGTCTGCCGGTGGCGATACGATGTTCACCAATCAGTACCTCGCGTTCGAATCGCTGTCGCCCGGGATGCAGCAACTCTGCGGTTCCTTGCGCACTGTCTGCTATGGGGACGGTTTCAAGAAATACGGCGGACAATCACGCAAGGAATTCTACGCCGCGAAAATCGGCATGAAGGTGAAAGATCCCGGCGATTTGCAGACCACCTCAGTGCATCCGCTGGTGCGCACCCATCCCGAAACCGGACGCAAGGCACTTTATATCGGCGGGCATGTGCAGCACTTCGAGGACATGAGCGACGAGGAAAGCCGGCCGCTGATCGACTTCCTGATGCGGCATTCGACGCGTCCGGAGTTCACCTGCCGGTTTCGCTGGGAGACCGGCTCGCTGGCTTTCTGGGACAACCGCTGTACGCAGCATTTCGCCATCAACGACTATCCGGCCGAGACCCGCATGATGCACCGCATCACCGTCTGCGGCGATGCACCGTTCTGAACGGAGGCAGGCCGCCCTTTAGATTCGGCTCTGCTAGCAGGAGAAAACCAATATGCAGGTCGGCTTCATCGGGGTCGGCAACATGGGCGGGCCCATGTGCCGCAACATCATCCGCAACACCAACCATCAGGTCACTGTGTTCGACCTTAATGCCGACGCCATGGCGGTCTGCACCGGCCTCGGCGCCGCCGCCGGCAGCGGCGTCGCGGAAGTCGCAGCGGCGTGCGACGTGGTATTCACCTCCCTGCCGATGCCCCGTCATGTCGAGGAAGTCGCGCTCGGTCCGACAGGGATCGTCGAGAGCGCGCGACCGGGCAGCGTCTACATCGATCTTTCCACCAACTCCCCTGCCACCGCGAAACGTGTGCATGCGGGCATGACGGCGAAAAACATTTCCATGCTGGAAGCGCCGGTCAGTGGCGGTGTGCCGCGCGCAACCGACGGCACGATCGTAGTCATGGTGGGCGGCGACGCCGCCGTTTTCGAAGCCCAACTCCCGCTGTTGAAATCCTTCAGCAAGGAAGTGATCCATGTCGGTGAGATCGGCATGGGCTCGGTGGCGAAGCTCTGCAACAATATGCTGGCGTTCTGCAACGCGGCCGCCGCGTCCGAAGCGCTGATGCTTGGCGCGATGGCCGGCATCGATGTGCACAAGCTATATGACGTGATCTCCAACGCCTCCGGCAATTCGGACGCATTCCGTGGTCTCGGAAAGAAAGCCTTCGCGCGCGACTTCAAGCCGGGCTTCGCGCTCGACCTCGCACACAAGGATCTGCGGCTCGCACTGGAAATGCAGGACGAACTCGGTCTGCCGGGCGCGATCGCACCGCAAGTGATGAACCTGATGCGGATGGCACGCGCCAGAGGCTGGGGCGTGGACAATTCCAGCTCAGTGCTGCGGGTTTACGAAGCCGCCGTCGGGCGCGAGGTGCGCTGATCTCACGCGGCCAGAGTGAGTTCCTCTACGCTTGCTGCTTTCCGCGTCGGCGCGACGATCAGCTTGCCGGTCAGACGAGTATAGAGCCGTGCATACTCCGCCGCCGCCGTTTCCCATCCGAACCGGCGCGCCATGGCCGCGCGCCGCATCTCCGCCAGTCGTGGTGCATCGGCAAAAACCACCGCAGCCCGGTTACAGGCCGCCAGCAAACCGCCGGGGGATAAATCCGTAAACAGGAACCCGGTCTCGCCATCCGCGATGGTATCGGCTAGCCCGCCTGTCGCATGCGCAATCGGCAGCGTGCCATAGCGCTGCGCCTGCATCTGCGTCAGCCCGCACGGCTCGAAGCGCGACGGCACCAGGCAGAAATCGCTGCCACCGATGATGCGCCGTGCCATCGGCTCGTTGAACCCGACCAGGACCCCGATGTGATCGCGGTGCCGGCGCGCGACCTTGATCAGCATCTGCTCGGTCGCCGGATCGCCAAGCCCCAGAATGGCGATCTGCCCACCGTTGCCTACGATGTCGGCCGCCGCCTCGGCGACGATATCGAGCCCCTTCTGCGGCACCAGCCGCGACACCACGCCGAACAGCGGGCCCTCTGAAGACGCAAGGCAGAGACCCGTCCGCACCAGATCCGCGATCGTTCGCTTGCCACCCAGATCGGTCGCATCGAAATGCACCGGCAGATGCGGATCAGTGCGCGGGTTCCAGCTCTCGTCGAGGCCGTTGACAACCCCGCTGAGTTGGCCTTGCTCCGCGAGGCCCTGGGTCAGTCCCTGCAACCCGCCACCAAGCCCTTCCGTGGTGATCTCACGCGCATAGGTCGGACTGACGGTGCAGATATGGTTGGCATAAAACAGCCCGGTCTTCAGGAACGAGACGTTCCCGTGGAACTCAACGCCGTTGATCCCGAAGGCATGCTCCGGAATGCCAAGACCGTAGCGATGCTCGGCGCTGAAGACGCCCTGATGCGCGATATTATGAATGGTGAGTATGGACGGCAGCGTGGCCCCGTCCCATTGCAGATAGGCGGGGGCGAGCCCACCCGGCCAGTCATTGACGTGCAGCAGGTCGGGCCGCCAGCCGAGCCCGCCCAAACCTTCCGCGAGTTGCGCCGCGGCCAGCGCCAGCCGGCCGAACCGCAGGTCGTTGTCCGGCCAATCACTGCCATCCGGACGGCAATACGGATTACCGAGCCGGCCGTAGAGCGACGGTGCCAGGACCAGATAAACCGGCACGCCGTCCGCGGTATGGGTCGTGCCGATATGGCAGGGCGGAATGCTGCCTCGCCCGGGTAACCGACCGATGATTTTCATACCGGGTGATTTCGCCAGCGCACTTGGGTAACCCGGCAAAAGGATGCGGACATCCGCGCCTAAGTGCCGCAACGCCCGCGTCAATCCGGCAGAAACCTCACCGAGCCCGCCTGCTTTAACGAAATCGGTCATTTCGCTTGTAGCGAAAAGTGCCTTCATGGGCGCGGTCAGCTCTTTCCCAGCAGAGGTTGTCAGCTAAGTTCATCGGGATATTGCACCGCCGCGCCTGGTTTTCGCCTCACTTGCGCTTCACGAGCCGTTTATCCAGGCCCCTGCCTCACTTAAGAAAGCGCGATATTTCCGGGATTTGCCGTGCCTCGTCACGTTACCGCCACAGTCGTTGATCATACCTCAAGCTTTCGTGAGTATAATGATCGTCACATCCCAGGGGGTATTTTGAACGATTTCGCGCGACCCGGCACGCAGCCTTTTCGCACAAGCGCCGACCACAAGGGCTCCAACGAATACGCGGCTGCCGTCACGCTTTCGCTCGGCAGGATCCGCCGCGCTCGCCCCGTCTGCCTCCAGCCGCGAGACCTGTTGCGTGCTGACCGTCGCGCGCCTCCTTTGATTGGACGCGAGGAGGAGCTGAGGGCCCTGCAGGCCTGGATCAGTGATCCCTCTCAGGTTGGGCTGCGGTGCATCACCGGCGGTGCGGGCAGTGGCAAGACCCGCTTGGCGATTGAGCTGTGCGCGTGGGCCGAGACGCAAGGTTGGGCGGCCGGCTTTGCCGTCCCGGGTACACAGGGCAGCATCGCCGCGCTACGCCGCGACAAGCCCCTGTTTGTCGTCATTGATTGTGCCGGCAGGATGGGCGCACGCACGGCAGCAGCGGCTGCAGCCCTCCTGGATAGGGGCAAGCCAAAGCTGCGCCTTATGCTACTCGACCGCGACGCGGACAGTGAGACTGAGTGGTGGCGCGACTTCGCCGGCCAGTGTCCCGGGCACCAGCCGGATCCGATGCGGCTCGGCGGTCTGCGCTCCGTCGCCGACAGAGGAGCCTTGCTCGGCCAGGCCATGGCCTTTGCCGCGCGCATAGCCGGCATTCCAGCCTCTGCTCCCGCCACCGGCGCGGTCCTTGATACCGGCGATCCGCTGCACTTGCTGATGGCCGGGTTGGTGGCGCCGCATTCCGGCATAGCGCAGGCGCTGGCGCAGCCCGCGGCCGCGCTTGCCCATCAACTGGCCGTGGAGGAAACGCGGCGCCTCGAACGGCTGGCCGGCCCGCTGGAAATCGACCCCCACCTGCTCGTGCACCTGATCGCCTGCGTTACTTTGCGAGGCGGTTGTCCGTGGTCACACGCCGCGCCACTGATCGCGCAGGAGGCCCGCGCAATGGGACTTCACTTGCCCGCCGGCGCCGAGCACATCGCTGACGTGCTGGCTGACATTTTGCTGTCTTCGGACGGCACCACGCTTGAACCGATCGGTCCGGACCTGCTGGGCGAGGCCTTTGTGACCCATTCATTGGAGCACCATTCGCCGGAAACGCAGGCGGCGATCATAGCCCGCACTCGTATCTGATCTGACGCGTCCCGTCTCTTCCACCCTCTGGACTCCACTCCAACGATCCTCTACACGCCCGCCTTTCCTCCGGAACGCGGGAGATGCCGCCGAGCCAACTAAGGCCCGGCGCATGATTGGCACCGCGGTCCTTGCGCAAGTCAAAGGATCATGGCGAAGAAAATCGTCGGCTACATCAAGTTGCAGATCCCCGCCGGCAAGGCGAACCCCTCGCCTCCGGTCGGTCCAGCGCTCGGCCAGCGCGGTCTCAACATCATGCAGTTCGTCAAGGACTTCAACGCGCAGACCGCCAACATGGAGCCCGGCATGCCGGTGCCCGTGGTGATCACGGCGTATGGCGACCGCACCTACAGCTTCATCATGAAGACCCCGCCCAACACTTATTTCCTCAAAAAGGCCGCCGGCATTGAGAAGGGCTCGATCGCCACCGGCAAGGGCGCCACCGTCGGCCAGGTCACCACCACGCAATTGCGGGAGATCGCAGCCCAGAAGATGAAGGACATGAATGCCGGCGATGTGGAAGCGGCGGTGCGCATGCTGGCCGGCTCCGCTCGCTCGATGGGCCTGACGGTGGTGGAGGGCTGAGCCATGCCGCATGACAAGCGCCTCGAGGCTGCCTACGCCGCCTTCGACAAGGCGAAGGCCTATCCGCTCCCCGACGCCATCCGCTTGGTGAAAACCAACGCCCGCGCCAAATTCGACGAAACCGTCGAGATGTCGATGAAATCTTGGCATCGACCCGCGTCACGCCGACCAGATGGTGCGCGGCCTGATCAGCCTGCCGAACGGCACTGGCAAGACTGTGCGTGTGGGCGTGTTCGCCCGTGGCCCGAAAGCCGAGGAGGCGCAGGCGGCCGGGGCGGACGTGGTCGGCGCCGAGGATCTCGCCGAAAAAGTCCAGGGCGGCCAAATCGATTTCGACCGCTGCATCGCCACGCCGGACATGATGGGTGTGGTCGGCCGGCTCGGCAAAATTCTCGGCCCCCGCGGCCTCATGCCGAACCCCCGCCTAGGCACCGTCACTATGGACGTGCGCGGCGCCGTCACTGCGGCCAAGGGCGGTCAGGTCGAGTTCCGCGCCGAGAAAGCCGGTATAATCCATGCCGGCATCGGCAAAGCGAGTTTCGAGGATGAGAAGCTGTTGGAGAACGCCCGTGCGCTCGCCGACGCCATCCAGCGCGCCAAACCGGCGGGTGCCAAGGGCACCTACGTCAAATCCGTCGCCCTGAGTTCTACCATGGGGCCGGGCGTACGGGTGGACGTCAGCACGCTGGCGGGATGAACGAAATACGCCGTCCCGCCATGCGGGGCGGCGGGCAGGGCGCCGGGAGGCGCCCGATCCTGTCCCAGACCGCACGCCTCCTACGGGAGATAATGGGCTTCGGTCCGCGGGCGACAGATGGGGAATCGCTTCGCGGTTCCGTACTGAAGGACAGGCGAACCGGATTGCTTCGGCAATCCATGGGCAACCGGCCGGGCGCAGTCCACACGCGCGCGGCCCGAGAGACGGAGAGACAATGGACCGCACACAAAAGCGGGAATTCGTCGCCGGGCTCGCTCAGGTGTTCGCCGAGACGTCGATGGTCGTGGTGACCCGCAATCAGGGTCTCACCGTGGCCGAAGCGACCGATCTGCGCCGCCGCATGCGAGCCGCCGGTGCCACGTTTAAAGTGGCCAAGAACCGGCTGGCCAGCCGCGCCCTCGAAGGCACCGCTTTCGCCGGCATCGGCCCCTTGCTGCTCGGACCGACCGCGCTCGCCTGGGCAACCGATCCTGTCGCCGTGGCGAAGGCGGCGGTCGATTACAGCAAGAGCAATGAAAAGCTCGTGCTGGTCGGCGGTGCGCTCGGCAGCCGCATGCTGGATGCCGAGGGCGTTCGGGCTTTGGCCGACCTGCCGGGGCTGGACCAGCTCCGCGCCGGTCTGCTCGGCCTGATCGCCACCCCGGCGACCCACATCGTCGGCGTGCTGGCCGCTCCGGCGGGGGGGCTGGCCCGGGTCTTCGGCGCCTTTGCCCGCAAGGCGGAGGAAGCGGCCGCATAGCCGACCTGCGCTGAAATTGAGACAGGCCAGAGAATTCGGCTTGAACGGAACCACACAGAGGTTAGATTAGGGAACCTACGCAAATGGCAGATCTGCAAAAGCTGGCTGAGGAGCTGTCCAGCCTCACGGTAATCGAGGCGGCCGAGCTCACCAAGCTGCTCGAAGACAAATGGGGCGTCTCCGCCGCCGCACCCGTGGCTGTCGCCGCGGCTCCGGCGGCTGGCGCCGCCGCCCCCGCCGCCCCCGCCGAGGAACAGACGGAGTTTACGGTCGTCCTAACCAAGACGGGCGATAAGAAGATCAACGTCATCAAGGAAGTCCGCACGATCACTGGCCTCGGCCTGAAAGAGGCGAAGGATCTGGTGGAGGGCGCGCCCAAGACCGTCAAGGAATCCGTGAGCAAGGACGAGGCAGCCAAAATCCGCAAAATGCTCGAGGATGCGGGCGCCGCCGTCGAGGTCAAGTAGAAGAGGGCTTGAAGCAAATCATTGGTGTGCGCTGTCCCGAGGGACAGCCGAGCTTCGGGTAGGGCCGCAAGGCCGGCACGGGCGGAGGCAGACGCGCTTCCGCCCGCGCTTCCGCTTTTTGCGAAGGGACACCGACGCCCGAGGCGGTCCGGGCGGGACAGGTGGGCTTGGACAGGACCGCGAGCGACAGGCACGAGCGGGCAGGCAGGATAGTCGATGAACGCGATTTCGAAATCAATAACCAGGCACAAGCGCATTCGTCGGAACTTCGGGCGCATCCCCGAAGTGGCGCCGATGCCCAATCTGATCGATGTGCAGCGCGCCAGCTATGAGGCGTTCCTGCAGATGAACGTCCGCCCCGACAGCCGCACCCAGACCGGGCTGCAGGAAGTATTCCGCTCGGTCTTCCCGATCGACGACTTCGCCGGCCGCGGCCGACTCGAGTTCGTCTATTACGAACTCGAAGAGCCGAAATACGACGTCGAGGAATGCATCCAGCGCGGCATGACTTATGCCGCGCCGCTCAAGGTCGTGCTGCGTCTGATCGTCTGGGACGTCGATGAGGACACCGGTGCCCGCTCGATCCGCGACATCAAAGAACAGCCCGTCTATATGGGCGACATGCCGTTGATGACGGACAACGGCACCTTCATCATCAATGGCACCGAGCGCGTCATCGTCAGCCAGATGCACCGCTCGCCCGGTGTGTTCTTCGACCATGACAAAGGCAAGACGCACAGCAGCGGCAAATATCTGTTCGCCGCCCGCGTTATACCTTACCGCGGTTCCTGGCTCGATTTCGAGTTCAACTCGAAAGACCTCGTTTATGTGCGCATCGACCGCAAGCGCAAGCTGCCGGTCACCACGCTGCTCTACGCGCTCGACGGTGCCGCCACCGAGCAGCTTCGCGCCGCCCGCCAGGCCGGCGGCGAACCGCTGGAACCAGGCGAGGTTCGCGGGATGGATGCCGAGGAAATGCTCGCTTATTTCTATGGCCGCGTGGTGTTCGACCGCACGCCGAAAGGCTGGGCCCGGCCGTTCGAGCCGGATGCGTTCCGCGGCGTGAAGCTGCTGGAACCGCTGATCGATGCCGCGAACGGCGAGGTGGTGGCCGAAGCGGACGCCAAACTCACCGCGCGCCAAGCCCGCAAAATCGCCGAGACCACGAAGGAAGTGCTGATCGGCCGCGCCGACCTGCTCGGCCGTTTCGTTGCCGAGGACATCGTCAACCGGCAAACAGGCGAGATCTTCGCCGAAGCCGGTGAGGAACTCGTCGAAGCACGTCTCGCCGCGTTGGAAGAAGCCGGCATCGACAAGCTGCCGACGTTGGCGGTCGATCAGGCGAACGGTCCGTGGATCCGCAACACGCTCTCGGTGGACAAGAACAGCAATCGCGACGACGCGCTGATCGATATCTACCGGGTAATGCGCCCCGGCGAGCCGCCCACCCCCGAAACCGCCGAGGCATTGTTCCGCGGCCTGTTCTTCGATCCCGACCGCTACGACCTTTCCGCGGTCGGCCGGGTGAAGATGAACATGCGCCTCGGCATCGACTTCGACGCCGTTCCTGACTCCCTGCGCGTGCTGCGCAAGGACGATCTGCTGCGCACAGTGAAGACCCTCTGCGAACTCAAGGACGGGCGCGGACAGATCGACGATATCGATAATCTCGGCAACCGCCGCGTCCGCTCCGTAGGCGAGCTGATGGAGAATCAGTACCGCGTCGGCCTGCTGCGCATGGAGCGGGCGATCCGCGAGCGCATGGGCTCCGTCGATATCGACACCGTCATGCCGCACGACCTCATCAACGCCAAGCCAGCAGCGGCGGCGGTGCGGGAGTTCTTCGGCTCCAGCCAGCTCAGCCAGTTCATGGACCAGACCAATCCGCTGAGCGAGGTCACCCATAAGCGCCGCCTGTCCGCGCTCGGCCCGGGCGGCCTCACCCGTGAGCGCGCCGGCTTCGAGGTGCGCGACGTGCACCCGACGCATTACGGTCGCATCTGCCCGATCGAAACGCCGGAAGGCCCGAATATCGGCCTGATCAACTCGCTCGCTACCTACGCCAAGGTGAATAAATACGGCTTCATCGAGACGCCGTACCTGTTGGTGAAGGACGGCCAGGTGCAGCGTGAGCCTCGCTATCTCTCGGCGATGGAAGAAGAGCGGTTGGTCGTTGCCCAAGCTGATGCGCCCATGGACGGGCAAGGCCGTTTCACCGAGGACCTCGTGTCCGTGCGCAAGCAGGGCGACTTCCGCCTCGCCCGCCCGGACGATGTCACGGCGATCGACGTCTCGCCCAAACAGCTCGTCTCGGTGGCGGCGGCACTAATCCCGTTCCTCGAGAACGACGACGCGAACCGCGCGCTGATGGGCAGCAACATGCAGCGTCAGGCGGTGCCGCTGATCCAGGCGGATGCGCCGTTGGTCGGTACCGGCATGGAGGAGGCGGTCGCTCGCGATTCCGGCGCCACGATCGTCGCCCGTCGTCCTGGCGTGGTCGATCAGATCGATGGCGCCCGTATCGTGGTCCGCGCGACCGGCGAAGACGGCGCTACGCGCGGCGTCGATATCTACCGGCTGCGCAAGTTCATGCGCTCCAACCAGTCCACCTGCATCAACCAGCGCCCGCTGGTGAAGGTGGGCGACCGCGTCGTCGAAGGCGAGATCATCGCCGATGGCCCATCTACGGAATTCGGTGAGCTGGCGCTCGGCCGCAACGTGCTGTGCGCCTTCATGCCATGGAACGGCTACAATTTCGAGGAACTCAATCCTGATCTCCGAACGGATCGCCCGCGACGACGTGTTCACCTCGATCCATATCGAGGAATTCGAGGTGATGGCGCGCGACACCAAGCTCGGCCAGGAAGAGATCACGCGCGACATCCCGAATGTGGGCGAAGAGGCGCTGAAGAACCTCGACGAAGCCGGCATCGTCTATATCGGCGCCGAGGTGAATCCGGGCGACATCCTGGTCGGCAAGGTCACGCCGAAAGGCGAGAGCCCGATGACGCCGGAGGAGAAACTGCTCCGCGCCATCTTCGGCGAAAAGGCCTCCGATGTGCGAGACACCTCGCTGAAACTGCCGCCTGGCGTGACCGGAACGGTGGTGGATGTGCGCGTGTTCGCCCGCCGCGGCGTCGATAAGGACGAACGCGCTATGGCGATCGAGCGCGCCGAGATCGAGCGGCTGGCTAAAGACCGCGACGACGAGAAGGCGATCCAGGAGCGCAGCTTCCTCAACCGGCTGAGTGAGAAACTCCTCGGCCGCAAGGCCTCCGGCGGCTTCAAGGGCATCAAGGCCGGCACGATGATCACCGAGGATGTGCTGGCCGAGCATCCGCGCGGCGCCTGGCGCCATATCGGCGTGCAGGACGACGCGGTAATGGCCGAAATCGAAACCTTGAAACGCGAGTTCAACGCTTCGATCGGCCGCCTGCAGGCGCGGTTCAACAGCAAGGTCGAGAAGCTGCAGCGCGGGGATGAGCTGCCGCCCGGCGTGATGAAGATGGTCAAGGTCTTCATCGCGGTAAAACGGAAGCTGCAGCCCGGCGACAAGATGGCCGGCCGTCACGGCAACAAGGGTGTCGTATCACGGGTAGTGCCCGTCGAGGACATGCCGTTTCTGGAAGACGGCACCTCGGTCGATCTCGTGCTCAATCCGCTCGGCGTGCCGAGCCGGATGAATGTGGGCCAGATCCTCGAGACGCATCTCGGCTGGGCCTGCGCCAATCTCGGCCGTCAGATCGGTGAGCTGGTCGATGAGTACCAGCGCACCGGGGCGGCGCGTCAGGAACTCCTCGACAAGCTGCGCGATGCCTATGGCGAGGAGGTGTTCCGCGAGGAGATCGCCAACCTCGACACCGAGCAACTGGTCGAGCTCGCCAACAATCTCAAGAAAGGCGTGCCGATCGCAACGCCGGTCTTCGACGGCGCACGCATGTCCGACATCGAGGGCATGTTGTCGCGCGCCGGGCTGAATACTTCGGGCCAGGTCGTCTTGACCGATGGGCGTACCGGTGAGCCGTTCGAACGGAAAGTGACGGTCGGCTACATCTACATGCTCAAGCTGCATCACTTGGTGGACGACAAGATCCACGCCCGCTCGATCGGCCCGTACAGCCTGGTCACCCAGCAACCGCTGGGCGGCAAAGCGCAGTTCGGCGGCCAGCGCTTCGGCGAGATGGAGGTATGGGCGCTCGAGGCCTACGGCGCGGCATACACCTTGCAGGAGATGCTGACAGTGAAATCGGACGACGTCTCCGGCCGCACCAAGGTCTACGAGGCGATCGTGCGCGAGCAGGACAACTTCGAGGCCGGCATCCCTGAAAGCTTTAACGTGCTGGTCAAGGAGCTGAAATCCCTCGGCCTCAACGTCGAACTAGACAGCCGCGCCGCGTAGCCCTTTCCCCCTCTCCTTGCGAGAGGGGTCGGGGCAGGGGGAACACGGCGCAGACAATTCCCTTTCCAGGGTGAGACACGCATGAATGAGCTAATGAAGATCCTGGGCCAGACCGGCCAGGCACAAACCTTCGACCAGATCAAGATCCAGATCGCCTCGCCGGAGCAGATCCGGAGCTGGTCGTACGGCGAGATCAAGAAGCCCGAGACCATCAACTACCGCACCTTCAAGCCGGAGCGGGACGGGCTGTTTTGCGCGCGCATCTTTGGTCCCATCAAGGACTACGAGTGCCTCTGCGGCAAGTACAAGCGGATGAAGTTCCGCGGCATCATCTGCGAGAAATGCGGCGTCGAGGTCACGCTGGCAAAGGTACGCCGCGAGCGCATGGGCCACATCGAGCTTGCCTCGCCGGTCGCGCATATCTGGTTCATGAAGTCGCTGCCCAGCCGCATCGGGCTGATGGTGGACCTCACGCTGAAAGAGCTCGAGAAAATCCTGTATTTCGAGAGCTACGTCGTGCTCGAGCCCGGCACAACTGATCTCAAGCTGCACCAGCTCCTGAGCGAAGACCAGCTCATGGCCAAGCAGGACGAGTTCGGCGATGACCAGTTCGAGATCGGCATCGGCGCCGAGGCGATCAAGAAAATACTGAACCGGATCGACCTCGATTCGGAAAAGACGAAACTGCGGCAGGACCTCAAGGAAACCACCAGCGAGGCCAAGCGCAAGAAGCTGGTGAAGCGCCTCAAGCTCATCGAGGCGTTCGCCAACTCCGGCGCGCATCCCGGCTGGATGGTCCTCGACGTTGTGCCGGTGATCCCGCCCGAGCTGCGCCCGCTGGTGCCGCTCGACGGCGGCCGCTTCGCGACCTCGGACCTGAACGATCTATATCGGCGAGTGATAAATCGCAACAACCGGCTGAAGCGGCTGATCGAGCTGCGCGCGCCTGACATTATCGTGCGCAACGAGAAGCGCATGCTGCAGGAAAGCGTCGATGCGCTGTTCAACAACGGACGGCGCGGCAGGGCCATCACCGGGGCTAACAAGCGGCCGCTGAAGTCGCTATCCGACATGCTGAAGGGCAAGCAGGGGCGCTTCCGCCAGAACCTGCTCGGCAAGCGGGTGGATTACTCCGGCCGATCGGTGATCGTGGTCGGACCCGAGCTGAAACTGTATCAGTGCGGGCTGCCGAAGAAGATGGCGCTCGAGCTGTTCAAGCCCTTCATCTATGCCAAGCTGGAGAAATACGGCCACGCCACCACCATCAAGGCGGCCAAGCGCATGGTGGAGAAGGAGCGGCCGGAGGTCTGGGACATCCTGGAAGAGGTGATCCGGGAGCATCCGGTCATGCTCAACCGCGCCCCCACACTGCACCGGCTCGGCATCCAGGCGTTCGAGCCGGTGTTGATCGAAGGCAAGGCAATCCAGCTTCACCCGCTGGTGTGCACAGCCTTCAATGCCGATTTCGACGGCGACCAGATGGCGGTGCACGTGCCCTTGTCGCTGGAAGCGCAACTCGAATCGCGCGTGCTGATGATGTCCACCAACAATATTCTCAGCCCGGCGAACGGCAAACCGATCATCGTGCCGAGCCAGGATATCGTGCTCGGCCTTTATTACCTGTCGCTGGAAACCCCCGAGTTCCGCGCGGTCGAGGACAAGGACGCGCCGGCCTTCGGCACCATCGGCGAGATCGAATACGCGCTGTTCTCCAAGTCGGTCAGCCTGCACGACAAAATCAAGGGCCGCTGGGAGACGATCGATGAGAAGGGCAACCTGATCCGCGAGGTCGTGGTCACCACGCCCGGGCGGATGATGATCGCGCAGATCCTTCCGAAGCACCCCGACGTGCCGTTCTCCTTGGTCAACAAGCAGCTCACCAAGAAGAACGTCTCCGACGTGATCGACGCGGTGTACCGTCATTGCGGCCAGAAGGAGTGCGTGATCTTTGCCGACCGGCTGATGGGTCTCGGCTTCGGCCAAGCCTGCAAGGCCGGCATTTCCTTTGGCAAGGACGATCTCATCATTCCGATCGAAAAATCGGAACTCATCCACCACACTCAGAACGAGGTGAAGGAGTTCGAGCAGCAATACCAGGAAGGCCTGATCACCGCCGGCGAGCGGTACAATAAGGTCGTCGATGCCTGGTCTCGCTGCACCGACGAGGTCGCCTCGGCGATGATGAAGGAGATCAGCAAACAGGAGGTCGGCAAGCCCATTAACTCGGTGTGGATGATGAGCCACTCCGGCGCGCGCGGCTCGCCCGCACAGATGCGCCAGCTCTCCGGCATGCGCGGCCTGATGGCCAAACCGTCAGGTGAAATCATCGAGCAGCCGATCATCGCCAACTTCAAGGAAGGCCTGTCGGTCCTCGAGTATTTCAACTCCACCCATGGCGCCCGCAAAGGTCTGGCGGACACCGCGCTCAAAACGGCGAACTCCGGCTACCTCACCCGACGGCTGGTCGATGTCGCGCAGGACTGCATCATCGTGGAGGACGACTGCGGTACCGAACGCGGCCTCACCGTTCGCGCGGTGATGGACGGCGGCGAGGTCGTCTCCAGCCTGGCCGAGCGGATCCTCGGACGCACGGCAGCAGCCGACGTGCTCGATCCCACCAGCAACGAGGTGCTCGCCCCAAGCGGCACGCTGATCGAGGAAGAAGTTGCCGACGGCATCGAAAAGGCTGGCGTCGAGAGCGTGAAGATCCGATCCGTGCTCACCTGCGATTCCCAGGTTGGGGTCTGCGGGCATTGCTACGGGCGCGACCTTGCCCGTGGCACGCCGGTCAATATCGGCGAAGCGGTCGGGGTGATCGCCGCGCAGTCGATCGGTGAGCCCGGGACCCAGCTCACCATGCGCACCTTCCATATCGGCGGTGCGGCACAGCGCGGCGCCGAGCAATCGGCGGTGGAGGCAAGTCACGAAGGCACGGTCACGGTCAAGAACCGCAACGTCGTTATGAACAGCCAGGCTGTGCCGGTGGTGATGTCGCGCAACTGCGAGATCATCCTGCAGGACGACAAGGAGCGTGAGCGCGCCCGCTTCCGCGTGCCTTACGGTGCACGCCTGCTGGTCGAGGAAGGCCAACAAGTCGCGCGAGGGCAGAAGTTGGCGGAATGGGATCCGTACACGCTGCCGATCATCACCGAACGGGCCGGTAAGGTCGAGTATATCGACCTGATCGAAGGCGTGACCCTGGTGGAGCGCATGGACGAAGTCACCGGCCTTACCTCCAAGATCGTCGTCGACTACAAGCAGGGCGCCAAGAGCGTCGATCTGCGTCCTCGGTTGCAGCTCAAGGACGACAAAGGCGAGGTGCTGCATTTGTCCAGCGGCGGTGACGCACGTTACTTCCTAGCACCCGACTCGATCCTGTCGGTCGATAACGGTGCGCAGGTCGCGGCCGGCGACGTGCTCGCCCGCATCCCGCGCGAGGGCAGCAAGACCCGCGACATCACCGGCGGTCTGCCGCGCGTGGCCGAGCTGTTCGAGGCACGCCGCCCGAAAGACCACGCCGTCATCGCCGAGATCGACGGCCGCGTGGAGTTCGGTAAGGACTACAAAGCAAAACGCCGTATCATCGTGAAGAACGACGAGACCGGCGAAGAAACCGAGTACCTGATCCCGAAGGGCAAGCACGTCTCGGTGCAGGAGGGCGATTTCGTCCGCCGCGGCGACCCGCTGGTCGATGGTCCACGCGTGCCGCACGACATCCTGAAAGTACTCGGGGTAGAGGCGCTGTCCGACTACCTCGTGAACGAGATCCAGGACGTCTATCGGCTGCAGGGCGTGAAGATCAACGACAAGCACATCGAGGTCATCGTCCGCCAGATGCTGCAGAAGGTGGAGATACTCGATCCAGGCGATACGACGTTCCTGGCCGGCGAGCAGACCGACCGCATCGAATTCGATGCGGTCAATGCGAAACTCGGCAAGGACGACCGTCCGGCGGTGGCCATGCCGGTGCTGCAGGGCATCACCAAAGCGAGCCTGCAGACCAACAGCTTCATCAGCGCCGCGTCCTTCCAGGAGACCACGCGCGTGCTGACCGAAGCAGCGACGGCCGGGAAGACCGATAACCTGATGGGGTTGAAGGAGAACGTGATCGTCGGACGACTGATCCCGGCCGGCACCGGCTCGGTGATGAACCGTCTGCGTGCGGTTGCCGCCGGCGGCCGGCCCATTCTTCCCGCCCCCGAAACCGCCGAAGCGGCGGAATAAAAACAAAGATAAACCACAGAGGCAAAGAGACACGGACAAAGCAAACAGAGAGTTGTCTCTCTCAGTTTTATTCTCCCTGTCTCTGCGTCTTCTGTGGTCAAACTTGCTCACCTCAGGTGACACGCCACCAGATGCCCGGGCGCCACCTCCCGCAGCACCGGTGACTCCACCCGGCACCGAGCCTCGGCATACGGGCAGCGTGGATGGAAATGGCATCCCGGCGGCGGACGCACCGGGCTCGGCACATCGCCCTCCGGCACCCGCTTCTCTCGCTGCGCGGCCGGATCGGGTACCGGGATCGCTGCCAACAGCGCCTCGGTGTATGGATGGAGCGGCTGGCGGAACAGCGACACCTTATCGGCATATTCGACGATCCGCCCCAGATACATCACGGCGATGCGGTGGCTGATATGCTCCACCACACCAAGATTGTGTGAAATGAAAAGATAAGAGAGCCGCTGCTCGCGTTGCAGGTCCATCAGCAGGTTGATCACCTGCGCTTGGATCGACACATCCAGCGCCGACACGGGTTCGTCAGCGACGATGAAACTCGGCTCCAGCGCCAGTGCCCTCGCTATCGAGACGCGTTGGCGCTGCCCGCCGGAGAATTCGTGGGGATAGTTGCGCATTTGGGCCGGCCGCAGCCCAACACGCTGAAACAACGCCGCCACGCGTTCCTGGCGCGCCCGCCCGCGCGCGATCCGGTGCACCTTCAACGGCTCGCCGACGATCTCGCCCACCGTCATTCGCGGGTTGAGCGACGAAAAGGGATCCTGGAAAACGATCTGCATCTGCCGTCGGTACGGCCGCAACGCCTTGCGCGACAACGCGGTGATATCCGTTCCTGCGACCCTTATCGTTCCCGCCGTCGGTTCGATCAGCCGCATCACCGAACGGCCGACAGTTGATTTGCCGCACCCGCTCTCACCTACCAACCCGAGTGTTTCGCCCGTCTCGATCGTGAAGCTCACTCCGTCCACCGCCAGCACATGCTCGCGTACGCGACGCAGGAAGCCGCGCCGGATCGGATAATGCTTCTTCAGGTCCGCTACTTCGAGGACAGCCAAACTATGCCTCCGTATGCCAACAGGCCGCGAGATGGCCCGGCGCTTTCATCTCCAATGGCGGATAGCGCTCTTGGCACAAGCCATCCGCGCGCGGACAACGCGGCGCGAAATGGCAGCCCGCCGGCAGGGCATTCAACGGCGGCACGATACCCGGTATCTCCTGCAGCCGTTCATCCGGCCCTGCGTCGCCGCGCAGCAATCCACCCCGGGGGATCGAGGTCAGCAGCCCCTGCATGTATGGATGCAGCGGCCGCGCGAACAGCTCCGCCACCGCCGCTTCTTCGACCTTACGCCCGGCATACATCACGATCACCCGCTGTGCCGTCTCCGCCACGACGCCGAGGTCGTGCGTGATCAGCAGCACCGCCGTTCCGGTCTCCCGCTGCAGTTCCACGATCAGCCGCAGGATCTGCGCCTGGATCGTCACGTCCAGCGCCGTGGTTGGCTCGTCGGCGATCAGCAGCTTCGGGCTGCACGCCAGCGCCATGGCGATCATCGCCCGCTGCCGCATTCCGCCCGACAATTGATGCGGGTACTCATGGGCCCGCTGCTCGGGCTCCGGAATGCGCACGCGGCGCAGCATCTCCACCGCTCGTGCCAACGCTGCATGGCGCGATAGCCCCTGGTGCAGCTCGATCGCCTCTGCGATCTGCCGCCCGACGGTCAACACCGGGTTGAGCGAGGTCATCGGCTCCTGGAAGATCATCGCCAGTTCGTTGCCGCGGAGCCGGCGCATCTCCGCCGCACTGAGCTGCAGCAGATCGACATCGCCCAGCCGCACGGTGCCCGCCTCGATCCGCCCCGGCGGCGCGATCAGGCGCATAATCGAAAGCGCAGTGACGCTCTTGCCGCACCCCAACTCGCCGACGATCGCCAGCGTCTCGCCGGTACCGACGCTGAACGAGACGTCGTCCACCGCCTTCATCACGCCGTTTCGTGTATGGAACCAGGTGCGCAGCCCTTCGACGCGCAGAACCGGTTGTGCCGGATCAGCGGCGCTCATCGAGCATGCGGCGCGCGATCACCATGCGATGCACCTCGGTCGGTCCTTCATAAACCCGCATCACGCGCACCTGGCTGGCCAGAAGCTGCAACGGCAACTCCTTGGTCATGCCCATCGCGCCATAGGTCTGCATGGCATGATCGACCACTGCGCCGGCCATTTCGGTGGCGAACACCTTGATCATGGACGCCTCGGTGCGGACATCGCGCCCGGCATCCTGCTTCGCCGCCGCATCCATGACCATCAGCCGACAGGCATGGATCTGCGTCGCTGCCTCGGCGATCCACCACTGAATCGCCTGCCGGTCGGCCAGCCTCGCGCCGAACGTTACCCGCTGGCGCGCATGTTCGCACAGCATCTCCAACGCGCGCCGCGCAATCCCGATACACCACGCCCCCATCTGCAATCGTCGCACCGTGAGCCGCAACTGCATCGGCGCGAAGCCTTGGCCGAGCTTGCCCAGCACCTGCGTGCTCGGCACGCGCAGGTTCTCGAACACCAGCTCATAAGTGCGGCGACCACCGATCATGGCGATCTCGCGTTCGATGATGAACCCCGGCGTGCCGCGTTCGACGATGAAAGCGCTGATCCCCTCGTGGCGCTTGCCTTCGCCGGTACGGGCCATGACGATGACGAAATCCGCCTGGGGCACGCGGCTGACCCAGATCTTGCGGCCGTTGATCACCCAATCATCACCATCCTTCACCGCGCGGGTGGTCATCCCTGCCGGATCGCCGCCCGCACCTGGCTCGGAAATCGCGATTGCGGAAATCGCTTCGCCCGCGGCGTAGGGTTTCAGGTACAGCTCGCGCTGCCGCTCATCAGCGGCTGCCAGCAGCATGTGCAGGTTCGGGCTGTCGGGCGGGAAGGTGAATGGCACGACAGTCCGCCCCAGCTCTTCATTGATCGGCATAAGCGCGATGGCCGGCAGATTGGCTCCGCCCAGCTCCTCGGGCACGTCCAGCGCCCAGAGCCCCAGCTCCCGGCAGCGACCCAGCAGAGGCGCTTCTTCCTCGGCTGTTAGCCCGAATTTCTCGCCGCGCGCCTCGCGAGCAAGCACTGCACGTTCGAGCGGCATGAGGTCGCGATCGACGAACTTCGCGACCAGGTCGCGCAGCATCCGATGCTCTTCGGAAAGCTCCATCATCCCAGCCTCTTGTTCCGCACCGACCCTATACCCCCTCTCCTGCATGCGGGAGAGGGCCTCACGCGGGCAGCATTACCGTCGCCCGTACGCCGCCCGTGGGCCGATTGGCCAACGCGAGATCACCGCCATGCGCCCGCAGGATGTTGCGCGCGATCGGCAGGCCAAGCCCGACGCCCCCTGTCTCGCGGTTCCGGCTCGGTTCGCCGCGGTGAAACGGCTCGAACACACGGTCCAGCTCGCTCGGCGCGATACCGGGGCCGTCATCCTCCACCTCTATGACCAGCATTCCCCGATCGGCCGGCGCCAAGCGCACGCGCGCATTGCCACCATAGGCCAGTGCGTTCGACACCAGATTGGAGAAGGCGCGCTTCAGGCTGAGCGGGCGTGCCCGCACCGTCAGATGCCCGGGCCCTTCATAGACGAGGCGATCCGCCGCGTCCGGCCGCGCATCCGCCGTCTCGTCCAATACCGTCCGCAATAACTCCGCCAGATCGAGCGGCGTGACCGGCTCCGTCGTCTTCGCGTCGCGCCCGAATGCGAGCGTCGCCGAGACCATCGCCTCCAGCTCCTCGAGGTCGGTCAGCATTTTCCGCCGCTGCTCGTCGTCCTCCATGAACTCCGTGCGTAACTTGAGGCGGGTGATCGGTGTCCGCAGGTCGTGCCCGATCGCCGTCAGCAGCTCCGTGCGGTCCTGCACGAACCGCCTGATCCGGGCCGCCATCGTGTTGAACGCCGCCGCCGCGGTCGCTACTTCCAGCGGCCCGTCAGTCGGCAAAGGCGGAGCGTTCACGTCGCGCCCGAGGGCCTCCGCGGCCGCTGCCAGCGTCGCCACCGGCGCCGTTAAACGGCGCACCGCCCATAAGGTCAGCGCCGCAGCCGCCATTGTCATCAACACGAAAGCCCAGAGAAAGGCCGGGGAGGCCCACGGACGCAGCGGCCCCAACGCGACCGTCACGTTGAGCCATTCCCCGTCCGGCATGCGCAGACCAACCTCCACCTGATGCCATTCGGGCCCGCCATACAGGACGAACTGTGTCGGCCGCAGCTTTCCCGGCATGGGGATCAGATCGAAATTCACCCGCCAAAAGCGCTGCACCGGAAACGGCGTCTCGGGCATCCGGGGCACCGGAGGCGTTTCACTGACCACGGCACGAACGCCCGGTCCCTCCCGGATCTCCCGCAACACCGTCTCCCGGCTGGCGGGGTCGGTCATCACCACGGCCCGATACAATCCCCCAACCCGCAGCGTCACGGCCCGCGCCTGCGCCAGACGCTGCAAATCCAACCGATCAAAGGCATGAATCGTCAGGCCGGCCGCCTGCACGACCGCCAAGCCGATCAACAACACCGCCGCAGTCCGAGCCGCGAGGCTCCGCGGCCAGAGTGGAAGTCTCATGGTGATGCGCTCGGAGTAAGACGGGGGGGCTTTGCCCGCCCGGCACCCCCATTGGCCTTCCTCCAGACCACCACCCTCAGAGCCTTTCGACTGTGGCCGCGAGCACGTAGCCGCCGCCTCGGACGGTTTTGATGAGCTGGGCGCGGCGTCCGTCGTCTTCCAGTTTGCGGCGCAGGCGGCTGATGGCGACGTCGATGGCACGGTCGAATGGCCCGGCTTGTCGGCCGCGCAGCAGATCGAGCAGCATATCGCGTGTCAGCACTCGGTTGGAGCGTTCGACCAGTGCCAGCAACAGGTCGTATTCGCCGCCGGTCAGCGCCACTTCGGCGCCCTCCGGATTGAGTAGGCGGCGCCGCGCCGGTTCCAGGGTCCAGCCGGAGAACCGCAGTGCGCGGGCGGTCGGTTCAGTGCGTTTGCCGCTGCCGTCGCCGGCCCGGCGCAGGACGGCGCGGATGCGCGCCAACAGCTCGCGCGGGTTGAACGGCTTCGCCACGTAGTCATCGGCGCCGAGTTCCAGGCCGATGATGCGGTCGGTTTCCTCACCCATTGCCGTGAGCATGACGATCGGCACGTCGGATTGCGACCGCATCCAGCGTGCGAGGTCGAGCCCGCTCTCCCCCGGCAGCATCAGGTCGAGCACCACGAGGTGGTAGTGCCCGTTCAGCCAGGCCCGGCGGGTCTCGCGTCCGTCGCGGACCGTGGTGACCCGGATCTGATGGCGTTCCAGGAAACGGGCGAGCAGGTCGCGGATTTCCCGGTCGTCGTCCACCACCAGGACGTGCGGAATCTGTTCCATGTGGCGATCATAGAGATCGTGGTTCGGCTTCGGCAGGCGGAGTTGCATTTGGTTGCATTTCGTCTCGCGTCCGCCGCATAGGCGCAAACGCCGTATGCCATGTGATGCGTCAGGAATGGAAAAGGAGACGACCATGCGAAAGACTCTTTTGGCCGGCGTTATGGGGCTCGTTATCGGGGCGGGTGCCGGGGGCGCTGTGATTGCCTACAGCCAGCCGGCGGTACCGCCAGGCGGGCCGGGGCCGGTATCAGGACTGGAGGCACCTGGGCCGCACCCCGGCCCGGCGTGGATGCGCTGGATGCATCGCGGCCCCGGTGCGTGGCGGGCGGAGTTGCCATTCAACCCGGGTACCTTCGCGCTGTTCTTTCGTCCGGCTGACCGGCAGCTCACGCCGGACGACGTGCAGAAGATCGCCGAGGCTTTCCTGCTGTGGAACGGCAATCACACCTGGAAGGTGATCGACGTGGCGCCGGGCAGCGATAACCAGGTCGGCTTCGCCTATGCCGCGCCGGATAATACCGTGATTGCGCGCTTTTCGATGGATATGCATACGGGGCGAGTGACCCGCACCGGTTAAGGACGCGCAACGGTTTCTTCACCAGGCTCGGCGAGGGTGGGCGCATGCCAACGTCGTCCGCGCCGAACCTGCCATTGGTGCAGGCGTATCATCCCACGACGTTTTTGGAGCGCGGCGTCGCCGTGCCGTTCACGACGCCTATGTTGGCAGGGACCCGGGCACGGCCTGGGGAGCGCAGCGGCACCGAGCTGATCGTGCCGAATCCGGCCGGCGGGCGGGGTGTGTATATCCTGCCCTGGGCCGGCGTTTGCCAGCTCTGCCGGCCCACGGTGCACGACACCTGCATGAACGACAAGGTCGCCGCGCTGCGCAGCGTCACGCCGGCAACGATTCGCCAGGCCGCACGGGAAGTGGCGGCCCAGGGCCTTGCCGGGCACGACGCGAGGGCTGCCGCGGATGCTGCGGGGGCAAGCGAGTATCAGGACCGGCTGCTGACCAATTTCCTGCTGTTGCTGGCTTTGGTGGAGCAGGTGGACCCGGTGGGGCTTGGCCGAGTCCCGGAGAACCGGGCGCGGACCGCGGAGCTCGAATTGCGGGCCAAGCGTACCGTGATCGGGATCGCGCCGAAGCTCGGGCGGCCTGCGGACTCGATTGCGACGACGCTCGAGGAGATAGCCGGTATTTTTGTGGGGATTGGGTTGCCCGGCCAGTCCTCGCCGGCCCGGGTTCCGCGATTGCTGGAGGCGCTTTGCCGGTTGCGGGCCGAGACGGCGGCCTGGGCGCGCGAGCACAATGACGAAAGCGGCGCCCAGGCGAGCATGGTCTCGAACGTTGCTGATCTGACCGTCTCCTGCGCGGAAAAGACGCTCGCCCAGGCCTATGAGCTGACGCAGGACGTCGCCGGCCTGTTGCGCGAATGGGGGACGGCGCCGCAACGGGTGATCCAGCTCGTGGCTCGGCCGGAATGGCTGCTGGATGGGTGGGAGCAGATCTGCCTTATCTGGGAGTGCTCGGACGATGATGCGGCGCGGCGCAGCGCATTGGTGGAGATCAGCCTGCTGGTGCCGGTGTTGCCCAAGGAAACCTCCGACTGGGTGGGGACCAACATCGATGCTGACTTGGCGCTGCGGTTCCGGCGTACCGTGAGCCTGAACCAGGACTGGCGTACCGGGGCCGTGTTCGAGCGCATCGCCCGGAACGAAAAGCTGCGCGCTCTCGCGGCATGAAGGCGGCAGGACGGATGGCCCGTCAGCGTGAGCTGACGCGGGAGCTGGCGGTGGCGCGCGACGCGCAAGTGGCAAAGGTCGTGGCGCTGGTCGATGCGATGCGGGAGCGGGGGGCGGCGGATGAGCTGATCGCGCCGCTGCGGGCGCGGCTGCATCATTTGCATGTGGACCGCCCGCTGCGTTTGGGGCGCCTGCTGTTTCTCCCGCTCGATCCGGTCATCGTGGATACGCGCGGCTGGCGGCCTGGGCAGCCGGCGGTGCCGCGCGGCGTGCTCGGGCCGTTGCTGGTGCTGGTACGGGACCGGCTGGGCGTGGCGGTGAACGCGATCGAGGGGTTGATTGCCGGCCATGGTACGACGGATGCGGGTGTGGTCAGTCGCGCCGGGAGGATGCTATGGCCGCTCGCGGCGCGGGTGCTGCAGGCGGCGGCGGGCGGGATGGCGCCGGGCGGCTGGGGCGAGGATGGGGTGCCTGTTGACTGCTTCGGGGCGGTTGCGCGGGGCGTCGGCGGGGTTCTGGGGCAGGCCGTACAGGCTGGATTCGATTCTGGCAGCCTGTGTGCCGCCGGGAGATGAGAGCATTGCCGAGGTGCTGTCCGGCGCGGGTGCATGCGGGACGGAGGCATGGGCTCTGACGGTGGCCGTGCTGTTGGCTCGGCTGCCTGGGAAGCGCCAGGTCCTGCGGTTGCTGCGGGCTGCCGGCGGGGATGGCGGGGAATTGCGTGCCGCCGGCGAGCGGGCGGTGGATGCCGCAGTGCATCATGCTGCTTCTTCCGTGCAGCACCTGAGCGAGCGGGACCTTGCCGAGGCGGGCGCAGAGGTAGGAGTGGTGGCGGGGCTGATCGAGGAGTTGGGGGAGGCGGCGGGTCCGCAGCGGTTGGCGGCGCTGGCGGCGTTGCGGGTGGAGGCTGATCGGAGTTGCCGGAGCCGGTTTCAGGCGAGCCTCGAGTCGGAGCTTCTGGGGGTTGTTCGGAGCGTTCCGGCGGGAGAGCCCGAGGTTGTGAAAGGGCTTGAAGCGACGGCGCGCGAGCTGCGGCGGTTCGAGCGAGAGGCGCGGCGGATCGGCGGGGCTGAGGCATACGACGCGCTGCTGCGGCGGGCGGCGGCTGGGGTGGGTGCTGCCGAGCTTACGGTGGTAGAGAGGGTGCGGTTGGTGGAGATTCTGGCGGGACCGGAGGAGGCGATGCGGTTGTTTCGGGCGGGGGCGGGTTGATCGGGCCTGGCGGGTGTGCCTTGGGAGCCGAGTTCATCCATTATACCCGGCGAAAAGATTGACGCACCGCTCGCAAACGTCATCGCGAGCGGAGCGAAGCGATCCGGTGCCGGCACGCTGGATTGCTTCGCTCCGCTCGCAATGACACGTCTCATGAGTCCGGCTTTGGCCGCTTGGTATTAATCAGGCGTCTTCGGCGGCGGCGGCCCATTCGGCGACACGGGCGAGTTGGCGGTAATTGGAGAAGCGCGGGGCACGGCCGGGATGCGGTTGCGAGAGGTAGCAGCGGCTGGGGTCGTCGAAGCAGTCGATAAGTTCGCCGAGTTTTTGCTCAGCGGTACGGATAGAGGCGGCCAGTTCGGCTGGTTGGCGGCGGAATAGCGATAGCTCCTCGCCGGGGACGTAACCACCGGTGATGTGCCAGTAGCTCAGCTCGGCGGGCCGGCCTTGGCGGTCCGCGCCGAACGCGCCGGCGGCGGCCATCGCGGCTTCCAGTGGCAGTTGCGGCGCCAGTCCGGCGGCTACCTCCTTGTTACCCGGCGGACTGCCGGTCTTGTAGTCCAGCAGCGCGAGGGTGCCGTCTGTGCGGCGCTCGATACGGTCGGCACGGGCGACCAGGGTGAACCGGCCGCCAGGGCGACGCAGTTCCCATTCCCCGGAGACTTCCGGCCATAAGGCTTCGATAGCCAGGTCGCTGCGGCGCTTCGTCTCGGTGACTGCGACCCAATCGGCGATGCGGGCGAGGCGCGGCGCCCACCAGTTCTGCAATGCCTCGCGCAATCCAGCGCGGGACATTGCGCCCCAGAGCTGCTCGCGCAGGTGCTCGGTTGCGTCAGCGGGCCAGCGCGCGCCGGTTTCCTCGAGGAAACGGCGCAGCCCGGCATGGACGAGCGAGCCGTAATCGGCGGCATCGGTTTCCTGCTCCAGCGGATCGAGCGGGGTGAGGCCGAGGATGTGGCGGGCGTAGATGGAATAGGGGTCGCGCAGCCAGGTTTCGATCTCGGTGACGCTGAGCCGGCGCGGGCGGCGCGAAACGGCCGGACATGGGATGGGCGGAGGAACGGGGCGCGGGCCGTGCGCCGGTTGGTCCAGAGCGCGCAGCCAGCGGACCGCTGGATGGACAGGCACGGCGACGCCACGGCCGGCCAGGAACATTTCGAGCCGGGTCAGCCAGCGCGCGGGGACGGCCGGGGCGCCGTCGCGGCGGCGGGGGCAGGACAGCACCACTTTGGGTGCGGCGCACGCTGCCAGGACGAAATCGTGCGCGGCCTGGCCGACCGACTCTTCCGGCGATGGCAGGCCCATCCGGGCGCGCATCGGGCGGGATAGCCACGGTCCGGGATCGGTGGCGGCAGGCCAGACGCTCTCGACTAAGCCGCCGAGGACCATCAACTCGACGCTCTGCAGCCGAGCTTCCAGCAGGCCCCAGATGAAAAGGCGCGGGTGCTCGGCCCCGTTGCGGCCACGCAAGGCGCGCCGGCTGCGCACGACCGCGCCTTCCAGCACCGCATCGAGCAGGCTGGGCAGCACGGCGCGGGGCTGGGCAGGCAGGCCGGGGAGGCAGGCGCGGACGGAAGCGAGCCGGTCGGCAAGTGCCTCGCCTTCCTCGGCGGCCCAGAGCCGGGCCGTGCCCGGCGCTTCGTTGTTGGCTGCGAGGCGCTCCGCGGCGGCGATCAGCCCGGTGAGGGCCTCGTCAGGGAAGACCTCGACCGAGGCGGCGATGCGCAGAGCAGGTTCGAGGGCGTGTTCGACACGGTCGAGCAGATCGGATGCCTCTGCGTAGGTGGGTTGGCGTTGCGCGAGCGCCCGTCGGAGGCCGGTCAGGCCGGGGGCGGGGCGGGGGCCACGCAGGCAGGCGAGTTCCAGGGCGCGTGCGGCGGCGCGGCAGCGAGTCGGGGAGAGGCCGGCGGCGGCGAGCGGGTGTTTGAGGAGGGCAAGCAGGGGCACCGGTGCGAGTTCCTTGGCCACGGCGCGGGCCAGCAGGCGCAGGAAGACGGCGGGGGGCGTATCGGCAAGTGGCTCGCCGGCGCTGTCATCGGCGACGATCTCGAAGCGGCCGAGTTCCGCGGTGACACGGGCGGCCAGCTCGCGGTCCGGCGTGACCAGGGCGGCACGGGCGCCGGGGTGTTCCAGCGCTTCCCTGAGCGCGATCGCGATCGCGGCGGCTTCCTCCTGCTGGTCGGTCGGGTCCAGGCGGAACAGACCGGCCATGTCGGGTCGCGGCGCGTGCTGCCAGTGTGTCAGGGCGGAACCGGGCAGCAGGGCGCTGCGCAAGGTGGCGAAACGTGGGTTGGGGCCGGTGGGGCTTGGGGCGGGCCAGAGGCGGACGTCGCCGCGGGTGGCGCCAAGGGCAAGGAGCAAGCCGCGCAGACCGGCCTGGCAATGTAACTCGTCCAGCGCGTCCCAGGCGTCCGCCGGCAGGTCGAGGTCGAGACCCGGCAGCAGAACGGCGCCGGTGGGTAGGCGCGCGACGGTCCGGGCGAGCCTGGCGACGGCCGGGATCCCGCCGGTGACGCCGGCGAGCAATACAGGGTAGGCGGGGACGGTGCGCTCCCAAGCCGTGGCCTGCGCATCGAGCAGCGCCCTATGGCGAGCGGCTGGGTTCATCAGACCGTTGTCAGCGAGCCAGTCGGGCCACGTTGCGGTTACGATGCGCAAAAACGCCAGCGTGTGCGCCCAGTGCTGGGCGAAGGCGGGATCGGCGGCGTCGGGGAGGGTGGTTGCGAGGTCGATCTCGGCGCGGTCCGCCTCGTCCATCAGGGCGGCCAGCTCGACGGCGAGACGCCAGGCGCGATCGGCCGTGCGCGGTGCGCCGTCCTTGCCGCCCATTTTGAGAATGAGGCAGGAGAGGGCGGCGAGGCGCTGCATAGGCTCGACCGCCGGCGGCAGATCGAGTGCGCCGGCCAGGGCGAGCGGCGTTTCGTCCAGCGCACCGAGCGCGGAGATGCGGGGCAGCAGGAGGGCTCGACCGCCGGACACGAGCAGGAAAGCTTCGGCGAGGGCCCTGGCGGCGCGTCGGGTGGGCAGCAGGATCAGCCCGCTCGAGACGCGTTGCGGGTCGTTGTTGGCCCGGGCGAGCCATTCCGTCGCGACCGCATCCAGGAACGGAACATGCGGCGGCAAGGTGAACAGATTCATCGCGTCTCGCCGACGAGGCGGGCGTGCAGCAGGCTTTCGGCGGCCGAGAGGTCGGCGGGGGTGGAGAGGTGGAACCAGAGCCCGTCATGCACAACCGCGCGGAGGCGGCCGGCGGCGATCAGCCGGTCCCAGACGAGGTTCATGCTGAAGGGGCCGTCCGGCGTGCCGTCCAGCACGGTTCCATGAAGGAGATGCACGCCGGCATAGACGTAGGGGGCGACCTCGCGCTGGCGGCGGCGGCGAACTTTGCCCCATTTGTCGATGGTGAAATCGCCGAGGCCGACATCGGCCTCAACCTGGCAAGTGCGGTGCACGAGCAGGACGTCTTCGGCGTCGCCCGTCTCGAAGACTTCGGTGAGGCGTTGGAGGCTGGGGTGGGGGCCGTCCAGCCAGAACGCGTCGCCGTTGACGACGAAGAACGGGTCGGAGCCCAGCAGGGGCCAGGCGGCGCGGACGCCGGCGCCTGTGTCCAGCAGCGTTTCTTCTTGCCGCAGGATGGTTTCCGGCGGCTTCTGGCGCGCGGACAGATGGGCAGCGAGGCGATTCGCCTGCCAGTGGGCGTTGACCACGACGCGTTCGACACCGGCCTCGGCCAGACGGTCGAGTGCGTGATCGATCAGCGATTTCCCGCCAAGCGGCAGCAGCGGCTTGGCCGTGTGATCGGTGAGCGGGCGCATGCGCGTGCCGCGACCGGCGGCGAGGATCATTGCAGTCCGGGGGGCGGTCCGCGGGCGGATCACGCTGCGAGCGCCCTAGGGTTGGCCCGCATCTCCTGGGGGATCCAGCGGTCGAGCGCGGCGGCCAGGGGCGCTGCGGCGGGCTCGCGCAGGGCCGCTTGCAGCAGGCGCCAGGTGCGCGGGCCGTGCGCGAGGTAATGCGGCCGGCCGTCCCGTTGTGCCAGGCGGACCCATTGGGCGGCGACCCGTAGATGGCGCTGGGCGGCGCAGGCGGCATAGGCGATGCGGAACTCGGCGGGGTCAAGCTCGGGGCGGGCGGCAAGGTAGCGGGCCAGGATGTGATCCGCGGCCGTCGGCGGGATGTCGCGGCGGGCGTCCTGCAGCAGGGAAACGAGATCATAGGCGGGATGGCCGATTGCGGCGCCCTGGAAATCGATGATGCCGACTCGGCGTGGGCCGGTGCGGTCCGGTAGCCAGATCAGGTTACCGGCAAAGAAGTCGCGGTGGACGAAACAAGCGGGTCCGGCGGCGAGCGGGGTGAGAGTGGTGGCGAGGGCGGATTCGATGTCGTGGCGGACAGCGTCCGGCGGCGAAGCGCGGAACGCGGCGGGCCACCACCAGTCCAGCAGGGCATCCAGTGCGGTGCGGGTCATGGCGGGCGGGTCCCAGGCCGGCAGGACCGGCGCGGGGACGCGCTGAAGGGTGACGAGAAGATCGGTGGCCGCCTCGAACAGGGGGATGATGGTGGAGGGTGAGAGCAGGGCCGCGAACAAGTCGTCGCCGAGGTCTTCTTGCAGGATCAGACCGTTGGCGCGATCGCTTGCGATGACGGCGGGGGCTGAGAGGTGCAGGCGGGCCAAGTGCGCGGCGACGTGGAGGAAGGGACGGATGTCCTCGGGCGGGGGGGCGTCCATCAGCACGGCCGGGCGCAGGCCGGCGGTCAGGCGAAGATAGCGGCGAAAGCTGGCGTCCTGGGCTAGGGGGGTGGCGGAGCGGATTGAATACCCATGCTGGGCAAGAAAGTCGGCGATGATCGTTTCCCGATTCATTCGATCTGCTCGATTCGCTCCGGCCAGCCTGACAACGTGGCCCGCCTCGCATTATTCGCGACGGGCTGCAAGGTCACTGTAAGGGCGTCGGAAGGGCGGAACGGGCCGAGGCGGTCGGGCCATTCGACGAGCACGATCTCGGCACGAGCTTCGTGCCAGCCGAGTTCTTCGAGGGCTGCGGGGCCGTCCAGGCGCCAGAGGTCGTAGTGGTGGATAGGGCCGATCGGCGTCTCGTAAGTCTGGACCAAGGTGAAGCTGGGGCTCGGGACTTCGAGGGAGGGGTCGCCGACGGCGGCGCGCAGGAAGGCGCGGGCGAGGGTGGTCTTGCCGGCGCCGAGCGGACCTCCGAGGAGGATGGCGTCGCCGGGACGGGCGAGGGCGGCGAGGCGGGTGCCGAGGCTTTCGGTGGCGGCGAGGTCGGGGAGGGGGATGGACCCTCGGTCCGTGTGGGGGCCGTTCATTTTTGTTAACGAACCGAAGTGTACACCTGGGCGATTTCGGGGGGTGCGAAGTGTACACCTGCTCCATTTTGGGGGTTGGCAGCTGTACACTTGGGCAAATCGGGGCAATGTGGAGTGTACACTTGGGCCTTCAGGTGGGGAGCGAAGTGTACACCTCGGGCGGTGAGCCGGCTAATCGAAGGCGTCCAGCGCTTCCGACGCTGCGGACCAGAAGGTAGTTCCAGGTTTCGAATTCACCAATGGCGGTGACGGCGGTGCAGCAGCGGTGGGCAGCCTGGGCCCCAGTCGCCTGCAGCTCTTTCTTCTGAACGTCCCGACCGACTAGTACACCTGATCGGTCTAATCGCCGGGTAGGAGGGAGCCGAATATCCAATACCACCCCGGCGATGGCGGCGATGAAATAGCGTGCGCTATGGGCTGCCGCGGGCCGGAACTCCTGATAGCGGATCAGGCGCGTGTAAAGCCGGAATCCATAAAGGAACGCTCCCAACAATGCGTATACCGCAGGTAGGGCATAAGTCGATAAACTGCTATAGATGAGCGTATCGATCTTGTACAGGGCAAGCGCGAACTCACGAATGTTCTGATAGGCTTTGATCTGATTGATTGCCTCAGCCTTGATCTCCGCTACTGTGGAGAGACCCGGGCCGTACGTTCAGATGGTCCAGGCGGTCCTTGAGCGCCTGCATATCGACAGGATGAATTTACGACCTTTCGATCTGAACCTTTTGGTCGTGCTGGATGAGGCGCATGTCTCGCGCGCGGCTTGCTCGGCTCGGCCTGTCGCAGCCGGCGATGTCGAGCGCACTTGAGCGCTCCCGTCAGCTGTTCCGTGATCCCTTACTGGAGCGCGGCCGAGGCAAAATGCGACTGACGCCGAAGGGATACGCCGCGTCAGAATTGTCGTGCCGAGTTTCCTGATGGTGCCGTCTTTGGTGGCGAACTCGGACCTGATTGCGATGCTGCCGACCAGGTGCGTGCCCGATCATGCCGCGAAGAGGTTTGCGGTGTTCAAACCGCCCATTGCTGTTGAAGGATTTCCCCTGCATCTCGCCTAGCACGTACGGCGCAATCATGACTGGGGAGTACAGCATGTCACCGGAATGACCCGGCGTTTGTTGGGGTAGGGAGGGTTGCTTTCCCCCGCCTTCGCGGGCAGCGCAATCACCCGATGGTTCGGCCCCGGGGCGGACTTGACGGCGATGCGGGTGTCGCCCCCAGTATGCGGCGAACCACGTTTTACCGGGGAGAGAACGTCCATGCTGTCACGTCGGGGCCTGCTGGGCCGCGCCGCCGCGCTGTCAACTGTTCCGCTTGCGGGCGCGCGCGCCCAGACGAGGCCGAAAATACGCCTCGGCGTGCTGACCGATCTTTCGGGCACCTATCGCGACAATACCGGGCCGAACTCGGTCATATGTACACGCCAGGCGGTCGAGGAGTTCGGTGCGGCGGCGCATGGCTTCGATGTGGAGGTGATCTCGGCCGATCATCAGAACAAGCCGGACGTGGCGTCCTCGATCGCGCGGCAGTGGTTCGATCAGGGCGTCGATGCCGTGGTGGATGTACCAACCTCCTCGGTGGCGCTGGCGGTGGCACAGATTGCCAAAGTGAAGGACAAGATCATGCTGAACGGGTCCGCCACCACGACGGACCTCACGGACAAGCAGTGCAGCCCGAACACCATCGTCTGGAGTTTCGATACTTACATGATGGCCGTCTCGCAGGGCGGCACGATGGTGAAGCAAGGCGGCAAATCGTGGTTCTTCATCACCGCCGATTACGTGTTCGGCCACAGCCTGGAAGAGCAGACGGCCGCGGTCGTCGAGAAGCAAGGCGGCAAGGTGCTGGGGCGTGTGCGCTATCCGTTCCCCGACACGACGGATTTTTCGTCATACCTGCAACAGGCGCAGGCGAGCGGGGCGCAGGTGCTGGGGCTTGCCAATGCGGGGCTCGATACCGTTAACAGCGTCAAACAGGCGCACGAATTCGGGTTGAACCAGACGATGAAGCTGGCGCCGCTGTTGATCTTCCTTACCGACGTGCATTCGCTGGGGCCGGACATGGCGCAGGGGTTGAACTGCACGACTTCTTTTTATTGGAACTACAATGACCGCACGCGGGCCTTCACCAAGCGCGTGCAGCCGAAGCTGGCAAACGGCGCCTATCCGAACATGGCGCATGCGAGTTGCTACGGCATCACGCTGCATTACCTGAAGACGGTTGGGGCGATGGGCGCGGCGGAGGCCGTGCGCAGCGGGCGCGGGACGGTGGCGCGGATGAAAGGGATGCCGACCGACGATGACGCGTTCGGGCCCGGGCGGATCCGGGCGGACGGGCGGGGCGAATTCCCGGCTTATCTATGGCGGGCGAAGGCGCGCGCGGCGATGAGCGGACCGTGGGATGTATTCGAATCAATCGCAGTGACGCCGGCGGCGGATGTGCTGCACCCGCTTAATTCCGCCTGCGGCTTTCCGGTCACTGGCGCATAAGCCCTTGGCGCATAAACCGACATGACGGGGGAAACGCGGCGGTTTCCCCTGTCATGCTCGTGTCGAAGTGGTCAGGCGAGGCGCAGGTTGGTGGCGGCCGCCTTGCCGCGTTCCATGGCTACCTCGTAGCTGACTTTCTGGCCGTCGTTCAGGCCCTTGAGGCCGGCGGCCTGCACCGCGGTAATGTGGACAAACACGTCCTTGCCGCCATCCTGCGGCACGATGAAGCCGAAGCCTTTGGTTGCATTGAACCATTTCACGGTTCCGATGGCCATTCGCAGTCTCTCCTTTTGCGCCTCCCGTCAGGCGCGTCTTGCGGGATTGGGGAATTACGCCCTGATTGGGCGCAGCACCGGTCGCGCCGAGCGCGTCAGGCGAGGCGCAGGTTGGTGGCGGCGGCTTTGCCGCGTTCCATGGCTACCTCGTAGCTGACTTTCTGGCCTTCGTTCAGGCCGCGCAAGCCCGCGGCCTGCACTGCGGTGATGTGGACGAAGACGTCCTTGCCGCCGTCTTGCGGCATGATGAAACCATAGCCTTTGGTGGTATTAAACCACTTGACCGTACCTGTAGCCATCCGTCAGTCACTCTCTCTCCGTTGGTTGTCGCGCAGGATTACGCGACGTCAGACAACCGGGCCTTTGGAGGTCTTGAGAGCACCCGAGCGACGGGAGACACAGCAAGCCAAGCCAAAAAGCGATTGCATTGCAGAGTTGGTACAGAAACGCCATGCGCTGTCAATAATGTGTGGCGCCCTGAAAGTAAGACATGGATGGCCGGCCTTCGCCGGCCATGACGAAGGGCAGGCCTTGCAGCCTGCCCTCCGATCGGCTGAGCCCGAATTAGCTCAGAAGTCCATGTCGCCCATTCCGCCGCCGCCCGGGGGCATCGGAGGCGCCTTCTTCTCCGGCTTCTCGGCGATCATCGCTTCCGTGGTGACCAACAGGCCGGCGACCGAAGACGCGTCCTGCAGCGCGGTGCGTACCACCTTGGTCGGGTCGATGATACCGGCCTTCACCAGGTCCTTGAATTCGCCGGTCTGAGCGTCGAATCCCCAGTTGTATTCCTGGTTGTCGAGCACCTTGCCGGAGATCACCGCGCCGTCCTCGCCGGAATTCTCGGCGATTTGGCGGAGCGGCATCAGGATGGCCTTACGCACGATATCGCCACCGAAGCGCTGGTCGTCGTTGTCAGCCTTCACCTTGGCGAGGATCAGGCTGGCGCGGGCGAGTGCGACACCGCCGCCGGGGACGATACCTTCCTCGACAGCGGCGCGAGTCGCATGCAGCGCGTCATCGACGCGATCCTTGCGCTCCTTCACCTCGACCTCGCTGCCGCCGCCGACGCGGATCACCGCGACGCCGCCGGCGAGTTTCGCCAAGCGCTCCTGCAGCTTCTCGCGATCGTAGTCCGAGGTGGTTTCCTCGATTTGCGCGCGGATCTGGTTGCAGCGGCCCTTGATGTCCTCTTTCTTGCCGGAGCCTTCGACGACGGTGGTGTTCTCTTTTTCGATGAGCACCTTCTTCGCCTTGCCGAGCATGTTCAGCGTGACGTTCTCGAGCTTGATGCCGAGATCCTCGCTGATCACCTGGCCGCCGGTGAGGATTGCGATATCCTCGAGCATCGCCTTGCGACGATCGCCGAAGCCGGGCGCCTTCACCGCCGCGACTTTCAGTCCGCCGCGCAGTTTGTTCACTACCAGGGTGGCGAGCGCTTCACCCTCGACATCCTCGGCGACAATCAGCAGCGGACGACCCGACTGCACCACCGCCTCGAGCAGCGGCAGCATGGGCTGCAGGCCGGAGAGCTTCTTCTCGTGGATCAGGATGTAGGGCTGATCCAGATCGGCCGTCATCTTCTCGGCGTTGGTGATGAAGTAGGGCGAGACATAGCCGCGGTCGAACTGCATGCCCTCGACCACATCGAGCTCTGTCTGGATGCCCTTGGCTTCCTCGACCGTGATGACGCCCTCGTTGCCGACCTTCTGCATTGCCTCGGAGATCATGCGGCCGATCTCGCTGTCGCCGTTGGCGGCGAGCGCGGCAACCTGCGCGGTCTCCGCCGGGGTGGTGATCTTGCGCGAATGCTTCTTCAGTTCGTCGACGACGGCAGTGACGGCCTTGTCGATGCCGCGCTTGAGATCCATCGGGTTCATCCCGGCGGCAACCGCCTTTGCGCCCTCCCGTACGATCGCCTGCGCCAACACAGTCGCGGTGGTAGTGCCGTCGCCGGCAAGGTCGTTGGTTTTGGAAGCGACCTCGCGCACCATCTGCGCGCCCATGTTCTCGAACTTGTCGCCGAGCTCGATTTCCTTGGCGACGGTGACCCCGTCCTTGGTGATTCGCGGCGCGCCGAAGCTCTTGTCGAGCACGACGTTGCGGCCCTTGGGTCCGAGCGTGACTTTCACCGCGTCGGCGAGGATGTCCACGCCGCGCAGCATGCGCTGACGGGCATCACCGCCGAATTTTACTTCCTTGGCAGCCATGTGTGTATGTTTCCCTTGTCTCGATCGAAATGGGGGCGTGGATCAGGCGGCCTTGCGGCGTGCCGCCGGGGTGCCTTCGATGATTCCCATGATGTCGGATTCCTTCATGATCAACAGCTCCTCGCCATCGATCTTGACCTCGGTGCCCGACCACTTGCCGAACAGAATCCGATCGCCTTCCTTGACGTCGAGCGTCACGAGCTGGCCTTGCTCGTTGCGCGCGCCGGGGCCGGCGGCGATTACCTCGCCTTCCATCGGCTTCTCTTTTGCGGTGTCCGGAATGATGATGCCGCCCGCGGTCTTTTCTTCGGCGTCAAGACGCCGGACCACGACCCGGTCATGCAGGGGACGGAACTTCATCTCAATTCGCTCCTGGATGATGCCAGTTGTTTGTGACTGTCGCCACAGCGGTGGCCGGAGCTTGCGAGGCGCCCTGCCAGCGTCTGTTAGCACTCCCGTTTGGGGAGTGCCAGCGATGTAAAGTCTCGGCGAGGCGGAGTCAAGCTGCCGGCAGCAATTCCGGCTAGCGAGTGCCAAGTTGCTGAAATCTCTTCATTTTTGCTTGTGTCCAGCAGCCTGCTTCGTGGCATTCTCGTTGCATAATCGCAGGGTCCACCCCTGAACGATGGAGAGCCGCAGGTATGAGCCTCGCGCTGCAACTGAAGGGTTACCGATTGACCACCGCGGAGATTCTTTATCGCATGCCGGATCATCCCGACCTGCTGCAGACCTTCGTCTGGCAGAACCTCGATCTCGCCCCCGAATATCCGGCATTGCGCGAATTTCTTGATTTCTGGCGGCGTGAACTCGACGGGCCGATCCATTCCGTGCGCGTGGCCTCGGCGGCGGCGATCAAGCCGGCTTCGTATCGGCATCCGGGGATGCTGCGCGTGCACTGAGCGGGCTGTACTGAGCCGAGGAGGTTCCCGCCCTCACCTACGCCGCGTATAAACTCGCATGCCCTTCGATGTGCGCGATTTTCCGAATGCGCCACACGGCGAGCGGGCGGCGGGACGCCGCAGCCGGCGCCAGGTCGCGTCATGGCTTTTCGTTATATGCGGCATGATCCTGATCATGGTCGTGCTGGGCGGACTCACGCGGCTGACCGGGTCCGGCCTGTCCATCATGGAGTGGGCGCCGCTTTCGGGCGTCCTGCCGCCGCTGGATCACGCCGACTGGGAGAAGCTCTTCGCCCTGTATCGACAGACCGCGCAGTACCATGCGCTGAACGCGGGGATGGGGCTCAACGGCTTCAAGCACATCTTCTGGGTCGAATGGGTGCACCGGCTGTGGGGCCGGCTGATCGGCATCGCGTTTTTTGTCCCTCTCGTCTGGTTCTGGGTGACCGAGCGAATCGAGCGGCGGCTGCGGCCGCGCCTGGCGGTGATTTTCCTGCTCGGAGGCCTGCAGGGGCTGGTCGGATGGGTGATGGTCGCCTCGGGCTTTTGGCCCGACGAGACGTCTGTCGCGCCGGCCCGGCTGGCGGTGCATCTGGCGTTGGCGCTTGTGCTGTATGCGGTGATCTTGTGGACGGCGCTGGGCCTTATTGCGGGCAGCCGCGTCACCGGACATGGGGCGCTCCGCGGGTTGCTTGCAGCGCTTTGCGGGGTGATCGCGACAACCATCGTTGCCGGCAGTTTCGTTGCCGGTACGCATGCCGGATTCGAGTACAACACCTTCCCGCTGATGGAAGGGCACTGGGTACCGGCGAATTATGCGCGGCTCGAGCCCTGGCTTCGCAATCTGACCGAGAACCGCGCGGCGGTTCAATTCGACCATCGTCTGCTCGCTACGATGACGGCCGTGATGGCGGCGGCGGCGCTCGGCCTGGCCTTGCTCAGACCACCGCCGACTTCCGCCTTTGCCGCGATCCTGGCGCTCGCGGCTTTGGTGGCGGTGACAGTACGCGCTAGGGATCGCGACGTTGCTGCTGGTGGTTCCCGTGGCACTCGCGGCCGCGCACCAAGCGAATGCGGTCCTGGTGCTGACTGCCGGTCTGGTGGCGCTGCATCGGCTGCGGCCGGTGCGACAGAGTCGCGTGCGGCGGCGGAGGGCGGTCGTGGCATGAATGGACTTGCCTCCGAGCTGTGTCGGCTCATGTCTTGGCGTGGCTCGCGATGGATCGGGGAACAGAGATGAGTGCGCTTTCCATTACCGACAGGCTGTTCTTCGAAAGGGCGGATGCCCAGCTCGGCCGGGCGGGCGCCGAGCGGATCGCGGAGCGGGCGCTCGCCCATAAGGACGATGGCGAACTGTTCCTGGAATACCGTGAGAGCGAGCAGATCAGCCTCGATGACGGGCGCATCCGCAGCGCCGGGTTCGATACGACGTTCGGGTTCGGGTTGCGCGCGGTCGCCGGCGAGGCGACGGGCTATGCTCATGCGGGCGAGTTATCCGAACCGGCCCTGGAGCGGGCGGCAGCGAGCGTGGCGGCAGTGGCGGCAGGGCACTCGGGCAGCTTCGCGGAGCCGCCGCGGTCCACCAATGCGCACCTCTATTCCGACGCCAATCCGCTTGCCGCGATGGACTTCTCGGCCCGGACCGGGGTGCTGGCGGAGATAGACGGTTATGCGCGTGGCAAGGATCCGCGGGTCAAGCAGGTGATGGCCTCGCTCGGGGGCGAGTGGCAAGCGGTGCAGATTTTGCGGCCCGACGGCGCCAGGGTCGCCGACCTCCGCCCATTGGTTCGGCTGAATGTGTCGGTGGTGGTCGAGCAGGGCGGGCGTCGCGAGACGGGCAGCTATGGATGCGGCGGCCGGTTCGGGTACCAGGAACTGACGACGCCTGGGCAATGGCGCCACGCCGTGGACGAGGCGCTGCGGCAGGCGCTGGTGAACCTCGAGAGCCGCCCGGCTCCGGCCGGTGAGATGGAGGTGGTGCTCGGGCCGGGCTGGCCGGGCATCCTGTTGCACGAGGCGATCGGCCACGGGCTGGAGGGCGATTTCAACCGCAAGAAGACCTCAGCATTCGCCGGGTTGCTCGGTCAGCGGATCGCGTCGGCGGGGGTGACCGTGGTGGATGACGGCACCATGCCGGATCGCCGCGGCAGCCTGACCGTGGATGACGAGGGCACGCCGAGCAACCGGACTGTATTGATCGAGGACGGGATCCTGACGGGCTTCATGCAGGACCGGCTGAATGCGCGGCTCATGGGCGTGCGGCCAACCGGAAACGGCCGCCGGCAGTCTTATGCACATGCCCCGATGCCCCGCATGACCAATACGGTGATGCTGGCGGGCGAGCATTCGCCAGAGGAGATGACCCGATCGGTGAAGAACGGCTTGTACGCGGTCAATTTCGGGGGCGGGCAGGTCGATATCACCTCGGGTAAGTTCGTGTTCTCCGCGAGCGAGGCGTATTTGATCGAGGATGGCAGGGTGACCGCTCCGGTGAAGGGCGCCACGCTGATCGGCAATGGCCCGGATGCGCTTATCAAAGTGACCATGGTCGGCAACGACATGGCGTTGGACGCCGGTATCGGCACCTGCGGGAAGAACGGGCAGGGCGTTCCGGTGGGCGTCGGTCAACCGACGATCAAATTGGCCGGGCTTACGGTGGGCGGCACCGCAGCCTGACGCCAGCGCTCTTTCTCCTGGAGCGTCCTGACTGAAAGGCATCCGAGAGTGGACAGCGGGCCGGGTTTGTGGCTCTAAGGGCGGGTGGCTCGAGTTCACCTTTTCGCGATTGCCCTTGTATGCTGCATTGCCGTGCTGCGTCCTGCCGCCGCGCGGGACGGCTGTCCGGCATCGCCTTTGGTCCCGCCGCTGCACCTGCCGCATTTGCGAGCCGCCGTTGCCCACGGTGAGCAGGCGCTGGTCGTGGCGCTGGGTTCCTCTTCGACGGCGGGTGCGATGGCGTCCACGCCGGCCCAGTCCTATCCGGCGCTGCTCCAGGCGGAGTTGGGCGCCGCTTGGCCGGACCGGCATGTCGCTATCATCAATCGTGGCATCGGGGGGCAGGACGCGGTATCGGAAAGCGCGCGCCTGGAGACGGACGTCGTCGCGGTGCGGCCGCAGCTCGTGATCTGGCAGGTGGGGGCGAATGCCGCGTTGCGGAGCGCCGACCTGGGTGTCTTTCAGCAATTGGTCGGGGCGGGTATCCGGCGTCTGCAACAAGCGGGCATCGACGTGGTGCTGATGGATAATCAGCGCTCTCCGCGCATTCTGGCCTCGGTGGAGGACCAGGAGTTGAACGAAACCCTGGCCGAACTGGCGCACGAGACGGGGGCCAACCTCTTTTCCCGCGATCGGCTGATGGCTGCATGGGAGCAGAATGGGGCGTCGTTGACGGCTTACATCGCCCGCGACGGATTGCATCAGAATGACCGGGGATATGCGTGCGTGGCGCAGGCGTTGTCGCAGGCGATTATCGCCGCGGTCGCACGGCCCGGGCTTACGGCGGCGCGTTAGGCGGGTTAAAGCGCCCTCACCCGGTTCGCTTTGCGAACCGACCTCTCCCGCCTAGAGCGGGAGAGGTGGAGTTCCGTGCCGTCGGGTTACGGCCGAACCGAGAGGGCCGGATTGGTGGTCTGGCGCGTTGATGGGTCCATTCTGGTTTTTGGCAGCTCGGTTGTTTCCGGCACCGGCGCACCAAGCGCACGCGAGAGCCTGGCTGCAGCTTCGAGTACCTGCGGCAACAGCGATCGCGGCCGGGGCGGGCGCATGCGCATCGACGGGGCGCTGACATACAGAGCGGCTATGACCTGGCCGCTGGCGTCACGGACGGGTGCGGTGACCGACACCGCCCCCGGATGCACCTCGTCGGCGGTGACGAGATAACCGCGCGCCCTGATGCGTTGCAGATCGGCGGCGATCCAGATCGGATCAGTGCGGGTCGCCGGGGTGAAGCGCGGCAGACGCTGGGCCAGGACCTGGGTCTGAACCGCTTCCGGGGCATAGGCGAGCAAGAGCCGGCTGGCTCCTGCATGCAGCGGTCCGCGGCTTCCGACGCTGCTGTAAAGCCGCAATGTCGGGTCGGCCTGATAGAGAGCGACTGTTTCCGCCTGCTGCCCGTCCCGGGTGCGCAGATAAACATTCTCTCCGATAACCTGGCCGAGGGCGCCCAGAAATGGAGCGGCGGTGGCGGCCAAGGCTCCCTGGTCGTGTGCGGCGCGGCCGAGCACTCCCCAGCGCGCACCCAGGCGCCAGATACCGCGGGCTTCATCCTGAATGGCAAACCCCCGCGCCTGAAGCGTGCGCAGCAAGCGGAACGCGGCTGTACGGGTGCAGCCGGCTGCCACGGCGAGGTTCGCCAGCGGGGCCGGGCCGATGCGGGCGAGTGCCTCCAGGAGGTCCAGTGCCCGCTCTACGGCAGCGATATTGTAATCCGGCGCGTCCGTTTGCGGCTTCTGCGGCTCTTTTGCCTGAACGGCGGGCCCGGTTTTCGATGGACCGCGTGCTGCGGGACGCGACTTGCCCGATGGGGCGGGAGCCGTCTTGCCGCCGGACTTCGCAGCCGCCGACCTGGCGGCGGGCCTCCCTGAGGTAGTCATTCAGACCTCCCCACAGCGGCTACGGACCGAGGAGAGTACCGGGTTTTCACGGTTCGGAAAGTGGCTGGAGGAACTGATCCATCAGGACAGACATTGACACTCCGCTCGCCGGCGGTCAAAGGGGGAACGAACGATTTTCGCCGGGGCGGGCCTCCGCACCCGGCCCGGGGCGTTGAGCGCGACCGTCTTGCTGGCTGGGACCGGCTGGTCTAAAGCGCCGGCCTCACGACCGCGCCTCTGGCGGCAGACAGCGGGCGTGGTGGAATTGGCAGACACGCCAGATTTAGGTTCTGGTGGCGCAAGCCGTGGGGGTTCAAGTCCCTCCGCCCGCACCAGAGTGATTGGAGAGTTCCAAAGAACATGCAGGTTACCGAGACGCTCTCCGAGGGGCTCAAGCGTGCCTACACCGTTGTGCTGCCGGCGGCCGATATCGAAAGCCGGCGGACCGCGCGCCTGACGGACCTTGGCAAGACGCTCCGGCTGCCGGGGTTTCGGCCAGGCAAAGTGCCATTGCCTGTCGTGCGCCAGCGATACGGCGCGGCCGTCACGGCCGAGGTGGTCGAGCAATCCGTCACCGATGCGGCGCGGCAGGTGCTGAGCGAACGAGGATTGCGCGCTGCCTTGCAGCCGAAAGTCACACCGGTGAATGCCGATCCGGCAAAGGATCTGGAATTTACGGTGGAAGTTGAGCTTATGCCCGATTTCGCTCTGCCGGATTTCGGAGCGATCGAGCTGACGCGGCTGAAGGCGGAAGCCGGAGAGGAGACGATCGACAAGGCGGTCGGCGAACTCGCCCGCCGCAATCGCGAGCTGGTCGATGTGCCGGCGGAGCAGCTCGGGGAACGGGGGGCGGAGAAGGGCGAGGTCGTGACGCTCGACTATGCCGGGCAAATCGGTGGGGAGGAATTTCCTGGCGGCCGCGGGACAGACGTGGACGTCGAGGTGGCGGGCGGTGGGTTCATCCCGGGATTCACCGAGCAGATCGAGGGCATCCGCCCTGGCGACACCCGCACTATCACGGTCGCCTTTCCCGAGAGCTATGGCACGGCGGACCTGGCCGGGAAGGAAGCGCAGTTCGAGATCACCGCCAAAGCGCTGAAGCACCCGATGGTGCCAGCCGTGAATGAGGAGCTGGCGCAAAAGCTCGGCTTCGAGAACCTCGATGAGTTGCGGCGGATCGTCGGCAACCAGATCCAGCGGGAATACGACCAGCTCTCTCGGCTGCGGCTGAAGCGTCAGCTTCTGGACCAACTCAACGGGATGGTCGATTTCGCCCTGCCGGAAGGGATGGTGGAGGCCGAGTTCGGCCAGATCTGGGCGCGCGTCGAGGCCGACCGGAAGGAAGACCGGCTCGACGAGGAGGACAAGGCCAAAGACGAGGCGACGTTGAGGGCGGACTATCGCGCGATAGCGGAGCGCCGGGTCCGGCTGGGACTGCTGTTGGCTGAGATCGGCCGCGTCAACGCGATCGCCGTAAGCAATGAGGAGATGACCCGCGCGATGCGGGCGGAGGCCGCGCGTTTTCCCGGGCAGGAGGCGCAGGTGATGGAGTTCTTCCGCAAGAACCCGGGGACGGCGGATAACCTGCGGGGACCGATCTTTGAAGACAAGGTGGTCGATTTTCTGCTGGAACTGGCTAAAGTGACCGATCGGTCGGTCTCGCCCGAGGAGCTGGCGCGGGAGCCGGAGGAGGCGGCGTGACCGCCCCTCTCCGTCTCCCCCGTAACGGTGGGAACGCGGGAGGTTCTTCTCCGCGTGCCGGTGCTGCCTATCTATAGCGGCTGTCGTTCCGACCTGAGGTAATCCACGATGAGGGACCGCGATCCCGTCGAAACCTACGCCAACACACTCGTCCCCATGGTGGTCGAGCAGAGCGCGCGCGGCGAGCGGGCGTACGATATCTATTCGCTGCTGCTGAAGCAGCGGATCGTATTCCTGACGGGGCCGGTATTCGACCAGCTCAGTTCACTGATCTGCGCGCAGCTTCTGTATCTGGAGTCGGAGAACCCGACGAAGGACATCTCCTTTTATGTCAATAGCCCTGGTGGCGTGGTGTCCTCCGGCTTGGCGATCTATGACACCATGCAATACATCCGCAGCCCGGTCAGCACCGTCTGCATCGGGATGGCTGCCTCAATGGGTAGTCTGCTGCTGTGTGCCGGGGCGCGGGGCAAACGGTTTGCCCTACCCAACGCCCGGATCATGGTGCACCAGCCGTCTGGGGGCGCGCAGGGCCAAGCCGCCGATATCGCGATCCAGGCCAAGGAGATTCTCACCCTCCGCCATCGGCTGAACGAGATTTATGTCCGCCACACTGGGCAACCGATCGAGGCCATTGAGCAGAAGCTGGAGCGCGATACGTACATGTCGGCCGAAGAGGCTCGCGATTTCGGGCTGGTTGACCAGGTGGTGGAGAACCGCCCCAGCTCCAGCGAGGAGACGACCCGGCTCTGATCGGCTTTTCCGGCGCTCTCCTCCGGCGGCGGAGGGCTGGTGCTTGTCCGGCGCGGTCGGCGAGGGTTAAGGTAAGGTATGCGTCCCAGCTATCAGCGGGACAGGAGTGCCCATGAGCAAGTCCGGCGATTCCAAGAACACCCTCTATTGCTCGTTCTGCGGTAAATCGCAGCACGAGGTGCGCAAGCTCATCGCCGGCCCGACGGTGTTCATCTGCGATGAATGTGTCGAACTCTGCATGGACATCATCCGCGAGGAGCATAAGACGCATCTCGTGAAGTCCCGTGACGGGGTGCCGACCCCGCGCGAGATCTGCAAGGTGCTGGACGACTACGTCATCGGTCAGGATCACGCCAAGCGCGTGCTGTCGGTCGCGGTGCACAACCACTACAAGCGGCTGGCGCACGGGCAGAAGAACAACGACGTCGAGATCGCCAAATCGAACATCCTGCTGGTCGGCCCCACCGGGTCGGGCAAGACGCTGCTGGCGCAGACGCTGGCGCGCATCCTGGACGTGCCGTTCACCATGGCCGACGCCACGACGCTGACCGAGGCGGGGTATGTCGGGGAGGATGTCGAGAACATCATCCTGAAGCTGCTGCAATCCGCCGACTACAACGTGGAGCGCGCCCAGCGCGGCATCGTCTATATCGACGAAGTGGATAAGATCAGCCGGAAATCCGACAACCCCTCGATCACGCGGGACGTCTCCGGCGAGGGTGTGCAGCAGGCGCTGCTCAAGATTATGGAGGGCACTGTTGCGTCGGTGCCACCCCAGGGTGGACGCAAGCATCCGCAGCAGGAATTCCTGCAGGTCGATACGACGAACATCCTGTTCATCTGCGGCGGCGCCTTCTCGGGGCTGGAGAAGATCATCGCGTCGCGGGGCAAGGGGTCCGGTATCGGCTATGGCGCGGAGGTGCGCGCCCCGGATGAGCGCCGCACCGGCGCGATCCTGCGGGAAGTGGAACCGGAAGACCTGCTCAAATTCGGCTTGATCCCGGAGTTCATCGGCCGGTTACCGGTGGTCGCCACGCTCGAAGACCTCGATGAGAATGCGTTGGTAGAAATCCTGACCAGACCGAAGAACGCGTTGGTGAAGCAATATGGTCGGCTGTTCGAGATGGAGGGCGTGAAACTCTCCTTCACGGAGGATGCTTTACGGTCGGTGGCAACGCGGGCGATCGCCCGCAAAACCGGCGCGCGCGGACTGCGCTCGATCATGGAGGCGATCCTGCTCGGAACCATGTTCGAGTTGCCGGGATTGGACGGGGTAGAGGAGGTAGTGATCAACCGGGAAGTCGCCGAGTCGCGCGCGAATCCGCTCTACCTGTATGGCAAGGAGCGGGCGGAGACCAGCGCCTGAGGCGCGGCCGGCAAAGAGCGGGCCAGCGAGCCTGGCCCGGATTTCAAGACCTTGCGCGTTTCGGCCAAGCTGCCGATATCCGCCTCGACGGGGCGTAGAGCCCCAGGAGGCGCGGTCCGTGCCGCTGCGGGCGGATAGCGCAGAGACTGTCCAGAAGGAGGTCCACCATGACAGAATCCGATCGGCCAGGCCCGGCCCAGCCGGGACGCCCGCCCGGAGAGGGAGAGAAGCCGGCTCGAGGCGAACTGCTTCCCGTGCTGCCCCTGCGCGATATCGTGGTTTTCCCGCACATGATCGTGCCGCTGTTCGTCGGCCGCGAGAAGTCGGTTCGTGCGCTCGAAGCGGTGATGAAGGACGACAAGCAGATCCTGCTGGTCGCGCAAAAGAATGCGTCGCAGGACGATCCCTCGGCGGACGACATTTATCGCGTCGGCACGGTTTCCACGATCCTGCAGCTTTTGAAACTGCCCGATGGCACGGTGAAGGTGCTGGTCGAGGGCGGCAAGCGCGCCCGCATCCTGAGTTTCAAGGATACGCAGGCGTATTTCGAGGCGTTTGTCGAGGCTCTGCCCGATCAGGAAGGCGATCCCAAGGAACTCGAAGCGCTCGGCCGGACGGTGGTGTCGCAGTTCGAGCAGTACATCAAGCTGAACAAGAAGATCGCGCCGGAAGTGCTCGTCAGCCTCAATCAGATCGAGGATGGGAGCAAGCTTGCCGACACCGTCGCGGCGCATCTGAACCTGAAGATCGCCGAGAAACAGGAAGCACTGGAGACCCAGAAGGTCGGGGAGCGGCTGGAGCGCGTATTCGGGCACATGGAGTCCGAGATCGGCGTGCTGCAGGTGGAGAAGCGCATCCGCAACCGCGTCAAGCGGCAGATGGAGAAGACCCAGCGCGAGTACTACCTGAACGAGCAGCTCAAGGCGATTCAGAAGGAACTGGGCGAGGGGGAGGACGGTAAGGACGAAACCGCCGAACTGGAAGCCAAGATCAAGAAGACCAAGCTATCGAAGGAAGCGCGCGAGAAGGCCGTCGCCGAGCTGAAGAAGCTCAAGACGATGAGCCCGATGAGCGCGGAAGCCACGGTGGTGCGCAACTACCTGGACTGGATCCTGTCGATTCCGTGGAAGAAGCGCAGCAAGATCCGCAACGACGTGATCGAGGCGGAGAAGGTCCTGGAAGCCGATCATTACGGGCTGGAGAAGGTGAAGGAGCGGATCATCGAGTACCTCGCCGTGCAGGCGCGGAGCCCGAAGGTGCGAGGACCGATACTGTGTCTGGTGGGGCCGCCCGGCGTTGGCAAGACGTCACTCGGCAAGTCGGTGGCGCGGGCCACGGGACGGCAGTTCGTGCGCATGTCACTGGGCGGCGTGCGGGACGAAGCGGAGATCCGCGGACATCGCCGGACGTATATCGGATCGATGCCCGGGAAGGTGATCCAGGGCATGAAGAAGGCTAAGACTTCCAATCCGCTGTTCCTGCTGGACGAAGTCGACAAGCTCGGCGCCGACTGGCGCGGCGATCCGTCTTCGGCGCTGCTGGAGGTGTTGGATCCCGAGCAGAACAGCACGTTCAACGACCATTACCTGGAGGTCGATTACGACCTGTCGGACGTGATGTTCGTCACCACCGCCAACAGCCTGCGCATGCCGCAGCCGCTGATGGACCGCATGGAGATCATCCGCATCCCCGGCTACACCGAGGATGAAAAGGTGGAGATTGCCAAGCGCCACCTGATCGCCAAGCAGTCGGAAGCGCACGGGCTGAAAAAGGACGAGTGGTCGATCTCGGAAGACGCGCTGCGTGATCTCATTCGTTACCACACCCGCGAGGCGGGAGTTCGCAACCTCGAGCGTGAGATCGCCAATCTCGCCCGCAAGGCGGTGCGTGAGATCGTCACGAAGAAAACCAGGAAGGTGATGATCACGCGCAAGAACCTCGACAAATACGCGGGGGTGCGGAAATTCCGCTTCGGCGAGACCGAGGCCGAGGACATGGTTGGCGTGGTCACCGGGCTGGCCTGGACCGAGGTTGGCGGGGAGATCCTGACGATCGAGTTCGTCATGGTGCCGGGCAAGGGCAACGTGAAGCAGACCGGAAAACTCGGCGACGTCATGCAGGAGAGCGTCTCGGCGGCGATCAGTTATGTGCGCAGCCGCTCGGCGAAATTCGGCATCAAACCGCCGCTGTTTGAGAAGCGGGACATCCACGTGCACGTGCCGGAAGGAGCGACGCCCAAGGATGGTCCATCGGCGGGCATCGCCATGGCGACCTCCATCGTCTCGGTACTGACGGGGATCCCGATCCGTCGCGATGTGGCGATGACCGGGGAGATCACGTTGCGCGGCCGCGTGCTGCCGATCGGCGGTTTGAAGGAGAAGCTGCTGGCGGCGTTGCGCGCCGGGATTACCACGGTGTTTATTCCGAAGGAGAACGAGAAGGACCTCGCCGAAATCCCGGATAACGTGAAGAAGCACCTCAAGCTCATCCCGGTCGGTGAGGTTGATGAGGTGATCGCACAGGCGCTGGCCCGCCGGCCTGAGCCGATCGAGTGGGAAGAACCGGCCGAGCCGGTTGCCCCGCCTCAGCCGCCGGTGGAAACCGGAGCGTCGCTGACGCATTGATCGTCGCCGCCCTGGACCGAAAGTGGTGCGGGGCGGCGATCCCATGCGTTGACGTAGCGGAAATCGGCCATTTAGTCTGAACAGAGAGGTCGGCTGCGGATCATCGGCCCGCCGCCGGCCATAGCTTTGCGTCGATTGCTCATCGCACAGGGGGGACCATTCGTGAACAAAATGGAGCTGATCGCGGCTGTTGCCGAGGACACTGAGCTGTCGCGCGCGAAGGCGAGCGAGGTTGTCGATGCCGTGTTCGCTGCGATCGAAGGTGCGTTGAAAAAGAAGGAGGAGGTTCGGCTGGTTGGGTTCGGCACGTTCGCCACGGCGAATCGCAAGGCGGGAACTGGTCGCAACCCTCGTACCGGCGAGGCGATGAAGATCGCCGCTTCCACTACCGTGCGCTTCAAGGCCGGCAAGGGTTTGAAGGACGCCGTCCAATAGGGTGGAACGTCAGTCGGGCGGTTAGCTCAGCGGTAGAGCGTCTCGTTTACACCGAGAGGGCCGGCGGTTCGAACCCGTCACCGCCCACCGTTTTCCCTCACCCGGCGCGCTTGCGCGCCGACCTCTCCCGCGGGCGGAAGAGGCGACCATGGGGGCGTTGACGGGGCTGGCGGCCCAGCCTAAGTGCTGGCGCCTGCCGCTGCGGGTGTAGCTCAGTTGGTTAGAGCGCCGGCCTGTCACGCCGGAGGCCGCGGGTTCAAGTCCCGTCACTCGCGCCAGCGGTGAAGAGACCGCTTGGTATGGCGGACACGAGCGGGTGGGGCTAATCTGCAACCCGCATCAAGGGCGGAGACCGGCATGGCGCGATCCTTATGGTTCGCGCCCGCCGTCGCGCGGATAGAGGGGACAGGGCATGCCGTATGTGCTTCCGCAATATCTGCCGGTTCTGGTGTTCCTGGTTATTGCCGGGGTGATCGCGACGGCGATGATCGTGGGCTCGCTGGTGGCGGGGTGGCAGAAGCCTTATCCGGAGAAGCTCTCGGCTTATGAATGCGGTTTTGAAGCGTTCGACGATGCGCGCCGACGCTTCGATGTGCGGTACTATCTTGTCGCCATTCTGTTCATCATCTTCGACCTCGAGGTCGCTTTCCTGTTTCCTTGGGCGGTTAGCCTCGGGAGCACGCGGCTTTTCGGCTTTCTCTCGATGCTGGGCTTCCTTGCGGTGCTGACGGTCGGCTTCATCTATGAATGGTGCAAGGGCGCGCTGGAGTGGGAGTGAGCATGGGCGATACGGCGGTACCGACGGCTGACGCGATTGCCTGGAACCGGCAGGGGCTGCCGCCGGGGCAGGAGCAGGACGCCGTCATCAAAGGGATCACCGGCGAGGTCGAGAATAAGGGGTTTATCGTCGCGAACCTCGACCGGGTAGTGAACTGGGCGCGCACCGGAAGCCTGTGGCCGATGACGTTCGGGCTGGCATGTTGCGCGGTGGAGATGATCCACGCCTATATGCCGCGCTACGACCTCGACCGGCTTGGCGTAATCCCGCGCGCCTCGCCGCGGCAGAGCGATGTGATGATCGTGGCGGGGACGCTTTGCAACAAAATGGCGCCCGCATTGCGCAAGGTCTATGATCAGATGCCGGAGCCGCGCTGGGTGATCAGTATGGGTAGCTGCGCGAACGGCGGCGGCTACTATCATTTCTCCTACTCCGTGGTGCGCGGCTGCGATCGCATCGTGCCAGTGGATGTGTATGTGCCTGGGTGCCCGCCGACAGCGGAAGCGCTGGTCTATGGCATCATGCAATTACAGAAGAAGATCAGGCGGACGGGAACCATTCTTCGTGGCTGAGCCCAACGCCGTCGCTGAGAGCCCGACGGCCGTCCTGGCTGGCGCCGTGGGATCGGTGCCTGGCGTGGGGGACGTGCGCATCGAGCGGGACGAAATGGTTGCTGATGTGGAGCGTGAGCTTCTTGCCTCGGTGATGACCACGCTGCGCGACGATCCGCGCTTCGCCTTCGAGCAGTTGATGGATCTGTGCGGTGTTGACTGGCCGGAACGGGCGGAGCGGTTCGACGTGGTTTACAACCTGCTGTCGGTCTCGCTGAACCAACGCCTGCGGGTGATCGTGACCACCGACGCCGAGACGCCGGTGCCGTCGGTCTGCGCGATCTGGCCCTGCGCCACGTGGTGGGAGCGGGAGGCATGGGACCTGTATGGCATCCTGTTTTCTGGCCAGCCCGACCTGCGGCGCATCCTGACCGATTACGGCTTCGAGGGGCATCCGCTGCGCAAGGATTTCCCGCTCACCGGTTATGTCGAGCTGCGCTACGACGAGGAGCGCAAGGAAGTCGTTTATGAGCCGGTGAAGCTGACGCAAGACTTCCGGAATTTCGATTTCATCTCCCCCTGGGAAGGCGTCACGACGCTGCCCGGTGATGAAAAAGTGCACCAGGAGCGGGCGCAGGTGACGCGGACGGCGCCGGTGCCGGAGGTGAAAGGCTGAGGCGATGAGCGAGAGTATCCTGCCGGAGACCGAGGCGAAGCAGAAGCATGTCGTGGAGATCGACAGCCACGCCATCAATTTCGGGCCTCAGCATCCGGCCGCGCATGGCGTGCTGCGGCTGATCCTGGAGATGGACGGCGAGGTGGTGGAGCGGGCCGATCCGCATATCGGGCTGTTGCATCGGGGTACCGAGAAGCTGATGGAGTACCGAACGTATATCCAGAACGTGCCGTATTTCGACCGGCTGGATTACGTCTCGCCGATGTCCGAGGAGCATACCTACGTGCTCGCGGTGGAGAGACTGCTCGGCATCACCGCGCCTGAACGGGCGCAGTGGATCCGCACGCTGTTCGACGAGATCACCCGTGTTCTCAACCACCTGTTGAACGTCACCACCTATGCGTTGGATGTGGGCGCCATCACACCCTCGCTCTGGGGCTTCGAGGAGCGGGAAAAGCTGATGGAGTTCTACGAGGAAGCGTCGGGGGCGCGGCTGCATTCCAATTACTACCGGCCGGGTGGCGTGAACCGCGACCTGCCGGCGGGGCTGGAGGAACGCATCGCGGCGTGGGCGGAGACGTTTCCCAAATTCGTCGATGAGCTCGAGGAGCTGCTCACCGGCAACCGGATCTGGAAACAGCGCACCGTCGATATCGGCGTGATTTCGGCGGAGGATGCGCTGGCCTGGGGCTGGGCCGGACCTTGCCTGCGCGGCTCCGGCGTACCGTGGGACCTGCGGCGGTCGCAGCCGTATGAAAAATATGCCGAGGTTGATTTCCAGGTGCCGGTGGGTCGCAACGGGGATTGTTACGACCGCTATCTGGTGCGTCTGTGGGAGATGCGCGAGAGCGTGAAGATCATCCGCCAGTGCCTGGCGAAGATGAAACCGGGGCCGGTGCGCATCCTGGATAACAAGATCACGCCGCCGCACCGGGCGGTGATGAAGCGTTCGATGGAAGCGCTGATCCATCATTTCAAGCTGTTCACCGAGGGGTTTCACGTTCCGGCCGGGGCGACCTATACGGCGACCGAAAGCCCGAAAGGCGAGTTCGGCGTGTATCTGGTTGCTGATGGCACTAACCGGCCGTACCGCTGCAAGATAAGGCCGACTGGGTTCGCTTTCCTGCAGACGATGGACACTCTGGCGAAGCGGCACATGCTGGCCGATGCGGTGGCGATCATCGGGTCGCTGGACATCGTGTTCGGCGAGATCGACAGGTAATCGCATGGCAGATGCCGCCGGGCAGCCCGAACTGTTCAGCTTCGACGCCGAAAGCGAGACTGAGATCGCGCGGAACATCGCTAAATATCCGCCCGGGAGGCAGGCCAGTGCGGTGCTGCCGCTGCTTTATATCGTGCAGGAGCAGATGGGCCGGCAGACCGGCAGCGCCTGGGTGCCGCGGGCAGCGATGGACGAGGTGGCCCGCCGGCTGGAGATGCCGCCGATCCGCGTCTATGAGGTCGCCACCTTCTACCTGATGTTCAACCTCAACCCGATCGGACGGTTTCACCTGCAAATCTGCACGACCACACCATGCTGGCTGCGCGGTTCGGATGATGTGGTCCAGGCCTGCCGCGAGGTGACGGGGATCAATGGTTGGGGGGAAACGAGCGCCGACGGCATGTTCGCGATGACCGAAGTGGAGTGTCTGGGCGCCTGCGTGAATGCGCCGATGATGCAAGTGAACAACGATTTCTACGAAGACCTCGATTTCGAACTGACCACGCGCCTGCTGGAGGCGCTGCGCCGCGGCGAGGTGCCGCCGCCCGGTTCGATGACGGGCCGACAGACCTCGGCCCCGGAAGGCGGGCCGACCACCCTGACGACATTGCAGTTCGCGCCGGGGACATAGGATGCTCGAGGACAAGGATCGGATCTTTACCAACCTGTATGGCATCCATGACTGGCGCCTGAAGGCAGCGCAGTCGCGCGGCGATTGGGACGGCACGAAGGAGATCCTAGGCAAAGGGCGGGACGTCATCATCGAGGAGATCAAGACCTCGGGGCTGCGCGGGCGGGGCGGGGCAGGGTTCCCGACTGGACTTAAATGGTCGTTCATGCCGAAACAATCAGATGGGCGCCCGGCCTATCTGGCGCTCAACGCCGACGAATCGGAGCCCGGCACCTGCAAGGATCGCGATATCATGCGTCACGATCCGCACAAGCTGATCGAGGGCTGCCTGCTCGCGTCCTTCGCGATGGGAGCAAACACCTGCTATATCTACATCCGCGGCGAGTTTTACAACGAGTTCGCGCGTGCTGGAGGCGGCGATTGCCGAGGCCTACGAAGCGGGACTGATCGGGCGTAATGCCTGCGGCTCAGGTTTCGATTTCGATATCCACGTGCATCGCGGCGCCGGCGCGTATATTTGCGGCGAGGAAACCGCATTGCTCGAAAGCCTGGAGGGCAAGAAGGGAATGCCGCGGATGAAGCCGCCATTCCCGGCCGCTGTCGGGCTGTATGGCTGTCCCACTACCGTCAACAATGTCGAGAGCATCGCAGTGACGCCCACCATCATGCGGCGTGGGGCTTCCTGGTTCAGCTCCATCGGGCGACCGAAGAATACGGGGCCGAAAGTCTATTGCATCTCCGGCCATGTGAACAAACCGTGCAATGTCGAGGAGGCGCTCGGCATTCCGCTGCGCGAGCTGATCGAACGCTATGCGGGCGGCGTGCGCGGCGGCTGGGACAACCTGCTAGCCGTGATCCCGGGCGGGTCGTCGGTCCCGGTTCTGCCGAAATCGATCTGCGACGATGTGCTGATGGATTTCGACAGCCTCCGCGAAGTGCAGAGCGGGCTGGGCACCGCGGCGGTGATCGTCATGGACAAGTCCGCCGACATCATCAAGGCGATCGCGCGGATCAGCCGTTTCTACAAGCATGAAAGCTGCGGCCAGTGCACGCCCTGCCGCGAAGGCACCGGCTGGATGATGCGGGTGATGGACCGCATGGTGCAGGGCCGTGCGGAGCTGCAGGAGATAGAGACACTCGATCAGGTGACGCGCCAGGTGGAAGGCCATACGATCTGCGCGCTGGGCGATGCGGCGGCTTGGCCGATCCAGGGGTTGATCCGGCATTTCCGTCCGGTGATGGAAGAGCGGATCGCTGCTTACAAGAAGCGAACCGGGGTGCCGCCGATGCCGCTGGCGGCGGAGTAGCCGAATGCCGAAGCTGACCATAGACGGCATTGAGATCGAGGTTCCGAGCGGCTCCACCGTGATCCAGGCGGCAGAGGCCGCCGGCATCGAGATCCCGCGCTTCTGTTTCCACGAGCGGCTGTCGATCGCCGGCAATTGCCGTATGTGCCTGGTGGAGATCGAGAAGGCTCCGCCGAAGCCGATCGCTTCATGCGCGTGGCCGGTCGCCGACGGCATGGTGGTGCACACCGACAGCAAGATGGTGCGCGATGCGCGCCGCGGCGTGATGGAATTCCTGTTGATCAACCATCCGCTAGACTGTCCGATCTGCGATCAGGGCGGCGAGTGCGATCTGCAGGACCAGGCGCTGGGCTACGGGATGGACCACTCTCGCTATGCCGAGAACAAGCGCGCGGTGAAGGACAAGTATCTCGGCCCGCTGGTCAAGACGGTAATGACCCGCTGCATCCACTGCACGCGCTGTATTCGTTTCATCTCGGAAGTGGCCGGCGTGCATGATCTCGGCGCCACGTCGCGCGGCGAGGACATGGAGGTCGGCACCTATGTGGAGAAAGCGCTGGGGTCGGAGCTGTCGGCCAATATCATCGATCTCTGCCCGGTCGGCGCGCTGACCTCGAAGCCCTATGCTTTTGTCGCCCGTTCTTGGGAGCTGACCAAGACGGATAGCGTCGATGTGCTGGATGCCGTGGGGGCGAATATCCGCATCGACGCGCGTGGGCCGGAGGTGCTGCGCATCCTGCCGCGCACCAACGATGAGGTGAACGAGGAGTGGCTGGGCGACAAGTCTCGCTTCGCGCTCGACGGACTGAAACGCCGGCGGCTTGACCGGCCCTGGGTGCGTCGCGACGGCAGGTTGATGGAGGCGGCCTGGCCGGAGGTGTTCGCCGAGGTGGTCGAGGGGCTGCGCGGCGTGCGCGGCGATCGGATCGGCGCCATCGTCGGCGATCTCTGCGACGCCGAGAGTATGCTGGCGCTCAAGGATTTCATGACGGTGCTGGGGTCGAGCAACTTGGATTGCCGCCAGCACGGCGAGCAACTCGATCCATCCCGGCGCGATTTCTACCTGTTCAACAGCAGCATTGCCGGGATCGAGGAGGCGGACGCGATTCTGATCGTCGGGTCGAATCCGCGCCGCGAAGCGCCGGTGCTGAATGCGCGCATCCGCAAGCGTTGGCTGGCGAGCGGTCTGCCTGTCGGCGCCATCGGGCCGGCGGCGGACCTGACCTATCCGGCGCAATGGCTCGGGGCCGAGGCAAGCGCGTTACGTCCGTTGCTGGATGGCTCGCACGACTTCGTCCGGCTGCTGAAGGATGCCAAAAAGCCCATGGTCATCCTGGGCGCCGATGCGACCGCGCGGCCGGACGGTGCGGCCGTGCTGGCGGGTGCCTGGAGCCTGGCCGCTTCCGTCGGCGCGCTGAGCGCCGAGTGGCACGGGTTCAACGTGCTGCATCGGGCGGCAGCGCGGGTCGGCGCGCTCGATCTCGGCCTCCTGCCCGGGCCGCACGGCAAGGGTTTGGCGCAGATGATGGGCGGCGGCGTCGATGTGCTTTGGCTGCTGGGCGCCGACGAGTTCGAGGCGTCGCGCCGTATCGGTCCAGACACGTTCGTGATTTACCAGGGCCATCATGGGGACCGTGGCGCGGCGCGGGCCGACGTGATCCTGCCTGGCGCGGCCTATACAGAGAAGCACGGGACGTATGTCAACACCGAGGGACGGGTGCAACGTGGAGCGTTGGCCGTGTATCCGCCGGGCGAGGCGCGCGAGGACTGGAAGATCATCCGCGCCGCGAGCGAACTCGCCGGTCATACGCTGCCCTATGACGATATCGCGGCGCTGCGCCGACGACTGGAGCAGGTGAACCCGGTCTTCTCCCGGCTGGACTACCTGCCACGCTTCGGCTGCTCCGATCCGTCCGGGCCCGCCGGCGATTCCTCGGGGTTGACTGATGCGCCGTTCGCGCCGGCATTCGAGTCGTACTACCAGACCGACCCGATCAGCCGCGCCAGCCCGACGATGGCCGAGTGCACGGCGACCTACGTCACCCCACATCTCGCCGCGGCGGAATAAGCGGATGAGCTTCTGGCACACCACCACGATCGGTTATTTGCTGCTGCTCGTGGGCGAGACGCTCGCGCTGTTGGTGCCGCTGCTTATTTTCGTGGCCTATCTCACCTATGCGGAGCGCAAGGTCCTGGCGGCCATCCAGCTGCGCAAGGGACCGAACGTGGTTGGGCCGTTCGGGTTGTGGCAACCCTTCGCCGACGCGTTGAAGATGCTGACGAAGGAGACGATCATCCCTTCGGGGGCGAATCGCTTCCTGTTCCTGCTGGCGCCGATGATCACCTTCGGCCTGGCGATGATCGCCTGGGCGGTGATCCCGGTGCAGGCCGGCTGGGCGATCGCCGATATCAATGTGGGTGTGCTGTATCTTTTTGGAATCAGCTCGCTCGGCGTGTACGGGATCATTGTCGCCGGTTGGGCCAGCAATTCGAAATACGCCTTCCTGGGTGCGATGCGCAGCGCCGCGCAGATGGTGAGCTACGAAGTCTCGATGGGCTTCGTCATCGTCTCCGTCCTGCTGTGCGCCGGCAGCCTGAACCTATCGGCGATCGTCGAGGCGCAGCGGACCATCTGGTTCTGCATTCCGCTGTTCCCGATGTTCATTGTGTTCTTCGTCTCGGCGCTGGCGGAGACCAATCGCTCGCCCTTCGACCTGCCGGAAGGGGAGAGCGAGATCGTCGCCGGGTTCATGGTGGAATACAGCTCGATGAGTTTCGCGCTGTTCTTCCTGGGCGAATACGCGAACATGATCCTGATGAGCGGGATGACGAGCATCCTGTTCCTGGGCGGCTGGATGGGCCCGTTCGGGCTCTGGCCGGCGATCGGCCCTATCTGGTTCATCCTGAAGATCTGCTTCTGCCTGTTTGTGTTCATCTGGGTGCGCGGCACGTTCCCGCGCTACCGCTATGACCAGTTGATGCGGCTGGGGTGGAAAGTGTTCCTGCCGGCAAGCCTTGCCTGGCTGGTGATTACGGCCGGCGGGCTGCTGGCGACCGGCTTTGTGCCAATTCCCGCCTGAGAGGTTTCGCGATGCCCGTTCTGGACCGTACCGCGCGAAGCCTTCTGCTCTCAGAGCTGTTGGAGGGAATGTGGCTGACCTTGCGCTACTTCTTCCGGCCGAAGGCGACGATCAACTACCCGTATGAGAAGTCTCCCCAGAGTCCGCGCTTCCGCGGCGAGCACGCGTTGCGGCGTTACCCGAACGGTGAGGAACGCTGCATTGCCTGCAAGCTGTGCGAAGCGATCTGCCCGGCGCAGTGCATCGTGATCGAGGCCGAGCCCCGGGCTGACGGATCCCGCCGCACGACGCGCTATGACATCGATATGACGAAGTGCATCTATTGCGGCCTCTGCGAAGAGGCCTGTCCGGTGGATGCGATCGTCGAGGGACCGAACATGGAGTTCGCGACCGAGACTCGTGAAGAACTGTTCTACAATAAGGAGAAGCTGCTGGCGAACGGCGACATCTGGGAGGCTGAGATCGCCAAGCGCCTCGAGATCGATGCGCCGTACCGCTAGGGCCTGGCAATGACATTTCCCACTGTCTGCTTCTACGTCTTCTCGGTGCTGCTGGTGGTGTCCGGCGCCATGGTGGTCAGCTCGCGCAACCCGGTGCATTCGGTGCTGTTTCTGATTGTCGCGTTTTTCAACGCCGCCGCCCTGTTCCTAATCGCCGGCGCCGAGTTTCTCGCTTTCATACTGGTCATTGTCTATGTCGGCGCGGTGGCGGTTTTGTTCCTGTTCGTCGTCATGATGCTGGATGTGGATTTCGTCCAACTCCGCAGCGGTTTCCAGCGTTATCTGCCGGTGGGGATTTCTGTCGGTGTATTGCTGCTGGCCGAGCTGGTGTTCGTGATGACGGGATGGCAGTTCCATCCGGAGGTGCCTCAGCTCCGTTTTGCGCCGGCGACCACCAACGTCACCAATACGGTGGCGCTGGGGCAGTTGCTCTATACAAAATACGTCTTGCTGTTCCAGGCGGCGGGGCTCGTGCTGCTGGTGGCGATGATCGGCGCCATCGTGTTGACCCTGCGCGAACGCCGGCGCTCACGGCATCAGGTGATCGCCGCGCAGACTGCGCGCGATCCGCGCGCCACGCTGGAACTGGTGGAGGTGGGGATCGGAGCCGGCGTGCAGTCCATCGGCATTTTCCGCCCGAAGGAAGTCGAGCCGGGCGATATCGACGTGGACCCCTACGATGAACGGCATGGCGGGACGCATCATCCCGCAGATGCGCATCATCGGCCGGAGGCGCGCTAATATGGCGGCGTTACAGCATATCGGGGTCGGACATTTCCTGGTGGTGAGCGCGATCCTGCTTGTGATGGGGGTGTTCGGGATCTTCCTCAACCGCAAAAACATCATCATCATCCTGATGTCGGTCGAGCTGATCCTGCTCGCGGTGAACCTGAACCTGGTGGCGTTCTCAGCCGCTCTGGGCGACATGACGGGGCAGGTGTTTGCGATGTTCGTGCTCACCGTGGCGGCGGCCGAGGCGGCCATTGGTCTTGCTATTGTCGTCGTCTATTTCCGCAACCGGGGCTCGATCCAGGTTGAGGATGTCAACCTGATGAAAGGTTGAGGCCCCGCGCATGACATTCATCACGGCTGTATTCGCGCCTCTGTTCGGTGCGATGGTGTCGGGGCTGTTCGGCAAGTGGATCGGCGACCGCGCCGCCCAGGCGGTGTCGATCCTATGCATGCTGCTTGCGGCGGCCTGCGGGCCGTATTCCTGGGTGGCGTTCGAATGGGGGCATGCGCCGGCCGACACGCTGACCTTGGGAACGTGGATTTCCTCCGGCAACTTCCAGGTGGATTGGGCGCTGCGCTACGACGCGCTGTCGGCTTCGATGGTGGCGATGGTCACGTTCGTCTCGATGCTGATTCATGTGTACAGCATCGGCTATATGGCGCACGACGAGTACCGGCGGTATCGGTTCTTCGCTTATCTTAACCTGTTCACTTTCAGCATGCTGATGCTGGTCACTTCCAACAACCTGCTGCAGCTCTTCTTCGGCTGGGAAGGCGTCGGCTTCTGCTCCTACCTGCTGATTGGCTACTGGTATGACCGCCCTGCGGCCTGTGCCGCGGCCATCAAGGCGATGATCGTCAACCGCATCGGCGACCTTGCCTTTGCCGTTGGTGTCGCGTTGACTTTCCTGACTTTTGGCGCGCTCCAGTTCGATACGATTTTTCAGGCCCTGCCCCTGCACCAGAACGAGATTTACTCGCTATTCGGCATCCGTGTGTATGAGCTGATCGGGGTTCTGTTGTTCATCGGTGCGATGGGCAAGTCTTCGCAGATCTTCCTGCATGTCTGGCTACCGGACGCGATGGAGGGGCCGACGCCGGTTTCCGCGCTGATCCACGCCGCAACGATGGTTACGGCTGGCGTATTCCTGATGGCGCGGATGGGTCCGCTGCTGAATGACGCGCCCAACACGCTCGCCTTCGTCGAGCTGATTGGCGCTACCACAGCAATGTTCGCGGCGACCATTGCCATTACGCAGTTCGACATCAAGAAAATCATCGCGTACTCGACATGTTCAGAGCTCGGATTCATGATGATCGGTATTGGTGTCGGCGCTTACCAGACCGCGATTTTCTTGTTGGTCTGCCACGCTTTCTTCAAGGCGCTGCTGTTCCTGTGCGCGGGTGCGGTGATCACCCAGCAGCACGAAGAGCAGGACGTTCGCAAGATGGGCGGGCTTTGGCGCAAGATGCCGGCCACCTCCCTGATGTTCTGGGTCGCGTCGCTCTCGCTTGGGGGGATGTGGCCGTTTGCCGGCTCCCAGTCGCATGACGCAGTGCTGCATGCGGCGTACGCGGCAGGCACCAGCTTCGGCATGTATGGCTACATCGCCGGGCTGGTCGCGACATATTTAACGTGTGTCTATATCTTCCGTGAACTGTATCTGGTGTTCCACGGCAGGCCGCGCATGCCCGAGGAAAAATTTGCACACTCACACGAGGCGCCGCTGGTGATGACCGGGCCGTTGGTGGTGCTGGGGATCGGCGCGACGGTGGCGGGCTTGCTCCTCGGTCCCTGGTTCGTCGGCGTGGGGTGGCAGGAGTACTGGCGCGCGAGCGTCCAGATCGCCGCATGGAATCATGCGGTCGCCGGAATGGAGAGCCTCCCCACGCTGGCGGTGTGGCTCCCCCTGGTGGCGACGGTGGCCGGCATGGTCACGGTGTACGTGTGCTACGTGCTTGCGCCGCTCATTCCGATGTGGCTCGCTACCACGTTCCGACCGATTTACCTGTTCCTGCTGAACAAGTGGTATTTCGATGAGCTGTATGATTTCCTGTTCGTGCGGCCCGCCTTCCGGTTGGCGCGTTTGTTGTGGCAGACCGGCGATGCCACGCTGATCGATGGCGTGCCGAACGGGTTGGCGGAACTGACCGTCGATGGTTCGAAGGGCGCGGTGCGGATCCAGACCGGCTCTATTGCCGTCTATGCTTTTGTGATGCTGATCGGCCTCGTGGTGCTGGTCGGCATATTCCTGATCTGGCGGTGACGGCAATGAACGCGGCAGGTTTTCCGGTCCTCTCGCTGATCATGTGGCTGCCGCTGGTCGGTTGCGCGGTTATCCTGGCGATCCGCGGCGATGCCGAGACGGTCGCGACCAACGCGCGCTGGACGGCGCTGTGGACCAGCCTGATCGTGCTGGCGTTGAGTCTTGTGCTGTGGGCCGACTGGAACCCGAACGAGCCCGGTTTCCAGTTCGTCGAAACCGCGCCGTGGCTGCCGGATTATGGGGTTGGCTACAAGGTGGGCGTGGATGGCATCTCCGTGCTGTTCGTGCTGCTTTCCACACTGCTGACCCCGATCTGCGTGTTGTCGAGCTGGGAAGTAATCCAGCGCAATGTACGCGAATACATGATCGTCTTCCTGATCCTCGAGACGATGATGGTCGGGATGTTCTGCGCGCTCGATTTTGTGCTGTTCTATCTGTTCTTCGAGGGCGTGCTGATCCCGATGTTCCTGATTATCGGCATCTGGGGCGGGGAGCGGCGGGTCTATTCGGCGTTCAAGTTCTTCCTTTATACACTCACCGGCTCGGTGCTGATGCTGCTCGCGTTGTTGGCGATGTGGTTCTATGCCCATACAACCGACATTACCGTGCTGCTGCATACGAAATTCCCGGCGCGCATGCAGTTCTGGCTGTTCCTGGCGTTCCTCGCGTCCTTTGCGGTGAAGGTGCCGATGTGGCCAGTGCATACTTGGTTGCCGGATGCGCATGTAGAGGCGCCGACCGCAGGATCCGTGATGCTGGCGGGCGTGCTGCTGAAGATGGGCGCGTACGGCTTCCTGCGCTTCTCGGTACCGATGCTGCCGATCGCCTCGGCACAGCTCGCACCACTGATCTACACGCTTTCGGTGGTCGCCGTGATCTACACCGCCTATGTCGCGCTGGCGCAGGAGGACATGAAGAAGCTGATCGCCTATTCGTCGGTTGCCCATATGGGCGTGGTGACGATCGGCATCTTCACCTTCAACGTCCAGGGCATCCAGGGGGCGCTGTTCCAGATGCTGTCGCACGGCATCGTCTCCGCCGCTCTCTTCCTTGTGGTCGGTGTGCTTTACGACCGGCTGCACACGCATGAGATCGCGCGCTTCAACGGGCTCGTCGAGCGTATGCCGGCCTATGCCTTCGTGTTCATGTTGTTCACCATGGCATCCATCGGCCTGCCGGGCACTTCCGGCTTCGTGGGCGAATTCCTGGTGATGATCGGCGCGTTGCACGTGAACTTCTGGCTGGCGCTGCTCGGCGGCATGGGGATGATTCTTGGGCCGATGTACATGCTGTATCTGTATCGGCGCGTGATCTTCGGCCGGCTGACGAAGATCGATCTGCGCACATTTCTTGATCTGTCGCCGCGGGAGGTCGCCTTGTTCGCGCCGCTTGCGGTGCTGACGATCTGGATGGGTGCCTATCCGACGAGCTTCACCCGGTTCTGGGAAAGCACGGTGCAGCAGATGGTGGCCGGGCATCAGCAGGCAATGGCGGCTCCCAGTCCGAAGCTGCGTGTGGCGGAGGCAGCGCACTGATGAACTGGACAGTCGCGATGCCGGAGATCGTGCTGGCCGTGCTCGGTATGTTTATCCTGGTGTTCGGCGTGCTTCGCAGGAAGGACTCGACCGAGATTTGCACGATGATGGTGCTCGGCGCGTTTTTGATCGCCGGGTTTTTGATGGTGACACGGGTGGGCGGGGTTGGCTATTTCGGCCAGTTCACGGTTGACCCGTTCTCCATCTTCATCAACGCGCTGGTGCTGGCGGGGGCGGCGCTTACGCTGTTGCTTTCATTCGACTACAACCGGGAACAGGGGATCGCTCGCTTCGAATATCCGGTACTGATGCTGTTCGCCGTCGTCGGCATGATGGCGATGGCTTCGGCCACCAATCTGATGACGCTCTATCTGTCGCTCGAGCTGCAATCGCTGGCGCTGTATGTGATGGCTGCGTTCGCACGCGACGAGCTGCGGTCGTCGGAAGCAGGGCTCAAATATTTCGTACTGGGCGCGCTGGCATCGGGCCTGCTGCTGTACGGGATTTCGTTGGTCTATGGGTTCTCGGGGTCGATGGATTTTGGCGCGCTGGCGCGGGCGCTGGCGTCACCTGCCGATGCGTCGCCCGGCATGATCGTGGGCGTGGTGTTCGTCATTGTCGGGCTGGCCTTCAAGGTGTCGGCCGCGCCGTTCCATATGTGGACGCCGGATGTTTACGAAGGGGCGCCCACACCGGTAACAGCGTTCTTCGCGACCGCGCCCAAGATCGCCGCCGTAGGCCTGTTTCTAAGGACGATGGTGGAACCGTTCGGCCATCTGCTGGTGTCCTGGCAATTGCTGATAGAGATCATCTCGATTGCTTCGATGATCCTGGGTGCGCTGGCGGCGATCGGGCAGACCAGCGTCAAGCGGCTGATGGCCTATTCCTCGATCGGCCATGTCGGCTACGCGCTGATCGGCCTGGCGGTGGGCACGCCGGTCGGCATACGCGGTACGCTCGTCTATCTGCTGGTGTATATCTTCATGACTGCCGGCATCTGGGCGTGCATCATCGCGATGCGCCGCCGCGGGCTGGCTTTGGAGCGGATCAGCGATCTCAGCGGCTTGGGACGCAACGATCCGGCGATGGCGCTGGCGATCGCGGTGTTCATGTTCAGCCTGGCGGGCATCCCGCCGCTCTCGGGTTTCTTCGGCAAGCTGTACGTGTTTCTGGCCGCAGTCCAGGCGGGGTTGTGGGCGCTGGCCATCATCGGTGTGCTGAGCAGCGTCGTGGCGGCGTATTATTATCTGCGCGTCGTGAGGGTGATGTATTTCGACGCGCCCGTGCCGGCTTTCGACGCGCGCCCATCAGCGCTGTCCTTCGTCGGCGCGGTCAGCGGCCTGTTTACCTTGCTGTTTTTTCTGTTCCCCGGACCGTTTGTCGCCGCTGCCGGCAGCGCGGCTACGGCGCTGTTCGGATAATTTGGATGTTGCTGGTCGTCGATGCCGGCAACACGAATGTGGTGTTCGCGGTGCATGATGGCGCCGCGTGGCGCGGCATCTGGCGCATCCGGACCGAGGCGCAGCGGACGTCCGACGAATACGCGGTTTGGCTGCTGTTGCTGTTAGACCGCATCCGGTTGAAGCCGGAGCAAGTGTCCGCGGCGGTGATCGGCACTGTCGTTCCGGCGGCGCTCTATCATCTGCGTCGGCTGTGCCGGGATTGGTTCTCGATCGAGCCGTTGATCGCCCGCGCTTCGCTCGACTGGGGCTTCGACATTCGCGTGGACAACCCAGAGGAAGTGGGCGCCGACAGGTTGCTGAACGCGCTAGCCGGGCACCGTCGCTTTGGCGGCCCGCTGATCGTCGTGGATTTCGGCACCGCGACCACTTTCGACGTGGTTGATCGGGACGGTGCCTATCTCGGCGGCGTGATCGCGCCGGGTATCAATCTTTCGATCGAGGCGCTGCATCACGCCGCGGCGCGCCTGCCGCGTATCGGCATCGGCCGCCCGCAGGCGGTGATCGGCCGCTCCACCGTCGCGGCGATGCAGTCCGGCGTGTACTGGGGTTATGTCGGCCTGATCGAAGGATTGGTGGCCCACATCAAGGGCGAGTACGGCGCGCCGATGAAGGTGATCGCGACTGGCGGTCTGGCGCCGCTGTTCGCGGAAGGTACGTTGGTGATCGAGCTGATCGAGCCTGACCTGACGCTCGACGGGCTCAGGATGTTGGCGGAGCGCAATCCAGCGCCCACATTGCCGAGGGACAAGTCGAGATCGAGCGAAACCGAATGAGTGCCGATGGTGCGGATCTGTCCTTCCTGCCTCTGGGCGGGACGGGTGAGATCGGCATGAACCTCAACCTGTACCGCTGCGGCGGCAAATGGCTCGCGGTGGATTGCGGGATCGGGTTCGGCGGCGCCGAGTATCCGGAAATCGACATCATGATGCCGGACCCGGCCTTCATCGCGGAGCGGCGCGATCGGCTGACGGGTCTGGTGATCACCCATGCGCACGAGGATCATATCGGCGCGGTCGCATGGCTGTGGCCGCAGCTTCGCTGCCCGGTTTACGCCACGCCGTTCGCGGCCGCGGTGCTTCGGCGCAAGCTGAATGAAGCGCAATTGCTATCGCAGGTCCGGGTGAGTATCGTGCCGCCCGGCGGCGCCTTCGAGCTGCCGCCGTTTTCGCTGCGGTTCGTTCGCGTTGCGCATTCCATTCCGGAAGCGCAGGCGCTGGCGATCACCACCCCTGCCGGCTTGGTTTTGCATACCGGCGACTGGAAGCTCGATCCTGATCCGCTGGTCAGTCCGCCGACTGATGAAACGGCGTTCGCCGCGCTCGGCACACAGGGCGTGATGGCGATGGTTTGCGATTCCACCAATGCGATGGTGGAAGGACATTCGGGCAGCGAGCTCGACGTGCGGCGCAGCCTTGCGGCGCTGGTCCGCGGACTGCGCGGCCGTGTGGCGGTGACCTGTTTCTCCAGCAACGTGGCGCGAATCGAATCGATTGCGCTGGCGGCTCAGGCTGCCGGACGCAGCGTGGCCCTGGTCGGCCGGTCCTTGCGCAACCTCGAGGCCGCGGCGCGCGAGTGCGGCTACTTGCGCGCCGTGCCGGAGTTCGTCTCCGAGGATGATGCCGGATCGATTCCCGACGACAACCTGCTGATCCTGATCACCGGCAGCCAGGGCGAGGCGCGCAGCGCGCTTTCCCGCGTAGCGATGGATACGCATCCGCGCGTCGTGCTGGGCGAAGGCGATACGGTCATTTTCTCCAGCCGGGTGATACCGGGCAACGAGCGGGCGATCGGTGCGGTGCAGGACAATCTGATCCGCCGCGGCGTGCGGCTGATGACCGACATGGACCATCTGGTTCACGTCTCCGGGCATCCGGCGCGCGACGAATTGCGGCGGCTCTATCGGCTGGTTAAGCCGCGCTACGCCGTGCCGGTGCATGGGGAGTGGCGGCACCTTTCCGCTCATGCGGACCTCGCGCGGGAAGCGGGGGCCCAGCCGATCGTGTTGGAGGATGGGGACATACTGAGCCTCACACCTGGGGCGGCCGAGGTGGCGGACAGCGCGCCGGTGGGACGGCTGGTGCCGGATGGCGGGCGACTGGTGCCGGCCACCGGCGGCATCATGGCGACGCGGCGGCGCATGCTGTTCAACGGCGTCGTGGTGGGCAGCCTTGCGGTGGACAGGGCGGGACGGCTCTGCGGTATGCCGCGGGTGAGCGCGCCGGGACTGTTTGAGCCGGATGATCCCGAGACAGCCCGTATCGCTCAGGAATTCGCTGAGGCGATATCCGATTTCCCGGCTCCCTTGCGGCGCGATGATACGGCGCTGGGCGATGCGGCGCGTGCGGCCTTACGGCGGGCGCTGCGGCGGCGACTGCAGAAGCGGCCGTTGGTCGAGGTCCATCTGCTTCGGGTCGGCGGCGTGACATGAACTGGTTCACCGGCACTGTGCTCTATGTGCTGATCTGGTGGACCGCTTTGTTCGCTGTGCTGCCTTTCGGGGCCGGTTCGAGTGCGCAGCCCGACTTGCACACTGGCTGGCGCGGGGCGCCGGAGCGTCCCCGGCTGCTGATGAAGGTTGCCGCGACGACGATTGTCGCCGGTGTGGTCTGGTTCGGGGCATGGCTGCTGATAGTCAGCCCTTATCTGAGTTTTCGCCACGGCTGGCTGGCGCTGCCTGATCGTTGATTGCTTATCGGTGCGGCAGGTTGCCGTCGCATTTGCCCGTTAAGGGAGCAAATCGTGTGCAGGCGCCGTCTTTTTTCGCAAAACGACACCATCTTTACATTGCGTGATGATTGGTGGGCGCCCATCATCACGGGCAGGAAGAGGAGAGTCTCCTCATCCTGCCGTGTGACTGGCGTTTCCTCCCTAAACTTGGGCTCGCGGACCCCTGGTCCTGCGAGCCCTTTCTTTTCTTATCGGCCTTGCCGGCCGGTGTCACGCTATTTCAGTCGAAAGTAGCAGAATCTTCGTGATTTTCTTTCCGGCTGGAGTTGTGCGGCGCACAATACTGTCTTGGGACGCTTTGGTGCCGAACCCGATTTGGCACCATCCGCGTGGGTGGCTAGGGTCAGAGTTTATCATATCCACGCAGCACGGACGGTCCGCATGCGTCTATCCCGCAGCCTTATCCCGACGCTCAAGGAAATACCCGCAGAGGCGCAGATCGCCTCGCACCGGCTGATGCTGCGGGCCGGTCTTGTGCGTCAAACCTCGGCAGGGATTTATGCCTGGCTGCCGCTGGGCCTGCGGGTGCTGAAGAAGATCGAGCGCATTGTGCGGGAAGAACAGGATGCGGCCGGCGCGCAGGAGCTGTTAATGCCCACGATCCAGCCTGCCGAGCTGTGGCGCGAGAGCGGGCGCTACGAGGATTACGGCAAGGAGATGCTACGCATCCGCGATCGGCACGAGCGGGAGCTATTGTACGGACCAACCAACGAGGAGGTGGTCACCGACCTGATGCGCCAGTCGGTTCACAGCTACCGGGCGCTGCCGCAGCTCGTGTATCATATCCAATGGAAGTTCCGCGACGAGGTGCGTCCGCGGTTCGGGGTGATGCGCGGGCGCGAGTTCCTGATGAAGGACGCGTACAGCATCGATTTCGACTACGAAGGCGCGGTGGTGAGCTACCGGAAGATGATGCTGGCCTATATGCGCACCTTCCAGCGCCTCGGCCTGAAGGCGATCCCGATGGCCGCGGATTCCGGCCCGATCGGCGGCGATCTCAGCCACGAGTTCATCATTCTGGCACCCACCGGCGAAAGCCAGGTGTTCTACGATCGCGGCTTCGAGGACATCGACTGGGTCAAGGCCGATTACAGCTACGACAAGCCGCAGGAGCTCGCGGAATTCTTCGAGTTGATGACCAGCATGTATGCCGCCACCGACGAAAAGCACGATCCGGCAGCCTGGGCCAAGGTCGCGCCGGAGCGCCGACGTGAGGGCAGGGGGATCGAGGTCGGCCACATCTTCTATTTCGGCAACAACTATTCCAAGCCGATGGGGTTCATGGTAGCCGGTCCCGACGGCAGACAGGTCCCGCCCGAGATGGGCAGCTACGGCATCGGCGTCAGCCGCCTTGTCGGCGCGGTGATCGAAGCGAGCCACGATGAGGCCGGCATCATCTGGCCGGACAGCGTCGCCCCGTTCAAGGCGGCGATCCTGAACCTGAAGCCCGGCGATGCGGCCTGCGACCGGATCTGCGAGGACCTCTCGGCGCGGCTCGGCGCGGCGGGGCTGTACGACGATCGAGAAGAGCGGGCCGGGGTGAAATTCGCGGAGGCGGACCTGATGGGCCATCCCTGGCAGATCGTGGTTGGGCCACGCGGGGCGGCGGCCGGCACCGTGGAGCTGAAACGGCGCGCCGGTGGCGAGCGGCGAGAACTGCCTGTCGAGCAGGCGCTGGCCCAAATCGGTTGAGCATGTTCAACGCTTTCGAGCGGGCGGTCGCCGCCCGCTATCTGCGCGCCCGCCGCGGCGAGCGGTTCGTGTCCGTGATCGCCATTTTTTCGCTGGTCGGCATCGCGCTCGGGGTGGCGACGTTGATCATCGTCATGAGCGTGATGGGCGGCTTCAAGGTGGATCTGCTGAACCGGATTTTGGGCTTCAACGGCGATCTCGGCGTGTATGGCGCGAACGGCACGCTGACGGACGACACCGCGCTGGCGCAGCGGATCGAGAAGCTGCCGGGCGTGGTTTCGGCGATCCCCGTTGTGGACGGGCAGGCTCTGCTCAGCGGTCCGCATGGGGGCGCCGGCGGCGGGATGGTGCGCGGGATCGCGACCGCCGATCTCAAATCGCAGAAACTGGTCAGCGACCACATCGTCGCGGGCTCGCTCGATGACCTCACGGGGGACGATACTGTTGCGGTTGGAACCGGCTTGGCGCGGCAGTTCGGAGTCTGGCTGAATGACCGGATTACGCTGATCTCGCCGCAGGGCGCGGCCACCGCGTTCGGCACCGTCCCGCGTGTGAAGGCGTATCGGATCGCGGCGATCTTCAATGTCGGCGAGTTCGCCTACGATTCGAGCTACGTGTTCATGCCGCTGGAAGCGGCGCAGATGTATTTCCAGAAACCTGACGCGGTGACCCAGATCGAGGTCACGGTGCAGGACCCCGAGCGGGTGCGCGCCACCGCCGAGGCGATCCGTCGGGCGCTGCCCGGTGTGCCGATCAGCGTGCTCGACTGGCAGCAGAGCAACAACAGCTTCTTCACCGCGGTCCAGGTGGAACAGAACGTCATGTTCGTGATCCTGGCGCTGATCATCCTGGTGGCGGCATTCAACGTGATTTCGTCGCTGATCATGATGGTGAAGGATAAGACCGGCGACATCGCCGTGCTGCGCACGATCGGCGCCGGGCGCGGGGCGGTGATGCGCATTTTCCTGATGTGCGGCGCTTCGGTGGGCGTGGCCGGTACGCTGATCGGCACCGTGCTGGGTCTGCTGTTCACCTGGAACATCGACCGCATCCAGGACGTGGTGCAGCACGTCACCGGAGTGAATGTGTTCAACCCGGAGGTCTATTACCTCACGCATCTGCCGGCGAGGCTGGACTGGAACGAGGTGTGGAAGGTCGTCGTGATGGCGCTGGCGCTTGCGCTATTGGCGACGCTGTATCCGAGCTGGCGCGCCGCGCAGACTGATCCTGTCGAGGCGCTGCGGCATGAGTGAGCCGCCGCTGGTGTTGCGCGGCGTGCAGCGCATTTATCAGAGCGGGGCAGGACCGCTGCCTGTGCTGTGCGGCGCCGACCTGACGTTAGGTACCGGCGAGACCATCGCCTTGGTGGCGCCGTCAGGGGCGGGCAAATCGACGCTGCTGCATCTGGCCGGACTGTTGGAGAGGCCGGATGCCGGTTCGGTCATTGTGGAGGGGCGCGAGGCCGGCGCGCTTGCCGACGCGGAGCGCACCGCAATACGGCGCGATACGATCGGGTTCGTTTATCAGTTTCACCACCTGCTGGCCGAGTTTTCGGCGCTTGAGAATGTGATTCTGCCTCAGATGATTGCCGGGAAATCGCGCAAGCGGGCGACCGAGCGGGGGATGGAGCTGTTGCGGTCTTTCGGGCTGGGGCCGCGTGCGGGGCATCTGCCGGGAAAACTGTCCGGCGGCGAGCAGCAGCGGGTGGCGATCGCGCGGGCGTTGGCGAACCAGCCCAAGGTGTTGCTGGCCGATGAGCCGACCGGCAACCTGGATGTCAACACCGCCGGCGTGGTGTTCGATGAATTGTTGGCGGCAGTGCAGCGGCAAGGGCTGGCGGTGCTGATGGCGACGCATAATCCTGAGTTGGCAGCGCGCCTGGACCGATCGGTAACGCTGCGCGATGGTCGCGTGGTGGAGGCTTGAGTCGCCTGACGCTGCTACCACTCGCCTTCAAGCTGCCGCTGCAAGCTCAGGCGGCGCCAATACCAACTCAGCCGCGCCCAGAAACGACCGCCGCAATCCCTCGGCCCCGAAATGCGCCCGCGCATAACCGATCTGCGCCGCGCAGCGCTCCCGCCACAGCGCATCGTCGGTCAACAGCACCGTGACCCCGCGCGCGAAACGGGCCGCATCCTCGGCCACTGTTGTCACCTGCTCGAGCCCGGGCAGACCCTGCGCGCCGACCCGCGTCGTGACCAGTGGCAGACCCTCGCGCAGCGCCTCCACCACCTTCAGCTTTATACCTGCCCCGCAACGAAGCGGCACCACTGCGACCCGTGCTCGACCGTACCAACTCCGCAACTCGTCAGGCCCGAGGTCGCCGACCACAATTACCCCCGCTCCGGCCAGCGCCCTGACAGCCGGCCCCGGACGAGACCCCACGATCACCGCCCTCGCGCCAGGCACCACTGCCCTCACGCGTGGCAGAATGTCGGAAACCAACCACTGCACGGCCTGCTGATTAGGGGGATGCGCGAAGCCGCCGACGAACAGCAGGTCGAGCCCCGGCGGCGGCAGGCGCGGCGCGCCGAATTCGCGGAAGCCGAATGGCTGCACCGCCCGCACGAGGCTGCCCGGCTCCATCTCAGCCGCCGTGGCCGCTTCCTCCTGAGACGGATACAGTACCACATCCATGCTGCGCCAGACCCAGCGTTCCAGGCGCTCCAAACGGTCCGCCTCACGCCGGACAGCCGCTTGTCCGGTCACCTGGGCCTCGAGCCGCAGGCGGCGAAAGTGCAGATCGTGGCCGTAATAGACCAACCGTGCCGCGCTGTTGCGCTTCAGCGGCTCCAGATACCCGAGCGCCACCTCCGGCCGGCTGAGCAGCACGTGATCGAGCTCGGCGCCGTTCTCTGCGATCCATTCGTCGAAAGCATCGAAGCCGCCGCCGTGGATCACCTCGATTCCTGCCTCCTGCAGCGCTTCGGTATAACCGGGACTATACAACCGGTTGTGCGGCCAGAACTTCACCACGATGCCCGCCGCCTGCATCGACTGCATGAACGCCATCATGGTCTGCGATCCGGCGTCGCGATCCGGCTCCGGCACGTAGTGGTCGATCACCAGCACCAGCACCCGGTTGCGCGCGTGATCGCGCGCCCGCAGCACCTGCCGGCCGGCGGGATAATGCTCGGCAGCAAGCGTGCGCGCCCAGCGCTGCACCAAGCGGGCCTGGTTGATCACCTGGTGCCGCTTGATCCCCGATCGCGTGTTCCGGCCGTGCGACACTCCCTCGAAATGGATCACCCGCGAGCGCGGTTGATACAACACCGCCCGGCCGCGCATCCGCAAACGGAACGCGAGATCCGAGTCCTCGCAATAGGCTGGTGCAAACACCTCATCGAATCCGCCCAGCTCAGCAAACAATGCACGCGGCACCATCAGCGACGCCGCCGAGCAGTAATCGGCCTCCCGCACATAGTTATACACGGGCAGCGCCGGGTTGTTGCCGCGGCCATAATTCCACGCGGACCCATCGTCCCAGATGATGCCGCCCGCTTCCTGCAACCGCCCATCGGGATAGATCAGCATCGATCCCACCGCGCCGGCGTCCGGGCGGGCGCGGAACAGGTCCAGCATCGCGTCGAGCCATCCGGGCGATACCTGCGTGTCGTTGTTGAGCAGCAGCAGAAACTCGCCGCGTGCAAGTCGGGCGGCTTCGTTGCAGGTACGCAGGTAGCCGAGATTGTGTGGATTGCTGATCAGCCGGATGCCGCGGACGAGATCCAGTCGCGCAAGATCCGGATCGCCGGACGCGTCGTCGATCACGATCACCTCGACCGGCGCGTCCGGCGCGCAGGCCGCGATCGAAGCAAGGCAGCGTAGTGTATGCTCCACCTTGCCGTAGCTCGTCACGATCACCGAAACCACCGGCGCGTCATCTTGCGGCACACGCAACGTCGCGGCATCGACGGTCCCAGTCATCGGTACGAGGAGCACCGGCGCTTGCATCGCGCGGTGCCGCCGCGTGCGCAGCCAGCAGGCGGTATGATGCGGCAGTTGCAAGGTGGCGATCCACCAAGCGAGTCGCCCGGCATGGCGCAGCAGGCGGCGCACCGGGCGGATGCAAGACAGCACACCGATTCGCTTGCCGAGACTACCCACGAAATTGTCGCGTGCGGCGGCCACACGCCAGCACGCCAGCTCCCATCCCGAGGCCGGCAACCGCCGACGTGTTTGCATGGGCCCCACCTCCTGCGGGACGGATCGTGTGGGCTACGCTAGGGGCGATTTCGTCACGAAACCGTTAGCGCCTGCGTGCGTATGCCCCTGTCTCCGTGCTTCACAGGAAGTTGCGGGCCCGAGAGGGATGTTCAGATTTCCGCCGCATTCCAACCTGGATAAGGCCAGCATTGAGGCTCAACTATGCTTCGTTCGCTGGCTTCCTCCCCCAGCAGCAGCGCGCTGCCAGCACTCTGTATCGTCCTGGCGCGCTGCTCCCTTCAGACCCCGCGTTCAGACGCGGGGTCTTTTTTGTACTTCGGCCCGCAACGCCTCCAGCTCCCGGCGTAAGGCCCGGGTCTCGGCAAAGCGGGCTGTCGTGTCGCGCATGACGGCGGCGATACCTGAGATGCGTCCATCGACGCCGCGAAAAGCCGTGATGGTGAACTCCACCGAGATCCGAGCGCCGTCCTTACGCAGCGCCGGTACCGCCAGGACGTCGCCGGTTCCGTAACGGCTTTCCCCGGTCTTCATGGTGTGGCGGAATCCCGCCCAATGCCTGGCACGCAGGCTCTCCGGTATGATCAGCTCGAGCGACCGGCCGATGGCCTCGATTGCGCTGTATTGGAATATGCGCTCGGCCGCGCGGTTCCAGTAGCGGATCGTGCCCTGGCTGTCGGCCTCGATCACGGCATCCGGCATCTCGGCGAGCAACTCGGCGGCAAAACGCGACGTGTTCGAACTCCATGCAATCAGACTCCTACCGGGCGGCGGTGATTGTAACACTCCCCTGATCGCGGCGCTTGACAGCGGCGGCCCTCACGGGCTGAGAGTCACGGCACACGGCGTTGGCCGCGGAACGAACACAAAGCTCCGGGGGAAACGGAATGACAGCCAGAACGACGCGCCTTGATACGGGCCGGCGCGAGGTGATCAAGGGCGGCATGGCAGCGGCCGCTGCTACTATGCTGCCGGCCGGTATTGCCGAAGCGCAGGGAGGCAATGCCTCCACCATCCCCCGCAACCGCACCATGATCCTGATCGGCATCAACAGCCGCGACGGCCGCTGGGTCGACTATGAGCTGTGGAACCCCTACGCGATCGGTGCCAATCACCAGAACGGGCCGAATCTGATCTACGAACCGCTCGCCTATTACAGCGCATTCGCCGATAAATGGTATCCCTGGTTGGCGGAAAGCTATCAGTTCACGCCGGATTTCAAACAGCTTACCATCAAGACACGCCAGGGCGTCACATGGAGCGACGGCACGCCGTTCAGCGCCGAGGACGTCGCCTACACCATGAACACGCTGCGCGATCTCGGCTCCAAGGTGAAATGGGGCGTCGATGTCAACCAGGCGCTGGACGAGGCCACCGTCACCGACCCCAACACGGTGGTGCTGAAGTTCAAGATTCCCTCGCCGCGGTTCTTCTTTTTCGCCAGCTACAAATACGACATCGGCATCTATATCGTGCCGAAGCACATCTTCCAGGGCCAGGACTGGGCCAGCTTCAAGGCTTTCGATATCGCCAAGGGCTGGCCCGTCACCACCAGCCCCTGGAAGGTCACGGAATCCTCGCTGCAGCAGAAAGTCTTCGAACGACGCGACAAATGGTGGGCGGCCGACCAGAAGCTCGCGCCCATGCCGCAGATCCTACGCAACATATGGCTGCCCTATGTGGCCGAGCAGGAATCCGCACAGGCGCTGATTACCAATCAGGTGGATTTCGGCGGGGCCTTGCAGCCTGCCACCTTCCCCACGGTGATCCGGCAGAACCCGAAGATCATCACGCATTCCGGCCAGAAGCCGCCCTGGGGCTACGTCGATTGGTGGCCACTGTCGCTTTACGTCAACAACGAGGTCCCGCCGTTCAACGACAAGGACGTGCGCTGGGCGCTCAGCCACTACATCGATCGCCAGCAGATCATCCAGGTCGCCTATCTGGGGGCGGAGACCGTCTCCTCCCTGCCCATGCCGCCCTACAAGCCGCTGTTGCCGTATTTCGATGCGGTGAAGGACCTGCTCGCCAAATACAACACGCTGGAGTTCAACCCGAAGAAGGGCGACGCGCTGCTGTCGGCCAAGGGCTTCAAGAAGTCCGGCGACATGTGGGAAGGACCTGACGGCAAGCCGTTCACCTTGCCGATCATAGGCTTCGGCGCCTCCGGCTCCGCCATGGGGCCCGTGTTGTCGCAGATGCTGAAACGGCACGGCATCAGCGCCAGCCTCAGTCTGCCGCCCGATTTCGACAACCGGTTCCAGAAAGGCGACTATTCCGGCTCAATTTATGGCCACGGCGGCAGTATCCGGGAGCCCTATGATACGCTGCGGCTCTACCAGAGCCAGAGCATTGCCGTACCCGGCGCCCATGCGGCAAATTTCAGCCGCTGGAAGAACCCCGAATACGACAAGATCGTCGATGAGGTGTATGTCACCGATCCCACTGACGTGGCAAAACTGAAGGATCTGTTCCACGCCGCGATGGAGATCTGGCTGCCGGACCTGCCGGACATTCAGCTCGTGCAGAACTATCACCGCATCCCGATGAACACCACTTACTGGAAGAACTGGCCGACGGAAGACAACCCGTACATCAACGGCGCGTCCTGGCACCTCACTTACAACATCGTGCTCTGGAACGTGCAGTCGGCACAGGCCTGAGGCATGACCGGCATTACACTGCCCCGCCGTGGTCTGTTCAAGGCGGGGCTGGCGACTGGCACGGCAGCGATGCTGCCGGCCAGCGCCGCGAACGCGCAACTGCCGGCGGTGCCGCGCAACCGCACCCTGGTGCTCATCAAGAACGGCGGACGCGACGGGCGCTGGGTCGATTACGACCTTTGGAACCCGTATTCAATCGGGTCCAACCACCAGAACGGGCCCAACATCATCTGCGAGCCGCTCGCCTATTACAGCGCATTCGCCGATAAGCTGTATTTGTGGCTAGCCGAGAGTTACGAATACACGCCCGACTTCAAGCGGCTTACCATCAAGACCCGCCCAGGCATCACCTGGAGCGACGGCACGCTGTTCAGCGCCGAGGACGTCGCCTACACTTTCAACACGCTGCGCGAGCTCGGCCCCAAGGTGAAATGGGGTATCGATGTCGCGCAGGCGCTCGACCAGGCGACGGTGCCCGACCCCGATACGGTGGTGCTGGACTTCAAAATTCCTTCGCCCCGGTTCTTCTTCTTCGTCACCTACAAATACGATATCGGCGTCTATATCGTGCCGAAGCACATCTTTCAGGGTCAGGACTGGACCAGCTTCAAGCATTTCGACCTGGCTAAAGGGTGGCCTGTTACGACCGGGCCGTGGAAGGTCGTCGAAGCCACCTTATCGCAGAAAATCTTCGACCGCCGCGACACCTGGTGGGCCGCCGAGCGCAAGCTCGCGCCGATGCCGCAGATGGTGCGCAGCATCTGGCTGCCCAACACCGGCGAGCAGCAGACCGCGCAGGCGATGATCACCAACGAATCCGACACCGCCTATGACATGCTGCCGGCGACTTTCCCCACGATGTTCCGCGCCAACCCGAAGATCACGACCCACACCGGCCAGAAGCCGCCCTATGGCTACGTCGATTGGTGGCCGCTCTCGCTCTACCTCAACAACGAAGTGCCGCCGTTCAACGACAAGGACGTGCGCTGGGCGATCAGCCACTACATCGACCGCAACCAGATCGTGCAGGTGGCTTTTCTCGGCGCCTCACAGGTCTCCGCCCTGCCGATGCCGCCCTATAAGCCGCTGTTGCCCTATTTCGATGCCGTCAAGGACCTGCTGGTCACATACAACACGCTGGAATTCGACCCGAAAAAGGGCGACGCGCTGCTGTCGGCCAAGGGTTTCCGCAAACAGGGCGGCAAATGGAACGGCCCCGACGGCAAGCCCTTCACCCTGGAAATCATCAGCTCCCCGGTCGGCACCTTCGGCCCCGCCATTGGACCTGTCGTTTCGGAAATGTTGAAACGCCACGGTGTCGAGGCCACCCTGCTGCTGCCGCCCGACTTCAACGACCGCTTCCAGAAGGGCAAGTATGTCGGCTGCGTCTATGGCCATGGCGGCAGCATCCGCGAGCCCTACGACACGCTGCGGCTTTACCAGGGCAAGAGCATCGCCGTCCCCGGCGCCCACCTCGTCAATTTCAGCCGCTGGAAGAACGCCGATTTCGACAAGATTGTCGATGAGGTCTATGTCACCGACCCGCAGGATGTGCCGAAGCTCCAGAAACTATTCCGTGCCGCGATGGAGATCTGGCTGCCCGACCTGCCGGACGTCCAGCTTGTGCAGAACCACCACCGCATCCCGATGAACACCACCTACTGGAAGAACTGGCCCACAGCGGAGAACCCTTACATCAACGGCGCGTCCTGGCACCTGACCTTCCCGCTGGTGCTGTGGAACTTGCAGCCGGCTTGACCCGCCATGCAGCTCCTCTACATCGTCCGGCGCTTCCTGGTTTTCCTGCTGATCGTCTGGCTCGCCGCCACACTCAACTTCTTCCTGCCCAAGCTCTCCGGCCAGGACCCGGTGCGCACCAAGCTGCTCGAGGAAGCCTCGCTCGGCGGTTACGTGCACGCCGGCATCGAGGACATGGTCAAGGAGTACCAAAAGAAATTCGGCCTGGATAAGCCGCTCTGGCGCCAGTACCTGACCTATATCGGCGACGTCTCCCAGGGCGACCTGAATTACTCCATCGCTAATTATCCGCGCACAGTCGCCGGGATGATCAGCGAGGCGCTGCCCTGGACCGTGGCGCTGCTCGGACTCACCACACTGTTTTCTTTCGCCGCCGGCACGCTGCTCGGCGCCCTGCTGGCCTGGCCGGGCGCGCCGAGCTGGATGCGCTGGATCATGCCGCCGCTCTGGGCGCTGCACGCCATCCCTTTCTTCCTGCTCGGCCTCGTGCTGAGCTGGCTGTTCGCCTTCCAGTTCCAGTGGCTTCCGATCTTCGGCGGCTACAGCGCCGGCGCCAACCCGGCCTGGACCTTCGGTTTCATCCTGGACATCCTGCGCCATGCCGTGCTGCCGGCATTGTCCATCGTGCTCGTTTCTATTGGCGGCTGGGCGCTCGCCATGCGCGGCATGATGGTCACCACCATGGGCGAGGACTACGTCACCTTCGCCGAGGCCAAAGGCCTGCGCAGCGCCACCATCTTCACGCGTTACTGCATGCGCAACGCAATCCTGCCGCAGACTACCGGCCTCGCTCTCGCGCTCGGCACCATCTTTGCGGGCGCGGTGCTGGTGGAGGTTATCTTCGGCTATCCGGGTATCGGCGCGTTGCTGTTTCAGGCCATCGAGGAGAACGATTTCTTCCTGATCCAGGGCGTCGTGTTCACCGTGATTGTGGCGATCGGCTTTGCTACCTTCGTGCTTGACGTGATCTATCCCTGGCTCGATCCGCGTATCTCTTACCACCGGACCTGAGATGCTCGGTTACTTCCGCCGCAATGCGTCCCTGACGGTCGGGCTCACTCTGCTCGGTATTCTCGTCGTCTTCATGGTGGTGGGCGCGTTTACCGTAGATACCAGCAACGCGCAGCCGCTTTCGGTGCCGGCGTTGCAGGCGCCTTCATGGAATTATCCGTTCGGCACCGACAGGCAGGGACGCGACCTGCTAGCGGTCATGGTCGCTGGTACGCCGTTGACGTTGCGGATCGGCTTCATCGCCGGGTTTGTCGGGGTGGGCTTCGGCGCCGTGCTCGCGTTTACGGCGGCATACTACGGGGGCGTCGTGGACACGGTCATCCGCAGCATCGCCGATGTGGGGCTGACCATCCCGCCGCTGCTTGTCCTGATCATCATCGCCGCCTCGGTGAAGGGCAGTATCACCGTCAACGAGATGGCCCTGATCATCGCCGCGCTGTCCTGGCTCAGCCCCACGCGCACCATCCGGTCCCAGGTGCTCACGCTTCGCCGGCGCGGTTATGTGGAGATCGCGCGGCTCAACGGTATGAGCGGCCCCGAAATCATCTTCCGCGAGTTGATGCCGAACCTACTGCCCTATCTCGCAGCCACCCTGGTCAGCAGCGTCTCCGCCGCCATCCTTGCCTCGGTCGGGCTGGAGGTGCTGGGCCTCGGCCCGGTGGAGGCGCCGACGATCGGCATGACGCTCTACTGGGTGCTGTTCAACGCCGCCATCATCAACGGCTGGTGGTGGTGGTGGACCGCGCCGCTGGTGGTGATCCTCATGGTGTTTCTCGGCCTGTTCTTCCTTACGACGGGCCTCGACGAGATTGCCAACCCCCGCCTGCGGCGAGCCGTGTGATGGACATGCTGCCCGCGCGCCCCGGCCGTAACACCGCCGTGCTGCGCGTCGAGGGCCTGCGCGTCGCTTACGACCATCCGCGTGGCGCCGTCCGCGCGGTGGATGATGTCAGCTTCACGCTGCGTCCGCGTGAACGTTTCGGTCTCGCCGGCGAATCCGGCTCCGGCAAGTCCACAATGGCACTCGCCATCCTGCGCATGATCAAGCCGCCCGGGCGCATCGAGGGCGGCGAGGTCTGGCTGGAGGATACGGCGCTGTCGCAGCTCACCGACGATGCGATCCGCCGCCTGCGCCTCGCCGGGATCGCGATGGTGCCGCAGGGGTCGATGAACTCGCTCAACCCGGTCGTGCGCATCCGCGACCAGATTGGCGACGCGCTTGCCGATCACGGGCAGCGCCTCGCCGGCCGCGACCTTGCGGTGCGCGTGCGCTCGCTGCTCGGTCAGGTTGGCCTGCCGCCCGATGTCGCCGACAAATATCCGCATGAGCTTTCCGGCGGCATGAAGCAGCGCGCCTGCATCGCCATCGCTATCTGTCTGCAACCCAAGGTGATCATCGCCGACGAACCGACCAGCGCGCTCGATGTAGTCGTGCAGCGGCAAGTGATGGAAACGCTCGGTCGCGTGCAGGAAGAGCTCGGGGCTGCGGTGATCCTGGTCGGCCACGATATCGGCCTGATGGCGCAGTTCGTTGATCGCCTCGGTATCATGTATGCCGGGCGGCTGGTCGAGGTCGCCCCGATCCGCGACATCATCACCGCTCCGCGACATCCTTATACGCGCCTGCTGATCGACAGCCTGCCGTCGCTCGAACGGCGCGGCGATTTGCACGGCATTCCCGGCCTCGCGCCGCTGCTGCGCGAGCTGCCGCCTGGCTGCGCCTTCCATCCGCGCTGTCCGCTGGCCGAGTCCCGTTGCCGCTTGGATAAACCGGCCGTGCGTCCGATGGGACCGGATGCAACCGTCGCCTGCCATCTGGCATGACCGCGCTCGTTGAACTGCGCGATGTGACCAAAAGCTTCGCCAGCGGCACGTTCGGGCGGGAGCGGAAGATCGCGCTCGAGCGGTTCTCTTTCGCGATCAACTCCGAGCGCCCCCGCATCACCGCAGTGGTTGGCGAAAGCGGCAGCGGCAAGACGACGCTCGCCCGCCTGCTGCTGGGCCTGATCGAGCCAACCGAAGGCGAGGTCCTGTATAAGGGCCGCAACCTGCACGCTGTCGGGGCGGCCGGCAGGCGTGCCTTCCGCCATGACGTGCAGGCGATTTTCCAGGACCCGTACGAGGTCTATAACCCGTTCTACCGGGTGGATCATGTGCTGACTACGCCGGTGAGGAAGTTTCGCCTGGCACGATCGCGCGCCGATGGTCGTGCATTGATCGAGGATGCGTTGCGCGCCGTCGGCCTGCGGCCGGAGGAGATCCTCGGCCGCTATCCGCACCAGCTTTCCGGCGGCCAGCGCCAGCGTATCATGGTTGCCCGCGCGCTGCTGCTGCGCCCGCGGCTGATCATCGCTGACGAGCCGGTGTCGATGGTGGATGCCTCGTTGCGCGCCACCATCCTCGGCAGCCTCAGCAAGCTGCACGACGAGCTCGGCATCTCAATTCTCTACATCACCCACGATCTTGCCACCGCTTATCAGGTCGCCGACACCATTCTGGTGCTCTATCGCGCCGCGGTGGCCGAGGCCGGAGACGTGGAGCTAGTGGTGAAATCGCCGCAGCACCCCTACACGCAGTTGCTGATCGGCTCGATTCCCCGGGTTAGCACGGAGCGTGACTGGGCGACTGAGCCACCGCAAGCGGAGCGGGCTGTCGCGGATACCGGGTGCAAATTTGCCGACCGCTGCCCCGCCGCGATGCCGCAATGCCTTGCAACGACGCCGCCGCTATTCCGCACCGCGCCGCAGCGCGCGGCCGCATGTTTCCTGTATCAGAACGCCCCGGCGCTTCCGGCCGGCGAGGTGGCAGCGATACTTGATCGGGGGCGGTTCGCCCCCTCCCTCTGCCCCACCCCGCAAGGGGACGGGGGTTGATGCGCCCAACCGTTATGCGAAGGCGGGGTGTTCGGCGAAGAGGTCGGCCATCCGCTGGTCCCAGAGCCGCACGCCGCCGGTGATGCCGGCTTCATTGGGAACGATCTTTACCTGGTCGGGCAGCGGCGGCTTGATATGCTGGGCGTTGCCGCCGCCAATATACAGCACGTCGTAGTTCACCAGCGTGCGGATGCAGTCGATCACGGTCCTGATCCGCTTGTTCCAGTGCCGTTTTCCGACCTCCTGCAGGGCGGCGTTGCCGATATACTGATCATAGGTCTTGTCGGTCTTGATCGGGTGCTGTCCCATTTCCAGGTGCGGCGCCAGCCGGCCGTCGCGAAACAGCGCGAACCCCATGCCAGTGCCCATTGTCAGCACGCATTCGATGTCGCGCCCATCGATCACGCCGAGTCCTTGGATACTGGCGTCGTTGAGCATGCGGGCGGGTTTGCCGAGCTGCGTGCCGATCTCATGCGCCAGCGCAAAACCATGCCAGTCTTTGGTGCCGAGATTGGGCGCGGTCATCACGGTCTCGCCGCGGACCACGCCGGGGAAGCCGATCGAGATGCGCTCGAAACGTCCCAGCGGCTTAGCGAGCTGCACCAGTGCGGCGACAACGGCGGCCGGCTTGGCTGGTTTGGGTGTTTCGACGCGCGCCCGTTGCGATGTCATTTCGCCGGCGGGGTCGAGCACGCCGGCTTTGAGATGGCTGCCGCCGATATCGATCGCCAGCGTCAGGGTTGTACCATTGGAGCGGGACTTGTTCATGCCGGGATCTCCCAGGCTCGCAGGCGGTCGAAGCAGCCTTCTTCGGTGCGGCGCAGGACGGCGTTGCGATCGCCGCGCAGCACTTCGAACTCGGTTGCTTCGCCTTCGCGCCAGAAGTGGATGTCGAACGAGTGTTTGCCTAGCCTTAAGTCGGTGAACGTCAGGTCGGGCAGCCAGGGGGGCAAAAGCGGATCGACATATATCTTGCCCTGCGGAGCGTCTGGGACGACGCCCAGGATGGCCTGCAACAGGAAGAAGACCGATCCGGCCGCCCAGGCCTGCGGGACGTTGGCGCCGACATATTGGACGGGAAAGGTGGTGGGCTCGCGTTTGATCGGCGTATAAAGTTCGGGAAGCTGGTTGAGCAGGAAATGGCTTCCGGCGTCGCTGATGTCGCGGGCGATGCGCCCAGCCTCGGCGCCGAAACCGTAGCGTTTGAAGCCGATCGCAATGATTGCGTTGTCGTGCGGCCAGACCGATCCGGTCTGATAGTTGTATGGGTTGTAGGCGGGGTTGAGTGTGGAGAGCGTGCGGATGCCCCAGCCGCTCCACATATCCGGCGCCATCAGCCGCTCGACGACCTTGCCCGCCCGCTCCGGGGGCACGATCCCGGACCACAGGCAATGCCCAGGGTTGGACGCGACGGTGAGGACCTTCTTTTTGTCACCGTCTAGCGCATAGGCATAGAAACCGAGTTCGTCGTCCCAGAACGCTTCATTGAACTGTTTGAACAGCCTGGCCGCCTTGTTGCGCAGCTCGGCGGCACGCTCCGGCTTGCCGAGCGCGGTGTAGACCTGAGCCATGCGCAACCAGGCGTCGTACACATAACCTTGCAACTCGCAGAGCGCCTTTGGCCCCTTCACCAGGGAGCCGTCGGGATACATCACGGAATCCCCGGAATCCTTCCAAGCCATGTTCTCGTAGCCCTTCGGCGACCGAGTCTGGTATTCCTGGAAACCATCTCCATCGCGATCGCCGTAGCGGTCGATCCAGTCGAGACAGCCTTCCGCTGTCTGCAGGTGTTGTTCCAGCAGCGACTGGTCGCCCGTGGCGCGCCAGGCGCCGTGCAGCGTGATCAGATAGAGCGGTGTGGCATCCGCGGTGCCGTAATAAGGGGTGTGCGGGATCAGCTTGAAATGTGCGAGTTCGCCGTAGCGCATCTCGTGCGGGATCTTGCCGGGTTCGGCATCGCGGTACGGATCATCTTCCTTGGCCTGCAGCGAGCCTAGGATTTCAAGGGTGCCGCGGGCGAACTGGGGATAGATCAGCAGGTTCTGCAAGGAGACGATCAGGCTGTCGCGGCCGAACGGTGCAACGAACCAGGGCAGGCCGGCCGCCGGCAGGAACACCATGTGATCGGTGCCCCCCATGGGCAGGCGGAGGGCAGCCATGTCCTCTACCGCCTGGTGATACAGGCGGTAGAACTCTTCGTTGCTGGTGCGGAGCTTGAGGACGGTTTTCATCCAGTCAGCCAGGGTCTCGGCGTGATGGGACGTATGGCTGGCGCCGACGCAACTTGTTGGTGCGGCGACGTGTTTCTCGCCTTCAAGAAGGCTGTAGTGCAGGCAGCAATGCCAGGCCTCGCCGGGGCCGAGGTCGAGCTCGAAGCTGAGTCGTCCGTTGGCATAGACCGCTTTCTGCGGTTGTATTGGTGCGACGACGAGCCCGCGCATGAAGTCGCCGTTGCGATAGATGTTGCGGAGTTGCTGACGCTCCTCCGACCATTGGGTGGTGATACGGCCGCGGCGCACGATGCGGCCGGACTTCACCTCGAAGATATCCGCAAAGTCGCAGCGCATCGCGATCTCAAGCTGGAAGCTAACACGCTGGCGGCTATCGTTGGTGACGTCGAGATCCTCGTGCATGCCGCCGCTGATCGAGCGGCCGATGGTCAGGCCGAGAGTGCGTGGGGCGATGGGGCCGTGCTCGGTCGGGATCGTGCGGTTGGTCAGGTAAATGCGCGCGGCATCGTAGGTGATCGCTCCGCCATTCAGCAGATCCCAAGGCTCGCCATTGGCGTAGATCGTCCAACTGCTGAGCACGCGTGTATCCATAAAGTATAGTCCGCGGTCGCTGGGCCAGTCGACCCCGCCATCCGGCTCGGTGATCAGGACCGTCTGCGCGTGATGGATGGAGATCTGCGGCGGCCCGACCTGTACTTTGAACGGCATGCTTCCCCCTTGTTCGGCGGGGGCCTGGCACCCGGCGGTCCGCCGCTGTTGATGCGGCACTATGCCCGCTGCTCTCTTATATGTGAAGCGTGCAGCCGGGAGGATGATAGCATGGGCCCGATCAAGCTTTGCCTCGCGGTGCTCGCCGGCGGCTGGCTGCTGCCGGGTGTAGCGGGAGCGACGGACGATCGGAAGCCATTCCTCTGCACCTATCCGGTCAGCGGAACGTCCTGGACGATCACTATCGATTACGGGCGGCGACGGCGGGCTCGTTCCCTGCGACGATCAACCGGCTTCGCATCACTTGGCGCGACACGGCGCACGGCGTCATCGCCGATCAGGAGGGTGGTCTCGTCCATTCTGAGCGGCGCGAACGGGGAGACCACCTTCAGGATGAAGAAGGTAGCTACCACGTTGAGCACGATGATGGAGATCGCGGCGTAGATCTGCAGCAGAAGCCGACAAAAGTTGCAGCTGCAAGCTGCCAGGCATTGTTGCCGCTATCTAACTATTTCGGTGAGGGGACCAGCATCGCGAGCACTCCTGCAAGGAGGCGGGGGTCTGCCCGGAAGGCAGGCAAAGCGCATGCCATCGCGCTCGCGGTGCTTGGAGACAGCGAGGGCGGAGCATTGTTTGCCTAAATGACAGGTAGGAATAGCCGCCGTGATCAGCTTTTTATCGGGTTGGAAAACGCTCGCCGATGATGTCTCCTCGGCCGATGCGGCGCGTCGGATTGCGGAGCGAGACCGACTGGGAGGGCTGGCGGACCGCCACGCGCACGTTGGTCCTGTCGGGTACCCCGCCGGAGCAGGTCCGCTGGCATGTCGGCGGACCGGCGGGGAAGTTGCCGGAGGCAAGCGGCAGCTTCGGAGTCTCCCGCGCTTTGGTCTCGCTGGCCTCCCTGGCAATTCAGGCCCGCGACAAGGAGCGGTTCGATCTGCTGTACCGGCTGATGTGGCGGGCACAGGGCGGAGAGAAGGTGCTGGAGGAACGCCAGGATGAGGAGGCGCGGCGGGCGAGGGGGCTCGCTTTGGCGGTGCGCGCGGAGCAGCACCGGATGCGGGCGCAGCTCCGGTATCTGAGCGTCGGCAAAGGCGGGGCGGTGCGGCATCTCGGTTGGTACGCGCCCGCGCATTACGTGTTGGAGGCGAATGCCCAGCTTCTGGCTCAGCGCTTTGCGGAATTCGCCGTCTCCATCCTGACGCCGGATGGCTCGGCGCATTGGGATGCCGACGGCGGGTTGCGCTTCGGTCCGGGCGTCGATCCTGCCTCGATGGCGGATGACGCCGGTCTGGGGGCGTACTGGGCTGCGTATGGCGCGGAGGTGCTGGACCCTGCGCGGCCGGGCAGTTCGGTGCCGGCGGCCGAGCCAATGGGCGATGAGCCGTGGCCGCCGGACCGGTCACCGCTCGGCCCGGTGGTGATGCCGGTTGGTGCGGACCCCGGGATTGAGGGCGCGGTGCACGAAGCCGCCGATTGTCGCCGCTGCCATTTATGGGAGCCGGCGACGCAGACCGTGTTCGGCGAAGGTCCGGCCGGGGCACGGGTGATGTTCATCGGCGAGCAGCCGGGCGACCAGGAAGACGTGATCGGGCGCCCGTTCGTCGGGCCCGCCGGGATGATGCTGGACCGCGCGATGGCAGAGGCGGGGATCGACCGGCGCGCCGCTTACGTCACGAATGCCGTGAAACATTTTAAGTTCACGCCACGCGGCAAGCGCCGGCTGCACCAGACGCCGGAGGCGCCTGAGATCCAGGCCTGCCGATTCTGGCTGGATGTCGAGCGGGTGCGGCTGGCGCCCTCGCTGGTCGTGCTGCTGGGGGCGACGGCGGCGCGGGCGGTGCTCGGCCGCGCGGTGACGATCAGCCGTGAACGCGGCCGGCCGATCCGGCTGTCGGAGACCGAAACGGCGTTCGTGACGGTGCATCCGTCTTTTCTGTTGCGGGTGCCGGACGAGGAGGCGAGGCACCGCGAGTACCGGGCGTTCGTCGAAGACCTGAAGAAGGTGGCGAAACTCGCGGTTGGCGGATCCCGCAGCTCACCCTGACCCTTTCCGCCCCAACAAATCTCCCCTTGGGGCGGAGAGGGAAGTTGGGGTTCAGCCGCGCTGGATCAATTCGATCAGCACGTTTTCAGGGCCGCGCATGAAGGCGATGCGCACGCCGGGACGCACGGTGGTGGGCTCGGTGGTGAACGCCACGCCCTTTGCTTTCAGCTCGGAGACCGCGCCGTCGATATCGTCCACGGTCAGGCCGATATGTTCGAGGCCGAAATAGGGAGGCTGCGGCGGCGGTGCGGTGTCGAGGGTCGGGTTGGCGGGCGCAATGAACACCTTCTGCCCGCCGCCCAGGTTCAGGTCGAGCCGCGTTGCGCCGTCGGCCTGCTCGGTGCGGACAATCTCGGCGCGCAGCATCCGTTCGTACCACTGCGCCGTGGCCTCCGGGTTGGGGCTGCGCAGATGGATGTGTTCCCAGGTATAAGTTGTCATCGCGTCCTCCCTCGCGGGGATTACCTCACTGATCGGGCGGGCTGGCAAGCAAGGCGAGCAGGGGGCGGACGAAGTTGGCGAGGTTGCCGCCGGGGAACAGGAAGCCTCGCATGCCGGCTGCCTCGGCCGCTTGCAGGTCGCTCGGCTTATCGCCGACCAGCAGGCAGCGAGCTGGGTCGAGCTGCCAGGCGCGCATGAGGTCGAGCAGCATGCCGGCACCCGGTTTGCGCCAGTCGCTATGGCGCCGGTAGTCGGGCAGGATGGCCTCCGGGTGATAGGGGCAGTAGCGCGCGTCATCCACCGTCCCGCCGGCCAATTGCGCCTCGTCTGCCAGCCAGCGAAGCAGGTCCCGCACAGCGCCCTCATTATAAAAGCCGCGGGCCACGCCCGATTGGTTGGTAACGACAAAGACGTGGCAGCCGGAGGCGGTGGCGAACCGGATCGCCTCGAGCGCGCCTTCGATCCAGTCCCAGCGATCACGCGTACCCACATGGCCGTGGTCCACGTTCAGAACACCGTCCCGGTCGAGGAAGAGAGCGGGACGGCGCAGGCGTTGGGGCAGCTCGTCGCCGGCCCGGGCGAGATCATCGGGGACGCCGATATCGATGAACCAGCCCTCCGCGAGGGTGCCGGTCAGCCGGGCGGAGGCGGCGAGGGCGGGCATGACATCGCGCTCCAGCGAGCCGATCGAGGGAGTATGGTCGGCCACGCGCCGGTCGAACACATACACGCCGGCATTGATGATCCCCGGCGTGCCGGGCGCCGGGCGTTCGTGGAACGCCGTGACCCGGCCGGCTTGCAGCGTGATGACGCCGTAGCGGGACGCGTCCGGGGTGTGGCGCAGCAGTATGCGCCCGAGCGTGTCCGGCCCATCCGCCGCGGCGTCGTGCAGCAGTTCCGCGATGTTGCAGTCGAACAGACTATCGCCGTTGCAGAGCAGGAAGCGCTCGGCAAGCAGCTCGCGCGCATGGTACAGCGCGCCCGCGGTACCTGCTTCGGTTGGCTCGATCGAGAAGCGTAAGAGAGGGCGCTGCGGGAGGGCTTCGGCGAGCTCGCGCACAGCCTGTTCGAGGACGACCGCGTGGTAGCCGGCCAGCAGCAGGAACTCTTGGATGCCGAAGCGCTGCATTTCACGCATCAGCCAGAACAGGAATGGCCGACCGCCGATGTCGAGCACCGGCTTGGGCTTGGCCGCGGTGATCGCGCCGAGCCGCGTGCCCCGCCCGCCGGCCAGGATCACGCATTGGCGGATCGGGGCCGACATTGGACCCTTTGTTTTGAGAGCGTGATTCACGCTTTCCGACGTGTCCGCCTCAAACGATCACGCTCTCGGCCGGCACGAGGTCCGGGAACATGCTGCGTTCAATCAACGCACAGACGACATGCGCGGCGGTGATGTGGAGCTGTTGAATGATGGGGGTCTCATCGGACGGCGCGTGGAACAGCAGTTCGCAATGCTCTGCCATGGGGCCGCCGGCCCGGCCGCCGAAGCCCAGGCAGACGAGCCCGCGCCTCCGGGCGGCTGCCAAAGCCCGCAGCACGTTGGGCGAGCGACCGGAGGTGGAGATGCCGAGGAACACGTCCCCCGGCTGGCCGAGACCCAACACCTGACGCTCGAAGACATGCTCATAGCCGTAGTCGTTGGCGGTTGCGGTCATAGCGGAGCTATCGACGGTGAGCGCGATCGCCGGCAGCGGGGGGTGATCGAACATGAGGCGGGAGATGAACTCCCCGGCGATGTGCTGGGCGTCGGCCGCGCTGCCGCCATTGCCGGCGATCAGCAACTTGTGCCCTGCCCGCATCGCATTGCAGGTGATTTCGGCCATGCGTAGCAGCAAGCCCTGCGCGGCCTGGTCCGCGGCGAAGGCCGCCATCGCGGCGGCCGAGCGGGAGAGGTAGGCCTTCACATAGTCGTGCCCGAAGCTGGTCATGGCGTAAGGCTCGCGGACCGGATCCTTGACTCTGCCATTAGCTTCGTCTCCGGCCATAACGGCGCGAGCGAGGTTCGTGCGACGATGCTCAGAATGCCATGTTTCTGGTCGTCGCTGAGCGAGGTCCGCCATTTATTCGCAGCATCGACAGGGTCGCGGAACACTCGATAGTACCCCTCTCGCCCTTTTGGATCGATGCTTTCGCGGATGAAATTTTCAGATTGAGGATGCCAGCTCAGGTCGCTGAACGCAAACAGCTTCTTCGCCTCCTGAACAGGATCCTCGCAAATCGACTCGTAGTGGACGACACGGCAGCGTTCATGATTGCCTAATGCATCGAGGACCAGCTCGGTCCTGAGCGCCCATTGCCAAGTGCTGAGTTCCATCCGTGACATAGAACCGAGACGTTCGAAGGTCAGCCCGTAATTCCTCGCATTCGGCAACAACGCCGCGGCCTTCGTCGCATTGCTCGGCTCCCACTTGCCTTTGTCGTGGCCCTCCAGGACGGAGCGGACATGCCCACAGGGATGCCGCAGCAGAACGACGAAGCTGGCGTTCGGAAATGCCTGTCGGAGAACGCCCGCGCGTCCAGCGGCACCGATCGATTTCAGCACGAAGCGCAGCCTGGATCGGTCTGCCAACCAAAACATGTCCGGGACGGGGAAGCCGTTCAGAGCCGGCACGTTGCCGAGAGTGCGGGCCGACATCAGAGCCAGGATAAGGGCGCTGTGCAATGCGCGGAGACCAAGGGGATAATAGGTTTTGGGAAAGAAGGGCGCCTGGCCGACGGACTTAAGCCGCGGGCTGTGGAGCAGGCGTTGAAACAGTTTGCGAGCGCGGTCGATATGTTGGGACGCGTTCTCAGCGGGGACAATGAAAGGAAATTCTGGATCGTAGATGGCGAAATCCGGTTCGTGCCGATAGACCACGTCGGGGTGGCTGTCATAGATTTTGCCGACCCAACTGGTGCCGGACCGGGGTTCACCAATCAACAACGTAAAGTTCTCAAGGCTCATACCTCGCGACCTCACGGGTTTGTCTTTCCATTCAGGCATGAGAGTTGCACAGGCGTTTGGCGCTCAGCACCGGCACATAAGGGTTGTCGGGACCGGCACGGCCGGGTAGAGTGCCCCTACCACTTTTCGCCCGAAAGCACGATGGAGAAAGTGACCGACTGGACCGCCCGGACCTCGGCCCGCCGCGGCATACGGTTGCGCGAAGACATCCTTGGGCAGCGGGCAATACGCGCGCGCGCGCCGTTGCGGCTCGGCTTGGCCGGCGGAGGAACCGATCTTGGCAGCTATGCGCAGGCATTCGGTGGCGCGGTCCTCAGTGGAACGATCGACCGTTATGCTTTCGCTTCGATCCAGCCGCGGCTGGACGATCGCTTGGTCTTCGAGGCGTGCGATCTTGGCCGCGAAGAGGAGCATCCGGTGCTGGCCACAGTCAGCGGATCGCGGCTGTCGCTTCATCGCGGGGTGTACGAACGGATGGTCCGCGACTACAACGACGGCGAGCCTTTGGCGATCACGGTGACCACCGTGGTTGACGCACCGATGGGGTCCGGGCTTGGCTCGTCGTCGGCGCTGGTCGTCGCGCTCGTCGAAGCATATTGCGCGTATCTGGACGTCCCGCTCGGACGGTACGAAATCGCGCATCTGGCCTTCGAGATCGAACGCATCGATCTCGGGCTGGCCGGCGGACAGCAGGACCAGTTCTCGGCCGCGTTCGGCGGTATCAACTTCATGGAATTCCTTCAGGACGGCCGGGTGATCGTCAATCCGCTGCGGGTCAGGCAGGCGGTGATCAATGAACTCGAGTCGTCGCTTGTCGTGTGCTTTTCCGGTCAATCGCGCCTGTCGGACCAGATCATCCGCCAGCAATCGGAGCGGCTGGACGCTGGCAGCACGGTCGCGCTGGCGGCCATGCACCAGCTCAAGCAGGACGCTTTCAATATGAAGGGGGCGGTTCTGCACGGGGCGATCGCGGACTTCGCGGCCATCCTGGAACGGTCCTGGACCGCGAAGAAACGCACCGCGGCGGCAGTCTCCACCGAGCATATCGAGGCTCTGGAATCGCTCGCCCGCCGCAACGGTGCATTGGGTGCCAAGGTCTCAGGCGCCGGGGGCGGCGGGTTCATGATGTTCGTCGTGCCGCCGGAGCGCCGCTACCGGCTGATTACGGTGTTGAACGATGCCGGGGCGCAGGCTTATCCCGTCAAGCTGACGGATCGCGGCAGCGAGGCGTGGACGATACCCATGAGCACCGCACTGTAGCACCGCCGGTACCATCCGATCCGCAGACCACGTGCGCAATCTTATTTTCATCAGTCACCGGTTTCCTTATCCGCTGACCAAGGGGGAGAAGATACGCGGATACAATCTGATCCGTCATCTCGCGAAGACCTATCGGGTGTATCTCGGTTGCTTGATCGACGAGGCTGCCGATTGGGAACACGTTGCGCATCTGAAGACCATCTGCACCGAAGTCGCCGGCTTCGGCATCGAAAAGAGACGGCAGAAGCTCAAGGCGCTGATGCAATTTCGGCCGGGTCGGCCGCTCATGCTGGATTACTACGCGCATCCCGAGCTGCGGCGCTGGGTTGATGAGACGGCGGCCAAGATACCGATCGATGTGGCATATATCTACTCGGCGGCAATGGCACCGTACGGCCTGCATCTCGATTGCGCCGCGAGGATCCTCGACATGCAGGACATCGATTCGGAAAAATGGGCGCTTTACGCGCGCAACACACCATGGCCGGCCCGAGCGATCTGGGCGCGGGAGGCACGCACGCTCTTCCGTTATGAGCGGCACGCAGTCAACAACTGCGACATGACTTTCTTCGTCACCGAACAGGAGACGCAGCGCTTTGCCGAACTGGCTCCGGAAACTGCCGACCGGCTGACCTGGATCGAGATGGCGGTGGATGTCGATCGGTTCTCACCGGGCATTGCGTTTGCCTCCCCGTATCAGGGTGACGGGCCGCATTTGGTGTTCACCGGCAACATGGATTACTGGCCGAACGCGGATGCGGTGATTTGGTTCAGCGACACGGTTCTTCCTCTGCTTCGTCAGCGGTGGCCGGGGATACAGTTTCATATTGTCGGGAATAATCCGGGCCCCGATGTGCGGCGGCTGACCAGGCTCACCGGCGTGCAGGTGACCGGCCGCGTTCCGGATACGCGTCCTTACATTGCGCACGCCGATGTTTCGGTGGCGCCGTTGCGCATGGCCCGCGGCGTGCAGAACAAGGTGCTGGAGGCGATGGCGCTCGGCAAGCCGGTGGTGGCCTCGCCGCCGGCGTTCGAAGGCGTGCGCGCCGTTGCCGATCGCGACCTGATCGTGGCGAATGGCGCCGAGGCCATCGCGGATGCTGTCGCGGCGGTGATCGATGGGCTGCATCCGACGCTGGGTGCAGCGGCACGGACCCTCATCGAGCGGAATTATACCTGGGACGGCACGCTGGCGAAGCTGGATGCCTGCCTCGACCGCGTTCTCCGGCGCGGCGCCACCACGGCCGAGAGCCGGAGGGAGGTCGCGGGTCAGGCGATCTGACCCGCGTCAGGCTACTTCTTCACGGTCGCCGCGACCTCGCTGGCGAAGTCCGGGCCCTGTGGCTTGTCGATGCCCTCGCCGAGCGTGAAACGCGCAAAGTCGGCGACCTTCGCGCCTGCTTTGGCGAGCACCGCCTTCACCCGGCTTTCGCCGTCATGCACCCAGACCTGCTCGAGCAGGACGACCTCTTCATAGTATTTGCGGATGCGTCCCTCGATCATCTTCTCGACGATTGCCGGCGGTTTATCCGATCCGGCGGCTTGATCGCGCAGTATGGCTTTCTCCCGCTCCAGGGCGGCGGGATCCACGCCGGTGATGTCGAGTGAGTTTGGACGGCTCGCGGCAATATGCATGCCGATCTGGCGACCGAGCAGTTCGAGACCCTCGAGTTCGCCCGCCGCCTGGACCGCGACGATCACGCCGATGCGCCCGAGGCCCGGCCGCAGCGGCTGGTGCACGTAGGTGGCTACGACGCCGCGATCCACGCTCAGCACGCGGGCGCGGCGCAGCGTCATGTTCTCGCCGATCGTCGCCACCAGATGGGTAAGCTGCTCGGCCACCGACCGCCCGGCGCCGGGGAACGGCGCAGCCTTGATGGTGTCGAGGTCCTCGCCTACCTCCAGCGCCACTTTCGCCGCGGTTTCGACGAAGGCCTGAAAGGTTTCGTTGCGGGCGACGAAATCGGTTTCGGCGTTCACTTCCACCATCGCCGCTTTCAGCGGCGCGGAGGCGACGCCGACCAGCCCCTCGGCGGCCACGCGGCCGGCTTTCTTCGCCGCGGCCGCTAACCCCTTCTTGCGCAGCCAGTCCACCGCCATTTCCAGGTCGCCGGCGGTTTCGGTCAGCGCCCGCTTGCAGTCCATCATTCCCGCGCCCGTCTTCTCGCGCAGTTCTTTCACCAGTGCCGCGGTGATCTCGGCCATCTGTCGGTTTCCAGTCATGATCGAACGGTTCTCAGGCGGGCGCCTGCTCAGCCGGCGCTTCAACGCGCGGCAGCGCCTCGGGCGGCAGTTCCTCAGCCGCGCCGATATCTGCACCCGTCGCCGCTAGCTCGGCGCTGATGCCGTCGAGCACGGCGCCGGCGACCAGATCGCAATAAAGGGTGATCGCGCGGATGGCATCGTCGTTGCCGGGGATGGGGTAGGTCACGCCCTGGGGATCGGAGTTGGAATCGAGGACGGCGACGACCGGTATCTTCAGCTTGTTGGCTTCCTCGACCGCGAGCTTTTCTTTGTTGGTGTCGATGACGAACAGGATATCGGGCAGGCCGCCCATGTCCTTGATGCCGCCCAGCGCGCGCTCCAGCTTGTCGCGTTCGCGCGTGAGGTTCAGCACCTCTTTCTTGGTCAGGCCTTGGGTGTCGCCGGACAGCGTTTCCTCAATGGAGCGGAGCCGCTTGATGCTGCCGGTGATCGTCTTCCAGTTGGTCAGTGTACCGCCGAGCCAGCGGTGGTTGATGTAGTACTGGCCGCAACGCTTGGCGGCTTCGGCGACATATTCCGCGGCCGCGCGTTTGGTGCCCACCAGCAGCACGCGCCCGCCCGCGGCCGTCACGTCGCGCACTGCGCGCAGCGCGCGATCCAGCATCGGCACGGTCTGCTGCAGGTCGATGATGTGCACTTGGTTGCGCACGCCGTAGAGGTAGGGCCCCATGCGGGGGTTCCAACGTCGCGTGTGGTGGCCGAAATGCACGCCGGCTTCGAGGAGCTGGCGCAGGGTGAATTCGGGCATCGCCATGATGCGCGATCCTTTCCTTTGTCCGGTTGTGCCTCCGCGGGGCTTTGCCACAGTGGCACCGGACCCGGCCCGGCCGGGAAAGGCGCCCCGCGTGTGAATTACCGGCGTTGCCGCCAGCGGGCGGCATATGGCGGACGCGGCGGCAAAACGCAAGTTCGAGGGCGAGGAGGGGGCGGCTGCCGCGAGGCTGGCGTGCGTCCCTCGATGGGCTCGGTTGGAGACGCCTATGACAACGCCATGTGCGAGAGCTTCTTCGCCACCCTCGAATGCGAGCTTCTCGATCGCTGTCGCCTCAAGGCCCAGGCCGAAGCCCGCAGCGCAGTGTGCGCATTCATCGAGGGCTTCTACAACGCGCGCCGTCGTCACTCCTCGCTCAACTACCTTTCGCCGATCGACTACGAACGACGGCATTATGCAATGATCGTCGTTCCCGACGATCACCAGACTGCCGCCGTGCTCGCGGCCGTCAAGGACGCTTCGCGCCGCCCTCGGCGGTCGCCTGCGGCGATCCTTGACCGCCGCGGCGCGCGGCTCCAACCAGCAGGGCCCATGCCGCAAACAGCCTGACCCCCAAGCTCCCACCTCTCCACGAAACCGGGGCAAGTCCATACCGCCCCACTGTTCGCTCTTTCTTAATTATCGCTCCCGAAACCGATGCCTCGAGGCACCCCGGTGCCGACCGGGCCACGCCGGCAAAGATCGCTGACGGTGCGGGGGAAAATCCAAGACCATTCCAAGAAGATATTCTTTGGGGTGCCGAGCGATAAACCACCGCGGCGGGCCACAAGCCCGATAGGAAGGGACACCGATGCAGCTTCTTCGTCACCTCGGGATTGCTATCGCGTTCGTCTGCCTGTGTGGCTCGATGGCCGTTCCGGTGCCGGCCAGGGCGCAGGAGGCGCCGAACGAGCTGGCGCTTCCCGGACTGCAGACCGATGCCGAGCACTTCCAGAACCTGCTGCGCCACGACTATCCCGCCGGGCTGACGGCGGCGGCACGCCACACGGCGGAAGATACCGCGACGGCGAGCCTGGCCGCGAACGATTACGTCAAAGCCCTGCCGGCGCTGCGGATGATCATCGGCGGATTGCCGCGCGGCACCATCCCGGGATGGCGGACCTGGCTTGCGCTCGGCCAGGCCGAGCTTGGCGTCGCCCCGCCCCATCCGGACCGCGCCCTGCAGGCCGGCTGGTTGGCCTTCACCAGCGTCGAGCAGAACAGCGGGAGTGCGGCGACCGACCAGGTCTCGGCGCTGCGGCTGATGCGCCAGGCCCTGGTTGCGCTGAACAAACCGCTGCCGGAGATCAAGGTATTGCAGGCCATCGCCCGCCGCCTGCCGCACGATCCCGCCGCCCAGCAGGAATTGGTCCAACGTCAGCAGCAGCTCGGACTGCTGTTCGATGGTTTAACTACTAATGCCGAAGCCTTTCCGACACGCGCCTGCCTGCGTTTCGTGGGTGATCCTTCCAGCGCGCCGGATTTCCATCCGGCCGACTGGCTGTCGCTGACGCCGCCGGTGAAGGATGCGGCTGTCACGTTGGAATCGCGCCGCATCTGCATCACCGGCCTGCCCGCCGGCGCCACCACCGCCGCGATGCTGCGCCACGGCATGCCGGGCGATAACGGATTGTCGCTGCAGCAGGACGTGACGATCCCGATCGCCATGCCGAACCGCCGGCCGCGCCTGGTGTTCGACAGCGCGCGCTTCCTGCAGCCACGCGATTCCCGGGCCACGGCGGCACTCGACAGCGTGAACCTCTCGGCCGTGAAGTTGACGCTGGTGAAGATCGGCGAGCGCAACCTGCTGCGTGTGATGCAGGCCTATCCACCGTCGCAGGGCGCCATTGGCAGCGACGGGGTGATGGACCTGGAGCAGAACCAGGGCCGAGTGGTCTGGACCGGGCGCGCGGATGTCGCCCGGTTCGCCCGTAACGCGCTGAACCACACCGTGCTGCCGCTGCCGGCGGCGTTATCGGCGGCCGGGCTTTACGCCCTGATCGCGCGGCCGGGCGATGGCACGCCCTTCGCCCAGGATGCGGCCCCGGCGGCCGTCCAGCTTGTTTTGCGCACCGACCTGGCTCCGACCGTCTGGCACGGCGCGGATGGCGATACGGTGCAGCTGCGAAGCTACGCCAGCGGCAATCCGGTGGCCGGCGCCACGGTCGATCTGCTGGCGACCGATAACGAGATCCTGGGCAGCGCCGCCACCGATCAGGATGGCGTCGCCAAATTCCCGCAGCCGCTGCTTGCCGGCCAGGGCGGCCTTGCGCCGGCGGCCCTGCACATCCGTGCGGCGGATGGGGATTTCACCCGCCTCGATCTCACCGCGCCTGATTTCGATCTCTCGGATCGCGGCGCCTCGGGTGCGCCGCAGCCGGGCCCTGTCGATCCTTTCATCTGGACCGATCGCGGCATCTACCGCCCGGGTGAGACTGTGCAGGTCATGGCGCTGCTGCGCGACGAAAGCGGTGTGCCGACCGACCTGCCGCTGCATCTGATCGTGACCCGGCCGGATGGCCGCGTGTTTCAGGATACGGTGCCGCCGCGCACGGATGGCGCTTCCATCCACCAGGCCGTTACGCTGTCCGCCGGAGCCCAGTTCGGCACCTGGGACATCATGCTCAAGACCGATCCGAACGGAAGGAGCATCGGGGATCGAACCTTCCAGGTGGATGCGTTCGTGCCGCCGCGTCTGGCGGTGGAGTTCGCACCCTCCGCTCCGCGCATCCTGGAGCCGGGGCGAACGACCGACCTGCCGGTGAGTGTTCGCTTCCTGTATGGCGCGCCGGGCAATGATCTATCGGGCTCCGCGACGGTCACTATCACGCCCGATCCGAGGCCCTTCGCGGATTTTTCCGGCTATCGCTTCGGCCTCGCCAACGATGGTTTCACCTCCAGCCGGTCGCAGGTCGATCTGGCCGCCACGGATGCGAAGGGCGGGACCAGCGTGCCGGTCGATCTCGCGAACCTGCCGGATACCAGCGTGGCCTTGCAGGCGGCGATGGCGGTGGATATCGACGATCCCGCCGGCCGCGGCGTCGGCACCACCACGACCCTGCCGATCCGGCCGGCCGCGCCGATGATCGGCATCGCTGAGGATTTCGCGGGTGAGTCCGTCGGTGCCGAGAGCCGGGCCGGGTTCCGGCTGGTGGCGGTGGCGCCGGATGGCAAGCGTGTGGCAATGCCGGTGCAGCTCCGGCTGGTAAGGCAGACGCCGGACTGGCGCCTGTCGGTCAGCAACGGGCAGGCGCGTTACGAGACGGTGTGGCGGGACGAGCCGGTGGACAGCCAGGCCGTTACCCTGCCGGCCAATGGCGCCCCCTTCGCTTATGGCCGCGCACTGCCGTTCGGCCGCTATCGACTGCAAGTGCTGCAGGCCAATGGCGGCATGGCCGCGACTTCCGTCGTATTCTATTCCGGCTGGGCGATCGGCGATAATCCCGACGTGCCGGCGCGGGTTTCGGTGCGCGCCGGTCAGGAGCACTACAGGCCGGGCGACACGGCGGTGATCCATGTGGAGGCGCCGTACCCCGGCCCCACAGCGGTCCTGGTGATGACCGACCGGGTGAAGCGGCTGATCGACGTGACCCCGGGCTCCGCCAGTTTCGACGTATCGATTCCGGTCACCGCAGATTGGGGACCCGGCGCCTACGTCGGCGTGCATGTCTTCCGCCCCGGCGGCACCGATCCTGATGCCGGGCAGCCCCCGGCGCGGGCGATCGGCCTGACCTGGGTAGCGCTCGATCCCACACCGCGCACCCTGCCGCTGAGCATCGCGACCCAGCCGATCTACCGTCCGCGCAGCACGGCCACAGTCGCGGTGAAGACCACGCCGGGCGCCTGGGTGACGCTGGCGGCGGTGGATGAGGGCATCCTGGCGCTGACCGATTTCAAGACGCCCGATCCGCTTGGTCATTATTTCGGCAAGCGCATGCTGGGGGTCGGCATCCATGACGACTGGGCGCGGCTGCTGGCGCCGGCCGGCGCGGCCAACACCGTGCTGCGGCAGGGCGCCGGCGGCGATATCGATACCCAGTCCAATCCCATTCCGCAGCAGATCGTTTCGCTGTTCGCCGGGCCAGTGCAGGCGGGACCCGATGGGGTGGCACAATTCCCGCTGGAACTGCCGGATTTCGACGGAACGCTGCGCCTGATGGCGGTGGGCTGGGACGGCGCCAGGACCGGCAGCCTGGGTGCGGACATCGTGATGCGCGATCCCGTCATCGTGGAGCCGCTGCTGCCGCGCTTCCTGGCGCCCGGCGATCAGGCGCGGGTCGCGGTGATGGTGCAGAATCTGGAGCTGCCGGCCGGCAATTTCTCCCTCCATGTCGCGGCATCCGGCAGCCTGAGCGTCACCGGCGGTGATCCGGCAGCGCTTTCGGTTGCGCCGCAGCAGCGGGTGCTGGTGCCGGTGGCGCTGACCGCCGGCGCGGCGGGGCCGGCCAGGTTGACGGTGGAGGCGGATGGGCCGAACGGCTTTCATGTCGTCCATACCGCGGCGCTGAGCGTGCATTCGGCGCGGGCGCCGGTGGCGCAGGTGACGAAGCTGACCCTGGCCCCGGGCGCGAGTGAGACCGTGCAGCCGGACGCCGCCGCCTTCATCCCCGGCACCTGGCATGCCAGCGCGGCATTCGGGCTTGGCGTCCGGTACGACGCGGCCGCCCTCGTGCGGGCGCTGGAGGCCTATCCGCTCGATTGCCTGGAGCAGCTCGCCAGCCGGGGCCTGCCGCTGGCCATGCTGAGCGGCGCGGCGGCCGGGCCCGATCGCGCGGGGCGGCTGCAACAGGTTGTCCAGGCGATCGGCGACCGGCAGCGCTACGACGGGGCATTCGGCCTGTGGTCGTCCAATGGCGATGCGCAGCCCTGGCTGACCGCCTACGCCACCGACGTGCTGCTGCGGGCACGCAAGGCTGGGGCGCCGGTGCCGCAGCCGATGCTGGACCAGGCGCTGGGCTGGCTGGGCTCGGAGGTGGCAACGCCGCCATCCAGCCCGGACGATTACGCCGCCCAGGCCTATGCGCTGTATGTGTTGTCGCTGGCGGGCAAGGCGCCGGCCGGAGCGATTCGCGTCGCGGCTGTTGGTCTTCAATCCGAGCCGACCCCGCTGGCGCGGGCGCAGATCGCGGCGTCGCTCGCGCGGCTTGGCCAGGACGAGCAGGCGCGCGAGATCTTCGCGCAGGTGCTTGCCGATCCCGTGCGGCGGCGATGGGGCGCGGATTACGGCTCGGCGCTGCGCGACCAGTTGGCGACGGCGGTGCTGGTGAACGAGAGCGGCGTCATGCCGCAGCGCCTTGCGGCGATCCGCGCGGCGCTGCCGGGGCCGGACCTCAATCCCGGTGCACTCAACACGCAGGAGCAGGGCTGGGCGGGTGCGGCGGCCGGGGCGATGGAGGCTGGCGCCGGGCTGGTGACAGTGATCGCCGACGGCGGCAGACTCGGCCCGGCAGCAAGCGTGAACCTGGCGCTGAATAGCGCGGTGACGGTTCAGAACCCGGGGAATGTGGTCATTCCGGGCAGCTTGGTAGTGCAGGGCGTGCCGGTGACGCCGCCGGCACCCGCGCGCTCGGCCATGACCGTGCACCGCAATTTCCATGCGATGGACGGTTCCGCGCTTGATCCCGACAAGCTGGCGCAGAACAGCACCTTCGTGATGGTCCTCGACGGCCAGGCGACGGACGGGGAGGATCATTATGCCGTGGTGATGGCGGGACTGCCGGCGGGCTGGGAGATCGCTGGCCGCTTCGCGGCCGGGAAGGCGGCGGGCATGGACTGGCTCGGTGAGCTGACCGACACGGAAAGCGAGGCGGCGGCGGATGACCGCTACGCGGCCGTGGTCAGCCTTTCCGCCAAGCAACCCGCGTTCCGCCTCGCGGTGATCCTGCGGGCGGTGACGCCGGGCAGCTTCGAATATCCCGGCATCACCCTGGCGGACATGTATCGTCCCGCGGTCTTCGCCCGGCAGGGCACGGTGCGTATCACGGTGATGCCGGCCGCGCCGTGATCGGGGCGGCGCTTCGCCGCGGTGGGCGGTGCCTGGCTTGGCTGGGCGTCTGCACCATGCTGGCCGGGGCCGGGGTTCTCGCGCTGGGGTGGCTTTCGCCGGCGCCGCTGCCCGGCGCGCAATCCTGGGGTACGCGGGTGCTCGCCCGCGATGGGTCGGTTTTGGCGCTGGCGCCGGCCCCGGGCGGCGTCTGGCGCTTGCAGATGGCGCCTGCGGACGTCTCGCCCTTCCTGCGCCAGCTTCTGGTGGCGGTCGAGGACCAGCACTTCGCGACGGAGCCGGGCGTCGATCCGGGCGCGGTGCTGCGCGCGGCCTGGCAATGGGCGCGGGCGGGGCATGTGGTCTCGGGCGGCTCCACCCTGGCCATGCAGGTGGCGCGGCTGCTGGACCCGGCACCGCGGTCGCTGTCGGCGAAGCTCCTGGAAGCGACGCGCGCGGTCGATCTGCGGCGGCGGCTGACGGCTGACCGGATCCTCGGGCTGTGGCTGTCGCTGGCCCCGTTCGGCGGCAATCTGGTGGGGGTGGAAGCAGCCTCCTACGCCTATTTCGGTAAGCCGCCAGGGGCGCTGAATGCGGCCGAGGCAGCTCTGCTAGTCGCGCTGCCGCGCCGGCCGGAGGCGCTGCGCCCCGACCGCCATCCCGGCGCGGCACGGCGGCTGCGCGACCGCATTCTGACCCTGGCCGAGGCGCGCGGGCTGCTGATGCCAGCCGAAGCGGCGGCGGCGCGGGCCGAGCCGGTGCCGCGGCGACGGATGGCGATGCCGCGGACGCTGCCGCAACTGTTCGCCGCGGCGCGCCATCCGCCGCTTCTGGCCACGAACATCGACCCGGCAATCCAGGCCGCGGTGACCGACATCGCACATGCCACGCTGAACGCCCTGCCGCCGCGTGTTGCCCTGGCGCTGATGGTCGCCGACCTGCCCACCCGCACGGTGTCGGCGCTGTGGCTCGGCGACTGGAACGATGCGCCGCGCGCCGGGCGGGTCGATCCGACGCGCGCGCTGCGCAGCCCCGGCTCGACGCTCAAACCGTTCCTGTATGGCCTCGCCTTCGCCGATGGCCTGGTGCATCCCGACACGCTGCTGGCCGACGTGCCGGACCGTTTCGGCAGCTACGGGCCGGAGGATTTCACCGGCCGCTTCGCCGGGCGGGTGACGGCGGCGGCGGCGCTGCGGCGCTCGCTGAACCTGCCGGCGGTGGCACTGCTGGCCCGCTACGGCCCGCTGCGGTTCAGCGCCGCGCTGGCGGCGTCCGGCACGACGCTGCACCTGCCGCGCGAGGCGCCCCCGAGCCTGCCGATCATCCTGGGCGGCGGCGGAATGACCATGCGCGAGCTGATGGCGCTGTACGCCGGGCTGGCCACCGACGGCCGGATCGTGCCGCTGGCTTTGACCCTGCCAGGGACAATGGCCGGGACAATGGCCGGCGCGGCGGGACAGCCGCCGGGGCACCGTTTTCTGTCGCCATCGGCGGCGCGGATGGTGGCGGATATCCTGACCCGACCGTTCCCCGACGAGGCGACCGATCGCGGTGTCGCGTGGAAGACGGGCACGAGCTGGGGCGGTCGCGACAACTGGGCCTTCGGCTTTGACCGGGTGCATCTGATCGGTGTTTGGGTCGGCCGGCCGGATGGCACGGCGATGGATGGTGGTGCGGCCGATCACGCTCTTCCCGTACTTGCGCGCCTGTTCGGCGCATTGCCAGCCGCGCCGCGCGCCCCGGCGCTCGCCAGGCAAATGCTGTCGTTTGCAACGACGCCGAACGCTGACCCGTTGCGCCTGCTGTTTCCCCCGCCGGGCGCGGTGATCGACGGGATGGGGCCGCTAAATCTCAAGGCGCTGGGCGGGCGCCGGCCGCTGCGATTCCTGATCGATGGCGCGCCGATCCCTTCGGTCGGTGCATTGCGGCAGACGCAATGGTTGCCGCCCAGCGCCGGGTTCTATCGCATCACCGTGCTGGACGCGGCGGGAGAAGCGGTCCATGCGGCGATCCAGGTGACGACGGGGGATCGGGTGCCCGATCCCAGGCTTTGAGAATGTAGTTTGTTGGCAAGGGTGTGTAAGGTGCGCTGTAACCTGAGTTCTCCACGCCACCATATGGAGAGACGATTATAGGCTGGGCGAGACCGATCCGAAGCAGCTGCCAACGTCCTATGCGACCGTCTGCGCATCGGGCTGTATTGCGTCAACTTCTGCGCGGCTCATAAAATTTAGAATAGCATTGAAAAGATACGGTTGAAAACGCCCAATGTGGGTTGATCGGTGAGCGGGAGAACGCTGACGCGACCGCGTCGCGTTAGGCCGAACTTCGTCCCGCTTTGAGTACAACCCCATTGATATAGCTGCCTCGAATGGACGCTGGCTGGCCAGAACTGACGAACTGGCCTCCTGGTACGCATAGGCGGACAAGCCGGAACGGGCGTGGCTGACAATCAACGCAGATCCAGGAGTCGGTGCAGGCGGGACTTGCGGCGGCGCGTCATTGTGGCCGGCGGGCGCCCGGTCGCGATCGACGCCGAGGAACTCGGCGCGGTAATTGCCGCACGCGACGGCGGTCAGGGCCGGTGTGGAACGCGTGAAGGACCGCAGGGCGCGCTTCGGGGCGCTTAACGGCTCCGGACGGCGCCACGGCTGGGACGCCGTCGACAACATTGACGATGTCCCGGCGCGGTATAGCATTCGAAGCACTGAAACCCTTCGCCGGCGCCCAGGCTGGCGGACGGGGAGGGACATGATCCGGGAGAGCTGAACAATGGTCGACTGGACACGGCGTGGGCTGCTCAAGACCGGTGCGGCCGGGCTGACCACATCGCTAGCGGGGTCGCCGATCGTCGCGTCCGCGCAGGGCACCCCGGAACCTAAACGAGGCGGTACGGTTACCGTCGCCCTCACACAGGCGCCACCCTCGCTCGACGCACAGCTCACCTCCGCTCAGGTTGCCCGCGACATCAACCTGCACATGTACGAGACGCTGTATGCGCGCGATGAGCATGCCGGTGTGGTGCCCGATCTCGCCCAGGGTGCAGAGATTTCCAAGGATGGACTGACGTACGTGTTCGCACTGCGTCCCGGGGTCAAATTCCACAACGGCAAGACCATGGATTCCGGCGACGCGGTTGCCTCGCTGGAGCGCTATCAGAAGATTGGGTTGGCGAAGGTTTTGCTGAGCGGTGTTGACAATATCGAAGCGTCCGGGCCGCTCGAGGTGACGGTCCGGATGAAGAAGGTGCAGTCGAATTTCCTCGACACCCTGTCCTCCCCCGGCACGCCGCTGGCGATCTATCCGGCCGAGGAAGCGCGCAAGGATCCGAAGGACTTCAAGTTTATCGGTACCGGCCCGATGAAGTTCGTTGAATACGCGCCGGATAGCCACGCGACGCTGGAGCGCTTCGCGGACTACACGCCCAACCCGAACTACAGCAAGCGCGACGGTTTCGCCGGCCGCAAGGAAATGTTCATCGATCGCGCGGTGTTCCGCTTCATGCCGGAATCCGGCGCGCGCAACGCTGCGATGCAAACCGGGGAAGTGCTGATCAACGAAACGACCGACGGGCCTACGGCCAAGAAGTTGCAGGACGACAGCCGCTTCCAGGTGCTGAAGCTGCTGCCCTTCGCCATCCAGATCGCGAAGTTCAACCATGCGCAGGCGCCCTGTGATGACGTGAACTTCCGCCGCGCGGTCGCTGCCTGCCTCAACATGGAAGAGACCCTTGCGATCGCCTACCCCGACATCTACAAGCTGGACGGAGGCCTGCTCTACAGCTACTCGCCTTATTACACGAAAGCGGGAACCGAGCTTTACAACCTCAACGATCCAGCGAAGGCCAAGGAGCTGCTGGCGAAGAGCTCGTACAAGGGCGAAACGCTGACCTTCATCACCGACAATACGCGTCCCGACACAGATACGGCAACCGACATCAAGGAACAGCTCGGACAGATCGGCATCAAGATTGACGTCAAGGTCTCCGACTGGCCGACCGTCTCTACGCTGGGATTCACCCCGAACGGCTGGCATTTTTGGACGCACGGTCTCGGCATCGAGCCGTACGAGGGCCCGGCCAAGCTTATGAGCATCTGGTCGAACGGCATCTCCCAGATCAAGGACGACCCCGTTATCGACAAACTGTACGCCGACCTGTTGGCGGAGCTCGACATGGAGAAGCGCAAGGCCATTTTCGCGCAGTTCCAGACCCACATGTACGAGAGCGCCGTGGTAGTGTCGCTCGGCAATTACGGGATGTTCCAGGTGGTGTCGTCCAGGGTCAAGAATTTCGCACCCTACCGCATCCCGCGCCTCTGGGGCACGTGGCTCGAGGCGTGACCCAAGTGCCGGTCAGGCGTAGGATCGAATCCGAGGCAGGGCGGTAATTGCTGCGCTTCGTCATACGGCGGCTGCTCAATTCACTGCCGGTGCTGGGACTCGTTTCACTGATGTCGTTCGCGGTGATCTGGCTGGTGCCGGGTGATCCGGCGGCGATGTTCCTTGATCCCGGTGCGACGCCGCAGCAGTTGGCGCAGGTCCGTCACCGGCTCGGCCTCGACCAGCCGTTCTATCTGCAAGTGGTCGATTGGTACGAGCGCATCCTGCATGGCGATCTCGGCCAGTCGATCCTGCTCAACCGCAGCGTTACCGCTGCGATTGTCGAGCGGCTGCCGGTCACCCTCTCGCTGACCGCGCTGGCGCTGGCGTTCGCGACGCTGCTGGGAATCGCCGCCGGACTTCTGGCAGCTATGCGCCATCGCAGCTGGACCGACCAGTCGATCATGGTACTGGCGCTGCTCGGTCTGTCGGTGCCGGAGTTCTGGCTCGGTCTGATGCTGATCTTCGGCTTCGCCGTCGATCTGCGCTGGTTTCCCGCCGGTGGCTATGTGCCGCTTACCCAGAGCTTTACGGGATGGTGGCTCAGCATGGCGATGCCGGCCTTCACACTAGCCGCCGTTCAGGTGGGATTCATTGCGCGCATGACCCGCTCGGCAATGCTGGAGGTGCTGCACCAGGATTTCATTCGCACCGCGGATTCCAAAGGCCTGCCGTGGGGCGTCGTGGTCACCCGGCATGGCCTGCCGAACGCGCTTGTGCCGATCCTCACTGTGCTCGGCATCGTCACCGGGTCGCTGCTGGGCGGGGCGGTGGTGATTGAGCAGGTGTTCTCGCTGCCCGGCGTAGGACGACTGGTAATCGGCGCGGTACTCAGCCGCGACTTTCCGGTGATCCAGGGCACGCTCCTGTTCGTCGCGGCGATTTACCTGCTGGTGAACCTGGTCGTCGATATCCTCTACGCGGCGGCCGACCCTCGGGTGCGCCTTGAGTAGCGCGGCAATCGATCCCCGGCTGACCTGGTTTGCTGCCATTGCGCGGCAGACCTGGCCGTTCCTTCGCCGGCTACTGGGCAACCGCTCGTTCGTCGCCGGAGCGATGCTGGTGCTGTTCGTGGTGCTAGTCTCGGTGCTAGCCGGAGTGCTAGCGCCGTACAACCCGATGCGCAGCAATTTCCGTGCCCGCATGTTGCCCCCCAGCGCCGCACATTGGTTCGGCACTGATCATTTCGGCCGAGACCTGATGTCGCGAGTATTGTATGGTGGGCGCGCGTCGCTGGAGATCGGTTTTTTCGTGGTGGTCGTCACCGGCGTCGCCGGCACCACGATCGGCGGGCTGGCGGGGTATTTCCGTCGACTTGACAATCCGCTGATGCGGTTGATGGACGCCCTGATGGCTTTTCCGGCGATTCTGCTCGCGATCGTCATCAGCGCAGTGCTGGGCGCTTCGATCACCAACGTGGTGATTGCGCTCAGCGTCGCCACCAGCCCGCACACCGCGCGGATCGTGCGCGGCTCGGTGCTGGTCGTACGCGAGATGGAATATGTCGAGGCCGGCCGCGCCCTCGGCGCCAGCGATCTGCGGCTGCTGTTCGGCCACGTGCTGATCAACGCGATGGCGCCGCTGATCGTGCGGCTCACCTACGTATTCGCTATCGCCATCCTGGCCGAGGCGGTGCTGTCGTACATCGGCGTCGGCCCGCCGCCGCCCACGCCCACGTTCGGCAACATCATTGCTGGCGAGCGCGATTTCATGGAGACGGCGCCCTGGGCGATGATCTTTCCCGGCTTGGCGATCGTGATCTCCGTGCTGGGACTGAACCTGCTCGGCGACGGCCTGCGTGACGTGCTCGATCCGCGTATGAAAGTATGAACAGCCGCGCAGCGCCCGGAGGTTCGGGGATCATACGGCCCCAGGAGATCCAGGGCAGCGCCCTCGCATTGCTGTGACGCGCACGGACATCCTAGCCGTAGAAGGCCTCACGGTCCGCCTTGCCACCCATCCCACCCATCCCACGATCGTCGAAGACGTGGGCCTTACGGTTTCCCCCGGCGAGGTGCTGGGCATCGTCGGCGAGTCCGGCAGCGGCAAGAGTATGCTGGCGCTGTCGATCATGGGCCTGCTTCCGCCGGCGCTCACCATGTCGGCGCGCCGCATTGCGCTGCTTGGCCGCGATCTGGCCGGCCAGCCACGCGAGGCTTGGCGCGCGCATCGCGGCCGCGACATGGCGATGATCTTTCAAGAGCCGATGACCTCGCTCAATCCGGTGATGCGGGTCGGCGTGCAGATCGAGGAGGTGCTGCGCTGGCGCGGCCGGATGCGCGGAGCGGCCGCCCGGGGGCGCGCGCTGGAACTGCTTGAGCAGGTCGAGATTCCCTCGCCACGCAGCCGGCTGAACGCCTACCCGCACGAGCTCTCCGGCGGCATGCGCCAGCGCGTCATGATCGCCATTGCGCTTGCCGCCAGTCCGCGGCTGCTAATCGCTGACGAGCCGAGCACGGCGCTCGACGTCACGGTACAGGCGCAACTCCTCGACTTGCTGCGCGGGCTGCGGCGCGATGCCGGCCTGTCGCTGATTCTGATCACGCACGACCTGGGGGTGATCGCCGAAATCGCTGACCGAGTTATGGTGCTGTATGCTGGGCGGGTGGCGGAGACTGCGCCAGTGCGCACGCTGTTCGATGCGCCAGCGCATCCGTATACCCAAGTGTTGCTCGCTTCGATCCCCGACATGACGAGCCGCCGTTCGCGCCTGGCCACGATTCCGGGAACCGTTCCGGGTACGTTGGACATGCCGCCAGGCTGCCGTTTCGCGCCGCGCTGCGCGTATCGCCACGCACTGTGCGAACGCGTACCGCCGCCGCTGCGCCCACTGTCGTCGGAGCATGCGGCTGGCTGCCTGCGTCCATTTGGCGAGCTGCCGCCATGAGCGGCCCATCTCCGGTCAGCGGAGCATCAGGGAGCCCCGTTGTGGGGAAGGTGCTGATCGAGGCGCGTGGCGTGCACAAGCACTTCAATCTGCGCGGCGGCGGCGTCGGGACGTCGGTGGTTCGCGCAGTGGACGGCGTCGACCTGCAGATCTGCAAAGGCGAGACGCTGGGCCTGGTTGGCGAGTCGGGCTGCGGCAAATCTACGCTGGGACGGCTTTTCCTGCGGCTGATCGAGCCGACCGACGGCGCCGTCGTGCACAAGGGCACGGACCTTACCGAACTGGACCGCCGAGCGTTGCGCGCCCGCCGACGCGACTTGCAAATCATCTTCCAGGATCCGTTCGGCTCGCTGAATCCGCGCAAGACGGTCGGCGCCATCATCACCGAGGCGTATGCGATCCATCGGCTCGGCAGCCGCGCTGATCGCGCCCGCTGGCTAGCCGAGACGCTGAACTTAGTGGCGCTGCCGCGCGAGGCGGCGCATCGTTACCCGCACGAATTCTCCGGCGGGCAGCGCCAGCGCATCGGCATCGCAAGGGCTTTGGCGCTGAAACCAGAGTTCGTGGTGTGCGACGAGGCGGTTTCGGCGCTCGACGTTTCCGTACAGTCACAGATCATCAACCTGATGCAGGATCTGCAACAGGAACTGGGACTGACCTACCTGTTCATCTCGCACAATCTCGCGGTGGTGCGTCACATCTCCACACGCATCGCGGTGATGTACCTCGGGCGGATCGTCGAGCTGGCCGAGGCGGATGCGCTGTTCGCGCGGCCGATGCATCCGTATACCCGGGCGCTGCTGTCCGCGGTGCCGGTGCCCCATCCCGACCGGCCCCGCAATCGGCATATGCTGCCGGGCGACGTGCCCAGTGCGACAGCGGTGTGGCGGGGGTGCCGCTTCGCCCCACGTTGCCGTTTTGCTGAGGCGCGCTGTCGGGAGGTTGATCCGCCACTTACGGGACTGCCCGAGGGAAGGGCGGTCGCCTGCCTGCTCGCGATCGACGGAACCCTGCCGCCAGCAGCCGAGGTTGCGTAGGGCGCGTTCTTCGTGATCGGCATTGGCGCTCCGGTCGTACCCTTCCTGCATGCGCGGGAGAGGGGGACGTGGCTTCAATCAGCCCGTGCGCGTGTACATCGTAGCGACCGGGGTGAAGACAACCGTCTCGTCCAGCGGGTACATCGGGCGTACGCAGATGGTGTGCCCTAGCATCCGGATGTTCGCGGAGGCGGCGCCGGGCGCGTCGATATTGAAGTTCTTCTCCACCCATTCATCGTACATGTGGTACTCAGTGTGCGGCGACTTCACCACAGTCAAATCGAAGTCGCGGGGGTTCAGTCCAACGGCATAATACATCGCCCGGTCGAAGAGGCTGACCGACCAATTCAACACCACTACCGTTACATTGTCGTAGGTCAACACTGCCGTGCGGCCCGCCTCCAATGCGGCGCGCATCGTTTCCAGCCGCGCTTGGCCGTCCGACAGCAGGCGCACCCGCGCGCGCACGTGCGTTCGTCATGAATCGGGGTAGAGGCTGCCAAACACTTCTCTCCACTTCTGGTGCCGCGACCATTCTTGGCCAGAGTTATCGTAATCTATCGCCTCCTGGGCCCGTAGGTGGGCGCTACTAGCCTTGAACTCGAACACTCCCGTCCGATAGACATACGATCCGCTGCCGGGTGCCGGCCAGAACGTATGAGACGTCCTCTCTGATTGGGGTGTCTGGGGTCAAGCTGTTCCTCCTGCCGTCAGCCTTTCCCGTAAGTTACCCGCTTCTCTTCGCGGTCGTGCTTGGCCGCCGCATGATAGCGTAAGACGAGCGAGGCGGTCTCAATCTGTCCCGCGAGCTTCGGGGCATTGCTGCCCTCCGGCTCCGAACCCTCAGCGAGATCGCCTCGCCCAGCAAAATACTCCACAGCTGCTCCTCCTCGATGCTTGTGGCCGATTCACACCGGGCCGGGCTCTACCATCCTGAGAGGAGCCGCCACCGGATCACCGGGGAGACACCCCAATCACCCCATCTGTCCGGCGACTTCATGAAGGATTGCAGAGCTTCCTGAGCATGAGTCGGATGGAAGCGAGGTGGAAGAGGGCAAGCGCGTTGTGACTGCGATTTCCCAGTCCTTGGCGAGCCGACGGCAATGATTGAGCCAGGTGATGGTGCGTTCGATAAGCTATCGTTGTGACGCCGCGACGAAACCTTTGGTGCTGCGCAACGTTTGAAGATTTCGATCTCCAGGTCGGCATGACACCGGCGACGCCGGCCTGGAAGATTGGGCCAGTATAGGCGCCGTCGGCGAACAGCTTCCGCCGGAACGGGAATTGTCCAAGCAAGGTGGAGACCAGCAGAACACCACGGTCGCGGTCCTGAACGTCAGCGGCGGTCACCAGCGCGTGCAGCAGCAGACCAAGTGTGTCGACGAGAATGTGGCGCTTTTTGCCCTTGATCAGCTTACCTGCATCGAAGCCGTGCGGATCGATGGCAGAGCCCGTTTTTCCGCGCTCTTGACGCTCTGGCTGTCCAGGATGCAGGCGGTCGGACTCGCCTCACGCTCGGCCTGTTCGCGACCCTTCACGTAGAGTGCGTGGTGCATCTTCTCCAACGTGCCGCCCCAGCCCCACTGGCAGAAATAGCCGTTAACCGTGCTGCGCGGGGGCAGGTCCTTCGGGATGTAGCGCCCCTGGCAGCCGGTGCTCAGCACAATACATAATGCCATTGACCACCTCGCGCATGTCGACGGTGCGCTTGCCACCGCGGCGGTTGGCCGGCGGGATCAGCGGCTTGACATGCGCCCACTCCGCATCGGCGAGGTCGCTTGGATAAAACAGCTTGTCGCGGTCGTAGCGGTGGCGGTTTTCGGTCGTCCATATAGGGCACCTCGGCAACACGTGCCACGCAGCGAATCGAGCCGCTTCATGCTTTGCCGCGAACGGGGAGCAGAGCCGTGATACCTGAGGCTCGCCGGATGGTCGGGTCGGTGCATGCCGGCCGCTCTCCGAAGAAGCTGGCGCGCGAGTTCTGTCTCCCGCGGCCAAAAAGCGACTGTGCCATCGCAATCAAAAGCCGGATCCTCGAGGGTTAGCGTGGAGGTCCGGGGCGGAATCGAACCGCCATACGCGGATTTGCAGTCCGCTGCATCACCACTCTGCCACCGGACCCCTATGGCGCCGCAGCTATATCGGGTGCGCCCGCTTGGCCGGTCAAGCCTTCTGGCAGCGCAGCCGTCCCGCATCTATAAGGCCGGCGCCCCAGGGAGCGCGAGCCCACCATGGACGTCCCGTTCGACTTCGCCGCCGCCCGCAACCACATGGTGGACAGCCAGATCCGTCCGAACCGCGTGAACGATCCGCGCATCATCGCGGCGATGCGCCAGATCCCTCGTGAGCTGTTTCTGCCCCCCCGGCTCCGGTCGGTGGCTTACATCGACCGAGACATCCCACTCGGCGGCGGCCGCGTGCTGATGGAGCCGCTGGCGATCGCCCGTCTAGTCCAGATACTGGGCCCGACGGAGGGCGAGCGCGCTCTAGTAGTGGCGGCCGGCACAGGGTACGGCGCGGCATTGCTGGCGTCATGCGGGGTGCGGGTGAGCGCGCTAGAGGAGGAGCCCGCGTTGCTCGACCTCGCCGCTTCGGCCCTGGAGGATGTCGCGCCTTCCGTCAGCCTATTCTCCGGCCCGCTCGCAGCCGGCCGGCCCAGCGAAGCACCGTTCGACATGATCTTGCTGGGAGGGGCGGTCTGCCAGATCCCGCCCGCACTGGCAGACCAGCTCCGGGTCGATAGCGGCCGGCTAGCGACAGTGCTGATACAGCCGGGGTCCGTGGGTCACATCGTTCTCGCCCAACCGACGCCGGCCGGGCTGCGAGCGCAGCCGATGTTCGACTGTGCCACGTGCCCCATTCCCGCCTTGTTACCCAAACCGGGCTTCGTTTTCTGAAGAGCCGGCCATCACGTCTGGTGCGGCTGGTGCCGTTGTGGCACATCTGCGCCGTTTTCGAACGGGAGTGACGCATGGCTCTCCGTGCAGGCATGTTCGGGATCGCGCTGATGGCGGTTGCCAGCCCGGCGTTCGCGCAACCCAAGAGTGCGGCCAGACAGGCGGCGCATCCGGCCATAAGGGCGGCGGCGCCGGCGCAGCCGCACACCTTAGCGCAGGCTTTGGCCGTCACATATCTCTATCAGCCGGCGCTGCTGGCGGCGCGGGCGCAACTGCGCGCGACAGATGAGAATGTGCCGCAGGCACTCGCCGGCTGGAAACCGACCGTCATCGTGGCCGGAAGCACGGGCTATGGCGCCGGCAGGACCGCTCAGTACCTGCCGCAGACCGGCGGGTGGGAAGCCAGCCTCACAGACCGCCAGATTGCCACCGCGCAGGCAACCGTCACGCAGCCGCTCTACACTGGCGGCAAGGTGCGGGCCAACGTCAACCGCGCAACGGATCTCGTGATGGCGCAGCGCGCCAACCTGCTGGCACAGGAAGAGACCAGCTTCGCCAATGCGGTGAATGCCTATGTCGGCGTGATCGAAGCGCGCGACGTGCTCAACCTCAACATTAACAACGAGAACGTGCTGCGCGAGCAGTTGCAGGCGACCAACGACCAGTTCCGTGTTGGCGAGGTAACCCGCACCGACGTGGCGCAGGCGGAGGCGTCGCTGGCGACAGCGACGGCGCAACGGCAGACGGCCGAAGGCAACCTGCAGACGGCGGCCGGCACTTATGCGCAGGTCATCGGCTACGAGCCCCCGACCGACCTGGCCGAACCCCAACCGCTGCGGCTGCCCACGCGGACGCTGCAGGACGCGCTCGCCTTGGCGGCCGCAAACAACCCGGCCGTGGTTGCCGCCCGTTTCAATGACGCGGCAGCAAAGAACGCGGTCGAGGTGGCCTTCGCCGCGCTGTTGCCGCAAGTCAGTCTCCAGGCCCAGATCTTCCAGTCCAACAACGCCTCGACGCGCAGCGACCAGTTGAACGGGTACCAGGCGCTGCTGAACCTGTCCGTCCCGCTCTATCAGGGCGGCGCCGAATATTCAGCCGTCCGCCAGGCGCGCGAGACCGAGCAGCAGCAGGCGCAGCTTGTCTCTGATGCGACGCGGACGGCGGTGCAGAATGCAGTGAACGCCTGGCAGACGCTGGACTCCGCGCGAGCCGCTGCGGACAGCACGCGCACCGCGGTACGCGCCAACCAGATCGCGCTTGTCGGCGTGGAGCGGGAGCATCTGGTCGGTACCCGCACCACGCTCGACGTGCTTAACGCGCAGCAGGCGCTGCTGCAGTCTGAGGTGACGTTGGTGCAGAACCTGGCCAACCTGGTCACCGCCTCGTACGGGGTGGCCTCGGCGATCGGTCGGCTGACGGCCCACGACCTTAATCTTCCGGTGCCGTTCTATGACGATACCGCGTATTACAAGGAGGTGAAGAACAAGTGGTTTGGCATCGGCGTCCCGCCCGACCATACGCTCTACACACGATGATTTCTCTCTGGAGCCTGCGATGAGCGGATCCGCCAAACCTGAACAGCCCGCCTCGGGCGGCGACCCTTCGATGGAGGACATCCTTGCCTCGATCCGGCGCATCCTGAGTGAAGAGGAAGCGCAGGCAGCGCCCGAACCACCTGCCGCCCCGCCGTCGGTTGCGAACGAGGACGTGTTAGTGCTGGATTCGTCGATGATGGTGCCAGAGACACAGGAGAGCGGCGGCCAGCCGGCGCTCGATCCGACGCCTGAGCCTCTCCCGGCTCCGGCAACACCATTGGTGGCGCCGGAGGCCGCGGCCGCCGCAGCCTCGTCGATGGGGGGCCTGTTGCGGGCGCTGGCCTCGGATCGCGCGCTGAAAGTGCATGGCGGGGGACCCACGATCGAGGACGTCGTGCGGGCCGAGTTGCGGCCGCTTTTGAAGGACTGGCTGGACACGAACCTGCCGCCCCTGGTCGAGCGCCTGGTCCGGGCCGAGATCGAGCGCGTCGTCGGGCGCGCCGTACCGTAACCCCCGACGCCGCCAGACTTGCGCGCGGCGTCTTCGTGAGGCCGCGAGGCAAGAGGCATATGCTCGACAAGACGTACAACCCCGCGGAGATAGAACCCCGGCTTTATGCCGGATGGGAGCGGGAAGGGGCGTTTGCCTGCGACCCGCGGTCCTCGGCGCGCCCGTTCACCATCATGATCCCGCCGCCCAACGTCACCGGCAGCCTGCATATGGGGCACGCGCTGACCTTCACGGTGCAGGATGCTCTGGTGCGCTGGCGGCGGATGCAGGGCCGCGACGTGCTATGGCAGCCCGGCACCGATCACGCCGGCATCGCCACGCAAATGGTGGTCGAGCGGCTGCTGGCCGAGGGCGGCAGCAACCAGGACCGGCGCTCGATGGGGCGCGAGGCTTTCGTCGCGCGGGTATGGCAGTGGAAGGCGGAATCCGGCGGCACGATCACGAAGCAATTGCGCCGGCTGGGCGCGTCGCTCGACTGGCCGCGCGAACGCTTCACCATGGATGAGGGGCTCTCGGCCGCCGTGCGCCAGGTGTTCGTCACGCTCTATCGTGAGGGCCTGGTCTATCGCGATCGGCGGCTGGTGAACTGGGATCCGAAGCTGCTGACCGCGATCTCCGACCTCGAAGTTGAGAACCTGGAGGTCAAAGGCAGCCTTTGGCACATCCGTTATCCGATCGACGGCGCACCCGGGCGGTTCATAATAGTGGCAACGACACGGCCGGAGACGGTGCTCGGCGATACCGCCGTCGCCGTGCACCCGGATGACCCGCGTTGGCGCGACCTGATCGGGCGTCAGGCCATCCTGCCGCTGGTCGGGCGGCGTATTCCGGTATTGGCGGATGAGCACTCCGATCCGGAGAAAGGCAGCGGCGCTGTCAAAATCACCCCGGCGCACGATTTCAACGATTTCGCTGTGGGGCAACGGCATCGGCTGCCGATGCCCTCGATCCTGGACGCCGAGGCTCGCGTGACATTGGCAGAGATCGAGCCGGCTATTGCCACGGTCGCCGGGGTCGCAGATCCTGTTTTCCTGCGCTCGCTCGACGGCAAGGATCGCTTTGTCGCCCGCAAGGCGATCGTCGCCGAGCTGGAACGGCTCGGTTTGCTGGAACACACCGACGCCCACACGCATCAGGTGCCGCACGGCGATCGCGGCGGCGTGCCGATCGAGCCGCGGCTGACCACGCAGTGGTTCTGCAACGCCGAGGTGCTGGCGAAGCCGGCAATCGAAGCGGTAGAGCAGGGGCGCATACAGTTCGTGCCGAAACAGTGGGAGAACACGTTCTTCGCCTGGATGCGGGCGATCGAACCCTGGTGCATCAGCCGCCAGCTTTGGTGGGGGCACCGTATCCCGGCCTGGTACGGACCGGACGGCAAGGTGTTCGTCGCGCATACAGAAGCCGAGGCAAAGGTGGAGGCGCGCGCGGCGTATGGGCGGGACGAGTTGCTGGTGCAGGACGAGGATGTGCTCGACACCTGGTTCAGCTCTGGCCTGTGGCCGTTCTCTACCCTGGGCTGGCCGGAGCAGACGCCGGAGCTGGGGCGCTACTATCCAGGCGACGTGTTGGTAACTGGCTTCGACATAATATTCTTCTGGGTCGCCCGCATGATGATGCTCGGCATCCATTTCATGCGGGCGGTGCCCTTTCATACGGTTTACATCCATGGCCTGGTGCGTGACGAACGCGGCCAGAAGATGTCGAAATCCAAGGGCAACATCATCGATCCGTTGGAACTGATCAACCGCTACGGGGCGGACGCCCTGCGCTTCACGATTTGCGCGCTGACCGGGCCCGGGCGCGACGTGAAACTCGGCGCCGCGCGGGTGGAAGGCTATCGCAGTTTCGTCACCAAGCTATGGAACGCGGCCCGGTTTTGCGAGATGAACGGCATCCGGCCTGAACCCGGGTTCGATCCCGCCGCGGCCACGCTACCGCTCACGCGCTGGATTCTGGATGCCGCGAACGCCGCCGTCGCCGAAGCGACCGCCGCACTGGAGTCGTACCGGCTGGATGAATACGCCGCGGTCGGATATCGTTTTACCTGGAACCTGTTCTGCGATTGGTTCCTCGAATTCGCCAAACCTGTGCTGACGGAAGGCCAGGCGCCGGCGGCGCAGGAAGTGCGCGGTGCCGCTGCGCATGTGCTCGGAACGATCCTGCGGCTACTGCATCCGGCGATGCCATTCGTCACCGAGGAGCTATGGGACCGCTTCGGCTATGGCGCCCCATTCAGCCTGATACGCGCCGAGTGGCCGGGCACTGTAGCGATCCCGCAAGCAGCGGAGGCGCGGGCCGAGCTGGATTGGGTGGTGCGGCTGATCAGCGAGGTGCGGGCTGTGCGCGCCGAGATGAACGTTCCGCCGGGAACGCTTGCGCCGATCCTCTTGCGCGACGCCGCGCCCGCCAGCATCGCTCGCGCCGAGCGCTGGATCGAGGCGATCCGCCGATTGGCGCGCGCCTCCGAGGCGCGGCCGCTGACCGGCGACATGCCGGCAGGCTCCGCGCAGACGGTGCTGGACGAGGCAACGGTGGTGATCCCGCTGGCCGGGCTGATCGATGTAGAGAGCGAACGCGGGCGGCTCGGGCGTGACCGCGCCAAGGCGGCGCAGGAGGCGGCCAAACTCGAGCAGAAACTTGCCAACGTGGATTTCGTGCGTCGTGCACCGGCCGAGGTGGTGGAAGAAAACCGCGAGCGGCTGGCGACGGCGCAGGCGGAGGTTGCGCGTCTGGAAGCCGCACTGGCGCGGATTACGTAAGTGCTTGCAGGGCAGCCGTACCAATCAATCGCTGTAGCCGTCCGGGTGGGCGATGCGCCAGGCGGCGGCCGTCTCGACGATTTGGTGCAACCCGGGCAGACGCGGCAGCCAGCCGGTTTCCTTACGTATCTGGTCGGCGGAGGCAACCAGCACCGCCGGATCGCCGGGCCGGCGAGGGGCCATGACATGCGGCACGTCGCGCCCGGTAACCTCCGCTACCGCCCTGATCACCTCACGCACTGAGGCGCCCCGGCCATTGCCGAGATTGTAGGTAACGCTGCGCTCGCGCAACTGGTCGAGTGCGCGCAGATGCGCATCCGCAAGATCGGTCACATGCACATAATCGCGGATGCAGGTGCCGTCCGGGGTCGCGTAATCATTGCCGAACACTTCGAGCGGCGGACGCCGTCCCAGTGCGGCGTCGATCGCCAGCGGTATCAGGTGCGTCTCGGGGTTGTGGTCCTCGCCCAGCCGGCCATCCGGATCGGCACCGGCGGCATTAAAATAGCGCAGGCAGGCGCTACGCAGTCCGTGGATGCGATCTGCCCACAGCAGGGCACGTTCGACCATCCATTTGCTCTCGCCGTACGGCGAGCCCGGGTCGATCGGCGCCTCCGCCCCGATAGGGATCTGCGCCGGCGCCCCGAACAGGTTGGCGGTGGAGGACAGGACAAAGCGCGAAACGCCGTGCCGGATGCAGGCCTCGATCAGCCGGATCCCGTTCGCCGTGTTCTCCAGCAAGTAGCGGAACGGCTGACGCATGCTTTCGCCCACCAGCGAGAGAGCGGCGAAATGCAGGACCGCGTCCCACGGCCCGTCAGCGAGGACGGTTTCGACCGCCGCGTCTTCCCCAAGGTCGGCTTCGATCAGGCGCACGCCGGACGGCACCGCCGCCCGATGGCCCTGGCGCAGGTTGTCGAAAACGACGACCTCGTCGCCGCGTTCGGCGAGCGCGAGCGCGGCGTGGCTGCCGACGAAGCCGGCGCCGCCGGTTACCAAAAATCGCTTACGCATGGCCGGCCTCATTGCACGACATCCTTGCCTCCGTGTTTACGTGTAATCTGGTAAGCCAGAGACGGGGAGGGGACGGGGATGGACGATAATTGCGATATCGACATGGCAAACCTCGATTGTATCGCGCGATATCGGCGGGACGGATTTGTCGTGATCCGCAAAATCCTGACGGCGGACCATGTGGCGGCCTGCCTCGACGCGCTGGGGCGAATAGCCGCGGACGTCGATGCCGCGTCGGTCCCGCGCGGCGACGGTCCGTTCGTGGCGCTGGAACAAGGCGCCGATACAGCGGTGGCGGAGCGGGTGGACCTCGTGCGCAAATTCGGCGATTTCACCGATGCCGAGCCCGCGCTGAAACGGGCGGCAATGTCGGCCCGGCTGCACGCTGTCCTGGACGCCATCATGGGGCGCGGGCGCGTGATGCTGCAGGAAATGGCGTTAGTGAAGCCGCCGCGGATCGGCGGTGAAAAACCCTGGCATCAGGATGCCGCCTACTTCCGCGGCAGCGACCCGAACCTGATGTTCGGCGTGTGGATCGCGCTCGATCCCGCTACACGCGAGAACGGCTGCATGGAAGTGATCCCCGGTTCGCATCTGGGCGGGCCGGTGCCGCATGTCCCACACAAGGACATCAACCTCTGCACGATCGATCCCCGCTACGTGCCGGCGGAGCGGCGCGTCGCGCTACCGATGGAGCCGGGCGATGCCCTGGTCTTCCACACCCTGATTCATCACTACACGGCGGCCAACCGTTCCGACCTGCGCCGGCGCGCGCTGCAGTTCCACTATCATCAGCTCGGGGTGGAGTGGACGTCGCTGGAACGGCACCGGGCGATGTATCACGACGTGGATGGCGAATACGCCGGCTGCACCGTGCCAAAGGGCGCGCCTTTCGCGGAAGCATCGAGTTTCGTGCCGCGACGGTTGCGCACTGTTGTGCCGATGGCGTGACGCTCAGGCGAAGAACGCGTTCAGCTCCGGCGTGGGGATGGAGCTGTCCACATAGCTGAAGGTGCCGCGCTCTTTGGCCTCCCGCGCCGCTTCGACGAGACCCGTCATGGCCGCCCTGTAGAGCGAAGTGGCGAGGCTGACGCGCTTCACGCCGGCCGCCGTCAGCTCGGCCACAGTGAAGGAGCGTCCCTTGATACCGACCATGAAGTTGAACGGGCGCGTGAGGGCGGCACAGACAGCGCGCACGGCGTCGAGATCGGGGAGGCCGGGCGCCATCAGCACGTCGGCGCCGGCGGCCTCGAAGGCATGCAGGCGGCTGATCGTATCGTCGAGTTTCGGATTACCGCGCAGGAAATTCTCCGAGCGCGCGGTCAACACAAGGCGGAAGGGCAGGGCGCGTGCGGCTTCAACGGCAGCATTGATCCGTTCCTTGGCATGCTCGAGATCGAAGATCGGCTTTGCCGGGTCGCCGCTGAAGTCTTCGATCGAGCAGCCGACCAGTCCTGTCGCTGCGGCGAGGCGGATCGTCTCGGCGACGATCTCCGGGCTGTCGCCGAAGCCTTTCTCGAGGTCGGCGGAGACCGGCAGGTCGGTCGCCTCCACAATCGCACGCGCGTAGGCGAGCGCTTCGTCGCGCGGCACCATGCCGTCTCGGCGCCCGAGCACACCGGCGGAGGCGCCGCTCGATGTCGCCAGAGCGGGGAAGCCGAGGCCGGCGAGGATGCGGGCCGAGCCGGCATCCCAGGCATTAGCGATGAGGAAGGTGGTCTCGTGCAGGGCGCGGAAGCGCTGCGCTTTGTCGGCCAGGGACGTGGGCATCCGCTATCCTCCTGTCGGGTTATGGTTTCATCGAACTGTTGGTATTTCCAGAGGAACTCCAGCCCTTGTATTTCGCGTGTTCAGGCCCGATCGGCAGTGTTACGGGTTGGCCGGTTTCGGAGGATGCGTAGAGCGCGGTGATCAGCTCGAGCGAGCGGCGCGCGTCGCCAAGCGTCACCGGAAGCGCGCCGCCGCTCTCGAGCGCCATATGGTAGTGCTGCATCAAGCCCTCGAAGCCGGAGGGCACGAAGGTCCAATCGGCGAGCGCCCGTTCGATCCGGACTGCCGCTTCCGCCGTTGCCGGTAGGGTCTCCCAGGGAGCGTCGCCGGGTGCGTAGGGCTTGAGGCAGCTTTCGAAAGTCACATGCTCGAAGCACAGGCGCAGCCGGCTGATCTCCTTCTGGGAGCCGATGGTGGCCGAAAGCGATGCCAGTGCGCCGTTCGCCATGACCAGGCTTGCCACCGCGCAATCCTCGGGCTCAATCCGGTTCACGCGCGTCGCGACCCGGGCGAAGACCGAGGCGATCGGGCCCATCAGATAGGTCAGAAGGTCATGCGCATGGATCGCCTGGCTGACGAGAACACCACCCAGCTCGGTCTCCCAACGGCCCCGCCAGGGTGCGGCGTAGTATTCGGCGGTGCGTTTCCAGGCGGTCTCGACGGTGGCGAGATACGGGCGGCCGGCGAGCCCCTGGTCGATGATGTATTTGGCCTGCTGTAGCCCGTCGCCGAAGCGGTACTGAAAGACCGGCATGACTCGCGTCTGGGAGGTGGCCTCGGCGGCTATGAGGCGATCGGCATCGGCGAGCGAGCCGGCCAAAGGCTTCTCGCAGACGACGTGCTTGCCGGCGGCCAACGCAGCGAGCGACTGAGGCACGTGCAAAGCGGGGGGCGTACTGACATCGATGATATCGATGTCGTCCATGCGCAGCAGATCGTTGAAGGATCTGGTACGGCGCGGCACGGCGAATTCGTCTCCGACCTCGGCGAGCCGGATATCGTCGAGATCGCAGAGCGCAAGCACGCGGAACTTGTCGGGGTGCCCGGCATAACCCTCGGCGATGTGCTTGCGGCCGATGCCGCAACCGACGGCTGCAACGGTCCAGATCCTCGGCATGATCCCAGCTCCTGCCGCAGAAGCGATATTATGGAACCTGAAAGCCATTCGGGTCAGAAAGCTTCAGGACCAGCCCGTCATAGCCCGGTTCGATCTCCGACGGCAGTCGCTCCACCATCCAGGCCCAGTCCATGTCCGTGCCGAGATGCGTCAGCACGGTGCGACGCGGGCCGAGGCGCTCGGTCCAGGACAGCACTTTGTCCCAGTGCGCGTGTGTCGGATGCGGCGAACGGGCGAAGCAATCGACCACCCAGGTGTCCACCCCGGCCAGGATTTCGAAGGCTGTATCGTCCAGATCCACGACATCAGTGCAATAGCCGAACGGGCCGATCCTCAAACCGAGGCTCTGCGTTGCGCCATGTGATTGGGCGAATAACCGCACCTGCATCCCGGCCGCGACGATCTCCTGGCCCGGTTCAGCTTCCCGCGCTTCGATCACCGGCCGGTAGAACCCTGGCGGCTTCCAGGGCCGGAACGCATAAGGGAAACGCGACCTGATCTCCTCCAGGGTTCCCGGCGTGGCGAAGCCTTCCAGCGGCCGGTTGATGATCCGGTTCAGGATGCGAACGTCGTCGAGGCCGGTGATATGGTCGGCGTGGGCGTGCGTCCAAACGATGGCATCGACCCGCGGAATGCGGCAGGCCAGAAGCTGGGTTCGCATGTCCGGTGCGGTATCGACCAATAATGTGCCGTCAGGCCCCTGCACGACGATGCTGCTGCGGGTGCGCCAATTGCGGGGTTCGGCGGGGTCGCACAGGCCCCAGTCGCCCGCACCGTCCGGGCCGCCCAGCATCGGCACGCCGGCCGATGCACCGCATCCCAGCAGGACGACACGCATCAGGCGTCGGCTTTCCGGAAGAGCCGCAGGAAGTTGGCAGTAGTGAGCTCGGCTAGCTGCTCCAGGGTCAGTCCGCGCAGGTCGGCCAGAACCCGTGCGGTGTGCGCGACGAAAGCCGGCTCGTTCCGCTTGCCGCGGTACGGCACCGGCGCGAGATACGGCGCGTCGGTCTCCACGAGCAGACGTTCTGCTGGAACATTACCGGCGATGTCTCTCAATTCATGGGATTTCGGGAACGTCAGGATGCCGGAGAAGCTGACGAACCCGCCCATCGCAACGGCGGTCTCGGCAAGCCGCCGCCCGGAGCTGAAACAGTGCAGAAGAAACGCGAACTCACCGCCGCTATCGCGTTCTTCTCGCAAGATTTGTGCGATATCGTCGTCCGCTTGACGCGCGTGGATCGCCAGCGGCAGGCCGGCTAGGCGCGCGGCCCGGATATGGGCGCGAAAATTCGCCTGTTGCATGTCGCGCGGTGCACGGTCGTAGAAATAGTCCAGCCCGGATTCGCCGATGCCGATAACCTTCGGATGCTCGGCGAGCGCGACGAGGGTCGCCGGAGAGGGGATTGCGGCCTCCGCGGCGTGGTGCGGATGGACCCCGACGCAGCCCCAGACATTCGGATGCGTTTCCACTAGCTTCAGTACGTTGGCGGCCTGCGCCATCGTGGTGCCGATAGTGACCATCTCGCTCACCCCGGCTTCCGCCGCTCGCGCCAGCACGTCCGGGAGTTCCGCCTCGGCGTAGTAGTCGAGGTGGCAATGTGAATCGATCAGCATCAGGGATCTATGCCGCGTTTTCGATGTAACGCGGGAAGACGCCGTGGGGCGGCGGCAGCGCGGTAGCTGCGGCCAGCGGCTCGGACAACGCCGCCAGGGTGCGGGCGCCGGACGGCACACCGAGCTGGTCGAGCATGCGGCCCATGGAGGCCGGCATGAAGGGCTGCAGCACCGTGGCGATCGTGCGCAGCGTCTCGGCCAGCACGCGGAGCACCGCGCCCATGCGCTCGCGGTCGGTGCGGTTCAGCGCCCACGGGCGCTTGGCGGTCGATGTAGCCGTTGCCGGCCCGGACCACTTTCCAGACATCCTCCAGCGCCTCGTGGAAGACCTGCCGGTCCAGCCGCTCACGCAGCGAAGCCGGCAAGGCCGCGGCGGCATCCAGCAGCTCCTGGTCCTCGGGGGTGACGGGCCCCCTCCCCGGCAGCACGCCCTCACAGTTCCGGGCGATCAGCGAGAGCGAGCGCTGCGCGAGGTTTCCCAGGTCGTTCGCCAGCTCGACATTAATGCGGGTTACCAGGGCCTGATGGCTGATCGTGCCGTCGCCGCCGAACGGCTTCTCCCGCATCAGGAAATAGCGGACCTGGTCGAGCCCATACGTTTCCACCAGCGTGCGGGGCTCAATGACGTTGCCGAGCGACTTGCTCATCTTCTCGCCGTCCACGGTCCACCAGCCGTTCGACGTCACACGCTTCGGCAACGGCAGCCCGGCCGCCATCAGGAAGGCCGGCCAATAGACTGCGTGGAAACGAATGATGTCCTTGCCGACGAAATGCGCGTCCGCCGGCCAGAACGGCCACCGCGGTGCGGCTTCATCGGGAAAGCCGCAGGCGGTGACGTAATTGTTCAGGGCATCGAGCCAGACATACATCACGTGATCCGCCGCGCCCGGCACGGGGATGCCCCAGCGGAAACTGGTCCGGCTGATCGAGAGATCGTTCAACCCGCCGCGCACGAAACTCATTACCTCGTTGCGCCGGCCAGCCGGCAGGATGAAATCCGGCTGCTCTTCATAAAGTCTCAGAAGCGGTTTCTGGAACGCGCTCAGTCTGAAGAAATATGAGGGCTCCCGCACCCAGGCTGCCGGAGCGCCGGAAGGCGCCACCTTGCTGCCGTCCGGGCGCGTGGTGAGTTCGTCCTCGTCGTAAAAGGCCTCGTCGCGCACCGCGTACCAGCCTTCGTAGTGGCCGAGGTAGATCTGCCCCGCCGCTTCGATCCGCCGCCACAGTTCCACGCAGGAAACTTTGTGCCGCTCCTCCGTGGTGCGGATGAAATCGTCATACGAGACATTCATCCGGTCCGCGACATCGCGGAAATCAGCGGAAATCCGGTCGACGAACGTCTGCGGGTCCACGCCCGCATCTGCCGCCGCACGCTCCACCTTCTGCCCGTGCTCATCCGTGCCGGTCAGGAAGAACACGTCGTAGCCATCGAGGCGCTTGAACCGCGCCATCACATCGGCGGCGATTGAGGTGTAGGCGTGGCCGATATGCGGCGCGCCGTTCACGTAATAGATCGGCGTGGTGACGTAGAAGCGCTGGGTCATTGCAAACTCTGCACGGGTCGGGTGAGTATGTCGAGCGCCGCAAGGATCGCCTGGCGCTTGTCCAATGCGAACCGCTCCGTCTCGTCCTGCAACCGCGTCAGCGCGTGCCACGCGTCGCCCCACGCGGCAAGGGGACGCAGCCCGGCGATGCGGGCCTGCTCGGGATTGGCACGGCCGCGCGCCGTTTCGCGCACGGCGGCGGATAAGCCTGCGCACAGCAGATCCATGAAGGTGGAGAATGTCGTTTCGCCGCGGCCCAGCCGGTCCGCGACCTCATGCGCCCGCTCCGGCCGAAGATCGGGAAGCTCGGCCAGGATCTCGTTCGCAAGAGTGGCAAGCGCAATCCCCTGTTCTTCGGCCAACAAAAGGGCTCGGCCGATCGAGCCTTCGGCCAGCGTGATCAGCCGCGCGCGCTCATTCGGCAGGCGCGTCCGGCAGATAGCGCGCCAGCAGGACCTGCATGGTCGTCTCGGACAGCGAGGCGAGGCGCAGCCGGCGACAGCGGCTGCGGACCGTGGGCGGCACGCGGCCGGGCGCGGCGCAGACCAGCAGCAGGATGGCGCGCGCCGGCGGTTCCTCCAAGATTTTCAGCAGCGCGTTCGCCGCGTTGCGGTTCAGTTCGTCCGCCCGGTCGAATACGACGACACGCCAGCCGCCTTCCGCGGCTGTCAAGCGCAAGAACTCCGCTGCCTCGCGAACGTCATCCACGCCGATTTCGCTGCGCAGCCGCTTCGTCTGCGGATTGATGCTGCGCTGAACGGTGTGCAGATCGGCATGCGCCCCGGCGGCCACACGACGGAACACCGGATCGGCCGGGTCGACGGCCAATCCCTCCTCCGAACTCCCCTTCAGCAAGCGTCTGGCGAAACGATAGGCGAGCGTCGCCTTGCCGATCCCCTCTGGCCCGGTGATCAGCCAAGCATGGTGGACGCGGCCACCGCGGATTGCGTCGGCCAGCATCGCCTCGGCGGGCTCGTGGCCGAGCAAGATCGGGTTGGCGCGCGGTTCGGGAGGCATGGCCGTAGTTGGCGGGATGAGCGGCAAAACGCAACGGCACACGTTGCGTGTCCTTCGGAAGCTTTTACTGTAGCGCGAACAACCGCAGCAACATGCCCCAAACGGGCAATAAGTGGGGCAACAGGAGGTTTTCATGCGCGATCGTCTTTGGCTTCCCGGCGCGAGCACCGTTTCCCGACGCCAGGCCCTCGCACTTGGAGCGGCCGGCGCCGCCTGGGCGGCGTACCCTGACCACGCGGCCGCGCAGGCAGCGCCGAAGCCGCCCGCCAAGCCGACCGGCCAGGTCATCGTCGGCTTGTCGCAGGAGCCGACAGTGTTCAACCCGCTGATGCCGCATATCGAGGTGGATCAGGGCGTTCACTTCAACCTGTTCAGTCCGCTGTGGGGCGTGGACGCCAAAGGCAATTTCTTCCCGCAGCTCGCCGCCGAAATCCCGAGCGTGGAAAATGGCGGCATTTCCGAGGACGGGCTGACATGGCGTATCAAGCTGCGCCCAGGCGTCACTTGGCATGACGGCGCGCCGTTCTCAGCGGACGACGTGAAATTCACCCTCGATCTCATCAACAATCCGCATTTCCGCGCCTGGTCGCGCAACGGCCATGAGCTCGTCACCGACATCAAGGTGGTGAGTCCCACCGAGATCACCTGGCGGATGAAGCACGCCTACGCCCCCTACCCTTCCATCCTGTCCTGGACCTTCATCGTGCCGCAGCACATCCTGGCCAAGGCAGACGATCCCAACACCGCCCCGTTCAACAACGCGCCGGTGGGCACCGGTCCGTTCCGCTGGAGCGAGCGGATGCCCGGCGATCATGTAACTCTGGTGGCGAACGAGCATTTCTTCGGCACGGGTCCGTATCTGGAACGCGTGGTGTTCCGCTACATTCCCGACCTGACGGTGCTGTTCACCCAGTTCCAGACCGGTGCGATCGATTACACCGGCATCCAGGGCATCACCGCCGATCACTACAAGGAGGCGATCAAGATACCCGGACGCACCGTCGTGCCCGGACCGGCGGCCTTCGTGGAAAGCATCACGATGAACCTGAGCAAGCCGGTGTTCCAGGACCCGGCGGTGCGGCAGGCGCTGTATTACGGGATGGACAAGAAGTCGATCATCGACGCCATCTATTACGGCCTGCCGAAAGAAACCGAGACCTTCCTGCCGCGCGAAGTCCTGGGCGTTCAATCCCGATCTGCCCAAGCACGTCTATGATCCGGCGAAGGCGAAGCAGATCCTCGACGACGCGGGATGGAAACCAGGCGCCGGCGGCATCCGCGAGAAGAACGGGTTGCGGCTGAGTTTCACCAACTCCACCACCGCCGGCAATCATGTGCGCGAACAGGCGCAGGAGCTGCTGCAGCAGGTCTGGCGCGACATCGGCGTGGACATGCAGATCAAGAACATGCCCGCGGCGGTGATCTGGGGCGATTACTACGAGATGTCGCAATACGATTCGGTGATGGTGGGCCAGGACCAGATGACCGGGCCCGATCCGGATGTGACCATCTATTACAGCAGCAAGGATATTCCGGCGAAGGGCGGCGCCGGACAGAACACGATGGAGTACGACAACCCCAAGGTGGATGAGCTGCTGGACAAGGGCGCGACGACGCTCGACCAGACCAAGCGCGCGACGATCTACCGCGAGATGGCGGCGATCATCCGCGACGATCTGCCGATGCTGCCGATCTTCCAGTACGCGCGGATCGAGGGCACCAAGGACAAGCTGATCGGCTACACGCCGAGCGTGTATGTGTCCTCGAATTGCTGGAATATCGGCCAGTGGTACTGGGCCACCTGACCGGGCGGTGATCGGCTATCTGCTGCACCGGCTGGGCCAGAGCCTGATCCTGCTGCTGATCGTTTCGGTGATCGGTTTCGCGGTGCTGCACCTCGCGCCCGGGCGGGCCGCTGGCGCAGTTCGCGCTGACGCCCGGCATGACCCAGGCCGACCTGGCCCGCATCGCGCATCAGATGGGGCTCGATCGGCCCCTTGCCGGTGCAATACTGGGAATGGTTCCGGCGCATGCTGACCGGCGACTGGGGCCGCTCGTACCGCGACAACCAGCCGGTGCTCGCGGTGATCGGCTCGCATCTGCCGGCGACGCTCGAGCTGATGGCGACATCGACCTTGATCGCCGTCGTGCTGGGCACCTGGGTCGGCGTGCTCGGGGCTCTGCGGCGCTACTCGCTGTTCGATTACCTCGCGACGGTCGGTGCGATGGTGGCACTGTCGATCCCCACCTTCTGGTTCGGCCTGGTGGTGATCTACGCTTTTTCGGTCGAGCTGCCGTGGCTGCCGGCCGGCGGGATGTACACGATCGGGTCCGGTTCCATCGGCGACTATCTGCATCACCTGATCGGTCCGGCGTTGGTCCTGGCTTTGGTCACCGTGGCGATCTGGAGCCGCTACATGCGCTCGTCCATGCTGGAGGTGACCAGCCAGGATTATGTGCGGACCGCAATCGCCAAGGGCCTGCCGCGCCGGGTGGTCATCATGCGCCACGCCCTGCGCAACGCGCTGCTGCCGATGATCACGCTGGCCGGGCTGCAGCTTCCCACGCTGCTGGGCGGCGCGCTGGTGACGGAGACCGTGTTCACCTGGCCGGGGATGGGGCGGCTGTTCCTCGAATTCCATCGGCTATCGCGATTACCCGGTGGTGATGGGCCTGCTGATGTTCACCGCCTTGCTGGTGCTGATCGGCAATCTCGCCGCCGACCTGCTCTATGCCGTCTATGACCCCCGCATCCGCCTCGACTGAGCTCGCGCTGCCGGTGGAGCGCCCGCGTCGCGCTGGGCGCGGCGTGCGTCGCTTCGCGCGCCACCGGCTGGCGCTGATCGGGCTGGCGACGATCGTATTCCTGGTATTGGCAGCGGCGCTCGGGCCGTATCTGAACCCGTACAACGATCTTCACATCGATATCCTGCACCGCTTCGCCCCGCCTTTTGCCGGACCGCATGTGCTGGGCACCGACCAGCTCGGACGCGACATGCTGGCGCGGCTGGAGATGGCCGGGCGCATTTCGCTGACCGTCGGCTTCGCCGCCATGGTGCTCAGCGTCGTGTTCGGCACCATCATCGGCGTGCTCGCCGGCTATTATGGCGGCATCATCGGCGCGGTGCTGATGCGTTTCGTCGATGCGGTGCTATGCTTCCCCTCCATCTTCCTGCTGCTGGCGCTGGCCGCCTTCATCCAGCCGACGCTGTTTTCCATCACCGTGATCATCGCGGCGACCGCCTGGATGGAGGTGGCGCGGCTGGTCGAGGCGCAAATCCGCGCGCTGCGCGACCGCGATTTCGCGATCGCCGCCATGGCGCTCGGCGCGTCGGATTCCGTGATCATGGTCCGCGAGCTGATTCCGAACGCAATTGCGCCGATCGTCGTGGCGGCAACGCTGAACGTGGCGCGGGCAATCCTGCTGGAGTCGTATATCAGTTTTCTGGGATACGGCATTCAGCCGCCGGTGCCGAGCTGGGGCAACATGCTGAACAACGCGCAGGAATATCTGGCCACCGCGCCGTGGCTGGCAATCCTGCCCGGCGCTGCCATTACCCTGGCGGTGACCGGATTCAACTTCCTCGGCGACGGATTGCGGGATGCGCTGGACCCGCGGCTCGACATGCGATGACGGCGGTTCTGGAGGTCCGGGACCTCTCGGTGCGCTTCAACACCGATGCCGGCGTGGTGCCGGCGGTCAACGAGCTGAGCTTCTCGCTCGACCGCGGCGAGACATTGGCGCTGGTGGGCGAATCCGGGTCCGGCAAGAGCGTGACGAGCCTGGCGATCATGCGCCTGACGCCGCCGCCCCCAGGCTGCGAGGTGCGCGGCCAGGTGATCCTGCGCGAGGCGGATGGTGCGGCGCGCGATCTGCTCCGCTTGCCCGAACCGGCGATGCGCGAGCTGCGCGGCAGCCGCATCGCGATGATCTTCCAAGAGCCGGCCACGTCGCTCAATCCGGTGCTGACGTTGGGCGAGCAGATCGCCGAGCCGATCCGCTATCATCGCGGCGTGTCGCCGACGGCGGCGCGGGGCGAAGCCGAACGGCTGCTTGAACTCGTCGGCATCCCCGAACCGCGCAAGCGGCTCGCGAGCTACCCGCATCAGCTTTCGGGCGGCATGCGCCAGCGGGTGATGATAGCGATCGCGCTCGCCTGCGATCCGGCGGTGTTGATCGCCGATGAACCGACCACCGCGCTGGATGTTACCGTGCAGGCGCAGATTTTGGAACTGCTCAAGGGTCTGCAGGCTCGCAACGGCATGGCGCTGCTGTTCATCACCCACAATCTGGGCGTGGTGGCGGAGATCGCGGATCGTGTCGCCGTGATCTACGCGGGGCGCGTCGTCGAGCAGGCGCCTGTTGAGCCGCTGTTCCGCCGCCCGCTGATGCCTTATACAAGCGGGCTGTTGGCATCGGTTCCCCGGCTCGCGCCGTTATCCGCGCTCCATACGCCGCTCGCCGCCATCCCAGGAAATGTGCCGGATCCCGGCAGGCTGCCGGCCGGCTGCGCCTTCGTGCCGCGCTGCGAACATGCGCGTCCCGGTTTGTGCGACAGTGCCGTGCCGGTTTTGGACCCCGCGGCCAGGGACCATCTGGTGCGCTGCGTGCGCTGGCACGAGCTTGCGTCATGACGCCGGAGACCATCCTGGCAGTTGACTCGCTGCACAAGCACTTCCCGCTGTCCCGCCGTTTGCCGTTCGGACCGCATGAAACCGTCAAGGCAGTGGACGGCGTCTCGTTCTCGGTCCAGGCCGGGGAGGTGTTGGGCCTTGTTGGCGAGTCGGGTTCTGGCAAGACTACGGTGGGTCGCACCGTCCTGCGCCTGTTGGAGCCCGACAGCGGCAGCATTCGGTTCCGCGATCGCGATATCACGCATCTCTCGCGCCGGGCGTTGCGTCCGATCCGCCGCGAAATGCAGCTCGTGTTCCAGGACCCGTTCGGCTCGCTCAATCCGCGCATGACCATCGGGCGTATTTTGGCGGCGCCACTGTTGATTCATCGCCCGGAGCTCAGCCGGGGAGGGCGGAACGAGCTGATAGCCGCCGTGCTGCGCCGCGTCGGCCTGTCGCCGCGGTTCGCCGATCGGTTTCCGCATGAGTTCTCCGGCGGGCAGCGGCAACGCATCGGGATCGCTCGCGCGCTGATCCTGCGGCCGGGTTTCCTGGTCGCGGACGAGCCGGTTTCCGCGCTGGATGTGTCGATCCAGGCGCAGGTGGTGAACCTGCTGCTGGAGCTGCGGGCCGAGCTGGGCCTTTCCATACTGTTCATCGCGCATGATCTCGCCGTGGTCGGGCATATCTCCGATCGGGTCGCGGTCATGTATCTCGGCAAGCTGATCGAGCTGGCGCCGACCGAGGATTTGTTTCGTTCGCCGCAGCATCCTTATACCGAGGCGTTGCTGTCGGCCGTGCCGACCCCTGACCCGGGGCGGGAGCGCCGGCGCATTGTGCTGGCTGGCGATCCGCCGAGTCCGGTTAACCCGCCTTCGGGGTGTCGCTTCCGCACACGTTGCCGCTATGCCGAGGCTGCGTGTGCCGTCCAGGAGCCGCCGCTTAGGGAGATCTCTCCTGGTCATTTCAGCGCCTGCCTTCGGGTTTCCTTGATCGCCGGTGAAGCTGATGCTGCGGCTCGAGCGCATCACCGGTGATCTTCCTATCGGTTTCGACGCGCGCCGAGCGCCTTCCGGATCAGACGCGACGGGAGCATGCTGTCGATTTGCAGCAGCACCTGCTTCTGCGCAGCTTCCGCTTGGCAGACCGGCGCGCCTGGCTGCAGGTCGGCGTGGGCGCTGCCTGGGCCAGTGATCGCGGTGAGCCAGTCCTGCAGGCAATTCCCGGGTATCCGGCCAGAACTAGCTGACGGCCCGTTCCGTAGCATAGGCGGACAAATACGAACTCAGGCGAGCAAGACGGTCCTGGGATCGGGCGGCTCGGAGGCGCTGGTATCCATCACTGAAAGCCAGAGCCAGCGCCGTTCGCACCGCCTGCCGCCGGCTCGCAGCTTGACCTTGCCCATCGCCGCGGGCGTAATCCAATTTCGCGTGCAAAATGGCAGCCGCCGGGGTAGATACGACCGCGTGTCCTGGGAGGCATCCCTTTGCAACCGGGCCGCTCGATCAGCCATCACTACTGCATGAGGGGCGTTTCGATGCGGGGGTCAAACTGAAGGCCGCCGGGGGGGTCGGTCATGGGGCCGCAGGCGGCATTGATACTGCCTGGTAGCATGAGGCTACCTGCGCATTCTCAAGCGTCATGCGCTATCCAACTGATCAACTCGAACGGAGATCAGACGCTGCGTAACCTATTGATAGCTGGTGTCGCCATTTCGTCGCTCATCGGCGCGGTAGCACACGCCGATACGAGCACAAACGACAAGGTGTTTGCGAACGCGGCTCTACGTGAACTGCACAACTTGGCCGTAGCCAGCGCACAATCAGAGCAAGCAGCTAAGGACAGCGATGACCTCGGCTGCCGAGATGCAATGCACAGCATACAAGAGGCCGCTCATGAGGCGCTCAAGGACATGCATTACATGTCATTCACACCGATTGACGCGATTGGAGACGTGTCATCTCTGCTGCGACTCAGTCATTTGGCACTACCAAATGGATGCCCCAATGATTTCGCGATGAGCCCGATGGTAGCCGGCAAGCCATCCTGTCGCTCAGATGGGACTACGCCATCGGCGACGGAGACTGGTATACAGTCAAGGCAAACGGTGACGTCGAGGCCAAGAACCCACTCCGCTACGTCCAGTCACTCACAGATCAGAACTACTCTTGGGTCAACGTCCGGCCGAAGGGTATGGGAGTCGTGGTCGAGTCAGACTGGAAGGCTGAGATGGCGTCGCATAACGTGGATGATCCGTCGATCGAGAACTCAGGCAACAGTCTGAAGGCCATCGAGGTAGGGTACCGTAAGAACTCAGACGACGAAAACACCATGGTCTACTTCTATCGGACCAAGGAGGATGCATTAGCGGCTGCGCAGGCAGCAAAACAGCAAGCGGAGGACGATGGTAAGGCTGATGCGGAACAGAAGGCGTCTGATGCCGAATGGGGTAAGAAGTTGACGTCACTACCATATATGATAGCTAACCACGACATAGGTTTCAAACTGGTATACGCGGTATGTAAATCCGCTGGTAGGAATGCCAAGGGTGAGAACACGTGTAACGACGACGGTTCTCATGACTGGTCGGACGATCACCGTGTATCGTATCACTGGTTCAGTGACATGCAGGGGTGCAAGAACGCCCAATTAAGCATCAACACGGAACATCCCGCCGACGTGAAGCTCAATACTGATGACGCTTTCGTGTCCGACTGCGTGACCGCTCCTAAGGTGAGTGGGCACACCCTGCAAGGATACCAGGCGGTGTTCACCATATTGGCTCCTCCGGGCGCGGCACCGGATGAGGCGTCATACGCGGACCTGCGCAAGCGTGGATCTCAAACCGCCACCGTATTCAAGAAGTTTGATGCGTGTTACGACACCGCGATCGCCACATATTCTAAGATTGCGAAGGACCTGGGGATCGACGAGGATGGTAACCTCTTGAGTGACAAGACCAAGAGTATCAGCCTCTGGGTGAACTGCGTGCGCATCTATTGAACGGCAGGGGCTTCTCCCGGGGCGGGAGCGGCGGCGCATCGTGCTCGCGGGCGATCCGCCGAGTCCGGTCAACTCGCCTTCCGGTGTCGCTTCCGCACGCGTTGCCGCTATGCGGAGACGGCGTGCGCTGTCCAGGAGCCGCCGCTCAGGGAGGTGTCGCCTGGACATTACAGTGCATACCCGCGGGTTTCCTGATCGCTTGCACACCGATGCTGCGCGTTGAACCTGTCGTTGGTGACCTTCCAGCCGGTTTCGATCGCATGAGGGCGGAAGCCGACGTGGAAGGCTATCGCTTTCTGGAGCGACTGTTCGACGAGTTGAATGCAGGGACAACACGTTTCGAGCCGCTGCTGGCCGCGTATGTGGATGATGAGCTGGCGGGTATCGGAGGACTGACGCTCGACCCCGTCGTGGCGGGCGCCTTGCGTATACAGCGGTTCTATGTGCGCGCCGCATTCCGTCGCCTCGGCATCGGGCGAAAGCTGGTCGAAGCGTTGCTCGCGCATGCTCGACGCACAGGCCGCGGCGTGACGGTCAACGCGGGCCATGGCTCTGAGGCGTTCTGGGAGGCTCTCGGCTTCGTCCCTGATCGGTACGACGGCCACACGCATGTCCTGATCGGAACCGACGGCAACACGCGAGTCAACAGATTCACTGAATAGGCTCGACGCGAGAGACGCCGAATTCGCGTGCAGCAGCCTGGGTGCCGGCTTTCGCCGGCATGACGCATACAATCGGCCCTACGGCCTCTCCTCCGCGGCCATGCGGGTGAGGGCTACTCCCAGTGCGCGGGCCGCCACGCCCATTGCCCCACGCGCGCGTTCCAGACCCAGCGGCCGGGGACGTAATGGCCCCAACCGGGCTGCCGGATATCGTAGCGGCCGTCGATCCATGCATACCGGTAGCCGTTCCAGTGCCAATGGCCGGGCACCCAGACATACCGCGCCCCGGGTGGCGGCGGCGGTGCTTCGTAACGCGGGGGTGGCACCGGCGGATAAGGCGGCGGCGGTTGCGCGATCACCGGACCGATCGTCACCACGAGCATCGCTGCGGCCAGTGCGAGAGCCAGACTCCGTCGCATAAGTTCTGCCTCCTGCGTCAGATTTCCACGTAACAGTGTGCTTCCGCCCCGCCACCCGGATGCGTCACTGCGCCCAGACAGGCAGGCCCGACGAGCTGCGCATATTTCCAGATCGCCCCGCTGGTATATGCCGTTTGCCGCAGCGACCACGCGGCGCGGCGCGCGGCCAGCTCTGCCTCCGGCAGCATCACATCGATGCTGCCGCGCTCGGCGTCGAGCACGACGCGATCACCGTTGCGCAGCAGCGCGATCGGCCCGCCGACGGCAGCCTCCGGCCCGACATGTCCGACGCAGAATCCTCGTGTCCCGCCGGAAAACCGGCCGTCGGTAATCAGCGCCACTTGCTCGCCCATGCCCTGGCCGTAGATCGCGCTGGTGGTGGAGAGCATCTCGCGCATCCCCGGTCCACCCTTCGGGCCTTCATAACGGATCACGATCACGTCGCCTGGTTTGTAGGCACCCGCCTGCACGGCGGCGAATGCTTCTTCCTCGGAATCGAAACAGAGCGCCGTGCCATCGAACCGCAGCGCATGCATCCCGGCGACTTTCACGATCGCGCCCTCGGGCGCTAGATTGCCCTTCAGCCCGACGACGCCGCCGGTCTGCGAGATCGCGCGCGAGACGGGGTACACCACATCCTGATCGGCGGGGAATGCCACGTCCCGCAGGTTCTCCGCCAGCGTCCGCCCGGTGACGGTCAGGCAGTCGCCATGCAGGAGACCGCCGTCCAGCAGCGCCTTCAGGATCACCGGCACACCACCCACGCGATGCACGTCGAACGCCACATACTTTCCGCCCGGCTTGAGGTCGGCGATATACGGCGTGCGCCGCATGATCTGCACCACGTCGTCCATGGTGAAGCGGATCCCCACCTCATGTGCGATGGCCGGCAAGTGCAGCCCGGCGTTGGTTGAGCCGCCTGTCGCGCCGACCACCACGGCGGCGTTCTCCAGCGCGCGCTGCGTGACGATGTCGCGCGGCCGCAGGCGTCGGTCAAGCAACGCCATCACCGCGCGGCCGGACTCCACCGCCCAGCGGTCCCGCTCCTCATACGGCGCGGGCGACCCGGCGGAGCCGGGCAAGGCGAGCCCGATCGCCTCGCTCACCATCGCCATCGTGTTGGCAGTGAACTGCCCGCCGCACGCGCCCGCCGACGGACAGGCGACGCATTCCAACTCGTGCAGGTCCTCGGCGCTCATGCGGCCGGCGGCGTGTTGGCCGACCGCCTCGAACACGTCCACCACAGTAACGTCGCGGCCCTTGAATTTTCCGGGGAGGATCGAGCCGCCGTACATGAAGACGCTCGGCACGTTCAGCCGGAGCATTGCCATCATCATGCCCGGCAGCGACTTGTCGCAGCCGGCGAGTCCCACCAGTGCGTCGTAGCAATGCCCGCGCACGGTCAGCTCCACCGAGTCCGCGATCAGGTCGCGCGATACCAGCGAGGATTTCATCCCCTGGTGCCCCATCGCGATCCCGTCGGTCACGGTGATGGTGGTGAACTCGCGCGGCGTGCCGCCGGCTTCGGCCACGCCCTTCTTCACCGACTGCGCCTGGCGGGAGAGCGCGATGTTGCACGGCGCCGCCTCGTTCCAGCAGGTCGCCACGCCGACGAAGGGCTGGTCGATCTCCTGCTCGGTCAGGCCCATTGCGTAATAATAGCTGCGATGCGGCGCGCGTTCGGGCCCGACCGTGACATGGCGCGATGGCAGCTTCGATTTGTCCCAACGTCTGCTCGTCATCGCCTTGGTCCCCGCTTTGGTTGTACGGTGGGTTATAGCGCCCGTTTCGCAGCCACCAAAAACCCGCGCTACGCGACCGATCTCGCAACTTGGGACGCCTGTTAACCGGTTGTTTATCACGTCCGCTCAGAACGGACCTCGCATCCCGGGACGCAAACATGGGCGGACGCGTTGTTCTCATTGCTGTTGGCTTGGCCCTTGCCGGCTCGCGGTGTACGGCGGCCGACCGAACCGGTTTCGACTTGTTGGGCCTCCGGCTGGCCATGACTCCGGCCGAGATTATCGCCGTGCTGCGGCCGCAGTCGGCCGCCATCACCGAAAGCAGCCGGCCATGCCATGATCCCGCTGGCCAGGACTGTGTGGAGAGTGTGACTGCCAAACTGCCCGACGGTCGGATCGAAGTGCTGTTCGCGCACGACGCGGCGTGGCGCATCTCGCTCACGGTCACCGCGCGCGGACCGCGCGACTGGAATGTGCTGCGCGCGGCCGCGATCGAGCATTTCGGGATGCCCAGCGCTGCCGGTGATGTCTGGTGCGCGGGCGCTGACGAGGCGGGCTGTCCCTCGGACCGCCCGATGATGACGCTCGAGCGCAATGGCAGCGCCGCCGGGGTATTGACCTTATTTGATCCGCGGCAGGCGGGGCCGAATCGCCAATAATCGACAGCCTGCGGCTTAACCGTCGCGCTTGCCCGACGCCGACCCGGTTCGGTAGGGTGCGGGCGCCACTCTGGAACGTAGCATGAACGATCTGTTCGGCCCGGCAAAATCCGGGCGCGACGCCGACGGATATTCGGCGAAAGACATCGAGGTCCTGGAAGGGCTGGAACCCGTCCGGCGCCGCCCGGGCATGTATATCGGCGGCACTGATGAGACCGCGCTCCACCACCTCGCGGCGGAGATCCTCGACAACGCTATGGACGAGGCCGTCGCCGGCCATGCCACCTTCATCGAGGTGGACCTGGAAGCCGGCAACTGGCTGACCGTCCGCGACAACGGCCGCGGCATCCCGGTCGATCCGCATCCCAAGTTCAAGAACCTCAGTGCCCTGGAGGTGATCCTAACGACGCTGCATTCAGGCGGTAAGTTCGGCGGGAAGGTCTATGCGACCTCGGGCGGCCTGCACGGCGTCGGCAGTTCCGTGGTGAATGCCCTGTCCGAGCGCCTGGAAGTCGAAGTCGCCCGCGACCGGGTGCTGTGGAAGCAGGCCTATGCGCGCGGCAAGTCGGTCACCAAGCTCATCAAAGCCGGCCCGACGCAGAACCGCCGCGGCACCGCTATCCGCTTCAAGCCCGACCCGCAGATATTCGGTGCCCAGCAGTTCAGCCCGGCGCGCCTCTACCGGCTGTGCCGCTCCAAGGCCTACCTGTTCCGCGGCGTCGAGATCCGCTGGACGTGCGACAAAGCCGTGCCGCGCGGCGCCGACATCCCGGCCGAAGCTACCCTGCACTTCCCCGGTGGCCTGCGCGACAGCCTGACGGAAGACGTCGGCGAAGCCCCCACCGTCCTCGCGCAACCCTGGGCAGGCGAAGCCGACCTGCCCGGCGAAGCCAGCGGGCGTGTCGAATGGGCCGCGGCATGGCTGGACGAAGGCGATGGCTTCCTCCACTCCTACTGCAACACTGTCCCTACGGCCCTTGGCGGCACCCACGAAGCCGGCTTTCGCACAGCTCTGGTGAAGGGCCTGCGCGCCTGGGGTGAGCATCGCGGTAGCCGTCGTGCCGGCGCCATCGTCGCCGAGGACCTGCTCGGGCCGATGGCCGCCAAGCTCTCGGTGTTCCTGCGCGACCCGCATTTCCAGGGCCAGACCAAGGAGAAGCTCACCAGTACCGACGCCGCGCGCCTGGTCGAGACCGCGCTCCGCGACCGCTTCGATCATTGGCTCGCCGGCGATCCCGCACAGGCCGACAACCTGCTGGCGTTCGTCATCGAGCGAGCCGAGGAACGGCTGCGTCGCAAGGAATCCAGGGACACTGCCCGCAAATCCCCGACGCGGCGGTTGCGCCTGCCCGGCAAGCTCACCGACTGCACGCGCGAGAACGCGGCCGAGACGGAAATCTTCCTGGTGGAAGGAGATAGCGCCGGCGGCTCGGCAAAGCAGGCGCGCAACCGCGAAACCCAGGCCGTACTGCCGTTACGCGGGAAAATACTCAACGTTGCCAGCGCCTCGACAGACAAGCTGCGGCAGAACCAGGAACTTAAGGACCTGATCGAGGCGCTCGGTTGCGGCGTCGGCGAGCGCTTCGACCGCGGTAAGCTTCGCTACGGCCGGGTCATCATCATGACCGACGCCGATGTGGACGGCGCGCACATCGCCAGCCTGCTGATGACGTTCTTCTATCGCGAGCTGCCGGAGCTGGTGCGGCACGGGCATCTCTATCTGGCGCAGCCGCCGCTGTATCGGCTGACGCAAGGCGCCACGTCGGTCTATGCGATGGACGACGCGGACCGCGAGCGAAAGCTGAAACAGGCATTCAAGCCGGGAGCAAAAGTAGAGGTCAGCCGGTTCAAGGGCTTGGGCGAAATGCCGCCGTCGCAGCTCAAGGAAACCACCATGGACCCCGCCCGGCGAACCCTGCTGAAGGTCATCACGCCGGCGGAGGAACGCGCCAGCACTAACGAGCTGGTGGAAAGCCTTATGGGACGCCGCCCCGAGCTGCGCTTCCAGTTCATTCAGGAACGCGCCCGCACAGTGGAAGACGTGGACGTTTGAAAAGAGAACATTAACCACAGAGATACGGAGATAAGGAGGATTTCACCGAAGAACTCGCCGACGGCTGAGGGAAGAGTCTGCCTGGCACTGATCGTGCTCTGCGCCGCTGGCTGCACAGCGCCCGACGCGCACGTGCCCCCTTTTGCGCGCGTGCCCTATCAACCTTTCTCGCGCGCCGCCGCGGTGGCGGTCGCGACGGACGAGTGGCGGCTCTGGGGCAGCCGTGTGGATGACGATCCGTTTGCCTACACACCGGCGAACCCGAATGCGATCCCCGAGCGCCAGGAAGGGTTGTGGCAGCGTGTCGGCGAATATTGGTGGCAAGGGATGAACGTGGGCGAGTTGTACGCGCGCCTCACTGGCAAGTATGTCGCCCCAGACCGTCCATTCCCAGTAAGTGAGAAGGGTGACTACGCCTGGTCAGCCGCTTTCATTTCTTACGTGATGAGAATTGCCGGCGCTGGGCGTGAGTTTCCCTACGCACCCGATCATGCCGCTTACATAGACGCCGCCGTCCGCGGCGAAACACCGCTGCTCATCGCCGAGAATCCGGCGACTTACGCACCCCAGGTCGGTGATCTGATTTGCTTTGCCCGTGCCTGGGCGGCGGGCCTGCGCTTTCAGGATCTGCCCACCAAGGGGTTTTTCCCAGCCCATTGCGGTATCGTTGCCAGCGTCGGCACAGGCGAGATCGACATGATCGGCGGCAATGTGGATAACGCCGTGGTGCTCACGCATGTCGCGGCAACGCCCCAAGGCAGGCTGAGCACTGCGCTTTTCCAATGGCTCGTCGTGCTTCGCGTGAATTATGCTCAGTGAATTGACGCTCCGCGCACCGCAACAAGAGAGGTCAGACGAACGGAATTGAAGCCGCTTTCAGCACCTGTGCAACAACGTTCCACGCCACCTCGGCCGCCTGCTCAGCGACCACGATCAAGATGCCGGCATAGGCGAGATCCGACCTCGACACGGATCGCGCTCGAGCTGCGTAATTATCGGCCGGATCGTCGTATCTAGACGCCGCGCAGGCCCCCACGACCAGGACGACAACGGTGCAACGCGGGTGGCGTGTTTCATAGCGGCGATGCCTTGCGTGTGGAAACGGCAGCGGTATCGGTCGCACCGGCAGTCGCGGACCCAACGTGGTTGTGTGCGCCCAGGCTGGCCTCGTCCTGCTTCAGTTCGTTCAGCACCGTCCGGTATGGCTCGGCGGACGCGCTTACCGGGCCGCGGAACGGATAATCGAGCTGCACAATCAGGATCACGACCAACGCGAGCGCGGCGGTGAATGCCGTGGTCATGGCGAGGTGCATGCCTAGGCTGCGCACGCCGAACAGGAACGAGTACCCGATCGTGACAGCGCCGCCCAGGATGATCACCCACCACACCACGGCCGGCACATGGCCCGTCGCGGCGTCGAGCCGGTCGCGCCTGGCCGCATACAGGTCGTTCACGCAGCGGAAGATTTCCTGCATCACTACCTGGTCGTGGCGCGACTGCGGCGCATAGGACACGACGTCGGCCTGCAACCTGTCGAGCGACGATGCACCGGCTTCCGAGATGTGCCCGTCTTGCTGCGCCGGCCACTCCTCGCTGATTACGGCGCTGGTATAGGCGCCGAGGTCCCGGCGCAGCAGCGTACCCGGACCGTCGCCCAGACCGACGGCATCACGCGCGATGCGACCGATCAGATTCGCTTCGTTGGAGACAACCGTGTTCGCCTTCTCGAAGGAATCCCAGGTCGCCACCGCGACGAAGGCCAGCAGAACGGCGAAGACGACGCTGATATTGGTGATCGTGAAGCCGGTCATGTCGTTATGCCGGCAACGGACCTCCTCATCAACCAGCAAACGAACCACCAGCAGGCCAACGCACGAGACGCCCACGGCAAGCAGCAGGATGACGCTGCTCGTCAACCACACTGGGTTGTCGTAGATCCAGGAGACCAACATGGCACGCTTCCCTTCCCTGCCCTACGCGGTCGGACTGCGCGGTTCGCCGCCCAGCAGCATGTCGATCGCGGCGATGATGCGGTTGAGCGTGGACTGCACCAGGTCGGCCGAGTAGCCGCCGAGCAGTGCAAGAGTGGGCTCGCTCAGGGCGGACGACATCCAGCTCGCCTGGCCGTCGCCCCCCGCGGTCACCAGGACGTTGTAGATGACCTGCGATAGCAATATACCAGCAATCACGCCCATCACCCATCGGCTCCAATAGCTGCTCTGGTGCTTCGGATCGTACGTGCCGGCCATGATGAAGGCGCGCAGCGTCTGTAGGTTGGCGAAGCAACTTCCGAGCGATGCCGCCGCCAACAGGAACAGCTCCGTCACCAACAGGTTGTAACCAGAAATCTCCAGCAGACTTTTGTGCAGGTTCTCGGTGTTCACCGCGCTGGACAGGCTAACCGCGAGCAGGGCCAGCAGCGACAAGCCGCCGAGCAACAGGAAATGCCGCACGATCGGCACCGGGCCGAGCGAGCTCCAGAACGGATGCTGCTCGCCTTCCTCCTGGATGAGCAGGACAGCGGCCGGGGTAGCCGGCGCGATCAGCTTCGAGAGCTCGACATGCACTGCCGCCAGCTCCGCGAGGCTCTCAGGCGCGGAATTGGTTTCACCGTCGAGATACGCGTCGTAACGGCTGAACAGCTCGGTCGGGATTTCCGCGCCGGTGCCGAGCGTGTGCTGAATCATCGCCTCGCATTCGCGCAGGAGCCGCTCGCGGATACGCCGGCGGGATGTAATCACCGCATCAGCTTGCGGCGGCGGGATGGCGCGCCGCGGTAACGCGACTACGGCATCCGGTTGCGAGATCTCTACGTTACTCATGACACTACCTCAGGCGATGACGTTAAAGAAATGCGCAGGACGGCAAACAGCGCATCGTCGATTGTCGCGTTGTCTCCCAGTCCGTGGCGTGCGCGGACCATGCGAACCGCCGTTTCGGTGCGCCGGCCCCACAGGCCGTCGATGGGACCAGGATCGAGCCCCCGGTAGGTCAACAGCAACTGCACCGCGCGCAGTCGCAGGTCCGGCAGCCCGGCAAGCGAGAATCGCGCGTGCGCCTGCGCCAGCTTCACGTCATACGCGTTGGCGGCGTAACCGGGCCCATTGTAGCGCCGGGCAAAGCCGGCCCAATCGCGTTGATAGAGGAAACCGTGCAGGCCGCCTGTGCGGATGAATCGCGCCATCCCGGCGATCTGCGCGTCCTCGCCGTCCAGCATCGCCGCGCACATCGCCTCGGCGTCGGCGAAACCCGCCGCCCCGGCGTTGTAACCCATGATCTGGCCCAGCCCCCAAGACGTGCTTTCCAGCGCGGCGCGGCGGTCGCAGGCGATCGCTTCCGCCAGCCTCGCATGCTGGTGCGCGCCGGCGGGACCGTACCCGCCGGGCGGCCCGCTGATCTGCGGGTGCGCGGCGTCGAACCGCCCGGCGGTACGGCGGCGGAACTCATGCCGCTCGAACAGGATCACCGGACGCCGGTCCGCGAGGAACCCGCGCCCTGAGGTTTCGCCAGTAACGACCGACCACAGCTCGGTCAAGCCGGCGCCGACGATCTCCGCCGCCTGCGCCAGACCCTGGGCGGTCAGCGGCTCTGCCTTTCCGACCATCTGCATGATACCTTACTCCTTCCTTGCGCGGCGCTCATGCCAACTCGCTGCTCAGCACATCGAGGCTCGACTTCAGGGCGGTGAGCATCAGCACCGCGGTGGGTGGCGTTGTGATCGCGGCGAAATGGTCCTCGCTTGTCAGGCGGCCGTTCACCACGCTGAGCGCGTTCGCTACGTTCTGGATGCCGCCTACCAGCGTCTGCAGCACGCTCATCAGATTGCCGAGCTGCGCGACCGCTCCATCCATCGAGTGAGCCTGCTGTTCCGCCATGGCCACGCTCTGCTGCGCTTCCTGCAGCGCCGCCTCGGTGCTCTTCTGGTACTGGATGAGGCTGGCGATTTCATCGGCAATCTTCACCAACGGGAAGATCGCGCCGACGATGGTGGTGGCGAGATCGCGTTTGCGCAGCGCTTCGGCCTCGTCGCGGTAATGCTGCAACTGGGAATTCAACGCCGCGAGGTTGGCGCGGCACTCCACCTGTTTGTTGGCCAGCACCGCGTCGTCCTGCGCCATCATGCTCCGCGCCTGGTCCATCTGCCCTGATACTTCGTTCAGGCGCAACGACGCTGCCTGGGCGGCTTGCGCCATATCCCGCAGGTCGGAAACCAACGAAGCAGGCATGGTGTCGTTGCCGATCTCGCCCATCAGCCTGTTTACCGTGCCCGCTGAGGCCGACGCGAACGCCCGCACCGCGACCTGCATGGATCGGGCGGCCGGAACGGTGGAGTTGATGAACTGCGCCGCGTGGGCTCGGACGGCGTCGCTGATGCCGGGCAGCGTCGCCATACGCATGACGCTGTCCGCCGCCCGGCCGCTCGCCTCGATGACCTGGCTCAGCATCGACGAAGCTCCGGGCGAAGCGAACTGGACCTGCACGCCCAGCATCGATGCAAGATTCGGATTAACCAGCCGCATCGCCAGCGGTTGCGCCTGTAGAACTGCCTGAGCCATTTCAGTTGACATTTGTCATGCTCCTGATCCGAGGTACGGGACCCGTCGCCCCGTCGTGGCAAAAACCTAATGCCGTCCTGCGCCCATCAGTGTGCCGTCGGTCACAGGACCGGTTCGTCACCCACATTCGGCGCCTGTCCGGAATTCACCGGCACTGAGTGACCGGCGTCACAACCCGGAAATCGCTCGCGCTTCATAGCTTCGCCGTCGGCGCATACGGCCGACATACAAACAACCGGAGACAGGACATGGCTATCGTATCAATAGAAAGCGCTGTGGACCCCGGGTCCAACCCGCTTTCGGCGAAGTCGCTGGCGATCGACGTCGAGGAACTCGTGGCCGCAAGCCTCGTTGCGCAGGCACAGGCCTTGGTGCTGATGCGGCAAACCGATGCCGCACCGTTCACCCGCAATCCGACGCTCGCCAACACGCTACGGACGCATCAGGACCGGATGCGCCGGGGCGCCGATTACTTCCTGAACGGCATGATGCCGGATGTGGTCAAAAGCGCCACCAACGCCGATGGCGCGGCTGCGCTGATGGCGGCGCTCGCATCGTCGCTGGCGCAGGCGCAGGGATCCGAGCAAGATCGTCGTGCCGGGGCCGAGCAGCTCGTTGCCGCGGTGGACGAAACTTTCGTCGGGTATGTGCAGGACGCCGCCGAGCTTGCCGAGGCGTTCAACCGCGAGGCCGCGGGCTTCGAGACCTCCCGGCAGGAATTCGCCACGATGCTGGAGGCGCGTATCCGGAAGCTGGAAGGTCCGGACGGTGCGATCGCCAAGACACGCGGCAAGATCACGACCGCGCGCGAGGCGATCGAGGCAGACCTGCAGGCGATCGTATCGGATGCCCAGAACATCGGCGCCGGCATCAAAAAGATCGTCACCGGCGTGCTGACGACCTTCGACATGGCGGCGAAGTCGGACGGCAAGAAACCGGCGGCATCCGATAGTGGCGACAGCGAGGGTGTTGACTTGCCGGACAATTCCGCTCCCGCCAAGCCGGCGGACAAGGCAGACAAGGCCGCTGCCGACGGCAAGAAGCCCGCGCCAATGACGGCCGAGCAGACCGAAGAAGCGGCAGACAAGGCGTTTCCGGTGGAAGGCGTCGGCGCGGTGACCAGCGGGGCCGAGGGCGTAGAGAGTTCCGTCACGCAGTTCCGCACCGACAACGCGACACTCGCCGCGTTGTATCAGCATCTCGGCCGGCAAAGCGCGCTGCTCGCCATCTGCACCGTCGTGCACGACCAGATCAATGATTACGCGAAGATGCTGCGTGCGGGTGCAGCGGCCACGGCCAAAGTCGAGCAGACCTGGCAGCAGATCCGCGGCGGCCTGCAATCCGAACTCGCTGCGATGCGGGAAACCACCGACCCGTCCGCGGTAACGCAGGTGGTCGCGACACTGTCCAGCGCCGCGATGAACACGAGTTGGTCCCGCCTCTCGGAGCGGATGCAGCGCATTCGCGGTGCCATCACCGGCCACGCCGGCTTGGTCCCGAGCGTCGGTCAGCTCGCCGCCTAACCATACTCAACCCACCACACCAAGGAGAGACTCTTATGGATACCAACCAGACCAGACCTGCCGAGACCAACGGAACCCAGGCGCTCGGCAAAGCGTCCAGCCAACATGCGGGCCAGGCCCTGATCGTGCAGGGCTACGCGCTCAGCGTAATGCACCAGCCGATGCTGGACTTCACCGGCTTCACCAACCTGAAATCGTTTCAGGACGGCATGAACGGCGGTATCGGCCGCGCGAAGAACACCTGCGAGCACTATCTTAACCGGGTGCTGCCCGGCGCGATTGAGACGATCACTAATATTGACGCTTATTTCCAGGTGCAGAACGCGCTGTCAGAGGCGCTGCAACCGGACACCGACGCCCGCTCCGCGATTGCCCTGTTGAAGGCGGTGCAGGACCAGGCGACCGACTTCCGCTCGCAAGCCAACGGCGTGGTCACCGATCTTCAGGGTGTCCGAGACCGGATCAGTGCCAATGCGATGGACTTCAACACCTTCGCCAAGCAGCTCGATGTGGTACTGAACGGCGACAACGGCGTGCTCTCGTCGATCAACGAGCAGCTCGGCAGCATCGACAGCAAGATCGCCGGCGCGGCGACGGGCGTGGCTTTGAGCGCGCTCGCGGTCGCCGGGGGCGTGGTCATGATCGTGATCGGCGCCGCCACCGAGCTCGTTACCGGCGGCGCCAGCACCGCGCTCGTGCTCGGCGGCGTCGGGGTGCTCGCGGCCGGTGTCGGCGGCGAGGTCGGTTCCTCGATTGCGCTGGCCAAGATGTTGGAGATGAAGAACGACCTGCTCCGCCAGCAGGCCCAGCTCTCGGCGGAGGCGGCGTTTGCCTCTGGCATGGTCTCTGGCTTTCGCACCCTGTCCGATCAAGCGGCCGCGGCTGTGGAAGCGACGCAGGGGATGGCGAACGCCTGGACCTTGTTGGGCAGCGACCTGGGTGGGCTGGCCAGCCATCTGGAACGCGGCGAGACCACGGTTCCCGCGTTGCGCCGGCTGTTTACCGTGGCCGCGCAGGGTGATGTGCGGACCATCCAGTCCGACGTGACGACGATCCGCGGTCAACTGGTCGGCGTGCGGGTTGCCGCCGATCCGAAGACTAACGTCGTGTCGCTGGTCCAGTCCGCGGTCCGGGGCGGCCTCCGCCTCGCCGCATAGCGATCCTTTCAGTACGAGCCTGAGTGGGCGGCCGAAGCCTCTTCGGCCGCCTATCGATTAGTTGCGGTTGAATCCAAGTGCGCTCGGAACGGCGCGTGCAGCAACCCGCCCCGGTATGGTCTCGCGCCCGCCAATTTGGCGCCATCATCCCCCGCTTCAGTGAGTGCCGCACTGGAGGAATCGTGATCATGCGCCCACTTCGATGGACGGCCGTCGCCTTGCTGCTCGCCATCGGAAGCCTGTCGCTCGCCGCGCCGGCGCAGGCCGCTTGGCATGGCTCGTACGGCTGGCATCATCCGTGGCATCGGCACGGCTGGTGGCACGGCCGGTGGTGGGGTCCGCGGGTTTTCGTCGGCCCGCGTTACGTGCCGCCTCCCGTCTATTATGTACCCCCGCCGGTCTATTACGCCCCGCCACCTGGGTATTACGCCCCGGGCTACTAACCCCCCGAACGCCGATGGAGATGTCATGACAATACCGCGTCTGATCGCACCGGCGGCAGCCGGGCTGGCCCTCGCGCTCGCGCTTTCCGGCTGCACCGACCCGTACGATCCAGGCCAGCGAGCGCTGGGGGGCGGCCTTCTCGGCGCCGGTACCGGTGCGGCGATCGGCGGCATCGCAGGCGGTGGCCGAGGTGCGGCGGCCGGCGCTCTGATCGGCGGCGCTGTCGGCGCGGTTGGCGGCGCTGCCACCACGCCAACTCCACCCCCGCCAGCCTATTACGCACCACCACCTCCGCCGCCGCCCGGATACACCTACTGAGCGGGAGTTGGCGTCGGCCTTGGTTCGGATTACGGCGCAGCGCAGGCATCAGGCGGCATCGTAGTCGATCACCACTCGGGCGGTGACTGGCCGGGACTGGCAAGTCAGCACGTATCCAGCATTGATTTCCCATAATTCCAGCGAGTAGTTGACCGCCATCTCCACCTGCCCTTCGAGCAACCTGGCGCGGCATGTGCAGCACATGCCGCCGTGGCACGAGAAGGGCAGGTTGAGCCCGGCCCGCAGCCCCGCGTCGATGATCAACTCATCGGCGGCGACAGGAAACTCGGCCTGGATTCCCTCAAAGATGACCGTTGCCCTTGCAATCGCGGCCGTTGCGGGCGTGACGATCGGCGGCTTCGGCCGGCCGCCCACGCCTGGGGTGAACCGTTCCACATGAACCCGCGTGCGATCGAAGCCGAGATCGAGCAGCACGGTCCCCAGGCCCTCGATCATCGGCTGCGGTCCGCAGATGAAGGCGTGGGCCAGTTCCGCCGGCTCGGGTATCAGTCGCATCAATCCCCTCACCTTCTCCGCCTCCAGGCGCCCATTCAGAACCGGCAGGTCCTGCCGTTCGCGCGACAGCACATGGAATATGGACAGGCGTGTCATGAAGCGGTCCTTCAGCATCTCGAGCTGCTCGCGAAAGATGATCCCGCTCGACGTTCGGTTGCCGTAGAACAACACGAAATGCCCGCGTTCGCGATGCAGCACGGTCTTGAGAATCGCCATGATCGGCGTGATGCCGGACCCGGCGGCGAGTGCCACCAGCGTGCGCTCCAATTCCGGCTCGATCCCGATACCGAACCGCCCGTCCGGCGTCATCACGTCCAGGTCGTCGCCGGTACGCAAGGCGTCCTCTACCCAGCCGGAGAACGCCCCGCCGTCCAGACGCTTAATCGCAACCCGCAATTCTTCGTCATCGAGGCCGGAACAGATCGAGTAGGACCGTCGCACCTCCTCGCCGTCGATCGTTGCGCGCAGGGTCAGGTCCTGTCCGGGTGTGTAAGCGTACGCGTCACGCAGATCCGGGGGAACCGCGAAGGTGACCGACACGCAATCCGCGGTTTCCCGGCGAATATCGGTAACCACCAAGCGATGAAACTGCGGGTGCGGCATCAGCGGGCCAGGGTTGCGCGAGGATCGGCGGACGACAACTCTATTGCATGAAACAGGCACTGCATCATCTGACGATTGCCACGGCCGGCAAGGGCTTTACCGACGTCACACGCGACCTTACGGACTGGATCGCCACCCAGGCCGTAGCCAACGGGCTGCTGACCATCTGGTGCCGGCACACCTCAGCATCCTTGCTGGTACAGGAAAACGCCGATCCCGACGTGCGCGCCGACCTCGAAGCCTTCTTTCGCCGGTTTGTGCCGGAAGGCGGCCCCTATCGCCACCAGGACGAAGGCCTGGACGATATGCCCGCGCATATCCGCGCCGCGCTCACGCAGACGCAGCTTTCAGTCCCGGTCGAGTCAGGGCGGCTAGCGCTGGGCACGTGGCAGGCGATCTACCTGTTCGAACATCGGGCGCGCCCGCACCACCGGGAATTAGTGCTCCACCTGATCGGCGAGTGAAAATCGACCCCGCCCTGTCCAATAGCCGCGGGCCCGCGCGTCATGGTGCCGACGGAGCATCACGCCCGCCGTCAACCCATGAGGAACCTCTCCAATGCAATACCTTCTCCTGCTCTATGTGAACGAAGCCAACTGGTCCGGGATGACCGAGGCGCAGCAGCAACAGGGCCTGCCCGCCTATCGAGCCTACACCGAGGCATTGGCCAAGGCGGGTGCCATCAAGGACGGCAATCGCCTGCGGCCGAGCTCGTCTGCGACAACGGTGCGCCTCACCGATGGCAAGACGCAGGTGCTGGACGGCCCGTATGCCGAATCGAAAGAACAGATCGGCGGCTACTACCTGATCGACGTGGCCGACCTCGATGCCGCGATTGCCTGGGCGGCGCGATGCCCGGCCGCCGGTCATGGCGTCGTCGAGGTGCGTCCGGTCTGGACCATGCAGCCGTAAAGCGTGTCGGACGTCCGGAACGACGACGGGCAGGCGCACAACGCGGTGGACGAAGTTGCGCGTCGCGGCTACGCCAAGCTCGTCGCCTTTCTGGCCTTCCGAACAGGCGATATTGCCGGCGCGGAAGACGCGGTGTCGGAGGCTTTCGCCGCCGCGCTGGTGGACTGGCCCAGGGCTGGTTGTCCGGCGAAACCGGAAGCCTGGTTGCTGACGGTTGCCCGCCGCAAAATGATCGATATCGCGCGGCGACGCCGCCGCGGGGACGCCGCCATTGCGCACCTGCAGCTCATGGCGGACGAGTTGAACACCGCGGATGCGGATGCGGAAATTCCGGACCACCGGCTTGCCCTGATGTTCGCCTGCACGCATCCGGCGATCGAGACAGGCATCCGCGCCCCGCTGATGCTGCAGGTCGTGCTCGGGCTGGAGGCGAAAACCATTGCCTCGGCCTTTCTCGCCTCGCCGGCGGCAATGGGCAAACGATTGGTGCGTGCCAAGGAAAAGATCCGCGAGGCAGGCATCGTGCTGCGCATCCCCGACCGCGGCGAGCTCGCCGGTCGATGCGAAGCGGTCCTGGATGCAACCTACGCCGCCTTCACCGAAGGGTGGACCTGCTCCGATGTTGCCCGCCGCGACCTCGCGGAAGAAGCGATTTTTCTGGCCCGGCTTGTCGCCGAGCTACTGCCACAAGAGCCGGAGGCGTTGGGCCTGCTTGCCCTCATGCTGTACGTCGAGGCCCGGCATCACGCCCGGCGCGATAAGGCAGGCGAATACATCCCGCTAGCGGAGCAGGATCCGGCGCTGTGGAACTGGCCGATGATCAACGAGGCCGAGGCGCTGCTCGGCCGTGCGAACGCCCTTGGCAAGATGGGCCGCTACCAACTCGAGAGCGCGGTGCAATCGGCGCACATCCATCGGCTGCGGACCGGAAGTGCCGATTGGGAAGCGGTGGTGCGGCTCTACGACGCATTGTTGGCGCTGACCGGCTCACCGGTCATCGCCATAAACCGGGCGCTGGCGATCGCGGAGTTGCGGGGCGCTCAGGCTGCCCTCCTAGCGATGCCGGAGACAACAGCGGGGTTACGACTCGCCGACTATCAGCCCTACTGGGCCGCATGCGCGGAACTGCTGGCGAAGACCGGGGCGCAGAACGAGGCACTCCACGCCTACGAGGTTGCCATCGGCCTCGAGCCCGACCCCGCGATCCGACGCTTCCTGCAACGCCGGGCAGCCTCCTTGCCGGCCTGAAAGCCGCAAGCGAAGATACTTGCCTCGCAGCCTTCGGCCGGAGTCAATTGCATCGTGCCGCACCAGTCGGGGAGTTCGCGATGCCATCACGCCGCGCTTTCATCGCCTCCTCTCTCTCGGCATCGGCCGGCCTTATCGCAATCCCGCGCGGACAACCGGCCCGGGCACAGACAAGTACGGTGTTGCGGCTGCAAGACCGCCGTATCGAGGTAAATGGCAAGCCCGCCACAGTCTACGGCGTTCTCCAGCCGGACGGTACCGCCGGTATCACCACGCAGGTTGGCAGACAGTTCCGCGTGCGGGTAGAAAACGCCATCGCGCAGCCGAGCCTAGTCCATTGGCATGGCCTTACCCCGCCCTGGCAACAGGATGGCGTGCTGGGCATTTCCGGGCCGCCCATCCGACCCGGCGCCGCCGCCGATTACGACTTTCCGTTGCGTTTCGGCGGCACGTTCTGGATGCATTCGCACTACGGCCTCCAGGAACAACGGCTGATGGCAGCGCCGTTGATCATTCACGATCAGCGCGACCGACCGGGCGAGCACCAGATCGTACTGATGCTCGCCGATTTCAGCTTCACGCCGCCCGAGGAGATCTTCGCCAACCTGAAGAAAAGGAGCGGTTCCATGCCGGCCGCGTCGATGGCCGGCATGGGGACGGCGAACGCCTCGGCACCCGATTTGAACGATGTCACGTATGACGCATTCGTCGCCAACGACCGCACACTGTCCGACCCGGAGGTGGTCGAAGTCGAGCCGGGCGGCACGGCGTTGCTGCGGGTCATCAACAGCGCCGCGATGAGCAATTTCCATGTCGATCTCGGTCAGCTCGACGGGCGGTTGATAGCGGTCGACGGATTCCAGGTCGTCCCGACAGCCGGGCGGCGCTTTCCCCTCGCTGTCGCCCAGCGCCTGGATATCCGCCTGACGATCCCGCGCGCCTCGGAGGCCTATCCGATTCTGGCCGTGCTTGAAGGTGAGCGCGCGCAGACCGGGATCATTCTGCGGGCCGGCGGCGCATCCGTTGCCCGCGTCGAGGACACAGCACCCTCTGCCTCGGCGGCGCTTACGCTCGACCTGGAGCGTCGGCTACGGGCACTCGCGCCGCTGAAGCCCCGCAGACCTGGCCGCGTGCTCACGGCGGACCTGACCGGCGAGATGGCCGGCTACATCTGGTCTATCAACAACGTTGTCTGGAACAAGGACGTGCCGCCGTTCGAGGTATCCAAAGGCGAACGCGTAGAACTGGTCATGACCAACCGCACGCCCATGCCCCATCCGATGCATCTGCACGGCCACGAATTCCAGGTTGTCGAGATTAACGGCGAACGGTTCCCCGGAGCAGTGCGGGACACGGTGCTGGTACCCCCGGGCAAACGCGTGGTCGTGGCGTTCGATGCCGACAATCCGGGCCTATGGGCGTTCCACTGCCATCTTCTGTATCATCTCGAAGCAGGCATGTTTCGGACGATCCGCTATACAGCGATGTGAGTTGTCCGCGGGCGATCATTCCGCCGGCTCGGGCTGGCCATCCAGCGGCGTCCGAAAGATAAGGCGGTCCACCGTCTGCGGATAGAGTGGACGCAGCTTGACGATGAAATCGAATGCCATCAGCAGGGCGCCAATGGCGAAGACCACGTCGCCTGGAAGGCGCATCCACTGCCACAGCAGAGTGGTATTGTAGAACGCGCTGCTCCGGGCATAGGCGAGCCCATGTTCGAACACGGCATCGAGTTGCGGCCAACCGATCGGGAAGAAGTTGAGCAGTATCCAGAGCACCAGGCCGCCGTTGTAGAGCCAGAACGCCCAGAGCCCGAGCCCCTCCCGGAACGCCGGGCGTTCCGCGTGAGCATAGCGGAGGCAGAAATAGATCAACCCGATCGCCAGTTCGCCGAAGGCGCCGAACAGCGCCGTATGGGCATGGTTCAGAGTGAGAAACGTGCCATGCTCGTAGTAGTTCACCAGTGGCGCATTCAATGTGCCGCCGCCGAAAACGCCGGCGCCGACAAAGTTCCAGAACGCGGCGCCGATGATATAGGTATAAGCGAGCCGGTATTTGAATTCGTGGTGCGCCCTGATCAGGCGGTACTGGTTGATCGCCTCGATGATCAGCAGCACCAGCGGCAGCACCTCGATGAAGGAGAACATGCTGCCCATCGGCACCCACATGCTGGGTCCCCCGGCCCAGTAAAGATGGTGGCCGGTGCCGATGACGCCGCCCAGGAATATCAGGATGATCTCGAAATAGGTCGCCCGCTCGGCGAGCTTCCGCGACACCAGCCCGACCGCCATCAGCAGATAGGCGCTCATGGCGGCGGCGAAGAACTCGAACGACTGCTCGACCCAGAGATGGACCACCCACCAGCGCCAGAAATCGGTCAGCGTGAATGATTTCTCGATCCCGGTGAGTGGGATCATCCCGAACACATAAAGGACGGCGATGTTGATCGTGGATGCCCAGATCAGGTGTTCGAGCCGGATACGGCCGCGCCAGAACTGGCCAGCCGCTTTCCACCAGAGCGTCTGGTCGGGCCACAGCGCGCGCATCACCAGCAGGCTCCACAGCGCCAGGCCGACAAAGAAGCCGATCTGCCAGAACCGTCCGAGTTGGATATAAGACAGTCCCTGATTGCCGAACCAGAACCAGGCTCGGCCGATCGCGCCCATGATGCCGAGATAATCGCCGATCAGCGCGCCGGCGACGATCAGCAGCGTGACCCAGAACAACAGGTCCACCAGCAGATGCTGGCCCCTGGCCTCCGCGCCGCCGGCGATCGCCGGGGCCAGGAACAGCGCCGCGCCGATCCAGGACAGACCGATCCATACGATCGGCGCCTGGATATGAACATCGCGCAGGAAGTTGAACGGGAAGATGTCGTTGATGGCGATGCCGTAGAAAGTCGTGCGGTCGTAGTAGGAATGCGCCATGATCGTGCCGGCGGCGATCTGTACCAACAGCAACGCGGCAACCACGAGGAAATACTTCCAGACCCGGCGCTGACTGGCCGTCAGCGGCCGGAACGTGGACAGCAGTGGATCCATCGGCGCGTCGTCCGGGTTGTTCAGGAAGAACTCGTAGATGAACAACACCACGCCAAAGGCGAAGAAGGTGAAGCAGAAGCTGATCCAGGTCCAACGGAAGGTGTTGGTGGTCGGGCTGTTGCCGACGAGCGGCTCATACGGCCAGTTTTCCGTCCAGGACCAGGTCTGACCCGGACGGCGCGCCACCGTCGTCAGCGCCGAGAACACCAGAAAATCCGCGGTTTGGCGCGCGAGTTGCGGGTCCAGACTATAAGCCGGTGTCCAGCCGCTCGGCGGGTCGGCCACGTTCAGCGCTTTCGCGATCTGATCGCGCACCGCCATAACCGCCGAGGCGACCGAATCGGGCAGCACGACGTCGCGTCGGGTCAGATTGATTCGCTGCAATGCATGTTGCATTGCCGCCGTCGCCGCAGCTTGCTGATCAATGGGCAGGCTCGCGAAGCCCTTGTCGTCCGTTCGGGCGATATTCTCCCTGGCTGCGCTGCCGAGACGCACCAGCGTCGAAGCGGTGTAATCCTCCCCGTAATAGGACCCCATGCCGTAGAGACTGCCGTAGTCCATCAGGTCGGCTTTCTGGAATCCAGCCTTGCCCGCGATGACGTCGGCGGAGGTCATCACGACCTCGCCGTTTGTCGTGACGAAGCGGTCCGGCTGCGGTGGGGCCGTACCGATAGGTCACGACGGTCGCCCAGGCGAGGAGTCCGAATGTGATAATCGCAATGAACAGAAGAACCCATTTGAGCACGTCGCTGACAGGATCCTCGACCGGCCGGTCGATGCGTTCGGCGTCGAGCGTCATGACTCATCCCCCTCTTGCGTTCTTCGGCGCCGCCCGGAGTTTGCGAAGCGCCGTGCCCGGATGCGGCGGTCGAATGACCCTATTGCAGGCGAGGGCAGAAAAGTTTGCGCTGGCGCAAACTGCCGTCGTGCCGTAACTGGTCCCGGTTCTAAGCTCGTCCGATGACAGCCGACTCACAGCTATCGCCGCAGGCCCTGGCACCGATGGACCTGTTCTTCGGAGTCCCATCTTCCGTGCTGGAACTTGCCGCCGCTGCCGCGCGGCAACGACGGGTGCCGTCGGGGACCCGACTCTTCAACCAGGGCGATGAGAGCGTACGTGCCCATGCGGTCGTCGAGGGAGGCGTACGAATTTCCCAGGCCGGCAGCGACGGCGCTCAGGTGGTCATCCGCTTCGTCGGTCCCGGCGAGATGTTCGGCACGGTTGCGCTTTTTACGGATGGCCGTTACCCAGCCGACGCGACAGCTCTTGGGGAAACTCGCGAAGCAAGTTGGAGCGAGCCCGAACTCCTAGACCTGATGACACGTCATCCCCGGATCGCGATCAATGCCATTCGCATCATCGGCAAGCGTCTGCAGGAGGTGCAGAATCGGGTACGCGAGTTGGCCACGCAGCGGGCGGAGCGGCGCATAGCACACGCCCTGCTGCGACTCGCTCGACAATCCGGACAAAGCACGGCAGCCGGGACGGCAATCACTTTTCCGCTGCGACGGAAGGACGTCGCTGACCTTGCCGGCACCACTTTACATACGGCGAGCCAAATCCTGACTGCCTGGGAAAAGGCCGGCCTGCTCGTCAGCCGGGAGCGCCAACTGACGATCCGCCGACGGCCCGCACTTCGGCGAATTGCCGACGATGCCACGGGTTGAATCACCCAGATAACGGCAGTTGGCGCCCTGAAATCAACAGCAAGGTAGCATGCGCCTCCGGCCATGTTCGATTAGGGCTTGCGGCACTCGACAGCCGCTTTGCTGAAGCCAGTCCTATGTCTCGCAGATATGCGCGACCCACATCACACCGTCTTCGCGCCCCGCGCCATCCCGTCGAACAGGTCGAGCATCCGTTCCCGCCATGGGATCAGCGGATCATCCCCGGCCAGAAGCTCGAAGCGGCTGGAGCAGCGAGCCCACATGAACGTGCCGAACACGATGTAGTCGGCGTAGCTCGGGCCGTCCTCGCCGCCCAGCCACTCCTCGGCTGCGAGCACCTGCCGCAGCGGCGCCAACAAAGTGTGGAATTCCTCTATGCGTTGCTCCCTGCCCGCCTGCACCTGCTCCAGCTTCATGCCGAAGCGTTCCTCGCGCGCTTTCCGGAAATATGCTTTGTCCTTCGGATCGAGCACGTCCAACACGTCGCGCACGATCAGGCGGGCAACCGCGGGATTCAAAATGAGATCAGTCCAGGAATTGATGAAACGGGCATGCGCCTGCGCCATCTCGCCACCGAACAGGCTGGGGCGATCGTCGTAGCGCTCCTCCAGATAGCCGGCGATTGCCCAACTGTCCGCCACGACCTTGTTGCCGTCCTTCAGCACCGGCACCCGGCCCTGTGCCGACGCCGGCAAGGCCTGTTTCTCGGTGAACCGCCACGGGATCGTGCGGACCGTCAGGTCCTTATGGGCGAGCGCCATGCGGATGCGCCAGCAATATGGGCTGAAGCGCAACGCGGCATCCGCCCCGGCCAGATCGTACATTACGATTGCCATTGCGCAATATCGCTTCCTTTCGCCACCGGATGCAAGTGCGGACTAGCGGATCGGCAGAAAGACGCCCGTCAGTGCGCTCCCGCTAAAGCTCCGTAGCCTCCACAGCGGCGACGTCGAGCAGCCGCTCGATCACTTCCGGCTCCTGCGCGCCAGCAATGGCGTGCCGGCCGGAGACGACGAAGCACGGAACGCCGTTGATGCCCAGCCGATGGGCGCGGAGGTTCTCGGCATGCACCGTGTCAACGCCCTCGTCGCTCGCGAGATGACGACGCACGGCCACCGCATCAAGCCCGAAGGCGGCGCCGATAGCAGCCAGGACAGTCGGGTCGCCGATATCCCGCCCATCAGTGAAATGCGCCGAGAACAGCGCATCCACCACCGCGTCCGCCCGTCCATACGCCGCGGCCATGCGAACCAGGCGGTGCGCGTCGATGCTGGATGGCGTGCGGCGTACGCGGTCGAAGCGGTACTGCACACCCTCGGTCCGTCCGATCTCGCTAATTGAGGCATAGAGGCGCCGTGCCCTATCCTCCCCGCCGAATTTGCGGATCACATAGTCGGGTCGCGACATTCCGGCGCGCGGCATGTCGGGATTGAGCAGGAACGGCCGCCAGGTCAGTTCGAACAACAGGTCGGGACGGCGGCGCAACGTGCGCAGCAATCGCCGCGTGCCCAGAAAGCACCAGGGACAGACGAGATCGTAAACGACCTCGATCGATAGGCGAGCCTTCGGCGGAGCGAGAATATTCACCGCCCCGACTGCCCTTGGGCGACTCGCGAAAGCGATTCGGTTCTCACCCCGGCATCATCGCGGCAAACCGGCAGCTACGGCAAGCGCCCTGTAGCATGGCGGCCGATCGTTACCTTCGCGTTCATCAATCGCCCCGACAGTGGCGGCGTGAACGCCATCTCGCGCGCCGCATCGATTGCCCGCATACGCACCTTCGCCTTTGCGGGGATCGAGGCGGTGCCGGTCGAGGTGCAGGTGCAGATCTCCGGGGGTGTCCCGGCCTTCCTCATCGTCGGCCTGCCGGACAAGGCGGTTGGCGAGGCGCGCGAACGCGTACGCGCCGCCTTCGCCGCAATGGGGCTGTCCCTCCCGCCCAAGCGCGTGCTGATCAACCTCGCCCCGGCCGACATCCTCAAGGAAGGCAGCCATTTCGACCTGCCGCTGGCGCTCGGCGTGCTCGCCGCCATGGACGTGCTGCCGCGCGAGGAGATCGACGGTTACGCGGCGCTGGGCGAGTTGCACCTCGACGGCACGCTTCACCCCGTGGCCGGCGTACTGCCGGCGGCAATCGGTGCTTCGGCCCGCGATCTGGGCCTGATCTGCCCCGCCGCCCAAGGCGGGGAGGCCGCCTGGGCCGGCCGGATCGAGGTACTGGCAGCATCCGACCTGCTGACCCTGATCAACCATTTTCGCGGCACCCAGGTGCTGACACCGCCGGAGCCGGCGGGCGTGGCCGAGGTGCCACGCGGGCCCGAATTGGCCGATGTGAAAGGCATGGAGACCGCCAAGCGCGCTCTGGAGATCGCCGCCGCCGGCGGTCACAACTTGCTGCTGATTGGCTCGCCGGGTGCCGGCAAATCGATGCTGGCGGCCCGGCTCGCCGGGCTGCTGCCGGACCTGACGCCCGCGCAGGCGCTGGAGGTCAGCATGATCCACAGCGTCGCCGGGCTGTTGGACGACGGCCGGCTGGTGATGCGGCCGCCGTTCCGTGAACCGCATCATTCCGCCTCGCAGGCGGCGTTGACCGGCGGCGGCCAGCGCGCGCGGCCCGGCGAGGTCTCGCTGGCGCATCGCGGCGTGCTGTTCCTGGACGAACTGCCGGAGTTTCCCAAGCAGGCGCTCGAAGCGTTGCGCCAACCGATGGAATCCGGGCGGACTACGGTGGCGCGGGCCTCCGCCCATGTGACCTATCCGGCCCGCTTCCAGTTGATCGCGGCGATGAACCCGTGCCGCTGCGGCTATCTCGGTGACGGCGGTCGGGAATGCGGCCGGGCCCCCCGCTGCGGGGAGGATTACCAGAACCGGATCAGCGGCCCGGTGCTCGACCGCATCGACCTGACTGTCGAAGTTCAGCCGGCCTCGGCCGCGGAGCTTGCTCGCGCCCCGCCCGGCGAGCGGACGGCAAGCGTCGCGGCGCGGGTCGCCAAGGCGCGCAAGGCGCAGACAGCGCGCTTCGGCAACGACGGTCCAGGCTGCAACGCCGAGGTGGATGCACGCGATGTGGCGCTGGCGCCCGAGGCGCAAGCCCTGGCCGAGCAGGCGATGGAAAAGCTGCGCCTGTCCCCGCGCGGCTATACAAGAGTGGTCCGCGTGTCACGCACCATCGCCGATCTCGCCGGCGCCGCCGTGGTCGGCCGGCCGCATGTCGCCGAGGCGCTCGCCTTCCGCCACCGCATGCCCGGCCGCAAGGTGTAGGCAGCAAACGCGCACAATCTCACCTCTCCCGCTTTTGCGGGACAGGCCGGTTCGCACCGCGAACCGGGTGAGGGCACGTCGATTACCGACACGCTCTGCCGGACATGCGCCCTTGGTTTCGCCGGATCCATGACGCTGAGACGGCCGAGCAGCGTCCAAACCAGCACGCCGCATTAGGAAGCATGCTCCTGTCCATTGTCCCGTTTCGAAAGAAACCATAAACTTCGCGAGCGGCAGAGCGCGGAGATCGTCGGCAACGACACGGTGCGGCGCACCCGCACCGCCGCAAATAAGAATGCCATCGGCCGCCGCGGCGGCGTTCGGACCGATCGGCCATAGTGCTCCGGCGATCCACCGGCGTCGGAATGCCACGGGCGGCATGCGCAACTATTTAGCCACCATGACGTCCGACGCCTTGATCACCGCGACAGCCGCGTCACCGACTTTGATGCCCAGCTCATCGATTGCCTCGTTGGTGATCGATGACGTCACCACCACGCCGTTGCCGATGTCGATACGGACGTGGCCGGTGGTCTGGCCCTTCTGCACGCCGACCACCGTGCCCTTGAGCTGATTGCGGGCGCTGAGCTTCATGATCCCTCCATGTTTTCGGAGCGCGATATAACCACTCAGATATATCGCGGATGGCGGTGTTTGGCCATATCAACCGGGAAACCCGCGCCTGGCTCCGCAGTTGAGGCTGCGTGAACCTCAGACGGGAGGACCATCATGCATGTTCGTGAAGTGATGAGCCGTGACGTTCGCATCGCCAGCCCGGATCACCCAATCCGCGACGCCGCCAAGCTCATGGCCAAACTGGACACGGGTTTCCTGCCGGTGGGCGAGAATGATCGCCTGATCGGCGCGATTACGGATCGCGACATCGCGATCCGTGCGGTTGCCGACGGCCGCGGGCCGGATACACCGATCCGCGACGTGATGAGCAAAGGCATCGAGTTCTGCTTCGAGGACGAGGATGCAGAGAAGGTTTGCCAGAAAATGGGCAAACATCAGGTACGCCGGCTCGCGGTTCTGAACCATGACAAGCGGCTGGTGGGCGTGGTCTCGCTCGGGGATTTTGCGATGCACCGCGACGACGGCGCCCCGGTTGGAAAAGCCCTGGAAGGCATCTCCCATCCAGGCGGACACAAATCACAGACCGGGGCGCGGGCTTAGCTCGACTGATCGGAACCACCGCCGGTCATCTTCGACCTCTCCCGCTCGCGGGAGAGGTCGGATCGCTAAGCGAGCCGGGTCAGGGCCGTGTTTGTTCCAGACGGAACGCATCTGCGATGCGGCGCACGGCCCCCTGCGCGTCCACCACCAGCACGTCGAACCGCACGCCCTGCAGACCCCATTCCGGATGTTCAGCCAAGATGATCTCGGCCGCCCCGAGCAGCCGCATCCGCTGATGCCCGGACAGGGCTTCGGCCGCTGAGGCGAGCGTTGGGCGCGCCTTCACCTCCACAACGGCGAGCAGTCCTGCCTTTTCGGCAATTAGGTCGATCTCGCCTGCCGCGGTGCGAAGGCGCCTGGCGTGAATGATCCAGCCCTCCCGCTCCAAAGCCGCCGCGGCGGCGGCTTCCGCATCGATCCCGAGCCGATAGGTGCGTTCCCCGCGCTTCACCGGTGCGCCGCCAACTCCGCTGCAAGTTCGATCGCGGCGATCAAGCTGGAAGGATCGGCGGCGCCTTTGCCTGCAATATCGAAGGCGGTGCCATGATCAGGTGAGGTGCGGACGATCGGAAGCCCCAGGGTCACGTTCACGCCGTGGCTCATGTCCAGTGTCTTGAGCGGGATCAGCCCCTGGTCATGATACATACAGATCGCCACGTCATAGCGTGTTCGGGCCGCGGCGGTGAACATCGTATCTGGCGGCCAGGGGCCGGAGACATCCTCGCCGTCCGCGCGCAGCGCAGCGATTGCCGGGCCAATGATCGTGGTCTCCTCCTCGCCCAACGCACCTTGCTCGCCGGCATGCGGATTGAGCCCGGCAACGGCTAAGCGCGGATGCGGGATCCCGAAATGCCGGCGCAGCGCGTCCGAGGTGGTGCGCGCCGCGGCCAGGATCAGGGGTGTGGTCAACATCGCAAGTGAGTTGCGCAGGCTGGCATGCACCGTGACAGGCACTACGCGGAGCTGAGGGCTCGCCAGCATCATGACCTGACGGCCGGTTGCGCCGGTCAGCGCGGCGAGGAATTCGGTGTGGCCCGGATAGGCAAAGCCGGCGTGATACAGCGCCGCCTTGTTGATCGGATTGGTCACCACGCCGCTGACCCCGCCATCGCGCGCCAATTTCGTGGCACGCTTGATGGAGGCAATCACGGCCGGCGCGTTCGCGATGTCCGGCCGGCCGGGTCGCGGCGTGCCCGGCAAGACCACAGGCAAGACCGGCAGGGCGTCCGCGAAAATCAGCTCCGCGCTCTCCGGCCTATCGACTTCACCCACGGGAACATCCAGGCGAAGCTCGCGCGCCAACGCAGTCAGCCGCCTCGGATCATCGAGCGCGACGAAGCAGAGTTCTGTTCCCCGCAGCGCCAGCCACGCGCGCAAGGTGAGTTCTCCACCGATCCCGGCGGGATCGCCCATGGTTAAAGCGAGCGGGGTCATCGTTCAGATATGCAAGGCGCGGCCGTCCGCGGCCAGGGCAGCTTCCTTCACAGCCTCGCTCAAAGTCGGATGCGCATGGCAGATACGTCCGACATCCTCGGCCGAGGCACCGAACTCCATCGCCGTCGCCACTTCCGCGATCAACGTGCCGCCATCCGGCCCGATGATATGCGCGCCGAGGATCCGGTCGGTGGTCTTGTCCGCCAGAATTTTCACGAATCCGTCGGTATCGCCCATCGCGCGCGCACGCCCGTTCGCAGTGAACGGGAATTTCCCCACGTTGTAGGCGATACCGGCAGCCTTCAGCTCTTCCTCCGTCTGGCCCACCGCCGCAACTTCAGGCCAAGTGTAAACAATGCCCGGTATCACCTGATAATTGACATGGCCAGCCTGGCCGGCAAGACGCTCGGCCAGCGCCACACCCTCATCTTGCGCCTTATGCGCCAGCATCGGTCCGGCGATCACATCGCCGATCGCATAAATCCCACGGACGCTAGTCGCGTAATGCGGATCGGTCTTCACCCGCCCGCGCTCGTCGCGCGCCACGCCGATCTCGTCGAGCCCAAGCCCATCGGTGAAGGCACGTCGTCCAACCGCGACCAGCACGACATCGGCGGCTATGGTCTCGGCAGCACCGCCGCGGGCGGGCTCGAGCGTCAAGGTGATGCCGTCATTGCCTTTGCGCGCGCCGGTGACTTTAGTGTTGAGGCGGAACTTCAACCCTTGCCGCGTCAAGATACGCTCGAAGGATTTCGCGACTTCGCCGTCCATACCGGGCACGATGCGTTCGAGGAACTCGATTACCGTGACCTCGGCACCGAGCCGGCGCCACACGCTGCCGAGTTCCAGTCCGATATAGCCGCCGCCGATCACCACAAGGCGCTTCGGCACCGAATCCAGTTCAAGGCCCCCGGTCGAGGTGACGATCTGCTGCTCATCAACCTCGATACCGGGCAGGTCCATACTCGTGCTACCGGTGGCGATGACGATGTGCTTCGCCTCAAATGCGGTGCCGTTCACCTGCACAGTGTCGGGTGAGGTGATGCGTCCCTCGCCTTTCAGCCAGTCGATCTTGTTCTTGCGGAACAGGAACTCGACGCCCTTGACGTTGGTGGTCACCACCTCGCCCTTGCGCGCCATCATGCGCCCGAGGTCAAGCTTGATCGAACCGATCTCGATGCCATGCGCAGCGAAATCATGCGCGGCGGCCGCAAGATTTTCTGATGACTGCAGCAGCGCCTTGGAGGGGATACAGCCGATATTGAGGCAGGTGCCGCCCAGCGTGGCGCGCTTCTCTACGCAGGCCACTTTCATCCCGAGCTGCGCCGCGCGCAGGGCACAGACATAGCCGCCCGGCCCGGCGCCGATGATGATGACGTCGTAGGAGGTGCTCACTCAGGCCCCAGGCTTGTGGCAGACGGCTTCGATATTGTGCCCGTCGGGATCGAGCACGAAGGCGCCGTAGTAATCGGCGTGATACTGCGGACGCAGACCGGACGCACCGTTGTCGCGCCCGCCCGCAGCGATCGCAGCGGCGTGGAATGCGCGCACCTGGGCGCGATCGCGTGCCGCGAACGCGATGTGGATCGGTGCCGGCGGTTCGCCCTGGGAGATCCAGAAGCCGCCTTTCGTGTCGTCCTGATTGAAACCGGCGAACCCGTCGCCCTGCTTGACAATCTTGATGCCGAGCGGCGCCAACGCGGTAGTGTAAAATGCCTTGCTTTTGGCGAAATCGCGGACTGCAAAACCGATATGATCCAGAATCATCTTAAACTCCTTCTCGGCGGATCAAATTGCGCCCACACCACTCAGATACCTAGCAGCAACCGCCGCGGATCCTCCACCCCCTCCTTCACCCGCACCAGAAACGACACCGCCTCCCGCCCATCGACGATCCGGTGATCATAAGACAGCGCCAGATACATCATCGGCCGGATCTCCACCTTGTCGCCCGCTGCGACCGGCCGGTCCTGAATCTTGTGCATCCCCAGAATGCCCGACTGCGGCGGATTCAGGATTGGCGTGGACATCAGCGAACCGAAAATGCCGCCATTAGTGATGGTGAACGTCCCGCCGGTCAGCTCCTCCAGCTTTAGTGCACCATCCCGCGCCCGGCGGCCGAAATCCGCCACCACCCGCTCGATCTCGGCAAACCCCATCTGATCGGCATCACGAATCACCGGTACTACGAGCCCGGCCGATCCGCCCACGGCGATCCCCATGTGCACAAAATTCTTATAAACAATATCATCGCCGTCGATCTCGGCGTTGACCGACGGGAACTCCTTCAGCGCGGCAACGCAGGCTTTGACGAAGAACCCCATGAAACCAAGCCGCGCGCCCTCGTGCTTCTTCTCGAACGCCTCGCGGTACTCGGCGCGCAACGCCATCACCGCCGACATGTCCACCTCGTTGAAGGTGGTCAGCATGGCTGCGATGTTCTGCGCCTCCTTCAGCCGCGCGGCGATCGTGCGGCGCAGGCGCGTCATCCGCACCCGCTGCTCCCGCTGATCGGCCCCGCGCGGCGGCTTCGCAACGGGCGCGGGCGCAGCCGGTGCCGGGCGGTTGAGGAAGGCGAGCACATCACCCTTGGTAATCCGCCTATCCTTGCCGGACCCGTCGATCTCGCCGGGCGAGATATGCTGCTCCTCCATGATCTTGGCCGCTGAAGGCATCGCCGGAGGCGTTCGGTCCGAGGGCGGCGTCGCCGGCCGGGCCACCGGCCCAAGTGCGCGCGGCGGCGGGTTGACCCCGGGCGGCGGATTGGCAGCGGCCCGCAACTCGGGTGCGGGCGGCGCCGGCACCGGCTTCACCGCCGCGGCCGGTTTGGGGGCGGCAGCCGGCATCGCCACCGCAGCGCCCCCATCCAGCCGCCCGAGCAGCGCGCCGACCTCGACTTCGCTCCCCTGCTCCGCGTCAATCGAGGAAAGCACCCCCGCTTCCGGCGCATTCACCTCGACCGTGACCTTGTCGGTCTCCAACTCCACCAGCGGCTCGTCCGCGGCCACCTGCTCGCCGGCTTGCTTCAGCCATCGGGCGACGGTCGCCTGCGTCACGCTTTCGCCCAACGCCGGAACCTTGATCTCGGTCGCCATGCTGCGCGCCCTCAGCCGAGCCCGAGCGCGTCGGCCACCAGCGCGGCCTGCTCCGCGCCATGCGTGCGCGACAGCCCGGTGGCGGGGCTCGCGGCGGCCCGCCGCCCGGCGTAACGCGGCCGCTTGCACGCGCCGTCCAGCCCGCCCAGCACCGCCTCGATCCGCCGATCCACGAAACTCCAGCCGCCCATGTTCTCCGGCTCTTCCTGACACCACACCACATCGGCGTTACGATAGGGCGCCAAAAGGCTGCTCAGGCTCTTCTCCGGGAATGGATAGAATTGCTCGAGACGAAGGAGCGCCACGTCATTCACACCCTTCTCGCGCCTTTCGCTCAGCAGGTCGTAATAGACCTTGCCGGCGCACAGCACCGCGCGGCGGATTTTCTCCGCCGGCGCAATCAGGTCCATTTCCGGGATCACGCACTGGAACGCGCTGCCGCTCGCCATCTCATGCAGCGGCGAGACCGCCAGCTTGTGCCGCAGCAGCGATTTCGGTGTGAACACGATCAGCGGCTTGCGGTAGTTGCGCCGGAGCTGGCGACGCAGCGCATGGAAGTAGTTCGCCGGCGTCGTCAGGTTGCAAACCGACATGTTCTTCTCGGCACAGAGCTGCAAATACCGCTCGATGCGCGCCGAGGAATGCTCCGGCCCCTGCCCTTCATAACCGTGCGGCAGCAACAATGTCAGCCCGGACATACGCAGCCACTTGGTCTCGCCGGACGCCAGAAACTGGTCGATGATCACCTGCGCGCCGTTGGCGAAGTCGCCGAACTGCGCCTCCCACAACACCAGCGTGCGCGGATCGGCGAGCGAATACCCGTATTCGAAGCCGAGCACGCCGGCTTCCGACAAAAGTGAATTATAGATCTCGATGCGTGCCTGCTCAGGTGCGATGTTGTTGAGCGGCACGTATTCGTGCTGGTTCGTCTGGTCGATCAGCACCGCATGGCGCTGGCTGAACGTGCCGCGCTGCGAGTCCTCGCCGGAGAGGCGCACCCGGTGACCCTCCAGCAGCAGCGACCCGAAGGCCAGCGCCTCGCCAGTCGCCCAGTCGATGCCCTCGCCGCTTTCGATCATCTGCCGCTTGGCTTCGAGCTGCCGCGCGATCTTGGGATTGAGGTCGAAGCCCTCCGGCGCCCGCGCGAGCGCAACCCCGACCTGCTTCAACACGGCGGTATCAACGCCGGTCGCTTCCTCGGTGCGCTCGGCTTCGCCATTGCCCTGCGACAACCCGGCCCAGTGGCCTTCCAGCCAGTCGGCCTTGTTCGGGCGATAGGATTGCGCCGCCTTGTTCGCCGCATCGAGCCGCGCCATCAGCTCGTCCCACATCGCCTTCGCCGCCTCGGCGGAGACCACGCCCGCATCGATCAGCGCCTCGGCGTACAGCGTGCGCGTCGTCTTCTGCGCGGCGATGGCGCGATACATCAATGGCTGTGTGAACGCCGGCTCGTCGGTCTCGTTATGACCATGGCGGCGGTAACAGACGATATCGAGAACGATGTCGGTGGAAAACCGCATGCGGAACTCGGCCGCCATGCGGGCGCAGAAAATCACCGCCTCCGGGTCGTCGCCGTTCACATGCAGGATCGGCGCCTGGATGGACTTCGCCACATCGGTGCAATAGAGGCCCGAATAGGCGTGCGCCGGCATCGTGGTGAAGCCGATCTGGTTGTTTACCACAACATGGATGGTACCGCCGGTGCGATAGCCGATCAACTGGCTCATTGCCAGCGTCTCGTACACCAGCCCCTGGCCGGCGAAAGCGGCATCGCCGTGCATCAGGATCGCCATGACCGAGCTGCGCCGCTGCACATCTCCCGCCTGGTCCTGACGCGCGCGCACCTTGCCGACCACCACCGGATCGACCGCTTCCAGATGCGATGGGTTCGGTTGCAACGACAGATGCACTTGCCTGCCGTCGATCTCTATATCGGCTGAGGTGCCGAGATGGTATTTTACATCTCCGGAGCCCTGCACGTCGTCCGGCTTGAAGCTCTCACCGCCGAACTCACTGAACAGCGCGGTGAGCGGCTTGCGGACAATGTTCACCAGCGTGTTCAGCCGGCCGCGATGCGGCATGCCGATGGCGATCTCGTTCACGCCTTCCGCCGCCGCCACGTCGATGATAGCGTGCAAAGCTGGGATAGTGATCTCGCCGCCCTCCAGGCCAAAACGCTTCGTGGTAACGTAACGCTTCTGGCAGAATGCCTCGAAGCCTTCGGCCTCGGTCAGTTGCTGCAGGATGGTGCGGCGGGCTGCCGCGTCGAAGCCGCGCTTCCACGGCGCCCCTTCGACCTTGCGTTGGATCCAGGCCTTCTGATCGGGATCCTGGATGTGCATGAACTCGACACCTATCGAGCCGCAATAGGTCTCGCGCAAAACCGAGACGATCTCGCGCAACGTGGCGGTCTCGCGGCCGAGCACGTTGTCGATGAAAATCGGGCGGTCCCAGTCGGCCGGCGTGAACCCGTAGGTCGCCGGGTCGAGCTCCGCGTGCCGCTTGGGCACCTGCAGGCCGAGCGGATCGAGTTGCGCCTCCAGGTGGCCGCGCACGCGGTAGCTGCGGATCAGCATCAGCGCGCGCAGCGACTCCATGATCGCGGAGCGCAGCTGTGCGGCGGCGGCAATCGGGGGGGCGGCCGTTTCGGCGCCATTGCCGAACGCGCTCAAGCGCGGCGCCCACGAAGCGCCGGTCGCCTCTTCCAGCACCGCCCGGCTTTCATCGTTCAGCGTCGAGAAGAGCTCGCCGAAGCTCGGGTCAACGGCATCCGGATCGGTCGCCCAGCGCGCGTAGAGCTCACCCAGAAACGCCGCGTTCGCGCCGTTGAATGCGGAAGCAAGAATATCGACGCCCGCCATCCGTCCCGATCTCCCTGACCTGTCGGTTTGGCCGCGTCGCCTTCCTCGGGATGTCACCCGACGCATCGGGAGCCGCAGCTCTCGGCGTCATCTCATTGCAAGGAGGGACAGGCGAAGACCGGCAGGCGAGCCGGCTTCCACATGCGGCCATCGCGACGGCGTTTCAAGCGGAACCCTTACCCGGCTTGCGGGAGAGGCTAAGCCCGAAGCGCTCCGCCTCTACTTCACCTCTCCCGCCTTGCGGGAGAGGTCGGCGCGCGAGAGCGCGCCGGGTGAGGGCTACGCCGGCCGCTCCGGCGGCTCGGAAATCCGCCGCCGCTCGGCCATGAAAGCATCGAACTCGGCCTTGTCCTTGGCGAAGCGCAACCGGTCCAGGAATGCCGCGAAATCGCTCTGCTCCTGTTCCAGCCGGCGCAGCGTCTCGGCGCGATACTCGTCGAAAGCACGGTTGCCGCTCGTCGGCTGCGCCTGTGTCTCTGCCTCACCACGGCAGCCGCGTGCCCAGGCGCCCCAGTGATGGCCATGTGGGCTGCCATAGCGGCGGCCGAATCCGCATCCCATGCGTCCGCTCCCTATCAAAAACACCAAGAGTGCAAGCCCGATCGGCCACCAGTGGATGAAGCCCAGCATCGTCAGGGCGATCCAGACCGGTTTGCTGTCGAGCCAATACAGCCATGGCGGCAAGCCGCCCCAGCCGGAACCGCGCTCGTTTCCCGATTGGCTTTCCCAGGGCGATGCGCCGAAAGCGCCGTGATTCACTGTGCCTGACATGCGGCCCTCATGTGAATGTAAGACGCATTTACATTGGGCGGCCGGGACGGCGCCGTCAAGAGCGATTTGGCGGTGTGCCGCCAGCCAAACCAAGCCCGCGCAGATAGAGCAACACGCCCGCCTCCAACAGGTCTTCGGGTTCCATCGGCAGGCTGCGCCGGGCGCGGTCAGGTCGGCAGAACAGCGAGGCGATGCCGTGCGACAGCGCCCAGATATGCAGCGCCATCATCAGAGACGGCGGCCGGTCCCGCTTGGGAAGAACGGCAATAACCCGCTCGGTGGCGTCGCGCAGCACCTGAAACGCCCGATCTGCTGCGGCCAACAGCTCCGGGTACGCCTGACCTGCGATCTGGGTCTCGAACATCGCGACGTAATAGGCCGGCTCGCGGCGAGCAAATTCGAGATAAGCGCGGCCAAGCGCGGTGAACGCCGTCGCCGGATCCGGCCGGGCGTCGTTCCAGGCCGCTGCCAGCCTCTGAGCGAGCCGCTCGAACCCACGCAGCGCGATTTCGGCAAGCAGCGACTCGGCATCGCGGAAATGCCGATATGGAGCGGCGGGGCTGACGCCTGCCCGCCTCGCCGCCTCCGTCACGGTGAAGCCAGCCGGCCCTCTCTCCGCGATCAGCCCGAGCGTCGCCTCGATCAACGCCTCGCGCAGATTGCCGTGATGATAACCGCGCCGTTCGAAATTCCCGCGTTCGGACCACGTCATGCGTGATCAGCATAAGACGCCGCGACGCATACGGCGATGCCCGGCGCAACGAGCGCCGCGTCAGCTCTTCAACAGCTTCACCATTGTCGAGCCTAGCGCGGCCGGACTGTCCGCCACCGTGATTCCCGCGGCCCGCATCGCGTCCATCTTCGCCGCGGCAGTATCGCGCCCGCCACTGATCACCGCCCCCGCATGGCCCATCCGCCGCCCCGACGGTGCGGTCGCTCCGGCGATGAACCCCACCGTCGGTTTCTGGATTTTGTTGCGAGCCAGAAACTCCGCCGCCTCGATCTCGCTTTGGCCGCCGATTTCACCGATCAGCATGATCTGCCGCGTCTCCGGATCGGCCAGAAACATCTGAAGCACTTCGATGAAGTCCGTCCCCTTCACCGGATCGCCGCCGATCCCCACACAGGTGCTCTGCCCCAAGCCGGCGGCAGTGGTCTGCGCCACCGCCTCATAAGTCAGGGTACCCGAGCGCGAGACGATGCCAACCGTGCCGCGCCGGTGAATATGCCCCGGCATGATGCCGATCTTGCACGCGTCCGGCGTGATCACCCCCGGGCAGTTCGGCCCGATCAGGCGCGATGCCGTCCCGGTCAGCGCCCGCTTCACTCGCACCATGTCGAGCACCGGAATGCCCTCCGTGATGCAGACGATCAGCGGCATCTCCGCGTCGATTGCTTCCAGGATCGCATCCGCCGCGAAGGCCGGCGGCACGTAGATCGCCGTGGCGGTGGCCGAAGTGGCGGCTTTCGCCTGCGCGACCGTATCGAACACCGGTAGATCGAGATGCGTGCTGCCGCCCTTCCCGGGCGTGACACCGCCGACCATCTTCGTGCCGTAGGCGATCGCCTGTTCGGAATGGAACGTGCCCTGCGCGCCGGTGAAGCCCTGCGTGATCACCCGCGTCTGTTCATCGACCAGGATGGCCATGTCAGCCAGCCTCCCGCACGGCCTTGACCACCTTCTCGGCGGCGTCGGCCAGATTGTCCGCGGCGATGATCGGCAGGTTGGAGCGGGCCAGGATCTCCTTACCCAGTTCCACGTTGGTGCCCTCCAGCCGCACCACGAGCGGCACTGACAGACTCACCTCGCGCGCCGCTGACACCACGCCGTCGGCGATTACGTCGCAGCGCATGATGCCGCCGAAAATATTTACCAGGATGCCTTCAACATTCGGGTCCGACAGGATGATCTTGAAGGCCGCGGTGACCCGCTCCTTGGTCGCGCCGCCGCCAACGTCGAGAAAATTCGCCGGCGCGGCGCCATACAGCTTGATGATGTCCATCGTCGCCATGGCCAGCCCGGCGCCATTGACCATGCAGCCGATGCTGCCGTCGAGTGCCACGTAGTTCAGATTGTGCCGCGCCGCTTCCAGTTCCTTCGGGTCCTCTTCCGCCGGGTCGCGCAGCTTCTCGAGCTCGGGATGGCGGAACAGCGCATTGTCGTCGAAACCTACTTTAGCATCGAGTGCAACGACATCGCCGGCCCGAGTGACCACCAGCGGATTGACTTCGACGATGGCGCAGTCGAGCGCGACGAATGCCGCGTACATCGCCTGCACGAAGCTGGTGAACGATGCGACCTGTCCGCCTGTGAGCCCGAGGCCATAGGCAAGCCGGCGCGGATGGAACGGCGGCACCCCGGTTGCCGGATCGATCGCGGCGCGCAGGATCTTCTCCGGGCTTGCGGCCGCGACCTGCTCGATCTCGATCCCGCCTTCGGCGGAGGCAACCACTGCCACGCGCCCGCTCGCCCGGTCCACCAGCAGCGAGAGATACAGCTCGCGCGCTATGTCGCAGCCGGCTTCCACATACACGCGATGCACTTTGCGGCCAGCCGGGCCGGTCTGCTTGGTCACCAATACCTGGCCTAGCATCGCCTGCGCGGCGGCACGAACCTCATCGAGCGACTTCGCGATACGCACGCCGCCCTTGGCGGTTGGATCGTCGGCGAAGTGACCGGCGCCGCGCCCGCCGGCGTGGATCTGCGCCTTCACTACATACACCGGACCCGGTAATTGTTTGGCGGCCTCGACAGCCTCATCGGCGGTCCAGGCAACCCGCCCGTCCAGAACGGCCACGCCGTATCGTTTCAGTAGTTCCTTCGCTTGGTATTCGTGGATGTTCATCGGTCAGCCGACCAACTTCTTCGACGCTCCGATCAGCTCCCGCACGGTATCGCAGGATGTCTCGAACGCAGATTTCTCTTCGGCATTGAGCTCGATTTCCACGACGCGCTCGACGCCGCCGGCGCCGATCACCACCGGCACCCCCACGTAGAGGTCCTTCACGCCGTATTGCCCGGTCAGCCAAGCGGCGCAGGGCAGCACCCGCTTCTTGTCGCGCAGAAAGCTCTCCGCCATCGCCACCGCCGCGGAGGCGGGCGCATAGAAAGCACTCCCGCGTTCCAGTAGCTTGACGATCTCGCCGCCGCCGTTGCGTGTACGCTCGACGATCACGTCGATCTTCGCCCGCGTGCTCCAGCCCATCTTGATCAGGTCGGGCACGGGGATGCCTGCCACGGCCGAGTACCGGATCAGCGGCACCATCGAATCGCCATGACCGCCGAGCACGAAAGCGGTGACATCCTCCACGGACACGCCGAATTCCTGCGCCAGGAACAGGCGGAACCGCCCGCTGTCCAGCACGCCCGCCATGCCGACGACGCGATTCGCGGGCAGGCCGGATTTCTCCTTCATCACCCAGACCATCGCATCCAGCGGATTGGTGATGACGATCACGAAGGCCTCGGGGCAATGGGTGCGGATACCGTCCGCCACCTGCGCAACCACCCCGGCGTTCTTGCCGATCAGGTCGTCGCGCGACATCCCCGGGGTGCGGGCGAAACCGGCGGTTACGATCACCACGTCGGCGCCCTTGATCGCCGCATAGTCCGATCCGCCGGTCATCAACGCGTCGTACCCCTCGACCGGGCCGGCCTGCATGACGTCGAGCGCCTTGCCGGCGGCGACCCCGCCGAACACGTCGAACAGCACGACATCACCCAGTTCCTTCAGCCCGATCAAATGGGCAAGCGTGCCGCCGATATTGCCGGCGCCGACCAGGGCGATTTTGTTGCGGGCCATACGGAACCTCATGGACGAGATGCAAGCAGCCCGCCGAGCCTGGGGCTGGCGGGCGGTCCGTTGCTATCGCAAGCCCGGAGGAGCGGCAAGCAGGAGTGGTGAGACTCGACGCGCCTTGCGTCGCAGGCCCAGGCTTTCCGGATCGGGGGGTGTCCGCATGCGCATCGTGACGCTGGAAGAGCATTTCGTTGTACCCGCGCTGATCGATCGCATCGATCGCGCCGTGATCACCCGCCGTGGTTTTCCTCCACCCGGCGCACCCTGGAGCCAAATTGCGAAGCGCAACGAGTTGCAGGAGCTTGGCGCCCCGCGCATTGCCGACATGGATGCGGCCGGCATAACCGTCCAAGTGCTGTCCGTATCAGGTCCGGGCGCGGATCTGCTGGCCGGCGCGGACGGAATCACCCTCGCCGCCGATTACAACAACGCGCTCGCCACAGCGGTGTCGCGGCAACCGCACCGCCTGGCCGGATTTGCCCATCTGCCCATGCTGTCGCCGGACGCCGCGGCGGACGAGCTCGAGCGCTGCGTGACACAGCTCGGTTTTCATGGCGCGCTGATCAACGGCGTGACCGAGGGGCGCTTTCTCGACGATCCGCAATTCGATCCGATCCTCGCCCGCGCCGAAGCGCTCGACGTTCCGATCTACCTCCATCCCGGTATCCCACCAGAGCCAGTCTGCGACGCGTACTACGAAGGACTGCCGGGACAGCTCGGCTTCCTGCTGGCGACCGCCGGCTGGGGCTGGCACATCGAAACGGCGGTCCATGTGTTGCGGCTGGTGCTGTCCGGGACGCTCGACCGGCACCCGCGGCTAAAACTAATCATCGGCCATATGGGCGAGGCGCTGCCGTTCATGCTCGCCCGCGGGCAGCAGGTTTTCGGCGGCGACACGGCAAAATCCCTGCGCCGATCCTTTGCACAGACGATTCTGGAGCAGGTGTGGATCACCACCAGCGGCTTTTTCACCCTACCGCCCTTCGTCACAGCCCTGTTGACCTTCGGTGCGGACCGCATCCTGTTTTCCGTCGATTACCCGTTCTCGCCGAACGCAGTCGGGCGCGCGTTCCTGGACCAGTTGCCGGTATCACCGGAGGATCGCGAAAAGATCGCGCACGGCAACGCCGACCAACTCTTAAGGTTGGCTCGGGTATTGGAGGAAGCGGAATGAAAATAACCCGGATCGACGCTTTCCAGGTACAGTGGTCGCCGAACGACAGGCCGGCCCAGCGCAGCGCATTCGTGCGCATCCATACCGATGAAGGCATGGACGGCATCGGCGAAGCCTCGCCCATGCAGGGCGGCCGCGCGTCGCTCGGCATCATCAGCCACGAACTCGCGCCGAGGCTGATCGGCCAGGACCCGCTGGACCATGCCGTGTTGCTGGACCGGCTGGCGCACGAAATGGTCAAGCTCGGCGAAGGCGCACTGACCGGTGCGCTGGCGGCGCTCGACATCGCCATGTGGGACCTGAAGGGGAAGCTCACCGGCCTACCGCTGTATAAACTGATGGGGGGCGCCTGGCGCACCGCCCTGCCCTTCTACGCCTCGATCGGCGGCAATGGCGACCGCGGTATCGAGGATGTGCTGCGCGTGGTCGAGACGCGCATGGCCGATAAGCCCGCCGCCGTGAAGATCCGCTTTGACAATGACCGCACACGGCTCGATGCCGATATCCCCGGCGACATCGCCAAGGCGCGTGCCGTGCGGAAGCTCGTGGGCGAGGACTTCCCGCTCGCCTTCGATGCCAACAACAGCTACACCGTGGGCGGCGCCATCCGCGTCGGCCGCGCGCTGGAGGAGCTCGGCTACTGGTGGTTCGAGGAACCGGTGCAGCATTATCATCCGAAAGCAATGGGCGAAGTGGCGCGCGCGCTCGACATCACGGTCTCCGCCGGTGAACAATCTTATACTCTTGCCGCGGTGGCCGACCTGATCGACGCCGGCGTGCGAATGGTTCAGCCGGACATCGTGAAGATGGGCGGCATCACCGGCTTGATGCGTTGCGCCGCACTCACCCATGCGCACGGCGTGGAGCTGGTGCCGCACCAGACGCAGCCGACGATCGGCCACACCGCCAGCCTGCATCTGGCAGCCAGCCAGTTGCATGCGGCGAAGCCCTGCGAGCTGAACGACCCCTCCCCGCGTATGCACGCAGTGTTTGAGAATGCGCCGCGGCCGGTGGATGGGTTGTTTTACCTTCCGACCGGGCCGGGGCTCGGGCTGCGGTTGAACGAAGCCGAGCTAAAGAAGCGGCGCGTGCCCTGACCGCGGCTATCTCGGCGGTCACGGAGCAGCGCGTGCCACCACGCCCGTCGAGACCAGATCACGGTCGATGGGTACGTCGTGCAGGACTGCGGATTTTCCTCCGTTCAACGGCACCGACGCGCCCTTTACCTCAAATACCAAGCCGGCCGCGTTCCCGGTGCTCAGCAGCAGGTCAGGGTCGGGAGGGATCACCCAGCTCTCCCCCTGCCGCAGAGTACGTCGAAGCAGCACGCGCCCGAATCTCTGACGTATCTCAACCCAGGAAGTATCTGTCGCCCGCAAGGTGGCCTGCGCCGGAGGGGCAGCCACCGGTGCCGGGGCAGCCACCGGTTCCGGAGCAGCCTGGGGCACCGGAGCAGGTGCAGGGCCAGATGTAGGCGGCGCGACAGGAACGGCTGCAGCTATCATAGGAGTCGCCGGGGGCCGTGCCGGGGCTGCGGTGGGCGTCTCGGCCGCGGCCGGCTTGGGAGCGACAGGCGGAGGCGGAGCTGGAATCGGGGCGGCGGGCGCAACGACGGGTTCAGCCTCCGCCGTATGTGCGGTTTCGGCCGGTCCCGCAGCGGGTTCCGTAGGCGGCGCTGGGCCCGGCGGCTCGCTCGCGACAGCGACGCTCTCCTGCTTCGCCGGCCAGATCAGGGCGACCCGGGCAGCCAGGAAATGGCCCAAACCGCGAAGCGCCGGGACCGACCCCCGCTGATGCAGAACCGCCCCGCCGGCGACCAGCGCCAAGGCGAGCACCGCGAAACAGGCTGCCAGGAGCGCGGTATATCGTCGCGGCGACTGCGGCGGCGCCATCCGGGCAGCCCCCTGAGCTTCGACGCGGTCCGAAAGAGCGCTGACCGACGACCGGAGCTCGGCGATTTCGGCCTGCAAGTGGGCCGTCTGCTCGAGCCGCGATTCCACCGCCTGACGATGCGCAGCCAACGCCTCGGTGTGAGCATCGAGACTCGCCGCCATGCTTCGCAGTCCCGCATCGGCGCGCGCGATCGATTCGGCTATGGCTGGATCGGCCAACGCCGAGCGCACCAACTCCGCATCGCGCCGCAGCGCTTCGAGACTCCGCGCCAGCCGATCGAACAGCGCCTCCTCGTCCCGTTCGTCTCGCATATCGTGACCCTGTGATGCCGCACCCGGCACGGCAGCATCATGCGCTATCGGTTACTGAAGCGGAAACTCCAATGATCGCTCCCCTGCATGATTTTTACGAGCCCCTGCAGTGACACCGTTGCCGAGCGAGGCATCACGCTGCGGCATGCAATCACGGAATCGCGGGTCAGCGCAGCCTATTTCAGAGACTCGGCGCTCGAGCATGGAAGCCGCGGTGCGCCCGGTGCCGGGCTGATGCGTCCGGCAAACGAATTCTTCGGCCTGGATCTGAGATAAGGGGCAGGAGTTGGCGCGGCTGGCCCGCTCTCCAGAGACTGGGCTGAGCCCAGGACCGACCGATTTGGCCAATCGCCAATCCGGAACATCCGGCCCCTGCCGCCCGAGACCGTCGCCACACTGCACGCCATTCTGGACGCTACGCCTTGGCCGCAGGGCCCGATTGCGAGGAGCGGTACGCGACCGATAAATATTTGTTATTTTAATGCCGATTTTCGTTGCGTTGGCATGAAAGTGGCGTTAAATTCAATCGATTTCGAACCGGAGCGGGACTGCATTATTTACAGCAAGAAAATTTTTGCTATAGGAACATATTGCTGATGTCGAAATGGATGGAATTCCTGGATGGCGCAGCCGGATGTACAAGCGTCTAATTATTTCAACGCAGTCACAGCGCTCCGTAACGCCGACGCGACTATCCGCCGGCAAGCCATTGAGGTCCTGTTCGCGCTTGCACGCGAAGCGATCGAACCCGTACGCAGCCGCGCCCGACAGGGATTACAACAGGAATTCGGTCCTTACGCCGCGACGCACGGTTTGTCAGGTTGCGCCGCGCCGGTTCAGGAAGTCCACATCTGTGATGCCGAGGGGCGCGACTGCCATGCCTGCAAATGGGTCTGGCTTGAGCCTTTCATGAGCGTGCTCTCAAAGCAGACAAAAAGCTGAGAGTATAACCATTTCGCCGGACGCGAAACTGGCGAGTGATACCTCCCGCCACTCGAATGACCCCCTCACGAAGCCGGCCATGCCCTCGTCATGGCTGACGAAGGCTGCGACGGCTGGCCATCCAGTCTTTTTGGGGACGCGACGCTTTAAGCGTCGCCGAAGAGTCGACCGACTGGCCGGCTGGTCTCACCATGCAGATTAACGCAACGAAAGACGGCAACTGCCCAGCCGATCGGGGGTAAACTTGACCCTCCCGCCCTCCGGGCGGACAATATTGTCTTCAATCCACATGGCTGCGGGGGAGCGAGGGCGCTCTTGCCGCGCGCATTGCAGGAGCGGACATGCCAAGGCTCAGCTATGCCTCACCGACGACGGTCGATGAAGCCGTCGCCTTACTGGCCGGATCCTCCGGCCTCGCCAAGGTATTGTCGGGCGGAACGGATCTCCTGGTCCAGCTTCGCTCCGGACGGACCAGGCCGGAACTGATCGTCGATACAAAGAACATCCCCGGCATCATCGGCATTCGCCAGGAGAACGGCGGCTTCGTCATCGGCGCCGCCACACCGGGCGCGATGATCGAAGCGAATGAAGCGCTCAAACGCGCTTACCCCGGCGTGGTCGAGGCGATGGACCTGATCGGATCAACCCAAATCCAAGGCCGCGCCAGCCTCGCCGGCAATCTGTGCAACGCCTCGCCCGCGGCCGACAGCGTACCAGCGATGATCGCCGCCGATGCGACCGCCGTGATCGTCGGATCGAAGGGCCGGCGAGAAATCCCAGTAGAACAGGTGGTGACCGGCCCAGGCCGCACCTCGCTCGGCAAGGACGAGCTCGTGCTGGAGATCAGATTACCCAAACCGACGCCAGGGACAGGCGACGCCTACCTGCGTTTCATCCCGCGTACCGAAATGGACATCGCGGTGGTCGGCTGCGGCATTTGCGTGACGCTCGACGAAAGCGGCGTTTGCACCAAGGCAAAGGTCTCGCTGGGTGCAGTCGCCCCCGCGCCGTTGGTCGTCCAAGCCGCAGCCGACGCGCTGATCGGCCACAAGCTCGATAACGCCACTTTATCCAAACTGGACGCCGCCGCCCAGGCAGTCTGCAAGCCTATCAACGATAAGCGCGGCACGATCGAGTACCGCACCAAGGTGGCCGGCGTGCTCGCGCGCCGCACCGCCGCCATCGCATTCCAACGCGCACAAGGCATTGTGTCACAGAAGGTCCACTGAAACGATGAGCAAGCATCATGTCACAACGACGATCAACGGCGAACCCACAGAGTACCTGTGTGAACCGCAGGAAACACTGCTGGATGTGCTGCGCAACACGTTGAACCTGACCGGCAGCAAGGAAGGCTGCGCCTCCGGCGATTGCGGCGCCTGCAGCGTGATCTGCGACGGCAAGCTGATCTGCTCCTGCCTGATGCTGGGAGTGGAGGCCGAGGGGCATGAGATCGTCACGATTGAAGGCATCGCCCAGGGCGACGAGCTGCATCCGGTGCAACAGAAATTTCTCGAACATGCCGCCCTGCAATGCGGCTTCTGCACCCCTGGGCTGATCGTCGCTTCCAAGGCGTTACTCGATGAGAACCCCAATCCCACGGAGGAGGAAGCGCGTTACTGGCTGGCAGGCAACCTCTGCCGTTGCACCGGATACGACAAGGTCATCCGCGCGGTGATGGATGCCGCCGCCGAAATGCGTGGAGAAGTGAGGGCAGCATGAATTACATCGTCTCGAAACCGGAGCTGAAAGTCGTCGGCACCCGACCGGTGCGCCCGGACGGCGTCGATAAAGTCACCGGCCGTGCAACCTTCGGCGCCGACATGGTGCTGCCCGGCATGCTGTGGGGTAAGGTGAAGCGCAGCCCGCACGCACATGCCCGCATCCTCAAGATCGACGCCTCCCGCGCCCTGAAACTGCCCGGCGTGAAGGCGGTGATCACTGCCGAGGACCTTCCGGATATCGCTAGCGAGGAAGCCTTCGTCGGCGAAGGACCGATGAACTTCCGCGACCTCTCGCGCAACTGCATGGCGCGCGACAAGGCGTTATATGAGGGGCACGCAGTCGCGGCGGTGGCGGCGACCAGCCAGGCGATTGCCGACGAGGCGCTGGAGCTGATCGACGTGCAGTATGAAGTGCTGCCGCATGTGATCGACGTTGAAGAGGCGATGCGTCCCGACGCGCCCATCCTGCATGAGGATCTGTTCACGGCGAATGTCGAGCCGAAGCCGACAAAGCCGTCGAACATCGCCAAGCGGGTTTATTTCGCCAAGGGCGATATCGCGAAGGGCTTCCGCGACGCCGAGGTCGTGGTCGAAGGCCGCTACACCACCGCGCCCGTGCATCAGGCCTATCTGGAGCCGCATGCCTGTATCGTCAGCGCGGCGGCGGACGGCCAGGCGCAGGTGTACAGCTCCAGCCAGGGACAGTTCATGGTGCGTGCCTACTGCGCCAAGCTGCTGGCCTGGGACATCGCCGATATTCGCGCGGTGCCGCTGGAGATCGGCGGCGGGTTCGGCGGCAAGACGCTGGTGTATCTGGAACCGCTGGCCCTCGCTTTGTCGAAGAAGTCGGGCCGGCCGGTGAAAATGCAGATGACACGGGAAGAGGTGTTCCGCGCCAGTGGCCCGACCTCCGGCGCGACCATCGACGTGCAGATCGGTGCCAGGCGCGACGGTACCATAGTCGCAGCAAAAGAGGTGCTGAAATACCAGGCCGGCGCTTTCCCGGGTTCCCCGGTGCAGCCGGGCTGCATGTGCGGCTTCGCAATGTACGACCTGCCGAACGTCGAGGTGATCGGCTACGATGTTGTCTCCAACCGCCCGAAGGTTGCGGCTTATCGGGCGCCGGGCGCGCCGATCTCGTCGTTCGCAGTGGAGAGCGCGCTCGATGATCTCGCGCGCAAACTGAACATGGACCCCGTCGCCCTGCGCGAGAAGAACGGGGTGCGCGACGGAAGCAAGACCCACTACGGCCCGACGCATCGCGACATCGGCTTCATGGAAACGTTGGCAGCCGCGAAGAACAGCGACCACTGGAAAACGCCGCTAAAGCCCGGTCAGGGGCGGGGGATCGCCTGCGGGTTCTGGTTCAACATCGGCGGCGAGTCATCGGGCGCCGTGCACATTAACGAGGACGGCACCGCCGTGGTGGTCTCCGGCAATCCTGATATCGGTGGGTCGCGCGCCTCCATGGCGATCATGGCGGCCGAGGTGCTTGGGATCCCTGTGGAAAAGGTGCGTCCGATCGTCGGCGATACCGCGTCCATCGGCTTTACCCACCTGACCGGCGGCAGCCGCGTAACCTTCGCCACCGGGATGGCGGTGACGCAGGCGGCCGAACGCGTTGTCGAGCAACTCAAGGCCCGGGCTGCGCAGATCTGGGAAATTCCGCCCGAGGCAGTGGATTGGCGCGACGGCAAGGCCTATCCGGCCGGCTCCAACGCGGGAGCCTTCGAGCCGCTGACAGTGGCCGAGATCGCGTTGCGCGCGGCTAAGACGGGCGGCCCGATCAGCTCTGAGGTGTCGCTCAACGCGCAAGGTGCCGGGCCCGGCTTCGGCTGCCATATTTGCGACGTGGAGGTGGACCGCGAAACCGGTGCCGTGAAGATTCTGCGCTACACGGCGGTGCAGGATGTCGGCAAGGCGATTCACCCTAGCTACGTGGAAGGTCAGATCCAGGGCGGCGCGGCGCAGGGCATCGGCTGGGCGCTGAACGAGGAATACATCTACAACGACAAGGGCCAGATGGAGAATCCTGGGTTCCTGGACTACCGCTGCCCGGTGGCATCCGACCTGCCGATGGTCGAGGCGATCATGGTCGAGGTGCCCAATCCGCGGCATCCGTTCGGAGCTCGTGGTGTGGGCGAGGTTCCGATCGTCCCGCCCATGGCTGCCGTGGGGAACGCGATCCGCGATGCGATCGGCATCCGCATGACGGACCTTCCGATGGCGCCCCCGAAAGTGCGGGCCGCGCTCGACGCCTCAGCAGGGCAAAAGGCCGCCTAGCGGTCGTGCTGATCACCCCTCACCTCTCCGGCTTTGCGGGAGAGGTCGCTGGGCGAAGCCCTGCGGGTGAGGGCGTGCCGAGAAGGCCCTCACCCGGTCCGCTTAGCGAACCGACCTCTCCCGCAAACGGGAGAGGTGAAGCGCAATCCCCGCTGGGTTTCAGACGCCCAAGGGAATCGGGGCGCTGATGCCGCGCGTGGTCTTCTCGGGCTCGGCCGCCGGCCAGTTCACCGGCGGGCGCACCGAACTCGAGGTGACGGCGACCACCTTCCGGCAGTTGGTCACGGAACTGGATCAGCGCTTCCCCGGTCTGGGCCGACAGGTCGAGGACGGGATGGCGGTGGCGATCGACGGGGTGATCTACCAGGATGCCTACGCGGCGCCGCTGGCCGAAGGGGCGGAAATCTACCTCATTCCGAAGATCGCGGGGGGCATGTAGCGGCGGGCCTCTGCTCTAAATCTCCTCGGCCAGCAGTTCGTCCAGTACCGGCGGCGCCAGATCGATTTCGTTGGCGCATGCTGGGCAGGAATCGCGCCGCCGCATCACGCCGACCCTTGCGGCGCCCGTCCGGCTCGCCCTCTCGGCCCGCCGGGACAACTGCTTTCTCAGCATTCCGCGGCGGACAGACCGCGGTCGCCCGCTCCCGGTTGGCTCAACTCTCGGGCGGCGCCGCGGCGATCGGGATCTCCCGCGCATCCGGCTGGTCGCCCATGCCGGGCGGTGACGGCTCGGTCGCATCGCCGTCCATCATCCCCTGCTGGTTTTCCTCGCCATTATATGGCCGGCGCATCTGCTGCTGGCCGTTCTGCTGGCCCTGCTGATTCTGCTGGGCCGCCTGGTTCATGGCGTTGAGAATGCGGAAATAATGCTCCGCATGTTGGAAATAGCTCTCCGCCATCACCCGGTCGCCGCCTGAGGTCGCATCGCGCCCAAGCTGGAGATATTTCTCGAAGAGCTGTTGCGCGGTACCCCGGATACGGAGATCGGGGCCGTTGCTGTCAAACACGTGGTTGCGGTTGAGCGGAATGCCACCACCCTGGTGATGGCGCATACCTCCGCCCCCACCTCCGCCGTTCCGGTGCCCGCGGCCTCGCATGCGTTTCATATTCATTCTGCTATCGTCGCACCTTCTCGCTGCCGGCCGGGAGTATGCGTTGGGGCGCGCGGGTATCCCGTTTGCGTCCCGCGGCATCATGTCCGCGGTCAGGCTCTGATCCTTCGACGTTGATGCCGGCCGGTTGCCGATCAGCCTACAGGCTGCGCTCGACCGATCCGGCCACGGTGGCTGGGAAGCGCCACTGCGGCGATTCGCCTGCCCAAGACGAATCTAGCCCCCACTTCCCTCGCTGCCAAACGTTTTTTCTACTCCCCGCTGGCAAAGGGTCATGGCTCGTGGAACACCGGCCAAGTCCTCACGGCAAAATGTGGTGAGTCCGGCCGCACTTGCCAATTCCGCTATGGGAGAGGCGGCGCCCTGCCCGATTTCCAACACGGCCGCCCCGCCCGGCCCCAGCAGCCCCGAAAGGGCCGGGATCACGCGGCTGTAGGCCGCCAACCCGTCCACCCCGCCGTCGAGCGCCGTGCTTGGCTCACACCGAGCCACGTCGGGCATCAGCCGATTAATCTCCGTGCTCGGCACGTAGGGAGGATTGCACAGCACCATATCGAACCGACCGTTGATTGACTCCGCCCAGTCACCGCACAGGAAGGCTGCGCGATCCCCCAGGCCAAGCATGGCTGCATTGCGCGACGCGAGCACAGCCGCCTCCCTCACGCGGTCGATACCCACGCCGAACGCACGCGGCAGTTCTGATAGCACCGCCAGCAGGAGGCATCCGGTCCCCGTGCCGAGGTCGAGCACCCGATATGGGCGGGAGCGGTCGGGGACAGTGGCCAGCGCCGCCTCCACCAGGGTCTCCGAGTTCCGGGCGAGGGATCAGCGTCGCCGGAGACACGGCGAAGTCGAGGCTCCAGAACTCGCGGCGGCCCAGCAGATATGCGAGCGGTTGATGCTGTGCACGCCGGGCCAGCAGGTCGGCATACCCCGGGGGATTGGTGGCACGTCCCCGGCCGCGAGCAACGCCTCCGGCGTCATGCCGGTTGCATGTGCAAGCAACAATCGGGCCTCCAGCCGGGGGTTCTCGATGCCGGCGGCCGCCAGGCACTGGGCGCCCAACCGCAGCGCCTCCCTCATTCCTCGGCGGCCAGGCGCGCGGCCTGGTCCTCCGCAGTGAGCGCATCGATGAACTCGTCGAGCTCGCCCGCCATCACGCGGTCGATCTTGTAGAGCGTGAGATTAATGCGGTGGTCGGACACCCGCCCCTGCGGGAAGTTATAGGTGCGGATGCGTTCACTGCGGTCGCCGGTACCGACCTGGGCGCGACGGTCGGCCGCCCGCGTCGCGTGCTGGGCGGCACGCTGCTGTTCGTAGAGCCTGGCGCGCAGGATCTTCATCGCCTTGGCGCGGTTTTTGTGCTGGCTCTTCTCTTCCTGCATCGCCACCACGATCCCCGACGGGAGATGCGTGATGCGCACCGCACTTTCGGTCTTGTTGACATGCTGGCCGCCGGCGCCCGAGGCGCGGAACACGTCGATGCGCAGGTCGCCGTCGTCGATCCTGACATCGACCTCTTCCGCTTCAGGCAGCACGGCGACGGTCACGGTGGATGTATGGATGCGGCCCTGGTTTTCGGTCGCCGGCACGCGCTGCACGCGATGCACGCCCGATTCGTATTTCAGCCGGGCGAATACGTTGCGCCCGGTGATCTCGGCGATGCCTTCTTTCAGACCACCCAGTTCCGTGTCGCTGTACTCGAGGATTTCGAACCGCCAACTCCTCAGCGCGGCATAGCGCTGATACATCCCGAACAGCTCGGCCCCGAATAGCGCCGCCTCGTCGCCGCCCGCCGCCGGACGGACCTCAAGGATGGCGCTGCGCTCGTCGGCTTCGTCCTTCGGCAGCAGAGCGACCCGGATTTCATGCTGCAGAGCCGGAATACGGTCCTTTAGCGAAGTAAGCTCCGCCTCGGCGAGTTCGTGCATTTCGGGATCGGCGAGCATTATCTCCGCGTCGGCGCGCGCGGTCTCCGCCGCGCGCAGCTCGGCGACACGTGCGACCACCGGCTCCAACTCCGCCAGTTCGCGGGACGCCCGTACATAAGCCTGGCCGGCGAGTCCCTCGCCGAGCATCGCCCGCAATTCATCGGCGCGCGCCGCGATGCGATCGAGTTTAGGAGAGAGCGTCATCTCAGATAGTCTGACAGCTCCGGCAACGGCACGGCGGTCTGCTCGCCGCTCGCCAGGTCCTTCACCAGGGCAACGCCCTGCCGAATGTCATCGTCGCCCAGGATGACGGCAGCGCGGGCGCCGATGCGGTTGGCCCGCTCCAGCCGACGCCGCAGATTGCCCCGATAGGTCATCTCGGCACGAATACCGGCATGGCGCAGGCTCTGCAGGATGCGGATTGCTTCTGCCTCCGCGACCTCGCCGACCGGCACCACCGAAACCGGCGCTGGCGGCGGCGGCAGATCGCCCAGCAGCATCGCCAGCCTCTCAATGCCGGCGGCCCAGCCTACCCCCGGGGTCGGCGGACCGCCCATTTCCGCCACCAGCCCGTCATAGCGGCCGCCACCCATCACAGTCCCTTGCGCACCGAGCTTGCCGGTGACGAACTCGAAGGCGGTATGGCCGTAATAATCGAGGCCGCGGACGATGCGCGGGTTCTCCCGATAGGGCACGCCGAAGGCGTCGAGATGGCGCTTCAGGCCGGCATAAAAGGCGGCGGCTTCCGTCGTAAGATACGGGGCGATGGTGGGCGCGGTGGCAACGATCCGCCGGTCGCTCCCATCCTTGCTGTCCAGGATGCGCAACGGATTGCGCTCGAGTCGCGCCAGGCTATCTGGCGACAGCGCCGCCTTGTGCGCCTGAAAGTGATCGACCAGCGCGGTGCGGTAGGCGTAGCGGCTCGGCTTGTCACCTAGCGTATTCACCTCCAGCACGGTCTCGCCGGCGACGCCAAGGGCGGAGAGGATGTCCCAGCCGCAAGCGATCACCTCGGCGTCGGCCAATGGCTCGGGCGCCCCGATCAACTCGATGTCGATCTGATGGAACTGGCGATAGCGCCCCTTCTGAGGGCGCTCGAAGCGGAACATCGGGCCGGCGTAGAACACCTTCTGCGGCAACGACTGAGTAAGGCCGTTGCTGACCAGGGCGCGACAGATCCCGGCCGTCGCTTCCGGGCGCAACGTGATCGCCTCGCCACCCGGGTCGGTGAACGAATACATCTCCTTGGTGACGACATCGGAGGTTTCGCCGAGCGTGCGCGAGAAGACGCGCGTGTCCTCGAAAATCGGCGTGGCCCATTCGTCGAAGCCGTAACTGGCGGCGATGCGGCGGGCCGTGTCGACGACATGCTGGTGCCGGCGCTGCTCCTCGCCGATCAGGTCATGCGTGCCGCGGATGGGCTGGAGGTCGGTCACCATGGGCGCGGGAGTATTCCGCTATTCTCCGGGTGGGGAAGCGTCGAGGGGGTGCAGTCGCTAGCTATGCGTACTCCTGAATCTCGGTTCCATCGTAGCGAGATCGACGATATCGACCTTATAGGGCAACTCGGACTGGGACCGCGCGTCGGCAATCCGGCTGATGACGTCAAACTTAAGCGGCCGGTCCCGTTCGAGCGCCAGATCCAGATCGGAGAACCGCCGCGCGACCGTGGGCACGCGATCCGAACACAAAGACGCGTGCTCCCGGCGGCAGATGCGCGCGCAACACGTCCCACACGGTAGCGGCATGGTCCTCCCGCCGCCGCAACTGGTCGAGCAGGTATTCCCGCCGCCACCAGTGCCGCAATCGCCGTCGAGTAGGTGTGACTGGTCTTCGCATGCGTGTCCCGGTAGCGGCGCCGCGCGGCCAATCCCCGCGCAGCAGGCCCTGCTCGTGCCGGTCCGGATCTGGTCCTGGACCGACATCTGGTCGTATAGGTCCGCGGATGGCGCGAGCAGCCGAAGGTAGCGGTAAAGTATTCGGTAGCTAAGTTCGTAAGTGAACTCAAACCGCTGGATCAGGCCATCCCGCAACTGCTCATCCTGCGGCTCGCGGTGATGAGCTCCAGCTCTTCCTGCAACCGTGCCACCGAATTCACGAATGGGCCGAGATCGAGCGCGGGGCCGCTTCGTTCATACGCCCGCGTCTGGCATTACTCCGCCGCCACCCCCGCCGGCTTCGCCGCTTTCAGCTCCGCCGCCTTGACTTCCACCAGTTCGACGATGTGATCGATCATCCGCCCGGCTTCGATCGTGTGGTCAGTCTTGCCCGCGCGATATACCATGTGCCGCCCGGCGCCACCGCCGGTCACGCCGATATCCGTCATCAACGCCTCGCCCGGCCCGTTCACCACGCAACCGATGATCGACAGCGTCAGCGGAGTTTCGATATGCGCCAGCCGGTCCTCCAGTTCCTTGACGGTCTCGATCACGTTAAACCCCTGCCGCGCGCAGGACGGGCAGGAGATCACCTTCACGCCGCGATGCCGGATGCCCAGGGTTTTCAGCATGTCCCAGGCGACCCGCACCTCCTCCTCGGGCTCGTCGGACAACGACACCCGCATAGTGTCGCCGATCCCCGCCCATAGCAGCGAGCCGAGGCCGATCGAGGACTTCACCGTCCCCATTCGCCGCCCGCCTGCTTCGGTGATCCCGATATGGAGCGGATGGTCGCAAACCTCAGCAAGCTGCTGATACGCGGCCACCGCCAAGAACACGTCCGATGCCTTCACGCTGATCTTGAACTCGTGGAAGTCGTGCTGCAGCAAGATATCGGCGTGATACAGCGCGCTCTCGACCAGCGCCTCCGGATTGGGCTCGCCATATTTCTCCAACAGGTGCTTCTCGAGCGACCCCGCATTCACCCCGATCCGCATCGAGCAGCCATGGTCGCGGGCGGCGTTGATGACCTCCTTCACCCGCTCGTCGCTGCCGATATTCCCGGGGTTGATGCGAAGGCACGCAGCCCCGCTCTCGGCCGCCTCGATCGCCCTCCGATAGTGGAAGTGGATATCGGCGACGATCGGCACCTCGACCTGGCGCACAATCTCTTTGAGCGCCAGCGCGCTCTCACGGTCCGGGCAGGAGACCCGCACGATATCCGCCCCGGCGGCCTGAGCGCGCCGGATCTGCGCTACCGTGCCGTCAACGTCCGTGGTCAGCGTGTTGGTCATCGTCTGCACGCTGACCGGTGCGCCGCCGCCGACCGGGACGGGGCCGACCTGGATACGCCGCGAGGCGCGCCGAACGATGTCCTGGTAAGCGCGATAGCTCATCTGCTGCTTTCCGACTCGGTGAGCGGCGCCGGGCGCCGTGCGTAGAATGGGGTGTCTGGCCAGGCGCAGCTACCGTGGCGAAGTTGCAACACTGGTCAGCTTGCCAGCGCGAATCGCATCCGGATCGAGCGGCAGGTCACGTCGCACAACACCCATCCCTCCAAGCGGAGCCCCCTGAGTTCCATCCAGCACGAGCACCGTGCCTCCGGCATTCCCGGTCGTCAGCAACAGGTTGGAGGTGTCCGGCACCGGCCAGCTCTCGCCGGCATGCAGGATCCGGCTGAACAGCACCTGCCCGCCCCGCTGGCGCACCTGAATCCAGGAATCGACACTGGCGCGGATCAATAGCCCTTGCTGCGAATCGGATCCACTTGGTGGCGCGGCCGCGACATTTTGAGAGCCGCCCGGGGTCGCGGCCGCAGCAGAGCTGGGAGATACCGCCCGATCCGGCGGGATTATGACTTGTTGTGTCACTGGCGCCGGCGGCGTGGCTGGCACCGTCGGCCTCGCAACGGGCTGTGCGACGGTTCCCCCGGACGGTGCGGACGATGCGACAGCGACGGGGGGCACCGCGACGGGGGGCGTCTGCTCCGCAAGCGGTGCAAGCCGGGCCGGCACAGGCGGCACTGTCTCCGGCGGCAAACGCCCCTCCCCGGACAACCGGTACCATCCGGCATAGGCACCGATGGCCAGTATGATCCCCAGCAGGATAACGGCGCCGGCAGGCAATCCCCGCTCAGGGACCGGCGCAGGAAAAACCAGGTCAGTCTTGCGGCTGATCTCCGCCGCTTCTGCCTTGAAGCGGCGGGACAGCTCGTCCGGATCGAGCCCCAGGGCTGCCGCATAGCTGCGCAGGAACGCGAGCGCATAGGCGTTCCCAGGCAGGTCGCCCACCCGGCCCTCCTCCAGGGCGGCAAGATAGGACGCACGGATGCGCAGAAATCCGGCCATCTCGACAAGGCTGTAACCGAGACGTTCCCGCGCGGCCGCGACATCGGCGCCCACTCGAGGTGCGGCTACCTGATCCGTGGTGGACGACATCATCGATCTGCCTTCGATCAGACCCGCTTTCCGGCACTGTTGCACGGCAGCCAGCCCTCACCCCCGCTGAAACACGCAACAGACTTGCGCCACCCCGCGGCGGCGCGTTCTACGCGAGGCACTTCGCTCTTGACAACCTAGATTGGCTCCTTTCGCGAAGTACGTCGACTCGGGAAAGAGGAGCCGGCCCATCGTTCCGGCTCTTATGACGTTACATTTCCAAGTCATGCTCGCGAGCCCAGGCAATCATCGGCTCGCGTAGGCTTGCCGCTCCCTTTGCACCAATCCGCATTGCCGCCAGCACAGGTCGGAACGCGCGGAGATCGAGACGGTTCAGCCCGGCCTTCACCGGCAGAATGCCCGCAGCGGGCATCGACAGCGTTGTCATGCCCAAACCGACCAGGGCCATGGCCTCGAGCGGATGGCCGGCCGCTTCCCCGCAAAGTGAGACCGGAACCCCCGCCCCCTTCTTCGCAGCCGCAGCAGCAGCAAGAAGCTGTTCCAACAGGTCCAGGACCGGCGGGGAGAGGATATCGTAGCGTCCCGCCAATGTCGCCGAACCGCGATCGGCGGCGAACAGGAACTGCATCAGATCATTCGATCCCACCGAAATGAAATCCACTTCGGCGAGCAACGGATCGAGCTGCCACATGAGCGCCGGGACCTCCAGCATGCTACCGATCTGCAACCGCTCCGGCGCCGGATGCACACGTTTCGTTTCAGCAACTAGCAGCGCACGCGCTGCGCGGAATTCAGCCACTGTCGCAACCATGGGAAACATGACCGAGAGCGGCCGGCCGGCCGCGGCGAGCAGCAGCGCCCGGAGCTGGCGCCGCAGGATCGCCGGCCGGTCCAGCCCGACCCGCAGGCTGCGCCACCCCATTGCCGGATTGGCGTCCTCGGAGCGCTCGGTTCCCGGCATCAGCTTGTCGCCGCCGAGATCGAGGGTGCGGAAAACCACCGGCCAATCCCCTGCGGCGTCCAGCACGCGGGCGTAGAGGGCGGCCTGCTCGTTCAGGTCGGTGACCCGGCCGCGCGCCAGCATGGCAATCTCGGTCCGGAACAGGCCGATCCCTTCAGCGCCGCTCGACGCAAGCTGGTCGAGCTCGAGCGCGAGGCCGGCATTCAGCATAAGCCGCACCCGCACCCCGTCGGCGGTGACCGCCGGCCGGCGGCGCAATGCCGCCCATCCTGCTTGGTGCGTATTCCGGGTTTCCAGTGCGCGGCGGTAAGCACGGACCACATCGGCTTCCGGCCGCAGCGTAAGCGTGGCCTCGTCCACATCGAGCACCGCTTCGTCACCCAACTCGGCGGCGGCCAACGCGCCGCGGATTCCACCCAGGGTTGGCACACCCAGAGCCCGGGCCAACACCGCCGCGTGTCCGAGCGGTGTTGCCTCCTCGATCACCAGACCGGCAACACCAAGCCCGTGCCATTCCAGCAACTCCGCCGGACCAAGGCGCCGGGCGATGACGATAGCACCCGGTGGGGCCGTCGGCTGGGTGAAGCTGCCGGCCAGTTCGGCAAGCAGCCGGCTTGCCATATCCTCGAGATCGGCCAGCCGTTCACGCAAGTAAGGGTCGGTGATACGCCGAATGCGGTCGTGCAGTTCACCCGCTACCCGCTGCACCGCCGCCTCGGCCGACAACCCGCTCCGGATCGCTGCGGCGATCCGCCAAATCCAGCCGGTATCCGCCGCCACAAGCCGGTAGGCCTCCAGCACTTCGCGAGAGGCCGCGCCGGCGCGCCCGTCTGGGATCTGGCCATCGAGATCTTCGAGCCGGGCCTGCATGCGCGTAGCGGCCCTCTCCAGCCGGGCCAACTCCGCCTCCGGATCGTCCCCCAGAAGAGGCGCCGAGACCGGGCGTCTCCCATGCCGCACGACCGGACCAATGGCGATACCGCCGACCAACGATACCCCGCTGAAGACCCGGGGCACGGTACCGGCCAGACCCTCTTCCGAGCCGTCCGTCGCCCCGCGTGCCGCAAGCGGTTCGGCCAGCAACAGGGCGACTGTCTCGAGGTCCTCAACCTCCTCGGGGCGGTAACTCCGCACGGCCCGGCTCTGTACAGCGACTACTCCGATCGTGCGCCCGGCGCGGCGGACCGGCACGGCGAGCATGGAGGCATAGGGCTCCTCTGCGGTCTCCGGCCGATAGGCAAACCGCGGATGGTTTTGCGCGTCAGCAAGGTTCATCACCTGCGGGCCGGCGGCGCTGAGGCCGATGATCCCTTCACCGACACGAAGACGGGTGCGACCGACCGCGTCCGGGCTCAGCCCGTGCGTTGCGGCAAGTTCGAGAATGTCGCCAGGCCGCTTGATGTAAATCGAGCAGACATCGGCAGCCATCTCCGTCGCGACGGTGTCGGCCAGCTCGGTCAACGGCGGGACGCCATGTGCGATCAGCTCCCGCAAGCGCGCGAGGACCCGCCCTCGCGCGGTCAGGCCCGGCTCAGCCGCGGACACCAGAGACAGTGACGCGGTTGCGGGCGGCCAGGGCAGTGATCGCCTGCTCAATCAGTTCAGCAATGATTGCCGAGATCGGCTGCTCGGCAGTGACCATTCCCACCGACTGGCCGGCCATGACCGAGCCGGTCTCCACGTCGCCATCAATCACGGCGCGGCGTAAGGCGCCGGCCCAGAAATGTTCGATCTCGAGCTGAGCCGCCTCCCGTGTCACTTCGCCGGCGAGAAAGCGACGAATGACCTCCGCCTGATGGGCCAGAAAGCGTTTGGTCCCCTCGTTCACCAGGCCGCGCACTGGGATCACCGGGAATCGTTCGTCGAGCTGCACCGAAGGCAGCGCATCGCGAGCGGCCGCACGGATGAAGGCCTGCTTGAAGTGTGGATGCGCGATCAATTCGGCCGCCGCGGCGAAGCGGGTACCGAGTTGCGCGCCTGCGGCGCCCATCTCCAGATAGGCAAGGATGGCCTCCCCCCGCCCCAGACCTCCGGCGACAAAAACCGGAACATCAGTGACATGCGGCAGGATCTCCTGCGCCAACACGCTCAGCGAGACCGGCCCGATATGTCCGCCTGCCTCCGCCCCTTCGATCACGAGTGCGTCGGCGCCCAGCCGTACCAAGCGGCGGGCAAGTGCAAGTGCCGGCGTGAATGCGATCAGCCGGGCGCCCCCATCCTTCACGGCGCGCACAGCATTGCCGGGCGGAACCCCACCCGCCAGCACGATATGGCCGATTTCTGCCCGCAGACATACGCGCACCAGATCGTCCAGCGCCGGATGCATGGTGATCAGGTTGACGCCGAACGGCCGGTCCGTCAGTGCCTGCGTGGCGGCGATTTCGGCTTCCAGCGCCTCTGGATACATCGATCCGCAGGCGATCACGCCAAATCCGCCTGCGTTGGAGATCGCCGCCACGAGGCGGCGCTCGCTGACCCAGCTCATCGCTCCGCCCATGATGGCATAGCGGCAACCCAGGAAGTCCGTTCCCCGCGCCCATAACCGGTTCAGCTCCGCACGCGCGGCCAGCTCGCCTGCAACCGAAGATGCCAGCGCCGCCTCTCGTGCCGCGCGTTCAGGCAGCATCAAGACCATAGGCGGTGTGCAGAGCGCGGACCGCCAGCTCGGTGTATTCCGCGGCGATCAGCACGCTCACTTTGATCTCGCTGGTCGAGATGACTTGGATATTGATGGCTTTGTCGGCCAGCGCGCGGAACATCATGCTGGCAACCCCGGCATGGCTGCGCATCCCTACGCCAACCACGCTGATTTTGGCTACGTCCGGATCAGTGAGGATGTCGACATATCCGACCTGCGGCCTGGTCGCCTCTAGCGCCGTCCGCGCGCGCGGCAGATCCGCCGTTCCCACCGTGAACGTCATGTCGGTCGTACCCTCGGCGGATATGTTCTGCACGATCATATCGACATTGACATTCTGGTCGGCGAGCGCACCGAAGATCGCGGCGGCGATGCCTGGCCGGTCCGGCACATGCCGCAGCGTGAGCTTCGCTTCATCACGCGAGTAGGCAATGCCTGAAACCGTCTGTTTTTCCACGATCTCCTCCTCGTCCACCACGAGCGTTCCAGGCCGGTCCTCAAAGGACGACAGGACTTGCAGCCGCACCTGCTCATTCATCGCCAGCTCGACGCTGCGGGTCTGCAGCACCTTGGCTCCGACCGATGCCAGCTCCAGCATCTCCTCATAGCTGATGCGGGCGAGCTTGCGAGCCCTCGGCACGATCCGCGGGTCGGTGGTGTAAACCCCGTCCACGTCGGTGAAGATGTCGCAGCGGTCCGCCTTCAGTGCAGCCGCGAGCGCCACGGCCGAGGTGTCGGACCCGCCACGGCCGAGCGTGGTGATCCGCTGATTGGGACTGAGCCCTTGGAAACCCGTCACCACAGGGACCTGGCCCGCCTCCATGCGCCGGATCAGCTCGCCCCCGTCAATGCCGCTGATGCGCGCCTTGCCATGTGCGTTGTCGGTGCGGATGGGAATCTGCCAGCCCTGCCAGGACCGCGCCTCCACCCCGATCTCCTGCAGGGCGATGGCGAGCAACCCCGCCGTGACCTGCTCCCCGGTTGCCACCACGGCGTCGTATTCCCGCGCATCATGCAGGGGCGACAGGGCCTGGCACCAGGCGACGAGTTGGTTGGTTACGCCGGCCATGGCGGACACCACCACCGCGACCTTATGCCCCTCCGCGGCTGTACGCCGCACTCGGGCGGCAACGGTGCGGATGCGGTCGAGATCCACGACGGACGTGCCGCCAAACTTCATCACAAGACGCATGATCAGTGGTCAGTTGTCGGCGGTCGCCGGTCGGGGCTGAATGGGGCGGCGCACACATATAGGCGAGGGATGCGGCGGGCAACATGAGCGGGACCTTGTCTCCGGCCGAAATCGACCGGTTCAACGCCCTTGCCGGGCGGTGGTGGGACCCCGACGGGCCAATGCGGGCCCTGCACCGGATGAATCCGGCGCGGATCGCCTGGATTGTCGACCGGATCATCCGCGTGTTTCCGGGCCGGGACCGGATTCGCGTCATTGATATCGGTTGCGGGGGCGGACTGGCGACTGAGGCGCTTGCCGCGCGCGGGTTCGAGGTGTTGGGCATCGACGCCGCGACGGAAACGATCGGCGTCGCCACGGCCCATGCGGCCGGGCGCGGCCTGCCGCTCGCCTACCGCGTAGCGACGGCCGAGGCCCTGCTTGAGCAGGGCGAGCGTGCGCCCGTGGTCACCGCGCTCGAGGTAATCGAGCACGTGCCTAATCCAGCAGCATTCTTGTGTGCGTTATCGGCGCTGCTGGAACCGGGTGGCTTGCTGTTCATCTCGACACTCAACCGGACCACCCGCTCCTTCCTCGCCGCCAAGATCGGAGCCGAGTACCTGCTGCGCTGGCTTCCTGTCGGAACGCATGACTGGCGACGGTTTATACGTCCTGTCGAGTTGGCTGACGGGCTGCATCGGGCCGGGCTGCGCGTGAGCAACATCACCGGGCTTTGTCTCGATGCGCCGCGGGGAGATTGGCGGACCTGCCGAAACCTTTCCGTTAACTATCTCATCGCAGCGCAAAAATAACGGCTGCGTTTTTCCCCAATTTGACAGCACGGCTTCCTGCAACCGCCGCAGTGCCGATCGGTTCGGGTCGTATCTGCCCCCTCTTGGGCAGTCCAACTTGCACAGGAGAAGATGCTATGCGACTGCAGCATTACGCGGCTGTACTGGCGACTGCGGCCTTCATCGCGACGCCGGCGCTCGCCCAGACTGGTACGCAGACCGGTACGCAGAGCCAAGCCACTACCGGATGGCAGGGCAGCAACGGCCAGACGGGCTTCAATCAGGGCCGGAACGGCAACCAGGGGCAGACCGGCTACAACCAAGGTCAAAACGGCAATAGTCAAAGCAGCGCTTATCAGGGCTGGAACGGCACCAACGGCCAGAACAGCTATAACCAAGGCTACCAGGGCTCGAACCAAGGCTACAACCAGGGCAGCACGACCGGCACCTCGGGCGAACTGTCGCAAGGCATGGTCCGGCGCGTGCAGCAGGGGCTGGAGCAGGCGGGCTTCTATCACGGCAATCTCGACGGTGTCTGGGGGCCGGAGACGCAATCCGCGGTACGCTCGTTCCAGCAACAGCGCGGCCTGACTGCGGACGGGATGTTGAACTATCGGACGTTGGCCGATCTAAACGTGTTCGGGAACGGTCAGGAGTATGGCTCGAATGGCATGAACGGCTATAACAGCCAAGGCACCAACGGCAGCAACTTCAACGCGAACTCGAACTACAATCCGGGGTCGAACGATCGCACCGGCACGAGCCAGGGCTTCAACGGCTATAACGGCCAGAATGGGTACAGTAACCCGAGCGGTTACAACAACCAGAATAGTTCTGAAAACCAAAACTGGCAGAACCGCTTCCATGGCCAGAGCCAGAGCAGCTACAATGGCCAGAACGGGATGACAGGCCAGAACGGCATGCCCGGCCAGAATGGTTACAGCTATCAGACCGGCAGCAACGGCTCGAACACCAATAACCAGAGCTCTCAATAAGTCCTACGGACGGAAGGGGGGCCACCGGTCCCGCTTCCGTTCAGCTTTCAGCCCGCGGCACCCAAGGAATGCGGGAGAATCCTATCCCTTCATCGGTCAGGGCCTGCGCCTCGTCCGGCGTCGTTTCGCCGTAAATCGCTCGACGATCGCTGTCGCCCTTATGCATGCGCCGAGCTTCTTCCGCGAAGCTCGGCCCCACATAATCGCAGTTCTTCTCCACTTCACTGCGCAGTCGCTGAAGCACAGCCCGCATCTGGTCCGGGAGTGGCCCATCTTCGGCGATCGGGGCGGCCGGCGGCCGGGGCGGTTCCGCTTGGGTTGCCTGTACCGGGACGCTGTGTCCGCGCCCGGAGGTCAGGGCCGGTGCCATCAGGGCGCGTCCGACCGCTCGGTCACCGCACACGGGGCATTCCACCATCTGAAGCTCCGCCTGCCGTTCGAAGGCGGCGCTGTCCTTGAACCATCCGTCGAACTCGTGATCGTCACTGCATCGCAATTGGTAGTGAATCATTCCGACCCTGTCGGCTCTTTCATTTTGTGTCCTGTTCACCAAGGTGGCCGAGTTTGGCACTCACGCAAGAAAGTGCCAAGCAAAATTGATACGCCCTGTGGCAGGATTGTCGCGGATTCCCGGGGGATTCTAACTGATCCCCAGCAACGCATCCAGCTTGCCGGCGCGATTCATCGCGAGCAACTCGTCCGAGCCCCCGATATGCCGCCCGCCGATAAAAATCTGCGGCACCGACGTCTGCCCACCGGCGCGGCGAATCAATTCCTCACGTTCGGGCGAGCCGTGCGGGGCGTCGATCTCGCGAAACGCGACGCCTTTCTCGGTCAGCAAGCGGAGAGCCCGGGCACAGTATGGACACCAGGGCTGGGTGTAGATTTCGATGTCAGGCATGGCGTCCATATGTGGTCAGAACATGCTATGTGGTCAGAACATGCTGGAAAGGGAACTCCCCGCCAGGCCATGATCTCCCATTAGCCAGGAATATCGGCCGGACTCTCGCTCGCGCCGGAGCCGCGATTGATCGGCGCCGTCCCGCTCGATCCGGGCGGTCACCAACGGTAGAATAGCCTGCGCGGCCTCGCGGATGGAGGTGGCGTCCAATAGCCCAAGACACCCCTTATGAATCGGCCGCTTGTCTGTCGCCCCGAGCGTCCTGGCCCCGATCCGATCGAGACGATGCCCTAGACCGCTTGTAGACGCCAACTCGAGGAAAGCGAACACACGCTCCATCTCGGCCCGCGGATCGCTCGAAACCGCGGCATAATGGACGGCGATACAGTGGCCTCCGAGCTCGGCCGCGACCGCGGCCAGGTTTCGCCGCACCACGGTGATTCCGTAGAGACAATCCTCCACCGCTCCCAAGAAAGCCGTTCGGTCGTGTTGGACCCCCTCGGCGAGTAACCGGTCGAGACTCCACGACACCAGCATGTCGGAGACGCAGAGCTCAATGGGATCGCGGTCCATCACGATGAACCGGCAAGCGGGAAACAGCAGGCGTAGAAAATCGGCCAGCATCGGACTGTGATAACGGATTTCCTTGAAACCCCACCGCTGCTGGGCGGCGATCCCGCGAGTGAACAGATCGCGGATCAGCGATCGGCATCCCTGGGTCACGTCGGCGACGGTGAACGGGTTTGCCCAGGGCTGAAACCGCTCCTCCGCGCGGTCGCCGGGGCCATCACCACGGAGCTGCGGTTCCGGGTGCAGCAGATCCTGATGGCGCACCAAAACAGCGTGCGCCTCGGCAAGCTTGTTGATGAAGCCGGCGTGCTCGCCCCAGATGACGAGGTCCGGATGACAGTTCAGCAGCCGCGCAAACAGCGTACCGCCGGACCGGTGCTGGGCCAGTACAAAAACTGGTCGGTCATGCGGAATGGCCTCGGCCCGGCGCATAGCGAGATGCAAGCACACAATGGTAAACGATCGGCTTCGGCGCCGTGTTCAGTTCAGGCGCGGGTCAGGCACTCGAGCGGCTGTGAGAACGTCCACCGCTGATGCTCCGGCTCGTCTCAGAGCCATTGCGCAGGCATTCGCGGTGGCGCCGGACGTCATGACGTCGTCGATCAGCAGGACGCGCTTGCCCATCACGGCGGATGAGCGGATCGGCCATATTTCGATCGCGCCGGTCAACTCGGTGGCACGTTCGGCTGCGGTCTTACCACCCAGCGGCGCGGTCCCCCGAACACGCCGTAGCGCGTCGGCAAGCACCGGGCGGCGCCCCAGCCGGCCGATCGCGTATGCCAGCAGGGCGGATTGATTGTAGCGACGACGGAACAGGCGGTGCGGGTGTACCGGAACCGGCACCAGCAGGTCCGCGTCGTGCAGCAATTGCGTCCCGGCGCGCTGCATGTGCGGCGCTAATACCCCGGCCAGTTCCACCCGGTCGGCGTGTTTCAGCGGCAGGATCAGGCGGCGTGCCGCCTCATCGTAACGCAGCGCCGCTCGGGCCCGTTCGAAGGACGGCGGCACATCCATGCAGGTGGGACACAGCCCCTCCGGCCCACCTTGGGCGGCAGCCGAGAACGGCACGCTGCAGCGACGGCAACAAGGCTCAGTAATGAAACTTACCGAACGGAAGCAATCCTGGCAGAGCTGCCCCTGCGCCCCGACGCTGGCCTCACAAGCCGCACAGTGCGGCGGCAACAGCACATCGAGCAGGCGGACCAAGCGCATGACAACGCCACGAGTGCAAGCGAACCGGTTAAAGCCGGTCTAACCGGCTACTCCGCCGCCCCAAACTGAATCGTATCGTCGCGCGCGATGTGGTGAACGAGATCGATCTCCCAGGCAAGGTAAGCCTTCATGGCTTCCTCCACGCCGGTGTTGCGGTCGTAAGGGCGAAGATACACATCGGCGCAGGCGTCGTCGGGAGGCGTCGTGCGGTCCTTGACCAGTGGACGCCCGAAAGCGTGCCAGGCATCCGTGCCGCCCTCAAGGGCGACCGGATGGGCGTCGGTCAGACCACACAGCTCGGGCAAGGCCAGCCGCGCCAATGTCCCGTCGGACGACGTCGCAACCACGTGGCGTGCCCCGGCCAGGGCGGGGCGCAACGCGTCCAGCCGGCTGCGGATGCCCCAGAGCGCACCCGGAATGTGGCCGTCGCGATACTCGACGCTGCGCGCGAGATCGACTACCGCCGTACCGTCGCCGGCATCGAGCAGCTCGGCGAGCCGGCGCACATTGATGCTGGCTGCGGCGGCTGAGAGTTCCGGGATCTGTGCCCGCGCAACGCCCGAATCGCGCACCTCCTCGATCCCGCCTTCGACCACAAAGACATCGCGATGGCCCATCTGGCGCAGCCAGCCGGCGGTCATGCGGGCACGCACGCCGGTATCGTCCAGCAGGACGATGCGGGCATTGCGCACCCCGATCCACTGGTCGGTCGCCTGCACCAACTGGCCGCCGGGCGCGCTCCGGCTACCGGGACGATAACCGGCGCGAAACTCCGCGGGATCGCGCACATCGAGCAAATACAGGGTGCGGTCGGCATCGTCCTCGAAGCGGGCCAGGTCGAGCGCGCCAATGACGCCCACCCCGGACGACTCTGCGAAAGCCTTGGCGCGCTCGAGCGCGAGGTCCACCGTTTTTGGCGTCCCAGCCGGAAAACTGTCCGTCCGGCCGCGCTCGCACCGCAATCCGGCGAGTTCCCAGCCCATCGTGCCATTGCGCAGCGCCACGACCTTGTTCGGGATGCCGGCGCGCCGCAGGCTTTCGGCGCCCATGATGCTGCGGGTTCGCCCGGCACAGTTGACGACGACCAGCGTCGCCGGGTCGGGCGCGAGATCGTTGATGCGATAAACCAGCTCCCCGCCCGGCACGCTGATGCCCTGGGGGATCGACATACGCACGAACTCCTCGTGCGTGCGGCTGTCGAGCACGACAACGTTTCGTCCGGCATCGAGCCAGGATTTCAGCTCCGGCGCATCGACGCTCTCGGTGCCATAATGGTGCTCGACCCACTCGCCGAAGGCTTTCGACGGCACGTTGATGCCGCTGAACAGCACGTAGCCCGCCGCCTTCCAGGCTTTGGTCCCGCCGTCCAGCACCGAGACATCGGAACAACCATCCTCTTCCAGCCACTCCGCCAGGCGTTCGGCGACCCCGCGCCCGTCGTCCATACAAACGATGCGAACCGACTTGCGCGGTAGCAGCGCGCGGGCACGGATCTCGCGGCGGGATAGCGGGCACGGCACGTCCCAGAACGGATGCGCGCTGCCGAATTCCCCCTCCTCCCGCGCATCCAAAAGTGCAAGTTCCCGCCCGTCGGCGAGCCAACGATGCAGCGTGGCAGCGGTGATTCTGTTCATGGGCACACTATGCGCGGCATCTCACGACGCTGTTTCGTCCCGAGGAATGCCGGGAGCCTAGGCAGAGAGCATGACCTTTGACAATCGTGCAGCAGGCTAGCGGCTTCTGCGGTTCTTCTTCCCCGGTTCCCCGACCGTCAGGCTGCGCAGCGCATTCGCACGCGCTGCCGCGCCGGCGACGATATAGCCATGATCCGATCCAGTAACGATGAAGCGTGCGCCCATACCGACGTAGCGCGCCGAATCCGTATCGCTGGCGACGCCGCCCATCCCCAGCACTTTGCCGTGCTTGCGGCAGGCGGCGCCAACTTCGGCATAAGCCTCGATCAGCTTCTCATGCCCTGTCTGGCCGGCGATGCCGAGCGCCGAGGTCAGGTCGGAACTGCCGATCAACAGCACATCGATCCCATCAACCGCGGCGATATCGGCGGCATTCTCCACCGCTTCCGGGCTTTCAATCATCACGACCGTAAGGATTTCGGCATTGATCGCAGCCTGAGCCGCGGCCAATCCCGGCGGCTCGTAGCCATACACGGCCGGAGGTCCGCCCCAGCTTCTTGTGCCCTGCGGCGGATAGCGGAACGCTGCCGCGACGGCGCGCGCCTGTTTTGCCGTCTCTACATGCGGCACGACAATGCCGAGCGCGCCATTATCGAGCAGCCGCGTGGCCTCATCGAGCGCTCCGGCGCAGACGCGCGCGATCGGCGTGATGCCGGTGGACAGGGCGGCGATGCAGAGCTGCGTGGCTTCTTGCACACTGAAGGCACCGTGCTCCATATCGATGAACAGGAAATCATGGCCACCGGCCGCGGCAACGATCGGCGCGGCAATACTGCGCAAGTGATGCAACCCAAAGCCGAGCGCGACCCCGCTTTCGGTCAGCTTCCGTTTGGTGGTGTTGGCCACAAGCGGCATCGTTTCCTCCCCGTCCTGGCGCACACAAGCCACCATGCACCCCGCCCCGGGTCAATCGGCCTGCATTATGGCAGGCTCGGACCGTCACGGCCGGCTCTCACATGGGCGGCGGACAGCGGGCCCCCGCCAGATACCATCGGCACAGGCTGAATACCGCGCCGGGCTCGATCTGCCGGATACAAGCCAGCTCGCGCACGCAGTCGCCCGGACGGTTCAAATAGCAGGGACTGCACGTCATCCGCCGACTGATAGCGACCGCCTGTTCGCCCATCGGTCCCCACTCGGCCGGATCCACCGTTCCCGAATGGATGCCGATGGTCGGTATGCCGACCGCCGCCGCAATGTGTTTCGGCCCGCTGTCGTTACCGACGAACAGCACGCAATGCGCCAGCAGACCCGGTAAGACGTGCAGGTCGAGCTCGCCGACTACTGAACGCACCGCGGTTGGATCCTGCACCGACGCCGCGATCTTGGCGGTGATTTCCGCTTCGGCGGGACCGCCGATCAGCACGACATGCAAAGCTTCCTGTACCAACAGATCGATCAGCGTCGCGAAATGGGCGGCCGGCCATTGCTTCATCTCATTGCCGGCACCCGGATGGATGCAAACGACGGGGCGCGCGAACAGGGCCTTGAGAGCGTCCGGCAATGGCCAACCGGCGGCGAGCTCTGCCAGGGCGGCCGCCGGAATGCCGCCCCGGTCGGGTGAGGCGGCAGTGGCGATAGCGCCGACCAGATGACAGAGATGGTCGCTGATGTGATGACGCTTCGGCTGCAGACCGCGATCGCCTTCCCATTCCAGTGCCACGTCGAGCCACGGGAACTGGCTGGCATAGTCGAACCCGGCGAGGAAGCGCGCCCCGGAAGCGCGCAGCAGATGCCGGGTCTCAGGGTGTTTGCGCAGATCGATGGCGAGATCGAAGCGATACGGCGCCAGCCTTCGGCGCAGCCCGTTCAGCGCCTCGCGTTCGACCGTCTTCTGTCCCAGCGCCGAACGCTCGTGAAAGAATTCGAACGGTATGATCTCCGCGATTGCGGGTTCGAGCCGGGCGAACTCCTTCGTCGCCGGGCTGGCGAGCACATGGATGACGGCTGCCGGAAAATGCTGCTTCAGGCGCCGGATAGCCGGCAACGCGGTGACGAAGTCGCCGATGTGATCGACCTTGACCACCAGGATGCGGCGGATCTCATCCACCGCGAACAGCGGATGACCCGCGTGCACCACGCGCACTGGTTCTTCGTTGTAACGGAAATCGTCGTGCTGCCTGGACAGGTTCGGGTTATGGAAGGGATCGCCCTTGGCGAAGGTGAGGCGCCAGCGGTTTTGGAAGTGACCAAGGTCATAGACGTCGTCCAGCTCGCCGCGGCTTGCCCGCTCGTGATGGATCAGCGTGGCATGCGGGGTATACACGATGGACCGGCCGGCCTCCTGCGCGCGCAGGCAGAAGTCGAGATCGTTGTTGATGACCTGATGCGCCTCGTTGAAGCCGCCGAGCTCCTCGAACAGCGCCCGGCTCGTTAGCAGACAGGCACCTGTTACGGCGGTGACATCGCGTTCGGTCAGCGCCAGGCCGAAATAGCCGGGATCATCCTCGGCGGCGCCGCGGAAGGCATGCCGGCCAAGCCCGAGGGTGGAGAGGAACATGCCGGCATGCTGCACGCGCCGCGCGGGATAAAGCAGCCGCGCTCCTACCACCCCCACGCCCGGCCGCACCGCCTGTTCCAGCATGGCATCGAGCCAGTCTTCCTGCTCGATCTCGATGTCGTCATTCAAGAACAGCAGATACTCGCCGCTGCTGGCGGCCGCCGCGATATTGTTGAAACGCGACCAGTTGAACGCATCCTGCGCCGGGATGACGATATCCGCATTGTCGTGCAGCCAGTCCCGCCAATGCATCTGGGCCGGTGGAATGTTCTCGATGCAGACGATCGCGAAATCGCGGTATGCAGTGATCCCGCGCAGGCTTTTGATGCAGGTCTCGATGAAGCCGCCGGCGGCACACGTGGGGATGATAATCGAAACCTTCCCGAGCGGCCGCGCAGCGCGCTTCAGCCGCCAGGCGCCGGGCGCACGTCCGGCGACGAACTCCCCCGCAATGCCGCGGCGGGCTGCCGCCTTCGCGAGCGCCGCCTGCTCGACCGCCGGCGGGTCGAGGCCGGTTTGTCCGCGTCGGCACAACAGCTTGGAGATATGGGCAATCCCCCGCGCCACCTCCGCACAGCGCAGAATCGCGTCGTACTCGCCGGTATCGAACAACGCCGCTTGTGTAACCCCGGCTCGGCGCAGCAACCCAGTCGTGACGAACCACGGGCGGCCGATATAGTTGCAGGCGAGCAGCAGATTGGGTGAGAAATCCGGCTTGAAGAACGGTTCGCGTTCGCTGCTGACCGGGCTGATGCGGGATTCATCGGCATAGAGGAGCTCTACTGGTTTCCCGGCCGCAGCCAGCAGCGCGTATTCGACGGCGATCTCCGCCAACGCGTCGCAGCCCAGTTCGTCGCCGACCGATAGGAAGCCGAACAGAAACGGATTGGCCGCTTCCTTCGCGCCGGGCCAGTTTCGCATCCGCGCCGCTTCGAGCAGATCGATCCGGTCGGCGAGGTCCGGGGCGCGCTCCGCGATCGCACGCTGTACATCGGGGTGCGCAGCGGCATCGACTATGCCGATCACCCGCCAAGCTCCCCAGGCCTGACTGCGCAGTCCGGCGAGTGTCGCCATCAACGCGTCAGGATCAAATCCCCGCGGAAGCCGCAGCACCAGCCGGAACTCCGGGTGAACCCCGCAGCGATCGAGCGTCGCTTTGTAGGCATTTGCCTCGACGCGCGGGATCTGCCGCCGGATGGTCGCGCCGTCCGTTGTACCCTCCGGCTTGCGGACCTCGAAGCTGAAGGAGCGGACCAGGATCTCGCCGGTACGTGCGCGAATATGCAGCTCCGCGACGTGGCGTCCGTTGCGCAACAGCCGCGGCGGGCAGTGGAAGGCGTAGCCGCTGCGCAATGAACCCGGCCAGTCCGGGAAAGCTCGCCCGACATCCTGGCGGGCGAGACCGTAATGCGCCTCGTCCAGACGCTTGCCGTCGAGGAGGACGTCGATACCGGAAATACCGGTCCGGCAAAGCGCCCAGCCGTCGATCGTCAACCGGCCGGTGACCGGTTCCGTCATCACCCCATCTATGATCGTCGGACTGTCGATCTCCACCCGGAACACGGGAGCGGCGGGGACCGCTGCCGGCGCGGTCGGGCTAGCGGCAACCAGCGGACGGAGCAGCTCCTTGATCTCACCGAGACCGTTGCGGGCGATGATACTGATTTGGTGGATGCCCTCGAGGGGTTCCGGTATCCGTTCCGCCCAGCGGAACCCCGAATAGCGGGCCATCGGGATGGTGATGAATTCGTCGCCCACGTCATCACGCGAAAGTCCGAGCTCTGCAGCGCCGAGAATGCTGCCGTCGAGAGAGACCGATATGTCGGTGATGCCGGTCGCCGACACGGCCCAGCCGGACACGCGTAACCTGCCATCCGCGGTCAGCACCGCGTCGTCACAAAACAGCTTGATTTCCCGCCGGCCGTCATCGGCGAGCAACACGGGAGCGGACGGCGTATCCGTGACGGTCGGCGCGAGGCTCGCGGGGGAGATCCGCTGGACAGGCACCACCACTGCATGCACGAGCCCGCCGGCGACGGCCTGGACACGTACCATGGACGGCGGCTCGGCGCCGTTGAGGCGCTTTGTCAGCGCGAAGCCCGAGGAAGCGACATTCGGATAGGCCGGCCGCCAAGCGGTGATATCCGGACGCGGAATGCCGGTCGTCGCGGAACCAAGCGGCTGCTCATCGCCGAACACCTGGACCGTCTCCACCGGTGTCAGCCCGATCGCCCAACCGCGGATGAGCAGCTCGCTCGCGTCATCGAGCGTGGCATGCTCCACATGGACTATCGCCGGGGCCATGGGATCAGCCAGCGAGACGGTCGGGTCCGTCGGGCCATGTACCACCCTGGCTTCCTCACCTCCGTCATGCGCCACGCGGAAGCTCGCGCGCTCCAACTCGCCATTGTCGTGCCGGGCCAGGACGTCGAATTCCCAAGGAACCGCATCGCCGGTACGCAGCCGCTGCAAGGTGGTGACCAGCGCGTAGCGGAGGTCATGCGGCTGGTGATCCGCGCCGAAACGGAGATGACAGACGAGCTCGTTGTCGCGCAGGACGGACAGATGGCTGACCGGGCGTACCGCGGCGACGCGGATGATCAACAGCAGCTCATCCCGTCCCTCGGTGCTGCCGGCGGCCAGCGCCGGCGGGATCTCGATCCTGCTGCGGACCGGTTGCAGTGGGGCGGAGCTTGTTGTGGGCAACCGTGCAGCCGCTTTGGCTGGAGCGGGCCGGGGTGGCCGCGACCGGGTCAGTTTCGGCATGATGTCATCGCCGCCGGGTCAGAGAGTTCACAGTCGAAACGGCAGCCGGCCCTCTCGGTAGCCGTTCCGATCGAAATGCTCCTGCGCCGAGGCGAAGCGGCCTTCGCGAATACTCTCGGCGACGTCCGGGTTTTGCTCCAAATACCATGCCTCATCCACGCTGATCGGGAATGGCATTCGGCCTTCGAAAAACCCGTCCTCGACGAAATGGCGTCGCGGCGATTCGACCGTCCCGTCCCGTACCGCCTGGGCAACATCTTCGTAGCGTTCGAGATACCATGACCGATCGACGCACACCCCCAGCAACAGAAGTTTGATAGTGCGAACGAATTGATCATAGCTCAATCCGACCCGGAGTTCGCCCTGAACAGTGGAGAGTTCCAGGCTGCGGCGAACCGCCGAGAATGGCAGGATGTAGTTCACTGACTGTCCTCGATCGTCGGGGCCGGTCCCCAGACCCCTAACGAGAGAAATAACCGGAACCGCTTGCTAATGGAACACGAAACGGAGCGCCGAGGCGCCGAATGCCCGCGTTGCGCGCCCGGGGCAGACCCTGGGCACGCGACTGTGGTAGGCGAAGCTATGGAAGACAACCACGGGCACGACGAGGCGACCTTGGCGGGGCTGGTGCATGCTTTTGTCAACGCTCGTGTCCTCGTTGTCGGGGACATCATCCTGGATCGCTACGTCACCGGCTCGGCCAGTCGGCTATCGCCCGAGGCGCCGATCCCGGTGCTGCGTCCGGCCCGCCGGCGCAGCACTTTGGGGGGCGCCGCGAACGTTGCCCTGAATATCGCTGATCTCGGTGGGCGGGTTTTGCTGGTGGGCGTTGTCGGTGCGGACGGGGCGGGTGCCGAAGTGGAGCGGCTGCTGAGCGAGGCGCCGCAGATCGAGCCTTACCTGCTGTGCCTGGAGCATCGACCGACCACCACGAAGACCCGCTTCCTGGCCGGCGCGCATCAGTTGCTGCGCCTTGATGAGGAAACCACGGACGCTCTCGACGAAACCGCGGCAGCAAATCTGCTGACGCGGTTCGATGCGGCCCTACCCGCGGCCGACATCGTGGTGCTGTCCGACTACGCCAAAGGGGTGCTCGCCGACCGAGTGCTGGGCACGATCCTGGACCATTGCGCGGCGTTGGGCTGCACGGTCATTGCCGACCCCAAGCGGCTGGACTTCGCTGCCTACCGCAGCGCTTCCATCCTGACCCCCAACGAGTTTGAGGTTCGGGCCGCCACCCGTATCGACGCGACGGCGGACAACGGCGCGGAACTAGCCGGGCGTGCCGCCCTGGCGGCGACCCAGGGGGAGGCTGGTACTGGTGACGCGCTCCGAGAAGGGGCTGACGCTCGTATGCCGGGATCGGCCGGCCTTGCATTTGCCGACGCGCGCTCGGGAAGTGGCCGATGTTTCCGGGGCCGGCGATACGCTGGTGGCCGCCCTGGCTGTGGCGCTGGCCGCCGGCGCGCCGCTGCCCGACGCCGCGCGCTTAGCCAACGTGACCGCCGGGATCTCCGTCGGCAAGCAGGGGACCGCGACGGTCAGTGCACAGGAGCTGCTCGGCGCCCTGCACCTCGAGGAGTTGCTCAGCACCGATGAGAAGATCGTCGAACCGGAGCAGGCGGCGGTCCGGGCGGCGGCGTGGCGCGCACGCGGGTTGAAAGTGGGTTTCGCCAATGGCTGTTTCGACCTGATTCACCCCGGTCATGTGCGTCTGCTCACGCAGGCGCGCGCCGCTTGCGACCGACTGGTGGTGGCGCTCAACACGGATAGCTCGGTGCAGCGGTTGAAGGGCCCGACACGGCCGGTGCAGAACGAGATTGCGCGGGCGACGGTCATGGCGTCCTTGGCGCCGGTCGATCTGGTGACGTTGTTCGCCGAGGACACCCCGTTAGAGCTGATCCGCGCGCTGCGGCCGGATGTGCTGGTCAAAGGCGCCGACTATCGGATCGAGCAGGTGGTCGGCGGCGATCTGGTCACCGGTTGGGGCGGCAAAGTGCTGCTGGTCGATCTGGAGGCCGGGCACAGCACCACCGGCACCATCCGCCGCATGACCGAGCGCAACCTGACGGACGCCGGGTAGTTCGAGCTACGCCTCGATCTTCACGTATTCGAAGTCGCCGGGCTTGTTATCGATGCCCACTTTCGGGGCCGCGATCCAGGGTGCGAACCGTCCCTTCTCATAGACCGGCCGCATCAGCCCGGCGACGAACTCGCCGTCATCGGCCGACGGCAGCATAGAATCCCGCCGCTGCTCCCAGTCGGTCTCGCTCAGCACCTCCCCCTCGGGATCGACCTGCGCTCCAGCAAATTCACCGATACGGCGATTGAACGCGACATGCGGCAGGCGCAGCCGGAACGGAACCCCGGCGCGCTCGATGATGCGGTTCCAGCGCGCCACGCCATGCTCGCACTCGGCCACATAATCGTCGCGCAGCCGCATGTTGAGAGACGCGAGCGCCGGCACGTCCGCCGTAACGATCACCCCGTCGCGCCAGCGCAGCACCGGATAGGTCGCATCCAACAGTTTGTGGTCGTCTTCCAGCTTGTCCTCGCGATAGCGGCCCTTCAGGCCGGTATTGAATGCATTCGCGGCATTCGTGCTGATCTCGGAGCCGAACAGGTCGAGCGTGAGCGAGAAATGCAGGTTGATCTTCTTCTGCAGCGTCGGCAGGTCGATCACGCCGAGACACCTGACGCTGGCAATATCGGTGGGATCACCCACCGCCGCTTGCCGCATCGCCTCGCAGGTGCGGCTGACGATGCGCTGGATGCCGGTGTCGCCCACGAACATGTGGTGGGCTTCCTCGGTCAGCATGAAACGGCAGGTGCGGCTCAGCGGATCGAAACCCGACTGCGCCAGTGCCGCCAATTGCATTTTGCCGTCGCGATCGGTGAAGAACGTAAACAGAAAAAACGACAGCCAGTCCGGCGTGGCTTCATTGAAAGCGCCCAACATGCGCGGCTGGTCGGGATCGCCGGAGCGGCGGCGCAACAGCTCTTCCGCTTCCTCCCGCCCGTCGCGGCCGAAATATTTTTGCAGCAGATAGACCATGGCCCAGAGATGCCGGCCTTCCTCGACATTCACCTGGAACAGGTTGCGCAGGTCGTAAAGCGAGGGCGCGGTCGCCCCGAGATGGCGCTGCTGCTCGACCGAGGCGGGTTCGGTGTCGCCCTGGATCACCAACAAGCGGCGCAGCAGCGCACGGTATTCTCCAGGAACTTCCTGCCAGACCAGGTCGCCGCGATGTGCGCCGAAGCCGATCCGCCGGCCCTCGACGGCCGGGGCCAGCAGGATGCCCCAGCGATAGTCCGGCATGCGCACGTAGTCGAAGCGCGCCCAACCCTCCGGGTCCACGCCGACGGCGGTGCGTAGGTAAACGAGGTTATCCTGAAATCCGTCCGGGCCGCGATCCTTCCACCAGTCGAGATAGCCTGGATGCCAACTCTCCAGCGCCTTACGCAGCCTTGCATCGGCGTTCAGGCCGACATTGTTCGGGATCAGACCGTCGTAATCGACCTGCATGCCGTCCGGCATCTGCCTGCCTCCCTCACACCCGCTCCGGATTATAGTCGGGGCGTATCCCGCTGCCATAACGGCGGAGCGCCCCCCCTTCCCCGGCCGCATTGGGGCGCTGGAACACCCAATTCTGCCAGGCGGTCAGCCGACCGAAGATGCGGGTCTCCATCGTTTCCGGCCCGGCAAAGCGAAGATTGGCTTCCATCGCGGTGAGCGCGTCGGGGGAGAAGCTGGCCCGTTCTTCCAACAGCAGCCGCACCTCGTCGCCCCAGTCGATCGCATCGTAGGCGGCGGTGACCAGCCCCAGTTCGACCGCGGTCTCGCTGTCCAGTGCCTGGCCGAGACGAGCGCCGGCACGGGCCACATTGCCGAGCTCACCCAGAAAGCGCGTCTGCAGCCGCGTCAGCCCGTTCAGCATCGGATAAGCGCCGAAATTGAGCGCGCTCAGCCGCAGCGTCGCGCCATCCGCACGCATCACCGCGCGATCGGCAGCAAAGACCAGCTCCGCCAGTGTCCCGGAAAAGCCCTGCCCCTCCACCAGGGCGATCAGGCTACGCGAGGTCAGGTCAAGCCGGTTCAGCACCCGCTTCCAGTAGAGCCGAACCTCCCGCACCAGCCAGTCCGTTTTATATTGTTCCAACAGGCGATCGGCGGCCAGTACCGCCTCGCCGTCGCCTTCGGCGCACAACAGCAACAGCCCAAGGGACGGCTCGTTGGTGCGCAGATGCAGCAGCGCGTCGTCCAGCTCGCGCGCCATCAACAGCGGCCAGAACTGTGCTGCGACGGCGTGGATGCCAGCCGGGTCGTCCGGCAATTTCGTCGGCCCGGCCATGGTGATGGTCGCGCGCCTCGCCGCTCGATCCAATGCGACGCGCACATGCGAATAGGTGATCGCATCGTCCGTGAACTGCCGGTCCAGTGGTGTCAGTGCGATCCCCTCTACATCCGCCGGCCGATCGGCCCCCGCGGCCATCGTCATCGCCCGTTCGGACACGGCCGCCTCCCACCTGGATGGCGGCACCAGCCCGTCCACCAGACGCCACTCGAGGGCACGCCGGCCGCGCACGCCTTCCTCGGTGGAGCACAGCATGTCCGCCAGGTCGCGCCGCACCTTGCGCTTGTCCGTCAGTCGGGTCAGGCCGCCGGTGCCCGGCAGCACGCCCAGGAGCGGCATCTCCGGCAACGCGACGGCGGAGCGGCGATCGTCCACCAGCAGGATATGCGCGCAGGCAAGCGCCAGTTCGTAGCCGCCGCCAGCCGCCGTGCCGTTCACCGCGGCCAGCCAGCTCTGGCCCGAGTGCGCACTGGCATCCTCGATAGCCAGCCTGGTCTCGTTGGTGAATTTGCAGAAATTCACCTTATGCGCATGGCTCGCCTGGGCGAGCGCGCGGATATTGGCGCCGGCACAGAACACGCCCGGTTTCGCCGAGCGCAGCACTACCGCGCGCACCTCCGGATGCTCGAAGCGCAGCCGCTGCACCGCATCCGCCAATTCGATATCGACGCCGAGATCGTATGAATTCAGCTTCAACTCGCAGCCGGCGAACAGGCTGGCGGTCGGGTCCACATCCATCGTCAGGTGCGCGACCGGTCCCTCGGACGTCAAGCGCCAATGGCGATAGCGCGATGGCTCGGTCTGGAAATCAATGCGCATGTTCGTGCACCCGAAAAATCCGATCCACAAATCCGGCGACGGCCTGCACGACCGCGAGCGGCGCTTCGTGATGCGGCGCGTGTTCCGCTTCCAGCATCACCGTCCGCACCGGGCAATAACAACTCTCCTCCGCCATCTGCGCCTGCGCGGCGGAGCCGTACGGATCGCGCGTGCCTTGCAGGATCAGGATCGGCACGCGGATATGCGCGAGTTCGTCGCTCAGCTCGAAACTGTCGGCAAAACCCGGGTCGAGCCAGGCGCCGCTCCAGCCGCGAAACGCGATGTCCGGATCGGCGTGATGCCGCGCCAGCCGGGTCCGCAATTCGCCCTTCGCGTACTTGTCCCTTATGCGAGCAATACTGGCGCGGGAAACATCCTCGACGAAGAAATGCGGCGCCAGCAGCACGAGGCCGCGCACGCGGAAATCCTGCACGCTGCCGGCATAGATCGCAGCGATCGAAGCCCCATCGGAGTGCCCTACCAGCAGGCAGCGGCGGATGCCAGCAGCATCCAACACGCCGGCGACGTGCTGTTTTGCTTCCTTGTGCATGTAGTCGAGCGGCCAAGGTAACGGCGCCGGGTCGGAACGCCCGTAACCGAACCGCGAATAGGCGAACACTCCGCAGCCCGTCTTCTCCGTCAGCCTGGCCGGAAAATCGCGCCACAGGGCAACTGATCCCAACCCTTCATGCAACAGCACAAAGCTGGGTGCCTCGGTCGGTCCAGGCCCCCACCAGGCCGCCTCCAGCCGACGTCCGTCAAGCTCGACGGTCAGCTCCCTTGGCGCAGCTTGAATCGCTGGATTTTCCCGGTTGCGGTCTTCGGCAGGGTCTCCACGATCTCGATCCACCGCGGATATTTCCATACGCCGATCGCCTCCTGCACATGCGCTTTGAGCTGCTCGCGCAACGCCTCGGCGGAAATAGCGCTGGCGCCTGGCCGCAGCACGACGAACGCCTTGGGCTTGGTCAGCCCGGCCTCGTCCGCTTGGCCGACCACGGCGGCTTCCAGCACCGCCTGATGCGCGATCAGCGCCGCCTCCACCTCAAACGGCGAAACCCAGATCCCGCCGACCTTCATCATGTCGTCGGCACGCCCGCAATAGCGGTACATGCCGTCCGGCTCGCGGATATAGGTATCGCCGGTATGCGTCCATTCGCCGCGGAAGGTGCTGCGGCTTTTGTCGCGCTGGTTCCAGTAGCCCTCAGCGGCGCTCGGCCCGCGCACGATCAGCTCTCCCGCCTCCCCCTCCGGCACATCGTTTCCGGCGGTATCGACGATCCGTACCTCATAGCCCGGCACCGCCCGGCCAGACGTGCCGTAGCGCAGCGCACCCGGGGCATTGGACAGAAAAATATGCAGCATCTCGGTCGAGCCGAGCCCGTCCAGTATGTCCACGCCTACCGTCTCGACCCAACGCCGGCCGATCGTCTCCGGCAACGGCTCGCCGGCGGAGATGCAGCAGCGCAGTCGCTCCGATCCGGCGCCGCAGCCGATCGCAGGATGCGCGAGCAGGGCGGCATACAGCGTCGGCACGCCGCCGAAGATGCTGGGTTGGAAGCGCCGCAGCACGGCCAGCACCGAGTCCGGCGTCGGCCGCTCTGGCAGCAGGACCGCCCCGGCGCCGACCGCCATCGGGAAGGTCATCGCATTGCCGAGCCCGTAGGCGAAGAACAGTTTCGCCGCCGAGAACACGACATCGTCCGGCTCGATCCCCAGCACCTGCATGCCGTACGTTTCGGCCGTCGCGCGCAGGCTGCCGTGCACATGCCGCACGCCTTTCGGCAGGCCGGTCGAGCCCGAGGAGTAGAGCCAGAACGCTACCTCGTCCGGCGAGGCGGGAACCGGATCGAGATCATTGCATTCGCCGGCGAGGATTTCGGCAAGCGCGGTGTCGTCGGCCGCAAGCTCGGGCCGGCTGCCGTCCGGCGCGGCGACGACCACGCGCGGCCGTTGCGGCAAGTCATTCAGCACGGGCCGCAATGCACGCAGTAGGGGCGCCGATGCTACCATCGCAGCGGCCCGGCTATCCGCCAGTACGAAGCCGGTCTGTTCCGGCGTCAGCAGCGTATTCACCGGCACCGGGATCACGCCGGCCCGCACCGCGCCCCAGAATGCGATCGAGAAGTCGATCGTATCCAACATCACCAGCGCGACCCGCTGCTCGCGCCGGATGCCTGCCGTGCTCAGGGCGGCGGCGAAGCGGCTGCTCTCCTGTCGCAGCTCCTTATAGGTCAATGCGCGCCACGGGTCGCGAAACGCCGTCCGCTCGCCGCGGCCTTCGGCAAGGTGACGGTCCACGAAGAACCAGGCGGCGTTTCCCCCGAGATGCATAGGGGCAGGATGCGCCGATGCGGGAACATCGATCAAGCGGGTCGTCGCTTTCATCCGTGGACCCGACCCGAGCCTCGCCTCGTCCAGCGACTGGGTCGAGCCCCGCGACGCCCGGGCAGCTTGGCGTGAGGCCGCCGCCGAGATGCAAGCACAATCGGCGCTGGATTCCGACAACATGAAGCGGTTCCCGCCGGCCGCTCTCTCCGAACCAACTCCACCGAAATCCGGGATACTTCCCAGGACAAGGCCAAAGAGTATCAGTACATCTGCCCACGTAGAAAGCAGTAAATCGTAAGATTAACGAGTTGACTATCCGCGTTCCAGTTTATGTGTCCGTACCAGACCTTAGCCGTCACCCGATCATCGGCATTTGGTTCCGGGCCACAAGGAGCAGGGTCAACCAGGGCAGCAGCGGGCACGTCCCACCACTTTCCGAGAATTTTGACTTGATCCATGCCCTGATCGGTCGTCCGCCATTCGTCATCCCTCAGTACATGACCGTCGCCCACATCGCAGCAGATGTAATGGCCTGTTGCATCATGGCGGGACATGCATTCCCACCACTGATGCTCGGTGCCAGTTAAATTCACTCCCGCGGGCGGCCTTGCCATTGCCGGTGGAACGATGAAGACGGCGAGAATAGCAGCGCGCATTATGCCACAGCATCGTTCGTAAAAAGATCGTTGTTCTTTCATCGCTCAAACCCGCGTTCTTCGTCCAAACGTTCGCGATATCGCAACGGTAGCACGGCACCAGCCAGCGCCGCAAGGAATTTATGATGGTATCAAGATTATTCAAAAGCTGCTCAGCGCACCGAAGATCGCTGCTTCCTTGCCATTTACCGGTCCGCCGGTTGCGCGCTCGCCCCTCAGTTCGCCAGGGCGCGAAAGCTCCTGCGCCGCAGCTTCGATTATCCGTCGGACGGTGTCGCCAGACACGAACAGGCGACATTCGAGCCTACCGGCCGACCGGAGCTGAGGCTGACCATGCTGGAAGGAAGTCGGCACTTGACGCGACAAGGGCACTGTTTTCATCTGAACCATGAGCACATACGATGCCATCGTGATCGGCACCGGCCAGGCCGGACCGTCGCTCGCCCGCCGCCTCGGCGCCGCGGGGCGGAAGGTCGCTATCATCGAGCGCGGCCGGTTCGGCGGCACTTGCATCAACACCGGCTGCACGCCCACGAAAGCGATGGTCGCCAGCGCCTATGCCGCGCATCTCGCGCGCCGAAGCGCGGAATACGGGGTGACCATCTCCGGCCCGATCGGTATCGATATGCGCCGGGTAAAGGCGCGCAAGGACGCCATTTCCCGGACCAGCCGCGACGCGGTCGAACGATCGCTGCGCAACGCGGCGAATGTCACTGTGTACCAGGGCCATGGGCGCTTCGTTTCAGCGCACGAGGTGAGCGTCGGCGATACACGCGTCACCGCCGAGCACATCTTTGTCAATGTCGGCGGTCGGCCCTTGGTGGCCGCCATTCCGGGCCTCGATACCGTTCCGCATCTTACCAGCAGCTCGATCCTCGATCTCGACAGGGTACCGCCGCATCTGGTGGTGGTCGGCGGCAGCTATGTCGGGCTTGAATTCGGCCAAATGTTTCGCCGCTTCGGCGCCGAGGTGACCATCATCGAGGCGGGGCCGCGACTGATCGCGCGCGAGGATCCGGAGATATCGGACAGCGTTCGCGACGTGCTTGCCGCCGAGGACATCGCCATCCATCTCGGCGCGCAGCATCTCGCTTTCGAGCCCGCCGACGACGGCGTAACCGCCCGGTTCACCGCCGCCGGCGGGGCGCTGGCGGTGACCGGTTCGCATCTGCTGATCGCCGCGGGCCGCCGGCCGAACACCGATGATCTCGGGGTCGACCGCGCCGGGGTGGAGGTCAACGCAGCCGGCTACATCCAGGTGGACGACACGCTAGGCACCAACGTCCCCGGCATCTGGGCGCTCGGCGAATGCAACGGACACGGCGCCTTCACGCATACCGCTTACAATGATGCGGAAATCGTCGGTGCCAACCTGCTTGCCGGCGAGAACCGCAGCCTGCGCGACCGGATCACCGCCTATGGCCTGTTTATCGACCCGCCGCTGGGACGTGCCGGCATGACAGAGACGGAAGCCCGTTCAGCCGGTCATCCCGTGCTGACCGCCAGCATGCCCATGGAGGACGTCTCGCGTGCCTATGAGAAGGGCGAGACACTGGGACTTATGAAGATCATTGTGCACCGCGACAGCAAACAGATCCTCGGCGCCGCAATCCTGGGTACGGGCGGGGACGAAGCGGTGCACTGCGTGCTCGACCTGATGTATGCGAAGGCGCCGTATTCGGTGCTGCAGCGCGCCATGCACGTCCACCCGACTGTGGCTGAGTTTATCCCAAGTCTGTTGGAAGAACTGGCACCGGTCGTGTAACGGCGGACATTCTGAAATCTTGTGTATTCACGATGCCTTGTTCCAATTCGACGTAGTGACCACATTCTTGCCTTGATAATTGCACAAAACGTCCTCTATTCGGTCCTTCATTGATACAGATGCGCAAGCGACTGACATCGGGTTTGCTCGCCGGATACGGCTTGATCCGACCCATCACGACCACCGTACATTACAAGGAACGACAACCATGGGCCGCGCGGTTCTTCTATGGCTGCTGGGTGTACCCATCCCGGTGATCATCATCCTGGCGCTTCTCTGGCACTGAGGCTCGGGGCCATAAGATGCAAACACCGTACGCGGTCACGCCCGCCAGCACGTATGCGCAAACAGCGCAAACGCTGGAGGCGTCCACATCGGGAGTGGCCTGGCCGGCCATCATCGGCGGCGCATTCGCGGCCGCTGGCGTATCGCTAATCCTGTTGGCGCTCGGTTCAGGCTTCGGCCTGGCATCCGTCTCGCCCTGGCCCAATTCGGGCGTTTCGCTGACAACGTTCACCACGATGACGGCTATCTGGCTGGTTATCGTCCAATGGCTGGCATCCGGGATTGGCGGCTGGCTGACCGGCCGGCTGCGGACCAAATGGGTTGGACTGCATACGCACGAGGTGTTCTTCCGAGATACGGCGAACGGGTTTCTGAGTTGGGCGGTTGCCACGGTGATCGGCGCGGCGGTTCTGACTTCCGTGGTGGGCGGAGCCACGCATGTCGCAACAGGTGCCGCGGCGACAGCGGCTGGCGCGACCGCCGGGACAGCCGATCCGACAGCGTATTACGTCGATCGTCTCTATCGTTCGGATCATTCGGCCGCGAACCCCGGCGATCAGGATTTGCGTGCCGAAACCAGCCGGATCCTCCTGACGGGGATGCGCAACGGCGATGTCCCTGCCGGGGACAAGACGTATCTTGCGCAGCTCGTCACGGCTCGCACCGGGCTTTCGCAAGCCGATGCAACCAAACGCGTGGATGACGTGATCGCCGGAGAGAAAGCGGCCGAGGCGAAGCTGCGCCAAGCGGCGGAAGCGACCCGCAAGGCGGGCACCTATCTTTCCATCTTCATCGGCTTGTCGATGCTGATCGGCGCGTTCATCGCCAGCGCCGCAGCGGCGCTCGGCGGGATGCAGCGAGACGAATATTAGACCGCGGGGCCGCACACCGTCCGCAGCAGGAAACGCCGATGTCGAGTGCGCTGACAATCCCGGTCAAAGAGCCCGAGCGCCCGAAGCTGATCCAGATCCTCGGGCCCGGGCTGATTACCGGAGCTTCGGACGACGATCCCAGCGGTATAGCGACCTACTCCCAGGCCGGCGCGCAGTTCGGCTACGGACTGCTCTGGACCCTCGTGCTCAGCTATCCGCTGATGGCGGCCATCCAGGAGATCAGTGCGCGCATCGGCCGGGTGACCGGGATGGGCATCGCCGGAAACTTGCGGCGCCATTATCCGGGCTGGCTCTCCGGTAGCCTGGTTTGCGTGCTGCTATGCGCCAACCTGATCAACCTTGGCGCCGATCTCGGCGCCATGGGCGCGGCGTTGAAATTGCTGGCAGGCGGGCCAGCATTGCCGTACGTGGTCGGCTTCGCCGCGCTGTCCGGCGGACTGCAGATTTTCAGCCGCTATGCGCGCTACGTTTCCGTCCTCAAATGGCTTTGCCTTTCGCTGTTCAGCTATGTGATCTGTGCGTTCATCGTCGAGGTATCCTGGGCGGCGGTCGGACGCGCGATCGTGCATCCGCCGCTCTCGGGCAAGGCCGACTACCTGATGGCGATCGTGGCGGTGCTCGGCACGACGATCAGCCCTTATCTGTTCTTCTGGCAGGCCGAACAGGAGGTCGAGGAAGAAAAGGAACGCCCCGAGGCGCATCCCCTGAAGACCGCGCCGAAAGAGGCGCCGGCGGAGTTCACCCGGATCCGCATCGACACATACCTTGGTATGGGATTCTCCAACCTGATTGCCGCGTTCATCGTCATCACTACTGCGGCTACGTTGAACGCGCACGGCCACACCGACATCCAAACCTCATCGCAAGCGGCGGAGGCGTTGCGCGCCGTGGCCGGTCCCCTAACTTTCGTGGTATTCGCAGCCGGGATCATCGGCACCGGCCTACTGGCGTTGCCCGCGCTTGCCGGCTCCGCCGCTTATGCAGTGGGCGAGATGTTTCGTTGGCGGGTCGGCCTCGCGAAGCGGCCGGAGCGTGCAAAGGCCTTCTACGGCACTATCGCGAGCGGCATGGTCATCGGCATTGTGCTGAACTTCACCCCGATCGACCCGATCAAGGCACTCTATTGGAGTGCCGTGCTGAACGGGGTTGCGGCGGTGCCGATCATGGCCATGATGATGCGGCTGACGATGCGGCGCGCCATCATGGCCGAGTTCACATTGCCCTGGAGCTTGCAGGCGCTGGGCTGGATCTCGACCGCCGCCATGGGCGCGACTGTAGTCGGGATGATCTGGTCGTGGTTTCTGTAAGAGTATCGTTGGATCTCACATCGTCGCCCCGATGACCCAGGGGGCGAACTCGGCGGCGCCGAAATCGAACTGCTCGCTTTTGGTCCGCTCGCCGGAGGCGACGCGCAGCATGAGTTCGAAGATGCGCTGGCCGCATTCCTGCACCGTCTCATCGCCATCGAGGATCGTGCCGCAGTTCACGTCCATGTCGTCTTCCATCCTGCGATACATGGGCGAGTTTGTCGCGAGCTTCATCGAGGGGGCCGGCTTGCAGCCGAACACGCTGCCCCGCCCGGTGGTGAAGCACACCAGGTTGGCGCCGCCTGCCACTTGCCCGGTCGCCGCCACAGGATCGTACCCGGGTGTGTCCATGAACACGAACCCCTTGGCGGTCACCGGCTCGGCGTAATTCACGACATCCACTAGGTTGGTGCTACCGGCCTTGGCCATCGCACCGAGAGACTTTTCCAGGATCGTGGTGAGCCCGCCGGCCTTGTTGCCCGGCGAAGGGTTGGCATTCATCTCTGCGCCTTCGCGCTTCGTGTAATCTTCCCACCAGCGCATCAGGGCAACGAGCTTCTCCCCCACCTCGCGGGATATCGCGCGGCGGGTCAGCAGGTGTTCGGCGCCGTAGGTTTCCGGCGTTTCCGACAGGATGACCGTGCCGCCATAACGCACCAGGAGATCGCTTGCGGCGCCGAGAGCGGGGTTAGCGGAGACGCCGGAATATCCGTCCGAACCGCCGCACTGCAGGGCGACGGTCAGCTCGCTTGCCGGGACGGTTTCGCGCGAGACTTTGTTCGCCTCGGTAAGCACCTCCTTGACAAACGCCACGCCGGCCGCAACGGTCTTGCGGGTGCCGCCCATGCTCTGGATGTCCATCGATTTCAGCCGGCCGGCCAATCTCTGCTCCTCCAACAATCCGCCGATCTGGTTCACCTCGCAGCCGAGGCCGATAGCGATGACATGCGCGAAGTTCGGGTGCCGCGCATACCCCGCCAGGGTGCGCCGCAGCAGGCGCAACGGATCGCCTTCGGCCATGCCGCAGCCGGATTTGTGCGTGAGCGCCACCACGCCATCGACATTCGGATAATCGGCAAGCGGGTTCTCGCCGGTGAACGGGTTGCGCTTGAACACGTCGGCGATGAGACCGGCCACGTGGGCGCTGCAGTTCACGCTCGTGAGAATGCCAATATAGTTGCGCGTCGCGATCCGTCCATCCGGGCGGCGAATGCCATCGAATGCCGCTTTATCGTTCGCGTAGTCGGTCGGCCGCGTGTCCACGCCATAGGCGTAGTTCTTGGCGAAGTCGCCCATGCCACAGTTCTGCACGTGCACGTGCTGGCCGGGCGCGATTGGCGTCAGAGCGAAGCCGATGATTTGGCCGTAGCGGCGAAGCGGTTCGCCCGCGGCGATCTGACGTACCGCCACCTTATGGCCGGCCGGTATGCGCTCCGACGCCATCACACCGGAGGCGACAGGCGTCCCTGGCAACAGGGTGGCGCGCGCGATCACCACGCTGTCGTCTGGATGCAGGCGAATGACGGGCGGCGGTGACATGGCGCTGCGCTCCCTTCACGCGTGAAGAAGGCAGGGACCCCTGGCCCCCGCCTTTCTTCTCAATCAGCGACCGGGCCCGCCGCCTTTCTCACTGCGGTGACGGTTTCGCGTGCGGCCCGCGCCATCAGCCCGCTGTCATTGGCGATCGTGACGAAGCGGAAACCCATGTCGATCATTTTCGCTGCGTAACCCGGTGTGCCATTATGCAGACCGGCGAACTGGCCGCGCCGCCGCGTTTCACGGATCAGCATCTCATAGATGCCCAGGATCTTCGGCTCGTCGCGGTCCAGCGCCGGTGTCATGCCCAACGAGAAGCCCAGGTCGCTCGGCCCTACATAGATGCCGCTGATCCCGGGCACATCGAGAATGGCCTGGATGTTGTCGATGGCTTCTTGGGTCTCGATCATCGGGATCACCATGACCTCATCGTTGGCAATCTTCTGGTAGCTGCTGGCTTCGCCGTACATGGCGGCACGGATCGGGCCGTTGCTGCGCTTGCCCGCCGGGGGATAGAGGCAGGCCTCTGCCAGACGTCGCGCCTCCTCCGGCGTGCTGACCATGGGGCAGATCACGCCCCAGGCGCCGCCGTCCAGCACCTTGCCGATGATGCCCGGTTCGTTCCAGGGCACCCGCACAAGCGGCGTCACCGGGTGGGCCGCCATGGCCTGAAAGCACTGGACCATGGACAGATAATCCTGCACTCCGTGCTGCAGGTCGACGGTCACGCTGTCCCAGCCGCACTGGGCCATGACTTCGGCGGAGAATCCGGAGGGGATCGCGAGCCACCCGTTGACAACCGCTTTCCCTTCTTTGAGCCGTTGCCTGATTCTGTTGGCCATCGGACCCTCCTGTTGATCGCTCGACGCTATGCGTCGGGGTTCACCTCGTCAATGTGAGTGGGGCTCGCAGTGCCGTCACGCCGGGCCGTCGCACGGGGCGCGGCTGTGTTACGCACCTTGAGATGGTCCAGACTTTGATCCTGCCCTTCACCTTCCGTTAGGATAGTTTTCCGAAACTCCGTCTCGAAATTGATCCGCCCTGCTGTGGGGCGGCCAGAGAAGGAGATTCGAAGATGAGCACGCTCACCGTCGGCCAGGGGCAGGAATTTTCGACCATCGCGGCCGCTGTCGCCGCTTCTCAAAATGGCGACGTCATCGAGGTGCAGGCGGGCACGTATGTAAACGATTTCGTTACAATCACGGACAGCATCACACTTCAGGCGGTCGGGGGTATGGTGAATGTCGTCGCGACGGAGCCGCCCCCCGATTTGAAGGGGATCTTTACGATCGGCACCTCGAAGTCCGCTCCGGACGTCACGATCAACGGGTTCTCGTTCTCCGGCAACGCCATTCCCGACGCCGCCGGCGACAACGGGTCGGGTATCCGTTACCAAAGCGGCAATCTCACTCTCAACGACGATCTGTTCTACCACAACCAGATGGGGCTGCAGGCAACGCCTTTCGTCGAAGGCACCGGCACGGTGACCGTCAACGGGTCGGAATTCCTGGACAACGGATTGGCGACCGGCGTGGATCCGAACACCGGATTGCCGGGACACAATATCTATATCAATCGTATTGCCAGCTTCACGATGACCAACAGCATCAGCGAAGGCGCGATCGAAGGTCACGAAGTAAAAAGCCGGGCGCTGAACAACGTGATCGAAAACAACGTCATCATGGATGGCTCAAGCACGTCCAGCTACAGCATCGATCTCCCGGACGGTGGCAATGCCATTATTGAAAACAACCTGATCGAACAGGGTCCTGACGGTGGCAACCCCAACATTATCTCCTATGGCGAGGAAACGCCCAAGCTGTACAACCTAGGCGCGAACCTTGTCGTCTCTGGTAATGCTATAGTTAACGATATGAAATCGGCAAGCGCCAGGTTGTTATGGAACAACGATCCAAACGTAACCGCACAGGTCACTAATAATTCGGTGTGGGGCCTCACCTCGGCGCAACTGGTTCACGGCCCCAGGGTGACCAACGGCGTCACATACCCTACCGGGCCGGTCAATGTCTCCAATATGACCTATCTGGCAAGCCGCCCCACACTTGCCGACAACTCACCATTCACTCAGGCGATCGCCGCGCTGTCTCAGGACGTGAGTTACAGCACGAACGAGACGATAATCTCAAAGGCACATGCCAACATCGCGGGTGGTGATTCGCTCATGAATTTTCTGCTCACGGGAGTAAGTGAAGCGGTGAATGGCGGGACCGGCGGCGTTGACGTAACGGCCCATTACGAGCCGGAGACTGTGACCACGAATGCGCAAGCGACAGATATTGTGACCCTGCTCGCGGGGGGCACCGTGATCAGCCACGGCACCGATCAGATCACTGGCGGAAGTCTTGCCCTGCACGTCACCGCGACCGGTGCAGCGACGATCACCGGCGGCGGTGCCAATAGCAGCTACCTGCTTGAAGGGCAAAACGATGTGCTGACCACCACCAATACGAGCAATGTCTCCGTCAGGGGTGGCGCCACCGCCCAGGTTGATGCCGATGGGGGAACGATCTGCTTGAACGAAACTGACAGTACGGTGCGGTTCGCCGAAACCGGCGGTGGCGTCAACCAGACGGTGACACTTGTCGGTGGATCGGCCACGGTGACCGGCGGCGCGGGCGTTCAGCCATTGGGTGTGACCACCGGCGCCAACACCGGTACGAGCGTGCTGCTCGGTGGCAGCACCGTGCAGGTGTCGAGCCATGGTGCTGATACAATTTTTGCCGGCGGCGCCGGAAGTACGGCGAAGATCACCGGGCTGGCCGGCAGCACGGACTCCATACAGGGCGGGGCCGGCTCCCTGGGCTATACCAACAACGGTGGTAAGCTGGTCTTCGTTGGCGGCAGCGGCAACGCCACTCTCCACGGAGGATCGGGGACGATGAGTGTCACCGCCGGTTCCGGCAACACCACTCTGTTCGGCGGCACCGGAGCGTTCTGTTTCACTGCCGGAAGTGGCAATGCGGTGGTGAACGAAGTTTCCGGAGCGGATTCGGTCACGTTCGGCAGCGGCGCAACCTCGGTCACGGGAGGTTCCGGAACCGACCTCTTCACCTTCGTCGCTGGCCAGGCCGGAAACGACGTGATCAGGAACTTCAGCACCCTTCACGATACGCTATCGTTCCAGGGCTTCACCGGCGATCCGGTGAAGAGCCAATCAGTAATGGGCGGCTCTACCCAGGTCACGTTATCGGACGGCACACATGTGACATTTGCTGGCGTCAGCCATCTGACGCTGCCCTGATCCGTTGCCGCTTGCCGGGCCGGGGGAGAACGGTGCCCAGACCGGGGGCGCCGCTCTCACCGTCTTGCCAACCGCTACCGCCGGACTACAAGCCTGCGCAGTGCCGGAGAACATGCAGATGCCACGTCCCGTCGATGCCGTGATCACCGCGGCTCGGGACTTTATGGGCGAGCGCATCACAACTAACAGAGCCCTGCGGGACCATCACTCGCATGGCCAGGATACCCAGTCCCCTCATTTGCCCGATGCGGTAGCGTTCATAGAGAGCTCGGAGGAAGCGGCGCGCCTGCTGAAGCTGTGCCACCAACATACTGTGCCGGCCGTCGCCTGGGGCGCGGGCACATCGCTCGAAGGACATGTCACACCGGTACGCGGGGGGATCACCCTCGACCTCTCGCGCATGGTCGGCATCATAGCCGTCAGTCAGCCCGACATGGACTGTCGGGTTCAGGCCGGCGTGACCCGCACTCAGCTCAATGAGCATCTACGCGACCAGGGGCTGTTTTTCCCGGTCGATCCGGGCACCGCGGATTGCACCCTGGGCGGTATGTGCGCGACGCGCGCCTCGGGCACCAATGCGGTGCGTTACGGCACAATCCGGGAGAACGTGCTGGGCTTGACCGTGGCACTGGCCGACGGACGGCTGATCCACACCGGAGGCCGGGTGCGCAAGTCCGCGACCGGCTATGACCTCACCCACCTCTTCATCGGCTCCGAGGGCACCCTCGGGGTGATCACCGAAATCCAGCTTCGCCTGCACGGGATTCCCGAAGCGACCGCCGCCGCCGCCTGCCAATTCCCGACCCTGCGGGACGCCGTCAGGACCGTCATCACGATCTTGCAATCCGGCGTGCCTGTGGCACGGATGGAATTGCTGGACGAGGTGCAGATGGCGGCCTGCATCGCTTATTCCAAACTTGCGGGACTCGAACCGCTCCCGACCATCTTCTTCGAGTTTGACGGCACGCCTGCCGCCGTGGCCGAGCAGGCGCAACAGGCCGAGGAGATAGCCAGGGACCAAGCAGCGACCGGGTTCCGCTGGGCCACGGACCCGGCCGAGCGCAACAAGCTATGGCAAGCGCGGCATGACGCGCTCTGGGCGGCGCTGGCATCCAGGCCGGGCCACCAAGGCTTGGCAACCGATGCGATCGTGCCGATCTCCCGCTTGGACGAGGCGATCCTCGGCGCCAAGGAGGATATCGCCGCATCCGGCCTGTCGGCGCCGATCGTCGGTCACGTCGGCGACGGCAATTTCCACACCGTCATCCTCGTACCGCCCGAGCCGGACGGGCTGGCGCGCGCCTGGGCGCTCGACAAGAAAATCGTCGCCCGCGCGCTGGCGCTCGGCGGATCGTGCAGCGGCGAGCACGGCGTGGGTATCGGCAAGCGCGAGTTCATTCTGGAGGAACACGGCGAGGAAGCGGTCGCCGTGATGCGCGCGATCAAGCAGGCGCTCGATCCCCGAGGGATCCTCAATCCGGGAAAGATCTTCCTGAACTGAACGGTGTGCCCTGGCTATGCCGGAGCATTTTCCTCGTCTTCAGCCGTCGCCTTCGGCCCGCTATCCAGCCCCTTAGCACCCGGATCGCGGTCCACCAACTCGATCACCGCCATGCTGGCGGCATCGCCATACCGCACGCCAGCCCGCAGTACCCGTGCATAGCCGCCGGCCCGCGAGCGATACCGCTCCGCCAGCACCCCGAACAGTTTCGCCACGATCGCATCATCGCGCAGTTCCGCATGCGCGGTCCGCCGCGCATGCAGCCCGCCCCGCTTGCCAAGCGTGATCAGCTTTTCCGCCACTGGCCGCAGCTCCTTCGCTTTTGCCAGCGTGGTGGTGATCTGCTCGTGCTTGAGCAGCGCCGTCGCCATGTTGCGGAACATGGCGATGCGATGGCTCGAGGTAACGCCGAGCTTTCGGCCGGCGACGCCGTGACGCATGATCCGATCCCCGTTCTAGAACGGCTCTTCCAGCCGCTTGGCGAGATCCTCGATATTCTCAGGCGGCCAACCCGGCACGGTCATGCCAAGCGAAAGCCCCATCGAAGAGAGCACCTCCTTGATCTCATTCAGCGACTTGCGGCCGAAATTCGGCGTGCGCAACATCTCCTGCTCGGATTTCTGCACCAGATCGCCGATATAGACGATATTGTCGTTCTTCAGGCAGTTGGCGCTGCGCACCGACAGTTCGAGCTCATCGACCTTGCGCAGCAGGTTGCGGTTGAACGGCAGGTCATCCTGCGGCTCCTCGGCGCGGATCTGCTGTGGCTCCTCGAAGTTGATGAAGAGCTGCAATTGATCCTGCAGGATGCGGGCCGCCAGCGCCACCGAGTCCTCCGGCGTCACCGCGCCGTTGGTCTCCACGGTCAACAGCAGCTTGTCGTAGTCGGTCACCTGGCCGACGCGCGTGGGCTCCACTTTGTAGGAAACCCGCCGTACCGGCGAATATATCGAATCGACAGGAATGAGCCCGATCGGCGCGTCCTCCGGCCGGTTGGCCGAAGCTGCCACATAGCCCTTGCCCAGCATCACGGTGAATTCCATGCCGAGCTTGACCCCGTCGTCCAGCGTGCAGAGCACGAGATCGGGGTTCATGATGTCGATGTCGTGACCGGCCTGGATCTGGCCCGCGCGCACCTCGCCGGGGCCGGTCGCTGTGAGGGTCATGCGCTTCGGCCCTTCGCCGTGCATGCGCAACGCGAGCTGTTTAACGTTCAGCACGATGTCCGTGACGTCCTCGCGGACGCCGGGGATCGAGCTGAATTCATGCAGCACGCCGTCGATCTGCACCGCGGTCACTGCCGCGCCCTGCAGCGAGGACAACAGGATGCGGCGGATCGCATTGCCGAGCGTCATGCCGAAGCCGCGCTCCAACGGTTCGGCGACGATCGTGGCGACCCGTGCCGGATCGGCGCCGGGTTCAACCTCCAGCTTCTCCGGTTTGATAAGGGATTGCCAGTTCCTCTGGATGACTGCGCTTTGTCTCATATGCTCATCCTTTTGAGCCCATCCATCGGCGAAGCCGAGTGGATTGCCGTTCCGTTCCGATTGTCAGCAGCTCAGACCCGCCGGCGTTTGCGCGGTCGGCAACCGTTGTGCGGGATCGGAGTCATATCGCGGATCGCGGTGATCGCGAACCCGACCGCCTGCAAGGCCCGCAAAGCGCTCTCCCGCCCCGATCCGGGGCCGCTGACCTCGATTTCGAGAGTCTCCATCCCATGCTCGCGCGCCTTGCGCCCAGCGTCCTCGGCGGCGACCTGGGCCGCATACGGCGTGGACTTACGGCTGCCCTTAAAACCCTGGCTGCCGGCAGACGACCAAGCGATGGCGTTGCCCTGCGCATCTGTGATAGTGACGACGGTATTGTTGAAGGTCGCCGCCACATGGGCGACACCTGCAATGATATTCTTTCGCTCTTTGCGACGGGGGCGCGACGAGGTGGCGGGCTTCGCCATGCGGGGAATCCTATTCTGCTTCTGCTTGGGATCGAGCGGTTCCTCGCTCCCGAGAGGAACAAGGACGATCGATATCGATGCTACTTCGTTACTTTCTTCTTGCCGGCTATCGGAACAGCCTTGCCTTTCCGCGTACGGGCATTGGTATGCGTCCGCTGCCCCCGGACCGGCAGGCCGCGGCGGTGTCGCAGGCCGCGGTAGCATCCCAGGTCCATCAGCCGCTTGATGTTCATCGCGACCTCGCGGCGGAGATCGCCTTCCACCCGATACTCGCGGTCCACCAGTTCGCGGATGCGCAGCACCTCGTCATCGGAGAGCTGGTTGACCCGCCGCTCGTCGGGGATGGCCAGGCGAGTGCAGATTTCAGCGGCCTTCGTCGGGCCGATACCATAGATATAGCGGAGTCCGATGGTGACCCGCTTGGTGGTGGGTATATTGACCCCAGCGATGCGCGCCACGCGTGTGCAACTCCTGGTGGGTGGGTTCGCTCGCGCCAGGGGTCACACCCGGGCACGTGGTCGCCCGGGGCAGGTGTCCCTCGCCGCTCGCGAGGCGGGATATAGCTTGGTTGAGGCAGGAGTCAACGCGCTATTATCAACTTCCCGTGAGTGGCTGGGTGCGCTCCGGCCGGAGGCGGGGCGGCGGGGCTGTCCCCCACCACGTGACAACAGTCACAATTCCTTGAGCTTAGCAGCCAGAGCCCGGACTTCGAATCATCTTCGCAATGTCAGCGACACACGAAAACACGCGTTTTCAGGGCAAAGGTTTCAAATCGTTTTGCTAGACGCGCCGCGTCGGCAATCGGCATAGTCTCGCCACTAGGGAAAACCGTAACAGTTAATTCACCGTTGACCAAATAATCTGTTCCTGAGCCGGAGTGACCTTCCGTGGAGTTCATCTCCACGGGTGAGAAAAGGGGGATAATATGGAGGTACATCGCAACAGCGAGGCCCTAGAGCTTGTCCAACGCGATTTCGCCATCAGTATTGTGACTGGCAAGAAACAGCTGGACGAAGTATTCCGCCTTCGCTATCAGGTTTACTGCGTGGAGCGTCAGTTCGAGCCAGGCCAGGACGGCCTGGAGACCGATGCCTACGACGGCATCTCCCGGCACGTGCTGTTGCATCACCGAGCTAGCGGACAGGCAATCGGAACGGTTCGCCTGGTTATTCCTCGGCTCGAAGCGCCCTGGGCAGAACTGCCCATGGAGCAGGTTGCCAGTCTGCCGCGGTTGCGCACACTGCCACGCTCGTGCATTGCCGAGGTTTCCCGGTTCGCATTGTCGAAGGAACTGCGGGCCGCGAGCGCTTCATTGGGCTGCCTTGCACGGCTGGCTCTGGTGCGGGGCATCGTGCAGCTCAGCGACGGTCTTGGCCTGACGCATTGGTGCGCGTTGATGGAACCGAAGCTGCTCCGGTTGTTGGCGATGTCGGGAATTCATTTCGTCCCCGTCGGCGGGCTGGTGGATCACCACGGCTTGCGCCAGCCTTCGTATGTCTCTCTCGACGACATGCTGGAGAGGGTACGGCAGGAAAAACCGGCCGTATGGGAGTTCATCAGCGACGGCGGCCGGCTCTGGCAGACGCAGCCGGCGGAGGCCGTAGCGGCATAACTGCGCGCTCAGGTCGGACTTGCTTCGTCGCCAGAAGTGCCGCCGGCCCGTCAGGCGGGCAAAGGTGACGCGTCTGCTTCGATGAGGTCGGCCAGCGGCAGCCGGGTTGAACGGCACGACGGGAGGCCCTGGCGCGGCTCGCCGATACGCGCCAGGAACACCGTTTCAGCGGCGCTGACGCCGATCGTCCGACGGAACTCGTCTGCCAGAGTTTTTGCCTTTTCCCGTAGCCGCGCATCGGCCGTGAACGGAGCCTCCGTTTCGCCGTAATGGGCGAAGGCGAGCGGAGCCAGCATCGGTTGCATTGCCAAGCCGAGTTGAGTGGCTGTCAGCCACAGGCGCTGCAGTCCCTGTCCAGCCCGAAGCAATGACAGCGTGTCGCCGCCGGATGGCGGGTATTTCGCTACCAGATATGCTCCTGACAGCAGCCCGGGAAGCGTATCGGTCTGCATCGCCGTACCCCAAGTACCCGCAATATGGTTCAGTCGCTGCATCCGCACCCAGTCGGTCAGGCCCCAACGCAGCAACCGCAGGGGCACTCGGCCCACGCCTAGAGCGCAGGCCGGAATGCCCTGCGGGCTCAGCCTGCCTGTCCAGTCGATGATCCGCTGGTGGATGGGGAAGCATTCCGGACACCGCAGCCGGATATCGGTGGCCCTGCCGCTCATGCGGGCGATGCGCCAGCGCGCCGACAGGCTCTCGTGCCACTCCACCGGCACCACCCCGCCGACCGATTGCTCCAGTCTCAGCCGCTCCCCGGCGGCAAGGCGCCGAGCCTGGAACGGACGCCGGTCCACCGTGCGCAAAGTCACGAAGGAGAGAAGCGGGTCGGGATCGATCCCGGAGGTCGGCGGCAAGCGGACAACGATCTCCTGGGCGGTTGCGTCGACCTCCCATGACATGTCGCGTCTCCAACCGGTAGCGGCAATCCGGAGCGTCTCCAGCAGCATGCCGGCGGCCAGGCGGCTCGGCTCGCCGTCGCGGTACTCATATATATCGGTGGTATCCGCGAGCAGCCGCACAGACACCGTCGCCTCGTCGAGGATCCGGAACCGCCAGGGCTGGGCGTTGTCCCCGCTGGGTGCCCAGCGGCCCAGATTGAGGATTTCCTCGATCGGGCTGCGTCCATGCGCCGGCGGGTCGGCGGGCAGCCGTGCGCCTCCGGTTCGGCCGATGGCGCGGCGGGCGATCGCCAGCTTGGCGCGTTGGGTCGGGCCGGCGAGCCCCCAGCGAAGCCGGCTGGTCGCCATCTTGTCGCGATAAGCGTCGAATTGGTGGTGCCAGGGCGCCGGCTTCACTCCAGGCCGGCCGAGCAACAGCTTGACGGCCGCAGCCGCGGTTGTGCCGGCGCAGAGCTGCACTGCCGCGGCAGTGGAAGGGCCTTTGTGCGCCGCCAGGTTGATGCGTGTCGGGTCCATCAGATAGGCCCGATGCAGGCCGCGCGGCACCAGTCCCATCAGGAACCGCAAGAACTGCTCCTCCGGGGTGCAGCCCTCGAAGCGGAAATAATCCTCGAAACTCATCCCTCTGGGGGTGAAAACGAGATAGCCTGTGCCCATCCCGATGGGCGCGGCGGTCACCGCGGGAATACCGAGGTCCCGACAGCGGGCGAAGATCCGGCGGCGGATATCGATCTCGAAGAAATCGAGCCCGTCCACGAAAAGGTCCACCCCGGCCAGGAACCCATCCACCGACTCGCGAGCCACGCCCGCATCGAAACGTCGAATGCGCAGTTCCGGGTTGATGGCGAGAGCCATCTCCTCCAGCACTTCCGCCTTGGCCCGCCCGAGCGTCGCCAGGGTAGCGCCGATCTGGCGGTTGAAGTTGGCGTATTCGAACGTGTCGAAGTCAGCGATGGTGAAGCCGCCGATGCCAAGCCGGGCCAGGGTCAGCAGATGCACGCCGCCGACACCGCCCATTCCGGCAATCGCTACACGCTTGGCACGCAACGCGAGTTGTTCCGGCTCTGTTATCCACCCCAGGTTGCGGTCAAAGGCGAGATCATACGGAAACATGGAGGAACGGTTCATTGGTCTTCTCCTGCCCGGCGAGACCGCGATCCCGCCCCGGGGCTAACTGCCCCGATCTGCCCTATTTTTAGGAACGGTAGTGGACAAACACAAAAAGTTGCGCTGAAGGCGAATTAACGGCTTGCAATAAGTGTCGCCATCTGGTTAAACCCTGATCCACACGACAAGCGCCCAGGGCTAGGGCGGAACGGGAGACACGACAAATGCGCGGTAGCGGACTTGCCACCAGCCTTCTCACCAGAGCAGCCCTTGGGTTGGCGCTCAGCGCCGGCGCTTGGTCGGGGGCGTCTGCCAGCGTCCTCAATTTCACATGGGACCCGGCCGCCACCGGGGACACGACTGCGGGCACCTTCACGGCGAATGGGTTTACGACCAAGGACTACTCGACAATCATGGTTCCGGCGAGCCCGTCTGGGAGCGGATCCGTCAAGGAGACCGGATTCCTTGAGTTCAACGGCTTCACCAACGCGGCGGGCAACTCCGTTAGCACCGTCCATACTGTCGGCGCTGGCGGCTATGGGATCTACAAGTCGTTTTCGGCAACGTCGCACCTGACAGCCTGCTCCACTGGCCTGTGTGGCGCGTTCAATTCGATCACGGCCAATGTCTATCTTTACTCGTCAGTCCACGGACTGGCCTCATACACTTTCCCAACCTCAACCAGCGACCCGGTGATCCACTTGCCCTCAGGCGCCAACCCGGTGCTCCTTGCCACTGAGACAGGGCCCGGCGGCTTCACGCCAAATGTCGCCGATGTCAATGTAACATCCACGGGCAAGGTTCCGAACGCATCCGTGGGCACTTTCTGGACGTCTCTGTTTGCTGGCTTCTTCATTTCGCCACCCAGCAGTGTGATCCTTGATCTCGAGCAGGTCTTTACGAATACTAACGGGCAGATCACCGAGAGCGGGCCAGGTTGCGGAACAACCGGAACAAATTGCACCTACCAGATCCATGCTGGCGGCGGCAGTGGCGACTTCCTGACGACGGCGGTCCCAGAGCCGGCTTCTCTCGGGCTGTTGGGAGTTGGTTTGGCGGCACTCGGCTTCGTGGGCCTCCGACGCCGGACGTGAGCCGAAAGGCTAAGGCTAAGGTAAAGAAAACGGCGCCTCAGGGCGCCGTTTTTGATTCACTCTACTCAAACCCGGGGCAGCACCGATAGCACCGCCGCTATTTGTCGCTCCACCTCGTCGATTTCCGCCATCCCGTCCACAGCATAAAGCCGACCCTGAGCCCGGTAGTACGGAATGATCGGTGCGGTCTGCCGGTAGTAGGCGCCCAGGCGCGCCATCACCGTATCCCGATTGTCATCCGCCCGGCGAACGAACTCCCTGGCCCCGCACACGTCACAGACACCAGGCACGCGCGTCGGTTTGTACCGATCATGATATCCCGCGCCGCATTTGGCGCAGGTGAACCGGCCGGCGATCCGTTCCACCAGAGCCGCATCGTCCACCTGGAGTTCGATTACCGCGTCGAGCCGCAGGTGCTTTTCCGTCAGCAGCCGATCGAGCGCCTCAGCCTGCGGCACTGTCCGGGGAAAACCATCCAGGATGAACCCCTTGGCGCAGTCCGGCCGATCGATGCGCGCCCCAAGCATGCGGATAATGATATCGTCCGAGACGAGTTGCCCCGCCTCCATCACCGCCTTGGCTTCCAATCCCACCGGCGTGCCGGAGGCGACCTCAGCGCGCAGCATATCGCCGGTGGAAATCTGCGCGATCCCGTATTGGTCCTGCAGCCGCTTTGCCTGTGTGCCTTTTCCAGCCCCCGGTGGCCCCAGCAGGATCAGGATCATCGGGTCGCCTCACCCGCATTCGGGAGAGGTGTTGTATGGCGCTGCTCGGCCGGCAACTCTTCGCCTCTCCGGCTCGCGAGAGAGGCCGGCAAGCAACGCGAGCCGGGTGAGAGCCGTCACCGCCGCCCGCGCACCCGCGCCTTGCGGATTAGCCCCTCGTATTGATGTGCCAGCAGGTGCGACTGGATCTGCGTGACGGTGTCCATCGTCACCGACACCACGATCAGGATCGAAGTGCCGCCGAAATAGAACGGCAGTCCGTAATCGCTGATCAGAAACTCCGGCAACAGACACACCGCCGCCAGATAGAGCGCCCCCACCGTGGTTAGCCGGGTCAGCACGAAGTCGAAATACTCAGCCGTCGCGCTGCCGGGGCGGATCCCCGGTACGAAGCCGCCATATTTCTTCAGGTTGTCCGCCGTCTCCTGCGGGTTGAACACCACCGCGGTGTAGAAATACGAGAAGAAGACGATCAGCGCCGCATACAGGATCATATAGAGCGGCGTGCCGTGACCGAGCTGCGATGACAGGAACTGCAGCCAGCCGCTGCCCCCACCCGAGAATCCGGCCACGGTGGCAGGGATGAGCAGGATGGAGCTGGCGAAGATCGGCGGGATCACGCCCGAGGTGTTGATCTTCAGCGGCATATGCGTCGAATCGCCGCCGAACATGCGGGTGCCGACCTGGCGCTTGGGATATTGCACCGGCACGCGGCGATACGCGCGCTCCATGAAGACGATGAACGCCACGACCAGGACGGCGAGCACGAAGAAGCCGATGATGAACAGCGTGGACAAAGCACCCGTCCGGCCTAGCTCCAGCAGCGAGGCGAGCGCGCTCGGCAGGTTGGCGACGATCCCGGCCATAATGATCAGGCTCGTGCCGTTGCCGACCCCGCGCGCGGTGATCTGCTCGCCCACCCACATCAGGAACATCGTCCCGCCGACCAGGGTCACCACCGCAGTGAACAGGAAGGCAAAGCCGGGATGTGCCACGGCTGCCCCGGCATCGCCCCGCATGCTTTCGAGCCCGAGCGCGATGCCATAGGACTGCACGAGCGCGATCGCGACCGTGAGGTAACGCGTGTACTGGTTGAGCTTGATGCGCCCCTGCTCGCCCTCTTTCTTCAGCGCCTCAAGCGATGGCACCGCGGCCGTCATGAGCTGAATGATGATGCTGGCACTGATATACGGCATGATGTTCAACGCGAACACGGTCATGCGCCGCAGCGCGCCACCGGTGAACATATCGAACATCCCCAGGATGCCGCCGCCATGCTGCTGCATGAGCTGCGCCATCACCGCCGCATCGACGCCGGGCACCGGGATGTACGTGCCAAGTCGGTAGATAACCAGCGCGCCCAAGGTGAACCAGATGCGCTTCTTGAGCTCGGTCGCCTTCGACAGCACGCCGAGGTTGAGATTGGCAGCAAGCTGTTCGGCCGCAGAGGCCATCGCGCATCGTCCTGTTCAACCGTGATCGCCGGGCGTGGCCCGGCCATTCACGTCTTCCTTCTTAGCCTTCCTGGCGCTTGCCCGCCACCGTCGTGGTCACCGATCCGCCGGCCTTCCGGACCGCCTCCGCCGCGGCCGCGGAAGCCCCGGACACGGTGATAGTCACCGCCCGGGTGATCTCGCCCTTGGCCAGCAGACGTACTCCGGCGATCTTTCCTCCGCGCACGAGACCGGCAGCCCGCAGGCTGTCTTCCGTGATTGGTTGGCCGGCATCGATCCGCCCGGCGGCGATCGCCGCTTCCAGGGTAGCCAGATTCACCGGCGCATAGATCTTCCGGAACGGATTGAAGAACCCGCGCTTCGGCAGACGCCGGTAAATCGGCATCTGCCCGCCTTCGAACCCGTTCAGCGCCACGCCCGCGCGCGCCTTCTGACCCTTCACGCCCTTGCCGGATGTCTTGCCCTTCCCCGATCCGATGCCGCGCCCCAGCCGCTTCGAGCGGAGCCGCGAACCGGGATTGTCGCGCAGTTCGTTGAGCTTCATGTCACAATGCACTTTCGATCTTCAGCAGATGCGCCACCTTGCGGATCATCCCGCGCACCGAAGGCGTGTCCTCCAGCTCACGGCTGCGGTGCAGCCGGCCGAGCCCGAGACCGCGCAGCGTTGCCGCCTGGCCCGGTTTGCGTCCGGCGGCCGAGCCGATCTGCGTCACCCGGACGCGGCCTACTGTATTCTCGGTTTCAGCCACTCGCCTGCGCCTCCTGTTCCTGCGCGGCCTCGCGACGCGGTCCGAAAATCTCCGCCACCTTCTTGCCCCTGCGATTGGCCACCGAGCGCGGCGAGGCGCATCGGGACAATGCGGCGAAGGTCGCCTTGACCATGTTGTGCGGATTGCGGCTGCCGAGCGACTTGGCGACCACATCCCCCATGCCGAGCGACTCGAACACCGCGCGCAACGGTCCGCCGGCGATGATGCCGGTGCCGGCGGCGGCCGCGCGCAGCACCACCGCGCCGGCGCCGAACCGGCCCTCCACGTCGTGGTGCAAGGTGCGACCTTCCTTCATCGGCACGCGGATCATGCTGCGTTTGGCCCGCTCGGTCGCCTTGCGGATCGCCTCCGGCACTTCGCGCGCCTTGCCGGCACCATAGCCGACCCGGCCCTTCTGATCGCCGACAACCACCAGCGCGGCGAAAGCGAAACGCCGACCACCCTTCACCACCTTCGCCACGCGGTTGATGGTCACCAGCTTATCGATGATGCCGTCGTCCTCGCGGTCGTCCCGCTCGCGGTCGCGGCGCCGGCCTTCACGTGGTTCACGTGCCATGTTGCATATTCCTCAGAACGCCAGCCCGCCTTCGCGGGCGGCATCGGCCAGCGCCTTGATCCGGCCGTGATAAAGGTAGGCGCCGCGGTCGAACACGACGTCTTTCACGCCCGCCGCAACCGCGCGTTCCGCCAGCAGCTTGCCGACCGCGGCGGCGGCAGCTTTGTCCGCACCCGTGCGCAGGCCTTCCCGCACCCCCTTGTCCAGCGAAGACGCCGCCGCCAGCGTACGTCCCGCCGCGTCGTCGATAACCTGCGCGTAGATATGCTTGCCGGAGCGGAACACCGACAGCCGCAGCCGTCCGCCGCTCTTCTGACGCAGAGAGTACCGCAGCCGCTGCCGGCGGCGGTCGCGCAACTCGCGAATGCCGCTCATTTCTTCTTGCCTTCCTTGCGCCGGATCAGTTCGTCGCTGTAGCGCACGCCCTTGCCCTTGTATGGCTCCGGCGGCCGGAAACCACGAATTTCCGCGGCCACTTGGCCGACAAGGCGCTTGTCCACGCCTTCGACTTTTACGGCAGTCGGACGCTCGCAGGTGATCTTAATTCCGGCCGGGATCGGAAACACCACGTCATGCGAGTAGCCCAGGTTCAGCACGAGATTGCTGCCCTGCACTGCCGCGCGGAACCCGGTGCCGGTAATCTCCATTGATTTCGAGAAGCCGGTCGAGACGCCCTTCACCACATTCGCGATGTTGGCGCGCGTGGTGCCCCACATCATGCGCGCCCGCCGTTCGCTGCCGCGCGGCGTCACGCTGACTCTGTTGCCTTCGACCTTCGTCTCGACTTGATCGGTCAATGGCATGGTCATTTCGCCCAGCCGCCCCTTGGCCACCAGCCGGCCGTCGCCGACGGCCACTTGCACACCTTGCGGTATTTCCACCGGATATTTGCCGACGCGGGACATCCTACCTTCCTCAGAACACGCGGCAGAGGACCTCGCCGCCGACATTGGCGGCCCGGGCCTCGGAATCGCTCATCACGCCACGCGGCGTGGACAGGATGGAGACGCCGAGGCCGGCATAGACCCGCGGCAGCTCCCTGATCTTCGAATAGACGCGCCGGCCGGGTTTCGACACGCGGTGGATCTCTTTGATCACCGGCTCGCCCTCACTGTATTTGAGCTCGATACGCAACTGCGCCACGCCAGGCCGCAGCTCCTCGGCCGAAAAGCCGCGGATGTAACCTTCCCGCTTCAGCACATCCAGCACATTGGCCCGCAGCTTCGACGCCGGCGCCACGCACATGCTGTGACGCGCGCGCTGCGCATTGCGGATGCGGGTCAGCATGTCGCCCAAAGGATCGGAGACTGCCATCGGTCCGCTCCTACCAGCTCGCCTTGACCATGCCGGGAATCTGGCCCGCCGAGGCCAGCTCGCGCAGCGCGATACGGCACAGCTTGAACTTGCGGTAATTGCCACGCGAGCGCCCGGTCAGCTCGCAGCGCAGCCGGACGCGCGCCGCCGCCCCGTTTCGCGGCAGTTGCGCGAGTTTCAGTGAGGCGGTGAAGCGATCCTCCACCGGCAGCTTGCGATCCATCACGATCGCCTTCAGCGCGGCACGCTTCGCCTTGTCGCGGCCCGCCATCCGCTCGCGTCGGTTATTGCGGTTGACCTGCGAGGTCTTCGCCATGCTGTGTCTCTCTGCCCTCTCTCGTCATGGCCGGGCTCGTCCCGGCATCCACGTCTTCAGTTCGCGAACGGCAGGTCGAAAGCCTTCAACAAGGCCTTCGCCTCCGCATCTGTTCTCGCGGTGGTCACGAACACGATGTCCATGCCGCGCACCGAATCGACCCGGTCGTAGTTGATTTCCGGGAATACGATCTGCTCCTTCAGGCCCATCGCGAAATTACCGCGCCCGTCGAAGCCCTTGCCCTGAATGCCGCGAAAGTCGCGCACCCGCGGCATCGCGATGGTGATCAGCCTGTCCATGAACTCATACATGCGCGCCTTGCGCAGCGTCACCTTGCAGCCGATCGGCAGGCCCTTACGGATCTTGAACCCGGCGATCGCCTTCTTGGCCAGCGTCTTCACCGGCTTCTGCCCGCTGATCGCAGTGAGCTCGGCCACCGCCGAATCGAGCTTCTTCTGATCCGCCGTCGCCTCGCCGACACCCATGTTGATGACGATCTTCTCGAGCCGGGGCACCTGCATCGGGTTCTTGTAGCCGAACTCCGACTGCAGCTTGCTGCGCACCTCTTCGAGGTAGCGTTTCTGCAACCGGGGCATCTCAGAGGGCGCGGCAGCCGCCCGTTCGCCGCCCGCCGCCGGAGCGGCCTCGCGGGCTTCTTTGCGCGGCGCCCCGCCACGGGGGGCCGTTGCCTGAGACTGGCCCTTCGCCTGCGCCTTCTTCGGCGGAGGTTTCTTCGTCCCGCTCATCTCAACCCTCAATCACCTGGCCGGTGGCTTTGGCGACCCGCACCTTTCGCCCATCCTCCAGGACGCGGAATCCAACCTTGGTCGGCTGCTCGCTTTTCGGATCGATCAATTTCAGATTCGACAGATGGATCGTCGCTTCTTCCCGCACGATGCCGCCCGGCTGGCCCAGCCCGCGCGGCTTGGTGTGCTTCGTCGCCAGGTTCACACCCTGCACCATGGCGCGCTCGGCTTTGGGGAAGACGCGCAGCACTTCCCCGCGGCGACCCTTCTCGGCCCCGCTGATCACCACCACCGTGTCGCCCTTGCGGATACGCGCGGCCATCAGATGACTTCCGGAGCAAGCGAGATGATCTTGAGGAAGCGTCGTCCGCGCAGCTCGCGCACCACCGGGCCGAAAATGCGCGTGCCGATCGGCTCCTGCTGCTTGTTGATCAACACCGCGGCATTGCGGTCGAAGCGGATCGCACTGCCATCCGGGCGGCGCACCGGAAACGCGGTGCGCACGATCACCGCCTGGTGCACGTCGCCCTTCTTCACCTTGCCGCGCGGGATCGCCTCCTTCACCGAAACGACGATCACATCGCCGACCGAGGCAGTCCTGCGCCGCGAGCCGCCCAGAACCTTGATGCACTGCACGCGGCGCGCACCCGAGTTATCGGCGACGTCGAGATTGGTTTCCGGAAGGATCATTGCGCGACTCCTTCAGCTTGCACGGCCGGCATAGCAGCGCGGCGGCGCAACAGGCTCTCGCCGTTGCGCTCGATCACCAGCCAGGTCTTGCGCTTGCTGATCGGCGGGCATTCCTCAATGCGCACCACATCGCCCACATGACATTGGTTGGCCTCGTCATGCGCTGCGTATTTCTTCGAGCGGCGGATGAACTTCTTGTACAGCGGGTGCATCACGCGACGATCAACAAGCACCGTGACGGTCTTGTCCATCTTGTCGCTCGTCACCCGGCCGGTGAGCACGCGTTTCGGCATACTTTTTTGACCCTCAGCTCGCCGCCGGCTGAGCGCGGTCGCGCTCGCCCATGATCGTCTTCACCCGCGCGATCTCGCGCCGCACCTGGCGGATGCGCGCGGTTCCCTCCGCCTGACCAGTGGCACGCTGGAACCGCAGGTTGAACTGCTCGCGCCGCAGATCGAGTAGCAGAGTCGCCAGTTCGTCCGGCGTCTTCGTGCGCACATCCGTTGCCTTGTTCTGCGGCGACTTCGCCATCACGCGTCTCCCATCCGCTGCACGATCCTGGTGCGGATCGGCAGCTTCGCGGCACCCAAGGTCAGCGCGTCGCGCGCCACGTCGGCCGCAACGCCGTCCAGTTCGAACATGATCCGCCCGGGGGCGACCCGTGCCACCCAAAACTCGGGGCTCCCCTTGCCGGAGCCCATGCGTACCTCGGCCGGCTTCACCGACACCGGCACGTCCGGGAAGATGCGAATCCACACGCGGCCAGTGCGCTTCATCGCGCGCGTGATCGCGCGTCGCGCCGCCTCGATCTGCCGCGCGGTGATTCGCTCCGGCTCCAGCGCCTTCAGCCCGTAGGCGCCGAAGTTGAGCTGCGTGCCGCCCTTGGCGTTGCCGTGGATCCGGCCCTTATGCGCCTTGCGGAATTTCGTGCGTTTCGGTTGCAACATTGTCTGTGACCGATCTTACCGCTGCGGTGCCTGCTCGGCGGCGCGCCGGTCCTGCGCCAGCGGGTCGTGCGCCAGGATTTCGCCCTTGAACACCCACACTTTCACGCCGCATGTCCCGTACGTCGTCTTCGCCGTCGCTTCGCCGAAATCGATGTCGGCCCGAAGCGTGTGCAACGGCACGCGCCCCTCGCGGTACCACTCGACCCGCGCGATTTCCGCCCCGCCGAGGCGCCCGCCACAATTGATGCGTATCCCCTGCGCCCCGAGCCGCATCGCCGACTGCACCGCCCGCTTCATCGCCCGGCGGAACGCCACCCGCCGCTCGAGTTGCTGGGCGATGTTCTCCGCGACCAGCGTCGCATCGATCTCCGGCTTGCGTATCTCGACGATGTTCAGTGCCACCTCGGCATTCGCCATCTTCGAGAGGTCCTTTTTCAGCACCTCGATGTCCTGGCCCTTCTTGCCGATCACCACCCCGGGCCGCGCCGCATAGATCGTGACACGCGGCTTTTTCGCCGGCCGCTCGATCACCACCCGCGACACGCCGGCGCCGCGCAGCTTCTCTCGCAGCCGCTTGCGCAACCTGAGATCTTCATGCAGCAACTGCGCATAATCGCTGCTGGCAAACCAGCGCGAGTCCCAGGTGCGGTTGATGCCGAGCCTGAGCCCGACCGGATTGACCTTGTGTCCCATTACGCGGACTCCTGCCCCGGCGCCGGTTCCTGCGCGCGCTCCGTCACTACGATCTTCAGATGGCTGAACCACTTCTCCACCCGCGCCGAACGCCCGCGGCCGCGCGCATGGAAGCGGCGCATGACTATGGCGCGTCCCACTTCGGCCCGGCTCACCACCAGCCGATCGACGTCGAGCTGGTGATTGTTTTCTGCATTGGCGATTGCGCTTTCCAACGTCTTCTTGACCGCCCCAGCAATGCGCCGCTTGCTGAAGGTCAGCGTCGCCAGCGCCTGCGACGCAGGCAAGTTGCGAATCATTCCGGCGACAAGATTGAGCTTGCGCGGACTGATCCGCAGGTTGCGCTGGATGGCCTGCGCCTCCGTCTCGTCCAGCCCGCGCGGATGCTTCGGCTTGCTCATGGGTCAGCTCCGCCTGACACGCTTGTCGCCGGAATGGCCGGTGAAGGTGCGCGTGGGTGAGAACTCGCCGAATTTATGCCCGACCATGTTCTCGTTTACCTGCACCGGCAGGAACTTGCGGCCGTTATAAACACCGAAGGTCAGGCCAACGAATTGCGGCAGGATAGTCGAGCGGCGGGACCAGATGCGGATGATTTCGTTGCGGCCCGACGCCCGTGCTGCCTCGGCCTTGGCCAGCAGGTAGCCATCGACGAACGGACCTTTCCAAACGGAACGTGCCATCGTCTTACTTGCCCTTGTTGCGACGACGGATGATCATGCTGTCCGTCCGCTTGTTGGCCCGGGTCTTGTACCCCTTGGTCGGCTTGCCCCAGGGCGTGACCGGATGCCGTCCACCGGAGGAGCGTCCCTCGCCGCCGCCCAGCGGGTGATCGACCGGGTTCATCACCACACCGCGGTTATGCGGCCGCTTGCCCATCCAGCGCGACCGGCCGGCCTTGCCGATCTTCTGGTTCATGTTGTCGGGGTTCGACACCGCGCCGACCGAGGCCATACATTCGGCTCGTACGATGCGCAACTCTCCGGACATCAGCTTGATCTGCGCATAGCCGGAATCTTTGCCGACAAGCTGCGCATAGGTGCCGGCCGAGCGCGCGATCTTGCCGCCCGCGCCGGCCTTCATCTCGATATTGTGGATGATCGTGCCGACCGGGATCGCCGCCAGGGGCATGGCGTTGCCCGGCTTGATGTCCGCATGCCGGCCAGAGATCACCGTATCGCCCGCGCGCAGCCGCTGCGGCGCGATGATGTAGGACAGCTCGCCATCCTGGTATTTCAACAAGGCGATAAAGGCAGTGCGGTTCGGGTCGTATTCCAGCCGCTCCACCGTTGCTGGCACGTCGAATTTGCGCCGCTTGAAATCGACATAGCGATACGTCTGCTTGTGACCACCGCCGCGGAAGCGCGAGGTGATCCGCCCATGGGTGTTGCGCCCACCGGTGCCGATCTTGCCCTCGGTCAGCGCCTTCACCGGAGCGCCCTTCCACAGCTCCCGCCGGTCGATCAGCACCGTGCCGCGCAAGCTGGCGGTGACCGGGTTGTAGTTCTTCATCGGCATCGTTCGTTTCTCACGATAGACCGGTGGTGAAATCGATCTGCTGGCCGGCAGCCAACCGTACAAACGCCTTCTTAACGTCCGAGCGCTGCCCGGGCCGGCCGCGGAAGCGCTTGGTCTTGCCCTTCTGCACCAGCGTGTTGACGTCGATCACCTGCACATTGAACAGGCCCTCGACCGCAGCCTTGATCTCCGGCTTGTTGGCGTCGATCGCGACACGGAACACGTACTGCCCGTGCTCGGACAGGCGGGTGGCCTTCTCAGTGATAACCGGGCTCTTGATGATCTGATACATCGCCTCGCGCGAGAGCTGCGGGCGGCGCCTCGGTTGCGTCTCGCTCATGCCGCTTCTCCTTCCGCGGCCTGTGCCTCGACCGGCGATTCCGGCATCTGTATTGCCGCGCCATCGCCAAGACGGGCCTTCAGCCCCTCCACACCGGCGATCGTGATCGCCAGCACGTCATGGCGGAGAATGTCATAGACATTCGCACCCACGGTCGGCAGCACATCGATGCCCCGGATGTTGCGGCTGACCCGCAGAAAAGCACCGTTGACCGAGCCGTCAACGATCAGCACCGAGGCCCAGCCCAGTGCCTTCAGCTTGCGCGCCAACTCGCCGGTCTTGCTCATGCCGTCGCCGGCCGCATCCAGCACCACGAGCTTGCCTTCCGCCTGCTTCTGCGACAACGCCGACACCAACCCGAGGCGGCGCACCTTCTTGTTGAGATTGTAACCATGGCTGCGCACGACCGGCCCGTGCACGACACCGCCGGTGCGGAACTGCGGCGCACGCAGGCTGCCTTGCCGCGCATTGCCGGTGCCCTTCTGGCGATAGGGCTTCTTCGTGGTACCCTGCACCTCCGACAAGCCCTTCACCTTGTGCGTGCCGGCGCGCCGTTTCGCCAACTGCCAGTGCACCACCCGCGCCATGATGTCGGCCCGCGGCTGCACGGCGAAAATCTCGTCGGGCAACTCGGTCATGCCGGCTTCGACATTGTCCAGCGTTTTGATGGCTATCCGCATCGTGTCCTCAATCGGCCGCCGGTGCGCCGGCCAACGCCGCCGGATAGGGTGCATCTGCCGGACGCGGGCGCTTCACCGCATCGCGCACCAGCACGAAACCACCTGGCGCCCCGGGCACCGCGCCGCGCAGCATGATCAGGCCCTGCTCGGCATCCACGGCCGCCACTTCGAGGTTGAGCGTGGTAACCCGCTCCTGCCCGAGATGCCCGGCCATCTTCTTGTTCTTGAACGTCTTGCCGGGGTCCTGCCGGTTGCCGGTAGACCCATGGCTGCGATGGCTGATGGAAACGCCATGGCTCGCCTCCAGCCCGCTGAAATTCCACCGCTTCATCGCGCCGGCAAATCCTTTACCCTTGCTGGTGCCGGCCACATCGACGCGCTGGCCCACCACGAAATGCGCGGCGGACAGCACGGCGCCCTGCTCCAGCACCGCATCCGCCGCCACACGAAACTCCGCGAGCCTGGCTTTCGGTTCGACCTTGGCTTTGGCGAAATGCCCGCGATTGGGCTTGCTGACGTTCTTCACCTTCGCCTTGCCCCAGCCGAGCTGTAGGGCGGTATAGCCGTCCCGCTCTTCGGTGCGGGTCGCCACCACCTGCACAGTATCCAGATGCAGCACGGTAACCGGCACATGCGTGCCGTCGTCGCGAAAGATCCGCGTCATCCCGAGCTTTTTCGCCAACAAACCCGTACGCATCACACCTGCCTCTTCGTCCACCTCTCCCGCTTTGCGGCAGAGATCGCCGCGCACCGCGCGGCGGGTGAGGGTCTAAATCTTGATCTCGACATCGACGCCGGCCGCGAGATCGAGCTTCATCAGCGCATCGACCGTCTGCGGCGTCGGCTCGACGATGTCCAGCAGCCGACGATGCGTGCGGATCTCGAACTGCTCCCGGCTTTTCTTATCGACATGCGGCGAACGGTTGACGGTGAAACGTTCGATATGCGTCGGCAGCGGGATCGGGCCGCGCACGCGGGCACCCGTTCGCTTGGCCGTGTTGACGATCTCCTTCGTGCTGTTGTCCAGCACGCGGTGATCGGTACGCCTTCAGGCGGATGCGGATATTCTGGTTGTCCATCGCTCGCGTTCCGTTCGGCAGAAACGGACGCCGGCGCCCCGCTTGTGCGGCAGGGCGCCGGCGCGCGTTCCCGCGTCCTAAGCTGTGATCTTCGCGACCACGCCGGCCCCGACGGTGCGGCCGCCTTCGCGAATCGCGAAGCGCAGCCCCTCGTCCATGGCGATCGGCGCAATCAGTTCCACATCCATCGACACGTTGTCGCCCGGCATCACCATCTCGGTGCCTTCCGGAAGCTGCACGACCCCCGTCACGTCGGTGGTGCGGAAATAGAATTGCGGGCGGTAGTTGGTGAAGAACGGCGTGTGCCGGCCGCCTTCCTCCTTGGTCAGGATATACGCTTCGGCCTTGAACTTGGTGTGCGGCGTGATCGAGCCGGGCTTGGCCAGCACCTGGCCGCGTTCGACTTCCTCGCGCTTCGTCCCGCGCAGCAACGCGCCGATATTGTCACCCGCCTCGCCGCGATCCAGCAGCTTACGGAACATCTCGACGCCGGTCACCACGGTCTTTTGTGTCGCCTTGATGCCGACGATCTCGACCTCGTCTCCGACATTCACCACGCCGCGCTCGATGCGCCCGGTCACCACCGTGCCGCGGCCGGAGATCGAGAACACGTCCTCGATCGGCATCAGGAAGGGCCGGTCCATGGGCCGCTCGGGCTGCGGGATATAACTGTCCACCGCCTCCATCAGATCCAGCACCGACTTCTCGCCCAGCTCCGGGTTGCGCTCTTCCAGCGCGCACAGTGCCGAGCCCTTGATCACTGGGATGTCGTCGCCGGGGAACTGGTAGGATGAGAGCAGCTCCCGCACCTCGAGCTCGACCAGTTCCAGAAGCTCGGGATCGTCCACCATATCGACCTTGTTGAGATAGACAACGAGCGCCGGCACCCCAACCTGGCGGGCCAGCAGGATATGCTCGCGGGTCTGCGGCATCGGGCCGTCGGCGGCCGAGACTACCAGGATGGCGCCGTCCATCTGCGCCGCGCCGGTGATCATGTTCTTCACGTAGTCGGCATGGCCGGGGCAATCGACATGCGCGTAATGGCGCTTCGCCGTCTCATACTCGACATGCGCAGTGGCGATCGTGATGCCGCGTGCCCGCTCCTCCGGCGCCTTGTCGATCTGGTCGTAGGCGGTGAACGTAGCGCCCCCCGTCTTCGCCAGAATCTTCGTGATGGCCGCGGTCAGCGTGGTCTTACCATGGTCCACGTGGCCGATCGTGCCGACATTGCAGTGTGGCTTGGTGCGGGAGAATTTGGCCTTTGCCATACTCGTGTCTCCGTGGACCTCTGGTCCGTCCAGTTGGGCGTTAGTTTAGGCTCTCAGTTACCAACGATAATGGCTGAAAGCCTTGTTGGCCTCGGCCATCCGGTGGGTATCCTCGCGTTTCTTGACCGCCGCGCCACGGTTGTTTACCGCGTCCAGCAACTCGTTCGACAGCCGGTCTTCCATCGTGTGCTCCCCGCGCTTGCGAGCCGCATCGATCAGCCAGCGGATCGCCAACGCTTGACGCCGGTCGGCGCGGACCTCGACCGGCACCTGATACGTAGCGCCGCCGACGCGTCGCGACCGCACTTCCACCGCCGGCTTCACGTTGTCCAGCGCCTCATGGAACATGCGCACGGGGTCGGCTTGCGCGCCGCCCCGTTTGCGCAGCACGTCGAGCGCCGAATAAACGATCGTCTCGGCCACCGACTTCTTCCCGTCGTACATCAGCGCGTTCATGAATCGCGTGATCACGAGATCGCCGAACTTGGCGTCGGGAAGGATTTCGCGCTTGACCGCGCGGCGGCGGCGGGACATCCGATCCTCCCTATTTCGGCCGCTTCGCGCCGTATAGCGAACGGCGCTGACGACGCTTGGCGATGCCCTGGGTATCGAGCACGCCGCGCAGGATATGATAGCGCACCCCCGGCAGGTCCTTCACGCGCCCGCCGCGGATCAGGACAACCGAGTGTTCCTGCAGATTGTGGCCCTCGCCAGGGATGTAGCTGACCACCTCGTAGCCGTTGGTCAGGCGCACCTTCGCCACCTTGCGCAGCGCCGAGTTCGGCTTCTTGGGCGTGGTGGTATAGACCCGCGTGCAAACCCCGCGCTTTTGCGGGCAGTTTTGCAGCGCCGGCACCTTGTTGCGGCTGCTGCGCGGCTCGCGGCCCTTGGCGATGAGCTGGTTGATGGTTGGCATAAGCCTCGTCTCGATCCTCTTTCGTCGGTGGAACCGGTCCGTCCTGGGCCATCGTAAAACGGGCGAAACCCGCACGCGCGGCGACCCGCGCTGGCGGGTTCAGGACTTGCCTGCGGCCTGGGCCCCCGGTCTTGCTGCCGCGGGCGGCGCCGCTTGCGCTCGTGCCTGCTTTACGATGACCGTCCGAACAAGCGCCGGCCGGCCAAGGGCGCGGAACCTAGTTGCGGGTTAAGGGGGTGTCAAGCCATCCACACAAGTCGATGCACCGCTACCACAGGGGTTCTGCGGTGCCGCCGCTTTCGCTACTGTCCCCCGTCCCCGGCGGCGCCGAGTCCACGCCCCGGGGGCTTCTATGTCCAGGGAGGCCAATGATCTTGCCACATCACCGACGCATCCGGGGGCTTGCCGGCGGCATGGCGTTCGCCACCGCCGCGATGCTGCAAGGCTGCACCCAACCGCCATCCGCTCCGGTGCAGACAACGCGGCTCTATGCCATCGATCTGGCCGGGGCGGCAAAGCTCTGCCTCATCTCCAGGGTGGAGCTCACGCCGGGGCGGGTAACCCCGGTCAGGATGCAGGTCGGCAATGACGGCGGCTGGTGCGCGATCCCGGTCGCGCTCGACGGCCATCCCTATGCCGCTGGGCTGCTCACGGTCGAGCCCACACATGGCCGCGTCTATATCCACCCGGTGGGCGACAACACGCGGATCGACTACACGCCCGACCGCGCCTACATCGGCGGGGACGCGTTCACCGCCACACTCCTGCCCGGCCGCCCTGCCCTGCAAGTAAGCGTGAACGTGACCCGTTAGCCGAGATATGCTGCCCGCACCCTTTCGTCGTGCAGCAGCTCGCGGGCCGGGCCGCTGAGCCGCACATGGCCGCTCTCCAGCACGTAACCGGTGTCGGCGATGGAGAGCGCCATCAGCGCGTTCTGTTCGACAAGGAGAATGGTCACCCCTTGTGCGTTGATCGTCCGGATCGCCTCGAACACCTGCTCCACCACCATCGGCGCCAAGCCCATACTGGGCTCATCCATCAGCAGTACGCGCGGACGCGCCATCATCGCCCGCGCAGTCGCCACCATCTGCTGCTCGCCGCCGGAAAGCGTGCCGGCTACCTGTTTCAGCCGTTCCCGCAGGCGTGGGAACAGCGCCATCGCCCGTTCGCGATCCGCGGCGACGCCCGCCCGGTCGCGCCGGGTGAAGGCGCCCATGGCGAGATTCTCCTCCACCGTCAGGCGTCCAAAAATCCGACGCCCCTCAGGCACCTGCACCACGCCCATGGCGGCAATACTGTGCGCTCCCAGCCCCGCTAGCACCCGCCCGTCGTAGCGAATCTGGCCCTCGCGAGGATGCAAAAGCCCGCTGATCGCACGCAGCGTGGTGGACTTGCCGGCGCCATTACCGCCGACAAGCGTGACGATCTGTCCTTCCTCCACTGCGAGCGAGACACCCTTCAGCGCCTCGATCTTGTCGTAGAAGACATGGATCGCATCGATTTCCAGAAGCGGCATCTCAGGCCTGCTCGGCCGGCGGCTGCGCCAGCGCGGCAGCGGTGTCCTCGGGCCTGACCTTGACGCCGAGATAAGCCTCGATCACCGCCGGATCGCGCTGCACCTCGGCCGGACGGCCCTCGGCGATCTTGCTGCCGTGGTCCAGCACGGTCACTTGGTCGGACATCGACATCACCACGCGCATCTGGTGCTCAATCAGCAGGATGGTGATGCTGAACCGCTCGCGCACATCCTGGATGAAGCGCATCATCTCAGTGGTTTCATGGGGATTCATCCCGGCGGTCGGCTCGTCGAGCAGCAGAAGGGACGGTTTGGTCGCCAGCGCACGGCCGATCTCCAGGCGCCGTTGTTGGCCATAAGGCAGGTTGCGGGCCAGGATATCACCCCGCCCGCGCAACCCGACGAAGGCGAGCAACCGCACCGCTTCCTCATGCGCGCTTGCTTCATCGGCGCGGGTCGCCGCCGTATTCAACACCGCGCCCCACCAGGTGGAGCGCAGATGCAGATGCATCCCTACCAGCAGGTTCTCGATTGCGCTGATATTCCGGAACAGGCGGATATTCTGGTAAGTGCGGCTGATCCCCTGCTCGGCAACGCGATCAGGGGTAAGCCCGTCGATGCGCCGGTCCCGGAACCACACCTCGCCTTCCGTGGGGTGCAGGTTTTGTGTGATGCAGTTGAAGACAGTCGTCTTGCCTGCACCGTTAGGCCCGATGATGCTGTGGATGCTGCCCTCGGCCACCACGAGATCGAGCCCGCCGATCGCCGTCAGACCGCCGAAGCGCATGGTCATGTTACGGCAGCGGAGGACCGTCATTGCGGCTGTGCTGGCAGTAGGTCTGCACCTTCATCGAGCTGCGCTTCCATCTCGCCGGTGTGGAGTTCGCGGCGGCGCACCTCGGAAGGCCAGAGCCCTTCCGGACGCCAGCGCATCATCACGATCAATGCCGCACCATAAAACAGATAACGATACTCCCCGAATTCGCGCAGCAGCTCCGGCAGGCCGATCAGCGCGATCGAGCCGAGCACCACGCCGGGCAGGCTGCCCATGCCGCCGACGATGATCAGCGCCAGCACATTGATCGATATCAGCAACTGGAAGCTCGACGGGTACACCGAGGTCAGCATCACCGCGAAGATCGATCCCGCCAGGCCGGCAAATGCCGCGCCGAGCCCATAAGCTAACAGTTTCGAACGCACCAGATTGATCCCGAGCGCCTGCGCCACGTCCTCGTCGTCGCGCAATGCCATCCAGGCGCGGCCCAGGCGCGAATTTTCCAATCGCCAGGCAATGAAGGCCGCGACGGCGGAACAGATCAGTGTCAGGTAGAAAAGCTGCACCGGACTGCCGAGCACGATGTCGCCGAGCCGCGGCTTCGGGATCTGCAGCACCCCCTGTGCGCCGCCCAACAGCGGCGCGGCGAAGTCCGACATGACCAGAACGCGTACGATCTCGCCCAGGCCCATCGTGGCGACGGCGAGATAGTCGCCACGCACGCCAAGCACCGGCAGGCCGAATACCACGCCGACGCAGACCGCCAACAGGACCGAGAGCGGCATCGCCAGCCAATAAGAGAGATGCAACAGCGCGTGCGGGCTGTCGGCGGTGACAAGCGCCGTGGTGTACGCGCCCACGGCAAAGAAAGCGACGAAGCCGAGATCGAGAAGTCCCGCCAGCCCGACTTCTAGATTCAGCCCCAACCCCATCAAGATGTACAAGCCGACCAGCATCAATACCTGGCCGATATAAGCGCCGGCAAGCAGCGGCATCAGCGCGAGCAACAGCACCGCGATGCCGGCGCGCAGCATGCGCTGGCGTCGGAGCTGGTCATCGTCGAGCGGCACGGCGCGGCGTCGCCCGGTCGCAGCCCACGCCCAGTGGCCCAATCCGGCGACGACGAAAACGATCGCCGCACCAGTCGGCGTCAGTCCTTCCCAGGTGTAGAGCGTGTCGCGCACATCGCCGATCACGCCCTCATATTGCAGCATGAGCTGTATCAGTTCCTGGAACACCCCGGCGATTACCACTGCAACCACCCCGGCGATCAGAGTGCTGCGGATTGCTACCGGGCAGACCCGCAAAGCCGCCCCGACCAGCCCGGCCAGAAGCCCACCGCCGATCAGCACCACGGAACCGATGCCGGGGCCCAGCCCCAGCGTCAGCATGGTGACCAGCGCGGGTGTGAGCGCAATGAAGATCGACTGCGGGTGCAACGCCGCGACCAGCGCGACCAGCACCGCCATCACAGCCCCGGCGGCGGCCCCGGCAACCGCGCCGGCGACAATTCGCTGCGAGCCGCCCGCAGCGTGGTTACGGGGCACGGCCACGGCGCCCGCACCAATGCCGAGCAAAATCAGCACCGCCTGCCCGAGGGTGATCGTATCCACCACGATCCAGCGATTGTGAAACATCAGCAACACGCCGACCGCCGCGAGATGCACGCCGCCCGCGCCGAACATCAGCCCACGGGCGATGGCGCTGCGCGTCGTGCCGGGCGCCACCGATCAGGCCCGTTGCTTGGTCAGGCGTTCCCCCAGCAACCCGTGCGGGCGGAAGATCAGCACCATGATCAGCAACGTGAAGGCGATCAGATCACGCAGTTGATACGGCGCCGGTATCCCGAGCCCGTCCAGGAACAGCGACGGTCCGACCAATTCCACGAGCCCGAGGAAAAATCCACCCAGCATGGCGCCTGGAATATTGCCGATGCCGCCCAGCACGGCCGCGCCAAACGCCTTCACGCCGGGTGTGAAGCCCATGTAGAAATACACCTGCTTGTAAACGAAAGCATAGAAAACGCCGGCAATGCCTGCCATCGCGCCGCCGAGTACGAAAGGTGAAAACCACCACCTTGTTGACATCGATCCCCATCAGCGCCGCCGCCTCGGCATCCTCCGACGTGGCGCGCATCGCCGTGCCCATCCGCGTGCGCTGCACAATCAGGTAAAGCAGCGCCATGAACACGACTGCCAGCCCGATCACCAGAAGATCGGTGCGCGGCAGGGCGAACGGCCCAAAATGATAGGCCACCGCCTGCCAGGATGGCGTCGGATACGCCTTCACCGCCGATCCGAACATGCCGCGGAATGTCTGTTCCAGGAAGAACGACACGCCGAAGGCACAGATCAGCGGTGCCAGCCCGACGACCCGGCGGAACGGGCGGTAGGCGATCCGCTCGGTCAGCAACGCGACGCTAGTGGAGACGGCTATCGACATCGCCAGGATCGCCGCCATCCCAAGCACCGGGTGCACCTCGAGAAACCCCGAATTCTCCAGCGGCGTGGCGACGAAATAGCCGGCGAAGGCGCCGCACATCATGAAATCGCCATGCGCAAAATTAATCAGCCGCAGTACGCCGTACACCATGGTGTAGCCAAGCGCGATCTGCGCGTAGATGCTGCCGATGGTCAGCCCGAACAGCACGAAATCGAACCACTGCGCGGCGGTGTAGCGGTCCTTGATCAGCGAGCCGATCGTCCCGCCGACCACCACCACGACGATGCCGATGCGCAGCGCCCAGAGAACGACGTCAACCGCGTTGACGCGGGCCATGGCAGACAGCCACGGCCCGCGCGCAACGACAGCATCACTCACTTCGGCCAGATCTTGATCGGGTTCTTGCCGACACCGAAGGTCTTGGGATCGGCCGAGGTGAACTGCAGCACCGAGCCGTGGAACTGTGCGCATTCACCATATTTGTCGCAGGCGATCGGCCCGCTAATGCCGTCGAACTTGGTGCTGAACACCGCATCGCGCAGCGCCTTCTTGCCGATATAGAGAGTGCCCGAGTTGTCCGTCTTCGCCACCTTCTCGATCGCCTTGAAGGCTAGCTCAGCCGCATCATAGGCGTTGGCGTGGAACCCGGAGATCGGCCCCTCGCCATAGTCTTTCTTGTACTCTTCGACGAATTTGGGATACCCCTTGCCCATCGCCGCCGGCGAGAGATCCGGATAGCCCATGCGGAAGCCCACCACCGCGGGGCCCGCCGCTTCGATGAAATCGGCCGACAACAGGGAGGCGCCGCCGAACAGCGAAGTATGCTCGAGACCCGGCACCTCCTTGGACTGGCGTAGGATCTGCGCGGCTGCCGCCGTGAAGATCGGCATATAGACCACGTCCGGCTTCTCGCTGGCGATACGCGTCAGCAACGGATGCATGTCCACATCGGTTGGCGCTATCGCCTCGCGCGACAGCACCTTGCCACCCAGTTTTTCGAAATCGTCCCCCATGACGGTGGCGAGTTGCTGGGCATACGGGCTGCCGTCATGCACCGTGACCACGGTTTTATAGCCGGCGGCCTTGTACAAATAATCAGCATCCGACGCGCCCTGATCTTTGTCGCTGAACACCGTACGGGCGAAACCGTCGTATTCCGGCTTGCGATTGGGCGCGGTCAGAGCGGGCGCGGTGCAGGCCGTGCCGATATTGGTGATGCCCGCCTGCCAAAGGATAGGCGCCGCCGGGGTTGCCGCCGACGAGCATCCTGGGCCGAGCACGATCACCATGTTGGGCGTCGAGGCAAGCTTCGTCGCCGCGGTTTGGCCACCTTCCGCGTTGCATTGGTCGTCTTCGGCGTCCAGCACGATCGGATGGCCAAGCAGCTTACCGCCGATATCCTTCATGGCGATTTCCACGCCACGCTTCTCATCCACCCCAAGCGCGGTATCCGGTCCGGACATTACCCAGTAACCGCCGATCACGATCGGCGCGCCTTTTGGGATGCGGATCACCCCGAGCGGGTCGGTCACCGGTCCCACTGTCGCCGCACTGGCCCACGAGGCCATCAGCGTCAGCACAAGCGCAACACCCAGCCCCGGCCAGAACCGGCCGCAGGCGTTTAGCCTTGTCCTCACATCCCCCTCCGTTTTTTGCCCCTGCCGGCGCTATGCGCGCCAGTGATGACAAGTATGAGGCGAGGGATTTGCTCAAGTCAACGTGATGCACCCGCCGGCCCGGGCCTGACGGGTCAGGTAACCACCCGGAGCCGCGGCCGCTGCTGGGTGGTAAGTCTCTCGTACAGCGTCAAATAATCCATTGCCATGCGCCGGGCCGTGAAACGGGCCTCGAAGCGCTGGCGAATTCCGGGCCGCGACAGCGCCGCCGCCCGCCCAATAGCCTCCACAGCTTCGGCTTCATTCTCGACGATGCAGCCGGTCAGGCTGTCTTCGAGGATTTCCGGCACCGAGCCACGGTTGAAAGCGATCACCGGAGTGCCGCAGGCCATCGCCTCGATCATCACGAGGCCGAACGGCTCAGGCCAGTCTATCGGCATCAGCAAGGCGACGGCGCCGCTCAGGAACTCGGCCTTCTCGGAATCCCCGATCTCGCCCAGCAGCTCGATGTGCCGCCCGTCGATCATCGGGCGGATCTTCTCCCGGTAATAGGCCTCGTCCACGCGATCGACCTTGGCGGCGATCTTCAGCGGAATGCCCGCCCGGCGGGCGATGCGGATCGCCTTCTCCGGCCCCTTGTCCGGCGTGATGCGGCCGAGAAACGCAAGATACTGCGGCTTGACCGCCTGTGGCGTGAGCAGATCGTCAGGCAACCCATGATGGATCGTCATCTCGAAACTCGCTTCCGGCAGCGGCCGGCGCTGCGCATCCGAGATCGAGACCAGCGGCACGCGGGGGAAGCACCGATAAAGCGGCCGGTATTCCGGCAAATCCAGCCGCCCGTGCAGCGTCGTCACGAACGGCGTGCGCTGGCGGGTGAACAGCGAGAACGGCCAATAATCCAGATGAAAGTGCAACACATCGAATTCATCCGCGCAGCGATAGACGGTTTCCATCAGCAACATCTGCGGCGCGGCCACATCGAGCAGGCCGAAATCGAAGCGAAGCGCTTGCGGCCAGACCGGTTCAAGCCGGGCCGCAGTGATGGAATCCCCACTCGCGAATAGCGTCACATCCTGGCCGAGCGCCACCAGTTCCTCGGTCAGGTAGGAGACGACGCGCTCGGTTCCGCCATAAAGGCGCGGCGGCACCGCCTCGGTCAGTGGTGCAATCTGAGCAATTCGCATTTGCATCTTCTCCCACGAGAGGCGCCATCACCCCGACAGAGGATACAAACGCGACGGTTCAGGTTTTTTTGAGGCGATCTCCCGACAAAAAGTGGCCAAATATGGTGCATGGCGCGAGTCGTCGTCGTCTCGAACCGGGTGCCGGTTCCCTCCGAACGTGGCCCGCGCGCAGGCGGCCTCGCGGTGGCGCTGGCCGATGCGCTGCATCCGGGCGCGCTCTGGTTCGGATGGAGCGGCAAGCGCTCGGCGCGCACGAGCCATCAGCCCGAACTGCAGCAGGCGGCCGGCGTCACCTACGCAACCATCGACCTGAGCGAGGCGGATTACCGCCTGTTCTATGCCGGGTTCTCGAACGGCGTGCTCTGGCCGCTGCTGCACTACAGGCTCGGGCTGGTGAACTACCGCAGCGAGGAATACCGCGGCTACCGGGCGGTGAACCACCGGTTCGCGCGATCGCTGGCGCCGCTGCTGCGATCGGATGACGTCCTCTGGGTGCACGACTACCACCTGATCCCGCTCGGTGAAGAATTGCGGGCGCTCGGCGTGACAAACCGCCTCGGCTTCTTCCTGCACACCCCGTTCGTGCCGCCCGAAGTGGCGCTCGCCGTTCCGCACGCGGCCGACCTGCTGGTATCCGCCTGCACCTACGACATCGTCGGCTTCCATACGGATGGGTTTCGCGCCGCCTTCCTTCGTTGCGCCGAACAGGTGCTTCACGTCACGCCGGACCGCAACGGCGTCGTCGCCGTCAATGGCGGGCGGACTGAGACTATCGTCGATCCAATCGGCATCGACGCCGACGGTTTCGCGACCTGGGCGGTCCAATCCGCCGCGGGGTCGGAGGCCCGGCGGATGAAAGCGAGCCTTGCCGGGCGCAGGTTGGCGATCGGGGTTGACCGGCTGGATTATTCCAAAGGCCTCCCTAATCGTTTCGAGGCGTTCGGACGGTTGCTCGCCGGCCATCCGGAACATCGGCGGAGGGTGAGCTTTCTGCAGATCGCCGCAAGGTCGCGCGAGGACCTGAAGACCTATCAGGCTCTGAGCCAGGAACTGGACGGAATAGTCGGCGAGATCAACGGCCAGTATTCCGAGTTCGACTGGGTGCCGCTCCGCTACATGACGCGTGCGGTCGGCCGGCGCACGCTGGCGGGGTTTTACCGAATCGCCCGCGTCTGCGTCGTAACGCCGCTGCGCGACGGCATGAACCTGGTGGCGAAGGAGTTCGTGGCCGCCCAGGACCCGGCAGACCCCGGCGTGCTGGTGCTGTCGCGTTTTGCCGGCGCCGCCGACGAGCTGACCGACGCGCTGATCATCAACCCGTTCGACCCGGACGAAATCGCCGCCGCCATGCACACCGCCTTCAGCATGGATCTCGCCGAACGGCAGCGCCGCTACCAAGGACTGCGCGCGAAAGTGTGGGAGAACACGGCCGCCCGGTTCTGCCAGACATTCCTGTCCCATCTGAACGCACCGTCGATGGGATCACCGGTCGAGCGCGCCCCGGCTCGGGCGCAAGCGTCATGACCAAACTCACCGTGCACGGCCCCTTGACTCTTGCGCGTTGCCCTCCGTTGGCCGATCTGGTGAGGCATATGAGGGCAACAGCCAATCTGGGTTGCGCGCTCGCCGAGGGCAGCGCGGCGACGGCGCTGATCGATCTCGGCGATGCGGCCGGCCCGCGCCGTTACAGCTACCAGGAGATCGAGCGGCAGAGCGATGCCCTCGCCCGCGGACTGTTGCAGCGCGGCCTGCGCCGGGGCGAGCGGGTGGCAATCCTTGCCGCCAATCGCGCCGAATATCTCATCGCCTTTCTCGGCACCATGCGCGCCGGCCTGGTTTCTGTGCCCGTCAACCATAAGCTTCCGTCTGCAACGGTCGCGTTCATCATCAAGGACTGCGACGCCCGCCTGATGATCTGCGACGCGATGCGCCGCTCGCTCGTACCGCCTGGCCTGCCATGCATCGCTATGCCGGCGAACTGGAACGACCTGCTGCAGCCGGGGCCGTTCACGGCAGTCCAGCCGGATGACCAAGAGCCGGCGATGTTCCTTTACACCTCCGGCTCGACGGGACGGCCGAAAGGCGTCGTGCTGTCGCACCGGAGCCATTTGTGGGTTCTGGAGGTCCGCACGCGCGTGCCGCCGCCGCCTGGCAGGCGCGTGCTGGTGGCCGCACCGCTCTATCACATGAACGGCTTGGCGATGTGTCAGGCTACCTTGGCGAACGGCGGCACCATCGTCCTGCTGCCAACGTTCACCGCCGAGTCCTACATCGACGCGGCGGCCGCGTATCACGTCCAGGTTCTGACTGCCGTACCAACCATGATCGCCATAATGCTGCGCGCGCGCGAGCAACTCGCTGTGGCCGATCTCTCCTCGGTCGATAGCATCCGCATCGGCTCGGCGCCGTTGTCGCAGCGTCTGCTGGAGCAGATCCGCGAGGCCTTCCCGCGAACCGAGCTCTCCAACGGCTACGGCACCACCGAGGCAGGACCGATCGTCTTCGCCCCGCATCCGGACGGATTGCCGCTACCCGACCTGTCGCCGGGAGTGGCGCATCCGGAGGTCGCGCTGCGGCTCTGCCGCGACGGTCGCATTGTCGGCGACGAAGGCGTGCTCGAGATGCGTTGCCCGGCAATGACGACCGGCTATCACAAGCTGCCGGAGGTCACGAATCGCGCCATAACCGAGGACGGGTTCTACATCACCGGCGATGTGTTCCGTTGCGATTCCGACGGCTTCTACTTCTTCGTCGGCCGGGTGGACGACATGTTTGTCTGCGGCGGCGAGAATATCTATCCTGGCGAGGTAGAAACGATGCTGGAAACGCATCCGGCCGTTGCCCAGGCCTGTGTCGTGCCGGTGCCGGACGAGCTCAAGGGCATGAAGCCGGTCGCGTTTGTCGTGCCCCGGCCGCCCGTGACCGAAGACGAGCTGAAGCAGTACACGCTCGCCAACGGCCCAGCCTATGCGCACCCGCGCCGCGTCTGGTTTCTCGAAGAACTGCCGCTCGCCGGTACCAACAAGATCGACCGGCGCAAACTGGCGGAGCTTGCCATGGAGGATATGCGATGAAGGCCGTCGTGGTGCACGCGCATGGCGGACCCGAAGTGATGGAGTTGGCCACCGATTTCCCCGATCCAACCATCGGCGAAGGCGACGTGCTGGTCCGCGTGCGCGCTACGTCGCTGAACTACCACGACGTTTTCACCCGCCGCGGCATGCCGGGGATCAAGATTCCGATGCCGCTGATCATGGGCCTCGACATAGCAGGCGAAATCGCAGCGATCGGACCCGGCGTGACCGGCTGGTCGGTCGGTGACCGCGTGCTGGTTGACCCGATCAACCGCGTCGAAGGCGGGCTGATGGGCGAGACCACGCATGGCGGCCTCGCCGAGCTGTGCCGTGCACGCGCCCACCAGCTTATCCGTCTGCCCGATGATATCAGTTACGCTGACGCCGCGGCGCTGCCCGTTGCCTACGGTACCGCGCATCGCATGATGTTCACCCGCGGCAGCGTGAAAGCGGGGGAAAAAGTACTGATCCTCGGCGCGTCCGGCGGCGTCGGCGTGTGCTGCGTGCAGCTTGCCAAGGAAGTTGGCGCCATCGTGGTGACCTGTGCCGGGTCGCAGGACAAACTCGACCGGTTGCAGGCGCTCGGTGCCGATCACGTGCTGAACTACACGGAGCGCGACTTCGTCAAAGAAATGTGGGCGCTGTTCGGCAAGCCAAGCCGCCGCGGGGCCGCCGCGACGAACGGCCTTGATGTGGTGGTGAACTTTACCGGCGGCGACACCTGGGTGCGCTCGATGCGCGTGCTGAAAGTGGGCGGCCGGCTGCTCACCTGCGGTGCCACGGCCGGCTACGACCCGCCGGAAGATATCCGTTTCATCTGGACCTTCGAACTGGACGTGCGCGGTTCCAACGGCTGGCAACGCAGCGATATCGCCGCACTGCTGCAGAAGGTGCGGCAGGGTCGGCTGAACACGCTGGTTCGCACATATCCTTTGGAACAGGCACAAGAGGCACTGCGCCTGATCGAGGACCGCCAGGTGTTCGGCAAGATCGTGGTGGTACCGTGAGCGATAAGCCGGACATAACGGAGCTGCAGCAGCGACTGGCCCACTCGCCCTTTATCGACTTCCTGCACCTGACGATCACCAAGGCCGATCCTGCCGCGCAGGAGATCGAAATGACGCTGCCGATGCGCCCGGAGTTCGAGCGCGGCAGAGGCTCTGGCCAGTGGCACGGCGGCCCGATTGCCGCCGCGATCGACACGGTGGGCGACTACGCGCTGGTGATGCTGCTCGGCCGCCCGCTGCCAACCATCAATTTCCGCGTGGATTATTTGCGTCCGGCAATGAACACGTCACTCCGACTTACCGCGCACGTGCGTCGGGCTGGCAAGAGCGTCGGCGTGGTGGACGTGGACGTCACCGACGACAACGGCAGGCTCGTCGCGATCGGCCGCGCGAGCTACTCGACACTGGCCTAACCCATCAGCGACTCCGGACGGATCGGCAGGTCGCGCACGCGCCGGCCGGTTGCATGGTACACCGCGTTGGCGATCGCCGGCGCGACACCGCAGAGCGCGATTTCCGCCAACCCCTTTACGCCCAGTGGGTTGAAATTGGCATCGTTGCCATCGACAAACTGCACATCGAGGTCGATCACGTCCGCATTCACCGGCACCAGATACTCGGCAAAATTGGCGTTCATCACCCTCCCCAGCCGCTCATCCCATTCAGCGGTTTCAAGCAATGCCATGCCAATCCCGCCGACGATCCCGCCCAGGCACTGGCTGCGTGCTATCTTCGGGTTGATCACCCGTCCGGCGTCATAAACCCCGACCACCCGCGGGACTCGCACCGTGCCGAAATCTGGATCGACCCGCACCTCCACGAAGACCGCGCCAAAGGCGGCGCTGGCGAATTTCTCGCTTTCGTCGCCCGGCTTGGCATCCGCCGTGACTTCGATCCGGTCGCGCCCGCGCCGCCGCATCATCTCGGTGTACGGGCCAGCGTCACCCATTTTATGCAGCTCGGCCCGCAGCGCCTCGCAGGCGGCTTTCACGCCGTTCCCCACGCTCGCCATGGTGATCGAGCCGCCATGAACAGGGGCTTTCGGCATATCCGTATCGCCGAGTTCGAAATCGATCGCCTCCAGCGGCAAGCCGAGCGTCTCCGCGGCGATCTGCGTCATCGAGGTGTACGTGCCTGGCCCCATGTCGCTGGCTGCAGTACGCACCACCGCGGTTCCATTGGCATAGAGGATCGCCTGAGCGCTGCAAGGTGACCGGTCCGCGTGGTAGATCGCGCTCGCCATTCCCTGCCCCACCAGCATCCGTCCTTCTCGCATCGACCCCGGCCGCAGCGGTTGGCGCTTCCACCCGAAACGCTCGGCACCTATCTCGTAGCAGGCCCGCAGCGCCTTGCTCGACCACGGCAGGTCGGCGGCTTCATCCCGCTCGGCGTAATTGCGCAGTCGCAGCTCCAGCGGATCGATGCCGAGCGCCTCGGCCAGTTCGTCCATCGCCATCTCGAGCGCCATCGTGCCGGTGGAGACGCCGGGCGCACGCATCGGGCATGGCGAGTTCGTGTTCATCTCGACCAAACGATAATGCGTGCGCACGTTCGGGCAGGAATAGGTGGTGCGCGCCGGTTCCAGCGTGGTCTCGGCGTATTCCTCGTACATGGATGTCTGCCCGTACGCCTCATGCAGGATGGCAGTCAGCCTGCCGTCCTTTTCGGCGCCGAGCGCGACACGCTGCAAGGTGAACGGCCGGAAGCCAATCGACGTGTAGAGCTGACGCCGCGTAAGCTCGACGCGCACCGGCCGGCGCACATGGCGCGCTGCCAGAGCGGCGACCGTCACATGCGGCCAGGTACGCAGCGCCGATCCGAACGCGCCGCCTACGAATGGGCTGATGACGCGGATATTCGCTTCCGGGATCCCGAACACATGCGCGATCGCCTGCCGCACATTGTCCACCCATTGCGATTTGTCGTACAGCGTGAGCCGGTCGCCATCCCATTCGGCGATGGTTGCATGCGGCTCCAACGCATTGTGGTGCTCGCGCGCGTGGCTGCAGGTGATATCGACTTTGACCGGAGCAGTCCCCAACGCGCGGCCGGCATCCCCCCGCTCGCTTTTCGACGGGCGTCCCGCCTCATCCCACTCGCGGGACACTTTCTTGCCGTCCGATTGTTGGAAAACCGTGGTCGGTTCCTCGACCTCACACGTCACACGAACCAGCCGCGCCGCCCCGTCGGCCTGCTCTTGTGTCTCGGCCACGACGACCGCCACGGGTTGGCCGTTGAACAGTATCTCAGGCCCCTGAAACACTCGGAGCTGGTCGCCCGATTGCGGATCGACCACCGGGCGTTTTTCCAGCTCATTATACGGCAGGCGTTCCGCATTTTCGTACGTAATGACGGCGAGCACGCCGGGCGCCTGCTCCGCCTCCCCGATATCGATTCGGGTGATGCGTCCGCGTGGGATCGTGCTGCTCACCAGCGCGGCGTAGGCGAGATTGCGGATGACAAACTCCGCGGCATAGCGCGCCTGCCCGGTGACCTTGGCCGGCCCGTCCACCCGGCTGACCGGCTGGCCGATGATCGCGTTCATGGCACGCCTCCCGCCATCATCAATGCGCGCTGCACCGTCCGTTGCAGAAGCTGCACCTTGAAGGTGTTGCCGAGGCGTGGCTCTGCGGTGCGGGTCGCCGCTTCGCTCGCCGTCAACGCCGCCGCATCGTCGAGCGGACGGCCGACCAGCAACTGCTCCACTTTCGGCAAGCGCCACGGTCTGGTGCCCACGCCGCCAGCCACCACACGCGCCGTCCGCACGGCGCCTTCGGAGATTTCCACCGCCACCGCCGCGGAGACCAACGCCCATTCGAAGCTCGCGCGATCGCGCAGTTTCAAATAGCACGAGTTGCGTGCGCGCGCATTTGTCGGCAGCAGGATCTCGGTAATGATCTCGCCGACGGCAAGGTTGGTGTCGCGCTCGGGCGAATCGCCGGGTTCTCGATGCAGGTCCTCGACCTTGATCCGTCGCTCGCCGCGCGGTCCCTGCAGGCGAAGCTCGGCGTCCAGCACGATCAGCGCATTCGCCATGTCGCCGGGGTAGGCCGCGATGCAATGCGGGCTGCCGCCAAGGATCGCGTTCATCCGGTTCTGCCCGTCTCGCGCCGGACAGCCAGACCCGGGCTCGCGCTTGTTGCACGGCACCGCGGCATCGCGAAAATACAGGCAGCGCGTCCGCTGCAGTAGGTTGCCGCCGACCGTCGCCATGTTGCGCACCTGCGGCGAGGCGGTCTCGTTCAGCGCCTGTGCCAGCACCGCGTAATCCCGCCGGACAACCTCGTGGTCGGCGACATCGGCGAGGCACGTCAGCGCGCCGATGCTCAGCCCTTCCGGGGTTTGCCGGATGCCGACACAGGGCAGTCTGTTGATGTCGATCAGCACGCTCGGCGCCAGCACCGCATCCTGCAGCAATTGGATCACATCAGTACCGCCGGCGATCGCCATCGCATCGGGTGTGCGCGCCAGCAGACCCACGGCCTGTTGAAGGTCGGCGACGGCCGTGTATCCGAACGGCAGCATGATTACGCCTCCTGGCCGGCAACGTCGCGGATCGCCGCGACGATGTTCACATAAGCGCCGCAGCGGCAGAGATTACCGCTCATCTGCTCGCGGATTTCGTCGTCGGATCGCGCCCGTCCTTCGGCGACAAGCCCGACGGCGGACATAATCTGGCCCGGCGTGCAATAGCCGCACTGGAAACCATCATGCTCGATGAAGGCCTGCTGCATGGGATGCAGATGCCCCTCATGGGCAAGCCCCTCGATGGTCAGGATCGATCTTTCCTGCGCCATTACCGCAAGCATCAAGCAGGCGTTGATACGGCGCCCTTCAAGCAGCACCGTGCAGGCGCCGCACTGGCCGAGTGCACAGCCTTTCTTGGTCCCGGTCAGGTGCAGCCGGTCGCGCAGCGCATCCAGCAGCGTGGTGCGTGCGTCCACAGTGAGCTGATGCGCCTGGTCGTTGACCCGCAGCGTGATCTCGAAACTGGTCGGATGCTCGCCGGGGTGATGCGGGGCGCCGGCCGTGCCTTCGACGCGTGCGGTGCGCAGCCCCGTCGTCAGGCCTGCCGCCCGCCCCGACCTGCGTGGGGCGCGATCACGCAACAAGGCGCCGACCGCGTCGGCTTCATTCAACACATCGGCAGCTGCCGTGGGGTCGAGACGTTCAGCCTCGGCAAAGAGACGCTCGGCTGTATCGGTATCGCCGGTACGCTCGGCCTCGAGCGCCTGTTCGGCCAGGCGCCGCGCCTGCGCGATCTTCCCCTCGTCCGGGTCGGACGGTCTGTTGTCCAGCACCATGCTCCGGTTCCCTCGTGTGTCCGAAGGGTAACGCGGCTCGCGGCGGCGGGGGCCAAGCCTGACAGGATCGTGACCGGATGCCCTTGGTGGGAGTCCAGGGGCAAGCCCCTGCCTTTAATTTAGACGACCCGCCCGGAAGCCGGCTCCATCAGGTGCATATTATTGAGGTCCGCGTTCAGCGGCAGGATCTCGCCGGGCGTAGCCGGCGTGGAAGGTTCGCAGCGGGCGCACATCGGCACGCCGTCGATGAAGAAGTGGACCATCGTCTCCATCCCCATCGGCTCGACCACATCGACCGGCGCATCGATCCGCGCGTAGCCCGGCCGTCCAGCCTCGTGCTCGTGGTAATCGAACAGGTGCTCGGGCCGGATGCCCAGCACCATCTCCTGATCCTTGTAAGAAGCGTAACGGTCCACCCGCGCCGGCGGGACCGGCAGGACGATCTGGTCGTTCACCTTCACCGACAACCCAGCCGGGCCGTTCTGCACCCGGCAGGGCAGGAAGTTCATTGCCGGGCTGCCGATGAACCCGGCAACGAAGCGAGTTTCCGGCTTATGATACAGGTCCTGCGGCGTGCCGATCTGTTCGATAATCCCCTGGTTCATCACCACCACACGGTCGGCCAGGGTCATCGCCTCCACTTGGTCATGGGTCACATAAACCGTCGTGGTGCGCACCGTCTGATGCACCTTCTTGATCTCGGTGCGCATCTGCACGCGCAGCTTGGCATCCAGGTTGGACAGCGGCTCATCGAACAGGAAGACCTTGGGATTGCGCACGATGGCGCGGCCCATCGCCACGCGCTGCCGCTGGCCACCAGAGAGCGCCTTCGGTTTGCGTTCAAGCAATGCGTGAATGTCCAGGATACGGGCCGCCTCATCGACCCGGCGCTTGATCTCGTCCCGGGGGAATTTCCGCAGCTTGAGTCCAAAGGCCATGTTGTCAAACACGCTCATGTGCGGGTAGAGCGCGTAGTTCTGGAACACCATGGCGATGTCGCGATCGCGCGGTGGCACGTCATTCACCACGTCGCCGCCGATCCAGATCTCGCCGTCGCTGATCTCCTCCAGCCCGGCGATCATCCGAAGTGTGGTCGATTTGCCGCAGCCGGATGGCCCGACCAGCACCACGAATTCCTGGTCGGCGATGTCGAGGTCGATCCCCTTCACCGCCTGGACGCCGCCGTCATAGACCTTGACGACCTTGCGGCACGAGACTTCAGCCATTGTCGTTTCCTCAGCCCTTGGTTGCGCCGGCGGTCAGGCCGGCGATATAGTAGTCCATCAGGAAGGCATAAATCAGGATCGGCGGCAACGAGGCAAGCACGTTGGCCGCCATAATCTTCCCCCACTCGAACACGTCGCCGCGGATCAGGTCGCTGATGATGCCGGCGGTCAGCACCATCTGGTTGGACGTGTACAGATAGGCCAGCGGATAGATGAAGTTGCCCCAGCTCACGGTGAACGCGAAGATGGTCGCGGCGATGATGCCGGGCATCGCCACCGGGATGAAGATGCGCCACAGCATCTGCAGGTAACCGGCGCCGTCGATCAGCGCCGCCTCGTCCAGCTCCTTGGGGATGGAGCTGAAATAGCCGATCATAATCCAGGTACAGAACGGCACTGCGAGCGTCGGATAGATCAGCACCAGGCACCAGACATTGTTGATCAGTCCGAGCCAGCCGATGATCTGGAACAGCGGGATGAACAGCAGCGACGCCGGCACGAGATAGGTCAGGAAGACGCCGGTGGCGAGCGTCTTGCTGCCCCAGAACCCCATGCGCGCCAGGCTGAACGCCGCCAAAACCGAGATCACCATACTGATGACCACCACCAGCACCGTCACTATAACGGTGTTGAGGTAGTACATCTGGAAATTGTGGTAGGTGATCAAGTACCAGAAATTGCCGAGCCACGGGTGGTGCACGATCCACGGCGTGCCCTTCTGCGCCGAGATTTCCGCCGAGCTCTTCAAGCTGGTCATCAGCGTGTAGAATGGCGGCACCAGAAACATGATCACGAACACGGTCAGCGCCGCGTAGCTGCCCCACAAAGCCCAGGTCCGCTGGGCGTGCAGGCCGCCGGGCGGCCGGCTCGGAACGCCGATTCTGCCCGCCGTTGTGACGCTCATGCGCCGACCTCCTGGGTGCGCCGCGTCACTCCGCGCAGCACGAAGAAGGCCGCCACGGCGAGGATCGGCAGCATGAACAGGCTGACCGCCGCGCCGAGCGGGATGTCGCCCGACTGGATGCCGACCTGGAAGGCATAGGTGGCGAACACGTGCGTCATGTCCTCCGGTCCGCCGTTGGTGAGGATGCGCACGATGTCGAAATCGGCGAAGGTCACGATCAGGCTGAACAGCACGGTGATGGCGATGATGTTGCGCATCATCGGCAGGGTGACGAAGAACAGCTTCTGCACGGCGCTGGCGCCGTCGATCGCCGCTGCCTCATAAAGCTGGTCGGGCACCGATTTCAGCGCCGCCAGATACATGATCATGAAGAACGGAGTGCCGTACCATACATTCACGGTGATAGTGCAGAATCGGGCAATCCAACCCACGCCCAACCACGGCACCGACGCGAACCCGAGTTGATTGAGGATCCAGTTGAACGCGGAATACGAGGGATCGAACATCCACCACCACGTAAGCGTGGACAGCGCCAGCGGGATCACCCACGGTACCAGCAGCAGGCCGCGCCAGATACGCTGGTTCTTGCCGGAGATGTTGTGCATCAGGTGCGCGAGAATGAAGCCGATGATCGCCTTGAAGACTACCGAAGTCACGGCGAACAGGCAGCTCTGGAAGATGACGAGCTGAAACGTCTCCCGGTGCAGCAGGAACGCAAAGTCCTCCAGCCCGACGAACTTAGTCATCTTCTTGTTCAGGAGGCTGAGATAAATGGCATAGCACGCCGGATAGACGACCAGCGTCGCCACCAGCAGGATCAACGGCAAACACAGGAAGAACGCAATGCTGCTGCGGCGGCGAGCGAACTTTCGCAGCCCACCTGCCTGTTGTGTCCTGACACGCCCGCCGGCGAGCACGCCGGCCGGAACGCTCGTAACATCGGCCATCAGATCCTCCCGCGGACCGCGGTCATCCGAAACGCCGGGAGGCCGCCCCATCCGCACCGCCGGATGGCTGCCGAAGCCCCCGCTTGCCTGGCAAATCGGCGCGAGACGCTGAGCGCCCCTACCCTCATGCACGCACCCCCCGGGCTCCGCCCGCAACCGGCGGAACATCACTGTTACGGCCGTTGCGGGCAAAAACCTGCGTCCGATGGACACGACACGGTCTGCCGGCAACACGCGGCTGTTCTTCTGGTCCGCGCGTAAGGGAGGCTAGTCACTCGTCCCCCTCGGCGCAATGGCGGGGCGCGATGGGCCAAGCCCGATAAGAACCGGCCCAAGGTAAGACCCGGGTCAAGCAATTCGGCGCAGGTCAAGCAACCGTGCGTGCGGCGGCCAGCACACGATCGACGAACGCCTCGGCGCTTCCCAGATACCCGCCCGGATCGGTCAGCCGCTCGATCGCCGAATGGTCCAGGCGCTCCGCCACGGATGGCTCGCGCGCCAGCGCATCGGCGAGAGTGATGTGCCCGGTCAGCGCCGCGTCGCAGGCGCTCTGCACGACGTGGTGCGCCTCGCCCCGCCCGAGATGCGGCGCGAGGCCCATCATCACCGCCTCCGCCACTATCAGACCGCCGGTCAGATCCAGATTGCGACGCATCCGCTCGGCGTCCACGACCATGCCCTCCGCGATGGCCCAGGCGTGAAGCAACGCGCCGTGCGTCAGCACGAAAGCCTGCGGCAGCGCCAGGACCTCGGCCTGCCACGGCCCGGTCGCGCGCTCATGGTCGTGCGCCATTGCGCCCTGCATCAGCGGCACGAGCGCATGCACCCCGCGCACCGCGGCCAGTATGTATTCCGAGGCGATCGGGTTGCGTTTCTGCGGCATGGTCGAGGACGAGCCGCGTCCGGCCTCATGCGGCTCGGCCAGCTCACCCACTTCGGTCTGCCCCAACAGAACGACGTCGGTCGCGATCTTGGCCAAGCTGCCGCAGATCAGGCCGAGAAACCCCACAGTCTCGGCCAGGCCGTCGCGCGTAACGTGCCAGGGCGCTGCCGGTGCGCGCAGGCCGAGCTCGGCGGCGAGCGCTGTCATGACCGCCACACCGTCGCCGCCGAGCGAGGCGAGCGTGCCCGCGGCGCCGCCGAAGCTCACCTGCTCCACGCGCGGCCGAAGCTGATCGAGCCGCTGAAGATGGGCGATGAACGGCTGCGCCCAGACGGCGCACTTCAATCCGAATGTCGTCGGCAGCGCCTGCTGCAGATGCGTACGCCCAGCCATCACCGTGCTGCGGTGCCGCCCGGCCTGTTGCAGCAGCGCGTCGAGCACCGCTCGCAGCTCGGTCCGCACCAGCGACAGAGCATCGCGCACGGCCAATACCGTGGCGGTATCCATGATGTCCTGCGTGGTGGCACCCCAATGTGTCCACCGCCCCGCCTCGCCAGCAGCGCGCGACAGGCCCTTCACCAGCCCCACCACCGGATAGCCTACGGTACGAGCACTCGCTGCCAGTTCCGCGGTATCGAGAGCCTCGATCCGCGCCGCGGCGGTGATCGCCGCGGCGGCATCCTGCGGGATGATGCCGAGCGTTGCCTGCACGCGCGCGAGCGCCGCTTCCACATCGAGCATGCGCTGGAAATACGCACGCTCATCGAAGACGGCGCGCATCCCATCGCTGCCGTAGAGCATGCCGAGAATCGGACTGTCGGCGGGATTGACCGTCATCGCGAGTACGGTCGCATCTGCATCTATACGTCCAGAAAAACCGTTTCGTTCGTCCCTTGCAGGCAGATATCCATCCGCCACACCCCCTCCCCGGCCGTGCGGGCAATCAGGGTGCGGCGCCGCATCGGCTCCTCGATCGACGTCAGCAGCGGATCGTTTTCGTTCAGCGCCTCGTCCTCGAAATAGGCGCGCGTCATCAGTCCACGCATCAATCCACGCGCCAACACGCATACGGCGATATGCGGCGCCTGCTGGGCGTTCCCGCGCCCGGGCACCGGGCCGGGCTTCAGCGTAATGAAACGAAATTGCCCGTCCCGGTCGGTGGCGCAACGGCCGAACCCCGGAAACGCATCGCAGGCCCTCGGATCGGCTTGCCAGATCTCGATGCAGGCTTCCGGGAACGGCAGCCCGTCGCCATCGGTCAGCACGCCGGTCAGGCTGATCCGCTGCCGGTCCGGGTACGCCTGTTCGGCGCCGAACCGGGTCAGATCAGCCCAGGACTTGTCCTCAATAAGGTGCCAATAGGGGCCGATCGTCTGGCTGGCGGTGGCGACCGGCATGCTTAATGCTCCATCGGCGTGGCGGCCCGACCGCGCAGCACGACATCGAACCGATACCCCAGCGCCCAGTCGGGCTCCGTGATTTCGAGGTCGAACACGGCAACCAACCGGTTGCGCGCACGCTCGTCCGGAATGCCGTTGAAGATTGGATCGAGCGCCAACAGCGGATCGCCCGGGAAATACATCTGGGTGATCAGGCGCGTCGCAAAGGCCGGGCCGAAATAGGAGAAATGGATGTGGTTCGGCCGCCAGGCATTGGCGTGGTTCGGCCATGGATAGGCGCCCGGCCTTATCGTGACGAACCGATATCGCCCCTGCTCGTCGGTGAACACGCGTCCGCCACCGATGAAATTCGGATCGATCGGCGCATCGTGCTGATCACCGGGATGGTGATAACGGCCCGCGGCATTGGCCTGCCAGATCTCCACCATCGTGTGGGGCACCGGCTTTCCATCCTCATCGGTGATGGTACCGGCGACAATGATCCGCTCACCCTGCGCCCCCTTGCCATCGACCTTCGTGAGATCCGCCATCGGCGGAAACCGTCCGGCGGAAAAGGCCGGTCCGGTGGTCTCGGTCACTGTGTGCGGCAACGGATGCAGCTTCTGCTTAGGGTGCCGCTTCGTGGTGCCGAGATAGGCCGGTACATCGTATGGCGGCTGCGTGCCGGGCGCGTAAGGTCGAAACGCTGCATTCATGGTCGGCCCCCTCCTTTATTGGAGCAGTCTATCCTTGCGGGAACGCCCCGACCAGCGCGCGCGCCTTGCTGGCTACCACGGCAGGCGTATCGCCCGGCCGATAGATCGAAGATCCGATGCCGAATCCCGCCGCCCCGGCGACGAGCCAGCCTGCCATGTTCGCAGTATCGATACCGCCGACCGGCAGCACCTGGGTCCCCGGCGGCAATACCGCACGCAGCGCCCGCAGCACCGCCGGGCCGGCCGCCTCAGCCGGAAACAGCTTGATCCCATCCGCACCGGCGGCAAGCATCGCGAAAGCCTCCGCCGGAGTGAAAAAACCCGGGACTGCCAGCAAACCGTGCGCCTTCGCCGCCCGAACGATGGATGCGTCGGCATGCGGCGTCACGATCAGCCGCCCGCCCGCCGCAGCGATATCCGCCACCTGCGCTTCGGTCATCACGGTCCCGGCGCCGATCAGCAGCCGTTCGCCAAACGCCCGTGTGAGCCGGGCGATGCTGTCCAGCGGCTCGGGCGAATTCAGTGGGATTTCGACGATCGCCACGCCCGCTTCCGCCAGTGCCGCGGCGATATCCGTAACCTCATCGGGTCGCACCCCGCGCAGGATCGCCACCAGCGGACAGCGTGCCAACCAGTCGCTCAGATCGTGGTGGCTCAACTCCATTGGGCATGTCCCCCGATCAGCGCGAGCCCTCGGGCTGCTGCCTCGCCATCCAGCCGTTCGGCCATGCCGCCGCAGGCCTCGATCGCCCGTCCATACAGCGCGGTCAGTTCCGCGGCGCCGATTACATGCACGAGCGTCGCCGTCGGCACGCCGGCAAGCGCCGCCCGCACCTCATGGCCGATCAGCAGCCCGGAGAGATAGGAGGCACCGTCGCTATCGCTCAGGTGTCCGGCCAGCGCCAGCGCGCGCACGCCGAACAGATGGTGCAGCAGGCCGCCCGGCTCGCCTGAGCGGGTCACCCCCGCTTCGAAACTCGCCGCGTCGGTGGCGCTGCCGTCACGCATCATGCGGGCCAGAATCGTGTGGCCGCGCAGCGCCGCGAATGCCTCGCCGGTGAGATGGGTGGTGAAGCCGGTGATGCGACCGGTCTCGACCCGCGCCCATTTCGAATGCGTGCCCGGTAGGCAGGCCCAGCCAGCGCCGCCCATGCCGGCCAGCGCGCCGATCACCTGCGCTTCCTCGCCGCGCGCGAATTCCGGGACGCCCGCCTCATCGCGGGCCGAAAGACCCGGGACCAGTTTCACCTGCGCCCAGTCGAACGCCACCTCCACCAGCGCGGTGGCAATCTCGGCCGGGCCGGCCGGGCACGGAAGGTAGGGCGCCTCCACCCAGCCCTGGCGGCTGCCGATCATCCCGGACAGCAGAACATGGCGTTCGCCGGCCGCGAGCCACGGGCCGATCTCTTCCCGCAGCGTGTCGGCGAACCGCCCGTCCGGTACCGCCATGATCCCGCGCGGACTGCCCTTGCGGTCGCGGATCCGGCCCTCCGCCGTCAGGCGGAAGGCGCGAAAGCTGGTAGTGCCCCAGTCGATCCCGATCATCGGCTGCTTGACCCCTGGCTCGGGTCCCTCCCCTGGTTCGGCAGGATCAATCTTGGTATGTGGCTAGCCTCCGTGAAGCCTCTCACCCGCCGTCAATTGCCGTCGGACTGCACCGAGCTGGCCCAGTTCCTGATCGGCAAGCTGGTGGTGCGACGCTGGCCCGAGGGCGAGGCGGTCGGCCGCATCGTCGAAACCGAGGCCTATCTGCCCGACGACGCCGCGTGCCACGCTTTTCGCGGGCGCACCACGCGCAACGCCTCGTTGTTCCTGCGGCCCGGCCATGCCTACGTGTATCTCGCCTACGGGGCCGCGTTCATGCTGAATGTCTCGGCCGAGCCGGCCGGCATCGGCGCCGGCGTGCTCCTGCGGGCGATGGAGCCGATCCACGGGATCGAGTTTATGCGCCGGCGACGCGGAACCGTGCCGCTGCGGGACATAGCGCGCGGCCCCGGACGGCTGGCGGCGGCGCTGGGCGTCGATCGCACGCTGGACGGAGTGGATTTGTGCGCAAAGGGTAATCTCTTCCTCGCAACCGATGGCGCGCCGGCACCCGAGATCGGCAGCACCGTGCGCGTCGGCCTTACCAAGGACGCAGACCGCGTGCTGCGGTTCTACCAATTCGGCAGCCAGTTCGTCAGCGGACCGCGATGGCTGAGCCCGTGACCTCGGGCGCCGATCGGGTTCATGTTGACGGGATGCCACTACTTCATCCCGACTCGTTGCGACACGCCGCCGCCCTGCTCGACGAGTGCCGCGCGCGCCGGCTCATGCTCGCCACCGCCGAAAGCTGCACGGGCGGCCTGATCGCCGCCGCGCTCACCGCCATACCGGGCTCCTCGGACGTGGTGGAACGGGGGTTCGTCACCTATTCGAACGAGGCCAAGACCGAGCTGGTCGGGGTTCCGGCGGCGCTGATAGCGGAGCATGGCGCGGTCAGCGAGCCGGTCGCCCGTGCCATGGCTGAAGGCGCGATTGCCCAGTCGCGTGCTGATATCGCCATCTCCGTCACCGGCGTGGCCGGCCCCGGCGGCGGCAGCGCCGCCAAACCGGTGGGTCTGGTGTGGTTCGGCCTCGCCCGCCGCGGCGCCCCCACCCATACGGAGCACCGGATCTTGCCCGGCGACCGCACCGAGATCCGCGCGGCCAGCGTCGACACAGCGCTGGAGTTGCTCCGCGGCGCTCTATGAGCCGCGCATTTACGGTGCCGTCAGACCAAGAACAGCCGGCGTCACCGCGTCCAGCGTCAGCGGAATTCGAGTGAGTCTTCCCAGCATCGCCCCGGTCCGCAGGTCCGTCACCTGAAAAGCCTCCGGCAGCGTAACCACGACCTGCTCCGCCCCAACATTTTCGGCAAAATCGCGCTGCACGCCCAGAACCGTCTCGGCACCATCCTGAAACGCATAAGTCTCCACATCCGGGGCGGAGACCGTGAACGCCGCGTGCACCCCGGCGTGCGCCAGCGCCGCTTGCAGCGTGCCGCGATCGCCGGTCGGCAGGATCGCGCCGCCTCGGCCATTGAATATATCAACCAGCGGCGGACTAGCCCGCCGTCTGCCATGGTCGTCGTACAGCCCCGGCTCGGCATCGGCCAACACCACACCGCCCTGCGAGGCAAAGCGGCGAACAGCCTGTACTTCCGCGTCCGAAAGGGCGATCGTGGCGGGCAAAATCAACACGCGAGCCCCGTTCAGCTCGCCGCGCGCGAGTTGACCCGGGCCGACATAAGCAGGCGAGACCCCGAGATGCATCAGCGCATCGCCCGCCGAGGCCAGCGTCTCCCGCTCGGCATTGCCCCTATCGTCATCATCGAGAGAGCGGGTGATCCAGGCCGCCGGGTCCGACCGTTGCTCCAGCAACCAATGGATACGGAAACTCGGTGGCGAATACAGAATGGCGACGGGACCGTGGACGGGACTGGCGTTCAGCACCGCCGTGCCAAGCGGTCCGCGCAACGCGGCGAACACCGGAGCATAAGCCTCGCCGTCCGGACCCAACGACCCATCCTGACCGACGATGCGCCCCTTCGGGTCCCACAGGGCCAGGCCGCGGCATCCCTCCAGCCAGCGCTGCCAAATCGCGTGCAAGGCCTGCGGGTCTGCGCGAAAGCTGGTTGTCAAAGGAACCACCGCAGGGTTCTGCGAACGGAGAATCGCGAGGTTCTCATACGTCGGATAGATTTCCACCACGTCCACGGCATGCGCGATCAGTGTGTAGTCGTAGCCGCCCCAGCCGGGCACCTGCGCGCCCTCGATGGCGGCCAGCGCGGTCGGGTCCGCGCGATGCACGGCATCGGTGCCGGCGCGCAGGCTGCTGGCAAACGCGTCGTCCATCCATGCTTTGAAGTCCGACCAGGCGGCGTAATTCCCGTCGGTGCGCGCGATGGCCTGTTCGGTCAACTCCGGCTTCGCCTCGCTCCAATCCGTGTAGTGCGTGCCCCACTCGCGGTTCAGCGCCGCCACCGAGCCGTATTGCGCGCGCAGCCAGGTGCGGAACGCGTCCAGCGCGACCGGCGACAGGTCGAAGTCCCAAGGTGCGGCCAGCTCGGCAATGCCGGTCTCGTCGCCCAAGCTGTAATACAGCGGGTGATCGGGGGCCGCCGCATGCACCACCGCCGTCAGCCGATCCTCGATCCGCTGCAACCAGACCGGATCGGAAAGGCTCGGATCGCGCAGGAACACCGAGAGGTCTGCCGGGTCGGCGCTGTAGCGCCGCTGCAAGGCGGCGAAACGCGCGCCGATCCGCTGATCGGGCAACCAGCGGTGATAGGCGGCATAGAAATCGGTGGCGATATTCTCGACGTAGTAGCGCATCCCGGCGCTGCGCAGCGCATCGGCCTTTGCCGGATCGAACACCATGCCGGCGGTGACCCCGATGCGCTTGAGCGTGGCAAGCTGCGCTTCCGTGCGCGGCTGCCATTCGATGATCTGATACTCCGGCCAGGTCGCCGCAATTGCCGCCGCGGTCGGGACCAACAGCGCAGTGAGGGCAGCCAGCAGATATTTCATGGGGAACCCCTATCGAGCTTCAACACCTCGCCCGCCAGATAAAGAGTCCCGCAGATCAGCACGCGCGCCGGTCCACGATCGCCGGCGATCGCACGCAAAGCATCGACGACATGCGGACCTGGCTGCGCAACACCACCCGAAGCAGCGATGATCCCCTCCACCGGCAACGCCAGATGTTGACCGGGTTCCGCCACAGCCCACACTGACGACGCATGGTGCAACAGCGGGCGCAAAAACGCGGCCGCGTCCTTCGACTGGTTCATCCCCACCAGGAGATGCACCGGCCGATCAGCCCAGCTCGCCAGATGCGCCCCGAGCGCCTCGCCGGCCCCGGGATTGTGCCCGCCATCGAGCCACAGCTCCCAGCCGGGCGGCAGCAGCCCCGCCAGCGCACCATGCAGCCGTTGCAGCCGAGCCGGCCATTCCGCCCGTGCCACGCCCGCCAGGATGGCAGTGTCGGGAACCGCAAGCGCTGTTGCCCGCAACGCCGCGATCGCGATCCCGACATTGTCGAGCTGATGCGCACCCGGCAGCGACAACGGCGGCAGATCGAGCGCACCGCGTGCGTCGGAATACCGCCGTCCCTCCATCCACCAGTCGCGACCGCGCAGACGCAGCGGCGCTCCAACATGCTCGGCGGCGGCGCGCAGTGCGCCCAGCGCCTCATGCGTCTGCGCACCGACCGCCACCGGAACGCCCGGTTTCATAATGCCCGCCTTCTCGGCGGCGATCGCGGCAATCGTGTCGCCGAGCAGCTCGCGATGATCCAGCGAGAGCGACGTGATCGCGCAAGCCGCCGGCCGCTCGATGACATTCGTCGCGTCGCCCCGCCCCCCGAGACCCACTTCCAGCACAGCCAAATCCGCCGGCATTGCCGCAAACAGATGAAACGCCGCGGCGGTAATAACCTCGAAGACGGTGATCGGCTCGCCGGCGTTCACCCGTTCGATCTCCTGCAGCGCCGAAGCAAGCGCATCATCGGAGACAAGCTGCCCGGCAATACGGATCCGCTCGTTGAAGCGCACGAGATGCGGCGAGGTATATACATGCACGCGCATCTCTGCCGCTTCGGCCATGGCCCGCAGAAATGCGCAAGTGCTGCCCTTCCCGTTGGTCCCCGCCACATGGATGGCTGCCGGCAGACGCCGCTCCGGCGAACCCAGCCGCAGCAGCAGACGCCGCAGCCGCTCCAGGCTGAGATCGATCAGCAGCGGATGCAGCCCATGGAGCCGCGCGACGATATCCTCGATACGGTCGGTCACTCGGCGGCTTGCGGCAGGGGCTCGGCCGACACCGGCTCCTTGTCTCCCAGCAATGCCAGGATCCTGGCGAGGATGGCGCGCAACTCGGTGCGCTTCACCACCATGTCGATAATCCCATGCTCGTGCAAATATTCGGCACGCTGGAAACCATCCGGCAGTTTCTCATGCACCGTCTGCTCAATCACCCGCGCGCCGGCAAAACCGATCAGCGCGCCGGGTTCGGCGATGTGGATGTCGCCGAGCATCGCGAAACTCGCGGTCACGCCGCCGGTGGTTGGGTCGGTAAGCACGACGATATACGGCAGTCCGGCGCGCTTCACGAGACGCGTCGCCATCACCGTCTTCGGCATCTGCATCAGGCTGATGGCGCCCTCATGCATACGCGCGCCGCCGGACGCGGTGAACACGATCAGCGGCGCTTCCTGCAACACCGCGAGCCGCGCGGCTGCCAGCAGCCCTTCGCCGACGCCCGCCCCCATGGACCCGCCGATGAACTCGAACTCCATCGCCGCAACTATCGCACGCCGGCCCTCGATGGTGCCATGCGCAACGGCGAGCGCTTCCTCCATGTGGGTTTTGTCGCGTGCCTCCTTAAGCCGGTCGGTGTAACGCTTCGTGTCGCGAAAGCGTAGCGGATCGGGCGGCACCCTGGGCATTTCGATGCGGGTGAAAGCATTGGCATCGAAAGTCCAGCTCAGGCGCTCCGCCGCGCTGGCCCGCATATGATGCCCGCAATGCGGGCAGACCTTCAGATTGGCCTCTAGCTCGCGCGCAAAGATCATTTGCTGACATGCCGGGCACTGATGCCAGAGATTGTCCGGCACGTCGCGCCGCGCGAACAGCGTGCGGATTTTCGGGCGAACGAATTCGGTGAGCCAACTCATGCGTGCGCCCGCGCCCCTCGCACGCCTGCCGCCAGCGCGCGCACCTGATCGAGCACGCGTCCCACCGTATCAGCGCGCGCCCTGCCCTGCTCATCCAACGATGCCGCCAGGATGTCGATCAGCGCCGAGGCTACCACAGCGCCATCCGCCGCACGCGCCACCGTCGCCGCCTGCTCCGGGCTGCGCACGCCGAACCCTACCGCGATCGGCAAGTTGGTAACTTTCCGGATGCGCGGAATCGTCTCCCCGAGATGCTCGGCGGTAGCGGTGCGAGTGCCGGTGATCCCGGTGATGCTGACGTAATACACGAAACCGGAGCTTCCGGCGAGTACGACAGGCAGGCGTTTGTCGCCCGTGGTCGGCGCCACCAGCCGGATCACGTCGAGCGCGCAGGCGGCAGCGTGGGGCAGCAGCAGGTCGGCTTCTTCCGTCGGCAGGTCCACCACGATCAGGCCGTCCACGCCGGCGGTTGCGGCATCGGTACAGAACCGCTCCGAACCATAGGACAGCACCGGGTTGAGATACCCCATCAGTACGATGGGCGTCGCATCATCCTCACGGCGAAACTCCCGCACCATGCCGAGGGTATGCGCCATCTTCACCCCAGCCCTAAGCGCGCGTTTGCCTGCCGCCTGAATGGTCGGTCCATCGGCCATCGGGTCGGTGAAAGGCATGCCGATCTCGATCAGGTCGGCGCCCGCTTCCGGCATGCCGCGCAACAGCGCCATCGAGGTCGGAGCATCCGGGTCCCACGCCTCCACGAATGGGATCAGCGCGCCGCGGCCCTCACGCTTCAGCGCGCCGAAACGCGAGGCGATGCGGCTCACGTCGTCATGGCCGGCGAAGGCAGGCCATCCACGTCTTTTCCACCGCGATGACGCGCCCCGCCGGATAGGTTATCTGCCATCACAACCGCACCCCGAGATGCTCGGCCACCGTGAAAATATCCTTGTCGCCGCGCCCGCAGAGATTCATCAGAATGATCTGCTCCTTGCCCATCGTCGGCGCGAGCTTCGTCACGTGCGCCAGCGCATGCGCCGGCTCCAGCGCCGGGATAATCCCCTCGGTGCGCGTGCAGAGCTGGAAGGCTGCCAGCGCCTCCTCGTCGGTCGCCGAGACATATTCAACGCGGCCGATATCATGCAGCCAGGAATGCTCCGGCCCGATGCCGGGATAATCCAGTCCGGCGCTGATGCTGTGGGCCTCCTTGATCTGCCCGTCCTCGTCCTGCAGCAGATAGGTGCAGTTCCCATGCAGCACGCCCGGCCGGCCGCCGGTCAGGCTGGCCGCATGCTCGCCGGTCTCGATGCCCCGACCGCCTGCCTCGACGCCGATCAGCCGCACCGACGAGTCATCCAGGAACGGATGAAACAACCCCATGGCGTTGGAGCCGCCGCCGATGCAGGCGACCGCCGCGTCTGGCAGCCGGCCCTCCGCTCGCTGCAACTGCCGCTTCGCCTCCTCGCCGATCACCGACTGGAAGTCGCGCACCATCGCCGGATAGGGATGCGGGCCGGCGACCGTGCCGATCAGGTAATAGGTGTCGGCGACATTGGTCACCCAGTCGCGCAGCGCCTCGTTCATCGCATCTTTCAGCGTGCCGGCGCCGGAGCTGACCGGCTTTACTTCTGCACCCAGAAGTTTCATGCGGAACACATTCGGCTTCTGCCGCTCGACATCGGTGACGCCCATATAAACAGTGCAAGGCAGGCCGAACAGCGCGCACATGGTCGCCGTCGCCACGCCATGCTGGCCGGCGCCGGTCTCGGCGATGATGCGCGTCTTGCCCATCCGCCGGGCCAACAGAATCTGGCCCATGCAGTTGTTCGCCTTGTGGCTGCCGGTATGGTTCAGCTCGTCGCGCTTGAAATAGATCCGCGCCCCGCCCAGCGCATGCGTGAGTCGCTCGGCGAACCAGAGCGGGCTGGGCCGGCCGACATAATCCGCGAGGTAGCGGTCCAACTCGGCCTGGAAGGTGGGATCCGCCCTCGCCTCCCCGTAGGCCTGCTCGACCGCAAGGATCAGCGGCATCAGCGTCTCGGCGACGAACCGGCCGCCATAGGGCCCGAACCGGCCGCGCTGATCAGGGCCGCCACGCAGGCTGTTAGGCGATCGCGCCACCGTCGTGCTCACGATATGTGCTCCATCCGCGCCCCCTTAGCGCAGGACCGGCCCAGCGTCACGCCCCGGCACGCTGAAATGTCTCTCCTCGGGAACCGTCTTGTGTTACATTTGCAAAAATAACCAGGACCAAAGGGAGAAACGCGCCATGGTTGGATCGGCGGCTTGCAGGGCCGGAACAGCATTCGCCGCCCTGTGGCTTGGAGCATTCCTGCAGCCCGCGGCCGCCGTGCCGCAGCCCCCTCCCTCAAGCATCGATGAGACCGATGGCGGGCAGTTCCCATTCGGCACCTATGACGAGAACAGCCCCAAGATCACCGCCTGCAAGAAAGCCGATAAATCTGAGGCCTGCGGCCCGGTCGCCGCGATCAATTCGCTCGTCTATCTGCAGAATCGGTTCCCGTACTACTACTACTACTACTACTACTACGCGAACCCAAAACCGATGCTGGTACCCGATACATCTGATAAGGGCATCAACACTCTGGCGAACACGCTTGCCAAGGCGATGAACTGCAACTGCCAAACAGGCGGCACAAGCCCGGGCGGGATGGCGATGGGGCTGCGCAGCTACATGAAAACCGCAGCGCCCGAAACGATTACAGACGTGACCCAGGTGATCAATCCAACCCTGACATGGCTCATGACCGAGCTTTATCACGGCGAGGACGTGGAGCTCCTGATCACCGAATACGACAAGAACCCGCAAGGAAAATACACCGCCTCGCGAAGCCACTGGATCACTGCCACCGGCGCCGCGACCAATGATGTCAACGGGAATGGCTATTTCGATGCCGGGGATACGCCCAAGTCGCTGAGCTACATCGACCCGGGAGGTGATGGCAGCCAGATCAATTCGGGCGAAACGGATACTGACAAAGCGCTGGGACTGACCAGCGCGATCACCGGCCACGACCAGCTCGATCTGCCGGCCTATGACTGGGGCCAACCGTCTTCACCAGCCGGCGCGATAACGGTAATCGCCGACGCGGTCAGCGAAAGCCCGCGCCGCCCGATACCGGAACCGGGCGGCCTCGCACTGCTGGGCTCGGCCACGATCCTGCTGGTTCGCTCCCTGGCCCGCGGTCTCTCGACCTACCCGTAGCACCCGACAGAGCTTATTGCACCGCACAACTCACGGCCCTGTGCCTTCTGTCCCCATCATCGGTGGTGACATCCATCGTCTTTGCTGGAACAATTCGCCGCCGCATCAGGAAACGGGCTTGTGAGGGAGCTGAACCCGATGGTTGATCCGCTCGCCGGTACCGGCGTCCGATCCGCCCGCCGCCTTCATGCGAACCTCCCCTCCCGCTCGCTCGTGGAGCAGGCGCTGCGGCGAGATGAAGGACGGCTCTCGGCTGACGGCGCGCTGATCGTTGCAACGGGCGTGCATACCGGCCGCTCAGTGCAGGATAAGTTTGTCGTGGACGATCCGACGGTGCGCGACGAGGTCTGGTGGGGCAAGATCAACCAGAAGCTCGATCGGGACCATTTCGCGGCGCTCGCCGGCCGTGTGCGTGCCTATTTGCAGGGCCAGGAGCTGTTCACCCAGGACCTTTATGCGGGCGCCGACCCGGTACATCGCGTCCGCGTGCGGCTGGTCAGCACGGGCGCCTGGCCGGCGCTGTTCGCGCGCAATGTGTTCATCCGCCCCGCAACCGCGGAACTGGCTTGCTTCCAGCCGGATTACGTCATCCTCCACGCTCCCCTTTTTCAGTGCGATCCTGCGATGGACGGCGTGCGCAGCGGCACCGCGATCGCGTTGTCCTTCGAGGACCGCACGATCGTGATCGCCGGTACGGAATATGCCGGGGAGATCAAGAAATCCATCTTCACCGTGATGAACTGGCTCGCGCCTGCGGACGGCGTGCTGCCCATGCATTGCAGCGCCAATATCGGCCCCGAGGGCGACGTAGCACTGTTCTTCGGCCTCTCCGGCACCGGCAAGACCACGCTGTCCTCCGATCCGCACCGCTGCCTCATCGGCGATGACGAACATGGCTGGGGCGATGCCGGCGTGTTCAACTTCGAAGGCGGCTGCTACGCCAAGGTCGTCAACTTGTCGGCCGAGGCGGAGCCCGAGATCTGGGCGGCCACTCATCGCTTCGGCACGGTGCTGGAAAATGTCGTCGCTGATGCGGACGGACATCTCGATCTTGCCGATGGCTCGCTGACCGAGAACACCCGCGCCTGCTATCCCGTTGACTATATCCCGCACGTCGTTGCGAGCGGGCGCGGCGGTCATCCGCGCAATCTCGTCATGCTCACGGCGGACGCGTTCGGGGTGATGCCGCCGATCGCCAAGCTGACGCCGGCGCAGGCGATGTACCACTTTCTGTCCGGCTATACCGCACGCGTGGCAGGCACCGAGAAAGGGCTCGGGGCTGAACCGCAAGCAACCTTCAGCACCTGTTTCGGTGCGCCGTTCCTGCCGCGCCGGCCGGAGGTGTACGGCCGGATGCTGGAGCAGCGGATCGAGCGGCACAGCGTTGATTGTTGGCTGGTGAACACCGGGTGGACCGGCGGGCAGTACGGCACCGGCCGGCGCATGAGCATCCGGCACACGCGCACGCTGTTGCGCGCCGCGCTCGACGGCAGCCTGTCGCGCGCACGCTTCCGCGCCGACCCGTTCTTCGGCCTGGCAATTCCGGAAGCCCTCCCCGGCATCCCAACCGACGTGCTTGACCCGCGCCAGGGCTGGACCGACAAAGCCGCTTATGATCGCATGGCGCGCGAGTTGATGCAGCGCTTCGAAGCGAACTTCGAACCGTTCGCCGGTGTTGTGGCCGATGACGTGCGGCGCGCGGCAATCCGCGCGGCTGCCTGATCCCTACCTGCAATTCAACAGCGAGGCCTCATGAACGACGACCGTCGTGTAACCCTGTTCCATTCCCCCAACACAAGATCGACCGGCGTGCTGCTGTTGCTGGAGGAACTCGGCGCACCCTACGAGCTGCGGGTGTTGAACATGAAAGCCGGCGAACAACGCCAGCCCGCCTATCTGGCGGTGAACCCGATGGGCAAGGTTCCGGCCATCCTGCATGACGGCGCGCTGGTAACCGAACAGGTCGCCATTTACATCTACCTTGCCGACCAGTTCGCCGACCGCGGGCTGGCACCCCCCATCCACGACAGGTTGCGCGGGCCCTATCTCCGCTGGATGGTGTTTTACGCTGCCTGCTTCGAGCCCGCTCTCGTGGACCGCCACATGCAACGCGAACCCGGCCGCCCGGCGATGTCGCCCTACGGGGACTACGATACGACGCTCAACACCCTGGCGGCGCAACTCGCGCCCCGGCCCTGGCTGCTCGGCGAGCGCTTCACGGCGGCCGATGTGCTGTGGGGTACAGCGCTGACCTGGACGACAGCTTTCGGCCTGGTGCCGGAGCGGACGGAGATCCGCGCCTATATCGAGCGGGTGAACGCCAGGCCCGCGGTTGCGCGTGTGAAGGCGAAGGACGCCGAGCTGGCCGCCGCCCAAGAAGCCGCCTGATCACCGAACGCTGAGCGCAACTTGGCGGTCCGCCCGCGGTTCCAGTAATGCAGCCGCGGAGGCGAGGATGCCCGACACTGTCTCGGATCACGTTGTCCAGATCCTGCTCGATTGGGGGGTCGATACCGTGTTCGGCCTGCCCGGCGACGGTATCAACGGACTGGTGGAGGGCTTCCGGAAAGCTGCCGGCAAGCTACGTTATGTCCATGTGCGGCATGAGGAGACCGCCGCGCTGGCGGCTTGCGCCTATGCCAAGTTCTCCGGCCGCCTTGGCGTGTGCTTCTCGATCGCCGCCCCCGGGGCTGTGCATCTCCTGAACGGGCTCTACGACGCCAAGATCGACGGCGCGCCGGTGCTGGCGATCACCGGAATGACCTACCATGACCTGATCGGCACGCATTATTTGCAGGATATCAACCAGGATTACCTGTTTCAGGATGTTGCGATATACAACCAGCGGCTGATGGGGCCGGAGCACCTGGAGAACATCCTCAATCTTGCCTGCCGGGCCGCGCTCTCCAACCGCGCCGTCTCGCATGTGGCGATCCCGATCGACATCCAGGCAATGCCCGCCAGCGCCGAGCGGCGGTTCAAACGCAATGTGAAAGGCCACGTCTCCAAAGCCTACCAGGTGCCGGTCCGCGTCCCCGAGCGCTACCGGATCGAGGACGCTGCGAAGGCGCTCGCCGGCTGCAGGAACATCGCAATTCTGGCGGGTGCGGGCGCGCGCGGCGCCGGCGCCGAGCTGGAGCAGGTCGCGGAGCGATTGGGCGCGGTGATTGTGAAACCGCTGCTTGGCAAGGATTGCGTCCCCGATACCAGCCCCTATAGCACCGGCGGCATCGGCGTGGTCGGTACGCGCCCGTCCGTGGAAGCGCTCCGCACCTGTGATGGGTTCCTCATCGTCGGCTCCTGCTTCCCCTATATCGAATTCCTGCCCAAGCCCGGCCAAGCCGTAGGCGTGCAGATCGACGACAAGCCCGAGCATATCGGCCTGCGCTATCCAGTGGAGATCGGGCTCGTCGGTGACGCCCGCGCCACTTTGCGCGAATTGCTGACCAAGCTGCCGCGCAACGAAGATCGCAGTTTCCTCACCAAAGCGCAGGAGAGCATGAAATCATGGTGGGCGTTGATGGAGGAGCGTGGAACCTCCGACCACGTCCCCATGTGCCCGCAAGTGGTGAGCTGGCATCTGCCCGATCTGCTCGCCTCCGACGCGATCATATGCGGCGATTCCGGCACGGTCACCACCTGGGCCGCGCGGATGCGTCTGCGCGAAGGCCAGCGTTTCTCGTTCAGCGGCACCATGTGCTCGATGATGGCTGCGATTCCCTATGCGATCGGCGCCGCACACGCCTTTCCGGACCGTCAGGTCATCGCTTTCACCGGCGACGGCTCGGCCACGATGATCATGGGCGAGCTCGCCACCATCGCGCAGTACAAGCTGCCGGTGAAGGTGGTTGTAATGAAGAACAACACGCTCGGCCTGATCAAGTGGGAGCAGATGCTATATCTCGGCAACCCCGAATACGGCGTCGATCTGCACCCCGTGGATTTCGTCAAGGTCGCCGAGGGCTGCGGGCTTCGCGGCGTACGCATCGAAAACCCCGGTATGTGCCGCGATCAGTTGAAGAATGCGCTGGCGATGGACGGGCCGGTGCTGATCGAGTGCATGGTCGATCCGTTGGAGCCACCCTGGCCGCCGGTGATCACCTCCGATGAGCAGAAGAAGCTCATCACCGCGGTTGCACACGGCGAACGCAACCGCACCCCCATCGGCCTGTCGATCGGCCGTCACGCCGTCCAGGAATTCACTTTCGGCGAAAGTCCGTTCGGCGTGGCGGGACGGCTGGTAGAACGGGTCACCGGCCGCAAGCTGGAGACCACGGGAACGACGCAAAAAGGCGGCGGCTCCGGGCAGGAATCCTGAGGTGAACGACATCGGCACGCTAGCGCGCCCCTCCACTCGCAGGCGCGCCCGCCCTCTGGCGCCGCGGCGAAACGATTACCGGGAGGCCGCGCGCGAGCTGCAGGCGGCCCTCACCCCCCGCATCGCCGGCGAGGTGAGGTTCGATACCGGTTCGCGCGCCGCTTATGCCACCGATCACTCCATCTATCGCGCGGTCCCGGTGGGCGTGGTGATCCCACGCTCCGTGGACGATGTGATCGCCACCGTCGAAGCATGTCACGCGCGCAAAGTGCCGATCCTGGGGCGGGGCTGCGGGTCCAGTCTGTCGGGACAGACTGTCAACGTCGCGGTCGTCCTCGACTTCTCGAAATACATGAACCGCATCCTCGCGCTCGACCCGACCGCGCGGTTGGCGAAAGTCGAGCACGGGGTGATCAACGACACGCTGCGCAATGAGGCGAAAAAGCACGGGCTGACCTTCGCGCCGGACCCGGCAACGCATCAGTGGTGCACGCTCGGTGGCAATATCGGCAACAATTCCTGCGGCGCGCACACCGTCATGGGCGGCAAGACGGTCGATAACGTCGACGAGCTCGAAATCCTCACCTACGACGGCCTGCGAATGCGCGTGGGTGCAACCTCGGAAGATCAATACGATCTGATCCAACACGCGGGCGGCCGACGCGCGGAGATCTACAAAGGCCTGAAGCGGATCGCCGAGCAGTACGGCGATTCCATCCGCAAGCATTACCCGCGCATCCCCCGGCGCGTGTCCGGCTACAATCTCGACGACCTGCTGCTGGAGAATGGATTCCATGTGGCACGATCGCTGGTAGGCTCGGAGAGCACCTGCGCCCTTACCCTCTCCGCCACGCTGCGGCTGATCCCGTTTCCGTCGCATCGCGCCCTCATGGTGCTTGGCTATGAAGACGCGCCGCGCGCCGCCGACGATGTTCCCTCCATCCGCGAATTCCATCCGCTGGCGATCGAGGGCTTCGACCAAAAGCTGATCGTCAACGAAGCCCGCAAGGGCAAGACCTTCAGCGGCGAGACCCTGCTGCCGGATGGCGAGGCTTGGCTGCTGGTCGAGTTCGGCGGCGATACGCAGCGCGAAGCCAATTCTAAAGTCGAGAGCGCCTTCACGGCACTGAAAACCGGCGGTTCCGGCGCGCTGGAAATGCGCCTGATTGAAGCGGAAGCGGACCAGGAAAAGCTCTGGGAAATGCGGGAGGACGGCGTCGGCGCCAGCCGCGTTCCGGGGCAGGAAGAAGCCTGGCCGTCCTGGGAAGATGCCGCCGTTCCGCCCGACAAGCTCGGCAGCTATCTGCGAGAACTCGACAAGCTAAACAAGGAATTCGGCTACGCATACACGTTGTATGGTCATTTCGGCGACGGCTGCGTCCACTCTCGCATGACCTTCGGGCTGAAGACGGCGGAGGGCGTGGCGAGGTTCCGCCGTTACATGGAGCGCGCGGCGGACCTCGTCGTCTCACATGGCGGCTCGCTCTCCGGCGAGCATGGCGACGGCCAGTCCAAGGGCGAGCTGCTGCCGCGCATGTACGGCTCCGACCTGATTCAGGCGTTCCGGGAGTTCAAAACGCTCTGGGACCCGGAGTGGAAAATGAACCCGGGCAAGGTGATCGACGCCCGCCCGCTGGATAAAGACCTTCGCTACGGACCGGATTATCGCCCGAAGGATCTCGGGCCCACCCACTTCCAGTATCCGGAGGATCACTTCTCCTTCGCGAAGGCGATGGAGCGCTGCTTCGGCGTCGGCAAGTGCCGCTCGCTCGGCGCACGCATCATGTGTCCCAGCTTCCAGGGCACGCGCGAGGAATTCTACAACACCCGCGGCCGCGCCCGGCTGCTGTTCGAAATGGTGCGCGGCGATACGCTGACCCAAGGTTGGGACGAGCCAGCCATCGCCGACGCACTCGACCTGTGTTTGCAGTGCAAAGGCTGCAAGCACGACTGTCCGGTCAACGTCGATATGGCCACCTACAAGGCCGAGTTCCTGTCGCATTATTACAAAAAGCGGCTGCGGCCGCGGAACGCCTATTCGATGGGGCTGATCTGGTTCTGGGCGCGGCTGGCCCGCTTCGCCCCCGGCCTTGCGAACGAGGCGGTGCGCGCGCCAGGCATCGCCCCGATCGCCCGCTGGATCGCCGGGATCACGATGAAACGCGAGCCGCCGGCCTTCGCCGCGCAAAGTTTTCAGGACTGGTTCGCCGCCCGACCCAATCCGCGGGCGCAGGACGACACTCGCCCGGCAGTCGTGCTTTGGCCCGATACCTGGAACAACTATTTCCTACCCGGCACCGCGAAAGCAGCCGTCGCCGTGCTGGAGGATGCCGGCTACCGCGTCGTCGTGCCGCATCATCGCCTATGTTGCGGCCGTCCTCTGTATGATTACGGCATGCTGGACCTCGCCAAACAGAAGCTGCGCGAGGCGATGGACGTGCTGCGCCCGGCCGCTCGCGCGGGCATTCCCATCGTCGGTCTGGAACCGAGCTGCGTCTCCGTGTTCCGCGACGAGATGAAAAACCTGTTCCCGCACGATGAGGACGCACAGCGACTTGCCACACAGGTCAAGACGTTCGGCGAGCTGCTGCGCGCCACCGACGGCTGGAAGGCACCGAAACTCCACCGCGAGGCGCTTGTGCACCTGCACTGCCATCAGCGCTCGGTCCTGTCGCCTGAGGCCGAGGAGGCCGTACTGAAGGACATGGGCTTGGAGCTGGTGAAAAATCCCGCCGGTTGCTGCGGTGTCGCCGGAGCGTTCGGCTACGAGACGAACCACTACGACGTATCGATGCGGATCGGCGAGCACGATCTGCTGCCGCTGGTACGCAAGCAGGGGCGCGATACGCTGCTGATCTCCGACGGTTTCAGTTGCCGCTATCAGGTGAAGCATGGCGCCGGCCGCTGGGCCATGCACCCGGCCGAGGTGGTCCTGATGGCGCGGCAGATGCGCGGGCAAATCCCCGAGCAGGTGCCCGAGCAGAATTACCTGGAGCCGCCGGCACGGCCCGGCCTGCGGGACGCGATCACCGTCGGCGCGCTTGCCGCCGCTGCCGTCGCATTAGGGGCAGGTGCGGTGGCTGTCGGCGCGGCGTTGCCCTCTCGCAAGCGAGCGACCGTCAACCTTTGAGCGACTAAGCCCAAAGCTGATCCCCACGCAGCGGTTAAACACGGCACGGCCGTGCGGGGTTACGGCTGACCGACCGCGCTGCTGCGGTTGAGGTTTGCTGCCCACCATGGAGTATCGATCTGGGGCGCGGTGTTGGAAGAGGGGTTGGCTGCCGCAGCGCCGCCGACCAAACTGTTCGGGCCCGTGTGATCGGCTGGCCCAACCATGAGTTCATACCGACGGAACCACCATTGCCTTCCGGGGGCCCTGGGCGAAGGCTCGCGCGACAGTGCGAGCGAACAAGCACCGCCAAGAAGAGAATTCCCATAAAGCTCTCCAACGCTGTTAGTCAGACCGGCGTTTCCGCCAGCGGCTAACAAGGTTACGTCCTGGACTGCCGAAGTGTCATGCCGGATGTTGAGGCTGGAAAGTCCTATGCAACCGGTGCAGGATTCTTTCAGATCTATTTGTCAGGCGGCTCCGGGGAACCGGCAACGGCGGTCCGCAATGGGAATAAGGTGACGCGAATCGATGGCAGGCGCCTCGTGGGCGGCATTCTACAATACCAGGAGGCCTCACCAGGCGCTGGGGAAGCGGGCGCCGATGGCGGTCTGGCGTGCTGGATCATCGGCGACCTCGGGGAGACGGCTGTGGATATGACGCTGCGCTTGGACAACGCTGTCGCGTTGTCCACATACCGACAGTCGCCGCTGCAGCAGCCATGCGTACCCTAATGGTACAGGAGATCGGACCGGTCGCGCTTCCAATTAACGACCCGCGTTCCGTGGTCCTCACTGAAGGGTCCACTTCAGTATGCCATCGCTGGCGGCATAAACCGGATGTTAACGCTTCTCCGATATTCTGCTGCAGGGCCCCATGACCCGGAGCGCTGCCTAGGATGTCGGACGATCGGTGGGGTGAGTCTGACCGTCCGGGCACGCTCCGGGTCCCGTTTGTGTTCGTGCGCGACGGCTACCCGGAGCCCACCGAGTGGTTGGCGGCTCATCCGGACCACATCCGCCTGCGGGCAAGATACGTGCCGCGTGAACTGCCACCCGCTCCGGCGCAAACCCGGGCAGACCGGCGTAACTCGCCTTCGAGGAGCTCGCCTATGGTGCCGAGCACGGCAGCACCCGGCGCATTTGCACCGATCGGCCCTGGAATGATCGGGCCAAATGGGCGCCGCCGATTTCAGCCCCCACCGCAGATCGATCGGTTCCACTATTTCCAGGAGAGTCCGGTCGCGGCGTTGCTGCGGGCGAACGAGGTGTTCGATCGCATCGGGGCCTCAAGTCTTTTACCTCTCGGCAGTCCAGCGGAGCCGGCGTCAGAACCCGACACAGGGCCGCCTGCTTCAGCGCACACCAGCAATACAAACGCCCTTGCGCGCGAAGCCACTGACTTCGCGAATACCGAAACGTTGAGAAGTTACACCGCGCATCCGGCTGCCACACCCGACGCAACCACGAGTGAGCCCAGCGGGCTTCTGCCGGCTCAAGCACTCGCGGAACCGCCAGCGGAGGAGGGAAGTTCGGAGCAGTCCCCGGAGCGTAACGAACCTGGCACATTGCCGATGCAACAAGCACTCGAGGCAGAGCTTTGAGAACTGTCCAGAAGTCAACGGGCCGGGTACCTGTAGATGCGGCGCGGTATCTCCACGGCGGTCACTGGTCGAGTAGCTCGGCCATTCGGCTCCGCCCTCACAGATCCGGGCAGGCGGCTTTCCCGCACCCGGCTCTTCCCGGAAGTTACCCGCATTGCACACAGATGAAGTCGGCCGGCACGCGATAACGAGGGTCAGTTCGATGCGAACTCACGCCGATCAGGTATATATCCAGGCGAGAGGCGCCGAATTCGGGTGCGGTAATCTGGATACCGGCTTTTGCCGGTATGACGAAATAGCCGGGATGACAACTCAAGTATCGGTGTTCCGCGGCTTGGTATAACACTAGCGATCGAAATCCACAGCGATCGTGTTGCCGCCGCTGAGCAGCACGCCGACATGCCGGCCGGGCTCCGGCCGGTAACGGCCCGAGAGCAGCGCGGCGAAGGGCGCCGCTGCACCCGGCTCCACGACGATCCGGGCCGTTTCCCACAGTGCCTTCTGCGCGCCGCGGATCGCATCGTCTGAAACCAGGACCACGCGCTTCACGTGGCTCACGGCAATCGGAAAAACCCGCTCGCCGATCCGGCGAGGCGCGAGCGAGTCGGCGGCGACCCCGCCCGCCTCGGCGTCAACCGGCTGACCGGCGGCCAGCGCTTTGGTGAGTGTCGGGGCGGCTTCCGGCTCCACCCCGACAATTTCGATGTTACCGCCATACCAGGCGGCGATACCGCCGATCAGCCCGCCTCCGCCTACGGCGACGAGCAACGTGTCGAGATCAGGAACCTGCTGTTGCAGCTCCAGCCCGATCGTTCCCTGACCGAGCAGCGTCTCCCGCTGGTCGAAGGCGTGGACGGCCAGCGCTCCGGATTGCGCAGCCCAGGCCTCGCTGGCAGCCAATGCATCCGCGTAGCGCTCGCCGCCGACGACGAGGTCGGCACCATAGCCGCGGATGCGTTGGATTTTTGCCGGCGAGGAGATGGCGGGGACGAAGACCTTTGCCGGAACGGCAAGCTTCATGGCGGCGTAGGCCACCGCGGCGCCGTGATTACCGCCGGAGGCGGCGACCACGCCGGCTTTCGGGATGTCGTGCATCAGCAGGTTAGTGAAGGCGCCGCGAGTTTTGAACGAGCCGGCGTGCTGGAAGAGCTCGAGCTTGAGAGTCAGACGAGAGATCCCGAGGCCGAAATCGGCGGCTTCGACCTCGAAAACCGGGGTTCGGCGTATGCGCGGGCGAATGAGCTGCTCGACGGCCGCGATGTCCTCGCGACCGATGGTGTCGCTGTGCATGCCTGCGATGGCTCCGATCTGGGGTTGGCGTCACCGTAGCGGGTCGGTGGCGGCCTGCCGAGGCCGACTGGCGGAATCGTGCGAGCAGGGCGACAACCGGCTCTGTCCCGCATCGTTTCTGGAAAGACGTTTACGGACAGGAGCGGGCGATGCGGGGTTCAGCGATCCGGTGCGCCTTGGCACTCGGCCTGGGGTTTGGCTTGGCCGGATGCGTGTATGCGCCGCCACAGCCGGTTTACGGCTACAACCCGTATGACCCGGGTCAACGAGCCGTGGCCGGTGGGCTGGTTGGTGCCGGTGCGGGTGCTGCGCTAGGCGGTTTGAGCGATGGAGGTAGCGGCGCGGCTATAGGCGCCTTGGCAGGAGGCGCGCTGGGTGCGGCCGTCGGCGCCAGTTCGACGCCGGCGCCCCCGGCGTACGCCTATGGTTACCAGCCATACGGCTATTGATCCCCTTCAGGGAGATCCGTTCCGCGGGCGATCCTCCACGACAAGCTCGTAATGCAGGCAGCGCGCGTCGAAGCGGGCGAGCAACTCGCGTGCGCGCGGCGCGATATGCGCAGCCTCGCAGTCCTCGCCGGCGAAGCGCTTGATGGCATTGAGCGAGTCGAAGCGCGTGATGACCGTGAACTCCACCTCCGTGCCCAAGAGCCGGCGCAGCACCGCGGCCCCGCGATAGCCCTCGATCGCATGGGTCGCGGGGAGAAAGTTGGAGCGGAGAAATTCCTCATAGAGATCGGCGGCCTCGGTACTCGCGGCCCATCCTCGCCAAATTCGTGCAATCATCGGCAGGCCATACTCGGAAGGCCGTATCGCGGCAACCATCCTGGACCCCGCCCACGCGGAAGGCTAATGCGCCGCTCATGACCGATATCGTCCCAATCCGCCGCGCCCTGATCTCCGTCTCCGATAAATCCGGCCTCGTGCCATTCGCACAGGCCCTGGCGGGGTATGGCGTCGCGCTGCTCTCCACTGGCGGGTCCGCGCAGGTGCTTCGGGAAGCAGGCCTCGCGGTGACCGAAGTCTCCGAGCATACCGGCTTTCCGGAGATCCTCGGCGGACGGGTCAAGACGCTGGTCCCGCAAATCCACGGCGCCATTCTCGGCCGGCGCGACGACCCGGAACACATGGCACAGATGGCGGCGCATGACATCGCGCCGATCGATCTCGTGGTCGTCAATCTCTACCCGTTCGAAGCCGCGGTCGCGCGCGGCGCCGCGCCGCGCGACTGCATCGAAAACATCGATATTGGCGGCCCGGCGCTGATCCGCGCCGCCGCCAAGAACCACGATTTTGTTGCTGTGGTAACCGAGCCGGCACAGTACCAGACAGTGCTCGACGAACTCGCCCGCCATCACGGTATTAGTCTCGGGTTGCGCAGACACCTGGCGCACGCCGCCTATGCACGCACCGCGGCTTACGACAGCGCCGTCGCCGGATGGTTCGTGCAGCAGCAGCACGAGCTGTTTCCACAGCACCTCAGCATCGCCGGAACATTGCGGCAGAGGCTGCGATATGGCGAGAACCCGCACCAGCAGGCTGCGTTCTACGTCAATGGGGCGCCCCCCGGCGTGGCGACGGCTCGGCAGGTGCAAGGCAAGGAACTCTCCTACAACAACCTGAACGACACCGATGCCGCTTTCGAGTGCGTGGCCGAATTCGACAAGCCCGCAGTGGTGATCGTCAAGCATGCCAATCCGTGCGGCGTAGCGACGGCGGACAGCCTCGCCGATGCCTGGGACAGTGCGTTGCGCTGCGACCCGGTTTCGGCTTTCGGCGGCATCGTCGCGGTAAACCGTCGGCTTGATGAGGCAGCCGCAAACAAGATTGCAGCGATCTTCACCGAGGTCATCATCGCTCCCGATGCTGACGAGCAGGCGCTGGCGACGCTGGCCCGCAAAAAGAACCTGCGGCTGCTGCTGACCGGCGGGCTGCCCGATGTTGGCGCGCCGGGTTTGGCGTTCCGCAGTCTCTCCGGCGGGTTCCTGGCGCAGACACGCGATGCCGGACGCACGGCCGCGCCGGATCTGAGAGTGGTTACCAAACGCCAGCCGACCGATGCCGAAGGCGCCGATCTGCTGTTCGCTTTTCGCGTCTGCAAGCACGTGAAGTCGAACGCGATCGTCTATGCAAAGTGCGGCGCCACGGTGGGGATCGGCGCCGGGCAAATGAGCCGCGTGGACGCCGCGCGCATTGCCGCACGGAAAAGCGCAGAAGCGGCGAAGATCGCTCATCTCGCCATGCCGCTCACGCAAGACAGCGTGGTCGCCTCCGACGCGTTCTTCCCGTTTCCGGACGGGTTGGAAGCAGCCATAGAAGCAGGCGCGACTGCGGTGATTCAGCCCGGCGGGTCGATGCGCGATCCCGAGGTGATCGGCGCGGCGGACCAGGCCGGAGTGGCGATGGTGTTCACCGGGATGCGCCACTTCCGGCACTGAACAGAAGCCGGGAAGAGCCCTTTCCGTTGACCACTCCGACCGCGCGGGGCCGCTGGTATTACATCCGCGAGGCCGCGAACTCGTAATTGGCCAACTTGTCCATCCAGTTCTGCAAATAGTCCGGTCGGCGATTGCGGAAATCGAGGTAATAGCTGTGTTCCCACACATCGACGCCGAGCAGCGCTTTGCCTTCGCCGGTAGCGAGCGGATTGGAGCCGTTCGGCGTTTTGGTGACCTTCAGTTTGCCGTCGGAGCCAAGCACGAGCCAAGCCCAGCCGGAACCGAACTGGGTGGCTCCCGCTTGTTTGAACGCGTCCCTGAATTTCTCCACGCTGCCGAAGTCCTGCGTGATCTTCTTCTCGAGCGAGCCTGGAATGCCGCCGCCGTTCGGGCTCATGCACTGCCAGAACAGGATATGATTCCAGTGCTGGCCCGAATTGTTGAACACGCCCGCCATGTCGGGCTTGCCGTGCGACAGCTTCACGATTTCGTCGAGTGGCTTGCCTTGGAGCTGCGGGTCCTTTTCGACGAAACCGTTCAGCGCGGTGACGTACGCCTGGTGGTGCTTGCCATGATGCAGCTCCAGGGTCTCCTGGCACATGCCGCGACCGGCAAGTGCGTTTTCGGAATAGGGCAGGTTGGGGAGTTCGAAAGCCATGAAGCATTCTCCACCATGCTGGATGTGAAGCAGCGGTCTCTGTGCCGCGTAGCTACGACCCGGTTAGCTATGACCGGCGGCCAAGAGGCGTCAAGTTGGCCTCTGGGCTAAGTCCAGCCGCCGAGATGGTGCGGCGGTACGACAAGGACCGCTTCCTGACCGGGCTTTTCGCGCCGGCGGAGAAGCGTGACGCACTGATGACGCTTTATGCCTTCAATCACGAATTGGCGCGTGCACGCGAAGTCACGCGCGAGCCCCTGATCGCGTTGATGCGGTTACAGTGGTGGCGGGAGGTGGTCGAGGGCGCGCGCCGCACGCATCAGTTGGCAACGCCGCTGACCACCCTGTTGTCGAATGGTGAGATCGACCGCAGCGATCTGCTCGGCATGATCGAAGCGCGGGAGACCGAGGCAGAGCCGATGATTGGGACGCTTGCCGCGTGGCGGGCCTATCTGCTCGGCTCCGCCGGTGGCGTGGCAGTCGCGGCGGGACGCCTGCTCGGCGCGCCCGACCCGGAGCTGCTGCGACCCGCCGGCGCGGCCTATGGGGCGGCCGGCGTGCTGCGCTGCATTCCCGCGCTGGCGCGGCAACAACGATGCTTGTTGCCCGTGGACGTACTGGCGGAACACGGGTTGACGATCGCCGCGGTGATTGCCGCACCAACAAGCGGGCTGGTGGATGCCGTGAGCCGCCGGTTGGCGGCGGAAGGTCGCGCGATGCTGCAAGAAGCTCTGCTTTCCCATTTGCCGGAAGGCGCGCGCGCCGCCGCTTTGCCCGCCGTGTTGGCGCGGCGCGATCTGCGGCGGCAGCCGCCGTTCCCGAACAAGCGAGGACTCGGCGATCGGCTCGCGGTGCTTCGCGCAGCAGTTACCGGCGTTCTCCGGATATAGCGGGATGACGGTACATTAATCGAGATGACTGCGGTTTAATCGCTCCACCCCGGGAACATTTAACTGCCATTCCTCATTTCTCGCGGCGTCGTAGGTTTCATATCTACATCCCTCAGTCTTGTTGAAGGAGCACCCATGAACGACCCTAAGCATGCGCGCCACTGGCGTCGCAGTGCGCTCGCGGCCGCCCTGCTCGCCGGTACCGCGATGACCGGCTATGTCGTCGCCTCCGCCGCGCCGGCTTCACCCACGGCGCCGACGCCGGGCACGGAAACTCAGGTCGCCAACCCGAACGCGACAACGACCACGAGCACGCCGGCCAAGGCGCCGATCAACGCGCAACAACAGGCCGCCATGCCGGAGCGGTTGCCGGACTTCACGCACCTGGTTGCGCAGGTGAAGCCGGCGGTTGTGTCCGTCACCAACTATCTCAAACAGCCGGCGGCCGACGCGCTGGAAGGACAAAACGGACAGGGAATGCCTGGCCAGCCGCAATTGCCGTTCCCGTTCAACCAGTTCCCGTTTGGCCAGCAGATGCCTCAGCAGCAGGCGCATCCGGTCGAAGCGCGCGGCTCGGGATTCATTATCAATCCTGATGGCGAGATCGTCACCAACAATCACGTGATCCGGGACGCCAAGCGGATCACCGTCACGCTCGACAACGGCCAGACGCTGCCGGCGCACGTTGTCGGCGCCGATCCACGGACGGATATCGCCGTGCTGAAAGTCGATGCGGGACACCCATTGCCGTATGTGGCGCTGGGCAACTCGAGCGCCGTCCAGCCCGGCGAATGGGTGATTGCCATCGGCAACCCGTTCGGGCTGTCGGAAACCGTTACCGCGGGTATCGTCTCAGCGCTCGGCCGCAACATCGGCGCGGGACCTTATGATCAGTTCATCCAAGTCGATGCACCGATCAATGAAGGCAACTCGGGCGGCCCGCTGTTGACGCAGGAGGGTAAGGTGATCGGCATGAACAGCGCGATCCTTTCGCCGAGCGGCGGCTCGATCGGTATCGGTTTCGCGATTCCCTCCAACCTGATCAAGCAGATCTCGAACGATCTCGAGCATGGCGGTCACGTTACCCGCGGCTATATCGGGGTCGAGGCGCAGGCGATCTCACCGGCCATGTCGAAAGCGCTCGGACTGTCGAACGACGCGGGTGCGCTGATCGCTGCGGTCCAGCCGAACACGCCGGCGCAGCGCGGCGGATTGCAGCCGGGTGATGTGATCCGGTCGGTCAATGGTCAACCCGTCAAGGACCCGCGTGAACTCGCGGTAGACGTTGCCGGGATCCAGCCAGGCGACCAGGCGCATCTCGATGTCCTGCGTGATGGCCACCCGCAGACCTTGGACCTGCGGGTTGCGCAGCTCCCGAGCGAACAGCAGATGGCGCAGGGTGGCAGCAGCGAGACGCCGGAGCATGGCAGTCTCGGCTTGGCGTTGGGCCCGCTTTCGCCCGACGTGGCCAGCCAGCTCAGCCTGCCGGACGGCACGCACGGCGCGGTGATCACGCAGGTGCAGCCCGGCTCTCCGGCTGACCAGGCGGGCATCCAGGCGGGCGACGTGATCGTTGGCGTGGGGACGCATTCCGTGAATGGCCCCGGACAGGCTTCCACGGCGATCCGCGATGCCGAGCGCAACGGCGACAGCGCGATCGCGCTGCGCATCATCCACGACGGCCAGTCGGCCTTCGTTGCCGTTAATGTCGGCGGCAGCAACGGCAGCAACGGCAGCAACGGCTAAGCTGAGGACGTCTCGGTACGGCGGGCGGCTTGGCGATTGCCGGGCCGCTCCGCCGTGCTAAGCCGGCGCGGGAATCGTTCCGCTCCATCGCGAGACTTTCAAGCTCACGACAGAAGAATCTCAGAGATTAGACTTGCCATCACGGAAGCGTGAGTGCTATCCACAGCGCCAGATAGCGGGATCGCGGCTTTCTACCGCGGTACCGGACCTCCTAGGGCTGTAAACCCAGGACCACGACCGGGGTTTTGCGATGAGCTTACCAGCTACCAGCATTCCCCCGCCGACAGGTGTCTCCTTTGAGATTGCCGACCTGCTCATGCTCCAACGCTGGGCCGATGCGCATAATATGCGAATGGTCGTCGAGCTGGACCATTACGTCGAAGGCGATGAATACGAAGAGGTGCTGGCTTTTTACGAACTCGGGGATCGCCTGCGGTGCTGGACGATGTGGCGGGCGCTCGATCATTTCGTGCTCGTGCCGATGAACGGTCCTGCCTGGCGCTTCGCCCTTCTGCCGGAGCTTCTGGCGGAGCTGATGCCGCTGCGTCCCTGACGTTCAGTCCGGCGGGGGTCGCGTGACCGCTTCAACATAACGCCGGACGGAATAGGCCAAGGCCGCTTTCCCGCCTGATGGTATCACGCGTTCCCACCAGGCACCGTAAATCGGATCGAACGGGAACGGCTCCAGCAGGCTGGCGATCCGCTGGACCGACCCGGCGTCCAGCGGGATCAGGTCCGGATAACTCCGCATGAAGCTGACTTTTTTGTCCGGGCCGACCTGCACGACATCGCCGGACAGCAACGCCCCTCTGCCACCCGCCCCGGCTGCCCAGTGCAGCACTGTGGCACCTGCGAAATGGCCGCCGCAGCGAAGCAGCGTGGCGCCTGATGTGATCGCCTTGCGCTCGCCGTCCCAGAACTGCACGACCGGATCCGGCCGCATCACCCACTGACGGTCGGCAACATGGAGATGAATGGGCGCGCGCCCGAAGGCGTGGCTCCATTCCACCATCGAAGCGTAATAATGCGGATGCGAAATGGCGATCGCCGCAATGCCGCCGAGCGCGCGCACGATCTCGACCGTGGCGTCGTCAATGAAGCTAATGCAGTCCCACAGGACGTTCCCCTCGGCAGTCCGCAGCAGCAGGGCACGCTGGGCGATCGCGAATGCGGGCACGGTGCCGATCCCGAGCAGGCCCGGCTCATGCTGAGCGAACGCATTGCGATGCGTCCGCCGCATCTGTTCGAGCGTTGTCCAGGACTGTCCGAGCGGATTGACGTATTGCCGCTCCTCCCGACAGATCGCACAGCCTTCCGGTGGGCTATCCGATGCCGGATATTGCGTGCCGCAAGTGGTGCAGATGAAATTTGGCATATCGCGGCCTCAGCCCAGAATGCGGTCGATCTCCGCCGGATCGACCTCCTCGAGCCGCGCTGGGTGCCAGCGCGGCTGGCGGTCCTTGTCCACCACCATCGCCCGAACGCCCTCGAGAAACTCTCGATAAGCCGTTACGGTTCGCGTCGCCCGCAGTTCGGCGTCCAGGCATTGGCGTAGAGTGCGATCAGCACCCGCGCGCAGCAACCTGAGCGACCAAACGAGCGCCGAGGGCGACATGGTGCGCAACGTGTCCGCCGTCGCTCGGGCAAACTCCCCGCCGGATTCCAGCCCGTGCATGATGTCCGTCATGCTCTCGGCCGCGAAGCACGTGTCGATCAGCTCCCGATGCGGCTCCAGCAAAAATGGCGGCAGCGACGCCGCGTGGCGGGCCAGTACCGCCAGGCCGTGGGCGGCCAGATCGCGGGACAGCCGGGGCAGCTCGGCTCGGGGTATGAAATGCGTTGCCAGCCCCGCATGAACGCCGTCGGCGCCCTGCATGCGCTCCCCGGTCAGGGCAAGATAGATACCCAACTGCCCCGGCAGGCGTGGCAGTACGTATGTGGCGCCGATATCGGGGAAGAAGCCGATGGCGGTCTCCGGCATCGCGAACAGCGCATGTTCGGTGGCGACCCGGTAAGTGCCATGCACAGAGACCCCGATGCCACCGCCCATGCAGATGCCGTCGATCAAGGCGATATAGGGCTTGGGGTAAGTCGCGATCTGAAAGTTAAGCGCGTATTCCTCGCTGAAGAACGCCTCCACGTCCTCGGTGCGGCCATCCAGATGGAACTGCCGCACGGCACGGATGTCGCCCCCGGCGCAGAAGGCGCGTTCACCCGCGCCCTCGATCACCACCGCATGGACGTGCGGATCGTCGCGCCACAGATCGAGCGCGCGCGCGCAGTCCCGGATCATCCCCAGATCGAGCGCGTTGAGTGCTCTCGGCCGGTTGAGCACGATTCGGCCGACCCGCCCGTCGCGGCGAACCATCACGCCCGCCTCGTCCTGCATACCCTCGCCTCCCGCCTGAAACCAGCTATACAGGGCGGCCACCGCGTTGCCCACCGACCAGCCGGACTGTAGCGTCCGGCGCAATGACTCGATCCGGGAGCCCATTCACTATGCTCGCCCGCTCGCTACTGGCTGCCGTGGCGGTGCTCGCCATGTCGCTGTCCGCGGCGGCGGCGCGCGATCTGGTCGTGGTGGCGCGCGGGGCGGCGGCACTGGCGGCGGCGAATAAGGTGTTCATCGCCCCGTTCAGCGCGGCCACCGACCTGCCGGCCGCCGGGCAGTCCTGGACCGGCGGTCCCGATGCGCTCGCCGCGGCGTTGAAGGCGCCGGGCGCGGGATGGGACCTCGTGGAGGTGAACAGTGGCGAACTGGCGATCGGCTGCGGGGCCGGCCAGTTCGAAAAGCTCGACTGGTCGCAAATCGGCGGCAAGGACCACTATCTGCCGCAGGCGGTGAGCGATTGCGGCGTGGGCGCCGGCGTCAGCAATTACGTGCTGGCCTGGGACCGCGACAAATTTCCCGGCAACCCGACCTGGGGGGATTTCTGGGACGTCGCCAAATATCCTGGCAAACGCGGGCTGAAGCGGGACGTCCAGGGCAATCTGGAGATCGCCCTGATGGCCGACGGCGTCGGTCCGCAGGATGTTTACAAGGTGTTGTCCACCTCCGACGGAGTGGACCGGGCCTTCCGCAAACTCGACCAGCTCAAGCCCTATATCGTCTGGTGGCACGACGAGGCGGAAGCGGGGAAGATCCTGGCCTCCGGCGACGTGCTGATGACGAGCGCTCCGTCGAGTGAGATCGTCCAGATCGGCCAGAGCGCACACCGCAATTTCGGCATCCAGTGGAGCAACAGCCTGTACGACGTGTTGAGCTGGACGATTGTGAAGGGCAGCCCCAACCTTCGCGAAGCCATGGCATTTCTTTATTTTGCGGGTACCTCGCCGATCCAGGCGCGTCTTGTCCCGCTGTTCGGCGAAGGCGGACTGGCAAAAGGGGCCAATGACGGCTTGGCGCCTGCTGAGCTTGCCCTTTCGCCGACGAGCCCGGCAAATCTCAAGGCGGGCCTGCAGGTTGATACCGCGTTCTGGCACGACAACTTGGCGAAGCTGCGTCAGCGCTTCGAGGCTTGGCTTGCCCACTGATCCGATTGCGACGATCTCGGGGAGCTTCTCGACCACTCTCACCGAGGATCACGCCGTGCTCGTCTTTGCCGGCCGCCTCGATGCGGCCGCGGCAGGCCGGCTCTGGCGTGAGGCAATCAGCGCCGCCAGGCGTGCCCGCGGCCGGCCGCTCACCCTGGACCTGGCGCAGGTCAGCGGCGTCGATCTGGCCGGAGCGGCGCTGTTGGCCGCGGCGGAACGCGCGCATGGTGTGCCGGCCACTCTCGCCGGTACCGGCGAGCATGTGCGGGATCTGCTGGCCCGGGCGCGCGAGGCTGCCGCCCAGAGCACGGTGGCGCCGCCGGCACCGATCACCGCACGGGAGGCGCTCCAGGCGGGCCTGCTGGCCGCGACCTCGGGTTTCGCGTTCCTGGGCGAGGTCACCGTGGCCGCCCTGCGCCTGCCAGCCCGGCGCCGTATGCAGCGCTGGGACGACCTGCTGCGGCAGATCGATCAGGCCGGGGTCAAGGCAATCCCGCTCGTGCTTCTGCTTGGTTTCCTCATGGGCACGATCCTGGCCTTCCAATCGGCCATCCCGATGCAGAAATTCGGTGCAATCCTTTATGTCGCGAGCCTGGTGTCGGTCAGCCTCACGCGCGAACTGGGTCCACTGCTTGCCGGTGTGATTCTTGCGGGGCGCACCGCTTCGGCGTTCGCCGCCGAGATCGGCACCATGAAGGTAAACGAGGAGATCGACGCGCTGGTGACGATGGGGCTGGACCCGGTGACCATGCTGGTGCTGCCGCGGATGGCGGCGGCCCTGCTGGTCATGCCGGTCATGGCGTTGGCGCTGATTGTCGCCGGCCTGATCGGTATGGCCGTGGTGATGGGGGGCTTCGGCTTTTCCTTCAGCCTGGTTGCTACCCAGGTCCAATACTGGACGACGACCGGCGATCTGTATGGCGGTCTTATCAAAGCCGCCTGCTTCGGGGCGGCGATTGCGGCAATCGGCTGCCGCTCGGGGCTGTCCACCGGGGTGGGGCCGCGCGCGGTCGGGCTGTCCACCACGGCCGCCGTGGTCGGCGGCATCGTCGCGATCATCGTGATCGATGGCGTTTTCGCGGTTTTCTACAACCGGCTGGGTGTATGACGGACGAGCCGATTATCCGCGTGGAGGGGCTCGCCCAGCGCTTCGGTCGCCGCACCATCTATCGCGACGTGTCGTTCGAGGTGATGCGTGGCGAGATCTTCGTCATCCTGGGCGGTTCGGGCTGTGGCAAATCGACGCTGATGAAGCAGCTCATCGGCCTCAGCCCACCAGCTGCCGGGCGAATCGAAATCCGGCCCACGGTGGAGCCGGCCGGCACCGAGCACCACGATACGCGGCACCAGTTCGGTGTGATGTTCCAATCCGGCGCGTTGTTCGGCTCGATGTCGCTGCTGGAGAACGTGATGCTGCCGCTGGAGATGTTCACCGACTTGCCGGCGGAGGCGCGGGCGGCGGTTGCACAGGTCAAGCTCAGCATGGTCGGCCTGGGCGAGGCCGCCGATCTGCTTCCGGCCGAAATCTCCGGCGGCATGGCCAAGCGCGCCGCCATCGCCCGGGCCTTGGCGCTCGACCCGCCGCTGCTGTTTCTTGATGAACCCTCTGCCGGGCTAGACCCGATCACCTCGGCCGGCCTCGACCGGTTGATCCTGGACCTGCGTGCCGATCTCGGCAGCACGTTCGTGGTGGTGACGCACGAGTTGGCCTCAATTCTGGCGATCGCTGATCGCTGCCTGATGCTGGATCGCCATGCCTTCCCCGATGCCGGCGGGGTGATCGCGATGGGCGATCCGCGCCGGCTCGGGGCCGAAAGCACCAACCCCACCGTGCGCGCCTTCTTCCGCCGCGAGCCGATTGCGTCCGAGGCAGCCTGATGGAAATGCGGGCGGCCTATGTCCGGGTCGGGTTGCTGGTCGTTGCCGGGATCGTCCTGGCGCTGGCTGTGATCTGGTTCCTGAGCGGAAGTCGGATCCGGCAGGGCACGGAACTCGAGACCTATTTCACTGAATCGGTGCAAGGCCTGCAGGTCGGTTCAAACGTGCAATATCGCGGCGTGACGCTGGGACGGGTGACCCAGATCGGCCTTGTGAGCGCCGAATACGGCAGTGCCGCCAAGGCCGCCGAGGAAGCCCAACAGTCCGCCTATCGCATGGTCTATGTACGCTACGTGGTGGACCTGTCGAAGGTGGGTCCGTTCCGGGATATCCCGGAAGCGATCAAACTGGGCCTGCGGGCCAGGCTCGGCAGCCAGTTCATCACCGGTCTCGCTTATATCGATCTGACTTTCGTGGACCCTGAGGTCTATCCGGTGCCGTCGGTGCCGTGGAAACCGAACGAGTATTACGTTCCTTCGATCCCCAGCGCGTTCCAGCAGGTGCAGAATGCCGGCCAGCAGGTTCTGGCCAAACTCGACAGGGTGGATCTGGCAAAGTTGGTGACGTCGCTGACGGACCTGTCGGGCAAACTGCAGGCGGAGCTGGACAACGGCGACCTGCACACCACGCTCGCGGCGGCACAGACCTTGCTGAACACGGCCAATCAGCAGGTGAAGCAAGCCGATCTGCCAGGACTGACGGCAAATCTGAGCAAGACATCCGATGCATTGCGCGCCGTCGCACAGAACCCGGATCTGACCAAGCTGCTGTCGAACGGTGCCATCGCCACCGACAGGCTCGCGGCGCTGACCGGACGCATGTCGAACCTGATCAGTTCGCTGGATGCCACCGTCCGTCAGGCGCAGTCCGGCGCCGTCAATCTGCAATCGGCGCTGGACCCGATCCTGAGGAATCTGGCAGCCACCTCGCAGAGTCTGCGCGGCCTGACCGAATCGTTGCGCCAATACCCGGCACAGATTCTAGCCGCCCCGCCACCGCCGCCAAACCGACTGCCGCGATGAGCATACTGACGCGCCGCTCGCTTCTGGCCAGCACCGCGCTGCTCGGCGGCTGCAACACCGTCCTGCAGCGGCCTCCCGCGGTACAGAGCGTCAACTGGCCGCTGACGGTGCGGCGTCCGCAGGCGCTGCCGGCGCGCCCGCACGGCAAGATCCTGCTCGTTCGGGAGATCCAGGCAGCGCCGGGGCTGGACCAGCAGGGCCTGCAATGGCTGCTGCCCAGCGGCAGCCTGCATATTGATTTCTACAATCAATGGAGCGTTCCCCCCGCTGCCGCGATCACCACCGATCTTCGTCTGTGGCTGGCGGATGCCGGACTCTTCGCCGCGGTTGTCGCTCCCAACAGTGGATTGACGCCCGATCTCACGCTGGACGGCACGCTGCTCACGTTCGTGGGCGATCCGCGGACGCTCACCGGCCGGGCTGCATTGCTGGTGACGGTCTCCGACAACCGGCGCACGCCGCCGCGCGTATTGACACAGACGACGCTGCAGGCGACCGCGCCGATGCCGCAGGATACGCCAGCCGGCGTCGCTGCCGCATTGCAGGCGGCGGTGGCCAGGTTGATGGCGGAGGTCGAGAGGCTGCTCGCCCGCTTCACACGCTGACACGCAATTGCCATTACCGGCGTTGGTGACAGGGCACCAGACCCCGGGCTAAACGGGCCGGCCGATCACCTCCGAGGGCCGCGATGACGAGTATCCCTTATCCGGCGGCGGCTCTCGGTCGGCGCCTGCCGAACCTGTGGGATTTGGCCGCTATTCTCACTGTGTTCGGCGTGCTGGTGGGGGTGGCGCATGTCGCTACCGGCACCTTCCTGCGCCTCAATGCACCACAGGCGACCGCCGTCAGCCTCGATCCGAGATACCTGCCCTATTATGCGGCACGCACCACGCTGCGCATGTTCGCTGCCTTGGCCGCTTCGCTGATCTTCACCTTCACCTACGGCCCCGCCGCAGCTAAAAGCCGCCGGCTTTCGGTCGTGCTGATCCCGCTCCTTGATATTCTGCAATCGGTGCCGATCCTCGGCTTCCTTACCTTCACCGTCGTATTCTTCATGAGTCTGTTTCCCGGCCGGGTGATGGGGCTCGAGCTGGCGGCGATCTTCGCCATCTTCACCAGCCAGGCCTGGAACATGGCTTTCAGCATGTACCAGTCGCTGCGCACCGTGCCGGCTGATCTGCAAGAGGCGGCGGTGAGTTTCCATCTCACGCCCTGGCAGCGTTTCTGGCGCCTGGAAGTGCCGTTCGCCGTGCCCGGGTTGATCTGGAACACGATGATGTCGATGTCCGGCGGCTGGTTTTTCGTAGTTGCTTCGGAAGCGATCTCGGTCGGCAATAACACGTGGAAGCTGCCGGGAATCGGCTCCTATGTCGCGCTGGCTCTGGAGCGCCGGAACATCGTCGCAGTCGGCTGGGCCATCGCCGCCATGCTGGTGGTGATCCTGCTTTACGACCAGTTGCTGTTCCGGCCATTGGTGGCATGGTCGGCCAAGTTCCGCTTCGAAACGACGGCGGCCGCCACGGCCGAAGATCCCTGGGTGTTGAAGCTGATCCGCCGCACCCGCGTGCTGCGCCTCGCCGGCCTGGCGGTCAGTGAGGCGTTCGGGCAGATCGGCGGCTTGCGGCTGCACGTCCGACCGCGCCCGGCGAATACCGCGCGCCGGCCTTCCCGCCTTGTGGACATCGTCCTGCTCGGCGTGCTGCTTGCCCTGCTGTCTTATGCGGCGCGGCGCATCGTTGCGTTTCTGACCGGCCAGATCAGTTGGCCGGAACTGGAGCGGGTCGTAATCCTCGGCTGCTACACGCTAGCGCGCGTGATCGTGCTGATGGCGCTGGCCACCGTGGTCTGGGTGCCGGTGGGTGTGTGGCTGGGTCTGCGCCCGGTCTGGGCGCGGCGGGCCCAGCCGGTCGCCCAGTTCCTCGCCGCCTTTCCGGCCAATCTGCTGTTCCCGCCGTTTGTGTTGTTCATCGTTGCATTTCATCTGAATCCGAATATCTGGCTGACGCCGCTGATGGTGCTCGGCACCCAGTGGTACATCCTGTTCAACGTGATCGCCGGTGCCGCGGCTTTTCCGGGCGATTTGCAGGAAGCGGCAAAGAATTTCCGCCTGCAAGGCTTTCTGTGGTGGCGGCGCGTCATCCTGCCGGGGATTTTCGCCTATTACGTCACCGGCGCGATCACCGCATCGGGCGGATCATGGAACGCGGCGATCGTTGCCGAGGTGGCGTCCTGGGGCGACACGCATCTCGTCGCGAAGGGACTTGGTTCGTATATCGCCGAGGCGACGAATAAGGGAAACATGGCGGAAGTGGTGTTGGGGGTGGCGGTGATGTCGGGGTTCGTGCTGCTGTTCAATCGATTGCTGTGGCGCCCCCTTTACGAGTATGCCGGCCGCCATCTCACGCTGGGCTGACTGATATGGACGTTGCCGCCACGACCGCTTTGCTGGAAGTCCAGAGCTGCCGGCAGGCGTACCACAAGGAAGCCAACACCGACCTCGTGGTGCTCGACGATGTCAACCTGACGATCCGGGAAGGCGAAATCGTCGCTTTGCTCGGACGGTCGGGTTCCGGCAAATCGACGCTGCTGCGTATCGTTGCCGGGCTGCTGCAGCCCACCGCCGGTAACGTGTTGTGGCATGGTCGGCCGCTCGACGGCCCGGCTGATGGCGTGGCGATGGTGTTTCAGAGCTTCGCGTTGTTCCCGTGGCTCACGGTGCGGGAGAATGTGGAGCTGGGCCTGGAGGCGCGCGGCATTCCCAAGGCCGAACGCGAGCGCCGCGCCGAGGAAGCCATCGACCTCATCGGCCTGGGTGGTTTCGAAGGCGCCTACCCCAAGGAACTCTCCGGCGGCATGCGCCAGCGCGTCGGCCTTGCGCGTGCGCTTGTCGTGCATCCCGACCTGTTGCTGATGGACGAGCCGTTCAGCGCGCTCGATGTGCTCACCGCCGAGACGCTGCGTACTGACCTCATCGACCTGTGGTCGGAGAAGAAGTTGCCGGTGAAATCGGTGCTGATGGTGACGCACAACATCGAGGAGGCGGTGTTGATGGCGAACCGCATCCTGGTGTTCGCCGTCAATCCGGGCCGCGTCGCCCATGAGCTGCCGGTCGCCTTCCCGCACCCGCGCAACCGGCATGACGAAGCATTCCAGCAGATGGTGGACGACATCTATGCGCTGATGACGCGGCGTCCGCCGCCCGGGCCGCGCACACCGGCGGTCGCGACCGCCAGTATCGCCATGCCGCTGCACCGTGTCGGGACCAACCTCATGGCGGGCCTGATGGAAACTCTGGCGGCGGACCCCTACGACGGACGGGCGGACCTGCCGGCGCTGGCGCAGGCGTTGCAAATGGAACTGGATGATCTGTTCCCGCTGGGCGAGACGTTGCAGATGTTGCATTTTGCCGAGTTGGCCGAAGGCGACATCACGCTGACCGAAGCCGGTCGCCGTTTCGTTGAGGTGGATACGGATACGCGCAAGCATCTGTTTGCCGACGCGCTGCTCGCCTACGTGCCGCTGGTGAAATCCATCCGCCAGGTGCTGGACGAGCGCTGGAACCATCGCGCCTCGGCGGTGCGCTTCCGCGACGAGTTGGAGGACCACATGTCGCCCGACTACGCGGAGGACACGTTGCGCGTGGCGATCGCCTGGGGCCGGTATGCCGAACTGTTCAGCTACGACGAGGAGGCGGAACAGTTCAGCCTGGAGGATATTGGCTGACCGGTCGGGAAAAAGGTCCACGTGGAGACCGCAGAAGATCCACGAAGGCCCCGCACTGGAGCCAACCGTCGCACCGACTTTACGTGATGGCCCCTCGGTAGTTCTCCCCATCACCCGCCTCCCCCGCCCGATTCTCTACCAACCTCAGCAAATGCTCCAACCTGTCCGCCTCCGCCGCTGGCTTGTCGGTGCGGATGCGCGCGATGCGTGGGAACCGCATCGCCACCCCCGATTTGTGCCGCGTGGAGAGCTGCGCGGCATCGAACGCCACCTCCAGCACCAGCGACTTCTCCACCTCGCGCACCGGCCCGAACCGCGCGACCGTATGGTTCCGTATCCAACGGTCAAGAAACCCAAGCTCCTCGTCGGTAAAGCCAAAATACGCCTTGCCGACCGGCACCAGCTCGTCGCCCTTCCACAACCCGAACGTGTAGTCGGAGTAGTAGCTGCTGCGCTTGCCATGCCCACGCTGCGCATACATCAACACCGCATCCACACTGTGCGGGTCCCGCTTCCACTTCCACCACAGCCCCTTCGGCCGCCCCGGCACATACGGGCTATCCGCCCGCTTCAGCATGATCCCTTCCATCGACGCCGCGCGCGCGCCGAGCCGCAACACGCTCAGCTCGTCCAATGAGAGGAACGGGATCAGCGGCGACACATCCATCCGCGCCGGCCGCACCCGCGCATACCAACTTTCCAGCCGCTCCCGCCGGATATCGAACGGCAACGGCCGTACATCCTCCTCGCCGTCGAACAACATGTCATACAGCCGGACACCAACCGGGAAGTCCTGCATCATCGCCGGACTCACCAGCTTGCGGTTCAATCGCTGCTGCAGATCGGCGAACGGTGCCACCGTCCCATCCCGGATTACCAACAGCTCGCCATCAAGGACCGCGCGGAACTCCATCGCCGCGATGATCTCCGGAAACGTGCCGGAGATGTCGTCGGCACTGCGCGAATACAGCCGCCGCCCTCCTTTCGTCGAAACAAGCTGCACGCGGATACCGTCCCATTTCCACTCGGCACGGAACGCCGAGGCATCCAGCCCGGCAAGATCGGTGTCCTCCAGGGGATGCGCCAGCATCGGCGGGCGGAACACGGGCGCCTCCGCGGGGTCCGGCCGGTTCGCCCGCTTCTCCAACCAGGCGAACAGCGGCAGGTAGGGCGGCGCCAGGCTGTGCCAGACCTCCTCCACCTCGTCGGGATCCACGCCGCCCAGCTCCGCCACGGCGATCTTCGCCAACCGGGCCGAGGCGCCGACTCGCAACGCCCCGGTGATCAGCTTCAGAAGGGCAAAGCGCACCGACGCATCCGAAGCATCCAGCCAACCGGCTACGATGCCGGGCAACGCCGCTTTCGGTGCCGTCTCCAGCACCTCAACCACCTCCGCCAGGCGCGGCGGCGGGGCATTGGTCGCAGCGGCCGGCCACATCAGCGCGACGGTCTCGGCAAGATCGCCCACATAGTCATGGGACCAGCCGAACAGCACGGGATCGGTGCGGGCGGCGGCGAGATCGCGGATCAAGCCGGGCTTCGCCGCGGTGAACGCCAACTCGCCGGCGATTGCCGCCAAGCCGATGCCGCGGTCGGGATCGGGCTCCGTCTCGAAATAGCGCCGCAGCAACGCGATCTTCGCGTTTCGGGACGGACTGAAGACCAGCCGCTCCAGCAGCTCGGCAAAGGCAATCATCCGCGGAGTTTAGCTGACAGCCACTCCGAAAGTTTCGGCGAAGCCGGCCTGCCCTGCCGGGGTGATGGTGACCGCGCGGGAATCCCGCATGCGCGCCACCCAGCCAAGCTCGAAACAACGGCAGGCGATGGCGGCACCAACCCGGCCGGCCAGATGCGGCCGGCGCTCGCTCCAATCGAGGCAGGGGCGACAGAACACACGCCGACCCCGCGGCGGATCGGCCCCAAACCCGGCGAGGAACTCCTGCCCGGCTAGCGTAACTTCGCCGCCGTCCGGGGCCAACACGATATGCCCGCGCTCGACCATCCGGTCAGCGATCGCCACCCCTAGCCGTCCGGCAATGTGATCATAGCAAGTACGTGCCGTCCGCAGCGCCTCACCGCCTTTCCACGCGGTGCGCCGCGCGGGCGGCCGCGTCTCGGCCGCAAGCGAGATGATGGCCTCCACCATCGAGGCGACCGAGTGCGAGGCGATGCGGAAATACCGGTGCCTCCCCTGCGGGGTTGCCTGCAGGAACCCGGCCTCGGTCAGCTTTCCTAGATGCCCGCTCGCCGTCTGCGGCGAAATATGGGCGGCGAACGCAAGCTCTTTCGCGGTCAGCGACCGCCCGTCCAGCAGCGCCGTAAGCATATTGGCGCGTGCCGGGTCACCGAGCAGCGCGGCCGTGGCGGCAATATCGGTGACGTCGCTCATGCAGGATCCTCCAGGCCCACCTTACTTAGGCCTCCGGCAGGGCGATCGCGAGACAGATGCTTCGGCGGCGGCCGAAGTGAGCGACGCCTGGCGATGGGAACCCGCAGCGGGAAAATTCGTTGTCGGCTCGGCTTGATATGGAGGTGGGGCGATGCGCGCGACGATGGTGCTGTGCGGGATGGCTTTGGGGTTAGTTGGGCTGCTCGGCGGCTGCGCAACCCCGGGACCCGGTGTGTATGGCAATGCCTCGGTCTATCACGAGCGGCAGGCCCAATGGGATGCCGCGACTGGCCACCCCAATGCCGCCCAGTGGCAGAATTTCCAGGCCAATAAGGACCACTGGCTGAGCGGCTTCTGAGCGCCTTGACGCAGGCGGGGCGGCTCTGCATATCCGGCTGCCTGCGAGGAGCCTGCCATGGCGAAAACCAACACCGTTCAGATCAAGCTCGTGTCATCGGCTGACACCGGCTATTTCTACGTGACGAAGAAGAACGCCCGGACTCAGACCGGCAAGCTCGAGCTTAAGAAATACGACCCGGTGGTGCGCAAGCACGTCGCCTTCCGCGAAGCCAAGATCAAGTAGGCGGATCCAACACTCGTTCGGTCGGGAAGCGTCTGACCAGGCTGCTTGTGCGGCTGGCGCCGTACGGGTTCGTGCTGCTTTGGAGCTCCTCCTTCGTCGCCGCCAAGACCGGGCTGAGGCACCTCACGCCGCTTCTGTTCGTGGCCATCCGCCTGAGCGGCTGCGCCCTCGTGCTGCTGGTTCTTATGCTGGCGCTGCGGCGCTCCTGGCGCCCGCTCTCCGGGTGGCGCTGGCTGCATTGCGCGATTGCCGGAGCCCTCGTCAACGCCGTCGGACTGATGGCGCCGCATGTCGGACTGACCCTGGTGGCGGCCGCCCCGCTCGCGCTGGTGCAGTCGCTGACCCCGTTGCTGACGGCGGCGCTGGGCGTAGTTGTCCTTGACGAGAGATTGCGGCCAGGACAGTGGCTCGGTTTGGCGCTGGGGGTGGCCGGGGTGGCACTGGTGGTGGGACTGGCGGCTGCCGCCAGCACCGCGCGGCTGGATGGGCTTCTGCTGGGCGGGCTCGGCGTTCTGGGCCTCGTTGCCGGCACCCTCTATTTCGGGCGGTTCTGCCGCGGCATTCCGCTCCTGCCCGGGGCGACGGCGCAATTCATGGCCGCTGCCCTGGTCAGTGCCCTCGGAACCGCGCTGTTCGAAACCCCGCACGCGGCATGGACACCGGCGACCGTCGCCGCGGTGGTATGGAACACAGTGGCCGTTTCGTTGGGCGGCATGGCGCTCTATTTCTTTATGCTCGCGCGCGGCTCGGCGGCACGCACCACGGCCAATTTCTACCTGATCCCGGGAACTGTCGCCGTGCTTGGATGGGTGCTTTTAGGTGAAGGCCTGACGCCGCTCGCGCTGCTTGGCTTCGCCGTCGCCTCCGCCGGCTGTTGGCTGGTCAACCGCGGCGAGCCGGACCGCCGCAGAACGTAGAGGAGCAACACGATGCTGACGGATCGGTACGGCCTCGCTCTGTCCACCTCATCGCCGGCTGCGCGGGACGCATACATCGAGGGAGTCGATCTGTTGCTGACCTTCTACCCGGGCGCGGTCGCAGCCTTTGATCGCGCCATCGCCGCCGATCCCGGCTTTGCTCTTGCGCATGCAGGGCGGGCCCGCGCGCTGCAACTGGGCAGCGACAATGCGGGCGCGCAGGCCGTCATCGCGACGGCGCAAGCCCGCATTGGCAGCGTGCCGGAGCGAGACGGCAGCCAAATCGAGGTGTTCAGTCTGCTCTTGGGCGGCAAGACTGAGGCCGCTCTCGACGCGGTGCGGCGGCACGTCGCGACGTGGCCACGCGACGCACTGGTCGCCAGCACCGCAGCCAGCCAAACGGGCCTGATCGGTGCTTCCGGCCGCGCAGGCCGCGAGCAGGATCAGCTCGATTTCCTGGCAGCCCTGGCCCCGCACTACGGCAATGACTGGTGGTTCAACGGTCACTACGCCATGGCGCTGTCGGAACTCGGCCATCAGGCAGCCGCCCGGCCACTGATCGAGCGATCGATCGCGGACAATCCCCGGAACGCTTCCGCTGCGCATGCGCTGGCGCATTTCCATTACGAGAACGGCGAGACTGACGCCGGCATCTCTTTCCTTCGCTCCTGGCTCGCGGACTATCCGCGGCAAGGTTTCCTACACGGGCATTTGCACTGGCACCTCGCGCTCGTGCATCTGCAGCAGGGCGACATGGAGGAAGGCTTTCGGTTCTACACCCAGGCATTCGCTGCCGACGAATATTACGGGCCGGCGCTGGTGAAGATGATGGACGCGCCATCCTTTCTGTGGCGTGCCGAGCTCGCCGGCCAAAAGCGCGATCACGCGCGCTGGCGGGCGCTGCGTGACTTCGCGCGTCGTGCCTTTCCTCGACCGGGTGTGCCCTATGCCGACTGGCATGTCGCGCTAATCGATGCGGTTGTCGGCGATGCGGTGGATGCCGAGGCCCGCGCGCGGGAGATGGACGCGATGGTCCGGGATGGGCGTTATTCAGCCGGGCCGACCGTTCCTGCGCTCGCTCGCGCGTTCGCGGCGTTCGAACGGCAGGACTTTGCCGGGGCCATCGATGCTATCGAGCCGATGTTTGCGCAGCGTGAGCGTATCTGCGGCAGCCGTGCGCAAATCGATCTCGTGGAGTTCACCCTGTTGAAGGCGTATCTCGCGGCGGGCCGGCTAGACGATGCGCGCCGTTTGCTCAGCGAACGCCGCCTGGGACCGGACGAGATCCCTGTCGAGGGTTTGTCCGCAATGCATTGATCCTTGGCGGCCTAACGCGCCGCAAATTGCGTCTGGCCGAACAGGTTCTCCCGCTCCTTATCGGTGATCTGCCCGCGCCGCTGTTTGTCAGCCAGCACCTCGACGCCGCGTCGCACGGCAGGCCGCGCCGCGATCACGTCATGCCAGCGCTTGATCGCCGGGAAATCCTCGAGCCTGATGCCTCTACGATCCGGGTTACGCACCCAGGGGAAGGTGCAGATATCGGCGATGCTGTACTCCTCGCCGGCGAGGTAGGGCGCTTCGGACAGCCGCTTTTCCAGCACGCGATGGAGGCGTAGCACTTCATTCGTATAGCGCTCGATCGCATAGGGCAGCTTATCGACTGCATAATTAGCGAAGTGGTTGTACTGCCCGAACATCGGTCCGACACTGCCCATCTGGAACATCGTCCATTGCAAGCAAATATAGCGCGCAGCGGGATCGCGCGGAATCAACTCGCCACCTGTTTTCTCCGAAAGATAGATCAGGATCGCCGCCAACTCGAACAGCCTAAGCGGTTTGCCGTCGGGCCCGTCCGGATCGACGATTGCCGGAATGCGGTGATTGGGCGTGATCGCCAGAAATTCCGGTTTGAACTGCTCGCCCTTCCCGATATTCACCGGGATAACCTTGTAGGCCAGGCCGAGTTCTTCCAACGCAATATGCACCTTGTGGCCATTCGGCGTGGGCCATGTCCAGACTTCGATCATATGCTTCCTCCTTCAATTATGGATTCCTCGCACAACTCCGATCACGACTTTACAAATCACGCATTGCCGGCGAGGTAATCCATCGCCGCCTGCACGCCGCCGGGGCTGTGCGGAATACCAGCAGCACGCAAGCCCATCTCCACCCCGCCCAGCGTTCCGATCAGTTGCAGATCGCCGAAATCGCCCAAATGGCCAATGCGGAACACACGGTCCTTAAGAATCCCAAGCCCATTGCCCAGGCTCATGTTGAACTTGTCCAGAATCGCGGCCCGCAGCGCATCGGCGCTGTGTCCTTTCGGCACGCGCACGGCCGTTAGCGACGAAGAATAATGCTGCGGATCGGCACACTGGATCTCCAGTCCCCACGTTCGCACGGCCCGCCGCGCGGCTTCGGCATGACGGTCGTGGCGGGCGAAAACATTATCGAGCCCTTCCTCCAGCAGCATCGATACTGCCGTATCGAGGCCATACAGCAGGTTGGTGCCCGGCGTGTATGGGAAATAGCCTGTCTTGTTGGCCTCCAGCATAGCCCGCCAGTCCCAGTAACTTCGCGGCAGCTTCGCGGCCTCGGTCGCCTGCAGCGCCTTCGCGCTGACCGCGTTGAACGAAAGCCCCGGCGGCAGCATCAGCCCCTTCTGCGACCCCGCCACGGTGACATCGACGCGCCACTCATCATGCCGGTAATCGATCGAGGCAAGCGAAGAGATCGTGTCCACCATCAGCAGCGCCGGATGTCCTGCCGCATCCATTGCCGCGCGCACTTCGTCGATACGGCTGGTGCACCCCGTGGAGGTCTCGTTGTGCACCACGCAAACCGCCTTGATCCGGTGCGCATGGTCGGCGGCGAGCGCATCGGCGATCGCCGGTACGTCCGCACCGCGCCGCCAGTCAGTATCGATGAACCGAGGCTCCAGCCCCAGCCGCTGCGCCATCTCGTTCCACAACGTGGCGAACCAGCCGGTGCGGCACATCAGCACCGCATCCCCGGGCGATAGCGTGTTGACCAGCGCGGCCTCCCAGGCGCCAGTGCCGGACGCCGGATAGATGATCACCGGGCCGGTGGTCTGGAAAACGCGGCGCAGACCGGACATCAGACGCTTGCCCAATTCGCCGAAAGCCGGCCCGCGGTGGTCCATGGTCGGCTGATCGATCGCCCGCAGCACCCGGTCGGGCACGTTGGTCGGCCCCGGGATTTGCAGGAAGTGGCGGCCGGCGTGATAGGTCTCGGGCATCGATGCCTCGCTGGCTGATCGGCGCAGTGTGCGGCCGGGCTGGCAGGCGCCTCAAGAGGACCGCCACCAAGGGGACACCACGTGAACGCAGTGACCTCGCCCACGCCCGGCGATCCCGAGCTGGCGGCGCGCCTCGCGCGCGAGATCCGCGGCGAAGTCTTGTTCGCACCGGCCGACCGGGGCCGCTACGCCACCGACGCCTCGATCTACCAGATCGAGCCGATCGGTGTCATTGTCCCTGAAACGATCGACGACGTCGCCGCGGCGCTGGCGATCGCGCGGGAGGCAGGCGTAGCCGTGCTGCCGCGTGGAGCAGGAACGAGCCAATGCGGCCAGACGGTGAACCGCGCGCTGGTAATCGACTGTTCCAAGCACCTGCACCGCGTCCTGGCGGTGGACCCGGCGGCCCGCACCGCGCTGGTCGAGCCCGGCTTGGTGCTGAGTCACCTCAACGCCACGCTCCGTCAGCACGGCTTGTTCTTCCCGGTCGATCCCTCCACGCATGCGCGCTGCACGATCGGCGGCATGGCGGGCAACAACTCCTGCGGCTCCAAATCGATTCGTTACGGGCTGATGGCGGATAATGTGCGCAGCATCGAGGGCATTCTCGCGGATGGCAGCCGGCATCGGTTCGGCCCGGTGCCCGACAATCTCGGCGCCGACATCCCGGCGCCGATCGCCGGGCTGATCCAGCGCCTGCGCGCGCTGGGCGCGGCGGAAGCCGAGGAGATCGCCGCCCGCTTCCCGCGCCAGCTCCGCCGTGTCGGCGGCTACAACATCGATATACTGACACCCGCCGCACGCGCGGCCGGTCGCGAGAACCTGGCGCGCCTCCTGGTCGGGTCGGAGGGCACGCTGGCCTTCTCCGCCGCGATCGAGCTCACCCTGCATCCGATCAAGCCGCGCAAAATACTGGGCATCTGCCAGTTCCCCACCTTCCGCGCCGCGATGGAGGCAACCCGGCAAATCGTTGCACTTGATCCCGAAGCGGTGGAGCTGGTCGATCGCACCATGATCGATCTCGGCCGGTCGATCCCGATCTATTGCGCGACGATCGATCGCATGGTGATCGGCGAACCCGACAGCCTGCTGATCGTGGAGTTCCACGGCGATCAGGACTCACCGCTGCTGGCCAAGCTGGATGAACTACGCGCCCTGATGGCCGATCACGGTCACGGCGACGTCGTCCGGGCAACAGACCCAGCCTTCCAGGCAGACATTGCCGCGGTGCGCGAGGCCGGGCTCAACATCATGATGTCGATGAAAGGCGACGCGAAGCCGGTTTCCTTCATCGAGGACTGCGCCGTCGATCTGGACGATCTCGCCGATTTCACCGAACGGCTCAACGACGTGTTCGCGCGGCACGGCACCAAAGGGACGTGGTATGCACATGCCTCGGTCGGATGCCTGCACGTCCGCCCGGTGTTGAACATGAAGGACCCGCTGGACCTCCGAACCATGCGGACAGTGGCCGAGGAATGCTTCGCTCTCGTCCGCGCCTACAAAGGCTCGCACAGCGGCGAGCACGGCGACGGCATCGTGCGCAGCGAGTTCCACGAATCGATGTTCGGCAGCCGCCTCGTGCGCGCGTTCGAACAGGTGAAAGACACGTTCGATCCGCGCGGTAGCTTCAACCCGGGCCGCATCGTGCGGCCGCCGCGGATGGATGACCGCACGCTCTTCCGTTATCCGCCCGGGTACGGACCCGCGCGTGGCTTCACCCCAAAGCTCGACTGGTCCGACCATCCCGGCGCGCTGCTCGGGGCGGTGGAGATGTGCAACAACAACGGCACCTGCCGCGCCTTCGACACCGCCGTCATGTGCCCAAGCTACCGGGTCACGCGCGATGAACAGCACGTCACGCGCGGCCGTGCCAACACGCTGCGGCTGGCGCTCACCGGACAGCTCGGGCCCGACGCAATGGCCTCCGATGCGGTCGCCGAAGCGATGGCGCTTTGCGTGTCCTGCAAGGCGTGCCGGCGCGAATGCCCGACCGGCGTCGATATGGCGAAGATGAAGATCGAGGTCCTGGCCGCACGCCTCGCCCGACACGGTCTCGGCGCACGGGACAGATTGGTTGCTCACTTGCCGCGACTGGCGCCGTACGCCGCCCGAACCGCGCCGCTCGGCAACTTACGCAATGCGCTGCCGCCGCTGCGACGCTTGGCCGAGCGTCGCTTCGGGTTGGCGGCGTCTCGTCCCCTGCCCGCTTGGCGCCGAGATTTCTTCCGCGACGTGGAAGCTGCCGCCATCGCCCCGGCACAGACACGCGGCGAGGTGCTGCTGTTCGCCGACACCTTCAATCGCTGGTTCGAGCCGGAAAACCTGCGCGCTGCCCTACGCGTGCTGGCCGCCGCCGGATACCGCGCTCGCATGCCCGCCACCGGCGGACGGCCGCTTTGTTGCGGACGCACGCTGCTCTCGGCCGGCCTGGTTGACAAAGCCCGCGCGGAAGCACGCCGCACCCTCACAGCACTGGCCGGCGAACTTCCGGTGATCGGGCTGGAACCCTCTTGCCTGTTCACGTTGCGCGACGAATACCGCGCCCTGCTGCCCGGCGAAGCGGACGGGCTCGCCGCCCGCGCCGAGCTGCTGTCGGAGTTCCTCGCCCGGGAGGCGCCGACCCTGCCACTGCGCCCCATTGCCGCAACGGTGCATGTGCACGGCCATTGCCATCAAAAGGCATTCGGCGCCTTCCCCGCTGCCCTGCGCACGCTGAACCGAGTCCCGGGATTGACCGTGAAGCCGATCGTATCGTCTTGCTGCGGAATGGCCGGGATGTTCGGCTACCAGACAGAAACACAAGAAGTATCACGCGCCATGGCCGAGGCGTCGCTTCTGCCGGCGGTGCGCGCGGCAGCCCCGACGGACATCGTCGTCGCCGACGGCACATCCTGCCGCCATCAGATCCGCGACCTGGCCGGATGGAACGCGGTGCATTCAGTGCGCGTCATGGAGCAAGCATTGCCGGCTTGAAAACAATGGCGGACTTTTCCCCCAACAGATCAAAAACGAAGGCGCGGCAAACTCCCCTGCCCTTCCCCTGTTGTCGCTCCGTACCCGGCAACGTCTCGGGCTTACAGCGGAGATTATCAATGAGCAAAACTACTCTTCTCGGTACAACTCTCGCCGTGGCGCTCGCAGTGGTGCCTGGCCTGGCTTCGGCCGCACAGACCAGCAACGCGAACGCTGCGAATGCCACGATCCCGTCCAACCACACGGCTGCAAACACGCAGCTCTATGGCAGTGTCGGGAACGGCAGTTATACCGGTGACCAGATGCCGATCAAAGGCAATGGCAACAACAATGCCCAGAACCCGGCAAACGCCAATAACATGCGCCCGTCGAAGCTCAACTCCGATCTTGCGGATAATGGGGACGCTCGTGCAAGCAAAGTGATCGGAACCACGGTTTACAACGACAAGGACCAGAAGCTAGGCTCGGTCAATGACATTCTGATCGGGAGTAACGGCGTGTTTGCCGTGATCTCCACCAACAAGCAGAAGGTCGCGGTACCGTTCAAGGATCTGGTCTTCGGCAATTCGCGGGCCAAAGGTGATGACAAACTGGTGTTGCCGAATACAACCCAGGCCCAGCTCAATACGGACCCGGTGATCCACTACAACGAGACGAACTATGCCAGCAATGGTAATGGCAACAACAGCGGCAGGCGGTTTGTCGGCCCGGGCACCGACACAAATCCCGGCACCAGCAATGGCAGGATGACGAACACGGTCACGCCGGCGAACGGTGGTAATCGCGGATAACGACCGACAACGAGCGGTTCGGCCGGACCTCCGGCCGGACCGTCACGATTTATGGCTGCCCGCACCCGTGGACCGTCTCCCACCCCTGAGACACAGAATCTTCTCCGACACACTCGTTCTTCCTCTCGAACGGTGTGCCTAATTTCCGTGTCTCACTTCAGGGGGACAGTCCATGCGCCGCGCGGCTTGCGGGCCGCCGCGCTCCTCAAAGCCGAGGCGCGCTACAACCGTCCCAATTCATCATCGCGAGCGAAGCGATGCAGTGCCGGCACGCTGGATTGCTTCCCCCCGCTTTCGCGGGAGTCGCAATGACACGGTCTCACCAACGTCGGCCGGCTCCTGCGCAAACGGCGCCGCCGAATAGCGTTCCGGCCGACACGGCATTAGCATGCTGCCCGCGCACAGGGAGAAAGCCGATGCCCGGAGCATGGAATCGCTACGAGCGCACCGCGGCGCGCCAACACACCCGCCCCGGTCGTGAGTTTCGGCCGACTACTCCCACCATCGACATGCACGCCCATGTCCTGGTGGAGCAAGCCGGCGACTTCGTGCGCCCGCATCTCCGACGTGACCCACGCACCGAGTTCTACACCGAAGAAACGCGCCTGCTTACGCGCAAGCAGGATCAGGAGCGGCATCAAAATCTCACCAGCCTCGACCTGCGGCTCGCCGATATGGACGCCATGGGGATCGACATCCAGGTAATCTCCCCCGCCCCGGCGCAATGCGGCTACGCGGTGCCCTCCGACATAGCGGTGCAGGCCGCGCGCATGGTCAACGACGGCGTCGCCGCCTTCGTCGCCCGCCGCTCGGACCGTCTTGTCCCGCTCGGCACCGTGCCAATGCAAGCCGGCGGAAACGCCGCGGCGGAAGAACTGGAGCGTTGCATCCGCCAACTCGGCTGCAAGGGCGTGCAGATCCTGACCCATGTCGGTGAGAAGGAGATTTCCGACCCGGACTTCACTCCGTTCTGGGCCATGGCCGAATCCCTGGGCGCCGTCGTGATGATCCATCCCGCCGGTTTTACCGAAGCCCGCCGTTTCGGTCGGTACTATTTCAACAACGTCATCGGCAACCCGTTCGATACGACGATGGCCCTGCACTACCTGATCTTCGACGGCGTACTGGACCGTCACCCTGACCTCAAGCTGATTGCGGTGCATGGCGGCGGTTACCTGCCAGCATATTCCGGGCGGATCGACCATGCGTGGGGCGCACGCAGCGACAGCCACGGCACGCTGCCGCAACCGCCCGGCACGTATCTCAAACGCATATACGTGGACAGCATCGTCTTCACCCCGCATCAGCTCGAGGCTTTGGTGAAGCTGCTTGGACCGGAATATGTGCTGATGGGAACCGATTATCCATACGACATGGGCGAGTACGATCCGCTCGGCCATCTCGCGGCGACGCCGCTCGATCCGGCCGGGGCTGCAATGATCGCCGGCGGTAACGCGCGGCTGCTGTTTGGTCTGTAGCGGGGCTCAGCGACGAAGCGTGCGCAGCCGGTCCACGCCCGCACGCAGGAGATGCTCGAATCTCGTCATAACCGTTGGTCGCTGCAACAGCAGGTAAATGAACTCCGGTCCCGGTTGTCCAAGATTGCTCTTGTAACGAGTCTCGCCGGCCATGAAATCGTACACAGACGCACCCTCGCGCAGATGCCGCTCGATACAAAGTGCATGCGAAACCAGGCCCGGCTTCAATCGGTTGTCCTGCTCATAGAGGAACCCGCTCACGAACGCCAGCACATGCCCACGCAGAACGAGATTATACAAATAGCCGATCGGCTCCTCCCCGCGGCATACCCGCATCAGCTCGACCGTGCCTCGCGGGGCGCATTCGCCGACCAGACGCCGCTGGAACCGCTCGAAAAAAGGGAAGGAAAAGCCGCCGGGGCTCCCGCGCGCCTCCCATTGTCGCTGATGCAACTCTTTCAACCCGTCGAACCACGCCAGTGCGGTCGGCGCATCCGTGGCACGTTCGGCGTTCAGCGCCCCCGCAGTCTCGTACAGACGCATGGAGCGGCGAATCTGCTGGCGTGTGTTGGCGCTCACCGTGTCCAGATACGATCGGCCGGACGCACGCACCGCGTCGAGATCGACACGCCAGGACGGTTTGCGAGACGGGATCTGCACGAGCATTTCCGGCGGCGTCATCGCCGCGCGATCCTGCTCCAGCATCGACACGATATGCAGTTCATGGCGCCGCTGTCCGCCGACCCGAGCCGGACCGAGCAAGTAGCGGACCGCCTCCCGTTCGGCCTTCCCGACCCATGCACGATCGACCAGGAAATTGTTGTACTCGATCGCGATAACATCCTGGCCGTTTTTGCCGGTGGTATGCAGGTGAAGCCCGTCCACCTGGATGATGCCGGCTTCGCGCCGGCGGCGCGGGACCAGCAAGCCCAGCAGGATCAACGCACCACTGGCCTCCCCGACCAGCACCGGCGGGCAGGTGCCTAGCTCGGCGACCCAGGCGCTCATCCAGTCCCAGCTCAGGAAAAACGTGATCTCGGATCGTGTTTCGAGATCGCGCCACAACAGGCCGAGATCACCGACCGGCAGATCGGACTGAATATGGAACCGGATCGGTTGGGCCATGCGGCGCCATATGCATCGCCCGGCCCGGAGAAATCCAGTATGACGCAGCGTTCTCTCGGGAGCCGCCTCTTATGATCAAGGTCCTTTCGCTGCTGACCCGCAAGGAGGGTCTCACACACGAAGCCTTCGTGAAGCATTGGCTGGAAATCCACGGGCCGCTCGCGCGCGCCGTCCCGGGCATCCGCCGCTACGTGCAGTCGCATATCCGGGGCAGAAGAACGCGTGCCGATATCCCGGAGACGGACGTCGAAGTCGATGGCATCGCCGAGCTTTGGTACGACGACGAGGCAGCGATGCGCCGCTCCGCCGCCACGCCAGAAGCGCAGCGCCTCTACGCCGACGGCGCGTTGATCATCGGGCGCATCAAAAGCTTCATCGTCGAGGAGAAGGAAATCATCGGCAGCGCGTAATCCCCTCAATCGATCGCGGCATGCACCAGGTTGCTGACCCGGTCCAGCCGCGCGGAATGCCACGGATCCGGCTGCACGTAGTTCGTCAGATAGGTGAACGACACGCCGCTGGTTGGGTCCGCCCAGGAATAGCTCGAGCCCACGCCGCCATGCCCAAACGTCGCCGGCGCGCCGATCGTGCCGAGACCGCGGATGCGCTCGCTCTCGCCGCGCACATGCGGACCCAGCCCGCGATGCATCGGGATGCCGTTCATTTGCGCGTCCGGAGTCTCACCCGTGTGGTTGCGCGAGGCGTAAGCGATCAGCCGCGGCGAGAACAGCCGCACGCCGCCCAACCGCCCGCCCTGCAGCAGCATCTGGTAGAACGCCGCCATCGCCCGCGCCGTGGCGAACCCGCCGCCGCTCGGCATGCCGGCGGCACGGAATTCTGCTGAATTGTCGCGCGGCTCCGGCGCATGCGTATCGGCACAGCGATGCTGCTGGGCGGCGGGGACGCCGACGAAGATTTCGCTGCCCAGACCGAGCGGTTCGATGACGCGCTCGCGGATCACGTCGCGATAATCCTGTCCGGTCACCGCCTCGATTACCATCGCCTGGACCAGATGTGCCGCGCGGCCGTGATATTGCAGCCGGCTTCCCGGCGTCCATTCCAGCGAGAAGTCGCACACCTCGGCCCGCATCCGCGCATGATCGGTCCAGGTTGCGCGCGTGATTTCGGCATTCGGGAATCCCCCCTGATGCGTCATCACCTGGTGCAGCGTGATCTCCGCCTTCCCTCGCGCCGCGAACTCCGGCAGGTGGTCGGCCACGCGGTCCATGAACGAGACTTTGCCGTCCTCCACCAGCGCCCAGACCGCGGCGCTCGTCAGCACTTTGGTCTGCGAGAACAGCAGGAACAGCGTGTCGTTGGTGGCCGTCGCACGGGCGGGCTCGGTGCGCGCGTCGCCATAGGTACGGAACAGAGCGAGCTTGCCGTGCCGAGCGACGGCGATCTGCGCGCCGGGATAGCGGCCCTCCTCGATATGCGCCCGGATCAGCGCGTCCAGCGCCTCCAGCGGACGGGTCGCGAGGCCGAGACTTGCGGGATCGCTTTCGGACAGCGGGAATGTGCTCGGCACGGACGTTCCTCCTTCTGGGCAGTACGCGATCGTACGCTCCGGTCCGCTTGCCGCCAACAGGCCGATCAGGTCTGATCGCTCCGATACAGGGGAGGACGCCATGCCCGAGATCCGCACCGCGCATTTGTTTACTCTGCGGGGGACCGTTTCGGGGATGCAGGCGATCGGCGCAACGCCCGTCGGCAACCGCCGCGTCGGCCTGGTCGCCGGCGGCACGTTCGAAGGCGAACGTCTGCGCGGGGTGGTGCTGCCAGGCGGCGCGGACTGGATTGTCGTGCGCCCCGACGGCGCGACCACGCTGGATGTGCGTCTGGTCCTGCAAACCGAGGACGGCGCGGCGATCGGCATGACCCATCGCGGCATGCGGCACGGCCCGGCGGCCGTGATGGAGCGGATCGACCGCGGCGAGCCGGTCAACCCCGAAACCTATTACTTCCGCATCGCCGTCGCCTTCGAAACCGCGGCCGCCCGGTATGACTGGCTCAACCGCGTGATCGCGGTGGGCACCGGTAATCGACTGCCGGAAGGCCCCGTGTACGACGTGTTCGAGATTCTGTAGCCATGGCAAAGATCGGCTTCATCGGCCTGGGCAACATGGGCGCGCCGATGGCGGCGAACCTGGTGAAAGCCGGGCACGACGTCGTTGGCTTCGATATCAATACCCCCGCCGCGCAGGCGCTGGCCACTCTTGGCGGGAATGCCGCCTCCAGCACCGCCGAGGCCACACGCGGCGCTGCCGTCGTCATCACCATGCTCCCCGCCGGCGAGCATGTCCGCGAGGTTTGGCTGCATCAGGGCGGCCTGATCGAAGTGATCACCGCCGCCGGAACAAAGCCGCTACTGATCGACTGCTCCACGATCGATGTCGAAAGCGCCCGCACAGTCTCCCAAGCCGCCGAGGCGGCCGGCCTGGACATGCTGGATGCCCCGGTGTCTGGCGGTACCGGTGGAGCGGCCGCCGGCACCCTGACCTTCATGGTGGGCGGATCGGAAGCGGGCTTCGCCCGCGCCGAGCCGGTGCTGAAAGCGATGGGCGGCACCATCGTCCACGCCGGCGGCCCCGGCGCCGGCCAAGCCGCGAAAATCTGCAACAACATGATGTTGGCGATCAACATGATCGGCGTGTGTGAAGGCTTTCTGCTGGCGCGGAATCTCGGCCTCGAATGGGACCGGCTGCACCGGATCGCCGCCACATCGTCCGGCCAGTCCTGGGCACTCTCCAGCTACTGCCCGGCGCCGGGTCCCGTCCCCGCCGCGCCCTCCAACAAGGATTACGCGCCCGGCTTCATGGCCGCGCTGATGCTCAAGGACGTCAAACTGGCGCAGTCCGCCGCCGAGGCGACCGGCACGCCCACCCCGCTCGCAGCACATGCGACCACTCTTTACGAGCAGCTGGTCGCCGCTGGTGAAGGCGGGCGCGACTTCTCAGTAATTTTCCGCTGGCTGGCGGGGCAGGACCGCGGCAAGATCAGCTGAAACGACGGGGAGAGGGAGATGTCCGCGGCGGCGTTCAAGGCGGCGCGCGACGGTCTGTTGACCCATCGCACCGATCACGAGGCAGCCTGCCGGGCGTTCCGCTGGCCCGCGCTCGACCGCTTCAACTGGGCGCTCGACTGGTTCGATGCCGAACTCGCCCGCGGCGAAGCGGCGCAGCGAACCGCGCTGAAGATCGTCGGTGACGGCGCCGCCGAAGTCACCTTCGCTGAATTGTCGGAACGCTCCAACCGCGTCGCCAACAGCCTGCGCGCGCTCGGCGTGAAGCGCGGCGACCGCATCCTGCTGATGCTCGGTAATGTCGTCCCGCTGTGGGAGACCATGTTGGCGGCGATAAAGCTGGGTGCCGTGGTGATCCCGGCCACCACCCTGCTGACCCAAGCCGATCTGCTCGACCGGTTCGAACGCGGCCGCGTCCGCCACGTCGTTGCCGGCCCGCAGGAGGCAGCAAAATTCGCCGGCATCGCCGAGGGGCTCACCCTGATCTGTACCGGCGACGCACCGGCCGGATGGCACGCTTATGACCGGCTGTATGAAATCAGCCCTGGATTTCACCGCCGACGGCCAGACGCATGCCACCGACCCCTTGCTGCTCTACTTCACCTCCGGCACCACGGCAAAGCCCAAGCTCGTCCTGCACAGCCAGCAGAGCTATCCGGTCGGCCACCTGACGACGATGTATGTCCTCGGGCTTCGGCCGGGCGACCTGCATCTCAACATCTCCTCGCCCGGCTGGGCGAAACACGCTTATTCCTGCGTCTTCGCTCCGTGGAACGCGGGCGCAACCGTGTTCATCGCCAACCAGCCGCGCTTCAACGCACGCGGCATGTTGGATGCTATCGCGATAAACGGGGTGACGACCCTCTGCGCACCGCCGACCGTGTGGCGCATGTTCGTGCAGGAAAACCTGGCATCGTTCCGCGTCAGCCTGCGAGAAGCGTGCTCGGCCGGCGAGCCGTGCAACCCCGAGATCATCGAACAGGTGCGCGCCGCCTGGGGCCTGACGGTGCGCGACTTCTACGGCCAGACCGAGACCACCACGCAGATCGGCAATCCGCCCGGCCTGCCGGTGAAACCCGGCTCGATGGGCAAGGCGATGCCGGGCTACGACATTCGCCTGCTCGATCCGGAGGGGCAGGTGGCGGAGGAAGGCGAGGTGTGCATCGCGCTCGACCCGAAGCCCACCGGCCTGATGGTCGGCTACCAGCACGACGACGGGACGATCCCGCCCATGCCGCGCCCGGTCTATCGTACCGGTGACGTCGCCTCGCGCGATGCCGACGGCTATTTCACCTATGTCGGCCGGGCCGACGACATCTTCAAAGCCTCGGATTACCGGATCAGCCCGTTCGAGCTCGAAAGCCTGCTGATCGAACACCCTGCGGTCGCCGAGGCCGCTGTGGTGCCCGCGCCCGACCCAGTGCGAACGGCCGTACCCAAGGCCTATGTCATGCTGGCCGCGGGATGGTCCGCCGATCGGGACACGGCCCGGGCAATCTTCCAGCATGTCCGCGAGCGGTCAGCACCCTACAAGCGCATTCGCCGGCTCGAGTTTGCCGAACTGCCGAAAACCATCTCCGGCAAGATCCGGCGGGTGGAGTTGCGCCGAGCCGAGCAGCAACGCGCACAAGAGCGCGAGCGAGCCGCCGGCGAATTCCGGGAAGAGGACCTTCCCGAGCTCCGTATCCCGGCATGATTAACGTTTCGATGATGCTGAACTCACATCTCGGCAGGAATACAATTGTAGCGTGTGGCCGTCTTGCTGCCTCACGCATTAGCTGACGCGCCTGATCGCCGAGGTCCCGTTCGGGAGGGAAAATGCCGTTGCGCTTCCGGCTCGCCGATCTGATGCGCCCGCTTATTCCCGCTGGTCTGAGCCGGCAATTGCAGATCTTCGCAATCCTTCTGCTTGTCGGCATTTCGGCGCTGGTTGCACATCAGCTCTGGCTCGCCCGGACGGGAATGCGCGCCGATACCGAGGAAGAGCTGACCCGCCTCGATATGGTCTTCGCCGAGCAGACCGGCCGCGCCGTCGAGACTGTCGATCTGGTCCTGCACGGCGTGGCAGAGGACGCTCGGACGGGGCGACTGCCCGGCCCGGCCGGCGCCGCGGCTTACAACGCCACCCTGGAACGCCGTATCGCCATGGTGCGGCAGGCCTCCGGCATCGCCGTCGCCGATCAGAGCGGGCGTATTGTGCTCGCCTCCGACCCCCGGCTCATGCAGCTCGCCTTGCCGGCAGACATTATCGCCGCAATCAACTCGGCGGCCGACCACCCCGATTCCGGTCTGCGGATAACAACCCCGTTCCGTGGCCTCGACGGCGCCTGGACCGCGCTGATGTTGCGACCGTTGCCTCGCTACGGCACGACTGACCGGCCCGCCGCGGTGGCGTTTCTCAACCTCCACTATTTCGAGGACTTCTTCCGCTCCGTGGAGCTGACCGAGAAGGGTGCCATCGTGTTGCATCGGCGCGATGGCACCGTGCTCGCGCGCTTTCCGCATAACGATACGATCATCGGCGAAAGCTACGCCGACCTGCCGCCCTTCAAAGAGGTGCTCGCCAAAAGCATGGCAGGCACGCTCGTCATGGATAGCCCGATCGACGGCGACCGCCGCCTGGTGGCCATTCGCGCCCTCAAGGCATTCCCCCTGGCGATCAGCGTCTCGGTCAGCGAGGCGGCCGCTCTCAGCCTCTGGCGGCACGAAGCTCTGGTGCTGGCCGCCAGCTCGGTGGTGATCGGCGGACTGTTTCTGGCCCTGCTGCTGATGTTGGCCGGCCGGTCGCGCGAGAAGGATCTGCTGCTTCAGCATCTTCATCAGGCCAAGGAAGCTGCCGAGACGGCCAACGCGGCGATCGCCCAGGAAATGGAAGAGCGCGCGCGTGTGGAAGAGGCGTTGCGCAACGCACAGCGCGCCGAGGCGATCGGCCAGATCACCGGCGGTGTGGCGCATGACTTCAACAACATGCTTTCGATCGTGCTGGGCAACATCGACCTGCTCGAGCGTACCCTGCCTCCCGACGAAAAGACGCTCGGACGATTGGCGACCATGCGTTCGGCGGTCGAGCGTGGCGCGACGCTCACCGACCAGTTGCTCGCTTTCGCTCGACGCCAGCCACTGATGCCGCGCCCGACCGATCTCAACCTGCTGGTCAGCGGTCTGCGCGACCTCGTGCAGAGCGCAGTCGGCAGCCGGATCAGGTTGCAGCTCAGGCTGCAGCCCGAACTCGATCCGGCCATGATCGATCCGGCTCAGATCGAGCTCGTTATCCTGAACCTCGCCATCAATGCGCGCGACGCCATGCCGGAGGGCGGGATGTTGACCCTGGAAACCCGCCTTCTCGATGTCGCGCCGGGCGCGCGCATCGCCGATATGGCCCCCGGCACATACGTAACCCTGATCGTTTCCGATACCGGGGTCGGCATGAGCGAGGGCGTGCTGGTGCGAGCTTTCGAACCGTTCTTCACCACTAAGGAAGTCGGGCGAGGCTCCGGGCTGGGTCTCAGCCAGGTCGATGGAATCGCCCGGCAGCTCGGCGGCGGCGCCCGCATCGAGAGCCGGTTGCGCGACGGCACCGTAGTTTACGTTTATTTGCCGCGCGCCAACCAGGCCGCAGCGCCGCATCGGCCCCCCGCGCCCGCACGTGTCGGCCTGCGTCACACCAACGCGTTGATACTCCTCGTGGACGATGACCATGCGGTGCGCACAACCACCGCCTCTCTGCTTGCCGCTCTCGGCTACCGGGTGCTCGAGGCAAGCGGCGGCGCCGAGGCGCTCGATGAGCTCGAAAGCGGCGGGCAGGTGGACGTGCTGCTGACAGACGTCGTCATGCCGGGAATGACGGGGCCGGAACTTGCCCGCCGCGCGAAGCTGCTGCAACCGGACCTGCCGGTGGTGTTTATTTCCGGCTACTCGGACCCGGACGCGCTATCCGGCGCCAGCGGTCTGGTCCGCCTGATACGTAAGCCAGCCCGCCCCGACCAACTGGTGGACCAACTGGAGGCCGCGATGAGCGGCGCGGTCATGCCCGCCTGAAACGTCTTTCTGCGTGGTGTTGCGCCCCCTCTCCCCGGCCCTCTCCCGCGAGCGGAGAGGGGTTTCTTCTCCCGTGATGCGCCAGGCCCGTTGGTATAATATCCGGTCGGGACTGACCAAGGGGCCAGTGAATGTCCCGCTCTGCCAGCACACCGCACCCGCGGAATCCAATCGGCCGCCTTCCGGCCTGCATCGCGCTGGCGTGTCTCTACGTGATCACCGGCCGGCTCGGTCTTCTGCTGGCAGTTCCACCGGGCTACGCAACCGCGATCTTTCCTCCGGCAGGCATTGCCGTCGCGGCGATGTTCATCAGTGGCAGCTCCACACTGCCCTGGACCTTCATCGGCTCCTTCACGCTCAACCTGTGGAACGGCGCGGCCGAGCATGGATTGAGCGGGCTCGAGATCGGCGTGGCGCTGATCATCGCCGCGGCATCCACGCTGCAGGCCGCCTGCGGGGGTTGGGCGTTCCGTCGCCTGATCGGCTATCCCGCCGCCCTGGACAACGGTCCGGATGTCGCGCGGTTCTTCCTCGGCGCGCCATTCGTTTGTTTGATCAGTGCAACGCTGTCGCTCAGCGGCATGGCCCTGCTCCACGCCATCGACATGTCGGACATCGCCGCGAGCTGGTTCATTTGGTGGATGGGCGACACGCTCGGCGTGCTGCTGTTCCTCCCGATAGCGATGTTGGGCGTGGGCGAGCCGCGCGCCCTCTGGGCCGGACGGGCCGGCCCGCTCGCGCTCCCGATGTTGGTTTTTTTCGCCTTCTTCGTCGCCGTCTTCGTCAGGATCGGCAACTGGCAGAGCCAGCAATCCCTCATAGAGTTTCGTCTGCTCTCGCAGCAGATCACCGACCAACTCCGGGCGCAACTCGCCGCCCAGGAAATGTTCCTCGAACAGCTCCGCACATCGTTCAGCGGACCGGCGCTCCTGTCGCGAGAGGATTTCGCCACTCGTGCGCGCATCGTGCTGACCCATTTCCCGCCGATCCAGGCGATCGGCTGGGCACCGCGTGTGCCGGCCGCGGATCGCGCAACCTTCGAAGCGGCGCAACAGCATGATGCTCCCGGCTTCACCGTTCGAGAGCAGACCCAGACCGGCGGGATGCAACCCGCCGCCCCCCGCGCCGAGGCCTTCCCGATCGCCTATGTCGAGCCGCTGGAGAGCAACCGGGGGGCGCTCGGGTTCGATCTAACTTCGGAACCGGTGCGGCGGGCCGCAGTTCTGGGTGCGATTGCCACTGGCGAAATCACCGCCAGCGCACCCACGCACCTGCTTCAACTGCAAGGCGAGCAGAGCGGCTTACTGTTGACGACGGCGGTCCGCAAAGGCCCCGACGGGCCGGGTATCGTGTTCATAGCGTTGCGCATCACGACACTGATGAACGCCCTGCTCGCGCCCGCGCAGCAGCAATTGGGGGTTCAGCTCATCGACCAGGAGGTCGGGCGGCCACTGTTCGACACGATCCCGGCTGATAACCCCGGTCCCACCTTGATACAGGAGGTCGGCTTCGGCGGACGACAGTACCCTAATCCGCATCGCGCCGACCGCGCTCTATTTCGGGCATCACCGGGGATGGCAAAGCTGGGTCGTGCTGGTCATTGGCGTGCTCAGCACCGCCCTGTTGGGCGCGCTCCTGATGTTGGCAACCGGCGAGCGCCAACGCTTCGCCCGGCTGTTGGCGGAGCGCACGCGCGAGCGCGACCGCATCTGGCAGGTCTCGGAGGATTTGCTCGGCGTCGGTAATTTCGAGGGCTACTTCATCAGCGTCAACCCCGCCTGGATGCGCACGCTCGGTTGGACCGAGGCCGAGATCAAGACGATCCATGTCAATGACCTGCGTCACCCCGACGATTACGCGATAGGCACGGAAGGGCGGCGGCGGCTGGCCGAGGGCGTTCCCACCGTGCGGATGGAGAACCGTTTCCGGCACAAGGACGGATCCTATCGCTGGCTCTATTGGACCATGACCGCCGAACAGGGGCTGATCTACGTGATCGGCCGCAATGTAACCGTCGACCGGGAGGCCGCGGATGTCCATCGCCGAACCGAAGAGCAACTGCGCCAGTTGCAGAAAATGAAATCGGTGGGCCAGCTCACCGGTGGTATCGCCCATGACTTCAACAACCTGCTGACGATCATCATCGGCAACCTGGAGATCCTGGACCACGCACTCGGCAATGCGACCGACAGAGTACGCCGGGCCGTCAGCGCGGCGACAACCGGCGCGATGCGCGCCGCGACCCTGACCCAGCGGCTGATGGCCTACGCACAAAAGCAACCGCTGCGCCCGCGGCCACTCGATCTGAATGAGCTGGTCCGGGGCATGGCGGACCTCATCCGCCGAACCCAAGGGGAAACAATTCAATACGAGTTTTCGTTCAACGAAAACCTGCCACCCTGTTTCTGCAACTCCAATCAGCTCGAGAATGCCATGCTTAACCTGGTGATCAATGCGCGCGATGCGATGCCCGAGGGAGGCCGGTTGCGGATCGCAACGAGCCCAATCGAGTTCGAACGACGCCGCTGCGCGGGTGCGCGGCATCGCCGCGGGCGGCTACACGGTGCTGGCGGTCAGCGACAGTGGTATCGGCATGTCGCCGGAAACTGCGGCCCGGGCGTTCGAGCCGTTCTTCACTACGAAAGACATGGGCAAGGGCACCGGCCTCGGGTTGAGCATGGTCTATGGGTTCGCAAAGCAATCGAAGGGGCATGTCGAGATCGCGAGCACAATCGGCCTCGGCACGACCGTGCGCATCTTTCTGCCCAGGCTCGCGGTCTGCGACGCACGAAATGTGCCGGATCTCGACCAACCGGCGATGCGCGATGCCGGTGGACACGGGGAAACCATCCTGGTGGTGGAGGACGACGCCGAGGTTCGTCTGTATGTAGCGGACATATTGCGCGTACTTAACTATCGCGTGATCGACGTGGCGGACGCCAGATCGGCACTGGACGCCCTGGCGCAGCCCAGCCTGCCCATCGACCTGCTGCTGACGGACGTAGTGATGCCCGGATTGGACGGCCGGGAGCTCGCACAGCGCGCGGCAACGATGCGCAAAGGTTTGAAGGTGCTGTTCATGACGGGCTATTCCCAGAATGCCATCATCCACCAGGGACGTCTGGACCCCGATGTCGAGTTGATCGAGAAACCGTTCGGCCGCGAAAGCCTCGCTGCTCGCGTCCGCGGCATCCTCGATGCGTACCGGGACATACAGGCCGCGGCCAGATAGACCGAACTACTCACAAGGACACACGTCGATGACGTTGAAGACTCTCCTCCGATTGTTGTTGCTCGTCGCCATCGCGCTGCCTGCCGGCGCGCGAGCCCAGCAAGCCGTAGCCATCCCCACCCAGGCCGTCGATCCGGCTTTACGGGCCAGATTACCCAAGGACATCCTCGATGCCGGCGAACTCGTCGCCGTCAACAGCGGCGCGTTCCCGCCCTACGACATCATCGGCGACAACCAAGAGCTGACGGGTGCGAGCGCCGATCTTGGCAAGGCGCTCGGCGAGACGCTTGGCCTGCGTATACGCCACCAGACGGTCAGCGGACTTGCCGGCGTTCTGAGCGGCATCAAGTCCGGGCGGTACCAGTTGGACATCGGGCCGGACGGCGATTTTCCCGATCGCGAGACCGCCAATAACTTCATCGACTGGGTGCAGGAATACGTTGTGTTCGCCGTTCCGAAGGGCAACCCGGCAGGCATCCACAGCCTGGCCGATACGTGCGGCAAGCGCGTCGCCGTTCAGGCCGGCGGCTCGGCCGAGCAAGTGATCCGGCACCAGTCCACCGCCTGTACAGCGGCCGGTAAGCCGGCGGTGCAGGTCCAGTCCTTCGGCGATCAGCCGACCGCCATGCTCGCCGTGCGCTCCGGCCGTTCGGATGGATTCTTTTCTTCCCAAGCGCCGCTGACGTGGTTCGTCCGACAATCGAACGGACAAATGGAACTGGCGGGCGTCGGCCAGCCGAACGGCTTCGGCAACCTCTACCAGGGCACGGTCGTAACAAAGGGATCGCCATTGGCGCCGGTGATCCTTGCCGCCTACCAGAAATTGTTTCAGAACGGAACGTACGCGGCGATCATGAAGAAATGGGACCTGGGCGCGAACAGGATCGATGCGCCAGGGATCGACCTTGCCACGACTAAACCGCGATGACCGATCGGACCATTGCCGGGGAGGATGCCGAGCTCAGGTTCCGCGACGTCGCGCACGCGCATGAGCCCGGCGCTTACCGGCGCTGGCTGCTTTGGGCGGCCGCGCTGCTGATCGCGGCGTGGTTCGGCGCGGTGGTCGCCACCAACCCGAATTTCGAATGGAGCATCGTGCTTCGGTGGTTCACCGCGGGAGCAATCCTGCGCGGGCTCTCCGTCACGCTGGGGCTGACCGCCGTTGCCATGGCGATCGGGACCATGCTCGGCCTGCTGCTGGCGATTGCGCGGCTCTCCAGCAGCCGGCTGCCGCGCACCGTTGCCGGTCTTTACATCTGGTTCTTTCGCGGCACGCCGCTGCTCGTGCAGCTCCTGTTCTGGTACAATCTCTCCACCCTGTTTCCGGTGGTCGCGATCGGCATCCCGTTCGGTCCGCAGCTTGCCGCCTGGAAGACCAACGACCTGATCACGCCGATCACCGCGGCCATTGCCGGGCTGGGGCTGAACGAAGCCGCCTACATGGCCGAGATCATCCGCGGCGGCCTGCTGTCCGTGCCGCGCGGCCAGTCGGAAACGGCCGAGGCCTTCGGCATGACGCGCGCCCGTGCGCTTCGCCGCATCATCCTGCCGCAAGCTATGCGCGCGATCGTGCCGCCGACCGGCAACCAGCTCATCAGCATGATCAAGGCGACATCGCTGGTCAGCGTCATCGCGATGGCCGACCTGCTCTATTCGGTCCAAACCGTTTACAACCGTACCTATCAGGTGATTCCGCTGCTGATGGTCGCGGTGATCTGGTACCTGCTGATCACCTCGATCCTGAACGTGGTGCAGTCGGCGATCGAGCGTCATTACGGGCGTGGCTACGATGGCGCCGGGATGACTGCCGCAGCGGGGCGCTGAGATGGACGCAACGGTCACGAAGCTCGGCCCGCCGCTCATTCGCGCGCGCCAGGTGCACAAGAGTTTCGGCAGCAACGAGGTTCTGCGCGGCATCGACCTCGATGTATGGCCCGGCGAGGTCGTTGTCATTCTCGGCCCATCGGGATCGGGGAAATCCACCTTTCTGCGCTGCATCAATCACCTGGAGACGATGCAATCTGGCTTCATCGAGATCGACGATGAACAGATCGGCTATCAGTTACGCGGTGAACGGTTGATCAAGCTCGGTCCGCGAGCGAGTGCACGGCAGCGCCGGCAGATCGGCATGGTATTTCAGCAGTTCAATCTCTACCCGCATCTGACCGCGCTCCAGAACATCATCGAAGCGCCGGTCGGCGTACATGGGCGTGGCCGCGGCGCGGCGGTTGCCGAGGCGCTCGCCCTGCTGGAGCGGGTCGGCCTGACCGGCAAAGCCAACGCCTATCCGCGGCAGCTCTCCGGCGGCGAGCAGCAACGCGTGGCGATTGCACGAGCGCTCGCTATCGGGCCGCGCCTGCTGTTGTTCGATGAGCCGACTTCCGCGCTCGATCCGGAATTGGTGGGCGAAGTCCTGGCGACGATGCGCGATCTAGCCGGACGGGGGCTGACGATGATCGTCGTCACACACGAAATCAGTTTCGCCCGGGAGGCGGCGGACCGCGTGGTGTTCATGGATGGCGGGCTGGTGATCGAGCAGGGTGTGCCGGGCGAGGTGCTGACGCGCCCACAACATCCCCGCACGCGCGCGTTCCTCGCTCGCTTTATCTGACGCAAGTCGGCTCAGAACGCGACGGGGCCCACTGATCCGACCCAGCTACGAACCTTCGAGGGGTCCGCCGCGTCCATGTAGAAGAAATGCGTCATCACCGGCTTTACAGCCTTCTTGCCGCGGTCATCCGGTGTCATCGTGACAATGCCGCGAAAGATCTTGAGCGATCCGCCATCCCAGTATTCGGTTACATCGTGGTGCGCGGTAAACCCCGTGTCGATGAATGCGCGCAAACTCTCGCGAATTGTCTCTCGTCCATTCCACTCGGCAACGCCAAGGCGACACGTGGCGTCCTCGACAAAACAGTCGAATCCCTTCCCGAAGGTCTTGTCGTCGATCTCCTTCCAGAAAGCCAAGAGCCAGTCAGGCGCAGGCTTCTTCGTGAAGCTCAACGTGCTGGTCGTTTCGGTCATAACCATTCTCTCCCGTTTGTCCCGATAGGCGCAGCGCGAACCGCCAACGCCTCGCGAAAATCCAAATGGGGACGAAGGCTTCTGCGCGAATGCCAATCATCCCTCGTTTCCCGCCAGATCACTGGTGGCCGCGGGCACGGAAACACCGAGCCTCGCGGCCACACGCCGTGCCGTCTGCTCCCGTTGTGCCGTAATGCCTGCCGTGGCTTGCCGCGCCCGCGCCAGGATTGCCGGCGGGGCGGTCTCCGGCGTGCCGCTGTCGAAAGGCGGCTCCGGCGCATACACCATATGAAGTTGAATCGCCCGTGCCGCGTCCTCGCCGCGCAGCTCGGCCGCGTGACGCAAGGCGCCGTCGATGCCGGCCGTGACCCCGGCGGCAAAGACCCAGGTGCCGTCCACAACAACCCGCTCGTTGACAGGCGTCGCACCGAAGAACGGCAACAGGTGAAACGAAGCCCAGTGGGTCGTCGCCCGGCGTCCCTTGAGCAACCCGGCCGCGCCACACAGCAGGGCGCCCGTGCACACGGAAAAGACGCCACGTGCGCCGGCCGCCTGCCGGCGGATCCAGCCGAGCACCTCGGCGTCCTCCATCAGCGCTTCCTGCCCGAAGCCGCCCGGCACATGAAGCACATCGAGCTGAGGGGCATCGGCCAGCGCCGCATCCGGTATCAGCCGCAACCCCTTCAGGTCGCGAACAGGGTCCGTAGTCTTGCCATAGATGCGATAGGTCGCGTTCGGGATGCGCGACAGCACCTCGAACGGTCCTGTCAGATCGATCTGATCCACTCCCTCGAACAACAGGGAGCCGATTTGCAGGTGGATGTCATGCGGGATCATCGGAATCTCCGGATCGGCCGTGAGGACTGGACAAGCCGAACGTATGACGTCACGGTCTGGCGGAAATGCCAAAATACCCTCGATCTCCGCCAATCACGGCCCGCGTCATCGACATGCTCGCCTTCCCTTCGGTGCAGTTGCTCGATGTCACCGGGCCGCTCCAGGTGTTTGCAACCGCCAACGATCTCGTCGCTGAAGCAGGCGGAACGCCGCCCTACGCGCCCCGCGTCGTGGCGCAAGGCGGCCAAATCGTGACTGCCTCGGCCGGGCTGGCGCTAATCGCCGGTACGCTGCCGCCCACCCACACGCAAGTGGATACGCTGATGGTAGCCGGCGGCCCGGGAGTAGAGGCGGCCGCCGCGGACCCGGTGCTGGTCGATTGGGTGCGGGAGCGAGCAAGCCGGGCGCGCCGCGTCGCCTCCGTCTGCACCGGGGCGTTCCTGTTGGCTGCCTCAGGCGTGCTGGACGGGCGACGAGCGGCAACTCATTGGTCCTGTTGCGCCGAGCTTGCCCGACGCTTCCCAGCCGTGCGTGTCGAGCCCGATCCGATCTTCGTGCGCGACGGTCCGGTCTGGACCTCCGCCGGGGTCACGGCCGGCATCGATCTGGCACTGGCATTGGTGGAACAGGACCTGGGCCGCACGGTGGCGCTGGCTGTGGCTCGCTATCTGGTGGTCTTCCTCAAGCGTCCGGGCGGGCAGGCGCAGTTCAGCACCACTCTGTCCCTGCAAGCGGCCGAGGACAAATTCGGCGCGCTGCATGACTGGATCAGCGCCCATCTCGCCGACGACATGCCGCTTCCCGTCCTGGCCGGTCAGGCCGGCATGAGCGAGCGCAGTTTCAGCCGACACTATGCCGAGGCAACCGGGGTGACGCCAGCCCACGCCGTTGAGCAGTTGCGGGTGGAAGCGGCGCGGCGGCTGCTGTCGGAGTCACGCCTGCCGGTCAAGCGGATCGCACGGCGTTGCGGCTTCGGTTCGGAAGAAACCATGCGCCGCAGCTTCCTGCGCGTGCTGGCAGCCACACCGCAAGACTACCGCGCCCGGTTCGGCGCCTGAAGGTTACCGCCGGTATCACTCCCCCGCAGCGACCACCGCCGGGGCTGTTCTTCCTGAAACCAACACCACCATCGTCAGGGCAACCGCGGCCCCCGCGCAGACCGTGCCGTAGCCCGCCGTCTCCATCGCCCACCCGCCGAGAAACGCACCGACCGCCCCAGCGAGCGAGGAGGAAGCATTGAACAACCCCAGCGCCTCACCCTTCTCGCCAGGCACGAGTTGCGCCGCCAGCGCCGTGCCGCTGACACCAAGCAACGGCCAGCCGAGCACCAGAACGACAAAGCCGACCAGAGCCAGCGGAACGCCAAGCTTCGCCGCGAACGCTGCCGCCAGGACCGCGATGGCCGCCGCGCGCACGGCGAACCCGGTACGTAACACCAACCGCGCCCCGCGCCGCTTCGCAAGACCAGCCGACAGCGGGTAGCAGCCCAGGCTGGCGGCCGCCGCGAATGCATAGATGGTGGCCGGCAATCGGGTGGATACGCCGAACGCCTGGATCAGCGCCAGCGGAAACATCGTCAGCACCGCGCTGATCGCAACAAAGGCAACGAACCAGACCGCTAACAGTCGCGCAAACGGCATCTCCAGCTCGCGCAGCAACCGGCCGAGCCCGCGCCGGCTCGGCAAATGGAACAGCCGCTGCGGCGCACAGGCCCATCCCTCGCCGCCGAGCGGCGGATGCGCTGTGGCCGCCGCGCGCGGCACCGGCACGTGGATGCCGCGCAGCGTCAGCCAGGCAGTCGGCACCGCCGCGGCCACCAGCGCAGCCGCTACCCCGAAAGCCAGCGCGTAACGCCCGCCGATGAAACCCGCCAGCAGCAGCCCGGTGACCTGGCCCAATCCGCTCAGAGCCTGCAACGCGCCGATGCGCGCGTCCCATTCCTCCGCCGGTCGCACCTCCACGATGAACATGTTCGCCACCGTGTTCGCCGCCGCAAAACCCAGACCCAGTATCGCCGCCAACACCGCCTTAAGCGGCAGGCCGAGATGCGCCGGCATCAGCAGCAACGCCACCAGCGACGCCAGCATCCCCGCCAGCAGAACCTGCCGGTGCAAACGCCGCCGGTCCGCGAGATGGCCCCACACCGGCGCGGTCAGCCCGGCGAGGTTCATCACCCCCACAATCGTCCCCGCATGCGTCGAGCCGCCGGCCGACAAGGGCAGCAGCAGCGGCAGCATCCCGCCCTGCACGATGCCGAGGCACGCATAGGCCAGGAACCAAGGCTCGATCCACGGCATCAATCGGCGCGGGAAACTGACCAGCCCATGCGGCAAGTGCGGATGAGGCACATGCAGCCGATGACGCAACTCGTCCGTCATTTCATTCTCCGGGAGAACCGGGCATTGCCCAGACCCGTGCCGATCGTCAACACGCCCCAGCGTGCCATATCGCCCATGAACGCCGCTTCGCTCAGCCCCTGCACCACCGCATCGTTATGCATCAGCACCATTGTTTGCCCGCCGCCGATCGAGGGGATAAGCCGGCCGATGCGCTCGGGCAGGTTGAAATCGTCCCCCTCCCAATCGCCCGGCAAATTCTGACCGCCACGCTCGATGCGGCCATCGGCACGGATCAATCCAGGACACGCAATACCGATGAACGGCGCAAGCCTGAGTCCCTCATCCTGCGCGCGCCTAACAAAGTCCGTCAGCATCGCTGCGAGCCGATCGACGGCTTCGTCCCGGCCCGGCCGCTCGTCCGCATGCCGCCAGACCTGCGAGTCCACGACATGTGCGGCGGACAGATTCGCCTGCTTCAGCTCCAGCGCGACGATCCCGGCGCGGATCTTACTTCCGCCGATATCCACCGCCAGGATCGTGCCATACCCCTCGAAAACAGAGACCGGCGCGAGTTGCACGCAACCGATCAGGCCCGCTTCATCCGGGTGGTGCCGAATGGGCCGCAGCCCAAGCTCGCGCCCGTCCGCTTTCAAAAGCACCGAAGCCCGCCCGATCGCCAGCTCGCCGATCCGCGACGCGCGCAGACCGCCCCCCACCACGATCGCCTGGGTATCGCGCCATTCCTCCAGCCGCAAAAACCGCCGTATCACCCCGGCGAGTTCCTGCGCGAACTCCTCCAGCGCGCCAAGCACGAGTCCTGCCGCCTCGGGATCACCCTTGAGCAGCGCCTCGTCGAGCCACCGGTTCATCTCCGCGGTCGGCGTGTCGCCTAGCGGATCCTGGCCGATCCGGTGCAGGCGTTCGCGCCAATCCTCGACCAGCGCCTCGAACGCCCGCTTGCTCGCCCGATCGCCAAGAAATCCTTCGGAATCACGCAGCTCGGCGTTGTAGATATCGACGGTCACCGCCGGCAGTTCATCAGCCCCGTGACGAAGCATCGCTCTTGCGCTCCTCTTGATACCCTGCTGCAACGCACGACTTGGCGCGAGGCTGCCGCCACAGCTAGGCCGCCCGCCCGCAATCGGTTATATGCGCCGCCTGCCCGCGCACCGCGCCGGTTGATACGGAAAGGGATGAACATGTCGATCGCCAACATCGATCCGGCCGCGCGCGAGCGGGTCGTGCAGCAGGACCTGCAGAACGTCCTGCACCCGCTCCTCCAGCACAAGCAGCTTGAAACCAAGCAGATGGTGGTGACAGCCGGACAGGGTTCTACCGTGTACGACGCCGACGGCACCGCCTATCTCGACGGCATGGCAGGGCTCTGGTGCGTCAATATCGGCTACGGGCGAACGGAACTTGCCGATGTCGCCGCCGAGCAGATGCGCGAACTGTCCTACTTCCCGCACACGGCGATGAACGAGCCGGCCGCCGACCTCGCCGCGAAGATCAACGGCCTGATGGGCGGCGGCTATCATGTTTATTTCGTCAACTCGGGGTCCGAGGCCAACGAGGCCGGGTTCAAGATCGCCCGCCAACACGCCAAGCACGAAACCAAGGAAGGCTTCCGCTTCAAGACGATCAGCCGCTATTTCGCCTATCACGGCACGACGCTTGCCACCTTGGATGCCGGCGGCATGGGCGACCGCAAAGCCAAGTTCGAGCCGTTCTCCGGCGATTTCGTGCACGTCGCCCCGCCCTATTGTTACCGCTGCCCCTTCGGCCTGAGCTACCCGAGCTGCGGCCTCGCCTGCGTCAAGAACATGGAAACGACAATCCTCGGCGAAGGGCCGGACAGCGTCGCCGAGGTTCTGGTCGAGCCGATCATGAGCGGCGTCGGCGTCGCGGTACCGCCCGACGAATACCTGCCCGAAGTCGAGAAGCTCTGCCGCAAATACGGGATTCTGTTGCACGTGGATGAGGTGATCAACGGCTTCGGCCGCACCGGCACAATGTTCGCGCACCAACAGTATGGGGTGTCGCCGGACATCGTGGCGGTCGCGAAGGGTATTTCCAGCGCCTATCTGCCGATCGCGGCGACAGTGGTGAAGAACGACGTCTTCAACAGTTTCTATGGCGATCCGGCAGCGAACCGGCAGGTCGGCCAGGTAAACACCTATGGCGGCCATCCGGTGGCTTCGGCGGTAGCACTGCGCAACATCGAGATACTTGAAGCCGAACGCCTCGTCGATCGCGCGCGGGAGACGGGGGCCTACCTGCTGGACGGTCTGCGCGGCCTGATGCGGCACAGCCTTGTGGGCGATGTTCGCGGCAAGGGTCTGCTGGTCGGCGTGGAGCTGGTGAAGGACCGCCAGACCAAGGAGCCGGTCGGCCAGGAGGCGATGACCGCGATCGTCGATTTCTGCCGCGAGAATGGCGTGATCGTCGGTCGCGGCGGCGGCGGGCGCCAGTACGGCAACACGATCGTTTTATCGCCGCCGCTGGTGATCACCCGCGCCGAGTGCGACCGCATCGTAGAAACCCTGGACCGCGCGCTAAGCACGCTGCGCCTGGAATAACGGGGGAGAGGTGACCCCCCCTCTCCCCTCGCCGGAGAGGGCCGGGGTGAGGGGGCGCAACACCACACAAAGGAAAACCCGCCATGCCATTCTACGAAAAAGGCGACGTCCGCATCCATTATGAGGAGGCCGGCTCCGGCTTCCCTCTCTTACTCATCCCCGGCGGAGGTTTGAACTCCACCATCCCTTTCGTTGCCGAAAAAGGCCCGTTCAACGCGATGGAGGCCTTCGCGGACGAGTATCGCTGCATCGCGATGGACCTCCGCAACGCCAATGGCGGCGAGTCCTCCGGCCCGCTTGAGATCGACCGCCCCTGGGACGCGTACAGCGACGACCAGCTCGGCCTGACGGATCACCTTGGCATCCAGGAGTTCCTGGTGTTGGGCTTCTGCATCGGCGGCCCTTTCATCTGGAACCTGTTCCGACGGGCGCCCGGCCGCATCATCGCCGCCGTGCTGGCGCAGCCCAGCGGTTTTCGCCCGGAGATGCCCGACCTTTTCTACAACAATAACATCACCGGCTGGGGGCCGCCGCTATGCGCCCGCCGGCCCGAGATCACCATGGCGATGGTCGATCGCTTTCTGAAAGCGATGTACGGCACCAATCCCGACTTCGTCTTTACCGTGACGCGCGACTTCGTGCGCTCCTGCGAGACGCCCGTCCTGATCCTACCGGACGACGTCCCGGCGCATCCTTACGCCGTGGCCATGGAGAGCGCGCTTCTGGCACCGAACGCGCAAGTAAGCCTGTATCCGTGGAAGGAGCCCGAGGACCGCATTCCTCTGGCAGTACGTCACATACGCACCTTCCTCCGCGCCCATCGACCGGCAACAGGTTTCCGCTAAGCGGACCAATTCCAACTTGACCAATGCACAACAACAACAGATCACGATAAACGACACCCACACCGTCTCGGCTCTTCTGCAGCTACCACCGCAAGCCACAGCCTGCTACATCATGGCCCACGGCGCAGGCGCCGGAATGACGCACGCCTTCCTCTCAACCGTCGCGGACGGCCTCTGCCAACGCCGGATCGCCACGCTTCGCTACCAGTTCCCCTACATGGAGCACGGTTCGAAGCGCCCGGACCGACCCGCACGGGCGCACGAGACCGTGCGCGCCGCCGTCGCCACCGCTGCCCGGCTCGCGCCATCGCTGCCGCTCTTCGCAGGCGGAAAATCCTTCGGCGGGCGCATGACATCGCAGGCGCAGGCAGAAACACCGCTGCCGGGCGTCCGAGGCCTCATCTTTCTCGGATTTCCCCTGCATCCCGCCAACAACCCGTCGGCCGACCGCGCACTGCATCTCTCCCGCATCGGCATCCCGATGGTTTTCTTGCAGGGAACTCGCGATCCGCTGGCCGATACGACGCTACTGACTGCAACTATCAGGAAACTCGGCAAACCGGCGACCTTGATACTGGTCGAGGGCGCCGATCACTCATTTCACGTCGCCGTCCGATCCGGCCGAACCGATGCACAGGTGTTGGCCGAGGTGCTCGACGCGCTCGCCGCCTGGACGAAAACTCAAACCGATCACACGGACCGATAAGCCGCAGAAACGCTCGCATTTGAAAATTGCTGCGTGGCCAGAACCGTGCGATGCTGCGCTATCACCTCGGTCGCCAGGGGAGCAACAACGATGTTCGACCTCGAGCAGTTCATCGCCGACCTCCGTGCCTCTCTCCGTGAGCGGTCCCGAATGGCCATGAAGGAGGTCGTTGCCCGCGCCGTTTCCGATCCTGCATCTCTCCTTCGCCGGATCGGCAATCCGGAGAAGAGTGGGGTCGAGGTTCTGCACCACGCTTCCGACCTTACGGTCTTCAACGTGGTCTGGGCACCAAACCAGATTACACTGCCGCACGACCACCGCATGTCGGCCGTCATTGGCATGTATGGCGGTCGAGAAGACAACATGTTCTGGCGCCGTGTCCCGAACGCGGCCAAATTCCAGATCCAGGCCGCGGGCGGCCAGGCTCTCGGTCCCGGCGATGTCACGATTCTCGGCCGCGACATAATTCATTCCGTTATCAACCCGCTGGCGAAGCTCAGCGGCGCTATCCACGTTTACGACGGAGACTTCTTCGCGGCGCAGCGCAGTATGTGGGATGCCGAAACCCTGGTCGAGGAGCCATACGACATGAATACCGTCGCCAAAGGAATGCAGCTACAACAAAACCGGTAGAGCAGGGCTTCCAGCACGGACAACCGGCAACGCCCACGCGCTGCCGGCGCGGTTTCAGCTCTTCGCCGGGGCGTCCGGCTCCGCCGCATGCAGATGCGCGTGCGCGGCGCGCCGTTCCTTGTAGTAGGTGTGGATATCCGCCTCGGTCACGTAGCCCTTGTGGTCCTTGTCGATCGCATCGAAGTGGCGGGCGACGGATTTCATCCCGGTCTTGGCCTGATCGAGCGTGAGATGCCCATCATGGGTCGTGTTGGCCTGCTCAAAGCGCTGGTGCAGCGTCAGGTGAGACCCGGCACCAGCCGGGGCCTGCAGAACGAGCATAAAAAGCGCGACCGCGGGGAAGAGCAAACGCATGGAGGGGGCCTTTCAACTGATCACCGCCCCCAGCTACACGACGCAGGTCACCTCCCGGTTAATGCTCCGCCGTAAGCGCCGCGCGGATCACCTGCACCGCCATCTCGATCCCCGCGCGATCCACGTCGAGATGGGTGCAGGCCCGCGCGCGGTAGCGCCCCATTGTGGAAAGCTGCACGCCTTCTCGCCGGATCCGCTTCGCCAGCTCCTCGGCGGTCAGGCCGGTACCCTCGGTATCGAAGAACACCAGATTCGTCGCCGGCTCCTCCACGGTTATGCCGGGGATTTGCGCCAGCCCGCGTGCCAGCACCCTGGCGTTGGCGTGGTCCTCGGCCAGCCGGTCGATATTGTGGTCCAGCGCATACAAGCATCCCGCGGCGCACAGCCCCGCCTGGCGCAGCGACCCGCCCAGGCGCTGCTTCCAGCGCCATGCCTCGTCGATGAACTCCGCCGGCCCACACAGCACCGCGCCGAGCGGAGCGCCCAGCCCCTTAGTGAAGTCAAGCCACACCGAATCGCAGCCGGCCGTCATCTCGCGGCCCGGCACACCGGCGGCGACTACGGCGTTCATCAGACGCGCCCCATCCATATGCGTCGCCATGCCCTGGCCGTGCGCGGCCCCCAGCACTGCGTTCAGCCGATCCATCGGCCAGACGGTGCCGCCGCCCAGATTGGCGGTTTGCTCGACCTCCAGCAGCGTTTGCGGCGGGGAGTTGCGGCGGCGATCACGGAACGCCGCCCGCAGGGTCTCGACATCGAACTGGCCGCCTGGGCCTTTCAGCCCGAGCACGGAGACCCCGGTCAGCGCCGCCGGCGCGCCACCCTCGGCGGCGATGATATGGGCGGTCTCATGCGCAATCACCTCGTCGCCCGGACGGCAATGCGTCAGGATCGCGACTTCGTTGCACATCGTGCCGGATGGCAGGAACACCGCTGCCTCCTTGCCCAACAGCACGGCCATCCGTTCGCACAACGCATGCACCGTCGGATCGTCGCCGTGCTGCTCGTCCCCAACCTCGGCTTCCATCATCGCCTCCTTCATGGCGGCGGACGGCCTGGTCTGGGTGTCGGAATAGAGGTTCACCCGCACCGGCGGCAGCAGCGCATCCGGGCGGACGGGAGCATAGGTCATTGAGGTCCTCTCGCGGGTCGCTCGCCCCGCAGCAAAGCAGTCCCGGCAAAGGATGTCAGCCCTCCGCGGGAGCAGCCGGCACCGCGCCGGCAGTAACCGGCGCCGTCGGCGGCCCGTAAACCTGCCGCGCCCGGCGATGGAAAGCGTTGACCATGCGCCGCACCGCCTCGTTGAACACGACGCCGATGGCCGCCTGCAGGATGCGGCTCCGGAACTCGAAATCCACGAAAAACGCCACTTCGGTGCCCTGCGGATGCGCCAGAAAGTCCCACTGGTTGTTCAGGTAGCGGAACGGCCCCTTCTCGTAGCGCACCCGCACCCGGTGCGGCCGGTCCAGCGTCACCCGGCTGGTGAAAGTTTCGCGAAACGGCCCGAACCCGATCGTCAGGTCCGCCACCTCATCGGTCTCCGTCCGGCTGCGCACGCGGGCACCGACGCACCAGGGCAAGAACTCGGGATAACGCCCGACATCGGCCACCAAGTCGAAGAGCTGGCCTGGCGGGTATGGCACGATCTGGCGTTCGGCATGGGTCGGCATGGGGCTGTTACGCCGTTCCCGGCGGCGAGTTGCGGCGCAGCCGTGCATCCCGGAGTGCGGCGAAATCGGTATCGGCGTGATAGGAGCTGCGGGTCAACGGTGTGGCCGAGACCAGCAGGAACCCCTTGGCCCGGGCGAGCGCGGCGTATTCCTGGAACTCCTCCGGCGTGACGAACCGGTCGACCGCGAGATGTTTCACTGTCGGCTGCAGATACTGGCCGATGGTGAGGAAATCGACATCGGCGATCCTCAGGTCGTCCATCACCTGCATGATTTCCGGCTGCGACTCGCCGAGGCCCACCATCAGCCCCGATTTGGTGAAGATGGTCGGATCCAGCGCCTTCATGCGGTCGAGCAGGCGCAGAGACTGGTAGTAGCGCGCGCCGGGCCGGACACTCGGATATAGGCGCGGCACCGTCTCCAGATTATGGTTGAACACGTCCGGCCGGGCCTCGGCAACGGTCTCGGCCGCCCCCGGCTTGCGCAGGAAGTCCGGGGTCAGCACCTCGATCGTGGTGCCGGGAGCGGCGGCGCGGATCGCGCGGACAACCGCGGCGAAATGCGCTGCCCCGCCATCCGGCAGGTCGTCGCGATCGACCGAGGTGATCACGACATGCCGCAGCCCCAGCCTGGCGACCGCATCGGCGACACGGGCCGGCTCATCCGCCTCCAGTGCACCGGGCAGGCCGGTGCGAACGTTGCAGAAGCCGCAGGCCCGCGTGCAGGTGTCGCCCATGATCATCATGGTGGCGTGCCGCTGGCTCCAGCACTCGCCGATATTCGGGCAGGCGGCCTCTTCGCAGACCGTTACGAGGCGGTTCTCGCGCATCAGCGCGCGGGTCTCGTGATAAACCGGATGAGTCGGCGCCTTCACGCGTATCCAGGCCGGCTTGCGCTGGATCGGATTGTCCGGCCGGTGCGCCTTCTCCGGATGACGGAGCGGCGCCCCCCCGAGACGATGGTCGATCAGGACCCTGGTTGACATGGTGCCCTACAGGTGGCGGGCGGCGCCGGACGGGTCAAGCGCGCGGCGGGAACCAGTCGCCGAGGACCTGGTCTTCGGTGAAGGTGAGCTGGTCGAGATCGACGAGCGGCTGCTCGTCGTAGAGAGTGAGCGCCCGCGTGACTTGGCGCCGGATGCGCGGGATGGCCCACGCCAGCATGTCCGGCACCTCGCCACGCAGACTGGGACTGTCCTCCAGCGCCAACTCAATCGCCCCCCGTTCACGCAGTATCGTGTCGATCCAGCCGCGTTGGGGCTGTTCGGCCGGCGATGCTTGAAGCTTCATCAAATGCTCAACGATCACCGCAATCCTGCAGCGGACCGCGTTTCGCTCCGAACGTCCCAAGCTCTCGATCTCCTCGGCCACGTTTTCCCAGTCGATGGGCTCGGGCGTGTTGAGACGCGCGGTTCCGGCACTGCGCAGCGCATGCGCCTGCTCGGCGGACCATAGGACCACGTCTTCCTGATAGAGCGGCTTGTTCATCGCTCGCGTTCTTAGGGCAATGTCGGGAACCAATCACCGAGGATCTGGTCTTCGGTGAAGGTAAGCTGGTCGAGGTCGATGAGCGGCTTTTCGCCGTAGTCGGCCAGAGTGGCAGCCACATCCCGGCGTGTGCGCGGAAGGGCCCCCGCGATCATGCCGGACACCTCGCGACGGAGACTGGGGCTGTCATCCAGCAGACCTTCAATTTCGGCGCGTTGAGTGCGTATCGTTGCCAACCAGTCCGCGCGCGGTGTTTGTGCCGGCGACGTTTGCAGTTTCATGAGATGCTCGATCACCCGGCGAATACGGCTGCGCATGGCAGTGCGTTGCGAGATGCCCAAGCTCTCGATCTCCTCGGCGACATTCTCCCAGTCGATCGGCTCGGGCGTATTGAGACGCGCAGCGCCGGCGTCGCGGAGCGCTCGCGCCTGTTCAGTGGACCAGAGAACCACATCTTCCTGATAAAGCGGCTTGTTCATCCCACCACTCAGTAATGGATCGCCCGCTTATACGCATCCAGCACCGCCTCGTGCATCGTCTCGCTGATCGTCGGGTGCGGAAAAATGGTTTCGATCAACTCCGCCTCTGTGCTCTCGAGCGTGCGGGCGATCGTGTAGCCCTGGATCATCTCGGTCACCTCGGCGCCGACCATATGCGCGCCGAGCAACTCGCCGGTATTGGCGTCGAACACGGTCTTCACCATGCCTTCGGGCTCGCCCATCGCGATCGCCTTCCCGTTGCCGATGAACGGAAACCGCCCGACTCGCACCTCATGCCCCTCGGCCTTGGCGCGCGCCTCCGTCAGCCCCACCGAGGCGACCTGCGGACGGCAATAGGTGCAGCTCGGGACGTTGGTAGCATCCATCGGATGCACATCGTTCAGTCCGGCAATCTTTTCGACGCAAATGATCCCTTCATGGCTCGCCTTATGCGCCAGCCACGGCGGTCCGGCGAGGTCGCCGATCGCATAGACACCGGGTTCGCCTGTACGACCATATTCGTCGATCACCACATGGGTGCGATCGACCTTCACTCCGGTATCCTCCAGCCCTGAGATTCTCTACATTTCCGACGATACCAACGGCGGAGATCACCCGATCGACAGTGACCTGCTGGCTCTTGCCGTTGGCCTCGACCGAAACGGTGACGGAATCACCGTTTTTCTTCGCCCCGGCCACCTTGGCGCCGGTGACGATCTTCATGCCCTGCCGGTCGAACGCCTTGTGCGCGAAGGCGCTGATCTCCTCGTCCTCCACCGGCAGGATGCGGTCGAGCACTTCCACCACCGTCACCTCGGCGCCCATGTTGCGATAGAAACTGGCGAACTCGATGCCGATGGCGCCGGAGCCGATCACCAACAGGGATTTCGGCATCATCGGCGGCACCATCGCCTCCTTGTAGGCCCAGATCAGCTTGCCGTCGGCCTCGATGCCGGCGAGCTGGCGGGCACGCGCGCCGGTGGCCAGCACGATATGCGGCGATTTCAGCGTGGCCACCGGCTTGCCGCCCTTCTCCACCCCCAGCGTCTGCTTGCCGGCGAGCCGACCCTGGCCGTCGAACACCGTCACCTTGTTCTTGCGCAACAGATGCGCGACGCCGGAGGATAGCTGCTTCGCCACCGCGCGCGACCGTTTCACCACTTTGTCCAGCTCGAAACGCGGATTGTCGGCGGCAAAGCCGAAATCCGACAGGTGATGCAGCAGGTGATTAATCTCGGATGTGCGCAGCAGCGCCTTGGTCGGGATGCAGCCCCAGTTCAGGCAAATGCCGCCCAGATGCTCGCGTTCCACGACGGCGGTCTTCATCCCCAGCTGGGCCGCTCGGATCGCCGCGACATAGCCGCCGGGACCGCCGCCCACGATGATGATGTCGAAACTCTGATCGGCCATCAGCTCAGATCCCCTGTTCGCCGGCGAGCGCCGTCAGCGCCTCGCCCTCGAGACGTTGCACTGTCCAGTCCTGCATCGGCCGGGCGCCGATGCGGTGGTAGAAATCGATCGCCGGCTGGTTCCAGTTCAGCACCCGCCACTCCATCCGCCGGCATTTCTCCGCGCGGGCGCGGCCCGCCAGGTATCGGAACAGCGCCAGCCCTATGCCCCGGCCGCGATAAATGGGCTCGACGAAAATATCCTCAAGGAACAGGTCGGGTCCGCCGGTGAAGGTGCTGAACGTATAGTACCAAAGCGCCAGCCCGACCGCATTCTCGCCCGTCCAGGCGAGCACCGCATTGGCCCGCGGCGCCGGCCCGAACAGCGCGCGAGCGAAATCCGCCTCGGTGGCGGTCACGTGATGCAGCAGCCGCTCGTATTCGGCGAGGCCGCGCACCAGGCGCAGCACGTGCGGCACATCCTCGGGCCGCGCAGCGCGAAGCTCGAAGCCGGTCATCGGTGCCGGTTACAACATCAGGCTCAGCGGGTCCTCGACAATCGACTTGAACGCCGCCAGCCATTCCGCGCCCAGCGCGCCGTCAACCACCCGATGATCGACCGACAGCGTGCAGGTCATCATCATCGCGATACCGACGTGCCCATCCTTCACCACCGGCCTTTGCTGGCCGGCCGCCACCGCCAGGATCGCGGCCTGCGGGGGATTGATCACCGCGGCAAACTCCGACACCCCGTACATTCCCATGTTGGAAATCGAGAATCCGCCGCCCTGAAATTCCTCCGGTTTGAGCTTGCCGGATTTGGCGCGCGCGATCAGGTCCTTCATTTCGTTGCTGATGGCAGCGAGGCCTTTCTGGTCGGCCTTGCGCACGATCGGCGTGATCAGGCCATCGGGGATCGCTACCGCCACGCTGACATCGACATCTTCGTAGAGGATGATGTTGTCCTCCGTGTAGCTCGCGTTCACCGTGGGAATGTGCCGCAGCGTGACGGCAGCCGCCTTGATCAGCATGTCGTTCACCGACATGCGAAACGCGCCCGGGCCTTCCTTCGGCGATTTCGTATTCAACTGCTCGCGCAGCTTCAACAGCGCGTCGATCTCGATGTCCATCGAGATGTAAAAATGCGGGATCGTCTGCTTCAATTCCGTCAGCCGGCGCGCGATGACCTTGCGCATCGTGCTGTTCGGCACCAACCGGTGCGGCGCGGTGATCGCCGGCGCCGGCGCGCGCGCCGCGGGCGCAGCCGCGGCAGGTGCAGGCGCCGCGGCCGGCTGGCCTTGCCGTGCCGCTTCTATATCGGCCTTCACGATCCGCCCGCCCGGCCCGCTGCCCTTCAGCCCGCGCAGCTCAATCCCTGCCTGCTGAGCCATCCGGCGCGCCAGCGGTGAGACAAAGATGCGGTCGGGCGGCGTTTGACCATTGCCGCGCGAGGGCGAGACTGGGGCCGGCTTCGGCCCCGTCGCCGCATCCTGCGCCATGGGCGACGGGGATGGCGACGCCTGGGCCGGAGCGGGTTTGGGCTGCGGAGCCGGGGTCGGCGCGGCAGGCGGCGCATCCGAGACCTTCTCGCCAGGCTCGACCAGCACGGCGATCGGCTGATTCACCTTCACGCCCTCGGTGCCGTCGCCCACCAGTATCTTGCCGAGCACGCCCTCATCGACCGCCTCGACCTCCATGGTCGCCTTGTCGGTCTCGATCTCGGCAATCACGTCGCCCGCTTGCACAGGCTCGCCCTCTTTCTTCAGCCAGCGCGCCAACGTGCCTTCGGTCATTGTCGGCGACAGCGCCGGCATCAGGATGTTCGTCGCCATGGCTGCCCCCTTCAGACGATCTTCTTTACCGCGTCCACCACCCAGCCGGGCTGCGGCAACGCCAGCTTCTCCAGATTGGCGGCATAGGGCAGGGGCACATCGGCGCCGTGCACGCGCACCGGCGGCGCGTCCAACCAGTCGAACGCATGCTCGATCACCTGCATGGCGATCTCGGCGCCGATCCCGGCAAACGGCCAGCCTTCCTCCACCGAGACGATGTGGTTTGTTTTCTTTACGCTCTCAACGATCGTGGCGGTGTCGAGTGGGCGCAGCGTGCGGATGTTGATAACTTCCGCTTCGATACCGTCTTTCGCCAGTTCCTCCGCCGCCTGCATCGCCACACCGACCATGATGCTGAATGCAACGATCGTCACGCGATCGCCTGGGCGTTCGATCTTCGCCGGGCCGATGGGCAGGATGAAGTCTTCATCGGTCGGGCACTCGAAACTGTGCCCGTAGAGGATTTCGTTCTCCAGCATGATCACCGGGTTGGGGTCGCGGATCGCGGCGCGCAGCAGCCCTTTTGCGTCCGCCGACGACCAGGGCGCCACAACTTTCAGCCCGGGCACATGCGCGTACCAGCTCGCGTAGCACTGGCTGTGTTGCGCGGCGACGCGGGCGGCGGCACCGTTCGGGCCGCGAAACACGATCGGGCAGCCCATCTGACCGCCCGACATATACAGCGTCTTCGCAGCCGAGTTGATGATCTGGTCCATCGCCTGCATCGCGAAGTTGAACGTCATGTATTCAACGATCGGGCGCAGGCCGTTCAGCGCCGCGCCGACCGCCATACCGGTGAAGCCATGCTCGGTGATCGGCGTGTCGATGATCCGCTTCGGACCGAATTCATCGAGCAGGCCCTGGCTTACCTTGTAGGCACCCTGATACTGCGCGACCTCCTCGCCGATCAGGAACACGGACGGATCGCGGCGCAGTTCCAGTGCCATGGCGTCGCGCAGCGACTCGCGCACGGTCACCGCCTTGGTCGGTCCCCAGTCCTTTTCCGGCCGTGGCGCCGGCACCTCCTGGGCCGCCGGCGCGCGCTGGCCTTGCGCACCGCGAACCGCGATCGCCCGCGGATCCTCCGCCTCGGCCGCGACTTTTGGCTCGGCCGGCGCTTCCTTGCGCGGCGCGGGCTGCAGCGGCCGTCTGCGATACGTCCTCGCCATTGGACGCCAGCACCGCGATCGGCGTGTTCACCGCCACGCCTTCTGTGCCCTCATCCACCAGGATGCGGGCCAGCTTGCCCTCGTCCACCGCCTCCACTTCCATCGTTGCCTTGTCGGTCTCGATCTCGGCGACGACATCGCCCGCCTTCACCTCTTCGCCCACTTTCTTGAGCCAGCGAGCGAGCTTGCCCTCGGTCATGGTCGGCGAGAGCGCGGGCATCAGTATCTGCGTGGCCATCGGTCAACCCTCCAACAGCACGTCGGTCCAGAGTTCGGAAGGATCGGGTTCCGGACTTGCCTGCGCGTGTTCCACCGCCTCCTGAATGATCGCCTTCACCTCGTCGTCGATCTGTTTGATCGCTGCTTCATCGACGCCCAGATCCTCGAGCTTGTGGCGGGCGCCTTCGATACAGTCGTGCTGGGTCCGCATCTGCTGGATTTCCTCCCGCGAACGGTAGCGGCCCGGATCGGACATCGAATGACCCCGATAGCGATAGGTCTTCACCTCCAGCAGATATGGCCCGTTGCCGGCACGGCAATGCGCCACCGCCTGGTCGGCGGCTTCCTTCACCGCCAGCACGTCCATGCCATCGGCCTGCGAACCACGAATGCTCCAGGGCGCACCGTTCTTCGACAGGTCGCGGGACGCCGAGGCGCGTTCGATGCTGGTGCCCATGCCGTAACGGTTGTTCTCGATCACATAGATAACAGGCAGCTTCATCAGCGCCGCCAGATTGAAGCTCTCGAACACCTGGCCCTGGCTGGACGCGCCCTCGCCGAAATAGGTCAGGCACACACGGTCGTTGCCGCGGTACCAGTCGCTGAAAGCGAGGCCAGTGCCCAGGCTGACCTGCGCGCCGACAATGCCGTGCCCGCCGAAGAAGTTGCGCCGCTTGCTGAACATGTGCATCGACCCGCCCTTGCCGTGCGAATAACCGTCCGCGCGGCCGGTCAGCTCGGCCATCACGCCTTTGGGGTCCATGCCGGTGGCGAGCATGTGGCCATGGTCGCGGTAGGAGGTGATGACCTGGTCGCCGTCCTCGAGCGCCAGCTGCATACCAACGACCACCGCTTCCTGACCGATATACAGGTGGCAGAAGCCGCCGATCAGGCCCATGCCGTAGAGCTGGCCGGCGCGTTCCTCGAAGCGGCGGATCAGCAGCATGTCGCGGTAGGCTTTCAGCAGCATGTCGCGGTCGATGGGGCGCTCGCGCGACTTGCTGCGCCTGGTTTTCTCGGCTGCCTGCGCCATTCCCGCCTCCGCCCTGATCCTGGACAGAGCTATCCTCCCGTGCTTCGTGCGGCAAGCCGGGAACGGGCAAACTTCGTTGTTGTGCAATGCAATAGCGAAGTCAGCGCGTTCGTGTCGCGCGGCCGAATTGCACGCGATCGCCGAGCTCAGTTCAGTAAAGCCGGTCCTTATCGCCGTAGGGGACGATGATGTCGCCCGGATCCGACAGGTTGAGCATCGCCCGGGCGCGCTCATCCAGCATGTCGGCATCGAGATGGTCGGCCTGCAGGGCCGCGACCCGTTGCTGCCAGTCGGCCCGTTCCGCCTGCGCGAGGGCGAGATCGTCCTCGGCCTGCTTCAGCAGTTGCTGGCGTTGCGCGTAGGCGACAAGGCCATGGTCGCCCTTGGTCGCGTTCCAGCCGAAATAACCGACCAGCGACAGGAAAACGAGCGGCGCGATCGCCCCCTTTGCCCTGCGTTTGATCTCGCGGCCGAGTGCCATCCGTGCCTCGATTCTACCCGGCACAGCGTACTCACATTCGCGATCGTTCTCAACACCTGTCGCCCCTTGCGCGGCGGCAGCGCGGCTGCGACTTTGCCGGATCGCCGCGCAACGGGAGAAACGCCCATGAAGTCCGCCGCGCACCGGCTCCGAGCGGCCATCGGCCTCGCGCTCATTCTGTCCCTCGGCGTGCCCGTCGGCGCGACCGCTCAAGCTGCCGAAGCGAGCACCGCGAAAGACGGCATCGCGCTCAGCAATTCCTATGCCGGCAACAGTTGGCGCCAGCAGATGCTGCGCATGTGGAACCTCGCTGGCCAGCAGGCGGTGAAGTCGGGCGTCATCGCCAAAACGAAGGTAGTCAATGCTGACAACTCCGCCCCGCAGCAGGCCTCCCAGATCAGCGATCTGACACTCGAGGGATGGCAAGCGATCGTCATCGACGCCGCCTCGCCCACCGCGCTGAACGGGGTGATCCAGCAGGCCTGCAACGCCCATATCGTGGTGGTGGTGTTCGACAGCCTCGCCACCGCGCCCTGCGCCTACAAGGTGGCATACAATTACGTCGATATGGGCGACATGGAGGCGAAATTCGTCGCCGACCGGCTGCACGGCAAGGGCGATGTGTTGGAAGTCCGCGGCATTGCCGGTACCTCGGTGGATGACGACATCCACAAGGGCATCGTGCGTACCTTTGCCAAATACCCAGGGATCAAGCTGGTCGGTTCGGTGCACGGCAACTGGACGCAGTCGATCGCGCAGAAGGAAGTCGCCGGCCTCTTGCCCTCGCTGCCGGCTATCAATGCCGTGGTGACGCAAGGCGGCGACGGTTACGGCACCTATGAAGCGTTCAAGGCCGCGGGCCGGCCGACACCGCTGATCATCATGGGCAATCGGCAAGATGAGCTCGCGCTATGGAAGCAACTCACCGCCCAGTCCGGCGGCTATGACACGTTCTCCGTTTCCTCCGCGCCCGGTGTTTCTTCCATCGCCTTTTGGGTCGCGCAGCAGATCCTGGCCGGAGCAAAGGTGCCGAAGACCGTCGAGGTGCCGCTGCTCGTCATCACCGCAAAAGACCTGGACGCCTGGTTGAAAGCGGTGCCCCAGGGCGGCGTCGCCACACCGCTTTACGATCAGCAGTGGACGCAGGGCCTGATCACGGCCAATCTCGGCCATACCGCCCTGCCCGCTTCACCGATCCCGAACGGCGTACCATAGAAGCCGGTCGGCGTGATCAACGCGGACGGATGACGGAGCCGTCCGCCGAGCCGTTCATACAGCTCGGTGGTATCAGCAAAAACTTCGGTGCCGTGCGGGCGTTGCGCGATGTCGATCTCGGCATCGCGGCCGGGCGGATGCTCGGTATCGTGGGACACAACGGCGCCGGCAAATCGACGCTGATGCAGATCATCGCCGGTACCCTCGCGCCTGATGCCGGGACCATCTCCATCGGCGAGCAGCCGCTCGGCACGGGGTACAGCGTGCGCCGCGCCCACATGCTCGGCATCCGTTGCGTGTTCCAGGAGCTTTCATTGTGCCCCAACCTGAACGTGCTCGAGAACACGCGCGTCTTTCATCCGGCCCTTACGGGTCTCGGCTGGCACACCCGAGCACGACGCCTGATCACCGAGGCCCTCGATGCGATCTTCCCGGCGAACGCCATCGATCCGAACCGGGCAGTCGGCGATCTTTCCATCGGTCAGCGTCAGATGGTGGAAACGGCGCGCGCCTTCACCGTGACCGACAGCCCGGTACGGCTTGTCATCCTCGACGAGCCGACGTCATCACTCGACGCGGCGGCCGCCGAGCAGTTGCTGCGCTACACTGCCGCCGCCCGCGCCCGCGGCATCGCGGTGGTGTTTATCTCGCATCGATTGGCTGAAATTCTCGGCCACGCCGACGATGTCGTGGTGATGTGCGACGGGCGGGTGGCAGGCAGCGGCGAGGCCCGCGCGCTCAGCGAGGCCCGGCTGGTGGACATGATGGGCGTGGTGCGCGCCCCGACGACCGCGGACGGCGACAGGCAACGCGGCGCCCGCGGAGTGCCGCGCGTAGCCCAGGCACGCCATCCGGCTGATCCGTTCGCCATTGAACTGTTTGCGGGCGAGGTGGTCGGACTCGCCGGTCTTGCGGGCCACGGCCAGCGCGACGTGTTGCGGGCCGTATTCGAGGCGGCCCGGCACCGGTCCGCGGAGTTCCGCGTACTGGGCTCGGTCGCCTATGTCAGCGGCGATCGCCAGACCGAGGGAATTTTCCCGCTCTGGTCGGTCGCGCTGAACACCACGATCGGGCGGATCCGCGCGCTCAGCCGGTTCGGCTTGCTGAGCCGGACCATCGAGGAGGCACTGGCCGAGGAGTGGCGGACGCGGCTCGAAATCCGCACGCCGCGTATCGGCGAGCCGATCACCAGCCTGTCCGGCGGCAACCAGCAGAAGGTCCTGGTCGCGCGCGCCTTTGCCGCCGAGGCCGACATCATTCTGTTCGACGATCCGTTGCGCGGCGTCGATGTCGGCACCAAGCGCGAGTTGTATCAGCATGTGCGGCGCGCCGCCGGTGCCGGGCGGGCTTTCCTGTGGCACACCACCGAGAACGCCGAGTTGGCGAATTGCGATCGGGTCTATGTCTTCCACGGTGGTATCATCACCGATGTAATCGACCGCGCCGACCTGACCGAGGAGCGAGTGATTCGCGCCTCGTTCGCCAGCGGAGAGGCCGTTGCCGGCTGATGCCCTGACGCTCGTGCGCCGGCGCGGCGGCCATGCCGGGCGCATGGGTCTGCCGGGGATCGCCCTGCTGATCCTGCTGGGCGCCATCTTCGCCATCCAGCCCCGGACGATGAGCTATTTCGGCCTGACGCTTCTGCTCAATTTCACTCTCCCCGCCGTGTTCGCCGCGATGGCCCAGATGGCGGTGATCGCCGTTGGCGACGTCGATCTCGGCATCGGCCCGTTTCTTTCGCTGGTAAATTGCGTGGCGGCGACCCTGCTAACCGCGCATCCGCCGCTCGGCTGGGCGGTCCTGGCGGTGCTCGTCGCCGCCTATGCCGCCATGGGAGCGTTGATCCACGTGCGGCGGCTGCCTTCGATCGTCGTCACGCTTGGCGCTTCCTTCGTTTGGCTCGGCCTCGCGCTGCTGATTCTGCCGAGCCCGGGCGGCACGCCACCCGATTGGCTTCCCGCCCTGCTGGCCTGGCAGCCGCCGCTGCTTCCCCTGCCCGTGCTGGTCTCCTTGGTGCTGGCGATCCTCGGCGAGGTGTTGCTGATGCGCACCTCCTACGGCGTTGTGCTGCGCGGGATCGGCGGCAACCCGCGCGCCGTCGAGCGCGCCGGCTGGTCGCTGCTGCTGGGACGGGTGGTTCTCTATGCGACCGCGGGTGCATGCGGCGTCATGGCCGGGCTCGCCCTGACCGGGCTCAACACTGCGGGCGATGCCACGGTGGGCACGCAATACACACTCGTCTCGATTGCGGCGGTGATCGTCGGCGGCAGCGAATTCACTGGCGGGATCGTGGTACCGGCCGGGACCGTGATCGGCGCGTGGATCATGCTGCTGGCGGGCTCGCTGCTATCATTTCTGAACATTTCCACCGACTGGCAGCTCAGCGTGCAAGGCGGGCTACTGATTATCGTGCTCGGGCTGCGTGCCCTCCACCGCCGGAGCGACGCGTGACCGCGCGCCTGCGCGACTGGTTCGACGAACGGCCATTCGTTTGGTCCTTCGCCGCCGCATTCATGGTCTGGGTCGTCATCGCGCTGGTCGTGCAGGGACGCGGTATGCTGGCGACGCTCGTGGTAGCGCTGCAGTTTGCCACTTTTTACGCGATCGTCGGCATCGGCCAGATGCTCGTCATCGCCGCCGGACCCGGCAATATCGATCTCTCTATCCCGGGGGTGATGACCTTGGCGGGATTCGTCGCCATGGGTCTGACCAACGGCGCGAATGGCGGAATGGCCGAGGGGATTGCAGCCGGCGTCTTGGTGGGCGTCACGGCGGGGACATTCAATGTCGTGCTGATCCAGGGCCTGCGCATCCCGCCGATGATCGGCACGCTGGCGGCCGGCTTCATTTTCCAGTCGATGGCTGTCGCCTATTCGCAGGCTGCGCTTGCCAAACCGGCACCGCTGTTGGTGGCCTTCAGTGCCGCGCGGGTGCTTGGGGTACCAGTGATCGCACTGGTGTTCATCGGACTGACCGTCCTGGTCGCGGTCGTCTTGCAGCGATCCGTGTTCGGTCTATCGGTGTTGGCGATTGGCCAGAACGCCCGCGCCGCGCATCTCTCGGGATTGCGGGTACGCCGCACCCTGGCCTGCGTCTATCTCGTCTCGGCGACGCTCTCGGCGATAGCGGGGATCCTGCTCGCCGCCTACACGGGCGGCGCGGCGCTCAACATGGGCGAGGACTATCTGCTGATGTCCATTGCCGTGGTGGTGCTCGGCGGCACGTCGGTCGCCGGCGGACGGGCCAGCCCGGCCGGCCTGTGGGGCGCGGCGACCTTGCTGTTCCTGGTTGTAACGATGTTGAACGTGATGCGTGTCAGCGCCGGGCTGCGTTATGTGGTGACCGGGCTCATTATTATCGGTGTGCTGGGCCTGGCGAAGGGGAGAGACCCGGCGTAGGGAAGCGCTCTACAGCCGCAGCACCGTCCGCCCGGCATAACGCGCGGCGGGACCCAGTTCCGCCTCGATCCGCATGAGCTGATTGTATTTCGCCGTGCGGTCGCTGCGCGACAGGCTGCCCGTCTTGATCTGCCCGGCATTCGTCGCCACCGCGAGGTCCGCGATCGTCGCATCCTCCGTCTCGCCCGACCGGTGGCTGATCACCACCCGATAGCCGGACCGATGTGCCAGTTCCACCGTTTCCAACGTCTCCGACAACGTGCCGATCTGGTTGACTTTTACCAGGATGGCGTTGGCGATTTCCTCCTCGATCCCCCGCCGCAGCCGCTCGGAATTGGTGACGAACAGATCGTCGCCAACGATCTCGACCCGTGCGCCAAGCGCATCGGTCAGCAGCTTCCACCCGGCCCAGTCGTCTTCCGCACAGCCGTCCTCGATCGAGGTGATCGGATACCGCCCGACCAGCTCCTCCAGATACCGGACCATGCCGCCGGCATCGAGCGTCTTGCCCTCCCCCGCCAGAACGTATCGCCCGTCGTTGAAGAACTCGCTCGCCGCGGCGTCCAACGCGAACACCACGTCCTCGCCGAGCCGGTAGCCGGCTCGCTCGCAGGCGCGCGCGACGAAGCCCAACGCCTCATCGGCGGAGGCGAGGTTGGGCGCGAACCCGCCCTCGTCGCCGACATTGGTGTTGTGCCCGGAATCGTGCAGCCCTTGACGGAGCGCGCCGAAAATCTCCGAGCCCATCCGCACCGCGTCGGCGATCGTGCCGGCGCCCACCGGCTGGATCATGAATTCCTGGATGTCGATCGGATTGTCGGCATGCCGCCCGCCATTGACGATGTTCATCATTGGTACCGGCAAGGTCCGGGCATACACTCCGCCGACATAGCGATAGAGCGGCATCCCGAGATCCACCGCCGCGGCCTTCGCAACCGCGAGCGACACAGCCAGGATCGCGTTGGCACCCAGCCGGGACTTGTTCGGCGTGCCATCGAGATCGATCAGCGTGTCGTCGATCTTCACCTGCTCGGAGGCTTCCATCCCGCCGATCGCGTCGTAGATCTCGCCCTCCACATTCGCCACCGCCTGCTGCACGCCCTTGCCACCGTAGCGACTGCCGCCGTCCCGCAGCTCCACCGCCTCATGCGCGCCGGTGGAGGCGCCGGACGGAACCGCCGCCCGACCCTCCGCGCCGCTATCGAGCACCACGTCCACCTCGAGGGTCGGATTCCCACGGCTGTCCAGGATCTCGCGGGCGACGATGTCGGCGATGGCGCTCATGGAATGGCTCCGGACTTGTCTCGCGTCGCGCGGCCTATCACTTCAAGCCTCGGCTCGCCAACCGGGGACAACCAATCATGCGGCGTATGATCGTCGTAACGGCGGCAGCGATGACGCTGCTCTCAGGCCAGGCCCGCCCGGCCACCACCGTCTATTACCATGCCGGGAACTGGCAGGCATTCAGCGGCACCAATGCCCAGAACCGGCTGATCTGCGGCATCGGGACCGCCAGCGCCCCGGACGGCAGCAACCTGGATCTGACCTACGATATCGGCGGCAACACGCTCACGATCACCGCGACCAAGCCGAGCTGGTCGATCCCGGACGGCACCACGGTGCCGGTCATCATGGTCGTCGGTTCCAACGCCCCCTGGAACGTGCAGGCGACCGGCCATGGCAAGTCGCTGAGCTGGACCTTGGACCCCGCCTCAATCCGCACCTTCGACCCGCAATTCCGCGTCGCAGAGAGCATGGGCCTCAGTTTTCCGTCCGGCAACGAGCCGCCCTGGACCGTCCCGCTCGTCGGTTCCGACGCCGCGGACAACACATTTGCCCGCTGCATCACGGACCTTACGCGGCAGATGCAAGCGCGCGCCGCGCCACCCACGCAGCCCTACGGGCAGCCGCCGACGCAACCCTTCGGCGCGGCGCCCGGGCCGGTGACCGCGCCACCTGCGTCACCGACGCAGGGGGCGCCAACAGCACCGCCGCAAACACCGCCCGCCACGCAGTAGCCGTTATGACCGGGCTTGGCCCGGTCATCCACACCTCATTGAGTGGCGCTTCCGGGCGCGGTACGCTTAGCCATGATTTCCGCCTGCGCCCGGGCCTCGTTCATGCCCCGGACGATAGCGTTGGCGTCCTGGACCGCCTGCTGGTGCCGCCAACCGGCTTCGTCGACGAAGCCCTGCTCGGCACTGGTTGGCATGTTGCTGCATCCGGCCACGCAAGCCATCGTCAGCAACACGGCGAAAACGCGCATCATCGGTCTCGTTTCACGGTTTCTCGATCGGTTCTTAGCGCAGCCCCCCGTGGTGCGCCACACAAATTCCTCAATCCTCGGCTGCCGACTTCCCAATCACGCTGCCCAGGCTCGCGGCCAAGTCGGTCGGGATCAACACCGTCACGCCACGCTCCTTGTTCATCTCATAGAGCAGGTTCATCTGCCGGAGCTTCAGCGCATACGGGTTCTCCCCGTACATCCTGGCCGCCTCCAGTACCTGTTGGGCGATCGCCTGCTCGGCCGAGGCCAAGGTGACCCGGGCGGTTTTCTCGCGCTCCGCCTGCGCCTGCCGGCTCATCGCGTCCTGCAGCTCGCGCGGGATCACCACGTCGCGGATCTCCACGCTACGCACCGCCACCCCCCAGCTCGCCGTTTTCTCCATGATGGTGCGGCGGAGTTGGTCGTCGGCCGACCGCCGGTCCGATAGCAGCCGGCCGAGGTCGCTGGCGCCGATCATCTCGCGCAGGCTGGTCTGTGCCACGCGCTCGATCGCTTCCCGGTAATTGGCGATGCGGATCGCCGCGGCTTCGGCGTTCTCCACCTGCCAAAAAACGATCGCATCCACGCCAACGGCCACGGTGTCGTGTGTCAGTGCCTGCTCAGCGGTGATCGTCGTGGTCTGGATGCGCATGTCGATCACCTGTGCGGCCCGGTCTACCCACGGCAGCAGGAAGTAGAGTCCGGGCCCTTTCACCTTGAGGAAACGGCCGAGCCGCAACACCACGGCGCGCTGCCACTCATTAGCGATGCGCACCGACATGATCAGGACGATCACGATCAGCGCAACGATGACGTAGAGGGCGATCATGGCTCTTCCTTTCCCGTTCCGCCCGCGGGGATACGGGATTCGCACATCTGGATCCCCAGCGAGCAGGTAGCCCTCGGCGATCGCGGCGACGCGGTTCCCGCCACCTCGCATGGTTTGGGGTTCCGGGGTTTGTAATTCATTCGGCCGCGGCCGTGACGGGAGCGGCGTAGGGCACCAACACGATGAGCGGGTTGTGGTACTCGGCGAGATCATCGGGCGGCATCGCGTCGTCCTCGATGGCCGGCGGGAGTGTCGCGCCGGCCTCGACCGCCGATGCCAGGGCGTCCCTCGCCTGCGGCGCGATCTGTTCCGGGCCGTTGGCGACGGACGTCACGCCGGGGAACCCGGGGAAGCTGATCCACCACGTCTTGCCGGCATCGGCCGGTTCGGCGATGGCGATATAGTTTCTCACGAGCTTTCCCCCTCACCGTTGCTGCGGAAATTCGCAGCCGGCACCGCGGCAGATTGAGCGCAGCGTTCCCGGCCTGATATCGCCCCTGTGGTTCGGCACGACAACGATGCGGCCGATTTTCAGAATACCACGTGCGACCCTTTGCCGGGACGCTCCGCCCCTCCTTCACGTCGCAGCCGGTTCATCACCTCACGCGGGCGACAATGACTCGCCCCGCCACGCGGCCAGGAAGCGCGCCAGGCGCCCGCCGCGCCATCCACACCCCTTACGCCGCGTCCACCAACACGACCTCCGCATCCTGGACCGCGGTCACACGCAACGCCGCTTCGTCGCTCACCGCGACGCCATCCCGCGCCTCGGCCCTGATCCCATTGACCTCCACCAGGCCCGTTGACGGAACGAGATAAGCGTGCCGCCCCGCTCCCAGCGGATACTCAACGCTCTGCCCGGTCTTCAGCGTAGCGCCCAGCACCCGCGCGCGGCTGCGGATCCGCAGCGCCTCGGCATCGCCGTCGAAGCCGCTCGCCAAGGTGACAAATCGCCCGGCGCGCTCGTTTTTCGGGAACGGGCGTGCGCCCCAGCCAGGCTCGCCGCCGCGCCGGTCCGGCACGATCCAGATCTGGAAGAGCGTCGTCACCTCCGGCTCGAGATTGTATTCCGAGTGCCGAATCCCTGTCCCGGCGCTCATTACCTGCACATCGCCCGCCTCGGTCCGCCCCTTGTTGCCGAGGCTGTCCTCATGCGTGATCGCGCCCTGCCGCACATAGGTGATGATCTCCATGTCGGCGTGCGGATGTGGCGGAAAGCCCTGCCGCGGTGCGATCTCGTCGTCGTTCCAGACGCGCAGCGAACCCCAGTTCATCCGTTTCGGATCATGGTAGTCGGCGAACGAGAAATGGTGCCGCGTGTCGAGCCAACCGTGATGGCCGCCACCGAGACTGCTGTAAGGGCGTCTTTCGATCATTCTGTCCTCCTTCACCGGGATCGCGGTGTTCGAAACCGCAGATAGGGCTGGCAGTCAGGCGCACAAAGAGAAACAATGGAAACCTATCGTTTCTCATCTTGCCGATGCCGCTCCCCGACCTGGAAGCCTGGGCGATCTTCGCCAGAACTCGCCGCCACGGGCTCTTTCGCCGCGGCCGCGAAGGAACTTGCCATCTCGAAGGCCACCGTCTCCAAGGCGATCACCCGCCTGGAAACGCGCCTCGGGACGCCGCTGGTCAACCGCACCTCACGCCGCCTGTCGCTCACCGAGATCGGCCGCGCCTCCGTCAGCGCGGCGGGCGGCATCCTGGCCGAGGCCGAGATCCTGGAAGCGCAGGCCATGGCGCAATCGGCCACCCCGCGTGGGACCGTGCGCGTCGCCGCCCCCATGTCGTTCGGCACCGCTTACCTCGCCCCGGCACTGCCAGACCTGCTGGCGCAATATCCGCAGCTCTCGATCGACCTGCACCTGAGTGACGAGGTCATCGACTTGATCGGCGGCCGCTTCGACCTGGCATTGCGCATTGCCGCCCTGCCCAATTCGAGCCTGCGGGCCCGCCGGTTTTGCGATGTGCGGCGGCTGCTCGTCGCCGCGCCCGCCTATCTGGAACGCCGCGGCCGCCCGTCCCATCCGCGCGATCTCGGGGACCACGCCTGCCTCGGTTATGCCTATTTGCCGGTGCCCAATCGCTGGCGGTTCATCCACGGATCCGGCGAGGAATTCGTGGTGACGCGCTCCGACCCGCGCTGCTTGCCGGCCTCGGCCTGGCGGTCCAGCCGGAATTCGTCGTCTGGTCCGACCTCGCGGCCGGCCGCCTGCAATCGGTTATGCCCGACTGGTCGCCGCCCCTGATCGCGCTTTCCATCGTCACCCCGCCGGGCCGTCTGCGTCCGGCTCCGGTCGCTGCCGTGGCGGATTTTCTGGTGGAGCGACTGTCTGTCGCGCCATGGGTTGTTCAGGGCCGCCCCTGATACGACGACTTTACTCGTCCTGGAATTGTCTCCAGCTCCCGCCGGCTGGTTTCGCTGAAATCCCCTCGATATGCTTGTCGCGAAGCGGCGCCGTCTGGGTCAGCCAATGTGCAGGCGAACGACGCCAGCCCGCCCATCGCCACCCCCACTAGGCCAAAAAAAGCCGAGACGTAAGTCGTGTCCAATCAATCCTAATCTGGCATCAGTAAATCCCCGCAGCGAGCCCCGCACCCAGAGCGGCACCGCACTCCGCGCACCGCTTCAGCTCGGCAGCGTCGATCACCTTTCGCGCCAGGATCGCCTCCGGCGTTTGCGCATGCGTGCAAACGATCAGCGGCTCGGCGATGGCCCGCAGCCGCCACCCTGTCGCTATGCGCGCGATCTGCCGTGCAGCATTGTGCCCGTCGCTCCCGGCACAGATCAGCGCCGCATATGGCCTGCCATTAAGCCGCTCCAGCACCGGGTAATACGTGCGATCGAAGAACTCCTTCATCTCGCCGGCCAGCGCCGCGAGGTTTTCCGGCGTCGCGAAGATGTAGCCATCCGCCTCCAGCAGATCGGCGGCCTGCACCTGCGCAGCCGCCAGCAGCCGCACTGTTATTTCCGGCTCCGCGCTGGCGGCATCCCGCGCCGCCTCCGCCATCTGACGTGCGCCTCCGGTACGGGAGTGAACCACGATCAGCAAAGTTTTCACGGCCGGGCGCTCTCATGAAGTGACCAACGGCAGTTGCGTTTCGCACTGGTCCGGCCACGAGCCCATAGCCGAAACGACCCATCAGCCGACACTCCGAACTAAGCGCGATGAGCAGGTCCGCTCAAGCTTCAACGCTTGTTGCCGACGCTGCCGGCGGCAGGGCGCGATGTTGGCGGGCTTTACCTCCGGCGTGTCGCTCAGGTATACTCTATCGACGCGGTGCATAAGCTTCGTCCAGCAACTTCAGTTCTTTCTCACCCAATCGAATTCCCAGCGCAGCCACAGCCTCATCGACCTGCCCAGGATGTGTCGCGCCGATTATGGGGGCGGTGACCCCCGGCTGATGCAGCACCCAGGCCAGGGCGACCTGCGCTGGGCTTACACCGTGCAACGCTGCAAGCTCCGCGACGCGATCCACTATCGCCTCATCCGCCACACGACCATACAGCCTGTACGTATAATCATCCGTCTTGGCGCGCTCGGTCCGCGCAGGATCCTGCCGCCGCCCCCGCCCGCAAAGGAAGCCGCGCGCCATCGGACTGTAGGGGATCAGCCCGATACCTTGCGCGCGGCAGAACGGCAGTAATTCGCGTTCATCCTCACGCCACAGAAGGTTATAATGGTTCTGCACGGAGGCGAATGGCGCCAGCCCGTTCCGTGCGGCATGGAAATACGCCGTCGCGAACTGCCAGAACGGCATGTCGGTAATCCCGACGTGAAGCACCTTACCCGCGCGAACGAGATGATCGAACGCCTCTGTCATCTCCTCAAGGTTGGTCGTCGGGTCCCAGATATGTGTCTGGTAGATGTCGACATAATCGGTTCGCAGCCGCCGCAGCGAGCGTTCGGCGGCGTCGATGATATGCTTGCGGGAGAAGCCACGAGCATTTGCGTCACTGCCCATCGGATTTCCAACTTTGGTCGCGATCACCAGCTCCGCGCGGCTACCGAACTCAGCAACTAGGGTGCCGACGATTTCCTCGCTGACACCGGCCGAGTAGTAGTCGCAGGTATCGATGAAATTAATGCCGGCTTCGATGGCACGGCGGAACACCGAACGGCTCTGGTCGAGATCCAGCACCCAGGGTCGCCAGGAACGATCGCCGAAACCCATCGCGCCGAGCCCGATGCGCGAGACCGTCAATCCCGCTCGGCCAAGCCGGACATACTCCATGCACGTTTTCCGTTCAGGCCGAGGTTTTCCATAGCCCACCGAAGCGTGGTATCTCGTCAGGGATCCATTCGAAGCCGTGCACGGCATCGCGCATGGCGGCATACTCCGCGCCGAAAAGCAGCGGCACGATCGGCAGGTCATTCACGATCTGCTGCTGTGCCTCGGCATAGAGTTTTTTGCGTTCCGCCATGTCGTACACGGTGCGGGCCTGATCGAGCAGCGCATCGACCCTCTCATTCCGGTACTTCATGGTGTTTGCAAAGCCCTTGCTGTGGAACAGAATATAGAGCAGCCCATCCGGATCGGCGCGCTGCGTCCAGCGGGTGGGCGTAAGGTTCGTGGCACCCGATACCACCCGCGCATACCATTCGCTGGAGGCCACCGGCTGCAGCGTCAGCCTGACGCCAATCGCACCGAGCTGTTCCTGCAGGAGCTGGTTGATCTGCTGAAAGACCGTGACCTGCGGGGTGGAGAGCACATAGTCGAAGCCGTTGGGGTGCCCGGCTTCGGCAAGCAGCGCTTTCGCACGCGCGGGGTCGTGCGGATAGAATTTCAGGTCCGGATCGTACCACCATAATCCGGGCGGCGTCGGGCCGTTGGACACGGTGCCCTGCCCGCGCATGGTGATCTCGTTCAGGCGGCCGCGGTCGATGGCATGCGCGAATGCCTGCCGCAGCTTGGCGTTGTCGAAAGGTGGCTCGTTCACGTGCCACTGCAGGAAATACCAACGACCCACCTTGATCGGCTTCAACACGATCCCGGCGCGCTTTTCGATCGGCAGGACGTCGGCCGGGGTAAGCTGGTCCACGTAATCGATCTCACCGGTGATCAGGCGCTGCACGCCGATGATCGAACCCGCCAGGTCCTGCACCACGATCCGGTCGAGATAAGGAAGTCCCGGCTGCCAATAATCGGGGTTACGCTCCAGCAGCACGCGGCTGCCGCGGGTCCATTCCTTCAGGATGAAGGCGCCGGTACCGACGGGCTGGCTGCCGAACGCCGGTCCGCGCTGCTGCCATGCGGTGGGAGAGACCATGAAGCCGGGGCGTTCCCCCAGGAGGCTGAACAGTACCGGCGATGGCGCGGTCAGGTTGAAGGCGACATGCGCAGCGTCGATCGCTTCCACGGATGCGATGATGGGTGCCAGCACCTGCCGTTGCGGCGAGTTGATCTTCGCGTCCAGCCGCTGGTCGATGTTCCACTTCACCGCCGCGGCGTCGAACGGCGTGCCGTCCTGGAATTTCACCCCCCGGTTCAGCGTGAACACGATGCGTTTGCCGTCGGCCGAGGTCTCCCAGCTTTGCGCCAGCCCAGGCTTGATAGAGAAGTCCGGTCCGTATTTCACCAGCGTGTCGAACGCGAGATACAGCACATAGCGCTCGGTGTACTGGACCGAGAAAATCGGATCGTAGGTCTTGGCGTCGTTCAACAGGCCGACCGTCAGCGTGCCGCCGCGGGACGGGGTTTCGGCCCGCGCCGTTCCGCCCGCCAGCAAGCCACCGGCCAGCCCCATCATCAGATGCCGGCGTGCGATAAGACCCGTTTGCATCGTTTCCTCCCTGTCGTTCATCTGAACGACCTGCCGATGATGTAGAACGCCATGACAGTCAGGCTGACCGCCGCGCCGGGCGCCAGACTGATCCACGGATTGATCGCCAGATAGTCGTACCCAGCCCGCACCATGCCGCCCCAATCGGCGGCCGGGGGCGGAATGCCCAGCCCGAGAAAGCTCAGGCTAGCGGAGGTGAAGATCGCGAAAGAGACGCTGATGGAGAACTGCGCCGCCACCACAGGCAGCACACCGGGCCAGATATGCCGCCAGATGATCCAGAGCGGCTTGCCGCCAAGGGCGCGCGCGGCCTCGACGAACAAGGCCTCCCGCAGGGCCAGGGCCTGGCCGCGCACCAATCGCGCGATCGGCGGCCACATCACGACGCCCATCACAAGAATGAGGTTACGCAGACTGGCCCCGACCATCACGGTGATGATCAACGCCAGCACCAGCCCCGGCAGGGCGATGAACAGGTCGATCAGGGCAGCCAGCGCGACATCGGTCGCGCCGCGCAGCGTGCCCGCGATCAGCCCGATCGGCGCGCCGATGGCGGTGGCCACCACTGCCCCGCCCAGACCAATAGGCAGAGAGGCACGGGCACCGTAAATCACCCGGCTGAGAACGTCGCGGCCCAGATCGTCAGTCCCGAGCCAGTGCGCGGCGCTCGGCAGCGCCAGCATGTCAATCCCCGACGCATAGGGGTTTTGCGGCGCCAGTGTCGGGGCCGCGACCGCGACGGCGGCAATGCAGGTGACTACGCTGGCCCCTATCCAACATCCCGGACGCTTCACGACGGGTCCCGGATCTGCGGGTTGACAACTCCATAGCCGATATCGGCCAACAAATTCATCAGCACCACGCCGACCACGATCAGGATGCCGACGGCGAGCATCACCGGGAAGTCGCGTAACTCGATGGCGGAAACAAACAGCCGGCCCATGCCCGGCATGGAGAAAATGGTCTCGGTGACGACGGCCCCGCCGGTCAACTGACCGAACGAGATGCCGACGAAGGTGATGACCGGCAGGATCGCGTTCGGTGCCGCGTGCCGGAACGCCACGCGCCATTCGCCGAGTCCCTTGGCGCGGGCGACCTGGATGAACGGGCGCTGGATCACCGCCTGGTACTCCGCCCGATATACGATGCTGAACGCGCCGAAATAATACGCCGACAGCGTCAGTACCGGCATGACCATGTGGCGCAGATGCGCGCCGATCCCGGCCGACCAGGGCACCCAGCCGGTGGACGGGAGCAGGTCGAGCTTCACCGACAGAATAAAGATCAAGGATACACCGAGCATGAAATTCGGCACCGTGATGCCGACGAGGTTCGCCACTGTGATCACCGTTTGCAGCGGCCGCCGGGCAACGGGGATTGTGTTGCACGCCACCGCCGCGATCACCGCAAGCGCAATCGACCAGAACGAGAGTTCCAGCGTGACCGGAATGCGCGCCACGATGGCCGCCGCGACGCTCTGCTGGGTGGTGTAGCTGCGTCCCAGATCGCCAGCGAGCGCGCGCCCCAGCCAATGCAGGTATTGGATCACCTCCGGCTGGTCGAAGCCGTATTTCGCGTTCAGCGCGGCGATCGCCTGCGGGCTGGCGTCCTGGCCCAGCATCATCGCCGCCGGACTGCCCAGCAGCCGCGTCACCGTGAAGAACAGCAGGGCCGAGACGGCGAGCGCGGTCGCCAGCATCAGCAGCACGCGGCGCACGATCAGCCTGAGCATCTGCCTGAGCCACCTCCCGCCGTTCAGCCGCCCCGTTCACCCCCCCGTTCAGACGCCGAGATGGGCGCTGGCTTTCCGGACATAAGTATGGTATACCAAACTGCTCCGGTACACCAGACGCGCGGTTTCCGGCCGGGAGCCTCGGCCAAAGCAACGGAGACACGGCATGCGATTCGGACTGTTCCATAACCTGCACGACCTCAGCAGGGAGCGCGACTACGCCGAGCTGCTTGATGAGCTGCGCGAGCTGGCGGCGATCTGCGACGAGACGGATTTCGACGTGCTGTGGATGCCGGAGCACCATTTCAGCGTGTGGGGGCGCGAACTGCTGCCTAATCCGCTGATGGCCGCGGTCGACATCGCCGCCCGGACGAAGCGCATCCGGATCGGCCTCGCGGCGGCCATCGTGACATTCTGGCACCCGCTGCGCGCGGCCGAGGACATCGCGCTGCTTGACCAACTCACTGGCGGGCGCGTGGAGATCGGGTTCGGGCGGGGCAATTACGGGCTCGAGGCCCTGAACCTCAATCCGGAGGCCAATCCGAACGACCAGGCGAAGAGTAAGCTGGTATTCGATGAGGCGGTCTCGGTGATCAAGGCCGCGCTCACGCGCGAGCGCTTTTCCTTCAAAGGGCAGGTCTATCAGTTCCCGGCGCCGGGGTTCCGCGCCGACCGGGCGCACGCCGTGACCGATCCCGATTATGTCGACCCGCGCACCGGTGAGCTGGTGAAACTCTCGATCTACCCGCGCGCGCGGCAGAACCCGCTGCCTATGTGGGAGGTGGTGAACTCGCTGGATTCCATTCAGCACGCGGCGCGGCAGGACCTCGGAATCATCATGTGGCGGCCGCCAGTGGCGGCGTTGCGCGAGCGGCTGCGCGTCTATCGCGACACGTTGCGGGAGGCCACCGGCAAGGACCTGCCGTCGGGCCAACGGGCGGCGATCATGCGCGACGCCTTCGTGGCGGACACCGAAGAAGACGCGATGCGCATCGCCGGCGGACCGATGATGGACTCGCTCAACTTCTCCAACTGGCGCGGGCCGAGTGTTTACCTCAATCCCGGCGAAACGTTGTCGGCCGGCGAGGAAGCGGCGCTGAAGAAGCGTCTCACGTACGACTTCGTGCGTGATCGCAGCGTGTACTTTGGCTCGCCGGAGCGCATCGTGCAGCAGATCCTGCATCTGCATCGCGAGACCGGCATCTCCAGCGTGGTGTTCAAAAGCTCATGGTCCGGACTGCCGCACGCGGCGGCACGGGACAGCGTCCGCCGGCTGGGAACCGAGGTGATCCCGGCGGTTCGCGCCGCGTTGCGCGCGACGGCACAGCGGCCGGTCGCCGCGGAATAAGCGGCGTGCGCCGCTCAGGCGCCGTCCCTCAGCACTTCCAGGGCGAACTGCGCCGAACGCTCGACGAAAGCGGCGCTGCGTCGGGCGGCAATGTCGGGTGTGCGCCTGCGCACCGCGGTGAAGATGCCGCGCAGCAAAGCTGCCGTCCGCAACTGGCGCGACTGCGGCGCAAGCTGTGTCGTCAGGTGCCGCAGATAGATGATCCGCGCTTCAAGCGTCTCCAGAATCCGCTGTGCGATCTCATTGCCGCTGCCGCTCAGCAGCACCGCATAGAAGCCGCGGAACGCCTCGACATAGGCGGGACCATCCAGCGCACGCGCCGCCGCTTCGGCACGCGCCACGGCCGCGCCCAACGCTGCCACCTGTTCATCGGTGGCACGGGCGATGAACAGGCGGGCCATGGCCGGCTCCAGCGCCGCGCGCACCTCGTAGATCTGCCGCGCCTCCTCGTGCGACACGTGCGCAACCGCGAAGACCCCGCGCTGGCCGCGAACAACCAGACCCTCGGCCTCCAGCGACTGCAGCGCTGCGCGAACACCGGTGCGGCTGACCGCAAGGCGATCCACCATTTCGCGCTCCACGAGGCGCGTACCGGGTGCGAGGCGAAGCGTGAGGATCGCTTCGCGCAAGGTTCGCGTGCTGCGCCCAGCCGCGGTGTCCTGTTTCGGGCCCATTATGCTCCTATACAGCGTGCAGAGTACGGAGAGGACGACGAATGACCGAGCGCATGTTGGAGCGGAAGGACGCGCCTGCGCTCCGCTATTGTGACGATGGCGGCGAGGGGCCGCCGGTGATGCTGATCCATGGCGTCGGTGCCGACGGGGCGAGCTGGGACCAGATCGCCGGGGCGTTGTCCTCCGAATTCCGCGTCTTGCGTCTCGATCTGCGCGGACATGGGCGGTCCGGACATATCGACGGCGCGCTGACGCTCGAGGATTTCGTCAGGGACGTAATGGATGTGCTGGATGCCGGCGCAGTGCCGGCCGCGCATGTCGTGGGATTTTCTCTCGGCGGCATGATCGCGCAGGCAATCGCGTTGCAGCACGCGCACCGCGTGCGCCGTCTGGTGCTGCTCAGCGCGGTGGCAGGCCGCACCGCGGAAGAGCGCGAGCGGGTACAGGCACGCCTGGCCATTCTGCGGGAAGAGGGTATCGCCGCGATCACCGGCGCGGCGCAGGAACGATGGTTCACGCCGGACTTCATCGCCCGTAATCCCGAACTGGTGCAGCGGCAAATCACGCAACTGCAGCAAAATCACGCGCCTTCCTACGCCGCCGCCTACACCGTGTTCTCCACCAGTGATCTTGGCGAGCGGCTGCATGCAATCCGAGCGCCAACGCTGATCGCGACCGGTGAGCACGATGTCGGCTCCAATACGCGGATGGCGCGCTACATGCATACACAGATCCTGGGCTCGCGGATGGAGATCCTGCCCGGTTTGCGGCACAGCATCCTGGTCGAGGCTCCTGATCTGATCACGCGCCTGCTGCGAGAGTTCCTCACTGCCCGACATGATCACGGGACTCGCGCGAGCGGCTAAGCTGGCGACCAGATGAACGACGCACTCTCGGCCCGCGACCAGGCCCATACCGACCAACTCGCCGCCTCCGATCCGGCCGTTTCAGCCTTCGTCGGCGCCTCCGCCGGTTCGGGCAAGACCAAGCTGCTCACGGATCGCCTGCTACGCCTCATGCTGGGCGGTGCACGCCCCGAGCGCATCCAGTGCCTCACCTTCACCAAGGCCGCCGCCGCCGAGATGGCGCTCCGCCTGCAACGCACGCTGGGGCGCTGGGTCACGCTGCCCGACGCCGAGCTCGACGCTGCCCTCCGCAACCTCGCGATCACCCCCACCCCTGCCCTGCGCGCCCACGCCCGTGCGCTGTTCGCTACCGTGCTGGACCTCCCCGGCGGCATGCGCATCGGCACCATCCACGCCTTCTGCCAGTCGCTGCTGCGTCGCTTCCCGCTTGAAGCAGCCCTGTCGCCGCATTTCGAGTTGGCCGACGAACGCGACGCCGACGCCGCCCTGCTGCAAGCCCGCGAAACCATGCTCGCCCGCGCTGCGGCGCCGGAGATGCGCGCCGCCCTGGAGCGGCTTGCCGGGCTGACCAGCGCCGACCATTTCGGCCGCCTCGTCGCCGCGCTGCAAAGCGACCGCAAGCGGCTCGCTGCCGCACTCGGCCTCGGCGCCGGCCTCGCCGCCGCCCAGCGTCGTGCTCTTGCGATCGGCGTGGACACCGAGACCGACCTGATTGCCCAGGCCGTAAACTGGCAGGCGGAACGCACCCTGCGCCAAACGGCGGAATGCGTGCTGCGCGACGGCTCGCCCAAATTCCGCGATAAAGCCGAGCGGCTGCTGGGCTGGCTCGGCCTGGAAACGCGGGACCGCATCGCCCACTGGAACGAATGGCTCGGCGAATTCCTCCTGGCCGACGGCACGCCGCGCAAGGACGGCGCCTTCCTCAACAAGAAACTCGCCGCCACCGCGCCGGCCTTCATCGCCGCTTTCCAGGCCGAGGTTACCCGCGTGGCCGACATCCAGGACGCGCGCCGAGGCCTCGCCATGGCCGAGGTCTCGCACGCCCTGGTCACGCTCGCCGCCCCGGTGCTGGACGCCTACACGCGGCGCAAGGACGAAACCGGCCTGCTCGACTACGACGATCTCATCGGCCGCACCCAGGATCTGCTGGTCGATCCCGGCGCTGCCTGGGTGCTCTACAAGCTCGATGGCGGCCTCGACCACCTGCTGCTCGATGAGGTGCAGGACACGGCGCCGGCGCAATGGCGCATCGCCCACGCGCTCACCGCCGAGTTCTTTGCCGGCAGCGGCGCGCGGGACGTGAACCGAACTGTGTTCGCCGTGGGCGATCGCAAGCAGTCGATCTATTCCTTCCAGGGCGCCGATATCGACGCGTTCAACCGCTCCCGGGCCCTGCTCGCCCGGCGCGCGCGGGAAGCCGGTCAGAGCTGGATCGAACGCCCGCTCGACGTCTCCTTCCGCTCCACCACACCCGTCCTCGCTCTGGTCGATGCTGTATTCGCCGCGCCGCTCGCCGCTGCCGGGGTCTGCGAGCCGGGCACGCTCGCGCACATCGCCGACCGCGCCGGCCATGCCGGCGCCGTCGAGCTGTGGCCGCTGACACCGCCGCCGCCGGAAAACGAGCCCCCCGCCTGGAGCGTGCCGTCGGCCAACCAGGGCCTCACCTCGGCGCCGCATCTGCTGGCCGAGGCTCTGGCCCGCCGCATCGCCGCCGAGACCAATGGCTCAGTCATGCTGGAAAGCCGCGGGCGCCGGCTCCGGCCCGGCGATGTGATGGTGCTGGTCCGCCGCCGCAACGACTTCGCCCGCTGCCTGCTGCGCGAGCTGAAACGCCATGGTGTGCCCGTTGCCGGCCTCGACCGGCTGGTGCTGACGGAGCAGCCGGCCGTCCAGGACCTCATGGCGCTCGCCGACGCGCTGCTGCTGCCACCCGACGACCTGACCTTGGCATGTTTCCTCACCAGCCCGCTCGGCGGCCTGGCCGATGCCAGCCTCATGGAGCTGGCGATCGACCGGCCCGGCAATTTATGGGACGCGCTGCGCACCCGCGCCCATGAGCGCCCGGACTGGCACGCCGCCGCCACGCTGTTCACCGCACTGCTCGCCCGCGTGGACTACGCCACCCCGCACGCCCTGCTGGCCGAAGCGCTCGGACCCCTCGGCGGCCGGGCACGCCTCTTCGCCCGCCTCGGTGCCGAGGCGGGCGAGCCGGTGGACGAGCTCCTGAACGCCGCCCTGACCTATGCCCGCCGGCACCCGCCGAGCCTGCAGGGCTTCCTGCATTGGCTGCGCGGCTCCGGCGCCGATGTGAAGCGCGAGCAGGAAGCGGGCGGCGAGGTCGTGCGCATCATGACTGTGCATGGCGCCAAAGGACTGCAGGCGCCGCTGGTGATCCTGCCCGACACCACCGCGCTACCGCCGGAGGACGGCACCGTGCTGTGGGGCCCGGACCCCGCCACCGGCCGCGAAGTGCCCCTGTGGGCGCCACGAAAGGAACTGCGCTGCGCCGCCGGCGAGCAACTGCGCGCCGCGGTCGCCGCCAAGCGCCTGGAGGAGCATAACCGGCTGCTCTACGTCGCCCTGACCCGCGCCGAGGACCGGCTGCTGATCTGCGGCTGGGAACCGCGCCGCGGCGTGCCCGACACATGTTGGTATTCGCTGGTGCGCCAGGGCTTCGCCGCGATCGGCGCCGGGACACAGCAATTCGACGCCTGGCCCGGCGAGGCGCTCCGCCACGCCGCATCCCAAACCGTCGCCCCGCGCCCCGAACCACCGGGCGATACCGGCCCGCCGCCGGAATTGCCCGTGTGGGCCGGCCGCGCACCCGATTGGCGGCCGGCGCCGCCTCCGGCCGAGCCCACCCGCCCCGAGCCTTTGGCGCCGAGCCGCCCGACCGGCGTGGAACTCGGGCCCGTGCCCGCTGCCGCCTCGCCGCTATCGGATGGCGTCGATCGCTTCCGTCGCGGCCGCCTGATCCACACTCTGCTGCAACACCTTCCCGACCTTCCCCCCGACCGACGGCAAGCGGCCGCCGCTGCCTGGCTTGACCGGCCCGGCCACGGCCTCCCCGAAGGCGAGGCGGTCCGGATTGGCGCCGAGCTGGCCGCCATCCTCGATCACCCCAACCTCGCCCCTTTGTTCGGCCCCGAAAGCCGCGCCGAGGTGCCGCTCAGCGGCATGGTAGGCAACAAGGTGGTGGGCGGTCTGGTGGATCGGCTGGCCGTGCTGCCGGACCGGATCATGGTTGCGGACTTCAAGACTAACCGCCGCGCCCCCGCTTCCGCGGCCGATACGCCGGTGATGTATCTGCGCCAGATGGCCGCTTATCGCGCCGTGCTTCGCCAGGTCTTCCCCAACCGGCCGGTGCAATGCACGCTGGTCTGGACGCATGCCACGCAGGTCACACCGTTGCCGGATGCGTTGCTCGACGCCCACGCACCCTGTTGATCGGCCGATCCGCGCGCCCCACGTTCTCCGCCCAAACGAAAGGGCCACACGCATGAGCGCCAATACGAAACCGGTGACCGACCAGAGCTTCGTGGCCGACGTGCTGAAAGCGCCCGGCCCGGTGCTGGTGGATTTCTGGGCCGAATGGTGCGGCCCCTGCAAAATGATCGGCCCGGCCCTCGAAGAGCTGGCCGGCGAATTTGCCGGCAAGCTGACCGTGGCGAAGGTGAACATCGACGACAATCCCGGCACGCCGAACACCTACGGCGTGCGCGGGATTCCGACGCTGATCCTGTTCAAGGACGGCAAGCCGGCCGCGCAGCAGGTCGGTGCGTTGCCCAAGAGCCGCCTCAAGGAGTGGATCAGCGGCAACTTGTAGCGGCCCTCGCGAGCGGCTCGGCGGCCTCCAGAAGGCTCTTGAGGCTCGACAGGACCATCGGCCAGCCGCCCGACACTGCCTCGATGAACTTCGACCGCGGCGCATCGATTTCGTGCGTAACAGTCAGCTTGGCCGTGTCGCCCGTTGCTTCGATCTCGAAGGTGCAGCGCGAATGACCTTCCTCGTGCAGTTCGGCTTTTCGGCCTCGACCACCTCTCCGGCATCGGCGACGCGCCCGTCCGAGAACATCAGCTTCCAAGATGAGCCTGGCTCCCAGGTGGTCTCGTGCCGCACCCCTCCCCTTGCGGGAGGGGTTGGGGAGGGGGCGGCGGCGCCCCCCAGCCGTCCCCCAACCGCGAATGATCAGCCTTTCGCTGTAGGTGTCATCAGACCTACGGCAGCTCCCGTGCTGTCTTTGATGAAACCAAGTCGGCCCACATCGGGCACATCGAAGCGGGACGCAGCACCGTTCCGCCCTGCTGCGTGGCCAACGTCACGCGCGCGTCCACGTCGTCCACCTCCAGATACTCGAACCAGTGCGGCGGGATCTCCGCCGGCATATCCTGCGGCATGTCCATCAGCCCGGCGACCGGCTTGCCGCCCACTTCGGCAATCCAGTAAGTGCCGCCACCGGGCGCCTGCATCCCATTGTAACTCCACCCGGCGAGGCGAGCATAAAACGCCTTGGCACCCTCGATATCGCGCGTCAGCAGCTCATTCCATATGAAAGTTCCATGCGGCATCGATGTCTCCCATTGGTATGACCGCTGGATTCTTAGCACGGAGGACGGGCAAGAGCCACGGAGCACCACAGAGGCCGCTTCAGGTGCGAGCCTCGCTGAAAGCTCCGTGGCGCTCCGCGTCCCTCAATCGTCCTCCGTGCTAGAACTCTACGACTTCGTCAACTTGACGATGGTGATCGCATAAAACAGCGCGCTCAACGCCAGCAGCACGATCAGCATCGCCCAGTTGCGGACGCGCCGGCGGCGTTTTCTCTCCTGGTCAGGATCACGCGCCGTCACGCCTGTCAGCCAATCAGGCGATCGACGGCCAGTACGCCAAACAGCACGAACAGATAAACGATCGAGTATTTGAACGCCGCCTTCGCCGGACCGTCCCGCGTCAGGCTGACACCCTTCGCATCCTGCTGATCGCGGAACACGCGCCACGCGCTCGCCAGGAACCCGCCCCCCAAGGCGAGTGCCGCAACCCCATACACCGGTCCGGCAAAACCGATAGCCCAGGGCGACACCGACAGCCCAACCAGCAACACCGTGTAAGCCAGGATCTGCCGCCGGGTCGCCGCCGCGCCGGCAACCACCGGCAGCATCGGCACCCCCGCCCGCTCATAGTCCGAGTTGGAGAACAGCGCGAGCGACCAGAAATGCGGCGGCGTCCAGACAAACACGATCGCGAACAGCAGCAGCGGCACAAGCTGGATCGACCCGGTTACGGCCGCCCATCCCACTAAGGGCGGGAATGCGCCGGCGGCGCCGCCGATGACGATGTTCTGCGGCGTCCGCCGCTTCAGCCACACCGTATACACAAAGACATAGAAACCGATCGACAGCGCCAGCACGGTCGCAGCCACCCAGTTGGTGGCCAGAAACATCACCATCACCGAAGCGACCGCCAGCACCACGCCAAAGGCCAGTGCCGCATCGGCCGGCAGCCGCCCGGCCGGGATCGGCCGGTTACGGGTCCGCCGCATCACCGCGTCGATGTCGCGGTCGTACCACATGTTGATCGCACCGCAGGCTCCGGCGCCCACGGCGATACACAGCACGGCGGTGAAGCCCAGCACCGGATTGAGATGACCGGGCGCGATCAGCAACCCGATCAGGCCGGTGAACACAACGAGCGTCATCACCCGCGGCTTGAGCAGCGCGATCCAGTCGCCGAGCTCGGTCTCCTGCGCCAGGGCAGGCTTGCCCGCACTCTCGGCAAGCAACGGGCTCCCACTCATGCGATCAACGGATCAGCGGCAGCTCGGCGTAGGTATGGAACGGCGGCGGCGAAGGCTGCGCCCATTCGAGCGTTGTCGCCCCCTCGCCCCAGTAGTTGTCTGCCACATGCTCCTTCGAGGTGAACACGCGGAACACCACATACAGGAACACCAAGTAGCCAAGTCCCGAAATATACGCGCCGATCGAGGACACGAAGTTCCAGCCGGCAAACACCTCCGGATAGTCCGGATAGCGGCGCGGCATGCCGGCGGCGCCCAGGAAATGCTGCGGGAAGAACGTTAGGTTGACGCCGATGAACATCAGCCAGAAATGCACCTTACCCCAGAATTCCGGGTACGGATGGCCGGTCATCTTGCCGATCCAGAAATAGAACCCGGCGAAGATGCCGAACACCGCGCCGAGCGACAGCACGTAATGGAAATGCGCCACCACGTAGTAGGTGTTGTGCAGGATTTGATCCAGCCCGGCATTCGCCAGCACCACCCCGGTCACGCCGCCCACGGTGAACACGAAGATGAAGCCGATCGCCCACAGCATCGGCGTGGTGAACTCGATTGCCCCGCCCCACATCGTCGCGATCCAGGAAAACACCTTCACGCCCGTGGGCACCGCGATGACCATCGTCGCCGCCATGAAATACGCACGGGTATCGACGCTGATGCCGGAGATAAACATGTGGTGCGCCCACACGACGAAGCCGATCACGCCGATCGCCACCATCGCATAGACCATGCCCAGGTAGCCGAAGATCGGCTTGCGGCTGAAGGTGGAGATCACGTGGCTGACGATGCCGAAAGCCGGCAGGATCATGATGTAAACTTCGGGGTGTCCGAAGAACCAGAACAGGTGCTGGAACAGCACCGGGTCGCCGCCGCCGGCCGGATCGAAGAACGCGGTGCCGAAATTGCGGTCGCAGATCACCATCGTGATCGCGCCCGCCAGCACCGGGATTGCCAGCAGCAGCAGGAAGGCCGTTACCAACATCGCCCAGATGAACAGCGGCATTTTGTGCAACGTCATCCCCGGGGCGCGCATGTTGAAGATCGTAGTGATGAAATTGATGGCGCCCAGCAGCGAACTGATGCCCGCCAGGTGCAGCGAAAACAGGGTGAAGTCCATGCCTGGCCCGGGCTCATAGGTGGACAGCGACAGCGGCGGATACAGCGTCCAGCCGGTGCCCGACTCATGCAGAAAGAGCCCGGTCAGGATCATGCAATAAGCCGGCGGCAGCAGCCAGAAGCTGATGTTGTTGAGCCGCGGGAAAGCCATATCGGGCGCGCCGATCATCAGCGGGATGAACCAGTTGCCGAAGCCGCCGATCAGCGCTGGCATAACCGCAAAGAAGATCATCAGCAGCCCGTGCGCCGTGACGATCGTGTTCCACTCCTGCCCGGTTGCGACCAGCGTGTTGTGCGGCACCATGAGCTGGGCCCGCATGATCTCCGAAAGGATCGTCGCGGTGGTCGCGCCAATCCCGGCGAAGATCAGATAAAGCGTGCCGATGTCCTTGTGGTTGGTGCTGCACAGCCAGCGCGTGAAGAAGCCCGGATAGTGGCCGTGCTCCTCGTGGGCGTGGTCGTGGGTCGTTGACGACATCCTGGTCTCCTTGCGGCGCTCAGTGCTGCGCTTCGGTGGCCGCGGCAACGAGCTGGTTGCCGGCGGCAGCGGTCTCGGTGTTCGGTTGGGTAACCGGCGCCGCATCGGCAGCGAACGTCTTTTGCGCCTGTGTTACCCAGGCCTGGAACTGCGCCTCCGGCAATGCCACGACGTCGATCGGCATGCGGCTGTGATTGGTGCCGCAGATCTGGTTGCATTCGCCATAATAGCGGCCGGCCTGATCGATCCGCACCCACGTCTCGATATCCCGGCCCGGAATTGCATAGCGCTGCACCCCGAGTGCCGGGATAAAGAAGCTGTGGATCACGTCGCCGCTGGTAACCAGGATGCGGATGTTCTTGCCCACCGGAAGCACCAGCGGGTTATTGGCCGCCAGCAACCGCACCTGCCCCGGCTGCAACTGGTTGTCGGGCACGATGTAGCTGGAAAAATCCAGGTTCTTCTCCCCCGGATACGTGTACTCCCAGTACCACTGATGCCCGGTCACCTTGATCGTCATGTCGGGGTGGTACGTCCGATCCTCGTAATATACCAGGCGAAACGAGGGGATCGCGATGATCACCAGGATCAGCACCGGGATCACCGTCCAGGCGACTTCCACGATGGTGTTGTGCGTGGTCTGAGTCGGTACCGGGTGGCGCTTGGCGTTGAACCGCCAGATCACCCAGCCAAGCAACCCGGCAACGAACGCACTGATCAAACAGATGATCACCAGCACTAGGTGATTGAGGTCGATCATGTCGAGCTTCACCGGGCTGTATCCCGCCTGTAGCGTCACTTGCCACGGCTTCGGGATACCGAGCACCGGCTCCTGCGGCACGGCCGGTCCGGTCTGCGCCATGGCGCGGAAGGGCACTCCCGCGCCCGTCAGCAACAGAAAAGCGATAACTCGCCGAAGGAGCGTTATCGACCGGTGCATTCCCGCTGCTGTCCCCCGAGGCGTTCGCCGCGCCGTCTGTGCGTGCCACACACACTGCGCCTAGCGGAGAGGCTGCGCCAGATCAAGTCATCGCGCGCGCCGGATCAGCACTGCGTCAGTTGGGAAGCCGCACCAGGGTGAACAGTCCGAAGGGCGGCAGGGCCGTCATCTCGACACGCGCAAGATCCTCGGGCGGAAACAGCGCCTGATAGGCAAAATCCGGATGCCAGCCCAGGCTGCGCGAGGCCGGCGCCAGCGCCCATTCCATCCACCAGCGTGGCCCGCTCGTCGCGGCGAAATGCCCGACGACCAGAATATGCCCACCGGGCCTCACGACCCGCTGCATCTCCGCCAGCATCCGTCGGGGATGCGGCACGACCGAGGCGACGAACATGGCAACCGCGATATCGAAGGCGCCGTCGGGAAACTCGGTCGCCTCTGCATCCATGTCCGCTAATTGCTCGACATTGGAGAGCCCGAGCTTGGCGACGCGTGCACGGGCCCGCGCGAGCATCTCGGCTGACATGTCAATCCCGGTGATCCGTTTGTCCCGCCGGTAATGCGGCAGCGCGAGCCCGGTCCCTACTCCCACCTCCAACACCCGCGTGCCCGGCAAGCGGTTGACCGCCGCAACTCCCCGGCGCCGCGCGGGGCCTGAGACACCGCCGAAAACCTCGTCATATACCCCGGCCCAGCGGCGATAGGCCGCGCGCACCGCATCCGCGTCGAGCGGGGCCCTGGGCTGCCGCGATATCGTGTGACTCATGAGGCCAGCTTCCTTCCGCTATCCTGCCTAAGGCCGGTATTGCGGAAGCGCAACCCAGGTTGCATTCCAGCTCAGGCAACAGCCGGTGCCGCGCGCGGTCGATGCTCGGCTGACAAGACCAACAGCCCGCCGGCGATAATCACGGCCGCCCCCAGCAATGTCGGCGCATCTGGCCATTCACCGAACAGCGTCAGGCCGTAAATTACCGCGAATATTATCCCCGCATATCCCATCGGCGCGATCAGGCTCGCCGGTGCTCGACCATAGGCCAGCACCAGCAGATAATGGCCAAACCCACCCAGCCCGCCGAGCAGGGCCATCAGCAGCCATCCCTGCCAGCCTGGCCACACCCAGACGAAGGGCATCACGAACGAAGTGGCGAGTGTCGCCCAAAGCCCGGTGTGCAGGATGGTCGTCTGCGCCGAATCCACCCCGGCCAGCCGGCGTGTGAGAATCTGATACACGGCATAAACACAGGCTGAGGCTAAGGCGAATATCCCGGCCGGATGGACGCCGCCGAGCCCGGGCCGCAACACCACCAACACCCCGCCGAGCCCAGCCAGCACCCCTGCCCAGCGTCGCCAGCCCACGCGCTCGTGCAGCCAGATCCCCGCCAACGCGACGGTGATGATCGGGCCGACGAAATTGATCGCGGTGCATTGCGCCAGCGGCAGATGCTCGAGCGCCAACGCATACAGCAGATTGCAAGCGGCCAAAGCCAGACTCCGCACGATCTGCACCCGTGGTGCGCGCGGCCGCCAGGAGACGCGCCCGTTCCAAGCCTGCAGGGCGATCGCCATGATCAGCAGGTGGAAGCCGAAGCGCGCCCACATCACCTCAGCCGCCGGCAGGCCCACCACGAGAACCTTTGTGGTCACATCCATGCTGGCGAACACCGCGGCCGCCGCAAGATAAAGGGCAACGCCAACCAGCCGCTGGCGACCGGCGCCCGCCGCGGCAAGCGGGCCGTTCATAGCTTCGGCCAAACCAAGCGTGTCATCTCAGCGGCCCCGTCCGGCCGCCTTGTTCAGTCGGTCTGTGAGAGGTTCACTGCCGCAGTGCGGCCGTTCTGCTGCTGCTCGACCTCGAAGCCGACCTTCTGACCCTCGTTGAGGGTGCGAAGCCCGGCTTTCTGCACGGCACTGATATGCACGAAGACGTCTTTCCCCCCGGTCTCGGGCGCAATGAAGCCATACCCTTTGGTCGGGTTGAACCATTTAACGGTGCCCTTGGGCATCGACGCGCTGCCTTTCTTCCAGTGGACGGCCTCGCTTGCGTTCGTGAGTGCTTAAGCCGCCCAGATGTCCCCTCGGCCGGCCGCTTGTCCTTCTACAGGGAGGCTTGCCCACCGACCTGGAACGATACGCGTCAACCCCGCCCACCGCAATGCTGGAGCGCGCGAAAAGGTGAACCGCTTGTCAAGCCAGGATCAGTGAGGCTGGTGCGCGGCCATCAGCAACAGGAGTTCGGCATGAACGGCCAAGCGATCGAGGCACTGCTCCCGAGCGGCGTCCTGAATGGCGAGAGCCCAGTTTGGAGCCCTACCTTGGGCCGGCTCTGGTGGATCGATGTCCGCGGCGGAGCCCTGCATCAGTTCGACCCCGCCACCCGCCAGGACCAGGCCTGGGAAATGCCGAGCTGGATCGGCGCCTGTTATCTCACCGAAACCGGTGTCGCCTTGACCCTGCGCGGCGGACTCTTTCTGTTCGACCAGGCCTCGGGATCGCTGCGGTTCTGCGCCGGGCCGCCCTACGACGCCCGCCGCTTCACGTTCAATGACGGCCGGTGCGACCGCACAGGTCGCCTGTTCGCCGGTCCTATGACCGCGCCGCTGCCGCCCGCCGACCCGAACGCTCCCGAGCGCATGCCGCTGTGGCGTTACGACGGCGGCGAGACATGGACGCCGCTCACCGATCCGGTACGCACCTCCAACGGCCTCGCCTGGAGCCCGGACGGCCGGACCATGTATCACGCCGACACGAGGCAGAAGACGGTATGGGCCTACGACTACGACCCTGCCGGCGGCGGCATTGCCAACAAGCGGGTCTTCGCGACCGTCGATATACCGGGCGCCTCCGGGCCGGACGGCGCCAGCGTGGACCGCGACGGCTTCTATTGGGTCGCGGTCTTCGGCGCCGGCTGCCTGTTGCGCTTCGACCCGAGCGGCAAGCTGGAACGCCGTGTCGATATGCCTTGTCGCTACCCCACCATGCCGGCCTTCGGCGGTCCTGGCATGGACACGCTCTATATCACGTCAGCCAATCACCCATTGAGCGAAGCCGAGAAGCAGGCGCAGCCCAAGGAAGGCAACCTGTTCCGCATGCCCGCCCCCGTCCCCGGGTTGCCCGAGGCCGTGTTCCGAGCCGCCCCCCAACCGGGTTGACGCCGATTCAGCGAATTGCAAGCGCCGCTGATTGAACCGCGAACCGATTGGACCCGGATCGATCGGATGACCGACGCCGAGATCGCGGCATCCGTCGCCGCCGATCCGGACGCTGCCCCGATCGCCGACGCGGAATGGTTCCGGACGGCCAGACTGGTAATGCCTGAACCCAAACACGCCGTGTCGCTGCGGATCGATCCCGACGTCCTCTCCTGGTACCGCCAGCAAGGGCCGGGCTATCAGTCGCGGATGAGCGCCGTGCTGCGGGAATACGCCAAAGCCCACGGCGCAGTCCTGGCCGATCGCTCCGTCCGGGTCCGCCGCCCGTAAAGCATCGGCCTGTCCGCGGCCACACCGCCGCCCCATGTCAGCTCAGAGCGTGATCGTTTGAGGCGGACACGGCGGAAAGCGTGAATCACGCTCTCGAACGTCCGCAAGGAGCCCGCAAAATGGCCGAGGCCGCCAATCTGCTGACACGGGAAACCTCGCCCTATCTCCTGCAGCACGCCGGGAACCCGGTGCATTGGCGGCCATGGGGCACTGCCGCACTGCAGGAAGCACAAGCTACCAACAAGCCGATCCTGCTCTCCATCGGCTACGCCGCATGCCACTGGTGTCACGTGATGGCGCACGAATCCTTCGAAGACCCGGAGACGGCAGCGGAGATGAACACGCTGTTCGTCAACATCAAAGTGGACCGGGAGGAGCGGCCGGACATCGACCACCTCTATATGTCCGCGCTGCACGCGATCGGCGAGCAGGGTGGCTGGCCGCTGACGATGTTCCTGGCCCCTGACGGCACGCCGTTCTGGGGCGGCACGTATTTCCCGCCCGAGCCGCGCTGGGGACGGCCATCCTTCCGCCAGGTTCTGCGCGGCGTCGCCGCGGCCTGGCGCGAGCAGCATGCGACGGTGGAGCAGAACACCGCCGCGCTGCAGCAAGCCGTCCAGCAAATGTCGGCGCCGCAGCCGGGCGACCTTCCCTCGCCCACCCATCTCGACGCCGTCTCGCACGCGTTGCTGCGCCTCAACGACCCAGACCAGGGGGGTCTGCGCGGCGCCCCGAAATTCCCCAACCCCCCGATCTTCCGATTTCTTTGGCAGGACGCCTTCCGCACCGGCCGGCCCGAAGGACGCGCCGCCCTCCATCTGATGCTCACCCGCATGTCGGAGGGCGGCATCTACGACCATCTCGGCGGCGGATACGCCCGCTATTCCACGGACGCCGAGTGGCTGGTGCCGCACTTCGAGAAGATGCTTTACGATAATGCCCAGCTCCTCGACCTGCTGGCCCTCGCGCACGCCGACAGCCCCGATCCGCTGTACGCCGAGCGCGCCGCCGAGACAGTCGGTTGGATGATCCGCGACATGACCGCCGGCGACGCGTTCGCCGCCTCGGAAGACGCTGACAGCGAAGGGGTCGAAGGCAAGTTCTACGTCTGGACCGAGGCCGAGATTGACGCCCTGTTGGGTGCTGACGCTCCCGCGTTCAAGACGGCTTACGACGTCACGCCAGATGGCAACTGGGAAGAACGGACGATCCTGCGCCGGGTGAGGCGCCGCGGCGATAAGGCCGCCGAAGCCGCTCTGGCCCGCGCCCGGCGCATCCTGTTCGAGGCGCGCGCAGAACGCGTCCGGCCCGGCCGCGACGACAAAGTCCTGGCGGACTGGAACGGATTGGCAATCGCCGGATTGGCACGCGCCGCGACCGTATTCGGCCGCCCGGACTGGCTCACCCGGGCGGAGCAGGCCTGCGATTTCGTCCTTCGCCAGCTCGGCTCGCAGGACGGGCGGGTGAACCACGCTTGGCGACTCGAGCGTGTCACCGCCGCCGGGTTGCTGGACGATCAGGCCGCCATGGCGCGCGCGGCACTCGCATTGCATGAAGCAACAGGCGACCCGCCCCGTCTGGCCCAGGCGACCCGCCTCGCCGAAGCCGTGATCGCCCGTTTCAGCGATGGGTCCGGCGGGTTCTACACCACCGCGGACGACGCCGCCGACATTCCACTCGCTCGTCCCCGCACCGCCGGCGACCAGGCGACTCCCGCCGGAAATGGGCTGATAGCGGAGCTGTTCGCACGCCTTTGGCATCTGACCGGCGAGGCTGTCTGGCGAACCCGGGCAGAGGCCGTAATCCGCGCCTTCACCGGCAACCCGGACCAACTTGCTGGCATGCCCACCCTGCTCGCCGCCACCGACCTGCTGGAAGAAGCCGCCGACGTGGTGATCACAGGTCCGCCGGACCACCAACTGACCCAAGCCCTGAAGGCGGTCGCACTGGCCGCACCCGATCCCGCCGTGGTTGTCCAGCACGTGCAGGATGGAAGCGCACTGCCGGTCTCCCATCCGGCGCACGGCAAGTCAGCCGGGCCGGCCGGCGCCGCCGCCTATATCTGCCGCCGCGCTGTTTGCGGCCTCCCGATCACCGACCCCTCGCTGCTCGCCGCCGCTTTGCGGGCGCGGGAATGATCAGGCCGCCGCGCCGCAACACTTCTTGAACTTCCGGCCCGAACCGCACGGGCATGACTCGTTGCGCCCCACCTTCGGGCCGGACCTCGGCGCTGCGGACGACAGCGGCGGAGGCGAAAGCACGCCATCGCGCCAAAAGCGTCGGACCGACAACACAAGCTTCGGCACATCGCGAAGGATAGCCCGGCGACCTGCGGAACTCAGCTCGCCAATCTCTGTGGTATCCATACCGGGCAACAACAGAGGGATCAGCGTATCGGCCCCGTATTTGTGATCCTGCAGCTTTCGCCACCGATCCACGTCCAGCCCGATCGCCTTGGCGAACCCTTGCGCCCACAATCCGCCTGCAAGCTTGGAGCCCGTGTCCTCGTGGAATGGCTCCGGCGCCTCCTCGTCGGCCAGACGCTCAGCGACCGACCGGTAATGCCTTTTCAGCAGATCGCGGATCGTCCTCTGGACTTCGCCTGGCTCGAACACGTCGTCAGGCGACTTGTCCCGCCACAGCGCGGCTTCATGCTCCGAAAACGGCGCCGGACGCGGCCCGCACAAAATCCCGGTGAAGAACCCATCGGCTTCCTCGAGCGACATGCACGCACCGTCGCGTGCCTTTGCCAGCAGCGCCCAATCCAGCCAGTTGAGCTCGCGCCACGAAAGCCCCAAACGCCGGAAAGGCCCTTCAGCGGACGGCTTGAGCCAAGCGAGGCTCGTCACCGGATCGTCGATCGCCGCCATGCTGGCGGTCACCGCATCGGGCTGTTCCCCCTCGGCCGCCTGTTGCATCTGCTGCAGCCAGTCTATTTCATCCGCATCGCTCCAGAACGGGATACATCCCGACTTCCAGGCGTGACGCACGCGCTCGGTGAATTCACTCAGGCCAAGCGCCAGGATGGCGTCCTGCCAGCCTATCCACACCATCTCGCCCGGCTTGGCGAGCGCCTCGCGATCGAACCGATCCAGCAAAGCGACCAACGCCGCGCGATCGGCGCCTCCGTCCAGCGCGAGGTGGGTCGGAGTCGTCGAGTGTCCCGGCATCGAGCACGAGATCCAGCAGCGCGGCATCGTCGCCGTCGTAAAAAGAGAGCAGAGCGGGCGGGCCAGTTCCTGCCAGTCCTCGCCCAGGATGCGCATGAGCGGGAGTTCCGACCCGTGCAGCAGTTGCAGAAAGGTCGGGCAGAAGGAGGTGTCTCGGGCAGCGGCCATCGCATAGAGGCCGAAGAACAGAAGATTCTCCTCTTCCATCAGCAGCAGCGACCCGCGCACCGCTTTTTCCAGCAGTCCGCGAATGTCCGGCGCCAGGATCTCGGCCTGGCCGGCGGCGGCGCGGAGGGCGTCCTGCGGCACGCAGTCGCCGGCCGCCGCGAAGGCAGCGCGAATCGCATCCGGAGTCATGCGGCATGCTACCTCCCACCATGGGCGGTCGCATCCCCCGGCGCATCCCTTGACACCGGCGGCGGCCGGGTCTGCGATCCGCCCAGGAGGCGGCTCGCAGGTGCCCCAGCTCTCGCTGCATAGCCCGTTGGGTGCCATCTCCATCACCGAGGAGAATGGCGCGATCGTCGCCCTTGACTGGGGCTGGGGGCGCGATCAGCAGGAAACCAGCCTGTTACGGCGCGCGCGCGACCAGCTCTTCGCCTATTTCGACCGTGAGCTGACTTGCTTCGACCTCCCGCTCCAGCCGCACGGCACGCCGTATCAGCAACGCGTCTGGCAGGCGCTGCGCGCGATCCCTTACGGCGAGCGGCGCAGCTATGCCGATCTCGCACGCGCCCTCGGCAGCGTGCCCCGCGCCGTCGGCCAAGCCAACGCCGCGAACCCGATCCCCATCATCATCCCCTGTCACCGCGTCGTCGCCACCGCCGGGACTCGGCGGCTATTCCGGCGGCGAGGGGCTCGCCACCAAGCGCGCCCTGCTCGACCTGGAAAGCCGGGTTGACGCGTTGCTCTGACCAGACACCCACGGAGAAGCGCATGAGCAAGGCCATCCGCATCCACGCCTATGGCGGGCCAGAGGTAATGAAGTGGGAGGACGTCCCCACCCCCGAGCCAGGTCCCGGCGAGGCGCTGCTGAAGCAGGAGGCCGCCGGCCTCAATTACATCGACGTCTATTTCCGCACCGGCCTCTACAAAGCACCGTCGATGCCGGTGACGATCGGCATGGAAGGCGCCGGCACCGTTACCGCCGTGGGTCCAGGTGTGACCGAGGTCGCCGTCGGCGACCGCGTTGCCTATGCCGGGGCGCTCGGCGGCTACGCGACGCACCGGGTGATCGCCGCCGACCGCCTGGTGAAGCTGCCGCCCGACATCGACGCGAAAACGGGCGCAGCCATGATGCTGCAGGGCATGACAGCCCAGTACCTGGTCCGGCGCACCTATAGGGTGAAGGCGGGCGACATTATCGTGGTGCATGCCGCTGCCGGCGGCGTCGGGCTGATCCTGTGCCAATGGGCGAAACATCTCGGCGCCACTGTCGTCGGCGTCGTCTCCAGCAAGGAGAAAGCTGAGCTGGCGCAGGCGCACGGCGCAACCCACACAGTGATCGGGAGTGCCGACCTCGTCGCCGAGGTCAAGCGCATCACCGGCGGTGCCATGGTCCCCGTGGTGTATGACAGCGTAGGCAAGGACACATTTACCCCGAGCCTGGATTGTCTCGCCCCGCTGGGCTTGATGGTCAGCTACGGCAATTCGTCCGGGCCGGTGCCGCCGGTCGAGATCAGCATCCTGGGCGCCAAGGGCAGCCTGTTCCTCACGCGCCCGACGCTGGTTACCTATACCGCCAAGCGCGCCGACCTGATCGCGACCGCGAACGACCTGTTCGATGTCGTGCGAAAGGGCGCGGTGAAGATCGAAGTGAACCAGAGCTTCCCGCTCCAGGACGCCGCCGAGGCCCACAAAGCCCTGGAGGCGCGCAAGACCACCGGCAGCACCGTGCTGCTGCCCTGAGCGCTGCCGTTCCATTCCATTGTGGGCTGCGTATCGATTACGTTGAGACGGGAACACTCGCCACAGCGGTTTGTTTCGTGGGATAACGTAATGTTGGGAATGACATACACGCTTGCCAAGAACCCGACAGTAAGTATGCCAACTAATACTAAGCGCTCCGTCCAACCACCTCTCAATGAAGCCGGCCCCACCATCGTCATGGCCGGCGAAGGCCGGCCATCCACGTCTTTTCTGGGATACGACGCTAAGCACCGCCGAAGAGTTCGACCGACCGGCCCGGTATGCGCGCGGTCGGGCCCCCAACGCGCTTGCGCGTTGGGACCCGGGGTTGGTGGGGCGGGCCGCGCGCGAACCAGAGACTCTGATGCCAGCGGCCCGGCTCGGTCGGAGTGGTCAACAGAAAGGGCCGCTGGCATAAGAGACTGCGAATCACGACGCGTACTCCGCACGATGGGGCTTGCCAAAATTGGGATCACTTTGGACAAACCCCAGCTCGTTCGGCGACTTCAAGTCCCGGTAATCGCCCTCAGAAGCTAGCATGCAGTCGGGGCGGCGCTCCTGTCCTTAGCAGGCATCCCAACTGCTTTCCCGGACGCCGAGACAGCATCGACCATCGCACAACGACAGTACAATTCATTTGATACTATTATCAGCCGGCGATGTCGCCGACCTGTGGCCCACCATGTCTATCCGGCCGATTGGTGTGGACAGGGAGCGTCCCAGGACCGTAGCTTCTGAGTTGGTGCGGCCGGCAAGATGCCGCAGGGGAGCGTCGGCACGATGGCTGGATACATTGCGGGCGCGGTTCTTGTTGTCGTGGCGCTTGGCATCTGGGTGCTTCGCCAGCGATCGTATAGCATCAGAGCGCGCAACATCACCGGCAATGTGCAAGTCGGCGATAGCAGTGGCACGATAAACCAGACCTTTTCTGCGCCGCTCGGCTCGCAGCCGGGCGAGCGGTCACAGCCGGATCGGGTTGCGTGGGCGATCGGGATCGTTGGCGTGCTGGTGGCAGCGGCGCAATTCGCATGGGACATCTGGAAAAAGTGATGCCGGGCTGGCTTTTCGGTTGGATCAGCCGGCTGAGAGCGCGCGATATCGTTGGCAATGTCATTGTCGGCGGCAACTCGGGCATTGTCTATCAGGTTTTCGGTGCCGGGCCACCGCCTGCCCCACCGACGATCCCATGGACCGAGGCGCTGCCCGAGGCGGGTTCACCATTCGAAATATTCAACCTGCTGTCGTGGAAGTCGCGCCTCGTCACCGAACTGCACGGGCGGGAGGCGGAAAAGCGTTCGCTCCTGGAATGGGCGCGGACCGGGCCGCGGCTGCGAATTCGTTTCCTGGTCGGGCCCGGTGGCGCCGGCAAGACGCGGCTCGCCGCCGAGGTCGCCGAGGCGCTGACCGGATGGCATGCCGGCTTCGCGGCGCTGGAACGTGCGACGACGCTGCCGTTGTCGCGGAGCGGGCTGTTCATCATTCTCGACTACCCCGAGGCCTGGCCGAAGGAAGTCGAAAGCCTGTTGCGGGAGGCAGCGCGCATGGCGCCTCCTCCGGCGCCGATCCGGTTGCTGCTGCTCAGCCGCAGACCACTCAGCGAATGGAGCCGCATGATCGACGACTGCGGCGCCACAACGCTGTGCGACGCACAGGAAGTGGGGATCGGCGCGCTGCCCCCGGAGACCGCGCTGAGCTTGTTCCGTGACGCTGCGGCCCGGCTGGCGGCGCATCGCCGCCGTGCCGCACCGGTTGTGGATGAAACGGCGTTTCTGGCGTGGTTGCGGCAGGAACCGGACTTGCATGCATTGCCGCTGTTCATCACGGCGGCGGCAATTCATCTGGTCGATGAGCCGGCGAATACACTCGGGCTTCGCGCGGGAAAGATCGTTGGTGAGCTGGTTGAACGGGAACGCAAGCGCCTGGATGCCGCCGGCGCAGCGGTCGGTTTCCGGCCGAGTGCCCCCGCAAGTCTCGGCGGAGCCTCGCGCCTGGTGGGGCTGGCGGCACTGCGCGACGGGCTGGATGCAGCGGCGCTGCGGCGGCTGGCGGTACCGGAGCTGGAGATCGGCACGCCGGTGCCGACGCAGGTTGTCGATGCGGTGCGCGCGGCAGGACTGATGCACGGGGATCGTGTTTCGGCGCCGGCGCCGGATATTGTCGCAGCCGAGCTGTTGCGGCAGGTGATCGAGGATGCGGACGACCGGGGTCCGGCGTGGATTTGGGAGACATTGAGTGATCCTGGGTCGCTGCAAGTGGAACTGATCGACCGGCGGCTGCATGACATTGTGACACTGCGCGGTCCGGCGGAGCGGCGCGTGCAGGGCTGCATGGTTGCGGCGGTAACCGGCCAGCCGGAACGCGCAAAGCTGTGGAGAAGCTTGTTCGATTCCGATGCGAGGGGATTTCGCCTTAGCCCTGTGTCCGTCGCCATTGGGCGCGCCTTGTTGGAAGGAGTACAGCCGGCCAGCGAGGAACGGGCTCTTATCCTCAACAATCTATCCGTCCATCTGAGCGATGCCGGCGACAATGCGGGCGCGCTGGCGGCGATACGCGAGGCGGTGGAGATCCGTCGGCGGCTGGCGGAGGAGAATGCGGCACGGTTCGCGCCTGACCTCGCGAGGGGCCTCAACAATCTGTCGCTCCGGCTGAGCGATGCCGGGGACAATGCGGGCGCGCTGGCGGCGATACGCGAGGCGGTGGAGACCTATCGCCGGCTGGCGGAGGAGAATGCGGCGCGGTTCGCGCCTGATCTCGCGATGAGCCTCAACAACCTGTCGCTCCGGCTGAGCGATGCCGGGGACAATGCGGGCGCGCTGGCGGCGATACGCGAGGCGGTGGAGACCTATCGCCGGCTGGCGCGGGAGAATGCGGCGCGGTTCGCGCCTGATCTCGCGAGGGGCCTCAACAATCTGTCGCCCCGGCTGAGCGATGCCGGCGACAATGCGGGCGCGCTGGCGGCGATACGCGAGGCGGTGGAGGTCCGCCGCCGGCTGGCGCGGGAGAATGCGGCGCGGTTCGCGCCTGATCTTGCGCAAAGCCTCAACAACCTGTCGAACCGGCTGAGCGGTGCCGGCGACAATGCGGGCGCGCTGGCGGCGATACGCGAGGCGGTGGAGACCTATCGCCGGCTGGCGCAGGAGAATGCGGCGCGGTTTGCGCCTGGTCTCGCGTTGAGCCTCAACAACCTGTCGCTCCATCTGAGCAACGCCGGCGACAATGCGGGCGCGCTGGCGGCGATAAGCGAGGCGGTGGAGATCCGTCGCCGGCTGGCACACGAGAACCCGGCCCGTTTCGGCGCAGCACTCGAACGAAGTTTGGCGGTATTGGCGAGGTTTGGGAAATCCTGACGGCCAGCTTGCGCAAGAGAGGGCAACGCAAGAAGTTGCGCGTGCCGTGGTGTTTACTGTGATTTCGACTTCGGCGATGGCGGCTTGCAGCCCTCGAAGCCCTCTGGACTACCGCCGCATCCGCCCGATCGTACCCACCAACTCCTCGACTTTCTCGCGCTGTTCGATCGGGTCGCCGGACACGAAGGCATCCGCCACGCAGTGCGAGACATGGTCGCGCAAAATCTCCGCCTCCACCTTTTGCAAAGCGGCACGCACGGCGGTGACCTGCGTCAGGACATCGACGCAGTAGCGGTCAGCCTCGACCATCCGCTGCAAACCGCCGATCTGCCCTTCGATGCGTTTCAGCCGTGCCAGCACGGCATGCTTCGTGGGTGCTCGCATGCTTGATACCATACCCCAGGAGGGTATAGTAGGCAAGCCCATGCACGAGCATCGTCATAAGCAAGCGTCCTCCGCACCGCCCCCCGCCCCTCCCGGAGCAATTTACACCTGCCCCATGCATCCGGAGGTCCGACAGGACCATCCAGGCGCCTGCCCCCTCTGCGGCATGGCGCTGGAGCCGTTGGAACCGGCGATCGCGGCAACTCCAAATCCCGAACTGGCCGACATGCGGCGGCGGCTCTGGATCGGGCTGGCCTTCGCGATCCCTGTCTTCGCGCTGGCCATGCCCGGACACGCGCTGAACTGGATCGAGCTCGTGCTCGCCACCCCGGTCGTGCTGTGGGCGGGATCACCCTTCTTCGTTCGCGGCTGGGCCTCGCTGCGGTCCCGCCACCTCAACATGTTCACGCTGATCGCGCTCGGCACCGGGACGGCTTATCTCTACAGCGTGGTCGCCACGGTTTTCCCGGCGATCTTCCCAGCCGGGTTCCGCCTCGCGGATGGCGCCGTGCCCACCTACTTCGAACCCGCCGCCGTCATCACCGTGCTGGTCCTTCTCGGCCAGGTGCTGGAACTGCGCGCCCGTGAGCAGACCGGCGGCGCGATCCGCGCCCTGCTCGACCTCTCGCCCAAAACAGCCCGCCGCCTGCGCGGTGACGGCAGCGACGAAACCATCACGCTCGACCAGGTCAACCCGGGCGACCGCCTGCGTGTACGACCCGGCGATAGCGTTCCCGTCGATGGTACGGTTCTGGACGGCAACAGCGCCATCGACGAATCCATGGTCACCGGCGAATCCCTGCCGGTCGAAAAACACCCCGGCGAGCACATCATCGGCGGCACCGTGAACGGCACCGGTGCACTGATCATGCGCGCGGAGAAAGTTGGCGCCGATACTATGCTTGCGCGCATCATTGCCCTCGTAGCTGAGGCGCAGCGCTCGCGCGCCCCGATCCAGCGACTCGCCGACCGGGTCGCCGGCATTTTCGTTCCAGCCGTTATCACCGTGGCCCTGCTGGCTTTTGCTGGCTGGGCCGCATGGGGACCGTCGCCGGCCCTCACCTACGCGCTGATCGCCGCCGTCTCGGTGCTGATCATCGCCTGCCCCTGCGCCCTTGGCCTCGCCACGCCGATGTCCATCATGGTCGGCGTCGGCAAAGGCGCGCACGCCGGCGTGCTGATCCGCTCCGCGGAAGCCCTGGAGCACCTGGAAAAGATCGACACGCTGGTGATCGACAAAACCGGCACGCTCACCGAAGGCAAGCCGAAAGTCGTCGCGGTGATCGCGCCGGCACTTCCCGAAGCAGAAATTCTGGCCTACGCCGCCGCGCTGGAACGCTCGAGCGAACACCCGCTCGCCACCGCCGTCCTGGCCGCAGCCGCCGAACGCCACCTGAAAGTTCCGGAAGCAACCAACTTCGCCTCGCTCACCGGCCAGGGAATTACCGGCGATGTTGCCGGACACCAGGTTGCGCTCGGCAATCAGCGGCTGCTGGCCACCCTCTCCATCGTCCCCGGCGATTTCCCTGAACACGCAGAGGTGCAACGGCGCGACGGCGCCACCGTGTTGTTCCTCGCCATCGACGGCGGGGCCGCCGGGCTGATCGCCGTCGCCGATCCGATCAAGGCAACCACCGCCGCCGCCCTTACCGCACTGACGGCCCAGAACATCCGCATCGTCATGCTCACCGGCGACAACCGCACCACCGCCGAAGCGGTCGCCCGACGTCTCGGCGTTACCGAAATCGAGGCCGACGCACTGCCCGAAGACAAACAACGAATCGTCCAGACCCTTCGCGCCGATAGACGCGTCGTCGCAATGGCGGGCGACGGCGTGAACGACGCACCCGCCCTCGCAGCCGCCGATATCGGCATCGCCATGGGCACCGGAACCGATGTGGCGATCCAAAGCGCCGGCATCACACTCGTCAAAGGCGACCTCGCCGGCATCGCCCGCGCGGTCGCGCTCAGCCGCGCGGTGATGCGCAACATCCGCCAGAACCTGTTCTTCGCATTTCTCTACAACAGCCTTGGCATTCCCATCGCCGCCGCCGGCCTGCTCAGTCCCGCGATCGCCGCACTCGCCATGTCGCTCAGCTCGGTCTCGGTCATCGCCAACGCCTTGCGCCTCCGGCGGGTGGCGCTGTGAAGGCCAGGTGGTAGCGCCCCTCGGCCTATACCTCACGCCGCACCAGCGCAGCGCCCTCGGCAAGCGCTCTTAGCTTGCCGAGCGCCACATCGCGCGGCAGGTATTTCATGCCGCAATCGGGTGCCGGGATGAGGCGGTCCGGAGCGACGTAGCGCAGTCCGGCGCGGACGCGTGCGGCGACCGTTTCGACTGACTCTATTGTTGGATCACCGAGGTCGAGCACACCCAGCAGGATGGTCTTGCCGGCCAAGTCGCTCAGCACGCCCAGGTCCAGCTTCGGCTGCGCGGCTTCGATGGAGATCTGCTTGGCGATACAGTCCGCGAGTTGCGGCAGGAAGCTGTAACCGCTCGGCTTGTTTGTCACCAGCGCGGCATAGCCGAAGCACAGATGCACGATGGTCGGTCCCTCGATACCCTCCACCGCCCGGTTGATCGCGGCGATTCCCCAATGTGTGGCTTTCTCAGGCGCCGTGCGTACCCACGGCTCGTCGAGCTGCACCACATCGACACCTGCGGCCTTAAGGTCGCGCAGCTCCGCGTTTACTGCGACCGCAAAATCCATCGCCATCTCGGCTTCGTCCGCGTAGAATGCATTCTCCGCCTGCTGCGAGAGCGTGAATGGACCGGGCAGCGTGATCTTCGTGGCGCGATCGGTGTTGCGGACCAGAAACGCCGCATCGCGCAGCTCCACCGGATGTCGCCGGCGAATGCGGCCCACAACGCGCGGCAGGGATGCGACGTGATCTTCACGCCGCACCACCGCGGGATGCTCGGCATCGATCCCCTCCAGCGCCAGCGCGAAGCGGTTGGAGTAGCTCTCGCGCCTGATCTCCCCGTCGGTCACGATGTCGATCCCCGCCCGCTCCATGTCGCGGATCGCCAGCATGGTCGCGTCATCCTGGGCAGCTTGCAGCAACGGCTCGGGAATACGCCAGATATCGCGCGCATGGGTGCGCGGGACGCCTTGCCGGCGCAGCGCCGCGCGGTCCACCAGCCATTCGGGCTGCGGCATGCTGCCCACCACGGTTGTAGGCAGAATATTCGTTGGATATGTCATGTAGTCACAGAACCTGCATTGTTGCGGGAAACACTATTGCATAATCACGGACGGTGCTCAGGCGCGCTGCCGCATTGAACAGCGCCGCGCGCAGCGGTGCCAACCAGGCCGGCGAACCGGCCCCATCCTCCGTATGCCGTTGCCGGACAAGCCCGACAGCCCTGATCAGGTCGTGGAGCCGCTCGCCTTCACGTTCATCCAGCGCATATGTCTCATCGATGCTTCGCGCGGCCGCCTGCGCGAGGCGTCCGGCCGTCGGCCCGCCGCTTCGGCGCAGCGCCTGACGCAACCCCTCCACCAGGATCCGTGCGCGCGTCAGCCGATCCTGTATTTGCATGGAAACATCGAGCAGGCGCTCGGTGTCATATTCATGAATGCAGGCCCAGGCGAACGATGCAGCCGGATCCCGTTCTGCTTCCAGGTTCGCAGCCATCCGGGTCAGCCGCTCCGCCGCCTCACCCTGTCCGGCTGTCAACATCGCCCGCAGCAACCAGGTCAACGCATCGGCCGACTGCAACGAGCCCCCCGCGCGAGGCGCATTCCAACAGCGGAGCATCGCCGCTTCGGCCGCCTCCAACTCTGGGCTGATCGACTCGCCTTCGATCAGGCTCCGGGTACGCGCGATCGCAGCGTATGCAACCACCGCCTGCTCCGACCGATACCGCTCCGCCGCCCGGCGACCTGTGTCGAGAGCCTGTTGGTACTCCGCCATGCAGCCAAGGCGGCCCCATAGCAGGGCAATCTCCGCTGGCACCTCGGCAATTCCGGCGAAGTCCGGGTCGCGTCGGCGCGCTGGATCAGCAAATCGCGTCGTGATCTCGGCCGCCTTCTCCCTCGCCCAGCTCCTGTCGACAGCGTCCGCCGAAAGCGCGATTGCAGCCGCTGCGCGGGCGCCCTCCGCCTCGCCCTGAACCTGATCGGCAAACCGCATCGCCGTCGCGAGATCGCCGCGGAGTGCCGCATCCCTCCGCCAGCTCCCGGGCGTGCCAATCGACAAGCAATGGCGAGCCGGGCACCGCCTGCAAGGCGAGTAGAGCATCGTCGGTTCTGCCGTGCGCGGCCTGCCGCCGCGCGATTCCGAACAGCAGATTGTTTCGATCGTCGCCAAACAACTCCGCCGCGAGCGCAATCGCGCCTATCACGTCACCGGCGCGCTCGCTGTTGCTCGCGGCCACGATCGTCCCCGCGTTCCCGGCCATACCGCCGAAGGAGTCCGACTTCGCTCGGACCAACGCCTCATCCATACGCTCGCTCATGGCGGCCACGATCGCTCGTCTGGCTTCCCCGATCTGACCTTCGATGGACGCCCTCGCATCAGCTTCGGCACGCGCAGCTTGCGTCTGCAGTTCTGCGAGCGCCGCCTCGGCGACGGTCAGCACGCAATCGGCGGTCGGAGACTGCGCGCACGCCTTGGCCTTTGTGCGCAGTTCGGCAACCGCGGTGCGCTCCCTGACCTGCGTCGCCTCAACCTGCCGCGCCGCCTCCGACGCATGCCGCAACTCCTGCCGCAATGCTTCTAGCGCCGGGATATCGATCCGCAGCACCCGATGATGGGCCAGCAGCTCGCGAGCCTCCGGCGTTTCGGGGTAATGTCGGATGATACGTCGGCACAGGTCCAAAGCCCGGTCGCAGGCAGCCAATCGGTCCTGCAGCGGTCTGGCCGTGTCAGCGGCCCGCTCGGCGGTGGCCTGTGCGTCGCGCGCCCACCGCGCCGCCCGCTCGGGCCCCTTGCGGCCCCCGAAGGCCTCGCGCACCCACGCGACCCCCTCACCCCCAAGCTTGAGCGCACCTCCGATCAAAGCAAAGAGCGGCTCGAGGGCCATGTTTGCGCCGCCGGATCACTTCAGATGCCGGTCCCACAGCGCAAAAATCTTCTCCCAGGTCGCTTCGGCCGCGCGCGTGTCGTACACGGCTCGCTCCGGGAAGCAGAACCCGTGATGCGTGCCGGGATAGACTTCCAGCGTGTGCTTCGTCCCGGCCTTCTCCAGCGCCGATTTCAGCGCCGGGATCACACTGGCCGGCACTGACTGGTCATGCTCGGCGAAGGCATAATACAGCTCGCCCTTGATCTCGCCCAGCAACAGATGCGGCGAGTCCTCGGCTTCGGTGACGATCCCGACGCCATACAGCGATGCCGCGGCGACCATGCGCGGGAACCGCGCCGCCGCGGTGGTGATATAGCGCCCGCTCATGCAATGGCCGACGCAGCCGAGCGGCCCGGGCTCCACTGCCTCCTGCGCATCGAGGAAGCTGATCATCGCTGCGGTGTCGTCCATCACCATCGCGTTGGTCAGGCTGTTCATCGCCGGACGGATCACGGCAGACATGGCATCGTCGCGACGCGGAATATCGAAGCGCAGTGTGCCGAGCCGGTAGTACATGTCGGGCAGCAGGCACACATAGCCGTGCTTGGCGATGCGCCGGCACATGTTGCGCAGCTCCTCGCGGATGCCCGGCGCGTCCATGTAGAAGATAATGCCCGGATGGCGCCCAGGCCCGTCCGGCGCGACCAGAAAGCTCGGCATCCGGCCGTGCTTGGTGGTGACGATCACATCCTGCTCGATCATGCCGGTTCCTCCACCTTGGCGTTAACGGATGCTACCCTCCGGGCCGCACCGTCGTCGATACAGGAGGAACAGCATGAGCAGCGCCGCCAAGCCCCGCTACCGGGGCGTGTTTCCCGTCGTGCCGACCATTTTCGACGAGCATGGCGGGCTCGATCTCGATGGCCAGCGCCGCGCTGTCGATTTCATGATCGACGCCGGATCGAACGGGCTGGCGATCCTCGCCAACTACTCCGAGCAATTCGTGCTTGCCGACGATGAACGCGAGACCCTGACCCGCTCCATCCTGGAGCATGTCGCCGGCCGCGTGCCGGTGATCGTGACGACCACGCATTTCAGCCCGCGCATCTGCGCCGAGCGCAGCCGCCGTGCGCAGCAGCAAGGCGCGGCGATGATCATGGTCATGCCGCCTTATCACGGTGCCACGCTCCGGGTGAGCGAAGAAGGCGTCTTCGCCTTCATGCGGGCGATTTCGGACGCAATAAGCATCCCGCTGATGATCCAGGATGCGCCGGTCGCCGGTACGCCGCTCTCGGCGCCGTTCCTGGCGCGCGTGGCGCAACAGATTGCGAATGTCGCCTATTTCAAGATCGAGACCGCCGGGGCCGCCTCCAAGCTGCGCGAGCTCATTCGCCTCGGCGGCGAGGCGGTGGAAGGGCCGTGGGACGGCGAGGAAGGCATCACCCTGATGGCGGACCTGGATGCCGGCGCGACCGGCAGCATGACCGGCGGCGGTTATCCGGACGCGTTCCGCCGCATCCTGGACGACTACGCCGCCGGCCGCCGCGATCAGGCTGTTGCCGGTTATGAGCGCTGGCTGCCGCTGATCAATTACGAGAATCGCCAATGCGGCCTGCTCGCCTGCAAGGCGCTGATGCGCGAGGGCGGGGTGATACGCTGCGAGGCGCCGCGCGCGCCGTTACAACCCCTTGCTCCGCCCGTGCGCGCCGGCCTGATCGAAATCGCCCGCCGGCTCGATCCGATAGTGCTGCGCTGGGGCAAGTAAACGGAGTTGCGCCCCGCAGGGGACCATGCAGGATGGTCGTGGATAATGAAGGGGGGAACCAGGCCATGCAGCGCGACGTCTTTGTCGTCTCCGGCGTGCGCACCGCGATCGGGGATTTCGGCGGCGCGCTCAAGGACGTGCCGCCGACCGAGCTCGGCGCCCAGGTCGTGCGCGAAGCACTCGCCCGCGCCCAGGTTGACGGCGAAGAAGTCGGCCATGTCGTGTTCGGCAACGTGATTCACACCGAAGCAAAGGACATGTACCTTGCCCGCGTTGCGGCGCTGAATGCCGGCGTTTCACAGAACACGCCGGCACTGACACTCAACCGGCTGTGCGGCTCCGGCCTGCAGGCCATCGTCTCAGCCGCGCAGAGCATCCTGTTGGGCGATACCGATATCGCGGTGGGCGCCGGTGCGGAAAGCATGAGTCGCGCCGCGTACATCGCTCCAGGAATGCGCTGGGGCGCACGCATGGGCGATGCCGCGATGGTCGATATGATGCTCGCCGCGCTGCACGATCCGTTCCACAACATCCATATGGGCGAAACCGCCGAAAACCTCGCCGAATCGCATCAGATCACACGCATCCAGCAGGACGCGCTGGCGGTTGAATCGCATCGCCGCGCCGCCCGCGCCGTCAAGGAGGGACGCTTTGCGACGCAGATCCATCCGATAAAGCTCAAGAGCCGCAAGGGCGAAACGGTGTTCGACACCGACGAGCATATACGGCCCGATGCCTCCGTCGAGGATCTGGCGAAGCTGCGTCCGGTGTTCCGCAAGGACGGAACCGTTACAGCGGGCAATGCCTCCGGCATCAACGACGCGGCCGCCGCGGTGGTGCTGATGGAAGGGCGCACCGCGGAGAAACGCGGCGCGAAACCGCTCGGGCGGCTGGTGGCCTATGCCCATGCCGGGGTCGACCCCAAAATCATGGGAATCGGTCCGGTACCGGCCACACGGTCCGTGCTGCTGCGCGCGGGCCTGCGGCTATCCGATATCGACGTGATCGAAGCGAACGAGGCGTTCGCGGCACAGGCCTGCGCGGTCGCCAAAGACCTGGGCTTGGATCCGGAGAAGACCAACCCGAACGGATCGGGCATTTCGCTCGGCCATCCGGTCGGCGCGACCGGTACCATCCTGGCTATCAAGGCGCTGCATGAACTCGCGCGCAGCGGCGGGCGTTACGCGTTGGTGACAATGTGCATCGGCGGCGGACAAGGCATCGCCGCCATCTTCGAGCGAGCCTGACAGCGCGGCCAACTCAACCCGGCCGCACCCGCACATCGACGACGGCAACGGCACCGGCCTCAACCGCCGCGATCGCCTCGCGGAACGCGCTCTGCATTCCGCCCGCATCGTGCACCGGACCGAACCCTTGCGCGCCCTGCGCCCGGGCCAGCAGCGCGATATCGATATCCGGGTCGCTGATGCGCTGGCCGATCCACTTGTTCTCGACCGGGCGGTTGCGCATCCGCGCCATGCGCTCCTGGTGCATTTCGTCGTTGTAGTAGCTCTGGTTGTTGGCAACAACAATTAGCAGCGGAATCCGGTAATGCACGGCCGTCCACAGCGCTGTGACCCCCATCAGGAAATCGCCATCACCGCAGACCGCGATCGGCAGCCGGCCGGTCCCGCGCAACGCGAGCGCCGCACCGACCGCGATGCCCGGGCCGCTGCCGAGACCGGCGCCGCCGTCCGAACCGAGATAGTCGAGCGGATGATGGAACGGCCATGCTGCGCCGTCCCACGCCGACGGAACATGCAGCAACGACACCGCCCGTTCCCCGATCGCACGGCGAAGCGCACGGGCCAGATCGGGGACCGAGATCGCTCCGCCCGGCTCCGTTTCGCTCGCAACAGAAACCGGCGCCGCCGGCGAGACGCTGGCCCCGCCGGCACGCAACCTCCCCAGCATCGCTGCCGCAACACTGTCGGGATCAGCCGCCAGCAACAGATCGACCGGCGGCAGAGCCTGATGATCCATGCTCCAGCCATTGTGGAGCTGATGATCGATCGACACCTGGATGATTCTGGCCGCCGGCGCATTGGCCCCGCAGGCGCTCCGCAGCGTTCCGGCCAGGTTAACCCAGTCGAGGCTCAGGATCACGTCGGCATCGGCGATGGCGCGCAGGACGTCCGGCCCGGCGAAGACCGCCGGCCGGCCGATATGCAAGGCGTGGTCGGTCGGGAACGTGGCGGCGGTTTTCAGGTCGGTTGCGACCCGCGCGGAGAGCGCCTCAGCAAGCGCGATGCGTGTCGCCCAGGCAGCCTCGCCGCGCGAGACGCGGCCCATGAGGATGACCGGCCGCGCGGCCTCGGTCAGCCAGGCAACCGTCTGCGCGATCTGTTCCGCCGGCACGGCGGCGGCGGTTGTCGGCATGAAGCGCGCCGCGTCGAGCGGCGGCAGCACCTCGGTCAACTCCGCCTCCTGCATGCCGGCGTCGAGCGTCACATAAACAGGCCCCCGCGGCGGCGTTCGCGCGAGCCACGCGGCGCGCAGCAGCAATTCCCTCGCCGCGGAGGCAGAAGCCGGCTGATCGTCCCACTTGGTATAACCCCGCACGACCGCGCCCTGGTCGCGCGCCGTATGGATCCAGTCGATCCAAGGTCGCCGCCGCGGCGCGTCCACCGGACCGGTGGCGCCGAGGATTAGCACCGGGACGCGGTCGCACCAGGCATTGAAGATCGCCATGGTGGCGTGAAACAGGCCCACATTGGAATGCAGTGCCACCGCCATGGGTGCCTCTGTGACCTTCGCCCAGCCATGGGCGATGGCCACTGCGTGCTCCTCGTGCAAACAGAGCAGCATCTGCGGCCGCTCATTGCCGAGGCGGTTGACCAGGCTGTCGTGCAAGCCGCGATAGCTGGCCCCGGGCGTCAACGCGATATACGGGATGTCCAGTGCGCGCAGCATGTCGGCAACCGCATCGCTGCCGAACATCGTATTGCCCGCCGCGCTGCTGACAGGCCGTTCAATCGCTGGTCCCGACATGCGCTGTCTCCTGTTTACATCTGGCCCTGCGTCCTGTACCGTCCTGGTATGGTACGCATGGTCAATGTTCGCACGTGGCAGGTTCGCAAGCCCCCTGGCGGGGTGCTTGGCCTCGTTGCGTGCTGACCATCGCACCGTAACACGAGACCCCCAGGCCCCGCCGGCAACGACGGGGCCTTTGTTTTTCAAAGCGCATCCGTTCCCCGGCCCAGACGAGGAACCACGTGTCCGCACCCCCTCCCCGCCTCGCCATCATCGGCGCCACCGGCGCAGTCGGCGCCGAGCTGCTGACCTGCCTTGAGCGCCGCGAGGTCCCGCTCGCCGGCCTGCGTCTGTTCGCCTCCGCCCGCTCGGCCGGCCGGCACATGCATTTCCGCGGCCGGGGTGTGCCGGTCGAGGAGCTGACGGAAGCAAGCTTCGATGGCATCGACATCGCCCTGTTCTCCGCCGGCGCGGACGTCTCCCGCCGGTTCGCGCCGATTGCTGCACAGAGCGGCGCCGTCGTCGTGGATAACTCGTCCGCCTTTCGCATGCATCCCGACGTGCCGCTGGTCGTGCCGGAGATCAACGCGGATGCGATCCGCGGCCATAAAGGGATCATCGGCAACCCGAACTGCGTGGCGATCATCTCGATCCTGCCGCTCTGGCCGATCCACCGCCGCAACCGGCTGCGCCGCATCATCCTGGCCACTTACCAGGCAGCCTCGGGTGCCGGCGCCGCGGCCATCGAGGAGCTGCTCGATTCGACCCGCGCGCATCTCGCCGGACGGGAATTCCCCCCGCGCGTGCTGGCGCATCCTTACGCCTTCAACCTGTTCAGCCACGACACGCAGGTCGATCCCGCCACCGGCTATAACGGCGAGGAGACGAAGGTCATGCAGGAGACGCGCAAGATCCTCGCCGACCCGGACATCCGCATCAGCGCGACCTGCATCCGTGTTCCGGTCGTGCGCGCCCATGCTGTGGCGATCACGGCCGAATTCGAGCACCCGATCACGCCGGCGGAGGTGCGCTCGATGCTTGCCGTCGCCCCGGGGATTCGTTTGGTGGACGACGTGGAGCACAACCACTTCCCGATGCCGCGCGAGGCTTCGGGGCAGGATGATGTCCTGGTAGGGCGCATCCGGCAGGATTACAGTGATCCGACCGGTCACGCGATCGCGCTGTTCGATGCCGGGGACCAGTTGCTCAAGGGTGCCGCGCTCAATGCGGTGCAGATCGCGGAAAGGCTCCTCTGAACCGGCCTTGCGCGGCGCGGTCCGCCGAAGAATAAAGACCGCCATGAACGACATTGCCCCCGAAGCCGGGTTCGACTTCCGGGCCGCCGAGCCCCGCTGGCAGGCGGAATGGGCGGCGCGCGGCTCGTTCCAAGTCGCCGACGTGCCCGCCGACGCCAAGCCCAAATACTATGTGTTGGAAATGTTCCCCTACCCATCGGGGAACATCCATATGGGGCACGTCCGCAACTACACCCTCGGCGACGTGGTCGCCCGCTACAAGCGGGCACGCGGCTTCTCCGTGCTGCACCCGATGGGCTGGGATGCGTTCGGCCTGCCGGCCGAAAACGCCGCCCGCGAGCGCATGATCCATCCGGCGAAATGGACCGCCGCGAACATTGCCACCATGCGCGCCGAGCTCAAACGCATGGGCCTGTCGCTCGACTGGGACCGTGAGTTCGCCACCTGCGACCCCACTTACTACGGCCAGCAGCAGAGGCTGTTCCTCGATTTCCTGCGCGCCGGCCTGGCCGAGCGCAAAGAAAGCTGGGTCAACTGGGACCCGGTGGACGGCACCGTGCTCGCCAATGAGCAGGTGATCGACGGCCGCGGCTGGCGCTCCGGCGCGCTGGTGGAAAAGAAGAAGCTCTCGCAGTGGTTCCTGCGCATCACCCAATACGCGCCGGATCTGCTGGAAGCGCTCGACCGGCTCGACCACTGGCCCGAGCGCGTCCGGCTGATGCAGGCGAAATGGATCGGCCGCAGCGAGGGCGCCCGGCTGCGCTTCGCGCTGACCGCACCCATCGGCGGCATCAGCGAGGGCGAAGTTTACACCACCCGCCCGGACACGCTGTTCGGCATGTCCTTCCTGGCGTTGGCGCCTGAGCATCCGCTGGCCGCCGCTGCCGCCGCGGCCGACCCCAAGGCCGCCGCCTTCATCGCCGAGTGCCGCCGCATGGGCACCAGCGAAGCCGCCATCGAGACTGCGGAGAAGCGCGGCTACGACACCGGCCTGCGGGTGAAGCACCCGTTCCTGAACACCACCTTTCCGGTGTGGATCGCCAATTTCGTGCTGATGGAATACGGCACCGGCGCGATCTTCGGCTGCCCCGCCCACGACCAGCGCGACCTGGAATTCGCCCGCAAATACGGCCTGAATGTCGTGCCCGTGGTGCTGCCGCCCGGCACCGATCCTGCCACCTTCACCGTCGGCGACGAGGCCTATATCGGCCCCGGCCAGATCTTCAACTCCGCCTTCCTGGACGGACTGGACGTCGAAGCGGCCAAACGCCGCGTGATCGAGGAACTCGAACGCCTCGGGGCGGGTCAGGGCGAGGTAAACTGGCGGCTGCGCGACTGGGGCGTGTCCCGCCAACGCTACTGGGGCTGCCCGATCCCGATCATCCATTGCGAAGCCTGCGGCGTCGTGCCTGTGCCGGACGACCAGTTGCCGGTGGAACTGCCCCAGGATGTGGTCTTCGACCGACCGGGCAATCCGCTCGACCACCATCCCAGCTGGAAACACGTTCCCTGTCCCATCTGCGGCAAACCGGCGCAGCGCGAGACCGATACGTTCGATACCTTCGTGGACAGTTCCTGGTATTTCGCCCGCTACTGCAGCCCGCGGTCGAAGGAGCCGGTGATGCGGGCAGCGGCCGATCACTGGATGCCGGTCGATCAGTATATCGGCGGCATCGAGCACGCCATCCTGCACCTGCTCTATTCGCGCTTCTTTGCCCGCGCCATGCGCGATACCGGTCATCTGAGCGTGGACGAGCCGTTCCTCGGCCTGTTCACCCAGGGCATGGTTACACATGAAAGCTATCGCAGCGCCGAGGGCCCGAACGGCGTCTGGCTGTATCCGAATGAAATCGAGCGCCGGCCGGACGGCAGCGTTGTGCATCGCGGTAGCGGCGATCCCGTGGTGGTCGGCCGCGTGGAGGCGATGAGCAAATCCAGGCGCAACACGGTGGATCCCGGTGCGATCATCGATCGCTACGGCGCCGATACCGCGCGCTGGTTCATCCTCTCCGACAATCCGCCTGAACGCGACATGGAATGGACCGAGGCCGGCGTGGCCGGCGCGGCCCGTTTCACCCAGCGCCTGTTCCGCCTGGCCGCGGCGCTCGACCGCGTGCCGCCGGGGCCGATGCCGGAGCAGTTCAACGACGCGGCCCTCATGCTGCGCCGGGCCGCCCATCGCACCATCGCCGCGGTCACCGAGGCGCTGGAGAGTTTCGCTTTCAACGTCGCGGTCGCGCGCCTGCACGAACTCGCCAACGCCCTCGCCGAGGCGGAACGCGCCGCGGACGAACCGGGCGTCCCCTGGGCGCGCCACGAAGCGATGGAAATCCTCATCCGGCTGATCGCCCCGATGATGCCGCACCTTGCCGAAGAGATGCACGCGCGCATTGCCGGCGGATCGATGCTGGTGGCTGAGCTGCCCTGGCCGGAAGCCGATCCGGCGCTGGTTGCCGCCGATACGGTCACGATCGCGGTGCAGGTGATGGGCAAGCTGCGCGGCACGATCGCAATGCCGCCCGACTCGCCACGCGACACGACCATCGCCGCCGCCAAAGCCGAACCCAACGTCGCCCGCGCCTTGCAAGGCAAGCGGATCGCGAAGGAGATCTATGTGCCCAATCGCATCGTCAATTTCGTGGTGACCGAATGAAACTGACGCGCCGGACCCTGATCACGACGGCCGCTACCGTGCCGCTCGGCGCCTGCGGCTTCCAGCCGGTCTATATGCCGAGCGCCGGCGGCGAACCCGGCGTGTCCGAGCGCGAGCTGTCGGCGATCTATGTCGCACTCATCCCGGACCGTCCCGGCCAGCTCCTGCGCCAAGCACTGCAGCAACGCTTCCAGGGTACCGACGACAGCACGCCGCCGATCTACACTCTCAACGTCAACTACTGGATCGCCGGCGAAGGGCTCGGTATCCAGCCGGATACCACCACGACCTATATCCGCCTGACCGCCAATGCCAACTGGTTCCTGCACGGACGCGATCCCGCGCAGACGACGGTGACCAGCGGTTACTCGCGCTCTCATGACGGCATCAACATCCTCGACGAACAATATTTCGCCGGCGATTTGGAGAACGAACAGGCAGCCCAGTACTTCGCGAACGACATCGCCGACCAGATCACGCTGCGGCTAGCTACTTTCTTCCGCAACAAGGCGCGTCAGTCCGCGACCGGATGAAACTGGACGCTCGCAGAGTACCGGCGTTCCTGCGGGATCCCGGCGCGTGCCGGGTCGTGCTGCTTCACGGCGACGATCTCGGCCTGATCCGCGAGCGCGCCGAGGCCCTGGTACGCGCCGTGGCCGGTGGGTTGGACGACCCGTTCCGCCTCGCCGAGCTGGGGCGTGACGAGTTGACCAGGCTGCCCGAAGAAGCGGCGTCGTTGTCGCTCATGGGCGGGCGGCGGGTGGTTCGGGTGCGTGAGGCGGGAGACGCCGCCGCAGCACCGGTGCAAGCGGTGCTGAAGGGCAAGGGCGAGGCGCTGGTGGTGCTGGAGGCGACCGCCCTCCCCCCTCGCTCGCGGCTGCGCACGATGATCGAGGCGGCGCCGGACGCCGCCGCGATTGGCTGCTACCCGGAGGAAGGCAAGGCGCTGGAAGACACGATCCGCGCCACGCTGACCGCATCCGGCGCCTCGGCGGAGCCCGAGGCGCTCGCCTGGCTGGCGGGGCAGCTCGGCGCGGACCGCGCCTCGACCCGGCAGGAGATCGCTAAGCTGGCGCTCTATGTCGGGCCGGGCGGACGGGTGGACATGGAGGCGGCGGCGGCCTGCGTCGGCGACCTGGCCGGGCTGGAGCTGGACGACGCCCTGTTCGCCGCGACTGCCGGCGACGTGGCTCGCACGGACCGCGCTCTGGAGCTGGCGATCGCCGAGGGCGCGTCCTCGGTCGGGGTGATCCGGGCCGCATTGTTGCATGTGCAACGGCTGCATCGGTCGCGGCTGGCGATGAATGCGGGGCTGAGCCCGGCCGAGGCCGCCAAGGCGGCACGGCCGCCGGTGTTCTTTCGCCGTGTCGGCGCATTCTCCCGTGCGCTGTCGCTATGGCCGCCCGAGGCGCTGATCGCGGCGATGTCCGGCTTGGCGGAGGCGGAGCGCGCCTGCAAGCGCACCGGGGCGCCGGACGCGGTGATCTGCCGCAACGCGGTGCTGGCACTGGCGCGGCGCGCGGCGCGCTACTCCACCTCTCCCGGGAGAGATCGAGCGAATACTATCGCTTGATACTTCACGCACCGACTCCCGGCCAACTCAGATAAGCCAGCCGCTTCATCTCCCGCCGCCCGCGCGCCACCGAATCCAGGATCAGCCCGCAGGCGAAGGAGAGAAACGACAGCAATACCAGCCCGGTCGCCAGCACCGCGGTCGGCAGGCGGGCAACAAGCCCGGTGCGCAGGTACTCGACGACCACCGGCAGGCCGAAGCCGAGAGCAGCCAGCAACAACAGCACGCCGGCAGCCGAGAAGAACTGCAGCGGCCGCTCGTTCTTGACCAGCATGACGATCGTTCGCAGGATCCGCAGCCCGTCGGAATAAGTACGCAGCTTGGAAACCGAACCCAAAGGCCGCTCCCGGTACACGCTGCGGACCTCACCGATCGGCATGCGCAGCTCCAACGCATGCACGCTGAACTCGGTCTCCGTCTCGAACCCGGCCGACAGCGCCGGAAAGGACTTGACGAAACGCCGGGAGAACACGCGATAGCCCGACAGCATATCGACGATGCGCTCGCCGAAGATGCGCCGCACTACGCCCGACAGCACCGCATTGCCCAATACGTGGCCTGGCCGGTAGGCGCCCTCGCTGCTCGCCACGCGCAGGCCGGTGACCATGTCGAGCTGGTGCTCGATCAGCATTGCCACCATGTCGGGCGCCGCGCCGGCATCATAGGTATCGTCGCCATCCACCAGGACGTAGATATCGGCTTCAACATCGGCGAACATGCGGCGCACGACATGCCCCTTGCCTTGCAGGGTCTCCCGTCGCACCACCGCGCCCGCGGCGCGCGCCGCCGCTATCGTGCCGTCTCTGGAGTTGTTGTCGTAGACATAGATAGCAGCCTGCGGCAGCGCGGCCCGGAAATCCCGCACCACGCGCGGAATCGCCAACTCTTCGTTGTAGCACGGTATCAGCACCGCTACCGTGGGCGACGATGCACCGCGTTCCGTCATCTAGGCGCCCGGTTTTTCCGCCGCCAGGATCGCGACAAGATGGGCGTAGCGAAGCCCATCCGCCGTCTGGCGCACGGGAATGCCAAGGCGGTCATCGGCAAGCGAGGCAGCAAACATCTCGCGGATGATGATGTCGTCGCCGGGATTGGGGAACGAACGCGCCAGCAGGTTATCGACCAGATCGTCTGATTCGAAACAGGTTGCGACCGGTTCCGGCAGTCCTGCCGCCGCATAAAGCGAGCTGAGCTCGCTCAGGCTGAGGGCGCGGACATGCGACGGATCGCGCAGCCGCTCCAGCCGGTTCCATTCCGCCGCCTTAGCCGCATCCTCCGAGGCATACATATCCACCACGACGACGCGGCCGCCGGCCGCCGTGATCCGCCGCATTTCGCGCAGCACGGCTAGCGGGTCGGGGAAGTGATGGAAGGAGAACCGGCTGACGGTGATGCAAAACGCGCCGTCCGGATAGGGCAATGCTGTCGCGTCTCCAGTTTCGAAGCTGACATTACCCAGGTGTTTCTCGGCGGCGAGACGCCGAGCTTCTGCCAGCATCGCCGGGGTCATGTCGATGCCGGTGACCTGCCGCACGAAGGGGGCGAAGGCGCAGGCCACGATCCCGCCGCCGCAGGCGACATCCAGCACGGTGTCGGACGGATCGGGTCGGGCGGCCGCGACGATCATGCCAAGCGTCCGCTCGCTGGTGATCGTCGGCGCCGCATTGAACGGCGCCGCCTGGCGCGTGAACTGATCCAGGATCAGATCGCGATGCGTTGCGGTCGTCATACGAATCTCCCATGATCGAGGCCGTGCGGGCACGGCAGAATGCCGCAAGGAGGGATTGGATGCGACAGGTGCGGGCGGTTTTCGCGGCGATGCTGCTGATCGGCACCTCGGCCCAGGCCGCCGGCACGCTCAGGGTCGGCATGCAGGATGACCCGGACCTGCTCGACCCGGCGCTCGGCGGCACCTTCGCCGGCCGCATCATCTTCGCCAGCCTATGTGACAAGCTGGTCGATCTCGACGGCAAGCTGAATTTTGTCCCGCAACTCGCCGCGTCCTGGTCGTGGTCGCCGGATTCGCGGGCGCTGACGCTAAAGCTGCGCGACGGCGTGCAGTTCCAGGACGGCGAGCCATTCGACGCCGACGCGGTCAAGGCCAATCTCGAGCGCTACCGCACCGCCCCATACAGCGTGCGCCGCTCGGAACTGAAGCCGGTCACCGCGGTCGAGGTGATCGATCCCCATACGGTGCGCCTGGACCTCGCGCAGCCCTACGCGCCGCTGATCGCCGTGCTCTCTGATCGCGCCGGCATGATGGCGGCGCCAAAGGTGATCGCCGAGCTCGGCAAGAACTTCCAGTCGCATCCGGTGTGCGCCGGCCCGTTCAGCTTCGTCGAGCGCGTGCCGCAGGATCACATCACCTTGCAGCGCTTCCCCGGCTACTGGAACGCCGGCGCCATTCATATCGACCGGATCGAGTTCCACCCGATCGCCGATTCAACCGTGCGCCTGGTCGATCTGCAGACCGGCCAGCTCGACATGATCGAGGAAATGGCGCCGACCGACGCGGTCAAGGTGCAGCACGATCCGCGGCTGAAACTGGCAACCGTCACGGCGCTTGCCTATGAGGGGATGCTGATCAATCTCGGCAACGGGTCGGGCGCCGATACGCCGCTCGCGCATGATCCGCGCGTGCGCGAGGCATTCGAGGCGGCGCTCGACCGCAATGCGATCAACCAGGTCGCCGCCACTGGCCTGTTTGTGCCGGACAACCAGTCCGAGCTGCCCGCCAGTCCCTATTTCAACAAGCAGCTCCCCGTACCGCCGCGCGATGTCGCCAAGGCGAAGGCGTTGCTGAAGGAAGCCGGGGTGGATCACCTGACGGTCGGGCTGCGCACGCTCAACACGCCGCTGGATACGGAGATCGGCCAGATCATCCAGTCGATGGAAGCCGAAGCCGGCATCACGGTAAAGGTGCAAGCAGGTGAAACCAACGCCAACATCGCCGCCTATAAGGCCGGCGATTTCCAGACGGCGCTGACGATCTGGAGCGGCCGGTCGGACCCGGATTTCAACATCACGCAGTACCTGTCCTGCGACGGGTTCCAGAACTGGATCAAATATTGCAGCCCGACCTTCCAGGGCCTGCTCGACAAGGCCCGCGCGGTGACCGAGCCACGGCAGCGGCAGGATCTCTATCACCAGGTGGCAGCGACCTATATCGCCGATCGGCCGATGCTGTTCCTGTTCCACATGACATGGCTCTACGGGCTCAGCGACAGGCTCTCCGGATTCACGGCGGTGCCGGACGGATTGATCCGCCCGCAAGGGCTGGTGCTGCAGTGAGCACGCAAACTAATCTCTCCCGCCAAGCGAGAGAGGTGTAGCAGTGACAACCCGATCGATCCGATCGCGCAGCCGGAACCAGGTACCCACAACCGGAAGAAACCATGGGTTGCCGTTGTACAGCGGATGCGTGGGAAAGTCGTCGGTTTCGTAACTGCATGGCTGGTTCGCCACACCGGCAATCCGGCGCGCGGTCTGGTGGCCGAGATACGTCATCATCGCCACGCCGCTGCCGTTGCACCCCATCAGGTAATGCATGCCGTCCTGCCGGCCCATATGCGGCAGCGCATCCATCGTAAACGCGACATTGCCGGTCCACGCGTGCGTCACACGCATCCCGACGAGTTGCGGGAATCGCCGCGTCATCATCCGATACAACGCCGGCGCGCTGATTTCAGGCGTAACCTGCGTGAAACGCGCGCGCCCGCCGAACACCATCCGTTTGCCGTCCGGCGACATGCGGTAGTAGGTCAGCACGCGCGGAGTGTCTGAGATCGTGCGGCCTTTCGGGATCAGCGACGCGGCCAGATCAGCTGGCAGTTCCTCAGTCGCGATGATATGGCTGGCAACCGGCACGACCCTCCGTTTCAACTGCGGCGTAACATCGCCCGTGTAGCCGTTGGTAGCGATCACCACCTCGCCCGCCGTCACAGCCCCACGCGCCGTCTCGATCCGCCAGCCATTGCCGAGCGGGGCGATGCGTGTCACCGGTGCTTTGGCGCAAACCGGCACCTGCCGCCGGCGGCAGGCATCGAGCAGGCCCTTGTAATAAAGCGCCGGGTGCAGGCTGGCTGAACGCTCGACCACCATGCCGCCATAGTAGAGATCGCTGGCGATCTCCTCGCGCTGACGCTCGCGCGGTACCATGAAGGCTCCCGAATGCGCCGCGTCGTTCAGCTTCGCCACGGTCTCCACCTGGCGGGCATAGTGCTTCGGCGTCCAGGCGCCGGCGAAGCGACCCCGTTTGCTCCAGAAGCAGGCGATGTTCTCTTCCTCGATGACGCGCTCGAGCAGGCTGAACGCATCGGCCGCGTCGGAGAGCAGCGCATGGGTCCGTTCGGCGCCGGGCTCGATGCGCCGTCCGGTGAAGCTCTTGCCGATATTGACCCCGCCGCTGACCATGCCGCCGTTGCGCGTGCTGGCGCCGAAGCCGGGCTCGTTCGCTTCCAGCACGACCGAGCCGATGCCGTGGCGGGCGAGTTCAAGCGCGGTGGAAAGCCCGGCATAACCCGCGCCCACGATCGCCACGCGCGCTTCCCGCGGCACATCGACAGGATCGTCGGCGACCGGATGATACGCCTCCCACCAATAGGGCATGGCTTTGAAGTCAGGATGGAAGATGCCGTTCGGTTTCATGCGGCTCGGGTCCGGTAACGTGTGGGGATCAGCAGGTTCGCCAGCCCCGTCAAGCCGAGCGTCGTTCCCATCAGGATGAAGGCGAGCGCGGCGGCGAAGGGCCAGTTGTTGTTGTTGGTGAACTCCCAGTAGATCAATGGCGCCATCATGTGAAAGCGCGGGCCGCCGAGCAGCAGCGGCGTGGCGAAGGCGCTCATGCACAAAATGAAACACAGCACCGCCGCGATCAGCACGCCAGGCAACGCCAGTGGCAGGATCACGCGGCGGAACGCGCGGGCCGGATCGGCGCCCATGCTGGCGGCGGCTTCCTCCAGCCGCGGATCGATGCCCTCGAACACGCTCTGCAACGCCAGGATGGTGAAGGGCAGGTTGATCGAGATGATCCCGGCGATCACCGCGTTCTCCGTAAACATCACATCGGTATGGCCGAAGTCGAACAGCCGGCCGGCGATATCCAGCATCCCGCCGCGGGAGAACATGATCATCCAGCCGGAAGTGCGGGTCACCGCGCCGATAAACAGCGGCAGGATCGTCAGCATCAGCCACACCGACTTGTATCGGCTGGTGCTGCGGGCGAGCCGCCATGCCATCGGAATGCCGAAGACCAGGCAGGCGATGGTGACGATCACCGAGACACGCAGCGTGGTCACGAGCACGTCGCGATAGAACGGGTCGGTGAAGAACCGCGCGTAATTCGCCGGGGTCAGCGCGGCGATCATGATCTGGGTTGGATCGAAGCGGTTCAGGCTAAAGCGCGCCAGCAGCGCCAGCGGGCCGAGCAACATCATCAGCATCAACAGCGTGGCGGGACCGAGCAGCGGCAGCGCCCCGCGCTGCTCGGCGCGTTCCGGATCACGCATGTTGGACGTTCTTGTCCCACCAGTCCTGCATCTCCGCCTGCACCTTGGTGGTATAGGCGTAGTCCGGCTGCAGCAGTTTCGGCCGCGGGTCCGGCAGTGCGAGCTGCTGGGCGATCTTGCCGGTCAGGTCGGCGTTATCAACTGTTGGCCGATAGCCCATATGTTCGGCAAAGCCGCGCTGAGCCGCGGGGTTGAGCATGGCATCCACATATTTCCATGTCGTCTCCTTGTCCGGTGCGTTCTTCGGGACGACCATGCCGGAGACATAGAGGATCGCGCCTTCTTTCGGGTAGCGCCCCTGCACCGGAAAGCCGGCGTTCTGCCACATCACAGTGCGGGCGAACCAGATCATTCCGATATCGATCTCGCCGGACTTGAAGGCGGGGGCGAGGTTGTCGGTTTCGGGATAGAGATGCAGCCCGTTGTCGTTGAGCTTCATGATCAGTGGTTTGGCTTTGTCGAAATCGCTCGGATTGCCGCTGGCGTAGAGCCCGGCCGCCATCATCAGCCAGAACCCGGCAGTGGCGACGACCCCAACCTTGCCCTTCCATTTCGGGTCGAGCAGGTCGCCGAAGCTTTGCGGCGGGTCCTTCACGGTTTGCGGGTTGTAGGCAATGACCTGCGCGCTCCAGATATGCGGGACGAAATAGTCGTTGCGGAGGAAATCGGAGATGTTCTTAAGACCGGGAGCTTTCGCGGGATCGAGTTTCTCGATCAGCCCGGCCTGGCCGGCGCGGAAGCCGTTCGGCGCGCCGAAGCAGGCGATGTCCATGCTGCCGCGCGGCAGCATTCTCTGCGCCACCAGCTTGGCGAAGCGGGGCGATTCGTCGCCGATATCCTGCACGATCTCGATGCCCTCGGGTTTCAGGATCGGATCGTCGATATTCTCGCGCAGCAGCCGGGCGTAGTCGCCGCCCCAGGTGCCGACGACGCAGCGTTCGGCGGCTTGGGCCGAGCGGATGATGGCGGGGGCGGCGGCAAAGGCGGCGGCGGTCAGGAGGGTTCGGCGTTGGAGGGTCGGCCCCCTCCCCCCGTCCCCCTCCCGCAAGGGGAGGGGGCGTGGTTTCATCTGATCCATTCTTTTTCTCCCTGTTTGGCGTCGATAGCGGTCAGCGCGGAAAGCGGCTGGCCAGCCTCGGTGAACAGGCGTTCCTCGGCAAGGGTCCAACTCAGCGTCACTTGCGTGCCGGGTGCGTGGCGCCGCACCGCATCCGGCCCGAGGCCAGGGCCGCGCACAACGAGGCGCAACTCCGGACCGACATGCACGACATGCTCGACCACCGCACCGAGATAGGCACAGAGATCGACCACGCCCTGGGCGCGGGCCGGACCGACTGGGCCGAGGCGGATGCTCTCCGGGCGGACAGCCAGTGTGGCGCGGGGACAAGGCGGGTAACGGCCCGCCAGTCGGACAGTGGCGCCTTCGAGCTGGAGGCGGTCGCCATCAAGATCGCCGACCAACAGGTTGCTGCCGCCGATGAAACCGGCGACGAACGGCGAGGCCGGGCGTTCGTAGAGGTCCTCCTGCCCGCCGATCTGCTCCACGCGCCCGTCGCGCATCACCACGAGCCGGTCGGCCATCGCCATCGCCTCGGCCTGATCGTGCGTCACCATCACCGTGGTGATGCCGCGGTCGCGTTGCAGCAGGCGGATCTCGCGCGCCATCTCCAGGCGCAGCGCCGCATCGAGGTTGGACAGCGGCTCGTCCAGCAACAGGACTTTCGGATGGATCGCCAGCGCGCGTGCCAAGGCGACGCGCTGCTGCTGGCCGCCGGAAAGCTCGCGCGGCAGGCGGTCGGCAAAGGTTTCAAGCTTTACCAGGCGCAGCATCTCGGCCACACGGGCGCGGATCGCCTCGCCGCCGAGCCGCTGCATCTCCAGCCCGAAGGCGATGTTGCGCGCCACAGACAAATGCGGGAACAGGGCGTAGCTCTGGAAGACGATGCCCATCTCGCGCCGGTATGGCGGCAGGCCCAGGATACTGCGCCCGTCGATGCTGATATCCCCGGCGCTGGGCTGCAGGAAGCCGGCAATCATGCGCAGCGTCGTGGTCTTGCCGCAGCCGGATGGGCCGAGCAGGACGACCAGCTCCCCCGGCGCGACGGCGAGCGACATGTCGGCCACCACGGCATGTGCGCCGAAGCGGCGGCACAGGCGATCCAGGACGAGCGCCGCGGTCATTGCACCACGGCGGTGAGGCGGACCAGCCGGTCGAGCACCAGCAGCACCGCGCCGACGATCGCCATCTGCGCCACCGCGACCGCCGCAACCAGCGGGTCGATGTGGTATTCCAGGTATTCAAGGATCGCTACCGGCAGCGTGGTCGTGCCGGGTGCGGCGAGAAACAGCGCCATCTCTAAATTATCGAACGAAATGATGAAGGCGAAGAGCCCGGCGGCGACGATGCCACCGCGCATCGCCGGCAGGGTGACGCGCCAGATCACGGTTGCCGGGCGGGCGCCGAGGCTGGCGGCGGCGTCCTCGGCGGAACGGTCGTGGTTGGCGAGGCTCGCCAGGCAGAGCCGCACCACCCAGGGGACCGTGATCAGCACATGCGCGAGCACGAGGCCCCAGAAGCCGACGAAGTCGAGGCCGGTGGCCTGCTCGATCAGCACCAGGAAGACGAAGACGGCGAGGCTGAGTGCAATTGCCGGGAAGGCGATCGGTGCCAACAGCAGCGCAGCGGTGGCGGTGGTGAGGGTGGAACGGTAGCGCGAGAGTGCGATGCCGGCGGGCACGCCGAGCAGCAGGCTGCCGGCCACCGCGACCAGCGCGAGTTCGAAGCTGAACAGCAGCGGCGGGCCGAAATTGGGGATGATGGCGGGGTACCATCCGAGCGTGTAGCCGCGCGGCGGGTAGGTGACGAGCTTCTCGTTGAACAGGCTGAGATAGAGGGTGAGCAGGAGGGGCAGGCCGATGATGGCGGCGCCGATGAGGACGAGCAGGTTGACGGCAGGTGCCCTCACCCGGCGCGCGCCCTCACCCGGTTCGCTTCGCGAACCGACCTCTCCCGCAAAGCGGGAGAGGTGAGTTTTAATCGCGGGCGGCATCAGGTCAAAGCGTGTTCTTGACGAAGCGGCCGTTCGCCATGATCGCGGCGAGCGTGCTGCCGTCGCTGCGGAACACGCCGATATCGCGGTACGGGTCGCCGTCAAGCACCAGAAGGTCGGCGTAGGCGCCGGGAATCAGTTCGCCCAATCTGCCTTCGGCGCGGACGATCTCGGTGTTTACCAGCGTGGCCGAACGGATGATGTCCTGGGGGGGCATCGCCTCGGAGCGGATGGTGAACTCGGTGCAGTGATCGGTCTGCAATTGGCCGAGCAGGTCGCTGCCGAAGCCGATCTTCACCCCGGCGCTTTTGAACAGGTCGAGCGAGCGCAAACCGGCGGCGAGCACGATCTCGTTCTTGGCGAGGCTGTATTCGGAAAGGCCGAATTGCGGGCCGCGCTTCTTGAGCGAATCATAGGCGACGAGCGTGGGGACCACATACGTGCCGCGCTCGGCCATCAGTTGCGCAGTGGGCGGATCGACCAGGTTGCCATGCTCAATGCAGCGCACGCCGCCTTTAACCGCGCGCTCGATCGCCTTGGCGCTGTAGGCATGGGCGCAGACATAGCTGCCCCACCGTGTGGCTTCCTCGACCGCCGCCTCGATCTCGTCCATGCGGTATTGCAGGCTCTCCAGCGGATCGGCTTGCGAAGCGACGCCGCCCGACAGCATCAGCTTGATGTGGTCGGCGCCTTTGCGCAGCTCGTCGCGCACCGCCTTGATGACGTCGGGAACGCCGTCGGCGACGCGGGAGGTCCAGTTGAGCCCGTTGCAGCAGGCGCAAGTGAAAGTGGTCTGCGTGCGGCGGCGGTGATCGGCATGGCCGCCCGTTTGGCTCAGCGGCTGGCCGGCGATGTAGAGTCGTGGCCCGACAAACAGCCCCTGCTCGACCGCGGCCTTCATCCCCGAATCGGCGCCGCCCGTATCGCGCAGGGTGGTGAAGCCGCGCATCAGCATCGCGCGCATCGCCGCGGAGCCCTTGGCGGAAAGCAGGGTCAGCGGCACGTCGTCGAGCAGCCGCAGATTCACTTCGGTGAGCACGATATGGATGTGGCAGTCGATGAGGCCTGGCATCAGCGTGCGGTTGCCGATGGGGACGCGCGTTGCGTCGCTGGCGCTGATGGGGCGGTCGGAGACCTCCTTGATCAGGTTGTCTTCGACCAGGACCTCGATGCCGTCGATAAGCTCGTCGCGGCGCGGATCGAGGAAGCGACCGCCGGTGAAAAGGAATGCGGCCATTCGTTGGTCTCCCGCCACTGTATCTCTGTTGCGGGCGACGCTATGAGGCCGGGTTTAGGCGAGTCAAGAAAGGCGATCCCGGCGAAACCGACCTGTTTCGCCGGGCCTGGTCCTCGAGAGCTACGTCGAGAGCTGATTGCCGATCGGCAGACTGCGGATGCGCTTGCCGGTCGCGGCGAAGATCGCGTTGCACAGCGCCGGGGCGAACGGCGCAAGCGGTGGCTCTCCGACACCGCTTGAAGGCACCTCCCAATCGGCCGGGACGATGTGCACCTGGACGTTCAGCGGCACCTCGGTGATCCGTGCGAGCAGGTAGCCGTCGAAGTTCCGCTGCTGCACACGGCCCTCTTTGAAGGTGATCTGCGAGTTCTTCGCCAGGGCAAGCCCCATTACCGCGGCGCCTTCAACCTGAGAGCGGATGCGCTCCGGGTTGATGTAGAAGCCGCAGTCGATCGCGGTCTCCACCCGTGGGATGCTGATGTTGCCCTTGTCGTCCACGGCGACGTGCACGGCGGTCGCCACATAGCTCAGGAAAGAGCGATGCGCGGCGATGCCGAGGCCTTCACCTTTGGGCAGCGACTTGCCCCAGCCGATCTGCTCGGTCGCGATTTCCGTCACCCGACGCAGCCGACCGGTCATGATCGGGTAGGTACTGACCGGATCGCCGTAGTTCCAGAGGTCCGTGACACCCCTGAATTTCGTGGGATCGAGAACGCGATCCGGCCCGATCAGCTCGAGCAGCATATCCCTCTGGTCGTGTCCAAGCGCAGCCGCCAGCTCCGCCATCATGGACTGCACGGCGAAGGCATGCGGGATGTTGGAGACGGAACGGAACCAACCGATCCGTGTGTGCGCGGTGCAGGCCGGATTTTCACAGCGCAGGTTGGCGATGTCGAACGGATTGTCCACGAACCCCATGCCGAGCTCGATGTTCGATTCGTGAACCTGTTCCCCCTTGAAGGTGCTCATGAGGCTTGGGGCGACGCTGCGATGGCGCCACGCGATGACCTTGCCATTCGCGTCCACGCCGGCGTCGATGCGCTCGACCGAGACCGTATGATAGGAGTCGTGCTGGATATCGTCTTCGCGTGTCCAGGTGACCTTGATCGGTGCGCCGGTCGCCTGGGAAAGCAGCGCCGCCTCGAGCACGAAATCCCAGTTGCATTTGCGACCAAAGGAGCCGCCGAGCAGGGTCACGTTGATGGTAACGTCCTTGGCCGGAATGCCGAGGACCTTGGCCACGTCGTCCCGACAGTCACCGGGATACTGCGACGGCGCGTAAGCCACGCATTTGCCGTCAGCGACGTGTACAGTCGCCGATGGCGGTTCCATGGGGGCATGCGCAAGATGGGGAATGTAGTAGGTTGCCGAGATCACCTTGGCAGCGGATTTGAGCGCACCCTCGGCATCGCCGTCGTCGCGCACGACAAGGCCAGGCTGCGATGCGCTTTCCTCCATCTGTTTGCGGAACGCCTCTGAATTGTACGAAGCGTTCGGGCCATCGTCCCAGACGATCTTCAGCTTCTCGCGTCCCTTGATCGCCGAGCCGGTATTGCGGGCGATAACGGCCACACCACCCAGCGGGTGGAATTCCAGCGGCCATGTCGCGCCCTTGATCTCCAGCACCTTCTCGACGCCCGGCACCTTGAGCGCCTCGCTCGCATCAAAGGAGACGAGCTTGCCGCCGACCACCGGCGGGCGGGCGATGACAGCAAATTTCATCCCGGGGATATGGGCGTCGATACCATAAACCGCTTTGCCCACGGTGATGTCGTGCAGGTCGGTGATCTGCACTGCGCCGGTGCCTATGTAGCGGAAATCGCGCGGATCCTTGAGACGGAGCGATTGCACTGGCGGCATCGGCAATGCACTGGCCGCTTTGGCAAGCTCGCCGTAGCCGGCGACTTCGCCCGTGGCGAGGTTCACCACCTCATGGTTCTGGGCGCGCACCGCGGCGAGATCGACCCCCCAGCGCGCGGCAGCCGCCTGCTCGAGCATCGTGCGCATCGCGGCGCCGCATTCGCGCATCGGCTGCACCCAGTGGCGCACGCTGCGCGATCCGTCGGTATCCTCGTTGCCGTATTTGGTATTATCGCCGGGCGCCTGTTGAATGCGCACGCGCGACCAGTCCGCCTCCAACTCGTCGGCGACCACCATGGGCAGGCTGGTCTTAATGCCGGTGCCCATCTCGCAGCGGTTGGAGATGATCGTTACCAGGCCCGACGGATCGATCGCGATGTAAACGTGCGGATCGTTGACCGTGCCGCCCGGCATGTCAGCGGCACCGGTCGCCCAGCCGGCGCGGGCGCGCGCTGGCAGGAGACTCGTTCCGACCACCAGCGTGCCGGCAGCGGCGAAGCCCTTCAGCACGAAGCGGCGGCTGATATTGACCATATCCCCTGGGAGCACGGTATTCGACGGGAGTTCGCGAGGCCTGAACATATGGGTCATGGCTTACACTCCTGCCGCGGCGAGGTGGATGGCCTCGGCAATACGCTGATAACAGCCGCAACGGCAGATGTTGCCCGCCATGGCAGTGGTGATTTCGTCCTGGGTCGGCTTCGGGTTGCTCGCGAGCAGAGCGGCGGCCTGCATGATCTGTCCGGCGTGACAGTAGCCGCATTGCGGCGCGCTGGTTTCGCGCCATGCGATCTGCACCGGATGATTACCGTTCGGGTCAAGGCCTTCGATCGTCACGACTTCCTTATCGCCGACATCGCTCACCGCTACGCTGCAGGAGCGGACCGCGGTACCGCCGAGATGCACGGTGCAGGCGCCGCATAATGCCACGCCGCAGCCGAACTTGGTGCCGGTAAGGCCAAGTTCGTCCCGCAACACCCATAACAGCGGCACCCCGGGATCGCCGTCGTACTGGTAGTCTTGTCCGTTAACGCGAAGGCTGACCATATCTTCCTCCCACCAGGGGTTGGAGCGGCCGGTCAGGAACCGGCCGCTCGATCACTCACTGAGCCCGGCCGGCGGACGCGACTTCGTTCCTCGCGAGCGGGGCGGGGTTGACCGCGAAGATCGCGATTTCGTCGCCGAAGTGCAGGCCCAGTTTCGCCATCAGGATGTTGTTTCCATTGGCCGCATTGCCGCCGGCGGCGACGGCAACGTATTGCCTGCCGTTGACCATATACGTCACCGGAGATGCGTTGACGCCGGCACCCAGCGGGAAGTGCCAGAGCTTCTCGCCGGTCGTGGCATTGAAGGCATTGAACTGGCCGTCGAATTCCCCGGCAAAGACGAGATTACCCGCGGTCGCCATCACGCCGCCCAGCATCGGGTAGTTCGAATGGTACTGCCATTCGATCTTGCCGGTATTGACGTTGATCGCCGAGAGCGTGCCTGACGGCTGGATGGCGCCATCGGTGTGCTCCGTGGCGTGGCCTACATCCGGCTCACCAAGTTCCATCGGGCCCTCCGGCGTAATCGGCTGGAGCACGCCGCCGAGCCGCAAATGCCCGGTGACCGTCTCGTCCGGGTGAGCGGTATATTCCCAGGATTTATTGGTGCCCTGAACGTAGAAAAGGCCGGTTTTCGGCGAGTAGGCCTCGGGCGACCACTCGTTGCCGCCCTGCGCCCCCGGATAGACGTTGACATATCCATTATCCGGAGGCGTCGTCCACATATTAGCGCTTTGTTCGACGAACGGCTCGGATTTCCGGATGAGCTGCCCGTTCTGCCGGTTGACGATAAAGACCTGGCCTTCCTTGCCTGCTTCGGCAGCCGCCGGCACTTCCTGGCCCTGATCATCCTTGACGTTAAGCAGCACGACTGGCGCCATTGCGTCGTAGTCCCAGACATCGTGCGGAACCTGCTGGTACCACCAGGCGAGCTTCCCCGTATTGATATCAACCGCTACGATCGAGTCGGTATAGGCGTTTGCGCCAAGCCGGGTGCTGCCGTCATTGTCGGGATTGGGATTGCCGGTGGCGAAGATTGCCAGTCCGCGCGCCGGATCGATGGCGGGCGTGTTCCACATCGAAGCGCCGCCGGTTTTCCAGGAATTGCCGCTCCAGGTGTCTCCGCCTGGCTGGCCGGGGGCCGCGGTGGTGTAGAATCGCCAGACTTCCTTGCCGGTTTGGCCGTCATAGGCAGCGACAAAGTTCCGGGTCGGGAATTCGGCGCCCGAAGTCCCGATGATGACTTTCCCATCGTAAACCTGGGGTGCCATGGTGATCGAGAAAGCCGCGCGTGAATCGGCGACCTGGATATTCCACTCGACTTTCCCGGTGTACGCGTTCAGCGCGATGAGATGCGCATCGAGCGTCGCGAGATAGACCTTGCCGTCCACCACCGCGACGCCCCGGCTTTCGGGACCGCAGCAGAGCTGGTTGTAGCCGAGATTCGCGGTGTAGGACCAAAGCTCCTTGCCGTTGGTCGCGTCGTAAGCCATCACATGGTCATACGGCGTCGAGATGAACATGATCCCGTTGTCGATGATCGGGCTCACCTCGAAGCTCGCCGCGACGCCGGTCTGGATGATCGCGGCCGGCATGAGCGAAGCGACATTGCTCGTGTTGATCTGGTCGAGCGGCGAGAAGCGCTGATTGTCGTACGTGCGGCCGTAGAGCATCCAGTTGTTCGGGCTCTGGTCCGCTCCCAACAACTGCTGATAGGTGATGTCCACGTTCACCGGGATCGGGGCCGACGCGCCGCGCGTCACCCCAGCCGCTCCGGTATTCGGTGACTGACCCGTACTTCCTGGCTGACCGGCATTTGCCGGCACGCCCGCATTTGCCGGCTGGCCTGCATTTCCTGCCTGGGTCGGCGTGGCCGGAGCCTGCTGAGCGGAACAGACACCGGTGCCAAGCCAGACCATGCACGCCAGAAGGCTGGTACTCGCGAGGGTTTTCGCTCTGATGGTCATCACTGTTTCCTCCGTTTTACCGTTTGGTATCGGGCGAAAGGGACGCGGCGCGACAGTGCCATACGATCCCTCAATGCTGAGGTTCGATCTTGATCTCTTTCAGTTCCTGATTGTTGGCAGTGAGCTCGTGTGAACCCGAAGGATAGCCGTTGGCCTCAAGAAAATATGCCAGGAGATCAAGATATTGCGTCTTGGTCAGGCTTCCCGGCGCGTTCAGGGGCATATGCGTTGACATGAAGCGATAGAAGTAGTCGGCCGCGATCTGCTGGAACTGCGATACGCTCAGGAACTGTTTCCCGGCGAGCGCCGGCCCCACGCCGCCCTGAAGATTGTTGCCGTGGCAGATAGCACAGACCTTGTCGAACACCTGCTTTCCCGCCTGGGCCTGCGCACTGGTGTAATATCCATGCTCGAACTGCGTGTTGCTTTGCGCAAATGCGCTCGCCTGCATGGTCAGCAAAAATGGAATGAGCGCCAGAGCAGCGAGAGTCCGTACATCGTAGCGCGGAAGCGGTAAGCCTCTGGAAGACACTCCTGGTCCATTGCGGGAATTCACCGCTGCTGCACACATCAACGCCCGCACGGCCAGGTGCCGCTGCAGCAAATCGACATCCGATGCATACAACGTATGCTGTTGACAGCTCGCTGTCCGCGACGCCTGTCGGACCATCCTCTGCCCCAAAGTTTTTGTTGACCTGAGATTGGCGCGCACTTTGCGCTGGCGTTGCGACAATGCCAAGGCTGCTGGTTGAGCGTCTGCCGTACGATCGAGTGATCGTGAACGGACCTTCAGAGTTTGATCGCCGCCCACAGCACAGAGAGAAAATCAAATTGATCAGATAGTCACAATATCCGGGATGCGCGGACCAGGAGCTGAGTGGCGCGGGAATTTCTTATTCAAATGCGACAGTGGCGCACACGCGGGAAGCTGCGGCGCGCCAAGTCGGGCGCATCAAGGAAGGCGCAAACTCAATCCTGAGGTCGGGACTGGAGAGCGGGCAAGATCACGTCGCGTACTACCGCCATCGGCGGCCGCGACTGGTCGGGTGCGTCGTAATTGCCGGCGGTGATCACGACGACCAGTTTCAAGCGCGGCACCATAACCAGGCGCTGACCGCCATTGCCGATGGCGCTGATGGTATCTTCCCAACACACGCCGCCCACGCCGTCGTTCATTGCCACGGCGCCAAGGTACCAATGGTAGCCGTAGCGGCGGCCATCCGGCATCGAAACTGCCGGCCTGACGGAGGCCGCGATCCAGTCCGGCGGCATCACCTGCCGGCCGTTCCAACGCCCGTCGTGCAGCATGGCCACGCCGATCCGGGCAAGGTCGCGCGGCGACATCCGCAGCCCCGAGGCTGCAAGCGCCACGCCGTCGGCGCCGCATTCCCATTCGGTATGCGTGATCCCGAGCGGGTCGAACAATGCCTCGCCGGCGAAATCGTGCAGCTTCCGGCCCACTCCCGTCGCGATCAGGCGCGCGAGCAGCGCGGTCGCTCCGCCGTTATAGGTCCAGCGCGTTCCCGGCGGGGTGACGATCGGCCGGTCCAATATGTAGCGGTAGCGATCGGGCGCGCGATCCATAGCGATCTCGCTGTTGCGCGGATCGGTATAGGGAATGGAAAGCTCGTCCCACTCCGTCCCGAGGGTCATGGTCAGCGCGTGTCCGACCGTCAGACGCTGCCGGGCGGGATGTTCCGCAAGCTCTGGATACTCGGGGAATTGTTCGACGAGCATCGCCTCGGGCGCTGGTACGCGACCGGCCGCGAAGGCGATCCCATACAGCAAACCGACGATGCTTTTGGTGACCGAGCGCAAGTCGTGCAGCGTGTCCGGTGCGAACCGAACCACGCCCAACGGCCTTGCGCGCGCCGCATCGGTACCGGCGAGATAACGCTCGAAGAAGATCCGGCCATCCCGAACCGCGACCACGCCATGCAGGTTCGGCAAAGTCCCGGCCTGGCGGGCGATCTCGAAGCGCTCCTCCAGATCGGGGGCGAAGCCGGCCCGCGGCGGGGTCGTGGTGCTCCAATCGGCGCCCGTGGCAGGAATTGTCATCGCTCCGACGCGTCAGGCGGTGCGGGCCGGGATCGCGACACGCTCCGCCGGCGCTGAAGGCGTTTTGCCGGGGATGACGGCGGCGGAACGCTGCCCTTTCTCCCATCGTGGTGCAGCAGGGCCGCCCGTACGGACGACCGGCATCGGCGTGGGCCGGGACGGCGGAGTTGGAGCGGGCTGCGCGGGGTGGGTGGGCGTGGCGGCTGGCTTGGGCGCGATCAGCCCCTGTTGTTCGCGCAGCCGGCGCATGGTGGCATGCATCGTGCGGGTCAGCGAAACAGCGTTGCTGCGAAGGCGAGCGGCGACGTTATCCGGAACGTCGAGCGGAGCGGCACGGCGGAACGCATCCATAATGGCGTAATGCGCGGCGACCGTCTGCGCGGCGAGCATCGCCTGGAACGGGTCGGTGGGACGCAGCGCCAGCACGGCAAGCCGCGCCACGTTGCGTCGCGTGGCACGGTCCTGCTCGGTTTCGTTCGGCAGGGCAGGGCTGGCGTCCATGATCATGTCCAGCAGCGGTTCGAGAATGGCGGGGTCGAGATCGGCGGCGGCGGTCTGGGGAGAAGGGAGGGACATGGGATGAAGGTTCCGGAGTGGATTTGGTTGCAATAGCATGTGGATAGGAATTTAGTCAATGAGAATTATGCGAGCGCGCCCGCACATTGCGCGACGCGCTCGCATTGGGTGTTCCGTCGGCCGGATCAAAACGGAACGCTCGTCTCATAATCTGGATTAGCGAACAAAGAATAAACATTCTGGGGCGGCGGCATTTGGCTACGACGGCGCGCCCCCTCACCCCTCTCTCTCCCCCGCGGGCGGGGGAGAGGGGAAAGGTTGCGTTTTGACAGTAGGGTGGGGCTGTTCGCAGACTATGCGGCACGGAGAGGAAGGCAAATGGAAATCGCGCTGCGTCCGATCGCCAGGATCGGCTTCATCGGATTGGGCGTGATGGGCGAGCCGATGTGCGGGCACCTCGCCCATCGCGGTGGCCGTCCCGTGCTAGCGCACGACCTGCGTCGCGAGCCGCTGGAGCGGCTGGAGGCGGTCGGAGTCACCGCGGCCGAGCCGGCCGAGATGGCCCGACGCTGCGATCTTATACTGATGTCACTGCCGGACGGGCGCGCGGTGCAGGCGGTGGTGGCCGAACTCGAACCCGCCCTTCAGCCCGGCCAATGCGTGGTCGATACAAGCACCTCGCCGGCGGCGGCGACGCGGGCGATCGGCGAGCGGTTGGCGGTGCAGGGCATCGCCTATGCGGACGCGCCGGTGGCGCGCACGCGGGAAGCCGCGGCGCGCGGCGAGCTTTCCATCATGGTTGGCGCCACCGAGCCAGTGTTCGCGCATATCCGCCCGGTGCTGGAAACGATGGGCACCGACGTCACGCATTGCGGTCCGGTCGGCTGCGGCCAGGTGGTGAAGATCCTCAACAACATGCTGGTGTTCCAGAACACCGCTGCGCTTGCCGAGGCGATTGCGCTCGGCCGGCGCAATGGTGTGGCTCCGGAGTTGTTGCTGGCGACGATCGCCAAGGGATCGGGCGACAGTTTCGCGCTGCGCAGTCACGGCATGAAGGCGATGCTGCCGCGGGCATTTCCGGAGCGGGCCTTCTCCACGCGGTACGCGATGAAGGATCTCTCTTATGCGCTGGAGATGGCGGAGGCAGCCGGGCTCGAGGTGCCGGGCGCGCGACTGGCGATGGCGCGGCTGCAACAGGCCGAGCGGCAGGGCCACGGGGACGAGTACCATCCCGTGGTGCTGACGGTGATCGACCCGGACTAGCTCGGCAGCGGTGCGCGAGGCCGGGCAGGCGCTGTTTCTGTTGGTCATCCTGCTCGGCAGCAGCGGGATGGGGCTGCTTTTGCGGCCATTGCTGTCGGAACGGTTGCGCGACCGGGAAGCGATCGAAGTCGTGCAGCTCGTCATCACTATGCTGGTCACCTTCGCGGCCCTGGTGATGGGTCTGATGACGACGTCGGCGAAGGCATCGTTCGACACCGTGGGCAACGATCTTCGGGGGTTCGCCACGGAGATCATCCAGCTCGGCCGCCTCATGGAGGAGTATGGACCCGAGACGACGCCGATCCGCGAGATGATGCGGGAATACACGGCCTCGGTCATCGCCACGACATGGCCGGAGCAAAGACTGCCACCCGGAAACGACTACTATCGCGACCTGCCGCGCGATCAGATCGAGAGCCCCGTGCTGGGCAACTTGCTTGAGCAGGTGGAGGTGAAGATCCGGTCCCTGCATCCTGCCGATCCCGTGCACGCGCGGCTGCTGACCGATATGCTCAATCAGTTTGGCCGTGTCATGACACAGCGCTGGAAGCTGATCGAGGAAGCGCATCCCTCGATCTCGGCGCCATTCCTGATCGTGCTGGATTTCTGGCTGGCGATCGTGTTCCTGAGTTTCGGCCTGAGCGGGCCGCGAAATCCGGTGTCCGGCGCCATTACCTTGCTGGGCGCTATTTCCATCGCCTCGGCGATGTTCATCATCCTGGAGCTGGATACGCCATTCACCGGCTTTATGACCGTGACGAGCCAGCCGATGCGGGATGCGCTGGCGCATCTGAGCGAGATGCAAACCCCGAAATAGGCACAAGTTATACTAACTGCCCGATGCGGCACTGGCGCGCTCAGACGAATTCCAGCCGCAGCTGCTTGCCGACCGCTGCAAGCTTTCGATCGTCACGTTGCTTTTGGCCTTCAAAATGCGACGACCTGAGCGCCGCTCGTATGCATGCGGTCGGCAAGATCGGCCTTTGTCATGCCTGGCGCTTCATTTCTTCATTCAGCTGCCAAGCGACCACACGCGTGACCGCTTCGGCTTTCGCGGATGCCATCTTCATCGAGAAAGGCGTCAAGGGTCGTGCCCCAGTGTGGATTTCTTTTTGCTCATGCCTGCATCTCCTTCATGCGCCGCCCTGCCAGATCGAGATCGGCGGCCGGCGTCTTCTGCGTCTTTTGATGAACCCTGCGCCGAATGCGAGCGGGGCAGTCTGGATACCGGCTTTCGTCGGTATGACGAAACAAGTGTCGTCAATCCGTGCGTGAGTAAGGCAGGCGGCGCGCCAGCCAGCAGCCCACGTCGATACCGGTGGCGCGGCCAGCGTCGTCGCGTCGGACGGCGAGGGTCCAGTCGCCAGGCGGCGTGTGGTCCAGGGCGCGCGGACAGGGAAGTGCCCAGGTGTCCGCGCCGATGGGGTCGAGCATCTCCATGCGGCCCTGGCCGAGAAAGCCGGAGAAGCTGCCATACAACGTGCCACCGGCGTCGGCGACCGTGAGCTCGGCGTCCAGTTCTTCGCAGCGATAACGGCCGGCGATGTCTGTTGGCGGGGTGCCGTTGCAAGCGCGCAGACGCGAGCTTTGGTTGTCATTCGGCCGGTCCATCCACAACCCGCCATCGCAGGGCCGCAAGCGCGCGCCGGCGCTGCGCGCTGTGCCTTCCGCCTGCAGATCGAGCCGGTCGGGATGATGGCCATAGCGCAGATGCACCTGCCCGTTCGCCGCCATGTCGATGCGCACCGCGAGGCCGGTTTCGGGCTCGGTATAGGCGCCGAGCCAAGGCGGCGTCGGTCCGGCCGGCGGCGACGGACGGTTTTCGCCCAGCGCGGCGGCGAGCAGGTCCAGCGCCGCTTCATGCGCGTCGGCGAGATGGTTGAACATGACAACGACCGAGAGGCGTTCCGCGGGAACATACAGCCGATGGCTGCGCCAACCGCGCAGCGCGCCGCCATGGCCGGTGAACGCATGGCCGAACTCGGTTGCGCGGTTCAGTCCGAAGCCGTACGTGGCCGGGGTGCCGTCGGCGAAACTGACCGGAGCGGAAAGCCTGTTGTAGAGTGCCTCGGCGTCATCGCGCGTGGCGTCGATATACCGCTCCCAGGCGATCATGTCGTCGAGCGAGGCGCCCAGGCCGGCATCGCCGGTCCAGATTATGCGGTTCACCGCCGGGCGGAAACCGGTCGCCGGCGTGCCTTCATAGCCTTGCGTGCCGTCCGGCATGGCTGCCGTGTCGGCGGCCAGCAGCGCGGTTTCCATGCCGGCGCGATCGAAGATGCGGGTGCGCAACAGCTCCGCGAAGCCGCGGCCGGTGCGGTCCTGCAAAATGTCCGAGAGAATACGGAAGTTCTGGTTGGCGTAGGAGTAGCGGGTGCCCGGTGCGAACTGCAGCGTTCGTGCGAGGCCGATGACGCGGGCGGCTTCGGCGTCGCCGAACGGTGCCTCGGCCGGCGAGCCGTGCAGCATCGCCAGCGCCCAGTAATCACGCAGTCCGGATTGGTTATGGCAGAGGTGCAGCGCACGCGGCGGTGCGCCTTGCAGCAGCGGCAGCCGGGCGCGCACGTCGCCGTCCAGCAGCGACGGATCGGGGAAGGCGTCCAGCACCACGGCGCAGGTGAACTGCTTGGTGATGGAGCACATGCGGAACAGCGTGTGCGGGGTGAACGGGATGCGCCGCTCGACATCGGCCCAGCCCCAGGCGTGGCGGATCAGCGTCTCGCCCTGCCGCAGCACCGCCGCGGCCCCGCCAGGTCCGGGATAGGCGCGGGGCAATGCGTCCAGAGCACGGTCGAGACGGGCGGCGAGAGAGGTTGTCATGGGCGCAACTCTTGCGCTCAAGAGAGAGCGGGTAAAGACATTCGTAGAGGTGTTGTGTAACAGAAGGAGCAGGACGGCAGCCTAGCACCGGTCCGACGTACGGCGAGCAAGCGTTTGTTAATCGACCCAGGATTGCCGATCGCAGTACGTATTGATGGAGGCACGATGAGCCGCGGATGACTGGCGTGACATGAAGTTCTGTGATGTGCCGTCGCGAGAGAGTTCTGACCGATCACATTCTAGAAGAGCTGGCGAGAGGACGGCGAACGTCGCGCCAGATGCGCGATGCATGGCGACGAGCCCGGAAGCTGACATTCACGCAAACGACCGGAAATTGGAACGATACGCCGACCGACAAGTTTGTCAATGAGCACGCTTGGGTACTCGTCGATTTGCAGGAACGAGGTTACATCCGCAATCTCGGCGGCCCTGTAAACCAAGAGCTCTATGAACTCGTTTGCGCGAGCAAGATATCCAGCATATGACCAATTCTGGAACGTAAAAGGACCCGACAACGATCGTCGGATCAACCGAACAACGCCTCGATATCCGCCTCCGTGACGCTCAGTGCACCGCCCTGCTCGGCGGCCAAAATCCCAGCCACCAACGCCCGCTTGCGGGCCTTCAGCGTCTCCATTTTCTCCTCGATCGTGCCGAGCGAAACCAACCGGTGCACGAACACCTGCTTGTCCTGGCCGATGCGGTGCGCGCGGTCGGTCGCCTGGTCCTCCACCGCCGGGTTCCACCACGGATCATAGTGGATCACCGTATCCGCCGCGGTCAGATTGAGCCCCGTGCCGCCCGCCTTCAGGCTGAGCAGGAAAACCGGCACCTCGCCCGACTGGAATCGCCGGATCGGTAGCGCGAGCGGAATGACTTGGACGAGCCGAGGAAACCGGGCGCGAGGAAGTCGAACACCGACCACAGCTCGCCGAGATGGTTCTCGAACGGCGTGCCGGACAGGCGAGCCGCTGGCGCGCGTTGAGCTGCGCCACGAGTTGCGTGGTCTCCGCGGCCGGATTCTTGATCGCCTGCGCCTCGTCGAGCACCAGGACGTGCCACTCCTGTGCCGCTAGCACCTCCTGGTCTCGCGACAACAGCTTGTAGGTGGTGACCACAAGGTCGTGGGCGGGAATCTCGCCGAAGCGCTCCTTGCGCGCCGGTCCGTGCAACGCTAGCAGTTTCAGTGACGGGGCGAAGCGCTCCGCTTCCAGGCACCAGTTGGGCACCAGGCTGGTGGGACAAACGATCAGGGCGGGGCGGTCCAGCCGGCCTTCGGCCTGTTCGATTGCCAGATGCGCCAGCGTCTGCACCGTCTTGCCCAGGCCCATGTCGTCGGCCAGCACGCCGCCGAGCCCGCTGCCGCGCAAAAATTGCAGCCAATTGACGCCCTGCGCCTGATATGGCCGCAGCGTGCCATGGAAACTCCCCGGCAGTTCGGCGCGCGGGATCGCCCCGCCGGCTGCGCGGAGTTGACGGCCAAGCGCACGCAGCGCCTCGCCGCCCTGCCACACGAGATCCGGGACCGCTGCTTCCAGCCCGGCAAGGTCCGCCGCATCGAGCCGGGTGAAGCGGACGCCGGTCGGCTGCCCCTGGTCGAGGCCTCGACCAGGCTGCCATCCGCGGCAACCCCGATGCGACTGACGCGGTGCTGCGCCGCGTAACGTTGGCCGGCAATGAAGGATTGTCCGCCGGTGGCGCGGATGATGTCGGTATCCGACGGACCGACCCACGGCCGCGCCGGTTGGACAGGTGCCAGCATATTCATGGCCCCGAGCCTAGCGCCGGGCTCGGAGTCGGCCAGCGGCGGTTTACGATGTCACGTCAGGGCTAAGCTAACCGCTGCTGGGCCGGACGATCAGGCACGGCATCGCCGCAGCGCTGAGCCGGGCGCAGGCTGCGGCAGCGGAATCGGCCGAAAGATTGGCCAACTGGGCACGGAACAACACGCTGTTGCCGAAGGGCTCGGTGGGGGTCACCTGCAGCCGGGCTGGGCCGAGGACATCCGGCAGTGCATGGCGTGCGGTGTTCGCCGCCCTGCGCGCCGACTCAGGCGAGCTGAATGCGCCGACCTGGATCGCCCAGGCGCCGGTTGCCGCAGCGGCTGCCGGAGGGGTGAACGGCGCCGCGGCGGGGATCGATGCCGGTTCGACCGGCGCCGCTTGCGGATGATAGAGCGCTGATTGCGTTGCAAACGGTATTGGTCTGGTCAGCGGGACGGCGCTGATCGCCCGTTGCGGCGGCGACGCGCACGGGCGGGTCGGGTCATAGGCAGCGTCCGGGTCGCACACGCTGTTGGCGGATGCCATGACCACCGGCGCTTCGGCGGCAACCGGCACCTGCGGCGGCGTAGGAGCGGGTGTGCAGGGACGCGTCGGGTCGTAGGCGGCGTCCGGATCGCAGGCGCCGCTGGCCGAGGCCATCATCACGGGCGGCTGGGCGACATAGGCGCCGTTACCTGCATAAACGGAGAGCGGACCTGTCATCGGCGTGCTGTTGCCGAGCCGCGGCGCGATTGCGGTCAGGTAGCCGACGGTTTCATCCGGCAGCGGATCGCCGGTGGCGAGATACTCGTCCACCCGAGCGGGGCCGGCGTTGTAGGCGGCCAGGAAGCCCGGAGCGCCGTAACGGCCGTACATCTGGCGGATGTAGGCGGTGCCCGCGAAGATGTTGTCATGCGGCTCGAACGGGTCGTCGCCTAGGTTGTACTGTTCGCGCAGCGTCTCGTAGGTGCTGGGCATCACCTGCATGAGGCCCATGGCGCCGGCGGAGGACAATGCTTGCGCCTCGCCGGCGGATTCCTGGCGCATCACGGCACGGATCCAGGCTTCGGGCACGCCGAAGCGGGCCGAGGCCTGACGGATATAGGGTCCCCACGGATCGCCGGGCGGGCCGGGCGGCGGATAGAAACGGCCGGGCGCGAGGTGGAGCTGGCCGGTGCGAGTCACCGACTGGCTGGAGCATGCCGCCAGGACGGCGAGCGTGGCGGCCAGGATGAAGGCGGCGAACGGGCGGGGGATGAACCCGGCCGCCGGCGGAGGGGGCGGCCGGGTTTGCATCCGGACGGGCATGGCAGTTGCCGAGGCGGTTAGGGTCCCGATACTGCGTGCAAAGGACGGCCCGTATCAATCTGATTCCGGGCCGAAATTACGAAAATCCGCCGGTGCGGCGGATTTACATCTTTTTCGGCGTGGCTGGCGGAGCGGCGGGTGCCGGAGCTGGTGCGGTGGGCGCCATTGAGCCGGCCGGCATGAACGCTTTGCCCTGCTGGGCCGCCATGAGGCTCTGGGCGTTCAGTTGATCGGTGGTTACCTGTTCCGCTGTCGGGGTGGCCATTTTGCCATGATGTGCCATCGGTTTCTTGGTGGCGGCGAGCGCCGGGCCGCCGGCGATCAGGCCGAGCGTAAGCGTACCGAAAACGAGCTTGGTTACGAGCGGTCGCATAAAGATCTCCCCCTTTGGGTATTGGCAGGTACGCAAAGACGTTTTGCCAGCGCTCCGATATTAGCTACCGAGCGGCCGACGTCCAGCGTGATTTTGCTTCCGATGGTGCTCTTCTGCGGAAATGAGAACCGCTTCGCGGGTTGCAAGCTCGCGCGTCAGCCGTGGCCGATGTAATCCATCCGCCCGCCATCGACGGTCAGCACCTGCGCGGTGACGAAGCCCGCGTCCGGTGAAGCGAAATAGGCGACTGCGGCGGCGATATCCTCCGGTGCGCCAGGGCGGCCGACCATCGCGCGCTCGCTCAGCGCTTTCACACGCTCGGCGAAATCGGCTTCGCTGCGGCCCGAACGCGTCATCTCGGTGACGACCCAGCCGGGGGCGATGCAGTTGACAGTGATGCCTGAGCGGCCGAGCTCCATCGCCCAGCGCCGGGCGAGGATGAGCAGCTCCGCCTTGGTGGCGGCGTAGTAGGTCGTGCCGGGCAGCGCCGTGCCGATCGCGGCATTGGAGGCGATAAGGACGATGCGGCCGTAGCCGCGTGCCTGCATGCCGGGAGCGACGGCGCGCACGGCGTGTATCGCGCCGTCCACGTTGACTGCACGCATACGCGCCATGGCGGCGGGGTCGTAGGCATCGAGCGTACCTCGGCCGCCGCCGGAGATGCCGGCGTTGTTGACGAGGATGGTCGGCGGCCCGAGTTCGGCCTCGGTGCGGGCAAGCATGCGGGCGACCGCGTCGGGATCGGCCACGTCGGCCTGCACGGCGATGGCGCGCCCGCCTGCGGCGGTGATCTCGCCGGTCAGCGCATCAGCTTCGGCGGCGCGGGCGGCGTAGTTGATCGCGACGGCGGCACCGCAGCGTGCCAGCCGGCGAACGATCGCGGCGCCGATGCCGCGCGAACTTCCGGTGACGATGGCGATCTGTGTGGTCCAGTCCATGACGCCCTCCGTTGGCTGGAATGGCTCACGGACTGTGGACGGGCGGCAAACGGTTTTCCAGATGCCAGGGCAAGTGTCCCCAGGCGATGCCGCCGGGGATTTGGCTTGATTACGCACATAGCTGTTCGCTACAGGGACGCTCGTGAGATCGGTGCGCTACAGGACAGAAGCGGCCGGGACAGCCGGTATCTCGCAGGCCGATCTCTCGCGGATCGAGGGCGCTCATCGGGTCGGCGATGTCGAGACCATCGCGCGTATAGCGAAGGCGCTGAATGTACGGATCGAAGATCTGCTGGCCGATTGATCGGCGCGTCTCCGGCTTACACGCTCCCGTGCGTCCGGGAGTAGGCGCTGGCTGGGGGTGACTGCCAACCCGCGAGCGCTCCTTCGCGTGGGCGGTAGATCTCGACTTTCAGCGGATAGCACCGCGCGGCGTCATCGGAGTGGCTGGCGCCGCAATCGCCGCCCGGACATGCCGAGAGCGCAGCGAGAAGATCGATCTCGGCGAAAAACTCGATGAAATCGCCCGGCCGCACCGGACTTGCTTTCATGAAATACTGATGCGTATCGAGCGTGTAGCCGGTGCACATGAAGACGTTCATCACGTCGTGGATGTGATGCTCGGCCTCGGCAAGTGGCAGGTTGCGTTCCACCGCGAGCGCGCGCGTCAGGTTCGAATGGCAGCAGTGGTGATACTCGGTGCCTTTCAGCAGCAGATTGGTATAGGGGTCGCAGCGTGTGCCGATGACGTCGTGGACGCCGGCGCCGTCCGCGTCCCAGCCGTACCAGCCCAGGGTGTCGTGCGTGATGGTCGCCAGCGGGCGCAGGCTCGGCAAGGTGCTCCAGAGACGATCACCGGTACTGAGGTGTGTGGCGTGCAGTGCGCGGGTTTTGCCGCTGTAGAAGCGCTCCGAGAGGTCGTGGGCGTTCCATAGATTGAGATCGCCGACCTGCGGGCCCTCGATGCTGATGATACGGAAGAAATGGCCCGCCGGTACCGGGAACGCTTTCCCCTCACGAGGGGGAACGGTCAGCTCGGAGATTTTCGTCAGCCCGGCGCGCGCGGCAGTGTAGAACGCGGCGTCGAACCGCGGCAGGCGATCCACCGCATAGACGATCACTGGTTTGGCGCCGCGTCGTTCCGCTGCGTCCGGGGGCGGCGACGTTTCTGCCGATATGGTCATCGGTTCATCCCCCTTACCGCCTCGCACACCGCGCGGGTGACTTCGGCGGTGGTCGCCTTGCCGCCGAGATCGGGTGTCATGATCCCCGCCGCGCAGACCTGCTCCACCGCGCGCATCAGCATATCGGCGGCCGGTTTCTCGTCGAGGTGCTCCAGCATCATCGCCGCGGTCCAGAAACTCGCGACCGGGTTGGCGATTCCCTTGCCGGTGATATCGAAGGCTGAGCCGTGGATCGGCTCGAACATCGAGGGCGAGCGCCGCTCGGGATCGATGTTGCCGGTCGGCGCAATCCCCAGCGAACCGGCAAGCGCGGCGGCCAGGTCCGACAGGATATCGGCATGCAGGTTGGTGGCGACCACCGTATCGATCGTCCGCGGCCGGCGAACCATACGCATGGTCATCGCATCGACCAGCTCCTTGTCCCAGGCCACGTCCGGGTAATCGTGAGAAACCAGGGCGGCGATTTCGTCCCAGAACACCATGCCGTGCCGCTGCGCGTTGGACTTGGTGACCACGGTCAGGTGCTTGCGCGGGCGCGAGCGGGCAATCTCGAACGCATAGCGCATGATGCGTTCCACGCCGCGGCGGGTGAAGATGGCGGTTTCTGTGGCAACTTCCTCCGGCAGCCCGCGATGCGCGCGCCCGCCATGGCCGGCATATTCGCCCTCGCTGTTCTCGCGCACGATCACCCAGTCGAGATCGCCGGGCCCGACATCGCGCAGCGGCGAGACGATGCCGGGCAGGATGCGCGTGGGGCGGACATTGGCGTATTGGTCGAAGCCCTGGCAGATCGGCAGCCGCAGACCCCAGAGCGTGACATCGTCAGGAATGTCGGGGTCGCCGACGGCGCCGAAATAGATCGCATCGGCAGTGCGCAGCCAGGCGAGCCCGTCGGGCGGCATGAGCACGCCGTGCTTGCGGTACCAGTCCGAGCCCCAGGCGTAGTGATCGATGTTCAGGGTGAAACCGCTATCGCGGGCGGCGACAGCGTCCAGCACTTCGAGCCCGGCGGCGATCACCTCCGGGCCAATGCCGTCGGCCGGAATGGCGGCGATGCGATGGCTGCGCATGAGGGGCTCCGTGGATCGTGGCGGGGGTAGTATTCGGCCGCTTCGCCCCCAACGCCAGTGGCGGCGATCTGTGCGGTTGCGTACTCTATACGGCGACGATAGCCTGCCCCAGCAAAAGGAATTGCAATGGCAGCTTGGGCCGGCGCTGTGATCGGGGCGATCGGGCTGGCCGTTGGTTTCGGCGTGGCTTGGGTGTGGCGTCGCGCTCCACAACTGGCAACGACGGCGGGCATCTCTCGCAGTTACTGGCCGCGTGGCGGCTGGACCGCGCTGCTGCGTCTTACCGGCAAGTTGTTTCCCGACTTCACCGCTCCGCATACCGGACGCGACATTACTCAGACGTTCCGCCTGTTGATCGCTGCGATGCTGGTATTCGGTGCGCTACTGGCGATCTGGGCGGGCAGCGCCGCCGTGATGCGTGCGGCGTGGGTGTATGCGCTGCGGCCGGACGGGCTGGGCGCTCCCCCGGCCTCGGCCAACACAAGCATCGTATTCCCTGACGGATTGCACGCCTGGCTGTTTCTGCTCCTGGAAGTCTTGCGGGCGCTCGGGGGCGTGATGGTGCTGTGTCTCGCCAGCGGCCTTGTCGGTGCCTTTCTGGGTTTCCTGTTCGGTATACCGCGTCCGATCAGCGCGGCCGAGGCGCCGCCAGCGGCGGCCGGCGGGACACCGCTGCCGGGCATAAGCCGGCGGAAGGTTTGGGAGTCCAGCACCAATCTCACTCAGGTTTCGGACTGGCTCACCAAGATCATCGTCGGCGTCAGTCTGGTCGAGGCGAGGACTGCGTGGACGGCGCTGCAGAGCGTATCGGCCGCCGCCGCCGGCTGGCTTTTTGCCGGACGGCACGGCAGCCCCGCTGTCATTCCTGCCGCGATCGTGGGCGGCCTGCTGTTCGGGTTCCTGTTCTGTTACCTATACACGCAGCTCATTGTCGCACGGCTGATCGCGCTGGCGGATGTCGAGCTAGGCAATCCGCCGGACGCCAACACGATGCAGACGATCGGCGACATGAAGTCGTTCCAGGAGGCGATGGTGCCCCGCATCTCGCGCCGGATGAGCGGCTTCGACGCTGGCGCCCAACCGGAACAGGAGGAGCTTGCAGCGGCGCTGAAGTTTCGCACCATCAAACTCGATGATCTGACCACGCGAGCCGATGTGCGCAACTGGGCGCGCGCCCGGGCGCTGCTGAACGATTACCGTTCTGCCGCCGATGCCTACGCGCAGCTCATCGGCATGTCGGATGACGGAAGCGTCACAGATGGGCCCGACCTGCTGATCGAGGCGGCCCGTGTCATGAACGCCGCCGGCGACCGGCCCAGCGAGGCGGCGGCTTTGGCGGAACTCGCGCTCAGTGAACTTAACACCGCGCCGTCTCTGTCGGCTGAAGCAAAGGAGGCGGTTGTCGGCGATTGTGCGGCCCTTCGCCTCTCCCGGCGCGTGGGCGGAGGGTACGAAGCGGCGTTGAAGTTGCTGAACGACTGGTTGGAAGGCAGCAAAGCGTTGCCGGACGCCTCTGGTCGCCTGCATTTGCTGCGCGCCCTTGCCAAGGGCCAGAAATGGCACGCGCCGGCTGCGACCCAGGCGGAGAAGGATACGCTCAAGACGGAGATCGAGAACGACTTGCGCGTCGCCTTCAACCGCAAACAACGTTTCGGCGATATCCGGCCGTTCTGGGACCTGTCGCTTCCTCGTTCCCCCGGCAGGAATCCCACCGACAATGAAGACGATCTGGCCGGGATCGTCGATGCGGCCTCGATTGGTGCGCTGGGCAAACCTGCGCAGCCGTAGGCGCCGCTGCTAGGCAAGATCCACCGCGAAGCGCTTCAGATCCGCGAGCGCGCAGAATTGCAGCGCGCCCATTTCGGTAGCGCGCAGCACAACTCGGGGCGCGGCGCCTGCCTCCAGCGCCTCCTGCCATCGCGGCGCGCAGAGGCACCAGCGGTCTCCGGGTTTCAGGCCGGCAAAGCCGTATTCCGGGCGCGGCGTGGATAGGTCGTTGCCGGCGTCCCTGCTGAATTCCAGGAACGCGGCGGTCATCACCGTGCAGACCGTGTGGCTGCCGATATCCTCCGGCCCGGTCTCGCAGCATCCATTGCGGAAAAACCCGGTCATCGGCTGGACCGAGCACGTATCGAGCTGGCCTCCGAGCACGTTACGCGGCGTGCGGCGGCCCGGACGCTTTCCGGTTTCATCGAACGGCATCTGAGGCTCCTCCGGTCAGAGCATCGCCTGCTTCTTGCGGGCGAAGAGATCATGCTCTAGTTCTGACGTCGGGCAAACGCCCAAATGCAGAAGACGGAGCAGTTGATGGTTGCGCGCGTACTCTTGACCAGCGCAGGGAACGCGCCAAGCAACAATCTGGTACGCAGCCTGCGAGCGGGTTCGGAGCCTGTCTTCATTGTAGGATGCCACAACGACCAGTTCGTCCTGAAAAATTCCAGGGCGGACAAGAACTTCCTCATCCCGCCCATTGTGCACCCGCGATGGGCCTGTGCGATTCGGCACATTCTCGAGGTCGAGGCGATCCAGGTCATCATTCCCACGATCGATGCGGACGTAACCGTTCTGTCCCAGGAGCGTAAGTGGCTTGCCCGATTTCTGCTGCTACCCAGCGCATCCCTGATCGATACTTGTCAGGACAAGGTACAGCCTGCATAATTTTCTCCGCAGTCGTGGGATCGATGTTGCCCCCACCTGTGAGGTGGAAGACCCGAGGGACATCCCGGGCATCTTCCGGCGGCTTGGCGAACGGCCGCTCTGGTGTCGAGTCCGAAAGGGAGCCGGGGCGCTCGGGGCGTTGCCCGTGCGCACGTCGGAGCAGGCTCGCAGCTGGATCCGTTACTGGGCCGAGATGCGCGGATTACCGGCGAATTCGTTCATTCTGTCTGAGTACCTGCCAGGTCGGGACTACGGCTGCCAAAGTATCTGGAAGGATGGTGAACTGATCCTGGTGAAGACGTATGAACGGCTCTCCTATCTTGGGACCGGCAGCCAGCCTGCGGAGGTTTCTTCCGTGGCAGCGCTCGCCAAGACCGTCAGCGAACAGCGGGTCGTGGACACTTGTGTGAAGGCGATCCGATCGCTGGACGCCAGGGCGTCGGGCGTCTTCAGCGTTGATCTGAAGGAAGACGTGAGGGGTATTCCCTGCATCACCGAGATCAATGCCGGGCGGTTCTCATCGGCGACAAATATCCTCGACCTCGCCGGCGCGTGCAATATGGCAACAACTTTTGTTCGGGTGGCCTGTGGCCTGCCCGTGGAGTTTCACAATGTGTATGATGCGGTTGAGGACTGGTACATGCTGCGAGACATCGATAGCACTCCGAACCTATTTTCTGCGGAAACGTTTTTCGATAACATAGCGGACAGTTGGAGCGAGCACAGGTCTCCCGAGGCCAACAAGCGGAGAGCGAGGCGAGAGGAGGTGGGAACGCCGTGAATTTCACTATCAGACGGACACGGATCGAGGGTAGGACGCACATCGAGATAAGTGCTACGCCGAAAACCCCGGAGACGCGTGCGCTACTCCGCGATTTCCAGGCGGGAGTGCGCGAACTTGAGAAAAAGTGGAAAGCGATCGCCAGGGCGCATAAAGAAGCCGACAAAGCCGCCGGCGCCAGGCGGGCTCGTTGAGAGGATTGTAGTCAACGGACCTTTCGATCTCCATTCTCTGGAGGCGCTGAAGCTGGAGATAAGACGGCTTGCCAGTTCCTGCGGGCTGGAAATCCGACAGATCGAGGTCGTGACCGAGCCGAGGCGGTTAAGGCGGCAAGCTTAGAGCATGATCGCTTCTGGTAGGCGAAGCGATCATGCTCCAAGTCTTTGTTTGAGAGCGTGATTCACGCTTTCCGACCTTCGGGTCGATATCCGAGGGCAGGCGTGTCCGCCTCAAGCGATCACGCTCTAGCTGCTCGCGGCGCGGCCCAGCCAATACGGCATATCGAGCGCCCGAAAAATCGTCAGCGCCGTGTTTGAATAAGATTCGGCATCCGCGTGCCGGCCGGACCGACGGTAAAACCCGCCGAGATCCAGATAGCACCGAGCCAGCAGTGGGCGCATTTCGAGCTCCTCTGCCCGCGCGACGGCTTCATGATAGAGTGCCTCGCCTTTTTCAAGCATTGCGGAATCGTTCAGGGCCAGCTCGCCCAGCAGCCGCAGTGCATAGGCTTCGAGGCCACGCTCGGTATGCTGACGGGAGAGCGTGAGTGCGAGCTGCGCACACCGACGTGCATCGTCCATGCGTCGCACACGAAGATAGGCCTCGCCAAGCCGAACCAGCAGAATCGCCTGTCCCCCCTTACGTGCCATGGCGCCGGCTTGCCTCTCCGCTTCCTCCAGGAGGCCGACTGCTTCCTCCGGGCGAGCTGCCAGGCAGTAAGCGTAGCCCAGCGAGGTGCCGAGCAGTGGAAACGCCACCGGCAGGTTCCACGATCGGCAGAACTCGAGGCCGCGCTCGAGGGCGGCAATACTCTCGGCGACTTCGCCCCGAAGGACCTGGATCGTGCCGATGCCGTAGCAAGCAAAGGTGATACTGTACACGTGGCCCGCAGCGTCCGCGGTCTGATAGGCCAGCTGAGCGTGAAGCATGGCTGTCGCGAAATCGCCAAGCTCGGCGAGCGAGGTCGCGAGGTATATGCGCGAGAATACCGATATGATGCCGGTGGTTCCCATGACGTCGCGGACGAGGTCACCCTGGAACCGCTCCACGACTTCGGTAAGAATCTCCGTAGCGCGGCGGTAATCGCCACGGGCGGCAAATGCCGGACCAAGATGGGTGCTGGCCACGACGCGAAGTTGCAGGCTGCCTAGCTCGTCGGCGATCCTGACGGCCCGCTCTCCAGCCTCAATGGCAGGCCCGACCTCACCTACCAGGCGATAATACTGACAAGCAAACGACGACGCCTGACCGAGTTGGCGCTGGTCTTCGATCAGGGCGGCGTAAGCCTGCACCTTACGGATGTAATCGACGAGGCGGTTGAACTGGCCCAAAGCCTGCAACGAATTTCTGAGATCAAAGTAGATGTCGATGGCGCGTTGGGTCCGTTCCCGCGTCTCCGGCAAATGCTCCAGCGCCTCGAGAGCCTGCTCGAAGCGAATCACGGCTTCGCGGTGGGCCGGGCGAGAGGCCGCCGCGACCCCGGCGTGGCGGCCGTAACGGACGGCTTTGTCCCAGATTTCTCCGCGGAAGGTGTGATGGGCGAGTAGCTCGACCTCTTCAGCCCCGGGACTGGGATGTGCAGTCTCGAGCGCTTCGACGATCCGCCTGTGGAGCGCTCGGCGACGCTCCTGGAGCAATCTCTCGTAGGCGACCTGATGGGTCAACGCGTGCTTGAACGTGTACTCGGCACCCGACAGGAAACGGCCCCTGTAGAGGAGCTCGGCGGCCTGAAGGCCGGCAAGGCCGCGACGAAGCGCATCTTCATCCATGTCGGCGATCGCCCGGAGCATGGCCAGCGGGACGTCCTTTCCCACCACGGCTGCGCTCTGGAGAAGCCGCTTTTCATCGGGTGGGAGCCGGTCGATGCGTGCCGCCAGGACGGCTTCAACCGTAGCCGGGACCCGAATCGCATCCGGGTCTTTCTCAAGGCGATAGGCACCGCGCGGTCCGCTCAGGACGCCGGACTCGACCAGGGTTCGAACACTCTCCTCGATGAAGAACGGATTTCCTTCTGTGCGGGCGATCAGGAGCTGCTTGAGTGGGAGTAGTTGTGCGTCTTGGCCCGCCAGAGCGTCGAGCATGGCGCTGGCGCTCGCGTCCGGCAAAGGATCAAGTCGGAGCTGCGCATAGTAGCTCTTGTCCCTCCACCCATGTTGATAGTCGGGGCGGTAGCCGACCAGGAGCATGATGCGGTTGCCGGGAAGACTCTCGACGAAATGATCTATGAAGGATTGTGTAACGGAATCGTTGGACTGAAGATCATCGAGGATTACAAGCAGCGGCTGAATCCGGCTCTCGCGGATCAGAAACTGGAGGAAGGCGTCGAGGCTGAGGCGCAAGCGCTGCGGAGGATCGAGCTTGTTCCATTCCGCATCCGCGATGGGCACGTCTAACAGTGCCAAAAGAGGCCTGACCAGAGACTCGAGCGATTGGTCGAGGCTCAGCGCCTTCTGGGCGAGCTTGTTCCCGCATCTCCCCGTTTTCGGCCACGGCTTGCAAGCCGAGGTAATTCCTAAGGAGATCGATTATGGGGGAACCTGGGGGCGCCCTTCTGTATGAGGCGGAAGCGCTGTCGAGCACCGACCAGTTTTTCGTCGGCTGAGAGCGGGCAAACTCATGGAGCAGGCGGGATTTGCCCGTTCCCGGCTCGCCCGCAACACAGATGATCTGGCCGAAACCTCTCGCAGCCTTCTCCAGCGCACGGCCCAGTTCCTTTATCTCGGCATCGCGACCGACAAACCGCGTCAGGCCACGAGCAGTCGCGGCTTGCAGACGGGTGCGCACCCGCCCAAGGCGTTTCAGTTCGTACGCTTCGACAGGTTTGCTCAGGCCTTTAAGCCTGATAGGCCCAAGCGGCCGTACATCGACGTAGCCTTCGACTAGCCGAAGCGTGTCCGGCGTGAGAAGTACGGAGCCAGGGGTCGCCGCCTGTTCCATGCGGGCGGCGACATGAACGGTGCGCCCCACCGCCGTGTATCCCAGTCGCCCCGCCTGCGATTCGCTCCCGAGGGGATGGGCTACAACTTCTCCTGAGTTCAGGCCTACTCGGATCTGGACCGGGATGCCTTGGGAACGCCTGACATCTTCGCTGTAACGACTGATCGACCCCTGCATCGCCAGCGCGGCGCAGCAAGCCTCCAGCGCATGGTTCTCGTGGGCTATCGGGGCGCCGAAGAGCGCCATGATGCCGTCCCCCATGACCTGGGTCACCCTGCCTTCGTAAAGGTGAACCGCTTCCATCATGCGCTCGAGGACGCCATCAAGAACCTTCCCGCTCGCCTCGGGATCGCGATCGGCCAGGATCTCCATGGATCCCTTCAGATCCGCGAACAGGACGGTCACATGCTTCCGTTCGCCCTCCAGTATGTCCTGCGGGTCGAGGACCCGCTCGGCGAGGTAACGGGACGTGTAGGTCCCAGGAAGTATGATTTCCGAACGCATGGCGGCCCGAGGACGGCTGACGCTCTGGCCGCAGTGGAGACAGAAGCGGGCGGTCTCGGGAAGCTCCGTTCCGCATGCACCACACGTGAGCACAAGCTAGGCCCTCCTGAAACCACCCGTCGGTTGGTTAGCCCCGAACATCCGCAAGCTGCTTGCGGCAATGTGTTTGCCAGCGTTTTTCGCCGGAAGCGACATTCACGACGATAACACCGGCCGCAACAGGTCGGCACGGGCATCCGTGGTCGAGGCGATGCCGATCTGGCGATGATTTACCGCCACCCAGGTATCGGCGCAAGCGCGGCCGTGGCGGAACAGGTCCTCGAGCAGCGGCCAGGAGGTGCTCTGCTTGGAAACGAAGCCGAGCGTTTCCATGAATTTGTCGTTGCGGATCAAATGGAAGCGGACCGGCTGGTACCGGCCGGCGGCGTGCTTCCTGCCGGCGCTGTCGGTTGCCGCCAACACCCGGTTGACCGCCTCGATCGCATTGACCTCCAGCACCACCGAGGCGTTGAAGGTGATCTGGTTCAGCCGGTCCATGATCTGCCTGGCGCTGAACGGCGGCTTCGGGTCGTAGCGGAACGGATTGACCAGCACCAACAGCAGATCCTTCGACACGTCCAGCAGCGGGTTCAGCGCCGGATTGCCGAGATAGCCGCCATCCCAATAAAACGCGCCGCCGATCTCGACGGCCCGGAAGTCAGTCGGCAGGCAGGCGGACGCCCGCAGCGTATCGATGCTGATGTCTGGCTGGGTGAAGATCCGGCGCTCGTTGGTGCCGAGATTCGTGGCGGTGACGAAGATGCGCGGCGCCTCCCGGCTGTTCAGCTTCGCCAACTCGGACACGGGCAACGCGGCTTGCAGCAGGGGCGCGAGGGCGTCGGTGTAGAACGGGTTATAGGGTGAGACGACGAGCCCGATGGCTTCCAACACGATCGCGCCCGGGTTCCAGTCGATGTTGAAGCCGAACGGGCCGGGGTCGGAGAAGAAGAACGGGTTGCCCGCGGCCGTGCCGCGTCGGGAGAGGTCTTCCCAGAAGCGCCGCAGTTTGTCCCGCGCGGCCGGCGCTCCGCCGATGGCGAGCCCAGCGGCGCAGAGGGCGGCGTTGATCGCCCCGGCGCTCGACCCGCTGATCCCGGCGATGTGCAGGCGCCCGGCGGCAACCTCCTCCAGCAGGCGGTCGAGCACGCCCCAGGTGAAAGCCCCATGGGTGCCGCCGCCTTGCAGCGCCAGCGCGAGCGAAGGCGTGTCTGTCTTAGCTGCCATGTTGCACCTGCCGGCGTGGATGGCCGATCGTGTGGGTTGGATGCATCGAGTGGAGTTCCAGCATGGATTATCGCCGCATGGGCCGCTCCGGCCTGAAAGTCTCCGAGCTTTGCCTGGGCACGATGACCTTCGGCAACGGCAGCGACAAGCAGGAAGCGGACCGCATCGTTGGGCTGGCTTTGGATGCCGGGGTGAATTTCATCGATACCGCGGACAGCTACAATGGCGGCGAATCCGAACGCATGCTCGGCGAGTTGCTGCAACGTCGGCGCCAGCAGGTGGTGCTGGCGACCAAGCTCTTCAATCCGATGGGTCCGGGGCCGAACGATTCAGGCATGTCGCGGCTGCACATAGCGCGCGGCATCGAGGACAGCCTGCGCCGGTTGCAGACCGATTATGTCGATCTGCTGTACATCCACCATGTCGATGTGCAGGCGCCGCTCGAGGAGATGCTGCGCGCCTTCGACGACCTGATCAGACAGGGCAAGGTCTGCTACGCGGCATGCAGCAATTACGAGGCGTGGCGTCTGATGGAGGCGCTGTGGATCAGCGACAGCAAGGGACTGGCTCGTTTCGAATGCTACCAGCCGCAATACAGCCTGGTGGTGCGCGACATCGAGGAGGAGATCGTGCCGGTCTGCGAGCTGAAGGGGCTCGGCGTGGTGGTGTGGTCGCCGCTCGGCGGCGGGTTCCTGTCCGGCAAATACCAGCCCGGCGAGACGAAGCGCGCGGGCGCGCGCTCGGCCGAAGGCTGGGGCTTTCCGTTGCGCTTCTTCGCCGCCAACCGGGACGAGATTCTGGGCACGCTGCTGGAAGTGGCGAATGAGCTGGGGCGATCGCCGGCCCAGGTGGCGCTGCGGTGGGTGCTGGACCGGCCGTTCATGACCAGCGCCATTGTGGGCGCGCGCACGGCGGAGCAGATGCGGGAGAATTTGTGCGCCGCCGGCTGGCGGCTGCCGAACGCGGCACGGACGCGGCTGGACGCGGTCTCGGCGCCGGTGCGGCGGTATCCGCGCTCGATGGAGGACGAGATGGCGGCGCGGCGCGACAGCGCGGTGAAAATGCCGGGGCAGTAGCTACGGCAACGGCAGGCCCACGTAATTCTCGGCGAGCGAGGTAGAAGCGGCGATGGAGGAGGAGACGTAGTCCAGCTCCGCCATCTGCACCTGGCGCTCGAACGCGCTCGCCTGCCAGAACCGGTGCAGCATCGAGGTCATCCACCAGGAGAAGCGCTGCACTTTCCACACGCGCGCCAGACAGGTGGCGGAATAGGCGTCGAGCAGATCCGTGCGCCCGGCGCCGAAAAACGCGTTTAGCGCGGCTGCCAGCACCGCAACATCGGCCGCGGCGAGGTTGAGCCCCTTGGCGCCGGTCGGCGGCACGATATGCGCCGCATCGCCCAGCAGAAACAGCCGGCCGTATTGCATCGGCTCGACCACGAAGCTGCGCATGGGTGTGACGCCCTTCTGCAGCACCGGCCCTTCGTTCAGGGTGAAACCGTCTCGCGCCGTGCGAGTGCGCAGCTCGGCCCAGATGCGCTCGTCGGGCCAGGCCTCGATATCCTCGTCCGGCGCGCATTGCAGATACAGCCGGCTGAGCCTGGGCGAACGCAGCGACAGCAAAGCAAAGCCGCGATCGTGGTTGACATATACGAGTTCGTCGGATGACGGCGGCGCCTCGGCCAGAATGCCGAGCCAGCCGAACGGATAGTCGCGTTCGAAGACCGAGAGCGCGCCCGGCGGGATCGATGGCCGGCAGATGCCATGAAATCCGTCGCAGCCGGCGATGACGTCGCAATCGAGGCTGTGCTCGCCGCCGTCGTGGCGCCAGGTGATGCGCGGACGGTTGGTTTCGACGTCGTGGATCGCGACGCCCTCCGCTTCGAACACGATCTTTCCGCCGGTGGCCAGCCGCGCGGCGATCAGGTCCTGCACCACCTTGTGTTGGCTGTACACCATCACATGCCGTCCGGTGAGCGCGCGGAAGTCGATGCGGTGATCGCGACCGGCGAAGCGCAGATTGATGCCTTCGTGCGGCAATCCCTCGCGCTGCATCCGCTCGCCAACGCCCGCCGCGGTCAGCAGGTCTTCGGTGGTATGTTCCAGCACGCCGGCACGGATGCGGTTCTCGACATAATGGCGCGAGCGCGCCTCCAGCACCACGGACGCGATGCCACGCAGATGCAGGAGATGCGACAGCAGCAGCCCGGCCGGACCAGCCCCGACGATGCCAACCTGGGTGTGCATCCCGACCTCCCACGTGGTCTCTTCAGCATATCAGGTCCGTTTGGCGGAAATTCACTGGATCGTCGCGTTAAGGCGGGTTTATCGTACGCACCCCAACCGCTTGGCTTCACGGCAAAAATGTCGGACCAGACGGCAGATAAATCGCTGCTCGATGCCGCCGACCCGGCAGACCGACAGGACCCGGCCCCTGGCGCACGGGCCGAGGCGCAAGCGGAGGCGAAGGCTGGCGGCGCGGGAAAGCCCGGGCGCTCAACTTACCTTCGCATCCGACAGCAGGCGAAGCGCGCCGCGCTGCTGCTGAAAGGGCTCGTCGCCTTTGCCGGTACGCTGGTTGCGATCGGTTTCTGTATTCTGGTAGCGCGGGAAGTTTTTCGGCACACGATCGACGTCGAGCCCATCGCCGGGCCAAAGCTCATGGGCGAGAACGGGTACTCGCCGGAAGTTCTCTCTCGGCGATTGCGCGATGCCCTTGCGGGAGCGGAAGCCCAGGCACGCACGACGATGCGCGGGCCGGAGGTCTCACTAAACACCGACCTGCCGGAGATCACGGTACCGGCAGTCGGAATCTCGGTGGATACCATCGCGGCACATGTCCGTTCGCTGTTCGGCGTTTCCTGGCGGCCTGCGGTTTCGGGCGAGTTCGTCATCGATGATCAGAAGCCGCAGATGGTCAGGGTGCGGCTTCGGTTGGACAGACATGCATTCTTCACCTCGGACGCGGTCCCGCTGCAGTCGCCGGACCCGGCTTTGCAGGCCGGAGCGCTGGCAATCTTCGGACAGGTTGAGCCCTACATCGCGGCTGCGGCATTGTATCCCGCACGCGTCCCCGAGGCGGAGCAGGTGATTGCCACTATCATCGACAGCACCCGGCCGCGAAACGATGAGAATGTCATTCGAGCCTTCAACCTGCGCGGACTGATCTATATGGATAACCGTGACTACCCGCTCGCCGAGCAGGCGTTCAGATCAGCGATCAGCTTCAATGCACGGTTTGCGATCGGCTACATAAATCTGGGGAACGCCCTTCGGGCAGAAAGAAATTTCGAGCTGGCCGAATCGGAATACCGTGCGGGTATGAAGCTGGACCCTACCGATCCCGTCGCATACAACGACCTTGGCGCCGTCCTGAGTGATCAGGGGGAGACCGAGAAAGCGATGGCAGCTTACCGGAAGGCTGAAGATCTCGATCACACCTACGCGCTGCCCCACAATAATCTGGCGAACCTCCTTTATGGGCTCGGCAAGAACGACGATGCCGTAAAGGAGTATCAGACGGCCAGCGCCCTCGATCCGTCGCTGGCCTCGCCGCACGTCGGGTTGGCGGTCATTCTTGTTGATGAGCATAAGACCGACAACGCCGTAGCCGAGTACCGCAAGGCCATCGAACTCGACAACCGCGCGCCTGTGCCCGCGACAACGCCAGATGTTGACGTGCGCCAGAGGCCACGTTTCGAGGAGCGGGCCTCCGAGCAGGCGGTCTGGTCGGGGATCGCCCCGCGCGCGATCCCGCACTTTGGCCTGGGCTATATTCTCGCCGGCCAGCGCAAGACCGAGGAGGCGACCGCCGAATTTCGTAAGGCGATCGAGATCGATCCGCGTGACGCTGATGCCCACTACAATCTCGGCCTCGCGCTCGCCGACCAGCACAAGGCCGAGGAGGCGATCGCCGAATACCGCAAGGCGATCGAGATCGATCCGCGCGACGCTCAGGCCCACAACAATCTCGGCAACGCGCTCGCGGACCAGCACAAGACCGAGGAGGCGATCGCCGAATACCGCAAGGCGATCGAGATCGATCCGCGCCTCGCTCAGGCCCACAACAATCTCGGCAACGCGCTCGCCGACCAGCACAACGCCGAGGAGGCGATCGCCGAATACCGCAAGGCGATCGAGATCGATCCGCGCCTCGCTCAGGCCCACAACAATCTCGGCAGCGCGCTCGCCGACCAGCACAAGGCCGAGGAGGCGATCGCCGAATACCGCAAGGCGATCGAGATCGATCCGCGCGACGCTCAGGCCCACTACAATCTCGGCAACGCGCTCGCCGACCAGCACAACGCCGAGGAGGCGATCGCCGAATACCGCAAGGCGATCGAGATCGATCCGCGCCTCGCTCAGGCCCACAACAATCTCGGCCACGCACTCGCCGACCAGCACAAGACCGAGGAGGCGATCGCCGAATACCGCAAGGCGATCGAGATCGCTCCGCGCGACGCTGCTGCGTACTACAATCTCGCAATCGCGATACAGCGGCAGATCACGCCTGCCGCCAAATCCAACGAGGTCGCCAAACTCCTGAACGAGGCGTGCCTGATGCTGCAGAGGGGCAGTGCGCAGGCGCCATCGGACCCGGATTTCCCAAACCAGATGCACGCGATCGATGCGCGGCTGCGACGGCCGGCTCACTGTTCACCGACATTGGCCGCGCATGCCGCGCAGGAGTGATTATCGGGCCGCTATGCCGCCTCGGTTTCCAGCTCCGCGTCCGCCAGTTCCTTGAACCCGCCGGCATTGAACACGGACGTGTAGCCCATGTCTCGGAGCGCTTTTCCGCTCAGTGCCGCGCGCCCTCCCGACCCGCAGTACAACACAACGCGCTTGTCCTTGCGGAAAGCCGGATTGTGATACTGGCTCTCCGGGTCAGCGCGAAACTCCAGCATCCCGCGGGAGACATTCACCGCGCCTTTGATCTTGCCGCTCGCCTGCACCTCGGTCGGGTCGCGGACATCGACGATCAGCACGTCATCGGTCCCGAGCATCTTGCTGAGCTCCGCCGGCTGCAGGCGCGGCACTGCAGCGTTCGCAGCAGCCAACATTTCTTTGACACTGACTGGCATTATCTCGATCCTCCCGAGGCGCCAAGCCTCTCGATAACTATAGCTTATTCGGTGCCGTATCGCCCAGGCTCGCGTGGTTGCGGATGAGCGCCGGTTCCCCTCTAATCCTGCGGCCATCCCACAGGAGCACCCATGCCCGACTCTCCGTCGCCGCAAATGCTCGAAGCCGAGTTCGATGCGCTGACCGCCCGTGCCGGGCTGATCATCCCGCCGGAACGCCGCGCCGCCTATCTCGCCTCCTTTGCCGATCTGCGCGGTCAGCTCGCGCTGCTCAACACCCCCCGCGGCGCGGATATCGAGCCGGCAAACGTGTTCCGCATGACGGTTTCGGAGCAATCGAGATGATGGCGCTTCCCTCCATTGCCGAGCAGGGCCGCCAGCTTCGGGCCGGTGCCGTTAGCTCGGAGACGCTGACCCGCGACGCACTGACCCGCATCCGCGACCGGGATAACACGCTGCATACGTTCATCGTGGTCACGGAGGAGCGTGCGCTGGCCGATGCGCGCCGGGCCGATGCCGAGCTGAAGTCGGGGAAAGACCGCGGCCCGATGCACGGCATTCCATACGGGCTGAAGGACATCTACGACACCGCCGGCATCGCCACGACGTGCCATTCGAAACTTCGCCGGAATCATGTGCCGGAGGCCGACAGTGCGGTGGCGGCGCGCTTCGCGGCGGGCGGCGCGGTGCTGCTCGGCAAGCTGGCGACGCATGAATTCGCCATCGGCGGCCCGAGCTTCGATCTTCCCTGGCCGCCGGCGCGCAACCCGTGGAATATCGAGCACATCACCGGCGGCTCCTCCTCCGGCTCCGGTGCGGCAATCGCGGCGGGGATGCTGCGGATGGCCACGGGGTCCGATACCGGCGGCTCGATCCGCGGCCCGGCCGCGTGGTGCGGCATCGCCGGGATCAAGCCGACCTATGGGCGCGTCTCCCGTCGCGGCGTGTTTCCGTTGTCCTGGACGCTCGACCATTGCGGGCCGCTCGCCCGCAGCGTGGAGGATTGCGCCATCGCACTGCAAGTGATGGCAGGGTTCGACGAGGTGGACCCGGCCAGCGCCGATATTCAGGTGATCGATTACCGCGAAGGGCTGGATGGCGGTGTGAGCGGGCTGCGCATCGGCATTCCCCGCGGCTTCTTCGCCACGGCGAAGATGATTACGCCGGAGGTGTCGGCAGCGATCGACCGCACAGCCGCGCAGCTCCGCGATGCCGGCGCTACGGTGGAAGATGTCAGCTTGCCGGAGTACGCAGTGTTCGCCGCGGCCGGACGCGTCATCATGATGGCCGAGGCTTTCACCATCCATCAGGCCGACATGCAGTCGCGGCTGACCGACTATGCCGAGATGACTGCCGGCCGCTTCATGCTGGGCGCCACGCTGACCGCGGTGGATTACATCAACGCGCTGCGTGCGCGCCGCGAGCTGTGCGATGCCGTCAACGCCGCGTTGTCCCGCTACGACGCGCTGCTGACTGCCTCCTCGCTAACCACGGCGCCGCGCTTCGATGCGGTGCCCGACAGTCTGTCATCGGTCTCGCCGATGCAGACCATCCCGTTCAACGTCACCGGCCATCCGGCCATGAGCGTACCGGTGGGGTTGGCGGCGGATCGCCTACCGCTTTCCGTGCAGGTGGTTGGGCGGCCGTTCGATGAAGCGATGGTGCTGCGCGTCGGGCGGGCGATCGAGCGCCTGTCCGGCTGGGAGTCGGTACCATTGCCTGACTAACGCGGACCGTTCGTCGTCAAGACCGGCGTACCCGGCCCGGCGAACAGCACCAGGTTTCCATCCGGGTCGCGGATGATGAAGTCGCGCGCGCCCCAGGGCTCCGTCCTGAGCCGTTGGAAGAAGTCGATGCCGGCTGCTTCGAACTCCTGGAACAGCGCTTTTATCGCCGCGGCACTATCGACGATGATGACAGCCGACAGCAATTGTTCACGCTCTCGGATATCGCCCGCGAACACGCTCTCGCATACCAAGCGCAGGCACAGACGCGCGCCATCGCGCGTGACAAGGCCATAGAAGGGCGGTTCGCCGTAGGTAAATTCGACGGCAAACTTTAGTTTCGTGACATAGAACTCCCGCGCGCGCTGGAAATCGGCGACATACAGCATGGCTTCGGTCGCGCTGAGAACCGGTTTGGTAGGCGCAGTATTTTCGCTGATGGACATGGCTGAGGTTCCTGCCTTCAACGCCTGCCAACTCTCATAACCCAAGCGCCGGGCCACAAGCTCCTGCGCATCACCGAGTTTGAACGGCGCGGCGAGAACCTGCGCATCGGTCAGCTTTTCGAATCGCGGCAATCCAGCACGAATCTGGGCTGCAACTGGGTAGTGGCGCTCTCGGTGCCAGCGCAGGAACTGCTTGGCCTGCTTCCTGAGGTGAATGAGGTTCGGCATGGGCGCGGTTAGGGTTACATTGCACGGCGTAGGTGGGCATGGCCCCTTCGGCCAATGGCCGTCGCGCCCTACAGCAGCGTCGCGAGCGTGATCGCAGCGCGGCTGTCCGTCAACCCGGATTCATCACTACGCGAGACCGGGCCGCCGCTCCGCCCAGGGCTGCGCCTGTTCGAACGCCGCCGCGGCCTGCAACACGCCGAGGTCGTCGGAGCGGCGGCCGACGATCTGCAAGCCGACCGGCAGCCCCTCGGCCGTGAAGCCGCAGGGGACGCTGGCCGCCGGATTCCAGGACATGTTGAATGGGTAGGAGAAATGCGCCCACTCGATCCAGTTCCATTCATGCTGCGGCCAGTGCGCCGGCATCAGCCGTTCAGCCGGAAACGCGGCGACCGACACGGACGGCGTCAGCAGGAAATCCCAGTCCTCGAGCCAGCGATGGATGGCCGCGACATAGGCCATCTTGCGTTCCTTCAGGTTCAGGTATTCGACCACGCTCATCGGCGCGCCGTCCTTGATGCAGGCGACCAGCCCGGGATCCATCCGCGCCTCCCATTGCGGGAGGTGCACGGCAAGCCGCGCCATATGGGCGGCCCAGAACGGGCCGATCAGCTCTGGCCCCTGCTTGCCCCACGGGATTGCCACCTCTTCGACCGTCGCACCCAGCTCGGTGAAACACTTCGCCGCCGCCTTCACCAGCGCCGCGATTTCGGGATCGACCCGGGCATGTCCGAGATCGGGGCTGTAGGCGATTCGCTTGCCGCGCACGCCCTCATGCAGCCGGCCGAGATAATCGGCCGGTCCGGCCTCGGAGCTGGTGTGGTCGAGCGGGTGCGGTCCTGCCATTGCGCTGAGGAACAGCGCGCCGTCGGCGACGGTGCGCGTCATCGGCCCAATATGGGAGGTGTAGTCGCCGACGCTGACCGGATAATAGGGCACGCGCCCGAACGTCGGCTTCAACCCGAACACGCCGCAAAAATGCGATGGCATGCGGATCGAGCCGGCGCCGTCGCTGCCTTGATGCAGTGGTCCGAACCCGGCCGCCGCCGCGGCGCCCGCGCCAGCGGACGAAGCGCCGGCGTTATAGCCATGTTTCCAGGGATTATGGGTGATGCCGGTGAGCGGCGAATGACTGACGCCGGTCCAGCCGAACTCCGAGGTGGTGGTCTTGCCGAGGATGATCGCGCCGTGGTCCTTCAGACGCGGGACGATCGGCGTGTCCTCCGCCGGGCAGTGACCCTTGAAAATCAGGCTGCCCATCTGGGTAGGCATGTCCTTGGTGTTCGCCAGGTCCTTGATAGTGACCGGAACGCCGTGCAGCTTGCCGATGCAACCGCCGCGCATCAGCGCTGTCTCGGCGCGGCGCGCTGCCTCCATCGCCTGGTCGGCGGCGAGATAAGCAAAGGCGTTGACGCGCGGTTCCAGCGTCTCGATCCGCTCCAGCAGGCCGCGCATCACTTCGACCGGCGAAATGGCCTTGGTGCGGATCATCTCGGCAAGCCTGACCGCCGGGGTGAACCCCAGCGTTTCGTTGTCCATCGGTGTCTCCCGTTCAGCCCGCTGCGGCGGCGCGTTGCACGGGCGAGAGTTGGTCAGTGCGCGCCCGCACGAAACTCGGCGGTTCCGCAGCGCCCTGATCCACGCGCAGCGCGTCGTCGGTGTAGGACAGTCTCGCCGGGTCCGCCATGCGGCCTTCCGCTTCGCCGGCGAACAGAATGGCGTCGAGATCGAGCGCGCGTGGGAACTGATTGGAGTGCACCCCCACCAAACCTACGAACCCGGCGCCCGCGCGGCGGATGCGCCGGATCGCACGGTTCACGTCGATAACGACTTTGCCCTCGTCATAGGCCTCGATCTCGATCGACACATCGGAGCCGAGCACCTGATCAGCGGCACATTCCTCGATCAGGGCATACACGGTGGCGAGGCTGTTGGACGGGATGGTCGAGCGCCACCACTGAATGACATAGCCTTCGTCATCGTAGTGCGAGGGTTTGATCAGAACAACCCGAAACGTTCTCCCGTGCATCAGTTTCATCCGGTCCCCGAGTTCGTGCATACTGTGCCAGCGGGCTGCGAAGCCGGCAAGCCGCGCAGGAGCGAGAGACATGACCCGCTATATCGGCGCCATCGACCAGGGGACGACCAGCACGCGGTTCATCATCTTCGACCGCACCGGCGGCACGATCGCGTTTGCGCAGCGTGAGCACCGGCAGATTTTCCCCAGGCCCGGCTGGGTGGAGCACGACCCCACCGAAATCTGGGAGAATACGCGCGGCGTTATCACCGAGGCGCTGAGCCGCGCGCGGCTCTCCGCTGGCGATCTCGCCGCGGTCGGCATCACCAACCAGCGCGAGACCACGTTGCTTTGGGATCGCAGTTCCGGCCGCCCTGTGTATAACGCGATCGTCTGGCAGGACACGCGGGTGGAAGCGTCGGTGGCGGCGTTCGCCCGCGATGGCGGGCAGGACCGGTTTCGCGCTGAGACCGGCCTGCCGCTCGCCAGCTATTTCAGTGCCTTCAAGCTGCGTTGGCTGATGGACCATGTCCCCGGCGTGCTGCATCGCGCCCAGGAAGGCGATCTGGTGTTCGGCACGATCGATTCCTGGCTGATGTGGAACCTGACCGGCCGTCACGTCACGGACGTAACCAATGCCAGCCGCACGCTGTTGATGAATCTGGCCACCCTGGACTGGGACGACGCGTTGCTCGGGGCGTTCGGTGTGCCACGGGCCATCATGCCGCAGATCGCATCGTCGTCGGAAGTGTACGGGACCGCGCGCGGTGAGTTGGCCGGCGTTCCGGTCGCCGCGATCCTCGGCGACCAGCACGCGGCACTGGTTGGGCAGACCTGCTTTCAGCCGGGAGAAGCGAAAAATACCTACGGCACCGGCTGCTTTTTGTTGATGAACACCGGCACCGAGCTGATTCAGTCGCAATGCGGGCTGGTCACCACGGTCGCCTACAAGTTCGGCAACGATCCGGTTTGCTATGCGCTGGAAGGCTCGATCGCCATCACCGGGGCCCTGGTGCAGTGGTTGCGCGACAATTTGCGGCTGATCGGCTCGAGCGCCGATGTCGAGGCGCTCGCCGCTTCGGTGGCCGATAACGGCGATGTTTATTTCGTGCCCGCCTTCTCCGGCCTGTATGCACCGTGGTGGCGGGCAGATGCACGCGGCGTAATCGCCGGCCTGACCCGTTTCGCGACGGCGGGCCACATCGCGCGCGCGGCGCTGGAGGCCACGGCCTATCAGGTGATGGATGTCGTCGAGACCATGCAGCAGGATTGCGGTTTCCCGATCCGCGGACTGCGCGTCGATGGCGGGATGGTGCGCAACCAGTTGCTGATGCAGTTCCAGGCGGACCTGCTGGGCGTGGAGGTGGTGCGTCCGCGCGTGACCGAGACGACGGCGCTGGGCGCGGCCTATGCTGCGGGCCTGGCCGTCGGTCTTTGGCAGGGTACGGCGGACCTTGTGCACAACTGGGGTGTCGAGCGCGTGTTCTCGCCTAACATGAGCGCCGAACGCCGCACCGCCCTTATTACTGGCTGGCACAAGGCAGTGGCGCGCTCGCTGGAGTGGGCGGAGAACTGATCTTACATGGCGTGACCGCCGCCGAAATCCTCCAGCACCCGTGTCAGGGCGTGCGATTCCACCTTCACGGAGCCGGCGAATGGGTGATCGATCGCGACGATGGTGAACAGGCCGGAAAAGATCAGCAGCGTCAGCAGCGCCGTCATCAGCGTCTGGGCGCGCAGGTTCTGGGTGCCGAAAAAGAAGGTGAAGCCGACGGTCACGAATGCGCCGCCGAACAGCACGAACCAGACGATGCCCGGCATGGCGCCGGCCGCCAGGACGAGGCGCGTGCGCCGGGCCGTGGTCACGACATCGAATTGGTGCAGCTCCTCGGCCAACAGCGTCGTGGCACGAGCGTCGGTCGGGTTGAACGTCAGCAGGGTCGCGTAGAGGGTGCTCAGCGCCTGGGTGGCTTCGGGACTGCCACGGCCTTGCTCCATCGCCGGCCAGTCGCGATCGATAGCTATCCTGAGATAATCCGAGAGTTTCGCCCGCAGGGTGGGTCCGGTATCGCTGCCGAGCCCATCGGACAAACGATAAATGGTCGCTGCGGCGCCGGCTTCCTGCGCGACCGCGGCCTCGGCATCGCTGAACTTCTCCCAGACCACAATCACCGCGAAGGCGAGCAGGACCGCATACAGCACGCCCACGGTGGCGAACTTGAACCCGGCGACCTCGTTATTCGTGCTGAGCCTGGCCAGCGTCATCCGGCGACGGACGATAACAGGGCCGAGCGTGGCGAGCAGAGTGGTGCACCCGATAAGCAGGAACGCCGAAAGCCAGAGCGGCCAGATGGTCAGCGTCAGCATGGAGGCTAAGCCGCGATCGAATATCCGCCATCGACGGGGATCGCCGTCCCGGTCACGAAATCCGATGCGGGCGAGCCCAGGAACACGGCGACGCCCGCCATGTCGGCCGGCACGCCCCAGCGGCCGGCGGCGGTGCGCGCTTCGACGCGCTCATGAAGGCCCTGCACCTGCCGGCGGGCTGTGCGCGTCATGTCGGTGTCGATCCAGCCGGGCAGGACCGCGTTCACCTGGATGTTGTCCTTCGCCCAGGCGGTGGCGAGCGCGCGTGTCATCTGCACGATGCCGCCTTTGCTGGCGGCGTACGGTGTGGCGTAGGGGGCGCCGAAGATCGACATCATCGAGCCGATATTGATCATCTTGCCGCCGCCCCCTTGTTTCATCGCCGGATAGGCTGCTTGCGAGCAGAAGAACGCGCCGGTCAGGTTGGTGTCCAGCACCTGGTGCCATTCCTGCTCGGTATAGTCCTGCGGCATCTTGCGCACCGACATGCCGGCATTGTTGATGAGGATATCGAGGCGCCCGAAGCGGGCGAGCGTTTCGGTGACGAGGTCGCGGCAGGCCTGCGCATGGACGACATCGGCCGCGACGAAAGCGGTGCGTACGCGGTGCTGCGCGAGTTCCGCCAGCGCCGTCTGCGCCTTCTCTGCGTTGCGGCCGGCCAGCACGATATCTGCGCCGCAGGAGGCCAGCCCCTGCGCCATGCCAAGGCCGATGCCGCCATTGCCGCCGGTGACGATGGCCACACGGCCTTTCAGGTCGAACATGTGCATGGCGGGTTCCTCGCGCTTGGAAGGCGACTATGCTGTGAATGAGCCGTCATGGTCCATATGCGGCGCGCCGGTGACAGACGAGCGATCCACATCCTCCGGGCTGGTGAGGAAAATGGAGCGCTGCGCTTCCGGTTCTAAGCTTGCTGTGTTACTTGGGAGATAATTTATATCAGATAAACTGTAACAATACGTGCTGCGTCAGTCCCATGCCTTTCCAGGAAAACCGTCCCGACAGGGACGGCAAGCGATTGCTTGCCGTCCACGTTGACGAGGCCACTCATCGTGCTTTCAAGACGCTCGCCGCCGAGCAAGGAGCAACCAATGATCGCGCTTGAACTGCCACCTTCGCGGCACGCCACGGCGATGCAGGCCGGCCTGGCATTCATCGCCGGCTTTCTGGAAGCATGCGGGCTGATCGCGCTGTTCGGCCTTTTCATCGGGCACGTCACTGCCAACATCGCCGTCCTCGGTATGGGAATCGCGACCGACGTGCCCGGCTCGGGGGCTAAGCTCCTTGCCTTACCAGTTTTCATGGCGGTGGTTGCCCTGACCTGCGCGGGCGTGCGTCCGCTGAGGTTGCACGGTTATGACGCGGCACGCCTGATCATGGCGCTGGAGCTAGTGCTGTTACTGGCCTTCGTGGCCGCTGGCCTGCATTATGGCCCATTCACTGAGTCCTTAGGCTGGTCGACCATGCTGACGGCCGCACTGGGCGTGGCGACGTTGGCTGTGCAAAATTCAGGCATGCGACTGATCTGGCGAACGGGTCCGTCGACGACCGTAATGACGCTGAATCTGACGCAGCTGGTGCTCGACGGCATCGTGATCCTGCGCGAGCCGAACGACGCGACCGCGACGGCTGCTCGGGAGCGGCTGGCGCTCGTGGCGCCAACCCTGGGCGGGTTCCTGATCGGAGCGGCGGCCGGCGGCCTGGGTTATCTGATCGCTGGATTCTACGGCGGATTTGTTCCGGCCGCTGTGTTGCTGATGCTGATCTTCGTCCGGGAGGAGCCAAGCTGAAGTGCTGTCGGCCGACAAGTAACTGCGCCGCCAAGTTCGATGTCATGGTCTAACGAAAGCCACCGGCCTGGATTACGCGGCGCAGAACATCCAGGTGAACGCCGTGCGCCCGGATCATCGATACCCCAATGATGCAGTGGTTCACCGGAGGCACCCCCGAGCGCATGACACGGGTCATCGCGCAGGAGCCGATTGGCCGGATGGGCAAGCCCGAGGAGATTGCGGTGGCGGTTCTCTGGCTGTGCTCAGACCCCGCTGTTTTCGTGTCGGGGCCCGCCATGTTTATCGACGGGGACCAAACCGTGGAGGCGGGCGACGCAAAATCAAGATTTTTAAGGCGCACAGAGCAATTCGGTTATTGCGTCAGCCGCCCGACAATGGCTGCAATCTGCTTTCGGGTTCGATGTGTTATCGTGGAGCGAGCGGAAGCACGACCCATTATGCGGGTGTTGGTCAAAGCATCGCCGGGTCGCAAGCGGCCGCACAATGAAAGCCGAGGAGCCGTGATGACAGAGCAACAGAAGATGCTGGCGGGTGAACTGTACGACGCGCTCGACCCCGAGCTGGTCGCCGGAAGGGTTAAGGCAAGAAAGCTTTGCCAGCAGCTCAACACCGCCCCTGATGGGGATGAGGATTTGCGCCGACAACTGTGCAAGCAGATTTTCGGTAAGGGCGGCGATACGGTGTGGATGCAGCCGCCATTTTATTGCGACTACGGCTCCAACATCGAGTTGGGCGAACGGATTTTCTTCAATTTCAATTTTATCGTTCTTGATGTCTGCCGTGTCCGTATCGGTGGCTACACGCTGTTCGGGCCGGGCGTGCAGGTGTTGACCCCAATGCATCCCCTTGATGCGGCTTTGCGCCGGAAGCAGGAGTATGGCAAGCCGATCGACATCGGCGCGGATGTTTGGGTAGGCGCTGGCGCGCTGATCCTGCCCGGCGTGACCATCGGGTCGGGCACCGTGATCGGTGCAGGCAGCATTGTCACACGCGGCATACCCGCAAACGTGTTTGCCGCTGGCAATCCCTGCCGGGTGATCCGCGAGATCACACCCGACGAGCGCCAATCGGCCACTTTTGCCCCTAAAGTTGATGTCGGCTCGAAGTACCCGACTGTATTCTGAAGCGGCCTCGTTCACGCGAAGTCGCTTGGCTTTGTTCGCCCTGCGCAAATGAAGCATTTCGCAGCAGCAGCCGACCTAACTGTCCGCGCGCTATATCGCAGAAGCTCCTCGCGTTGCTAGCGCCGGTGAGGCTGTGGCCAGGATCCTGCGTTATTGCCTCACCACCTTATGTATAGACCTGCCCCCGGTTCGGTGGACAGGTGAGAGCTTGGTTTATGACAGCGTATGATGCGGCATTTTATCCTCATGTTTCCAATCATTCTTTAGTTCGAGCCCCCGGCAGAGCCATTCTTTCGTCCCGGCCCGCCCACAGGTCGCGCCGTCGCACGCAGCGGCGAAGGCCGGCCCCGTCGCCGGGACCGCCCGAAGGGGTTTGGCCTTGACGGCCGCGAGCACGACGGCAGGCTGGTGCGCACCGGGAGCGATGCCGCCATCTGATACCGGCACTCGTAATCGACCGGCGAGAGATACCCGATCGAAGAGTGGCGGCGGCGCGGATTGTAGAAGCCCTCGCGCGCAGACTGGACGACCCAGTTCCGGATCGACTGCGCCGTTGGTTCAAACTCCTGCGCCAGTGCTTCCGGCGAGCGGCCTGCCTGCACCAACTCGATCATGTGGCGACGAAACTCAGGCGGATAACTTCGTCTCGACCTCGACCCCCTTCGAACGCAAAGGCTCGGGTATCCACCAAAAGCGGGTCAACTCCATTCTGAAACGATGGAACAGCCACGCGCCCCTGTCAGCCTCTTCAGCGGGCCAGCAAGCGAAAATCTCGCCTACCGGACCGCCAGGGCGATGGAATGAAACAACCTGGCCGGCAGGCTGCCGCCCATCACATCCGTCATCGGCGCGCCGTCGTCATTGCCGAGCCATACACCGATGATCTCCCCCCCGGTCCAGCCAATAAACCAGGCGTCACGGGAATCCTGCGTCGTGCCTGTCTTGCCCGCCACGGGGCGCCCGGCGATCGCCGCATCGCGGCCGGTGCCGCGGTTCACCACCGCGGCCAACATGCGGGCCATCATCGCCGCCAGATCAGGCTCGATCACCGACCGCGGCCGGCCGATCGCCGCGGCTTCCGTCCGACCTTGGGCCGTGATCGACGCCACGCCATAGGGCGTCACACGACGGCCGCCATTGAAGAACGGCGCATAGGCGGCGGCGAGTTCGAGCAGGCCCACCTCGCCCGTTCCGAGTGCAACGGAGGCGTTGTCGGGCAGCTTATCGGTAATGCCGCAGCGGCGGGCGACCGCGATCGCCGCGCGCGGCCCGCCGGCGCGCAGCAACAGGCGCACGGCGGCGGTGTTGACGGACTGCGCCAGCGCCTCCTCGACGGTGATCTCGCCCAGATAGCGCGGCTCGAAGTCGCGCGGACTCCACCCTCCGAGCCGGATCGGCGCGTCCAGCACGGTATCGTCCGGCCGTACGCCTTTCTCCATAGCCGCGAGCCAGACGAAGGGCTTGAACGCCGAGCCGGGCTGCCGCCGGGCCAGCGTGGCGCGGTTGTAGGAGCTGTCGCGGTAGTCCCGTCCCCCGACCATTGCGCGCACCGCGCCGCTCGCCGCGTCCAGCACGACGACGGCGCCTTCGCTTGCGTGGTGAGCGGCGCCCGGACCGTCCAGCAATTCCGCCAGGCGCGCTTCGGCAACCGCCTGCAGCCGCGGATCGAGCGTGGTGCGCAGGCTGGCATCCTCGTCGGGCGGCAACATCTGCTCGGCCTGCCCGGCGGCCCAGTCGGCGAACCACCCGGCCGCCATCGGCGTACCGGCGTGGAAGCTGATCGCCGCCGCGGCGGTCCGCGCCTGGGCGGCACCGATACTGCCATCTGCAACCATCGCGGCCAATACCTCGCGCGCGCGCGCCGCCGCCGCGCCCGGGTCGGCGCGCGGGTTGAACCGCGACGGCGCGCGCGGCAGCCCGGCCAGCACGGCAGCCTGCCACAAAGACAACCGGTGAGCGGAAATGCCGAAATAGAGCCGCGCGGCGGCATCGATGCCCCAGGCGCCGGAGCCGAAATACACGCGGTTCAGCCAGATCTCGAGAATCTGCTGTTTGCTGAAGTGCGCGTTCAGCCAAAAGGTCAGCATCAGCTCCTGCACCTTGCGGCGGAAGGTGCGGGCGTTGGTGAGGAACAGGTTTTTGGCGACCTGTTGGGTGATGGTCGAACCGCCCTGCACGATCCGCCCGCGGCTGATATCGGCAACCGCGGCGCGGGCGATGCCGATCGGGTCGATGCCGGGCTCCTGCCAGAAACGGTGGTCCTCGATCGCGACGGCGGCCGCCGGGACATAGGCCGGCAGGTCGGCCAAGCGCATCGCCTCGCCCACGACGTCGCCGAACGTCGCGAACATGCGCCCCGTCGCATCCTGCAATGTCAGGCTGGGCCGGCGAGCGGCATCGAGCGCTGCTTCCGGGCGCGGCAGGTCGCGGGCCAGCCAGAGCAGCACCACCGCAAGACCCACTCCGCCCCAGATCGCCGCCATCAGCCCCCGTCGCAGCAGGCGGAAAGGCCGGCGGTGCCGCGCCGGTGCGACCGCCCGGGCGGGATGGTCGTGCGGCGCGATGACCGGGGCGTGGCGCATCCGGGCCGAGTGTTACGGGATTCCGCCCGTTTCGGGGAAGCGCGGGTTGCGGCAAACTCGCCGCGATATTGGAGGATGTGGAATGAAGGGCCTGTTCCTGGATGCGGTGGACGACCTGGCGGAAATATTTCAGCGCGTGGTGCGTCCCGACGATCCACCGGTCGATGTACGCGAGCAGGCCGAGGTGCAGCCCGAGGAGCTGCCGGGGCTCTGTGCCGGCTACGACTTCGTGTTCGACGACCACAGCCAGATGCCCACCGAGGCGATGCGCCGCTGCGCGGGGCTCAAGCATATCATCTTCCTAGGCACCGGGGCGCGCAGCTACATGCATCCCGAGGAACTCGCTGAGGCCGGCATCACAGTTCATATAATCAAGGGCTATGGCGACACCGCGGTGGCCGAGCACGCTATCGCCCTGATGTGGTCCGCGGCGCGCGGCATCGCGCGGATGGACCGCGACATGCGGATGGGGCTGTGGACGCGCATGGAAGGCCCGCAACTCACCGGCAAGACGATCGGGCTGCTGGGGTATGGCGGGATCGCCGCCGAGGTGGCGCGCATTGCCGGCGGAGCGGGGATGCGCGTGCTGGCCTGGAACCGCACGCCGAGAACCGCGCCCGGGGTGACCTTCGTCGATGTCGATACGCTGCTGGCGGAAAGCCACGGGCTCTCGGTGCATTTGCTGCTGACCGACGAGACGCGCGGGTTTCTGTCGGCGGCGCGGATCGCCAGGCTGCGGCCCGGCGTGATCCTGGTGAACACCGCGCGTGGGGCGCTGGTCGACGAGACGGCGATGATCGAGGGGCTGCGCTCGGGCCGGATCGGGCACGCGGCGCTCGATGTATTCGCGGTGGAGCCGCTGCCGGCGGGGCACCCGTTGACGGAGTTGGAGAACGTCACGCTCTCCTCGCACAGCGCGTTCCGTACGCCGGAGGCGAGCGAGGCACTGCTGCGGCGCGGCCTGGACATTGCGAAGCGGCTTGCCGCAGCCTGAGGCTAGGCCCGCCTGGCGGAATGGCAGACGCAGCGGACTTAAAATCCGCAGCCTACTTGGCGTGGGGGTTCGAGTCCCCCGGCGGGCAAAGCCCAGAAAGCGTAAGAAAGCAATAGCTCAAAGAGTTGGAGATTGATGCGGACCCAACGCGGACCTATGGCGGGATTGCCATGAGGGCGAAACACGGTGACGACGCCGGCAATCCGGAGCTTGATGCCCTGCTTGAGCGCCGCGGGCTCTCGGTAATCTTGGGGCCGGCGACGGCGTCCGGGCCGGCTGAAGGCTTTTGCAGCGCCGCCCGATAAAGGAATTGCAGCACCTTGGCCGCGCCGGTTGCGCTGGGGTTAGCCATCAGTTCAATCGGCGCCCGCCCCAGTGAACGGGCCGGTAGACCGATCGAGAAAGAGTAGAATAACCCGAACGGTTCAGAGGCCGGGTGGTCGATAGCCTCGGGTTCGAGCGGAAGCGCGAGCCGAGGATGCGCCTCGGCCCGCGGACGGCAGAGTTGCGTCCGACTCGGCGGGTATGCCATCAGCCTGGGCACGTTTCCTCCCCGGCTCTGGCGCGCTCTTCCTGCGGCGCGCCATCTCTTTGCAGCACAGCCGAACCGAGCGAGAATGCAAGGCGGGTGGCCGAATAGGACCAGCGGCAACCTCGATCTGCGTTCTTACTCCGTTCTCATCCGCGCTATTGTCCGGGCATGCCCGACGGACCCGAACCTCTCACCCCCGCCACCCCCGACGAAATCGCTCAGGCCCTCGCCTTCGCCCTGCAATTCGACGGGAGGCGCCGCGCCCGCGACGCCGGGCGGTTCGCGGCCAGGATCGCGGCAGAGTGACTCGCGGAGCACCTCCGGCTGTCCGGCTTCGTGGTGATGAAAGGACGACCGGTGCCGTCGCCGCGGGTGTGGGGGGAGGGGCGGGTTGACTGACAGGGCTCATCCGAGTGTGGGTCAATCCACCAGCCGAAATTTTCTCCCATCTGCCTTATGTAGCTTTGCCGGAGGGGAAAGAACACAATCTCCAAGCGACCCGCGCCCATCCGCGGCAGAAACTCTGGATCGCCTGTTATCGTGTTCTTTAAACCTGCCGAAGGCCGGCGCGCCCCTGCTGGCGGCCAACCAGCTTTGATACGGGAGGGCAAACATCCCTAGCTACCGGCAAACACGAATGTCTCGCGCTTCCAAGTTCCACAATCCTTGAAGCGATTGGAAGTATTCCGTCACATAATGCCCCGCCGACAATCTCTGCGGATTGGCAGGTCTGCTTAAATCGCGGGACCTGCTCCCGATCAGAGCGCGACCATCCGTCCCCACTTCGACCGGCACAAACTCGACGCAAGACGAGCACCGGTTCGTATACAATCCGGCAGTGGTCGTTTCGTCGCCTACCGCAGCAACTCGCATGCAGTCTGGGCCGATTTGTTGAGCCGAGGCGGGCGGTGCACCGGCGCAAGCCGCCATTGCTAGGGCGGATACAAAGACGTGAGCCTTGCGCGGCTTTCGGGTGGGCCGACAAATCAATTATGAGCACCCCGAGTCGGGTAATGAGCCTCTAGTATGATCTGCGTGCTTTTCGCCAGCAAGGGCTGGGGGATGCACGACTGGTGGCGGTGCTCTTACGGCCCGGCCAAGAGCATTTTCGAACGGCGGATGCAACGCCACCCGGATGGTGCCATATTAGCAGCATGACAGAGGCAACATACCGGATCATCGCCGCCGGCCCCGACTGCAAGGTCGAGATCAATCGGCCTGGAGAGGTGACCGCGATCGCCGAAGGCTTCGGATCAGAAGCCGACGCTCAATCATGGATCGCGGAGGACAAGCGCATCGCGGCGATAAATCGCTGGGAAAAGCCAATCCCGCCGCCGCACCTACGGGAGGTATGAAGGCGGGTGGGCAGCATATGGACCGGCCGCCGACGCGGCCCCACTTTCCATAAAGCCGCCTTTCCAGCAATCGCTTGAAGGTCATCACCCGACAGAAATATAACCACCGCAGCAGCAGACAATGCGCTACGTCAGCCGCAACGCTAATCAGGCCGCAGGCGCGATGATTCCAACGCTCCATCAGACGGCCTCGATACGAGCGAAAGCCGCTTCGATTCCGCCGCACTTACTGGGCCGCGGCTCGAATGAACCCGTTGCCTGATTGTAGAGCCGTACTTTTTAGGGCATCGCTCGCTGATTTCGCTTGCTCATCGTGCTTCCCCTTCTGTATCCGAAGCCATGCGGGAATATCTATTTACTGGCAGCCGCCGGCCTCAGCCAGTTGCGGCTGCATCCCGCCATTTCCGCCGCCAGCCTCGGCGAGCCAGGGAGACGACCGGCCGCGAACACAGGCCCGCTCGTAATCAATGCCGCTGCAGAGCGACGGTGCCAAGCAGTGAACTCCTCCGAACGGCCATGTCCAAACCCTTCCATACTTTCTGCCGAGCAACACGTTCGCATACCCACTATATGAGATCGTACCCGCCCGTGCGCATCGATCAACTGAGGGCAATTTTTCACTGGAGCCAGAAGGCTGCATAGGGCGCAAGACAAACGAGGCCCAGAGCCGAACACCGAAGAGCACTGGCGGGCCGGCGGCCCCGACCTATGCCACTGACCTTCAATGCAGCTTTACCGGGGGACCGGTGCGGCGCGACAGCTCGCGTGACAGGAAACTGACTACGGCATAGAGCGTGCCGTTCAACGCTCGCTCGTGCATCATGCGTAGCGAGTGATACATCACTCGGGCGAACATACCTTCGATGAAGATACCGCGGCCGACAAGCAAACCCATCAAATTGCCGATGGTGCTGTGGTTGCCGAGCGAGACCAGCGAACCGAAGTCCCGGTATGCGAAAGGGAGCAGATTCCGGCCGCGTAACCGTCGCTCGATCTGACGGACCATATGGGCGGCTTGCTGGTGCGCGGCCTGGGCACGCGGCGGCACCGAAGTGGACTCGCCGCGCCACGGGCAGGCGGCGCAATCGCCGATCGCAAAGATGTTCGGGTCGCGGCTCGTCTGCAATGTCGGTTCAACGACGAGCTGGTTGATACGGTTGACCTCCAGTGCACCGAGGTTTCGCAGGACCTCCGGCGCTTTCACGCCCGCCGCCCACACCACCAGTTCCGCGGCAATGAAGGAACCATCGGCGAGCCGAATTCCATCGCTCGTCACTTCTTGCACTCGAACTCCGGTATAGAGGTCAACGCCCATGCGATCGAGCAAGCGACGGGCGGCCGTGGAGACACGCTCCGGCAGGGCTGGCAGGATGCGGTCCGCGGCCTCGATCAGCACAACGCGAATGTCGCGTTCCGGGTCGATGCGATCAAGTCCATAGGAAATCACTTCGCGTAGGGTCCGATGCAGCTCAGCGACAAGTTCCGTACCGGTCGCGCCCGCGCCGATGACCGCGACGTGAAGCTGGCCCGGACGTATCGGGCCTGTTTGCGTCTGCGCGCGCAGGCAGGCATTGACGAGCCGACGGTTGAAGCGCGCCGCCTGTGTTGGCGTTTCCAGCGGCACCGCGTGCTCCGCGACCCCGGGTGTTCCGAAGTCATTCGTTACACTGCCGATGGCGATCACCAGCACGTCGTAGCCCACGGATCGCGGCGGTGTGATCTGGCGCCCTTCGTCATCGAATGTCGCGGCGAGATGGACTTGCCTGGCGCCGCGATCGAGTCCGATCATTTCACCCAGGCGATAGCTGAAGCCATGCCAGTGCGCCTGGGCCAGGTAGTTTACCTCGTAAGCGTCGGGGTCAAGGCTGCCCGCCGCCACTTCGTGCAGCAGGGGTTTCCAGAGATGGACGCGGGCGCATTCCACCAGCGTGATGCGCGCCCGCCCGCGGCGGCCGACGCGGTTGCCGAGCCGGGTCACGAGCTCAAGTCCCGCCGCGCCGCCGCCTACCACCACGATATCGGGGAGCGAGTTCTCTGAAGTGACCCGCTCCGCCGGTCGCAGCTCGGCAGGTGTTGCGTCGGGTGAGGCCGGGCGCTCCTCCAGCTCCATCATGCAGTCACTCCGGATAGACCGGCCGATAGGCGCGAGCGTGGATGAGCCCGCCAATATCATCCGGTCTCGGGATCCCGGCGAGCCCGTTGTCGAAGATGTACCCTGCGATGCGCTCGGCAGCATGCAGCGACGGTTTGAGTATCTGGCTCTGAGGCGGGTAGATCAAACCGGTCGAAAGCTCCTCGTCCGTCACCTGCTCGGCGACCGCCTTAGCGGCAACCATGAACATCCCCTCGGTCACCCGCGTCGCTTCGGTCGCATAGACCGCCATGCCCATCGCGGGAAGACATAGACGTTGTTTCCCTGGCCGGGCACGAATCTGTGAGCGGCGATTTCGACTGGCGGGAATGGGCTGCCGCTGGCAAAGGCCGTCCTGCCGCCGGACCAGCGATACGCCTCCTCGGCAGTGCATTCGCTGCGCGCCGCAGACCAATATAAAGCGGATCGTCGACCAGTTGGTGATTATTCGTGCCGACATCGAGAACCACGGGCAGGCAATATTGCGGCGGCACGCCGGCGCAGGTCGTGTAGAGCGCGAGCTTGCCGAGCGGTATGCCCATTCCACCGGCGCCGAGATCGCCCAGTCCGAGAATGCGCTCACCGTCGGTCACGACAATAAAGCGCACGTCCTGCTCCGGCCAGTTGCTCAGGATTTCGCGGATCCGGCCGCGGGCGCTGATCGGCAGATACATGCCTCTCGGCTGGCGGAAAATATGACCGAACTTCTGACATGCCTCGCCGACAGTCGGCGTATAGACCAGCGGCATGTAGGTAGCAGGGTCGGACATCATCACCGCGAAGAACAGCGTCTCGTTGCGCGCCTGCAGGTCTGAAAGCACAAGATATTTCGGCAGGTCATCGCTTAGGTTTGTGATCTCCGCCCGCCTGCGCGCTATCTCCATTCCATCGTGCTGACCGCGGGCGGCAACAGGCCTTCCAGCCCATAGGCGCGCCGCTCCGCGTCGGTGAACGCGGTGCCCTTGTTCAAGCGGGAATTATGAAGAAGCTCGTAGCCGGTGAGGTGTTGCCTGGTCTGTCCGGTCATCTCGGTCTCCGCTGGGCTCATCGGTTGAACACGAATTGAGAGTCATCCGCGCTCGGCCATCATACGCTTGGTGTCGGAAATGGCACGCCTGGGGCTCCCGTGCTCTCGGCGTACCAAGCCTTGTGCTCCGATGATCTTGATTGTCTCGCGGCCGGCCGGCATGGTTCGCTCGCGCGCTGGCGGCAGCCCGCGTCGCGTGGAGGTTCGAGTGCTCCGGTTTACTGCGAAATGGCCCGTTCGCGCTTCACCTGTATCCTGATCCTTGTCGCCCTTACGTTTGGCATCGATTGCGGCGTGGCGGCTCGCGAGATGCCGATGCAGACCGCACCGCTGGGTCGATGGAGGACGAACGGCGGCGGGGTGATCGAGATCTTATGGTGTGGAGCGACTTTGTGCGGCCGCATCGTCGGCATCCAGAGATCGCCGGGCGAGCCGCTGCCAACCGACTACCAAGGCCGCTCGCAATGCGGCTTGACCATCATTACCGACGAAAGCCCTACACAGGATGGTACCTGGTTGGGTTACGTCATCGATCCACGGAGCGGTCGCCAATATCACGCGGAGCTCTGGGTGGACGATGCCGGCCAGCTGAACCTGCGGGGCTTCGTCGGTACCCCTCTGCTGGGCCGGACAGAGATCTGGCATCGCTTCACTGGTCATCTCGCTGCGGAGTGCGGAGTGGCCTGAATAAGTTACGAGTGGAATCTGGCGGGTCGGTTTTTCGCCCGCGTCTACTCTGTCAGCGAGATCCACCGCCCCCCTTCGGCCGAGGACGCCACAGCCGCGGCAATAAACCGCACTCCAAGAGCCCCATCCACAACCGTTGGAAACGTCACCTCTGCCGCCGTCGCCACCCCGGCGCGTGCCGCCCGGATCGCCGCCGCAACTTCGGTATAGATCGTCGCGAACCCCTCCAGATAACCTTCCGGATGTCCCGCCGGCAGCCGCGCGACGCGCGCTGCTTCCGCCATCATCGCCGGGCCGCCGCGCGTCACCTGCCGTCGCGGCTGACCGCCGGGCGTAAACCATAGCCTGTCCGGCTCCTCCTGCGCCCATTCAAGCGCGCCCGTCTCCCCATACACACGCAGCCGCAGTGCATTCTCCTGCCCATGCGCCACCTGGCTCGCCCACAACACGCCACGCGCGCCTGAACCGAACCGCAGCAGCACGTGCGCATTGTCGTCCAGCCGCCGGCCGGCCACAGAAGTTGAAAGATCCGCCAGCACACGCGCCGGCACCTCACCGGTCACAAAGCAGACGAGATGAAACGCGTGGCTGCCGATATCGCCGATTGCTCCGCCCGGCCCGGATTTCGCCGGATCGGTCCGCCAGGAAGCCTGTTTCTGCCCGCTCGCTTCCAACGGCCCGGCCAGCCAGCCTTGCGCGTATTCCGCCTGTACCACCCGCAACCGCCCGATCTCGCCGCGCGCCACCATCGCCCTCGCCTGGCGCACCATCGGATAGCCGGAATAGTTGTAGGTGACCGCAAACACCCGCCCCGCCGTCTCGGCGAGTCGCACCAACTCATTCGCCTCCGCCGTGCCGGTCGTCAGCGGTTTGTCGCAGATGACATGAAACCCCGCCTCAAGGGCTGCCTTCGCGATCGGGTAATGCAAGTGGTTCGGCGTGACGATCGCCACCGCCTCCATCCCGTGGGCGCGTCCGCGTTCCGCCGCAAACATCTCCGCATGCGAACCGTAGCTGCGCGCCGGATCGAGGCCCAGTTCCACCCCGGATGCACGGGCACGCGCCGGATCGGATGACAGCGCACCGCAGACCAGCGCGTACTTGTCGTCCAGCCGCGCCGCCATCCGATGCACCGCGCCAATAAAGGCCCCCTGCCCGCCCCCCACCATCCCAAGGCGCACGCGGTCCCGCATCTTATTACCCCAGCCCCAACATCCGGCGATTCGCCGCCTCATCCGTGCGCGATGCGGCAAACTCGTCAAACGCCGTGCGCGTCACCTCGATGATGTGGTCGCGGATGAACGGCGCACCCTCGCGCGCCCCTTGCTCGCCCGACTTGATGGCGCATTCCCACTCCAGCACCGCCCAGCCGCCGTAGCCGTGCTGCGCCAGCTTCGAGAAAATGCCCCTGAAATTCACCTGACCGTCGCCGGGCGAGCGGAACCGCCCGGCCCGGTCCACCCAGGATTGATACCCGCCGTACACACCCTGCCGCGCGGTCGGGTTGAACTCCGCATCCTTCACGTGGAACGCGCCGATGCGCTGGTGATAGACATCGATGAAACCGAGATAGTCGAGCTGCTGCAGCACGAAATGGCTGGGATCATACAGAATCTTGCAGCGCGGGTGATTACCCACGAGCGCCATGAACATCTCGAACGTCGCCCCGTCATGCAGGTCTTCGCCCGGGTGAATCTCGAAACACACATCCACACCTGCCGCGTCGAACGCGTCCAGGATCGGCCGCCAACGCGCGGCCAGTGTTTCGAACGCGGTTTCGATCAGGCCCGCCGGACGCTGCGGCCAAGGATACATGTACGGCCACGCGAGCGCGCCCGAGAACGTGGCATGCGCCGTCAGACCAAACCGCGCCGAAGCACGCGCCGCCTTCTTCAACTGCTCGATCGCCCATTCCTGCCGCGCCGTCCGGTTGCCGCGCACCGCCGCCGGCGCGAACGCATCGAACGCCTCGTCATACGCCGGATGCACCGCAACAAGCTGGCCCTGCAGATGCGTGGACAGTTCCGTGAGCTGCACGCCGGCCTCCGCCAGCGTTGCCTTCACCTCATCGCAATAGGCCTCGCTGTCGGCGGCACGATCCAGATCGAACAGCCGCTTGGCGCCGGTCGGGACCTGCACGCCCTTATAGCCCAGCGCGGCCGCCCACCCCGCCATGCCCCGCAGGCTGTTGAACGGCGGAGCATCGCCGGCGAATTGCGCCAGGAAAATCGCCGGACCGCGGATCGTCTGCATCGTCATGCGAACACCTCCTCGCCCGCGCCTTGCGGCAGCGCTTCCGGGCGCTCGCACGGCGTCTCGATCACCACATGCCGCCCCTCCAGCGAGGACCGCTCGAATGCATCCAGCACTTCCAGCACGTGCAGGGCGAGCGCGCCGTTGGCACGGTGCGGGCGGCCTGTACGGATGGCGGCAGCCATGTCGAGCAGGCCGATAATGCGGTAATCGGCGACCTCGGCGCCGGTTCGAAGCGTCCGGTTCGGCGCGCCGAACGGATGGGTGCGGATGTCGAGCGGCCTCCAGTCGCCGTCCCGCTTGCTGACCTGCGGCTCGCCGCCAAAGAAATTCGGATCAGGCACCAGCATGCTGCCCTCGGTCCCGTAAATTTCCAGCGGCAGCCGGCGGTGTTTCCAAACATCCCAGGAATGACTGAGCGACACATTGGCGCCGTTGGCGAAAGACAGGACGCCGTTCACCGTCGTCGGTACCTCGACAGTGATGTTTTCTCCCGCAAGCGGCTGGCTGCCGATGCGGCGCGTGCGGCTCGGCGTCGAGGCCTCAGCGGTCACCCGCGACACCGGTCCCAACAGGTTCACAAGCTGGGTTACATAATAGGGGCCCATGTCGTGGATCGGTCCGCCGCCATGCTGGTAGAAGAAGGCGGGATTGGGATGCCAGTGCTCCATCCCGTGCGACAGCACCGCCGCCGCGCCACCGACCGGCACCCCGATCGCGCCTGCATCGATCACAGCACGGCACGCCTGATGTCCGGCGCCCAGAAACGTGTCCGGTGCGCAGCCGATCCGCAGCCCCTTTTCCGCCGCGGACTCGGTGACCGGCTTCGCTTCGGCGAAACGCGTCGCCAGCGGCTTCTCCAGGTACACATGCTTGCCGGCCGCCAAAATCTGCAAACTCACCGGCGCATGTGCGGCGGGAACCGTCAGGTTCACCACGATCTCGATCTCCGGATCGGCAAGCAGCACACCGACCGGCACGGCTTCTACGTTGTACTCGCGGGCCCTCGCCTGCGCCGCGTCGGGACGGATATCCGCCACCGACTTCACGCGCACCAACCGCGAGCGCCCGGCGCCCCGCAAATACGCGTCGCTGATAATACCGCAGCCGATCAAACCGATGACGGTCGGTCCCATGCGGCTCAGTCCTCCAGCTTGCTGAGCCAGGCGTAGCTGACGCGCGCGCAGCGTTCGGGATCTGCCGGCTTGTCATGCTCGACCACCATCCATTCGGCGCCGCACTCCCGGCAGATCCGCCACAGGCTTCGCCAGTCCAGCACGCCGGCGCCGACATCCGCCCAGCCGTCTTCGTCCAGATTGGTGTCCGGCGGAGCAATGTCCTTCACATGCGCGGAGACCAGCCGGTCGCGATAACGCCGCAGCCACGTCCCCGGCTCGGCGCCGCCGCGGATCAGCCAGGCCACGTCCGCCTGCCAAGTAAGCGGCGTGCCTTGGGCTTCGGCGAAGATCAGCTCCAGTGCGGTGGTTTCACCGTCCTTCGGTTTCAGCTCCCAGTTGTGGTTGTGATAACCGAGGCGGATACCGTCGTCGGCAAAGCGCCTTGCCATCCCGCCCAGCTCGCGCCCCAGCGCGCGCCAGCCGGCCGCATCCATGTCGCGTTCCGCCGGCGGCACGGACGGCATGAACAACTGCTTGAACCCAAGCTGCTTGCAGGCGGCGATCACCGCATCCGGCCGTTCCCGCAACGCCGCCAACCCGACATGGGAGGAGGAAAAGCGAAGGCCCCGTGCGTCGGTTTTGGCCTTCACCCCCGCCGCATCGTCGAGATGCGAACCGACTCCTTCCACATAACGGAAACCGGCGGCGGCGACCGCATCGAGAATCCTGTCCAGGTCGCCGAGTGAGCGCAGCGTGTAAAGCTGGACGGACAGGCGGTCGGCTACAGGCATCGGTTATCTCCGTACAAGCGTCAAAGCCGCGCACCGGTCACAGCATCGAACAAACTCAGCCGATGCTCCGGCAACGTCACGCGCAACCGGTCGCCCGGCGCCAGCCTCGTCTCCGCCGGCAGGCGGATAGACAAAGCCCGATCGCCGAGCCGCGTCCAGGCGAGCAGATCGCTGCCCATCGGCTCTGTCATTTCGACCGCAACATCCTGCGCCATCTCGCCGTTCCCGGCCAGCATCACATGCTCCGGACGGATGCCCAGCTCTACCGGCATCGCATCGCACGGCTGCTGCGCGAATGCATAACCGCGAAGCGGCACGGATGCTGACGGCGCCGCGAACACCGGTCCATCCGCCCCCAGCGCGATCCGCCCCGGCAAAAAACTCATCGCCGGCGATCCGACAAAGGTGGCAACGAAACGATTGGCCGGACGCAAATAGATCTCCTGCGGCGCACCGATCTGCTGGAACCGCCGATCCTTCATCACTGCGATGCGGTCCGCGAGCGTCAACGCCTCGATCTGGTCATGCGTGACATAAATCATCGTTGCACCCAGGCTCTGGTGCAGCCGCTTGATCTCCACCCGCAGCTCGGCGCGCAACTGCGCGTCCAGGTTTGACAGCGGCTCGTCGAACAGGAACACGCCGGCATCGCGCACCAGCGCACGGCCGATCGCCACCCGTTGCCGCTGGCCGCCGGACAACTCGGCAGGCCGGCGGTCCAGCAGCTCCGTGATCTGCAGCATCTCCGCCGCCGATCGCACCCGCCGCTCGATGTCCGCCCGCGCCAGCCGTGCCACCCTGAGCCCAAAGGACAGATTGCCCCGCACGCTCATGCGCGGGTACAGCGCGTAGGACTGAAACACCATGGCGATGCCGCGGTCCTTCGGCTCGTCCCAGGTCACGTTGCGCTCGCCGATCCAGATCTCGCCGTCATCGACCTCAGTCAGCCCGGCGATCGCATTGAGCAACGTCGATTTGCCGCAGCCGGACGGGCCCAGCAGCACCAGGAACTCCGACTGCGCAACCTCGAGGTCCAGCCGGTCCAGAACCCGAACCGCGCCATACGTCACCGCCACGCCGCGTAAGGAGACATTGCTGCGGCCGTTCATCCGCTATCCCTTCACCGCACCGGCCGCGATGCCGCGCACGAACCAGCGGCCGGAAACCACATAGACCAGCAGCGGCACCAGCGCGGTGAGCAAGGTGGCTGCCATATCCACATTGTATTCGCGCACCCCCTGGGTGGAGTTGACGATATTATTGAGCTGCACCGTCATCGGCAGGTTCGCCCGCCCGGCAAAGACCAGGCCGAACAGGAAGTCGTTCCAGATCCCCGTGACCTGCAGGATGACGGCGACGACGAAGATCGGCAGCGCCATCGGCAGCATGATCGCCTGGAAGATCCGCCAGAATCCGGCGCCATCCACGCGTGCCGCCTTGAACAGCTCCTCCGGTAATGCGGCAAAATGGTTGCGGAAAATCAGCGTCATCGTCGGCAGGCCAAAGATCGTATGCACCAGCACGATGCCCGGGATCGAATTGTTCAGCCCAAGATGCGAGAAGATCCGCACCAGCGGGTAAATGAACACCTGATACGGAATGAACGCCACCGCGATCAGCGCGCCGAACAACAGTACCGCTCCGCGCGGCCGCCAGAAGGACAGCGCATAGCCGGTGATGGCGCCGATGGTGATAGATACGATCACACTGGGGATCAGGATGCGCAGCGAATTGACAAACCCCACCCTGATGCCGTTGCACGTAAGCCCTGTGCAGGCGGAGAACCAGGCCTTGCTCCACGCCGCAAGGCTCGGAGCTGCGGGCAATCCCAGCACTTGGCCCTGACGGATTTCGGGCATGGCCTTCAGCGAGGTTACCACCATCACATACAGCGGCGTCAGAAAGAACAGCGCACAGATGACCAGGAACGCGTAAAGCCCGGCGCGGCCCGGTGTCAGCCGCTTCGGCCGGCGCCCGCGCGGGACCGCGCGTCGAATCATGCCGGACGCCTGACGGGGCTTCTCGACCGCCAATAGAACAGCGGCGTGAGCACGATGACGACGGTGACCAGCATGGTCGTCGCGGCTGCCGTCGCCAGCCCGACATTGCCGCGGTCGAACAGGTAATCCATTACGAATTTCGCCGGTACTTCCGAGGAAATCCCCGGGCCGCCGCTGGTCATCGCCACGACCAGATCGTAGAGCCGCGCCACGCTGGTGGCGAGCAGCAGGGTCGCCGTTGCGAAGCTGCCGCGCAGCAGCGGCGCGACCACGAACACATACACCCGCCAGGCCGGAATCCCGTCCACGCGCGTGGCCTTCCAGATGTCCGGATCGACCCCGCGCAGCCCTGCCAGCATGATCGCCATCACCAGCCCCGACGCATGCCAAACCGCCGCCAGCACCAGCGTGTAGATCACGCGCTGCGGCCGGACGAGCCAATCGAAATGCAACCAGTCCAGCCCGAGATCGTGCGCGATCTTCCCAATGCCGAGCGTCGGATCCAGCAGCCAGCGCCACGCGAGGCCAGTCACGATGAACGACATCGAGAATGGATAAAGGAAGACCGTCCGCAGCACGATCTCGCCGCGCACGCCCCGGTCGATGAAAGCGGCCAGCATGAAGCCCAAAGCCAACGCCGCCAGTATGAACAGCGCGCCGAAGATCACTATGTTGCCTACAGAGACCTGCCAGCGCACATTGCTGAACAGGCTCTCGTATTGCCGCAGGCCGACGAACACCGAACTCGGCAGCATCCGCGAATTGGTGAACGAGATCCACACCGTCCACCCCATGCCGCCACAATAGGCGACCAGCGCGATCAGGAAGGCCGGCGCGAGGGCCAGATGCGGAGCGAGGCGCCGGCGTGCGCGCATCGCGGCGCTTGTGTCAGAGGTGTTGGTTGAGCGTGGTCGCCACTCGGTTGACGAACGTATCGGGGGTCATCGCCGGATTGTTCCAATATTCGGAGATAACGTCCTCGACCGCGCCGGTAAGCGCCGGCGGCGAGAGCATCTCGTTCGCCGGTACCTGCGCGTTCGGGTCGGCGATCCAGTGCGACGCCTTCTGCGCGCAGGCATCCAGTGAAGCGGTGCTGACATCGAGCCGAACCGGAATCGAGCCCTTCTTCTGCGCGAAGGCGATCTGCACCTTTGGATCAAGCAGCACGCCTGCCAGCAGCGCCTGAGATTTCGTCAGTCCGTTGCTGCCGCCCTGGCGTGGGAAAGCGAATACGTCGCCCCCCATGACATAGGCGATGCCGTGGTCGCTCAGCACGGTGCAGCCATAATCCTTGTCGGGCGTCTGGCCCGCCGCGGTGAACTCGCCCTTCGCCCAGTCGCCCATGAACTGCATCCCGGCCTTGCCCTGGATGACCATGTTGGTGGCATCGTTCCAGTTCCGCCCGGGACTCCCTTCATCCACATAATCATGCAAGTGCTTGAAAGGTTTCCGCGATCTGACGGAAGGCGGGTCCCTTCACCATGGCGACATCGCGCTTGCCCCAGAAGGCGACGAACATGTCGCGACCGCCCTCCCCTACCAGCACATTGTTGAACAGGTTGCGCTCCCAGTTCTTCTGACCGCTGAACGCGAGCGGCACCAGCCCGGCCGACTTGAGCTTGTCCAGCGTTGGGAACAGGTCCTCCCAGTTCGTCGGCGGCTGCGCGCCGGCCTTGGCCAGCGCCGCATTGGAGTAGAACAGCCAGTTCTGGCCGTGGATGTTCACCGGCTCGGCATAGACATGCCCGTCGCGCGTGATGGCTTGGAGGAAGGAGGGTGGGAGAAACGCCTTCCAGTCCTGCGCCGCCGCTGGCGTATCCAGGCTGGCCAGCAGGTCGTTGGCGACGAGATCATCGAACTGCTTGCCGGTGTTGAACTGCATGGCGGTCGGCGGGTCGCCGCCGATCGTACGGTTGATCGCAGCGGCACGCGCGGCGGCGCCGCCGGCGATCGCGGTATCGACCCATACGCCGCCCGTGGCGCGATATGCATCGGCGAACACCTTCACCGCCGCCGATTCGCTCGCGGACGTCCACCAGTGAATGACTTCCGCGCGCGGCTGCTGCGCCTGCGCTGTACCGGCGATTGCTGTGACGGCGGCGAAAGCCAACCCGAACACATGACGGCGGCGCATGGCGATCCCCCTGTTGGTTCTCTTCGCAGCCGCGATTATAGCTGCGTTGCCGGCAAGCTTCCGCGGCCCAAAATATTCCGTCAAGGGCAGGGGTGGCTTGCCCAGGAAAGCACTAGCGTTGTCGCCGCTGGCGCGCGACCCGGTTCGGGAGACTACGCTGCGGAGCTCAGGCCGTCTCGCCAAAGCGTTCCATCACCAGTAATGAGATTCCAGACTGCTGGTTGTTCGTATCGCACCCTGTGCAGCATCTCATCGACGCTGGTCACCGAGGGCTGACGAAGTCCGTGGTGCTCGACCAGCCCGTCGAGTGGAACGAAGTGAATGCCGGAGGCCGCCAGCAGCCGCAGCAGTTTGGGCTCCATCAATGCACACCAATGCGTCAGCCCCATACGGTAGCTGAGTTGAACGAGGCCGCGGATAAGCAACAAACGGGCGAGGCTGCCTGACAAACGGCTCGCCGCGCGCAGCTCCTTCGATAATGCGAAACGCGACACTTCGGCAACGCACGACCGCCGCAACGCCCACAGGCGGGGCGGATTGGCGAACTGCTCAATCGGCAGGAGAGCTCCTGGCCCCTTGAGGCGCGGGATGATGAGCCGAACCGTGCCTATCGCTTTTCCTGTCGGACGATGGCGCAGAAGAACGTGCCGCGACATGGCGTCGAACGCGTCGGTTTCCATTCCATCCTGCCCTGACTCGAAACGGCGCTCCAGACAATAGATCTGATAGCGCAGACGGAACACTTCTTGCAGTGATTTGTCGCTTTCTACCGTTTCTAAACCGAAAACACATGTCGCAGCACGAATTGCGTCGGTGTTATGATCCACCTCCATAGACCCGCCCTTTCCTATCGCGGAGACAAGGTAGTGCCTCGCTCCGTGCCTCGCCGAATGGTTGTTGTTGAGAAGCGGTCGTGAAACCGCTGCCGGGACTCGTGTGTTCCCGCATTTGTGGGCGCACAAGCCCGTGTGTCAAATAGAACTATTCGGAACGTTCATGCCGCCGCCCGCTTCAAGTAATCCAGTGACATGAGGCAAAGCATTGCCATTTTTTCATGAGATCGTTTCTTGAAAATGCACATCGATCCGCACTCGGCTTCACAGGTCGAGGACATGATCGGGGAGTAAACCTTTTGTCACGACGACTTGACTGGATTTCCTACCGGCTGCGCGACAAATACAAACCCTGTGCTCGTCGCTCGGTAAATTACATGCCATCTGAGAAGGACAGCCTGACCTCCTGTTTCCAGGCGGTGACTGCGCTGCGGAGCCACGATCCTGCCGTCCGCCGGCCGGCGGTTTTGACACTCCTGGAAGTGGCCCGCCACGCTCAGGGACCTGCCCGGGTCCACGCGGAGCAGGCGCTCACGAAAGAATTCGGCCCTTATGCGGTGACCCACGGCTTGTCCGGTTGCTCGGCGCCGATCGATGTCGTCGAGACCTGTGATGGTCACTGCCGTGCGTGCGTCTGGTTGTGGCTGGATCAGCCGTATCCGGCTGTGCACAAGAGTTCGGCTGGATCAGCCGGGGCCGACCCGCAAAGCGCTTTGCCGGGTGACCGGCTGGCCCGCAAAGCGGTCGCTTAGGTCCTCCTCCGCCACACGGCCGCTCTTCCCATCCGGCGCGCCTGCCCTAAGCTCCGGCGAATGACGGAAAAGATTTTCGGTGCCATCGTCAGGCTGATCGAACAAGCGGAACAGGCCGCCGCTCGCGCCCGGGACCCGGCGAGCGTGCTCGCACAGGTCATCCGTCTCGTGGTCGAGAGCGACGCCGACCCTTATCCGATTCTCGGCGTCCTGATCGAAGGGGTCGCGCACACGCTAACTGCGCGCATACCTCAGGAACGACGCGCCGAAGCCGCCGGCGATGTCGAGCAACTGCTCGCTGATCGCCTCGCCGCGCACGGGATCGAGCGCTGACCCGGTGAAGTTCAGCAACTTCCTCTTCCCCGAAAGCCGCGATCCCGCCCGGGACGGCGCAATCATCGACGAGACCATCGCTGAGGCCCGCCTTTCCGACGAACTCGGATGCGACGTGATCTGGCTGGCCGAGCACCATTTCGACGGCATCTGCGCCTATGTCGATCCGGTAACCTTCACAGCAGCGCTGGCGGTCGCAACCCGGCGCGCGAAGCTCGGCTTCGCGGTGGCGCAGATGTCGCTGCATCACCCGGTGCGCATGGCCGAGCAGCTGGCGCTGATCGACAATATCAGCAAGGGTCGGCTGATCATCGGCCTCGGCCGCGGCACCGCCTACAATATCTACGACTACCAGGGCTACGGCATCGATCCGGACGAAGCACAGGCGCGCCTGGAAGAAGCGGAAACGATCCTGTTCCGGGCCTGGACCGGCGAACCGTTCGACCACCACGGCCGGTTCTGGACCCTCAAGGTCCCAGGGCTGCGCCCGCACCCTTATACCCCGACACCGCCGGTGATCCGCGGTGCCTCCGGTGAGGCATCCATGGTTGCCTTGGCGCAGCAGGGCCGGCCGTTCCTGATGAATGTGCAGTCGCTCGAGGTCACGCGCCAGCGCCTTGATCTCTACCGCCGCACCTTGCGCGAACACGGTCACGATGAAGCCGCCATCGAAACGCTGGTGAAAGCTTGCTGGGTCTGGCGCAACGTCGTGGTCGCCGAGACCGACGCCGAAGCCGCGCGGGTCGGCATCCCCGCTTTCGAAGCCATGCAGACCCAGCGCGCCGCCATGCGTGAGCGCGTATTCCGCGACACCGGCCAACGGCTGAACACGCATGCACCCGCACCAACGCCGCCCGCGCGCACCGTCATCGAACACGCCTTGATTCACGGCTCGCCGGACACAGTCGCAGAGCGCATGGCGGATATAGCGGCAACCGGCATCGGCGGTGTGATCATGCAGTTCCGCCTCGGCCCGATGCCCTACGAGACCGCCGCGCACAGCCTCACGCTTTTCATGCGGCAAGTGGCGCCGCAATTCGGAGCACGATAACCATGCAAAACCAACGCCGGATGCGCCGCGTCCCGGTCCATGGCGTAACTGTCGGGATCATGATCCTCGACACCGGCTTTCAGCGCCTGCCCGGCGATATCGGTTACGCTCCGAGCTGGCGGTTTCCCGTGCAATACGCCGTGGTGCGCGGCGCCACGCCGGACCGCATCGTCAAACCGGATGCCGACGGCATGATCGACCTGTTCACCAGGGCGGCCGACGAGCTGGTCGCGCTCGGCGTCGATGGCATCACCACGAGCTGCGGCTTCCTCGCTATCCTGCATCCGCAGCTCGTCGCGCATTGTCCGGTGCCGGTCGCCACCTCCAGCCTGCTGCAGATCCCGTTGGTGCAAAGCATCCTGCCCAAGGGTCAGCGAGTTCGGCGTACTCACCGCCGACGCCGACGCTCTCAGCCCGGCGCATTTCCGCGCCGTCGGCGTCACGCCCGACCTGCCGGTGGTCGGCATGCCGGCCGACGGTATGTTCCGCTACAACAACCGCACCGGGCAGCCGGTAGTCGATTACGCGGCGCAAGAACGCGAAGTGCTCGGCATGGCGGAGACCTTGCTCGCCCGGCATCCCGATGTGGGCGCGATCGTCTCGGAGTGCACCAACCTGCCACCCTATTCCGCCGCGATCGAGGCGGCGTTCGGTGTCCCGGTCTATGACATCATCACGCTGGTCGAGTGGTTCCATGCCGGGCTGCGGCCCCGGCGGTACAGCGGTTGAAGGAGACACAGATGCAGAGCAGGCGAGGCCTCGCGGCGCTGATCGCCACCGGGTCGCTCGGGCTTCTGGCGACCCGCGCCGCTGCGCAAACACCCACCGGTAAATCGACACTCGACAGGGTGCGACGTACCGGCGAGCTGCGCATCGCGGCTCTTCCCGGTGAAACCCCGTTCTTCGCCAAGAACCTCGCCGACGGCACCTGGGGCGGTGCGGCGATCGACATGGCGCGCAGCATCGCCCAGGCCCTGAACGTCAAGCTGACCTATGTGGAGGCGACCTACGGCACATCGGTGCTCGACCTGCAGACTAACAAAGTCGATCTGGCCTTCGCACTGAACCCCACGCCGCAGCGGGCGCTGTCGATCGGTTTCACCCGAGCCTATTACATGCACCCGTTCGGTTATGTCTCGCATCAGGGCTTTCCGGCGCGGAGCTGGGCCGACCTGAACCGACCGGATATCCGTGTCGTCTCCCTGATCGGCTCGTTGTCGGACAACCTGCTGGCCCGCTACGCCCCCAATGCGCATGTAGTTGGCGTGAAGGACGGCTCGGAGGCAATCCTGACCGTGCAATCCGGCCGTGCGGACTGCATCATTTACGGCCTGATCCAAGGCCTCAGCGTCAGCGCCAAGGCGCCCGGCCTGTCGCAAGTGGTGCTGCTGAAGAATCCGTCCATCGCCCTGCCGAGCGCCATGGGCATCCAGGAAGAGCCGGACCGGCGCTGGCGCGATTTCCTCAACAGTTGGACCGACTACAACACCGGCACCAGGCAGGTCGCCGACTGGATACACCAAGCGCTATTGAAAATGGGCGTCCGCCCGGAGACCATCCCCCCCGACGCCGACCTGTAATAAGGACAACATTCCCCCTCCCCTTGCGGGAGGGGGTGGGGGGAGGGGGCGGTCCGTCCTTATTGCAGCGCGAGTGGCCCTCCCCTCGCGAGAGGTCATCCCGCCCCCCGCACCAAATCCACCAACCCCCCGCAATCCCCCGGCACCGCATTCCCCCGCCACGCAACACACTGATCCGGCCGTGACAACACCAACTTATGGCGGTACACCCCCGGCGCTTCGTCGGCCTCCACATCCAGCACCGCCATAGGGACACCCCGAAGCCGCGCAGCACCCATCATCGGATCGACATCCGCCGCGCGATCGAACCGCAGCAGCGTAAACCCCCGCCCCAACGCATCGTAAAGCGACCGCCCGTCGCGTAACCAGAGATGCGGCGTCCGGCAACCCGGCACAGTGGAAGGCGTAAACTTCTCCATCGAATAGGCCGGCGGGCTCTCGCCATCGTAAGAGATGATCGGCGAACCGTCATAGAACGCGCCGAAATTCAACCCGCCGCAGCAATACTGCCCCACGTTCAACTCGTACACCTTACGACCGAAGGCGCCGCGCACCGCGTCCCCCTCCGATCCGGGCGCCTCGATCGCCGGCGGCACCGCACCGCGGGCCCGAGCCAGCGACACCGCCGTACCCATGGCATAACGCGACACCTGCTCGGTGATAGGCTGCCGCTCGGCCTCGTGCGCATGGAGGATTGCCGGATCCGCCCAACCGGCCAGGACGCCCGCCAGCATCCAGGACAGGTTCATCGCATCCGCGATCCCCGCATTCATTCCATAGCCGGCGAACGGCACCCAGATATGCGCAGCATCCCCGCAGATGAACGCGCGACCCCGGTGGAACCGGTCCGCCACCATACGGCGGCCGATCCAATCCTCCTTGCTGATCACGCTGTATTCGAAATCCTCCCCCACCCCCAGGATCAGGCGAATACAGCGATCACGGTCCACCGCATCGAAACTGGTTTCATCGGGGCGCAGATAATTATGGACCAGCCAGGTCTCCCGTCCGTCGATCGCGAACACATTGGCGTTGCGACGCGGGTTGAGCGACTGCGTGGACCAGGCCGGGGGCGCTTGCATACGCGCGATCAACTCCGGTGCCCGGATATAACTCGACTGCGTGCGCTGCACGACCGCATCGCCCGTGAGCCGCGCACCGATCGCTCGCCGGACCTCGGAATGCGCGCCGTCACAGGCCACCATGTAGTTGCAGAAGATCGTCATTGAAGCGCCGGTGTCGAGGTCCTCCGCTGCCGCCGTCACGCCGCCTTCCGTTTGCTCGAACCCGGTCAGCCGCATCCGGCTGCGGATACGCACGCCCATAGCCAAAGCCGCGGCGAACAGCACCGGCTCGAGATAGATCTGATTGATCCTGTGCGGCGGCTCCGGCGTCGGCCACCATCCGTCCGGCCCGCTTTTGTCCGTGTAGCGGTCCCGTCGGCAGGGAATATGGATGCGCGCGAATTCGATCCCCGTTGTCGTGATGCGGAACGCCACATCGTTCGGATAATCCGCCGGCAGCCCGGGCGCGTCCCGCACTGCGCGTGCGATACCCAGCCGACGGAATACCTCCATACTGCGCGCCGCAACATGGTTGCACTTAACACTTGGCGGTTCGCCGCGAGCGCGCGCCTCGATCAACAGCACATCGACGCCGCGCCAGGCGAGATCCATCGCCAGCGTCAGCCCGACCGGACCGGCGCCGACCACCAGGACGCCGGCGGAAAGCCTCACGCCCGGCAGAGCACGTTGACCACCGCCTGCCGCCCTTCGCGCACCGCTGCAGCCGCGCGCCGCAGCGCGCCGGGCAAGGCGGCCGGGTGCTCGACCCGTTCGCCGTGCCCGCCATGCGCCTCGACGATCCGCTCGAATTCCGGCGCCGGACCCAACTCGGCGAGCAGCCGCCCGTCTGCCTCGGACGCCACGCCCTCGGCGAACATGTCCAGCGTGGCGCGGCGCACCGCGCCGTACAGCGTGTTGTTGTAAATCACAACCAGTACCGGCAGGTCCTGCGCCTGGCCGACGAAATGACACGCGGTCGGGTTGGCGAACATGTACGCGCCATCGCCCAGCACCGCGATCACGCTGCGCTCGCGTGCAGCCAACTTGGCGCCGAGCGCCGCGCCGAACCCCCAGCCCAACCCCCCGGCCGCGCTCAGGCCCAGCAGGCTTCCCGGCCCGGGCAGCGGGCAATATTCCTGCCGGAACGAATACTCGCTCACCACGATGGTATCGTCGTCAACCACCGCCCGCAGGCAATGGTTCATCCAGATATTGGAGCAAGCCTCGGCCGTGCCCGCCTGCTCCGCCTCCGCCGCCCACGCGGCACGCTGTTTCGCGGCACGCTGCGTCAGCCGCGCGTAGCGCGCCTCGACATCCGGCTTGCGCTCGGCCAGCGCCGCTTCCAATGCCCCCAGCAGCGGCAGCGCGGCGGCGCGAATGGTGAGGTCGCTCGGAAAGCTGCGCATCGGGTATCGCGCATACAGCGGATCCTCGCCGATCTGCACGACGCGCGCGCCCTCCGGCGGCGCTTCCTTGCTGGGATACCAGGGCACGTCGGCCTCCCACGCAAGCACCAGATCGGCGTCCTTCAACAACGGCCCCGGCACTGACCCGGCGAACATCGGATGCTCGCTCGACAGCGCGAAATAACGCGTGTTGAACGGCACCACCGGTAGCGCGAACCGCTCCGCCAGCCGGGCCAGCGCCGCACTCTCCCGTGGGTCGCGCCCGAGCGTGCCGGTGACGATCAGCGGGCGGCGCGCCGCGGCGATCCAATCCGCGAGCTGCTCCACGTCCGAAGCGGCCGCCCGCGGCACCCGCGGCCGCGCCCGCGCCGGCCGCTCCTGCGGCTCCGCTGCCTCCACCGTCTCGCCGAGCACCTCGCGCGGCAGGCTCAGATACACCGGGCCTGCTGGCGAGGCCGTGGCGATCTCCAGCGCGCGCGTCACCACATCGGCGATCTGGTCCGGCCGTCGCAGCTCATAGTCCCATTTGACCAGCTCGCGCAGCATGCCGGCCTGGTCGAACATCTCCTGCGCCCAGTGGATATGGACACTGCGGGCGCCGGACGGCCCGCTTTCCGTGATCGGCGTGCGCCCCGAGGTCAGCAGCATCGGGATGCGGTCGCGGCTCGCATCCGTCAGCGCGCAGAGCGTGTTGGCGAGGCCCACATTCGTATGCGCCATCACCGCTTGTGGCCGCCCGGTCACCGCCGTGTAGCCATGCGCCATGCAAACCGCCGCATTCTCATGCGGGACCACCATCGGGCGGGGCACCGGGCGGTTGGAGCGTGCGGCGCGGGCGAAAGCCTCGATCACCGGGGCGAAATCGGTCCCCGGATTGACGAACAGGTGCTCGATGCCCTCGGCGGCGAGCGCATCGAGATAGTCTTCGGCGGCAATGCGAGTGCTCATCCACGGATGCTGGCGCCCGCCGGCCGGTTCGTCAAAAATGCTGCGTCCAAGCGCCGGTCAGTTCCGCCCGGGCACCAGCCTTATCTCGTCCATCGCGTCGCGGATCCGATACAACCCCGCCATGCCGCGCGCCAACACCGGCGCAATGCGCGCATACGGCAACGGCCGCAGAGGCACGCGCGGAAACACCGTCTCCGACCCGCCGCCCACCAGCGCAGCAAGGTCGCGGCCCAACATCGTTGCCGCCGCGATCCCCCGCCCATTATACCCAAGTCCGGCGAACACGCCCGGGGCCAGCTCGTGCAGCCGCGGCACGTGGTCCGTGTTCATCGCCATCCAGCCGGTCCAGCCCTGCTCCCACGCAACCCGATCGAGCTGCGGAAACAGCCGGGTCACACGCGCATTCACCCCCCGCCAGTCAGGCGGCAACTCCGGGCCCCCTATTGGCCCGCGTCCGCTCGCGTGCAGCCGCCCGTCCGGCAGCATGCGCACCGCGGAGAGCAGCCGCCGGGTATCCGTCAGCGACTGCCGCCCGGGCAGGATCGTGTGCCGCAGATTGTGCGACAGCGGCGCGCTGACGAATCCGTACCCGCGCACTGGCACCAGGCTCTCGCGCAATCCCGGCCAGAGTCCCCCGGATCCTTGGGGCGTGTAGGCATTAGTGGCAACAACGACCGCATCGGCGGCAATGCCGCCGCTCCTGGCATCGACGAACCACAAGCCGTCGCGCCGCTTTAGCCCCCGCACCGGCGTTCGTGTGTGAATGACAGCGCCGGCGTCCACCGCTGCACGCGCCAGGCCGCGCGCATAGGCGAAGGGGTTGAGATGTCCGCCGCGACGATCCAACAACGCCGTGGGGTAGAGCGACGAGCCGATCGCCTCCGCGCATTTCGCTCCCTCAAGCAACTCCAACGCCACGTCGCGGCGATGCCAATAGGCCGCGCGGCGTTCCAGCCCGCGCCGCCCGGCGGGCGCATGCGCGGCGAACAGCAGCCCGGTTCGCACGGCCCAGCAGTCGATGTGATGCGTCTCGATCAGCCCGAAAACCAGATCCGGCCCCGCCGCAACCGCATCGATGATGGCCGGCCCGCGCTCCGCGCCGTAATGGTCCAGGATCATACTTTCGCTGATCTTCAGATAGGGCACCACCTGCCCGAAAGCCCGCCCCGAGGCGCCCCAGCCGATCTCTTTCGCCTCCAACACGGCCACCTGAACGCCGGCCTGCGCCAGATGCAACGCCGTAGAGAGTCCGGTGAAGCCGCCACCGATCACGGCCACCTGCGCCCGGCCTGGTCCGTCCAGCGGCGCGGATGGCGGTGCCTCCGGCGCGGCCCGCACATAGACCGCAGGCGGGGGACTTCGATCCGATAGCGGTTCATACGGCATGCCGCCCTCCATTGCCGCGCCGGGCAGCGAACGGTAAGCCAGCCGCCGCTCGCAGCAAGAGGTCCGGCATGGCCCCGAACACCAGGCGCGTGTTCTACGTGAACTACCTTTCGGCGCCGGTGTTCGCCGAAATCCTCGGACAGCGGCCGGACGTACAACTCGACCGCTTGGTCAACGACAGCCCTGCCGAGACCGCCGAACCCATCCTGGCACAAGCGCACGCCTACCAGATCGGAGCGACGCGCGACGAACTCGCCCCGCAATACCAGGGCACCTCGGCGCTGGTGGCACGCACCCCGAACCTGCTGGCGATCTCATCCAACGGCGCCGGCTACGACACTGTGGATGTTCCGGCCTGCACGGCGGTCGGGGTCGCCGTGGTGAACCAGGCGGGTGGCAACCGCGAGGGCGTGGCCGAGCATGTGCTGGCAATGATGCTGACGCTCTCCAAACGCATCATCGAGGCGGACCGGGTGATGCGGCGCGAGCCGAACATCGCGCGTGTGCAATACAAAGGCCACGACCTGCTGGGACGGACCGTCGGTATTGTCGGCATCGGCAATATCGGCACTCGCGTCGCGGAGCTGTGCCGCGGCCTGTTCCGCATGCGCGTGCTCGCCTACGATCCTTATCTGGATGCCGCGACCATCGCTGCCCGCGGCGCCGAGAAGGTCGCACTCGACGAGTTGCTGCGCGAGTCTGACTACGTCTCCATCAACTGCCCGCGCACGGCGGAGACGCGCGGCATGATCGGCGCGCGCGAATACGCGCTGATGAAACCAGAGGCGTATTTCATCACCACGGCGCGCGGCGGCATCCATGACGAAGCAGCGCTCGCCGACGCGCTCGCCGCCGGCAGGATCGCCGGCGCCGGCCTCGATGTATGGGAGACGGAGCCGCCTGATCCGGATCACCCGCTGTTGCGGTTCGACACTGTCGTGGCGAGCCCGCACATTGCCGGTGTGACGCACAGAGTCCCGCCACAACATCGCCCGCATCGCGGCCGAGCAGATGCTGGACGTCCTCGACGGCAAGCGTCCGCTCCGGCTGGTCAACCCAGAGGTGTGGCCGGTGTACCGTCAGCGGTTCGCACGCATCCTGGGGTTCTGGCCGGCGGCGTGAACAGTTTCACGCTGCGTGCGGCTTGACTTCCCGGTCGAGACGGTCGCCCAGGGCTTCCGCCGCGGTTTCAAGTTCATAGTCGCGTCGCATGTTGAGCCAGAACTCCGGCGTGGTGCTGAAATACCGCGCCAGCCGCAAGGCGGTATCGCCGGTTATGCTGCGTCTTCCGCGACGATGGCCTGTATGCGGGTGATCGGCACACCGAGGTCATGCGCCAGGCGATAGGCGGTCAACCCGAGCGGCTTCATGAAATTCCTTGGGGAGCTGCTCGCCAGGGTGAACAGGGCGCAAGTCACGCATATCCGTCATGCTTGATGATAGTCCACGATCTCGACCCCCTCCACGCCGCCATCCGTCCATACGAAGCAGACGCGCCATTGGGCGTTGATGCGAAAACTGTGCTGCCCAACGCGATTGGCAGCCTTGACCCGGGAGCTATCTCTATTGGATTGTGAAAGGTCAACCGAAATCTGTGGCCATCACGTGATCGCACGATTGAGCACGTAACCTCATCATGGATTTCGGCGAGTTCAAACCGCTCCTCCCTCACGTAGAAATCCTGCCCGGGCTTCCGATCTATCTGTAGTCCTTTCATCGCACGCTCCTTCTGAACACTACCAACCGCTGAGCCGGCTTGTCAGGACCTGTCAGTCTGGACGGTGGAGCCGAGGACGGCATGGCGTATTAGCCTCTTCTCCTCTCCACCGCCGCCCGCAGCAACGCCAGGCTCCGGTACACCCCGTGCACCATCTTGCTGTATGGCAGCAGCACGAACAGCGCCAGAATGAACCCGAGATGCACTGCCAGCGCCACGCCCATCCCAATGGTGAAGCGCAAGCCCAGCAACGCCAATCCCGTTCCCGCTGCCAATGCCAGCAACAGCAACAATGCCGCATCAGCCCCGAGCAGCTCGCGCGCCGCCGGGCCCGGGTCGTCCACCAGCTTCATCGCAAACAATCCCGTGCAGCCTGCCATCAGCGCCACCCCGCCGATCGTGCCGAGCAGCACCGGCACACTGATGAACGGATAAGGCGCCGGCCAGCCCAGGAACGCGTGATACACGAACGCCACGCAGGTCGCGGCGAAACACAGGAAGAACCCGTAGAACATCGCGTGATGCAGCCGCCGGCGAATCATCGAGAACCGCTCGCTGTTGTCGTTGCACCCGTGACCGCCGCCGCCAAGGTTGCGCAGGCTGAGCACGTCGTGCAGCGCGCGCAGCGCTGCGACGGTCGTGACCCCGCCGCGCGGTCCCGCCGCGCGCCAGAACCGCACCCCGCCCATCCCCAACGCCACCAGTGAAAAGATGAACGTGACCAGCCCGACGAGCTGCATCACCCAGAGCGGGATCACGTCATAAAACGAGCTCAGCCCGAGGGGATGCGGCGAATACAGCTCCTGCGGCACCACCAGCGCGGTCGTCAGGATGATCGCCAGCGCGAGCGAGGCCGCAGTCACCAGCGCCACCACCACGCCGTTGCGCTGGAAAGCCCGCGCCAGCGGCTGCGGCCAGGCATAGGCGGCGTAGCTCTCCTGGCGCACCAGCGCGAAGCTGCGCGGCACGTTGATCCCCCATTCGTGTGGCGGCGCATACTGGCACGCGTAGTAACAGCCGCGACAATTGTGGCAGAGATTGGCGAGATACGTCAGGTCGGCGGTGCTGAACTCGCGCCGCAGTTCCATGGCGGGGAAAACAGCGCAGAAGCCCTCGCAGTACCGGCATGCATTGCACACCTCCATTTCCCGCCGCGCATCCCGAATAGCATCAGTTTCTTGCAAGCTGTGCCGCCTCCTCTCCGGCGATGCGGCCGAATACGGTGCCGATCGTCATGCCAAAACCGGCCAGATAACCCCGGCCGAGAATATTGCCCGCCATGATCTCGCCGGCGGCCAACAGATTGGCGGCGGGACGGCCGTCCTCCATCAGCACCTGCGCGCGCTCGTTCACCCGCATGCCGAGATAGGTGAAGGTAATCCCCGGCCGCAGCGGATAGCCGATGAACGGCGGCGTTTCGATCGGCCGCGCCCAGTTGGTCTTCGGCGGATCGAGACCCTCGGTCGTGCAGCCATCCAGCCGCTTGTCGTCGAACGTGCCGGGACGCACCGCGAGATTGAACCGCGAGACCGTGGCGCGCAGCTTGATCGGATCGAGCCCGAGCCGCTCAGCCAACTCGCCCAGCAACTCCGCCTTGATCGCCGGATACAGCGACGGCATGAACAGCGGCACCGATTTCGCGTCGCAGATTGAATACGCGATCTGCCCCGGCTGTTGCGCGATCAGCCGGCCCCAGATCGCGTAGCGTTTTGGCCAGACATCCTCGCCTTCATCGTAGAACCGTTCGCCGTCGTGGTTCACGACGATGCTGAACGGCACGCTGTCCAGCCGCGTGGCAATGCCGCCGTCGAATTTCGGCGCGCGCGCGTCCAAAGCCACGGCATGGCATTGCGTCGGATCTCCGACCGCCGCCACGCCCTGCGCCAGCAATCCCTTCAACACCCGGCCGCGATTATATGGCGTGCCGCGGATGACGAAATTGTCCACCGCATCGCCCCGGTACTCACGCAGCCAGTCGAGATTGCCCTGAAACCCGCCCGAGGCCGCCACCACGCAACGTGCCTGCACCGCGTGCGGAAACCCTTTATGCGTGATCTCGACACCCCGAACGGCGCCATCGTCGAGCGTCATTGACACCACCTCGGCATCATACAGTATATCGACGCCGAGCCGTTCCGCGGCGACGTAATACGCGTTCACCAATGCCTTGCCGCCGCCCAGGAAAAATGCGTTGGTGCGCGACAGATTGAGCGTGCCGGTGAGCGACGGCTGGAACCGCACGCCGCATTCCCGCATCCAGCCGAACACGCCGGCCGAGGCGCGAATCGTCATTCGCGCCAGCCCTTCATCGGTATTGCCGCCGGTCACCCGGCAAAGGTCGTCCCAGTATTCTTCTTCGTCGTACAACTCCGTCAGCACGTCAGTCGGCGCCGCATGCATCGCGCGTAGATTACGCGTGTGCCGGCTGTTGCCGCCCCGGAACGCCCGTGGCGCATGTTCCGCCAGCAACACGCTGGCGCCGTGCTGGCGCGCGGTAATGGCCGCGCACAAGGCCGCGTTCCCGCCACCTGCGACGAGCACGTCATAAGTCTTGCTCAAGTCCGGCATTGCGTGCTGTGTACGGAGCGCGGCGCGGGCAGGCAAGGGAGGCAGCCGGTGGATCAGGCCGAAACCCGTCCTTGGCATGAGATCGTTGTCGGTGCGCTCAAGCGCAACGAGGTCCGGCTGGTGACTTATGTGCCCGACAACGTGCTGCGCCCCCTGATCGACGCCACCCATGCCGATCCGTTCTTCACCGCCTTCTGCACCACCCGTGAGGAAGAAGCGCTCGGCATCGTTGCCGGCGCCTGGATGGGCGGGTTGCGCGGGATCCTGCTGATGCAGACGAGCGGTTTCGGCACATTGGCCAACGTGATCGCCTCGCTCGCCGTGCCGTTCCAGATTCCCGTGCTGATGATGGTTTCCGAGCGCGGCACGCTCGGCGAGTTCAATCTCGGCCAGGCGCTGGTGGCCAAGACCATGCGCCCGGTGCTCGACGCGGTCGCCGTCGAGCATCATACGATGACCCGGCTCGATGAAGTCGAGTTCACCCTCGATCGCACGATCCGCCAGGCGGTGGCCACGCAGGCGCCGGCCTGCCTGATCCTCTCGCCGCTGCTCACCGGCGGCAAAGTGTTTCAGCGGTAGCGGAGGTGCCCGTGCAGCGTGAAAACCATCCGGCGCGCCGCGACCAGGCGAAGGTGATGAACCGCTTCGAGCTGACGAAACGCCTGGTTGCCAGGCTGAAGCACGAGGAGGCGGTGATCGGCGGCATCGGCTACACCAATTTCGATCTCTGGGCGGCTGGACGGCGGGCGCAGAATTTCTACATGCTGGGCAGCATGGGATTGGCGTGTCCCATCGCGCTGGGCGTAGCGCTGGCGCAGCCGGCCCGGCAGGTGATCGCGCTGGAAGGCGACGGATCGATCCTCATGCAGCTCGGTTCGTTGGCAACCATTGCAACGCGGCGGGCGACGAACCTCACCGTGGTGATCATGGACAACGGCGCCTACCAGATCACCGGCGGCCAACCGGCAGCCACCGGCGCGGGTGCCGATATCATCGCCATAGCCCGAGGTGCCGGCATCCTTCAAAGCGTCTGGGCGGCTGACGAAGGCGATTTCGAGGAGCTGGTCGAACACGCTCTGCGCGAGGACGGCCCCTGGCTGATCGGCTGTCGCATCGACCAGGAAAAACCAGCCGACACGACAGAACGAGATCCGGCAAGGATCCGCGATCAGTTCATGCGCGGCCTCGGCGTGAAGCGCTGATGCACCGGGCGGCGCGCCTGCTGGCCGGAACGCTGCTCTGCCTCACTACGGCCGGCTGCGCCGGGGACCCGAGCGTGATCACTGTCGGCCCCACGCACGACTACAAGCGGCCCGGCGCAGCGATCAGTGGCGCTGGCAACGGCGATACGGTCCTGATCGAACCCGGCGTTTATAATGATTGCGCCGTTGTCCGCGGCAACCATGTCACGGTAGCCGGAACAGGTCCTGGAGTAATACTCGAGTATCGCACCTGCGAGGGCAAAGGAATCCTCGTGGTAAAAGGAGACGACGTAACCATCCGGAACCTGACGTTGCGGGGGGCCCAGGTGCAGTCGCATAACGGCGCCGGAATTCGCGATGAAGGCGCCGGCCTTACCGTGGATAATGTTCGCTTCGTGGACAATGAGGACGGCATACTCACCTCGCAGGGGCACTGGAAAAACATCAAGGTGTTGAACAGCCAGTTCATCGACAATGGCCAAGTCTGCCACATGCCGTGCCATGCGATCTACGCCGGCCATATCGGAACAGTCGATATCGAACACTCGCGCTTCTTCGACCAGCACGTCGGGCATGACGTGAAATCGCGGGCTCTCCGCACGGTCCTGATCGGCAACACCATCGGGGACGGCCCCAACGGCACCGGAAGCTATGAGGTGGACATCCCGATCGGCGGCACGCTGATCATGGAGGGGAACACGGTCGAGAAGGGACCGAAGGCGCAGAACTGGGGCACCACGGTCACGCTCGGCGAAGAGAAGCACAACGGCATTCAACCCAGCCCGAAGATCCTGATCCGCGATAACCATTTCATCAACGATAACCAACATCCGACAAATTTCGTCCGCAACCTGACGGAGACGCCGGCGCAGCTTGTTGGTAACACATTCACCGGCTCCGGAGTACCTCTCGTCGGCCCAGGATCTGTGCAATAGCGACCGCCGCAAGTCCACCTCTCCCGCTCCGCGGGAGAGGTCGGTTCGCGAAGCGAACCGGGTGAGGGCGGGGCACGCGAGAAACCCTTGGAACCTCCTGCACGTCGCCATGGACGGCTTCCTGGACATGCTACCGAAATCAATGCTCGGCCACCCGGATGGCCTGATTTTCGAGACCATCCAGGACCAGGACATGCCGTCCGTAGCGATCAGAACCGGCCCCATCCTGGAGCGCGCGATGCAGGGAATGCGTCACGCCATCGTGGCCATGGCGGCCCAGGGAAATAACCTGACCGTCGATGACGTCATGACCCGGGATGGCCAGGACCGGGACTATCGCGCCCTCCTGTCAGGGTTTGCTGTCCACCTTGTGGGCCTCTTCGCTCCGCTCGACGTGCTTGAGGCTCGGGAGCGTCAGCGCGGAGACCGGGCGATCGGATTGGCGCGCTGGCAATAGGCGCGGGTCCACCGCGGCGTTGTTTATGACCTGCGGATCGATACCAGCGTAACCAGCCCGCGCGAGAGTGCCGAGATGATTCGGGACGCGTTCAAGCTATGAGATCCCGGCGAGAGCGCCCCACGGCGAGCATGCGCCGTGCGCGAGCATCACCGCGCCGCGCACCATATCGGCGAACGCCTGGTCGAACCCCACGCCGCTGATCCGCCACTCGTGTTCCTCCCCGTTCAGGCGCACGTGCCAAGTGCCGACCCAACCGAGCGCGTGCACGCTCCAGTTCAGCGAACCGGTGACCCGAAGCCGCGCGGAATCGGGCGCGTTCAGCGGCGCCGGAGAGCCCATCAGGGTCACGCCCCATGCAGCGAGTTCGTCTTCCGTCGGAAAATGCACGCCCAGGCCGTACTGGCTCGCGAGCTGCATGACGGTTTGGCGCATCTCCACGTCGCGCGGCGTTTCCGCCGATAGCAGATATGGCGTCTCGTCGCGCCGCACCAGGATTACAGGCGTCAGCAACGGACGCGGGCGGCGCCACGACGCCGCGCCGAGCTTCGCCAACGCCGCGTCGATTTTCGCCGGATCGAACCGCACGGTCAGTTCGTAGGATCGGTCGTAGGTTCCCTGGTCGTCGTGGTGCAGAAACCAGGCACGAGGATCGATGTAGCCATTGTTGCGTTGCTTGCTATCTGTGCCCTCTTATTGGATAAGCTCGGCCAGTGAGCGCATCTCGAAAGCAGATTGTTTCAACCCACAATTGTCCTCTGGATTGAGATAACCCCACTCTCTCCTTCGCCGCGAACGAAAAGGCAGCAACATGGCGAACATCACCCTCTACGGCTTCGACGGCAGCACTTATGTCCGCACCGTCCGGATGCTGCTCGCCGAAAAGAGCGCGCAATACGAACAGGTCCCCGTGCACGTCCTTAAAGGCGAGCCCCGCCAGCCCGAGCACCTCGCCCGCCATCCTTTCGGCAAAGTGCCGGTGCTCGATCACGACGGTTTTCGCATCCTCGAAACCAGCGCGATCGCTCCCTATCTCGACGAGGTCCTACCGGGACCGTCCTTCACTCCGGACAACCCGAAAGACCGTGCGCGCATGCGCATGGCCATCGGCATCATCAACTCCTACGGATACGGCGCCATGATCGGGGTCGCCGGCTATCACCTGTTTCCCGATTTCATCGGCGGCCCGAACGAGGACGCGAGACGCCAATCCATCGCTACCAGCCGGCTCGTCCTGCAGGAGCTCATGAAGTTGCGCGCCGGCGACGCCTTCATTGCCGGCAGCCGCCCCTCGCTCGGTGATTTCTATCTCGCACCGATCTGCTTCTACGTGGCCCTCACCCCCGACAGCGACGAAGTCTTCGCGGTCGAGGGATTCGCCCCCTGGTGGCAACAAATGCAGGCCATGCCCAGTTATCAGGCGACCGCCCCCCAGCTCGGCTAGACCGCGCTCCCATGTCTCGGCTGTACAACTGGGGGCACCCCAACAAGCCTGGTTGTACAACCGGCCACGTCCCAAAACGCCCACTTGTACAACGGCCCGGTCGCCCACGCTCGGCCGGCGCTGTCCTCACGCATGGCCGCCACATCGCCTCCCAACCGACGCTATCGTCTTCAAATTGACCCCGCCGCCCCCGCTCTCTAGCCTCCCACCGATGCCAGACACAGTTCGTAACAGGCCGATTCCCAAGGCTTGGCCGTTCGAGGAAGCCGCCAAGGTCGCCAGCCGCCTGCACCAGTCCGGCAAAGCCGAAGCCCTGTTCGAGACCGGCTACGGCCCCTCCGGCCTGCCGCATATCGGCACCTTCGGTGAAGTCGCCCGCACCTCCTGGGTCCGCCACGCCTTCACCGAGTTCACCGGCTGCCCCTCCCGCCTGATCGCCTTCAGCGACGACATGGACGGGCTGCGCAAGGTGCCGGACAACGTGCCGAACCGCGACATGCTGGCCCAGCATCTCGGCAAACCGCTCACCCGCATCCCCGATCCCTTCGGCACCCACCCCAGCTTCGGCGAGCACAACAACGCCCGCCTCCGCGCCTTCCTGGATTCCTTCGGCTTCGAGTACGAATTCGCCTCCTCCACCGCCTGTTACGAGTCCGGCCGCTTCGACACTGCCCTCAAGCGCGTCCTCGAACGTTATGAGGAGGTGATCGCCGTCATCCTGCCCACGCTTGGCCCCGAACGCCGCGCCACCTACGCGCCGGTCCTGCCCATCCATCCGGAAACCGGCCGCGTCATGCAGGTGCCGCTCCTGTCGCGCGACCCCGACTCCGGCACCATCGCCTGGCAGGACCCGGACGCCGGCAGGACATTCGAAACCTCGGTGCTGCAGGGCCGCGCGAAGCTGCAATGGAAGGCCGATTGGGCAATGCGCTGGTATGCGCTCGGCGTCGATTATGAGATGTCCGGCAAGGATCTGATCGATTCCGTCCGCCTCTCCGGCCGTATCTGCCGCATCCTCGGCGCCGCCCCGCCCGAGGGCTTCACCTACGAGCTGTTCCTCGACGAACACGCGCAGAAGATCAGCAAGTCCAAAGGCAACGGCCTCTCGGTCGAGGAATGGCTTCGTTACGCCCCGCCGGAAGCGCTGGGCCAGTTCATGTACAACCAGCCGCAGCGCGCCAAGCGGCTCTATTTCGACGTGATCCCCCGCGCCACCGACGAATACCTCGGCAACGCCGCCCGGCTGCCGATGCAATCCGCCGAGGAGCAGCGCGCCAACCCCGCCTGGCACATCCATGCCGGGCGCCTGCCCAACCATGGCGGCAGCCCGGTCTCGTTTGCCATGCTGCTCAATCTCGCCAGCGTGGTGAACGCCGAGACCCCGGACATCCTCTGGGGCTTCATCCGCCGCTATGCCCCGGACGCCACACCGGAAACCAAGCCCTTCCTGGACAGCCTGGTCGGCCACGCTATTGCCTATTACCGCGATTTCGTGCGCCCGATGAAGCACTACCGCCAGCCCGGCGCCATGGAACGCGCCGCTCTGGCCGACCTCGCCGAGACGCTCCGCGGCATGGACACCGGCGCCGATGCCGAAACCATCCAGACTGCCGTCTATGAGATCGGCAAGCGCCACCCGTTCCCGGACCTGCGCATCTGGTTCGGCTGCCTGTATCAGGTGCTGCTCGGCCAGCAGGAAGGGCCGCGTTTCGGCGGCTTCGTGGCCCTCTATGGCCTCTCGGAGACGATCGCGCTGGTCGAGGCCGCGCTGGCCCGCCCGGCCGACGCGGCCTGATCCGATGCGGCCCGGCCAGGTACCGGCCCATCTGCCCGCCTGGCTCCGTCGCCTGCCGGCGCTGCTCGGAACGGCGCTGGGGTTCGGCGCGATCTGGGCCGTCCAGCGCACGTTCAGCCATCTGAAGCTCGGCGATATCGAACATGCACTCAACGGCATGGCTCGATGGGGGCTAGTGCTCGCCCTCGGCCTCACGGTCTGCTCGTACACCGTGCTGACGATCTACGACCGGCTCGGCACGATCTACGCGGGCCATAAGCTGCCCTACGCTCGGGTCGCCTTCGCTTCCTTCTGCGCCTACGCGCTGTCGCACAATCTGGGCTTCGGCACGCTGTCGGGCGGCGCCGTCCGTTACCGGCTTTATGCGCATTGGGGCCTGACCCCGCTGCAGATCGCCAAGACCGTGGCCTTCTGCAGCCTGACCTTTGGGCTCGGCAGCCTTGTGCTGGGCGGTGCCATCCTGCTGTTCGAGCCGCGCCACGTCCCCTTCTTCGGCCAGCATCTGCCGCTCGCGGCGATGCATGCGGCCGGCGCATTGCTTTGGGTCATCGTCGCCGGCTACGGCCTGTTGGCCGGCTTCTTCCGCCCTGTCTTCGTGTTCGGCTACCGGCTGGAGCTGCCGGGCTGGCGCATGGCCCTCATGCAAGTTCCGCTCGCCACCGCCGACGTCTCCTTGTCCGCGACCGTCATCTGGGTGCTGCTGCCGCACGCCTACGGGCTGAGCTGGTCGCTGTTCCTCGGCATCTATGTCGCCTCCTATACCGCCGGGCTCTTGGCCGCCCTGCCCGGCGGTCTCGGCGTGTTCGACAGCGCCTTGCTGTTCGGCCTCTCTCCCTTCCTCGCCGCTCCCCGGATTGTCGCCGCGATCGTGGTGTTCCGCATCGTCTATTACGTCATCCCGCTGTTCGTGGCCGGCACGCTGTTCGCGAGCAACGAGGTCCTACTGCGCGGCGGCGCCATCCTGACCGGGATCGGCCGGATCGGCGGCCTTTCGGTGGCCGGGCGCTGGAGCGAACCCGATTTCGCCGTTGCTGCTTCCTGTGGTGCGGTCGCCATCTCGGGGATCGTGCTGCTCGGCGTTGGCCTGCTGTCGCCGCATATACCAGACCTGGCCTGGGCCGACCCGGACGTGCAATTGATCGCGACCGAAGCCGGGCAGTTCGTCCCCTCCCTGATCGGCGCCGGGCTGCTGGTGCTCGGGCTAGGGCTGGTGCGCCGCGTCAACCTCGCCTGGATCGCCACCATTGTGCTTCTGCTTCTGGGCGCCGCCTTCATCCTGGCCGAGGGCGAGCCGAGCTGGATCGCCGGCCTCCTGCTGTTGACTGCGCTGCTGCTGGCCCCGTTCCGGAGTTGCTTCTACCGGCACGCCAAGCTGTTCGCTGGTCCGTTGGATCCAGCCACCGCCGTGTCCCTGCTGGCGCTCGTGGTCTGCCTCCTTGCCCTTGCCGGCTTCCGGCGCCGCATCCATGGCATCCCCGACAATGCCTGGTGGGAGCTCGTGCTGTCCCGCGAGATGCCCTGGAGCCTGCGCGCCAGTGTCGCTCTGACCGTTGCCCTGGCCCTGATCGCCATCTGGATGTTGCTGCGCCCCGGGCGCGTCCGCTCCCAGCCCTGGAGCCCCGAGCTCTGGCAGCGCCTCGCTGGCCCCGAGGCGGCACTGCCGCTGGAGGCCGAAGGCGTTGTCTGGGGCGAGGCCGACCGCGCGGCCATCCCGTTCCGCCGCGTCGGGCGCGTGCTGCTGGCCCTGGGCGATCCCGCCGGGGCCGAGAACGACCGCGTCTCCGCCATTTGGCGGTTACGCGACCTGGCCCAGGAGCAAGGGCTGGACCCGGCCGTCTGGCGCGCCGGCCCTGAGCTGCTAAAGGTCTATAACAATCTCGGCCTTGCCGCCCTGCCGCTCGGTCCTGACGGGCTGCCGCTGCCGGAGGCGGCCGACGAGACGCCGCCCGCCTCCGAGTATCTCGTCTGCGTCGCCGAGCGCGACCTGAGCCTGTTACTGCCGCTGCTGCCGCGCCTCGCCGCCCGTCACGCAGCGGCCTAGTATAGAAGCACGTTCACGCTGATTGGAAATAACCGGCGTGCGAAAGAAGTTCGCGCTCTCATCAGCGATGAAGCAGTCGACAATGCTGCCGAGTGCGTTCCACAAGGCCTCGACAGTACGCAGCGCCTTGGCTGACCCGCAGTAACGCCGCTATCTGGCCCACTGGCACGTCGTCATCTGCCGCCGAAAACCCGTTCCCCGTAGGTCCTGAGAGCACGCCTTACCTCGCCGCCAAAGCAGCCGCCTCCTGTGTCCAACCGGAGACCCATGAATTACACATGCAGCCCGTGCCGGAAGCCCCTAACCGAGTCCGGTCAAAAGTGGAAGCGCTCTAGTCTAGGCCGTGTGGACGGATTTAACAAGATGAGGGAGCAGGCGAATGCTACGATTGCCGAGTAGCTTTCGGCGGTCTTCTCGCATCGTAGGGCGAGGCGCTTGAAGCGCTTTAGCTTGCCCATCGTCTGCTCGATACGTGCACGGGTCTTGTAGAGCAATTTCGGAGGTGAATCTTGCACGAGAACCCACCGCGCGAGCGGCCGAGCGCCTGATTTTGCTGCCCCCTTTTGCACCGGCGGCCGAGACGTGCGCGCGGACCACGGTGCTGTCGAACATCTGTACCAGATGGGCGGTGTCACTGCGTTCAGCCAGAAGTGGAAGAATGCCTCGAACACGCCGCTGCGGCCTCGCCCGGCCGTACGCGAGAAGCAGTGCCGGCGGATGCGGGAACCAACGTCAACAGGGAGAGCGATGCCAGATCTTCGATCAGGTGGCATCGCTTCAACACCCGCGTATCAGCCCGGCAGATGCCGCGCGATATAAGGCGGCAAGTTGAACGCCGCGACATGAATAGCCGGTGTCCAATACAGCGTGTGGCCCAGGATCCCCGCTGCCTCCGCCCGGCGCCGGATCTCATCCTCCGGCACCTTCGCCAGCGTCGCGTCCTTTGCCGCCCATCCCAACGTCATGAACCCGCCGACATAGGTCGGCACCGCCGCCACATAGGCCGTTACATGCGGAAAGAACTGTGCCCGCCGCGCGCTCGTCTCGCGCAGCTCGTCGGCCTGCATGAACGGCACCCCGCACTGGTTCACCACCAATCCGCGCGCACTCAAAATCCGCGCGCAGTTGGCATAGAACTCGTCAGTGAACAGCACCTCGCCCACGCCGATCGGGTCCGTCGAATCAACGATGATGACGTCGAAACACGCACCGTCGGCCCGCTTCACGTAATCAATACCGTCGCCGACGATCACCTCGGCCCGGCGATCGTTCCAGGCATGTCCGGCGATACCGGGCAGGAACTCCTTCGTCAGCCGGATCACCTCGCCGTCGATCTCGACCATCACCGCGCGACGCACGCCGCGGTGTGCCAGCACCCGCCGCAGCACCCCGCCATCGCCGGCGCCGATGATCAGCACGCTCTCCGGTGCGCCATGCGCCAGCAATGGCACATGCGCAAGCATCTCCTGATAGACGAACTCGTCCCCTTCGGTGATCTGGATCACCCCGTCCAGCACCATCACCCGCCCATGGCTGACGCTTTCAAAGACAACGATATCCTGAAACGCGCTCCGCACATGTGCGAGCTCGCGCTGCACCAGGAAACGCTGGCCCCAATCCGGGTACAGCGTTTCGTTCAACCAGATATCGGCCATTCGCTACGCGATCAGCCCGCGCCGCTGCTCACTCAGATGGATCGAGGCTGGACGGAACGCCGCCTTCAGCACCGGCAGCGATTTGTAGGGATCGCACGCACCGCACATGAAAATGTCGATCGCCGCGAAATGCCGCTCCGGCCAGGTGTGGATCGAGATGTGGCTCTCCGCCAGCACGATCACGCCGGAAACGCCGCCATCCGGCCCGAAGTGGTGAAAATGGCTGTGCAGGATGGTTGCGTTCGCTGCTTCCGCCGCTTCACGCAGCGCGCCGTCGATCATGTCCGGATCGCACAGGTTGTGCGCGCCCCAGAGATCCACCAGCAGATGTGTGCCGGCAAATTTCACGCCGTCCTTGACGACGAAGTAATCCTTCTGCGCCTCAGCGCCCGCGGAAACCTGGTTGCTGCTCGGGAAATCCGAGACCATCCCCAGTGGAGTGAGTGCGTCCATCGCTACCCGATCCCTACCAGAAGACAGCCTGTTGGGCGTGCCACGTCGCCGTGCCACGTCCTCTGGGGCCAAGGCCGCGAAAATTGGGGAAGAGGAGCCCCCGATGCAAGGGATTTCCGACCGCGGGCGATCGAAAATTCGCATACCCGCATCCCACCCACCCCGCAGTGCCTCACTTCTCCCGCTCGCGGGAGAGGTCGCCCGCGAAGCGGGCCGGGTGAGGAGCCTACTGCATCGCCTTCAGGTCCTCCGGCAGCGCATGCGCCAGCACCGCCTCCTGTCCCGAGCGCTGCAAATCCGCCACGCCATGCACCGACCCCGCAGTCAGCAGCCGGAACATGTCGGCCAACGGACCAGCGCTCATTCGACCAGCCTGCTTTGCCTGCAGATCCGCAAGCGTCGCCGCATCCCCAGCACGCGTCGCAGCGGTCGCCAACCGCAGCAACGTCCGTTGTTGCGCCGCGTCCAAAGCTCCGGAATCAGGCACTGTTTTGCCCGCATAATCCCGCAACGCCCCGTCCGCGCCCTGCCAGTCCCCCGCGTGCTCCAGGATTGTCGCGCGTTCGTCATCCGCCGCTGCCGTTCCGAGCGCCGCAAGCGCCGACACCGCTGCGGCGACATTGCCGCTCCGCGCGGTCGCCTCCGCCAGCAGCAGTGTTCGCTCTTCGAGCAGCGGCGGCGGCAGATCGTCGGCGCTTGAAGCCGACAAGGCGGCCAGCGCGCCGGCCGTGTCCCCTTGATGCAGCCGCAGCGACGCCAACCGCGCGCCGAGCCCCGCCCGTGCAACATCCGTCGCCGCAGCCCGCATCAGCTTCTCCAGCAGCGGCGCGGCCTTCTCCGGAAGGTCGAGCGCCGCCAACCGATCGGCGAGCCGCAGTTCCAGCGCTTCGCCGGTTGCGCCGGATGGCAACAGATCGGTGTTGTCATCGATAAGCGCAACGAACTCCAGCGGCGGCAACGCATCGCTTCGCGGATCAGCAAGTATGGTCGCAAACAACCGCCGCATGCGCTCGCGGATCTCCGGCTGCCGATCAGGAAACAGCCCGGCAGTCTCCCGCAGCAGCCCCAAAGCGACGCGCCCCTGCCCAAGCTGCGCACGCAACTCGGCCAGCCGCTCGCGGAGATCCAGCTCGCGCTGATCGCCGCGCCAAGACAGCAGCAGCTTTTCCAGCGCGTCCGCAGCGGTCGCCCCATCGATCCGCCCGCTGGCGAGTCGCAGCGCGATCGCACGCGGGGCCGCGCGGGCCCGCTCCAAGCGGTCCGCGCCATTTGCGAGTGCGTCGTAGGCGGCGAGAGCCGCGTCCGTATGCCCCTGTGCCTCGGCAAGCAGGCCGCGCGCGAGGGCAAGCGAGCCATCGTTCGGCGCTGCCGCCAGCGCCGCCTCGGCTGGCTTGGTCTGCCCCCCGGCAATCATCGTCTCGACAGCCAGCGGCAACAGCCGTTCCCGCACTGCCGGCGGGTAGGTCAGGATCAGGGGCCATGTGGCGGCGAACGCGGCCGCCGCTTGCGGCCGATCGACCTTCAACTGGGCATCGCGTGCCGCGCGCCACAACGCGACCTCGTCGCTGTCCGAGAGGCGCGGGTCCAGGATGCCTTCCGCTTGTCCCGGCCGGCTCGCCAGGAGCGCCGCAACGGCACCGAGGCCCGCATGGTCCGGCAGTTCGGCTTCTTTCGGATTCTCCTCCCCGGCGAGGCGCAGCACCGCCTGCGCTTCCACTCCCATCCCGAGCGCGATCATCGTCGCCGCGACGCCGCGTTGCAGCCCGCCGCGCGATAGCGGCGGCGCCCCGGCGGCGGCCGCCAGTCTTGTGCGCAGCTCGGCGGCAAGCTCCGCCGTCGGCAGCATCGGAAACAGGAAACGTCGGGTCAGCCCGGCCGCCCCGGCCATCGCCATCGTATCTTCCGAAAGCGGCGTCAGTGCGAGCGGCGCGCCGGCCGCAGTCAGCGCGAATCCCTGCGAGCGCGCCTGCAACGAGAGCTGATCCGATAACGGCTCGACCGCGACGCCCTGCCATGTGGGCAACACTACGAATTCCGGCGTGACGCGACGCACCCCAACGCTCTGTCCCGGCTTATGCTGCGTGCCCACCAGCAGCGGCCCTCCGGTGAGGGGATCGACGACATTCACCGCTCGCCCGGGATCTCCGGCGGAAAATCGAAAGCTGTCGGCCTCCTGCCCAACCGCGATCGGTGCCATTTCCTCACGCCGCGGCGCCAGGGCAACGCGCCAACCTTCCGGTTCGCGGTGCAGCGCTACTCCCATATGCGGCGGCAGCGGCATCTCCAGAACCGTCGCCGCGGGCAACAGATGCACCACCGCTGTGCCGAACAGCTTGTCGTCGTGCAGGGCCGCAAGATCGAGCGGGCGGGCTTCGTTGAACACAACCAGCACCTTGTCCCCGCGCGGCACCACGGCGGCACCAACACTCGTGCCGAACGGAACCAGTATCGCCCCCGCCGCGCCGGTCGGTGCAGCCATTTGCGTCGCCGCCAGCATCATCGGTGTTGACGGGCCACTCGGCGACGTTGGCACGGGCGCAGGGGGCGGTAGCACCGGAGCAGCCGGCTGGGCGGGCAAGGCCGGAGCAGCAACAGGTGCTGCGGCGGTCGTCGGCGCAGTTTGAACCGCCGGCGGCGCATCGTGCCTGTCGAGCGGATGAGCGGCGACCGCCTGCGGCACGGCCCGCAAATCCGGCTTCACCGGATCGAGCACGTCCAGCACCAGCAGTTCACCAACCCGCATCGTCCTGAGCCGTGCCCCAGGGGTAACGACTAGTTCCGTGCGTCCGTCCCCCTGGGTGAAACTCTCGACGTTGTGTGGCAGCGACGGCGGGTTTCCGATCCGTCGCACTCCGTCGAAGCTCAGCATCACCTGATTGCCCTCACGCGCGATTTGCCACTCGGTCGGTTGAGCAAAATCGAAGACGATCCGTCCGAACCCCGGGTGCTCGCCGACGCGGACCGGCACCGGAGCAGGGTCGGGCCCCGCGCCGCCCAGCAACAGCGCCGCCAGCAGAAGTGACGTCTTGCGCATCATCGCTGCGAAACGGCTTTGCGGGCCCCGGACCCACGTCATCTCAATCGAAACTTGCCAGCAGCCGATCGATTTCCTCCTGCGGCATCGCGGCCGTCGGCAGTTGCGGCCCATTCAGCAGCGCATCATCACCCGCCGGCTCCTGAGCCTCCGCCGGCTCTTCGCCGCTACAGCCGAACGCCTCCAGAATGCGCGCCACTTTCGTCTCGATCGTCTGCAGCGTGGTCACCACCTTGCTGATCCGCTGCCCGGTAATGTCCTGGAAGCTGCACGAACTCATAAATCCGCGTCGTCGCATCCTGCAGCCGTGCCGCGACTTCGCCGGCCAGCGTCTCGCCCACCGCATCCAGCGTCTCGCAGCTCTCCAGGATCGCATCGGTGGCTGATGCCGTGTGTGCGACGATGGCATCCAGCTCGTCCGTCGCGAACGGAATATGCGCGGCCGTGATATCGTCCACATGCAGCGCCGCAATCTCCGCCTTCGCGTTGGCGATCGTCCGCCCCAGCTCCTCCAGCTCCCGCAGCAGAACAATCTGCCGCGGCGACGGGTCGCCGCCCAGCGAGGCCACCACCGCCCGCACGACCTCCGCCACCCACTCCGGCTCAGCCTCGGGGTAGCGCGCGCGGATCGCGCCAAGCCGGTGTGCGAGCGGCTCCGCCGCAGTACCGGCGAATACGTCAGGCATTTCCCAGCACCTTCTCGATCTTCTCGCGCAGCGTCTCGGCGTTGAACGGCTTGACGATGTAGTTGGAGACACCCGCCTGTTTCGCTGCCACCACGTTCTCCGCCTTGCTCTCCGCCGTCACCATGATGAACGGCGTCCCCTTCAGGCGGGCGTCCGCGCGCACCTCCTGCAACAACTGCAATCCGGTCATCGGCTGCATGTTCCAGTCGCTGATCACCAGACCGAAATGCCCCGAGCGCAGTTTGGCAAGCGCGTCGGCCCCGTCCGTCGCTTCCTCGACGTTATGGAATTCGATCTGCTTCAACAGATTGCGGATGATCCGCAGCATCGTCTTGTAGTCATCGACGATCAGCACATTGATCGACTTGTCGATCGGCACCCCTGCCCTCCTTCGCCCATGTTAACTGCCGCTGTCCCGCTTGATCCGCATTTGCGCCAGGCGTGCCGTGATGTCGCGCGCCCGATCGGGCTGCATGGCGGCAAGAATTGCCGCCGCCTTCCGCTCATCCATACGGTCCACCACCTCGAGCAGGACCGGCATGTCGAGATCATCGAAAATCTGCGCCGCCTGACGCGGTTTCATATCGGTATAAAGTTTCACCAATCCCTCCCAGCTCGCTTCCTGACGTTGTTTGCGGGCCGCATCCATCGCTTCCAGCTTCTGCTGCAGCGCCTGCAGTTCGGTCACCCGCTGATTGAGCTTCTCTTCCGCCGCCGCCAGGATCGACTCGCGTGCCACGACTGCCTTCTCGCGCGCATCGAGCTGCTGATTGCGCTGCCGCAGCTCCTGCAACAGTGCCTTTTCGCTGTCGCTTACCGGCGGCGTTGCCGGGGGTTGCGCCTGTGGAACCACCTGGACCGTCGGAGCAGGCGCGACGGGAGCCGCCGCGACACCGCCCAGCGCGCCGGCCGGAGTCGCGGCACGCACCAGCTCGAGCGTCTTAACGCCAAGCAGCACCGTCACCGCGACAATGGTTGCCGGCAGCAACCGAGGTGGACCGATCATCATTTCACGAGCCTCAGCGCTTTCAGCAGGTCACGCTCCGCCTGGCTGCGCAGCCGCGGCGGGTCCCGTTCCGGTTCGCGCGTGGCTTCCCCAGCCAACGGACGTCCCACACGCACCAAGGAATCCATCCGGTCCGCCAGTCGCTCTCCCCGTTCGATCAGAAACGAAAGATCGCCCTGAACCAGCCGGGCGGACTCGATCTGCCGCGCCACTTGGCGCCCCGCTCCGTCGGCAGCGGCGCGCAGCCGTTCGATCCCCGACTCTGCCTGCCGCGTGCTGGCGTTGAACCCCGCTACCAGCTCCTGCAACGCGGCACGGTCGCGCTTCAGCACTCCGAGCGCCCGTTCCAGCCGCAGCGCATGGAACAGCGTCGCGGCCAACAACACGATCAGCACGATCTCCAGCAGCCATTCCGCGTCGCCCATTTTGGCTTCCCCTGTTCAACGTTCGCCCGCCTGCAGCCGCGGCAGCTCGCGCTCGATCCGCACCGCCACCCGGTTCTTGCGCCGCCCAACCCTCGCCTCGAACAGGGGCACCGCGCCGCAACGAAGCTGCACCGCCGTGCCCGGCGCGGTATTGAGCGCGATCCGCCCGCCCGGACGCAGCGACATCACGTCCGATAACCGCATCACCTGCTCATCGAGCACCACATCCAGCTCGACCTCGGTGTTCCACAGCTCTTCCGCGAGGTGCGTTTCCCAAATCGAATCGCGGCCGAACTTCTCGCCCATGAACTGCTGCAGCAGCAGCTCGCGCACCGGCTCCAACGTCGCATAGGGCAACAACAGCTCCATGCGCCCGCCGCGATCCTCCATATCGATGCGCAGCCTCGCCAGCACCGCCGCATTCGACAGCCGGCTGATCGTCGCGAAACGCGGATTCACTTCCAGCCGCTCGTAGCGGAACGTCACCGGGCATAGCGGGTCGAAGCTCGCCGACAGGTCCGCCAGAACCACGCAAATCAGCCGCTCGACCAGCGTGCGCTCGATCGTGGTATACGGGCGCCCCTCGATCCGCATCGCCGCGGTGCCGCGACGCCCGCCCAACAGCACGTCGACGATCGAATAGATCATCGCGCTGTCCACCACCATCAGCCCGTAATTATCCCACTCCTCGGCCTTGAACACGGCCAGCATCGCCGGCAGCGGGATAGAGTTGAGATAATCGCCGAAGCGCAGCGACAGGATGTTGTCGATGCCCACCTCGACGTTGTCGCTGGTGAAATTGCGCAGGCTGGTGGACATGATACGTACCAGCCGGTCGAACACGATCTCCAGCATCGGCAGACGCTCGTACGACACGAGCCCCGAGCTGATGATGCGCTGCATACCGGTGCGGTTCTCACCACCCCCCGGACCCTCGTCGAAACCCAGCAGGCTGTCGATCTCCGCCTGGTTCAGAACGCGCGCCGGCGTACCCTCGCCGTTCGCCGCGTCGCCCCACCCGGCGAGGTCTTCCTCCTCCGGTGTACTGTCGCTGCCGCTCATTGGATCAGCATCTCGATGAACAGCACGTCGCTGATCTTTGCCGGCGCCGCCGCCACATCGGCGCGCGCGATCAGCTCCTCGCGCAGCCGGTACGTACCGATCGCGCCCTCCAGGTCTTCCGGCCGCTGTTCGCGCAGATAAGTCTGGAACAGGTCCTGCAATTGCGGCATCACCGCGTTGACCTTCGCCAAGTCCCGCTTGTCCGGAATCTCCAGCCGCGCCTTGATCTTGATATAGCGTGGCCGCCGCGGATCGCTGTTGAGGTTGGCCACCATCTCCGGCAAATCGAGGAACACCGGCGGCTGCGGCGCCGATGCGCCGGCGGTCTTCGACGTGCCCAGTACACGCGGCAGCACGCCGCTGAACCACGCGCCGGCGCCGAGCGCCACGAGCGCGAACACCGCCGCGCCGATCAGCAACAGCTTCGGCCGCCGCTTCTTGGTCGGTCCCGCGGCCTCGCTGGCTTCCTCTGCGACCGCGTCAGCCCCACTCATGCTCGTCCTCGTCCGTCGCGCTCCGGCATCGAACAAAGTGGCAGCGGACGGTTAACGAACGGTTCGCCGGGACACCGCTACCAGGCAACTCGCGCACATCCCGGCAAACCATGCCGGGCCGCTTTCGTCACCACCACTGGGTTTGTCCCGGCCAGGCGCGGAGTTTTGCCCTTAACTTCCCTGGCACACGCCTTGCCCTTGGTATTCGCAGAGCTCTTGGCATTCGCAGATCCCGACGAGGCCCCTATGGATATCAACAGCAGCGTTGCCGCCTCCCGCCTGGTCGCGCAGCAGCGCAGCATGGAGGTGATCGCCTCCAACATCGCCAATGCCGAGACGCCCGGCTACAAGGCCTCGCGCGTGCAGTTCAGCGACTGGCTGAGCCAGCAATACAACGTGGCCACACCCCCTGGCGGCGCAACGATCGCCTATACCCAGGACCGCGCCACTTGGCGCGACACCTCACCCGGTCCGATCCAGCACACCGGCAACCCGCTCGATCTGGCGATCAGTACCGACGGTTATTTCACCGTCGCCACCGCACGCGGTCCGCGCCTCACCCGCGATGGCCGCTTCGGACTGATGCCCGACGGCACCATCGCCGATACCGCCGGCGAGGCCCTGCTCGACAGCAACGGCAGGCCGATCCGGATAGCCACTACCGATGTCACCCTGACCGTCGCCGGCGACGGCACGCTCTCCAGCGAAAACGGCCAGCTCGCCAAGATCGGGGTCGTGCAGCCGCAAACCCCGACGGAGTTGCTGGCCGAAGGTGGCACGCTGTTCCAGGACACCGGCAAGACCACGCCGGTCGCCGCCCCGAAAATCGTGCAGGGCGGGGTTGAGGAATCCAACGTCCAGCCGATCGTCGAACTCACCCGTATGATCGACGGCGAGCGTCAGTTCCAGTTCGTCGCGCAGATGGTCCAGGCCGAGTCCGACCGGCAGAAGGACGCTATCGATAAAATCGTCCCGCAAGGAGGCACCTGATGCCGCGCCGACACCTGCTCGGCCCGGTCCTGCTCCTCGTCGTCGGGGCGCTCGTGGCCGCCGTCTTCGCCGCGCAGGCGGCACCCGGCACGCTCCTGCTCGCCGCCCTCCTCGATCATTAGAAGGCCGCCATGCGCTCCCTCGACATTGCCAGTACCGGAATGCTGGCCCAGCAGACCAATGTGGAAGTCATTTCCAACAACATCGCCAACATGACGACCACCGGCTTCAAACGCCAGCGCGCCGAGTTCCAGGACCTGATCTACCAAAACCTGCGCCGTGTCGGCTCCAACAGCTCCGATTCCGGCACCATCGTCCCGTCCGGCGCGCAGGTCGGCCTCGGCGTGAAGACCGCCGCGATCTACCGCATCAACGAGCAAGGCAACCTGCAGCAAACCTCCAACGCGCTCGACATGGCAATCCAGGGCAACGGCTATTTCCAGGTCACGCTGCCCTCCGGCGACACCGCCTACACCCGCGACGGCACGTTCGGCCTCGCACCCGACGGCACCATCGTCACCGCCGACGGCTACGTCGTGCAACCCGGTATCCAGGTCCCCAGCAACGCCACCAACGTTACCATCAACACCTCGGGCCAGGTGCAGGTAACGCTCGATGGCCAGACAGCGCCGCAAACAGTTGGTCAGCTTCAGCTCGCGGTGTTTCCCAACCCCGCCGGTCTCGCTTCGCAGGGCGATAACATGTTCCTGCAGACCTCCGCCTCCGGCAATGCGGTCACCGGCAACCCGGCCACACCCGGCTTCGGCACCGTCCAACAGGGCTTCATCGAGACCTCCAACGTCAACGTTGTCACCGAGATCACCAACCTGATCACCGCGCAGCGGGCCTACGAGATGAACAGCAAGGTGATCACCAGCAGCGACGACATGCTCTCCACCCTCACCAACCTGCGTTGATGCCATGCGAAACATCTTTATCCACGGATTGCTGATCGCGGCGCTCGTGCGTCAGGCCGACGCCGCCACCCTCAAACCCGTCACCACCCTGCATGCGCAGGTGGTCCGGCTCGACGACCTGTTTACCGATGCCGGACCGGATGCCGACCGCGTGCTCGGCCCCGGTCCCGGTCCCGGCGGCCGCATCATCGTGGAGGCGTCGCAACTCGCTTACATCGCGCATCACTACGGCGTGGACTGGCAGCCGGCCTCTACTGCGGACCGGGCGGTGCTGGAGCGGCCGGGCCGCCCGCTCACAAAACCCGAGGCGATGACGCCGCTCCGCCCCGCCCTGCTCTCTGCCGGCGCTCCCGCCGATTGCGATATTACCGTGGCGAGCTTCACCGCGCCTCTGGTGCCGATGGATGGCAACTTCACCGTCACCCTCACCGATCTGCAATACGATCCAACGTCCGGCGTCTTCACGGCAAACATCGGCATCACCGGCGCGAGCTTCGACCCGATCGCGCTCTCCCTCTCCGGCCGCGCCGAGGCCATGGTCACCCTGCCGGTCGCCGCCGTCCATCTCGACCCTGGCACCATCCTCGCCGCCGCCGATCTTCGCACCGCCCGCCTGCGCGTCTCGCAAGTGGGCGCCGACGCCGTGCGCCGAGCCGAAGACGCCCTCGGCAAAGAACTCCGCGAGCAGGTGGCTGCCGGACAGCCCCTGCTGCGGGGCGAGCTCACCCGCGCCATGCTGGTGAAGAAAGGAGCGCTCGTAACCATGTTGCTCGACAGCCCGGGGATCGCCCTTACCGCCGAAGGCCAGGCGCTCGACGCTGGCGGCGAGGGCGACCAGATCCGCGTCATGAACCCGCTGTCGCACGCCGTCGTTGCCGCCAACGTCACCGGCGCAAACCAGGTGCGGGTCGCGCCCGACGCCATGCCGCTGATCCCAGCCGCCCGTACGCGCGCTGCCCTGGTGCTCGGACAATGAGCCGCGCCACGGCTCTGCTCACCGCGACGCTGCTCTGTGCCCTGTCCGGCTGCGGCACGCTGCGACGCCTGTCAGAAATCGGCAGTCCGCCCAGCATGACGCCGATCACCGATCCAACCCAGGCAAAGGGCTACCACCCGGTTGTCATGCCGATGCCGCCGATACAGCCCCCGTCGCCGGACGCCGACTCGCTCTGGAGCCCCGGATCGCGCGCCTTCTTCCAGCACGCCTCCCGCGTGGGCGACCTGTTGACCGTGATCGTCAACATGAACGACATGGCCAATCTCAAGAATGCCACCACTGCAACCCGCAACAGCAATGAGAACGCCGGCGTCCCCAACCTGTTCGGCCTCGAAAATTACATGCAGCGCGCCGCCATGAACCCGAAGAGCCTGATCGCCATGAACAGCGCCAACGGCAACACCGGGATTGGTCAAATTCAGCGCAATGAAACCGCCACCCTCAGCCTCGCCGGCGAGATCATCCAGGTGCTGCCGAACGGCAATCTTGTCGTGCGGGCCAGCCAGGAATTTCGTGTCAACAGCGAACTCCGGGTGTTGACCGTCAGCGGCATCGTCCGCCCGGAAGATATCGCCAGCGACAACACCGTCCAGCACAACCGCATGGCCGAGGCCCGCATCTCCTACGGCGGCCGCGGCACGTTGACGGACGTGCAGACGCCGCGCTGGGGCCAGCAGGGCATGGATATTCTGCTGCCGTGGTAAGCGCATTGACCCGCCACACCGGGCCCCCGAGACTTATCCGGCATCCGGAGGGACCGCCATGCGCACCAACCCCATCCGCGCCGCGATCGACCGCGGCGAGTTGCAAATCGGCACCTGGGTAAACCTGATCCACAACCCGGCAATCCTCCCGCTCCTCAAATCCGCCGGCCTCGACTACGCCCGCGTGGACATGGAGCACTCCTCGCCATCAATCGAAAGCATCGCCAACATGGCGTTGCTCGCGCGGGCGCTCGACTTCCCCATCGTTGTCCGACCGCCGAAGGCCAACCGCGAGTGGATTACCCGTCTGCTCGACCTCGGCGTCTGGAACCTGCACTGTCCGCAAGTCGAAAACGCCCGCCATGCTGCCGAAATCGTCGCCGCCTGCCGCTACGCGCCGCGCGGCCTGCGAGGCAACGCCGGGCACAGCCCCGGCACCGACTACGACCTGACGGGAACCGCCGCCGAGCGCCGCGCCTTCGCCAACCGGCAGGTCTTCGTCACGGTGATGTTCGAAACCGCCGCCGCCCTCGAAGATCTCGACCAGATCGCCGCGATGGACGGCATCGACGCGCTCACCATCGGCCCCGCCGACCTCGCGCAGGACCTCGGCGTGTTCGGCACGGCCGACCAGCCGCGCGTGCTCGATGAAAAGCGTGACCTCGTCCTGCAAGCCGCGAAGAAGCATGGCAAGACCTGCGCGATGCTCTGCTCCAGCCACGAGCAGGCGCAGCAATGGAAACAAGCCGGCGCCCTGTTGCTCGCCTATTCAAGCGACAGCGAGGTCCTCCACAGCGCCTACAGTCAGGCGATCGCGAAGATCAAGGGATAGGAGACGACAGCGAGGCGTTCCACCGCACCTACAGCCATGGATCATGAAGACATCCCCCTCTCCACCCCTGGGGGTGGAGAGGGTCGGGGTGAGGCGGGGCCGCACCTCACCCGAAGCGGGGAATGCGCGGAAAGCCTGAAGGCGGCAGCCGCCCGCTCTGGCCCCGCTCGCCGATCCACTCGCGCAAATTCATCTCGGTCCGGGTTTTCTCGCCCAGCTTCCAGCTCAGCCCATCGGCGAGCCGGAACACTTTGGCGTCGACCAGCGCGCCATCCCGATAGCGCTGCAGGATCACCCCGGCGCCGCGCGCCATCTCCGGCACCTGCTCCAAGGGAAATACCAACAGCTTGCGTGACGACCCCACTACCGCGACATGATCGCCGTCCGCCGGCACGCAAAGCACCGCCTCCTCGCCGGGGCGCAAGTTGAGCACCTGCTTGCCTGTTCGTTTCTCCGCCAGAAGATCGGCGGCCGCCACCACAAAGCCGCGCCCGCCAGTCGAGGCCACAAGGTAGCGCCCGCCTTCCACCGGTACGAACAGCGTGATCACATCGTCCTCGTTGGACAACTCGGCCAGCAACCGCACCGGTTGACCATCGCCGCGTCCGCGCGGCAGGTCGGCGGCTTTCAGCGTATAGGCGCGCCCGTTGGTCGCGAACAGACAAAGCCGGTCAGTGGTGTGGCAAGCCAACGCCAGTTTCAGCCGATCGCCTTCCTTGAAGCGTAGCTCGCCGGGATCGGCGACCGCGCCCTTTAGCGCGCGGATCCATCCCTTCTCCGACAGCACCACTGTCAGCGGCTCGCGTTCCACGAAAGCCTCGGTCGAGACCTCGATCACCGCCGGTACGGCGCCCAGTTCCGTCCGCCGCGCACCCAAAGCGCCAGTGCCGAATTTGTCGCGCGTCTCCTCCAACTCCCCGGCGATGCGATCCCAGCGCAGCGTCTCGTCCTTGAGCAACGCCTGTATGTCCTTGCGCTCGCGCCCGAGCCCGCGATGCTCCTTGCGGATCTCCATCTCTTCCAGTTTGCGCAACGCGCGCAGCCGCATGTTCAGGATCGCTTCCGCCTGTGTATCGCTCAGCTCGAACCGCTTCATCAGCCGCGGCTTCGGCTGCTCTTCCTCGCGAATGATCCGGATGACCTCGTCGAGATTGAGATAGACGATCAGGTAACCTGCCAGGACCTCCATCCGCCGTTCGATTGCAGCGAGCCGATGGCGGGAGCGGCGGACCAGCACCTCATGGCGATGGTCCAGCCAGGCGCGCAGCACTTGCGGCAGGCTCATCACCCGCGGCGTGCGCGTTGCGTCCAGCACGTTCATGTTCAGCGAGAAGCGCGTCTCCAGCGCGGTGGCGCGGAACAGCGTCTCCATCAGCACCTCGGGCTCCACGCCCCGTGTCTTCGGCTCCAGCACGAGCCGCACATCCTCGGTGCTCTCATCGCGCACATCGCCGAGCAAAGGCAGCTTGCGCTCCTCCAGAAGCTGCGCGATCTGCTCTACAAGCTTGGCCTTTTGCACCTGGAACGGGATTTCCGTCACCACGATCTGCCAGGCGCCGTATTTGCCCTTCTCCACCGACCAGCGGGCGCGCAGGCGAAAGCCCCCGCGGCCGGTTTCATACGCGCTCAGCACCGACGCCGGATCCTCGGCCAGCACGCCGCCGGTGGGGAAATCCGGCCCCGGCATAAGCCGCAACAGCTCGGCGGTACTCGCTTTCGGATGGTGGATCAGATGGATGGCCGCCGCGCAGACCTCGCCCGCATTATGCGGCGGGATCGAGGTCGCCATCCCGACCGCGATCCCCGCCGCGCCATTGGCAAGCAGGTTCGGAAACGCGCCGGGAAGCACGACCGGCTCGTGTTCCTCACCGTCATAGGTCGGGCGGAGATCGACCGCGTCCTCATCGATGCCGGCAAGCAGCGCCTGCGCCACCGCGGTCAACCGCGCCTCGGTGTACCGCATGGCGGCCGGGTTGTCGCCGTCGATGTTGCCGAAATTCCCCTGCCCCTCGACCAGCGGATACCGCGCAGCGAAACCCTGCGCCAGCCGCACCAGCGCATCGTAAACCGCGACATCGCCGTGCGGATGGAACTTGCCGATCACGTCGCCCACGACACGCGCACATTTTTTGAACCCGGCGGCCGGATCGAGCCGCAGCAGGTGCATTGCGTAGATCAGCCGCCGGTGCACTGGCTTGAGTCCGTCGCGCACATCCGGCAGCGACCGCGACATGATCGTGGACAGCGCATAAGCCAGATAGCGTTCCGACAGCGCATCCGATAGCCGCGTATCCTCGATATGGCCGATATCATCCGGCATCAGACATCTCCGACTCCGCCAGCGCGGTCACCCGGTCGTACAGCATCCGGCGAGCCAGCGGCAGCGGCCGGTGTTGCTGGCCGAAGGCGTCGCGGGCAAGAAAATGCCCGGTCAGCCGCAACCCGTCGCGCCAGTCCGCGGTGTGCCCCGTGCCCGCTTCCACCAGGAAACTCGGCAATCGCAACAGCCGGGCCTGCCATTGCGCCGCCCCGGCCGCGGTGACGGCGCGTCCGGTTTTTGGAGAAACGAAAACCAATCCTGTGGTTGCACCTGTAACGGCACAACAGGTCAGGTCCAGCCCATATCCCAGGTCAGCCAACAGCAGCATCTCCCAGCGTATCAGCTCGGCCAGCAGCGCCGCACCCTCCGGAAGCCTGGCAATCAGGCGCAGCAGGCCTTCAAACACGTATGGATGCGCCTCGCGTTCCGGCAACGCGCCCTCCGCCACCGCACAGCTCGCGCCGGCCATGCCGAGCAACAGCGGATCATCCATTACCAGGGCAGCGCTGGGATGGATCAGCTCGCCGGTGAAGCTGCCGAGCTGATCGGCAAGCCGCGCCACCCAGCGCACCTGTACCAGATTGCCGGGTTGCCAGACGGCCGCGCCGGACCGCGACGTGCCCCCCCGCGCCAACCCGCGATAGACGCCGTGCGCCGCCGTCATCACCGCGACAATGGCGTCGCCCTCGCCGAACGATCGCGCATCGAGGACGATGGTCGGCGCGTCCCATTCCATCAGATGTGCCGCCGACCGGAGTTACAGCCAGTGGAAGCCGTGCGCCATCGCTCCCAAAAGGCCGCCGAAGGCCGCCAACATGGTTCCGAAGCCGGCCAGCATGACGCCGAATAGCCAACGGAACTCGGCGCGGTGTTCCAGCATGAACTGGTCCAGCCTGTGCTCGAACGCCTCGAACCGCCGATCCATCCGATCAACGGCTTGATCGGACCGACGGTCGGCCTGCTCGAACCGCTGATCCATGCGCTCGAACTGCCGCTCCATCCGCTCGAACGTGGCCGCGTTCCTCTGCGCGATATGCTCCAGAATGGTGACACGCGCTTCCATGTCCGAAGGATAGGGGTCTCCCTCCCTGCCCGCAACCGGCGTATCCGGCATCCGACCTGCTCTCCGTGATGCAAGCGGCCCGCTAACAGCCGCGGGTGAAGGATCCGCTACCCGGTTCAAGACCGATGGCGCGCAGCCGCGCACCCTCCTCGTCCCAGTTCGGCCGCTCCTTGACGTTCAGGAACAGATGCACCGGGCGCTCCAGCAGCCCGCTCAGCTCTTGCCGCGCCCGCGCCCCGATCTCCCGCACCCGGCGGCCGTGCTCGCCGATCAGGATCGATTTCAGCGCCGGCCGCGAAACATAAATGGTCGCGTCGATGCGAATGGAACCATCCTTGCGCTCCGTCCAGCTCTCGGTCTCCACAGTCGTCTCATACGGAACCTCTTGCTGCGTCTGCCGGAAGATCTGCTCGCGGACGATCTCCGCGGCCAACAGCCGGTCCGGCAAGTCGGTCAGATCGTCAGGGGGATACAGATACGGGCCCTCCGGCATGGCCCTCGCCATCGCATCGACCAGCCGGTCCAGCCCGTCCCCGGTTGCCGCGCTCACCATGAACGTCTCCTCGAACCGCAGCAGCGAGCCCAACCCGGCGCTCAGCGGCAGCAGCCTGGGCGGGGACACGAGATCGACCTTATTGAGCACCAGCCAGCAGTGCCGGTTCGCCTCGGCCAACTTGCCGACAATCTCCCGCACCGCCTCGGTGAGACCGCTGCGCACATCGACCAGCAACAGCGCAAGGTCAGCGTCCCGGGCCCCCGACCACGCCGCCGCCACCATCGCCCGGTCCAGCCGTCGGCGCGGGCGGAAAATCCCAGGCGTATCGACAAGCACGAGCTGAGTTCTCGCCATGCATCAGGATACCCAGCACGCGGAAACGTGTCGTTTGCGCCTTCGGGCTGACGATCGACAGCTTGGTCCCGACCAGCCGATTGAGCAGCGTCGATTTGCCGGCGTTCGGAGCTCCCAGGATCGCCGTGAAGCCGCAGCGCGTCACGCCAGCATCCGCAGCAAATCTTCGGCAGCGAGCTGTTCCGCCGCCCGTTTGCTACCCGCCGTCCCGGTTCCCACCCGACCATCCGCCGAAACGGTGACGCGGAACTCCGGCGCGTGCGGCGGTCCGGAGCGGTCCGCCACGTCATAAACCGGCAGCTCCAGCCCGCGCGCCTGCGTCCATTCCTGCAACGCCGTCTTGGCATCCTTGGGCGGCACCGCTTGGCCGACCATGGCCTGGTCCCACGCACGCCGGACGAAAGCGCGGGCGCGCTCCAGGCCGCCATCGAGATACAGCGCTCCGAGTGCCGCCTCCAAGGCGTCGGCCAGCACCGTCGCGCGCTGCTTGACACCGGCCTTTGCCTCGCCCGGCGAGACCGCAAGCGCCGCACCAAGCCCGATCGCCTCCGCCACACCGGCCAGAACCGGCTGCGACACGAGGTGCGCCAGGCGGCGGCCAAGCTCGCCCTCCTGCTCGGCCGGAAACCGTTCCACCAGCCATTCGGCCATCAACAGGCCCAGCACGCGGTCACCCATGAACTCCAGCCGTTCGTTGGAGACGGTCCTATGGCCGCGCCGCACAGCCGAGCGATGGGTCAGAGCTTCGCGCAGCAGCTCAGGGCGGAAGAATTCATGGCCGAGGATGGTTTCAATCGATGTGCTCACCGTCCGCGGCGAACGCTCATACCAGCGGCCCGCCTCGGCCGGAGCGGTCAATAAAAAGGGTCGCGGGTATCAATGAATGCCCATCCCGATCCGTCCCCAGCGGATTTCGAACGGCCATTCCCAGAACTCCCACCACGGGTATTCCGCATCGATCGAGAAGAAGATCACCTCGGCCCTGCCGACGAGATTCGCCATCGGCACATAGCCCCAGAAGCGGCTATCGGCGCTGTTATCCCGATTGTCGCCCAGCACAAGCAGCTCGTTCGGCGGTACAACGAACTCCCCGGTGTTGTTCATCTCACCCTGATCGGTCGCCTTCAGGATGTAATGCTTGACGCCCCCCGGCAGGTCCTCCTGGTAGCGCCGCAACACCATATGGATACCGTCCTCGTCGGTGACATAGTCGCCGGCAGGCTGGCGCGACACCTCCTGACCGTTGATATAAAGTTGCCCATCGCGCAACTGTATGTGGTCATTCGGTAAACCGATCACGCGCTTGATGTAATCTTCCGACGGATCGGGCGGATAGCGGAAAACCACCACGTCGCCCCGGTGCGGCACGCTGCTGAAGATGCGCCCGCCTGGAAAGGCCGGCCACCAAGCCGAAAATGGCATTGAATACTGCGAGAACCCGTAGCTGAACTTAGCCACGAAAAGGTAATCTCCCACGAGCAATGTCGGGATCATGCTGCCCGAGGGGATGTTGAACGGCTCGAACAGCACCGTGCGGATGGCGACAGCGATCAGCCCAGCATAGACGATCGTCTTGACGTTATCGAGCAGTCCGCTCGATTTGCGTTTGGCCTTGCTCACTGCCATCTGGGAAAAACTGTCCGGTTCAGCGTGCGGCGGATCAAGCCCAGGCACCTCGGCCGAGTCAAGCAAATCACCATCGCCCGTCCGGCACCGCCCAGATGATCACTTGCGCAAAGGCATACGGGTATTCGTCCGTCATCGTCAGCGCCACCGACGCCCGCATGTCCGGCGGCGTTATCGCCGCGAGCCGCGCCGCTGCCCCGCCGCTCATCTGCAGCGTCGGCTGACCCGAGGGCAGGTTCACCACGCCCAGATCGGAGAAGAACACGCCGCGGCGAAACCCCGTGCCCAGGGCCTTCGCCGCTGCCTCCTTCGCGGCGAATCGCTTGGCGAAGGTAGCGGCCCGGATCTTCTCCGTCCGCCGCGCCGCCTTGTCGCGTTCGATCGGGGTAAAGACGCGCTCCAGGAACCGATCGCCATGGCGGGCAATGGCGGCCTCGATCCGGCGGATATCGCAAAGATCGGAACCAAGCCCCAGAATCAACCCTCAGCCCTTCGCCCGCTCGACACTCTTGACGCGCCGCACGCCGCGCAGCCCGGCAATCACCTTCGACAGATGCAAGGTGTCGCGCACCTCCACATCCAGCAGGATCTCGATGAAGTCCTGCTGGCGGTTGGCGATCTTCAGGTTGGCAATGGCGCCCTCATGCTTGGCCAGCGCATTGGTCACGTCCGCCAGCGCCGAGGGCTCGTTCTCCGCGATCACGCTGATCCGCGCGACATGCGTCGCTCCCTTGCCCAGCACTTCCTCGTTCCATCCGACATCGATGAAGCGCTCGGGGGTGGCAGCAAACCCTTCCAGCGTCTGGCAGTCGCGCGCGTGGATCGTGACTCCCTTCCCTGTCGCAACGATACCAACGATCTCGTCCCCCGGCACCGGATGGCAGCAGCCGGCGAAATGATAGGCCATCCCCGGTACCAGCCCGGTGATCGGCATGTCGGTCTCGAAGCGCCCGGTTCGCGCGGCGGCACGCGGCGGCATGGTCGGCACCATCCGCGGCGCGCGGGGCGTCTGGCGCAGTTCGGGATAAGCGGCGTGCACCACATCGCGCGGCCCGATATTGCCGTTCCCTACCGCGATGTACAGCTCATCGGGCGACGCCGCCTTCAGCGTCTTCAAGGCCGGTTCCAGCGCCTTTTCCGACCCGTCCACACCCGCCTGTCGGAACGCCTTTGCCAGTTCCGCCCGACCCGCGTCCAGATGCTCCTGCCGCTGCTGCTGGTGCATGAAGCGGCGGATGCGCGCTCGCGCCTTGCCGGTGACAACGAACCGCTCCCATTGCGGCGACGGCGTGCCGCCGCGGGAGGTCATGATCTCCACCTGATCGCCGTTCTGGAGCTGGTAGCGCAGCGGCATCAGCCGCCCGTTCACCTTCGCGCCGACACAGGTGTCGCCGACCTGGCTGTGCACGGCATACGCAAAATCTACCGGCGTGGCGCCGCGCGGCAGCTCTATCAACTGGCCTTTCGGGGTGAAGCAGAAGACCTGGTCGCCATAAAGCTCGAGCTTGGTGTTCTCCAGAAACTCCTCGGGGGCGGCCGAATTCTCCAATATCTCCAGCAGGTCCTGCACCCAGCGGAACTGATGCACCTCCTGCACCGACGTGATATCAGGTAGCTTATACAGCCAGTGCGCCGCCACGCCGGCTTCGGCAATCTCATGCATCTCTCGCGTCCGGATCTGCACCTCGATCTTCTGGTTGCGCGGCTCACGTAACGTGACCCCGGTATGCAAACTTTGATAACCATTCGACTTCGGCGTCGAAATGTAGTCCTTGAAGCGTCCGGCGATCACCGGATAGGCGGAATGAACCGCACCCAGCGCGGCGTAGCAGGCCTCCTTTGTCGGCACCACGATGCGAAACGCCATGATGTCCGAAAGCTGCTCGAACGCGACATTCCTCTGATGCATCTTCTCCCAAATGGAGAACGGGGACTTCTCTCGCCCCGTCACTTCCTGCACCTCGACCCCGGCTTCCTCGCAGACACGCCGTAGCTCATGGCGCACCTCCTCGATAACGTCGGCGCCTTGCCCGCGCAGAAAATTCAGCCGTGCCTGGATGGTCGCGTACGCCTCGGGCTCGAGCTGGGCAAAGGACAGCGTCTGCAACTCGGACTTCACAGCATCCATGCCGATGCGCTCGGCCAGCGGCGCATAGATATCCATCGTCTCGCGCGCAATCCGCTGCCGCCGCTCGGGCTCGCGCACGAAATGCAGCGTGCGCATGTTGTGCAGCCGGTCCGCGAGCTTCACCAGCAGGACGCGGATGTCCCGGCTCATGGCCAGTACCAGCTTGCGGAAATTCTCCGCCTGCTTGGTGCGGTCGGACTGCAGTTCGAGCCGGGTGAGCTTGGTGACGCCGTCCACCAGACCGGCGATCTCGCGCCCGAACCTGGTCTCGATCTCCGGCAACTTCACCGGCGTATCTTCGACCACATCATGCAACAGGCCGGTCGCGATACTCGCCGTGTCCAGATGGTACCCGGCGAGAATATCGGCCACCGCCAGCGGGTGCGTGATGTAGGGGTCGCCGTTGTCCCGCGTTTGCGACCCGTGCGCCTGCTTCGCCACCGTGTAGGCAGCGTCGATCAATCCGGTCTCGGCCTTCGGGTCATAAGCATGCACCTTCGCCGCAAGCATCAGCTCGATCTCCGGCGGGCTGGCCACGCCCTGCGTGACACCTTCCGGCGCATGGGTCTGGAAAGGCACATCAGAGGGCGCAAACAGCGGCGCCGGAAGCGGCGGTCCCGAGGCGCCCTGTCTCACCCGGGCAACCTCGCCGGCCGCTTTGCTGGTTACCGACGTCGGCCGGCGAGCTCCGCCTCGATCGCCGCCTCGAGATCCTCCGGCGATATCTCCTCATTCTCCGCCGGCAGGTTCGCAGCCTCTTCCTCGGCGGTGACGTCTTGCAGGCCGAAGATGTTCTGGTCGGTCGGAATGAGGTCGAGCACCTCCTCGTCCGCGGGCTCGGGCTCGGGCGTCCGCGAGAGCGACCGCACGAGATCCTGTTCGAGCCTTTGCAGCTCCACAGTCTCCTCGGCGATCTCGCGCAACGCGACAACCGGATTCTTGTCGTTGTCGCGGTCCACCGTCAGCTCTTCGCCACGGCTCAGCCCCCGGGCGCGCTGCGCTGCGAACAGCACCAGCTCGAACCGGTTCGGCACTTTCTGCACACAATCTTCAACGGTCACGCGCGCCATGCGCTCACTCTCCAGCCTGCACTTCGCGGGAAACTCTCGATCTAGGCGCGTGCAGCCGCTTATGCAAGGAACGATGCCTCCGACGGTCACCTCTCCCGCCCCGCGGGAGAGGTCGCCACGCGCAGTGTGGCGGTTGAGGGCCCCCCGCCCCCCTCACAGCACTCCCACCCCTCCGGGCGGCAGCGCCGCGATCAGCTCCCCGACGGTGCGGCCGAACACGGGATGTACCCAGTAAGGAGCCACATCCCGCAGCGGCAGCAGAACGAACGCCCTCTCATGCGCGCGTGGATGCGGCAGGATCGGGTCCGGACCGGGCCGAACCAATCCCCCCATCGCGATGATGTCCAGATCCAGACTGCGTGCGGCATTCGGGGCTCCTCGCCGACGCCCCGCCCGCGACTCTATCGTCCCCAGGGCTGCCAGCAGGGAGGCCGGTTCAGCCGCCCCCTCCAGATGCGCCACGCCATTGATGTAGTCGGGTTGATCGGAAGCCGGCACAGGTGCCGTCCGATACCATAGCGACAGGCCGCGCAACTGCAGCCCGGGCAGCGCATCCAGCGCCACCGCGGCCGCCCGGCAGGTTTCCAAGGGGGGTGAGCCGTCCGGACCGGGAAGATTCGCCCCAATCGCGACGAGGATCATCACCCCCGTCCCGCCCGTTGCGTTTCACTTTTACTGCGGATGGTGGAATCATCGGCGGAACTGCCGCCCCGGACGGACGCCTTTGTTCGGCTCGCGCAGCTTGCGACCAAAAAGTCACAATGAACCATCGAAGGACCAAGTCCATGCATTTCTTGCCCACCGAACGGGTAGCCCTCTTTATCGATGGGGCAAATCTCTATTCCGCCTCCCGCAATCTCGGCTTTGATGTCGATTACCGTAATCTCCTGGAGTATTTCGGCAGGCAGGCTCATGTGATCCGCGCCTATTACTATTCGGCCGTCCTGGAAACCGAAGACTACTCCCCGCTCAAGCCGCTTACCGATTGGCTGGCCTATAATGGCTATATGCTGGTGACCAAGCCTGCCAAGGAATTCACCGATTCCGCCGGCCGGCGTCGGATCAAAGGCAATATGGATATCGAGGTCGCGGTCGATATGCTCGAACTCGCGCCCCGGCTCGATCACGCCGTCCTGTTCAGTGGCGATTCCGATTTTCGCCGCCTGGTCGAGGCCGTGCAGCGCAAAGGCGTGCGTGTCTCGGTGGTGTCCTCGATCCGCACCAGCCCGCCCATGGTCGCCGACGAGCTGCGCCGCCAAGCCGACCAGTTCCTCGAACTGGCGGAGATCGCGCCGGAATTCACCCGCCGCCAGACCGAGCCGCGCGTCCGCCCCGTTCCCGTGCGCCACACCCCAGCCGACCCGTTCCAAGAGCAAAACGACGTCGCGTGAGCGACACGCCACCGCCGGACTGCCCGCTCTGTCCGCGGCTCCTGGCCAACCGAGCGGCCAACCGGGCCGCGAATCCGGCGTGGTTCAACGCCCCGGTGCCGAGCTTCGGCCAGCTCCACGCGCCGCTGCTGATTGTCGGCCTCGCGCCAGGTGTGAAGGGTGCCAACCGAACCGGCCGTCCATTCACCGGCGACTTCGCCGGGGTGCTGCTGTATGAGACACTTCTGGGGCTCGGCCTCGCGCGCGGCCGCTACCAAGCCGATCCAGGAGACGGGCTGGAACTCGACCGCTGCCGGGTAACCAACGCGGTGCGCTGCGTTCCGCCGGGCAACCGGCCGACCCCTGCCGAGATCGCCACCTGCAACCGCTTTCTGGCCGCCGAGATCCGAGCCATGCCGGACTTGCGCGCGATCCTGGCGCTAGGCATCGTGGCGCATACAGCCGTGCTGCGGGCGCACGGCTTGCCCGCTGCCCGCCTCCGCTTCGCCCACGGCGCGATCCACTCCCTGCCAAGCGGCGTTTTGCTCGCGGACAGCTTTCACGTGTCGCGCCTCAACACGAATACCGGCAAGCTCACCACAGCAATGTTCGAAGCCGCAGTACGGCAACTCTTGGACCAAGCGTGCTTGCAATCGACTCTACGGTGACAGGACCGAACCGCCATGGCCGGGTTTGATCCCCACTCCGCCCCGGCAGCGGAGAGGCGCCCTTCCGCCGAAGCCCTCTACAGCGTCACGCGCAGCTTCGGCACCATAAACATCGCGGTGATCCTCACCCGCATCGGCCTGCGCATCGCCGCGGCGCTGGAAATCAGGCTCGCCAACCGCGCCGCCCGTCCGCAACAGCAGCTTCATGCTGCCGCCCGTACCCCGTTGCCGCGTCAACCACGCGAACCACGCACCGCCCGCCCCCGGTCCGATGCCAGGAAGACCCCGCCTCCCTTGTCGTCACCCTTCCTACAGCCGAGGCAATCGCCGGCCAGCCCCGCCGCCGCTCGATCGGCGCCATCCTCGCCACCGACAATGGCACTGTTCGCGGTGTTGCCGCCTCGCATCAATTCCAGCCATCCGTCCCGGCGCATCATTCCTCCTGGCGGAGCCCGGCAGCATGGTCCAAATCAGCCGCAGCCGGGACGGGCGGACAAGGGTGTCGGGCCTTACCGCTTGCGTTCGGGTTATCTGAACCACGCCGTCATGGCTGCCAACAGTTATCAACGCGCTCGCACCAAAACATTCCAGGCATGGTGCTAGTCACCGGGGTGCCCGAAACAGCATGAGCCTCGACCAACTCACGCCTTCTTGCAAATCACCGCTGGCAACCTGACACAGCCGCATCGCCGAGAAGGCCGTGTGCGCCTGAGCGTCGGCGCGGACGATGCCAGCCTTTCGAATCCGTTCGCGCGTCAGGTGAACGTGATCTGGATCACGAGCCGCGTTGACGCACAGATTTAGGGCGCGGGCCGCAGCTTGCGTCAGATGGGCGGGGTGACAGCGCAGATAATGCTCCGCCGCGCGGCTGATTTGACAGAATGCTCTGTGCACGGCCGGTAAAGTTGGCTCGTGACCGTCAAAAGCGAGAGTCCGTCCGTGTCCGATGCTGCAATCCCGCTCACCCTCCAACGCAGCGTCGAGGGAGCTGCCACCAACGGCGGCGAAGGGCCGCTGATCGCGCCGGTGCGCAGCGATCCGGCGCTGCCGAAGCAGGCCGATGCCGTCGTGATCGGCGGCGGCATCGTCGGTGTGGCGGCGGCGTATTTCCTGGCCAAGAAGGGCATCTCCGTCGCGCTGCTCGAGAAGGGGCAGATCGCCGGGGAACAGTCGAGCCGGAATTGGGGCTGGTGCCGGCAGCAGAATCGCGATTTGCGCGAGCTGCCGCTGATGAAGGAAGGCATCGCGCTTTGGGAAACGCTGGGGCACGATTCCGGCCGCGATCTGGGGTTCCGGCGGACGGGCCTCGTGTACGTGACGAAGGATCCGAAGGAACTTGCCACCTGGGAGAACTGGGTGACGAAGGCGGCGCCCTATCAAATCGGCAGCCGGATGCTGACCGCGGCGCAAGCGCGGGAGATGACGCCGGGCAATGAGCAGGACTGGATCGGGGGCGTGTTCTCCTCCCGTGACGGGCGGGCGGAGCCGGGTCTGGCGGCGCCGGGTCTGGCGGAAGGAGCGCGCACACTGGGGGCGAGCATCCATCAGAACTGCGCGGTGCGCGGCATCGACACGACGGCAGGGCGCGTGTCGGGCGTGGTGACGGAGGCAGGACGGATCGAGACCGGCGCGGTGCTGTGCGCAGCAGGAGCGTGGGCGTCGATGTTCTGTCGCCGGCATGGGGTCGATCTTCCGCAGGCCGGCGTGCGCTCCACGGTGTTTTCGACGACGCCGGGGCCGGAGGTGACGCCGGGCGGGCTGGTGACGCCGGACTTCACGCTGACCCGGCGGCTGGATGGCGGGTATATCGTGGCGGCGCTGAATCGTGGCCGGCTGGATATCACACCGCAGGGTATCCGCTACGCACGGCAGTTCTGGCCGATGTTCCGGGAGCGGCGGAAGGCTCTGAAGTTCCGGGCGGGGCGGTCGTTCTTCGATGGGCCGGAGGCGCCGGCAGGCAAATGGTCGTTCGATGCGCCGACCGTGTTCGAGCGGCATCGCATATTCGCGCCCGCGGCCGACCGGAGCATCGTGGCGCCGGCGCTGCGGGTCCTGGCGGCAGCTTATCCGGTCCTGGCGGAGCTGCGCATGGCTCGGATCTGGGCCGGCTGGATTGAACTCGACACCGGACGGAGTGCCGGTGATCTCGCCGGTCGCCGCGCTGCCCGGCTTCTTCCTGGCGGCCGGGTTCAGCGGGCACGGGTTCGGCATCGGGCCGGCAGGCGGGCGGCTGGCCGCCGATCTGGTCGCCGGGGATCGGCCGATCGTTGATCCGACGCCGTTCCGTCATGCCCGGCTGGTGGATGGAACCGATCTCGGCCGTCCGGGGATGATGTAACGAGCGGCGCGGATATGCTGAGCAGCGAGGAGCGGGCGCGGCTACGGCCGCTGACGCGCGCCGATCTGGCGGACGCGCAGGCAATCACCGCCTCGTTCGGCTGGCCGCACCGGGTCGAGGACTGGGAGTTCATGCTCGGGCTCGGGCGTGGCTGGGCGGCGCGGCAGGATGGCTCGCTGGTGGGCACCGGGCTGTGCTGGACGTTCGGAGAGACGGCGGGTGCGCTGGGGCTGGTGTGCGTGGCCCGAGCGCAGCAGGGGAAGGGGCTGGGGCGGCTGCTGCTGGGGCGGCTGCTGGACGCGCTGGCGGAACGGCAGATTGTGGTGTTCGCCACTGAGGCTGCAGTGCAGCTGTACGAAGGATTGGGGTTCCGAGCGTGCGGGCGGGTCCGGCAGCAGCAGGGGGCGGCGTTTCAGCCAAGGCTGATGCCGCTGCGGCCGGGGCAGCGGATCCGCCCGATCGGGCGCAGCGATCCGGCGACGTTGGCGGCGCTCGACGAGGCGGCAACGGGTATGGACCGGGGGCCGTTGATCGGCGCCCTGCTGAATGCGGGGACCGGAGTGGTGCTTGACCAGGACGGCACACCAACGGGATTCGCCGTCCTGCGGCGGTTCGGGATCGGGCAGGTGATTGGACCGGTGGTGGCTCCCGATCCGGCGGGCGCGCAGGCGCTGATCGGCCACTTCCTGGCGGCCAATCCGGGCCAGTTCATACGGATCGACGTCACCGAGGAATCGGGCTTCGCGCCATGGCTGCGGGATTTGGGCCTGGCGGATGCGGGCGAGGTGGTGCGGATGGTGCGGGGGGCGGAGACGGACCGGCTGCGCAGCTTCGCGCTGGCGAGCCAGGCGTTCGGATAGCGCCGTATTGCATCCCGGAGTGGCCTATGCTTCGGGATTGGAATGGTAGACAATGCGCCGAAGCTGGACCGTATCGATCTGCGCATTCTGACGCATCTGCAAAAGAATGGCCGCGTAACCAATGTCGAGCTGGCGGACGCAGTGGGGCTGTCGCCGAGCCCCTGCCTGGTGCGGGTGAAGCGTCTGGAGAAGGCCGGCTACATCCTGGGCTACGGCGCGCAGATACACATGCAGAAGCTGGGCGACACGCAGATCGTGTTTACCGAGGTGACGCTGTCGGACCATCGCAGCTCAGACTTCGCGCGGTTCGAGGCAGCGGTGCGGAAGGTGGATGAGATCATCGAGTGCCACCTGGTGAGCGGGGGATACGATTATCTGCTGAAGTTCGTGACCAGGAACGTGCAGCATTATCAGGAGATCATCGAGCGGCTGCTGGAGCTGAGCATCGGGATCGAAAAGTATTTCAGTTATATTGTGATCAAGTCGATTTTCGCGAAGCAGCATTATCCGCTCGAGAGGTTTTTCAGCCGGAAGGATTGAACGGGCGGCAGGAAACGCCGCGGGTGGCGGGGCGGTCGGCAGGAATGCCCAGCGGCGTTGCGCATAACGGCAGCCATCTTCGTCCGGGTGCCGGTATGCGGTGAGCGTCCACGAGGAAGGGATAGCTCATGCTGGAGATCGCAGATCGCACCACGGGACTGCTGGTGCAACGCGACGAGGCTGTCTCGCGCGGCGTGCTGACGGCGCATCCCCTGGTGCTGGAGCGGGCGCAGGGCGTCGAGGTCTGGGACGTCGACGGGAAGCGATATCTGGATTTCGTGGGCGGCATCGGCGTGATGAATGTGGGCCACAACCATCCACGCGTGGTGGAGGCGGTGCAGGCGCAGCTTGGCCGGATCAGCCATGCGGCGTTCCAGGTGGCGGCGTATCCGCCCTATCTGACGCTGGCCGCGCGTCTCAACGAGCTGGTGGGCGATGATTTCAAGAGCATCCTCCTGACCACCGGTGCCGAGGCGGTCGAGAATGCGGTGAAAATCGCGCGTGCGCACACCAACCGGCCGGCGGTGGTGGCGTTCCGCGGTGGGTTCCATGGCCGCACGCTGCTGGGGATGACGCTGACCGGGATGGCCGTGCCGTATCAGCAGAATTTCGGGCCGTTCGCGCCTTCGGTGTTCCATGTACCCTATCCGTATCCGTATCGCGACATCTCGGTGGAGGATGCGCTGCGCGAATTGGAGGAGCTATTCGCGACGGAGGTGACTCCGGACCGCGTGGCTGCGATTCTGATCGAGCCAGTGCAAGGCGATGGCGGGTTCCTGCCGGCGCCGGCCACATTCTTGCGTGCACTGAGGGAGATCACGCAACGGCACGGTATCGTGCTGATCCTGGACGAAATCCAGACCGGGTTTGGGCGTACGGGGACAATGTTCGGATTCCAGCAGGCGGGCATCGGACCGGATCTGGTTACGGTTGCGAAGAGTCTGGCGGGCGGGTTGCCGCTGTCGGCGGTGATCGGCCGGGCAGAGATGATGGATGCGCCGCTGCCGGGCGGTCTGGGCGGCACCTATGGTGGCAATGCATTGGCGTGCGCGGCGGCGCTGGGGGTGCTGGACGCGTTCGAACAGGACGGATTGTTGGAGCAGGGGCGAGCGATGGGCACGGCGCTACAAGCCGGGCTGCAGCGGTTGCAGCAGCGCTTTCCCGCGGTGATCGGCGAGGTGCGCGGCGTCGGGCCGATGCTGGCGATCGAGTTGGTCGGCGCGGACGGCGAAGCGGACGCGGCGCTGACGCAGCGGATCATCGACGAGGCGCGCGCCGGAGGGCTGCTGGTGATCAAATGCGGCGTGCGGCGGAACGTAATCCGGTTCCTGGCACCGCTGGTGACGACGCGGGCGCAGGTGAACGAGGCGCTGGAGATTTTGGGAGCGGCGCTGGAGAGTGCTTGCGCAGCGTAGGCAATACGGACTGCGCCCCGGGGGAACCGGGCGCAGTTTGTTACGGAGGATATGGAACTAGCTAACCTTGTCCTTGTAGCGGTAGTAGGCGCCGACGAAGGGCATGAACCAGGGCGGCCCGAAATGGCCGAAGATGGCGGGCCAGCTGAGGTTGCGGAGCGGGTTGGCGGCGGCGTCGCCGGCCATGACGGCGGCCATCTGCTGGCCCATGTGGACGGACATCTGGGCGCCATGGCCGCTGAAGCCCATGGCGTAGAAGAGGCCCTTATGCTCGCCTGCACGCGGGAGGCGGTCGACGGTGAGATCGATGATGCCGCCCCAGCAATAGTCGATGCAGATATTGCCGATCTGTGGGAACGTTTCGCGCAGCGTGGCTTCGAGGATTTGACCCGATCTTAGGTCTGAGGTCGGACTTGAGAGGGCGAAGCGGGCACGACCGCCGAAAATCAGGCGGTTGTCCGGAGCGATGCGGAAATAGTTTCCGATATTCAGCGTCGTTGTGGCGGTGCGCCGGGTCGGCATGATGGAGTCGAGCTGAGCGGCGGCAAGCGGCTCGGTTGCGATAATGAAGCTGCCGATCGGGATGACGCGGCGGCGGAAATAGAAGAACGGGCCACGCCTGCTGGGACCGGTGGCAATCAGCACCTGGTTGGCAGTGACGGCGCCCCGGGCGGTCGTGACAAGGTGGCGTGCGCCGGACAGGCGCTTGAGCCCGGTGACCGCCGCGTTTTCATAGATCCCGGCGCCGTGGCGTTTGGCGGCGGTGGCGAGGCCGGCACCGAACTGGCCCATGTGCATTTGCGCGCTCTTTTTATAGAGCAGGCCGCCGTAAAAACGGTCGGAGCCAACCTCCTGCCTTATGTTTTCCGGTGGAACCAGATCGGTGTCCGGATCGGCTTCCCGGTGCAGGATCTCGAAGCCGCGGGCGATCTTCTCGTAATGCTGCGGCTTGGCGGCGAGCTTGATCTTGCCGCCGCGGCGGAAGGCGCAGGTGATCTGCTCCTCTCGCACGATTCGTTCCACAGTATCCACGGCTGCATCGTAGGCGCTATAGATGGAGCGGGCCTGGTCGAGGCCGAGGCGCTGGGCGAGGCTGCCGAAATCGATGGAGGTGCCGTTGTTGACATGGCCGCCGTTGCGCCCGGAGGCGCCGCTGATGACGCGGTCGGCTTCCAGCACGACAACGCTGGCGCCGCGGCGGGCGAGGGCGAGGGCGGCGGAGAGGCCGGTGAAGCCGCCGCCGATGACGACCGCGTCGGCCTGCGCCGGCAGGGATCCCTGCTCGGCGCCGGTGAAGGCGGGCGCAGTGTCGTGCCAGTAGGAAACCTGTTTCATCCGTTGCGAGCCGGGTCAGAGGCCGACGAGGGCGGGCAGGCCGTTCAGATCGCGCATCTCGTGATAGTCGTAGTACGGGACGGAGGGTTCGTAGCTGCGGTTGATGTATGCCTTGTCGCGGATGCCGAGGGCGCACGCGGTCATAAGGTCATAGCGCAGGCTGGCGGAAACGTGGAGCACATCCTCTGGCCGGGCGCCGAGGGAATCGAGCATAAATTCGAAGCCGCGCATGCGGGGCTTGTAGGACTGAGCCTGTTCGGCGGTGAAGACGGCATGGAACGGCGCGCCGAGCTTGTCCACATTGTGCTGGATCTGGTCGTTGGAGGCGTTGGAGAGGATGACCAGCGGAATATGCTCCGCGATGCGGCGAAGCGGCGCCGGCACGTCTGGGTGTGGGCCCCAGGTGGGGATGGCGTCGTAGATACGCTGCCCTTCCGCTTCGACGAACGCGATGCGGTGACGACGGCAGGTCCGTTCGAGCGCGTTCTTGATAACGTCCACATAGGGTTGCCAGGCGCCGAGCACTTCATCGAACCGGTAGGCGGTGAAATCGGCGACGAACTGATCGATGCGGTCGCTCGGCAGGCGCGCGGCGAACATCTCCCGCGCCATGTCGCTGATGCGGAACCACGTCAGGGTTCCGTAGCAGTCGAACGTGATGAACCTGGGGCGAAGGGCGGGCATGAAAAGTTCCCTTTGAGCGGCTTCCAACGGTTGCAGGATAGGCTGAGGCCGCAGCATGATGTGCTGCAAGGGGGAGGGAAACGGCACAGGGTTCGCTTGAATTGCACCAATTCAATCGCCCGATGTCGGCGCCAGGATTAAGGATCGGCTCAAGCCTGGAGAGGGACGTTCGATGGAGAAAAGGGAACCGAAGGTCCTGACCTTCGATATGGTTGGTACCCTGATCGATTTCGAGGGCGGGATGCTGAGGTATCTGCGGGAGAATGTGCCCGCGAGCGGGTCCCTCGACGATGATACGATCCTGAAAGCTTATACCGAGACGCGCTCGAAGGACCCGAAGGTCCGTTATCCAGACAATCTGGTCAGGGCCTATGCGCAACTCGCCGGCAAGTTCGGCTGGCCGCAAACGAACGGGTGGGCCGAGGGGTTCCGGGATTCGATCAAGACCTGGTCTGGATTTCCTGATTCGGCGGCGGCGCTGGCGCGACTGAAGAAGCGCTACAAGCTGGTGGTGATGACCAACACGCAGCGCTGGGCGTACCAGTACATGGCGGCGACGCTGCGCAATCCGTTCGACGACAGCGTCACGTCTGACGATGCGCTGTGCGAGAAGCCGAACCCATGCTTCTTCGCGTTCGCGCGCGGACGGCTGAGCCGGGACGGGCACGGGCTGCACGACATACTGCACGTGGCGCAGAGCCAGTATCACGACATCGGAGTGGCGCGCAGCCTGGGCTACACGGTGTGCTGGATCGAGCGGCGGCAAGGGAAGAAAGGCTCTGGTGGGACGCCGGAAGTGCCGCAGAAGACAACACCGGACTATCATTTCGCGACCCTGGCGCAGCTGGCGGATTTCGCGGAGACGGGCGGGCTGGTGATGAAGAGCGAGTGAGGAACGGCGCCGTGGGTGCCCGGCCCAGGCCCGGGCATAATATCTTGATATGGTGCATACGTGACTAGTTAAAGAGAGATCCGGCTGACGGGTCGCGGGAAGGCTCAGGGAATGGGAGAGCGATATAGCATGAGAAACCATCTGTCTCGACGTGAGGCGCTGCTGCTGGGTGGCGCGGCTGGCTTGGGGCTGAGTGGCAGCGGCCTGTTGTTGCCGCGGGCGCACGCGCAGGAAGCGCAGCCGAAACGCGGGGGGACGATGCGGGTGGCGGGGCCGGATTCCTCGACCGCCGATACGCTCGATCCCGCGCGGGCGAATAACGATACCGACTATGGCCGGCTGTTCATGTTCTATAACGGGCTTACGGTGTTCGACGAACATCTGAATGCGCAGCCCGATTTGGCGACCTCGCTGGAAACCAAGGACGCCAAGGTCTGGACAATCAAGCTGCGCAAAGGCGTGACGTTCCATGACGGATCGCCGTTCACGGCAGACGACGTGGTGTACACGCTGAACCGGCATAAGGACCCGAAGACGGGCTCGGTGGTGCGACCGCTGGCCTCTCAGATGGAGGAGATCAAGGCGACCGCGCCGGATGAGGTGCAGATCACGCTGAGTTCCCCGAATTCCGAGCTGCCGACGATCTTCGCGGTGTATCAGTTCGTGATCGCGAAGAACGGCACGACCGATTTCAGCAAGGGCAACGGCACCGGTCCATTCATCTGCAAGCAGTTCTCGCCCGGCATCCGTTCAGTGGGCGTGCGCAATCCGCATTATTTCCGTGAGGGGCGGCCCTACATCGACCAGATCGTATTTACCGGCATCACCGACAATGCGGCGCGAGTAAATGCACTGCTGTCGGGTGACCTGGATGTGGCAGCGGGGATCGACGCGCGGTCCACCGCGCAGGTGAAGGCGGCCAGCGGTTTCGAGATCTTCGAGACCAAAAGTGGCGACTACACCGACATGATCATGCATCTGGACGCGCCGCAGATCGGCAATCCAGATTTCGTGATGGCGATGAAATATCTGCAGAATCGGCAGCAAATCCTGAACAGCGTGCTGCTGGGGTACGGGTCGATCGGCAATGACCACCCGATCGCGCCGAGCAGCCCGTATTACGACAACTCCATCCCGGTTCGAGAATTCGATCCCGATAAAGCGAAGTCGCTGCTGCAGAAGGCGGGGATGTTGGACAAGAGCGTGGAGCTGGTGAGTTCTCCGGCGGCAACGGGCTCGGTGGACATGGCGGTGATCCTGCAGAATGCGGCGCGCGGGATCGGTTTCAACCTGCAGGTCCGGCGGGTACCGGCGGACGGGTTCTGGTCCAATTTCTGGCTGAAGGCGCCGTTCACCTACGGCAACATCAATCCGCGGCCGAATCCGGACATCCTGTTTTCCCTGTTCTTCCAGTCCAGCGCGCCATGGAACGAAAGCCACTGGAAGAACGAAAAGTTCGACAAGCTGCTGCTGGATGCGCGGGCGGAGACGGATTTCACCAAGCGTAAGGCGATCTACAGCGATATGCAGCGGCTGGTGCGCGACGAGGGGGGCGTCGGCATTCCGGTTTTCATCAGCAGCATCGACGCCCACACCTCCAAGGTGAAGGGGCTGAGGCCGGTTCCAACGGCCGGCATGATGGGTTACAACTTCGCCCAGTATGTCTGGCTCAATAGCTGACGGAAGCACGGGAGACGAAACAGGTCCCCGGCGAAACGCCGGCGACCTGTTCCTGCTGAGCTTGGTGCTTCGCCGGATCGGCGTCAGCTTGCTGCTGTTGCTGGCCGTTTCCATCATCGTTTTCATCGGGACGGAACTGCTGCCCGGTGACGTTGCGCAAATGATTCTTGGTCAATCGGCGACCCCGGCGACGGTCGAGGCGCTGCGTGCGAGCATGCACCTGAACGAGCCTGGGTGGCTGCGCTATCTGCACTGGCTGTTCGGGCTGCTGAGTGGCAATCCCGGCACGTCTCTAGTGAACGGGATGTCAATCGCCAGCCTGATCAGCGGACGCCTTGCAAACTCATTGCTGCTGGCGCTACTGACGACGATCGTGGTGGTGCCGGCGGCGCTGACTGTGGGGATCACGGCGGCGGTGTGGCGTGGCAGCACGTACGACCGAGTTGTGAACGTGTTGACGGTGGCTGCGGTATCCGTGCCGGAGTTTCTCTTCGCCACCGCGGCAGTGCTGATCTTCGCGGTTCGGCTGCACTGGTTGCCGGCCTTGTCCTACGCGGCGAATACCGACTCACTGCAGGCGCTGTTCCGGTCCTTCGCGCTGCCGGTCGGCACGCTGTCGATCGCGATTTTTCCGCAGATGGCGCGCATGACGCGGGCGGCGTTGATCAACACGCTGGGCTCATCCTATGTAGAGATGGCGCTGTTGAAGGGTGTGCGACCGGTGCGGCTAGTGCTGCGGCACGCCCTGCCGAACGCGATCGGGCCGATCGCCAACGCGATCGCGCTGAGCCTGTCCTTCCTGCTGGGCGGCATCGTGATCGTGGAAACGGTGTTCAACTATCCGGGGCTGGCGAAGCTGATGGTGGATGCGGTCAGCACGCGCGATGTGCCGCTGGTGCAGGCGTGCGCGATGATTTTCTGTACCGGGTATCTGTTACTGGTGCTGATCGCGGACATCGCCTCAATACTGTCCAACCCGCGGCTGAGGTACCGATGAGCGGCGCCGCCGAGACTGCAATCGAGATCGTGCCACGGCGGCGGCCGCGGATGTCTTTGCTGGGACGGATCGCGGCGGCAGTGGTGGTGCTGTGCTTGGTTGCGGCGGTTTGCGGTCCCTGGATTGCGCCCTATCCGGCGGGCAGCATTGTCAGCCAGACGGGATTCGGGCCGATGACATGGGCGCATCCCCTGGGCACCGACTATCTGGGGCGCGACATGCTAAGCCGCGTGTTGTCGGGCGCGCGCTATACGATCGGCGTGGCGCTGCCGGCGACGTTGATCGCGTCGGGCGCAGGGACGCTGCTGGGGATGCTGGCGGCGTCCTGGGGCGGCGCAGCGGACCAGGTGCTGAGCCGGGCGATGGACACGCTGATCTCCTTCCCCAGTCTTATTTTCTGCCTCGTGGTGATTGCCGGGCTTGGCTCCTCGGTGCCGGTGCTGATCGTGACAGCGGCGGTGATCTATACGCCGGGGTGCTTCCGGATTGTGCGATCGGTGGCAGTGGGAATCAATGCAACCGATTTCGTCACCGCCGCGCGGGCGCGCGGGGAGCGCAACCTGACGGTGGTGCTGGAGGAGATTCTGCCGAACATGGTGGCGCCGATCCTGACGGATTTTGGGCTGCGCTTCGTGTTCATCGTGTTGTTGCTAAGCAGCCTGAGCTTCTTGGGGCTGGGCATTCAGCCGCCCTATTCCGACTGGGGCGGGCTGGTGCGGGAGAATCTCGACGGCTTGAGCCAAGGCGCTCCGGCAGTGATTATGCCAGCAATCGCAATCGCAATCTTGACGGTTTCGGTTAATCTGCTGATCGACAGCCTGCCGAACCGCGGGATGGCGCGCCGTGCCGGGTAACGGCGCGGCACATGTGGAGGTGGACCGGCTGTGCGTCGTCGGGCGGCAGGCGGATGCCGCGCCGGTGAAGATACTAACCGAGGTAAGTTTCTCGGTCGTGCGCGGTGAGGTGCTAGCGCTGATCGGCGAGTCCGGATCGGGCAAGACGACGGCGGCGCTGTCGCTGATGGGGTATGCGCGGCCGGGCTGCGCGATCACAAGCGGGCGGGTGCGGCTGGGCGAGACGGATGTGCTGTCGTTGTCGCACGGCAAACTGGCGGGGCTGCGCGGCCGGCGTGTGAGCTACGTGGCGCAGAGCGCGGCGGCCTCGTTCAATCCGGCGCAGCGGATCATCACGCAGGTTACGGAGCCGGCGGCGATCCATGGCATTATGTCGTGGACGGAGGCAGAGGCGAAGGCGCGGGCGTTGTTTGCCGGGCTGGCGCTTCCCGATCCGGACCATATCGGCGAGCGGTTTCCGCACCAGGTGTCGGGCGGACAGTTGCAGCGGCTGATGGCGGCGATGGCGCTGATCACCGGGCCGGAACTGGTCATCCTGGACGAGCCGACGACGGCGCTGGACGTGACAACGCAGATCGAGGTGCTGCGCGCGTTCCGCAACGTGGTGCGGCAGTTGAAGACGACGGCTGTTTATGTGTCGCACGACTTGGCGGTGGTGGCACAGCTCGCGGATCGGGTGGTGGTGCTGCGCGGCGGCGTAGTGCAGGAGACGGCGCCGATCCAGCGCATCCTGACAGCGGCGGAGCATCCATATACACGCAGCCTGCTGGCGGCGGTGTCCCCATCCGCGAAGGCGGCGTCGGTGCCGGCGGCAGTGGACGAGACCAGGGCGCCGTTGTTGCAGGTAGGCGGATTGATCGCCGGCTATGGGGGGAACAATGCGTCGGGTCTGCCGCGGGTGCTGGCGCTGAAGGATATCTCGTTCTCGATTTCGCAGGGCTCGGTGCTGGGGGTGATCGGGGAGTCGGGTAGCGGCAAGAGCACGTTGGCGCGGGTGCTGGCTGGGCTGCTGCCGGCCGCACGCGGGACGATGCGGCTGAATGGGAGGGAATTGCGGCCACGCGTATCGGAGCGCTCGCGCGAGGAGCTGCGCGCGATCCAGATCGTGTTCCAGATGGCGGATGTGGCACTAAACCCGGCGCGCACAGTGGGGGCTATTCTGGCGCGGCCGCTGCGGTTCTACCACGGGCTGCGCGGCCATGCGGCAACGCGGCGGGTCCAGCAGCTGCTGGACATGGTGCGGCTGTCGCCGCAACTGGCGACACGTTATCCGGACGAGCTGTCGGGTGGGCAGAAGCAGCGCGTCAACCTGGCGCGAGCGCTGGCGGCAGATCCGAGTTTGATACTGTGCGACGAGGTGACGTCCGCGCTCGATACGGTAGTGGCGGCGGCGGTGCTGGAGCTGCTGGCGGATCTACGGCGGGAGCTGGGGGTGGCAATGATGTTCATCAGCCACGACCTTTCGACGGTACGGGCGATCTGCGACCAGGTGATGGTGCTGTACAATGGGGTGTGCGTGGAGGCGCGGCCACGGGCGACGCTGGATACGCCACCGTGGCATCCGTACATGAAGGTGCTGCTGGAGTCGGTGCCGGAGCTGCGGACGGACTGGCTGGATGGGATCGGCGCGCTGCCTTCGGATTGGCGAACACGGCTGGAGGCGCCCCCCCGTCCCGCTCAATAGCCGCGGGATGGTTGGTAGAGGTTGGGTAGCGGTTCGCCGTGACGCCAGGCTTTGATGGCGTCGGCGACATACTTCGCACGGTCATAGCGGGACGCGAAGCCGGCGATGTGGCCGGTGACGATGATGCGCGGGTGATCCCAGACAGGATCGGAGGGAGCCAGCGGCTCATTCTCGAACACGTCGAGCACCGCGCCGGAGAGATGGCCGGAATCAAGCGCGGCGATGAGATCGGGCATGACGATCAGGGACCCTCGGCCGGCGCTGACAAGACCGGCGTTCTTCGGCAGCATCGCGAAACGGGAAGCGGAGAGAAGACCGCGGGTAAGCAGAGTTTCCGGCAGCAGGCCAACAAGGATGTCGATGTTTCGCAGGAAATCGTCCAGCTCCTCCAGACCGGCATAACAGGCTGCGTTTGGAAGGGATTTCGCGCTTAGCGACCAGCCGGCAAGCGAATAGCCGAGGTCGCGCAGCATGCGCAGCGCGAGCTGGCCAATATTGCCCAGGCCCATCACTCCGACACGGGTTTGCAGCGCCGTGCGGGTGCCCTGAAATTCGTCCCAACGATGATCGCGCTGCGCATTCAGGGCGCGCTTGAGATCGCGCTGCAGGGCGAGCACGCCGAGGCAGACATATTCACCGACCGATTGCAAAGTCTCCGTGCTGGCGTTGCGGACAATGGGGAGATGATGCGGCAGATTCGGGTCGGCGAGGATGTGATCCACCCCGGCGGCACTGCTGAAAATGATCTGCAGGTTGGGGAAGGTCGCGATGCGCCCGGGCTGCGGCTGCCAGACGAGAACGTAGGCGACGTCGTTCGGATCGATGGTTGGATCATCCCACCAGCAGATGTCGAGGTCGGGGCACAGTGCGGCGAAGGTGGAGCGCCATTCGGGAAGCGAGGCTTCGCCGCCTGATTTCACGAGCAGGATCTCTTTGGAAGACATCATTTTGGCCCTGGGAGGGACGGTGGCGTTTGAACACAAGATTTCCTGGGGGGAAAGCGGGGTGGTTGGGGCGGGTTATCGCGATCTTGGGTGCGTTCTGCAGGACCGGCGAACTTTGCTCGCGGTCATCTCGCCGATGATTGCCAGCGTCGCTGATGCGCATCAGTTCAGATCGGGAAGGCGATTTGCAGCATGATTGACCTGATGCTTCGGGTGCGTCGGCGGCGATCTTCCCCCACCAGCACACGAGGTAGGGAAAGATCTCGAGGTGGTGAACTGTACAAGTCGCCATTCGATCTGACGCACGGGTGCCTGGCAGTGCTGATCATGTTGCGACTGGGTGTTGCGTGTCCTCCGATCTATTTGTCGTGAGCGAACTGGATCGTATCGATAAAAGGTCTGCATCGAGGTCTTGCCGAAGCAGTAACGGCCCTGGCGGGTTCGATGCTCGTTGCCAACCGACGCTATCGGCGTCGCGGCGTGGTCGATGAGACCGAGCGGCAGAAGAACCGCGCCAAGTCGGGCATGCGCACCAAGGTGTCAGCCGAGCAACGCCCTCAGCGTCATTGCCGCTTCGTCGATGCCGCGGTGCAACGCGCTGGCTGCCGCGGCGCCGTCGTGTCGGACTAGCGCTTTCAGCATGGCGCGATGCGCCGAGTTGGCGGCGTTCCAGTTATCCGACGCGCGCAGCACGTGGAAATGCGCCCCGATCTGCAGCCACAGCGATTCGATGATGCTGAACAGCGCGGCGGAACCGGCGGCACGGTGAATGGTGAAATGGAATTGGCGATTTGCCGGAACGTAGCGCCCCGCATCTCGTGCCTCGGCGGCGAGCTGCATGCGATCGACCAGCTCCGCCAGCCAGCGCAGCTCCACTGCGGTGACACGCGCCGCGGCCCAAGCGACGGCGAGACCTTCGACTTCGCGCCGCACCCGTTGGAGATCGGCGAGGCTGGCATGTGTCAGCGTCGGGATGCCGACCGAGCGTCCGGAGACCACCATCAGCGCCTGCTCGGCCATTCATCGGCGCAGCGCCTCGCGGACCGGCATGGCGCTGACCTGGAAGGCGTTCGAACAGGCGCTGGATGGTGATCGTGTGACCGGGCTCAATCTCGCCCTTCAGGATCAGCTCCTTTATCTGGCGATAGACGCGGTCCTGCACGGTCTCACGGCCGACCGGGCGCAGCGGTAGCTTCTTGTTCCGTGGCGCGGGTTCGGAGCGGACCGTCTGCTGCACCACTCTGTCTCCCGCGGTGCCGGCCAGACGCCCTGTTTGCAGCGGTCATGACCGATGATCTATGATCAAATTGCTGTCGAGAGAAAAATGCTGCCCGAAGGCGACGGAGTGGCAACCGCGGCCCGAGAGCGGCGCACGGAGCAAGAGGGAGCAACGCCATGAGATGGACCAGCACCGCCCTGGCCGCGATGATGGCCTTCGGGCTTGCCGCAACTTCGCATCAGGCCCAGGCACAGCAGAAATTCAAGATCTTCCTGTCGATGAGTTATATCGGCAACGACTGGCAGGCCGAGGCGGCGAACATGGTGAAAGCCATGGCGGCGTCAAAGGACTACCGCGACAAAGTCAGCCTGGAAGTACAGGTCGCCGGACCGAACGCGCAGCGCCAGATCCAGCAGATCAACGCGATGGTGCAGCAGGGCGCGCAGGCAATCGTCGTGTATCCGATCTCGCCCACCGCGCTCAATCAGGTGGTCAAGAACGCGTGCGCTCGGCATGTCGTGATCATCGCCTACGACGCCGAGATCACCGAGCCCTGCGCCTATAACGTGCATATCGACCAACCGGAGGCGGGACGTGTCACCGCCGAATGGCTGGTCAAAAAGCTGGGCGGCAAGGGCAACATCGTCGTGCTTACCGGGGTTCCCGGCACTTCGGTCGATACCCAGCGCACCGCCGCCGCCAAGGAGGTCTTCGCCAAGAACCCGGGTATCCACATCATCGCGGAAGGCGTCGGCATGTGGAGCCAGGCTGTTGCACGGACCGAGCTGACCAAGATCCTGACCACGCATCCCTGGACCGATATCAACGGCTTCTGGGTGCAGGTGGGCTGCTACACGATCGCCTCGATGGAGCACGAGGCGGGGATCGCGGACCATGACCTCCGTCCCTGCGCCGGCGAGGGGGCCAACGGCCATCGCATCCAGATGCTCCCGGTCGGCGACAAGAACGTCGAGGGTGCGAGTGGCACCTACACCCCGATGGGCGAGGCCAGCATATCCTATGCCTCGCCGCCCTATTCCGGCGGTCTGGCCCTGAAGCTCGCGGTTGACCTGCTCGAAGGCAAGACGGTTCCCAAATTGACGAAGCTGCCGTTGCCGGTAGTGACGAATGAAAACGTCAAGCTATGCCAGGAAGGCACCTGGCAGGAGATGCAGCAGGGCTGCAACGTGTTCCAGCCGGCAATCATCAGCAATCCGGGCTGGTTCGCTTCGATCTATTCCCCCGAGACGCCCGAGATTGGTCTGCAGGCCGCGCTGAACGGCAAACCCGAGCAGTGAGCATGCCGGCGCGGGAGGACGGCGTGCCGGTCCCCCCGCGCGCATCGACCAGCCAGGCTACGCCGGATCCGCCCGCACTGGACGTGCGGCGTGCTACCAAGGCGTTCGGCGCGACGGTTGCTCTGAGCGAAGCGTCGTTCAGCGTGCTGCCGGGCGAGGTGCATGCACTGCTCGGCGAGAACGGCGCCGGCAAATCGACCATGGTGAAGCTGCTGTCCGGGCTCATCGCGCCCGATGGCGGTGAGATCATGCTGTTCGGTGCTCGGGTGGCCCTGCGCAGTCCAGCGGATGCGCAACGACACGGTGTGCAGACAGCGTTCCAGGAGTTGACCCTGGTGCGCGACCTGGCGGTTGTCGACAACATGCTGCTGCCGAACGCGCCGCGTGGCCTGCTTGGCCAATTGCATCAGCGCCGCGGCGAGCGACTGGTGGCCGCCCATCTCGCCGCGCTCGGGCTTTCCGACATCGATCCGCGCGCCGAGATCCAGGATCTGGAACTGGCCACGCGGCAGAAGATCGAGATCGCCCGTGCCTTGTTTCGCCGTCCGCGCATCCTGCTGCTGGACGAGCCGACCTCTACCCTCTCGGGCCGCGATATCGAGTGGCTGGCCATGCAGATCGCGGCTCTGCGGCGCAATGGTGTGACGATCGTGTTCATTACCCACCGATTGCGCGAGGTCCGCCGCTTCTGCGACCGACTGACGGTGCTGCGTAACGGCCGCAGCATCGGCACCGCCGAAGTGGCAGCGATCAGCGACGATGACGTGATCCGCATGATCATCGGCCGCTCGTTGTCCAGCACCTTCCCTGCCCGTCCGGCGCTTCCCCCGACCGGCACGCAAGTGTTGCGCGCCGACGGTTTGACCACCGCCGGCAAGCTGCACGGCGGCAGCTTCGTCCTGCATTCGGGCGAGATCCTGGGCATAGCCGGACTGCAAGGCATGGGACAGCAGGAGTTGTTCCTTGCCTGTTTCGGCATGGTGCCCCTGGTCGGCGGCAGCTTGTTCATCGATGGACGGGAAGTGGTGCTGGCTTCTCCGCGCGATGCCATTCGCCGACGCATCGGCATCAGCCTGGTCCCGGAGGATCGCAAGACCGAGGGGTTATTCCTACACTTGGCGGGGCGGTTCAACGTATCGCTGCCGGTGGCGCACCGCTTCGCGCGACTGGGCGTGATCGACACCACCGCGGAGACGACGTCCGTCGCCCGAGCGCTCGATCAGGTTCAGGTCGATCGGCGTGCGCTCTACACGCCGGCCGGCGCGTTCTCGGGCGGCAACCAGCAGAAGCTGGTGATCGCGAAATGGCTGCTGGCGGGCAGCCGGATCCTGCTGCTGTTCGATCCGACCCGTGGGGTCGATGTCGGCACCAAGCATCAGATCTATCTGCTGATGCGCGCCTTTGCCGATGCCGGCGGCGCGATCCTGTTCTACTCCACCGAGATCCCGGAAATCGTCAACATGTGCGACCGCGTGCTGGCGATGTACGAAGGCCGCATGGTGGCGGAACTGACCGGCAGCGCCATCGAGGAAGAGACGATCATGCGGGCCGCCTTGGGCGAGGCGGAGGTCGCTCGAAAGGCGGCGGAATGACCGCGCTCGCGCTCGTTGCGGAACGCCGCCGCGTGAACTGGCGACCGGGCTTTCGCCGTCATCGCGGGCTGATCATCGCCAGCCTTGTGTTCCTGGCGCTGTTCCTGGCCTCCAACCTGATCACGTCGAGCGGATTCAGCTACTTCGAGTTCGCCTTCATGTCGGCCGGAGGCGCGGCCCTTGCCTTGGCTGCGATGGGCCAGACCACCGTCATTCTGACCGGCGGCTTCGACCTTTCGACCGGCGCAGTGGTGTCCCTGATCAATGTCGTGCTGGCCAGCGCCATGGGAACCTCGGGGCTCTCGCAGGTGGCCTTCTTCGGCGTCGCGCTGGCGCTCGGCGCATTGGTCGGCGCCTTCAACGGCTTCTTCGTCGCCGTCGTGCGCATGCAGTCGATCGTGGTCACACTCTCGTCCATGTTCATCGTGCAGGGAGTGACGCTGCTGATCATGGACAAGCCCGGCGGGACGATCGCGCCGGGCTTCGTCGCGTTCTTCAGCGGCAGCGTCATCCCGAACGTGCTGCCGGCACCGGTCATCGTGTTGCTGGTCGCCGCCCTTATCTGGCGGATGGTCAAGAACACCCGTTTTGGCGTCGCGCTTTACGCCGTGGGCAGCGACGAGGACGCAGCCCATGCTGCCGGCATCAGCACCCGGGCGGTGAAGTTCCAGGCTTACGTGCTGGCTGGCGTTTTCTATGGCGCGGCCGGTGCATTCATCTCGGCGCAGACCGGATCGGCCGACCCGCTGGTCGGGCGGCCGATGCTGCTGCAAGTGTTCGCCGCCGTGGTGCTGGGCGGCACGCTGCTGGGCGGCGGTCGCGGCGGCTGCATCGGCTCGATCGTTGGTTCCTATACGCTGATGATCGTTGTCAACGTCCTGCTGGTGCTTGATGTCTCCGCCTATTACAGCTCGGTCGCGGAGGGCGCGATTCTACTGCTGGCGGTGCTTGCCGCGTCGCTCAACCGCCGCTCGCCGATTGCATTCTATTTGCGGCTGGCGCGCACCAAGATGGCAGCGCGGGCGAAGGGAGCACTGGCTTCCGCGCACCCGGCGGGCGCGGCGACGCCGACGCTGCCGGCCCCTGCCGCCGTGGAGCCCGCCGGCCCGGTCTCTTGGCTCGTCCGTCACCGCGACGCACTGCGCACCGTCCTGCCCGCGTATATCGGCTTTGTCATCGTGTTGGTGGTGTCGCAGATCATCTATGGCGGCACGCTGAGCAATCTTGGCTACTTCAATTCGCTGCTGGTGCTATCTTCGTTCCTGGTGATACTGGCGTTGGGGCAGGGCGCGGCGATCCTGACCGGCGGCCTTGATTTGTCGATCCCGTGGATGATCGGTTTCATCGGCATCCTGACCGCCGGATTGATCCGAGGTTCGGATGTGACGGCGATCTGGGCGGTACCGCTCGGGCTTGCACTCGGCATCGCGCTGGGCACCGTAAACGGGCTGGGCATCGTGCTGCTCGGCCTGCCGCCGATCGTGATGACGCTGGCAATGAACGGCATTCTGCAGGGAGCGGCGTTGATTTACTGCAACGGTACGCCGTCCGGGTTTGCCTCGCCGGCGGAGCGCTGGTTCATGACTGGACACTTTGCCGGACCGACCCCCGTGGGGTGGTTCCTGGTGGCGTTTGTGATCTTCTCACTGCTGCTGCTGAACCGGACGGTATTTGGCCGGTGCATCTATGCCGTAGGGAACAGCACTCTGGTCGCACGGCTGAGCGCCGTTGGGGTCGGCGGCACGCTGATCGGCGTCTATGCACTTTCGGGGCTTTGCAGCGCGCTTGTCGGCATCCTGCTGTCGGGCTTTTCGGGCCAGGCAAGCCTTGGCATGGGCGACGACTATCTGCTGCCTTCGATCGCCGTGGTGGTGGTGGGCGGCACGCTGATCACCGGCGGGCGGGGGCATTATTCCGGCATGCTCGGGGGCGTGCTGCTGTTGACGGCGCTGTCCACGCTGCTGGCCGGCACCACGCTGCCGAGCGCGGTGCGCGACATCATTTTCGGCCTCGTTGTGCTCGGCGCCGTGCTGGCGCTGCGCGAGCGCGGTACCTGATCAGGAGGGGCGCGGATGGCGGAAGTTCAGGCCAAAGGGCAACGGGTCGTGGTGACGGCCGGCGCTGCGGGAATCGGGCGAGCCATCGTGGAAGCGCTGGCCGCCGCCGGTGCCCGCGTGCATGTCTGCGACGTGGACTCCGACGCGCTGCAGGCCTGCGGTCGGAGGTTGTCGATCGGGACCACGCTGGCCGACGTGTCCAACGAAGCACAGGTCGATCGACTGTTCGATGAAGCGAGTGCGGCGCTCGGCGGGCTGGATGTGTTGGTCAACAACGCCGGCATCGCCGGTCCGACCGGCGGGGTAGAGGAGATCAGTCCGGCGGACTGGCGCCGCTGCATCGATATCGACCTGACCGGGCAATTCCTATGCACCCGCCGCGCCGTACCGCTGCTAAAGGCAGCAGGTGGGGGGGCAATCATAAACATGTCGTCGGCCGCCGGGCGGCACGGCTATGCCTACCGTACGCCGTACGCCGCCGCGAAATGGGGCGTGATCGGCTTTACTCAAAGCTTGGCCAAGGAGCTCGGTCCGTCCGGCATTGCCGTCAACGCCATCCTGCCCGGTATCGTGAAAGGGCCGCGCATCGAGGGCGTGATCCGCTCACGCGCGCAGCAGCTCGGCTTGTCGTATGCCGAGATGGAAAAGCAATATCTGGAAAAGGTGTCGCTGCGCCGCATGGTCACGGCGGAAGACGTGGCACATATGGTGCTGTTCCTGGTTTCGCCCCTCGGCCGAAACGTGTCGGGCCAGTCGCTCGGCGTCTGCGGCAACGTCGAGACGTTGTGAGCGGAGCAGGCGGATGTTCCGGATCGAGCTGTTGGTTGATGCGCGGAACGAGCTGGGGGAAGGCGCGCTCTGGGATATGCAGGAGCAGCGCCTCTACTGGATCGACAGTCACGGCGGCGCCATCCATCGCACCGATGCACGCGGCAAGGATCTGCACCGCTGGGAACTGCCCGAGCATATCGGCTCGATGTGTCTGCGCGCCGGGGGCGGCGCGGTGGTCGCGCTGCGCAACGGTCTGCATTGCTTCGACTTCGAGAGCGGCTCCTTGACGCCGATTGCGGATCCCGAGCGTGATTACCGCCGCACGCGGATGAACGATGGCAAGGTGGATCGCCAGGGCCGTTTCCTTGTCGGCTCCATGGACTACGAGGAGCGCGAACCGCTGGGGGCGCTCTATCGTCTGGACCCGGATCGCATCGTGACGAAGCTGGAAGACGGCATCATCGTCAGCAACGGCCCGTGCTGGAGCCCCGATGGCGGCACGTTCTACTTTGCCGACAGCTTCCGGCGCTGCATCTGGGCCTATAAGTACGATGTCGCGACGGGCGACCTGCTGAGCCGCCGGCTGTTCGCCAGTTTCGAAGGCCATCTGCGCGGTTATCCGGACGGCGCGACGGTCGATGCCGAAGGCTGCGTGTGGAGCGTCGAGGTGTACGGCGGCCGGCTGGTGCGGTTGGCACCGGATGGCACGATCGACCGGCTGATCGGCATGCCGTGTGACAGTATTACCAGCATCACGTTCGGCGGCGCCGATCTCGACACGCTGTATGTCACCTCGATGGCTCGCCCGTATCAGGGGAGGCGTCGGTTGGAGCGCGAGGCGGGCGGGTTGTTCGCGGTGCATGGCGTGGGCGTGCGCGGCCTGCCCGAGACACGCTTCCGTGGTTGAACGAAAGGGATTGCCATGCGCATCGAGGTGCTGGTGGACGTGAAGACCACACTGGGAGAAGGTCCGCTGTGGGATGTGGAGGAGCAGCGTCTCTACTGGATCGACAGTTTCGACGGTCGCGTGTTCCGTTGCACGGTGGATGGGCGCGAGTTGCGCGCCTGGGATGTCCCGCAGAAGATCGGCTCGATGTGCTTGCGGAAATCGGGAGGTGCGGTGGTTTCGCTGGCGCGCGGCTTTCACTTCCTGGATTTCCGCACGGGCGAGGTGTCGCTGATCGTTGATCCGGAGCCGGACCGGCCGAACAACCGTCTGAACGACGGCAAGGTGGACAAGCGGGGCCGCTTCGTCGCGGGTACCATGGACACGATGGAGGAGGGGCCGAACGGCGCCTTGTACCGGCTCGACGCCACTCTGGCGCTGAAGAAACTCGCCGGCGATATTATCGTTAGCAACGGTCCGTGCTGGAGCCCCGACGGCAACACCTTCTACTTCACCGACACCTGGTCTGGCGAGATTTCCGCCTATGACTACGATCAGGCGTCCGGCACCGTCGCCAACAAGCGCTGCTTATGTCGCATTCCCCCGGATGGCGGCGCGTTCGACGGCGCCACGGTTGACGCCGAAGGCTGCGTCTGGAGCGCTCACGTTTACGCCGGTCGGATCGTGCGCTACCGGCCGGACGGCAGCATGGAGCGGGTGATCGACATGCCGGTGAAGAAGGTCACCAGCGTTATGTTCGGCGGCCCCGATCTCGATGTGCTGTTTGTCACCTCGATGGCGAAGCCGCCGCTGCCGCGCTTTCCCGGCGATGGCGTGCTACGGGGCTCGTTGTTCGCGATTCACGACCTGGGCGTGCGCGGCGTGCCCGAGCCGCGCTTCGCCGGCTGAGCGTGCGGCGGATGGAGTGCAACGAAACGGACGGAGAGGCAAGATGGCGACAGCACCTGCCAGGCAGCGCAAGGTCATCATCACCTGCGCGGTAACGGGGGCGATCCACACCCCCAGCATGTCGCCCCATCTTCCGGTAACGGCGGAGCAGATCGCCGAAGCAGCTATCGGCGCCGCCGAGGCGGGTGCCGCGATCGTCCATCTGCACGCGCGCGATCCCGACACCGGCAAGCCGGACCAGTCGCCGGAGGCGTTCGGGCGTTTCCTTTCGCGCATCAAGCAACGCACTGGGGCGGTGATCAATCTGACCACCGGCGGCGCACCCTATATGACGGTGCAGGAACGGGTGCAGCCGGCGGCGACGTTCAAGCCGGAGGTCGCCTCGCTCAACATGGGATCAATGAATTTCGGACTGTTCCCCATGCTGGCGCGCTTCAAGGAGTTCCGCCACGCTTGGGAGCGGGAACATCTGGAAAATTCCCGGGATCTGATCTTCCGCAACACGTTCAAGGACATCGAGTTCGTGTTGAGCACCCTGGGCCACGCCGGCACGCGATTCGAGTTCGAATGCTACGACGTCGGTCATTTATACAACTTGCATCATTTCCTGCAACGCGGCCTGGTGCGGCCGCCGTTGTTCGTGCAGACCGTATTCGGGATACTGGGTGGCATCGGCCCGCATCCCGAGGACGTGATGCACATGAAGCGCACCGCCGACCGGCTGTTCGGCGAGCAGTACCGCTGGTCGGTGCTGGGTGCTGGCCGCAACCAGTTGCCGATTGCGGCGATGGCGGCGGCGATGGGCGGCAACGTGCGGGTGGGTCTGGAGGATTCGCTATGGATCGGGCCCGGCCAGCTTGCAGAATCAAGCGCGCAGCAGGTGCGCGCGGCGCGCCAGATCGTCGAAGGGCTGGGGCTCGGCATCGCCACACCCGACGAGGCGCGGGAGACACTTTCGCTGAAGGGCGCGGACCGGGTAAATTTCTGATTGGCAGTCGTGCGGGTATTGGCACGTTAACCGCCTCTGGCGCTCCGACGGTAGTCGGGTGAGGCTGAGGGAATGAAGGTTCCGTCGACATCGTATCCTCGGCCCAGTGACCACGAAGCTGTGCAAAATGGCCACCTGAGGGACGGTCGCAAGCGGCGACAGTAAGCTTTCCCGGCTGAATCGAGTCGGGAGACGGAGCGATGCGATTTGTCCGCGGCCGCATGACGCGTCCGGGCGCCTACCGCCTCGACCGGCGCCGTCTAAATGCTGCCGCGGATCATGTCCGATGCTTTCTCCGCAATCATCAACGTCGTCGCGTACGTATTTGCCGAGGGCATGCCGGGCATGATGGAGGCATCGACGACTCTGAGTGCCTCCAACCCATGCACAAGCAGGCGGTCATCCACCACCGCGGTGGGATCGGTACGCGGCCCCATACGCGCGGTGCCGATGAGGTGATAGGCAGTCGATCCGTTGCCATAGGCGAAATCCAACAGCTCGTCGCCCGATTGCACCTCCGGGCCGGGAAGCATCTCCCGATCCACATAGGGAGCGAGTTGCGGCATCCCGAGCAACCGGCGCAGCAGGTGCAGGCCGCCGAGCATGACACGGCGATCCATCGGATCGGCAAGATAGTTCGGCTGGATGATCGGATCGACGAAGACATCCGTCGATCGTGCGCGCACATAGCCGCTGCTCTGCGGACGGTGCGGCCAGACGCCTGCTGTCATGCCGGGATATTTGTCCAGCACGTACGCCGCTCCCTGCTTGTACGATCCGGGCGTGAACACGCATTGCAGATCCGGCGCATCCAGCCCTTCGAAGGACTGCCAGAACACGTGCACATGCGAGGGAGCCGTCGCCAATATGCTTGGCCGGCCGGTTGCCCAGCGAATGACCTGCGCCGCAAAGCGACTGCCGCGCGACAATTCGTTCAGCGTCATGACCCCTGGCCTGGCACGCATCACGATGCGCACGGCGTAGTGGTCACGGAAATTCTCGCCAACACCGGGCAGGTGGTGACGCACCGGCACGCCGAGCTCCTGCAGCAGCGCGGCCGGACCGATGCCGGACACTTGCATAAGACGCGCGGTGTTCACCGTGCCGGCGCTCAGGATGACCTCGCGGCGCGCGTGCACCGTCGTCGCGGGCCCGCCCCGCGCACGCAGGTAGCGAACGCCCGTCGCGCGCGTGCCGTCGAGCACGATCTCGCAAGCCCGCGCATTGGTACGGACATCGACGTTATGCCGCTTCATCGCGGGCCTGAGGAACGCCCGCGCCGCGCTTACCCTTCTTCCCTTGTAGATGGCGCGCTGGAAATAGCCGACGCCGGCCTGCCTGCCGCTGTTGTAATCCGGATTGCGTGGAATCCCGGCCGCGACGCAGGCCTCGATGAAGGCTTCGGAGACCGGATTGATCCAATCCATATCGGTGACCGGAATCCCGCCTGCGCGCCCGCGTATCGCGTCGTCGCCGAAGCCGATGCGCCGCTCCGTGCGGCGGTAGTACGGCAGGACATCGGCATACCCCCATCCCCGATTGCCCCGTTGCGCCCAGTCGTCCAGGTCGGTCGGCTGACCACGGTTATAGATCATCCCGTTGATCGAGGATGATCCCCCCAAGGTGCGCCCCTGGGTGGTTGCTATTCCGCGTCCTGCCGTGCGCTCCGTTGGCTCGGTCCTGAATTGCCAAGTGCAGGTCTGGTCGAACAGCGTCTTGATGAAGCCGGCCGGGATATGGATGTAGGGATTGCGATCCGGCGGCCCGGCTTCCAGCACGCACACGGTTGCGCTGCTCCCCTCGGTCAGGCGGTTCGCAAGAACTGATCCCGCGGCGCCGGAGCCGACGATGACATAGTCGAAAATCTCGTTGGTCTCGCTCGGCACACCGCCTCCCCGCACGCCTTCTGCCGACCGCCATCTTAGCAGATACAGCCCGCGGCAGAACTGCCGGGGCAGCCTGCTTGATGGACCTGGACGTGCGCCGTATCCTCGCTGTTTCCGAACCCCCGGGCCGATACAAGCATGAGCGATCCCTTTGACGTCATTGATCCGCGTTTTCGCCAGTACACAATTCCGATCGTCTGGCTGGAGAAGCTGCACACCGGCATGCGCTGGGCGGAGGGGCCGGCCTATTTCGCCGATATGCGCTGCCTGATCTGGAGTGACATCCCCAACAACCGGATGTGGCGGCTCGAGGAGGAAACCGGTGCGGTCAGCATCTTCCGCGCCCCTTCCAACTTCTCCAACGGCAACACGCGCGACCGCGAGGGGCGGCTGCTGACCTGCGAGCACCATACGCGGCGCGTGACCCGTACGGAGCATGACGGCAGTATCACGGTGATCGCCGACCGCTATCAGGGCAAGCGGCTGAATGCGCCCAACGATGTAGTAGTGAAGTCGGACGGGACGATCTGGTTCACCGACCCGACCTACGGCATCTCGGCCGAATACGAAGGCGGCAAGGCGGAAAGCGAAATCGGCGCCTGCAACGTCTATCGATTTGATCCGCAGGATGGCTCGCTGCGCATCGTCGCTGACGATTTCAAGCGGCCGAACGGCCTCGCCTTCTCGCCCGACGAAAGCCTGCTGTACATTGCAGATTCCGGCTTCTGGCCGAACCCGGAATGGCCGCACCACATCCGCGCCTTCACGGTTTCCGATGACGGGAGGCTGCGCGGCTCGCGCGTGCTCGCTGAGGTGTCGCCGGGCATCGCGGACGGATTCCGCGTCGATATCGACGGCAACATCTGGACGAGCGCGGGAGATGGCGTGCAATGCATCACGCCGGATGGCGACCTGATCGGCAGGATTCCCGTGCCCGAGAAGGTCGCCAATGTCGCGTTCGGCGGCCCGGCGCGCAACCGGCTCTATATATGCGGGCACACGTCGCTGTATGCAATCTACGTCAACACGCGGGGCGCGGCGAAACCTTAGAAAAAGCTGACACCCCGCGCCACACCCGTCATTGCGAGCGGAGCGAAGCAATCCAGCACGCCGCCACTGGATTGCTTCGCTCCGCTCGCAATGACACCGCCGCATGGGTCGGGTTACTGGCCGCCTGCTCCAATCACCTTGGGCGCTCAGTGCCCGCCGTGGCCGTACGCCGCCGCCGCGCGGCGGCATAGACCGAAAGGCCGACCGCGACGATCAGTATCGCGCCGTTGAAAAAATACTGCACGTAGAACGCCGCACCGAGCTGCTGCACACCGGAGAACGAGAATGCCAGGATCAGCACGGCGAGCAGCGTGCCGACGACGTTGACGCGGCCGGGATGGATCGAGGTCGCGCCAAGCAGCGTCGCGGCGAAGGCGGGCAGGAGATATTCGGGGCCGGTCGACGGCGTTCCGGTTTCCAGAATACTGGCCAGCATGATGCCGGCGATCCCGCTCAGCAAGCCGGAGGCGACGAACGCACCGGTGACGTAACGCTTGATGCGGATGCCGGTGAGTTCCGCGGCGCGCGGGCTCGCCCCGATCACATACAGGCTGCGGCCGACCGGCAGCCGCTCGGTGACGATCCAGAGAATGACAGCGGCGGCCGCGACATACACCGCCGGCAGCGGCACGTGCCAGGCGATCTCGGTGAGGTTGACGAAGCTGTCGGGCAGGTTCGGCGCGACGATCTGCTGGCCGTTGCTGTACCAATTGGCGACGCCGTAGAGCAGCGTACCGACGCCCATCGTCGCGATGAACGAGTTGATGCCGAAGCGCGTGACCAGGACGCCGTTCACCAGCCCCACCAGGAGCGCGATCCCGAGCACGAGCACCGCCGCCAGCTCCCACGCAAGCCCCGCCTTCACCTGCAACCCGATAATCAGGATCTGCGCCATGCCGAGATGAAACCCGACCGAGAGGTTGAACTGCCTGGTCGCGAGCGGCACCATCTCGCCGAGCGCCAGCATCGCCGTCACCGACTGCCCGACCAGCACGGTGTTGACGTTGATCGAGCTGAAGAACGTGTGCGGCCGCAACAGGCCGAACAGCACCATCACCAGCACAAAGACCACCGCCAGCCCATAGACCGCGGCAAGGTCGGACAGGCGCCACCCGCTCGCGCGCCCGGCCGCGCCCGCCATCTGCCGCGACTGTCCGCTCATGCCATCCCCGCTTGCTCGCGGCCCAGCGACGCGCGCGCGAGCACCGTGTCCACCGTCAGTCCCGCGCCGCTCAATTCGCCGGCGATCACACCGCGGCTGATGACGAGCGCGCGGTCGCACAGCGTCGCCACTTCCTCGAAATCGGAGGACACGACGACGATCGCGGCGCCGTTTTCCGCCGCTCCGCGCAGCAGCGCGTGGATCGCGAATTTCGCGCCGATATCCACGCCCGCCGTCGGCTCCTCCATCACCAACAGTCGCGCGTTCGATTCGAGCCAGCGTCCGACGAAGACTTTCTGCTGGTTGCCGCCGCTGAGCCATTCGATCAGTGCGTTCGGATCGGGCGGGCGCACATCAAGCCGGCGCAGTGTTGCCGTCGCGCGCCGCCGCTCGATGCCCGGAGGCGCCAGCCGCCACGGACCGGTGCCGACGATGCCGGGATTCGGCAGCAGGTTTTCCAGCACCGACATGCCGGGCAACGCGCTTTCGCGCCCGCGATCGCCCGCGAGCAGCGCGATGCCGCGGGCGATCCGGTCAGGGATGCCGTCCTCCGGCGGCAGCGCCGTGCCGTCGAGAAAAATCTCGCCCGCGTGCGGCTGGATCTCGCCAAAAATGGCGCGGCCGATCACCTCCTGGCCGGCGCCGCGCAGGCCGACCAGTCCGACGATCTCGCCGGCCATGACCCGAAAGCTCAGCGGGCCGATGCCCGCCAGGCGGAGCGCGGAAATTTGCAGCACCGCCTTCTCCGCGCCGGTCGCGCCGTGCGGCTGTGCCAGCATGTTCACCTCGCGGCCGAGCATGTCCTGCACGAGCCCCTGCGGCGTCATCGCCGCGGCCGGCGCGGTGCGTACGCGCCGGCCGTCGCGCAGCACGGTGATGCGGTCGGCCAGCCCGAACAGTTCGTTCAGCCGGTGCGAGACGTAGATGATGCCGGTACCGTTCGCGCGCAGCCGGCGCAGCACCTCGAACAGATGCAGTGCATCCGGCTCCGGCAGGGCGGCGGTCGGTTCGTCGAGCACAACCACCTCGGCTCGCCGCGACAGCGCGCGCACGATACCCAGCACGGCCTTGCTCGCGGCGGAAAGCCGGCCAACCGGCATACGCGGGTCAGGCGGCGCTACCGCCATCGCGTGATAAATCTCGTCGGCGCGTTGCCATACGCGGTCCCAGTCAATCAGCCCGGCGCGGCGTGGAAAGCCGGCGACCAGTGCCACGTTCTCGCCCACGCTCAGGTCATCCACGAGGCCGAGATCCTGGTGCACGAACGAGAGCGGCAGCGCGTGCAAATGCGGATGCACCGCGACGCCGCCGAGCCGGATCGTGCCGGCGTCCGGCACATGGACGCCGGCCAGGATCTTGATCAGCGTCGACTTGCCGGCCCCGTTCTCGCCGACCACCGCATGGATTTCACCGGCCGCGACCGACAGATCGACGCGATCGAGCGCGAGACTGCCGAAAAACCGCTTGGTGAGGCCGGCGATCTCCAGCACCGGCCTCGCTTCCTGCGCCACGCGATCAGCAGGGGTTGCTGGTTCCCTTCCAGATGTTCAGATAGTGGCAGGCGAAATTGTTTTCCGGCACGAACTCGTTGTTCTTGCCGCCTTCCTCATCCACGTTCTCTTTGGTGATAATGTAGGTGGGCTGCACGAACTTCGCCGGGGGCTCGCCGGCCATCGCGCGCACGACCGCGTCGATCGCCTCGTAGCCGAATAGCGTGCTCGGCTCCGGCACGCTCGCCACTTCATAGGCGCCCTTGCGGATCATGTCGTAGTTCTGCGGCGGCGCATCGGCCCCGACGAGATGCACCTTTCCGGTCGAAACGCCGGCGGCGCGCAGCGACGCCGCGACATAAGGATAGTAGTCGTCGCAGCACGTCGTCATCCACCAGTCATCGCCGTAGCGCGCGAGGATGCCGGAAACGGCGGGAGCAACACGCGTGCTGAGCTCGCCGATCGGCACGTCGATCATTTCGAGGAACTTGCAGCCGCCGCAGTTCTTGATGGGCTCCGTCGCCGCCTTCGCCTTGAAGCGGGCGATGGCGAAGCTGTTGTCAACCATGTGTAGGTCGCGCGCCTTGCCGTCCGACATGGCAATCACATAGGCGGCCTGCGATTGGCCGATCTCGGCGGCGGACGACGCGATGTTCTGGTAAAGGCCGAGCTCGGGATGCGGCCCCGGGAAGGCGGTGGCGTGGATGCCGATCACCGGAATACCGGCCGCGACTGCATCCTTGATCGGCTTCTGCAGCGCGTCGGCATCCGCCGGGGTGATGATCGCGGTCGGGTGCGAGACAAGCGCCTGCTGCATCGCGGCGAGCTGACCGCTGACAGTGCCCTGGCCGTTGAAGGTCTGTACGGTCCAACCCAGCGCCTTGGCCGCTTCCTTCACGCCGCGACCCCAACCGATATAGGTCGCGTAAAACTCGTCCCCGGACACCCAGGCGATGGTGACAGGCTTGTCGGTCGCTTTCGGGCCGGTGGTCGGGCCGGTCCATTCCGTCTGACGCTTGGTGCGGGCGGCCACGATCGTCTTGGCCTGTTCAACTGTCATGTGAGCGTCGATCTGCGGCTCCGGCCAGGCGGGGAACGGCATGGCGCGCGTTTCGGCCTGCGCGGGGGTCAGGCTGGCGCCCCAGATCAGTGCCGCTGCGGCGATGGCGGCAGACACATCGCGACCCTTGCCGCGTCCCGGCGCAGTTCGCGGATCGCGATATCGCCCGAATCCCATCACGGTCCTCCCCCAAAATGACCAGCTCTACGCCGCTGCGATTGCCTTTTCGGCGGGCTGTTCCTCATCAAGCCACGGGTCCCGGCAGTCTGGCAAACGAGAGGCCGCCGTCCACCGGACTCGGTGGGCCAGTCTGTGAATCGGCGTGCAACTTTGACCCCGGCAAATTGCCGATTCTTGGTTCGCCTGCGGCGATCCTTGACCTGTGCTGTGCGTGCCGGCTGGCGTCATTGCAGGTCGGGACGAAGGAACAGGTGCCCGCGGTCCGAACCGAGGAACCGAATCAATCAAGCCGCGCGCAACCGCGCATTGCAGAGGACGGTCAGCTTTCGCATGACTGCGACGAGGGCGCGGCCATAAACAACGCCCGCTTCACCTCAGGGCGGCCGCCCCGGGTTCGTCTATAACGATCGCCCCGCAATTGCGAGGACCGCGAGCAAAGCATGGCAACGAAGCAATCTCCCGCACGCATGAGCTCGGCGACGAGACTTTACCCCAACTCCTGATGCGCCGTTTCAGGCATCCGCCAGATAACCACGAAACTCACCACCGCCGCACCTATCACATAATACGCCGGAGAAATCGGCGATCCGGTCGTGGCGATCAGCCACGTCGCGATGAACGGTGCGAAGCCGCCGAAGATCGCCACGGCCAAGGCATAAGCCGGCGTCATCCAGGTGGACCGCCCGATCGTGGCGAACATCTCCGCGATCGCCGCCGGCCCGGCACCGGAAAACAGTGCGATGGCCGCAGCAAACACGATCTGGATCAGCACCAGCGTGCCGAAGGCTGGCTTGCCCAGGATCACCGAAAACAACGGCAGCGGCAGCACGATGAACGCCGCGCACGAAAGCAGCAGCAACGGACGCCGCCCGGCCCGGTCCGACACCGCCCCGAACACCGGTATCAACAACATCAACACCACGACGCCCAAGGTATTCGACCACAGCGCCTGCGCGCCCGACATGCCGCCATGCAGCCGGGTGAATGTCGGCATGTAGCTCAGCAAAATGTAGAACGCGACCGTCCAGTGGATGGTAAACCCGAAGGCGCGCAGCGCCAGCCCGAACCCGCCTTCCACCGCCGGAGAGCGAGCCTCGGCAGCGCGATACGCCGGCGTCTCATCCACGTTGCGCCGCAGATAAAACCCGACCAGCGCCAGCACGATGCCGAGCAGGAACGGAATGCGCCAGCCCCATGCCGCGAGGTCCGCCGGCGACAATATGGTCGTAAACAACGCCCCGGTGCCCGAGCCAAGGACAAGGCTCGCCGCGATCGAGGCCTGCTGGAAGCTGCCGTAATAGCCTCGGCTGCGGTCCGGCGCCCACTCCACCATGAAAGCGGTTGACCCACCCCACTCGCCGCCCGCGGAAAATCCCTGAATGAGGCGCGCAATCACCAACAAAACCGGCGCCGCCACGCCGATAGACGCATAGCCCGGCAGCACGCCGACCAACACAGTGCCGAACGCCATCGCCATGATAGTCAGCATCAGCGCCGCCTTGCGGCCATGCGTGTCGCCGAACCGCCCGATGATGATCCCGCCCAGCGGGCGCATCAAAAATCCAACTCCGAACACCGCGAAGGACGACAACAACGCCGCCGTCGGATCGGTCGCCGGGAAGAAGGTGCGGGCGATCACCGCGGCGAAGAACACGTAAACGCCGAAATCATACCATTCGAGCACATTGCCGATCGCCGCAGCGACGATCGCCTTGCGTGTCTCGTGGCGCGCTGGTGCCACGCCAATCGGAACCGCCCGCCCGCTCATGCTGTTCTCCCGGCGAATCACCCGCGAAACGCCAATGCTACCAGCCAGCCACGCAGTCGAACAACCACTGAGCCCACCGGTGAACCGCGTTCGGATCACTCCCGTCCCAGCGCCGCCATCAGCTCGCTCCACTCGCGTTTGCTGAGCCCGCTGCCCGCCTGATCCACCGCCTCCCCGGCCAGCATCCGCCGCACCGCCGCCAGCATCTGCGCCGACAATGTCGCCGCTCCCAGCCGGTAATCGAGGAAAGCCTGGCACGCCACCGGAACCCAGGCCTTCACCGTCTCCAGCATCGCCTCGGCATAGGCTCGGATCTCGTATTGCGCATGGTGGTCGGCGCGCAGCGCAAGGAAATGCAGCAGATTGTAGAGATCGATCTTCCAATACCACTGCGTGTAAGTGTTGAGCGTCAGGTTCATCCGCGCCAGCTCCCGCGCCAACCCCTGCCGCGCCGGATCTCTCACCCCGCCCTGCTCGTCCTCGTTCAGCATCTCGGCGTAATCGTCGTAGCAACGCGCCGCATCCGCCCGCAGCAGCGCAAGCACATGCTCGGCCTCTTCCCCCGCCAGCACATCCCCCCTGCCCTGCCGGTTCACCGCCGACTGCGCCGCCAGGTGCTCGCGCGCCGGAATGTAGAACTCGCGATCCAGGATGGAGTAGCGCGCCGAGTATTCGTTCACATTCGCGGTGCGATGCCGGATCCATTGCCGCGCGACGAAGATCGGCAGCTTCACATGGTACTTGATCTCGCACATCTCGAACGGCGTCGTGTGCCGGTGCCGCATCAGGTAACGGATCAGCCCGGCATCCTCCGACACCCGCCGCGTCCCCCGGCCATACGACACGCGGGCCGCCTGCACGATCGCCGCGTCATCGCCCATGTAGTCGATCACCCGCACGAACCCGTGGTCGAGCACCGGCAGCGGCCGGAACAGCATCGCCTCCAGCGCCGTCACGGTCGGTCGCCTTGTCTCTGCCCGTTGCTCGCTTGCCGCCTCGATCTCGGCCGCCTGCTCCGCCGTCAATCTCATTGAGCGACTCCACTTCCGCTGGTCCGATGCCTATATTCGCTGCGCCGGCTTGCCGGCTATGGCGATAAACGGCTCGTGGAATAAGCGTAGTGGACCCGGGGGCAGTGCCCGGCGCCTCCACCATAGGGGGGCGAAACAGGCTCGACACGCGCGGTAAAGACGGTCCTTTTGCCCGGCATGGTTCCGCCGTTATCGGGCCAATTCACAAGTGCCAATGACAACATGGCGCTCGCTGTTGCTGCATAGGCAATAAGCGCGGTTCGGGGGGCACCGGGCAACAGAAGCCCCCCACTCGCCGCCGCTCTGGCTTCCCTTGGGGCCCCGCGCTATGGAACCCGCCCTATGACGGACGAACAAGAAACCACGATCGACAGCCTGCTGCCGTACGATGAGTGGACCGAGGCCGCCATGCGCCAGGTCATCGTGAGCGCGCTCGCCCATGTCGTCGCCAACGGACTCCCCGGCGACCACCATTTCTACATTACCTTCCGCACCGATCATCCGGGCGTGGTGATGCCGCCGCACCTGCGCAGCCAATACCCGCAGGAAATGACGATCGTCCTGCAGCACCAGTTCTGGGACCTCAAAATGGATGCCGAGGCCGGACTGCTCAGCGTGGGCCTCTCTTTCGGTGGCATACCCTCCACCCTGGTGATCCCGCTTGGCGCCATCGTCGCCTTCGCCGATCCTCATGTGCGCTTCGGCATGCGCTTCACCCCCGAGAGCCCCGAAACCCTGCCTCCGGTCGAGGCGGAAGAAGCCACCGACACGCCGCCCGAAGCGGAACCCGACAGCGCAGAAGAAGCTCCGCAAGTGGTCAGCCTCGACGCCTTCCGCCGCCGCGGGCCGCCGAAAGCCTGACGCTCCGCCCGGCAAGGATCCACTCAGATGAACGCCCCGATCAGTCTCCCGGCAAGAGCCCCGGGTTTCGCCTACGCGCCCATGTTTCCGCTCGGACCGGATGCAACCCCCTGGAAGCGGCTCCCGCTTGACGGGATCCGCAGCTTCCGGTGTGACGGCCTCTCCGTCCTCCGCATCGCGCCCGAAGCGCTCAGCGAACTGGCTTTCCAGGCCTTCCGCGACGTCTCGCATTTGCTGCGCCCCGGACACCTGGCCCAGCTTCGCGCCATCCTCGACGACCCCGAAGCGTCCCCGAATGACCGCTTCGTCGCCCTCGACCTGCTGAAGAACGCCAACATCGCCGCCGGCGGCGTGCTGCCGATGTGCCAGGACACCGGCACGGCGCTGGTGTTCGGCAAGAAGGGACAGCGCGTCTGGGTGGACGGCAACGAGGAGGAGGCGATCGCCTGGGGCGTCCACCGCACCTACACGGAAACCAATTTGCGTTATTCGCAGATGGCGCCGCTGTCGATGTTCGAGGAGGTGAACACCGGCAACAACCTGCCCGTTCAGTTCAACATCATGGCCGCGCCCGGCGACGACGGGCATGCGGACGAATTCCACCTGATGTTCGTCGCCAAAGGCGGCGGGTCAGCCAACAAGAGCTTCCTGTTCCAGGAGACCCGCGCCATCCTGTCGCCGGAGCGGCTCCTGACATTCCTCGAAGGCAAGCTGCGCACGCTCGGCACTTCCGCCTGCCCGCCCTATCATCTGGCGATCGTGATCGGCGGCACCTCGGCGGAACTCACGTTGAAGACCGTCAAGCTCGCCTCGACACGTTGGCTCGACACGCTTCCCACCGCCGGCACCCGCGCCGGCCACGCCTTCCGCGACCGGGAGATGGAAGCCAAGGTCCTGGAACTGACCCGCACGCTCGGCATCGGCGCGCAGTTCGGCGGCAAGTACTTCTGCCACGACGTTCGGGTGATCCGCCTGCCGCGCCACGGCGCCAGCCTGCCGGTCGGCATCGGCGTCTCCTGCAGCGCCGACCGCCAGATCCTGGCCAGGATCACCCCCGAAGGCGTCTTCCTGGAACAGCTCGAAACCGACCCGGCAAAATACCTGCCCGACCCGGGCGAGCCTCCCGCCAGCACCGCGGTCAGAGTGGACCTGAACCGCCCCATGCCGGAGATCCTGCGCCAACTCTCGGCATGCCCGACCGGCACGAGGCTGTCGCTCTCCGGCACCCTGGTCGTGGCGCGCGATATCGCCCATGCGAAGCTGAAGGAGCGTCTGGACAGCGGCGAGGGCCTCCCCGGCTACTTCAAAGCCCACCCGGTCTATTACGCCGGACCGGCGAAGACCCCGCATAGCCACGCCACCGGCAGCTTCGGCCCGACCACCGCCGGCCGCATGGACAGCTACGTCGCCGAGTTCCAGGCCGCCGGCGGATCGCTGGTGATGCTGGCCAAGGGCAACCGCTCGCGCGCCGTACGCGAAGCGTGCAAAACCCACGGCGGATTCTATCTCGGCAGCGTCGGCGGCGCGGCGGCCCGCCTGGCACGCGACTGCATCCGCAAGGTCGAAGTCCTGGAATACCAGGAACTCGGCATGGAAGCCGTCTGGCGCATCGAGGTTGAGGATTTTCCAGCCTTCGTCGTGATCGACGACAAGGGCAACGATTTCTACGAGAGGCTGACGTAATAACGACCGCAAAACCGCTGATGATGCCGCGCGTCGGCAGCATTGCCTTTGTCTGTTTCCTCGGCCTGATCCCGCTGGCGAACTGGATGATCGGCCATGTCGGTACAGTCTGCCCGCCCGGACAGCCGTGCCTCGTCCCGGTTGCGCCCGGGCTGCTCGCGCCATCCGGCGTTATCACGGTCGGCGTGGCGCTGGTGCTGCGCGATGTCGTGCAGCGCTGCCTCGGCACGATCTGGGGCCTGGTCGCCATCGCAGCCGGAGCCGCACTCTCAGTGCTGGTGGCGCCGGCCAGCCTCGGTACTCGGCTCCGCGGCGGCTTTCCTGCTGAGCGAACTAGCCGATTTCGCCGTCTATACGCCCCTCCAGCGCCGTCAACTGGTGCTCGCCGTGCTTGCTTCAGCACTGGCCGGCCTCGTCATCAATTCAGTCGTGTTCCTATGGCTGGCCTTCGGCAGCCTGCAATTCCTGGCCGGGCAGGTCGTCGGCAAACTGTGGGCGGTGCTTGTCAGCCTACCCTTCATCCACCTGCTGCGCCGGGCCGCTCGGCCGGTTGTTTGATACCGCAGCCCCCCAACCCCACCTCTCCCGCTTCCGCGGGAGAGGTCGGTTCCCCCGGACTTGGTCCGGAGGGAACCGGGTGAGGGTGCGCGTCGCGCTCCGCCCTCACCCACTGACCGCGCCCGCAACCAGTCCGCGCACGAGATACCGTTGCACGCATAGCGCCAGAGCCAGCACCGGGAGCGTGATGAAAGTGGCGGCCGCCATCAGTGTCCCCCACTCGATCGAGTTGTAGCCGATATAGCCGAGCACGGCGACCGGCAGCGTCTTCGTGCGCTCATTCGACAGCACGAGCGCGAACAGGAAATTGTTCCAGGACGCAATGAACGCCAGGATCGAGGTTGCGGCGATACCCTGCACCGTCAACGGCACAACGATACGGGCCAGCACGCCGCCGATGGAACAGCCGTCGATCAGCGCGGCCTGCTCAACCTCAACCGGAACCGCCTCGATGAAGCCGACCATCATCCACACCGTGAGCGGCAGGGTGAAGATCAGATGGCTGGCGATCAGGCTCGTGTAGCTGCCCACCAGATGCAGCGACAGGAACATCACGAACAGCGGGATCAGGAAGGCAATACCGGGCGCCATGCGGGCGGCCAGCAGCAGCACGCCGACGCCCGTGCGGCGGTAGCGCGCCAGTGCATAGGCGGCCGGAATGCCGAGCAGCAGGCCGATCAGCGTGGCGCCGGCGGCGACCAATGTGCTGTTGACAACGTAGCGCGGAAAATTGTTGTCGGCGAAGACCTGGGCGTAGTTGGCAAGCGTCGGATGGAACACGAGGACGGGCGGATAGGCGAGAAAATCCCTCGTGGTCTTGAGCGACCCCAGCACCATCCACAACAGGGGCGCGAGAAACCCCCCGACCACGAGCCAGCCGGCGATAACCAGCACGCCCTGGCGGGCCTGCCGGCGCATCACGCGACGGCCCGGCGGAAGCGGATCAACGCCAGCGTGCAGACCAGCACCAGCGCGAACAGCACCAGCGCCACCGCGGCACCGTAGCCGATCCGGTCGTACGACAGCGCAACCAGGTAGTTGTAGAGGTTGATCGTCTCGGATTCATGGCCGGGACCGCCGCCGGTCATCACATAGATGATGTCGATCACCTTCAGCAGGTCCATCACTCGCAGCATGGCGGCAATCAGCAGCGTCGGTGCAAGCAAGGGAAAGGTAATGAAGCGGAAGCGTTGCCAGGCGCCGGCGCCATCGACGCGGGCGGCCTCGAACGGCTCGGACGGCAACGCGGCGAGGCCGGCCATGCAGATCAGCGCGACCATCGGCGTCCACATCCAGGCATCGACCATCACCAGCGTCGGCACGACCCAGCCGGGGCTGGCGAGCCAGAGCGGCGGCGAGAGCACACCGACCAGGCGGAATAAATAACGAAGGATACCAAGCGAGGGGTCAAGCATCACCACCCAGACCAGACCCATTGCCGCCGGCGTCGCGACCATCGGCAGGATCAGCAGCGCACGCAGCAGATTGCGGGTGGGGAAGCGTTGGTCGAGAAGCAGCGCGATCCCCAGCCCCGCCGGCAGGTTCGACGCGAGACCCAGTCCGGTGAAATACAGCGTGCGCCACAGCGAACCGGTGAACCGGTCGTCGCCCGCCAGCGCCGCGAAATTATGCAGGCCGATGAACCGCGGCGGCCCGTAGCTGATCAGCGACCAGCGGTGCAGGCTCATATAGCCGAGGTAAAGCAGCGGGAATCCCATCACAAACAGCATGGCGAGCAGCGCCGGCGCGCACAGCAGGTCCGCCGTCCAGTCCGCCGAGCGCGCGCGACCCCCCACCTCTCCCGCTTGCGGGAGAGGTCGGCGCGCGCGAGCGCGCCGGGTGAGGGCGCCGCCCGCTCAGCCATTCAGGATTTGCATCGCCTGTTTCTGCATTGCATCGGCCGCCGCCTTGGCATCCTTGCCTTGCAGCACGGCGGTGATCGCCTCACCGATCGCGGCGCGCATCTCCGGCACCGGCACCACCAGCGGGTTGGCGCCGTTCGGCACGGCATTGGGGATCTCCACCTTCGTCGCCGCTATCATGTCGGGCGGCACCGAGTTGGTATAAACATCGCTGTTGTAAACCGATTGCCTCGAAGGCGGCAGATGCGTCGCTTGCGTGGATGAAATCATTGCTGCCTTGGAGGTGAGCCACTGAATCGCCAGCCAGGCGCCTCCTGGTGTTTGGACGAAGCAGCGATCGACGGCCCCCAGGAGATCACCGTGCTGTGCTCGCCGGCCGGCCCGGCCGGCAAGGTGGCAACGCCGACATCGTTGACGATGCGCGACTGCGACGGGTCCTTGAAATAAGCGATGAAATTGGTGGCATCGATAAACATCGCCGCGTGCGCTTGTTGGAACAGCGGATAAGTGGTCTTCCACTGCATGCCCAAGATGTTCGGCGGGCCGGCGCTGCGCAGCAGGTCGCCATAGTATTTCAGCGCGTTGACCATTGCCACCGAACCGAACTCCGGCTGCCCCTTGTCGTCCAGCCAGCGTCCGCCGAAGGCGAACAGGAACGGCGCGAAGGTATAGACCGCTTGCACGCCATCGCCGCGCGTCACGATGCCCGCGATGTCCTTGCCCGGATCATTGAGCGCCTTCGCGGCGGCCATCAATTGGTCGAGCGTGGTTGGCACTGCAACCTGCTTCGCCGTCAGCATAGCCTTATTCACAAACAGGGCCTGCAGCTCGATAGTGATGGGGATACCGACCTGCACGCCCTTATACTGATGAATCCGCAGGATGTTCGGGAAGAAATCGGCAAAATCCCAATCGGGCGCGGTCGCATCGGAATGGATGAACTTGTCGAGCGGCGCGTACCAGCCCGCGCGGGAAAACGCCGCCGCATCCCAGGACGGCAAGGTGAAGAACCCGTCCACCGAGCCCGGGTCGGCGCGCAACGTCAGCGGCAGCTTCTGCCGGAGCTGATCTTCATACAGAATCTCCCAGCCGAGCTTGAGCCCGGTATCGCGCTCCAACGCCGGAAGCTGCCCCTGCGCCCATTGCGTCCACGGATGCACGGAGACCATGAAACGAAGCTGCGTGCCGCTGTGCCGTTTCCAGTCGAAGCCGGCAGCGCGCACCGTCGGCGTCAGCGCCACCGCTCCCATGGCACCCAAGGCAGCGCGGCGGCTGATCTGCATCGCTTGTTCCTCCCGGCCGATTTGCGCAGACTATGCGGAGATCGGCAGCCGAGGACAAGCACATGTGGGAACCCAACCAACGCTACCCTGACCCTGCCGTGCAGGTGCTGCATCCGGATTTCAACAGGTACCGCCTGCCCCTCGCCTCGGTGGAGCGTCTGGCCAGGGGATGCCGCTGGTCCGAAGGGCCGGTGTATTTCGGCGATGGGCGCTATTTGCTGTGGAGCGATATCCCGAACGACCGCATCCTGAAATGGGAGGAAGCAACCGGCAGGGTCAGCGTGTTCCGTCAACCGTCATGGAACGCCAACGGCAATACCCGCGATCGTCAGGGCCGGCTCGTCACCTGCGAACATCGGGGCCGGCGGATCACACGCACCGAATATGACGGCACGATCACCATCCTGGCCGATACTTACAACGGCAAGAAGCTGAACTCGCCGAACGACGTCGTAGTGAAGTCGGATGGTTCGGTGTGGTTCACCGATCCGGTGTTCGGTATCCTGGGGTATTATGAGGGCGAGAAGAACGAGCCTGAGCTGACTCCGGCGGTGTATCGATGGCATAACGGTGCGCTCAGCGTGGTGGCCGACGACATTCCCGGACCGAATGGGTTGGCGTTTTCGCCAGACGAATTAAAACTTTATGTGGTGGAGTCGCGTGCCGAGCCGAACCGTCGGCTGCGGCTGTTCGACGTGGTCGCGGACGGGACGAAGCTGGCGAACGGGCGGACGTTCCTCGATGCCGGGCCAGGCGGATCGCCGGACGGGTTCCGTGTGGATATGCACGGCAATCTTTGGTGCGGCTGGGGCATGGGGGACGAGCTGGACGGCGTGCGCGTGTTCAACCCGGAAGGCGAGCCGATCGGGCACATCCATTTGCCGGAGCGGGCCGCCAATGTTTGTTTCGGCGGACGCTGGCGCAACAGGCTGTTCATGGCGGCAAGCCACGGCCTGTATGCGCTGTATGTGAACACGCAGGGCACTGTCGGCGGCTGATGTTCAGGTCTGCGAGAGCACCGCACCACGACGCGCACCGAGCTGGTGGCGGGCGCCACCACCTGGCTGACAATGTCGTACATCATCGTGGTGAACCCCGGCATCCTCGCAGCGGCGGGGATCGATCATGGCGCGGCGTTTGTTGCCACCTGTGTGGCGGCGGCGATCGGGTCCGCCGCGATGGGGCTGTTCGCCAACCTGCCGCTGGCATTGGCGCCGGGCATGGGACTGAACGCGTATTTCGCCTTCTCGGTGGTGAAGGGAATGGGCGTGCCCTGGCAGGTGGCGCTGGGCGCCGTGTTCCTGTCCGGCGTCGGTTTCCTGCTGATCAGCATCTTTCGTATCCGGGAATGGTTGATCAACGCCATCCCGCTTGGGCTCAAGCTTGGCATCGGCGCCGGGATCGGGCTGTTTCTCGGGCTGATCGGCCTGCACGACATGGGCGTGGTCACCGGCAATCCGGAAACGCTGGTCACGCTCGGCAATCTGCGCAGCACCGCGCCGCTGCTGTCCTGCATCGGCTTCCTGCTGATCGCCGGTCTGGCGGCGCGGCGCGTGCCGGGCGCGATCCTGATCGGCATCCTGGTCGACCGCCGCGCTCGGCCTGCCGTTCGGACTGACGCAGTTTCACGGCATCGTAGCCGCGCCGCCTTCGCTGGCGCCGACCTTCCTCAAGCTCGATATTGCCGGCGCCGTGTCGCTCGGCATTCCCGCGGTGGTGCTTACCTTCTTCCTTGTCGATGTGCTCGATAATGCCGGCACGCTGATCGCCACCACGCATCGTGCCGGCCTGATGCGCCCGGACGGCACGCTGCCGCGCCTGCGGGAGGCGCTGTTGGCCGATAGCGGCGGGGCGATCATCGGTGCGGTGCTCGGCACCAGCACGACGACCAGCTATATCGAAAGCGCCGCCGGGATCGAGGCGGGCGGACGCACGGGACTGACCGCCATCACGGTTGCCGTGCTGTTCCTGCTGGCGTTGTTCTTCGCCCCGCTGGCGACCGCCATTCCCGGTTTCGCCACCGCGCCGGCTCTGGTCTTCGTCGCCTGCCTGATGACCCGCGCCTTGGCCGAGATCGATTGGGGGGATGCGACCGAATATGTGCCTGCCGTAGTGCTGGCACTAGGGACGGTGTTCAGCTTCTCGATCGCCACGGGGATCGGGCTGGGGTTCGTGGTCTATGTGGCGGTCAAGCTGATTGGCGGGCGGCCGCGCGAGATCGCCGGAGCCGTGTGGCTGATCGCGGCGGTGTCCTTGCTGCGATTTGCTATGGTCTGACGGAATAGCGCCACACTCGGGCGCGACAACCAAGACGGGGGAGCCATGCAGCCGAAACCGAGATGGATCGGCTCGACGATCAACACGATCCGCATGCTGTCGATCGACGCCGTGCAGAAAGCCAAGTCCGGCCATCCCGGCACGCCGATGGATGCCGCTCCCACAGCCTATACACTGTGGCAGCGCGTGCTGCGCTACGATCCGCAGGACCCCGACTGGATCAATCGCGACCGCTTCGTGCTGTCCGCCGGGCACGCCTCCATGCTACTCTACAGCCTGATCCATCTGACCGGAATCAAGGCGGTGCACCCGTCTTATGAGCAGCTCGGACGCGACGCCGTTACAGTTCATGACATTGAAACATTCCGCCAGGCGGGCAGCCGCTGCCCCGGTCATCCGGAATACGGCTGGACCTCGGGCGTCGAGACCACCACCGGCCCGCTGGGCCAGGGCGTCGCCACCAGCGTCGGCATGGCCGTGGCCGGGCAGTGGCTGGCCGCGACCTACAACCGGCCTGGCTTCGACCTGTTCGACTTCAATGTGTATGCGCTGTGCGGCGACGGCGACATGATGGAGGGCATCTCCAGCGAAGCCGCGTCGCTGGCCGGTCATCTCAAACTTGCCAAGCTGTGTTGGATTTACGACAGCAACCGGGTGACGATCGAGGGGCATACCGACATCGCCTTCACCGAGGATGTCGCCGCCCGCTTCCTTGCGTATGGCTGGAACGTCACGCGCGTGAGCGATCCGAACGATACCGCGCAGCTTGAACGCGCGTATGCCGAATTCGCCGCCACCGACGACCGCCCGACCTTCATCGTGGTGCACAGCCATATCGGCTACGGCTCACCGCACAAGCAGGATTCGCCGGAAGCGCATGGAGAACCGCTGGGCGAAGCGGAAGTGAAGCTGACGAAGCAGTTCTTCGGCTTCGATCCGGATCAGAGCTTTGTCGTGCCGCCCGGCGTGCGCGAGCATTTCGCTGCCGGCATGGGCGCGCGCGGGGTGAAGCTGCATGGCGAATGGAACGGCCTGCTGCAACGCTACCGCGCCGAGTTCCCCGAGCTGGCCGGCCAAGTCGATCATATCATCCGCCGCGAATTGCCGGAGGGATGGGATCGCGCGATCCCGAGCTTCCCGCCGGATGAAAAAGGCATGGCCACGCGCGATGCCTCCGGCAAGGTGTTGAATGCGATCGCCGAGCACCTGCCCTGGCTGATCGGCGGCGCGGCGGACCTGTCGCCGAGCACCAAAGACACGTCTGACTTTCGACGGCGCCGGCGATTTCCAGCCGCCCGGTGAGCCGGGTGCCTACACCGGTCGCAATATGCATTTCGGCGTGCGCGAACATGCGATGATTGCGCGCCGTCAACGGCATGGTGCTGACCGGCCTGCGCGCTTTCGGCTCCGGCTTCCTGATCTTCACCGATTATGCGCGCGGCTCCATCCGGCTGGCATCGTTGATGGATCTGCCGGTGATCCATGTCTGGACGCATGACTCGATCGGCGTCGGCGAAGACGGGCCAACGCATCAGCCGATCGAGCAGATCGTTTCGTTGCGTGCGATCCCCGGCATGGTCGTGATCCGCCCGGCGGACGCCAACGAGATGGCGGAGGCGTATCGCGTTGTGCTGCAGTTCAAGCACCGGCCGGCCGCGCTGATCTGCTCGCGCCAGCCGCTGCCGATCGTCGATCGCAGCGTCTTCGCCCCGGCTGAGCGGCTTGGCGCGCGGCGCGTATATCCTGGCCGATGCGAAAGGCGGGAAACCGGACGTGATCCTGATCGGCACCGGCAGCGAGGTGTCGCTGTGCGTCGCGGCGCGCGAGAAACTGGCCGGCGAAGGAATTTCGGCGCGCGTCGTCAGCATGCCGTCCTGGGAGCTGTTCGAGGAGCAGGACGCCGCCTACCAGCAGAAGCGTGCTGCCTGACGCAATCACGGCGCGCGTGACGGTCGAGGAAGCGGCGGCGATCGGCTGGCATCGCTATGCGGGCCGTCGGGGCGTGGTGCTGGGGATGCACACATTCGGCATGTCGGCGCCGATCAAGGTGGTGGCCGAGCATTTCGGCTTCACGACGGAGCATGTCGTCGCCGCCGCCAAACAGGCGATGGGCCGGTCATAGCGCAGGCGCGCGCGATAAACGGAGGAGGATAGGATGCAACTCGGGATGATCGGCCTCGGGCGGATGGGCAGCAACATGGTGTTGCGCCTGATGAAGGCCGGCCACGATCTGCACGTGTACGACAGCCACGCGGCGACCGTGAAGGAGCTGGCGGACAAGGGTGCGACAGGCAACACCAGCCTGCGGGATTTCATCAAGGGTCTGACGAAACCACGCGCGGTCTGGCTGATGGTGCCGGCCGGGGTGGTCGATTCGGTGCTGGAGACAGTGACGCCACTGCTGGAACCCGGGCGATACGGTGATCGACGGCGGCAATTCCTATTACCACGACGATGTTCGTCGGGCCGCCGAGTTGAAAGCGAAGAATCTGCACTACGTGGATGTCGGCGTCAGCGGCGGCGTATGGGGGCTGGAGCGCGGCTACTGTCTGATGATCGGCGGCGAGAACGATGTGGTGGGTCGGCTCGACCCGGTGTTCAAGGCGTTGGCGCCCGGTGTCGGGAATGCGCTGCGGACCGACGGCGCCAGCGGGGAGCCGAGCGCGGCCGAGCAGGGTTATCTGCATTGCGGACCGAACGGCGCCGGGCACTTCGTCAAGATGGTGCATAACGGCATCGAATACGGCGTGATGGCCGCTTATGCGGAGGGCATCAACATCATCAAGCACGCCAATGTCGGGGCGCATCAGGGCGAGCTCGACGCCGAAACCACACCGCTGCGCCATCCCGAGCTGTATCGCTACGAGATCGACGTGGCGCAGGTCGCCGAAGTGTGGCGGCGCGGCAGCGTCATCGGCTCCTGGCTGCTCGACCTGACGGCGAGCGCGCTACGCAAGAGCCCTGATCTGGCGAATTTCCACGGCCGCGTTTCGGACTCCGGCGAGGGCCGCTGGACGCTGCAGGCGGCGATCGACGAAGGCATCCCGGCGCCGGTGATCAGCGCGGCGCTGTTTTCACGCTTCAGCTCTCGTGGCGACGCAGAATACGCCGACAAGCTGCTGTCGGCGATGCGCTACGAATTCGGCGGCCATATCGAGAAGTCCGGTCCATGACGCCGGCAAGCGTCAGATCTCCGACGCGCTGGTGGTGTTCGGCGCCACCGGCGATCTCGCCTACAAGCAGATCTTCCCGGCGCTGTATGCGCTTGGTGCACGATGAAGGGTTGCCCGTGCCGATCATCGGCGTCGCCAAGCAGGGTTGGAACCTCGATCAGTTCAAGAACCGTGCGCGCGACAGCCTGAAAAACCACGGGATCGCGATCGGAAGGCGACGGTTTCGACCGGCTGATGCAGCAGCTTCGCTACGTCGATGGCGATTACAACGACGACCAATACTTTCGCCACGTTATACAAAGTGCTCGATGGTGCGAAGCAGCCGATGCATTATCTCGCGATTCCGCCCAGCCTGTTCGGCGTGGTGGCCGGACAGCTCGCCAAGTCGGGATGCGCCGACAACGCCAGGCTGGTGATCGAAAAACCGTTCGGCCACGATCGCGATTCCGCGCGCGAGCTCGACGCGATTCTGGGCGAGCACTTCCGGGAGGACAGTATCTTCCGGATCGATCATTACCTCGGCAAGGAACCGGTACAGAACATCGTCTATACCCGCTTCGCCAACCCGCTATTCGAGCCGTTGTGGAACCGTCACTATGTGCGCAGCATCCAGATCACCATGGCGGAAAATTTCGGCGTGCAGGATCGCGGGCGGTTCTACGACGAAACCGGCGCCATGCGGGATGTGCTGCAGAACCACATGCTGGAGGTGCTGGCCAATCTGACAATGGACCCGCCGTCTGGCGAGGACCACGATGCCTCACGCGACCAGAAGGCGGCGCTGCTGAAGGCCGATCGAGCCGCTCGACCCGGTGCACGTCATCCGCGGCCAGTATCAAGGCTATCGCGGCGTGCCGGGGGTGCGGCCGAGCTCCACGGTGGAAACCTATGTCGCGGTGAAGCTGGCGATCGACAACTGGCGCTGGGCCGGCGTGCCGATCTATATCCGCGCCGGCAAGGAGCTGCCGATCACCGCCGCCGAGGTGATCGTGGAATACAAGCGCCCGCCGCGCGAGACATTCGGCGAGCTGGTGCCCACCTCCTCCAGCCATATGCGCCTGCGCATCAGTCCGGATGTGACCATCGGGTTGGGTGTGCGCGTGAAGACGCCCGGCGAACGGATGGTGGGCCATGACGTGGAGCTGATCCTGACCGAGCAGGCGGGCTCCGACCGGCCGCCATATCAACGCCTGCTCGGCGATGCGATGCGCGGCATCCGGGAGTTGTTTACGCGCAGCGACCTCGTGGACGCACAGTGGCGGATTGTCGATCCGGTGCTGGACAATGTGACGCCGCTCTACCCCTATGCGCGCGGCAGTTGGGGCCCCGATGAGGCCATGCAGCTCATCGGCAGCGACGGGCCATGGCGCAATCCAAAGCCCGAGAAGGTGCAGTGATGCCGGACGTACCGTCGACATCGCCTTCCTGTTCGACGTCGATAATACGCTGATCGACAACGACCGCATCCAGGACGAGCTGCGCGAGCACTTGGCAAGCTCCTACAGCCCCCGCGCGCGCGACCGCTACTGGGACCTGTTCGAGGAGCTGCGCAGCGAGCTGGGTTACGCCGATTATCTGGGGGCGCTGGAGCGCTACCGGGTCGAAGAGCTGCACAACCCGCAACTTCTCCGGGTCGGGAACTGGCTGGTCGATTATCCGTTCCCTGAATGCTTGTATCCCGGCGCGCTGGATGCCGTGCGGCACGCCCGCCAATGGGGGCCGACGATCATCCTGTCCGACGGCGACGCCGTGTTCCAGCCGCGCAAGGTAGAAAAATCGGGCCTGTGGAAAGCCTTCGATGAGCGCGTGCTGATCTACATCCACAAGGAGCAGGAGCTCGATGACGTCGAGCACTGGTATCCAGCCAAACATTATGTGCTGATCGATGACAAGATCCGCATCCTCGCCGCGGTGAAGAAAGCGTGGGGCGACCGCGTCACCACCGATATTTCCCCGGCAGGGGCACTATGCGCTCGACCCCGCGGAGGTGGCTAAGTACCCGCCGGCCGACCTGCAAATCGAACGCATCGGCGACCTGGTTCAACACGACCTTTCTGCCACCCTGCGCACCTGACGGAGGAGATGCACATGAAACCGACCGCACGGTTGCACGACCTGGGGCAGAGCCTGTGGCTCGACGACATCACACGGGACCTGCTCGATAGCGGCACTTTGCAGCGCTACATCGACGACCTGTCAGTGACGGGGCTGACATCCAACCCGACGATCTTCGATCATGCGATCACCCACAGCCCGAAATACGACGATGACACGCGCCGCCTGTTGCGCGACGGCAAGTCGGGCGAGGCTCTGTTCTTCGAACTGGCTTTGTCCGACCTCGCGCGCGCGGCGGATATGTTCCTGCCGGAATATAAGCGCACCCGCGGGGTGGATGGCTGGGTGTCGCTGGAAGTCTCGCCGCTGCTGGCGCACGACACCGAGAAGACCGTCGCCGAGGCGAAGCGGCTGCACGACCGCGCCGGCAAGCCCAACCTGTTCATCAAGATCCCCGGCACCCTGGAAGGGCTTCCGGCGATCGAGGAGTCGATCCATGCCGGCGTGTCGGTGAACGTCACGCTCCTGTTCTCCCGCGCGCAGTATCTGGCCGCCGCCGATGCCTATATGCGCGGGCTGGAACGGCGCCTGGCCGAGGGAAAAACCCTCGATGTCAGCTCGGTGGCATCGGTGTTCATCAGCCGTTGGGACCGCGCGGTGATCGAGAAAGTGCCGGGGGAGCTGCGCGACAAGTTGGGCGTGGCGGTCGGTCAGCAGGTATACAAAACATACCGCGACCTGATGGATTCGGATCGCTGGCAGATCCTGGCCAGCCGCGGCGCGCGCCCGCAACGTCTGCTGTTCGCCAGCACCAGCATGAAGGATCCGCAAGCGCCCGACACGCTGTATGTAACGTCGCTGGCCGCGCCCAACACGGTGAACACCATGCCGGGCCCGACCCTGCTGGCCTTCGCCGAGCACGGCGAGATGCAGGGTGTGCTGTCCCGCGACGGCAACGACAGCGAGCAGGTCCTGGCCGCGTATGTGCGTGCCGGAATCGATGTCGATGCGCTGGCCGGCAAGCTGCAGGCGGACGGCGCCAGTTCCTTCGTTGACTCCTGGAAGGACCTGCTGGGCGCGATCGAGAAGAAGACGACTGCTCTGGCTGCCTAAGAGCGCGGGTTCGCTCGCAATGGCGTAGGAGATCGAGCATGAAACCGACCGAATGTGCGGCGTGGCGGGCGTTGGAAGCGCATCATACGGCGATCAAGGACGCGCATCTGCGCAAGCTCTTCGCCGATGACCCCGGCCGCGCCGAACGGTTCTCGGTAGAGGGCGTGGGGCTGTTTCTGGACTATTCCAAAAACCGCATCACCGAGGAGACCGTCCGGCTGCTGCTGCAGCTTGCCGAGGAACGCGGCGTAGCGGCGCGGCGCGATGCGATGTTCCGGGGCGAAAAGATCAACGCCACCGAGCGGCGCGCGGTGCTGCATGTGGCGCTGCGCGCTCCGCGCGGCACCCGCATCGAGGTCGATGGCAAGGACGTCGTGCCCGAGGTGCACCAAGTGCTGGACCGGATGGCGGCGTTTGCCGCGCGCGTGCGCGACGGGTCCTGGACCGGGCATACCGGCAAGCGCATCCGCACTGTGATCAATATCGGCATCGGCGGGTCGTATCTTGGTCCGGAGATGGCGTATCTGGCGTTGCGCCCCTACAGCGACCGCTCGATCGAGCTGCGTTTCGTCTCCAATGTGGACGGGGCGAATTTCGGCGAGGCGGTGCAGGGGCTCGACCCGGCGGAGACGCTGTTTATTATTTCATCAAAAACCTTCACCACGCTGGAGACTATGACCAACGCCGCGACGGCGCGGCAGTGGACCGTCCAGGGGCTGGGCGCGGATGCGGCGGTGGCGAAGCACTTCGTCGCGGTGTCCACGAACACCGAGGGGGTGAAGAAATTCGGCATCGACGCCGCCAATATGTTCGGCTTCTGGGACTGGGTCGGCGGCCGGTATTCGATGGACTCGGCGATCGGATTGTCCACGATGATTTCGATCGGTCCCGAGCATTTCCGCGACATGCTCGCCGGCTTCCATGTCATGGACGAGCATTTCCGCACCGCGCCGGCGGCAAAAAATCTGCCGCTCGTGATGGGGCTGCTGACGATTTGGTACAATAATTTCTTCGGCGCGCAGACGCTGGGGATCATGCCCTATTCGGCCTATCTGGCGCGCTTCCCCGCCTATCTGCAGCAGTTGCAGATGGAAAGCAACGGCAAGCATGTCGATCTGGACGGCAATCACGTCGCCTGGCAGACCGGGCCGATCATCTGGGGTGAGCCGGGCACCGATGGGCAGCATTCTTTCTATCAGCTCATCCACCAGGGCACGAAGCTGATCCCCTGCGACCTGATCGGCTTCTGCGAGCCGCCCGCCGTGTTGCCGGGTCATCATGACCTGCTGATGGCGAACCTGTTCGCTCAGGCCGAGGCGCTGGCCTTCGGCAAGACCGCCGAGGAACTCGCAGTGGAGGGGTCGCCGGACTTCCAGACACCGTTCCGGGTGACGGAGGGCAACCGCCCGACCAACCTGTTGCTAGCGCAACGACTCGACCCGAGGACACTCGGAAGCCTGGTTGCGCTCTATGAGCACAGCGTGTTCACGCAGGGCGCGATCTGGGCTATCGATTCCTTCGATCAATGGGGCGTTGAACTGGGCAAGGTGCTGGCCGGCGCGATCATTCCCGAGCTTGAAAGCACCACGGAACCAACACTGAAGCACGACAGCTCAACCAATGCACTGATCCAACGCTACCGGCAAATGCGCCCACCTAACTAACCCCTCCCCTTGCGGGAGGGGTCGGGGGAGGGGGCCGTCCACCTTAAAACACGGCACCCAACCTACATCGGCGGCACTAACCCGTTCTTCCCAACGGAAATCCGGTTCGCCGTCAACCCGCCATCCGCCGCCTGTGTCGCCGTAACAAACACATGCGCCCCAGCCACCAGCATGGCCCGGCTACCCGGCGCAAACGTTACGATCGGTGTTTCGGGCGTAACGACAATAGTCTTCTCCCCGCCCCGATAACGCACGGTCAGCGAGCGCTCCGTCTCGCCGGTCATACCGCTCTGCACTGTTGTTGACTCGGGTGTGATTTGGAGCGGCGCGGGGAGCGCTGGTTGGGTGACGGCCTGACCTGATGGGGTGGGCTGATGGGCGGCAAGCGCTTGGTGATTCGTGATGACATATCGCCTACGGAGCTTCGGAAGCGTGCACGGCAGGAGCCGGATCGCACGGCTGCGGCGCGCATGCAGGCGATCGCGAACGCGCTCGAGGGCATGACGCGAGCCGAGGCGGCACGGTTGGCCGGGATGGAGCGGCAGGCGTTACACGACGCGGTAGGTCGCTACAACGCCGAGAGCCTGGATGGACTACACGACCGCCCCCGTCCGGGCGCCAAGCCACGGCTCGACGAGGAGCAGATGAAGCAACTTCGGCAGGTCGTGCTGGACGGTCCGGATGCGGAAAAAACCGACCTGTCGGCATGGACATTGGCGGACCTGTGCGATGAAGTCACGCGCCGCTGGGGCGTGCGCTACCACGCGGGGCACATGTCCAAGCTGATGAAGAAGCTCGGCTTGTCGCGGCAGAAGGCCAGGCCGTCGCACCCGAAGGCCGATCCGGCAGCGCGGGAAGCGTTCGCAAAAGGGGGCTTCAAAATGAGCTGGATCGCATCGCAGCGGCCAATCCGGGCAAACGCCTGACACTCTGGTTTCAGGACGAAGCCAGGTTCGGCCAGAAGGGGCGGGTCTGCCATCGCTGGTTCACCCGCGGCCAGCGCCCGCCGGGCTTGTGCGATCAGCGCTATACCTGGGCTCACCTGTTCGCCACCGTTCAGCCCAAGACCGGCCGGGCGTTCGCGCTGGTGCTGCCGGAACTGAATACGCAGGCCATGCAACTGTTCCTGGACAAGTTCGCCGCCACGCTCGCCAGCGACGAGCACGCCGTGATCGTCGCCGATCAGGCCGGCTGGCATATCGCCGAGGACCTGATGGTGCCCAAGACCATCTCCTTGCTGCTACAGCCCGCCTACAGCCCAGAACTCAATCCGGTGGAACGCGTCTGGCTCTATCTGCGCGAGCGCCATCTCAGCCACAGGCTTCTCAACAGCTATGAGGCCATCCTCGACGCGCTCTGCAAAGCATGGAACGCGCTGACGGCAGAGCGCTTGACCTCGCTGACGGACTATCCATACCTGAAGCAGGTCAGTTTCTAGGCGGATCGGTATCACATCCCCGACCGTGCCATTCGTCATCGGTACTGTTCGGCTCCAGGTTGAACGGCCGAAACCCTTCGCCGGCCCCACGCATGCTCTCCGGGAACACGTGTATCTCGACCGCCTTCAGCGTCCCGTCCGGCTGAGGCAGCGCCGCCGTCCCGATGTAGCTGCCCGGCTTGATATCGCTCAGCTTCGCCGGCAGCACCGCGGTCACCACCGCGCCCGGCGTGAGCGTGATGATAACCTTTTCGCCCGTCCGGGACGTGATGTGCAGCACCGAGCCATCGATCGCATCGATCGTGCCCCGAATACGCCGCGACGGCGCCGACTACGCCGGCACCGCCGCGCCCACCAAACCGCCGGCGACCGCAGCCAATACGGTGCGACGCCGAAGCAAGCCAAACATCGCCCCTCCGAAGCAAGTACAACGCCCATTATCGCCCGCCGCTCACCGCCTGCAACACCGCGGGCGCTGCGCGGACAGCCGAAAAGGTTGGCGCGTCTTTCATGGACGCCCGACGGGGTTCGTTGTAAACGTTCCGATCGCTTGATTTTAGAGGAGACGCAGCATGGACCGATTTACGGGCGGTTGCCTGTGCGGCAACGTCCGAATTGTGGCGTCGGGACGCCCATACCGGGTCGGCCTTTGTCACTGTCTCGACTGCCGCAAGCATCATGGGGCCCTTTTTCACGCTTCCGCAGTGTTCCCTCGGAATGCGGTGACGATCGATGGCGAAACACGCGACTACGCCGGGCGGTTTTTCTGTCCCCGCTGCGGCTCGTCCCTTTTCGGACGCAGTGCAGACGAAATCGAAGTGAATTTAGGATCCCTGGATGCCCCTGACAAACTGATGCCAACCTACGAAAGCTGGATCGTCCGTCGCGAGTCCTGGTTGCCGCCGTTTCCGCTCACGAGACGATACGACCGCGATCGTGACGCCACGGGTCGCTTTGAGGAGTAGGCCGCACGAACGATGCGAAGGCGCCGTTACGAGTGACCGAGATATATGCCTTGATCGACATCTCGAACCAGATGCTCGAGGACGGCGGCTTCCATCACGCCGGCGCGAAACCTTGAACGTCCGCTGGCGCGCGATTTTGCGCAGGCGCCTTTCATCCGGTCGACGCCGTCGCCATTTCTGGACCTCCGAAGAAGTTTACCCGCGATGCAGCAAGCGGCGGGAAGGTCCAGACACACCTTGCCGCCGGATGCACATCGACCCGGTCAACCAACAAGGGGACCCGAGTTCCAACAAACAACATCATCGTCTCGATAACTCATCCGCAAGTGTACCCTACGGACGCGCCTGAAATCCCCAAGTGTACCCTTCACCACCCCCGAAATCGCCAAAGTGTACGCTTCGCGACGCCCCAAAACCCCGAAGCTGTACACTTCAACCCGCCCAAAACCGCCCGAGTGTACACCCCACCAGCCGCGCGGTGATCAATCGTCCCGGTGCACCCGCTCCATCCGCTCGTGCCGCTCCTGCGCCTCGATCGACAGCGTTGCGATCGGCCGGGCCTCCAGCCGCTTCAGCCCGATCGGCTCCCCGGTCTCCTCACAATACCCATACGACCCCGCCTCGATCCGCTGCAGTGCCTGGTCGATCTTCGCAATCAGCTTCCGCGCCCGATCGCGCGTCCGCAGCTCCAGCGCCCGGTCCGTCTCCACGCTCGCCCGATCCGTGATATCCGCCTCATGGATCCCGCCCTCCGACAGGCTGGCCAGCGTCCCGTCCGCCTCCTTCAATAGCTCGCCCCGCCATTTCAATAACTTCTGCCGGAAATACTCGGCCTGGATCGGGTTCATGAACTCTTCGCCCTCGGTCGGGCGGTAATCAGGGGGAAGAGTCACCATCATGCGGATCGTTCCTACCTTTCCCCGTGTGCCGGATCCGGCCCGGGAACGCGCGGGCTTATAGCTGCGGCCCGAAGCTCCGCCAAGCACGGAAGTGCAAGGTTCAAGCACCTGACACGAAACGGTTGCCCGGCTCATCGCCCGCGCCGTGCCAATTCCACATGGACCCGCACCATCAGCGCATCCAGCACCGCCCGCAGCCGCGGGTCCCGCGGCTCCGGTAGCCCCCGCGTCAGTTCGGCCAGCCGCTCCAACGCTCCCGAGTCGGCCACACCCGCCAGCAATGCCCGCTGCAAGGCCGCCAGCACCGCGAGCATGTCCTGCCCCCGCCGCCGCGCCGTCCGGTCTTCGACCGGCTCCGTCTCCAGCTCCTGCAAGGCCAGCATTCCGGACAGCGACACGGCCCCCATCGCCCCCGCGCCGGCCGCCTCAGTCGCGGACGCCGCACCCTCCGCCGTCTCCGTCAGCCCGAACCCCCCGGCCCTCGCCGGCCGTCGAGTCCCCCGGCCGACGCAACGCCGCCCGGCAGCCCCGAAACGCTGATCATCCACCCGGCTCCTTCGGCCCAGCTCCGCCCCCGCCCGGCAAACTCTGCCTGCGGCTGCCGCTCGGAATCCGGCGGCGAACCGCGAGTCCGCCCTGGCACGAGCCTTGCGCACACTCGCAGGCAATCCTTACGACCTCCCTACCGGAGCCACGCCGTGACGCTGCGCCTGCTGCTCGCCCTGGCCCTGCTGCTGCCTGCCGCCGCCGTCGCCCAGGTTCGCGTGAAGGACATCGCCGACGTCCAGGGTGTCCGCAGCAACCAGTTGCTCGGCTACGGCCTGGTCGTCGGTCTCAACAACACCGGCGATAAGCTTGATAATGCTATCTTCACCCGTGATTCGTTGGTTGCTATGCTGGAACGCCTGGGCGTCAACACCCAGGACCAGGTCAGCAAGCTCGAAACCAAGAACGTCGCCGCCGTGATGGTCACCGCAGAGCTGCCCGCCTTCGCCCGTGAAGGCAGCCGGATCGACGTCTCCGTCTCCGCCCTGGGCGACGCCACCGACCTCACCGGGGGCACCCTGCTCGTCACCCCCATGCTGGGCGCCGACGGCAACGTCTATGCCGTCGCCCAGGGCGCGTTAGCTACCGGTGCCATTGCCGCCAAGGGCCAGTCCGGCTCGTCGGTCACCCGCGGCGTCCCCACCGCCGGCCAGATCGCCAACGGCGCCACGGTCGAAAAACAAATTCCCTTCCGTCTGGACGAGACCCGCACCATGCATCTCGCCCTGCGCAACCCCGACCTGACCACGGCACAGCGCATAGCCGCCGCTATCGACAGCTCGCTCGGCCCCATCGCTCGCGCCACCGATCCGCGCACCGTCGTCGTCGAACTCGGCGGCCGCGACCCCATCGCAACCTTGGCCACCATCGAGGAACTCCGCATCGTCCCCGATACCCCGGCGGTCGTGGTCATCGACGAATTCAAGCGGCACCGTCGTCATGGGCGCCAATGTGCGGATCAGCACGGTCGCCATCGCGCAGGGTAACCTCACAGTCCGGGTCACCGAAACGCCGCAGGTCAGCCAGCCCGGCCCCCTCTCGAACGGCACCACCACCACTGTCCCGCGCAGCCAGATCCAGGTTGACGACCAGCACGACCGCAAGCTCGGCATTATCCGCGGCAGCGTCACCCTGCGCGATCTTGTCGCCAGCTTGAACGCGCTCGGCGTCGGTCCGCGCGACCTCATCAGCATCCTCCAGGCGATCAAGGCCGCCGGTGCGCTGCAGGCCGATCTGATCGTCCGATGATTATCCAGACCCCTACCATCTCGGCCAACAACCTGCCGCCCGACCAGGCCGCCAGGCTCTGGAAAGCTGCCAAGGACTTCGAAGGCATGACCCTGGGCGAGCTGTTGGCCCCGATGTTCGAAACCGTGGACACCTCCGACAGCCTGTTCGGGGGCGGTTCGGCCGAGCAGATGTGGCGCCCCATGCTGGTCCAGGAGATCGGCAAGCAGATGGCCGCCCACGCCGGCATCGGCCTTGCCGTCCCGGTCTTCGAAGCCATGCTCCGCGCCCAGGAAGCCAAAGGAGAACCAACGAAACCATGATACAGGAAGCCGACGCTCTGGCGACAATCCTCCAGGCCGAGAACGCCGCCCTGGCGGCGCTCGACCTCACCCGCGCCGCCGCCCTGCTCCCGCAAAAGCAGCGTGCCGCGGAAGCCTTCGCCACTGCCCGCCCGCCGACAAACCAGCCTCAGGCGATCGCGATCGGCCGCCGCCTCGGCCCCCTTATTGAAGAAAACCGCCGCCTTCTTGAACGCGGCATCGCCGTGCAAGCAAGAGTGATGAAGGTCATCGCCCGCGCCGCGGCACGCGCCCCGGCAGCCAAAGCCGCCGGTTACAGCGCCGCCGGCGCGCCCAGGACCACCAACAGGCCTGCCCCCATCGCCCTCTGCGCTCGCGCCTGACGCTGGCGGCCCGGACCTTGCGCGTGATACGGCCGTTACATGGGCGTGCTGTTGCCCGCCGCACTATACGATCCGTTGCTCTCCCCCGCCGCTGCGGCCGACGGCTGTTATGTGCTCGGCCGCATCGCCCAGTCGCTGGACGGCCGCATCGCCACGACCAGTGGCGACTCGCACTGGATCAGCGGGCACGAGGATATCGTCCACACCCACCGCCTACGCGCCCTGTTCGATGCCGTGATTGTCGGCGCTGGCACGATCCGCGCCGATGACCCGCAACTCACCACCCGCGAGGTCCCGGGGTCCTCACCGACCCGCGTCGTGATCGACACCAACCGGCGCCTCGACGACCGCTATCGTATCTTCCATGACGGCCCGCCCACCCTTCTCCTGTGCGCCCTCGACGCCCCAGGCCCGAATCGGCTCGGCCACGCTCCGGTGATCCGCCTGCCGCGCTTCGGCGAAGGGCTCGATATAGCCTCGGTCATCGCCGCCTTGGCCACACGTGACCTGCGCCGGATCTATGTCGAAGGCGGCGGCATCACCGTCTCCCGCTTCCTAGCCGCCGGCGCGCTCGACCGCCTGCACGTCACCATCGCGCCGCTGCTGATCGGCTCCGGCATTCCGGCGTTCACCCTCCCGGCGGCCTCCACTCTATCCGACGGCCTTCGCTTCGACTGGTCCATCCACCGTCTCGGCCGCGACCTGCTGGTCGATATCCCGCTGGCCCGCTCCCGCCCCGCCTGCGCCGCATGACCGAGGCCCGCGCGTTCTGGACTGTTGCCGCCGGCCAGGGCGAGATCCGCACCGAACCCCTCTCCGACCCTCGTTCCGGCGACTGTCTCGTCCGCACTCTCGCAACCGGGATCTCCCGCGGCACCGAGGCCTTGGTCTTTGCCGGGCGCGTTCCGCCCAGCCAGTACCAGACCATGCGGGCACCGCTGATGGCCGGCGCCTTCCCCTTCCCGGTGAAATACGGTTACAGCGCTGTCGGCATCACCTCCGAAGGCCGCCGCGTCTTCGTCCTCCACCCGCACCAGGACCGCTTCCTCGCCCCTGAAGCAATGTGCATTCCGGTCCCCGACGCGGTCCCGACGCATCGCGCCGTCCTAGCCGCCAACATGGAAACCGCCCTGAACCTTCTATGGGACGCCGTCCCTCTTGCCGGCGAGCGCATCAGCGTCATCGGCGCCGGCGTTGTCGGCCTGTCCGCCGCGTCCCTCCTTTCCCGCATCCCCGGCACGAGCGTCACAGTCATCGACACCAACCCCGCCCGTGCCCCGCTCGCCCGTCACTTCGGCTGCACCTTCGCCGCCCCGGATGCCGCGCCCGCCGAGCAGGACCTTCTCGTCCACGCCTCCGGCACCGAATCCGGCCTGCGCCTCGCCCTGGCCAGTGCCGCCTTCGAAGCCCGCATTATCGAGGCAAGCTGGTTCGGCGACGCCGCCCCCAATCTTCCCCTCGGCGAGGCCTTTCATTCCCGCCGCCTCCGCCTCATCGCCAGCCAGGTCGGCTCCGTTGCCGGCCCGATGCGCTATCGCCGCAGCCACGCCGAACGCCTCGCCCTCGCCCTCGAATTGCTGACCCCGCCCGACTACGACGCGCTGCTGGAACCGCCGACCCGCTTCGAGGATCTGCCCGCTGCCATGGCGCGCCTGCTTGCCCCGGGCGGGCTCTGTCACGTCATCACCTACGGAGCCGCGTCATGTACAGCCTGACGGTCTGCGACCACGTCATGGTCGCGCACAGCTTCCAGGGCGCCGCCTTCGGACCCGCCCAGCGCTTGCACGGGGCCACCTACGCCGTCGAAGCCGAGTTCCGCGCACCCCGCCTCGATCCGCTGCATCTGCTGATCGATATCGGCTTGGCCCGCACCGAGCTGCACCGCGTGCTGGAGACGATCGATTACCGCAATCTCGACGAGGTCCCGGCCTTTGCCGGCGTCAACACCACGACCGAATACCTGGCCTTCCATCTCCACGGCTTGCTCGCGGCCGCCTGTCGCGAGGGCCAACTCGGTGACGGCGGCAAATCCGTCGGCGCTCTGAAGGTTCTGCTGCGCGAGAGCCCCGTCGCCTGGGCTGCCTTCGAGGGGCCCATCAACCAGCTAACCGCCGGATAGTCAGCCGGCTTCCGCCGGTGCAAGCTGCCCGCCATGCATCTCACGTTGATCGTCCCCGGCCCTTTCGAGACGGTCTCCGGCGGCTACGCCTATGACAGACATATGGTCGCCGGCCTGCGCGCCGCCGGCCACACGGTCAACCTCATCGAACTCCCCGGCGCCCACCCAGTCACCGACGAAACCGCCCGCAGCGCCGCCCGCGGCGCCTGGGGCTCGCTCCCGCGCGACACCCTGCCGGTGATAGACGGCTTGGCCGTGCCCGCTTTCGCCGGCCAGGGCGATGCGCTCGCCGCCCGCACCGCCATCGCGCTGATCCACCACCCCACCGCGCTCGAGACGGGGTTCGGCGAGAGCGACCGCGCCACACTGCGCAACACCGAGCTTCGCCTGCTCCCCCGCTTCGCCCGCGTCGTCGTCACCAGCGAACCGACCGCCGAGCGCCTCACCGCGGATTTCGGTGTCGATGCCGGCCGCATTCGGGTCGTCGTGCCCGGCACCGACGATGCGCCCCGCAGCGAAGGCTCCGGCGGCCCGGGCTGCGCCATCCTCTCGGTCGGCGCTCTCGTCCCCCGCAAGGGCCATGACCTGCTGATCCGTGCCCTCGCCCGCCTGTTCGACCTCGACTGGCGCCTTACCATCGTTGGCACGCCCGATCGGGACCCGCAGCACGCCCGGGCCCTCGCCGCCCTGATCGAGGAGCTCAGTCTCGCAAAAAAAATACACCTGGCCGGCGAAGTCGATGACGCCACCCTCGATTCGCTCTGGCGCGCCGCCGACCTCTTCGCCCTCGCCTCCTATTGGGAAGGCTATGGCATCGCCACCGCCGAGGCCCTCAAGCGCGGCCTCCCGGTCGCCATTACCGCCGGCGGCTCGGCCGCCGCCATCGTGCCGCCCGAGGCCGGTGTCGTCTGCCCGCCCGGCGATCGCGACCAGCTCTCGAAAGCGCTGCGCCGCCTCATCTTCGGCACCGAGCTCCGGCACGAAATGGCCGGGATTGCTTGGCAGACAGGCCGCACCCTGCCCTCCTGGGAAACGCAGATCCAGGCTTTCGCTACCGCCCTCACCACCTGATCCGGGGGAAAACCATGTTGTTGGGCGCCATCGCGGACGACTTCACCGGGGCCACCGACCTCGCCTCCATGTTGGTCCGCAACGGCATGCGCACGGTCCAACTCATCGGGGTTCCCGCCCCCGACACCCAGACCCCCGATGCCGACGCCGTCGTCGTCGCCCTCAAATCACGCACCGCCCCGGTCGAGCAGGCCGTCGCAGAAAGCCTCGCCGCACTCTCCTGGCTGCGCGCGAACGAGTGCCGGCAGTTCTTCTTCAAATACTGTTCCACCTTCGACAGCACCGAGCGCGGCAATATCGGCCCGGTTGCCGACGCGCTGACCGCCGCACTGAACTGCGGCTTCGCCCTCGCCTGTCCTGCCTTCCCGGCCAACGCACGCAGCGTCTATCAGGGTTACCTGTTCGTCGGCAGCGTGCTGCTCAATGAAAGCGGTATGGAACACCACCCGCTGACGCCGATGAAGGACGCCAACCTCGTGCGTCTGCTCAGCCGGCAGACGGATGGCACCGTCGGCCTCGTTCCCTATGCGACTGTCCAACAAGGCGCCGCGGCGATCCGCGACGCCATGACCGCGCTCAAGGAACAAGGACGGCGTTACGCGATCATCGATGCCGTCCAGGACGAGCATCTGATTGCGATCGGCGAGGCTGCGGCGGAACACGCTCTCATCACCGGGGGCTCCGGGGTTGCCATGGGGCTGCCAGCAAACTTCCGTCGCGCGAAACTGCTTGCCCAACGCATCGATCCGGGCGCGCTGCCTAGCCGCGAGGGCGCCGCGGCGGTACTCGCCGGCTCGTGCTCACGAGCAACGCTGGGACAGATCGCCTTCGCCCGCGAGCAGGTTCCGGTGTTGGAACTCGATCCGCTGGCGCATCCTGACGCCGGCGTACTCGCCGCGCAGGCATTGGACTGGCTGCCCGGAAAGCTCGGCGCAACCCCCGTCGTGATCGCTGCTTCGGCACCGCCCGCCAAAGTCGCCGCGCTGCAGGAGAAACTCGGGCGCGATGCCGCCGGCGCGCTCGTGGAACATGCGCTCGCCACTATCGCCGAAGCGCTCTACACCAAAGGCGTTCGCCGCTTGGTCGTCGCCGGCGGAGAAACAGCGGGTGCAGTCGTGTCGCGGCTCGGTGTGCGCTCGCTCCGCATCGGTAACGAGATCGATCCCGGCGTGCCCTGGACCTACGCCGAGGGTTCTCGCGAACCTCTGCTTCTCGCGCTGAAGTCGGGCAATTTCGGCGCACGCGACTTCTTCCTCAAAGCCTTCGAGGTGCTGCGATGACCGAGTCCGACACGCGCCGCCTGCTGGTCGAGCTCGCCGCGAGCCTGTTCGCGCGCGGTTTCTCGGTCGGCAGCGCCGGCAACATCAGCGCAAGACTGGACGACGGCTTTCTCATCACGCCGACCAACTCTTCGCTTGGCCGGCTGGACCCGTCGCGGCTCGCGCGACTCGACAGCGAGTTTCGCCATGTGGACGGCGACAAACCTTCGAAGGAGGTCTTCATGCACCGCGCATTCTATCGGGCGCGGGCCGAAGCGGGCGCGGTCGTGCATCTCCATTCGACGATGGCTACTGCCATCGCCTGTTTGCCGGACGCGAATCCGGACAACCCGATCTCGCCGCTGACGCCCTATTTCGTCATGCGCGTCGGCCGCCGCATGCCCATCGTGCCCTATTATCGCCCCGGAGATCCGGCAATGGAGCCGGCGATCCACGAAGCCGCAAGCGATGCACGCGCGATACTGCTCGCCAATCATGGCCCCGTGGTTTCCGGCAAAACGCTGACGGACGCCGTCTATGCCGCCGAGGAACTGGAGGAAGCGGCCAAGCTGTTCCTGCTGCTGCGTGGCACATCGCCGCGTTTGCTGACCGCCGGACAGGTCGAGGATCTGCTGACCACGTTCGGATAAAAGAAAGGGCGCCATTCCGGCGCCCTTCCCCTTACGTGTCCGGCGATACCGCTAGGTCGATTGATCGGTCGACGCGCCCTCATCCATGCCCATGTCGTCGGGCATTGGTGCTGCCGCCTTGCGCCGGCGCGTGGCTGTTTTGCGCGGCGACGATGCGCGTTTGGCGGCGGTCTTGCGCCCGGCGGTTTTCCGCGCGGTCGTTTTGCGTCCGGCTGTCTTGCGTCCAGCCGTCTTCTTCGCCGCGGTCTTGCGACCCGTGGTCTTACGACCGGCAGCCTTTTTCGCCGTCGTCTTGCGCCCGGCGGTCTTCGCGCCGGCTTTACGCGTACCGGTCTTGCGCGTGCCGGTCTTCTTCGCCGCGGTCTTGCGTGCACCCGTCTTGCGGCCGGTCGTCTTGCGGGTGCTCGCGCGCATCGCCATCGGCTGTGCGCGGGTCTTTTCGGTGCTTTCCTCGGTGCTCACCTGAGGGGACTCCTTTTGCTGTTGTGTTGGAGGTCGCGCGGTGCGTCGAACGGCCCGGGGCGCCACGTCCCCCGCGACCTGCTCCGCAGCGTGCCCACCCGCGCAGCGATATCGCGCGGACGAGCCAGTCCGATCGGGCCGGCGACCGGATCGGCCGCGCACCCAACGCCGGAAGGCTGCATGCCTTCGCGGCGAAGCGGCTGGCCGACGTATCCGGCGTGGGGCGACGTGTTCCCCTCGCGCCACTGCCGCACGCGTCCACCAACGCCGCAGGCCGACAAAACACGCACATATTGTGCGCTGCCCGACCGGCTCTGCATCGTCTGGACGAGGCTGCGGTCCATGGACCGTCCTTCCGTTGTTTCATGCCGGCGCCGACTGGACGCGTTCGTCGCGCGAATCGCGCGCATGCATGACGACTCCGCTATCCGCGTCTCGCATCAGCGTGTCAACAAAAAGCAACCGTTTCGTGCCGTGTCCGTCGAAAAAATCGACGTGCGTGCCCCGGGCGGCACCCGCAGCACCACTTCGCGGAGTCGAAAACCGCCGCGGCATCGCTGCCGCGGCGGTCCTCGGTTGTGCCGTGCTGCGACGCGAAGAGCGTTATCGCCGGTCCTTCAGCGGCACGAAGCGCAAGTCTTCCGGCCCGGTATAGTTCGCGGTCGGACGAATGATTTTCCCGTCGATCCGCTGTTCGATCACATGCGAGCTCCACCCGGAGGTGCGCGAGATGACAAAAAGCGGCGTGAACATCGCGGTCGGCACCCCAAGCATGTGATAGCTGACCGCACTGAACCAATCGAGATTGGCGAACATACCCTTCGCATCCGCCATCACCGCCTCGATCCGGTCGGCAATGTCGAACAGCTTCATCGACCCGGCATCCCGCGATAGTCGCCGCGCCACTTCCTTGATGACCTTGTTGCGCGGATCGGCAACCGTATAGACCGGATGGCCGAAGCCGATGACCACCTCGCGGGCGCCCACGCGCTTGCGGATATCAGCCTCCGCCTCGTCCGGCGTGTCGTACCGGCTCTGAATTTCGAACGCTACTTCGTTCGCCCCGCCATGCTTCGGGCCGCGCAGCGCACCAATTCCAGCCGCAATCGCCGAATACATGTCCGATCCGGTGCCAGCCACCACGCGGCAGGCGAAGGTGGATGCGTTGAACTCGTGCTCGGCATAGAGAATGAGAGAGGTATGCATCGCCCGCACCCAGGCCGGGGATGGCGGCCGCCCATGCAGCAGATGCAGGAAGTGCCCGCCGATCGAGTCGTCTTCGGTCTCGAGTTCGATCACCCGGCCGTTATGGGCGAAGTGGAACCAATAGAGCAGCATCGAGCCCAGCGAGGCCATCAGACGGTCGGCGATCTCACGCGCGCCGGCCTGGTTGTGGTCGTCTTTCTCCGGCAGCACGCAGCCGAGCGCGGAAACGCCGGTGCGCATCACGTCCATCGGATGCGCACCGGCCGGCAACATCTCCAGCACCTCCTTCACCGCAGCCGGCAATCCACGCAGGCTGCGAAGCTTTGCTTTGTAGGCCCGCAGCTCCGCCTCGTTGGGCAAAGTGCCGTGCACCAGCAGGTGGGCGACCTCCTCGAATTCCGCCGCCTCGGCGATGTCCAGGATGTCGTAGCCGCGGTAATGAAGGTCGTTGCCGGTGCGACCGACGGTGCAGAGGGCGGTGTTGCCGGCCGGAACGCCGGATAAGGCGACGGATTTCTTCGGCCGGTTGGCACCTGTCGCGGCCGCCTGTGCTTCGCTCATGACTGGCTCTCCTCGTCCTAGAAAATACCGGGCTTGCCCTCGGCAAGTTGTCCGGCCGGCAGGGCTACATTGATCTGATCCAGCTCGCCGGCCGCGAGCCGCGGCAAATTCTGCACCGCCTCCAGAAACCGATTACCCCCGCGGGCGGATATGATGCCGTCGGTCAGCTCCTGGAATTTCCTTATGTAGTCCTCGCGCGCGAACGGCTTGGCGCCGTTCGGGTGCGCGTTGGCTACCGCCAGCTCATCCTCAATCCGGCTGCCGTCCTGCAGGATCACCTCGACGCGGCCGCCAAACGCCATCTGGTCCGGATCATTAGCGTGATAACGCCTCGTCCAGGCGGGATCCTCGCGCGTCTCGATCTTGTGCCAGAGCCGCACCGTATCGGGCCGAGCCGCGCGTCGCCGCGCATAACTGTCCACATGGTGCCAGCGCCCGTCCTGCAGGGCGACCGCGAAGATGTACATGATCGAATGATCGAGTGTTTCCCGGCTCGCCTTAGGATCCATCTTCTGCGGGTCGTTCGCGCCCGTGCCGATCACGCTATGGGTGTGATGGCTGGTATGAATGACGATCTTCTCGATCCGCTCCAGCTCGGGGATCTGTTCGCGCATCCGGAACGCAAGATCGATCAGCGCCTGAGACTGGTATTCGGCGCTATGTTCCTTCGTGAAACTCGCCAGGATGGCGCGCTTGGCCTCCCCCGGCTCCGGCAGCGGCACCTGGTACACCGCATCCGGGCCGTCGAGCATCCACGCAATCACGCTGTCCTCGCCTTCATAGATCGGGCTCGGCGCACCTTCCCCACGCATGCAGCGATCCACTGCTTCCACGGCGAGCTTGCCGGCATGCGCCGGCGCATAGGCCTTCCACGAACTGATCTCGCCTTTGCGCGACTGGCGTGTGGTGAAGCTGACATGCACCGCCTGCTGCACCGCTTGGTAGATGGTCTCGACAGGCAACCGCAGCAGCGTGCCGATGCCGGCGGCCTGCGCCGGGCAAAGATGGGCGATGTGGTCGATCTTATGTTCATGCAGGCAAATCGCCCGCACGAGGTCGATCTGAATCTCGTAGCCGGTCGCAATGCCGCGGATCAGGTCGCGCCCGGAGCGTTCCATCGCCTGCGCAACGGCCAGGATCGGCGGGATGTTGTCGCCGGGGTGGGAGTAATCCGCGGCGAGAAACGTGTCGTGCATATCCAGTTCGCGCACCGCCGTGCCGTTCGCCCAGGCCGCCCATTCAGGGCTGACGCGACGGTTCGCCGACACGCCGAAGACGCTTGCGCCATCACGGCGCTTGTGTCCCAGCGCGGCGTCGCGGGCAGACACGACCGGATGGCGGTTGATCGCGGCGATCGCAACGGCCGCATTGTCGATGATCCGGTTGACGATCATCGCCGCGACCTCGTTCTCGACCGGAACCTTATCCGCGGCAACTGCGGCGATCTTCCAGGCGAGTTGCTCCTCCCGGGGGAGCGCCGCCTTGGACGGGTACACTCGGACCTCGTGTTGGCGCATCGTATCCTCCCCGATGGACGTGCGAATGCGGCCTTCGTAAGGTCGCGTCCGGGTATCGGCAAGCAGGCCGCCTGGACGGCAACCGCGCCATCGCAGCAGGGATACATATATAAGTGTCAGCACCATTCGATCGGGTGATCCGCGGCGACGTGGTCACCGGCGAGACCATCCTCAAACAGGGGTACGTCGCGGTGCGCGGCGAGACGATCGCGGCGATCGGCCACGGAACCCCACCGCCCGCAACCGAAACGCTCGATTACAGCGGCAAGCTCATTTTGCCCGGTCTGGTCGATGGTCACATGCACACCTCATCGGCGCTCGGCTGGGCCGGGATTGAAGGCGCGACATGCAGTGCCGCGGCCGGCGGCGTCACCACCTGCTGCGACATGCCTTACGACGTGCCGCATCCGGTGACGGACGCCAGCAAGCTCGCCGATAAGATCGGCTGGGTGGAGCGCACCGCGCATGTGGACATGGCGCTCTATGGCACCATCACCAAGACAGGCGGCGTCGATGCCATCCCGGACCTCGCTTCCGGTGGTATTTCGGCCTTCAAGCTCTCGACCTACGAATACGATCCGGTCCGTTTCCCCCGCATCGACCATCCCACCATGCTCGCCGCTTTCGGCGCGATCGCGGCAACCGGACTGCCGGTTGCGATCCACAACGAAGACCAGGAGCTGGTCGAGACACTGACAAACGAAGCGCGCGCGGCCGGCCGGACCGAGCCGATCATGCATTGCCGCACCCGGCCGCCAGTCGTCGAGACCATGGCGGATCTCGAGATATTCGAGATGGCGCTTGAAACCGGCGCGCATGTCCATATCGCGCACTCGTCGCTCGCCCGCGGGTTCAACATCGCCGAGAGCTTCCGCCGGATGGGAGCGAAGGCCACCGGCGAGGCGTGCATCCAGTATCTCTGCATGACCGAGGACGACATCGTCCGCCTGGGCGGTCGCGGTAAGTGCAATCCGCCGTTCCGGACGGCCGCCGAGATCCCTCGTATGTGGGATGCGTTGCTGGCCGACCGGATCGCGTATGTCTCGACCGATCACGCGCCCTGGCCGATCGAGCGCAAGACTTTGCCCGACATCTTCGCCTGCGGTGCCGGACTGATCGGACTGCAGAGCTTCGCTCCGCTCATGTACACGCTGCTCGACGAACGCGGCCTGTCGCCCACGCTAATGGCGACCTATTGCGCCGAGCGCACCGCGAAAATGCACGGGCTCTGGCCGAAAAAAGGCGCGATCCGCATCGGCTCGGATGCCGATCTGCTGGTGCTTGAACGCGGGGACTTCACGTTCAACGAAGCCGCAATCGTCGATCGGCCGGAGCTGCGCTGGTCGCCCTATCACGGCCGGCACATGCGCGCGCGCGTCGCGGCCACGCTGCTGCGCGGTCGGCTGATCTGGGACGGGGCGCAGGTGCTGGCTAAGCCCGGCGATGGGCAATTCGTGCGGCGACAGACGAGCTGATTTGCGGTGGCTATGGGGCCTGATCGTCGCCTCCATCATCGCGGTGACGACCGTTGTGGTGGTTCATGTGCGCAGAAACATCGTGCCTCCGGACTGCCGCGACGCGCGCACGCTGGCGCTGGTGCATGCGAGCCTGACAGGGCGTTTCCATCTGCCCGCGTCGGTCGGAGTGTCGCATATCGAGATGCTGGCCGGCGGGCCGCTCGCCTTCCGCTTCGTCTGCCAGGCGGATGTTGAGGTCGATCCTGCTTTGCTGGCACCCGGGCGGCCGCGCCCAGGTTTCGTCCACTATACCAGTCAACTGACCAATCACGGCCATCGGCAGGAGGTTACGGTGGAACTGACCCCACTCATGATCTGGGAGCAAGTGCAGTGAGCCGTCGCATGATCACCGTCGCCGCCGCGCAGCTCGGGCCGATACAGAAGGCCAAGTCGCGGGCCGTCGCGGTTGGCCGCATGCTGCGGCTAATGGAACGGGCCCATCAACGCGGCGTAGAGCTGGTGGTGTTTCCCGAACTCGCGCTGACCACCTTCTTTCCCCGCCACTACTACGAGCGGATCGAAGACGCCGATCAGTGGTTCGAGGCGGCGATGCCGTCCAACGAGACGGCGCCGCTATTCGCGGCGGCACAGAGGTACGGGATCGGTTTCCACCTTGGCTATGCCGAGCTCGTGCCCGAGGCCGACGCAAGCGGGTGGATGCGCCACCGCCGTTTCAACACCGCGATCCTGGTCAGTCCCGACGGCGATATCCTGCTCAAATACCGCAAGGTGCATCTACCCGGCCATGCGGAGTACGACCCTCATCGCAAGACGCAGCACCTGGAGAAGCGGTATTTCGAGGTCGGCAACCTCGGCTTCCCGGTGATCCGCGCGCCGATGGGCCGGATGGACGGGATCAACATGGGTCTGATGATCTGCAACGACCGCCGGTGGCCGGAAGCCTGGCGCGTGCTCGGCTTGCAGAGCGTCGAGCTGGTCCTGCTCGGCTACAACACGCCCAGCACGAACCAGGAGGCAGGCGGTTTCGAGGCACACCATCTGCGGGTCTTCCACTCGCATCTGTCAATTCAGGCAGGCTGCTACCAGAATGCCTGTTTCGCGGTAGCAACCGCCAAGGCCGGGACCGAGAATGGCTGTGAGCTGTTCGGTCACTCGATTATCGTCAACCCACAGGGCGAGGTCGTCGCGCAGGCCGGAAGCTGGGACGACGAATTGATTACGGCAGACTGCGACCTGGAGATGTGCACGCTGGGGCGCACGACGATCTTCGCCTTCGCGAAGCACCGGCGCCCGGAAACCTATGGCCGGATCACCGGGCAGGTCGGCGCGGTCGAACCGTCGGTGTGGTCGAAACCGCCCTGAAAGCGTCCCCCTCTCCACCCGCGTTTGCGGGGTGAGAGGGAGGGGTGAATGCTGCGCGCGGCGACCTGTCTCCCGCAGGAGCGGGAGACAGGTGATCTAGGCAGCAGACAATACAAACGGCAGCGCTAGCGCGGCCGCCGCCTGGCACGGATCGATCACCGGTACGCCGCAGGCTATCTGCAACGCCCCACGGTGATGCGCCATACCTGTGCAGCCGAGGATCACCGTCCCCGCGCCTTTCCGCACACACTCGTCGGCCGCCGCGATGAGACCGGCGCGTGCGGCGTTCGGATCGAGCAGCGCCTCCATCGTGACGTTCATAGCAACTTCCGCGGCCAAGCGTTGCTCCAGCCCCAAGGCACGCAACGCCGCTTGGTGTCGAGCCTTCGATGCATCCACCAGCGCGACCACGCCGAACCGCTCGGCAGTCGCCACCGCCAGGGCGACAGCGGCACGAAATACGCCGAGCACGGGGCGTGCGGTGATCGACCGAGCCGCCTCGATACCCGGGTCAGAGGCGCAGGCGATCACGTAAGCATCCGCCGCCTCACGCTCTATGCACCGGCAGATCGGCCCCACGGCGGTGTGCCATTCGCGCCAAGTGTAAATCGCCGGCGGGCCGTCCGGCAGCGAAACCACATCCAGCACCGGCCCGTCCGGCGTGCGAAACGGGGCGACCGCCTCCGCGATGCCGGCGCCGCAGGCGAGCGAGCTGTTGGGGTTGATGACCAGAATTCTCGCCGTGGGGGCCATGCTCATTCCGCTGCCATGGCGCGCGGCACGGTATTGAGCTGCGTATGCACCAGCTCCGCGAACAAACCGTTGCGGGCCAACAGCGTCTGGAAATTGCCCCGCTCGGCGAGCCGGCCGCTGTCGAAGACCAGGATTTCGTCCGCATCGCGCACCGTGGACAGCCGATGCGCGATGATGAAGGTGGTCCGGCCCGCCATCAGGTTCTTGAGCGCACGCGTCACCCGCGCTTCGGTTGCCGTGTCGAGAGCGCTCGTCGCTTCATCGAGGATCAGGATGCGCGGGTTCCTGAGCAATGCCCGGGCGATCGCCAGGCGCTGCCGCTGACCCCCGGACAGGGTGGCACCGCGTTCGCCCACCATCGTGTCGTATCCTTGCGGCTGGCGCAGGATGAACTCGTGCGCATCGGCCAGCCGGCAGGCCTGTTCCAGCTCCTCGTCGGTCGCCTCGGGCCGGCCAACCCGCAAATTGTCGCGGATCGAACGGTTGAACAGCATGGTTTCCTGGAACACCACGCCGATCGCCCTGCGAAGACTGTCCAGCTTCACATCGCGAAGGTCCTGGCTGTCGATCAGGATACGCCCGGCTGTCGGATCCCAAAGCCGCTGCAGCAACGCCATCGTCGTGGACTTGCCGGCGCCCGTTTGTCCCACCAGCGCCACAGAGCTGCCCGGCGTGGCGATGAAGCTGACGTCGTTCAGCACATTCGGCCCACCCGGATATGCAAAGGAAACGTGATCGAACGCCACTTCGCCAGGGCCCGGCGCCATGTCCTTTGCGCCTGGCGCCTCCGGCACCGTGCTCCTGGCATTGAGCACGTCGAAGAACTGCTCGAGCGCGGGCAGGCGGAAGAACAGGTTGGCCACGAACTGCACACCGGATTCGAGCCGGCCGATCAGTAGCGTGGCAAACCCCATGAAGCTGACGATCTGCGCCACGCTCGCCTGGCCGTTGACATGCAGCAACGTCCCGATCACCACGATGGAAATCACCGTCAGCGTCGAGGCGCCGCGGGTCAGCACGTTCACAACCGCCCACCAGTTCAACACTGGGAACTGATGCCGGATCACCTCGTCCGCGATGTCGCCGAACAGACGTGTTTCGGCTGAGAGTCGGTTGAAGGCTTGCACGATCACCACATTGGCCAAGGCGTCCTGCGTGGTACCGGCCAACCGTGTATTGGCTGTCTCCACCTGACGCTGTGCCGACTGAGTTCGGCGGATCACGAAGGAGGTGACGGTGACGAACACAGTCACCAGCAAAATCAGGCTCATGGCCAGCCGCCAGTTCATCAGCAGGGTCAGCGGCAACAGCACCACGACAGTGGCGATGGTAGAGAGCTGATCCCGGAAGAAAACCAGCCAGACGGCAAACAGCCCGTCCGTGCCGGTGAGCATCACTTTCATCAATCGGCCGGAGTGGATGTCGCCGTGAAACGACAGCGGCATTGCCAGCACATGACCGTAATAACGGCCCATCTCCTGCATCCTGTGCCGGTGCGCCAAGCGCTCCGCCTGCAGGGCCACGCTGATATTCGCGGCAATGCCTGCCACGCCGACCCCGGCCCAGATAGCCAGCAATGACACCGCCTGCTGCCATAAGATATCCGTCGGCAAATCGGCGGAACGGGACAGGAGGCCGATCACCCGGCCGAACAGCACCGGGTCCAGGAATTGCAGGCCGGCTACAATCAGGTTACCGCAGGCGAGCGCGGCAGCCACTTTGAGGTCGCTGCCCAGCAACCCGAGAACACGGCCATAGACGTTCAGGAAGCGCATGCGTCCATCCGGGGCTCTCCCGATGACGCATCATGACGGCGCCGTGTGGCAGCAACAGGGCGGGGGCTCCGGCGAGGAGGACTAAGCTGCCGTCGCCATCACGCCCGCCTCGGCCAGCCGTCTGGCCCGCGCGACCGGGGGACCGGTCACCACGAGCGGCGCACAGCCCTCCGCTTCCCAGACCTCGATCGCGGATTCCGGCTGCAGACTGATCAGGCCGATCACATTGGCGAACATCGGCTTGCCGCCGGTGTCGAGGAAGCTCTCCACCGCAAGCCCCTCCGCCAGCAGCAGATCGTGGCGGGGCACTTCCACGTGGTAGTAGGTGACCTCATCGACCTCGACTTGCGCGATCGTGCTGCCGTTCACGAGGTAACGCACCGGGATCAGCACGCCCTCGAAGGAGATCGCATGATCGGGCGACAGCCACAGATCGCAGTGCGGCTGTCCAACGCCGAACGTCCCGGCAGCGATCCGCACCGGCCAGACATCCCGCGGATTGGGATGCTTCCTGCAGTTGATCGGCAGATAACCGATCCAGGTTACCGGCTGCAACTCGCCCCTGAGCCGGGTGGTCACAATATCCCCCTCCCGCAGCGCTTCCACCACTACCGGACCGGTCGGCGTCGCGATCCGCGTGCCAGCCGCGAAGCACGGAACGACTTGGCCACCGGGAGCGTAGATGCCGTCGTCGATCGCCTGGATGCTCGTGCCGGGCGTGAAATCGACCGCGTAGTTGTTGCCGGACCCATCGATCAGCGTCAGCACGCCGGTATTCGCAGTGTAGTGGTCGCTGAGCGTCGTACCGCTGATCCCGCCGGTAATCTGCAGCCGGTCGCCATCGACGAAATCGTTAATCTGCTTCGGGGTGAAGTGGAGCAGGTCGCCGATCGTAATGGTGCCGCTGTTGTCGCCCAGGAAGTCAACGGTGAGACCGCTGCCCACGGAGGCATCGAGCACCAGGTTGCCGCTCTGCGATGCCTGGATCGAGCCGGTACCAATGATGGTCGCTTCAGAGGCATAGGTACCGCCGTTGAACGTGTAGGTACCGTTCTGAGCATAAATGGTACCGGCGACCGTCAGCGTGCCGACCGAATACGCGCCGCCGGCGCCGCCGAGAGCGTGACCCGCTGCGACTGTCGCGGTAGCGGGATCAACGATGCCGCCGGTCTGGAAGAACTGCCCGGCAATGTTCTGGTTACCGCCGATGGACAGCGTGCCGTCGCCCATCACCATCAAGCCGCCGGGGCCGATATTCTGGTCACCGGCAACGTTCAGGACGCTGTAGGCACCCTCCAGGTCGAGCACACCCGAACTGCCGGCGCCCGTGCCGATGTCCAAGGTCCCGGCGTTTACGGTGGCGCCGTTGTTGATCTCCAGGTCGCCGACGGCACCAGCTCCCACCTGAAGATCACCGCTGACCGACAGCTCGCTGCCCGCACCCGAGACGCTGAGATTACCCGCGCTCCCGGTCTGCTGGCCGAGAGTGAGCAAATCCGCAGTGACGGTGCCGCCATTGGCGATCGTCAGTCCGCCGGCTGCGGCGTCTCCGACCACCAGCGATCCGGTCACGTTCCACACAGACCAGTCGGTGACGCTCGCCTCCGAGCCGTCCGTCCCCGCGGTAGCCGCGATATCGGCGGCAACGCCGCCGGAGGAATCGCCAACCGAGACGGTCGAGTGGGAGCGGATCAACAACATGCCCGGCCCGTCGCTTTCGGCGCCGATCTGCATCTGATCGGCGATCTGGACCAGGCTATCGCCGGTGACGGACAGCGTCCCGGCATCGACGATACCCGGCCCGTCAACATCCATTTCCTCGCCGTTCTCGATCTGGATCAGCCCTTCATTGTCGAAGGTGGTGAGATCGCCCACTGTCAGCGTCTCGCCAAGTCCGGCCTGCGCGATCAGCGTGCCGGTGTTGTCGAACACCGCCGTATCGGTACCGGCGGAGGAGAACGCACCAAGCTGCACATCACCATCGCTCAGGTTGATCAGACCCTGATTGGCGATGTCCCCCGCAATGATAATGGTGCCGGCCCCGTTCGTGTCGGCCAGCAACTGGCTCTGACCGTCCAGGGTGAGGACTGGCGGCGGATCGGCCCCGTCGGCATATGGCGCGAACAGGCTGACGACATCGCCGGCCGCGCCGATATGGATCGTCGTATCGCTCAATGTGCCGCCGTCGAAGCTCAGGCTGCTGCCGGCACCCGTCAGCGTAATGGTCTCGGCACCGCCGCCCGGATCCTGCAGCACCGATCCATCGATCAGTGATAACGTTTGCCCCGGCTGACTGAGATCGAGCGTTCCCACCCAGGTCACGCCATCCAGCATGCCGTACGGAAAACTGACCGTGCCGCCGTTCTCGACAACGGTGCCGCCCTGAATCACCCCCGGCTCGGGAACCGTGGAATCGCCGAGCGCCAGGTTCCCGAACGTCGTGCCGGGGGTCAGAGTCACCGTGCTGCCGGTGTTGACGAGTGTACCGGCGAGTTCGAACAACCCGCCGGCCATGGTCACCTCAGCCAGCTCCGCGACGGTGACGACCCCGCCCACCTCGAGGGTCCCCGTGGAGTTCGTGACCTCGATCGTCCCGGTGTTGGAATACGCGCCCTCCGCGATGTCGCCGGTCAGTTCGCCGAGCGCATTCAGGAACAGCGACGCCCCGCCGGAGATGATCACAGTACCAGCATTGACGAAGCTGCCAGCCGTGATGATCAGTGCATTGTCCGGCCCATCCACATTGATGGTGCCGGTATTGACGACCATGTCGCTGCCCGTACCATTGCCGAGCATCACCGCGTAGCCGTCGGCGACCGTGTCGTCGATGAGCCCGGCATTGACCAGCGTGCCGTCGGCGCCGAGCGCGAGCTCATCGGGGTCGCCCGATAGCGGCGTGGCGCTACTGCCGGCTACCGTGATCGTGCTGTCGGCCGCCAGTGTCAGGTTGCCACCCGCACCGATCGCGGCATATACGGCAGTATCGTTGATCTGGGCGTCGGCAATCGTTGCGCTATTGTCGAAACTAAGGAACGTTTCGCTCCCGGCGAGATCCACCACGCCCGCCGCGGCGTCGGTGAGACCGTTCACAACCTCAAGCTCGGTGCTCGAACCGTCCGCACCGAGCGACAGAACCGCGTCAGGATCGTCCAGCACCACCGCGGCCACGGTCCCCTGCGCGCCGTCGATCGTATAAGTTCCGGCCTGATTGATCTCGGCGGTATCGGCCGACCCGGGCACGCTGCCGGACGACCAGTTCGAGCCGGTCAGCCAGCTTCCGCCGGAACCATTGGTCCAGGTAATTGTTGCCATCCGCCCCTCCAGCCGGACCGCCGCCTGGATGGGCAGCGCCTCGGGCCGATCTAAGCGCGGTCGGAGTGAAGGAAGCGTTAGGCTTGTTCTTCCGGCGTGCGCAGGGTCAGCGACAGCGCGTGCATCCCGCCGGCGAACTCGCCGGCCAGAGCCTCGTGCACCGCGCGCGACCGCGCCACCCGGCTCATGCCCCGGAATGCTTCGGACACAAGCAGCACGTCGTAATGCGTCTCTCCGCCCGGTCGCGCACCCGCATGGCCCGCGTGGCGGGCGCTCTCGTCGGTGATGGTCAGCACGGTCGGCGCGAACACCGCCCGCAGCACGGATTCAAGCCTTTGAGCACGACCGGGAGACTGCATCGACGACATATCGGGCACCCGGCATTCCGTGCCAAGCCGCCATTGCCAAGCCGCCACAGCAGCGCACATAACACCTATCATGACCCGCCGGACGTCGCGACCCCGGGCCTACGCACCCGACCCGGCGGCGCCGGGCCGGACCTGCGACCTTCCCGGCTGTTGCGCCCTGGGGGAGTACCGCGCACCGAAATCCCGGCGGAACCTCAAGGAGTATTGGTGGTTCTGCCTGGAGCACGTGCGCGCCTACAACGCCGGCTGGGACTATTATCGGGGCATGACGCCCGCCGAGATCGAGGTCGAGCTTCGGCGCGACACTGCTTGGCAGCGCCCCACTTGGCCGCTCGGTCGTCTGGGAACGGCGGGTTGGGAAGAGGAACTGCTGCGTGACAAGCTGCCCCGGTTCTCTCACCGCTCGCGCCGCGCCGAACGCGGGGCCGGCGAAACGCCGCCCGAGCTGCGCGAACCGCTCGCGACCCTTGGCTTGTCCTGGCCGGTGACGCTGCCGCTGCTCAAGGCGCGCTACAAGGAACTGGCCAAACGCCACCACCCGGACGCGAACGGGGGTGACCGCGCGGCCGAGGAACGGCTGAAGGTGATCAATCTCGCCTACGCCACGCTGCGGACGCGGCTGGCGGCCGAACCGCGACTCGCCGCCGTCGGTTAGCGGCGCGACGCTTTACACCGGATTCGTCCGGGTTAGACTCTTCCACCACCGTTCAGGACATGCCGGCTGATGAACAAGGTTGCCTCTCTCGCAGAAGTCCGCCCCACCTCCGCAATCGACTTGCCGGACACGAAGGTGGTCGCGCGCGAGGCGTTCGACATCGACACCGATATGGTCGTACCGGCCTTCTCGGTACGCACGGAGCACGTCCCTGACATCGACGACGCGTACAAGTTCGACCGCGAAACCACGCTGGCGATCCTCGCCGGCTTTGCCTTTAACCGCCGCACGATGATCCAGGGCTATCACGGCACCGGCAAATCGACGCATATCGAGCAGGTCGCGGCCCGGCTCAACTGGCCCTGTATCCGCGTCAACCTGGACAGCCATATCAGCCGCATCGACCTGATCGGCAAGGACGCCATCGTGCTGCGCGACGGCAAGCAGGTGACGGAATTCCGGGAAGGGATCCTGCCCTGGTGCCTGCAGCACGCCTGCACCCTGGTGTTCGACGAATACGATGCGGGCCGGCCGGATGTGATGTTCGTGATCCAGCGTGTCCTTGAAGTGGAAGGCAAGCTGACCCTGCTCGACCAGAACCGCGTGATCCGCCCGCACCCGTCATTCCGGCTATTCTCCACCGCCAACACGGTGGGCCTCGGCGACACCACCGGGCTCTATCACGGCACGCAGCAGATCAACCAGGGCCAGATGGACCGCTGGAACATCGTTGCGACCCTCAATTACCTGCCGCACGCACTGGAGACCTCCATCGTGCTGGCAAAGATGGGTGTGGATCCCGACGACAAGACCGAGAAGAAGCGCGTGGAGAGCATGGTCGCTCTGGCCGACCTGACCCGCGCCGGCTTCATCAACGGCGACATCTCCACTGTGATGTCGCCGCGCACGGTGATCACCTGGGCCGAGAACGCGCGCATCTTCGGCGATGTCGGCTTCGCCTTCCGCATGACTTTCCTAAACAAATGCGACGAAGCCGAACGCGCCACAGTCGCGGAATATTACCAGCGCTGCTTCAACGAGGAGATCCCGACCGGCGTGCTGGTGCGGAAGGTCGCGTGATCGCCTTCACCTGTCGCGCTGACACGCGGCGCTGTCCCCCCGGGCGCCGGGTGAGGGCGGCCCCATGAGCGGGACCAGTAAGGACAACACACGCGCCGAGGAATTCAAACGCGCCACCGCCGGCGTGCTCCGCGCCATCGCCGAAACTTCCGACGTGCAGGTGAATTTTCAGCCCGGCCCCTCCGGCCTGTCGGGCAAACGCGCGCGCCTGCCGCTGCCCACCCGAGCGCTGCCGCCCGGCGAGATGGCCAGGCTGCGCGGAGCGTCCGACGCCATCGCGCTCCGGCTCCGTCATCACGACGACGCCGTCCATAACGCCCGCATGCCGGCCCGCCGCGAAGCCCGCGACGTGTACGACGCGCTGGAACAGGCCCGCGTGGAAACCATCGGCTCTCGCCACATGGCCGGCGTTGCCGCCAACCTCCAGGCCAAGCTGATCGAACAATGCGAGGCCGAAGGCTACGACCGCATGAACCGCAAGGATCAGCTCCCGATCCAGGCGGCGCTCGCCTTGCTGGCGCGCGAGCATATGTCCGGCAAGATGGCGCCGGAGCCCGCGCGCCGCGTGCTCGACCTGTGGCGCGACACGCTCGGCGCAGACGCTGATGCCGCGCTCGCGGAGCTTGGCCGCGCACAGAACGATCAGCGCGCCTTTGCCCGCGCCGCCCGCAAGCTGCTGGCCGTGCTGGAACTGGCCGAGGCGGAGGCGGACGCTGAGCCCGACGATCAGAACGAAGACGGCGAACAGGGCGGCGACCAGTCCGGCGAACAGGACAACTCCCCCGAAGGCGAAGGCCAGACCGAGTCCGATACCGAAAGCATGCTCGGCGCCCAGCCCGAGGAGATGGAAGGGGAAGCCGCTGACGACAGCGGCGACGAATCCGAAGAAGAAGCCGCGATCGCCGAAGGCGACGACCGCCCCGGCGGTCCGCAGCCGCGCCGCGAACGCCCCAACCCGGACGACAGCGCCATCTATCGCGGCTACACGCGGCTGTTCAACGAGGAAATCTCCGCCGAGGAGCTGTGCGACCCGGAGGAGCTGACCCGGCTGCGTCAGCAGCTCGATCACCAGCTCCAGCATCTGCAAGGCGTGATCTCCAAACTCGCCAACCGCTTACAGCGCCGACTGTTGGCGCAACAGCAGCGCGCCTGGGAGTTCGACCTGGAAGAAGGCCTGCTCGACGCCGGCCGGTTGTCGCGGGTGATCGTCAATCCGCTCCAGGCCCTGTCCTACAAGCAGGAACAGGAGATGGAGTTCCGCGACACCGTCGTGACCCTGCTGATCGACAATTCAGGCTCGATGCGCGGCCGGCCGATCACGGTTGCGGCGATGTGCGGCGACATCCTGGCGCGGACATTGGAGCGCTGCGCGGTGAAGGTGGAGATACTCGGCTTCACGACGCGCGCCTGGAAGGGCGGGCAGAGCCGGGAGAAATGGGTGCAGGATGGCAAGCCGCGCAATCCCGGCCGGCTGAACGACCTGCGACATATCGTGTACAAGGCGGCGGACGCGCCCTGGCGGCGCGCGCGCAAGAATCTCGGGCTGATGCTGCGCGAGGGTTTGCTGAAAGAAAATATCGACGGTGAGGCCCTGCTCTGGGCGTACCGCCGGTTGTTGGCGCGATCTGAGCATCGGCGCATCCTGATGGTGATCAGCGACGGCGCGCCGGTGGATGACTCGACGTTGTCGGTGAATCCCGGCAACTACCTGGAGAAGCACCTGCGCGAGATGATCCGCGACATCGAGCACCGCGAGCAGGTGGAGCTGATCGCCATTGGTATCGGCCATGATGTCACAAGATACTATCGCCGCGCCGTCACCATCGTCGATGCCGAGGAACTCGGCGGCACGATGATGAAGAAGCTGACGGAGCTGTTCGATGAAGACGCTGAGGCCGCCTGGGCGCGTGCGGCGGCGGAGCGGTCGGCGCTGGTGGTGTAGCAGCGGCCCGCGGTCCACCTCTCCTGCTCCGCGGGAGAGGTGGGGGTCCGAACCGGGGACATAGGTGACAGTTTGGCCCGACGACATGGGTAACAGGTTTACTGGTTGGCATGGAGGTGACCCATGCCGTGGCAGAGGACCGGACCCATGGACGAGCGGATGTCGCTGATTGTGAGCTGGCAGGAGGACGGGCTTTCGATTTCGGAGCTGTGCCAGCGCTATGGCGTTAGCCGCAAGACCGGTTACAAGTGGATAGAGCGGTATGAGAACGAGGGTTTTGCCGGGCTGTGCGACCGCAGCCGGGCGCCGCATCACTCTCCGCGGCAGGTGACGGGGTCGATCGCCGAGGCAGCGGTAGCGGCGCGGCGGGAGCACCCGAGCTGGGGGCCGCGCAAGCTGCGGGCGTGGCTTTCGGCGCGCGATCCGCAGGTGGTGTGGCCGGCGGCCAGCACTTTGGGTGTGTTGTTCAACGAAGCGGGCCTGACGGTGCCGCGGCGCCGGCGCGAGCGGGTGCCGCCGCGCAGCGCGCCGTTTGCCGGCTGCGAGGGTCCGAACGCGGTGTGGACGGCCGATTTCAAGGGCTGGTTTCGCACCGCCGACGGCGCGCGCTGCGAGCCGTTCACGTTGTTGGACAGTTGGAGCCGCTATCTGTTGCGCTGCCAGGCGGTGCGGCGGACCGATACCGCGACGGTGCAGGCGATCCTGGCGGCGGCGTTCCGCGAGTATGGCCTGCCGATGGCGCTGCGCAGCGACAACGGCTCGCCGTTTGCCGGACGCGGCGCCGGCGGCTTGAGCCGGTTATCGGTGTGGCTGATCAAGCTTTCGGTGCGGCCGGATCGGATCGATCCAGGCTCGCCGCAGCAGAACGGTCGGCACGAGCGGATGCACCTGACGCTGCAGCAGGAGACGGCAAGCCCGCCGGCGGCGAGCTTGCGGGCGCAGGCCCGCAGCTTCGCGGTGTTCCGCCGCTGTTACAATGCGGCGGCCGCACGAGGCGCTGGGCCAGCAAGTGCCGGCGCGGCATTATCAGCCGAGCCCGCGCGCCTACACCGGCAAGCTGTGTTCGCCGGAGTATCCTGGCGTTGAGCTGGTGCGCCAGGTGCGCTCGAACGGCGAGATCAAGTGGCGTGGCGAGCGGGTGTTCCTGGGCGAGCCGTTGATCGGCGAACCGGTCGGGCTGCACCCGATCGCCGACGGCGAATGGCGGGTGATGTATGGCCCGATCGAGCTCGGTTTGCTGGACGCGAAGGGCCGCTTGCGCCAGCCGCGGCGCCGCCGCCGTCGGGTAGCCTGTGGATTTGTGGACAACGCACGCGCGTTGCCCACAACCCCACAGGGCCAACAACAACCGCAAGCCGATCTGGTTCGATGACGGATGAAAAGTGTTACCCATGTCGCCGGTCTATTCTGTTACCCATGTCGCCGGTTGGACATGGGTTCGCAAAGCGAACCGGGTGAGGGTTCAGTTCCGGCTCTTGTCCACCAGCGCGTTCTGCGCAATCCACGGCATCATGGCGCGCAGCTTGACGCCGATCTGCTCTATCGGATGCTCGCTCATGCGCGCCCGCATGGCCTTGAAGCTCGTCTGGTTGACGCGGTTCTCCAGCATCCACTCGCGGGCGAAGCGTCCCGATTGGATATCCGCCAGCACCCGCTTCATCTCCTTGCGAGTCTCATCGTTGATAATGCGTGGCCCCGACATATACTCGCCGTACTCCGCGGTATTGCTGATCGAGTAATTCATGTTGGCAATACCACCTTCATAGATCAGATCGACAATCAGCTTCACCTCGTGCAGGCATTCGAAATACGCCATCTCCGGCGCGTACCCCGCTTCCACCAGCGTTTCGTACCCGCCCTTGATCAGCTCCACCAGCCCGCCGCACAGCACCACCTGCTCGCCGAACAGATCGGTCTCGCATTCCTCCTTGAAGGTCGTCTCGATAATCCCGGCCCGCCCGCCGCCGATGGCCGAGGCATAGGAAAGAGCGATCTCCAGCGCGTTCCCCGACGGGTTCTGCGCCACCGCTACCAGGCACGGCACGCCGCCGCCGCGCTGATACTCGCTGCGCACCGTATGGCCAGGCCCTTTCGGCGCGATCATGAACACGTCGATATCGGTGCGCGGTTCGATCAGGTTGAAATGAATGTTCAGCCCGTGCGCGAAAGCCAGCGCCGCCCCCGGCTTCATGTTCGGCCCGAGCTGGTCGCGATACAGATCGCCCTGCCCTTCATCCGGCGTCAGCACCATCACCACATCGGCCCATTTGGCGCACTCCGCCGCATCCATCACCTTCAGGCCGGCGGCCTCGGCCTTTTTTACCCCAGCGGAATTTGCCCGCAGCCCGACCGCGATCTCGGCCACACCGCTTTCCTTGAGGTTGTTGGCATGGGCATGGCCCTGGCTGCCATAGCCGATGACGGCGACACGCTTGCCCTTGATCAGGTTCACGTCGGCGTCGCGATCGTAATAGACGCGCATCGTATGTCTCCTTGCGATTATCGTCAGATCGTCCGCGGGCCGCGCGCCATAGCGGCAACGCCGGTGCGGGAAATTTCCGCCAACCCCAACGGACGCATCAGTTCCACGAAAGCATTGAGCTTCTCGCTCGACCCTGTCATCTCGAACACGAAGTTCTCGGTGGTCGCATCCACTACCCGCGCACGGAAGGCATCGGCCAGGCGCAGCGCCTCGGCGCGGTGCTCGCCGCGGTTGATCACCTTGATCAACGCCATTTCACGCGCCAGATGCGGGCCCTCCCGCGTTAGGTCGGCCACCCGGTGCACCGGTACCAGCCGGTCGAGCTGCGCCTTGATCTGCTCGATCACCATCTCGGTACCGGACGTCACGATGTTGATCCGCGACTGCCGCCCGGCGGCATCCACCGGCGCCACCGTCAGGCTGTCGATATTATAGCCTCGCCCGGAGAACAGCCCGATGACGCGCGCGAGCACACCCGCCTCGTTATCGACCAAAACCGAAATCGTCGCGCTGCGCAAGAACCCTCACCCGCCGCTTCGCCGCGACCTCTCCCGTAAGCGGGAGAGGTGAAGATACGCGCATTCTCCAACACCTCTCCCGCTGGCGGGAGAGGTCGGCTCGCGCACCGAACCGGGTGAGGGCCGCCTCACACCAGCACCAGCCCTTCATCCGTGATCCCCGCCGCCTCATCCTCATGCTCCGGCCCGAGAATCATCTCGTTATGCGCCGCCCCGGACGGGATCATCGGAAAGCAGTTCTCCTTCGGGTCCACGGCGATATCGGCGATCACCGCCCGGTCAACCGCCAGCATCTCCTGAATAACCCCATCGAGCTGATCCACGCTCTCCGCCCGAAGCCCCACCGCATGAAAACTCTCCGCCAGCTTGACAAAATCCGGCAGTGCCGCGGAATAGCTTTCCGAATACCGCCCGCCATGCAGCAGTTCCTGCCACTGCCGCACCATGCCCATATACTGATTGTTGAGGATGAACACCTTCACCGGCAGCCGGTATTGCGCCAGTGTCCCCATCTCCTGGATGTTCATCAACACCGAAGCCTCGCCGGCGATATCGATCACCAACGCGTCCGGATGCGCGACCTGCACGCCCATCGCCGCCGGCAGCCCATATCCCATGGTGCCGAGGCCGCCGGAAGTCATCCAACGGTTTGGTTTCTCGAAGCTGAAATGCTGTGCGGCCCACATCTGATGCTGACCCACCTCGGTCGTGATGAAGATCTCCTTCCGAACGTCGCGCGTGAGCTCATACAATCGCTGGATTGCGTATTGCGGTCGGATAATCGCGCCACGCGCCATGTCCTGCGTGAAGCGCAAACAATTCCGGTCGCGCCAAGCATCGATCTGCCGCCACCACTCCGCGAGCCCCCTGGCGTCATGCTGGGCCGGATCGCGCTTCCACTCCTCCAACAACGCGGTCAGCACACGCCCGGCATCACCCACGACCGCCACATCGACCGGGACATTCTTGTTGATCGAGGACGGATCGATATCGGCGTGGATCTTCTTCGCACCGGGACAGAAAGCGTTCAGGCGCCCGGTCACCCGATCGTCGAACCGCGCACCGACCGCCAGCAGCACATCGCACCCGTGCATCGCCAGGTTGGCCTCGTAAGTCCCGTGCATCCCCAACATACCTAGGAACCGCGGATCGCTTGCCGGCAGCGCCCCGAGACCCATAAGCGTGTTGGTGCACGGAAAACCCGTGGTCTGCACGAGACGGACCAGCGCCTCCGACGCCGCCGGTCCGGCGTTGATCACGCCCCCACCCGTGTAGATCACCGGCCGTTTCGCTTGTTTCAACATTGCCACAGCCCGGGCGATTTGCGCCGGATCGGGGTCGAGTTGCGGGCGATAGCTCGGGTGCCCCTCCGTCGGCGCACTGTAAGGCGCCTTGCCGATCAGGATGTCCTTCGGCAGGTCGATCACCACCGGACCCGGCCGCCCGGAGCGCGCGACGTAGAATGCCTCGTGCACCACACGCGCCAGGTCTTCTGGGCGCTTCACCAGATAATTGTGTTTCGTCGCCGGCCGTGTGATCCCGGTGGTATCGGCTTCCTGAAACGCGTCATTGCCGATCAGGTGAGTCGGCACCTGCCCGGTCAGGCAGATCACCGGAATGGAATCCATCAGCGCATCGACCAGCCCCGTCACCGCATTGGTCGCACCGGGCCCGGATGTCACCAGCACCACGCCGACTTTGCCGGTGGAGCGTGCGTACCCTTCGGCCGCGTGCACGGCGCCCTGCTCATGCCGCACCAGGATGTGGCGGATCGCGTTCTGATTGAAGATTGCGTCATAGATCGGCAGGACCGCACCGCCCGGATAGCCGAAGACAACCTCGACCCCTTGGTCCTTCAGGGCGCGAAGCAGGATTTCTGCCCCTGACTGGCTGGCTTCGGCGGACATTGGCGGGTTCCTCCTGAGAGCATCACGCATATGGCGCATGTTGCGGTGCGTCAAGCGGCGTGGCGAATAAAATCGATGATCTCTGCCAGATTTCTTTCCGAAAGTTGCTCCGAGGGTGCAATACGCGCATGGATCGTATGCGTCCCGCTCTCTGATGCCAGCTTGTGATGCCGAAACCACGTCGCCTGCCGTTTTACATAGCGCCCCGTGGCCAGCACCGCCCGCCGGGCCGCCTCGGCGAGCCCGATCTCGCCTTTCAGATGCGCCGCAAGCTCCGGCACCCCGTGCGCCCGCATCGCCGGAAGCGCCGGATCCAAATGCAGGCGCAACAACTCGCGCACCTCCTCCACAGCGCCGGCGTCCAGCATCGCAGCGAAACGGGCGGCGATCGCGGCCCGCAGCTCGGCCCGCGGCGGATCGAGCAGAACCAGGGCGAACCCCCCCGCCTCGACCCCCCGCGGCTGCATCGCCAGCCAGCCCGCAAGACCTCGCCCGGTTCCGCGCCACACCTCCCAGGCGCGCGCGAGCCGCTGCGCATCGCTCGGCCGCAGGCGCGCCGCTGTTTCCGGATCCGCTTCGACAAGCCGTTGATGCAGCCCATGCGCACCCAGCCGCTGCAACAACTCGCTCGCTTCGCTCCGGACGGCCGGCGCCACTGCCGGTATGCCGGCGATGCCATGAACCAAAGCGTCCAAATAAAGCCCGGTGCCGCCGCACAGGATCGGTACCAGCCCGTTTGCCTGCGCCGCGTCCATCTCGGCCAATGCCGACTCGCGCCACCAGGCGACATGTCCCGGCTCGCTTGCGGCCCGTATTCCATACAAAGCGTGCGGCACCAAAGCCTCCTCCGCTTGCGTCGGCCGCGCCGTCAAAACCCGCAACTCTCGATAGACCTGCATCAAATCGGCGTTGATCACCACTCCACCGAGGCGCTGGGCAAGCGCCAGTGCCAGCGCCGATTTCCCGCTCGCCGTTGGCCCGGCAACGATGATCGCGCGTTGCCATCCATCAGACCGGCTGCCAGGGTCGTCCACCATGTCTCACGTGCTTACCCTGGTTGCGGACCGTCGCGCGACGACGCTCACCGAAGCGATCATGGCGCGCGTCTGCGAAAGTGTCGGGAGCGTATCCGTCACGCCGCTCTCGCCCGGCGAAGCTGCAGACATCGCCCTGCCCGCCCCGCCCGATATAAACGCCGTCCGCATCGCGCTTGGCGGCGCCGCGATCGATGCCATCGCGATGCCGGTGCAGCGCCGGCGCAAGCGGCTGCTGATCGCCGACATGGACAGCACCATCGTCACCGGTGAAACCCTTGACGAACTCGCCGATTTCGCCGGCCTGAAGGCCGAGATCGCCGCTATCACGAGGCGCAGCATGAACGGCGAGATCGACTTCGCCCAGGCACTCCGCGAGCGTGTCGGCATGTTGAAAGGCTTGCCGCTCGACAAGTTGGAGCGCACCTGGGAACGCGTCCGCCTCACCGAAGGCGCGCGCGAACTGGTCGCCACCATGCGCGCGCATGGCGCGGTCACCGCGCTGGTCTCGGGCGGGTTCACCTTCTTCACCGAACGCGTGGCGAAACAGGCCGGGTTCAACGTGCACCGCGCCAATGTGTTGCTGCACGACGACAAGGGGCTGACCGGGCTGGTTGCCGAGCCTGTGCTCGATCGCGACACCAAGCTGCATACGTTGCAATCGCTCGCCGCCGAACGCGGCATCGATCTTGCCGACACAATGGCGATCGGCGACGGCGCCAACGACCTGGCGATGCTGCGCGCGGCCGGGCTCGGCATCGCCTTCCATGCCAAACCGATCGTCGCGGCGGAGGCACGCGCCCGCATCGATCACGGCACTTTGCGTGCCGCGCTGTTTGCTCAAGGCTTCCAAGCGCGGGAGATCGTCGGTTCTTGACCGGGCGATCCGCGCCAAGCTTTGCTGACGCAATCGTCCGGAGCAACGCCATGCCACTCGATCCCGACAACCTCACCGTCCTGGAGATGATCCGCCTTGCGGGCCGGCCGCCGTTCGAGACGCTCACGCCGGCGGAAGCCCGCGAGGCGTATGTCAGAAGCCGTGCGGTGCTGCAGCCCGAACCGCAGGAGGTCGCCGCAATACGCAATCTCGCGTCCCCCGGGCCGGCCGGCGACATTCCGTTGCGCCTGTATCGACCGCGCGGCAGCACAGTGGACGAACACCTGCCGGGGCTGGTTTTCTACCATGGCGGCGGCTGGCTGCTGGGCGATCTCGATTCGCATGACGGGGTGTGCCGCATCCTTGCCAACGACGCGCGCTGCGTCGTGGTCTCGGTGGATTATCGGATGGCACCGGAGCACAAATTCCCCGCCGCCGTCGATGACTGCGCGGCCGCCACCGGCTTTGTCGCCACGCACGCTGCCGATCTTGGGATCGAGGCTTCGCGCATCGCTGTGGGCGGCAATTCCGCCGGTGGCAATCTGGCCGCGGTGATGGCGCTGTTGGCGCGCGACGGCGCGCTGCCGCCCATCGTCGCCCAGGTGTTGATCTACCCCGCAACAGACATGACGATGACCACGGTTTCCGCGCAGACCATCACCGAAGGCGCGCCGTTGACCTCCACGACAATGCGGTGGTTCATCGACCATTACCTTCGCAACGAGGCGGACAAGACGGACTGGCGCGCCTCCCCGTCTCGCGCCGCCAGCCTCGCCGGTACTGCACCGGCGCTGGTCATCACCGCGAGCAGCGATCCGCTGCGTGACGAAGGGGCCGAATATGCACGACGCCTGGAGAGGGAAGGGGTGCGCGTTGCGCATCTGAACTTCTCGGACCAGATCCATGGTTTCATCAGCATGGGTAAGATTATCCGCGCCTCAGCCACGGCGCTGGCGATGGTAACAGCCTGGCTCGGCCGGGAGTTCGCGTTCGCCGCCGCGGGCTGACACCAAGCCCGGCCGGTTCTTTGTCCTTGGGCGTGATCGCTGAACGATTGGTGGATATCGCGCTGTTGATTACATGGCAGGATCAGGCGATCCGCGCCCCCGCCATCCGCAACGCCAGCTCCGCCATCCGCTCGCACAACGCGTCGAGCGGCAGCCGGCCGGCGGAACGATGCCACGTGTAAGCCCAGGAGATCATGCCGCCGATCGCCAGCGCCGCCAGGCGCACGTCGCCGATCTCGAACTCGCCGGCGACAACTCCTTCGGCGAGCAGCTTCGACAGCACGCGATCGAACTGCTTGCGCAGCGCATCGATCTCCGCCAGCGCGGCCGGTTCCAGGCTCTTTTCCTCGCGGAAATAGATCGCGATATTCGCCTGCCGGCTTAACACGACTTTGGTGAAATCGATGATCCCCCGACGCAGCCGTTTGGTCGGTGTCCCCTCGCCGTCGACCGCCTGCGCGACCGCCGCCAACGACAGCTCGATCGTCGGCTTACACAACGCCGCCAACAGCTCCGTCTTGCTGCGGAAATAGGAGTAAATGAACGGCTTCGTCACCCAAGTCGCGCCGCGACGTCATCGAGAGTGGTGCCGTTGAAACCATGCGCATAGAATAGCGCCATCGCCTCGGCCAGGATGCGCTCGCGTTTCTGCGCCTGGGCCTCCTCGCGCAAGCGCTCTGCCGTCCCGCTCATGGCACCGGACACTACGCGCCGGCCCCCTGATTTCAAGGCTGCACCCGTGTTACCCTGCACCTGAGAGACAGCGGGAGGACAGGCGAATGCCGGGCATGCTCGAAGGCAAATCGGCGCTGATCACCGGGGGCGGCGGCGGTATCGGCCGTGCGACGGCGCTGGTATTCGCCCGCGAGGGCGCGCGCGTGGCAGTCGCCGACCTCAATGCCGAGGCGGCACAGGACACGGTTGCGATGGTCAACGCCGTCGGCGGCCAGGCCATGTCCCTCACCGGGGAGGTTACCGACACGGCTCAGGTGCAAGGCATGATCCGCGATGTGGTCGGCGCCTATGGCAAGCTCGACTGCGCCTTCAACAACGCTGGTATTGCCGGATACCAGGTCGATGCGTCAGGCAAGCGCACTGCCGAATGGTCGGACGAATCGTTCGACCGCATGATCGCGGTGAACCTCAAAGCTGTATGGCTCTGCATGAAGCACGAGATCCTGCACATGCAGAAGAGCGGAGGCGGTGCGATCGTCAACACCGGATCGATCGCCGGCCTGGTCGGTCTGCCCACCTCATCCGCCTATGTTGCCGCCAAGCACGGCGTTCTCGGCCTCACCAAAACCGCGGCGGTCGAATACGCGCCCGAGAAGATCCGTGTGAACGCGGTGTGCCCCGGCTACATCCGTACGCGGATGACCGACGATGTGATGCGACGGCGCGGCGAGCAGATCATGTCGCTGGTGCCGTTCCGCCGCATGGGCGAGCCGGAGGAGATCGCCGAAATGGTGGCCTGGCTGTGCTCCGACCGCGCTTCGTATGTGACCGGCGTCTGCTACAACGTGGACGGCGGATACATGGCGATGTGACGCAGCGATCAACGCGCTGCGACCGCCGGAGTGGATCGTCATGGCCGGCGAAGCTCGGCCATCCACGTCGTGTTCTTGTATCAGAACGCTGTCACCGCCCAATCCCATGCAGAACAAAATGCGCCAGCGCCCGCCCGATGCACTCATGCAGCAATGAAACCGCCGCTGCCTGATCCGATGGCGGCGTGCGCTCGAGATCCAGCAGACCCTGGTCGGCCCAGTCGTGCATCAGGTCGAACCGGTGGAACAGGTTGGCGCCGGGCAGCGCCGCCGCCGCCGCCATCGCCTGCTCGTACGGCGGGAGGTCGGTGTTCGCGCGCAACATACGGCTGAACTGTGGGTCGATCAGCACCAGGTTGCCACCCTGCGCGGCAACCAGCTCCGCGCCCTGCTCCAACGTGTCGCTGAGCTCGTCAGGACTCGTTCCGCGCACCGCCTCGACCGTGCCGGTCTGCCAGAGCACAAGCTGATACCGCTGACGCGCGAGGTCAGTGCGAAGCTGCTCCAGAAGCTGATCCGCGCTCAAGCCCCGGCCGCCCTGCACGGTCAGCCGAAACGTCACGTTCGGCAGGATTTTCGTCAGCGCCTGTATCATCCGATAGGGGAATCCAATCTTCCCACTGGCGGCCGTGCTGGCCGACCCCAGTGCCAGCACATTGATCGGGGCGCCGGCTCGCATGGCGGTGGCCAGATTGTCGAGCAACTGATCCGGGGTTGAATTCTCGCCCGCCGGCGGACAGGCCGCCGGCAAGTCAGCTTCAGGCGTGGCCCAGGCCGCCGGCGGCGCGGCCGCGAGCAGTGCGATCAACGCCAAACGCGCGAGCCGGCTCATGAGACACTGGCGTAACAGTCTGCGCTGGCTGCGGCAAGGGCGTCTGATGCACCCGAGGCCGGCCAGCACGGCGATACCAAGCAGCAATGAACGCGACCGCAACCATAGAGACGATGCCGCCCCCGTTAACCACAAGCTGCATCACCGGCCCCTCGCTGATCTCCAGCGCCATTCGTCCGAACAAGCCGATGAAAATCCCGAAGCAGAACACCGGCAGCGAATGCTGGCCCATCAGCACGAAGGGCGCTGCGACCCGCAATTCGAGCCACGCGGCACCGGCCGGCACCAGACGGATTGCGAGCCAAGTAAACGCCGCTATCGAGGCCAATCGCACAGGATCGAGATTGGTCTTGTCGATCGACAGCAGATCGTGCGTGAAGCGCCAGGGCAACACTGCTGCGAGACGCGGATGCTGCCACAGGCCGAAGATCACCAGTAGCCCGCCGACAACAACCAGTACGGCGAGCCCGTCCAGCACTCGCGGCAGCGGCAAACGCGCCGGCGGTGCATAGGCCAGTACCGCGCCGGTCATGAACAGAAGTTGCCAAGCCAGCGGATTGAAGAACCACCCGTCGTCGGTCCAGGAAGGAAAATTCAGATGCCCGACGCGTGCGCCGAGATAGAGTGCCACCGATAGGCCGAGCAGCAGTTTCGGCCGGCGCAGCAGCGGCATCGCGAGCGCGAACATCAGCAGCAGCACGATATAAAGCGGCAGGATGTTCAACAGGCTCGGCTGATAACGCAGCGTCAGCACCTGCATCAGCGCCTGATACGGAGCGTCGGCCAGGACGTTGAGCCTGCTTTCGTCCAGGTAGTTCAGGTGGTTGAGCGCCGTCGCCCAATAGGAAAGCTGCGCGGCATAGACGACAAACAGAAAGATATGCGCGATGTAGAGTGTCCAGGCGCGCTGGACCGCCCCCGCGGCACCATACAGATAGCCGTCGCGGTCCATGGCCGAGGCGTACGCCTTGCCGGCACCGAACCCGGCGAGCAGCACGAACACCTCGGCTGCATCGCACAGTGCCACATTCTGCAGGCTGACCTGGCCCATCACGTTGCCGGGGATGTGATCGGTGTAAATCCACCAGAGCGCGAGGCCCCGGAAGAAATCCACCCGCAGGTCGCGCCCGGCGCTGCTGCGGATCAATGCCATGGGGGCAGTTTACCAGACCGGGTCCGAATCCCGGAAAGCAGAAACGATGCGGGTCAGACCAGCATTCGGGCCACTTGTTCTATGTCGGAAGCGGCCAATGACATCGGGTGGCGCGACAGCAACAGGGCCTGTCGCCTTATTGCCTCCGGAACCCGCTGATCGCGACGAACAATGCCAGCGAAAGCAGGCACTTGCCCAAGGAAGGCAGCACAGGCACGACGGAGTGTGTCATAGGTGCGCTCGCCCACGGCCGGGTTCGAACGCCTGATTCACGATAACGCGAGCATCGCCCCGCGGCCGGTCGGCGGCATGCAGTTTCAGCACGGCATAGGCATCGGTCAGGCTCGTCGGCTCGTCGGTCGCGATAACGACCAGGGTGTCCGCGACCGCTGCCAGGCGTCGCACCCCACGTTCCAGCCCCGCCCCGAGATCGACCAGCACCAGCTCATACCCTGCCGCCGCATCGGCGAGCACCGCCAGGAGCGTATCGAGCGCCGCCGCGCCGATGCCGGCCAGGGCGCCCGACCCGGATCGGCCGGCCAGGATGTCGAAGCCGGCGTCATGGCGAATGATTGCATCTGCAAGCGTCGCCTTGCCATCCAGCACTCCGGCCAGATCAACAGCGGGGGTCAATCCCAATTGTATATCGACATTTGCCAGACCCAGATCGCCGTCGATCAGCAGCACGCGACGCCCTCGCCGCGCCAGAGCGTGCGCCAGGGCAATGGCAAGACATGTCTTCCCGACGCCCCCTTTTCCGGAAGCGATCGCGATCACACGGCCTGTGGTCTTGGCGGTCATACGGCTTGTCCCGGAATGGTGAGACGCGCAGCCAGGAACGCGGGTGTCAGCGGAACCAAGCCGTCAGCCGCGCCGCTGCCGACCCCCGCCTCGGTCAGCGCAAGGCGACCCGCCGCCGCCGCAGCCAGCACCCCGCCCAGCCGGCGCGACAGGTCGAGACGCGTCGCCACCATCAACGTGGCGCCCATCTGCTGGTAAGCGGCGCCGAGTTCGGCCGCCTCCTCCGCTTGCAGGCCGGCTGGCAATACCAGAACCACGGTCGCGCCGGCGGTGGCGGCGAGGACCGCCGTCTCGTCCCGCTGCGCCTGATCGAAGGGATCAGACCCGGGCGTGTCGATCAGCACCATGCCATCTCCCTTGCGCGCCAGTGCCCGGCTGAGGGCCACCGGATTGCTGGCGAGCACAAGCTCGATCCCAAGCAGACGGGTGAACGCGGCGAGTTGCTCGGCTGCGCCGGCGCGCTTGCCGTCGGCGGTGATCACCACCGGCGCGGTGCCCGCCATGACCAGGCGCGTGGCGAGCCGGGCCACCGTCAGCGTCTTGCCGGCACCAGGCGGGCCGACAATCAGCAACCGTGTCGCGTCGAGCGGCAGGGCGGCGAAGCTCAATGTACCGGCGAGCGCCACCTCCAGCGGGCCGCGGCACAGCGGCGGATGCAATGCCTCGGGGACCGTGTGATACTCCAGCACCCGGCGCCGAGCCGGATCCTCCGGCAACGGTTCCGGTGCCGGCTCGAGCGCCGCCGTGATCTCCACCCCGTCCGCGACACGGCGGGTCGCAAGTATGAGCGCGTCGGGCCCCAGCTCGGCGCGCACGCGCGCCATGGCCGCCGCCATGTTCGGCGCGCGATAGAGCTTGAGGCGCATACCTCCAGGCTAGAACGAAGGGGTTGCCTGACCGTGAACGCCTGCCCAATGCTTTCGGCCAACAAAGGGATCGCAATGGACGCACTTGATATGCTGCTCAGCCGGGACTCCGCGCTGAAACTCGAGCCCCCGGCGCCAACGCCGGAAGCGCTCGACCGCATGTTCGAACAGCGCCGTGCGGGCGCCGGACCATGGTCGGCTGCGCCCCTGGCATTTCGTTGTTGTGCCCACGGAGAAGCGCGAGCGCCTGGGCGAGATCATGGCGAACTCGCTCCGCCGGCGCGAGCCCGGCGCATCCGCCGACATGCTGCAACGCGAGCGGGACAAGGCGTTGCGCGCGCCCCTTATCGTCGTGGTCGCGGCGCGCATCCAGAAGGGCCACAAAATCCCGGAGTCGGAGCAGTTCGCCTCGACTGCCGCCGCTGCCCAGAACATCATGCTGGCCGCGCATGCCCAGGGCTATGGCGCAATGTGGAAGACCGGCGCCCCAGCGTACGATGCCGGTGTCAAACTGGCGCTCGGCCTCACCTCCGAGGATGAGATTGTCGGCTTCCTCTATCTCGGCACCCGCGTCGGCGGGCCCTCGCCCGCGAGCCGCCCGGTCGCGCGGGACCACGTCTCCATCTGGCAGGGATGACGGCCGCCATCGGTTCCATGCGGCTCACGGACGCCGCCGACGCCGCCGCTTTGATCCGGACTGCCTCCGCCTGATACCGGCGTGGCCAGAACCACGAGACACGGAATGGGAGTCCGCGCCTGGATCATCCTGAGTGCGCTGGCGCTCTCCCGCGTGGCCTTTGGATACCAGTTCCAGGCCGTCGCCAGCCTTGGTCCCGACCTGATGGCTCGCCTGCATCTAGATTACGCCGGGCTTGGCTCCCTGATCGGCGCGTATATGGTTCCCGGGCTCGTCGCTGCGCTCCCATTGGGATTGCTGGGGCGCCGCTTCGGAGACCGAGCCGTGCTCGGCGGCGGTCTTGTCCTGATGACGCTGGGCGGCTTGGTCGGCACATCCGCCGACAGCGCCTTTTTCATCGCGGCCGGCCGTTTCGTTTCCGGTGTCGGCGCCGTCGCCATGATTGTACTGCAAAGCAAGATCATCGCCGACTGGTTCCGCGGGCAGCGCTTCATACCGGCCATCAGTATCTCGGTTGCTGCCTACCCGCTCGGCGTCGGGCTCAGCCAGATCATGCATCCCGTGCTGGTACGGCATTTCGGGTGGTCCACCGCATTCTTGTCAGGCGCGGCGGTCGCCGCTCTGGCGGCCGGGCTGTTCCTCGCCTGCTTTCGCCGCGCGCCTCACGTCGAGGCCGTCTCGCATGGCGTTTCCTTCCCAAGTCTCAGAGAATGCTGGCTGCTGTTGCTCTCCGGCCTCATTTGGACCGCGTACACTGCTGGTTATACGGGATTTCTGTCGTACGTGCCCTCGCTGATGGCGACCCGCGGAGAGAGCCTGGCGCTGACCGGGCTCGTGATCGCCATCGCCACCTGGGGCACCGTGCCGCCGACGCTGATCGGCGGCGGACTTGTGGGAAGGTTCGGCGCCTGGCGGATGTTCGTGGTCGGCACCGTCGCCCTGGTGATCGGCATGGCGGGGTTCGGGGCGCTGGATTGGCCGATCGTTTGGGCCATTCTGGTGGGCGTGGCCGGATCACTGCACCCCAGCGTCATCATGGCGATCGCCACCCTGTCGGCCAGAGCCGAGAACCGAGCTGTCGGCATGGGGGTTTTCTACACTCTCTACTACGCTGGCGGGGCAGTCATACCGGCGCTGTGCGGTCGCGCCGCGGACGCCTACGGCAGTCCGGCCGGCGCTATGTTCGCCGCGTCGGCTGTCTCCGCCGTCGCCATCCCGCTGTATATGTTGCATCGCCGGTTCGGGGCGCACGCGACGATGCTGATGCGGACGTGAAAGCCCCTTGGCCTTCAGCGATGCATGATCAGCGGCACCGCGGCGTGTTCCAGCACGTGCCGCGTGACGCCGCCCAGGATGAGTTGCCGCAGCCTGGAGTGGGAGTAGGCGCCCATCACCAGCAGATCGCAGTCGAACTCGCCGGCTGCGGCCAGCAGCCCGGCGCCCACGATGTTGTTGATCGACCGGAACATTGCGGCGTCAGTGTCGATGCCATGCGCATCCAGGTAGTCGGCGAGGTCCGGCGCCGCCGGTCCGCGCCGTTGGTATTCATCAGACCAGAGGATGCGGACGGCAGCAGCCCGATGCAGCCATGGCAAGGCCGAAAGCACCGCTGAGGCCGACTCTGCCGACCCGTTCCAGCCCAGGCAGATACGCGTGCCGATGGCGGTCGGAGCGGCGCGCGGCGCGATCATGACCGGCTGGCCGGAATCGAACAGCACGGCGTGCAGCGCCTCGGAGGATGATGTTTCTTCGCCGCTGGCCGGATGCGGGACCACCGTCAGGTCGGCCAGCCGCGCCTGATTCGCAACGGTATCCGCCTGCCGGCCCACCGACGCGGTGAAACTCGCGGTCGCTGTTTCAGCCCCGGGCTTTGCCTCCGCGACCGCTACCCCCTGTGCCGCGACACAGCGATCGAACACGGCGCGCATGGCGCTTTCCTGACTCCGGTCGGATGCGACGTGCAGCACCGCAAGGTGTGCCTGCCACGATCGGGCGGCCATTAGCCCGGTGGTCAGCGCCGCTTCGGCGGTCGCGGTCGTCTGCAACGGCAACAACAGCTTGCGGATGGCCATCTCACGCTCCTCCGCGATCGGTTGATTCATCGCGCCCGGCAGCAGGCCACCGCTCGAGCGTGTTGGCTAGGATGCTTGCGAGCTGCGGCTCGATCCCGAACAGCCGCACATTATAGTCGAGCCTGACCCCGTCCGCCGGGTTGCGTTCCGCCGCAGCCATCCAGTCGCACACCATCTCCACCACGTCGAACAAATCCATCCCGGCGATGCCCTGGTCGTAATGCTCGGGGTGATGCGTGTTGCGCCGGTAATGATGAACGAGCGCCGGTCCGGCTGCCTGCATCACCGCGTCCCACTCCGGCGAGCCGTAAGCGACGCCTTGCAGCGCCGGCAGCACCCGGTCGAGCACCGGTTTCTCCTCAGCACCGAACTTGCTCGCGTCGTGCACGGCGCATCGCCGCAGCATCTCGGCCACGAACGTCCCGATACGATCGCGCACGGCCTGGATATGGGCCAGCGTGTCGGCGCGGCTGTCATATCCGCTCATCCCCGTCATCCCTGACGCAGGCGCCGCAGCAGCGCCTCCGCGGCATCGCGATCCATGGCGAGCGCGCGCCGCGCCACCGGTTGCGAAAACCCCGCTCGCGCCATCGCACCAAGTTCCTTCATTCGCGCTGCCGCGTCCGGCGGAGCGGCGCGAAACGGTCCGATCCGCCGCCGCGAGGCAAGCTCGACGGCCGCCGCCAACTCAGCCTCTTCGTCCGCCGGCAGGACGGCGCGAGCAGTTTCGCCGTCCACACCCTTTGCCGCGAGATATGCTGCAATCGCCCGCCGCGACCGCCCGTTGCGGGCGAGGCTGCGCGCGCGGGCGGCGGCAAACGCGGCGTTATCCACCGCCCCCGCTGCCGTCAGTCGTGTCACCACCGTTCGAACGGTGCGGCGCGCCTCCGCGAGCTGTGCCTGGGCAGTATCGCCGGGCTGCTCACGTGCCCAGCGGTCCACCCGGCGATCCAGCACGCGGCGCAACCCCGCTTCAGTCGCCGCGTACCGGGCGAGGTAAGCCAGCGCCGCTTCGTGCAGCGACGCTTCGTCAGGCAGCGAAACCGGTCGGCGCCCAATGCCTCGGGACATGCGTCATTGATGCCATGCCGGGACGAGCGGGCAAACAGATTCCCCCAAAAGCCGCTTCGCGGTGTCCAGCACCCGCTCGACCGGCAGTGCCCGCATGTCCGCCCCGTCGCCGACCACGGCGGCGGCCCGCCGGCCCGCCGGAGCGTATTCTTCCGCCGACGTGGGACCGAACAGGCCGAGGGTCGGCGTCCCCGTCGCGGCGGCGAGATGCATCAGGCCCGAGTCGTTGCCGATGAAGAGCGCCGTGCGGGAGAGGCAGGCCGCCACTTGCGGCAGCGACAGCCGCCCGGTCAGGTCGATCGCCTCCGGCAAGGCCGCCAGCAACGGCGCTGCCATCTCCCGTTCCTGCTCGCCCGGGCCGGCGAACACGGCAGGGATCGCGCCCGGCAGCGGCCCGTCCGCCAACCGGCGGAACAGCATGGCGAAGCGCTCCGCGGGCCAGACCTTCGGGGCCCAGTTGGCGGTCGGCCCGAGCGCAACGACCGGTCCACGCGGGATGAGCGCTTCTGCCTTCGCATCGTCCTCGGCGGCCGTCCAGGCCACGGGAAGCGGCGGCGGGTCCAGGCCCAGCATGGCGGCGAGCTGTGCGATCTTGTGTCCCGCCTGCCGCCGCATCACCGCACGCCGCCCCGTGCGCACCATGTAGGCCAGGGCCGAGCCGCGGATATCCACCACGAGGTCCCAACGCCGCGCCGCCGCCCAGGCCCAGAACGAGACCCAGTGCAGGTCCCACTGGTGCTTGTCGAGGACCAAGGTGCGCTCGCGGTTCGGCATGCGGGCGAACACGCCTTCCGCGAAGGGGCCGCAGGCCACCGTGATTCGCGCCGCCGGGTGGGTGCGGATCAGGTGATCGAGCAGTCCCGTGGACAGGACAGCATCGCCGACCCGGTTGGACGTCACGAAGAGGACACGCATCGTGTTGCGGCGCATAGCCGAAACAGCACGGGGAGCAAACGTGCGGGATCCAGGCTATTCTCATCTGTGTCTCACCGGCCGGTACGCGAGATGGCGGATCATGGGGTGAGACAGTGGGCGAAGTGAATGGTCTCCGACACCAATGGGGTATTTGCCCGGGGGCGGTTAGCGGGCCGCAACAACTCGCGATCGCAAGCATTTAACACGGAGGGCGCAGAGAACCCGAGATCACAAAGATGATTTTGAGGCCCCGTGCCAGGAGCAGGAGTGGTTACAATAAATCCTTCTGTATGACCTCGGCCTAGCGAGGGCGGCCTGGTCGCGGCGGCGGAGGTCTTCGGGGTCGTCGGTGAGCGGGGGCGGCAGCGCGCCGCGCAGCGTGTAAAGGAGGTGGTAGTAGCTGGCGGGCGGGAGGTCCGTGTCGGAGAGAGTGGCCATGGCGGGGGAGTGTAGCGTTAGTTGTACTGCCTGGGCAAGAGTTAGTTTGGATGTCTGCCCGCCGCTGCCAGACCGGGTCGGCCCGGTGCGCGTGAACCGGCAGGAGATATAGAAGGCGCGAAGTTTGCGTTTTATACTAACCGGCTAAACTATCGAGTCTCGCGCGCGGCGGGCGGCAAGCTGCGCGGTGCCATTTCCTTGCGGCCATCTTGATCAGGCCGGTGTTGTTTGCGAGAAGCAGAAAAGTTGGAAACCACAGATGCACACAGATTCACACAGATGAAGTCGGCCGGCACGCGATAGCCGCTTTCGCGGGGTCGCAATGACACGGTCAGTGCCTCCGGCGCTTTCCGCTACTTCGCTTCACCGTCCACGATCTGATAAATCGTCCCCAGGAGTTCGTGGAGTTTGTCCGTACCGGGCGCCGGCTGCGAATTGGTCTGCAACGTGATCATCAGGTCCTTTTTCGCGAACCACACATAAAGCGTCCGGTAACCGAGCGTCGTGCCCTCGTAAAACCAATGTGCTCCGATCGATCCGAGAACCGCCTTGGCCAGGCCGAGCGAAAATCCGCCCGGATCATCGGCCGACACGTCTGCGATCGGCTTGCCGGTCTTGGTTGAGACCAGCGCCATCCATTCCGCCTGCTGCTTCGGCGGCACCACGTGTCCTTCGAACACCGTGCGCATCCAATGGTCGACGTCGCGTGCGTTGGCGATCGCACCGCCCGCCGCCTGCGCCCAAGAGGTGTTCATGCCGCGAACGTCCCGCCCCATCATCGGGAGGTTCCATGACTCCTTGCAATTCGGCTGATAGTCGGCACAAGCCGGGTTTTCGAAGTAGCCGTGCGCCAGACGGTCGATCACAGCGGCGGGATATGTCCCGTTCTCATAGAACGTGCTGTCCAATCCGAACGGCGTAATCACCATCTCATGCACGAGATCACGATAGGATCCGCCGGCAGCTTTTGCGGCAATCATGCCGGCGAGGATGTAGTTGGTGTTAGAATAATGATAGCCGGTGCTCACCGGCAGGTGGTTTGTGCTGCTGGGGTAGGCAGCGTCAATCAGATCCGCTGCGGTCAGGTCGCGGGTGGGATCATGCACCCAGACGCGTGCGAGGGTCTCGGTCTCGGAGTAGTTTGGTATGCCGCTCGTCATGTTGAGGAGGCGCCGGATGCTCACATCCTTCCACGCCGGGTATTGCGGAAGCCATTTGCCGACCGTGTCGTCGATGGACAGCTTGCCGGCGGCCTCGAGCTTGAGGATCAGAGCGACAGTAAAAGATTTCGACGTGCTGCCCATCTGGAACAGCGTATTCCGGCGTACTGGTGGATCACTTGGCGCATTTCCGACTTTCCCGGCGAACGCCTCGATCGCCGGACCAGGATCGCCGAAGCTGATATAGGCGGCAACTCCGGTTATTTTTTCCACCGGTGCGCGTTCCGCCACCCACGCTTCGAGGGCGGCCTGGATCCTCGCGATCCGAGGCGCCTCCGCTCGTGCGCCGGGTGCCGCGAGAAGCGCCATGCCCAAAGCGATCGACAACGCGAGGTATCCGCTGCGAAAGATCATTTCTGCCTCCTTGCGGTCGGGTAGCACAGAGGGTATCCGTCACAAATCCCGCCTGCGCCGCAGCGGAGCGCTTTCGTTTCCGCCGTGTCGGATCGGCCGTGTTGCGCAGAGTTTGGTCAGTCGGCGACGAACACCATGGACTGCCCTCCGTTTCGGCCGGCACGCTGCACGGTTATGGCCCCGTCCGTCACTTTCAGGATTATCTGGCCATCTTCTTTGATCGCTGTTTGATCGTCGGCCGGTCGGCTCAGTTCTGGATGGCGAGCTGTAGAGCATTCGCTCCTGAAGGACGGATGGCTGACAACAGCGCTTCGAACGGCACCGCTACTCGGTTCGATCTCTGCCGCTGGCAGCGGGCGCTTCCTCAGGGTAGCGTGGGCCGCGCCAGGAATAGCGACGACAGTTCCTGAGTTCGGCGAAAATCCCAGGGAGTGAAATGATTGACCACACCGGGATCGGTGTTTCTGACATTGCGCGATCTGCTCGGTTCTACAACGCCGCGTTGGGTGCGCTCGGATTGCGCCGGATCATGCAGATGCCGGAGAATGTTGGTACCGACGGAATCGGCTACGGAGTCGAGTATCCGGTCTTCTGGATCGATCGATTTCACCCGCATTCGGTCCGCCAGCATACTGCATTCGCGGCGAAAAACAGGGCAGACGTAGATGCCTTTCATGCGGCGGGCGCTGAAGGCAGGCGGGGCCGACAATGGCGCACCTGGCGAGCGCCGGCCTCATTACTATGCTGCGTTCGTGCTCGATCCAGACGGCAATAATATCGAGGCGGTCTTTCGCGGGGACTGATGTTCAATCTGCGTAGGAACGCCTCGTATCCCGCCAAACGCCGGAAGCACCCCACCGATGGCCGAACCGACCCAGCGACCGCTGCCGCCGACCAAGTCCGCCTCACCCGCATCCGGCCGCCCCCGACCTGGTGCATGGCATCAGCGAGCGTTCAGTCCGCCGCGCCAAGGAACGTGGGGAGCGCCTTGGCAGTGGCCCGTTTGGCCGGCTGGCGCGCTGTGCACGCCATGGCGGACGCCCGCGGACTCCGCCGGGCCGCAGGCCTGACCCAAGGGGCTGCGGCCCGGCTTCGGGGTGGCGGCCGTTTCCGCCGGCATCGCTCGCAGAATGTCGTGGCGGACTCCCTGGTGTTTGAGTGTTTATGCGCTTACAATGGGCTTATGTCAGATGCCGCCCGTTGGAACCTGATCGTCTCCCGCGCCACGGACGATGCCTTGCGTCAGTTCCTGGCCAGCCAGGGGCGTGGCCGGAAAGGTGAACTGTCGCGCTTCGTCGAAGAGGCGGTGCAGGCTCGCATTTTCGAGCTTACTGCCGAGCAAGCGAAGCAGCAGAATGCCCACCTCTCCGCCGAGGAGATCACCGAGATCGTCGATGAGGCCTTAGGATGGGCACGACGCGCCTGAATGCGCGTCGTGCTCGACAGCAACATTCTGCTCAGCGCGTTGATCTCGCAGCACGGTCCGCCGCACCAGATCTACGAGGCTTGGCAGAAGAAGCGCTTCACGATGATCACCGCTGATGTCCAATTGGACGAATTGCGTCGGGCCAGCCGATATCCGAAGTTTCGCAACGTTTTGCAGCCGCACCGCGTTGGACGCCTGCTGAACCACCTCCAAAGGGCCACGATTGTCGATTGGCTGCCGGGCGGGTACGAGGCCACCGATCCGCACGATGCCTGGCTGCTGGCGTTAGCCAAAACGGCGCACGCCGATTATCTGGTCACAGGCGACAAACGATCCGGGCTGTTGGCCAGGCGTCGCCTCGGGACCGCTCGCATCCTGACCGCTGCTGCATTCTGTGAGGTGATTCAATGAGTGCCGACGCTCATCCAGCCAGCGCGAGATCCGCTGCAACGCGCGGCCGATCTCGTGCGCCGCGAAGACGTCAATACACTGGCTTGGATGATGCGTTCCTGACGCATTGTCGAGCTCCGGCGGTTGCGGGTTTTTGCTTCGGATGCTCAACTCGCGAAATGTCACAAATCAGCCGGTCTTGTCAGCTACTTAGCTTTTATGGGACGGGGCACTTAGGTAGGCTAACACGAGTGCTGCCGGCGCCTCGCTGGTTTCCTGATTAGAACACACCGGGGCCATGGCATCGTGGCTGTTGCCGACGAAGTGGTCAGGAGCGGGTTCTGCGTGAAGCGAAGGGTCGCGACGACAAAGCACCGGCAACGCCTCTGCCGCTCTCGCGTTGCCTTCGTGAAAGGAGGCGCTCATGCGCAACACCACACTCTGGCTCCCGGTCCTACTTGCCGGAAGTCTCGCCGCCGGATCGGCCATCGCCGCCGCCGGACCGACGCCGCAAACCGTGCAGAAGGACAACCCGAAGGGAAGCACCGCCGGGCTGTTCCCCAAGAACCAGCCGGCCCAGCCGTACAGCAAGTCGGGAGCGAACGGGGAGCAGGCGGGAATGACGGCGCACGGCTACGAGCCGAACGCCGGCGCCACTGGGCTCAGCGGTTCCGCCGGCTCAACCAACGGCTGGAGCGGGTCGCAATCGGGCGGCGGAACGCAGCAGTAACCGGCTCAATCCATGGCGGCATGCGCATCCGCGGGGGCGGCCGCAACGGCGCGCGGACGGCGCATGAGGAACAGCAGCAACAAGGCCGGCAGAGTGGTGAAGATCATCAGCTTGTAGTCATCCACATAAGCAATGATCTGCGCCTGCTGGTTGATGATGCCATCGAGCATCGCCGCGCCATGCGCATTCGCCGGATCCAGGAAGCGGTGCACCGCGCCGGACTGCAGGGCGCGATTGAACGGGTTCACATAAGCGCCGATCTGCGCATGCAAAGCCTGCGTGTTATGCGCCAGCAACGCGGAGGTGATAGATACACCAATCGCCGCGCCGATATTGCGCAGCAGGCTGAACAGGGAGGCACCGTCGGTCCGCAGATTGGGCGCCAGCGTTGCAAATGCGATCACCTGCAGCGGGATGAACACGAAGCCCAGGCCGATGCCCTGGACCACGATCGCGAAGATCAGCCGACTTTCCGATACGTCTGGCGTCCAGCCGGTCATCTCCCACAGCGACCAGCACAGCGCCAGCACGCCCACCGCCATGATCTTGCGCGGGTCGGACTTGCTGGCGATCCGGCCGGCGATCATCATCGCGGCCATGGTGCCGATGCCTCGCGGCGCCATCACCAAGCCCGCGGTCTCCACCGGATAGTTGCCGAGGTTCTGCAACCAGGGCGCCATCAGGGCCGAGCTGGACACCAGGATGGTGCCCATCGCGAACATCATTGCGAGCCCGGCGGAGAAATTGCGGTCCTTGAACAAGCTGGGCCGGATGAACGGCCGCTTCGCCGACCATAGATGCACGAGAAACAAATAAATGCCGAGGCCGGCCAGCACTGCCTCGGTGACGATCTCCCGTGAACTGAACCAGTCCTGGTCCTGGCCGCGGTCCAGCATCAATTGCAGCGCGCCGATCCCCATGGAAAGCGCCGTGAAGCCGATCCAGTCGAAGCGCAAGCTGCTCTCGCCGCGCGAAGCCGGCATGAAGACCAGCAACCCGAGCGTCGCGAGAATGCCGAACGGCAGGTTGACGTAGAACACCCACCGCCAGTTGTAGATCTCGGTCAGGTACCCGCCCAACGTCGGACCAAGGATCGGGCCCAGCATCACGCCCACGCCCCAGATGGCCATCGCCTGTCCGCGCTGCTCTATCGGATAGATGTCGAGCAACGTCGCCTGCGACAACGGCACCAGGGCCGCGCCGCACATGCCCTGCATCAGGCGAAACATCACCATCTGCCCGAGCGACTGCGCCGCGCCGCACAGCATGGAGGTGATGGTGAATCCCACCAGGCAGATCACGAACAGCCGCTTGCGGCCGAAGCGCTGCGCCATCCAGCCCACGGGCGCGGTCATGATCGCCGCGGCGGTGATGTAGGATGTCAGCACCCAGGTAATTTCGTCGAAGCTCGCCGACAGGCTGCCCTGCATATAGGGCAGCGCGACATTGGCGATGGTCTGGTCGAGCGCCTGCATCAAGGTGGCGCCCATGGTGCAAATCGTGATGATGCCCCGATGCGGGACGTTATGGGGATCGGTCATTGCACCAATCCCGACCTCAGTACAGGTCGGAGAGCGACCTTGTATGGCCGGTATCGATGCTCGCCTCGACGCTCATGCCGGTGCGCAGCTCCGGATCGCCGGGTTGACGGTTCACGTGGATCCGCAGGGGGATCCGCTGCACGACCTTCACCCAGTTGCCGGACGTGTTCTGCGCCGGCAGCACGGAAAACTCCGATCCGCTGTTGGGCGAAATACTCTCCACCACGCCGTCCCAGACGCGGCCGGGATAAGTATCGACCGTGACCTCCACATGATCGCCCGGCTTCACCCAGGTGAGCTCGGTCTCTTTCGGATCGGCCTCGACCCACACATGCTCGGAAGACACCAGACCAAATGCGGCCGTTGATGCGGCCAGATACATGCCGGGCTGCACGGTATCGACATCGGTCACCGTGCCCGGGAACGGCGCCTTGATCACGCTGTCGTCCAACTGGCGCTGCGCCTCGTCCACCTTGGCCTGCGCCGCCAGGTACTGCGGCATGCGTTCCACAGGCGCATCGGCATCGCCGCCGAGCTTCGCGAGCTGCACCTCGGCCTGCACCTTGAGCGCCGCCACGGCCTGCCGATCGGCCGCCAGCGCGAAGCGGGCGTTGTCGTAGTCGGCGCGGGTGACGCCGCCCGACTTCACCAGGCTGGAAAAGCGATCGAAATTGGCCTGATCGGCTTGCACCTGCGCCGCTTTGGCGTCGGCGTCGCGCTGCATGCGGACATAGTCGCGCTTCATCGCCTCCAGGATCAGCGCGGTCTCGGCAAGATCGGCCTTGGCCCCCGCCAACGCGATCTCGAAACGCCGCGGGTCGAGCCGCAGCAGAACCTGCCCCTTCTCGACGTGCTGGCCGTCTTTCACGGCAACTCCCGCGACAATCCCGGCCACGTCGGTCGAAAGCGCCTCCTTCCCAGCGCGAACATAGGCGTCATCGACGGAGACATAGCGTCCGCCATGCAGCCAGAACGTTACGGCACCGGCGCCGACCACGACGATGCCAAGCACCATGAGCATCGGCCCCAGCGCATGGCGGCTGACGCGGGCGCGACGCGGCCGGTCAACGATGCCGGAGGAACCCGGCGCGCCGACCCGTGGCGCATGAGGAGAGGCCGTCTGCGACATCAGGCAGCCGCCTCCGTTTCGGCGGGATCAGGGTCACGCTCGGGATCGGCGCGCCGCGCCGTGAGCGTGCCCTTGATGGTGACCAGCGCTTCGGTCATTGCGTGCAGCGTCTTCGCGTCGAGCCCCACGGTCATCATGCGGCTGATCTCGGCCCGCTGACGGTCAATCTCGCGCAGCTCCTTGTGCGCGGCGGGACACAGATGCAGACGCCAGATGCGCCGGTCCTTGGGGTCCGGGCGCCGCTCGACCATCCCGCGCGCCTCCAGCCGGTCGATAAGCCGGGCAACCGTGATCGGTTCCACCTCCAGCAGCTCGGCAAGCTCCTTCTGGGAGATTCCGGGCTGCCGCTCGAGCCAGATCAGGATGCCCCACTGCGCGCGGGTCATGCCATGCGCGCGCGCCCGCTTATCGGCATCGACGCGCAGCAGGCGGGCCACGTCGTGGAGCAGGAACAGGAGGTCGCGCTGGAACTCGGTCACGCTGTGCTTCCTTGGGACGCTTACTATAAGCAGCGTTATAATGAGGACTCCAGACCCGCCGCCATGCTTCTGATGCAGAACGGACCCGTGTCCCCGGAAGGGCGGCCGAAGGTCCGGCCGCCTCCGGATTGTTGTTGACCCGCGTCGGCGGCTCGGCCTAACCCGACCCGCAGATTACCGGCCGGAGCCTGAGTGCCGAAAACGCTGTTGCTGACAGGGGGATGCGGGTTCATCGGTTCGGCCGTCATCCGGTTTCTGCTCCGCCAGACCGACGACGTCGTGGTCAACGTGGACAAGCTGACCTACGCCGCCTCGCTCGAGGCGCTGGAGGTCGCGCGCGACCACCGTCGGCACGTGCTCATTGAAGCGGACATCGCCGACGGTCCGACGATGCGGCAGGTGTTTGCGACCTATCAGCCGGATGCCGTGATGCACCTCGCGGCCGAAAGCCACGTCGATCGTTCGATCGACGGCCCGGCCGAGTTTATCCATACCAATGTGCTCGGCACCTTCATCCTGCTGGAGGCCGCCCGGCACTATCACGCCGGATTGGACCGGCAACGGCGCGCTGCCTTCCGCTTCCATCATGTCTCGACAGACGAAGTATTCGGCGCGCTCGGCCCCGAAGACGCGCCGTTCATGGAAACCACCGCCTACGATCCGCGCAGCCCCTATTCGGCCAGCAAGGCGGCCTCCGACCATCTGGTCCGGGCCTGGTTCCATACCTACGGATTTCCTACCATCGTCAGCAACACCGTCAACAATTACGGACCTTGGCAGTTTCCTGAGAAACTGATCCCGCTCGTCACGCTGAACGCGCTCCAGGGCAAACCGCTGCCGGTTTATGGCGACGGCTCGAACCGGCGCGACTGGCTGTTCGTCGAGGATCATGCGGAAGCGCTTGTTGCTGTGTTGGAACGCGGCGAGCCGGGTGCGACCTACGCGATCGGCGCCCGCCAGCCCCACAGCAACCTCGATGTGGTGCGCGGCATCTGCGGCCATCTCGATCATCGCCAGCCCGACCCGGCAGGGTCGCGCGAGCGGCTGATCCATTTCGTGACGGATCGCCCCGGCCATGATTTCCGCTACGAGATCGACCCCAGCCGGGCCGAGGCAGCGCTGGGCTGGAAAGCGACGCATGACTTCGCGACCGGACTTGCGCGCACCATCGACTGGTACCTCGAACATCGCACCTGGTGCGAAAGCGCACGCGCGCGTTATGCCGGCCAGCGCCTCGGCGTTGCCGCGAAGGAGGCAGCGGAATGAAAGGCATCATTCTCGCCGGCGGTTCCGGCACGCGGCTGCATCCGGCGACGCTGGCGAGCTCCAAGCAGCTCCTGCCGGTCTATGACAAGCCGATGGTGTACTATCCCCTGTCCACGCTGATGCTGGCGGGGATCCGCGACATCCTGGTGATCTCCACTCCCGCCGACCTGCCGCAGTTCCGCCGCCTGCTCGGTGATGGCGCGCAGCTCGGGGTCAGCTTCACTTACATGGAACAGCCGCGGCCGGAGGGGATCGCGCAGGCCTTCCTGATCGGGCGCGACTGGATCGGCGGCGAGGCCTGTGCGCTCGCCCTCGGCGACAACCTTGTGCATGCCGACCATCTCTCGACGATTTTGCGCAGCGCCGCCGCACGCCCCCGGGGCGCTACCGTTTTTGCCTATCACGTGCGGGATCCCGAACGCTACGGCGTGGTCAACTTCGATGACTCCGGGCGCGCAATGGAGATCGTCGAAAAGCCGGTCGCACCGGAGTCCAACTGGGCGGTCACCGGGCTCTATTTCTACGACCACCGTGTGAGCGATTTCGCCAACGCCGTCCGCCCCTCGGCACGCGGCGAGCTGGAGATTACCGATCTCAACCGCATCTACCTCGAAGACGGCTCATTGCATGTGGAACGGCTGTCCCGCGGCTGCGCCTGGCTGGATGCCGGCACGCCCGACAGCCTGTTACAGGCATCGCACTTTGTGCAGACGATCCAGTCGCGCACCGGCATGCTGGTCGGCTGCCCGGAGGAAGTCGCCTTCCGCATGGGCTTCATCGATGCCGATGCGCTGCGCACCCAGGCTCTCGCTCTGGGCAAGACCGAGCTGGGGCGTGTGCTGCGCCAGCTCGCCGACGGAGAGCATGCGTGAACGTCGTTCCTCTGGCGATCCAGGACGTTCTGTTGATCACACCAACCCGCTTCCCCGATGAGCGGGGCTTCTTCTCCGAAACCTGGAGCCAGCGTCGCTACGCCGACTCCGGCATTCCCGGCCCGTTCGTGCAGGACAATCACAGCCTCTCCGCCCGCGCGGGCACTGTCCGCGGCCTGCATGCGCAGATCGCACCGAGCGTGCAAGGCAAGCTGGTGCGGGTCGTGCGCGGCGCCGTCTGGGACGTGGCGGTGGATCTCCGGCACGGCTCGCCGAGCTTCGGCCGCCATGTCGGCGCCATCCTGAGCGCCGCCAACTGGCAGCAGCTATGGATACCAGGCGGCTTCCTGCACGGTTTCTGCACGCTCGAGCCGGACACCGAAGTGACATACAAAGTCACCGCGTTTTACGATCGCGAAGCCGAGCGTGGAGTGATCTGGAACGATCCCGATCTGGCGCTTCCCTGGCCGCTGCAAGGAGACGCGCTGCTGTCGGAGAAGGACCGGCGACTTCCCAGGCTGGCCGATTGTCCGGCCTGGTTCAGCCTGTAATCGTGGCGATACTGGTTACAGGCGGAACGGGTCAACTCGCGACCGCGCTCGCGACGTTAGACCGTACCCGCTTTCACCGCGTCGGCCGCCCCGATTTCGATTTCGACCGACCCGTCAGCGTGGCAGAGGTCTTTCGAACCGTCGCGCCGTCGCTTGTGGTGAACGCAGCCGCCTACACTGCCGTCGATGCCGCGGAATCCAACGCCGCCGCCGCGTATCGAGCCAATCGCGACGGTCCGGCGCTGTTGGCTGGATTGTGCGAAAATGCCGGCATCCCACTGATTCATGTCTCGACCGATTATGTCTTCGACGGGCTGAAACCCGAGCCCTATGTCGAAACCGACCCGACCGCGCCGCAAGGTGTCTATGGCGCAAGCAAACTCGCCGGCGAGGTTGCGGTGCTGGCCGCCTGCCGGCGTGCCGCCGTGCTGCGCACCGCCTGGGTCTATGCCCCGACAGGGCGTAATTTCGTGCTCACGATGCTGAACGCGGCACGCAAGACCAACCAGCTCCGGGTGGTTGCCGACCAGCAAGGCTGTCCGACGGCCGCGGCGGATCTGGCGGGTGCTATCATCGCGGTTATCGACCGGATGGAAGCCGGCGCCTGGCAGCCGGAGTTCGCCGGGGTGTTTCATGCCGCCGGCACCGGCAGTACGAGCTGGCATGGTTTCGCCGGCGCCATTTTCGCGGAGGCCGCGCGGCACGGATTCACGCTGCCGACGGTCTCACCGATCGCCACGGCAGACTGGCCTACCCCGGCGAAGCGTCCGGCCAACTCTCGCCTCGACTGCGGCAAGCTCGCCGCCGTATTCGGCCACACACTGCCGCCCTGGCGCGACGCCCTCGCCCGCACCATCGACACGATCTTCGCGTCACGGCCGGTGGCCGCGTAGGGCGGATGAGCGAAGCGCTGCGGGTCTCTTGCGGCCGGCCCCAATGACCACTGTAGCGATTCTCCTTTCCACGTACAACGGCGCGCGCTTCCTGCCCGAGCAACTCGACAGTCTCGCAGCGCAGACGCATCGCGAGTGGGTGCTCTACTGGCGCGACGACGGCTCAACCGACGCCTCACCACACTTGGTGCGTGCTTTCATCGCTCGCCTCGCCCCCGGACGCGCCGTCACGCTCGACGATCCCGGCCGGTTCGGCGCGACGGAGAGCTTCCTGCGGCTGTTGCGGACAGCAACCGCGGCCGGACACGAGCTGACCGGTTTCGCCGACCAGGACGATGTCTGGCTCCCCGACAAGCTCGCCTTCGCCGCACAGACGCTGCAACCCTACACCGAACCGGCGCTCTATTTCGCCCGCCAGCAATTGGTGGATGCTGCGCTGCGGCCGCTTGGCCTCTCTCCCATCCGCCGACCTGGCTTCCCCGCCGCACTGACGCAGAACGTCGCGACCGGCTGCACGGTTGTGCTCAACGGGGCGGCAGCCCGGCTCGTGGCAGGCAGCAGGGCGCCGGCCGCAGCCAACCACGACTGGTGGTCCTACCTGATCGCGGCCGGTGCCGGCGCGCGTCTGATCCATGATGACCGACCGGTGGTGCTCTACCGTCAGCACGGCGCCAATGTCGTCGGCGCACCGGTCTCCCCGGTGCACCGCGGCCTCGCCGCGCTCCACCGCGGACCGTCCGCGTTCATGAACGTCATGCGCCAGAACGTGTTCGCGCTCGCCGATCAGGGGCATCTCCTGACCCCCGACGCACGCCGGCAGGTGGACACGTTGGCACGCGCGCTTCGCAGCAACGCATTCACGCGGATGAAGGTCCTGGCGATGCCCGGGCTGGTGCGGCAGACTTGGCTGGAGACGCTGATCTTCCGGCTCTGGTTCGTGCTCGGCTGACGCAAAACCTTGGCGCGGCCCGTGGTAGCGACATATCCCCGTCCCATGGATGCGATCCGGGTGGAAGGGCTGACCAAACGCTACGGCGACATCCTGGCGCTCGATGCGCTCGACTTCGCCGTGCCAGCCGGCGCCACCGTCGGCCTGCTCGGCGGCAATGGCGCCGGCAAGACCACCACCATCGCGCTTTTGCTCGGCTTGCTGATCCCCACTGCCGGCCGCATCACTGTGCTTGGCCATGACATGGCGCGCGACCGCTTCGCCGCCCTTGCGCGGATGAATTTCTCCTCCCCGTATCTCGCACTGCCGCAGCGCCTCACGGTGGCCGAGAACCTGCGCGTCTATGGCCACCTCTATGGTGTGCGCGGGCTCGAACGGCGCATCCGCGAGCTGACCGAGGAACTCGATCTCGCCGACCTCCTGCACCGCCCCGCCGGCAATCTCTCCGCCGGCCAGAAAACCCGCGTCGCGCTGGCCAAGGCTCTGATCAACCGCCCGGAGATCCTGCTGCTCGACGAGCCGACCGGCAGCCTCGACCCCGATACGGGCGACTGGGCCCGCACTTTGCTGGAGCGCTACCGAGCGGAGACCGGCTGCACCATTCTGCTCGCCTCGCATAACATGGCGGAGGTGGAACGGCTCTGCTCGCTCGTGCTGATGCTGAAGCGCGGCCGCATCGTCGATCGCGGCAGTCCCGCCGAGTTGCTCGACCGTTACGGAAGGGACGACATGGAGGAGGTGTTCCTGGACATTGCCCGCAACCGCGGCGCCGCAGTGAGCGTGAACGCATGAGCGGGTCCTCGGCGCGCCGGATCTGGGCGATGCTGTACCGGCACCTGGCGCTGTATCGCCGTTCCTGGCCGCGCCTACTGGAGCTGGCCTACTGGCCCGTGCTGCAGATGTTCATCTGGGGCTTCACCGCCCGCTTCATCGCCATGCGCGTCGGCACCAGCCGTGCGGCCCTGGCTGCCTCCGCCCTGCTCGGCGGCGTGCTGCTATGGGAAGTCGCGTTGCGCAGCCAGATGGGCGTGGCGATCTCCTTCATGGAGGAGATGTGGTCGCGCAATCTCGGCCATATCTTCGTCTCCCCGCTGCGACCGTGGGAGCTGGTCGCCGCATTGCTCGGCATGTCGGTGGTCCGCATCGCCGTCGGCGTGCTGCCGGCAATCGGCATCGCCTGGCTTCTGTATGCATACAACCTGTTCGCCCTCGGCCCCATCCTGGTGCTGTTCTTCATGAACCTGATGATCATGGGCTGGTGGGTGGCGCTTGGCGTCGTGAGCCTGATCCTCCGCCACGGCGCCGGCGCAGAGTCGCTCGCCTGGTCGGTGCTGTTCGCGCTCACGCCGTTCGCCGCGGTGTTCTATCCGGTCGCCGTGCTGCCCTTTCCGATGCGAGCGATCGCCTGGACCATCCCCGCTTCGCATGTCTTTGAAGGAATGCGCGCGGTGCTTATGCAGGGCGTGGTGCACTGGACCGAGCTTGCCGCGGCCTTCGGCCTCAACGCGTTGTGGGCGGGCCTCGCGGCGCTTCTGTTCGCCTACCAGTTTCGCCAGGCGCGAGTCCGCGGCGCCCTGCTGAGTATCGGCGAATGACGATCACCAGTTTCTGGCTGGTCCGCCACGCTTTGGTCGATGAGAACGCCCGCGCCATCCTCTACGGCACCCTCGACGTGGAGCTCTGCCCGGCGACGCTGGCCGAGCAGGGGCCAATGTACGAATTGCTGGCGCTCCGCCTGCCGCGCCCGGCCGCCTGGATCGTCACGCCGCTGTCGCGCACCCGCCGCACCGCCGAAGCCATTTTCGCCGCCGGCTATCCGCGCACCGAACTCGCCGTTGAACCCGACCTCGCCGAACAGCATCTCGGGGAATGGCAAGGCCTCGCGCATGCCGAGCTGCCGCCCCGGCTGACCCTGCCCAAGCACGCCTTCTGGCCGCTCGGCGGCTGGGAACGCCCGCCCGGCGGAGAAAGCATGGCCGAGGTGATCCTGCGCACTGGCGCGGCGATGGAACGCCTGGCGCAGGAGCATTCCGGGCGCGATGTGGTGATCGTCGGCCATGGTGGCGCTATCCGCGCCGCCGTCGCCCACGCACTGCGCATCGGCCCCGATAACGCGCTGCATCTTGCCATCCAGAACCTGTCGCTCACGCGGGTCGAACGGCATCCGGACGCCTGGCGGGTAGTCTGCGTCAACGAGCTTCCCGGATATTGACGACGCTGTAATTCGGCCAACTCCGCACGCCGTGCTACGGCGCATGGCATGAAATCCCTTTTGTTAGCTGCCGCCCTGGTTTTCCTCCCTGCCCTCGCCCGGGCGCAGACCGGCATGCAGGAGCTGGTGGACCGCTCGACACTCGCCCTGCAGGACGCGCTGAACCTGCAAGCCTCCAATCAGCCGCGCGTATCCCTGACCCATGCGCGGGCGGCGTTGATCTGCCCGCAGGTCATCAAGGCAGGGTTCTTCTTCGGCGGTTCCGGCGGCGACTGCGTCCTGGTCGCGCGCGCGGCCAACGGCACGTGGTCCTATCCGGCCTTCTACTCGATCGGCAGCGCCAGCTTCGGCCTGCAGATCGGGTTGCAGGACAGCGAGATCGTCATGCTGATCATGACGAACCGCGGCCTGAACGCGATCCTGAACAGCAGCTTCAAGATCGGCGCCGGAGCGGGGATCGCCATTGCCATGTATGGCGGCGGCGTTCAGGGCGACACCACCGCGGCGGTGGGCGCCGATATCCTGGCCTTCGCCATCTCGCGCGGCGCCTATATCGGCATTTCGCTGGAAGGCTCCATCCTGGACCAGCTCACCGGATGGAATGGGCGCTATTACGGCCAGGTGCTCGATGCGCGGCAGATCGTCATTAACATGCAGGGCGCCAATCCGGGCGCTGATCCGCTGCGAGCGCTGCTGACGCAGTATGGCAGTCAGCCGGTCGTTGCCGCGGCGCCGGCTTATCCAGTGCCAGCGGGCGGCCAGCCATACTCCGCTGCGTCCCCTCCCCCGGCCTATCAACCACCTGCTTATCAGCCACCGGCCTACGGAGGCGCGGTGCCCGGCCAGCCGATCAATCTGCAGCCCAGCGCTCCAATCCAGCAGCAGCCTCTGCCGCCGCCGCGGTAGCTAGCGGCTGAGCCGGGTGCGAACGTAGATATCCGCGAGCGGCACCCGCAAACCGACGCTTTCCAGCGCAAGCTCACCCTCGACGATGGTCATCGGGCGCTCGGGCCATACTCCACTCGGTAAACGGCGCAGCAACTCGGCGCCGGCGAGCAGGTCACGGCGAGATCCGGCACCCGCATATTATGATCAGGAAACAAATGCGGGGATGACGCCTGGGGCGGTCACCACGTCGCACGGGCTGCCGCAAGCCCGAAGGTGATTGCCGATGAGCCTACCGAGCTCACCCTGCAATGTACCATGGGTCCGGCTGGCCGGCGCCACCGCGCGCGGCTCGCCATCTACGAGCTCGTAGGTCGCGAAGTCGCCGGAATCTCAGTTGAGGAATTCCTCGACCGACATCCGAACCGGGATTTTTGCACGCCTTCCTCGGCCGACCCACCCTTTCGCCACCAGTGCCCCGGCGGTAGGCTCCCCCAATGGCTACCCCCCTCCCGTTCTGGAAGACCAAAACGCTCGAGCAGATGACACCCGAGGAATGGGAGTCCCTCTGCGACGGTTGCGGCCGTTGCTGCCTGCACAAGCTGCGCGATACGGATACCGAGGCCCTCGCCTATACCAACGTCGCCTGCCACCTCCTGGACCTCCAGCTCTGCCGCTGCCGCGACTATGCGAACCGAAGCCGCCGCGTGACCGATTGTGTCACCCTCACGCCGACGACGGTCCGCGAGGTGGACTGGCTCCCGCCGTCTTGCGCCTACCGGCGGATCGCCGAAGGCAAGGGCCTCGCCTGGTGGCATCCGCTGGTCTCCGGCGATCCCGATGCGGTGCACCAGGCGGGCATTTCCGTGCGCGGCCGTGCCATCGGCGAGCGCCAGGCCGGACCGCTCGACCTGCACATAACCGATTGGCCCGGCCGCGCTCCGCGGGCGCGACGGCGTAAGGAGACAACCGCATGATGGCGAACGCGTTGTTCGGCGGCGTCAATGCCGCGGTGCTCACCCCGATGAACGCCGACCTCTCGGTCGATATCGAGCGCATGACGAAGCACTGCCGCTGGCTGCTGGCAAACGGCTGCAACGGGCTCGGCATTCTCGGCACCACCGGCGAAGCGAACAGCCTGGGCATCAATGAACGCCTCGCCGTCATGGAGAAACTCGTCGCGCACGGCATCTCCCCCGCGAAGCTGCTGCCGGGCACCGGCACCACGGCCCTGACGGACACGGTGCTGCTCACGCGCAGAGCCGCCGAACTCGGCTGCCGCGGCGCCCTGCTGCTGCCGCCATTCTATTACAAGAACCCCTCCGACGACGGGCTGTTCGCTTACTTCTCGGAGGTGATCCAGCGCACCGGCGGCGACATCAAACTATACCTTTATCATTTCCCACAACAGGCGGTGGTCGGCTTCGGGCTCGAGCTGATCGGGCGCCTGTTGCAGGCTTTCCCAGGTGTTGTCAAAGGCATCAAGGACAGCAGCGGCGACTTCAACAACAGCCGCGCCTATGCCGAGCATTTCGCCGCGCAGGGCTTCGAGGTGTACGCCGGCGACGACAGCTTGCTGTTGCCTCTGCTGAAGGCGGGCGGCGCCGGCTGCATCACGGCGGCCTCCAACGTCAACTGCGCGGTCGGTGCCAAGGTGTACGCCAGTTGGCAAACAACAGCCGGGGAACAGGCACAACTCACGCTTGCGGCCACGCGCAAGGCAGTCACCTCCGTGCCGCTCATTCCCGGCCTGAAAGCACTCGTCGCCCGCAACACCGGCGATCCCGCCTGGACCTGTATCCGCCCGCCGCACCTGCCACTCACCACCGAGCAGCAGAACCGCCTCTTCGCGGCGTTCGATGCCTGCGGGGTGGAGTTGGCCCGAGCCGCCTGAGCGTCATTCCGACCCGGTCGGACCCGTTTCAATCGACTTTCGCGCCGAAGGGCTGATACACAAGCTGGCGAAACCGATCGGGACCATCCGTATGACCGCGCTTCATTGGCTGCCTCCCGCGCCTGCGGATTGGCGTGTCCGGGTACGCAGCCTTACGGGGGATCCGGACCTCGCCTGGGCCGAGGCCATGGCGCTGGCGAACGCGAATTTGTCCTTTGTGCTCACCAACGCGCTCGATCACGCAGTCCGCCGCGCATTGACGGCACCGCCGCCCGGGCTTGCCACCAAGCCGGTACGGCTCGCCCTGCTCGGCTCCGCGACAATGGAGCACCTCTTGCCGGCCATCCGTGTCGCCGGCCTTCGGCGGGGTCTCTGGATCGATATCTACGAGAACGAATACGGGCAGTACCTGCAGGAGCTTTCGGATTCCACATCCGCCCTGCACGACTTCGCCCCCACCGCCATCCTCGTTGCGCTGGACGCGCATCATCTTGCTGCCGCAACCAACGCGGCGTTGGACAAGTCCAGCGCCGATGCCGCGCTGGATGAAACCACCGCGCATATCCGGGAGGTCTGGCGCCTTGCCCGCGACGCGTTCCGCTGCCCGATCATCCAGCAGACCGCACTGCCGCTGCATGCCCTGCTGCTCGGCGCCAACGAGCATCGTCTGCCCGGCTCGCGCGCCAGCTTCATTACCCGACTGAACGCGGCGCTGCGGCCGATGGCGGATGCGGCCGGTGTGGATCTGCTGGCCCTCGACGACTGGGTGGCGAAAGACGGCCTCGCTGCCTGGCATAATCCTACTTTCTGGCACCACGCCAAGCAGGAAGTCACGCCGGCCGCCGCGCCGGTCTATGGCGATCTGGTCGCCCGCCTGCTCGCGGCCAAACAGGGCCGCTCGGCGAAATGCCTTGTGCTCGATCTCGACAACACGGTCTGGGGCGGCGTGGTCGGCGATGACGGGCTGGAGGGCATCGTCATCGGCCAGGGCAGCGCCGGCGGCGAGGCCTATGTGGCGTTCCAGGCGTACTGCAAGGAACTGTCCCGCCGCGGCGTCATCCTCGCCGTCTGCTCCAAGAACGATGAGGCGAACGCGCTCGAACCGTTCGAAAAACATCCGGAGATGGTGTTGAAACGCGGCGATATCGCTGCCTTCGCCGCCAACTGGTCTGACAAGGCCGCCAACATTCGTTCCATTGCCTCGGAGCTGAATATCGGTCTCGACTCGCTGGTCTTGGTCGATGACAACCCTTTCGAGCGCAACCTCGTGCGGCGCGAGCTGCCGATGGTCGCCGTGCCAGAGGTCGGCGAGGATCCGGTCAGCTTCATCGCCGCGCTCGCCGACGGGGGCTATTTCGAAGCCCTCTCGATCACCGATGAAGATCGCGAACGTACCGCGCTCTATCACGGCAACCGCGCGCGCGAGGTGCTGCGCGAGTCCGTCACCGACCTCAACTCCTATCTGCGCGGCCTGGAAATGCAGCTCGTCTGGCGCCGCTTCGACCGGCTGGGGCTGGCCCGCATCGTGCAGCTCATCAACAGGTCGAACCAGTTCAACCTGACCACGCGGCGCTACACGGAAGAAGACGTGCTGGCGGTCATGGACGACAAGACGGCATTCGGCTTGCAGCTTCGGCTGATTGATCGTTTTGGCGATAACGGCGTCATTGCGATCGTGATCGGCCGGCTGCGGGACGGGCGTGACCTCGATATCGACACCTGGTTGATGAGCTGCCGCGTGCTCGGCCGCCAGGTGGAGCCCGCGACCCTGAACCTGATCGCCGAGCAGGCGCGGGCGCTCGGCGCCCGGCGACTGGTGGGCACGTATATCCCGACGAAGAAGAACGGCATGGTCAAGGACCACTACGCGAAACTCGGCTTCACCGTGATGGACAACACGCCGGAGGGCGGCAGCCGGGCGCTGCTCGACCTTGGTTCGTTCAGGCCCACCCCGACCTTCATCCACGTCACCGAGGGCTGAACGATATGCCGAGCGAGCCCGGGATTTACTCCGCGCTGTCGGAAATTTTCGCCGATGTGTTCGAGCGCGACGTTCCGTTGCGTCCGGAACTCACGGCGAAAGACGTGCAGGGGTGGGAACTCGTTCAAGCAGATCGAGATCATCATGGCGGTCGAGCAGCGGTTCGCCGTGCGCTTCACGACGCGCGAGCTCGATGCGCTGCGGTCGGTCGGGGACCTCGTCGGGGTGATCGCGGCGAAGCTGCCGGCCGGGTGAACCAGGGGCGCGGCGGTGGGCCGCGACGCCGGCGGCAGGGGTCCACCTTCGACAGGATCGATTCTATACAAGAAAGCCATAAAGGATAGCGGCGACACCGAGGGCTCCGGCAGCCGCAGTCAGCAGCCGCGTGCCCGTCAGCAACGACACCGAAGCGACAAGGATCGCTATCTGCAAACCGCCCGCGGCGGTTTCATACCGATGGTCGCGGTGCAGCGCTTCGTCGCGGATCTCCTGCTGACGGCGTGCGCGGTCAGCGAGCTGCTTGATCCCCTCCCCGCCTTTCGGATCGTCGCGCAGCCGCACCTCCTCCTGCCGTGCCGCGGCGATACGTGCCTGAACCTGTGGATCGGCAGCATTCGACAGGCTTTCCAACACGGCGGCCTCGGTTGCCAGTGCGGTCGCCCGCATCGTCTTGGCTTGATAGAATGCCCAATCGTCGCTCAGCGTGATATTGTGTGCGACATACGCCGTCTGCTGCGATTTCTCCGCCAGTTCGGTGATTGCCAACGCCGCGGCGAATGCAGCGATCATCAGCGCGATCCAACGCGCCGCCGTGTTGCCTTCGTGAACCGCCGCGTGGTGCGCCCGTTCGATTTGTTCGTGAGCATGCTCGATGTCATCCATGGCGGGCCCTGCCGGGGAAAGCCGGCGGGTATGCCTCGAAGTCCTCAAGCAACCGGTTGATGCGATTGATGTAGGTATTCCGGTCATACAGATTATATAGCGAGCCGGCCAGCCGCACGGGATCACCGGAATAGTATCGCTCATAAAGTTGCTGGCGGCCGGAGAATGTGGAGATCGCCGCGTCGAACGCGAGGCGGAACAGCTTGATCCGTTCCTTCGAACCGGCATTCGCCGCCTGGAAATACGTCTCCACATCCGGCCAGACGGGACTCCCCGTCTCGGCATAGGACGGGACCGCCACCAGCCCGCCCGCGCCCATCGTCTGGATGATCTCGCACATCCGTGAAAACATTTTTGCAAACATCATCCGCACGGTCCACAGCGGCATCGCCGCCGGAGTGAACACCCCTTCCGCGTTCGGCGCGGCATCCACCTCGGCGGCACGCAGGCAGGCGCGCGAGAACTCGGTGAACTCGATCAGCTCGGCCAGCATTCCCTGCACGTGCAAATGCTGGTCGATGTTGGTGGATTTCGCGATGGCGAACCCGAGCCCCATCATGAACTCGGCCTTCGCGAGGTTCTTGGTGCTGAACTGGTGCATCACCTGCGGCATCGCGCCGGTGCGATCATACAGCCCGTTGCACATCGCCGCGTCGCGATGGATGAACACGCGTTCCCAGGGTACCAGCACGTCATCGAAGATCGCCATCGCGTCCGCCTCGTCGAAACGCAGCGAAAGCGGCGCATCCATGTGCGAGGCGGCATCGAGCGGCGCCACCGAAGGGCGGGAAATGAACCGCAGCCCACGGCTGGCGACAGGGATGGCAAAGCCGAAAGCGTAGGGTTCGGCTTCCTTGTTGTTTGCCAGGTAGGTGGACGGCATCACCACGAGCTCGTTGGAGAATGCGGCGAAGGTCGAGACCATGCGGGCGCCGCTCACGACAATGCCGGCGTCGGTTTCCTTGACGATTTTTGCCGCCAGGTCCTTGGCCTGCTGTTCCACCGGGCGCGAGCGGTCCACCTGCGGATTGAGCAACGTATGGGTCAGCGTGAGGTCGTTTTCGCGCACATGCAGGTAGTAGTTGCGCACGTGATCGGCGAAGCGCTCGCCGAAGCTGCGATGGGCGGACGCAAAGCCGGTGAGCATGATATTCATGTAATCGGGGCTGCGGCCTAGCATGCCGCATGTCGCATCGGCCCACACCTTCACCATCTCTCGCCGGCGAACGAGGTCCTCGACCGAGGCAGGCTGGATGAACGACAGGCCGACGCGTTCGCCGCTGGTCGGCGAACGATATGTCATTCGCTCTGCGAGCGCCGGATCCCCCTGCATATCGTAGAGCGCCGCGGCGCTATGAGCAGCACCGGCAAAACGCCGGTCGGCGGTTACGTCCGGCACGCGTTCGCCATCGATCCAGACCTGCCGGTCGTCGCGCAGCAATTCGAGATAGGCAGCGCCTGTACGAACGCCCATGACTGTTTCCTCCCCTGGCGGCCTTGGCGGGGGTTCCCAAGGGGGCAGAGCCCCTTGGCCTTATTGCCTCGCGTGCAACCGCCGCAGTGCGCGATCGATCCACTGCGCCGTGAGTTTCTCCTGCACCCCATTCTGCATCAAGCGCTCATGCAGCGCCGGGAAATCCACGCGATCCAGCGCCTGATCCTGATTGAAGCAGGAGAACACCACCGTTCGCGCCCCCGTTATTGGATCAACTTGCGGCTGCAGGCACTGCGCGCAGACCTCTTTCATCATGCATTGCATCGGGCTGTTGATCGACCCGATGGCGGTGTGCCCGGCTTTCAAGAATGGTGCCAACACGCCATGCCGCGCCGCGCCGACCGCGCGCATCATGCCATCCGAGCCGATTACAATCAGATGGTCGGCGTCGCTGAGCGGAAATGCCGGCCCGCCGAGCCGGCCCGCGCCGTACGCTGCCATCCCCTGCACGATGTTGCCGACGAAACTTCTGTCCTGCGGGCGGCCGGGACTGGCCGCGAACCCCGGCGCCTCATCGCAGCACCAGATGATCACGTCCGCCGCGCGCTCGATCTCCGGCACTTTGTACCGGTCCTGCATCCGCTTGTATCCGGCGAAATAAATCACCCGCGATCCGGCCGCGCGCAGCGCCGCGCCGATCGAGAACAGCACCGCGTTGCCCAGGCCGCCACCGACCAGCGCCACCGTTCGGTCCCGCAGTATCTCGGTGGGCGTTCCGGTCGGCCCCATCAGCACCACCGGCTCGCCCGGCCGCAACAAGGCGCACAGATCGGAGCTGCCGCCCATCTCCAGCACGATGACCGACACAAGGCCGCGCGCCGGATCGGTCCAGGCACCGGTCATGGCGAGGCCTTCCATCGCCAGCACGGTGTTGACCTCCGGTTCGCTCATGCGCGCGGCCTGCATCTCGTAGTTCTGCAACCGGTAAAACTGTCCCGGACGGAACGCGCGGGCGGCCGCGGGCGCGCGCACCACCACCTCGACGATGGTCGGCGTCAGCCGGTGCACCGCATGCACCCTCGGGACGACATCGTCCCGACAACGCGCGATCAGCTCCGCCCCGGCAATCGCGGTCGGATCGCGCTTCGCCAGGACGCGAGACACCACCGGATAGCCGCGTTTGGCGCCGCCCATCGCCTTGACCACGTTGCCGTAGAAGCTCGGGTGCAGGTCGCCGAAGAAACTGATGGTGCGCCCGTCGTTGGCATGGTGCATCAGCACCTGGGCGATATCGGGCTTGGGGAAGGCGCGGGCCGGCGTGACGGGCGCGCCGCTTTCGTCGATCGCCTGGAAATACTTTCCATCCAGCGCGATGCGCCCGTCCTCGCGCGCCAGCACCGTGTTCGGCTGCGTGCCGGCCGCCACCAGCACCGCGCGGGCCGGCAGCGCCGTTTCCGACCCATCGGCGCGCTTCACCCGCAGCGCCGCCGCGTGGCCGAAGCGATCCACCTCGACCGCGACCGGTGTCAGACCCTCGGCGAAACGCACCGCTTCCTCGAATGCCTTGCCAACTTCTTCGTGGTTCAGCGTGTAGGACGGCGACTGAATGAGCGTTCGGCGATAGGCGATGGTGGCACCGCCCCAGCCATCCAGCAGTTTTGCCAAATCGGGCGGGCGCCCTTCGCGCGCCGCCAGATCGCGTTCAGCCCGGATTGCCGCGGCGTGCGCCCGGAACTCGTCGGCAATCGCGGCCTCTTCCTCGCCCCAGGCTGCGCGGACCGCCGCCTCGCCCCGCTCGGCAACAAGCGTGCGGTAGCGCAGCGCGAACTTCTCCACCTGGCGCACATAGTAAGCCAGGCTTTCGGTCGCGGTGTCGATCGCGGTCAGCCCCCCGCCGATCACCACCACCGGCAGGCGAACCTGCAGGTTGGCAATGGAAGAAAGCTTCGCCGCGCCGGTAAGCTGCAGCGCCATCAGGAAATCGGACGCCGCGCGCACGCCCCGAGCGAGCCCGTTGGGAATGTCGAGCACGGTCGGTTTGCCGGCGCCCATGCAGAGCGCGATATGGTCGAACCCCATCGCCCAGGCGTCGTCGATGCCCAGCGTGCCGCCGCCGCCGAACCGCACGCCGCCGAAATGTGCGAACTCCGGACGCCGCTCCAGCAGCAGGCGAACCAGTTTCAGATAATTCTTGTTCCACCGCACGGTGATGCCGTACTCGGCAACGCCGCCGAAGCCGGCCATTACCCGGTCGTCCAGGTTCTCGAACAGCGCCTCGGCGTCACGGATCGGCTGCGCGGGATCGAAGCCGAGCGGCTCGATCTTCAGCCCATCGATCGCCACCACGGTGTGGCCATCATTCATCAGATGGTGCGCCAGGGTGAAGCCGGCCGGGCCGAGCCCCACGATCAGCACCTTGCGCCCGCTATCGGGCAGCGGCAGCGGGCGGCGGATATCGAGCGGATTCCAGCGGGTGAGCAGGCTGTAGATTTCCACCCCCCAGGGCAGGCCCAGCACGTCCTTCAGCACGGAGGTCTCGGCCTGCGGGATATCGACCGGCTCCTGCTTCTGATAGATGCAGGCTTTCATGCAGTCGTTGCAGATGCGATGACCGGTGGCGGCCATCATCGGGTTGTCCACCGCGATCGCCGCGAAGGCACCCAGCGCATAGCCCTGTGCCCGCAGCGTGTGCATCTCGCTGATCTTCTCGTCCAGCGGGCAGCCGGTCAGCGCCACGCCGAACGGCGATTTTTGGAACGCGCCGGTCTTGCGGTCCTTCAACCCCTTGCTGCAGGAATCCTTCGCCTGTGTGTGGCACCAGATACAGTAATTCATCTGGTCCAACGCCTGCTGCTGCGTCATCCCCGCATCCGTCAGGCGGAACCCGTCGCGATGACGCCAGTGCTCCTCCGGCAGCCGCAGCATCGTCACGCCGTCCCGTTCGATCGTCTCAACCGGCACCAGATGCACCGGATCGACCTTGTGCGGCACGCGGAACAGCGTGTTGCCGGGATGTGCCTCGCGGCCCGCTTCCGTCAGCGTCGCCCAGGCGGCGTAGCGCATCGCCAGATCGAGCGCCGCGGCATCATCCGCCTGTTCCCACTCCGCCACGTGTTGTGCGAATGTCGCCTCGGTCAGCGTTTCGCCGGACCGCACTTCCAGCGCCGCGCGCAAGTCCGGGCCATCGAAACCGGCGGGATCAGGGTATTTCTTCACCGCCTGGCGCTGCACGAACAGTCGCTTGCAGGCATGGATCGGGTCGAGCGCCAGCGTCTGCCGGGTCAGAGCCTCGGCCTCCGTCTCGATGCCGAACAGCTCGGCGACGAAGCTGTCGAGATGCCGACCCAGCGCGACGACCAGCTCGCCCTCGTCCTTCGCCGACAGCACTTCCGGCGCGGCGCGCGCCACCAGCAGCCGCGCGTGCAGCGCTGGGTCGGTCGCGGCGAGAGCGGAAAGGAACTGCCGGTCGAGCCGGACCAGGCCAGACCGGGTCGCGAGCGCGGTATGGTCGAACCCGAAGCCGAGGCTCGGGACATCGGCAGGTGTCAGGGCATCCATCAGGGAACCAGATCATCTTCCCAGCGGTGCCGGCGAGATCGGCACCAATCAGCCGGGAGATGGTCGCCTTGGCCACTTCGCGTCAAGCAGCCTGGTCGTGCTCCTCCGCGATGGCTGGCGTGTCGTCCCGATCCGCCTGCTCACACGGTGCCGATTCTTCCCCTTCCCCCGCCTCGCAAGCCAGCAGCTCGTGGGCAAGCGCAATGCGACGGAATTCGTGCGGACTCATGATGATGCTCCGCCTAAGTGATCCAAGGAGTGAACGCCGCCACTATGACGGAAACGAGGCCGGCATGTGTTAATTCGTATCAGGCCGCCGCCAGGAGCGGGCCAGCCCAGAAAGGGCTGGCCCTCCTCCTACCGACGTTTCACAATGATCTTGATCTTTACGCTCAAGCTCACCAAAATCGGCAGGAGGGAGCGATGGGTGGTATCCATCGTTTTCCTCCTTGCGCCGGCCGGGCCCATCCCGGCCGGCCTTTTATTTTCTGACCGCAATCGCTAACCGTGCCTGAGACCGCGTTGCACGCTAGCCGACGTCGCGCGATGCTGCCCGCAACAGCACGGAGATACGCGCGATGGACCGGGCTGCATCTACCTCCACTTATGCGGAAGCTTACGCCGCGTGGCAGCGGAGTCCGGAAGCCTGGTGGGAGGCAGCGGCGGAAGGCATCACCTGGGAGCGCCGTTGGGCGCGCGTGTTCGAGCCCACCGGCCCGTATGGCCGCTGGTTTCCCAGGGGCCAGCTCAACACCTGCTACAACTGCCTCGACCGCCACGTTGCCGCCGGCCGGGGCGATCAGGCCGCGCTGATCTGGGACAGCCCGATGGCCGGGCGGGTGAAGACATTCACCTACGCCGAACTCCAGGCGCGCACGGCCCGCCTTGCCGGCGCCCTCGCCGCGCTCGGTGTCACCCCCGGCGATCGCGTCGTGATCTACATGCCGATGGTGCCGGAGGCGGTGATCGCCATGCTGGCCTGCGCCCGCATGGGCGCAATCCATTCCGTCGTGTTCGGCGGGTTCGCGGCTGCGGAACTCGGCTCCCGCATCGCCAATGCGAGGCCGAAGGTGGTTGTGTCGGCCTCCTGCGGCCTCGAGCCCGGCCGGATCGTCCACTACAAACCGCTGCTCGACGCGGCCATCGCGCTCTCGCCGCACAAGCCGCAGGCCTGCCTGATCCTGCAACGCGACGCCGCCCAGGCCGAGTTCATCCCCGGCCGCGACCACGACTATGCCGAAGCGGAAGCGGCAGGACGGCCGCTGGATCCCCTGCCGGTGGCCGCCACCGATCCGCTCTACATTCTCTACACCTCCGGCACGACCGGCAGGCCGAAGGGCATTGTCCGTGACAACGGTGGCCACGCCGTGGCGCTGTGGAACTCGATGCGCATGATCTACGGCCTCGATACCGGCGATGTGTTCTGGACCGCCTCGGATGTCGGCTGGGTCGTCGGGCACAGCTACATCGTCTATGCCCCGCTGCTGCGGGGCTGCACCAGCGTGATGTATGAGGGCAAGCCAGTCGGCACGCCCGATGCCGGAGCCTTCTGGCGAGTTTGCGCCCAGCACGGCGTGCGGGTGCTGTTCACCGCGCCCACGGCGATGCGTGCCATCAAGCAGCAGGACCCCGAGGGCGCGTTCGCCTCCCGCCACGACCTCTCGAAATTATCGGCGTTGTTCCTCGCCGGCGAGCGATGCGATCCGCCGACCGCCGTCTGGGCCGCCAACCTGCTCGGCAAGCCGGTCGTGGACCATTGGTGGCAGACGGAGACCGGTTGGCCGATCACCGCCGGCTTCCGCGACTACGGGCTATTTCCCTTCAAGCCGGGCTCGGGCGGCCGTCCCGCGCCGGGCCACGACCTGCGGGCCCTCGACGACAACGGCACGGTCCTGCCGCCGGGGCAGAACGGCAATCTCTGCATCCGCCTGCCCTTGCCGCCAGGCTGCGCACCGACCCTGTGGCGGAACGACGAGGGCTACCACGCCGCCTACCTCGCCGACTTCCCCGGTTGGTACCGTACCGGCGACGCCGGGATGATCGACGCCGACGGCGATGTCTGGGTGATGGGACGCACCGACGACGTCATCAACGTGGCCGGGCACCGGCTCTCGACCGGCGCCATCGAGGAGGTGCTGGCTGCCCATCCCGACGTCGCCGAATGCGCCGTATTCGGTGCTCGGGACGAGCTGAAAGGCCAGATTCCTGTCGGATTGGCGGTCCTGAAGGCAGGCGTTCGCCGGCCGGAGCATGAGGTCGCGCGCGAACTGGTCGCCCTGGTGCGCGAACGGATCGGCCCCGTGGCCTCCTTCCGCGACGCGCGGGTGGTTCCGCGATTGCCGAAGACACGCTCCGGCAAGATCCTGCGCGCCACCATTCGCAAGATCGCCGATGGCGAGGCGTTCACCACGCCGCCCACCATCGAGGACCCGGCAGCGCTGGAGGAGGTCAGGCAGGTGCTGGCGCGGGGCCCGGCAGCCGGGGCTTGAAGCCTACCCGAGCGCCCGCCAACTTGATGCCATGCCCAACCGTCCCCCGCTGCAGATCGACATGCTGATCGATGGCAGGTTCCGTGTGCCGCCACGCAGCCCGATTGCCATGCGCATCGCCGGAATCGCGATCATCGTGGCGGTGCTGGCCGGCGGCTTGGCCGTGGCGGCGCTGGTGCTGTGGTTCGCTGTCGCGCTCATCCCCATCGCTGTCATCGCCGGCGCGGTTGCCTGGGCGGCGATCCGGTTTCAGCTCTGGCGCTCAGGCCGACCGGGACGCGCACGCGATCTGTTCCGTCCCTGACGGCCGGACTAAACCATCATGGCCGGCGAAGGCTAGCTGTCCACGTCTTTTGCGCGGCCTGAGCGATCACTTCAGCCAAACCGCTTCCATGCCGCCTGACGCGAAACAGATAGCGTCTGTCCGATTATCGCCCAACTGACCTCCCGCTCGCGGAGGATATCAACGATATCCTGCATAGCGGCGCCCACGGACTCGAATGCGCCATTGTGTCCTGCGAGGGTCTTCAGCAACTTCTCGGTGGGCGCGTTGTCGGGCAGCAGCGAACCCGGCCTTTGTGGCTTTGCCGGTTTCTTGGCAATGATCGGCAGACAGAGTTCCACGCATTCATCGCAGATGAAGACGCCGGGCCCGGCGGATGCGGCGCATGGAAAATACGAAGGCCCGCCTTCCGTGCCGCATTGAGAACTTGCAGCATATGGGGGACACAGCCGTTGCCTCTGCAACAGCCTTGAGGCGGTCCCACACCTTGCCTCCGTCGGAGATGAAATCGTTGTACGGATCGATCACCAGCAGTGCGGTGATCTGTTTGTCGTACGACACTTGCGACATGGTCTCTTCTCCTGACTAAGCTGCTCTGTGTGCCATGAGCAAGGGTAGAATCGATCAGTCCGCTCCGGCGCGACTTCGATTGTAACCGATGATTGCAACTTCTGGCATGGCCCGTTTCCTCTCGCAACTGGGCGGCGACGCCTCGGCAACGCGCTGGAGAAGCTTGGCGAGCAGGAGAAGGGAACGGTGCATCTCGAGAGGTTATGGAGGCCCGGAACGCGTGTCTCGCGGTCACCGCGTCCCATTTGCCGCTGGATGGGTTCGACAAGCCCACGACGGCAAGCAAAAGTAGGCTCGTCGCGAAACGCGAACTGCCAGGGGAGGGCGTTTTCACATGGTCTGCTTGGACTTTGCATCAGCGCGGAAGCCCCAGGGCACCAATAGCGCAACCCAGCGCCTCAAATGTGTTTGCAGCGCCCCAGTGTTCGAACGTCAGCCGAGGCAGGTGAAGCTCCCGACGTCACCTGCCGCACGGCCAAAATCACGCAAAGGAAGCAGCAGGCCACCGGATTTTCAGCTCGGCACGGCCTTCACCGTGGCCATCAGTTGATCAAAGGGGACGAGGTTGAGCACCCGGCGGATGTTGTAGATCAAAGGGCTTTTTCGGTTCATAATTCCGGTTCAGAATGCCCCCCATGAAATACGGCTACGCAAGGGTATCGCCGGGCGGCAAGAGCGAGAGCGTTGAGGCGCAGGCGCGGCAACTGACTAAGGCGATGTGGGAAGGTTTTCCGTGACGTTCACGTGAGCGGGGCCAGGACCGACCGCGCGCAGCTTCGCCGCGTGACCGCGGCCGGGCGACGTGCTGACGGTGACGCGGCTCGATCGGCTGGCCCGGTCAACCCGCGACTTGTTGAACACCTTGCCGCCATCACCGACGGGAAGGCCGGATTCCGGTCCCTAGGCGACGCACGGGCCGACACCACCAAATCGCACGGGCGGCTGATGCTGACCGTGCTAGGCGGGCCGGCGGAGTTCGAGCGCGACCTTATCCGCGGTCGCTCGGCGGAAGGCCGCGAACGGGCGAAGGCGCGCAGCGTGGAGCTTGGACACCGACCGAAACTCACGTCGCATCAGCAGCGCGAGGCGGTCAAGCGGCGTGACAGCGGCAAGGAAACACTGGCCGACATCTCATGCAGATCAAAGAAGTTCCCTGATGCCGTTTCTGCGGTCCCAAGCAGGCTATATTGCAGATTCAACTATCTGGTCAGCAGGATAAGGGCGGGCGATGAACATCTGGCAGAAATTTGCGGAAGGTCTTAAGTCACCCAAGCTCGGGATTGATCCCCGGTTCTCGGCGATCGATCAGCTAATGCCGTTCTGCTTCGATAATTATGACGAAATATTGGATAACATTAAAGATCGCGCTGGCCTCAAATTTCGCGTCTCGATGCATTCATCGATGTCCGATGACGAGCTAGACGATCTGACAAGGAGGCTTTTTGTGCTGTCCGATTTGATTGTATTTTCGCCTGGTCTTGTCAAGACGTGTGCTCTATTATTTGATACACGCCTCGACGATATTGCCGGCTTGGGAGGCTGCTTTGAAGCATGTGGCTTCACGTTTCCGCCATTTGGCAGGGATATGCTGCAGAACTTTAGTTTCTTACGATGGCTTGATGCTTGGAGTCCGCTGTTTTCAACAGGGGAGCTTGCTTTCCTGCCGATCCGGGGCTCGCTAGCATCTTGGGAGTATCCCAAGCTCGGCCTGCTGTCAGAGTCGTTACATTACTCGAAATCAAAGGAGAGATTTGATGATAGTTTAAAGTGGATGCGACGAACAATTGCAAAAGACATGACGGCATCCGATTTGCTGGGGTGCTCACATGTTCTTCCTCGAGGTTTTAGTATTCCTACGGTAGTTTCTCGTATCAAGCAGGACGCACGTGCAGTTGCGCTCTTGTCATTAAAGGTTCCCACATTCGATCGCATTCAACCGACAGACCTCTTCAGAATCAAGGAGGAGGAGCGGGATTCTTTTCGGAACTTCCAAAGCTCCATTACGGCTGCCCTAGCGGAGATGCCAGAACATGTCGAAGATCCATCCGAGTTGAAGTCCAGCATTACGAAAATTCAAAAGGACCTAATCGACGTACCAAGCGCACGCTTGGTACGGAGAATACGTCGTCTGGAGCGGTATGGGTACTACCGGTCTCTGGGCTACACCATCGGTGCCACTACTATATTTTTGACCGGAGTCTTCGGAGGGCATCCCCTCTCGGAATTGGCTGGGGGCCTCGTCGGATCGGTGTCGTTGCTTAAGGCATATGAGAACTTTTTGAGTGTTTTACAAGGACGCGAGGAACTGCTTGAAGACTCGGGCGCGGCATACCTCGGGCGATTGCGTCTCGGGCCGAGAGGGTCACGACGCCCGAAGGTCAAACGCCTACACGAGAAAGACGCAGAATCGTAAAACGGGCGCTTCTGAGTCCTCTGGCAGCCTTCTGGTACTCTGCCGAAAAAGTTCGGCATGTCTCGCCTACTGGTCCAACCTGTGCAGCCAGCTGTGATGGTGCCATAAATTGTAGGACCGCCGGCTGTTCACCAGCAGCATCCACCCTCGCTCTGCTCGACCCGCAAGCGGGTTGTACGGCGCACTGCGCAGCCTCGGCTCGCTCATCCGAAATGAAAACTTGACACATCCACTAACTGCATGTTAGAAGAAGCGGCCTTCGCTGCGCAGGACCGCCGCATCATGACCCAGCCCGCCACCCCAGAACTCGATTCCGCCGTCATCGAGCATTTCGTCCAGACCATCATGGACGGCGTCCCCCCGCGCGGCGGCGAGTCCGAACACGACCGCGCCACCCGACGCAAAGTCGCCCGCCTCGCCCTGCTCGACGCCAAGCCCGCCAACACCATGCAGGCCCTGCTCGCCGCCCACGCCATCACCATGCATTTCGCCGCCATGGACGCATTGCGCCGAGCCGCCCGACGTGCCCGACGCAATCGTCGCCCGCCACCGCTCCAACGCCGCCACCCTCTCGCGCACCATGCAGACGGCCTTGCGCAAGCTCCACGACCTGCAAGCCCCGCCCAAGGAACCAACCGTCCGCAAAACCTCAGGCCGCCCCCCGGCCGAAGCGCATCCCGCCAAGGCTGAACCCGCTCCCTCAGTCCCCGGATCCCGTATCCCCCGCGCCGCCTGGCAGTGCCCGGACAAACTCTGGGACAAGATGACCATGGAGGAGCGCCGCATCGCCTTCGGCTATCGCTACGACCCCGTTACCGACAGCGTGCCCCCGATCGAAAACGAAGCAGGCAAGAAAGCCTGACCACAGCGACACCGAGGCAAGGAGAAACACAGAACCCTCTGCGCAAAGCGCAAAATGTCCCTCCTTGTCTTCTCTGTGTCCCCGTGTCTCTGTGGTTGATCTTACTTTCTTCCAACCGCCGCTACCGCCTCAGCGTCGCGCGCGGCTGCCGGGCAGCGCGCCAGGCCGACCGAACAGGAACCCCTGCCCGTAATGCACGCCGAGCGAGGCCATCAGCGCCGCCTGTTCTTCCGTCTCGATCATTTCGGCAATCACCCGGGCCCCCACCGACCGCGCCAGGTCCACCATCACCGTCACAAAACTTCGGTCGCGCGGATCGACGGCCGCGCCGCGTACATAGGCGCCATCGATCTTGACGAAATCCACTTTCAACCCGCGAAGGTAACGAAATGCGGCGGCTCCGGCGCCGAAATCATCGATGCAGGTACGGATACCCGTCGCCCGCAACCCAGCCAGGGTTGCCGCGGCCGCCGGCAAATCCGAGATCTCCGCGGTCTCCGTCAGCTCCACCAGTAGCCGGCCGCCGAGCCCGTCCGCCAGCCCCGCCAAGCCTTCGCGGAACCCGGGCGCTTCCATCGAAAGCCCCGACACATTGACCGCCACCAACGCCTCGGGCGCACGGCTCATGGCTGCCCTCGCCGCCGACAACACGGCGCAGTCGAGGTCCTGCGCCAAGCCGACCGCCTCGCACAGCGTCACAAAATCCTGCGGTGTGCGCGCCGGACTGCTCGGCGTCAGGATCGGCCGGATCAGCGCCTCGAAATGGTGTGGTCGCCGATCCGCCAGCGACACCACTGGCTGGAACGCCAGCTCGAACCGGGCTTTCGCTATGGTGTCGCGCAGCGCCTCCCGGCGACTGCGGGCACGCGCGAGGAAGGCGCCGACGCCTTCGGCAAAACCGGCGCTGCGCGTGGCCGCCGCACCGTTGGCGGCGAAGCCGCCGAGGGCCAGGCGAAGCGCTCGGACAGTTTCCGGCAGGGTCACGCCCGCTTCGGACAAAGCGAGCGCCTGGCGTTGCAGCCCCGCTTTGCCGCTCGGCCCGAGACATGCTGCCAACAGCTCGGCCACCGCCGCGAGGTCGAGTTCCGGCTGGCCAAGCACGCCATAGCGTCCGGGCCCCAGCTCGCCAATCAGCGCGGCCGGGCCGCCGATCTCGCCGACCGCTTTTTCCAGAACCACACGCGCGGCGCGCGGGTCGGTGCCCTCCGGGCCAGGCAACTCGATCAGGCCGAGCGATCCCGGCTGGCCGGCGCGCACCCGCGCCTCCAGCTCACGCTGGAACGTCACCGGATCCTGCACACCGGTTTTCGGCGAAGGCGGCAATGCGGGAAGCGGGCCGAGCGTCAGGCAGAGACGCGGCTCCGGCCCGGGCAGCGCAAGCCCCGCCAGCATGCACGAGGACAGCGAGGCATCGGCGAGCCGGATGGTCACCGGGGGCAGCCGGCCGCGTGCGGCCAGCATGGCGATGGCGCAGGCCAAGGCGGCGTGATCGGCAGGTGCGATCAGCTCCGCCAGTGCGCACCCCACAAATCGTTCAGCCTCAGCACCGAAGCGCGCGGCGAAAGCGCCGGCCGCCCAGGCGATTTTTCCGTCCGGTCCGGTTTCGATCAGCAGATCCGACGCGGCAAAGGCGAACGCGAGCAGACGCTCACGGCCGGGTGCAGGAACGTGGTGCAAAGAATCCATGCAACCGGGTGTCGATTCGCGACGAGGAGCGACAGTTTTTGACCAGCAACGCTAAGGAAGAATGAATCTTGTTCACCGCATGCACGCGGACCCCGACTACCCTGACGGTTGAGCTAAAGCCTATCTCCTGCGCAAGCAGACGCTTTGCCAATCGTTTCATACCACCAAATCCCATCAAGTCACGAAATCGGGAGGTCCGTGAAATTTAGCTTGCATCTTTGTATTGATGTGTGTTAATCACCAACGAAAATAGCGGGCAACCCCTCGGTCCCGCCGAGCCGTTGCTGGCAATTCGCATAAAAGGTAATAGGGGAGGAAGCCATGATCGCATCCGTCGTTGGTTGCATGCGTATGGCACGGGTCGGCTTTTGCTCCTCAATCCTGGCCATGGTGATTGCCTGGCCGGCCCTGGCGATCCCGATCAATCACACCCCAAAGCTGCCGATTATCAGTTTCACTAACACCACCTTTCTTGAGACCGACACTGGTAGCGTCTCATTCACGGTCATGAATAACGTCGGCGTGTCGCTGATCTTGGACTATGCACTGGCGATCATCGTGCCGGTGAGCGGGGGGCTCGACGATATAGCGAACTTTACCGGGGTCACTGCGAACACAGAGATTGCCCCGGGCAAGCCCGACACGTTTACTTACGGGCTCAACGATCCCAACGGCGATGTCACCGACCCCGATCCCGGAAAGAACCTGGTCTTCTTCTGGGTCGAGTTTGCTGACGCCAAAGGCTGCGGCCCGAACCCGACCCCGACAATCACCGTGAACAAACTGGGCACTTTTGTCTTCCCCGCCCCCAAGTGCACCCCGCCTCACGTCCTGGATCCGACAGTGCTGGCAGCACTGACGGCATGCTTCAACAATCCTGCTCCCACCGTGGCCGGTTGTCAGCCGAAGGGCGCGCTGTACACGATGTACGCGGACGGAAAGCCGCTCAAGACCTACTCGCCACCGCTTCGGATCGGCCAGTTCCCGGCTGTGGCGACTGCCCATGTAACCGATATGCCCGAGCCTGCTGGCATTTCCCTGCTCGTTACGGGAGTGCTCGGCGTGTTTGCTGCGGCCCGTCGCCGCAGCCCACGGGCCACGTAACATCAAAATCCCCAGTTTGGCCGTGGCGCGTTGCCGCTGCACAGGTTGCGATAACGCGCCAGAGCCAGTAGCGGGAAATACAGCCGATAGCCGTGGTAGCGCAGATAAAAGACCCGAGGGAAACCAACCGCCGTGTATGGCAGCTCGGTCCATTCGCCATCGGGGCGTTCTGTCGCCAGCAGGTACTCGATGCGGGCGACCGCCGGATGGTCCACCGCACCGGCTTTCTACTTCCCGGCGCGCTCAGCGACTTCGCGATGACTTCGCGCGAATTGCCATAACGGGCCTTATCCGACAATCGAGAGGGGAGGCGGACTACGGAGACACAAGATACTAAAATTACAATGGCGCCCGCGACATGTGGGGCTTATCGTTTTCCGTCATCGAATTCGCACCGGGCGCCGCCGTCGAGCGGTACGAAAACAATGGGGGTCACCCCTTCGTCTCCGAGACTAGGGGCACCCCCCAATCGGGGGAAATTGCCGTTATGCGTATCACCCTATCATTGTGGATTGCGTCCGCGCTAGCCGTGGCGGTCGCATCAGCGCCCGCTCGGGCCTACCCCGTCTTGGCCGACAACGCCTTCAGCGTCGTCCAAGCCGGTGGCGCAAATTACGTGGCGGCCGTCGGACCTGTCGCATGCGGCGCCGGGATGTGCATCACCACCCTAAAACCGGCTATAGTGACAGATTTGGGTGCCATGACTGCGAAGAACACCGCAAACTTGGCGGCCGATCTCGCCGCCGAGCGGGCCGGTTTCTCCATCGCCGATCTGGGCGCTCAACTCGATATCAATTTCGTAATCACCCAGTACAAGGCCTTTCAGAACGGAACCACAGCTGGTGGCATCTTGGAGGTGGATTTTTCCAATCCCAGACATACCGTCCTGCCGGCCGACCTGCACTGGGTGCAAATCGTCATCGACAACTACAACACAACCGGGGTCAATGGCGCCGACCTGAACGCCGCAAAGGGTCCAGGAAAGCCAGAGAACGTGGTGGACGCACCCAACGCGCCCAAGTCGCCCTACTACGATGTTTCGTCCCTTGCCGCTACGCCCCCCTTTAACACAAACCCACCGCACTTCGAGGACATGTCAAGCCGGCCTGATCCGACCGCCGCAAATCCCGAAATAGATTGGGCCGCCACGCTGTTTCTGGTCTCCGATCCGGGCACTGGCAAAATGACGGTCTATGACGCCGTCGAATGGGGCTGGGTGGCAGACTATGTTTGCAGACCAGCTCCGGGTACGAATCAATGCTCGATCCCGGAACCTCCGAGCTGGATGATGTTGCTAGTGGGCATCGGCGCGACCGGGGTGATCTGGCGGCGTGGGCGTCAGCGGCTCGGGTCTCCCCAGATCGCACGAAACGTGACGGCGTGATCTTCCGGTTCCGTCGTCACGCCGTGCTCTGGTTGACCGCGCTTGCCCTGATCGGGGCGTGTGTCCCGCCGGCGATCGCCGAGGCGCAGGGCCTAGCCGCCACGATTCGGTTCCCGCCGCGCCTCCTGTCGGCTCCGCTTCGACTGACCGTCCGGATCACCAACCATACGGGGCGGCCTGTGCGGATCGGGACCAACCTCTCGGTACGGCCCGAGGTGCTAGACGCCGCCGGGCGGATCGTTCCTTTCGAAGGCGGCACCAACATGGCGCGCATTCCGCGACCCTTGGACTTCGAGGTTGCCGCGCCGGGCGCATCGGTGATCATCCCCGTGACGGGTGTCCTGCGGCTGAGCGCGACTGGGCTTGAGTGGCGTGGCGGCGACGGGCTGGCCGGAATTTGGCAACTAACTCCCTCTGCGGGGCCCTGGCGCCTGCGGTTCAGGTACAAGGCCTTCGCTGCGGATGCTGCCGGTCCCCTGCCGCCCCCTGAGGTCTGGCCCGGCGAAGCGGTGACAGGATCATCCGTGGCGCTGGGCTTGCCAGCCGCGCGCTCCCGGTGAAGCGAGGAGAGAGGCGCGCTCATCAAGCGTTGCCCTACCGCCGGCCGCAGTGCCCATCCTGGTCACTTGCGATCAATGGGTTACATGGCCCGTAAGATATGTCCGAAAAGAACCCGCAAAATCGCCGCCTCGGCTATGCCCGCGTCAGCACCCAGGGGCAGACCCTCAACGCGCAGCTTGAGCAGCTACGCGAGGCCGGATGCACCAAGATTTCCGCGAGAAGGTCACGGGCGCGCAGGCCGACCTGCGCGAACTGCTGAAGATGCTGAAGGCCCTCGCCTCCGGCGATGTGGTGACGGTCACGCGCATCGACCGGCTGGCGCGCTCGACCTTCGATCTGTTTCGCCATCGTCAAGCAGATCGTGGACGTCGAGGCGCAATTCCGGTCACTGGCGGAGCCGGGGCGCCGACACCGGCACCAGCACCGGCCGTTTGATGGATTGCCGTTCTCGGCGGGCTGGCGGACATGGAGCGCGACCTGATCCGCGCCCGCACGGCGGAAGGCCGGAACCGGGCGAAGGCGCGCGGGCAACACATGGGCCGCCCGCCGAAGCAGCAGAAAGAAGCACGGCGGCGGCGGGCCGAGGGCGCGACGCTCAAGGAACTTGCCAAGAGCTACAACGTCGGCAGCGCGACGATTTCGAGGCTCAGGATGAAGGAATCGTGTGATGCGGCTGAATGGTAAACCAGTTAGGTGGCGTCGGCACCGCGTGCCCGAAGACCGGAGTGACAGAATGGGACTGCCTGACCCTGAACAAGTCGGCAGTACGCGACTTGACCTTCATCCTCGATTTCAGATCCGATCCTGTCGACCCGCCCGATGATGCTGAGCTCAGGAACTTCGAAAGTTGGGCCAATTGACGTAACGATCAAATCGGCGGCGGAATGCGTACCAAAGAAGCCGCTCGGTTCCATCACTGACGTATCGCCGTCTTGTTGTGTCTGCCCCGAGCCGGCAAGTATCATGATGCTTGTGATTGGTATCTCCGGTCTCACGTCGGTCCGGCGACAGATTAGGCGCGCGACAAGGGTCGGGCGGCCTTCGCAGCTTGAGCGTCGGCCAAACCTCAGACGCTTGCGTCAGAATCCCCAGCTCGGCTGCCGCGCGTTGCCGCTGCGCAGATTTTGGTAGCGCGCGAGCGCCAATAACGGGAAATACAGCCGATAGCCGTGGTAGCGCAGGTAAAAGACGCGCGGAAAGCCGACCGCAGTATAGGGCAGTTCAGTCCACTCGCCGTCGGCGCGCTGTGTTCGCAGCAGGTACTCGATGCCGCGGGCAACTGCGGGATGGTCCACCTCACCGGCGGCCATGAGGCCGAGCAGCGCCCAGGCCGTCTGGCTCGGCGTGCTCTCCTTGTAACGACCATGCGGAGCGTCGCCGTACAACTCCTCGTCCTCGCCCCAGCCTCCGTCGCCGCGCTGCACGGAAGCCAGCCATGCCACGGCCTTGCCGATTGCCGGATCTTCGGACGGCAGACCGAGCGCGTTCAGTGCGCACAGCACCGACCAAGTGCCGTAAATGTAGTTAGTGCCCCAGCGGCCGAACCAGCTCCCGTCCTCCTCCTGCCCGCGGCGGAGAAAGTCGAGTGCGCGCCGCAGCACCGGATCGGATATCGGCATGCCGATCTGTACAAGGAACGAGATGCAGCGCGCGGTCACATCGGCGGTCGGCGGATCCAGCAGCGCGCCATGATCGGCGAACGGAATATGGTTCAGGTGAAAATGCGTGTTCTCCGGCTCGAACGCGCCCCAACCTCCATCGAACCGGCCGCCATCGCTCGACTGCATCCCGATGATCCATTCGCGAGCACGCGCGATGGCTTCTCGATGCGCCGGATCGCCCTGGCGGTGCAGCAGCATGCCGACCACGGCGGTGTCGTCCACATCGGGGTAGTAGTCGTTCCAGTACCTGAAAGGCCCAGCCGCCTGGACGCAGATTGGGCCGGCGCACGCCCCAGTCCCCGACAACCTCGGTGATCTGCCGCCCGCGCAGCCAGTCGCAGGCCGCGCCGAGGCCCCCATTCGCCTCGCCGGTTTCCGCCGCCGCATGTCCGGCGAGTGCGGTGTCCCAGACGGGAGAAAGACAGGGCTGGCAATATGCGCGGTCCGGCTCGATCACCAACAGCTTGCGCACCGCTGCCCAGGCGGTCGCGGCCGGCGGTTCATCCAGGCTGTAGCCCAGCGTGTCGAACATCATCACGCTGTTGGCGATCGCCGGATAGATGCCGCCGAGCCCATCCTCGCCGTTGAGCCTCTCGATAACGAACGCAACCGCCTTATCAACAGCCCGGCGGCGTAACCGCCGCGGGAAAAACGGATCGGCAACGCGAAGCGCCGTATCCACGCCCTTGAAGAACCGCCCCCAATTGGAGCGATAGGGACCGCGGATGTAGTCGCGCACCTGTTCGGGCGGCGTGCGGAACAGCTCGTCGATCCGCACCCGGCGCGGGTTGCGGGCGACCGGCTTGTGCTCCATCAGCACCAACAGCGGCACGATCACCGTGCGCGACCAGTAGGACACTTTGCTGAGGTGGAATGGGAACCACAGCGGCAGGTGCATGATCTCGAGCGGCATCATCGGCACCGCCCGCCACGGCAACGCGCCGAACAACGCGAGCTGCGCGCGGGTAAACACGTTGCTGCGCTCGGCGCCGCCGGCGGCCAGGATGGCGTCGCGCGCCCGCAGCATGTGTGGAGCGTCCGCCGGATCGCCGATGCAGCGCAGCGCGAAATACGCCTTCACGCTGCAAGAGAGATTGAACACCCCATCGTGGAACAGCGGCCAGCCGCCGTGCTCGCCCTGGCGAGCACGCAGATAGACGCCGATCTTCGCCTCCAGCTTCTCGTCGATGCGGTTGAGAAAATGTTCCAGCAGGACGTATTCGGCGGGGATCGTCGCGTCGGCTTCGAGCTCGAACAACCAATGGCCGTCCGCGTGCTGGCGCCTGGCCAGCGCATCGGCGGCGGCGGCAACGGCGCGGGACAGGGCTTCGCTTCGGGTCAGGGTCTCGCCGGGCATGTTTCCAGCAGCATGTCGGCCGCGCGGCGGCCGGACCTGATTGCACCTTCGATGGTGGCCGGCAAGCGGGTGGCGGTCCAGTCGCCGGCGAGTGCGAGATTGGCGAGCGGCGTGCGGGTTCCGGGCCGGCGGCGCTCCTGTTCCGCCGTCGCGGCAAAGGTGGCGCGCTTTTCCTTGATCACGCGGAACGCCGGCATAGCGTGCGGCAATGTCAGCGCGGCGCGGACATCCGGCCAGACCGCGGCGGCGATCGCCTCGGCCGGCTGGTCCACCATGCGGTTCGCCGCGCTGATCGTGACCGAGACATGGCCGGGTTTGACGAACACCCACTCCGCGGTGCCGCCGATCAGGCCGATGAAACCCGCCGGTCCCGGGTCGGCCTCGACGCCGAAATGGATGTTGAGGATCGATTTCGAACGCGTCAGGCGCGATGAGGTCCGGCAGCAGCGAGCCGGCGATCCAAGGCGGCACGGCGAGCACCACCGAGTCCTGCGGCTCCATTGGGATGGGGCCGTCCGGGCCGTGCAGGGCAGTCACACGCCCGCCGCTGATCTCGATCCCGGCTATGCGGTGGCTGAACCGGATCTCCGCCCCGCGCGCCCGCAACACCGCCACCGCCGGATCGACCAATGAGGCAGCGAGGCTCTCGCGGGGGACGCGCGGGAGACAGGCCTGACCGCCTTGCATCAGCGTCTCCTGCACGACGGCGCGCAGCAGTCGGGCGAGGCCAACATCAGGGCGGGTGTTGAGCGCGGCGATGGCGAGCGGCTCGATCAGTCGTTCATACAGGTGGCTTCGCGGGAAAGTCTCGGCGACCGCGCGGTCGTCGGCGCGCCCGCGCAGCGCAAGGTAATCGAATGGCCGTGTATCCGGAACACGGCGGGATGGAAACAGAATCCACCAGGGGACGCGGCCCAGATTGGGGCGCAGCGTCCAGCGCTCGCCGGTGGCCAGATCCATAAAGGGGAACAGAGGAGTTTGCGGGCCGGTCAACGTGCCAGCCGCGCCGATCGCGTCCAGGTAAGCGAAAGCTGCGCGATTCCCCGAGAGCAGGAGGTGGTTGCCGTTGTCGATCGTCAGCCCGAGTTCGCGGTCGGCATAGGACCGGCAGCGGCCGCCGGCGACCGGGCTTGCTTCATAGATCGTGGCTTGCCGGCCCGCCTCCACCACGGCGAGCGCGGCGGCCAACCCGGCGAGGCCCGCTCCGACAACATGGACAGGCATCGCCCCGCCTTGCTTGTCGCGTGAGGCGCGGTCAAGGCCCGCGGCGCCATCCAGACCTGTCCAATTCTCAACACTGGCTGCGCACACCGCATGCTCTGCTTCGAGCCATGGTCAACCCATTGCTGCCGCTGCTGGGCTTCGCGCTGGCGATGTACATCACACCGGGGCCGAACAACGTCATGGTCGCCAGCTCGGCGGCGAGTTACGGATTGCCGGCAACCGTGCCGCACATGCTCGGCATCGTGTTCGGCTTCGCGCTGATGCTGGTGCTGGTCAGCGGCGGGGTTGGGACGGCTCTCCACGACTGGCCACTGTTGCTGCCGGCGATGCGATGGATCGGGCTGGCTTGGATGCTGTGGCTCGCCTGGAAGATCGCCACGGCGCCGCTGCCGCATGAGGGCGGGCGGCGCCGCCTGCTGGGGTTCGTCGGCGCGGTCGGTTTCCAATGGATCAACCCGAAAGCCTGGCTGATCGCACTGGGCGCGGCGAGCGCGTTCCTGCTCCCCGGCGCCCCGCTCGGCATGCAGTTGCTCCGGATCGGCATAGTGTTCCTGGCCTGCGGGATGCCGTGCCTGCTGTTCTGGGCGTTGCTCGGCAGCGGCGCCGGCCGTCTGCTGCGCTCGCCGCGCCATTTCCGCATATTCAACCTGGCGATGGCGGGATTGCTGGTGCTGTCCGTTGTGCCTGTGCTGATCGAGGATTGATCAGTCCCGCGGCACCGTGAAGCGGTTATGCCAACCCGCCGAAATGTTGACCCTCGTGAGGGGCTGTGCGCCGGCATGACGACGCAAGAGTAGGCGTTTGCGATGGCGAGTGGATAATGTACGGATGATGTCCGTGCAATGAGTAATTAGATGATGCGGTGGTCGGCAAGCGCGGTTATCCGGTCCGGGCCGTAGCCAATTGCCTCGAGCACCTCCTGCGTGTGCTGGCCGAGCTCGGGGGCAGGGCGGCGCAGGCGGCCCGGCGTGGCCGACAGCCGGGGAATGATACCGTGCATCAGAACCGAGCCGGCTTCGGCATCGGGTGCCTCCACCACGATCCCGCGCGCCTGCACGTGTGGATCATCGAGAAACTGATCGATCTCATAAACGGGATGCGCGGTCACCTCGGCAGCGTGGAACACGCGCATGTTTTCGTCGAGTGTATGCGCGGCGATGAAGGCGGCGATCGGCGCTTCGCATGCATCGGCGTGGCGTACCCGATCGGTGTTGGTGCGAAAGCGCGGGTCCTCGATCATGTCGGGGCGGCCGATGGCGCGGAACAACCGCTCGGCCATCGCCTGCATCGAGGCGGAGATGGCGATGTAGCGCCCGTCGGCGGTGCGCCAGACATTGCGCGGGGAGGTGGTGGCGGAGCGGCTGCCGGTTCGTTCCGGCAACTCACCGGTGAGGCGATGGATCGCGGCATCCGGCCCGAGAATCGAGACCACCGGATCCAACAGCGGCAAGTCGATGACCTGTCCTTTGCCGCTATGTTCGGCGACATGCAGCGCCACCATCACCGCATAGGCGCCGTAGAGCCCGGAGATCATGTCGGCCAGCGCGAGCGGTGGCAGGACGGGCGGCCGATCGGCGAAGCCGTTTTTCGCCGCAAAGCCGGACATCGCCTCCACCAGCGTGCCGAAGCCCGGCCGGTCGCGATAGGGGCCGTCCTGACCGAAGCCGGAAATGCGCACGATGACGAGGCGCGGGTTGCACGCGTGCAAGACCTCCGGTCCCAGCTCCATCCGCTCCAGCGTGCCGGGGCGGAAGTTCTCGATCAGCACCTGGCTTTGCGCCGCGAGGTCGAGCAGGACGGCGCGCCCCTCGGCCGCACGCAGGCCGAGTGCAAGGCTTTTCTTGTTGCGGGCGTAAACTTTCCAGTAAAGGCTCAGTCCCTTGACGCGCCAGGCGCGCAGCGGATCGCCCTTCTGCGGATCCTCGATCTTGATCACCTCGGCGCCCTGATCGGCAAGCTGCAGGCTCAACATGTTGCCGGCGACGAGACGCGAGAGGTCCAGCACGCGAATGCCGTCAAGCGGGGCCGGCGCGGACGGGTCAAATTCGACGCGCGGGATCATCGCGGGCGCTTTCTCATCGGCTCATCTCTGCGCAGATGCGGGCAGCCGGCAAGGGTCCACTTGGAGAAGCCAATTCATGGGGCGCGGACGTGGAAAGGCCGCCCCCCGGACCCGAGGACGGCCTTCGCGGAAGCTCGAAAAGCTGGGCGGTCAGGCTTTGCGGCGGAGCTGCCAAGCCGAGCGCCACAAGTCCGGTTCCCAGCAGGGCCAGCGAGACCGGCTCGGCAGCGTGAAAGCGGGCGGAGAGGCCAGGGTGAAGCTGCCGCCGTGACCGCTGTTACGGTCCATCGTTTGGTTATTAACGTCCGGCCAAGGTATCAGCGGGTGCGAAGGGCAGACAGGGCCAGCAACGCCCAGCCTGCCATCAGCAGCGTACCGCCTACTGGCGCCAGAGCACCGACCGGCGCCTGCGCGAGAGCCAGCCCGTACACTCCGCCGCAGAACAGGAGCAGGCCGGCCGCGAACGCGCATCCTGCCCAGGTGACGGCCGCACCGCCGCGTTCGGCCCAGAGCCCGCACGCCACCAGGGCCAAAGCGTGCCAGCCCTGCATCTGCACCGCGTTGCGCACCATCTGCAGCCGGGCCGGGCCGATTGCCTCCAGCCCGTGCGCCGCGAGCGCGGCCACCGCCACGGCGCCGACCCCGGCCAGCGCCCCCGATCCGATCCACAACCGTTGCACCGCCCCGATCCCGCTTTAGACTGTTGCGATCATGCCGCGCGGCGATCTGTATCCCGAGATTGGCCCTTTCGAGACCGGCTATCTCCCGCTGACCGCCGGCCACGTGATGTATTGGGAGCAGGTCGGCAATCCGCGTGGGCGGGCCGTGCTGTTCCTGCATGGCGGGCCGGGCGCCGGAGCCGGCGCGGTGCATCGCCGCTTCTTCGATCCCGACACGTGGCGGGTGGTGATCTTCGACCAGCGCGGTGCCGGCCGGTCGCGTCCGCTGGGCAGCCTCGCGCACAACACCACGCAGGACCTGGTTGCGGATATCGAAACGCTGCGGCGCCATCTCGGCGTGGATCGCTGGATCCTGTTCGGCGGCTCCTGGGGTTCCACCCTGGCCCTCGCTTACGCCCAGGCACATCCGGACCGCGTTGCCGGCTGCGTGCTGCGCGGCGTGTTTCTCGGCCGCGAGTCTGAGGTGCAGTGGTTCCTGCATGGTTTACGGGCGATTTTCCCGGACGCGCATACGAATTTCGTGGGCTTTCTGCCGGAGGCGGAGCGTGATGACCTGCTGGGCGGCTATCTTCGGCGGCTGACCCACCCGGACGCGGCGGTGCATATGCCGGCGGCGCGCGCCTGGTCGATTTATGAGGGCTCGTGCAGCACGCTGCTGCCGAGCCCCGATACCGTCAGCTCTTTCGCGCAGGACCGCACTGCGCTGGGGCTGGCGCGCATCGAGGCGTATTATTTCGCCAACCGCCTGTTCCTGGGCGAGGGCGGGCTGCTGCCAGGAATGCATCGGATTGGCCATATTCCAGCGGAGATCGTGCAGGGGCGCTACGACATGATCTGCCCTGCCTGCACCGCGTTCGAGCTGGCGGCCGCCTGGCCGGCCGCGCGGCTTTCGATTGTGCCGGATGCGGGGCATTCGGCGCTCGAGCCGGGAATCCGGCGCGCGTTGGTCGCCGCGGTCGAGCGGTTCCGGCACGGGAGATAGGGATGGCACAGGCAAGTGTTGGCGTGATCGGCCTTGGCGCCATGGGAATGGGCGCCGCGGTCAACCTGGTGAAGAAAGGGGCGCGGGTCGTCGGCTGCGATGTGCGGGCGGCGGCGCGCGAGGCGTTGTTGGCGGCCGGCGGCAGCGCGGTGGCCTCGCCGGCCGAGTTTCCCGCCGGGCTGGATGCCGTGCTGGTGCTGGTAGTGAATATCCAGCAGGAAGAGGAGGTGCTGTTCGGGGCCGCGGGCTGCGTGCCGCGACTGCCGCCTGGGGCGGTGGTGATCTGCTCCACCACGGTTTCGCCGGCGGTGGCGCGGGGACTGGAGAGCCGGCTGAACGCGGCGGGGCTGCTGATGCTGGATGCGCCGGTGTCGGGCGGGCGCGCCGGGGCCGATGCGGGCACCATGACGGTGATGGGTTCGGGCGCGGAGGCGGCGTTCGCGCGGGCGCAGCCGGTGCTGGATGCGATTGCCGGGAAGGTGTGGCGGCTGGGCGAGGCGGCCGGTATCGGCAGCACGGTGAAGATGGTGAACCAGTTGCTGGCCGGCGTGCATATCGCCACGGCGGCGGAGGCACTCGCTTTGGGCATCCGCGCGGGGGCAGATGCGAACACGCTGTATGACGTGATCTGCTCCTCGGCGGGCAATTCCTGGATGTGGCAGAACCGTGTGCCGCACATCCTGGCGGGCGACGACGAGCCGGCCTCGGCGGTGAATATCTTCGTCAAGGATCTGGGGATCGTGCTGGATCAGGCGCGGACACTGGCATTTCCGGCGCCGCTGGCAGCGACGGCACATCAGTTGTTCCTGGCAGCGGCGGCGCTGGGCCAGGGCGCGAAGGACGATGCGTTCGTGATCCGGGTGTGGGAGACGCTGACCGGGATCACTTTGCCGGAGAAGGGGAGGTAGTGTCGTTTGCCGGCCGGCGTGCGCAAGCGGGTCGTTTCATTCGCACTCAGCGGGCCTGTCCGATGACCGCTTTCGACCCAACGCAGACGTTCCACGGGCAGGAAGGATGTCGCAGGCTGCACCGCGCAAAGCTGGCTTAGCTGATTTTCCGGAGTTTGCGGTGTGGTCAGCCGAGCTTGATACTTCGGGATTCCTGCATCAGGAATCGTGCGAGATGCGGCATGTTGTTTGCAGCAAGATCGGTGGAATTTTCTGGTTTTGAATTTTAACGGATGCCCAAAAGGAGTACGCAATGCACCATTCACGCCTATGTGCCGTACTGATCGACTGTAAGACCTCCGATGTGGACGAGGCTGCCCGCTTCTGGGGCCAAGCCTTGGGGCGCCCCGTTGACCCCGATCATCCGAGCAACCGCGGCAATTACCGCATGCTGGAGACCCCACCGGATGAGCCTATCGTGGAGATCCAGCGCGTGGATCACGAGAGCCGTGTCCACATAGACATCGAGACTGATAATATCCCTGCCGAAGTGGAACGCCTGGAAAAGCTGGGCGCCAAGGTGGTGGACCGCCTGGAGCGTTGGGTGGTCATGCAGGCGCCGACCGGCCAACGCTTCTGCGTGGTACGGATACAGCGTCCCGGTTTTCCGAAGAACGCCAACCGCTGGGACTGAATTTTATACCAGCCGACTTAAAAATTGACCTGTGCCCCAGTTCGGTACGCAATGGAATTGACGCGCTACAGATCGCCTGTGAGGAACAGCCAAGCATCCTCGCAGGTCGCGAAGTTGTGGCTGAAATTTCTCCATGAGAGCCTGGACATCGGGCATGAAAGCTCCTCCTTACAGGTGCTGACGCGGGTGACGATGCACCTGGCCTGATGGTTGATCAGCATGCCGTCCGCCAGCGTTACAAAACCCCGCTGCGCCGCCCCCGCTCCGCCGGCACCACCGCATTGCAGAAACGCCGCAACCCCGCCCATTGCTGGCGCAGATAGCCCCCGCTCGCCAGCGCCTCCTCGGCGCTCGGATCGCCGGTTGACACATAACCACGGCTGAAATCAGCGGTGCCGAACAGCATGTCCCACCACGGCAGCACCGCACTGTAATTGCAGCTCCGCTGCCCGGCCGCCAGAACGCCGTGATGGGCGCGGTGGAAGCGCGGCGAAATCAACAGCCGCTCGCCCACCCAGCCGAAAGACAGCCGCACATTGGCGTGCGACAGGCTCTCGATGAAGCGCAGCACCAGCACCAATAGCGGGAACTGCAGCGGCGGCACGCCGATCAGCAGCGCCACAACGCCGAACCATACGGCGCCGATAATGTCATCCAGAATATGGTTCCGGTCGTCGGACCAGAAAGTCATCTGCCGCTGCGCGTGGTGCAGGGAATGCAACGCCCACCACCAGCGCAGCCGATGCGACACGCGGTGGCGCCAGTAATCGGCGAAATCGAGGATGATCGCGTAGCAGATGAACGTCGCCACCGGGTGGCCCAGCAACGGCGGTACCAGCAGCTCCAGCATCGGCGGCACCCAGCCGTGATCGGCGAGCCAGCCGTTCAGCATCACCTGCGCCTGGTAGAACAGGACGAAGGTGAACAGCGGCAGGATGCCCACCCGCGAAATCACCGTGTAGAGCACATCGACGCCCACGGCCCTGGTATCCGGCCAGCGTTCCACCGGGCGCCAGCGCTCCAGCGGGACGCAGATCGCATACATCACCGCCACCTGCACCGCGCCATAGACGGCGAACAGCGCCCAGCCGAAAGCCATATCCTCCCACCGCATCCAACCGAGCTGATACAGCAGCGGGATCAGCACATGCTCCTGCATCCAGCCGGCGGCGAGATCGAGCGGATTACGCATCCCGGCTCATCGCGCGGCGAGATTGGCGGGCGCGGGCGCCGCCGGGTTCAGGAAAATTCCGTGCGGCGAGCGCCCCACGTCGATGATCTCCGTAGCGCCACTAGCCGGATCGAGCACCGCGATGCTTTCGGCGAAGCGGCGCGTCACCCACACCTTGCCGTCCGGCGCGAAGCCGAGATCGTCCGGTCCGCCTGAAATCTTATAGACGCGCCTCGGTTTGAGCGTGGCCGCATCCAATACGGTGATCGTACCGGCGACACGGTTGTTCACCCAGATGCTTTTGCCGTCCGGCGACAGAAACAAATTGTGCGCGCCCTTTCCGGTCACGATACGGCCGGTCACCTCTCCGTTGGACGGATCCACCTCGGCGAGGTAGTCGGTGCCCATATCCGCCACCAACAGCCGCCCGTCATGCCAGAGCACGCCCGCCGGCGTGTTGCCCACCAGTTTGTCCCAGAGCACCTCCATTCGATGCAGGTCGATCGCCACCAGGCGGTTGGTGCCTTGCAGGCTGACGAAGACGCGGCCTGAATCAGGTGCAAAGGCCAGGTGGCTCGGCATCGAGCGGATGGGGAACCGTTTCACCAGCTTGTAATCCGGTACGCTGTAAACATCGATCTGGTTGCGGGCGAGACCGTTCACGACAAGGAACCGCCCATCCGGGCTGAAGCCGAGCTGATACGGATCGGCCACCACCATTCGGTGCTGCAGGGCCGCCGTGTCCGGGTTGAGAAACAGGAGCTCGTTGCCGGAGGAGTCACCGACGATCAGCGAATGCCCGTCGGGGCTCATTGCCCAGTGATGCGGTTCGCGCAAAGCGGGGACGCGCCGCACCTCTTTGCCCGTGCTCATGTCGATCAGGCTGAGCGACGCACCGGCGGAATTCATCACGATGGCGATACCGCCAGCCGCCGCCGGCAGCGGCGCGAGCAGCAGCAGGCACAACAGGCGGAGGAGACGCATGAACGGGCCTTCGGCGATGTGATCCGGCTTAGAGCATGATCACTTCTAATGGGCGAAGCGATCACGCTCTAACTCTTTTGTTTTAGAGCGCAATTCACGCTTTCCGACGTGTCCCGCCTCAAGCGATCACGCTCTAGACCGGCGCCGATGCGGATTCGGCCTCCAGCCGGCCGCGCGCGAACACGGCCGAGACGAAAGCGAACAGCACCGACGCCGAGCTGGAGATCAGCACGTTGTCGGTGAAGGCATGGCACGCGAAGGCGACAAAAACCAGACGGATGATACGACGGTCGGTGGGCGGCAGGGTGGCGCTGTTGCGTGCGCACCACAGCGCGAACAGCAGGATCAGCAAGGTGCGGCCGATCTGGCCGCCTTCCACCGCCATCCGCAAATACTCGTTATGGGCCGCCCAGGTATGCATAAGGCGGGCGACGTCGCTGGTGGGGGGGATGATCACGTTGCCGGCGCCAACACCCCAGCCGAGCCAGGGCGATTCGGCGGCGGCGGCCTCGAAGGAGGGCCAAAGCTCTTCGCGTCCGCTCAGGTTGTCGGCGTATTCCCCGACGGCGTTGAACAGCCGCAGATCGGTAAGGTCGGACGACACCGCGACGAGCACCGGCACCGTCATCGCGGCGGCGAGCACGAGGCCGAGGCGGGTTCTTGCCGGCAGGACCGGGGATGACACGCAGACCAGGGTGAGGGCCGTCACCACCAAACCGTAGACCAGCGGGGCGCGGGCGCCGGTGAGCACCAGGATCACGAGGTTAGCGGCAAGCAACATCAGGCGGTGCCGCTCGCCATCCCGATAAAGCTCAATCAGGCAGGCATAGACCGCGGCCAGCGCGAAACCGGCGAGGAAGGCCGGGTGCCCAAGCGCGGCGAGGCGCATCCCCCCCAATTCGATGAACAGCGGCCGTACACCGGCGGCGGCCAGCACGCCGCAGATCGCGACGGAAATCGCCGGGGTCCATGCGGTCATGCGGATGACGGCCTGTGTCCAGGGGCGCGACAGCCGGCTGAAGGAGAAAGCGAACGGCGCCGCGGACCCCGCCAGGGAGCGCAGACTCTCGGCCGCGGTCAGCCCGGGATGGAGGCCATGCGCCAGCCCCGCGGCGAACATCGCCGCATAGGCGAAACCGGGGTTGAACGGATCGAAGCGCGGCCCGTAGCGCAGCACGGCGACGACGGCGAGGCCTAGCCCCGCCGCTTTCACCAGGCCGACTATCGGCTGGTACGCGTCGGGGCCGATCAGATCGCCGAGCGACATTTCCAGCGTGCAGCCGGTGACCAGCAGCCAGGCGGCAGAGGCGGCGGCGTTGTAGCGAAAGGCGAGGAGGCTCGCTGCGGCCAGCGCGCCGCCGGCCAGGATCAGCCAGAACAGCGAGGGGGCGCAGAATGCCGTTGCCGCGAGCCCGGCAAACCCGATCGCAATCGTCTTGCGCATACAGACGAGTGTCGGGCGGAAGCCTTAGCGAAGGGTCAAGAAGAGGGAGCCGCCTCGGGAACACTATCCCTGCGTGGCTCTCTTTGGCTTCAGGGGATCGGGGGAACCGGGATGCGCATTTCGCCGGGCTCGAGATAGAGGTCGTATTCCAGCGTGTACCATGGGCCGCTCACGTCACCGCCGGGCGGCGTGCCGTCCTGCTTGTGAAACTTGCCGACGAGGGAGCGCACGACGCTGAACGTGACGTCGCTTTCCAGGTGTTCGTCGTCGTCGGGGAAGACCTGGGTGATCAGCGTCTTGTACCCGGGATGCGTCACCATGTAGTGGAAATGCGCCGGGCGGTAAGGGTGACGGGCCGTCGCTTCCAGCAGCCGGCCCACCGGCCCATCGACCGGCACCGGATAGCCGGCGGGCTTCACTGTGCGGAACCAGTAGCGCCCCTCGGCATCGGTGGTGAACAGGCCGCGCAGATTGTAGTCGGCCTGCCCCGCGTCCTGGTTCTCGTAAAAGCCCACCGGCGATGCATGCCAGACATCGACGGTGGCGCCTTGGATCGGCCGCCCCTCGGTGTCCATCACCCGGCCGGAGACAAACACCGGCGGGCCGGGCGTATCGGAATAGACGATCGAATCACCGTTGCGACGCATCGGCGCGTTCTTGCGCCAGAACGGTCCGAGCAAAGCGGGGTCGGTGCGGTGCGCGCCGATCGTGTTGTTGAGCAGGCAGACGAGGGTGGAGAAACCCAGCGTGTCGGCGGCGATGATCGTCTCGTTCCGGTCCGCCCCGGTGTGCTTGCCCAGGTCGGCGATGAAGCGAAGCGCTTCGTCATACTCGTCCTCGGTCGGACGCACTTCACGTATGAACGCATGCAGATGCCGTATCAGGCCGGTCATGACGTCGCGCAGGCGGGGGGTCGGCGTGCTAGCCAGGGCGGCGAGCACCGCCTCGGTCACCTGGGTTTCATTGTCGAGAATCATCGCCGCTCCCCATGACGGATGTTGGCGCTCTGCGCCGGGATGCCGGTCTGCTCATAGCAGACCCGGGCGAAGGCGGCGACGCCCTGGCGGATGGTCTCCTTGGAGGGCAACGCGAAACAGAGCCGTAAATGCGATTTCGATGCTGCCGCATCGACTGCCCATTCCGGGCCGGGATTGAAGGCGATGCCCGCATCGGCGGCAGGTTTGACCAGTGTTCGGACATCGACCGCGTCGGGCAGTTTCATCCAGAGGAAAATACCGCCGTCCGGTCGCCAGGTCTCGACCGACGTGCCGAACTCGCGTTCCAACGCATCCTGCATCGTATCGAGCTTCTCGTGCAGGCCGGTGCAGAGCTCGGTGACGTGATCGGCGAAGTGATGCGAGAAATATTCCGCCACGATCATCTGGTCGAGCGCACCGGTGCCGCTGTCCCCTTTGTTGGCGATCATGTGCCGCAGCAGCGGCCATTGCGCCACCGCGTAGCCGACGCGCAGGGCCGGGGCGAGCGACTTCGAGAACGAGCCGATATGCACGACCTGGTCAGGCGCGAGCGCATAGAGCGCCGGCGGTGCATCGACGCCGTGCCACAGCAGGTCGGCATAGCATTCGTCCTCGAACACCGGAACGTTGTATTGGGCGGCGAGGCGCAAGAGGGCCTGGCGGCGGTCGAGCGGCAGGATCGAGCCGGTGGGGTTCTGGATGGTTGGAATGGTGTAGAGGAATTTCGGTGTTGTCCCCTTCCCTTTCAGCTCTTTCAGGACGGCGGTCAGGCTGTCGATGCGGATGCCGTGCTCGTCGAGCGGCAGGCCGACCAGCTTGGCGCCGAGCTTCTTGAAGCGGTTGATGGCGCCGGCGTAACAGAATTCTTCCAACAGCACGGTATCGCCGGGCTCGAGGAGGATGCGGCTGATGATGTCGATACCCTGGCCGGAGCCGGTGGTGATCAGCACATCATCGGCGGAGCAATCGGAGCCGCGGCGCTCTTTCAGTTTGCGGGCGACGAATTCGCGCAAGCCGATGAAGCCCTGGGGGCCTTGCGCGAGGTTGTACATGGCGAGGTTCTGGCCCTCGCGGCGAAGCACCGAGGCGGTGGCTTCGATCAAGCCTTCAATCGGGATCAGCGTGGGGTCGTTGTGGCCGCCGATGAAGTTGAATTTCGGGAAGCCGGCGAATTTTACTGCCGGTTCCGGCAGGCCCGCGGCGAGGCGGGTTGTGATGTCGAAGCCGTCCATCGGCGGTTCCTCCTGTGCTGGTTGGGATTCTGCGGCACGGGCCGAGGGACGCGCAAGATGACTGGCGAGCCGGCGTCAGGCGAGCAGGCTGGTGGTCCGATAGAAGGAGCGCAGCGGCGCACGAAAGCCGATGCTGGCGAGATCCAACTCCTGATCGGGCTCGATAAGCAGAGGCGCCGTCGGCCATGCGCCATCCTGTCCACGTCGGAGCAATTCGGCATAGGGCCGAAAGCCGGAGAGCAGCAGGATCTCCATCACGCTGGGGTTCGTGGTGTATGTCCAGACATTCGACCGCGTGATCGGCTCATTCGAGGGAGAGAGAATCTCGATCAGCAGCAGCCGGCTCGGCCACGATTTGTCGGCCCGAGGGCGGCGCGCAAGTCACGCCGAGATCGGGCACGCGTTCATGCAGACGGGCTCGCCATCAATCAACTGCCAGCGTCGGCCGGGGAACTCGTCGGGCTCCCAGACCTGGAACTCGGCGACCGTCATGCGCTCTCGCAGAGGAATCACGGCAGATCCCTCCACCATCCCCGCGCGGGCCGCGGCAGGCCCAAATTCTCCCGCAGCGTGGCGCCGCGGTAGTCGCGCTGGAATATCCCGCGCCGCTGCAGTTCCGGCACGACGAAGCGTACGAAATCCTCGAAAGTGCCCGGCATGTGGGTGCCGCCGACCACATAACCGTCGCAGCCCTCTTCCACGAACCATTGCTCGAGCCGGTCGGCGATCTCCTTCGGACCGCCGACGATCGCCTGTCCCGGGCGGCCCCGCCGCGTAATCTCCAGGAAATCGCGTGGCGTGGGGTGCGCCTTCACCTGCGTGACGTGATCGCGCATCGCCTGCATTCCACTCATGCTGGCGAGTTCGTCATCGGTGAACGGCTCATCGAGCTCTTTGCTTGCAAAGTCGAAATTCAACGCCTCGGATAGCAGCGACAGCCCATCCACCTCGCGATAGCCGCGTTCGATCACCGCCATCTTGTCCTCGGCTTCCGCTTTGGTGGCGGCGGCGACGGGATAGGCGATGGTATTGAGCGTAACCAGATCGGGATCGCGGCCGTGCCGGGCGATGTCGTCCTTCATCGAGGCGTACTCGCGTTTCGCGGTCGTCAGATCGCGATACGCCACGAACACCGTCTCGGCCCAGCGCGCGGCGAAGCGCTTGCCGCGGCCGCTCGACCCGGCCTGGATCAGCACCGGATGGCCTTGCGGCGAGCGCGGCACCGTGAACGGGCCGCGCGAGCGGAAGAAACGGCCCTGATAGTCCAGCCGGTGCACTTTCTCCGGATGCGCGAACAGCCCGGCATTCTTGTCCACCACCAGCGCGTCGTCTTCCCAGGTGTCCCAGTGCCCGAGCACCACCTCCATGAACTCGTCCGCGCGGTCGTAGCGCAGGTCGTGCTCCATGTGGTGTGCGAGGCCCATATTGGCGGCCTCGCCGTCGTTCACCGAGGTGACGATGTTCCAGGCCGCTCGTCCGCCGGTCATAAGGTCGGCGGTGGCGAAGACGCGGGCGACATGGAAGGGCTCGTAATAGGTGGTGGAGTAGGTCGAGCCGAGGCCCAGGCGCTCGGTCTTCGCCGCCATTGCCATCAGCACCGTCACTGGATCCAGCTTCACGCAGCGGATGCCGTTGGCAACGGTATGGGCGTGATCGCGCCCCATCATGTCAGGCATCGCCAGACGATCGTCGAAGAAGGCAAGCTGGAATTTGCCCGCTTCCAGGATGCGGCCGATGGTCTGGAAGTAGTCGGCGGTGAGGAAATCGGTGCGCGATTCGGGATGCCGCCATGAGCTGGCGAGCGTGGTGCAGTTCTGCGCCTGCAGGAAGCCGACCAGGATCATTTGACGGTTCGGTTTTGTAGGCACGGCCCCCTCCCCCAGCCCCTCCCGCAAGGGGAGGGGGGCACATCAGAACTGGTACCGGCGTAAGCCACCATCGACCGGGATCACCGCCCCGGTGATGTAACGGGCCAGCGGCGAGACGAGAAACACCGCCAGAACCGCCAGGTCCTCCGGTTCGCCCCAGTATTTCACCGGTATCTCGGTCTCCGCGAAGTGTTTGCGATAGTCCTCGGGGTAGTTGCGGCGGATCTGCTCGCTCATGATGCGGCCGGGCGGGATCGAGTTCACCGTGATGCCGTATTTGCCGACCTCGCGCGACAGGCCCTTCGCCCAGGCATGCAGCGCGGCTTTCGCGGAGAACGCCGCGTTCAGGCCCTCCGGCTCGCTCTTGCCGGTGATGTTGATGATCCGGCCCCAACGCCGCTCGATCATCTGCGGCAGCAGGGCTTGGGCAAGCTGGCGCTGGCGGGTGAAGTTCAGCGTCATCGCCTCGGCCCAGCGTTCGTCCGGCGCATCCACCGGCAGCGGACGGCTGCCCCCGGCGCAGTTCACTAGAATATCGACAGAGCCGAGCTGCTGCTGCGCGAGATCGGACACCCGTTCGGCCGCGTCCTCGGCCATGATGTCCTGCACGATCAGCACCGGCGCCGGCCCGCCGGTTGCGACGATCTCCCCGGCCAGTGCTTCGAGCAAGGTCATGCGCCGCGCGACGGCGGCGACGCGTACGCCTTCGACCGCGAGAGCCTTGGCGATGGCGCGCCCGATCCCCATGCTGGCGCCCGTGACCAGCGCGGTTCTGTCGCAAAGTTGCAGGTCCATGCCGCCGAGCTTCCGCCGTGCTGTACGCGCAGGTACGCTAGGCGAGGCCACGTCTCCCGGCAAGGAAGCAACGATGTCGATCTTCGAGCAGGGCCTCGAGCGCAATGCGGCGAATTATGTGCCGCTCTCGCCGGTCTCCTTCCTGGTGCGGGCGGCGCATGTTTATCCGCGGCGCACTGCCGTGATTCATGGCCCCCGCCGCATCACCTATGCGGGGTTCCTGGAGCGGGCACGACGGCTGGCGAGCGCGCTGGCCGGCGCAGGCGTCGGCAAGGGCGACACCGTCGCCGTCATCGCCCCCAACATCCCAGAGATGCTGGAGGCGCACCACGCCGTGCCGATGCTGGGCGCCGTGCTCTGTCCGATCAACACGCGGCTGGATGCTGCGGCGATCGCGTTCATCCTGCGGCACGGCGAGGCGAAAGTGCTGTTGGCCGATCGCGAGCTGAGCGGGGTGATGATCCCGGCGCTCGCCGCGATGAGGAAGCCGCCGCTGGTAATCGGCATCGACGATCCGCTCGGCGCGGCAGGGGAGCCGGTCGGGGCGACCGACTACGAGTCGTTCATCGCCGGGGGTGATCCGGAGCATCCGGTAAGGTTGCCGGACGATGAGTGGCAGGCGATTTCGCTCAATTACACCTCCGGCACGACCGGCAACCCGAAAGGCGTCGTGCTGCACCATCGCGGCGCTTATCTGAATGCCTGCGCCAATGCGCTTGCGTTCCAGCTCTCGCCGCGGAGCGTCTATCTCTGGACGTTGCCGATGTTCCACTGCAACGGCTGGACCTATACCTGGGCCGTCACGCTTGCCGGCGGCACGCATGTCTGCCTCCGCCGCGTCGATCCGGCGCCGGTCTTCGCCGCCATCGCCGAGTATGGCGTGACGCATATGTGCGCCGCACCCATCGTGTTGACGATGCTGATCCACGCGCCGGAGACCGTGCGGCGCGGCTTCCCGCAGACCGTGCAGATCGCCACCGGCGGCGCCGCTCCGCCCTCGACCGTTATCGCCGGGATGGAGGCGATGGGTTTTGCGGTCATACATCTCTATGCGCTGACGGAAAGCTACGGACCGGCAACGATCTGCCAATGGCAGCCGGGGCTCGACGAGCTGCCGGTGGATCGAAAAGCCGCTTTCATGGCCCGCCAAGGGGTGGGGCACCCGCTGCTGGAAGCGGCGGCTGTGCTCGACCCGGAAACCCTGGCCCCGGTGCCGGCCGATGGCGCGTCGATGGGCGAGCTCATGCTGCGCTCCAACACCGTGATGATGGGCTATCTCAAGAACACGGCGGCAACCGCGGAAAGCTTTGCCGGTGGCTGGTACCACACGGGCGACCTCGCTGTGCTGCATTCCGACAATTACGTGGAGATAAAGGACCGCGCGAAGGACATCATCATCTCGGGCGGCGAGAACATCAGCTCGCTGGAGGTCGAAGAGGTCCTGTATCGGCACCCCGACGTGATGGAAGCCGCGGTGGTGGCCCAGCCGGACGAAACCTGGGGCGAGACGCCGCATGCCTTCGTCGGCTTGAAGCCAGGCGCCTCGGTTGATGCGGGTAATATTATCGCTTGGTGCCGCGCCAATCTTGCACACTACAAGTGCCCGCGCTCCGTGTCCTTCGGGCAATTGCCGAAGACATCAACAGGTAAAATCCAGAAATACGAACTGCGCGAGCGCGCCCGGGCCAGTCGGCGCCAGTCCTGACCGCAGACCAGAGGGGTTGCATCCCGAGTTCAGTTTCCGCAACATGGCTGAGCCCGGGTGGGCCACGTCAATGCGGAGAAGAACAAATGGGGAATTACCATGAAGCGGATGCCGCATGTGCGGAAGTATCCGCTCGTTACGATTTGTTCTGTGGATCGCAATTGGAACGAAGCACGCCGTCCCATCCGGGATTGGAAGAAGTTCAGTCGGGCGTCTTGCCCCACCCAAGTTCGATCTCGACGATATTAAGGTCTGGTCTCGCTTGTCTCGCCACACGCTTGCGCGGGAGGGTGTTGTTCGGGCTTCTTGCCGGCGCCGTCGTGGCGCTGCCTCATGGCAAGGCCGATGCGCGCATGGCACAACACCAGGCCGGCTGGGCTGGAGAGACCGGCGTCGCCTCCTTCTACGGGCGTTCGCATCAGGGGCAGCGGACCGCCAGCGGTAGCCGCTTCAACGATGCGGGCTTAACCGCGGCGCATCCCTGGCTGCCGTTCGGGACCAAGGTGCGGGTGACGGTGCTGACTACCGGGCGATCGGTGATCGTCACGATCACCGATCGGTTGCCGGCGCGGCTGCGCATCGTCGATCTCTCGCTCGGGGCGGCGCGCCTGCTCGGCATTGTCGGGCAGGGGATCGCCAAGGTGTCGCTTGAGCCGGTGGCCCTGTAGCCGATCAGTCCGCGGCCGATCAATCCGCCGCGGCGGGCTGACCGGCGACTTGCGGCTTCGGCGCCCGCCCGGTCAGGTCGTCTCCGGCCGAGCGCGGCATCAGCAAGGCGATCGGCGCCGCCGCCAGGGTGAACAGCGACACCGCAACAAAGGCGATGCTGAAATCCACGGGCTGCGGCGGATGGTGGCCGGAGAGCCCCATCGAAGCGAACAGTGCCACCGCGCCGGCGGAGATACCGATCGTCGCCGCTAATTGCTGGGCGGCTGTATAGAGGCTGGTGGCGGCGCTCATGCGCCGGCGCGGCACGTCGCCATAGGCCAGGGTGTTGTAAGCGGTGAACTGCAGCGAGCGGAAGAACCCGCCGATCAGCAGCGCAGCATAGATGGCGGCCGCCGGCCAGGCCGGGCGGAACGCCGCGCAGATCGCGATCATCGCCGCGGAGATCAGTCCATTCCAGACCAGCGTGTCGCGGAAGCCGAACTGGCGCAGCGCCCATTGCGCCACCGGCTTCATCACCAGCGCTCCGGCCGAGCTGGCGAAGGTGATCAGCCCGCTCTGCAAGGCCGAATCGCCGAATCCAACCTGCAGCATCAGCGGCAGCAGGAACGGTATGGCGCCGATCCCTATGCGGAACAGCATCATCGCCGAGATCGCCACCCCGAAGCAGGGCAACCGCATCAGAGAAAGATCGAGCAGCGGCGAGGCATGCGTGCGCGCGTGCAGGAAATAGGCGATCCCGGCGAGCAGGCCGACCGCGACCAGGGCAGCGGTCAACGCCGGCGGCACGACCCCACGCCCTATCGTCTCGAGCCCGAACATCAACCCGGAGAGCGCGACTGCCGAGAACAGCAGGCCGAGCGCATCGAAGCGCCCCGGAGGCGGCTCGCGGATGTCGTCAATGAACATCCCGACCAGGACGATACCGAGTATCCCGATCGGCACATTGATCTCGAAAATCCAGCGCCACGAGAAATAGGTGACGATGAAGCCGCCGAGCGGCGGCCCCAGCACCGGCCCGACCAGGGCGGGCGTGGTGAGCCAAGCCATCGCCGCGACCAGCTCGTGCCGCGGCGTGGTGCGCAGCATAACCAGCCGCCCGACCGGGACCATCATCGCCCCGCCAACGCCTTGCAGGACGCGGGCCAGCACCAGGAACCAGAGCGAGTTCGCCTGGCCGCAGAGGACCGAGCCCACCGTGAACACGGCTATGGCGGCGCGAAATACGGTGCGCGTGCCGTAGCGGTCGGCGATCCAGCCGCTGGCCGGGATGAACACGGCGACGCTGAGCAGGTACGCGGTCAGCGCCACGTTCATATGCACTGCATCGACGCCGAACGCCTTGGCCATGGTCGGCAAGGCCGTGGCGATGACAGTGGAATCGAGGTTCTGCATGAACAGGGCGCAGGCCACGATCATCGCGGTCAGCCGCGTGCGACGGCTGGTACGGGCGCGGCCGGGCGCCCCGGCCCCGGGAGTCGTCATTCGGCAAGAATGGCCCCCACGCGGAGATCAGGAAAGAGCTTCGCCGCCCGTGTCGGGACTCCAGTTCGCATCATCGTCGATCGGCAGCACCGGGCGGGGCATGTAGCGCCAGTCGAAGCGCGACAGCACCGGGCTGGTGAGGCCGGGCGCATCGACCTCGACCACCTGGTCGTGGCGGAAAAATTCGTCGAAGCCGCCGCGGAAATGCCCGCGCGATTTCACCACGACGGCGCGCGCCGCCGCGATGTCCAGGCCGAACGCCTCCAGGAACACCGGATCGGCGCACTGGATACGGTTGGAAACCACGACGACCGTGATGCCATCCAGCGCGAGTGCCGCCGACTGCCCCAGCTCGATTGTATTGTCGGCGAAGATGCCGCGCCTGCCGCGCACATGCCCATCATGCAACGCACACACCACCGCCCTGGCGCCGAAAGGGTGCGCGAAGTCATCGCCCCCGCCGCGGTTGAACTTCGCTTCGAATGCAGCGCCGGTGCCGAGCGCGTGCGCCTCGGCCGCCAGGGCGGGGTCATGGATGACGCCGACGATCGCGTCCCGCACGCCGGCGCGATGGAACGCCTCCAGTAGCCACATCGTGTTGCCGCGCCCGCCGCCGCCGGGATTATCCGCGACGTCGGCGAAGATCAGCGGCGGCTTGCTCCGGTCCTCGGTGCCCTTCGCCAGCGCCACAGCGTCGTCGAGGGAAGTCAGTTTCGCACGGAACCGCTCGCGGCGCGCCCAGCCGGCTTGGGCAATCTCCCGCGCGAGCGCGGAGGCGGCGTCCGGGTCGGTGGCGGTCACCACTACTGTCAGGCCGTTGAACGGCGTGTCGGCGTAGGCGAAGCCGCCCATGACAGAAACATTCAGCACGTGCCCGGCATACGGTGCCTCGTGCATGCGTTGCTGGCCGAGATCGATCAGCTCGCCATAGGGCCGCTCCGTCGCATCGCGGCCGGTCAGCATTGTCACGGTCGGCGGCACGATCGGCAGGCGCACATGCGCGAGATGGGTTTTCATGCCTCCCAGCAGCCGGCGCAACGTCTGTGCTGCTTCGGCGCCGCGCTCACGCATGTCGAGATGCGGGTTGGTACGGTAGCCGATATAGGCGTTCAACGTTTCCACATTGGCGGCCGAGACATTGGCGTGCAGGTCATATGTCGCGACCACCGGTGTCGCGGCGCCGAGCACGCGGCGGGTCATCGTCAGCAGCGTTCCCTCGGGGTCGTGGTCCTCGGTGGTCAGCCCGGCGCCGTGCAGCACGCAATAGACACCGTCGAGCTGCCCGTCGGTACGCAGCCCGGCTTCCCATTCCCGCAGCAGGCGGGAAAAGAATGCCTGTTCCACCGGTCCGTTCGGCTCCGCCATCGCGAGTGTGAGCGGCACCGGTTGCCACGCTCCGGCCGCGTCCATATCGGCGACAAAGCCGGGCAGTTCGCCCAACATGCGCGGTGCCGGCGCGCGTGCCTCGGCCAGCATGGCGTCGCCGTGCAGCAGCGTCCGGGCGGCAAAATCCGCTTCGGTCGCGACCGGCGCAAATCGGTTGCATTCGATGGAAAATCCCAGCAACGCAATCCGCCGCCCGCTCATAGGTTTTCTCCCAAGAGGCCGGCGATGGCCTGCGTCGCTTTCAGCCCGCTGCCGGTCAGTACCAATACAGTGGTCTGCGCGCCGGTGATCGTACCGGCGTCAACCAGCTTGCCGAACGCGGCTGCGGTCTGTGCCGCGGTCGGCTCGACATAGACACCGAGCCGAGCGAGCGCGAGCGTTGCCTCGGCTATTTCCTGCTCGCTCAGCATCACCGCGCCGCCTTGTGTCTCGCGCAGGGCGCCGAGCACTTCGGGCAGGCGGATCGGCGCGGCGATGGCGGTGCCCTCGGCGATTGTCGGCTGGATTTCGAAGTCCTCCGGCACGGCGTCGCCGGCGACGAAGGCGGCGGCGATGGGGGCGCAATTGGCGGGCTGCGCCGCGAACAGCCGGGGCATCGCATCGATCTCGCCGGTACGCAGCAACTCGGAGAAACCGATCTCGCAGCCCAGTACGTTCGAGCCCGCGCCGCACGGCATCACGACATTATCCGGGGCGCGGAAACCAAGATCTTCCCACAACTCGTAGGCCAGCGTCTTGGTGCCCTGAAGAAAGAATGGATGCCAGTTATGGCTGGCATAGAACACCTCCGCCGAACGACGCACCGCCGCATCCGCCGTGTCCTGCCGCGTGCCCGGCACCAACTCCACCGTCGCCCCGTATGCGCGCATCGCAACTGTCTTGGCCGGACTGGTCGAGGCCGGTGTCATGATCGTGGCTCGCATGCCGCCGGCCGCGGCATAGGCGGCAACGGCGGCGCCGCCATTGCCTGAACTGTCCTCGAGAACGGCGGTCACGCCCTGGGCACGCAGCAGCGACAGCATCACGCTGGCGCCCCGATCCTTGAAACTGCCGGTCGGCATGATCCAGTCGCATTTCAGCCAGACCGGCACATCGCTCAGCGTACGGCGGATCAGCGGCGTGCCGCCTTCCCCCATCGTGATAGCGTCCGCGACCGGCAGCGGCAGCGCCGCGCGGTAGCGCCATAAGCTGCGCGTCGCCGTATCGATAGCGGCGCGCGGGATGCCGTCCAGCGGCGTGAGCAGCAGGGGCGCCTGGCCCGGCCCACACCAGCGCGGCTCCTCGAGCGGGAAGGTCTCCCCGGTGCGTGGGTCGAGATAGGCCGGCATTCGTTGCTCCTGCGTCGCAAATTACGTTGCGCCCATGACTTAAGCCCCTTACGGTGCGGACGCATCTTCCGCCAAGTACCGGCCATGAACAGCGCTCGCAAGCACGACACCGACGCAACCGATCTCGCCGGGCTAGCGCAAGAGCTGGTGGCGATCGATAGCCGCAGCTTCGTTTCCAACCTGCCCGTCGCCGAGCGCATCGAAGCGGCCTTGGCCGGCTTCGAGATCGAGCGGCTGGATTACGCCGATGCCGCCGGCGTGGCGAAACGCGCGCTGGTCGCCCATCGGGGCGGCAGCGGGGGCGTGGCGCTGTCCGGTCATATGGATACGGTGCCGGATACGGGATGGCAGGAAGACCCCTGGTCCGCCCGTATCGATGCGGACGGTCTGTTGCACGGGCTGGGCAGCACCGACATGAAGGGGCCGGTGGCGGCCATCATCGCCGCCGCCCGTGCCTTGCTGCCGACGGTGCCGATCACGCTGCTGATCACCACCGATGAGGAGACGACGAAGCAGGGCGCGCGGCAGATTGCCGCTCGATCGGCGCTGGTTCGGCGCGCACGGCCGCGCGGCATCATCGTGGCCGAACCGACCGGACTTGTCCCGGTTCGCGGCCATCGCAGCAGCATCGTTTCACCTGCATCGCGACGGGCGTGCAGGCCCACAGCAGCACCGGTCAGGGGCGCAACGCAAATTGGGAGGTGATCCCGTTCCTGGGGGAAATGAAGGCCGTGTTCGAGCGACTGCGCACCGACAAGACGCTGCTGGATGCTGCATACGATCCACCGTTCAGCGACTTCAACCTGGTCATCGACAATCACGGTGCGGCGCCGAATGTGACGGTGCCGAAGACGACGGTGCGCATCAAATTCCGCTATTCCGCCCATGTCGATCCGACCCCGGTCGTGACGGCAGTGCACGAAGCGGCAGCGCGCGCCGGCATCGCGGTGACTGAAGTGCGCGAGGGCGCCCCGCCGGAACTGGATGCCGGGCATCCACTGGTGCGGCTCTGCGCCGCTGCGGCCGGCACCCAGCCAAGGACCGCGCCATACGGCACCGATGCCTCCGAGTTGCAGGCGATTGCTCCCTGCGTGATTCTCGGGCCGGGCGACATCAACCAGGCGCATCGTCCCGGCGAGACGGTTCGTCTCGCCGATCTCGCCGCCGCGGTGCCGCTGTTCGTGCGCGTGGCCCGGGACGTCGCCGCCGGTTAGATGGCAACTCAGGAGGCCGTGCGCGTGGGATCGTTACCCCAATCGGCCGGCCAGGTCCTGAATGAATTGCCAAGCCACACGCCCCGAACGTGCGCCCCGAGTCACCGACCATTCGTTGGCTTTCGCATGCAGCGCCTCTATGCCGATTGGCAGATGCATCTCCTCGGCATAGCCCTCCACCATGGCGAAGAACGTCGCCTGGTCGCAGTTGTGGAAGCCGATCCACAGGCCGAAGCGGTCCGACAGCGACACTTTCTCCTCGGTCGCCTCGCCGGGATTGATTGCGGTCGAGCGCTCGTTCTCGATCATGTCGCGCGGCATCAGGTGCCGCCGGTTGGAGGTGGCGTAGAACAGCACATTCTCCGGTCGCCCCTCGATGCCGCCCTCTAGGATGGATTTCAGGGCCTTGTAGTCGGAATCCTCCCGCTCGAACGACAGGTCGTCGCACAACACGAGGCAACGCCGGGGCTTGCCGCGGAGCAGGTTCAGCAATCGCGGCAATGACCGCACGTCCTCGCGATGTATTTCCACCAATACGAGCGCGCCCGGCACGCGCTCGTTGGCTACCGCATGCACCGCCTTTACCAGGGACGATTTGCCCATGCCGCGCGCGCCCCACAGCATGGCGTTATTGGCCGGCAGGCCGCGGGCGAAACGCAGCGTGTTGTCGAGCAGAATCTGCTTCTGCCGCTCCACACCCTTCAGCAATGCGATATCGACCCGTGAGACCGTCGCGACTGGCGCGAGGGCGGGCGGGTCCGGATGCCAGACGAAGGCATCGGCCGCCGCAAGGTCGGGCGGTGACGGGGGTGGCGGGGCAAGCCGCTCCAGCGCCGCGACGATGCGGCCGAGTTGCTCGGTCAGACGCTGGTCCATGCGGGTTCTCGGGGAAGCTTGACGCGGAAGCGCCGGAAACTATGGTCCGGCCCCGATTACCGCAACCTGGACACCGCTACCCGGGCCGACGCCCGAGAGGTTACTCATGCTCATCACCCCGGCTTATGCGCAGGGTCTCGCCGGCAATCTCGGCAGCGTGTCGCAGTTCCTGCCGCTCGTACTGATCTTTGTCGTGTTCTATTTCCTGCTGATCCGCCCGCAGCAGCAGAAGCAGAAAGACCAGAAGCAGATGCTGGCAGCGATCAAGCGTGGCGACCGCGTGGTGACCGGTGGCGGCATATTGGGCGTGGTACAGCGCGTGCCTATGGTCTCCGACAAGGACGGCAAACAGGTTGCCTCGCAGGAGATCGAGGTGGAGATCGCTCCTAACATCCGCGTGACGATCCTGCGCGACACCATCAGCAGCGTGATCAAGCCGGCGGTTGCCAACGATACCAAGCCGGCCAAGAAGGCGTCCTAGCCCTATGGCGGTGAGGCGGATCGTGGCAAACATCGCCACGGAGCGCGTTGCCGACGGGCGAGCCTTCTATGCCGATATCCTCGGCCTGCAGCCGGTTATGGATCTTGGCTGGATCGTGACATTCGCAGCCGACACCACCGCGGCGCCGCAGATCAGTGTCGCCGCCGAGGGCGGGTCCGGAACGCCGGTGCCGGATCTTTCCGTGGAAGTGGACGACCTGGAGGAGGTCCACCGGCGCGTCATGACCGCCGGCATTCCCGTCGAATACGGACCGGCGCACGAGCCCTGGGGTGTCACGCGGTTCTATGTGCGAGACCCGTTCGGGCGCTTGGTCAACATCCTCAGCCACGAGTAGTGTCCGCCCTCACCCGCCGCGCTGCGCGGCGACCTCTCCGGCCGGGCGGAAGAGGTGTAGAGATAAGCAAAGCTCTACATCCCAAGCGCGCGGCGATACACGTCGAGCAAGGATTCCTGCTCCTCGATCTCCGCCGGCTCCTGCTTGCGCAGGCGGATGAGCTGGCGGAGCACTTTCACGTCGAATCCGGCGGATTTCGCCTCGGCGTAGATGTCCTTGATGTCGTTGCCGAGCGCCTTGCGCTCTTCTTCCAGCCGTTCGATGCGATCGACCAGGCTGCGCAACCGGTCAACGGCGATGCCGCCGGTTTGCGTCGCAGGTTTTTCAGCCAGTGTCAGCGCCATCCGTCCGCCCCCGTCTTGCGAAGGGCGGCGGATAGCGGCGCGCCGGAGTCCCGGTCAATGACCCGGATTGGCTTTCACGAACGCTGACTTTTGCTGAGGCGAAGCCTCTTTCTGGTACTTCGCCTGCCACTCCTTGTAGGGCATGCCATAGATGACCTCGCGCGCGTCCGGGTCGGCGAGCCCGATGCCTTGTTGTTCCGCCGCCTCGCGGTACCAGCGGCTCAGGCAGTTGCGGCAAAACCCGGCGAGGTTCATCAGGTCGATGTTCTGCACGTCGGTGCGCTCGCGCAGATGCTCGACCAGCCGGCGGAACGCCGCGGCCTCCAGGTTCGTGCGGGTGGCATCGTCCAGGGCGGGCACAGTCATGGCGGTCTCCTCTCGGTTGGCCGGTAGATGGCGTGGCGGGCGGCGGTTCGCCATACTGCCGGCATGATCTGGGACGACGCGCGCGCCCGTGCCGCGCTGCGCAGCCTCTTCGATGCCGCCGTCGCTGCCGCCGATCCGCGCCGGGTGTTGACGGCGCATCTGCCGGAGAAGCCGCGCGGCCGCTGCATTGTCGTCGGCGCCGGCAAATCTGCCGCGGTCATGGCCGCCGCGCTGGAAGAGGCATGGCCGGACGTGGCACTGACCGGCACTGTCGTGACCCGCTACGGCCACGCGGTGCCGACCCGCCGCATCGAGGTGGTCGAGTCATCGCATCCTGTGCCGGACGCGAACAGCGAACTCGGCGCGCGGCGGTTGCTTGAACGGGTGTGCGGGCTTGGTGCCGACGACCTGGTGATCGCGCTGATCTCCGGCGGCGGCTCGGCGCTGCTGGCGCTGCCCGCGCCCGGGCTGACGCTTGCCGACAAGCAGGTGATCAACCGCGCGTTACTAGCCTCGGGTGCGACAATCAGCGAGATGAACACGGTGCGTAAGCACCTGTCGGGGATCAAGGGCGGACGGCTGGGCGCGGCGGCCGCGCCGGCCCGTCTCGTGACCCTGGCGATCAGCGACGTGCCGGGCGACGATCCGGCGGTGATCGCGTCGGGGCCGACAGTGCCCGACCCGACGACATTCGCCGACACGCGGGCGATCCTGGCGCGCTACGGGATCGAATTGTCGCCGGCGATCGCGGCACGGCTGGCGGCCGAGGGCGATGAGACCCCCAAGCCGGGCACCTTGCGCGCCGATTTCCGCCTGATCGCCACGCCGATGATGGCGCTCGCCGCAATGGCGAAGACGGCGCGCGGGCTCGGCCTTGCGCCGATGATCCTGGGCGACGCGCTGGAAGGCGAGGCGCGCGAGGTCGGGACGGTGATGGCGGGGATTGCCCGCAGCGTTCGCGCGCATGGCGAGCCCGTAGCCGCGCCGGCCGTGCTGCTCTCCGGAGGCGAGACCACGGTGACGATCGGCCGCGGACCGGCCGGGCGCGGCGGGCGGAACACCGAGTTCCTGCTCGGGCTTGCCATCGCGCTGGCGGGCGCGCCGGGCGTTTGGGCCGTTGCAGGTGATACGGACGGCATCGACGGCACCGAGGATGCGGCGGGGGCGATGATCGGTCCGGACACGCTGGCCCGCGCGCGGGTTGCCGGCCTCGACCCGCGCGGCGTGCTGGCGGCGCATGACAGCTACGCGCTGTTCGACTCGCTCAGCGACCTGATTCGCACCGGGCCGACACTGACCAACGTGAACGATGTGCGCGCGGTGCTGATCGGTTAACATGCTGTCGTCAGAGGTCGATCCGCTCCTCGGTGACGGGCTTGCGGTGCGTCATGTTGAAGCGATCGTCGTAAATCGGACGCTCTCCGGTAGTGGGCCCCGGGTACTGAACGATCAAGATTTCCCCACCCGTATCGGTGTGGAACTCGCCCTCGTAATGCGGGTCAGGATGAAACAGCATCGTCCCGGACTTGAGGCGCTTTCCGTCGATAGTAAACTCGCCTGAAAGTATGTACCAGACCTGGGCAAAGCCATGATAATGCTCAGGGTGGTACGCGCCCGGTTCGAGCCGCAGGATACCCGCGTTCGGCTCGGTCGGACGCTCGGGCCGCGGGTGGAACAGCATCTTGCCGGTCTCGCCGGGCCAGCGGATGGTCTCCCACTCGATGTCATCGATATGGCGAACGTCGTAGGGCAGATGGTCTTTGCGCGAAGCCTCTCGCGTCGGCGAATGTTGCTGAGTCATGGTATTTGCTCCGCCCGCCTGGTGCTAACCCTTGATCTGAGTTCGGTGCATGATGCGGCGTGCACCGGCGTCGAACGGATCGCGCCGGTGCATGGTGCAGCGATTGTCCCACATAACCAGGTCGCCGACGCGCCAGCGGTTGTACCAGGTCAACTCGTCGCCGGTCGCGTGCCGCCACAACTCGTCCAGCAACGCTTCGGAGTCCGCCAGCGGCAGGCCCTCGATATACGCATTGCGGCGGCGGCCGAGATAGAGTGCGATGCGCCCGGTCTCCGGATGGCGATAAGCGATCGGGTGATAGGTGCCGGGCGATATTGTCGGGTCGTCGGTCGCGGTCACGCCCTCCCGGACATAACCGCCGCTATTGTAGGTGCCGTCGTGCTTGAGCCGCCGTCCTTCCACCTCGCGCCGTAACGCCGCCGGCAGTTCATCCCAGGCGCGATACATGTTGCAGAATCCAGTATTCCCGCCGCTGGACGGCACCTCCATCGCATAGAGCATGCTGGCCTTAGGCGGCTGCTCCAGGTACGACATGTCGGTGTGCCAGACCGCCTCGCCGGCACCCAGGCTGCCGATCGCGACGCCGTTCTCGATCACGTTCGAAACGACGTAGATCTCCGGATGGCCCTCCACGAACCGGCGGCCGTTCTCCTGCACCGGCGCCCAGTCGAGGTCGCCGAACCGGCGGCTGAAGGCGATCAACGCCTCGTCCGACAGGCTCTGCCCGCGGAACAGCAGCACGAGGTGCTCCAGCCAGGCACGATGGATGGTGGCGAAACCCGCATCGGTGACATGGCGCAAGTCGATGCCTTTGAGCTCGGCGCCCAGCGCCGCGCCGGTCGGAACAATCTCAATGGCGAGAGTTGCAGACATGCGCGTCCTCCCCGTCGGCCGTCGAAGATGATAACGTCGGCACGCCAAACTGGGCAAGCCAACCAACGGAGGCGGACATGTCGAGTGCCCTGACCCTCAAGACGCCATCCTGGGTGTCCGAATTCCGTGCGTTCATCATGCGCGGCAGTGTTGTCGATCTCGCCGTCGGCATCGTCATCGGCGCCGCGTTCACCGGCGTTGTGAACAGCCTGGTGAAGGACGTGATAAATCCGATCATCGGCCTCCTCGCCGGGGGCATCGATTTCTCGAACGTGTTCTTCGCACTGAACGGAAAATCCTATCCGACCTTGGCCGCGGCGCAGCAGGCGGGTGCGGCGACGATCAATCTCGGGCTGTTCATCAATGCGATCATCAATTTCGTGATCGTCAGCTTCGCTATATTTTGGGTGATCAAGGCGCTGACCCGAATGCATCTGCGGCACGAACCGGAAGCCGCGGGGCCGAGCAAGACCGAGCTGCTGCTGACGGAAATCCGCGACGAACTGCGGGCGAAGGCTTCGGTTTGACCCGGATGTCGTTGCGCCTGGGGGCCACGCTGCTGCTACTGGCCGGCTGTCAGGCGACCAACAACGCGCTGTTCGGTGTGGGCACATGCAAACTGGAACAGCTCGGCGCGACGCCGGTCGAGGCACGCGACCGGCTGGTGTTCGTTCCTGTCCATATCAACGGACAGCTGGTCCACCTTGTGCTGGACACCGGGGCCGACCGCACTTTGTTGAGCCGTACGACGGTGAGGCGTCTGCACCTCGGCACGGATGCCGCGAATGGCTCGCGGAGCTGGGGCGTGGGCGGTCCTACTGCCGGTTTCGACGCACTGGTGGACAGTTTCGAACTCGCCGGCATGGCGCTGCCCGTCACCCATGTCGCGGTCGGCGATCTCAACGTCACCCCGCTGGGCGAAGGTGTGGACGGCGTGCTCGGCACCGACGTGCTGCGCTGGTTCGATGTCGATCTGGATGCGCCGCATGGGCAAATGACGCTCTATCGCGGCGAGCCGTGCTGGTTGACTGCGCCGCCCTGGTCCAGCCCGGCTGTCGCTCTCTCCGGCGTGCGCGGGCTGAGCCAAGGGCTGCGGGTGCCGATTAATCTGTTGGTTCCGATCGAAGTGGACGGCGTCCGCGGCCTTGCTTTGGTCGATACCGGTTCGCAGGCGAGCGCGATCACGCAAGCGTTCGCTACGCGGGCCGGGGTCAGCCCGGCGACGTTAAGGGCGGATCAGGTCGTCGCTGTCGGCGGTGCCGGAGCCAACGCGGTAACCGTTCCGGTGCACCGGTTCCATAGCTTGCGCATCGGCGCCTGGGTGGAGGATGACCCATTGCTGCCGATCCTGGAGGTCCCGCAGGACCCGTCGATTCCCGCCGTGCGCTGGCAGGGGCTGGTGGGCGAGGACTTCCTCTACGGCCACCGTATCTGGTTTTCGCTGGCTGGTTGGCAGATTTTCATTTCCGAACCCGCGGCGCGGTCCTGAACCGAAGGAAGCATGAGCATGAAACCGAAAATCGCCATTCTGGGCACCGGCGCGGTGGGCGGTTACGCCGGGGCACACATGGCGCAGGCCGGAGAGGACGTCACCTTCATCGATCCCTGGCCCGAGCATGTCGAGCGCATGCGCCAAACCGGACTGCGTATCAGCCACATCACCGGCGAGGAGTTCACTACGCCGGTGCGCGCTCTGCATCTGACCGATGTGCAGCATGTGTCGAAAGAGCGCCCGATCGACATCGCCTTCGTCTGCATGAAGTCGTACGACACGGCGTGGGCTACGCGACTGATCGCACAGTATCTGGCGCCGAGCGGTTACGTGGTCTCGTTGCAAAATTGCATGAATGAGGAGACGGTTGCCGATGTCGTCGGTTGGGGCCGGACGCTCGGCTGTATCGCGTCCTCCATCACCGTCGATCTGTGCGAGCCGGGGCATGTGCGGCGCGCCGCGGGCAAGAGCCGCGGCAAGGGCCACACCGTGTTCCGTGTAGGCGAGGTGCATGGCCGCATCACCGACCGCGCGAAGCAGATCTGCCGGCTGGTTGATTACGCCGATGGCGCGATGGTGACGTCCAACCTGTGGGGCGAGCGTTGGTCCAAGTTGGTGACCAACGTGATGGGTAACGGGCTGTCCGCCTGCACCGGGATGATTAGCCGCGACCTGCTGACCAATGACGTGATCCGCCGGTTCGGCGCCCGGCTGGGCAGTGAGGCGATCCGCGTGGGGCAGGCTTTGGGATACGAGCTGGAGGAGATCAATCACATGTCGCCGGAGGTGATCGCGCGTGCCGGCGAAGGCGATCCGGCGGCGACGCGTGAGTACGACGAGCATCGGCTGGCCGAGGCGAAGCGGCCAGGTGGCGGCGCGCATCGTCCGTCGATGGGCCAGGACATGGTGAAGGGACGGCGGACCGAGATCGAGTTCCTGAACGGCTTCGTGGTGCGTAAGGGCGAGGAGATCGGGCTGCCGACAGTCGCGAATGCGGCATTGACCGACATTGTGAAGCGCGTGGAGCTTGGTGAGCTGCAGCCCGACCCGAGGCACATCATCGATCTCCGGCTGAACTAACGGGTGGCGTCGCAAAAAGCCAGCTCGGATGCTGACGGTCGTCTATACAGAACGACGAGCGGATTCGCATCATCTCGGCAAGAAAAGCGACGCGGCATGAGCACAGCGAATATATCGCAGCCAGACGTCAGAATGACGGGACAATCATTCAGGTGCTGCCTGACGGTGAAACCAAACCGCTCGCGGACAAGAAGACGCTGCGTCAGGCGCTCAGCTGACCCAGGAGGAATTTGCCGCACGGGTACTAAATCCCGATCGGCACGCTGCGCCATTGGGAGCAGGGCCGGGCGCAGCCGGATCAGCCTGCCCGCGCCTATCTCCGAGCCATTGGGGGTGATCCGCAAGCGGTGCAGAGAGCGGACTCGCTGTCCGCAACGAACCAGGTGCGTTGCAAAGGCGTGTAGTGCCTTTTTCCCGCCCCAGGAAGTGCCGGCTCCGTAATTTTTACCTTATAGCAATTGCGGTGTGCTATGGGAGCACGGCTCTGCTGGCCCCAGAGCCTCGAGGCGAGCCGGCCGGCTGTCCTGCGGGACGGGCCGGCTCGTTTCCGCCATCCATCCAATCGCCTCACACATTGAACCGGAACAGCAGCACATCGCCGTCCTTCACTACGTACTCCTTCCCCTCGACCCGCATCTTCCCGGCCTCTTTCGCCCCCACCTCCCCCCGGCAGGCCATGTAATCCTCGTAGGCGCTCGTCTCTGCCGCGATGAACCCCCGCTCGAAATCGCCGTGAATCACCCCCGCCGCCTGAGGCGCCCGCGTTCCCACGGTGATCGTCCAGGCCCGCGCCTCCTTCGGGCCCACCGTGAAGAAGGTGATCAGCCCCAAAAGCCCGTAGCCGGCCCGGATCACCCGATCCAACCCGCTGTCCGCCAGTCCGAGCGAGCCAAGAAACTCACCCCGCTCGCTCTCCGGCAACTGCGCCACCTCTGCCTCGATCGCCGCCGACACCACGACCACGCCGGCCCCCTCGGAAGTGGCCCGCTCCGCCACCTGAGCCGACCATGCATTGCCGGCAGCCGCCGCCCGCTCCTCCACATTGCACACGTAAAGCACCGGCTTGGCTGTCAGCAGTTGCAGCCGTTGCACCGCTTCCGCCTCACCGGGCACCGCGCTCCGCGCCGGCCGCCCCGCCGATAAAGCCGCCATCACCGGCTCGATCAGCGCCAATTGGGCGGCACTTTCCTTGTCCCCACCCCGCGCCCGCTTGGTCAGGCCCGAAAGCCGTTTCTCCAGGCTTTCCAGGTCCGCCAGCATCAGCTCGGTCTCGACGATCTCGGCGTCGCGGATCGGATCGATCCCGCCCTCCACATGCGCGACATCAGGGTCCTCGAAGCAGCGCAGCACGTGAATAACCGCGTCCACCTCCCTGATGGTGGCCAGGAACTGGTTGCCCAGCCCTTCGCCCTGCGACGCCCCGCGCACCAACCCGGCAATATCCACGAACTCCAGCGAGGTCGGCACGATCCGCGCCGACTTGCCGATCTCCGCCAGAACTTCCAGCCGCGCGTCCGGCACCGGCACCCGCCCGACATTCGGCTCGATCGTGCAGAATGGATAATTCGCCGCTGCCGCCGCTGCGGTCGCGGTCAGGGCATTGAAAAGCGTGGACTTGCCCACGTTCGGCAGCCCTACGATGCCGCAATTGAAACCCATCTCTACTCGTCTTCGCGCGCCAGCAGCGCCACTTTGGTCATGAACTCCTCGGGTCGCCCCTCGGCGAGCAGCGGTGCTGAATCCGCTACCGCATCCAACAGGCGCACCACCCAGTCCCGGTCGTCGGGGCCGAAATCACCCAGCACATGGCCCAGCACGCGCTCCTTCACCCCGGGATGCCCGATCCCCAGCCGCACCCGCCAGTAATCCGGCGACCCCAGCATCCGGTCCATGCTGCGCAGCCCGTTATGCCCGGCCGCACCCCCGCCGCGCTTCACCCGCACCTTGCCCGGCGCCAGGTCGAGCTCGTCGTGAAACGCTGTGATCGCGTTCAGCGGCAGCTTATAAAAGGCCGCCGCCGCTTGCACGCTCTCGCCCGAGGCATTCATGTAGGTGTTGGGCTTCAGCCCCAGCACCTTCTCCCCGCCCACCACGCCCTCGGCCACCAGCCCCTTGAATCGCTGCCGCCAAGCGCTGAACCCGTGGCGGATCGCGATCGTGTCGAGCGCCATGAACCCGATGTTGTGGCGGTTGCGCGCCATCCCGGGTTCGGGGTTGCCGAGGCCGACCCACAGCAGCACGGCAGGCCGGCCTGTCGCGCGCCACTATTTCCGGGCAGCGCCTTTGGCCGGCGCCTTTGCCGGCGCTGCGGCCGCCGCCGGAGCCGGCATTGCCGGAGCCGCCGTTGCGGCCGCTTCCGTCGCCGCCTCGCCCATCTTCGTCGGCGGCGCGACCGTGGCCACCACAAAATCGCGATCGGTGATCACCGGCCGCACGCCTTCCGCGCCCTTCAGGTCGTGCCAGCGCACATTGTCGTTGAAATCGAGGCCGGTGAGGTCTGCGCTGAACTGTTCCGGGATGTTATCGGGGTCGCAATACACTTCCACGGTGTGGCGGATGACGTTCAACACGCCACCGCGTTTCAGGCCCGTGCTCAGCCCTTCATTCTCGAAATGCACCGGCACTGAAACGCGGATCCGCTCGCCCGGGGCAAGACGCTGGAAATCCACATGCTCGGGCGCATCGCTGACCGGGTGATACTGCAGGTCGCGGATGAGCGCCCGGACCGCGCTGCCGTTCGTCTTGATCTCGAACACGCGGGACTGCCAGCCCGGCCGGTGCAGCTCGCGCAACACCGCGCGCGGATCGAGCGCGATCAGGTTCGCCGGCTGCTTGGCGCCATAGATGATCCCCGGCACCTTGCCGGCCCGCCGCGTAGCTCGCGCCGCCCCTTTGCCGGCGCGCCCCCGCGCTTGCGCCTCCAATGTCACCACACTGGCCATCACATCTGCTCCCGCAAATACCGAAGGCGCCGGGCCCCTTCGCGGCCGCCGGCGGAAAGCGCGGCGTGTAGCGGAGCCGCGGGCTCATCGCAAGAGTGCGCGAGAGCCAAACGAGCCAAGCCGGTCGGTCATGCCGGAAAATCCGCCCACGCATGAAACCTCGGCCCAGGCCAGACCATATAGGGCGATACAATAAGCCGCTCTACGATTCAGATGGCCGACATCACAACCGAAACCCGCCCTGCCGTCGCTCGCGAGACCCGGCGCGATGCGCCCAAACGCGCGCCCGAACCTACCGAGACCGGCAACCGAGCGCCGGTCCCCACAACCCGCCGCCCACGCCGGGTGCTCCGCTACAGCCTTTTCGCCCTAGGCGCGGTGGTCCTGACCATCGGCGGGCTGTGGTACTATCTCAGCGGCGGCCGCTACGTGGAGAGCACGGATTCCTACGTACAGGCCAACCTGCTGACCGTCTCGACCGATGTTTCGGGAATCGTGGACCACATTCCGGTGACCGAGGGCGAGCACGTCAGGAAAGGCCAGGTGCTATTCCGGCTCGATCCGGACAAATTCCAGATCGCGCTCGAGAACGCCCGCGCCAATCTCGCCCAGGCCGAACTCAACCTGCAATCGCTTAAGGCGGACTACGTTCACGCCCAGCGCCAGGCCGCCGCCCAGGAAGCTATGGTCCAGGCCGATCAGGACACCTACGACCGCTACGCCACGCTGGTGAAAGAGCGCGCCATCACGCCTCAGCAATTCGACGACGCCAAATACAAGCTCGCCGCCGACCAGGCAACTCTAGGCGCCGGCAACGCCCAGGAGAAAGCCGCTCTGGCTCGTCTAGGCGGGAAAGCCGATAGCCCGATCGACCAGATGCCGGCCTACAAGCAGGCGCAGGCGCAACTGGCCGAGGCCCAGCGTGAATACAACCACTCGATCGTGGGCGCCCCGTTCAACGGTATCGTGACCCAGGTCAGCAAGCTTCAGCCCGGGCAGTTCCTGCCAGCGGGCACCGCTGCATTCGGGCTGGTCGAGACGGACAATATGTGGGTCGACGCCGAACCGAAGGAGACGGCGCTGACCTATGTGCGGCCCGGCCAGACAGCCACCATCACCATCGATTCCTATCCGGGCCATACTTGGCACGGCACGGTGCAGAGCGTCGCTCCGGCGACCGATCAGGAGTTCTCTGTGCTGCCGGCAGAGAATTCATCCGGCAACTGGGTCAAGGTAGTGCAGCGCCTCCCCATCCGCGTCGATATCCGGCAAGGCCCGAACGACCCGCCACTATCCGCCGGCATGAGCGCCGAAGTGTCCATCGACACCCACCATCACCGCACCCTAGCCGACCTGTTCTGAGGCCGCCGTGTCCGCGAGCATCCATGAGCCCGTTCCGCATCGCGGGCTGATCACGCTCTGCGCAATGGTCGCAACGCTGATGCAGGCGCTCGATTCCACGATCGCCAACGTGGCGCTGCCATACATGCAGGGCAGTCTCTCGGCGAGCTACGACCAGATCACCTGGGTGCTGACCTCCTACATCGTCGCGGCGGCCATCATGACCGCGCCGGTGGGTTGGCTCGCCGCGCGGTTCGGCTCCAAGACGCTCTACCTCGTTTCCATTGTTGGCTTCACCATCGCCTCGATGCTGTGCGGCATCGCCACCTCGCTCGGCGAAATGGTGATCTTCCGCTTTATCCAGGGCGTGTTCGGCGCCGCCCTCGTGCCGCTCTCGCAAGGCACCATGCTGAACATCTACCCCGCCGAACAACGCGGTTCGGCAATGGCGATCTGGGGTATGGGCGTGATGGTGGGCCCGATCCTGGGTCCGACGCTCGGCGGCTACCTGACGGAGCTCTACAACTGGCGTTACGTATTCTTCGTCAACCTGCCGTTCGGCATTGCCGCTACGCTCGGCCTGTGGTTCGCGCTGCCGCGCCCGCGCCGGCAACTCGGCCTGCGCTTCGACTGGTTCGGCTTCACCGCGCTCGCCATCGGCATCGCCGGACTGCAGCTCGTGCTCGACCGCGGCGAGACCAAGGACTGGTTCGGCTCAACCGAGATCATCATCGAGGCGCTGCTCGCGGTCAGCGGCTTCTACCTGTTCCTGGTGCACATGATCACCGGCAAACGGACCTTCGTGAGTCCCGCCCTGTTCAAGGACCGCAACCTCATCATGGGCTTCCTGGTGATGTTCGCCGTCGGCATGGTGTTGCTGGCGACCTCGGCATTGCTGGCGCCCTGGCTGCAGGATCTCGGGAATTACCCGGTGGATGTCGCCGGCCTGCTGCTCGCGCCGCGCGGCATCGGCACCATGCTGGCGATGATGATTTCCGGGCGGATCACCAACAGGGTCGATCCGCGCTGGATCATGGGTTTCGGCGTGTGTCTGTTGGTCTGGAGCCTGTGGCGGCTGTCGCAATGGACACCGGCCGTCGATGAGTGGACGCTGATCTTCAACACCATTGTCCAGGGCGCCGGGATCGGCTTCGTCTTCGTGCCGCTGAACGTGGTCGCCTTTGCCACGCTGGACGCGAAGCTGCGCTACGAAGCCACGTCTTTTCTCAGCCTGGTCCGCAATGTCGGCAGCTCGATCGGCATTTCGATCTTCGAGGCGCTGATCACGCAGAACACGCAGGTCGAGCATTCGGTGCTCGCGGTCTTCGCTTCACCGTTGAACAGGGCGATCCAGGCGGCGCCGCAGATTGCACACCAGCTTTCGCCGATGACCGTGCATGGCGCGGCAATGCTGAATTCGATGATCAACTATCAGTCGCAGGTCATTGCGTATAATGATGACTACTGGCTGATGGCGATCATGTCAGCGCCGATCATGCTGCTGCTGTTTTTCATGCGGAAACCACCGAAGGGCGGCAGCGGTCCGGCAGTCATGGATTAGGCGGGGCGGCGCCTCGCGTTGCGCCGGGTTTCCATCGCCGGATAGCCGATCTGACCGAGCACAGCGGTGATCACCACCGCACCACCCACCACCGTCGCCCGGGGCGGGACCTCGGCGAAAGCCAGCCACACCCACAGGGCCGCGAACGGGATCTCCAGCGTATTGATCAGCGCCAACTCGGTGGCCGAGACCAACCGCGTCCCCAGGGTCAGCAACAGCAGGCCGAGCCCAAACTGCGTCACCCCGAACAATGCCAGTTCACCCATCTCTCGCGCGCCGACGGCCATTGGCGCCGCCGCCGGCAGAGCCAGCAACGCGCATAAAAGCGCCGAAGCGGACGCGGCCGGGAGCATCGGCGTGTCCCGATGATGACGGACGATCACCATGAAGATCGCCATCAACAACGTCATCCCGAGGGCGAGCAGATCGCCGGCCAACCGGCCGCCGACACCGGCGCCGGCGAACATAATACATACCCCGAGGAAGGCCGCGGCGCTCGCAACCAGTGTCGCCCGGCTTTCCCTGAGGCCGTACCAGGCCCGGTCGATCGCCGCGGTGACGAAAGGGGCCGTGGCGAACAGGATCACCACGTCGGCCACCGAGGTGAGCCGGAACGCGTTGATGAACATGATCGTCGCGAGGGCCGAGCATAGGGAGGCCACCAGCCCGGGCCAGCCGACAGCACCCACCACCTTCCAGCTCCGCCGGCCCTCCTGGCACAGTACCACGACGGCGATGAACAACCCGGCGAACAGCCCCCGCCAGACCAGGATGGTCCAGGCATCCAGCGGGATCAGCCGGGTGAAGAACCCGGCCGTGCTGTAGGCGACCGCCGAAGCAGCCACCAACAGGATCCCGAGACCCCGGCGCTCCTGCATCAGGGGCGCCAGAACGGCTTGTTCAGCTCGCGCTCGGCTTCGGCAAAGGTCACGCCGATATCCTTCAGCATGTGCTCGTTCATATGAGCCAGCTCCATGCGCGACCGGTACCGCCGCCACAACCGGCGCACGGTCCCGACCAGCGGCGAATGCTGTCGCGCCAGCATCTGGCACGACGAAGGCCCCGGCGACCACCCGGCCGGCGCGGTCGGCTCGGCCGGCGTGACATCGAACCGCAATGCAGTCATTTGCACCCACTCCTTTTGACTGGCGCGATTGGAAGCTACGCTCCGCCTGTTGACAGCGTGCTGTCAGCAGTGAAGGGGCCGATCGATGCGCCGCGCGGACCGGCTGTTCGACATCATCCAGATCCTGCGACTTGCCCGCACTCCGCTCACTGCGGCGGCTATCGCGGAGGAGCTCGAAGTCACGCCGCGCACCGTTTATCGCGACATCGCGAGCCTGCAGGGCAGCCGCGTGCCGATCGAGGGGGCAGCCGGGATAGGCTACGTGCTTCGCCGGGGTTACGAGCTGCCGCCGCTGATGTTCACTGAAGAAGAAGCCGAGGCGATCACCGTCGGGCTGCGTCTGCTGCGCCGTACCGGCGATCGAGGCCTCGCCGCCGCGGCGCGCAGCGTGGCCGCCAAGCTCGCGTCGGTAGTGCCCGATGGCGTGCGAGCCCAGCTCGCGGACGCGCCCTTCCATGTCTCGGCGCGCGGCGCGCCCTCAGCCACCGCGATCGATTTTTCCGGAATACGGGCTGCGATCCGAACCGCCCGAAAGCTGCGACTCGACTATGTGGACGCCAACGGCGCCACGACCTCCCGCATCGTCCGGCCGATCGCGGTGGAATATTATGTGGAGGCGACGCTGCTCTGCGCCTGGTGCGAGCTGCGCGACGACTACCGCCATTTCCGCGCCGACCGCATCACCGCGGCCGCGGTGCTGGAGGAGAGTTTCGCCGCCGACGCGCACCGGCTCATCCAGGGATGGTTGGCGCTGATCCGGCCGAATTGATAAGCCGCTCATGATGAACTTCGGATTCGCACGTAGGGGTCGGCTGCTCACCATACTGATGCTGGGCATGCTCTGCATCCGCAGCGCGGAGGCGGTGCAGCTTGCCAGCGTCACTTTGCCCGACACCCGTGACGTCGGGGGTGTCCGGCTTATTCTCAACGGGGCCGGCGTGCGGACCTATCCCATACTGGGAATCCGCATCTACGTCGCGGGCCTCTATCTCGAGCAGCGCAGCAGTGACGCCGCCGCCATCGTGCGCTCCCCCGGCACGAAGCTGCTGGAAATCCACTTTCTACGCGATGTTCCCGAGGCCCGAGCCAGGGAGGCGTGGCAGACCGGCTTCGCCGATAACTGCGAGGCGCCGTGCCGGCTGAATGCCCAGGACGTCGCCCGCTTCCTGGCGGCGGAACCCGCCATTCACCGAGGCGATGTCAGCATGTTCCTGTTCACCCGTAACGGCATGACTGTGACGTTCAACGGACGCGTGCTGGGCTCGACGGACAACGTCTATTTCGCCCAGCAGGTGCTCAACACGTTTCTCGGCCCGGTTCCAGCGACGCCCGCCGTGAAGCGCGGACTGCTGGGCGAAGGCTGATCAGGGGCGATGGCCCTCACTCGCCGCGCTGCGCGCGGCGACCCCTCCCGCTCGCGGGAGGGGTGACGTTCAGCCCACCGTGCCGGCTACCTCCTCCGGATCCTCCAGCTCCATGGTCAGCTCTCGCAACTCGGCCGTGTGCGGATGTTGCGTCAAGCCGGCGCGCAGGTCGGACACCGTGATCTGCTCCACCATCTCCCCGCCCTGCATCACACCGATCAGCGGGCAAAGATGGGCCACCACCGCGAGATTGTGGCTGACCAGCACGTAAGTGAGCCCCCGCCGCCGCTGCAGATCGACCAGCAGGTTCAGCACTTCTGCCTGGACCGACACATCCAACGCGCTGGTCGGCTCGTCGAGCAGCAGCACCTCGGGCTCGGCCATCAGCGCCCGCGCAATCGCGACCCGCTGGCGCTGGCCGCCCGAAAGCTGATGCGGGTAGCGGAAGCGCACATTCTCGGGGAGCGCAACCTCGGCGAGGCCGCGGATGATGCGCCCTTCGATGTCGCCCATTCCGTGCACGAGCAGCGGCTCCGACAATGCGCGGTCCACCGTCTGGCGCGGATGCAGCGAGCCGTATGGGTCCTGGAACACCATCTGCACCCGGCGAAAGAACCGGCGGTCGCGCTTCGACGCCAGGACTTCCCCGGCCAGCACCATCCGTCCCGACCAGTTCGGATTAAGCCCGGAGAACGCCCGCAGCACGGTTGACTTCCCTGAACCGCTCTCGCCCACGATGCCGAAACTGTCGCCGCGCCTCACTTCGAACGACACGCCCTTGACCGCTTCGATCTCGCCGAAACGGACGCGCAGGTCCTCGACTTCGATCATGCGGTCAACCAGCCCGGATCGCGTGCCAGCACGGCGAGCCGCTCACGCGGATGCACGAGCGACGGCAAACACTCCAGCAATCCCCGCGTGTAAGGATGTCGCGCCCGCGCCAACTCGCCGGCCGGCAGCCGCTCCAGCACCCGCCCGGCATACATCACCATCACCCGGTCGCAGAAATGCGAAACCAACGGCAGGTCGTGGCTGATCAGGATCAGCCCCATGCCGCGGCGCGACACCAGATCGTCGATGAGCCGCAAGATCTCCGCCTGCACCGTCGCATCCAGGGCGCTGGTCGGTTCGTCGGCGATCAGCAGCTCCGGATCGGGGGCCAGCATCATCGCGATCATCGCCCGCTGGCCCATCCCGCCAGACAATTCGTGCGGATACAGCCGCGCAACCCGCTCGGGGTCGCGGATGCGCACCTGCGCCAGCAAGTCGATCGCCGCCTGCCGTGCCACGCGCCGCGCGCCGCCCTTGTGCACCAACCAGGCCTCGGCGATCTGCCGACCCACCGGCATTACCGGATTGAGCGCGTATTTCGGGTCCTGCAGGATCAACCCCGCCCGTTGGCCGCGGATGCGCCGCAGCATGCGCTCATTCGCGCCCATTACATCGATACCGTCGAAATTCAGCCGCTCGGCCGTCACGCGCGCCGTGTGCGGCAACAGGCGCAGGATCGCCCGGGCGGTCAGCGACTTGCCCGAGCCGCTCTCGCCGACGATCCCAAGCTTCTCCTGTCCCAGTTTCAAGGAGACCCCCCGCACCGCGTCCAGCATCCCGCTCGCCGTCGGAAAGGAAATGCGCAGGTTGTCGATCTCGACCAGCATCAGCGCTGCTTGGGGTCCAGCACGTCACGAATACCGTCGCCCAGCAAATTGAATGCCAGCGCCGCGATCAGGATCGCCAGCCCCGGCACCGTCGGCACCCACCATTGCTGCAAGATGTAGCCGCGCGTGGAGGCGATCATCGTCCCCCATTCCGGCGTCGGCGGCTGCGCGCCCATGCCGAGGAACCCGAGACCCGCGGCGGTCAGGATGATCCCACTCATGTCCAGCGTTACCCGCACGATCACCGAAGAGAGGCACAAGGGGATCACGTGCCGCAGCACGATCCGCCCCCAGTGAGCGCCGGTCAGCCGCACCGCGGCGATGTAATCGGTCCCGCGGATGGTCATCGTATCCGCCCGCGCCAATCGGGCGTAAGCGGGCCAGGACGTCAGCGCGATTGCGAACACGGCCGAGGTGATGCCGGGCTTCAGCGCCGCCACAAATGCCAGCGCCAGGATCAGCCGCGGAAATGCCAGGAACACGTCGGTGACGCGCATCAGCGCCTTATCGACGAACCCACCTAAATAGCCGGCGATGCTGCCCACGATCAGCCCGACCGGCGCCACCAGAACCACCACCGCCACCACCATGCCGAGGGTGATCCGCCCGCCATACAGCACGCGGGTCAACAGATCGCGGCCCAGCTCATCGGTACCGAACCAATGCGCCCAAAAGGGTGCGGCCAGCCGGTCCGCAAGGTCCTGCGCATTCGGGTCGTAGGGCGCGATCAGCGGCGCGGCGAGCGAGAGCACAATCAGTACCAGCACCGTGACCAGCCCGGCCATGGCGAGTTTGTTGCGCCGGAACAAGAGCCAGCTTCGATAGGTCCGTCCCCAGGCTGCCTGCCGGCGCGAGGCCGGCGTCTCTGTCAGCAGCCAGGCGCGAAGCGTCGTCTCGCTCATGCTAACGGACCCTCGGGTCCAACAGGCGATAGGCGATGTCGGCGAGGAGGTTCAGCACCACGTAAACGAGCCCGATCACCAGCGTCGCGCCCAGCACCGCGTTCATGTCCGCGTTCAGCAGCGACACCGTGAGGTAAAGCCCGAGGCCGGGCCAGGAGAACACGGTCTCGGTCAGCACCGCGCCTTCCAGCAGGCCGGCATAGGCGAGCGCGATCACGGTTACCAACGGCACCGCGATATTGCCGAAGGCGTGCCGCCACAGGATGCGCGTGCTCGACAGACCTTTGGCGCGTGCCGTCACGATATATTCGCCGGACAGCGCGTCCAGCATGAAGGCACGCGTCATCCGCGTGATGTAGGCGAGGCTGAAATAGGCCAGGACCAGCGCCGGCAGCACAAGATGGCCGAGCGCGTTCCAGAACACGTCCCACTGGCCTTCCAACGCAGCATCGACCACCAGCATGCCGGTGATGCGATCGACCAGGCCGTCGTACATCACATCGACCTGCCCGGTGCCGGGAGCGATCCCGAGCTTCACGTAGAAGATCAGCAGAAAGATCAGGCCCAGCACGAACACCGGGATCGACTGGCCAGCCAGACTCACCACGCGGACCACATGGTCGAAACGCGAACCCTGGCGCGCCGCGGCGATCACGCCGAGCGGAATGCCGACGACGATCGCCAGGATGATCGCGGCGGTCGCCAGTTCGAATGTAGCCGGGAAGTAGGTGGCGATGTCCTGCGTCACCGGATGCGTCGTCATGACGCTGTTGCCCAGATTCCCGTGCAGCAGGCGCTCAAGGTAGATTCCGAACTGCACGATCAGGGGCCGGTCGAGCCCCAATTCGGTGCGCACCCGCGCCACCACGTCGGGCGGTGCATGGTCGCCGACCACGGCGATGACCGGATCGATCGGCATCACCCGGCCGATCAGGAACGTCACCAGGATCAGCCCGAACAGCGTCACCGGCACGCTGGTGACGGTGCCGCTGATGCTGCGGAGGCGGCTGGCCACTTAGTATCCCCGCGGCGGGTCTTGTTTCATGCCTTACGAATAGCCGCGTATTTCGTGTAATCCGGCATCGGCCCGATCCTGAGCCCGGTGATCGCCTTGCGCATCGTCGCGACGGCGTTCTGCTGCAGCATCATCGCGAAGGGCGAGACATCCCAGAACTCCTCCTGCATCGCTTTATAAATTTCCAGCCGCTTCTCCGGATCCACTTCCGTCGCCGCATCCTCTGCCTGTTTCGTCAGTTGCGCATTCTTGAAGTGGCTGCGCCAGGCCAGGATCTTGAGCTTGCTGGTATCCGAATCGTCCGGATCGGCGCAGAACGCCTGCGCGTTGGAGTTCGGGTCGAAATAGTCGGACCCCCAAACCAACATCGCCAGTTGATGCGTCCGCGCCCGGGTCTTGGTGATCACCTGCTTCTGCTCGCCGGGCAGCAACTGAACTTTGATGCCGATCTTGCCGAGATCAGCCTGCACCGCCTGCGCAATCTGGTCGTAGGGTGGGGCGGAGACGAAATCCATCGTCACCGAGAACCCGTTCGGCAGGCCTGCCTGCATCAGCAGCGTCTTCGCCTTGCCGAGGTCCTGCGTGAACGGCTGTGTGGACAGCGCACCCGGGATACCTTTGGGCAGGAAGGACTGCCAAACCGTCCAGGTTTCCGGTGTGATGTTCTTGGCGATCGCGTCGTAGTCGATCGCCCACTTGATCGCCTGGCGCACCTCCGGCTTGGCCAACTCGGCCATCGACTGATTCATCGCGATATACATCGAGCTTGCCTGGCCGGCTGACTCGACGTGGAGTTCCGCGTTGTGCGCGATCGACTTGAGCTGGTCGGCCTGCAGGTCGCGCGCGATATCGACGCCGCCTTTCCGCAGCAGCAGCAACTGCTCGGCCGGGTCCTTCACGTGCTGCAACACGATCCGCTTGACGCCCGGTTTCGTGGTCGCATGCGGGTTGGCATCGACGATGATGTGATCGGAGGCCTGCCAGGAGGTGAGCTTGAAGCTGCCCGCCCCGGCCGTGTGAGTCTTCAGCCAGCCATTGCCGAGATCGTTGCCCTGCGCGTTCGCCATCGCCGTGGCCTTCTCGACGATGCAGCCGATATTCGCAGAGAGGCAATACAGAACGAAGCTGGGTGCTTGCCGGGTCGGCAGCTCCATGACCAAAGTGCGGTCATCCGTGGCGCGGATCAGCTTCTGCACATTGTCCTTGCTGTAGCCGAACTGGGTTAGGATGAACCCGGGTGTCTTGTTCAGGATCACCGCCCGGTGCAGGGAGAACTCGGCGTCCGCCGCAGTGACCGGTTTGCCTGACTCGAAGCGTGCATTCGGAGTCAGGTGAAACGTGAAGCTCATGCCGTCTTTGCTGATCTCCCATTTCTCCGCCAGATCCCCATCGATTTTGGTGCCGTTCTGCGCATCCGGCACGATCAGCTTCCGGTAACAGTTGCCATCCACCTCGTTGTCGGTGAACTCATACGATTCCGCCGGATCGAAACTGATGACATCATCGATCTGCTTGGCCATCACCACGATGCCGGGCGGCGTAGCGGCCCAGGCGGACGGCACGCTTGCCGTACCGGCGGCGGTAAGCGCGGCGCCGGAGGCGAGCAGAGAGCGGCGGGTCAGCATTATCGGGTCCCCCAGAACAGGTTGATTTGCCGCAGCTATAGCCCCCGCGCCGGCTGCGGGAAAGCGCCGGCCCCGGCGACTGCTGGGCGAGCCCCGCTTGGCACGCCGCGCAGCCAGGTTTAGGTCTGCCGGTCAATCAAAACCGCCAAACCGACCGGAGGAAACCATGCCGTACTCGACCCGTCGCACTCTACTGGCCGGCGCGGCGGCTTCGCTCGCGGTCCCGCGAGCCCTTCGCGCACAGACCTCCGTGAAGCCACGTGTGACCGTCATCTCGCAATGGGCGGCCGGAAGCGATGGCGCAGCGATCAGTGCGCTCGGCAAGGTGTTCGAGCAGCATGGCGGCATCTGGCAGCACAACCCGGTGCCCGGCTTCACCACGGAGATGATGAACAAGCTCCGGGCCGAGATCCTGGCCGGCGATCCGCCGGCGGTGTCGCAACTCAAAGGGCCGGAGATCGCCGCCTGGTCGAAAATCGCCCCGACGGTGGACATCACCCCCTGGGTCACTGCTGCCGATTTCGCACCGCACGTGCCGGTGGAGCTTGCGAAGACCTGTCAGCCGGCGGGGCACTGGATCGCGCTGCCGCTGCAGATCTATCGTATCAACACGCTATTCGTATCGGCCAAGGGCATGCAGCGCGCCGGTTTCAGCGCGCCGCCGAAGACCTGGGCGGAATTCAACCAGGTGGCGGAGAAGATGAAGGCCGCCGGCATGATCCCGCTTGCCAATGGCGGCATCCGCTGGGATGACGGAATGAAGTTCGAGATCGCACTCGCCGGCATCAGTCCCGACATTTATCGCCGCGCCATCATGCAACTCGATACCGACGCGTTGAAAAGCAAGGAGGTGCTGGCCGCGTTCGAGCAGTTGCGCAAGCTTGCCAACTGGATGAACCCGAATATCGCCGCGCAGAGCTGGGCCGTGAACCTGCCCGCCTTCATGAAAGGCGATATGGGCATGGTGCTGATGGGCGGCTGGGCGCAGGGCAACCTGCTGCATGCGGGCGCCACCACGGCGGATTTCAGCAGCGGGCCGGCGCCGCAGGACAGCGGCCCGCCCTGCTTCGACCTGAACGCCGACAGCTTCATCTTCTGGCGGCAGAAGGCGCCCGACCTGCAAGCCGGACAGAAACTGTTCGCCGAGATCGTGATGCAGCCGTCAACGCAGGAAATGTATTCGCAGATCACCGGCTCTATCCCGTCGCGGACGGATGTAGACCTGTCCGCCAAGGGCTTCACCGACGGACAACGCAATTCCGCGCAGAACCTGCGCGACGCGATCACCGAGAAGCGGGTGCTGCTCAGCCTGGCCCACAACATGGCGCAGCCGAACGGCGTCACCGCGGCGATGATCGATGTGCTGACCGAATACGTGCACAACAACACTATCCCCGCCGCCGAAGGGCAGAAGCGGCTGGTCGCGGCGGTGCAGAACGCGTAATCTTTCGTGTCGGCGCAAACCAGTCTGCCCCTTGCCGCGCGGGAGAGAAGGCGGCCCGGCACGTGGCGCAACCCGGTTGCGGCTCTCCTCACTCAGCTTGCGATCTGGGTGCCGGTGCTGATCGCGGCTGGCCACGTGGTGCTGTTTACCGCCTGGACCACGTGGGTTTCGTTCACCCCATCTACGCTGCTGCCGGAACATGGCTGGGTGGGACTGCGCAATTATCGCGCCGTGATGCGAACGCCGAACTTCCAGATCGCCTACGTCAATCTGGTGATCTACGGCATCGGCATCGTGGTGGTGATCACCGCGGTCGGCCTGCTGCTGGCCATCCTTCTCGACCAGCGAATACGCGCCGAGAACGTGTTCCGCACGATCTTTTTGTATCCGCTGGCCGTGTCCTTCGTCGTCACCGGCACGGTCTGGAGCTGGCTGCTCAACCCGGGCCTCGGGATCCCGAGGCTCATGCACAATCTCGGGTGGACAAGTTTCCGGTTCGACTGGCTGATAGAGCCCGACAAGGCGATCTACACACTGATCCTGGCCGGAGCCTGGCAGGGCGCGGGCTTTGCCATGGCGCTATTCCTGGCCGGGCTGCGCTCGGTCGATGCCGACCTTATCAAGGCCGCACAGATCGACGGCGCCGGGCCGTGGCGGACCTACCGGCGAGTCGTGTTGCCGACGATCTGGCCGATCTTTGTAACCGTGTTGGTGATCCTGCTGGCGCTGGCGATCAAGACCTTCGATCTTGTTCGCGCCCTGACCGGCGGCGGCCCAGGCATTTCCACGATGCTTCCGGCGCTCGTCGTCTATGACTTCATGTTCCAGCGCGGCGAGCTCGGCCGCGGCTCGGCTGCCGCGGTGCTGATGCTGTTGTCGATGCTGGCGGTGATGGCGCCCTACGGCATTTACCTGCGCGCGCGACGCCGGCGTGAGGCCCGGGCGTGAGGCGCATTATCATCTACGCGGTGCTGATCCTGCTCGCTGTGCTGTTCCTCGGTCCGCTCGTGGTGGTGCTGCTGAACTCGGTCCGCAGCAATCAGGAGATCGCCGCGACGTCCCTCATCGGTTGGCCGCACCATCTCGCTTTCGGCAACTACGCCGATGCGTGGGACCGGTTCTGCATGGCCGAGCATTGCTGGGGCATCGAGCCCTACATGCTGAATTCCCTCGAGATGGCGATCCCAGCCACCATCCTCTCTACGCTTCTCGGCGCCTTGGCCGGCTACTCGATCGCGCTGTGGCGTTTTCCTGGTGATCAGCTCGTGTTCGGGCTGGTCACCGTCGGCATCTTCCTGCCGGAGCAAATGAAGCTGATCCCTTGGGTCGTCGTGCTGCGTGACCTCGCGCTCACCAACACCATTGCCGGCTTGATCCTGATCCACGTGGTGCAGGGGATGAGCTTCACCACGCTGTTTTGCCGCAACTACTATGTCAGCATCCCGCAAGACCTGTTGAAGGCGGCCCGGATCGACGGCGCCGGCTTCTTCCGCGTCTTCCGGCGAATCGTGCTGCCGCTGTCACCGCCGATCCTGATCGTCACGGTGATCTGGCAGTTCACCGGCATCTGGAACGAGTTCCTGTTCGGCGTCACCTTTACCTCCGGCGGTCAGCAGCCGGTCACCGCCGCGCTGATCGCGCTGTCCGCCGCCATCACCAGCGAGCCGATGTACGGCGTGCAGAGCGCGGCAGTGCTGATCGCGGCGGTCCCCACCCTGTTGGTCTATCTGTTCGGCGGCCGTTATTTCCTGAGCGGGCTCACCGCCGGCGCGGTGAAGTAAGGACCTGATATGGCCGCGCTGATTATCCGCAACCTGCACAAGCAGTTCGGCCCACTCGAGGTCCTCAAGGGCATCGACCTGGAGATCGAAAGCGGTGAGTTCACGGTGCTCGTGGGCCCCTCCGGCTGCGGCAAATCGACCTTACTCAACATTATTGCCGGGCTGGAGCGTGCCAGCTCCGGTAGCATCGAGATTGCCGGCCGGGTGGTGAACGACGTGCCGCCGAAGGACCGCGACATCGCCATGGTGTTCCAGTCCTACGCGCTCTATCCGTCGATGACCGTGCGCCAAAACATCACCTTCGGTATGGAATGTCGCCGTGTGCCGCGCCGCCAGCAGGATGAAGCAGTAGCGCGGGTTTCCCGGCTGCTGCAGATCGATGCGCTGCTCCACCGCCGCCCTGCTCAGCTTTCCGGCGGGCAACGCCAGCGCGTCGCCATGGGTCGGGCCCTGGTCCGAGATCCCCTGTTGTTCCTGTTCGACGAGCCGCTGTCCAACCTGGACGCCAAACTGCGCGTCGAGATGCGCCTGGAGATCAAGGAACTGCACCAGCGCATCCGCTCGACCATCGTTTACGTGACGCATGATCAGATCGAGGCGATGACGATGGCGAGCCGCATCGCCGTGATGCACCACGGTGAGGTGCAGCAATTCGCCGATCCCGACACGATCTATAACCGCCCGGCCAATCTGTTCGTAGCCGGCTTCATGGGCTCGCCGCCGATGAACACGCTGCCGGCGCGCATCGGGGCCGACGGCGATGGTCCATTCGCCCTCGTCGGCGCCGGCCGGCCCGATGCCATCCGCCTGCCGTTGCCGGCCACCGTGCCGCCGGGCTGGCGCGACCGCGAGTTGGTCCTTGGCATCCGTCCCGAATGCATCGCCGAAGCCCACCGCCGTTTCGGCGAACCGCCACGTGCGCCCCTGATCCTTGAAGCGCCGGTCGATATGACCGAGCCAATGGGTGCCGAAACCGTCGTGCTGCTGCGCCTCAGCGGCGAGAAGGTGCTCGCCCGTGTTGCGCCCGATATCCGGCTTGCCCCAGGCAGCACGGCCCGTTTCGCGCTCGACACCAGCAAGCTTTGCCTGTTCGACCCGGTCACCGAGCGGCTGATCGCCTGACGTATCGGCGTTTCATAAGCAACTGATTAGGCCCGACGCCTCCGTTCTGCTGCGAGGCGGCAGCTCCCGGCCGCCCGCCGGCCGCGGCCTTCACAAGCCTGGGTGTCCCCCGGCTGCCCCTGTGGCGGCGACCGTCGCGATATGTTAATTGAGGCTTGGCTGCCTCGACATCCCAGGACCTTCGACAAGGAGGAAACCATGCCGCTTGATGTCATCGCTGGAAAAAGCTCTCTCTCCCTCCTGGACTTCGCGCGCGAAGACTGGTCGCTTGGCGGGGCGGTTGCCCGGCTGGGCCTGAACCCGATCTCCGCCGGACTGTTGGCCGCCCATCGGGAGGATCAAGTTCGGCGCAACCCGCCGAGCTTCCTTTATCGCCACCGCTGGGTTGCACCGTTACTGACGATCAGCAGCTTCGCGATCAGCGTCGCCGGTGCAGCGTTTGTCGGCACGCCTGTGGCCGCCGTTTCGGTGATTCTGGCCGGTATGGTGCCGGCGCTAGGCGGTATCGTGCTCGCCTCCCGCAAGGTGCGGGGCGAGGCTTATTGGGTGGAGCGGCGCGTTACCGAAACCGGGCTCATCAATGCGCGGGTACCGCAGACAATCCGGGAAAGCGCCTTCTTGCTGAAACGGGAGTTCCCCCCGGCGCGGCTGATCCTGGGCGAACTGCGACAGGACACGGTCGTGCTGGACCCGTATCTGATTGCCGAATACGGCGATGACCGTGTGATCCTGGGCATCTGGGACGGCGATCGGGTGATCGCCAGCGCCACCGCCGACTGAGCAGGCAAGGCCGGGGGGCCGTCGACAACGACGGCCCCCGCTTTCATGTCAGTTGTTCAGCTGCCACGCCACCCCGCTCGGATCGCGGGAGGTCGCTCAAGGATGCGGGCAGCCAGGCGCCTGCGGCGTAGCGCGGCAGTCGGGTGGGGGCATCCGCCGCGACTGACGCGGCACCGCGGCCTGCACGACCGTGCCGCCCTGCGTGACACCGTGGGATGTGCACTCGCAGTAGCCCTCGATCGGCATACCCGTGGGGCAGGTTAGCCCTCCGTCGGTCTGACACGTGTTGGCGAAAGCCGGGCCGGCGGCCATCGCCGCGGCTGCGAGCAGGGTGCAAATGGTGAGGCGGATGTGTTGCATTCCGGACGGCCTCCATGCCAGAGCGAAAGTGGAACTGTTAATACGATCCGCCGCGGGAATTTTTGCGACTCAAAGGCCCGTGAGTGTTGTGTCCAGGCGTGGTTCAAGAGCGATTGGGGGACCGCCGAGCAGGCCGAGACACTCGCCACTTTCATGTTGGGAACCGAGGGAACGCCGGAGGGAACAACGTCAGGCGTGTTCGCCGGCGTGGTGCGTGCGCTGCGCATTCCCGGGGAATAGAGACGCACAAGAAAGGCCGCTTCGGCAGGAGTCGCCTTTCCTCTGGTGACTGCTGGGCGGCGCGCTATACCAGCCTTGTCGCGTTTCGTCAGCGTAATTTCAGAAAGCTGGTGGAGCCAAGGGGAGTCGAACCCCTGACCTCCTGAATGCCATTCAGGCGCTCTCCCAACTGAGCTATGGCCCCGCCAAGCGGCCACATATGCCCCGCTGCCCCAGTCCGATCAAGGGCAACCCCTACTGACCTCACGCCGCCGCCTTCACCTCCGGCGCAACACTGAACGCCGCCTCGGTCTTCGAGCGTATCTCCTCCAGCGTCACATCGGGCGCGATATCGGTCAGCGTCAGCCCCGGCCGGCCCACCTCGAACACGCCGAGGTCGGTGATCACCAGATCCACCACCCCCGCCCCGGTCAGCGGCAGGGTGCAGCAGTGCAGCAGCTTGGGCTTGCCCCCGGCGGTGTGCTCCATCAGCACCACCACCCGTTTCACCCCGGCGACGAGGTCCATCGCCCCGCCCATCCCCTTCACCATCTTGCCGGGGATCATCCAGTTGGCGAGGTCACCGCTCTCCGCCACCTGCAATGCGCCCAGGATAGAAATATCGATATGCCCGCCGCGCACCATCGCGAAACTGGCGGCGCTGTCGAAGAAGCTCGTGGTCGGCAGCTCGGTCACCGTCTGCTTGCCGGCATTGATCAAGTCCGGGTCCTCCTCTCCCTCGAACGGGAATGGCCCCATGCCCAACATGCCGTTCTCGGAATGGAGCTGGATCGACATGCCCGGCGGGATGTGGTTCGCCACCAAAGTGGGGATGCCGATGCCAAGATTGACGTAGAACCCGTCCCGCAACTCGGCGGCGGCGCGGGCGGCCATCTGATCGCGGGTCCAGGCCATTCTGCGTGCCTCCTTTCTTTGTCGTAGCGCGTGATTTACGCTTTCCGACGACTTAGCCTCAGCGATCACGCACTAGTACCTCTTGCGCACGGTGCGCTGCTCGATCCGCTTGTCAATGGTTGCCAATGGCACAATCCGGTTCACGAAGATCCCCGGCGTGACGATATGGTCGGGATCGATCTGCCCCGGCTCGACCAGCTCCTCCACTTCCACAATCGTCGTCTGCGCCGCGGTTGCCATGATCGGATTGAAGTTGCGCGCGGTCTTGCGGTAAATCAGGTTTCCCTCGTGGTCCGCCCTCCAGGCGTGGACGATCGCCAGATCGGCGCGCAGCCCCCGTTCCAACACATAGGTACGACCGTCGAAGACCTTGGTTTCCTTCCCGTCGGCGATCTGCGTGCCGGCGCCGGTGGCAGTGTAGAATCCCGGTATGCCCGCGCCGCCGGCCCGAATTCGCTCGGCCAGCGTGCCCTGCGGGTTGAACTCGATCTCCAACTCGCCGGCGAGGTATTGCTGGGCGAAGGTGGCGTTCTCGCCGACATAAGAGCTGATCATCTTCCGGATCTGCCGGGTGCGCAGCAGAATGCCCAAGCCCACATCATCGATCCCGGCATTGTTGGAAACGACAGTCAGGTCCTTGACGCCGCTTTCGCGTATCGCCTCGATCAACGCACTCGGGATACCGCACAGGCCGAACCCACCGGCCATGATCATCATGCCGTCATGCAGCAAGCCATCAAGCGCCGCGCCCGCGTCCGGATAGATCTTGTTGACCGCCATCGCGGCATCTCCCCTGGCTCCTCCGAGACCCAGGCTGCCCCGCGCCGGGCAGACGTTCAAGCCGCGTTTTGCGCCGGCTCGGTGGGGAACAACACAAGCCGCGCCTCGATTACCTCGGCATCGGCCGGGCGATGTCGCAGGGTAAATCCAAGAAACCGCGCGAGCTGCAGCATCGGCTCGTTGTCCGCCAGGATCTCGCCCACGACCTCGCGAATGCCATGCGCGCGTGCCCAGTCGAGCAGGCGCCGCATGAGATGAACCGCCAGCCCGTGGCCTTGCAGGTCATGCTGGACCACCACGGCGAACTCGGCCATCGACGGATCCGCCTCGCGCGCCAGCCGGGCCACGCCCACCGTCTCCCCGGTCGTCTCGCGTACCGCGACGAACGCCATGTCATCGTCGTAGTCGAGCTTGGTGAAGCGCGCGAGTTGCGCGGCGGACAGCTCGCAAATCGCGGCGAAGAACCGGAAGCGAATGTCCTCCGGCGACAATCGGTGGAAAAAAGCATCGTGGCGGGCAGCGTCGTCGGGACGGATCGGCCGGATGACCAACGTCTCGCCGGTACCGTCCCAGCGCTCTTCCAGCTCCACGGGATAGTTTGCCATCTGACCTTCTCAAGGCCTGAGGACGTCGCCTCCGCCGCTCACATTTGGTAGCGCAAGGCCAAGGCGGAAGGGAAATGCAGGCGCACAGCGCGGGCGCGTAACGCCGGCCCCTTGAGCCGCCCGGCGCCCCCACTCAGACTAGAAGGCGGGAGCGGAGATCAGAGAATGGCGGATTTGAAGGCGAAGCCGCCGCGGCGGCGCGAGGACCTGCGGCTGCTCACCGGACGGGGACGCTACACGGCGGATCTGCAGCCGCCCGGTCTCCTGCATCTGGTGCTGGTGCGCTCCCATCATGCGCATGCCGATATCCGCGCCATCGACACGACCGAGGCACACGCGGGGTCCGGTGTTGTTGCGGTTGTAACCGCCGCCGACCTCGACGGTATCGCGCCCATCCCGGGCGGCATTGGGTTCCCCCGCCCGGATGGCTCGCCGGCGCCGAAGACCGATCGTGCTATTCTCGCGCAGGACCGCGTCCGCTTCGTCGGCGAGCCCGTGGCGGCGGTTGTTGCAGAAACGCGGGCGGCCGCCCTGGAAGCGGCCGAGGCGGTGGTGGTGGAGTACGCCGATCGCCCGGCGGTCGTAACGCCCGAGACTGCGCTCGCCGCGCGCGCACCGCTCGTCTGGGACATCGCTTCCGGCAATGTTGCATTCCTGTGGCGCGGTGGCCAGGCCGAGGCTACGGAAGCGGCGCTGCGGTCCTCGGCGCATGTGACGCGGCTCGACTTCACCATCTCACGCGTCACCGCCAATTCGCTCGAGCCGCGCAACTCGTTCGCCCGTATCGAGGACGACGGGCGGCTGACGGTCACCGCGAGCCATCAGAACCCGCACTCGCTGCGCGGCGGCATCGCGCAGGCCACCGGTCAGGACCCGAGCCGTGTGCACGTGATGATCGGCGATGTCGGCGGATCCTTCGGGATGAAATCAGGCCTGCATCAGGAGGTCGTGCTGACAGCCTGGGCCGCGCGCAAATTCCGCCGTCCGGTGTTGTGGTCGTCGGATCGTACCGAAGGGTTCCTCACCGACGAACAGGCGCGCGAAATCGAAGCTCATGCGGAGCTGGGCTTCGATGACGAGCACCGCATCACCGCATTCAAGCTGCGCTGGAACGTCAATCTCGGCGCTTATGTCTCCGGCCGCTCGGGCTGGAGTGTCGGCAATATCGGCGGCACCGCCGGGGTTTACCGCATCCCGCATATGTCGGCAGAGGTCTGCGGCGTGCTGACGAACACGGTGCCCACCGCGGCCTATCGCGGCGCCGGCCGGCCGGAGGCGACCTATACGATCGAGCGGATCATCGATGTCGCCGCACGCGAGCTTGGCCTCGATCCGTTCGAGCTGCGCCGGCGCAACCTGATCCCGCCGGAGGCGATGCCCTACAAAACGGCACTGACCTTCACTTACGATTGTGGTGAATTCGAAGCCGGCATGCGTAAGGCGGCCGAGATTGCGGACATGGCGGGCTTTCCCGCCCGTCGCGATGCGTCTCGCCGGCAGGGGAAGTTGCGGGGCGTTGGTATCTGCAATTGCATCGAAGTGGCGGGCGGCCCGTTCCTGCGCCCGGGTCGCGACAATGCCAGCATCGCACTGACCGAGGACGGGCGGGTGCTGTTGCGCACCGGCACGATGTCGGTTGGCCAGGGGCTGGAAACCTCGTTCCCCCAGCTTGTCGCCGAGCGCCTCGGGGTGCCGATGGAGCTAATCGAGTACCGCCAGGGCGATACCGACGACCTGCCCTTCGGGCGCGGCAGCGGCGGATCGGGCGCGATGCCGATCGGCGCCTCGGCGATCTCCGTCGCGGTCGATCAGGTGATCGAAAAGGCCCGGCGAATCGCCGCGGACGTGCTGGAGGCGGCGGTTGCCGACGTGATCTTCGAGGATGGACGGTTTCGTATCACCGGCACCGATCGCGTGATCGACCTGACGGAGGTTGCCCGCGCCGCGCATGACCCGGCGCGGCTGCCGCCGGGCGAAACCCCCGGCATCAATGAGCTGGGGGCATTTCAGGCCACCGCGGTTACCTTCCCCAACGGCACGCATATCTGCGAGGTGGAAATCGATCCGGAAACCGGGATTACCGAGATCCAGCGCTATACCGCGGTCGAGGATCTCGGCCGCATCCTCAATCCGCTGCTGGTGGAAGGGCAGATCCATGGCGGCGTGGTGCAAGGGCTCGGCCAGGCGTTGGGAGAGCAGATCGTACATGACCCGGCATCCGGGCAGATGCTGACGGCGTCCTTCATGGATTACCAGATGCCGCGCGCCTCCGACCTTCCGCCGATCCAGATCGCGACACGCGAAGTGCCGACGCAGGTGAACCCGGTCGGCGCCAAGGGTGTTGGTGAGGCTGGAACCGTCGGCGCGTTGGCTGCCGTGGCCAACGCCGTCAACGATGCGCTGGCGCCGCTTGGTATCGCCCACTTCGACATGCCGGCGACGCCTGCGCGCGTGTGGCAGGCGATCCAGGAGCTTGCAGGAAAGTAAGATTAACTACAGAGACATAGAGACAAGGAGAACGCAGGGAGGAGAATTTTTTGCGCTTCGCGCAGCGCGCTTCCGGAGGGGCTACGCTGTCGCGGCGGTGAAAGCGTTGAACGTGATCAACGTATATGTATCCTTCACCCCGGGCAACGTTTGCACACGTTCCGTCACGAACAGTCCAATGTCCTGCCCGGGATTCAGATAGAACTTTCCCAACAGATCGTATTGGCCGGACGTGGAGTACATTTCCGACATCTCCTCGATCCTGTCCGCCGCTTCCTGCGCGACCCGATAGGCCTGCCCCATTTCGCACTTGATCATGACGAAGATCGCACGCATGAACCGCCTCCCATGCCCTCGGGCATGGCAGCATAGGCCGCGCTGCCGCGCGCCACCACCGGAGGTTGGAATGAACCTGGCACCAGCGCGCAGAAACCGTGTCGAGCCGCGGAGCGGAGGGCGGCTGGTCGCCGACGCATTGGTCACGCTCGGCATCGACCATGCCTTCGCGGTTCCCGGCGAAAGTTACCTCCATGTGCTCGATGGCCTCTACGATGTGCGTCAGAAGGTGAAACTGGTCACCTGCCGGTTCGAGGCGGGCGCCGTGAATATGGCGGAAGCATACGGAAAACTGCACGGCCGCCCGGCCGCCGCCTTCGTGACCCGCGGTCCTGGCGCCTGTCACGGCTCGATCGGCGTGCATATCGCCATGCAGGACAGCACGCCGCTGCTGCTGTTTGTCGGGCAAATACCGCTTGCGCATGCCGGACGTGACGCATTCCAGGAGATCGACTATCGCCGCATGTTCGCGCCGATCGCGAAATGGGCCACGCAGATCGATCAGGCTGACCGCATCCCCGAAGTGATCGCGCACGCGGTCGATGTCGCGACCTCCGGCCGTCCGGGCCCGGTCGTCATCGCTTTATCCGAGGAGATGCAGGCCCATATGGCCGAGGCGCCCGATATCCCGCGCAGCCGGGTCGCCCCGGCGGTGCCCGATCCGACCGCAATGGCGGAGTTCCACCGCCTGCTGGAGCGTGCCCGCAAACCGCTCGCAGTGGTCGGCGGCTCCTGCTGGTCGCCAGCCGGGCGCCGTGCATTGCGTGATTTTTTGCATGGTAACGACATTCCGGTGACGGTCGGCTTTCGGCGCCAGGCGCTGTATGACGGCACGTTGGAAAATTTCGTCGGCGATCTGGGGGTAGGCGCCGATCCCGCTTTGTTGGCGAAGGTGAAAGAGGCCGACCTCATTCTGGCGATCGGCTCCCGCCTCGGCGATGCGGTGACGCAAGGCTACGCGCTGTTCAACGCGGTCGGCGAGACGCCGATCGTCCAGGTGCACCCGGACGGTGCGGAAATCGGGCGAGTGTTTCGCCCCGCCCTCGGCATCGTCTCCGACCTCAATGCCTTCGTGGTCGCCGCCGCCGCGTTGGAGCCTGTTTATCCCAACTGGGACAGATGGCGGACCGAGTTGCGCGATCTGCGCGAGGCGGGTCGCGACGTGCCGCGCTACGAGGGCACACTCAATCTCGGCACGGCGATGCGGGAGTTGGAAGACCTGCTGGACGCGGACGCAATCGTCACGACGGATGCCGGTAATTTCGCCCCCTGGGCCACCCGGTTCATCAATTTCCGCGAGAACCAGCGCTATATCGGTCCGACCAACGGAGCAATGGGCTACAGCGTGCCGGCGGCGGTCGGCGCGAAGATCGCTTTTCCCGACCGCATGGTGGTTTCACTTGTCGGCGATGGCGGGTTCCTGATGACCGGCCAGGAGATCGCCACCGCATTCCATCACGGCGTGGCGCCGATCGTGCTGGTGTTCAACAACCAGATGTATGGGACAATCCGCATGCACCAGGAGCGCGCCTTTCCCAGCCGCGTCTCCGGCACCGCCCTGACGAACCCGGATTTTTCGAAGTTCATCGAGGCGTTCGGCGGCCACGGCGAAGTAGTCACCGAAACCGCCGAGTTCACCCCGGCGTTTGCCCGTGCCGTCGAAAGCGGGCGCCCGGCGGTGATCGAGCTGCTCATGAATCCGGAGCAAATCACCTCGCGAGCGACAATCGCTGGGCTGCGGGCCGGCAAGCAGCGGCACAAAGTACCGGTGAAACCGAAACGCGCCGCCGCGCCCAAGCACCGCATCCCGGTGCGCGGCAAGCCGGGCGGCAAGCGCGCCTGACAGCATGCTGCTCCGGTTGACGCACCAGTTTCGCATCGATCCCGCCGGCCGGCCGTATCCCCTTCCGACGATTGCCTCGGCAAGCGCCGACTATCGCGCCGGACGTCTGGACGATGCCGAGCGCCAGTGCCGCGCGCTGATCGCCGGCGACAAGATCGATGCCGAGGCGTTGCATCTTCTCGGGGTGATTTGCAACGATCGCGGCGACACGCCCCAGGCCTTGGACTGGCTGACCCGAGCGGTCTCTCTCGCGCCCGACAATGCCCGGATCCACTACCATCTGGGCAACGCCCTGCTGGCCGCGGAGCGACACGCCGAAGCCGAAGCGCGGTTCCGGCGCGTGATCGCGCTCGAGCCGCAGTTCATCGATGCGTTCAACAATCTCGGCAGCGCACTGCGCTCGCAGCAGCGCGATAACGAAGCCATCGCCGCCTATCGCCGCGCCCTGGCGCTGCGCCCGGGTATGCAGCCGGCGCTCTACAACATGGGCTTGGCACAGGCCCGGCTTGGGCAGATGGAGGAGGCGGTTGCCTGCCATCGCGCCGTGCTGGCCTCCCCGATCGACACCCCGGCCGACAAGTTGGTCGAGACATACGACGCGCTTGCCAGCGAGTTAATGGAGCTGGAGCGCTACGAGGAGGCGCTTTCAGTAAGCCGTGCACGTTCCGCGTTGCGCCCGGACGATCCACGAGGCGAGTGGCACGAGTCGCTGATCCTGCTCACGCTCGGCCGGTTTCGCGAGGGACTGCCGAAATACGAGCGACGTTGGGAACTTGATGGTTTCCGCACGGGCGCCGATGCCGGGAAACCGCCGCCATCTGTGCCGGCGCTGCGGGAGTTCGCCGGCAGGCACGTGCTGCTGCGCGCCGAGCAGGGGCGCGGCGACGTGCTGCAGTTCGTACGGTATGCAGCATTGGTGGCGCGCGAGGCGGCGCACGTTACCTTGATGGTGCCGGCCGACCTGACCGTTCTGATGCAAAGCACGCCCGGCATCGATGCAGTGATCGATGATGCCGCGCCCGAGCCGGAGCACGACTTATCCGCTTCGCTGCTCAGTCTGCCGCTGACGTTCGGAACCGAGCCTGCGTCCATCCCCGCTAAAGTGCCCTACTTGCGCGCGCCCGACGATCGGATCGCCCTTTGGCGCCAGCGTCTCGGGCCGGCGGCGCGGCCGCGCGTGGGGGTGTGTTGGTGGGGTTTGCAGCACATTCCCGAGCGCTCGATCCCGACCCACAGGCTGGCCCCGCTGCTCGCCGTCGAGGGCATCGAATTTCACGCCGTGCAGAAGGAGATCACCGAGACCGATCGGCGCTGGGCGCAGACGGAGGGCGTCGTGCTGCACGACGCGGCGCTCGCAGATTTCACCGACACGGCGGCGCTCCTCGCACACATGGATCTTGTGGTTGCAATCGATACATCCGTCGCGCATCTTGCCGGAGCCCTTGGCCGGCCAACATGGATTATGCTGCGCCGGAACGCTGATTGGCGCTGGTTCACAGGCCGCGCCAACACCCCGTGGTATCCCACCGCGCGCCTGTTCCGGCAGACTGCGGCAAGCGATTGGGATGCGGTAGTCGAGACAGTGCGGCAGGAGTTGAAGATATGGGTGGGCGGCCCTCACTCGGTCCGCTTCGCTAACCGACCTCTCCCGCAATGCGGGAGAGGTTGACTGCGCGCCCCCGACTCTCCGTCCGCAATTGCCCGCACGCCGCCAGGATGTCGCGTCCGCGCGGTGTCCGTACCGGCGAAGCAAAACCCGCATCCATCACGATTCGCGCGAACCGGTCGATCGCCGACGCGCTGCTTGTTTCATAGGGGCTGCCGGGCCAAGGGTTGAACGGGATTAGGTTCACTTTTGCCGGAATCCCGGCGATCAGCCGTACCAGCTCGTTTGCATCCGCCTGACTGTCGTTGACCCCCTTCAACATCACATACTCGAAGGTGATCCGGCGAGCATTGGACGCGCCCGGATAGCGCCGGCACGCCGCGATCAGCTCGGCGATCGGATATTTGCGATTGAGCGGCACCAGCTCATCCCGCAGCTCGTCGCGTGCCGCGTGCAGCGACACGGCCAAATTAACACCAAGTTCCGCCCCAGCCCGGTCCATCATCGGCACCACGCCGGAGGTGGAGAGCGTGATCCGCCGCCGCGACAGCGCAATCCCTTCGCCGTCCATAGCGATCGTCATCGCCCTGGCGACATTCGCGAAGTTATACAGCGGTTCGCCCATCCCCATCAGCACGATGGTGGACAGCAAACGAGGCGTTTCGCCTTTCGGGCTCGGCCATTCGCCGATCGCGTCGCGCGCCGCCATGAACTGCCCGATGATTTCCGCCGCACCCAGATTGCGCGTCAGCCGCTGCGTGCCGGTGTGGCAGAACCGGCAGGATAAGGTGCATCCCACCTGGGACGAAAGGCACACCGCGCCCCGGTCCTCCTGCGGGTCGGGTATATAAACAGTCTCCGCCTCCTGCCCGTCGCGGAAGCGGAACAGCCATTTGCGAGTCTCGTCGGCGCTGGTCTGCGCCGCGGCAACCACCGGCCGGCCGACCATGAAATGCTCAGCAAGCTTGCGCTGCAGCGGGCGTGCGATCGACGACATGCGGGCGAAATCGGTCTCGCCGCGATGATAGATCCAATGCCAGAGCTGACGGGCGCGGAACGGCGCTTCGCCGATTTCCGCTATTGCGGCGGCGAGTTCCGCACGCGAAAGCCCCACCAGTTCGACTCGGCCATCATCGTGCCGCGCCGGCGGCGGATCGAACAGCGCAGATTTCGCCAGGATGCGCTCCCGCTCGGTCTCGGTCAGTTCGGCGACGGTGGCGGACATCACTTGCCGGGGCAGGCCTTGCTCATGGCATCATGCGCGGCGCTGAACCCGTCCAGATTGAAGGTCAGCGTTTGAGTTCCATGCGCCGCCGGAACCCGCGCAATCGCCGTGCTGCCGCGTTCGAAAGCGGCGACCGCGGCCTTGTTATCACGCGCGAAGGCGTCCCGCCCGGCGGTGTAGAAGTCGAGCCCCGCCTGATCCACCTGCAACGTGACGGTGGAGTCCTTCGGATAGGTGGGGCCGCCGCTGATCGCGACCTCGTCCCGTCCGCTCGGACGATCGGTCACGCTGAGCACCGGGCCGGCGCCGGTGGCCGGGTTCTCGTTGCCGGCACGGGTAAACGCGTAGCATGTGGTTTGCCCGTTCTCCGGGTGGGTTGCCGCGATCCAGTTCTTGAACTGGCCGATTTCCTTGGGCGCGGCGCTTACGGCGGCAGCGGCGGATGGCGGCGCGGTGCGTTTCGGCGCGGCCGCGGCCGGAATCGCGATGATCAGCGCGAGAGCTGTGAGGCAGGCTGGCACGGGATGCATGCGGCTGACATACGGCTGGGCATCGCTGCAAACAAGCGGACCGGCTCCTGGCCTCGATCGTGTCCGGCGGTCTATGCCTGCCGCATGACCGACGCATCCGATGCACTGCTCGCCGCGCAATACGAAGCGCTGCCGTATCCGCCGCGCGACCCGAAGGACGAAGCCAAACGCCTCGTGGTCGGCAGCCCGGGCCATTTGCGCGAGATCGACCACTGGGTGTTCGGTTCGCGCCGCCCGGCAAGCCTGCCGCTGAATGCCCTGATCGCCGGCGGGGGTACGGGCGACGCCACGATCATGCTGGCCCAGCAGCTCACCAATTCCTGCCGGCCCGGCAACGTGACATGGCTGGACCGGTCGAGTGCCTCAATGCGCGTCGCCCAGGCTCGCGCGGCTGCACGGCGCCTCACCAACATCGTCTGGGAGCAGGGTTCGTTGCTTGATCTGCCGGATTCCGGCCTCGGCCCGTTCAACTATGTCGATTGCTGCGGCGTGCTGCATCACCTGCCGGATCCCGCGGAAGGGCTGCGCGCGTTGCTCTCGGTGCTGAAGCCGGGCGGCGGCATCGGGCTGATGGTGTATGCGCCGCACGGCCGGACCGGCGTCTATATGGTGCAGGACGCGCTTCGCCTGCTGGCCCCCGCCGGGGAGCCGATCCCGGCGCGTCTGGACGTGGCCCGTCGAGTGTTGCGGCATCTGCCGGACACCGCCTGGTTCCGCTTCAACCAGTTCATCCGGGACCACGTCATCGGCGGGGATGCCGGAATCTTCGACCTGTTGCTCAATCCGCGCGATCGCGCCTTCACCGTCCCGGAACTCGCGGCCCTGCTCGCAGACGCTGGGCTGGACCCGGTCTGCTGGGTCGAACCCGTGCGCTATGACCCGCTGCTGCTGATGCCCGACCCGCGTCTGCGCAGCCGCATCGAGGCGCTCGCTCCACTCGCCCGCGCCACCTTGGCCGAGGCGCTGGCCGGCAATCACAGCGTGCATGTCGTCTATTGCGTCCGGACGGGCGAGGCGCCGGCGCGCGCCGATCCGGACGATCCCGCCGTTGTGCCGACGGCCCGCGAAGGCGTCGGCGCGGATATCGCCAAATTCATCCAACCCGATGGCACGCTGACCATGGTGCTGGACGGGCTGAGGCTGCCGCAGCCCGTGCCGTCGATGGCGGCGGCGATTCTCAATCAGATCGATGGGACGCGTTCTCTCGTGGAGATCGAGGCGATGCTGGTTGGGCGGGGCGCGAGCCGGGACCTGTTTGCGCGTGAATGGCGGAAGACGTTTGCAGCGCTGGAACACCAGAACCGGTTGCTGCTCGCGGCGCCGCGCTAGCAGGGCGTGTAGCTGGCGCACCGAGGGCTTGACGGACATTTTGGTATACAGAATACTGATGCCTATGGATAGTCCCCGGGTCGCTCCTGGAGCGCCCTTATCCGATTTTGCGATCGCCGGAGTGCGACCTCTCCCCGACCAGATCGCGGAAGCGATTGTGGTGATGATCGCTGCCGGGCAACTGCAGCCCGGCCAACGCATTGTCGAAGCCGAGCTCGCCGAACGTCTCAGCACGAGTCGCGTCCCAGTGCGCGAGGCGATGCGCCGGTTGGAGGCACAGGGCATCCTGACCACCGTGCCCTATCGCGGCACCCGTGTCGGCGCTTTCGGCGAACGCGAGCAGGCGCAGGCCGCCGAGGTGCGAATCGCCCTCGAGGGACTGATTTTTCGCCAAGCTGCTGGGGCGCTGCGGGCAGACCCCTCGCGTGTGGCTGATCTCGATCACGTGCTGACGGAGATGCGGTGCTGTGTCGCGGCGAGCGACCGCTTGGCTCTGAACCGGGCGGATCTCGCATTTCATCATGCGATGTGCCGCCTCACCGGCAATCCTATTCTTCTCACGCTGTGGCAGGCCATCGCACCGCACGTGCTGATCGCGTTTGGTCTGTCCAATGCGCGTTATCCAGATTCGCATGCCGTGCTCAATCAGCACATCCGGCTTCGTGCGGCACTGCTGAATGCGTCGCTCGATGATTTGCCAGGGTTGGCGGAACGGCATGTGAATGGGGCTGACTTGATCAGCCCTGCATCTATCAGGGAACAGAACACGGCCCTTACAGGATGACTCGGCTGACAAGTCCAGCAGAAGGGAGAAACCAAAAATGAACAAACGAAACATGATAGCCCTTGCGGCGGCCTTATTTACGGTGGGACTTGCTCAAGCCTACGCGCAGATGCCGCCTGTACCTGCTCCCGGGCAGAGCCCCCGGATCGACCAGATAAAGAAGCGTGGCGTGCTGCTCGTCGGCGCGCTTGGTGAGTCACCTTGGCTGCGGGAAAATCCCGGAAATGACGCGCAACCCTTCACCGGCCCCGCGTGGGAGCTGGCGAACGAATACGCCAAGCTGCTGGGCGTGAAGCTGAAAGTCGTGCCCGTCAGCCACGAAACCAAAATTCCGATCATCGCCTCCGGACAGGTCGATATGACCATCGCCCCGCTATCCGAGACGCCGGAGCGCGACAAGGTGGTGGATTATGTTATCTACTCGAATTCCGCATTATGTTTTTTCGGAGAGAAATCCGATCCGAAGCTGAAGGGTGTCACCACGGTTGATCAACTGAATAATCCGAATATGACCATCGCCTACTTCACTGGTACCCCGCCGGAAAGCTGGTTGCCGAAACGACTGCCCGAAGCGAAACTGCGCGGCGTGCCGGGCTCCGGAGCCAATGCGCCAGTCGATGAGATTCTCTCCCATCGCGCCGATGTAGCGCCGATCGACAAGTCGGCCCTCCCCGAGTTGGAAAAGAAGCTGCCGCAACTGGAATCGATCCCCCCCGGCGACAAATGCCTGGCCAGCAACGAGATGGCGACCCCGGTGGGACTTCGCGATCGACAAGAATCAACGGGTTTACGAGAACTGGTTGCAGGCGGTCGCAAAGCAGATGGAGCCGGAACTCCAGGCGACCGAAATCAAGGTCATGAAAGGCGAGGAGTAGAGCGTTCGGCTGGGAGCCGTCGCATCGGATAATAGAATATCTGCCACCGTGCCGGCTGCCCCGCCGAGCCGCCTGAACGTTGATGGACTTCGCACCACTCCTCCGTTACTGGCCGTTTCTCGCGCAGGCTTGGTTGATAACGATTGCGCTCACCGGCTTGTCGATCCTGTTCGGCACCTTGGTCGCTGTGCCCGTCGCGTTGGCACGCACCTACGGAGGCCGCCTGATCGGCGGGTTGCTGTCGCTCTACGTCGATACCATGCGGGCAATCCCGTTGCTGGTAATCCTGATCTGGACCTATTTCGCGTTACCCCTCACCGTCGGATGGACGCTGCCGCCGTTTACGGCAGCAGTGATCGGCTTGTCCGCGCATCTCGGCGCCTATATGGCGGAAGCCATACGCAGCGGCCTCACCTCGGTCCGCCAGGAACAGATGCGAGCTGCCTTGGCGCTGGGCATGAGCAGGTTCAGTGCGATACGCACGATCATCCTGCCGCAGGCGGTGATCAGGATGTTGCCGCCGATAGGGTCCGTCCTGGTATTCGCCATCAAGGACAGTGCCCTGGCTTCAGTGATCGCGGTCCCTGAAATCATCCACCAGAGTCAGGTGCTCAGCGGTCTCACCTATCGCAGCTTCGAGGTTTACACACTGGCGATGGGTATCTACTTTGTCATGTGCTATCCGCTGGCTCGTGGCGTTGACCGAATCTATCGCCGTGTCGCCCATCTGGGTGCATCATGAACTGGAGCGTGCTGTGGCAGTACCGGTTCCAGTTTCTCAGCGGGCTGGAGACGACAGTGTTCCTGACTGTCGCGACAATGGTGCTAGCGGTGCCGTTCGGACTGCTTCTCGCTTTCCTTCGCATGAGTCCCTTACGCATCGTCCGCGCCCCGGTAACGGCGTTCGTCGAGATATTCCGTGCCACCCCCCTCCTTCTCCAAGTCTATTGGGCCTTCTACGTCCTCCCTGCCCTGACCGGGATCGGCTTCTCGGCGCTCTCAACGGCGCTGATCGGCCTTGTGTGCAATGTTGCCTCGTTCAACTCGGAAACCTTTCGCGCTGGGATTGTCTCGATCCGTCAGGGGCAGAGGAACGCCGCCCTGGCCTTGGGAATGCGTCCGCATCAGGTGATGTGGTGGGTGGTCTTGCCGCAGGCGTTCCGGCGCGTGCTGCCGGCCCTGGCGACAACATGGGTCGCGCTCTTCAAGGATACATCCCTGGTCTCGACGATCGCGGTCGCCGATCTGTCATATGAGGCGCTGCAAATTCGTACCGAGACCTACCGCGTAATGGAGGTCCTGACCGCGATGGCCGCGCTCTACTGGCTGCTTGGGTATCCCCAGGCGAAGCTGGCGGACTGGCTGCACCACAGCCTGGCAACCGGCGAATGACCACAGGCGCCCCGGTGCTCTTGAACGCCATGACCGAACAGGTCGCACCTGAAAGGGCCGGCGCCGGCCAACCGCCGATCTTGTCGGTTCACGACGTGATCAAACGGTACGGCACCCTCACGGCCTTGGATGGCGTCAGCTTCAGCGTGCAACGGGGCGAGGTCGTCTGCCTCATCGGCCCAAGCGGCTCCGGCAAGAGCACCGTCCTGCGATGCTGCAACGCCCTGGAAAAGGTCGATGGCGGGCACGTCATCTTCGAGGGAGCGGATTTGGCCGACCCGCGGACCAACCCCTTCAAGCTGCGGCGCCGAATGGGAATGGTGTTTCAGAATTTCGAGCTGTTCCCCCACCTCTCGGTGCTTCGCAACGTGACGATCGGACCGGTAACCGTACTGGGAATGAAGACGAGGACGGCGGAAAAACGCGCTCTCCACCTGTTGGAGAAAGTCGGACTCGCCGACAAGGCGCGGGCGCATCCCGCGGCACTGTCCGGCGGGCAGCAGCAGCGCGTCGCCATCGCTCGGGCGCTGGCGATGGAGCCCGATATGATGCTGTTCGACGAGCCGACCTCTGCGCTCGATCCGGAAACCATCGGCGAAGTGCTGTCGGTGATGAAGCGCCTGGCCGACGACGGAATGACAATGCTGGTCGTGACACACGAAATGACCTTTGCCCGGCGTGTGGCCGACTGGGTGGTCGTGTTCGATAAGGGCCGCGTGGTAGAGGAAGGCGCTCCCAGGCAGGTGTTCGACAACCCGGCATCCCCCAGGACGCGGGATTTCCTCAGTCATTTGGGTTGGGATGATCAGGCATGATGTGATGGTGGGGGAGAGGCATATGAAGGACTTGCAGATCGACCGGGTGGACGTGTTTACCGTCGGCCCTCCCGCGAGCCGGCTGTCCTGGGCCCTCGACATGCCGGGGCAATACATGACCGGCACGGTGATGCGCATCTCCACCCGCGGCGGCCTCGTCGGCGTGGCGGGTGCCGCCAACTACTCCGATTACGGATATGAAAGCTCTGTCGCGGAGACGCTGCGCGGCATGATCCCCGCGCTGATCGGCAAGTCGCCGCTGCATCGCGAAGCGATCTGGCACCAGATGGTGTCGAAAACCCTTGTGCGCGCCTCGCAGGCGCAGTCGATCGTCGACGTGGCGCTCTGGGATCTGGCGGCCAAGGCGGCGGACTTGCCGCTATGGCAGATGCTCGGGGGCGCGCGCGACCGCATCCTGGCCTATGCCAGCACCCCGCTCTATGAAACCGCGCAGGCCTATGTGGAAGCCGTAGAACGCTTCCGTTCGGAAGGATTCAAGGCGGTCAAGTTCCATTGCTGGTGCGAGCCCGCCCGCGATCTGGAAATGGTGCACCGCGTGGCGCAGAGTGGCGCTGCGGACGGCCTCGCGCTGATGCTCGATGTCGAACAGCGCTACGATCAGGAGAGTGCCCTCCACGTCGGGCGCGCGCTCGGGGAACTCGGTTACAAGTGGTTTGAAGCACCGCTGGACGACTACGATCTGGACGGCTACCGCAACCTGACATCGACGCTGCAAGTTCCAATCGTCCCCGCAGGAAACTCCATCATCGATCATCGCCTCGTCGGTTTCGCGCTGAACGCGGGATGCTGGGACAGCTTGCGCATCGACGTGACCACATGCGGCGGATTTACGCCGGCATTGAAAGTGATGGGCCTGGCGGCAACGCAGGGACGCATGGTGGAACTGCAATGCTGGGGCTACACGCTCACTCAGGCCGCCAACCTGCAGCTTATGCTCGCCATGCCCAATTGCAGCTTCTTCGAGCAGCCGACCCCTTATGAGGTGTTCGAGTACGGCGCTCTGGACGTGATCCGCACAGACCAGGAGGGATTTGTACAGGCACCGCGCGGTCCGGGGCTCGGCATCGGCATCGATTGGCCGGCGATCGAGGCAGCCTCGCTCGGCTGCATCACCGCGGGCCGAAGCAGCCTGTGATGCGGCCAGCCGTAACCGGTGCGGATTTGTTTCGCTGTGACGGCCGCCGCGCTCTGGTCATCGGCGGAAGCTCCGGAATCGGGTTCGCCTCCGCCGCCGCCTTGTTGCAAGCTGGAGCATCGCTTTTCATCAGCAGCCGCAGTCCGGGACGACTGGCACGAGCAGCTTCGGAATTACAGCATCCGGGCCTAGTCGGGTGGGCGGCGGGAGACGCGACCAAGCCGGACGATGTCAGCCGGATTGTCTCAGCAGCAACGGATTTTCTGGGCGGCCTCGACATCCTGGTCGTTTCCGCCGGAACCTCCGACGTGCAATCCGTCTTCACCGTCACGCCCACTGGATTCGATCGGGTCATCGCCGCCAATATCAACCCGCTCTACCTTTCCGCGCATCATGCGGCATCGCATCTGGCAGCCTCTGGGCGGGGCTCCGTGATAGCGATGTCCTCCGTTTACGGCGTGATCGGCGTTGCCGAACGGGTCTCCTATAGCGCCGCGAAGGCCGGAATCATCGGCATGGTGCGGTCGATGGCGCTTGACTTCGCCCCCCACAAAGTGCGCGTGAATGCCATCAGCCCCGGCGTGATCGAGACGGAGTTGTTCTTTGCAACCCTTAGGCGCGAAGCAGACCCGGAGCAGATGCTTGCCAAGCGCCGGGCCATGCATCCGATCGGACGCACCGGCAAGCCGGAAGAGGTCGCGGCCGTGGTGTTGTTGCTTGCCTCCGACGCGGGCGGATTTATTACCGGGCAGAACATCGTGGTGGATGGCGGTCTGACCATCGCCTGAGGACCAATTCCGCCCTCCGGACCTGGTTCGCCTAAATTGCCTTTTCGATCACCGGCGCCTGCGGCAGCCAGACGCTGATCGTGGTTCCCACCCCTTCCTCGCTGTCGATCGCGAGCTGGCCGCGATGGCGGTTCAGGATGTGCTTGACGATCGCCAGTCCGAGCCCCGTCCCGCCCACCGAGCGAGAGCGGCCCTTGTCCACCCGGTAGAACCGCTCGGTAAGTCGCGGCAGGTGCTGTCGCGGGATCCCCGGGCCGCGATCAGCCACGGCCAGCACCAGCCCCGGCCGCGCCGGCCAGCGGCCGCCCGGCTCCGCCGCCACCAGCTCCAGCCGGATCACTCCACCGTCCCGGCCGTATTTCACCGCATTGTCCAACAGGTTCTGCGCCACCTGCGTAAGCTGGTCGGCATCCCCGATCACCGGCGGCGTGCCGGGCGCGAGCCGCAGGTCGAGTTTGACCGCTGCGGCGCTCAGTCGAGGCTCGAACCCGGCGACCAGACGGGATAGCAGGGCGGCAAGGTCCACGCGCGTCTGGGGGGGCTGATGTTCCGTCAGCTCCACGCGCGAGAGGCTCAGCAAATCGTCGATCAGCCGGTTCATCCGCGCCGCCTGCTCTGCCATGATATCGAGAAAGCGGCGTTGCGCCGGCGGATCATCCGCGGCTGGGCCGCGCAGCGTTTCGATGAAGCCGATCAGCGATGCCAGTGGCGTGCGCAGCTCGTGGCTGGCATTGGCGACAAAATCGGCACGCATCCGCTCCACCACGCGCTCTCGGGTCCGGTCCGACAACAGCACCAGCACCTGCCCCGCTTTGGCCTGCGGCAGATTTAGCGGCGCGACAGTGGCTTGCAGGTCGCGCGGCACCGGGGCCGGCAACGACAGATCGGCGCGTTGCGGCGTGCCCGACGCGAAAGCCCCGTCGATCGCCCCACGCAATCCCGGATGCCGCAGCACGGCCCGCAGCTCCGGCCCGAAGGCCGCAGCGGAAGCCGCATTGGCCCGGAGCACGGTGCGTTCGCCGTCGAGTATCAGCAGCGGCTCGGGAAACCGCTGCATCAACGCCTCATCGGCATGGCGTAGGCGGTCGAGATCGGCGCTCTGCTGGGCGGCGAGACGCGCCAGCCGGTCCATCTCGCGGCCCAGCCGCTCGGCCCGCAGCCATCCCAAGATCGCGACAACCGCGCAACACGCGGCTACGGCCGACACGATCAACAGCAGCGCGTTCATGAAGTCGCTCTTGTCGGCCGGACGGTTCGCGGCGCCGCACCGGTCATCAACAATCCAGCGTCGTCTCGCGCTCCCACGTCGTCAGTTGCTGGGTGTAGTCCTGCCACTGACGCATCTTCAGCGCCATATAAGCTCGAGCAAATGGTTCCCCTAGCGCCTCCCGCAGAACTCCCGAAGCCTCGAACGCGCGCAGCGCGTCCAGCAGATTGAGCGGAAGCAGGCGCGCATCGGTAATCGTATGTCCGTGCGTGTACATATTGATGTCGAGCCGCGGTCCCGGATCGCGCCTGAGCGCGATGCCTTCCATCCCCGCAGCAAGTACCCCCGCTTGCAGCAGATAGGGGTTCGCCGCCCCGTCGGCCAGGCGCAGCTCGAAGCGCCCAGGGTCGGGTATTCGAATCATGTGTGTGCGGTTGTTGCCTGCATAGGTCACCGTATTCGGTGCCCAAGTGGCACCGGAGGCCGTTACCGTCGCGTTGATACGCTTATAACTGTTGATTGTCGGATTGGTCAGCGCGCACAGCGCCTCCGCATGCGTCATCACACCCCCAATGAAGTGATACGCAAGCTGCGACAGGCCCAGGGCGCCGCCAGGATCGGCGAACTGGTTGCGCTCGTCCTGCCACAACGACACGTGCACATGGCAGCCGGAGCCTGTAAGGTCAGGGAACGGCTTCGGCATGAAGGTCGCGCGCAGGCCGTGTTTTTCGGCGATCGCCTTCACCATGTATTTGAAAAACACGTGACGATCCGCGGTGACGAGGGCGGGTGCGTAACTCCAGTTCATTTCAAACTGGCCGTTCGCATCCTCGTGGTCGTTCTGGTACGGCTCCCAACCCAGCGTCTGCATGCCATCACAGACCTCGGTGATGATGTCGTAGCGACGCATCAGCGCGGACTGGTCGTAGCAGGGCTTCTTCTGTCGGTCCGCGGTATCGGCGATTGAGTTGCCGTCGGGTGTGATCAGAAAAAACTCGCACTCCACGCCGGACCGCATCTGCCAGCCTTGCCCCGCCGCTGCCTCCGCCACACGCTTGAGCACGAACCGCGGCGCCTGTTCCACCGGCTTGCCTGCCATGACAAGATCGGCCGCCAACCAGCCCACCTCCGGTTTCCAGGGCAGTTGCATCAGGCTGTCGGGATCCGGGATCGCCAGCATGTCCGGATCAGCGGGGGTCATGTCCAGCCAGGTGGCGAAGCCGGCGAACCCGGCCCCGGCACGTGCCATCTCACCAATCGCCGCGGCCGGCACGAGCTTGGCGCGCTGCGTGCCGAACAGATCAGTGAACGATATCAGAAAATACCGAATGCCACGCTCCCGCGCCGCCGTGGCCAGATCGATTGCCATTCGCTCCCCCGCCGCGCTCACGCACCATGCCGTCCCGGAATCCAGTCCGTACCGGCGAGCGGCACGCGCGCCATTGCCGCAGCCTCGATCGTCAGTGCCACGAGGTCCTCTGGTTCGAGATTGCGCAGGTGGCTCTTGCCGCAAGCGCGCGCGATCGCCTGCGCCTCGAGTGTCATCACGGCAAGAAAATTGGCCAGCCGGCGTCCGCCCAGCACTGGATCGAGCCGTGCCGCCAGCTCCGGGTCTTGCGTGGTTATGCCCGCCGGGTCGCGCCCTTCCTGCCAGTCGTCATAGGCCCCCGACACGGTTCCCAGCCTGGCGTATTCGGCCTCGTGCACCGGGTCGTTATCGCCGAGCGCCACCAGTGCGGCCGTGCCGATCGAAACGGCATCCGCGCCGAGTGCCAGCGCCTTGGCCACATCGGCACCGCTGCGAATACCGCCAGAAACGATCAATTGCACCCTTCGGTGCATCCCGAGCTCTTGCAATGCAGTCACTGCCGGGCGGATCGCTGCCAGGATAGGGATGCCGACATGCTCGATAAACACCTCCTGCGTCGCCGCGGTGCCCCCCTGCATTCCGTCAATCACCACGACGTCGGCTCCCGCCTTTACCGCTAGCGCCGTGTCGTAATACGGGCGAGAGGCGCCGACCTTTACATAGATCGGCTTCTCCCAGTCGGTGATTTCGCGAAGCTCCTCCAGCTTGATTTGCAGATCGTCCGGGCCCGTCCAGTCGGGATGCCGACAGGCAGAACGCTGGTCGATGCCTTCCGGCAGATTTCGCATGGAAGCAACGCGGGCCGAGATCTTTTGTCCCAGCAACATGCCGCCGCCGCCCGGTTTTGCGCCCTGTCCGATGACCACCTCGATAGCGTCGGCACGGCGCAGGTGGTCGGGATCCATTCCGTAACGCGAGGGCAGCACCTGATATACGAGCTTCGCGGAGTGTTCGCGTTCCTCTTCCGTCATGCCTCCGTCGCCGGTCGTGGTGGTCGTACCGGCAAGGGTCGCGCCGCGCCCCAGCGCCTCTTTTGCCGGTGCGGACAATGCTCCGAAACTCATCCCTGCCATCGTCACCGGAATCTTCAACTCAACCGGCCGTTTGGCAAAACGCGTGCCGAGTGTAACCCCAGTCTCGCAGCGTTCGCGATATCCCTCCAACGGATAGCGGCTGATCGACGCGCCGAGGAACAGCAGATCGTCAAAATGCGGCAGCTTGCGTTTGGCTCCTCCGCCGCGAATGTCGTAGATGCCGGTGGCTGCGGCACGGCGGATCTCGGCCAAAGTATGCATATCGAATGTCGCGGAGAAGCGTGGCGGCGTGGGCGGGTTCGCTTCCATCAGTAGGCTGCCGCATTATCGACGTGGAAATTATACAGGCGGCGCGCCGAGCCGTAGCGCCGAAATTGCCCCACATCGACCTCGCCGGCCAGTCCCGCCGTTTCCAGCTTAGCGTATAGTTCCGCACGATGATGGTTGTAGATCGCCTTCTCAACGCAATCGGCGCCGAGGCTGGCGACGCGACCCCGGACATAAAGATGCGCCTCGTAGATTAAATCACCCAGGCTTTCGCCGGCATCACCCAGCACCACCAGCGTGCCGGCCTGAGCCATGAAAGCTGAGAGATGACCCACTGAGCCCTTAACAACAATGTCCGCGCCTTTCAGCGAGATGGCGCAACGTGCCGCCGCATCGCCCTCGATCAGCAACATCCCGCCGTGCGCAGATGCCCCGGCCGACTGGCTCGCGTCCCCACGGACATGGACGAAGCCCGACATCATGTTCTCCGCAACGCCGGTCGCCGCGTTGCCGTGCACAATGACGCTCGCGCGCTGGTTCATCCCGGCGCAGTAGTAACCCACATGACCGTCGATTTCGACCATGATCGGGACCGTAAGCCCCACCGCGAGCGCGTGTCGTCCGCCGGGGTTCAGGACCCGCCAGTGCGAACGGTTGGTATCAGACGGAAGCTGATGCAACGCCGCGTTCAGGTCGCGCACGCTATGTCGCGCCAGGTCAAATTCGGCCGGTTCCATCTTCACGGCCGCCATACTCAAGACGCGAGCTTCCAAGCATAGACGATGGCCGGCTCAGGTTCCCACACCCGGGCCGAGTTGATGCCCGGCAACTCGGCAAGCGCACGATATTCGGTGCCGAACGCGACGTAGCGCTCGGTCTCGGCCATCACTGCGGGCTTACAGGCGATCGGATCGCGCAGCACCGCGAACCCGTCCTTTGTTGCCACCACGAAGGTATAGAAACCGTCCAACTCATCGAGCGCGGAGCGCAACGCCGCATCGAGCGGCCGGCCATCCTGCATCCGAGCAGAGAGCCACACCGCAGCTACTTCAGTGTCATTCTCAGTTTTGAAGGCGAAGCCACGTTGCTGGAGCTCGCGCCGCTTCGCGTTATGGTTGGAGAGCGAGCCATTGTGTACCAGACATTGGTCGGGTCCGGTCGAGAACGGGTGGGCGCCGTCGGTGCTAACAGCCAACTCGGTCGCCATGCGTGTATGCCCGACACCGTGTGTGCCGCATATGCTGGCGAGTTCGAAGCGGCGAGCCACATCGGCTGGCCGCCCAACCTCCTTGTAGAGCTCCATTCGTTCCCCGGCACCGACCAACATGGTGTCCGGGGAAACGCACGTCAGTGCAGATCGTGCCCCTTCTTCGGCCTCACGCGGAACGCTCAGCACCACATGCGTGCCGCGGACGGCAATGGTGCTATCGGCGATACCAAGCTGTGCCAGCAACGCCTCGGGGTCGGTCCCAGGTGGGGGGCGAAGCGTCAGCTTGGTCACATCCGCCCGGCCGGATGTATAGACCGCGAAGCCGGCGCTGTCCGGCCCGCGATCCGCCATCGCTTCCAACATTACGGCGAGATGCGCGCCCAGGTCAGCTTTGATCCCCCGATCCTTGGCGAACAGCCCAACGATCCCGCACATGAAAAGCCCCCATCGAAGATGTTGCCAAGCTATACAGGCCGGGGCCGCTGTCAACGACAGGACGTTGTCATTCAGGGTAGAATGCGGGACGCGTGTACACACACGCCACTTCCGTAAGGATCCTTCGCCATGAAGATAGAAGCCGTCGATCTTTTCTACCTAGCGATGCCCGACATCACGACGGAAGCGGACGGTAGCCAGGACGCGTTGCTGGTCCGCATCGCTGCCGGCGGACACGTTGGCTGGGGCGAATGCGAGGCGGCGCCGCTGCCCTCCATCGCAGCCTTTGTCTGTCCGATGTCGCACGGCGTCTGCCGCCCGGTGGGGTCCTCCGTGCTCGGTGAGACCATCGACGGCCCAGACGACATCCGGCGCATCGCAGCGACGGTCGAGTACGACAGCATGGATCTGCTGCAGGCCGCCCACACATTGTCCGGTGTCGAAATGGCGCTCTGGGACCTGCTCGGTCACGCTCGCAACGAACCGGTCTGGCGCTTGCTCGGCTACCGCACCTCGCATCCGAAACGCCCCTATGCCTCTATGCTGTTCGGCGACACACCGCAAGCGACGCTGCGGCAGGGGCTCGCTGCACGCGCCGCCGGATATTCCGCCGCCAAGTTCGGCTGGGGGCCGATTGGCCGAGGCAGCGTCGGTGACGACGCCGATCATTTCGCCGCCGCCCGAGAGGGGCTCGGCCCCGACGGCATCCTGCTCGTCGATGTCGGTCAGATTTGGGGCGAAGACGTCGCCGCCGCCGCCGCTCGTATCCCTGCACTGGAAGCCAGCCATGCCACCTGGCTGGAGGAGCCGTTCCATACCAGCGCGCTGGCGGCTTACGGCGCCCTGTCGCGCCGCAGCCCTACTGTCAAACTCGCCGGCGGGGAAGGCGCGCATAATTTCGCTATGGCGCAACACCTGATCGACTACGGTGGCGTCGGCTTTATCCAGATCGATACCGGCCGCATCGGCGGTATCGGCTCGGCCAAGCGGGTCGCCGGCTACGCCGTCAGTAAGGGCGTGACCTTCGTCAATCACACCTTCACCTCGCACCTCGCTCTCAGCGCATCGCTGCAGCCCTTCGCGGGCCTGGCGGGTCACCGGATCTGCGAGTTTCCATTTCAGCCTAAATCACTGTCGGTGGATTTCGTAGCGACGCCGCTGCAACGCGACCGCAACGGTGAGATTGCCGCCCCCGATGCCGCCGGCCTCGGCATCCGGATAAACCCTACCGGCATGGGCAACTATCTTGTCGAGGTCGAGATCAAGGTCGGCGGCAAAACATTGTACTCTACGCCAGAGCTGGGCTGACCGGACAACCGTTCAAGTCAATAGCATCTATGACTTGGTTGTCCTGAACCGTTCGCTATTTCAGGAAGGGTTGGTCGAGATCGGTGATTGGCGGTTCACATCGCGTGAGTCAGACACTCAACCCGTTATGATAGGCCTTCAGCGCACATTGGTAACCTGTCGGCCCTCACTATAAGGTCGAGAATGACTTTCTCACAGAGGTTGCGGCGCGGTTGTGATTGGCTCCCCGCCTGGCATTGACGGTGTGCGGCGCGTCCGGGAACGCAGTTCAGTCCACAGGCTCCTCGTTTCCGGCCGACGGAAGCGGCCATTATACTGCTCTTCCGCAATGATCCGAGCCGTCCCGATCAGGGCGGCGCCTCAGCGCTGCGGCTCGACCACTACAGTGCCGATCTTGCCGCCCGCCTCCACCGTCCTGTGCGCCGCCGCCGTCTCGTACAGCGGAAACCGCGCCGCTACGGTCAGCATCCGCTGCCCGCTTGCAGTCCAACGCGCGATGTCCGCCTGCGCACGGAGCCGCGCCTCGGGCGGTGAAGTCGGCAGCACCATGAAATGCACCGAGATATTCCGCGCCATCAGCTCGCGCACCGGCAATCGCGGCGTGCGGTCGCCGTTGCTCGCATAGACCGCGATGCTGCCGCCAGCGCGCACGCAGGCAATCGTCGCCGACAAGTTGCCCCCGAAATCAACGTCCACAACGTGATGGACACCCTGCCCATCTGTGAGTTCGCGCACCCGCTCTGCCACGTCCTCCTTCCGATAATCGACCGCATGCGCCGCTCCGCCGGCGAGCGCCCGCGCCGCCTTCTCGGCCGAGCTGACCGTCGCGATCACCGTCGCCCCGGCCCAGGCGGCGAGCTGGACCGCATAGTGCCCCACCGCGCCCGCTCCGCCGGTCACCAGCACGTACCGGCCCTGCACCGGTGCCGCGAGGAAAACACAGCGATGCGCCGTCATGGCGGGAATGCCGAGCGTCGCCCCCTCGGCGAAGGGCACGTGCTCCGGCAACTCGGTGACCAGCTCCTCGGCCAAGGCGATGTATTCGGCCGCGGTTCCCATCCAGCGGCCGTTACGCTGGCCGTTGTAAAGCCAGACCCGGGTGCCGATCCGACTTGTGGCGACACCGGGACCGACCTGCTCCACCACCCCGGCGCCATCGCTGTTTGGCACGACACGCGGATACTCCGGCGGCGGCGTCGCCCCGCCGCGACGATAGGTGTCCGACGGGTTCACCCCGGACGCTTCGAGTCGCACCAGGACCTCGCCGGGCCCCGGCGTCGGGGTCGGCAGTTCGCCGCAGACCAGGGCCTCGTCGGCTAATCCCTGGCGGTTGTACCAGACAGCGCGCATGCCGCTTCCTTCCATTATAGCCGTGACCAAGCATACCCTCCCTTGAACGCCCGAACGCACCCCGGTTCCTCTATGATGGCTATCCGCGCCTGGTTTTCCGCGGTAAGGTGCGCGATGTTCTTGGCGTTTGACCCCCAATGGGGCATAGGCACGGGCGGCTGGAGCAAAACCGTTACGACATGTTCACTAGCATCAGAAAATACCAACTACGGCGAGGTTCGAACTGCGGAATTTGCTCGCCGCGTGCAGGAGGGCTTTTTGCCGCTCATGCGCGAGATGCCCGGGTTTCAGGGTTATTATCTGCTGGACGGCGGCTCTGATGTGATCATCGCGATCAGTATGTTCAACAGCGCAGATGAAGCGCTTGCCTCGAATGAAACGGCAGCGGATTGGGTAAGGAACAACGTTCTGGAGTTTACGAAGGGGTTACCGGAAGTGATGGTGGGCGATAGTCTGATTTCCGAGGTCAAATAGCAAATCCCCGTTCAGAGCCTTGCATGAACCCGGTAGCCCTTTTTCATCCAGCGGTCGCCGCATGGTTCGCCGCCCGGTTCGGGACGGCAACACCGGCGCAGGCGCAAGCCTGGCCAGCCATCCTGGCTGTCCGGCACACCCTGATCGCTGCCCCTACGGGGTCCGGCAAGACGCTCGCGGCCTTCCTGGCCGCCATAGATGCGCTGCTGCGCCAGGGTCTTGCCGGGCAACTCGGCGACCAGACGCAGGTCGTCTATGTCTCGCCTCTCAAGGCCCTCTCCAACGACATCCAGCGCAACCTGGAAATGCCCCTGCAAGGCATCCGTGCCGCCTTGCGCGAACAAGGCCTGCCTGATGTCGAGATCCGCACCTGGGTGCGTACCGGCGACACCCCACCCGCCGAGCGGGACCGTATGCGTCGCCGTCCACCGCACATCGTCGTCACCACGCCGGAATCGCTCTACATCCTGCTTGGCTCCGCGTCCGGACGCACCATGCTGGCGACGACCCGGACAGTGATTATCGACGAAATCCACGCCATGGCGCCGAACAAGCGGGGCGCCCATCTCTCTCTGTCGCTCGAGCGCCTGGCTGCATTGTGCGGCGACAAGCTGCTACGGATCGGATTGTCGGCCACGCAGAACCCGATCGAAGCGATTGCGCATCTGTTGGTTGGCGCAGCCCCTGATGGGCGGCCGACGGCTGAGCCGGCCATTATCGACACCGGCCACCAACGACCGCGCGATCTTGCACTTGAACTGCCTGCCTCGCCGCTCGAGGCGGTGATGTCGGCCGAGGTGTGGACACAGGTTTACGACCGTCTTGCACAACTGATCGAGGCACATCGCACCACCCTCGTGTTTGTCAACACACGGCGCATGGCGGAGCGCGTGGCGCGCCAGTTATCCGAACGCCTCGGGGAAACAGCGGTCACTGCCCATCACGGCAGCTTGGCCAAAGAACAGCGGCTGGGGGCGGAGCAGCGGCTCAAAAATGGGCAGTTGAGAGCACTGGTCGCGACGGCATCGCTCGAACTCGGCATCGATATCGGCGAAGTGGACCTGGTCTGTCAGCTCGGCTCGCCGCGCTCGATTGCCAGTTTCCTGCAACGCGTCGGCCGTTCGGGCCATGCAGTCGGCGGCATGCCGAAGGGGCGCCTGTTCCCGCTGTCGCGTGACGATCTCGTGGAATGTGCGGCGCTGCTCGACAGCGTTCGATTGGGTGAGCTGGACCGTCTCAACATTCCCGGCAAGCCGCTCGACGCACTCGCGCAACACATCGTGGCAGAAGTGGCGGCGCAGGATTGGCCGGAGACAGCGCTGTACGACCGGATGCGTCGTGCCTGGCCGTATCGCGACCTGGCACCGGAGGATTTCAAGGCTGTCCTGCACATGCTGGCCGACGGCTTCAGCACCAGGCGCGGACGGCGCGGCGCCCTGATCCACTACGATGCGATCAATCATATGCTGCGTGCGCGTCGCGGCGCGCGTCTGACCGCACTCACATCCGGGGGCACCATACCGGACACCGCCGATTATCAGGTGGTGCTGGAACCCGAGAATCAGACGATCGGCAGCGTCAACGAGGATTTCGCCGTCGAGAGCCTGGCGGGCGACGTGTTCCAGCTCGGCAACAGTGCCTATCGTATCAGGCGTGTCGAACGCGGCATTGTGCGGGTTGAGGACGCACATGGCCAGCCGCCGACGATCCCCTTCTGGCTCGGTGAGGCGCCCGGGCGCAGTGACGAGCTGTCGCTTTCGGTGTCACGCCTCCGCACGTCGATCGCCACACGACTGCGAACGGATCCTGCCGGAGCCGCCGCACGCCGTTGGCTGACAGACGAACTCGGGCTCGCGGCGCCGGCGGCCGAACAGCTTGTTGAATTCCTCGGCACCGCGCATGCGGCGCTGGGCTGCTTGCCGACGCAGGACACGCTCGTGCTGGAGCGTTTCTTCGATGAAGCCGGCGGAATGCAATTGGTCGTGCATGCACCATTTGGCAGCCGCCTCAATCGCGCCTGGGGACTGGCTCTGCGCAAACGCTTCTGCCGCAAGTTCAATTTCGAGCTGCAGGCGGCCGCGACCGAAGACAACATCGTCCTGTCGCTCACAACCAGCCACAGTTTCGAACTTGCGGAGGTCGCGCGCTATCTGAACGCCAAAACCGTTCGGTCAGTGCTGATCCAAGCCTTGCTCGATGCGCCGATGTTCACAACGCGCTGGCGCTGGGTGGCCGGGGTTGCGCTGGCGCTGCCGCGTTTTCGCGGCGGCAAGAAGGTCGCTCCGCAGCTCGTGCGCATGGAAGCGGAAGACCTGCTGGCCGCCGTTTTTCCCGATCAGGTCGCCTGCGCCGAGAACCTAGTCGGTGAGCGCGAGATACCGGACCATCCGCTGACCGCCCAGGTCATCACCGATTGTCTGCATGAGGCAATGGACATCACCGGGCTGGAACAACTCTTGGCGCGGCTGGAGGCCGGCGACATCCGAGTGGTGGCTTGCGACCTGACGCAACCCTCGCCGCTGGCGCTCGAGGTGCTGTCCGCCCGGCCCTACGCGTTCCTCGATGACGCCCCGCTGGAAGAGCGTCGCACGCAGGCGGTTATGGCGCGGCGCTGGCTGGCTCCGGAGACCGCGGGAGAGCTGGGCCGGCTCGATGCTGACGCGATTGCACGCGTACGCAACGAAGCCTGGCCGGACCCCGCCAACGCTGAAGAGCTGCATGACGCCTTGTTATGGCTTGGCTGCCTGAGCGCGCAGGAGGCACAAGCCGTTCCCGAATGGGACGGCTGGCTCGCAGCGTTGGCGCGCGAAAACCGGGTCACGCGGCTTGATACGCCCCACGCCGCGCTGTGGGTCGCGGCTGAGCGGCTGACGCATTTCCAGGCCCTGTGGCCCCAGGCGCGGCGCACGCCTGACATTGCGCCCCCGAACCAGCACGCACGGCGCCCGTCGCCGGACGAAGCATTGGCTGAAATTCTGCGCGGCCGGTTGGAGGGATTGGGGCCGGTCACCCAAACAGCCCTTGCGGCGCCGCTCGGATTGGAACCGGACGAGATCGCCGCCGCGCTGACCGCACTCGAGGTCGAAGGGTTTGCGCTGCGTGGACGCTTCACGCCCGGCACCAACCAGGACGAATGGTGTGACCGGCGGCTGCTTGCCCGCATCCACCACTACACGATCCGCCGCCTGCGCGCGGAGATCGAGCCGGTCGCGGCGCGTGACTTCCTCCGGTTCCTGTTCGCCTGGCACCACGTGACCGACGAGACTCGCCAGGAAGGACCGGACGCTGTCACCGCGGTCATCAGTTCGCTCGAAGGGTTCGAAGCGCCGGCCGGTGCCTGGGAAACGGAACTCCTGCCGTCACGTATCACCGGCTACGAACCGGCATGGCTGGACGATCAATGCCTGGCGGGACGCATAGCCTGGGCACGGCTGAGCCCGGCACCCGGTTCCGGCAGCGGGTGTGAGCGTCTCGCCGGCCCGGTGCGCACGACACCGATTGCGCTGCTGACGCGGCGGAACCTGCCCGTCTGGACCTCGCTCCCGGTGCAGGCGGAAAGCGGCTCGGAGCCAAGCCCCCGGGCGCTGGCGGTCGCGAACTGCCTGCGCGCGCACGGCGCTTCGTTCTTCGATGAGCTGGCTGCAGCAACCGGGCTGTTGCGCCCGCAGGTGGAAGACGCGCTCGGCGAACTCGTTGCACTCGGGCTGGTGACCTCGGACAGTTTCGGCGGATTGCGCGCCTTGTTGGTGCCCGCCGATCGGCGCAAGCCGTTGGCCGGCGCGCCACGACGGCGGCGCGTTCTGCGCTTCGACATGGATGACGCCGGCCGCTGGGCCCTGGCCCGTCGCGCCGTGCCGGAAGCCGGCGAGGGGCAAGCGCAAATGCGACAGGCGGCAACAGAGCATGTCGCCCGCGCCTTGCTGCGTCGCTACGGCATCGTGTTCTGGCGCCTGCTGGCCCGCGAGGCCGCCTGGCTACCGCCCTGGCGGGACTTGCTGCGCGTGTATCGCCGCATGGAAGCGCGCGGAGACGTCCGCGGCGGACGCTTCGTCGCCGGATCCTCCGGCGAGCAATTCGCGCTGCCTGAAGCGATCGGCAAGCTGCGCGACATGAGGCGTCAGCAAAAGCACGGCGAGTGGGTTTCGTTGTCGGCTGCCGATCCGCTGAACCTTGCCGGCATTCTTACGCCGGGACCGAGGATCGCGGCGCTGACCGGAAACCGATTGCTGTTTCACGATGGTGTGCCGGTGGCGTTCCTCGTCGGAGGAGTGGCGCAGTTTTCTCCAGGGATCGACGCTAGCGACCAGTGGCAGATGCGCAAACAGCTTCTGCGTTCCCCTACGCCGAGAATGCTCGCCGATCTCGCTTGACCCGCCGGTTGCGGCCCACCTTCCAGCTGATTTTAGCGACGTCATCTTGAAACATCGGTGGTTTGCAATGGCGCGCCACGGCCGATTAGGATGGGCACTGTTCCTTCGCGGTGGCGCTATGATACAAGAGCGTGACTGCCTGCGGTTTTCACGTAGGGCGCATATTTTCAGCTATCACTTCGCCTGAACGGCGGCCGCCGTTCGCCTGACGGTCTCGACCACGGTCTGCGGACGGTCTGGCTGCACATCGTGGCCGCTGCCTTGCGCTATGGTCGAGCTGCCCTGCTCAGAAAGGGTGGCGAATTGCTGCTGGAGCGCCGCATCGAGGTTGGCTCCCATTCCCGGAAGTAGGGATCACGGTCGGTCGCGGCGATCACGTGAGCGGCACATTCGGAAAACGGACCGGCATTCCTGGCCTGCCGGTTGCTCTCGCAACCCCCTCCTCCTCCAAATAGGCCGCCGTCCCCGACGCAAGCTGGTGGGGTGCTTCCGCCGAGTGCAGGTTCCCGGGGCGCTGGTCGAGCAGAAAAAGCGCGCGTCCCTTATCAACAGACGCTGCAGGATACGAGCGCGACCAAGTTCCGTCTCACGGCTCACGCGACTGCGAACGCTCTACACGGGCGATAGTGCCACCGCGGAAAATCTCGCCCCGAGCGCCTTGCGCTCGCGAATTCGCGACCCAAGTAGGCGGCCAGCGACATCAGCGCGCGGAATAGTGCAGTGCTGCTGCGCCCATTTCGAGGGCTTTTCTGCGAAATGCCACACTATCGCATTTACCTTCTGAACACCGAGCGGCACATTATCTCTGTGCAGGAAGCCGAGTGCCCCGACGACGATGCCGCGCTTGCACAGGCCACGGGCCTGATGGATGGACACGCCGGCGTCGAGATTTGGCAGGAGGCGCGGCTCGTGGGTCATCTGCCCTGGCAGCTCCCGGACCGGCACTCCGACGTGCCTTCGGCTTAACCGTTCGACTGCCGCGTCTCGCCACGCGTGATCGCGGCCGCCTCGTCCGCCCCTTGCCTTGGCGCCGCGCTCGCAGGAGCGGCACTTCCGCAACGTAAGTCAACCATAGAAATGGCGGGCCGCAGCATAGCGCCCGATCGTCAGGTGGGGATACACCAGACAAAGGGTTGGCCTTGGCTGTCCCATATCAAGCCGCCCGTCTCGTCGGTTATAGGGCGGCACTGCGGGTCGCTTGCGGGCTGCCTGAAGGCGGTGGTTTGCGACCCCGAAGGCTCTGCTGCCCCGGCGCTCGTGCCGACCGCAATCACGGCGGCTATCACCAGTGGCCATCTCATGGAAGGTCTCCCTCGATGTCTGGTGCTGTAACTCTGCGGCCGAAATCAGGTTGCGAACTGCTGGGCTTAGGGCCTCCCCCGCTGCCAAGTCCGTAACGCGGCGAACCACAATGGGCCGCCAGGGCGCCCGCGCGGGTACGGTGAGGGTTGATCCGAGGCGGCCGGCATCGAGTCTGGATCAGCCCGGCTCGGCATCCTATTGCGCCGCCGCTTCATCAGCTTTCGAAGCAGTCGCGCTTTCACAAACTCCGCTTCCCATCGTCGCATCTCCCGTGAACGCGCGACGAGCGCGGGCGTGCGAAAAGTGTGATCGGTCCGCTGCGCCGCGGCGGCTGTGCTGCAAAGAGATGGCGCGCCGCAGGAAGGGCGCGCCAGAGTCTAGGGAGGAGACCTGCGCCGGCTCATGGCACGCCCGCCGAGTCGGACGCAACTCTGCCGCCCGCGGGCAAAGTGCCAGTAGTAATCGTCTCGTTTCAGTTCGAACCCGAGGCTTGCCAGGACTCGGCGGTCTTCCCGAACCGGGACGTAGATGCGTGACCGCCCGGCTGCATTCACAGCGCAGCCATCTCGGCGTGGATATGCGTTTTCGCGATGACGGGGCGGCGCGGCGGGCGTTGCATGGCGTCTCGCGGCGTTGCGGAGGACTGCGGAAGGACCGCCCCGGTTCCGAACGCGCTGCCCAAAAGGACGCGCGCCAAAGGGGTTAAGGCGCGCGCCAAGGTGCGAAAAACACCCGGGTTGCCCCGGATGCGTCCACACGCTTGCCAGAGCGCGGTGGCGGCCTCCGGGCATGACTGTGGCGGCGGCAAGACTTTACCTCACGAACAGTCATAGAACTGCTGCAGTGCGGTCTAAGCCGACCAGGCTAGTACGCCGGAAGGATTATTGGCGGTTCGCTCCGCATCTGGTTCGAGCCGAAGCTCGAAGCCGAGGTTATCGGCAACCAGACCGTCCTCCCGAACGGGAACATAGATGCAGGGCGGCCAGCGGCATCTGTCGCGCGGATGGCCGCTCTATGCACGGCCATCAGGCCGGCGAGGGTGGTAACCCCGTCCAAAGCCATCGGATCACGGCGCGGGCAGCGAGAGGCGGTGATCCGCCGCACCAGCTCTTTCCACAACCGATCAGCGGCGGTGCGCCCATCTCCGGCGTAGGCGCGGCTTCGGCTGGTTGCCAGCGCCGGGGATGGCCGGCCTCGTGAGACTGGGGGGTGGTCTTCGGCTTTCGCGGGGTGGTCTTCGGCTTTCGCCTGATTCGGCGCGGCCGACGAGCGATGACGATGCGGGGCTCTGATTTGCCAGCAGACCCACGCTGGTTTGTTACCCGTAGCGCGACCCGGCACGCCTCTTTGGATCATTCCTCAGAGTCGAAATGGCTCCTGGCGGATTGACTTGCTTGGCGCGCCCGAGAAGATTCGAACTCCTAACCCCCAGATCCGTAGTCTGGTGCTCTATCCAATTGAGCTACGGGCGCGAATGCGGGGCATGTAGCGAAAGCGCCGCTGACCGGCAAGGGTCGGCCCCGTCGCCCGGCAGCGCTTGCCAACGGGCGCCGGGTTGAGGTCCAACCGGAAAGCAGGCCAGAATTACCGTCGGCGCCAGCCGGCGCAAAACACGGGAGGACGGCGGCCATGATCACCAGACGATCGGCTCTCACCGGCAGCCTTGCAGGGCTCGCCACGGGCCCTGCGATACGCCGGGCGCAGGCCGCCACCCCAGGCGTGACCGCAACGGAGATCAAGATCGGCAACACCATGCCGTACAGCGGCCCAGCCTCGGCCTACGCATCAGTCGGTAAAGGCGACTCCGCTTTCTTCAAATGGGTGAACGACCAGGGCGGCGTGCACGGCCACAAGATCGATTTCATCTCCTACGACGATGGCTACAGTCCGCCCAAGACCGTGGAGCAGGTGCGCCGGCTGGTCGAGGAAGACCAAGTCGATTTTCTTTGCCACACGCTCGGCACGCCGACCAATTCAGCCATCGAGCGTTATTGCAACCAGAAAAAAGTGCCGCAGCTTTTCGTGGCGACCGGAGCCGACAAGTGGGGCAACTACAAGGAATACCCCTGGACCATCGGCTGGCAGCCCAGCTACCGGACCGAAGCGCAGATCTATGCCAAATACATGCTGCAGCAGAACCCGAATGCCAAGCTCGGCATTCTCTACCAAAACGATGATTTCGGAAAAGACTACCCGGCGGGAATCCGCGACGTGCTGGGCAACAACTGGGACAAGCACGTGGTCAAGTCGATCACCTATGAAGTGACCGATCCCACCGTCGACTCGCAGATTTCCGAGCTGCAGGCCTCGGGCGCGGATACGCTGCTGGTCGTGGCCACGCCGAAATTCGCCGCTCAGGCCATCCGCAAGGTGCATGACCTGAACTGGAAGCCGATTTTCTTCATGACCAACGTGGCAATTTCGGTCGGCGCGGTGATGCGCCCGGCCGGGCCGGAAAACGCGATAGGCATGCTGAGCACGCAATACCTGAAGGACCCGGCCGACCCCCGATGGGACGGCGACGATGGCATGAAAAGCTTCAAGGCATTCATGGCCAAATACCTGCCCGGCGCGGATGTCAGCGATTCCGGATATATCGCCGGCTACGGCGTCAGCTACACGATGTGGAAAGTGCTGGAGGCGTGCAACGGCGACTTCTCGCGCGAGAACGTCATGAAGCAGGCAACCAGCATCAAGGATATGGACGTTCCCGTGGTGCTGCCCGGCATCAAGCTCAACACCAGCCCGACGAACTACCATCCGATGCGGGCGATGCAGCTCGCGAAATGGGACGGCAAGAGCTGGCAGCTCTTTGGCAGCGTGATCGAGGGCGCGCAGACCTGAGAGCGAACCCGGATGGAAGTGGTAACGGTGGAGGAGCGAGGCCCAATCTCGCTCATCCGCATCAACCGCCCGGACCGGCTGAATGCGATCTCGGCTGCGGTTGCCATCGAGTTGCAGGCCGCGTTCGAGCACTTCGACCGCTCCGACCAGCGCGTTGCCGTCATCAGCGGGGCCGGCGAACGCGCATTCACCGCCGGCGCCGATGTCGGTGATCTGCCGGAACTCTGGCGCTGCATCCCCGGTGTCGGGTTCACCACCGACAAACCCATCATCGCCGCTACCTCCGGCTGGTGCGTGGGCGGCGGCCTCGTCGTGGTAATGATGTGCGACCTGCTGGTCGCCGCCGAAAATACCGTTTTCTACTATCCGGAGGCGAAGCTGGGCACCACGGGCGGCATGATCAGCTCCTTGGTCACCCGCATGCCGCACCACATGGCGATGGAGGTGATGCTGCTCGGCAGCAGGGTTTCCGCACAGCGCGCCTATGAGGTGGGCTTCGTGAACCGAGTTCGTGCCCAACGGGCAGCATGAGGCGGAAGCACTGGCGATCGCCGAAAGCTTGTGCGATCAGGCGCCGCTGGTGATCGGCGCCCTGAAGCGTCTCGTCGACGAGATCATGCCCGTGGGACCGATCGAGCGGATGGTCGCCGCCAGCCGCACGATCGCCCGCGTGCGCGGCAGCGAGGACATGCAGGAGGGCATCCGGGCCTACAAAGAGAAACGGAGGCCGGTGTTCCGCGGCCGGTGACCTGCTGGGTTCTGTCCGAGCCTTATGCCGGGCTGCAAGCGCAGGCGATCGGCCTTGCCGAGGCAGCCGGGCTCGCCCCGGAGCTGCGGGACCTGACGCCCCGCGCGCCCTGGTGCTGGGTGGCCGCCAAAGTATGGCCGGCCCCGTTGGCCGCGGTGCCGGCGGCGGTGCGGTCGCCGCTGCCTGATATCGCCATTGCCTCGGGCGGAATGGGGGCGGCGGTCGGGGCCGCCCTGCGCCGCCGCGGTCCAACCGTCGTCCAGGTACAGCATCCCCGCATGGACCCGCGGCGGTTCGACGTGGTCGTGGTGAACCGCCACGACGAACTCGCTGGCCCGAATGTGGTGACCACGCGGACCGCGCTGCATCGGATCACCCCGGCGCGCCTCGCCGAGGCCGCCCTGTGCTGGCGCGACCGTTTTGCCCATTTGCCGCGCCCGCTCGTCTCGGTGCTGGTCGGCGGCAGCAACGGGCGGTTTCGGCTTGACCCGGCGGTCGGCGCCTCGTTGGCCGCCGATCTTGCCGGCATGATGCGACGCGATCGGATCGGCTTGGCAATTACCCCGTCCCGCCGCACCGTCCCCGACGTGATGGCTCGGCTTCGCGACGTGCTGACGCCGCTCGGCGCCTGGATCTGGGACGGCACCGGGGACAACCCGTATCTGGGGATGCTCGCAATAGCCGAGGCGATCGTGGTGACCGCCGACAGCGTCTCAATGATTTCCGAGGCGGTGGCCACCCCGGCCCCGGTCATGCTAGCCCCGCTGCCCGGCCGTTCGCGACGAATGGGCTTGTTCACCCGTCCGCTGCTCGCCGAGGATCGCGTCCGCCTGTTTGCCGGCCGGCTGGAGACCTGGCCGGTCGCCCCGCTCAACGACACGCCCGAAGCCGCCGCGGAAGTCCGCCGGAGACTAGGACTGCAGGAACCGACATGCTGAACATCGAGACGTTCAACGCCCGCGCCGGCGGCAACGTTGTCTACAAGGCGCTCGCGCACCCGTTGGCCGCGGAGGGAATTGCCGGGCTCTACGCAAAGCTCGCCGCGCCTGTCGCGGTGTACGATTCGGACGGCATCGCGGAGGCTCTGTTCGCGATGTACCCGGATGCGCCCGGCGTCGCGTCGCTGTTCGTCCACGACGTGACCGCGGTCGGCTGCAAACGCGCAGGCCTCACGGCGCGCCCGCTGACGGAACTCGCGGACTCAGGCGCCCGCACCGTACTCGTCGCCGCCTTCGATGCGGGACGGGTCGCCGCCCGCATTGCACCGTTGCTGCCCGCGGGCGCGGAGACACTCACACTCGATGAAGCAAAGCTGCCGCCGGCGCTTCTGACCAACCGCGCCCGCTATCTCGACCGGTTGAATTTCGCCACGAATTTCGTGTTTTTCCGCGACCAGGACGGACTGTCCACGCGGCTTGTCTCGGCGAATTATTGGGCCGGCTACGGCGCCCGTTCGGTACGGCTGTGGCTCCGTTTGTTCGCCGCGGACGGGACGGCGCTCGCGACCTGGGAGGAGGAATTGCCCGCCGGACCGGCCGGATTCGCGATCGACAGCGCCAAGATACGGGCGCGCTTCAGCCTGCCCGAATTCACCGGCCAGCTTTTTCTTCATGCGATCGGCGTCGCCGGCCACGACGTGGTGAAATACGCGCTCGACACGTTCGACACAGACGGGCGCAGCCTTTCCTGCACGCACGACGCGAATGCCTGGCCGTCCGATCGCTATGCCGGTCTGCCCGCCCCGCGCGAAGATGAGACCGTCATCCTCTGGTTGCAGAACAGCCACGCCGCGCCGATCCCGCCCGGCGCGGTCGCGCTCGACCGCATGGGCGCCGAGCGCCCGGTGAGCCTCGATCAAGAAATCGGCCCCTTCGCAACTGTCGGGCTGGATGTCGCCGCTTCCCTTCCCGACCTGCATTGGCCAGCACAGATCGAACTGCGAGCCGGCCGGCACGTGGTGCGCCCGCGCTACGAGGTCATTCGCCAGAAGCGCGTCCGCATCGCGCATGTGAATGTCGAGCGGGCGGATCTGGAGCCCGATCCTGCAATCCCCCACTTGCCGGACCAACTCGGCCGAGGCTTCCTGCTGCCGTTCCCCGTCCTGGATCCGGCGGCGTTCCGCACTATCGTCCAGCCGACGCCCATGGCGGTGACCCAATCACGGCTACCCCTGCGGCTCGACGTCTTCGACGAAGCCGGCCGCCTCTCGGCGCAGCGCTTTCTCGGGTGCCTGCCGCGCGATCACACGCTGGCCGTCGATCTCGACTGCTTCCCCGATCTTCGGGCCGGCCACGCCGAGTTGGTGTACGACTTTCGCGAAGGCGGAGAGGCCGACGGCTGGCTGCACGCCCTGTTCCGCTACGAGCACCGCGCCTCCGGCCACGCCGCGGAGTTCGAGCTTCGGGGCGCATATCTTCAACACGATCATGACCTACAAGGACGAGCCGCAATCCTATTCCGGACCGCCGCCCGGGCTTTCGACACGGCTTTTCCTCAAGCTTGGTGACGCCCGCCGGCAGAGTTTCGCGGCGCTGATCTATCCAGCTTCCGCAAGCTGGCACGACCGCTCGGCCACCTCGCTGCTGCTGCACGACCCGTCCGGTGAGATGATTGCCGAGGAACCGCTGGCCATTCCCTGCTCCGGCTCCGCCATGGTCTGGCCCCACCGCGTGTTCGCCGAGGCGCTCCTGCGGCGGGCGGGCGAAAGCGGCTACGTATTGGTGCGCGATGCCACTTGCCGGCTGTTCGGCTATCACGGGCTGATGGACGGGTCGGGCGGCTTTTCGCTCGATCATATGTTCGGCTTCTGACGCCGCACTGGACAAGGCTGAGCCAAATGCCCATACAAGTGGTGCAAACAGCCAGGCGCCGCGATGCATACTACTCTCAACCTTCTGGACGTTATTGGCGGCCCTGCGGTCGTCGGGGAAAACGTGACGGCCGGGATGGATCTCGTGAGGCTGGTACGGCACGGCCTCCCGGTGGAAACCGCGCAGTTCATCCTCAATAGCGGCCGCCTGACGCTGGCCGAACTGGATCGTATCGTACTCCCGCGCAAGACACTGGCGAACCGCCGCAAACTAGGCACCCTAACTCCTGAGCAGTCGGACCGGCTGGTGCGCGTTGCCCGGGTGCTCGCGGCCGCCGAGGAAACGTTTGGGAGCCTCGAAAAGGCCGGCGCTTGGCTCCGGCGCCCAGCGGGACCTTTGGTGGGCGAGTGCCCCCTTGAGTTGCTCGATACGGACGAAGGTGCCCGAGCGGTCGAGACCCTCCTTGGCCGCATCGCCCACGGGATAGCCGCCTGACCGCGGCTATCGCGTTCGGTGTTTGCCTGGCGGCTCTGCCGCGGGCCTTTCGCCGATCTTGCGGGGGAGGGCGCCCGCCAGTACGGCGGCCGTTGGAATGCCCCTGGACGCCCGCTCGTCTATGCTGCATCCAGCGCGGCGCTCGCGGTTCTCGAAATTCGCGTGCATCTGGATCTCGCTCCAGACCTGCTGCCGGACGACTATGTCCTGTTGACCATCGATCTGCGCGATCTGGCGATCGAAGAACTGATCGACATGCCTTCAGACACCATTGCGTTCGGAGATGCCTGGCTCGCCGGGCGGCGATCTCCCGTGCTGCAGGTGCCGTCGCTCATGGTGCCGGAAAGCCCGAACCTTCTCCTCAATCCTACTCATCCGGCGGCCGGGAAAGCCGCGGTGGCCCGTCAGCGGCGGTTCGAGTTCGATCGCCGGCTGTGGCTGCCGCTCCGAGGCAAATGGCCAATATGACCCGCTATGATCCGCACGGCTAATTTACAGCCGCCGGCGCGGGCTGCGTTGCGGTCGTTGCAGGTTGGCGAGCGTCAGCGACACGCCGGCGAAGATCAGCCCGACCGCCGCCGGCAAAAGCCAAGCCGGGCGGGCCAGCAGCGGCATGGCGATGTCGGCCCACAGCCAGTGGTCGAAATGCGCCTCTATCCCGCCCTGCACGGCATCCAGCAGATCGTGGTTCAGCATGAACAACGCCATCCCGAGCGGCATGTCCGGCGGCCCCAGGGTCGCCACGGCGACGGCGCCTACCAGAAAAACCGCGGCCAGAACCGCCAGGACCCGCTGAACCATCACATGAACAGTTTCTCGCCTTTCAGCCCATCATACAAGGAGGAGACGAACGCTCCATAGCCATTATAGATCTGGGTCGGCACCCGCTCGTCCGTGCCCAGCACCCGCTCGGTCGCCTGACTCCAGCGCGGATGCGCTACCGCCGGGTTCACATTCGCCCAGAACCCGTATTCATCCGGCGAGATCGCCTCCCAGAACGTGGTCGGACGCTTCTCGGTGAAGCGGACCTTCACAAACGCCTTGCCCGACTTGAAACCATACTTCCAGGGCAGCGTCATCCGGATCGGCGCGCCATCCTGCTTGGGCAGCTCCTTGCCGTACATGCCCACCGAAATGAACGCGACCTCGTTCGCCGCCTCCTCGATCGTCACGCCCTCCAGATAGGGCCACGGATAAATCGGCTCATCGAGGCCCGGCATGGCCTTCGGCTCCTCGACGGTCGTGAACGTGACGTATTTCGCCGACCCGAGCGGCTCGGCGATCTTCAGAAGCTGGCTCATCGGAAAGCCGGTCCAGGGGACCACGATCGACCACGCTTCAACGCATCTGTGCCGGTAGATGCGTTCCTCGAGCTGCACCTGCTTCAGCAAATCCTCGAAGGCAATCGTGCGCGGCGTCTTCACCCGCCCGTCGATCTGCACCGACCAGGGGCTGATCGTCATTTTCTGCGCCGCCCGCCACAAATCCTTGTCTTCGCTGAACTCGTAGTAATTGTTGTAGGTAGTTGCGATCTGCTCGGGCGTTATGGCGCGTCCAGGCTGGTATTTCGCATCCACCGGCGCGTTCATCCACCCGGCGGCCCGGGCGCGCGGCGAGATCCCCAGCGCGGCGATCGAAGCCGCCGACCCGGCGAGCAGGGTCCGGCGGTTCATCGCAACCGCCTCCGGTGTCACCAGACGCTCCGGCAGCTCCCAACCACGTCGATGCACGATGTTCATGCCTGTCTCTCCCTGCGTCCGGGTTTCGCCGCCGGCCGGTCCGATATTAGCGCCCGCCCGGCCTCTGAACATTGTCGGACGCCCGGCATTGGGGGAAATTCCGCTCCATCTTGCCCGGAGGCTCCTGATGCATCTCGCACGTTTCCCCCGCGTCCGCCTTTTCCCCGCCCCAACCCCGCTGGAGCCGATGCACAATCTCACCCGCCATTTCGGCGGGCCACAGCTCTGGATCAAACGGGACGATTGCACGGTAGTGGCCACGGGGGGGAACAAAGTTCGGAAGCTCGAATTCCTGGCCGGCGAGGCGAAGGCGCAAGGCGCGGACCATCTGGTGACACAGGGAGCCGTGCAGTCCAACCACGTGCGCCAGACCATCGCCGTCGCTGCCCGGCTCGGCATGAAATGCACCGCGTTGCTGGAGCATCGGGTGGAAACCAACGACGCGGCCTATCTGGGCAGCGGTAACGTCTTGTTGGACCGGCTGATGGGCGCAACGCTGGAGTACCGCCCCAGCGGCACCGACATGAATGCCGCGGCCGAGGAGAAGGGGGCGGAGCTGCGCGCCAATGGCGCCAAGCCCTATGTGATCCCTGGGGGTGGGTCCAACCGGGTCGGCGCGCTCGGTTACGTTTCGTGTGCGCAGGAACTGGTGCAGCAGGCCGATGAGATGGGCCTGAAGATCGACCGCGTGGTGCACGCCACCGGCAGCGCTGGGACGCAGGCGGGCCTGGTCGCCGGACTGATCGGCAGCAACGCGGGAATCCGCGTGCTGGGCATCGGTGTGCGCGCTCCGAAGGACCGGCAGGAAGCAAACGTCCATAAGCTCGCCCAGGAGGTCGCTGAGTATGTCGGCGTGCGCGGCGGGATTCCGCACGAGGCGGTCGAGGCGAACTGCGATTACATCGGCGCCGGCTATGGCCAGCCGACCGAGGCAATGGGCGAAGCCGTTCAGTTGGTGGCCCGCTTGGAAGGCATCCTGCTCGACCCCGTCTATTCCGGCAAAGCCATGGCGGGGCTGATCGATCTCATTGGTAAGGGTCTTATCGGCAAGGAAGAAACGGTGGTCTTCCTCCACACCGGCGGGGCCGTCGGCCTGTTCGGTTACACGACATTCTTCGATCAGGCGATGGCCGCCTGACGTGCAGCGCAGCGAGGGCCGCATTCTTACCACGCACACCGGCAGCCTGCCCCGGCCGCCGCGCCTGACGGAGCTGTACGCACGCCGTGCCCGCGGCGAGGCAGTCGATGCCGCCGAACTCGCGGCCGAGGGAAAAGCCGCGCTGCGCCGGGTTGTGCCGAAGCAGATCGAGGTCGGCATCGACATCGGCAACAACGGCGAGCAGCAACGTGAGGCGTTCTTTCTCTACCTCCGGCATCGTATCAGTGGCCTGGGCGGCGGCTGGACGCGCCCGGTCTTCGCCGATATCGCGCGTTATCCCGGCTTCCGCGCCTGGAAGAGCGCGCACGACGCGCTGGCGACCTCAGTCAGCAACACCGACCGCGTGCCGGAGGCGATCGGGCCGGTTCGCTATCTCGACCGCGCGCTGGTCGAGGCGGAGTGCAAAGATTTCCGCGCCGTGCTGGCGGAGACGCCCGGCTTCCTGGAACCGTTCATGACCGCGCCGTCCCCCGGCATCGTCGCCGCGGCGATCCGCAACGCGCATTACGAGACCGAGCAGGCCTATCTCGACGCGCTCGGCGCGGCCTTGCAAGTTGAATACGAAACCATCGTCGCGCACGGTTTCCTGTTGCAAATCGACGCGCCCGATCTCGCGCTGGAACGGCACATCACCTACCAGGACCGGCCGCTCGGTGATTTCGTCGATTTTGCCGAACGCGTGGTCGCCACCATCAACCGCGCGCTCGCCAACATCGCGCCGGAGCGGGTCCGCCTGCACGCCTGCTGGGGCAATTACGAGGGACCGCACGACTGCGACGTGGCGCTTGCCGACATCCTGCCGGCAATTCGCAAGGCGAGGGTGGGCGCGTTCGTGCTGCCCTTCGCCAATCCGCGTCACGCGCACGAATATCGCTGCCTCGAAGCGCTGCCGCTGGGACCGGGGCAGCTCATCATCCCCGGCGTGATCGACCCACTCACCAATTTCATCGAGCATCCCGAGGTGATTGCAGACCGGATCGAGCGTGTGGCCTCAGTGGTCGGCGATCCAAGCCGCGTGATCGCCGGTACCGATTGCGGGTTCGACACCTCGGCGGGACGGGGCCGCGTGGCGGAAGACGTCGTTTGGGCCAAGCTGGCCGCGCTATCGGAAGGCGCGCGGATCGCCTCGCGTCGGCTGTTCGGCTGATAGCAGCGGCTCGGTGCGGTGACTCGTCCACCGCGCCGGGCCGCTGCGATGGCGCGCGGTCGGGCCCCCACGCGCTTGCGCGTGGACCCGGGGGTTGGTGCGGCCACGCGCGAAACCAAGACTTCTGATGCCAGCGGCCCGGCTCGGTCGGGAGTGGTCAACAGAAAGGGGCCGCTGGCATGAGCGGCAACGGTTCGTCAATCGTTTCACGCTAGCCCGGCAGCCATGTTGCTTGCCGGGCTGCGGGCTTGGCTGGAAAGATCGCCGGTCGCCGAGGACGAACCGGCGGCGCTAAGCTCTTGCTCGGAGAGTCCTGCCGAGCCGCTCTCCTCCCCCACACTCGCCGACCTCGCTTGGCCCAGATCGCGGCTCGACTTCGCCGCCAAACTCTGGGGCGAGGGCTTCATCCTGCCGGGCGGTGAGCAGGAGGTTTTGCGGCTTGCCCGCCCCCTCGGCGTATCGCCGGCCTCCAGCCTGCTGCTTCTCGGTAGCGGCCCGGGCGGCGCAGCGCGGTCGATCGCCGTCCAGCTCGGCGGCTGGGTCAACGGCTTCGAGGCCGACCCGCAGCTCGCTGCGGCCGGCGCCGAGTTGTGCACCCGCGCCGGCGTGGGAAAGCGCGCACAGGTCGAAGCCTGGAACCCCGCCGATCCGCAGCTTGCCCACCGCTCCTATCATCACGCGCTTGCTTTGGAAGCGATGCGCGTCGGCCCGCCCGAAACCGTACTTGGCGCGCTTGCCTTGGCGCTGCGCCGCGACGGCCAGCTCGCGCTGATCGAGGCAGTGAAGCTATCCAATTCCGACGATGGGTTCGCGGATTGGATGCGATTGGAGCGACGCGTCACGCCAGTGCCTGCCGAGGCCTCCATCAGTCGGCTATTGTCCCGGCTGGGTTTTGAGATCCGCGTAGTGGAGGACATTTCCCCACGGCACATGTCACAGGCGCTGCAAGGTTGGCGCGACGCTGTTCACAACCTCTCAGGGGAGCGGCCCTCGCCTGGACAGGCTGCGGTGATCGTGCGGGAAGCAGAGCTGTGGTGGGCGCGCATCCGATTGATGCGCACGGGCCGGCTTCGGTTGATGCGCTGGCACGCTATCCGGCGCGCGCCGGCCTGAGCACTGTGCCTATGGACTCCACCAGCGCGACACCTACGCCGATCAGATCGGACCGACGAGCGCCGCCAGGGCCAACCCAAGCAGAATGTCAGGGCCCATGACCAGCGCCGCCTGAATGCCGGTAACCTGCAACGCCAATCGGATCGCGAACCATTCAAGCCACAGCGCCCAGCCCTGCGCGACGAGTTGTGTGGTCTCGCCAATCCATGCCGGCGGATGCAACAGGCCAATAACCGCCGCTGCAAGCAGCAGCGCATACTGGACGACATTGCACCAGTTCCATAGCGCGATGAAGCGCGGCCACAGTCTATCCCGACCAAGGGACGCCACGATCGGCCGCGATATAACCGCGTATCCGGCCCAGCCGATCACGTATGCCAGCAACTCCAGCGCGAGGGCATGGGGCAGTGCCGCCGGCCATCCGTCCTGGGACCACGAAATGAGCAACACAGCGACCAGCAGCGGCAGGCAGATCGCCGCGGCCCAGAAGCTGCGAGCGGCGGTGCGCAGATCGTCGGCGACGTAGCCGACACCCTCCGCGCGCCCGCGCGCCAGCAGCAGTGCCCCTTGCAGTCCCGAGAAAACCGTGACGGCGACGCTCATCCGAGGCTCCGCATTTTGGCAGCACCGCCACTAGAGCGTGATCGCTTGAGGCGGACACGTCGGAAAGCGTGAATCACGCTCTCAAACAAGGAGTTAGAGCAGGATTGCTTCGCCTGCCAGAAGCGATCATGCTCTGACCAGCAGGCGGGGACCGAACACGAGCAGCACGGTACCGATATTCACGATTGCCACCAGCAGCGCCGCCCGGACCCCGGAGATCATCAGCGCGTGCCGGGCGAGAAACCAATGAAGCCACAGCGCATAGCAGGCCAGCAGCGCAATCACCAGAATGCCGGCAACCTGCGCGGAGATGGCGCCCTCGACCAGCGGATAAACAAATATCAGCAGCGCGGCTGCCACGGCCGGGATCGCCCACTGGCACCAGTTGAGCGCGGTAGCGAAGCGGAGCCATTGCGCCTGGCGATGCCACAGCCGCGCCGCCTCATAAGACAGGACGGGCGGGGCAAGCAGGGCGCATAGGGTCGCCAACAGATCCGAAACTGCAATAAGACCGCCGCCCCGCGCGAGCATCAAAACGCCGCCCACCAACGGGAACGCGATCAGCGGCGCCAGGCTCGCCAGAAAAGCCTGCGGCGTGTCGCCAAAATGGCGCAACCCATTCACTCGTCCTCGGGCGAGCAGGAAGATGCCTACAAGAATACTGCCCACTGGCGGACGCTGGCGGCGCGGCAAGGTCATGACAGAAAGGCGGCAAGCACCGCCCGATAGATACCGGCCAAAGCCCGAAGCTCGGCGACCGGGACGCGTTCATCCACCTGGTGCATCGTAGCGCCCACAAGGCCGAATTCAGCGACCGGGCAATAGCGCGCGATGAAACGTGCGTCGGACGTGCCGCCGCCCGTATCCAACCTGGGTTCAATGCCGGTTTCACGTGCAATGACCTGTCGCAGCCCCTCGATCATCTCCCCGGGATCGGTCAGAAAAGACTCGCCGCTGATCGATGCATCCAGCTCGAAGCGCTCACTATAGCGGGCAAGCGCCGCGCGCAGCCACGCCCTCAGCGACACGCCGTTATGGTGATCGTTGAAGCGGATGTTGAGCGCGGCGCGGGCAACGTCCGGGATCACGTTGGTCGCGGTATTGCCGACATCGATGCTGGTGACCTGCAGCGTGGACGGCTCGAACCACTCGCTGCCTGCATCGAGCGGCACCGCCGTGATCGCCGCGAGCGCCTGCACCAGCCGATGCACCGGATTGTCCGCACGCTGCGGGTAGGCGACATGCCCCTGTGTGCCATGCACAGCAATCGTCACGTTCAGGCTGCCGCGGCGGCCGATCTTGATGACCTCGCCAAGCCGCTCCGGGCAGGTGGGCTCGCCGACGAGGCAGAAATCCGGGATCTGCCCGTTCTGTGCCATCCAGTCCAGCACGCGGACGGTCCCGTCCACCGCCGGACCCTCCTCATCCCCGGTGATCAGCAGGCTGATCGAGCCATGTCGCGGGTTCTCGGCAAGGTGCCGTGCGACCCCCGCCACGAACGCGGCTATGGCACCCTTCATGTCGCAGGCGCCGCGGCCATGCACCACACCGTCGCGCACGGCACCGGAGAACGGATCGTCCGGCCACACCCCGGTCCCCGCCGGCACCACGTCGGTATGCCCCGCAAAGCAGATATGCGGCGGCTCCGAGCCGATACGGGCGAACATATTCTCGGTCTGGCCGAAGCGTATCCGCATGACCGCGAAGCCGAGCCGCTCCAGGGCCTCCGCGAGGATCGCCTGGGCCCCCGCATCCGCCGGCGTCACCGACGGGCAGCGGATCAGCGCCTGCGCCAGACCCAGCGGATCTTCCAGTGAAGCGGGATGGTCGATCAATCGCGCAGCAGCTCGTTGATGGACGTTTTCGCCCTCGTGCCTGCATCCACCCGCTTGACGATCACCGCACAATAGAGGCTCGGGCCCGGCGAGCCGTCGGGCAACGACCGTCCGGGCAAAGAGCCCGGTACCACAACGGAATAGGCCGGCACCCGACCGATATGGATCTCCCCGGTAGCGCGGTCGATCACCTTGGTAGATGCGCCGATAAACACGCCCATCGACAATACGCTGCCGCGCTCGACGATGACGCCCTCAGCGATCTCGGAGCGGGCGCCGACAAAGCAATCGTCCTCGATGATGACCGGATTGGCCTGCAACGGCTCCAGGACTCCACCGATGCCGACGCCGCCCGATAGGTGGCAATTCTGCCCGATCTGCGCGCAGCTACCCACCGTCGCCCAGGTATCCACCATCGTGTTGCGGCCGACATGGGCCCCCGCATTGACGAAGCTCGGCATCAACACGACGCCGGGCGCGATGTAGGCGGACCGGCGTACCACCGCACCCGGAACGGCGCGGAACCCCGCAGCGCGGAACCGGTTCTCACCCCAGCCGGCGAATTTCAGCGGCACCTTATCGAACACCGGCGTCCCGCCCGGCCCTTCCATGCGCACCGAATCGGTCAGGCGAAAAGACAGCAGCACCGCCTTCTTCAGCCATTGGTTCACCTGCCATCCGGCGCCGATCGGCTCGGCGACGCGTACCGCGCCCGAGTCGAGCGCCTCGAGCGTGGCTTCAACGGCATCACGTGCGGCACCGCCTGTCGCCGGCGAGAGTGTCTCGCGCCGTTCCCACAGCGCGTCCACGGCCTGCTGCAAATGGTCGGTCTGCATGTCGGGGATTCCCCACTGTGCGGCGGCGCCCGCGGAGGGCGGACCATGCGCAGGCACCCAGGCGGTGTCAACGCACCACGCCGACCCCGCCAGCCGTATGGAAACCGTTTCTTATCTGTTGGTAGGCTGGAATGGCTCGCCGCTCAGCAAATGATCCCGATGCACCCGATCACTGACAGAAACCCGACCTCTCCCGGCTCGGACCTACCCTTGCGCGGGGCCTTGGTGGAAAGCCGGCAGCGCTGGCGCGACCTCGTCAGCTTGGCAACCGACATGGCCTTCGAAACCGATGCCGACGGGCGGTTCACCTTCGTCATGCCCGACCCGCTGTTCGGCTGGCCGGCCGGCGCTTTGCTCGGACAAGCGGCCGAACGCCTGCTCGCCCGCGCCGCCGGGCCGCCCGGATTCAACCCGTTCCATGCCGCTGCGCCGTTCCGCGCGCAACGCGCATGGCTCACGCGGGCCGATGGCGGTCTCGCGTGCCTCTCGTTTTCGGCCGTCCCGCTGCTGAACGGCCGGCAGCACGGCATAGGCACCCGCGGCGTGGGCATCGACGTCACGGCGGAAGACGACCAGGAAGGGGTGATCGCCGCCGCACTTCGTCGCGGCGCCGTCATCGACGATATTCTGTGGCGCATGCGCCAGGAAGTTTTGGCGCCGCGCATGATGCGCGCGGTGCTGGACGGGCTGGTCAAGGCCGTCGGCGCGGAAGGCGCCGCCGTCATCGCTGACGGTGCGTCCATTTTGCACCAGATCGGTGCCGACGCCGGCGGGATCCTGGCAACCGCAGCCGAGCTGTTGCAAGAGATCGAGGAAGGGTCCTCAACCAAAGTCATCCAGGCGGCGGAGCGTCCGTTGCTCGTCTGCTTCTGCCAGTCCCGGTTCGGTGAACGGGCCGGGCTGGCGGTCTGGCGCACGGCCGGCGGCCGAAGATGGGACCTGGACGACCAGACCCTGACAGGCTCCGTCAGCAGCATCGTGCGCGTCGTGCTGGAGCATGACGCCATTCAGCGGGAAATGGCGCGACAGGCCCGCACCGACCCGCTCACCGGCATGCTCAACCGGCGCGCCTTCGTGGAAGAACTCTCTCGCCACATCGACCGGCTGGAGCGTGAGCAGTTGCCCGGGACGTTGATTTACGCCGACCTCGACAACTTCAAGGCGGTCAATGATGCCTGGGGGCACGAGATCGGCGACCGCGTCCTGTGCCGGGCAGCGGGAATGCTCCGCAACATGGTTCGCCCCACCGATCTCGTCGCGCGGCTTGGCGGCGACGAGTTCGCGATCTGGCTGAACGGAGCCGATCAGCTCACCGCAGCCGAACGAGCCGAGTGGTTGCGTATGAATGCACCGCGCGAGTTTGCCGAGGTGATCGGCTCCATGAAACCCACGCTGGCTTTTTCGATCGGGATTGCAATGCGACATAGTGGTGAGGAAGTTGAGAACGTCTTTCGCCGAGCCGACCTCGCCATGTACGAGGTGAAGCACGCCGGACGGGGCCACTGGCGCGTGGCGCAGGCGTAGGCCCGGTGCGGTTCGGCCGGGCACCAAAGGCTGCCGAGAGCGGCGCCAGTTTGGCGGCACGAGTGCGGCTTGGGGCCAATCCGGACACCCCGACGACGACGTTGGAGCAGCTCGCCGCCGACCCGGACATGATGGTGCGCGCAGCACTGGCGTTGAATCCGGCGGCACCCGCGCGCGCCAACCAGACCCTCGGGCGCGACCCGGATGAGCGCGTGCGTGCCCTGCTCGCGCGCAAACTCGCCGCGCTTACGCCGGGACTGTCGGATGGCGATCACGGCGAGCTCGAACGCCTGACCTACGAAACCCTGGTGACGCTGGTCGAGGATGAGGCCGTGCGCGTGCGCGCGGCCATTGCCGATGTAGTGAAACAGATGCGCGACGCACCGCGCAGCCTGATTCTGCGCCTCGCCCGCGACTGCGCTATGCCGGTCAGCGAGCCGGTGATTCGGTTTTCGCCCCTTCTGACCACCGCGGATCTGTTATCTCTACTGAACGCTCCGGCCTCGCCGGCGACCGCGCTGGCGATTGCCCGCCGCCCCCACCTCAACCCCAGCGTCGCCGATGCGATCGCCGGCTGCGAGGACGACCAAGCGATACGCGAGCTGCTCAGCAACCCGTCCGCGCAGATACGGGAGGCGACGCTCGACGCGTTGATCGCGCGCGCCGCCGACCATGAGGACTGGCACGAACCGCTGGTGAACCGCCCGCGCCTGCCGCCGCAAAGCGCGCGGGCTCTGTCGTCGATCGTAGCGACTCAGCTTCTGGAAGTGCTGGCAGGGCGGGCCGATCTCGGCCCGGCATTGCTCGCGGAACTCCGGCAGCGATTGCAGGATCGCCTCGCCGCGGATCCGGCGAATGCCGCAACCCCTCAGGAAACAACGACCGAACAGGCGATCGCCAGGGCCCATCGGATCGCGCGTGCCGGTCAGCTTTCGGAGCAAACGGTTCTCGCCACCATTCAGCAGGGCGACATCAGGCTTGCCGTCGCATTGCTCGCTGTTGCCGCCGATATGCCGGTTTCGGCCATTGATCGAGCGGCGTCATTGCGCAGCGCCAAGGCTCTCGTCAGTCTCGTCTGGAAGGCAGGGTTTTCGATGGTTCTGTCTGCAGCGGTGCAAACGGGGCTGGGACATCTGGCGCCATCCGCCGTGTTGATGCCCGGCCCTGGCAGCACGTTTCCGCTGGCCGTCGAGGAAATGCGCTGGCAAATCGACCTCCTGCGAAGAACCGGCTGGTAGATTTGCTTTTTGCTGGTCGCTTTTGCTCTCCCTTAACATCGATGTGGTCCTCTGATGCCGAAATTCGGAGGATTCGCCCGTGTCCGCCAGTCGTCTTGTCAATCGCAACGTGGTCGCCGGCAGCGGCCGCACGAGCATGCGCCTGGAGCCCGAGCTTTGGGATGCGCTTCTCGAAATCTGCCAGCGCGAAAGTCGCGATATGCACGATGTGATCCGCAGCGTCGATGCGGCGCGCGCCGCCGGGGGGCGCACCAGCGCCGTCCGCGTGTTCGTGCTGCAGTATTTTCGTGCCGCTGCTACCGAAGCCGGCCATGCCGCGGCGGGCCACGGCCCGCATATGGAACGGCAGGCCGCCTAGGCCCCAGCTAAGTACCGATGCCGCCGACGGCGAGATACTTGATCTCGAGATACTCCTCGATCCCGTATTTCGACCCCTCTCGGCCCAGACCGGACGCTTTCATCCCGCCGAATGGCGCTTCGGCGGTTGAGATGATCCCCTCGTTGACCCCGATCAGCCCGTATTCCAACGCCTCGCCGACGCGGAAAATCCGCCCCACGTCGCGCGCATAAAAATACGCCGCCAGGCCGAACTCGGTATCGTTCGCCAGCCGGATCGCCTCCTCCTCCGTCTTGAACCGGAACAGCGGCGCCACCGGGCCGAATGTTTCCTCGCGGAAGATCACCGCCTCATGCGGCACATCGGCAAGCAATGTCGGCTCGAAGAAATTGCCGCCGAGGCGATGACGATGCCCGCCGGTCAGCACTTTAGCCCCGCGCTGAGTCGCATCGGCGATATGCGCTTCGACCTTCTTCACCGCGTCGGCATTGATCAGCGGACCCTGCACCACGCCGGGCTCCATACCGTTGCCGACCTTCATCTGTTCGATCGCGGCTTTGAATTTCTGCGCGAAAGCATCATGGACGCCCTCCTGCACCAGGATGCGATTGGCGCACACGCAGGTCTGCCCCGTATTGCGATACTTGCTCCCCATCGCGCCGACCACCGCGGCATCTAGGTCCGCATCGTCGAACACGATGAACGGCGCATTACCGCCCAGCTCCATGCTGGTCTTCTTGATTGTCGGCGCGCATTGCGCCAGCAGCTTGGCCCCCACTTCGGTCGAGCCGGTGAAAGACAGTTTGCGCACAAGCGGATTGGACGTGAGCTCGGCGCCGGTTTCGCCCGACGGTCCGGTGATGATGTTGCACACGCCCGGCGGCATGCCGGCGCGTTCTGCCAACACCGCGAGCGCCAGAGCCGAGAACGGTGTCTGACTGGCCGGTCGGATCACGCCGGTGCAGCCGGCAGCCCAGCCGGGCCCGGCCTTCCGCGTGATCATCGCGGCAGGGAAGTTCCACGGCGTAATCGCGGCGAAAACGCCGACCGGCTCCTTCAGCACCAGGATGCGGCGGCCCTTGGCGTTCTGCGGGATCGTATCGCCATAGACGCGCTTTCCTTCCTCGGCGAACCAGTCGATGAAACTCGCCGCATAGGCGATCTCGCCCTTGCTTTCGCTCAGCGGCTTGCCTTGCTCGGCGGTCATGATCACCGCCAGATCGTCGGTGTTCGCCAGCATCAGGTCGGAGAGCTTGCGCAGGATCGCCCCGCGCTCCTTGGCCAGCATCGCCCGCCACGCCGGCCAGGCACGCGCAGCCGCCTCGATCGCCCGCCGCGTCTCCGCCGCCCCCATCGCCGGTACCTCGCCGACAGCCTCGCCGGTCGCGGGGTTCTTCACCACAGTCGTCTTGCCGCTGTCGGCCTCCACCCATTTCCCGTCGATGCAATTGGCCTGGCGCAGCAGCGTCGGATCCTTCAGCGGCAGCGGCGTCGCTGGATTGAGCATGGCGATCCTCCTCCGTGTCTCGGTATCATGCGAAGATAGGCCGAGCGCAGGAGCCTGTCAGCCGTGCCTGCCGCGACAGGGGGACCCATGCCCGCATACGAGTTCGTGACCGTCGATGTGTTCACCGACCGCCGCTTCGGCGGCAATCCACTGGCCGTCTTCCCTGACGCGCGCGGGCTGGGCGACGCCCAAATGCAGGCCATCGCGGCCGAGTTCAACCTGTCGGAGACAACCTTCGTGCTGCCGCCGAAGAACCCGCGGCACCATGCGCAGGTGCGCATCTTCACCCCGAAGACCGAGCTGCCCTTTGCCGGCCATCCGAATGTCGGGACCGGGTTCGTGCTGGCCCGCCGGGCGGAGACGGTGCCCGACCACTTCACCTTCGAGGAGCAGTCCGGACTGGTGCGCGTCCATCCCCTGCGCAATCCGGCCGGCGAGATCAATGGCGCGCGCATGTCGGCGCCCACATCGCTCTCGATCGGGGACGACGTCCCGTCCGAGCTTGTGGCAGCCTGCGCGAGCCTCGATGAGGATGACATTGCGACCTCGGCGCACACGCCGCTGGTTGCCTCGGTGGGCACGCCGTTCGTCATCGCCGAACTCGCCGGCCTCGACACCCTCCGGCGCGCCACCCCGGATCTGCGCGGCTTCCGGGAGGCCGCCGGGCGCATCCCCGATCTCGCCACCCGCTTCGCCCTGCATCTTTATGTGCGTGTGGACGGAGAGGCGACGCGGCTCAGGACCCGCATGTTCGCACCGCTCAGCGGCGTGCTCGAAGATCCGGCGACCGGCAGCGCGAACGCCGCGCTGGCCGCCTTGCTGACCTCGCTCGCACCGGGGGTGAATGTGACGCTCGCCTACGACATCGAGCAGGGCGAGGAGATGGGACGGCCGAGCCGGCTGTATGCCACCGCGCGCAAGACCGGCGAGGGCCCGGTGAGCGCCACAATCGCCGGGGACTGTGTGCCGGTGATGCGAGGTTGGTTGGATTTGTAACCGGATTACCCGTTCCTGTCATTGCGAGGACCGCGAGCGAAGCGTGGCGGGACGAAGCAATCTCCTGCACGGGTTGATGCGTCGCTCGCTTCTCGAAACCAGACCGCGCTACCCTATGCCGAGTTGAATAACCCCTCGACGGACGGCAACCCCACCACCGTAATGACCGGCTAAGGCCGGCCATCCACGTCTTTTCTGGGTGGCCACGGTAAGCGCTGTCGAAGAGTCGACCGACTAGACGCTTGGTATTATACCAACCACGATTTGCTTGACCCTTCGCAGGCGACCTGTCACCCGTTCGTTTCAAAATCAGAACGCGCTGCGACCGTACCTGCGTCGCCAGCTCGGCCATAGCGAAGAACTTACATTGACCTCCATCAACAAGGCCGACGAGTATTGATCACATCATCAGGTGCAAGCAGCGGCCAGTACCCGCTGCTTGGTTTTGACAACTCGGCAGTGCCCGGACACGTTTTTCTCGCCCACGCCACCAAGCAGTGAGATACTTTCGAGGTTGCAGCTCTTGGATTCGAAGCCTCATTCCGTCCCGGGTGTTTCTCGCATGCTCCGTGCTGGTTCGCGATCGGCGCACTCAGCTCCTGGTCGAGTTTACGGCAGATGATGAGTTTGCGACAATACGATTGCCTTTGCGCAGCGTGATCCGGCGTTCGGGATGTTCACCATAGGCGGCCTTGAATATGGCTCGGGCCAGCTGCGCATTCGCTGCACGCGCGAGGACGCGTTCCACGGTCTCGCTGCCATCCACACGCCAGAGCTCGATCGTATAAGGAAGCTCCTCGTGCGCACGGGAGCGAGTGCCGGCCCGGAACTTATTCTCTCGTGCTGACGGCGGCTGCAAAGCGCAATCACTTTCGAGGCATTTCTTAGCTCAAGGGACTGCCCGACCGGGCGACAGTCCTGTTCCGGTGCCGCAGGGTGATGTAGCGGTCCGGATATTCGCGCATGGCGGCGTAATAGGCGGCATAGCCAATGCTACCGCTCGTGGTCACCGCCAGGACCTGCTCCACACTTCTTTTCGCTTCATCCCATAGTTCAACCCTATAAGGTAGGTCCTCGTGCCCCGTCGATGGCCGGGCAGAGTGCGTGGGCTCGCCCGGTCCATCCTCGGCGTCGCTTCCGGAGCCAAAGCTGTAAGGCACAGCCGGCTTCCAAGCTGGTACGGGGAAGCTCTCAAAGACGCTCGATCGCAGATGCGTCAGAGCCAGCCTCGGTTGATGGGCCAAGAAAACCCGCTTATTATCGCGCGCGGCGCACTAGAGGATCCGGGCTGCGTGCCACGCCGGACGTGCTTCAGTCGAAAGTCGGACAGAAGATGCCATGATCGCCCAAAGTACTCAACACCTCTCGGACCAGCGCCGTTTCGAGCTCCTGCTTGATGCTATCTCCGACTACGCTATCTACATGCTCGACCAGGACGGCTGTGTTACAACCTGGAACGCCGGCGCCGAAAGGATCAAGGGCTACCGCTCCATCGAAATCCTCGGCCGGCATTTTTCCCGCTTCTTCACGCCTGAGGATCGGGCGAACCGACTACCAGAGAGAATTCTGGACGCAGTCCGCAGGACGGGGCGCCATGAGGCCGAGGGCTGGCGTGTGCGCAAGGACGGCAGCCGCTTTTGGTGCAACGCCATTCTCCAGCAGGTACGGGACGAAAGTGGACGCCTGATCGGCTTCGCCAAGATCACGCGTGACATCACGGAACGTGTGACGGCCCAGGAGGCGCTGCTTGAATCCGAGCGGCGCTTCCGGGTGCTGGTGGAAGGTGTCTTTGATTACGCCATCTATATGCTTGATCCAAGCGGGATCATCATCAACTGGAACACGGGCGCGGAGCGCCTCAAGGGTTACACCGCCGACGAGATCCTTGGCCATCACTTCTCCAAATTCTATACGAACGAGGATCGCGCCAACGGTTTGCCTGGTCGGGTGCTCGAAACCGCGGCACGCGAGGGCCGTAACGAAGCCGAAGGTTGGCGTGTGCGCAAGGACGGGAGCCGTTTCTGGGCTTCTGTGGTTGTCGATGCGATCCGCAACCAGGCGGGTGAACTGGAAGGCTTCGCTAAAGTGACCCGGGATATAACCGAACGCCGCACCGCTCTCGATGCCGTGCGCGACAGCGAACGTCAGTTCCGCCTTCTGATCGCTAGCGTTACGGACTATGCGATCTACATGCTGGACCCGAACGGCATAATCACGAGCTGGAATGCCGGCGCACGGCGTATTAAGGGCTACGACACCGAGGAGGTGATCGGCCGCCACTTTTCCATATTTTACACCGACCGGGATCGCGCGGCCGGCTTGCCGGCGCGTGCGATCCAGACCGCCGAACAGGAGGGACGCTTCGAAGCCGAAGGCTGGCGTGTACGCAAAGACGGCACTATGTTCTGGGCCAATGTGATCATCGATCCGATCCGCGACGAGCAACGTGGGCTGATCGGTTTCGCCAAGATCACCCGCGACATCACCGAACGTCGGGACGCGCAGAAGGCGCTTCAGAACGCGGAGGCGCAGCGCGCTCAGGCGCAGAAAATGGATGCACTCGGGCAGCTCACCGGCGGCGTCGCCCACGATTTCAACAATCTTCTAATGGTCGTGAGCGGAAATATCCTCATGCTCAAGAGGAAGATTGCGGATGATCCAAAGGCCGTGCGAGCCGCGGAAGCAATCGAAATGGCCGCCCGCCGCGGCGCAACCCTCACCCGGCAGCTGCTCACCTTTTCACGTCGCCAGACCTTCAATCCAGTGGTGTGCCAGATCGCCGAGCGCATCGAGGCCCTCCGCACCATGCTGGCGAACTCCATCGGAGAGGTCAGCCTCGACGTCAATATCGGCCCAGACATATGGCCGGTGAAGCTCGATCCGAGTGAGCTCGAGCTGGCCATGGTCAATTTGGCGCTCAATGCGCGTGATGCCATGCCCAGCGGCGGCGTGATAACCGTCTCGGCAGAAAACGCTATCTTATCGCGCGGTGATACCAAGGCAGATCTCGAAGGCGACTTCGTCGCACTGAAGGTCAGCGACATTGGCAGCGGCATTGCGCCCGATGTGCTGCCCAAGATTTTCGATCCGTTTTTCACCACCAAGCCAGTGGACAAGGGGAGCGGACTTGGCCTTTCGCAAGTTCACGGCTTCGTCCATCAGTCGGGTGGGACAGTCACTATCGACAGCGAGCTTGGAAGAGGAACAACAGTCACTCTCTACCTGCCTCGGGCTGAGGAAACGGCCCTGGAACCACTAGAAGAGGCTGAGGGATCGGGAACGGGCGGCGGCCATGTGCTGGTTGTCGAAGACAATCCTGATGTGGCGGAAGCCATGGTCTCCATGCTGGAGCAGCTTGGTTATCAAGTGCAGGCGGTTCGCGAGGCAGAGGCTGCGCTGAAGGCCATCTCGCAACGGGATTTCGACCTTGTGGTGAGCGACATTGTCATCACCGGTTCTATGGACGGGCTCGGGCTTGCACGCGCTATCCGCCAACGTAAACTCCGCCTGCCGGTGCTGCTGGTCACCGGCTACAGCCGGACCGCAGCGGACGCGGGCGGAGAATTTATTGTGCTGCGCAAACCTGTCGAGGTCTCGGAGCTCAGCCGCGTTGCCGCCCGCATGATCGCCGAGTCAAAGCAACCGCCGACCACCAACATCGTTCGGTTGCGGGATGCCCGGGACAGCCGTGCGTCGCAGGCCGAGGAGAGGTGATCTCCTCGGGAGAGAGCACTCTCATCGACATGCCGAGCCGGCGTAGAGCAGCATACTTGGCACGAGATTTGGAACTCCCGCTGAGCACGTGCCCAGTGATAAACCGTATTGCGCATCGGAAATGCGCAGCGTAGCGCATGGCGACAATGCACGACTTGCGCGGCGTTTGGTAACCGGCGCGGCATCACATTATGTCCGCATTGCCTGATAGGCGCCGCTGCGGAACGGCCCGGAGGCTTCACAGAGCAGTACCGCGAGATTGCTCGTGCCGATGCCGGGCATCGATCTGAGGATCACGACATCCTGTCGAAGGCATTCTCCCGATGCCGCGGTCTCGCCAATGCTCATGCAGAGCTAAAAGCGACGGTGCGGCACCCGGGCCCGCCGCAGTAGGCGACCCTTCCCAGAGCCGATGATTGCGCCACGTATCCGACACGCTGGACCTTGATCTCAAGGCCTTACCTCAACAGCCCCCGATAGCGCCGCCTTATCTCTGGTTCATGGCCGCAATCCCATCGACCGGCATACATCCCAATAACATGCCTACATGCGTACGCTACGGACACCCCAAAATCCCGAAGCGTACAACTGGAGCCACCCCAAAATGCCCAAACGTACGCTTCGCGGCGCCCCAAAATGGCGCGTTGTACGCTTCAGATCGCCCAAAATCGCGCGGTTGTACAACTGACCCGTACCCGGAGCTCGTTAACCATCTCTTTACGAACGTTCCACGTGAAATGGATCGAGAACATCGGCCGCTCGGCCTGCCTGCGCCGCAGACGGGCCGCCCTCTGTCACCCCAACCCCAGCTCCACGCACACCGGCACATGGTCCGACCCCTGCGGCCAGTCACGCGCATCCTTCAGCACGATCTGCCGCCGCAACGCCCCGGCGAGATCCTCCGAGACCCACACGTGGTCCAGCCGCCGCCCTCGGTCCGAGACTCGCCAATCCCGGTTGCGATACGACCACCACGTATAAAGCTTCTCATCCGCCGGCACGAAATGCCGCACCGCATCTACAAATCCCGTCTGCAGCCAGGCGTTCAGCCCTTCCGTTTCCGCCGGCGTATGGCTCACCACCTTCAGCAATTGCTTGTGACTCCACACATCGTGCTCCAGCGGCGCGATGTTCAGATCGCCCACGAGCACCGTCCGCGCCATCCCGCTCCGCGCGGCGAACCACAGCCGCGTCTCGGCGATGAAGTCCAGCTTGTGTCCGTATTTCGCGTTCGCCGCCCGATCGGGGACGTCGCCGCCCGCCGGCACATAAAAATCGTGCAGCTCGAGCGGACCGCCCGGCGCATCGACCAGCACGCAGAGATGCCGGCAATCCCCCTTCGCGCACCAATCAGGCGCCATGGATACCGGCTCGATCGGCAAGCGCGACAGGATCGCCACGCCGTTATAGCCCTTCATCCCGCGGAACAGCACATGCGGATAGCCAAGCTCGCCGGCCGCCTCGGGCGGGAACAGGTCATCGGGGACCTTCGTCTCCTGCAGGCAGATCACGTCGGCATCCAGCGCCGCCCGCAGTTCATGCAGCAGCGGCAGACGAAGACGCAATGAGTTGATGTTCCAGGTGGCGATCCGCACCGTCCGGTTCGCCATCAGCCCGTCCCGATGTACATTTGCGGCGTGAAATCCTGGCGCCGAACATAGCCACCGCTCACGACCCTAGGCAACCAACCTGCCGGAGCGGACGTTCGGGCTCGCGAAGCCGCCTGAAGCGGAATGAACAACCCGTGACCACGCCGCGGCTTGCGTCCAGCATCACCCCCGTCCGACTCTGGCGGAGACCATGACGCCGAAAATCTACCACATGCACCCGCTGGTTGCCGGGCCGCTGGCTGACTGGCCACGCCACATCGCGCGCTGCCGCGCCATGGGGTTCGACACCATCGCCTCCGCCCCGCTGTTCCGGCCGGGCGCCCGCGGTGACATTTTCCTCACCGCCGACCATGAAGCACTGCACCCGGCCTTGCAGGCCGAGGCGCCAGCCGATGTCGCGATCGCCAGGCTGGCCGATGCATGCGCGGCGCAAGGCTTGCGACTTATCCTCGACCTTGTGGCGGACCGGGTCGCGGTCGATTCGGTGCTTTGCACCCGCGAGCCAAGCTGGTTCCACCCGGCCGGCGATGGCGCCGAGCCACCCGACCCGCGCCGCAAGCCGCGTGAACAGGACGCGGCAGAGGCACGGTTCGACGGAACCGGCGGGCTCGCCGGCTGGTGGGCCGAGCGCCTCACCCGTTTGGTGAAAGCGGGAGTCGCCGGGTTCCGCTGCCTGAACCCCGATCACGTGCCGCCGCCAATCTGGTCGCATTTGATCCGCGAGGTCCGCGCGTCCCGTGAATGCCTGTTCATCGCCTGGACTCCCGGCGCGCCGCGGGACGCAATCGCGGCACTGGCCGGGATCGGATTCGACTTCGTCGCCTCGTCGCTCGCCTGGTGGGACGCTCGGGCGAGCTGGTTCCTCGACGAATACCAGATGCTTCGCCGGGTCGCTCCCAGCATCGCCTCGCCCGAGCCCTCCTTCACCGACCGCCTCGCCCCGCTTCTCGACCCCCAAGCCGATCCCATCGCCGGCTACCGCCGCGCGCTGCACCTGGCCGCGGCCACCGCAAGCGGCCTATTCGTGCCGATGGGGTTCGAATACGCAACGCGCCGCTCCTTCGACCCAGCGGGCGCCGCACCGCAGGACTTCGAAAACGCCCGGCAGGAAGCGCGAACCGACCTCTCCGACGAGATCCGCGAGGCCACGCATCTGCTGGACCGGATCGATTCCCTCGGCGTCAACGGCGGCGAGATGCGCGCCCTCACCGGCCCGGACAACCGGCTGACCGCGCTCCTGCGCGCCGACGCTGCCGATATGCGCGACGCCGGCCGCGCCATTCTGGTGCTGGCTAACCCGGCGCTCACCCGCGCCGCCCCGCTTGACCTGCCGCTCTCGCCGCTGCCCGCCAGCGCCGGCGCCATGTTCCGCGGCCCGCAGTCGCTCAACGGACCGATTGACCTCCGCTCGCCGCTCACTCCCGGCGACGTGCGTGTGTTCTGCTACGACCGTGCTCCCGCAATCACTGACGTCTCGCCCGGCGTTATCGCCACCCCGGCCGAGGCTGCCCGCGCACCGCGCGTCGCCATCGAGGCGATCGCCCCCGCCGTCGATGACGGCCGCTTTCCTGTAAAGCGTCTGGCCGGCGATACCGTCACGATCAGCGCTGACATCTTCGCCGACGGCCACGACATGCTCGCGGCCGAACTGCTATGGCGCGCCGCCGACGAAACCGCGTGGCAGCGCTCGCCGATGCGCCTCACCGTCAACGACCGATGGCAAGCGAGCTTCACCCCCGCCCGCATGGGCCGGCACTGGTTCACCGTAGAGGCTTGGTGGGACGAATGGGGCACATTCCGCCGCGACCTCGTGCGTAAGCGCGAAGCCGGCCAGAATGTCGAGCTGGACATCGAGGACGGCAGGGAGTTGCTGCGCCGGATCGCCGCGCAGCCCGCCGACGCCTCGGCTGGCGCACGCTTGGAGACCATCCTGCGAGCCCTGGAAGCTGCCGACCTCGAGCAGCGTGTCGAGGTGCTGCTCGCCGAAAACACCAGCGCGGCCGTCCAGGCCGCCGGCTACCGTCCCTTCCTGTGCTGTCACGCCCCCGAAATGCCGCTTGACGCCGACCGCCCGCAGGCCGGGTTCGCAAGCTGGTACGAAATGTTCCCACGCTCGGCGACGCACGACCCGACCCGCTCCGGGCGCTTCGCCGATGTGATCGCCGAACTGCCGCGCATTCGCGACATGGGATTCGACGTCCTTTACTTCCCGCCGATCCATCCGATCGGCCATACCAACCGCAAGGGCCGCAACAATTCGCTGACTGCGACCGCGGAAGATGTCGGCAGCCCGTATGCGATCGGTTCGGAAGAAGGCGGCCACGACGCCATCCTGCCGGCGCTCGGCACCTTTGATGATTTCCGTGCGCTGGTGGCCGCTGCCCGCGAACAGGGGCTGGAGATCGCGCTGGATTTTGCCATCCAGTGCTCGCTTGACCATCCCTGGGTCCGGGAGCATCCGGACTGGTTCCGCTGGCGCGCCGATGGTTCGCTGCGTTACGCTGAGAATCCGCCGAAGAAATACGAAGACATCGTCAATGTCGATTTCTACACACCGACGGCAATCCCCGATCTCTGGCTCGCTCTGCGCGACGTGGTACTGTTCTGGGCCGAACAGGGCGTGCGCATCTTCCGGGTGGACAACCCGCATACCAAGCCGTTGCCGTTCTGGCAGTGGATGATTGCCGACGTCCGCGCCCGAAATCCCGACATCCTGTTTCTCTCGGAGGCGTTTACCCGCCCGAAAATGATGTACCGCCTGGCGAAAATCGGTTTCACACAGTCCTATACCTACTTCACCTGGCGCAACAGCAAGCAGGAGCTGACCGAGTACCTGACCGAGCTCACCAGCGTGCAGGTCGCGGGCTTTTTCCGCCCCAACTTCTTCGTCAACACCCCTGACATCAACCCGGTTTATCTGCAATCATCCGGACGCGCCGGTTTCCTTATCCGCGCTACGTTGGCCGCAACCCTCTCCGGCCTCTGGGGCATGTACTCCGGCTTCGAACTGTGCGAGTCCGCGCCGCTGCCCGGCCGCGAGGAATACCTGGACTCGGAAAAATACCAGATCCGCGTGCGCGACTGGCATGCGCCCGGCAACATCGCGGCCGAGATTGCTGCGCTCAACCGCATCCGCCGAGCCAACCCGGCACTGCAAACACATCTCGGCCTGCGGTTCTACAACGCCTTCAATGACCAAGTTCTGCTCTACGGCAAGATGTCGCCGGGCGGGACCGGCATGACGCTGGTCGCGGTCAGCCTCGACCCCTACAATGTGCAGCAAGCCGCCATCGAGATACCGCTCTGGGAATGGGGGCTGCCCGACCACGGCTCGCTCGCGGCCGAGGACCTGGTGCGCAACTACCGCTTTGTCTGGACCGGCAAGCAGCAATCCGTGACGCTGAACCCGCACGAACTCCCGTTCTGCATCTGGCGCATCGCACCCGTGGGCGCGGCATGAACGCGCCGCTCACGCAACCGCTGCCGCTGGTCGCCGCCCCGGCGCCCACCGCCGAGGAGGATCGGCTGTGGTACAAGGACGCGGTGATCTATCAGTTGCATGTGAAATCATTCATGGACGCCAACAACGATGGCGTGGGCGATTTCGCGGGCCTGATCTCCAGGCTCGACTACATCGCCTCGCTCGGCGTCACCGCAATCTGGCTGCTGCCCTTCTATCCCTCGCCCCGCCGCGACGACGGTTATGATATCGCCGACTATCGTGGCGTGCATCCGGATTACGGCACGCTCGCGGACGCCAAGCGCTTCGTGGCCGCGGCGCATGAACGCGGCATGCGGGTGATCACCGAACTGGTGATCAACCACACCTCCGACCAGCATCCCTGGTTCCAGCGGGCGCGCCACGCTAAACCGAGCAGCGTGCACCGCGACTTCTACGTCTGGTCCGACACCGACCAGAAATACGCCGGCACCCGCATCATCTTCGTCGATACCCAGCGCTCCAACTGGACGTGGGACGCCGAAGCCGGCGCCTATTACTGGCACCGCTTCTACTCGCACCAGCCGGACCTCAATTTCGACAACCCTCGCGTGCTCAAGGAAGTGCTCGCGGTGATGCGCTACTGGGTGGCGATCGGTGTCGATGGGCTGCGGCTCGACGCCGTGCCTTATCTGGTGGAGCGCGAAGGCACCAACAACGAGAATCTGCCCGAGACGCACGCCGTTCTCAAACAGCTGCGCGCCGAGCTGGACACCTCCTCACCCGACCGCATGCTGCTGGCCGAAGCCAATCAATGGCCGGAGGACACCAAGGACTATTTCGGAGCCGGCGACGAATGCCATATGGCGTTCCACTTCCCGCTGATGCCGCGCATGTACATGGCGATCGCGCGGGAAGACCGTTTCCCGATCACCGACATATTACGCCAGACCCCGGATATCCCGACCAACTGCCAATGGGCGATCTTCCTGCGCAACCACGACGAACTCACGCTCGAGATGGTTACCAACTCCGAGCGCGACTATCTGTGGGAAACCTATGCCGCCGACCGCCGGGCGCGGCTCAATCTCGGCATCCGCCGCCGCCTCGCCCCATTGCTGGAGCGCGACCGCCGGCGCATTGAGCTGATGAACTATCTCCTGTTCTCCATGCCCGGCACGCCGGTGATCTATTACGGCGACGAGCTCGGCATGGGCGACAACATTCATCTCGGCGACCGCGACGGCGTGCGCACGCCGATGCAGTGGTCGCCGGACCGCAATGGCGGTTTCTCCCGCGCGGACCCTGCATCGCTGGTGCTGCCGCCGATCATGGACCCGCTGTATGGCTATGAGGCGGTGAACGTTGAAGCGCAGTCGCGCGACCCGCACTCGCTGTTGAACTGGACCCGCCGCGTACTGGCTGTGCGCCGGCAGCACCACTCGTTCGGGCGCGGCTCGTTCCGCCTCCTGTACCCGAAGAACCGCAAGATTCTCGCCTTCCTCCGCGAATACCAGCAAGAGACGCTGCTGTGCGTCGCCAATCTCTCGCGCACGCCGCAGGCGGTTGAACTCGAACTGGCGGAGTTCGCCGGCCGTGTCCCGGTGGAGCTGGACGGCGGCTCCGTTTTTCCGCCGATCGGACAGCTCACCTACCTGCTGACCTTCCCACCCTACGGTTTTTACTGGTTTCGCCTTGCCACCGAGGCAGACTGGCCTTCTTCCCACACACCCGCGCCGGAGCCCATGCCCGAATATCAGACGCTCGTCATGCGACGATCGCTCGACGACGCGCTCGCCACAACGCGGGCCACGATCGAGCACGACATCCTGCCCACCTACCTCGCCAAACGCCGCTGGTTCGCCGCCAAGGACCAGAAGCTGGGCGCCGTGCGCCTGGCGATGAGCACACGGCTGCCCGACGCCGACCGTGACGTCCTGCTGGCCGAGATCGAAACCGAGCTTCCCGGCGGTACAGCGCGCTGGCTGCTGCCGCTCTCGGTCTATTGGGAAGACGAACCGTCCGCGGCTCTGCCGGTCCAGCTCGCGCTCGCCCGCGTCCGCCGCCTGAGCCGCGTCGGCCTTCTGACCGATGGATTCGCCGTGCCAGCGTTCGTGCACGCCGTCATGACGGGCTTCGCCGAGGGGCGCGCCGTGCACGGTCCGGGGACGGCGAGCTGCGGTTCGAAACCACCACCCGGATGGGCGAAACCAGCGTCGCCGCCGATTCGCCGATCAACTGGCTGTCGGCGGAGCAGTCGAACAGCTCGCTTATCGTCGGCGACATGGCGATGCTGAAAATCTTCCGCCGTGTTGTCGGCGGTCCGCACCCGGAAGCCGAAATGGGCCGCTACCTCACTGAGCACGGCTTCACCGGCACGCCGGCGCTGCTCGGCGAAATGGTGCGCATCGGCGCCGATGGCACACGGCACACGCTGGCGGTCGCGCAATGTTTCGTTCGCAACCAGGGTGACGGCTGGAACTGGACTCTGGAATGGCTCGTGCGCGCCCTCTCCGATCTCGACACGCAAGGCGAGCTCGGCTCCTCGCAGGGCGAGCATGTGGCCGACTATGCCAGCATCGCCGGACAGTTCGGCCGCCGCCTGGGGGAGATGCATACCCTGCTGGCGCAGCCCAGCGACGACCCGGCCTTCGCCCCCGAACGGGCCGACGAGGCCACGGCCCGGCGCTGGACCGAGCAGGTCACGCGTCAGATCGAGGCGGCCCTCGCTGCGCTCGGCGCACAACCGCTGGAAGGACCGCCGGCGGAGGAAGCCGCCCGGCTCAATGCTCTGCGCCAACCGCTGCTCGACGCCATCGCCCACTTGGCCCGTGCCGGCATTGGCACGCCACTCACCCGCGTGCACGGCGATCTGCATCTCGGCCAGACGCTGGTCACCGGCGGCGATATCACCATCATCGACTTCGAGGGCGAGCCAGCACGCACGCTCGACGAACGGCGCGCCAAAGCCAGTCCGATGAAAGACGTCGCCGGTGTGTGGCGCTCCTTTGACTATGCCGCCGCCGTGATGCAGCGGAAAAGCCGGGAGAGCCACGCGCACCTGCCTGACGACCGGCGTGATGCACTGCTTGCCGCCTTCATCGAGAGCGCCGGGGCAGCCTTCCTAGACGCGTACCGTGCCGCCATCCCCAGCGCGCAACAAGCGAGCGACGAACTGCTCGATCTGTTTCTGATCGAAAAGGCTGCTTACGAGGTAGCCTATGAAGCCGCCAACCGACCGACCTGGATTGACGTGCCGCTGCACGGCTTGACGCGGCTAGCCGATCGGGTGACCCGTCCCGCACAGCAGGCAGCCGCCGATGACTGACCAGGTCTTCTTCGCCGGCCCCCCGCTGGACGCGCAAACCGTCCATGCACTGGCCAATGGCTGCCTCAGCAACCCCTTCGCGGTGCTGGGTCCGCACGAAACCCCGCAAGGCTGGGTCGTGCGAGCCTTTCTGCCGGGGGCCGACGATGTGGAAGTCATCTCGCGCGACGGCCGCCGCGTGCTGGGCCGGCTCGGCCGCGGCGAACCTTACGGGTTGTTCGCCGGCCATGTTGACGGCACCGAGCCGTATCGCCTGCGCGTTCAATGGCCCGGAGCGATGCAGGAGACCGAAGATCCATATTGCTTCGGCCTGCTGCTCGGGGATCTCGACCTCCATCTGTTCAGCGAAGGCCGGCATTTCGAGCTGCCTTTCGCGCTCGGCGCGCGACCTGTGGCGATCGACGGTATCGCCGGTGTGCGTTTCGCGGTGTGGGCGCCGAATGCGCGCGCGGTTTCCGTTGTGGGCGATTTCAATAGTTGGGACAGCCGCCGCCACCCGATGCGGGTGCGCCATGGCGCCGGGGTCTGGGAGCTGTTCATTCCGCGCGTTCGAACCCGGCGCCCGCTACAAGTTTGCGGTCGTGGCGGCGGACGGCAGGAAGCTGCCGCTCAAGATGGACCCGCTCGCCCGCCGCACCGAGTCGCCGCCGGCCAACGCCTCGGTGGTCGCCGATTGCGTGCCCTTCGCCTGGCACGACCAGGATTGGATGGCCTCACGCGCCGACCGTCAGCGCATGGACGCGCCGATCTCAATCTACGAAGTTCATGCCGGCTCCTGGCTGCGCCCCGACAAGGACGACCCCAGCCGTTTCCCGACATGGGATGATTTGCGCCAGCGCCTGGTGCCCTATGTGCGCGATATGGGCTTCACGCATGTGGAGTTCATGCCGGTCGCCGAGCACCCGTTCACCGGGTCCTGGGGCTATCAGCCGCTCGGGCTTTTCGCGCCCACCGCGCGCTACGGTGCACCGGAAGGGTTCGCCCGTCTGGTGGATGCATTCCACCGGACCGGGATCGGCGTCATAATCGACTGGGTGCCGGCGCATTTTCCCACCGATGAATGGGGCCTGGCGCGCTTCGATGGCACCGCAGTTTACGAGCATCTCGATCCACGCGAAGGCTATCATCAGGACTGGAACACCTACATCTACAACCTGGGCCGCCGCGAGGTCGCCGGCTTCCTGATCGCCAGCGCGCTCTACTGGCTGGAGCATTTCCACGTTGACGGACTGCGCGTCGATGCGGTCGCCTCGATGCTGTACCGCGACTACAGCCGCGCCGAAGGCCAGTGGATTCCGAACGTTTATGGCGGGCGGGAGAATCTGGAATTGATCGCTTTCCTGCGCCACCTCAACGCCGTGGTGCCGGAGCGCTGCCCTGGCGCCATCACCATTGCCGAGGAGTCCACCGCCTGGCCCGGGGTGACGCGCGCCGTTTCCGAAGGCGGTCTGGGTTTCGATTACAAATGGAACATGGGGTGGATGCACGACACCCTGCGCTACATGCAGCTCGAACCGGTGTATCGCAGATGGCACCACAACGATTTCACGTTCGGCCTGCTCTACGCCTTTTCCGAGCGCTTCATCCTGCCGCTGAGCCATGACGAGGTGGTCCACGGCAAGGGCTCATTGATCAACAAGATGTCGGGTGACCGCTGGCAAAAATTCGCCAACTTGCGCGGCTATTTAGGTTTCATGTGGACCCACCCCGGCAAGAAACTGTTGTTCATGGGCGGCGAGATCGCGCAGGAACGCGAATGGAGCGCGGAGCGGGAGATCGACTGGGCGCTGCTCGACGATCCGGCGCATCACGGCATCCACCGGTTGGTGCGCGACCTCAACCGCATCTACCGCGAGGAACCCGCGCTGCATCACTACGACGCGCATCCCGCCGGCTTCCGCTGGATGGTCGGCGGCGATGCGGATAATTCCGTGTTCGCCTATCTGCGCTGCGGCGCGGGCGACGTTCCGACGGTTCTCGCGGTGTGCAACATGACGCCAGTTCCGCGCCCGGGCTACCGGATCGGAGTGCCGCGCCCCGGCTGGTGGCGCGAGGTGCTCAACACCAACTCTGCGCTGTATGGCGGTTCAGACATGGGCAATGCGGGTGGGGTTTCCGCCGCACCCGTTCCCTGGCACGGCGAGGAACAGTCAGTGGAGCTTCTTTTGCCGCCACTCGCCACCATACTGCTGCGCCCAGGCGGCTGACGCATGTCGGGAGGCCTGCAGCACCCCCCGGACGCGCTGCTCCCCGGCAACCCCTATCCTCTCGGCGCCACCTGGGACGGCAGTGGCGTCAACTTCGCCATCTTTTCCGCCCACGCCGAGCGCATGGACCTCTGCCTCTTCGACAAGACCGGCCGCGCCGAGCTCTGCTGTCTGATCATGCCGGAATTCACCGACCAAATCTGGCACGGTTACCTGCCGGAGGCCGGTCCCGGCACGATTTATGGCTTCCGCGCGCATGGACCGTACCATCCGCAGCGCGGCCATCGCTTCAATCCTTTCAAGCTCCTGCTCGATCCTTACGCTCGGGCTGTCACCGGCCGGCTGCGCTGGTCGGATGCGCTCTACGGGTACCGCATTACCTCGCCACGCGGTGACCTCTCGTTCGACCGCCGCGACAGCGCGCCTTTCATGCTGAAAGCCGTGGTCACCGGCCCGGACACGTTTCCCTGGGGCGATGATCGCCCACCGAACGTGCCGTGGTCACAGACCGTGATCTACGAAGCACATGTGAAGGGCTTGACCGCATTGCGCGATGATATCGCGCCGGAACGCAGAGGCACCTTCGCCGCCCTCGGCGAGCCGCAGATCATCGAGCACCTGCTTCACCTCGGCATCACCGCGGTCGAATTGCTGCCGGTACAGGCCTTCGTACAGGACCGCATACTGCTCCGCCAGGGTCTGCGCAACTACTGGGGCTATAACACGCTCTGCTTCTTTGCGCCCGAAGCCGCCTATCTCGCCACCGGCTCCGCCGACGAGATCCGCGCCACCATCCGCCGGCTGCACCAAGCCGGGATCGAGGTCATTCTCGATGTGGTTTACAATCACACCGCCGAAGGCAGCGAAACCGGCCCGACACTCTCGTTCCGCGGTCTCGACAACGCCAGCTACTTCCGTCTCGCGCATGATAACCTCCGCCACTCCCTCAACGACAGCGGTTGCGGAAACACACTGAATCTCGCCCAGCCGCGCGTGTTGCAGATGGTCATGGACTCGCTCCGCTACTGGATGACGTCGTTTCACGTGGATGGCTTCCGGTTCGATCTCTCCCCCGCGCTGGGGCGGGAGCCGCATGGCTTTGACCCGGGCGCCGGTTTCTTCGATTCGATCCGCCAGGATCCGCTTTTGTCCCACATGAAGCTAATCGCTGAGCCCTGGGATGTCGGCCCCGGCGGCTATCAGCTCGGACGCCACCCGCCCGGCTGGGCCGAGTGGAACGACCGCTTCCGCGACGGTCTGCGCCGGTTCTGGCGTGGCGATGCTGGCCAACGCCCGGATGTCGCGGCGCGGCTGGCGGGCTCGGCTGATCTGTTCGGCAAGGACGGCCGCCGACCCTGGGCCTCGGTCAACTACGCCGCGTGTCACGACGGCTTCACCCTCGCCGATCTTGTCAGTTACGAGCGCAAGCACAACGAAGCGAACGGGGAGGACAACCGCGACGGCCAGCACGACAATGTCAGCGCCAATTGGGGCGTCGAAGGCCCGACCGACGATCCCGCCATTACCGCGGTGCGCGAGCGCGTGCGCCACGCTCTGCTCGCCACCGCCTTCCTCGCCGAGGGCACGCCAATGCTGCTCGCCGGCGATGAATTCGGCCGCACGCAGCGCGGCAACAACAACGCCTATTGCCAGGACAACGCCGTCTCCTGGCTCGACTGGCGCCTTGCTGCATCGCCGGAGGGCCGCGCCTTCACGGCGTTCACCGCCCGCCTGATCGCGCTGCGCCGGACCCAGCCGGCGCTCGGCCAGGCGCGCTTTCTGTATGGCCGGCACGAACTCGCCCCCGGTATCGCCGATATCGCTTGGTTCGATGAGCAAGGTGCGCCGATCCCGCCGGAGACATGGAACAACCCGAACGAACGCACGTTGGCGCTGCGCCGGGCGACACGCCTCGCTGACGGCCGGGTACCGATGTTGACACTGATGCTCAATCCCACCGGGGAGGATCGCGTCTTTGCCCTGCCGCCGCCGGTCCTGCCCACGCGCGTGCTGCTCGACACCGCGGCGCCAGCCGACCCTGAGCACGAAATCGAACGCGCTGAAATTGCCGTCGCGGCGCGAAGCCTGATCCTACTGCTTGCCGTGGCTGGAGAAATCACTTCATGAGTGCAGATCCGATGGCGTTTGGCGCCACCTTGTTGGCGGACGGGCGCACGTGCTTTCGCCTGTGGGCTCCGGCTCAGCAGCAAGTAGCGGTCATGCGGGAAAACGGGCCAGCAATCCCGATGCGCCGCAACGGTGAATGGTTCGAAGCGGAAGCACCCTGCGGCGCCGGCGCGCGCTACCGCTATCGCCTCGGCGACGGCACGCTGATCCCCGATCCCGCGTCGCGCTTTCAGCCGCAGGACGTGCACGGCCCCAGCGAGGTGATCGACCCCACCGCCTATCGCTGGCAACACAATGCCTGGCGCGGCCGTCCCTGGCAGGAGACCGTGCTCTATGAGCTGCACGCCGGCTGCTTCAGCGGCTTCCACGGCATCACGCGCGAGCTGCCCCGGCTCAAGGCATTGGGCATCACCGCGGTCGAGTTGATGCCGGTCAACGATTTCCCCGGCCGGCACAACTGGGGTTATGACGGCGTGCTGCCCTACGCGCCGGACTCCGCCTACGGCACGCCCGACGATCTCCGTGCCCTGGTCGATGCAGCGCACGGATTGGGTCTGATGATCTTCCTCGATGTCGTTTATAACCATTTCGGACCGGACGGAAATTATCTCTCGCTGTACGCGCCACAGTTCTTCCGCACGGACATCCACACCCCCTGGGGCGCCGCGATCGACTTCCGCCGCCCCGAAGTGCGGCAGTTCTTCACCGAGAACGCCCTGCACTGGCTAACAGAATACCGCATCGACGGGCTGCGCCTCGATGCGGTGCACGAGATCAGCGAGCCCGACTGGCTGGACGAAATGGCCGATACCGTCCGTCGCACCCTGGAACCGGGCCGGCACGTGCATCTCGTGCTGGAAAACGAACACAACGACGCGAAACCGCTGCTGCGCGACATCGACGCGCAGTGGAACGATGACGGCCACCACATGTTTCATGTCCTGCTTACCGGCGAACGCGGCGGCTATTATCGCGACTACGCCGAGGCCGGCGCGCCAGGTCTGGCGCGCGTGATGGCCGAAGGCTTCTTCTTTCAGGGTCAGCATTCCTCGCATCGCGGCCGTCCGCGTGGCACGCCCAGCAAGGATCTGCCGCCCACCGCCTTCGTGCTGTTCCTGCAGAACCACGACCAAGTCGGCAACCGCGCCTTCGGCGAGCGACTGACCGCTCTCGCCGATCCGCAGGCCCTGGAAGCCGCCATCGCCGCGCAGCTTCTCTCCCCGCAGATCCCAATGCTGTTCATGGGCGAGGAAACCGCCAGCCGCACGCCATTTCTGTTCTTCACCGACCACGGCGCGGAGCTTGGCAGCAAGGTGCGCGAGGGCCGCCGGCTGGAATTCGCGCACTTCCCCGAATTCTCCGACGCCGAGGCGCGCGAGCGCATCCCCGATCCGAATGCGCCGGCAACGTTCGAAGCTTCCCTCCCCCGCCCAGACCCGGCGCACGGCGAAGCGCGGCGCGAACTTTACCAAAAGCTGATCGCCATCCGCATGCAGGAGATCGTGCCGGAACTAGAACATACGCGCAGTATCGAAGCGCAGCCGCTCGGCAGCGCCGCGGTGTTGGCCCGATGGCAACTCGGGCATCGCGGCGTGCTGACGCTCGCCGTCAACCTGGGCGAGGTTGCCGTCGCGATGGCGCCGGCGGCCGGACGGCTGCTCCACGCCACCCCGGATGGCGCCGGCGGCCGCGCGCAGGCCGGCGAGTTGCCCGGGCGCGCCACCGTGGCCTTCCTGGATTCCGGCCGATGAGCGACGAAACGCTTCGCGCCCTCGCGCGCGAAGCCGGCATCTCCGTCGAATGGGACAACTACGCCGGCGAACCGCGCACCGTCGCTCCCGACGCGTTGCGAGCCGTCCTCGAAGCGCTGGGCTATGCATGCGGCAGCGAGGCCGAGATTGCCGACAGCCGCAATCGCCTGGCACGGCCTGAAGGACTCACCGGACTACCGCCGCTGGTCACCGCCGTTGTCGGTCGGCGCACCCGTCTCGCGATAGATGAGGAGGTACCGCGCCGGGCACGCCTGTTGCTGGAAACCGGCGGTGCACGCGACCTGACGCCGCAGGAAGCGCTCGAGGGGATCGATCTGCCGCCGATCGCCGAGCCCGGTTACCACCGGCTGCTGCTCGGTGATCGTGAGATCGTGCTCGCTGTCGCACCCGAACGCGCTGTAACGGTCGCGGACCTCGCACCGAACCGGGCCTGGGGCCTTGCCGCGCAGGTCTATGGGCTGCGTCACCACGGCGATCATGGAATCGGCGACGCCGCCGGGATCGCCGCGTTGGCCGAGGCAGCGGCGCGGCGCGGCGCGGATGCACTCGCGCTGAGCCCAATGCACGCGATGTTTCCGTCGCAACCGGAGCGCTACGGCCCGTATTCCCCATCCAGCCGGCTGTTTTTCAACCCGCTGCATGCCGCGCCCGCGCTCGTGTTCGGTGAAAACCTAGTTGCTCGTGCAACTGAGTCGCTCGCGCCCAGGCGCGACCTGGCCCGCCTGAGGGACGCGGCGTTGATCGACTGGCCTGCCGCCGCCGCCGCCAAATACGCCGTGCTGCATGCCCTGTTCGCCGCTTTCAACGACAGGCCAGACGGCAGGCTGCGCGCGGATTTCGCCGCGTTCCAACTCGCCGGTGGCGAGCTGCTCGCCGGCCACGCCTGTTTCGAGGCCCTGCAAGCGGAGCAACAGGCGCTGGGCGGCGTCGCCGATTGGCGCGAATGGCCTGCCGACCTGCGCGACCCGTCCTCACCCGTCGTCGCTGCCTTCCGTGCCTCGCGTCCGCATGATGTATCGTTCCACATGTTCCTGCAATGGATTGCCGATCGCTCGCTCGCCGTCGCCCAGCAACGGGCGCGCGAAGCAGGCATGCGGATCGGCCTGATCGCCGACCTTGCGGTGGGCATGGATGCGGCCGGCAGCCATGCCTGGAGCCGGCCGCAGGACGTGCTTTCCGGGCTTGCGATCGGCGCGCCGCCCGACCTGTTCAACCCGAACGGCCAGCAATGGGGCATCACCAGCTTTTCCCCCAGAGCGCTCGCCGCCACCGGCTTCGCACCCTTCGTCGCCACCGTGCGCGCGGCGCTGCGCAACGCGGGGGGCGTGCGCATCGACCATGCGATGGGCCTGCAGCGTCTCTGGCTGGTGCCGCAGGGCGAATCGCCCGCCGACGGTGCCTATCTGAGTTACCCGCTCACCGACATGCTGCGCCTACTGGCACTCGAATCGCATCGTCACCGCGCCATCGTCGTCGGCGAGGATCTCGGCACCGTCCCCGAAGGCTTCCGGGAGAAACTTGTTGCGCACGGCGTCTATGGCATGCGCGTGCTGTGGTTCGAAAAGACCGGCGATGCTTTCTCACCTCCCGACGCCTGGGACCAAGCCGTGGCAGCTATGACCTCCACGCACGACCTGCCGACCGTCGCGGGCTGGTGGACGGGGGCGGATATCGCGCTCCGCACCAAGCACCACGTACTGGGACCGACGCAGAATCGGGCTAATGCCGAAGCCGAGCGAAGCACCGACCGAACCGCCCTCTGGCAGGCCTTCACCGCGTCCGGCGTGGCGCGCGGTAACCCGCCTGCGCGGGACCATCCACAACCATTCGTCGATGCCGCGCTGCGCTTTGTCGCCCGCACCGCCTCGGCGCTCACCCTGCTGCCGCTGGAAGACGCGCTCGCCTCGCCCGACCAGCCCAACCTGCCCGGCACGATCGACGAGCATCCCAACTGGCGCCGCCGGCTGCCCGTACCAGCGAGCGAGGTGCTGGACGCCGAGGCGCCGGCACAGCGCCTGGCCGACGTCGCCGCGGAAAGGGCGAAGTCATGACCGCGCCACGCGCCACGTTACGCCTGCAGCTCCATAAAGGTTTCAGTTTCGATGATGCCGCCCGCATCGCAACCTACATGGCGCGGCTCGGCGTCAGCCATCTCTATGCCTCGCCGATCCTGACCGCGCGCCCCGGTTCGATGCACGGCTACGATGTGGTCGATCCCACCCGGGTCAACCCGGAACTCGGCGGTGAGGCCGCATTCCGCCGGATGGTGGCGGCACTCAGGGCGGAAGACCTGGGCCTGATTGCCGACATCGTTCCCAACCATATGGCGGTGGGGAACGCCAATCCGTGGTGGCAGGACGTGCTGCGCCACGGCATCGCCAGCCGCCACGCACGCGTCTTCGACATCGACTGGCACCCCGACAACCCCCTGCTCCAGGGCAAGGTGCTGCTGCCCGTCCTCGGCAGCCAGTACGGCGAAGCGCTCGATGCCGGCGAACTCCGCCTGGCCCGCGTCGGGGACGGCTGGGACGTCCGTTACTTCGACAACCGCTTTCCTATTGCCCCCACCGACCGCGCCGAGATCGAGCGCCTCGGCGAAGCCGCCTACGATCCCGCCGATCCGGAAAGCCGCGCCCGGCTGCACCGCCTGCTGGAACGCCAGCACTATCGCCTCGCTTGGTGGCGCACTGCGGCGGATGAAATCAACTGGCGCCGCTTCTTCGACATCAACGAACTGGCCGGCGTGCGCGCGGAGGACCCCGACGTCTTCGAAGTGATTCACGCCACTCTGTTCCGCCTCTACGCCGAGGGGCTGATCGACGGTGTGCGCGTCGATCACATAGACGGCCTGTCGGACCCACGCGGCTACTGCCGCCGCCTGCGCGCCCGGTTGCACGAACTCGCGCCCGACCGCGAAGCCTATTTCGTTGTCGAGAAAATCCTCGGCGGCGGGGAAACGCTGGCCGCCGACTGGGAAGTGGACGGCACCACCGGCTATGACTTCATGGACGCGGTCAGCGCCGTTCAGCACGACCCGGATGCGGCGGAAGCGCTGTCCACCCTCTGGGCCTCGCTCACCGGCCGCCCTGGCGATTTCATGCAAGAGGCGGTCCCGGCCCGCCGCGAAATCCTCACCGGCAGTTTCACTGCGCAACTATGGGCAACGGCCGGCGCCCTGCACCGCGTCGCCCTGCTGCACCCCGAAACGCGCGACGCCTCCCGCCCCGCACTGCAGCGCGCATTAATCGCTCTGCTGGCGCACTTCCCGGTCTATCGCAGCTACCCCATCGGCGAAGCCACGCTACAAGGCGACGATGCCGCGTTCGAACAGGCGCTGGCCGGTGCTCGTGGCGCCGCCGCTCGTCCCGAACTGCTGGCCCTAATTCGCGACTGGCTGCACGCCCCTGCAACGCAGGCGCATCGCCTGGCCGCGCGCCAATTCCAGCAGCTCAGCGCACCACTCGCCGCGAAGGCCATCGAGGACACCGCCTTCTATCGCTACGGCCGTCTTCTGTCCCGCAACGATGTCGGCTTCGATGCCGCCCTACTCGGCACCGCGCCTTCCGCCTTTCACGCCCAGGCCGCGGCCCGTCGCAAGCAGTTTCCTGACGCGATGCTCGCCACCGCCACGCACGACCACAAGCGCGGCGAGGATGTGCGCGCCCGCCTCGCCGTGCTGAGCGAAATCCCCGCCGAATGGGGCGAAATCCTGCGCCGCTGGATGGAGCTGAACGCCCGGCATCGCGGCAAGGCCGGCGGCGCCCCTGCTCCCTCGTCCGCCGACGAGATCATGCTTTACGAAACGATCGTTGGCGCCTGGCCGATGACGATCGACCGCCACGAACGCAACGACCTGCTCAACCGCTTGGTCGCCTGGCAGGAGAAAGCCCTGCGCGAAGCCAAGCTGCACACGAGCTGGAGTGCCCCCAACGAACCATACGAATCAGCCGCGCGGGCCTTCCTGGAAGCGATCCTGGCCGAAAGCAGCCGCTTCCCCTCCGAGGTCGCCGCTTTCGTGGACCGGATCGCCGCAGCCGGCGCGGTCAACGGCATCGCTCAGGCGCTGCTCAAACTCACCATGCCCGGCGTGCCCGATTTCTACCAGGGCACCGATTTCTGGGACTTGAGCCTCGTCGATCCCGACAATCGCCGCCCGGTCGATTTCGCCGCCCGTAGTCATGCGCTGGAAGCCGATCGCTCGCCGGTCGAGCTCGCCGCCACGTGGCCCGACGGGCGCGTGAAACAGGCCGTCATCGCCCGCACCCTGGCACTCCGCCGCCGCCTTCCCGCCCTGTTCGCGCGTGGCGACTACATCCCGCTGACCGCCGCCGGCCCGCTTGCACTGCACGTCATCGCCTTCGCCCGCCGCCACCAGAACGCTACGCTGATCGCTGTAGTCCCACGCCTGCCTTTGGCCCTTCTGGTCGAGCACCGATCGATCCTCGTTTCTCCCGCTGCATGGCGTGACACCGCCCTCGCTTTGCCCGAGTCGCTCGCTGGCTCGTTTCGCGACGTGATCGGCGGTGGGGAGTTGCGGGTCACCGCCCGCCTGGCCTTGAGCGCCGTTTTGGCCCGTTTCCCGGCTGCCCTCCTCGTGAGCGGGGCGCGCAATTGAGACGAGCCTTGCGTTTTATGCGCCGCGGCGCCAGATTGGCGGCATCCGTCAACAACTGAAAGGAGGTGATCCAGTGTCTCATTGTCCCAAGTCGGCGCCAGTCGCCGCGGCCTGGATCGTCACCACGGAGCGCGTGGTCGCGTAACCCAGGTCCCGTCTGGCAGCGACAGACTGCAGACAATGCGAAGCCTCCGGAGGACGCTCCGGAGGCTTCTCTGCTGTTGGTGGACTGGCTTGCTGCGCACCATGCCGACTGGCAACCTTCAGCGGTATAACGGGGGAGAAAAAAGTGATGCCGGAGATCACGGGCGGCTGCCTCTGCGGCAAGGTCCGCTACAGCGCGAACGCGGAGCCCGTTTTCGTGGGCGTGTGCCATTGCCGTGACTGTCAGAAATTCACCGGCAGCGCATTCGAAATCGTGATCGGCGTGCCGAGCTCCGCCATCAACATGCAGGGAAACGTGAAGACCTTCACTAAACCCGGCGACAGCGGCAAGTCGATCGAGCGCCGCTTCTGTCCCGAATGCGGCTCCTCCATTATCGACGAAGCCGCGGCCCTGCCCGGGATCGCGATGATCGGCGCCGGCACGCTGGACGATCCGAGCTGGGTGAAGCCGGCGACGCAGATCTACTGCGACAGCGCGCAGTCCTGGGTGAGCCTCGGCGGAGAGATGAAAAGCTTCGCTAGGATGCCGGGCTGATCCTCGCTCTATTGCGACCCACCGTAATACCGGGCCGCCGCCTCGATCTCCTGATCCGTCATCGCAACGGCGACGTTGCGCATCTGCGCCAGGATATCGTTGTGCCGCGCACCGGTTTTGAACGCAATCAACTGTGCCCGGAGATAAGCGACCGGCTCTCCCTCCAGCCACGGGCTGCCCACCTTGTGAGCGACGCTGCCATGACATGTTCCGCATGGCGCAATGCCGCGCATCGGCGCCCCGCTCGCGACGATGGCGGGCGTGGCAACTCCGGCATTGGACCAGGGCGGCCGTGGCAGATAGGCGTAATAGGCCGCGACCTCCCGCGCGTCCTGCTCGGTCAGGTCGTGCGCCAGCGGGGCCATGACCGCGCTCCCGCGCGCTCCGCTTCTGTAGTCCTGCAACTGTTTGAAAACAGCCTGCTCATACTGGCCGGCGAGATTGGGGGAATTCGCCTCGCTCAACCCGCGCGCCCCGTGGCACATCGTGCAGCGCAACGCCAACGTCGCGCCGCGGCCGATCGCCTGCGCGCCGGCCGCAGGTGCGCTGGGCGCCAGGGTCACCTGGCTGATCGCGTACGATGGCTCGACGATCCGGCCGGGCGATGGCGGTGTGCGGGGCTGCCCCGCCGCGCTGCAAATTGCATCCCACAGGCTGGCAAAGCTGGTGTTGCGCTCTATCGACGGCAGCCACACGAACCCCAGGCCGGCGGCGATCACCGCAACCGCCACAGTCGCGCCGACGCTGCCGGCGAACCACGGATTCCTGAACGAGTACAGCCGTTCCTTCATCACCCCGCTCCGATAAATACTGCGGGAACGGCGGCCTCGGGCAGCGCGATCAGCCTGATAATCGGAAAGCCGTAATTCACCACGGTCAGGCCGATCATCAGGCTGACCCACAGGCCGAAACTGTTGAGCGCGGCAGGCACGCGGGCAGGCGGATGCAACGCCACGCTGAAGCGGTAAGCGGTGGGGACCACCAGGCGCCCATGCTGCCCCTGGACCAGCACCAGCAGGAACAGCACGCCTGATACGACCAGAATGGCGCCTCCCGCCACGGAGACAAGGACGGAGCTGGCCTCGCGGGCGATCGCGGGATCTGTGTAATCGAAGAACGCCATCCGGCGGGGCATGCCTAGGATGCCGACATAGTGCCATGGGAAGGTCAGCACGATCATGCCGGCGAACCACGTCCAGAGCTGCGCCCGCATCAGGCCGAAACATTCCAGGGCGCGGCCGGTCAAATGCGGCCACAGATCATAAGCAATGGCAAAATACATGATAACCATGGCGCCGCCGAACATCAGATGAAAATGGCCGGTGACCCACTGCGTGTTGTGTATGCTGGCGTTGAGCTGGTAGCTCATGTTGACCAGCCCGCCGGCCCCGCCGAAGCCCAGCATCAGGAAGGACAGCGCGCCGGCCAGCATGATGGGGTTGCGCCACGGCAACGCGCCGAGCCAGCCGATCACACCCTTGCCGCCGTGCAGCCGCCCCGCGATCTCGACCGAGGCGCAGATCGTGAACACCGTCAGCAGCGTGGGAACGGCGACCAGCGCCGTGAATACCGAGTGCAGGAACTTGAATCCGGCGCCCACCTGCGGATCGGCAAACAAATGATGCACGCCAATCGGCATGGCAACGACCAGGAACAACGCGAACGAGATGCGCGCCATCGGATCGCTGAACAGCCGGCCGCCTATGGCGCGCGGCAAAATCGCATAATACGCGATGTAGGTCGGCATCAGCCAGAAATAAACAATCGCATGCAGCGTCCAGGAAAAGAACACCCGCGCCAGCCCGGCATTGACCGTGTCGGTAACCCCGAGCGCGGCCGGAAGAATCTGGAACAGCAGCTCGATCGCCGCGCCCACCGAGGTCCAGGCCCACAGATAGGATCCGGCAACCATCGCGAACATGGCCAGGGGCACGGGGATGTCCGGATGGTCGCGCTTCCACAGACGTAGGTTCACCGACATCAGGGCCACCCAGACCCACGACCCCACGACCGCCAGGACGATCCCGATGTAATACGCCGCATTGGCGATCATCGGCGGGTAGAACGTGTAGAGAATTGACGCACGGCCGAGAGCAACCGGGATGATCGCGATCACCGTTCCGGCCGCAACCAGCGCGAATCCCAGCCAGGCCCAGCTTCGCCCCGCCAGCGGACGTTCCAGCGCCGCCTCGGATATCGCATACCCGAAACCCATCGCGATCAGCGTCGGGAACACATAGGCCATGGCGGTGCCGTGCGCCGTGACCGAGCGGTAGTAATACTCCGGATTGCCGATCCATCCGTGCAGCGGACTGCGGATGAACATCTGCCACTCACCCAGCAACAGCGCGAGCAGGAAGCCAGCGAAGGCCAGCCAGAAATGCGCGAGGATCAGCCTGCGGCTAGTCAGCACAGCTCAGCCTTTCCTTGTTGGCGGCCATCCGGTGGAAACTCTGCGGATCGATCACCCGCACCCTGGCCCACATGCCCTCGTGCCCGACACCGCAGAACTCGTGGCAGGGCATGTGATGGTCACCCGGCGCCACGAACGTCGTCTTGATCACCGAGATGAAGCCCGGCACCAGCATGGTGTTGACGTTGGTGCCGTCGATAATGAAGCCGTGGACCACATCGGCGCTGGTCGCGCGGAATGTGACCGGCACGCCGGCCGGCACCAGGATGCAGGGCGGCGAGAATGAGTATTGCTGCGCGACCGCGCGCACCATAACCGTGTCGTCCGGTTCCAGCGCCGTGCCCAGATTGCTCTCGATGAACTCGCCGGCCAGATGCAGGGTGCGGAAATTCACCGTCTCCACGCGCGCCTGGGGCATCAGCACCTCGTGGATCCCGGCGAACACCGCCATCACTATCAGCAGGCAGACGACCAGCACCGACAGCGCGGCCCAGCGGCGCTCGATCCACGCCGCCTCCTGCTCGCCGTCATCAGGTTCCGGAGCGGAAGCCATCGTGGGTTGTCGCCTCTCTCAGGGGGAGCCGCGCGGCAGGAAAACCAGCATATAGAACGCGAACCAGATGCCCATGACGACCAGCACGGCGACGCAGGCCAGAAGCAGCGCGCCGCGGGCTATCCGCGTCACCTGGCCGGGCGGCGGAGGGTCGCCCGTAACGGGGTCCGGCAGCAGCGGCGGGTCGGAATTGATCACCCGTGACTCCCGCTAATTCAGGGGGGCGGAGCGCAGCGTGTTGGCCTCGCGCGCGCTCACGGCGGCGCCGCGATTGCCCCAGGACGTCCGGATATAGCTCACCACCGCCGCGACTTCGTCATCCGACAGCAATTGCGCGAAGGGCGGCATTCCATACGGTTTCGGATTGCCTTGCGTGCCCGGGGGAAAGCCGCCGTTCAGGACCATGCGGATGGCGTTGACGGCGGACGACATCTCGATCGACTGGTTGCCCGCGAGCGGCGGATAGGCGGGAGGCATTCCCTCGCCCTGTGCCCTGTGGCACGACGCGCAGCGGGCGTCATAAACGGTCTTGCCCAGACTCAGCAGCAGGCTGCTCTCCGTCCTGGGTATGGCGGCGGTGGCCTGCTCCGGCGCGCCGTGCTCGGGCAGGGTTTTCAGGTAGATCGCCATGGCGCGGATGTCGTCATCGATGAGATATTGCAGGCTGTCGTACACCACCTCCGCCATGGGTCCGTAAACCGCGCCACGCATCGAAGCACCGGCACGCAACAGTGCAATGATGTCGTCGAGGCTCCACTCCCCCAGCCCGCCTTCACGGTTGGAGGTCAGGGAGGGGGCGTACCACTCCTGCATGGGAATCAGCCCGCCTTCGAACGCCTGCGCTTCCGAGGTACCGCCAAGCGCGTTGATGGGCGAATGACACATTGCGCAGTGACCGAGACCCTGCACCAGATAGGCTCCCCGGTTCCATTGGGCGGATTTCGTAGGGTCGGGCTGGAACTCGCCGGGATGAAAGAACAGCGTGCGCCAGCCAATGATCAGCGCGCGGTTGTTGTACGGGAAGTTCAGATCCTGCGGTGTGTTGGCCCGATGCACCGCCGGAACCGACAGCAGATATGCAAAGATCGCATCGGAATCCTGGCGAGTGAGTTTAGTGTAGGCCTGAAACGGCATGGCCGGGTACAACAGACCGCCATCCGGCATGCGGCCGTCATGCAGGGCGCCGTAGAACTGGTCGGCGGTCCATCGGCCGATGCCGTACTCGGGATCAGGCGTGATATTGGTTGAGTAGAGCGTCCCGAATGGTGTCGGCATCCTGCGCCCGCCGGCAAATAGCTTGCCGCCTGGGTCGGTATGGCAGGCGATGCAGTCGCCGGCGCGGGCGAGATATTCCCCTCTCCGAATCGGGGTGCTGCCGGACTGGTCCTGCTGCGCGTGCAGCGGCACCGCGTACAGGCTGACCAGCAGCAACGCACGCAACAGCGCCGGGGCACGGATCATTGCGGCTCGCTCCCGCAGGCGAACGGCAAGGCGAGCGTCCCGGCAGCAAGGGGTCGCGCGTCCGCCGGCACAGGACGGGACGCTAGCCAGGCGGCAACAGCCGTGACATCCGCCTCGGTCAGCCGCGCGGCAACCAGTTGCATGCAGTCCGGCGCCTTCGCCGTGCGCGTACCGTAACGCCAGGCGCCGAGTTGGGCGCTGATATAGTTGGCTCGCAAACCCAGCAGGGCCGGAATCGCCGGTTCCATGCCGGTCAGCAAGCGGCCGTGGCAACTCGCGCAGGCGGGAATCTGGCGTGCCGCATTACCGTGCATAACAATATCTTCGCCATGCGTCAGCACCGCGGCGCTTACAGCCGGCACATAGGGCGGCGGGGCGGACGGATGCAGCGACGCAAAATAGCCGGCGATGTCCTGTAGATAGGAGTCCGGTAGGTACTCGAACAGATAATTCATCGGCGCGTAGCGCCGTTGCCCCAGGTGAAACTCGGAAAGCTGATTATAGAGATAACCAGCGGGTTTGCCGGCAATCCGGGGAAAATAGTCGTTGCTGGTGCCCTGGCCGTCTTCTCCGTGGCACGGTGCGCACGCCGCCATTCGTGCTGCCATGGTGTCGGGTGCCTGGCGCGGCCCGGATGGTTGGGCCACCGCATGCAGGCTCAGCATGACCAACGACACCAGCACGGCAAACCAGCGGATCATGCCGATTCGTTCCCTTCGCCCGGGACACTGAACGCGATACAGGTCCCCGGCCCCTGAAGGCAAGTCCTTGCGCGCAAGCAAAGGCCGATACCGTCGCGCCATGATTGGTCATGCCTGCCGGACGCCGCGCGAAGCATGATCCCGAACGCCGCCAGCAGGCAGGCAATCGGCCAACGTATGCTCATCGAGCGAGCGGTAGAACTGCTCTTCCGCCGCCGCCAGACACACCCGCAAACCGCAGCGCGGCAGAAATGTGCAGTCGCAACTTTCGTCGCGGAAACATGCCACCATCGCCTGCCCGTTCTCCAGATGCCTGATCAGCCGGCCCAGCCGGATCGCCCCGGGCGCCGCCTCCAGCACTACGCCTCCCGCCACGCCGCGCAGCGTACGGGTCAATCCCAGCCGACTCAGATCCTGCACGATCTTGTGCAGGTGATCGCGCGACAGCCCGCCCAATTCGGCGGCCAGCCGCTCCACCGTGACCGGTCCGGCGGCCCGGCGCAGCGCCAGGTGCATCAACACGCGCAGCGCGATGTCGGTCGAGGTAAGCAGGCGCATGAGTGCCCCCAAGGGAAACTGGTATTGACAATGCCAGATCCAGGTTTATGGTATCGGCAATACCACTTTGCGGGCGCCCCGGCTACTCCCCGCGAAACACTACCGCACAGGAGATCTCGAAAATGACCGCCACGTCATCGCAACCGGGAGCGTTCGAGACGCGCAGCCTTGCCGACATCGCGGCAACACTGCCCGGAGCGACCTCGCTTTTCCGCCGGCATAAGCTCGATTTCTGTTGCGGCGGGCGCATGTCGCTCGCCGAGGCGGCTACCGCCAAAGGCATTCCGCTGCCCGAGCTGCAGACGGAGTTGGACACCCTGGCCGCACGGCCCCCGACATTATCCGGACCCGAGACCACCCAGGAGCTCATCGCCCGCATCGAGACGCATTATCACGCGGTGCACCGGCGCGAGCTGCCGGAACTGATGAAACTCGCCCGTCGGGTGGAGGCGGCGCACAAAGACCATCCGGCCGTGCCGCGCGGGCTCGCGGCCCTGCTGCAGACCATGGCCGACGACCTCGATTCCCATATGCGGCAGGAAGAGCAGGTGCTCTTCCCGCTGATGCGCCACGCCGATCACGCTGCGCTTGCCCAACCGGTGGCGGCCATGCTCGCGGAACACGACGAACATGGCGAGCGGTTGCGCGAGCTGGCGGCCAGGACAGCCGATTTCACCCCACCCGAAAGCGCCTGCCCGACCTGGCGGGCGCTTTATGTCGGATTGCGCAAGTTCTCCGACGACCTGATGGACCACGTGCATACCGAAAACAACCTGCTGTTTCCCCGCTTCGCCGACTGAACCCGCCCCAGCGCACGATCGCTCGCGGCGAATGATCGGCCTCGCCCTCGCCCGGGCGCTGCACGTCCTCGCCGTTGTTCTTTGGATCGGCGGTGTCGGCATGGTGACGACCGTCGTGCTTCCGGCGATCCGGAGCGATTTCCCGCCGGACCGCCGGTTCGCTGCCTTCAATGCGCTTGAAACCCGTTTCGCCATGCAGGCGCGGCTTACAACGCTCGTTGCCGGAGCGAGCGGCTTCTATATGGCGTGGCGCCTGAATGCGTGGAGCCGGTTCGGCTCGGCCGCATTCTGGTGGATGCACGCGATGGTGCTGACCTGGCTCGTGTTCACCCTCATGCTGTTTGTTCTCGAGCCGCTGCTGGGGCGGCTGCTGTCGCGCCGCGCGGCGTCGGCACCGGAGCCCACATTTCGGCTGCTGGAATGGCTTCACCGCTTCCTGCTCGTCGCAAGCCTGCTGACCATCGCCGGAGCGGTCGCGGGCAGCCACGGCGGCAACCTGCTCGCTTGGTAGGGACGACGAAACCTATCCACCTCCCAACCGCCGCTCGGCCATCGGCCGCCACGGTGCATCCACCGGCCCCTCCGCCAGAGCACGGCGAAACAGATCAGCTGCCGCCGTCGTCACATGCCCGTTCGCTTCGGTCATAGCCTCGGCGGTTTCAACCGCAAGCGTCGGGTCGAACTGCGCCGCCAGCGCGGTGTTCCATGCATCCGCCGCCCGGGTCATATGACCCAACCGCGCCTCCGCATTGCCGAGCAGGATATAACCCTCCCGCGCCTTGTCGGTCTTAGGATTCAGGCCCGCCAACGCCGTACGCAACCGGGCGATCAGCGCATCCTCCTGCCGAACCCGCTGCTCCGCCTCGGCAATACGCTGCTTGAGCGGCATCGCCGGCAACCCCGGCGACCCACCGGTCAGATACAACAACACCGCACCCACCGGCACCAGTACCAGCGCGGCCCAAAGCGGCCCCCGCGAGGCCGGTACCAACGCCGGATCGGTCGAACCCGCTGCCGCCAGCAATCGCCGCTGCACCTCCAGCACCGCCATTTCATGCTCCGCCGGCCCGATCCTCGCCTCCGCCAGATCGCGATCCAGCTCGGCAAGCTGGGCGCGATGCAGCGCCAGCGCCGCCTCCCGCCGGCTGCGCGCAACAGCGGCGCGGCGTAAAACAAACGCAAGCGGCGCCAATGCAAGGGCAATTAGCGCGGCGACCGCCACCCAAAGCGAGATCATCCGCCGCGCTTACTCCAGCAGATCCGCCAAGCGCTGACGCTCGGCTGTCGATAGCGGCGCAGGCGCCGGAGGCGTACGCCGCCGCCCAAGCAACACTGCAATCACACCCACCGAAACCGCAATGAAAGGCGCGCCCCACAACACCAGCGTCATCGGTTCGAACGGCGGACGCAGGCGGATAAAGTTACCGTACCGCGCGACCATCCAGGCAATCACCTGCCGGTTGCTTTCGCCGGCCGACACACGCTGACGAATGATCCGACGAAAATCCTTCGCCAGATCAGCGTCCGATTGCTCTACACTCTCGTTCTGACAAACCAAGCAACGCAACTGCTCGCCGATCGCCTCGGCCCGTCGCTCCAACACCGGATTGGCCAGCATTTCACCGGGGTCGCTCACCGCCCGCGCTGGCGTCGCCAGCATGAGGGCGGCCAGGAAGACCAAAGGGGCGCTGCCCCCTTGGAACCCCCGCCAGGGGCCTCGTCCCCTGAACCCCTTCTGGGCGAGGCCAACAGATAGGTTCCAAGGGGCCACGCCCCTTGGTGGAGGGTCCAGTGGGGCAAAGCCCTCCTGGCCATGCTTGCCGCCCCTCATGCCAGCGACCGCAGCAACGGGGTGATGGTATTATGCATCACCTCGTCGGACAGGCCGCCCGCGAAACGCAAGCGAACGATGCCGGTCTTGTCCACAACGTAGGTTTCGGGCACGCCGTAAAGACCGAAGTTGATGGCCACACGTCCTAATTCGTCGCGCGCGACGCGTTCGTAAGGGTTGCCGTTCCGGTTTAGGAATGAAGCTGTTGCCGCAGTCTTGTCCTTATAAGCGATGCCCCAGAGCGGCACACCCTGGTTCTTGAGCGCCATGAGTGTCGGCGCCTCTTCCACGCACGGAATGCACCAGGAGGCGAAGAAGTTCACCAATGCAGGTGTGCCGCGGACGACGATGTCGGCATTGGAAAACCCCGCCGACGGCGGCTGGCCGGGCAGGGAGAATGCGGGCAGGGGTTTGCCAACCAGCATGCTCGGCAGCGCGTGGGGATCGTATGTCCCTTCCTGCATACGGGCGAGCAAACCCCAGAACGCGCCGCCCGCCGCGGCGGCAACGGCGAGCGGACCCAGCATGATCAGACGGCGGCGGGTCAAAGCATCCATGCTGGGGCTCAGGCGGCAGCCTCGACGGGGCGTCGGCGCCGGGACGGGGCGCCAATGCGCAACCGCCGGTCGGCCAGCGACAGCGCGCCGCCGAACGCCATAACCAGCGCGCCGAGCCAGACCCAGGGCGCCAGGTAATTGATGTGCAACCGCAGCACCACCTGGCCGTCCCGTTCGTCGCCCATCACCGCGTACAGGTCGCGGATGCCGTTAGTCTGGATCGCGGTGTCGCTGACGGTCTGTTGCTGGCGGGTGAAAGTATGTCGAGACGGATGGAAGGACGCCACCGCCCGTCCATTCCTGGTTACGGTCAGGTCGGCTACCCGCGCCCGGTAATCCGGCCCGGGCGCACTGTGCACGTCGTTCAGCGTCCAGTTGTATCCGCCGAAATGAGTTGTGCTTCCCGGCGCAACCGCAACGATGGTGCTCACCGCGAGCGACATCCCGGCAATTCCGGCGACCGTCACGCCCATGCCGGCGTGGGCGACGGCGGCGCCCCAAACCGCCAGCGGCTGCGCCGCCAATCGCGCGCGGCTGGCCGCGAACGGCACCCGGAACAGCCGCACGCGCTCCACCAACTCGGCGAAGGCGCCAAAGATCAGCCAGGCCGCCGCGGCGAAGCCGCCGGCCGCGAAGGTGTTGCGCAACCCCGCTTCCACGCCGATCCCAATCAGCGCGGCGATCGCCGCCGCCCACCACAGCCGCAGCAGGCCGGGCAGCAGGTCGGCGCGTTTCCAGGCCAGCGTCGGCCCCACACTCATCGCGGCGAACAGTGGCACCAGCAACGGCACGACCGTCAGGTGGAAATAGGGCGGCCCGACACTCAGCGTGGCGTTGAACAACAGCGCCGCGAACAACGGATAGCTCGTACCGGTGAACACCACGGCTGCCAGCGAGCACAACAGGATGTTATTGAGCACCAGCGCGCCTTCGCGCGATACCGGAGCGAACACCCCCGACGCCGCCAGGGCAGGGGCGCGCAGCGCGAACAGCAGCAGGCTGCCGCCGATCACCACGGCCAACAGTGCGAGGATGAACACCCCCCGAGTTGGGTCAGAGGCGAAACTGTGCACCGAATTGAGGATGCCGGAGCGCACCATGAATGTGCCGCACAGGCTTAATGAGAACGTGCCGATCGCCAGCAGGATGGTCCAGGATTTCAGCGCGTCCCGTTTCTCCACCACAATCGAGGAGTGCAGCAGCGCCGTGCCGGTGAGCCACGGGAGCAGCGAGGCGTTCTCCACCGGGTCCCAGAACCAATAGCCGCCCCAGCCCAGCTCGTAATAAGCCCACCAGGAGCCGAGCGCGATCCCGCCGGTCAGCAGGCACCACGCCCCGAGGGTCCACGGCCGCACCCACCGGCCCCAGGCGGCATCCACCCGCCCTTCCAGCAGCGCGGCAACGGCGAAGGCGAAAGGAATGCTGAACCCGACATACCCGGCGTAGAGCACCGGCGGGTGCATCGCCAGACCCGGGTCCTGCAACAGCGGATTGATGTTCTGCCCGTCGATCGGCGGCGGCCAGACGCGCATGAAGGGGTTGGAGGCGGTCAGCGCATACAGCAGGAAGCCGGCGGAGATGCAGCCGAGCACCCCGATCACCCGCGCCCGCAAGGCGGACGGTAGGTTGCGCCCGAACGCCGCCACCGCCCCGGCGCACAAAGCGAGGATCAGGCACCAGAGCAGGATCGACCCCTCGTGGTTCCCCCAGGTGCCGGTGATCTTGTAAATCAGCGGCTCGGTGGCGCTGGAATTCTCGGCCACGTTGAACACCGAGAAATCGTCGGTGACTCCGCTCCAGACCAGGCACAGGAACGACGCGGCCAAGGCCAGCAACTGCCCGATCGCAAGCGCCGGGGCGGCGGCCATCAGCCGCGCGTCACGATGATGCGCCCCGGCGAGCGGCAAAACTGCCTGCGCGGCGGCAATCGCGACAGCAAGTGCCAAGGCGAAGTGACCCAGCTCCGGCGTCATTTCCGCGAAACGCTCAGCGTGTCCCAGGTGCTGGCAGGCGGCGGCTCGCCGGCCGCCGGGTTCCAATGGCCGCTTTTTTTGAGCGCCTCGACCACTTCTTTCGGCATGTAGTTCTCATCATGCTTTGCGAGGACGTCGCTGGCCCGGAACGTCCCATCCGGCTGGATGGAGCCGATGGTCACGATCCCCTGCCCTTCGCGGAACAGGTCCGGCAGCATGCCCGTATAGGTGACTTTGACCGCGGCATGGCCGTCGGTCACGTCGAAGCTGGCCACAGGGTGCCCGTCGATCGTGCTGCGCCGGACACTGCCGGCCTGCACCAGCCCGCCAAGGCGAAAGGTGCTGCCCGGCGGCGGGTCCTTGGCGGCGATCTGCGAGGGTGAAACGAAGAACACCAGGCTGCTCTGGAAGGCGGTCAGCGCCAGCGCAGTGGCCGAGCCGAGGCCCATCCCGCAGGCGAGCAGCACGTAAAGGCGGCGCCGTTTGCGGGTCATGCGCGCCGGCGGTTCCGGCGCGGATCAATGGCGGCAAGCCGTCGCGCGGCCTGGCGCATCCGCGTATAAGCGGCGGCGGCATAGACTGCGGGCAACACCACGCCCAGCGCGTAGGACGCGGCGATGAAGGGCAGATGCGTCACGCTGCCGCCTCGTGCGCGCGGGCCATCAGCAGGGCGCGGATGCGCCGCTCCATCACCGCTGCGCGCAGCCGTGTCAGCACGATGGCGACGAAGCCGAGCGTATAGCCCAGCGTGGTGAACAAGAGCGGCCACAGCATGCTGATATACATAGTGGGCGCGCCGGTCAGCGTGATGGTATCCGGCTGATGCAGCGTGTTCCACCAATAAACGCTGAACTTAATGATCGGCAGGTCCACCGCACCGATCAGCGCCAGGATGGCACCGGCGCGGTAGCCACGCTCCGGGTTGTCGAAGGCGCGCACCAGGGCGATGTGGCCGAGATAAAGGAAGAACAGCACCAGCACCGAGGTCAGCCGCGCGTCCCAGACCCACCATGCGCCCCACATCGGCTTGCCCCAGAGGCTGCCGGTGATCAGGCATAGGGCCGTGAAGCCGGCGCCGACCGGACCGATCTCGACGGCCGCGAGGTCGGCCAGCGGATGGCGCCAGACCAGCGAGACGGCGGAGCAGCCTGCCAGGGCGAAGTAGCCGGCGGAGGCGAGCCAGGCGGCGGGGACGTGGATGTACATGATCCGCACGGCGTCGCCCTGCTGCCAGTCGGGCGGCGAGAAAAACAGCCCCCAGACCAACCCGACGATGGTCAGCACCAAGCCGCTGGCGGCGAGCCAGGGCAGGGCCGCGCCGGACAGGCGCAGGAAGCGCCCCGGATTGGCGAAACGGTGCAGGTTGCGCCGGGGCGGCGCGAAGCCGGTGGTGGTGTCCACGTTGCGGTCCTGATGACCCGGTCTAGAGCAAACCGAGCCGACAATGAAGGTTCCGTCGCGTGTCATTGCGGTAAAACGGGCGGCGGCGGCTAAATGGCAGCGGACGGGAGGGAGACAGCCCATGACCCAGGTACCTGGCTGGTGAAGTCGGAGCCCGACTCGTTTTCGTGGGACCAGCAGGTGGCCAACGGCGTCGAGCCCTGGACGGGCGTGCGCAACCACACCGCGAGGAATAATCTCAAGGCCATGAAGCTCGGCGACCGCGTGTTCTTCTACCACTCGAATGTCGGCAAGGAGATCGTCGGCGTGGTCGAGGTGGTCCGCGAGACCTATCCCGACCCCACGGCAGAGAGCGGCGGCTGGGTGTGCGTCGATATGAAGGCGGTCGGGCCGATGCCCAAGCCGGTTTCGCTCGAGACCATCAAGGCCGACCCAGCCTTCGCCGACATGGCCCTGGTGCGATACTCGCGGCTGTCGGTGATGCCGGTCTCCAAGCCGCATTGGGACCGTATCTGCCGGATGGGCGGGTGGCGGGAATGAACTTCCCAAGGGAGGAGATCCTGTTATTCGATCGCTAGAGTGAATGTCGTCACGAATTGGAAGCCCGGTCCGCCTGAGTCCGAGATCTGCATTTCGCGCTCCCGGATCCCTTTTATAGCAACGTCACCCTGATAACCCCTTCCTGGGCTCCCGCTTCGCCCGGTTCCTGACCTCAATCCCCGACAAACGCCTGATACATCTCGCTCATATCCTCCACCGCCGCTGCATACAGCCGCTCCCCATGCTCCGGCGAGGACAGCGACGGATCAGACCCGATCCGCCCATCGGGAAATCGCCGCCGATAATCGGCGCTGTCGTAAAATCCCCGACTCTTCGGCGCCACTTTCGGCGACATCTGCGCGTGCTTGATCGCCTGCGGAAAATAATACTGCGACAACGACACCTCGGCCGCAGTGGCGTGGCTGCCATTGGCATCGCCATACAGTTCCGCCGCCAGGTCCCCGCAGCGTTTGCCCCCCGACCAGAACACCATCTTGCACCGTACCGGCGACTGCTCGCCGCGGAGCGAGACCGCCGCGTACACCTCGTCGAACGCCGCCGTCACCGTTGCGACGTTGCCGCCATGCCCGTTGATGAAAAAGAACCGCTCGAACCCGTGTCGCAGCAGCGAGTGCACCACATCACCCACCACTGCGATCAGGGTCGAGGGCCGCAAGGTGACAGACCCGGTGAACCCCAGGTGATGCTGAGACATGCCAATCGTCAGCGTTGGCGCCACCAGGCAGCCGATCCTGTCGCCCACCCCCTTGGCCACGAATTCCGCGTCCAGGTGGTCTGTCCCGATCAGCCCGTTTGGCCCGTGCTGTTCGGTCGACCCGATCGGAATGATGATCCCGCGCGAGGAGCGCAGATACTCCTCCACTTCCTGCCAGGTGGACAATACGAGCTGCATGGCATGTCTCCCAATGATCAGCAGTCAGCCTAACCCCCGTCGTCCGCCGGCGGCTACCTACTTGACGGACGACCCGCCGCGAACCACGTCCTTAGCAGTCGAGGCCAGGGAGTGCTAAACCCTGCCCAGACAGGGGAATCGTGGCTGGCACTTCCTGATCGCGCAAAAGCCAGGAGGGGTTACATGGCACTGTTTCCAGATCCGTTCGACGCCTTGCTGGGCCTGCAGCAGGCGCTCGAGCAGTTCCGCGCTAGCGATTGGCTGGAATCCGGCCTCAGCGCCCGTGGCGGCTACCCGCCGATGAACGTGTTCCGCAAGGGCGACGACGTTATCATCATCACGGAGTTGCCCGGCGTGCAGAAATCCGAGCTCGAGATCCAGGTGAAAAACCGCACGCTGCGCATTGCCGGCAAGAAGACCGTCAACTATCCCGAGAAAGCATCCCTGCACCGGCGCGAACGCCTCGCCGGCCGTTTCGACCGGGCGATCACGCTGCCGGTGGAGATTCATGCGGACGGGGTTCGCGCCGAATACTTCGACGGCATCCTGGCACTGTACCTGCCGCGTGCCGAGCACGATAAACCCAAGAGCATCAAGGTGGGCTGAGACATGAGCGGAAAAAGCGAGGAGACCATGTCCGGATCACAGGAACTCGCCGTGCGCGAGAAGAAAGAGCTGGCGACCAAGGAAGAGAAGACCGTACCGGGTCGCTTCTACATTCCCTACTCCGACATCTACGAGACGGAATCGGCTCTGATCGTGGTGATGGAGATGCCCGGCGTCGAGAAGAAGGACATCAACATCATGCTCGAGAACGACGTGCTCCGCGTGGAGGGCCGCATCGATTTCAGCAAGTATGAGGGAATGGACCCGCTCTACACCGAGTATAATGTCGGCCACTACACACGTTCGTTCTCGCTGTCGAGCAAGATCGACCAGGGTGCGATCAGCGCGCAGATCGAGGACGGTGTCCTCACCCTGACGCTGCCCAAGGCCAAGGAAGCCCAGCCGCGCCGCATCAGTATCAACTGAATACCAACTTGGCGGCTCCGGTTTTTATGAACGATCGGAGCCGCCAGGCACCCACAGCACGTCGCCACCGGCGCCGTTGAGCACCCGTGCCAGCACGAAAAGATGGTCCGAGAGCCGGTTCAGGTATTGCACCAAGGCAGGGTTCAACACCTCTTCCCTGGCCAGCCGGACGACGGCGCGCTCGGCGCGGCGAGCCGACGTGCGGGCGAGATGGGCGCGGGCGGCCGGTTCGGTGCCGCCCGGCAGCACGAAACTTGTCAGCGGCGGCAAGCTGGCATTCAACGCCGCGACCTCTGCTTCCAGCCGTGCGGCCGGCCGATCCGTGAGCCGCAGACGATCGCCGGCCTCGCCCGGCACGCAGAGATCGGCGCCGAGATCGAACAGGTCGTTCTGGATGCGGGCGAGCATGGCATCGTGGTCCGGCACGGCGGCGCGCAGCAGGCCGATCGCGGCATTCGCTTCATCGACGGCGCCGATGGCTTCGACGCGCGGGGAATCCTTGCGCACGCGCGCGCCGTCGCCGAGCGAGGTCTGCCCGCCATCGCCGCCGCGTGTCACCACCCTGTTGATCCGGACCATGGGACTTATTTGCAAATTCCCGGGCGCGGCGCCACATCGGCGGCATGTCGCTGCCTCGGTTTTTCTTCGGGCTCCCGCTGACGCTTGTGCTGGCCGGGCCGCTCATCGCCCCCTTCACGCCGACCGCGATCGCAGCCCCAGGCACGCAGCTTTCCGCCGCCGATGAGGCGGATCTGACAAAGATCCAGGACTACCTGAACGGATTGCGTACCTTGAAGGCGCATTTCATCCAGGTGGCGCCGAACGGCGCGGTGTCCCAAGGCACCGCCTGGCTGGACCGGCCGGGGCGGATGCGGTTCCAGTACCGATCCACCGAGCCCGCTGCTGCTGGTTGCCGGGCATGGGCTGGTGGTGTTCCACGATTCCTCGCTCGGTCAGACCACCAACATCCCGCTGGGTGCGACGCCGCTCGGCATCCTGCTGGCCGATCATATCTCCCTCACCGGTGACGTAACGGTGACGGCGGTGCGGCGGCTGCCGGGCGAGATCGCGGTGACAATGGTGCGCACCGCACACCCGACTGACGGGAGCCTGACTCTGGTGTTCACAGAAAATCCGCTGACCTTGCGGCAATGGACGGTGGTGGATGCGCAAGGGCAGCGGACGACGGTGACGCTGACCAACGTCGAGCTGGGCGGGCACTTCGATCCGAAACTGTTCGAGTATATCAACCCCAACTTCTTCAACAACCAGCATGGTAATGGATAAATGGTGGAGAAGCGGCATCGCTATCGGGTGCGCCTGCGCTGGACGGGGAACAAAGGCGAGGGAACCGTCTCGTACCGGGCGTACAGCCGGGCCCATGAGCTGAGTGCCCAGGGCAAACCCGCGATCGATGGTTCCTCTGACCCGGCGTTTCGCGGTGACGCGACGCGGTGGAATCCCGAGGAGCTGCTCGTAGCCGCGCTCTCGGCCTGCCACCAGCTTTCGTACCTACACCTGTGCGCCGATGCAGGCATTGTCGTCACGGCTTACGAGGATGAAGCCGAAGGCGTGATGGTGGAACAGGCAGGCGGAGCCGGCCAGTTCGAGCGTGTGGTGCTGCGACCGCTTGTGACGGTGGCGGCCGGCTCGGATGCCGAGAAGGCGCGTGCGTTGCATCACGTTGCACACGAAAAATGCTTCATCGCCCGCTCAGTCAACTTTCCAGTCACGCATGAACCGCGTGTGCAATTCGGGCCAATGATCCGCTCCTGACAGGGAGCATCTGCCTTTGCTCCCGCCGGACAGGCTGGGACGCGCTCCATAAACGCGATCGCCCGACTCAGCGCGGCACGCGAGCCCTTGTCGGCCCGTGCCTCCTGAGCTCCGCAGGTTCGCGCGCCTTGACACGGGTTGCGGGGCGTGTCCGGAGCGATCATCCTCATACGTTAGGGAGTACAGAATGCCACGTCACGAAGAGCAGGCGACACTTGCTTATGGCACTGACGAGCTGTTCGCCGTCGTGGCGGACGTCAAGGACTATCCCTCCTTCGTTCCGTGGTGCAGCGGCGCTCGTATCCGCAGCGAGAATGAGCAGGAGATCATCGCGGACCTCGTCATCGGGTTCGGTCCGTTCCAGGAGAGTTTCACAAGCCAGGTCAAGCTGGATCGTCCACGGCAGGTGTTGGTACACGCGATCGATGGACCTCTGGAGCACCTGACGAATAGCTGGATGTTCACGCCGGCCGGTGACATGACCCATGTGGATTTCGTGATCGACTTCCAGTTCAAGAGCCACCTGCTCGACCATGTCGCCAACACGATGTTCCAGGAAGCGGCGACGTGCATGATGGGCGCTTTCCAGTCACGCGTGCACCTGCTGCACCTGATGCGTCGCAGGACGGCGGAAACGTGACAGCGGCCCACGAACGGCCGGCGGGCACGCCGCTCCTCGAGACCGCGTCATCGAAAGCGACGATCTTATTCATCTGGAATTCGCCGGGTTCGCGGCGGTACCACGCGGTCGCGGTGCACACCTTCGCATCGCGCCGCCCAGCCGGCGTGTGCGCGAAGTTTATGGTCTCGCTCGCGAGTCCCTCGCGGCTGGAATCGCAACCATCCGCCCGGGGGTTGGCGTGTCCGACGTGGAGGAGGTGTCGCTCGCACCCTTGCAGCAAGCCGGCGTCGAAGCGCCGACCGGAACGCTGGACCCGGTATGGTTTTCGTGTTGCACGCTTATCTTCAGCTTCTGGACGAAGCTCTTGGCGTCATACAAGGCGGCAGGTATGCCTTGACCGATATGGAATTGGAGATGCTTACGGGCGGCGGCGCCGTGGAGTTGGGTGGCAACGGGTTTCGTCTGGGGGCCCGACCGTCAAGTCGTGACCGATATGCATGTCGTGGTCGGCTGCCATCCACCCTTCACCGTTCTGTATTTCGTTCCGGACGGAAAGACCTTCACGCAGGTGGCGCGCGACGCAACCGTCGGCAGAGTTCTGCGCGGCTGCCTCGTGCTGCTGTCGGTGAGTGATCCGCCGAACGCCCCGCCTTGCCGCTCGCCAATCAGCCGGTCGCGCCCGAGCAATGGATCCAAGCCTGGGGATTTCCGCTCGGGACCCAGGCGCTGGTGAATACGCGACTACAGGTGACGTTTGCCGACGACCTCTTCCCCCAACTCAGCTCGACACTGGACGATGCGGCACGCTCTCAGCTTACTGCTCCGCATTTCCCGATCTCTCGAGCGAGGTGCTGCATCTGACCGGACCTCTGCAATCAGGGGATTCCAGCGCCCGGTATTGGATGAAAGCAGGGCAGGTGGTTGGGATTGGATCCGGCGGATTGCAGCAGGCCGCCGCATCCGTCAGTTGGGTGATGCGCGGCGGTTATCTCAATGAGATTCTGACTTCGACGGATACGTTGCCGGCCGGCGGTGATGCCACGTCACTGTTCGCATATGCCTTGCAAAATCGTGCCCCGCCGACGCCGGGCATCGTCTGCGCACAGCTTGGGCTGACTTATCGCGGGGACGACAAAATGGCGCAGCTTGCTGCCACGGCCGACAGCAACGCGGAAGTTGAACAACTGGCACGCGATTATCGGGTCAGCATGGCGGATCTGGCGGCATCCCCCTTCCACATCCGGATCGAGGCGGCACCGCACTGGTGTCGCGGGGAGCACGGGTTCAGGAGCTGCCCAACGACCGCGCGTGCCTGTTTGTTTCACCAGACCAGCCGGATCTTCGCGTTTGCGTTGTGGCGCGCGACCGCGAACGACGCTGCCGGGCGCCGAGTTTCACCCTTTTGTCCGTCGTGATCGCGCCGGAGCCATCGGGCGCCAAGGACCCCGCTCCACGCTTGGGAGCCGCCGTGGCCCGACTGCTGCTGGCGCCGGCTCCCGGCGAGCCTCCGACGAGTCCGCCCTAATAGCGACGCAGCAGCGCGACGAGCTTGCCCTGCACGCGAACCCGGTCGGCCGGGAAGATTCGCGTCTCGTGCCGCGGATTGGCTGGTTCCAGCGCGATCGAGTTGCCGCGCCGGCGTAGCCGCTTCAACGTCACTTCGCTCTCATCGACCAAAGCCACGACGATCTGGCCGGTCTCGGCGTTCTCTTCCTTGCGGATGATGGCGGTGTCGCCATCCAGGATGCCGGCATCCACCATCGAATCGCCCGCCACCTCCAGCGCATAATGCTCGCCGTTGCCGAGCAACGTCATGGGGACATCGATCAAGGTGCTGTTGTCGCGTAGCGCCTCGATCGGCAGGCCGGCAGCAATCCGGCCGTACAGCGGCATCTGCACAGCAGCGGCGTCATTGGCGGTGCGTACGCCCGCCAGCCGCGGCGAGAAATCGCCGCGAATCACGTTCGGGGCGAATCCGGCGACCGCCCGCTCCGCGGTCTCCGCCTCAATCGCCCGCGCTTTCATGTCGTCGGGGAGCCGCACCACCTCAAGCGCCCGCGCGCGATGATGCCGCCGACGCAGGAACCCACGTTCCTCCAAGGCGGAAATCAGCCGGTGAATGCCGGATTTGGAGCGCAACTTCAGCGCCTCCTTCATCTCCTCGAAGCTCGGCGAGAAACCGGTCTGCTTCAGGTGACGATCGATAAAGACGAGCAGTTCGTACTGCTTGCGGGTCAGCATGCGGGTTTTTCCCTGGCTCAGATCCTAGGACGCACCGGCGGATGCCCCAGCGGACGATCCAGCGGTTCAGAACAAACCGGCAACGGCGCCAATGTTCTAGGTTTATTCGCTTCGGGCCGTCAAGTACTACCGGCAAATTGGTTGAGAAATCGTTTCGCGTTCTCCGGCAGCCGGATCAGAGTCCGAGCGAATCGAGGCGAATCACCGCGACAGACGCTCCCTCCGGCAGGGCCGGCGCGTGCGGCGGCCGCACGATCAGCGCGTCTGCCTGAGCCAATCGGCGCAGCATGCCCGAGTCTTGGATTGGAAAGGCGGTTGCTACCAGTTCTCCGGCCGGCCCATGGCGCAGGGAGGCGCGAAGATGATCGGCCCGCGCGTCATTCGCCACCAGTGGAGCGCCCAGCACGGCCCCGGTCACCGCCGGTGGCTCGCCCGGCAACCCGCACAGCCGCGCGAGCGCCGGAAGCAGGAACAGGACGGCGCAGACCATCGCGGAAACCGGATTCCCGGGCAGCCCGATCACCGGCGTCTGTCCCAGGTGTCCGAACATGAGAGGCTTCCCCGGCCGCATCGCTATTTTCCAGAAATCCACTTCCAGACCTCGCGATCCCAGCCCCTCCGCCACAAGATCATGCTCACCCACGCTGGCCCCGCCGGTGGTGACCAGCATGTCGGCTCCTGCCGCGGCGTCCGCGACCGCGGCGATCGCCGCGCGGTCGTCGCGCGCCACCGGCAAAACAATCGGGTCACCGCCGGCCGATCGGACAAGTGCCGCTAGGGCATGCGAATTAGAGCTGACGATTCCGCCCGGCGGCAGTGGTTCACCCGGCATGGCGATCTCATCACCGGTGGCCAGCAACGCGATTCGCGGGCGGCGATGCACGGCGAGCCAGGGATGATTCGCCGCGGCCGCCAAGCCGATATCCCGAGCCGTCAGGCGCCTGCCTGACAACACTACTGTATCGCCGGCCGTGAAATCCTGTCCGGCCCGTCGGATGTGGCGCCCCGCCCGGACCGCCTCATTGACCCGCACCGTCTCGCCTTCGCGCGACGCGTCCTCCTGCAACAGGATCGCATCGGCGCCCGTGGGGACCACACTTCCGGTGAAGATGCGCACCGCTTGGCCGGGCCCCACGTCGCCGTAGAACGGATGACCCGCCGGGGCGCTGCCGATAACTGTGAGGACGGCGCCCGCGCCGCCGTCCGACGCACGCAACGCATAGCCGTCCATGGCCGATACGTCGGCCGGCGGTTGCGTGAGCCTGGCGAGGACAGGGGCGGCTGTGACGCGAGCCCAGGCCTCGGCAAGTGGCACGATTTCGGCGGGCAACGGTTGCAGCCGGGCGAGAATTCGCGCCCTTGCCTCATCAACGCTGATCATGCCTACGCTCCCGTCCCCGTTCAGGTCTGACGGAACTCCCCGGATTTGCCGCCGGCTTTGTGAACGAGGCGAATCCCGTCGATCCGCATGCCTCGATCCACCGACTTGCACATGTCGTAGATGGTCAGCGCGGCGACCGAGGCCGCAGTCAACGCCTCCATTTCGACCCCGGTCTGTCCGGTAGTCCGAACGGTGGCCGCAATTTCCACCGCATCGTCCCCCGCGGTACGAAGATCGATGGTCACAGCAGCGATTGGCAACGGATGGCAGAGCGGGATGAGCTCCGCCGTCCGTTTCGCCGCCATGATTCCGGCAATCCGCGCCACGCCGAGCACGTCGCCCTTGCTTGCGGTTCCGTCCCGAACCAGCCTGAGCGTCTCAGGCCGCATCAGCACCCGGGCGGAGGCAGTGGCAGTGCGCTCCGTCGTCGGTTTGGCCGACACGTCCACCATGACCGCCGCACCCGCGACATCGAAGTGACTGAACTGCTGGCTCAAGCCGCCGAGTCCCGGGCAAGGCCATCGCCCAGCAGCTCTCGTACCGCCGCGGCGACATCGCGCTGGCGCATCAGGCTTTCCCCCACCAAAAAGCAGAAAGCGCCGGCCGCCGCCAGTCGCAGCAGGTCGGCGTGACTGCGGATCCCGCTCTCCGCGATCAGGAACCGATCGGGAGAGACCAGTGGCGCCAGCTCCTCGGTAATTGCCAGATCCGCGCGCAGCGTCTTGAGATTGCGGTTGTTGATGCCGATGAGCTGCGTTTGCAGCCCCAAGGCGCGTTCCAATTCGCGCCGATCGTGCACTTCGGCCAGCACGTCGAGGTCGAGAGACCGCGCCACATCCTCAAGCTCGCGCGCCTGCTCATCCGACAGCGCCGCCATGATCAGCAGGATGCAGTCGGCACCCATGGCCCGGCTTTCGTACACCTGCCATGGATCGAGAACGAAGTCCTTGCGCAACACCGGCAGATCGACTGCCGCGCGCGCCTCTGCCAGGTCCAGCTCGCTGCCCTGGAAATCCGGCCCGTTTGTAAGGACCGAAAGGCAGATCGCACCGCCGTCCCCATAGGCTCGGGCCAGGGCTGCCGGGTCAAAATCCGGGCGGATCAGGCCGCTCGAGGGCGAGGCCTTTTTGATTTCAGCGATCAGCGCAAAGCGACCCTTCCCCACCGCATGCTTCAACACCGATCCGAAACCGCGCGGGCGATCGTGTCGCGCCGCAATGCGCTGGCGAAGCGTCTCGACGCCGGCCTGCGATTTGCGCCGCGCGACCTCAGCCAGCGTATCGGCGCAAATGCGGGCAAGCACGTTCTTCCCCGAGTCACTCCCGAGGTTGTTGCTCTGGCGCGTCGTCCCGGTCGCCCTAGCCGATCTGCCGGCCATCCCTTCTCCCATGCGAGCCGTTTCAGTGCTGAATACCGTTGCTCTCATGTCGCAGCCGCTCCAGTGCCGCTAATGCGGCCCCCGATGCAAGCACCTGCTCGGCAAGCTCGGCTCCCTCCCGCAGGTCACCTGCACGCGCGGCGACGACCAGCGCCGCACCGGCGTTCAGCAACACCGTATCCCGATATGGTCCGCGGGCGCCCTCCAACAACGCGAGCAGCCCCGCGGCGTTCAATGCCGCGTCGCCGCCGCGGATCGCCTCGATCGGCGCCGGCGACAGACCCGCATCCTCGGGGCGCACCGTGAATATCCGGATGTCACCGGCGCGCAGCGCCACCACTTGGCTTTCCCCGGCAAGGGTCAACTCGTCGAGACCCTGGCCGTGCACGATCCACGCGGTCTCCGTGCCCAGCCGGCCAAGCGTCTCGGCCATTGGTCGCGCCCATTCCGGAGCGAAGACGCCGGTGAGCTGACGCCGCACCCGAGCCGGATTGGCGAGCGGCCCAAGCAGATTGAAGATCGTGCGGGTGCCAAGCTCGACGCGCGGGCCGGCGGCATGACGCATCGAGGGATGATGACGGGGGGCAAATAGAAACGCGCAGCCGGCGACGCGCAGGATGTCCGCCTGGCGCTCGACCGCCACATCGATGTTCACGCCAAGCTGGGCAAGCACATCCGCGCCGCCCGTGCGCGACGACAATGCCCGGTTGCCGTGCTTGGCGACCGGCACGCCGGCACCAGCGACCACGAACGTCACCGCCGTGGAGACGTTGAGCGTCCCGGCCCCATCCCCACCGGTGCCGCAGACATCGATCGCGTCATCAGGCGCGGCGATCGCCGCCATGCGCGCCCGCATCGCCCGTACCGCCCCGGTAAGCTCCGCAACACTCTCGCCGCGTACGCGCATAGCCATGAGCAGGCCGCCGATCTGCGCGGGGGTCGCTTCACCCGACATGATCACGTCGAAGGCTTGTTCAGCCTCTGTTTCGGACAGTACGGCGCCGGCAGCGAGCTTTGCGAGCGTGGGTTTTAGAGTGCTCGACACCCGCTCAGGCGGCACGTGCCGGGGCGTTTCCGCCCCGGGCGATGTGCAGGAAATTGGCCAACAGCTCGTGTCCGGCTTCGCTCGCAATGCTTTCCGGATGGAACTGCACGCCATAGATCGGCAGCATTCGGTGTCGCATCGCCATCAGCAAGCCGTCCTCCGTCCAGGCGGTGGGTAACAGTGTCTCCGGCAGGCCGGCACGATCGACGATCAGGCTGTGATAGCGGGTGGCGGAGAACGGCGAGGGCAGTCCGGCCAGGATATCCGTGCCGGCGTGGCTGATCCGGCTGACCTTGCCGTGCATCGGTGAGGGCGCGCGCACCACTTTCCCGCCGAATGCCTGGCCTATGGCCTGATGGCCGAGGCAGACCCCCAGCAGCGGCACCCGACCGGCGGCTGCCTGGACCAGGTCCAGGCAGATGCCCGCCTCGTTCGGCGTGCAAGGCCCGGGGGAGAGCACAATCGCCTCCGGTTCCAGGGCGAGCGCGTCGGCCACAGTGATGGCGTCGTTGCGCCAGACCTCGCACCGGCCACCAACATCGCCCAGGAAGTGCACCAAGTTGAAGGTGAAGCTGTCGTAGTTGTCGATGACCAGGATCATAGGGCGATCCTTTGCCGGCTCCGAGCTGACGTCAACCGTCTTTGCCGATTGACCGTATGTGGTGGGCGCACAAGGACTCGAACCTTGGACCCGCTGATGAAGAGTTGCCTGATCATCTGACCTTGTACCTGTCCAGTATCGTCCGCTGATGTCGCGGCAAGGTCCTGATTCCCTTTACTTTCCCGGCGTGACCCCCTAATTTGTGTCCCACAGCGTCCGGGCTCGTCCGCCATTGTTGAAGCCCCATTGAAGCCCGGAAGGGACAGCACGATGGCGATACGATTGACCGACACGGCTATCACCAAGGCCCTCCGGGAAGCGAACCGGAGCGGTATCCGCCGTGACGTTGCAGATGCGGGCCAGACAGGGCTGCGTCTGCGCGTGACGCCTGCGGGACGACACCGCTGGTCCGCGGTCCCGAAGGTTTGCCGTGCAACGGCGATCTGCTGTGAGTACGGGACCTGTCCTGAAGGCCGTCACGCTCAGGGTGACGGAGCGTGCAACGTGGCAACGTATGCAGTTGGTTTGAGTAGCGTACCATGCAAATCGGTCAAATGCTTCTGGTAAACCCAAATTTGTCTATCTGGAAAGAAGGAGCGCGAGGCTCGAAAGGTGGCCGCGATGTCTCTAGGAGACGGCTGCACTATACCGCCAAGACGAGAAATGCCGTAGCGGTCGCCGCGGTCGGGCGGCGCGGAGAGATCCGCTATCTTGGTGAATTCGACACTGCGCCTGATGCAGTCGCCAGGATGGTTCGCAAGCTCACGATCGTTACGAGACGCTGCATTTTTGCTATGAAGCCTGGGACCGGGGTTCAGTCTGTACCGACAGATCCTGGCGCTGGGCCGGGTTGCACGGTCGTGGCGCCTCGATGATCCCGCGGAAGCCAGGCGAGCGGGTGAAGACGAACCGACGCGACGCACAGAGCTTGGCCGCCTGCACAGGGCTGGTGAGTTGAGCGCGGTGTGGCTGCCGGACGACACGCACGAGGCGGTGCGTGGCGTTGCGTTCACCACGGCCGCGAGGGTGATTGCCGAGGCCGGTGACATCCGTCGCTTCGAACATCCGCGGCAGCTGATGGCGTTTCTCGGCCTGGTCCCGTTAGAACGTTCCACGGGGAAACGCGGCGCCAGGGAGGCATCACCAAGACAGGCAACATCCGTGCCCGCAAGGCGTTGATCGAAGCGGCGTGGACCTATCGTCACCCGGCCGGCATCGGCGATGCACACCAACGTCGCCAGACACAGCTGCCGCAACAGGTTCGCGATATCGCTTGGAAAGCGCAGGTTCGCTTGTGCGCGCGATACCGGCGACTGACGGCCAAGGGCAAGCAGACGACCGTCGCCACCACGGCGATCGCGCGCGAGATCGCGGCATTTCTGTGGGACATAGCCAATCATGTTGAGCCTGTGCCGGTGCCGATGCCGCCTCCAACAATGACAGAGCACTGAGGATCAGCGCGCCAACCGAAGCGCGCGAGCCAACAACCAGACCCGTCGTGCAAGGGTGGGGACGGGACCACGGTGGGAAGCCCCGTGCGCTAGCTTTGTGGCCGGCCATGCGCCGATGCCCGTATCTAGACAGGGACAAGCCCCGGACGAAATTCGGAGAGGCGGTAACCAATCCGCGCATCAGAGCAGGTCAACCGACGTCCAGAGGTCCCGTCTCCTGCCTTGCACGACCATATCGGCTGCTGCAACCCGCGTATCGCCCCGCAGGGCGGAAAACTGCAACATCAACCCTTGAAGGCGGACATCAGAGCTAGTCCTTCGATGTGGCGGGAAACCGGCGGATCACCAACATACCACCGCCGACCTATCCGCGAACGAGATGCGTCCGCTTACTCTCCACCATGTCAATCGCGCGCGCAGAGCCCTTCGGATCCCACGCCGGCGAGGAATTCCTTGGAGGTCGTTCTCGGATAGAGGCTGCGGAGCCGTCGCAAATCGACGCGGCGGCTTGGCAAGCATGGCCCGGCAGGCGGGGCGCGGCGTGGCTTTGGCCGGGCGCGGGCGTGCCAAGGCGAGGCAGGGCAAAGATCGGCACGGCAAAGGGGCGCGCCGCGCTACCGGGCGGCCGGTGTCAAGGCGTTCCTTATGGGCCGGCCTGCGATATGAAGGCATGCAGCGGACCAAGCCAAAGGTGCGCCACCAGCAAGAGTGGCATCGTCAGGAGAAGTGCGATGACGATCGCAGCCGTGAGCAGCCCGGCGGTCGTGTCCAGCGGATTGCGCCGGCGCCGCAGTTGGTAGCGAGTCACCGCCTCGGCGCCCTCTTGCACGCAGCCCGAGGCGGCTGCGGCCACCATGCATGGCCGGCGCTCCAGCCGGCAAAGCGCAGAAAGCCTAGTTTAAATAGCAAGTGATCGCGGATCGTCATGTCGGTTGCGGCTCCATTTGGGGTTGAGTTGGCTCGGAATCAGGGACGCCGCCGAACTCGTATGCGGGCTGCCCATGATCGTGAACATTTCGCACAAGCGCGTGACGATACTCGCCCCGCGTGAACATAGCCATGCGTCCGCGTGCATCCCCGCACCAGATCACAGCGCCGCCTACCTCACCGAGGAACTGGTGGCTGGCTGGATGTCCAACTGGCGCGGCGGGCGGCGCGCGGCCACACCACATGACCGACCTGCAATCATAAGCTGTCCGGTTGAAATTTTTCTCTCGGGGTCTGCCCTGCCAATTCCACCACCCATGCCCGCCCCGCTTCCCCCCCTGGGGTGGCGGCTGTGCCGCGGAAGTCGTGTTGGCGGTATTGGGCGCCAGGCGGGGCGCGCGTGATGCTCCGGGATTTCGGCGGACCGCTCCTCTCGCCCAACCACGCGCATGCTGCCGGCTACTTCTCCAGCCTGCCGTCCGCGAAGCGGGCAGTTGGCTCGGGTTTTCTTAAATGTATGTCCTTTGGAAACCGAGCCAACTGGCCTCTGCCCAGCTCGTCGGACCACGCACGTGGCCCGAGCTCGCCATTCTGTCTCGTGGCCGTGTGCAGCGGCAGGGCGGCAACCCCGCGATCGCAGAACTTCGCCGCCGCGCTGATCCCAGAGGGGCGGATAATGGCCTACCTTGAAGCCCCATTGAAGCCCCGATCGGCACGGCGTAACAATTCGACCCTAAGATGGAGGCGTAACTGGCTGAAATTGGTGGTGGGCGCACAAGGACTCGAACCTTGGACCCGCTGATTAAGAGCTACACGCCGGGCAGTCTAACGCATTGATATGTAGCATGTCGATCCGTTAGGCCAGCACAGCGCCTCGAATCCGCTCGGACCGTTACGACCGGGCCAAGCAACTGAGCGCCAAACTGGCGTCGACATCGCGACGCTGACCGCCCGGGCCCGAGGCGGCTGATCGCGAGGACGAGGACCCGCAGGCGCTCCCTGCGGAGCTGGCCCAGCGCGAGGTGCTGAAGGCCAAGCTGGATCCGGCCTGCGCGCGACTGGAAGCCGCGGCGCGCGCCGACACGGAGGCGGCGCGTGCGGAGTATGAGGCGAAGAAGGCCGCCCATGATGCCAAGACAACTCGCCGCGGACAGTCCACCGAAGACGCCCGGCAAGAAGCCCCGCCCGACCGGCAGAGCTTCGGGTGCCGCCAGCAGCGCCGGCGCTGCTTCATTCTGCCGGCCGACTACACCAATCGGCCTGAACTCGAGCGGCTGCGGCTCATCCGCCGGCACGGACGCTTGGTCACTGAACGCCAGTTGTAGAGCAGGCTGTCCGATAGACCGTGGCGCGCCGCGCAACCACCGCGACCCGACCACCTTCGGCTACCGGTTCTGGCGCGTCCCACCGACCTGCCCGGCATCGCAATGCGCGGACTCTTTTCCGCCTTGCGGGGAAAGGCGGACCCGGCGCCCTACAGCTGCCGACCGCCCGCGCCTCGGTCTCGAGCGCCTGCGGATCCGCCGCCGCCAACAGGCCGCCGTGGCACGTCAGCCGGCCGTTGTCGACGAGACGGACTTGGCCACACTGGACCGCGCCCATTGCAAGGCGGCAGCTGGTTTTACCTTCCGTTGTGCTGCCTTGCCGGTTCTCGATCCCTCTGCCGCCGGAGCGCCTGCGGTGGTCTTGTCCGTCATTGGTTGGTCGCGTGATGAGCTGGCCCGCTGGCCCGGCGGGTTGGTGTCTCAGAAGCTACCGCCGCTCAGTAGTGTCAGGGCAAGCAACTCCTCCCGAACCGCATGGCCGTCCGGCTCGAAACATTGACTCTAATGATGCTGGGCCTGCCCAGACCTCCCTTATGGGATGAACCGGGGGGTGCCGGTCGCGCGCGCCACGCGGCAGTCCTCGAGATGTCAGAAGGCCTGGAATCCCCCGGCTCCGCCTACACGGCTGTCGGGTCTCCTCTAGATCCTTGTGAAACCCGCATACCACTGCGACCGAAACAGCTCTGTAACCCCCATCGGATTACAGACGCGTTCTTCAAGCCCCGGTGGGTTCGCTGTGCCGCGCTACCGAGCAACGTGCAATCCGCCACCCGTCCGCGCTCAAAGCATGCTTTATGCTCCGGAAGCTGGCAAATGAGGAAGCAAACCCGATCTGCGGTGCTCCGCCTTCGCGACATTGGCACGGTGTTGCTGCTGCTGTTGGCGCAGCCGCTGATTTGGCCACGCGCCCTGCGCCTGGTCGGCCGGTGGTGCCGGATACAGTGCAGGATCACCTTCAATTGCTGGCGCTTCGGCATGACACGAGCCGAATTTCACAACGGCTGCGGAGCGACTGAAGTCTTGTTGTCGGAGAAAGCGAGTAGCACAGGCAAATTCTCTTGTTCACGCTGCCGTGATGTGGTCTTGTCACGAACTCGTGAGTCATGGGAGGCGGCAATGCAGCCCGCTTTTGATAGCTCCGTCCTCGAGGCTTTTGATAGCTCCGTCCTCGAGAAGGTGGCCCTCGCCGTTGAGCGCACCGTCTGGATCTGTCCCGCCGAAGTGTCCCCCGCCGCCCGACTCGTCGATGATTTGGCGCTGGGCCGGTTCGGCCGGCTGCGACTGGCGATCCGACTCGAGGAGATCTTCAATCTTGAGCTTCCCGATGACATCGTGGAGCAGTTCGTGACCGTCGCCGACATCACCGATTATTTTAGCCGGCGCTATTGCCGGGACACCGCATGTCCCGTCCCGTCTTGGCCGTGGCCGCCTAGCGCCTCCGGGGCGCCCCCCAGCTTTCGCCTTCGCCACCATCCCGTGGAAATACTCGCCCGGCGACGACCGGAAATGCCCCGTCGGCTTGGCGGAGACGATCGCCACCGCGATCGCTGCCTCTCCCGGCCCATTGCAAGACAGGCCGGCACTGGCTGCGGCACGCCCATGCCAGCCACGCGCTCGATCGCGGCGCGCCTGTCTCGCTCGTGCAGGCCACCCTCGGCCACGCCTCCGTCGCCACCACCGGCCGGTATCTGCACGCGCGCCCAAGCGACAGCTCGGCGCAGTATCTGCCGGAGTAGCGAGCGACAATATAGTCCCGGTTGGAGGGTTGAATCGCGCCTGCAATTCTCACGACGCAAGTCACGCCGCCCCCGGTGCCAAGCATTTTGCACCCAGGGACTCAGCCTGGGTGCTGCAGTGGCGGCAATCCGAGAATTTGGTCCCTGATTCGCTTTCACACCCTGGCCGGAGCCGATGTGGTCACGGCTGATTAGGCCGCTTGGAGAAGGAGGTACGAAGGCGATGAGCCCCACTCACCACTTGTTCCTACCGGCTGCTTCCTACCGGCTGCCGTTTATCACGATTCGCATAGCGGTCAGCATCAGCATCGTTCGTCTGAGATGACGCGGGGGCCAACCCAGTAACGGGCTGGCTTATCCCACAGGCGGTCGGCCTCAACGATGAACGTGCTTGGTGAGTATGGCGCGAGATGCCGCACGCCCGAGCCAAGGAGGCAACCCGAGCGGGGCCGCGCGCGTCGTGGGCGCGCCGGACCCGATATTTATGCCGGGCACGCAGGTTCGTCGGATTTGATCAGCACGACACCGTCCAATTCCGCTGCTCGCGCCTCCAGCTCGGCTGCAAGTGCCAACAGCCTTACCACAGCCTCGTCACCCGCAAGTCGATAGGTCAGCTCGCGAGCCCGCCACGCTCCAGCCCGTAGGCCCTCCGGGGAGTCGGCATGGTCGGGCGGTCTTTTGACTGCGCCGTTCGGCATGGCTGCACAACCTATGGTTGTCTTTATCTGGTCCCGCAGCGTGCAACCGGGCGCAAGTTACGAATTTGTTAGCGAGGACCTGGGGCGTGAGGTGTGTCCCCGGCGAATGAGCCTACCTGTCTCCGTTGCCAGTGACTTGAGGCGTTTCGATCGTTGAAGCGGGGCAAATGCGGAGAAGGCGACGCTGACGCTTGGTGTCTTGGAACGGGTGGAACGGGGGCAATACGGCAATACGTAGGAAAGTGTGAATTCAGTGATGGAAGCGTCCACATCCCCTCGCGGCCATGCTCGTGATCCTTGCCCCGCTCTCGGCGAATCTGCTGCACGCCCGCGAAAATGACTGCGGCGCCTTTGCCGGCGAGCTGTGCGAGCTTCTGACGGAAAGCTTCCGTGCCACATACGAACAGGGCCCGGTCGCCCGAAGCGATCCGACACCATGTCAGCGCAAGGAACCTGGCGCCGTCGTGGTCCGTGGGAGCCGTACCTGGCGCGCTTCGCAGGCCGCCATCGGCAACGACGTCTCGCCGTCAGCACGTCGGCTTCGATCCGCTGCGCCCGCCGCTGCCTGTTGCGGAGCGTCGCCTGACCGGCACGCAGGCCTCGCCCGCGCCCCGCTCTGCCCAATCCTGCTTTCGCCTCTCGACGAGGCGCCGGAACACGTCGTGCCGAAGCGCAAGCCGGTCGCCTGCGGTGGCGCGCGCACGGCACCTGCGCGGGTCGTCAGACACTTTATGGCACGCCTGGCGAAGGGTGAACCCAACATGCGGGATCGCTGTTGCGATCAGGGCACGATGGGGCTCTGTGATGTTCCCGTTGGGTGCTCTGACTGTAGGAACACTGCACACTCCGGCCGCTTTTGCTCAACGAGCGGCCAGGGATGGCGCATTCAATGTCCGGAGGCCCCACGATGAGGCTACAGCCCCGGGCCGGCGGAGCTGAGAGTTCGCCCCCGCGATCACCTCCAGGAAAGACTCAGGAAGCGTTAACGAAAGATCCAGGATCGGTTGATAGCACTTGCATCGCGGCCGTTCCGGTCGTACCTAGCTCACGCTTTCGTGATCACGAGAGGAACCGTCACGCAAAATGCCTGCTCCGGCTGTCTGCAGGACGGCGGATGTTCCTGCCACGTGTTCGTCCAGCGACGTGCCGAAGGGGTCGAAGCGACAATAGCACTGCTGCGACTGAACGACGCCATTTCTGGTGCCACCTACCTTAACTCCCCGGAGACGTTCAATGGACCACCGTAAGTTGGGGGCTTCGCTGTCGCTTCGTGACGAGTCAGCGGCAGCTGCAACGGTCAGCTTGACCTGCCGAGACGCAAACCGGCCCTTCGTCGCTTGAGAGCATTTCCCTCACTCACCACGCCGCTGCAACGTGCAACGATTTGCTCCAAGACAGGAAGGGTCGGATTCTTTGTCCAGCGATATCGGCGAGCGACAACGCTGAGCCGCGGTTCTTCGCCGCTCATGATACCTCTGGCCTGAGCAGGGCTGTCCGACAGAAATGACGCTCGTTCAGCGCCTTGTTCTTCTGATTAGCGCCGTAGTGGCAATCCTACTTGGCGTCTGGTTGTACGAGGCTGCGTTCTTCCGCCGCGTGCAGGAGGCGGCCGTTGGCAACGAGATGGAGCGAGCTCTCTCGCTTGTTTCTTCCGAATACGGCGCCTTTGTCGAGAGAGCTCAGAATGTTCTCAGTGTGGCCGCGGTAGAAGCGCCCGAGGCCGCTATAGATCCCAAGCGGTGCAAGGCATTGGTCACTTCGCTGCAAGCCGCCGGTCTGGAATGGCTTCGTTTGGATGTGCTGGATACGCGCGAGGTCGTCGAGTGCTCTACTGATCTGCAAGCTGTCGGCGCGGATATGTCCGGATATCCGGAGGTGAAAGCTGCCCGGACCGAGGGGCGGCCGCGGATTGGGAATTATACCTGGGGGTTGTTTTCCGGTACACTTGGTCTCGCGATGGCCAGGCCGTGGGTTGGGCCACGCGGCGCGACCGGTGTTGTCGCTGCAGTGGCGAAGCTCGACCCTTTCGCAGCATCACTCTTGACGCTGTTACCGAAGGGTTATGACGTGGTTATGGCCGACCGAGGCGGTCGCGTCATTGCCGCGGAGCCGGAAGGCCGAGACATAATTGGCCGCATTCTTCCGGCCTCGCTGGAGGCACTCACGCGAATGCCTACAGGGGGCCGAATACGCGGGCGATGGACAGATGGTTCAGCGCGAATCATCGTGTACTCGCCGGCTGACGCGCAGCGTCACGAGGGAGTGTTCATCGCGCTCGGGGTTGATCCAGGTGCCGCGGCCGTTCCTGGCCTAGGTTTTCTCTACGCGTCCGGTTTGGGACTTTTGACGGCCGCTCTGACGACCATCATGCTCGCCTGGTGGGGCGGGGTGCGCTTTATCCGCCGGCCGCTGGGTGAGTTGGCGGCTGTCGCGTTGCGCTGGCGGGATGGCGACCAGACGGCGCGTGTTGCCTTGCCTGGCCGGTCGGAAATTGCAGCGCTAGGCCGCGTCTTCAACGCCATGGCGGACGCGAAGGATCAAAGCGACCGGCAGACGCGCGAGGGTGTCGAGCTGCTGACGGCCCTGATCGAATCGTCACGGGATGGCATCTTTGTCTTCGGCCGCGACGGACGCTTGCTGATAGCAAATTCCACGTTCCTGGACCTAGCGGGACTCGCGCGTGACACGGCGGTCGGGCGTGAGCTGTTTGTGCCGCACGATCCCAGCGTTCGGTATAAGGTGGATGGCCTCCGAGCAAGGGTGGTTGAAACACGCGTGCCGCAAGCCGCCGACGTCGGCATACAGGGCCGGGACGGGGAGACGCACGTGTTGCAGACGATTTGTGCTCCCATCTTCAGCGAGCATGGCGAGGTCCAAGCCGTTGCGGGGATTGGGCGTGATATCACTGAAGCGCGTGAAGCAGCACAAAGCCTTCGTCAGGCGAGGGATCGTGCTGAGGCAGCGGATCGCGCAAAAACCCGGTTTCTGGCGGCGGCGAGCCACGACCTTCGTCAGCCGCTGCAGGCTGCGATCATGCTCGCCGACCTTGTTGCCCAGACGATTGGAGGTAATAACCCCGCATCCAGGTCAGCCGACAATCTCTGCCACGCGCTTGATGACCTCAAGCGCCTGGTAGACAGCCTGTTTGACGTCTCCCGTCTCGATGCCGGCAATATACAGCCAGAACTCACGGTATTTCCATTGCAACCATTGCTTTGGCAGATTACCATCACGTATCGCGAGATGGCTAGGAGCAAAGGCATTGCGCTGGTCGTCAGCGACACCGATGCGATTATCCGGAGTGATCGGACCCTTCTCGCACGCCTGCTCAGCAATCTAATTGATAACGCAATAAAGTATACGCAGTCTGGCCGTGTGACGGTCGACTGTCATGCAAAGCACGGCGCCCTGCAGATCAGTATCGCGGATACCGGAGTTGGCATTTCCTCCGAAGACCTTTCCCGGATTTGGCTTGAATTCGAGCAGCTGCACAATCAGCAACGAGACAGGCGACAGGGGCTTGGTCTTGGGCTCGCGATCGTACGGCGTCTTTCAGCTCTGTTGGAGCACCCTGTAGAAGTGAGATCCGAGCCTGGCAGAGGGTCATGCTTCACCGCAAGCATTCCTTTGATCGAGTCACCTGAAGTCGCACTGGCTGACCAATCTTCAGCGAAGATGGTCGACATCTCCTGTATAACAGGACATGTCGTCGTGATCGATGATGATCCGCTCGTCCTGGACGTCCTCCATGGGACGCTGGAAGAATACGGATGGGAGGTCACTGCGGCACTTGACGGCAGCGAGGCTATGCAGCGGCTGGAGTTTGTCTGTCGAGCGCCGGATGTGGCTGTTGTGGACTATCGGCTTGGCGGCGGTCAGGTCGGAGCGGATGCGGTCGCCATTTTGCGCCAAACCCTCGGAAGAGAGCTGCCCGCGATAATTCTCACCGGAGAGCTGGCCGGTGCGGGTGAGGAACCCGACCGACTACTACAGGATGCACAGCGGATTGGGGCAGTTCTTCTGCGCAAGCCAATCCGGTCGAGAGAGCTGATAGAGGCGATGACCCGTCTGATAGCTGCCTCTACGGTACCGAACGCTCAGGATGCAGCAGTGGGGTGAGCCGTTCCTGATCCCGTTCGCCAGCAAACGCGGGATCGTAGCCGAAGCCAAACCCCAAAAAAGCCGTCTGGCGTAGGCCAGAGCCGAGGGTCCAGAAGAGCTCCAGGGCGGGCGGAATCCGCTGTCCGACTTGAGGTGCCGGCCTCGTTTGAAAGCTGCCGGCGCCCAGCATTGGTGACAATGTTATCGCCAGAAAAGCAAAGGCGAGCCCCCCTGCGATAGCCCAGCGCATCGAAGGATCCGCGCGAGGTAGCAGGACCAGACCACCAAGTCGTACAAGTAGGGCAACCTGCCATAGTATGCATACCATGGTGACGTAAAGAAGGGCTGTCGGGACGATCACCCATGCCGCCGCGGCGGCGCCCGCCCGTCCAAGCCGGCCTGCCGGCGCAAAGTTTCCTGCGGCGCTCAACAGATCGTCCAACTCGGGCCGCACACGACGCTCCAATTGCGGCTCATAGACGAGATCCCTAAAAGTCTGAAACCCCATGTTTGGTGCGAGACTGACCGTGGTGGGGGCACCGATCATGGCCCGCCAGCGATCCTGAATTGCCGACTGCCTGTAGAAACTGTCCCAGTCAAGTCCCGGCGGTAGGAGCTGCTGAAACCGCTGCATAACGAAGTTATTGTAAGCGGCATCCGCGGTCTGCCGGAGTGCAGTGGCAACGGCACTCGTGAAGGATGCCCTATCGGTCGGTTTCCAGTCGGTTGGCACAGGAATCCCTGTCGCGCGAACCTCCGCGGCAATCCGCGCCCAGTCGCTGCGGGGAATGTGGCTCAGGGAGTGGCCTGTCTGGGCGAGCTGTTCCAGATACCTTTGCCAAGCGTTCAGCTGCTGATCTGGAATGGCCTGAATGTCGTTCACTAGCCGAAGCTGTGCAGCAGCATATTCGTTGTACGCATCTCGCAGCGAACGAACCGATGGAATAAAGGCACTGTCGTAAGTCTCCTCCGCAGTCCCCAGGCGCCGAGTTGCAATACCACGCACGGCTGATACGAGGCCGTCTGGTGAGGCGCTCGCTACGTGGGCACAGGACAATCCCGTGATCGGCGCCGCGAGCAGCGCCATTCGGATGCCAGACCCTAGGGGTATGGGCACACCCTCCTGCTGAGCCGCGGCCAAAACGCGGAGATACAAAGCACACCGTCGCTCTGTCGCCGTGGTTCGATACTCTACATGATGAATGACCGCCGGTCCGATAAGGTACACGGTTTCGCAGCAGACGATCATCGATATGAGGAGCGCAGGCGCGACGCTTCGTATCGAATGTCCTTTATGCGAAGCCCGCGGCAGGATAGCGGTGCCCCAGACGAGTAGCATGAACCCGAGGCCGAGCAAACTCCAACCCCACCCGGCGATGGTTGAAAGCTGTTCGGCGCTAACCGGACGAGCGATCGCGTCGAGCAGGCGAGCCATGAACGCCGCAGTAATAAGAAGGAGGGCGAGCGTTACGGCCGTCAGTGGGAGCACATAGGCAGGGTAGAGCGGCTGCATCTCCACAACACGCGCACCGGGCGCAACGGCCGGTTGGCTCACGATGTCCCGAGGCTGGGAACCCGCGGAGGGCCGCGAGGTACCATCGGACCCTATCCAGTCAAAAATGCGATGTATCATGCGACTGGGTGTTCGGTGACCCAGGAGGCGCAACCGGTGTTGGGACCACCTCTTCACCAACGGGTACACTGATCGGGGGCAGCAAGGTCGGACTCTCGGCGCCCTCGGCCGGTCGCGACTGCTGCTTGCGACGCTTCGACCGCACAACTCCGAACTCGCTGGATGATCGGGCCGGACAAAGATCCGTCCCTAAATATCCAGACCTTCGCTTCCCGGGCGTCGGCTTGCTTGGCAGCGAAAGTTCCGGCTTCTTGGAAGAAGTTATACGTTTCGCCGCACTCGCCTATTGGCACGACGCTCGCTGTCGAGCTCTTGACCACCACCAAGCTATATCGCAGTGGACAGTTGGCACTGGCGCCTGCGATGACCATCAGCCGACCGGATGGGGCGTCCCAGGTGCTCTCTATCCGGGCTTTCGTATACCCGCTCAATGGCAGCACCGTGTTCGGGCTGACAGTCACGACAAACGCGCCGTCGCCGTGTGCGCGTTGCAGAGAGATCGTCCCGGCTTGTGTCTGGAAGGCTGCGATCCGATCCTGTTGCGCACAAGCTGTGAGCAAAATGCCGATACACCCGATAGCGGGCAGCGTGCAGGATCTTGGAAGAGACCACATCAGCGGACTAGGCGTCTGACCCAGCTGTTCTAATCGTGGGATTACCACAAGATGGTGCAATAAAGCTTAAAAATCGCTACCGGCGCAATTGGTTGAAGTCTCTCAAGTGGGCGATACTGCGGCGGTGTTGAAGGACAATCCGATGCCTTTGGCCAACTAGGGCGTGTCGTCAATTCCCGACCCGGAGGTGCGATGTCCAGGCCGGTTTGGTGAGTCCGGATTGCAACACCCGCGGCCGATCGACAGGAGCGGCGAAACAGTCGATTCCGGTGCCAAGGACCAGTTGCCCGGACGAGAGGGCTCGGTCGGCGTGACCGCGGCGGATAACCGCCGGTTCGTTGATGCGGTGCTGTACCGCCACCGGACCGGCATTCCCTGGCGCGATCTGCCGGAACGCTTCGGTGATTGGAACAATGCCCAGCGGCGGTTCAGCCGCTGGGCGGTTTCCGGCGTCTGGAGGTCGATATTTCAGCATCTGGCAACCGACGCCGACAACGAATATGCGATGATCGACAGCAGCATTGTGCGCGCCCACCAGCATAGCGCCGGCGCCCAAAAAAAGCCGACGAGGACCAGGCCATCGGGCGCTCGCGCGGCGGGTTGAGCACCAAAATCCACACCATGGTCGATGCGCTCGGCAACCCCGTCAGTTTTCACCTGAGCGGTGGCGAGGCACACGACCTGCTCGGCGCCGACCACTTGCTGCCCGATATGCACGCTGACACCTTGATCGCCGACAAGGCATTCGACGCCGACCAGCGGGTGATCGAGCCGCTCGCGGCGGTGGGCAAGACCGCGGTGATCCCCCCGAAAGCCAACCGCCGGGCGCCGCGCAGCTTCGATCGGCATCTCTACAAGGAACGTCACCTGATCGAGAACTTCTTCGCCAAACTCAAGCAGTTCCGCGCCATCGCCACCCGTTACGACAAAACCGCACGCAACTTCCTCGCCGCCGTTCACCTCGTCGCCAGCGTCATTTGGCTCAATTGACGACACGCCCTAGTGGGCGCGCCGACAACCAGGATTGTTGTGGGCGTCGATCAGGATGGATGGCGCCGGGGGCGGCTGGGGGCGGGCGTAGCCCAACCATAGGGTGCCGCCAGGCTCGACGCGGTCTCCCGAGAGGGAGCAGTCTGCCACTCCGTGACGAGTACCGGGGTGGCGGGTTCTCAACTGCCCAGAGGAGATCCCCGGGCCCGGGAGGCATCCTCTCACAAGCGGCAATCGCACATTCGGCGTCACGCCGACCGGCTGGAACTGCTCGGGGCCGATCGCACCTGCAATTTCCGCGTACGTCTCTAAAGTTGATTATGAACATCCATATTGATACATCTGGGAAATGGCGAGAGTTGATCTCGCGGTGGCAAACGCGTGCGACAACCCCGGCTTGAGCTTGGTCGCACTCAAGGCGAAGTGGCTGCCGCGGTTGGATTCCGGAAGACGCTCTGGACGAGATCGAGGTGGGCGAACCTCGCAGCGGCTCTCGATGTCTTCGTCGCATTTTTCTTCGAAGCCGACTGAGGCGCGCCAAAGCGAACGTTTCAATGCACGAAATCCCTCAGAACTGAAATGATCTGATCAACTCTTTGAAGTTATGGCATTGACCTGCTCGATGGGCCGTGCGCGAGCGGTTATGCCGGGGTATCAATCGATTTCGTTCACCGTTTCGCGTTGCGAAATCCTGCTGCTCCATATAGAGAACCGCCGCTCACGAATTTGTGAGCCATAAAAAGGGGCAGTTCATGCGGCGACCGGGCTCTCGTTCTGCGAAGATATCCGTCCTACCATCCCTTGCGGCTCTGGCCGACCTCGCTCTCGCGGAGGGACGGCGCGAAGCGGCGATCGAGCTGGTTCATCAGGCCTATGCGGTTGCCGACGCCGCAGCGGAACAGCGCAGCACGAAACCCGCTTCGATCGCGCGGGGCGTCCAGATCGCTTGGTCTGACGGCGATGGCGGTGGCCTGATCGAAGGCGGCCTCAGCTACGCCGCCGGATACTCATCCGGTGGACAATCAGCGCAACGGCGCGCCTGACGGAAACAGTCTCTGCCGGGGACGTTGCTGGCCGCTTGCACAGGAGCGACACAGTGCTCCTGAGGCTCAGGCCGGCATAGAAGATCCGGTGCGGTGATGATTCTGCGACCGGGCTGTGACCGCGTCTTCGTGACGGATCACTTGACGAATGAGCCGCAATGCACGGTAGCATTCGTCCGTATCTGCCGCTTCTTGAGCTTCGTCGAGTGTTTTTTGCACCAGTGCTGAGGTTGTTGCCGCCTTGAATTCCTCGATCAGCTGGCGCACCGCCTCGAGACCGCGCGCCCGTTCCTGAGCATCCCCAATGTAGGCGGATTGCATGGCAAAGTATATGCGTCGTGCGGGGCTGTGAGCCTGGTCCGGTGTCATGATCTGTTTGCCGAACAGGAACCGCGCGTGAGCGGTGAGCTCGATCCGGCTTCTCGTTCGAAACCTGATTGGCGCTCCGTTAATGATCAGACAGTCCTCGGCTCGCAACTCCAACACCAGATGCGACATGCACATTCCCCGTCACGTTCCACTCACATTCGCGTTTTAAGGTTTGTCAGGCGCGCACCCATCGAAATGTCAGACACCGGAGTTGAGGTGTGCGGGGAGCGCCAACCGGCGCTCGCCCGCTCAGATTCGAGAGAGACTGCCCCTCCGTTTTGGAGGAAGTCCAACGTATCTCTCTCAAGTAAACCACCGATGAAGCGGACGGAGTCGCAATTCCCCGCGGTCGGTGTTGGTCGGATCGTTGGCGCGTCTGGTTGTTGATCTAACGCGACCTGCCTCCGTTGAAGACCGCCTGCCAGGACGCTCTCCGGGTCTTGCTCCAGGGCAGACCGCCCGGCTGATCGGCTCCTTCAGGCCCAGGGCTCCGCCATCCTCGCGCGCAAGCTGCGCAATGATGTCGCTCCGAATCCCAGAGCCTGTTCGATGCTGCGACCCTCGCGCGGCGGGCTCCCGGAGAGAGGCTCTACGGCAAGAAGGCATCGCGCCATCACCAATCCGAATGACATCGCGCGACAGATCGCTGCTCTGAGAAACCGTTTGGCCGCCATTGACCTTGAACGGTCGGAAATCGCCGAACAGTTGGCGCGCTGCAACGCGCGCAGGCGGAGGAAGCAGCCAAACCGGTACCCCAGGTCTCCGCGCCCGTGACCATGGCCTCACCGAGCACCGACAAGCTCGCATTCTTTCGAACCCTTTTCCGCGGCCGGGAAGAGGTGTTTCCACGCCGGTGGGAAAACATCAACACGGGCAAGGCAGGCTATGCGCCTGTCTGTAGGAATGAGTGGATCCGGGGGGTCTGTGGCAAACCGCAAGTCAAGTGCGGAGAGTGTCCGAATCAGGCATTCATCCCCTTCGTCCGCACGTCTATCGCTCGCCTGTGGCTCGCTGTGCAGAGCCCGCTGTCGCGGCCTCGCTGTGGAAGTGTCGGATGCGGAATCTCGGCTTCGTGCGTTGGCCTGACTTGCTGCTGCCCTCTACCGTCCTCACGCAAACAGCAACGTGGGGAGCGAATGGAGCTGCTGGAACTCCAACCACCGCATTATGGCGTCCGTGCCTCGGGAATCTACATCATCGACGATGAAGGAACACGCGTCATCGCCGGACCATTCCAGTCCGAAGTCACCGCGATCGACTGGATCGAGCTTCGACAGCAAGCGCTGAACGCACACCGCTGGGTCTGCCAGCCGGCAATGAGCTGATCCTTGCCCGAGCCATCGCAATCCTTACCGTCACGTCCTGACACACGGCACGGACAACGGCGATCGGCAGTCAGGGGTTTGCAGCATGCCTGCCATTGATCTGAGCACGCGGGCGACACTGGTCACTGGGGCATCACGCGGCATCGGCCGGGCCATCGCTCTCGCTCTGGCCGCGGACGGCGCCTCGGTCGCGGTGAATTATCGCGAGCGTGCGCAGGACGCCGAGGCCGTCGCCGCGACCATCCGTTCAACCGGACGACGCGCTCTCGCTGTTCAGGCCGACGTCTCTCTCCGCCCCGCCGTTAATGACATGCTCGCCCGGGTCGAAAGCGAGCTCGGCCCGGTCGACATCCTGGTCAACAACGCCGGGATTGCGGTCGTGCGCGGACTCGAGGATCTCGCCGACGACGAATTCGACCGCACCATCACGGTCAATCTCAAGTCCGCCTTCCTCTGCATCTCGGCCGCGCTGCCCGGCATGCGCGCACGCCGCTGGGGACGCATCGTCAACATCTCCTCCGGAGCGGCGCGCGGCGCGGGAGCCATCGGCGTGCACTACAACGCCTCCAAGGCCGGCCTCGAAGGGCTTACCCGCGGCTATGCCGCGCGACTGGCGAAAGAGGGTATCACCGTGAACGCGGTCGCTCCCTCGCTGATCGCGACGGACATGATCGGGGCGCTCGGTGACGTGGCATCCCGTATCCCTGTCGGCCGCCTCGGTACCGCCGACGAAGTTGCCGAGACGGTGCTGATGGTGATCGCCAACAGCTACATGACCGGCCAGACCGTCCAGGTGAACGGCGGCATGCACTTCATGTGACGAATACGCAGGACCAACAGAATTCAAGGATCACACATCGCATGGCATTTGCTGCAAAGAGGTCAGGCCCCCGGAAAGCTGCCGCAGCCCGCGGCGGCCGGCAGAAATCAACCGCGCCAGCGAAGAAGGCCGGCAGGCCCGGCGCACCATCTCCTGCGGGAGAGATACGGAAGCAGGCCCCTCGCAAACGCGGGCGGCCGCCGGCTTCCACACGCGCCATGCCCGCCGGCCGCAACATGGATTCGGTGATCGCGGCCCAGCTCGAAGCCATGAGCAATGATCTACAGTCCATCGCCGCTTTGCAGGACGAGATCCAAGATCTTCGCCTCGCCATCGAGACGCTCACCGAGCGAGTCGACGAACTCCTCGGGACCATGCGGGGCTCGGATGAGTCTCACGTCAATGACGAAGACGCAGGCACCGCAGCCGAAGATTCAGGCATTCCCTGACGCCCATCGATTTTCGAAGCCGCTTCCACGCACGGAGAGACTGAATGAACGGCACGGAGCTGATTGACCGTATTGCCGCCGAGCACGACGTCTCCAAGGAGCAGGCGCGCCGGATTCTCGACAGCGCGTTTACCGCGATCACCGCAGCCGCGGTTCGCGGCGAGGAAGTCGCGCTCAGCGGCTTCGGCCGCTTCAAGGTGACCGATCGCGCCGAACGGCAGGAGCGTAATCCCGCTACCGGCGAAGCGATTACCATTGCCGCTTCCAGAAAGTTGAGCCTCACGGCCGCCAAGATCGTCCGCGACGCGGCTGAACGCGCCGGCAGGCGAGAACACCGCAGCGGCAGCCTGAGTTACCCAGTCTCCGATCCACCAACGCCGAGGAACCGATCATGGTCCGTTCGCTGGCCGAGCGTCTGCGCGCGCATGAACAACAGAAGGCCCGGCTCGCCGAGCAGGAAGCCAAGCTCAAAACCGCCGAGCGCAAGGCCCGCACGCGACGGCTGATCGAAGCCGGCGGCTTGGTCGACAAGGCTGGGCTGCTCGACCTCGATGCCAATGCGCTCTACGGCGCGCTGCTCTCATTGCGTGAGGGCACCGGCGACAAGAAACAGGTCGAGCAATGGGCCGCGCTCGGCGGCCGGGCCTTCGCCCGCGAGGCGCGGCAGCGCGATGAAGGCAAGGAAGCCATCGTGCTCGCCTTCCCCGCCGCCCTTGCCAAGGATGCGACCACGCCGCTCCAGGCCGCCGGTTTCCGCTTCGACAAGGTGCTGCAGCACTGGGAAGGACTCGCCCGCTACACCGAGGCGCAGACGCTCGCAAAGGCGCATGGCGGATCAGCCCGGCGGGTGACGCCCCCTGCCCCGCCTCCGCCGGCAGCCGCGCTCGACGCCGCGGCGGAGTAATGGCTTTCCGCCGATTGCTTGGGGAACGGCCGGCAGTCTGATCCCATCCATGCGCTGCCTGTTTCTCGTCCTCGCGCTGCTGGCGCGCGCGGGTGCTGTCCGCGCCGACACGCTCGCCGATCTGCGCCAGCTCTCGTCCACCATTCCCGGCTGCGTCAACGCATGGGGACCGGTCGATACCGGCGAGCCGACCTGCGAGGGCAAGGCGGCTCTGGCGCAATGGAACATGCAGGCCGCCGCCATCGACACGGCGCGCGAGGTCCTGGTGCATGCAATCCAGCTGCCGGTGGAGCGAACCGGTCCGCAAACGGTCATCGATGCACTGAACCGATGCGCCGCGGCGGCCGGTGCCCTGGCGCGGCTCTATCATCCGGCACCGCGTAGGGATTTCGTCCGACGTGCTGCCTGGATGCGGCCCTGGTTCGTGCGCCAGAAGCAGGTTCCGGCCTCGATTGGGGACGGCTTCCGGGCCGGGTCGAGATACCCTGCACGTAGGATTCCTGGATCACTGCGGTCAGCGCCTTCTCAGCCATCCGGCGCGGTTCCAGGAAGCCGGGGAAGTAGCTGCCCTTCCGAAGCTTGGGAACACGCAGCTCGACCGTTCCAGCTCGCGTCTGCCAGTCGCGGTCGCGATAGCCGTTACGATGGTTCACACGGTCTTCGCTGCGTTCGCCATGGCCAGCGCCGCACAGCGTCTCGGCCTCCAGCTCCATCAGCCGCTGCGCGGCGAAGCCGATCATCTCGCGCAGCAATGTCGTGTCGGAACCCTTCTCCAAAAGCTCGCGAAGGGCGATCTTGTCGTCGGTCATCGTGGTGATCTCCAAGATCAGAGTTGCGAGTTCGCAACCCAACCCTACCGAGGAGCACCGCGGTGACCACCGCTGTGGATAAGTGGCCTGCCTACGCCAAACTCTTGGCGGTCGCTTTGGCAGGCCACTTACCCACAGCTCCTACACCACTACAGGGGACACGACCACCCGGAACTGACCCCGCAGCGTCGCAGTTTTCGACGATGCTTGGCGGCCCAACCTGGACAAGCATAGCGCCGTGCTCGGTCTCGTCCAGGACGAGCCGGCGCTGCGCGCCGGTGCCGCAAGCGGCATCCTGGACAAGGCCTGCGCGCGGCGCTCTGCCGGAGGCAGGTCGGCTCCAAGGAATGGTCCTCTTGATCTCACCAAGGAATGCAATCTGGATCTTGGGTCCGGACAGGCTACATCCGAAGCCACGACAACATCCCCTCCTGAGGCAACACAGGGGTCAGTTCCGGACGTCGCTTGACATGGCCGATATAAGCAATTGATCAAGCGCCTCGGCCGGTGTTTTCCAGGCAAGCGTCTTTCGAGGCCGGGAGTTGAGCGTGGCCGCCACGGCCGCAATCTCGTCGGCGCTAGGCATGCTGAGATCGGTGCCTTTTGGAAAATACTGGCGCAGGAGTCCGTTGGTGTTCTCGTTGGTGCCGCGCTGCCATGGGCTGTGAGGATCGCAGAAATAGACCTGGATGCCAGCGTCGATCTTCAGGCGTGCGTGCTGAGCCATCTCAGCTCCTTGATCCCAAGTGAGCGACCGACGCAGTTGCTCAGGCAAGGTGATAATCGTTTGTGCAATGGCGTCGCACACTGCCTCGGCACCATGTCCGGCGAGTGCGGGTCCGTTCCTCACGCGAGCCTCGTGGCCATGGCCCATCATGCGCGGCAGGTGCAGCAGCAGAGTGAAGCGCGTCATGCGCTCTACCAGGGTGCCGATCGCGGAACTGCCGAGACCCACGATGAGGTCCCCTTCCCAGTGGCCCGGCACCGCCCGATCAACTGCCTCCGCCGGACGTTGGCTGATCATGATCTCGGGAGAGATGAAGGTCTTGCCCCGCCCGCGCGTACGCGCTCTCGGTATCCGCAACGCTCGCCCGGTACGCAAGCAGGCCGTCAGCTCGCGGCGCAATGCGCCACGACTTTGAACGAACAGCGCTTGATAGATGGCTTCATGGCTGACGCGCATAGTCTCATTGTCCGGGAAGTCGACCGGCAGGCGGCGAGCAATCTGCTCCGGGCTCCAGGCGTTTGCCCACCGCCGATGCTTTCGCGGTCCACGCCGCCGGCCTTTCCAGCGCACAGCCGGGCCGGGAACCGGAGCCCCACTCGGAGCCACCACGACCCCTGCCAATCGTTCCTCCACATAAGTTCGCAGTGCCGCGTTGAGCGCAAGCTTCGCCTGCTTGGGGCGGCGAGCAGATCGCTCGGCATGCCATTGCGCTGTCGTACAGCCTGCGACATACCAGCTTGGACCGCGGCATCCTCACTCGCCATGCCTGCCGCGATTGCCGCCCAGAACCGGCGCTGCTCATCTCGTCCTGCCACCACCGGGCGACCTGGCGATAACAATGGCGCCCGACCAGACCGATCCGAACGCCGCCTGCGCCTCGTCATCGCAACTCCTCCTTCAAGGTGTTGCGACAACCATTTGAGTCCAGCCTGCGAGCCGCGATCGGAATGGTGTATGCAGCCGCGTGGTGGCTGGCGCGTCGCGATCGCCGCCTTCAACGCGGTCAGGGCCAGTCGCGCGTCGATGGACCGGCCGATGGCGTAGCCGACGACGCGGCGCGACCAGGCGTCCAGAATGATCGCCACGTAAGCAAACCCGTTCGGTATTGCGACGTAGGTGCGACGTAGGTCAGATCCGCCACCCAGAGCTGGTCGCGGCCGCTCGGCGTCATGTCCTTTGCGAGGTCGGGGAAGATCGGGCCACCATGGTCGCTGTCGTCGTGGCGACAAAGCGCCGTCGGATCGTTGGCTGTAGCCCATGTGCACGCATCAGCCGCCGGATCCGCTTGTGATTGGCGACCACCCCTTGTTGCCGCAACGCGGCGCGCACGCGACGCCAGCCGTAGGCCTCGAACTCATTGCAAATGGCGGTGATCGCCCCGAGCAGCGCGGCGTCATCCAATCGGGACACTGGCGTTTCATAATAAGTAGAACGTGCGATGCCCATCAGCCCGCATCCCCGCGCGATGGACATGCCGCGGGGCCGGCGATCACAGATGTAGTCCCGCTTCTCGGCCGCGGTGCGGAGCGTAGCGCCCCCTTTAGAAACTCGAGTTCCAGTGCCTGCTACCGACGAGCCGCTCCAGAGCCGCTATCCGCGCCTCATATTCCTGGAGCGTGGCGGCCGCCGCGGCATCGTTGTCGAACGCGCCCGCCTCGTACCTTCCGACCCAGATACGGATCAGGTTGCGGGAGATATCATGTCGCTTCGCCAGGCCGTGCAGGGTCTCGCCGCCCAGGAACTCCTGGGCCACCTGCCGCTTGAACTCAACGCTGTGGGATCGGTGCTTCACCATGGGCTTTCATCCTTCGAAAGCCCGGCAGCCCGGTCAATTCACCGCCGCCGATCTGTCCGGCCCCGGGGGCCCACTCCATATCGGCGTCGAAAATTGACCCACCTTCGGGAGCTCTCGGCGGTGGTGTGCAGAGAGCCTGGGGTTGGCGGGACCCGGGCATCGAGCTCGTTTCCTTAAGCTTAAGGAAAGCCCTTAGTTCGAACCCGCCGGAGGCGTGGTCGAAACCGTTGGGACGCCCTTCGTCCCGACAACCCCCGGCGGCCACGGCGCGCAGGGGCGGTCAAGGGATGAAACCGCGTGGCGCGCGCTTCGCGCGCGTCCCTTGACCGAACCGAGCACCGTGGCACTTCCGGGTATCGGCTGAAGCAGGAAGCTCGGGACAAACCTCAGGTGCGGTTCTTGAACCGCCAGCTTTCGTTGCCGATCTCGATAATGTCGCAGTGGTGGGTCAAACGGTCGAGCAGCGCGGTTGTCATCTTGGCGTCGCTAAATACCGAAGGCCAGTCGGCAAAGGCGAGATTCGTCGTGAGTATGATCGAGGTCCGCTCGTACAGCCGGCTGATCAGATGAAACAACAATTGTCCGCCCGTTTGCGCGAACGGCAGATATCCGAGCTCGTCGAGGATAATGAGATCAAGCCGGGTCAAGCGATCGGCGATGCGCCCCTGCCGCCCCTCGCGGGTCTCAGCCTCGAGCCGGTTCGCCAGGTCGATCGCGGTGTAGAACCGGCCTCGCGCGCCACCTCGGATGGAACTGCGGGCGATGGCGACCGATAAGTGCGTCTGGCCAGTACCCCGATCGCCAGTGGCCCGCGCCTTCTGCAGGGTCGGCTGGGGCGTCTCTGGGCCTCCCTCTTCGCGCCCCCTTCCCGCCAGACGCATGGCTCGGCCCGCTTCGGCGCAGCACAGGACGCTGCCGCTGCGCGCCACCTGGCGCCGGTCGCACCGCGAGATGCTTTTGTCCTCGGCACCCTCCGCAATGCACCGCGCGAGCGCGATCCGCGGTTCCATCGGGACGGGCATGTTCTGACCTGCGCCTCGACCGGGGCCGGCAAGGGAATCGGCGCCGTCATTCCCAACCTACTCGATTATCCGGGCTCCGCCTTCGTGCTCGACATCAAGGGCGAGAATTATGCCGTCACCGCCCGTGCCCGGCGCGACGCCGGCCAGGATGTCTTCCTGATCGATCCGTTCGGCATCACCGGCGTCCCCGGGCAGGCGACGAACTGGCTCGATGCGCTCGATCTGAACGATCCGGACGTGGTGAGTCTGGCCGGCGCGCTCGCCGACATGCTGGTGGCCCGCGCCGGCGAGGAAAGCGATCCGCACTGGAGCGATACCGCCCGCGAGATGCTGCGCGGTCTGCTCGTCCATGTCGCCGGCCTGCCGGAGCAGCGGCGCAGCATGGCCGAACTGCGCCGCATCGTCACCGCAACCGAGGACGATCTGGCGGCAACGCTCGCCGACATGCTCGCCGATCCCGCGCGCGGCCAACACCTGCCCGCGCGTGCCGCGACGGCGCATCTGAACCGCCCGGAGCGCGAGCGCGGCTCGGTCCTCTCCACCGTCGTGCGGCACACCTCATGGCTGGGCTATCCGCGCCTCTGCACAGTGCTGGGGCGGAGTGATTTCGCGCTGCGCGATTTCAAGCGCCGGCCGATGACCTTCTATCTCGCCATCCCGCCCCGACCGGCTCCATGCCTGCCTCGGCTTCGTGCGCGGCTTCATCGGCCTCGCCCTCGATGCCGTCACCGCCACGCCGGGCAAACCGGCGTACCGCGTCGCCTTCTTCCTCGATGAGTTCGGCCAGCTCGGGCGCATGGATCGGCTGGCGGACAGCATCACCCTGCTGCGCGGCTACGGCGTCCAGCTCTGGCTGTTCGTGCAGGACCTCTCGCAGCTCAAGGCCGTCTATCCCCGCTGGCAGAGCTTCATGGCCAACACCGGCAGTTCTTCGGCACCGCCGATTACGACATCCCCCGCTACATTTCCGACGCGCTCGGGCGGCAGACCATCAGCTTCGAGACCAGCTCCCGCTCCTACCAGGAAGGGCGAGGGTTCCAGCCGGGTACGCACTCGTCGGGTCTGGGCGAGCATCTGCAGAGCCGTCCGCTGTTGACGCCGGATGAGGTCATGCGGCTTGGCCCGTCGCGGCCCATCGTCAATGATCGCCGGCGAGCCGCCCTGGCTCCTCGACCGCATCAACTAGCTCACAGACCCCGCTTACGTCGGACGCTTCGATTCCAATCCAAAGCATATGGAAGTTGCGGCGGAACGATGACGAATCGCCCGACCGGCCCTGGCAGCAGGTCATAGGGGCTCAATTCAAACGCGGTCCTCTTGGTTCCGGAAAATCTTGAGCGGTGGCCCCGGGCACATCTCGCCGGCTACCCTGCCAATAAACACCGTCACCGGAAAGGAACTGTGTTGGCTCCGGCGGAAACAGTCACCAAAGGAGAGAGCCATGCGACGCCTACATCTCCTGAAACTAGCCGTGTTATGCGGGACTCTTGCTGCAACTGTGCCGGCATACGCTAAGAATGTGGATCAGGGTGCCCTGATCGTGCGCGACGCGCGGCCACAACGGACGCCAATTACCGCAATCAGGAAAAGGACATAAACGGCAAGCTGGGAGGTGTCTCGGCGCTTTGCACGGCAAATCCGAAGCAACGGAATTGGACCAACGCACAGGATCTGGTTGCTACGGACAACACCCGCACCTGGGATACCACCTTTGGGACCGCGCAGGTTTCCGCGATCGTCAACAATGGCGGCAACGTTGTCGCCGACCCGCTGAAGAACAACCCGAGCCACTGCCTGATCAATGGGCTGACGGTGCCGAAGATCGGCGGGTTGTCATGCCGCGGATTGAGCTTTCGCCACCATGAGCAAGCGTGTCTATCGCGCCGACCCCGAAATCTTCCTGTCCAACGCGCACGAATTGGCGCGCGCAAGCAGGTCATCTGCGAGCAGCACGGCATCATCGGCGTGTTTCCCGCCAACGAACAGTATCCCTGTGATCCGACTCTGGCCCTGGCCCGAGCGCCAACTCGGCTCCGCTTACGAGATGGGCTTCATGCGTGCGCTCGGGGGCCGATTTTCGCTTATTCCAATGACGACCGGCCGTTCCTCGATCGGGTCGCTGCCTTTTGCGATAGGGTCGTGCGCGTCCGCACGACTGGGGAACACGAAGATCCGGACGGCATGGCCATCGAGCCTTCACGCTGCATGACAACCTTATGCTGGTCGGTGGCATCATCGTCTCCGGTGGTTTGTTGATCGTCGAGCCCGGCGCCTGGGCCGAACGCTTCACGTCACTCGACGCGTTCGAGCGGCTGTGTCGTACACGCAGCGACGGAGCTGCTCCGAGAATCGTCGATCCGGCATCGCCTACGATCATACGCGCCATGAATAGCGGACTTCCGCCGGGCTCGACCGAGTTCATCATTCCCTAACGAAATCTATTTTTAGATCGGCCTCCGAAAACCAACCTGTGTTCGGAGGACCCGATGCAAACCAAAACGCCGGTAACACCTGAGCTCGCCCCGCAGTGCCTCGGTTCCGTTCCAGGGAACGGAGATTTTGGGTGCTCGCGTCAGAGAGGATCAATATCACGTTCTCGTGATGGTGCTCAAGAATTTTGCCGAGCTTGACTGCACTTACGTCCTCCCCTGGCGTGACGCGCCGCGATCGTTCGTGATGAACAGTTTCAACTCGGCGTTGCATTCAGCCGTAGAGCAGGCTGTTGCTCTCACACCCGCTGCGGTTTCGGCTGCCGTCAGTCGTGTCAAGCTGTCGGGTGTCGCAGGACAGGAGATGGCCGATCTTGAAAATCGGCGGATCGCGACCGAGCGGGCCCGTGCGGCACAAATCAACCTGAAGATTCTCGAGCAGCTCCTGACTGCCCTGAAAGTTGATCTCCGGCCCTTCGTCGGCGCCTCTGCAGGAAGCGAGATCTCTCGTGCGGCCGCATGCAAGATCAGGGCTTGCGGAAGCCAAATCGGTATTCCACCGGTCGAACTGTTGACGCGCGTTGAGGAGCTTGCATCCCTTATACAGCCAGTGGGACTGCGATCTCCCGACGGAAGCCTTGCCGTCTCCGGCACTCTCCGCAAGTTCACGAAAGAGATGGAGGCATTACATGCGTTCTTCGATGGTCATGCCACCGGTGCCGATGATACGATAACAGACCTCTGCGGGAAGACAGCAGCGACTGTCGGCCGCACGCTCGGCCGAGCGAAGCGGTTGCTTGAGGACATCGACGAGCAGGTTTTCGATGTGACGACTTCGCTCGCGCAATGGCAACCCCGTCGCATGCTGATAAGGAAAGGCATCGAAGAGTTAACTTGGCTGCTTGATGGGTGGGAGATAGCCGCATCGTTTGCCGCAAGCCATCTGATACAAATGCTTGACAACGTGGCTATTGTAGCCAAGTTGGCGGCTCTTATCCCTTCTGATTATGCTCGTCGGGTTCCGAACACGCTTCATTAGCAAGCAGTCAACCGCTGAGGTCCGGCGGACCAGGTGATAGCTTCTGCCCGCGAGGCCAGCTGGTTACAATCAGCCGCGCCCGGTCTGCTGGCAAGGTCCGGCGTAAACCAGTCGATAATCCATTCGCGTCAGCATGACCATGCGAACGGAGATGGGTGGACAAAAGGCCCGCTGCAATCAACCACGGTATGGGCGGGGGATATGTCTTCAACGTGTGTCGGCTCCTCAACTCAGGTGCAGAGAGCCCGTGCTTCTGCTACTTCTTTGATATTGCTTGCCAAACTCGGAATGGTTTTAGGTGCGGCAGGCCATTCAGTCGAACTGGGGGATTTCGAAGATCGTATCGGCCAGCTGTCCGCACAGATTCTGGATCTCGGACCCGATGTCCGACAGGCGCTGCGGCCCGTCATTCTTCGATTGGCGCGCGCAATCGACGATCTTACGGGAGAACTGAGCGAAATTATAGCCGATGATGTGCAAGGACGTATTCGTTCCCGTCTCGCTGCAATCCTTTAGTTGAAGCACGGCACCACCGCCCAGCGCCTCTCGCAGGCCTTCAGCACCGCATAGGCGATCCCGACGCATAGCCCGGCTTTGCATCAGTTCGGCCAGCTGAGCGTATTTGCCGTCCGTCCGCCGCTCGTGGGCGCGCAGGCCCCAGATAGTCCGTGCCAGGTTCAGCTCCCCGGCTTTCGCCTTCGCCACCATCCCGTGGAAACACCCCCGGCGAGGCGTGGAAGTGACCCGCCGGCTTGGCCTAGACGATCGCCATGGGGATCGTCGGGCGGATTTGGATTGTGGACCATCACTCCCCGTGCGCCGGCCGCTTATGAGTTTCGAGAGCAGGACAGATGAGCGTCGGCGCATCGTATCGCGGCGCTTACTTGTGAGCGGGGCTGCGCGAGTACGTGCCTCTAAGAACGCACACCCGGAGACGACGACGATTAAGGAACGTCTGAACAAGCCTGGGCTGGGGAGGATGGATCGGAAGCGGACCGCTCGGTTGATACGCCAAATCAGCACGCGAGACATTCCACGTCATCGGAGACAATACAGAGCGGCTCTGCAACGCATCATGACCGCGCCAGCCGATGCTGGACACACCACACCTGTCGGGACGAGGCGGTCGCGCGCGCCACGCAGCAGGCGTCGAGATGTTAAAAAAGGCCTGGAATCCTCCGGCTCTGTCTACACTGCTGCCGGGTCACCTCTAAATCCCTTGTGGACCCCGCGCATTCGCGAGCGCCGAAACAGTTAAGTAACATCCATCCGATTATAGATGCGTTCTCCACCCTCCTGATGGGTTCGCAACGCCGCGCCACCGAGCAACGTAGAAGCCGCCGCTCATTACCGCCCAGAGCATGCCCTCATTTTCCGGAAGCTGGCACATGAGGAAGCAATCTCGATCCGCAGTGCTCGACCTTCGCGAAATTAGCACGGTGTTGCTGCTGCTGCTCGTCCAACCGCTTGTGTGGGGACGCGCCCTGCGCCTGGTCGGCCGGTGGTGCCGGATACAGTGCAGGATCACCTTCGACTGCTGGCGCCTCGGCACGACGCGAGCCCAACTTCGACAATGGCTGCGGAGCGAGTAGCGCCCGCTTCGAAAAGGTCGGAGCCAGCGTGCGCTGCTGCCGGGCGAGCTGCGGGCTGCCTTTGCCCCGGGCGAAAGCGAGCGGTTTGGCCCGTAGCTCGGGCGATCCAAGCGTGACATCGGCCTGCCGCTCGCCAGCAAGAAATGAGCCGCCGTCATGGGCGTATTGCGCAAGTCCTGCAACAGCAGGCCAATCCGTGTGACGTCGTTCACCCGCAGGTCTGGGTGGCACTTGCTGAACAAGCAGTTCAGGAGGGGCGCCCCGAGCAGGCCCAGTCGCTGTTGCAGGCCGCCTACGACGGCTACGACGCGCTGTTCGGCATTACATCGGCGCCAGAGGTTCCGAAAGAGATGCTTGCTGACAAAGGGGAAAGAGCTGTGCTCTCCCCCTGCGGGATAACAGCCCAACAGGCTGCGACACCCCTCTGACTATGATGCTTCGTGGATCCCACATCGCTGATACAGCGCAGCGGCCGCCGCAAGCGTCGGTGAGGTGCCGATCGTCGGCCGCCGTGTCAGATTGTGAGGATGATGTGCGCGACATACCAAATCGTTCCCGATGGTCCCGGGTTTAAGGTCGAAATCAGGCACAACGGTGAGTTCATCCGGTTTGCGGAAGGCTTAGTATCCGAATCAGACGCGGCAGCCTGGATCGAAGAAGATAAGCGCATCATCGCAGTAGAGAATACGCGGACACGCTCACTCACTTTCCACATTTGCGAAGCGTCTAAAAGTGGCACCTCGATCTTACGACCAACCGTGCGGTCCTGATGCGCTGAAGAGCCGCGCAGGCTGCGATCAGCTATGCCGATCGATCATGCGCTGCGGGCGCCCATCCCAAGCTCTCACCTCTCCACCAAACCGGGGCAAGTCCAGTAGCGGCCGACCGCACCTTCCGGGGTACCATAGACCTTCACGAGCATGGCGTAGTCGATCTCAGCGCCGAACACGTCCTCAACCGCGTCCAGGTAAGCCTTATGACCATCTGTGGTCATCTGCACCCGGTTAGCCAGTCGATCCCCAACATCCTTCATGAATACTAAGGCGGAGCTGGCGTCACGCCCACCAACCGAATAGCTGATAATTAGCTTGTGGTCAGCGTCGATAGCGGTCCAAGTCCAAATATCGCCAGCCGCACGCGGCGCAGCCTTGGCAGTCGCCACCGTGCGCTGCTTGCAGTAGTTGAATGCCCATATTTCATCACACTGCACCCGCCTAGCCTTCAGGTTGCGGACATTTTGATCGTGATAGTCGATACACGCTTTCCCAGCGTCCTCCAGCAGCTTCGTGACCGTGTTGATGCTCACGCCAGTGGTCCGCGTGACCGCCCCGCAAGCTCATCCCTTCCACAAGCTGGCTGATGATTTCGGCTCGCTTGGCACGGGTGAATCGGGAACAGGCTCCTCCTCCGTCTTCTCCCCGGTCGCCAGAGCGACGATCAGCTTGCCGAGCTGGTTCGGGTCGCGTGGGCGCTTGGGGTGCTTGGGCATCAGTGCACAAACCGTAAAGGTAGGTGGCGGACGTGAACGCCACGCGAATTGGCGAGAAAGAAGCCCTCCCGCTTGATGCCCTCCATGACTTGATCTGCCGGCCCGACGCCGGATAGCGCGTCGCCTGATGCTAGCGCCGCATTTCCGATGCGCTCCCACGGAGCGAACTCGTCGGGGAGGTTCCCGCCAGTGTGCTCGTTGCTAAAGCCGACGATATCGCCGTCTTTCGCCGATTGAAAGATGAACACTCTCATGCCGGTAACATGGCACGTCTCCCGCGAGACTACACCGCTTCGCTAGGCCGTGGCTGGATAGGAAGATATTCAAACTGAGACACTACCCTCGCCCCAGAGCGATTTCGAGACCCCCAGTTCGCTGCGCAGCCAATCGGCTGCATCCACCACAGCCGGCTAGATCGGCCGCGGGCTGGGTAGAATCCCACCATGAATCAAGAGGCCGTCATCGCCACGCTGTGCGCGCACGAACCGGAATTGAAAGCGACCCGTGTCGTACGGCTGTCGCTCTTCGGCTCCACGGCACGCAATACGGCACGCCCGGATTCCGACATTGACTTGCTGGCCGCGTTCGACGAGGCCCGGCCAACGTTACACGTCGCTCGCAGCTTTCGAGCGCTGTGTCGCCACGTTGCGACGGAGCTGCTCCGATAGCAGCAGGGCATAACTTCGGTTGGCCGCACCACGTCGATCACCCTGGCGTCGGTGATGTGATAGAGCAAACTGGGTAGTGTCTAAGGTTTAATAACATTCCATTTCACCTCAAGGGCCGGTGAGGTGTTGATCGCCGCTTGCTGTGCCATAATAGCCCATGCTCAACAGAACATATTGGATCGTTCCCGCGGATTCCGGCTTAAGGCCGAGATCCGTCATGAGGGAGAGTTCACCCGCTTCGCGGAAGGCTTCGCCTCCGAAGGAGATGCCGCGGCGTGGATTGAGGAAGACAAACGCATCGTGGCTATCGATAACAGGCGCAAGCCAGTTCCCCCTCCACACATGCGGCGTGTTTGAGGCCCCTGCCACGCCGCCACAACATCCCCGCATCGTGCCCGGCCCTGCCCCCGTCTAGCTCGCCCCGGGCATGCGAGACTTTGCATCTCGGGGATGAAGTTTCTTGGGAAAGTCGGTCGCGGTGTGGGATGACCGCGCCGGCTCCGTGCCCGGCAGCCGGCAGACAGCTCCGTCGCGCCCCGACCTATGCAGGCCGATCCTGAGCCGTGGCGCCGGTCCAAACCCCTGCCCTGCTGCGGTGAACTCTGGTGTTTCTCGGAACCTCGTCTTGTGACGCCTCAGCTCCCTCCGCACCGCTTGTGGTTTTGAGAACTCGGAAAATCGGGTTGTTTCCTTACCTAATGAAAGAGCCGGTCGTGTTAACCTTGGCCCGTGAAGGGAATGCGCAAATGACAGGCAGGCAGCTTCGGCATCCAGAGCTGAGCTTGGTGTCACTGGCCCGATCAGTGGTATCAGAGGATGGCGAAGTACCAGCTGGAGCGACGGGTACCGCGGTTCACGTCTACCCGGACGAACGGGCCTATGAGGTCGAGTTCGCTCGGCCGTTCCATGCGGTTGTAACAGTGGAAGCAGCGGCAATCGTAGAATGAATGGCGTGCCGGTGGAGGCGACGGCGCTCTGGGTATGGGCGATGCGGCAACGGCAAATCAGTGGTGCAAGACTTCCCGGGTTACTGGCCAGACCATTGCACGATAGAACCAATCAGGCCACACCGGTTCCCTTTTCGGGTGGCTGGTCGTCACCTCCAACTTGAGTACCAGGTGGTCCGGCGAGACTTCGAGACTTACGTCCACGAGCGCGTGCCGTCCGCGGTGCGCGACATCGCCTTGAAGGCGCAGGCACGTCTGTGCGCACGCTACCGAGCGCTTGCTCGTCGCGGCAAAAAAGCTGACGGTGGTGGTCACCGCGATCGCACGTGAGCTCGCAGGCTTCATTTGGGCGATCGAAAGAATGGTTCAGCCAGCATAGCAGCGCGCCAACGCTCCCGCTGCTCACGGGTGGGGGCGAGGCGACGGCAGAGGAACTCCCGTCGGACGCTTTGTGGCCGGCATCCCCGACGCCCGCAGTAAGACAGGGAACGCCTCGGACGCATACTCGGAAATGCGGTATCCAACCCGCGCATCAGAGCTTGATCACCGACGTCTAACAGCCTCGCTTCCTCCCGTGCGCATCCATCTAGAGCGGCCACCGCGATCGCGGTCAAAGAACCTGCCTGACCGATTGACAACGGACATCAGGGCGTCCGCTGAACGACGCGGCGCACGTGGTTGACCGTTCCGCTCAGGCGGCGAGACGCTGATGGAGCCTCGGGCGGGACGCCGTCCAAGTTCCACGGCAGCAGTTGGGCGACTCGATTGACCGGATGTTCGGCGATGCGCGCCTCGGGATCGAGGCTGTGGAGCTTCGCTGTCTCGATCAGGCTGTAGATTGCCGCGGCACGCCGACCGCCCGCATCCGACCCGGCAAACGTCCAATTGCGCCGACCGAGTGCAAGCGGGCGGATCGCGCGCTCGGCGGCTGAGTTGTCGATGCAGGCGCGGCCGTCGCGCAGAATCAGCGTCAGCCCGTCCCAGCGCGACAGCGTGTAACGGATTGCCCCCGCGAGTTCGCTGCGCCCGGAGATGCGCGCCTGTGTCGCCGCGCGCCAAGCGCGCAGTTCTGCCATCGCAGGCGCAGTGCGTTCCAACCTGACGCGCAAACGCTGCTCTGCAGGGCGGCCGCGGATCTCCTTCTCGACCACATAGAGCGCGGCGATCCGCTGCAGGGCTTCCCCCGCAATCGGTGACCGGTTCCGCACGTGCTCGTCAAAGAACTTGCGTCGTGCATGCGCGAGACACGCCGCCTCGATCACACGGCCGCCGCCATACAATCCGGCGAAGCCGGCATAGCCGTCGGCCTGCAATATGCCGCGGAATTCGCGCAAATGTTCGCGCGGATGCTCACCCTTGCGATCCGGCGTGTAGCGGTAGAGCACCGCCGGCGGCGCTGGTCCGGCAAATGGCCGATCATCCCGCACATAGGCCCATAAGCGCCCGGTGGGTGTTCAACCCAGGCCGGGTTCGAGCACCGGCACAGTGGTGTCGTCGGCATGCACGCGTTCGCCGGCCATCACGTGCCGCGCCAATGCATCGAGCAGCGGACGCAACAAGCGCGCGACCTGTCCGACCATGTCGGCGAGTGTCGAGCGCGGCAGATCGATCTCGGATCGCGCGTAAATCTCCGCCTGCCGGTGCAATGGCAAGCGAGTCGCGCGGGGGAGTTCCACCCCCGCGCGCTCCCAGAACCGTACGTGAGCCTCTCGGCTCATACGGCTCCTGACGGATTGCCTTCAGTGCCTTGGGGCTGGCGGCGGGGAGATAGGATACCCCGAACAGCCCGCCTTTCCATTTCGCCAGCCGCGGCCGGAACGTATAGCCGAGGAAGTCGAACTGGATGACTGCGTGGTCGGCTTTGCGATTGGTGTCCTTGCAGTAGACCAGTTTGGTCTTCTCCGGATGGAGCACCAAGCCACACTCGCTGAACCTGCGGTCCAGCACCTGACGAAGCGCCAGGGCCTCGCGTTCAGTGCGGCAGTGACAGACGATATCGTCGGCATACCGTTCGAACGGTATTCCAGGCCTCGTGCGTCTCAGCCAGACATCGAACACGTAGTGCAAGAACAGGTTGGCCAGGAGCGGGCTGATCACCCCTCCTTGCGGCGTTCCCCGATCCAGCTGCACAAGATTGCCGTCCTCCATCATCACGGGCGCCGTCAACCAGCGTTCGATATATAGCAGCACCCAGGGGCAAGTCGTGTGCTTACGCACGGCCCGCAGAAGCAGTTCATGATCGATGCTGTCGAAGAAGCCTTTGATGTCGATATCGACGACCCAGTCATATCGCCAGCATCGCTGACGAGCTGTCCGGACCGCGTCAATCGCGGAACGCCGGGGTCGATACCCATACGAATCCGCATGGAACATCGGCTCCAGCAGAGGTTCCAGGTATCGGCGAACAACCTCTTGTCCGATACGATCGGCAACCGTCGGAATACCCAACGGCCGCGTCCCGCCAGACGCCTTCGGTATGTCCACCCGCCGAACAGGCGGCGGCATGTAGCTGCCCGACGACAGTCGGTTCCAGAGCTTATAGAGGTTATCGCCGAGGCGCTCCTCGAAGTTTTGGATCGACTGCCCATCCACGCCAGCCGCTCCTTGGTTGGCCTTCACACGCTTGAAGGCCTCCCAGACTTCCCGCTTCGGGATGTCGAACGGCTTTGCCCCAATCATGCGGCTCCTCCCGTCACCGGTTGGCCGCCTGCCAGGACTGAACACCACAACCCCTTCGGTCCACCGCCATTACAGCGCCTTCAACCCTACTACGGATTGTTCTGCCCCTGTGCTCCGCATTGGTACTCAAGGCCTCACGGGGATCGCCCGCTCGACCCGCTCCCTTGGCATCGGAGCGACAAGTTCCCACGTTCCGTGCGAGAGCCTGATCCAGGTTCACGCCGCCTTCGAGCCGGGTGCCGCATGAGCCGGGCTTCAGGTCTCCGCTCAGGCTTATCCCGGGACGACCACCATTCCCGGTTCCGACACCATCCATACTATTTCGACCTTTCATCGACGGTTCGCTTTCGCTCGTCTCCCTGGACCTCACCTGACGGGATCAGGTCCCGCCTTTTCCGCGACGCTCACCACCATCGTTCTTTCCGACAGCAGCTCGCGGTGGTTTGGAACCCGCTCCTGATCGCGGACTCCGAGGGGCCGGCCCTCATCTCTCACACAGTTCCACACCTCCATCGCTGTTGGTGTGTTCGTGGCACACGGTGATCGCAGTATTTCGCCACCAGCAGATGTGCCAGCGTGGCCGGTGTGGCACGCCCGCGTGGCGTCGGCATCGCTGGAGCCGGAGCCTGCGTGATGGCGTCGCACGCACAGCAGGCAAACTTGGGTCGTACGTGACGAATGACCTGGAAGTGCCCTGGCACGTAATCCAGCACCTCGGTGACGTCCTCGCCCAGTTTGGCCATCCTGCCACCGCAGTCAGGGCAGGTGCAGGCCCCATCGCCGGCAGGCTGATGCACAACATCCTGGCGCGGCAGATGATCAGGCAGCGGCTTGCGCTTCGGCTGGTTGGCGCGGGCGGAAGCTGGTGAAGCAGGCTCCGTCGCTTCGGCACGGGCGGTATCTTCGGCCGCACCAGTCTCCAATTCCTCGAGCTGGAATTCGAGTTGGGCGATCTGACGAGTGATCCGCTCCGACGAGCGACCGAACTGCATGCGGCGCAGCTTCGCGATCTGGAACCGGAGCTTCTCGATCTCCAACGCCTTGAGCTGCACCGCGGTCTCCGCCGCCTTCAACTCGCTCTGGCAGGCCCGCGCGAACGCACGCAATGCGGCAGGATCATCCGGCAGTTCGGCCGTGGCGAGCGACATGTCCTCAATCTATCCGGAGCCACACTGGCCAACCAGAATCGAGTGGGAATCGGTGCTCTGTCACACCAACACTGGTTGCGGCGTCGGCGGCGGTGCTATCGTTCGACGCCAATCCATCGCCTCGACCAGCACGGAAAACTGCGCGGGGGTGAGTGTCATCGCTCCATCAACAATTGGCGGCCACACGAAGCGGCCCTTCTCAAGACGCTTCGCAATCAGCCACATCCCACTGCCGTCCCAATACAGGCCCTTGAAATAGTCACCGCGCTTTCCGCGGAAGATGAACAGATGACCGCTGAACGGATCCGCACCGATCATCTGCTGCGCCTTCACAGCCAAACCGTCAAACCCATTGCGCAGATCAACCGGATGGCAGGCGAGAAAGACTTTCGTGCCAGGCGCCAGACTGATCACAGCGCGCCCCGCATTGCGCGTAGGACACGCGACAGCGCCTTCTCGTTCACCAGGCCGTCGACACAAATGCGGATACCGTTCGGCAGCGCAATCTCGATCATTCCAGCTTCGGCTTCGCTTGCCTGCGGCGGTTGCGACCGCTCCGGTTGCGGCGGCGCCAACAATGGCCGTCTCTCCCCGCTTACTTCGCCCACCACACCGACCCGAACGAAGCCAACTGGCTCCGGCGCGCTAACCGCACAAGCTGCTGCCTTCCATGCCGAGCGCCAATTGTACAGCAGGCTCTCCGAGATGCCGTGCCGCCGGGCTACCACCGCAACCTTGCCACCTTCGGATTCCACCTCATCCAGCAGTGCAGACTTCTGGGCCGGGCTCCACTTCCGGCGACGCGTGATGATCTCTCCCTCTGACACGTCCCCTCCTTCTGGAGTCCTCCAGAAGGACTCCCGTCAGGGGAAAACTCTTCGGATGTCGACCGCCTCAGCGCAATACGGTGCAGGCCATGCGCTTACGTATCGCGCGGTGCATGTGAAGAACCCGTGCTGCCGATCGTGGCGTGCGCTGCTGGCCGCGACGGATGGTGCTCAATAAACGGCGCGATGTAGAAAACGGCATACGAGCGCTGCTGCGCGAAGCCGGGCTAAAGGTCGGCACGCCGAGCCGGAGGAACTTTGCTGCGCGAGTGACTGAGCTGGCCACTGACGATCCGGTGCCGGCTGCCCTGACCGGGTCACTGCTGTCGGTCATCGCCGTAATGACGCAAGAAATCGACCAGCTCACCAAGCGTGTGCGATCATGTCCCGAGACGTGGTGTAGGAGCTGGGCTCCTCGGCGGGTTGGACCGCCATGTCAGGCTGCGATGGCTGGCAGGCTGACGGCGGGGTTATCGCTCAAAGGGGCGATGGTTTCCAGGCTCATGTAGCGCGCGCGCTGCACGGCCCATTCATCGTTCTGCCCAAGCAGGAGCGCACCGACGAGCCTGACGACGGCAGCCTCGTTAGGAAAGATGCCGACGACATCACTGCGCCGCTTGATCTCGCCATTGAGACGTTCCAACGGGTTGGTGCTGTGGAGCTTGGCGCGGTGCTGGGTGGGGAAGTCCATATAGGCAAGCACGTCGGCTTCGGCATCATCCATCAACGCTGCAAGCTTGGACACGCGCGGCCGAAGTTGGTCGGCCACCTGGCGCCATTGCTTACGTGCCGCCTCGGCATCGTCCTGGGCGAAGGCGGTGCCGATCCAAGCGGAGACGACGCGGCGCTGGGTCTTTCCTGCATAGGCCATGGCGTTACGCATGAAGTGCACGCGGCAGCGTTGCCAAGTGGCGCCGAGTACCTTGCTGATCGCGGCCTTCAGTCCCTCGTGGGCATCGGAGACAACCAGTTTGACGCCGCGCAGGCCGCGACGAGCGAGACTGCGCAGGAACTCGGTCCAGAATGGCTCGGCCTCGCTGTTGCCGATCGTCATGCCGAGCACTTCGCGGCGACCGTCGGTGTTGACGGCGACGGCAACGATCACGGCGACTGATACAATATGATGGTCGCGCCGGGCTTTGACGTAGGTGGCATCCAGCCAGAGATATGGCCAGTCGCCCCTCGATCGGACGATGCAGGAAGGTTTGCACCCTCTCGTCGAGCTCGGCGCAGAGCCGCGACACTTGGCTCTTGCTGATGCCCTCCATACCCATCGCCTTGACCAGTTCATCCACCGAACGGGTCGAGATACCCTGCACGTAGGATTCCTGGATCACTGCGGTCAGCGCCTTCTCAGCCATCCGGCGCGGTTCCAGGAAGCCGGGGAAGTAGCTGCCCTTCCGAAGCTTGGGAACACGCAGCTCGACCGTTCCAGCTCGCGTCTGCCAGTCGCGGTCGCGATAGCCGTTACGATGGTTCACACGGTCTTCGCTGCGTTCGCCATGGCCAGCGCCGCACAGCGTCTCGGCCTCCAGCTCCATCAGCCGCTGCGCGGCGAAGCCGATCATCTCGCGCAGCAATGTCGTGTCGGAACCCTTCTCCAAAAGCTCGCGAAGGGCGATCTTGTCGTCGGTCATCGTGGTGATCTCCAAGATCAGAGTTGCGAGTTCGCAACCCAACCCTACCGAGGAGCACCGCGGTGACCACCGCTGTGGATAAGTGGCCTGCCTACGCCAGACTCTTGGCGGTCGCTTTGGCAGGCCACTTACCCACAGCTCCTACACCACTACAGGGGACACGACCGCGTGTGCTCGACGAGGTGCGTATCGAGCCAACATGCCGGCGGCTGATCACCGTGCAAGGTGTCGGGCCATTCACCGCCCTTGCGTTCCGCGCCACGATCGATCGGCCGGATCGCTTCCGCCGATCGCGCGACGTTGGCGCACACCTCGGCTTGACGCCCCGGCGCTACCAATCCGGTGAGACCGATATGCAGGGTCGCATCAGCCGGTGCGGCGATGAGCTGGCTCGAACCGCGCTATACGAAGCCGCCCATTCGCTGCTGATCCGCAGCACCAAATGGTCGGCTTTGCGGGCTTGGGGCATGAATATCGCCAAACGCCGAGGCATGACGCGCGCAGGTGTGGCGATCGCCCGCAAACTGGCAGGGATCCTACACCTTATATGGGCTGACGGCACCGAGTTTCGTTGGACCAAACAAACCGCGGCCTCGGTAACCCCTGCATGACCAGAGGAGTTTCAGTTCCCGCCTGACGAGGGCGGAACCGCGTCGTTCCCGTGGGGACGATGGGCGAGGCGATCTCAGTTGAGAGTCCGGAGCCGGAGGGCAGCAATGCCCCGAAGGTCGCGGGACAGATTGAGACGCCTCGCTCTTCTCACCCCATCATGCGGCGGCCAAGCGCCGACCGCGAAGAGAAGCGAGTAACCTACGGGAATGGCTGACGCCACGAGGAACAGCTTGACCCCAGACACCCCAATCAGAGAAGACTCTTATCTACTGCTCTACTGCTCTGCTGCTCTGCTGCTCTGCTGCTCTGCTGCCGCGCGCTGCGCTTCGAGAGCACGCACGATTTCAAGTGGTGACACCGCCTTCAGGTTATGGGCTTGACGGCGGCGGTCGCGGTCGGGGTCCGCCGCGCCGGATTCGGCGCAAGAAGCCAGCCCAGGTGCTCGCCAGCGCTATTATTGACAAGCGCCGGCGCCGGCGGACCCAGAGGAACCGGCGCGATGAGGCTGCCCCTCGGGCGTGGGAAGGAGTTTGTCCGACAGGCGACGGGCGGCAAACCATGACGGACCTCATCACCCGCTCGCACCGCCACCGCGCTGTTGCAGGAGAAGCGCCCGCACGGCCCACCTTGGGCTGGATCTTCAGGCTGCTGGAGCACGGGGGAGTACCCGGATGCCATACCGCAGGGCCATCCGAGGGACGACGCAGAGGGCCGGCCTGCACGTATCTTCCCATTCGGGAAGACGGCCGTGTGGTCGACAGCCTCGGGTTCGAGCCGAAAAGATCAGCGCACGATCAGCGGCCCCGCCGGATTGGCCCTGGTCTCTGCTCTACTGGCGCAACGAAGCGAGCCGGGCAAACAGTAACGCTGCGGGATGTCAGGAACGCAGCAACCAAACTTTCGGATTCACCAGTTTTCAGTGGCGGCAGAGTGCGGCAACGGTTCTGGTGATCCTGAGCTTCCAGGGAAAGGCCTTGTATGCGCCTGCACCACTCTGCCGAGCGCGATAACATGAGCGGACTCCTCTTCGGAACACAACCTAGGCGAGTATCTCACGAAGCCGTGAAGAGGCAAGAGGGGTGTTTCAGGAACAGGCGAGGGTGGCGGCTTTCGAATTGGCGAAGCGGAACGGGGGCGAAGCCCGCGCCCTAGATCGCGATAGCACTCGCGGGCGCGGCTCGAGCGACGTCCGCGCTGGGAGGAGCGGACGCTGCCCACGCAATCTACGGTTCTGCTATCTCCGAGAATGCTATGGTGTGGCTGTGCAACAAGTTAGGCACTGACTGTGTTGATTTCCGCTGAGAACTGACCCGGGAATTCCATCGAGAATTGACCCGCCTACTGCTTATGGGTTGAGTTTCATGCGGGGGTCAAGGCTGGATTTTCTCCTTGCGTTTTTGGGCTTTTCGTACGGAACTGTTTCTCAACCTGAAGCTGTCATTGCCGGTTTCCAGGATGTGGCAGTGATGGGTGAGACGATCGAGGAGGGCTGTCGTCATCTTGGCGTCGCCGAATATCTGGGGATGCCGCCAAGCTTGACCGGCGAGTCGCTCAGGTCAGGGTCGTTGACCCACATCATCCACTCTATGGCAGCTCCTTTCCGGTCAGCGATCGCGAAGCGCGCAACGCGGCGCTAATCATTATGCGGCTACCGGACGGCCGCGAGAGATCGATCACACGCTCGGCGACGGACTTGGCACCCAAAGCCGACGGTCTGCGGTCGGCACCGAGTTGTGACTCGCACATTTCGGTGCGTACCCTTTTGCCATTGGCAAATCACGTGTGCACCATGCTGGCGTCGCGGAATGGGGACCTCGAGGGAGGACGACCGCCCACCCGAGCGCCGGCGACACCAAAGCCCGGCGGAACCGGACGAAGTGTCGGCGGGCCTGCCGCGCCTGTGGTCAGAGCTGTCGCTCGAGAAGCGGCGCCAGCTGGCGCAGCACGTGGCCCATCTGCTGCAACGCCAACAGTCCGGGTCACCTCGGCTGAAGGAAAAACATTGTGCTGACCACGACGTCGGTAACTGACGAGCGCATTACGACGGCGCACCGCGCGAAGCTTTGTTTCGTCTATGTGCGGCAATCCTCCCCGGGGCAGGTTCGCCACCATCAAGAAAGTACGGAGCTCCAGTATCGGTTGGTTGAACGGGCGGTCACGCTGGGTTGGCCACGCGAGCGGGTTCATGTCATCGCAGTGTCTGGAAGCCATACCGGTCCTTGCTGGATGTGCCGGACTTGCCGAGATCGTCATCGTTGGTCATGAGCCTGGATGCATCACGTCTCGCGCGCAACAACCGAGATTGGCATCAGCTCCTCGAGCTGTGCTCGTTGTTTGGTGTGCTGATTGCCGACGGCGAGCGCCTGTACGATCCGGGGGCGTACCACGACCGGCTACTCTTGGGCTTATCAGGGATCATGAGCGAGGCGGAACTACATCAAATCAAGATCCGCCTGCACCAAGGTGAACGGCAGAAAGCGGCGCGCGGAGAGCTGCGCATGCCACTGCCGGCCGGGCTGACGCATCTGCGCGACGACACGGTAACCTTCAACCCAGACGAGGAGGTGCAAGAGCGGCTGCGCCTGGTGTTCGCCAAGTTTCGTGAGCTGCGCAGCGCCAAGGCGGTCATGCGCTATTTGCGGCGGAACAAGCTGCTGATCCCCGTGCGGCCGCTACATGGTCCGGCGCCGCACGACGTCGTCTGGCGTGCGGCGGATAGTGCCCGCGTGCTGCATATTCTGAAGAATCCCGCCTATGCTGGCGCTTACGTTTATGGCCGGTGGCGGCCGGACCCGCTGCGGCGGCAACCTGGAAGCGATCGCATCGGCACAATTGCTGTCGCGCCGGCGGATTGGGCGATTTGTTTGAGGGACGCCTATCCGGCGTATGTGGACTGGGACGAGTTCATGGCGAACCAACGACAGCTGGCGGACAACGTTGGCCGCTACAATCTAGGCCGGCCTGGCGCGCCGCGCAAAGGCAGCGCGCTGCTGCAAGGCATTGTCAGCTGCGGCCGGTGCGCCCGCCGCATGTGCCTGCGCTATTCCGGGCCGCACGGCGATTACCCGGTGTATATGTGCATCGCTGACCAGGCAGGAGAGGGACTCCCGTGTTGCCAGCAGATGCGAGCGCTTACCGTTGATGCCGAGGTCGAACGGCTGTTTCTGGCGGCATTGACGCCGGACAGCATCGCCTTGGCGGTCGCCGCATTGGGTGAGATGGAACAGGAAGACCGCCTGATCGAGCGGCAATGGTCGCTGAAGCGCGAACGTGCGCGTTACGACGCCGAACGGGTACGGCGGCAATATGATGCGGTCGAACCCGAGAACCGTTTGGTCGCGCGCTCGCTTGAGAGCGTCTGGGAAGAACGGCTGCGCCGCCTCGAGCACATCGAACAGGAATACGATGCCTGGCGTCGCCAACAGACGGCCGCGATCTCGGACAGTGAGCGCCAGCAAATCCTGGCGCTTGGCGAAGACCTTCCGCAGCTTTGGCTGGCCGCCAGCACTACGGCGGCGGACCGCAAGCAGATCGTGCGGCTTGTTATCAAGGAGGTCGCGCTGGATCAGAAGCGACGGCATGGTTACGTCTGGATCAAGATCATCTGGCAGACCGGCGCCACCAGCGAGCACTGGCTGCAACGGCACGTGCAAAGCTACGCCCAGCATGCCGACCAAGATCGGGTGCGGCAGCGCATCATCGAGCTGAACGCTCAGCAAAAAATGGACCACGAGATCGCCGCCATCCTCAACCAGGAGGGCCTCCGCACCGCGCATGGACCGCCGTTTTCCGGCAACATGGTCCATCTGCTGCGCAAAAGGTGGTGCATCCCAACGGTCAAGATCAACGGCACGGCGGCAAACCCGCTGCGCTGGCCGGATGGCACCTACTCCGTACGGGGCGCCGCGGCGGCGATCGGCATCACACCGCAGATTATATTCGATTGGCTCCGCAAGGGTCGCTTGGCGGGAGAACAGCTCGCCAAGGGCATGCCCTGGAGGATCTTTTTGTCTCCCGAGCAGGCTGCTGAGCTCGCAACACAGGTCCGACGTACCAGCCGATCCACCAAAGCGGCAGACCGGATCGCAGATGTCCAATCTTATTTCTCCATTTCTCCGCCTATTTCGAGGAGACGATTCGCTCGGGCCCGCCAAGGGTCTTGCGCTCGGGGTGCTGATCGGAGTCGCCATGTGGGCGATGCTCGGTGCCGCCGCTGGTATTTCTTGTAGCGCCCTATTTGCTCGCGCAGGTGACGCTCAGGGTCGGCACTCCGCAGATTATCGTATCGTCGGGCGCCTGAGAAAGCGTTATGATGGCCGTTCCCAGGAGCAATGTGCCTACAATCAGCAGAACGGCTTTCATTCCGCCGATCGTGGCTTGCGATCGTTAAGGATTGGTTGCTTACCGCGGTGCCGTCGGGCCAGGCCCGATGAACCCAAACCGCTCACCCCCGCCACACCGAATGAAATCACTCAAGCTTTCGCCTATGCGCTGCGCTTTGACGGCAGGCGCTACGTCCACCACGCGGATGACGCGATAGCACGGATCACCGCCAAGGGTCTCACTTATCACCTGCTTCGTTCCAGCTTCGTGGTCATGAAACGCCCACCTGACGCTTTCCCTCAAGTGCCCGGAGAGGGATGGATCGGATAGCCGCCATCCAACTTCCCATCTGGACCGTTGACCTTCGGTTAACCCCTCCCGCGGCAAGGTCCGGCCGAAGGAGGGAGAAAAATGCCCTGAAATCCGACAACTGCCGCGCTAGGCGGCGCTTGGACTGAACTGCGGCACCCAAACGAAGCCGTCAATCAGCCAGACCACACCCCGACATGGGATTTATCCGAAGCGGACCGGAATGGCCTGATGCGTTGCCTCCGCCGCTGCCTGCCCATCGTGATCGGGTTATGGGCGGCGATCGTCTTCGCCGCGTGGTGGCTCATGTAACGCATTGTCGCCTACTGTCCGGTGCGTCGCCCGGTCGCCTTCACGCCGTGCATCGCGCTCGCACATGAACTTGCCAGCGTTCGTGCTCCCTGAACGGCTCCACCAAACTGGGTCAACTTCAACTTCACCTGGGACAATCGCTTTGCTTTCGCCGGGCGCAAAGGCAGCCTACAGCTCGCCCGGCCAGCAGCCGACGCTGGCTCCGCCTTTCCGAACAGGCACTACTCGCTCCGCAGCCGTGGCCGAAAGTCAGCTCGCGTCGCGCCGAGGCGCCAGCAGTTGAAGGTGATCCTGCACTGTATCCAGCACCACCGGCCAATCAGGCGCAGGGCGCGTCCCCACACACACGGCTGAACCACCAGCAGCAGCACTACTGCGCCAATCTCGCGCATATCGAGCGCTGCAGATCGGGGATTGCTCATCTGCCAGCTTCAGCAAAGGAAGAGGCTGCTCCAGGCGGGGACCACTGGCTTGTCGGCGCGGCGTAGCGGACCGGACGTGTAGCGACGCCTCTGGCGAGGAAAGCCGCGGCCGGCCGCTCGGTCCCGCCGGGGAGCAGACGTCTGTATTGCAGGCGGTGTGCGACGGCCTCCAGCGACGGCTTGAAGGCTGAGGTCATGCTTTGCTGCACTACGAAGGATCTCTTTCCGGTTGCTTGCTGCCGCACGGTGATGCGCGTCATGCAGATGTATCTGATTGAGATTACCCGTTGGTTAGCCAGCTCGACATGTGGGCCGGCCGGCTGTAACGGGCAGCAGTCTCTGGACCACAAATTCTTGTTGCTCCGTCCCACTAGGAGTGGTTTCATCAAGCGCAATGCGCCATAACCGACAATCGATGAGAATGGTAGCTTACGATGAGAATGGTAGCCTACGTTTTCCTCTCGGCGAGCGACACGAATGTGTTCGCATTCACGTTGGACGAGACTGGTGCTAACTTACCGCCAAGACGTGGGCCATGGCGCCGCTCGGGCAAGGGGCAGGCCATCCCGCTCGGCGATGCAGCTCTTCCAGCCGAGATCAAAGGGGCACTCGCACGCGATGGTCATTACATCGGGCAATCCAGGGCTGCCGTCGCGCGAGTTTGACATGCCCAGATTGCTCGGACCACGATTAGCACTACTCTGGCAAATACTATTGCCATGGCGGCCGGAGCGGCCTGGGACAGTGGGGATATCTGGCAGACTGCAGATGCCCGATGATTGGCTGCCGGATCGCTGGAAGCCTCGGTTATCACCACGCGCTCGTGCTGCAGATGCTTGGGCAGCGGCACGCGCACTGGCTTGCGACGGGTGAAGGCCCGCACGACCGTGCCGTCCCTGGTTGTCGCGGAGGCATCCTTGCATCGCCGCGCCCAGCTCCTCTAGCTCCAGCTGCAGCTGATCGGTATCCATCCCGCGGGGGCCCGATGGCGGCTCCGCACGCCTTGGCAGTTCGGCGGTCGACGGCTCACTGACCACCTGCACCGGGGACAAATACAGCTTGCGGCTCCGGCCTCAAAACGCCACGGCGAACCAGACTTCGCCAGTTACACAGCAGTCCTCGGCTGATCTCATACCGCCGGGCGATCTCCGCAATCCCTGCGCCAGGCTGTTCGGTCTCAGCGACAATTCGCAGCTTCTCCGCAGCACTCCAACGTCGCCGCCGTTTCAACCCCGGTGATGATCTCCATCCGGCCGACTGTCCCCGATCTTAGCGGCGCTCATACAAGCGCCGTTTAGATCAAACCCTCGCTCGCGTCCCGGCAAGGCGGCGGTCACCGGATGGATACGGCGATGCGCGATAACCTGGCGGAGATACGCCTCGGGATCGAGGCTGTGGAGCTTCGCTGTCTCGATCAGGCTGTAGATTGCCGCGGCGCGCCGGCCACCCGCATCCGCCCCTGCAAACGTCCAATTGCGCCGGCCGAGTGCAAGCGGGCGGATCGCGCGCTCGGCGGCTGAGTTGTCGATGCAGGGATGCAGGTGCGGCCGTCGCGCAGAATCAGCGTCAGCCCGTCCCAGCGCGACAACCCGGCCTGGGTCGAACACGCACCGGGCGCTTACGGGCCTATGTGCGGGATGATCGGCCATTTGCCGGACCAGCGCCGCCGGCGGTGCTCTACCGCTACACGCCGGATCGCAAGGGTGAGCATCCGCGCGAACATTTGCGCGAATTCTGCGGCATGGAAGTTGCTTCCCAGACGCCCGTCACCGCGCTGGTGACTGACCTCCGGATGCCGCGGCTTGATGGCAAGGCCCTGATCAGGAGACTGCGTGAATCGCGCCCCGCACTGCCCGTGGTGGTCTTGACAGGATATGCTCCCGCCGATTGGCGCACGAACCTGACCCACGATGGCGAAGGTCCCCTTGTTCTTCTTGATAACCCGTGCGGCTTGACCAGCTTTTGAGGGCGCTTGAGTACGTGTTTGCTACCGCATTTCTCGGCTGATATAACCATCCCTCCCACGCCAGAACCCTCCAGTTGGCCACGAATTTGCTGCCAGGCGGACGCTTCGGACAGAGTTCCTTCAATAAGGAGCTAGGGAAGGTCTGATTAAGGAACGTCTGAACGAGCCTGGGCCGGGGAGGATGGATCGGAAGCGGACCGCTCGGTTGATACGCCGAATCAGCACGCGAGACATTCCACGTCATCGGAGACAATACAGAGCGGCTCTGCAACGCATCATGACCGCGCCAGCCGATGCTGGACACACCACGCCGGTCAGGCGCGCAGCAATCGGTGCCGGACCATGAACAAATTGGCCAGTGCGCAGGTCACCAGCACATGGTGAGTGTTCTTCGCCAGACCGCGGTAACGCACCTTGGCAAAGCCAAACATCCGCTTGATCACCCCGAAGCTGTGCTCCACCTTGGCACGCACGCTCGACTTGCCACGGTTCTTCCGCCGCTCGAACTCATCGACCACGCCGTGGTGCCGACAGCGCCGGTTGGTGAAATCCAGCGCCTTCGGCGCGTGCTCGCGAATGACCGCCCGCTGTCCGCGGTAGGCCTGGTCGCCCCACACGCGTGTCTCCTTGCCGTGCAGCAGTTCCGACAACATTGTGGCGTCATGCACGTTGGCCGCCGTGGTCGCCGCCGAGTGGATCAGCTTGGTCTTGCTGTCCACGCCGATATGCAGCTTCATCCCGAAATACCATTGCTGGCCCTTGCGGGTCTGATGCATCTCCGGGTCGCGTGCCTTGGCCGCGTTCTTGGTCGAGCTCGGCGCGGCAATGATGCTGGCATCGACAATCGTCCCACCGGCCACGGTCAAGCCACGACCGGCCAGATGCGCGTTCACACGATCGAACAGCGCCTGACCCAGATTGTGTTGCTCCAGGAGGTGACGGAACCGGCAGACCGTCGTCTCGTCCGGCACCGGCTCGCGTCCCAGGTCGATCCGACGAACCGTCGCATCGACGCCGATTCATACAGGGCTTCCTCGATCGCCGGGTCCGACGGGGTGAACCAGTCCTGCAGGAAGTAAATGCGCAGCATCCGCTCCAGGCCGATCGGCGGCCGGCCGTTGCCGGTCGCTGCAATCATCGCGGTCGGCGTCAACAGCGACGGCCGCCGCGAGGTGCTGGGGCTCGATATCGGCCCGTCCGAGGCAGAGACCTTCTGGACCGAGTTCCTGCGCAAGCTGGCCCGACGCAGCCTGCGCGGGGTGAAGCTCGTGGTCTCGAAAGCCCATGAGGGGCTCAAGGCTGTCAACCGGCGTGCAAAACTGACCCACCATTGGAGTGCGCCCCTGCGGGTGGACAGAATCAAGCGGCGGCTTTGACCGTCTGCTGGGCGTGTTGATCCTCGAACTGCATCGGGCTGAGATAACCCAGGGCCGAGTGCAGCCGTTTTGAGTTGTAAACCTCGTCGATGAACCTCGGAAGGTCGGCGGTGACGTCCTCGAAGGTTTCGTAAGCGGGCAGGTAGACAGCCTCGACCTTGAGCGTCTTCATGAAGCTCTCCGCCTTGGCGTTGTCGTAAGGATTGCCGCGGCGGCTCATCGAGCCGATCAGGCCATTGGCGGCCAGCAGCTCGCGATAGATCTCCGACGCGTATTGGCTGGACTCAAATGGTTGTCGCAACACCTTGAAGGAGGAGTTGCGATGACGAGGCGCAGGCGGCGTTCGGATCGGTCTGGTCGGGCGCCATTGTTATCGCCAGGTCGCCCGGTGGTGGCAGGACGAGATGAGCAGCGCCGGTTCTGGGCGGCAATCGCGGCAGGCATGGCGAGTGAGGATGCCGCGGTCCAAGCTGGTATGTCGCAGGCTGTAGGAACAAGATTGTTCCGAAAGGCAGGCGGCATGCCACCAGCGATATTTCGGCCATCAGCGAAGCCGCTGTCCGGCCGATATCTCTCATTTTCGGAGCGGGAGGAGATCGCACTGCTTCGAGTGCAAGGCTGCTCCATGCGAGAGGCTGCGCGCCGGCTCGGACGCGCAGCCTCAACGATCTCGCGGGAGCTGCGGCGCAATGCTGCGACCCGAAGTGGCGGCCTGGAGTATCGCGCGACGACAGCGCAATGGCATGCCGAGCGATCTGCTCGCCGCCCCAAGCAGGCGAAGCTTGCGCTCAACGCGGCACTGCGAACTTATGTGGAGGAACGATTGGCAGGGGTCGTGGTGGCTCCGAGTGGGGCTCCGGTTCCCGGCCCGGCTGTGCGCTGGAAAGGCCGGCGGCGTGGACCGCGAAAGCATCGGCGGTGGGCAAACGCCTGGAGCCCGGAGCAGATTGCTCGCCGCCTGCCGGTCGACTTCCCGGACAATGAGACTATGCGCGTCAGCCATGAAGCCATCTATCAAGCGCTGTTCGTTCAAAGTCGTGGCGCATTGCGCCGCGAGCTGACGGCCTGCTTGCGTACCGGGCGAGCGTTGCGGATACCGAGAGCGCGTACGCGCGGGCGGGGCAAGACCTTCATCTCTCCCGAGATCATGATCAGCCAACGTCCGGCGGAGGCAGTTGATCGGGCGGTGCCGGGCCACTGGGAAGGGGACCTCATCGTGGGTCTCGGCAGTTCCGCGATCGGCACCCTGGTAGAGCGCATGACGCGCTTCACTCTGCTGCTGCACCTGCCGCGCATGATGGGCCATGGCCACGAGGCTCGCGTGAGGAACGGACCCGCACTCGCCGGACATGGTGCCGAGGCAGTGTGCGACGCCATTGCACAAACGATTATCACCTTGCCTGAGCAACTGCGTCGGTCGCTCACTTGGGATCAAGGAGCTGAGATGGCTCAGCACGCACGCCTGAAGATCGACGCTGGCATCCAGGTCTATTTCTGCGATCCTCACAGCCCATGGCAGCGCGGCACCAACGAGAACACCAACGGACTCCTGCGCCAGTATTTTCCAAAAGGCACCGATCTCAGCATGCCTAGCGCCGACGAGATTGCGGCCGTGGCGGCCACGCTCAACTCCCGGCCTCGAAAGACGCTTGCCTGGAAAACACCGGCCGAGGCGCTTGATCAATTGCTTATATCGGCCATGTCAAGCGACGTCCGGAACTGACCCCTGTGTTGCCTCAGGAGGGGATGTTGTCGTGGCTTCGGATGTAGCCTGTCCGGACCCAAGATCCAGATTGCATTCCTTGGTGAGATCAAGAGGACCATTCCTTGGAGCCGACCTGCCTCCGGCAGAGCGCCGCGCGCAGGCCTTGTCCAGGATGCCGCTTGCGGCACCGGCGCGCAGCGCCGGCTCGTCCTGCTTCTCGGTCGGGGTGCATGCTTCAATGCCCCCTTTAGCAACTCAATCTCGAGCGCCTGACGTCCCACCATTCGCTCCAGAGCAGCTATCTTGGCTTCGTATTCCTGGATCAGGTCGGCCGCCGGCACATCGTCGTCCAGGGCGCCCGCCTCGAACTTACCGACCCAGATCCGGATCAGCTGCCGCGAGATATCGTGCCGCTTGGACAACGCGTGCAGCGTCTCGCCGGCAATGAACTCCTCAGCGACCTGCCGCTTGAACGCTACGCTGTGCGATCGATGCCTCGTCATGGCTTCCATCCTCCGGAAGCCCAGCAGACGGTCAAAGCCATTCGCTCAAACTGTCCACCCGCAGGGGCGCACTCCATTGGCATCCAAGAGGGACCCCTTTCGTTGCGGTTATTTGAGAGCAACGAACGTTCTTTGTTCGGTTGACCGGGGCCGTTTCTTCGTCCCGGCCTGATGTCCCCAGGGCGCTGTGCCCAGTGGCGGTCAAGGATGGCCGTAGGCCATCGCCGGAGGCGCCGCGCAGCGTGCTTGACGGCGGCGAGCACGGCGCCAGGCTCGAACAGGACGGCGTCTGGCGGATCAGCCTCGGTTCTTAAAGCGCCAGCTTTCGTTGCCGGTCTCGACAATATCGCAATGGTGGGTCAGGCGGTCGAGCAGCGCCGTCGTCATCTTGGCGTCGCCGAATACGCTCGGCCATTCGCCGAACGCCAGGTTCGTCGTCACGATCACCGAGGTCTGCTCGTAGAGCCGACTGACCAAGTGGAACAGCAGTTGCCCGCCAGCCTGCGCGAACGGCATCTAGCCGAGTTCATCGAGTACGACGAGTTCTTCCGACAGAGATAATCGGCCAGGCGCCCTTGTCGTCCGGACCGGCCCTCGGCCTCGAGTTTGTTGACCAGATCGATGACATTGAAGAACCGGCCTCTGGCGCCGCCGCGGATGCAAGCACGTGCAATTGCAATGGCGAGATGACTCTTCCCGGTGCCGGTCCCGCCGATCAACACCACGTTGCGCTGATGCGCCAGGAAGTTGCCGCCGACGAGATCCCGCACCAGGGTCTCGTTGATCGGTGTGCCGTCGAAGCTGAAGCCGTCGATATCCTTGGCCAGAGGTAGCTTGGCAATGGTGACCTGATATTTGATCGAGCGGGCTTGTTTCTCACTGATCTCGGCCGTCAGCAGATCGCCCACAATACGCTGCGGCTCGTGCTGGCGCTTCACCGCCGTGGCAATGACTTCATCAAATGCTGCCTTCATCCCATAGAGCTTCAGCTCGCCCATGGCGGCGAGAATCTCGGACCGTTCCATCAGTGGACACTCCTAAGGCTATCGTATCGCGTGCAATCAGCGCTAGGTGCGTGGCGCAGCCGCAGTGCATCCGACGTGGTGATCGTCAGCGGTGGTGCGGGTTCTCGCCGCCGGGCCAGGATGTTGATGATGACGTCGGCGGAGTGCACACCCTCGCGCAGCGCTTCCAGGCACGCCGCCTCAACCGCTGGCAGGCCGTCGCTCAGCACCGTGGTGAGGATGTTGACCATCTGGCGGTCGCCGTCGGCCGCCCCAGCAAGCTTGCGGCGGACCCGCTCCAGCCCGGCGGGCAGCACCCAAGTCCGGGCTGAACCTTCTGGTAGCCCCATCATTCTTTGGAACACGCGGTATCTTCAGAGGCTGCCGACGCGCTCGGATGTCGCGGCACCCCGGTCCCACTCGGCTTCCTCCAGCACGTGGCACCACTCGGCTGGGAGCACATCAGCCTCACTGGCGACTACATCTGGGCCGAAGAAGCCCCAGCCCGCGCCGGGGACCCTGAGACCACTGCGCGACAAGCCGTCGCTGTTGGCCGCATAGTTCCGGTCCCGTTCCCGCGAGCCGGACAGTCAGAACACTTTCGTGTCCTGACCCCGGTTCGGCCCGGCAATGAGATGATCGTGCCCGCTCATCATCGGAATCCCCGCGGATCGCCCGCGCAGCACACGCGATCCGCCGCTTACGCCAACGCGCTCGCCGATAAACCGGCGTCAACCCGCCGCAGCAGATCGCGAGCACTGATGAAGGGCGGCGTGTAAGCCAGCGGACGGAGGGCCGCTGCCTTGTCGCGGAAAAAGCGCTCCGTCGGCGCCTCGCCGGTCGTGCCATGAACCCGTATATCGGCGACTTCGCGTGTCCACCTCCACCCCACACCGCAGCGCCGGCCGAATCTCCACCACCTCCGCGGACGCTAACTCATTAGCAGCACGAGCGCCTGAGGTGGACCCCACCACGAGGACCATTGGGTCCGGTTTCTTAGTTGGAAGTGCTGCCGCTCCGATCTCCTGTTGGTTATCATGCCGCGCATGCTGATCGCCGTTGTAGCGGCTGTGGGTATGTGGGCAACGCGTCAGCGTTGTCCAAGCGAAGCGTCATATCCACAGCCGTACCCCCGAGCTCGCCGGTAACGCCGGCTCGCCACACTGCCATCGGCGGCCGATTGCCCAGCGCCTGATGCGGGCGTAGGAGATTATAGAACCTCACCCAGGATGCGATCCCAGCGCGCGCCTCGTGGCCGTCGGCATAACCCTTCAGATAGACATCCTCGTGTTTCAGCGACCGCCACAGCCGCTCGATGAACACGTTGTCCATCCATCGCCCGCGTCCATCCATCGACACCTGGACCCCGGCCGCCAGCAGTGTGTCGGTGAAAGCCGCGCTGGTGAACTGACTCCCCTGGTCGGTGTTGAAAATCGCCGGCGTGCCGAACCGCGCCAAGGCCTCCCCCACTGCCGAGACGCAGAACGACACGTCCATCGTATTCGACAGACGCCATGCCAGTATCGCTCGGCTTGCCCAGTCCATGACCGCAACCAGATACAGAAAACCGCGCCCGATCGGGACATACGGGTGAGTAGGCCGGAGGAATTTCACCTCCAGCCTCTCGCAGAACCGGACGTGAACCTCTCAGCTCATCCGGCTCCCACCATCCGTCCTACGATAGAAATCCCAGCGACCAATGAGCGAACGCATCCGGCTGCCTTTGCGCGAGTCGCCTGAGCATCTCGGCAGCTCGTGTCTTATGGCCTGCCAGCCGCTTGTGCTTGCGCATCAGCCACCGGATCAGGAACAGGTTCATGTGCCGCCATACTGGCTTGAGTGCCGATCCGTGGAAGCGGCCATCGGTACTGCTGCCATCCTCTCAGGATCGGTGCGAACATGGCCGAAAGATCGTCCAAGCTCTTGTCGCTCTTCAGTTGCAGGTGCCATCCCCTGATCGTCTGCCGCATGGCCTTGAGGGCGTCGCGGCTGACGGCGGGGGAGAAGTTCACGTAAACCCGGTCATACTTGTCCACCGCCTTGCGAGGCCTGAACGTATAACCAAGAAACGTGAACTGGATTTCGGGGTGATCCCCGGTCCGATTGATGTCCTGACAATACACAATCCGTGTCTTGCCTGGATGCAGTTCGAGCTTGCAGGCCTGGAACCTCTCCCGGACGCAATCAAGCACGTACTCTGCCTGGCGCTTGCTCTTGCAGTGAAGCACCGCATCGTCGGCGTATCGGGCATACCGAACGCCGGGCAGATGCCGCGTCACCCAAAGATCAAATGCGTAGTGCAGAAACAAATTGGCCAGGATCGGCGACACGACACCACCTTGCGGTGTGCCTTTATCGCGTTCCAGGATCTGCCCGTCCGTGGTCTGCATTGGCGCTTTCAGCCAGCGTTCCACGTAGAGCAGGATCCATGGCTCCTGACAGTGCTTGCGCAGAGCCTTCATCAGCAGATCATGATCGAGATTGTCGAACAGACCTCGGATGTCGAACTCAACGACCCAGTCGTAATCCCAGCAGCGGCGTCTGGTAACAGCGATTGCCGCCAGCGCCGACTTCCCTGGCCGATAGCCATAGGAATCAGCGCGGAAGATCGGATCAAGCCGTGGCTCAAGCCACTTCTTCACCGCCGTCTGCGCGATCCTGTCGGCTACCGTCGGAATGCCCAATATCCGGACGCCTCCTGACTTCTTCGGGATCGGCACGGCCTTCACCGGCGGCGGAAAGTAGCTGCCGGAGCTCATCCAATTCCAAATTCTGTACAGGTTGCCGCCCAGCTTTTCCTCGAACCGCTCGATCGTCTCGGCATCGATCCCCGCGGCGCCCTGATTGGCCTTCACATGTAACCATGCCTCCCATATCAAGGTCTTGGGAACGTCGTAAGGCTTGCAGGTCATGGAGGATTCCTCCCGGTCGCCCGGTTGATCTCCCTTGCCTGCGTGGATGACGCCGCCCCTTCGCTCCACCGCCATTACAGCGGTCTCAACGCTACTACGAGCGGCTCCGTCCCTTGGCAGCGCTTCGCTACTATCGGCCTCGCCTCGCGGGCTTGTGCCTTTCGCTTCGCATCGCCACCCAGGTTCCCGCGGTTCAACGTAAGAGCCTGAAACAGGATCGCGCTGCCTCTATGCCGGACGCCGTCTGACCCGTAAGCAGGTATCGGCCAGACTGATCCCGGCGCAACATCACTCACCGGTTTCGACATCGTTTGAGCACTTTCGACACTTGAACGGCAGTTCACGGTTGTTCGCCTTCCTGTCTCCTACCTGACGCCTTGCGGCGCCTTTTCCGTAACGCTCACGACCCGGGCTTTTGACCCGCGCCGCTTACGGTGGTTTGCAACCTGCTCCTGCAAGCCGATTGCGGGGGGCCGGCCCCCATCTCTCACGCCGCTTGCCGCGGCACACTGATGTCCGCCGCCCACACCTGGTTGGGCCGGTCGATCGCCACACCGCGCAGCAGATACGGAAAGATCTTGTGTCCCGGCGCAGGTTTCGTCGTCCGTGGCTTTGGGCCCAGCGCCGCGATGCCCATCCGACGCATCAACCGCTGCACGCGCTTACGGTTGATCCGATACCCCTCCGCCCGCAGCATCGCCGTCATCCGCCGCGAGCCGAGGAACGGCCAGGCGGTGAACAGTTCGTCGAGCCGCCGCATCAGCGCCAGATCGTTGTCATTCGCCGCGGTTGGCTGCCGATACACGCCTGAGCGGGCCACACCCAGCAACCTGCACTGCCGCCGAACCGATAGCCTCGGGTGATCACGATCGAGCCGGGCTCGCCGGTCCGGGGCGCTCATCTTCCGGACCTCCGCGCTAAAAAATCCCGCTCCACCGTCAGTTGGCCGATCTTCGCATGCAGCTTCTCGATCTCGCGTTCGCGCAGGTCCTCGCCGTCCCGGCCGACGCCAGAATCGAACGCCCGCGCCGCCTGGTCCTGCAACTGCCGCTTCCAGGCGTAGACCTGGTTCGGATGCACTTCGTAGCGCTGCGCCAGATCGGCAACCGTGGCCTCTTCCCGCAGGGCTTCCAGCGCGATCTTCGCCTTCAGCGCCGCGTCGATCTTTCGTCTCGTTCGCTTCGTCATGGTCCGCTCCCTCTAGCAACGGAGTGGCCGACCTCCAACTAAGCCGCCGGTCCCAAATCCGGGGTCCACTTCACCTCGTTGGTCCCGGTCAGTCATGGCTGATTAATTGCCTGATAACCTGGCTGCGATAACCCAATGATGCTTTCTGAAAATCAGACATTCAGAGTCTCCAGGACGGGGACGTCACAACGGTCCTGATCCAGAGAATCGTCCGAATGCCCGTACGCACAAACAAGGCAATTCGCGCCTCGACGTCCTTGTCATCCCTTCGGAGGCGGAAAGCCGACGCCTATAAGGCTGGAGCATTGGCAGACTGTCTCGTCCGACCGAAAGCGCAGTTGTGGCTACAGAGAGGAGATCGCAAACATCCTCCTTTCCCCACGCTAGGGCTTGTGCAAACAGAGACAAATGCCCTCCTTGACGACGTTATACTGGGGATGCTTCTCTCTCTCGTAGTGCCACCGAGCGATATTGGGTCCGTAACTAAGGCCCTTTTACGACGGTTTCACAGCTATCCAGGCGTAATCAGCGCGCCGTACATTGACCTCGTAAAGACGCCCAAATTAGGCAGGGCCGGAGCGGCTGCACTCAAGGCAACCCACGCGGCTGCTCTGAGGCTTTTGCAAGCAGACATCAGAGGTGGGCGGGTATTCGGTAATTGGAAGGCACTGCACGGTTATCTCCATGCAGCACTTGCGCGAGAGCGTCGGGAACAGTTTCGTGTCCTATATCTGGACGGGAAAAATCGCCTGCTAGCTGACGAACTTATGAGCCGCGGCACCGTGAACCACGTCCCCGTTTTCCCACGGGAAATCATGAAGCGTGCGCTAGAACTGCATGCATCGGCAATCGGTACCTGGTCCACAACCACCCTAGTGGTGATCCCACTCCCTCGGAGGCAGACGAGAATATGACACGCCAACTTATAAGCGCAGCCGCCACGCTCTCGATTGAGGTAATTGATCATATTATCGTTGGGAACGGCCGTTATACGAGTATGCTTCGCAAGACCTACTATAACGCTCAACTGGAGCGGATGAAGGATCAGGGGAGGGTTGCTAATGTCTCGATCAAGGAATAGCCAGGGCACTCGGTGCGGGTCCCGAAAGCAATCCCCCCCGATCACGGGGAGAGTTCCGACGTCAGCACCTGCCAAACACCACTCCCACGCCCGGAATGTCGTTGCGACCGAGCGTGGAACCAGAATCCGCCTGGAACCTGAATTTTGGGAGACGCTTGACGATATCTGCAAAATCGAGGGAATAGATCGCAACGAGTTGATCAAACATGTCGAGCGTGCCGCACCAAAGAAACTGCGGTCCTGTGCCGTTCGTGTATTCATTCTCCAGCATGTGCGCAGACGTGCGTGCAGCAGCCCATCGCATAACACTGCGCCTGATTGATCTACGTAGCGCAATTGAATGACGCGGTACAGCTCCGATCCAGGGAGCGGCATATGGTTGATGTGATACCCAGCCGCTGGATGTCGCCTCTCGTCCGGGACAGCATCAGGCGATGTCGAGACCTGCCGCTAAGCTTGGAACTTCGTGGTCAACTTCCAGAAGGGAGGCGCATCACGCGCGTGGCGGTCCGCCGCTTGAAAGCGGGTTGCAGGAGCTAACCAGCCGCATCGGCGGATACACCGGGCACGGCCAAATCAGTATGCCGGTGGCGCCGCCGACAGCGAATCAGGTCGCGGCTAGTCGCACAAAGGAGGACGAAATTGTGGGCGACAACCAGATATATGCGATGAAGTATGCCAGCTCGCACCACGTGCATCGTGCCAGGCCAAAAGCCTGCTGATGGCGGCTCACAAACTCCACCGCGTTCGGCTAGGAGGCGGAGATTGGCCTAAAGCGCAAGATACAGCGCCAATGCCGTCGCAGTCGGGGCCGTCATCTCGGGACACTTGCGGGGAGGGTAGTTGTCGGAAACGCGTACATCGTTTTGTATGCGGCGGATGGCAAACCCGCTGTTCCTTGGCTAGTTCTTTAGGGCCAGGTCCTTGCAACCATTGCGGCTGGGATCTTCTTCGATCGGCCAACACGCTGACAGGCAAGACGAGCCCAACCAAAAGAAGGCTTGACAAGCGATGTCGATAAGAGCACCCACAACCATTCACTAACCGAGATGCTGTCGGCGACTGGGTTGCCTATTGGGGTGCGCTGTGGATCATGCGACCGTGCATCGACGCCGCGCTGATCGAGCCGGCAGAGCAGCGTTGACGACAAGCCTTATGATCCGAAAGCCGTTGCGTGGCAAGGTGGCGAAAGCCTCCTTAGTCAACCATCTGGCTCTTAGTATATTAGTCCTTTTAGGCGTGGCGCGAAGTTCCCAAGCTCGCTCTGAACAGATCTGGCTAGCGCCTCCTGACACCATGACGAAGACGAGTAGCGACTTCCCTGACCTTTTTGCCAAACCGGAGTCCTGGCAGTCGGCAGCCAAATTAACTCGGGTCGTGTCATTGCCGATAGAGTATATCCTCCATGCGCCGATGCAATTGATTAAGCAGCAGCTCAGGGCGCTTTCTGGCATGGATATAAAGCTGGACGTATCGATCTTGGCCCTTCCTGTAGACAAACATGTCTGCGGCACCAATGTAGAGGGAACGGTGTGGCCAGGCGAACCAAAGGCCTTTGCTAAAGGACTTGCTTCCCTGGGCGTCGATGTGGCCATTTTTTCATTCGACGGACCTCTGACGTCTGGCCATATTTATCAAGGCCAGAGTGCTTGTCGATTTAGCATAAACGAAACTGCGCAGCGCGTGGCTCAAACGGTACGGACGTTACGAGATGTATATCCCCACGCGTTGTTTGTTAACTCGGAACCACCGAACTGGCTTAGCGAATCAGAATGGAAGCAGACGCTTGTTCACTGGTTGCGCGCTTACAAGGCGGCGACAGGTGAAAGTCTGTATGGCCTTACTATGGACGTGAATTGGAATCACCCTTGGGTGCGAGCGGTTGGAGACTCAATATCGATACTTCATGGGCAGGGCGTACTGGCGGGAATATTCTTCAATGCCGGAACCGCACCAAATGCCAGACCACAGCTGTGGATCGCAGAAGCTAAGAAGAATGTATGTAACGTGGTCTTAGCGCATTTTGACTTGGACTATGTGGTATTCTCAAATTGGTCAGACATGAATGTGCGCAACTTGCCATCGTCGAACGAAATGACCTTGACGTCGCTAGTAGAACGGTATGGCAACGGCTCACTCTGTTTGGGATTCAGAAGGAGATGACGCTGACTTGCTCCCGACAAACTGGACCGTTTTGAATGAGGAAATCTCGCTAGCTTTGTCCGGGAGAACCCGAACTCGGCACACGCGCGCCGATGACATTGCCTCAGGGGACGAACTAGCGCTGGTCCTTTAGACTTTGTACTCAATTCGCCGATGTCGAGCTTGGTCAGCGTTGCAACCTTCGATTTGTCTGGGAACGCCGACGCCGAGGCGGGGTCGAGCAACGCCTGGCGCCGCTCCCCTTCGAGCGCCTTGATCTGGGAGAGAACCAGAGAATCAGATGTAGCCGCTCGAGCTCGCGCGAAATCTCGGCTTTGAGATAGCGACCGAGCGGGCGACCGTCGCCCGTCACGAGCAAATCGAGCTGGTTGCGCCAGTCACCACCCCACAAAGCCCTCACTCGTCGGATGCCGTGCAATGCGAGCAGGCCACGAATGCGGTTCACGTGCCGCGTCCTCTCCGAAGCAAGTTGCGTGCGCTCGCGACCGATGCGCTTCGCATCCTCGACCTTCGGCGTAGGCACCCTGCACCACACGGCACACTCCGGAATTGCCGGCGATCAGAGCTCGTAAAGTGAATGCCATCGCCTCGACGTCGGTCCGATCCGTCTTTGTTCGGCGGCCGCGCCGTGAGACAAGAAAGCTCGACACATCGAGCACATAGACATCGATCCCGCGATCGCGAAGGAGACGGGCAAGCCAGAAGCCGTCATAACCCGCTTCGAAGCAGACCTTGACTTCTACTGGCTCACCGAACTCATCAGTCAGGCGCTTCCTGAGCCTGCCAACATATTCCATCAGGCGTAATGCATCGCCTCCGGCAATGGCATTGCTTGATACCTTGGCCCCCCCTGGCGCAATTAGAGAACGACCCCGTCGATGCAACAGTTTGCTGAGGTTCTCAGCGTGCGGTCGGGTGCGCTCATGTGTTCGGCCGGTTCATATGACCGCTGACCCTGATGAGGCCGGCGGATAGGAAGCCATACAAGTCAGGTCAGGCGCTTGGTGCCGCTCAGGGGGACGTTCTCCTCCTCGAGCTGCCGCAGCCGTCCCGCGTCCGAGGCGCTCATGCCGCCCAACTTCGCCTTCCAGGACATAGGAAGGTCGGCTGCTCGGTTCAGGCAAACGTGAAGTTGGAAACGCTCAGAGCTTTGGGATCAACTCCCACAATCAGCACCGAGTGGGTTGCATCTAGGCTGATCGTAGCGCCACCGCTAGTTGCCGACATATGGCTCTGAAGTGCCGCAAAATCTTGTATTAAATTGCGCCCTATCGAGATTACATCTTGGCGGGGATCAAACCACAATATCTCCGTAAGGGGATTGGGGTCGCCCACTAGGTCGAACTCGTCAGAAGCGGCAGTGCCTTGTATAACCGCGTCGTCAGCACTAGAAATAAAGTTCATGGATGGAGCTTGGAGCTGGGTCTCCGTTGCAAGAGCCGTCGGCTGCTTGACATCTATTTCAATGGTCGTCTGTGCAGGAAGCCCAGTTCCGTCTAAGCTAGTAATTTGAAGTGAGTCCATACCTGTGGTCCGACCCACATACGACAGTGCTTCAAGCTTCGTGTTAACATCAGTGACACTTCCGCTAAGTACGAGCGAGGATGTGCCGTTCCCAGATACGTTAGAATTATTCGGAGTATACAAAAGTCCAGTAGAGGTGGTCAGCAGCACTCCAACGTTTGTACTCTGAGCCGTCTGCTCATCCAAAGCGAGAGAGATACCGCTAAGTGGCGTTTCCGCGGAGATGGCGGCAGACAGCGTGGACGGTGCAGTAAGTAGTGGAGCGCCGTTGGCAACAGGACTGAGTGTACCATTACGAAAGAGCGCTCCCAAGGTTGTATACTCCAGCTCCAGATAGGAAAGTGTGCTCGGATCATTATCCGGAAGTGCGTTGGCGGGTAAACTCGTCCAAGTGTCTATGACGCCGGCGTCTGGACGTAGAATAGGATCAAACTCAATTATTGCGGCACGCTCCATAGCTAGCGTTACCCAGCCGGCACTCGTCGTAGCGCCGTCACCATCATAAATGACATCGAATCCTATGTTTGCTGAGCGTAAGCTTTGAGCTAGCTCTTCAAGCGGCTCTTGCCAGGACATGTTCCACTGTATGTCAGCTTGGACGAAGGCGAGTGGGGCGCCAACGGCCGCTTCATACGCGTTAGCCCATTCCATTATATTGCTAGTGATAGGAGCCGGTTCACTATCCCCGATCTCTACGTTAGGAAACACAGCTTTGATGGCAGCTACATTGACGGCAACCTGACTTGCAACCTCCGCGACGGAATATTGAGGAGCATTGACCCCCGTATACTGACTTCCACTGTAGTATGGGCTGTCCATTACCACATATTGGAGATCCCCGCCGAGACTTGCTATGCGGGCGGCAACCGGTCCCATTCCTCCCGGCCCACCACTGAACCCCTCGACCCCCACTCCGATATTACTAGGACCCATTGGTAACATCAATCCGCTGATCGCCAGTGCGATATGGTGTTGGTTCAAGTACGAGAATATCTGCTCGAGCTGCTCTGCGGATCCCCAGACTGCTTCCTGTGTGGTGATAACAAACACCGAGTCAGCGCTGGCGGCGCTCATCCATGCAGCGCCTGGCGTAAACAGATCCATATAATCCTGTGTTCCTGTCTGGCCGAGTCGCTGCTGGTTAACCGGAGGTATCGGAGAGAACCAAGCAGTGATACCATCAGAGACAGGAGAGACAAAGGCTCCAACTATCGCTGATAACGAATTACCGGAGGCCAATAATCGTTGGGCCTCGATAAGTTGGACCGAGTTGATGGGTTGGCCTGTTGCTTGTTGACAAAGGTTGGACAAGAATGAGACTGCTTGTGGCGTGCCGGCGATAGACATCGCAACACTCGAAAGCGGAGCCCCGGCGGCAAGGCTCTGCAAAAATGCCAGAAAGCCATTCCCTGTGCTGGAGCCAAAGACTGTGTCGTAAACCGCTGTCAGTTGTCCCTGATATGGCAGGATGCCTTCGACCTGTGATAGTAAATCACCATCGACGAGCAGCTGTTCATCGGCTGCAAGTTGATCATTGCCGGGTGACGTCCCATATATCGCTTGGTACACAAGCGTGAGCGTCTGCTGGACCTCAGCGAACTCAGAGAAAATGGTACGAATAGCACCGAGTGGCACGCCTACGATGAGCTGCTCGGTCCATGCAGCAAAGCCGATAGGGTCGGGGTTTCGCCCGAGCACCTGCTGGTACAATGCGCTGATCTCAGTCTGCGCTTCTGCGCTCCATGGCGCCTCGACCTGTTGCAGCGTCTCGCCGGCGGCAAGCTCCCCGGTCGCTGCGGAAAGCTGCGTTGCTGACAGCGGCTGGCCATAGATCGCTTGGTATGCAAGCGTGAGCTTCTGCTGGACCTCAGCGGAGTTGACAAGCGTTGTTTGCGCCGTGCTCAGTGGCATGCCCGCCATCAGCTTCTGCGTCCAAGAGGTCAGTTCGGCCGAACTGGGTGTCCGTCCGAGTACCTGCTGGTACAATGCGGTGATCTCAGTCTGCGCTTCCGCGCTCCATGGCGCCTCGACCTGCTGTAGCGTCTCGCCGGCGGTAAGCTCCCCGGTCGCTGTGGAAAGCCGCGTTGCTGACAGCGGTTGGCCATAGATCGCTCGGTATGCAAGCGTGAGCTTCTGCTGGGCCTCAGCGGAGTTGGCAAGCGTTGTTTGCGCTGTGCTCAGTGGCGCGCCCGCCATCAGCTGCTGCGTCCAAGAGGCCAGTTCGGCCGAACTGGGTGTCCGTCCGAGCACCTGCTGATACAACGCTGTGATCTCAGCTTGCGCTCTTGCGATCCATGGCGCCTCGACCTGCTGTAGCGTCTCGCCGGCGGCAAGCTTCTCCGTCACTGTGGAAAGCTGCGTTACCCATAAGAGCTGGCGATAGATCGCTCGATAGGCAAGCGTGAGCTTCTGCTGGACCTCGATCGAGTTGGCAAGCGTCGTTCGGGCTGTGGTCAGTGACACGCCCGCCATGAGCTGCTGCGTCCAAGATGCCAGTTCGGTCGAACTGGGTGCCCGTCCGAGCACCTGCTGGTACAATGCGGTGATCTCAGTCTGCGCTTCCGCGCTCCATGGCGCCTCGATCTGTTGCAGCGTCTCGCCGGCAGCCAGCTCCCCGGTCGCTGCGGAAAGCTGCGTTGCTGACAGCGGCTGGCCATAGATCGCTCGGTATGCAAGCGTGAGCTTCTGCTGGGCCTCAGCGGAGTTGGCAAGCGTTGTTTGCGCCGTGCTCAGTGGCACGCTCGCCATCAGCTGCTGCGTCCAAGAGGCCAGTTCGGCCGAACTGGGTATCCGTCCGAGCACCTGCTGATACAACGCGATGATCTCAGCCCGCGCTCTTGCGATCCACGGCGTCTCGACCTGCTGTAGCGTCTCGCCGGCGGCCAGCTCTCCAGTCGTTGCCGAAAGCTGCGTTGCTGATAGTGGCTGGCCATATATCGCTTGGTGCGCGAGTGCGAGCGTCTGCTGGACCTCAGCGGACTCAGAGAAAATAGTACGAATAGCACCGAGTGGCACGCCTACGATGAGCTGCTCGGTCCATGCAGCAAAGCCGATAGGGTCGGGGTTTCGCCCGAGCACCTGCTGGTACAATGCGCTGATCTCAGTCTGCGCTTCCGCGCTCCATGGCGCCTCGACCTGTTGCAGCGTCTCGCCGGTGGCAAGCTCCCCGGTCGCTGCGGAAAGCTGCGTTGCTGACAGTGGCTGGCCGTAGATCGCTCGGTATGCAAGCGTGAGCTTCTGCTGGGCCTCGGCGGAATTGGCAAGCGTTGTTTGCGCCGTGCTCAGTGGCACGCCTGCCATCAGCTGCTGCGTCCAAGAGGCCAGTTCGGCCGAACTGGGTGTTCGTCCGAGCACCTGCTGATACAACGCTGTGATCTCAGCAGACGGGTTGGCAGCTGGGGTGGAATCGAGGGACATTCTGGGGCCCGCGCGCTTCGGGCCGCAGGCAGAGCATCTTTGTGTCGCCGCCGTACCCGGGATGCAGAGCGGTTTTAGCCCTGGCGCAGCACTAGCGCAGCCTTACTAAAAGGAGGTTAAAGCGTGAGCTAGGCGGTGCTGTCCCGAGTTCTATCGAATGTGCCACGCAGTAATTGCGTGGGATCCCTGCACGACAGCGCTTCATGGGATTTTTCGTCGGGGAGACCTCTTCGCGATGATTCGTCTCAAGGATAGGCGCGCCGCTTGAAAGATTCTGGTTTTCGTCGCAGGGCGAGGTCAGGGTCTCACCCAGGTTCCATAAATGGGCGCACGCGATTGCGGTGGCGAGCGAACGGCCGCAGTCTATTCATTGATCGTCACCGACAAACTGAACGAGGTCGATCCGCGAGCCTGGCTTGCCGACGTGTTGGCGCGCAGCGCCGATCATCCGGCGCCTCGCCTACATGAGTTGTTGCCCTGGCACTGGTCGTCCAGCCGCGGCCTGCATCGCCCACCTCCGGATTGCGGATTCCGATGAAAGCGGCCGGCGATTCCGATTGAAACCAGCCACCTGTTCCAACGGAAGCCAGCCGGTGATTCCGACGAAGCCAGCCGGGGGCGAAAGGGATTGTCCCGGTTGCTGTTGAAAAAACCAAGGCTTGCGATGCCGAGTTGCGAAGTTATGCGGCTACGATGCGATGTTCAAGCGAAAGCTCTGTCGCATGCGTTGCGTGATGCGCGGCGAGTGCGGCGCGGAGCAGCGGGAGCTGCTTGCATGCCTTCAATCGGCGAAGCCTTCGGCAGCCTCCTGCATCGCTGCCGCGGTCCAGCGCAACGCCATCGATGCCTCGCGTCAGCGTTTGACGTTGCGGCAGACGCGACGGATGGTGCACATCATGTTCTCGATGATGTTGGTGCACGCCAGCGAGCGGCGCAGCGGCAGCGGCAGGCCAAGCCTGATCACCGTCAACATCTCGTCGATGCCTTCGAGGATGGAGGCGGCAACACCGGGCGCCACCTGCTCCAGCCGGCGCGCGAGGTTGCGGATCAGCCGCTCGGCCCCCTGGGCATCGTCCAGCTCCCACGCCTGACGCAACGCGCACGCACTGAAGCATGCAGATGTTTCGGCAGCCGTTCGACAATGTTGCGCGCCTTGTGAACCTGACAGCGCTGGATTGGCGTGTGGACGCCAAAGGTGCGTCGGATCGCCTTGATCAATGCCTTCGACCCATCGACGATGAACAAGCGGCAGACCCGTGGATCCAACCCCCGTTCGACCAGGTTATCCAACAGCGCCTGCACCACCGCGGCATTCTCGGTGGCGCCTTCCAGCACGCCGAGTGGATGCTTGCTGCCCTCGGCATCGATGCCGACTGCCGCCAGCAGGGTCAGATCGTCGGCGACGTGCATGCCGTCGATCTGGATCGCCAGTAGATCGAGCCGCGACAGATCGGCCGCCATCCATTCGCGCATCCGCTCGGCCGACAACGCCACGAACCGGCGCGACACCGCCGACTTCGACAGCCCCGCGCCGGCCGGCGCAGCGATGTCGCCCTCGGGCAGACGCACCGCACGCCCGAAGCGGCGGGTGGAGACGTTGATCAGCATCAGGTTCATCGCCCAGCGTCCCAGCCAGTCCTCGGACTGTGCCGCTTCCCAGCTCGGCAGGGCCAGCTCGGCCCCGTTGCCACGCGCGCGCACGCGGGGACGCGCGATCCCCACCTTGCCGCCATGGAAGCTGTAGTTGCCTCCGAATAACCGGACAGGGCTTAGTTCTTACGAGTGGTCCACGGCCGTGCTCGCGTCAAGCCAGACGCTTCGCGTCTCCGCGCTCCGCGGGCTGACGGGCTTGACCCGACCCCGTCCGTGGACAGTGCGCTGTGATGCGGTCGGCGCGGTGCGCCGACCGCGTATTCGGTCGCGCCATTTTTCGCCACAACACGGAACTCGCGCGGTGATCGATAGCGGAGCGATTTGTGCGGATGGACCGAGTTGTAGTGCTCGAACCAGCTATTGAGCTGATCGATCACAGTGGCAGCATCGGGACATGGGCGAACCCGTGCATAGTCCCGCTTGATGGTCTTCACGAAGGCCTCGGCCATGCCGTTCGACTGCGGGCTCTGGATCGGCGTGATGCGCGGCACCAAGCCGATCAGCCGCGCCAGCGCACGGGTCTCGGCGGCGGTGTAGGGCGAGCCATTGTCGGACAACCACTCGATCAGTTTCGGCAGCTCGTTCGCCAGGCCGAAGCGTCGTTCCACGCTCTCCACCATCAGGTCGCGGATGTCGCTGCCCTCGCCATTGTCGCAGCCGATTTCGAACCCGTCCGAGCACCACCTTGTATCGGACTGATCAACTGCGACCCGGCCATCGTGACGCCGTTCAATGCCGGTGCTGGAATGGCGCTGCAGCAGCAGGCCGTGCACCTTCATCAGCCGATAGACCCGCTTGACGTTCACTGATGGGGCACCGGTCTGCTCGCGGGAGCGGCGCAGCAGCGCATGGACGCGGCGGTAGCCATAGGTCGGCAGGTCGGCGATCAGCTCCTTGATCTCGGCCACCAACGCTGCGTCCGGCTGAGGCCGGCGCCCACGGCATAGCCGGACGGTTGTCGGCGCTGCCTGAACCGCCATGTTCGACCGTGCTACGCTGAGCGTATCCGCCACCGTCTTCATGGCGTGCCGTCCTGACCGGAGAAGGGCGAGCGCAACAGCCGTTTTTTTGGCTGTGCGATATCCAAGGCTTCACGCAGGATCTCGGTCTCCAGCGTCTTCTTGCCAAGCAGGCGCTGAAGTTCCCGCACTTGGTGTTGCAGAGCGCGGTAGTCGGATGCGGGCACCACTTCCTCGCCGGAACCGACCGCTGATAGAGCGCCCGCGGCATAGAGCCGCCGCCAGGTGAACAGCTGGTTCGGTTGGATGCCATGCTGGCGGGCCACAAGGGAGACCGACATCCCCGCCGCGTAGGTCTCCAGCACGATCCGCGCCTTCTCCTCCGCCGGCCAGCGCCGCCGCCGCTGAACCGACGTGATGACCTCAACCCGGTCGATCTTCCCAGTCATAGACACAGGCATACTCCTGGTTCTTAGCCAAGGGGGACACCCTGTCCGGTCAATTCGGGGGCCGCTTCAGAAGCCGAGCTTGGCCGTGGTGCGGCCCCACCGATGACCGCGACGACCGCGGCCGCGCTCATGGCGGGCGCCACACAGTGCGGCCGCGTCCCGCTCCATCATCTCAGTCAAGTTCGCGATCCCGGCGGTCAGACAGAACCGCTCGAAGCTCGCTGTGACGCTCTCCCACGCCGCCTCAATGCCGGGCGTGACAAGGCTGGCGGCTGTGCTATTATTCCTCAGGCGTTGCCCTTCCTCGTGGATTCGACAGGCGGGCAACGCCGATCCTCCACTACTATTTCAACATGCTACGGGACAGTCCCGGTGAAAATTGTTAGATAGACAGGAGATTAATTCAGGACCGACAAACGCCAGTCACTCGAGTACAGGTACATCTTTTGGCCCAGCGTTAATCCGAAGCACAAAGTTGGCGGGAGTTTGTGCGTAGGTCCCAGAAATTCGAATTTCCTGCCATTGGTCACGTTTCGATAAATCTCCGACTAGATGGGTGGCATTCTTCAGATTTGACAACTCCAAGGCAACTTTCCCACCCCTAAAGCTCTTCGGAATCCAAATCTGACACGATACAACGCAAGTTTGCGGCATCCGAGCTTGTCGTACCTCCAGCCAACCGAAGTTATTATCATCGACTGCCTCACTAGCTGCATGTCTTAGGACAAGAGTTCCCTCCACAGGAGGTGGAAGATGGGACGTAGGCGATGCTGGCAATGGTTGCGTCCCACCATGCCAAACAGCCTGCAGATCTTCGTTTGCTAAAATGGAGAACTGCACTGGACGGGGTTTGGGTTTGATGTCGTCCGTCAGCGCCGCCCATACGGCATCGACCGAGACACTGAAATCATGGAAACCGTTACCAACATCTTCACCGAAGATGGCGTGATATGAAAAGCCAAGGGCCTGCGCGATGGTGGCGTATGAACTCGTGCCTACGCTTCCATTGAAAAGCTCCACCACACGTGGGCGGCCGGGATGAAATGCAATATGAGTCAACCCCATCCCATGAGGTGCTACGATGACGCTTGCTCCTCGGACTATGGCGATCTGCTCAGGGACCGACATCTCGGCAAGGCGCACCATTGAAAATCCGAGACTGGATAGCCCTGGCCATAGTTCTGCTTCGTTTACTATTCTCCGTAGCGACGCATCGGCTCGAGAAATATATATTTGGTCGAACTTACCGGTGCTCGTTAGAACGCCCCTTGTAATATCGCGTATCAACGCGACCGAATACGGATGGGCCGTATGAGCCGGATGCATAGGAGCGCGCTTTAGATCAGAGAAGAAAAAGACGGAGGATGGAACATGCCATACCTCCTCTTGAGCAGGAAAGACGAACTGCTCAGGCTTTAATCCATAAATCTTGCACATTCTGCCTATTACAATCCGCTGAAACGGACCGCCAATGCCACCCATTAGAAACGTAAACGAGGAGTACGGCTTGGAGGTAGCCGAAAGGAAGTGGCTCAGCCGCGGCATCCAGTCAAAAAGGAAGTGCGAAAAGTTGCTACCACTAAATATATCCTGCACTATAACAACTGAATTATCAATAACTCTATCCCTCGATCTGAGTATCTCGCTAGAGTAAGCATGAGTTGATGCCGCTGGCCAATACACTTGGTCAGATGCCCTAAATACCTGATAGCCCTCTGGGGTCACAAAAATATCACACCCATTTATTTCATAAAGGTCCAACGATCTGCGCACAGGACTGGCCATTCCCTTCTCGAGGGGATACGGGAGCGCGGATCCGACCAAGGTGTTCACAGAAGGCGGCAGTAACTGCAAATTAGCTAACCCGTCGACCTCCAAAGGCCGCATATAATACCTTGCTCCGAGCAGCTGCGCGGCGACGGAGCCTTGGATAATCTCGAAGTCCGGCCCGAATATGTCCGCCTGCGAGCACCGATGACCGGCTTGATTGAGCTTCTCGACGATCCGTTTCATAATTGATCGGCGAATTCCTTCCCAGGTCGGTCCGCAGAAGCGACTGTAGCGCTCGACGAGCTCGGCAGCCCCGAGCTCCGTGTCGGCAAGCGCCGAGAACTCCACTCGACAGCTTTCCCGCCACTTGCTGGCGGACGCAGGGTCGGAGTGAATCGTCTCGGCGGGCATTTGAGCCATCTCTGGGGTGAACACACCACCGGTTGGCTTGGTGATGCGGCACTTGTCGTTGACATTCTCTATAGGAGTTAATCCAAGATGAGAAAAAAAGTCATCAAACGCGCGCTTAACATCGGGCCAATCATTCCCCTCGCGGTAGTCATCGCCGATAAGAATTCCGCCTGGTCTAAGTTCTGGCCACCATACTCGCAAATCCTGAGAAACAGCGGCGTAGTCATGCGCTGCATCAATGTGGAGAACATTCGGCTGGATACCGCTCATCTTAAGTACCATGGCAGCATTCACCGAATCAAGCGGCAGCGGCACCACGAAATCTTCAAGGCGCTCATGAAGTATGTTCGCAATAAATGTAGCGAAAAGTGATTGTCTCCCGGAAAATCTCGTGAGATCCTCAAACCACTTTGGATCCATCCAATGCTCCCAGGAGCCAAGCCATGTATCCACCGATATCACAACGCCATCGGAACCTAATTCCTTCATGCGACGTGCAATATGCACCGTCGAAGCGCCCTTCCAGACGCCTACCTCTACGACCACCGGCTGGACGCGGGCCTCTATGGCTTCAGTCAAATACCGGTGGGTGCTGGCCCCCCATCCTTGGAGATCCGGCACAACCTTGCCCAAAGCGGAGTCTTTGAATGGATCTCGATCTCGCCAAAGTCTACGAAGAACGAAGGAGCGAAGGGTTCTCATGGGGTCCGAATTCAATGCTAGCCAGCAGGCGTATGCTCTTCTAAATCGGATGACCCAGGGCCGCAACCCGTTGACCTGAGAGTGTCCTGAGACGGTAATCACCTGACAGTTGGCCACACCTGCTCCGCGCCCGACCGTCAAGCGTCTGGGGAGCGGAGTCGGTGTGGCCATGCTGCTCTTAGCGGGGATTAGGATGGTGTTGCGAGTGCAAGGTCCATCTGCAGAGCGCGACTGCGCCAGCCGCTACGCCTGGGCGCGCCTCTATGCCAACAAGCTGCGGTCATCGCGGTGCAGTTGCTCAACAACGATGTGCTGCTCACCTTCGAGCAGCATGGCGCCAAGGTCGAGGCCGTGTTGAGCGACGACGGCCGCGAGTTTTGTGGCCGGGAATATCAGCACCCCTATGAGCTGTTCCTGCAGCTCGAAGGTCTCGAGCACAACCGCAACCCGGGTTAGCCGGCCGCAGTCCAACGGCGTCGTCGAGCGGTTGCACCGAACCCTGCTCGACGAGCACTTCCGGGTGAAGGGTCGCAAGACCTGGTTCGAGACTATTGAGGAGATGCAGACTGCGCTCGATGACTACAGGCTTGTTTATAATACCGTGACCTGTTGGGACTTCCTACCCTGAGTGCAAGGGAAAGTTGGCGGGGCGGTAACCCCCGCCTGCGGTGCGGTACAGCTTACACCAAAGCTGAGACGGAAAAAGCTCCGGTCCACGCTGATGGTAAATTCGGCTGCTGGAGTGCATCTGAACCGGCGTCCGGTGACATTCGGAACGATCGCTCGCGGTTGACGGCATCATCGATTGTTTCGCGGCGGCACAGCGCCGTCAAGCCCTGCGCCTTCGGCGCACCCGCTGGCGCGGGCTTCGGGGCTTGACCGCGCCGCCGCGAGGAGGGCATTCACGCCGTGAACGGCTCGCCCTGTCATCGCGCTCCCGGTTGGGTAGCACGCCGGTCAGGCGGTGTATGGGATTAGCGAGCCGGGAGCCCAGTCCCCTATGGGGTAGCTGGCTGGTCGAAGTAAGGATCGAACGGCGTTTGTCGCTGCAGGAGGATGCATGCGAGGGCAAGGAGCCTGTCGGCGACACCGCGGATAGCACGCCCATGCGAGTGGCCGCGTCTTCGTAGAGCGGCGTAGCGCCTGAGGTGGACCCCACCACGAGGACCATTGGGTCCGGTTTCTTAGTTGGAAGTGCTGCCGCTCCGATCTCCTGTTGGTTATCATGCCGCGCATGCTGATCGCCGTTGTAGCGGCTGTGGGTATGTGGGTAACGCGTCAGCGTTGTCCAAGCGAAGCGTCATATCCACAGCCGTACCCCCGAGCTCGCCGGTAACGCCGGCTCGCCACACTGCCATCGGCGGCCGATTGCCCAGCGCCTGATGCGGGCGTAGGAGATTATAGAACCTCACCCAGGATGCGATCCCAGCGCGCGCCTCGTGGCCGTCGGCATAACCCTTCAGATAGACATCCTCGTGTTTCAGCGACCGCCACAGCCGCTCGATGAACACGTTGTCCATCCATCGCCCGCGTCCATCCATCGACACCTGGACCCCGGCCGCCAGCAGTGTGTCGGTGAAAGCCGCGCTGGTGAACTGACTCCCCTGGTCGGTGTTGAAAATCGCCGGCGTGCCGAACCGCGCCAAGGCCTCCCCCACTGCCGAGACGCAGAACGACACGTCCATCGTATTCGACAGACGCCATGCCAGTATCGCTCGGCTTGCCCAGTCCATGACCGCAACCAGATACAGAAAACCGCGCCCGATCGGGACATACGGGTGAGTAGGCCGGAGGAATTTCACCTCCAGCCTCTCGCAGAACCGGACGTGAACCTCTCAGCTCATCCGGCTCCCACCATCCGTCCTACGATAGAAATCCCAGCGACCAATGAGCGAACGCATCCGGCTGCCTTTGCGCAGAGTCGCCTGAGCATCTCGGCAGCTCGTGTCTTATGGCCTGCCAGCCGCTTGTGCTTGCGCATCAGCCACCGGATCAGGAACAGGTTCATGTGCCGCCATACTGGCTTGAGTGCCGATCCGTGGAAGCGGCCATAGTACCTGCTGCCATCCTCTCAGGATCGGTGCGAACATGGCCGAAAGATCGTCCAAGCTCTTGTCGCTCTTCAGTTGCAGGTGCCATCCCCTGATCGTCTGCCGCATGGCCTTGAGGGCGTCGCGGCTGACGGCGGGGGAGAAGTTCACGTAAACCCGGTCATACTTGTCCACCGCCTTGCGAGGCCTGAACGTATAACCAAGAAACGTGAACTGGATTTCGGGGTGATCCCCGGTCCGATTGATGTCCTGACAATACACAATCCGTGTCTTGCCTGGATGCAGTTCGAGCTTGCAGGCCTGGAACCTCTCCCGGACGCAATCAAGCACGTACTCTGCCTGGCGCTTGCTCTTGCAGTGAAGCACCGCATCGTCGGCGTATCGGGCATACCGAACGCCGGGCAGATGCCGCGTCACCCAAAGATCAAATGCGTAGTGCAGAAACAAATTGGCCAGGATCGGCGACACGACACCACCTTGCGGTGTGCCTTTATCGCGTTCCAGGATCTGCCCGTCCGTGGTCTGCATTGGCGCTTTCAGCCAGCGTTCCACGTAGAGCAGGATCCATGGCTCCTGACAGTGCTTGCGCAGAGCCTTCATCAGCAGATCATGATCGAGATTGTTGAACAGACCTCGGATGTCGAACTCAACGACCCAGTCGTAATCCCAGCAGCGGCGTCTGGTAACAGCGATTGCCGCCAGCGCCGACTTCCCTGGCCGATAGCCATAGGAATCAGCGCGGAAGATCGGATCAAGCCGTGGCTCAAGCCACTTCTTCACCGCCGTCTGCGCGATCCTGTCGGCTACCGTCGGAATGCCCAATATCCGGACGCCTCCTGACTTCTTCGGGATCGGCACGGCCTTCACCGGCGGCGGAAAGTAGCTGCCGGAGCTCATCCGATTCCAGATTCTGGTACAGGTTGCCGCCCAGCTTTTCCTCGAACCGCTCGATCGTCTCGGCATCGATCCCCGCGGCGCCCTGATTGGCCTTCACATGTAACCATGCCTCCCATATCAAGGTCTTGGGAACGTCGTAAGGCTTGCAGGTCATGGAGGATTCCTCCCGGTCGCCCGGTTGATCTCCCTTGCCTGCGTGGATGACGCCGCCCCTTCGCTCCACCGCCATTACAGCGGTCTCAACGCTACTACGAGCGGCTCCGTCCCTTGGCAGCGCTTCGCTACTATCGGCCTCGCCTCGCGGGCTTGTGCCTTTCGCTTCGCATCGCCACCCAGGTTCCCGCGGTTCAACGTAAGAGCCTGAAACAGGATCGCGCTGCCTCTATGCCGGACGCCGTCTGACCCGTAAGCAGGTATCGGCCAGACTGATCCCGGCGCAACATCACTCACCGGTTTCGACATCGTTTGAGCACTTTCGACACTTGAACGGCAGTTCACGGTTGTTCGCCTTCCTGTCTCCTACCTGACGCCTTGCGGCGCCTTTTCCGTAACGCTCACGACCCGGGCTTTTGACCCGCGCCGCTTACGGTGGTTTGCAACCTGCTCCTGCAAGCCGATTGCGGGGGGCCGGCCCCCATCTCTCACGCCGCTTGCCGCGGCACACTGATGTCCGCCGCCCACACCTGGTTGGGCCGGTCGATCGCCACACCGCGCAGCAGATACGGAAAGATCTTGTGTCCCGGCGCAGGTTTCGTCGTCCGTGGCTTTGGGCCCAGCGCCGCGATGCCCATCCGACGCATCAACCGCTGCACGCGCTTACGGTTGATCCGATACCCCTCCGCCCGCAGCATCGCCGTCATCCGCCGCGAGCCGAGGAACGGCCAGGCGGTGAACAGTTCGTCGAGCCGCCGCATCAGCGCCAGATCGTTGTCATTCGCCGCGGTTGGCTGCCGATACACGCCTGAGCGGGCCACACCCAGCAACCTGCACTGCCGCCGAACCGATAGCCTCGGGTGATCACGATCGAGCCGGGCTCGCCGGTCCGGGGCGCTCATCTTCCGGACCTCCGCGCTAAAAAATCCCGCTCCACCGTCAGTTGGCCGATCTTCGCATGCAGCTTCTCGATCTCGCGTTCGCGCAGGTCCTCGCCGTCCCGGCCGACGCCAGAATCGAACGCCCGCGCCGCCTGGTCCTGCAACTGCCGCTTCCAGGCGTAGACCTGGTTCGGATGCACTTCGTAGCGCTGCGCCAGATCGGCAACCGTGGCCTCTTCCCGCAGGGCTTCCAGCGCGATCTTCGCCTTCAGCGCCGCGTCGATCTTTCGTCTCGTTCGCTTCGTCATGGTCCGCTCCCTCTAGCAACGGAGTGGCCGACCTCCAACTAAGCCGCCGGTCCCAAATCCGGGGTCCACTTCAGTCCGCCCGGTGTCGTCGATCGCCTCCGTGATGGACCGAAAGCCAACTCCTCGATCCGCGAGCGATGTCACCGTCTCGATCAGGTGCGGCAGCGAGCGGCCGAGGCGGTCGAGCTTCCAGACCACCAGAACATCGCCCTCCCGGACGTAATTGATCGCAGAGTGCAGTCCAGTTCCGTCGGCGCGCGCCGGAGGCACGATCCTCGAACATCTCCCTACAGCCCGCAGCCGCAAGTGCGTCGTGCTGCAGCGCCGGGTCCTGGTCAGCCGTGCTGACGCGCGCGTAGCCGATGTTGGTCATCTAAGAGTGTCCGCTTTTCCGTCCGGCAATCATCCTGTCCGGATTCTCGTCTTCCAGGGTTTCCGGACACTCCGGGCCTGCCCGATCAACGATCGTTTATCGGACAGCCACGCCATAGAGTCGCCGCCCCCTGACCGGAGACAAAGATGGCGCACGACACCTACTGACCGACGAGGAGCGCCGAGCTCTTGTCGGCATTCCGCTGATGCCGAGGAACGGCCAGTCCGTGAACAACTCCTCGATCCGACGCATCAGCGCCAGATCATCGTCATTCGCCGCTGCCGGCTGGCGATACACCCCCGGAGCGTGCCCACACCGAGCAGCACGCATTGCCGCCGAACCGCCAGCTTCGGGTGATCACGATTGAGCCGGGCTCGCCGGTCCGGGATGCTCATCTTCCGGACCTCCGCGCTCAAAAATCTCGTTCCACCGTCAGTTGGCCGATCTTCGCGTGCAGCTTCTCGATCTCGCGCTTGCACAGATCCTCGGCATCCCGGCCGACGCCGGGGTCGAACGTCCGCGCCGCCTGGTCCTGCAATTGCCGCTTCCAGGCGCAGACTTGGTTCGGGTGCACCTCGTAGCGCGGCGCCAGGTCGGCAACCGTCGCCTCTTCCCGGAACGCTTCCAGCGCGATCTTCGCCTTCAGCGCCGCGTCGATCTTTCGTCTCGTCCGCTTTGTCATGCTCCGCTCCCTCTAGCAACGGAACGGCCAGACATCCAACTAAGGCGCCCGTCTCAAATCCAGGTCCACTTCATCCCAGCAGCGGCTTCAGGCGCCGCCGGCAAACCCGCGACGCTCGGCGCAAGCTTCTTCAGCCGCTTCCTCAGGGGCTTAGGTCATATTGAGGCCAGGCTGCCTACCTTGAGTAAGTTACTAAGTGTCAACCATTACGAGGGTATGCACGGGTTGTTATCACAAACCCGTGAGGAGAATGTCTGTGGATCAAAATAAGAACGATTCTAAGTGTGGTGATGAGCCCCAGAATTCGGCCGTAATTCAGGATCGCCACGAATGGAGCATTCGTGTTCACGGCGGCGGGCGGATCCCGACCGTTCGCGTCGGCAACGCGTGCCGTATCCCCGGCTGAATATACCATCCGCAGCCCGGCATGCCCGGGCTGCGGGCCTTTTCCCGACGCTGGAGGTAGCCATGGATCTCCCTTCCGTACCAATTCTACCGGTTCATCGACACGGCTCGCCCGCCGCAGCGCGCCGACCGTTCCGCCGTCGGTACCCTGCCCATGCGTGCGGTCCGCTACTGCGAAGCAGTGTGTTCGGCGACCGCCTTTGGTTGGTGGCTGTTCTGCCCGGTGGATTGCTGGGTCCTCTACGATGGGACCGCGATGTTCTGGAGCCAGGACGGAGACAGCTGGCTGCCGCTTTCCGACGCCTGCCATTTCCCCGGATTCCCCGAGGCGTGGGACGTCAATGTCCCGCCGGAACTGGCGGGGATGTGCCCGCCTTTTCTTACCGCCTTGCAGGAGCAAGCCGGGATGCTTCAGGTGCAGTTCGGCCTGATGGCGCGCGCGGCCCCGGGCTGGGGCTTGCTGGTGAGGCGGCCGCCGAATTTTCCCCTCATGGCACATGTCGAACATTTCGAGGGCATCATCGAGCCCGAATCGTGGTTTGGCCCGTTGTTTATCAATCTCAGGCTGACCAAGACCGATACGCCGATCCGGCTACGTGCCGATCTGCCGCTCGCGCAACTGCAACCGCTGCCGCGAGCAGCGTACGGCGACGCCGTCCTGAGCGACATGGCGCTCGCGGCACCCAGCCTCGCGGAGTTCGACGCTGCCGACTGGTCCGAATACAACCGGCGTGTCGCGGAGCCGAATAGAAGGCCGGACCGTCCGTATGGGGCTTATGCGGTGGAGACCCGCAAGCGCCGAAAGAGCGCGGAGAGCGAGGCTTGGGTTGCGGCGACGGGTCTCGCCGGGGTCTGCCCAGTGACCGGCGCGAGGGCTTCGTGATGGCCGAAACGATAATCCCCTTCGACGCGATTCCCTGGTCCGAGATCAGCTTGTGGGGCACGGCTTTCGTCAACGTTTTGCTGATCGGTCTGCAAAGCCGCAACCTGAATACCGGCAATCATTTCAAAGGAGCTGTGATCGCCTTCGCCCTGACCAACACGCAGTTTATCTACATCCACGCTGCCGTCGGATACAGTCATCTGGCGTTCACCTCGGTCGTGGGCTCGGCGTCCGCGACAGGCATTTGCGCCTCGATCTGGCTTTCCCGAAACATCGTTCATCGTGGGCATACGTTCCTATGATGGATCGCCACTCGTAACGCGATTGCGCTTATCACATGGGCGTTACCTGAGCTACGCCCCCGATGTCGCCGAGCACCGCGCCGCCTGGCGTATTCGCCAAACCATATTTGAACCCAGCGCGGCTGCTCTTCCTTGACGAGACTGGAGCAACGACCAACCTCACCCGCCGCTACGGGCGTGGGCCGCGTGGACAGCGAGTCATCGGCAAAGTTCCGCACGGGCATTGCAACAATCCACCTTCATCGCCTGATTACGCTGCGATGGCATGGTCGCGCCTTGCGTGTTCAACTGTGCCATCGGCGAAGAACTATTCCTTTGTCGAGCAGCAACGGGCGCTGACGCTGAAGCCGAATGACATTGTGATCGACAATCTGCCGAGCCACAAAGTGGCGGGTGTGCAAGAGGCTCTGGCGACGCGAGGACAGCGGCCACGATCTGTGCTCGCAGCCGACCATGTCACGGTGGGAGAATGCTCCCGACCTGCGCGAGATCATCCGCATGATGCGGGCGATGATCTGTCTCTGTTGCGCGAGCTATACGGCGCCGCCGGCGGCGGTCACGCTCGACATCGACGACACCGTGGACGTGGTGCACGGTTATCAACAGCTGTCGCTGTTCAATGCCCATTACAACGAGCGTTGCTTTCTGCCGATCCATGTCTATGACACCGCAACGGCGCGCCCGGTGGCGGTGCTGCTGTGGCCCGGCAAAACACCGTCGGGCAAGGAAGTGCGCGGTCACCTGCGCCGCCTGCGGCGTGAGATCAGAAAGCACTGGCCGACCACGCGCATCACCATCCGCGGTGACAGCCATTACGGCCGGTCGGAGGTGATGGACTGGTGCGAAGCGGAGGGTCTGCACTACGTCTTTGGCCTGGCCGGCAATGACCTGCTGCGCAGCTTGGTCGAGCCCGCCGCCGATGATGTTCGGGTCCGCCGCGCCGAAGCCGATGCGCCGCTGCTGCGCCGCTATACCGAAACCCAGTATGGGGCCAAATCCTGGTCGCGTCCGCGCCGTGTGGTCGCCCGCATCGAGGCGTCCAGCCTCGACTCGACATCCGCTTCGTGGTCAGCAACATCGCCACCGGCAGTGCCGAATGGATGTATGACACGCTCTACTGTGAGCGCGGCCAGGCAGAGAACCTGATCAAGCTGCACAAGAGCCAGCTCGCCTCCGACCGCACTTCGTGGCGAGCGCCGCTTGCCAGTCAGATGCGGCTCATCCTGCACACCGCAGCTTACTGGCTGTTGCTCAGCGTGCGCGACGGCGTTCCCAAGGCGCATGCTCGGGCCACCGCCGAGTTCACCACGCTTCGCCTGCGGCTGATGAAGATTGCTGGGCAAGTGATCGAGACCGCTTCCCGGGTACGCATCGCTCTTCGCCGCTGCCTGTCCTGCGGCGACATTGTTCCGCGAACTCGCCCACAGCTTGCTGCCCGCAGCCCCGTAAACGCCGGGGCAAGTGCCCCGTCGAACCCGTCTCCCATCAACCTCTAACCAACAATCTGGTCCGATCGCGATGCAACAGACGCGACGGCCGAGGGTTGCCTGAACTCGTGGCCACCTGTTTCAGCCATTTTTCATCGCGTCTGATGAATAGGAGCGGGGGCCGCCGGCGACAATCAGCAGCCACCCCGGGCGGCAATCTCGGGTCACGGCGCCAAGCGGGGCGACCCCTCCCTTGCCCCGGTTCCGGCACCGGAAACATCTGTCCAGGCCGCATCTGACCTGACCCGGCGTCCCGCTCACCGAGCAGCGGGATGGCAGCGCAGCGACCGCAGGACGGACCCAGCCCCTCCCCGCCCCGGCTGCCGATCCGTCGATTTGTGACTGCCCCCGTGCTGCCGGATGTGGCGCCGGGCCGCCATCCGCGCCGAGCAGCTCGAACCGACCGAACGCGGGCTGCGCCTCACCCGCCCCAGAGCAAAGGCGCGCAGACCGAGGCGGTCACGGTCCCCCTGCCCTATGGCACACCGAGCTCTGTCCGGTGCGCGCGCTCACAGCCTGGCTGGAAGCCGCCGGGATCACCGCCGGCCCGGTGTTCCGCCGGATCTGGCTGCCCAAGAGGGTGCCGCCAGCCAGGCGAGCCCCCTCCCCGGCCCCGCCTCAGCAGCCAGGTGATCACCCCGTGGGCGGGTCGCCCCGATCGTCAAGGCACGCGCCGCCGCGGCCGGCTTCGGCGGGCGGGATTTCGGCGGGCACAGCCTCAAGCGCGGTGCGCTGACCACGGCATGGAGCGCGGCGTGCATCCGGCCAGGCTCAAGCGGCTGGGCCGGCACAAGAGCTTCGACGTGCTCGGTGAATATCTGGAGTTCGGCGACCTGCTCGAGGGCCATCCGCTCAGCGGAGTGCTGTGATCCTCCCGGCCCCCCGCGCGACCAAGCCGGCATGGCAAGGCGGTGATCCGGCCGGGCTATCGCTTCCGCGGCTTGCGGCGGGTCCGACCCGCATCGTCCAGCGCGTGCGCCCGCCGGCGGCTTCGGCCGGCTGGAGTTCGGGGCACAGCCAAGAAACGCAGCAGGCTGACCGCTGGCAAGGTCCTCGGTGTCCACGCCGCGGAGCCCAAACTGTCCGGCGTTGAATATTGAACCTCGATCGGCGTGCAAATTGACACGGCACTGGCGGCGAGCCCGATGCCCAGTACGCTTTCTGGACCGCCGGGTGAGCGCTCGATAGGTATTCCCGAAGTCGCCAAGGCTAAATTCCCCGTCCGGAGGCACCGTGGCGACATGAAGTTCCTAGGGACGCTGTCCCACCGCGAGGCGAGCGGGCAAGCGGCTGGCGTTCGAGTGACACTCCGCCATACGCGAAGCCCCAACCAGCGGTCGAGCTTTAACTGGAGATGCGTGACGCACAACACAATCCGTGCCTCATCAAGCGGCGTAGGCGCCACTCACTGTCCATGCGCCACAACCGGCTCAGCTGGAATCGCGAGGTGCGCAACGCGCTCTGTTGCTGCCCTACCGCTGTCCGCCCTCACGCTACAGCTGATTGAACCTGAGCTCCGATGATCGCCAATCCGGTGCAGCGCATTCGCCATACAAAATGCGCCACAGCCAAAAAATCCGCAGCGCCGTCTTCTACCGCGCCCCTGCCCGAAGCAATACCAGTGCTGGAACCGCAATGAGCCCTGAAGAGAGCTTTCGGACCAGAATTGGCCGGCGGATACGGGCGGAACGGGAACGGCAGGGTTTGTCACAACGCGACCTCGCCGCGGCAGCCGGCACTACTCAGCGCCGCATCAGCGAAATCGAAACCGGCGCAATAAATCTCACGGCCGATACAATCGAGAGTATCGCTTGTGCCCTTCACGTGCCGCCGTATAAACTAACACGTTAGAAAATATCGCTCCATCTCCGGCAGGGTCACGTGCGTCAAGCTGGTGTAGAATTGTGATATAGTGGAAGGACCGATCGGAGCCGGTGCGCCGACGGAGTTGGGAATCTGCCGTGCGATAGACGGCACGGTTAGTCGTGCTGCGACCGCGATGTCGCGGTCGAGCGTTGGGCATAGGTGCCGTCGACGCCGCAGTCTGTCTGACGCGGAGCATGGTCATGCCGCGGATGCGATCTGTCTGGTCTCGGCTTCATTAGCCGGTGCGAGGAGTTCCGCCATTGCCTCGATCTGCATGTAACGGTGCTGCAGCTGCCATTCATCGTTCTGCTCCAACAGCACCGCGCCGATCAGCCGAATGATCGAAGCTTCGTTGGGGAAGATGCCGACCACGTCGGCCCGCCGCTTCACCTCCTTGTTCAGCCGCTCCCGCGGATTCGTGCTGTGTAGCTTGCTGCGGTGCTGCTCGGGGAAGTCGAGATACGACAGAACATCGGTCTCGCTGTCGTCGATGAATGCCGCGAGCTTCGGCCATTTCTGTCGTAGCTGGTCGGCGACATGTCGCAGCATCTGGCTCGCCTGCGCCCGATCCGGCTGGATGAACGCCTGACGCAGCGCCGCCGCCACCATGCTCTGCTGGGTCTTTGCCACACAGGACAGCGCGTTGCGCATCCAATGCACCCGACAGCGCTGCCAGGCAGCGCCGAACACCCGGCGGATCGCTCCCTTCAGCCCCTCGTGCGCATCCGAGATCACCAGCTTCACCCCGCACAGCCCACGGCGCGCCAAGCTCTTGAGGAAACCTGACCAGAACGTCTCCGCCTCGGAGGGGCCGATATGCAGCCCGACGATCTCGCGTTTGCCCTCGGTGTTCACTGCCACGGCGATTATCGCGGCAACCGAGACGATACGGCCGCCTTCGCGCTGCTTCAGGTAGGTCGCGTCAAGCCACAGATAGGGCCATTCGCCGCCAAGCGGGCGGCCCAGAAACGCATGCACCCGTTCATCGCTCTCCTTGCACAGCTTGGAGACCTGCGACTTGCTGATCCCAGACAAGCCCATCGCCTGCACCAGCTCGTCCACGCGCCGGGTTGAGACGCCGCCGATCCAGGCTTCCTGGATCACCCCGATCAGTGCCTTCTCCGAGATCTTTCGTGCCTCGAGAAACCGCGGAAAGTAGCTGCCCTGCCGCAGTTTCGGGATGCGCAGCTGCAACGAGCCAAGCCGCGTATCGAACACGCCATCGCGGTAGCCGTTGCGCCAGGTCGTGCGCTCGCCGCTGCGTTCATAACGTCCGGCGCCGATCAGACCCTCGACATCGGCTTCCATCCGCAACTGCAGCACCGCTTCCGCCACGGTTCGCGGGAAATCGCCATCACCCGCCTTCTCCAGCAGCTCGGACAGCGCCAATCTCTCCTCGGTCATCGGATCCTCTCCCGGCGTGGGTTGAAGCTTCGCAACTCCACCTTAGCCGACAGGTCCGATGGCCACCTCCGCCTACACCCACGCGCCACACCGTCTGGCGCGCCAAATCTCCACCATCTCCAGGGACGCTAACTCCGGCAGTACCAATGGGTACAATATAAAGTGCGCAGATCGCCACGTGATAAGGCACTCGTCGCCAGCTTTGATCCTTTCTCGGACCTGGTGCCCTACCGGGACTTTGACTTGATCAATTCAAGGAGCTTCCTTCTTAGGCGCGGGTCGCGAAGTTCTTGAAGAAGGCGCCGACCAGTTCCAGAGTTTCACGGCGCATCGTCGCTTCATCCAGGATCAGGTTTAGCTGATCCGCGGGAGCGCGCAGGTCGCGTATAGATGAGACGGCGTTATCTCCGGACAGGCCTTCGAAAAAGAAATCGATTGGCACTTCGAGAATGCGCGACAGATCAAACAATCGCGACGCAGCCATACGATTAGTTCCTCGCTCGTACTTCTGTACCTGTTGAGACGTCAGACCGAGCGCGTCAGCTAACTGGGCCTGGGTCAGGCCAAGCTCGGCGCGCCGGCGCCGCAACTGTGCGCCAAGATTGACGTCAACTTCGCTGGGTTGATCGGCACCAGTCGAGCCGGCTTCCGCCGCAGCCATCTTTGCCCGCGTCGGATGGGGCATTAGCGCATCCCCTGCTGTCCGGCTTGAACGGCTTCTCTCAAGCAGATGCAGGAGATAACCGGCGTTTGGCTGCCGAAGTACGTGGAACTGGTGTGGCGGGTCCGGAGATGGTACTTTGCCAGCCGGCGCATTTAGGGCTCGTACTTCGCCATCAGTTTTGCTGCCTTCAGTATTTTGCGGCGTTCCTCGCCGGTCGGCAGGTTCCAATAGGCTCTGATCAGACGAAGGATCTGAAACTGGCTCCGCCCGTCCTCCATTGGATTGAAGTGTTCAGCGATGACGCGCTGCAAATTCACGCCCACGTCGGGTGGCTGGGTGGACACCGGGCCCGACGACGCCAGCCTGCCAAGTGTAGGACGACCCAGCCCCTCGAAGAAGTACTCAATAGGCACTGATAGCGCGCAAGACAACTCATAAAGGGTGGCCGCGGAGACCCGATGCACGCCCCGTTCGTAGTGACGCATATGCTGATGCGAAACACCGATCTCCTCGGCAAGCCGTTCCAGCTCTATCCCGAGCAGCATCCGGCGAAGGCGAATGTGCGCTCCTATATGTTGGTCGATTGTCTTACTGTGGTCCTGCATTGTCTTAGCGCGCGTCATCTTGCGAACTGCCTCCTCCTGCGAGGAGGGCAGGGTCTGACCTCTGTGGCCTAGCTCGCCTGGCGTTTGCGTACGTCTGCCGGACCTCGTGGGCATGGGCGCCTTTCCGCATTCCGTATCGGGTTCGACTAACCTACCGGGGCTGGTCCGGTTTCGGGTCGTGGTTCAAACGACGTGCGATCCTGCGGACCTCCTTCTTGATGCGCTCGAGGAACGCGAATGCCTCAGCCTGCGATCCGGCTGATAAAAGTGTCTGTTCGGACTTCGCGATAGCATCGAGCTCGGAAGCGCCGATGTTTGTCGCGATGCTGCGCAGGGATGTCAGTTGTGCCATAAACAGAGCCTGATCACGATGTTCGATCGCCTGGCCGAGAAATCCGCCTACCAACTCGATGTCGGCGAAAAGGGCGTCAGAGACGTCCTGGATCAGCTCGGTGCCGCCGATCGAATAGAGCTCTTCGACCATTCGGCTTTCAACCGCAGACTGTTCGGCCGTCTTGAACCGGGGGTGGGCAGAGAGCTCAGTGATGCTGGCGCGCTGCTTCCTTGCATATCCAGACGCGGTCGCCGTCTCTTCAATCACCTCAACAAGCTTTGTAAGACTGACCGGTTTGGTAAGGAAAGCATCCATACCGGCCTCCTGACAGCGGCGTCTGGTTTCTTCGGTAGAATCCGCTGTTAGGCCGACGATGGCAGGTCGGTTTTCGTCGGGTATAGCGAATTGCACCATCTGGCTCAGCTCGATACCGTCCATGACTGGCGTATGTACGTCCACCAGCATAACGTCAACTTCACGCCTTTCGAGGCGTTCCAGTGCCTCGTCACCATTGGACACAATGGTGCAGGCGTGACCTGCATGCTCGAGTGTCTTGCGGAAGATCACCTGGTTGGTGCGATTGTCCTCGCTCACGAGGACACGGAGCCGGGGGCGCCCCCCTTCGCTGCGGGCACGTGCTTTACTTGGTCTTGGCCTGTTACTGGGGAGGCGGACCACCGCCGCTCCGGCGCTTCCGACGCTGCGCGCCAAACGGAGAGCACCGAGGATTTCATCGTTACCTGAGTTAGGGGCAATCGACGTTGCGAAATAACGACGCACGGCGGGCGCCGGCATCGCGATCGTATGGGCGAGCAGTATGAGTGGAGCACCCCGCAAGGATGGATCGCTCTGGCTTGTCCTAAGTAGATCGTCGAGGGCTCCCCCGCGACCGTCTATAATAACAGCAAAGCGCTCCAAGTTTTCCGCGGCCGGAGCGAGCACTCCCGCGAGTTTCCGGGGCGTGGCTAAAACGGAGGTTGGAATCGCCAATCGGCGCAGTTGCGCGACTATCTCCTGCACTCCGGCCAAATCGCTCGTGAGGATCACAACACCCAGGTCCCTCGGCGGCTCCTCTGCCACCTCCGCACGGTGACATTGCAGCGGGATTTCGAACCAGAAGCGGCTGCCTTCACCGGCGGTGCTCCTCATGTCAATCGTGCCACCGAGGAGTTGCGTCATCTGTTTCGCGATGGAGAGACCCAGGCCACTGCCACCGTAACGCCTTGTGATTTCTGGGTCCACCTGACCAAAGTTCTCAAATATCTTTCCCTGAAATTGCGGCGGGATGCCGATACCCGTATCGGCTACTTCGAAACGGAGCCATGTTTCGGCATCGCGAAGCTGGCGAGTTTCAATGCCTACCGACACATATCCGCGGTCGGTAAACTTGACGGCATTGCTGACCAAGTTAAACAGTATCTGGGAAATTCGCAGCGTGTCTCCCTCAACTTCGGTAGGCGTTGTTGGATCGGCATAAAGATGTAGCCGCAGCCCCTTCGCCTCAGCGGCGGGGGTCAGCATCTTCATGATCTTGGTCAGCATATCGGTCAAAGCGAATGGCTTAGTGGCGAGCCTGATCTCCCCGGATTGAAGCCGCGACATGTCGAGCAAATCGTTGATCAGCCCGAGCAGGGTCGCGGCAGCATCTTTGGTGCTGCCGACCATTTCTCGTTGTGATGGCGTTAGCCCGCTTTGTTCAAGAAGGTCAGAGAACCCGGTGATCGCTGCCAGTGGTGTCCGGAGGTCGTGGCTGACCCGGGTGAGCAGACGGCTCTTTGCCTCGCTTGCTTCCCGAGCCCTGCGGGCTACGGCCAATTCTCTGCGCAGCAGGACTTCAATGTAGCTGGGCACGACGGTCAGACTGCCCAGGCATGCGGCCATGACCGCTGGCTCAGACAGCACCAAGCCCGCACTCACGGCTGCCATCGCAAAGCCCACGACGCTCAGCGTCGCTCCCAGGCGCAGATAAGCAATGCCAAACCGGAACCCATTTCCGACGATTAGCCAGAGATACGCTGGGAAAGCAGGCGCGGCGGGCTTGCCGGCAATACCCAGAAACAGGGAGATCGTCGCGACGTCGAAGACGACCCCCATGATCAATCTCAATGGAGAGGGCTGTGGCCAGCGACGGACGACTACCGCGAACGCGATGGCCCCCGCATAGAACCCGATGATGAGGGCGGAAAGCCGCCACGAGTGGCTGGAGTGGGAGTAAGCGAGGTACACCGCGTACACCGAGAGAACGGTACCTATGCCAAGCCGATTGTTGCTGACCTCCTTCTCTGATCCGGATTGTTCAACGATGCTGCTGTCAGGCGGGTTGTAGGAATACACTCGGCGGATCCCAGAATGATCCATCATTCGACTTCCTCGTCAAAGGCGCGTTAATCGGGCCGCAGCCTTCAGAGACGACCATCTGGGCTGCTCGACGTGTTCTGGGAAATCAAGCGAAGCTCTCAAATCACAATGGGGTGAAATGCACAGAATGCGCTCAACCTGAACTTATCTTCCTGAGAGTTGGTTGCTAATATGGTGGTCGTGAAGTCTTTCCGCTTTTAAGTCGCGAGGGGGTCGCCCTCCTAGCTGGCCCGCAGCAGAGGGAGTCAGGCAATGGAAACGCCGTGTTTTTGTCGCTGCCATGCGAAGGTCGAGCAGCAGCAATCTTGTCCGGCAACAGGACGCGCTGTCAATTCTGGGGATACAGATGCACGATGCATTCAGCGTCTTCGACAGGAAATCATGAGTTTGCCACTGGAAGCCCTTGCGTCCAGCTCACTGTTATGATACCTTATAGGGTATCAGATTGTTTCGGTCATATGTGCGAGTAGGCCCATGCTGTTTGCAAGCGTCGCCCTGACCCTGGCTTTAGACTGCGCGCCGCGAGTCGCTCCGGATGTCCTCCTCTCGGTCGCGTATGCGGAAAGCCATTGGAATCCCCTCGCAATTCACGACAACGTGACTGGGGAAGCATTTTATCCAAGGAGCAATCGGGAAGCCGCGCAGCTCGCATCGCGGCTGATCGCCCAAGATCACAACCCCGATCTCGGGCTTCTGCAAATCAATACCGCCAATCTGTCACGCACCGGGCTTTCAGTTGCGACGGCGTTCGATGCATGCGCCTCCATGCACGCAGGCGCACAAATCCTGCTCTCTGGCTACAGCGGCGGTAGAACATCGGCCGCGCAGCAGGCGGCAATTCTTCGCGCATTCTCGACGTACAACACCGGCTCACCGACTGCAGGCCTTCGGACCTATGCGCCGGTTGTCCTTGCGTCGGCACAGAAGGTGATCCCGTCGCTGCTGATTCCCGGCGTCGTCCGCTACGCACCCCGGGCAGCCGCGGTCTCAGTGCCACACGCGGGATCGTGCGAGCCGGCTGAATGGCACTATTCGGCTGATGCCACGTGCCAACCCAATGCAAGCTGGCACTTCTCAGTGATGCAAGACGCGGCGGTGCACGCGGCCGATCCCGCCGTTACCCCGGGGCCGACCACTACGGAGCAACCATGACACGTTCGCAGCCACATATCGCGGCAATTGCAGTCCCGCTTTTACTCACCCCTATCGCCGCTCACGCGCAGGCAGTCGGGGGCGGGGGTGGCAGCGGCCTGCTTGGCGGTGTGCTGAACTGGTTGCAGGGCAGCGTGATCACGAATATCGCGACGCTTGCGGTGATCGCGGTGGGCGCGTCGATGTTCTTCCTCCGATTTCACTTCGTCACCATCCTCGCGGTCTGTGCCGGCGTGTGGGTGATGTTCAACGCCAGCACGATCATCGGCTATCTCCAGTGAGAACCGTACCGGAGCCGCTGGAAACCGAACTCCTGTCGGTCGCGGACACACGGCCAGCGCTGATGTTCGGCATTCCGATGGAACTCGCCGTCGTGTTCGGCACGGCGTTCTTCGCGATCGACACGGAGCTGCACTCGCCATTCTGGGGCTTTGCCGTCCTGCCGTTCTGGTTCCTGGCCTCGGTTCTGGTGCGCACCGACTACAACGGGGTCCGCATCTTCTTCGTGTGGCTGCGCACGTCCGCGGTAATGTTCGATAGCTATCTCTGGGGCGGCGCATCGGTAGCGTCACTCCCCGCCATCATCCGCGAGCCTCGGGAGATGGTGGATGCCGTTTGACACTCTGGCGGCCGATCAATTTGACAACGGCGCGTGGGAACGCTCGGCGGAGCCGTTCCTCCCCTATGTCGGGCATATCGGGCCTGGCACCGTGCTGCTCGAAGGGGGCGGTGTGATGTCCATGATCGAACTGCCGGGCTTTCCCTTCGAACTGGAAGACGTGTCTGTCCGCAACGCGCGGCGTGGTCAGCTCAACACGCTTTTCCGGGCGATCGCCGATGACAATGTGACGCTCGGCATTCACTTCGTCCGTCATGCGCGGCGAGACCGGCCGCACCGCAATATGCCGCGCGGCGGTTTCGCGTGGCGTTTTTTCGCGGCGTATGAACGGAACTGCCTGTGCCGGCTGTGGCACAACAGGTGGTTCATCTCGCTGATCGTCAGCCCGCGCATGCAGACTGGGAGTGAGCTGCGCTCGCGGCTCGCTGAGTTGCCGGTGATTGGCCCGCGCCTCCGAGCATCGAGGCAGGCGAGTGAGAGCGCGATCTCGCAGCTCGAGGACGCGACGTTCATTGTGCTGGCCTATCTGCGCCAGGTCGGCGCGCGGCGCCTAGGACTCTACGAACAGGGCGCCTTCCGCTTCTCCGAAATCGGCGAAGCGCTGCAGCTTGTCCTGAGGGCCGAGCATGAGGCGGTGCCGGTCACGTCAGGCCGCCTCGGCTCAGCCATCTATACCAGCCGCGTCATCTGCGGGCGGCGCGGCATCGAAATCCAGCCTGCCGGCGCGCCCTACTATGGGCGTGTGTTCGGGTTCCGGGACTACCCCGAGAAGACGATCACCAGCCAGCTCTCGGCGCTTCTTTCTGTGCCATACCCCTGCGTCCTGACGCAGAGCTTTCGCTTCCTGTCCCGCTCCCAGGCGCAATCGGCGCTGCACTTCAAGAAGATCCGGATGGAGAACGCCTTGGATGCGGCGGTCTCCCAGATCGAAGAGCTTGCGGCGGCGCAGGACGAGGTCGCGCGCGGCGACAGCGTGCGCGGCGAACATCAGATCGCCTTTACGGTCTTTGCGCCGGATGGCCCTGAACTCGAAGCCGCATCGGCTGATGCCAAGAAGCGGTTGACGCAGGCAGGCATCGTTCCCGTTCCGGAAAGCCGTGGTTGCTTCGCCGCTTACTGGTCACAGCTTCCCGGATCAGCCGAATGGTTGCGAACGCGGCCTGGGCGCATCAGCACGCGCAATCTCACCGCATTCGGGTCGCTGGACGGCTTCCCTGAGGGCCAGACGGCCGGCCGGGCATACTGGGACAAACCGATCATCCGGTTCCGCACCACGGCCGGTACCGCGTACGACTACGAACCCCATGTCGGCGATGTCGGACATACGCTGCTCATCGGCAAAACCGGCGCCGGCAAGACCCTGTTCATGGCCTGGCTTGCCGTTGCGCTGTCGCAGGCCGTGGGTGAGGGCAACGTTGTCCTGCTGGACAAGGACCGTGGCAACGAGATCACCGTTCGCGCGATGAGCGGGCGGTATCTGCCGCTCCGCGCCGGCGAGGCCTCCGGACTGGCGCCGCTCCGCGCCCTCGACAACACGGCGGCCGATCGCGCCTTCCTCGCAGAGTGGATCGAAGGGCTGATCCGGCTCGACGGTGGCCCCGGGCTCTTGCCTGATGAGCAGAAGCGGCTGGCCCGTGGCGTGGCTCGCGTCATCGGGCTTCCGCCTTCTCTGCGATCCTTGGCGGCCGTCCGGCAGTTCCTGGGCGTCACGGACGCCAATGGGGCGGGCGCGCGGCTGGAACGCTGGTGCCAGGGCGGCGCGCTTGGCTGGGTGTTCGAACGGAGCGCGCGATGATCTCCACCTCGATGCCACGCTGGTCGGCGTCGATATGACCCGGCTCCTCGAGCATGAATCCTGTCCTGCGGTCGGGGCATACCTCCTGCATCGCATCCGGTCGCTGCTCGACGGCAGGCGCGTTGTGGTGATGGCGGACGAAGCCCGCTTTTATCTGCGCGACGCGTTCTTTGCCGCCATGTTCGAGGACTTCGCACTCACGCTGCGCAAGCAGGAGGGAGCGCTGTTCCTTGCCGCACAGCAACCCGAGCACCTCCTGCAAAGCCCGGTGGGGCCGTCGCTCGTCGCCCAGTGCCAGACGCGGTTCTTGTTTCCACAGCAATCAGTCGATCGGGACGCTTATCTCGCCGGCCTGGGTTGCACACACGCAGAGTTGCGAGCCGTGGCCGAGGAGATGCCGACGTTGCCCGTGCGCTCCGTGCTGCTGAAGCGCGAAGCCGGCTCGGTGATCCTGCAAACGGAACTCACCGACATGGAAGACGAAATCGCCGTGCTGTCCGGGCGCGCCGCCACGGCGCGGCTGCTCGATCAGGTGCGCGTAGAGCACGGCGAAGATCCCGAAGTGTGGCTGCCCGTGTTTCTCGCCCGTACGCGTGACGTGCTGGGCTGGAAGTCTCGTGAAGGAGAACAGCCTTGAGGCGCACACTGCTCGCCACCGTCGCGGCGGCGCTCATCGGCCGGGGTTCTTCGCATGCCGCGCTGCCGGTCATCGACATGACGGCGATCCAGAACCTGGTCACGGAGATCAACTGGCTCAGGCAGCAATACGCCGAGCTGCAGTCCGTGTACAGCACGCTTGCCCACCCGACAGGCGTGCTCGGCATGGCGCCCGGATTGTTCGCGCAGCAGAACCCGCTGCCTTCACTGGGTTCAATCACAGGCATCATCAGTGGCACCGGTGGCGGGTCGGCACTGAGCGGACTCATCAATCAGATCGAACAGCAGAACCAGGCCTATCACCCCGACGGCAATGACTGGACGGCGCAATGGATCAACCGCTCCGCCAGCTCCAACGCCGGTGTGCAGGCGCTCGCGGAGACCATGCTGCAAAGCCTCCAGCAGCGAACCGCCGGGCTCGATGTTCTGGAGACGAAGCTTGGCAACGCTCAGGACGTGACGGAGGTCGATGCGATCAGTGCCCGGCTGCAAACCGAGCAGAACTTCGTCACCACCCAGCAGACCGAGGCCTCGCTCCTGCAAACGCTGGCGATGACGCAGGCCCAAGCCGAGCAGCAACAGGTCGAGCAGCGTCAGCGGCAGGACGACGATCAATTCTACAACGACACGCAGGCACTCCCATGAAAGGAGCTCTCGCGCTCGCGGCCGCCTTCGCCCTGCCGCTGGCCGCGCAGGCAGGTCCTCGGGCCTTGCATGACGTCCCCTGGTACGAGGCGCATAATGCGGCTCGCATCGCGACGCTGAAGCTCTGCCTTCGCGATGAGATCTATGGCCGGCTCCCCAATTGTGCGAATGCGGAGCGCGCAGCTGACGGAGTGATGTACGGCAAGGACGGTAATCGCGATTTTCTCGACTACCCCGAGTATTGGTCGCAGAACCGGTTGGCTCGTGCAAACGCGCTGGCGCAATGCAAGGCCGGTCGCGGGCTGCTGGTGCGTTATTGCGCAGCGGTTCGGCAGTCCCTCGAGGAAAGTCCCTGATGACCCAGCCTCTGTTTGCCCCGTTCCAACAGCAGTTCGAGTCGGGTATCAACACGTCTGTCTCTTCGGTAGTGACGAGCGGACTGCAAGCTGTTGCGCCGGAGCTTACGACCGCCCTGGTCCTGTTTATCATCATTCAGGGTATGCTGATCTCGTTCCGTCGCTACGATTACTGGATGGGCCTGACGAATATTACCCGCGCAGCCTGTGTCGCCCTGCTGCTGTCCGCCGGGTACTATTCCACTTGGATCCAGTCCCCGTTCATGACCGGCATTCCGAACTGGATTGCGCATGTGGTGAATGGTGGAACGGGGCCGCTCGCAGGGGCGCAGCAGTTCGACGCGGTGCTGTCGGCAACCGATCACTTTGCGGCTGCCATCCTGAAGCAAACGACGATCTGGGACTTTGGCGCCCGCCTCGATATCGGGATCGCTATGACTGCCGACCTGATCGCGCTCGGTATCGCGTTTGTTATCTGGGAACTGGCGTCGCTGATGACCGGTCTCGTCGTCTGTCTCGGGCCGTTTGTGCTGATCGGGATGTTGTTTGCGGCAACGCGTTCGATCACTCAGCAATGGCTCAGCAAGCTGGTCGGACTACTCATGCTGCAGCTGATGATCGCAGTCCTGCTGCAAATGATTTTGACTGGCAATGAGGCGTACCTCCATCAGGCCCAGGCGGCACCGGGCACCGGGATAGACGAAGAAATCCAAACGCTTTTCGACATCGCCGCGTTTGCCGGCATGTCAGCTGTCATGGCCGTCCTGGTGCCAGGTGTCGCGGCTTATATCGGCGGCGGAGTGAGTTTGAACGTCGTGGGAAAGATGTTCCAGGCCATGAACAGACTGGCGGTCACGAGCCGTCTCGTTACGAAGGAGACATGAGATGGCCGCGGGCGATCTGGCCGTCATGGTACCGGCCCCGGCGATCGAGCGGCAATACGTCGAGACGCTCTCCTTTCAGGCCGAGCGCGCGCAGCAGGCGCTGCACCGGGCACGCAATTACGGCCGCCTCGCGGCTGCCCTCGGCGCCATCTGTTTCATGGAAGCCGCCGCACTCTACATGGCGATGCCACTCCGGGAGATCGTTCCCGTCTTCATCGACGTGCACAAGGATGGTGTCGTCGATACCTCGGAGTCGATATCGGCGCTCCCCGCCAGCACGCATCAGGCGGCGATCGAGGCGGAGCTCTGGTCCTATGTTCGTCACCGCGAGCACTATGATTTCGCCGAAGCCGCGTATGACTACGACGTGGTCAGTGGACTCTCCGCCCCTGCCGTGCGCGAAGAATATCAGGCGGCGGTCAACCCGAAGAACCCGGACGCACCGGTCAACAGGCTAGGGCAGAAGACCACCATAACCCTGCGCCGGGTCAGCGGCGCGTATCTGACCCACTCAGCGGACTACACCGCCGGCACCTATCAGATCCGCTATGCCGCCCACGTGCATGAGGACGGGCATCCGGATTCGTGTCAGCGCATGTCCGTGCTGTTCAGCTATCGGCCCGTGACCTCGATCCCAGCGGAACAACGGGTGACATACAACCCAGCCGGTATCGTCATCACCTCCTACCCCCAGCCTGAGGCAGAAGCCCCGCCTACGGCCGACTTGTCCGAGTGCGAGCAATGAAAGCCGCGGCAATGTGTATGGTGCTCGCCACACTTCCTGCCGCTGCGTTCGCACTGACGACGCCGAAGGGCGGCCCAGACGATCCGCGCGTCCAGTCAGCGCCCTATCGGGCGGAAGACGTTATCGCCCTGCATGCGACGGTCGGCAAGGCGTTGCTGGTGCAACTCCCTGCCGGCGAGACGGTCACCGATGTCACGCTCTCCGATACCTCTGATGTGCTGCCGCCGGTCATCGTCGCGAATTCGGTGACTTTGAAGGCAAAGGGTCCGATGCCTCCTGGCCCGCTGTTCATCTACACCCGGACGGACAACGGCAGCGGCGAGCGTATCTACAAATTCGAGCTGGATGCATCCGCGGATGCGATCGGCACCGGCCCGATCGCGGTCATTGTCACCGATCCGGCAGCTGCCGCGAACGCCCGTGCCGCCGCGGCACAGGCGGCGATCGACGCGAGGCGACAGGCCGCAATCCGGGCCGAGCTCGACAAGACCGCTGATCCGCCCCGGATCAATACCGATTACTCGGCGCAGGGTCCCGCCGCGCTGCTCGGCCGATGAGGGGTTCCGATGAAGATCGTCCAATTCGCTGCACTCGCGTTCCTGGGCCTCAGCGCGTGCACGGCACAAGGACCGCAGCTCGCGTCATGCGCCGGGCCCGTCTGGTCGGCCAACCCGGCCTCGCCCACGCCGGACGTGTGGGATAACGGATCCCAGACCTACTTCCGCTTTCCCGGCAATATGCGCATTCCGAGCTTTTTCGTGGTCAATCCGGACGGCAAGGAAGCCGTTGCCGATTACACAGTCGATGCCGGGACGCGCATCGTCACCGTGCATCAGACGGCGCCGGAGTTTCGCCTGCGCGACGGAAATTCCGTGCTGTGCCTGACCAACCACCACTATGATCCGATCGGCCGGAGGACGGTGACGGGCACTACCAGCCCCGATATCGAGCGCGTCCTGAAGGCGGGCTCATGAGCCCTATCACAGGCGGCAAACCGCCGCTCAGGCCGTGGCAGATGGTCGCGCTCGGCGTGGCCGGCGTCGGCGCGCTGATCTCGGTGCCCTCGCTGCTGCACATGCTGGATCAGCAGCGCGCCAAACCGGTCTCCGAACAGACCATAGCGGAGGTGCCGAGCGAGCCGTGGGTGCCGCCGCTGCCGAAGGCACAGCCGGTGACGTTCCGGCCGGCTGTTTCGGCGGCAACGCCTGTCCCGCGACAACCGACGTCATCCCCTCCCCCAATGCCGCTGCCTCAGGACGCGGCCGCATCGTCACCTTTGGAGTTCGCCCATCTCATCCGCCATGGCGACCGCATGGCGCGTCCGGCGCCGGCGCCGGAAACACGCGGATCACAAACCGGAGGCGGCCAGGACGCCTTGTCGGAGCGGTTGCAGCCGACCGAGCTCACCGGCGTCAGCGCCAAGCGTCTCCGGAATCCCGAGCTGACGATTGCCCAAGGGACGATCATCCCCTGCATCGAGCAGACGGCGCTCGACAGCTCCTATCCCGGCCTGATCACCGCCGTCATCCCGCAGGACCTCTACAGCGCAGGCGGCCATACCGTCCTGCTCGATGCCGGCTCGAAGGTTGTCGGCACCATGCAGAAGGACATCATCAACGGGCTCGCGCGCGAGTTCGTGCTGTGGCAGCAGATCACCACACCGGCGCCGAATTTCGTGCGCATCGCGCTCGCCTGCCGCCGATGCGCTTGGGCGCACGGGCCTCGACGGGAACGTTAACCGGCACATCTGGGAGAAGCTGCAAGGCGCGCTGCTCCTCTCGACCGTGGATACCGGCATCCAGGCGGCGGCGCTCGGGCTCTCGAACGCATTGGCCAATCGCAGCACCACCGGCAACAACCTGAATTTCTATCAGTTCCAGGGCTACAGCGATCAGGCTGTCGCCGAACTCCTTCAGAGCACGATCACGATACCCGACACGCTGACGCGCCCTCAGGGAGCATCGTGCAGCATCTTTGTGGCGCGCGACCTCGATTTCTCCAGTGTCTATTCCCTGCGCTTCAGGGGGCAGCCCTGATGCTGGCACGGCATGCGGCCCCCCTTCTCGCGGCCCTTCTCTCGCCGCTTGATGAGTTCGCTCGGGCTGATGTCGAGGAGATCTGCGTCAACAGGCCCGGCGAGTGCTTCGTCCGCCGCAACGGTCGTTTCGAGCATCACAGCATCCCGCTCGATTTTGATGAATTGTACGATATCGCGGTTCTAGCCGCGGCGCACGGCAATCAGGACATCGGTCCCGAGCGCCCGCTGCTCGCGGTCAATCTGCCCGATGGTTCGCGCCTGCAAGCGGTGATCCCGCCCTGTGTGCCGGATGGGACCGTCAGCCTAACGATCCGCCGGCATGGCGATACGATCGCGGCTCTTGAAGCGCTTCCCGACCGCTATCGCACGGAGGGCTGGAACAGGTGGGACAAGCGATATGAAGCGCGCAAGCAAAGGAATGCACGGCTGCTGCAATTGTATGATGCCGGCGACCTGATCGGGTTTCTGGCTGAGGCGGTCCGCACGCGCTGCACGATGCTGCTGACCGGCGCCACGGGCTCCGGGAAGACCACCATGCTGAAAACCCTCGTCAGTATCATCGATCCCGGCGAGCGGCTGATCACCATCGAGAACGCGCCGGAGCTGACGATAACGCAGCCCAACCACGTCCGGCTTCTGTATTCGCACGGCGGCCAAGGTACGGCAAAGGTCACACAGAAGGACCTGCTTGAAGCCTATCTGCGGATGCGCCCCGATCGCGGCTTCGTCGGCGAGCTGCGCGATCCCGAAGCGGCTTACACCTTCATCCATGAGGTCGGCACCGGCCACCCCGGCAGCTCCACCACGATCCACGGCAAGGATGCGGGGCAAGCCTTCCGCCGGCTGTTCAACCTGATCAAAGGCAGCGAGGCGGGGCGCAGCTACGACGACGATACGATCATCTCGCTGCTCGACGGTGCGATCGACATCATCATCCCTTTTCAAGAGCGCGCCGAAACGTTCGCGATCGGTGAGGTTTGGTTGCGGGTGGACGCCGAACGCCGCGGCAGGACCGTTGCCGAGCTGATGGAGGTCTGACCGTGCGCAATCAAAGCCGGGCAGTCTGGCTTGTTGCGACGGTGCCTGTCGCCGCCGCCGCCTGGACCGTTTCCGCAAGCTCGATCTTTCTGCTCGGCACGCATCTCTGGGCCGCCTGGGCATGGCCGGATCGCGCGTGGGCCTGGTGGGTCTATCAGCCTTACGCCGGGAATCCCCTCGTCGCTCTGTGGCTTCGCCGCGGCGCCTGGGGCGGCTTGGCCGTGGTCGTGCTCGTGCCTGCCGCGGTCGCCTACCGGCTGCGTACGATGCCAAAGGTCTCGCAATTGCGCTGGGCTCCCCGCCCCCTCCTGCGTGGCTCGTCCGACAATCACGGGCATGCCGACTGGATGTCGGTCAGGGAGCTGCGGCGCCTGTTTCCAGGTCCCGATGAGGCGCATGGCGGTATCGTCGTGGGCGAAGCGTATCGGGTGGATCACGACGGGGTTGCGGATGTGCCGTTCGATCCCCGAAACCGCAAAACCTGGGGCAAGGGAGGACGCGCTCCACTGCTCATAGACTCGTGCCGTGCGGGTTCAACACACTCACTGATCTTCGCCGGTTCCGGCGGGTTCAAGACGACCACAGCTGTAACGACGCTCTTGCACTGGACCGGCTCCGTCGTCGTTCTCGACCCCTCCTGTGAGCTTGCGCCGATGCTTGAGCGTGCGCGTTGCGAGATGGGGCATCGCATCGTGACGGTCTCGCCCGCCACGCCTGGTGTCGGCGTCAATGTGCTGGACTGGATCGATACCGATGCTCTGCTCGCCGAGACGCATGTGCACTCCGTCGTGGCCTGGGTCTGCGGCGAGCCGAACAAAGAGGGAGGCGAGGAAACAGTCTTCTTCGATGCCTGGGGCCGCCAGCTCGTTGCCTGCCTCCTTGCCGACATGCTTTGGGATGACGGGATACCCACCGGAGAGAAGACACTCCGCCGGCTGCGCGAAGCGGTCGTCACGCCGGAGAGGAAGCTCAAAGCCAAGCTCGGGGACATCCATGGCAAATCAAAGAGCCCGATGGCGCGCGACATCGCCGGCTCGCTCATGGACATGGAAGCGGATGAGACCTTCAGCGGCATCTATGCCAACGCCGCGAAGCTCACCGGCTGGCTGGCGATCGGCGCCTTCACGGCACTCGTGTCGGGCAGCACGTTCCGAACTTCGGAGCTTACCGACGGCAGCCTTTCCGTATTCGTCCAGATCCCGCTTGATGCGCTGATCACCACGCCGGGCCCGGCACGCGCGCTGGTCGGCGCCTTGCTCAACGCGGTGTATCGCGCCGAGGGCTGCACGTCCGGCCGCGTGCTGTTTCTGCTCGATGAAGCCGCGCGGCTCGGGCGCATGTCGGTGCTGCAGCAGGCGCGCGATGCCGGCCGCAAATATGGAATCACGCTGCAGCTCCTCTATCAGAGCGTCGGCCAGCTCGAAGAAGCCTGGGGCCAGCATGAGAAGCGCGCCTGGTGTGATTCGGTCTCGTGGCGGGCCTATGCCGCCATCCGCGATGAGAAAACCGCACGCGAGCTCTCGGACGCCTTTGGCAGTTACGCCGTCATCGCCTATTCCGAGGGCGACAATACAGGACGTCAGAGCGGGCAGAACCTGGCGACGATGGGCAGCCGGTCGCGCGGGGAGAACACCAACCGCCATGAGATCAGGCGCCGGCTGATCACGCCGGATGAGCTCATTCAGGACACACGCACCGACGAGCTGTTCGTCATCGCCGGCGGCCGGCCGATCCGCTGCGGCCGCGCCATCTATTTCCGCCGCAAAGAATTCCAGGACCGCGTCCAGCCAAGCCGGTTCAAACAGCCCGGTTCGCCACCTGATCAATCGGAGGAACGCCGATGAGCCAGGAGCTGTCGGGCGAAATCCTCGCACTGCGCACAGAAATCCAGGCTCTCACGCGGGGCCTGCTGATGCAGCAGGGAATGCTGCGGACCATGGACGAGAAGCTGAACTGCCTGCTCCGCGCTGCGACGAACGACGACGGCGCCAACGAGCTGCAGGAACTGCTCGCCCGGATCGTGAAAGGCATCGAAAGCCTCACAGAGGGGCAGGCACAGATCGTCGATCTGCTGCGTGCGCCGGTTCACTGATGCTGACGTATCGCACGGGCGCCGTCGCGGGCCTCTCCGGCGGCAAGGCCATGGCAGCACATCTGATGGAGGCGACGCTTCCGCGCGAGGCCGCCGATCTCGCTGCGTACTACCGCGCCGGCACCGAAGTTCTGTCAGGCGATGAGCTCGCTCTCCGCGATCTGGCACGCCAGGTGGTGAATGGCACACTCCCTCGCGAAGACGCGGAAGCTCAGGCCGCGAGAATAGAGCGTCAGTTGTTGCGGGCCTCGCTGCCACCCCTCCCCGAACCCGCCGACCCCGAGAACGATCGCGCCTGTTCCTATGGCCACGTCATGGCCGAAGGCTGGCTGGAGTTTTCCGATGTGATGCGGCTGTGGGAGCTGAGCGAAGGCAATCGGCTGTATGCAGCCGGCGGTTCCGACGAGGAGATCGCGAAAGCCGGTGACGCCTTTCTGGATCGCGTGTCCGAGGTTGCAGGCGCCTGTTCCTACCGGTCGGACGCTCTCGAAACCAGACCTCCCGAGTTCGCCAGAGCCAAGCTCGACGCGCTGATCCGCTCGATCGAGCGCGGCGAGCAGGCCTTCACCGCAGCCGAGCCGCGTGCCGACATGCATCCCGCACTCGCGGCGCGTTTGGCGATTGATCCGACGCGGTCGCTCTCCGGTGATGAACTCGCGCACCTGCTGGCAGGCCGACGCGCCGATGGCGAAGAGATCGAGGGCGCCTCCAAGCGCCGGACGATCAGCTTCGTCGATTGCTGCTTCAGCGCCGACAAGAGTGTCTCGCTCGCCTGGGCGTTCGCACCTACCGAAGCCGAACGCCAGCAGATCGTGCAGGCACATCGTGACGCCGTTCAGTCTGCCATGGCCTATGTCTCGGAGCAGCTTGGCCGGGCCCGCAGAGGCAACGGCGGCAAGGATGGGTGGGAGCCCGGGCATGTCGGGTGGGCGCAGTTCACGCATCACACCTCCCGGCCGACTTTGGAGATCGCCAATGGCGAAGAAACCGAGCTCGTTTCCCTGAAGGTCGCGGGCGACCCGAACCTCCATACGCATGTCACCCTGTTCAATGCGGTGCTGACCGGTTCAGGCCGGTTGGGTGCGCTCGATGTCCAACGCCTCAGGGGCCGCGTGCATGAGTTCGGCGCCTATTACCAGGCGCACTTGGCGCAAAACCTCCGCGCAATCGGTGCCGATGTCGGGCTCGATCAGAAGACGGGTGCTGCTCGGGTGACCGCGATTCCCCAAGCGGTACGGACAGCCTTCTCGAAGCGGACCGTGGATGCCGTGGCGATCGCCCGCGAGTGGGCGGCGGAGGCGGCCCGCGACTGGGATGCGCTGCCGGCGGAAGAGAAGATCGAGCTCGCCAAGCGCGGCTCGGGGATCGGGCGACAGTCGAAGGACGCGAAACGCGACGACTGCTCGGATTTCGCTGCCTGGAAAGAGCAGGCCGATCAGTTGAGATGGCAACATGCCAGCGTGCTGCGAGAGGGCGCGGCACCGGCGCCGCAAGGCCGCGAGGAAAGAACAGGGCGAGCATACCGGGCGGCTCTCCCGTTTGTGGAAAGGGCGTTCGGGACTTCCGCTGTTGTTGCCATGGCTGAGCTGCGGGTCGCCGCAACACGGGGTTTGATCGCGGCGAGCGTAGATGGTCCTGAGGACATCACCGCCGTTGTCCACGCACTCGAAACGCGCGGTGTCCGCCAGGAAGGCGAGGGGACCCACCTGATTGCCGCCCGGCATGGACCGCGGGCAGGCGTCACCACGGCGAAGCACCTGGGCCGGGAGGGGGAGCTTGTCAGTCTCGCGCAAACCGCCGCGGCGGATAACAGCGCGGCGTTGCCCGCAGCCGCGTTGCAGCGCGCGATCCGCCGATCTGACCTCGACCTCACCAGCAGCCATGGCGAGCAACAGCGGGCCGTCATCGAGCGACTCGGCACCGGCGGGAGGCTCGCGGTCGCCATCGGCGTTGCGGGTGCCGGCAAAACTGCTCTGCTCGCGCCTCTGGTCGGCGCCTGGAACGAAGACGGCCGCACCGTCATCGGTGCCGCGGTCGCCTGGCGTCAGGTCGATGACCTGGCCGATGCGGGTATCAACAACCGCTACGCGCTCTCCGTGCTGCTGGATCGTGCCGAGTCCGGCAGACTTGAACTGAACCGGCACAGCGTCATCGTTATCGATGAGCTCGGCCTGGTTGGCACTTCCGAGATGGCACGCCTGCTGCGGCTCCAGACCGCCTCCGGTGCTCAGATCACCGCGGTCGGGGACCATCGGCAGTGCCAAGCCATCGAGGCCGGTCCCACGATCGAGCTCCTGCGCAAGGCGCTCGGGCCGGATCAGGTCCCGGAGCTGTTGACGACCGTGCGGCAGCAGAGCGAGCGTGAGCGGCAAACCTCGCTGCTGTTCCGCGATGGAAACGCCGGCGCCGCGCTCGCCCGGAAGGATCAGGACGGCACGGTTGAACTGGTCCCGGGCAGCTACAGGGAGGCGGTGCGGCGCGCGGCGGAGCTGTGGGCCGAACGGCGGCAAGCTAACGCCGGGGACAAAATCTATAGGCTGACCGTCACCGCACCGACGAATGAGGACGCGCGGGCGATCTCCGCCGCCATCCGCGAGCGGAGGCGGTCAGCGGGCGAGCTCGGGCCTGACGCCGTCACTGTACAGGCCACGGATCAGAACGGCGCGAAGTACGACCTCGCTCTTGCTCGTGGGGATCGCGTTCGCCTGTTCGCCAATATCCCTGCCGCGCTCTCCGGTGGCCGGGCCGGTAACATCGGGCGCAACGGCTCGGTGCTCACGGTGCTCGACATCTCCGTCGGAGGCCTGCGGATGCGGAACGCAAAGGGCACCGAAGGCCTGGTGAAATGGGAGACGCTCCGCGATCCGCTCTCGGGCTGCGTCAGGCTGGCCTATGGCGACTGCCTCACCATCAATGCCGCCCAGGGGCTCACGGCGACCGAGCACATCAACGCCCTTCCCGGCGGCAGCCGGACGGCCAATGCCAACACCGTCTATGTCGCCGAAAGCCGTCATCGCCGGCAGTCATGGCTGGTCACTTCGGACGGCGCCGAACGCCGCGAGATCGCCGAACGGCGGCCGCTTGGTGATGCCCGTCCGATCACCCGTAAGGACGTGCTAGCGAACATGACGCGCAACCTCTCGCGCCAGCCGGAAAAGCCGTCCGCGCTGCTGTTCCTCGAACGCGCCGCGGAGGGCATGCGGCAGAGCGCACGCGGATGGCAGCGCGGCCTCCGCCCGGCCGAGGAAGGCAAACGCGCGGGCCAACAGCCCACGACCCTGCGCCGGTCCGTTGCCAGGGCGCGGCTCCGGGCGGCCGCGCAGGTGATCAAGACACGGGTGTTGCCGGTCATCGACAGAACCGTCGAGGGCCGTGCCAAGCATCGCAAGCCCCGAATGAGGAGAGCGCAATGAGCGAGTTCGAGAAGACTGAATCCTGGTGGTCGCGTCTGGCCCAACAGACCGAACAGGAGCGCGCTGAGGCACGCAAACAGGCCGCGCAGGACCGCGCCGACCGCATGCGGGCGAGGGCGGAGGGTCAGCAGGCAGAGCCGAAGCAGCGCCGGCGGAAAGAGCTCCGGCCATGAGACCCTCTCACCGCACCCTGCATTCACGAATGCCTTGGTCTGCCAAAATCCTTCTCGGACGTATGCCGGACGCTTCCAAGTCGGAGGCCGGACAGAAGCCGGACGCAACCCGGACGGTGGTGACTGATGACGACTGACGATCTGGCACAGCTCGTCGCCGCGAACCGCAAAATAGGAGGACGGCACTCGCCGCTATATGCATGGATGCGAGCACGTCATGACGCACTCTCCACTGCAATCGAAGCGGATGGCGCATCCTGGCCGACCATAGCTGTGATGCTGGCAAAGGCCGGGCTGATGGATGGCGCGGGCAAGCCGCCAACCGCGGAGCGTGCCCGCAAGTGCTGGCATCAGGTACGGAAAGATGTAGCCGCTGTCCGAGCGAAGGCGGAAGCAAACCGCAAACAACAGGTAGCCGGTGTCCCTGTCGCACAGGCCGCCCACCTGCCCTCCGCGACCCCGACTGACTCCTGGCGGCCAGCAACTAGCCTCCCACCTAAACAGTTCCGTCCGGCCGCCGCGGCGGCTAGTCGGCCTGTCTACGCGGTTCAGCGGGTATGCACCCCCATCGAGCTTGCTGCGGACGAGGAATTCGAGCCGGCAAGCGGCCCGAAGTTTCGGCCGGCGCGGCCGAGATAGCCAGGAAGGTAATCGCCATGGCAACAACTCAATCCTCTCCCGCGCGGATCGAGCACTTGTTCCGCCGCTCGGTCGCGGACGTCGATGAACCGGAAGCTACGATCGCCATCGCGCCGATTGTGACACCGGCCAGCATGCTAATCCCGGTCGATCCGGTCGCCCTCGATCTGTCCGGCACGCCCAAGGTCTTGTTCCTGATCGGGCCTGGCGGCTCGGGCAAGACGATGCTCGCCCGGTGGATTGCAGACCGGATGAACGAGCGCGGCAACGAGGCGATCATTGCCGCGCTCGATCCGCAGAACCGATCCTTAGCAAGCTGGTACGATGGGGTGGCAACACCCGAGACGAGCGACAGCGCCAGCACGGCGCGCTGGCTGCGCGAGCTGCTCGGCCATCTCCTTGATGCCAAGCAAAGTGCTCTGCTGGATTTCGGCGGTGGCGACACCGCGCTGGCTCGCACGATTGCCGCGACACCCGATCTCGCCGACGCACTCCAGCAAGGCGGGGTGGAATTTGTTGCGATCTACACGCTAACGCCTCGTGTGGACGACCTTGCCGCGCTGATTTCGTTGGAAAACGCCGGCTTCCGGCCGCGCGCGACCATGCTGGTCCTCAACGAGGGCCGCGTTGATGATGGCATCGCTCGCGATAGCGCCTTCGCACGCGTGCGCCGTCACAGTGCCTTCCGCGCCACGGAAGCGCGCGGCGCGGTCCCGGTATGGATGCCGAAAATGGATCCCGTGGTCGCGCTCGACATAGAGAGCAAGCGCCTGCACTTCACGCAAGCCCGCGACGGGATCGTGCCCCCTGGCAAGACCTTTCGGCCGGCTGGCTGGACACAGCGACTGGAGGTAAAAGCGTGGCTCGATCGCATGACACGCGAATTCGGTGGGGTCACCTCATGGCTGTTGTAACCTCCGCCCCGAGGCCCGAAACCCAAAGCGAAAGCGACTTCGTCGCAGCCGTCCGCGTCGCACAAGCAGAGATTGCGGATGCCGTTGAACGCAGCGGCTTGCGGGACGATGTGCTGCGCTATCCACTTGCGGCGTTGTCCACCACGCTGGGGTTATTTCCCGAGGTGTTGGCGCGCATGGATGCTGTTGCCGAGCGAGTGCAGCCAGCGTCGTCATCTCCTAGCGAACAGATCGTTTCGGCAGTCGAGCGCGCGGTAACCGGTGTGGCCTTCCGAATCCGCGGCGCTATCGATCGTTGAACCTCGATTATTGCGGCCGCAGCGCTGATGCTTATGGGGGCGATCAGCGGAACAGTCGGCTATGCCGTCGGTGCGGCTGAAGCCGGTCGTGGTCCGCTCGCCATTTGCTGGCAGCAAGACGGCGCGCGCGTCTGCGCACCCGCTATCCGGCTGAAGGCAAGAAGCTGATATGACCGCTCTCGTCAAATTCTTCTGGCCCGGCTTTCGGCTGATGATCCTTCCGTTTGTTTGGCTCTCGTGGTTCCCGGCTGTGGCCATCATGCTCGCGGGCATAGGCCTGATCCTTCGCGCATTCATGGATAGCAACGGCTGGATCATCAAAGTCGTCTGTGCTTTCGCTGCCTGCTCCGTCGCGGCGGTGATTTTCAAAGTTCGCCGCCAGATCATCGAACGGAAATGAAAGCTCAGTGGTGGGTAGTGGCTTCGCAACAGGACACCGCTCAATCGAAGCGGGAATCAACAGCCGCCGGCTCATTGGGGCGCAGGACTCGGCTCGGCGTCAACAAAATCGCTAAGTTACCATGAATAAAGCGCGTCTATGGTGCCGGTTCCGACGTCCTCTTAGCCAACGCACGCGAATTAGGCACGGGCGCAGATGCTGATTGCGTGCAGTTCAAGGAACGAGCTCTGCGCCGATGTTCGCCGGCAGGAAGCATCAGACGACCGGCTTCGGGCGTACGCGCTGCAACATCGAGGCGGCTCATTGGGTTGATGCTATGACTGAAGACAATTCGCTCGACGATTATGTGGCTGGCCTATTTGTGCTGCCTCTGTACGCCTCCTTGGTCATCATCAGTTTCCAATGCAGGGATTGCCGGGGCGACGGATCGTGTCGCCGTCGCTGTGCTCACCCGAAGCCTCGATGGCAGCTTCGTATCCTCGATACCAAGAATGGTGCTACGATCAATGCTATCGAGGACGCCGCACTGAGCGAGCGGGAGATTATCGCGCAATGAGCGTTCAGCGTCCCCCCCGTCTTCTGACGAAGTCCGACCTTCGCGCGCACCTGGGCGGACTGCCGTGGGCCGAAGTGGCCGCAAGGATTGAGAAGGGGCAGCTCCCTCGACCGCTGTGGGGATTGGCGCCAGACGACGTCCGCGCCCGCTGGGACTGCCGGGCCGTGGACCGGGCGCTAGACCTCGCCTCGTCCATCCCGGTTACGTTGGAAGCCGCAGAAGACTTCCTGGACCGCGCCCTTGGCACCCACTGATCCAGACGGCAAGCCGCCCTACACTCAACTCCGGAAGGGGCGGTGGTATTGGGAACCACCACTGCGGCTGCGCCGTGCCAACGGCCTCGCCGTGAGGGCGTTGGGCAGCGACCAAGTCGCAGCCTGGGCGTATGCCAGGAGGCTCAATGCCGAAGTGACCCGGCTTGATCCGGACGCTCCGCCGCCTGGCACAGTAGCCTGGGTGTTCCAGGAGTTCTTCAAGAGCGCCAGGTTCGCCAAGCTTGCCGCCAGCACCCAGGGCGATTATCGATGGCTTGCGAAGCGCCTCAGCGGTCTTCAGATTGCCAACCAGACGCTTGGGCGCCTGCCGGCGCGAGCCATCAAGGCGAAGCACGCCGATCGGTTGCACGGCATCCTCGAGTACGAGAGCGGCCACTCCACGGCGCATTACGCTTGTCGGTTCGCGCGGCGCGTCTGGAAGTGGGCCGCGAGAAGAGAGCACGTGGATCCGATCGCCCCCAATCCGTGGGCCGGAATGGAGTTGTCCGGAATCGCCGAGCGCGAACAGTCCTGGACGGCGGACCAGGTCCGGACCGTGAAGGCGAAGGCCGCGGACTTGGGACGCCCCTCGATCGGGCTTGCGGTCTCACTCGCCTACTGGTTGGGACATCGGCAGGGAGACGTCCTGGCGCTCACCTGGACGGCACTCGATTCTGGCGCGCGCAAGACCAACAAGATGAAAACCCGTGCCGTGCTGGTGCCGAGCGCATATCCCGAGCTTGCAGAGGAGATCGGCGCAGAGCGGAAACGCCAGGCCGCCTCCGAGACGCCGTCAACCCATGTTGTTGTCTGCGAGATGACCGGGCGCCCCTGGCAGCTCGACACGTTTCGTCACGAGTTCCGACGCATCGCGAATCTGGCCGGCATTCCGGCTGATCTCCAATTCAGGGACCTGCGGGCGACGGCCGCGACGGAGTTGGCGGACGCCGGCGCCGACGTAATCGATATGTCCACCCATACCCAGCACAGGACCGTCCAGATGGCACGCCGCTATGCACGCCGAACGCCCGAGCAGTTCCAGCGGGCGGCAGCGAAACGCCTGGCGGCCCGGAACAAGAGGGCGACGACCGACGGAACCGCCGACGGAACTGACGGAACTGACGAAAAGGCCAGCAAGTAAGTTATTGCAGCCGTAGCGGATTTGGTGGGCGCACAAGGACTCGAACCTTGGACCCGCTGATTAAGAGTCAGCTGCTCTACCAACTGAGCTATGCGCCCGGAGCCATATCCCGGCCGGCCGCGCCTATAGCAGTGCCGACCACGGCTTGAAACCCCCGCCCCGCCGGTTGACACACCCTCCCCCGCCCGGTGGGATGGCCCCGAACCACGGCGGGAGGCGATACATGAAACTTCTGTATTTCAACGACTTCATTCTTGGCGTGGTGAAGGACAACGGCGTGGTGGACGTCTCGGCGGCCGTCCGCGACATCTCGCACACGGGGCCGCACGACCTCATTACCAGCCTGATCGCCCGCTTCGAGCAGTATCGCCCCCGCCTCCAGGACGCGGTCGCCAGCGGCCGGCCCATCCCGCTCGCCGGGCTCCGTATTTGCCCGCCACTGCCGCGCCCCGGCAACATCGTCTGCATGGCGGTGAACTACATGGAGGACGGCACCCGCAAGGAGCCCGCCCCGCTCAACGCGTTCCACAAAGCGCCCACCGCCGTCATCGGCCCGGGCGACACGATGCGGCTGCCCGACGTGCCGGCGACCATCTTCGAAGGCGAAGCCGAGATGGCCGTCGTGATCGGCAAACAGGTCGCCAACGTGCCGGCCGCCCGAGCGATGGAGCACGTGTTCGGCTATATCAACTTCATCGACGGCTCAGCGCGTGGACTGCCGCCGCCCGGCAACGTGTTCTTCCAGATGAAATCACGCGACACCTTCGCGCCGATCGGCCCGTATCTCGTCACCGCCGACGAGATCGCCGATCCGCACAACCTCCCGGTCCGCCTCTGGGTGAACGGCGTGATCAAGCAAGATTTCAACACCGCCGACATGGCGCACAAAATCCCGCGCTGCATCGAGTGGGTCAGCTCCATCCACACACTGCTGCCGGGCGACATCCTCGCCACTGGGACCAACCATCGCGGACTCAGCGCCTTCCAGGACGGCGACACGGTAGAGTTGGAAACCACCGGCCTCGGCCGAACTCAGCATCCGCGTTCGCGACGAACTGAAACGACGCTGGTCGCGAGAAACAAGGCTGGACCGCCAAAATAAAGGCTTCGACAGCCCCACGCCGCAAGTCGCCGGGCGTTACGCTACGGCCGGGTAACTCACCAGACCCGGCTCGCCCCGGTCAGGCGCAGTATCTCGCGGGCGCGCGCCGCCTTCTCGGCATCCGGCGCTCGCACCGAGAGCACCAGCCGCCCCGCGGCGGCCTTGCGGTCACGCTCGGCCTGCTCCTCGCCGCTCGCGGCCCGGCTGACCGCGTGGGCCACGCCACCCACCACCAGCCCGGCGCCAATCGCGGCACCGGCAATTGCGGCCGCGGCCCCGCCGGTGGCCGCGGTGGCCGTCGCGGCGAGCATTGCCCCGATGGCGCCGCCGGTGCCGGCGTGCATCAGCCGCGACTGCTGCGCCTCCACGTCAGTATCCGCCTCCTTGGCGCCCAGCTCCGGGGTGGCGTGATCGGCCGGCGGGTCGATATCCGGCAGACTGAGATCAGCCCGGTTCGAACCCGGCCGTCTCCAGGTCCTTGATCGCTGTGTCCAGCGCCGCGCTGGCCGCGAACAGCCCGAACACCGCCGGGGCCGCCGACCCCGTGCGGGTCTCAATCGTCTCGCGCTCTGGCGGTAGCCCGGCAGCCGGGGAAGTCCGGTCCTGGTCCATGGAACGCCTCGTCTCCTGGATGTCAGGATCATAACGTTGCCGGCCAGGAGGCGTTGCCGATCAGCCCAGCTCCACCTCCTCCAGCATCCGCGCCGGCGCCGACAACCGGCTCGGCAGCACCCGCTCCAGCACATAAAGCGGTCGATTTTTCGTCTCGTTGAAGATCCGCCCGAGATACTCGCCCATCACCCCGAGCGTCATGAGTTGCACCCCGCCCAGGAACAGCACGATCGTCATCAGGCTCGGGTAGCCGGCCACCTTGTTGCCGAAGATCAGGGTACGGACGATCACCTGCAGCGCGAAGACCATGGAAGAGGCCGCGGTCAGCAGCCCGATATAGGTGGCCAGCTTCAGCGGCATCACCGTGAAGCTGGTGATCCCCTCGATGGCGAAATTCCACAGCCGCCACCAGGTCCAGGCGGTGCGGCCCGCATGCCGCGGCGCTCGGTGATACGGCACGGCCGTGCTCGGAAATCCCACCCAAGCGAACAGCCCCTTCATGAACCGGTGCTGCTCACGCAATCCCAGCACGGCATCCACCACGCGGCGGCTCATCAGCCGAAAATCGCCAGTGTCGCGCGGCAGCCGCACCGGCCCCAGGCATTGCATGAGCCGATAGAACAGCTCGGCAGTGGTCTGCTTCAGCCAGCTCTCGCCATCGCGCGCGGTGCGCTGCGCGTAAGCCACGTCGAATCCGAGCCGCCAAGCAGCCACCAATTCCGGAATCAGCTCCGGCGGGTCCTGCAGATCGGCGTCAATGACGATCACCGCAGCCCCGCGAGCGTGCTCGAGGCCGGCAGTCATCGCGACCTCCTTGCCGAAATTGCGCGACAGGTTCACCACCGCCACATGCGGGTCGGCCGCCTGCAATTCACAGAGCCGCTGCAAGGTGGCGTCGTGGCTGCCGTCATTCACATAGACGACCTCCCACGAGCCGAGCCGAGCCATGACGGCGGCAAGCCGCCGGTGCAGCGCCGGCAGCGAGGCGGCCTCGTTATAGGCCGGCACCACGACCGAGAGTTCCGGCTCCACCTGCCGCATCGCCGCCCCAGGAAGATTGCCCGACCCTCGTTGCATGGCTGAGTTACTGAACTCCTACGATTGCGCGTTGCCGGCGCGGATGGGAAACATCCGTGTCCGCTTGGAAGGGAGGACCGTCATGAACGATGTGGCCCGGGCTGTCGAAACCGACGCGGCACTCGACGGCAAGGCGGTTGCCGAGCTTGGCGGCCAGCTCTCCGATCTGCTCAGGCTGCGCACCCTGCCGATCGGCATGAAACTGTTCGAGGATCTCGACGAGATGGCGCACGTGCCTGGGCTGCGCCGCCCACCCAAGGGCCGCATCTTCTCGACCTGCCAGTTGGTGACGCAGGCGCGCATGGCCGGTTTCACGCTCGGCATCACCACCGAGAACATCCCTGCGTTTTCGAGCTGTTCGAGCGTCATTGGGCTCGATGCGCCGGGCGAGATTTATACCTCGGGGCGCAAGATGGAGGGGGTGTGGTTCGAGAACCGCGAAGCGGCGGCGGCGCATCAAGCGGGGATGCCGCGCGTGCAGCCGGGCCGCTATCACGGGCTGGTGGTCTCCCCGCTGCGCTCCGGCCGGCTCGATCCACCGGATATCTGCCTCTTTTACGCCAATCCGGCGCAGATGATCCTGTTCATCAACGGACTGCAGTGGAAGAACTATCGGCGTTACGATTTCAGCATCACCGGTGAGAGTGCCTGCGCCGACAGTTGGGGCCATGCACTGAAGATGCGGGAAGTGAGCCTCTCAATTCCCTGCTATGCCGAGCGACGCTACGGCGCGGTGGCCGATGACGAACTCTTGATGGCATGCCCGCCGGCGGACTTGCAGCGTGGCGTCATCGGCCTGCAAGGGTTGTCGAAAGCCGGCCTGCGTTATCCGATCATGCCGTTCGGTCCGCAGGCGGAGCCGGCCGAAGGCATGGCGAAAAGTTACGCCGGCAAGAGCTGAACTTTCCCTAATCGCGCGGAGAAAGCCTGATGGACATGCAGGTCTCGCCTTTAGCGGTGCAACTTCCCGAACTGCCGCCAGTCGCCGGCGTGCGACTCGGCGCCGCCGAGGCAGGCATCCGCTATCGCGACCGCACTGACCTCATGATGATGGAACTCGCCGCCGGCACCATGGTGGCGGGCGTTTTCACCAACAGCCGCTGTCCCGGCGCTCCGGTCGATTGGTGCCGCGCCGCGCTGAAGGGCAGCAAGGCGCGCGGCGTGGTGGTGAATGCCGGCAACGCCAATGTCTTCACCGGACGCGCCGGCGTGCAGGCCTGCCGCGCCACTGCGGAAGCAGCTTCCGCCCTGCTCGGCTGTCCGGCGAAGCAGGTGTTTCTTGCTTCCACCGGTGTAATCGGCGAGGTGCTGCCGTACGAGAAACTGATCGCCGCACTGCCTGGCTTGCATGATACCTTGCGCGAGGACGCCTGGGATGCAGCGGCGCGCGCGATCATGACAACCGATACCTTCCCTAAGGCAGCCACGCGCGCAGCCCGCATCGGCGAGCAGGAGGTGCGGATCAACGGCATCGCCAAGGGCAGCGGCATGATCGCGCCGGACATGGCAACCATGCTTTGTTTCGTAGCAACCGATGCAAGAATTCCGTCGCCCGTCCTGGACTCGATGCTGCGCAAGAGTGTTGACAAGAGTTTCAACCGGACAACGGTGGATTCGGATACATCGACCTCGGACACCGTCCTGCTGTTTGCCACCGGTGCAGCGAAGCACGCGCGTGTCCCGGCCGAAGGCGGACCGATTCTTGCTGATTTCGCCGCGAAGCTCGACGAGTTGCTGCTCGATCTGGCACTCGCCGTGGTGCGCGACGGCGAAGGCGCTCAGAAACTGATCCGCATCGACGTGACCGGCGCCACCACCGCACGCTCGGCCAAGCGAATCGCGCTATCGGTCGCCAACTCGCCCCTGGTCAAAACCGCCATTGCGGGCGAGGATGCCAATTGGGGCCGCATCGTCATGGCGGTCGGCAAGGCCGGCGAGCCGGCCGATCGCGACAAGCTGTCGATCGCGGTCGGCGGCGTCTGGGTGGCGCGTGACGGCGGCGTGGTACCGGATTACGATGAAACGCCGGTCGTCGCCCATATGCGCGGTCGCGAGATCGAGATAGCGATCGATCTCGGCCTCGGCCGCGGCAAGGGCACCGCCTGGACGTGCGACCTGACGCATGGTTATGTCGATATTAACGGGTCTTATCGGTCATAATACGATCGTGTGGGGCGTGCCGACATACTTGTGTTACACTGATCCGCTCTTATCTAGACCGCTATCAACCTGTATCGTCCGCACCGCATAATTGGGCACATGCTGGGCACGCCGAGTCGCGGGCCTGGTTCAAGCAAGGGAACGACCACTCTGCCGCAAGATCAGCCGCTGCCCGGCACTCTGCGCCTGAATGAGGCCGAGGAGAAAATGCGCCGCGCTCTTGGGCTCGACGGCGCGCCCGCACATCAGGACCGGCCACGCCCGACGCCATCGCCGGCCGACCGGTTCCTGACGCCGCGACCGAAGCGCCGATTCGTCGCCGACGGCGAAGTGCCGGTCGATGTGGTGCATCGTCCGCAACCTCCCGGCAGCGCCGCCAATCGCGCTGAGGCGGCTGAGCACGCGCTCGGCATCGAACGCGAGGCGCGGGAACGCGCCGAGCGGGCGCTGGCGGAAGCGCAAACGAAATTGCGCGATCTGCAGACCAAGATCGGACACGCGGAACTTGCCGCGGCCGAGGCGCATGCCAGCGTAGCGGCGGAGCGCCAGGAAGTTGCCGGGTTGCGCGCCGCGCTCGAGTCAGCCGAGGAGCGAGCCAGCGTCGCCGCGGAGGCGGCGGAGGAGGCCATCCAACGGCTACGCACGGCCCGCGAGGAAATGGCCGCCGAACGCGAGTCGCGCCGCACGATGCGTGCAGCGCAGCCGAAGGCGGTCAAAGCCGCTCGGGGGAAGCAGGAACGGGTAACGCCGCCGGCGCGCGAACAGCGCCCGGTGAAATGGTGGCTCAGCAGCAAGAGTGCGCTGGACAAGGCCACGCGGAAGCGAGCAAGCAGAAAAACCTAGAAGCGGAGAAGAAGAACGTCGGCGGCTTTAGCCCGACCGGCCGGCAGGGCGCCCGAGAGGTTCTTCTTCAGGCCCCGGTATCTTCGTCGGCGAGGATCAGTTTCACGGTAGCTTCACGAAAGTGAAAAGACCGCGCGGCCGCGGCCGCTCCTCCTTGGTCGCCACAATAACCGGGAAGACCTGAATGCATTGCTGGATCATCGCTGCCTGCGCGGACGGGTTTGCGCTTGCCACCGCACTACCCAGGCACAAACCGCCCAGCCACGGCACTGATCACCACCAACTACACCGCCGAGATCGAGGCGATGCGAAGCGGTAAACTGGAAGTGGGCGCATTCGGCCCGCTCGGTTACGTGCTGGCGCATCAAGTCGCGAGGCCGAGGCGGTCGCCACCTTCGGCAACAGCGCCGCCAAGCCTGAAACCTACACCGCGGGCATAGTCACCTGGCCCGGCTCCGGCATCCAGACTCTGAAGGAGGTCGCGGGCCATACCTTCGCCTACTCCGACCCGGCGTCCACCTCCGGTCATTTGTTTCCGGCTTATGCGCTGAGCAAGGCTGGGATCAACCCGGACACAGGTGTCTATGGGCTTGCACCAGCCAACCCTGGCGCAGCGCTACGCCGACCCCATTCTGGGGCTGCGTAACGGGCACACCGTGTTCCTGGAGCGTGCCGATGCGGTCGGGACCCGTCCATATCGCGGCCCTCTACGAAGCTGCGGCATGAATTAGTTGGGCGTATCGCGATCGCCCGGCGGCCTCCGCTCCATCGGTCGATCGAGGACATGGACATGGCGCCGGCCGAAGCGGTGACGATGACCGGGGCCGGCCGGCTTGCTGTGTTCAGCCACGCGGTCGTGCCGGGCGTGCTGCCCTCGTTGTTGGGCATGGCGCTGTATCGGTTCGACGAGAATATCCGCTCCTCCCTGGTGCTCGGCTTCGTCGGTGCGGGCGGCATCGGCTTTCAACTGCTGACTGCGATGAACCTCTTTCAATACCAGACGGTCTCGCTGCTGTTGATCGTAACATTCGTCATCGTCATTATCGCCGCGCGCCTGTCCGCCGCGCTGCGCCGCCGTATCGCGTAAGGCGCCCGGGGGGAGTAATCTCGGGCCATGCGGATCTCTGCGCTGCTGATGACGATCGCCGTAGCCGCGTGCTCGGCGCGCCGGACGGCCGTCTTGCCGCCGACGGACGAATCGGTCAGCACTGGCGTCGTCGTTACCGTGCACCTGTCGAATTTTGCGTTCGATCCCTCACTCATTCGGCTGCGGTCCGGCGTTCCCGTTCGGCTGCGCCTCGTCAATGACAGCAATGAGGGGCACAGTTTCAGCGCCCCGGGTTTCTTCACGGCCAGCCTCTTCCCGCCGGGCGCGGCGGCACCGCTTGGCGGCACGATCGAAGTTCGCGCTCACCAGACTGTGGAGCTCACAGTGGTGCCGCGCCTGCCGGGAACGTACGACCTCGAATGCACGCACTTCCTGCACAGCCTTTTTGGCATGACAGGCAGTATCGAAATCACGCGCTCGTAAGCGGGCCTCTGGCTTTCACCACCACCGCCGGGCGATGATGCGTCCATGAGTCCCACCCAGGAGGCCCAGCGCACGCGGCGCAGGCGGGCCCGCCGAACCAAACCGACCGTCGATAACGGGCCGTTCAACGCCCCGCCCGCAGCGCCCCGCTTCACCCGGCTCACCACCGAGCGTTTGACGCTTCGCCCGCTCGCGCCCACTGACGCCGAAGCGCTGCACCGACTGGTAAACGACTGGGAGGTCTGCCGGACCCTCGCCGCCGTTCCCTTCCCGTATCCGCGCGAACTGGCCGACAATTGGATCGCCTCTACACGGGCGGAGCTGGACGCCGGCACCGCGTATCATCTCGCCGTCACCGGACAGGATGGCGCCGATGAGTTGCTGGTGGGCGTGGTGGGACTGCGCATCGATGCACGGAATTGTACCGGGCGGCTCGGCTATTGGATCGGCCGGCGCTTCTGGGGGCATGGCGCCGGCACCGAAGCGGCGGGGCGGCTCGCCCGCTGGGCCATGGCCAATCTCGATCTCGACCGGGTCATCGCGAACGTCGCCACCGACAATCCCGCCTCGGTCGCCGTGCTCGGGCATATCGGATTCCGGCAGACCGGTCAGGGGACGGAGAATTTCGTCTCGCGCGGCGGAGACTCCCCGGTACTGCGCTTCGAAGCGACGCGCGAGGACCTGTTCGGGCACGTCGAAGTCGCCCCGCACGAGGATCCCACGGCGCGGCCGCTGCTGCTGGTCGCCGCCTGCGCGTTGATCGACACCGATGGCCGCGTGCTGCTGTCGCGCCGGCCGGAAGGCAAGACGATGGCCGGTCTCTGGGAATTTCCCGGCGGCAAGCTGCACCCTGGCGAAACGCCGGAAGCGGCGCTGATCCGCGAATTGAAGGAGGAACTCGGCATCGATGTGTCGGCCGCCTGCCTCGCGCCGCTTGCCTTCGCCTCGCACGCTTATGAGCGGTTCCATCTGCTGATGCCGCTCTATGTCTGCCGTCGATGGAAGGGGATCCCGCAACCCCATGAAGGACAGACGCTCACCTGGGTGCGGCCGCAGAAGCTGGCGGAATATGCCATGCCGCCGGCCGACCGGCCGCTGATCCCATTGCTGCGAGATTTTCTCTGACGAGGCGCCCCAATGTCCGACACCAATCCCACCGCTGCCCTGTTGATCATCGGCAATGAGGTACTGTCGGGGCGCACGCAGGACGCCAACATCAAATACATTGCTGCGCGGCTGGCGGAGCTGGGCATCCGGCTGCGCGAGGTGCGGGTGATCCCGGATGAGCCCGACATGATCATCGCCACGGTCAATGAGGTGCGGGCGCGCTACGACCACGTGTTCACCACGGGCGGCATCGGTCCGACGCACGACGACATCACCAGCGAATGCGTCGCCGCTGCTTTCGGCGTACCCTGGGAGCCGCACAGAGAAGCCTGGGCGCGTATGGAGCGCGCCTACAAACCGGGTGAGTTCAATGCGGCGCGGCAGCGCATGGCGACGATGCCGCGCGGCGCCGCGCTGATCGACAACCCGATCTCCACCGCGCCCGGTTTTTCTATCGGCAATGTGCATGTGATGGCGGGCGTACCGGCGATCATGCGGGTGATGTTCGAGAATATCGCCCCGCTGCTGAAAGCGGGATCGCCGATCCGCGCCGAGGCGGTGCATGTCGCCCTACTTGGTGAGGGCAAACTGGCCGAGGGGCTCGGCGAGATCCAGGAGCGCTATCCGGATCTCGAGATCGGCAGCTATCCGTTCTATCGAGCATCGGGCAATGGCGTTGCGATCGTTGCCAAGGGCACCAACACGAGGCGGATCCATGCGGCAATCGACGAGGTGAGCCAATTGATCATCACGCTGGACGGCACGCCGGTACCAGGCGAGCCGGCGATCCCGGAGCTGCCGACACCCTGACGCCCTCACCCGGTTCGCTGGGTGAATCAAACCCGGAACCCGGGGCACAGATTTTGATCCCGGGATTGCGCGCGTGTGTGGCCGCGCTATGCTGGCCCTGGCGGGTTTCCCCGCGGAGGCTGGGCGTATGAAGCTCCGAAAAGAGGGTCCTATCACGCCCTTCGCGGCGGCGTTCTGCCTGTCGCTGGGTCTGTTCAGCTACTCCGCTTGGCTCACCTCCATCGTGTTCTGTGCAGCGGCGGGACTGCGACCCCTGCTGATAGCGGCCGCCCTGTTCTTCCCCGTCGGAATCGTGCACGGCGTCGGGATTTGGTTCGGCGGCTGGTAGCCCCATCCGGACTTTCACGTGTCACTCCGGTTCGTTGCAGCGTTTCTCTTTTGCGTCGTGCCGTCGGTACTATGGGCAGCCCCGCATATCGTCGATCCGTGGCCGGATGCGGAGAGCGTGGCCGGCGTGCGCATCGAGCAGGTGAGCTTTGCCAGCAGCGATCCCTTTGTGCCGCGCGATTTTGGTCGCGCGCCCGCGCGGACGGTGAGCGCGCTGCTCTATCTTCCGCCGGAAGCCGGCGCCGCCAGTAAGGTGCCCGCCGTGGTGTTGCTGCATGGTTCGGCCGGCAATGCCGAGGAGCGCGGCGAAACGTACGGGCCGTCGCTCGCGGCGATGGGGGTCGCGGTGATGGTGGTGGAGACCTACTCCTCGCGGCCCAATCTCGGCACCAGCTTCATCCAGCGTGTGGTGCACATCACTGAATCGATGTTCCTGGCCGATGCCTATGGCGCGCTGCGTTATCTGGCGACACGGCCGGACATCGATGCACATCACGTGGTGCTGGCGGGATTTTCTTACGGCGGGATGGCAGCGACTTACGGGCTGTATGCGCAGGTGGCGGATCGGCTGGCCCCGCCTGGGTTGCGCTTCGTCGGCCACGTGGCGTTCTACGCGCCCTGTATCGCCCGTTTCTCCGACAGCCGCACCACAGGGGCGCCGCTTTTGATGCTGTATGGCGCGGACGATCAGTTGATCCGCCCGGATCGCTGCGCGCAGGTGACGGATGATCTGCGCCGCGGCGGAAGCCAGGTGACGGTGATTTCCTATCCGGGCGCGGTGCATCAGTGGGACGGACAGCGTCCGATAGGCGTGATCGGGCGGCAACTCGCCGGCTGCCGGTTCCGTGTAGAGCGCGACGGGACGGTGCGGGACGAACGCACGTTGTTGCCAATGAGCGGTCCGTTCCTGCGTAAGCTGATCCTCGGCCTGTGCACGAGTTCCCCACCATATCCTATCGGACGGAACGAACGCGTGGTCGCAGAATCGAACCGCGATTTCGGACGCTTCCTGACCCGGGCGTTCGCGGCTGAAGGCTCGGACGGGGGTGAGTTCAGCCCTTGATCCCGGTCATTGCCATGTTTTCGATGATCCGCCGCCGCAGCAGCAGGAACACGATCAGCATCGGTAACGTACTGATCGTCGATCCGGCCATCAGCTTCCCGTAATCCGCGTTGAAGCGGAACTGGAACGCGGTCAGCCCGACTTCGGCGTTGAACAGAAGCTGGTTGTTGGCCACCAGCAGCGGCCAGATGAACGCGGTCCAACCCTGGATGAACGCGAGGATGCCCACCGCGCTCAAGGCGTTGCCGGAAAGCGGCACCAGGATGCGTCGGAACGTCCACCATTCGCTGGCGCCATCCACCCGAGCCGCCTCCATCAGTTCGTCTGGAATCGCCGACGCAATGTGCTGGCGGACCAGGAAAATGCCGAAGCTCATCACCAGCGTGGGCAGGATGATTGCCTGGTAAGTATTGATCCAGTGGATGTGCACGAGTTGGATATACAGCGGGATCATATAGCCTTCGAACGGCACGATCGCGGTGGCGAGAACCAGCATGAACAGCAGTGTCCGGCCGGGGAACCGGTATTTGGCGAACACCGCCCCGGCGACAGCCGACGTGGCTACGACGCTGATCGTCGCCACCACTGAGTAAAACATGCTGTTAGTCAGAAACCGTCCGAACGGCACCGCGCCGAACAAACCGCGATAGTTGCCGAGCGTCGGTGCTCGCGGCAGCAGATGCGGCGGCCAGACTGCGATCTCGCCCGGCAGCTTGAACGAAGTCGCCAGCATCCAAATCATCGGCAGCAACATGAACACCGCGCCGGCAATCAGCACCAAGTGGATCGCCAGGGCGCCCGCGCGGGCGCGTCGCCTTCGGCGGTACTCGCCGGGCCTCATGCGGTCTCCTGATCGCGGAAAGCGCGGAACTGTATCCAGGTGAAGGCGAGCGCGATGAGGGTCAGCGTGACCGCCTCAGCCGAGGCGTAGCCCATCCGGAAATATTGGAACGCGTTCTGGTAGATATCATAGACCAGCACGCGTACAGCCTGGCCTGGCGCGGCCTGCGAGCCAAGCGTCATCACATACATTTGGGTGAACACGGTGAACGAGCTGATCGTGGCTGTCACCAGCACGTAAAGAAGAATGGGGCGCAGCAGCGGTAGTGTCACATGCCAGAATCTCTGCGCCTCCGATGCACCGTCGAGACTCGCGGCTTCCAGGTAACTCGCCGGGATGTTGCGGATGCCGACCAGGAAGATCACCAGGTTGAAGCCGAGTACCTTCCAGATGCCCATGATGATCAGCGCCCATAGCGCGATATGCGCGTCCGTCAGCCAAGCAACCGGCGGGATGCCGACCAACGACAGGATATAGTTCAGTAACCCGTAATTGTAGTCGTAGATCCACTTCCAGGCGATCGCCATGGGGACGACGGGCGTGATGACCGGCAGGAAGTAGATCGTCTGATACACCGCCGACGAACGGCCGCGACGGGCCAGGATCACCGCCAGCGGGAGTGCCAGCGCTGTGCTGATCAGCACGGTGGAGAGTGAATAGACGGTGGTGTTCCAGAGCGCGATATGAAAATTGTTGTCGCCTATCATGCGCACGTAATTTTGCAATCCGACGAAAGGGCGCACCCGCGCGATCAGCCGCCAGTCGTACAGGCTGAGAACGAAGCTCCAGCCGATCGGCACGACCCGCACATAAGCGTAGATCGCCAGTACCGGAAGCAGCATCGCGTAGCACCAGGCCCACAACCTGAAGCGCCGTGCAACTCTTCTTCTCCCCTCCCCTCGCGGGAGGGGCAGGGGGAGGGGGCGATGCACCATAACGCCCGTCAGGACGTACCGTAGAGCTTTGCGTCCTTCAGTATCTGATCGGTCTGCACCGCCATTTGGTGGATCGCGTCAGCGATCTTCTGTGGATTGCCCTTCAGCGACGGATCCACATAAGCTGCGGTGAGGTGATCGGACATTTTTGTCTCGATCTCATCGAATGCGGTCAGCACGGGTTCAACGTAGAATTTCACATCCGGCGGCGGCGAGACGAAGGCTTCGAATTGCGGTGTTTTTGCCAACAGCGGCTTCCAATCAATGTCCTGGCGCGGGGAGAGCCAGCCCGTCATCTCCGTCAGCCGCAAGCCGTTCGGCGCGTTGGTCAGGAATTTCACGAATTCCCACGCCGCCGGCTTGTTGCTGCTCTGGCCGTTCACATACACGCCCCAGGGTTGCAACATCATCATGTGCGGATCGCCGCTACGCCAGGCGGGAATCGGCACGACGCCGTACTGCAGCGACGGGTTTTTCTGCTGGATTTCACCGATCACCCAGGCTTCGCGGAACAGCATCGCGGTAGCGCCGGAAGCGAACGCATCAGCGTCGTGCTGCACTTTCGGATCATCTATATGCCAGGTCTGCACCGCATCGACGTAGAAGGTCAGCGCGTCGCGACCGGCCTGGTTGTCGTAATTGTTGTGCCACTTGCCGCTCGCCGTGCGCTCGATCATCGACCCGCCGGCGGCTTCCAGCACATAGCGGAATTTCTCGCCGATACCGCTCCCCTGGCCAGACAGGCGCAGGCTGATGCCGCTGCGGGTCATGCGGCCCTGGCTGTCGACCTGCACCAGTTTCTTCGCGGCGTCGATCAGTTCCGGGAAGGTGGAAGGCGGGCCGGCGATCCCGGCCTGCTGAAAATAGGTCTTGTTCCAGTAAAGACAGGCCCGGCTTCCTTCCATCATGGGGAGGCCATACGTCTTGCCGTCGATGGTGAAGAAATCCACCAGGAACCGGTTCCATCCGCCGCCCTTCAGATAGGCGTCGATGTCGGGCGGATTCGGATCGATCAAGCCGTTGTCGATGAAATTGACACTGATGTTCGTGCCGATATCGTACACATCGGGCCCCGTGCCGGTGGGAACCGCTGCGGTCAGCTTCTGCTCCGCCTCTCGCAGCGATGTGCTGAAGAACTCGAAGCTCACACCCGGGTGGGTTTTCGCATAGTCGGCGGCGACGGCCTGATACCACGGCTGGAGTTCTGGAAAACCGGTCCAGATAGCAAGATGCGTGTCGGCACGCGCCGGCCGGGTACTCAGCACAGCGGCGCCGGCAAGCAAAAGCGCTTCTCGCCGACCCAGCGGGTGGCCTGCGGAATTTGTTTGCCCCGTCATCGCTGTCCCCCCAGCAAGTTGTTTTCACAAATCTTCCACCAAGACGCCGAATTGTCCAGCGACGCGAATGCAAATCCCGCCCGGGCGCACTGGTGACCGCCGTTCGCGGCTCGGCTATGAGCCTTTTTCCGATGGCCGGACCGCGAGGAAAGCAATGAGCCGCATCGCCTATGTGAATGGGCATTACCTGCCGCAGCGCGGCGCCGTGGTGAATGTCGAGGATCGCGGCTATCAGTTCGCCGACGGCATCTACGAGGTCGTGCACCTCTACGACGGTCGGCTGATCGACGAGACGCGCCATCTCGACCGCATGGATCGCTCGCTGCGCGAGCTGCGCCTTTCGGCGCCAATGACACGGGCGGCGCTCCGCACCGTCCTGTTGGAAGTCGCGCGGCGAAACCGCGTGCGCGAGGGGCTGCTCTATATCCAGATCACCCGCGGCGTGGCCAGGCGCGACCATGCGTTTCCGGCCGGGGCCATCCCGCCGACCATGGTAGTGACAATCCGCCGCATTCCCCCCTTCCCCCACGACATCACGCGCTGGACAGCAAGTGCGATCACGTATCCGGACCAGCGCTGGGCCCGATGCGACATCAAGACCGTCGCACTGATACCCAATGTGCTCGCCCGTCAGGCCGCGCGCGAAATGGGAGCGCTGGAAGCGATCCTTGTCGATGCCAACGGAATGGTCACCGAAGGTGCCGCAACCAGCTTCTGGATCGTTGACCAGCACGGGGTGCTGCGCACGCGGCATCTGGACCAGGCGATCCTGCCCGGATGCACGCGCGACTCGTTGACCGCGTTGATGGCGGAAGCGGGGATTCCCTTCGCCGAACAGGCGTTCAGCCGCGCGGAGCTCCGCCAGGCACGCGAGGCATTCCTGACCGCCGCCACCACATTCGTCCGGCCGATCCTGCGAATCGACGGAGAGCCCGTGGGCGACGGCACGGTGGGGCCGGTAAGCCGGCGATTGTTCGACCTGTTCGCGCGCTATGTGAAGGGCGCTCGCAACGCGGCTTGATCCGCGCATCGACCTCCGGTAGCGGGCCGTGCGAGTGTGATCCGGGGGAAGGGTGGACGTGGAACGGGGCGAGCTGAGCGCCGCGCTGGCAGCCGGCATGGTCGAGACGCGGTACCAACCGATCGTCCGGCTGCGTGACCGCGCCCCGATAGCGGTTGAGGCTCTGGCGAGGCTCAATCACCCGGCGCTCGGCACGTTATCGCCGGAGCGTTTCGTCCCGCAGATCGAGGATGCCGGACTGGCCGAGGAGCTGACCGATTGCATTTCCCGCTGTGCGTTTGCGGATATGCGCGGGGCCGGTATCGACGCGCTGGACCTCGCTGTGGGGCTCAACCTGCCGCTGGAGGTTCTGTTGATACCCGCCGCGCTGGAGCGGCTCGACGCGCAGCGCCGCGCCACGGGCCTCAGTGCCGCGCGCGTGGTGATCGAGCTCACCGAGAGCCAGCCGGTCTCCGATCTCACCGCGCTCCGTCATGCGGTCGAGCGCCTGCGCGTCGCGGGCTACCGCGCGGTCATAGACGATGTCTCGCCGGCCGTGCCGCTTGTGGCCGAATTGATGAAGCTGCCATTTGCCGGACTCAAGCTCGACAAAGCTGTGGTGCAGGACATGGGCGCCGATGCAGCGGCACGCGCATTCGTCACTACAACGGTGGAAAGGGCGAGGACGCGCGGACTGCTTGTGACGGCGGAGGGCGTCGAAGACGAAACCGTCTGGCAGACTATAAGCATCGCGGGCGCGGACAACGCGCAGGGATTCTTCATTGCGGAGCCGATGACGGCTGCCGAGATTCCTGCCTGGTTCGCCGCCTGGAGGCGGCGAACCTCCTAACCATTACGTGCAGCGCCGCTCCATACCTCCCGGTAAAGGCCGATGATCTCGGCCGCATCGGGGACGCGCGGATTGTTGGCAGGGCTGCCGGAGGCGAGCGCCTGCTCCGCCATCAGCGTCATCTTCGCATGGAACGCAGCTTCATCGATGCCATAAGCAGCCGGACTTGGCACAGCGAGATCTTGGTTGAGCGCCTCGAGCCCGGCGACCAGCTTCGCGCATGCCCGGTCATCGGGATCAGCGCTATCCGCAAAACCGATCCGGCGCGCCGCCTCAGCGTAGCGCGCCGCCGCGCCCCCGATCGAGAAGCGGGTGACCGCCGGCAGCAGCATGGCATTGGAAAGCCCGTGCGGGACATGAAAATGCGCCCCGACCGGGCGCGACATGCCGTGCACCAGCGCGACCGAGGCGTTGGAGAAAGCTAACCCCGCCTGGGTGGCGCCGAGCATCATCCCTTCGCGCGCGGCGGCGCTGCGTGGTTCGCGATAGGCAGTGCGAAGGTGCTGCCCAATTAGCGCCATCGCGGAAACGGCAAGTGCATCGGAAAACGGGTTGGCGCGTCTGGAGACATACGCCTCCAGCGCGTGGGTCAGGCTGTCGATACCCGTATCGGCCGTGGTGCGGGGCGGCACCGTGTAGGTGAGTTCGTAATCGACGACCGCGGCCAGCGGCAGCGCGCCGAGCCCGGCGATCAGCATCTTCTCGTCGCGCTCGGTGTCGGTGATCACGGTAAAGCGCGTGCATTCGCTGCCTGTGCCGGCGGTCGTGGGGATGGCGATAACGGGTACGGCGCCGTGGTCGGCTTGCACCGGCACTTTGTAATCGCGCATCTTGCCGCCCCCGGCAGCGAGAATCGCCGTCGCCTTGGCGGTGTCGATCGGCGAGCCTCCGCCGAAGCCGACCAGGCAATCAAAGTCGCCGCGCCTGAATTCGGCAACGCCCGCTTCGATGACGGTGTCGGTGGGGTCGGAGACTGTGTTGCTGAATATGGCGGGCTGTAGCCCGGCTGCCGCGAGCGGGTCGAGGGCGCGCCTAATCAGTCCGGTCGAGACCATGATCGGGTCGGACACGACCAGCGGACGCGACAGGCCAAACTTGCCGAGCAGCTCCGCGAGCTGCCGCACCGCCCCGCCGCCTACCAGCAACATTCTTGGGGCAACGATGCTGGCGTTCACCGTGGTCATGGACGTCTCCTGTGTCTGGCGCGGGGCATGTGAGCCGGAGTTGCCGGCACGCTCAATCCCCTTGATGGTCGGGCCCATGCCCGGCGGGAGGCGCAGATGACGGAGGCGAACCAGCCACGCACCGAGATGGTGCCTATGCGGGACGGCGTGCGGCTCGCCACGGACGTCTATCTGCCGGCCGGCTCCGGCCCGTTTCCGGTGGTGATGGAGCGCACTCCCTATGGGCGCCACTTGCCGAGCCGGAGCGAGATCACCGCGGCGAACCGCACTCCGGCAAGCCGCGCAGCGTTCGCTGCGCGATTCACCGCTCGCGGCTACGCAACCGTGTTTCAGGACACCCGCGGGCGCTACGGCTCGGAAGGGCGCTTCGTGAAATACCTCTCCGATGGCGAGGACGGGTTCGACACCTGTTCATGGTTGCGTGCGCAGCCATGGTGCGACGGGCGTATCTGTACGCTGGGTCTCTCCTACGCGGCGCATACGCAGGCCGCACTCGGCTGCCTCGACCCGCCGGGCCTGGCCGCACAGGTGCTGGATTGCGGCGGTTTCGCCAATTCCTGGCGCTCGGGCGTCCGCCAGTCCGGCGCGTTCGAGTTGAAACAGGCAACCTGGGCGTTTCGCAACGCCTCAGTCTCGCCCGAAGCGGAAGCCGATCCGGTGATGGCGGCGGCACTGGCGGCGGAAGATATTGGCGACTGGTTCACCCGGATGCCGTGGAAGCCGGGACACTCGCCGCTGCGCCATCACCCCGATTACGAAGCCTATCTGTTCGAGCAATGGACGCACGGCGCTTTCGATGCGTTCTGGCGGCAGCTCGGCATCTGGACCGAAGGGTGGTATGAGCGCTACAGCCGTGCCGCCACGATCCACATGTCGTCCTGGTACGATCCTTATGCGCTGACGGCAGTGGCGAACTATCGCGGTTTGCGCGACGCCGGGCGACCGGCGCGGCTTATCCTCGGGCCCTGGACGCATGGCGACCGCAGCGAGCACGTGTTCGGCGACGTCGATTTCGGCCCCGACGCGACGCTCGACTCCTGGGCCGGCGACTGGATCGGACACCGCCTGCGGTTCTTCGACCATGTGCTGAACGGCGCCCGATTCGACGAGCCGGCGGTGCGGGTCTTTGTCATGGGCGGCGGTTCCGACAGGCGCACACCGGCGGGACATCTCGATCATGGCGGCCACTGGATAATAGCGGCGGACTGGCCGCTGCCGGAAGCTAATTTCGTTGCTTATCATCTGCACCAGGATTTTCGCCTGGACCCGGCGGCGCCCACAAAGAATGCAGCGCTTTCGTTCGACTTCGATCCCCGTCGGCCGGTGCCCACGATTGGCGGAGCGTTCAGCAGCCTGGAGCCGGTGGCGCGCGCCGGCGCCTTCGACCAGACGGAGAGCGCCGATTTCTTCGGCTGCACGCCGCCCTTCCTGCCCCTGGCTTCCCGGCCCGACGTTCTCGTGTTCCAGACAGCGCCGCTCGACCGGCCGCTGCAGATCGTAGGGCCGGTCGAGGCGGAGCTCTGGGTCAGCACCGACGGGCCGGATACCGATTTCACCGCCAAGCTGGTGGATGTCTGCCCACCCTCGCCCGATTACCCACGCGGATATGCGATGAACCTCACGGATGGGATTTTGCGGCTGCGCTACGCGGAAGATCCCCAGCAACCGCGGCTGCGTCAGCCCGGCGAGGTGGTGCGCGCCCATATCACGCTGTTCCCGACCGCCAACCTGTTCCTGCCCGGGCACCGCGTCAGGCTGGATATCTCGTCCAGCAATTTCCCGAAATTCGATGTAAACCCGAACACCGGCGAGCCGGAGGGTATGGCACGGCGGCGGCGCTGTGCGGTCAACGCCGTATGGCTCGACGCGCGGCGGCCGAGCCGGGTGATCCTGCCGATCGTGCCGGGACTGTAGCCGAAGCGCTCTGGACGGCGAACCAGGGCGGAGACAAAATCGATTTCGACGAAGGAGACTGCCCCATGCGTTCCATCCTGTTGTCGCTCACGCTTCTGGCCGGCGTTACCGCGCTGGCCGTCCCGCCGGCGCGGGCGATCATGCCGATCCCGGGGCAGCCGCAGGTAAGCGGGGTGACCCAGGTTTATTATTATCGCGGACGATACTATCCGTATTACTGGAACCACCGCTACTATCGCCACCGCTACTGGCGGCATGGGCGGTACTATTATTACTGACTCTCAGCCGCCGTAGAACACGTTCTCGCCCAGGTCCTTCATTTCCAGGATCGCCGCGTCCGGCCGGCCGGTGACCGGCTTCGGCAGATGCGCTTCGGTCACTTCCGCGACCACGATATGATGGTCGCCCTGCTCGACGATCGTCTTCACGGAACACTCCACCGCGCCGATCGCGGCATCGATGATCGGCGCGCCATTGGCACCGGCTTGGTAGCTCTGCCCGGAGAGCTTGCCGTCGGACACATCAGCGGGACGAAAGAAGGTGAAGGCGAGCGATTTGTGGTCCTTGCCGAGCATGTTGAGCGCGAACCGGCCGGCGTTCTTCACAATCGCATAAGCGCCTGAATCGACCTTCATCCCAACCACCAACAGGGGCGGCGCGAAGGCGGTCTGGGTGACGAAATTCACCGTCGCGGCAGCGACGCCGCCCTTCCCGTCATCCGCGGTCAGTACATAGATGCCGTACAGAATCATCCGCAGCACGGTCTTCTTCGCATCGGCGTTCATGGCGTCCCTCCCTGCAGCAATTCCCGCGCAAGTGCTTCCCATTCGGCCTCCAGCGCGCCATCCGGCGGGGTGCGGCCGGCGCGCCTGTACCAACCGCCGGCGTTCGCCATGTCACCCTCCTTGCGGTGCAGATAGGCGTGCACCATCGAACCGGTCTGTCCCTCATCCTGCTGCGCGCAGGCATGCGCGCGGTGCCAATCGCCCTTGGCGTCCCACCACAACGTCTGCAACGCCAGGCTGAGCCCTGGCGGCGGCGCCTCGGCGCCGAGGCTGGCGCGGAAATCGTCGAGCCTGGTCATGGCGGCGTCCCCGATCGATCGTAGCGGCGCCAGGCGCTCATCTGAATCGCCGAGGTCAGGCAGTGGACGACGACCGGCCTGGTTTTTACTGCAAACGCGTGGGCGATGCCGTCTCTCACATCGGTTTCATCACGGATGGTAACTCCCTCAGCGCCGAAGCTGCGGCCCCAGGCTGCGAAATCGGGATTGGTGAGGCGTGTCGCTGCCATGAACGGACGATCGGGGTAACGTACGTAGCTATGCATGCCGATGGTGCCATACATCCGGTTGTCGGAGATGATCATGATCGGGTTCACGCCATACTGACAGGCAGTAGCGATCTCGTTGCCCATCATCAGCGCACCGCCATCGCCCATGAAGGCGACGGTCTGCGCGTGCGGGCGCCGCAACGCCGCGGCTACGGCCATCGGCATGCCCGAGCCCATCGCGCCAACAACGGAGGACAGAAATACCTGGCCCGGCCTGAAGTCGATGTAGCGGTGGATGTAACTGCCGAAATTCCCGGCATCCGAGGTCACCGCCGCATCGGGCGCGAGATGCTTGTTCACCTCGGCGACCACCGCGGCGAAATTCACGCCATCCGTTGTAGCGTCCCATACCGGTTCCATCAGGTCGCGATGGATGGCGTGCAGCCCCGATGTCCAAAGCCGGCGTTTCTCCGCACCGGGCGGTGCCCCCTTGGCGAGCAACTCCTTGATGACCTCGTGCGGCGAACAGGCGATGCCGAGATCCACGCGCCAGACGCGGCCGATCTCGTTGGCGTCGGGCCATACATGCACTAGCGGAAGCTGCGGCTGCGGCGCTTTCGGGTAGGTGTAGGACTGGCTGACGGTATCCGTCAGCCGCTCGCCGAGTGCGACCATCAGGTCCGCCCGCTTCATCTCGGCGATATGCTTCGGCGGCACCCGTATGCCCATGTAGCCGCCGTAATTGGGATGTTTCGAATCGAACAATTGCGGCCGGCGATGCGTGGGCGAGATCGGCAGCACCCACTCCTCCGCGAGGCGGCGGAGGTCGTCAGTGGCGGAGGGATCATAAAGCGAGTCGGTCACCAGCGCTCCGCCCACCAGCACCATGGGACGCTCGGCCTCGGCCAGCATGGCGGCGAGCCGGTTCAGGTCCGCCTTGCGCGGTGCCGCCAGCGCACGCGGGCGCGGCTTGTCCATCGGCGCGTCGGTGGTCTCGTCGAAAATGTCTTCCGGCAGGATCAACGCGACCGGTCCCGGCGTGCCGCTTTCGGCGAGATGGAAGGCACGCGCAATCGCCTCGCTGGCCTGCACCGGCTCGTTGACTTCGATCACCGATTTGGTGATGTCGCTCAGCAGGCGTGAATAGTTCTGCTCCTGCAGAGCCATCCTGCCGAAATCCGCACGTTCCACCTGGCCGATCAGCATCACCATCGGCGTTGCATCATGATAAGCCGAATGGAGAGAGACCATCGCGTTGGAAAGTCCCGGACCGCGCGAGACCATGCAGACGCCGGCGCGTGGCCGGAGTCGCCCGTCGGCCGCGGCCATGAACCCGGCACCACCTTCGTGGCGGCAGACGATGATACGGATCGCGTTCATGTCGGCGAGCGCGTTGGTGAGCCCGACATAGCTCTCGCCCGGTACGCAGAAGACCTGATCGACGTCGTGCGCCTCGAGGCTTTCGGCGAGCAGACGAGCGACGGTGCGCGGCATCTGGGTCTCCTCGGTGCGCCCTACTGGCCCGGGCAGCGGATCAGCGGGAAGGGAAAGTCGCCGCAACCGGGAAAGCGGATCTCGTTCTGGGTGACGCGCTGCACGTGCAACACGTCCGGGCTGTCGCAGCCGAACCCGGCCGAACCGGCGCCGCCGAAGCCGGGCAGACTGGACGGCTGCGGCGAGGCCGAAGCACTGAACTGGAAATCCACACCGGTGCCGGTGCCGCGCGCCGTCTCGACAAGCCGTTCGATGTAGAAGGCGTCGGTGAAGGTGGCGCGCATCACCACATCACGGGTGAAAATGACCGAAGGCTGCGCGAGGCATTGCTCGGCGGAGATCGCGCTGGGCGCGGGGAACAGCCCTCCGGTCCAGGAGCCGAGCAGGAAGCCCTGCGGCATGCCCGAGGGCGGCCCGGCGGAGTGCGCGGCTGGCGGGAGGATGAGGGAAAGCAGAGCCAGGGGAATCACGGCGCGATGCATGCGTCTCCTCGGTGCGGAACGGACGGCGTGACGATAGGGCGTGAGGCCGACGGCGGCCAACCCCCGACAAGGTGAATCATTCTTCCTCGCTTCCCGCGCAAGCAACATTTCAAATGAAATGAGCAAGGCGAACCGCGGTGTGGCCCCGGCTGGGACGCAGGCTCGGCATCACCAACAGGCAATTATCGTGCGGAGTGCGAATCTCCATGTTGCCGTCGAACGCCAGCAGCGTGTTGCGCCGTGCAATCACGTCGCCGCCGCGCCAGGGCTGCACGAAGGCGAAAGCTGCCGTCGCGGCGGTGACCGCCTGGGCTACGCGGGCAAAGCGCTGCGCGGAGCGCGGCGGGGGTGCCAGCCAGGGCGGCGCCATCTCCAGGTAATGCAGCAGACCTCCCACGCAGCCCCAGCTCGTCTCGACCGTTGCCGGCTCCCAATGCTGGCCGGCTTCGATCAGATTGGCGACGCATCGCATGTCCGGATCCGCGAAGCGGCCGTAATCGATCAAGCGTTTGCCGCCGGCATGTCCGTGATCCGCCACCACAAGCGCAGGCGCGCCGATGCCGGCGGCCAGCTGCCGGCCCTTCTCCGACCCGCCGCACAGCATCAGCGGATCCGAGGGCCACAGCATGGAATGCAGGTCGAGCAGCACATCCACGGTGTCGATCAGTGGACGGATCTCGCGCGCGCGGTCCAGCTCGTAGGAACGCCGCGGGCCGCACAACACCGCCTCGTCCCAGACCCGGTTAATATCCTCATCGACGAAGCGCGACAGCGTCGGCTGATGCGGGTCGAAGCGGCCGAACGCCTCCAGGTTGATGAAACCAACCGTCAACCGCCCCCGTGTCGGGCGCAGCCGCGCCCGCAGCAGCCTGTCGAGCACGATGGCGCCAGCAAGCTCGTTGCCATGCGCCAGCGCCAGCAGCGCCACGTGCGGACCGGGACGGCCGGAGTCCTGCGTCGTGAAGCCGCGCAGGCCGATGTTGCCGTCCCGCCATAGCGACAGATCGGGAGCGGTCAGCTTTACATCGAACTGCGGCAGCGGCGGCTGCACCAGCTCAGGCATGGTTACGTCGCCACGCGATCAACCAGCCGGCGAATGAAGCTGTCACAGGCGGCCAACTCGCTTTCGGCGATCCACTCGTCCGGCTGGTGCGCCTGCTCGATATGGCCGGGACCGCAGACGATCGTAGGAATGCCTGCGTCCTGGTAAAAGCCGCCCTCCGTGCCGTAGCTGACCTTCCCCGTGCTGTTCGATCCGGTGACCTGCTTCACGAGCGCGGTCAGCGGATGATCCGGCGGCAGCGACATTCCGGGCATGCGCACCTTCACCTCGTAGGTGAACCCCGTGTCTGGATGCACTGCCTTCATCGCCGGTTCAATACGGGCCCCGACATGCTCGCGCAGCCGGTCGAGTCCGGCTTGCGGATCGTCCGCTGGGATGTGGCGCCATTCCATGTGGAACTCGGCATGTTCCGGAATGATGTTGAGGATCGTGCCGCCCTGCACGGTGCCGACGTGAACGGTGGTGTGCGGGGGGTCGAAGCCGGTCTCGAAAGGCCCTTCGGCGGCTAGCCGGCGCGCCTCGGCCGCGACATAGGCGATCGCCTCGCCGGCGGCCTGCACCGCATTGACGCCTTTTGCCGGCTGGCTCGAATGGCCCGGCAGTCCGCGCACGCGGACCAGCAGGTTGAGCTTGCCCTTGTGCGCCAGGATGGGCTGCATCCCGGAGGGTTCACCGACCACGCAGAGCGCCGGTTTGAGGCCCGACTCTTCCAGGTCCTCGATCAGGCGTTTGGCGCCGAAGCACCCCACCTCCTCATCGTAGCTGATGAAGAGATGCACGGGCTTCGCAAGTGGCCGACGCACCAGCTCGGGAACCGCGGCGAGGAAGACGGCGACGAAGCCCTTCATGTCGCAGGCGCCGCGCGCGTGGAGCCGCCCGTTTTCGCGCCGAAGCGTGAACGGATCGGCGCTCCAGGACTGCCCATCGACCGGCACGGTATCGACATGGCCGGATAGCGCGATGCCGCCGGCGCAGTACGGGCCGATAACCGCGTGCAGGTTCGCCTTCTTGCCTGTGGGATCGGCACTGAGCCGATAGGGCACGCGGTGCTCGTCCAGGAAACCACGAAGGAAATCGATCAGCGGCAGGTTGGAATTGCGGCTCGTGGTGTCGAAGGAGACCAGGCGGGCGAGCATCTCGGCCGTGCTCGGTACAGGCGCGGAGCGGCTTGGTCCGGTCATGGCCGCAGTCTATACGGGACGCGGCGGGCGGCAACCGGAGCGGCATGGTTCTCGCTCCGGTTTTGGTTTTCCGGGATTCCCCTCGCGCATGGCTCTTTCCCTGTTACACCGGTCGTGGCGCCTACTGCCGCAACGCCCGAGACGCGAAGCGATGGCGCGCGCCGCGGCCCTGCTGGCACCGCGCCCGAAGCAGCCGTCCCCGATGGTCTCGGGCGGTGTGATCGTTGCCGGCGAATTGTCGCATGCCACCGGCCTGGGCGAGGGCGCGCGGCTGATGCTGCGGGCCTTGCAGCACCTGAGGGTGCCATGCTGGCCCATGGATATCGGCGCGCTGCTGCCGGCGCATGCCGAAGATATGCCGTCGCCGGCCGGCACCGCACCGCCGCCCGGCGCTGCGCTGGTCCTGCACGTCAATCCGCCGCTGCTGCCGCTGGTGTTGATGCGGCTGCGCCGGCTCGCAGACGGACGGCGGATCATCGGCTATTGGGCATGGGAACTACCGGTTCCACCCGACGGATGGGGCGCGGGCTCGAGGCTCGTTCACGCGGCCTGGGTGCCGTCGCGGTTTACCGCGGCTTCTGTCGCTCCGATTATGCGTCTGTCTGGCGGCGAAGCAGTGCGCGTGGTGCCGCATCCGCTCGCGCTGGCGCCCCCCGTTGCCGCGCCGCTCGATCGTGCTGCCTTTGGCTTGCCGCAAAACGCGCTGGTGGTACTGGTGTCCGCCAATCTTGCCTCGTCCTTCGTTCGCAAGAATCCGCTCGCCGCGGTGGCCGCGTTCCGCGCCGCATTCGGAGACCGGCCGGACCGTATCCTGGTGCTGAAGGTCGGCAAGCCGGATCACGTGCCGGCGGATTTTGCGCAGTTGCGCGCCGCAGTCGGGGAGGCGCGCAACATCCGCCTGGAGACGCACACATTGCCCGCCGCGGATGCCCACGCGCTGACTCAGGCCGCGGATATCGTGCTGTCGCTTCACCGCAGCGAAGGGTTCGGCTTGGTGCTGGCGGAAGCGATGCTGCTGGGGCGAGCGGTGATCGCGACCGGCTGGTCGGGCAACATGACCTTCATGGATGACGGCAATTCGGTGTTGGTGCCTTTCACACTGGTGCCTGCGGTCGATCCGCGCGGTGTCTATGCGGTACCCGGTGCGACATGGGCGGAAGCCGATATACCCGCAGCGGCAGCGGCGCTGCGAGACCTTGCGGAGCATCCCGAGCGCCGGGCCGCCTTCGGTGCGCTGGCCAGGTCGAACGCGAACGATCGATTAGGCGCGAGCTCTCTGGCCGAGGCGGTTCGGGCGCTCGGGCTGGGACCCGCGGCGTGAGGGTTCTGGTCTGGCAATGGGGCCGTCGTGGCGCCGGTCCGCGGTTCGCCGCACAACTCGCCGCCGCGCTCGATGAGCTGCCCGGGGTGACGGGGCTGCTTTCACTCTCGAGCCAGGCCGAGTTGTTGGCAGGACCCCGCCCGCCCCGTTGCGACGTTCCGGTGAAGACGTATCGCAGCCTGGCCGGGCTTGCGGGCCGTATGGCGACGGGTGGGCGGCTGATTGCTCGGCTGGCGCCGGAGCTGCGCTTGCTCGCGCCCAACCTCGCCATCTGCGCCATGCCGGGGCCGCTCGACCTGTTCTGCCAACGTGCGCTGCGGCGCGCCGGCGTGCCGGTCGCGGTGGTGGTGCACGACGCCGAGCCGCATCCCGGGGACGGATTTCCGTTGCTGATGCAACTGCAAAGGCGTTCGGTGCTGCGCGCCGACGCAGTGATCGCGTTGTCGACGCACGTAGCCGCGCAGCTCCGTGCGCGCCGCATGGTGCGAGCGGGCGCGCCGCTGATCACCGCCCGGCTGCCGCCATTCGATTTCGGTCCGATCCCGCCGCCGGTCGCGCATGATGGACCGCCGCGCCTGCTCGTGTTCGGTCGGCTGCTGCCATACAAGGGGCTCGATCTGCTGGAGGCAGCCTTGCGCCGATTGGGCGAGCCGCGGGCGGAAATCCGGATTGTCGGCAGCGGGCCGGAGAGCACCACGCTGGCGGCCCTGCGCGCGCACCCCGCAGTGACGGTGGACAATCGTTGGGTGGCCGAGGCGGAGATCGCCGCGCTGCTGAGTTGGTCCGATGCGCTCGTCCTTCCCTATCGCGAGGCGAGCCAGAGCGGCGTTGCCGGCTCCGCGCTCGCGGCAGGACGGCCGGTGCTCGCCACACGGGTCGGCGGCCTGGCCGAGCAACTCGCCGGCGAGACGCTAGCCATTCTGTGCGAACCGGAGCCGGCCAGCCTGGCGACGGGACTGGCGCAGCTCTTGGCACAGCCGGTCGCGCCCGCCCCGCCGCCGGGGCAGCTCGCAGCCTCCTGGCGGGCGATGGCCGGCGACCTGCTCGATCAACTCATCGCCACGCTGTCCTTGCGCGTGCGTCCGTCAGCCGGGAGATGAATCTTATGCCTGTCCGCATCACCGATATTCGCGAGGTCACGAAGCCGATCAGCTCGCCGATCCGCAACGCCTATATCGATTTCAGCAAGATGACCGTCAGCCTGGTTGCCGTCGTTACCACTGTTGAGCGCGACGGCCATCGGGTGATCGGATACGGCTTCAACTCGAACGGCCGCTATGGCCAGGGCGGGCTCATTCGCGAGCGCTTCGCGCCACGATTGCTGGAGGCCGAACCCGCGGCACTGCTGGACGCCAGCGGGGAGAATCTCGATCCTGACCGTGTCTGGGCGGCGATGATGGCGAACGAAAAGCCGGGCGGACATGGCGACCGGTCTGTTGCGGTCGGTACGATCGACATGGCGGTGTGGGACGCCGTGGCGAAGATCGCTGGCAAGCCGCTGTTTCGCCTGCTGGCCGAACGGCACGGTGTCTCGGCCGATCCGCGCGTGTTCGTGTATGCAGCGGGCGGGTATTACTATCCGGAGAAGCATCTGCCCGCGTTGCGGACGGAGATGCGCGGCTATCTCGACCGCGGCTACAATGTGGTGAAGATGAAGATCGGCGGCGAGCCGGTCGCCGAGGACCGGCGTCGCATCGAGGCGGTGCTGGCGGAGATTGGCCGCGACGCCCAGCTCGCGGTGGATGCGAACGGTCGGTTCGACCTGGAAACCGCGATCGCCTATGCCAGGATGCTGCGGGATTATCCGCTGTTCTGGTACGAGGAGGCCGGCGATCCGCTCGATTACCAACTGCAGGCGGCGCTGGCGGAGTTCTATCCCGGGGCAATGGCGATCGGAGAAAACCTGTTCAGCCATCAGGATGCGCGCAACCTGATCCGCTACGGTGGGCTGCGGCCCGACCGCGACTGGCTGCAATTCGACTGCGCGCTTTCGTATGGGCTGTGTGAGTACCAACGGACATTGGCGATGCTGCGCGATGCGGGCTGGTCATGGCGCCGCTGCATCCCGCATGGCGGGCACCAGATGTCGCTCAACATTGCTGCCGGGTTGGGGCTTGGCGGCAATGAGAGCTATCCGGATGTGTTCCAGCCCTACGGCGGATTTCCGGATGGTACCCGCGTCGAGGGCGGCTATGTGACCATGCCGGAGCTGCCGGGTATGGGGTTCGAGGCGAAGTCGGATCTATATGCGGAGATGCGGGCGCTGGCGGGGTAGGACCTGTTTACAGAGTTGCACAGCGCGAGCATCTGCGGATAGCAGCGATTATGAAGCGCGTTACAATGCCTGATGAATAACCCACGGGATATGATCATCATGCGCAGCGCGCCGGGAGGTTGCGGATGGCAGGCGCCTGCTTGCGGCTTGGATGGCCGAAAAAAAGCTTGTTGTTTCAAGGTAATGAGAGAGATTAGGGACCGGGTTGCCGTTGATCCGCCTCCGTGAGCTGGAAGGCCCCCTGATTGATCAGCGGGATCAACACAGGCGTCCGTGCGGAGACCGAAAAGGACCGCATCACCGGCGGCTGGGTATAGCCCGCCGGGAGCGCGAAGTAGCCGGCGGCAAGAACACAGGACCGCCGTTATGCTGATGCGCGAGAGCGCCAGTTGGATCATCGAAGGCACTGCCCGTGGCCGGCAGTCCCGCCGCCTAGGTCCACCACGCTTCCGTCCAATCGTCGATTGTTTTCCCGTCAAAACTCGAGCCTGGGGGGAAGATGCTCGTGGCGCCGACCGGTGCCGTGACCAACATGGCGATTGCGGCTGCCGCGGCGGCGCACGTGCTTCGTTTCATGACTTCCCCCAACTTGTTGGCGACTCATGCGGAAAACTGGGTCCGCCTGATTGATATCCGCTGACCGGCCTAGCGTATCTCTTGGGCTGGAGCACGAATACCCCGCGATCATGGGGTATCGTCGCATAATCGTCGGCCCTACGACGGACCGCGATGGGCACACCTGGGCAAAAGAAATCCGATCCGAACGCCGCCTGCGCCTCGTCATCGCAACTCCTCCTTCAAGGTGTTGCGACGACCATTTGAGTCCAGCCAATACACCTCCCTCGAGTTCGGCCGCCGCTGCCGCGAGGCTGGCGTGCGTCCTTCAATGGGCTCGGTCGGTGATGCGTATGACACAACGCCATGTGTGAAAGCTTCTTCGCCACCCTCGAATGCGAGCTTCTCGATCGCTGCCGCTTCAAGACCCAGATCGAGGCCCGCGGCGCGGTGTTCGCCTTCATCGCGGGTTTCTACAATCCACGCCGCCGTCACTCCGCGCTCAGCTACCTGTCACCGATCGATTACGAGCGGCGGCATGATGCCATGATCGTCGTTGCCGACGATCACCAGCCTGCCGCCGTGCTCGCGACCGTCAAGGACGCTTCGCGCCGCCTTCGGCGGTCGCCTGCGGCGATCCTTGACCGCCGCGGCGCGCGGCTTTTGCCACCAGCAGAACCAAGCAATTCACCGAAACAGGAGAACCAAATGCCCTCATAGCAGTCAGCCTGATCCCAAGCTCTCACCTCTCCACCAAACCGGGGCAAGTCCACAGTTGACGAATTCGGCAACGAATACGAGTTCAAGACAGTCAACCTCGACCGCACGACGCAGTTCACCACCCACCATCACCTTAATCCGGTAATCATCAGAAAATCGGCTTGTGGACTGGATTTTCGCCACCTATCACGGCATCGAGCTTAAGGAAATCTACCGCCTCACGCCCGTCGCAATGGAACATTGGTTCACACGTTGGGAGAAGAAATGGCACGCCGATGGCGGCAGGACATCAACAATCCAAAAGTCCCGCTGACCTGTGTTCGAAGCCACGGTGAGTTGCTTCATTCGGCACTTGGCGAGCCGCTGGAGAAATCGCTGCGCCGGAGGCGTTCCTTAAAAAAACCGCGGCTTCGGGCCAAAACAAGGCGGGTGACGTAGCCTGAAGTGGACCTGAACCGGCCCCTATAATTCAAGGTTGGATGTAGGCTCAAGAAAGCCGTAAACGGATGGCCAAGACCGCCCGCACGGCGAAGCGTTGTCCCGCTGATCCGACCCAACGAAACGTCGCCCAATTAAGATCGCATCAACGATCGTCTCACAACCGACACGCCAGAGACGCCCAAGTGTACGCTTCGCCCCTCCGCTTTCAGCCCAGGCGTACGCTTCGCGACGCCCCAAACAGCCCAAGCGTACACTTCACGGCGCCCCAAAAGCCCCAAGTGTACACTTGGCAGCCTCCAAAATCGGCCAAGTGTACACTTCGCCCCCCGAACCGCCCCCCACCCCCGAGACACGGAATTAACCACACATCGTCTCACCGCCCGAGGCGCCGAAAACCACCGACCCGCCAACAACCCCCGCACCTGATCCCTCACCCACCGGAAGGCAAGCCCATCCGATCCGTCACCCAGCCAACGCCGCCGTCCGCGCATACGCCGCCGCCGCCACGTGCAGCCGCCCCAGCTCCAGCTCGTTCAGCGCATCGGCCCCTCTCAGCGCCCCAAGCTGCGCGGTCCCGTCCGCCCCGAGCGTCACGCCCAGCCCGGAGAGCTGCGCCGCCGTCCAGCCGGCCGGCGACGCACCACCCGAAACCGGCGCCGCCACCGCCGCAGCGCCCGCAACAGGCGCACCGGACGCCGGTGCCCCCTTCCCCAACCCCAGCTCCGCCAAAACCGTGCGCCCGATCTTGTCCGGATCGATCCCCGTCACCTTCTCCGCGATCACCGTCGCGACATTCGTCAGCACCCCGATCGGCCCGCTGACCAGCCCGCTCACCAGCAGCGACCCCGCGAGTTGCAGCGGCTCGGGGATCGTATCGCCGGTGACTGCCCGGTAGATCGTGCCGACCACCGGCAGGTATTGCAGCGGATTGAGCGCCGAGAGCACGTCGCGGAACCGTATGTGACCATGCCGCGTCGGCGCCGCCGCGCCCGCTTCCCGCGTTGCTGCGGCCCGGTCCGGCGGCACGGTCAGCACAGGCGAACTCGCGGCGGAAACATCGGACATGAGGCACCGCGCAGCACACATCGTGCCATTGCTCCGCCCGGCGTGTTCTGGTTTGTCTCCGCCGTCCCCAGCCCGGTTCCGCCATGCGCCGCCTGCTTCGCTTTATCCGCGTCCTGCTGACCGGGCTCGGCTCGCTGGCGATGCTGGCCGCCATGGGCCTGGGCGGCCTGTTGTGCCTCACCCTGCCGACACGCGACCAGACTGCCTCGATCCGCGGCCTCTCGGCCCCCGTCGATATCACCTTCGATGAGCACGGCGTTCCGCGTATCCGTGCCGCCACCCTCACCGACGCCGCCACCGCACTCGGCTACGTCCATGCCCGCGATCGGATGTTCCAGATGGAGCTGATGCGCCGCGCCGCTTCCGGCCGGCTGTCGGAGATCGCCGGCCCGGTCACGCTGGCGATGGACAAGGAGATGCGCGTGCTCGGCCTCAGACGCAGCGCGACCGCAGACTACGATGCTCTGGCGCCGGACGCCCGCGCCATGCTGGACGCGTACGCGAAAGGCGTGAACGCCTGGATCACCGCGCATGGCCGGCTCAGCGCGCCGGAGTTCCTCGCCTTCGGCGCCCCGGAGCCCTGGACGCCGATCGACAGCCTGCTCTGGGCCAAGACCATGGGCCTCTGGCTGTCGATGAACTGGCAGCAGGAGCTGGCCCGCTGGCGCCTCTCCGGCCACATGCCCAAGGAGCTGATCCTGGGGCTTTGGCCGCCGCAGCACGAAGCCGGCGAGCCTTCCGCGCAGCTCGACGCGCCCATCCGCTACGCCACAACCGGCGGCGGCTTGCTGGAAAAGGCGCTGCCGGCGTTTCCCGCGCCCTTCACGGAACCCGGCCAAGCCTCCAACGAATGGGCCGTTGACGGCAGCCGCACCGCCACCGGCGCACCCCTCCTCGCCGGCGATCCCCATCTGGGCTTCGGCTTCCCGAGCCTCTGGTATCTCGCCCGCATCGATACGCCGCAAGAAACGCTGGTCGGCGCCACCGCGCCCGGCGTGCCGGGCATTGTGCTCGGGCGCAACAGCCACATCGCCTGGACCTTCACCTCCACCGGCGCCGACGTGCAGGACATCTTCATCGAAACCCCCGTCGGCCCGGACGACTACCAGACCCCCGACGGGCCCAAGCCGTTCATCCGCCGGGAAGAGCGCATCCGCGTCCGCGGCCAGCCCGATGTGGTGCTGACGGTGCGAGAGACCCGCCACGGCCCCCTCATCAGCGACCTGATCGACCCGAGCGGCCCGGTGCTTGCCGTCTCCATGGCCAATCTCCAGGCCGGCGACACGGCCGCCGCCGGTCTCCTTGCGCTCGATCAGGCGACAACGGTCGAGGAGGCGGGCAAAGCCGCCGCGCTGATCTCTTCGCCGGTACAGAACCTGCTGGTCGCCGACGAGCATAAGATCGCGCTCTACGTCACCGGCCGGGTGCCGATCCGGCGCTCCGGCGACGGCGCCATGCCGGTCGATGGCGCGTCGGGCGCTTACGACTGGATCGGCTGGGCGTCCGGCGATCAGTTGCCGCACTACGTCTCCCCGGGCAGCGGCCGGCTGGTCAACGCCAATGAGCGGATCGCCCCGCCCGATTTCCCGGTGTTCCTCGGCCGCGACTGGTTCGCCGACTGGCGCGCCCGTCGCATCCGCGAGCTGCTCGACAAGACCAACCGCCACACCACGGCCGAGTTCGCCCGCATGCAGGTCGATGTCACCAGCACCTTTGCCCAGCAGATCCTGCCGGCGCTGCTCTCCATCCCCGCCCCGCCCGGCGTTGCCGGCCGGGCCTTCGCGCTGTTGAACGGGTGGGACGGCACCATGGCGATGGATGCGCCGGAGCCGCTGATCTTCACTGCCTGGACCGACCGGTTCTATCTAGCGATCATGCAGCGGGCCGGCGTGCCGGTAGCGCAGGCGCGCGTTGCTTCCCCGCTGGCCGAGTTTCTCCCCAGCGCGCTGCTGCCCGGCGGCACCCATTGGTGCGGCGGCGACTGCAGCGCCATGCTGACGAAGGCGCTTGAAGATGCCGTCGCGGACCTCTCCGCCCGTTTCGACCCCGATCCGGCCGCCTGGCGCTGGGGCGTCGCGCATCAGGCGGAATTCGCTCATCCGGTGCTGCGCGGGCTCCCGTGGCTCCGCGGCTTCGGCACGCTGCTCATCCAGGTGCCCGGCAGCAGCACCACGATCGACGCCGCCGCGACCCTGCCGGGCGACTTCACCGCCGTGGCCGGCCCAGAGTTCCGCGGCGTGTATGACCTCGCCGACCTCGACCGCAGCCTGTTCATGATGACCCCCGGCCAGTCCGGGAACCTGCTGAGCCGCGACAGCCGCGATCTGCTGCGGCCCTGGCGCGACGGCGAGACGTTCACGCTTGGCCCCGACCCGGCGCGCGTCACCGCCACCGTGCGCCTGACGCCGTAGAACATGGTTTCCGCCATTGACCCGCCACGGCGCGTCCTGGAACATAGGCACGGACGTTCAGGACAAATGACCTACAAGCCTCCGCGCCGGCCGCAGTTTTTCTACACCACCGCGCCGCTGCCCTGTCCTTATGTGGCAGGGCGCATCGAGCGGAAGGTCGTCACTGAGATCACCGGGCCGGACGCGGATGCGCTGCATGACCGGCTGTCGCGCGCGGGGTTCCGGCGCAGCCACAACATTGCCTATGCGCCGGTCTGTCCCGCCTGCCAGGCCTGCCTGCCGATCCGCATTTCCGCTGCCGACTTCCAGCCCGACCGCACGCTGCGCCGCATCGCCAGGGCGAACGCGCCGGTGGAAGGCTTCGAGGTGCCGTCGCGCGCCACCGCAGAACAGTTTCAATTGTTCCAACGCTACCAGCAGGCGCGGCATCCCGACGGCGATATGGCGACCATGAGTTTCTACGACTACCGCGCCATGGTCGAGGACACGCCGATCGACACGTTCCTGGTGGAGTTCCGCGACCCCGACGACCTGCTGGTGGGGGCCTGCCTCGCGGACCGGCTCGGTGACGGCATTTCCGCCGTCTACAGCTTCTTTCTGCCAGAGCTGGAGAAACGCTCGCTCGGCACCTACACGATTCTGTGGCTGATCGAGCGGGCGCGGTCGCAGAAGCTGCCGTACGTGTATCTCGGCTATTGGGTGCCGGAGAGCCAGAAGATGGCCTACAAGGCCCGCTTCCGCCCGAGCCAGATCCTGATCGGCGGCACCTGGCGGGTGCTGACCGATGCCGACATGGAAGCGCCAGCGCTGGCGATGGTGCCGGAATCGGCAGCGTAGCAACGGGCCGCAGCCGCCGCGATTTGTCTGTTTTGCGGACAGCTGAAGTGACTCGAAAGCCCATTGTGGGATGACAAGCTGAGCTTCATGTCCGTCAACAACGTCAAATTTTGGTAGGACGGTCATGAAAATTCGTTTTGTGGCAGCAGTAGTTGGCCTGACGGCTTTGGGTGCTTGCACCGATACGTCCCAAACTGCCGCGGTCTCGGATAATACGTGCGCTCCCGCCGCCGCGATGTACGTGACGCGCTGCCCAAGCTCGAACTCACAATCCGGTGGCCGAGCTTGTGCGCGCACTGACCGGGGGATCGTCATCGGCAACCGCAAACACCCGACCGTCGGGGACGTCCGGCTGATCCCGGCTTACTTCACCGAGGAGAACGACGTCGGCGCCAGGATCGCATTGGTAACTTTGGCGACTATGGCGCCGTTCGCCTCGGTCTGCGCGCGCGCCTGCAACCAGTCGGGATCAACCAGGAACGCCCCCCACTTCCGCTCGCGCTCTGCCAGCAACTCCCACGCCAGCAGGTAATACAGCGTCTGGTTCGAACTCGCCGATCACCGTGGTCCAGAACCCGGCCTGCTTGACGCCGTGCTTCTCCCAGATGTTGAGCGTGATCGTATCGAAGCGCTTGAGCAGGTCCGGGAGCCGTCCCGGTACGCATTCATAGATTCGCAACTCGTAAAGCATCGGCGCTTTCTCCCGATTATCACCGAAACTGGAACTCTGCGGCGCATGTCGAAGGAAGGCAAGTCCATCACTTTTCGCCGGTGCTTGGCGTCGCATCCCGGAAAAAGACGTGGATGGCCGGCCTTGCCGGCCATCACGATGGTGGGGGCGGACTTCATCTGTGTGCATCCGTGTGCATCTGTGGTTCCAATTTCTATGGTTTTCCGTGGAACCACCAACCCAATGTGGTGACGAGGTCCATCTCTCAGCCCGAGGCGCTGCGATCCCACCCGATCGCCTGCCGCAGGAACGCATATCCTAAGGCCGCAAACAGCGCCTGGTCGGCGTTGCTCTTGCCATAGCTGTGCCCGCCTGCCGCCAGCTCGAAATACGCCGCCCGGTACCCGAGCGCCTGCAGTTTCGCCGCCATCTTGCGCGCATGTCCCGGATGCACGCGGTCATCGCTGCGCGTGGTCGCCAGTAAGATCGGCGGATACGCCCGCCCCGGCGCCACGTGATGAAACGCCGAAATCTCCCGCAGGAATGCCCAGTCCGCCGACACATCCGGATCGCCGTATTCCGCCGTCCAGCTCGCCCCGGCCAGCAGCTTCGTGTAGCGCCGCATATCCACCAGCGGGATTGTGCAGAACAAGGCGCCGAACCGCTCGGGAAACCGCGTCAGCATGTTGGCGATCAGCAGGCCCCCGTTCGAACCCGCCTTCCGCCGCGATCCGGCCCGGCCGCGTCACGCCGCGCCGAACCAGATCGGCCGCGACTGCGGCGAAATCGGCATGGCTCAGCGCCTTGCCCTCGCGCCGGCCGGCGTCGTGCCAGGCCGGCCCGAACTCGCCGCCGCCGCGAATGTTGGCAAGGACACTGGTACCCCCCCGCTCCAGCCACAGTTTGCCGATTCCCCGCCGGTATAGGGGAGATTCCGACACCCCGAACCCGCCATAGCCCAGCATGTGCACCGGTGCTTCGCCGGTCTCTCGGGGCGGCCCCACTTGCACATACGGCACGCGCACGCCATCGATGGATTCCGTTTCGTGCCGGGTCACCACCAGGCCGGACACACCGAATACTGCAGGCGCCGATTTCAGGATCTGCGGCGCCGGCATCGCCGCATCCGCCACCAACAGCGAGGGCGGCATCAGCGGGTCCTGCGTGACCGCGAGGAAGTCGCCGGTCGAGTCCGCCTCGTCCTCATCGAGCCGCCAGGCGTGCACAGTGCCGATGCGCGGGAAGCTTGGTACGGTCGTCTGCGACCAGCCCTCCGCCGACGGCGTCAGCACGAACAGCTCGGGCCGCAGTTCGTCCAGTACGCTGATGACCAGTCGCCCGCCGGTCCAGAAGAATCCTTGCAGCGCGCGGCGCGGTCCTGGCTCGAACAGCGTGGCGAAGTTGCGCTCGCCGGCGAGAAATGCAGGCAGGGCGATCCCGACCAGCGCACCTGCGGCATGTGTCGCACCGCCTATGGTCCACTCGGTGCGCGGCCGCACCACGAGCCAGCCGTGATGCCAGCAGAACCAAGCGTCCGTCGGCAGGTCGATGCGCAACACCGGACCGCCCTCGTCGCCGACCCAGACGTCGGAGTTAAAAAAGTCGCGCCGGTGGATGAACACGAACGGATGGCCGGTCGCACAGTCCGGATCCACCCCACCCCATGCCGACATGCTGTCCGCCCCGCACGTGAACAGCACCGGTGCAGCTTCCGGATCGGTGCCCCGCCCCCACAGCCGCACTGCCCGCGGATACCCTGGCCGCGTCGCCATGCAGGCGCCCAAGGTGCTTGACAGCAGCAACGTGTCGCGATCCACCCAGGCGACTCCGCCCTTCGCCTCGGGCAGCGCGAACCCGTCGTCCGCGCATCGCACCGTCTGGAGATCGAACTCCCGGTATGTGGCGGCATCGGACCCGCCGCGCGACAGCCTCAGCATCGCCCGGTCATGCAGGCGCGGCCGCGCCATCCCGCCGCCCCAGACCCAGTCCTCCTGCTCGACCGCTGCCAGAGCGTCAAGATCAAGCAGGGGCTCCCAGCCGGGATCATCGCCTCGATACGCCGCCAGCGTTGTCCGCCGCCACAGCCCGCGCGGCCGCGCGGCATCGCGCCAGAAGTTATAAACGAAACCACCGCGTCGGGTGATCACCGGTATGTTGTCCGGCCGGTCCAGTATAGCGGTCAGCGTGTCGCGATCGACCGCGAACCGTGCATTCCCGAACCGCCGCAAGGTCGCCGCACTCTGCTCGTCGGCCCAAGCGACCGCCGCCGCGCCCTCGACCTCCTCCAGCCAGAGATACGGATCGTCGTCCGGCGCCTCGACGGTCGGCCGCGCATCCATTGCGTCAGAACCGCTCCACCCAGGGGCGCAGTTCCACTTCCCAGGTCCAGGCGCTGCGGTCCTGCATCAACACGTGCCAATAGGTCTCGGCGATCGCATCCGGGTCCAGCATGCTGTCCGGCTGGTCCGCCGGTTCCATGCGGCCCGGATTCCGGATCGCGCCGTCGATGACGAAATGCGCCACATGGATCCCCTGCGGCGACAGCTCGCGCGCGAGGCTCTGCGCCAAGCCGCGCAATGCGAATTTGCCCATCGCGAAGGCGGATGACTGCGGATAGCCCTTCACGCTCGCCGAGGCGCCGGTGAACAGGATCGCCCCACTCTCCTTCGGCAACATCAGTCGCGCGGCATGCTGCGCCACCAGGAAGCCGCCATAGGCGCTGACCGCAATCGCCCGCGCCACCTCCTCCGGTATCAATGTAACGACCGGCCCGCGCGCGCGCGCCGAGGCGTTATAGACCACGACATCCGGCTCCCCGAGCGAGGCAACTACGGCGTCGAACAGCCCCGCCACCTCCTCCGGTTCCGTCGCTTCGCAGGCGAACGACGCCGCCCCGGTTTCGGCGCACAGTGCGGCCAGCCGGTCGGGCGCGCGCGAAGCCAGCGCCACCTGGAGGTTATGGCGTGCAAACAGCCGCGCCAGCGAGGCGCTCAGCCCCGCCCCCGCACCGACGATCAAGGCGAGGCGTGGTTCCATCCGTTTGCTCCTGCAAAAATCAGCGGCGGATCAAAGCACGGCTGGACGGCCCGCAGAAGCCGCGTCAGGTTCTCGGCAACAGGGAGGGCCCAAACGGGCGAAGTCCATGCACGGGCTGATGCAACAACAGCCGCTGATGATCGCATCGCTGCTCAGCCATGCGGCACGGCATCACGGCGATGCCGAGATTGTGTCGAAAACCACCGAAGGCATGCTCCATCGCACCACCTGGGCCGGGCTGGAACGCCGCGCACGCCGCCTCGTGCGCGCTTTGCAGGGATTGGGCGTCGGCATGCACGACCGGGTCGGCACGCTCGCCTGGAACGGCGCGCGCCATCTGGATATCTACTACGCCGCACCCGGAATGGGCGCGATCTGCCACACCATCAACCCTCGCCTTCACTCCGACGACATTGCTTACATCATCAACCATGCCGCCGACCGCATCCTGTTCGTCGATACCAGCTTCGCCGAGCTGATCGGCGCATTGGCGCCGCGGATCGCCGACAATGTGCGGGCGGTGGTGATGCTGACCGATCCCGCCCACATGCCCGACATCGCCCTGCCCGGGGGGATGCGCCTGCTGTGCTACGACGAGCTGCTGGACGCCGCCGACGACGATTACACTTGGCCAAGCTTCGACGAAAACACCGCCTCTTCGCTCTGCTACACCTCCGGGACCACCGGGCGGCCGAAAGGGGTGCTCTACAGCCACCGCTCCACCGTGCTGCACGGTTACGCCATCAACATGGCGGATGCGCTGGCGCTGCGTGCCATCGACCGGGTGCTGCCGGTCGTGCCGATGTTTCACGTCAATGCCTGGGGCATTCCCTATGCCGCGGCCATGGCCGGCGCTGCGCTTGTCCTGCCCGGTCGCCACCTCGACGGCGCCAGTCTCGCCGCGTTGATCAACCAGGAGCGCGTGACCATGGCGGCCGGCGTGCCCACAGTCTGGCTCGGCCTGCTCGCGCATCTGCGCGCGTCCGGCGAGCGGCTCAAAACCGTGCAACGCATCATGACCGGCGGCTCCGCCTGTCCGCCATTGCTGATCGAGGCGTTCGGAAAGGAGTACGGCATCCGGATCGATCACGGCTGGGGCATGTCGGAGCTCTCCCCCGTCGGCACCTACAACCGCCCGAAACCTGCGCAGGCCGGGCTCGACGACGCCGGCCTGCTCCGCCACGGCCTGAAGCAGGGGCGTGCGCTGTGCGGGATAGACATGAAGATCGTCAATGACGGACGCGAGCTGCCCTGGGACGGCACGCGGTTCGGCGACCTGATGGTGCGTGGCCCCTGGGTTTGCAGCGCCTATTTCGGCGGTGCGCCGGGCAGCGCCACGGACGCCGATGGTTGGTTCGCCACCGGCGATGTCGCCACGATCGATCCCGACGGCTTCATGGAGATCACCGACCGCTCGAAGGACGTGATCAAGTCCGGCGGCGAGTGGATCAGCTCGATTACCCTGGAGAACATCGCCCTGTCCCACCCGGATGTGGCCGAGGCTGCGGTGGTCGCCGCCCGGCACCCGAAATGGGACGAACGGCCGGTGCTGATCGTGGTGCCGCGTGGCGCTGCCGCCATCGAGCCTGCTTCGGTGCTGGCGGTGTACGAAGGGAAGGTCCCCAGATGGTGGCTGCCCGATTCGGTGGTTGTGCTGCCGGAGCTGCCGCATACAGCGACGGGCAAAATTCAGAAGACGGCGCTTCGGGCGCGGTTTCGCGATCACTACGCGGGGGTTGATCGCGATCATGCGTAGGTGAGCGCCACATTAACCTTGCGTTTCAGCGCCGGTGCGATACGTCTTGCGGCGTTGTAATGTGGTCCGGGATGCTGGCCGAATCGATCGAACTGTCGCCGTCGATCACCGCCCATATGGCGCGCGTCGCGCCGATGCTGACGGCGATCCGGCTCGCCTCGGGCGGCTGGCTTACCGGCCTGCTCTGGTCGCCTGACCTGATCGTCACCGCCGACCGTCTGTTGCCCCGTCAGGAGGCCTATCCGGTCCTGCTGGCAGGCGGCCAAATGGCCGCTGCGGTGGGGTTTCGCCGGTCACCGGAACTCGCAGTCGCGGGGCTGAAGCTGGTCGGCACGGCCCCTACAGTGCCCATCGAAGCCGCGGACCTGCCGAACCCCGGCGCGGTGCTGCTGGTGATCGGAGCCGGTGAGGACGCCGCGCCGATCGCCCGGCTGACCACCGCCGGCTCGCCCTCGCCAGCGTTGAGCGCGCCCCCCGGCTACCTGCCGGAAGGGGGCGCGGTCGTGAATGAGGCAGGTGCCCTGGTCGGCCTTTGCCTCGCCGACATTGACGGCATCCCGAGCATCATGCCCCGCAGCGCCATCGCTCGTTGGCTGCAGGAGCCGGCCGGCACAGCGGTGCAGCGACGCGGCTGGCTCGGCGCGGCGCTGCAGCCGATCAGCATTCCAGCCATCCTGGCCGCCGCCGCCGGCCAGCCGACCGGGCGGCTGGTCCTCAGCCTCGTGCCCAACGCCCCGGCCGCCCGGGCCGGCGTCCGTCCGGGCGACATCTTGTTGGGCCTGGGTGGTGCGCCGATGAACGGTCCGGGCAGCTTGCGTACCCTGCTGGGCCGCTACCAGATCGGAGCCACGGCCGATCTTCGCCTGATGCGGGATGGCAGGATCAGGACCCTGCCGCTCGTCGTGCAGGCGCAGCCGTCCGAGGCGTAGATCGTCCCGGCGTCTCGCCTTCCAGGATGCGCCGGTAGACCGCCATGTCGATATTGCCTCCCGACAGAATGACACCGACCGCGCGTCCTGCCATCCGTTCGCGTTCCTGCAACAGCGCCGCGAGCGAGGTGGCGCCGGCCCCCTCCGCCACCTGATGTGTCATGTGAAAATACACGCGCACCGCTTCGGCGATTTCCTCCTCGCTGAGCTGCACGATGCGAGCGGCGCCGCGCCGGATGATCGTCAGCGCCTCTTCCATCGGCTCGCGCGTCGCCACTCCGTCGGCGAAGGTGCGCGCCGAGTTGGTGCGGACCACCCGGCCGGCCTCGAATGAGAGGGCCATCGCCGGCGCCTCGCGCGCGGCGACGCCGACGATCTCGGTTTTCAGCCCCAGCAGGTCCCGCACGGTGATCAGCCCGGTGATGCCAGAGCCCATGCCGATCGGTGCATAGACCGTATGAAGATCGGGAACCGCCGTGAACAACTCCAGCGCGTAGGTCGCGACACCTTTGACCAGGTTGCGATGGAACGGCGGGATGAAATGCAAGTCGCGCTCGGCCGCGACACGGGCACACTCGGCGCGCGCTTCGTCGAAGTCCTGGCCGAACTCCACGACCTCGGCCCCGAACGCGCGCATGGCGTCGTTCTGGTCCGCGGCGTTGCCGTGCGGCACGTAGATCGTTGCCGATATGCCCGCGTGCGCGGCCGATAACGCAACCGACTGGCCGTGATTGCCGCGCGTCGCGGTGATCACCCCGGCGATCGGCTTTCCCGAGTGGCGCAGCGCGTCCATGTAAGTGATGCCGCCGCGCACCTTGAAGGCGCCGGTCGGCGTGTGGTTCTCGTGCTTCACCCAGACCGGGCAGCCGACATGGCGGGCGAGCCGCGGCCAGGCATATTGCGGTGTTGGCGGCACGGTGCGGTGCACGAGCGCGGCCGCTTCCTCAAGCTCTGCCAGGCTGAAGAGAGCGCCGGCGGTTACCACTGAAGCTCCTCCCGGATGGGTAGCAAATCCATTGCAGGATGGACCGAACGGCCCGGGCGAACCACCCCTCGCTTCCCAGCGCCGCGCCCCGGCTCTATCACGCGCCACCGCGACCTCAAGGGGGGAGCCCGTGATCAAACAGCCGCAGACCTACACCGAGATGACGGACCCGCAGGCGCGTCCGCGCTATGCCGGCATCGCCACGTTCTTCCGCACACCGCACACCGAGGCGCCGGATGAGGCGGATATCGGCATCATCGGCGTGCCCTTCGATGGCGGCGTGACCAACCGCACCGGCACGCGCCACGGCCCGCGCGCCGTGCGCGACCAGTCATCCCTGCTGCGGCGGATCAACACCGCGACCGGCGTGCAGCCCTTCGCCGCCGCGCGGGTCCGCGACCTGGGCGATTGCTGGATCGAGCGTCCCTACGCGCTGGAAGGCGCGCTCGAGGAAATCGCGGCGTTCTACCGCACCGTGGTGTCGGCGGGCGTGACGCCGCTTTCGGTCGGCGGCGATCACGCCATCAGCTTGCCCATCCTGCGCGCGGTCGCGGCGGAGCGCCCGGTCGGCATGATCCATATCGACGCCCATTGCGACACCGGCGACGACTATCTCGGCTCGCGCTTCCACCACGGCGCGCCCTTCCGCCGTGCCGCCGAGGAGGGGTTGCTGGATTCCCGAAGGGTGATCCAGATCGGCATCCGCGGCACCAGCAACGATCCCGACATGTGGGGCTTCAGCCTGCGCAGCGGCATGCGAGTGCTGCCGATGGACGAGTTCCACGACAAGGGCTGGCGGTTCGCCGCCGAGGAGGCGCGGCGCATCGCCGGCGAGGGGCCTGTCTATCTCTCGTATGACATCGACAGCCTCGACCCGTCGCAGGCGCCGGGCACCGGCACACCGGAGGCCGGCGGCATCACCGCCCTGGAAGCACTGCGCTTGCTGCGGGGGTTGCGCGGCATCGATTTCGTCGGCGGCGACCTGGTCGAGGTGTCGCCGCCTTTCGATATCGGCAGCATCACCGCGTTCAACGGCGCGTCGATCCTGTTCGAGATTCTGTGCCTGCTGGCGGAGGCACGGCAGAAGCGCAGCCGCTGAGCTGCTCGCGCCAGCGCACCATTGGAACAGCATATGGCTCCGATCACCGAAGACGAAGTGAACGCCGCTCAGCAGGCTTGGTGCGAGGCGCTGATACGGATCGGTGCCGTGCACGCCGAGGGCGGCGACTTTCGTGCCGTCGCCAGCGCCATCATCGACGACCTTTATGACTACGCGGACGGCACGGTATTCTTCAAGCCAACGCTCGCCTATGGCCGGAATGCCTTCCGCAGCACCAAGCGGGGTGCGTTGTCCTACTTCGTTGCCGGCGATCCCAACTTTCCGGAGGATACCGGGTTCGCGCTGAAGCACTGGGTCGAGGTCTGGTACGACAATAACGCCGCCGAGAACGGTATCCAAGTTCATGGCGAACTCGCCATCACCATGGGGAATGTTTACCTGGTCAGTGCAGCGGGCGAGCAAACAATGGTCGATAAGACCTTTGTCTTCCGCCGCTGCGCGGACGGCCGGTTGCGGCTCTGCGTGCACAAATCGGCTCTGCCTTACACGCCGGACCGTTGACGCGCACGCGCAGGACCTGGAGCTGGACTGGTCATCATGAAATCCGGACTTGTTCCCAGCCGGGGTGACCTGTTCGGCGGCATTTCCGCTGGCGTCGCCGCTCTGCCGCTCTGCCTCGGACTGGGCGTTCTCTCCGGTCTTGGCCCGGAAGCCGGAGTTTACGGCGCGATCGCGCTCGGCATACTTGCCTCGCTCCTTGGCGGTGCGTCCGTGCTGGTGTCCGGCCCTACCACCCCAATGACGCTCGTCTCCGCCGGCGTCGTCGCTGCAAGCTTGCGGCCCGACGGCGAGGTTAATCTCGGGCTCGTCGTTGCCGTCTTTCTGCTGACCGGCGTACTCCAGGTGGTGTTCGGCCTGCTGCGTCTCGGCAGCTTCATCCGCTACGTGCCCTATCCGGTGATCTCCGGATTCATGAGCGGCATCGGCGTCATCATCATCATTCAACAAATTTTCCCGATGGTGGGCATCGCGCAGCCTTCCTCGGACCCTGCTGCGATCATCGCCCGGCTGCACCTGTTGCCCACCGGGTTCGCCTGGCCCGTCGCGCTGCTCGCTGCGGCAACGCTTGCGATCATATACCTCCTGCCGCGTATCATCCGGGTGGTCCCGTCCTCGCTGGTCGCCCTGGTGGCGGTGACGGCGGTCTCGCTCCTGTTCGGCGTGGATGCACGGCGGGTCGGCGCCATCCCGTCCGGGCTGCCGGCCATCGTCATGCCCAGGCTTGACATCGCGAATGCCGGGTTCGTGCTGACAGCCGCGGCAGAGCTCGCGTTGCTCGGTACCGTCGATTCGCTGCTTGGCGCGCTCCTGGCCGATAACCTCACCAAGACCCATCACAACAGCAACCGCGAGCTCATCGGCCAGGGCATCGGCAACATGGCGGCCGCGCTCATCGGAGGGCTGCCCGGAGCCGCCGCCAACATCCGTACGATCGTGAACATCAAGGCCGGCGGCAGGACACGCCTGTCAGGAGTTATCCACGGGCTGTTCCTGCTCGCGGTTCTGCTTGGCCTCTCCGAGACGGTGGGACTGATTCCGAACGCGGTCCTGTCGGGCATCCTGGTTGCGGCTGGCGTGAGCTGCATCGATCTTCGTGGCTTTGGTCACATCGCGAAGGTGCCGCGCGCGGACGCCGGGGTGATGATCCTGGTTCTGCTCCTGACGGTATTCTCCGGAGTGATCACGGCCGTCGCGATTGGCATGATCATTGCCGCCTTCATTTTCATGAAGAAAATCGCTGACATCTCCGAGCAGCAGACCACCATCAGCCCCTTGGCGGACGAGCCCTGGGCCGATGAGCGCGACCTTGCCGCGGTGGATCGCGACCGTCTTCTGGTCAAGCATGTCGAGGGCCCGTTGTTCTTCGGCTTTGCGCGCGGCTTCACCGAGATCGCGCCTGGTGCGCGGTCCGGCAAATTGCTGGTGCTGCGAATGGATCGGGTCGGCTACATGGACCAGTCCGGCGCCTATGCGCTGCAGGATGCCTTGGTGGACCTGAAGTCCGCAGGCCTGCGCATGCTGATGGTCGGGTTGCCCGTGGCGCAACTCGATATACTGGAGGCGCTCCACCTCATCCCGGATGTCGTGCCGGAGAAGGACCTGTTCCCTGATTTCCTGTCGCTGAAGATCGCTCTGCCACGTGTGCTGCGGAGATCGAGGCGGCGCAACATTGTGTTGGCGACGGCGTGGGCACAGGACAGAACCTCGCTAAACTTGATCCACCGGACGAGATCGATGTCCGCTATCGGCCAATCCGGAGCTCAGAACTGCCTCCGACACACTGACCCTCCGTGGCCTCGGTGTTCTTTGTTCCGGCCGTCCCAACACGCGTTGCGAGTGCTCGGCACACAGTCATTCAAGAGACCGCATCGACGCTTCTTGGTCGGCGGATGGCTCTCACCTTTCCGCTGCTTCCGCCGCCACAGAAAAATCGGTCGCGTCGATCCGATTCAAGTCCCGAGACACCGGTTGCGGCCGGCATTTCAAGGCGCTCGAGCACCTCTCCAGTCTCGGGATCGATGCGCCGGACATCGCTCGCCTCGTCCTGCCAGGTGGCGTGCCAGAGCTCGCCATCGACCCAGGTGACACCGGTGACGAAGCGATCGGATTCGATGGTGCGGAGTACGGCACCGGTTTCCGGATCGACCTGATGGATCTTGCGATCATGGTTCTGGCCGACCCAGAGCGTCCCTTCAGCCCAGGCGAGCCCCGAATCCCCGCCATTGCCGGGCGCCGGAATTGTGCTGAGCACCGCCCCGGTTTTGGGATCGATCTTGCGTATCACGGCCTCGGCGATCTGGAACAAGTGCTTTCCGTTGAACGCCGTTCCCGCATGCGCGGCGACATCAAGCGCCCCGACGATTTCCCCGCTTTCAGGATCGAGGGCGTTCAGCCTGTCGCCGGAGGCGAACCATACTCGCTGCCCGTCAAAGCTGACCCCGTGCACGCCATCGACTTCGGGGAAAGGTCCATATTCGCGAAGGATTTCGGCGCGTGTGTGTTTCATGTCCTCGTTCTACCCGCGCGTCAGCGGGGCCGGGAGTAACAAGCTTGTCGGGAAACCCGGCACGTTCGGCGCCATCCAGCGGCAAGCCCGACCGCAACCGAAGGATTTAACCTTGCCAGCTTCCGCCAGTGCTTCGAGCGCGCGCTGGACGGTGCGGGGGCTGACACCGAGCGCCAGCGCGAGCGCCGAACTCGACCACGCCTCGCCATCCGCAAGCAGGGCCAGCACCTCGGCATGGTCTCCCTCACTGGGCGGCGCGAGCATGGCGACCGTTTGCGCCCGGTGCGGTTTCAGCAAGAAGCCCCGGTTCGTCGCGTTCAACGCGGCCAGCGGCCTGAGTGTCTCGCGTAGCCGCCCGATCTCCACGCGCAGCCGCGCGCGATGCGATTCATCTGCATCGCGCCCCCGGAAGGCGCGCGCGATCAACGTTTCACGCGATACGTCTTCGGGCCACGCCTCGGCGAGTGCGCGGGCGAGCGCGAACAGCGCCGGACGACCGGCAAGCGGAACCACCATCGGCCCGGCGCGCACGACATTGCGACAAGCATCGACCAAGAGCGCGTCCGAGGCGATCAGCGCCTCGACTTCAGCGAGCCGGAGCAGCCGTTTCCCATTGCGCGCGATCAGGCCAGCCGCAGGTGCATCGAGTGCGCGTGACGCCCGGTCAACCTCGGCGGCGAGCGCAGGGATCCCCGTCTCGCGCGCGGCGTGCCTCGCCCGATCGAGCGCGGCGCGTGCCGACGCTGCCCGAATGCGCCGCATCGCTACGCCGGCGGCAACCAGCCAATATCCGGTCCGCGATGCCGGCGGCAGCGCGTCGAGATCGAGTGCGTCGAGCGTCCGCTCGGATTCGTCGAGACGCCCGATCAGGAGAAGCCGCCGGGCCTCGAGATAGCCGGCATGCGCGGCGTTCGCCCGATCGCCATGCGCTTCGAGCGCCGCGCGTGCCGTGCCGAGCGTCAGCATGGGCCCGCTCAGATCGCGCGAGACGAGCGCGATCTCGGCTTCGGCGAGGATGCACCGTGCACGGGCTGTTGCCTCATTCGGGCCGAAGGCTCGCCCGGCGCTCCGCAACAATTCCTTGGCGCGCGTAAGGTCGCCGAGCTGCGCCATCGCGATGCCGCGCAGCGCGAGCGCTGGTGGATCGTCGCGCAGCGCGACCCGCTTCAGCGCCGCCAGCGGATCGCCCGCCGCAAGCGCGCGGGCCGCAGCCGTGATCAGCGAGTCCATCGAAATCCCGTCACACTTGTCACTCTCACCCGGCTTCCGCCTCGCCTTACATCCCCACTCGATCCTGCAATGGCCGGGAACGGCGACAATCGATCGGGGAACCGGAAAATGACAATGTCCTCAGCAGCAAACAAGCGAAGCGCAACGGCCTGGCCGGCGCGCGGCGCGGCCGGCTGGCTCGCCCTCGCGGCCTCGCCGACCTTCGGGCTCATGGCGTGGATTGCGGCGAACAATGCGCCCGCGATTGCGCTCTGCTCCTCGAGCATCCTGCCGATCGACGGCATGACCGTGATGTATCTGCTGATGAGCCTCTTCCATCTGTCGCCCTGGCTGAAGCTCGTTTCCGGCCGCCCGTGCGCACAGAACTAACCGACAACCAAAGGAGACTGATCATGAAGCATGCGATTGTTTCGCGCGAAGAGTGGATCGGCGCCCGCAAGGCGCTTCTCGCCAAGGAGCGCGCCATGACCCACCAACTCGACGCGCTCCGCGCCGAGCGCCGGCAGTTGCCCTGGGTCAGGATCGAGAAGCCCTATGTCTTCGAAGGGCCCGAGGGCGAATGCACGCTCGGCAACCTGTTCCGCGGCCGCAGCCAGCTCGCCATCTATCATTTCATGCTGACGCCGGGTTCGGACCATGTCTGCCGCGGCTGCTCGTTCATCGCCGATCATATCGACGCGGCGCGGCAGCATTTCGAGCATGCCGACCTGTCGTTCGCCGCGGTCTCGCGCGTGCCGCTCCGGCGGATCGAGGAGGTCAAGCACCGGATGGGCTGGACATTCCCCTGGGTCTCCTCGCACGGCAGCGACTTCAACTTCGATTTCGGCGTGTCGTTCACGCCCGAGGACATCGCGGCCGGCCGCGCGATCTACAATTACGGCACGGTGATCCGCGACAGCCAGGACATGTTCGGCACGAGCATCTTCGTGACGGATAATGGCGGCGCCATCTTCCACAGCTATTCGACCTATCATCGCGGCGCCGAGCTGCTGATGGGCGCACTCAACTGGCTCGATCTTGTCCCGAAGGGCCGCAATGAGAGTGCCGGCACCATGAGCTGGGTGCGGCTGCACGACGAATATTGAACCGCTCATAGAGCCGGTTATCAAGGTGCAATACAGGAGGTCGAGAGCGCGAACGGCTGCCACCCACACTTCGTTACTCCGAAGCAGCCGTTTTGCTCACGGCCAATCCTCGCCGAAGGAGCCGCCGTTATGAGATCACGGAGGTCGCCCTTCCGCGGCCCAGAGCGTGTTCGCTCGAGGCCGACACGTCGGAAAAGCGTGCATCATGCTCTCCAACAAAAAGCTTTGAACTTTGACGGCTGACTTCAGTCTATCCGAGCCAAGACCTGCTCCAGGTTCGCAAAGAATTTCTGCCAGCCGTACTTGGCGCCCTGATAGGCCTGCTGTTGATCCCTTCGGAAGCCCGACTGCTCCATGCGCAGGTTGGTCCCCGTGCTCGTAGGGGTGAGCGTCCAAATGACGACACTCTCGAGACCATAGGCCGCCCACGTGTAAGACAGCGTCTTGTTCGGCTCGACTGCCAGGACCTGACAGTCAACAGCGCCCCAGTCCGCCCGAAGGCTGAAACGGTGGTCAACGACGGGCTTGAAGTCGTTCTTCATGAGCCACTCCTCGATCAAGTGTGGTTGTGTGAGCACGCGCCAGATCTTTTCCGGCGGAAAAGGCACCTCCCGTTCGACAACGACGGAAAGTGTTTCGGTCCCGGGTTTGCTCATTGGTCCATCCTTTTGAGTAGATCCTCGAGTTGGTCGAACCGGCTTTGCCAGAAGCCGGCCATTTGGCTTGTCCAGTCGATCAGCGGGGCCAAGGCGCCGCGCTGCGCGCTATAGTGCGTCTGGCGTCCTTCATGGCGGTCACGCACCAACCCGGCCTGCTTCAGGACCCCGAGATGCTTTGACACGGCCGGTTGCGAGACCCCGGCCCGAGCAGTCAGGGCCCCCACCGTCTGCTCTCCTTCGCGGCACAATCGCTCGAAGATAGCCCGCCGAGTCGGATCGGCGAGCGTTCTGAACAGCAGATCGTGAGGGCTCGGCATCCTGGATCAATAACCTGTTGGCTATTGATAGACGTATAACCGTTGAGATATGTGTGAGTCAAGCAGGAACGTGGAGCGGCACAATGATCGTCGTTGCAGGGGCCACCGGCATGTGGGCGCCGTCGTCGTCTCCAGTCATTCGCCCGTTCCCGGAACCGAAGAACTTCGATGCCCGGCTTGGCGGCTCGGTCGGCCCGGTGCGCCCCGTCGTGCGGTAGCTCAACCCCCGAAATTACACCTCAACGGCGCATCGATCCCGGATCCACGTCTGGGGGCTCGGCAAACTCGACCGGCCCGGTAACCGCCGGGCCCAGCAACAGATCGTCGGACGGCGCCCCGCGCAGCACGTCGCGCGGCGGAGGCGGTGCGTCGGTGCAGGTCATCCCACCTCCCGACGCGACCGGAACCCCGATCCCGACTTGGCCGGTCAGCGTGCTCGGCACGCCGGGATGTCCGGCAAGGTCGATCGACAGCGGCATCGTGCCGCCGGGCGGACCGCTCACATTGCAATCCGCTGGCTGTGCAGCGGCCGGCGCCGTCGCCACGAGCAGCCACAGAATGACGCCTCGCATCCCGCCACCATGCGCCGGCAGCGTTAACGCGCGGTTGGCCGGATGCTCGACAGCAGCGCCGGGATGAACACCAGCGTGGCCAGCAGCGTGCAGCCCAGGCTGATCAGCAGCAGCGTGCCCATGCTCGCCGTGCCCGGATGGTGCGACAGCGCGAGCGAGCCGAACGCGGTGCTCGTCGTCAGGGCGGAGAACACGATCGCCCGCGCGGTGGCCGAGCCCAACAGTGCTCGCCGCCCCGCCCGCCAGTTCATCACGAAGTAGATGTTGAACGACACGCCGACACCCAGCAGCAGCGGCAGGGCGATGATGTTGGCGTAATTCAGCGGCATCGGCACCAGCACGATGACCAGCAAGGTCATCAGCACCGACAGCAGCAGCGGCGCCAGGACCAAAGCAACGTCGCGTACCCGGCGCAACGCGATGAACAGGATCACGGTGATCGCCGCGAGCGCCGAGATCGCGGCCGAGCGGAAGGCGTCCACGATAGTCGTGCTGGTCGCCTCGATGGTTACCGCCGGTCCGCCGGCATCCGGCGCCACCGCCGTCACCTGCGTGACGAAGGCAGCCAATTGCTTGCTCACACCGCCGCCGGAGAGTTTCGGCAACACCTCCACGCGCGATCGGCCGTCCGGCAGCATCCATTCCCGCTTCAGGTCGGGCGGCACGCTGGCGAGCGTCACCGGTTCCGCATTCAGCGAATCATCGAGTTGGCTGAGCTCCTGCGGCAGGAACTGCGTCAGCGACGCGTTCAGCGCCATCACGGTGGCATCCGGCGCGGTTTCGATCTTGCGCAGGTCCTCGGCGATCGGCCGCAGCGGATCATCCGGTTTGAGCTTAGGCAGGGCCGGGTCGATCTGCTCGAGCGCGGTTTTGGCGGCCAGCTTGATCTGGCCGGACGTCACCGGCGCGGCGCTGGCGGGCGCGGTCAGCGTCGGCTCCAGGATCGACTGCGCATCCTGGATGATGGCGAGCTTCTGCTGCTGATCAGCGGGCACGAAGCTTTCAATCGTGCGCACGCTCTCCACCGTGGAGAGCGGCTGGATTTTCTTGGCAAGCGTGGCCGCCGCCTGCGTGTTCGGCGCCAGGATGTCGATCGTGAACGGGTTGGTGATCGGCGAATCGATCAGCTTCTTCAGGGTCCGCATCGCCTCGGTGTGCTGGTTGTTGGTGTCCAGCGGATTGGCGTCGAAGGCGAGGCGCGGCGACAGCATCAGCGCGGCAACCGCGACGCCGACAAAGAACAGCAGGACGGGCTTGCGCCAGCTTGCCACCAGCGGATCGAGCGGCCGCGCCCAGGCGAATCCCACCAGTCCCTTTTCGCCGGGCGGCCGAAACAGCGTGATCGCCGCCGGCAGGAAGGTCAGGGTGCAGGCGAACGCGATCAGCATCCCGACGCCGGCGATCAGCCCGAGTTCCGCGACACCGAGGAAATCAGTCGGCACGAAAGCCAGGAACCCGGCCGCCGTCGCCACCGCCGCCACCAGGATCTGCAAGCCAGTGCGAGCGGCCGTCTGGCGGATTGCTTCGTCGGGCGCAGGAAACTCGAAATGGCGCTCGCGGAAACGGACCGAGAACTGGATGGCAAAATCCACCGCAATGCCGACGAACAGGATACCGAAGCCGACCGAAATCAGGTTCAGCGTCCCGACCGCGGCGGCGGCGAAGAACAGCGTCACCGATAGGCCAAGCAGCAAAGTCAGTAGGATCGGCACGATCAGCCGCCAGGTCTTCACCGCGAAATACAGCCAGAGGGTGATCAGCACGACGCTCGCCACCAGCCCGACCGCGACGCCCTCGGCTACGGTGGCGAACTGCTCGTCGGCCAGCGCCACCGAGCCGGTGATCGCGACCTGCGCCTGGCCGGACTGTACCTCCGGCAGGCTCGCCGCAGCGGCGCGTATGGCGTCGGTGGCGGCGCCGCCCGGTTGCAGGGACCCGTAATTGAGTTTCGGATGCACCAGCACGAAGCCGGTACTGGCCGGCGAGATCGCCCAGGCCGCCGCCGAGCAACGTCTGCCAGGACAGCGGCTTGGGATGGCCGGCCAGCGCATCCGCCATAGCCGTGTGGAAGCCGCGCAGCGCCGGTGCATAGGGCGTGAGATCGACGCCCCCCTTGGTGACGCCCATGCCCAGTAGGGCGAGCGCGGAAAACAGCCCACGCGCGGACGGATCGGCGACGAGCTGGCCCAGGAAAGGCTGGGCGGCAATCGTCTGGTTCATCAGCTTGGTGAGCTGCTGCTGATCCAGGAACAGCAGCCCTTCCTTGCGGAAGAAGGGCGAGGCGTCCGGGCGGTTCACATCCTGGATGACGGCGCGGTCCTGTGCGAGCTTGGCGGCAAGCGCGGCCGCCGTGGCGTCCGCCGCCTCGGGTTCGTTGCCGCTGACCGCGACCACCAGCAAATTGTCGTATTGGGGAAAGTCGTGCGCAAGCTCGACGGCGCTGCGGCGCCATTGCAGATGCGGCGAGAACATCTGGGAGGTGTCGGTGCTGACGCCCAGGTGGAAGGCGGCGAAAGCCAACGCGAGTGCCGCCGCCAGCGCACCCAGCGCAACGACAAGAACAGCGTGGCGGCGACAGGTGTCGGCCACGGTGACGAGCACGCTCTGAAGCGACATGGCCGGCGGTGATAGTCGCTCACAGCGCTCCGGTCCATGCACCGGCATGCCCGCCGGAGATTTTGAGCTATGGTCCGGACGCTCTTCTCGACAGGAGGTTTGCGATGGCCCCGCGCTCCCGCCCGCCCTTCCGCGCCGATCATGTGGGCAGTCTGCTGCGTCCGCGCCGCCTAGCCGAAGCGCGAGCGGCCCGAAAAGCGGGCACGCTGCCGGCGGACGCGTTGCGGGAGCTCGAGGATGCGTGCATTGCCGATGCGATCGCCCGGCAGGAGGCGACCGGGCTGCGCGCCGCGACCGACGGTGAGTACCGTCGCGCCTACTGGCATTACGATTTTGTGTCGGGCCTCGAAGGGGTGGAGATCTACGAGCCGGAGCAGAAGATCCAGTTCAAGGGTGCGGTGCTGTCGCACGCGCTGCGGGTGACCGGTCCGATCCGCTGGTTGCGCCCGGTGATGGTGGATGATTACCGCTTCCTGGCCGGGCATGTGCATTCGGCGCTGCCGAAGCAGACGATCCCCTCGCCCTCGGTGGTGCATTTTCGGGGCGGGCGCGGTGCGATCGACCGCAAGGCGTACCCCGAGCTGGAGGCGTTCTTCGCCGACCTCGGTGAGGCGTATCATGACGCGGTGCAGGCGTTCGCCGCAGCGGGCTGCCGGTATCTACAGCTCGACGAGGTGTATATCGCCTATCTGTGCGACCCCGAGCAGATCGCCGGACTGAAGGCGCGCGGGGAGCATGTGGAGGGGTTGCTGGGGATTTATGCCGACCTGATCAACCGGGCGATCGAAGGCCGGCCGGCGGACATGACGGTCAGCATGCATCTCTGTCGCGGCAATTTCCGCTCCACCTGGGTCGCGTCGGGCGGCTATGAGCCGGTGGCCGAGGTGCTGTTCAACCGCATCAGCGCCGATGCTTATTTCATGGAATACGATTCGGATCGTGCCGGCGGGTTCGAGCCGCTGCGCTTTGTGCCGCGCGGGCAGAAGATGGTCGTGCTGGGTTTGGTGACCAGCAAGACGGGCGAGCTGGAAAGCAAGGACGAGCTGAAGCGGCGGATCGAGGCGGCGGCGAAGTATTTGCCGCTGGAACAACTCGCGTTGAGCCCGCAATGCGGCTTTGCCTCCACCGAGGAAGGCAATCTGCTCAGCGAAGAGCAGCAATGGGCGAAGTTGAGGCTGTGCGTGGAAGTGGCGCAGGAGGTGTGGGGCGGGGTGTAGATCAGGCAATTGCCGTCGTACTGTTCCCGGCGATGTGACAGGATTGAACGGTCAATATCGGGCGAGGCCCTCGGCTCCGGCTACACCTCGACCACTACGTACTCCTCCTCCACCGTCACCGGGATCTTCTCCGCCACGTAAGGGCCTTGCACAACGCGCTGTCCTGACGCCACCTCCATCGGGTAATTGCGCACCGTGATCTTCTCCGGGTCACAGTAGGATTGGCCGGTTTTCACGTCGAACTCCCAGCCGTGCCAGGGACAGCGCAGGATTTCGCCGGCCCGGGAGTACTGGTAGGTGCCCGGTTCGTCCGACTCGATCAGGCCGGTCAGCACGCCTTCGCACATCGGGCCGCCCTGGTGCGGGCAGCGGTTCAGCAAGCCGTAAAACTCGCCCTTGATGTTGAATACGGCGATCGGCCGGCCGCGGACGGTCACGAGCTTCCGGTTGCCGGGCGGGATCTCCCGCACCGTCGCCACAACGTGCTTGCTCATACGTTTACGTCTGCCTTGCCAGGTCAAAGATTGTAGGCGGCGCGCGCATTGTCGCGGAACACCATCTGCCGCTGCGCCTCGGTCAGCTTCACTTTCACCGCGGTTTCCGGATCGTCGAAATCCCAGTGCGGGTAATCGGTCGCGAACAGGATGCGATCCCAGCCGATCCAGTCCAGTGTCCTATACAGGTGCTCTGGCCGCTCCGGCTCGTCCATCGGCTGCGTTGTGAACCACATCTGCCGCTTGATATAGTGCGACGGCGGCTCGCTCAGATGCGGCACCTCGTCGCGCATCCGCTTCCAATGCTGGTCGAGCCGCCAGCACAGCGGTGCCACCCAGGCGAGGCCGGATTCAACAATTACAACGCGCAGCGACGGCAGGCGCGCCAGCACCCCCTCGCACACCAGCGACGTCACCAGCGCCTGTTGGCTGATCGCCACTTCATGGTGCTCCTCGGCGTAATAGGAGGACCAGCCGGTCGGCGTGACCGCATGGCCATTATTACCGGACGTATGCAGCCCGACCGGCAGGTTGTGCGCGGCGGCGGCCTCGTAGATCGGCCAATAGCGCCGCCGGCCCAGCGGCTCGATCGTGTGCGTCACCAATGAAACCTGCACGAAGTCGCGGTTGCCGGCCCAGTGCTCGATCTCCGCCACTGCCGCGGCCGCGTCCTCGCCCGGCACCACGATCGCGGCCTTCACCCGCTTGTCCTTTCGCGTCCACTCTGCCTGTTGCCACTGGTTAATGGCGCGGCACAGCGCGGCGCCGAATTCCTGGTTGCGCTGGTCCATCGCACTCGGCGACAGCAGGTGCAGCATGGCGTACTCGATGCCGTAGCGGTCGAGCAATTGTTCCTGCAGGAACGACAGGTCGGATCCCGGCGGTCCGCCATTCGGCGGCCAGGTGTCCTTGCGCGACAGCGCCGGTGCCGACTTGAAATAGGGCGAGGCACTGACGAACGGCACCGGCCGTCGCGACCCGTAGGTGGCAAGATGGTCGCGCCACCGTTGCGACAGGTACGGATTCAAGTCCTTGGGCGAGCGCATCGCGTGATGAACGTCGCAATCGATGATCGCCAGCCGCGTGTCCTCCGCAGCCGGGCGTTCGAGCAGGCTCTGGCTCATGCGGCCTCCTTCAGGCGGGGATAGGTTTCGAGCGGATTATCCACCAGCAGCTTGCGCACCAGCGCAGCCGGCAGGCCCGTAGGCAACGCGTCCTCGCCGTCGAACTGCAAGTGCGGATAGTCGGTGGAGAACAACAGGAAGCGGTCGGTGCCGATCATGTCGATCACCTGCGCGAGCTGGTCCGGCTCCGGCGGCGCATCGGTCGGCTGCAGCGTGACCCGCACGTTCTCGCGGATGATCTCGGCGGGCGAGCGATCGACCCAGGGGATTTCCGCGCGCATCGCCCGCCATGTTTTCACCTGGCGCCACATGAACTGCGGCAGCCATGTGAAGCCGGATTCGGCCAGCACGACGGTCAGGCCGGGGAACTTGGTGAATACGCCCTCGGCAACGAGGCTCAGCAGTTGCGCTTGGAAGGCGTGCGCCATCACCACCGTGTCTTCCAGGTAGTAGGACGGCCAGCCATTGGATGTGGTGGCGTGGCGGAAGGTGCTGCCGGCGTGGATGCACAGCGGCAGCCGGTGTTTCTCCGCCGCGGCATGGATCGGCCAGAAGAAGCGGCGGCCCAGCGGCATTTCGCCGGCTGCGGGGACTAGGATCTGCACGAAGCGCCGGTCGGCGGCGCGGCGCTCGATCTCCGCCACCGCGAGTTCGGGGTCCTGGATCGGGATCACGATGGATGCGCGCAGCCGCGGTTCGCGATCGAGCCATTCCGCCGCCAGCCAATCATTGACCGCGCGCGACAGTGCGGCAGCGAAATCAACATTGTAAGTGCCGGCCGCGCCATACAGGCAATTGCAGATCGCCAGTCTGGTGCCGAACCCATCGAGCGCCTGGGTCCGCAACAAATCGAGACTGGTGCCGGGTTTGGCGCCGTCGGCGCGCCAGTCGGGCCGCCCATTGGCCGCAATGTTCGGCGGAAAGCTGGATGGATCGAGCCCGTCGATGCCGCGTACCGTCACCTGCTCGCGCCAATGGTCATCGAGATACGGCAGCAACGCGCGCATGCTCGGCACGGCGGGATGGATGTCGCAATCGATCGCGCCGATGCGCGGCACTTTCATACTCGGACGGCTCCTTTTATCACGCGGGATGCTACAACCGGGCCGCCGTGCTCGCAACCGGGCGGCCTTGACCGCACGGAACGGCCAGCCCTACGAAACGCCCCGAAACGGGAGGAAGAGCATGGTTCGCACGGCACGCCTGCGGATTGCGGTCATGGCTGCGTTGCTGGTCGGCGCGACCGCGGCGCGTGCCGAAACGATCCGGCTCGGCGCCATCGTCCCGCTCACGGGACCCGGCGCGGTCGTGGGCAACCAGGAGATGCGCGGGATCCAGTTCGCCATAGACGCGGCCAATGCCAAGGGCGGCGTGCAGGGCAACACGATTGCCGTGCAGTTCGAGGACAACCAGGCCAAGCCCGACCAGTCCATCCTGAGCTTCAACAAACTGGTCGATCTGCAGCATGTGCCGATGATCTTCACCGGCTATTCGGGTCCGTCGCTGGCAATGGCGCCGCTGGCCACGCGCAAGAAGGTGCTGATGATCAATGCCGGCGCGCAGTCCGACAAACTCGGCACCGCCTCGCCCTATCTGGTGAACACGCTGCCCAGTACCGCCGACGAGGTCTCCGTGATGGTCCGCTACCTGATGGACCATGCCAAGAAGACCGCCGCCGTATTGTATGAGAACGATGCCGCCGGTATCGGTGGTCGCGATGATTTCCTCGCCCAGTATCAAAAAGCCGGCGGCAAGATCACCGGGCAGGAGCCCACACAGTTCGGCCAGACCGATTACCGTCCGGCGCTGCTCAAACTAGCCGCTACCAATCCGGATGTGCTGTATATCGTGATCACCGCCGGCATGGTGTCGCTGGTCGATCAACTGCACCAGATAAATCAGCACTGGCTGGTGGCCGGCAGCACTTTCGCCGCCGACCCGGCAGCGATCGCCGATCCCAATTCCACCGGGCTGATCCACACGCAGGTGCAGATCAATGCGCCGCCTGAGCTGATGGCGGCGTTCCATCAAAAATATAACGCGGATATGGATTTCTTCGCCCGGCAGTACTACAACGCCGCGCAGATTGTCCTGACGGTGCTGGACAAGGTCCTGGCGGAGAAGAAGCCTGTTACCGGCGAAAACCTCCGCGCCGCGCTGTTCCAGATCAAAACCTTCCACACGCTGATCCCGATGGTGTTCAACTCCAATACTGCGACCGTGCCGATCGCCATCAATGAAATGCGCGACGGCAAGGACGTCACGCTCACTACCGCCACCGCCCAGTAGGGCCTCTCTCAGACGGGGTGAACTTGCACTGATGCTGCTGCTGCAGCTCCTGGTGAACGGCATTATCACCGGCTGCGCGCTCGGCGTCGTCGCGATCAGCTTTGCCCTTGTTTATGCGACGACGCGCATCTTCCATGTGGCACATGCGGGCATCTATACATTGGGCGGATACCTGGCCTGGACGCTGGTGACGCACGGCGTATCCGACCTGCCGGCCCTGCTGCTGGCAATGCTGGCCTGTACCGCCGTCGGCGCGCTCATTCAGTCGCAGCTGTACGCGCGACTGGAGCGGCGAGGGGCGACGCACCTGATCGTGCTGATCGCCTCGCTGGGGGCACTGGCGGTGATCCAGAACCTGATCGCCGCGGTCTATTCGCCCGATATCCTGCAATTCCCGTCCACCTGGGCCGGGCGTGTGGTGTCTCTGGGCGGGCTGCGCCTTACCTATGCGCAGCTCGTGACGCTGCTGATCAGCCTTGGCGCCTTCGCCGCGGTGCTGCTGTTCGCGCGGTTCACGCCGCTGGGCAAGCGGATCCGGGCGGTCGCATCCAATCCGTTCCTCGCCGAGATCACCCGGCTGGAGCCGCGATCAGTGTATGTGTATGTTATTGCCATTGCCTCAGCCGTGGTGTGCCTGCCCGGCGTGCTGGTGCCGTTTGATCTTGGCCTGCAACCCTATGGCGGGATCACACCGTTGTTGACGGCAACCATCGCGATGATCGCCGGGGGTGTTGGCAGCATCGCCGGTGCGTTTATGATGTCGGTTGTTATTGTCACGTTGCAAAACTTATCCCTCCTGGTAATCCCCGGCGAATGGAGCATCGGCATTACGTTCTTCATCTTCGTGGTGTTCATGCTGTTCCGCCCGCGCGGGCTGTTCGCTGCCGCCTGAGGGAAGGACGTGGACTTCCTCGAAAGCTACGTCATCCTCGCCGAAATTTACGTGCTGCTCGGCCTGTCAACCAACCTGCTGGTTGGCATCGTCGGCATCTTCTCGGTCTCGCAGGCCGCCGTGTTCGGCGTCGGCGCGTATATCGTCGCCGATTTCCTGCTGAGCGGGACGCTGCCGTTCCTGCCCGCCCTAGGCATCGCCGCGTTATGCTGCATCCTGCTCAATGTATTGGTCACGCTCCCCAGCCTCCGCGTGGCCGGCGATTACTTCGTGGTGACTTCGTTCGGCATCCAGCTTCTCGCCACCGCGGGCTTCACCAACTGGACGGCAGGCACCGGCGGAGCCAACGGGCTGCCCGGCATTCCACCCATCGAGCTGTTCGGCGTCACCGTCGCCGACAACAGCCAGTATCTGGCGCTGACCAGCATCGCCGCGGCGCTCGGTTGCCTCTGTTTCTGGCTGATTATGCGCGCGCCGTTCGGGCGGTTGCTGCGTGCCATTCGCGAGGATGAACTGGCGGTCGCGGCTGCCGGCAAAGGCGTGCTGCGCGCCAAGGTGGAAGCGGCGGCGCTGGCCGGCGGGTTCGGCGGCATCGCCGGGGGGCTGTATGCGACGTTCCTGAGCTTTATCGATCCGTCATCCTTCGACCTCGATGCCTCGATCCTGCTGTTGACGATGATCGTGGTCGGCGGAGCGCGCACGCTGGCGGGCTCCATTGTCGGGCCGTTCCTTCTCCTGGCACTCCCGCAAGCGCTGGCGATGGTGGCGATCCCGACCTCGGTCGCGGCGGCAACACGGCAGCTTGTCTATGGCGTGCTGCTGATCGCCTTCGCGTTGTTCCGTCCGCAAGGACTGCTGGGCGAGCGGCTGTGACCGCCTATCTCGAGGTGCAGGAGCTGCGCAAACGCTTCGGCGGTTTGCAGGCGCTGGACCGCACCACTTTCACCGTGGCAAAGGGCCGTATCACCTGTCTTGTTGGTCCCAACGGCGCCGGCAAGACCACGATCTTCAACATTATCACCGGTTTTCTGCGTCCGGAGTTGGGCCATGTTGTGTTCAGCGGCCGGTCGCTCGACGGGCTGCGCCCGCAGGCGATCGTGCAAGCCGGGATTGCGCGCACGTTCCAGAACCTGCGTCTGTTTCTCGACCTAACCGCGCTCGACAACGTGCTGATCGGCCTTCCCGGGCAATTCGCCGAAGAGCCGCTAGGCGCGATCTTCCTTCCGTTGCACGCCGCCCGCATGCAGGCGCGCCGTCGCGCCGAGGCGCAGGAGCGGCTGGCGCATGTCGGGCTCGCGGACCGGGCCAAGGAGCGCGTGCGAAACCTGTCCTATGGCGAGCAGAAGCTGCTGACCATCGCCCGCGTTCTGGCGACTGGCGCCGAACTGCTGTTGCTGGATGAACCCGCCTCCGGCCTTTCCGCGGGTGCGCTGGAGCAGATCATGACGCTGCTGCGCCGACTGCAGTCCGAGGGCAAAACTCTGCTCGTGGTCGAACACAATACGCGTGTTGTGCAGCAAATTGCCGACGAGGTGCTGTTCCTGCACCAAGGACATCTGTTGGCACAAGGCGAGCCGGCGCGAATCATCGCCGACCCTGCATTGGCCGAGATCTACTTCGGCGGTGCATTGTGACCCTGCAACTTGCATCCCTGGCGGCCGGATACGGCGCCAAGACCGTAATCGCCGACGTGTCGTTCGCGCTGGAGCCGGGCCGGATACTGGCACTGTTGGGGCACAACGGCGCCGGCAAGACCACCACGTTGAAGACGGTAATGGGCTTGTTGCCGGCGCGCGCGGGTGAGGTTCGGTTCGGCGGGCGTGTGCTGGGTCGGATGCCGGTGGCAGACCGGGTCGCACTGGGATTACGGCTGCTGCCGGAGGGGCGGGGGATTTTTCCCGACCTGAGCGTGGCCGAGAATATCGATGTGGTTGCGTCGCGCAACTGTGGACCCGGGGCGATGTTCGGGCCGGCCGATGTGCTGCGTCTGTTTCCGGCGCTGGAGGAGCGCGGGGCGACTCGCGCCGGCAGTCTAAGCGGCGGACAGCAGCAGATGCTGGCGCTGGGGCTGGCGATTCTCGGAACGCCGCAATGCTTGATGCTGGACGAGCCGTCGATCGGGTTGGCCCCCAATCTGGTTGAGCGGTTGTTTGCACAAGTGCGGGAGGTGTGCCGCTCAAACGGCGTGACGGCGGTGTTGGTAGAGCAGAACGTGGCGGCGGCATTGAAGATCGCCGACCGCGTGGTGATCATGAACAACGGGCGGCTGGTATTCGATGGAGCGCCAGATGAGGCGCGCGCCTCGAATGTCTGGCATTATTTCTGATCCGTCAGGATTGAACGACCGTCCGCGCCTGCTCGATCACCGGCACGATGCCGTCGGTTTTGCCGGCGTCGAGGTCATCGAGTGCATCTTCCAGAGCCTCCGCCGTGGAGCAGAGCGCCTCCTTCCGCGGGTCGTCGGGAATGGCGATCGCCGTATCGATCGCCTCGATCGCGGTTTCCAGAGCTTCCTTGAGCTGGGCGATTTTCGGAGTTTCCGGCGCCGCGGCGGTTTCGGTCACGTGCATGGTGGCGACGACCTGGTGGGCGCGGATCAACGCGTCCCCGATGTCTTCGGCCTGCGTCACGTCGATCTCCTGCGGACCAGCGGCCGGGACGATGCGGTCTGACACGGGCGGAAGCTCCTTATGCGTTCAATGCGTATTTCGGAAGAGAATGTGGCGGATTTTCGCTTCTACGGCCGGGTCTCGGATACGTGACGTGGAAGGGCGCGGGGTCCGGTACCCCGCGCCCTGACGGTCGAAGGCTTACACTCCGGCGATCAGTCCGCCGAAGCGTTCCCAGGTCTTGCCGGTCCAGCGCTGGAGCTGCATCTGCTTTATCGGCCGGTGGTCCGTCGGGCTGGTGCTGATCTTGATGCCGGGCAGCAGCACCGGGACATCCACGTCGTGCAGGCTCTCCGCCTGTTTCATGACGTTCGGGCGCGAGAAGTCGCCGCCGCATTGCTTCAGCACCTGCTGCATTGTCAGGCTGATGCCATAGGCGAAGACGTAATCGGCGTCGCTCGTGTCCGCGCCCGGCATGTATTTCGTCATAAAACCGCGCCACTGGTTCATTCCGGCGTCATCCTTCCAGGCGGGGTCAGTCGGGTCCTTCAGATAGCCGGTGCTGATGATGCCGATGCCGTTTTCCGGCCCGGCCGGGGTCATTACGCCGCCCACCGAAATCGACACGTTGGTCATGAAGAAGGTCGGCTTCCAGGCGAGATCGTGCACCTTGCGGATGGCCTGGGCCGCAAATTTCGGAATAGCCGCAACGACCAGCACGTTGGCTCCGGACGCCTGCAGCTCGGTGATCTGCGAATTGATGGTGGGATCAGTGACCTCGTAGCTCGCGGTCCGGGCCACGTATTTGTTCCAGTCATTGCCCAGGATGTCGCGCAGGCCTGTCGGATAATCTTTGCCGAAATCGTCGTTCTGATACAGGACCGCGATCTTCGGATCTTTTACCTCCTTTAACGCGTATTTCGCGTAGATCTGGCCCTCGGTCCGGTAATTCGGCTGCCAGCCCATGGTCCAGGGATATTTCTTGTAGTCGCTCCATTTGCTGGCCCCGGAGCCGACGAAGAGCTGCGGCACCTTGTTGTGGTTGAGGTATTCGGCGATCGCAGAGTTGGGCGGCGTGCCGAGCGTCTGGAAGAAGAAATCGACATGCATTTCTTCCAGCAGGCGGCGTACGTCATCGACCGTGCGTGGCGGGGAATAACCGTCATCGAGGGAAATGAAATCGATTTTGTGGCCGTCGACCCCGCCCTGGTCGTTGACCATCTTGAAAAACGCGCTCTCGGTCTTGCCGATGTTGCCGTAGGAGGAAGCGGGGCCGCTGTATGGCATGGTGTTGCCGATCTTCACGGTCTGCGTATCGGCGGCCCGGCTGCGCGGCATGGCAGCGGCGAGACCGGCGGCGGCGCTTGCTGTCAGTGCTGCCCGTCGTGTGATCATGATTTGTTCTCCGAACTGGAAGTGCCTCCCGCCAGCCCAGAGTTGGTGAAGTCCGACCGGCCCTGGGCCGGCACGCGCAAGATTGCGCCCGCTATCAACGATCGTCCACCGGGAGGTTGATGCTTACCGAGGCGCGTTGATCGAACGCTGCCTGCCACGCTGCGAGGCGCGGGCGGTTCTCCCGCCAGGCGATCGAGGTGAAGCGAAAATCCAGATAGCCGAGCGCCACGCCGATCGCTACATGGCCGATAGTGAAAGGCGGAGCGGCGAGCGCGTCTGCCTCGGTTTCGAGCGCATCGAGGCAGGCGATGAGCTTGCCGCGCCAGAGATCGATATGCGGCTTGGACTGGCGCTCCGTGGGGCGGGACCGTTCGCCGAACCAGGCGAGCGCGATTTCCAGCATGCCATCGCCAAGCGCCAGACGCCGCAGCGCGGCCAGCCGCTCGGGCCAAGGCGGAAACAGCTTGGGGCCGTGATGCAGCGTGTCCAGGGTACTCGCAAATTGCCGGCGAGTTGTAGAGCACGATGCCGTCCGCCAGCACGAGCGTGGGGATCTTACCGAGCGGGTTCTGCCGCATCAGCTCGTGATGCGGCGTGGTGCCTCCGACGACGGTGCGTACTGTTTGCAGCCGGTCCGCCAGCCCCAGCTCGTGCGCGGTGATCATTACCTTGCGCACATAGGGCGAGCGTGGGGACCAGTGCAGGATCATTTTGTCCGACATCACATTCTCCATCGCATGCTTTGAGCGGCGTGTTCCGGCCCCTTATTCTCATAGTTTCGTGACGAGGCAGCTTTCTGTCACCTGGGACGCTCCTGTGCCGTCCGGTGGAGGAATGCAGGATGAGCGGATCACGTGAACAGGGCCGAGAAATTTATGAAGCAGGGCTGCGCAACCAGCATGCAGTGGAGAACCAGGCCATCGAGCTGCTGGAGCGCCAAGTCGGGCGGCTGGAGAACTATCCCGAAATGGCCGAGCGGATGCGCCGCCATATCGCCGAATCCCGGGAGCAGGCGCGGCGGCTCGAGGAGCTCCTGGGGGGGCTCGGCACCAGCCACTCGGCCGTGAAGGACACAGTGATGTCCTTCGTGGGCAATATGGCCGCGATGATGCACACGCCCGCTTCAGACGAGGTGATCAAGAACAGCTTGGCCAATTTCGCCTTCGAACATTATGAGATTGCCGCCTACAAGTCGCTGCTCACTTTGGCGGACCTGACCGGCCACAGTGCGGCCGTGGCCCCGCTGCGCCAGTCGCTCGCCGAGGAAGAGGCGATGGCACGTTGGATCGACGAGCACCTGGCCGAGACCACGCGGACGTTCGTCAGCCGCTCGGAAGCCGGGGTGACCGCCGGTCGCTGACGTCGTGTTGCTCCGGCGGCGGAGGCGCGCCAAGCTGCCGGCTGCATGTCCGGCAACGAATCGCCATCTCCGCTGCGCAATCTCGCCTGGCGGACCGCGTATCGCATCGGGTTTCCGCTGGCTTGTGCCTGGTGGTCGCTGACACGGGCGCGGCATGAGGGCGCGCTGATCGCGGTCTATGCCGGTCCAGCGTTGCTGCTGTTGCGCTCGTCGTATCGCTCCGCATGGAACTTCCCCGGCGGCAGCATCCGCCCGGCCGAGACACCGGAAGCGGCAGCGCGGCGTGAGCTCGCGGAGGAAACCGGCATCATCGCCGGCGCCTTGAAGGCCGCCACCACGGTTGACGGCACCTGGGAGGGTGTGCGCGACAGCGTGCACATCTTCGAACTGCACTTACAGAACGCGCCCCGATTGCGGCTCGATAACCGCGAGATTATCGGGGCGCGATGGGTGCCGCGGGATGCGCTCGACGGAATGAAGCTGACCGGGCCGGTCGCCGCATATCTCGGGTTCGGAAACGCGGCGGCGGGTCGTTGGACAGCCCGGCGCGGCCGACGCATGGTGCGGACACCGAAACCGGAATGAGGAACCGTCGATGCCCGGAAAGATGCTGGAAGGAAAGGTCGCCGTCGTCACCGGAGCCGGGCGCGGCATCGGCCGCGCGATGGCGATGGCCATGGCGCATAACGGCGCCAAGGTGGTAGTGAACGACGTCGGCGCGGCGGTGACCGGCGAAGGCCACGACGAGACACCGGCGCAGGAAGTGGTGCGCGAGATCGAGAGTGCGAACGGGCAGGGGGCGGCGGTCCCCAACACCAACTCGGTGGCCGAATGGGACTCGGCGCAGCGCATCGTCGCCACTGCGATCGACCGTTACGGACGCATCGACGTTGTCGTGAACAATGCCGGCATCCTGCGCGACCGCATGTTCCACTACATGTCCCCCGAAGAGTGGGATGCTGTGATGAAGGTGCATCTCTACGGCGCCTTCTATGTCTCGCGCGCGGCGGTGACGCATTTCCGCAAGCAGGAGAGCGGAGCATTCGTGCACATGACCTCCACGTCCGGGCTGATCGGCAGCGTGGGGCAGGTGAATTACGGCGCGGCGAAGCTGGGCATCGCCGGACTGTCGCGCAACATCGCGATGGACATGCAGCGCTACAAGATTCGTTCCAACTGCATCGGGCCGCACGCTTTCTCCCGTATGATCGAAACTGTGCCGGGTCAGAGCGAGGAGCAGATGAAGGCGCGCGCTGCCAAAACCCGGCCGGACCAGGTGGCGCAGCTTGCGGTGTTCCTGGCGTCCGATGCCGCGGCGGAGATTTCGGGGCAGATCCTGGGGGCGCGCGGCAACGAGGTGTATCTCTATGGCCAGCCGCGCCCCATCCGCATCATGCATCGTGGCGAGGGTTGGACGCCCGAGCGGATGGCGGAGCACCTGCTGCCGGCAATCCGCAGCGGGCTGACGCCGCTGGAGCGGACGCGGGATGTGTATGGTTGGGATGCGATTTAGCGCGCCCTCACCCGGGTCGCTTTGCGACCCGCCGTTATGCCAGCGCGTCGGTTGAACGTGCCAGTTCGCGCAGAATGTATTTCTGTATCTTGCCGGTGGAGGTTTTCGGCAGCTCGCGGAAGAGGAAGGTCTTCGGCACTTTGTAGCGGGCGAGATGCGCGCGGCAGTAGTCGCGCAGCTCCTCCGGTGTCGCCGTGGCGCCGGGCTTCAGCTCGATGAAGGCGCAGGGGGTTTCGCCCCAGCGCTCGTCCGGCTGCGCTACCACCGCAGCCGCCAGCACGGCGGGGTGGTTGTAGAGTGCGTCCTCGACCTCCAGCGAGGAGATGTTCTCGCCGCCCGAGATGATGATATCCTTCGAGCGGTCGCGGATTTTGATGTAGCCGTCCGGCTGTATCACCGCGAGGTCACCTGTATGGAACCAGCCGGCGGCGAAACTTTCCTCCGTGGTGGCGGGATTGCTGAGATAGCCTTTCATCGTGATGTTGCCGCGAAACATGATCTCGCCCATCGCTTCGCCGTCGCGCGGCACGGGCTGCATGGTCTCCGGATCGAGCACCGTCATCGTCTCCTGCATGGGCACGCGCACGCCCTGGCGGCCGTTGCGTTCGGCACGATGGTCGAGCGACATCTCGGCCCATTCGGGATGCTTGGCGCAGACCGACGCGGGGCCGTAGGTCTCGGTCAGGCCGTAAACATGCGTCAGGTCGATGCCGATGCGCTCGGCGCCTTCGATTACCGCGGCCGGCGGCGCCGCGGCGGCGATCTGCCCCGCCATCTTATGGTCGATCTCGGCGCGCAGCTCCTCGGGTGCGTTGATCAGCGTGGCATAGACGATCGGCGCGCCGCACATATGGGTGACCTTGTGCGTGTGGATCGCGTCGAACATCGCGCGGGCCTCCACGCGGCGAAGGCACACATTGGTGCCGGCACGCTCGGCGATGGACCACGGGAAGCACCAGCCGTTGCAGTGGAACATCGGCAAGGTCCAGAGATACACCGGGAACTGCGGCATGCTCCAGTTGACGATGTTGCTGACCGCGTTCAGGTAGGCACCGCGATAGTGATAAACGACACCTTTCGGGTCGCCCGTGGTGCCGGAGGTATAATTCAGCGCGATGGCGTCCCATTCGTCCGGCGGGTTCTGCCAGGCGAAGTCCGGATCGCCGGTCTCGAGGAACGTCTCGTAGGTGATTTCACCCAGCAGCTTTCCATCGCCGCAGGCCGGGTCGTCGATGTCGATCACCAGAGGCTTCTCGTCCAGCATCGCCAGCGCCGCTTCGATGGTCGAGGAGAACTCACGGTCGGTGATCAGCACGCGCGCGCCGCCGTGGCGCAGCATGAAGCCAATGGTTTTGGCATCCAGCCGGGTATTCAGCGTGTTGAGCACGGCGCCTGTCATCGGCACACCGAAATGCGCCTCATAGATTGCCGGTACGTTGGGTGCCATCACGGCCACCGTGTCATTGCGCCCGATGCCGCGCCTGGCGAGCGCCGAGGCGAGCCGGCGGCAGCGCGCGTAGGTCTCCCGCCATGTCATCCGCCAGTCGCCGTGCACCACAGACACGCGGTCGGGATAGACATAGGCGGCGCGTTCCAGGAAGGTGACCGGATTGAGCGGCGTGTAGTTCGCCTGGTTGCGATCGAGACCGGTGAGATAGGCCGGATTGCCTTGCATCGCGCTTCCTATAGCAAGCGTTGCAGAATGATCTTCTGCACGTCGGACGTGCCTTCGTAAATCTGGCACACACGCACGTCGCGATAGATGCGCTCCACCGGGTAATCGGCGAGATAGCCATAGCCGCCCAGCGTCTGGATCGCCGCCGTGCATACCGCCTCGGCGGCCTCCGAGGCGAACAGTTTCGCCATGCAGGCAGCTTCCAGCGCGTTCGTTCCCGCCGCCTTCAACTGTGCCGCGTATAGCGTGAGCTGGCGTGCGGCCTCCAGTTTTGTCTTGGCCTCCACCAGGCGGAAGGCGACGGCCTGATGCTCGACGATCGGGGCGCCGAAGGCGGTGCGGTCGCGCGCATAGGCGATAGCGGTCTCCAGCGCCGCGCGGGCCATGCCGATGCCTTGCGAGGCAATGCTGATACGTCCGGATTCCAGGGTGGAAAGGGCGATGCGGTAACCCTCCCCCTCGGCGCCGACAAGCTGATCTTCGGCGACCTCCATGTCCTCGAAGGCAAGGGCGCAGGTGTCGGAGGCCTTCTGCCCGAGTTTTTCCTCCTTGCGCAGCACGTTGTAGCCTTGCGTTGCCTTATCCACGACAAAGCAGGACAGGCCGCGCTTGCCGGCGTTCGGGTCTGTCGCCGCGAACAGCACGATACTGCCCGGCAGCGCGGCGTTGGAGATAAACTGTTTGGCGCCGTTGATGACGTAACGATCGCCGCGCTTGATTGCGCGCGTGCGCAGGTTGGAAGCGTCCGATCCAGCCTGCGGTTCCGTCAGGCCGAAGGAGCCGAGATGGCGGCCGGTGGCGAGCGGGCGGAGCCAGCGGTCCTTTTGCGCGTCGTTGCCGTATTGGGCGAGCACGGCGCAGGTCGGCGAATTATGCACGGAAACCAGCGTCGAGACCGAGCCGTCGCCGGCGGCTATTTCCTCGACCAGCAGCGCGTAGGTGACCGGATCGATGTCGGAGCCGTCCCATTCCGCGGGTGTGGTGGCACCGAGAATGCCGAGCTCGCCGAGCTCGGCGATGATGTCGGGCTCGATGGCGGCGGCCTTTTCCCGCGCGGCGGCATGCGGGGCGAGGCGTTCGGCGGCGAATTTGCGGCCCATGTCGAGGACCATGGGATCGGGGGTGATCATGGTTGCGGTCCTGTGTTGGACGTATAGAGGTGCGGCGGTAAGCGGCGGGGCGCAAGCCCTGGCCTGGCCCGGGGGGCGGCATGGCGGAGATCGGATTGTTCGAAGCGATGTATTCGGCGCGGGCGTTGCGGCGGTTGAAGCCGGACCCGGTGCCTGAGGAGCTGATCACCCGCGTGCTGGATGCCGCGATTCGCGCGCCGTCGGGCGGCAATGCGCAGAACTGGGCATTTGTCGTGGTGCGGGATGCCGCGCAGCGGCAGCGGTTAGGGGCGATTTACCGGAAGGCGTCCGATGAGGTGAGCGAGATCTACGCGGCGCGCGGCCGACCGGCGCACCTGACCGAGGATCAGTATCGGAGGTTGATGGAGGGCGGCGCTTATCTTTGGGACCACATGGGCGATGCGCCGGTGATTCTGATGCCGTGCCTCCGGCGACGGGACATGCCTCCGCGCGAAGCGCTGCCGCCGGCGACAGAGGCGCGCTACGAGGCGCATCTGGCGCATCAGGACCACATACGCGGTGCGAGCATCTATCCGGCGGTCCAGAACATCATCCTGGCGTGCCGGGGTCTGGGGCTGGCCACGCTGATTACGACCAACCACATCCTGTACGAGGACGAAGTGCGGTCACTGCTCGGGCTGCCGGCCGATGTATTTACATTTGCGATGATGCCGATCGGGTTTCCCTTGGACAAGTATGGACCGCTGTCGCGGCGGCCGGTTGCCGAAGTGGCATACGCGGATCGATGGGGCCAGGCTTGGAGCGGCTGACTACCTCAACAACGCCGCGGCAATGCGCTCGCGCGTCAGCGGCAGGTCCCGGATGCGCGCGCCAAGCGCATGCGCGACCGCATTGCCGATTGCCGCGGTTGTAGGCCCGATCGTGCACTCGCCCATCCCCAGCGAGGGCTGGTCCGGCGCATCGATCAACACGCAGTCAATCTCCGGCACTTCGCTGAAGCGCAGGATCGGATAGCTCTCCCAGTCAGTCGAGCTGATCCCCTCCGCGCCGAGCTTCACCTGCTCTTTCAATGTGAAGCTCGCCGCCTGCAGGATCCCGCCTTCAAGCTGGTTGCGGGCGCCGTCGGGATTGATCACCAGCCCGGCGTCCGCGGCGCACCACACGCGCCGTAGCCGGACCTCCTGCTCGACTTCCACCTCCACCACTACGGCAGCATAAGCCGAGCGGTTCTTGTACTGCGCGAAACCAATCCCCAGGCCGTGCCCGCCGCCGCCTGTCCCGCGCCGTGGCCAGCCGGCCCGCTCGGCCGCCGTCTCGATCACCCGTCGCGCCCGCGGATTCGACAGGACCGACAAACGATAAGCCACCGGATCCCCCCCGGCGCGAGCCGCCAGCTCATCCATCGCGCATTCCAGCGCGAACACATTGGGCAGCGCACCAAGCCCACGCAGCGCCGAGGTCCGCACCGGCGTGTGCCCGACAAGGTGATGGATGATCCGTTTCGCCGTTATGTCATACAACGGGATGGCGTTGCGCGTGCCGCCGCCGCCATTCGCCTCCGGCGGGTCGGCCGGGCGAGGTTCCGGCGCCGGCGTGGGCAATGCCTCGTGCGCCACCATATTGCCGCCCATCGCCGGGCGCTGCACATGCGAGCCGGCCCAGACCTCGGCGGTCCAGTCGCGCGGACGGCCCGCACCGTCCAGCACCGCGCGGATCGTCACCACCTGGGCGGTGCCGACCGGCTCGAAGGCAAATTCCTCCTCGCGCCGCCATTGCACACGGATGCAACGATCGGGGATCTGCTGCGCGATCAGCGCCGCGTCCAGCGCCACATCATCGGCGCCGTTATGCCCGTAGCAGCCGGCGCTCGGCGCATGGCGGACGCTGATGGTTTCAGGCGGCCGTTTCAGCACGTTGGAGAGCGAATGCCGCAGCGGATAGACCGCCTGCGAGTGCGTCCAGACAGTCAGATGCCCGTCGCGCTCTTCCGCCAACGCACAGGACGGCGCCATCGCCGCGTGCGCAATATAGGGCCGAGAATACCGCGCCTCGAACACCTCGCCGGACGCGGCCGGCAGCGGATCACCAAGCACGCGATCGGTGCTCGGCTGTCCCACGAGCCAGGCCGCCTCCTGCTGCGCGGGGTCGATCTGACGCATATTCTCCCATCGCGCATGCAACGGCGCCGCCGCGCCAGCGCGTTGCGCGGTGGTTTCATCCGCACTGATCAGCGCAACGAAATCTCCGAGCCGCAGGACGCGCAGCTCGCCGCCCGTCGCCCGCCGTACCGCCGCTCCATCGAACGCTGCGAGGTGCGCCCCACGAGATGGCTGGCGCAGCATGCGCGCGTGCAGCATGTCGGGCCGCACCATGTCCTGGATGAACGCGCCGCCGCCCAGCTTTGCCGGCAGGTCCACGCGCGGTGCCGGCTGTCCCACAACCCGGTAGCGCGCGAACGGCTTGGACGGCGCGTTGCCGTTCGCCTCGCGCGCCAGGTCCACATCCGGCGAGACGCTCCAGTAATCCTGCCCGATCGGCGTCTCGCCGCGGAAAAACGCCCCGTCCACCACGGAGATATCCTCGGGCGAACAGTTCAGCCGCTGCGCCAGCCGGTCCAGCACGCGCGAGCGCACCTCGGCCGCGATCAGCCGCACCGAGGCGCCGGAGACCTCGATCGACAGGCTGCTGCTGGTCGAACCTTCGTCCGGCGCGATGTCCGTATCGCCTGATACGATATGAATGCGATCTAGCCCGACATCCAACTCTTCCGCCGCGATCTGTCGCAGCGCGGTCAGGATGCCCTGGCCGATCTCCACCTTGCCGACGCGCAGGCCGATGCTTCGCCCTGGCTCGAAGGAAATCCATTTGTCCGGCCGTGGATTGTTGACAACCGACAGCGGCAGGGTTGTAGCGCTCATCCCGTCACCCCAGCGACGCGCTGCACCGCCCGGATGATGCGCTGGTGCGTGCCGCACCGGCAGAGATGCCGGTCGAGCGCGGCGACAATATCGGCGCGTGTGGGATGCGGGTTGCGATCGAGCAATGCTTTTGTGCTGACCAGGATCCCCGACAGGCAATAGCCGCACTGGCCGGCCTGCTCATCGAGGAACGCCTGGATCAGTCGGTGGCCCGCCAAAGCCTCGACAGTCGTGACGCTGCGACCGGCGACCGTGCCGACCTCCCGCGCGCAGGAGAATACCGGCTCGCCGTCCAGCAGCACCATGCAACTCCCGCATTGTTCCAGGCCGCAGCCATAGCGGGTGCCTTTCAGGTTCAACTCGTTGCGCAGCACGTCGAGCAGCGGCGTGGACTCGCCCGCCTGCACCTGCACGGCGTGTCCATTGACCTCCAGCGCAATGCTCATCGCACCGGTTCCGCCTGCCAGGGCAATCCCCAAAGCTCCTTGTTGCTCAACCGCTCCGACAGCCGATCGGAGATCGCCTCGAACAGGCGCTCGCCTTTCGCCGCACTGGCTGCTTCCGGATTGCCCATTACTCCGGAGGAAGAGCGGGATGCGATGGTGCGCCAGCGGTAAACACCTGGCTCGACATCCGGCGACCGGTTCACCTTGGCCAGCCTGATACGATCATGTGCAACGAGTTCCGGCCGCGCCGCCATCATCATCGAGGTCTCGGCCTCACAGGCATGGCTCAGCCCGGTCTGCGTTTCCAGAATCTCGGCGATCGCCGGGGCTGCGGCGTACCAGTAGGTGAACTGCACGATCGGAATGCCGAGTTTCGGGGTGAGCTCATCGGTGATGGTGCGCAGGGCGTTCTCATTGCCGCCATGCGCATTCAACAGCGCGATGCGGCGGAAGCCGTGCCGCACCAGGGAGCGGCATACGCCTTCCACCAGCGCGCCGAAGGCCGGCAGGTCGAGCGTGATGGTGCCCCCGAAGCTCATGTGATGCTCGGACAAGCCGGTCCAGAGCACCGGCAGCACGAGCGCGTCGGTCCCGCGCGCCAGCATTTTGCGCGCCGTTCGCAGGGCTACCTGTTCGCCGAGCCGGCTGTCCACCTCCACCGGCAGATGCGGCCCGTGCTGTTCCAGCGACGCGACCGGCACGATCACCACGGCCCCGGTCCGTTCGCGAAGCTGGTCAGCGCGCAGATTGCGCCATTCGATCTCCATGCCCCCTCCTTCCGCACCGGATACCAGGCTACCAATGGGGCATGAATTGGCGGATCAGGGAAGGGATCGGGGCATGAACCTGCACCGGCTTTTGCAGAAGCGTGCGGCGACGGGACATCCGATCCGCGTCGCGCTGATCGGGGCGGGAAAATTCGGCTCGATGTTCCTGGCGCAGGTGCCGACCACGCCGGGGCTGGAGGTGACGGCGATCGCCGATCTCGCACCCGACCGCGCCCGTCACGCCTGTCGCCGCGTCGGCTGGGCCGAGGAACGCATCGCCGCCACGCGCTTCACCGATGATGCCGGCGAAGCGATCACGGCCGCCGTCGATGTGGTAGTGGAGGCCACGGGTCACGCGCCGGCCGGGATCGCGCACGCACAGTGCGCCATCGCTGCAGGGCACCATGTGGTGACGGTGAATGTCGAGGCGGATGTGCTCGCCGGCCCGATGCTGGCGCGCGAAGCAGAGCAGGCGGGCGTGGTGTATTCGCTCGCCTATGGCGACCAGCCGGCGCTGATCTGCGAATTGGTCGATTGGGCGCGCGCCTGCGGCTTCGCCGTGATCGCCGCCGGCAAGGGGACGAAGTATCTGCCGGACTATCATGCCTCCACGCCCGAAGCGGTGTGGGGCCATTACGGGCTCACGCCGGAACAGGCCCGCATCGGCGGGATGAACCCAAAAATGTTCAACTCATTCCTCGACGGGACGAAATCGGGCATCGAGATGGCGGCGGTGGCGAATGCAACAGGACTTACGCCGGCGCCTGGCGGCATCGGCTTTCCCCCCTGCGGCACACATGAGCTCGCGCAGGTGCTGCGGCCCGGCAATGCCGGCGTGCTGCATCATCCCGGGCAGGTGGAGGTGATTTCGAGCCTGCACCGCGACGGCAAGCCGGTGCACAACGATCTGCGCTGGGGTGTGTATGTCGTGTTCGAAGCGCCCGGCGAATACACGGCGCGGTGCTTCCAGGAATACGGGGTTGTTACTGATGAGTCCGGTCGGGTGTCGGCGCTGTACCGGCCGTTTCATCTGATCGGTCTCGAGCTGAATATCTCGATACTGTCCGCCGTTTTGCGCGGCGAGCCGACCGGAGCGCCCACTGGTTTCCGCGGCGATGTCGTTGCCACGGCCAAACGCGATCTGCGCGCGGGCGAGGTGCTGGACGGAGAAGGCGGCGCCTGCGTCTGGGGCAAGCTGATGCCGGCGCAGGACAGCCTGAGTATTCGTGGTCTGCCCATCGGGCTGGCAAGCGGCGTGCCGCTCACGCGCAACGTGCCTATTGGGCAACCGGTCACATGGGATGATGTGCGGGCGGATGGCGCGGACGAGGCGACACGCTATCGGCGTGCGATGGAGGCGGCGTTCTCGGCTTAGCGGAGTGGGGATGCGCATGGAGCATAGTGGCGGCTGTCATTGCGGCAACATCCAGGTGCGGCTGCGCCTGGCGAAGCCGCCTGGGGAGAATGCATTGCGCGCCTGCGCCTGCTCATTCTGCCGCGCGCACGGCACGCGAACGGTTTCCGATGCAACCGGCCTGTTCGAGGTAGCGGCAACCGACTGGACGCGGGTCGGGCGTTACCGGTTCGGCTCGCACACCGCGGATTACCTGGTTTGCCGGGAGTGCGGGGTCTATGTCGGCGCGGTGTGCGAGACGGCGGCCGGTCTGCGCGCCGTCATCAACACCAACTGCCTCGACGACCGGGCCGAATTCACTCAGGTACCGGTCGCGCCTCATTATGACGGAGAAACGACGGAGGCCCGCTTGGCGCGGCGCGCACGAAACTGGACACCGACCGTGCTGCGGGATCAGACCAGCGGCCCGGTGCGGTGACTCTGGCGTCGTATTCCAGAAAAGACGTGGATGGCCGGCCTTCGCCGGCCATGACGATGGTAGGGCCCGGCTTCATCGAGGGTTCGGCGCCTCTCGCCTGGATATACCCGATCGGCCTGAGTCGCACCGAACTTCAGCTCAGGTTGATACTAAACAGCAATGACTCGCAATGAAGCGAGTCGGAAATCCGGATGCGGGAAATCCGCACGTCCGGTTTAGTGAGCGGGGAGAGAGACGGACCGCTTACGCGACACCGTGCCTCTCCTCGACACTACTGTGCATCTTGTTACGCTTCCCTCAGAGACTTTCTTGTATATAGGGCACCAGGCTTTCAGCGGGGCCGCACGAAACGCCCGAGGCTCGTCAACAGGCCGGCAACGCCGCGCGGCATCAGGAACATGAAGCCGATCAGGATCAGCCCGTAGATCGCGCCCGGCGCGGCCTTGGAAATGTCATTGGCGATGTTGGGCACCAGCTCGATGAAGGCACCGCCGAACAGCGCGCCGACGATGGAATCGGCGCCGCCGACGACAAGGCCGACGAACAGCGTGATCGAGAGGAAGAAGGCGAAGCTGTCGGGTGCAACGAACTGCACCGCGATCGTGCTCAGCGCTCCGGCGATGCCGGTCAACATCGCACTCACGGCAAACGTGCGGGTTTTCAGTCTGGTCAGGCTGATGCCCATGGCCTCGGCCGCCACGGGATGATCGCGCACGGCCAGCATGGCACGGCCGATCCGTCCGCGGCTCAGGTTCCAGCCGAGCAGGAAAACGATGCAGCCGACCGCCAGGGTGAAAAGGTAAATCCACTGGTCGGAGGTGAGCGGCAGGCCGAAGGGGGCGTCGGGCTTATCGGTGGTAAGTCCCTGCACGCCACCGGTGAGGTCCTCGAGCGCGTTGACTTTCAGGATCTGCGGTACCGCGACAGCCAGCGCGAAGGTCGTGAGCGCAAGGTAGAGCCCGCCCAGGCGCAGTGCGGGAAAGCCGATCAGAAACCCGAGCAGCGCGGAAGCAGCGGCGGCGACCGGCAGCGTCGCCCAGTAGGGCCAATCGTAATTCGCCATGAGGATGGCGGCGGCGTAGGCCCCGATGGCGTAGAAAGCGCTGTGACCGAGCGAAATCTGGCCGTTGATTCCAGTCAGCAGCGTGAGGCCGAGCACCGCGCAGCCATAGGTGATCACCATGGTAAGCTGGAACAGGTGATACGGGTCGGCGATGAAGGTGAGCGCCACCGCGATCACCAACGCCAGGGCAATGCCCAGGAACTGCCGCGGCGTTACGCGGTCGTCGAGTGCAACCCGATCGCGCATCCGCCTACACCCTGCTGTGCACAGCGCGGCCGAGCAGCCCGGCGGGCTTCACCAGCAGCACCGCGACGATGATGATCAAGGCCACGGTCAGTTTCAGCTCGGTGCCGACGACGTAAGCGCCGAACAGGTTCTCCAGCACGCCGACGGAGAAGCCGCCGATCACCGCGCCGAGCGGATTATCGATGCCGCCCAGCAACGCACCGGCAAAGGCGTAGAGCAGGATGCCGAGCATCATGTTGGGATCGAGGAATACGATGGGTGCCACCATGATGCCGGCGATGCCGCCGATCGCCGCGGCCAAGCCCCAACCGAGCGACAACATCCGGTTCACGCGGACGCCGCATAGCCGCGCGGAAGTGGGGTTGAAGGCGGCGGCACGCATCGCGAGACCAAGCGTGGTGTGGCGGAAGAAAAGATAGACGAGCAGGAGTACCATCAAGGTAACGGCCGTTTCTCCCAGTTCGTGCGGCGATACGAAGCCGCCGAGCACCGCTTGCTGGCCGCCGAACGGCGAAGGGAACGGTTTGATGACGTAGTCCCACACCCAGCCGTCAAAGGCATTGATCACCAGCAGCAGGCCGATGAAGACGCCGACGGCCGAAAGCGCCGGGGCATTCATCATCGGGCGCATCAGGATGCGCTCGATCAGGCTACCGATGATGAAGGAGAGTACGACCGCGATCACGAAGGCGCCCCAATAGGGAATGCCGGCATTGATCATCGTGAGGCAGAGATAGGTGGACAGCGTCGCCATCTCGCCTTGGGCGAAATTCACGTGGTGCGTGGATTGGTAGATCATCACCAAGGCGAGGGCGACCGACGCATAGATGCTGCCGTTGGCGATGCCGGAAGTGATCTGGTGGGCGAGGCCGATCACGATGCATTTCCCTGTTCAGTAGCCGAGATAGGAGCGGCGGATCGTGGAGTTCTGGCGGATCTCCGCGGCCAGGCCGGAGATGACGATACGTCCGGTTTCCAGCAGATAGGCGTGGTCGGCGATGTCGAGTGCCAGGCTGGCATTCTGTTCGACGACGAGGATGCTGACGCCTTGTTCGGTGTTGATACGGCGGAGGATGGCGAAGATGTCCTGCACGATCAGCGGCGCGAGTCCGAAGGATGGCTCGTCGAGCAGCAACAGCCGGGGTTTCACTAGCAGTGCGCGGGCGATCGCCAGCATCTGCTGCTCGCCGCCCGAGAGCGTGCCGGCCTGTTGGCGCAGACGCGCCTTCAGCAACGGGAAGTAACCGAAGAGACGATCAATATCGCCGGCGATGGCAGCGCGGTCGTTGCGGGTGTACGCACCGAGGCGGAGGTTCTCGTCAACCGTGAGTTCCAGAAAGGTGCCGCGGCCATCCGGGACGTGGCCGACGCCGCGGCGCACGATCTCCTCGGCGGCCAGCCGGTCGATGCGTTCCTCGCCGAGCCGGATTTCTCCGCGGGGACGAATGAGGCCGCAGATCGCCCGTAAGGTGGTGGTCTTGCCGGCCCCGTTGGCGCCGAGCAGGGCGGTGACGCCGCCCTGCTCGACGGCGAAATCGATCCCGTGCAGGACCTTGGTGTCGCCATAGCCGGCGTGCAGTCCACGCGCTTCAAGCAACGCCGACATGCCGTTCCGCTTCGGTTTCGCCGAGATAGGCGCGGATCACCTCGGGTTCATTGCGCACCTCGTCCGGCGTGCCGTCGGCGATTTTCCGGCCGAATTCGAGCGCAACAACTTTTTCCGAGACGCGCATCACCAGGCTCATGTGATGCTCGACGAGCAGGATGGTGAGGCCGAAGGGTTGGCGGATGCGTTCGAGCAGCAGGGCGAGTTCGTCCACCTCGCTGTGGTTGAGACCACCGGCGGGTTCATCGAGCAGCAGTAGCTTGGGGCCGCCGATCAGGGCCCGGGCCATTTCGACACGCTTCTGGACCGGGAAGGGCAGACTGCCGGCTTCCACGTCGGCGACGGCTTCGAGGTCGAGCAGATGGAGCAGTTCGGCCATCCTGGCGCGGGCCTGCCGCTCCTCTTGGCGAACCAGGGGGATGCGCAAGGCGTTGGCGACGAAGCCGGATTGGCCGAGGTGGTGGGCGCCGACCAGCACGTTGTCCTGCACGCTGAGTCGGCGGAACAGGGCGACGTTCTGGAAGGTGCGGCCGATCCCAAGGCCCGCCATGCGGTGGCGCGGCATTCCTGTGAGGGAGCGGCCCTCGAAGACGATATCGCCTTCGCTGTGGCGGTAGATGCCGCTGATGCAGTTGAAGAGCGTGGTCTTGCCGGAACCGTTCGGGCCGATCAGGCCGCAGATCTGGTTGGGGGCGACATCGAAGGAGACGCCGGCCAATGCGACCACGCCGCCGAAGCGGATGACGACGTCCTGGATGCTGAGCAGCGGCGAGGCGGTGAGCGGCGCAGCAATCATGCCAGGGCCAATCCAGCCGGCGATACGCTGCGCGCGCGACGTCTGCTTCCCATCCGGTCCTCGCCCTGTTCGGCGCGGGTGGTTCTGCCCTTATGGGCAGCGCCGGCGCGCTCTTTGTTGTCGGGCAGGAGCGTGGCCAAGCGGAGGGGGCAAGTCAATCGGATGCTGGCGATGGGAAAGCGGCGGGTCGATGCTATAATAGGTGCATGAGTGAACCCGCGCGCAAGAAGATGACGGCGGACGAATTCATCGCCTGGGCGATGGAGCGCCCGGAGGGCGAGCATTACGAATTGGTGGGCGGCGAGGTGGTGGCGATGGCGCCCGAGCGCTCCGCGCATGGGCTGGCGAAGAGCTGGCTCGCCCGGCAGTTGGGGAACGCTGTCGATGCGGCGGGCCTGCCCTGCGACGTTTATGTGGACAATATGAGCGTGCGGATCGACAGAGACACGATTTATGAGCCCGACATCTTGCTGCGCTGCGGCCGGCGTCTCGATCCTGACACCGTCGAGGTGATCGACCCGGTGCTGGTGATCGAGATTCTGTCGCGCTCGACGCAGGGCCGTGACCGGGGCGCCAAGCTCGATGACTATTTCCGCCTGCCATCTGTCACGCATTACCTGATGGCCAAACCCGAGAACCGGACCGTCATCCATCATCGTCGTGAGACGGACGGGACGATCACCACCCGTATTATCCGGGATGGTGCTGTGCATCTCGATCCGCCCGGGATCGTCCTGGATCGCGTGTTTCCGCCAGACCGTGATTGACGCGGCGATCCTCGACGCGATCGAGCGATTTCTGGCGCGCGATGTCGCGCCGCATGTGCACGCGCTGGAGAAGACCGATACCTATCCCGAGACGATCGTCGAACGGATGCGCGAGCTCGGGTTGTTCGGGGCGACGATTGCTGCCGAGTACGGCGGGCTTGGGTTGCCCTGCGCGAGCTATGCGGCCGTGGTCGAGCGGATTGCCCGCGTATGGATGTCGCTGACGGGGATTTTCAATTCGCACCTGATCATGGCGGCGATTGTCGAGCGGCATGGCACGGCGGAGCAGAAACGGGCGTTTTTGCCGCGGTTCGCTTCGAGTGAGTTGCGCGGCGGGCTTGCCTTGACGGAGCCGGATTGCGGCACCGATCTGCAGGCCATCCGCACCACGGCCAGGCGTACCGGCAACAATTATGTCGTGAACGGCACCAAGACCTGGATCAGCAACGGCATTCACGGCTCTTGCTTCGCGCTGCTGGTGAAGACCGATGCGACGGCGGAGCCGCGCCATCGCGGCATGAGCCTGTTGCTGGCGGAGAAGGGGCCGGGATTTACTGTCAGCCGCAAGCTGGAAAAACTTGGTTACAAAGGCATCGACAGCGCCGAGCTGGTTTTCGACGATTATCGGGTTCCCGTCGGTCGCCTGGTGGGCGAGGTCGAGGGGCTAGGGCTGAAACACGCGCTGTCGGGGCTCGAACTGGGCCGGATCAATGTGGCGGCGCGCGGCGTGGGGGTCAGTCAGGCGGCGTTGGACGAAGCGCTGCGATATGCCCAAGTGCGAAAGACCTTCGGCAAGCCGATCGCGCAACACCAGGCGATTCAGCTCAAGCTCGCCGACATGGCGACGCGCACCGAGGCGGCGCGGCTGCTAACCCAACGCGCGGCGGAGCTGTACGACACGGGAGCCCGCTGCGACATGGAGGCGGGAATGGCCAAGCTGTTCGCCACCGAAGCCGCGCTGGAGAACGCCACAGAGGCAATGCGGGTGCATGGCGGTTACGGATATTCGACGGAGTTCCCGGTCGAACGGCTGTATCGCGACGCGCCGCTGCTGGTGATCGGCGAGGGCACCAACGAGCTGCAGCGCATCATCATCGCCCGCCACCTCGTCGAGCGGAACCCGGCCTGATGCTGCCGCTGGCCGGATTGCGGATTATCGCGGTGGAGCAGTACGGCGCCGGGCCGTTCGGCAGCATGCAGCTCGCCGATATGGGTGCCGAGGTGATCAAGATCGAGAACCCGAAGGAAGGCGGCGATGTCAGTCGCGGCGTCGGGCCGTATTATCTGGGCGAGGGCGATAGTCACTTCTTTCAGGCGTTCAACCGCAACAAACGATCGATCACGCTGGACTTGCGCGCGGCGGAAGGGCGCGCGGTGTTGGGCGATCTGGCGGCGACAGCCGATGGCGTGTTGGACAACCTGCGCGGCGATCAGCCGGCGCGACTTGGCGTGACGTATGAGGCGCTGCGCGGCGCCAATCCGCGCATCGTCTGCGCGCATCTCTCGGCCTATGGGCGGGAGGGGTCGCGCGCGGCCTGGCCCGGGTATGATTACCTCATGCAGGCGGAGGCCGGGTACCTGTCGCTGACCGGCGAGCCTGATGCACCGCCGGCACGGTTCGGTCTGTCGGTCGTGGACATGATGGCGGGCGTGTATGCCGTGATGGGATTGTTGGCGGGAATTGTTTCAGCGCGGGCGAGTGGGCAGGGCCGGGATGTGGATGTCAGCCTGTTCGACACGGCCCTCGCGAATCTGACCTATCTGGCGACTTGGTTTCTCAATGAGGGGCACGCGCAGGGACGCGAGCCGCGCTCGGGACATCCCTCGCTGACGCCAAGCCAGCTCTATCGCACGGCGGATGGCTGGATCTTTATCATGTGCAACAAGCAGAAATTCTGGCCGGTGCTGTGCGAGCGGGTGGGGCGGCCGGAATGGGTGGCGGATGCGCGGTTCACGACCTATGCGGCGCGGCTGGCCAATCGCGCCGAGCTGACGCGGTTGTTGGATGAGGCGTTGTCGGTCCGAAGCACCGCGGCGTGGCTCGATCATTTTGCCGGGGCGGTGCCGGCGGCGCCGGTGCATGATGTCGCCGGGGCGTTGACGTCGCCGTTCGTTGCTGATGAGGATCGGGTGTGGTCGTACGAGCATCCGGCGCGGGCGGATTTCCGCATGGTGCCGCCGGCTTTCCGGCTACCGGGCGAGGAAATGCCGCGACGTGGAGCGCCGGCGCTGGGGGCGGATACGGAGGCGGTGCTGCGCGAGCTGGGTTATGGCGCGGAGAGGATAGGCGCGCTTCGCCATTCCGGCGTTATCTGACTAACGCCGCGTGGCGTGGGGCGTGAGCCAGCCCATGGTAGCTTCGGGCTCGGCGTCGGTGGTGGGTAGATAAGGCTTGATATCCAGCAGCGGCGTGCCGTCGGTGCAATCGAGGTAGCGCACCAGCAGCGTGTCCGCCGCGGCGAACCCGTCGAAGGCCACTACGGAAAGCCCGATCGGATTCGGCCGTGCGGGCGAGCGGGTCGCGAATACCCCGCGCTCCTGCTCGTCGAATGGTGGGACCAATGTCATTGCCGGCGTGCGCACCTGATCCATCCAGTAGAGCAGGATCAAATGCGAAAAGCCCTCCAGGCTTTTGAGTCCGGGAAGAAAGTCTTCGAACACGCGCACGCGGCAGAGCGGCGGCGGGTCGGGCTGGCGGCCGTTGCGGGGGCAGTCTTCGCGCGAGCGCCAAGGGGTCGAGATAACCCCGATCGGGCGCGCCGTGAAGGTCAGAGCACGTTCACCGGCACGCGCAGATAGCGCATGCCGTTTTCCGCAGGCGGCGGCAACTCGCCGGCCCGGATGTTGACCTGCACGGAGGGGATGATCAGCACGGGCATGGACAGGGTCTTGTCGCGGGCAGTGCGCAGGGCGACGAACTCGGCCTCCGAAACGCCGTCATGCACGTGAGTGTTGTGCGCGCGTTGCTCGGCGACCGTCGTTTCCCAGGCGGCGGGACGGCCGCCGGGGCGGTAGTCGTGGCAGATGAATATGCGGGTTTCAGGTGGCAGGGCCAGGATGCGGTGGATCGAGCGATACAGCGTCGTTGCGTCGCCGCCCGGGAAGTCGGCCCGCGCAGTGCCGGAATCAGGCATGAACAGCGTATCGCCAACGAACACGGCACCGCCGATCAGATAGGAGACGCAGGCTGGGGTGTGTCCGGGTGTGGCGATGACGCGCGCCGGGATGGTGCCGAGAGCGAATGTCTCGCCGTCGGCGAACAGGTGATCGAACTGGCTGCCATCGGCATGGAAGTCTCGTTCGAAGCCGAACATGTCCTTGAAGGCGGCCTGCACCAGCGCGATCCGGTCGCCGATGCCGATCCGGCCGCCGACCGCGCGTTTCACGTAGGCGCTGCCGGACAGGTGATCGGCGTGCACATGTGTCTCCAGCACCCAGTCAACCGTGACGCCGCGCTCCCGTACCCGCCCGATCACCGCATCGGCGGAGCGGGTTGAGGTGCGGCCGGCTTTGGGATCGTAGTCGAGCACCGGGTCGATCACCGCGGCGCGCTGGGTCGCCGGATCTGTGACGAGATAGGTCACCGTGCCGGTGTCCGGGTCGTGGAAACCTTGGACCTCGGGTATCGGTGCAGAGAGAGACATACCCCTGCTCCTTCCATCTGGGGAAAAGCATACTCTTGCTGGCGCGTCCGGCGCCAACATTATGGCGCCGGCTTGACAGCACGGAGTCGCTGACGGTTCATCGAGTGCCGGGCCGGGGCGGGGATCGCATATCGCGTTTCTCCTTCTCCACCCGCTCTTGCGGGGGAAAGGGAGGGGTGAGGAGGGCCACTCACCCGCCACGCTCTCCCGCGGAGAGCGGGAGAGGTGATCGTGGCCAAATGCGACCGCCGTGGGCCGGGGGGAAAGGTCAGGGATGGACGGGAAGCAGTATCCGACCTTTCGCGATGCCGTACGCGACATTCCCGACGGTGCCACTATTGCCTTCGGCGGGTTCGCGATGCCGGGCACGCCGTTCAACCTGATCAAGGCGCTTGCGGAACACGGCGCCAAGGACCTGACATGCATCGCCAACACGACGGGCGGGGCGCAGCAGCCGCGTATGCCGGATATCGGTCTGCTGGTGGAGCAAGGGCAGGTGCGCAAGGTAATCTGCGCGTTCACCGCGGCGACGCGTGCTTCGGATGTATTGCCGTTCACTCGACCGTATGAGGCGGGCGAGGTGGAGGCGGAGCTGGTACCGCAGGGCACGTTGGCCGAGCGGCTGCGCGCGGCCGGCGCCGGCATCCCGGCATTCTACACCCCGACTGCGGTGGGGACCGAGCTGGCGGCGGGGCGTGAGACGCGCATGTTCAATGGCCGCGAGTATTTGCTGGAATATGCGCTGCCGGTCGATTACGCGTTCCTGCGCGCCACCCGCGCCGACACTGCCGGCAACCTGCAATTCCATCGTTCGCAACGCAACTTCAATCCGGTAATGGCGATGGCGGCTCGGATCGCAATTGCCGAAGTGGACGAGGACATCCTGCAGCCCGGGGCGATCGATCCGGACCAAGTGCATACGCCGGGTATTTTCGTGCACCGACTAGTGAAAGTGCCACCGCCGCCGGAGGGGCTTTGGCCGATGCGCCGGCAGGAGCGACGGAGATGAGCGATGCCGCGGCGAAAGGCTGGACGCGACAGCAGATGGCCGATTGCATCGCGCGGCAGTTTCAGGATGGTTGGATCGTCAATCTCGGCGTCGGCATGCCGACGCTCTGCTCCAACACTGATATCGGCGGGCGGCAGATCATTTATCACTCGGAGAACGGGGTGATCGGCTATGGCAAGCTGGCCCCGCCGGGCGAGGAGGATCTGAACCTCGTCAATGCCGGCGGGCAGAACGTCACGCTCAATCCGGGCGCGGCGGTGGTGCACCACGCGGATTCGTTCGCGATAATCCGCGGCGGTCGGATCGATGTGACCGTGCTGGGCGCTTATGAAGTGGCGAAGAACGGCGATTTCGCCAACTGGAGGCTGGCCGGGGCGAAGGGGGGCGGGATCGGCGGGGCGATGGACCTGGCGGCCTGTGCCAAGCGGGTCTTCGTGATCATGGAGCACGTCACCCGCGATGGGCGTCCGCGGCTCGTCGAGAGGTGCGCGCTCCCGGTGACCGCGCCGGGGGTGGTAACGCTGGTGGCCACCAATTACGGACTGTTCGAACCGACGGGCGAAGGGTTCCGCGTGCGTGAGGTCGCGGCCGGCATCTCCGGCGAGGAGATCCGCGCCGGGACCGGCGCTTCCCTGACTACTTGACGGCCGCCTGCACCGCCTCCTCCAGCTCCTGGAAGGTTGGCATGTGCTCGTTCGGGACCATTTTGCGGCCGGAACTCGACGCTGACCTGCGGCGCGTTCCCATGCAGATGCGTCACCAGGACGGCGCGGATCACTTCGTAATACTTCGCTTCCTCCTCCACGACCGCGCGCAGCCGGGCAGCCAGGGGTGCGGCGAGGCCATAGGCCAGCAGCACGCCGAGAAAGGTGCCGGTCAGCGCGCTGCCGATCATGCCGCCCAGGACCGCCGGCGGCTGGTCGATATGCCCCATCGTCTTGATCACACCGAGCACGGCCGCGACGATGCCGAGCGCCGGCAATGCATCTGCCATCGATTGCAGCGCGTTCGCGCCGTGCAGGTCCTCATGCAGCGTCTTGCGCAGTTCCCGCGCCATGACGTCTTCGATCTGGTTCGGGTCATCGGCATTCATGCCGACCATGCGCAGGTAGTCGCAGATGATTGAGCGCGCGAACTGGTTTTCGAGGATGCGAGGAAACCGCTGGAAGGTGGCGCTATCATCCGGTTTCTCGATATGCGATTCCAGCGCCATGCTGCCTTTGCTGTTGGCGAGGCGGACCAGTGAGTAGAGCAGGCTCAACAGGTCAACGTAATCAGTCTTGTCGTAAGCGGCACCCTTTAATGCCTTGCGCAGACTGCCGATTGTGTGGCGAACGTCGTGCATACTGTTCGCCATGATGAAGGTACCGATAGCGGCACCGCCGATGGTGAGCATTTCGAACGGCAACGCTTCCGACAGCGCGGCGACGCTGCCGCCGGAAATGGTGTAGCTGCCGAAAACACAGACCAGCAGGAATGCGAAGCCGCCGATCGTCAGCATGGCGCGGTGTCAGTGCGGCGGGGTTCGGGCATCCGCGGCCGCGGATGATTTGGTGTCCCGCAGTACCACGATCGCGATGCGCCGATTGGCCGCTGCAAGCGGATCAGCCGGCAGGAGCAGGTCGTGATCGGCTTCCCCGCTCACGTCGCGCAATCGACGCTCCGGCAGCCCCGCTTCGACCAGTAGCCGTCGGGCCGCATTGGCGCGGCCGGCCGACAGCTCCCAGTTGGTCATGGTCTCGCCCGGATAGGGTGCCGCATCGGTGTGGCCGACGATCGACACCTGCTCGGGCAACCGGTCCAGCACCGGGGCGATCTTCGCCAGCAACAGCCGAGCAGCCTCATTGGGGCGGGCAGAGCCGCTGGCGAACATCGCCTGGTTCTGCGAGTCCAGGAGCTGAATGCGCAGACCTTCCGGGGTGACATCAATCGCCAGGTGCTCGGCGAGTCCGGCGAGTGCAGGATCGTTCTGAACCGCCTGCCGGATCTGCTCGGCGGCACCCTGCAATGTCCGGGTTTCGCGGGCGGCTTGTTGTTCCGCAGCGGCGGGATGCTCGGCCTGTGCCGGAGTCGGCTGTGCCGCCGATTTTGCAGGCTGAGTGGCGGGAAGGGGGGCCGAGCTATTGGCGGGCGCGGCGGTCTGCATACCCTGAGCCTGGCTTGGCGACTTTGCCGGCTGCGTCTGCGGACCGGTCGCCGGCGTATTGCCGGGGTCGTTGTCATCGGTAGGGTCGTGCACAGGCCGCTGGCCGACCGTGATCTGTACTGTGCCGCGGTCGGAAACGAGCGCTCCGCTGTCCATCGCGGTATGCCCGCCGAAAGGTTGGCCTGTGCCGGATGAGTTGTGGCTCATGAGGTTGCTGGGGCTGAAATAGTCGGCCAGGCCCTTGCGCTGATCCTCGGTCGTGGCGTTGATCAGCCACAACAGCAGGAAGAACGCCATCATCGCCGTGACGAAATCGGCATAGGCGACTTTCCACGCCCCGCCGTGATGGGGGTGGGACGCCGCTTCTTCCCGCCGGATGATCACGCCGGAGCTCTTGCTGTTGGATTTCCTGCTCGGTCGGGGCGCCATGGCGGGTACACTGCCCGGACTTGCTTAAGCCGTTGCTAACTTCGGGAACGGGCGGTGAACGGCGCCTATTCGGCCTTGCGGGGCGGCCAAGCTGCAACAATATTGCGCCACCTTCCCACTCTGGCAGCGATGAAAACCCCGTCCGCCGATACGCCGCTTCTGGATGCGATCGACCGCCGCATACTGGCGGAGCTTCAGGCGGACGGGCGGATGACCAACGTGGAGCTGGCGCGCCGGGCCGGGATTTCCGCACCGCCCTGTCTGCGGCGGGTCCGGCGGCTGGAGGAGGCGGGCGTTATCCGCGGGTACCATGCCGATCCGGATCCGCAGAAGCTCGGCTGGGAGATCGTGTTCTTCGCCGTCGTCGGGCTGGAGAGCCAGAAGGAGGCGGTGCTGTCGGCGTTCGAGCAACTCGTCGGGTCCTGGCCCGAGGTGCGCGAGTGCCATATGATCCGCGGCGGCGGCGACTTCCTGCTCAAGCTGGTGGCCCGCGATACCGCGCACGAGAATGCGCTGACGCAGCGGCTGACCGGGTCCGCTACCGTGGCTCGGGTGCAGACGCTGCAGACGATCCGCACCAGCCGGGCGCTGGCCGGGGTACCTTTGTAGGCCAGCCACGGCTTGACGATAAGCGGGCATCCCGCCACGACGATTGCATGAACGTCCTCGCGGCAACGCGGCCGCCGCCCGTCCTGACAGGCGCACCGGAGCTGACCGTGGTGGTGCCCTGCTACAATGAGCGTCCGAACGTGGCGCCGCTGGTCGAGAAACTGGCGACGGCGCTGCGCGGCGTCGCCTGGGAGGTGCTGTTCGTCGATGACGACAGCCCGGACGGGACGGCGGCGGAGGTGCAGCGAATCGCCGCCGGCGACACCCGGGTTCGCTGCATCCGCCGGATCGGTCGGCGTGGGCTCGCCTCCGCGGTGATCGAAGGCGCGCTGGCCTCTTCGGCCCCATTCGTCGCCGTCATGGATGGCGACCTGCAGCATGACGAGACACAGCTGCCGCAAATGCTGGATCGGCTGCGCGCCGGGGCGTGCGACCTTGCGGTGGCGACCCGGTATGCGGCGGGCGGGGACAGCAAGGGTCTGGCTTCGCCCTGGCGGCAGTGGCTTTCCGAAGGCGGAATCCAGCTGGCACGGCGTTTCGTGCCGGTGCGGCTTTCCGACCCGATGAGCGGGTTTTTCATGTTGCCGCGGGCGCTGTTCGAGCGTCTTGCGCCATCGCTGACGGGGCAGGGATACAAGATCCTGCTGGACATTGTGCTGAGCGCGCCGCCGGGGCTCCGCGTCGTCGAGATCCCGAGTCATTTTCGCGAGCGCGCGGCCGGCAAAAGCAAGCTCGATGTGCTGGTGCTGGCGCAGTTCGCCGGACTGTTGCTGGACAAGCTGCTCGGCGGGGTGGTGCCGCTCCGCTTTCTGGCGTTCGCTTCCGTCGGCGCGCTCGGCGTTCTGGTGCATCTGACGGTGTTGACGCTGGCGATCGAGGCAGCCGGGGTGCGCTTCGGGGTTGCGCAGATGGTGGCGACGCTGGTGGCGATGGTGTTCAACTTTCAGCTCAATAACCAGATCACCTATCGCGATCAGCGGCTCCGTGGACCGCATCTGTGGCGGGGGCTGGTGCTGTTCATGCTGGTGTGCGGCGTCGGCGCTATCGCCAATATCGGCGTGGCCCGCGCGCTTTACTGGGAGCATGAGGGCTGGACCTTTGCCGGCGCTACCGGCGCGGTGATCGGTGTCGTGTGGAACTACGCGGTCTCGGCAACGCTTGTCTGGCGCGCCCGCTGAAACTGGCGCTGTGGGCGTTGGCTGCGCTTACGGTGTTGCGGCTCGTTGTGGCGGCCGTGGTGCCGCTGGCGCCGGACGAGGCCTATTACTGGATCTGGTCGCGCGATTTGCAGGCCGGTTATCTGGACGGGCCCCCGATGGTGGCCCTGTGGATCCGGCTCGGCACGATCATCGCAGGGCAGGGCGCGTTGGGGGTCCGGCTGCTAGGCCCGCTCTCGGCGGCGCTCGCATCCTATCTGCTGTGGGATGCGGGAGAGGCGCTGATGCCCGGCCGCTACGCCGGGCTGACGGCGGCCGCGTTGTTGAACGCCACCTTGCTGTTTGGCGTTGGCATGGTGCTGATGACGCCCGACGTGCCGCTGCTGTTCTTCTGGGTGTGCGGCTTGTGGGGACTGGCGCGGTTCGCGCGCGAGGAGAACGGTTGGTGGCTGGTTGCCGCCGGCTTGTTCACCGGGCTGGCGCTGGCGAGCAAATACACAGCCGCGTTTCTGGTGGGCGGTGCCGGGCTTTGGCTGCTGTTGACGCCGTCGCTGCGTCGGTGGCTCCGGCGGCCGGAGCCGTGGTGGGGCGTCTTCTGGGGAGCGCAGGCTTTCGTCCCGGTGGTGAACTGGAACCGCGTGCATGGTTGGGCGAGTTTCGTCAAGCAGGGCGGGCGTGTCGGTGACTGGCAGCCAGCTCATGCGGCGCGGTTTCTCGGGGAGCTGATTGCGGGGCAGGTCGGACTGGCGACACCGCTGGTTTTCCTGCTGGGCGTTGCTGGGGTTGCGCTGGCGACGCGACTAGCCTGGCATCGGCGTGATCCAGTCTGGATGCTGCTGGCGCTGTTGACGGTGCCGGCGGCGGGCTTCTTCGTGGAGCATGCGCTGGGCGATCGGGTGCAGGGAAACTGGCCGGCAATCATCTATCCGGCGGCGGCGGTCGCGGCGGCTGGCCTCGATCGTACGCTCTGGATGCGGCTACGCGGGCCCGCCGTGGTGCTGGGGCTGGCAATCGGCCTGTTCGTTTACGTGCAGGCCGTGGCAGCGGTGGTTCCGGTGCCGGCGCGGATCGATCCCATTGCGCGCCAGCTTGCCGGCTGGCCGGGCCTCGCGGCGCAGGTGGAAGCGGCGCGGCAGCGTATTGGAGGACGTTTCGTCGCGTCCGATGAGTATGGCGAGGCGGCCGAGTTGGCGCGGGCGCTGCCGGTGACCGTTCCGATGATCGGTGTGGAGAAGCGGTGGGCGCTGTTCAGCTTGCCGCGGTCCGATGTGGAGGGGCAACCGGGACTGTTGGTACGCTCGGAACGGCGCGGACCGGATGTCGAGCGTGGCCCGTGGTCGGAGATGGATCTGATCGGCGAAGCCGGCCGCAGGCGCTCCGGCGAGCTCGTCGAGCGTTTCCGACTCTACCGTGTCGTCGCACGCGCTTCGGCCACGCCGGAGGCGGTGCTGCCGCGGCAGTGACCAGTAAAGCCGCTACGGCTTGTTCGTCGTGCTCGGCGCCGTGCCGGCCTCGGTCCCTTGCTTGGCTTCCGTGCCCGGCGCACCAGCGCCGACGGAACCCTGGACGCTCGTCGTCGAGGAGCCGTTCGTGGTGCCCTGCGCTGTCTGCTGCTTACCGGCGGCGGTATTGGGAACCACGTTGCTCTTGGCGGCGGGACCAGAGGTTGTCCCGGTGTCCTGACCGGCGGCGAAGGCAACCGGGGCGAGCGCCAGGAAAGCCACCGGAATCGCGGCCAGCATCTCGTAGCGAAGCGGCTTTTTCATCGTCACACCTGATATCTGTCCCGCGGTGGTAACGCGGCAGATATCCTTGTGCGTATCGCCTGCACCGTTCAGCTTTGTGTGACAGCGGCCAACGCGGCGAGGATCCGGCTTTCCGCCTCGGCCTTGTCACCCCAGCCGAGCACCTTTGCCCATTTTCCGCCTTCCAGTTCCTTGTAGGTCCGGAAAAAGTGTTCGATCGCGGCGCGTGTGATCGGCGGCAGATCGTCCAGGGTCTCGACCCGGCTGTATTGCGGGTGCACCCGGTCATGCGGCACACAGATGATCTTCTCGTCCGGCCCTTCCTCATCCTCCATATGCAGCATGCCGATCGGGCGGGCGCGGATCACCGCGCCGGGCACCACCGCGGCCGGTGTCAGCACCAGCGCATCGAGCGGATCGCCATCATCGGCGAGGGTGCCGGGAATGAAGCCGTAGGCGGCGGGATACGTGGTAGGGGTGAACAGGAAACGGTCCACGAATACCGCGCCCGAAGCTTGGTCCACCTCGTATTTCACCGCTGAGCCCTGCGGAATCTCGACGAGCACATGGATGTCGTGTGGGGGAGCGCGGCCGGGCGATATCTTGCTGACGTCCATCGGCACGCTCCCGCGGTGAGATCAGTGCGCCAGCCACCCCGCCAGGATCGCCAGCCATAGCAACGCGACGATATTGGTGATCTTTATCATCGGATTCACCGCCGGCCCGGCGGTGTCCTTGTATGGATCGCCGACCGTGTCCCCGGTCACCGCCGCCTTGTGCGCCTCCGACCCTTTGCCGCCGTAATTGCCTTCCTCGATGTATTTCTTCGCATTGTCCCAGGCGCCGCCGCCCGACGTCATCGAGATCGCCACGAACAGTCCGGTGACGATGGTGCCGAGCAGCATGGCGCCCAGGGCGCTGAAGGCCGCCACGCGGCCGCCGATGCCCCAGATGATCAGCCACAGGATCACCGGCGCCAGCACCGGCAGCAGTGAGGGAACTATCATCTCGCGGATCGCCGCCCGGGTGAGCATATCGACGGCACGCCCGTACTCCGGCTTCCCCGTACCCTGCATGATCCCCGGTATGTCGCGGAACTGCCGGCGCACCTCAACGACCACGGCGCCGGCGGCCCGGCCCACCGCGGTCATTCCCATGGCGCCGAACAGATAGGGCATCATTCCGCCGACGAAGAGCCCGATCACCACATACGGATCTTCAAGCTGGAACGGGACCGTCAGCGTGGGGAAATAGTACTTCAGGTCCTGCGTATAGGCGGCGAACAGCACGAGCGAGGCCAGGCCCGCCGAGCCGATCGCATAGCCCTTGGTCACCGCTTTGGTGGTGTTGCCGACGGCATCGAGCGCGTCGGTCGTGACACGGACTTCACGCGGCAACTCGGCCATCTCGGCGATGCCGCCGGCATTGTCGGTGACCGGCCCGTAAGCATCCAGCGCCACGATCATCCCGGCGAGCGCCAGCATCGTGGTGGCGGCGATCGCGATGCCGAACAGCCCGGCCATCAGGTAGGAGAGGATGATGGCGATGCAGATTGCGATGACGGGAAGCGCGGTGGATTCCATCGACACCGCCAGGCCCTGAATGACGTTGGTGCCGTGCCCGGTGGTGGAGGAAAGCGAGATGCTGCGCACCGGCCGATAGGCCGTCGAGGTATAGAACTCTGTAATGCTCACCAGGCAGCCGGTCAGCACTAGGCCGATCAGTGCGCAGATGAACAGATCGAAGCCGGTCAGCGCGCCGCCGCCAACCTCCGGCAGCGGGATGGCGAAACCCACGAACCAGGCGATGATGATGGCGATGCCGATCACCGAGAGCGCGCCGGTGACCAGGAGCCCCTTGTAGAGCGCTTTCATGATCCCGTTGTCGGTCCCGAGGCGCACGAAATACGTGCCGATGATCGAGGCGAGGATGCAGATCGCGCCGATCCCGAGCGGCACGATCAGCAGCGCGTCACGCACCGCGCCGGTGAAGAAGATTGCGGCCAGCAGCATGGTGGCGACGATGGTCACGACATAGGTTTCGAACAGGTCGGCGGCCATGCCGGCGCAGTCGCCCACATTGTCGCCCACGTTGTCGGCGATCACCGCGGGATTGCGTGGATCGTCCTCGGGGATGCCGGCCTCCACCTTGCCGACAAGGTCGGCGCCGACATCGGCGCCTTTGGTGAAGATGCCGCCGCCCAAGCGGGCGAAGATGGAGATCAGCGAGCCGCCGAAGCCGAGTGCGACCATCGCCTCCAACACGCGGCGCAGATCGGCGTCGGTGATGGTGGCGCCGTAGGCGTTGCGCAGGATCAGGTAGTAGATGGCAACTCCGAGCAGGCCGAGTCCGACCACGAGCAGGCCGGTGACCGCGCCCGCCTTGAAGGCGATGCCGAGGCCGGCGGCCAGTCCTTCACGGGACGCCTGGGCGGTGCGCACGTTAGAGCGCACCGAGACGTTCATGCCGATATAACCGGCGCAGCCCGACAGCACGGCGCCGATGATGAAGCCGATGGCGACCAGGTAGCCGAGGGTGAAGCCGAGGAAGATGGCCACCAGCACGCCGACCATGGCGATGGTGGTGTACTGGCGGTTCAGGTAGGCTTGGGCGCCTTCACGCACCGCGGCGGAGATTTCCTGCATCCGGGCGGTGCCGGCATCGGCGGCGAGGACCTGCCGGCTGGTGACCAGCCCATAGGCCAGCGCCAGCAGGCCGCAGACAATAATGACGACGAAGGCGAAAGCCATCCGGGGTGATTCCTCTGGTCAACCGCGCATGCCCGCAGGGCCGGTCCGGGCCTTGCAGGGGCGGGGGATGAAAAGTCGGCGCGGTATGGCAGAACAGTGACCGGCAGGCAAATCGGGCGGATTTCAATTGCTTGTGGTGCCTTGCGCCGGAGGGGCAGGGTCTGCCACATCAGCTTGTGCGTGCGCCTGTAGCTCAATTGGTCAGAGCGAACCGCTCATAACGGTTTGGTTGCAGGTTCGAGTCCTGCCGGGCGCACCGCCCTCCCTTGGCACGATGTGAGCAGCGCATGCCTTACGAACTCTATTACTGGCCCGAAATTCAGGGGCGCGGCGAATTCGTTCGCCTGGCACTCGAGGAAGCAGGCGCCGACTACCTGGACGTGGCGCGGATGGCGGGGCGCGACGGCCGCGCCACCTTGATCGAGCTTCTGCAGCGCAAGGATGTCGGCAATCCGCCGTTTGCGCCGCCCATCCTCAAGGACGGACCCATACTGATCGGGCAGACCGCCGCGATCCTGCTGTATCTTGGCGGCCGGCTCGGTCTGGCCCCGGAGGACGAGGTCGGCCGGCTCTGGGCGCATCAGATGCAGTTGACCATCACCGATGTCGTTGCGGAGGTATACAATACGCACCATCCGATCGACGAGGACCTCTACTTTCATGAGCAGAAAGCCGAGGCTGTCCATCGGGCCCGGGTGTTCCGGAACACGCGGCTGCCGAAATTCCTGGACTGGTTCGAGCGCATCCTGGCGCAGAACCCGGCGGGCGACGCGCATCTGCTCGGCGACGCCGTGAGCTATGCCGATCTGTCGCTGTTTCAGCTGGTGGAAGGGCTGCGCTATGCGTTTCCGGCTGCAACAGCCCGCAACTTGGAGGGTCTGCCGCGGTTGAGGGCGCTCCATGCGGCGATCCCCCGCCGGCCGCAGATCGGCGCTTATCTGCGCAGCGGTCGCCGGGTTCCGTTCAATGAAACCGGTATTTTCCGCCGCTATCCCGAGCTGGATGGATGATAGCTATCGAACCCCAGCTTAGCCGCACACTACGGATGTTATGCGTTCTCACGGGGAGAATCGCGCCGCTGAATCCACAACACACCGAATCAAAGAGGGGCAGCGAGACTGACCTGATTGAGGACGAGCGCGGCACCCCTCGGACAGAGGATGAGGGCGGCAAACAAGGCGAATGCGATCAGCTTGTAGTCAACTTCAATCAGCACGTGGTCGATGCAATTCGGGCATACTGCCGCTTCCCCTACCCCAAAATTACGCTTTGATGGTGAAAGGTAAGTGGGGCAGTGGCAAACGCCCGCAACGCATGGACGCGGGAGAAATCGCGGTCATATGTCACCAGCGCGGCGGCATTGATCGCCAGCGCACTTGCCGCTTGCACCGCGTCCGCCAGCTTGAGGCGAACCGAGGCCCGCAGTCTTGCGGCGCTTTCCGCGATATCGATATCAAGTGCCACGGGTTGCCACGATCGAGGATCGCTCGGTAACGCCGTGCCAACGCCTCGTCGCCTGATTGCAGCGGGCCGGCCAGTACCTCGGCGATCGTGATGGTGGTTACCGCGAAGCGCAAATGGCCAGCGGCATGGGCCTCGAAGAGCGGTGCGAAATGCGGTCCCAACCGCGGGTGCCCCTCGAGGTAATAGATGATCGGCGCGGCATCGACCAAAGCCAGCGCATTCTCCGGCAGATCTCCGAATGCTAACGGCTCCATTCGTCACGCAGCTTACGCAGAGTGCGGGTGCTGTCCTTGTCCCATAGGCCCGGACCGGAACCTCCGACCGGCAGGAGTCACTGCTGCCTGACAGTAGCCCCATACGCTTCGATCGGCACCAACGCCGCAACGGGCCGACCGTGCCTAGTGATGATCGTCGCTCGCCCGTTCTCAGCCGCCGCCAGAAGGTCGGGCAGTTGATTGCGGGCTTCTTCCGCTCCTTTGCGCAGCATGATGTTCTTCCCTTGGCGGCCCACCGTACAGCACTGTACGGAAGCCTGTCGATTGCGGCGAGCTGTGGTCACCCCGTTCCCTCGTTTGCCGACGCGGACGGGTTGGTTGTTGGCCCCTGCATCGCCACTATAAGGGGCATTCCCCGACCCCAGGAGCCTGCGCCGGATGCCGAGCTACCAGTACGCCTATGTGATGAAGAACCTGACGAAGTCCTTCCCAGGCGGGCGGGAGGTCTTCAAAGGCATCACGCTCTCCTTCCTTCCCGGCGCCAAGATCGGCGTTCTGGGAGTGAACGGCGCCGGCAAGTCCACCCTGCTCAAGATCATGGCCGGCATCGAGACGGAATACGGCGGCGAGGCCTGGGCGGCCGACGGCGTGCGGGTCGGCTACCTGCCGCAGGAACCTGAGCTCGACCCCGATAAGACGGTCGGCGAGAACGTCGAGGAAGCCTTCGTCGAGGTGAAAGCCGCGCTGACCCGTTTCAACGAGATCTCCGCCCGCTTCGCGGAGCCGATGAGCGACGAGGAGATGAACGACCTGCTAGCCGAGCAGGCCGACCTGCAAGCGAAGATCGATGCCGGCGACGGTTGGGAACTCGACCGGCAGGTGGACATTGCGCTCGACGCGTTGCGCTGCCCGCCGGCGGACGCCCCCATCACCACGCTTTCGGGCGGCGAGAAACGCCGCGTCGCGCTGTGCCGGCTGCTGCTGCAAAAGCCCGAACTGCTGCTGCTCGACGAGCCCACCAACCATCTGGACGCGGAGAGCGTCGCCTGGTTGGAGCGGACGCTGCGCGACTATCCCGGCACTGTCATGCTGGTGACCCACGACCGCTACTTCCTCGATAACGTCACCGGCTGGATCCTGGAAATCGAGCGCGGCCGCGGCTACCCGTACGAAGGCAACTACTCGGCCTGGCTGGAGCAGAAGCGCAAGCGCCTGTCGCAGGAAGAGAAAGAGGAAAGCGCACGCCAGCGCGCGCTCGCTGCCGAGCAGGAATGGATCGCCGCTTCCCCACGCGCACGCCAAGCGAAAAACCGCGCCCGCATTCAACGCTATGAGGACATGCTGGCCGCGGCTCAGGAGCAGGTGGGCGGCGTGGCGGAGATCGTCATTCCGCCTGGTCCGCGCCTGGGCAATGTGGTGATCGAGGCGGAGCGGCTCCGCAAGGGCTACGGCAACCGGCTGCTGATCGACGATCTCGACTTCAAGCTGCCGCCGGGCGGCATCGTCGGGGTGATCGGGCCGAACGGCGCCGGCAAGACCACGCTGTTTCGCATGGTGATCGGCCAGGAAGAGCCCGATTCGGGCACTCTGCGCGTCGGCGAGACGGTGAAGCTCGGCTATGTCGATCAGTCCCGCGAGAGCCTCGATCCGGACAAGACGGTCTGGCAGGAAATCAGTGGGGGCGAGGAGGTGATCTACCTCGGCAAGAGGGCCGTGCAGTCGCGCGCCTATGTCGGGGCGTTCAATTTCAAGGGCCCGGACCAGCAGAAGAAGGTCGGGATACTTTCGGGCGGCGAGCGCAACCGGGTGCATCTGGCAAAGATGCTGAAGACCGAGCACAACGTGATCCTGCTCGACGAGCCGACCAACGACCTCGACGTGGACACGCTGCGCGCGCTGGAAGACGCGTTGGGCTTGTTCGCCGGCTGCGCAGTGATCATCAGCCATGACCGGTGGTTCCTCGACCGGCTGGCGACGCACATCCTGGCGTTTGAGGGCGATAGCGATGTCGAATGGTTCGAGGGGAATTTCCAGGCTTACGAGGAGGACAAGCGCCGCCGTCTGGGGGCCGAAGCCACCGAGCCGCATCGAATCAAGTACCGGCCGTTGGCGCGGTAGGGATTGCACAGGAACGCTGCTAGCGTATCGGTTCGGCGGTGGAAGGCGTATCTTCGAGCAAGATACGGTGGAGTGGCCGGGTAGGCGGAAAGAATACGAAGAAGTGCCGGTTGCGCACTCGGGCAAGTAGGCCCCGACGTCCTGACGGTCGTCTATACCCAGCGCGGCAGCGTGATTCGGATCATTTCCGCCCGACCCGCCAACAGAAAGGAGCGGCAACGGTGCCAATCACGCGAATGACGCTTGATGAGATCAAAGCCAGAAAGCCCAATATCGATCGGGCAAAGCTTGATGCGGCGACGGAAGAAGATATCCGCCGTCACATGATCGAAGACGGCCAGGACCCGGACGAGGAGCTGCGCGAGGAAGACATCATCTCGCTCTGGTACATCCGCCGCCGGCTCGGCATGTCGCAGACCGAATTCGCCAGAGCACTGCGCATCCCGGTCGCCACCTTGCGCAACTGGGAGCAGCACCGGGTTGGCATGGACTCGAGCACGATCGCTCTGATGACCATCCTCGCCCGGGAGCCGGGGGCCGCGCTCAGGGCATTGCGACGTCGGACTGCCTGATCGGGCATTGGGCCCCGCCTGGACCATTCGCACTGCGCGGCTGGTCCTGACCCCCGTCACCTGGAACGATCTGCGGGACCTGCAGGCGCTGAAAGCCGATCCGCGCGTGTTCGCGATCATGCTGGGCGGCGTGCGCACGCCGGTCCAGGCGGCGGAGGAACTGGCCGAGGACATCGCCTTCTGGGCTGCCCGCGGCTGCGGCATGTGGGCAGTCCGCGACCCCGGGACCGGCGGCTTTCAGGGCATTACCGGCTTCATGCAGCGCCCAGATGGTCGAGGCATAGCCTTGCGCTTCGCATTCTGGCCGCAGGCACGCGGCCGCGGGCTTGCCCGCGAGGCGAGCGGCGCCGCCCTGCAATTCGGCCACGAGCGCGCTGGTCTCGGCCGCATCGTCGCGGTGGCGCGGGAGGACAATATCGCGTCCCGAACCGTGCTCGGCGGAATCGGCATGCGAGAATGCGAGAGCTTCGTGCAGCAGGGCCGCCTCATGCTGCTTTATATCAGCACGCGTTCACCGAGAACAATTTAAGCGCCCGGTTGAGTGGGCGGCTGTCGGTCCCGGCGCTGTGCGAGCTCGAGTGATCGCGACCACAAAATGTTTCCAGGGGATGTAACTGTCCCAGCGATGCCCCACGCGCCGCGTGTCGGCCTAGCGCGCAAGCGAAGCGTGCCGTCGCTTGTCGGCCGCCGGGCCGCCGGATTACTCTCTTCGGCCGGGCAAAAATGGGGAGGACACAATGCTGACACGCCGCACGCTCATCGCCGCAGGAGCGGCCGCGGCTGCTGCTCCGGCTGCCGCCAGCCGCGCCCATGGCGCGACGCCTGCCAATATGATCGTCATGGGCAAGGCGATCGACGACATCGTCGCGCTCGATCCGGCACAGGCCTATGAGTTCACGTCGATCGAAGTCGGGGTGAATATCTACCGCAAAATCGTCTCACCTGATCTCAGCAATCTCAGCAAGATCGGCCCCGATCTCGCCGAACAGTGGGAGGTGTCGTCGGACGGCAAAAAATTCACCTTCCACCTGACCCAGGACGCGCGTTTCCCGACTGGACGGCCGATGACCTCGGCGGATGCGGAATTCTCCCTGCATCGGGCGATAACACTGAACCTGACGCCGGGATTCATTCTCACCCAGTTCGGCTTCACCAAGGACAATGTCGCGCAACTGATCCGCGCCACCGATCCGCAGACGCTGGTAATGGAACTGCCGAAACCGGCGGCGACGAGCTTCGTGCTTTACTGCCTCTCGGCCGAAGTCGGCGGCATCGTCGATAAGGAAATGGCACTGGCGCATCAGGAGAAGAACGATCTTGGCAACCAGTGGCTCAACAGCCATTCGGCCGGCAATGGGCCTTACCAGCTGACATCGTTTCAGGCCGAGGATCACGTTATCCTCGACGCCAACCCCCATGCGAGCGTCCCGGTCGCCACCAGGCGAATCTTCATTCGCCACGTGAAAGAGCCGGCGGAGCAGCTCCTGCTGCTCCAGCGTGGCGACATCGATATGGCACGCGACCTCACCAGCGATCAGCTCAGGGCCAGCGCCAAGGACCCCAACCTGCACCGATTCACCTCACCGACGACCAATCAAATGTACATCGCCGGGAATGAAGCGTATGCGCCGTTCGCCAAGCCGGAGGTGCGCCAAGCCCTAAAATGGGCAATCGACTACGATGGGATCCAGAAGAACATCGTGCCTGATACCTATATTGTGAATCAGGCGTTCGAGCCCTCCATGATACTGGGCTCCCTGACGACCAATCCGTTCAAGTATGATCCGGACAAGGCCAAAGCGCTGCTGGCGCAGGCCGGTTATGCTCAGGGCTTTACCGCGACCCTGGATCATTATTCGGAGAAGCCTTACGCCGATATCGCGGCGGCGATACAGGCGAATCTTGCCGCTGTGGGAATCAAGGTTTCGCTACTGGCGGGCGTCCGCAAGCAGGTCTTTACGAAGATGCGGGCCCGTCAGCATCAGTTGGTCATCAACGAATGGTTCCCTGACTATTTCGACCCGAATTCGAACGCCCAGGCCTTCAATGCCAATCCTGACGATTCAGATAACAGCCCGATGAAGATCATCGCCTGGCGCTGCCATTTCCATGATCAGCAGTTGACGGACGAGGTCGCGCAGGCGGCGGCGGAACTGGACACCGAGAAGCGTGTGGAACTTTATCACAAGATGCAGCAGCAAGCCTGGGAGCGGTCGCCGATCGTCTTCATGCTCCAGCAGAAAAACGTCGCTCTGGCGCGCAAGAACGTCACCGATTTTCGCCTCGGTCCGCAGTCCGACTTCATCCGCTACGACCAGACACGCAAGGCCTGACGAGACCGACGCTGCCTCTTACAGGCACACGGGTTTGGGAAGCCGAATCCGACGCGATCGTCGCTCTAGCTGCTGACCTGTCGCCTCATCGCATCCAGCAACGCCTGGATGCTGTCGTTGTTGTGAACGATGAACGAAGCGTAGTCGCTGCGCTGCGTCACCCGGAGCGAGGTGCCGTCGGCGATCACATCGACGATCTTCGGCGCGCCATCCACGTTGCGCACGACCCAGTCCACATCGGCCGGAGCCTGTCCCGGACGTTTGATCACCGTCGAAACAACCTGTCCCTGATCGCCGCCGACTGTGCGACCCATCGTGAACGTGACGCCCTTATACTCGCCCATCTTGGAATCGATGCTGATCATCAGCACGCGACGGAACAGATCGAGATATTGCTTCTGCTGCTGCGGTGTTGCCATCAGCCAGAAGCGGCCCAGGCAGAACTTCGCGATACCGTTCACGTCCACCCGGCTCTCGATGATCTTTTCCATCGCCTGGGTCTGCTGTGCCGACGACAGATTGCCATCGACGACTTGCACGAGGTCACCACCGGTGGCCTGGATGAAGGACGCCGCCTGGCTTGAGCTTTGTGCGGCGGCAACCCGGGGACCGGATGCGCCCAGAAGAGCGGCAGCGGCGACGGCGAGAATGGAACGGCGATCGGGCATCGGGAACTCGCTGGTCAAGGGGAAGTGGTGGCAGGCGGCCGAGGATACCAGGCCGGAACTGTGTGCTGGTTCGCGCTGCGCACGTCCTCGATCTGGGCCTCGCGGTGCTGGCGGTAAAGGCTGCGGAAGGTAGCATACGGGTCGAGCGCCGTCTTCTTGATCGCACTGATATCGCCCAGGACCCGGGACCGGGCATCCACTACGTTCACTACGAAGCGGCTCCAGTGCAAAGCGGTAACCGCCGCTCCCTGGCCGAACCAGCCAATCGGGTCGCCGGCGATTTCCACCCCCCGCCCGGCCGCGTCGCGCGGATCGCTCGGGCCAAGCAGCGGCAGAAACAAGAATGGTCCTTCCGGCACGCCCCAGACCGCGAGAGTGACACCAAAATCCATGTCGTGGTCCGGATAGCCCCAATTGCTGGCCGGGTCGAACAGGCCAAGCCCGCCCGCTGTGGTGTTGATCACGAACCGCATGAAGCTGTTGCCGGCAAGCCGCGGCTTGCCAGCCAGCATGTCGTCCCCGAGCTTGACCGGGGTTGCCAGGTTGTTCAGCGCGTTGTGGATGCTGTTGCGCACCGGGTTCGGCAGCACGTCTTTATAGGCGATCGCCGCCGGGCGCAGCACATAGTCGTCGAGCGCCGTATTTGCCTTGTAGAGCACGCGATTGGTCGGCTCCAACGGATCATTCGTCTGCTCGTACTCCGCGACTGCGGCGGGATTGGACGCCGGCGGCCGCGTTGCGCAACCCGCGAGCAGGCCGAGAACAGCCAACGCGCTCAGCAGACCGACTCGGTGCACAGATGCCATCTTGCTCCTCGGGCAGGGCTTTGCAGGCTGCACGGCCCAGTCTTGGCGGGACCGTGTAGGAATGGGAACCACAAATGGTTAAGCTTTTCGTGAACGGCTTGTAGCACGCGCTGAACGAACCGCAATCGGCGCCTGCTTGCGGTCAGCCGCGAATCAGCCCAGGGGAAGGAGTCGCATGACCCACGCCGCCTCTCGCCCGACTTTGGAGCGCTGGCTCACCAGTCCGCGTGTGCAGGGCCTGCCGGCGCCGCTGTCCGGGACCGCGCCGCCGCTCCTGTCGTTCGAGTTCTTCCCTCCAAAGACCGAAGCCCTGGAGCAGCAGCTCTGGACCTGCATCCGCCGACTCGAATCGCTGCAGCCGCATTTCGTCTCGGTGACCTACGGCGCCGGTGGCAGCACAAGGGCGCGCACCCACGCCACGGTTGCCCGGATCGTGCAGGAGACCACCCTTGTCCCGGCCGCGCACCTCACCTGCGTCGGCGCAAGCCGCGCGGAGGTGAACGAAGTGGCACGGGAATACTGGGAGGTAGGGGTGCGCCATGTCGTGGCCCTGCGCGGTGATCCACCGCCCGGCACCCAATATGAGCCGCATCCCCAGGGGTATCGCTATGCCGCGGATCTGGTCGCCGGCCTCAGCCGAGTGGCGGCTTTCGAGATTTCGGTTGCCGCCTACCCCGAGGTGCATCCAACGGCCGTCAGCGCCGGACACGACCTCGACAACCTGAAGCGGAAACTAGATGCCGGGGCCAGGCGCGCCATCACCAATTTCTTTTTCGACAGCGAGACCTTCCTGCGGTTCCTGGACCGCTGCTTGGCTGCTGGGATCAATGCGCCGATCGTGCCGGGGATCATGCCGGTCACTAATATCGCCGGCCTGCGCCGTATGGCGGCAATGAGCGGCGTCAGCGTCCCGCGCTGGCTGGAGCGCATGTTCGAGGGCACCGAGCAGGACCAGGAGTTGCGCCGAATGGTGGCGGCGATCGTGGTGGCGGAGCAGGTGCGTCTGCTGCAGGCCAACGGGGTGGACGAGTTCCATTTTTATACGCTGAACCGGCCGGAACTGACCTATGCGATTGCCCATATCCTGGGCGTGAGACCGATCGCCCCTACTGCCGAATGACTGCCGACTATCTGGCGCGGCTGAATCCCGAACAAAGGGCGGCCGTGCAGACGCTGGACGGCCCCCTCCTGGTGCTGGCGGGCGCCGGCACCGGCAAGACTCGCGTGCTGACCACGCGCTTTGCGCATTTGCTGATGACCGGGCGTGCATCGCCCGGTCAGGTGCTGGCCGTCACCTTTACCAACAAGGCCGCCCGCGAGATGCGCGACCGCGTCTCGGCGATCCTCGGCCGGCCGGTGGAGGGGCTCTGGCTGGGCACCTTCCACGCCCTGTGCGCGAGGATGCTGCGCCGGCACGCCGATTACGTCGGCCTCTCCCCCGGCTTCACCATTCTCGACACCGACGACCAGCTTCGTCTGTTGAAGCAGGTTATGGAGGCGGAACGGGTGGATGCCAAACGCTGGGTGCCGCAGGCGTTGATGGCGGTGATCCAGCGCTGGAAGGACCAGGGGCTGACGCCGGCGCGGATCACGCCGTCCCAGGACACCGACTTCGCCAATGGTCGCGCGCGCGAGATCTACGCCGCCTACCAGACGCGGCTCGCATCGGTGAACGCCGTCGATTTCGGCGACCTGCTGCTGCACATGACGGAGATCCTGCGCACCCAGCCCGACGTGCTGGGGCAGTACCACCGAACTTTCCATTACATCCTGGTCGATGAGTACCAGGACACCAATCTCGCGCAGTATTTGTGGCTACGGCTGCTTGCGCAAGCCCGCCACAACATCTGCTGCGTCGGCGACGACGACCAGTCGATCTATTCCTGGCGCGGCGCCGAGGTGGAAAACATTCTGCGCTTCGAGAAGGACTTTTCCGGCGCGCGGATCGTCCGTCTGGAAGCGAACTATCGCTCCACCGCCCCAATCCTTGCAGCTGCCTCGGCGCTGATTGCCCATAACGAGGGGCGGCTCGGCAAGACGCTGCGTCCCGGACGGAACGATGCGGCCGGCGAGAAAGTCAGCGTCATCGGCCTCTGGGACTCCGACGAGGAGGCGCGCATGGTGGGAGAGCGGATGGAGGCGCTGCGACGGGACGGGCATCCGCTCGCCGAAATGGCGGTGCTGGTGCGCGCCGGCTTCCAGACCCGTGCCTTCGAGGAGCGGCTGATCACGCTCGGCCTGCCTTATCGTGTCGTCGGCGGCCTGCGGTTCTATGAGCGCCAGGAGATCCGCGACGCAATCGCCTATATGCGCGTGCTGGTCCAGCCGGCCGACGATCTCGCTTTCGAGCGTATCGTCAACGTCCCCCGCCGCGGCATCGGCGAAGCGGCGCTGCGGGCTGTGCATGAAACGGCGCGCGCGGATGGCGTTTCGCTGTCCGAAGCCGCCGCGCGCCTGGTCGGCAGCGGCGAGTTGAAGGGCAAGGTCAAGGAGTCGCTGGCCGAGTTGCTGCGCGGCTTCGCGCGCTGGCGCGAGACGCTGGGCCGCGACGGCCACGTCGTCACCGTCGCCACGCTCCTCGACGAGAGCGGCTACACGGAGATGTGGCAGAAGGACAAATCGCCCGAAGCGCCCGGACGCCTGGAGAACCTGAAGGAGCTCGTCCGCGCGCTCGCCGATTTCGAAACGCTTACCGGTTTCCTTGATCACGTATCGCTGGTGATGGAAAACGAGGAGAACGCCGCCGGCGATCGTGTCTCGCTGATGACGTTGCACGGCGCCAAGGGCCTGGAGTTCGACACCGTGTTCCTGCCCGGCTGGGAGGAAGGTTTGTTCCCCAACCAGCGCGCACTCGACGAGAGCGGGGCGAAGGGGCTGGAGGAGGAGCGGCGCCTCGCTTATGTCGGCCTGACGCGCGCACGGCGCCTCGCCATCGTAAGCTACGCCGCCCACCGGCGGATTTATGCGAGCTGGCAGGACAGCATCCCAAGTCGTTTCATCGATGAGCTGCCCGACGAGCATGTAGAACGCACCGGGTCGGTCGCCTTGGAACGCGATGCACGCCTGCGTGCGCCGAGCGTGTTCAACGGCCAGTTTCCGTTGGTTGCACGCCGACCGCGGATCATCGAGACCTGGGAACAACCATCGCGCCCGTCGCGGGATGATGCGATCCCGGTCGGCAGTCGGGTGTTTCACCAGAAATTCGGCTACGGCACCGTTACCGCCGCCGAAGACGACCGGCTGGACATCGCATTCGACAAAGCGGGAGAGAAACGGGTGCTCGACCGTTTCGTGGAACGCGCATGAGCATCGCGCGCGCCGGCGTGTTGCTTGTCGTGCTGCCGCTGCTTCTCGCCGCCTGCACCGGCGGCCTCGCCGCACGCCAGGCGCGGTTGCAGGCGTTTGTCGGCCGCCCGGTGAACGATGTGGTGCAAGCAATGGGTGTACCGAACCGGACTTATGAGGCCAACGGCGTCACCTACATCGCGTATGTCGAACAGCGTTCCGATCTCATTCCGACCAGCCCCTTCCTGGGGCCGGGCTGGGGGTATGGCTGGTATGGCCCGTTCCCTCCGCAGGTTGTGACCTGGCGATGCGAGACTACCTTCCAGGTCGTGGGCGGTATCGTCCGGGGTTTCAACCTGACCGGAAATGCCTGCGGCTGACCATTGGGAAAGTTTCACACGGGACGGCGCCAAGCGGCCAATAACCCCACTCATGAGACCGTGTCATTGCGACCCTCGCGAAAGCGGGGGGAAGCAATCCAGCGTGCCGGCACCGGATCGCTTCGCTCCGCTCGCAATGACGTTTGCGGCGCGGTGTGTGCTCCGTGTGAACCCTTTTCGATGACGCCCTCTGATCAGGACGCCTGCTCCATCCGCACGCCGGGATGGAAATGCGCATAGACACGGCGGGCCGTCTCGCGGCTGATGCCGGGGGCCGCTTCGAGGTCCGCCAGTCCTGCCATCTTCACGCCGCGGGCCGAGCCGAAATGGTTCAGCAGTGCGCGCTTCCGCGCCGCGCCGATCCCGGAAATGTCGTCCAGCTCGCTGCGTGTCAGCGTCTTCGATCGCCCGGCGCGATGCGTGGTGATCGCGAAGCGATGCGCCTCGTCGCGCAGCCGTTGCAGGAAATACAGCACCGGATCACGGGGCGGGAGTTGGAACGGCTCCATTCCGTCCATATGAAACCATTCGCGCCCGGCGTTGCGGTCGGGCCCCTTTGCGATCGCGACCAGCGGCACGTCGGTGACGCCGAGGTCAGCCAATACGGCGCGTGCCGCCGATAGCTGGCCGGCACCGCCATCGATCAGCACGAGGTCGGGCCAAGCCGGCTTTTCGCCCTCGGCCTGTTCGCGCAAGGCTCGGCCGAAACGGCGCTCCAGCACCTCGCGCATCATTGCGAAGTCATCGCCGGGTGTAATGGCGCCGCGGATTGCGAATTTGCGGTAAGCGGATTTGGCGAAGCCCTCGGGGCCGGCGACGATCATCACCCCGTACGGGTTGGTCCCCATGATGTGGCTGTTGTCATAGACCTCGATCCGCTCGGGTGAGCCGGGCAAGCGAAACACCTGGGTCACGCCTTCCAGCAGCTTTGCCTGGCCGGCGGACTCGGCGAGCTTGCGCTCCAGCGCCTCGCGCGCGTTCACCTCGGCGTGCTGCACCACGGCACGCTTCTCGCCACGCTGCGGGACGAGAATCTCGACCTTGCGGCCGGCCTTGAGGCTCAGCGCCTCGGCCACCAGTGCCTGTTCAGGCAACTCGTGGCTGGTGAGCACGCAAGGCGGCGGCGGCTTGTCGTCGTAGAACTGAGCGATAAAGGCTCCGAGCACCTCGGGCGCTTCCTCCTGGCGCGCATGGGTGGGGAAAAAGGCACGATTGCCGTTGTTGCGGCCGCCGCGGACGAAGAACACCTGCACGCAGGTTTGTCCGGCGGTCTGCCACGCCGCGATCACATCGGCATCGCGCAGGCTGGCGGGGTTGATGACGTCGCTGCCCTGTACAAAAGTCAGGCCGCGGATGCGGTCGCGGATCGCCGCCGCCCGCTCGAATTCCAGCTCGGTCGCGGCGGTCTCCATCTCGGCCGCCAGCTCCTGTTGCACGCTGGCCGACTTGCCGGCCAGGAAGGACTTCGCCAGCGCGACGAGCCGTCCGTATTCCTCCTGGCTGATGCGGCCGACGCACGGGGCCGAGCAGCGACGGATCTGATACAACAGGCAAGGACGGGTCCGGTTGGCGAACACCGTGTCCTGGCAGGAGCGAAGCAGGAACACGCGCTGCATCGCCGTCACGGTCTGGTTCACCGCCCACGCGGATGCGAACGGTCCCCAGTAGCTCCCTTTGCGCAACTGGGCGCCGCGGTGCTTGGCGATTTGCGGAAACGGATGGTCCTCGGTCAACATCAGCCACGGGTATGACTTGTCGTCGCGCAGGACGATGTTGAAGCGTGGCTTCAACCGCTTGATGAGATTGGCCTCGAGCAGCAGCGCCTCGGCTTCGGTGTGGGTGGTGAGCACCTCCATCGAGGTGGTCTCGGTCACCATGCGGCGGAGGCGTTCCGGCAGACGGCCGAGCTGGGTATAGGCGGCGACGCGCTTCTTCAGACTGCGCGCCTTGCCGACGTAAAGCGCGTCGCCTTTGGCATCGAGCATCCGATACACGCCGGGACCAAGGGGCATGGTTGCCCAAGCCGCCTCGATAACGACCACACCTTTTGGTGCCGCGGAGGTCGTCTCACTCATCGATGCGATGTGGCGGTGATGTCATCGAAGTTTCTCATTCTCCACCGTCTTTGTGGATAACCTTGTGGATACATACCTTCGCGATTTCGTGAGTCCGGCCTTTCTCCAGGCCTCCCGCCACCTTGCCCACGAAGTACGCAAACTGGCAACCAATTGATCGACAAGGATTTTGCTCGGGGCGGATGTTGCTGAAGTCAGGACCAGTCCCCATTGCGTTGTTGTTACAGCACCCGTCCCCCGTGAGGTGGACAAAAGGGACGGAGATTTACCTCGATTCGCGTCATTCTTCCTCTATCCGCGAGAGTTGCCCCGACTTCCATTGCAGATGCTGTCCGCCATCGAGCGCCAGCATCTGTCCGGTCACGGCGGGAAGAGCGAGGATGGCGAGGACAGCGCGTGCTACCTCCTCGGGCGACGTACCGCGGCCGAGCGGCACCGAACGGCATTGCCGCTCGAATTCCGCCTGCGTCTGCCTCGTGTTGGGCAAGGCCGGCCCGGGACCGATCGCGTTGACACGAATGCGTGGCGCGAGCGCCAGGGCCATCGCCTGGGTCAGCCCCCATAGCGCGACCTTGGAGACGGTGTAGGAGACGAAGTGTGGGGTAATGGACCAGACGCGCTGGTCCAACAGGTTGATCACCACGCCCTCTGCACCCTCAGGCAGGTCGCGAGCGAAGCGTTGCATGAGTACGAAGGGGGCACGAAGGTTCGGCTCCAGATGTGCATCCCAGGAGTGTCTGGTCGCGCTGTCCCACTCGTCGCGTTCGAACCTGCTGGCGTTGTTGACGAGCAAGCCGATCGGACCGAGCGCTTCCCGGGCGGCCGGGAGCAAACGCTCCACCTCGGCTTCGATGCTGAGATCGGCCCGCAGCACGACCGCCGCGCGCCCGCGACCGCTAATCTCGGCGGCGACCTGCTCGGCGGCCTGCATGCTGCGGTGACTGTGCAGCGCGACGTCGAACCCGGCGTCCCCCAAAGTCAGGGCGATAGCGCGACCGATCCGGTGGGCCGCTCCGGTGACCAGGGCGGCGCGAGGTATGGCGCCAGAAATCGTATCCGATGAGATCAAGTTCTACCGACCGTCGTCGAGAACCGCCACCGTCGCCGTCCGGCCGGGTAGCAACTGGATCCCGGGCGGGACGTGATCTATCGCGATACGGACCGGGATGCGCTGCGGCAGGCGGACCCAGGCGAAGGTCGGCGTCACGTCCGCGAGCAGCGATGGGTTGCTCGACATCTCGCGATCCGCGATCCCGCCGGCGATGCTTTGCACATGGCCATCGATGATCGCGCTTTCGCCCATCAGATGCACGCGCGCGCGGTCGCCCACCTTGATCCGCGGCAGCTTGATCTCCTCGAAATAGCCATCGACGCGCAGGCTGTCGGTGTCGATTAAAGCAAACTTCGCCACCCCGGCGGTGACGTAGTCGCCGGGACGCAGGGTGAAATTGGTGACGATGCCGTTCACGGAGGCGCGCACCGTCGCGCGCTCGAGGTTGAGTTGCGCGACGTTGCGGTCCACCACGGCCTGGTCGTACTCCGCGCCGGTCTCCTGCGCCTTGGCGGTGTATTGTTGCTGCTGCTCGGCGGACACTTCGAGGTTGGAAAGCCTGCGGAAGCGGTCCATCTCCCGCACCGCTTCCTGCGCGGCAGCCTGCTTGGCGTTCAGCACCGCCTGGGCCTGATCGAGCGCGAGCTGGAAGCGCACGGGATCGATGCGGAACAGCTCCTGACCGCGCCTCACAGCGGTGTTGTCGTGCACCAGAACCTCCACCACGAGACCGGACACATCGGGTGCGACGCCGACCACGTCGGCGCGCACTTGGCCATCCCGTGTCCAGGGCGCCTCCATATAGTAAACCCAGAGTTGCCACCCGATCACCGCGGCGACGGCAACCACGCCCAGTGTGATGATGAATCGCCCGAGCTGGGCTTCCAGGATTCTCATTGCGCCGCTCCGCGCAGAGCCACCGCCGCGACGCCGCCGAGCACGATCACAAGCAACGCCAGGTCGAACAGGGGACGATGCCAGACGAAACGGTAGAGTCCAAACCAGGCGATGAAGCGGCGGAGCACCGCGGCTATGGCAAGCGCGATCATGGTCCACACCAGCATGGGCGGGACGAACAAGCCATAGATGTTGAGTTCATGGATCATTGCGCAGCCTCCAGCACTTGGGTGCGCGCGGATGCGGCGTACGGAGGCGCCTCGGGGAACAGGCCCTGGCGGATGCCGGCGAGCTGCATCAGCATCGGCGCGAGCTGGCGTCCCGGCGCGGCAACGACCGCTGCAATGGCGCGGTCGATGCGTGCGCGCAACCCGACGTCGGGCGGTGCCGGCGCGTGCGAGCGATAGTACTCCTCGATCCCGTCGAGCATTGCCTGCAGGCTTGCCCGTGCGGGCGGCCCCAGGTCCGGGCTCTCGCGCTCCAGGTCCACCACGTTCAAGCCGATCCGCAAATCGCGCAGCGCGTCGCGAATTGCGAGGTCGGCATGCAGGTCGGAGGCCGCAAGCCGTCCCGTGAGGTCGGCAAGCCTGTCGAGCATCAGCGCGGCGAGCGCCGGCCGCTCGATCGCGCCCCGGCGGGAGGCGGCGCGCGCGATGTCGCGCCAGCCCGCCCGTTGCAGCCGCCCTGCGCTCCACGCCGCGCCCACCGAGCGAATGATGGCGGTCACCGTCGCAGCCGCGGCCATGCCGGCCAGTGCGGCCAGGGAGGTATTCACGAAATCCGCGAAGTTGGCGTTGTAGGTGTCTGTCAATGCAAGCATGGAGGCGCCGTTCACGGCGATTGCCAGGCCGGCCAGGAAGGTGGCGGGCCTCGCGATCAGGACGCCGAGCACGAGAAACGTCGGCGCCAGTGCCAGGACCAGCATTTCGAAGCCGGTGACCATCGGCAGGATCGCGAAAAGATACACAGCGTCGATCACGATGGCGATCGCGGTGTAGTAGAGAAAGCTGAGGATCGCCGGTACCGGGTCATCCTGCGCGGCAAAGAAGGTGCACAGTATGGCCGCCATCATGGCCGCCGTGGCGCCGTCCGGCCAGGCTGTGGCAATCCAGAGGCAGCAGACGAGGCCAACAGCAAGCGCGGCGGCGAAGGCGGACAACAGCGCCATCCCGTAGTCGCGATAACGGGTCGCGTCCGGCGCGATGCCGCGCGGCAACGCGAGTTTGGGCAGGTTCGAGCTGCCCGTCATCACCTGGCGGCGCAACGCCTGGACATCATGTGCGAGGTCGGCGAGCTCGGCGAGCCTGCTCATCAGGCCGGCCTGCAGAATGGTTGTCCAGTCCGCCGCGGCGGTCAGGTGCGGCGTCGCTCGGGCGATCGCATCCTGCATCCGCGCCGTTTCCCGATCCGAGGCGTCATCGCCGGAGTGGATCCAGCCAGCAAGCTGGTCGAGGACTGTCTGTATCTCGGGCGACAGCGTGCCGGCAGCCCGCAGCACATCAAGCCGATCGCCGATGCCCGAAATAAGGGGAAGCAGGAACATCATGCGGCGCCGCAGGACCGAGACCGGCCGTGTCGCCGTCTGCAGCAGGGAGGTGTCGTAGGCTAAATGGGTGATTAGCATGCCCACCTCGACCGAGGCCCCCGCCATCGCGCGACGCGCGCTGCGCGCTGTGTCGTCGTCGCGGCGACCGGCCAGCACCGCGAAAATCCAGTCCCGTGCGACGGCGAACCATGCATCGAGCCGCGCGATGATCACCGGTCCAACCGGCCGCGGCAGGACGATCGTGCCGATGACGATCGAGCACATGATGCCGAGGGTGATCTCCTCGACCCGCACCAAGGCCGTCTCGAGGATGCCGAGTGGCGCATTGACGGCGGGGAAGCCGATGATCGCCGCAGTGAAACCGGCGAGCATGAAGACGTAGCTGCGCGGCGTACGGTCCAGCAGCGCGAAGAACAGGCAGATGCCGGTCCAAAGCGAGGCGGCCCCGACGAGCAGGGTGGGCGCGTCCACCAGATTGGGCACCAGCGCAACCGCGGCGATGGCCCCGACCAGCGTGCCGATGAAGCGGTAAGCGCCTTTCGAACGCATCGCTCCGGTGAGGGGCTGGGAAACCATGTAGGCGGTCGCCATCGCCCAGTACGGCCGATCCAGCCCGAGCCGCAGCGCGATGGCCAGGGCCAGCATCGCACTGACGAATGTCTTGACCGAAAAGATCCAGTCCCTCAGCCCCGGCAGCGTCACCCCGAATGTCTCCCCCGAATGTCCGTCTGCTGGTTGTGCGGCAGTCGGCAGGATACACTTAGCACATGTCGGTTGCCGCGGGCGATGGCTCGGCAGATCAGACTGTTTAGCCGAGCAACGCGGCGGTTGCGGGATAATGATGCGTTACAGGATCAAAAAGCGGTCCAGGCATAGACAAAGATCGTATTGTTGTCGCTGGCGCTGCGACCGAACCCGTCGTAGTTGTGTGTGCCGCCATTGAACAGCGTGTAGATGGTGTACTGTAGCCCGATTTTCAGGTTCGCAAAGGGCCGCAGCCACAACTCCGCTTTCCCGAATGGAATCCAATCCGCTTCGATGATGAAGGCGTTGCTGTTCGGCTTGCCGTTTCGGCTGCCGCTGACCGGTTGAGCAGGAAACAGCAACGGATCGGGGGGGCCCCAGGTGTACTGCCACGCGAGCGTCAGTCCATAGGTGTTCCGGTAGAAATAAGACGTATTCATGCGAAACTGGTTCAGCGCATTATTCGGCTGACTGGCACTGCCCATGTTGAACGAGCCTTGCAGGTTCTGATGCTCATGAACGAACACCGCATAGGCCGTACCGATATGCGTGCCATCTCCCAGAAATTGGTAGCCGGCATCGATGCCGTAGTCGATGAACTGATTTTGCCCCTGGGAACCGTCGGCGCTGCGGTCGCGCACGGCTGGATTGATGCTCGCCCCCAGGAACAATGCGCCGATATAGGCGGACTGGGAGTTCCAGTCCCACTCGTAGGCAATGCGCGCATACGGCGCGACGTTGGCGGTACTGCCGGGGCCGTATATCGTTCCGGTCGCCGACAACAGGCTTGGGCCGTAGGTCTCGTATCCTCCGGCTTCGAAATAGAGCCGGCGATCGTACCAGCCGTATGCGGTCACCCCGATCGAGTTGCCGATCAGCCCGCCTGCCAGCAGTGGCTGCGCGGTCGGCGTCGGCGCAAGCGCGGACTGGGCATAAGGAAAAATCCAAGCAAAGGTCGAGTTGTAGGGATCCTGCACTGTCGGTCCGTTGTTGATGGAGATCCCGACTCGCAGTTCCGTGTCCTTAAGGTCCAGGGGTGTTGTGAGGCGGATGTCGGTGTTATCGAGCTTGAATGCGCGATCAATTCCTGAATATGTCCCCTGGATGAACGCGCCCGCGAAATCAGTGGCGCGGCCGGCCAGAAACAGGCTGATCTGATCCAATGCCGGGTTGTTGTTGGTGCCGAAGCGATCCGCAGGCGGGGTGGGCTGCGGTGCCGATGTGTGGGTGAACGATCCGAGGACGAACGCCGACAGAGGAATTCTGGCTGCGAGCCCTTCCCCCCCTGTTTGAGTATAGCCACCGATTTTGAAAGCCCGACCGAAGGGAGTGAGTTGGGGACCGAAGGCACCCACATGGCACGCGGCGCAGGGTTGGCCTGTCTGTTGCGCAAAGGCCGGCACGGCGCGGGCAGGCATTCCACCGCGAAACGATACGGCGAGCGCCAGCATGGCCACGCTACCGAGACAGCAGAGCCCAAGTCGCATGGCCGTCTCCGAGGAAGGTATCATAACAGCGCTGGGTTGGTGGGGTGGCCGCGCGCGAAACCAAGACTCTGATGCCAGCGGCCGGGCTCGGTCGGAGTGGTCAACAGAAGGGCCGCTGGTATCAGTGGAGGGTCGCGAGGTACGCGATCACGTCAGCGCGCTGCTTAGGGTCCTTTAGCCCTGGAAATGTCATGAGGGTGCCGGGCACGATCTGGCGCGGTGCGGTCAGGTACCGATCAAGCGTTCCGACCGTCCAGGTCAGCCCGGACCGTCGGTTCGCATCGGAGTAGTGAAACCCCGATACCTGGCCGGAGTGCCGGTTAACCACGCCGAAAAGGCTTGGCCCGACGAAGTTGCGTCCGGGCTGTGCCGTGTGACAGATGCTGCAATAGGTTTGAAAAATGCGCTTTCCCGCCGCGACGTCCTGGGCACGTGCGGGGCTGGCGGCGATGGCGCAAAGGCCAGCGATAACGATTGCCGCGGTACGCAGTTCAGTCATCAGCAGTCTCCTGCCGGTTCGCTCGAAGTGAGGAATGAAACGCTCTCCGACGCGCGCTTGGGGGGCGGGAGCGCTTGAGGAGCGAGGTTGAAGGCGAGGGCGGCTCGCTCTCCGCCGCGCAGGTTGGGGGCTCAGGCGCGGCGGAGAGCTGGGCTAGCGGCTAAGCGGGCTTCGATCCCGCGCCGCGCCGTAGCCGCCAACCGAGAACGGCAAGTCCCGCCAGCAACAAACCCGCTGATGCTGGTTCCGGAACAGCGATGTTGGTTGGCGCCAGGAAGCCGAACAGGCCATGCGCTTCGTCCTGCACGCCGGCGGTGAAGAACAGGTCATTGACATCGCCGGCAAGACCGCCATTGCCCTGGATCAGCGCCCAAAGGTCACCGATGTCGATCGGCTTTCCGTTGGTTCCGAGCAGCGTGCCCGCGAACGTGTCGGTGGCGAGATTGAAGGCGTGGACCTCGCCGTTGCCGAAATTGCCGACCAGCAGGTCGCCGGCGAATTTGCCAAAGCTCGAGGGCGCGATGTCGAGACCCCAGGGCGAGTTCAGGCTGCCCCGGGATGCGACGCGTACCATGCCCGTGCCATCGAGGTTGAACATATCGATGAAACCATGGCCGGCGCCGGCGACGTCGTCATGCTTGGCCGCGTTCTGTAGGGCGAAGGTAACGAACAGCTTGGGGCCGGAGACCGTGTTCAGCACCTGCACGTTGAACGGAGCGTAGCCCTTCGGCACGGTCGGATCTGTAATCGTATTTACGATACTGAAGCCGGTGTTGTACACTTCGACCGCCCCGGCGCGAAAGTTCGAGGCATATAAAAGGGTGTTGCTGCCGTTTTGTCCAAGCGCGAGGCCCTTGTAAACGGCGCCCGTGCCGTTCTTCGAGTTATCAACTTCCAGGAAGGATCGCGTCGAGCTGACGCCAAAGCTCAATCCGGAGATCGTTCCGTCTTCGGTTGCGAACAGAAACGAGGCCTGTCCCGATTTACCGTCGCCGGTAACAGTAAAGCCGGCGCCAGGCACGTTCCCCACGAACACCTGCCCGGTTGGCGCGGCCAAACCTGTAAATGGCGGCGGTGGTGTTGCAATCGTAACGGGAGGAATGGCGTTTATCGTCACGCTGGTGCCGCTGACCGCATAGATGCTGGACAGACCGGAGTTGTTGTCGGAAATCCAGAACGGGCCCGTGGGACTGTAGGACACACCCCAGGGGTTGATCAGGTTGGGATCCTGCAACGGGACCGTGACGCCCGGCGGATTGGGATCGGTGACCAGGTTGGTTTGCTGGAACACCAGCTCCGCCCGAGCGGCCGGGGCTGCGGCCGCGGCGACCACCGCGAGCGCAGTGCCGCCTAGCAGCGCCGCCCATCGCGGGTTGCGTCCGAAGCGATTGTCTCGATTGTAAATTATGCCGGTTCCTGCGTCCTGCATTGTGCGCGCTCCCCGCTTGCCAGGCGCCGGCTTGGGCTGCCTCTGCGGAGACTGACGCCTCTCGCGGCAAGTTATTCCAGTGCCTTGATCATGAAATTTGTATCCTTCGCTGGAATAATCGGACCAAACCTGCGTCTATACAGGACAGCCAGTTGGGGGCGAGCGCGGCGTCAGCCGGCGATGGCGAGCGTATTGGGTCGGATGGAAGCTTGTATTCCAGCGCTGCGACGCTACGCCGGCGCGTTGCTGCGCGACCGTCAGGAGGTCGATGACCTTGTACATGATTGCCTCGTCCGCGCGCTCGAGCAGCTTCATACGCGTCGAGAGGACGGCGATCTGAGAGCCTGGTTATTCGCCATCATGCATAATCTTTTCATCAGCCGAACGCGTCGCAACAGGCTACGGGATGCCACGCGTTCCATCGACGAGGTCAGCGAAGAGATGCTCAGCCTGCGGGCGAGCCAGGAGCTGCACATCGAAACGCGGGACCTGCTGCGCGCGGTCGACACTCTGCCGGAGGAGCAGCGAAGCGTCTTGCTGCTGGTGGCGGTGGAGGATCTGTCTTACGCCGAGGTGGCGAGTGTTCTCAGCATTCCGTTGGGCACAGTGATGTCGCGACTGGCAAGGGCGCGCGATCGACTGGCCCGCATCGTCGATACTGACGCGTCGCCCCCGGCGCTGCGGAGGGTGAAATGAGCGCGCCCGAACGGATGGTGCAGGAAGAGGAGCTGCACGCCTATGTGGATGGCCAGCTCGGCGATGCCCGGCTGTCCGCCGTGCGGCAGTATCTTGCGGCACATCCCACGGAAGCCGCACGCATCAGCCGCTACGCGGCGCAACGGGAGATGCTGCGGGCGGCCTTTGCCGCGCAGGATCCCAAGCCCCTGCCGCCCAGCCTGGATTTGAGCCGGCTTGTCGAGGCGCGAATGCGCCGGCGCAGCCTGCCCTGGCGCACCGCCGCCGCAGTCCTGTTGGCGGCTGCCCTCGGGGGCGCCGGCGGTTGGCTGTTGCATCGGCCTGTCTCGCCACCGCCCCTGGCTGTGGCGATGTCCGTCCTCGAGCAGCAAGCCCTGGCGGCGCATGCGGTGTATGCGGTCGAGACAAGGCACCCTGTCGAGGTAACCGCCGATCAGCGGGACAACCTTGTGCATTGGCTGTCGAACCGGCTGGACCGCAAAGTGAACCCGCCCGATCTTTCCAACGAGGGGTATCAGCTTATCGGCGGGCGGCTGCTGGCGACCGAGCGCGGCGGCGCGGCGGCGCTGTTCATGTATCAAACGGCCCAGGGGGACCGGCTCAGTCTTCTGATGCGGCCGATGGCGGCCGATCTTCATGCACCCGAGGTGGACGTCAGCCATGGTTCGGTCAGCGCCTGCGCCTGGATTGCGCACGGCATGGGCTATGCACTTGTCGCCGCCGCGCCGGAGAACGTGCTGGACACGCTCTCTGGTCAGGTCAAGGAAGAGCTTGGCGCCGGTTAACCGGCCGGTCGGGCAAGCGCGGGTGGCGCGCCCAAGCGCCCCGAAGTTCGTCACGGTGCGCCCCCCTCACCCCCTCTCCTCCGCAAGCGCGGGTCGAGAGGGGGGGATACGCTGCCTTCCATGCAACCGGGCGCTCTTGGTATAAGCGCGCCCTATGCAATCCTCGCTGATTCGGCCGCGCTCGGCCGCCCGATTCGCCTGCCTCGCCGGGCTCCTGCTGCTGTCCGCCTGCGGCGGATCGAAGAAAGCCGAAGACGTCAGCACCCCTTCGGCGCCGGTTGACACGCTGTACAACAACGGCATGGATGCGCTCAATGCCGGGCGATTTACCTCCGCCGAGGACCAGTTCAACCTGGTGGAGCAAGACTATCCGTACTCAGCCTGGGCACAAAAAGCCGAGCTGATGCAAGGCTACTCCCAGTACTTGCAGAACCATTACACGGACGCGCTCGCCACGCTCGATCGTTATATTCAGCTTCACCCGAACGGAACCGATACCCCCTACGCCTATTACTTGCGTGCCCTCTGCTATTACGAGCAGATCGAGGATGTCGAACGCGACCAACAGACCACGGTCCAGGCGATGAACGCGCTGCAGGAGGTGGTGACCCGCTATCCCGACACCGCCTATGCCCGCGACGCCCGGCTGAAAATCGACCTCGCCCGCGACCACCTCGCCGGACACGAGATGGCGATCGGCCTGTGGTACGAGCACCAGCACCTGTATGAGGCTGCGATCGGCCGCTTCCAGCGCGTCGTCGACGATTTCCAGACGACCAATCACGTGCCCGAGGCGCTGCACCGGCTGGTGGAGATCTATCTTCACCTGGGCATGCGTCAGCAGGCGCTGACCACGGCCGCGGTGCTCGGCTACAACTATCCGGGCAGCCCGTGGTACGCGGATACCTACGCCGATCTCTACAATGTCAAGCTGATCAAGGGCTTGCCGCCGCCGACCGGAACCGGCCACGGCATCATCTCGCGCGCCTGGAACTTCGTTTTCTGAGCCCGGCGCGGGATGCTCACCGCGCTCTCGATCCGTGACGTGGTTCTGATCGACCGGCTGGACCTCTCGTTCGGTGCGGGGCTGACCGTGCTGACCGGCGAGACCGGAGCGGGCAAATCGATCCTGCTGGACAGTCTGGGGCTGGCGCTGGGGAGCCGCGCGGAGCCGGGTTTGGTCCGGGCCGGCGCCGAGTTGGCGAGCGTGGCGGCGTGCTTCGCGCCGGCGGCAACGCATCCTGCGATGGCGCTGCTGGAGGAGCAGGGAATCGCGCCGGAGGGGGAGCTGGTGCTGCGGCGGCAGGTGGGGCGCGATGGCCGATCGCGGGCCTTCGTCAATGACCAGCCGGTGGGAGTGGCGCTGCTCCGGCGGCTCGGCGCGTTGTTGGTCGAGGTGCAGGGCCAGCACGAACAGATGGGACTGGCGGATCCGGCGATCCATGCGGGGCTGTTGGATGCGTTCGGGGTGACGCTAGGGCTGCGGCACGTAGTGGCCCAGGGGTGGCGCGACTGGCGAGAGGCGGTAGCGTCGTTGGATGCGGCGCGCGAGGCGATCTCAGCAGCGCAACGGGACGAGGACTGGCTGCGGCATGCGGTAGATGAACTGGCAAGGCTGGCCCCTCGGGAGGGCGAGGAGGAAACGCTGGCTGCCGAGCGGCAACAGTTACAACGCGGCGAACGGCGCGCGGAGGCGATTGCCGCGGCACTCGCCGAGCTGACGCCGAAAGACCGGCGCAGTGCGGGACCGGCGGCGGCGCTGCGCGCGGCGTCGCGGGCCTTGCAGCGTCTGGTCCCGGCGGACCAGCCGGAGGCCGATCCGGCGGCACCCGCTCTGGCGGCGTTGGAGCGTACCGCGGAGGCGCTGGCCGAGGCGGAGACGCTGCTGACCCGGCTGGCGGCAGAGGCGGATGCCGACCCACGCCGGCTGGAGCAGGCAGAGGAGCGGCTGTTCGCGCTGCGGGCGGCGGCCCGCAAGCACGCAGTGGCGGTGGCCGAGCTGCCAGGGCTGCTCGATACGCTGACCACGCGGCTGGCGGCATTGGAAACCGGCACGGCGGAGCTGGGGGCGCTGGAACAGGCGGCGGCGCGGGCGCGGCAAGCTTATGCGGAGGCCGCCGGAGCTCTGTCGGCGGCGCGACGGAGCGCGGCCGAGCGGCTGGACCGGGCGGTGGCGAAGGAGCTGGGCCCGCTGCGGCTGGAGAAAGCGCGGTTTCGAGCGGAGGTGACCGCGCTGGATGAGCGACAGTGGGGGCCGGGCGGTGCCGACGCAGGTACGGTTCCTGATCGCCACCAATCCGGGGCAGGAGCTGGCGCCCCTTGCGCGAATTGCCTCGGGCGGGGAGCTGTCTCGGCTGATGCTGGCGCTGAAGGTGGTGCTGAGCGCGGGATCGGCAGTGCCGACCCTCGTGTTCGACGAGGTGGATTCCGGGATCGGCGGGGCGACGGCGGCTGCCGTCGGCGAGCGGCTGACGAAGGTGGCGGAGCGGCTGCAGGTGCTGGTGGTGACGCACAGTCCGCAGGTGGCGGCGCGCGGCGCGGCGCATCTGCTGGTGGCTAAGGCGACGGCGCGCGGGCGGGCAGCGACCACCGTCGCCGGGCTGAACGCGGCGGCGCGGCAAGAGGAGATCGCGCGGATGCTGGCCGGCGAGCGGATCACCGAAGCAGCTCGGGCGGCGGCCGCGGAACTGATGGGCATGCCGGCGTGAAGTCTGTCGAAGAGCTGACAGAAGCGGAGGCCGCGGAAGAGCTCGCGCGGCTGTCGGCGGAGATCGCGCATCATGATCGGGCGTACCACGAGCGCGACGCGCCGGAGATAACGGACGCGGAGTACGACGCACTGCGGGTGCGCAATGCGTCGATCGAGGCCCGGTTCCCGGCGCTGATCCGGGCTGACTCGCCATCGAACCGGGTGGGCGGGGCGCCTGCCGGCGGGTTCGCCAAGGTGCGGCACCGGGTACCGATGCTGTCGCTGGACAATGCGTTCGGCGAGGCGGAGTTCGTGGAGTTCTGCGCGCGGGCGCGGCGGTTCTTGGGACTCGCGGCGGATGCGCCGCTGGCGATGGTGGGGGAGCCGAAGATCGACGGGCTTTCCATCAACCTGACCTACGAGAATGGCCGCTTCGCGCGCGGAGCCACGCGCGGGGATGGTACCGAGGGGGAGGACGTCACCGCTAATCTGAACACCATGGCGGCGGTGCCGAAGCGGCTGAAGGGATCGGCACCGGCGCTGATCGAGATCCGCGGCGAAGTGTTCATGACCAAGCCGGATTTTCTGGCGCTGAATGAGGCGCAGGCGGCGGCCGGGCAGCGGGTGTTCGCCAATCCCCGCAATGCGGCCGCAGGCAGCCTGCGGCAGCTCGATGCCTCGATCACCGCCGGGCGGGCGCTGTCGCTGTTTGCTTATGCGATGGGGGAAGCGAGCGAGCCGATCGCGCCGACGCATTGGGAGTATCTGCAACGATTGAGGAAATGGGGGTTCGCGGTGAACCCGCTGTCGCAGCCGGTGCGCGATGCGGCGGAGCCTGCGGCGTTCCAGTCGGAGATCGGTGTCGCCCGGGGCGCGCTGGACTACGACATCGACGGGGTGGTGTACAAGATCGACGACCTCGCGTTGCAGCGGCGGCTGGGCTTCGTGGGGCGGGCGCCGCGTTGGGCGGTGGCATGGAAGTTTCCGGCCGAGCAGGCTACCACGTTGTTGCAAGAGATACGGGTGCAGGTCGGCCGCACCGGCGCGCTGACGCCCGTGGCGGAACTGGCGCCGGTGAACGTGGGCGGAGTGCTGGTGCAGCGGGCGACGCTGCATAACGAGGATGAGATCGCGCGCAAGGATGTGCGCGTCGGCGATACCGTGGTGATCCAGCGCGCCGGGGATGTGATTCCGCAGATCCTGTCAGTGGTGAAGGAGCGGCGGCCCAAAGGGGCGAAGCCGTTCGCGTTTCCGGAGCACTGCCCGGTTTGCGGGAGCCTGGCGGTACGGGCTCCGGGCGAGGCGGTGCGGCGCTGCACAGGCGGGCTGATCTGCCCGGCGCAGCGGGTCGAACGGCTGATCCATTTCGTTTCTCGCCCCGCTTTCGACATCGACGGACTGGGCGAGAAGACGGTCCGCGAGTTCTACGACGAAGGCTGGCTGTCGAGCCCGGCGGATCTGTTCCGGTTGCCGCGGCGGGAGAAGGAGATCGCGGCGCGCGAGGGCTGGGGGACGGTTTCGGCGCGCAACCTGGCGCGGGCGATCGAGGCGCGGCGGCGCATTCCGCTGGCTCGGTTCATCTATGCGTTGGGCATAAGGCGGATCGGCGAGCGCAATGCGCAACTGTTGGCGCGGCATTACGGCAGCTTCGCGCAGTGGCGTACGCAGATGGTCGCGGCAGCGGCGCCGGGGTCTGAGGCGCGGACGGAACTGGACAGCATTCTGGGCATCGGGCCGGCGATTGCGGAGGAACTGGCGGAGTTCTTCGCGGAACCGCGCAATTTGGCATTGCTGGACGAACTGGCGGGCGAGCTGACGATAGAGGCGCCGGCGAGGGTGCGCGCCGATGGCAGCGCGCTGGCGGGGAAGACGGTGGTGTTTACCGGGACCCTGGAGACGATGACACGGCCCGAGGCGAAGGCGCGGGCGGAGGCGCTGGGCGCCAAGGTGACGGACAGCGTCTCGCGGAACACAGACTTGGTGGTGGTTGGGGCAGATGCCGGGTCGAAGGCGCGCAAGGCGACGGAACTCGGGGTGCGGACGGTGACCGAGCAGGAGTGGCGGGGAATGGCGGCAATCGGGTGAGGGCCGCCGAAAAATTGTACCTGCCCGACGGCCCTGAACTCCATGTGCGGCATTTGCATAGACGCCTGCTAAGCCGGCCGGATACTATTGGCTGAAATCTCGCGGGGAGCCGCATGATCGAACGACCCGCATCGGCGTCCGCCGCGGGGGAAGCCTCACGGCTGGGTGGAATGCAGTGGATTCCTGGCGGCACGTTCCGCATGGGCGCCGACCAATTTTACCCGGAAGAAGCACCCGTTCACACCGTAACGATCAGCGGTTTCTGGATGGACGCGCATACGGTCACCAATGCCGATTTTGCCGCTTTCATCGCGGCCACCGCCTACAAAACCTCTGCCGAGCGCCAGCCCGATCCGGCCGTCTATCCGGGCGCGCAGCCGGAATTGCTAAAGCCGGGCGCGGCGGTCTTCTTCATGCCCAGCGGCGTCGTCGATATGGACAACATCCAGAGCCGCTGGGCTTATGTTCCGGGCGCCAACTGGTGCTGTCCGGAAGGCCCTGCCAGCACCATCAAGGGCCGCGAAAATGAACCGGTGGTGCAGGTCGGCTTCGAGGATGCGGCCGCTTATGCCGCATGGGCCGGCAAGGAGCTGCCCACCGAGGCGGAGTGGGAGTTCGCCGCCCGCGGCGGGTTGGACGGCGCCACTTTTTGCTGGGGAAATGAATTTACCCCGGGCGGCCGCTACATGGCGAATACCTGGCAAGGACCGTTCCCCTTCCGCGACATGGGCGCGGACGGGTTTATCGGCCGAGCGCCAGTCGGTTCATTCCCGGCGAATGGTTACGGCCTCTACGATATGGCCGGGAATGTCTGGGAATGGACCACGGACTGGTATTCCGATCAGCATCCGGCGGAGGCGGAGTCGCCCTGCTGCGTGCCCTGCAACCCGCGTGGCGGCGGCGAAGCGCTGAGTTATAACCTGGCCCAGCCCCGGATCCGCATCCCGCGCAAGGTGATCAAAGGGGGGTCGTATCTCTGCGCGCCGAATTACTGCCGCCGTTACCGCCCGGCGGCGCGGCATCCGCAGATGATCGATACCGCGACCTGTCATATCGGATTCCGTTGCATTATCCGTATCAACAGATGACCCGACCCAGAAGGACAATAGGCGATGAGCAGCGAAGACAAAAAACACCGTTCACATCTTCCGATACCCACGCCTGAGCGAACCGGGTTGATCACTTTCGATGCGAAGGATCCGGATACTCGCTTCCCGCCCATCGAGCAATTACGGCCGCCCGAGGGCGCGCCAAACGTGCTGCTCATTCTGATCGATGACGCCGGGTTCGGATCGTCGAGCGCCTTCGGCGGCCCTTGCCAGACGCCGAATGCGGAAAAGCTGGCGGCCGGCGGCCTGAAATACAACCGCTTCCACAGGTACTGCACTCTGTTCCCCGACGCGGGCGGCGCTGCTGACCGGGCGCAATCACCATAGCGCCGGGATGGGCGGCGTCACGGAGATAGCAACCGGTGCGCCAGGCTACAGTTCGGTGCTGCCCAATACGATATCGCCGCTCGCGCGGACCCTGAGCTCAACGGCTACTCGACCGCGCAGTTCGGCAAGTGCCACGAAGTGCCGGTGTGGGAGACGAGCCCGGTCGGACCCTTCGACGCATGGCCGACCGGCGGTGGCGGGTTCGAGTATTTCTACGGCTTCATCGGCGGCGAGGCGAACCAGTGGTATCCCACCCTCTACGAGGGCACCACGCCAGTGGAGCCAAAAAAGACGCCCGAAGAGGGCTATCATTTTATGGAGGACATGACCGACAAGGCAATGGCCTGGATCGGGCAGCAAAAGGCGCTGGCACCCGATAAACCCTTCTTCGTTTATTTTGCCCCAGGCGCGACGCACGCCCCTCACCATGTGCCGAAGGAGTGGGCCGACAAATACAAAGGCAAGTTCGACCAGGGTTGGGACAAGCTGCGTGAGGAGACACTCGCCCGACAGAAAAAACTGGGCGTCGTCCCGGAGGACTGCCAGCTCACCTCGCCCACGCCGAGATTCCGGCGTGGGACGACATGCCGGAGGCGATGAAGCCCATTTTGCGCCGCCAGATGGAGGTTTATGCGGGCTTTCTGGAGTACACCGACCACCATGTCGGACGCCTGCTCGACGGCTTGACGAAGCTCAACATCCTCGGCGACACGCTCGTCTACTACATTATCGGCGACAACGGCGCCTCGGCCGAGGGCACATTGAACGGTGCCTATAACGAGATGGCCAACTTCAACGGGCTGGCTGCGCTTGAGACGCCCGAATTTCTGATGGAACGGTTCGAGAAGCTCGGCGGGCCGGAGTCATACAACCATTACGCTGTCGGTTGGGCGCATGCCATGAATGCGCCGTATCAGTGGACCAAGCAGGTTGCTTCCCACTGGGGCGGCACGCGCAACGGCACCATCGTGCACTGGCCTAATGGTATCAAGGCCAATGGCGAAATCCGCTCGCAATTCCACCACGTGATCGACGTGGCGCCAACAATCCTTGAGGCGGCAGGGCTGCCCGAGCCGATATCGGTCAACGGCGTACAGCAGCGGCCCATCGAGGGCGTAAGCATGCTGTACTCGTTCAACGACTCCAGTGCAGCGGAGCGGCACGAGACGCAGTATTTCGAAATGTTCGGCAATCGCGGCATCTATCACAAAGGCTGGACCGCGGTGACGAAACACGGCACGCCCTGGGTACTCATGGGCAGGAAGACCGTGCCGCTCGACGACGATGTCTGGGAACTCTACGACACCAGCAAGGATTGGAGCCAGGCCAACGATCTCGCCAAGCAAATGCCGGAGAAGCTGCACGAATTACAGCGACTATGGCTGATCGAGGCGACGCGCTACAACGTGTTGCCCATAGACGACCGTGTTGTTGAGAAGATGAATCCGGACACCGCCGGCCGCCCCGTGCTGATCAAAGGGAAAACGCAGCTGCTGTTCGGCGGAATGGGGCGCTTGTCGGAGAACTGCGTCCTGAACATCAAAAACAAGTCCCATTCCGTGACCGCCGAGATCGAGGTGCCGGTGTCGGGCGCGGAGGGTGTGATCATCGCTCAGGGTGCGAATATCGGCGGCTGGAGCCTCTATGCGAAGAAAGGCAAACTTAAATACTGCTACAACGTTGCCGGCGTGCACTACTTCTATGTCGAAGCGGCCGACAGGCTGCCGGTGGGCGAGCACCAGGTACGGATGGAGTTCGCTTACGCGGGCGGCGGCCTCGGCAAGGGTGGGCAGGTGACGCTCTATGTTGACGGCAAGCAGGTCGGTGAAGGAACTGTCCCGATGACACAGGCGATGGTTTTCTCCGCCGACGACGGTTGCGATGTGGGTGAGGACAGCGGCGCGCCTGTCTCCCAGGACTACGGCTCGCGTGGCAATGGCTTCAATGGCAGGGTCAAGGGGGTGCAGCTCGCGATCGACGATGCGGCGGAGAGCCTGGATCACCTCGTCTCACCGGAGGATGCTGTCCGCATCGCTATGGCACGGCAGTAAGCGGACCGGCGATGGCGATGGTAGCCGCCGGGACATCGGGTTCCGTCGCCAATGACAAGCCGGGTTCCGTCAGCATCGCCAATGAACTCGCGAGGGAGCGCAATCGCGAGGCAGCGGAACGCACTCTGATGGCGTGGATCCGGACCGCGCTCTCGCTGATCGGGTTCGGATTCGGGATTGGCAAACTCGATGCTTACCTCAGGGCAAATGACCTGCATACGCGGTTCGATGTGCCGCATAGCTCGCTGATCTTTGGGGCCAGCTTTATCGCGGTGGGTGTTCTCGGCTTGCTTGCCGCCATCGTGCAACACGCCCGCGTGCTGAAACGGCTGTCGCGGCCGGACTTCGCCTACAACGCCATGCGACCGATCGCCATGGCCGTTGCAACCCTGCTTATACTGATCGGGATGTTCGGCCTGGTCGCCATCCTATGGTGACCAACCCTATGCCAGGCATCCGAAAGCCAAGGTGAGGACCATGGGATGCGTAAGCTGTTTTTGGTCGCCGGCATAGCTGCCGCAACACTGCAGTTAGCTTATAGCCAGGACGGTTCCACCAGCCGTCGCGATCCGGATACTGAATTGCTCACACGGCACCCTGGTTCGGGTGATCCGCACTATGCTCGGGTCGATCGAGTCGACGAACTGTTTGAGACGCATAGCACCCCTGGCGACAACGGTCAGGGACCCAATTCCGAGAACACGTGGATACGGTGAGTGCAACAGGGCAACTTGTCGAGGACAGTTGCGTTCTCGCTACGCTCCTCGCCACGACGGGAACGTCTTGGAAGGGGGCGGCCGTTAACCGCTACTTTACGCAGCCTTATTAGGCTTCCGGCGTGCTCGCGAAGTTGTGAGCACGGTGCCGCGTGCCTCGCGGGGCTCGCGGCAAAGTCAGGCAGACGGCCGGTGCAAAGGCTGGACTTGCAATGCGATCAAAGACATACTCTGGTCGCATCGGCTGAAACCGGGACAGGGGCATGATCGTCAAGCTGCCGATCCTCGCAGGCGCCTTGCTGCTCGCAGCGGGCTATACCGCTTATCCTTGCCTCACCCTTTATCGCCTCGACACCGCGCTTCGCAGCGGCGACAGCAACACCCTTACACGGCTCATCGACTGGGGCTCGGTGCGCGAGGGCCTGCAGGAAGATATTGCCGACGACGTCACCGACACAGCCAACCCGCACGCCGTCGCCGTTGGCGCTCAGCTTGCCCCGTTCGGCTTCTCCTTCGCTCGCAGCATCGTTGGCCACGCGGTGCAGCAGGAAGTCACTCCGGCGCATGTGATCACCTGCCTGCGTGGACAAGACGGCTCCGCCCATACGCTCGGACTGCGCTCAGCGTATTTCACCGACTGGTCGCGCTTCATCGTGAATGTCGGACCGAAATCCGGACAGCCGGATATCCGCCTGCAGCTCGACCTGCAGGATGGGACCTGGCGGTTGACGCGGGTGTGGCTGCCGGCGTCCATGCTGCACGAACCCGAGTCGTCACATCCAGTCGAGGCGGTGGCGCGGCTGCCGGCCGGCTGACCTCCTCCTCCCCGCCCGCTTGACGCGGGCGGCGCCGCGGCGCCATTTCACGGCAAATTCACTATACCGCGGGGATGTTACGTCATGCGCGCATGGGCCGTTGTCGAGAACGGAGCGCCGCTTCAGGAAATCGAACTGCCGACTCCGGAACCAAAACGTACCGAGGTCCTGGTGGAGGTGACGCATTGCGGCGTCTGCCACTCCGACCTGCACATCTGGGAGGGTTATTACGACCTCGGCGGCGGCAAGAAGATGTCGCTCAAGGATCGCGGTGTGGTGCTGCCCCTGGCGATGGGGCACGAGATCGTCGGGCGAGTGGTGAAACTCGGGCCGGAGGCGACGGGGGTTAAACCCGGCGACATACGCATTGTGTTCCCCTGGGTGGGCTGCGGCACGTGCGAGGCTTGCCGGTCGGAAAACGACAATATGTGCCTGACCCCGCGCAGCCACGGCGTATACCAGCACGGCGGCTACGCCACGCATGTGATCGCGCCGCATCCGCGGCACCTGGTCGATCCAGGCACGCTCGACCCCGCGGTGGCAGCGACCTATGCCTGCTCGGGCATCACGGTTTATTCCGCGATCCGCAAGCTGATGCCGCTGCCGCCTGACGAAGCGATCGTTGTCGTCGGCGCCGGCGGGTTGGGGATGAACGCAATCGCTGTGTTGCGCGCTCTCCAGCACCGCAACATCATCGTGGTGGATATCAGCGAGGAGAAGCGGCAGGCAGCATTGAAGGCGGGAGCCACGAAGGTAGTGGACGGCGGCGCGCCCGACGCAACGAAGCGCATCATCGAAGCCGCGGGTGGGCAGGTGCTTGCCGTTGTCGATCTGGTCAATGGTACTGCGACCGCACGGCTCGCGTTCGAGGCGCTGCGCAAGGGCGGCAAGCTGATCCAGGTCGGGCTGTTCGGCGGTGAGTTGACGGTGCCGCTGCCGCTGATGGCGATCCGCGCGCTGACCGTCCAGGGCAGTTATGTGGGCAATCCGAAAGAGCTGCGCGAATTGGTGAAACTGGCGCAGGACGGGGCGTTGCCGCCGTTGCCGGTCGCGACGGTGCCGCAATCGCAGGCGCATGACGCGCTGATGCGCCTGCGCGACGGCAAGGTAACGGGTCGGCTGGTGCTGCGCGCCGAGGCGGCCTGACCATGCCGGCGCTACGCCGCTCGTTGGTGCTGCGGCGCCGGCCGCGTGGCAGCCCCGACGCAGACGATTTCGAAATGATCGAGGAGGCCGTCCCGGCTCCCGGCCCAGGCGAGGTCCTCACCCGCACGATCTGGCTGTCGATCGATCCTTATATGCGCGGCCGGCTGTCGGACCGGAAATCTTATGCGCCCTCGGTGCAGATCGGCGAGGTGATGACGGGTGAAACCGTGGGCGAGGTGATCGCCTCCGGGGATCCGGGGTTTGCGCCGGGCGATGTGGTGGTGGGCTCGCGTGGCTGGCAGACACACTCGGTGACCCCGGCGATGCGGTTGACAAAGATCGAGCGACCCCAGGGAGCTAAACAGAGCCCGCCGCTATCGACCTATCTCGGCGTGCTGGGGATGCCGGGGACGACGGCCTATTCGGGGATGACGGATATCGGCCGGCCGAAACAGGGTGAGACGGTGGTGATTTCCGCCGCATCCGGCGCCGTGGGGTCGGTTGCCGGTCAGCTTGCCAAACGTGCCGGGGCGCGTGCCGTGGGCATCGCCGGCGGGGCGGAGAAGTGCCTCTGGGTGCAGGACGAGCTGGGGTTCGACGACTGTGTCGATCACCGGGTGTACGATCTGCGGGCCGAGCTGGCCTCGGCCTGCCCGCAGGGCATAGATGTGTATTTCGAGAATGTCGGCGGGGCGGTGCAGCAAGCGGTGTTCGAGTTGCTTAATCCGTTCGCCCGCGTGGTGATGTGCGGAATGGTTTCGCAATACAACGAGGCCGAACTCCCGCCCGGGCCCAATCTGGGCTTCGTCGTCGGCAAACGCGTGCTGATCCAGGGTATGATCGTGTCCGACAAGCCGGAGCGCTTCGCCGAGTGGCGCAAGCTGGCGACGCCGTGGGTGATGGAGGGCAGCCTGCGGTATCGCGAGGATCAGGTGGACGGGTTGGAGAAAGCACCGGAGGCGCTGGCCGGCATCCTCGGCGGGCGGAATTTCGGCAAGCTGTTGGTGCGGGTCGGCCCCGATCCGGCGTGACGGAGAGATGATGGACACAAGACTTGCGGCGACGCTGATCGAATGGCGACGCCATCTGCATGCGCATCCGGAATTGTCCAACCAGGAAGCCGAGACGGCACAATTCGTCTGCGAGCGGCTGACCGAGCTGGGCATTCCGTTCGTTGCGGGTGTTGGCGGACATGGAGTGGTGGCGACGATCAGCCGGGGCCAATCAAACCGCACTGTCGGCCTGCGGGCGGATATGGACGCGTTGCCGATCACCGAAACAAGCGGCATGCCGCACGCTTCGCGCAATCCCGGCGTGATGCATGCGTGCGGCCATGACGGGCACACCACATCGTTGCTGGGGGCAGCGGCGCTGCTGGCGCACGATCCCGGGTGGACCGGCACGGTGCAGCTCGTGTTCCAGCCGGCCGAGGAAGGCGGCGGCGGGGCGAAGAACATGATCGCCGACGGCCTGTTCTCGCGGTTTCCGATGGAACGGATTTTTGGTTATCACAACTGGCCGGGCCTGGCGGCGGGAACCGTCGCCGTGCATGACGGTCCGGTGATGGCCGCCGGCGGGCGGTTGGAGTTTCGGGTGAAGGGCCGGTCGGGCCATGCGGCGCTGCCGCACCAAGCGCGCGATCCGATGGTGGCGGCGGCGCATCTGCTGATCGCGCTGCAGTCGGTGGTGTCGCGGGAAACCAGCCCGTTGGATGCGGCGGTGATCTCGATCTGCACGATGGAGGCGGGCAGCGCCGCCAACCAGATCCCTGATGAGGCGGTGATGCGCGGCACGATGCGCAGCCTGCGCCCCGACGTGCGGACCGCGATGGACGAGAGCATTCGTCGCGTGGCGGCCGGCGTGGCGCAGACCTTCGGCGTGGAGATCGAAGCGGCCATCCGGCACGGCAACGTGGTGACGATGAACCACAAGGCGAGGCAGAGCTGGCGGCAGAAGCGGCGGCCGGCGCCGGGCTCGACGGTGCGGCGGGACCTGCCGCCGGCGATGACCGGCGAGGATTTCTCCTGGTACCTGGTGGAGAAACCCGGCGCCTTCGTCTGGATCGGCAATGGCGACGACAGCGTCGCTGCATAATGCGGGGTACGACTACAACGACGCGATCCTGCCGGCCGCCGCGACCTATCTTGCCAGCGTGGCGCGCCAGGCCCTGGCGGACGGGGCGGACGCATGAGCGGGCAAAGCTGCGAGATCGGCGACGGCGCCTGGCGCTATCGGTTCGAGCGCGACTGGGCAAAGCTGCCGCGCGGCTGGTCGTTCGGCTCGCCCACGCGGGAAGGGCGGCCGCCCCGGACCTGCGTCGCGGCGCCGCGGCAGCGAATGGCGATGTGCTGGTGCTGGCGCGCAGCGCACATCCGGTGATGGTGTTCGACGCGGAGGGACAGTTCGTCAGCTCCTGGGGCGAGGGCTGTTTCTCGGGATTTGTGCATGGCCTCTCGCTGGACGCGGCGGCCCATGTGTGGATCGCCGATAGCGGCCAGCACGAGGTGACCGAGCACTCGCCGGACGGGGAACTGCTACGCACCTTCGGCGACCGCGAGTTTCCGGCGCCGACCTATTACGGCCGACCGTTCAATATGCCGACCGGTGTGGCGTTCGCCTCGAACGGCGAGTTCTATGTGTCGGACGGTTATGGAAACCGGCGAGTGCACCGGTTCGCGCCGGATGGGACGCTGCTGCACTCCTGGGGCCAGCCGGGCGATGGCCCCGGCCAGTTCGCGGTGGTGCATTTCATCGCGGTCGATGATCGCGATCGCATCTACATCGCCGACCGGGAGAACGATCGCATCCAGATTTTCGACCCGGACGGTTCATTCGTTGCCGCCTGGACGGAGTTTCGCCATCCGAGCGACCTCGCTTTCGGTCGGGAGGCGATCTATGTCGGCGCGCAGGACGGGCTAAGCATCTGGACCAAAGAGCGCCGGCTGATCGCGCGTTGGGGGCGGGATGAGCCCTATGCGGGCGCGTTCAACATACACGGTATCTGGATCGATGCGGCTGAAAATATCTACCTCGCGCATTTCGACCGGGCGGTGAGCAAGCTGACGCGTTTGGATTAGTTTAATCGCAGAGGATCATATGATTGAAGGGGCGTAGCGAGGAAGCAATCTCCGCACGGATCGCTGCGCCCCTCACCGTATCAGGAAAATATTCCTTGACATTCTCCGCAATGTGTGTTCTTGTTCCGTTCGTGTCCGACCCCGCCCCCGCCCCGATCGAAACCGTCCAACCCGACCCCGATCGGGCCGTGCCGCCGCGCATCGGCCAGGTCCTCGGCCTCCTCGGCAAGCTCATCACCTACGGCAAAAACCTCGCCGACACACTGCGCCAGCACGCCCCCGACCCCCTTCTCCTCCCCTGCTTCGCTTTCGTCGCCTCCGTCTTCGGCACCGCCGATCCGGCCCTGATCCTCGCCCGCATCACCCGCGGCCTGCTCCGCGCCGCCGCACTCGAAGCCAGGCTCAGCCAGCGCGCCGCACGCGGCCGGGACCTCAGGCCGTCAGCCATCCGCATGCCCTCCGCGCGCGAGCCGCGCGCCACTGACGAACCGGCCGCCCTACCGGCTACCCTGGCGCGCACGCCCGCCCAGCATTCGGATCCCGCCCGCCTCCCCACCGCGGAGGAGATCGCCGCCGAGGTCCGCCGCCGCCCAATCGGTGCCGTCCTCGTCGATATCTGCCACGATCTCGGCATCGTGCCGGGGCAGATGAACCGTGCGTCGTGGGACGAACTCTGCCGCGAGATCATCGAGTACGGCGGCAATCTCGCCGCTCTCGTGTCCGGCCGTCAGCCCTGCCGGCACCCCGGCGATCCCGCTCCCATCTCCCGTCGCAACGTCCGCCCCAGCTTCATCTTCAATCCCATTCCCCATATCGAGCGGCCCGTCTTTCGGCTTCCCGAATGGCCCGCGCCGCCCGCCACCACCGGGCCGCCCTAGCGCCCGCCCCTCCCCTTTGCGGGAGGGGGTTGGGGAGGGGGCGGTGGCCCCTCGGCAGAGCACACGGGACCGGCCCACGGCCAGCCCCGCCGTCCTGATTCGCAGTGTGCGTCATTTGGCCGTCGCGAGTTGCGCCGAACTGACCCGTCCCAGTTGCCTTCATCTGTGTGTATCTGTGTGCATCTGTGGTTTCAAAATCTTCTTCCTCGCCGCAGTGTAACTATAAAACACAGGGTCACAGCATGATCGCTCCGCGATCATGCGCCAAAGACATCACCCCTCAACCAGCTCCGCCTGCACCACGCCCAAGAGCCGCGCCTGTAGCACCGCGTCCGCTTCCAGCGCTTGCGCGCTGCCGTCAAAAGCCACCTGGCCGTTCACCAGCACATAAGCCCGATCGACGATCGGCAGCACCAATTCCGCATGGTGCTCCACGATCACCATGCTGACCTGCCCGCGCAGCTTGACCAGCGCGGCCATCACCTCGTGCACGATCGCCGGCGCCAGCCCCTCGAACGGCTCGTCCAGCAGCACGAGCTTCGCCGGTACCATCAGCGCCCGGGCGATCGCCACCATCTGCCGTTCGCCGCCCGACAGGCTTTCCGCCCGCGACCGCTGCAGCACCCGCAATTTCGGGAACAGCTCGAAGACCTCGTCCAGCGAGGCGCCGCCCGGCCGCGCCGCCAGTCGCAAATTTTCCAGTAACGTGAGGTTCGGAAACAGCCGGCGCCCTTCCGGAACCAGCGAAATGCCCGCGCGGTTGATTTCGTAATGCCGCGCCCCGGTGATATCCTTCCCATCGAACATGATTCGCCCGGCGCTCTTTGCCACCGTCCCGGTGATCGCCCGCAAGGTGGTCGTCTTGCCCACCCCGTTGCGACCGAGCAGCGCCACCGCCTCACCCGCATGCACTGTCAGATCGAGATCGTTCAGCACGAGACTGCCGGCGTAACCCGCACGGACCTTCTCCAACCGCAGCAACGGCGTCGGCGCCACCACATGCGGTGCCGCGCGTGCCGCCGCGACAGTCGTCGGCTTCTCCGCCTCGCGCGCCGCCCCCAGATAAGCCGCGATGACCTCCGGGTTGCGGGCCACCTCATCCGGCCGGCCGTCTGCGATCAACCGTCCCTGATGCAGCACCGTGATCCTGTCGGACAACGCCAGCACGCGGTCGATGTCGTGCTCGATCAGCAGCACGGCATGCGTTTCCGCCAAAGATCGGATCAGCCGCCCCACCACCTCCCGGTCGGCTGCCGACAGGCCTGCCAGCGGCTCATCCAACAAGAGCAGCTTCGCCTCGGTCGCCAGCGTGATCGCGATCTCCAGCAACCGCTGCTCGCCATGCGCCAGGTTCTCGCACTGCTCCTGCGCGCGATGCGCGAGGCCCACCGCGTCGAGCAGCGACCAGGTGCGCGCATTCACCGCCTCCAGGCTGTAGGCATCGCGCCACAGGCTGCCAGCGGCGCGGCTATGCGCCTGCACCGCGATGCGTACGTTCTCGAACGCCGTCAGCGTGCGGAACACGCTGAGGATCTGGAACGACCGCCCGAGGCCCAATCGCACGCGCCGATAGACCGGCATGCGCGTGATGGCCCGGCCCTCGAACCGGATCTCCCCCGCATCCACCCGCAGCAGTCCGGTCAGCATGTTGAAGAAGGTAGTCTTGCCGGCGCCGTTCGGGCCGATAAAGCTGTGCAGCCGGAACCGATGCACCTCCAGGTTCAGGTCCTGCGCCGTCACCAGCGACCCGAACCGCTTGTTCAGTCCCTCCACCGTCAGGATCGGCCGCCCGCGTTCCAGCACCGGGTGCTCGCGCTGCCACGGCTCGATCACCGGGGGCCGCGGCGGAATGCCGCGCCGCGTGAGCGTCCAGTGGCTGCGTCCCAACAAGCGTTGCGCCAGGCCCTGAATGCCTTCCGGCGAGCCCAGCGCGAATACCAGGATGATGGGTGCAAACAACAACCACCAATTCTCGGTCAACGTGGATAGCTTGTCCTGCAGCAGCACGAAGGCGATCGCGCCCCAGAGCGGCCCGAGGAAATGATGCACGCCGCCCAGCACTGTCATGAGCAGGGCGTCGCCGGCATGCTGCCAGCTCAGGTTGTCGGCATAAGCACCGCGCAGCATGAAGGCCAGCAGCCCGCCGGCATAACCCAGCACGCCCGCCATCACCACGAAGGCGGTCAGTTTCAGACGGAACGGGCTGTACCCCAGCGCGAGTACCCGCTGCTCATTGTCGCGCAGCGCCTGCAACGTGCGGCCGAAGGGCGAATGCGCGATGCCCCACAGCAGCCACATCGCCAAGACGACCGTCACCAGTACGAATGCGTGGAACACGGCGGAATCGGCCAGCAACGGGCGCGGCACGCCCTGCAATCCGTTTTCGCCGCCGGTCAGGTCGGTCCATTTATACGCGATCTCGAAAGCGATCTGCGAGAAGGCCAGCGTCAACAATGAGAAATACAGGCCGCGCCGGCGCAGGATGATGAAGCCGATCACCACCCCCAGCGCCAAGCAGAACGCCACGCAGAAGATGAACGCCTCGATCTCGTTGCTGAGGAAGGACTTCATCGAGATCGCCGCGGCATAGGTCGCGCACCCAAAGAACACCGAGGCGCCGAACGGCACCAGGCCGGTGTAGCCGACCAGCAGGTTCACCCCGGCGCCGTACAGCGTATAGATCGCGATTTCGGTGATCAGGCTCTCCGGGGCGCCGATCGCGGCCCATAGCGCGGTCAGTGCCGCGAACACCACGGCCAGCCACAGGATCGGGTGGCGCAGGACCGCCGGGGCGGTCATTCGAACCGCTCCCACCGTTCGCCGAGCAGCCCACGCGGCCGCAGCAGCAGCACCACCGCCATAAACACATACATCACGGCATTCGCTGCCACCGGCTCGAACTGGATGGTCATCGTCGTGACCACGCCGACCAGCAGCCCGGCGATCACCGCACCGGCAAACGAGCCAAGCCCGCCGATCGTCACCACGACGAAGGCCGGCATGATCGCGCCTTCCTGCATGGCGGGATAAACGGTCCACAGCGGCGCCGCGAGCAGACCGGCAATTCCGGCAAGGCAACAGCCCAGCCCGAACACAGCGGTCAGTACCGTCGGCAACCGGATTCCCAGCAGCCCCACCATTTCCGGATCGCGCGAACCGGCTCGCAGAATCCGCCCATACGGCGTGAACTGCATGAAGGCCCAAAGCGCGACCAACAGCAGCACGGTGAAGGCGAACACGGCGAAGCGGTACCTCGTGATCAGCACCGGGCCCCACAGGAAGATGCCGGACAGGAAAGGCGGCTGGCCGAATGGCTGCCCGAGCCCACCCCAGATCACGCGCGTGCCCGCCTCGATCAACAGCGCCAGCGCAAAGGTCACGATCAGGCTGACCAGCGGGTCCTTGTCATACAGACGGCGGATCAGCGACCATTCCACCATCATCCCCAGCAAGCCCACCAACAGCGGGGCGATGACCACCGCCGGCCAGCCGAACTGGTTGAGCAGCGTCAGCGCGAAATAGGCGCCGAGCGCGAAGAAGGCCCCATGCGCGAAGTTCACGATGCCCAGCAGCCCGAAGATGATGGAAAGCCCGATCGCGATCAGCACATACAGCCCGCCGAGCACCAGCCCGTTGGCGAGCTGCGAGACCAGCAGCGAGACCATCGCGACCGGGCCGTGCCGATCAGGTTGCCGGCATGTGGCAGCCGCTGTTGCCGAACACCTTCTCCAGGTCCGCAGCGTTCTCCGGCACCGTTCCCTTCACATCGAAATAGTCCCACTTGTCGGTGATCTTCGGCTTCACCTGCACCACCAGGTTCTTCAACAGCATCTGGTGGTCGGACTTCCGGTAGTAATAAGGATTGTCGGCCGTGCCGCCCTTCCAGTTCTCCAACGCCTCTATGATGGCCATCGGTTCGGTCGACTTCGCCATCTCGATCGAACTCGAACAGCGATTTCGCAGTAACCCATCCCATCCACGTCTTGTCGGCCGCGGGCTTGTTGTATTTCTTCAGGAAATCCGCTGCCATTTTCTGCTCGTCGGGCGGATTGGCCGGGTTCTTGTACCACCACAGCGACGTGTACAGCCCGGTCGCCGCCTCCGGCCCGACGCCCCAGATGTCGGTGTCCCCGATGGCAATCTCGGCGATCGGGATCTTTCCCTTCATCCCCATATCGTTCCATTGCTTGAGAAACGTTGAAAGATCGCCGGCAGGAATACCGCCCAGGATCATGTCGGGTTTCGCGGCACGTATCTTCAAAACAAACGAGCTGTAATCGGGCGTGTTGAGCGGCACTTCGTCGTTGCCGACAACAGTACCGCCAGCCTGGGCCAAGAGCTCATGGAAGGATTTATTGATGTCCTGTCCGAACGCATAAGATGCGGTCAGGAAATACCAACGCTTCCCATACCCCATGATGAAGGGCGCAAACATCCGCGCCTGCACCGCCACCGGCGTGTTCAGCCGGAACGTGTACCGGTTGCAGTTCTTGCCGGTGATCTCAGTCGCCGCGGCATTGTCGATGACCATGGGGATTTTCAGGTTCGGCGCCGTCGCCTCCTCCGCCAGCCCGTCCGAACTCAGCGACCCGCCGAGGATTGCCACCACCTTCTCCTCGGCCACCAGCTTCTGCATGTTCTGCTGCGCGCCCTGCGGGCTGGGCTCGTCGTACCAGACAAGCTCCGCTGGCTGGCCCATGATCTGGTTGCCGCGCTCCTCCAGCGCGAGGTACGTGCCCTTCGCCAGATAATCCGTCTGCGGCGCGATATCCCCGGTCTTCGCCAGCAACAGGCCAATACGGATCGGTCCCGCCGCTTTTGCCTTGCCGATGAACGGCATCGGCAGCCCCGCCGCGCCCAGCGTGCCGGCCCCGATCAGCGCCGCGCGGCGCGTCAGGCTGCTCCCTTTGGTCATGTTGCCTCCCGTTACGACGTCCTGAAGCTATGATAGACACCGCCACGAAGCACAAGACAAACACGGGAGGGTACCGGCGATGGACAGCAATCGCGAAACATGGCTCGGCCTGCAGGGTCGTATCGCGGTGGTCACCGGCGCCGGGGGCGGTCTGGGCCGCGCCATCGCCACTGAACTTGCCGCGGCCGGCGCCCGCCTCGTGCTGCTCGACCGCGACGGCGCCACCTGCGAGGAAACCGCCCAGGCGATCGGCGGCAACGCCCTGCACATGACCTGCGACGTCGCGGATCCGGAACACGTCGCCGCGGCGGCCGACCGCAGCGCCCGTACGCTTGGACCCTGCAGCATCCTGGTCAACAACGCCGGCCTGCTGCGACCCGGCCCGATCGCCACGCTCACGTTGGAAGAGTGGAACCGGCTGATCTCGGTCAACCTCACCGGCTACTTCCTGTGCGCGAAAGCCTTCGGCCGGCAAATGCTGGAGCGAAAACGCGGCAGCATCGTCCACATCGCTTCTATCGCCGGGCGCCACCCGCAACCCTGGAGCGGCTCCTACTCGGTCAGCAAAGCCGGCGTCGTCATGCTGTCACAACAACTCGCGATTGAATGGGGCCCATCCGGCATCCGCAGCAATGTCGTCAGCCCCGGTCTCGTCCGCACGCCCATGAGCGAGCCATTCTACCGCATCCCGGAAGTCGCCGAACGCCGCGCGGAACTTGTTCCGCTTCGTCGCGTGGCCGCGCCGAAAGATATCGCCGATGTGGTGATCTTTCTTGCCAGCGATCGCGCCGGCTACGTCAACGGCGAAGATATCTGCACCGACGGCGCCTTCGGCCGTGTGCTGATGGGGCTGGTGCCAAGGCCAGGCTTCGAGGCACGGGACCCGGCCGAAGGATAAGACCAAAGGGGGCGCCGCACCTTCCCGGTCTCAAGCCCCCCGAAGGTTGCCATGCCACGGACCGGGTCCTAGGCTCCGGCCTCAGCGAAACGTGCCGTGGAGGGGACGATGAAGGTTGGCGAGGCGATTGCCGAAATCATGAAGCGCGAGGGGATCGAGATCCTCTGCGGCTATCCCGTCAATCATCTCATTGAGTTTGCCGCGGCGGCGGATATTCGCCCGGTGATGGTGCGGCAGGAGCGCATCGGCCTGCACATGGCGGACGCGATTTCGCGTGTAACGTCCGGTAAAAAGGTCGGTGCTTTTTGCATGCAGCACGGACCGGGTACCGAGAACGCGTATGGCGGTGTCGCGCAGGCTTATGCTGAGTCCGTGCCGGTGTTGGTGGTGCCGCAGGGGTTTGCGCGGCGGATCGCGCATATCGATCCCAACTACAGTGCGGTGCGGGAGATGCGCGGTGTGGCCAAGTCGGCCGAGCCGATCACCGTGCCAGCCGAGGTTTCCAATGTGCTGCGCCGCGCCTTCACGCGGCTGCGCAACGGCCGCGGCGGTCCGTGCATCGTCGAAGTGCCCAACGATCTTTGGCAGGAGGACATCGGAGAACTCGACTACACACCGGCGTACAAGGCCCGATCCGCGCCTGATCCGCAGGATGTGCGCAAGGCGGCGCAGGCGATCCTCGCGGCCAAGCGCCCGGTGATTTATGCCGGCACCGGCGTGCACTGGGCCGAGGCGTGGCCGCAATTGCGGAAATTCGCCGAGCTGTTGGGTGCCCCGGTCACCACCAGCCTGGGCGGCAAGAGCTCGTTCCCGGAGAACCATCCCCTGTCGTTGGGATCGGGCGGCGCGGCGGTGCCGAAGACCGTGCACCATTTCATCGCACATTCCGACCTGATCATCGGCATCGGCTGTTCGTTCACGGAAACGAGTTTCGGCATCAAGTTCCCCAAGAGCAAGAAGTTCATCCAATCGACCGTCGATCCGAACCACTTGGCGAAAGACGTGCCGGTGGTTGTCGGCTTGCTGGGCGATGCCGCCCTGACCCTGGAGGCGCTGACCAACGAGCTGTCGCAGAGCATCCGCTCGCCGCGCGACGCGTCGGCTGTGGGGAAGGAGATCGCCGAGGTGCGCGAGGCCTTTATGGCCGAGTGGAAACCGTTGCTGACGTCTAATGAGACACCGATCAACCCGTATCGGGTGATCTGGGAGCTGATGCACACGGTCGATATCAGGAACACCATCATCACGCACGATGCCGGCAGTCCGCGCGACCAGATCTCGCCGTTCTGGGTCTCCACCGAGCCGCTTTCCTATATCGGCTGGGGCAAGACCACCCAGCTCGGCATGGGGCTCGGGCTGGCAATGGGGGCGAAGCTCGCCAAGCCGGACAAGCTCTGCATCAACTTCTGGGGCGATGCGGCGATCGGCTTCACCGGCATGGACTTCGAGACGGCGGTGCGCGAGCGCATCCCCATCCTGTCTTGTCTGATGAACAACTACTCGATGGCGATCGAGCTTAAGGTAATGCCGATCTCCACCGAGAAATACCGCTCGACCGATATCTCCGGCAACTATGCGGACATGGCGAAAGCGTTCGGCGGCTACGGCGAACGCATTACCGATCCGTCCCAGATAAAGTCGGCGATCCAGCGCGGCATCGAGCAGACGAAGCAGGGCAAGCCGGCTCTGCTGGAATTCATGACGTCCAAGGAGACGCGCACTTCCAGGCTGTGACAACGGCCCGGCTCCGGTAACAAAGAAGGGGAACACGTCCGCCGATGGCGACCGTCACCATACGCAACGTCCGCAAGTCCTTCGGGATGACCGAAGTGCTGCACGGCGTGAACGTCGATATCGAGGATGGCGAGTTCGCCGTGCTGGTCGGCCCATCAGGCTGCGGCAAGACGACGCTGCTGCGGATGCTTGCGGGGCTCGAGAATATCACCGGCGGTGAGATCGCGATCGGCGAGCGGGTGGTGAACAACCTGCCGCCGAAGGCGCGCGACATCGCCATGGTGTTCCAGAATTACGCGCTCTATCCGCACATGACGGTGCGCGCCAACATGGCATTCTCGCTGGAACTGGCGAAAGCGCCGAAGACGCTGGTGGACCAGAAGGTGAGCCGGGCCGCGCAGATCCTGGGTCTTACGCCGTATCTCAATCGCTACCCGCGGCAGCTTTCCGGCGGCCAGCGCCAACGCGTGGCGATGGGCCGGGCCATCGTGCGCGACCCGCAGGTGTTTCTGTTTGACGAACCCCTGTCCAACCTCGACGCCAAGCTGCGTGTACAGATGCGCGCCGAGATCAAGGAACTGCACCAGCGCCTCGCCACCACCACAGTCTATGTCACGCATGACCAGATCGAGGCCATGACCATGGCGGACAAGATCGTGGTGATGAACAGCGGCAATGTGGAGCAAATCGGCGCGCCGCTCGAGCTCTACGATCATCCGGCAAACCTGTTCGTCGCCGGATTTATTGGTTCGCCGGCGATGAATTTCGTCAGGGGCAAGATCGAGGGCGGCGCGTTCAGGGCTGATGCCGGCATGGCGTTGCCGTTGCCGAGCGGACCGAACGGATCGAACGATCGCCCGGCCGTTTATGGCATTCGCCCCGAGCATTTCCAGCTTCGCGGCGACGGGCTGCCCGCGACCGTGCATGTCATCGAGCCCACCGGGTCGGAAACCCAGGTCACGGCGGAGTTCGCCGGGACGCCCGTCATTTGCGCCTTCCGCGAGCGGGTCTCCGCCCGTCCCGGCGAAACAATCCGCGTCGCCGCCGATCCGGCGCTTGTGCATCTGTTCGATGCCGGCACCGGTCAACGGTTGAACGCATAAATCGAGGTGCCGCCACCGCTCTTACGCATCCCTTCCGCAGAACGGAGAAAGACATGACCGGGATCACCCGTCGCGAATCCCTTGTGCTCGGTGCCGCAGCGCTCGGCGCGTCCGGCGTGCCGATCATCGGTGCGCGCGCGCAGAACGCGGCGGCCATGGACGTGCCGATGGCCGACGTGAAGCCGCCTGAATACAAGATCGAAAAGGGCGCCTCGCTCAAACTGGTGCGGCCGGCGAAATTCGTTGATCCCGACCAGACCTGGTGGGACTCCAACACCAAGAAATTCACCGAGGCGACTGGCGTCCCGGTCCAGGTAAGCTATCTCTCCTGGGAGGATCTCGGGCCGCAGACCGCGGTGATCGCCAATACCGGCGCGGGTGCCGACATCGTGATCGGCTTTTCCATCTCGCCCTTCATCTACACCGAGAAACTCGCACGGATGGACGACCTTGCCGAATACCTGGGCAAGAAATACGGCGGCTGGTTCGATCTGGCGTTGTTGTACGGGCGCAAGTGGAAGACCAATGACTGGATCGCGCTGCCGATCGGCGGTGGCACGGGTCCCACAGTGTACCGGATCTCCTGGGTCAAGCAGGCCGGCTACGACAGCATCCCGAACGATCTCGAAGGGTTCATGACGCTCTGCCAGAAACTGAAGCAGAGCGGACATCCCTGCGGCTTCTCACTTGGGCACGCGCTGGGCGATGCCAATGGCTTCGCCGAGTGGGCGCTGTGGACGCATGGCGGCAGCGTGGTCGATGAAACGGGCAAGGTCATGCTCGACTCCAAGCCCACCATCGATGCGTTGAAGTATGTGGCTGAGCTCTACAAATATATGATTCCTGGCACTATCGCCTGGAACGACTCCGGCAACAACAAAGCCTACGCCGCCGGCGACATCGGGCTGACCTTCAACGGCGTGTCGATCTATTTCGTGCTGAAGAACTCGAAGGACCCCAAGCTACAGGAAATGGCCGCGGACACCATGCACCAGAAGGTGCCGCAGGGCCTGGCCAAGCGCTCGCCGATGTCCGCGACGATCCTGAACGGGATGCTGTTCAAGCACAGCAAGTATCCGAACGCCGCCAAGGAGTATCTGCGCTTCATGATGGAGGCGCCACAGGTACGGTCCGTGGCTGTCGAACTGCCTGGGCTACTGGTCGGAGCCGCTGAAGTCCTACGCCAAGATGAAATTCTGGACCGAGGACCCGAAGCTGGCGCCGTACGCCGACGCCATGGATACGATCTACTACGACGGCTATGCCGGCCCGATCACGCCGGCGGCCAGCGCGGTGGTCGCCAACTACACGGTCGTCGATATGTTCGCTTCCGTCGCCACCGGCAATGCGACGCCGGAGGCAGCCGCCAAGCAGGCGGCGCGCCAGGCCCAGCGCTACTACGGGAGAGCCTGAGCTCTCCGGAGGGACGGAGACCCCCTCCCGCGCGTCCAGGCCGTCACTTTACGGGACGGCCCGGGCGTCGGAAGATGCAGGCCAACGGACATCCAATAGTCCGCCAGGACGGTCGCATGACCTGCATACGGGAGGTTACGCAATGACTTCAGGCATCTCTCGCCGTGATTCGCTGATCCTGGGTGGCGCCGCGCTGGGCGCCGCCTCGGTGCCTATTCTCGGCGCCAGCGGACAGGCTCCGACCCCATCGGACGTGCCGATGGCCGACGTGAAGCCGCCGGAATACGAGATCGAGAAAGGCGCGGCCCTGCATGTGATCCGCCCCGCCAAGTTCATCGACCCCGACCAGACCTACTGGGACATCAACACCAAGCGGTTCACCGACACCACCAAGATCCCGGTTTCGGTCAATTATATCAGTTGGGAGGACCTGCGCCCGCAGACCGCCGTGATCGCCAATACCGGCGCCGGCGCGGATATCGTGTTCGGCTGGGCCATCGATCCATTCCTGTATGAATCGAAACTGGTCGGAATGAATGAGCTTGCCGACTATCTCGGCAAGAAATACGGTGGTTGGTTCGATATAGCCAAGCTCTACGGCACCAAGTGGAAGACCAATGAGTGGCACAGCTTGCCGATCGGCGGCGGCACCGGCCCGACCGTGTATCGCATCTCTTGGGTGAAGGATGCGGGGTACGACAAAATCCCGAATGATCTCGACGGGTTCATGACGCTCTGCCAGAAGCTGAAACAGAATGGTCATCCCTGCGGTTTTTCGATCGGTCACGCGGTGGGTGATGCCAACGGTTTCGCCGAATGGGCCTTGTGGTCGCATGGAGCCAAGCTGGTGGACGACCAGGGCCGGATCGCGCTCGATTCCAAGGAAACCGTCGCGGCCCTGAAATACATCGCCGAACTCTACAAATACATGATCCCGGGCACCATCGCCTGGAACGATTCGGGCAACAACAAGGCCTATGCCGCGGGCGATATCAGCCTGACCTTCAATGGTGTCTCCATCTACTACGTGTTGAAGAACTCGCCTGATCCGAAGCTGCAGGAAATGGCGAAGGATACGATGCACCAAGCGGTGCCGCAGGGGCTGGCCAAGCGCAGCCCGATGACTGCGGGGCCGATGAACGCGATGCTGTTCAAGCACAGCAAATACCCGAACGCGGCAAAGGAATATATCCGTTTCTTGATGGAGGCGCCGCAATACGGTCCCTGGCTGTCGAACTGTCTGGGCTACTGGTCGGAGCCGCTCAAATCCTACGCCAAGATGAAGTTCTGGACCGAGGATCCGAAGCTGGCGCCGTACGCCAACGCTATGGACACGATCTACTACGACGGCTACGCCGGCCCGATCACGGCGGCTGCGTCGGCGGTGGCCGCCAATTACACCGTGGTCGATATGTTCGCCGCGGTCGCGACCGGCAACTCCACGCCCGAATCGGCCATCAAGACGGCGGTGCGCCAAGCCGAGCGCTATTACGGCAAAGTCTGATCAGTCAATCGATGGGGCGATCGGTCGATCGCCCCAGTCAGAAGGTATCGCAGCATGGATGCGACAGTACAATCGATCGCCGCCTTCCATCCGCGAGAGGACGGCTGGCTTACGCGCCTTTTCGATTGGAAGCCGTTTTTGGTCGCGCTGTGCATGCTGCCCGCGGCGGGCCTGTTGCTGGTATTTCTGACCTATCCGCTCGGCCTGGGGGTGTGGCTCGCCTTCACCGATGCCACTATTGGCCAGCCTGGGCATTGGATCGGTCTCGATAACTTCATCTCGCTGTTCAACGACTCCGTGTTCTGGTTGTCGGTGACCAATACGATCTTTTATACTGCCAGCGCGACTATCGGGAAGTTCGCGCTCGGACTGTGGCTGGCGCTGTTGCTCAACCACCATATCCCGTTCAAGGCCTTTCTCCGCGCCATCCTGCTGCTGCCCTGGATTGTTCCAACCGTGCTGTCGGCGATCGCCTGGTGGTGGATCTACGACCCGCAGTTCTCCATCATCTCCTACGTCATCGTGAACGTGTTGCACCTCAAGACCAACTACATCGATTTCCTGGGTACGCCCTGGCACGCGCGCTGGTCGCTGGTGGTGGCCAATATCTGGCGCGGCATCCCGTTCGTCGCCATCACGCTGCTCGCCGGGTTGCAGACGATCTCGCCATCGCTTTACGAAGCCGCACTGCTCGATGGCGCCAGCGGCTGGCAGCGATTCCGCCGCATCACGGTGCCGCTGCTGATGCCGATCCTGGCGGTGGTGCTGACGTTGTCGATCCTGTTCACCTTCTCCGACTTCCAGCTCGTGTATGCGATCACCCGCGGCGGCCCGTTCAATACCACGCATTTGATGGCCACACTGGCGTTCCAGCGCGCCATTACCGGCTCGCAGCTCGGCGAGGGTGCGGCGATCGCCGTCTCCATGATCCCGTTCCTTGTCGTGGCGACGTTGGTGAGCTTCTTCGGCCTCGGCCGGCGCAAGTGGATGCAGGGGGAAGGCAATGACTGACCGCCTCGTCACGACTGACGGCCTTGCCACGGACGCGGAGGAAGTCCTCCAGGCCGCCACGAAGGATGTTCCGGAACGGCTGTCCTGGGATTCGCGCGCGCGCCGGATGGTGACGATCTACCTGCCGCTGGCTTGCTTCGCGATCGTGCTGCTGTTTCCCTTCTACTGGATGACGATCACGGCGTTCAAACCCGATTACGAGATGTACGACTACAAGAAGTACAATCCATTCTGGGTGCATTCGCCGACGCTCGAGAACATCCGCAAGCTGTTGGTGGACACCGCGTATCCACACTGGCTGATGGTCACCATGGGGGTGGCCGTCGCGGCCACCTGCCTGTCGATTTTCGCCAGCGTGCTGGCGGCTTACGCGATCGAGCGGTTGCGCTTCGCCGGGTCGAAGCATGTCGGTCTGGCGATCTATCTTGCTTATCTTGTACCGCCGACCATCCTGTTCATCCCGCTCGCCACCCTGGTGTTCAATTTCGGCCTGTTCGACAATCCGATAGCGCTGGTCCTCACCTATCCCACCTTTCTTGTCCCATTCTGCACATGGCTGCTCATCGGTTACTTCAAATCAATCCCCTACGAGCTGGAGGAATGTGCGCTGATCGACGGCGCCTCCCGGCTGCAGATCCTCTGGCGCATCACCTTGCCGTTGGCGGTTCCCGGCCTGATCTCGGCGGGGATCTTTGCCTTCACTTTGTCCTGGAACGAGTTCATCTATGCGCTCTCGTTCATTCAGTCCACGAACCTCAAGACGGTGCCGGTTGCCATCCTGACGGAGCTCGTTACCGGCGACGTGTATCAATGGGGCTCGCTGATGGCGGGCGCGCTGCTCGGCTCGATCCCGGTGGCCCTGTTCTACATGATTTTCGTCGAGTATTACGTATCGAGCATGACGGGCGCGGTGAAGGAATAACCGGCAGCCCTGCTTTCTTCGGGAGGACGCATGAAGATCGAGCGCCTGGAAACCCTGCGGGCCGATGCCGGCTGGCGGATGTTCTCCTACCTGAAGGTTACCACGAGCGACGGCATCACCGGCTGGTCGGAATTCAACGAGAGCTTCGGCTCCGCCGGCCTTGCCGAGGTGATCGAGAAACTCTCACCGCTGGTGATCGGCCGCGATCCGCGCCGGTTCGAGCAGATCACGTCGCATCTGCATGTGATGACGCGGCAGTCGCGCGGCGGTATCAACCAGCAGGCGATCGCCGCGATCGAGAACGCCCTGCTCGATATCACCGGTAAAGCCTATGGCGTGCCGGTTTGTGCCCTGTTCGGCGGCCCGGTGCGCGAGCGCATCCCAGTTTACTGGTCTCATTTCGGCACCTACCGGGTGCGCAGCGCCGCGCTGATGGGTGTGCCGCCGTTGCACAGCTACGACGACCTCGCTCGGCATGCGCGTGAGGTGAAGGAGCGCGGTTTCCGTGCGCTCAAGACCAACATTCTGCTCTCAAACGGCAAGACGCTGACGAGTTTCAATCCCGGCTTCGGCCGCACCGCCGGCTGGCCCGAGCTCAATTGGGACAACCGCGTCCGCGACGCCGCAACGCGCCAGCTCACGGCCATACGCGAGGCGATCGGGCCGGAGATGGGGCTGATGCTCGACATCAACTTCCATTTCAAGACCGAGGGGTTCCGCCGCATCGCCGAAGCCGTCGCGCCGGCGCGCCTGACCTGGCTGGAGGTGGACACGCATGACGCGGCTTCGCTGGCGCTGATCCGCCGCGATGCGCCGTGCCCGGTCGCATCCTGCGAAACCTTGCACGGACGGCGCGAGTTCAAGCCTTATTTCGAGAATTACGCGCAGGACGTGGCGATCATCGACGTGATCTGGAACGGCCTGGCGGAATCACTGAAGATCGCTGCCATGGCCGATGTGTACGAGACCAATGTGGCGCCGCATAATTTCTACGGTCATCTGTGCAGCGCAATCAGCGCGCATTTCAGCGCTGCCGCGCCCAATTTCCGCATAATGGAGATCGACCTCGACAGCGCCCCCTGGCGCGACGAGTTCTACGACAGCGCCCCGACGATCGAGAACGGCGAGCTGGTGTTGCCGATGAAACCGGGCTGGGGCATCGAGGTGAATGAGAAAGCGGTGCGCGCCCGCCCGCCGAAGACCTGACGCACCAAAAAGGAGAGCAGTGTTGGCGAAATACAAAATTGCGACCCCGGCCGGGGCCAGCTTCACCGTAGCCGGAGGCGGCTATGACTATGAGATGGAGGGCCTGGAAGGGATCGACGCCGAGATCGTCGAAGGCCCTGCCAATGAGGATGGGTTCATCCAGTTCGCCCGGGATGCCGATGCGGTGTACGCAAAAGGCATGCGCTTCACCAAGAAGGTGATCGACGGCTTGCAGAAGTGCCGCATCATCGCGCTCGGCTCGGTCGGCGTGGACAGCGTTGATGTCGCTGCCGCCACCGCCCGCGGTGTCCCGGTGACCAACTGCCCGGACACCTTCATCGATGAAGTGGCCGATCACGCCATGGCGCTGCTGCTGGCCGGGCACCGCCGCGTCATCGAGCAAGACCGCATGGTGCGCGAGGGCCGCTGGTCCGAAGGTCGCCCGGCGCTGCTCAAGATTCCCCGGCTGATGGGCCAGACGCTTGGCTTCATCGCCTTTGGGCATGTCGCCCGTGCGGTCGCGCGGCGCGCCAAGCCGTTCGGCCTGCGCCTGATGGCGTATGACCCGTTCATCGAGGAACTGGTCATGATCGAGCATGGGGTGTTGCCGGCCACGCTCGAGGAAGTGCTGCGCGAGTCCGACTTCATCTCCATGCATGCCCCGGCGACACCGGAAGCCGAAGGTATGCTGAAGGAGAAGCATTTCCGGCTGATGAAAAAAACCGCGGTGTTCGTGAACACCGGGCGCGGCCCGACCGTGCAGGAGGCTGGCCTCATCAAGGCTATGGAGGAGGGCTGGATTGCCCATGCCGCGCTCGACGTGCTGGAGACGGAACCGCCGGGCAACAACAACCCGCTGCTCAAGATGCACAGCGTCACGCTGTCGCCGCATAATGCCTCGGCCTCCGCCCGCTTCGATCCGGCCCGCAAGCGCCATGCGGGGCGCGAGCTGGCGTTGGTGCTGTCCGGACGTTGGCCGATGAGCTGCGTCAATCCCACGGTGTTGATGCGCACGGAGCTTCGCCGCTGGCAGCCGATCTCGATGGAACGCGGACCGAACAGCTAACCAGCGGGACCGCCGGTCTTTTCGCTGCCTGCCGCCAGGTCCATACTCGCGGCATGCGCACTCTCCTGACCTTGAAGGTCAACGGCGAGGAGCGGTCGCTGGACGGACCGATGACGCTCTCGGGGCTGCTCGGAGTGCTCGGCCTCGATGCACGCAAGGTCGCCGTCGAGCGCAACCTGGAGATCGTGCCGCGGTCACTCTATGCCGAGACTTGGCTTGCCAGCGGCGACTCCCTGGAGATCGTGCATTTTATCGGCGGAGGCTGAGATGGATGGAGTTCTTCCCCTGGATGACACGTGGTCGGTCGCCGGCCGCGTCTTCCGCTCGCGCCTGATCGTCGGCACCGGCAAATACAAGGACCTCGAGGAGACCGCAGCCGCAATCGAGGCAAGCGGGGCGGAGATCGTCACCGTGGCCGTGCGGCGGGTGAACTTGTCGGATCCGAAAGCGCCGATGCTGCAGGATCATGTTGATCCGAAACGATACACCTATCTGCCCAACACCGCCGGCTGCCATACCGCGAATGATGCTGTGCGCACCTTGCGTCTGGCGCGCGACGCCGGCGGCTGGAACCTCGTGAAGCTGGAGGTGCTCGGCCCGCCGCCGACCCTCTATCCCGACATGCCGGCGACTTTCGAAGCGGCGGAGGCGCTGATCCGCGACGGTTTCGAGGTGATGGTCTATTGTGCTGACGATCCGGTGGCGGCGAAGCGGCTGGAGGAGATGGGCTGCGTCGCCATCATGCCGCTGGGCGCGCCGATCGGCTCGGGCCTTGGCATTCAGAACCCGGCGATGATCTGGATGATGCGCGAGCAGGCGACGGTGCCGTTCCTGGTGGATGCCGGCGTGGGCACGGCGTCGGACGCGGCGATCGCCATGGAGTTGGGCTGCGATGCGGTGCTGCTGAACTCAGCGCTTGCCCATGCCAAGGATCCGGTGCGGATGGCGCGGGCAATGCGGCTTGCCGTCGAAGCAGGGCGGCTATGTTACCTTGCGGGCCGGATGCCGCGGCGGATGGGCGCCGACCCTTCCAGCCCGCTAACCGGGCTGATCCGTTAGAGCATCCGAGCTCGCTGCGCGACGGACAGCGCACGAGATTGCGCCGGCGGGGCCGCGCTGTTATCCCGCTGCCGCCATGCCCGTCGCAGCGTCCGGACCCAGGCCGGGGACGCCGACCCGCATCCTGGTCGTCAAGCTCAGTGCATTCGGCAATATGGTCCTGTCGCTAGGACCGTTCGCCGCTATCCGATGCCATCACCCGGCGGCGGAGATCACCCTACTGACCACACCAGCGTATGCCGAGTGGATGGCGCACTCGCCCTATTTCGATCATGTGTGGGCCGACCCGCCGCTTTCCCGTTGGAATGCCGCGGCCTGGCTCCGATTGCGCCGCTGGTTCCACGAGGCCCGCTTCGACCGTGTTTATGACCTGCAGACGTCGCGCCGCAGTAGCCAGTATTACCGTCTATTGCCGACCTCGCGGAAACCGGAATGGTCCGGCATCGCCGCCGGCTGCTCGCACCCGGATCGCGATCCTGCACGCGATCATCTGCACGACATAGACAGACAAATCGGTCAACTGCGCCAAGCCGGCATCGCGTCGGTCCCGCCGGCCGATCTGTCCTGGAGCTGTGGCGATATCGCCCGCTTCGGCCTACCGCATCCGTTCGCCCTGGTGGTTCCCGGCAGCTCGGCACATCGGCCATTGAAACGCTGGCCGGCCCATTATTATGGGCGTGTCGCCGCGAGGCTGCAGGAACGCGGCCTCGCGCCAGTGATATTGGGAACCACGGCCGAGCGCCCGATCGCGCAAGCCGTGCAGGACACTGCGCCGGCGATCGATCTGACCGGACAGACGAGTTTCGACGATCTTGCAAGCCTGGGCCGCGCCGCCACACTGGCGCTCGGCAACGATACCGGACCCATGCACCTGCTCGCCGCTGCCGGCTGTCCTTCCCTCGTGCTGTTCTCGCGCGATTCGGATCCTGCGTTGTGCGCCCCGCGCGGACGCCGTGTGGCGGTGCTGCGCTGCCATGACCTGACGACGCTCACGGTCGAGGACGTACTGACCGCGCTCGATGAGGAGATCCTGCCGGTCGGCGCAAGCTGATGGCCGACGCGGAGGTCGCGGCTCGAAACCAGCCGCGCACCGAGCCACCCGACGGCGTGCCGCTACCGCAGCGGTATTGGGCGATCCTCACCATCGCGCTCGGCCTGACCTTGGCCGTGCTCGACGGCGCGATTGCCAATGTCGCGCTGCCAACCATCGCCAAGGACGTGCACGCCTCGCCATCCGATTCGATCTGGGTGGTCAACGCCTATCAGCTCACCGTCACCATCTCGCTGTTGCCGCTCGCTTCGGCCGGCGAGATTTTTGGTTATCGCCGCGTGTATCGCTGGGGCTTGGCGGTGTTCACGGTGGCTTCGCTGGGCTGCGCGATGTCGGATTCGCTCGTTTCGCTGACGCTCGCGCGAATCGTGCAGGGTTTCGGCGCTGCCGGGATCATGAGCGTGAACGGGGCCCTGGTGCGCTTCATCTACCCGCGCCGGCTGATCGGTCGCGGCGTCGGGCTGAATGCCACGGTGGGGTCGGTCGCCTCGGCCGTGGGGCCGACGGTTGCCGCCGGCATTCTGTCGGTCGCGAACTGGCCGTGGCTGTTCGCGGTGAACCTGCCGATCGGCGCGGCCGCGCTGCTGGTCGCGTGGCGCGCCCTGCCGGTCACCCCGCGCGCCCGCATTCCCTTCGACCTTGCCTCCGCCCTGCTCAGCGCAGTCTCGATCGGCCTGCTGATCACCGCCATCGACGGGTTCGGCCATGGCGAGCGGATCGAAGCGGTGACGACGCAGCTGGTGGTCGCCATCGTGGTCGGGCTGGTGCTGGTCGGTCGGCAGATCACCCGGACCTCGCCCTTGCTGCCGATCGACCTGATGCGCATCCCGCTGTTCGCCATGTCGGTGGCGACATCGATCTGCGGCTTCATGGCGCAGGGGATGGCGCTGGTTTCGCTGCCCTTCCTGCTGGAGAACACGCTCGGCCGCAATGAGGTGCAGACCGGGCTCTTGATGACGCCCTGGCCGCTGACCGTCGCGCTGATCGCCGTGCTGTCCGGGCGGCTGGCGGATCGCTACAAGGTCGGCTTTCTCAGCGGGTCCGGCCTGGCAGTGTTGTGCGCCGGGCTGGCGTTGTTGAGCGCCATGCCCGCGCATCCGTCCGCGCTGAACATCGCCTGGCGCATGATGCTATGCGGTTTGGGGTTCGGCTTCTTCAACACGCCGAACAACCGCGCGATCATCACCTCAGCGCCGCGCTCGCGGACCGGCGGGGCGAGCGGCATGCAGGCGACCTCGCGGCTGATGGGGCAGACTGTCGGGGCTGCCGTGGTTGCGTTGGTATTCGGCTTGCTGCCGATGGGCGCCACGCGGGTCACATTGGTAACGGCGGCCGTGATCGCCGCGGTGGCCGCCGGCGTCAGCATGATGCGCATGGTGGAGCGGCGGTCGGTGGTGGAGTAAGTAAGAAACGATAAACCACAGAGACACGGAGGCGGGGAGGAATTGGAGGAGGTTTCCTTCCCTGTGGTGAGGTTTTGAACCGCCGTTAAGGTTCCGCTGATATCGCCTCAGGCCGGAGGTGCCTGATGGGCGGTAACAGCGTCTCTACACCGGCGGGGGATCAGGCGGCGGGTTTCGCCGAGCGTCGCCGACAGGGGCGGGTCGATTACACGAACCCAGCGCTGATCGCTCTGTTGCGTCAGCCGGGCGCCGAGCGTCCGGCAAAGACCGGCGAGGCGGCGCTGCTGGAGAAGCGGTTCTCGTTGGCGCGTCTGGTGCGGTTATATGAGGCACCGGGCAGCGCAGCCGCGCAGTATGCACGTGACGCCGCACTGGCGGAGCTCGACGCCTGCGAGGCGGAGTGTCGCGTGCGGGGGCTGATCGGCTGAGCCAGCTGCGGGGCTTTCTCGCTCCGTTTCCCGTGAACACTTCATCCTGTTTAGTAATGATTGCTTGTACGGTCCTGAAGATGGCGTGTTTTGGGCCGGCAGGTTGTTTTACTGCTCGCGCGGAGTTGTGCGGGGGTGGTGAATGGTTAATTAACCCACGGCGTCGCGTATAGTTTTGTTGGCAGAGTCGATGATGGTTTTGAGTGACGTGTATCTGCCTTCGGTCTGTACATCGGATGCGGGAATTTGGGCTGATCGATGGCGTGCTCGTCCAGGATGGTGACGGTGGGGCTGTCGGTGGTGACGATCATCTGCATCACGTCATTGTCGGGCGGGTCGAAGTCGGCGTTCTTGGGCACGCCGCCGGCCTGGCGGATCAGCAGCGCCTGATGCGGCTGGGTGGGGGGCGTCGTGCTCGGTGGCGGCGCGGACGTCGCGCCGGGGTTTCGCCGGGGGCTCGGGATTGGGTGGCGGCGGGGCGGGCTCCGCCATCTCGGGTTCCGGCAGCGGCGCGGGTCCGGGGGCGGCTACGGCGGGGGACAGCGCCTCGGCCATGTGGTTGGGGGTGATGTCTTCAATCCAGGCGGCCTGGTCGGCGCTTTTGGTGTCGGCATCGCGCTTTGCCGGCCGGCCTGCATGCGCAACAGGCGGCGCATCGCGCGTTCGGTCTGGCGCATCATGGCGTTGGCCTGGGCGATGCATTTGCCGGCCCATTCCGGGGTGATGTCGGGCTGGCTCGCGAGATGCAGGCAGTGTTTCCACTGCTCGGAGGCGGCGGCGTAGAGGGCGGCGATATCGGCCTCGGCGGGGGTGGCGGGGCAGAGGGAGGCGATGCGGGCCATGACGGCCTGGTTGCGGCGGAGGCGGCCTTCCGGGTCGTCAGTGAGCGGCGGCGGGAGGGCGGTGCCGGCTGGAGCGGAGGCCAGCTTGCATGGGAGCTCCCTACTCTCTCGACCTGCGTGAGCGCGTTGTTGCCGCGATTGCCGGCGGCCTGAGCCGGGCGGACGCGGCGGCGCTCTATCAGGTCAGTCGTTCCTCGGCGAGTCGCTGGGCCAAGCGGAAGGCGGAGACGGGCAGTCCGGCAGCCTTGCCGATGGGCGGCAAGAAGCCGTTTGCGCTGGCCGACGAAGAGACGTGGATCCGCGCCCGGCTGGCGGAGAAACCTGACATCACCGGCCGCGAGCTGCTCGCCGAGCTCACCGGGCGCGGTGTGGACGTCAGCTACTATGGCGTCTGGCATTTCCTTGATCACACGGCTCTCAAGCTTCAAAAAAAAGCCTGCGCGCCAGCGAGCAAGGCCGCGCCGATGTCGCTCGCCGACGGCGGCAATGGAAAGCGCGGCAAGGCCTGGTTTCCGCTGCACGGCTGATTTTCATCGATGAAACTTGGGCGAAAACCAACATGACCCGCACGCACGGCCGCTGCGCCAGGGGCCAGCGGCTGGTCGCCAGCGTCCAAGGTGAAGACCCTGTTGCGCAAGGAGAATGCCCGAAGTTTCGAGCAGGTCGAGACCGCTATCGGCAAGCTTCTCAAACAGCTCACGCCATCGGAGTGCCGCAGCTTCTTCAACGCGGCGGGATATGCGTCAACCTAAAGCAATCACGCTTTTAATTCTGTTGTTCAAACCGGGCGCGGTCGGCCGGGAGCAGACGCACCGTGACATGAATGCCGGACTCGGCATCGCGCCGGTCCACCACCTCGCCATGCTGATACAACCACGCCAGCCGGGCTCCGTCGGCCGGGGCGATCTCGTAGGCGGCGGTCTCCATACCGGCGGCGATGCGAGAATCGATGGCGGCGCGCAGCGCCGGCAGGCCGTCACCGGTGATGGCGGAAACGGCAACCGCATCGGGGCGCCATGGCACCCGCGCAACGCCGCCGAGCAGGTCCGCCTTGTTCAGTACCTCGATGGTGCGCGACGGCCAGCCCGGATCGAGCGTGCCGTCCGCCGTCATGCCCTCCAGCACGGCAATTACGTCGGCGCGCTGGGCGGCGCTGTCCGGATGGGCGGCATCGCGCACATGCAGGATCACATCGGCTTCGGCGACCTCTTCCAAGGTGGCGCGGAAAGCGGCGACCAGCTCCGTGGGCAGCTCGCTGATGAAGCCGACCGTGTCGGACAGGATCGCGCGCCGGCCGGAGGGCAGGCGCAGTCCGCGCATCGTCGGATCCAGCGTGGCGAACAACTGCTCCCTCGCGCCGACATCGGCGCCGGTCAGGGCGTTGAACAAAGTGGATTTGCCGGCATTGGTGTAGCCCACCAGCGCGATCACCGGGAACGGGACGCGCCGACGCGCGGTGCGGTGCAACCCCCGGGTCCGCCGCACCTGTTCGAGCTCGCGCTTGAGCTTGACGATGCGCTCCCCGATCAGCCGGCGGTCCGCCTCGATCTGGGTTTCGCCAGGGCCGCCCAAGAAGCCGAACCCGCCGCGCTGACGCTCAAGATGGGTCCAGGAGCGCACCAGCCGGGAGCGCTGGTATTCGAGATGCGCCAACTCGACCTGCAGCGTGCCCTCGCTCGTCGCGGCGCGTTCGCCGAAAATGTCGAGGATCAGCCCGGTGCGGTCGATCACCTTGCAGGTCCAGGCGCGCTCCAGGTTGCGTTGCTGCACGGGGGACAGCGGCGCGTCGATAATCGCCACCTCGACCCGCGCTTCGTTGAGGACGGATCCCTGTGCCGCCACTTGGCCGTCGCCCAGCAGCGTGGCGGGCCGGCGGCTGCGCAACGGCAGAATGGCCGTGTGGACCACCACCAAGCCAATCGCTGCGGCGAGTCCCACCGCCTCGGCCAGACGCGCTTCGGCCGCACGCACGTTCTCCGCGTGCGAACGCTCCCATGGCAGGATGACCGCGGCGCGGATTGGGCCCGCGCCGTTGGGTGCCTGTCTCGGGTGGGCGCCGTCGGTCCGACCGTTAGTCCCCGGCAGCAGGCGTCATCTCCCGAGCCGACGTCTGTGCGGAGCCGGACACCTCGGCCTTGGTGGCATCGAAGAGCTGGATCGGCGCGCCCGGCATGACGGTGCTGATGGCGTGCTTGTACACAAGCTGCGTGTGCCCGTCGCGACGTAACAAGACCGAGAAATTGTCAAACCAGGTAATGATGCCCTGGAGTTTGACGCCGTTGACCAGGAAAACGGTCACCGGTGTTTTGTTCTTCCGCACATGGTTCAGGAAAACATCCTGAACATTCTGCGCTTTTTCATTGGCCACGGCGTGATCCTTCTTGTTGGGATTGGTGGCGTCGGTCTCTACGGCCCCCATGGTTGCAAAAAAACCGGTCGTAATAACCGGACCGGGACACTGTAACAGGGCACCCTTATCCGGCAAGCGCACGAAATCGTGCGGCGAGAGCGAGGGCATCGGCAAAATGGAGATCCGGCGCGGCTCGGTCAACGCCCCCATCATGCGCGGCGTCGCCCACCAGCACAGCCGAGACCCCGGCGCTCCGCGCCGTCTGCATGTCCAGCGCGGTATCCCCGAGATACCAGACCTCCGGCCCCGCCGCGCCGCCCAATTCGGCGAGCGCCATCCGGATCGGCGCCGGATCGGGCTTGTCGGCCGGCGCGTCGCCGGCCCCGATAACGGTGCAGAAATGATGCTGCCAGCCCAGATGCGTCACCTCGGCCCGCAAGAACCGCCCCGTCTTGTTGGAGACCACTCCCTGCGGACGCGGGGCGCCGGCGGCGAGCGCCTCGGCCGCGCCGGGCAGCGGGACGACGTGGCGCAGATGCTGGTCCTCCAGCGTGGCATAGAAAATGTCCCGTGCCTCCGTCCAGCGGGTGCCGAACATCTGTGGAAAGCTGTCGCGCAGCGAAACACGGACCCGCGCCCGGGTTTCGCCGACCGTCCAGCGCGGCAAGCCGAAGGCGTCGAAAGTGGCGTTCAGCGCCGCGGTGACGCCGGCCCAGGCGTCCACCAGCGTGTTATCCCAATCGTACAGCAGTACAGCGGGTGCAGGCGGTAGCATGCGCGGAGCCCAGCAGAGTTGCGCCGCAGGCTCAAGCTCTGCGAGTTTACGCCAGTATCACGGAGGTGAGGCATGGCTTTGACCCGCAAACGGGTGATGGTGACCGGAGGCGCGGGCTTCCTCGGCTCGCACCTATGCGAACGGCTGTTGCGAGATGGCAGCGACGTGCTGTGCGTCGATAACTATTTCACTGGCCGCAAGGACAACATCGCGCAACTGCTGCCCGATCCGCATTTCGAGGCGATGCGCCACGACATCACCTTCCCACTCTATGTGGAGGTGGACGAGATCTACAACCTGGCCTGTCCCGCTTCGCCGGTACATTACCAATTCGATCCCGTGCAGACGACGAAAACCAGCGTCACCGGCGCCATCAACATGCTGGGCCTGGCCAAGCGCACTGGTGCGCGCATCCTGCAGGCATCGACCAGCGAGGTGTACGGTGATCCCACCGTGCATCCGCAGAGCGAGGATTACCGCGGCAACGTCAACCCGCTCGGGCCGCGGGCCTGCTACGACGAGGGCAAGCGCTGCGCCGAGACGCTGTTCTTCGACTATCACCGCCAGCATCACGTCAAGATCAAGGTGGCGCGGATCTTCAATACATACGGCCCGCGCATGCACCCGGACGACGGGCGAGTGGTTTCCAACTTCATCGTGCAGGCGTTGCGCGGCGAGGTGATCACCCTGTTCGGCGACGGCAGCCAAACTCGCGCCTTCTGCTACGTGGACGACCTGATCGACGGGTTGGTGCGCCTGATGGGAAGTGAACCGGAGATCACCGGCCCGATCAATCTCGGCAACCCGCAAGAGATTCCCGTGCGCGTGCTGGCAGACGAGGTGCTGCGGCTGACGGGATCGCGCTCGCCGGTGACCCGACGGCCGCTGCCGCAGGACGACCCAACGCAGCGATGCCCGGATATCGCCCGCGCCCGCGAGGCGCTGGGATGGGAGCCGACGGTCGGGTTGGAGGTAGGGCTGACACGAACGATCGCCTATTTCCGCGATATGCTGGCCGCCTCGCGGTAACAGAAGCCGTGCGGTCGCAACCTCAAACGATCATGCTTTAAACTTTCTTTTGGCGCACGCGGTAGCTGTACCCGCGACTTGTGGACCGCCGGCCTTCACCGGCCAAACGGTTTTACTCTGAACTCAGGGGCGGTTACCCAGGTGCTGCTTTGCCTGTGCTACCGGCCGTAACCAGCGCTCCCGTCGGGGTGTCCACAATTCGTAGTCGGGCGAGAGATCTGATGGAGCCTCGTCGAGGGCACCCAGGCGAACCTCGATTTCGCTGTCCATGTCGTGAGTGCCGAACAGCGCCGATCCGCAGACCGGGCAGAAATGGCGGTGGTCCGTCGATGCAGTCCAGCTTTGAGTCTGGCCGGTGACCGTCACGTGACCGCGATCCCAGACGGCGAACGCCATGAACGGCGCCCCGGTCTCTTTGCGGCACGTCAGGCAATGGCACACTCCAACGCGCACCGGCACGCCGCGCATTTCCAGGCGAACTTGCCCACCGTTGCAGCCGCCCAGCCTGGTCGTTTCTGCCACCATCCGCTCCTCGAAGTGCTCCACCGTAGGGTAGTTCGCCCGCCGCAAAACTTCGTGGCAAGGTTGCCGGCATGGACCAACTGTTCCCCGATCCGATGGCCCGGGCTGAGGCGCTCGGCTCTGCCATCGCCGATGCTGCTGATGCTATAGAACGAAGCGGGCAGCTTACCGAGCCCGTGTTGACGCGCCTGCACGACGCCAGGCTGTTCCGCCTTTTGCTGCCCCGCTCGGCAGGCGGAGAGGAAGTGCCGCCCTGGGTCTATTTTCGCGTTGTCGAAACGGTCGCCCAACATGACGGCTCGACAGGCTGGTGCCTGTTCACCGGCAACAGCAGCGCCTTGATGGCGGCGTTTCTCGGACCCGAGTCGGTGGGCGAGATCTGGGGCGATCCGCGCGCCGTCGTGGCATGGGGACCGCCGAACGCCTCCCGCGCACTCGCGGTGAGAGGCGGGTATCGGCTCAGCGGGCGGTGGCAGTTCGCCAGCGGCTGCCGTCATGCGACGTGGATGGGCGCTCACGCCCAGGTGCAGGAGTCGGATGGATCCCTCCGGCTGAACGCGGCCGGACGCCCGACCGTGCGCACGCTGCTGTTCCCGGCCAGCCAGGCACAGCTCGAAGACGGCAGTTGGGATGTTATCGGCCTGCGCGGCACCGCCTCCGACGCCTACACCGTGACGGATCTGTTCGTGCCCGAGGCGTTCAGCTCGACCCGCGAGGACCCGTCCCTGCGGCGGGAGCCCGGCCGGCTGTATGCCTTCACCATGCAGGGATTGTACACGGTGGGCGCGGCGGGGGTGGCACTGGGCCTGGCGCGAGCGATGCTGGATGCCTTCGTTGCACTCGCCCGCGGCAAGACACCACGCGCGCTGGGACCGCTCGCCACCAATCACGTGGCGCAGGCCGGCGCTGCCCGGTGGGAGGCACAGCTCGCAGCCGCGCGCACCTATCTGTTGGATACTCTAGAAGCGCTCTGGAACCAGGCGGACGCGCCGATGGATGTACCGGCACGTGCCCGGCTGCGCCTGGCCTCGGTGCACGCGATCGAGACCGCGATCCAGGCAGCGGACAGCACTTATCGCGCCGCCGGGACCGACGCGATTTTTGTCGGCAGCGCGTTCGAGCGGCGGTTCCGGGACATCCATACGCTGTCGCAGCAGACGCAGGCACGACTGGCCAATTTCGAGGCAGTTGGGGCTGTGATGCTTGGCGCGGCGCCGGAGGTGTTTCTATAACAGAACTCTCCGGCGCCGTGGATTATCAGTAGTGATACCAGCCCCAGCCGGGACCGCCGAAAACAACCAGCAGCAGAAGAACAATCACGATAAGCCCAACCACCCCAAAGCCGCCCGTGCCGTAATACTCGCGGCGGTAACCGTAATACCCGCCGCCGCCGAACAGCAGCAAGATCAGCAGAATCAGGATCAGCAGGGTCAACATCAGGCCACTCCGTTCCCGTGTGAACCAGGACATCTGGTTGCATCACGTCACGATCGGCCCGGATTTATGGCGGAGGCGTGGCAGCCGCAGCTTTTGGGTTGGTTCGCCGGAACGTGATCGTCGCCAGCAGAAAGCAGGCGAACAGGACCGCCAAAGCCCCGGGCAGGCCTTGCGGGTTCCATACATCCATTGCCATCCCGCCCAATGGCGGGCCGAGCAGCGCCCCCAGGCCATAGGCCATGATCATCGCGGCGTTCGCGGTGACCAGCTCGTTTCCCCGGAACCGATCCCCGGCCATCCCCAGCGCGAGCGGATAAATCCCCGAGGCCACGCCACCCCAGACAAAGAGTAGCGCATAGAGCACCGTTCCCGATGCGGTGGCGACGATCAACAACAGCGCCCCGGCCAGTCCAGCGAAACCGCAGAGCTGCAGCACAGCCGGGCGCTGCAAATGATCGGACAGCCAGCCGATCGGTACCTGCAGCACGATCGCGCCGACATAGACAACCGAGACGGTTGCGGCGGCAGCGCCCGCGCCCAACCCGCGCCGCACGCCCCAGATCGGCAGCAAGGTCAGCATCGCCGCCTCATACAGCCCGAACAGGCCGACCGCGCAGACGATGAGCGGAGCCCGCCGGACGACACCGACCAGGCCCACACCACGGCGGCCGAGTTCGCGTCTGAGCTCGCCCAACCCGAACAGCGGCAGCATGGCGCAGGCAGTGATCGCCGCATTCGCGATGAACGGCGCCCAGCCAGTGATGCCGGTCACCGCGAGCAGCAGCGGGCCGAGCGCGAAGCCCGCGGACAGCGCTGCCGCATAGATGCCGATGATACGACCGCGCCTGGCATCGCCGGCGAGCAGGTTGATGGAGGCTTCGCTCGCCGTGAAGATGGTCGAGCCGATCACGCCGAGCATGATTCGCAGCACGAACCACGCCCCCAGGCCGGCGAAGACCTTCACCAGCATGAATACCAGGATGTCGAGCGCGAAACAGGTCAGCAGCAGGTTGCGCAGCCCGACCCACCGCACCCAACGCGGCGCCAGCAAGGGGCCGACGAGCACGCCGATAAAGGCAGACGCCGCGTTCAGCCCGTTGAGCATGGCATCGGTGCCGCGCGCCTCCAGCAGCAGCGACATCAGCGGCGCGCCCTCGCCGATACTGAGACCGAACACGGTTACCGATGCAATGGCCGCCATCAGGCCGCGCAGACGCTCCCGCTCGGTCATCAGCGGCGGAGGAACGCCGCGAGAACGACGACGATTGCCAGGAACGGGAGCAGGGAAATCGCCTCCATCCCATGCATCGCCGCGAATGCGGCGATGCCGGCACTGCCCCCATAGGCCGCCAGTACGCCGAGCTGAAGGCGCGCGCTGCGCGGCAACCGGTTCCGGTCGGGCGGCGAGCGGCCGACGACAGTGCTGACCACGCTGACCAGCGTGTTGGTGAAATAGGTGGTGGTGACACCGGGCACGTTGAGATGGCGCACTGTGACGCTCTGCAGCCCCATCCCGACGGCGGACAGCAAAATAAGAGCGTGCAGCGGCAGGACGGCGGTCCGGTCCGCAACCGTCAGCCACAGGATCGCGAAGCCCCCCACGAAAATTGCCTCGATCGCGAAGGCGGCCGACAGGCGGCCACGCGAGGCATTCTCGCCCAGCAGCAGCGCCGCGCCGGCACAGCCAACCACGAAGCCGGCGAACGCCGTGAAGGCACGCAAGGCGGTGTCGAGCTGAAGCTGGCCGATGGCGATGCCGAGCAGCGCGGTGTTGCCCGTCATCGCCGAGGTGAAGATATGGCCGAGTCGAACGAAGCTCAGCGCATCCATGGTGCCGGAGGCGGCGGAGAGCAGACCGAGGCTGAGATCCTCGCGGCGTGGAGTCAGGTTTGCTGCCTCAGTCATTCGCTCGCGCCACGTTGGTCAGCATGATGCCGGCGAGCACCAGCACCACGCCGAAAATGAAGCCGAGGCCAAGCCTTGTGCCGAAGATCGCCGCCGAAGCAGCGATGCCGACGAGCGGCTGTACATACTGAGAAGACGCGGCGACACGCACCGGCAGGGCGCGCAGCGCATGCAGCCAGATCCAGATGCCAAGCACGGTGACGAGCAGGCTGAGATAGGCCAACACGGCAATCGCGGTGGGCGTCCAGTGCGTCTGCCCGGCAGCCGCGTCCCATAGCGCGAGCGGCGACAGCAGCAGCGCGCCGAAAATGGTGCTCCAAGCGGATACCGTCATGACGCCGTGGCGCAGCGAGAGTTCGGCCCCGAACACGTAATAGGCGGCGATGCAGATCGAGGAGAGCAGCAACCAGAGATCGCCGATGGCGGCTACTTCGGTCGGTGCCCCGGACGCCCCGGCGGTCGCCAGCCCGATGCCGGCAACTGCGACAGTCAGGCCGGCGAGGTGATGGACGCGCACCGGCTGGCCCAGGCGCAGCGCGGCGAACAGCACGGTGAAGATCGGGATGGTGGCGACAATGATTGTGGCGACAGCCGCGGAGCTGCGCTGCACCCCGGCGATCTGCAACACCTGCCCCGCACCCAGGCCAAGAGCCGCCAGCCCGCCGATAGCCAGGAGTGCACGTGGCGGAGGCAGGCGCTCGCGCAGCAGAAACAGCGCGAAGGCCGGCGCCGCGCAGACATAGCGCAGCGACACCAAACCGAGCGGCGGGATGTCCCGCAGGCCGAGTTTCATCACCGGCACCGACAAGCCCCAGATCGCCGTCAGTACGGCCAGCGCCAGCAGCGGTCGCCAAGAATTTGGCGGCGCTGCCACGACCGCGCCGCTGGACATATCGGATGGCATTTCAGGCGCGCCGGCGGGCGCGTTGCGGCCTCTCCGTCCGCTCCAGCACCGGGGCGAGGAAGCGGCCGGTATAGCCCTGGTCCGCCTCGGCGATGTCCTCCGGCGTGCCGGCCGCGACGATACGGCCACCGCCGTCGCCGCCCTCCGGCCCGAGGTCGATGATCCAGTCGGCGGTCTTGATCACTTCGAGATTGTGCTCGATCACGACCACCGTGTTGCCCTGGTCAACCAGCGTGTGCAGCACCTCGAGCAGTTTGCGCACGTCTTCGAAATGCAAACCGGTGGTGGGCTCGTCGAGGATGTAGAGGGTGCGGCCGGTAGCGCGGCGGGCGAGTTCCTTGGCGAGTTTGATGCGTTGCGCCTCGCCGCCGGACAGCGTGGTGGCCTGCTGGCCGAGGCTGATATAGCCGAGCCCAACCTGCTGGAGGATTTTCAGCCGGTCGCGGATGCGGGGCTGCGCAGAGAAATACGGCACCGCCTCATCCACTGTCATTGCCAGCACGTCGGCGATCGACTTGTCGCGGAACTTTATCTCCAGCGTTTCGCGGTTGTAGCGCTTGCCCTTGCAGACATCACAGGTGACATAGACGTCGGGCAGAAAGTGCATCTCGATCTTCAGCACGCCGTCGCCTTGGCAGGCCTCGCAACGCCCGCCCTTGACGTTGAAGCTGAAACGACCGGGCTTGTAGCCGCGGGCGCGGCTATCGGGCAACTCGGCGAACCAGTCGCGGATCGGCGCGAACAGGTCGGTATAGGTGGCGGGGTTGGAACGCGGCGTGCGGCCGATCGGCGACTGGTCGATGTCGATGACCTTGTCGAGTTGTTCCAGGCCCTCGATGCGGTCGTGAAGCGCGGGCACCTCGCCCGAGCCCATGAGCCGGCGCGACGCGGCACGGTACAGCGTGTCGATCACCAGGGTGGATTTGCCGCCGCCGGAGACGCCGGTGATGCAGGTGAAAGTGCCGAGCGGGAAGGCCGCGGTGATGTTCTTGAGATTGTTGCCGCGGGCGCCAACCACCGTGACTAGCCGGTCCTTCTGCGCGGGGCGGCGCATCGGCGGGATGTCGATGCGGCGGCGGCCGGAGAGATAATCACCGGTAAGCGACTTCGGGTTAGCGGCGATCTGCGCCGGCGTGCCCTCGGCGATCACCCGTCCGCCGTTGACGCCCGCCGCCGGGCCCATATCGATCACATGGTCGGCGGCGTGGATCGCGTCCTCATCGTGTTCCACCACCAGCACGGTGTTGCCGAGGTCGCGCAACCGGCGCAGCGTGCCCAGCAGGCGATCGTTGTCGCGCTGGTGCAGGCCGATCGACGGTTCGTCCAACACATAAAGCACGCCGGTAAGGCCGGAGCCGATCTGGCTCGCCAGCCGGATACGCTGGCTCTCGCCGCCGGAGAGCGTGGCCGAGCCGCGCCCGAGCGTGAGGTAGCCGAGCCCGACATCCTTGAGGAAGCGCAGCCGTTCGACGATCTCGCGCAGGATGCGGCGGGCGATCTCGGCGCGCTGCGGGGTCAGCGTGGCGAGCACGCCGTCGAACCAGGGCAGCGCGGCATCGATGGAAAGCTCGGATGCCTCTGCAATGTTCTTGCCGCCGACACGCACGGAAAGCGCCTCCGGCTTGAGCCGGGCGCCGTGACACGCATCGCAGGGTTTCTCAGCCTGGTAGCGGGCGAGTTCCTCGCGCACCCAGACGCTGTCGGTTTCCTGGAAGCGGCGCTGGAGGTTGCGGATGGCACCTTCGAACGGCTTCGTGACTGTGTAGGAGCGGACGCCGTCCTTGTAGGCGAAAGCCACGGGTGTATCCCCGGTGCCGAACAGGATGGCGTCGCATACTGCGCGCGGCAGTTCGCGCCAGGGCGTGCGACTGGAGACCTTGAAGTGGCGGGCGAGGCTTTGCAGCGTCTGGTCGTAGTAGGGGGATTGCGCGCCGCTCCACGGTGCGATGACGCCTTCGGCGAGCGAGCGGCGCTCATCCGGCACGACAAGCGCGGGATCGAACACGCTTTCCGTGCCCAGGCCGTCGCATTTCGGGCAGGCGCCGTGCGGGCTGTTGAAGCTGAACAGCCTGGGCTCGATCTCCTCGATGGTGAAGCCGCTGACCGGACAGGCGAAGCGGGAGGAAAACACCGTGCGCTCTTTGGTATCGGCGTTCTCCGCATAAGCGATGCCGTCCGAAAGACCGAGCGCGGTTTCGAAACTGTCGGCGAGTCGCGGGGCAATCCCGTCGCGCACGACGATGCGGTCCACCACCGCCTCGATCTCGTGCTTGATCTTGCGGTTCAGCGCCGGGACCTCGCCGATCTCGTAGATCGTGCCGTCCACCTTGACGCGGGTGAAGCCGCGCCGCTGCAGCTCGGCGAGTTCCTTGCGGTACTCGCCCTTGCGGTCGCGCACCACCGGGGCGAGCAGCAGCAGGCGCGTTCCCTCCGGCATGGCCATGACGCGATCGACCATCTGGCTAACGGTCTGTGCCTCGATAGGCAGGCCGGTAGCCGGCGAGTACGGCACGCCGACTCGCGCCCAGAGCAGGCGCATGTAGTCGTGGATCTCGGTGACGGTGCCGACCGTAGAACGCGGGTTGCGGCTGGTGGTCTTCTGGTCGATCGAAATCGCCGGCGACAGGCCCTCGATGCTGTCCACATCCGGCTTGCCGGCGAGTTCCAGGAACTGGCGGGCATAGGCGGACAGGCTTTCCACGTAGCGGCGCTGACCTTCGGCATAGATCGTGTCGAAGGCGAGCGAGGACTTGCCGGAGCCGGACAGGCCGGTGATGACGGTCAGGCTGTCGCGCGGGATGACGACATCAACGTTCTTGAGGTTGTGCTCGCGCGCGCCGCGGACGTGAATGGTGCCGCTCATGGGCGATGGGCCATGCCGAGCTCCTGTTCCCCGAATCCTGATTGTTCTTGGGATGTTCCCCGCTTATAGGGGTATGACAGCGCCGGTGGAAGAGCTTTGCGGTGGACTCGGGTCACTAAGGAGTAAGTTAACCTTTCGCGACGGCAGATAAGGGCCGGTATTTCTGGGTTGAGGGCAGAACATGACAGGCAGTGTGAACAAGGTGATCCTGGTGGGCAATCTGGGGAAGGACCCGGAGATACGCACGACCCAGGCGGGGTCGAAAATCGTGAACCTCGCGCTGGCGACGAGCGAGAGCTGGAACGACCGTGCCTCCGGCGAGCGCAAGGAGCGCACCGAATGGCACCGGGTGGTGATCTTCAACGAGCGGCTGGCGGACGTGGCCGAGCGGTTCCTGCGCAAGGGGCGTAAGGTGTACGTGGAGGGGGCGCTGGAGACGCGCAAATGGACCGACCAGTCGGGGCAGGAGAAATACACGACTGAGGTGGTGCTGCGGAATTTCCGCGGCGAACTGCAATTGCTGGATAGCGCGCGCGGCGAGGATGCCGGGGCGGAGTCGGGCGGGTTCCGCGACCGGGCGCCGGTGGCACGGCCGGCGACTGGTGCGGCGAAGGCTGGGCCGTCCTGGGAGGCGCCGAAGGGCGGCGATCTGGACGATGAGATTCCGTTCTGACGTGTGTAGCTGCAACCTGGTCTGACGGCGTTGCGGCGATCCGCCACGCTTGCGTGGAACGAAAGCAAGCGAGTTCAACCACGGAGCGACTGCGTTGGAAGTCAAGTGCGGTATGCGGGAATGAGGTTGTTTTCAGGCCCGGGGCTGAGCCAGCGTGGCGCCGTGCTCGCGCCCGTCAGGCACGCTTCGCGCCGTTGCGCGGTGGCCCCGGCGGTTGCCGGAGCCATGCTTGACCGCCGCTGTGCCCGGCGCCGGATAGGAGCTGGCCGGTACGGAAAAACGGCCTCTTGTAGCCCAACAGAAAAACCGGATTGGCCCGGACGCTGGGATGGTGCCCGGACACCAGAGATGTTCCGCCGACCATGGCACGCATTGAGGACAAAACCGCGCGCCGGCCGGCGCGGCCGCACCACAGGCGGCACATGCGACCGGAAGCGGCGCACCGCATTCCATGCAGAAACGCGCGCCCGGCACGACCTTGGCGTTGCAGGCCAGACAGTTCAGTCGCGCGCCGCAGACACTCGCAACCGGCACCATACACCATATGCGCGAGACGTGGATGGCGCTCCCGCGACGCCGACCCCTGAGACCCGTCCTGGAAAGCCGCAAAGGCGGCAATCCGAGGATGAGAGGCTCACGCCGGCCTGAGCGCTACTCCGGGCGGCGCAGCAGACACTGCATAACCTTGGTTCGCCCTTGCGCCAGGGCCTCGGCGCTGTTGCGCACCAGTTCGCGAAACCGGTCTTCGAGCAGTACCTGTAGTCCCAGGCGCGGCGGCCCTTCTTCCTGCATCCGCCGCCGTGCCTCCGCCTGGAAGACGATCGCCTCCTCCGTGGCGTCGCGCAGTTCCAGGATCTCGAAGCCCGCGTCCGCGATGTTGGCAGGGATGTCCTCGGGCGCCGCGAGAAAACTTGCTTCCGCCACACTGGCCCAAGGCTGCGGATAGGCAGGCGGTCCGTTCGGCCCCACGACGATCTGGTCAACGGCGAACAGGCTGCCCGGGCGCAGCACGCGAAACGCTTCTCGATAGAACCGCCGCTTGTCGGCGATATTCATCAGCACGTTCTGCGAATAGGAGCGATCGAAACTATCGTCCGGAAACGGCAGGTCGGTCGCGCTGCCGTGCGCGATCCGCACCTGGTCGGCCATCCCACAGGCAAGGGTAAGCGCTACGGCGGCGTCGCAGAATGCCTGGGTCAGGTCGATCCCGGTGACATGACAGCCGTAGCGTGCGGCGATCCAGCGTGCGGGCCCGCCGATGCCGCTGCCGATGTCGAGCAACCGCTCGCCGGCTTTGGGATTAAGGCGAGCGGCCAGCGCCTCGGTTGCTGCCACGCCACGGCCGTGAAACTGGTCAAGCGGCGCGAGCGCATCCGGCGTGACGGTCGTGTCCGTCCCGTATGCCTCGCGCAGCGCCGCGAGGATCCTGTCAGCGATCGCCTCGCTCGTATAATGCCGCTCGACCTCATTTCGCGTGTCCATCCGACAGGTTCCCCCAAGTGAGCGTCAGGTTTAGACTCGCGATTACGGTTGCGCGAGATGATAGGCCATGCAATTCGACCTGACCGCGGAGCAAACCCGCCTTCAAGCGCGAGCACGCGAATTGGCGCAAGAGATCATCCGCCCGCGCGCCGCGGAAACCGACCGCGCGGAACGATACCCGTGGGAAAATGTCGCGGCGCTGCGTGAGGCCGGTTTCATGGGCTACACGATTCCTCGCGCCCATGGCGGGGCCGGCGGGTCGCTGCTGGAGGCCACGTTGATCATCGAGGAGATGGCGAAGGTCTGCGGTGTCACCGGACGCATCGCCGTCGAAGCCAATATGGGCGCGATCTCCGCCGTGATGCTCTACGGCAGCGAGGCGCAAAAACGCCTCGCCGCGGAGCTGGTGCTCAGCGGCGACAAGCCGGCGATCTGCATCACCGAGCCGGACGCCGGCTCGGCCGCGAGCGACATGACCACGCGTGCCGATCGCTGCGGTGAACGTTTCATCCTCAACGGCAAGAAGCACTGGATCACGGGCGGCGGTGTGTCGAAACTGCACCTGATCTTTGCGCGCGCCTTCGACGAACACGGCACGGAACTCGGTATCGGCGGGTTCCTGGCGGTGCGCGATGCGGCGCCCGGTGTGCGTATCGGCAAGCGCGAGCCGACCATGGGTCTGCGCGGCATCCCGGAAACGGAAATCATCCTGGAAGACCTCGAAGTCCCTGAGGAGATGGTCCTGCGTGTTCCAGGCGGATGGCGGCGTGGCTTCGCCGCGCTGATGGAAGCCTACAACACCCAGCGGGTCGGGGCCGCGACAGTGGCTCTTGGACTCGCGCAAGGCGCGTTCGAGGAGGCGCTCGGCTTCGCGACATCCCGCCGCCAATTCGGCCGCCCGATCGGCGAATTCCAGGGGCTGCAATGGATGCTGGCCGATATGGCGATCGGCATCGACGCAACCAGGCTGATGATCCATCGCGCCGCCGCCAGCGCCGCGCCGTTGCCGGACGCACTGCTCGCTGCCCAAGCCAAGGTGTTGGCGTCCGAAACGGCTATCCGCGTCACCAACGACGCGCTGCAGATATTCGGGGCGCGGGGCTACTCGCGTGCGTATCCGCTGGAGCGGATGGCGCGCGACGCCCGGATGTTCACCATCGGCGGTGGCACCGCACAGATCCTGCGGACCCTGATCGCCGGCCGGCTGCTCGGCTGGAAGCTGCCGCAGCATCGCGGAGCATATCTCGACCGGCCCTGATATTGCGGTGCATCATCGGAGGGTCGTGGACGCCCATCCTCCGATCGGCAGAGATGCCCTGCTGAACCTCGTGGTCCGCCGCATGGCACAGGCGACGATCCGTTCGGCAACCCGGTGATGTCGATCGCGCTGGCGATCACGCGCATGATGAATGATGGTCAGCTCGACGCAAGCGCCATCGCGGCAATCGTCCGGGAGTTGCGTGATGAAGGCTTCGTAGAGCAGCCAGTTGGTATGTTCCAGGCTGGGACCCGGTGGAGGGAACGTCGCCATACCGTTCAGGTTGTTTCATGCCACCGGCACGATGTCGTTGCTGTTCGCCGCGGCGTAGTACGTGAAGGTCTTCGCGAACGACGTCGCGAATGCCGCGTTCCACACCGTCGGCGCGGCAACGCTATGCGGCCACAGCGAAAAGCTGACAGAACCCGCTTTCGGGAGTTAATCATACAGCCATGCTGTGGCCCCACCCAGGCTGTGTCCGGCGACGATGAGGTCGAGCGGCCTGGACGCGGCGAGTGACCGCAGATAGTCCAATAAAGACATGTCATACCGATCCGCCTAGAAACTGACCTGCTTCAGGTATGGATAGTCCGTCAGCGAGGTCAAGCGCTCTGCCGTCAGCGCGTTCCATGCTTTGCAGAGCGCGTCGAGGATGGCCTCATAGCTGTTGAGAAGCCTGTGGCTGAGATGGCGCTCGCGCAGATAGAGCCAGACGCGTTCCACCGGATTGAGTTCTGGGCTGTAGGCGGGCTGTAGCAGCAAGGAGATGGTCTTGGGCACCATCAGGTCCTCGGCGATATGCCAGCCGGCCTGATCGGCGACGATCACGGCGTGCTCGTCGCTGGCGAGCGTGGCGGCGAACTTGTCCAGGAACAGTTGCATGGCCTGCGTATTCAGTTCCGGCAGCACCAGCGCGAACGCCCGGCCGGTCTTGGGCTGAACGGTGGCGAACAGGTGAGCCCAGGTATAGCGCTGATCGCACAAGCCCGGCGGGCGCTGGCCGCGGGTGAACCAGCGATGGCAGACCCGCCCCTTCTGGCCGAACCTGGCTTCGTCCTGAAACCAGAGTGTCAGGCGTTTGCCCGGATTGGCCGCTGCGATGCGATCCAGCTCATTTTGAAGCCCCCTTTTGCGAACGCTTCCCGCGCTGCCGGATCGGCCTTCGGGTGCGACGGCCTGGCCTTCTGCCGCGACAAGCCGAGCTTCTTCATCAGCTTGGACATGTGCCCCGCGTGGTAGCGCACGCCCCAGCGGCGCGTGACTTCATCGCACAGGTCCGCCAATGTCCATGCCGACAGGTCGGTTTTTTCCGCATCCGGACCGTCCAGCACGACCTGCCGAAGTTGCTTCATCTGCTCCTCGTCGAGCCGTGGCTTGGCGCCCGGACGGGGGCGGTCGTGTAGTCCATCCAGGCTCTCGGCGTTGTAGCGACCTACCGCGTCGTGTAACGCCTGCCGCTCCATCCCGGCCAACCGTGCCGCCTCGGCTCGCGTCATGCCCTCGAGCGCGTTCGCGATCGCCTGCATGCGCGCCGCAGCCGTGCGATCCGGCTCCTGCCGTGCACGCTTCCGAAGCTCCGTAGGCGATATGTCATCACGAATCACCAAGCGCTTGCCGCCCATCAGCCCACCCCATCAGGTCAGGCCGTCACCCAACCAGCGCTCCCCGCGCCGCTCCAAATCACACCCGAGTCAACAACAGTGCAGAGCGGTATCAGCCGTCGGATCAGTCAGACCGATTGCCCGCGCGAGTGCCTAGTTGGTTCCCGCGCTGATTTCCAGCGGCGGTGTCTGACCCTGCGGGTAACGCCAGGGGACGAAGTTGAAACCTTCGAGATCATCACGGATGTTCTCGGAAGATCCGGTGATGCTCGTGTCGGTATCGGTGCCGCGGAATGCGAGGCCGTAGCTGCCGTCGGCGCCCTGCGCGACATAGGCCAACGTGCCATCATTGATGGCCGGTCCCCACACCAGCTTCCAGGAACCGTTCGCGGCCCCGGCGGGTATCGTCGATATAGGCGAATAAGCGAGATATGCCGCCGCGATTTTGTTGCGCGCCATGATCTCTCTCCTTGGGACGACGATGCCCGAGGCAGAGGCGACGGGGCAAGGGTTGCGAAAACTTCCGCGCCGCCCTAACCGTTGAACGTCACGCATCCGTCATGTCAGGGGATCATCGCATGAACCGATATCCGGGCCGGCACGTCCGGCGGGGAAGAATGCTTGCCGTTCTCGCGCCGCTCGTGGCAGTCGCCGGCTGCGCCCAGACCCCGATGGGTCCAACGGTCCAGGTGATGCCGGGACCGGGCAAGAACTTCGAGGCTTTTCAATACGATCAGGCAGGCTGCAAGCAATTCGCCGAACAGTCGGTGGCCGGGCAGGCGCAAAACGCAAATATGCGGGGGCTTGCCGCCGGGGCGATCACCACGGCGCTCGGAGCGGGCCTTGGCGGAGCGATCGGAGGCGGACGCGGCGCCGGCATCGGAGCGGCGAGCGGCGCGATCGGTGGCGGTGCGATCGGCGCCGGCAGCAGTGCCAACGCGCAGGGCGGCATCCAGCAGCAATACGATAACGCGTACGCCCAGTGCATGTTTGCCAAGGGCAATATGGTGCCCGGCTACGGGCCGATGATGGTAAACGCGCCTCCACCGCCGGGCGTCGGCTACGATCCCGGCCTCACGCACGCCGTACAGGTGCAACTCATGCGGCTCGGCTATCTGGGTGGACCGGCCGATGGGATCCTGGGGCCGGCCACGGGCGCAGCAATCAACAATTACGAGCGAGTGAGCGGGTTGCCGATGGATGGTGTCCCGTCCGCGGCGCTGCTGTCCAGGTTGCAGGCAACGCCGTAGCTGCGCTGTTACGCGGCCGCCGGCTCGACCGCCTGGTACGGCAGCCGGCGCACACGATCCATGTTGACGCCTTCGATGCGCAGCAGCCGTGTCGATCCGTCGCGTCGCGGCGAGTGCAGCACGCCTGGTTCATAGAGATAGGCCATGCCGGGCGTCAGCGCGTAATCACGGATGCGGCGGGCCTTGCCGGGCATGGTCTCGGTCGGGCGTGCCAGACACTCCCAGTCCGTCATCACGGTCTCGCCATCGGCCTGGCCGTAGATCGCCCAGGACGGGCCATGGTCATGCGGGTTTGAATTCTTCGCGCCATGGTAGCTGTGCGCAAGGATGGTGAAGCCGAGTTCGGGGTCTTCGTACAGCACCTTCCGCTCCGGCCCGTCCGGGCGGATATGCTCCTCCACGAACGCCTTGTCCTTCAGCACGTCTGCCACCAGGGCGCAGACCTTTTGCCTGCCAGCAAGGCCCGGGTCGGCCGAGAGCAGGCGCCGGCAGTCGGCGGCAAACTGTTCCAGCGTGATCGACATCGACATGCCTCCTTCAGTTACCGACGATACGGATAACAGCGGGCGCGATCCAGCGCGAGGCCGAAATGGTCCGCCAGCGCCCGGATCGCCTCGCCGTGCTTGGGATAAGGATCGGCGTTGGCAGGACCGACGATGATCGGGCTAAACGAACGGTCGGGCTTGCTGCCTGGCGGCAGCATGGCGGTGACCAGCGTCTGACCATCCGTGTCGCGCAGCGTGAGGAACAGCGGCATCTCGCGCTTGATATGCGCTTCCAGCCCGATCGCCTGCTCGAAGAACACGGTCGAGGCCGGTTTGAAGCTGGTTTCTGCCTTCTCACGCTCGCGGTGGTAATATTTCTCGACCGCGTGCTGCATTTCCTGGGATTCGGCAGCGGCCTCGCCTTCCGTCACGATACGGAACCAGGTCAGGTCTCCGGGTGCATCGCAGACATACTCCATCCCTTCCTCCCTAGCCTTGCCGGCGGCCGTCGCATGATCGTCCAGCGAGTTTAGGACGGGTGGGGGGCAGGATCAAATTCGCCGGACTGTTGCGCAGTTGCCAGGAGGTGCAGCGAAAAGAGCCGGGCGGGGTCGCGCCACAGGCCGACAGGGCGCCAGCCCGCCGCGCGCGCCATCGCCGTGAAACCGGCGATGGTGTATTTGTAGCTGTTCTCGGTGTGGATCGTCTCGCCACGGTCGAAGCGGATCGTCCGCCCCACCAAGTGCACGATTTGCGCCCGCAGGCTTTCCAAATGCATCTCGATACGGCTTTCATCATCGTTCCATATGATCTTATGCCGGAACGCGCCGATGTCGAAATCGGCACCTGCCTCCCGGTTCAGTCGTACCAACAGATTGAGGTTGAACGCCGCGGTAATGCCTTCGGAGTCGTCATAGGCGGGAACAAGGATCGCCTTGTCCTTGCGTAGATCCACGCCGACCAGCATTCGCGCGCCGGAACCGAGTGCTGCCCTGGCCTGTGCGAGGAAGCGCGGCGCCTCCGGCGGGTCGAGATTGCCGATCGTCGAACCGGGGAAGAAGCCGAGCCGCGCCGTTGTGATCGCCGGCGGCAATGCTATGGAAGACGTGAAGTCACGCACGACGGGGAGGACCGCAAGCCCGGGACGGTGGCGACGCAGCCGTTGCGCCATCTGCTGCAACGCTGCTGCGGCGACGTCGATCGGCACATAGTGCGAAAAGACCGGCCGTCCGCTGCGATCCCGGCAGCCCAGCAACATATCGGCCTTGGTCTCATCACTGGCACCGTATTCAACCAGCATGGCGGGCGGCGTCATCACCGCAGCGACATCCGCGGCGACACTGCGGAGCAAAGCGAGCTCGGTCCGCGTCAGATAGTATTCCGGTAACTTGGTGATGCGATAAAAGAGCCGGCAACCCTCCTCGTCGTAAAACAGTTTGGGCGGCAGCGTCTTCGGTTGCGCCATAAGACCGGCGAGCGCGATTTGCGCAAGCGTCGCATCCGCGCCGCGGACCAATGTATCGTTCGTCATTCGATTTGTCCTAGAGGTCGCGCGCGAGGCGGAGCCCGGTGAACTGCCAGCGCTTGTCAGGGTGGAAGAAATTGCGATAGCTCGGCCGTGCATGGCTCGGCGGCGTGGCCAGCGACCCGCCGCGCAGCACCATCTGCCCGATCATGAACTTGCCGTTGTATTCGCCAACCGCGCCAGCGGCGGGACGGTAACGGGGATACGGACGATAGGCGCTGCCTGTCCATTGCCAGACATGCCCGGTAAGCTCATGCAGCCCGATCGCGGAGATGCAGGCTGCCTCCCATTCCTCTTCGGTCGGCAGCCGAGCGTCGGCCCAGCGTGCATAGGCATCCGCTTCGTACCAACTGATATGACGAACCGGCGCATCGGGGTCCAGCGCCGCAAGCCCGCCGAGCCCCATCTGGTGCCACTCGCCATCGATATTCTGCCAATAGAGGGGAGCCGACCAAGCTTCGGCCTGCACGCGTGCCCAGCCATCCGACATCCATAGGGTCGCCGTGCGATAGCCGCCATCGACGATGAAAGCAAGCCAGTCACGGTTGCGAACGAGCCGCGTGGCGATCTGGTACGGCTCGAGCGTAACCGTATGTGCCGGCTCTTCGTTATCGAAACAGAAACCGTCGCCGGTATGGCCGATGCTGAGCTGACCACCGCCGCAGGTGATGAAGTGCGTCGGGCCGGTCACTCCTGTCGGCTCGCGCCAGCCCGGCAACACCGGCGGTGCCAGCGGCGTCTGGAAGAAGGCGTGCTGCATGTCCGTGAGCAGCAGCTCCTGGTGTTGCTGTTCGTGCTGCAGTCCAAGCTCGATCAGCTCGCCGGCTGGATCCGGCATCGCCGCAAACAGCCGCTCCATCGCGGTATCGACGTGGGCGCGGTAGCGCCCGACCTGCTCCGCGCTGGGGCGTGTCAACAACCCGCGATTGGGCCGCGGATGACGGGGGCCAACATTCTCGTAATAAGAGTTGAACAGGAAACGGAAGTCGCCGTCGAACACGCGATACCCGGTCGAGAACTGGCCGAGGACGAACTCTTCAAAGAACCAAGTGGTGTGCGCGCGGTGCCACTTCGCCGGACTGGCATCCGGCATGGACTGGACACACTGGTCTTCCGGAGTAAGTGCCGCAGCCAATCGATCTGTGTAGGTGCGTATGTCGCGATACCGCCTCGGGCTCACCGACGGCGTGATCGTGGGTGATTCAGCGGCGCCGTCCATGGGTCTGCTCCCGTCCCAGAGGGTAAGGAATTCTGCCCGAACGCGTACGGCTGCTATATCGCCGTAGTCGGCCGCGCGAACCTCTCGATCGGCATAGATAGCGAGTTTTCGGCCAAGTGGGCCTTGCTCCCGCTAATGTCAACCGCCGGAGCGTTCGCGGCATTCAGAACAGAGAGTAGCCGCCGTCGATGACGAAGCTGTCCCCGGTGTGGTACGCGGCGGCCGAACTCATGAGATAGACGGCGATACCGCCGAAATCGGCTCCGGTTCCCCAGCGGCGCATCGGGATGCGCGGCATCACCTTGGCGTGAAACGTCGGATTGGCGACCGCTCCGGCCGTCATGTCCGTCTCGATCCAGCCAGGCAGGATCGCATGAGCGCGAATGCCGTGGCGCGCCATTTCCACCGCGAGCGCGCGGATGATGGAGACCATCGCGCCCTTGGTGGCGGCGTAGTGTTCGCTGCGCGGCGCCGCCTCAATCGCGGCGAGCGACGCAGTGCCGACCAGAACGCCGCCGCCGCCGCGCGCCGCCATGTGCCGGGCCGCCGCACGCAATGTATAGAACGCGCCATGCAAGTTGACACGCAGCACGCGGTTCCATTCCGCCGTGGTCATTTCCAGGAACGAAGCGACGCCGCGCCCGGAAACGCCGGCATTGGCGAAGCAGCCGTCCACCCGACCGAGCGCCTGCACGGTTTCGGCGAAGGCTGCGTCCACCTGCTGTTCGTCGCCGACATCGCAGCGCAGCGCCAGCACGCGCCGGCCGCTCTGCTCCAGCTCGGCCTTGGCGCGCGCGTTCTTCGCCTCGTTGGAGCCCCAGATCGCCACGTCGGCGCCCGCGGCTGCAAGCGCGTGCGCTATGCCCAGGCCGATGCCGCTGTTCCCGCCTGTAACCAACGCGACGCAGCCGGTAAGGTCGAACGGTTGGTAAGGCATGTTATTCGCCAAGCCCGTAGAAACGGGTCGCCGTCCCGCTGAACAGATCGGCGTTTTCCGCGGCCGATGCGCCGGCGGCCAGGCGCTTGAACGCGTTCCAGCCGACCGCGTAGCTGTATGAACCCTTGTCCACCGGAAAGTTGCTCTCGAACATGCAGCGTCGTGCGCCGAATGCCTCGATCGCAGTTTCGATGTAGGGTTTCCACGCAGCGGCGAGTTGCTCGGAGGACGGCGGCTCGGGTTGTGTATCGAACCCGAACCCGTTGATGCGCATGCCAAGGCCACCCAATTTGACATGCACGTTGGGGCAGGTGGCGAGTTCGCGGATCGCCGGACGCCAGGCGGCGAACACGTCCTGTTGCTTGCCGGCGTAACTGCCGATTGCCAGCGGACCGCCGACATGGTCGAGCACGATGCGCGCCTCCGGTACAGCACGCGAGAGCGCGGTCAGCTCGGGTATTTGCGGATGATAAAGCCAGGCATCGAAGCTCAGATCGAGAGCGGCGAGGGTCCGCAATCCTTCGCGAAACGCGGGCTGGCCGAAAAGGCCTTGCGGCGCGGGGTTGCCTGGATTGAGCGTGGCCGGATCAGCATCCCAGGCGCTGATGTGGCGGATGCCGCGGAACCGCCCGCCGCCGGCGCGGATGTGCGCTTGCAGCACCGGTTCAACGTGGGCGCCCAGGGCAAGATTTGCATGGCTGACGATGCCGCCGCAGATGCGCGCCGGGCCATATTGCCCGCTGGCGCTCATCGCGGCGACGCCGTTGACAAACTCCGTCTCGCCAACCGGTTTCATCTCCTCCTGACCGGCGACGCGATGGAAAGCACGGCATTGAATGAAAACCGTCGCAGTGATCTTGTGGCCGGAGTTGATGTCCGCGAGGAGCTCGGGAAGCAGATAGCGCCAGTCCGGGCGGTCCCACAGATGATGATGCGGATCGACGATCGGCAGTTCGGGCTCCAGGATCGCCTCGTTGCGGCGCGCCAGCCAGTCTTCGCGCACGCGCAGGTAATGCGATGGAGCGGTCGTGGCACTCATACGGTTTCCCCTCGAGTTCTGGCCGACCTGATGCCTGAATTCGCCGTAAACTGGAATGGGCGGCCGCGCAAATGCGTCTGCCGCTGGAACACCTGGTGACAACTGCCGCCCCGCCCCACATCCTCCGTTCATGAGGCCCTTACGGTGACAGAGGTTTGGCTGAACCGGATCGGCCTGGCTACCCCGCCGCACGACATTCACCTCGCCAGCGTCGAATTCGGTCGCACCCTGTTGCCGGACCCGCGCCGCCGCGCGCTGTTTGACCGCATGGCCGGTCTGACCGGGATCGATCACCGCTTCGCCATCTTCGCCCCCGGCGAGCCGGGCGGGGGCGTGTTTGACCGTGATGGCTTCTACCGAAGCGGCGCGTTTCCCTCCACCGCTGCCCGCATGGTGCGCTTCGCGTCGGCCGCGCGGCTTCTTGCCGGCCAGGCGCTCGCAGCGCTGGCACCGCCGGTCGAGGCGATCACCCATCTCATCGTGGCGAGCTGCACAGGCTTCACTGCACCAGGGCTCGACTTCCACGTCATGCAGGATGCCGGTCTGCGCCGCTCGATCGAGCGCACCAGCGTCGGCTTCATGGGTTGTTTCGCCGCTGTGAACGCGCTGAAGCTCGCGCGCCACATCGTGCGTTCCGAGCCCGACGCGATGGTGCTGGTGGTGAATGTCGAGCTGAGCAGCCTGCATTTGCAGGAACGGTGGGAACTCGAGACCATGCTGAGCTTCCTGCTGTTCGCCGACGGCGCTAGCGCGGCACTGATCTCCGCCACGCCGGGCGGGCTGTCGCTCGGCGCATTCAATGCGACTGTGCTGGCCAACAGCGAAGACCTGATCACCTGGCAGATCCGCGATAGCGGGTTCGAGATGCATCTCTCCGGCCAGGTTCCTGGATGCATCCGCCGCTTTCTCGCCGATCATGGCGGACGGTTGTTCGGCAACCGCGCGGTGGAGTTGATCGCGCACTGGGCCGTGCACGCGGGCGGCCGCTCGATCCTGGACGCGGTCCAGCACGGGCTCGCACTCGCCCCTGAGGCGCTCGATCACTCGCGCGCCGTGTTGCGCGAGTTCGGCAACATGTCGTCGGCCACGCTGATGTTCGTGCTGGAGCGCATCCTGCGCGACACGCGGCGTACCGGCGCGGGCATCGCCATGGCCTTCGGTCCCGGCCTGACAGTGGAAAGCTTTGCCTTCCATCGCCCCTGAACGCACCGGGTTGCGCCGGCGCAGCGAAGCCGCTGAGCGCATGGACACCGATTGCGTCGATTTCGACGACTACGCGCGCTGTCTACGGGACCTCTCGCGTGTCAACGTGGTTACTCTCACGCATCGCCCGCTGCTGCGTTGGCTCGCGCGTGAGACCCAGGGCCGGCAAGACTTCTCGCTGCTCGATGTCGGCTGTGGTTATGGCGACCTGCTTCGCCAGGTGGCGCGCTGGGCGTACCGGCGAGGCATCGACGCGCGGCTTGTCGGCATCGACCTCAACCCGTGGAGCACCCGCGCCGCACGCGATGCGAGCCCGGCGGCGCTGCGCATCGACTACCGTACCGGCGACGTCTTCGTCGCTGAGGCCGAGCCCGTCGATTTCATCGTCAGCTCGCAATTCACCCACCATCTGACTGATGCCCAACTGGTCGCATTCATCCGCTGGCAGGAAGCGCACGCCATGCGCGGCTGGTTCATCAGCGACCTGCATCGCCACTGGTTTCCCTATTACGGCTTCCCGCTACTGGCGCATCTCGCGCGCTGGCATCATTTCGTCCGCACCGACGGGCAGATCTCGATCGCGCGCTCCTTCATCGGCGCCGAGTGGGAAACACTGATTGCCGCTGCCGGACTCGCGCCGGAGGATGTACGGATCACCTGGCACGTGCCGTTCCGCCTGTGCGTCGCGCGCAGCCGCCGCTGATTTTGGGGGGTGGTCCGGCGGGCGCCGCTGCCGCGATTCATCTGGCCCGCGCCGGGTATGCCACCACGCTGATCGAGCGTACCGTCGGCCCGCATCATAAGGTCTGCGGCGACTTCATCACCGCCACGGCGATGCGCGAACTGGATGATCTGGGCGTCGATCACTCTTTGGCCGTTGCGCTCTCCACCCTGCGCTTCGTCCACCGAGGGACAACAACGAAAGTGCAGCTGCCGTTCCCGGCCTTCGGCCTTACCCGTGAGACACTCGATGAGGCGCTGCTCGCCGCCGCTGTGGCCGCAGGGGCGCAGGTCCGGCGGGGCGATGCGATACGCACACTGCGCCGCACAACGGACGGCTTCGAGATCGTTACACATCAAACCACCACAGCCAATGCGGTATTCCTCGCCACCGGCAAGCATGATGTGCGCGGCGCCCCACGTAGCGGGCGGAGCAGTCTGGTCGGGCGCAAGACCTATCTGCGGCTGGCTCCCGACCAGGCTGCCGCACTCGCCGGTACGATCGAGCTTATCCTGCTGCCGCACGGCTATGCCGGACTGCAGCCGGTGGAAGGCAACCGCGCCGTGTTATGTTTGCTGTCCGGGCGGGGACGTGGAGAGGACCTGTTCGCGTTAGCTGCTGCGTCACCGCATCTTGCTGCCCGCCTCGCCGGCGCGACGCTATCGTTGGCGCGCCCGCTCGCGATCGCCGGCATGCCATACGGCCATTTGCAACCAATGGCCCCCGAAGGCTTGTTCCGCCTGGGCGACCAGGCGGCCGTGATCCCCTCTTTCACGGGCGCCGGGGTCGCCCTCGCGCTGTGTAGCGCGCGCCTCGCCGCCGAGGCTTGGGTGTCCGGTGCCGGTTCACCGGTCTATGCACGCCGCCTGCATGCCGCCATCGCTGCACCGATGCGCCGCGCCTCGCTCATTCACCGGCTTCTGCTTTCGCCTACGCTGCAGCCCTTCGCCGCCGCCATCGCCCGGCTCTGCCCTGCCGTGCTGCCCTTGCTCGCCCGCCGTACCCGCCTACACTGACCGCCAAACGCGGTGCGAGGGACGTGCCATGATCACCAAATTCGACAGCCTGTTCGCCGGCCATATTGATATGGACGATGTCGGCTATAGCGGCCTGCCGGTGAACGACCGCCGCTTCGGCGACGAACAGCTCGCCACCGTGTTCGACAAAGCCCAGGCAATGGCACAGCTCATGGACCGGCTGGGCTACCACACCTTCTGGATGGCCGAGCACCATTTTCAGCGCGAAGGCTACGAGTGCATCCCCAACGTGCTGATGATGGCGGTGCATCTCGCGCATCTCACGCGCCGCATCAACATCGGCTGCGGCTTCAACATCACGCCGATGTGGCACCCGCTGCGCCTCGCCGAGGACTATGCGGCGGCCGACATCCTCACCGGCGGGCGCGTAACCTTCGGCGTCGGCCGCGGCTATCACACCCGCGAGGTGGAAACCTTCGGCGCGCCGTTGCTCGACCAGCCGGCCAACCGCGAGCTGTTCGAGGAACAGGTCGATGTCATCTTCAAGGCCTTCAACGAGGAGTCGTTTGCCCATAAGGGCAAGCACTACACGCTGCCGCCGGAGCTCCCGTATCGCGGCTATACGCTCAAGGAGCTGACACTGGTTCCACGGCCGTTGCGCCGTCCGGTGGAATGCTGGCAGCCGATTCAGGGCGGCACCGCGCGTGCCCTGGAGTTCATGGCGAAGCATGGCATCCAGGGCGTGGTGGGCGGCGGCTCCGCGGAAGGGGGCGCGATGCACAAGGTGGTGCTCGCCTGGCAGGAAGCACATGCGCGCCAGGGCAAGCACATCGAACTCGGCGAGCGCCTGTGCTTCGGCTTTCACTTCTACATCGCCGACAGCCGCGAGCAGGGCGCGCGGGAAGCGGCGAAATACTACGAAGAGAACATGAAGATGTTTGGCGAGCTGCGCCTGGTGCGCGCGCTGACGGAAGAGCAGATCGAGGCCATGCGCCACCGCCAACCATCCGTGCCGCCGGTGCCGCTCCCGCGCATCGAGGAGGCGATCGCCAGCGGCGGCTTCCTGTGCGGCTCGCCAGCGCAGATTATCGACCACCTCAAGGCGTTGGAGGCGAAATACCCCGCGCTCGACCGCATCTCCGTCAGCCTGTCGGTCGGCGTGCCGAAATCGGTCGCGCTGGAACAATTGGAGCGCTTCGCCACCGAGGTGATGCCCGCATTCAGGCGATCCCGCGTTGTTGAACCAGCTCTCGTCAGGTAGGAAGGACGACCGACATCGGTATGAGCTGATGTGCGTAATGTCTTGTGCGGCGAGTTCCGCGTCTCAGCGCTGAGTTCTACGTCCCCTCCGCTCTCGGAATGTGGGCTTGTTCAGACCTTCCCTAAAGCTAAGCACCTCTCCCGCTCGCTGGAGAGGTCGGTTCGCGAAGCGAACCGGGTGAGGGCGGCACCGTCACCCCGATCATATCCCCTTCCCGCACGATTCCGGCCAGCCGCTCCGCGCTCCACCCTTCCGTGCCGGCCGGGCGCATCGGCAGCACCATCCAGCGATAATCGGCGGTGCTATCGACCACCCGGATTGTCGTCCCCTCCGGCAGCACCGTACCCCATTCGGCGATCAGCCCGCGCGGATCGCGCACGCCGCGCGCGCGATAGGCGGCGGATTTGTACCAGAACGGCGGATACCCCAGCACCGCTCGCGGGTAGCAACTGCACAAGGTGCAGACGACGAGGTTATGCATCTCCGGCGTATTCTCCAGCACCCCGAGCGGCGGCGCGCCGCGCATGGGAATCCCGAGCGTCTCGGCCGCTCTTGTGCCGTCTTCCAGCATCAGCGCGCGGTAGTCCGGATCGGTCCAGGCTTTCGCCACCATTCGCGCGCCCTGGGCGGGCGTCGCCTGGTCGGTGATGGCGATGCGTTCGGCGATCTCCGCCGCCGAAACCAGGCCCTTATCCGCAAGCAAGCCGCGCAAGGCGGTCAGCAACTTTTCGCCGTCGGTTTCCAGGATGCTCATGCCGGTTCCAGCCAGTGCTCGAAGATCTCCACGATCAGTTGGTCGCCCGCATGCCCTTCGTGCCACACGGCGGGCTGATCGAACGCCACATGATACAGCGCGCGACGCGCGGCAGGACGCGCAAAAGCGAGGTCCTCGGGGTTCGGAAACTCCCCGAGCCGGCGGACCACCTGCCCACGCGCCCCTCGCAGATAGTGCGGCGTCCGCACATGGCATGGCCCGCGCGTCTCCGGCCAGTCGTCCTTCACGCGCACCACCGCACCCGGAGGGAACGTCGCCATCACTCGCGTTCCGCCGCGGCACGCAACTCGTCTTCGGAGATCACGCCCTTGCGCAACAGCGTGTCGGTGATCGAGCGTATCCAGCGCTGGTAGTAGCTGAGCCGGTGGTAATCCGCTTCGGGAATCGCCTCGATCCCCCGCCGCAGCTCGTCCACGGTCATCAGGCCCCGCGCGCTGAGCATCTGCCGCAGCGCGTCCACCTCCTTGTCGAAGTCGGTCAGCGCGTGCGGTTCCAGCTCGACCGGCTCGCACATGAATTTCGACACGCCGCCCAGGTCGTGGTGAGCGCGGGGAACCTCTTTCTCCATGATGCGAATGGTAACCGGGGCGACGGCGGCAGGCAACAGACGCTGATACAGCAATCCTGCAACGGAGTAGTCAGCCGGCGGGGTGCGATGTAAAACAGCTTCGTGTTTGGGCAAGGCGGCGCGGCCACACTGTTGCCATGCAGGGGCGGTCAGCAGAACAGAGCGAAGCAGACCGCATCGGGCCCGCTCCAGGATTATCCGCGCACAGGTCTCCTGATCGTAGGAAATACGGACGGAGGGGTCCGAGCGACACCGCAACTCTCTCCGGTGCTGCGAGGGCACCTCGTTGGCTTTCCGGGTTTGCGGAAACTCAGGCCGGATCTCAGGTATGAGTTATGAACGTGTCGTTGTGGCTGTCGATGGCTAGGTGGAAGCTCAAGGGCGTGTAGGGGGGTGTCCCTGCGAAATGCAATTTGGCGACCGTGGTGCTGTTATCCTTCACGGTCAGTACGCCGCCGCCGAAGCTGAATCCCGTCTCCTTCGTCGCCAGTAGGTCGATCGTGTCGCCCTTGGCGAAGCCATCGATCGTCCCGGCGAAGCTGAGCGGCTTTTGAAGATCCATTATGCCGTTGCTGGTTAGGAAATCGACCGTTGTAGCTGCGGTGGCTCCGTTATCCAGCGTCACGGTCCCGGCATTGCCGATATCCAGTGTGCCAGTACCGCTACCGTTGTTGGCCACCGCGCCGATGAACGTCATCGTTCCCTCCGTCACACCGATCGTGCCGGAATTTTTAGTCGCGCCGTTGACGGTGACGTTCATAATCGCTTTGTGCCCTGCCGAGCCGTACAGCAGGAAAGTCGCGCCGCTGGCGTTGGTCAGCCCGCCGAGCGTCACCGTGGTCGCCGCGCTCAGGTTGAGTGTGTTCGGGCCAATCTGCACGACGCCGCTGTTGGCCAGCGTGCCGCCAATCGTCAGTTTGCTGCCGCCCTCCGCGTAGCCGGGATCGACGTACAGCGTGCCGCTGTTGGTGAAGCCACCGGTGACGGTGAGGGTGGTGCTGTCGTGTATCCCGAACGTGCCGGTGCTGGCATTGCTGAAGCTGTTGTTGATGGTCAGCGGTGCGCCGTAATACTCCTCAAAATTACCGCTGTTGATGCTGAACCCGAGCCCGCCGTTGAGCGCCAGGTCGGCTTCGTGCCCTGCCGAGCCGTACAGCAGGAAAGTCGCGCCGCTGGCGTTGGTCAGCCCGCCGAGCGTCACCGTGGTCGCCGCGCTCAGGTTGAGTGTGTTCGGGCCAATCTGCACGACGCCGCTGTTGGCCAGCGTGCCGCCAATCGTCAGTTTGCTGCCGCCCTCCGCGTAGCCGGGATCGACGTACAGCGTGCCGCTGTTGGTGAAAATGCCGACATCCTTCAGCGTGGCGTCATCAAGCCTCAGGGTCGCCGCCGGGTCGCTGATGTGCACCGAGCCAACTGTAAAGGCTTCGCCGGAGCTGATGGTAACCGTGTAGGCGCTCGTGCCGGGGAGGAACACCTCATCGCTCGGGCTGTTGGGAACGATGTGGGGCGACCAATCCGACGGAGTTTTCCAGTCGGCACTGGAGTTCGATCCAGCTTACCGTTGTCGTGGTCATCGGCCGCTTCCTCCCCAGTACCACCCGCAGGCTCTAGGCGCGTTCCGAGACGCTCTCGGAGCACCGGTGGAAGAGCCATTAGAAACGAGGCGATTGTATCTTTCATCATCCCCAGGGATGATGCGGCATATCTTTTTACCCAGACTCTTCCGTTTGGCAGAATCCGTACGTGGCAAGCAAACGTAGCAGCTCAGCCCGATTGTGGATGCCGAGCTTCTGATAGACATGGTGCAGCTGCGTCCGCACGGTGGTCTTTGCGACGCGCAGTCGGGCCGCAGCCTCCTCCTGCGAATCCGTACGTGCCACGGCCAGCATCACCTTCGCCTCTCCCAGCGTCACATCGAGCAGCTTTCGCAGAAGTTCAGGCGTCGGCACACGCCGATGACCCGGATCTTCAATCCGCACCATCAACACAGCACTTCCGACAAGGCGCCCGAGATCGGAGCCTCGCAGGTTCATCACGTGGACGAGCAAAGGACGGCGGTCCCGGCGATGCACAACAATCCAACCGTCCGATGACAATCGCGCCCGTGGCGGAAATCACGATAGCCTTTTGCAGATCGTGATTATCCCGCGCGTCACGAGAACCGAGACTGCCATCGCGAATGAAGACACCGTCGCGCTGATTGAGTACAGTCTGCGCTGCTGGATTGACGTATCGCACTTTGAATATTCCGTCCAGCAAAAAGACGTCTTCGTTCAATTCATCAAAAACTTGATTTCGCGCCTGGAGCTCATTATACAGGCGAATGCGGTCGAGCCGTAGTCCAAGGGCCCGGCTGAAATGCTTGGCGAGGCGACCAAGCCATTCCAGGTCAGCCCCGCCGAAGTCGCCGCGCTGCTTGCTCCCGAACGTCACCACAACGCCGGAGTGGCTGCCGTTCGCCATCACCGGTGCGGCCATGACGCTGTGAAAACCCTGGGGAACGAACCATTCGGCGTAGAGAGCCGAGCGCAGGAACTCGGACTTTGGCACTACCATGTGATCGGCCATCGGCCGGCCCGCACGGCTGATCTCCTGCCAGATGCGGTTCTCCGGAGCGAGACGCTCATATGTATCATGCAGCGCCGGGTCGATCCCGCTTTGAGCAACCGCCCAAAACGCGTGTGTCTTCATGTCCCGGACACCAAGCCCGGCGCCGCTCGCGCGGGCAGCATTCGCGATCATCGCGAGTGCTCCGGTCCAGGCCGCATCATCCGTAACACCGTCGTACAGAAGGTCCAGCAGTGCCTCATCGACTGTCATTGTTCCTCCCTCGAGCCTTTGTTTTGACTACAGAAGATACTGATCTAGCATCGTAGTTCTTACCGGCCCAGTTAATATCATTGAGTTATTATCTTCTTTCGGCACAGCCTTAATTCAACTGCCCGCCTCCTTAATGGATCTGGTTGCGATATGGCCGCGTGCTGACAGGGCTGAATCAAGATCGATTCCGTGTCAGGCAGTCAGTTTTCTGCCAACCTGTTGGAGTGGCGGTAGGCAGCATTTCATACTGCCAAAAGGACCCGCACCGAGTTCCCTTCGGCTATGCGCGCCAGCGTGCCGCGCGCATTACCCCGGGCGGCGCGCCGTGAGCACCAGCCGCGAGTGCGTCGGGAACCGGTCTTGTCAGCGGCCGCGTTTCACGTAGGACTCCCCCCCAACGTCAGGAGCCGCCGATGTCCGCCATCATACACGCCCTGTCATCCACCGAGGCCGAGCAGGAAGAGTGGCGCCTGCGCTGCGACATGGCCGCGGTGTTCCGTATTGCCGCCCGCCACGGCTGGAACGAGCAGATCGGCAACCACAATTCGCTGATGCTGCCGGCCCGTCCGGGCGAACCGAAGCTGTTCCTGATCAACCCGCGCGGCTACCTGTTCCAGGAGCTCACCGCCAGCTCGCTCATCATCTGCGACCTCGACGGCCGGGTCGTGCGCGGCAAGGGCGAGCTGCGCAAGGTCGCCTTCCACATCCACGCGCGCATCCATCTGAAGAACCCAGCCGCCACCTGCGTGCTGCATGTGCACCCGCGCTGGCTCACCGCTCTCGCTTTGCTGGAGGAACCGGAATTCGCTTTCGCGCATCACAACAACATGCTGCTCAACGACCGCGTCGTGGTGGACCAGGGCGGCGTGCGTCCGGCGCACGACAACGATGAAGGCGACCGCATCGCCGACCTGCTCGGCGACAAGTCGATCATGGTGATGGGCGGTCATGGCGTGACGGTCGTCGGCCCCACCGTGCATGACGCCTTCGACGAGCTCTACATCGCCGAGCGCACCTGCATGTACCAGCTCACTGCCATGTCCACCGGCCAGAAGCTGCGCCGGCTGCCGGAGAGCTCGCGGCGTCAGTGGCACGGGCCCTGGAGCGAGAAGATCGACGCGCGGCTGCATCTCGACGCCTGGCGCCGCGTGCTGGACCGCGAGGAGCCGGAATACGCGGCGTAGCTAGCTCACGGCTGCGGCAGGCCCTTCGTGGTCGAGTATTCGAAATGCAACGCCTCGCCGGGACGGGCGACGCCGAAGATGGCATGCGCTGCCATGGCTGCTTCGCTGAACCCCTGCAGGATCAGCTTCAGTTTGCCCGGATAGGTCGCGACATCGCCGATCGCGAAAATGCCGGGAATGTTGGTCTGACAGGTGGCCGGATCGACGCGCACGTGATGCAGTGCCAGGTCCAGCCCCCAACCGGCGATCGGGCCAAGATCCATCGCCAGGCCGAAGAAGGGCAGCAGGACATCGGCCGCCAGCCGGCGAGTCTCGCCCTGCAATGTGGCCACTTCCACTTCGGCCAGCACGCCCGCTTCGCCATGCAATGCATGCAGTTGATACGGGATGACCATCGCGATCTCGCCGCGCGCCGCGGCTTCTGCGAGCTGCGCGGCACTGTCGGGTGCAGCGCGGAATTTGGCTCGCCGGTGCACCACTGAGACCTGCGCGATGTCTTTCAGCGCCAATGCCCAATCCACAGCGGAATCGCCGCCGCCGGCGATCACCACGCGCTTGCCGCGCATATCCTCCCGGCGGCGGACGTAATACTGCACGGCTCCCGCCGCTTCGTATTCCGCGAGCCCCGCCAGAGGCGGCCGGTTCGGCCCGAACGCGCCGGCGCCTGCCGCTATCACCACGGCTTTGGAGGCGATCGTGTCGCCGGCATCGCTGGTCAGTTGGAACGCGCCGGCATGACCGCACAGCGCCTCCACCCGGCGCCCCAGCAAACGAGGCGCGCGAAATGGCGCGACCTGCCGCTCAAGGGCGGCGACCAAGTCGCCTGCCTGGATCTCCTTGTGGCCGGGGATGTCGTAGATCGGCTTCTCCGGATACAGCGCCGCGCATTGTCCGCCGGGCTCCGCCAGCGCATCGATCAACACGCTGCGCAGCGTCAGCATCCCCAGTTCGAAAGCGGCAAACAGCCCGACGGGGCCGGCGCCGATGATTGCGACATCGGTTTGGAGGTGTTCGGCCATGCCGCGCCGTACGCGTCCGGCGCGCCGGGATCAAGCGAGGGCTGCCTTGCACGGTTCGTCTCGCCGCCGTTAGCCTGACAGCGACTGTCGGGGGCCGACGCGATGACAGAACTCCTGCGCAAGACCGTCGAAGCCGGCGGGCGGTTCTCGACGCGACTGGAACCAGGCGACTTGCTGCGAATCATCGATCTTGCGGGCCAGCAGGCCGTGGATTTCCTCGCCTTCTCCGCTGACCTGCCGGTCGATCGTTACAATGCCGCCAATACGATGAAGATCAACGGCAATATCTATCTCGGGAAGGGCGCGAAACTCTACTCGGATCGCGCGCGGACGCTGCTCACGATCGTGGACGATACGGTGGGCCGGCATGACACGATCGGCGGGTGCTGCAGTACCTGGAGCAATTTCGCGCGCTACGGCGTGAAGGATACGCCGGGGTGCCATGCCAATTTCGTGGCCGAACTGGCGTGCTGGTCGCTTGCACCGGCAGATGTGGTAGCGAACGTAAACTTCTTCATGAACGTGCCGGTCCGCCAAGACGGCGGGATGGCGATCGAGGCGGGACTGTCGAAGCCGGGCGATTATGTGGAGCTGCGCGCCGAAATGCCGGTGATCGCCGTGATGTCCAATTGCCCGCAACGCAACAACCCGGCGGCGGGCTTCGGACCCACTCCGGTAGAGGTGGTCGTCACACGGCCCTGAGAGCCGGTTGCTTGTTTGTTCAGGGTTGAACTTGCAATTTGCCGCCGAAACCCCTCTTAAATCAGAGCCCTCTTCAATTGCGCCGATGGGTGGACGGGGCGAAACCAGATAGGGGGAAGGCATGGCTTTCGAGCCATGGGATCAGGATCGTTGCGCTTCTATCATCGCGGAGCATTCCGGCCGCGACGGAGCCGCGCTGCCCATCTTGCATGCGGTGCAGCATTGCTTTGGCTACGTGCCCGAAACAACGATCCGGCTGATTGCCGAGGCGCTCAACCTGTCGCGCGCCGAGGTGCACGGCATCGTGAGCTTCTACCACGATTTCCGCCGCACGCCGCCGGGGCGGCACGTGCTCCGGCTGTGCCGCGCCGAGGCCTGCCAGGCGATGGGGGCAGACCGCGTGGCGCGGGAGGTGCAGGCGGGCTTGGGCGTTGACTGGCACGAAACGACAGCGGACGGCGAGGTCACCCTGAAGCCGGTGTTCTGCCTCGGCCTGTGCGCCGTGGGGCCGTCCGGCATGCTGGACGATGCGCCGCTTGCCCGGCTGGACGCGGCGGCTGTGACCGCTGCCCTGGAAGCCGCGGCATGACCCGGGTCTTCGTTCCCCGCGATGCCGCCGCTCTGGCGCTGGGCGCCGACCGCGTCGCCGCGGCTCTGCAGGGCGAGGCAGTCGAGATCGTCCGGACCGGCTCGCGGGGAATGTTCTGGCTCGAGCCGATGGTCGAGGTGCAGACGGCGGCCGGGCGCGTCGCCTATGGCCCGATGCACCCCAGGGATGTCAAAGGGCTGCTCGCCGCCGGCATGCTGACCGGCGCAGCACATACGCTGCGCCTCGGCGCGCCCGACGAAATCCCGTTCCTGGCCGGGCAAACGCGCTTCACATTCGGCCGCTGCGGCGTGGTGGATCCGGTTTCGTTCGACGATTATCGCGCGCATGGCGGGCCCAAGGGTCTGCAGCGCGCGATCGACGTCGGACCGGCTGCAACCATCGAGGAGGTGACCGCCTCCGGCCTGCGTGGCCGCGGCGGCGCCGGCTTCCCCACCGGCATCAAGTGGAAAACGGTCGCCGATGCGGCCGGTAGCCGCAAATTCATCGTCTGCAACGCCGACGAGGGCGATTCCGGCACGTTCGCCGACCGCATGCTGATGGAAGGCGACCCGTTCTCCCTGATCGAGGGCATGGTTATCGCCGGTTGGGCGGTCGGCGCCGGCAAAGGCTGGGTCTATACGCGCTCGGAGTATCCGCACGCGGCGCGCACCTTCGACCAGGCGCTCGCGGCGGCACGCGCCGGCGGCCTGCTCGGACCGGACGTTCTGGGCTCCGGTTTCGAGTTCGATATCGAGCAGCGCGTCGGCGCCGGCGCTTACATCTGCGGCGAGGAGACCTCGCTGCTCGATAGCCTTGAAGGCAAGCGCGGCCAGGTGCGGGCCAAGCCGCCGCTGCCGGCAATCAAGGGGCTGTTCGGCTGCCCGACGGTGGTGAACAACGTCATCACCCTGGCCAGCGTGCCGGTGATCTTGGCCGAAGGCAGCGCGCATTACCGCGACCTCGGCATGGGGCGCTCCCGCGGCACGATGCCGATCCAACTCGCCGGCAATGTCCGTCACGGCGGGCTGTTCGAGGCGGGATTCGGCCTGACCTTGGGCGAGATCGTCATGGACATTGGCGGCGGCACGGCCACCGGCCGCCCGGTCCGGGCGGTGCAGGTCGGCGGACCGCTGGGCGCCTATTTCCCCCCCGCGCTGTTCGACACGCCGTTCGACTACGAGGCCTTCGCCGCGCGTGACGGGCTGATCGGCCATGGCGGCGTGGTGGTATTCGATGATACGGTCGATCTGGCCCGCCAGGCGCGGTTCGCCATGGAATTCTGCGCCGAGGAGTTCCTGCGGCAAATGCACGCCCTGCCGTATCGGCTCGGTACGCGGCATCGAAGTCGTTGACCGCATCCTGGCCGGCGATAATGTCGATGCCAACCTGACTTTGCTGCGCGATCTCTGCGAGACGATGAAGTTCGGCTCGCTCTGCGCGCTCGGCGGGTTCATCCCCTTTCCGGTGATGAGCGCGCTCACCCATTTCCCCGACGATTTCCGCCGCACGCCCCCGTCCACCTCTCCCGCCGAGCACCTGTCCACCTCTCCCGCCGCGCGGGAGAGGTCGGCGCGCTTCAGCGCGCCGGGTGAGGGCGCCGCGCCATGATGGCTTCGCACTTTGTTCATCGGCGCCGAAGCAACCTGCGCGGATGGCAAACGGCCGTGCTCGACATCTGCGACGCAACTCAACCGAAGCGGAACGCCGGCTCTGGAAAGCACTCCGCAATCGCCGACTGGAACAACATAAATTCCGCCGCCAGCATCCGATCGGTCCTTTCATCGCGGATTTCACCTGTATCGCCGACCGACTGGTTATCGAGGTCGATGGCGGGCAACACGCGGAGCGCCATTCGGATGAAAGCCGAACATCCTGGCTGCAGAGCCAGGGATGGCGCGTGCTCCGGTTCTGGAATCACGATGTCCTTCGCGATACCGACGATGTTTTGGACAGGATTGTCCGCGAATTGGTCAGTAGCGATTGAGATAAAAGCAGGCGCCCTCACCCGGCGCACCCTCACCCGCCTCGCCGAAGCGCGCCGACCTCTCCCGCAACGCGGGAGAGGTGGTAGAAAATCGAGGAGTCAAATATGCCGTTGATCCAGGAAGTCGACTACGGCACGCCGGCAAGTCCGGCGACAACCATGGTAACGCTCACCATCGACGGCCACGAGGTCACTGTCCCCGAGGGCACCTCCGTCATGCGCGCGGCGATGATCGCCGGGACCCAGATCCCGAAGCTCTGCGCGACGGATTCACTGAACGCGTTCGGCTCCTGCCGTCTCTGCCTGGTGGAGATCGAAGGGCGCGCCGGAACGCCGGCCTCTTGCACCACGCCGGTAGCCGCCGGGATGAAAGTTTCGACCATTACCGACCGCGTCCGCCGTATCCGCCGCGGCGTGATGGAGCTTTACCTGTCTGATCACCCGCGCGACGGATTTACCTCGCCGGCCGCCGGCAACAGCGAGTTCCAACAGATGGCCGGCCTGGTGGGCGTGCGGGAGGTGCGTTACGGCTATTCCGGCGCAAACCATCTGGATGCGCCGGTCGATGGCTCCAACCCGTATTTCCAGTTCGACCCGGCGCGCTGCATCGTCTGCTCTCGTTGCGTGCGCGCTTGCGAGGAAACCCAGGGAACCTTCGCACTGACCGTCGATGGCCGCGGCTTCGCCTCGAAGATCGTTGCCGGGATGAACGAGCCGTTTCTGGAATCGGAATGCGTCTCGTGCGGCGCCTGCGTGCAGGCCTGTCCGACCGGATCGTTGCTCGAGAAATCTGTCGTCGAGCTCGGCCAACCGGAGCACTCGGTCGTGACGACCTGCGCCTACTGCGGCGTGGGCTGTAATTTCAAGGCGGAGATGCAAGGCGACCAGGTCGTCCGCATGGTGCCCTGGAAGGAAGGCAAAGCCAATCACGGGCATTCCTGCATCAAGGGCCGCTTCGCCTGGGGTTATGCGATGCATGGCGACCGCATGCTCAAACCGATGCTGCGCGAACGCATCACCGATCCCTGGCGCGAGGTGAGCTGGGACGAAGCAATCGCGCGGATCGCCGCTGAATTCCGCCGTATCCAGGCACAACACGGACGGGGCGCGGTCGGCGCCATCACCTCCTCGCGCTGCACCGACGAGGAAACGTATCTGGTGCAGAAGTTGGTGCGGGCCGGCTTCCGCAACAACAACGTCGATACCTGCGCGCGCGTCTGCCATTCGCCGACTGGCTACGGGCTGGGCAAGACCTTCGGCACTTCGGCGGGGACGAACGATTTCGACTCGGTCGACCAGGCTGATGTGATCATGGTGATCGGCGCCAATCCGACCGACGGGCACCCGGTTTTCGCCTCGCACATGAAACGGCGGCTGCGCGAAGGAGCGAAGCTGATTGTCGCCGATCCGCGCCGGATCGACCTGGTGCGTACCCCGCATGTGGAGGCTGCGTATCACCTGCCGCTCAAGCCCGGCACGAATGTCGCGCTGTTGGATGCGATGGCGCATGTCGTCGTGACCGAAGGGCTGGTCGATGAGGCGTATGTGCGCGAGCGCTGCGAATGGGACGCGTTCCAGGACTGGGCGGCGTTCGTCTCCGAGCCGCGCAACAGCCCCGAGGCCGTGGAGCAGGTCAGCGGCGTGCCGGCCTCGACGATCCGCGCCGCGGCGCGGCTCTACGCCACGGCCCGGAATGCGGCGATCTACTACGGCCTGGGCGTCACCGAGCACAGCCAGGGCAGCACGGCGGTGATGGCGCTGGCCAATCTGGCAATGGCGACCGGCAATGTCGGCCGGCCGGGAACCGGCGTGAACCCGCTGCGCGGGCAGAACAACGTGCAGGGTTCCTGCGACATGGGCAGCTTCCCGCATGAACTCCCCGACTACCGCCATGTGAGCCGACCGGATGTCCGGGCGATCTACGAGCGGGAATGGGGCGTGCCGCTCGACCCGGAACCGGGGCTGCGAATTCCCAACATGCTCGATGCGGCGCAGGATGGTTCATTCCGGGCGCTGTATATTCAGGGGGAGGATATCGCCCAGTCCGATCCGGACACGCGGCACGTCACCGCCGGGCTGGAGGCGATGGAGTGCGTGGTCGTGCAGGATCTGTTCCTGAACGAAACCGCGAATTACGCCCACATTTTCCTGCCCGGTTCATCGTTCCTGGAAAAGGACGGCACGTTCATCAACGCGGAGCGGCGCATCAACCTCGTGCGCAAGGTCATGGCGCCGCGCAACGGCTATGAGGACTGGCAGATCACCCAGCTCATCGCCAACGCACTTGGGCTCGGCTGGAACTATCGCCATCCGTCCGAGATCATGGACGAGATCGCCCGTACGACGCCCAGCTTTGCCGGCGTCTCGTTCGAGAAGCTCGACCGGCTCGGCTCGGTGCAGTGGCCGTGCAACGACGCGGCTCCCGAAGGCACGCCGACCATGCACGTGGGTCATTTCGTACGCGGCAAAGGCAACTTCCTGATCACCGAGTATGTCGCAACGGACGAACGCACGGGACCGCGTTTCCCCCTGTTGCTGACCACGGGGCGCATCCTGAGCCAGTACAATGTCGGCGCGCAAACCCGGCGCACCGGCAATGTCATCTGGCACGCGGAAGACGTGCTGGAGATCCATCCGCATGACGCGGAGGAACGCGGAATCCGCGATGGCGATCCCGTGCGGCTGGCGAGTCGAGCCGGGGACACTACCTTGCGCGCCCGCATCACCGATCGCGTCGCCCCGGGCGTGGTTTACACCACGTTCCACCATCCGGACACGCAGGCCAACGTGGTCACGACCGACTACTCCGACTGGGCCACCAACTGCCCCGAATACAAGGTGACCGCGGTGCAGGTGTCGCCCAGCAACGGGCCCAGCGAATGGCAAATCCGCTATCGCGAGTTCAGCGACGCAAGCCGGCGAATCGAGCCGGCGACGCTCGTGCCGGCCAAGTGACATCGGCCGCATCGACCCTACCGGCGACGGACGTGCTGCGCTCGGCGTGGCGCGACCGCACGGTATCCCGCGGCATTCGTACAATTCCCGAAGAGACGCCGATCGCGCTTACCTATAATCGTGCGACGCTCGCAGTGATGCTGGCCACCCCGGCCGATCTCGAGGATTTCGCGCTCGGTTTCAGCCTTACCGAAGGCATTATCGAATGCCGTGAGCAGATCGAGGAGCTGACGATCGTCGCGGTCGAGGGCGGGATCGAGTTGCGCATGTGGCTGGCGGCCGAGCGCGTCGATGTCGCCGAGGCGCGGCGGCGCCGGCTGACCGGGCCGAGCGGGTGCGGCTTATGCGGCATCGAGAGCCTGGCGGATGCGGTGCGTCCGCCGCCGCCGGTGATCTCGGCCGCGCGCTTCGCCCCCGACGACATCAGCGCCGGCATGGCGGCATTGCCCGCCGCCCAGGCACTCAACCGGGCCACTCACGCGGTGCACGCAGCCGGGTTTTGGCATCCGATGCGCGGGCTCGTCGCGCTGCGTGAGGATGTCGGACGGCACAACGCACTGGACAAGCTGGCCGGGGCCCTGGCGCATGAGGCAACCACCGCTTCCGACGGGATGGTCCTGCTCAGCAGCCGACTCTCGGTGGAGCTGGTGCAGAAGGCGGCGGCGATCGGCGCGCCGGTCATCGTCGCCGTCTCCGCACCGACCGCCCTCGCCGTGCGGATGGCGGAGCAGGCCGGCATCGCCCTGGTCGGGGTGGCGCGGCAGGACGGGTTCGAGGTGTTCACGCATCCGGAGCGGATCGACCTTGCGCCAGCCCGGCCCGTCGTTAAGGAGCGGGCCCAGCATGTCGCCTGACAAACTCGCCCATATGGCCAACCAGATCGGCCGGTTCTTTGCCTCCCAGCCGCGTGACCAGGCGGTAACCGCCATCGAGGACCATTTACGCAAGTTCTGGGACCCGCGCATGCGGGCTGCCATTATTGCCGAATCTGGGCGGCTCGGACAGAAGTTGGACCCGCTGGTGCGGGAAGCAGTTGAAAAGTTGCGTGCGGTCTGACAAGATTCGTTCCGTTACGGTGATCACCAGGACTGTCGAAAATCAAAAACTAAAGGTCACGGGAGGGATATCCCCATGAGTTTCAGTGCCGCTGGAGCCGCACCGGGTTTCCTCGACCGGGAGCGAATCGTTGCCGGCCGGGGGTTCAGTCGCTGGCTGGTGCCGCCCGCAGCGCTCTGCGTGCATCTTTGCATCGGCCAGGTTTATGCGTTCAGCGTGTTCAACCTGCCGATGACAAAGCTGATCGGCATCACGAAATCCGCGCCCGATGACTGGAAACTGACGGAACTCGGCTGGATCTTCAGTATTGCCATTGCGGTGCTCGGGATTGCCTCAGCCGTTGGCGGTGCCTGGCTGGATCGCGTTGGGCCGCGCAAGGCGATGTTCCTGGCAGCCTGTTGCTTCGGCGGCGGTTTCCTGGTCTCGGCGCTTGGGGTCAACGTCCACAGCCTCTGGCTGGTCTATTTCGGCTACGGCCTGCTCGGCGGCATCGGGCTCGGCATTGGCTACATCTCGCCGGTGAAGACGTTGATCACCTGGTTCCCCGACCGGCCCGGGATGGCGACCGGGATGGCGATCATGGGCTTCGGGGGTGGCGCGATGATCGCCTCGCCGTTGTCCGTCTTGCTGATGGGTGCCTTCTCCAGCCCGACGCATGTCGGCGTGGCCGAGACGTTCGTGGTGCTGGGCATTGTCTATTTCTGCTTTATGGCCATTGGCGGCCTGATCGTGCGTGTGCCGCCCGTCGGCTGGCATCCGGAAGGCTATACCGTCCCCACGCAATCGGCGCGGCTGATCACGACAGAGAATGTTCATGTCGATGTGGCTTGGCGCACGCCGCAGTTCTGGCTGTTGTGGTGGGTGCTGTGCCTCAACGTCACGGCTGGCATCGGCGTGCTCGGCCAGGCCTCGGCTATGGCGCAGGAGATGTTCCCCGGCCGCATTACCGCTGTCGCCGCCGCCGGTTTCGTCGGGCTGCTGAGCCTGTTCAACATGGCGGGCCGGTTCTTCTGGGCCTCGACCTCGGACTATATCGGGCGGAAGAACACCTACTGCGTGTTCTTCCTGCTGGGCATGATCCTCTATGCGCTGGTGCCGACCTCCGGGCATATCGGCAGCGTCGCCTTGTTCGTGATCTGCTTCCTGATCATCATCAGCATGTATGGCGGCGGCTTCTCGACCATTCCCGCATACCTGAAGGACATATTCGGCGTGCAGTATGTGGGCGCCATCCATGGACGGCTGCTTACGGCGTGGTCCGCTGCCGGCGTGTTCGGGCCGGTGATCGTCAACTACATGCGCCAGTACCTGATCGATCACGGTACGGCCAAGGCGGACGCTTATACCGACACGATGTACATCATGACCGGCCTGCTGCTGATCGGCCTGGTCTGCAACCTGCTGATGCGGCCGGTGCATGACCGGCATTACCTGACCGAACAAACGGTCGGCGCCTGACCGGGAGAATGGTCCATGAGCATGAACAGTCCCCCGCGCACCGAGACCGCTACGGGCGCGAAGCTGGTCATCTACTGGTTGCTTGTCGGCATCCCCCTGCTCTGGGGTGTCGCGCATACGCTGAGCGACGCCGTGAAGCTGTTCCACTGAGGACTGACGAGGGGAAACGGCGGTCCGCATCCTGCGTTGTCATGGTCAGTGGCAACGGAGGTCAACAATGGCAACCAAGAAGCAAGAGACCGAGAAGCAGGGCGACAGCACCAACGTGCTGGCCGAGAAGGAGGATTTCGGCGGGGAATCAGCGAAGAAGCTCAAGGAAATGGGCGAGCGTTCCGAGAGCGCCAAACAGGAAAAAAGCAGCAAATCCGAGAGGTAACACCTGGTCCCTTTCGCCTTGCGCCTGGGGTCGTCCTGACTTTAGTTATCCGCGGCTTCGACCCGGATTCCAATTGTGACTGACCCCTCCCCGCGGCGATTCCGGCTGACCCTGATCAAGCCATCGCATTACGACGATCAGGGCTATGTGATTCAATGGGTGCGGTCGGCGATACCCTCCAACACGCTGGCCGCGCTGAACGGGCTGGCGGAAGATTGTCGCGACCGGCGCGTCCTCGGCGACGATGTCGATCTTGAGATCGTTGCCTATGATGAGACCAATGTCCGCATCCGGCCGGAGCGGATTGCCCGCGATATCGCCCGGGCCGGAATGGGGCTGGTGGCCTTGGTGGGCGTGCAGTCCAACCAGTTCCCACATGCGATGGACCTTGCCCGGCGGTTGCGTGCCGCCGGGACGAAGGTAGCGATCGGGGGGTTTCATGTCTCCGGATGCCTGGCCATGCTGCCCGAGGTTCCGTCGGACCTGCGGGAAGCGATGGACCTCGGCATCACGCTGTTCGCCGGCGAAGCCGAGGGCCGGTTGGAGACCGTGTTGCGGGATGCGCGCGACGGCACGCTGAAACCGCTTTACTATTTTATGGACGACCTTCCCGGTCTGGATGGTGCGCCGCTGCCGATGCTGCCGGCGATGCGCATCGAGCGCACCGGCGGACGGCTGACCAGTTTCGATGCCGGTCGTGGTTGTCCTTTCCAGTGTTCCTTCTGCACCATCATCAACGTGCAGGGCCGCAAATCGCGCTATCGGACCGCGGACGATATTGAGGCGATCATCCGCGCCAACCTTGCCCAGGGGATCGATCATTTCTTCATCACCGACGACAACCTCGCGCGCAACCGCAACTGGGAAGCCATCTTCGACCGGCTGATCCGTATGCGCGAGGAGGAAGGCCTATTTTTTCGTTTCGTCATTCAGGTGGACACGCTCTGCCACAAAATCCCGCGCTTCATCGAAAAAGCCGCGCGGGCCGGGGTGACGCGCGTGTTCATCGGGCTGGAGAACATCAATCCGGACAGCCTGCTGTCGGCGAAGAAGAAACAGAACCGGATCGCCGAGTACCGCAAGATGCTGCTGGAGTGGAAGCGCCATCGCTGCTTCACCTATGCCGGCTACATTCTGGGTTTTCCGACCGATACGCCGGAAACCATCGTGCGTGATATCGGGATCATCCAACGCGAGTTGCCGCTCGATCTGCTGGAGTTCTTCTGCCTGACGCCGCTGCCGGGATCGGAGGATCATAAGCGCTTGCTGTTGTCGGGTGTGCCGATGGACCCCGATATGAACAAATACGACCTCGAGCATGTCTGCACGGCGCATCCGCGCATGAGCAAAGCGGAATGGGAGCGCGCGTATCGGCTGGCGTGGGAGACCTATTACACGCCTGAGCATATGGCGACGGTGATGCGTCGCGCCGCCGCCACCGGGATCAGCCCCGGCAAGATGATGTTCCTGCTGCTGTGGTTCGTCGGCTGCGTGATGATCGAGCGCATCCATCCGCTGGAGGGCGGGTATCTGCGGCGGAAGGTGCGCAGGGATCGCCGGCCGGGCTTCCCGATCGAAAACCCTGTGACGTTCTACCCGCGTTATGCGGCGGAGCTGATCGGCAAGCATATCCGCCTGGCGCGGTTGATCCGGCGGATGGCCAAGGTGCGGCGGGAGATCAAGCGCGATCCCGGCGCCCGCGACTACATGGATCTGGCGCTGACGCCGGTGGCGGACGACGCGCTGGAAGCACTCGAGATGTTCCAGGTTTCGGATTCGGCGCGGGCGGCTGCAGGTCGGGCGCGGCAAACGGCTATGGCCGCGTCGCCCTGAGCGAATAGGCCAAAGGCAGCCACGGCTTGTCCGGCCAGCGATAGAGACCAGCGTCGTCTTTCACCAAACAATCGAACATGCGCCAGACGACGGCTGGGTGCTCGTGCAGCCATTCGAGCCGCAGCCCGGCGGCGATAATAGCGCTCGCCACGTCGCCGAGGCCGTGCAGCCACTGATGCGTGGTGGCGTTGGCGAGCCTTGCGTCCGGATCGGCGTAGTCGCGTGGATCGGCTTCGAGCACACCGTCCGGGCTGAAATAGGGGTAAGTGAAACCAGGCCGCCCCGATGATCCTGTATTGTCATCGAACACCAGGGCCGCCGGGTGGCCCTCGGCGAAATAGAGCGATCCGCCCGGCTTGAGGAAATGCGCCACCACCTTTGCCCAGGCGCGGATATCGGGCAGCCAGCAGATCGTGCCCCAGGTGGCGAAGACGAGATCGAAACCGGCCGGCTCGGCGATCGCACCCGGCGCGTCGTAGATGTCGGCCTGCACGAAATGCACGCGGTATGACAGCCCGAGTTCGGCCGCCAGTGCACGTGCCGCTTCGATTGCCGGGGCGGAGAAATCGAGCCCGACGACCTCGGCCCCGCGTTGCGCAAGCGCCAGCGTGTCCGTGCCGATATGGCATTGCAGGTGCAGCACCCGCAGGCCTGCGACCGGTCCCAGCTCATGCTCCACAATCGGCAGTGTTTCACGGCCCGCCCGCAGAGCGGTCAGGTCGTAGCCGCGCGGGCCGAGATGGACGGCCACGCGCTCATCCCAGTTGGCGCGGTTCAGCCGCCGCCATTCGGGCGCTGCGCTCGCTTCACTGCCTGCCATGCGGTTTCCATTTCATCGAGCGTCATGTCGGTCAGCGTCTTGCCGGAAGCGGCGGCACGCTGCTCCATAGCTTCGATCCGCGCGGCAAACTTGCGGTTAGCGCGGCGCAGACAATCCTCCGGATCGAGCGACAGCTTGCGCGCGAGATTGGCCAGCACGAACAGCAGATCGCCTAGTTCATCGGCCAGTCGATCTGGATCGGCCTCGGGCAACTCCGCCCGCAGCTCTTCCACCTCTTCATCGAGCTTCTCCAGCACCGCGGCGGCATCGGGCCAATCGAAACCGACCCGGGCCGCACGCGCGGTCAGCTTCGCTGCCCGAACCAGCGAGGGCAACGCGAGAGGCACGCCGGCAAGCGTGCCGGTTTCGGCCCGGGCTGCACGCTCGGCCGATTTTTGTGTTTCCCAGGCGGCAGTCTGCGCAGCCGCGCTGCGCGACGCGGCGTCAGCGAACACATGGGGGTGCCGGCGGACCATCTTGTCGGTAACGGCGGCCGCGATATCGGCGAAGGCGAAGCGGCCTTCCTCCTCCGCCATGCGTGCGTGATAGACGACCTGGAACAACAGATCGCCGAGTTCATCGGGCAGTGAATCGAAGTCCTGGCGAGCAATTGCATCGGCGACTTCGTAGGCTTCCTCGATCGTATAGGGGGCGATCGTCGCGAAGGTCTGTTCGCGGTCCCACGGGCAGCCGGATGTGGGTTCGCGGAGTGCCGCCATGATGGCGAGCAAGCGCCGCAGTTCGGCCTCGGGCGATCGGATTTGCATGCGCTGGCGATAAGGGACCGCCGGCTGCGGCGCAAGCTTCCGGGCTACCCAACACCACCGCCGCTGACGAAGGGCACGGAGCCCTCCGGGCGGGAAAAAGCGACCCCCTCAGCGAATTGTTGGATGGGATGCCGCTTGTACGGGTGCCGCGCACACGCCTCCTCGTTCAACTCCAAACCCAAACCCGGCACATTCGGAATACGGATCTCGCTGTTGGTAAAGGTAAGCAACTCCCGCACGATCTCCTTCCGCCACGGCACATCCACGGCGATCGTCTCCAGGATGCAGAAATTCGGAATGGTGGCTGCCAGTTGCATGGTCATGGCATTCATGACCGGACCGGTGGGATTGTGTGGTGCGACGGGCAAGAACCGCGCATGCCCCATAGCGGCGATTTTCTGCGCTTCGAGCATCCCGCCCACATGTCCCACGTCGGGCTGCAGGACATCGACGGCGCGCTTATAGATCAGTTCCATGAATCGTTCCGGCTCGAAATAGCGCTCGCCTGTTGCGATCGGGATCGGGCTGTTCGCCCGAACGTCGGCCAGGGCATCGATGCTTTCGGGCGGCACCGGTTCTTCGAACCACCTCGGATCAAATTTTGCCAGCGCCCGCGCCATCGCAATTGCCGTAGGCACGTTTAGCCGCCCGTGCACCTCGATCATCAGATCGATGCCCGGCCCCACCGCGCTTCGCACCGCCTCCACGATTTCGATCGTGCGGTGCCGCGCCGCGCGATCCATCTCCAGATAGGCTGCGCCGAAGGGATCCCATTTCAGCGCCTTGAAGCCCATCGCCACGGCCTCGGACGCTTTGCGCGCATAGTCCCCGGGCGTTTTTGCGCCCGAAAACCATCCATTGCCGTAGCAGGCAACAACATCCCGATGCTTGCCGCCAAGCAGTTCATAGACTGGCACACCGAGCGCCTTGCCCTTGATGTCCAGCAGCGCTGCCTCCACGCCGCTGAGCGCACTGCGCAAGATTACGCCGGTCCGCCAATATGAGTTTCGGTGCATAGTCTGGATCAGATAGTCGGTCTGGTACGGATCCTTACCGATCAGGAACTCACCGAGTTCTTCGAGCGCCGCAACGATCGCCTTCTCGTTCCACTCCGCGGTTGCCTCGCCCAGGCCCTCGTAGCCGCTATCCGTCTGAAGCTTCATGAAAATGAAGTTGGTGCGGTGGGCGTCAACCAGGAAGGTTTTGTATCCGGTGATCTTCATCTTGTCCTTCCGTCGGCATGCGTCACGCCGCTTGAGCGAGGCTGAGAACCGCACCCTTGCCCCGCACCTCCGCCTCCTCGAACTCGGCCGCGGTAATCGCTCGGTCGAGAGCGGCGCGCAGCTCCTTGGCCGTCTCCAGCGTGAGCTCGATCCCAGCCCGCGCACCGGGGTCGAGGTCCGCGTTGATGAAGTCGAGCGTGATGACGTCGCCCAGCGGCGCATGGCGCGCGTGGTCATAGGCGACCACCGCCCGCGACAGCCTGAACCATTCGTCCCCGCGCTTGGCCATGCCCTCGGCGCGTACGGTCTCGATGATGGACGTGCACATGTCGGAACCTCCTACTTCGCCAGAGTCTTGCCGAAGAAGGCGAATACCTTGCTCCAGCCATCCATTGCCTGCTCGGGCCGATAGAGCGGCCGGTGCCAATAGAAGAAGCCGTGGCCGGCACCGTCGTAGCGGTGGAACTCGTATGTCTTGCCGTGTTTTTTAAGCTCGGCCTCGTGCTGGTTCACCTGCTCAGGGCTCGGTGCGCGATCGTCGTTGCCGAACAGGCCGAGCAGAGGGCAGCAGAGGTCCTTCGTCATGTCGATCGGCGCGACAGGCGTCTTGGCATTGAGCTCCTCCTTGCCCATCACCACGCGGCCGCCCCATAGCTCGGCGCAAGCGTCGATGTCCTTCCGCTGACAGGCATAGATGAAGGCGTGCCGGCCGCCCGAGCAGGAGCCGAAAAGGCCGACCTTGCCGTTGTGATCGGGCTGCGCGCGCATCCACTTCACGGCGCCTTCGGTATCGCCGACCATCTGGGAGTCGGGAATGCCGCCCTCGGCGCGCACCTTGGCGGCGACGTCGTCCGGATTGGCGTCGCTGCCGCCGCCCTCGCGCTCGTAGAGGTTGGCGCAGACCGCGAGATAGCCGTGATGCGCGAAGCGGCGCGTCGTCTCGATATAGAGCTCGCTCCAGCCCGGCAGGTGATGCACAAGCACGACACCCGGAAAGGGACCAGGACCGGATGGTCTGGCCACGTAAGCCGTTATCGGCGTTCCCTTATCGCCTTTGATGGTCAAATTCTCGCAGGTCATGCTTCGGTAGAATGACATCGGTCTTCCTCCATCGGCGTGGCTCTCGGTTTGCTGCCCGCGGGCATCGCGCCGCCAGTATTCGACGCTCGGGTACCGGGCGCAACCAGGGGCGCAGTGTGAGTGGCGAGCGGACGGCGTGGCGGCACTTTATCGTTTGCCGCACACGTGATTTGAATAGAAGTTGCGTGCTACAAAGGAGCCAGCCGTGTCCCTTGATCGCATCGACGTCAGCGACCCCGGCCTCTACCAGCAGGATACGTGGCGGCCGCTGTTCGCGCACCTGCGGCGCGAAGCGCCGGTCCACTACTGCGCGGAAAGCCGCTATGGCCCCTATTGGTCGGTGACGCGGTACGGCGACATCATGACCGTGGAACTCGATCAGACGACCTACTCCTCGGAACTCGGGGGTATTCAGGTAGAAGATCAGCCCGCCAATCTGCGGCGGCCCAGTTTTATCCGCATGGATCCGCCGCGCCACACGGTGCAGCGCAAAACGGTTGCCCCGGTCGCCGCGCCAACCAACCTCGCCAGCTATGAGCGGACCATCCGGCAACGCACCAGCACGGTTCTCGATAACCTGCCGCGCAATGAAACCTTCGACTGGGTGGACAGGGTTTCGATCGAACTGACCACCATGATGCTGGCAACCCTGTTCGACTTCCCCTGGCAGGAGCGGCGCAAGCTTACTTACTGGTCCGACGTGGCGATCTGCAACGTCACGGCGCCTGATGCGCCGGTCCATTCGGAGGAGGAACGGCTAGCGGAACTCCGTGGGATGGGGACGGCCTTCCGCGAGCTCTGGAAAGAGCGGGCAAACGCTGCGCCGAAGCTCGATCTGATTTCGATGATGGCACACAGCCCTGATACGCGCGAAATGCCGGAGATGGAGTTCATCGGCAACCTGGCGCTGCTTATTGTCGGTGGAAACGATACGACAAGGAACACCATGTCGGGCGGCGTGCTCGCGTTGTCGGAGAATCCCGGGGAGCTGCGCAAGCTCAAGGCCAACCCGGCTCTGGTCCCGAGCCTGGTCGCCGAGACGATCCGCTATCAGACGCCGGTCATCCATATGCGCCGCACGGCCAGGCGCGACGCCGAGCTTGCCGATCAACGCATCCGACAAGGCGACAAGGTCGTGATGTGGTACGTGTCCGGCAATCGCGACGAAAGCGTCATCGACAGTCCCGACGCTTTCATCGTGGACCGCACGAAACCGCGCCAACACCTGTCTTACGGCGCCGGCATCCACCGCTGCGTCGGCGACCGTCTGGCCGACCTGCAGCTCCGCATCCTCTGGGAAGAGATACTCGCACGCGACCTGGAGATCGAGGTGATGGGGCAGCCCAGGCGGCTTTATTCCAACTTCATTCGCGGTATCCGGGAACTCCCCGTCCGCATCAATGCGCACTGATACCAGCGGCCCTTTCTGTTGATCACTCCGACCGAGCGGGACCGCTGGCATCAGAGTTTTAGTCCGCGCGCGGCCACCCCACCAACCCCCGCGTCCCAACGCACAAGCGCGCTGGGTGCCCGATCGCACGCCATACCAGCGGCTCGGCGCGGTGGGTTGTAGCGGGCATTGTCCAGCACCACTCTGATCGCAGTGACGGTCGGGTGTCGCGCCTGCAAGCGTCAACTGATCATCTCGCGCTCGTGATCTTGCTTCGCTTCGAGATGCACGGATCTCACGTTCGGCCAGCACAGTGCGCCATTGATTGTTGACGTTCACCCGGCCGTGGTTGCTCTTGAGCCCCCGCGTCTGCCCCTTGCGGATCCAGCCGTGGCCTAAATGGGCCGTATAGGGGGCCGGGTATATTACGCTGCCCGACGAGTTGAATAACCCCTATCGCCCTGGCATAACTTCAGCTCTGTATCGGCTTGCCTTCATGGGTTTCCAGCAGGTCGCTCATGTCGTTGGCGTGCTCCTCCTCGACACGAAGAATGCTTTCCAGCATCACTCTCGTCGCCGGATCCTTGTCGCCGAAGAAGCGGATCAACTCGCGGTAGTGTTCGACAGCGATGCGCTCGGCGATCAGGTTCTCCCGGATCATCCCGACCAGGCTGCCGCCCTCGGCGTATTGTGAAGCTGAACGCGTCGCCAGCCCCTCAGGGCTGAAATTGGGCGTGCCGCCGAGCTGATTGATGCGCTCGGCCACTTCCATCATGTGCTGCTGTTCTTCCTTGGCGTGCTGAGCGAATTCCTCCTTGACACCGTCGCTGGCGACCCCGGTGGCAGCAACAGCGTGCATTGTATAGCGCAGTACGCAGACAATCTCAGTAGCAAGCACTGTTTGCAGGATGTCTATCGCCCGCCGCACGTCACCGCCGTAGTTCGGCGTTATCGGCCCCTGTGACACATGTTGACGCGCCTGCTCGCGCAAGGTCTTCACATCGGTCAAGAATGGTTCTTTCTCGCTCATGGCGCTTTCTCCTGTGTGTCAGGCTTTGCGGATATTCCAGAACACCGGATTGCCGGTCAGCACCCCAGACAAGGTAGCCTGGAACGCAGTAGGCGCAAGATATTGGCCGAGCGGGATATATGGCACGTCGATGAACGCCTGAAGCTGGATCTCCTGCGCGATCTTCTTCTGCGACCCGAGGTCCGGCGCGCGGAGCCAGTCATTGCGCAATGCCTCGAGCTTCGGGGCGGTCGGCCAACCGACGGTCGCGTCCTGCCCGTTGCCCCGCAGGAAGACATGCCCGACCGGGTTCAGCATGTCGGCACCGCTCCAGGAGGTGTGGTAAATGCTCCAGCCACCCTGATCGACCGGATCTTTCTTCGCCCGCCGCTGCACGAGCGTTGCCCAGTCCATTGCCTGGTAATCGACGTTCATGCCAAGCTTTTTCATCGTATCGTTGGTGATGTCGGCAAGCGCCTTGGCGCTGGCGATGTCGGTCGGCGCCAGCAGCACGATTTTCTCGCCTTTATATCCCGCCACCTCAAGTGCCTGTTTCACTTTCGGCAGATCACGCGGGCCGGTGAACACGTCGAGGCCAACATCGCTCGCTATCGGTGTGCCAGGCGTGAACACGCCGCAGGGAACGTGACGCAGCTCCGGGTCGGTGCCGACCATCCCGATCATGTATTCGGCCTGATCCACCGCCCCGAGCATGGCCCGCCGAATCGCCGCATTGTCGAAAGGCGGATGCAGTTGGTTGAACCTCATGGTGGCAATGAACCCCGTCGGGTCATTGGTGCGCACCGTCAGGTTCTTGCCGGTCAGCAAAGGCAGCAGGTCGGCGTCCGGCGTAAGCCACCAGTCGATCTCGCCCTGCTGCATCGCCGCCGCGACCGTGCCGGGATCCTTGATGATGTGCCATTCGATGCGGTCGAGATAGGCGATCTTCGGACCGGCCGTGCCGCTGGGTGTGCCGGCCGGCCGCGGCACATAACCGGAAAAGCGCTCATACACCACCAGCGAACCGGGCACGCGTTCATCGGCCTTGTAGCGGAACGGACCGCTGCCGATCATCTCGGTGACCTGCTTGTAGGGGTCGGTCTGGGCGAGGCGTTCCGGCATGATGGCGCAGATGCTCGGAGGCGTCTTGCCGAGCGCCTGCGGCAGCAAGGGAAACGGATATTTCAAGCGGAACAGGATGGTCTTGTCATCCGCCGCCGCGAGCCCGTCGGTCGCCGCCAGTAATGCCTGTCCATAGGCGTCGCGCGCCCCCCAACGCTTGATGCTGGCGACGCAGTCGCGCGCCAGCACTGGCGTATTGTCGTGGAACCGCATTCCCGGACGCAGCGTCAGCGTCCACTGCCTGCCGTCGCCGGAGGTCTCCACGCCGTTCAGCATCTGCGGCTGCGCCTGATAGTTGGCGTCGACGCCGAACAGCGTATCGAACACCAGAAACCCGTGATCGCGAGTCTGGTAGGTGGTGGTCCAGATCGGATCGAGCACCGCCAGATCGGCCTGCGGCACGAAGGTCAGGGTCTGGCGGGAACCGGCCCGAGCGATGACGGGGGCAGCCAGGGCGGCGGTTGCAGTCGCAAGGAAGTGCCGGCGTCGCATCGCGTTCCTCTCCGTCTATCGTACCGCTGCCACCCGCAGCGTGTTGGTGGTCCCCGAATGACCGAACGGCACGCCGGCGGCCACCACGATCTCGTCGCCGCGTTGCGCGAACCCCTCCGCCTGGGCGGTGTGCAGGGCGCGCGCCACCGCTTCCGACAGCGAATGCACGTCGGGGCTGACCACCGCGTGCACGCCCCAGACCACAGCAAGCCGCTGCGCCGTCTGGCGGTGCGGGGTGAAGCCGATCACCGGGGCTTCCGGCCGCTCGCGGGCGACGCGCACCGCCGTGCTGCCCGAAGCAGTGAAGGCGACGATTGCCGCGGCTCCGATCGTATGCCCGACTTGCCGCACGGCGGCGGCGATGGCATCGGCGGCCGAATGTTCCGGTTCGGGGCAGCTCGCATCGATCATGGCCCGCCACCCGGGATCCTGCTCCACCCGCGCGACGATGCGGTCCATGATGTTGACTGCTTCGAACGGGTACTGACCGGCGGCGGTTTCAGCCGACAGCATCACCGCATCGGCGCCGTCGAACACCGCGGTGGCCACGTCCGATGCCTCGGCCCGCGTCGGCGCGGGCGCGCTGATCATGCTCTCCAGCATCTGCGTGGCGACCACCACTGGGCGTCCGAGCGCCCGCGCCGCGCGCACGATGCGCTTCTGCACCAGCGGCACCTCCTCGGGCGGCAACTCCACGCCGAGATCGCCGCGAGCCACCATAACCGCATCGGACAGGCGGACGATCTCGTCGAGATTCTCAACCGCCTGCGGCTTCTCCATCTTCGTCATGATCCACGCCTGATCGCCGGCGATCCGCTTGGCCTCCGCCACATCCTCGGGCCGCTGCACGAAGGAAAGCCCGATATAATTGGCGCCGTGCTGAAGGGCGAAGTCGAGGTCGCTACGGTCCTTTTTGGTCAGCGCGGGGATCGGCAGCACCACGTCGGGCACGTTCACCCCCTTGCGGTCCGAGAGCGGGCCGCCGACCGTGACCTCGGTTTCCAGCGCATCCTCGCGCTTGCGCTGCACGCGCAAACGCAACTTGCCGTCATCCAGAAGCAACGTGCAGCCCAGCGCCGCCGCCTCGATGATCTCCGGATGCGGCAGGTTCACCCGTTTGGCGTCCCCGGGCGTCGGGTTGAGGTCGAGCCGGAATGCCTGCCCGGTCTGCAAATGCACCCGGCCGCCGCCGAAACGCCCGACGCGCAGCTTCGGCCCCTGCACATCGGCAAGGATGCCGATCGGTCGATCGAGTCGCTCTTCCAGCTCCCGGATCATGGCGAAGCGGGCGGCATGGTCCTCATGCGTGCCATGGCTGAAGTTCAGCCGGAACACATCCGCGCCGGCCTGGAACAACCGCGCTAACACCTCCGGCGACGAGCTTGCCGGACCGAGCGTGGCGATGATCTTGGTGCGACGACGGCGGCGGATCTTCGGACGCGTAGCCAATCCCGGCTCCTTCGAGTGATGCCGACACCGAGTGGTATAGGAGCAAGCGGCGGTCGCGTCAGGGGGGCGGCAGGCGCGATCGTACCCATTCGTGAACGGCGTGCGCCAGTTCGTCGCGCCAGGATAGCCGCCCCGGTCGGAACAACACGGAGGAAACGCCGTGCTGCTGGCGCTCCAGTATGCCGACATCCTCCTCCGCAACGCGGCGCCAGCGATCATAATAGAGCGCCGCGTGATCGGCGAACTGGGGTAGCGCCGCGGTGCCCTTTGGAAAGCAGCCGCCAAGCGACAGCATCGTGCGGTCCGGCGCAACCGGCCGCATCGCCAGCCACCACATGCAGTCCTGAGCGCAGGCAAGCTGGCTGGTCGGCAGGATCATGGTGAAGTAGGTGCCGCGTTTCGCCTGCTGGCTCAGGCCGGCGATCAGGGGAAAAGGCGGCTTGTTGGTCAGCACGGCGACGCTCGTGTCGCTCAGCACCTGTAGGCAGAGCCAATCTCCGTGGGTCGGGATGACGGCCTCGCGCTGGGCACCGACCGTGGCGGCGTGGACGGTGCCGGTGTGGTAGGCTTCGAGCGCATTCTCGACCAGCATTTTCCAGTTACAGCGGCATTCGATCTCGTGCCGCCACGTGCAGAGCATTTCCGAAAACCGGTAGCACCCGAGCACCTGCGGCAGGTCCCCTAGATGCTCGAGCAGCGGGGCGGCGCACGGATCGAAGTTCAGGAATACCAACCCGTCCCATTCCTCCAGGCGGATCGGCGTCAGCCGGTGCGCGTCTCTGTCGAAATCAGGCGTCTGCTCCATCGCCGGCGCGGCCAGAAGCGAGCCGTCCAGACGGTAGGCCCAGGCGTGATAGGGGCATCGGATCGCGCGAGCACGCCCGCTGCCGCTGAGCAACAGCGAGCCGCGATGGCGACAACAATTCGCGAAAGCGCGGAGCGTCCCATCCTGGTCGCGGACGAGAATTGCCGGACCGCCGACCGTTTCGATCGCACGGTAGTCGCCCGGCGCCGGCACCTCGCTGGCCAAACCAACAAAGAACCAGTTCCGCAGATGGATATGCTCGATCTCGGCGCGAAACACAGCGGCCGAAGTATAGAAATCGCCCGGCAACGCGGTCGCGCGGAGTACCGACTCCGCGGCGCCTCGCGCACTCAATCGCCGGTCGCCCCCAGCTTGGCCGCCAACACCGGTACGCGCTGCCGCTTCGGCGCCAGCCAGTGCTGCAGCCGATCCAGATAGAGATAAATCACCGGAGTGGTGTACAGCGTGAGGACCTGCGAGAAAGCGAGCCCGCCAACCATCGCGTACCCTAACGGGCGGCGCAGCTCCGATCCGGCGCCCGTCCCCAACATGATCGGCAGGCCGGAGAGCATCGCTGCCATTGTCGTCATCAGGATCGGCCGGAACCGCAACAGGCAGGCCTGACGGATGGCTTCCAGCGGCGCCAACCCATCTCGCCGCTCCGCCGTGATGGCAAAATCAACCATCATGATGCCGTTCTTCTTCACGATGCCGATCAACAGAATAATACCAATCAGCGCGATCACGGAAAGCTCGGTCCTTGCCAACAGCAACGTCAGCAGGGCGCCCACGCCGGCAGACGGCAGCGTGGAAAGAATGGTCAGGGGCAGGATGTAGCTTTCGTAGAGAATGCCGAGAATGATGTACACACTGATCAACGCCGCGGCGATCAGGTAGGGCTGCCCCGCCAGCGATGCCTGGAAGGCCTGTGCGGTGCCTTGGAAGCTGCCCTGTACGGTATCGGGTAATCCCATCTTGACCATGGCGGCGTTGACCGCCTCCACGGCCTCCCCGAGCGCCACGCCGGGCGCGAGATTGAAAGAGATGGTCACCGCCGGGAACTGGCTCTGATGCGAGATGGACAGTGGTTGCACCGGCTTGATTGTCCAGCTCACGAAAGTCGAGAGCGGCACCGTCGCCCCGTTGGCGGCACGCACGTAGAGTTTTGACAGAGTCGCCGGATCTCCCAACTGCGCCGGGGTCACTTCCAGGATGACGTGGTAGGAGCCGATCTGGGTGAAGTACTGCGTCACCTGACGTTGGCCGAACGCGTCATAGAGAACGTCGTCGATCTGCTGCGGCTGAATGCCGAACCGCGCCGCCATGTCGCGATTGATTGTCAGCGTGGCCGTGGTGCCCGACATCTCCTGGTCCGTGGTCACGTCCTTCAGTTGCGGCAGTTCACGAAGCCGGTCCAGTACTTTCGGCGCCCAGCCATACAGCTCGCCGAGATTCGGGTCCTGCAGCGTATACTGGTATTCGGTCTTCGAAAGCCGGCCTCCGACACGGATATCCTGCGCTGCCTGCAGGAACAGGGCGCCGCCCACCACTTTTGCCAGTTTCGGCCGCAACCGGTTGATATAATCCTGTGCCGAGCCGCCGACGCGCTGGTCCCAGGGCTTCAGGCTGATGAAGATGCGCCCGTTATTGGCGGCCTGGCCGGCGATGCCGCCGCCAATCGAGGATGAATAACCGGCGGTATCCGGATCAGCCGCGACGATCGCATTCACCTGCTTCTGGATGCGCGCCATCTCCTGGAAAGAAACATCCTGGCCCGCTTCGGTGATGCCGATGACCGCCCCGGTATCCTGCGGGGGGAAGAAGCCTTTTGGAATGTAGACGTACAGCACGACGGTGGTGGTGACCGTGGTCAGAAACACCAGCAGCATGATGAACTGGTGCCGCAGCGCCACCTCGAGCGTGCGCCGGTAAAAGCTGGCCAGGCCGACAAAGAACCGCTCCATCGCGCGATACGCCAGCCCGTGCCGGCCGGCGTCGTGATGCAGGAACCGGGAGCACATCATCGGCGTCAGCGTGAGCGACACGAAGGCGGACACCATCACCGCCGAAGTGACGGTGATCGCAAACTCGCGGAACAACCGTCCCACGATGCCGCCCATCAGCAGCAGCGGGAGAAACACGGCGATCAGCGAAAAACTGATCGAGATGATGGTGAAGCCGATCTCGCCGGAGCCTTTCAGCGCCGCCTCCATCGGTTTCATGCCCTCTTCGAGGTGACGAAAGATGTTCTCCAGCATCACGATGGCATCGTCGATCACGAAGCCGATCGAGATGGTCAGCGCCATCAGCGAGAGGTTATCCAGGCTGAAGCCGAGAAGGTACATCACGCCGAAGGTGCAGATCAGCGCCACTGGCACCGTGATCGCCGGAATGATGGTCGCCCACAGGTTTCGCAGGAAGAGGAAGATCACCATAACCACGAGGCAGGCCGACAGCAGGAGCGTGAACTCCACCTCGTTGACCGAGGCACGGATGGTGAGCGTCCGGTCCATGATGGTGGTCACGTGCACGGACGGCGGCAGCGACGCTTCGAGGCGCGGCAGCAACGCCTTGATGTGCTCGACCGTGCTGATAACGTTGGCGCCCGGTTGCTTGAACACCAACAGCACGAGCCCGCGCACGCCGTTCTGCCAGGCCGCCATCTCGCGGTTCTCGGGTCCGTCCACGGCACGCCCGATATCGCGGACCCGGATCGCCGCGCCCTTGCGATACGCCAGCACCACGTCGTTCAACGGCCCCGCGGTGATGATCTGGTCGTTCGCGTAGATCGCATAGGAACGCCGCGCACCGTCGATGCTGCCCTTGGGCGAGTCGACGGTGGCGTTCACCAGCATGTTGCGAACGTCTTCCAGCGTCAGCCCCATCGAGGCGAGCTTGGCCGGATCGACCTCCACCCGGATGGCAGGCTTCTGCTGTCCCCCGACCAGCACCTGGGAGACGCCGGTCACCTGCGATATCTGCTGCGACAGGACGGTTTCGGCGAAATCGTCCACCCTGGTGAGCGGCAGTGCCTTCGAGTTCACTGCCAGGATCAGGATCGGCGCATCCGACGGATTGGCCTTCCAATAACTGGGCGGGCTCGGCAGGTTCTTCGGCAGGCTGCCGGAGGCGGCGTTGATTGCGGCCTGCACGTCGCCGGATGCGGCATCGATATTGCGGTCGAGATCGAACTGCACAACGATCTGGGTCACGCCGAGCACGCTCACGGAGGTGAGCTGAGACACGCCCGGGATCTGCGCGAGCTGCGTCTCCAGCGGCTGCGCCACCGTGCTCGCCATGGTTTCCGGACTGCCGCCGGGGAATTTGCCTTGCACGACAATAGTGGGGAAATCGACGCGCGGCAGCGGGGCCACGGGAAGGAACGGGAAAGCGGCAAGCCCGGCCAACACCAGCGCCGCCATAACCAACGAGGTGGCGATCGGCCGACGAATGAACGGGGCGGAGATGTTCATGCTTGCGGCTGCTCCACCGCGACCCGCGTACCATTGTCCAGCCGGGACTGTCCCCGCAGCACGACCTGTTGCCCGGATTGCAGACCCTTCGAGATCACCGCCACATCGCCATACGTCTCGCTTTCCACCGCTTGGCGCTCCACGGTGGAATCGGGCTTGATCACATAGACGTAGAGCCCCGCCGGACCGTTCTGCACAGCCTCGGCCGGTACGGTCAGCGCGTGCGTGTCTGTGCCCACCAACAACCGGGCATCGACATACTGGCCCGGCCACAGCGTGTTGCGTGTGTTCGGGAAGCGCGCCTTCAGCTTGATCGTGCCGGTCGATGCATCGATCGCGTTGTCCGGGGTCAACAGAACGCCTTGATCGAGCTCGGTCTTGTCGTCCCCGGATAGCGCCGTGACGTGCAGCTCATGCTGGGCCATCGCCTGCACGATGCGCGGCAGATCCTGTTGCGGCAGTGTGAACACCACCGCGATCGGCTGGTCCTGGGTAATCGACAGAATGCCGGTGGTATCGCTCGCATGCACGATGTTGCCCGGGTCCACCTGACGCAGCCCGACGCGGCCGGGGATCGGTGACGTTATGTAGCAATAGGAGAGGTTGACCTGCGCTGCCTCGACCGCGGCCTGATCGCCGGCGATCTGAGCCGTAAACTGGTCAACCTGAGCCTGCTGGGTGTCGTAGGTCTGGCGGGAAGCGAAGTCCTGCTTGATCAGCGACCCGGTGCGCGCGAGGTCGCGCTTGGTGTTCGCAAGCTGCGCCTCGTCCTGCTGCTTTTTCGCCATCGCCTGGTCGAGCGCGGCCTGATAGGGCCGCGGGTCGATAACGGCGACAAGCTGTCCCGGTTTGACAATCTGGCCTTCATCGACCGGCACCTGCATCAGCGTGCCATCCACGCGAGCGCGGATCAGCACGGAGTTGAACGCCTGCACGGTGCCGAGACCGTTCACCGTGATCGGAACGTCCTTTACCGCGGCGCGCGTTGCGGTCACCGGAATCGCGACGGGGGGCGGCGCCGGTTGCTGGGCCCGCGGCTGGCTGATTGTTGCCGAAGCGGCAAATAGCGCGGCCACGGCGACGAGGGTCAGATACGAAATCACCCGCGCGGCTTTCGCGCCCAGCGCCATCTTCACTCGCCCAGGCCTTCCCTGCGTGGAGCCCAACGTCAACCGGTCGTTAATCCGTAAGCCCGCCATTTTCCAGGAAATGGCGGGGGGACGCCAGCCCGAAATGACCCGATCAGCTAGGAACCGGCAAGCGGCGTTACAAAGCGTAACACAACTAAAGGTCAGCAATGCCGAGGGCACGGCGGAACCGGTCGGCCAGATAGGCCCCGTTGCGCGCCGGCAGCACGCGTTCCGGCTCGTCCGGCGAAATCCGGACTACCGCGAATAACGGCTCGGCCCGCAGGCGAGGACGCAGGGTCTCGACCGCCTCCATGCTGGCGGCGCTCGCCGTGGCTTGCCAACCGCACGCAGCCGCAACCGCGGCAAGGTCGGTGCCGTGTGCGGTATGGCTCGCCTGCGCGCCCGTTTCCCCATATTGGGCATTGTCCAGCACGGCGATTGCGAGGTTCGGCACGCCGGCAGCGGCGATCGTAGCGAGCGAGCCCATCCCCATCAGCATCTCACCGTCGCCGGTGAGCACCAGCACGCGGCGCCTGGGCTGCGCGAGCGCGAGCCCGAGGCCGATCATCGCCGCTCCGCCCATCGCGCCCCAGAGATAAAAGTTGAGCGGCCGGTCGCCCGCTGCCGCGGCATCGTAGGTGGGAGCGCCCAGGCCGGTGACTACCAGGAGATTGCCGGGATCACGCAGCAGCGCAGCGGCAACCGCGCGCCTGTCGAGGCCGGGACTCATTTCACGAACACCTTGGTTCCGATAAGCCGCTGTGACAACAGCACGGCGACCGGCACCGCGCTGTCGAAGGCTAAGGCGGCGGCGGCGGCGACGGTCTCGGCAGCTTCCTCAGGGCGATCGGCGCGATAAACATGCACGCCGGCCGCGGCCAGCACGGACGGTGTGGCGGCGCCCATCGGCACCTGCCAGGGATTGAACTCCCCCCACTCGCCCCGCATCGTGACAAGCGTCAGGAAAGGCATGCGGCAGCTCGCCGGCAAAGACAGCATGTTGACGCAGTTGCCGACGCCCGAGGACTGCATCAGCAACGCCGCGCGCTGTCCGCCCAGCCAGGCACCGGCGGCGAGCGCGATCCCCTCTTCCTCGGTGGTCAGCACCACCGCGCGCATGGCGGGATCCGCATGCGCGGTGGTGATCAGGTGCGCGTGCCCGGCATCTGGGACGTAACCAATCTGACTGATGCTGGCGGCCTTCAGGGCGGCATAGACCGCCTGTTGCCAGGTGGGGTCCGACATGATGCGGGTCAGGCTGCCGCATAGGCCCCGCGGCCGAACAGCCGGTCGAGATTCTCGGGTTTCGCCTTGTCGTAGGGGGTGGTTTCACCGCGTACCTTATCCACTGCGGCTAGCGCACGCTGCACGGCCGGGCGGGCGGCGATAGTCTCGACCCAGCGCAGCACATTGGAGAATTTCCGGTGCGTGTCCCCGAGCAGCATCTCCCCGTTCCGTAGCCAGGGGAAAGCGGCGACATCGGCAATGCTGTAATCGTCGCCGCCGACCCAGGGCCGGGCAGCGAGCCGCTGGTCGTAAGCTTCGAACAAGCGTTGCACTTGCGTGAAATAGCGCGACAATCGGTACTCATTCCCCGATGAAGCAAAGCGTTTGAAGTGCACGAGCTGGCCGGACATCGGGCCGATATTCGTCATCTGCACCATCATCCACTGGATCGCTTCGCAGCGCGCGGCGGGATCGGCCGGCAGCAGGCGGCCCGTCTTCTCGACGAGGTAAAGCAGGATAGCGCCGGACTCGAAGACCGTAATGGGTTTGCCACCGGGACCCGTCGGATCAGTGATCACCGGTACTTTCGCCAGTGGGTTGAGGCGAAGAAATTCCGCGTCGAACTGCTGTCCGGAGAAAACATCCACCGGGCGGACGACGTATGGGAGATCAAGTTCCTCGAGCGCGATATAGACTTTGACAACGTTCGGGCTGCCCATACCATAGAGCGTGATCATGGCAGTGTCCCTCTAGCGGTTTTTTTGGATCATTCGCTCCAGAATTGTAGCGGCACCGCTCGGAGAGTCAACCATGCGGCATTCCTGAAGCGCAGAGCTGTACCCCGATTGACGCAACCTCGCATTTTGCAGCGGGCGTTCCAAAATGCCGCGAATGGGCCGGCCGCGTGAATTCGATGAAGCCGAAGCGCTGGATGCCGCGATGCAGTGTTTCTGGTCGCGCGGCTACGAGGCGACCTCGGTCCGTGACCTGGCGGATCGCATGGGGATCACCGGGGCGAGCCTTTACAATGCCTTCGGCGATAAACGCGCGCTTTTCCGTCGGGCGCTCGATCGCTATCTCGACCGCAGTGTGCGCGAGCGTATCGCCAGGCTGAGCGCGCTGCCGCCACGCACCGCAATCGGTACCTACTTCGAGGAAATTATCGCCCGCTCGCTGGCCGACCGCGAACGGCGCGGCTGCATGCTGGTGAACTGCGCCCTGGAACTGGCTTCGCACGACGTCACATTGCGGCGCGCCGTCACCGCCGAACTAGCAGAAATAGAGGGCTTCTTTCGCCGCACGATCGAGGCTGGACAGGCAGGCGGCAGCATCGCGCGCACGCAGAACCCGGATGATTTGGCGCGGCATCTGCTGGGCGTGGTGTTGGGGCTTCGCGTGCTGGCTCGTACCCGACCGGACCGCGCGGTGCTGGAAGGTGTGGTGCGACCCGCCCTCGCACTGCTGAACGGTACACCCAAGGAAGGCCTGAGGCAGGAGGAGCAAGCATGGACACGTTGATGGACACCGAGACGGTCGCCGGCGTCGAGGCGGATCTCCACTACCTGGCGGACATGGCGGAACGACCGCACAACTATGCTTACGACCCGCCGCCGGGCACGCCACGGAGCAACGCCGTATATGAGCCGCATCGCGTCTTGATCCGCAATGCCCGGCCGATCGTTGCGGATCTGAGCCTCGATCGCCAGGGCTTTGCCCTGGTGCGCCACGATAGCGTGGTGCGCGACTTCTACGATGAGGACGAGCTGCGCCGTGTGTATTATCCCGAAGCGGAACAGTTGGTTACAGCGGCCACCGGCGCCTCCCGCGTGGTGGTGTTCGATCACACCATCCGCCGCCGCATCTGGGGCGCAGAGGATCGCAGCGCCGGCACGCCGCGTCAGCCGGTGCCGCGCGTGCACAACGACTATACGGAGAACTCGGCGCCGCAGCGCGTGCGCGACCTGATGGGCGAGGAAGCAAACGCGCTGCTGGCCCGTCGGTTCGAGATCATCAATGTGTGGCGGCCGATCCGCGGCCCGTTGCAGGATTCGCCGCTGGCCGTCGCGGATGCGCGCAGCGTCGATCCGGGCGATCTGGTGGTGTCGGACCTGATCTATCGCGATCGGCGCGGCGAGACCTGCGCCGTGAAATTCAATCCGCGCCATCGGTGGTTCTATGCCCCCGAGATGCAGCCCGATGAGGCCTGGCTGCTGAAATGCTTCGATTCCGCACGGGATGGCCGGGCACGGCTGTCGCCGCACACAGCCTTCGAGGACCCGACCGCGCCGGCAAACATGAACCCGCGCGAGAGCATCGAACTGCGTACCCTGGTCTTCCACTAACTTCCAGATTGTCACCTCTCCACTTGCGGGAGAGGTCGGTTCGCGAAGCGAACCGGGTGAGGGTTGCACCGCGGCAGGGGCCGGCATAAGCCCCGCCGCGGAGGAGCCGCATGGATGGATGAGCACGCACCGGGCGCAAGCCACGCCGAGATACGTGAAGAGGTACGCAAGCTCTGCGCGCATTTCCCCGGCGAGTACTGGCGCAAGCTCGACCGGGAACGCGGCTATCCCACCGAATTCGTCGAGGCGCTGACCGAGGCCGGCTATCTCGCTGCGCTGATCCCCGAGGCATATGGCGGTGCCGGTCTGCCGATATCGGCCGCAGCCGCGATCCTGGAAACGATTCACGCCGAAGGTTGCAACGGTGCCGCCTGCCACGCCCAGATGTACATCATGGGCACCATCCTCCGGCACGGCTCGGCGGAACAGAAGCGCACTTACCTGCCAAAGATCGCCGCCGGCGAGTTGCGGCTGCAGGCGTTCGGCGTGACCGAGCCGACCAGCGGCACCGACACCACAAGCTTGCGCACCTTCGCCCGGCGGGACGGCGACCATTACGTTGTCAACGGCCAGAAGGTCTGGACCAGCCGGGCCGAGCATTCCGATCTGATGCTGCTGCTGGCCCGCACCACGCCGCGCGAGGCCGTGAAAACTCGCACCGAGGGCCTGTCCACCTTCATCGTCGATATGCGCCAGGCGGTCGGCCACGGCATGACCATCCGGCCGATACGCACCATGATGAACCACAACTCGACGGAAATCTTCTTCGACAACATGGTGGTTCCGGCCGAAAACCTGATCGGCGAGGAAGGCAAAGGGTTTCGCTACATCCTGGACGGAATGAACGCCGAGCGGCTGCTGATCGCGGCTGAGTCGATCGGTGATGCAAAATGGTTCACCGCACGCTCGGTTGCGTATGCGAAGGAGCGCCGGGTGTTCAACCGGCCGATCGGCCAGAACCAGGGCGTTCAATTCCCGATCGCCCGCGCTTACGCCCAGATGCGCGCCGCCGAGCTGCTCGGGCACGAGGGCTGCCGCAAGTTCGAGGCCGGCTTACCGTGCGGCGAGGAAGCCAACATGGCGAAGATGCTCGCGGCCGACGCGGCCTGGGCGGCAGCCGAAGCGTGCATCCAGACGCATGGCGGCTTCGGCTTCGCAGAAGAATACGATATCGAGCGCAAGTATCGCGAAGCACGCCTGTATCAGGTGGCGCCGATCAGCACCAATCTGGTGTTATCCTACATTGCTGAGCACGTGCTCGGCCTGCCCCGAAGCTACTAACGTTCAACTCACCGCAGCGATCGAGTTCGGCCACGATCTGCACGATGCGCTCGATTGTGGCTTCCGGCGTCATCAGCGGCGGAGCGAGCATCAGCGTATCGCCGGCCGTGATGCCGCCCATCGTGCCGGCACCGCGCTGGCGGGTGATCAGCCCACGCTGCACAGCCTCAGCCACGATCTTCGGCCCCAATCCTGCAGCCGGCTTGCGGCTTCCTTGATCCTCGACCAGCTCCACAGCGCACATCATCCCCAGGCCGCGCACATCACCCACCACGGGGAAGCTCCGCAGCGTCTCCAGTCCGGCGAGTAGTTTCTTGCCTACAGCCGCTGCGCGTTCCGGCAGCCCCTCGCGCTCCATCACGTCGATATTGGCGAGGCCGACGGCACAGCAGGTGGGATGGCCCGAATAGGTCGCAGCATGCATGTACCGCTCCTCCATCGGCGCATCCTCCAACGCCTTATGCACGCGCTCCGAAAGAATGATGCCGCCGAGCGGTAAATACCCGCTGGTCACGCCCTTGGCGAAGGAGACGATGTCCGGCTCGACGCCCCAATGGCCGAGCGCGAACCAACGCCCGGTGCGGCCGAAACCGGTGATCACCTCATCGGCGATCAGTAGCACGTCGTGCTTGTCGCAGATCTGGCGCAGGCGCAGGAAATAAGTTGCCGGTGGCACGATCACGCCGCCGGCACCCATCACCGGCTCGGCGATCACCGCGGCGACGGTATCGGCGCCATGCTCGAGGATGGCTTTCTCCACCGCCTCCGCCGCCTCGATCCCGGCATCGCCATTACCCGGCCAGCGATAGGCGTAAGGCGGCGGCACCTGCACGAATTCAGGCACCAGCGGGCCGAACATCTTCTGATAGCCCGGCAACTGCGTGGCGCTCATCGCCGCCATCGTCACGCCATGATAGCCGTAGAAGCGCGAGATGATCTTCACCTTGTCGGGCTTGCCCATGCGCTTCCAATAATAGCGCGCGGTCTTGAAGGCGCTTTCGTTGGATTCGGCACCGCCCGTGGTGAAATAAACTGCGGCTGAATTGCTGTAGGCGAGCCCGACAACACGGTCGGCCAACCTGATCGCCGGCTCATTGCTGAACCCGGCATAAGCGGAAGCGTAGGCGAGCTTTTCCATCTGCGCGGCCGCGGCCTGCGCCAGCTCCTTGCGGCCGTGGCCGGCATTGACGTTCCAGAGCGCAGAAAGCCCATCGATATATTCGCGGCCATCGGCGGTGCGCAGCATCGCGCCGTGCCCCTCGACGAACATATGCGCTGCCGCATGTTCCTTCGGATGATGCAGGGGATGGACAAGCCGGCGGCGGTCCAGGTCGCGCAACAGCTCGGCGGTCGGGGTCAGGTCATCCATGGCGCACCTCCCGGTTGATTGGCGGGGCAGAGTAATGACAAGCTGGGCTTGCCTCAAGCCGAGGCGGGCGCATGGGAGGAATGATGATGAAAGCCGCCGTTCTGACGGAAGCGAACACGCCGCTTTCCATCGAGGACGTGGAGATCGAAAAACCCAAGCGTCACGAGGTGCTGCTGCGCACCGCCTTTGCCGGGCTGTGCCATTCCGACCTGCACTTCATCGAAGGCCTCTACTCCTATTTCCCCATGCCGGTCGTGCTGGGGCATGAGGCTGCCGCAGTCGTGGAAGCTGTCGGCGAGGACGTCACCTATGTGAAGCCGGGCGATCACGTCATCACATGCCTTTCGGTGTTCTGCGGCGAGTGCCCGCAATGCATGACCGGGCATCCAAATCTGTGCGAGAACACCGAGGTGAAGCTGCTGCCCGGTGCGGCGCGGCGGTTGCGCTGGAAAAACGCGGTGCTGCATCAGGCCTTCAATCTCTCGGCCTTCGCCGAGCAGATGCTGGTGCATGAGCACGCACTGGTGAAAATCGGCGACGAAATTCCGCTCGACCGCGCGGCTTTGGTCGGCTGCGGCGTCATGACTGGCGTCGGCGCGGTGTTCCATGCCGCCAAGGTCGAGCCCGGTAGCACGGTCGCGGTGATCGGCTGCGGCGGCATCGGGCTCTCGGCGGTGAACGGTGCGGCGCTTGCCGGGGCGGCGCGGATCATCGCGATCGATACGGTGCCGTCGAAGCTCGAAACGGCGAAAGCGATGGGAGCGACGGATACGATCAACGCCTCCAATGTCGATGCCGTGGAGGCAGTGAAGGAGCTGACCGGCGGCGGCGTGCCGTATTCATTCGAGGCGATCGGCACCAAGAAGACCGCCGAGCAGTCGTTCGCGATGCTGCGCCCCGGCGGCACCGCGACAATCATCGGGATGGTTCCGTTTGGTACCAAGATCGAATTGCACGGCGCGGACTTCCTGCGCGATCGGAAGATCCAGGGCACCTCAATGGGCGGCAACCGGTTCCGCGTGGATATGCCGCGTCTGTTGGGTCTCTGGCAGCAAGGGCGGCTGAAGCTCGATCATCTGATCTCCGGACGGATCAAGTTGCCGGAGATCAACGAGGGATTCGCAAATCTGAAATCTGCTGCCCCCGTGCGCCAGCTCATCGATTTCGGAGTGGCGTAGTCCCTGCGGGGCTTGGATCCGCCGCCGTCCGATGCCGGATGATCGCACCGCCTTGCGCCGCCTGCACCGGCTGGCGGAGCCGGAAGCGCTGGCCCCGTTACTGCAGAAGACGAAGCTGCCGCCCGAGCTCGGCGCGCGCATCGATACGCGCGCACGCGCCCTGGTTCGCGCCGCTCGCGCGGCGCATAAGCCAGGCGCCGACGTCACGGATTTCCTGAAGGAATACGGCCTCGGCACCACCGAAGGTGTGGCTTTGCTGTGCCTCGCCGAAGCGCTGCTGCGCATCCCGGACGCCGCCACCGCCGACGCGCTGATCGAGGACCGCATCGCGCCGGCCGATTGGGACTCGCATCTCGGACGTGGTGACAGCCTCGCCGTGAACGCATCGGCCTGGGCCTTCATGCTCACCGGCCGCGTGCTGACCCTGGATGTCGAACGGGGGCTGACCACGGCCATCCGGCGGATGCTGCGTCGGCTGGGCGAGCCGGTGATCCGCACGGCCCTGCGCCGCGGCATGCGCGTGCTCGCCCGTCAGTTCGTCATGGGCCGCACGATCGGCGAAGCGTTGGCGCGCGCCGACACCGTGGAAGGACGGCGCTGGCGGTACAGTTTCGACATGCTCGGTGAAGCCGCGAAAACGCAAGCGGACGCGGCGCGCTACATGGCAGAGTACGAGAAGGCGATCCGCGCCATCGGGCGCGCCTCCGCCGGGCGCGGGCCGGTGGAGGGGCCGGGCATCTCGGTCAAGCTTTCCGCCCTCCACCCACGCTATGAGCCGCTGCAACAAACACGTTGCGTGCCGGCGCTGATCGAGGCGCTCGGCCGGCTTGCCGCCGCCGCGGCGCGAGCGGGGATTGGCCTCGCCGTCGATGCCGAGGAAGCGGAGCGGCTGGAGCTCAGCCTTGATGTGTTCGAAGCGGCGCGCGCCGACTCGCGCCTGGCCGGGTGGGACGGGCTTGGATTGGTCGTCCAGGCGTACCAAAAGCGCGCGCCCGCCGTTATCGACTGGACCGCCGCGCTCGCCGCCCGCACAGGCCATCGTGTTCCCGTCCGACTGGTGAAGGGCGCCTACTGGGACACCGAGATCAAGCTCGCGCAGATCGCCGGCCATTCGGATTACCCGGTTTTCACCCGCAAAGCCGCGACGGATGTCAGTTGGCTCGCCTGCGCCCGCCAGATGTTGGAGCAGCCAATGCTCCGCCCCGCCTTCGCGACGCACAATGCCCACAGCCTGGCGACAATTCTGGAGACGGCGAAATCCGATTTCGAAATGCAGCGCCTGCATGGCATGGGCGAGGCGCTCTACAATTCGGTGGTCGGCCCCGCCAGCCCGGTGCGTGTTTACGCCCCGGTCGGCACGCACGAGGACTTGCTCGCCTATCTGGTGCGCCGGCTTTTGGAGAACGGCGCCAACACCAGCTTCGTGCATCGTCTGGTCGATCCCGCGGTGGCGGAGGAGGCAATTATTGCCGACCCGCTGAGCCGATTGCGGGAAACCGGACTCACGCCCAATCCGCGCATTCCCTTGCCGCGTGCGCTCTATCCCGACCGCATTAATTCGAGCGGGTTCGATCTCGGCGACCGCGCCGCCACCCCTGCCCTGCTCGCCGCCGTACGCCAACACGCCGCGCATCGCCACGCCATCCGCGGCGCTGGCCCGACGCGCGACATCCGATGCCCGGCCGATCGTCGCGTTCTGGTCGGCACTGCTCATGACGCGACGGAAGCGGAGATCGACGCGGCGCTGAGCCGTCTGGCGCGCAGTTGGCGCGACTGGGATGCCGCGGGTGCGGCACACCGGGCCGAGGTGCTCAACCGCGCCGCCGCGCGGATCGAAGCAGCGCGCGACGAACTGTTGGCTTTGTTGGCGTGCGAGGGCGGGAAGACGCTGCCCGACGGCATCGCCGAGATTCGCGAGGCAGCCGATGCGTGCCGCTGGTATGCCGCCCGCGCGCGCGAACAGTTCGCGCCACGTGAGCTGCCCGGGCCCACCGGAGAGCGCAATACCTGGGCTCTGGGTGGACGCGGCGTATTCGCCGCCATTTCCCCCTGGAATTTCCCGCTGGCGATCTTCGTGGGCCAGGTCGCCGCCGCCCTGGCGGCCGGCAACGCCGTGGCGGCCAAACCGGCGGAGCAGACGCCGCTGATCGCTGCACGAGCAGTAGCCCTGCTGCATGAAACCGGCGTACCGCGTGATGTCCTGGCCTTGGTGCCGGGTGATGGGGCGTCGGTCGGGCAACGTCTGATCCAGGACCAGCGCATCGCCGGGGTCGCCTTCACCGGCGGTACGGAAACCGCGCAGGCGATCGCCCGCGCGCTGGCCGCCCGACCCGGCCCGATCATCCCGTTCATCGCCGAAACGGGCGGCACCAACGCCATGATCGTGGACAGCTCGGCATTGCCGGAACAAACAGTTGCCGATGTGATCACCAGCGCTTTCGGCTCCGCCGGCCAGCGCTGCTCGGCCCTGAGGCTTCTTTGCGTGCAGGACGATATCGCCGACCGCCTCCTGCATATGTTTTCAGGCGCGGCGGAGACGCTGGTGATCGGCGACCCGCTCGACCTGGAAACAGACATCGGCCCGGTGATCGACGAGGAGGCGCGCGATCACCTCACACGCTATGCCACGCAAATGGGCCGCCCACTTTTCGAACTCGCTCTGCCGCCCGGCACCGAACACGGCACGTTTTTCGCCCCGCGCGCATTTCTGCTGCAAGATGCCGCCAGCCTGCAGGCGGAAGTGTTTGGCCCCGTACTGCACGTCGTCCGCTATGCCGCTGACCGGCTCGATGCCGTGCTGGACGCCATCGAGGCGACGGGGTTCGGCCTGACGCTCGGCGTGCACAGCCGCATCGAATCCGTGCAGCGCCACATCGTCGAGCGCCTGCGCGTCGGCAACGCTTATGTCAATCGCAACCAGATCGGCGCGGTAGTGGGCGTGCAGCCGTTTGGCGGGCGCGGTCTGTCGGGCACCGGCCCGAAGGCCGGGAGCCCGATCACCCTCTACCGCTTCGCCGAGGAGCGGGTGGTCTCGGTGAACACTGCCGCCGCGGGCGGCAACGCCGCCCTGCTCGCCACCGACGAGGGATAAGCCGGGTCAGCGGGACTCCCCGGCGAGTTGCGTCTGTAACTCCGCCACGCGCCGCAAAGCATCCGCGCCCAGAGGCCCCTGTTCCACCGCCTCGATCGCCTGCTCCAACTGCTCGATGGTGGCCATGCCGATCAGCACCGTGCTGATCCCCGGATGCGCGATCACATAACGCAGTGCCACAGCAGGCAAGCTGGCGGCATGCCCCTGCCCCACCAAAGGCAGCAACAACCGGGCATGGGCGAGATCCGTTTCATAGCTCCGCGCTGAGCCGATCGGCTCCGGCGGCGGGCTGGCGATCGGGTGCCGTTCGGGGCTGGCGGACAGGGCGCCCCCGGCAAGCACCCGGATGCCGATCCCGCCCATTCCGACCGCCTGCATCGCACCCAGCAGGTCCTGATAATCCTGCGCCGGATAACCGGCCGGCATAGGCCCCCCGAGGCTGGGGTTCAGCAGATTGTACGGCACCTGGGCGCTGGCGAACCGGCCCGCCTTGACGACCCGGTGCAGCGCCCTCGTGTCGCCGGTACCGGTGATGCCGATGCAGCGGGTCTTGCCATGTTCGCGCAGCCGCTCCAGCGCCGGGACCACCTCGTTCAACACCGTATCGGCGCTGATGGCACCAGGCGCATCAGTCTCGGTGATCGCGTTGTGCAGTTGGAACAGATCCACATGGTCCCGCCCGAGCCGGCGCAAGCTCGCCTCCAGCGATGCGGCAACGGCGTTGCCGATAGCGGCCTTGTCCACATCCGTGAGGCGCACCTTCGTCCCCACCAGGACATCGGGTTTCAGCACGGCCAGCACCCGCCCAACATTCTGTTCCGAGGTGCCGTTGCCGTACATCGAAGCGGTATCGAAGTAGGTGATGCCGGCTTCCACAGCGCGGGCAACTGCCCGCTCCTGATCGCGCGGTTCCCCGCGCACCATGAGCCCGCCCACCGCGCCGCAGCCGAATCCGAGCACGGAGACCGAAAGCCCGGATCGCCCGAGCGGACGCTGTTGCATGAGTTCCTCCTACAACCAAGTCGGCGCGCGCACCGCGAAATGGGCGCACACCAATCCGAGTACCAGGACCAAATAGCCGAACACGATGCGTTGCCGCGGCGGCAGCATCCGCTCCGCACGCCGAACCAGCAGGTAGGGCACCAGCCCGGCCACGATACCGCCGGCGATGCTGTACTGCGCAGTGGCATACAACCACATCGGCACGCCGATGACCACGGCGGCGAAAGTCGGGAGGATGACAAGGATATTGGTGCCGCTGTCCGGCAGTCGCATATTGATCAGGCTGACCACGTTGAGCAGCGTGGCAGCAGCGAAAAACAGCACGGCGTCTCGCACGTTCGCGACGTCCTCCGCGGCGGAGCGTAGCGCGCGCCCGGCCCGCCGTCATCGCTCCTGCCAGTTGACGGGCCGGCTGCCCCATGCGGAAGCTCGCCGGCGACAGGTGCGTTGCCGGAGTCGGTCATGTCGAATGGGTGGCAACGGATGTTGCCGGGCTTCATCGCCGGGGCAGTGGGCGTGCTGACTTTCCACCAGGGGATCATCGGCACGCTGCACACGCTGCATCTGATCCCGTTCGGCCCTTTTCCTGGCGGACCCGTTGGTCCGCTGCACGTACCATATGTGTTCGATCTCGCGTTCTGGGGCGGCTGCTGGGGCACACTGTTCGCCCTGTTGGCGCCCCGCTTTCGCGGGCCTGGATGGCTGCCGGGCGTCGGACTCGGGATCGTGGCAACGCTCACCGACTGGTTCTTGGTGGCGCCGCTGAAAGGCGCACCGCTGGCGCACGGGCAGCACTTGCGCCAGCTCCTGCCATTGCTGGTGATCAACGCGTTCTGGGGCCTGGGCGTGGCGCTGATCTACGCGGCGTTGTCGGGGCAACGCCGCGCCGCGCGGCCATAAGGACCCATCACGGCCGCCAGAACGGTTTGGCCAGCTCCTCCGCCACGCGATTATGACCGATATCGTGACGGTCGAATTCGTCCATGCTCAGCAACGTCATCCTCTCGCGGTGGCGGCGCCAGCACGCCAGAATTGTGCCGCACGCTCCGACGATGGCCCGCGTCAAGCGGTGATCGGCACGCTCATCGGGGGTGAAATCGAGTGTCGCGCTGTTGAGTGGCATGGCCGGGCTCCCTGATCGATGGGAAACCATCGGTCATGCCGCCTGCCGGCGCTGTGATCCCGGTCACAGCCGAAGCGATTCTACCGTCGCCACCACCCGCGCTTCTTCTCCGCCGGTGGCTCCGGCTCGGCGCCGATAACGATCGGCTTCACCGCCGGCTCTGGCTCCCGGTCGTTGGCCGGGGTCGGTGGCTCGGCCGCTGGCGGTTCCTGCACCGCAACCCTCGGCCCGGCGACCGCGGACTCCGGCTCCGGAGCTGGCTCCGGAACAGGCTCCGGCGCGATATCGGCCACCGGCTCCTGTTCCGGCGGCGCCTCCAGAACCGGTAGTACCGGCTCACCAGCGGGACCGGAATCCGGCGCAGCAACCGGTTCGGACACGGCCGAACGCTGCTCGGCCTGGTCCAGCGCCTCGAAAATGTCGTAGCCGTGGCCGGCGAACGGGTCGGCAGGCGTCGGCCCGACATAGATCGGCGGCAGGTCCGGCTGATCGGCCCCGAGTTTCGCCACCGTCGAGAGATCCTCGTCCTCGTGGCGACGGCGGCGGCCGCCGCGATGACTGCGGCGCCGGCCGCGCGGGTCTTCCTCGGTCGACCCCGGAGCGGTACCCGAGTTCGACACGTTCGGGCACGCCCTCGACATCCGGTTCGGCCGCCTCTTCCTCGCCAGCCGCGTCGGCAGGCAGGTCCGGTGGGGCTGCCTCGTCCCGGCGCCCACCCCGGCGACGGCGACGGCGACGGCGGCGGCGGCGCTCGCTCTCCTCGGCGGTCTCGCCAGGCTCACTCGCCGCTACGGGTGCCTCCTCATTTTCCTGCACGCTTTCAGGTTCGGCGTCGGCTTGCACCGGCGGCGCCAGCGTAGCCCGACCGGCCTCCGCGGTGACCGGCAAAGTCTCGATGGGCGCTTGCGCGCGCACCCGCTCGATCTGGAACTGTGTCGAGCCCAGTTCCGCATCCGGCTCGAACAACACCCGCATTCCCGTGCGGCTTTCGATCTCGTAGAGCCGTTCGCGCTTGTGGTTGAACACATACATCGCCACGGCCGGCGCAACGCGTACCACGATTTCGGCGGCGCGGCGTTTCGCCCCCTCCTCCTCGATCCCCCGCAGCACGTGGATTGCCGCACTCTCCGTGCTGCGCACATGCCCCATGCCGCTGCAATGCGGACAGAGCACCAGGCTCGTCTCGGCAAGGCTCGGGCGCAGCCGCTGACGGCTCATTTCCAGCAGGCCGAAATGGCTGATATGGCCGACCTGGATGCGCGCGCGATCAACCTTCAGCGCCTCTTTGAGCCGTCGCTCGACCATGCTGTTGTGCTTGCGGCTTTCCATGTCGATAAAATCGATCACGATCAGCCCGGCGAGGTCGCGCAACCTGATCTGCCGCGCCACCTCGTCCGCCGCTTCCAAATTCGTGCGCAATGCCGTTTCCTCGATGCCGCGCTCGCGCGTCGAGCGGCCCGAGTTGACGTCGATCGCCACCAACGCCTCGGCCTGGTTGATCACCAGATAGCCGCCCGAGCGAAGCTGCACGGTCGGGCTGAGGATCGCGTCGAGCTGCGCATCGATTTGGTGGCGCGCAAACAGCGGCACGCCGCCATCGCGCCAGAGCTGCACTTTTTTGACGTGGCTCGGCATCAGCATGCGCATGAAATCGCGTGCCGCCTTCCAGGCCTCCTCGCCATCAACGATGATCTCGTCGATATCGCGCGAATAAAGATCGCGGATCGCGCGCTTGATCAGGTTGGCTTCCTCGTAGATCAGCGCCGGAGCGACCGAGCGCATCGTGTGCTCGCGGATATCGTCCCACAGCCGCAGCAGGTACTCGCAGTCGCGCTTGATCTCCGGCTTCGGCCGGTTCGCCCCGGCCGTGCGCACGATCAGGCCCATGCCCTCGGGAAGGTCGAGCTCCGCCATAACCTCCTTGAGGCGTCGGCGGTCGGCCGCGGAGGTGATCTTGCGCGAGATGCCGCCTCCGCGCGGAGAGTTAGGCATCAACACGCAGAACCGCCCGGCAAGCGAGATATAGGTGGTGAGCGCTGCCCCTTTGGTGCCGCGCTCTTCCTTGACCACCTGCACCAACAGGATTTGCCGGCGCTTGATCACTTCCTGGATTTTGTAATTGCGATGGAAACGGATCGACGGACGGCGCTCCCGCGAGTCCTCGAGCGTGTCCATCTCGCCGCCGATCGTTTCCGGCGGCGGCAACTCCTCGATGTGATCCTCGCGTTCCTCTTCGTCGGTATCGGAAGGCGGCGATCCCTCCGTCTCCGCCGATTGAGCGGCGTACTCGATCACCAGTTCCGGCGTGCCGCCCGACTCATCCATCGCCTCGGCCTCCACGGCGATCTGGGTTTCGGCGGGTTCGCTGGGTCCGCTGCGTGAGTCGGTATCGATCGCAAGCGCCTGAGCGCCTTCCTGAGCGCTTTGGGGCTCCACCTCCGAAGCGCTATGGCCATCAGCGGCGTCGTCCGCAGTGGGTTCCGAAATCTCCGCCGCGCTCGGGGGATCGCTGGTGTCACCGGTCTCGGGCTGGAACGCGGCCTGCTCGGCCTCCTGATCCTCCTCCGCCTGGGCGCGGCGCGCCTCCTCCGCCTGCTGCTCCAGCAGGCGCTGCCGGTCGGCAACCGGTATCTGATAGTAGTCGGGGTGGATCTCGTTGAACGCCAGAAAGCCGTGGCGGTTACCACCGTATTCGACGAAGGCCGCCTGGAGGCTCGGCTCTACCCGGACCACCTTGGCGAGATAGATATTGCCTTTGAGCTGTTTCTTGGTGGATGTCTCGACGTCGAAATCTTCGATTCGGTTACTGTCCAGCACCACGACGCGGGTTTCTTCCGCGTGCGTGGCATCGATGAGCATGGGTTTGGTCATTCAGTCGTGAGCTCCGGTGCGCCACCCGGATCTGCGGCGCCCAGGATGGGGCGCAGGCCGTCGGGCGGCTGAATGGTGCGAAAAAGGGGCGTGCCGGCGGCGGGAACACGTCGGACGCGCGGCTGCCATAGCCCGCTCCGCGGGTGCGGAGGCGAGGTCTGGCTGGCGCTGCGGTCGTCATCGTCCGAACATCGGTCCTTGGGCAGGCGGGTCGGCCCCGGCGCGCTCTGCTGCGCGGCACGGGCAGCGACGGCGCACAAGCGAGCGCGGAACCCCTCCGGACCTCTTACGCCGGGTGCAACGGGCAACCGCAATCACCGGCCAGGGCCCAAAAACGCTGAAACGTCTCCGGACGCCGATCGCCGAGCAAGCCCAACATGGAGCAAACCCCGCCGCGCCGCAAGAAGAGCCTCCGGCGCCTACCTCATCGCGCTGCCGCCTGATAGGCGGCCAGGCAAGCCATATCGACGATCTGGCTCACCGAAGAGTCCATCTGGATGATCTGCACCGGATGGGTCAGCCCGATCAGCAACGGCCCGATCGCCGTGCCGCCCACGATGTGCGGGGTCAGCCGGGAGGTGATGTGGGCCGAATGCAGCCCCGGCATGATCAGCACATTGGCCGGGCCGGTCAGACGGCAGAACGGATAAAGCGCCCGCAGCTCCGGCTCCAGGGCAACATCGGGGCTCATCTCCCCATCGGTACTCGAAATCGACCCCCCGCCGATCGAGGATCTCGATCGCGTCGCGCATAACGGCGGCAGCCGGATGCATGGCAGCACCGAAGGTGGTATGGGACACCAGCGCGACGCGCGGTTCATGTCCGAAATGCCGTGCCGTCGCCGCAGCGCCGACCGCAATCTGCGCCAATTGTTCGGCATCCGGGCGGAAGGTCATCAGCGTGTCGGCAATGAACAGCGTGCGCCCCCGCAGCCCGGCGAGTAGCGTCAGCCCGAAGGCGGTGTGCTCGGGCGCCGGTTCGATCGCCTGCGCGATATCCTCCAGGCAGACTTGGTTCGAGCGGGTCAGCCCGGTCACCATCGCATCGGCATCGCCGGTCGCTACCATGGTGGCGGCGAACACGTTGCGGTCCTGGTTGACCATGCGCTGGCAGTCGCGCTGCAGATAGCCGCGGCGCTGCAGGCGCCGGTAAAGGAACTCCACGTATTTTGGATTGGCGCTGGACAGCCGCGCGTTGTGGATTTCGATACCCTCGATCACGCCAAGCCCAAGGCTGTCCATCGTCGCCCGAACCCGCTCCTCGCGGCCAATCAGCACCGGCTGGCCATAGCCCGCATTCCGATAAGCCACGGCGGCGCGCACCACCGTCTCCTCCTCGCCCTCGGCGAAGACGACGCGCTTAGGGTTGTTGCGCACGCTCTCCATGATGCGGTCGAGGGCCCCGGCAGTGGGATCCATCCGACCGGACAACGCCCGGGCGTAAAGTCGCAGATCATCGCAGGGCTTGCGCGCGACGCCGCTGTCGATCGCCGCCTTCGCCACCGCCGGAGGCACCCAGGAGATCAGCCGCGGGTCGAAGGCGTTCGGGATGATGTAGTCGGCGCCGAACGTCAGCCGCCGGCCCGCCGAGGCGGTGTGCACCTCATCCGGCACGTCCTCGCGGGCGAGCTTGGCGAGCGCCTCGGCCGCGGCGATCTTCATCGCATCGTTGATGGTGCTCGCGCGCACATCCAGCGCACCCCGGAAAATGTAGGGAAATCCCAGAACGTTGTTGACCTGATTGGGGTAGTCGCTACGCCCGGTGGCAATGATGGCGTTCGGCCGGGCCGCGCGTGCTTCCTCCGGCGTGATCTCCGGATCGGGGTTCGCCATGGCGAAGATGATCGGCCGCCGCGCCATGCTGCCCACCATGTCCTTGGTGAGCGCGCCTTTGACCGAGAGGCCGAAGAACGCCTCCGCCCCATCGAGCGCTTCGGCCAGCGTGCGGGCCCGGGTGGCGACCGCATGCGCCGACTTCCACTGATTCATGCCCTCGTGTCGGCCCTGATAGACTACGCCCTTGGTGTCACAGAGCGTGATATGCTCTGGACGCATGCCCATCGCCTTGAGCAACTCGACGCAGGCGATCGCGGCCGCGCCGGCGCCGTTGACGACCAGTTTTGTCTCCCGCAGGTCGCGGCCGGTGAGATGGCAGGCATTGATCAGCCCAGCCGCGGCAACGATCGCGGTGCCGTGCTGGTCGTCATGGAACACCGGGATATCCATCAGCTCGCGCAACCGCTGCTCGATCACGAAGCACTCGGGCGCCTTGATGTCCTCCAGATTGATACCGCCGAAACCGGGGCCAAGATAGCGCACCGCATTGACGAACTCGTCCACGTCCTCAGTGCCGATTTCCAGGTCGATGCCGTCCACATCGGCGAAGCGCTTGAACAGCGCAACCTTGCCCTCCATCACCGGTTTCGACGCGACCGCCCCCAGGTTGCCCAGTCCCAGCACCGCTGTGCCGTTTGAGATCACGGCGACCATGTTGCCTTTCGTGGTGTAGTCGTAAGCCAGCCCCGGATCGCGCGCGATGTGCAGGCAGGGCACTGCGACACCCGGCGAATAGGCCAGCGACAGGTCGCGCGCTGTAGTCAGCGGTTTGCTGATACGCGTCTCCAGCTTGCCAGGCCGCCCGGAGGCGTGCAGAGCCAGTGCTTCCTCGGCGGAAACGCGCGCGGTTCGGGTATCGAGGCTGCCGCCATCGGCCATCAATTGTCTCCCCCCGACAACTCAGTTCTGCCGCCATGATGGGGGGGAATTGTGAAGGAGGAAAGCGCCTCGATTCTGGGAGGGTTGTGCATCAGGCGCCAAATGTGTATATGTTCAGTGATATCTTACACCTGAGGGCGACCATGCGCACCAACATTGATCTGGATGATCGCCTGATCGGCGAGGCTATGGCCGTCGCCAAGCTGCCGACCAAGAAGGCCACAGTGGAAGAAGCACTGCGCCGGATGATCCGCGCCGAGCGGCAGCGGGAGGCCATCGCCGGCATGCGCGGCCTCGGTTGGGAAGGCGATCTCGACGCCATGCGCGAGACACGTCCGCGCGGATGATCCTGGTCGATAGTTCGGTATGGATCGCCAACCTCCGGAACATCGAGACTGAGAGCGTTCGCAAGTTGCGACGCCTTGATCCCGACAGCGAGCCGATCGTCGTCGGAGACCTTATCATGATGGAGGTCCTCATGGGGGCTCGCAATGAAATGCAGGCCACCCGACTGCGGACCTATATGCGCATGTTCCCCCTCGTTCGCCTGATGGATACCGACCTGGCGGAGGAAGCGGCGCGGAACTTCCGCGCCTTGCGACGGATGGGGATCACCATCCGGCGGGGCATCGATATGGTCATCGGCACTTACTGCATTCGTTACCGACACACCCTCCTGCACGACGACCGGATTTCGTCCCGATGCAGGAGCATCTGGGTCTGTCGGTGCTATGACCGGCCCTGCGCGCTAAGCTGTCGTCAACTCCGCCGCGTCAGGCCTGGCCTCCGATCGGGAAAACCACCCGACGGCAGGCCGTATTCACAAGCAGCGCAGTGCCGCCGTAATAGGCGAACAATCCCGAACCGAACAGGAAATAACCGCCAATCTGTGCGGCATGGGCCCAGGGCCCGCTATGGGTGTTCGCGAGGAACGGCAACCCGCCCAGACAATAGCCGATGGTGGTGCAGATCAGGACAAGTATCACTACAACGTTCATCTGCGTGGCCGCAATAAACAAGGAGAACGCGATATAGGCGAAGGATTCGATGAGACATCCCTCCAGCACCGAGGCCGCCCCGCCGTCCGGGAGAACGCCCCGGAGCTGACATAACAGCATGATCCCCCGGGTGAGGTTGAATGCACCAAAAGAACAGAAGGCAGTAGCGAAAAACGTATTGTTGCGGCGGAACAGAAACAATCCGGCTATAAACAGAACTAAGCCGGAATATGTCAGCAACTCCGGGAACAAGAGATTGAGCTGTTGTTGCGGCTGCAGATTCGATTGAAACAATCCGGTGATCCAGGCGCCCGTTGCGAAAGCCCACATGCCCAGGGTTGCCGAATCGCCAAAAGACGCGATTGCCCGGCCTTGGATGCCCTCGATCGTCTCGCCGTCGAGGTGCGAGAAGACCGGCCCGCCCTTTGTCGAGACGCCATGCATGGACGCGGACGGCACCTCCCGATGCTGGTGTAAAGTGTCGTTCATCAGATCGCTCCCCTGAGCCACAGTGCCTGCATTCAGAAAACCAATCGCGACGAGCCGTTGCGGCCTCGCGTGGTGGGAAACCGGCTGCGGTACCTCACGATGAGGAGAGAGATGCTGGACCAGAAGCTTGCTCTCCCAGGAGCACGGGCCCTAAGAAACGCTCGGCAACAGGAGTTTGCATCGCGTGAACCGTGTCGTCCGGGTGGGCGGGATCGAAATCGCCAACCACGATCCGTTTGTCCTGATCGCCGGCCCGTGCCAGATCGAATCGCGCGGCCATGCGCTCGAGGTCGCCGCCGAGCTCAGGCGGATATCGGTCACGACGGGCGTGCCGGTGATCTATAAATCGAGCTTCGACAAGGCTAACCGGACCAGCGCCAAGGCGGCACGCGGCGTGGGGATGACGCAGGGTCTCGCGATCCTCGCTGAAGTGCGCGAACGCACCGGGTTACCGGTGCTGACAGACGTGCATGCGCCGGAGCAGTGCCAACCCGCCGCCGAAGCAGTGGACGTACTGCAAATTCCGGCCTTCCTGTGCCGACAGACCGACCTGCTGCTGGCCGCCGGTAACACCGGGCGCGCCATCAACGTGAAGAAAGGGCAATTCCTGGCACCCTGGGACATGGCCAACGTCGCCGCAAAAATCGCCGACACTGGGAACCACAATATTTTGCTGTGCGAACGCGGCGCCAGTTTCGGCTACAACATGCTGGTAACCGACTTCCGTGCCCTGCCCATCATGGCACGCACCGGCTACCCGGTCGTGTTCGACGCCACCCACTCGGTGCAACTCCCCGGTGGCCAGGGCACCTCATCCGGCGGCCAGCGGGAATTCGCGCCGGTGTTGGCGCGCGCCGCCCTCGCAGTGGGCGTGGCCGCCCTGTTCATCGAAACCCATCCCGACCCCGACCACGCCCCAAGCGACGGGCCGAACATGGTTCCATTGCGAGCAATGCCCGCGCTGGTCAGGGAGCTTCAGGCGTTCGATGGCCTTGCGAAACAGAAGCGAGACTAACCAGCAGAGTCGAAGAAAAGGCGCTCAAAGTCCGACAAGGTCTTGCGCGAACTCAGTCGGATCGAACGGGCGCAGGTCGCTCGCTTTCTCGCCCACGCCGACCGCATGCACCGGCAGACCGAACGTCTCCGCCAGCGCGATGACGATGCCCCCGCGCGCGCTGCCGTCCAGCTTGGTGACGATCAGGCCGGTGACATCCACCATCTCCTTGAACACCTTCACCTGCTGAATCGCGTTCTGGCCGGTGGTTGCATCCAACACGAGCAGCACCGAATGCGGCGCGGTCGGGTCCTGCTTGCGCATGACACGGATGATCTTCGTCAGCTCGTCCATCAGCACGGACTTGTTGTGCAATCGGCCGGCGGTATCGATCAGCAGCACATCGGCCTTACCGGTGGCGCGTTTTAGGCCGTCGAAGGCGAGGCCCGCCGCGTCCGCGTTGGGCGGCCCGGCGATCACGGCGCAACCGGTGCGCTGACCCCAGACCTGCAACTGCTCCACCGCTGCGGCGCGGAAAGTATCGCCAGCAACTATTATCGGTTCGAGGCCTTGCTCGCGGTATTGCTGCGCCAGCTTGCCGATCGTCGTGGTCTTGCCGGTGCCGTTCACGCCCACCACCAGCACCACATGTGGTTTGCGGGAGGGATCGAGCTCCAGCGGACGAGCGACCGGCGCCAGAATCGGGGCGATCTCCTCGGCCAGCGCTTCCTTGATCTCCTGATCGGTGACCTCCTTGCCGAAGCGGCTGCGGCGGAAGGCGGCGATCACCCGCGCCGCCGCCTCGGTGCCGAGATCGGCGGAGACCAGCAGGTCCTCCAGCTCCTCCAGCGCCGCCTCGTCCAGCCGGCGCTTGCGGAACACCTCGGTGATACCGCCGCCGAGCTTCTGCGTGCTCCGCGACAGACCTTCCTTGAGCCGGGAGAAGAAGCCGCCCAGCGCCATCAGGCGGCCTCCGCCAGCAGCCCGTCCGCGTCGGCCCCGGTGACCCGCGCGGCGAGCAGCAGTGCCGGCTCGGCGGGTGCCGTCAGCCGGACGGGAGCGAAATGCTCCGAGTGGCCGCGGTCGCGGGTTTCCGTCAGCAGGGCGATGCGGCACCCGAGCTGAGCCGCGTAGAAGCGTATGGCGGCGGCTCGCCCGGCATCGCGCAGGCGGGCGGCTCGCTCCCGGCGCAGCGGCTTTGGTACCCCCGGCATCCGGGCAGCCGGCGTCCCCGGCCGCTCGCTGTAAGGAAAGACATGCAGGAAGGGCAGCTCGGCCGCGGTGACGAAATCCAGCGTCTCGCGGAACAAGACGTCGGTCTCGGTCGGGAAGCCCGCGATCAGGTCGGCGCCCACCGCGATGCCGGGCCGCAGCGCGCGGGCGCGGTCGATTACGGCGCGCGCCACAGCCGCGCTATGCCGGCGCTTCATGCGCTTGAGTATCAGGTCGCTGCCCGCCTGCAGCGAGAGATGCAGATGCGGCAGCAAGCGTGCCTCGTCGCCGAGCAGGCGCCAGAGATCGTCGTCGATCGCGGCCGGGTCGAGCGAGGAGAGCCGCAGCCGAGGCAAGTCGGGCACCAGCGCCAACAGCCGGCGAACAAGCTGGCCGAGGCTGGGCCGTCCGGGCAGGTCGGCGCCGTAGCTGGCAATGTCCACGCCCGTCAGCACCAGCTCCTGATAACCCGCGGCCACCAGTGCCCCCGCATGCGCCACCACCACCCCAACCGGGACGCTGCGGTTGGGGCCGCGGCCGAACGGGATGACGCAGAACGTGCAGCGATGGTCGCAGCCCTGCTGCACCTGCACGAATGCGCGCGTTCGGCCGGCGAAATCAGTGACCAGATGCGCGCAGGTGTCGCGCGCCGCCATGATGTCGGAGACCGCCGTCCCGGCCTCCGGCGCCCAGCTTTCGGGTCGCAGCTTTTCGGCGTTGCCGAGCACGCGGGATACGCCCGGCAGTGCGGCCCAGGCATCCGGCGTGATCTGCGCGGCGCAGCCGGTGACGACGATGCGTGCGCCGGGATGCGAGCGCGCAACTCGGCGGATCGCCTGCCGCGCCTGGCGTTCAGCCTCGGCAGTCACCGCGCAGGTGTTGACGATAACCGTGTCGTTCAGCCCCGCTGTATGCTCCCGGATGACCTCGCTCTCATAGGCGTTGAGCCGGCAACCGAAGGTGATGATCTCGGCTGTCATGGCGGATAGGCGTCGAGATCGACTGTGCCGCTGAAGGCGGTGGCGACCGGGCCGGTCATCAGCACGTGGCCGCTCGCTGTCCACTCGATCAGCAGTTCGCCGCCGTCGACGAGAACGGTAGCGGAGCGGCCCGTCAGCCCACGCCGATGCGCGTTGACCAGGGCGGCGCAGGCGCCGGTGCCGCAGGCCAGCGTCAGCCCGGCCCGACGTTCCCAGACCTGCAGGCGAATGCGGTCGGGCGCGAGTATCTGGGCGAAGCCGATATTGGCCCGTTCCGGGAACAGCGCGTCGCATTCCAGGGCGGGGCCGAGCTGCGCGACCGGAACAGCGGCCAGATCGGGCACGAAGAAGGTGACATGGGGATTGCCCATGCTGGCGCCGGCCGGATCGGCGAGCGGCCCGGCCGCCAGCTCGAGGTGCAGTGTGTCGGCGGGGCGGGACAGCGGGATCTCGGACCACTCGAGGCGCGGCGGCCCCATGTCGACGGCGACCCGATTATCGCCCAGCAGCATGGCGAAGAGGTCGCCCGTCACGGTCCGCAGCCTGACGCGACGGCGGCCGGTTTGGCCGGCCAGCAGGCTTGCGACGCAACGCGTGGCATTGCCGCAGGCAGTGGCCTCGGTGCCGTCGGGATTGCGGATGCGCATGAACGCATCGGCGTCGGAGTGCTCGGGCGCCGGTTCCAGGCTGACGAGCTGATCGCAGCCGATCCCTGTCCGGCGGTCCGCTAACGCGGCCGTGCGGGCCGGCGTGAGGCCGAGCGACGCCGCGCGTTCGTCGAGCACGACGAAGTCGTTGCCACAGCCATGCATCTTCACAAAGGGAACGCGCATCGGTGGTGATATAGAGGTGGACGGCGGGACACTCCAACCGCTCAGGGGAGCACTGGCTTCAGGGTAGGGGCCCAGACGCAGAGTCGAATCAACCCATAACGGACCTCACCAGGGGAAATGAGAAAGACCCTCACCCGGATTGCTGCGCAATCCGACCTCTCCCGCACGAGGGCGCGGGAGAGGTGTTCGGTGTCCGGACCGCTATTGCAGATCCACTTGGTCGAAATAGTGCGGTGAGCCGAGCGGGCTGAGCTGGAAGCCCACCACGTTCTTGCGCATCGGCACGCTGACCACGGAATGCGCGATGGGCACCAAGGGTACTTCCTGATGCATGATCACCTGGGCTTTCTCGTACAACGGGGTTCGTTGCGAGCGCGTGGTGAGCTGCTTGGCCCGGGTCACGAGATCATCGTAATCCTTGTTGCACCAGCGGCTTGCCGATCCGTTCTTAGCCGCCGCGCAGCTCAGCAGCACGTAAAAGAAATTATCAGGGTCGCCGATATCGGCGCTCCAGCCCAGCAACACCGTCTGATGATCGCCTTGTCGTACGCGTTTCAGATATTCTCCCCATTCATAGGTGACGATCCGCGCGTTCACGCCGATCTTCGCCAGGTCCGCCTGGATGGATTCAGCCATGCGCCTGGCATTGGGGTTGTAAGGGCGCTGCACCGGCATCGCCCAAATATCGGTGGAGAAGCCGTTGGGATAACCGGCCTCGGCGAGCAGTTTCTTCGCTGCATCCGGGTCGTACGGATAATCCTTCACGTCCTTGTTGTAGGACCAGAGATTGGGCGGGATCAGGTTTACTGCGTTCACGCCGGTGCCAAGGAAGACCGAGTTAAGAATCGCTTTTTTGTCGATCGCCATCGCCATCGCGCGGCGCACCCGTACGTCATCGAACGGCTTTTTTTCCGTGTTGAACGCCCAGTAGCCGATGTTCAGCGCGGCCCCGCTGAGCACCTTCAGGTTGGGATCTGCCTTCATGGCTGGCAGGTCGGCGGGATTCGGGAAGGCGATGATCTGGCACTCATCAGCTTTCAGCTTCGCGAAACGCACCGACGGATCGGGCGTGATCGCGAACACCAGATTGTCAATCTTTGGGCGCCCGTTCCAGTAGCTGGGATTGGCGGTATAGCGGATGATCGCGTCCGGCTGGTAATTCACGAACACGAACGGGCCGGTGCCGACCGGGAACCGGTCGAATTTTTCGGGCGTGCCGGCCTTCATCATCTTGTCAGCATATTCAGCAGACTGGATGGAGGCGAAATCCATTCCAACTTCGGAGATAAACGGCGCCTCGGGGCGGTTGAGCGTGAAAACGACGGTGTAGTCGTCGGCCTTGGTGATGGACTTCAGGATTTGCGGAAAACTCATGTCGTTGAAATAGGGAAAGTTGCCGCCGGAAACCTTGTGCCACGGATCGTCCTGCTTCCACTGACGGTTGAAGCTGAACAGCACATCGTCGGCGTTGAAATCACGCGTCGGGGTGAACCAGGGTGTGGTATGGAACTTCACATTGTGGCGCAGATGGAATGTGTAGATCAGGCCGTCTTCGGTGACGTCCCAGGACTCGGCCAGGCCAGGCACAGGATCGACGGTGCCACGTTTGAACTCGACCAAACGATTGTAGAGCTGGCGAGACGTCGCGTCGAACGTGGTGCCGGAGGTGTAGAACGCCGGTGTGAAACCTTCGGGGCTCCCTTCCGAGCAATAAACCAGCGTTTTGGCGGTCGCCGAGACCGTAAGCATCGCGCTGAGCGCGGCACCGGCAATCATCGCGGCCAGTCTGTTCGATGTCATTACCCCCCTCCCGTTATCGCTATGGATCGATTATGCGCCATCGGGGACCGTGGCGTCCAACATCGGATGGCGCGTCCCGTCAGGCTTTTGTGGCACAATGAGGAGCTGCCGGAATGCCAGTTTTGCGGTCCCTGATCGACGGTCCGGACCCCGTCTTCGCGCCGCTGGTGCTCAACCCGCTGATGGCGAAGCTCGCCGAACAGGCTGGATTTCCGGCGCTCTATCTGGGCGGCGGCGCGATGGGCTACCTGACATGCTTCACCGAAGCCAACCTGTCGCTGACCGAGATGTGCCAGGTGGGGTTGGACATCCGGACGGCGTGCCCGCTGCCGCTGATCCTCGACGGCGCCTGCGGTTGGGGCGATCCGATGCACCTGCGCCGCACCATCGGCATGGCGGAAGCCGCCGGCTTCGCCGCGATCGAGATCGAGGACCAGATCCTGCCGAAGCGGGCGCACCACCATGTCGGCATCGAGCACCTGATCGAAGCGCCGTTGATGGTCGAGAAAGTGCGCGAGGCAGTAGCGACACGGCGATCACCGGAGTTCCTGATCATCGCCCGCACCAACGCGGTGCGCGACATCAGCATGGATGAGGCGCTGCGCCGCGGTGAGGCCATGAAGGAAGCCGGTGCCGATATCCTGTTCCTGACCGCGCGCGAACCCGAGGAGCTGCGCCACATCGCCGAGCGGGTGCCGCCGCCGCTGATGTTCATGTTCCTCGGCGGCACCGCACCCCGCATTCCGGTGCCGGAGCTGTATCGCATGGGCTACCGGCTCTTCGTCGATGCGCAGACGCCCTTGATGGCGATGCACCGCGCCCTGCGGGAGTGTTACGCGTCGCTGCGCGCGGGGCGCCCTGATCCGCTGCTCGGCGGCGAGCAGGATCGGGTGCATGAGACGATCGGGTTGGAAGCGCTGCTGGCGATCGAGCGACGCACGGTCGAGAAGTAACTATCCTACGATGATCGCGTTGCGCAGGCGAACCGGACCGCCGATCCCGCGCAACGGCTCGATTCCGGTGCCGGTGCCGCGGATCACCACAGTCCCATAGTTGAAGATGCGACCACCGATGCTCTGGATCACATCGACGGTCTCGATCCGCGTGATGTTCATCTCCACCGTGTAGCGGGACAGCAGCCCCCGCTTGTAGATTACGCGCCGGTCGGTCACCACGATCTCCGTGCTGCGGCGCCTGATCCATTCGGACAGACCCACCAGTACTCCCAGCGCGGCGATCGCAGCGGCAGCGTAAAGGCAATAGGTGCGCTGCGGCTCCTGCACCGCAACCCACTCCCCCACCACCGCGATGGCGATCGCAATCAGCAGGAAGAAGACACAGGGCCAGTAGATCGACCAGTGCAGATGGGCGACGTCCCGCACCGTCTCCTCGGGCTGCAGCACTTTCGTGTAATAGGCCATCGCCGCAATTTGCCGGGGCGCTCGCCATCGTGCCAGTCTGGCGCGGGTCACCGTAACGAGAGCCGCCATGTCAGCAGCCCTCAGGCTCCGCGCCGCCATCGCGCCTTATTCGCATGTGCGGGCGCTGCTCGACGGCAGCGTGAGCTCCGAACGGGTGGCGTTCGATTTCATCGAGGTGACGCCGATCACGCGGGCGTTCCGGCGCATGACGCGCGGGCTGGAGTTCGATCTCTGCGAGATGGCGGCCGTGACCCTGGCTCAGGCGCACGCGTTCGAAAAACCCATCGCCGGCCTGTCCGTGGTGGTGATGCGCGGGTTCCATCACGGCGCGCTGGTTTGCATGCAACACGCCGCGATACGCGGGCCGGAGGATCTCCCCGGCCGCCGGATCGGCGTACGCGCCTGGTCGCAGACCACCGGCGTCTGGGTGCGCGGTATCCTGCGCAGCGAATACGGCGTGGACGCGGCGCGCGCGGCCTGGGTCACCGAGGAGGACGCGCATGTGGCGGAGGCCCGCGATCCTCCCTGGGTCAGCCGCGCGCCGGCGGGGGCCGATCTCGCGGCAATGCTGCGCGCCGGGGTGATCGATGCCGGCGTGGCGCTGCGCGGGCTGGAAGGCGAGACGCGCACGGTTGTCCCGGATGCCGATGCGGCGGCGGCCGACTGGTATCGCCGCACCGGGATTTACCCGGTGAACCACGTGATCGCGGTGAAGCGCGCGCTGCTGGACGAGCATCCCTGGCTCGCCGGCGAGCTGATGGTTCTGTTCGCGGCGGCGAAGCAGGCGGAGGCACCGCCCCCGGACAGCCTGGTTGGCGATACGCTGCCGTATGGTCTGGAGGCCAACCGTCCGGCCATTGAAGCGCTGATGCGTTTCGCCGCCGAGCAGGAAATGGTGCCGCGCGCCTACGCCGCGGATGAATTGTTTGTGCTGTAACGAGATGGGCAGGTGGACATGCAAGACATCCCGCGCCTGAACGGCGCTATTCGCGCGCTCGAATCCGGCCAGCCGGCCTTCGCGCCGTTCACCAGCGCGGAGATTTCGAACGCGATCACCTTCGCCGCTTCCGCCTGCGACGGCGTGGTGTTCGAGATGGAGCACAACCCATATGACATAAAGGCGCTGCGCGACTGCCTGCAATACATGCTGAACCGGCGGCAGATCGCCACCTCCGGCTCCATCGCGCCGGCGGTGACGCCCTTCGTGCGCATTCCGCCGAATGGCGGCGAGCAGAGCCAGTGGATCGCCAAGCAGGTGCTCGATGTCGGCGTCTATGGCGTGGTCTGGCCGCATGTCAGCACGGTGGAGGACGCCCGCAACGCCGTCGCGGCCTGCCGATATCCGCGCCCGCGCGAAGCGCCGCGTCACGAGCCGGCCGGCCAGCGCGGCGATGCGCCGACGGCGGCGGCACGCTACTGGGGACTGACTCCGGCGGAATACTACCAGCGCGCCGATGTCTGGCCGCTCGATCCGGCCGGCGAAATCCTGGTGGTGATCATGTGCGAGGAGAAGCGGGCGATCGGCAACCTGCCGAAGATGCTGGAGCAGGTGCCAGGCATCGGCGTCGTTTTGATCGGTGAAGGCGACCTGTCGCAGGACCTTGGCTATCCGCGGCAATACGAGCATCCGACCGTCGCCTCGGCGATCGACGAAATCCTGGCGATCTGCATGCACTACAATGTGCCGTGCGGGCACCCGCACGTGGACTCGAAGAACGTGGAGGCGCTGATCGGCAAAGGGTTTCGATGGCTGATGCCGGGGCCGGTGACGTCTTTCGCGGCCCTGGAACTGGGTCGCCGCAGCGCGGGGAGGACCGCATGATCATCGATGTACACGCGCATTACACGCAGGCTTCGCCGAAACTGGACGCCTACCGCGGCCGGCAGGTGGGATCTCAGAACAAGCCGGCGAAAGGCTCGCTCGGCATCAGTGACGACGAGATCGTCGCCTCTCTGCAGGGCAACATCCGGCAGATGAAGGACCGGGGGATCGACCGGCTGATGTTCTCGCCGCGCGCCTCCGGCATGGGGCACGATTTCGGCAACGAGCTGATCAGCCGCTACTGGACGGAGGTGAACAACGACCTGATCGGACGCCTCTGCAAGCTGTTTCCCGAGCAGTTCTCCCCGGTGGGGCAGTTGCCGCAGACGCCGGGAGTGAGCCCGCGGAACTGCCTGGAGGAGATCGATCGCTGCGTGGCCGAATGGGGGTTTGTCGGGTTCAACATCAATCCCGACGTTTCGGGCGGAGCGCTGCCGTTCACGCCCTCCCTCGGTTCCGAATGGTGGTATCCGCTGTGGGAAAAAATGGTGGCGCTCGACTTGCCGGGGATGATCCATGCCAGCTCGACGCTGAATCCCGGGCTGCATGTGAACGGTTCGCATTACGTGAACTGGGACACCGCCGCCGTGGTGGAGCTGTGCAATTCCCGCGTGTTCGAGGATTTTCCGCGGCTGAAACTGATCATCCCGCATGGCGGCGGCGCCATCCCGTTCCAGTGGCGGCGGCACTCGGCGCTGCACGAGCTCGCGCGCAAGCGGCCGTTCGAGGAAATGGTGAAGCATTTGTATTTCGATATGGCGATCTACGACCGCAACTCGATGGAGCTGCTGGTCAAGCGGATGGGGGCGGATAACATCCTGTATGCCAGCGAGATGTTCGGCACCGCCAAAGCGACCGATCCGACCACCGGACGCTGTTACGACGACACGGTGCCGATGGTGAAGGAGATCGCCTGGCTATCGGAAGAAGACCGCTACAAGATCTTCGAAGGCAATGCGCGCAAACTTTACGCGCGGGCGAAGTTCTGACGTCGGCAAGCTGAACGCAGCACCGATCGCCTGCGTCCTGCTGCCGCTGCTCGATGCCAGCCAAGCACACGCGCATGACTTGTGACCCTTTTTCGATGTCGCGCTGATCCGCGCCGAGAAGGGGGCGACGCTGCCGGACATGCCTTGCCCTGCACCGCCGGGGCCCATGCGCGACATGATCGGTTCTGGCGGCGGCAATCGCGCCCTATCGTCCGTTCATCGTGCCCTGGCGGGGCGGGGACGTGTCGCTGTTGTATGGGCCGTAGCCGCACGAAAACACGTGGCGAGATGATCGTCCGCCATCCCGGTCGCCTGCATGAACGCATAGCAGATGGTCGAGCCGACAAAGCTGAACCCGGCCTTACGGAGCGCCTTGCTCATGCGGTCGGACACGTCGGTGCGGGCGGGCACCTGCGACATCTCCTGCCACCGGTTGACGATCGGCACGCCATCGACAAAGGACCACAGATACGCGTCGAGACTGCCATGCGCCGCGATCGCCAGCAGCGCCGCGCGAGCGTTGGCGCGGACGGAAAACACCTTCAAGCGGTTGCGGATGACGCCCGACTTTGCCAGCACTTCCGCGAGTTCCGCGTCGGTCATCGCCGCCACACGCCCGATGTCGAAAAGGTGGAACGCCCGGCGATATTCCTCGCGGCGATCGAGGATCGTGCGCCAGGACAGGCCGGCCTGCGCCCCTTCCAGCGTCAACAGCTCGAACAGGGCGCGGTCGTCATGCTGCGGGATACCCCATTCCTCGTCGTGATAGGCAATCATCGCGGAGGTGCCGTTCGCCCAGCTGCAGCGCGTTATGGTCGGGGCGGATGACATTACCCAGAAAATCTACGCCGCGGCCGGGCGTGGACCGCGCATGAACCGTCGCGCGAAGCGAACCAGCCTCGGCACGGTGGTCGGGCGCAGCAGGCGCGGATCGTAACCCGACAACCGCCGGTCGTTCTCGCGCAGGCAGATATCCATCAATTCGGCAGTATTGATCTCACCGCCCACCGCGCTCGCGCCCTGCACGGTGAAATTGGCGTCCTCCTTCTCCCCCGCGCTGACATCCTTCGCCAACCCGACCCGTTCGCGAATCAGGAAAGCCCAAACCGCCCTTGTTTTCAGAAAGAACCACGGCCGGCGCCAGAGCGGCATCGTGCGCTTGTGCCAGTCCAGCCAGTTCACGAAGAACAGGATGTGCCGCCCCTCCTCCTGGATCACCGGTTCGAACGTCTCCACCAGCTCTTCAGGGAAAAAGCCGGAGCGGCGCGCCAGCTCGAACAGACCGAAGGCGAAGAAACTGTCGATGCACTCGGAATAACCGGTGACCAGGAAGCCCCACTCCGGGTCCTTCGGCTCGACATACTCCGGCTCCGGTTCCAGCTCGATCCCGTAAGCGCGCACCAGATGCGACAGCACCTCCTTGTGGCGGCCTTCCTCGAAGCCCATCAGTTCAAAGGCCTCGCGCAGCACCCGGTCCTTTATGCCGCGCGCATAGCTCAGGATGCGCAATCGAGCGCGCCCCTCGGTCTGCACGGCAATGTCCCAGATTGGCAGGTTGATGAGCCGCTGCCGCGCCGCCTCATCGAGCTGCGGCCATTCGATCACCGCCGGCTTATACGGATTGAACGTATCCAGCAGCATGCGGGCGAACATCGCCCGATGGGCGTCGCCGCCCCGCCGAAGGCGCTGCTCGGATCCGAAATGCCAGTGGCGGGCCGCGTGGTCGGCGGCCTCGATGATCGGGCTTGTGGTCATGCCTGGCTGGTCACCTCTGCTGCCTGGACAGACCATGTGATGCCAGGCGGACGGCACGCAAGCCGAGCCGGCTTTGTCTCCGCCGGTGCACCCTGTAGAAGCTGCCCATGTCCCCCCATGAAGCGCACCTCGTCGCGCATGCAGGCTACGGCGCGATCGTGCTCGCAATCGGCATCGAAAGCCTCGGTGTCCCGTTTCCCGGCGAGGCCGCCCTGCTCGCCGCCGCGATCTACGCCGGCAGCACGCATGAGCTGAACATCGCTCTGGTGATCGCCGCGGCGGCGGCCGGCGCGATCATCGGCGGCATCGTCGGATTCTGGATCGGGCGCGAGATCGGGTTCCACGCCCTCCCCAAATACGGCCGCTACATCGGGCTTAACGAGCGGCGGATCAGGCTCGGCCAGTATTTGTTCCTGCGGCATGGGGGGAAGGTGGTCTTCTTCGGCCGCTTCGTTGCCCTGCTGCGCGCGCTGGCATCCTTCCTTGCCGGCGCCAATCGCATGAGCTGGCCGCGCTTTCTGACCTTCAACGCCGCTGGCGCGATCGTATGGGCGACGCTGTACGGGGTCGGCGCCTATGTGTTCGGCAAGGAGATTCACCGGATGATCGGCCCGCTCGGCGCCGGGCTCGGCGTGATCGCCTTGGTGCTCATCGTGGCCGGATTCATCTTCCTGAAGCGGAACGAGAAACGACTGGAGGACGAGGCCGACCGGGCCCTGGCGCCCTCACCCGGTTTGGCTTCGCGAACCGACCTCTCCCGCAAACCGGAGAGGTGAAGCGAGCGGCTCCTGAGATCACCTCTCCCGCTTGCGGGAGAGGTCGGTTTGCAAAGCAAACCGGGTGAGGGCCGCCGACTCGATGTTCGGCAGGAAAACCGTCAATAACCCGATCAGCGGCAGGAAGGCACACACGCGATAGACCGTCTGGATGCTGGTCACATCGGCGAGCTGCCCCAGCAAGGCCGCCCCCAATCCGCCCATGCCGAACGCGAACCCAAAGAACAGCCCGGCGATCATGCCGACCTTCCCCGGCACCAGCTCGGTCGCATAAACAAGGATCGCCGAAAACGCCGATGACAGGATCAGGCCGATGGCGACGGTCAGGATGCCGGTCCAGAACAGGTCGGCGAACGGCAGCATGAAGGTGAACGGAAACACACCCAGGATGGAGACCCAGATCACCAGCTTGCGCCCGTAACGATCCCCGATCGGTCCGCCGGCAAACGTGCCGACCGCCATCGCCCCAAGAAAGAGAAACAGCCGCAGCTCGGCAGCCTCGGTCGATACATGAAATTTGCTGATGAGATACAACGTGTAGTACCGAGTTCAGGCTCGCCGTGTAGAAAAATTTCGAAAAGATCAACAGGCCCAGCACGACAAGCGCCATCGTTACCCGCCGCCGCGGCAGCCCCATCGGCCCCTGCGCGAGCACCCGCCGGCGGCCGCGGAAGCCGGTATCGTTCGCTTGATACCAGCGCCCGATCTGCGACAGCACCACAATGGCGACGAACGCCGCCGCCATGAACCAGGCGACGCTCGTCTGACCGCGCGGCACGACGATGAACGCCGCCAGCAACGGCCCGAGCGCCGAGCCGGTATTGCCGCCCACCTGAAACAGCGACTGCGCCAGCCCGTGCCGCCCCCCGAGGCCATGCGGGCGACGCGCGAGGATTCCGGATGGAAGACCGAGGATCCCACTCCCACCAGCGCGGCGGCGATCAGGATCATCCCGAAGCTGCCGGCGCGCGACAGCAGGGCGAGGCCAATCAGGGTGAACCCCATCGCGACCGGCAGTGAATAGGGCATGGGCCGGCGGTCGGCGGCCAGGCCGACCAGCGGCTGCAGCAGTGACGCAGTAAGCTGAAAGGCCAGGGTAATCAGCCCGATCTGACCAAAATCGAGGCCGTAGGACGTTTTCAGGATCGGATAGATCGCCGGTACCAGCGACTGGATCATATCGTTGAGCAGATGGCAGAAGCTCAACGACACCAGGATCGCAAACGTGGTGGTCTCCACCGCCGGTCGGCCGGCGGCGATCGCATTTTCGCTCAATGCCGAAATCCCGCAATTAGCCCACGCTCATTAACTCACGCCGTTGGCTGCCGGCCAATGCGGGAGCAGGGCAGCAGATGCGCGCGGTCAGCGCCCCTGCTCCTTGGCACGTGACTGGCGTGCCGGGCGCCCTTACACTTGCCAGTCACGGCAAGCCGAGACGCGGCGAAGTATAAGCAACCGGGAGAACCGTACCATGACATCAGATCGGGATCGCCTGCCAACTGCTACGCGACCGGGGCGGCGCGACGTGCTGAAGGCCGGCCTCGGTGCCGCCGCGGCGTTCGGCGGCGCGGGTTTTGCCAGACCCGCCGCGGCAGCGGACGACAAGTCGCTGCGCAAGGCGCTGCTGAAATATCCCGGCGTGGGCAACGGCACGCCGGGCGACGCCGAGTGGCAGAAGGTCGGCGAGATGTGTCTCGGCCCCACCAAGGCAAACGTGCAGCCCGGGGAGTTCAAGGGAGTCGAACTCACCTTCATGGGGCTCAATAATCAGAACCTTCATGACTTCCTGTTCCGCGGCTTCCTGAAGCCATGGGAGGCCTATACGGGCGCCCGCATCACCTGGATCGATCTCGCCCAGGCCGATTACAATCCGCGTCTGCAACAGGCGATCGCCACCGGCACTGTCGATTTCGACGTGCTGGAAATGGGCGCTCCGTTCGAAGGCGATGTCTGTGGCAAGGGCCTCGCCTCGCCGATGCCGGACTGGGTGGCGAAGCAGATCGACGTGGACGACCTGGTGAACTACCTGAAGCCGCCCGTCGGCACCTGGGGCGGCAAGCGCTACCGCGTCACCATCGACGGTGATTGCCACACCATCAACTACCGGACCGACGTGTTTTCCGATCCCGAACTCGCCAAGGCCTGGAAGGACGAAGGCCACGCCGGCGAATGGGGCCAACCGCGAACCTGGCAGAAGGTCAACGAGGTTACGAAGTTCCTCAAGGGCAAGACCTTCAAGGGCAAGCCCGTCTATGGCTATCTCGACGCGCCGAAACCCTGGGGCGGCTTCTGCTTCTATTTCGTCGAGGACCGCGCCACCGCCTACATCAAAATGCCCGGCGACAAGGTGTGGCTGTTCGAGCCCGACACGATGAAGCCGCTGGTGAACAATCCGGGCTGGGTGCGCGCCATTCAGGACGTCGTGGACTCGCTGCCGTACGAGCCGGCCGACCAGCTCAATGCCGATCCCGGCACCACCGCCTTCCAACAGTTCCTTGCCGGCACCGGCTCATTGCTCTCCTGGTGGGGCGATGTCGGGCAGATGGCCAATACCTCCGACAGTTCCGTCGTCGGCAAGGTGATCGGCTTCGATATCCTTCCCGGTTCGGACGAGATCTACAACCGCAAGACAGGGAAATGGGAAAAGCCCGCGAGTGGCCCGAACTTCGCGCCGAACATGGCCTATCTCGGCTGGGGCATTTATGTGATGGCGCGCGTCGATAACGACAGCAAGAAGCAGAAAGCGGCCTGGAGTGCCGCCGCCCATCTCGGCGGCAAGGACCTGTCGTTGTGGACGGTGATGTACCCGTCCGGGTTCCAGGTGCACCGGCAGAGCCATTTCAATATCGACGAATGGCTCGCTGCCGGCTACGACAAAGCCTACATCACGTCGTATCTCAACTCGCAGAAGAACTCCTATAACCATCCGAATTACACCATTGAGCCGCGAATTCCCGGCATCTTCCAGTACTACAGCGTCGCCGAGGACGAGCTCACCAAGGTGTTCGCCCGCAACATCAGCGCGCAGCAGGGCGCGGACAACATTGCCGCAGCCTGGGAGAAGCTCACCGACAAGATCGGCCGCGACAAGCAGATCGCGCTCTACAAGGAGTCGCTTGGCTTGTAGCCGCGGCTCCGCGCCGATATCCGGCCGCTCCGGCTGGCGGCGCAATCCGCCGGCCGGAGCCTCTTGCAGCGATCAACACACGAAATGACAGCCGGATCCGTCGCCAAACCGACCGTCTTTTCCACTCCACGCGCCCGGCCGCGCGCCGCCACCGGCCGCGCGCTCATCGCCTTTGCCTCTCTGCTGCTGGCCGCGTTGTGCAGCATGCAAATCCTGAAAAACCTCGGGACGATCAGCTTCGGTTTCGCGGACTGGCAGCCCGTAGCCTGCGTCTATCTGTTCTGGGCCATCGCCCTCGGCACCGGCCTGGTGCTGATCCGCGGTGAACGCGGCCACCACGCCCTGTTTCTGTTGCCGGCGCTGCTGTTCACCGTCGCGATGGTGATCTTCCCCACCATCTTCGGCCTCTACATCGCCGCCACCGACTGGAACCTCAGCTCTCTCACCGGCGTGCACTACAACGTCGTCGGCAACTTCGCAACGATGTTTCACGACGCATTCTACTGGAACGCGCTCACCAATATGGTCTGGTACGTGCTGTCGGTCCCGGGCCAGTACACCATCGCCTTCGGGCTGGCGCTGCTGCTGAATGCCGAGATCCGCGCGCGCAAATTCTTTCGTGTCGTCTTCCTGCTGCCGTTCATGCTCAGCCCGGTCGCCGTGAGCTGGATGATCGGCAAATCGATCATGGAATACCGGTTCGGCCCGGCGGCATCGCTCGCCCGTTTCCTCGGCTGGCAGAGCCCGGCTTTCTTTGCCTCGCCCTGGGTGGCGCGCGCCAGCATCGTGGCGATGGACGCCTGGGTCTGGATACCCTTCATGATGGTCCTGCTGCTCGCCGGCCTGCAAGCCCTGCCGCACGAGGTATCCGAAGCGGCCAGGGTGGATGGCGCCACGCCTTGGCAGACATTCTGGAGGGTGACGTTTCCCCTGATGCTGCCCATCAGCATCACCGCGGTGATCCTGCGCATCATCTTTGAACTGAAGCTCGCCGACATCGTCATCAATGTCACGGCGGGCGGCCCTGGTGGTGCGACGGACACAGTTTCCAGCTTCGTCTATAGGGTGTACCGCGACCGCTCGAGCGTCGGCTACGGCACCCTGCTCGCCGAGTTCTACCTCATTCTGATCATCATCTTCGTCAGCATCCTGCTCGCCGTGGCCACCCGTTGGCTGCGGCGGTTCAGTTGAAGCCGGCCCGCAGGATCACGCGTCGCCTCCGGCACACCACTGGCCGGACGCTGATCTATGCCGCGCTGTTGTTCTGGGCGTTCGTGTCGCTGTTTCCCATCTACTGGACGGTCACCACCTCCTTCAAAGTGGCGGTCGATGTCACCCAGGGACATCTGGTGCCGTGGCTCGACTTCGCGCCCCGATGGCGCGGCTGGCGCGCGCTCGGGCTGTCGCCGGAGACCATCACCATGAGCTGGCCGTCGCGCGACGAGTTCCTGGCGCGCTTCGGCAACAGCATCATCGCCTCGGTCGGCGCCGCGCTCGGTGCTGTCGCTCTTGGCTCTCTCGCCGGGTATGGACTTGCCCGATTTGAATACAGATTTGGTCCCTGGCGTAACAAGGATATTTCGTTCTTCTTCCTGTCACAGCTCATCCTGCCGCCGGTGGTCTTGGCGCTGCCGTTCCTCATTCTCTACAAGGAGCTTGTGCTGCTCGACACCAAGATCGGCCTGATCATGGTCTATGTACTCATGGTGCTGCCGATCGTCATCTGGATCATGCGCGACCAGTTCATCGCCATCCCGTTCGAACTCGAACAGGCAGCCTATGTCGATGGCGCCGGCGCCTGGGGTGCATTCCTGCGGGTCGTGCTGCCGATCGCCTTGCCGGGCATGACAGCTGCCTTCATCCTCTCCGTCATTCTTTGCTGGAACGAGTATTTCTTCGCCTCGCTGCTCACCAGCACCGACGCGAAGACCCTGCCCGTGATGCTGGCGAGCCAAACTGGTTCACAAGGAATCGACTGGTGGTCGATGGCCGCGCTCTCGACTGCGGCGATCGCTCCGCTGGTGCTTATTGGCGTGTTCCTGGAGCGCTATATCGTCAAAGGCCTGACCGCCGGCGCCATCAAGTAGCAGATGCGCCCGGTCAGCGCCCCTGGAAGCGCGGCCGGCGCTTTTCCATGAAGGCCGTGCGACCCTCGCGGTAGTCCTCGCTGTCGAAGCAAACGGCCCCGGCGCGCCGCACCGCTTCCATGTCGCGCTCCTCCGGGTCCTTAAGCACCTCGTTGATCGTCAACTTGGACGCCGCGACCGAAAGCGGCGCGTTGTCGGCGATCGTGCGGGCGATCTCCAGCACCGTGTCGTTCAGCTCTTCGTCTTCCACCGCGCGGTTGATCAGCCCGATGCGTTCCGCCTCGCGCGCATCGATGCGATTTGCGGTGTAAAGGATCATGCGCGCATGAGCCGGTCCGACCAGTTGCACGAGCTTCTTCAGCCCGTCGAAACCGTAAGCGATGGAAAGCCGCGCTGCCGGAATGCCGAATTGGCTGTCCACCGCCGCAATGCGCAGGTCCGCCTGCATTGCTATCGCCAGCCCGCCGCCCAAGCAGAAGCCGCGGATGCGGGCGATGACCGGCTTGGGGAAGCTCGCCAGCTTGTCGCGCCCGGCGCTGGTCAGGCGGTCGTATTCGCGCTGCGCGTCCGCGTTGGCGCGGTTCTTCTCGAACTGGCTGATATCGGCGCCGGACACGAAAGCCTTGTTGCCGGCGCCCGTCATGATCACCACGCGAATCGCCGGGTCTTCGCGGAACTCGTCGAGGATTTCGCCCAGCCCGCCCCACATCTCGATCGACATGGCATTGCGCTTCTCAGGCTGATTGAACGTCACCAGCCCGACGCCGTCATCCGCCGTCGCCAGCATTTTGCCGCCGGCGTATTCCCGGCTCGCCCCGCCGGCCATCACCGTGTCCATCTCACACGACTCCCTTGCGGCGCATGACAGCGATCTCGTCATCGCTGTAGCCGACCGAGTGCAAAACTTCCTTGGTGCTGGAGCCCGCTTCCGGCGTGGGGATGCGCACCTCCTTGGAGAACCCGGAAATGTTGATCGCCGAGGCCACCACTTCCGCATCGCCGATCACCGGGCTCGTCATCGGCGTCGCCATGCGCAGATGCTTAACCTGCGGGTCGGCGAAAACCTGGTCGATCGAGTAGATCGGCCCGCAGGGAATGCCGTTGGCCTCAAACAACTCGATCCAGTGATCCGCCGGCTTGGTGCGGGTGATCTCGCCGATGGCGGCATTGATCGCGGCGCGATCAGCGCTGCGGCCCTTCTGCGTCTTCCACGTCTCGTGCTCTTTCCAGTCCGGCCGGCCGATCGTCTCGCAGAATCGCTCCCACAGTCTCCCGGAGCTGGCCGCGATGTTGATATGGCCGTCGCTGGTCGGGAACACGCCGGTGGGGATCCCGGTCGGGTGGTCGTTCCCCGCCTGTTTCGGCACCTCGCCGGCGATCAGCCAACGTGCGGCCTGGAAGTCGAGCATGAAGATCTGCGCTTCCAACAGGCTGGTGGTGACCCAGCGACCAACGCCGGTGCGCTCGCGGTCGAACAGCGCCATCATGATCCCGAGCGCCAGCAGGTTGCCCGCGGTCAGGTCGTCGATCGGGATGCCGACCCGCACCGGGCCTTGGCCGGGCAGGCCGGTGATCGACATCAGCCCACCCATCCCCTGCGCGATCTGATCGACGCCAGCGCGATGCCCATAAGGCCCGTCCTGTCCGAACCCGCTGATGCTGCCATAAACAATGCGCGGATTGACCGCACGCACATCCTCATAGGCTACTTTCAGCCGGTGCTTCACCTGCGCGCGCATATTCTCCACCACCACGTCGGCAGTGCGCGCGAGCCGCATGAACGCCTCGTGCCCGGCGGGGTCCTTCAGATTGAGCTGGATCGCCCGCTTGTTGCGATGCAAGTTCTGAAAGTCGAAACCGTGGCGGTTGCCGGCGATGTCCTCCCCGCCCGTCGGCGGCGGCTCGATGCGGATCACGTCGGCGCCCCAGTCCGCCAGATGTCGTACGCAGGTCGGGCCGGCACGCGCCAGCGTCAGATCGAGCACCGTCAGGCCGCTCAGCGGCAGGCGGGTCTCCGCCCGTAGGCTGCGATCGACAGGGCTTTCCGGCATCGGCTTCTCCTTCTCGGGCGGATTGTCCGCCGCATTACCCGGCTGCTCAAGAGCGGGCACTCGGGGTCGGGTGGAACAAGCCCGGCGCCAGCATCCGAGCGTGATCGCTTTGAGGCGGGCTCGTCGGAAAGTGTGAATGACGCGCACGTTTCGTCGGAATGGCGAAATGCTAGAGTGCCACTCCGTAAAACCGACAGGAGCCGCGGGGATGGCCAAGGGGTGGACTGTTTCGGCTGCACTGATCATCGCTGCTCTGAACGGACCGGCCGCCACTGCCGCTCCCTTCAGCGAACTGATTGATTTCGGAGACAGCCTCTCGGACGTGGGCAATGTTTATTGGGCGACAGGCGGTTATGAACCGCGGCCCCCCTACGCGGGCGGGCGGTTCAGCAACGGTCCGCTCTGGGTCGAAGACCTTGCCACCCTGCTCGGAATCCCCAAGCCCAAGCCGGCGATCGCCAATCTGTTCGGCAACACGGATTTCGCGATCGCCGGCGCCCAGACCGGGAACACTTCCGTGCATGCAGCGAATTTCGGCGACTTGCCGACACAGCTCAGCTTGTTCCGCGTCGGGCATCCGTTCTTTGCACCTTCGCGCGCACTCTACACGCTCTGGTTCGGCGCCGACGATTTGTTGTTCAGCGACATTGGCGCGGGCATTCAGCCGACCCCGATCGGCACCCCGCCGCCTTATGTCGTCAGCCAGGCGGTAAACAATGAGCTCGGCCTGGTCACCTCCCTGGCGAGCCAGGGAGCCAGAAACTTCCTCGTCGTGGGCGTGCCCGACCTGGGCACGACACCACTGGTCCGCTCGGAAGGAAGCGCCATCATGGCGCAGGCGACTGGGCTCGCGGAGGATTACAACCAGGCACTCGTCAGCGGGCTCGCCGGTTTGTCTGCTTCCGGGCTTTCCATCCGGTACCTGGACTCGTTCGATCTGCTCGACAGCGCCGTGAACGACCCCGGCGCTTACGGCTTCACCGACGTCACGGACCCTTGCTGGAACGGCAACTACACCGGCCAAGGCACGGAGTGCGCGTCGCCGGACAGCTATCTCTTCTGGGACACTTTGCACCCGACCGCGCGGGGCCACTTCCTGCTCGCCGAGGCGGCCTGCGCGGTCGAGGGCTATTGCACCCCGCCCGCCATTGCCGCGGCTGCTGATCCGGTCCCCGAACCCGGCACCGCCGCTCTCCTGCTGCTTCCGCTCGCGGGACTCGCCGCTGTGAGTCGGCGATTGTCCCAAGGCTAGGCGGCACTCATCGGTAAGCGTGGTCACCGCCCGCGCGCGCCAATCATGCGCGGCTCGCAAGAACGTCCGGCCTGGCCTAGATGTTCGACATGGACCTCATCGGCATTCCCGGCTCCCGCATCGTCGAGGTGGGCCGGCTCGCTTTCGCGACACCGGACGTGGATTTTCTCTGTTTCGGTGAATCCGACCAGCCCAGTCCGCACTCGGCGCGAGAAGCCGCCGGCACGGCACTGCAGGCCGGCCACACGCGATATCCCGATGTGCGCGGGCTTCCGGAACTGCGCCACACGCTCGCCGACTATCTGACCCGCTTGCACGCCCGACCCGTGTCCGAGCAGCGCGTCCAGATCACCGCCTCCGGCATGGCCGCGGTCGCCGTCGCTCTGGCCGCGACCGTCCGGCCGGGCCAGCGCGTCGTCATCCACAGCCCCGCCTGGCCGAATGTCGGCAACGCCGCCCGGCTGCGCGGCGCGGAGCTTGTGGAGTTCCCGCTCACCCAACTGCCCGAAGGCGAGTTTCGCCTCGACCTGGACCGGCTCGACACCGCGCTCGACGGTGCCCGCGTTTTCATCCTGAACTCGCCCAACAACCCCACCGGCTGGACCGCGACACAGGCGGAGCTGGCCGCCATTCTGGACCTGTGCCGCCGTCACGGCGTCTGGCTGATCTCGGACGAGGTGTATTCGCGTCTCGTCTATGGCGGAGCCGAAACGGCGCCGTCGCTGCTCGACATCGCCGAGCCGAACGACCGCGTGATCGTCTGCAACAGTTTCTCCAAGACCTGGGTCATGACCGGATGGCGTCTCGGCTGGCTGGTCGTGCCGGAAGGCACGCGAGATACCGTCTCCGAACTGGTGGAAGTGATGCACTCCGGCGTGGCGCCGTTTATCCAATATGCCGGGCTGGCCGCAGTGCGCGACACCGATACTGTCGCTGCTTTCCGCGCCCATTGCGAGCGCGGCCGCGAACTCGCCGGCGAAGCGCTGGCCGGGCTGAACGGCGTGCGATATAGCGCTCCGGTCGGCGCCTTCTACGCGTTCCTCGGCGTTGACGGCGTCACCGACAGCCTCGGGCTGGCGAAACGGCTCGTCGTGGACCATCGTGTGGCAGTCGCGCCTGGGGTGGCATTCGGCGATGCCGGGGAGGGTCATTTGCGGCTTTGCTTCGCCCAATCGGAGCCGGTGATGACGCGGGCGATGGAGCGCCTGCGCACCGGGCTCCGCGTCGCGACGGAGCGATGATCATGAGTTATGAACCGGCACGGTTCAACGCCTCGATCCCGGTCCGCGTCAACCTGTCGTCCGATACGCAAACCAAACCGTCAGCCGCGATGAAAGCCGCAATGATGGAAGCCGAGGTCGGCGACGAGCAGGTCGGCTCCGACCCAACGATCTGGGCCCTGTGCGACCGCGTGGCGGCGCTGCTCGGCAAGCAGACGGCGATGTTCCTGCCCACCGGTACCATGTGCAACCAGATCGCCATTGCCACGCATTGCCGGCCCGCCGACGAAATACTGGCGCATGAAACCGCCCATATCCTGTCCAGTGAAGCCGGCGCGCAGAGCGCCATCACCCGCGTCCGGGTGCACGGCCTGCCCGGGCCGCACGGACAGTTCAGCGTCGCCGCCTTGAAGGCAGCGCTCAACCATCCCAGCCGCTACTCGCCGCCGCAGCGCCTCGTCGCGGTGGAGCAGACCGCCAACCGCGGTGGCGGGTCCTGCTGGCCGGCAGCGGCGCTGCGCGCCGTGGCCGACTGTGCGCACGCACATGGGCTGGCGACGCATATGGACGGCGCGCGGCTGCTCAACGCCGCGGTCGCGCTCAGCGTCCCGGCGGCCGAACTGGCGAACGGCTACGACAGTGTCTGGCTCGATTTTACCAAGGGGCTGGGCGCGCCACTCGGCGCTGTATTGTGCGGCTCCAAAGAGTTCATCGGTACGGCGTGGCGCTGGAAGCAGCGGCTCGGAGGCGCGCTGCGCCAGGGTGGCATCTGCGCCGCCGCTTGTCTCTATGCGCTGGACCACAACATCGGGCGCTTGGCCAATGACCACGCCAACGCCCGGCGGCTGGCCGACGGCATCGCCCGCATCCCCGGTCTCAAGACAGAAACACCTGAAACCAATCTGGTTTTTTTCGATACCTCCGGCACTGGTCTCGCCGCTGACGCCTTCGCCGCACGCCTGCGGACGCAAGGCGTCCTTATCTCGACCTCGGGCCCCTACCGAGGCCGCGCCTGCCTGCATCTCGACGTCAGCCCCGCCGACGTCGATCAGGCCCTCGCAGCAATGAGAGACGCCAGCCTCGCCCGGTGATACCCACCTGCACCTCTCCCGCTGCGCGGGAGAGGTCGCCGTGGAGCGGGCGAGTGAGAGGCCCTACGCCCAGTGGCCGGCCACCCATACCCACGTACCCGCGCTCGTCTCCTGCCACTGGCCCGGCACCCAGGTAGTCCCGCCCGGCGGCGGCGACACGTAACGGCCGGTGATCCAGCTCCACGGACTGGCGGGCACCCCGGTATAGGCCCAGTGGCCCGGCTGCCAGACGACCGGACCGCTTCCAGGCGGGGGCGGCGGCACCAACTCGGATTCCGGCGGCGGCGGCGGCGAGGGCGCCGTCATGACAGTCGCCACCCGCGCCTGTGTCGGCGGCGTGACGTACACGGTAGAACTCTGCGGCGGCGGCGCCTCGTTGACGCAGGCGCCAAGCGCCAGCGCCAACGGCAGCACGAACACCGCGTGATGCGTGCGGATCATATGATTTTCCCCCGGGGGTGACGACGCCGGGTCAGCCGGCCCAGTGACCAGCCACCCACACATAGCCGCCCGTACCCGCTTCCCAGTGGCCGGGAACCCAGGCCGCGCTCGGGGCGGGACGCGACATATATTGGCCCGGCGTCCAGTCCCAGTTGGCGCCGTTCCAGCTCCAATGCCCGGGCGTCCACACATCGACAGGCGCGGGCGGCGGCGGCGGCGTCTCGACCTGCGGCGGCGGCGGTGCGGTCGGCGCCACGACCACGGTCTGGGCGACGGCACCTCCGGCCAGCATCAGGCAGGCGCCGGCGATCGCGAACGCGGGGAACGAGCCGGTGAGATGTCGAGCAGGCATCTTCGTCTCCTTCAAAACTCGATGGGTGAAACCAACCCGGAAACGTGCAGTTTCCGCGTTCCTGATGAAGGGACAGATTGGGGCAGCAATGCGGAGCCGGAAGGTTTCTTTACCGGCAACACCGCTGACATTGGCGTGAGATTATGCGCGCGAAGGTGAAGTCAAAAAGTCTTGAATGATACTTGTCCGCGCGGGTAGGGCGAACGCAACAGCTCGCGCACCGATAATCTCACCAATCCCGAAGGCTCGTTGAGGATCACCAGCGCCTCCGGCCAGTGATCGAGGATCAGCTCGCGACAGGCGCCGCACGGCGATACTACCGCCATCTCCCGATTGGTCTCGTCCGGCTTGGGGTGGCGTACCGCAACCACCGTGTCCACCGTACCATCGCCTTCGAGCAAGGCGCGGCCGAGCGCGATGGGCTCGGCGCAGATGGACAAGCGGCCGACATTGGCGCCCAGATGGATGCCGGTCCAGATGCGCCCGTCGCGCCCGCGCACCGCCGCCGCTACGGTGTGCCAGAACGGCCGGTAATGCCGCGCCAGCACGTCGTTGGCCGCTGCGATCAGCGCATGGTCGGCGTCTTGCAGTGGCAGCGGGACCGGTGCGCGCCTACTCAGCCGCCTCGGCCTCCTCGGCCTCGTCCGCGGCTAGCATGGCGTTGGCCACTACGCCCGACTGCTCGCGGACCTTGCGCTCGATCGCTTCCGCCACGTCCTTGTGGTCGCGCAGGAACTGCTTGGCGTTCTCCCGCCCCTGCCCGATCCGCTGGCTGTCGTAGCTGAACCATGCGCCGGATTTCTCCACCACCCCGGCCTTCGCGCCCAGATCGAGCAATTCGCCCACCTTGCTGATGCCTTCGCCGTACATGATGTCAAACTCCACCTGCCGGAACGGCGGAGCAAGCTTGTTCTTTACCACCTTGACGCGGGTCTGGTTCCCCACCGTCTCCTCACGCTCCTTGATCTGTCCGATACGGCGGATCTCCATGCGGATCGAGGCGTAGAACTTCAGGGCGTTGCCGCCCGTGGTGGTCTCCGGGTTACCGAACATGACGCCGATCTTCATGCGTATCTGATTGAGGAAGATCAGCATGGTGTTGGAGCGCGACACGCTGCCGGTGATCTTGCGCAGCGCCTGGCTCATGAGCCGCGCATGCAGCCCCATGTGGCTGTCGCCCATCTCGCCTTCCAGCTCGGCCCGCGGCACCAGAGCGGCGACGCTGTCCACCACCAGCACGTCGATCGCCCCCGACCGAACCAGCGTATCGGCGATCTCCAGCGCCTGCTCGCCGGCGTCAGGCTGGCTGATCAGCAGGTTATCGACATCGACACCCAGCTTGCGCGCATATATCGGATCGAGCGCATGCTCCGCGTCGATGAAGGCGCAGGTGCCGCCACGCCTTTGTGCCTCGGCGATCGCATGCAAGGCGAGCGTGGTCTTGCCCGAGCTTTCGGGGCCGTAGATCTCGACGATGCGTCCTCGTGGCAGGCCGCCGATGCCGAGGGCGAGATCCAGCCCGAGCGAGCCCGAGGGAATGACCTCGATCTGCTCATCGCCGCCGCGGGCACCCATGCGCATGATCGAGCCTTTGCCGAACGCCCGCTCGATCTGCGCCATCGCGGCATCGAGCGCCTTGTTCTTTTCCATCCTGGAAAGTCCTTCTCTCTGTGACTCGGTGCTGCGAGCTTTACAACCCATCGTTCAATGGACGGCGATAAACTCGCGCTATGATTGCAGACCTTTTGCGGACCCGCAAGCGAACATCATGGCAACTTCGCCTCGCCATCCGGTAGATACAGTCTTAACCATTCGTATCCTGCCTGTTCCCCAGAAGGAGAACATTGCCGGAACCAGCCCAATTCGGCCAGCAAATTCATGCCCCAAATTCATACATCGAGTCGCGCCGCCGCAAGCCGCGCCGCCAGCTCGAGCAAAGCCGCAGCACGGAACGGCTTGGCCAGCCACACGACGTCACGCAGGTCCGATGGCCGGAGGGATTCCGTGTGGCCGGACATGAGGATTGCAGGCAGCCCGGGACAGAGACGCCGCGCGGCGCGAACCACCGCCGGACCGTCGAGGCCGGGAAGCGCTACGTCGCAGACCAACAAAGCGGGAGGATCGGCCGGAGCCGAGCGCAGACTATCGAGAGCGGCTTTCGCATCCGCCGCCGCCGTTACGTGCCAGCCACCCCCGGTCAGCAGCCGCGTCTGCAATCGCCGGAGCGCCGGCTCGTCCTCCACTAACAGGATACCAGGCATTCTCTCGGTCTTCGGTTGTGAGGCAAGCTTGACGGCCGGAACTTCATCGCAGGAGGGCAGATAGAACCGGACCATGGTCCCCTGCCCTTGCCGGCTGGCGATCGTGAGCGCCCCGGCGTGACGCAGCGCCGTCTCTCGCGCGGCCGGCACGCCCAGTCCGCTGCCGCGTGTCTTGCCCTTCGTGGTAAAGAAGGGCTCGCAGACCCGTCTCAGCAATGCGGCCGGGATGCCAGTGCCGGTGTCGCGCAGTTCGATCATCACGTAAGGCCCCGCCGGTACCGGCGCCGGTTGCGCTCGCAACGGCTTTGTCAGCACGACCGGGCGCGTGCGCAACCTGAGTTCGCCGCCACGAGGCATGGCGTCACGAGCGTTGACGGTCAAATTGCGCAGCGCCCCGTGTAGATCGTCGAGATCGAGCAGCACCTGTCGATCGCCGCTTTCGAGTGCCACCTCGACCCTCACCGACGGCCCGGCAAGCCGGCGAAGACCGGGCACGCTCGCCGCCACCGCCGAATCAAGCCGCATCCGCACCAATTTGGGCGGCGGAGCATCGGTGGACAACAGCCGGCGGACCATAGCGCCGCCGTGTTCGGCGGCGAGCCGGATTCGGCGCAACTCCGCCCGAACGTCCCCATCGCTCGGCTGGCATGAAAGCGCGGCATCGGCCAAAGCCGTGATCTCGGCCAGCAGGTTATTGAAATCGTGTGCGAGGCCGGCCGCCCGCGCCCCGACGGTGTCGAGCCGAGCTGATTTGGCCGATCCGCTCACCGCACCCCAGATATCGCCGCACGGCCACGCAGCCGCCAGACATAGGCGATGATCTCCGCCACCGCTTTGTAGTGCTCGGGCGGGATGTCGGTGTCCAGTTCCAGCGGATAGAGCGCGCGCGCCAAGGGCGGGTTGGCCACGATCGGCACCGCATGATGCTTCGCCACCTCGCGAATGCGCTCCGCCATCGAGTCCACTCCCTTCGCCACCAGCCGGGGCGCCGCGTTGCTGGCCCGATCATAGGCCAGCGCGACAGCGTAGTGCGTCGGGTTAGTGACGACGACGGTCGCTTTCGGCACCGCGGCCATCATGCGCCGGCGCGCCCGCCCTTGGCGGATTCGCCGGATCCTGGCTTTGATCTTCGGATCGCCCTCGGTTTCCTTTTGTTCGTCGCGGACGTCCTGACGCGTCATGCGCAAGCTGTCGGCGTGCCGCAGCCGTGTCCATAACACGTCGAGCGTGGTGATCGCTGCCTGGACCCCAAGCACGGCCCACACCACGTGCAGCGCGCCGGCCGCAGCCCTTGCGGGCAGCAGGCGCAAATCCGTAAGCGACAACGCCCCGAGCGTCCCGATATCGGCGGCGAGCGCATGCCACAGCACAATCGCAACTGCCGCCAGCTTGGCGAGCGACTTGCCGGCCTCGATGATGCTGTCACGGCTGAACAGCCGCGCGAGGCCCCTGGCCGGGTTGATCCGCTGCAGGTCCGGCGCCAGCGGGGCGGCGCTGATCAGGAACCCGGTCTGCAGGAACACAGCCGCGGCACCCGCCAACAAGGGCGCCAGCATCAGCGGGAGGGCCGCATGCAGCCCGGCAAGGCCGGCTAGCTGGAGTGCCTCCCCATCGGACCGATCGGGCTGCTGGAGCAGGCTGGCAAGCTGATGGGCCAAGCCGGAAATCAGCCCCGGCCCCGACCAGGCCAGGACAAGTCCACCCGCGCCAAGCGCGGCGAGCACCGGCAATTCGCGCGATACAGGCGCCTGTCCGGCCTCGCGCGCCCGCTGCAAGCGCCGCGGAGTAGCGGCTTCCGTGCGATCGCCGCCGGGACCCTCAGCCATCGCCGGTCAGCGCAGCCCCGGCAGCGCCGCGAACCCCGCCTCCACCGCTTCGCGCCAAGCCCCGAGGAGAGCGGCGGAGAGCACGGCCAGCAGCAGCAGGCCGCCCAGTATCTGCCCTGGCAGCGCAAGGAAGTACACCTGCACGCGCGGAATGAGGCGTGTCAGCAGCCCGGTCGCCACATGCCAGATGATGCTGGCGGCGACCAGCGGGGCGGCGAGGCGCAAGGCCAGCGCGAACGCCTCGGCGGCGGCACGCACAGCAGTCTCGGTGCCATCAGGCGCTGGCAGCAGCGCGCCCGGAGCAATCAGCCGGAAGCTGCCGGCAAGCGCCGAGACCGGCAGCGCGTATAGCCCCGAGGAGAGCACGAGCACCGGCGCGGCCAAGGAGAACATCCGGCCGAGCGCCGTCATCTGCGCACCGAACGCCGGATCGGTTTGCAGTACGTTCGAACAGACCCAGCATGTAGGACAGGAACTGCCCCGCCAGCGGCAAGGCCAGCACGAGCATGCGGGCGAGCCAGCCGAGCCAGAGCCCGGTCAGCACCTCGGCGGCGACCATCGCCGCAGCTGAGGGCCAGCCGGCCGGCGTCGCCGGTACCAGAGGCGCGATTACCGGTACGAGCAGCAAAGTCAACGCCACCGCGAGGCCCGCGCGCACCATGGCGGGCGGATCCGCCTCGCCCAGGCCTGGCAGCAGCATCACCGCCGCACTGACGCGCGCCAGCACCAGCACGAAGACGAAAGCCCAGGCCGGCAATGCGGCGAGCAGCGCCGCCTGATCGGTCACGAAATGCCGATCGCGATGATCCGATCGAATAACAGATGCGCGTAGGCAGCGAGAGTTTGCATCATGAAGGGCGCGAGAAACGCCAGCGTGGCGCCAAGTGCAATGGCTTTCGGAATGAAGGCGAGGGTGGCTTCGTGCACCTGGGTTATGGCCTGCAAGATCGACACCGCCGCACCCACCACGAGGCCCACGAGCAAAGGCGGGCCGCTGAGCTTCAGGGCCACCAGCATGCTGTCGCGGAGCAGGGTGGCAATGTCCGCGCTGGTCATGGCCCTTCCATCAGATCGGCATCTTCATGATGTCCTGATAGGCCTGCACCACGCGATCGCGGATCGCCGTCGCTGATTGCAGCGCCAGTTCGGCGCGCGAGAGCGCGGTGACGACCTCGGTCAGGCTACCGCCGCCAGCAATCGCCTCGGTTGCTTTGGTTTCGGCGTCCTGGCCGGTTTCGATCGCGCCGCCGATCGCGCGTTGCAGGACGGCGCCGAAATCGGTTGCGCCATCCGTGGTGCCTTGAGTGCCTTGGTCGGTGCGGCTGTACGCCTCGGCAACCGCGGCCGGGTTGATGCCGGGAACACCGATCATGCGGAGCGCGCTGTCATACCAGGTTGGTGGGGCGGCCGCGCGCGAAACCAAGACTCTGAGACCAGCGACCCGGCTGGGTCGGCGCGGTCAACGGAAAGGGCCGCTGGTATCATTTCAAAAGATCAATCGCGCGGGTCAGCATGCTGCGCGTCGCCTGCATTACCGACAGATTCGCCTGATATGTCCGCTCCGCATCCCGCATGTCCATCATCTCGACGAAGCTGTTGACATTCGGCAGCTTGACGTACCCCTGCGCATTGGCGGCCGGATTGGTGGGATCGTAGTGCGTCGGAAACTCGCTCATGTCCTGGCCGATCTCCTTTACATCAACCGTATCGGCGCCCAGCGTCCGGTCCATCCGATCCTCGAACGTCACCGTCTTGCGGCGATACGCATCCGCCCCGGGCGATGAACCTGTCGTATCCTGGTTGGCGAGGTTCTCCGCGATCACCCGCAACCGCGTGGTCTGCGTCGCCATCCCGGCGGCGGAAATGCTCAGCGCCTTGTTAAGCTCCATCCCTGCCCCGCAATTACGACGTGCTATGGCCAAGCGCCAAGCTGAACATCGTCATGTATGTTTTATAGATGCCGGTCACTAAAGACTGCGCGGTTTCCGTATCCGCCACCTTGGTCAACTGCTCGTCCACCGATACGGCGTTGCCGTCCGGCGCGCGCTCGCTGGGCCGCGGCTCGGTTTCCGCCAGCAGGTCATCCGCGGTTCCGGCCATATGGGCCGCAGCGGTTTTCACCATTCCCGGCCGCATCGCCGTCTTCAGGCTGGCCGCGAAAGACGGCAGATCGCGCGCCGCCCTGCCGGGCGTATCGGCATTGGCGATGTTTTCGGCCAGAACCTGTTGGCGTCGGTCCAGCCAGCCGAGCCGCCGATCGGCGAGATCGAACAACGCGAGGTCGGTCGGGTCCATGCGCGACAAACTGCCGAAGCGGACTGAATGATGGGTTAATCGCGCGTTGGAAACGGTTCGGTAAGGCGCCTCGGCTCTACTGCTTGCATGCGACCCGAGCCCTTTGCGCCGTTCCGCGACCATGTCGCCGGACTGGAGGAATCGTCCTCCTTCCCGCACGATCCGTTCGCGGCGGCACGGACTTACGCCACCTCATTGGCGCGCACCACCGCGCTGGCGCGCGCCTTCACGACCTCCGGCCGCACCGTCGATCTCGCCGGATTGGACGATAAGGTCGGCCTGCTCTGCGCCAAGGCGCTCGACCTGCCGCCCAACGAAGGTCGCGAACTCCGGACCGAACTGATCCTACTCCGGAGCGAGCTCAATTCACTTGCACTCGCGCTCGGTCAGCCGCCGCCGGCGGACTGAGCCTCTCCCAGTCGATCGCCCGGCAAAAGGCCGCGCCATGCTGTCGAGTTCGGTTTCCACCCTCACCGCCATCGCCGCGCTCGCCGCGGTTCTCGGGCTCGTCTGGGTCGCCGCCCGGATGGTTCGGCTGGCTGGCCTCGCCCCGCGCCCTGCCGGGAACGGCCGGTTGCTTGCGGTGCAGGACGCTATCGCGCTCGACCCGCGCCGCCGACTCTCATTGATCCGCTGCGCCGACCGGCAGGTGCTGCTGCTCACCGGCCCGGGCCAGGACGTGGTCGTCGGCTGGATCGAGCCACCCTCAGCCGATCCCCCGGCGGCATGACTCGCGCACGCGTCGCCCTGCTGTTGGTCTTGCCGGTAATGCTGCTCCCGGTCGCCGCCTGGGCGCAGTCGGTGAACATCGACCTCGGCGCCGCGGGACAGGCGGGCGCGACGAGCCGCCTCGTGCAGATCACGGCCCTGATCACAGTGCTGTCGCTGGCCCCCAGCCTGTTGGTGATGGTGACCGCGTTCACTCGCATCGTAATCGTCCTGTCGCTGCTGCGCAGTGCGCTCAGCACCCAAGGCACGCCGCCCAACATGGTGCTGATCGGGCTGGCCCTGTTCCTCACTTTCTTCGTCATGCAGCCGGTGCTGGATCAGGCCTGGACCTCCGGCCTGCTGCCCATGATGCAGGGCAAGGTAGCGGACATGCAGGGGCTGCAGCTCGCCGCTGAGCCGTTCCATCGCTTCATGACGGCAAATCTCCGGCCCGAGGATCTGCGTCTGTTTCTCGACCTCGCGCATCTGCCGATCCCCGCAGGCCCCGACCAGGCACCGTGGCGGGCGCTGATCCCCGCCTTCATGGTGGGCGAGCTGCGCCGGGCCTTCGAAATCGGCTTTCTGCTGTTCCTGCCGTTCCTGGTGATCGACATGGTGGTCGCGAGCGTGCTCATGAGCCTGGGCATGATGATGCTGCCGCCCAGCATGGTCTCGCTGCCGTTCAAGCTGATCTTCTTCGTGCTGGTGGACGGCTGGCGCCTGGTCGCCGGCAGCCTGGTGCAAAGCTTCCGCTAAGCCGACCACACCCCAGGCCAGCGTCACAATTGAGTCATACGCAGGACCGGCTTGGTGCCATAAGTGGGCTCACCGCCAAGCAAACTCGGGGGAGTGATGATCAATCGTAAAGCCTTACGCATCGCCGCACTTGCCGGCGCGATGGCCGCTGCCGTCGGCCCGGCCACGGCGGCCGATGAGGCCGTGGCGCCCGCCGACCCGGGCGGTCCGAACCCCGCCGATTCCGCCGCGACTGCCACGCCCATCAAGCATCTGGTCGTGATCTTCAACGAGAACGTCTCATTCGACCATTACTTCGCCACCTATCCGAATGCGACGAACCCGCCGGGCGAGCCGAAATTTACCGCCGCCCCCAACACCCCGGCAGTCAACAATCTCGTCACGTCGCATCTGCTCACCAACGATCCCAACTTCACCAACGAGGAGAATGGCAGCGACGCAGCCGAGCCATTCCGGCTCGATCGCACGCAAGCCAATACCGCCGACCAGAACCACGCCTATACGGCGGAACAGCAGGCCTATAACGGCGGCAAGGCCGACCTGTTTCCGAAATACACCGGCAAAGGCACGCCCGGCGGCGTCGGCGCGTTCGGCACCAAGGGACAGGTGATGGGCTATTTCGACGGCAATACCGTTACCGCATTGTGGAATTATGCGCAGCACTTCGCCATGGATGATAACACGTTCGCGGATGCCTACGGTCCCTCCACGCCCGGCGCGCTCGAGGTGGTCTCCGGTCAGACAAACGGCATGCGGATCGTCGCCACCACGAAGAAGCCGTTCACCCTGTCGGCCTATTCGTATTACATCGACGATGGCCAGGGCGGCTTCACGATGATCAACGACGTGGACCCAGGCTATGACGCCTGCTCGGTGCCGAAAGACCAGGCAATGCTGAGCGGCAAGAATATCGGCGACCTGCTCAATGCCGGCAGGATCGCCTGGGGTGGCTTTATGGGCGGGTTCAATCTGCAGATAACGAACGCGAACGGCACCACGGGCTGTGGCCGCAGTACCTATTCAACAGTAGTCCATGCCAAGATCCGGGACTACATCCCGCACCACAACTGGTTCCAGTACTACGCCTCCACGGCCAATCCGACGCATGCGCGCCCGAGTTCGCTGGCAGCCATCGGCTACACGTTCGAGCATGATGGCACAACGGCCGATCCGGCCAACCATGAATACGACCTGCAGGACTTTTACGACGCGGTGAAGGCTGGAACTTTCCGTCGGTGTCGTTTGTCAAGCTGCCCGCCTATCAGGACGGTCACGCCGGCTATTCCGATCCGCTGGATGAACAGACCGGCACGGCGACCGTGGTCAACTTTATCGAGCAGCAGCCGGATTGGAAGAACACGGCCATCATTATTGCCTGGGACGATTCCGACGGCTGGTACGATCATGCTTTCGCTCGGACGACAAACCCGTCTTCCGATGCGCAGGCAGACCAGCTTGACGGACCCGGCCAGTGCGGCCACGGCACGCCGCTGCCCGGCGCGCAGGGCAAGCCAGTGAACGGCCGTTGCGGCCCGGGCACGCGGATTCCGTTTCTGGTCGTTTCGCCCTGGGCGAAGATCAACTATGTCAGCCATGATCAGATTTCCCAGGCTTCGGTGGTCCGCTTCATCGAAGATAACTGGCTTCATGGAGCGCGGCTCGGCGGAGGCTCTTTCGATGCCGATGCGAAACTGATCGCCGACATGTTCGATTTCACCGGTGCCGGCAACACGCCGCCACTCTATCTCGATCCGATCAATGGTACCCCGCTCTCCGTGCCACCTGCCTCGCCCTGATCCCGTTGCGAGCATGGCGCACCGTTGCCGCCGGACTGTGCGCCGCACTGGCCGCCGCCGTGATCGGCATAGCGGCGGCAACACCGTTCCCGTTGCGCGCCTGGATCGCGCACCCGGTCGAGACCTTCCACCTCGCGCGCGGGGAAAACCCGTTTCCGGCGCATCTTGTTCGCCCCGCCGCCGCGCCTCTCTCCGCTATAGCGCAGCTCGGCCGGCTGCTGTTCTTCGACCCCAGCCTGTCGTCATCCGGCCGGCTCTCCTGCGCCACCTGCCACAGCCCGGCGAATGCCTATGGTCCGCCGGGCGATCTGCCTGCCATGAATGGCGGCCCGACCTTGGCACGCCAGGGCCTACGCGCCGTGCCGTCGCTGATGTACCTCGAGCGGCAACCCAATTTCAGCATCGGTCCCGATGACGAGGAGAATGAGAGCGTCAGCCTCGTGCAGCTTGCCGCGGCTGGGCAAACCGCGGCCCGGACACAGAAGACCGCGCAGGACACGGCACAGACTGCGGCCAACATCGTGCCGCAAGGCGGCCTGTTCTGGGACGGCCGCGCCGATACGTTGCAGGACCAGGCGATATTCCCGCTCTTGAACCCATTGGAAATGGACGGCGGCACCATCGAGACTGTGGCGGCGAAGCTGCGGCACGCGCCCTACGCCACGCGTCTCGTGCAGTTGTTCGGGCCGGGCGTGTTCAACAATCCGCGCTTCGCCGTTGCCGAAGCCCTGTTCGCGGTGGCGCGCTATCAGATCGAGGATCCGAGTTTTCATCCCTATACGAGCAAGTTCGACTATTGGCTGGAGGGCAAAGCGCCTCTCACTCCCGCCGAGCTGCGCGGCTATCTGTTGTTCAAAGATCCGGCAAAGGCCGATTGCGGCGGCTGCCATCTCGACCAGCCGACGCCGGACGGAATGCCGCCGCAATTCACCGACCATCAGTACCGAAGCACTCGCCGCCCCGCGCAACATGGCGCTGGCCGCCAATCACGATCCTGCCTATTTCGACCTTGGCATCTGCGGACCGCTGCGCACCGACATCGCCGGCGAAGCGCAGTTCTGCGGCATGTTCGCGACGCCGACCTTGCGCAACGTGGCGACGCGCCACGTGTTCTTCCACAACGGCGTGTTCCATTCGCTGCAGCAGGTGATGGATTTCTACGATTTCCGCGACATCGACCCGGGCAGGATCTATCCGCACGCCCCTGATGGAACGGCGGAAAAAGCCAATGACATCCCGCTACGCTATCGCGCCAATATCGACACCACCGATCCGCCCTTCGACCGCAAGCCCGGCGACAAGCCGGCCATGACCGCGCAGGACGAACGCGACATTATCGCTTTCCTGCAGACGCTGACGGATGGGTATCGGCCGGCGCGCTGAGGCCTGCCTTTATTCGGCGGCGTTGCGCCCTACATGCACATCCGGCACAGCAAGGAAGGCTTGATCATGGCTAACGACGCGCCCCAGGCACACCCCGACTGGCGCCACAACGGCGTGCGCGTCATCAAGGCACATCAGCTCGACCCGAACACCGCGCAGACCCCGGGGATGAGCCGAGCCGCGGCGATCAATGCCGCGCGTGTAGGAGCGCAGAAGATCTGGGCCGGTACCGTTACCATCGAACCCGACGCGAAGACCGGCGCTCATCATCACGGCGCGTTGGAGAGCGTGATTTACGTGCTTCGCGGCCACGCCCGCATGCGCTGGGGTGAGCGGCTGGAGTTCGTCGCCGAGGCGGAACCCGGCGACTTCATCTTCGTGCCGCCCTACGTTCCCCACCAGGAGATCAACGCGAGCACCGACGAGCCGCTCGAATGCGTGTTGGTCCGCAGCGACAACGAAGCGGTTGTGGTCAATCTCGATATCGAGCCGGTCGAGAAACCCGACTCGGTGCATTGGATCGATCCGATCCACCGGCATCCGTGATCAGGAGACTCCGCCCGGTCTCGCGCAGCGTCACTGATTACCCGCAGGCGGTAGCGTCGGTGTAAGGTCCAGCTTGCTCCACTTCTCCGACAGCCGCCGTATCGTCCCATCAGCCGCCGCCTCGCGGATCGCCTTGTCGAAGATCGCCTTCAGCTCCGGCTCGTTCTTACGCATCCCCAGAGCGACTTCCGTCGCCAGCATCGCCCCCTTCATCAACGGCCCGGTCATCTCCAGATCGCTGTTGCCCGGCTTGGCCAGCATCGCGGTCGCATACACGCCACTGTCGAATCCGGCATCGATCCGCCCTGCCAAAATATCCAGATCCCGTTCCGGCGAGCTCTTGTAAGTACGGATCGTCACCTCATTGCCGAAATACGTACGGATCAACTGCTCCTGGCTGGTCGATTGCACCACACCGACCGTCTTGCCCTTCAGCATCTCGCCGATCTTTGCCATGACAGGATCGGCGACCGCCTTATCATTCAGGTTCAGTCGCTGCCCGGTCATCGGCATCTGCCCGATCGGCCCGTTCTTCGCGATGATGAACGTCGCGACGCCGCTCGCATAAGGAACAGTGAAATCAACGATCTTCTTGCGCGCCTCGTTGATGCCGAGCGTCAACAAAAGGTCGAACTTTCCGGCAAGCAGCCCCGGCACCAGGCTCGACCACTCGCCGGCGATCAGCTCGCATTTCACCTGCGCGCGCCGACAGAGATCGTTGGCAAGGTCAATATCGAAGCCGGCCAGCTTGCCGTCCGGCGTCATCATGTTCCAGGGCGGAAACGCGCCTTCCACACCGATTCGAACCGTGGACCAGTCCTTGGCCGACGCCGTGCCGCAGAACGCCATGACGGCGGCAAGCAGCAGCCAGCCAGCGAGTCCACGTCTCAACATGACGTGTCCCCTCCGAAACTCAGCGCCTTATTCGCCGCGGCCAGGGCATGCGCCACCAGGTTCCGCGTCCGCCGCGCATGAACCGCGTAGAACGGAGTCTCCGCCGACTCACGCGGAAGCCGCGCCAGCTCACGCAATCCGTCCAGGGCCGGCCAGGCACCCTGCGACAACGCCAGGTCGGGATGAAACCGGTTTCCACTGGTATAATTGATTGGCACCAGCGCACGGGAGGCCTGCAGCAGCACCTGGTCCAGCAGCCGCGCCGCCGGCTCGTCCGCATCGGCAGCCGACCGCGCCAGATGCTGCGCATTGACCCGCAGCGCCGCAGCAGCGCTTTGCAGCCCGCCGATGTCCATGCGCGGCCCCAGGGCCTCCGCCAGATCGCGCAGCTCCCGTTCCAGCGCTTCGGCATAAACGGCGTAGTCCAGCGGCAGCACCCGCTCCGTCAGCAGCCGTGCGACAACTCGCAGCGCGATGCGCGTGTCGCGCACGAGATTGTCCGGATCGATATGCTCGATTAGGTCGTGCGGCGTGTGCCACCACCAGCCGAGGGCGGTCGGCATCTTGTGCGGACCCGGCGGCTGATGGCTCAGGCTGCCGAACATGGACGGAATGCCGATGCCCCAGAAAGACTGGTCCGCGTTGCGGCCCTGCCGCCGTCCTTCATGCTGCTGGCCGGTGACGGCGGCGATTTCCGCGAAGGCCAGCCCCTTCAGCTCATCCACCGTGCCGGAGCGGGTCAGCACCGTCGCGCCGGCGCCGCCCGTTGAATCGACATTCACATGCGCCGCGCAACGCCGATCCAGTTCGGCGAAGTATTCATCGGCGTACCAAGCGGAACCGGAATAGCGCCCGTGCGAGTGGCCGGACCAGAAGCACACGCGCAGGCCCCGCCGCAACCTCGCCTGCTCCCCGGCAAGAAGGCGGGAAACCTCCAGCATGGTGGCGTTGGCGCCGCCATTGTCCATCACGCCATAGTGCCAGGTGTCGTGATGGCCGGAGAACAGGATGAACGGCGCTTCGGCATCCACGCTGTCGAGATCGGCGACGAGAATCGGCGTCTTGCGCCAGCCGGTATCGACCTCGGTTTCCAGTGCAACCGTGAAAAACTCACCAGCAAGACAGCGCGCCCGCAATGCCGCGCCCTCTTCCGCGGCAATCGAACAGACCACCGTTGCCGGGAGATGCACCCTGCTGTGCTGGGATGGGCTTCCCCATACAGGGGAAACGCACATCTCGTACACATGCTCGTTCGGGCTGATATGGATCTGCCCGACAGCACCGGCGCGGGAGGCGCGGTAGGCCACCTCGTCCATGGCGATGCCGTCGATCAGCACAACCCGTCCGGCAACCTCGCGGCGGGCGAAATCGCCATCCTCACCCTCGCCGACATAGCAAAGTTCGGCCGTGATCCCGCCAGCGCCGGTCGCGCGCGACATGGAGTGTGTGATGCACGGCAGCGCCCGGCCATCGACCTCCACACGGGCGCGTCCGGGCAAGCTGATAAAGGCATCGTGCGAGAGCAGTGTGGTGCGGAACCCGAATTCCGCCATGCAGGATTCGAGGTAGCGGAAGCTCTCCAGCTCCGGCGCCGTGCCGGATAGTTTCACCCGTTTCGCGAAGACTTCCATGTGCTCCATTAGCCGCGCGCGGTCCACCGCGGCTGCCAACTCGTCCACCGTCATCGCTGCCTCCTTCCCGTCACGCGATCGGCGGCTCAACATCATCCGGTATCGGATTTATGAACGGCCGGCCCGCCAGACGCTCCGCGTGGTCCGCCTTGGCGCGCTCGATCAGCTCGGGTTGGCAGAGCAGCTCGACAGCGGTTGCCGCCATCGCCTTCGCGGCGTGCTCCAGCCCTTTATGCGCGGCCGGCGCCTTCCCCTGGGCAACGAGCTGCCAGGAATGGCCCGGCGTCCCGATGGCATAGGTCGCACCCCGCATCTGCACGGTCGGCACCACCCAACTGACGGTGCCGACATCGGTCGAACCGACCAGCGTGCCGTCGCCGCTTTCAGGCGGAAATATCGTGTCGCAAAGCGCCACCCCGCTGCGCGGCGTCAGCCCGAAGCGCGCAAACGCGGTGGCGATGTCTTCCTCGCTCAGCGTCCCCTGGATGGCGGCGGCGAAGGCACGGTCGGCATCGTCAAAGGGCGGCGGCCCGAGCCGTTCGATATGGCTGTGCATCAGCGCCTCCAGCGGCGTGTTGCCGACCAGGTTGGCGTCGCCGCTGATGATCTGCCCGCGGACGGAGGTCTCGGTCATCAGCGCCGCGCCTTCGGCAACCTTGCGGACGCGCGCGATCAGCCGGTGCAACTCGGGCAGTTCGCGTGCGCGGACCAAATAGCGCACGGTCGCGCTCGCCTGCACCACATTGGGCGCGATGCCGCCGGCATCGATCAGCGCATAATGGATACGCGCGGTCGATGGCATGTGCTCGCGCATATAGTTGACGCCGACATTCATCAGTTCGACGGCGTCCAGCGCGCTGCGCCCGAGATGCGGCGAGGCCGCCGCATGAGCCGCCCGGCCGGTGAAGTGAAAATCGATCTCGTTGCAGGCGAGAGAAATCGGATTGTTCACGCCGGTGAACGGCGCGGGATGCCAGGAGATCGCCACGTCCACATCGTCGAACAGTCCGCTGCGGACCATGAACCCCTTGGCCGACCCACCCTCCTCGGCAGGGCAGCCGTAATAGCGGACGCGACCGGCGATCCCGTGATCCTCTAGATAATCTTTCACACCGATCGCCGCGAGCAGCGAGGCCGAGCCGAGCAGGTTGTGGCCGCAACCATGGCCGTTGCCGCCCAACTCGACCGGCTGCTGTTCGGCCAGGCCCGCCTGTTGGCTCAACCCCGGCAGGGCATCGAACTCGCCCAGGATGGCGATGACCGGGCCGCCCAACCCCGCCTCGCCGGTGACGGCGGTGGGCAGTCCGCCGGCGTGGCGCGTCACCCGGAATCCCTGCCGATCCAGCAGCGCCGCATGGGCCTCGCTTGACCGCGCTTCCTGGTAGTTCAGCTCCGGCGTGTCCCAGATGAAATCGGCGAGGCGGAAGCAGTCCTCGCGCTTCGCTTCAACCAAGGACCAGATTTCTTCGCTGTTTCTCATATGCCTCTCTCCCGGCGCCATCCCGGCCGGCGGGCCTCGCGCGCCAGCGCAACGGTCAGGACCACAGCAAAAACCAACGCATAGATCAGGTTCATCGCCGCCATCGAGAGCGGCAGGCCGGGGATCAGGAACGTCGGCGCATCGCATGGTTTCGACGGGCGCGCCGGCAGGGCGGCGAGCCGATCGGCGATGCTGCCGCCGGTGATGCGCGGCGCGGCGCATTCCGGCAGCGGGCTCGGCCACAGCCCCTGCTCCACACCGACATGCAGTGCGCCCAGCCCGGCCCCGGCCAGCATCGTCAGCACGACCAGCCCCAGCACGAAACGCGCCGGCCGGCGCGGTAGCAGCAACGCGAGCAGGCTAAGCACGATTGCAACGCGGTACGGCCAGCGCTCCAACAAGCACAGCGCACAGGGCACCAGGCCGCCCCAACGCTCCGACGCCAACGCCACGCCGAGCGCCAGCCCCGCGGCGAGCGCGGAGATCAGCGCGATGCCGTGAACGCCAAGCCTGCGCATGGGCGCGGTGTGCCCCGCTTCCCGGCGCGGTGCAACCGCCGCCCGCGTTCTGCTTCACGCTTGACTGCCCGATCCCGCGCCTTAGCGTCGCCCAGGTCACGAGGGAGGAAAGCCGATGATCGTGGAGATGCGCAGCTACGACGTGAAGCCAGGTAGCGTGCCGGAAGTGGAAAAGCGCTTCGGCGAAGCCCTGCCGGTGCGCACGAAGTTTTCCCCCCTCGCGGCGTTCTGGCACACCGAGGTCGGGCCGCTGAACCGCGTCATCCATGTCTGGGCGTATGAGTCACTCGACGAACGCACGCGCATCCGCGGCGAGGCGGCGAAGACCGGCAACTGGCCGCCGAAGATCGGCGAGTTCTGCCTGTCCCTGCAAAGCGAAATCTACATTCCGGCGCCGTTCTCCCCGCCGCTCGAGCCGCGTCAGCTCGGCGGCATCTACGAGATTCGCAGCTACACACTGGCGCCCGGCGCAATCCCGGGGCAGATCGAACGCTGGAGCGCGGCTATAGGCGAACGGGTCAAGCTCTCCCCGCTGGTAGCCTGCTGGTATTCGGAGATCGGCGGCCTCAACAAATGGGTGCATATCTGGGCGTATAAGGATGCCGCCGAGCGCGCGCGCATCCGCGCCGAGGCAGTCAGCAGCGGCGTGTGGCCGCCCAAAGGCTCGCCGCCCGGAAACATGGTGAAGCAGGAGAACATGCTGGTAATTCCGGCGTCCTTCTCCCCGCTGCGTTGACAACTCGGCGCCCCCTCCCCGGTCCGAACCGGGGACATAGGTGACAGTTTGGCCCGACGACATGGGTAACAGGTTTACTGGTTGGCATGGAGGTGACCCATGCCGTGGCAGAGGACCGGACCCATGGACGAGCGGATGTCGCTGATTGTGAGCTGGCAGGAGGACGGGCTTTCGATTTCGGAGCTGTGCCAGCGCTATGGCGTTAGCCGCAAGACCGGTTACAAGTGGATAGAGCGGTATGAGAACGAGGGTTTTGCCGGGCTGTGCGACCGCAGCCGGGCGCCGCATCACTCTCCGCGGCAGGTGACGGGGTCGATCGCCGAGGCAGCGGTAGCGGCGCGGCGGGAGCACCCGAGCTGGGGGCCGCGCAAGCTGCGGGCGTGGCTTTCGGCGCGCGATCCGCAGGTGGTGTGGCCGGCGGCCAGCACTTTGGGTGTGTTGTTCGACGAAGCGGGCCTGACGGTGCCGCGGCGCCGGCGCGAGCGGGTGCCGCCGCGCAGCGCGCCGTTTGCCGGCTGCGAGGGTCCGAACGCGGTGTGGACGGCCGATTTCAAGGGCTGGTTTCGCACCGCCGACGGCGCGCGCTGCGAGCCGTTCACGTTGTTGGACAGTTGGAGCCGCTATCTGTTGCGCTGCCAGGCGGTGCGGCGGACCGATACCGCGACGGTGCAGGCGATCCTGGCGGCGGCGTTCCGCGAGTATGGCCTGCCGATGGCGCTGCGCAGCGACAACGGCTCGCCGTTTGCCGGACGCGGCGCCGGCGGCTTGAGCCGGTTATCGGTGTGGCTGATCAAGCTTTCGGTGCGGCCGGATCGGATCGATCCAGGCTCGCCGCAGCAGAACGGTCGGCACGAGCGGATGCACCTGACGCTGCAGCAGGAGACGGCAAGCCCGCCGGCGGCGAGCTTGCGGGCGCAGGCCCGCAGCTTCGCGGTGTTCCGCCGCTGTTACAATGCGGAGCGGCCGCACGAGGCGCTGGGCCAGCAAGTGCCGGCGCGGCATTATCAGCCGAGCCCGCGCGCCTACACCGGCAAGCTGTGTTCGCCGGAGTATCCTGGCGTTGAGCTGGTGCGCCAGGTGCGCTCGAACGGCGAGATCAAGTGGCGTGGCGAGCGGGTGTTCCTGGGCGAGCCGTTGATCGGCGAACCGGTCGGGCTGCACCCGATCGCCGACGGCGAATGGCGGGTGATGTATGGCCCGATCGAGCTCGGTTTGCTGGACGCGAAGGGCCGCTTGCGCCAGCCGCGGCGCCGCCGCCGTCGGGTAGCCTGTGGATTTGTGGACAACGCACGCGCGTTGCCCACAACCCCACAGGGCCAACAACAACCGCAAGCCGATCTGGTTCGATGACGGATGAAAAGTGTTACCCATGTCGCCGGTCTATTCTGTTACCCATGTCGCCGGTTGGACACCCCTTGCGGGAGGGGCTGGGGGAGGGGTCCGCGTGGAAAGCGATTCGATCGAAGCCGATTTCGTCATCGTCGGCGCCGGCTCGGCGGGCTGCGCGCTGGCGGCGCGGCTGACCGAAGACCCGTCCTGCCGTGTGGTACTGTTGGAAGCGGGCGGCCGCGATACCAACCGCTGGATCCACATTCCGCTCGGCTTCGGCAGGACCTTCACCGACCCGTCCGTCAACTGGTGCTACGAGACCGAGCCCGATCCGGGCGCGGCCGGCCGGCGAATCTACTGGCCGCGCGGCAAAGTGCTCGGCGGGTCGTCCTCCATCAACGGTATGGTGTATATCCGCGGCCAGGCGGAGGACTTCGACCTGTGGCGGCAGATGGGCTGCACCGGCTGGTCGTATGACGACGTGCTGCCCTATTTCCGCCGCTCGGAGCACAACACGCGTTTCGCCGATGAATGGCACGGCCGGGGCGGCCCGCTCTGCGTTTCCGACGTGGCGCAGCGCAATCCCATCTGCGATGCCTTCATCGCCGCAGCCGAAGCGGAAGGTTTCCGCCGCAACGACGATTTCAACGGCGCGCGCCAGGACGGCGTCGGCTATCACCAGACCACGACGCGGCGTGGCCGGCGGTGCTCGACTGCCGTCGGCTATCTGCGGCCGGCGCTGCGGCGGGCGAATTTGCGCGTGGTCACCGGCGCGCTCGCCGAGCGCATCCTGTTCGATGGCCGCCGCGCCACCGGCGTGGCGTTCCGCGAGCACGGCACACCGCGCGTTGCGAAGGCCGCGCGCGAGGTGATCCTGTGCGGCGGCGCGATCCACTCGCCGCAGTTGCTGTTGCTGTCCGGCGTGGGGCCGCCGGGTCATCTGGCGGAATTCGGCATCGCTGTCGTGGCGGACGTGCCCGGTGTCGGACAAGGTCTGCAGGACCACTACGCGGCCGGCTTCAAGTTGAAATGCCGCCTGCCGGTCACCGTCAACGACGCGTTGCGGAGCCATTCGCGCAAGTTGCGCGCCGGCCTCGATTACTATCTGCGGCGGCGTGGTCCGCTGGCGGTGATCGCCGCGGAGGCCGCGCTCTTCGCGCGCACCCGCCCGGAGCTGGCAAGCCCGGATGTGAAACTCTCGGTTTCCAGCTTCAGTTACGACCGGCCGCAGGACGGCCTACATCTCTGGTCGGGGTTCCAGCTCGGGTCTTGGCAGCTTCGGCCCGAGAGCCGTGGTGAGATCCGCCTGAAAAGCGCCGATCCCTCAGCCGCGCCGGCGATCCATCCGAACTATCTGGCAACCGAGACCGACCGGCAGGCGCTTCTCGCCGGGCTGCGGATCGGCCGGCGCCTGATGGCCGCCCCGCCGTTGCAGCGCTTGATCGAAGCCGAGTACCAACCGGGCCCCGCCGTGCAGTCCGATGCCGAGCTGCTGGACTACGCGCGCGCCAATGGCGGCACGACGTTTCATCCGACCAGCACTTGCCGCATGAGCATCGACACCGCGGCGGTGGTGGATCCCGAGCTGCGCGTCCGCGGCGTCAGCGGGTTGCGTGTGGCGGACGCATCGGTGATGCCGACCGTGGTTTCGGGCAACACCAACGCAGCGGCGATCATGATCGGTGAGAAGGCGGCGGACTTGCTCCGTTCGTCTCGAGCATAACTTTACGAGCGACAATTCGTGCCGCACCGAAGCGTCCACAATTGCCTTCGTCCCGCCGATCGGGCCTGATGCCGCCCATGCCCCTGGAAGCAACCCTCTACGAATCACCCCGCCCAGCCGCACGCCCGGGCGAAATCGTCGTCACCAGCACCTGCGGCCATAACTGCGGCGGCCGCTGCGTGGTGAACGCACATGTCGTGAACGACCGCATCGTCCACATCTCCACCGACCAGCGGCGCTGGAACCCGCAGCATCCGCCCCTGCCCGCCTGCGCCCGCGGTGTCGGCCAGATCGAGCGCACCTACCACCCCGACCGCCTGCAACACCCGCTCCGCCGCACCGGGCCGCGCGGCTCCGGCAATTACGAACGCATCTCCTGGGACGAAGCACTCGACCACGTCGCCACCGAGATGCTCCGCATCCGCGCCACTTATGGCAACGCCGCGATCCTCGACGCGTCACGTACCGGCAGCCAGTCGATGCTGCATGGCCGCGTGGCGGCGCAGCGCTTCCTCTATATGTTCGGCGGCTGCACCGACCTGTGGTCCAACCTCTCGGCCGAGGCCGAAATCTTCGCCATACATACAACCTATGGCGCCAAGGTCGATTACAAGACCGCCGGCCGCGAGCCCACCGACTTCGCCAACTCCAAACTCATCCTTATGTGGGGCTGGAGCCCCGGCGACGGCACTTTCGGCACCGGGACGCTGCAATACCTGAAGCACGCCAAACAACAGGGCACGCGGATCATCTGCGTCGATCCACGGCGCACACTGACCAGCCGCTCGCTCGCCGACGAGCATATCTTCATTCGCCCCTCCACCGACACCGCGGCGCTGCTCGCCATGGCCTGGGTCATCGTCACCGAGAACCTGCACGACCAAATCTATACCGACCGCCACGTACTCGGTTTCGATGAAGACCATTTGCCGCCCGACGCACCGCGCGGGGCCTCCTATAGCGCCTATCTGCTTGGCGAAACGGACGGCATCCCAAAAACTCCCGACTGGGCAGCAGCGATCACCGGCATTCCCGCCGAGACGATCCGCCGTCTCGCCATCGACTTCGCCACCGCCAGGCCCGCTGCGCTGCAGGCCGGCTACGCGCCCGGCCGCACCGCGCACGGCGAGCAATTCCACCGCGCTGCCTATGCGCTCGCGGCAATCACCGGCAATGTCGGCATTCCCGGCGGCAATTCCGGTGCCAGCAACGGCGCCACCGGCCGCGCCGGCATCCGCAGCCTGCCCACCGGCAAGAACCCGATCGATGCGCGCGTCGCTTCCCCGCTGCTCGCCGACCTGCTCGCCCGCGGCAAGGGCGGCGGCTACCCGGCCGACATCAAAATGATCTACGCCTCGGGCGGCGATTTGTTCAACCAGTGCCCGAACGTCAACAAGATGATCGCAGCCCTCGACGGGATCGAGTTCTTCGTCGCCCAGGACCACTTCCTCACGCCCACTGCGCGCCACGCCGATATCGTCTTTCCGGCGACTACCTTCTGGGAACGGAACGATGTCCATACGCCCTGGGCCGGCGCCGGCCACTACGCCATCTTCATGCGCCAGGCGATCGCCCCGATGTACGAATGCCGCAACGATATCGACATCTTCGCCGATCTCGCGTGTCGCGTCGGCATCCAGAGTTACAACGACAGAACCGAAACCGAATGGCTGCGCGAGCTCACGTCCGACGCCGTGGACGATTTCGAAGCGTTCGCAACCAACGGCGTCGCCCGCTTTCCCGCTCCGTCGGACGCGGTGGCGTTCGCGCGCGAAATTCGCGACCCCGAGCGGCACAAATTGTCCACCCCGTCCGGCATGATCGAGATCTACTCCATGGCGATCGCCGCCAATCCCGATCCCTACGGCCTCGGCCGCATTCCGCCCATCCCGACTTGGGTTCCCCAACAGGGGAGCACTTATCCGCTCAGCCTGTGCACGCCGAAATCGCGCGCCCGTACCCATTCGATTCACGGCAATCAACCCGCGCTGGCGCGCGTCGATCCCGATACCGTCTGGATCAACCCCGCGGATGCCAAAGCGCGCGGCATCGCCGAGGGCCAGCGCGTGCGCGTGTTCAACGACCGCGGCGCCACCATCCTGCCGGCGCAGGTCACCGAACGGATCGCGCCCGGCGTGGTCTCGATCAAGGAAGGCGCCTGGTTCATTCCCGATGCAACCGGCACCGATACGCAAGGCTGCGCCAACGTGCTGACGGCGGACCGCGCCGCGCCCTGTGGTGCAACCACCTACAACACCAACCAGGTCGAGGTCGAAGCCTGCTCATGAGCCAACCGCCCTCCATCGGCCAGATGTACGGCGCCGGCGACGTCACCACTTTCATGGGACTTCCCGCCTGCACCGACCTGAAAGCACTGAACGGCGGGATCGCGCTGCTCGGCATTCCCTGCGCCACGCCCTATCCCAGCGTCGGCGCCTATTGTACAGCCGCTCCCGAAACCATCCGCGCCACCATGGCAGCCTACGCGAAAACGCTGGCGCATCACGACTTCGATCTCGACGGCCCGTTGCTGGGTGAAACCCACATACACGCCGTCGATTGCGGCAACCTGCCCTGCACGGAGACCGATGCGCCCGGCAATCGCGCCCGTATACGAGACGCCATCGCGACGACCCTCGACCGCCATGCGGTCCCGGTCGTGTTGGGCGGCGACGATTCTGTACAGATCCCCCTGTTCGAGGCGTTCGCCGGCCGCGGCCGGTACACGATCGTGCAGATCGACGCGCATATCGACTGGCGTGACGAGGTCGGCGGCGAGCGTTTCGGTCTGTCCAGCACAATGCGGCGCGCGGCGGAAATGGAACACGTGTCCCGCATCATCCAGGTCGGCCAGCGCGGCGTGGGCTCCGCGCGCCCACGGGACGTCGCCGATGCGCGCCATGCGGGTGCATCCCTGATCTCCGCCGCCACCGTGCATCGCCACGGCATCTCGCCGGTTCTCGACCTTGTCCCGCCAGGCGCCGATGTGCTGATCGCCTTCGATTGCGACGGGCTCGATCCATCTGTCATGCCGGGTGTGATCGGCGCAGCGCCCGGTGGCCTGAGCTACTGGCAGGTTCTGGACCTGCTGCACGGCATCGCCTCAAAGGCGCGGATCGCCAATTTCAACCTCGTCGAGTTCGTCCCCGCGCGCGACATGAACGGCGCCGGCGCCCTGGTCGCAGGCCGTATCGTAGCGAACGTTATCGGACTGCTGGCCCGCCGGTCTTGACCTCCGGGAAGCTCCTCCATGATGCCGCCATACTGATAGAGCGCGCGGAGAGGTTCGCGAGCGGTTCGGCCTGTGCGCGATAAGGCGCGGCACGGCGCCCGACGCCATGAAACACCAGCAGACGGTCAGGTCGGTGCCCGCAATCCGCGCGACCTGCCGGCCGGCGCCTATTGGAATGCCGGCTTGCCCTGACGCAGCCGACAAATCAGCGCCAACAGAACCGCCAGGATCCTGATCAGTACAACGGACATGGCTCGCGATCTTTGCGCCGAAGCCTCGGGCGGGTAATTCCCCCAGATGCAGCCGATCGTGTCCATCTCCAGGCTCTCCAAGGTTTATGCGTCGGGTTTCCGTGCCCTCGACGACATCAATCTCGACATCCGGAGCGGCGAAATCTTCGCCCTGCTCGGGCCGAACGGCGCCGGCAAGACCACCCTCATCAGCATCATCTGCGGTATCACCAAGGCCACCGCCGGCTTCGTCCAGGTTGCCGGCTGCGACATCACCGCCGATTACCGTGCCGTCCGCACGAAAATCGGCCTCGTCCCGCAGGAACTGACCACCGATGCGTTCGAGACGGTCTGGGCCACGGTCAGCTTCAGCCGTGGCCTGTTCGGCCGCCGCCGCGACCCGGCGCTGATCGAGCGCGTGCTGCGCGACCTTTCGCTATGGGACAAGAAGAACAGCAGAATCGTGACCCTCAGCGGAGGCATGAAGCGCCGCCTGATGATCGCCAAGGCCCTGGCGCACGAGCCGGAAATCCTTTTCCTCGATGAACCCACCGCCGGCGTGGATGTCGAGCTGCGGCGTGAGATGTGGCACCTCGTGAGAACGCTGCGCGAGTCCGGCGTGACCATCATCCTTACCACGCACTACCTCGAAGAAGCCGAGGAGCTCGCGGACCGGATCGGCGTCATCAACAAGGGCGAGCTGATCCTGGTCGAAGAGAAGACCGAATTGATGCGCAAGCTCGGTCGCAAACACCTCACCATCAGGCTCGCCGCGCCCATCGACGCGGTTCCCGACCGGCTGGCGTCCTTCGCACTGGCGCTGTCGCCGGACGGGATGGAACTGACCTATACCTACGACGCGGCGAACAGCCAGGACGTGCGCCCGCTCTTGCAGACAATCGAGGCGGTCAACCTCCCCTTCACCGACCTCGCCACGCATCAGAGCTCGCTCGAGGAAATTTTCGTCGATATTCTGCGGAGGCAGTCATGAACGTCCATGGCGTGCGCGCCATCTATCACTACGAGATGGCGCGGATGCGGCGCACGCTGCTGCAAAGCGTGGTCTCCCCTGTTATCTCCACATCGCTCTATTTCGTGGTGTTCGGCGCCGCGATCGGGTCGCGCATGAGCACGGTCGGCGGCGTCACTTACGGCGCCTTCATCGTCCCCGGCCTGGTGATGCTGTCGCTGCTGACCCAAAGCATCGCCAACGCGTCTTTCGGCATCTATTTCCCGCGCTTCGTGGGCACCATCTATGAAATCCTCTCTGCCCCGATCTCGGCCGTGGAAATCGTTCTCGGCTATGTCGGCGCCGCGGCGACGAAGTCGGTGCTTCTGGGCGTGATAATTATCGCCACCGCCGCCCTGTTCGTGCCGTTGCGGCTCGACCATCCGGGATGGATGATCCTGTTCCTGCTGCTGACCGCAATCGCCTTCAGCCTGTTCGGCTTCATCATCGGCATCTGGGCCGATAATTTCGAAAAACTGCAGCTCATTCCGTTGCTGCTCGTGACACCGCTCACCTTTCTCGGCGGCACCTTCTACTCGATCGACATGCTGCCGAATCCCTGGCGGCAAATCGCGCTGTTGAATCCCGTGCTGTACCTGATCAGCGGCTTCCGCTGGAGCTTTTACGGCAAGGCGGATATCGACGTCCGGATCAGCCTCGCCTTCACCCTGGCCTTTCTCGCCTGTTGCATGGCCTGCGTCTTCTGGATTTTCCGGACCGGCTACCGGCTGAAGCAATAGACGCTCCCGCCGGCCGGGCCTAAGCTGGCAGGAAGGCTGAAACGGAGGAGTGACGTTCGATGGGCGCGGAAACCTGTCTGGCGGGCGTGCGGGTGCTCGATCTCACGCAATTCGAGGCGGGGCCGTCCTGCACCGAGGTGCTGGCCTGGCTCGGCGCCGAAGTGGTCAAGCTGGAAAACCCGCGTACCGGCGATCCCGGCCGGCAGATCAACCCGCCGCAGGGGACCGACGCGCACTATTTCCTGCAATACAATGCCAACAAGAAATCGATCACCGTCAACCTTAAGGACCCGCGCGGCCTGGAACTTGTCAAGCGACTCGCCGCCAAAGCCGATGTTTTCACCGAAAACTTCGCCCCCGGCGCGATCGAGCGCCTCGGCCTCGGCGCCGACGTGGTCCGGGCGCTCAATCCGGCGATTATATACGCGCAGGTGAAAGGCTTCGGCGAAGGCAGCCCGTTCGAGAACAACCTTGCGTTCGACATGATTGCGCAGGCCTGCGGCGGCACCATGAGCGTCACCGGCGAACCCGACGGCCCGCCGCTGAAGCCCGGCTCCACGATCGGCGATACCGGCACGGGAATGCTGCTGGCTATCTCCATTCTCGGCGCGCTCTACCGCCGCAACCAAACCGGGGAGGGCGAGCACCTGCAAGTCGCCATGCAGGACGCTATGTTCCAATACATCCGCGGCGCCTTCGCCACCCAGACCCGCACCGGCCAGCCGGCGAAACGCGCCGGCAGCGGCAGCGTGCTGTCGCGCAATCCGCCGATGGGCATCTACCCGTGCAAAGGCGACGGTCCCAACGATTACGTCTATGTCTATACCAGCCGTGCCAACCCGGAGCACTGGCGGCGCCTGCTCGGCGTGATCGGCCGCGAGGAGTTGATCGGCGATCCCCGCTACGACAGCCCCGACGCCCGCCGCGAACGCGAACCGGAGGTCGATGCGATGGTCACCGAATGGACCCGCAAGCACGACAAGCAGGAGGCGATGCGCATCATCGGTGCGGCCGGTATCCCCGCCGGCGCGGTGCTGGACACCGCCGAGCTGCTGCACGATCCCAGCTTCGAGCAGCGCGGCATCATGCAGACCGTGCAGCACCCGACTATCGGCCCCTACAAGATGCCGACCTTCCCAGTGCGCTTCGGCGGCCGCCCCACGCAATTGCGGCCCGCGCCCCTGCTGGGCGAGCACACCGACGAGATCCTCGGCGAATGGCTCGACCTTACCGGCGACGATACCGGCGCGCTGCGCGCCCAGAATGTGATCGGCTGATCGAAAGGCAACGACGATGGCGGAACTCACCGGCTCCGAGATCCTGGCGAAATGCCTGAAGAAGGAAGGGGTGGAGGACCTCTTCTTCATCATGGGCGGCCCGATGCTTCTGGCCGAAGCCACCTGCATCAAGGAAGGCATCCGCATGATCGATGTCCGCCACGAACAGGCGGCGGCATTCATGGCGCAGGCGTACAGCAGGTTGCTACAGAAACCATCGGCCTGCATGGCGGCCAGCGGCCCGGGTGTTACCAACCTGGTGACCGGAGTCGCCAACGCGCTGATTGATTGCTGCCCCGTCGTCGCGATCGGCGGCTCCAGCCCGATCAGCCAGTTCGGCCGGCAGGTATTCCAGGAGATCGACCAGGTCGCGATCATGCGCGGCTGTGTGAAATATGCCGACCGCGTCCACAACCTCAAGCGCATCCCGCAGCAGGTGAATTTCGGTTTCCAGAAGGCGATGTCGGGCAAGCCGGGGCCGGTCTATCTCGATTTCCCCGGCGATATTCTCTACCAGAAGATCGACGAGAACCTGGTCGATTGGAGCTTCGCCGGCCGCCCGCTGCTGAACCCGCGCCCGCTCGGCAATCCGCAGCACGTCGCGAAACTGGTCGACGCGCTGAGCAAGGCGAAACAGCCGATCCTGGTCTCCGGCAGCGGCGTGATTTGGTCGCGGGCCTGGGAAGAGATGCAGGCTCTGGTCGATAAGATCGGCATCCCGTTCTACACCACCCCGCAGGGCCGCGGCGTCGTCCCGGACGACCACCCTTGCTCCTATCTCTCGATGCGCAGCTCGGCGTTCCGCGACGCCGATCTGATCGTCGTGCTCGGCACGCGCATGAACTACATTATTGGCCACGCCGCGCCGCCGCGGTTCGGCGCGAATGCAACCATCGCCCGCATCGATATCGACCCCGACGAGATCGCCACTGCCGCCCGTTATGTGGACATCCCAATCGTCGGCGACTGCAAGATGGTGCTGCAGCAAGTGATCGACGGGATCGGCGCGAAGATCAACACCGATACCTACAAGACATGGCGGCAGAAGCTCGCCGAAGGCGAAACCGCCAAACGCGGCGGCGCCGGGGCCAATAAATATGCAGAGGACGGCGACATCCACCCGGTGCGCTTGTTGGAGGAAATCCGAGATTTCGCTAGGCGCGACGCGATCCTGTGCGTCGATGGACAGGAAACGCTGAACTACGGTCGCCAGACCATGCCGACCTTCGCGCCCGGCCATCGGCTGAATTCCGGTCCGTTCGGCACGATGGGCGTGGGCCTGCCGTTCGGCGTCGGGGCCAAGGTCGCCAAGCCGGACAAGCAGGTGATCGTGGTGCACGGGGACGGCAGTTTCGGGCTTAACGCGATGGAACTTGATACTGCCGTGCGGCACAAAATCCCGATCCTGGTGGTGATCAGCCTGAACGGCGGTTGGACCGCGGACCCGAAGCGCGAGAAGCCCGGCCGCGACCTTGGGTACACGCGGTTCGACAAGATGGCCGAGGGGCTCGGCTGTTACGGCGAATATGTCGAGCGCCCGGAAGACATCCGCCCGGCGTTGGACCGTGCGCAGGCCAAGGTCGATGAAGGCATGGTCGCGTTGGTCAACGTCAAGACCGACTACCGCGCGCGCTATGCCGGTGCGGCGTTCAGCGACTATTCGACGTAAAGCCCCGCACGATCGCAACGACGCGCAGCAACATCCTCGTCCTGGAAGGCGTCTCCAAGGCGTTCGCGGCGACGCAGGCGCTGTCCGATGTCGCGCTGTCACTCGATCAGGCCGAGATTCTCGCCCTCCTTGGTGAGAACGGCGCGGGCAAATCGACGCTGATCAAGATACTCGCGGGCGTCCACAAGCCCAATTCAGGACGCGTGCTGTTTCGCGGCGAGGACCTCACGGCGACACCAGCCCGCCTGCCGATTGCTTTCATTCATCAGGATCTCGGCCTTATCGAGTGGATGACGGTCGCAGAGAATATCTGCCTCACGCTCGGTTATCCGCGCCGCTTCGGCCTGGTCGATTTCCGCGCCGCCGAACGCCGGGCGCGCGCGGCGCTGTCCACACTGGGCGCGGATATCGATCCGGATGTCCGGGTCCAGAACCTGGGCCGCACCGAGAAGTCGCTGGTGGCGATCGCACGCGCGCTCGCCGCAAGCTGCGAAATACTGGTGCTCGACGAACCCACCGCCAGCCTGCCGGCCGATGAGGTGGCCCGGCTGTTTGCAGCGCTGCGCCGGCTCAGGGCCGAGGGCGTCAGCATGATCTACGTCTCCCATCGGCTCGACGAAGTGTTCGAGATCGCCGACCGGATGGTGATCCTGCGCGATGGCCGCGTGGCAGGGGAGCGGCTGATCGGCAATGTGACTCCCGAGGAGGCAATCCTGCTGATCGTCGGCAAGCACGCGGCGCAGGTGTTTCGTCGACCCCGGCAAAGGAAGGGCGCGGCGCGGCTGATGCTCGAGCGATTGATGATCGGCGACGTTGGTCCAATCGATATGCAGCTTCATGCGGGCGAGGTGGTGGGCATTGCCGGGTTGCGCGGGGCCGGCCAGGAGCAGGTTGGCCGAGCTTTGTTTGGTCTCGTACCGGCGACCGCGGGGCGCATCCTGCTCGATGGCGCGCCAGTGCAGCCCACTTCGCCCGCCGGGGCCATGGCGGAGGGCATACAACTGGTGTGCGGTGACCGCGCCGCCGAGTCGATCATTCCCTATCGCAGCGTGGCCGAAAATCTCTTTGTCAATCCGCTCGCCAAAGGCATGCGGCTGTTTTCTTATCTTGCGCCAGGGCCGGAAAACCGTGCGGCCACCAGGCTCGGCCAGATGGTCGGGCTGCGGCCGAACGACCCCGGCCTGCTGATCGAGGCGCTCTCCGGCGGCAATCAACAGAAAGTGGTGGTCGGGCGCGTACTGGACCGGCACGCCCGGATTTACGTGTTCGAGGATCCAACCGCCGGCGTGGATGTCGGCGCGAAGGCCGAAATCTACCGACTGTTCGACGTGGTGTTGGCGCGGGGGGCGGCGATCATCATCGTCTCGACGGATTTCGAGGAGATCGCCAAGGTGTGCCACCAGGCGATCGTTCTCAATCACGGCCGGGTGGCCGCGGAACTGGCAGCCGAGGATTTGTCGATCGCCAATCTGCTCGCCGCTGCATCCGCGGGCTCGGCGGGTGAGGTGCGTTTTGGCTGAGCGAACGGATCGCCCATGCTGTCGCTGAAATCGAATGCGCTGGAGCCGACGCGCTCGGAGCTGCGGCGAATGTCGCCGGGAGCGGCGCTGCGACGCCGCCTGACGGTTTACGGCCTCCCGCTGCTCACGGCGGTCCTCATCGTCTTCTTCTCGCTGTTACTGCCAAAGACCTTCCCCACCGCACTCAATCTGCGCTCGATTCTGGCCGACAAGTCGGTCATCGCCCTGCTCTCGCTCGCCTCGATGATCCCGATGATGGCGGGTCGCATCGATCTCACTGTCGGTTACGGCATCGTGCTGTGGCACATCCTGGCGATCAGCGTGCAGGTCTATTACGGCCTGCCCTGGCCCGTGGCGGTGCTCCTGGTTCTGCTCGCCGGCATGATCAGCGGGCTCATCAATGCGATCCTCGTCGAAGTCGCGCAGATCAACTCGTTCATCGCGACACTCGGCACCGGCACGATCATTTACGCGCTGGCGCTGTGGCATACCGGCGGCGAGCAGGTGATCGGCACCTTGCCGAACGCCTTCCTGGCGATCAACGATCTGGCGATCTTCGGGATTCCGATCCCGGCCTTCTATGTCGCCATCGTCGCGGTGCTGCTCTGGATCGTTTCCGAACGGCTGCCGCTCGGCCGCCATCTCTATGCGATCGGCGCCAATCCGCGCGCCGCGGAGCTCAACGGCATACCAGTCCGCGCTTACGTAATGGGCGTGTTCGTCGCCTCCGGCGCACTGACCGCTTTCACCGGCGTCGTGCTGGCAGCCAAGCTCAGGATCGGCGAGGCCAGCGTCGGGCTCGAATATCTGTTGCCGGCGCTGGTCGGCGCGTTTCTCGGCTCCACCACCATCAGGCCCGGCCGGGTGAATGTTTGGGGGACCGTGGTTGCCGTGGTGATCCTGGCGGTCGGTATTTCCGGCATCGAACAGCTGGGCGGCACCTTCTTCGTGGAACCGCTGTTCAACGGCACGACCCTGGTGATCGCGATCGGTTTGGCAGGTGTCGCGCAACGCCGCTACACTGCCGCAAAGCGTCCGGTCGAGGCGAAAGCGCCATACAGGAGGGAGGAATGATACAGAACAGGATCTTGTTTCATGCCTTGGTGGCCGGCCTGCTCACGGCGTCAGCCGCCGGGGCGGCGCGCGCCGACGATGCGTTCGTCCAGTACGCCAAGAACTTCGTCGCGCAGGTAACCAACCCCGATATTCCCTGGACCGGCCCGACAACGGGGCCGAAAGCGGTGGCCGGCAAAACCGTGGTTTATGTCTCCAATGATCAGCGCAATGGCGGGGCGCGGGGCGTCGGCGCGGGCGCGGGGGAAGCGGCGAAAATCATCGGCTGGACATTCCGGCTGCTTGACGGTCATGGCACTGTCTCCGGACAGAACGCCGCACTCAGCCAGGCGATCGCGCTCCGGCCCGACGGGATCATCCTGGGCAGCGTCGATGCGATCCAGTCCGCATCGCTGGTTGAACAGGCGGAGAAGATGGGCATCAAGGTGGTTGGCTGGCACGCGGGCGGTACCGCCGGGGCGCTGCACAACCCCGACGTCTTCTGGAACGTGACCACCGACCCGCCGGAGGTGGGCAAGGCCGCGGCGCTGTATGCCGTGGCGCAGTCAGATGGGCATGCCGGCGTCGTGGTGTTCACCGATACCGAATACAAAGTGGCGATCGCCAAATCCGATGCGATGGCTGGCTGGATCAAGAAATGCGCCACCTGCACGCTGTTGGCAGTGCGGGATACGCCGCTCGCCTATGTCTCCTCGCGTATGGGGCAGCTCACCACAGCATTGCTGCAGCAATACGGCAAGAAATGGACGTATTCGATCGGCATCAACGATCTCTACTTTGATTTCATGGCCCCGGCGCTACAGGCGGCGGGGACCGGCGGCAACAGTCCGCCCTACAGCATCTCGGCCGGCGATGGGTCGGTCTCCGCGTTCGAGCGCATCCGCGCACAGCGATACCAGGTCGCGACGGTGGCCGAGCCGCTCCGGATGCAGGGCTGGCAGACGATCGACGAGCTCAACCGCGCCTTCGCCGGCGCGCCGCCGAGCGGCTTCGTCGATCCGGTGCATCTCTTCGTGCACGCCAATCTCGGCAGCGATGGCGGCCCGCAGAATCTGTATGACCCCAGCAACGGCTATGAAAACATCTACCGCAAGATCTGGGGCAAGTGAGGCTCAGCCGGCATATTCCATGATGTGCAGCCCGGCATTGTAGTCGGTGGCAAAGATGATGCCGTTGCGATCGACAAACACGTCGGCCATCTGGATCACGCGTGCGCGGTTCGGGCGCCGATCCATCATTTTGCCGGGCGCCGACGGCACGAGCGCCCCCACCTCGTTCGGCCGATACGGTTCGCTGATGTTCGAACACCCGCACGCCGGCGTTCTGGTAAGTGGTGAAGATCAGGCTGGAGCTGACGAGGCTTCCCGGGCGGTTTTCATGGATGTTGTGCGGGCCGAAATGTCCGCCGATCGCGGCATAGTCGGCCTCGGCTGGGTTCGGGAATGTGGCGATGCTGACCGGATTGGACGGCACCCGGTTGTCGAAAACCCAGATCGGCTTCATGCCGTCTTCCTGGTGATCGAGCACCGCTTCATCCACCACGATCAGCAGGTCGCGATCGGGAATCGGCAGGCAGTTATGCGTGCCGCCGCCAAACGGCGGCGCCCAGCTCTTATGCGCAAGCAGTTTCGGCGCGGCGCGATCGGCAACATCCAGCACGACCAGGCAGCCATCCCGCCAGGCACCGTAGGCGATATCGCCATGCACGATCGCGTGGTGCAGGCCCATGCGCATCGTGCCCGGCCAGTGCGGCGTTTCACCGGCGGCAAGGTTCATCCCCGGCAGCCAGTACCGTCCGGTTTCGCGGGGATGCGCCGGGTCTGCCATATCGATGGTGATGAAAATATAGTCGCTGAAGCCGTCGATCAACGCCGATGCATAAGCCCAGCGTCCGCCCGCATACCAGACGCGATGGATGCCGCCGCCGTCGATCGGCAGAAAGCCGATCTGCCGCGGTTTCTCTGGCGCCGCGATGTCATAGACGGCAAGACCAGCTGACCAGTCGCGCCGCCCGGCGCTGCCATGCGCGGTGCCAACCGCGTGCCCAATGGTGCCCTTGTAGTAGGCATGCTCGTCGGCGAACGCGGCCTCGGCGAACATATCCTTGGCATGTATCACCAGCAGCAGGTCATCATGCGTCTGCAGATGGATGTTCCAGGTGTTCGCGGGCGCCGGCAGATACGCCACGGGGCGCGGCCGGGTGGGATCGCGGACATCGACTATGCTGAAACCCTTGGAGAACATGTGCCCGATATAGGCATAACCGCGATGCACCATGATCTGCACGCCATCGAGACGGCCGCCCTGATCGCTCCAGCCGATCAGGCGCATGTTGCGGCTGTAATCCGGTTTCGGCAGCTCGGCTGCGGGCATGAGGCTGGCTCCGTGGATATCCTGTGCCAAGGCTAGCGCTATTCGACCCGCATCGAAACTGCGAGTGCCGCCGCCCCACTGGCGAGCTCAGGGACGCCCGACAAACACCTGCCGCGTAGCGAAAGACAACCACACCCGTCGCGGCAGGAACCAATCAGCCCCGAGCAGCATGTCGAAATGCAAGCGTACCGGCGCCACCAGCAACCTGGGGCGCTCGATCGTCTCATTACCAACTTGCATGGTATCGAACTCATGCCGGCGCACCACCATCCGCCACTTCCCCACACCGCCGGTGACGCCGCGCTGGTCCCCCGACACCCCGGCCAGGTCCAGGCCCAGCCGCGACATCCCCGGCGCGATCAGCAAGGACACATCGGCTCCGGTATCCGGCAGCGCACGCAGGCTCTGCCCATCGATGCGCACTGGGATGGCCAAACCCGGCCCATAGCCCGGCAGTGTCGCGATCGCCGCATACGGCACATGCCAGGGCAGGAAACGCCCCGCGCATCCGCGCACCTCGTAAAGCGCCAGCACCCGTCCCCGCCCGTCCAGATCGAGATCGTAGTGCGCCAGGAAGTCCCGCCCCAGCAGGCCATCGACATCGGTAACTCCGCTCGCCAACCCCCCGACCGCGAAACTTGCATGCGGCAGCAATGCGTTTTGCCGCAACGCCGCGCCACCCAGAACGACAGAACTCGCCACGGCGTCCTGATGTCGTTCGATCCCCCCGATGCCGCGCATCGTCGAGCCGACCCAGGGATCGAGCCCCAGGCCGAGCCGGCGCACCGCCGCCTCGGTCAGCAGAACTCTGTTCAGCGCCGGTGTCCAGGACCAGGCGGACCGGCGCGTGATCGATCTCCGCGGTAGCCACAAACAGCCCGTCCGCAACGGTCAGCGGCACGCTGGCACGCTGCGTCACCTCGCAGGCCGCCGCCGGCGTTAGCGCCAGCACCAGCAACAACACAACGGCGCGGATCACGCCGCCGACCGCATGGCGATCGCCGCATCAAACGCCGCCTGCACCGGGGCGAGCGGCGGACGTGTGCCGGTGAACAATTCGAACGCGTCGGCCGCCTGATGCACGGTCAACGCGCGCCCGGTCATGATCCGGGCGCCGCACGCCCGCACATCCGACAGCAGCGGTGTGATCAGAGGATAGTACACGACATCCGCGACCCATAGCCCCGCATGCAACAACCCAGGCGGGACGGGCGTGCCGCGGTCGGGCAGCATGCCGATCGGTGTCGCATTCACCACGCCGGTGGCGCCTCGCATCGCCTCCGCCAAGGAGTTGCAGGCGACCGCACGCGGCGTCCCGCCAAGATCGACAGCCAGGCGGCGCGCCTTGTCGGGCTGACTGTCCAGGATGCGCAATTCCGCAATCCCGAGCCGCTCCAGCGCAAACCCTGCGGCCCGGCCGACCCCGCCGGCGCCGATCAACACCACCGGCCCGGTCGGCTCCCCGATCTCCTCGACAATAGCGCGGGCGAAACCGGTCGTATCAGTGTTGTGGCCCACGAGTTCACCGTCCCGCAGCACGATCGTGTTCACCGCCCCGATCGGCGCGGCACCAGGATCGAGCCGATCCAACAGCGGCAGCACCGCTTCCTTGTATGGGAAGGTGACGTTCACGCCGGCAAAGCCGATCAGGCGAATGCTTTCCAGCAGCATACGCAGGCACTCACCGTCCGCACCCGGCACGTCGATGAGCTGGTAGTGGACGCGAAACCCGCAGGCATGTCCGGCCGCCTCGTGCATGAAAGGCGCGGCGGAATGCGAGATCGGCGCGCCGATCAAGCCGAGAAGGACACGCCTGTCCGGCATTCAACCGGCGCCCAGCCCCTCGGCGACCGCCGTCAACAATGCGTCGATGGTGAATGGCTTGCCGAGAAACGGTCGGCGCCCGCCTTCCAGTGCCTCGATCCGCCCCAGATCGCCCGACATGAGAACGAGCGGCATACGGATCGCGTCCGCCTGCGCGATCACCTCATTGAGCTGGCCGCCTGGCAACAGGCAATCGAGCAGCATGAGTTGGAAGCCGCCGGACTGCAGGCGGGCAATCGCAGTCCCGGCGCTCTCCGCCAGGTGCACCTCGTATTGGTCGGCGAGTGCGCTGGCGATCGTTTCCGCTACCAACTGCTCGTCCTCGACCACAAGAATCCGGGGGAGTTGCGCCATGCTCACGCACTATAGTGCGGGCGCGCGCTCCAGCCAATCGCTTTTCCTAAAAATCAGAAGCCGCCCTTTCACCCGTGCTCAGGATTTGCCACGATCGGCGCATGACCGATCCGATCACCGTGGCCGTGTTGCAGAACCGGCTGAACGCTATCGCTGAGGAAATGGGGGAGGCGATGCTGCACACCGCCTACTCGCAGATCCTGAATTCATCACGCGACTTCTCCATCGCGTTGATCGACCGGCAATGCCGCCTGATCGCGCAAGCCGATCACATCCCGGTGCATGTCGGCGCAATGCCCTGGGCGGTGCGGGCGCTGATCGAGGTCTTCCCGCACCCCTCGCTCGGCGACGTCTTTCTGCTGAACGACCCGTATCGCGGCGGCAGCCATCTACCGGATCTCACCGCTTTTGTCCCGGTGTTCGACGGCACGGCATTGCGGTTCTGGTCGGTTGTGCGCGCGCATCACAGCGATATCGGCGGCGCCACGCATGGCGGCTACAACCCGGCGGCGACCGAGATCTGGCACGAGGGCCTGCGCGTCCCGCCCATACGGCTCACCGAAGCCGGCGCGTTGCGCGAGGACCTGCTCGACATGCTGGCGCTGAATGTACGGCACCCGCGCGATTTCCGCGGCGACCTCGCCGCGCAGATCGGTGCGGCCCGGCTGGGCGAGCATCGCTTGGCCATGGTGATCGCGGAATTCGGCGGCGCGGTGGTGGCCGACGCCGTCGAGACAATGCTCGATGCCGCCGAGCGACATACGCGCGAGATCGTTTCAGGCTGGAGGGACGGCGTGTACGAGGGCGAGGCCTTCCTCGATGACGATGGTTTCGGCAAACAGAATATCCGGATCCACGCGCGCTGCACGGTGGCCGGCAGCGACGTGACCGTCGATCTCACTGGCTCCGATCCGCAGGTCACCGGCTTCGTCAACTCCTCGCATGCCAACATGCAGTCGGCAGTGACGATGGCGTTCGCGTTCCTGCTCGACCCCAATCAGGCGCGCAATGCCGGGGCGTTCCGACCACTCAAGATCGTTGCAAAGCCCGGTACCATCGTCTGGGCGCATGAAGGCGCGCCGGTCACGATGTGCACAAGCCATTGTTCGAACGAAATCATCGAGACAATCATCGTCGCGCTGGCGCCAGCCTGTCCGGAGCGGGCGATGGGCGGCTGGGGACGGCGGCTGCGTATCGCCATCAACGGACGCGACCCCCGCACCGGCAAGCGTTTCATCTGGCACATGTTCCAGGCCCGGCCCGGCGGCGGCGGGTCGGCCGCCGGCGACGGCTGGTCCACGATCGGCGAGTGGCACTCGGCCGGCGGCATCAAGTTCGGCAGCATCGAAGTGGCGGAGACGCGCTTTCCGCTGTTTTTCGAAACCCATGAGTTCCGCCTGGGCTCCGCGGGCGATGGCCGGTTCCGCGGTGGCTATGGCGGCGATATGCGGCTGCGGGTGGAGACCGACGGGCCGGCCGTTGCCAACACGGCGGGCGAGGGGACGGTGCATGGGGCGCGCGGCATTCTCGGCGGAAGCGACGGCGCCCCGCACGATTATGCGCTGCTGGTGGACGGCAGCCCGCCGCGCAAGCTGCGCAGCAAGGAAATAGGGATAGAAGTGCCACCCGGCAGCGTGTTCCATGTCCGGTCCGGCGGCGGCGGCGGATGGGGAGATCCAGCCGAACGCGGCCCCGGGGCACGGGAGAGAGATGCGGCGGAGGGGTTGCTAGGGTGAAGCCGAGCAATCCAGCGCCGGTCAGCTTGACGCACCATCGCGCCAGCGTATCAGGTCTGCCGGCAAAGAGGAGGTGGTGATGTCCAAACTCGTCAGCCTCGATGAAGCACGGTCTCGGCTCTCCGGTTTGGTCGATCGGGCGGCGGCGGGTGAGGAGATCGTCATAGCGAGGGACGGCGTGCCGCAGGCGAAGTTGGTGCCGGTTGCGGCTCCCAGCCATCCGCGCCAACCCGCCAACGCGATGCAGGTCGGCTATATCGCGCCGGATTTCGACACCGCAGACCCCGACATTAACCGGCTGTTCGGCGACGATGGGATCGCGTGAGGCTGTTGCTCGACACGCATGCATTCCTGTGGTGGGACATGCAGAATGACAGGCTCAACGACGATGTCGCGGCGCTGATCGCCGACGCGGCGAACGAGGTGTTCATCAGCGCAGCATCGGTTTGGGAAATCGCCATCAAGCGGCGGCGGGGCAAGCTCGTGTTCCAGGGATCGCCGGTGACGGCCATCGCCGCCAATGACTTCCTCGAGCTCCCTATCCTGCCGCTCGATGCGGAAGCTGCTGGTTCGCTGGACTGGTCGCATAACGACCCGTTCGATCGCCTATTGATCGTTCAGGCACAGCGCCTGAACCTTACTTTAGTTACGTCGGATACCGTCATGCGGACCTACGACGGCTTGGACCAAGTCTGGGCCGGATAGTACGGCATGCAGTTTTCGATCGGCATCGACGTCGGCGGCACCTTCACCGACATCGTCGTGGCGGCCGAGGACGGCACCACGACAATCGCCAAGGCCGTAACCACGCCCGGTGATCAGTCCGACGGCGTGCTGGACGGCATTCGACTCGCCGCCGACGCCCTGGGGCTCAACACGGCCGCGCTGCTCGGCCAAACCCGCCGCATCGTGCACGGCACCACGGTCGCCACCAATGCACTGCTCGAAGGCCGGGCGGCCAAGGTGGGCATGCTCACCACCGAGGGTCACCGCGACATTATCGAGATGCGCGAAGGCCTGAAGCCCGATCGCTACAATCTGCGCATGCCCCCGCCCACGCCGCTCGTCCCGCGGCATCTCCGTATCCCGGTGCGCGAACGTATGCGAGCCGATGGCGGAGTGGAAACCGCACTCGACCCGGCATCGCTGGCCGCCGCGCTGGAGCGGCTGGCCGCGGAGGAGGTGCAGGCGGTCGCCATCTGCTTCCTGCATTCCTGGTGCAGCCCGGCGCATGAGCGCGAAGCGGCCGCCGCGGCACGCGCCCGGCTGCAACACGCCTATGTCACCACCTCCGCCGAGGTCCTGCCCCAGATCAAGGAGTTCGAGCGCTTCTCCACCGCCGTGGTCAACGCGGCGGTGGGGCCGGTGATCGATGCCTATCTCCTCCGGCTGGCCGACAAGCTCAGCGAGGCTGGGTTCCGCGGCGACCTTTTCGTTATGCTCTCGCATGGCGGCGTCGCCTCGGTGCAAGAAGCCGCGCGGCTGGCGGCCGGCACGGCGCTGTCGGGTCCCGCCGGCGGCGTGGCAGCGGCCGTGGCGCTGGACGATACCGGCCGCGACCTGATCACCTTCGACATGGGCGGGACCAGCACCGACATCGCGCTGGTGCGCGACGGGCAGCCGGTACTCGCCTCCGGCCGTGAGGTCGCCAACGCGCGCATCGCCCTCCCCGGCCTCGACATCGTCACCTTGGGCGCCGGCGGAGGCTCGATCGCGCGCCTCGATCGCTCCGGCCTATTGCAAGTCGGCCCGCAGAGCGCCGGCGCCGATCCAGGCCCGGCCTGCTACGGGCTGGGCGGGACCGAACCGACCGTCACCGACGCCAACCTGTTGCTCGGTTATCTCGACCCCGCCGGCTTTCTCGGCGGACGGCGGCGGCTGGACACGGAAGCGGCGCAGAAGGCGGTGTCACGGCTGGCCGAGGCGTTGCGCCTCGACCCGGTGGAGACCGCCGCCGGAATCCACCGGCTGGTGAACACAAGGATGGCGGACGGCGCTCGCGTGGCCACCGTGCGCCGTGGCGTTGATCCGCGCCGATTCGCGATGTTGGCCTTCGGCGGCGCCGCCGGGCTGCATGTCGCCGCAGTAGCGGCGGAGCTCGGCATCACCCGGGTTGTCGTCCCGCTGGCCGCGTCGGTTCTCTCCGCCTGGGGGATGCTGAACACCGATCTCAGGGTGGAGCTGATGCGCAGCCTGCCGGCCGCGCGCGAGCAGGCGGGGTTCGATTTGGCGGGGCTGCAAGCCGCCTTCGCCGAGATGGAGCGGGAGGGGCGTGAACGCCTCGGCGAGTTCGGCACTGAGGTCGTGCTGCGTCGCTCAGCCGATATGCGCTACGGCGAGCAGGTGTTCGAAATCAGCGTGCCGCTCGACGGGCTCGACTGGGACAACCCGGACCTGGCGGATGATATCGAGGCCGCGTTCCACGCCCGGCATGAGGCGCTCTACACCTATGCGCTGCGCGACCAGGACGTGGTGCTGGTGAACGCCCGCGCCTCCGTGATCGGCCGCCTGCCGGGCGCCGGCCCGCCGGTGACAACCGATCGCCCTCTAAGCGCCGCCAAGGCGACGCGCCGCGTATTCCTGGGCGGCTGGAGAGATGTGCCGGTATTCGATTTCGGGACGCTTGGCGCCGGCCAGCGTATCGCCGGCCCTGCGATCATCGAGTTGGACACCACGACCGTGTTGCTGCGTACCGGCGACGCCGCCACTTTCGACCGGCGCGGCTGGCTTGACCTGTCGGTGTGCGCTTAACCGGAGTGATGGTGCACGACGTGATGTGACGCGATGCGGTGCGTATGCGCCGCGACATGCAGCGTGTGATGCAGACGAGGATGATAGACGACGTAGCTGATTGTCGCGCCGGGCGCCTCGGCCACTTCGTCCAGCCCAGCCGCATCGCGCAGGTCGCGCGCCGCCGGGTTGAGGGCAGGCTCAGGCGCTGGCCGGGACGTGGAGGCGAGCATCACGCCCGTGTCGGCGCGGTCGTAAATGAAGCCGTACGTCGGATAGACCGAACCGAAATCGCCGCTCTCGCCCAGCCCGACCCGGACGGCCGTCCAGTCATTCTCCTCCGAGACATCGACCACCGGCACATCGTGGCTGATCCGCCCGCCTGAGCCCCAATTCGCCTGGTCCACCTCGATCTCGCGCGAATTGATCACCCGCTGCACCACCGCGACATGACCCAGTCGCATCCGTGCATTGGAGCGGAACGTCAACACGGCGCCAGCTTGTGGCACTTGGCCCCTGGCGTAGGTTCCCGCCGCATTGTCCCACCACTCCCACGCGTTCCCCGGCACGTTGATGCCGGATTCCTCGCGCGCGTAGGGGACGCAGGAGATGCCGAAGAAACGGGCATAGCGGAAATGCCGGGCGTGGCGGGAAGCGAGGGCCGAATGGCCCGATTGGGCGTGATTGTGGGATGTGGACGCGTCGGCCGCCTGGCCGACCGCTAAAGTACTAAGAGCAAGAAGAGAACAAAAGATGATTTTTTTGCCGCCGGTCGCCCGTGCTTGCATCCGCTTCGCCCCTTTTTGTGAACCGCAGACCTGCTCCCCGGTAATCTCTGGTTTGCAGCACTGGCAACCCGCGAAGCGGTGCGAAAGGCCGATGACGCGGCACTTTTCGTTTTGGCCCCTGTGGATAACTCCCCTGTGTTGGAATTATGTCCTATTCGCAGCTTGGTCACCGCGTATTGGCGAGCCGCCGGCGACAGCGACTCGTCAACGCTGGGCTAACGTTGCGGCTACGTCACTTACAAGCCGTGACCATGATCTCGACCAACAGCCGGGGATCAGCCAGATCGGCCTGCACGCAGGCCCGCGCCGGCGCCCCGCCCGCCGGAAGCCAGGCGGTCCAGACCTCGTTCATCGCGTCGCGGTCGCGGATGTCCTTCACCCAGATCTGCGCTTGCAGCAGTCGGGTCTTGTCGGTCCCGTGGGTTTCCAGGATCTGGTCGATCTGCGCCAGTATCTCGCCGGTCTGGCCCTTGATGTCCTTGGAGGTATCGCGGGCAGTACAGCCTTGTAGATAAACGAACCCGTGAAATTCCACGGCCTTGGCAAGAATCTTATTGGGGTCGGTCCGGATGATCTTGGTCATGGCGCCCTCCTTGCGATGCCGCAGGGTTGTACGGTGACGGATGCCGTCGGGACAAGGCGACTCGGCACGCATCCGGCATGGCACCCGGAAAGCCTGGGAGCGCGGCTGCCGTTCCTGCGCCGGCGTACGGCTCTGAGCACCGCAACGCGGGCCTTCTTTACCGCACGGGGCTACACCGAGGTTGAGACGTCTTATGCAGTGCGAGTCCCGGGCGAAGAGGTGCATTTGCGTGCGTTCCGCACGGCACGCGAGCACCCGGATGGTCGCATCGACCCGCTATGGCTGAACACCAGCCCGGAACTGGCCATGAAGCGTCTGCTGGTGGGCGGCGCCGGGCCGATCTTCCAACTCGCCCGGGTCTGGCGGAACGGCGAAGCAAGCGCCTTGCACGCGCCCGAATTCACCATGCTGGAGTGGTATCGGCCGGGTGCCGACATGGCCGGACTGATGGACGAGACGGAGACATTCCTGCGCGCGGTGCTGGCGCCCGAGGTCACCTGCCGCGGGGTGCACACCGACCTCGCGGCTTTCGAACGGCTGTCCGTCGCGGAGGCCTTCGCGCGCTATGCAGGCGTCGATGTGCTGGCGACCGCCGATGACGCACCCGCGCTGGCGGCGTTGGCAGGCACCAAGCTGCGGCCGGCCGAAACGTGGGAAGACCTGTTCTTTCGCCTGCTGCTGGAGCGTGTGGAGCCCCAGCTCGGCCGTGCGCATCCGACCTTTCTCACGCATTGGCCGGTCGCACAGGCGGCGCTGGCCCGCCGCGACCCCGCCGATCCTCGCGTCGCCGAAAGGTTCGAGTTGTTCGTCTGCGGCGTCGAACTCGCCAACGCCTTTGTGGAGTTGACGGACGCTGTCGAGCAGCGGGCGCGGTTCGCCGCGGACCGCGCCCGGCGGCAAGCTGTTTCCGGGCCGGACTGGCCGATGGACGAGGATTTCCTCTCGGCACTCGCGCATGGCATGCCGCCAGCGGCGGGGATCGCTCTCGGTTTCGACCGGCTGGCGATGATTGCCGCGGGCGCCGACCGGATCAGCCAAGTCCTGTGGCTGCCCCCGGCTGATCTGGCTTGGGCATGTTAACCGGTCCGTATTGCCCGGCGGGGCATTTCAGTGCCGGAAACAGAGCCTCCTTGAGACGAGATGCCCGACATGCCGGTTGAACGCGCCGGAGGCGAGCCTTACCCTTCCGATATGGAAACGCGCCTCGCCGTGCTGGAAGAGATCGCCGCCGGGACCAAGGCGGCGTTCGCCGAGTTTCGCGCCGACATGCGGGAGATGCGCAGCGAGATGGCCGCGCTGCGCAGCGAGATGCACGCTGGCTTCGACGCCCTGCGCCACGAGCTGCGCAGCGAGATCGGCGGGCTGCGTCAGGAGATGCACAACGAAAGCCGCGCGCTGCGCGCTGACTACCGCTGGCTCGCCGGGATGATGCTGGCGGTGGCCGGCGGCATCCTCGCGGTCATGGCGCACGGCTTCCACTGGTACTGACGCCGCGCGAAGACCGCCTACTGGCTGGCTGTCTGGATCCGCAACTGCCGCGCGCGGGAGAGCACTTTGTTCTCGATATCGCCGACCGTCACCGGGCTGACCGAGGCATCCACCCAATGCCCGTCCTGGTACACCTGGCGGAACAGCGAGATACGGACGGCGTCCGCGCGCAGCTCACGCCCGAGAATATACGCCGTGGCCTTGAACCGTTCGTTCGGTGAATCGGGCGGCGAATACCAGTCGGTGATGATCACGCCCCCGAACGGATCGGCTGACTGCAACGGCATGAACGAGAGCGTATCCAGCGCCCCACGCCAAAGATAGGCGTTCACGCCGATCCCGCCGCCGCCCTGATTGGCGTTCGGGTTTTTGTTGGTGCCGAAAAGGCCGCCGAGCAGCCCGCCATTGCTGTCGCCGAACATCGAGCCCGGGACCACGTATCCCGCCTCGTGATACGCATTCGGCGTTTGCGGGGTGACATTGCCGCAGGCGCTGACGACCAACAAACTCGGCGCGGCAAAAAGGAAAAAACGCATGTTCATCAAGGGGGTGACCGGAGCCGCTGTGGACAGGCTTACCAAGCCACCTTACCTGAGACCCGCGAGTTGGGCAAGACTGTCGCCCCGGCCCACCCTTTGCCGGTGACGATCAGAACTGCTTCAACAGCCGGTTGATGTAATCCAGCTCTTCCTGCGGCCGCGTGCGGTCCGCGCCGCGCTGGCGCAGCATCTGCTCGATCTCCTGCGCGCGCTGCCGCGCCGCCTGGTCAGGCACCTGCACATCGTTCGTCTCGTCGGCACCGTTGTGCCCCTCGCCGTAACGCCGGCCGAGGGGATCGCGCCGACCGGCATGGCCCGGCAGCGGACCGAACCCCGGCCCGTCATCCGGCCCATCCTGCAGCGACAGTCCCATATCCTCCGGCTGGGTTCCCTCGCCCTGCTGCCCGGTGCCGAACTGCTGGGCCATCTGCTGGCCCATCTGCTGGCCGCCCTTCTGCAGATCCGCGATCGCCCGCTGCTCGGCTTCTCCGGCGGCCTTGTCCTGCCCCTCGCCCAAAGCCTGCCCGGCGGCTTGCATGTCCTGATCCGCCTGGCCCAGGCTGGGCGGAATCTTCCCGGTCAGATCGCCGAATTGCTGCATCAGCTCGCCCAGCGCGCGCCGCAGCGCCTGCTGGGTACGTCGGTCCGCTTGCCGTTGCTGCGCGGCGTCGGCCGGCGACTGGCTCTGCTGGTCGCCGCTCTGCTGGTCGCCGCTCTGCTGGTCGCTGTTCTGCTGATCCCCGTTTTGCTGGTCCGCATTCTGGTCCCGGCTCTGCGCGTGATCCACCAATCCGCCCTGCCGGCGGATCATGTCCTGCAGCGCGCCCATCTGCTGGCGGCCTTTTTGCCGCTGTTGTTCGCGCTGCATCTCCTCGGCGGTCATTGGCCGGGCGTTGCGCAGCGCATCCAGCATGCGTTGCAGCTCCGCCATGCGCTGCTCCGCGGTCTGCATGTCGCCTTGCCGTGCCGCCTGGCGCGCCTGTTCGGCCAGGCGCTGCATGTCGCGGCTGCTGAGCCGCTGCATCGTCTCGTCATAGGGCGTTTGCTGGCCGTTGCGTTGCAGTTGCTGAGCCAAGGCTTGCATACGCTCCTGGATCGCCTTCTCGAGTTCGCGCAGTTTCTGATCGAGCGCCTGGCGGTTGGCGTCGGTCGGCTGCTGCTCGGCCCGTTTCAGGGCGTCCTGCACGGCCTGGCGTGCCTGTTCCAGCGCGCGGGCAGTACGGTCGAGCGAGCCTTCCTCCATATGCAGCGCGAGTTCCCACATGCGCTCCTGCGCCCACGGCACCGCACCCGACGTCTGGTCGTTCTCCAACAGGTAGTAGATCGCGCCCAGGTTCAGGTAGGCGCCGAAATCCTCGCCGAACGCCTGCGGCCGCACCAGCAAGGCATCGAGCCCGTCAACCGCGCTGTCGCGGTTATCCGGATGCAGGCTCAGCCCCTTGCGGATGGCGATCAAGGCGCGGGCCACCGGGTTGTGAAACGGCCGCTCCGGCAACACGAACTCCGCTTCGGCACTGCGCCCGGTCTGCCCAGGCGCATCGCGCGCCACGAGCTGCCCGATCACCGGCAGCCCGGCCCAGGGATTGGCGGTCAGGTCCTGCTCGTCCACGCCATGCGCCGCTTTGGGCGCGTCGCCGGACAGCGGAATGGCGATCACCACGGGCGACGCGTCCTTGCGGTCACGCAGATGCAGTTCCGCTTGCAATGACTCCACGCCGTAATCGTCGGTCGTGCGCCAGGGCAGGCGCAGACGCTGCGGGTCGGAACGCACCGGGCCGGGCGGCTCGGCCCAGGCAGCGGTCGGCGGTTGGTCGGCGATGACCGTCAGATCCCAGCTCGCGATGTCGCCGCCGTTGCGGTGCACCGTCAGGCGCCCGCCGGCAGTCAGGTCCTGGTCGGCCTGGAAGCTGCCTTTGTCGAGCGCCTTGAATGGCGTGCTGCGGCGGTCCAGGGTCAGCGCCGGGACCCCGTTACCTCCGGTGACGCTGACGGTCAGGTGCGAACCCGCCGGAACCGACAGCGTGTGTAGCGCCGGGCGCAGGAAGACCGGCGGAATGCGGGTGTAGCCGGGCGGGGTGATCCAGGCCTGAAGCTGGGCGGTGCGTGCCGCCGCCGCGCGCGGCAATGTCGGCTGCAAAGCCGCGAGCACCCGGTCGGGAGCATCGGTGCCGGCAACGCCGAGACAGGCGACGAGCCCGACGACGAGCCCGCCGCGCAGGGCGCGCCGGTCCTGCCGGGCGAGCCCCGGATGCGGCAGACCGACGCGGATGCGCCGGATCTGGGCTACGGCGCGGGCGATATGCGCCTGCCACAGCGCCAGCCCGGCTTCGTCCGTCGCCGTCGGCGTGTCCGCCAGGACCGAGAGCGGCCGGTGCCGCAAGCCGGAGGCACGCTCCAGCCGGCGATCAGCCGCTCCGTCCTCCGGCATTCTGAGGCCGCGCAGGCCGCGGGCCAGCAGCACCACGATGGCGACAGCGGTAGCCGCGAGCAGGATGATATGCGCGAGCGGCGGCAGCATCGGCGGGATACCGAGCAAAGCCAGGCACAGAAATGCGCCGGCAACGCCGAGCGGCGGCCACAGTGCCGGCCAGAGCCGCTCGAACATCAGGGTCCAGCGCGCCAGTTCCCGCCAGCCGGCCAGGCGCCGTTGCAGGCGGCCCGGGTCGGATTCCCGCAGCGTCACGTCAGCCACTCCGGCACACGCTCATCCCGCCACAGCGCCGTATGCGCCTGGCGGTCGCGGATCACGCTCCAGGCCTCGCCATCGACCATCGCCGCGGCCGCCAGCGGTCGCGCATTGTATGTCGAGCTCATGACCGCACCATACGCTCCAGCGTCGAGGATCGCCACGCGCGCGTGCGGGCGAAGCGGCGGCAGCAAGCGGTTCCGCGCGAAAGTGTCCCCGGTCTCGCAGACCGGGCCGACTATGTCGGCCAACGAGACCGGACCCGCCGAATCTGCAGCCGCCAGCGGGACGATGCCATGCCAGGCGTCATACATGGCCGGGCGCACCAAGTCGTTCATCGCCGCGTCCAGCACCACGAATCGCGCATCCGCCTCCTGCTTCACCAGCACCACAGCGGCGAGCAAAACGCCGGCGGACGCCACCAGCCAGCGGCCGGGCTCCAGGATCAGCCGCACATCGAGCGCCCCGAACGCCGCGCGCAATGCGCCGGCAAGAGCTGTCGGGGTCGTCGCCGGCTCATTGCGGTAGCTGACGCCGAGCCCGCCGCCGCAATCCAGCACCGAAACCGGGTGCCCTTCCGCCCGTAGCGCACGCACCAACTCGGCGAGTTCGGGCATAGGCGGCGCGGAACGGCGCCAGCGACAACACCTGGCTGCCGATATGCACCGCCAGGCCGACCGGCTTGATCCCCGGCAGCGCCGCCGCGCGCGCATAGAGGGCGACGATCTGCCCATAGGGGATGCCGAACTTGTCCCGCGCCCGGCCGGTGCTGATCTTCGCATGCGTCAGAGCATCGACGTCCGGGTTGACGCGCAATGCCACGCGCGCCTCGCGTCCCACGCCGGCGGCGAGCGCGGAGAGCATCTCCAGTTCCTCGGCGCTTTCGACATTGATCTGCGCGATGTCTTCCTCGAGTGCGAAGCGCAGCTCGCGTTCCGATTTACCGACGCCGGAGAAGACGATCCGGCCGGGCGCGATGCCGCCGGCGAGCGCGCGCCGCAGCTCGCCCTCGCTCACCACGTCGGCGCCGGCGCCCTCCCGGGCGAAGACGCGCAGCATGGCCAAATGGTCGTTTGCTTTCACCGCGTAGTGGATATGTGCATCGAGTCCGGCACTGGCCAGCGCCGCGCCGAGCATCTGATAGCGCCGGCGCATCGTGGGGGCGGAATAGACCCAGGAGGGTGTGCCGAGCGCATCGGTGATTGCGTTGAGGGGCACCCCGTCCAGCATCAGCCCGTCCATCGCGTGCATCGAAAGCTGCGGCCGCGCGGCTAGCAGCTCGGCGATGGTGGGATCAGCCTCGGAGCGGGCGAGAGGTTCAGCAGCCATGCCGTATTAAGGAACGGGCCGCATCTGCCCGTCAAAAACCGAAACGCCGGCCGGGAATAGGCCCGACCGGCGTATCAACGGAGGCTTGCATGAGGATGCATGCGTGGCTTCCGTTACGCATTGTGGTGACCGTGGCGATCCGCGTCAAGGTCATCATGAAGGCGTAGCGAGGCGGCCCGGATGGCGAACCCATCCGGGCTCCTCCGGCTTGCTTGAAAGGCGAAGGCTCCGCGCGTCCACGTAATAAGATCGCTCATCGCCTGGGTGGATACCAGGGGGCTTACTCGGGTCGGCGCGGGTTTGATCGAAGCGGCTGCCCGCGAGGTAGCGTACTCGATGCGGAATCGGGCTGACCCGATATCTCAGTTTGGGCACTGACAACCCTTGCCGGGAGTGCCGCCGACCAGCCAGAGTGCGGCCAGACTACTACGGAGCTTGAAAGGCATGGCCAAGATCGAAAATCATAAGTATAGCATCGAGGAGGCCTTTCGGGAATGCTTCTATATCGTTCCTGATTATCAACGAGAGTACGTCTGGACCGATAAGGAGATTCAACCGCTCCTCGACGACATCGATGAACAGATCGACGCCGGGAGCAACCGGGAGTATTTCATTGGCACGGTGCGGGTCTCTCCGGCCACCCGGAAGAATCATTATGAGATTATCGACGGTCAGCAGCGTTTAACAACCTTCTTTCTGTTGCTGTGCGCACTAAGGCGGTTGCTTGTGGGTCAGGAGCAGGGCCAGGCACTCAACGGGCTAATTCAGACTCGCTACTTCGATGACGACGGCAACACCAGGACTAGCCTCAAGCTAGAACCACGCTATGAAACTGCCGGCGAGCTCATGCGGAAACTTGTTGAGCTGAACGATGACCCGGAAGCCGTACGTGCTGGCATTCAGGCAGCAGGGATTGCCAACTTTGGCTCACTTGAGAAACTGATTGACGCCTACGCGATCATCCATCGCAGCCTCAAAAACAACTACCCAGACGCGGTCAAACGTCGCAAGTACTTGGGATATCTGGCCAATAGCGTGGTGTTCATCCAGATTTCCACGGACGTAAGTAGCGCGCTAAAAATCTTCGAGACAATCAACGAGCGAGGCATTGGTCTGAACCCAATGGATCTGCTCAAAAATCTTCTGTTTACAAACGTTCGGCAAGATCAGTTCACGCAACTTAGGGACGAGTGGAAAAAGATCACTAGTCCTCTGGAGCAAGCCAAAGAGAAACCTCTGCGATTCCTGCGATATTTTCTCATGGCAAACTACGCTATTAGCAACAAACGAGGCGATGCAGTTGTGCAGGAGGATGAGATCTACGACTGGCTCAGAGAAAAGGAAAATGCCGCGATCTGCGACTACGGCAACAAGCCATTTGAGTTCGTGCGTAAGATTATCCGAAATGCCGGTCATTACCTGAAATTTACAGAGGGCGCTGGCAACGATGGGAAGCAAAGTCTAGCAATGGACAATCTTAAATGTTTGTGTGGAGGCGCCTTCAGTCTGCATCATGTTCTCTTGCTCGCTGCAAGCAGCTTCCCAAAACCGCTGTTCGACCACTTCATCGGGCAGTTAGAGAGTTTTCTTTTCTACTACATATTTACGAAGACGCCTACAAAGGAGCTGGAGCGTAGCTTTTCGCTTTGGGCCGACGAACTCAGAACGATAGGCGAGACATACGACTTGGTTGCACAGCGCAACAGCCTCAATCTCTTTGTCGCAGAACGCTTTCAGAAGAATATGACAGCGAAGGAACCAGAACTTTGGGATACGCTCAATCGCTACACCCTTTACTCGATGCAGCAATATCGAACCCGATATCTTTTGGCTAAGCTGACGCAGTATGTTGACATCGCTTACAAGGGACTCAAAGTGCCAGGCTCGCTCGGTGAATACACCGCCTTGCAGATAGAGCATATTCTCCCTGTCAATCCTGATACTGCCCTTCGCACCACATTTGCTCAGGCGAATCCCGACGCAGAGTACGACGACTACAAGAATCGTTTAGGCAACCTGACACTGCTTGAAAAGCCGATAAACATCGTGGCGGGCAACAATTTCTTCTGCGCCAAAAAAATCGAGTACCGCAAATGCAAGCACTACTTGACCAGCAGCATTGCCGAGATAAATTTTGTCGGCCAGAATACGTCAATCAACCGAATTAACGAGAAGCTCCAATCCTTTGTCGGTTGGACGGCGTCGAGCATCGATCAGCGGCAGAAGCTATTAATAGCATTGGTTCGAGACGTATGGAAGACCACGCCGCTTGAGGTGAGCTGAATGGAGTAAACAGAACGGTGCGAGACGCGAATAAACTCACGCCCTTGCCATGCGTTCTTGGACACGTCGATCACCGGACCCCAGCCTAACTGTCAGTTCGCAACGTGTGCAGCGCCTCGAGCGTCGCGCGTAAACCGCGGTCCACGACCTTTTCCCGCCGCAAGACATAACCCAGCGTGCGGGCAAGCGATGGTCGCAACGCCTTTACCATCGTGCCCGCCGGCACCTCGGACAAAGCGAGCGCCGGCAGAATCGAGGCGCCGAGCCCGCCCGCCACCACCACCTTGATTGCTTCCACGCTGCCGAGTTCCATGATCGGGTGCATCACAATCGCGGCGCGGCGAAACCAGTTGTCGATGATCGAACGGGTATGGCTGCCGGTTTCATAGAGCACCAACGGTAAGGTCGTCAGTTGGGATGGTACGATCGTCCCGGTGACGGGCGCCATTGCGCGCGGCAGCAGCGCAAGCAGAGGATCGGATCGCAGCCTTGCGCGTGTGAGCGAACGCGGAACGAAATTCGGAAGCGTGATGACAGCGATATCGAGCTCGCCGGCCTCCATGCGGCGCAAAATCTCCGGCGTGTTGCCGGTGGCGATGGTAACGTCCAGTCCCGGCATGCGCTTGCGCAGTTCGGCCAGTATCGGCGGCAGCAAATAGATACAGGCGGTGGCGCCAGTGCCGAGCCGCACCCGGGCGGCCTCGCCGGTGCGGTGACCGGCGGCGGCAGCGATCACGTCCGCCTCCGCGGTTCGGGCGCGCTGCGCCGGCGCCAGCACCGCCTGGCCGGCCGCGGTCGGGATCGCGCGGCCGCCGGCACGCTCCAGCAGGCGCACACCCAGCGTCCGCTCCAGCTCGCGCAACTGCTGGCTGGCGGCCGGCTGCGTCAGGTTGAGCCGGCGCGCCGCCGCGGTCACGCTGCCTGTCTCCACCGTGGCGAGGAAGGTTGCAAGCTGACGCAGGGTCGGGCGCATAAGGAGAACTTATCATTATGCGCGGCAAGCAAAAATTTTGCTTCCCAGGCACGAAGCCGCGCAGTGACATGGCCGGGATGTCGCCCTCGCGACTGGCAGGACCCTCAATGCCCAATCCCGGCGCCGGAACGATAACACGGAGGCGGCAGCTCGTTCTGGTGCTTGGAACCACGCAAACATTTGCATGGGCAACCACATACTACATGCCGACCGTCATTGTCGGTCCCGCTGCGGCGGCGATGCATGCATCCCCCACGCTGCTGCTGGGCGGCTTTTCGTGGTCGCTGCTGATTGCCGGGCTTGCCTCGCCGCGGGTCGGGCGGCGCATCGAGCGGCATGGCGGGCGAGGCGCGCTGGCGTTATCCACAATCGTGATGGCGACGGGGTTGCTGGTCATGGCCGCGCTGCCGGACGCCGCCGGATGGTGGATAGGCTGGACAGTGACCGGCGGCGGCATGGCGCTTGGGCTGTACGATGCCGCGTTCGCCACGATCGGCCGGTTGCTCGGCCCCGAAGCGCGGCCGGTCATCGTCGGTGTCACGCTCATGGCCGGCTTCGCTTCGACGGTCGGATGGCCGATGGGCGTCACTCTGGTCGGGGCGATCGGCTGGCGCGCCACCCTCGCGGTCTATGCCGGCATACAGCTCGCCGTGAACCTGCCGCTGATCCTCGCGTTCGTGCCGCGTCCCGCCCTCGCGCTGCCGGTGGCGGCGGAAGACACAGCCGGAACCCGCGGGCGCAGGTCGGGTCTCGCTGCCCTGATCCTGCTCGGGATTTTCCTGAGTTTGCGCGCCGCGATCAGCGCCGTGGTCTCGGTGCATGCCCTGCGGCTGCTGGGTGGCGTGGGCCTGACTGCTACGGCCGCCGTCGGTGTCGCCGCCTTGTTCGGACCGTCGCAGGTGTTCGGGCGGGTGCTCGAATGGGTGTTCGCCCGCTGGCTGGACCCGTTCACTGCCTCCGTACTCGGCGCCGCGCTGCTGCCCATCGGCGTGGCTGTCCTGCTCGGCGGCGCGCCGGCGATCGCATTCGCGATCGGCTATGGGATGAGCAACGGCATCCTGACGATCAGCCGCGGCACCTTGCCGATGCACCTGTTCGGCCAGCGCGGCTATGCCGCGCGCCTGGGCCGGCTCGCCTTGCCGCAACTGCTTGCCCAGGCGGCGGCGCCGACGGTTTTCACCCCTCTCGTGCTCGCCTGGCCGGCGAGTCGCGTCTTTGCCGGTATCGGCGCTGTGGCATTGGTCGCGCTCGGTTGCCTGTTGCTGCTGCGCCTGATGATCTGGCGGCGTCCCGAAGAAACGAAGCCGGAGGAGCGGCCGTGATTCCGGGTTGGCTCCATGCCCTGTCCATCGCTTACCTGCTTCTCGGCGCGGTGTGCGCGGCGATCGTAACCGTCGATGAGTTTCGCCATCCGCAGCACATGTGGATCATGAACATCGTCTGGCCGGTCACGGCGCTCTTCGGTACAATTTGGATACTTTGGCAGTATTCCGCCTATGGCCGTCCGGCCAGGCACGAGCGCCGAACACCGTTTCCGATCATGGTGGCGAACGGCACCCTGCATTGCGGCAGCGGCTGCACGCTGGGCGACATCTGTGCGGAGTGGCTGGTCTTCGCGGTACCGGCGATCGCCGTCGCATTCGGCTGGCAATCGATCTTTTCCGAACGGATCTTCGCCGTCTGGGTCGTCGATTACATCTTCGCTTACCTGTTCGGCATTTTCTTTCAGTACTTCACCATCGCGCCGATGCGCGGGCTGTCGTTCGGTCAGGGCATTGTCGCGGCGATCAAGGCGGACACCATTTCGCTGACCGCGTGGCAGGTCGGCATGTACGGCTTCATGGCGATCGCCTATTTCGTCGTGTTTCGCCGGGGTTTCGGCGTGCCGCTGATGACCGACACGGTGGAGTTCTGGTTCATGATGCAGATCGCTATGCTGTTCGGCTTCCTGACGGCGTACCCCGTGAATTGGTGGCTGCTGCGCGTCGGGCTCAAGGAGCCGATGTAGGTTGCGGCTGCGGCAGGGCGGCCGATATCGTTATCCGAAGCGCAACCGGACAGAATCGAATGGCTGACACACATCGTGCCCGCGTGCTGATCATCGGCGCGGGTCCCGCTGGTTACACCGCGGCGATCTATGCCGCGCGGGCCAGTCTCGAGCCGCTGCTGGTGACCGGCCTGGAGCCCGGGGGACAGCTCACGATCACCACGGATGTCGAGAACTATCCCGGTTTCGCCGATGTCATCCAGGGCCCCTGGCTGATGGAGCAGATGGCGCGGCAGGCGGCGCATGTGGGCACGCGCATCGTCAACGACCTGATCGTGGAAGCTGAACTGACCGCCTCGCCTTTCCGCTGCCGCGGCGACTCCGGAGACGAGTACGTCGCGGACGCGGTCATCATCGCCACCGGCGCGCAGGCGCGGTGGCTGGGACTCGATTCGGAGGAGAGGCTGCAAGGCCGCGGCGTTTCCGCCTGCGCCACCTGCGACGGGTTCTTCTTCCGCGGCAAGTCGGTGGTGGTGGTCGGGGGCGGCAACACCGCCGTGGAGGAGGCGCTCTTTCTCACCCATCACGCCGCGCATGTGACGCTGATCCATCGCCGCGACGCGCTGCGGGCTGAAAAGATCCTTCAGGCGCGGCTGTTCGCCAACCCGAAGATCAGCGTCGTCTGGAACAGCGTGGTGGAAGACATCCTGAGCGGCGGCGAGCCGGGGAGCGTGACCGGCATCCGCCTGTGCGACGTGAAGACGCGGGCGATCTACGACCTGCCGACCGACGGCGTGTTCATCGCCATCGGCCATATGCCGAACACGGCGATTTTCGCCGGCCAGGTCGCGATGGATGGAGACGGCTACATCGTCACCGAGCCCGACAGCACGCGGACCTCCGTGCCAGGCGTGTTCGCCGCCGGAGATGTGCAGGACAAGCTGTTCCGCCAAGCCGTGACAGCGGCCGGCACCGGCTGCATGGCGGCTCTGGAAGCCGAAAAGTTGCTGGCCGAGCGCGCTGAACCGGTCTCCCTGGCCGCCGATTAGCCCTGCGACTCGGACGTGCAGGGGTTACATTGATGCTGCATGCGCGTTACGCATAGGTCCTAGAAGCGAACGCGCAGGGAAGGCGGCCGGCGGCAAGCGTGCCCGGCCGAAAGGGGTGGCGAGGTGATGGACTGGGATAAGCTGCGCGTCTTTCACGCCGTGGCGGAAGCCGGCAGCTTCACACATGCGGGCGACACGCTGAACCTCAGCCAATCGGCCGTTTCGCGCCAGATTTCCGCGCTGGAAGAAGCGTTGGCGGTGCCGCTGTTCCACCGGCATGCGCGGGGCCTCATCCTGACCGAGCAGGGCGAGCAGCTCAACCGCACGGTTCGCGAGGTGTTTGCCAAGCTGTCGATGACCGAGGCGCTGCTGACCGAGAGCAAGGAGAAGCCGGCCGGGCGTTTGAAAGTGACCACCACGGTAGGGTTCGGCTCGACCTGGCTGGCGCCGCGGCTCGCGCGGTTCCTGGATACGTATCCGGACGTCTCGCTCACGCTGCTGCTGGACGACACCGACCTCGACCTCGCCATGCGCGAGGCGGATGTGGCCATCCGCATGCATCCGCCGAAGCAGCCCGACCTCGTGCAGCGGCACCTGATGTCGATGCATTGGGTCGTCTGCGCCTCGCCCGACTACCTCAAACAGCACGGCGTGCCCCAACGGGCCGAGGATCTTGACGCGCACCGGTTGATCCTGTTCGGCGAGTACCACATGCCCGTCCCGGACATGAACTGGCTGGCCGAGGCGGGGCGGCGGCCGGGCAATCCGCGTCGGGCGTTGCTGGAGGTGAACAGCACACAGGCCATGCTATTGGCCATCCGCTCGGGGGTCGGGCTCGGCGCGTTGCCGGATTACCTGCTGGGCGAAAATCCGGACCTCGTGCATCTGCTGACCGAGCTGAAGGCGCCGCAGGTGGACGTGTATTTCGTCTATCCGGAGGAGCTCAGGAACTCGAAGCGGGTAGCCGTGTTCCGCGATTTCCTGCTGACCCGGCTGGCGGAAATCACGTGATCTGCGTTGGACGAAACTACCAATTGCATGACATGCGCCCGCCGCATGGCCGCGTCGCGCGTTTGGACGGTGCAAATCGCCGTCGCCGCTGATTACAGTCTAATCATTGGTTACGGCGGCACTGCCGCCAGTCTTCCGGTCCTCGTGGTCGGAAAGGGGCCTTTGGTCCCTGCGTCTCCCAGACGTGAAGCCTCCCTGTTTACTTGCCCCCGGCCTTGCGTCGGGGGCTTTTCTTTTGTTGACGCCGCTCTCACGCCGGGTTGACGCCGCCGGCATTGTCCTCACCGCTTCGTGTGACTTGCCGGGTTCTTGGCGGGCAAGCCGAGTGCGGCCAACACGCCCGGGTCGAGCACCGGCCGCCGCGGCGGTGGGCGCGGCACATCGAACCCCATGATGTCGTCGTAACCCCACAGCGCCCAACCAAGGCCGCGCTCCTCGCAGGCCTGTCGGACTGCGGTCAGCCATGCCAGCCGGGCCGGACGGTTAAGCCGGACAGTTGCGCCGAATTCTCCCATCACCACGGCGGCGTGATACCGGCCGGCCCAGGCGGCCGCGCGATCCAGACGCGCGGCGACCGCGGCCGAATCCCAGTGCTGGGCGCAGTAGAAACGGGCCGCCAAGCTGGTGGCCGGGTCGGTCTCTCCGGTCGCGGCGGCGCAGGCGGCGGCATCCGCCACCGGAAAAGGCAACCGCGCCAGCGCCACGCGGTCGAGTCCCGGCCGCCAAGCGGCTAGCGACGTGAGTTCCACCGGATCATAGAAATGGATGCTGTAGATCACGTTGGGGTCGGCTGAGGGCCTGGCGGCGAGCAGACCGTCGATGCCGCCCCAGTCATTGCCTGTCAGCACGATGGTGTCCTGCGGCAGCGCGGCGCGGATGATCGCGCGCGCGGCCTCCTGCAGCTTCTGCCAACCGGTCGGGTCACTGGGGAACACCGGTTCATTGAGCACCTCGGGGAAGGTCAGCGCCGGATCGAGGCGCTGCAGTTCCGGGGCGAGCGCCCGCCAGTTCGCCAGCAGGGCGGCGCGATCCGCGGCGCTGCTCTCCAGGCGCCAACCGGTCGGGTGCAGGCCGATGACAACCGCCAGCCCGGCCCGTTGCAGGCGTGCGGCCTGTTGGGCCACGAGTGCCGGCGGCGGGTGCCAGTCCGGCTGCGCCGCAAGGCGGACGAAGGTGAAGCCGGCGGCACGCAGCCCGGCTATCGCATCGTCGCTCAGATAGGCGCGCAGGGATGCCGGATCGGTACCTACGGGAAAGCGGAACCAGTTCGTCAGGTTCACCCCACGGCGCAGCGCAACCAAATGGTCGGGCGGCGGCATTGCGGCGAGCGGCGTGTTCAGACAGAGAGCCAGGAGCACGAGGGCGAGGCGGAAGAAGCGTGTTGTCAATGTCTGTCCTGCATACCGGCGCACATGCGGTGGACGTGCAGGATCGTGCCGGCAGGATTGCGGCTTGGTGAATTGGCGGTCTCGCTGGGGTTGATGCTGGCGCTCGCGGCCGCCTTGCTGACCGGCGCGGCGATCCGGCGCAGCTTCGAATATGACGAGGCGTACAGCATTTTCCTGACCGCCGGCGATCCCAGGCCGGCCTGGCCGGCCGGCGTGTTCACTGCCGGATCGGTGCGCGGCGTTTATGCGGGCCAGGCCTCCTTGGCCTCGGTCGCGCGGAATTTACGGCGGACCGATGTGCATCCGCCGCTCTACTTTTGGGCGCTGGCCATCTGGCGCCGCTATGCCGGCGAGACGCTGTTCGCGGCCCGCATGCTTTCGGTCCTGCTCGCCCTGGGTGCGTTGGCAGTGGTGGCGCTGATCGCGCGGCAAAGCGGCATACCGGCCGCCCCGGCGATGCTGTTCACGCTGGGATGCTACGGATTTGCCTATACCGGCGCGGTGGCGCGCGGTTTCGCCTTGGCGCAGGTGTTGACGCTGGGCGGCGTGCTGCTTGGGCTGGTCGCGGCGCGACGGCCGTGCGGCGGGCTTGCAGCAGGCGCCGGCCTGCTGCTGGGAGCGGCGAGTTTCGTCAACTACCTGGCTGCGTTCGTCGGCGCCTCGACGCTGCTCTGGCTGGCGCTCGTGCGCCTGCGCATCCCGCGCATCTGGGTCGCGGCTTGGATTGGCTTCGCCGTCTGGCTGCCGGGAGATCTCTGGTTCTTTCTGGCGCAACGAAACAGCCGGACCGGGCAGTTTCCGCCGTTCCACTGGTTGGCGGGGTTGGAGCGGCTGGGCCGCGACGCGGCCGGCGCGGTGTTCGGCGGGCTGCCGCTCTATGTGCACGGACCTGCGCAGTTCCTCGTCGGCGCGGCGTTGGTGCTGCTGCTTGCGTGCCTGGTCGCGCTGATCTGCCGGCAGTGGACCGCCATCGGCCGGCCCGAGCCGCGGCTGCTGCTGGGAATGGCCGCGGTCGCGCCGCCCCTCGGGCTGCTGCTATTGGGACTGGTGTTCGACAACACGCCGATCGAGCTGCGCTATATGGCCTTCGCAACACCCTTCATCGGGCTGCTGATTGCCGGGATGCTGGCCAGCCTGCCGCGCGCGGCCGGGCTGGCGCTCGGCGCTGTTGTGCTGGGCGTGCAGGCGGTGGCGCTCGCCGGGCTGCTGACGCGGCCGGAGACAATGCAGCCGGCGCGCGCCACAGCCGCTGCTGCCGCGTCGTTGGCGGGACAGGACGGGGTTGTGCTGCTGCCGCGCGGCAATGACGGGGTCGGGGTCGTCGGGCCGTTTCTCGCCGAGGCGCCGGGCTGGCTTCGGGTGCAGGTGGTCGATGACGCTGCGGCGGGGCGGATCGGCGAGCTCATGGTTTCCCGGGTCGTGCTGGTCCTGGCCGCGCCCGACGCCCACAGCCGTGCCGAGGTACCTGCCCTGCGCGCGGCCTTCACTGCTCCGTGCTGGCGCCCTGTGGGCATCGGAGTCAACGTGGCCGAGTTCGAGCGAACCTGCGGAGGCCGATAAGCCAAAGCCGACAAATCGAGGTCGTAGCGGCCATCAATGCCCGGAGCGGGGGCCGGTCCACCCCACCGGGTTCTAGGCCGCGCCAATTCGGCAGGGGCTGACCAGATGCCGGTTTCGTGATACAATCAGAACGCTATGATCGAGAAACCGCAAAACGATCCGGTGTTGACCCGCTTCCGTGCCGCCGTGACGGAAATCTATGGCGAGCGCGTGGAACGCGTCGTGCTGTTTGGGTCGCGTGCGCGCGGCGATGCGAAGCCGGATTCCGATTACGACGTTGCGGTTTTTCTGCGGGACATGCCGGAGCGGGGCCAAGAGATGGCCCGGCTTGCAGAGGTGGAAACCGATATTCTCTACGACACGGGCGCGGTGATCAACGCAATGCCATTTCCGGCAGAGGCTTATCGTGAGCGCACCGGCTTTATGAGTGAGTTGCGGCAGGACGGGCTAGAGCTTTGAAACCGGAGAGCGCCGACTATCTCGCCAAGTCGCGTGAATGCCTCGATGCCGCCAAGACAATCAACGCTTTTCCCCTGCCGCAAGTGGCGGCAAAAGAAGCCTATCTCGCCGTTTACCACGCTGCCCATGCTTTCGTGTTTGAGAGCACCGGCAAGGCCGTGAAAAGCCACAAAGGGATGCGATCAAAGTTTGCCGAGGTTACGAAAGGGGACGCGCGTTTTGATCATTCTCTCACGTCTCTTTTGGCGCGGGCTTACAAGTTCAAAGAGGTTGCCGATTACGGTATCGGTTCGCGGGGTAGCGTCACGGTTAAGGAGGCGCAAGACATGATCGACCTTGCGCAACGCTTCGTCGATAAGATTACTCAGTTGCTCCCACCAGGGACGAGTCCGCCACGCGGGCTGCGCGCACAGTCCTAACCGGGGCGCGAAAATCAAGCAGACTGTGTGAAAACGCGCTGCCTGGCGGCGACCAGCGCGATGCAGGCAACCGGGCGCATCGGCGGCACCGTGTGGCGCCTTGGCTCGCTCCGGTGGGTGGCGTTGGTGACCGCTCGGGGGCGACAGATCCGTCCAACCGGTGCGACGAGGCACCGGCGGCCGGGCTTTTCAGCCTGGCGCGGCCTTCACCGCCGCCATCAATTCATCGAACGCGACAAGGTTGAGCACCCGCCTGATGTTGTAGGCAAGCGCGGTCAGGCTGAACTCAGCCCGGACCTTCTCCAAGCCGCGCATCAGGAATGCAGCCTGATACATCCACTGTTTGATCGTGCCGAACGGGTGCTCGACCGATTCGCGGCGTCGGCCAAGAATGCCTGGACGCTGCGCCAGCCGAGCCGCCATCCGGTCCAGCACCGCCTCGTTCTCTAACCGCGACAGCGAGCGAAACTGATTGCCCGTGCACCGAGGCCGCAAGGCACAATCGCGGCAGGCAGCACGGTTGGCGTAATTGATCTTCCGCAGTCCGCGAAGCAGCGACGATGTATAGGGATGAAGACGCTGCCCGGCGGGACAGATCATGCTGTCCGTCTCCGCCTCATATTTGAACTCGTCCTTGCGGAACAAACCTTCCCTGACCGAAGGACCCCGCTGCGGTCGCGGCACATAGGGCACCATGCCCGCCGTCTCGCAGGCCGCGATATCCTCGATCTTGAAGTAACCCTTGTCGGCGACAACGGCGATTGTCTCAGCGCCGAGTATCTCCTTGGCTGGTTCAGCGGTCTCGGTCAGCAGGCCCATATCGACCACCTGGTTGGTGACCTGCTGCTCGACGATCAGCTTATGCTTGGCGTCGACCGCGATCTGCACGTTGTAGCCAACCGCAACATGCGTGTGCGCTGCCATCGCCCGACTGTCGGGATCGGTCAGCGAGATCTGGCTCTCCCCGGTGCGATCCAGCTCCGTCAGCATCGCCTTGCAGCGCTCGCGCCGCTCGCGCACGGCGGCGATCTTCTCCGCCAGGTTCTCGACCCGTGCGCCGCTTGTCCCTGGCTCGGCAGTATCGCTTCGATCGAGGCGCTGAAGGTAATCGTCGAGCTTCTCGTCAGCCAGCTTGATGAACTCGGCCAGCGAGGCGCGGGTGAAGTTGCGGTCCTTGTTGTTGACGGCCTTGATGCGTGTGCCGTCCACGGCCAGCAACTCGCGGCCGAACAGGTCCAGTTGCTTGCATAGCAGCACGAACTGGCGGAACACTGGACGGAAGGCCTTGCGGTTGTCGCGACGGAAGTCGGCGATGGTCTTGAAGTCGGGCTTGAGGTGGCGCAGCAGCCAGATCACCTCGACATTGCGGTGGGTCTCGGCTTCCAGCCGACGGCTCGAGCGGGTGCGGTTCAGATAACCATAAATATGGAGCTTGAGCAGATCACCGGGGAGGTAGCTTGGACGGCCGGTCTCCTTCGGTTCGACGCGCGTGAAGCCGGAGGCCGCAAGGTCAAGCCCGTCCACGAAGGCCTCGATGAAGCGCACCGGGTTGTCGGGGCCGACCTAGTCGTCCAGCGATTCGGGGAGCAGCAAGGTTTGGGAACGGTCATGACCGGTGATGTGCGGCATATCCGGATTCTAACGCAGCCCGCGCCGCGCCGGAATCCGTTGCGGAGGAGTTTTTACACGGTCTGCCAGAATTTTGCAGCACTCATTTCGCCGCTACGGAGTGCAGCGAACCGTGCCGATGCGCGCCCTGATAGCGACCCACTGAGTTCGCCGTTCACCACTCGCTCTTCAACGCTATAGGGCCAGTAGCGTCTTTCATGTTTCCGGCCCGCGCACGAAGCACAGGACGCCGAGCGTTGGCGTATAGCAGACCACCGCGCGGCCCGAGGGATTGGACATTCCCTTGAGAACTGCATCCGGCGGAATTGGCTCCCTTGTCTTCGCTCTTAATGTAAGCCTCATAACGATTGCCATTGATACGGTAATCTGGTGGGTCGCTATCAGCTTCCGAACAGCAGGAGATGCCGGTGCCGGGCTGCCTCAAGCTCTGGAACCACGGGCCGAGCACAGGGGCCGGTTTTCCATCCCATTTGGCGCGCGCGGGTGTTGTCAGACGCCAGCAGGAGCCGCCAGACATGCCAAAGCGGGGCACCAGCCGAAAAAGCTGTTCTACCAGTTGGGCGCGGATCGTTTCCCAACCAGTCGCGTGTCCGGTTTGGCGGGGGTCAACTCCATCGGAGCACCGCCGATTTGCAAAACTGACTGAAACGTGTGATCGTCTCGACGACAGAAAAGCGTGTGTGGAGGGCGGGCGTGGGCGGAAGCGGCGTCGCAGGCGCACTCTGGGTAACAATTTCACGCGAAAAGGCTGCTCGCGGCCTTCGCGGGCTTATTCCCCTCCTATTCACCGGGTCGCTTCTCTGCGCGCCTCAGGCAGTGCGAGCGGTCCTGATGGCGGCAGCGATAGGCACTGCATTTTCTCGTGGACATGCAGCAAGCGCCCAGGAGAGCTCCAACAGCTCCGTTAACCTCAGCGGCATTCTGTCCCAAGTGGCCACACAGACGCACGGCGAGTCAAGGGGTTGGACGAGAACGGTTGATAATTGCTATAACGAGCATTTATCGCCAGACACCATTATATCCTCATGCACCAAGGTTCTGGATGAGATCAAAAAGAAATCGGAAAGTAGAACCCTATCAGAGCAGGAGACCAAAGCCTCTGCCTCCGTGTATTATCAGAGATCGTCGGCATATATGAGAAAATCGCAGGACAGAGGAAATACAGATGCGCTGAACGATATCAACAAGGCTATCGATGTACTCCAATCCTTCCAAGACGTAGAGTCACCGTCAGATCAATCAAATATCGAGGGGTGCGCGGGTGCATATTATCAGTCATGGAACAGCATCCTGACATTGCGATCTCGGATCTTGATGCAGTTATTGATAGCTCCGGAAGCACAGCAATTACGGACCAAATATTCCTGGCATCGATGCTGGAATGCCGGGCGCACGTCTACCTCAAGGAGGGACTTCCAGCGCGCGCCGTTCAGGATCTTTCAGCCTCGCTGAAATTGCAGCCGAATGATCAGGAGGTTGCGAAAGACCTCAGATTCGCTCGACAGCAACTTGCAAATCAGCCCGTCACTGAACCTTCCGTTTCACGTGGGCAAGAATATACTTTTGTATGTCGGACCTCGGGGAGCGTAGAACCAATGGTGATCACGGCGGATACCGGGCGTAGGTCGTTGCGAATAGAATATAGAACTGAGGACACTAAATTACCGTGCGAAGCGTTGTTTGTCGATGGGGTAACAGCTCCTGTTTCCCGCGGCTCAACCGGCGACTACTGCGCAGTCTTAGTCGGCAACCCAACCGTTCGTCAGTCCGTCACTGTGGACAGAAATTCGATATCAGCCAGCGGGGGAAATCTACAAATGACGCTCGACATGTCGGCCGCGATATTGCGCGCACCGTCAGGAGTGAGCGTCTGTCAGCGCCATTGATTGATGGCCGACCGGATCATTGAGAAGGGCGAAATCCACGTGCCGCAGATCCTTTGGTCATAGCGAGCGCCCGCCTTCGTATCGTGTACAACTGCTGGGCCGCTTTGCATGACGAGGGCGGCTTGCGTGTCGTGCGCGATTGTCGGGGCAGTAGAGAGGTTGAGTGCAGCTTTTGTGTCGTGGCTGCTTTTTAAGTACCGGTGATTTGCATGGTGCGCCATGTAATAGCACACATTGCATAAATTAAGCATATCGCAGCAAACTCACGCCGCTGAAAACCAAGACCTTTTCCGCCGCATAAATCGGCCGCATAATGCGGGGCGGCTCCAGGGGGGAAACATGCGGCTGAAGCGGCGTCGCATAAACGGCAACATCACGCCAGGCAGGTCGAGGCGATGGGCGTGAAAGCCGCCCGATCCGGACGGCCGCGCGCAGACCAAGACTCAACACCAGCAGGCCGGCTCGGCCGGAACGCTCGGAATGAAGGGGCGCTGGTATGACCGGCTTCAGCCGCTATCAGTGGATGATCTTCCTCGTCTGTTGGCTCGGCTGGATGCTGGACATTATCAACTTCACCCTGTTCGCGCTGGTGCTGCGCCCGGCCTTGACCGACCTGCTCGGCGGCCACGCCAGCATCGCCGAAATCGGGCGCATCGGCGGATGGCTCAGCACCCTGGGATTGCTCGGCTGGGCGATCGGCGGCTTCCTGTTCGGCATCCTCAGCGACTACATCGGCCGGGTCCGGTCGTTGGCGATCAGCATAGCGGTGTTCAGCGTGTTCACGGCGATGCAGGGACTGGCGCAGACGCCGTGGCAACTCGGCCTGTATCGCTTCCTGGGCGGGCTAGGGACGGGCGCGGAAGTCGTGGTCGGCATCCCGCTGGTGGCGGAAGCCTTCGCCGGTACGGCGCGGGCGCGCGTGCTGGGGCTGATGATGACGGGCGCGGCGTTCGGAAACCTGATTGCGGCGCAGGTCTATCACCTGCTCGGCGGCTATAGATGGCGCATCGTGTTCTTCGCCGGCATCGTGCCGGCGCTGCTGTTGCTGCTGTTCCGCCGCGGCCTGGCCGAACCGGAGCATTTCGCCGCGGTGCGCGCCCGTCGGGCGGCGCTGACCCGTGCCGAGGCGCACAGCGACGAGGACCGGGAGTTCCTGCGCTTCGTCCCGGTGCAGCTTTTCGGTGCGCGCCTGCGCCATAGCACCACCGTCGGGCTGTTATTCGCGCTGGGCTCGCTGCTGGCGATCTGGACCAGCCAGATCTGGTTGCCGACGATCCAGACCATCATGTTGCAAAAACAGGGGATCACCGGCAACGCAACCATTCCCTATGTCAGCGCCGGCATGTCGCTGTGGGGCATCGGCGGCATCTTCGGCTACGCCTGTTTCGGCTTCCTGGCCGACGCGCTCGGGCGACGACCGACGATCGTGCTGTACAGTCTGGGCACGGTAGCGTTCGGATTAGGGCTGTATCTCGGCGCCGAGAGCTGGGCGCCGTATCCGTATCTGCTGCCGTTGTTTGGGTTCTTCGTCTTCGGCGTGTTCTCCGGCCATGCGGTTTATCTGCCGGAGCTGTTCCCCACCCATGTGCGGGCGACGGCGGTTTCCTTCTGCAACGGGACCGGGCGGGTGATCACCAGCTTCGGCCCGCTGGCGGCGGGGCTGTTGGTGGCGCCGTTCGGCGGCAATTTCAGCCGGGCGGCGGCGCTGATGACGTGCTTCGCTTTGCTCAGTGTCCTGGCGATGGCGATGGGGCGGGAGACGCGCGATCAGGAATTGCCGGTGTAGCACTCACCCTGGGGCCCTCACCCGGTTGCTTGGCAACCGACCTGGTCCGAACCGGGGACATAGGTGACAGTTTGGCCCGACGACATGGGTAACAGGTTTACTGGTTGGCATGGAGGTGACCCATGCCGTGGCAGAGGACCGGACCCATGGACGAGCGGATGTCGCTGATTGTGAGCTGGCAGGAGGACGGGCTTTCGATTTCGGAGCTGTGCCAGCGCTATGGCGTTAGCCGCAAGACCGGTTACAAGTGGATAGAGCGGTATGAGAACGAGGGTTTTGCCGGGCTGTGCGACCGCAGCCGGGCGCCGCATCACTCTCCGCGGCAGGTGACGGGGTCGATCGCCGAGGCAGCGGTAGCGGCGCGGCGGGAGCACCCGAGCTGGGGGCCGCGCAAGCTGCGGGCGTGGCTTTCGGCGCGCGATCCGCAGGTGGTGTGGCCGGCGGCCAGCACTTTGGGTGTGTTGTTCGACGAAGCGGGCCTGACGGTGCCGCGGCGCCGGCGCGAGCGGGTGCCGCCGCGCAGCGCGCCGTTTGCCGGCTGCGAGGGTCCGAACGCGGTGTGGACGGCCGATTTCAAGGGCTGGTTTCGCACCGCCGACGGCGCGCGCTGCGAGCCGTTCACGTTGTTGGACAGTTGGAGCCGCTATCTGTTGCGCTGCCAGGCGGTGCGGCGGACCGATACCGCGACGGTGCAGGCGATCCTGGCGGCGGCGTTCCGCGAGTATGGCCTGCCGATGGCGCTGCGCAGCGACAACGGCTCGCCGTTTGCCGGACGCGGCGCCGGCGGCTTGAGCCGGTTATCGGTGTGGCTGATCAAGCTTTCGGTGCGGCCGGATCGGATCGATCCAGGCTCGCCGCAGCAGAACGGTCGGCACGAGCGGATGCACCTGACGCTGCAGCAGGAGACGGCAAGCCCGCCGGCGGCGAGCTTGCGGGCGCAGGCCCGCAGCTTCGCGGTGTTCCGCCGCTGTTACAATGCGGAGCGGCCGCACGAGGCGCTGGGCCAGCAAGTGCCGGCGCGGCATTATCAGCCGAGCCCGCGCGCCTACACCGGCAAGCTGTGTTCGCCGGAGTATCCTGGCGTTGAGCTGGTGCGCCAGGTGCGCTCGAACGGCGAGATCAAGTGGCGTGGCGAGCGGGTGTTCCTGGGCGAGCCGTTGATCGGCGAACCGGTCGGGCTGCACCCGATCGCCGACGGCGAATGGCGGGTGATGTATGGCCCGATCGAGCTCGGTTTGCTGGACGCGAAGGGCCGCTTGCGCCAGCCGCGGCGCCGCCGCCGTCGGGTAGCCTGTGGATTTGTGGACAACGCACGCGCGTTGCCCACAACCCCACAGGGCCAACAACAACCGCAAGCCGATCTGGTTCGATGACGGATGAAAAGTGTTACCCATGTCGCCGGTCTATTCTGTTACCCATGTCGCCGGTTGGACAACCTCTCCCGTAAGGGGGAGGGGGTATAGAGAGATATTGGCAATTGGTAACGCTCAAACCGCTGGGGTAGGACCGACATTTCCTGGCCGCTTCGTACCCTAGGGGGTGTCTTGAGCCGGGACCAACGGGTGGAGCGAGGGGCCCCGCAGAGTCCACGGCCGACCTCGCGACCTCAGCCGAATTGCTTCTGCCCGCAGTCCTGGCAGGAACAGGCGGAGCGAGCTGGTGCCGGGAGGGCTACCCCGAGTCAGTCGAACGGGGCTGACGGTTGCTCGCCACGGGAGTGCCTGCAGCCGGAGCCGCCACAGGTATATCTGCCGGTGCGGAGCTCACGGCACAGGTCCTCGCTGCACGTTAGCGGGCCCCCAAGCAGCGGGGCCGCTTCTTTCCCAAGCGTCTCTATAAACTCCGTACGCGCATCGAACAGACGATCGGCAAGCTCAAGCGGTTCAAACGCGTCGCTATGCGCTGCGAAAAGACCGACACCAGCTATTCGGCAATCATCGGTTTCGCATGCGGGTTAATGCTGGTTAAATCCGTCCCCACAGCCTATTATAAGTTCGGCCATTCTAACCGGAATTGCTATCACATTTTTTCAACTTGGCTCGCTTTGATGTTGACGAAAGAAGCTCCTGGGTGATGTTGTACGTGGGTTCCGGTCGTCAGATCACTCTATTTGTATCCGTTATGCTTGCCTTGGCGGCAATGACCGTCCCAAGTATTCATTGTACAGGGCGGGGCAAATTATACGAGCGACGGGGAGCACAGGCGGCAACGCTTGGCCCTGCTTTGTCCTGACCACCGGTCTAACATACCTGTTGGTGGCTATCGGTGTAAGCTTAACTGCTCAGCTCCGGCTTCGCCAGAGCATGATCAGCTACGATAATAGGGTGGCCGCTGAACGAGGCCTGCCGAAGCATAGCGGTAGCGCAACGTAACTAGCCAGTAATTAACTTTATTTTAGTTGCCGGACAGTGCGATGCTGGCTCAGATCCATTCCCAGTTCGGTTTGAAAAGGTGGGGTTGCTGCGCTAAATAGCCGGAAGCGCTTTGCCGGCGGTTTCGGAACTTACTCCGCGGGTCGACCAACCTAGTGAAGACTCTTTCGATGTACGAGCGCACATTGCAAATTACCCAACCTGGAATGGTCAGTATCCGAACTAAAAGACGCCGCATCGCGGAGCCAATATGCATTGCGGTAAAGGCGGCAAGCTGGGCTGTTGTATGCTTGTTGCCGGCTTGCACTGGATTCGAGGGAGTAAGAGACACCTTAGATCCTTCTGGCCCAGCCTCGCTGGCGAGGAGTTACAATATTGACGCAGCAGGCGGCAGCAAAGGTCAGATTGGATTGTTCGAACTCGCCTATAAGACAGCTTACTTAGAGGCTCAACAGATCGATAAGGGGACTTTGCAGCCTCCAACGAGCAGTGCAGATCCGATCTCAATTCATGCGCGGCGAATGGCGGTAGAAGGTGTCCATCTGGCTGACAGCTATTGTGAACTATTTTTTCGATACGGGAGCGACAATCAGAAATGGCTTTTAGTTGGCCGGGATTTGGTCGCAGCTCTCGGAACCGTCGCTACAGGTGCGATAGCTCTGGCGAGCCATAACAGTTCAACTGCGACTGGAGTCTTGGCGCTAACCACCGCTGGCCTGTATAACGGGGTAGATATCTACACACGCAACTTTCTTTTCGGAGCCGATAATATCGAGAGTGTTCGGGTTATGACAGTCAATGCGCTTGCTGCCCACACGGCGGCGGCATTACCTGAGAACGACAACTCGATCTGGACCTTTGGCGGCGCAGCCCAAGTGGTGAACGAGCACCAGATGATCTGTACCGCGGCATCCATTCGTAGCCTTGTTCTGCAGGCCATTAAGGGGGGCACGTTCGTAGCGGCGCCTGCCGCAGCAAAAGCAGAAGCGAATTTGTCAGGGGCGGCCAGTTCGGCGGCTAACGCTGCCGCTGCTGCTGTCCCGGATGCGAGCAATGCTGCTGCTGTCGCAGCCCCCGCGGCAGCGGGAGCTGCAACCCCGGCGGCACGTGCGGCGGCTGCGCCAGCGGCTGCTGCAGCCACAGCTGCAGCCGCACAGCCGGGTGCAGGCCTTCTTCCGCATTCGAAGCCAAGTGCTTCATCAGCGTTGGGGGGCGAACTTACTTGGATGGCAGTTGCAATGTGACCGAAAGCGATGATGGAACGACCATCGCCGTGGGAGCGGGCGAGCCTCGGTCTAAATACTTCGCGTTCATTCAGACTGGTGAAGATGGACACGCTCGTGGTTACTGGAATGGCCAAGCAGCTGAAAACCACGCACATGATGACTTGGGGTCCCTGAGGAGTGATGGACCCTGTTGGACAGGTTCAGATGTAAGGGTTTGTGTAGAGAGGCGATAGAACTCGCTAGCATCGCGCGCCAAGCATGCAATCGCTCGCCCCTACTCTCCTGCTTTAGCTGTAACAATCAAAGCCCCGCTAAACGGCCGCTTTGGACCGAGACATTCCTAGAGACACACGATGGGCTGCTTTTTGAAAGCACTCCTCATCCTAATCTTTTTGCACGTCGTGCGCGGAAACCCTGTCGCGGCGCAAGCGTCCGATCAAGTGTTATACCGATTTTCTGGCGCGGGCCTTTATGACGAGGCTTTCGGACCTTTACATGAAATTGAAGTGGCCACACAAAAGGCGCTCAAAGACTGCGGATCGAGAGTGAGGATTGTTCCTTCAGGGAGGATGGATTCAGAAACTCAGAAGGCTTTAACTGCCGTCGCGATCTGCCCTAGGATAGCAGCCCGTCTTAGCCCGAGCTCTGAGGCGCACAAAGGTGCGATCACGGAAGAACTGTGGGCACTTCTAGTAGGCAGCGCGCCCCCTGGCTTCGCTGATCGGGCGCGAACGATGATGCTGACATTCGAGGCTACCGATTACACAGCGTTGGAGTGGAACTTTTGCCAAAGCCGCCCGTTGTACAATCCACCAAATCAGCCCTTGTGCTTCTCCAATGATCCGCACTCGTTCATCACTTGGGGCGCCAATGGGGCGACCGCTGGCGGGGGGCGTGAAGTTCAAGCTATCCTACAACAAATCGCTCGCGCACATTTGATGGTAGGAAAATTGATGCGTTCGCTCAGGCTTATCGGAATCACGGCCTTACTCCATCAGAGATTGATTTTGCTTTCTTCAAAGATCGCGCCGCACATACGAGCGTTTCGCTTGAAGATATCTCACGGGTGACTTCCCCTATTGCCTCCCCAGGTGTAGAGCACTCGAAAGTTCGGAGGGCCATTGCGCAGCAACTTCGCCCGGGCGGCCAGAGCGAAGACAGGCTGGGGAGAGATATCACCTTTTACATCGATGCAATCGGGTCTGCGGGGTTAACGGCGGAGGAGTTTACCGCGTGGAAGAGGAGGGGCATGCGGCGAGTGTCGGATGTAGGATTGTCCGACCAGCGGATCAGCAATCTTGCACTCGCTGAACCACCAATCGACACGACGATCAAGAACCCTCTCGATCTCACACGCGGCGAACGGGCTGCTTGCCCTGAAGCCGTCCCTCCATACACGGCTGCCTGTGAGATAGGGCGATAGAGCAGTTTTCGCCTCACAACCTCGCTGACGGTGTGCGTTACCAACCTGGCATATCTCTATACCCCCCGCAAGCGGGAGAGGTCGTTTTTGGGCAAGCTGTGCACCGCCGGTTCACTGCTCCCGCAACGAGAGAGACTGGTTGAGGTCATTGTCGATCGGGCGACCTTTTCGGTGATAGAGGTGATGGCAGCGGCGGCCGGCGGTTTGGCCGGCTTGGGCGCGATCAGCCCCTGTTGTTCGCGCAGCCGGCGCATGGTGGCATGCATCGTGCGGGTGAGCGAAACGGCGTTGCTGCGAAGGCGAGCGGCGACGTTGTCCGGAACGTCGAGCGGAGCGGCACGGCGGAACGCATCCATAATGGCGTAATGCCCGGCGACCGTCTGGGCGGCGAGCATCGCCTGGAATGGGTCGGTGGGACGCAGCGCCAGCACGGCAAGCCGCGCCACGTTGCGTCGCGTGGCGCGGTCCTTCTCGGTGTCGTTCGGCAGCGCAGGGCTGGAATCCATGATCATGTCCAGCAGCGGTTCGAGAATGGCGGGGTCGAGATCGGCGGCGGCGGCGGTTTGGGGAGAAGGGAGGGACATGGGATGAAGCTTCCGGCGTGAATTTGGTTGCAATAGCATGCTGATAGGAATTTAGTCAATATAATTCTGGCACAGAAAAAGACGCCCGGCCGGAAAATCGGCCGGGCGTTAAGGAAAGGTCCGGGTTGACCTGGGCCACCGCAGGCCCAACCGGCTGACGAGGGTGTTGGGGCAAAACGTCAGCCAGCCCGCGAGTTATGGCGCGACGCGCCCGCCCAGGCTGTGAAGTGGGTCACACCTCTTCCGAAAAAATCACGGGAACAGGCCGCGCACCTTCTTGGCGTTGCGCACCTTCTGCACCCCGATCGCCATCGCGGCGGTGCGGTGCGCCACGTGATCGCGTTCCACGAGCGCCATCACCGCGGCAAAGGCGCGGTCGAGCACGTGGTAGAGCTTGTCCATCACCTCGGCCTCGTCCCAGAAGAACTGCTGCAGATCCTGCACCCACTCGAAATAGCTCACCACCACGCCGCCGGCGTTGCACAAGATGTCGGGGATGACGAAGACGTCCGGGCGCTGGTTCAACACCTCGTCGGCGTCCGGCGTGGTGGGGCCGTTGGCGCCTTCCGCCAGTACGCGGCATTGCAGCCTGGCCGCGGCCTGCGCATCGATCACGCGCTCCATCGCTGCCGGCACCAGTACGTCGCAGCGCTGAACCAGCAGCTCGCGCGGATCGAAGGCGAGCTCGTTGGAAAAGCCGGCTAGCCTGCCCTTCTCCTCCACGTGGCGGAGCATCGCCGGTAGATCGAGCCCGCTTGGATCGAAATAGCAGGCGGTATGGTCGGAGACACCGATCACCTTCATGCCGCGTGCGGCGAAGGCCGCGGCGGCCACGCTGCCGACATTGCCGAATCCCTGCACGATAGCGGTCGCTCCGGCAGGATGCACACCGATGCGCCCCAGGGCGCGGTCCACCAGATGGGCGATGCCGCGCCCGGTGGCTTCGCGCCGCCCTTCAGTGCCGCCGGAGGCGACCGGCTTGCCGGTGACGATCTCGGTGACCGTCTTGCCTTGGTACATCGAGTAGGTATCCATGAACCAGGCCATCACCTGCTCGTCGGTGCCCATGTCGGGGGCCATGACGTCGGTGTGCGGACCGACGAAGGGGATCATCTCCTGCATGTAACGGCGGGAGACCAACTCCAATTCCCGCCGGGTCAGCGCATAAGGGTCGAGCCGCACGCCGCCCTTGGCGCCCCCGTAAGGCAGGCCGGCGAGGGCGCATTTCCAGCTCATCCACACCGCGAGCGCGGCGACTTCGCCGAGGTCGAGATTGGCGGAATAACGCGTGCCGCCCTTGGTGGGGCCAAGCGTCAGGTGGTGCTGCACGCGATAGCCGTGGAACACCTCCAGCCTGCCGTCGTCGCGATGCACCGGGCAGGACACCGCGATGGCGCGCTTCGGATAGAGCAGGCGGTCCCGCTCGCCGGGGGGAATTTCGAGATAGTCGGCGATCACGTGGAACTGCTGACGGGCCATCTCGAAGACCGGGCCCGTATAGATGGTCATGGACATATCCTTTTATTTGGCCCTGCTCATTGCGTGGGCCGCGACGCTGGCGGAATTGTCATCCATTTAGCCTTGCCGCAACCGGCACTCCGTGCCGTGTTCATGCTGCAACTGCGAAGCGCCGCCGATGCCCGAGTCGCACGACCATCTCCACTTGCAGGCCGAGGCGGCGGTCGATCTCGATCCGGCGGATTGGGCGGCGTTCCGGGCGGAGGCGCATGCGGCGCTGGACGTAGCCATCGACTACATCGCGGATATTCGCGACCGGCCGATCTGGCAGCCGATGCCGCCGGCGGCGCGGCAGGCGCTGCGGGCGGCTCTGCCGGAGCAAGGCGAAGGGGTCGGCGCCGCCGTGGCCGAGTTCGCGCGATCGGTGCTGCCCTATGCGACCGGCAATGTACACCCGCGCTTCATGGGCTGGGTGCATGGCGGCGGCAACACGGCAGGACTGGCGGCAACACGGCAGGACTGGTGGGCGAGATGCTGGCCGCCGCGTTGAACGCCAATCTCGGCGGGCGCGATCACGCGCCGATCGAGTTGGAGCGGCAGGTGATCGGCTGGATGGCGACGCTGTTCGGCCTGCCGGCGGAAACAGGCGGGCTGCTGGTCACCGGGACCTCGGTCGCCAACCTGATTGGTGTGCTGATCGCCCGCACCGCACATGGGGGCCACGCGGTGCGGCGCGAGGGGATAGCTGGGCTACGGCTGACTGCCTACGCCTCGGCGGCGGCGCATGGATGCATTCCGCGCGCGATGGACATGGCGGGGCTCGGGACCGCGGCGCTGCGAATGGTGGCGACCGACCCGGCCGGGCGGATCGATGTGGCAGCGTTGCAAGCGGCAATCGCCGCCGACAGGACGGCCGGATACACGCCGTTCCTGGTCGTCGGGACCGCGGGCACGGTGGATATCGGCGCGGTTGATCCGTTGCGCGAGTTGGCTGTGGTCTGCCGGCGCGAGCGGCTGTGGTTTCATGTGGACGGAGCGTTCGGTGCGCTGGCCGCGCTTTCGCCCGAATTGCGCCCGTTGCTGACGGGCATCGAGCAGGCCGACAGCATCGCTTTCGATTTCCACAAATGGGGCCAGGTGCCGTACGACGCCGGCTGCATCCTGGTGCGCGACCGACACCTCGCCGAGCAGACCTTCGCACAGCCGGCGGCGTATCTGGACCGCGCGGCGCGGGGCCTCGCCGGAGGCGGGTCTTGGCCGTGCGATATCGGGCCGGATCTCTCGCGCGGCTTCCGCGCGCTGAAAGTATGGTTCACATTCAAGAGCTACGGCGCCGAACAGATCGGTGCGGTGATCGCGCAGACTTGCCGGATCGCGACGTATCTCGCGGCGCGTGTCGATGCGGAGCCGATGCTGGAGCGGCTGGCGCCTGTCGCGCTGAATATTGTTTGCTTCCGTTACCGGTTTGCCCGCGACATCGACCGGCAGAACGCCGAGTTGGCGGCGGACCTGCAGGAGGCGGGGGTCGTCGCGCCATCGACGACGCAGCTCGATGGGCGGCTGGCGATCCGGGCGGCGATCGTCAATCATCGGACGCGCATGGAGGACACGGACGCGCTGGTGGATGCCGTTCTGGCGTTCGCGGCGCGGCGCGCGGAAGGAGGCTCGTGGTGAAGAAGATCGACATAGCCCAGGCGAGGCGGGATGAGGGTTCGGACTATCCGCCGCCCTACGATACGCCATGTCGCCCGCGTGTGCGGTTGGCGCTCGGGGACGTTGCCGGGTTGTCGCAGTTCGGGGTCAATCTGCTGCGTCTGCCGCCCGGCGCGTGGTCGAGCCAGCGCCACTGGCACACCGGGGAGGACGAGTTCGTCTGGATCCTGCAGGGCGAGGTCGTGCTGGTGACGAATTCAGGCGAGGAAGTCCTGCGGGCAGGCGATTGCGCCGGGTTCAAGGCCGGCGAGCCGGACGGCCATCATCTGCAGAATCGCTCCGCCGAGGCGGCGCTGGTGCTGGAGATCGGGTCGCGCTTTCCGGAAACCGATGCTGCTGATTATTCGGACATCGACATGCGGTGGCATCCGACCGATCAGTACACCCATAAGGACGGCACACCCTATTCGTGAGAAACCCCGATGCGGCAGCTTCATGAAGGCAAGCATGGCGATCGCTCAGGTCGTGCTGTTCGGTTCCCGTGCCCGGGTAGAAAATATACTCCCATCCGGGCAGATCGCCGGAGCAAACGATTCTCGAATTTCTCCACGCGCATCGAACGGCAGGCGAGCGTGTCATGTGCAGTGCTGAAGACCCTCGAGGCCGCATGGATAGCTGCCGTCGCCGCAGTTAAGGGGAGGCGCCACTAAATGTCTGGCACCTATCACAGCGCCACCGCACGCCAGGCGATCGCCAGGACCCCCTCGCCCACCAGCAACCCGCCAGCCGTGCGGTTCACCACTCGCTGCGTGCCCGGTCCGCGGATGAAGTGCCTGGCGCCGGCCGCAAATACCGAATAACCGCCGTCCACCAACACGCCGCAGACCAGCACACTCGCCACCATCACCACGAGCTGCGGCAGCAGCGGCGCGCGCCCATCCATGAACTGCGGCACGAACACCATGAAGAAAAGGACGGATTTCGGATTGAACACGGTCGTCAAGTAGGCGTGCAGGAACACCCGCAGCAGCGATCCCGGTGCGGGTGGCGCACCTGCCTGCGGCACCGACGGCGCCCGCCACACGCGCACCCCGAGAAACACCAGATACGCGGCACCAGCCAGTTTCAACGCCAGGAACGCGGTCGCCGAGGTCCGCAATACCGCACCCGCTCCGAACACGGCCGCGGCCAGGCAGGCGGCATCGCCAAGACTGGTGCCGGCAACCACCGCCAGTGCCGTGCGCCGGCCGTGCGCCAGTGCATAAGAGACCACCAGCAGAATCACAGGCCCGGGTGCAGCCGCCATCACCGTATAGGCCAGTGCGAAAGCGATCCAGGCGGTGAGGCTCATACGTTTGCTCCTTCATGGCGGTCGCCAGGCTCGCTCTTCGCGGCACGGGGAACGGATGGCCGGCCTGCCATATGCAGTGCGCTCCGAGACTGCGAAAGGCTGCAATGAGGTATGTTCTCACCCCGCACTGAAGTTTGTGGCGCTGAGGGAGACACTAAGGCTTTACGCAGATGAAGGCAGACGCACGCCAATGCAAGCAGATGTTCGGGGGCGTGCCAGGCGTGGTGAACGCCTTCTTGTCTGCGTGAATCTGCATGCATTTTCTGGCTGTATGATTTCTCATGATCCTGGCTCGCCTGCCAGACGGATCACCTTCCGGGTGGCAAGATCAGCGATTTCCGCCGCCGCGTATCCGTGCTCGCGCAGAACCACCGCGCTGTGTTCGCCGAGGGAGGGGGCCAGTGCACGAGCCTCTCCGCTCACGAAAGGCGGCGCGCCGATCAGGTTCGGCAGTGGCAGGGGCTGCGGGACGATCGGATGCTGCACCCAGGCCAGAGCACTGCAAGCCGCTGTATGCGGGTGCGCCAGAAACTCGGCATAGCTGTTGAGCCGTTCGTGCATGATCTTGTGCGCGGCCAGACGCGCCGACCAGTGGGCGAAGGGTGCGGCGGCGAACATGGGGCGCAGTCTCGCGCGCAGAGTTTCGGCATGCTCGATGCGCGCGTCCGTCGTGGCGAAGCGCTTGTCTTCGGCGAGATGCGCAAGGTCCATGGCGGTGCAGAAGGCGTGCCATTCATGCTGGCGCGGGACAGTGACGGAGATCCAGCCGTCCTGCACCTGATAAACGCCGTTCGGAGCGGAAGCGGGGCGCAGCGCGCCGGCCTCCAGGTATTGCTGCATCATGCGGATCACCTGCAGTCCGGCGGCGGCCTGCAGCAGGCTGGCTTCGATATGGCGCCCGTGCGGCGCGTCGCGGCGGGCGTAAAGCGCGGTGGCGATCGCGGAATAGGCATAGATCGCGGTACTCATGTCGATCGCAACGATGGGGATGCGGTGGGGAATGCCGTCCTCGCCGATATTCTCGTTGATCAAGCCGGTGAAGGCCTGCAGCACCGGGTCCATGGCGGGGCGCTCGGCGAGCGGGCCGGACTGGCCGAAGCCGGAAACAGACAGATAGATGATGCGCGGTTCGCGCGCCGCGACCTCCGTGTAGCCGAAGCCCAGGCGCTCGATCACGCCGGGGCGAAAGCCTTGCAGGAACACATCCGCGCCGGCGATCAGCCGCCACAGGACGCTGCGACCGGCTTCCGATTTCAGATCGAGCGCGATGCTGCGTTTGCCGAGATTGACCGGGATCGAATAGGCGGTCTGGTCGCCATACTTCACGCCGAGCCCGCGACTCCAGTCGCCACCCTCGATCGGCTCTACCTTGATGACATCGGCACCGTACTGGGCGAGCAGCATGGCGCAATACGGTCCGGCGACGCCCTGGCTGAGGTCGATGACCTTCAGGCCGGCGTACGGCTGCTCGTAGCTCATGGCGACGTTTCCCGGGAATCCAGGCGCCCCCTCCCCCTACCCCCTCCCGCAAGGGTGTCCAACCGGCGACATGGGTAACAGAATAGACCGGCGACATGGGTAACACTTTTCATCCGTCATCGAACCAGATCGGCTTGCGGTTGTTGTTGGCCCTGTGGGGTTGTGGGCAACGCGCGTGCGTTGTCCACAAATCCACAGGCTACCCGACGGCGGCGGCGCCGCGGCTGGCGCAAGCGGCCCTTCGCGTCCAGCAAACCGAGCTCGATCGGGCCATACATCACCCGCCATTCGCCGTCGGCGATCGGGTGCAGCCCGACCGGTTCGCCGATCAACGGCTCGCCCAGGAACACCCGCTCGCCACGCCACTTGATCTCGCCGTTCGAGCGCACCTGGCGCACCAGCTCAACGCCAGGATACTCCGGCGAACACAGCTTGCCGGTGTAGGCGCGCGGGCTCGGCTGATAATGCCGCGCCGGCACTTGCTGGCCCAGCGCCTCGTGCGGCCGCTCCGCATTGTAACAGCGGCGGAACACCGCGAAGCTGCGGGCCTGCGCCCGCAAGCTCGCCGCCGGCGGGCTTGCCGTCTCCTGCTGCAGCGTCAGGTGCATCCGCTCGTGCCGACCGTTCTGCTGCGGCGAGCCTGGATCGATCCGATCCGGCCGCACCGAAAGCTTGATCAGCCACACCGATAACCGGCTCAAGCCGCCGGCGCCGCGTCCGGCAAACGGCGAGCCGTTGTCGCTGCGCAGCGCCATCGGCAGGCCATACTCGCGGAACGCCGCCGCCAGGATCGCCTGCACCGTCGCGGTATCGGTCCGCCGCACCGCCTGGCAGCGCAACAGATAGCGGCTCCAACTGTCCAACAACGTGAACGGCTCGCAGCGCGCGCCGTCGGCGGTGCGAAACCAGCCCTTGAAATCGGCCGTCCACACCGCGTTCGGACCCTCGCAGCCGGCAAACGGCGCGCTGCGCGGCGGCACCCGCTCGCGCCGGCGCCGCGGCACCGTCAGGCCCGCTTCGTCGAACAACACACCCAAAGTGCTGGCCGCCGGCCACACCACCTGCGGATCGCGCGCCGAAAGCCACGCCCGCAGCTTGCGCGGCCCCCAGCTCGGGTGCTCCCGCCGCGCCGCTACCGCTGCCTCGGCGATCGACCCCGTCACCTGCCGCGGAGAGTGATGCGGCGCCCGGCTGCGGTCGCACAGCCCGGCAAAACCCTCGTTCTCATACCGCTCTATCCACTTGTAACCGGTCTTGCGGCTAACGCCATAGCGCTGGCACAGCTCCGAAATCGAAAGCCCGTCCTCCTGCCAGCTCACAATCAGCGACATCCGCTCGTCCATGGGTCCGGTCCTCTGCCACGGCATGGGTCACCTCCATGCCAACCAGTAAACCTGTTACCCATGTCGTCGGGCCAAACTGTCACCTATGTCCCCGGTTCGGACCAGGGGAGGGGGGAGTAGGATGCGCAGGCAAGGGGGATCATTCTCGGGGTCGATCTCGACCAACGTATCGTTGGGAATGGCAGCGGTGATGTCGTGGTCGAAGCCGGAGATCATGGTGAAATCGGCCAGCGCGGCGCCCTGCACCATGATCGGGTTCACCCGGTTCAGCACCAGCGCGGCTGGAAGCATGTTTCGCGCGGCCATCTCATGCAGCATCCAGGCGGTGGCGACACCACCCTTCGCCGCATCCAGCACCAGCACGCGCCCGACATAACTCAGCCCGGCCAGCTTGTGGTCGGGGCGGGAGAACACGCCCTGGGCGCGGTCCAGATCGTAGCGGGCAGAAAAGCCATCCTTCGCGACCAGCGCGCGGCCCTGCACTCGCCGTCCCATGCCGGCTCGGGCGATGAACACGGTCATGCCGCCATGCGTCCGGTGCAGGCGGCGTCGATGCACTGCTCCATGGACAGCAGCACGGGTCGATAGCCGTAGCCGCCAAGAATGTTGACAAGCTTCGCCGAGTTGGTGGCCAGCGCCTGCCAGCCATTCGCCTCCGCCATTTCGCGCGCATAGCTCTGGTAGAAGCACATTCCCGACAGCACGAGGCCGCCCGCAGCCTCGATGCGCGCCGTGATGCCGAGCCGGTCAACGTCGGGCTTTACCTGCGGGCTGGTGACCACCAGCAGCGGGACGGCGACGCGCCGCCCGTGCAACAGATCGGCGACAGCGCGCATCTCCAACAGGCTGAGCTGCGGGGCGGCGAACACCACCACGTCGATGCGTTCCGCCGTACGCGCGGTGCTCTGCTGGAAGGCGCGCAGGTCGGCGGTGGTCACGGTCGCGCGTTCGGGAATGGCCGGGTCGGCGATATCGGCGAGCCGAAACGCCTCGGGCGTGATGCCCACCATGTGAAACAACGCGACCGATCCGTAACTGGCAACCGCGGCGCCGAAATGTTTCATTTCGTCCGAGCTGGGTACGCGGTCGATGCCGAGCAGCGCCGGCACCTGCCAATAATCGCCGGCGAGTTGCCCGACGAGAGCGCCGAGCGCACCCCATTCGTGCAGCGCACACGGGGTGTCGGGGATGCGGACCAGCAGTGTCGCGCGGCGGTGCTCATCCAGATGATAACCGTAGCGCGGCGTGCGGCCGGTCAGCCCGGCGGCCAGCGCGGACGGCCCGCCCTCGAAATTCGAGCGCGCACCAAGCACGCTGTTGGTATAGATCACTACGCCGGTGTCGCCATAGGCCATGTGCTCGCCGCGCACCGCCGGCATGATGGTCTGGTAGTTGATGCAGGTGTCGGTCATCAGGATGCCGAGCGCCTGGAACGCGGCGATGGCGCGCCGTTCCAGCTCCAGCATCCAGGGCTGTTGTTTCAGCCGTGCGGCGGCGGCGAAATCGGTCCCGCGCGGATCGGTCATGGTGGGGATGCGAACGCGACGCTGGGCTTCGGGCAGAGTGACGAAGCGCTCGAGCCAGCCGACACCGGCGGCACCGAGCGACTCGGTATCGGCCATGATGTGCGCCTGCTGCACCGGCACGAGGTCGGCGGCGCCGAGATAGCGACCGACGCGCATCTGATGATCGATCGCCCATTGCCGCGCCGGGCCGGCCTCGCCGGCAAGGCAGGCGCGCTCTTCCTCCCCGAGTTGCATATCCAAGAGGGTTGCACCGCCGCGCATGGCCGGCAAGAACGGGCGTGTGGACACCGCCGACCTGCCTCCGATGCATCGAGCCGCCTTGCTGCTCGATGTTGACGGCACGCTGCTGGATTTCGCCGCAACGCCGATGGCGGTGGTGGTTCCCGCCGATCTTCCCGATACGCTGCGGAGGCTGAAAGACCGGGTCGGCGGCGCTTTGGGCATCGTCAGCGGGCGGCCGGTCGAGCAGGTGGCCGCATTGTTCGGCGACATCCCGGAGGCGATCGCCGGCGAGCATGGCGGCGCCGTGCGCCACACCCCCGATGGCGCCGTCGAACGCCCGGCGCTGGCCACCGTGCCGCCCAGCTGGCTGGTGGAGGCGGAGCGGATCGCCCTCGCCCATCCGGGCGCCCTGCTGGAACACAAGGCCCGCGGCTTCGTACTGCATTACCGCAATGCGCCGAGCGCCGGCACGGCCCTGCGCGACGCGCTTCTGCCCATTCTGGCGGAGTCGCGGCATTTTGTGCTGCTGCCGGCGCACATGGCCTGGGAGGTGCGTCCGCGCGGCACCGACAAGGGAATGGCGGTCACTGCGATCATGGAGCAGCCGCCCTTTGCCGGCCGGGTGCCGGTGTTCGTGGGCGACGACGTGACCGACGAAGACGCCGTTCGCGCCGCGCAGGCGATGGGCGGCACCGGGTTGATGGTTGCCGACACGCTCGGCGATCCGGCAGGCGTGCGCACCTGGCTGCACCGGCTGGCCGAGGTGGGATGGTGACCCCGCTCGCCGCCGTGGCGGTCGGCGCCGCCGCGGGCGGCTTCGTCCAGGGACTGGCGGGCTTCGCTTTCGGACTGGTGGCGCTGGGCATTTGGGTATGGTGGGTCGATCCGACCGTGGCCGGGCCGATGGTGGTGTTCGGCTCGCTGCTCGGCCAAGGGCTTTCATTCGCAACGGTCAGGCGCGGTTTCGACGCACGCCGATTGCTGCCGTTCGTCCTGGGCGGGATGTTGGGCATCCCGGCCGGCGTGGCACTGCTGCACCACATCGATCCGCAGGGCTTCAAGCTCGCGATCGGCGTGATCCTGGTGGTCTGGTGCCCTTTCGCCTTGTTCTCCGGCGAGATGCCGCGCGTGACCTGGGGCGGCCGGCCGGCGGATGCCGCCATCGGCTGGCTGGGCGGCGTCATGGGCGGTCTGGGCGGCCTGACCGGCCCGGCACCGACACTGTGGTGTTCGCTGCGCGGCTGGGACCGTGACTCGCAACGCGCCATTTTCCAGAGCTTCAACTTCGCCATGCAGGGCCTGACGATGGCGGCATATGTTGCGACCGGAACCATTACCGCGAAGGCGGTGCCGATGTTCGCGGTGGAGGCTCCGGCGATGCTGCTGCCCACGCTGTTGGGGGCCCAGCTTTACCGCAGCTTCTCCGAAGCGGGGTTTCGCCGAATGATCCTGCTGCTGCTGACCGCGTCGGGCGTGATCCTGGTCGTGTCCTCCCTGGCCCGGTTCCTGTAGGCTCGGCTCGCCGCACGGGAGGAAGCACGATGGTTCCGCTGATCGACCATGTCGTAGTGGACGTCCAGGATCGTATCGAGGATGCCGCACGGCGCTATCGGGCGCTCGGGTTCCACCTAACCGAGCTGGGCCGGCACAGCCTGGGCTCGGTCAACCACCTGGCGGTATTCGAGACCGACTACCTTGAGCTGCTCGGTACCGGCGACGGCAGCGCCAACGCGCGGCTTGATCTGGCGGACTTTCCCATCGGGCTCAATGGCCTGGTGTTCAAGCTGTCCGACGCCGCGGCGCGCCATGACGAGATGGCAGCGGCCGGCGTGCCGGTGCAGCCGGTGCAGTCCTTCTCCCGCCCAGTCGAGCTGGCGGAGGGGCGGCAGGACGCGCACTTCAATGTGGTGAGGCTGGTGCCGCGCACGGTGTTCGATGGCCGCGTGTATTTCTGCGAGCATCTGACGCCGGAGCTGGTCTGGCGGAAGGAATGGCAGGACCACCCGAACGGAGCGCTGAGTATCGCCCGCATCGTGGTGGCAGTGCGCGATCCGGCCCCCGTTGCCCGCTGGTTCGAACGGATGTTCGGCGCGGGCGCCGTCGCGCCGGACGGGCGCACGATTCGCACGGGAAAGGCGGTGATCGAGCTGGCGTCCGACGCAACGGTGCATCATGACCGCATGACGCTGCTTTCGATCCGCGTCCGCTCGTTGGTGCAGGCGGAGGCGGTACTGCGCGGCAACGGCGTCGCCGACGTGCAGACGAAGGGGAAACGGCTTCTGGTGCCGCCGGCCGCCGCGATGAATGCCATGTTGGAATTTGTAGAGTAGATTATACCGGCTTGCGGGCGATGTGCTCCTTGTAAACCGGACGGGCGAGCAGCCGGTCGTACCATTCGCGCAGATGCGGGATGTGCGGCCGGTTGAACTCCATGACGAACCACCGGTGGACATGTACCCCCCAGGCGATGTCGCACAACGTCAGGTGTTCGCCGGCGATGAACGGATGCTTGCCGAGTTGGGCGGCGATCATCCCATAGGCGCGGGCGGCGTCCTGGATCGCCTGTCCGATCGCCGGGGGGTCCCGTTTCTCCGGCGGTGTGCGCACAAGGTTGACGAAGATCACCCCCTGCGGACGGTTCATCACCGTTTGCTGCGCATCGAGCCAGCGATCGACATTGGCGCGTCCATGCTGGTCGCGCGGCCATAGCGCGGCATCCGGCGCGTGGGCGTTGCATAGATAGCGCATGATGGCGTTGCTTTCCCACAGGGTGAAATCATCTTCCTGCAGGGTTGGCACCAGCCCGGTGGGGTTCATCGCGCGGTACTCCGGGGTATCCGTTTTGCCGAACGGCCCGCCGACATCAAGGCGCTCGTACGGCAGTTTCAGTTCCTCCAGCGTCCAGATCACTTTCATCACATTGCTGGACGTGCTGCGGCCCCACAGGATGCGGCGCATGGCGGATCTCTCCTTCACGGACTGACGTGGGTTGAGCCTAGGGCCGATCGGCCGGGACGGGAACCGCGCTCGCGGCCGGGACCCTCACCTGACTAAGTGATAACGGCGCGGCTTCTGAGCGATGCGATCTCGGCTTCGGCGAAGCCGGCTTCGCGCAATACCTCATCGGTGTGCTCCCCTCGCCGGGGTGCGACGCGCGCTTGCGGCGGCGTGCGCGAAAAGCGCGGCGCCGGGGCGGGCTGGGCGACGCCGTCCATATCGACAAATGCGTCGCGCGCGCGGGCGTGGGGATGCTGCGGTGCCTCGGCCAGCGACAGCACGGGGGCGAAGCAGATGTCGGTGCCCTCCATAATCGCGCACCATTCGTCGCGGGTTTTGCTTCGGAAGATGCCGGCCAGACGCTCCCGCAACGCTGGCCAGGCCGTGCGGTCTGTCTGCTCCGGCAGTTTCTCGCCGGCGAGGCCGGTTTTTTCCAACAATATCGCGTAGAATTGCGGCTCGATGGCGCCGATCGCGATATAGAGGCCGTCGCCGGTTTCGTATGTATCGTAGAAATGCGCGCCGCCATCCAGCGTGTTGGTGCCGCGCGCGTGCCACTGCCCCGCAGCGTGCATGCCGAAGGCGGCCCCCAGCAAAAGCGCGGTACCGTCCACCATCGCGGCATCGATCACCTGGCCGCGGCCGGAACGGGCGGTCTCCAACAGGCCGCACACCATGCCGAGCGCCAGCAACATGCCGCCACCGCCGAAATCGCCGACGAGGTTGAGCGGCGGCACGGGCTTGTCGCCAGTACGGCCTATCGCGCCCAACGCTCCGGCGAGCGCGATGTAGTTGATGTCGTGGCCCGCCGCTTTCGCCAGCGGCCCGTCCTGTCCCCAGCCAGTCATGCGGCCGTAAACAAGCTTCGGGTTGCGCGCGAAGCATGGTTCGGGGCCGATGCCGAGCCGCTCGGCAACGCCGGGACGGAACGGCTCCATCAACCCGCCGGCATGCTCCGCGAGGCGCAGCACGATCTCCGCCGCGCCGGGTTGGCGCAGGTCGATGGCGATCGAGCGGCGGCTGCGCCCGTGCACAAAATGGCGCGGATCGTTGAAGCGCCCAGGGACAGAGGGTGGGCCGGACGGACGCAGGCGATCGACGCGGATCACGTCGGCGCCGAGATCGCCGAGCATCATCGCCGCCATCGGGCCTGGACCGATCCCGGCAAGCTCGATCAGGCGGATACCGGCGAGCGGACCCATTACCCTACCGCTTCATCGAGATCAGCGCCCCACATCTTCTCCAGCGCATACATCGCCCGTGCGTCCGGCTTGAACAGATGCACGACGATGTCGCCCGCATCGATCAGCACCCAGTCCGAGCCACCCGCCCCTTCCACCTGAACCCGTTTCAACCCGGCCTGATGCAGTTTCTCCCGCAAATGCTCCGCCATCGCCGTGATCTGCCGGTCGGCCAGTCCGGTCGCGACCACCATGCGATCGCAGAACGTCGCTTTCCCCTCTAAATCCAGGGTCACGATGTCCTCGGCTTTGTCGTCGTCCAGGCTGGTCGTGATAAGCCGTTGCAACCGTTCCAGCTCCGAGGGTTGTGTCTCTCGCCTGGCCGCGATCTTCCGCGGACCGGCGACCACCGCCTTCTTGCGCGCGGTGCCCGGCGTCTTGTCCGCGGCGGGCAGTGGTTTCGGCGGCTTGCGCCTGGCGGCCTTCTTGCGCGGGCCCGGCATGGCAGGCGGTTTTGCTATGGCACGTCTCCTTCACTGGCAGCACGAATAGCACTGGCCGATGCGGGATGCTGCGGCGATGGCAAAAAACTCCACGCGGGCGCGGCCTGCCGTGCCAGTGCCGGCGCACTATGGGCGGGCCGGCGTGCATGACGCATTCGCCGCGCTGCCAGCCCGGCAAGCGCCCTGTGGTTGTAGGTCGGCCGTGGCAGCACCGCGAGCGGCACGCGGCGCGCGATATCGTGCCAACGATGCCAACGCGGGAATTGCTCCAGGAGGTCGGCTCCCATCGCCCAGACGAACGTCACGCGCGGAAAGCGGCGTTGCAGCTTCCTGAGCGTATCGCTCGTATAGCGCGTACCCAGCGCCGCTTCGATCCCGCTGGCGACGATCCGCCGTCCGTCGGCATAAACGCGGGCCGAGGCAAGCCGATCCCCGAACGGCGCCATGCCAGCGGTCGGTTTCAACACATTCCCCGGCGAGACCAGCAGCCAGACCTGATCCAGGGCGAAGCGCCGGCGCGCCAACTCCGCGACATGCCGGTGCCCTTCATGCGCCGGATTGAACGAACCGCCCAACAGCCCGACGCGGATACGCCGGCGATCGCCGAAGCGGGGCAACCGGTCGGCACTCAGGGACGCACCTGCCCGGTGCCGCGCACGAGATAACGATATGTCGTCAACTGCTCCAGCCCGACAGGACCGCGCGCGTGGATCCGCCCCGTGGCGATGCCGATTTCCGCGCCGAAACCGAATTCGCCGCCGTCGCAAAACTGCGTGGAGGCATTCCATAGCGCCACCGCGCTGTCCACGCCCTGCAGGAACTGCTCGGCAGCGGCAGCATCCTCGGTGATGATGGCATCCGTGTGTTCGCTGCCGTGGCGGGCGATGTGCGCCAGCGCGGATTCGAGCCCGTCCACCACGGCGATCGACAGCACCGCATCCAGCCACTCCGTATCGAAATCCGCCTCTACTGCCGCAGTCAGATCCGGCACGATATCGCGGGCCCGCGCGTCGGCGCGAAAATCACAGCCGAGCGCACGCAGATCGGTGACGATCGACGGCAGCAATGCCGGAGCGACAGAAGCATCGATCAGCAGCGTTTCCGTGGCGCCGCACACGCCCGCACGGCGCATTTTCGCATTCGCCAGCACGGCGCGCGCCATTGCCGGATCGGCGGCTGCATGGATGTAGGTGTGGCACAGCCCCTCGGCGTGGGCCAATACCGGCACGCGCGCCTCGCGCTGCACGCGTTCCACCAGCGACCTGCCGCCGCGCGGGATGATCAGGTCGATCATGCCGGCGGCCGCGAGCATGGCAGCGACATAGGCACGGTCGGCGGAAGGCGCGATCTGCACGGCCGCGTCCGGCAGCCCGGCCGCGCGCAGGCCGGCAACCAGTGCGGCGTTGATGGCGCGCGCGCTCCGGATGCTTTCCGACCCGCCGCGCAGGATCACGGCATTGCCGGATTTCATGCACAGGCCGGCGGCATCGGCGCCGACATTCGGGCGGCTTTCGTAGATCATGCCGATAACGCCGATCGGCGTGGCGATGCGTTGCAGATGCAGCCCGTTCGGCCGGGTCCAATCGGCGAGCGTGCGTCCAAGCGGGTCGGGCAGCGCAGCGATCTCTTCCAGGCCCTTGGCCATGGCTTCGACGCGCGCCTTGTTCAGTGTCAGCCTGTCGAGAAAGGCGGCCGTACCATTGCAACCGGCGAGGTCGGCGGCGTTGGCGGCGAGAATATCGGCTGCTTGCGCCTGCAAGGCGGTTGCCATCGCTTCGAGTGCCGCATTGCGTTGTGTCGCCGGACTGCGTGCCAACACATGGGATGCGGCGCGCGAGGCTGCCGCCGCGCGTTGCAGATGTCGGGTGGGTTCAGTTTCGATATGCATCGGCTTCAAGCCCGCTCACGCCGGATCAGAGGTTTTTGGTGCCGTTCAACGAGAAGAACAAGTCCTGCCTGTTGCTGACCGCTGGTAACCCGGCGGAGCAACACTGACGATGGGCGTGACGCAACGCCGGATTCTATTTTCGAGTGGATGAAGGTTACGCCAACCGGCCAGTCGGTCGCGATGGTGCGCTGGCTTTGCGAGTGGTGGAGGGGGTTGGATTTGAACCAACGTAGGCGTGCGCCAACGGATTTACAGTCCGTCCCCTTTAGCCACTCGGGCACCCCTCCGCCGCGGCGGCTTTAGAGCATGATCGCTCATCGCTGTCATCCCTGGGCAGCCCTCAGCGCCGCCGCTATACCCGCGCGATGAAACCACCGCACAATCACCGTCCCGGCGGGCACGGGCCGTCGAGAGGCGCGCCGCCGGACCGAGGCCAGCGCTCCGGCCCGCCCGGCCCCGGAGGACATCACCAGGGTCAGGGCCCGCGCCCGCCCAAGCAGGGCGATCAGCAACGCCCGCAAGGGCAACAGACCCAAGGCGGCTTTGGTCCCCGCCAGCATGACCGCGACCACGACCAGCAACGACCGTTCCGGCCCCGCCACGACGCACCGCACCACCACGCCCCGCGGCCACCGGAGGCTCCCCGTGGCACACTGTGGATCTACGGCCAGCACGCTATAGCCGCGGCGCTCGCCAACCCGTCCCGCCGCCTGCGCCGGCTGCTGATCACCGAGGAAGCCGAGGCGGCGCTCGCGCAACGGCTCGCGCCGCCCTGGTCGGTGGCACCCGAACGGGTGGAGCGCGTCCGTCTGGACCAGCTTCTCGGGCGCGATGCAGTCCACCAGGGGGCAGCCGTGCTGGCCGACCCGTTGCCGCCGCCGAGCCTTGCGCAGGCGCTCGACCGCGGCGGTCCGATCATCGTGCTCGACCAGGTGACAGACCCGCGCAATGTCGGTGCCATTCTCCGCTCCGCCGCTGCTTTCGGCGCCGCGGCCCTGATCACCCAGGACCGCAACGCGCCGGAGGAAACCGGTGCGCTCGCCAAAGCGGCATCCGGTGCACTTGAAACCATCCCGCTGCTACGCGCCGTCAACATCGCCCGCACGCTGATCGCTCTGAAGGCCGCGAATCTCTGGACCGTCGGGCTGGATGCCGCGGCGCCCGCGCTGTCCGGCCCGGCGCTCGCCGGCCGGCGTGTCGCGCTGGTGCTGGGCGCCGAGGGCACGGGCCTTCGGCGCCTCACCCGCGACACCTGCGACGAGATCGCCGGCCTTGCTACACGCAGCGCGATGGAAAGCCTGAATGTCTCCGCCGCGGCCACAGTGGCGCTGTATGAACTGACGAGGCGCGCATGACCGGCTTCGATCCGCAACGTGCCGCCGCCGCGCTGCACGAGATCCGCAAGAACCGCGGCCGCGTCGCGCCGTTGTCAGCTGCCATCGGCCCGCGCACCGAAGCGGACGGGGCTATCGCCCAGCGCGCTTTGGCACAGCGAATGGCCGCCGACCCGCCGCCCGGTTTCAAAATCGGCGCGACCGGTCGTCGCATGCAGGAGTATCTCGGTCTCAGCGGCCCGGCGGCCGGTTTTATGCCCGGCCCGCTGCACGCCTCCGGCGCTGCTTTGCTTTTTGCCGATTACATCAATCCCGGCGTGGAATGCGAACTCGCGGTCCGTCTCGCGCGCGACCTGCCTCCTGGTCCCTGCACGCCGGAGCAGGCCGAAGCGGCGATAGGCGAGTTCATGGCCGGCATCGAGATCGTGGAAAACCGCTATGGCGATCTGGCGGAACTGGGCACCCCGACACTTATCGCCGACCAGGTGTTCCACGCCGCCGCTGTCACCGGTGCGCCGGGCGCGGACTGGCGCAGCCTGGATATCCCGGGACTGATTGGGCGTATCACGATCGACGACACGCTGCGGGAGCAGGGTGTCGCCACAGATCTGCTCGGTCACCCGTGGAACTGCCTCGCCTGGCTCGCCGGATCCGGGGTCGCCCGCGCGTTCGGCGGCCTGCGGGCTGGGCAGGTGATCCTGCTCGGCAGCGTCACCCCGCCGATCTGGCTTGATCGTCCGGCGCAGGTGATCGTCGCGTTCCCGCCCTTGCCGCCGGTCTCGGTAACTCTCGCTTAAACCCTACCGAGGTACAAACAGCGACACATTGTTGTCGCGACGGCCAAAACGGCCCCGATTGGAGGGCTGGCCTTGTCCGCCGACTGGAACTCACTGCCCGACGATCTTCAGCTCATCTTGTCGCAGGAAGCCATGCGGCGTGCTGCCGACGCGATTGCCACGCAGGCGGAGATGCTGGCTGGCGAAATGGAGACTGGCGGTCTTTGCGACCGCGGCGGACCGGATGCTCTGCGCCTGTTTGCCGCGGTGATCCGTGCCACTGGCCCCCACAGCCCGCAAGTCGCCGGGCACGCATGACCAACCCGTCAGGGGCGCCAGGACCGCATCCAGTCGCTGCTGGCTGAAATCGCACCTAGCAGGGCACCGCCGGCGGGCGCCTGCTGCTCTGGGTAAAGGTGCGTTGGAAATCGCAATACCGGCGAGCTCGATGCGGTCGTTCTGCAAGCCGGCAACCTGGCTGGCGAGACGGCGGCCGGACGCGCCGAGGGTCAGCGTGGCGTCGGGACCACCGAAGTCCAGTCGCTGCGTAGCGGCGAGCGAGCCGGCGATATCGAGCGAGCTCGATGTGGCGATGGCCAGCGTGCCGGTGCCGCCGACCGCGCCCAGTTGCAGCTCGCCGCCGGCGCGCCGAAGCCGACGCCGATCTTGCCGGCGGCTGTCCGGTCCGAGCCTGTGCCGTCCACGGCGGCCACGCCGGAACCGCCGCTGGACTGACCGATATTGTCCTCCGTTCCGCCGGTGGACAGCGTGCCGCCGTTGTTAACCGTCAGCGTTCGCCTTTGTCGCCGACGATCATGTCGCCGCTGAGCGACCACTGCGCCGATTGCGTCACCAACAGCGTTCCGGAATCGCCGAAAGCAGAGCCGAGCGCGGTGATGAGGCCGCTGACGGTCGCACTGTTTTCCGCCGTGAGCGACGCGCCAGCAGGGGAGCTGATCTGGATATCGGCGCCGGAACTGTTGAGCGTCGCGTCGTTGACGGTACCGATGTTGACGATGTCGAGGCCGAGCGGACCGGTGCCGGCGTCGGTAAGGATTATGTTGGAACCAGTTTGAAGTTCCAGACCAGCGCCAGCGTTGTCCTGGAACTGCGCCGCCTTCACGCCGCCAGCGCTGACGCGTCCTTTACGTTGACGGAATCCATCGGCGATGACACCGACGATTTTGTGATGGAAACAGCCCGAGGCTGTCGCCTCGGGCTGTTTGTAGGAGGTCCGCTACGACGTCTTGCTTGGGTCGCAAGCCGCCGCAGGTTGGGCGGTGAAGCCCGCCAGTGCCAGTGTGGCGCCGGTCAGGCCGCAGATCACCGCCAGGGCGAGAACGATATGCTTCATCAGGTGCCCTCCTGTGCTTGACGGCAGTCAACCATAGCACGTCGCTCGCGCGCCGTCACGCGCGCGAGGTCGGCTGCTTCGCCCGCTTTGCCTCGTCCGATGCGCGCCAGAGATACCAGGCGGCGGTCGAGCGATATGGCGCCCAGGCCTCACCGATCGCCGCGAGATCCTTGGGCCGCGGCGGTTCAGGGAGTGCATAAAGCGCGCGGTAGCCGTCGCGCACGCCGTAGTCATCGACCGGCAGCACATCCGGCCGACCCAGCGTGAAGATCAGCAGCATTTCAACGGTCCAGCGCCCGACGCCGTGGATGCCGGTCAGTCGCTCGATCAGCTCCCGGTCACTGAGGCGCACCGCCTGACGGCGTGTCGGCACTGTCCCGTCCAGCGCGCGCATGCTGATCTCGCGCAGACACGCGATCTTTGTGCTGGAGAAGCCGCAGGCGCGCAGCGCCGCCTCCGGCATTGCCAGCACCTGCGCCGGGGAGGGGAAACCCTCGCCGTCGTACAGCGCCTCGAAGCGGGCCAGGATCGCGCGCGCCGCTGTGCCGTGAAGCTGTTGATGGGCGATGGCGCGCATCAGCGCCTCATACGGGCTGCGGCGCTTCTCGATCCCGAGGCGCGGCCGGCCGATACGGTCGATCAGCGCCGCCCAGTCCGGATCCTGGGCGAGGTGCCGGCAGGCGGGCGAGATCACGGCGGCGTGTGCAGCAAAAAAGGTGCGGCTGGCGAATGCGCTTGGTGCGGCACGGGCAACGGATTTATATGACCGTCATGAGCCCGTCCGAGCACACGAGATGGATCGAGGCCGGCGAGGAGGAAGCGAATCGCCAGACAGCGAGCCTCGCCGCGGTGGCGGTCACGCTGTTCCTGATCGTACTTGGGCTTTTTCTCGTCCGCGAGCTGCATGCGAAGTCCGTGCTGGAGGACTGCATGATGTCCGGCCGGACCAACTGCATGGTGGCGATCACTCCCTGACATCAGGCCGCCGCCTCCAGCACCTCCGTCCTGCGAGTCTCATGCGCTGCCTGCTTGACAAGATCGGCGCCCTTCTCGGCGATCATGATCACCGCGGCGTTGGTATTGCCGGACACCAACGTGGGCATGATCGAGGCGTCGATCACCCGCAGGCCCTCGATCCCGTGCACGCGAAGCTGGTCGTCCACCACCGCGAGCGGATCATGCCCCATCTTGCAGGTGCCGATCACGTGATACGTGGTCTGGCCGTTGTTGCGGGCGAACTCCAGCCATTCGTCATCGGTCTGCACAGCGGGACCCGGATTCATCTCATAAGCGCGATAACGGTCGAGCGCCGGGTTTTCCATGATACTCCGCCCGATCCTCATTCCGGCGACAACCGTCTGCCGGTCCAGCTCGTCGGCCAGGAAATTCGGCCTGATCGCCGGATTCGCGTGCGGGTCGGGTGATTTCGAATGAATTGATCCTTTCGACTCAGGCCGGCATTGATATACGCCGAGCGTCATGCCCGGCTCGCGGTCCAGAATGCGCGTCGCCGCCGTAGCGTAGCTGGCATGCGCGAAGTGGTACTGCACGTCGGGCTCTTCCAGCTCCGGCCGCGTGCGGATGAAGCCGTACACTATGCCAGCCGTGAAGGTCAGGATGCCACGGTGCAGGACGAAGTATTTCAGGATCTCCCTGGCGAAGTTCAGCCCGCGTGTTTGCTCGTTCAAGGTGATCGGCAGCTTCACCCGCCAGTTCAGGCGGGGCGCGAAATGGTCGCGGTAATTCTCCCCCACGCCGGGCAATGCGTGCTTCACCGCGATGCCGAGCGACTGCAGCAGCGCGGGTTGGCCGATGCCGGACAGCTCCAGGATGTGCGGCGATTTCACCGCACCGGCGGCCAGCAGGACTTCGCCGCCACAGCGTGCCTCGTGCGGCTGTCCGCCCTGTATATAGCGCACCCCAACGGCGCGTAGTCCTTCCAGAATGATCTCCGTGACGTGGGCCTCGGTCTCGACCTGCAGATTTGGCCGCGCCCGCGCTGGATCGAGGAAGGCGCGCGCCGTGGACCAGCGTCGTCCCTGTTTCTGGGTGACCTGGTAATAGCCGAAACCTTCCTGATGGCCGTTGTTGTAATCGGGGTTGCGCGGATAACCCTCGCGCTCCGCGGCCTCGATGACGGCATCGCAGATCTCATGCTGCTCGATCATGTGCGCAACGTTCAGCGGGCCGCCCTTGCCACGCGTCTCGTCGCCGTCACCTTCGAAATGTTCGGACTTGCGGAAATACGGCAGTACCGATTCGTATGACCAGCCCCGGTTCCCGAGTTGCGACCAGGTGTTGTAGTCGAGCGGGTTGCCGCGGACATACAGCATGCCATTGATCGAGCTCGACCCGCCGAGCGTTTTGCCGCGCGGAATGGAGATCGTCCGGCCGCGGACATTGTCCTCGGGCTCGGTCTCGAAGCACCAATTGTAGCCGGTGTGGTTGAGCAGCCTGGCGAATCCCACCGGGATCGGAATCCAGAAATTGTCGTCCTTCCGCCCAGCCTCCAGCAGCAGCACCTTGACGGAGGGGTTTTCCGTCAGCCGGTTGGCCAGCACGCAGCCGGACGATCCGGCGCCGATGATGATGTAGTCCCAATGGGACGTCGGTTCTGGCATTGATCGCGTTCCTCCGCGCCGCCGATCCTATGACACGACGTGCAGCGCGGGAAGCCGCCATCTTGCGGGGCCGTGAATTGCGTGGACAATTGGGCGATGCGTTTTTCCGCCTTTACCCTGTTGCGCCATGCCGCCCTGGGCGGCGCATGGCCGGAACAATGGCGATCGCCCGAACCGCGCGCCGCGTATGACGTGGTGATCATCGGCGCTGGCGGGCATGGGCTTGCCACCGCCTATTACCTGGCGAAGGAACACGGAATCCGGGACGTGGCCGTGCTGGAACGCGGCTGGCTCGGCGGCGGCAATACCGGGCGCAACACCACGGTGATCCGCTCCAACTACCTGCAGGACGACAGCGCGGCAATCTACGAACATGCGCTGAAACTGTGGGAAGAGCTGGCGAGCGAGCTGAACTACAATGTGATGTATTCGGCGCGCGGCGTGATGATGCTGGCGCATAACGAACACGACGTGCGCGTGCTGCGCCGCCACGTGCACGCCAACCGGCTGAATGGCATCGACAATGAATGGCTGTCGCCGGACCAGGCGAAGGCGTTCTGTCCGCCGCTGAATATCGGCCGTGACATCCGGTATCCGATCATGGGCGCGGCATTGCAGCGGCGCGGCGGCGTGGCACGTCACGATGCGGTCGCCTGGGGCTATGCGCGCGGCGCCAGTGCGCTCGGCGTGGATATCGTCCAGACCTGTGAGGTCACCGGCATTCGCCGCAACGCGCGCGGCGCCGTGACGGCAGTGGACACCACGCGCGGGCGGATCGCGGCGCGCAAAATCGCCGTGGTCGCTGCCGGTCATACCAGCGTGGTGATGGGAATGGCGGGGTTGCGCATGCCGCTCGAGAGTTTCCCGTTGCAGGCCCTGGTTTCGGAGCCGGTGAAGCCGGTTTTCCCGTGCGTCGTGATGTCCAACACGATCCACGCCTATATCTCGCAGTCCGACAAAGGCGAGCTGGTGATCGGAGCCGGCACCGATGCCTACACGTCCTACAGTCAGACCGGCGGGCTGCACGTCTCCGCGCATACGCTGGAGGCGATCTGCGAGCTGTTTCCGACCTTCCGGCGCATGCGCATGCTGCGCAACTGGGGCGGCATCGTCGATGTAACGCCGGACCGATCGCCGATCATCGGGCTGACGCCGATGCCCGGGCTGTATGTGAATTGCGGCTGGGGCACCGGCGGGTTCAAGGCTACGCCCGGGTCCGGCCATGTCTTCGCCGCGACGATCGCGCGGAACGAGCCGCACCCGATCGCCGCGCCCTTCAGCCTCGACAGGTTCTCGCGCGGGCGCCTGATCGACGAAGCGGCCGCCGCGGCGGTGGCGCACTGATGCTGCTGATCGCCTGCCCCTGGTGCGGGCCCCGCCCGGAGAATGAGTTCCGTTACGGGGGCGAGGCGCATATCGCCCGCCCCGAACATCCTGCCGAGCTGACCGACCAGGAGTGGGCCGGCTTCCTGTATTTCCGCGCCAACCCGAAAGGCATCCACGCCGAGCGCTGGCGCCATATCCATGGCTGCGGCTGCTTCTTCAACGCCCTGCGCCATACGGTGACCGACACCATCCTGGCCACCTACAAGCCGGGCGAGCCTCGCCCGATCCTGCCATGAGCTCCGTATATCGCATCGCGGATGGCGGGCGCATCGATCGCACCATCCCGGTTCCGTTCAGTTTCGACGGCAAGCACTATACGGGATGCGCGGGCGACACGCTGGCTTCCGCGCTGCTGGCGAACGGCGTGCATCTTGTGGGGCGCTCGTTCAAATATCACCGGCCGCGCGGCATTCTGTCCGCCGGGGCCGAGGAGCCGAACGCGCTGGTCACGGTGGCACGCGATGCAGGACGCACCACGCCGAACCTGCGTGCCACGCAGGTGGAGCTGTACCCGGGCCTGCAAGCGGTAAGCCAGAACCGGTTTCCATCGCTCGCATTCGATCTCGGCGCTGTCGCCGATGCGGTGTCGCCGCTGTTGGCGGCCGGGTTCTACTACAAGACATTTATGTGGCCGGCCTCGTTCTGGAAGCGCCTCTACGAGCCGGCGATTCGCCGCGCCGCCGGCCTGGGCCGTGCGCCGCGCGCGCCGGATCCCGACCGCTACCTGCACCGCTTCGCGCATTGCGAGGTGCTGGTGATCGGCGGCGGCCCGGCCGGGCTGGTCGCGGCGCTCGCCGCTTCGGAAAGCGGCCTGCGCGTGATCCTGTGCGACGAGCAGGCGGAGTTCGGCGGCAGCCTGCTGCACGAAACCTGCGCGATCGACCACGCGCCGCCCGCCGACTGGGTCGCCCAAACCGTTGCGACACTTGCAGCGCGCGGCGTACGGTTGCTGCCGCGCACCACCGCTTTCGGCTGGTTCCCGGATAATTTCATCGGTCTCGCGGAACACGTTACCGATCATCTCGAAGAACCTGATCCGCGCTTGCCGCGCGAGCGGCTGTGGCAGGTGCGCGCGAAGGAGGTGGTGATCGCCGCCGGCGCGATCGAGCGCCCGATGGTGTTCCCGGACAACGATCGGCCGGGAATCATGCTGGCTGATGCGGCGCGCTGTTACCTGCACCGCTACGGCGTGAAGGTGGGTCAACGCGCGGTGATCGCCACCGCCGATGACAGCGCCTATCGCGCCGCACTCGATTTGCATCGCGCCGGCGTCGCCGTCGCGGCCATCGCCGATGCGCGGCAAACGGTGGAGAGCGATGCCGCCGCGGAGGCCCGCGCCGCCGGCATCGACGTGCGTCCGGCAACGGTGGTGGCCGGCACGTCCGGCCGGCGGCGCGTCACCGGCGTGCATCTGCGCGGCCTGAACGGCGGGACGGTGAGTTGCGACGTGGTGCTGATGTCGGGCGGCTGGACGCCATCGGTGCATCTGTTCTCGCAATCGCGCGGAAAGCTGCGTTTCGACGAGGGGCTGCAAGCCTTCGTGCCGCACCAATCGGCGGCGCGCGAGCAGAGCGTCGGCGGCTGCGCCGGCACCTATGGCATCGCCGATTGCCTCGCCCAGGGCATGGAGGCCGGCGCCCGGGCCGCGCGCGGCATTCGCGAAACACCGCCGCCACGTGGCGCAACCAACACCGCAGCGGTGCCACCGATCACGCAGAGCAAAGCGTTTGTTGATTTCCAGAACGACGTTACCGTGAAGGACCTGCTGGCCGCCACCGGCGAGGGCTTCCGTTCAATCGAGCATGTGAAACGATACACCACGCTTGGGATGGCGACCGATCAGGGCAAGACCTCCAACCTGAACGGGCTGCGCCTTGTAGCGGAGGTGCAGCACCGGCCGGTACCGGCGATCGGCCACACTACTTTCCGCATGCCTTATACGCCGGTGACGTTCGGTACTTTCGCCGGTACCGCGCGCGGCGACGTGTTCGATCCGGTGCGATGCACGCCGATCCACCAGCGTGCAGCCGAGCGCGGCGCGGTGTTGGAGGATGTCGGCCAATGGAGGCGCGCCCGTTTCTATCCGTTGGCGGGCGAGGACATGCACGCGGCGGTCGCCCGCGAATGCCGTGCCGTGCGCCGCGCTGTGGGGATTTTCGACGCCAGCACGCTGGGTAAAATCGAAGTGGCCGGACCGGACGCCGCCGCTTTCCTTGATCGGATCTACACCGGCAACTTCGCCCGCCTGCCGGTCGGCCGCTGCCGCTATGGGCTGATGCTGACGGAAGCCGGCTTCGTGATGGACGATGGCGTGGCGGCGCGGCTGGCGTCGGATCGGTTTCATATCACCACAACGACCGGCGGCGCCGCCTCCGTGCTGCATCACATGGAGGACTACCGCCAGACCGAATTCCCCCAACTCCGCGTCTGGCTGACCTCGACCACCGAGCAATGGGCGGTGATCGCCGTGCAAGGCCCGCGCGCCCGCGAGACGATCGTCACGCTGGTGCAGGGCATCGACCTGTCGAACGCCGCCATGCCGCATCTGAGTGTGCGTGAGGGGGTTGTGGCCGGCGTGCCAGCACGGCTGTTTCGCGTCAGCTATACGGGCGAACTCGGTTACGAGATCAACGTTCCCGCCGACCATGGCCCCACCGTATGGGATGCGGTGTGCGCGGCCGGTAGATCGTTGGGGATCACCCCGTACGGGTACTGAAGCCATGCATGTGTTGCGGGCGGAGAAGGGATACATCGTCATCGGCCAAGAGACGGACGGCACTGTCACGCCTGACGATCTCGGGCTTGGTTGGGCAGTCGGCCAGTCGAAGGACGATTTCGTTGGAAAGCGCTCACTCCGGCTTGCGGATATGCAGCGGCCCGCGCGGCGGCAACTTGTTGGCCTGCTGTCTGACGAGGTGCTGGAGGAAGGCGCGCAAGTCACCGCCGGGCACGGACCGTCGCTGGGCCATGTCACGTCGGCTTATTGGAGCGAGGCGGCCGGCAGCCCCATCGCGCTCGCGCTGATCGCCGGCGGACGCACCCGTTTGGGTCAGACGCTGCTGGTGCCGATGCCGGGCCGCGAGATCGCTCTCCGCGTCGCTGATCCGGTTTTTTACGACCGCGACGGATCACGCCTGCATGGCTGAGCTGAGCATTACCGCGCTTTCCCGCTGCACGCGCATCGCCGTGCGCGCCGGCGCTTCTGCTGCCGCCTCCATCGGCGCCGCATTCGGTGTCGCGCTGCCGGACGCGGCCTGCCGCGCCAACCTCGGTGCTGACCGGGCGGCGCTGTGGCTTGGCCCGGACGAGTGGCTGTTGCTCGCGCCCGATGGCGCCGCCCCGCTTCTGGATGCGCAGCCGGCCAGCATCGTCGATGTCTCCCACCGCACTGTCGGCATCGAGATCACCGGCCCCCGTGCCATCGACGTGCTGAGCGCATTCTGTGCGCTCGACCTCGGCGATGTGTTTCCCGATTCCTTTCCCCCTGGCGCCTGCACCCGCACCCTGTTGGGCAAGACGGAAATCATCCTTTGGCGAACCGCGCCGGAAACTTTCCGCATCGAGGTCGCGCGATCCTTCGCCCCGTACGTGCAAGCGTGCCTCGCCGAAGCCGCACGCGAATTCCTGGCCTGAAGACCGCCCCTTTACGCCGTTCCGCCGTGCCGCCTAGGCTCGCGCGAAGCCGAACGCAGGAGGAAATGATGGACTTCAACGGCAAGGTCGCGCTGATCACCGGCGGCGGAAATGGGATCGGCCGCGCCACCGCGATCGGCTTCGCGACCAATGGCGCCAAGCTCGTGGTGGTGGACCGCGACGCCGATGCGGGCGAGAGCACCGCCGGAGTGATCCGCCAGCAGGGTGGCCAGGCGATCTTCGTGCGCGCCGACGTGACGCGGTCGGCCGACGTGCAAGCCTATGTGAAAGCCACGCTGGATGCGTTCGGCGCGATCGACTGCTTCCATAACAATGCCGGCATCGAGGGCAAGGTCGCGCCCACCGCGGAATACGATGAAGACACGTTCGACGCGGTGATGGGCGTGAATGTCAAAGGCGTGTTTCTCGGCCTGCGCCATGTTCTGCCGATCATGCTGCGGCAGCAGCGCGGGGCCATTGTCAACACGGCCTCGGTCGCCGGCCTGATGGGCTCGCCGGGGATGTCGGCTTATGTGGCGTCGAAGCACGCCGTCATCGGCCTGACCAAAGTGGCGGCCGGCGAGGTCGCGCGAGCGGGCGTTCGCGTCAATGCCGTGTGCCCGGGGCCGATCGATACCCGCATGATCCACTCGTTGCATTCGATGGTGAATCCGGATGATCCCGGCTCGGTTGGCGAGCGGTATCAGGCGGGCATTCCGATCGGCCGTTACGGCACGCCGGAGGAGATCGCCAATGTGGTGATGTTCCTCTGCTCCGACCTCGCGTCCAACGTCACCGGCGCGCACTACGTGGTCGATGGCGGACGCACCGCGACGCCGGGCGCCGTCACGTCGGCGATACAGCGCTGACATGGGACTGTTGGACGGCAGGCTGGCGCTGATCACCGGCGGCGGGTCGGGGATCGGCGAGGGGATCGCGCGCGGCATGGCGAAGGAAGGCGCGCGCGTGCTGATTGCCGATGTGAACGGCGCGGCGGCCGAGCGTGTCGCCGAAGCGATCGGCGGCGAGGCCTCGGCCTACACGCTGGATGTGACGGATCGCGACGCGGCCGATGCACTGGCTCAGTCCATAAAGCGGGACGTCGGCGCCATCTCCATCCTGGTGAACAACGCCGGCATTATCCGCCGCGGCAAGGTGACGGACCCCGCCACAAGGCAGGATTGGGACACCACGATGGCGGTCAACCTCGACGGACCGTACATCATGACCACCGCCTTCCTGTCACACCTGACGGAAACCAAGGGCGCGGTGATCAATATCGGCTCGGTGCAGTCCTTCGTTGCGCTGCCCAACTCCGCCGCCTACACCACATCGAAAGGCGGCGTGCGGGCACTGACGAAGGCGCTGGCGATCGAGCTTTCGCCGCTCGGCGTGCGCGTCAACGCCATCGGGCCAGGGTTGATCGCCACGCCGCTGAATGCGGCGGCGCGCCAGAACCCCGATTACATGCGCAACTTCCAGCACCGCATCCCGCTCGGCCGCCTCGGCGAGCCGGCCGACATCGCCGGCCCGGCGATTTTTCTTGCGTCCGACCTGGCGCGCTACGTCACAGGCGTCACGCTGCCCGTGGATGGCGGCTTTTTGGCTTACTGATGCGCATCGAGATCATCTGTACCGGCGACGAGGTGCTCACCGGTAAGATCGTCAACAGCAATTTCAGCTATATCAGCCAGAAGCTCGAGGATGTCGGCCTGACGGTAATCTGGGGCACCACGGTCGGCGATGACCGCTCCTCGCTGTTGGAAGCATTTCGCCTTGCCGCCGGGCGTGCGGACGCGGTGATCGTCAATGGCGGTCTCGGTCCCACCGTCGATGACCTGTCGCAGGAGGTGGCGGCGCAGGCGGCCGGCGTGGAACTGGTGCTGGACGAAGATTGGCTCACGCGCATGGAATCGTTCTTCGCCCGCCGCAGCCGGATTATGCCGCCCAACAACCGCAAGCAGGCGATGCTGCCGGCCGGTGCGGAGATCCTGGACAACCCGATCGGCACAGCCTGCGGCTTCGCCGTCGATATCGGCGGCGCCCGCTTCTTCTTCACGCCAGGAGTGCCGAGGGAGCTGCACCGTATGCTGGAACAGCAGGTGATTCCCCGCCTGCTGGCGCGCAGCGGCGAACCGACGACGATCTTCCTCAAACGCTTCCACTCCTACGGCCTGGGAGAATCGCATGTCGATTCACTGCTGACCGGCGTCGATACCCAGGCACCTGACGGGAGCGTCAAGCTTGGTTTCCGCGCGCATTATCCGCAGCTCGAAACCAAGCTCACGGTCCGCGGCGCCGACATGGACGACGTGCGCCGCAAACTGGCGCCTGTTGAATCCGAAGTCCGCCGCCGGCTCGGCAATTTCATCATCGCCGAGGACGACCAGAGCCTGGAAGGCGTGGTTCTCGCGGAACTCACCCGCGCCGAGGCGACGCTCGCGCTGGTGGAAACCTTCACTGCCGGCCAGATCGCCGCCCGGCTCGCGCATCTGCCGAACGCCGAGCACGTGTTCCGCCGCGCAACGGTGGTGCGCGATTTTGCCGAGCTGGCGCGCATCGCCGCCCTGCCGGACACACAGGCTGAGCTGAACCAGGCGGTGACCGAAGCCATCGCCGACGCGGCACGCCAGCAGGCGAATGCCACGCATGCGCTTGCCGTGTTGATCGCCCTGGATGAAGGCCCGGACCGCATCGACCTTGGCGGCTCCATCCATATTGCGATTGCCACCGAAACCGAAACGACGTTCCGCCTGTCGCGTATATTGGGGGGGCGCGAATGGGTACGGCTGGGCGCGGTGGAACTCGGGCTCGACTGTCTGCGCCGCTATCTGCAACATCTGCCGGTGGTGGAGCGCATTGATTTCGAGAAGACCTGATGGCCCGCGCCGCCATTCTGCCAGCCACGCCAGCACATCGGCGTACCGCGGATATCCGGCGCTCGTTTCCGGCGCTGCGCCCCACACTGGAAGCCTACGCCTTTCTGTTGCCGGTCCTGATCATACTGCTCGGGCTGGCTGCCTATCCGCTGATCGATGGCATCTGGACCAGCTTCACCAACCGCGAGGTCGCCAAACCGGGCGCCTTCATCGGCCTCGGCAACTTCGCCACACTGTTCCACACCACCGCTTACGGCATCGCGGTGGAGAATTCCGTGCTGCTGACTGTCGGCGCAGTTGCCACCAAAACCGTGCTCGGCCTCGGCTGCGCGACGCTGCTGACGCAGCGCTTCCCGTTGCGCGGCCTCGTGCGCGCGCTCGCGTTCCTGCCTTGGGCCGTGCCGGGACTTGTCGCCGCGCTCGGCTGGCGCTGGCTGTTCGACGAGCAGGCCGGCGTGCTCAACGCCGTGCTGGTGATGACGGGGCTGGTCAGCACGCCGGTTTCCTGGCTGTCCGATCCCGACACCGCGTTGGTTTCGATCGGTATCGCGACGGTCTGGCAGGGCCTGCCCTTCTACATGATGATGTTCATCGCCGCGCTCGCCACCGTACCGGCGGAGATTTACGAGGCCGCCGCGATCGACGGCGCCGGCGCGTGGCGGCGGTTCACTCATATCACGCTGCCCTCGATCGCCGACGTGGTCGGCGTGACGGTGATGCTGTCCACCATCTGGACTTTCAACAACTTCAATATGGTGTACATCCTCACCGGTGGAGGGCCGGACGACCGCACGCAGATCCTGCCCACGCTCGCCTACGAATACGCGATGCGGCGCAACCTGCTGGGCGAGGGCGCGGCGGTGATCACCTCGGCGCTCCCGGTGTTCCTCGGCATCATCTTCCTGCTGACGCGGCGCATGTTGCGTGAAAAAGGCGTACGCTGATGGTGGTCGGCCGGCGCCATCGCACGCTGCACAGCATCGGCATCGCCGTCGGCATTGTGATCCTGCTGCTTTGGTCGCTGATTCCGGTCTATTGGATCGTTATCACCTCGTTCAAGCATGAGCAGGAGATCTACGCCTATCCGCCCACCTTCTTGCCGTTGCAACCCACTTTCGACCAGTACGCGACGGTGCTGTTCCACACGCCGTTCCCGCTGTTCATCCGCAACAGCTTCATCGTCGCGGCCGGCGCTACGCTGCTTTCCGTGATAGCCGGCGCGCTCGGTGCCTATGCCATCAGCCGCATCCGGTTCCTAGGCCGCGCCACGGTTGGACGGCTGATCGTGCTCGCCTACCTGCTGCCGCCGACGCTGCTGTTCATCCCGCTGTTCATCGTGCTGCAACGGCTCGACCTGATCGACGCGCTGGGCGGGCTGATCCTCGCTTATCTGACGTTCACCGTGCCGTTCTCCACGTGGATGCTGATCGGCCATATCCGCACCATCCCTTCGGAACTCGACGAGGCCGCGCGGATCGACGGTGCATCGCGATGGCAGATCCTCTGGCGCGTGGTGCTGCCGCTGTCCCTGCCGGGGCTGAGCGTGGTGGCGTTGTTTTCCTTCACCCACGCCTGGAACGAGTTCCTGTACACGCTGGTGTTCGTCTATAGCAACGGCACGCGCACCATCACCGCGGGACTCGCCTCCCTGACGATGGGCGACACCTTCATCTGGGGCCAGCTCATGGCCGCCTCCACGCTGGCCATTGTGCCGGTGCTGCTGATCTACCTGATCGCTCAGCGCTGGTTCATGGAGGGGCTGACCGGCGGCAGCATAAAATAAAGGGGAAACGTCATGCAGCGTCTCTGTTCCGTCCTGTGCATCATGGCGGCCAGCCTCATCGCCGGTACCGCCTGGGCGGCCGACCTCTCTGTCTGGGGGCTGCAAACGTTCAATACCGCAGCCGACGAGTGGCTCGGCAATGAGGTGAAGGCATTCGGCAAGGCCCACAACGTCGACGCCGAGTATGTCGTGGTGCCGGCCAATGTGCTGAACCAGCGCCTAGCCGCCGCGTTCGAGGCACACACGCCGCCCGACGCCTTCATGCAGGGCAGTGGCGCCATTCAGTATTACATCGCCCGCGGCCTGACGGTGCCGCTCGATGACGTGCTCGCCGACATGCGCAAAGTGCCTGGCGGCATCTACGAGAATCTGGTCAGCGCCGGCGCCTATAACGGCACGATCCAGGCCCTGCCGCTGGAGGTGGACGTGTCACCGATCTTCGCCCGCAAGGACCTGCTGGACGAGATCAGCAAACCGATCCCCGCCACCTGGGAAGAGCTTCGCGAGGACGGCAAGGCGATCCAGGCGAAGCACCCGTTCATCAGCGGCTTCGGCATGACGGTCAGCAATTCCAACGACGCGGAAGCTGCGATCCGGGTGATGATCTGGTCGTTTGGCGGCAAGGTGATGGCGCCGGACGGCAAGGCGGTGGTGTTCGACTCGCCGGAAACCCGCGCGGCGTATCAGTTCGTGGCGGACATGTTCCTCAAGGACAGGATCATCCCGCACAGCGCTCTGACGTGGGACGATGCGGGCAATAACGTGGCCTACCAGACCGGACGCGCGGCATTCGTGCTCAACCCACCCAGCATCTACCAGTATCTGCAACAGCACGACCAGAAGCTGCTGGCCGGCACCGTGATGGTCAGCGTACCAAAAGGCCCGCCGCCACACGGTATCAACGGCAATACCGTCGGCACGTGGGAATGGGCGGTGTCGAAGGACTCCAAACATCAGGACCTCGCCAAAGCCTGGCTCCGTTGGTTCTACGATCCGCCGAATTATAAACAGGCGATCGAGCAGGTAGGTGGCCGTTGGGTGCCGATCTATCCCGAGATGCTCAAGCAGATTCCGCTGTTCGCCAACAATCCGGCCACTGCCGCGTTCGGCACGATGGCACAGACCGGCATCATCGACGGCTATGCCGGCCCGCCCAACCCGCTGGCCGGCAAAGTGTGGGACGCCAACATCCTCACCAAAACGCTGCAGAAGATCCTGGTGGACCACATGAGCGTTGCCGATGCTGTCAGTTGGGGCCAAAAGCAGATCGAGGCGCTGGAGACAGGCGGCTAAGTCAGGACACCAGCCGGTAACGAGAAGGAGGCAATCGATGATTCATCACGTTTCGATTTCTGCGCGGCAACCGCAGCACGTCGCTGAAGTGCTGGCGGAAGTCATGCACGGACGCTGCTATCCGTTCCCCGGTCAGATCGCCGATTCATTCATGGCGGTCAGCGGCGATGAGCACGGCACCATGGTCGAGGTCTATCCGGAGGATATCACCTTGCAACCCGGCCAGGACGAACAGCAGGTGACCGGGCTGCGCGGGCAGACGGCGCCGCCGACCAGCCCGTTCCACTTCCTCCTCTCGGTGCCTGCCACACGCGACGAGATCGAGCGCATCGGGGCGCGCGAGGGTTGGCGGACACGTCTGTTTGGCCGGGGTGCGCCAGGGCAGAAGCCGTTTTTCCATGTCATCGAGTTCTGGGTGGAGAACCGGTTGATGATCGAACTGGCGCCGGAAACCATGATCGGCGAATACACCTCCCTGATGAACCAAAGGCAGTCCGCGCATCACTTTGCGCCGCAAGCGTCACACTGAGCCTGGCATGCAGGCGACGGTCCGCACCCCGGTCCTGGAAACCGCATATCTGGAAACAGGCCCCGCCGATGGCACACCGGTGATCCTGCTGCACGGTTTCCCCGACGATCCGCACTGCTACGACGATGTTGCCCGGCCGCTTGCCACGGCCGGATGCCGCGTGCTGGTGCCGTGGCTGCGCGGCTACGGGCCGACGCGGTTTCTCGATCCCGCCACGCCGCGCTCCGGCCAGCAGGCGGCGCTCGGCGCCGACCTGCGCGACTTCATCGATGCGCTCGAGCTCGACCGCCCGCTGCTCGCCGGCTACGACTGGGGCGGCCGAGCCGCCTGCATCGTCGCCGCCCTGTGGCCGGAGCGGGTGCGCGGGCTCGTCTCGGTCAACGGCTACAACATCCAGAACATCGCCGGCGCCAACCAGCCGGCCTCCGCGGCGCAGGAACTGCGCTACTGGTACCAATGGTACTTCCACACCGAGCGCGGGCGCGCGGGCCTGACACGGTACCCGGCGAGAGATCTGCCGGATGCTCTGGCGACTTTGGTCGCCGAACTACCGCTTCGAGGACGCCACCTACGAGCGCACAGCCGCAAGCTTCGACAATCCGGATTTCGTCGATGTGGTGATCCAATCCTATCGCCATCGCTACGGCAACGCCCCAGGCGATCCGGCACTGGAGGCAATCGAGCAACGCCTCGCGGCTCAGCCATCGATCGGGATCCCTACGATCGTGCTGGATGGGGAAGCCGACGGCGTGCATCCGCCATCACCCACCGATAATGCGGCGTCTCACTTCACCGGTCCTTATCAGCGCCGGATGATCCCGACCGCGGGCCATTTCCTGCCGCGCGAGGCGCCGGATGCCATCGCCTCGGCGATACGCGACCTGCTCACGTCAGGGTGAAGCGGCGCCGCGATTGACGGCGGGACGCAATGGCTACTCACTCTGCGCGCAACAAGCGCGGAGGAAGCCGTCGATGACACATCAGCTCACGCGTCGGGGAATGATTGCCGGGGCTACCGCCCTTGCGCCCACTTTGGCATGGGCGCAGGAGGCCAAGCCGCAGCTCGGCACGCCGCCCAGCGTGATCACGCAGCCGCCGCGGCAATGGGGCCGCTTCGCGCCGCCGGAGATTTATCCCGACCCCGATATCCTGATCATCGATCCAAGTTTCAACCAATACCTTCTCGGTCTTGTCGCTATCCATCGCTTGTGGACCGGCTTCCAATGGGCGGAGGGACCGGCTTGGTCCTCCGAAGGTCAATACGTCGTGTTCAGCGATGTGAAGGGCGACACGCAATACCGCTACATCTGGGAGAGCCGCCGGGTCAGCCCGTTTCGCAAGCCGTCCTGGAACAGCAACGGCAATTCGTTCGACTTCCAGGGCCGCCAGCTCTCCTGCCAGGATTTTTTCCGCCGCGTAGTCCGCTGGGAGCAAGATGGCACGATGACCGTTCTCGCCAACGGCTATCGTGGGCTGCCGCTCAATTCGCCCAACGATCTCGTGCCGCACCCGGATGGCAGCGTGTGGTTCACCGATCCGCCCTACGGCAACTCGATTTCCGAAGGGCACCCGGACATTGCCGGCGGTGTTGCCAACCCGAACGGGCTCTACAACGCCGAGCTCGGCAACAGTGGCGTGGGGCTCAACGGCGGCGCCAAACGCATGTTGAAGACCAACACCTATCGCTGGGACCCGAGCGGCCGGCTCGATGTGGTGGTGTCGGGCGATCAGGTGCCGGACCCGAACGGCATCTGCTTCTCGCCGGACTACAAGACGCTGTATCTGATCAGCACCGGGCCGGGTCCGGGCGACAACGGCAAGGGCGGCAAAGGCAACATCTACGCCTTCGACGTGCAGGGCACGACACTGTCCAACATGAGGGTGTTTACCGACTGCATGGTGGACGGGGTGCATTGCGGCCCGGACGGCATGCGCGCCGATCGCGCCGGGAATATGTGGGTCAGTTCCAACGCGCCGCTTGGTTACTCGGGCGTGACGGTGTGGAACCCCGGCGGCAAACTGATCGGCCGTATTCGCTTGCCGGAGGTCTGCGCGAATCTCTGCTTCGCCGGGCCGAAACGCGACTGGCTGTTCATGTGCGCGAGCCAGTCGATCTACATGGTGCGCGTGAACATCCAGGGTGCCGCACCGGGTTGAGGCGCCGGCCTCAGGTATCGCGGGCGCCGATTGTGCGCTCGCGATACCCTTCGGGCACGGCGCGGCCGTGATCGGTGAAGGCGCGGCGCACGGCCTCCACTGTGCCGCCCACCACGCGCTTGCGGTTCTCGCGTACGAAGTCGTTGGACCCGATGATCGTTTCCAGCGATGACTGGAACTGCGGTATGACGTAGCGGGCGAACAGCTCATAGCTGCGCAAGGTTTGTTCGCGGTTGGCCCATTCATGCGCGCGGAACAGGATGCCGCCGAAACCGCCGTGGCTGTATTCCAGCAACCGGCGGATGCCTTTGGAGACGGTTTCAGGTGAGCCGACCAGGGTGGTGCCCATTTTGACGCCTTCGCGCAGCGGGTCGTCGGCACGCCCGGGCGGGCGGCCCAGCGTGTCCTCGAAATAGGTCTGCGTCTCCACGCGCTCGCCGGCCTTTACCTCGTGCAGCGCCTGTTCGTCTTCCTCGGCGATATGTGCGTTCACCACCACGCGCCATTTGCGCCGGTCCATCGTCTTGCCGTGCTTGGCCGCGGTTTCCTCGGCGATCTGCCACTGGCTGCCCAACGCCTCCGGCCCGCCAGGCAGGCCGGCGCCGATCGACAGCACGCCGATCCCGAACTGCCCCGCTGCGATCATGCCGAATGGGGTGATCGTGCTGGCGACGGCGATCTCGAAGCACGGGTCGGTATAGGGCGCGAGATGCAGCCGCGCTTCGTTCATCTCGAACCAGTCGGTCTTCATCGTTACCGGTTCTTCGCAGCGGAGCAGGCGCGTGATCGCTTCCAGCGACTCGATCATGCGCGGGCGCAGCGTGACGGGATCGATGCCGAGCATGTAGGCGTCCGACGTCAATGCGCCCGGTCCGCAGCCTAGCATGGCGCGTCCACGCGTCATGTGGTCGAGCTGCACGAAGCGCTGCGCCACCAGCAACGGATGGTGATACGGCAGCGATGTCACGCCAGAGCCAAGCTTGATGTGCCTGGTGCGCTCGGCCGCCGCGGCGATCACCAGCTCCGGTGAGGCGATCAGCTCCCAGCCGGCGGAATGGTGCTCGCCGATCCATGCCTCATCGTAGCCTAGCCAATCCAGCCATTCGAGCAGCTCGACATCACGGCTGATCGCCAGCGTGGGGTTTTCGCCAATCCGGTGGAACGGGGCGAGGAAGATACCGAAACTGAGACCACGATGGGCCATGCCGGGGCTCCTGGGATTTGCGGCATGGTGCTACGGTATCCCCTGGTCGCCAAGCCGCGCGCCGGCATGGCAGCCACACGGAACGGGGGAAACGATGCGTCTCGAAGGGAAGATCGCGATCATCAGCGGAGCGGCCTCCGGCATGGGGGCGGCGACAGCCCGGCGCTTCGCGCGCGAAGGCGCCGTGGTGGCGGTTGCCGATGTGCTGGAGGATGAGGGGCGACAGGTGGCCGACGGCATCCGAGCCGCCGGAGGCGAAGCGGTGTTCATGCGCCTCGACGTGACGGACGAGGCGAACTGGCAACAGGTGGTGGATGCGACCGTCGCGAAATACGGCAGGCTGAATGTCGCGGTGAACAATGCCGGGATCAGCGGCAGCAAGGTGAACGATACGATGGAAACCGAGGCGTGGCACCGGTTGATGGCGGTGAATGCCACGGGAGTGTTTCTCGGCATGAAGTTCGAAATTCCGGCGATGCAGAAGGCGGGCGGCGGGTCGATCGTCAATCTCTCGTCGATTTCCGGCAATGCGGGGCAGCATCAGATCCATTTCGGCTACAACGCTTCGAAAGGGGCGGTGCGGATCATGACCAAGTCGGCCGCGGTGCAGTTCGGCAAGGAGGGCATTCGGGTGAACTCGATCCATCCCGGGCTGATGCCGCCGATGCGTACCTCCGGCGCGACCGCCGATCCGGTCGTGCGGGCGAAGATGCTGCAAAGCGTGCCGCTCGGTCGCGCGGGCGAGGTGGACGAGGTGGCGAATGCGGCGCTGTTCCTTGCCTCCGACGAGGCGTCCTACATCACCGGGGCGGAGCTGCACGTCGATGGCGGTTATCTGGCGGCTTGAGGGAGAAACGTTATGACAGTGACAACCGATCAGGTCCGCCAGTTCGAAACCGAAGGCTGGCTGTTTTTGCCCCAGGTCTTCTCCGCCGAGGAAATCGCCGTGCTGCGCACCGAGGCCGACGCCATTTTCCGCACCGAGCGCCAGGAGATCTGGCGCGAGAAATCCGGTGCACCGCGCACTGCGTTTGCCGCGCATACATACAATGAGGGCTTTCGCCTGCTCGGCGCGCACCCGCGGCTGATCCGCCCGGTGGAGCAGCTGTTCGGCGAACAGCTGTACATGCACCAGTTCAAGATCAACGCGAAAGCGGCTTTCGACGGCGAGGTGTGGCAGTGGCACCAGGACTACGGCACCTGGGCGCGCGACGACGGCATGCCGGAACCCCGCGCGATGAACATCTCGGTGTTCCTCGATGAGGTGATGCCGATCAACGGCCCGCTGATGCTGGTGCCGCGCAGCCATCGCCACGGCACTTTGGCAGCGGGCCATGATGAGACCACCACCTCCTACCCGCTCTGGACGCTCGACCACGAGACGGTGGCGCGGCTGGTCGATGAGGGCGGGATCGTGACGCCGACCGGCAAGCCGGGCGGGGTTCTGATGTTCCACGGCAACCTGGTGCACGGCTCCGCCGGCAACATCACGCCCTATCCACGCAAGATCGTCTATCTGACGCTGAACGCCGTCTCCAACTATATCCGCACGCCCACCCGCCCCGACTGGATCGCCCATCGCGATTTTGCACCGATCGACCCGGTAGCCGACGATGCGCTGCTGGCCTATGCGCGGCACTACAGGGCGGCGGCCGAGTAAGGCTTGTCTCGCTGCGGGGGGGCGGGCACAGTCGCCTTCACAACCTTTCAAACGGGGACCTGGGGGATGATGAGGATCGCACTGGCGGTTTGCGGCGTGCTCGCCCTGGCCGCTGCCACCGCCCATGCCGACACGCTGGTCGTCTGCACCGAGGCGAGCCCGGACTTCGTCAATGCCCAGCTCAGCACCGCCAATACCAGCTTCGACGTGACGGAGCAGGTCTCCGACCGGCTGGTGGAGATGAAGATCGGCGGCTCCGACCTGATACCGGGACTGGCGGAATCCTGGACCATCTCGCCCGACGGCCTCACCTACACCTTCAAGCTGCGCCACGGCGTGAAGTGGCAATCGAACGCGGAATTCAAGCCGACGCGAGACATGAATGCCGACGACGTGATGTTCAGCTTCCAGCGCATGTTCGACAAATCGAATCCATTCTATAAAAGTGCCGACGGCAACTTTCCCATGTTCATCGACCTTATCCAGCCGAACTTGGCGTCAATGGACAAGGTCGATGACTATACGGTGGTGTTCCACCTGAAGGCGCCGCTGGCTCCGCTGCTGCCGTCATTGTCGGTGCAGTCCTTCTCGATCGTGTCGGCGGAGTACGCGGCAGACCTGGAGAAATCCGGTAAGCCCGAGGATCTGGACCGCAACCTGATCGGCACCGGGCCATTCAGTTTCGTGCAGTACCAGAAGGACTCGCTGGTCCGCTTCCGTGCCTTCCCCGATTTCTGGGGCAAGAATGGCGCCCAGCCGGACCGGGCTGCGAAAGTCGATAACCTCGTGTTCGCGATCACGCCGGACCCTTCGGTGCGGTATGCCAAGCTTCGCACCAATGAATGCCAGATCGCGCGTTATCCGAACCCGGCCGACCTGCCGGCAATGCGCCAAAACCCCGACCTCAAGCTCGAGCATGGCGTGATCGCCGCCCATAACGAGATCTATTTCAAGATGGACAAGAAGCCGTTCACCGATCGGCGCGTGCGTCTTGCCCTGGCCGAGGCGATCGACATGCCCGATTTGGTAAAGAACGTGTTCCAGGGGAGCGGCACGCCGGCCGCTGCGTTGGTGCCGCCGTCGCTGTGGGGTCACAATGCATCACTGCACCCCTACAAATACGATCCGGAGGACGCCAAGAAGCTGCTCGCGGAGGCCGGCTATCCTAACGGATTCTCGACCGATCTGTGGGCGGTACCGGTGGTGCGCGCCTATATGCCGAACGGCCGGCGCACCGCCGAGATGATCCAGTCCGACTGGGCGAAGATCGGCGTAAAGGCGAAGATCGTCACTTATGAATGGGGTGAATATCTCAAGCGCGCCCGCGCCGGTGAAGCCGATGTGGGCATGCTCGGCGGCACCTGGGATTATCCGGACCCGAGCGAGATCATGCTCGGCCGGCTGTGTCATGCGCCGGGAAATGCCGGGCACTTCTGCGACCCGGCTTATGACGCAGCAGTGCGGAAGGCGAACGTCGTGACCGATCAGGCCGAACGCGCGAAGCTGTACGAAGACGCGCAGCAGGTGCTGTACGATGATGTCGCGCAAGTGCAACTCGCCGATGTCACGGCCTATGTGCCGACGCGCAAGAACGTCGAAGGGTTCCGGCTGCATTTCCTAGGCGGCCAGCCCTTCGGCGGCGTGTCCCTAGGGAAGTAGCGCGTCGGCCCGTGGCGTCTTTTCTGGCCCGGCGCGTCGGGCTCATGCTGGTGACGTTCTTCGGCATCACGGTGTTCGCCTTCCGGCTGATCCACCTGATCCCCGGCGATCCTATCATGCTGATGTTCGGCGAGCGGAACGTCGATCCGGCAACGCTGGCGGCCATGCGCGCGCAGATCGGGCTCGACCGGCCGCTGATCGTGCAGTACGGCCTGTATATCTGGCGCACGCTGCACGGCGATCTCGGCCAGTCGCTGTCCACGCATGACAGCGTTCTGGGCGAGTTCCTGACGTTCTTTCCGGCCACGGTTGAACTGGCGGTATCCGCGATGCTGCTGGCGGTGATCATCGGCATCCCCGCCGGCATCATCGCCGCGCTGCGCCGCGGTCGCGTCACCGACTACACGGTGGTGGGGTTGGCGCTGACCGGCTATTCGATGCCGATCTTCTGGTGGGCTATCCTGCTGATCCTGCTGTTCTCGGTCGCGCTCGGCGTGACCCCGGTCAGCGGACGCATCGACATCGCCTACTACATCCAGCCAACCACCGGCTTCATGCTGATCGACAGCCTCCTGTCCGGCGATTCCGGCGCCTTCCGCTCGGCGCTGTCGCACCTGATACTACCGGCGGTAGCGCTCGGTACCATTCCGCTGGCGGTGATCACGCGCATGACGCGCTCGGCGATGCTGGAGGTGTTGAACGAGGATTATGTGCGCACCGCTCGCGCTAAGGGTCTGTCGCCGCTGCGGGTCGTTGGCATCCACGCGCTGCGCAATGCGCTGATCCCGGTGATCACCGTGGTGGGCCTGCAGGTGGGCTCGCTGTTCGGCGGCGCGGTACTGACGGAAACGATCTTCGCCTGGCCCGGCGTGGGCAACTGGCTCATCCAGGGGATCGATCGTCGCGACTACCCGGTGTTGCAAGGCGGCATCCTGTTGGTTGCTGCCGTAATCATCGTGGTGAATCTGACGGTCGATATCCTGGTCGGCGTGGCGAATCCGCGCATCCGGCACACACGATGAGCGCGACCGTCCTTCCCGCACCGGTCGGCGCCTCGGAGTTCCGCCGCCATTTCCTCGCCAGCCGCAGCGGCGTGATCGGGATCGGTCTCGTCGCCTTGCTGGTCCTGGCCGCAATCTTCGCACCGATGCTGGCCCCGCACGGACCCGACGAGCAGATCCGCACGGCGATCCTGCACCGGCCGACATGGTTCAGCGGAGCATTCCCGCTGGGTACCGACGATCTCGGCCGCGACGTGCTGTCTCGTCTGCTGTATGGCGCGCGGCTGTCGCTGTCGATCGGCGCGGTCGTGGTGACGCTGTCGTTTCTCGTCGGCACGCTGCTCGGCCTGATTGCCGGCTTTGCTGGCGGCGTCATCGACGCGCTGGTGATGCGGCTGATGGACATCATGCTGGCACTGCCGACATTGCTGCTGGCAATCGCCATCGTCGCGATCCTGGGGCCCGGACTGTTCAACGCGATGCTGGCGGTCTCGCTTGTGCAACTGCCCGGCTTCGTCCGCCTCACGCGCGCCGCCGTGCAGGTCGAGCGCGGGAAGGACTACGTCGCCGCCGCCCGCATGATGGGCTCCGGTCGCGCGCGGCTGATGTTCCTGACCGTGCTGCCTAATTGCCTGGCGCCGCTGATCGTACAGGCGTCGCTGGGGTTTTCCAACGCGATCCTCGATACGGCGGCCCTCGGGTTTCTCGGCCTCGGTGCGCAGCCGCCGACGCCGGAATGGGGCACCATGCTCGCCGACGCGCTGCAATTCGTGCAAAGCGCATGGTGGGTGGTGACGTTCCCCGGCCTCGCCATCCTGCTCACCGTGCTCGGCTTCAACCTGACGGGCGACGGGCTGCGCGATGCGCTCGATCCGCGGCTGAAGCTGGGATGAGCTGTTATGCCAGCAGCCTTGTCAAATTTCCGCTTCGGGTGAGGAGCAGATTCTTCTACTGCCGGCACTTGGCGTGGGCATTTCGAAAACTATGCAGAGGCATCTTTCCATGCGGCACGGCCTTCGGTCAGCCCGGGTATACGATGACGAGTCCGGCAATAGGGTCCGCCCACCACCAGCCAAGCAAGGCATTGAAGCTGACGCCAATCAGCACCGCACCGGCCAGCGCGGCATCAATCAGCGTGACGCGGGCCTCCATCGCGAGCACCGCATTGCCAAGCTGGCGGCCTGTGACATTCTTGCCCCAGGCCAACAGCAGCATGACGGCGCACGTCACCACGAGCCAAACAATCCCGAGCGGCGAAGGTGCCGGGTGAGCACTGACGAGCAGCGTCCAGACCGATTGCGCACAAACGTAAATCGCCATTGCGATGAACGCAGCGCCAATGAGTTTGAGCGCCAAACCCTCCCTTCCTCGTTCGCGGTCCTTGAGCTGCCAGACCACGACAACCGACGCAAAAATCTCGATCGCGCTGTCAAGGCCGAAGCCGGCGAGCGCCGCCGAGCCCGTCCGCACCGCAGCAATCAGGATGATGATTGTGCCGACGACATTCCATCCAAGGGTTGCGTATTCGAGCCACAGACCGCGCTGCAGGAGTGAAGGAGACTTCATTGTGACTGTTCCGCGCGCGCAGGACCGGAGGCTGGAATGCCGCTCAACAGCGAGAAGAAGGTCCACACCCTCGCTGTACAGTGCGCCGTCGAACAGCATCAATGCTCCTTGCTTGACGGGTGGGGAGCGGTCAAGCCGTTGGCCGCACATCGGGTCGAGCGCGGCGAGAAGCTTGAGGGTGCCCGGCCTGCAAAGCCACAATCGGAACGCCGTTCCCCAGCAAGTCGATCCAATACGGTCCGTCGCAACAACCCGCAAGTTATACCGATGAGCCTGCTGGAGATTCGGAATCTGCGCGTGACGTTTCCCACCGCACGCGGACCGCTGCACGCCGTGGAGGGGCTCGATCTCGACATTGCAGCGGGCGAGGTGCTCGGCATCGTGGGCGAGTCCGGTTCCGGCAAATCCGTGGCGATGCTTGCGGTGATGGGCCTGATTCGCCGGCCCGGCCGCGTTACTGCGGATGTGCTGCGTTTCGACGGCACCGACCTGCTGAGGGTCACGCCGCGCCAGCGCCGGCAGCTGGTCGGGAAGGACATGGCGATGATCTTTCAGGAGCCGATGACGTCGCTCAACCCGTGCTTCACCGTGGGTTGGCAGATCGGCGAGTCGCTCCGCACCCATCTCGGCCTGTCGCGCGTAGCGTCCCGGGAGCGCGCGATCGAGTTGCTGCGCCAGGTCGGGATTCCGGCGCCGGAACAACGGCTGTCGGCGTTTCCGCATTTGTTGTCGGGGGGCATGAACCAGCGCGTGATGATCGCCATGGCGATCGCTTGCAACCCGCGGCTGTTGATTGCCGACGAGCCGACAACGGCGCTGGACGTCACCATCCAGAAACAGATCCTCGAATTGTTGGCGGAGCTGCAACGCGAACGCCGCATGGCGCTGATCCTGATCACCCATGATATGGCGCTGGTCGCGGACACCGCGCAACGCGTGCAGGTGATGTATGCCGGCCAGGTGATGGAGGACCGGCCGGCCAGCGCGCTGCTGGCCGCGCCGGCGCATCCCTATACGGCGGCGCTGCTGGAAGCCTTGCCGGAGCGCGCCGACCGACGCCGCCGGCTCGCCACTATTCAGGGCGTGGTGCCCGGGATCGATGATCGGCCCGCCGGCTGCCTGTTTTCACCCCGCTGCCGTTTCGTCTTCGATCGTTGCGCCCAGCGCCCCGCATTGCACTCGATGCATGGTGGCGCTGTGCGCTGCCATGCGCCGTTGTGACCATCCTCGCTGCACGCGACCTCTGCCGCATCTACACGGTCCGCCAGGGCGCGTTGCGTCGGAGCGTGCCGCTCTACGCGGTCACCGACGTTTCCTTCGCGCTGCAGGCGGGACGCACGCTCGCGGTGGTGGGTGAAAGCGGCTGCGGCAAATCGACGCTGGCGCGCATGGTCGCGCTGCTGGAACAGCCGAGCGGCGGCACCATCATGCTCGACGGTGTGCCTGCCGATCCAGCGGATCCCCTGATGCGCCGGGCGGTGCAGATGGTGTTTCAGGATCCATACGGATCGCTGAACCCGCGCCGTACCGTGGCTGGCATCCTGGAGGAGCCGCTCGCCATCGCCGGCGAATCCGCTGCGGCGCGGCGTGCGGCGGCGCTGGAAATGATGGCGCGCGTCGGGCTGCGAGCCGACCAGGCGGGGCGCTATCCGCACATGTTCTCCGGCGGCCAGCGCCAACGCATCGCGATCGCGCGGGCGCTGATGCTGCGGCCACGCATCGTGGTGGCGGATGAGCCGGTCTCGGCGTTGGATGTATCGATCCGCGCGCAGGTGCTGAACCTGCTGCTCGATCTGCAGGAACAGCTCGGGGTCGCCTATCTTTTCATTTCGCACGATCTGTCGGTGGTGCGCCATATCGCCGACGAGGTGCTGGTGATGTATCTCGGCCGAGTGGTGGAGCATGCAGGGCGCGAGACGCTGTTCGCCGGACCGAGGCACCCCTATACGCGTGCCTTGCTGGCCGCCACGCCGGGGCTGAAAGCCGCACCGGTGCGCGAGGCGGTGCGCGGCGAACCGCCATCGCCGCTGGCTCCTCCGTCCGGCTGTGCGTATCACACTCGGTGTGTTCATGCGACCTCGGTGTGCCGGGCAGAGCGTCCGCAATTGCGCGTGGTGGACGGTTCGGACGTGGCATGCCACCACGCCGAGGACCTGTCATAGCCTTGCACCGGGGTCGCCGGCCCGTCACTATCGGCGCATCCTGACAGGAGACGAACGCGATGGCCTTCTATGAACTCCGCCAGTACAAAGTGTTTCCCGGCAAGCTGGATGGCTGGGTCAAAATCATGGAAGAGAAGATTATCCCCTTTCAGATAGCGAAAGGAATGGTGATCTGCGGCAGCTTCCGCGGCGAAACCGATGAGTCGGTTTATATCTGGCTGCGCCGGTTCGAAAGCGAGGCCGAACGCGAGGCGCTTTATAAGGCGGTGTATGAAAGCGACTACTGGAAGACGGAGATCGCGCCGGTGGTCCCCGAGTATCTCGACCGGCCCGGCAGCGTCATCACAAGAATCGTCCCCACGCCGAAATCCACTGTGCAGTAGGCAGTGCCGCTCCGTCGTTCGAGCGCCGTTCCGTTCCTGCTCGGCTTGCTTTGTGCCGGTCCCGTTGCTGCGGCGACCGGCACGCTGGTTGTCTGCACCGAGGCCAGCCCCGACTTCCTGAACGCCCAGCTCAGCACTACCAGCTTCGACGTCAGTGAGCAGGTCGCCGACCGGCTGGTGGAGATGCAGCCTGGCGGTTCCGACCTTATCCCCGCGCTGGCAGAGTCATGGTCGGTATCGCCGGACGGTCTTGCCTACACATTCAAGCTGCGCCGGGGCGTGAAGTTCCAGTCCAACGCACGCTTCACCCCGACGCGGGAGATGAATACCGACGATGTGGTGTTCAGCTTCCGGCGCATGTTCGACCGCTCCGATCCGTTCTACCAAAGCGCCAACGGCAATTTCCCGGAATTCCTCGACCTGCTCCAACCCAGCTTGCAGTCTGTTGAGCGCATCGACGACCACACGGTGGTGTTTCGGTCGAAATCACCCCTGGCGCCGCTGCTGCCCACGCTCTCGATCCAGCCGTTCTCCATCCTGTCGGCCGAATACGCGGCACGTCTGCAGAAACTCGGGCATCCCGGCGATCTCGATATCGAGCTGATCGGCACCGGGCCGTTCAGCCTGGTGCAATACCAGAAGGATCTGCTGGTGCGGTTCCGCGCATTTCCCGGCTACTGGGGGCCACCGGACCGCGCCGCGAAAGTGGAGCAGCTCGTGTTCGCCATCACCCCGGACGCATCGGTGCGCGACGCCAAGCTGCGCGCCAACGAGTGCCAGGTTGCGCGTTATCCCAATCCCGCGGATCTGCCGGAACTGCGCGCCAATCCGCAGATCAGGGTGGAGGAAGTCGGGATCGCTGTCACCAATTACGTCTATTTCAACCTTACCCGAAAGCCGTTCGACGACCTGCGCGTCCGCCAGGCGTTGGCCATGGCGATCGACTACGATGCACTGGCGTCCATCGCTTTCCAGGGCGGCGTTCCCGCGGGCTCCTTGGTGCCGCCGGCGCTTTGGGGTCACAATCCGACGTTGCAACCGTATCGGCACGACCCGGAGCAGGCGAAGAAGCTGCTGGCCGAGGCGGGTTATCCGAACGGCTTCGCGACCGATTTGTGGGCGATCCCGGTGGTGCGACCCTATATGCCGAACGGCCGCCGTGCTGCGGCAATGATCCAGTCCGACTGGGCCAAGATCGGTGTGCGTGCCCGGATCGTGACATATGAATGGGGTGAATACCTCAAGCGTATCCGCGACGGAGGCGCACCAATCGGCATGCTCGGCGATCTCTGGGATTATCCGGACCCGAGCGAGGTGATGCTGGAATTCGTCTGCCACTCCCCTGACAATGCGCCGCGTTTCTGCAGCCGGGCTTATGACGACGCGGTGCATCAGGCGAACCTGATCACCGATCAGGCGCGGCGCGCGCGGCTTTATCAGCAGGCGCAGCAGGCGCTCTATGCCGCGATACCGCTGGTGCGGCTGGCGGATGTGAAGGCGTTTGTCCCGGTGCGGCGTGGGGTTGAGGGGTTTCGTCCACAGGCGCTCGGCAGCCAGCCTTATGGGGGCGTTGCGCTGGCGCAGTAGTTCTTTATGCTGCGCGACACAAACAGGGGAGAGGCACAATGCTGACACGTCGAGCGCTGATGGCCACGGGAGCGGCGGTTGCTGTTCCTATTGCGGGGGGACGGGCAAGGGCCAACACACCAGCCGATATGATCGTCATGGCAATGTTGATCGACGACGCTGTCTCCTTCGATCCGGGGCAGGCTTATGAATTCTCCGATATCGAGATCAACGCAAACGTCTATCAGAAGCTGGTTTCTCCGGAGTTGGGCAATCTCAGCAAGATCGGCCCCGACCTTGCGGAACACTGGGACGTTTCACCCGACGGAAAGTCCTTTACTTTCCACCTGACACAGAACGCGCTCTTCGCGTCCGGCAAGCCGGTCACCGCGGCGGATGCGGAATTCTCTTTGCGCCGTGCCGTGATTCTCAACCTGACGCCGGGTTTCATCCTGACCCAGTTCGGCTTCACCAAGGACAATGTGGCGCAACAGATCCGTGCCACCGATTCGCACACTTTGAAAATTGACCTGCCGAAGCCGGCCGCGACAAGCCTCGTGTTGAACTGCCTGGGCGCGGACGTGGGCAGCGTCATCGACAAGGAAACCGCGCTGGCGCATCAGGAAAAGGACGACTTTGGCAACAAGTGGCTGACCAGCCATTCCGCCGGCAGCGGCCCCTACCAGTTGACGACCTGGCAGGCAGATGACCACGTGATCCTGGACGCCAATCCTCACGCAGCCGTCGCGCCCGCGACCAAGCGCTTCTTCATCCGCCAGATCAAGGAGCCGTCGGAGCAGTTGCTCGCGCTCCAGCGCGGCGACGTTGATATCGCGCGCAATCTGACCAGCGATTTGTTGAAGCAGGCGGCTACCAATCCAAATCTGTATAACATCACCTCGCCCACGACGAATCAGATGTATATCGCCGGGAACCAAGGCTATCCACCATTTGCGAAGACAGAGGTGCTACAGGCGCTCAAATGGGCGATCGATTATGACGGGATTCAGAAGAACATCACGCCCAATACGTATATTGTGAACCAGGCGTTCGAGCCCAGCATGATTCTGGGCGCCGTGAACACCAATCCGTTCAAGAAAGACCCAGACAAAGCGAAGGAGCTGCTGGCGAAGGCCGGATACCCGCAGGGCTTCAGCGCGACGCTCGATCACTTCTCGGAACATCCGTATGCCGACATCGCCACGGCGCTGCAGTCGGATCTGGGGGCGATCGGCATCAAGGTGTCGCTGTTGCCCGGGACACGCAAACAGGTGCTGACCAAGATGCGCGCGCGGCAGCATCAGTTGATCATGAACGAATGGTTCCCGGACTACTTCGATCCGAACTCCAATGCCCAGGCCTTCAACTCCGATCCGGACAACTCGGACAAGAGCCCGATGAAGATCATCGCCTGGCGCAATCACTTCCATGATCCGGAAGTGACCGCGGAGGTCGAGCAGGCGGCGGCGGAACTGGATACCGAGAAACGCGTCGAGCTGTATCACAAGATGCAGCAGCAAGCCTGGGAGGTGTCGCCGATCGTGTTCATGCTGCAGCAGAACGCGGTCGCGGTGGCGCGGAAGAACCTGACCGGGTTCATCATGGGCCCGCAGTCGGACTTCATCCGATACAACAAGGCCAAAAAAACGTAAGCCTATCGCCCGAACAGGCGCGCCCGCAGCAGGTTCCACAGCAAGCCCAGCAACCCCAGCGGTTTCGGCGAAGCCGCTGGGGCGCTGCCGGCCAGCATCGTGTCCAGATTGCGGGCGAACTCCGCCGCCAGCCGCCGCACAACGTCCTGCACGAGCCCGCCACGGCTGAACTGAGCCAGCACGCCCGTCAGCCGCCATGACAGTTCCAGTACCAGCTCAGTGCCATCAGCCGCAGGGAGCACTTGCCAGTTTACCTCGCCATCCGCGACTGAGCCCGAGAGGCTGTCCCTCCCTCGCCCGGTGATGCGTCCCTTGCGCCGCGCATCGTCCAGCGACAGGGTTCCGGTGCCACGGAAGTTTGCCTTGATCGGACCGAGCGCGATCTGTATCTCGCCGGTGATCTCGTCTCCTTCGATACGTTCTGGCACAGCCCCCGGCAGGCATGCCGCAACGCGCGGAACATCGCACAGCACCGCCCAAACGGCGTGCGGCGGCCCGGCCAGCTTAAGCCGCTCCTCAACGACAGGCCCGCCGCCCAGGATAGCCGGCGTCGGCGCGGCCGCGCTTTCCACCACAGACGGTGCCGCCGCTCGTGCAGAAACCGGTACCCGGGCCGCCGCTATTTGCGGCGTACGGCCCACCGCCACGGCCGAAACCGCCGCGACGATGCCGACATAACCGGTGCAGCGGCACAGATTGCCGGACAGTTCCTCTCGTATCCTCCGCTCGGGAACTTCACCAAGCCGCAGGACGATGTCGCGGGCCGTGATCAACATGCCGGAGGTACAGAATCCGCATTGCAAGGCATGATACGCGGCAAATGCCTCGCGTAGCGCCGCCATCGTTGCATCGTCCCCGAACCCCTCGATGGTGGTAATCTCCGAGCCATCGCAGTCCACCGCGTAGGCGATGCAGGACCGCTGCGGCTTGCCGTCCAGCAGCACGGTGCAGGCGCCGCAAACCCCCTGCTCACAGCCGAGATGCGTGCCGGTCAGGTTCAACTGCTCGCGCAACAGGTCAGCCAGATGCATCCGCGGTTCAACCGCCACTGCCAGCGCGCGGCCGTTCACAGTCAGCGAAACAGTTGCGAGCTGAGCCGCGCCGCTCATCCGAGTTGCATGATGGCCCGGCGCACCGCTACGGCACGCAAGCTTCGCTCGCCGGCCCCTAGGTGCGCCAGGGCGACACCGATTTCATCCGCGACGGCCTGCATGGCCACCTCCGACCCTTCGTCGCGCAACTTCGCGGCAACCCCCGGCAGCAGCACCGGCGCACCATCCACCGCACCCGCCAACACCCGGGCCAGACCGCGGCCCGGATCGAGCACCGCCATGCCGATCGCCTTGGCGAACTCACCGGTCTTGCGGCACAGCTTGTAGTATCCAAAGCGCGCCTGCGCAGAAAGCCGCGGCACTTCGACCGCCGTCATTACTTCGTCCTCCGCCAGCGCGGTGGCGAACGCGCCGCGCATGAACGCATCGGCAGCAATCCGCCGTTGCCCACTACCGCCGTACGCCACGATCACAGCACCCAGCCCGGCCATCAGGGAAATCCAATCCCCGGCCGGATCGGCATGCGCCAGGCTGCCACCCAACGTGCCGCGATTGCGCACCGCACGATAAGCGATACCCCCGGCGACACGGCGCAGCAGCCCCGCCGGGTCTTCCACCACGCCATCCTCAATTTCCGCATGAGTGAAACCGGCGCCGATCGAAACCACCGAGTCATCGGCCGCAAGCTCGCGCATGCCGTCGGCGCGCTTCACATCCACCAGCCGTTGCGGTCGCACCAGGCGCAAATTCAACATCGGCCCCAGCGACTGCCCACCAGCCAGAATGCGCGATCCGCCGCGGCCCTCGGCCAGCAGCGTAGCCGCCTCCTCTACGCTGCGTGCACGCACATACTGAAACGCCGCCGCCTTCATGCTGAAGCGGCAGCAATCGCCGCGACCACCCGGTCCGGCGATGCCGGAATATCGTTCACCCGCGCGCCCAACGGGACCAGCGCGTCGTTGATCGCATTCACGATCGCTCCTGCCGGAGCGATCGCGCCACCCTCGCCCACGCCCTTGATGCCACGCATAGTATGCGGCGACAGCGTCTCGCTGTGCCTGATCCGGAACGGCGGAATCTCCGTCGGGCCCGGCAGCAAATAATCGATCAGCGTGGACGCCAGCGGCTGTCCTTGATCGTCGTACCGGCTCTCCTCAAACAGCGCGGTGCCAACGCCCTGCGCCGCCCCACCATAGGTTTGCCCTTCGACGATCATCGGATTCACCATCCGCCCGCAATCCTCGACGATACAGTAATCGAGGATCTCGACATGCCCGGTCTCCGCATCCACCGCTACTTTCGCGGCATGGGTGGCGTACGAAAACACCCCCTGATCCGTGGTCGGTTTGTACCCCTCGGTCACCTCCAGCCCGCCCGTGCACACCCCATCCGGCAACTGATCCGGCCGCAAATACCAGGCGCGGCCGACATCGGCGAAATCGAGGCTCGCCGCGCCGGCATGGATGTGCCCGTCGCGCATTGTCACGTCGCCCGGATCGGCCTGCAGCAGATGCGCGGCAATCGCCTTGATGCGCTCCGCCACCACCTCCGCGGCACGTCCCACCGCGCCTCCGGCCATGACGATACCACGCGACGCATAGGCACCGGTGGAAAATGGCGTCGTCGCCGTATCACCCAACGTGACGCGGATATCGTCGAACGGCACGCCGGTCATCTCATGGGCAATCTGCGCCAGTGTCGTCTCCAGACCCTGCCCGATGGTGTGGATGCCGGCCTTCACGTCCAGGCCGCCATCCGGTGTCAGTTTCACATGCGCCTGGTCGTAGCCGGGCACCAACGGCAGGCCCCAGGCGGCAAACACCTTGGTGCCGTGCGCCGATTGCTCGGTATAGGTCGCGAAGCCGATCCCCAGATAGCGCCCCAGCGGATCGCGCCCGGGTTTCGCGCGGAATGCGTCGAGCCCGACCATCGTCCGCGCTTCACGCAGCGAAGCCGGGTAATCGCCGCTGTCGTAGTGCTTGTTGGTGATGTTCACATACGGCATGGCGCTGGCCGGCACCAGGTTCTCGGCCCGCACATCGGCTGGCTCCCGCCCCACGGCACGCGCCACCGCGTCGATCGTCTGTTCGATAGCGAAGCATACACCGGGCCGCGCCACGCCGCGATATGGCGCGAAGGGTGGCTTGTTGGTTGCCACAGAAAGCACGTTGGCCCGGTAGGCGCGCAGATCGTACGGGCCCGGCAGGTTGCCGCCCGCCTGCGCAGCTTCCAGACACGCCGTGAAAGGCCAGACCGAATAGGCGCCGGTGTCCACGGCGATTTCGGCGTCCAGGCCCAGCAGCCGTCCGCGCGGATCGGCATACGCCGTCAGCTTGTAATGGTGCTGCCTGGCATTGGCGCCCGCCACCAGATGCTCGCGCCGATCCTCGATCCAGCGAAATGCGGATCGGCGGGTCAACGCCAGCCAGGCGACCGCCACTTCCTCCGGCTGCAACAGGCATTTGTAGCCGAACCCGCCCCCGACATCCGGCGGCGCCACGCGCACCATGGCTTGCGGTATGCCCAGCATCTCCGCCAGACCCACGCGGATCAGATGCGGCACCTGCGTGGAACTATGCACCACGAGTTGGCCGGCGCGATGGTCCCACCACGCCACCACGCCTTTCCCTTCCATCGGATGCATCGTCTGGCGGGCGCAGGAGAGTTCCAGCTCCACCTTCACCGGCGCCGTCTTCGCCACCGCGTCGATGCCGGAATCGAAACTCGTTTGCAGGAACAGGTTATCGCCCCACTGCTCATGCAACAGCGGCGCGCCCGGCGCGCGTCCGGCGGCGCAGGAAACCACTGCCGGCAACTCGTCGAATTCCACCTGGACCTGCTCGGCCAGATCCTCCGCCGCGGCGCGACTGTCGGCCACACACATGGCGATCATCTCGCCGACATAGCGGACTCGGTCGCCCGCCAACACCGGCCATTCGGAGACCTTGTATCCAGGGATCGCCGACCGCGTGACGATCGGCTTCACCCCGCTAAGATCTGCGAGGAAGAATACATCATCCTCCTTGCCTTGCGGCTTGCGGCGCCCGGTGATGCGTGCATGCGCCACCGGGCTGCGCAGGAACGCCACATCGCGCATCCCGACGATGCGGATATCGCCGACGAACTGGCCGGTTCCGGCAAGATGCCGCGCATCTTCCTTGCGGCGCACCCGCGCTCCGATGCCCTCCCCTGCGACCACGGTGCCGTCCATCAGCGTATGCTTAAACAGGGATGCACAACGCGGTGGGCACCAGCAGATTATCGTAAACGCAACGGCGTTCCTGCAGCTTCAAGACCCCATCCACACGGCGGAAGACGTCGCGGTATTCGCCTATTTGGTGCAGCCGCGCTTCCGGCCGATCGATCAGCACCTCGAACACCACGTAATTGGCCCGCGCGTGAACCGCACCGTCCGGCGCGGGCGGCTCGACAATCAGGTTGGATACCATGTGCCGCAGGTAGCGCGGGCCGAACATCGACGTTTTCAACAGGGCGAAAGCACGATCTTGGATCATGCCGCGGCCCTCGCAATAGATCAGCCCTACCGGCATGTCGCGGTCGAAATTCTCGCGCGAAATCACCGTATAGAACGCGTCCTCGGCGAAGCACCCCACCCAGGCCATCAGCTCCTGCCGATCCAGCAGGGCGCAATAGCGTGCATTGAACTCGTCGATCTCGGTGCGCAGCAGCAGTGCCTCGATCACAGCCCCATAACCTCGCGCCAGTGACGGTACATCGCCCGAATCGCCGCCTCCGATATCAGGGTGTCCGATGTGCCCGCCGGCGTGTCCGGGTCCAGCGCCACGAAATGTTCGCCGCCCGGGACGCGCTGCATACCGTCCTGGACGAACTTGATGGCCTCGTTGTCCTCCAGGCCGAGAAAGCCCGCCGGCCCCATCAGGTTGCCCTGGCGCAGGCGGTGCCGCGTCATCTCCTCGCTATCGCCCTCGAAGCCGAACATGGTCCACTTCATGATGAACTCGTGCGGCCCCGTCGGCACGATCTGCCGTATACCGAGCGTGTTCATCTCGCGTTGCACGATCAGGTTGGGCCAGATGGTTGCCATCGTCACTGACCACTGGCTGTCGAACTCATTGACGAAATCCATGAAGCGCGGCTCGGCAAGCCGCATCCCTTCGCGGTAGGACCGCATCTCCTTGCGTTTCTCCGCCGAGACCCTGCTCGCATCGCCCTTGGCCGAGCACATTACGCCATGCCGCCCGCTGGGATCGACCAGCATCAGCGATTTGTTGCCGGCAACCAGCAAACCGAAGGTCACCAGGAAGGTGTGCAGCAGCGTGGCGTGATACGGATCCTTCAGGTTCTCGTGGTAGAGCTTCCAGTTGCCCGGCAGCGTGTGCCGGTAGTGGCCCAGGATGCGCAGCCGGCGGCCATCGAAGGTGGCTTCGAACTCGCGCAGCACCTCCGGCCCCAGATACGCGGCGAAGTCCTCCATGTCCTCGGCGTAGCTCGCGAACACCACGCCGCGATGCGTCGTGACCGCCAGCCGCCGCGGGCCATGATCGGACAAGCGAAAATCCTTCGGCATGCCGCCTTTGCCATCCACCCCGCGGCGGAACGGCACCGCCTGCAAACGGCCCTCCAAGTCGTAGGTCCATTGATGATAGGGGCAGATGAACTCGCGCACATTGCCGGTCAACTCGCGGCAGAACTCCGCCGCCCGATGGGCGCACCGGTTTTCGAACACCGCGATCGCCCCGTCTTTCGTCCGGCTGACCACCATGGGCGTCGGCCCGACATGGGAGCGGATGAAATCGCCGGGATTGGGGATCTCGGCTTCAAGCGCTACGTAATTCCACGTGCGCCCGTGGAAGATGCGCTCCACTTCCCGCTCGTAGATCGCCTGGTCGGTATAGACCCAGTCCGGAATGCGGCCCTCACCTCCCGGCCAGAGATACCGTTGCGCGCGCGCGAAGGTATCGCTATGCGTATCCATCATTCCCTCCATTGCCACCAGCATACGCCCCAATCGCAGCGGCGCAACGCGCGCCCGGGATTGCCTGCCGCATCACGCCGGGGTTAGCGTCGTGCGACAAGGCATGAGGACACCGATGGCGAAAGAGCCGCTGGCCCAATCGGGCAATTACCTCCACATCTACGACTTCCGGGTGATACCCGGCCGCGAGGACGAATTCATCCGCCTGTTCGAGGAATTCGACTATTCCGACGGCAATCCGATGCACAAATCGGCTGCCCAGGTGAAGGACGGCGTGCTGTGCCGCGACACCGAAGATCCGAGCCGCTTCTTCCTGATCGCCGAATGGGCCGATATCGAGGAGCACGCGCGCATCCGCCGCATCCTCGCCAATGAGATCAAGCCTGAGTTCATCAAGCTGATCGAAGGCGGTAAGTTCGTTCCGAAATACGTCGAGGTCGTCTCCGCCACGCCGGAAGAAATCCTCAACCGGCACGCGTAACCATGCCGCTCACCGTGATTGTCGGCGGCGGACCGTCGGGCCGCGCCGCCGCCGCGCTGCTCCCTGAGGCACGACTGATCGCCCGCCCCAATGCCACCGCTTGGCACGCGGATCCCGGACGCCTCTGGATCGAAAATGCCAGCGGCGTCGCGACGCTCGACTTCGATCGCCTGCTGCTTTGCGCCGACGAGCCGATGCTGCTGCTCGCACTCGGCTGCGCCTTCGCCGAGGGCCGCCCGGCGATCGATCCATACGGCGCCACCAGCGCCACCGGTATCTACGCCGCCGGCGCGATCCTGGGTGCGGAAACCCCGGATGAAGCCGCGCGACAGGGCCGAATCGCCGCCCAAGCGCTGCTCGGCGTGGCGACTGAGGGCTGCATCACGATCACGCCGCGCCGCGTCGCGGCCGCCGCATCCCGGCTCGATCCGGACGCGATGGCCACGCTGCTGGAATCGCCGCCCGGCCCGGCGCGCACCGAAGCCATACTGGCGCAGCGCGGACTGCGCGGAACGCATTTGCCGGATACCTTTCTGCCGACGCGCCCGGTCGGTCTCGCAGCCCTGGCGGCATTGGCCCCAACGCCGCCCATGCCCCGCCCGACGCAGCAGGACGAAAGCCCCCTCCGATGAGCACCGACGTCATCATCGTCGGCGGCGGGCTGCACGGACTCTCCGCCGCGTTGCAGATCGCCCGCCGAGGCCGGCGCGTGCTGGTGCTCGAGAAGGACACCGTCGCGGCCCATGCTTCCAGCTTCTCCGCCGGCGGCGTGCGCAGCATCGGCCGGCATGTCGCGGAGATCCCCTTCGCCGTCGAATCGATGGCGCTATGGCACCGCATCGCCGAGCTCGTGGGCGACGATTGCGGCTTCCAGCGGACCGGTGTGGTGAAGATCGCCGAGACCCCCGCCGAATTCGCCGAGCTGGAAGACCGCGCGCAACACCTGCGCGACCATGGCTGGACGCATGAGGAGCTGGTGGACCAAGCCGAGCTCCGCCGTCTCGTTCCCGCCGTTTCGCCGCACGCCATCGGCGCGCTGGTCGGACGCAACAATGGTTTCGCCGAACCCTACCGCACCACCTGCGCCTTCCGGCGTGCGGCCGAAGCGGCAGGTGCCACGGTCCGCGAAGGCGCGCGCGTCATTACCGTGGAACGCGCGCACGACCTCTGGCGGCTCCGTTGCGCGGACGGCAGCACGCATGAAGCGCCGGTGCTGGTGAATGCCGCCGGCGCGTGGGGCGCGCGCCTGGCGCGCAGCCTGGGCGAGATCATCCCGCTGGGCTTCAGCGCCCTGATGATGATGCTGACATCGAAACTGCCGCCGTTCATTGCTCCGGTAATCGGGCTGACCGGGCGCGCCATGTCCTTCAAGCAAACCGCGCGTGGCCATGTGATGATCGGCGGCGGGCACAAAGGCGTGGCTGACCTGGATACCGGGCGCATCGCGCTGGATTTCGACCGCCTTGCCTATTCGGCGCGTACCGCGCTCGATCTGTTCCCGATTTTGCGCGAAACCAGAATCGTGCATGCCTGGGCAGGGATCGAGGGCATCATGCCGGACGATATTCCCGTCATGGGCCTGTCCCCCCGCCATCCCGGCCTCGTGCACGCTTTCGGCTTCTGCGGGCATGGTTTCGAGCTGGGGCCGATCATGGGCCAGGTAGTGGCGCAGCTCGCGGTGGATGGTGCCACCAACTGGCCGGTCGCGCCGTTCGCGCCCGACCGCTTCGGCCCCGATGGCAAAGCCGTGCCGCAGGGCGACGGCGGCGCGCTGCTGCAGCCGGCGGGATAAAATTGCTTCGCCTGAGGGTCGAAAATGACAAGAACAATCTCGCGTCTCTCGTCCATACTGGCGGTGTTGGGACTTGCGATTCCTTCTCACCGCCGCGCTGCCGGCTGCCGCGCAGCCGGGCAGCGCCGGCGCCGATCCGGCGTTTGCGCAATCGCCGCAGCCGGACCTCATCAAACTGCTTCCACCCGACATCGCCACGTCCAAGACGTTCACCGTTGCCGTGGCACTCGGCTCGCCCCCGGATGACTTCCGCAACGAGAAGGGCGAGATCGCCGGCTGGGAGATCGACATACTGCGCGCCGCCAGCCAGTTGCTCGGCCTCAATCTCGACCTGCGCCCGACCACCTTCGATACGCTGATCCCCGGCCTGCAGGCGCACCGCTTCGATGCCGCGGTCGGACAGATGGGCGTCACCGTCGTGCGCGAGAAGGTCGTCGATATGATCGGCACCCTGTTCGGCAACGAGCTCTTCGCGGCACTCGCCGACAGTCCGATCAAGGTCAACAGCCTCGATGACCTGTGCGGGCTGACTGTCGGCACCACGCGCGGCTCGCGCGAGATGGTGTTCGCGCAGGAACAGGACCCGAAATGCACCGCCGCCGGCAAGAAGGCGATCAACGCGCTCGCCTTCAATGACGGCAACAGCGCGGCCGAGGCGCTGATGAGCAAGCGGGTCGATCTGTACTGGCTCGGCTCCACCGCGGTAAGCTGGTTCGTCGCGCAATCGAAAGGCCGCACCAAGGTGGTCGGCCACTACACCGACACCAGCTATATCGGCATCGCGCTGCCCAAGGGCTCGGAGATGGCCAAGCCGCTGCAAGCGGCGGTCCAGCAACTGATTGCGAACGGCACCTACCAGAAGATCGTGACCAAATGGGGCTTGCAGGAGGGTGCCGTGAAGGACGCACCGTTGAACCCGACCAACGCGATGCAATGAGCCTGCCGCAACAGGCCGCGCTGGAGATCGGCCCCAGACAGGAAACTGTCGTCCCGCTGCGCCACCCCTGGACCTGGGCGGCGAGCGCGGATCGCCGGACTGATAGGCGCGACGGTGCTGTTCAGCGTCGCCACCAATCCGGCGTTTCAATGGCCGGTCGTGCTGCAATACATGCTGAACGGGCAGATTCTGGCGGGCCTCGCCCGCACGCTGGAACTCACGCTGGCAGCGATGGCGATCGGCCTGGTTCTGGGCACGATTCTCGCGGTGATGCGGCTGTCGTCGAACCTTCTGCTCGCAACCCTGAGCTGGCTCTACATCTGGTTCTTTCGCAGCGTGCCGGTGCTCGTGCAACTGATCTTCTGGTACAATTTCGGCGCCCTGTATCCGGCGATTACCCTGCGCCTGCCGTTCGGCCCGGTGCTGTACCACGCCAGCATGAACTCGGTTATCACGCCGCTTTCCGCGGCGCTGGCCGGCCTCGGCTTGGCGCAGGCCGCCTACACGGCGGAGGTGATCCGCGCCGGTATCGCCTCGGTTCCGCACGGGCAGACACGCGCAGCCAAAGCGCTCGGCATGTCGCCGGCGACAACGTTCTTCCGCATCGTTTTCCCGCAGGCGATGCGCGTCATTATCCCGCCGGTGGGCAACGAGGTGATCTCCATGGTCAAGAACACCTCGCTCGTCAGCGTCATTGCACTCGCCGACCTGCTCTACACCGCGCAACTGATCTATGCTCGTACATATGAAACCATCCCGCTGCTGATCGTCGCCTCGCTCTGGTACCTGATCGTGGTCTCCGTACTCTCTGCCGGGCAGCACGTGCTGGAAAGGCGCTATCGCCAAAGGACATGACTCCGGACATGACCGCGGAACCCATGGTTCGCATCAGGGGGCTGACCAAGCGCTTCGGCGGGCGGGAGGTGCTGCGCGGCATCGATCTCGACGCGCCCGCCGGAAGCGTGATGTGCATCATCGGCCCGTCCGGTTCCGGCAAAAGCACCCTGTTGTCCTGCATCAACCACCTGGAGCGCATCGATGGCGGCCGGCTCTGGGTCGGCGGCGAGCTGGTCGGCTATCGCGAACACAACGGTCGGCTGTACGAGCTGCCGGAACACCGGATTGCCCGCATGCGCCAGAAGGTCGGTATGGTGTTCCAGCACTTCAACCTGTTCCCGCACATGACCGCGCTGCGGAACATCACCGAGGCGCCCATGCGAGTGAAGCGTGTGGCAGGCGCAAAGGCGCGGCAGCGCGGTATGCAGTTGCTGGAAAGGGTGGGGCTCGCCGGCAAGCATGGGATGTATCCGGCGCAACTGTCCGGCGGCGAGCAACAGCGTGTTGCCATCGCGCGCGCGCTCGCCATGGACCCGCAGCTCATGCTGTTCGACGAGCCCACCTCGGCTCTCGACCCCGAGCTGGTCGGCGAGGTGCTGGCCGTGATGCGCGACCTCGCCCGCTCCGGTATGACGATGATGGTGGTCACGCATGAGCTCGCTTTCGCCCGCGAGGTCGGCGACGATCTGGCCTTCATGGATGCCGGCGCCATCGTCGAGCGCGGCCACCCCCGCACGGTGCTGAGCGCGCCGCGGGAGCAGCGGACACGCGATTTTCTGTCTCGCGTGCTGTGACACACGATGATGGAACCCCAACCGTCCTTGTGATTGACTCTCCTACCGCAGGCGTGAACCGTCATGGCCGGCGAAGGCCGGCCATCCACGTCTTGCTTCTATGTCGCAGGATCCCGCACCAGGCCGAAGCTTGGAGGAACATGAATGAAGGGCGAGCCGAAGGTCATCGACTATCTCAATGATGCACTACGCCACGAACTCACGGCCGTCAATCAATACTGGCTGCATTATCGCCTGCTCGACAACTGGGGATACAAATCACTCGCCAAACAGTGGCGCCAGGAATCCATCGAGGAAATGCAGCATGCAGACAAGCTGATCGAACGCATTATCTTCCTCGACGGCTTCGCCAACATGCAGACACTCAACTCGCTGCATATCGGGCGCACAGTGAAGGAAGTTCTGGAGCGCGACCTGCAGGCCGAGATGCTGGCTCGCTCGCTTTACGAGGAGGCGGCCTCGCATTGCCATTCGGTCAAGGATTACGTGACCCGCGCCCTGTTCGAGCAACTCATGCAGGACGAGGAGGGGCATATCGACTACCTGGAAACGCAGCTCGACCTCGTCGCGAGACTCGGCCTCGAGCTCTACGCCCAGCATCACATCGGCAACCACGACGAGCACTGACCGTTGTGCAAGAGGTTTTCCTGGCTGACGGCCGTCCTGCTTTGCGCACTGGCCCGACCCGCAACTGCCCTTCCCACCACCGATACGCCCGGCTGGCAGGCCTGCACCGAGGCACCGGACCAGAACCAGCGCATCGCCGCCTGCACCGCAATCCTGGAGACGGGCGAATCACTCTCGCCCGACAACTCGGCCGCCGCCTATATCAACCGCGGCGAGGCCTATGACCAGCAAGGCCACTACGACCGCGCCCTACAGGACTATGATGCTGCTCTTCAAATCGATCCCAACGAAGCCACCGCGCTGCTCGACCGCGGCATCGTGCACTATGAACAGGGCGGCCTCGACAAAGCGATCGACGACTGGAGCGGCGCGATCCGCTTCTCGCCCAACCCAGCCCTCGCGCTGACTGATCGCTGCATGGCCTATATCGACAAAGGCGATAACGACGGTGCCATAGCCGACTGCGATGCCGCCCTGAAGATCGCCCCGTCCGACGCCCCTGCCCTCGCCCAGCGCGGCAACGCCTGGCTCGGCAAGAGCGATTACGACCGTGCCATCAGCGATTTCAACAAGGCCATTGCCATCGACCAGAACTCTCCGCCGGCACATGCCGGCCTCTGCGCTGCTTACGGCGCCCTCGAACGGTTCGACAAAGCCATTGCTGCCTGCAACACCGCGATCGCCATCGATCCCGCTTCGGACATCAGCTTTCTGGCACGCGGCAAAGCGTGGCTTGGGAAAAAACAGCCGGATCAGGCCATCGCGGATTTCGACAATGCCGTGCGCCTCGATCCGCAATCCGCGCCCGCCTTCCTGAACCGCTGCTACGCGTATGGCGCGAAAGACCAATACGACCGCGCGATCCAGGACTGCAGCGCCGCCGCCGCCATCGATCCTGGCTGGGACCTGCCGCTGCTCGATCGTGGCTTCGACTACCTGCGCCTCAACCAACCCGACAAGGCGATCGCCGATTATGATCGCGCGATCCAACTCAACCCAGCTTCAGCCAAGGCCTACGCCAATCGCTGCGGTGCCTGGAACCGCAAGCACGATTCGGAGCATGCACTCGCCGACTGCGATGCCGCGCTGCACCTCGACCCCGACAATGCCGAAGCGCTGACCAACCGCGGGGTCGCCTACGCGCAACAAGGCCAGTTCGAACGCGCCATCGCCGATTTCGGCCGCGCTATTCAGCAGGACGCCGCATCGCCCGACGCCCTCGCCGACCGGTGCGCCGCGCTGGCCAGTGAGGACCAGACCGATCGCGCGATCCAGGACTGCGACGCAGCGCTACGCATCGACCCGGATCATGAGCCGGCGCTCGCGGCGCGCGGCTTCGTCGCCGTGCGCCGGGGCGATTTTCCACGCGCCATCGCCGATCTCAGCCAAGCAATCGAGCGCGATCCCTCCGATTCCATCGCCATTACAAATCGCGGCATCGCCTACGCCGCTATCGGCGACAACACGCATGCGCTGGCCGATTTCGATCGCGCCATCAAGCTTGACCCCGCCGATGCCAGCGTGTGGCTCGCCCGCAGCCGTGCCGAGACCCGCGCCGGACAGCCGGATCGCGCCACCGCCGATTATGCGCGTGCGATCCAGCTCAACCCCGCGCTTCGCGCGCAACGGTAAGCACGATGCATTCCCACGCCCGCGCGGTGGTGATCGGTGGCGGCGTTGTCGGCTGCAGCGCGCTGTATCACCTCGCGCGCCTGGGTTGGACCGACTGCGTGCTGCTGGAGCGCGACGAGCTGACCGCCGGTTCCACCTGGCACGCCGCCGGCAACTGCCCGAATTTCTCCACCAATGCGTCGATCGTGACACTGCAACGGGTATCGACGCAGCTTTACGCACAATTCGCGCAGGAAACCGGCCAGCCGGTCGCCTATCACGTCACCGGCTCGATTCGCCTGGCGCATACCGCCGACCGCATGGATGAGTTTCGCCATGTCGCCGCCGTTGCCAATGCCCGGGATCTCGACTTTGCCATCCTGACTTCGGCGGAGATCAAGGCCCGCTGCGAGTTCATCGAAACCCACGACTTGCTCGGCGGGCTCTTCGATCCCCTCGACGGCGACATCGACCCCAGCCAGCTCACGCATGCCTTCGGGAAAGCTGCTCGCGACCTGGGCGCACGCATCATTCGCGGCGCGCGCGTCACCGGCCTTGCACGCACGGAAGCCGGCTGGCAGGTGCAAACAACCGCGGGCGCCATCACCGCCGAGGCAGTAGTGAACGCCGCCGGCTACCGGGCCGGCGAGGTCATGGCGCTACTTGGTCAGTACCTGCCGGTCGTCTCCATCCAGCATCAGTATCTCATCACCGAAACCATCCCCGCGCTCGCCGCCCGACCCGCCAAACTGCCGCTGCTGCGCGATCCCGACACAAGCTGGTATCTGCGCCAGGAGCGCGACGGCCTGTTGCTCGGCCCCTATGAGGCGCAGGCCACGCCCGTCTGGCTGGACGGCATTCCCGATGATTTCGCCGCGCAACTTTTCCCCGACGACCTCGACCGGCTCGGTACCGCAGATCGAGGACGCCATTGGCCGCGTGCCGGTCCTCGGCAGCGTCGGCGTGCGCCGCGTCGTCAACGGGCCGATCCCCTACACGCCGGATGGCAACCCGCTTATCGGCCCTGCGCCCGGACTGCCCGGCTTCTTCCACTGCTGCGCGTTCAGCTTCGGCATCGTGCAGGCGGGCGGAGCGGGCAAGGCGGTCGCCGAATGGGTCGTGCATGGCGAGCCGGAAATCGATCTCTGGGCCTGCGACCCGCGCCGCTTCGGTGCCTATGCAACCAAGACCTACGCGCTTACCCGCGCCGTCGAGACGTACCGACATGAATACGCCGTCGCCTATCCGCGCGAGGAACGCGCCGCAGGCCGTCCCGCGCGCACCTCACCGCTTTACGAAGCGCTGCGTGGCAAGGGCGCCGTATTCGGAGCACGCGGCGGCTGGGAAACGCCCTTGTGGTTCGCCCGCAACAGCGAACCTGATCGTCCGAGCTTCCGCCGCGCCGTCCCCGGCTTCCCCGCAGTTGCCCGGGAATGCCGCGCGGCGCGCGAGTGCCTCGGCATCGCCGAACTCCCCGGGCTCGCCAAATTCATGGTGGAAGGATCAGGCGCGGCCGCCTGGCTTGGCCGTATCCTGTGCGGTCCTGTGCCGCAACAAGGCGAAACAGCGCCGAACCGGCTGCTCTCAAGATACGGCGGCACTATCAGCGCGTTCACAGTGACACGGCTCTCGGCGGACCGCTTGTACCTGACCAGCGCCGCGATCGCGGAGACGCATGATCATGATGAACTCGCGCGCCTGCTGCCCGCCGACGGATCGGCGCGGCTCAACGACGTGACGGCCGAATACGGCACCCTGCTGCTGACCGGCCCTCGTGCCGGAGATGTGCTTGCGAACATAAAGGATAGCCCGCTCACGCTGGTTACCAACATCGCCGGCAAATCCGGATGGGAACTGCACGTGCCCATACCCGACCTGCCGGCATTCTACAACTCGCTCTGGCGTAGCGGCGAACCGCTCAGCATCGCTGATATTGGCCTGCTCGCGCTCGACAGCCTACGCCTAGAAGCCGGCTTTCCCTGTTGGCAACAGGAACTGACCCGCACCCCATTTCCACGCGCCGGGCTCGTGCAGCTTCTGCTGACCGAACCGGGCGAGGCCGACGCACACCCGAACTCACCCGTTTGGTCCGACAATCGGCGAGTCGGCGTGGTCACCTCCGGCGGTTGGGGTCATACCATTAACTGCAGTATCGCCCTTGCCTTCGTACGCAACGACCTCGCCCGGAAAGGACAGAACCTGCACGTCGAGATCCTCGGTGAACGTTACCCCGCCACCGTTGCAAAAACCTGTCCAACAGTAGGACCGATCGCATGATCCAAGGCACTTACCGCTATCCGCAAATGGAGCGGGTTATTTATGGCATCCCTCTCACCGACGCCCTGGCCGCCGAGTTCGACCGCATCGACGCCCGCGCGATCTATCTCCTCGCCAGCGGAACGCTTGCACGCGAAACCGACCTGATCGACCGCGTCCGCGGCGTGCTCGGCAACCGACTCGCCGGCATCTGTACCAAGGTTGGCGCCCATACGCCGCGCACCGATATCGTCGCCGCGGCCAACGCAGCCCGCGAAGCCCACGCCGATGCGCTGCTGACCATCGGCGGCGGTTCGGTGACCGACGCCGCCAAGATGGTCGGGCTCTGTCTCGGCAACGCTGTGACCGAGCCTGGACAGCTCGACGCCTTCCGCGCCCGCATCCTGCCCGACGGCAGCACGCAGCGCCCGCCGGTTGAACCGCCAGCAATACGCTCGGTTGCCGTGCCGACCACGCTCTCCGCCGGAGAATTCACCTGGTTCGCCGGCTGTACCGACACGGTGCGGCAGGTGAAGGAAAGCTTTGGTCATCCGCTGATGATGCCGCGCAGCGTTATCCTCGATCCGGCCGCAACGATCCACACGCCTGAATGGCTGTTCCTCTCCACCGGCATCCGCGCCGTCGATCATGCGGTGGAGAGCATCTGCTCCGTGCATCCGCAACCATTGTCCGACGCCACGTCGCTGCACGCGCTGCGTCTGCTTGGCCGCGGCTTGCGTGCCGTGAAAGCCGATCCGCACGATCTGGACGCACGGCTCGATTGCCAGCTCGGTGCCTGGATGTCGATCATGGGCGCGCAGGGCGGCGTGCCAAGCGGAGCCAGCCATGGCATCGGCCACGTGCTGGGCGGTGCCGCCGGCGTGCCGCACGGCTATACCTCCTGCATCATGCTGGCCCACGTGCTGCGCTTCAACGCGGCGATGAACGCCGACAAGCAGTCCTGGGTGAGCGACGCCCTGGGACGACCCGGCGATCCCGCGGGCGATGCTGTCGCGGCGCTGGTGGCGGAGCTTGGCCTGCCGGGGCGGCTGCGCGAGGTCGGCGTGCAACAGGATCATCTCGACCGCATCGCCGAGGAGTCGATGCACGACCGCGCCGTGCACACCAACCCACGCAAGATCGATGGCCCGCCGGCCGTGCGGGCGTTGCTGGACCAGGCATGGTAACAGCGCGGGCAGACGCGACGCCGATCGAACGCTGCCGCGCGGACAATCTGGACGACCTCGTCCGTCTCCGCCGCATGCTCTGGCCGGAAGACGATTACGCGGGTGAGCCGCCGAAATGGCTCACCGCAGGCGAGAGGAACCCTGCCGCGTTCATCGCCCGCAACAATGCCGGCGCGGCTATCGGCTTCGCCGAAGCAAACCTCCGCCACGATCCGGTGAATGGCTGCGACACATCGCCCGTCCTGTTCCTGGAGGGCATCTACGTGCTGCCGGCTTATCGCCGGAATGGCATCGCGAAAGCACTGTGCGAAGCTGTCGAGGCTTGGGGGCGCTCCCTGGGATGCTCGGAGTTTGCTTCCGACGCTTTGCTCGACAATGCGGCAGGCCATGCCTTCCATGCCGCGGTCGGTTTCCATGAGCGAGAACGTGTCGTGGTGTTCCGTAAGCTGCTGTAGCAATCGTCGGATCGTGCAGGCAGCTCACCCGGGAAGCAGGTCGCGACGTTGGTCGGCCTTCTTGTCCTGCACGATCCAAGCCTCTGCATCTGCTTCAGTCCTAAAATTCAGGATGGTCTGGCGAGCGCCGTCGCTGCCGACGACAGAGACATCGAATCCGTCATCGCCGATCCGCGGGACTATAGCGTAAGTGGCCATATCGATAATCTGCCCACGCAAATCCGAGCACGAGAGCCGCGCCAAGCCACGGGATCCATGAGGCAACTAACCCAGGCTGCCGGACAAAGCCGCCAGTTTGCTCTCCGGGACGACTCGCTCATGCCCGTCGGCTAAGTGCTTGACACGATACTGATTACCGTTCGCGTCACTCGGCAGCAGGCGCTGAATCTTATACATTCCAGGCGGCACGTGCAGGTCACCCGGCCCAGCCAAGAAATGCACGGCCTGCCCGACAGCAAACTTGTGCCGGTTCATTGTCGCCTCCGTTCCCCCCCGTCCAGGGCCAGCGCTGGGCTCGGCAGCGCTGGATGGAAGCTCAGAGAGACTTCAGGTTGGTGGCCGAGGTCTTGCCTTGCTGCCCGCGCTCCAGGTCAAAGCTGACCTTCTGACCCTCATTAAGGCCAGTCAGGCCCGCGCGCTCGACTGCCGAGATATGGACGAAGACATCTTTCGACCCATCATCCGGTTGAATGAAGCCGTATCCCTTCTGGGCATTGAACCACTTGACCGTGCCTTCCGACATCGCGTCTTCCTCCGTGCAATCCGGCGATCCACACCATATGGACCGGAATGCTTTTCAAATTGGGAGCACCGAAGCGCGACGAAGTCGCATAGTCAAGGTACGATAGACCCACGCTGAAAAGCCGTCCGGCACATATAGGCATGCCGCAGCGACATTGCCAGAAGATTTCTTGGGTTAGCTAACGACGCTTGCCCTGGCCTCGAGCAGTGCCTGATTGAGCTGCTCGATCGCCTCCGCTTTGGAAATTCGGTTGATCGCCGCGGATTCGGCAGCAAGCCGATCCAGCGCGAGCTCGAACAAGTTGCGCTGACTGAAGCTGCTGCCCGAGCCGTCTCCGGCAGCCTGCAGATCCCGAACCACCTCGGCCAGCGCAACAAGTGCACCGGAGTTGATCTTCGCCAGGTACTCCTGGGCACGCTTGGCCCACATAAGCCGGCTCGACCGAGGCCGCTCCTTCAGCTTCGCCAGGGCATCCGCCAACTGCTTCCTGCTCGCGAGCTTTCGCAGACCCGCAGCACGCGCCTGCGCCACGGGCACACGCAAGGTCATCTGGTTATCGTCGAAGGAGATGTGGATCAGGTTCAGCCGGTGTCCGGCGATTTCCTCAAAACCCACGCGGTCGATCCTGCCGACGCCATGCGCGGGATAGACGACAGGATCACCCTTGCGAAAGGGATCCGCATCCTTCGGCCTGATCTTCGAGGCTGTTGCCTCGAGGGCGGCAGTCACCATCGAAGCCGTCATGGGAGTCGCGGCCACCCCGGGTTCCTTTCTGGTTTTTGACCTGCTGATATGGCATCTCGCACGATGAAATGCATCGGGGCGGATTCGTGAGGTTGTTCAGGTTCTCGGGACAGCCCGCTCACGTTCAGCTTGCAATTGCAGGGTTCATCCCCACGTGAAGGGGGACTTCCGCGACAATGATCCGCATTTGCCTCGGTGCACCCAAGCCGCCGGGAGACGGCAATGCCGCCGACGTCGGCCAGGGTCTTCTCTTTGATGGACTGTTTGGCGACAGCATGTCACGACGATCTAGAACGGGAGCAACCATGCGAACGGCCTCGGGCGACGACGGCCAGATAGCGTATGATCTTGAGGAATTCTGCCGGGATTATGGGCACCCGGAGGGGCAGTTGTTTACCTTCGAGATAACGTGCAATGCGGTGACCTACGTTTATGCCAATGTTGTCGGCATCGTCCGGGCCAGCAAAGTGATTTTCGATCTCAACGGCGATGATCTGGTAGATGCACGGAAGGCGCATTGAGGTGACTGATAACAGGGCCGTGGGGTTGCAAATAATCGATGAATTTGCGGCTAGAAGGACTATGATTACCCTAGTGGAATGATCGCGGTGATCGCGCGCATCACGGTAGCGGCTTGATGACCCAAAATTGCTGATTTCGAACGATACGCCTGGACTCCTTCGCAATCGGTTGACGATCCGGTCAGGGAGCGAAGAGACGCTGACGGGCAATTCGCCGCCTTATCGGTTGTGCATCTAGCAAGTCTGAAGCGGGCGAAGGGATTCGAACCCTCGCCCAACCTTGGCAAGGCCGCTGTGCCTCGCTGAGAACGTGGCCGATTTTGGAGATTCCGATAATCCTACCCTCCGCGTCCCGGATCGGCGAGATCGCGAGGGACATCGGATGGTCCGATGATCTCCTCGGCGGTCGCGTCGTCCGACGAACTCGGCAAAGATCTCGAGCGCAGCGGAGACACCACTTGCATTCGGTTGCGCGAAACCAGACTAGGAGGTGGTCGTGGCGTGTACCAGGGGGCAAGCGAATCCAGGCGCTAAGACGCGTATTCGCCTCTTTGCCGACTCCGCTGGCTATTGCCAAAATCCAGCTTGCACGCGACAGCTCTTCGTCGAGACCCCTTCAGGGGAAGCTATCCATTTCGCGGAAATAGCCCATATTTTCGCCGCGAGCAATGATGGACCAAGGTCAAACGCCGGTTTGGAGGAGGCCGAACGCGGCGCTTATGAAAATCTCATCCTGCTCTGCGCAAACTGCCATACAATGATCGACAAGGCGCCGGATGACTACCCTGATACGCTGATTAGCCAGTGGAAGCGTGACCGCGCCGATCATTTGGCAGCGCTGTTCGGCGCCGCCCACTTGTCGTCGCGAGACGAGGTCCAAGCGGCGATCGAGCCGTTGATGACGGCCAACAAAGTGACACTGGAGGACTACGGACCAAGCAGCGGCGCACAATTCGACCCCGAGAGCAATGCGCCCGACGCTTGGCGTCGAAAAGTTCTCAACACCATCATTCCAAATAACAAACGGATTATCGGGATCCTGGACAAGAACCGTGACCATATGGTCGGGCGCGAGTTGCAGACTCTGGAAGAATTCCGGCAACACGTCGACGACCTGATCGCCCGCCATCTAGAGGGCATAACGGGAGGCCGCTTATTCCCACCGGCAATGAACAGCATGATGTCAGCAAATGGCTAAGGATCTCTCCAATTGGCTAGCTGGAGTGCTGCCCAACCACGATGAAGTCGCGAGCGCATCGCGCGTTGGGCGCGGCCTCGTGCAGATCGAGCGTAAGAAGCAACCACCAGCCATCGTCGCCGTGATTTCCGCCGATCCCGTTACTTTGGGTGACCTCGAGCCGATCTGGGGGATGAACCCTCGCCCGGAGTTCGTCTTAAACATTCCAACTGCCGCTGGCTGGACCGGCGAAGCTATTATGGAGTTGAATTCGAAGGGCCTCGCCTACGGGAAAATGTACGACCTCTATCGAGGTCTTAACCAAAATGAGGATTTATCAAAGTACAAGAATCCAGAGATATATTTCGTTGAACGTATCTTCAATCAGCACAGGAACGTTGCTGTTCCCGTGCGTTTGTCCGATCGCAAGTACCGTGTGATCCGCCGCAATGGTGACGATGTGGTTGTGTCACTGTCGGATGCCTATGAGGTAACAGCCGACGTGGTCAGGACGGCTCACACCAAGCAAGCACCATTCGACATCCTGTTCAGGACCAATCCCTATAGCCGCATCGCACCCCGCGCGCTCGATGTCGCCCATAGCCTGGGGATCAGCGTAGTCAACGCTGCCGAACTGCAGCAGGCCCTCGAACCTTGAGCGCGGCGACGATCGTCAAGGAGGTCGCTGTGGCCGTTCGGGACTTCCAGAGTCTGGGAAAACTACAGGCCTATCTGTTCGGGTCAGCCTTGCGTTCTGGCATCGCCTGGACGGACATCGACATCCTCCTAGTATGCGAGGTGGAAGAAGATGGCATCCAGGCTCGGCAGACGCTGGCCGAGCTGTGCATGACCTATCCGATCGATCTCGTTGTCATGACCGTAGAGGAAGAATTTGGGTTCGGGTTTATCCGCTCAGAGGGCTGCCGTTGGGTCGCCGAAAGTCAGGTGCGGGCTGGTTTGGAACCTTAGGCCCAGCGGGTCGGAGGTCCGCTTTTTGCATTTGGCGCTCCGAAGCAGACCGTCGCAAAGCCACCCAAAGCGGTCACCGGACGGGGCGGCTGGTATGAGTACCGCCTCCGCCGCACAGAGAACATCAGGTGGAGCAAAAAGCCTCATTCGGTTAATAAGCCCGATCAGGCGATGGTCGTCGCCGTGCAACACGATCTCGTCGGTTACCTAAGCGTAGCAACACAATTTGACGGCATTCATCAAAAACTCAGCATAAACTGTCTCCCGCTTGGGTGATCTCACATGCGACTGTCAATGGTTTGCACCCGGAGTACGCGGTAACTTCGGACTAGACTAGCGGTCAAAAAGCGCACATCGACAGCCAGTTGTGTGCTGTCGCCGAGCACGGCATCCTGCTGGCCGGCCCGGACGACGGCCTGGAACTCAGCGCCGGCGGGCATGGGAGTATCACGGTGGCCCCAGTGCCTCCGGCCGGTATTCGAAATGCATTGTATCGAAATGCGACCAGCGGCCGCCCCAGATGAAGTCATGCGCTTCGAATATCGAAACGATCTCCGGCGGGATGCGGTTGCGATACACGGGTATGTCGCCGCCGGCGCGTTCCCACAGCCAATAATCTGCGTACGTGGTATTGATATCGATTGCGATCCCCCAACTGTGCGCGCTGGGCTCGCCGGTATCGGCGACCGTGCGGCAATTGTAGGTGCCGCCGAGCGGAAACAGGAACTTCTTGTCCTTGGCCGGAAGCTCGTCCAGTTCGCGCGAAACCGCTGCAAGCTGCCGGTCAACGCCGTTGACCGACGTGATTGCAACTGCATGCCCCCATGTGCGCGGCAGCCAAACCACGCGCACGAGCCTCGGCGCCACCTCGCCCGCATGGCAGTCGCCGTACATTTTGTCGAAGAACGCCACGTTGCGCACGCGCCCCGGATCGGCATGCGGCGGCAGCAACGGCGTGCCGGCCGGATATGGCATGCGCATCTGGTCCAGGATCGAGCCGCGGCGGATCATCTCATCCAACGTCTTCTCGGGGCGGCCGTCGCTCACCGGCATGCGCGTTCCGTCGCGCCAGATAAGATTTGCGCCGTCAAACCCAGCCAGCTCGTCCGGATAAGCGCGCAGCAGCGCCTGTACAGGGTCCGCAGCCAAGGCGGGCATAATTATCGAGAGAACCAGCAAGGCCGCCAACCTGATCATGCCGCCGCCACGATCAGATCGCCCACGCGGGGTCGCAGGGCGAAGATGCCGGTATCCTTATGGCGGGTCGGGTGCACGCGGTTGGTCAGCAGCGACCAGGCAACGCCGCGGGCGAAATCGATCCACAATCCGGTGCCGGTGAAACCAGTATGGCCGATCGTGTCATCCGAACATGTATCTCCGCCCGACCAGCCGTGGTGCCGCACCTCCCAGCCCAGGGTCCGCGTGCGGGACTGGCGCTCTCGCACTATTGCCGCTCCGTCGGCCAACAGGCCATGGGCAAATTCCAGGACTCCATCGATGGTGCCAAACAGCCCGGCATGGCCCGCGGCGCCTCCCAGCGCGAAGGCATTCTCGTCATGCACCTCGCCGCGCAGCATGCGGCCGCGCCAGGTGCACCGTTCGGTCGCCGCGCAGGCCCGCGGATCCGGATGGAAGGTGAAGCCGGGAGGCAGCGGTTGTTGGTCGAGCGGCTGTCCGGTGAGGCGCTCGATGGCGATCCCCAGCAGCATGAAATTGAGATCGGAATAAACCGCCGGCCCGGGCTGCCAGACGCGCTGCAGCATGAAGGCGCGCAGGGTCGCCGGATCCTGGCCGTAGGTATAGAGCGGCTCGACCGCCGGCAAATGCGTCTGGTGACTGAGGCATTGGCGGAATGTCAGCCGCCGCTCCCGCGCGTCCGCATCATATTGGCGCAGGTCCGGGATTGCGGCGGTCAGCGGGTCGTCGAGCCCGATCAGCCCCTCCGACGTTAGCCGAAGGATCGCAGTCGTGGTGAAGATCGGCTTGGTGAGCGAGGCGAGGTCGAACCAGGTCTCCCGCTGCATCAGCACGGGCTGCGGCACGAGCTGGGCATGGCCCAGGACGTGCACCGCCCGGTCTCCGGCAGCGGTCACCACCCCCAGCACGGCGCCGGGGATGGCACCAATTGCCTGGGCGATCGGCTCGAAAGCGCGTGCGAGGATGACGTCGGCGGTCATACGGTCGGGATCGTCTTACGGCATCTGGCCAGAACCCTATAACCGGTCAGCCGACCGCAACCAGCGTGTTCTTATTCTCACCCACCGCGCTATGCGCGGCGGGTGAAAGTGCGCTCAAACGATGTCAACCCACGCCCGGTAGGCGATCGAACGGTCTCGTGCCACGATCCGCGCGTCCCGCAACGCACACAGCCGCGGATCCACCTGCCAGGACTGCGCCGCGGCACTGCAAGCCAGCCGGTACGCCGCGTCCGTGCTCGCGCGCACCTGACCCATTACAGCGCCTGGATCCGAAGAAACATGCATCGCTCTCGCGGTGCCCCGCACGCGGCCGTCTGGACCGAGATGCGCGAGGCGGATCTCCGCATCGACGCCGAGGCGCAGCCGGACCCAAGCCACCAAAGCGCCGTCGAGCGGCTCGGCGCCCGGGGCCGCGGCCGCATGGGGGCCACGAAGCGTGAGCATTGCGAGCGTTCCTGCCGCACTCGTCTGCAGGAACGCCCGCCGCAACAGCAGAGTGTTCAAGGCTGCCGCTGCCCGGGCTGCAGCGCCTGTCGCGACGGAACAGGTGGCTGCGGATTGGCCGGCGGATTGCCGCCGCCAGGCAGCGAACCCGCGGGCGCGGTATCCATCGCCATCTCGTTGCTGCCCGGCTTACCCCCGTGCTGCTGCATCTCGTGCTGCAGCGGGTTCGCCACGTATTGGAAGGCCGGTTCACTGTTCCACGGCCCGCGCTGATCCGCGTCCGGGCCGCCCGAGAGGTTGAAATACAGATTGACGGTATCATCCGGCTTCAGATTCCCGAAGATGGGATCCGTCAGTCCGTTCAGAGTGCTCAGCGCCTCCATGAACATCTTGGTATGGGCGACTTCGCGTGTAGCGAGATGGGTCAGCGCCTCGCGCGTTCCATCATCGGTGGTCAGCTTGATGAGCTGCTCATACGTGTTGAGCGCGCCGGCCTCGGCCGCGACATTGGCGCGCAGGTCGCGAACAAGGTGCCCACCTTCGTTCACATAGCGACCATCCCACGACAGTCCCTTCGAATCGACGAGATGCGGACCGTGGCCCCGGATCGAGAACAGGGTGCTTTGATAAGCGCGGTTCTGCACATCCTGTGATGCGCGTTTGGTGTGTTGTTCGATCAGCATAGCTACGATCTCGAGATGGCCAAGCTCCTCGGTGCCGATGTCCTGCAGCATGTCACGGACGCCTGCGTTTTCTACGTGAAACGACTGGGTCCAGTAGGTCAGCGCGGCAGTCAACTCGCCGGTGGCACCGCCGTATTGCTCCAGGAGCTTTTCGGCGAAGACCGGGTCGGGGTTACCCACGCGGACTTCGTGCAGCATGATCGAGTTATGGATGAACATGGCCCCTCCTTACGGGTTCCGGTTGCAGCGCGCCGGTTCCGTGCGACGGTTCAACCAGCAGGGAGTAAGAGGCGTTCATGTCACGACCGCGTGCTCACAGGTTAGTCATCCCGACCACGCGAATAACGTCGGGAGTGTGACCTACAGCACAGACGTCATCCCGCTCAGGTCCTAGGAGACGCCCGCGGCACACAAGAGGAGCCCGGGAAATGTTTGCAACGATCGACCGCATGATCACCGATATGGGGCATTGGCTGGCATCGGCTCTTATCATGGGCTTGGCAGGCTATGCCGTCAGCGTACACGCGACTTCCGATGGCATTGACCTGCTGGGCAAATCGCATTGCGGCCAGACCCACTGACCTACACTGTGAACGACTCCGTCATCGCCGAATAGACCAGCGTGCGAAGGTCGCGGCGAAGCGTCAGGCGCGCATCGCTGCCGATCACCTGCGTCATGAACACGACCGCCAGCTCCTCTCGGGGGTCGATCCAGAAAGCGGTTGCCGCGGCGCCGCCCCAGAAATACTCGCCCGGCGTCCCAGGCAGCCGCGTCCTGGCGGGGCTGAGCGTGACGCCGCAGCCGAGCGAGAAGCCTATGCCGGCGTAGCCCGCCTCGCTGAACAGGCCGGGCGGAGCCATCGCTCCGAGCTCCTTGTTGTCAGGCAGGAAGTTCAGGCTGAACAGCGCCACCGTCTTGGGGCTGAGGATCTGCACGCCGTCCAGGCTGCCGCCCTGCAGCATCATGCGGCAGAAGCACATGTAATCATGCGCGGTAGAGACCAGACCGCCGCCGCCCGATTCCAACGCAGGTGGTCCCGCGAACCTGCTCTCAGCGGCATCGTCCTGCACGATCAGCCCGCCGCCTGGCTTCGGCTGATAGCAGCTAGCGAGGCGATCGAGTTTCTCCGACGGGCAGTAAAACGCGGTATCGGCCATGCCCAACGGTTCGAACAACCGCGTGCGAAGGAATTCGCCGAAGCGCATGCCGCTGAGTTTCTGCACGAGATAGCCCAACACATCGATCGATACCGAGTAGTTCCACGCGGAGCCGGGCGAGAATTCCAGCGGGAGTTTCGCAAGCTGCTCGATCATCGCGTCGAGCCCGCCTGCGGTCTCGCGTTCGGCGATGCCATTGTCCCGATAGGCGCGATCGACCGCGGTGCGGTTCATGAAGCCGTAGGTCAGGCCCGCCGTATGGGTGGCAAGGTCGATCACCTTCATGGGCCGCAACGGCGGGGCTGTCAGGTAGGTCGGCGCGGCGCTGGGAATCAGGCTCGGCAGCCCGGTGGCATAGACGCCGAGATTTTTCCAGGCAGGGATGTGCGTGGCGACGTCGTCATCGAGGCCGATCAGCCCTTCCTCCGCGAGCATCATCAGCGCCACCGCGGTGATCGGCTTCGACATGGAGTAGATGCGGAAGATCGCGTCCTCCCGCATACGTCTCCCGCGCGCCAGATCCATGTGTCCGGACAGACCGGTATGAACCAGGCTGCCGTGGCGATACACGAGCGTAAGAATGCCCGGCAACCGACCGGTCTCGACGTAGCGCCGTGTCATCACTTCGTCGAGGCGGGCGAGACGCGAGGCCGACAGGCCGACGGATTCCGGTTTCACATGCGCCTCCGCTGGGGTTGATGGTTAGGAATATCACGTCACCCGAGCGGTCGGGCCTGTCAAACCCGGTGGTGCAATGGTTGTGCTGACTCGGCCGACTTCGGAGCACCCTTCGCCGGTACGGTGTTCGAAGAGGGGTTGGATGCCGAAACCCCGCCGGGGGACTTGTCCGTATGGTTGTTTGCGCTCTGCGTGACCGGCTTGCCCACCCCACGAATTCATACCGGCGGAACCGACATTGCCCCGCTCGACCCGCTGGTGGCGGCGTAAGTGGCACTCGACAGGGCAAACACGCAGGCGCTTGCGAGCAAAACGGCTTCATCGAGAGTCGCCAACGTTGTTTGGCGGCTTGGCTGGCCGACTCGCGACGTGGAATGGTCGCCGGATATGGCAGTTCGGTGGTGAATGTGATCGATTAGTGACGGGAACAGTGGGCAAGCCTGCCGCCGGTCATCGGATGCGGCACGCCCGTAGTCTCTGGGAAGCTGATCGGCAGTCCGGCGACAGTGCGGGCGGCGAGAAAGGCGAAACATTGTGCCTCCAGTGCATCCCCGTCCCAGCCCGCCGTTTCCACCGGATCGACAGGTACGGTCAGACGCTCGCGGAGCGCTGTCATGATGGCCGGGTTGTGCCGGCCGCCGCCGCAGACAAGCCAGCGTTTCGGGGGGGCGGGCAACGGCGCGGCGGCGACCGCTTCTGCCGTGAAGGCGGCGAGAGTGGCAGCTCCATCGGCCGGCGAGAGCCGCCGCAACCCGCTTTCCGCAATGGCACGGGCGAAGTCCAGTCGATCCAGCGATTTGGGCGGTGGCCGCTCGAAGTAAGGATGCGCCATAAGACTGGCCAGGATGGTCGCATCCGCCTGCCCGGAACGGGCGAGACTGCCGTTGCGATCGAAGCGTTCCCCGGTGTGGCGCGCCGCCCAGTCGTCCAGCGGCGCATTGCCCGGCCCCGTGTCGAAGGCAAGCAGGCGGCCTTCGGGGCCAATCCAGGTGACATTGGCGACACCGCCGATATTCAGGACCGCGAGGGGACGGTCGGTGCCCGACACTCCATCGCCCCCTCCCCCCGGCCCCCTCCCGCAAGGGGAGGTTCTCCCGGAGGCTAAGGCGGCGTGGAAGATGGGAGCGAGGGGAGCGCCCTGGCCGCCGGCGGCGATGTCGGCGGAGCGGAAATCGTGCGCGACGGGAACCCCGGTCAGCCGAGCCAACAGGACGGCGTCGCCGATCTGCCACGTCCGCAGCGGCGGATCATGCAGGATGGTCTGGCCGTGAAAGCCGATCAGGTCGGGCGTGCCAAGGGCGAGCACTGCTCGGGCATGGTATTCGGTCAGTCGTTCTACCGTACTCGCCAGCCGCTCGTCATCGGGCGAGAGCGTAGGCGCGAGGTCCAGCAGGCGGCGGAGGTCGCCGCGCAACGCGTCGTCATAGGGGATCGTCAGCGACGGACCGAACGCGGCGATCGTTCGGCCATCTGTTTCCAGCCACGCCGCATCGACGCCATCCAGCGACGTGCCGCTCATCAGCCCCACGATACGCAGCATTTCCCCTCCCTTGGCGTCGTGCTAGCCCCAGCCATCATGCCGCATAGCGATTTCCTGCGGGAGGCGACCGAGCGGGGTTTCGTCTTCCAGTGCACCGATACGGAAGGCCTGGACGCTGCGCTGCGGGCCGGGCGGATCGCCGCCTATATCGGTTTCGACTGCACCGCCGACAGCCTGCATATCGGCAGCCTGGTGCAGATCATGATCCTGCGGCTGCTGCAGAAGCATGGACACAAGCCGGTGGTGCTGATGGGCGGCGGCACGACGCGGATTGGCGATCCGTCCGGACGAGACGAGTCCCGACAACTGCTGACAGACGCGCAGATCGCTGCCAATATGGCCGGCATCCGGCTGTGCTTTGAGCCGTTCCTGCGCTTCGGCGACGGTCCGTCGGATGCGTTGATGGCCAACAATGCGGACTGGCTCGAGGGGCTGGGGTACATACCGCTGCTGCGGGACGTGGGCACGCATTTCAGCATCAACCGCATGTTGACGTTCGACTCGATTCGGCTACGGCTGGATCGCGAACAGCCGCTGACCTTTCTCGAATTCAACTACATGATCCTGCAAAGCTACGATTTCCGCGAACTGTCGCGGCGGCACAACGTTGTGCTGCAGATCGGCGGATCGGATCAGTGGGGCAATATCGTTGCCGGAATGGAGCTGACGCGACGCACCGATGGGCGGACCGTGTACGGGCTCACCACGCCGCTGATCACAACGGCATCAGGCGCCAAGATGGGAAAGACCGCGCAAGGCGCGGTATGGCTGCGGGCCGACCGGTTGTCGCCTTATGATTACTGGCAGTTCTGGCGCAACACCGAAGATGCCGATGTGGGGCGGTTCCTGCGGCTGTTTACCGACTTACCTCTGGGCGAGACCAGCCGGCTCAAAAGCCTGGGCGGCGGGGAGATCAACGAGGCGAAGAAGATCCTCGCCACCGAGGCGACGCGCCTTGCGCATGGGGCTGAGGCGGCAGAGCTGGCAGCAGAGACGGCCCGCCGCACCTTCGAGGAAGGCGAGACGGCCGATACGCTTCCCTCCATTGAGGTGCCCTTGAGCGCGTTGCAGGCCGGGGTCGCCGCGAATACCTTGTTTCAGACGGCCGGACTGGTTGCCAGCAAGGGCGAAGCGCGGCGCTTGATCCGGCAAGGCGGTGCGCGGGTGAATGACGAGCCCATCACCGACGAGCTGACGATCATCTCGACCGCGAATCTGCGCGACGGCACCATCAAGCTGTCGGCCGGGCGCAAGCAGCACAGGCTGGTGCGACTGGAACCCTCACCCGGTTCGCTTCGCGAACCGACCTCTCCCGCAAAGCGGGAGAGGTGAACGTGCTCGCTCAATGGACCAGGGCCGGCACCATGTCGTGCTGCATGATCGCCGCGAAAGCGACGTCGCGGTCTTCCGTCATTGCCATCGGCGTCCCGTCGGCGGCATGGATCGCGAAACCCTGTGCACCATTCACCGTCACCGGGCGCACATAGGCAATCTGCGTCATCCCGAGCTGAGCGAGCTGCGCCTCCGAGAGGTGCCGGATGTCAACAGCCATCATTGCCCCTTCGTTGGGCTGATCCGCTCCGTTTTGATCGATATTCATCGTGTTTCTCCTTGCGCCGGCCCGCTTTCAGCGGCACCGCCGCCCAATCGCGCTTGAGCGCCGCGCCATCCGCGTCAGTCGTCGGTGACGCGGCCTTCGCGTATGTTCGTCTCGATCGCGGTACCCTGACCCTTGCCGTTGCCACCCGGACGGGCGATCTCGATCGTCTTGACCCGCGGCTCCGGCTGCGGACGCACGAGATCGATGTGCAGCAGCCCGTTGTCCAGCCAGGCGCCTTTCACCTCGATGCCCTCCGCGAGCACGAAGGCCCGCTGGAACTGCCGCGCGGCGATGCCGCGATGCAGGAAGACCCGGCCCTGGCTGTCGTCCGATTGCCGCCCGCGAATCACCAATTGATTGTCCTCCTGTGTGATCTGCAGCTCATCCATACTGAACCCGGCCACCGCTAGGGTGATCCGCAGTCCCGAAGAACTGATCTGCTCGATATTGTACGGAGGATATCCGTCGGTCGACGACTTCGATGCCCGCTCGAGCATCTGCTCCAGATGGTCGAAGCCAAGAAACATCGGCGATGTGAACAGCCGGGTGGTCATAAGCCCCCTCCTGAGAGCGAAGCGTTGCCGGGACCCTCAAGCGGCATCCCGACGCGGGAAGATGTGGCTATCCACCTAGCGGTTGCAAGAGGCGCCGGCCATCCGCAACAGGCGGGGCGGTGCTGAGAAATTCCCTCTGCCTCACCCCGATTTCGCCATACCCGACACCCAGGTGCCGCTCTGCAAGAACGCCGAAGGAGTCGACCGTGCAGACCCTGTTGCTTCCGGTGCTGGCCCTTGCCGGATTGTTCAGCTTGACCGCAACCGCCCTGGCGGCGCTGGTTCCGTCAGCGGCCATGGCCCTCGCTCCCGTGGGGGTGATCGTGCCGGCCGATTACTACTATCATCATCACCATTAAGATCACCGGGACTGGGATCGGAACCACCATCGCTGGCACTACTACTGATGCTGCCGCCGGCGCGGGTACGGCTCGCGCCGGCGTTGATCGGACCTGGACCCGGGGCTACATGCCCTGCATGAGCAACGGGAGCAGTGAAACACTGCCGATCCTGATCGCGCCCGATCCGGTGTTGAAAACACGCGCCCGCCCTGTGGGCGAGCAGGATGCGGCCCGGATACGTGACCTCGTGCCGCGGCTGTTCGCGACGATGTATCGTGCGCCGGGGATCGGGCTTGCGGCGCCGCAGGTCGGTGTCGGTCTGCGCGTCACCGTCGTGGACCTCATGCCCAACGAGAAGCCCGACCCGATCGTGCTGGTGAACCCGGAAGTGATCGCGGCCAGCGATGAGCTTGCCACGCGGGAGGAGGGCTGTCTCTCGTTGCCAGGACACTATGCCGATGTGACCCGGCCGGCGCGCGTCAAGCTGCGTTACTTCGACATGACCGGCGCAAAGCAGGAGATCGAAGCGGAGGGGCTTCTGGCTGCCTGTTTGCAGCATGAGGTTGACCATCTCGACGGGGTTCTCTTTGTCGATCACCTGTCCAGCCTCAAGCGCAACATGATTCTGCGCCGGCTCGCCAAGGAGATGCGGCAAAAGCGGGACGCGGCGCTCGTGCGCTAGGATGCGGCTGGCTTTCATGGGGACTCCGGACTTCGCCGTGCCCGCCTTGCTGGCGCTGCACGGAGCCAGGCACGAGATCGCGGCGGTGTATTGCCAGCCGCCGCGCCCCGCCGGGCGCGGCCATGAGGTGCGGCGCTGCCCGATGCAGGTCGCGGCGGAGCGGCTGGAATTGCCGGTGTGCACCCCCGCGGGGCTGCGCAACGATGCGGCGGCGCAGGCGGCGTTCGCGGCGCTGGACCTTGATGCGGCGGTGGTGGCCGCCTACGGGCTGATCCTGCCCCGCCCGATGCTCGACGCGCCACGCCGCGGCTGCCTGAACATCCATGCCAGCCTGTTGCCCCGCTGGCGTGGAGCCGCGCCCATCCAATCTGCGATCCTGGCCGGCGACCAGCGCACCGGCATCACGATCATGCAGTTGGATGAGGGGCTCGACACCGGGCCGATCCTGCTTGCCCAAGTGGTGCCGATCCCGGCCCGTGCGACGTCGGGAATGCTACACGACAGACTCGCCGATCTCGGGGCGCAGCTCATTCTCCGCGCGCTGGAGGAGGCGCCGGCGCCCATGGCGCAACCGCCTGAGGGCGCCACATACGCAGCAAAGCTCGGCCGGGAGGATGGGCGAATCGACTGGACCCGCACCGCCGCCCGAACTCGACGCCCAGGTACGAGCCTTTGATCCCTGGCCCGGATCGTTCACGTTGTTGAACAGGTCGATGCTGAAAATCCTGGCGGCCCACCAGGAGCCGGGCACTGGCGCGCCGGGCACTGTGTTGGACCCGCATTTGCTCGTGGCTTGCACCGAGGGTGCGCTGCGGCTCGATCGCGTGCAGCTTGCCGGCCGTGCGCCGCTCGATGCCGCCGCGTTTCTCCGCGGCCATCCCGTGCCGGTGGGCACGCAGCTCGGCTGATGCTGCGCTGGGCGCTGTTGCTGGAATATAACGGCGGTCCCTTCGTCGGCTGGCAGCGCCAGAGCAGCGGATTATCAGTACAGGAGGTACTGGAGACTGCCGCCCAACGCATGAACCGCAGCGCAGTGGTCACGAGCACGGTCGCCGGGCGGACGGATGCGGGGGTGCATGCTGCCGGGCAGGTTGCGGAACTGTCGCTTGATCGCGAGATCGCAGCGGAGCGGTTGCGCGAAGCATTGAATTATCACTTGAAACCATATCCTGTGGCGGTGCTTGCTGCGGCACCCGCCCCGGAAGGCTGGAATGCGCGGTTTTCCGCCGTTCGTCGCCGCTACCGGTATTGCATCCTCAATCGGCGGGCCCGCCCGGCGTTGCAGGCCGGCCAGGTCTGGCACGTGCCGGCGCCGCTCGACGACGCGGTAATGCACGACGCTGCACAGAGCCTCCTCGGACGGCACGATTTCACCAGCTTCCGCGCCGCCGCCTGTCAGGCCAACAGCCCGTTGCGGACGCTCGACCGGCTCGATGTGACACGGGATGGCGAGCTGATCGAAATACACGCCGAGGCCCGCAGTTTCCTGCATCACCAGGTGCGCAACATTGTCGGGACGCTGCGGTTGGTGGGCGATGGAAGCTGGGCCGCGGAGCGGGTGGCGGCTGCGTTGGCGGCGCGCGACCGCGCCGCGGCGGGACCGACTGCTCCGGCCGATGGATTGTGCCTGATGCGTGTCGATTATCCTGTCAGCCCGTTTGTCTGTTGCGATGTGAGACCAATAGTTTGACAAAACGGAAATCAAAGCGCAGGGTAACTGGGCGTTAGCCGAAACCGCTCGGCTGCGCTGCCACACATTCAACAACGGGGAAACGATCATGCCGCTCTACATGTATCAGGCCACCTATACCGGGGAGTTTATGGCCGCTCAACTCAAGAATCCGCAGAACCGCGTAGAAGCGGTGGGCCGTGCGGCGTGCGAGGCAGTAGGTGGCAAGTTGGTCGGAGGCTGGTATTGCTTCGGCGAGTACGACCTCATGCTGATCGCCGACCTGCCGGATAACCAGAGCATGACCGCGATCGCGCTGGCCATCGCCGCCGGAGGCGCCGTCAAGTCGGCGAGGACAACCGTGCTGATGAGCGGGGCCGAGGCCGTGGCGGGCATGAAGAAGGCTGACGCAGTCACGAAGGTCTATAAGCCCGCGCGGTAGGCTACCGCGGCCGCGCACACGGCCGGGCAAGGTTCACTGAACAGCATGCTGCCGGCCTCGCGGAATGCGTGGTCGCGAAGGCCTGTGAACCACATCGACCGTCCGAGCGCATCGACGTGCATCTGATACAAACTTGCGAAACCGCTGACTCTTGCTTCGTCATGCCGGCGAAAGCCGGCACCCAGGCTGCCCCACGCGAATTCGGTGCCGGTCGCCCAGGTTCCGTAGGGAGAAGCTGAACGCGAGCAGCAGCGCCAGCATGGCGAGCGCCGCGCTGTCGCTGATATCGGCCCCCTCCCCTCCTGCCCCCGCGATACCGCCGACCGATCCAGGCGCCGAACTCCGTTGCTCCGGCAATCAGGATAATCGTCAGCGGGTAGAGAACTCATAAATCGGACTCATACAGTCGGTTGAACATCTGGCCTTCCCGAGGCGCGCTGCAGGATCATTCAAGACGGACACCAAAGGAGGCGGTAGCGTCGCATTCCTTTGAGTCTAACGCGCGAACAGGAGTTGCGATGACCTTCTGGCAGCCCGTCCTGACGCTGATCCTGACATCCGTCGTCATCATGGGCAGTCCAGGTCCGTCCACCATGAGTGCCACGGCGGTCGGTGCTGCCTACGGCTTCCGGCGGTCGCTGCCCTATGTTAGCGGCCTTGTCGCGGGTACGACGGCCGTGTTGCTCGCGGTGGCGATCGGGGTCGTGGCGATCGTATCATCCATACCGCACGGCGCGCAGGTGCTCGTGGGCATTTCGGCCGTATATATCCTTTATCTGGCATTTCGAATCGCGACGGCTCCGCCGTTGGCGGGGCGGCGGCAGGAGGTGGCTGCCCCAGCCTTTGCCGGCGGCTTCCTACTGGCGGTTGCCAATCCGAAAGCGTATCTGGCGATTGCCGCAGTGTTCGCCGGTACCGGCATTTTTGGTGCGAGCCATGTGGTCGATGCGGCGGTCAAGACAACGCTGCTCGCCGGGATGATCATACTCGTCCATCTTTTCTGGTTGTCCGCGGGCGCGTCGCTGTCGCGTTCTTTGCGGGACCCGGTCAGCTCGCGGATCGTCAATCTGCTGTTGGCGGCAAGCCTGGTGATTGCGACCGCAATGGCAGTATCGGGTTGAGCGTCTCCGGCGGGACATAATCGCGCCAACGCCCTGGCCGTTCGGGTTGATCGGCGTATCCCGTCAGCGTATCGGCGGCGCGGCCGATCAGGTCGGTGAAAGTCAGCTCGCGCCCAGCAAGCAAGGCGTCGAGCTCGCCGATGATCCGCGAGATGGCACCGAAGCCTTCGTGCATGACCACGGACAGGATCTCGGTGGCGCTGGCGCCGGCCAGGGCAAGGCGGGCGATATCGGCGCCGGTACGTGCACCGTTGGTGCCGATCAGCGGGGTCGCTGGCCCGAGTGCACGGCGGCTCAGCGCTAGAGAGCGGCACACTATCGGCAACGCCCAGGGACCGCCATAGGCTCCGGAGCTGCCCAGCACCGGTGCGAGCGTGTCGAGGTCCGGGACCATCGCCATGAAACGGCCCATCATCACCACCGCATCCGCGCCTGCCTGCGCGGACGCGACTGCAAGCGCCGGCAGGTTTGGCGATAAGCCGGTGAGCTTGACCCAAAGCTGCATGCCCTCGGCCGCGATGCGTACACGTGAAACGAGTTCGCCGAGGGCCGCCGGCTCGGTCTCCTGCGCGATGGCACCCGGGGCCGCCTCGGCGGCATGAGGGGCGCCGACATTCAGCTCCAATACGCGCAGCCCGGCACAGCGCACGGCCGCGGCGAGGCGTTCCGCGCCCGCCGCGCTTCCGAGGACAATGCTCGCGGCGACGAAACGGCCGTTGCCAGCCGCTTGCCGATCGATGGCGGCCAGCGCGGCGAACCATGCGGCGGGATCGCATTGCAACAGGCCGGAGCGGCAGAACAGCGAGGGGCCGGACCGCGTGGGGCGGTGATCGCCGGTAAGGAAGGCGTAGTCGGCACGCTCGAGCTGCCGCGCGGCAGCCGGCTGCTCGTTCACCGATTTGGCGATCACCCCGGCAGCGCCGGCCGCCAGCGCGGCGTTGATGCCGGCCTCGGTCATCACCGGCTCGCCGGATCCGCAGATTACCGGGTTCGTCAGCGCCAACGTGCCGATGCGTGTTGCCAATCGATCGGGCATGGATGCGTGGTAGGGCGAGCGGCTGACCGGTGCAACGCGGTCCCATCTTGCCCTCCCCGTTGTCGGGATGAAGGGTTACAGTCGTGGCGGAATGGAAAAGGGAAAGACCATGAGCGCGGAACAACGCTTGAAAGATCTTGGCCTAACGCTGCCGCCGGCACCGGAGCCGCTCGGCACGTATGTGCCGTACCGGCTGGCGGGCAATCTGCTGTTTCTCTCCGGCGTGGGACCACGGCGGGCAGATGGCAGCATGATCTCCGGCAAGGTCGGCGCGGAAGTGTCGCTGCAGCAGGCGGTCGAGGCGGCACAGCTTTGCGGGCTCAATCTGCTGGCGAACATCCGGGCGGCCACCGGATCGCTCGACCAGGTGGATACTGTGCTGAAAGTGCTCGGGATGGTGAATGCGGTGCCGGATTTCGGCCAGCAACCGGAGGTGATCAACGGCTGCACCGACCTGTTCGTAAAAGTGTTCGGCGAGAACGGGAAGCCGGCGCGCTCGGCTGTGGGCATGGGCAGCCTGCCGCGCAACATCTCGGTGGAGATCGAGGCGTTCGTGCTGCTGCGCGGCTGATACGGTTAGCGCAGCGCGGGCGGATGCAGGCGTGTGTCGAGGGCGAGCGTTCCTGCAACCGCAAAACACAATCCGTTGCTGGCGCAACGAAGACCAGGTTCCAGCTATGGCTTGATACCGTGCTTGGGATCGCGATGAAGCGGTGGCGCCTGAGCAGGGCGTTGCCGAAAGCCTGCTGGCCGGCTCCCGGAATGCCGAGGCGCAGCCAGTTGGGCTTGGGGACGTCCTCGGGATCGATCACATGAACGCGCGCAGGATCGGTAACGTTGATCGCGGTCAAAACGTGCGGGATCGTGTCCAACGCTTTGAAACCGGTATGGACCGCCAAACTCGAGGCGCTGCAGCAGGTCTTCGATCAGTTCGAGGCCGGCGGGTGTCGCCAGCTGGTCAAGCGGACGAGCAGGTGGCACAGGGCTGTTCCCGGCAGCCCGTCGAGGATCAGCTGATGCGCGTCGAGGGGAGACCGTACCGGCCGCCGGGGCACGCGAGGCCCGCCGAGCAGGTCCGCAACACGCTGAGGCCGCGATTTCGCCCGGTCCTTCGAGTTCGGGTGACCGTCGCCATGGGCGCCCCTGTCGCCTTCCGTATGACAGATGACAGGGGCGCTTCAAGCGTTACCGCTCCTGCTCTTCCCGCCCATAGGCCAGCAACAGCCCCAGGATGATGACCCCATAGACAATGCTGCGGCCGTAATCAGGCATGTTCATCGCCAACAGCACGCTGACCAGCGCCACCAGCGTAATCGCTCCGGCGACTGTTCCCACATAACCACCGCGCCCGCCCAGGATATAGACACCGCCGATCACCACCGCGGCGATCGATTGAAACAGGTAGGGATCGCCCATTCCCAGCGCGGCCTGGCCGCCGAACCCCACCAGCATGATGCCGGCCAAAGCGGAGAAGAACCCGCTGAGCGCGTAAAGCGCGACGGTCACCGCTCCGACCCGAATACCGGCCAGATAGCTCACGCGGGCGCTGTTCCCCACCGCGTAGGTCGCCCGCCCGAAGACCGTCGATTTCAGGGCGAACGACACGACCAGAAGCACGATCAACCACACGTAGAGCACGGCCGGGATGCCCAGCAGATGCCCGTGCACCGCGTCCTGGATCAGCGGCGGGGCATAGGACGCGCAGGCCTCGCACGTCATGCCACTAGACAATCCGAGGGTGAGGCCCTCCATGATGCCATTCATCGCCAGCGTCATGACCACGGCCGGCACACCAAAGTTGGCGACGCCTATCCCGTTCACCATGCCGACCAGGGCGCCCATGCCGAGCGTGGCGGCGAGCCCGAGCAGCAGACGGCTGTTGGTGCCGCCGGTGGTGGTGACCATGACGATCGCCGCGGCGTTCAGGACCCAGGGCACCGAAAGATCGATACCGCCGATCAGGATGACGAACATCTGTCCAGCGGCGACGAAACCGACGAAAGAGGCCACGACCAACACTGACTCGATGCCGCCGAGACTGGCGAAGCCGGGGCGGACGATCTCACCCACCACGAACAACAGGACGGCGGCGGCGATCGCGTAGAGGACGCGGCGTTGGTCGCGGGTCATCGGCGCTCCCATAGGCGGGCCTGGGGCGCATGGAAGCCCAGCGTGCGGAAAGTGTCGATGATGTGCGGCGGCAGGTTCGCCTCGAGCGCTAGCGTACCGCCGGCGGGATGCGGCAGGGTCAAGCCCCTTGCATGCAGATGGAGCGACGAAGAGAGGCCCGGGACAGTGGCGGCGAACGCGCCGTTCTGGTCCGGCTCGGCGTATCTCTCGTCGCCCAGGATCGGGGCGCCGACTGCGACGCAATGGACGCGAAGCTGGTGGGTGCGGCCGGTCAGGGGGTGAAGCTCCAGCCAGGCCAGCTTTCCGGCGTGGTCGAGGGTCCGGTAGCGGGTGACGGCGCGGGCGCCCGATTCGTCGGCACCGGCTGGCACCGTGCGCTGGTCGCGGCCGGCGCCGATGCGCTTCAGCGGCAGGTCGATGCGGCCCTCAGGCGGGACCGGGCGGCGGGTGGTCACGGCCCAATAGGTCTTCTCCACGTCGCGGCCGCGAAAAGCGGCGGCGAGTTTCGCGGCGGTGCCAGGCGTCCGCGCCAGCAGCAGCACGCCGGAGGTGTCGCGGTCGAGCCGGTGCACGAGGCGCGGGCGCTCGGCACCGAACCGGAGCGCGTCCAGCCACGCGTCGAGATGGCGAGTGATGCCCGGCCCGCCTTGCACCGGCAGGCCAGCCGGCTTGTCGAGCGCGATCACCTGCTCGTCGCGGTAGATGACGCGGCGTTGCAGGTTGCGCGCGGTGTCGGGATCGAGCTGCGGTGGCAGTTTCGGCCGAGTTGTGGGATCAGGCAGCCTGGGCACCCGAACGCTCTGGCCGGCAGCAAGCCGAATAGCGGCGTCGGCCCGCCTGCCATCCACCCGGATCCGTCCGCCGCGGCAGAGTTTCTGGATCAAGCTTTGCGGCAGGCCGGGAAAGTGACGCCGTAGCCAGCGGTCGAGGCGGATGTCCGCCTCGTCGTCGGACACCGTGAGAAGCTCGAGCAGCGCTACTCGGCGGCTGTCGGGGCGCGGCGGACCGAGACGTGCACCCGGCCCTCGGCCCGGCGGGTGAATTCCACCTTGCCATCGATCAGGGCGAAGATCGTGTGGTCGCGCCCGAGCCCGACATTCTCGCCCGGCTTCCACTTGGTGCCGCGCTGCCGGAGGATGATGTTGCCGGCGATCACCGCTTCGCCGCCGTATTTCTTGATGCCAAGCCGGCGGCCTTCAGTATCCCGGCCGTTCCGGGACGAGCCGCCCGCTTTCTTGTGTGCCATGTCAGTCGGTTCCTTCGGTCGGGGCGCCGCCGGCCTCGTCCACGGTCTCGGGGGTTTCCGGGCCGATTTCAGGTGCGGCGGGCGGTGCCTCGGCGGCGGTTTCCGCGGTGGCGCCGGATTCGTCGACGGTCTCGGCGGCGCCGGGCGCGACGGGTTCGGCGGCGGTCGTGGGGGTAGGCAGGCCGGCGGCGCTGATCTCGGCAATGCGGAGCACCGTCACGTGCTGACGATGGCCGTTCTTGCGACGGCTGTTCTTCCGGCGGCGTTTCTTGAAGACAATGATCTTCGGAAGCCGGTCCTGCGCGACCACCGTGGCGGTCACCGAGGCATCGGGCACGAGCGGGGTGCCGATCATGGTGCCGCCGCCATTGCCGACGGCCAGCACGTCGGTGAAGGTGATGGTGGCGCCGGGTTCGGCGGTAAGCTTCTCCACCTTGAGGACCGCATTCGGCGTGACGCGGTACTGCTTTCCGCCGGTGCGGATGACTGCGAACATCGGTCTTGTCCTGGCAACAGGCCATGCCGGTCGTCTGGCGACGCCAGCCCGGGAGGCGCGGGTTATAGCGCTGGGCCGGCCTGTGTCAAATGGCGCGGGTCAGACATGCTCGTTCCCGAAAACGATCGTGCCGGACGCGGCGAACATCCCACCCACGCCGTGACAGACCGAGATTTTCGCGCCGGCGATTTGCGCCGGTGCGGTGCCGCGCATCTGGCGCACGCTCTCCTGCAACGCGAACATCCCGTACATGCCGGTGTGCGCGTAGGAAAGACCGCCGCCATTGGTGTTCACCGGCAGCCGGCCACCCGGCGCGGTGTGCCTGTTGGCAATCCATTGCGCCGCCTCACCGCGCGGAACGAACCCGAGGTCCTCGAGCCCATAAAGCGGCAGATGCGCGAACGCGTCGTAGATCATCAGGTGATCGACATCCTCGTGGCCAATGCCGGCCGCGCGCATCGCGGTAGGCCCGGCGACACGGAACGCACGCGAGGAGGTGAAATCCTCCATCTGACTGACCATCGGCGTCTCGACACTTTCGCCGGTACCGAGGATGTAAACCGGCTTCCGCGGCCGGTCGCCCGCCCGCTCGGCCGCCATCAGGATAAGCGCGCCGCCGCCATCGGAGACGAGGCAGCACTGCAACAGGCGGAACGGATAGGCGATCATGCGTGAGTTCAGCACGTCATCCACGCTGATCGGCTCGCGGAACGTGGCGCGCGGGCTCCGTGCCGCCCATTCCCGCTGCACCACGGAGACCATAGCGATCTGCTCGTGCGTCACGCCGTAGGTCTTCATGTAACGCAGCACCGGGATTGGAAACAGGCTCGGCGGCCCCATCGGGCCATATGGCTGCTCGAACTGTCCGGCCAGCGACGATGGCGCGATCGACCGCGCCGGCTGGCCGATGCGCGAACGGCCGCTCTCGCCATGCGTGATCAGCACCGTCCTGCACAGGCCGGAGGCGATCGCGGCGGCGGCGTGACGCACATGGAGCATAAAGGAGCAGCCGCCGACCGACGTGCCATCGACCCAGGCCGGCGTGATGCCGAGATAGTGTGCGATCTGTTGCGGCGTCTCCACCGCACAGGCCACGCCATCGATATCGGCCGGTTTCAGCGCCGCATCGTCCAGCGCATTCAGCGCTGCATCGGCATGCAACTGGATCTGCGACATATTGGGGATGGTGCCGAGCTGTGTGGTCTCGGCCGCCCCCACGATCGCAACAGCTCCCGGTTTCATGGCGTCACCCCTGTGCCGGGCGGAATAGGGGCAGGGTGATCGTTTCATCGAGCTGCTCGAAAACGACCTCGAGCGGCATGTCCAGCACCAGCGCCTCCGGTGTCTGCGGGCAATCGACGATGTTGGTCATCATGCGCGGACCTTCGGCCAGCTCGACCACCGCGATGGCGTAGGGTGGGGTGAACCCCGGCGCCGGCCGGTGATGGATCACGTAACTGTAGAGGGTCGCCTTGCCGCTGGCGGCGAACACGCTGACCGTGCGCGCGGCGCAGGCGGGGCAGAACGGACGGGGCGGGAAATAGACCTTGGCGCAGGCGTCGCAGCGTTGCAGCCGTAACTCGCCGCTACGGGTGCCGTCCCAGAAATGCTGGGTCTCCGGCGTCGGTTGCGGCCGGGCGCGGGCCGGGTCAAGCATGGGCTGGTTCTCCTGGATGCGCGATGATGGCCGAAACGGGGGGCGGAACCAACCGAGCCTTGCGGATGAGGGAGGTCCAGTCTAGCTTAAGCTGGATAATATCCGAGGTTCAGATGAGCGAAATTGGCGCGTTCGAAGCCAAAAACAGGCTCGGTCACCTGCTCGACTTGGTCGAGCAAGGCGAAGAGATCACGATCACCCGTCACGGCAGGCCGGTTGCACGTCTCGTGCCCCCTAGGCTGGGCGCCGGCCGAGAGCAGGCTAAAGCAGCGATCCAGCGGCTGCGTGAGCGGGCCGAGCAAGGCAAATTCGGACATTTCGACTGGGCCGAGTGGAAATCCTGGCGTGATGCCGGCCGGCCGTGACCCTCGTGCTCGACAGTTCCGTCACGCTGGGTTGGCTCTATGGCGACGAGACGACCGACGCCATTCGCCAGGTCTTCGATGCGGTCGGTGAGACCGGAGCAATGGTTCCGAGCCTCTGGCGCCTGGAGATTGCCAACAGCCTGACCGTCGCAGTTCGCCGTGGCCGTATCGACGCGGAGTTTCGCCGCGCTGCTCTTGCCGATCTGGCACTACTCGACATTACGGTGGATTCGCAGACTGACGCTCAGGCCTGGGCCGCGACCGTGCGGATCGCTGATCGCTTCCGGTTGACGACGTACGACGCGGCGTATCTGGAACTGGCGCAGCGCCGAACGCTGCCGCTGGCGACGCTCGACCAGCAACTTCGGGCGGGCGCGACAGCGCTCGGTGTGGCCGTGCTGGGCGGTGAATGACGTCACGCGTAAAGGAACCCCGATGCCCCTCAACCTCGATCAGCGCTTCGCCCGCATCCCGCTCGGCTTCTTCCCCTCGCCGATCCATAAACTGCAACGGCTGTCGCAGGACCTCGGCATCGAGGTCTGGGCCAAGCGCGACGACGTATCCTCCGGCCTGGCCTTCGGCGGCAACAAGGTGCGCAAGCTCGAATGGCTGGCCGCCGATGCGCTGGCCCAGGGCTGCGACACCCTGGTTTCAATCGGCAATATCCAGAGCAACCACACACGGCAGGTTGCGGCGGTCGCGGCGGTGCTCGGCCTCAAATGCCGGCTGGTGCAGGAGGAATGGACCAAGTGGGATGATCCGGCCTACGGCAAGGTCGGCAACATCCTGCTCTCGCGCATTATGGGCGCGGAAACGGTGCTGGAAGGCGAAGGCTACTCGACCGAGATCAAGGAAACCTGGGAGCGCGCGCTGGACGAGGTGCGGCGCCGCGGCGGCAAGCCTTATCCGATCCCCGCCGGCGCCTCCGATCACCGCTTGGGCGGCCTCGGCTACGCGAATTTCGCCGACGAGCTGGCCGGCCAGGAGGCCGAGCGCGGCGTGTTCTTCGATACCATCATCACGGCGACCTGTACCGGTTCGACACAGGCCGGCATGGTCGTGGGCTTCCTGGCGCAGGACCGGCCGCGGCGGGTCATCGGCATCGACACCGCCGCCGATGCGACGATGACGCGCGCCGCCGTCACCAAGATCGCCCGCGCAACCGCCGATCTCGTCGGCCTCAACAGATCGGTGCGGGACGAGGATATCATCATCGATGCGCGCTTCTGCGGTCCCGATTACGGGCTTCCGGACGCGGCGACGATCGATGCGATCCGCTTGGCCGCACGGTTGGAGGGGATGCTGACCGATCCCGTTTATGAGGGAAAATCGATGGCCGGTCTGATCGCCATGGCCCGCTCGGGTGAAATCGCGCCGGGCGCCAGAGTGCTCTATGTGCATCTCGGCGGAGCGCCGGCGCTCAATGCCTATCACAACGCATTCGCCTGACCGGCAACCAGGGAAAGCCATGCGCCCGACCAACCTGCTTTTCATCATGTCGGACGAGCACAGCCGCCGCGTGCTCGGCTGCTATGGCCATGAGATGATCCGGACGCCGCATCTCGACGCGCTGGCCGCGCGCGGCGTTCGGTTCACCGATGCCTATTGCAATTCGCCGATCTGCGTGCCGTCCCGCGCCAGCTTCGCCACGGGCCGCTACGTCCACCAGATCCGCTTCTGGGACAATGCGTTCCCCTATGACGGATCGGTCCCCTCCTGGGGCCATCGGCTGATCGCTGCCGGCCACCGCTCTGTCGCCATCGGCAAGCTGCATTACCGCAGCACCGAGGATGATAACGGGTTCAACGAAGAGATCATGCCGTTGCACGTGGTGGACGGCGTTGGCGACCTGCTCGGCCTGATCCGGGACGATCTGCCGGTCCGAAAAGCGGCGCTGCGCCTGGCGGAAGAGGCCGGGCGCGGGGATTCGTTGTATCAAGGCTACGATGACCGCATCGCCGAGGCCGGGCAGGCATGGCTGCGCGCGCATGCCGCCCGGAGATCAGCCAAGCCCTGGGTGCTGTTCGTTTCCTTCGTCTGCCCGCATTTCCCCCTGATCGCCCGGCCGGAGTTCTACGACCTGTATCCGGAAGAGGCGGTGCCCTGGCCGGCGCTGTATGACCAGGCGAGCCGGCCCGATCACCCCTTCATCCAGGCGATCCGCGAATGCATGGTGTACGACAAGGCATTCGATGAATGCCGCGTCCGCCGCGCGATCGCCGCCTATTTCGGGATGGTGAGCTTCGTCGACGCAAATGTCGGGAAGCTGCTGGTGACATTGCAGGAAACCGGGCTCTCGCCCGAGACGCGCGTGATCTATACCTCCGATCACGGCGATAATCTCGGCACGCGCGGGCTGTGGGGAAAATCCACCATGTACGAGGAATCCGCGGGCGTCCCGATCATCATGGCAGGACCGGATATCCCGGAAGGTTTCGTTTGCCGTGAACCGGTCTCGCTCATCGATTGCTTCCCCACCATCCTTCATGCCACCGACGTGCCGCCCCATCCGGACGACGCCGATCTTCCGGGGGTGTCGCTGTTCGATGTGGCACGGGGGACCGCGCCGCCACGGCCGGTGTTCAGCGAATATCACGCAGCGGGCGCGGCGACCGCGGCGTTTATGCTCCGCAGGGGCCGCTTCAAGCTCGTCCATTACGTCGGCATGCCGCCGCAGCTCTTTGATCTCTCCGAAGACAAGCAGGAGATGCGCGACCTCGGCAACGCTCCCGGCTATCGCGGCGTGCTGGCCGATTGCGAGGCGGCCCTGCGACAAATCGTGGCCCCCGACGCGATTGACCGGTTGGCGCGGGCCGATCAGCGGGGGCGTATCGAGGCCTATGGCGGGCGGGAGACCGGTACTGCAACGGGGCAGTTTCGGCTACTCGCCGGTACCAGGAACCAGCCCGGTCTATAGTTGAGGCTCTGGGTGCGGGGGGCGAGCCGCGGCAGTGGCGACCCGGCTGGCGAGCGGTCGCGCAACAGGTGCTCTCTGGCGTTGATTTTGCCCCTTGCCTGAACCACAACGCGGGTCATGGCCGACCTTTATCTGCACAATACCCTGACTCGCAGGCGCGAGCGCTTCGAGCCGCTCGACCCCTCGCATGTGCGGATGTACGTGTGCGGCCCGACCGTCTATGACCTCGCGCATATCGGCAACGCCCGACCAGTGGTGGTGTTCAACGTGCTGGCGCGGCTGCTGCGGCGCCTTTATCCCCCCCCGGGCGCACGCGTCACTTACGTTCGCAACATCACGGACGTGGAGGACAAGATCAACCGCCGCGCGCTGGAGACCGGCGAGAGTATCGCCGCCATCACAGCGCGCACCACAGCGGATTTCCATGCCGACATGGCGTCGCTCGGCGCCTTGTCGCCGGACGAGGAGCCCCGCGCCACGGCGCATACCGGCGAGATGATCGCCATCATCGAGCGGCTGATCGCCTCGGGTCATGCCTATGTGGCCGAGGGGCACGTGCTGTTCTCGGTGCCGAGCTTCCCCGAGTACGGCCGGTTTTCCGGGCACAGCCCCGATGAGCTGTTGGCCGGCGCGCGCATCGATGTCGCGCCCTACAAGCGCGATCCGGGCGATTTTGTACTTTGGAAACCATCTCCGCCCGAGCTGCCCGGCTGGGAAAGCCCGTGGGGCCGCGGGCGGCCAGGTTGGCATATCGAATGCTCCGCCATGGCGTGGCGCTATCTGGGCGACACCTTCGACATCCACGGCGGCGGCACCGACCTGATTTTTCCGCACCACGAGAACGAGATTGCGCAGAGCCTGTGCGCCTTCCCCGGCAGTCATTTCGCACGATACTGGGTGCATAACGGCATGCTTATCGTCAACGGCGAGAAGATGTCGAAGTCGCTCGGCAATTTCTTCACCGTACGCGAGGTGCTGGCCAAAGCGCCGGGCGAGGCGATCCGCCTGCTACTGCTGCGCACGCACTACCGCGGGCTGCTGGATTTCAACGATTCGGCGCTGGCCGAAGCGCGGCGCGAGATGGATCGGTTCTATCGCGCATTGGAGCGGTTTCCCGGTGTGTCGCCGGCTGAGGCGGTGCCCGCGCCGGTGCTGGAGGCGCTGTGTGATGACCTGAACACGCCGCTCGCCATCGCCGAGCTGCACGAGCTGGCGAATGCGGCCATTGCGGGCGACCGTACGGCAGCGGCCGAGTTGCGTGCGGCCGGTGCGGTTCTCGGCTTGCTGCAGGCGGATCCGGCCGAATGGTTCCGCGGCGGCGCCGATATCGCCGCGGTCGAGGCCGCCATCGCCGAGCGTTTGGCAGCACGGCGGGCGCGCGACTTCGCCCGCGCCGACGCGATCCGGGCCGGCTTGGCCAAGCGCGGCATCGTGCTGGAGGACGGGCCCGGCGGCACAACCTGGCGACGCACGAACTGATGACCGGCCGAGAAGGCGGCGCCGCTCTCGCGCCGATCGGCAATGCCCCCGTCGTGGTCCTGGTCCGTCCGCAGCTCGCCGACAATATCGGCGCCTGTGCACGCGCCATGGCCAATGGCGGGCTGTTTCACCTGCGCCTTGTCGCGCCACGCGATGGCTGGCCGCAGCCGAAGGCCTGGCGCAATTCATCCGGCGCGCATGCGATCCTCGATGCCGTGACAGTGCACAACAGCCTGGCCGAGGCGATAGCCGATCTGCACCATGTCTTCGCCACCTGTCCGCGTCCGCGGCACATCATCAAGCCGGTGCTCACCGCACGCGGCGCAGCCTTCGAGCTGCGCGCGACCTGTGCCCGCGGCCTGCGCGTCGGGGTGTTGTTCGGCCCGGAACGCGCCGGGCTCGACAATGACGATATGGCCGCGGCCGATGCGCTGGTGCGCTACGAGCTGAACCCCGCTTTCATGTCGCTCAACCTGGCGCAGGCCGTGATGGTGATGGCGTATGAATGGTGGACAGCAGCGGACGAGACGCCGCCGCGCAATCTGATGACCAATGAAACCCGCGTGGCGACGAAGGCAGAGCTGGAGAATTTCCTCGCGCATCTGACCGAAGAGCTGGATTCTTGCGGTTTCCTGCGCAACCTGCCGAAACGGCCGGGGATGGTGCGCAATATTCGCCACTTCTTTCAGCGTGGTGAAGTGACAGAGCAGGAGCTGCGGACGCTGCACGGGATCATCACCGAGCTGGCGCGGGGACGTCGGCAGCTCGGGCGGGTGGAGGGGGAGTGACACCGGCAGTCTTTGAAGCGCTCAACGGCGACAAGCAGACGTTCGTTCTAGCCCTCGGCCCGGTGACGCGAATGTTTACCGAACAACCACACTGGGCGGCGGAGCGGCCGCTGCTGAGCTGGCGGGAGGAGCCGCCTGCTGACCCACCTTGCGGTTGAACTCGATGACCGGCGGAGGCGCCTCCTGCGCTTGCCCCGCGACGGCTGGCGCTTGGGGAGGCGCGATCGGAACAGTGGAGGGTGGCGGGGGCGGCGGGGGCTGTCGTTCGGCTTGCGGCGAGAGTGGAATGATGATCGGCTGCGCATGAAGGGGCGCGGCAGTCAGCAGGCCCAGGCCGGCGGCCAGAAATACCCAACGCATGAACCGTCTCCCACTTGGCATCGGCATGGGCCGAACGCAGGCGGGTTCGGGAAGGTTGCGCGGCCGAGGCTGCTCAGGGATTCGGGATGAAGGTACGCCGCCCGTCAGGCAGCAGGACATACATGCCCACGTATTGTTGTGGAGCTGGCTGAAACTGCTGGGCGACGCGCGGCGGCTGATACACAGGCGGCTCCTGATAGATGAACGGGGAGCGGACCTCGACCGGCGGGGGCGCGGCCGCGTGCAGCGGCGCGCGAGACATTCGCAGTCCACCGTAGGGCGGTCGGAGTCCGGGACGGGATGATCTGTGGGAATGCGGCACCGCCGGTGGGAGCGGCGGGACCGCCAGGGCGAGGGTGGACGGTTGGGCGGGAGCTGGAACAGTAGGTGGCGGCACAGGCGCCTGTGCCGCCTCGTATTGGAGCCTTCCCGGCCCCGGCGCCGGAGCGGCGGGCGGGGAAGCGGCGGGCACGGCAGGGGACGCAACTCTGCTTGGCTCGGAAGGCGGCTCGGCAGCGGAGGGCGTAACAGGCGGGGCAGCACGCGAAAGTGCGGCGGCGTGCGGCATCGCTGCGGCGGCGAGGAGGGGAGCTGGGCCGCTGGCGTGCATTGCCGACCGGAAGCCGGGCTGGCGCACGGCGACCCAGCCGCCGGCCACTGCGCTGCCCGCAATCAGACAGGAGGCGAGCACCGCGGCGCGCCGCGGCCCGACCCTCCTGTCCCAGGCACGAGCCCGGTCGGAAGAACGCGGCCAGGGCGTCCGTTGGACCCACTCCGGCGCGCGCTCGAGCCGCCCTCGCGGCGGTTCGGCAGGGCGCGGTTCGGCCTGCCGTGTCGCGATCAGTCCCTCGGGCCGCGACACCCCGATGGATTGCTCGCCCTCCTCCAGTCCGATCTGTGGCCCCGTTACAGGAAGCGCCACGGGTTCCTCGGGCTGCGGCAGCGCGCCGAAACCGCAAAACGCCGCTCCCTCGGCGACGTGTTCAGCCTCAAGCCGGGATGCGCCCTTGCTCTCGGCGACGAAGAACGCCGCACCGGAGAGTACGGACAGGAGGCGCGGAATGCGCCGCGAGTGGAGCTCGAGTGCGGTAAGTGCAGCTTCGCTGACGAGGCTGCCTGGACGGCCGCTGCGGGCCAAGCGCGCGTCGAGCAGGGCGCGGGCCTCTCCCGGGCGCAAGGGGCCAAGTCGGACCGTGGTCAGGGACTTACCGCCCCTCAGAGCATCAGTGAACGGATCGGCTTCGTCATCCGTCGGGAAGCGGGTCCGAACGAGCACAAGCCCGGTCAGCGGGTTCGTAGCCAGTGAGGCAAGCGCCGGGAGGTCCATCCGGTCCGCTTCGTCGATCAGCAGGATGCGGAACGGCGCGTCCCCAAGCGGCGCGACCTCCTCCGGCGAGAGATCACCGCGCTGGCAGAGGGTCGTCGGGGCGCCGGTCTCCGCCAGGGCGTGGGCAAGCTCCTCCAGCAACAGCGTCTTGCCCGTGCCGGGCCCGCCCGAGACTACCACGATCGCGGGGCCGAACCGGAATGCCCCCATCGCCTCCTGACGGGCCACCGTCCATCCATGATGCGCGACCGCCTCGCCCGCCGCGATCGTCAGCGGCAGGACGGGAAACCGCGTGGCACGCGGGGCCTGCACGATGGCTTGGCTCGCATCCGTCTCGCCTGGGCAGCTCATCTCCATCCCGGCGGTATCCATTGATAGCCGTTGAGTCCGTTCCTTACCCAGTAGCCGTCCTGCCACATCGCCCCATGGCCAGCGAGCGGGACCCACTGGCCCGGCACCCAAGTATAGCCTCCGCCGACCCAGTCCCAGTACCCCGGCCGCCAACTGAGCGTCTCAATGGAATGCGGCGGCGCGGGTACTCGCTCGGCCAGCGGTGTCGGGACCTGCGGGTAGGCGGGATAAGTTTCGGCGCAGCCGACAATCGCGAGCGTCACCGCCAGAGCACCGCAGAGTGCGGCCGGTCCTGACGCGGGCTGTAAAAGCTGCGGCGTCATGCCCGTGAGGCGGGGCCATGCACGAAAGAGTACATTCGCATGTGGCGATTGTGAGGGATCGCCCGTCGCCTGGCAAAACACTTCATCTGAGATTCCGCAGGTGAACCGACCCACTCACCCGTCGTGGACGCGTTTTGCGCGCCCTGGCGCTGCAGGTGGTCGGCAAGGGCGAGCATCGCCTCGCCGACCGGCACGGCGCGCAGAGCCGCCGCCGCTGCTGAAAACCCCGCTATGCCCGCAATCCACCCACAGCGGCCACTGGACGAGGCGGCTGGTCCAAGCGGCCAAAAGCTCAGCCAAGTCCGAGAACAACTTTCACCGCGTCCTCGTAGCGAGCGCGCCCATTCTCCGCCCGCACGCGCTCGGCCGCGGCGTCACGCAGGTGCTGCCACAGCGTCTCGTCGCGGTAGAGCCGTACCACCGCGGCGGCGAAGCCGGCCGCGTCGCCAACCTCGACTGCGAGCAGTTCAGCATCCCAGTCGAGCTGGCGCTGCAGAAGCTCTGTCGTCACGACGGGCAGGCCTAATGAAGCAGCCTCGTGGATCTTATACGGAAGGCCAGCCGCAAAACGCGCCGGCGCGACGAAAACGCGATGCGCATCATACAGCGGGACCACATCCGCGACCGGCCCCCGCAGCGTGACCCGCGGATGCTCGCGCCATTGCTCCAGCGTCACATCGGGAGCGGTATAACCGACAACGGTCAGCCGTGCCTCCCAGCCGAGTGCGTGTTCAACCAGCGGCAGAACCGTTTCGACGAACCACTGCAAGGCATCGTGGTTGGGGCTGTCCAATTCATGGATCGCGCCCAGGAACAGCATACCCGAACGATCGCCAAACGCGCGTGGGGTCGGTCGAACCTCGCGCAGATGGCCGATCACCGTCACATCGGTCTCGCCGATGCGGCGCAGCACCGCCGCTTCTGCTTCGCTGACCGCGATGAATTTCCGGCACAGTCCGGCGTTGCGGAACTCGACAGCCAGCGCCAACTCGAGATCGAACGGCTCGCCGGCGATGCCCGCCCGCGCGGCGGCGCGCAAGGAGGCGATCGCCTCCGTGTCCAGCACCAGCATGGACGAGCGATCGATCAAACGTTCCAGCACCGGAGCCACACGGTCGAGGTTATGCGTGCGAGTGATCCAGATCGTATCGTAGTACGCGTATCTGTCACATAAGAGATGTTCCAGCACATCAATGCCGGCATCGGTCATGACCTCGACGTCGTCCGGCAGTTCGGCCGCGCTTCCGGCCACTCCGAAGCGCGACGGGGTGAGCGGAAACACCGTCACCGACACATCGAGTGCGGCCATCGTCCTGATCAGCTCGTTGGACCGGACGAACCCCGAGCCGGTGAAGCGCAGCGGTACCGTATCGTCGATCAACAGCACGCGCCGGCGGTGCCTTGTATCACGCGCACGCACCTGCGCGCCGGCAGCGGGCAGAGAGCGCGAGCGCAACGCGCGGCCATGCTTGCGCAGCAAGGAGGGAAGCCGCGCCAATGACGGCCTGTCGTCGCACCAGGCAACAACCGCCGAATCGTAGATCACGCGCCAGCCAGATTGTTTCATACGTAAACAAAGCTCGATATCGTCGCCGGGCCCGAAGCTTGCGTCGAACCCGCCCAGCTCATGCAGAACGGCAGTGCGTATAAGCAGAAACAAACCGGAGCAGAAATCGACATCGCGGACGAAATTCGCTTCCGGCGCTGTTGGCGACGCATCGTGCTGATAGAGTTGCACGCTGGCGTCGCGCCAGACGATGCCGCCCGCTTCGCGCAGCCGCCTGTCGCGGTGGATCAGCTTCGCCCCGACCGCGCCGATGCCGGAATCCGCGCGCAGGCGGGCAAGCGCTGCCCCGACGGCGCCCGGCGCCGGCCACACCCCTTCCTCCAACAGCAGCACGGAACCTGCACTGACGCAGTTCAGCGCCGCGTTGCGAGCGCCGGCAAGGTCGAGGTCCATGTCGAAGCGCAGCACGCGCCCGCCGGTGACGAACCGCTCGAGCAGCAGCGCCTCAGTTCCTGCCAGACAATCAACCATGATCAGCTCGATCGGTCCGGGGAAGCTCGCCCGCAGTGCCACCAGCGTGGCCATGGTCGCGGCGGAGCCCGTGCGCATCACCAGCACTGCCGCCAGCGCCGCAGGGCCGTTGCAGGAAAAATCGAGCGGGCGTTGCGCGAGATTTGGCAGCAGGATCTCGACGTCTTCGCACCGCCCGGGCGTCGCGGCCGGCAGGGCGCGTCCGATCATGAGGTAATGGGCGAAAGCGTCGCGCACACACCCGGTTTCCAGATCGGCGCTCACCCACTCATGTGTCGCGACGTAGCACGCGAGATCGACGGTGGCGCGGGGCGCGCGCAGCTCGAACACGCCGTGCTCGACGAAATGCAGGTAGCCCATCCGCACGCTACCGGCCGCTACCGCGCCCGCCACGTCCTGGTTCTGCTCCAGATAGTAGCGCTCGGAAAACTCCGGCACCGGGTCGAATTCGGTCGGTGTGTCGTTGCATAAGTAATGATGCAGCGGACAGCTCCAGGTGCCGGCTGCGATGGCCGCCGCGACCTCGGGGTAGCGCCGCAGATAGAGGTCCGGATCGAAGTAGATCGAAAGGCGCAGCCCGCCGCTATAGCCGCAGCGAAGGAAATGCGCGAACGCGCCTTCGGCCGCGGCGTCGGCAGCCCGCTCCGGGGTGAGATGCCGGCGATAGGCGGCGGGATCGAAAAACAGGCTGCCGGAGCGGCCTTCCCGGTCGCCTGTCCGCCGATAGTGGTCCCATAGGCTGGCGTATCCGGCGGCGGCAAGCGCGGCATCGGTCAGATCGGGGTAACGTGCGGCGTAGTGTGCCGGATCGAACAGCCAGTGTCCCGACGCACAGGCCGCAACCTCGAACTCTAGTTCCGTCGTTTGGTCCACAGCACGCCGTTCTTCGCCAGCGCGGCGATATCCTTTGTCGCGTAACCATGCCGGGACAGGATCGCGTGCCCGTGCTCGCCGAAGCGCGGCGGGGCCGCGCGCGCGCCACCGGGCGTGCGGGACAGCTTGATCGGCGTGTTGAGCCCGCGATACCAGCCGATCTCCGCCACCATGTTGCGGTGCGCGGTGTGCGGCGCGGCAGTAGCCTCATCCACCGGCAGCACGGGACCGGCGGGCACGCCGGCGCGGATCAGCCGCAGCGCGATCTCCTGCCCGTCCTGCGGGGCAAAGGCGGATGTCAGGGCCTCGGTCAACGCCTCGCGGTTTTTCATCCGTTCGGCATTGCTGGTGAAACGGGGGTCTTCCGCCAACTCAGGCCGACCGATCACTTCGGCCAGCTTGCGGAACTGCCCGTTGTTGCCGGAGGCGATGAAGATATCGCAAGTACCAAGTCGGGTATTTGTCGTACGGAACGAGATTCGGATGCGGATTGCCGGTCGGCACCGGCCGCTGCCCGTTGAGGAAATAATTGGCCGCCTGCGGATGCAGCAGCGCCATGCCGCAATCATACAGCGTCATGTCGAGGAACTGTCCCCGGCCGGAGCGGCTGCGTTCGGCGAGCGCCATCAGGATGCCGATCGCCGAATAGAGCCCGGTCCCCATATCGACGATCGCGGCGCCGAGGCGCATCGGGCCCGTGCTCGGGTCGCCGTTGACGCTCATCAGCCCGGTCATCGCCTGCAGGATGGCGTCATAGCCGGGCAACCCGCCGAGTGGTCCGTCGGCGCCGAAGCCGGAGATGCGGCAATGGATCAGCCCGGGAAAACGCTCCGACAACATCTGCTCGTAGCCGAGGTCCCATTTCTCCATCGAGCCGGGCTTGAAGTTCTCCACCAGCACATCGGCGCCTTCCAGAAGGCGCAGCAGCACCGCGCGCCCCTCGGGCTTGCCGATATCGAGGCCGATCGAGTGCTTGTTGCGGTTGATCCCGATGAAGTAGCTGGCGTCGTCTTCATGGAACGGCGGGCCCCAGTCGCGTACCTCGTCGCCCTGCGGCGGCTCGATCTTGATCACCTCCGCGCCGTGGTCGGACAGGATCATCGTGCAATACGGCCCGCCCAGCACGCGCGTGAGGTCGATCACCTTGATCCCGGAAAGCGCGCCTGACGGTTTCGGTGGTTGCATCAGACCGGCTCCTTCGCCAGCGCCCAGACGCGTTCGCAGAACGCCGGGTAGGTTTCCAGCATCTCCGCACGGACCGGTCCGCGTAGCGCGGCCAGTTCCTCCGTCCTCGGCGGCGCTGTCTGCGGCACATCAGTCGGTTCGTCGTAGCCGAAACCGGTGGCGGCGCGGATCGTCTCGACGGTTTCGCCGGGATGGATGGAGGTGAGCGTGAAGCGGGCACGGGCGGCATCGAAGCGGAACACGCAGCGCCCCGTCACCAACGCCTGCGCGGTGCCGCGCCGATAGACATTCGGCGCGGAGATGCCCGGGGCAGAGACGATATCGACGCGCGGCACCAGCACGCGCGGCGAATGTTCCTCGCGAAACAGGATCGTCCGCGGCGTCATCAGATACATGAAGGGGGAGCCGAAACTGCCGGGAAAGCGCGCCGCCGTCCCTGGCCAGTCGCCGGTACCGATCAGGTTGATATTTGCCTGGCCGTCTATCTGGCCGCCGCCCAGAAAAAACAGATCGATGCGCCCCTGGCCGGCGAGATCGAACAGCTCGCGCGTACCGGCGGTGAACGGGTTGCCGGTATGTTTGTGTAACAGCGACAGGCGCACGTCATGGCCGAGCATCTTCACCAGCCAGCAGGCGGCGGCCGGGATCGGGCTGGCGGCACCGACGGCGATATGGCGGGCCGGCGGCGCGGCCGGGTCGAGGATCAGCCGCGCCAGCGCGACCGCCATGACTTCTTCGCGGTGAATCATTCCGCGGCTTGCGCGTGCGGGGCGAACACGAACCGGTTGAGATACGCGCGGAAACCCTCATCGGTCTTCGCCAGCCGCGCATAGTCCGCGAGGTGCCCGGGATCGGCCGCATATTCGTCAAGCAGCGCCGATGGCCAAGCGCCGCGTTCGGCGACGGCGACCGCTTCTATGTATGGCGCGGCGATCGTCCCGGCGGCGAGGCGTTCGTCCTCCAGGAAGTTGGCGGCGACCACGCGCTCCACCGTCACCAGCGAGCGTCGTGCGGCATGCGCCATGGTGGCGAGTTCTTGCCGGCGGCCGACATACACGTTGCCGTCGCGGTCTGCCATCACCGCATGGAACGCCGCAATGTCGGGCGAGAGCGCCGGCAGCAGCACGATCGGATCGCCGGCGGAATCCTGCTCGGCAAACGGATTGTCGATCACCTTCCAGTCGGGCCGGTGCGCCAGGATGTCGCTGCCGATGACGCCGCGCAGCGGCATGAACGGCACGCCTTTCTCCGCCGCCTGCAGCATTGTGTGAATCGCCGGGCACGTAGCGTCGACCATCCGTATCCGCCCCGCCGCGAGCGCCGCCAGAAAGCGCGGTGCACTTCCCGACTCGCCCAATGAGACGCCGGAGCTCTGCACCGAGGCGACGCATTCAGCGCCGATCAGCAGATCGGAGGCGTAGCCGGAGACCGGAACTCCGAGCAGCCTCAGGTTGCGCTTACCGGCGCGCACCAGGGCGCGGGTAAATTCGCATGGCGACAGGGAATTGTCCGGCGGCAGCGCCAGCAAAGCGCCATCCGGCACCAGGGCCGTCAGCGCCTCGAGGGTGATTTGTGGCATGGCGCGCTATCCCAGGGCCGCGACGAGCGCCTGGGCGCTGCGTCCGTTAGCAATCGTGGCGGCGCGCCCGTCCCAATGGATCCCGCCAACCCGCGCGAAGGCATGGTTGACATTGGGATAGACGTAGCAGGCGATGTGCGGATGACCCTTGACCGCCGCGACGACCTTGGCGCGACCCTCCGGCGGAAAGAATTCGTCCTGATCGGCGATGTGGACCACCAACGGCCTGCCGATCTTGTTCAGATCGCCCAGCAGGTTGTCGAGGCCGACGCCGTAATAGGAGATATTCACGTCATCGTCCGACTGCTCGGCCATCATGAAGGCAAGCCGGCCTCCCAGACAGTAGCCTATCGTGCCGACCTTGCCGTTGCAGCCAGGCAGTTTGCGTGCGGCCGCGACTGTGGCTTGCAAGTCCTCGATCCCTTTCGGCTGGTCGAAGGTGTTGAACAGCTCGAAGGCCTTCTTCCACTCCGCGTCGGTCTTGTCCGTGATGTCCACACCGGGCTCGATGCGCCAGAACAAGTCGGGGCAGATTGCGATGAAGCCGAGACCGGCGACCCAGGCCGCAATATCCCGCATCGCCTGGTTTACGCCGAAAATCTCCTGGATCAGCACCACGGCACCGGCCGGTTTTGCTTTCGGCTCGACCAGATAAGCGGAAAAGCCGCCCGCACCGTCGCTGGCCTGGATCGTGATAGTTGCCATCCCGCTTCCTCCCGAACCCGGCAGGATCATAGCCGAGCAAAGCGCCGCGGCAGAAGGTCCGCTACTGCAGGGTGGGAGCGCCGCCACCGGGCGCCTGGGTCGGCACAGCGTTAGGGCTGAACTTGCCGATATTGCCCAGAAGCTGCTGCAGGAAGCTCGCCTCGGTCCCCGGCGACGGGGTGGTCCGCCCGACAATCGGCACGTTCAGCGCGTCCCGCTGGTTCAGTGTCTGCACATTCTGCAGCACGCCCTGGGTGTTGAAGTTCAGCACCACGACGTTTTGCCTGAGCACACCCTGCGTACCGGCAATCACCGGCCGTGTCATTTCGCTGATGTAGTACCAATTGTTGGTATCGAACGTGCCCTTGGCCGTCGGCGAGCCAAGCAGCGAGGTGACGTCGGTCTCGGTGCTGGTGCCCGGAACGAGCTGTTTCAGCTCGTCGGCGTCCACGGCGTTACCCCGCACCTGGGCCGGCCGGACGAACAGGCTGCAGCCCCCGAGCGCGAGAAAGGCGGTAAACAGGGCGAACCAAACCGTTCGCTTGTGCCTCGATCGCATCCTGACGTTCCTCAACTGGCCGGAAGAGGCCGGCGCAGACGGCGCGGGGTTGTCATGCGGATGCGGCGTTGTCAATCAGAGTATCGTGATCACCCAAGGGATGTGAAACGCGTGTTTGGCCTAGGGCGCCGGCGACATGAGCGGGCGGGTTTCCGGCTCTACACCGCGGCGGTTGCGGCTGCCCGCGCCCCGTACCTCTACGCGAAGCTTGGCGTGCCGGACACGCTGGATGGGCGATTCGACCTGGTCGGGTTGTTCGTCTTCACGCTGATCGACCGACTGCGACTCGCCCCCGAACCGGGCCCGGCATTGGCCCAGGCGGTGTTCGACGCCATGTTCAGCGACATGGACGTGACCTTGCGGGAGATGGGGGTCGGCGACCTCTCCGTAGGCAAGAAGGTGAAAGCGATGTGGGAGGCGTTCAACGGGCGGGTGCGCGCCTATGCCGCCGCTGTGGCGGCCGGCGACGGGCTCTCTCTCGAACTGGCGATCGCGCGCAATGTGTGGCGCGGTGCAGACCCGCCCGAAGGCGCCGCCGCCGCCCTCGCGCGCATGGCGCTGGCCGAACGGGCGCATCTGGAGCAGCAGCCCCTGTCGGCGCTGGCCCGTGGAGAGGTCGATTTCCTGCCGGCCGCCCAGGCGGCGCAATGACACCCGAACTGCACCGGCCGATGGCGGTCGCCGGGATCGGTCCCGCCAGGCTCGAGACCGAGGTGGTCGCGACTCCGGCGGAATGCGCCGCGATTGCTGCCCGGCTGGAGGTGCCTGCAATCCTGGAGCTGACTTGCCGGTTCCGGCTTCGCCGGGTGGTGGGCGGGGTGGCCGTGAACGGTTGGCTGCGCTCGCGACTGGTGCGGACCTGCGTCGTCTCGCTGGAAGACTTCGAAGACACGGCCGAGGAAGAGTTCGCACTCCGATTCGTTCGCGCAGGCACCGAAAGCGAGGACATCGACCCGGAGGCGGAGGACGAAATTCCCTATATCGGCGGGGTGCTCGACCTCGGCGAGGCCGCGGTCCAGCAACTGGCGCTGGCGCTCGACCCCTATCCGCGCCGCCCGGACGCGGAGCTGCCTGTCGAAGCGACGGCGGAGTTTCCACCGCTGCCGTCGCGACACTGAAGCAACCGGCGGATGTCGGGAACCGCTCGCCTGTCGGTCTTGCGAGCAGCCAGTCGCTCTGCTAGACGGCGCGGCTCGCAATCTTGCCAGTGTGTGACAGCCCTTCGGGGCCGTTCGGGCGTCACCGAGACCGAAGAGGCGCAATTCCATGGCCGTACCCAAGCGAAAGACCTCGCCATCCCGGCGCGGCATGCGGCGCAGTCACGAAGCGCTGCCGCACGAGGCACATGCCGAGTGTCCGAATTGCGGCGAACTGAAGCGCCCGCACCACGTCTGCAGCCATTGTGGCTATTACGACGGACGCGAGGTCCTCGCCGCGGGGAAGGCGCTGAAAGGCGCGGTTCGCGCCTGAAGCGTTCCTGCAGCGGGGAGGAGCTGCGGGCGTGACGGACGGTTTCACGCTGGCGATCGACGCCATGGGCGGCGACAAGGCACCGCGCATGGTGCTGGCCGGCCTGGAGCTCGCCGCGGAGCGACATCCGGAGGCTCGCTTCCTGCTGGTCGGCGATGAAGCAAGAGTGGCGCCGCTGCTGAGGCGCCTGCGCCGCGCTGCCGCGGCATGCACGGTACGCCATGCGCCGGGGATCATCGGCAACGACATGAAGCCGACCGCGGCGCTGCGCATCCGCGACGCCTCCATGCGCGTCGCCATCGATGCGGTGGCGGCGGGAGAAGCCGCCGGCGTGGTCAGCGCGGGCAATACCGGGGCGCTGTTGGCGCTGGCCAAGATCGTCGTCAAGACGTTGCCGGGGATCGACCGCCCAGCGATGGCGGCGATCGGTCCATCGGCGCGCGGTGACGTGGTGATGCTCGACCTCGGCGCCAACGTGACCTGCGATGCCCGCAACCTGGTGGAGTTTGCTGTCATGGGCGACGTGTTCGCCCGCACCGTGCTGGGGCTCACGGCGCCGAGTATCGGACTGCTCAATGTCGGCAGCGAGGAGCAGAAAGGCGACGAGCGCGTGCGGGAGGCCGCCGAGGTCCTGCGACAGAGCCCCATCGCCCCGCAGTTCCACGGCTTCGTCGAGGGCCACGACATTGCCGCCGGCACCACCGACGTGATCGTGACGGATGGTTTCACCGGCAACGTTGCGCTGAAGACCGGCGAAGGCACTCTGAAGCTGATCGGCGAGTTGCTGCGCCAGGTGTTCCGCTCGAAGTCTCGCTGCGCGGCTGGCCTATCTGCTGGCGCGGCCGGGGCTCGATCGGTTGCGCGAATGGCTCGACCCGCGGCGCTATAACGGCGCGGTGATGCTGGGGCTGAATGGTGTCGTGGTGAAGTCGCATGGTGGGACCGACGCCGAGGGCTTCGCCCATGCCGTGGATGTGGCGATGGACATGGTGGTGCACCGCTTCAACGACCGCATCCGCGAAGGGCTGGCCCGCGTTCCCGGGCGCGATGTCGAACCGACACCGGCCGGCGGCAGCGCGCGCCTGGCGACCGCCCGGTAGGAGAAACATGCAGGTCCGTTCCATCCTCGCCGGGGTCGGGGGCTATCTCCCTGAACGTGCGGTCAGCAACCAGGAGCTGGCGACGCGGCTGGAAACCTCGGATGCCTGGATCCGCACGCGCACCGGGATCGGCCAACGCCATATCGCCGCGCCCCACGAGACCTGCGTATTCATGGGCATCGAAGCGGCGAAGGCCGCGCTTCGCCATGCGGAAGCCGATGCTTCGGATGTGGATGCGATCATCCTGGCCACCAGCACGCCGGACCAGGCGTTTCCGGCGACGGCGCTGCGCGTACAGGCCGCGCTGGGCGTGACCCAGGGGTTCGGATTCGATCTTGCCGCGGCCTGCGCCGGGTTCATTTACGGTTTGTCGGTGGCCGATGCGATGATCCGCGCCGGCCAGGCGCGCGGCGCCCTGGTGATCGGCAGCGAGGTGTATTCGCGTATTCTCGACTGGAACGACCGCGGCACCTGCGTGCTGTTCGGCGATGGCGCCGGAGCGGTGTTCCTGCGCGCGGGCGAAGGCAGCGGTTCCGATCGCGGCGTGCTGTCCACCCATCTGCATGCGCAGGGGGCGCTCGGGGATATATTGTATGTGGATGGGGCGGTGGGCCGGCGCGACCGGCCGGGTACGCTGGTGATGAACGGCCGCGAGGTGTTTCGCCATGCCGTACTGCGCTTGGCCGAGGCGGTGGATGAGGCTCTGGCGGCGAACGGGCTCAAGCGGCAGGACGTGGATTGGCTGGTACCGCACCAGGCCAATCTGCGGATCATCGATGCAATGGGAAAGCGGCTTGGGCTGCCACCGGAACGGGTGGTGGTCACGGTGGATCGCCATGCCAACACTTCGGCTGCCTCGGTTCCCCTGGCGCTGGCCGAGGCGGTGGCGGATGGGCGTATTGGTCGCGGCGATCTGGTGCTGATGGAGGCGCTTGGCGGCGGACTGACCTGGGGCTCGGCGCTGGTGCGGATGTAGCGGGTGGGGGCGATTCAGAAGCCTACCCGGTCGCCGCCTTTGAGCTTCAGGATCTGGCGGGCCTCCTGCGGCGTGGCGATCTCCAGGCTCAGCTCTTCCAGGATGCGGCGAATCTTGGCCACCTGCTCGGCATTGGAGGTCGCGAACCTGCCGCGGCCGATATAGAGGCTGTCTTCCAGCCCGACACGCACATTGCCGCCCATGATGCCGGCCATGGTCGTGAACGCCATCTGGTGGCGCCCGGCCGCGAGCACCGACCAGACGTAAGCATCGCCGAACAGACGGTCGGCGGTTTCCTTCATGAACAGCAGATTGCGCGGCTCGGCCCCGATACCACCCAGGATCCCGAAGATCGTCTGCACAAACAACGGCGGCTCGACCGCCTTGCGATCGAGACAATAAGCCAGGTTGTAGAGATGGCCGACATCGTAGCACTCGAACTCGAAGCGCGTGCCGTGTGCGCGGCCCAGCCGTTGGACGATCCCCTCGATGTCGCGGAACGTGTTCCGGAAGATATGATCGTCGGTGCGTTCGAGATACGGTTTTTCCCAGTCGTGCTTCCAGGTTTTCACCCGGTCGCCGGCCCGGGAGATGTTGAAGTTCATGCTGCCCATGTTGAGGCTACACATCTCGGGTTTGGCTTGCAGCGGTGCTGCCAAGCGGTCGTCCAGGGTCATGGTCAGCCCGCCGCCGGTGGTGATGTTCACCACTGCGTCGGTGTTCTGTTTGATCACCGGCAGGAAGCGCATGAACACCGCCGGATCGGGCGTCGGAGCGCCCGTTTCGGGGTCGCGTGCGTGCAGATGAATGATAGCCGCGCCCGCTTCCGCAGCATCGATCGCGGAGCGCGCGATCTGCTCCGGGGTGATCGGCAGGTGGTCCGACATACTGGGCGTGTGGATGGCGCCTGTCACGGCGCAACTGATGATCACCTTGTGCGGCACGGCGCTTCCTCCCTTGGATGATGAAGGGCGTTATGGGGCGGCACGGAGCTCGGCGGCGACGTCCACAAGATGCGGGCGTCCTTCGGGCGGACCGCTCGCCGCCTTCAGACAGGCCTCAACCGCCTGCTGCAGCGAGCTGACGTAGTGGTCCGCGCCCAGCTCCGAACGCAGCCGGTCGTCGCGCATGATCACGTCCTCGGCGGACCATAGGCCCACCAGGATCGGCTGGGTCGGAAACCGCTGCCGCAACCGGCGCAGCAGGAAGCGCAGATGCGCCGGAGCGCCGGAGACCTCCAAATAGCACAGGCAAACCATCGCCACGCCGCGTGGTTCCAGTTCCATGATCCGGACGCGCCCGACCGTATCATGCGGCACCGGCCGCGCACTGAGCCCGTGTTTCCCGAGAAGCTGGGCGAGCATCGACGCGGCCGCCTCATCCAGCGGACCACGGCCGGCAACGCACAGAATGACGTTTTCGAAAGCCTCGCGTCGCCGATCGGCCGGACCGGGCGGAATGGCCAGCCCGCGTCCGTTGGCGGCCCGTGGATCGTCGGTGTGATCATGCAGGTCGGTGATCATCTCCTCCATCGCACGCTTGATACGGTCGATCTGCTCCTGGTCCAGCACACCGCGTGCTGCGTCACTGGCGGCGAGCTGCAGGCCGGGCAGCGCGACTTCGTCGTAATAGGCGGAGAGCGGCATCTCGCGCAGCAGCAGCTCGGCCTGTTCCTCTGCCTCGTCCGGGTCGCCGGCGAGCATCCGCTGATAGAAGCTCTCCACCGGGCTGAGCGCCGGCTGATCGCCCAACAGCACGTCGAGGAATTCCAGCCGCTTGAAGTGCCGACCCAGCACGACGAGGCAGAGCGTCAGCGGGGTGGACAGGATCAGGCCGATCGGTCCCCAGAGCCAGGTCCAGAAGATGACGGCGATCATCACTGCGGCCGGCGACAGTCCCGTGCTGCGGCCATACACCACCGGCTCGATCGCCTGACCGGTGATCAACTCGCAGACGATATAAAGCCCCGCCGTCCAAATCGCCCGTCCCCATCCGGGCGAGACTGCCGCAGCAAGCGCGACCGGAAACAGCGCCGCGATCGGCACGCCGATATAGGGCACAAAGCGCAGCAGTCCGGCGAGTATTCCCCACAGCACCGGGCTGGGAATGCCGATCACCGCGAGGCCGAAGCCGATCACGCAGCCGAAGCTGGTGTTCACGCATAGCTGGGCGAGGAAATACCGGCTGAGCCGCCTTGCCGCGTCGTCCATCGCGCCGGTCGTGCGGTGCAGGTCGCCGGAGCCGAACAGGCGGATCATCCGGTCGCGCAGGTCCTCCCGCTGCAGCAGGATGAACACCGTCACCAGCAGCACGATTACCGTGGTGGCGAGCGGACTGGCCACCGGCTCCAGGATGCTTTCGGCAAGCGACATCGCCGATGGCGGCGCTGGCTGGACCTGCACCGGCACGGGCTGCGGCCCAGAGTTCTGCGGCTTCTGCTCGGCCGGGGTCGGGAGGGTGGCGGTCTTGAGGCCGATGCGCTGGCTCAGGTTGGTGGCAAGATTGGTAAGCCGGCCGACGGTGAAATTGCGGAGCGAGTCGATCTTGTGCTCGATGGTGTATTGGTAGGCTGGAATTTCGCCCGCGAGCTCGGCGACCTGGGTGCCGATCAGGCCACCCAGCCCCAGGATCATCCCGAGCGCCAGCACGACCGCACAGATCACGGATGGTACCCGGCCGAGATGGATCCGGCGCAGCAGGTTGACCAAGGGGGCGAGGAGGAAGCTAAGAAGAACGGCCAGGGTAATCGGGATCAGCACCTCGCGGGCGAGATAGAGGCAGGCGACGACAACGACACCGACCAGCAGCGTCATCAGCGAGGCGATGCCGGGCGTTTCCGGCGGCGTGACCTGCGGCCCGGTTCGGTCCCGTTCGATGGCGGCCGGGGTCTCCGGCATCACTGACCTCCCTCTCGCGGCGTCGTCGGCAGTCGTGCTAAGGGTCCGTAGCCTGAGGCGGTTGCGGGACAAACTCAATGTTTCGTGCTGCGGCGGGGCGGCGCTGTCCCGGTGGGTCAGCCGGACAGGGTACAGGATTCCTGACCCGATCTCAGGGGTCGGTTTGCCTGCTGATCAGCTCGTCTCACGTTTCCAGATGTGTCCAGGTCCGCGCACCAGACAGGCTACCCGGGAGATGCTCCCGTCAGGACTTCCTCAGCGACAGATGCACTCCGCATCTATCACTGCTCATGTCGGCTTCCAGATCTCCGCCAGTGATCTTTCCCTTTATGGCGACAACACGTGGTTTATTGCGGCCTTGCAGCCAGGTAGCAGAGTTGTTGAATGTTCCATCCGGGGCCACGTTGACTCCCACAGTCACGTTAGCAGGGCTGCCCCACCTGCGCTCGAAATGATTGTCCTGAATGATGATCATGGTGTTGCGGTCCATTCCCGAACATTCGGCTCTATTGTTGGAGCGCACCGTTGTCTGGCTACCTTTGTATGTCCCGTCGAACGAGCCGGCCGCGGCGGCGACCCCGACCGAAACCACCCCCATAGCTACGGCAATTGGCACGACCAAGCACGGATGGGTTCTCCTGCTGAACACGGCGCTCTGTCCCCCTCTGGTTCTGTACCGCTACACCGGGAAGGTTATCATCATTGGTCACGAACGCGAAGCCGCGGTACGTCCCCTGTTGGTCGATTCGCCTTTCCGGTGTCCCGCCACCAGGGATATTCCGATGCTTCTGTCGCCGGGGATGTGACCCACTTCACAGGTCCCCCGAGCATCGCGGTCCCATAAAGAGAACTCTGTTCCAGAACGGAGCCCTGCCATGACGGGACGTGTAGACGATCTCTCGGTCTATTTTTCGGCCGTGCAGGCTCTGCGAAACGATGATCCGTCGCTGCGGCGACCGGCAATATCGGTGCTGCTCGAGCTCTCTCAGCATTCCCAGGGACCGGTTCGCGCAGCCGCGGCACGGGTGCTGACGCGAGAATTTGGTCCCTACGTAATAAGCGATGGCCTGTCAGGCTGCGCCGGATCCGCAGAGACCGTTTGCGCCTGTGAGGGCTACTGTCCCGCGTGTGTTTGGCTGTGGCGAGAGTCGCCGGGGAAGACGCTACGCCTTGAGGAATCCGTCGACAGCTGCTCGGGGCCGTGCACCGGCGATCCAATAGAGTAGTCCGTTGGAAAACGCCGCTGCGAGCCGTTGTTAGCACCTATAGACGCTTACAGTGCCGCCGGGCACCAAGCGTGGCGGTGCCCGTTGATGCCCCACCCGAGATTGGGTAGCCTCGGGCGCTATGACTTTAAAGTCCCCGTAGCTCAGCCGGATAGAGCACAGGATTCCTAATCCTGGGGCCGTGGGTTCGAATCCCGCCGGGGACGCTAAAACCAGATTTCTCCACATTTTCAACGGCCTAGACGGATCGGCGGATCAGGGCATGTAGCGCAGCGTTACATCCGGTCGGCGGATAGGCTATACTGCTTCGATGCAGAACTTGATCCGACCCGGGAACGCTTGGTTCGCCCGCTACTTCGTGCCGAAGGATCGTTGGGCCGACGCAGGACGGGCCACTGACGCCGCTGGCGGTATCAAGCGGGAGGTCGTGCGTACCCTTGCGACCACTGACAGGGCGCTTGCGAAGCGGCGTCTTGCGAAGGCGCTGGGGGCCATTGAAGCGGAGCTTGACGTGCGCCTCCAGGTGGCCGGACTGCCGCCCCTGACTGACTGGACCGCTGATTGGCCATCTCGCGTCAGGGCGCTGCGTGCCACCCTTCAGGGCGCGGACGACACCACGGCTGTCGTCAGTGAATGCATCGTAGAGGATGGCGAGTTGGTCGAGATCGGCCCTACCGAGCGCGACCTCATGGTCCAGCAGGTCGGTGTGGAGGCGGAATGCCTGGAGCAGGTTCGCGGCTACGCTGCCGCTAAAACGTTCTTCGAGGCTGTCACGACAGAGAACCTTACGCTGCGCGAAGGGCTGGACACGTGGTTGGCTGAAGCGTCCCGGGGGATCACCCAGAAGACCGCTCAGGGGCACCGCAAGGTATTCGCCGATCTCGACAGGTGGCTGCGCGACAATCACAACGGTTCCATCGACACGCTGACGCTCTCTGGCATCTCCCGCCGCATCGCAGGCGAGTTCATCGCCTACCGCCGCAGCAGGGTGTCAGCCGACGCTGTGAAGCGCGAAGCGTCTGCGCCTATGGGACTGTGGCGTTGGGCTGTCCGGCGCGGCCATATAGAGATCAATCCCTGGACGGATCAGACCGCCGGTCTGTCTCGTGATCGTCGGAAGGACGATGACGCCAAGCGCGCCTTCTCCGCTGTTGAGCTTGTCTCCCTACTCCGCGCAACAGGCGGCGCCTGGGCCCCCAACGGTGGCGGGTATGGCGCGACCCTCTGGGATGCTGTCCGGCTTGCTCTGCTGACCGGCTTGCGCGCGCGGGAGTTGGCGGACCTTCGCGTCTGCGATCTTACCGCGGACAAGACGGTGATCCGCGTCCGTCACGGGAAGACGGCGAACGCTTCCCGGCACGTTCCCCTACCGCAGGGTGCGCAAGAGGTCCTGAAGCTGCGTCTGAGGGACCTGCCAGACACCTCACCCGACGCACCGCTCTGGCCTGAATTGCCTGTCCTGACGCTCACCGGCAGCCGCGGGAACAAGCTGTCGGATCGGTTCCGTATGGCCCGCGAGCGTATCCTGCCCGGTGTGCAAGGCGTGGACTTCCACTCTCTGCGACGGTCCTACGCCACCGCGCTGGAGGCCGCGATGCACGCTCAGGGGCGTATCAACCCGACCACCATAGCGACCCTCATGGGGCACCAGAGGGGGACTCTGGCGCTGGACCGTTACTCGGCTGGTGCCGCGCTGGACGTGCTCCGGCGCGCTGTTGAGGATGTAGAGGCGTTGGGATTTGCCCCAGAGGTCCGGCAGGTGCTGTCTGAGACGATGCAGCAGCGCCCGCGCATGGGGCGTTTCGCCCCAGTGAACGTCCATACCGTTGCACGTCCATAAAGCCGTTTCGTTCTGCTCCCGACTGAATTACCATCGGGGACGGAACGGAGGGACGGTTGCGTGTGCCCCATCATCATTGTTGCCCTGGGAGGTTTCATGTCGTGCGCCAGCGGCACCCCAGCACCAAACATGACCCCGGCCGACATGGCGCACCAATACACGGTCATTGAGGAAGGAAGCCGAAATGGGTTCTGCGTGGCGGGCACGACGATGAACCAAGCCTATGACGTGGAGTTTGGTTATGTCAGGGCTTTCCTAAAGGCACACGCTGAGCCGTGCATCCCGGCTGCCTGTGCGGAGCCCCGCAACCTGCTCAAGGGCGAGGTGTCGGGGTGGTGGCACGCGATGCAGTATGGCCTGGACCACCCGCTTGCTCCGTGTCCCTGAGCAGCGATCCGACGAATGGACGCGCTACGCGGGCCGCGCAATAGCCCCAGTCGCAAGCTTGTCAGCCCGCCCATTCAGGGCATCGCTTCCGTGCCCCTTCACATACCGATAGCTGACCGGGCTGACCCGCTGGGCGACCAGACTGTCAATCTGCTGGCATAGGGCGCGGATCGTTGGGTCATTCCGCTTGAACCCCTTCACCAGCCAACCAATTGATCACCAGGGGCTGGTCTACAGGCGTTCGTTCAATCGCTTCGCGGATCGCCCGAAGCTCCATTCTGTTGTTCTTGGTCGGGCCGGGGTCATAGCCGCAGTGCTCACTGACGACTACATTGTCCTGACTGAACACGACAGCCCAGCCACCGGGACCGGGGTTACCGGAGCAAGCGCCATCAGTGTGGGCGGTCAGCGGAGCGTTGGGGTCAAGGGCGACGACATCGGTAGGAGCGATGTCATCCGACGTGGCAGTGGGAGAAGCGGCAGCAACTGCGCCAGCAGGAGCCTGCCAGCCAGCTTCAACCAGAGCCGACAGGGCTGCTTCAGCCTGGGCAGCAGTGCAGCCGGTGTGAGCGACGATGATGTCTGTTGGTGTCATGACGGGTTGTTGACGTGATGGACGCGCCATCGACGTTGGTCCTCTCAGGTTTGGGGTGAACGGGGCATCAGGAGCGGTAACTGCATCAGTCCGTGTTGTCGGGAGACATCGGTGGACCCCGATGGGCGCGACAAGGGGACCTGATGGGGGGCTTAGGACGGATGCCGGTTAGGCATCCCTGAGGCTGGCTGTTGTCGTGGTGAGACCAATACGCTGGTTGGGGTTCTCCACGACGAAGGAGCACTGGAGCGACGCCATCAGTTGACGATGGTCAAGAGTATGAGGGGAACTCTTCGGGGAAGTCTTCTTACGAAGAACTCCCGACATACCCCTACCAAGCCACCTCAGCCCACGAACTGGAACCCTTTGGCGTTTCCTTTGAGGTTGATCTGTCGCCAGCCGTTGGCAGCCAGCCAAGCCTTGAATAGGGCATGACGGATCAGGTCAGAGAGGTCCCGCCGGTCAACCCCCAGGCTCTCGCAGATTGCGGAACCTGAGACCACCCGATGACCAGCAGCAGCCCGCGCTTCAAGGAACTGAGTGATCTTGCGTCGGTTCCCCTTCAGCGGCTTCAACGGGATCAGCGTCAGGTCCTCCTGAGGGTCCGCTTCAGGGAACATCCGTCGGTAGTCTCCGTAGCTGATGCCAGACTGAAGCACCTGCGGGATGACCGCGGTCATGGGCCCACAGTCGCCGTTCTGGCACAGCCTAGCGTTGCCCCGCAGGATGGCCTGAAGAGTGCTGTCACGAAGACTGCCAACACGTATCTCCTGCACGTCGTCGTTTGTCGGCTGTTCCTCAGCGGTCAGCATCGACAGGTCCTGGATGGCTCCACTGGCGGCGTAGGCTGCCGGTCCAGGGACGAAGTTCAGGCCCATCAGCACCACATGGCGGTGCGTCGTGAACCTGTTGGTTGCGGTGTGATTACCCCGGGTAAGGTGCGAGACCCGATCATTCTCCTCAGGCTGTAGCCGGGCCTTGATGGCTTCGGTGATGGTCCGTTCCCTGATCCCCTTCATGACGAAGCGGTTCCTGTAGGACACGATCAGCACCGGTTCGGGCGCAACGCGCCTGACGTAGTCAACTGCCATCTCGATCAGCGTCTTCGCCTCGTCGGTGTCGGCGCGGTAGACCGATCGCGATGCGCGGGTCGGGACGATCTTCAGCGTCAGGTTGGCGTAGGTCTTCGGCGCTTCCCTGAGCCGGATCACCTTTGGTTCGGGCCATCTGCTGGTATGCACCATGCCGAACGCCGATCGCCGCAGATGCATCGGTGACGGTGATGGGCAGCAGACTATCAGGCAGTTCTGGCACGTAGCTGACCATAGCCGCGCCGCGGTTGTCCTCGCACACAAGCCAGCCTGTGTTGCCGGAGACGACGCTGAGCGACTGGGCCGCGGCAACCAGATCGTCGTCGCTGCCAACGTCTTCCTCAAGTCTGCCGAAGTCGATCCCAAGCGCCCTGAAGTCTGGCACCTCGCACGGCCCCTTCTCGGCATCGACCAGCGAAGCAGCCCACTTGACCATAGCCTTTGATGCCGCCCCGGACTGTCGCCGCATGGCCTTGGTGAGTCCAACGGCCGTGTCATTGTCCAGCACCACCGGCCTGTTGAAACTTACGACCTCGTCCCAGCAGACGACGGACCGCCGCGCCCCACGATACTGATACTGAGCAACGGACCCAAAGTGACCTCCACCATCGAGCCCCTGGTATGGCTTCAGGGCCTCCTTCAGCGCCGCCTGAGTGGTCAGCACCAGTTGCGCCTCGTCGGCTTGTTGGTGGGCGCCCATGAGCCGCACGTCCCGGCTTACGCCATCGTCCGCGTCTTCGATGGTGGCTCTGTCACGGCCAACTATCACACACACCCTGCCTCTGTAGCCCTGAAGCGCTTTGGCGAAGTCATAGACCTCCTGCACCCGGTTACAGGCGATGAGCATTCCGACATGATCGTGCCTGGGACTGTCCATCAGGGCTTCAGCGAAGGCGGTCAGAGATGCGCTCTTGCCTGCCCCGGCAGGGATGGCGCTGAGATAAACGGCGTGTTCGATGCTTCCGCTGGCAGCGCGCTCCAGGTGCTCCAGTAGATCACGTATGGCGGCCCACTGTTCGGTGGATGGCACGTGGCCCCACTGCTGGAAGCGGTAGTCCAGTTCAGCGTGTGCTTGCATCGCCAGCCCATTGATCGGGTAGGCGTCAATCGTGGCGTTGACCGCCGCATGAACAGCGGCAAGGTCCGCGTCGAATGGCATAGGGGTTCTCCTGATGGGGCGCGCGATGCGACCCGCTGTAGAGGCACCTGAGCCGCCTGAAGCGCAGTTGATACGCGCCTGAGGGGCCCTGAAGGTGTCCTGGTGGTTGCTGGGTTGGTCTGTCAGAGCGACTTGTTCAGCCGCAGTCGGTCAGTCAGGCGGGTTCAGCGTCTGCGTTTCTTTCACACACACACTGCCCCTACTCTGGGTTTCTCGTTACGATAATCAACTGGTTGGATCGATGGCGTAAGCGAGCCTACGCAGAAATTCCAGACCACTCTGCCCTTGTAGCACTTGCCGGGCAGCGGGCCGGACCTGGGCGTATTCCAAGACGATCCGCATCGCTGTGATCCGGTGCTGAACGTGCACAGACGGATTGAGAGCTATCGCCAAGGCGTGCTCCATGCAGAGACGCGCTTCGTAGCAGTCTGGTTCGAACAGCTTGTTCACCGCGGCCTCTGCCAGTTCCGTAGCGTCAGACCGCATCTCTGCAAGCTCGCCCTTGCGGCCAGCCCAACCGTTCGGCACGCCAAGGCGCGTGTTCGCCAGCTTGCCGCGTCCCTTGGCGGCCTTAAAGTTGGTCTTCAGTTGCACCATACGCGCCGCGTGAACCTCTGGGGATCGTGGATACCCGGGCACGACGCCAACAGCGTCCGCATACCACACGCCCTTGTCGCGGCCCCGCAGTAGGGGGTGACCGCCGTTTCGATTGGCCACGTTAAATTGCTCCTGCGATGCTGAGTTGGAATACGGTCCAGGTTAGGGCCGCTAGGGTCATCTGAAGCGCCACCTTCAGCGCCGCCAACGGTCCCCGAAGGCGCCCTTCACGACGCCCCTCCGGTCGCTCCAGCGATCCGCTTCGCCGCACCCGCCAGCGCAGCGCGGACAACGTCTGTCTTGGTGATCCAGACCTTGCCAGTCTGAAGCCGCAGCGCGACGACGATGGCATCGATCGCGCGCCGGTCTGCGTCAGTCAGTCGGAAGCTCAACCAGTGGTCGGGGACGTGCTTCTGCCGCCGTCGCCGGTCAGTGGGCGCCGCTGCCGCGGTGGTGTTCGTGGTCGTGGTTGTCATGGTCATAGTTCTCCTGTTGAGTGAGTCGCCCTACGGGCTCCAGTTGAGTTGAGTGCGTCGGTATCACCGGGAACAGAGCGTTGCCCCGGTGGGCTGGCTCCGCTTCGGTGGTTCGGCTTGGTGATCGCAGGCGGTGCAGCCCGCGGTTTTCTTGGGTTAGCTGAAGGTGGCCGCTGGAAGGTCGCAGCGGACTGGACGGGACGCTCGCTTCACAGCGGGCAGGGCGGTGCCACGTCCTGGTTGGGGCCTCTTCCTGTTCGAGGGCACGAAGAAAATTGCACGTCAAGTAAGTGACAGAATGCCTGCATTTCAGCGCTGTGGTGTGGACGGGGTGGTGTGAGCCGTAGCGGGCCGCATTGGTTCGGTGTCGCACGGGACCGGTTCGAGCGTTCTTCTTCGAAGGAGCATAACAAATTGCACGCTACGCCGGAGCCCTACTGCAAGCTGGGGTCTCCGGTGATCTCGCTGTATCTATCCTATCCGGATACGCAACGCCTTGCGGTAGCACCCGACAGCCGGCTTCAGCGCCCATCAGGTCCCTGTCAGCCCCCGACAGTTCACCTTGATTGGACCTCAAAGGGGCGCCTGTCGTGCGCCTGACGCGCTCCTGCTGGCGCAGTTGCTGACCGCTCCTGCTGGCTCCCGTTGACAGACACCGACGCTAGGGCCCCTAGGAGGCCGCTACAAACTCCCGCCAGCGCCCCGCTACCACCCCCTAGCCCGAACGCGCTACAAGCCCCTGGAAGGCCTCCACAAACTCGGCAATGAGTCCTCCTGAGGGGCGGCCCTGGTGACGCGTTCTTGGAGTGAACCGTAGGTCCTCTCCAGGCCCGCTACAGGCCCCCGAGGGGTTCCGGGCTAGGGGGTTCATAGCGCCTCCTCCTCCCTGGAAGCCGCTGGCACCCCCTAAAGTGCCCTTGGGGGTGTTCAGAAGTGCCTGCGGCACAACGGGTCGCGAAACGACTTAGCAGCAACGTCGGCCGGCCCGCGAGATCAGTCGCGGCTGCCCAGGCTGGCACGTGGGCGTCGGCTTTGGCCCGCTCTTCAGGGCTCAGCTTGTGCAGTAACCCCTGGGCCCGCCTCCACCGTGGCGCAGCGGCCCAACTCGCGCTGGGCGTGGCTTGTGCTGACGACGATCGCACCCTGCCTTCGGTCCAGAACGCGCTTGACGGCGTCCGCGGTCCAGGCTCCGCCCCGCATCGTTCTGATGCCCTTGGTGGTCAAGGCTGCGGCGATCTCCCGTAGGCTCAGCCCTTGCTGGCGTAGATCAGCAACCATCGGCCCAACTCTGTCCGCATACTCCTGTGCCCGCTGCTGGAGGGCCTGAGCACCAAGCTGGCCGTTCGGCCTCCAGGTGTTCTGGCGCCCGTCCCTGAGCGTGTGATGGTAGCCACCCAGCTTGATGCCACGGGACCGGACAGCGGCCAGCGCAGCCTTCGTGCGGACTGAGATCATCTCCCGCTCCTCTTGGGCGATCACCGACATCAGCCGCACCGTAAGGCGGTTGGCGTTCGGCATATCGGCGGCGATGAACTCGACACCGCTCTTCTCCAGCCACAGCAGGAAAGCGGCATCCCTGGACAGGCGATCTAGCTTGGCGATCACCAGCGTTGCTCCGGTCAGGCGGCACTCATGCAGCGCCTTGGTCAGTTCCGGCCGGTTGTCCACCTTCCCGCTCTCGACCTCGGTGTGCTCCGCCAGCAGCGTCCAGTTTCCGCCGTTCAGGAACGCACGCACTGCTTCGCGCTGTGCCTCCAGTCCAAGCCCTGAGCGGCCCTGCTGTTGAGTAGACACACGGTAGTAACCGACGAACCGACCTTCAGCCATCTGTATGAACTCCATGAACGACCGTCGGAGGGTTTCATACAGGCTGGGTGCGGTTGGTTGACATGCATAGACGGAATCTCTGTCGAGTCGCTGGCGCATGGCGAGACGGGCAGCAGCAACCCCATCAAGCCCGCCTGTCGCACCCCGATCACAGACCGATCGCTGGCGGACAGGGTGAACTGATGCGTCCTGCTGTGGCGCTGACGTGGCTGCCGTCTCCGACCACCACTGCGGCCCGTCAGCAGCCGACCATTACCATCCCGACCGTGCCATTGCTGTTGCCGCCCGCCGCTGCTGCTCATGCCGTGTGCTGCGCGCTGTCTGCTGCTTGCTTTGCGGTTGAATGCAACACGACGCGCGGGCCAGTAAACGGGACTCCAGGCGACGATCGACCCCACCGGGGGTCTCCGAGATCAGTTCGCAGAAGCCGCTAAAGCCGGTTGTTACTAAATAACCCGGACCCAGGCTTTCGACCTGGTGGCGGCCCTGAAATTCCTGCCCAGGACCCCTGAAGGGGACCGAGAGGGGTCCCCGGGGTGTTTCCCAGAAGGCCGAGTATGGCTTTGCAGCGGGTCCTCCTGAGACCCGGGCCGGGCTCATGGCGCCTACAAGAATGTTCTGCCGTCGATTTCGATACCATGACGGCGACGGTTCGTAATAAGATCGATCGCTGGAGGTGTTGAGTTATGAAAGCAATCATAAGCTGTTTGACTGCTGCTGCGCTACTCGGGGCCTGTGCGCCACGCCCTGAGAACATAGACGCGAAATACGTAAGTCCGACGACCTATGGGACCTGGACCTGCGATCAGCTCACAGAGGAACACGCGCGCGTTCAGAGCGAGGTTACGCGTGTATCGAACGTTCAGCGGTCGAATGCGAATGCTGACACTGCGATGGTGGTTGGATCGGTGTTCCTATGGCCGGTTCTCCTCGGGTTGACTGCAACGAGCGACCATCGGGAGGAGCTGGCGACCCTGAAGGGGGACGATGACGCCATCGAGGCAGAGCAGCGAGTAAAGGCGTGCACGGCACCACCGCCTCCGATTGCGAGCCCTGTCCAGACACACAACACGCCAAGGGCCTGATCCTAACCGCATCGAGCGGACAGATGAGACGGCGCCGTCGGTGGGCGACACTACGCCTCGCCGTTCGGCAGGCCGGGCCGGTGATCGTGGTCATACTCGCCTGTGGGCTCATAGTGCTCGCCGTGGCGGTGCTGGGCCTGTCCCTGTGGCGTCTGTTGCGCGCCCCCTGATGCTCTGTGGCTGGTGGCGGCGTCGCTCCGTCCCCATCTCGGTGCCGTGCTCACTCGTCACCCGCATATCGTCATCGCCCGCCCACCGCGCCGGATCAGGCCCAAGCCGAAGGCGACCGCGCTAGCCGTCCCGGCCATCTTAGCGCCCCGGCAACCACCCGAGCCCGCAGCCGTCGCACCCGGAACCGGCCCGCAGGCCGCTGGTCGCCTATGGCGCGAGCTGGTGTGACCGGACACTCGCCCTTTCGTTACGCTACTTTGGTCGAAACACAGCCCCGCTCCGGCGTTCCGGCCGCATGGCTCAAGGCAAGACGCACCGCGCAACGGACTCTGAGCAACTAAGACACTGGGCGAGCCATTTCCGGCTATTGGCGTTCCAGATCAGCGACGATCAGATGCGATCGGCAGCGTTCGAGCTGGCGGGCGACTACGATCAGGAAGCGGATGCCCTTGAGCGTCGAGATGGCTCCGTTCCCGATGCCGACACATAGTCGAGCCGCTTTGCGCTTCCTTGGGGGCAGCCCGATACATCTTTGTTGATGAAACGGGAGCCGCAGCGCGCGTTATACCACCGGCAAACGATACGGCACGTCGCCAACATGGACTCCGAGCGTCTCCGCCAGCGGGCGCTTCAGCTTCGGGAACTAGCCGCCCGGATCAACGACGAGCGCGCCGGTGAAGCCGCACTGGGCCTGGCAAACCAATGCGAGCACGAGGCAGCGGAGATCGAGCGGGGCGAGACGGGGCAGTCGGACAACGACAACAGTTAGGGCGCGGGCGCCTCCGGATGCCGGTTAGGGGACCTGCGATAGCACCTGACCGCCGACGTCCCCGCTCCCAAACCTCGGCGGCGGCGTGGCCGTCCATGACGACTGCGGCTTCCGCGAGCGCGGCGTCGTCGTCGGGGCACTCGGCTTCTCGCACTGCGATGATGTGGTCCTGACTTCCCAGGAGATAGATACGATAATGTGGCATTTGTGCGCTCCGGCGGCAACCAGGTGGGCCACGGCGCGGTCGCCAGCGCCTGATCGCAATATCGCCGGCTCATGACACGTGGCTACACGGCGCCGTGATTGCGAGCTTAAAATGCCCATTAGACGGTGCGGTTGCGCCTGATCGGCTGTTAAAGAGTATGCGCGTATCATCGGAGGAGGACACGCGAAGCGTGTTCTTGCTACGTTCCCATCAGCAGCCTATCGTCCCACCATGCCCGACGACATGGAACGCCTCACGCCCGCCACACCCGACGAGGTTCCCCAGAGCCTAGCCTATGCCTGCAACATGACGGCAAGCGCCATCTCCGAGACGCCGAACGCCTCGCCGTGCGCATCGCTGCGGAGCACCTTGCAGAGCACCTAAGGCGATCCGGGTTCGTGGTGATGAAGCGCCCGCCAGCGCCCCCACCGCGGGTGCCTGGGCACGGTCGGACCGGGTGATCTGCCGAGCGCCCTGCCGGGCGCCTGTGGTGCACCTGAAGGGCAACAGAGAGCCAGCGTGTGTAACGCTGCGTCACATGGTCAACGTTACACCACAATTCGGCAGTTTTCTTTGGTATCTCAGTATGTTATGCTGACACCAGCGATTGTGGTATCCCCTCCCGCCGGGGACGCCAGACGGCGCTGGACGCCCCCGCCGTGTCGTTCGCGCAAGATAGTCCGGTTTTGGCATCCCAGGGAGAAAGCTTCGTCATGGCCGTGCTCAACATCATGACTCCAGGCTACTGATGCGCCGGCCCCGCGACGTGTGGGAGCTATGCACGACAACCGCCTTGCAGGTGAATGACACCGGGGCGCTAGCAGGCTACGGTAGCATCAGGTATGAGTATGTTGACAGCAACGGCTATGTGCAGTAAGGATAATCGTGGACCCAAGCAACTTGTCCAATGTAATTCCAGAATATCTGTTTCGGAGTTATTGCAGAATTTCGCCGGTCCGTCTTGTCGTAAACGGATGTGCATCATGCACTGGATTTCGGTACAGCGGTACCCGCGAGGGAGGCGCCCGAGGCGCGTGCGCGACGGCTCGCAGGCTGCCGAGCCGGCCCCGATGCAGATATCATCGCGGCCGATTCTACTGAGGTGCGCCATCGCGAACCAATGCGCGTCGATGTCGCCTCCCGCAAGATCGTGCGTACTTAGGATGATTTTCGTCCCGTGTCCGCTTACCAACGCTTGTTGCTGAGGCTGCGTTCCGGTGCCGTTGCGGTGCTGGATGGGCCGACCGGCACGGAGTTGCAGAAACGCGGTGCGCCGATGGACCCGATGGCCTGGTGCGGCCCGACCACGCTCGGCAACGACCGCCTGCTGACCGAAATCCACGCCGACTACATTGCCGCGGGCGCGGAGATCGTCACCGCCAACACCTTCGCCGCCTCCCGCCTGATGCTGACAGACGCGGGGCTGGCCGACCGCTCCGGGGAGATCGTGGCGCGCGCGGTAGCGGCGGCGCTGGCAGCGCGCGAAGGACACCCGGACGTGGTGATCGCCGGCTCGTTCTCTCACATGGTTCCGGTCGCAGCCGGGACCGACGCGCTGGATCCCGCGCGCACGCCGGGTGAGCCGGCGGTAGCCGAGGCATTCGCCGAGTTGGCGGAGGAACTGAAGACAGCCGGTGCCGAACTGCTTATACTGGAGATGATGTATCATCCCACCCGCACTCGGCTGGCGGTGCAGGCGGCGTTGTCAACCGGCTTGCCGGTCTGGTTCGGCCTCAGCGCCCGGCGCGGCGCCAGCGGCGCGGTGCTCGGTTTTAACCGGCACGAGGATGTTCCGCTCGACGACATCGCCGCCCTGATCCCGCCTGCTGGCGTGGACGTGGCCGGCGTGATGCACACCGGGGCCGATGTGGTGGGCGATGCGCTCGCGGCGGTGCGGCGCCACTTTGCCGGGCCCCTGATGGCCTACCCGGACTCAGGCTATTTCGCGATGCCGGACTGGCGTTTCGTCGATATCATCTCGCCCGAAACCTACACGTCGTTCTGCCGGGAGTGGGTGGCGGCGGGCGCGCAGGTGCTCGGGGGCTGCTGCGGCCTCGGGGTGGAGCATGTGCGGGCGGCCGCTGCCCTGCGCGACTTGCTGCGGCGCAATTAGCGATCCGCTGCAGCACCGGGGCCGCGATCACGCAATCGAGCGCCGCAAATTCTGATGTCGCCGTGAAAATCGCAACCTTTAACATCAACAACGTCAACCGACGTCTGCCCAATCTCCTGGCGTGGTTGCGGGCCGCAAAGCCAGACGTGGCGTGCCTGCAGGAGCTGAAAGCGGAGGACAGGCAATTCCCTGAGAGGGCGCTGCTGGAGACAGGCTACAGCGCCGTCTGGCAGGGCGAGCGATCTTGGAATGGGGTCGCCATTCTCGCCCGGGGAACGAAACCGGTCCTGACGCGCCGCAGCCTGCCCGGCGATCCCACCGACAAGCAGAGCCGGTATATCGAGGCGGCAGTCAATGGCACGCTGATCGCTTGCATTTACCTGCCGAACGGGAATCCGCAGCCGGGGTCGAAATTCGCCTATAAGCTGGCGTGGTTCGAACGGCTTATCGCGCACGCCGCGACGCTGTTTGAGACCGAAGCGCCCGTCGTACTGGCGGGCGATTTCAACGTCGTCCCAACTGAGTTCGACATCTACCCGACGAAGTCGTGGGCTAAGGATGCGCTGGTGCAGCCAGCGTCACGTGCCTGTTTCAGGCGATTGCTGGAACAAGGGTGGACCGACGCTATCCGGCTCCTGCACCCGTCAGAGCCGATGTATACATTCTGGGATTACAAACGGCAACGTTGGGCACGCGACGCGGGGCTGCGGCTGGACCATCTGCTCCTTAATCCTCCGGCAACGGCAAGGCTGGCGCGGGCGGGAGTGGATCGGGACATTCGCGGGGAGGAAGGCGCGAGCGACCATGCGCCGGCATGGATAGAGCTTATCAGTAGCGGCAGACGAAGGCCGCGTCATGTACCGCCCGGCCGCTGACACTGAACGGTTCGCGGCCAGGATCACCGGGGCGCGGCTTACGGAGCACCTCCGATCGTCCGGATTCGTGGTGGTGAAGTGGCCGCCCGCGGCGGCGTCGCTTGTGCCGGAGGAGGGATCGTGAACGGAAACGGCTCTTGCTTGAATGCTGGTGACAGAGGTGGTGTCGCAGGCCTTATGATTGGCGGAGGCTGTGTCGGCAGGCTCGGATTGACGACGGCTACTTCCGCCGCTTGCACCATCCCTGACCCGGTGCCGCCCAACACGAGTGCGAGGGCGATCATGAATTTGCGCATTCGTCCTCCCTGATCGGCTGCAACAGGTCTAGCCTGTTTTTCTTCTGATTGACGGCAGCGATCCAGAGGAACCAGAACGCCAGCAGCGGTTGATCCATCGAACGCATCGCGTGCACGATGTTCGGAGGGTTGTAAACCAAGCCGCCGATCCCTGGTGCGTGCCACGGATTGCTCTCCTGGCGCCATTCGCCTCCCGAAAGCACCACGTATACCTCCTCGGGAGGATGGCGGTGATCAGGGTATGTGGTGTGTGGCGCCATGAGGCTTACGCCGATCCTGACGTCGCGCCGTACCTCGATGCCGTCTGGGCCGACGATTGTCGCATTGGCGTGGCTGTCCAAGAATCCGCGCGGATGGTTCCCGGCGTCCGCCCGAACCGACCAGTTGAGCTGCGGTTCTATGGCAGCAAAGGCATCTGCCAACGCTCTGACCGGGGCCGAATGACGGCGCGCATTGTCGAGGGCCGCTTCAAGATGACTGCAGACCGGCAGTCGACACGGCTCGGTCGGGCCGGCTTCGACGGAAGGCACTTGCAGTGCCGTAAAGATTCGTCCCGCCGCAGCGGCCACCGACTCTGATGCATCGGTGCCGTCCCGGATCGCGGCCTCGGCCGCAACCAAAAAAGACTGGAGGTCAGGAGAACGAGGCGACATCATCACCCGTACCTTGCGTGACGAGGACATCATGCACCACCCTGGCCAAAAAAGCGATCACGCCCTAATAGCGAGCGGATGGTGCTAAAGGAGACCTGGCGTGCCGAGAGTGATCGACCTGGAATGCAACCTTCCGCGTGGGGAAGAATATCCGGAATATCACGAAATGCTCCAGGGCCGCCCCGGCAATCCGGTCGCCGACCGGCTCGAACCCCCGGAAGGCTACGGTTTCGACAACTACAAGCGCATCTTCCGTAACCGCAGCGAACAATACAAACCGGAGCCGGAAGCAGTTCCCGGTGAACGCATGCAGAAATTCATCGCCGATATGGATCGCGCCGGGGTGGAATGCGGCGTGGTCGGCGCCTCGAACGACACACTCAGGCGCGTCTGCCGTGCCTATCCGGACCGGTTCGTCGGGCTGGCCGCAATCAGCCCGCTCGATGGCATGCGCGGCGTGCGGGAATTGGAACGCCTGGTGCGGGAGGATGGCATCGGCGGCCTGCGAGTCGTCGCGCTGTACAACATGATCCCGGCGAGCGACCGCCGCTATTATCCGCTGTATGCGAAATGCGTCGAGCTTGACGTGCCGGTGCGCGTCTATACCTCGATGAACTACGCCAACGACCGGCCCTATGATCTCGGCCATCCGCGGCATCTCGACTGCGTCGCCATGGATTTCCCGGAGCTGCGAATCGTCGCCGGACTGGCGGGGTGGCCATGGATCGGCGATATGGTCGGGCTGCTGCGACGGCACCCGAATCTCTATTGCGACACCGCGGCGCATCGCCCCAAGCACTTCGCGACACCGGGTTCCGGGTGGGAGCAGTTCCTGCAGTTCGGCAATACGCTGCTGCAGGATAAGATCATGGTGGGCCTCTCGCGCGGCATTTTCGGCGTGCCGTTCGAGACGTTGATCGGCGAATACCAGGAGCTGCCGCTGAAAGACACCGTCATGGAGAAATGGCTCTACAAGAACGCGCTCAGGTTCCTGCATCGGGATTGACGCCGTGGCGCGCTACGCGGTCATCGCGGCTGCTGCAGGCGATCCCGATGATCGTCGCGGTGATCGTGCTGGTCTTTGTCATGCTGCAACTCACCCCGGGCGATCCCGGTACAGGCGATCGTCGGGCAATACCCGGTGCCGCCGGAGTTTCGCGCCGCTATCGTGCGCGCATTATCACCTGGACGACCCGCTGCCCGTGCGGCTCTGGCAGTATTTCAGCAACCTGCTGCACGGCGATCTCGGCTATTCGTTCCAGGAGCAGGAGCTCGGTCATGAACCTGATCCTGCAACGCGCCCCGCGCACGCTGCTGCTGGCAGCGGCGGCTTTCGTCATCGGCGTGCCGGTCGGGATCGCCATCGGCCTGCTCTCGGCCACCAGCCGCAACCAGCATGTGGACCGGTTCTGGACCACAGCGGCGCTGATCGGCTACGCGATCCCCGGCTTCTGGCTCGGCCAGTTGCTGGTAATCCTTTTCGCCATGCGGCTCGGGTGGTTTCCGACCCAGGGCATGGCGCCGCTTATCTCGCACGCACATGGCACCGCTGGTTTCCTGTTGGAGCGCGTCCGCTATCTCGCGCTGCCGGCGATCACCTACGCGGTATACGAGACCACCCGCGTCGCCCGGCTAATGCGGGCCAGCACGATCGAGACGCTCGGCGCCGGCTACATCGTCACCGCGCGCGCCAAGGGCCTGTCGCGCGGCGCCATCATCCGCGGCCACGTGCTGCGCAACTCCAGCCTGCCGGTGGTCACCGTCATGGGTTACGCATTCGGCGTCGCGATGGGCGGGGCGGTGCTGATCGAAACCGTGTTCTCCTGGCCCGGCATCGGACTGCTGCTGATCGAGGCGATCCGCAACCGCGACAACCAGGTGGTGGTCGGTGTCGTGTTGTTCGTCTCGCTGGCCGTGATCCTCATGAACCTGCTCGTGGATATCCTCTACGGCCTGCTCGATCCCCGCATTCGGTCGGCACGATGACCGGCCTGCTCAGGCGCTTTGCCACGACGCGCTACGGCTCGGCGGGTCTCGCCATCATGCTGCTGTTGGTACTGCTGTGGCGTTGCTCGATCCGTGGATCGCGCCGTTCAGCCCGCGCCAGCAGGTCGGCGCCAGCCTGCTGCCGCCATCACTGGCCTTCCCGATGGGCACCGACAATATCGGGCGCGACATGTTTTCCCTTGTGCTGATCGGCACCCGGGCCTCGCTGGCGATCGGTATCTGCGCAGCTTTGGCGGCGCTGCTGGTGGGCGGGACGGTCGGCATGCTTGCCGGCTACCGGCGCGGCGCGACCGAAGCGGTGCTGATGCGCGTCACCGAGCTGTTCCAGACGCTGCCGGTGATCGTCGTAGTGCTGTTTGCGATCGCGCTGTTCGGGTCGAGCTTCTGGTTGCTGATCACCGCGGTGGCCCTGGCGATCTGGCCGCTGGAGGCGCGGCTGATCTATGGCCAGTTCATAAACCTACGGCAGCGCGAGTTCGTCGCGGCGGCGATCGTCGCCGACATGCCGGGATGGCACATCGTGCTGCGCGAGATACTGCCCAACGCGCTGCCGCCGGTGATCGTCCAGGTGGCGCTGGATGCAAGCCTCGCTATCCTGATCGAATCCGGTCTGGGGTTTCTCGGCCTGTCGGACGCCAACATCGTGAGCTGGGGCCAGCTTCTGTTCACGGCGCAGGACTACCTGGAGACCGCCTGGTGGATGAGCGTGTTTCCAGGCCTCGCCATTTGCCTCGCGGTGATCGGCCTCAATCTGCTGGCGGACGGGCTGAACGAGGTCATCGATCCGCGCGCCGGCCGTGCCGTCGCCGGCCTGCCGGCATGAGCGCGCCGCTACTCCGTGTCGAGGCGCTGAAGGTGCATCTCAGCCTCGGGGATGCTGTGGTGCGCGCGGTGGATGGCGTGGACCTGGTCGTGAATCCCGGCGAATGTGTCGGCATCGTGGGCGAGTCAGGATCGGGCAAAAGCACCCTGGCGCGCGCGATGGTGCAATTACTGCCAAACGTCGCCATGGCGGACCTGTCCGGCCGCGTTGTCTTCGACGGCACCGACATCGCGGCGATGCCGCGGCCGGCGCTGCGCCGGCTTCGTCGCAGCGGCAGCTTCTCAATCGTGTTCCAGGACCCGCTGGGTTATCTGAACCCGACGCGGCGCGTCGGCGCACAGGTGGCGGAAGCGCTACCTGATGCCGGCAGCCGCGCCGAGGCGCGCAGCCGGGTGCAGCAGCTTTTGCATGAGGTCGGGCTGCCCGATCCGGAGGCGATTGTGCGCCGCTATCCGCACGAGCTTTCCGGCGGCATGCGCCAGCGCGTGCTGATCGCGGTGGCGCTTGCGTCCTCGCCCCGCCTGTTGGTTGCGGACGAGCCGACCTCGGCGCTGGATGTCACGGTGCAGCTCAGGGTGTTGCAGACGCTGCGCCGCCTGCATCGCGACCGCGCAATGGCGTTGGCGCTGATCACACACGATCTGGGAGTGGTCGCGCAGCTCTGCGATCGCGTCTATGTGATGCATGGCGGCCGGATTCTCGAAGAGGCCAATGTCTTCACCCTCTTCGATGCGCCGCGCCATCCCTACACCGCCGACCTCGTGGCGCTGAGCCGGCGCCGTCACGCCTCGGCGAGGCGCGCTGCATGAGCGGTCCGATTCTCACCGTGCGCGGCGTGGCGCAAACTTTTATCTCGCGCGGGGGCGGCGGGTGGGGACGCCAGGTCGTGCGCGCCGTCGATAACGTCGATCTCGACGTGAATGAGGGCGAGATGCTGGGGATTGTCGGCGAGTCCGGTTCCGGTAAATCCACCCTCGCCAGGCTGCTGCTGGCGCTGGCGCAACCCGATGCCGGCACCATCGCGTATCGCGGGACGCCGATCCCACGGCTGTCCTACACCCGGCGGCGCGCCTATCGGCGTGACGTGCAGGCAGTCTTTCAGGATCCCGCTGCTTCTCTCAATCCTCGCATGCGGGTCGAACGCATCCTTGGGCACATTATCCGGCGGCACGGCCTGGCAACGCGCGCGACGGCGCCGGATATCGTCGCCGCGCAGTTGGAAGCGGTCGGGCTGCCGGTCACCTTCATGGCACGCTATCCGCACCAGCTTTCCGGGGGTCAGCAGCAGCGCGTCGCAGTCGCCCGTGCCATGGTGCTGCGGCCTCGCCTCATCATCGCTGACGAACCGCTCTCCAGCCTCGATATCTCGGTGCAGACGCAACTGTTGGAGCTGATGGCGGACCTGCGGCAACGCACCGGCGTCGGCTTCGTGATCATCAGCCACGATCTGAGCGCCGTCGAGTCGATCGCCGACCGCGTGGCGGTGATGCATCGCGGGCGTATCGTAGAAATCGGCCCGCGGGTGCTGGCGGAGCCACGCCATTCCTATACGAAGGCGCTGCTTGCGGCGAAGCTCGTCCCGGACCCGCATCTCGCCCGCTTGAATGATCCCGACAGGCCGCGCCCCCCCGACGTGGAACCGCCCGAACCCGAAGACGAACCCCTGCTGATGCAAGACGCCAGCGGCCCAAACGAAAGGACCCCATGATGCGATTCTACCCCGTGCGCCACGGCGCGGTGTTGCTGGCCCTACTGCTGTCGGCCGTGGACCCTGTTCATGCCCAGGACATGACTCCCAAACGCGGCGGCGACGTGGTGATGACCCTGGATGCGACCGGCATGGCGGTGCTGAACACCGAACTGACCTCGCTTTCCCCAGCGCTCTACATGGCCGATGTGTGGGCAGACGGGTTGATGGCGCGCGACGCCAAGGGCAACCGCATCCCGCATCTGGCAACGAGCTGGACGATCTCGCCCGACGGCAAGACCTACACGTTCAAGCTGCGCCAGGGCGTGAAATGGTCCGACGGTCAGCCCTTCACTTCGAAGGACGTCGCTTTCACGCTGAACACATTCAGCAAGCTGAACACCTACCTGTCGAAGCTCGCGCCGTTGATCGAGACGGTGAGCACGCCCGATGACGCGACTGTCGTGGTCACGCTGAAACAGCCGATCACTGCGGCGCTCGACCTGTTCGACAAGGAGAATTTTCAGTTGATGCCGGAGCACATCTATGCCGGCACCGACGTCACCAGCAATCCGGCGAACCGCAAGCCGATCGGCCTCGGCCCGTTCAAGCTGGAGTCATGGGAGCCGGGGCGGTCGCTGACCTTCGTGCGCAATCCCTATTACTGGGACCAGCCGAAACCCTATCTGAACCGCGTGCTGGTGGCGCTGACACCCAGTCCGCAACAGCAGCTCGATGCCATCATCCAGGGCGAGGCGGACTGGATGCAGTTCTCCGATTTCAGCCAGGTCGAGCAGGCGCAGCAAGCATCCAAGAACGGGCGGTTCAAGGTGGTGAAGATCACCATGAACGCGCCGGAGCGCTCCTCGCTCGACTTCAACCTCCGACGGCAGCCGATGAGCGATGTGCGCGGGCGGCAGGCGCTGTTCCTGGCGACCGACCGCAAGCGGATCAGCGCGGATGCTTATCGCGGCCTCGCTTTCCCGGCGGTCAGCGCGATCCCGGTGCAGTTCACGGAACTCTATGATCCGTCCGTCAACTACAACACCATGTATCCCTACGATCCCGTCCGCGCCGGCAAGCTGCTGGACGAGGCCGGTTTCCCGCTGAAGGACGGCAAGCGCTTCTCGGTCGAGCTGACCTATCAGGCGGTGCCGCCCTTCGATGCCGTCGCCAAGAGCATTGCGGCACAGTGGCAGCAGATCGGCGTCGATGTGCGGCTGACCGGGCTCGATGCTCAGATCTGGCTGAACAAGGTGTACCACCAGCACGACTTCGACATTTCGCTGGTGTCGCTCACCGGGCGGTCCGATCCCACGCTGGGCGTCGATCGCAGTTTTGTTTGCAACCCCGGCGGCGTCCCCTACACCAACCCGACTGGCTATTGTAACCCGGAGCTCGACCGCATCGCCGCGGCTGCGACCGCCGCGCCGGAGGACCAGCGCCGCGCGCTGTATAAACAATACGAGGAGATCGTCGCGCGCGACCTGAACGAGATCACGCTGACAAACGCGCCGACCTTCAACGCCGTTTCCACCCGCTTCGCCAATCTCGACAAGCAATTCGACATCGCCTTCAACGAGCATCCGAACTGGGCGGAAGCCTGGGTGAAGAGCGGCCAGTAGCAGGGGTTTCCGTGAGCCCTCAGCGCAATGTGGAACCGCTGCTGCGGCCGAAGACGGTCGCGGTCATCGGCGCCTCGGCCACTCGGCAGACCCAGGGCAATGGTGTCATCCGCAACCTACGCCTGGTGGGTTATCCCGGGCAGATTATTCCTGTGCATCCCACGGCGCCGGAAATCGACGGACTGGCGGCGGTGAGCGCCATCAGCCGGTTGCCGGCGGGGACCGATACGGCGGTGGTGGCGATCCCCGCCTCCGCTGTGCCGGGTGTGCTTGTCGAGCTGGACCAGGCCGGAGTACGCTCCGCGGTCGTGTTCTCCAACGGCTTTTCGCCGGAGGATGAAGCGGCATACCGCCGGCTGGCCGCGGCGAGCACGATGGTGGTCCACGGCCCCAACTGCATGGGCCTGATCAACCTCACTGATCCGTTGCGGCTCTATCCGTCCACCGTCACCGACAAAGTCACGCCGGGGCGCGTTGCACTGATCGCGCAGTCCGGCTCGGCGGCGATCTCGCTGATGAACTCCACGGCGGCGGGCCTGTCGAAGGTCGTCACCATGGGCAGCGAATGGCAGGTGACCGCGCCGGATTATATGCGCTGGCTCGCGGCAGATGATGCCACGACGGTGATCGGCGTGGTGCTGGAATCCATCAAGGACCCCGCCGCTTTCGCCGCGGCCGCATCGCGCATCCGCGCGGCCGGCAAGTCGCTGGTCGTGCTGAAAGTCGGCCGCTCGGAGGTCGGCGCCGCTGCGGTCAAGGCGCATACCGGCGCCCTGATCAGCCCGAGCGATGCGTATGACTGCTTCTTTGCCGCCTGCGGCATCCCGACAGCGCGCGATTACGACGAGCTGATTGCCACCGTCGAATGCTTCGCCGCCTGTCGCGCCCGGCCGCGGGGCGGGCGCGTCGGCATCATCGGCATCTCCGGTGGCGAGACCGCGCTCGCCTGCGATATTGCCGCCGATCAGGGTCTGACCCTCGCCCAATGGAGCCCGGCGACGGAAGAGCGCATCCGCACGGCTCTGCCGGGCGCGGCCGGGGTCAACCCGCTGGATCTCGGCGCGACCCCGAACCACACGGTGCAGCAGGACGATACGGCGATCGCGGCGATTCTGGAGGACCCGGAGGTTGACCAGCTTCTGGTGATCCAGGACTGCCAGGCGACGCTGACGCCGACCATGCGCGGCAATTACACGCCGCGAATCCTCTCCTACGGCCGCCATGCCGCGGAGAGCGACAAGCCGCTGGTGATGGTCTCGCCGACCGCGGAGAACACGCATCCCGAAATCGTCGCGGCGATGGCGGATCATGGCGTCGCGGTGCTGCGCGGGTTGCGGCCCGGAATCGTTGCACTGCGCAATCTGGGGATGCTGGGGACGCCCCCCGCCGCGGGCTGGCGCTGGGCGCCTGAGCTTGCGCAGGCGGCCTCATTCGATGCGGAGATCGCCGCCAGCGGCGGTGTGCTGCCTAGCGTCCTCTGTCATCGAATTCTGGATGCTTACGGCATTCCATTGGTGCGGTCGGCGTTAGTGGGTTCGGTTGCCGAGGCGGTGGACGCGGCCGAGCAGATTGGCTTTCCGCTGGTAGCGAAAATCGCCTCGCCCGACGTGCCGCACCGGTCGGAAGTGGGCGGCATCGCATTGGGCATTGCCAATACAGGCGCGCTTCGTGCGGCCCTGGAGCGGATGCGGCACAGCGTTCTCGATGCGCGCCCGGGTGCGCGCATCGATGGTTTTGAGTTGCAGGAGGAGTTGGCCGGCTGTGTGGAGGCGGCCATCGGATTCATCGCTGCTCCGCCCTTCGGGGCCTTGGTCATAGTCGGAACGGGCGGCGTGTTGGTGGAGCTGGAGGATGATCGGTCGGTCGGGCTCAGTCCGCTCTCGCTTGGAGAGGCGCTTAAGATGATCGGCCGCACTCGGCTGGGCCGGCGGATTGCCGGGTACCGCAAACTGCTTCCCCCAACGGAGCCTGCCGGATTGGCCGATTTGCTTGTCCGTTTCTCGGCGCTGGCCGCGGCGCATTGCGGCGCGATTGCCGCGTGTGATCTGAACCCGGTGCTGATCCGGAAGGGATCAGGTGAGGTGAGGGTCGCGGACATCCTGATGGTGGCAGAGGATGATGGCAGGCCCCCTTGACCGATCCACTATCGGAAAGGGTTCACACGGAGGGCGACTGAGGCCACGAGAGCCGCGAGATCGGTTCGGCAATCGAAGGACTGCGGTGATTTAGCGCCTCCGCGGTCCTCCGTGTGGACTCCTTTTCAAACGCCGCATCCCTGGCGTCTGCGCAAGCCGTCGGTAGCTGCGAGCAACGTTCTGCTCGCGGAAACGCAAGCGAAGGTCCGCTGCAGCCTTTCCTCAAGGTCCAGGACATTCTCCTGTCGTGCGGCCACCACATCCGAAAGAGTGACGTTTCCAGCCGGCACAAGGCCGTTCCTGATCTGCAGGACGCAGTGCGCGCCGCGCCACAGCTCGTAGCCGTCGAATACGTCGGCGCAGGCGCTATGGACAGCGGCAGCTATATCGGCTGCTTCCATGTCGCTCGTGGCCGAAAACGACTCCCCCGCACGAAAGTGGGCGTTCTCGTCGAGAAGATAGAGCCGGTACTTCATGCGACGCCTCCACTGACGGCCGAGACTGCCGAAGAAGATGCCTTTTTTCAACCTACTTTGCAGAACGGAGAGAGGGACGAGAAAAACATCGGCAGCCCACAATTTATAGTTGCGTCACGGGCCCGTGATGTGCCATACCATGCCGCACGCCTGCCAGGCGTTTCCTCCCGACGTCTTAACTTGGCGCGCCGATCACTCGGCGCGCCATTCTTTTTTCCTTCCGCAACCCCAGCATGGTCAGACGACGCCGGTCGGCGGCTCGTGCCCGGCGAACTGTGCCTCCAGGTTGCGCAGCACGAGGCCTGCCATGGCTTGGCGCGTCTCGATCGTGGCACTCGCCTGATGCGGGGCCAGCACAACGTTTTCCATCCCCCATAGCGCCGGCGGCACCCCGGGCTCATGGGCGAACACGTCCAGCCCGGCGCCCCCTAGCCGCGCGCCAGACAGAGCCGCCACCAAAGCCGGTTCATCCACCACGCTGCCGCGCGCCACGTTGATCAGCACGCCCTCCGGTCCGAGCGCCTCCAGCACCGCGGCGTTCACGATCCCACGGGAGCCCGGCCCACCGGAGGCGGCGACCACGAGGAAATCGGACTCTAGCGCCAGATCGGTCAGCACTGGGTAATGGCGGTATGTCACCCCGTCCATTGGCCGTAGATCGGTATAGGCGACCGACATTCCGAAGCCCTCGGCGCGACGCGCGATCGCCCGGCCAACCCGGCCCATCCCGATAACGCCGAGCCGCTTGGCGCTGACTTTTCGGCCCAGCGGAACGTGCCCCGTCGGCCAGCGCCCCTCCCGCACGAAGCGGTCGCCCGGGCAGATCCGCCGCGCCACTGCCAGCATCAGAGCGATCGCCATATCCGCAACATCGTCGGTCAGCACATCCGGCGTGGTGGTCACCCGGACGCCCCGCGCCTTCGCGTGCTCCAGATCGACCGCATCGGTGCCGATACCGTTGATGGCGATGATCTCCAGCTTCGGCAGTGCATCCACCAGCTCGTTGCTGGCCCCCGAGCCGCCCCCGGTGACGATCCCCCGGATGCGGGGACCGACCCGCGCGACCAGCGCGGCCCGGTCGGTCTCCTGGAACCACCGGTGGACCTGATAGGCCGCGTCCAACCGCGCCTCGACCTCCGGCATCATCGGTTCGATCAGCAGGATCTCCGGCTTCATGCCGCCCCCCTTGCGCAGAATTGCCTTCCGCTGCCAGCACCCCCCGCCAATGTCCAGACGGCGAAAAGCGGGAGCGTCCAATGCCGAACGCCAGGTTGGGCAGCAGCCGATGGGCCCGGTTGGTTCCGATCGCATTCGTCACCTACAGCCTGGCCTATGTCGATCGGGCCAATTACAGCATCGGCTCGGCGGCCGGGCTGGGCAAGGATCTCGGCATCACCGGCGAGCAGGATGCGCTGCTGGGTGCGCTGTTCTTTCTCGGCTATTTCCTGTTCCAGATCCCTGGCGCGTGGTACGCGGAATCCCGCAGCGCGAAGCGGCTGATCTTCTGGAGCCTGCTGCTGTGGGGCGTGCTGGCCTCACTCACCGGCGTGATCCGCGACATCCACCTGTTGTATTTGGATCGCTTCCTGCTCGGCATCGCTGAAAGCGTTGTGTTGCCGGGGATGCTCATCTTCCTGAGCCACTGGTTCACCAAGCCGGAGCGCTCGCGCGCCAACGCCTTCCTGATCCTCGGCAACCCGGTCACTGTCCTGTGGATGTCGATCGTCTCCGGCTATCTGGTACGCGCGATCGGCTGGCGCGGCATGTTCATCGCCGAGGGTGTACCGGCGATCGTCTGGGCGTTCTTCTGGTGGCGGCTGGTTCAGGACACGCCGGCGCAGGCGGGCTGGCTCGCCGCGAATGAACGCATTTCCATCGAGACGCAGCTCGCGGAAGAACAGAGCGCACTGAAGCCGGTGCGCAACTATGCCGCGGCGTTCCGTACCCCGCTCGTGATCGTGCTCGCGGCGCAATATTTCTGTTGGAGTGTCGGGGTGTACGGCTTCGTCATCTGGCTGCCTTCGATGCTGAAGACAGGTCGCGCCATCGGCATTGTCGAGATCGGCTGGCTCTCCGCGGCCCCTTATTTGTTGGCCACCCTGCTGATGATCACGGTCTCCACCCTGTCTGACCGGTCGGGCTGGCGACGGATGTTCGTCTGGCCGTTCCTGGTGGTTGCGGCGCTCGCGTTCCTCGGGTCCTTCCTATTGGGGCGCGCGAGCTTCTGGCCGGGCTTCGTACTCCTCGTGCTGGCCGGCGGGGCGATGTACGCGCCCTACGGACCGTTCTTCGCCTGGATCCCCGAAACGCTGCCGCGTAACGTCGCCGGAGGCGCCATCGCGCTGATCAACAGTTGCGGGGCGCTGGGGTCCTTCGTCGGGTCCTACGCGGTGGGCTGGATGAACGCCGCAACTGGCGGGCCGGACTTGTCATACCTGACGCTTGCCGGTGCGCTGCTGTTGAGTGGCCTGTTGACGCTGCTGGTACAGGAGGCAACACCGGCACGGGCGGGCGCGCGCACGGTCGGCGACGGAGGCCGCGCTGTGCTGTGAAGGTCCAGCCGGCGACCGATCTCGACCAGGACGTCGGCGAAGGTCAGGCAGCAAGCGATGGTGCGATAGACGTCCCAACGCAGTTCATCGACCTGGAACGACGAGCCGGTGGGCCATATCGCGAAAGTCGGGCCATCAGCATCATCGCCCGACGCCGGAAGGATGATGTAGCCGCGATCGAGTTCCGGCGTGATGATCGTTTCGTTATCATAACTGCAACCGAACGCGGCCAACCTGGTTTGTAGGAGGGCGAGATCAAGCGGCAGAACGGGCGATATCTGAGCTGGGGATGGCGTCATTCCTGTTCTCCGACGGAAGCTGAGGTCGCAGCAGAACGCACCAGTATGGTTAACCATACCCTAAAATTGCGCTGTCCTCACGGACGGTTGAATCTCGCTGCCGCGGTGAGCGCCGATTGAGATGCTGCCACGACCGCGGCAGACTGCCCCTCCATCGAGGGAGGACGGAAATGGCCCAAACAGGGGACGCAAAAGGCACATATCACGGCCTGATGCACCGGAACAACTCCGAGCTGAAAACCTGGCTGGCGAAACGCCCCAGCGAAATGGCGTTGGAACCCGAGCTGCCGATCATCGACCCGCATCATCATTTCTGGGACACGCCGCAGCGGGGTCATTACCTGCTGGACGAGTTGCTCGCGGATATCGACGGCGGGCACAGGATCATCGCGACCATCTTCGTCGAGTGCCATGCGATGTACCGCAAGGATGGTCCGCGCGAGATGGCGCCCGTCGGCGAGGTCGAGTTCGTCAACGGCATCGCCGCGATGAGTGCGTCCGGCATTTACGGTCCGTGCCGCGTCGCCGAGGCGATCATCGGCCATGCCGACCTCAGGTTGGGGGCGCGTGTGCGCGAGGTGCTGGAGGCGCAAATCGCCGTCGCCGGCGGACGTTTTCGCGGCATCCGCCATGGCGTGACCTGGGACGCCAGCGAGGCGATCGCGCGGTTCCTCACTCGCCCCGTGCCGCCACATCTGACCGGCGACAAGGGGTTTCGCGAAGGGTTTGCCAAGCTTGCTCCACTCGGCCTGAGTTTCGAGTCATGGCAGTATCATCCGCAACTCACTGATGCCATCGATCTTGCCCGGGCGTTTCCGGATACGACCATCATCCTCAATCATGTCGGCGGCGTGCTCGGCGTGGGCCCCTATGCCGGGCAGCGGCAAGAGATTCTTGCCGGCTGGCGCAAGGATATCGCCGAATTGGCCAAGTGCCCGAACGTGACCGTCAAGCTGGGCGGAATCGGCATGACATCATTCGGTTTCGACTTCCACGAACGCGAGGTTCCGCCCACCTCCGAGGAGCTTGCCGCCGCGTGGCGCCAGTATATCGAGCCGTGCATCGAAGCTTTCGGCGTCGATCGCTGTATGTTCGAGAGCAATTTTCCTCCGGACAAACAGTCCTGCGGCTATACCGAGCTGTGGAATGCGTTCAAGCGCATCACCGCTGATGCGTCGGCGGCGGAAAAAGCGGCCCTGTACCGTGGAACGGCGGCGCGTGTTTACCGCCTGACCACCTGATGCCCATACTGGCGGGCTTCAAGGTCGTCCAGCTCGGGCCGGGTCTTGCCACCGCTGTTTGCGGGCGTTTGCTTGCCGATGTCGGCGCCACAGTCGCCTGTCGCGATGTGGATAATTCGACGCCGCTCGCTGTTCATCTCAACCATAGCAAGTCATGCGTGACGGCGATTGATGCGGGGCTAGCTGCGGCCGATCTCATTGTTGCCGAAGGCCGACCTGCCGAACTCCGCGCGCGGCGCCACGACGCCGAGAGTCTTCGGGCTGCCAATGCTCGGGCTGCGATCGTGCTTCTCTCACCCTTCGGCCAGACCGGTCCGCACGCCAACGTGGCGGCGACCGACCTGACATCGATGTTCGCCAGCGGCATCGCCCGGTTGCTTACAGGACAGGTGGATGACCTGGGCGAACCGCCGATCCGCCCGGTCGGCGAGCAATCCGCCTTCATTGGTGGGATCGCAGCGGCCTGCGCCGGCATGCATGCAGCGTTTGGCGCCACACCGGGGGCGGTGATCGACATTTCCATACAGGAAGCGCTGGCGACTCTCGCGATGACCGAACTGGCACGCGCCGGTTTGTTGGGCAAAAGCGGATCGCGGGCGCGGGTGGCGGACGGCAACGGCGCCACCGTCTGCATTTTGCCGGCGCGTGATGGTTATGTCGCGATCTCGCCGCGCGAGGAGCGGCAATGGGCGGCTTGGTTGCAAGTTATGGGATCACCGGCGTGGGGCGATGACCCGCGTTTCGCCTGCAAAGAGGCCCGCGTCGCCAACTGGGACGCGCTGCATGCGTTGATGTCGGACTGGAGCCGAGCGCGCGACAAGCAGTGGATCGCGGACACGGCGCAGCGCGCGCGTGTGCCGAGTTTCCCGCTGTGCGAACCGGCGGAGCTACTGCATGCGCCGCAATTGGCGCATCGCGGATTCTACCGCATGGTCGAGATCGGCGGGTGCGCGGCGAAGGTGCCTGGGCCGCCGTTCGGTGTTTCCTTGCATGAGGGCGGCCGAGCAACCCGTGCGGTGCCGCCGGCACCGTTGCCATTGTCCGGCGTGCGCGTTCTCGATTTCAGTTGGGTGATCGCCGGCCCCACTACGACGCGCTATCTGGCGGCTATGGGCGCCGAGGTGATCAAGGTCGAGGCGCCCGGACGCGGCGATCCCGGCCGAGCCAGTGAGCTGCACACGGTGCTCGGCCAGACGAAGCGCGGCATCGTGCTTGATCTTAAGCGGCCCGAGGGGGTGCGGGTCGCGCGGGCGTTGGCGGCCAAATCCGATGTGCTGATTGAGAATTTCGCCACCGGCGTAATGGATCGGCTCGGGCTTGGTGCGGAAGCCCTGCGTGCGGTCAGCCCGGATCTGATTTTTGTTTCGGCTTCGGGGCTTGGGCGTACGGGGCCGGAGGCCCGTGCCGTCGCTTACGGCACGCTGCTGCAATGCTATGCCGGGTTCGCCGGGTTGAACCGCCATGCGGATGTTCCGCCGCGCGTCGGTTTCGCCTGGCTCGATCCAATGTGCGGGCTGATGCTGGCCTTCATCGTCGCGGCCGCGCTATGGCAGCGGCGGAATGGCCGTGCTGTCGCGCGGATCGATTTCTCGATGATCGAGGCGATGCTGTGGACGATGGCGCAGCCGTTGCTCGCGGCGCAGATCGGAGCGGCACCGAAGCCGGCGGGCAACGGTTCGAGCCGTTATGCGCCGCACGGCGCCTTTCGTTGTGCTGGCGATGATGCGTGGATCAGTATCGCGGTAACGGGCGAGGCGGAGTGGCGGTCTTTGTGCGGGATTATCCCTGCACTCGCGCCGTTTGCGCCGCTTTGCCTTGCTGGACGCATGCAAGAGAGCAAACCGATCAAAGAGGTGCTTGCTGCATGGGCGCGCCCGCAACGTGCGGAGAGCGCCGCCGCGACATTGCTGACGGCCGGCATTGCCGCTGAACCGCTCGCCACCTCGCTGGATCTTGTCAACAGTGAGCACCTGCGCGCACGGGAGTTTTGGGAGGCCCAAGGCATGGGCCTACTGCCCGGTTTGCCATGGAGCGCGAGCTTCGGACGCAAGAATGGCGCTGCACCGGGGTTGGGCGCCGATACGGATGATGTACTGATCGAGGTGCTGGGGTTATCGCGTGAGGAGATCGCCCAACTCCGGCAATCCGGGACGCTTGGGTAGGCTAGAACTCCCCGCTGCGATATGCCGCATCCAAACGCGCCGCATCGTCACCGGTCGGCTCCTCCCACGCCTCGCCCCGCCGCCGCAACGCGCCGGTGAAATCTGGCGGCCGCTTCTCGTTGAACGCGCGTCTTCCTTCTTCGCCATCCATTGTTGCCTAAATCAACAGCGAGTTCATCAGCGTCTGCACGTGCCAGGCTTGGTCGTCCGGCAGGTTGCCGAACCGCACCACGAACTCTTTCATCATCCGCACCGCTACCGGCGGCAAGGCAACGACTTTGCGGGCGATCTGCTCTGCCCGCTCCAGCAGCCGCTCATGCGGCACCACTTCATTGACCAGGCCCACCCGCAATGCTTCCTGCGCATCGAACGGCTCATCGGTCAGCAGGATCTTCATCGCATCGACATAGCGAAGCTGCTTGACCAACAGGCTTGCCCCAGGCCCATGGCCCAGCCAACCCTGGGAGAGCAGAGAGAACTTGAAGCGTGCATGCTCGGCACTGGCGATCCGGATATCGGTGGAAGACAACAGGATATACAAACCTGCGCCAGCGGCCCAACCATTCACCGCCGCAATCACCGGCTTCCAGACGCGCGGATAGTGATCACCCATGCGGCCATCGACACCGGTCTTCTGCCCATGCACCGTACCGGCGAGCGGCCAGAAGATCCGCGTCGTGCGCAGATACTCGCGTTCCTCCTCGGTGATGTCGGGCCGCGGCGCCAGATTATGCCCGCCGCAGAAATGCCGGTCGCCGCTACCGGTGAGGATGGCGCAGCGGATCGAGCGGTCTTCCCACAGATCGATCCAGGCCTCCGCGATCGCATCCGAGGTCGGTTTGTCGAGAATGTTGGCTTTATCCGGATTGTTCAGCGTGATGTATGCCACGCTGTCCCGCTTGACGTAATCGATGCCCAACGCCGTGTCTCCTTCCCTCGCGTGACCACCATGCATCCGCCTGACGGAGGCGCAAATGTTCAAACCCGTGCCGACGAGCGGGAATCTTCTGGCCGCCCTGGCCGCCGCCGGACCCGAAGAGCAGACCAACGAGCTGTTCGCCTCATCCACGGTCCGGATCGAGCGGATCGTCTCCACAGGCCAGGCGAGCCCACCCGGGTTCTGGTTCGACCAGGACTGGGACGAATGGGTGCTGCTCGTCTCCGGGCAGGCGGTGGTGCGGATTGAAACCGAGCCGGCGCCGCGGACACTCCATGCCGGCGATTACATAGTGCTGCCGGCGCATTGCCGCCATCGCGTTGAATGGACCTCGCCGGACGAGCCGACGATCTGGCTCGCTGTCCATTGCCGCTGATCAGCGCGCCTGCTGCACCGCCATCGACAGCGCTACCTGACCGGTGACCGCAGACCCCAGCATCACCAGCGCGACCGTCAGTACCGAGCCTGATGTTTCGACGACCACCGTGCAGAACGCGCCGAAGAGCATCTGCACGAAACCATACATTCCCGAAGCGGCGCCGATCGCCAGCGGGTTGACCGACACTGCGCCGGTCAGGGCGAACGGGCTGGCGATGCCCGCGCCTGCCATGAACAACGCCACTGATCCGACCACCGTCGCCACGGTGAACGGACCGACCAGCCAAGCGAGCAGGAACCAGAGCGCGGCGGCGATCGCGATCCCGTTCGCCAGCCGCAGAACATGCGCCGCTGCAAGACGTCCGGCAAGCCGGTTCGCCGTGAAACCACCTGCCGCGAGCCCGACCATCAGCAACAGGTAATACACGCCGACGCGCTGTGTCGGCTGGTGCAGGCGGTCCTCGAAGATGAACGGCGAGGCTGCCATGAAGGCATAAAACGAAGTCGTGGTACAGGCTCCGCCGATCGCGTAGCCGCAAAAGGCGCGAGAGCGCAGCAGCCGCACATAGCCGATCAGCATCGGCAGGCGGCCACGCGACAGCACGGGTGCATTGGTCTCCGGCAGCATCAACGCCGCTAGCACGGTCGTGACGGCGCCGGCGATCGCCAACACGCCGAAGGCCGCGCGCCAGCCGAACCATGCGGTGGCGTATCCGCCGATCACCGGCGCGATGGCGGGCGCGAGCGACATCACCAGTGTCAACAGCGCCAGCCGGGCCGCCGCCCGGTCGCCCTCGGCCTCGTCGCGCACGATGGCGCGGCCGAGCACCAGCCCGCTGCATCCCCCGATCGACTGGACAATGCGCGCGACCAGCAGCGACGCCGCGCTCGGTGCCAGCGCGGTGACCAGCCCTGCCGCGGTGAACAGTGACAGGCCGGCCAGCAGCACCGGCCGGCGGCCGAAACGGTCGGATGCCGGCCCATACAGCAACTGCCCGGCCGCCAGGCCGATCAGATACAGCGTGATCGTCAACTGCACCGCGGCGGCGGAAACCCCGAGCGCCGTTGCGGTCGCCGGGAGAGCGGGAATGATCAGATGCATTCCCAGCGTGCCGCAGGCGGTGATCGCGACGAGTAGCGGGAATGACGCCCGCGCGGGCGGGCGCACTATCGGGATGAGACGGTTACGGCAGGCGGTGATTTCAAGGTCTGCAGAATCACGCAGTACCGCTCGGTGGTATCGATCAGCCGCTTCAGCTTGTCGGGTTCGGCATCCGTGTCCAGCTCGAAGCGCAGTGCTATGTCCGTCAAGCCGACAGGTACAGTGCGATCAAGGCCTAGCGTGCCCCGGGCGTCCCAATGTCCCTCCGCGATCACCCGTCCGCTCCGCAGGGTGATCCCCATCGCGGTCGCGACCGCCCGCAAGGTGACGCCGGCACAGGCGACCAGCGCCTCCAGCAGCATGTCGGCGGAGCAGGCCAGATCGCCCGATCCGCCGGTCGCTTTGTGCAGCCCGGCGCGGGTTTCGCCGTCCCAGGACGTGACGTGGCAGGCGATATCATCCGTATCGACCCGGCATTCGGCACGCGTCGGCACAAGCGCCGCCTCGGGCATTTCGCGGTAACGCGCTTTGATCGGCGCCTGCAGTGCACGGAGTTGTTCGGCGTTCATGATCTTATCCTTTGGGACGGAATTGCGCTGCCGGGTGGCTGTTGGGCAGCCGACGGCGACCAGGGCCATAAAGTTTCTCCCGCAGCGTGCCGGGCGCATAGTCCCGTTTGTACCGGCCGCGAGCCTGCAGCTCCGGCACCACTAGATCGACCATATCGGTGAAGGTCTCAGGCGTCACAGCATAAGCGAGGTTGAAGCCGTCCACGTCCGTCTCATCCACCCAGGCAATCAGCTCCTCGGCGACTTCGGCGGCTGATCCCACCACCAACGGGCTGCGGCCGCCGATCGCGGTATGGGCGGCGATCTCGCGCACCGTCCAGGTGCGGGTCGGGTCGGCGATGGTGAAGGCCTCCAGCGCCGACGTCTGCGCGTCCCGCTGGCCGAAGCGCACCACCTCGTCCATCGGCAGCTTGGAGAAATCAACGTCGGTCCAGCCGGACATCAGCACGAGGCCGCCCTCCTCGCTGGCATAGCGCCGGTACTCGGCGAGCTTATCGGCCGCTCGCGCAGCAGTCGCATCGGTAACGACTGTCATCATCACGAAAATGATCAACTCGGCCGGATCGCGCCCGACCGCCGCGGTGCGCCGCCGCAGGTCGGCGACAATCGGTGCGATCACCCGCTTCGACGGCCCATTGATGAACACGCATTCGGCATGCTGGGCGGCGAACTGCCGCCCGCGCGAGGATGCGCCCGCCTGATACAGCACCGGCGTACGTTGCGGCGACGGCTCGCACAGATGGATCGCGGACAGCCGGAAATAGGGTCCATCATGCTCGACGCGGTGCACCCTTGCGGGATCGGCGAAGCGCCCGGTCGCACGGTCACGCAGCACCGCGCCATCCTCCCAGCTCCCCTCCCACAGCTTATAGACCACCTGCATGTAGTCTTCGGCGATCTCGTAACGGGTATCGTGACCCTCCTGCTTCGGCATCCCCATGCCTTTCGCGGCGCTGTTGAGGTAGCCGGTCACGATGTTCCACCCGATCCGTCCCTGGGTCAGGTGGTCCAGCGTGCTCATCCGCCGCGCGAACGGATAGGGATGCTCGTAGGAAAGCGTGCAGGTGACGCCGAAGCCCAGATGCTCGGTCGCCATCGCCATCGCCGGGATCAGCAGCAACGGATCGTTGACCGGCACCTGCACCGCACCTTCCAGCGCCGCGTCCGGGGAGCCGCGATACACGTCGTAAATGCCCAGCACATCGGCCAGAAAGAGCCCGTCGAACTTCCCCCGCTCCAGCGTGCGCGCGAGGTCTGTCCAGTAGCCGAGCGTGTTGTAGGTATCGGCGCGATCACGCGGATGCGTCCACAATCCCGGCGATTGATGCACGATGCAGTTCATATCGAATGCATTGAGGCGGATCTTCTTCGGCATGCGGTCAACTCCGCCCGGACCGATAGCACCGCATCACCTCGAGCAGCCGATCGAGCGGCAAAGCATGGGCGGTATGGCCTTGCAGTCCGGTCATCGTCTCGGCCGCGGTCAGCGCATTCAGGATCGCCTCCTCGGTCGCCTCCGCAGCGGCCTGGAACAGCGGTGTCATGCCGTCCGGCGACAGCATGCGTACGGCGCTGACCGGCTCGCCATGCGGCACATGATTGCCGGTGGCAAACGCCAGGAAGATGTCACCACTGCCGTTCGCGCCGATACCGCCGACCCAGGCCAACCCGGTCGTCGCACGCCGAGCCAGCCGCTGGCACTGGATCGGCAGCAGCGGTGCATCCGTGGCCAATATAACGATGATCGAACCCGTTTCGCCCACCGGCGGCCGCGGCGACGGGACGACATCGCGCCCGATCTCGCGCCCGACCGGCACGCCATCGACCCGCAGCAGCTCGCGCGCGCCGTAATTCGCCTGCACCAGGGCGCCGACGGTGAACGCCTCGCCGCCCACCCGCGCGACCCGCGACGCGGTACCAGTGCCGCCCTTGAACTCGTGGCAGATCATACCCGTGCCGCCGCCGACATTGCCCTCCGGCACCGGGCCGGACCTGGCGCCGTCCAGCCCAGCGAAGGCATGCTCCGCCGTCACCGGAAATCGCGCGCAGTCGCTCAGCCAGCCATCATAGGTTTCGGCGACCACGGGCAGATGAAACGACTGCGGTGCCCCCCCGCGCACCGCCAGTGCACAAACCGCATCGCGCACCACGCCGACCGAATAGGTGTTGGTGATGCAGATCGGCGCGCCGACCAGCCCCTGCTCGGCAATCCACGGCAGCCCCGTCATCTCGCCGTTGCCGTTGAACGAATGCGTACCGGCGAACACCGCGTCGGTCCAGACATCCGGGCGCGGCCAGATTGCTGTGACGCCGGTGCGGATCACATGCGGATCGTCCTCGATCAGCGTGCAAAGGCCGACGCGCACGCCGGCCACATCGGTGATCGCGTTGCACGGCCCGGGCGGCACCGTGCCGGTGACGATACCAAGATCGCGCAGTCTGGGTCGGGACACGCTGGGTCCTTCGGCTCGGCCGCGCGAATGTGGTCACGTGCGGCTGCCCCCCTCAAGACCCCGCCGGGTTCAGGCCGGCGTCTTGGCTGTCCAGACGCCGCACCAGCCATCCGGGCTGATCGTACCGGCGACCACCGCGCAGGCATTGGGCGGCTGGAAATGCAGGCAGTCGCTGCATTTGTGCCCATCCTTCGGATGGTCCTGATACATCACAGCGCTCTGCGGCACTTTCGGCGCCTGGGCGAAGGCAGATCGCAGCGTGCCGGCGGCGAGCGCGCCAAGTCCGGCCCGCATAATGATGCGCCGCGATGCGATCCGATGCGTGTCCTCGGCCATGATCCTGCTCCTCCTTGCTTCCTGCTCGTCTTGCGGCAGACGGGCAGCGGCGCTGTGATGCACCGTCAGCCCAGGGAGACAACAGATGGCGCCGCGAGTCGATCCTGTCCGGTCCGATGAAGCACTGCCCGACCGCACCAACGTCGTTGTGATCGGCGGCGGCATCATCGGCACGAGCACGGCGCTGTTCCTCGCGCGCAAAGGCATCCCCGTCGCGCTCTGCGAGAAAGGCCATATCGCCGGCGAGCAGTCGAGCCGGAACTGGGGCTGGTGCCGGAAGATGGGGCGCGACCCGCGCGAGGCGGCACTGGCGATCGAGGCCGTGCGCCTGTGGGGCGAAATGAACACGCTGACAGAAGCGGAGACCGGCTTCCGCCGCTGCGGCATCGTTTATCTGTGCAAGACGAAGGCGGATGTCGCCAAGCGCGAGGCCTGGCTGGAGCAGGTGGCGCGGCCTTATCAACTCGACACGCGCATGCTGAGCCGGGGCGAGCTGACCGATGTGCTGCCCGGGCTTACCGGCCAGTGGCTGGGGGGACTTTACACGCCCAGCGACGGCCGCGCCGAGCCGCAGAAGGCCGCGCCGGCCATCGCCGAGGCGGCGCGACGAGCGGGTGCCGCCGTCATCACCAATTGCGCGGTGCGCGGGATCGAAACGCAGGGTGGGCGCGTGGCCGGCGTGGTCACGGAGAAAGGCCGCATTGCCTGTGAGAACGTCGTCCTCGCCGGCGGGGTGTGGTCGCGCCTGTTTTGCGGCAATCTCGACCTGCGTCTGCCGCAGCTCAAGGTGATCTCCTCGGTGATGCGCACCGAAAAGCTGGATGGCGGCCCGGAAACATCCGTCAGCGGCCAGGGTTTCGGCGTGCGCAAGCGGCTGGACGGCGGCTACAATGTCGCCAGTTGGAGCAACAACCTGTTCGAACATCACGCCGGACGCGTTCGTGTTCTTTCGCGATTTCCTGCCCTCGCTGCAACTGCAATGGCGCCAGTTGCGGCTGCGGGTCGGCCGGAGGTTCATCGAAGAATGGCGGATGCCGCGCAAATGGGCGCTGGACCAGACCACACCCTTCGAAAAAGTGCGTGTGCTCGACCCCGAGCCGCATGAACCAATCCTGAAACAGGCGCGGGACAACGCCGCCGCGGCGTTCCCCGCGTTCCGCAACATGAAGGTGGCGGAGACCTGGGGCGGCGTGATCGATGCGACGCCGGACGGCGTGCCGGTGATCTCGGGCGTGGACAAACTGCCGGGCTTCTTTATCGCCACCGGCTTTACGGGCCATGGCTTCGGGATCGGCCCGGGCGCCGGCCGGTTGATGGCCGATATTGTCACCGGCGACGCGCCGATCGTGGATCCCGCGCCGTTCCGCTACAGCCGCTTCACGGACGGATCGCGGCCGCGGCCATCGCCGCTGGTCTAACAACGGTAGTTTAGCACCGACCGGACAATGGGCGGCCCAAGGGAGGAAACAATAACATGCGAAAGATACTCGCCGGACTGCTGCTTGGGTTGCTGTCCTCTGTCGCGATGGCGGCGGAGCCGCCAATTACAATAGCGGCTCCACAAACGCCTTGGTTCGGCGGATTCCATCGGCTGGTGGACGAATACCAAAAATCCACCGGCAACACCGTCCATTTGGACGTCAGCCCATTCGATGGATTGCTGGCAAAAGAACGGGCAGCCGTACGATCCGGCCAGAGCCCCTACGACCTGTTGGTGTTCCAGGTACAGAACTTCATCGAGTTTTATGCCGGCGGGTTTCTCACCCCGCTTGCAGCCATCGATCCGAAGTTTCAATTGGACCCGGAGGTCTATACGTTCGAACGACACCGTCTTCTGGAATCCGAAGTCGATGCGTTGCGAGCGCGACGGCGGAGAGCTGATGGCTGTCCCAGTCAATCCCAACGTGCCCGTGCTCTACTATCGCAGCGATCTCTACGCGCTACATCACCTCCCGGTGCCGGAGACGTTCGATCAACTTTTGGCAAATGCGAAGGCCCTGAACGCTCCGCCGCGCATCTACGGCTTCGTGCAGCGGGGCGACCGCGGAACCCTGAATGTCGGCTGGGATTTCCTGCCCTATCTGTGGGGTTTCGGCGGGGACATATTGCGTGATCAGAAACAGGGCGACTTCGCGGTCGTGCTCAACAGCCCCCGTGCCCTGGCCGCATTGCAATTTTACGTCACCTTGGCGCGGGAAGCCGGGCATCCGAACCCGGCTGCCGTGCCACAGGCAGAAGTCATACAGGACCTTGTCACCGGGCGCGCCGCCCAGGCGATGATCACGGTCGCGGCGGCATCGCAGATGGACGACCCGGACAAATCGGCAGTGGTCGGGAAGATCGACTACGCTGAACCACCCCATGCGGCCGGCGAGAAATCCTCGCCGCCGCTCGGTCACTGGCTTGCCGGCATTCCGCATAACCTGCCGCTGTCGCAGCAGAAAGCTGCGCTGGCGTTTCTCGCGTGGTTCCAGACTGACAAGGCGCAGACCGACTACGCCGAGGCTGGTTCGCCGCCCGTGCGTCGCGACGTGCTGAATTCGAAGCTCGCCGACGATCCGCATTTTCGCTGGATGAAAGCGCTTGCGGCGGGGCTCAGGGAGGCAAGGCAACCGTTCTTCACGAAGGATGCGCCCGGCCTTGCCGCTGTCTTCGATCTCAAGCTCAACCAGGCGTTGGCAGGGGAGCTGTCCCCTGCCTCGGCGCTGAACCAGGCGGCCCACGCCATGGAGGACGTCCTGCAGAAGGACGGCTACAAGACCGGAATTCTGCCTGATCTGAAAGAATGAGCACGGCCCCGGCCGCGATCGGGGTTGAGCGCGGTCGCCTGCGGCGCCCAGCGAGGCTACGAGCGGGCAGTGATCGGTTCTGGCGCTGGCTGACGCTGACGCCGGTCCTTGTTCTGTTGGTCGGCCTCACGCTGCTTCCGCTTGTCGAACTTGCCGTGCTGTCGGTCAGCAACGTCACATGGCGAAACGCCAGGCCTGTCCTGAGCAGTGCCGGACTGACGAACTTCACAGCATTGCTGCATGATGCGTTGTTTCGCACATCGATCAGAAACACCCTTATCTTCGCCATCGTGGCGGTTTGTATCGAAGCCGGCCTGGGGCTCGCATTGGCGCTTGCGCTTGGCCGGGTGAGGCGCGGCAAGGACCTCTACTCGACGGCCTTCATGCTGCCGATCCTGTTGCCCGGAATCGTTATCGGCGCGATCTGGGCGCTCATGTACAATCCCGATTTCGGCGTCATCAATGCGGCGTTCGGCCTGCTGGGAGTGCCGCCGCATGACTGGCTCGGAAATCCGGAACTGGCGCTCGGGTCGGTTATTGCCGTCGATGTCTGGCATTGGACCCCGTTCTGCTTCCTTTTGCTCTACGCCGCGGTGGAATCGCTGCCTGCCGACGTGTTCGAAGCGGCACGGATAGACGGCGCCGGGGCGTGGCAGCGTTTCCGGCACGTGGCACTCCCGCTGCTGATGCCGGCGCTGTTTGTCGTGGTTGCATTCCGCATGATCATCGCCTTCAAGGTGTTCAACGAGGTCTATCTTCTGACCTCCGGCGGCCCGGGTATCGCGACCGAAGTCGTCAGCCTGACGATTTATCGGCGGTTTTTTGTCGAGGACCATGCCGGTTCCGGCGCGGCGATGTCGATCGTGGCGTTTCTGGTCCTCGGCGGGGTGACGCTCGCCCTGATGCGCGTGATCTGGAAAAGGGCGCATCGGTGACGCGCCGCCTGCGCGCCGATCTGCTGGTGCATTTTCCGCTTGCCGCGGCTGCTGTTTGTTTTCTCGGGCCGTTCGTCTGGATCGCACTCGCCGCGTTCAAGACGCAGATCGCCCTGTTGACGAGCCGGATCGTGTTTCAGCCCACACTTCGGAATTTCTTCGATGTGCTCTTTTCAGGCACCTCCGACTATCTGCATCAGTGCCTCGATAGTCTGGTCGTCGCGCTGGGCAGTACGTCTCTCGACCTCGCCATAGCCACGATGGCTGCGTTCTCGCTGAACCGCCTGCGGTGGTCCCGATGGTGTTCCATCGCGCTGATCGCCTGGACGGCGATTTTCCATATGATCCCGCCGATCACGCTGGCGGCCGCCTGGTATGCGATGTTTCGCCCCATCGGGCTCGACAACAGCTACCTGGGAATGATCCTGGCGCACGCGACGATCAACCTGCCGTTGACGCTGTGGCTGATGCTTGCATTCGTTGCCGATATTCCCGGCGAGATTCTTGACGCCGCGCACATTGACGGGGCGACACCCGGCCAGGTCCTGGGCCGCATCGTCGTGCCGCTGGTCCGACCCGGTCTTGCCGCGGCGGCGATCCTCGCCTTCATCTTCAGTTGGAACGAGTTCCCGGTGGCGCTGACGCTGACGCAGCGGGCGACTGCCACCGTGCCGGTGGGCGTCGCGTCCTTCGCCCAGGATTCCGAGATCCAGTATCCCCAGATGGCGGCAACCGCCCTGCTCTCGATCATACCCGCCCTCGCGCTGCTGCTCACGGCAAGGCGACTGATCGTGAAGGGTCTCACGGTCGGGGCAATCAGATAGCGAGGATCAAATGAGAGTTGTGTTCGTGCTTTTCGACTCCCTCAACCGCCATCTTCTCGGTCCGTATGGCGGGACGCGGATCGCAACGCCGAATTTCGACCGCCTGGCGGCACGCGCGGCGACATTCGAGAAGCACTACGTCGGAAGCCTGCCCTGCATGCCGGCGCGACGCGATATGCAGAGCGGGCGGTTGTCATTCCTGCACCGAAGCTGGGGGCCGCTGGAACCATTCGACGAGTCGTTCCCGCAATTGTTGTTCCAGGGCGGCGTGTATAGCCACCTGATTACCGACCATCATCACTATTTCGAAGATGGCGGCGCGACCTATCATACGCGCTATGACACGTTCGAGTTCATCCGCGGCCAGGAGGGCGATCCATGGAAGGCAATGGTTGCGCCCCCATGGGAAAGACTGCGAGAGAAGTACCACAGCCGGCAATATTCGGAAGCCCGGCGTACCTACTACACGCGTCACATGATCAACCGGGAGTTCATCCGCGAGGAAGCGGATTTCCCTTCGGCGCAGTGCTTCGCCCAGGGGTTTGCATTCCTGCAAACGAACCGGTCGGCGAACGGTTGGTTTCTGCAAATCGAAACGTTCGATCCGCACGAACCGTTTTTTGCGCCGGCAAGGTTCCGCGACCAGTTCACCACCGGTTGGAATGGCCCGATCCGGGACTGGCCCCGCTACGGCCGCGTGGACGAGCTTCCCGAAGAATGCGCCGAGCTGCGCGCCAACTACTATGCGCTGGTGGCGTTCTGCGACGCGCTTCTCGGCCGGCTTCTCGACGCGTTCGACGCCGATGCGCTGTGGGAAAACACCGCGCTGGTGGTGACGACCGATCACGGGTTCCTGCTGGGCGAGCATGACTTCTGGGCCAAGAACCGGATGAGCCTCTACGAGGAAATCTCCCATATCCCGCTCTTCGTCCATCATCCGGACTTGCGCTGCGCTGGCAGGCGCATACACGATCTGACGCAAACAACCGATCTTGGCCCGACGTTTCTCGATATTTTCGGACTGAGCCGGCCCGGCAGCATGCAGGGCAGGTCTCTTCTGCTTCCGCTCCGGGACCACGCAGCGGATCGGTCAGGCATCCTATTTGGGTATTTCGGCGGCGCGGTGAACGTCACGGACGGACGTTTTGTCTATCATCGGTACCCGCACGATCTCTCGTCACAAGAGATCTTTCAGTACACGCTGATGCCGCAGCACATGCGGCAGCCCTTCTCGACGGAGGAATTGAGTCACGCGACGCTGACCGGCCCGCTGCCGTTCACGAAAGGCACTCCCCTCCTCAAAATACCGGTGCTGGAGACATCGCCCATGTATAACAATTATGGCCCCGGTGCACTGCTCGAGAACGAGACCCGACTTTACGATCTGCGGACCGATCCGGGGCAGATTCACCCGCTGGTGAATCCCGCCGAGGAGGCGCGCCTTGCGGGACTGATGGCCGCGCTGATGCGCGAGGCCGACGCGCCGGAGGAGGCTTTCGCCCGGTTGCACCTCGTCCAGTGATTATGGCGTGATAATCTCGCCCGGAACGGGTTGAAGATTTGTCAGCCGGCCGTCGATGCGCTGGCCGTGTTGCATGTTTTCGGTGAACAAGCGGTCGCACGTGGTTTCCAGGGCGCTCGCTACAATCGGCGCATCATAGATGCGAATACCATATCGCCGCGCCAGCCCTGTCGCGGTGAGATGCGTGTCGATCGATATCGGCGACGGCGGCCGGCAGAGCCGGCGAACGGCGTGGTGCGCCTCATCGATCCTCAGCCAGTCCCAGCCGAACTTTCGCAGGGCAATATCGGTGAACTCGTTCAGCGTCTCCGTCCGGTGCGTAACCCGTCGCTCAAGCCCGCTTCGTTTGCCATTTGCGCGCCGGATGCAAGATTAGCGTCCATGCCGAAAGACATCACTCCGGCCGCCGTGTTGGACGCCATCGCCTTCGACCCCGAAGGCCTGGTCCCGGCAATTGCCCAGCAGCACGACACCGGAGAGGTGTTGATGCTGGCTTGGATGAATCGCGCGGCGATTGCCGAGACGCTGGCCACCGGCCGAATCTGCTACTGGAGCCGCAGCCGCCGGCAACTCTGGCGGAAAGGGGAACGCTCAGGCCAGATGCAATACCTCAAGGAGCTGCGCCTGGACTGCGACGGCGACGCGCTGTTGCTGCTGGTCGATCAGCACGGCGTGGCCTGCCACACCGGCCGGCGGAGCTGCTTTTTCCGCGCCGCCCGCGACGGCGCGCTGGTCGAGATCGCCGCGCCGCTGGTGTCGCCCGAGGCGCTCTACGGGCCGGAATGACGCTGATCTACCTCGTCGCCGGCGAGCAGAGCGGCGACGTGCTGGGCGCGCGACTAATGGCGGCGCTGCAGGCGCGACGTGGCGATCTCGATTTCGCCGGGGTTGGCGGCCCGCATATGGCAGCGCAAGGCTTGGTCAGCCGGTTTCCGCTCGAGGAACTTGCCTTGATGGGGTTCCTCGAGATCGCGCCGCGGCTGGCGCGGCTGCGTCGGCGCCTGCGTGAGACCGCGGCCGATATCGCCCGGTGTCGCCCGGCCGCGGTGGTTACCATCGACAGCCCCGGCTTCACGCTGCGGCTGCTGCGTGCGATCACCCCGCTTAGCGTCCCGCGCGCCCATTACGTGGCGCCACAGGTCTGGGCGTGGCGGGAGAGCCGCACCCGGGGCTATGTCGGGCTTTGGGATCGCCTGCTTTGCCTGCTGCCCTTCGAACCCGCTCTCTTCGTCCGGTACGGCCTGCCTGCCAGCTTCGTCGGGCATCCGGTGCTGGAAAGCGGGGCCGATCAGGGCGATGCGGCCCGGTTCCGCCGCCGACACGGCATCCAGGCCGAAGCCCGCACCGTCATCGTGATGCCCGGCAGCCGGCGCACAGAGACAGCTCGGCTGGTGCCCATTCTGGGCCAGGCGCTGCACCAGCTCGCCGCCGCAATTCCCGGCATCGTGCCGGTGGTGCCAGTCGCCGGACCGGTCGCCAATCTGGTCCGCACCGGCACTGGCGCCTGGGCGACCGCGCCTATTCTGCTGACCGACGTCCAGGACAAACACGACGCTTTTGCCGCTGCCGAAGCCGCTCTGACCAAATCCGGCACCTCCACGCTGGAACTGGCGCTTGCCGGCGTGCCGATGCTGGTGACCTATCGGGTCAATCCGATCTCCGCCGCGCTCGCGCGTCGGCTGCTTACCGTGCCGCACGCCTCGCTGCTCAACCTGCTGTCGGGCCGCGAGCTGGTGCCGGAGTTGTTGCAAGAGGCATGCACGCCGGCGCGCCTCGCTGAGGCGCTCGCCATCCTGCTGCGCGATCCGCAGGCCGCCGCCGCCCAACGCGCCGGGTTCCGGGATGTGCTGGCATCGCTGCACCCGCCGGGGGGAACGCCTTCAGCCGCCGCCGCCGACGCCGTGCTCGGGTTGTTGGAGCAGCCCTGAAGCCGCCATCCGCGCCCGCGCCGCTGCCATTGCATCGGCCACCGCCAGCGCCGCTTCCAGCGCTCGCCGCCCCGCTGCCGCATCCACGATCACCGGCGCACCGTCCAGCACAGAGGCGACGAACGCCGCCTGCTCGGCTTCCAGTGCGTCATGCTCCTCCCACGAACTTTCCTCGGCGCCGAATTGCGGCAAGCCGGGGACGGGGAGGCCCTGCCCGCGCCGGATCACTGTCATGCGCCGGTTGGCGAAATCCACGGCAAGGTAGGCGTCTCGGGCGAAAATGCGCATCCGCCGTTCGGTGCGAGTGGCTACACGGCTCGCGGTGATGGTTGCGACCGCGCCGGAGGCGAAGCGGATCCGCGCGTTGGCGATATCCTCCAGCGCGCTCGCGACCGCCGCGCCGACCGCGTCAACCTGCTCGATCGGGCTCTCGACCAGCGCCAGCACCAGATCCAGATCGTGGATCATCAGGTCGAGTATAACGGACACATCCGTCCCGCGCGGCTTGAAAGGGGCGATGCGGGTCGCTTCGATGTAAAGCGGCGCTCCCATCCGCCCCACCAGGGCGCCATGGGCTGCAGAAAACCGCTCCAGATGACCGACCTGCAGAACCAGGCGGCGTTCGGCCGCCAGCGCGGCCAACTCGTCGGCTTCCGGCAGCGTGGCGGCGATCGGCTTCTCCACCAATACGTGCTTGCCGGCACGCAGCGCGGCGGCGGCGACGGCGTGGTGCGCCGCGGCGGGTACCGCAATGACAACAGCGTCCGAGGCGACGAGCAAAGCAGCGAGATCGAGGTCGGGAGCCCCTGTTTCCGAACCCACCGTTATGGCTCGTTCCGCATGGTGGTCGTGCACCCCGGCCAGCACCGCTCGCGAAGAGGCCGCCACTTTCAGTGCATGGTACCGGCCGAAATGGCCCGCGCCGACGACACCGATACGGAGCCGGGAGAATGGCATGGCGGAGATGTGGACGAAGAGAGTGCGACGGTCCAGAGCCGGCGTGTCTTATACCAGCGGCCCGGCGCGGTGACCCTTCCACCGCGCCGGCCGCTGGTATGGCGCGCGGGGTTGGTGGGGCGGCCGCGCGCGAAACCAAGACTCCGATACCAGCGGCCCGGCTCGGTCGGAGCAGTCAACGGAAAGGGCCGCTGGTATTAGCGCAAGGCGGCGCAGGCAGCCGGCCGCACGGCAATCGTTCCTTGAATGCGCCGAGCGGTCCGCACGGCAGGAAGATGATGAACGTCACGAGAAGGGCCCCATAGATCACATTGTCCCAGCCCACCGCGCCTGTGCCGAATCCGATGCGAAGCGTCTCTGTCAGCAGGATGGTGATGAAGGCACCGATCGTGGGCCCGAGCAACACGTAGATGCCGCCGACCACAGCAGCGAATACCATTTGCAACGAGACGGCGACGCCGTTCACGGTATCGGACGAGATGAACATCCGGTACTGGCGATAGAGGGCACCGGCAAACGCGGTCATGCCCGCGCTCAGCAGCGTGATCTTGAGTTTCTCCACGGTCACATAGACACCGGCGGCGGCAGCGGCGTCTTCGTCCTTCCCGATCGCTTCCAGTGCGTAGCGTAACATGCTGGGTTCGACCCGTGCGCGGATCAGCAGCCCGATCGCCCATACCGCAAGCGCAATCAGATACCAGATCGTCCGGTCGGTGAATTGCGTGCGCAGAGCGAATTGCCGTCGTGGTAGCAATGCGGCATGTAGCCAAGAGACTCGCCGGTCATGTCGCGCGATGCGATGATGACCTGCTGCACAATCACGCTGAGGGCCAGGGTAACGAGCGCGAAGTAGTGGCCGATGATGCGGAAGCGAAAACAGGGATAGGCCACCACAGCCCGACAATGCAGGCTGCGAGCATTGCCAGCGGGACGCCGAGCCCCAGGGGAGGAACGGTTTGACGTCCGGCGCGGCAGCAGGCCCTTTGGACGGCAAACATCAGGACGACGAAGAATGCGAACGCAAACACAGGGCCCATTCGAGATCGAGATAGAGCCCGCTGAGCGAGATGATCTCGGCCATGCGGAAGTCAGCGACAAGGCCGCCGAGCATGTTGCCGAAGCCGCCGAGAATACAGATCATGAAGATGATAGGACCGAAGGTCAGGCCGCTGAATGGATGCACATCATATTGCAGTACCAGCAGGCAAGCCGCCAATCCGGCCAGCACACCGCCAATGCCAGAGGCCACCAGATAAATGCGCCGTCTATCGACGCCCATCAGGGGCACGATCTGGCGATCCTGCACGATCGGCCGTATTGCCGTGCCGATATAGGTGGGGGTGAGAAAAAACATACAACACCACCATACCGATCAATGCTGCCGCGAAGGCAAGAAGCCCGGCATAGCTGATATAGATATCACATCGATCACCGGCGGCCTGATGCCGAGGTTGTGGAGACCGACGCCGAAAGCGACGGTCGCCGCGCTCTGCAGGAAGACCAGGACGCCTCCTGTCGCCAGCAAGTAGCATAGTCGGGATCACAACCGGGGAGACTCCATGTTGACCGACACCATCCTGATAAGCTTGGTGGTCGCGGCCTGCATTTTTGCCGGCGGACTGATCGGGCTGACGCTGCATCGCTTCCTGCCCGAGATGCACCTGACCAAGGAAACGCAGGATGTCGTCCGGCTCGGCATCGGCATGGTATCGGTGCTGGCGTCGCTGGTGCTGGGCCTTCTGGTCGCGACGGCGAAAAGCTCGTTCGATGCCACCGATACGTCGATCCGCGCTTATGCCGCCGATCTCATCCTGCTGGATGAAACCTTGCGCGACTACGGCGATCAGGCGCTTGGCACCCGGCGGAGGCTGCGCGATTACACCGAGCGGCTGCTGCGGGACAATTGGCCACCCGGGGGGCGTCGGGCGTACGGCATCGAGGATCGCGCCGCCGGAGACATGATGGAACATGTGCGCGAGGCGATCCGTACACTCGTGCCGGTGGATGCGGGGCAAAAATGGCTGCAGGACCAGGCGCTGCAGACCGGTACCTCGTTGCTGCACCAACGCTGGCTGTTGATCGAGCAGGCAGGTCCGCGCGTCCGGCCTGTGACCGTGGTAGTCCTAGCGGCCTGGATCATCATGATCTTCGCCAGCTTCGGCCTGTATGCACCGCGCAACAGCACCGTGCTGGCAACTCTCCTGGCATGTTCGCTGGCGATCGGCAGTGCGTTGTTCCTGATCCTGGAGCTGGACCAGCCGTTCACCGGTCTCATGCGGTTGTCGCCCATGCCGGTGCAGACCGCGCTCGCCCATATGCTGCCGCCGGGCCGCTGATCGTGCGCCCTGTTTCAAAGCAGACCCAGGGGCGTATAAGCCCGCGAAAACCCGGCGCCTACCACGGAGCCTGACTGACGATGATGTATTTCAGCCGCCTGAAGACCGCCCTGATCCTGGGCGCCTGCCTCCTGGGGGCGATTCTGTGCATTCCCAACACGGCACGCACGCCGGCGCCGTGGCTGCCGTGGCGTCAGGTCCATCTCGGGCTCGACCTGCAGGGCGGCAGCTACCTCCTGATGCAGGTGGACATGCGCGCCGTGGTGAAGCAGCGGCTCAACGGGCTGCTCGAACTCGGTGCGCCAGGCGCTGGTCAGCCGCGGCATCTTCTACCGCCTCCTGGAAGTCCAGCCGGCGCAGAACCGCATCCTCGTGCAGCTTCGCGACCCAACCCGGCTCGCCCAGGCGCAAACGGCCCTGGCGTCGCTGGTCTCGCCGGAAGGCGCGATGGGCACGCCCGATCTCGACATTGCGACCGGGGCCGACGGGCAGATCACGTTGACGCTCTCGCCGGTGGCGCTGCACGACCGGGCGCTCGCGGCCGTGCAGCAATCGATCGAGATCGTCCGCCGGCGCATCGACGCCACCGGCGTTGCCGACGCCCAGGTGAGCCAGGAAGGCAATTCCCGCATCGTCGTGCAGCTTCCAGGCGTGGGCGACCCGAACCGGATCAAGCAGTTGCTTGGCACCACCGCCCATATGACGTTCCAGCTTGTGGACGAAACCGCGAATGCCGCTTCCGGCTCACCGGCGCCGCCGGGCGCGACATACCTGCCCATGCAGGACAATCCGAACCAGAAGATCGCGGTCTATGACCGCGTCGATGTGGATGGCGGCGACCTGACCGACGCCCGCGCCGGCTCCGACCCCCAGACCGGGCAATGGGTGGTGAACTTCGCCTTCAACGCGGTGGGCGCAAGGCGCTTCGCCGACATAACCCGCACGAATGTCGGCCGGCGCTTCGCCATCGTGCTGGACAACAAGGTGATCAGCGCACCAGTAATCCGCGAACCGATCCTGGGCGGCCGGGGTCAGATCAGCGGCAGTTTCACCGCTGCTTCCGCCTCCGATCTCGCCCTGCTGCTGCGCGCCGGTGCCCTGCCCGCCCCGCTGACGGTCGTGGAGCAGAACAGCATCGGTCCCGAGCTGGGCGCCGATTCGATCCGGGCCGGCGCCATCGCGCTCGGTGTCGGATTCCTGCTGGTGGTCGCCTTCATGGGCTTCTTCTACGGCCTGCTGGGATGGTTCGCGAATATCTGCCTGGTGGTGAACCTGATACTGATGCTGGCCATCATGTCGCTGCTGCAGGCCACGCTCACGTTGCCCGGCATGGCGGGAATCCTGCTGACGCTGGGCATGGCGGTCGATGCCAATATCCTGATCAACGAGCGTATCCGTGAGGAACAGCGCAATGGCCGGCCGCCGCTCGCCGCGCTGGAACACGGTTTCCAGCGTGCCTACCGGACGATCTTCGATTCCAACGCCACCGCCTTCCTCGCCCACGTCATGCTGTTCATCTTCGGCTCCGGCCCCGTTCGCGGCTTCGCCGTAACGATCACCGTCGGCATCGCGACCAGCCTGTTCACCGCCTGGATGCTCACCCGCCTGCTCGTCTCGCGTTGGTATATCGCCACGCGCCCACGCCTCCTGCCGGTCTGACCCCCATGTTCCTGCGCTTCCTGCTGCGTCCCCATTTCCGCCTGGTGCCCGACGGTACGCGCATCGAGTTCATGCGCGGGCGCTTCATGGGGCTGATCGTCTCGGCGATCCTGTCCACCGCCTCGATCATCCTGTTCTTTCATCCGGGACTCAATCTTGGCATCGACTTCTCCGGCGGCATCGTCATGGAGTTGCGCACGCCGGGCCCTGCCGATTTCGGGACGATCCGGGCAGCTCTCGGGGCCGCAAATATCCCGCAGCAGGGCGTGCAACGTTTCGGCGCCCCCGACGAGGTGCTGATCCGCCTGCCCGTGCAGCCCACCGCGCAAGCCACCGACGCTATGGTGAACAAGGTGGACGCGGCCATGCAAAAGGCTGTGCCGGGCAGCAAAGTGCTGCGCACCGACGCGATCGGCGCGTCCGTCTCGTCGCAACTCTTGCGCAACGGCATCCTCGCCCTGGTGGTCAGCCTGGCGATGATCCTGGTCTATATCTGGTTCCGGTTCGAATGGCAGTTCGCCGTCGGCGCCGTGGTAACGCTGGTGCTCGACGTCACCAAGGCGGTCGGCTTCCTGGTGGTCACGCGCTTCGATTTCGACCTGGTGATGGTCGCGGCGATCCTGACGATCCTGGGCTATTCCACGAACGACAAGGTCGTGGTGTACGACCGGGTGCGCGAGAACCTGCGCAAATACAAGACCATGCGGCTCCGCGACCTGATCGACCTGTCGATCAACGAGACGCTGAGCCGAACCCTGGGCACGTCGATGACACTGTTCCTGGCGGCGCTGCCACTGGCCCTGTTCGGCCCGCAATCCATCTCCGACTTTGCCTGGGTGATGCTGTTCGGCATCGTGGTCGGCACATCCTCCTCGATCTTCATCGCCGCCCCGATTCTGCTGTTCCTGGGCGAGAACCGGCTGCGCCGGGAAGCGGCTGCTCCGGCGCCGCCTAAGGCGAAGGTTGGGCCGCCGCCGGCGGCGCCGTCGAAAGCACCGGGCCCGGCGAAGGCTGCTGCACGGCGGCCGTGAGCGCCGCTTCCAGATCGCGGATTCGAGCTTGCAGGCGTTCGATCACCTGCGCCACTGCGTCCGCATTCAGCTTGCGCGGGATATGCTGGGGCAATTGCTGCTCCAGGTTCCGATGTCGAACAGAGACCGGCGAGAGTTACGCTGCTGCTTGCCGCGCGTGCTGATGCAGTTGGACGACGCCGCTCGGCAGATCGCCGGTGAGCACGCCGCCCCACGCGGTGTGCTGACGATCACCGCGCATTGTTGACCAGGATATCGAACCTCCCAAAAGTAAAGATCGCCGCCGCAATCAACTTGTTCCAATCAGTCTCCAACGTCACATCGGCCTCGACAAACCGCGCCGAACGCCGGCTCTCATTGATCTCGGCCACAACGCCTTCTCCCTCGGCCCGCAGCACGCCAGCAACCACGACTTTGGCGCCTTCCGCGGCGAACAGCCGCGCTTCCGTGGCCCCCATTCCGTGCGCCCGGCCGGTGATGATCGCCACCTTGCCCTTGAGGCGCATTCATCTTCGCCCCTCCCCTAGGCCACCCGCACCGGCCTCCCGCTCGCAGCCGAATCCGTCGCCGCATCCGCCAACACCAAGGACGCCAACCCGTCCGCCCCGTCCGGCACCGGCCCAACCCCACTTTCGATCGCCGAGATGAACGCCTCCAGCTCCGCCCGATACGCCGCCGCATAGCGCTCCAGGAAGAACGGCAACGCCGGGTCGATCGTGAACCCCTCCGCGCCCGCCCGTTCCACCGTGCTCGCCCGCGCATTCCCCGCGCGCAGCATCCCCGCCGCGCCATGCGCCTCGATCCGCTGGTCGTAGCCGTACACCGCACGGCGCGAATTGGAGATCTGCGCCAGCGCCCCGCTCGCGGTCCGCAGCACCACGACCGCCGTGTCCACATCCCCCGCCGCCCCGATCGCCGGGTCGACCAGCACCGAGGCCGCCGCATAAACCTCGACCGGCTCTTCGCCCAACAGGAACCGCGCCATGTCCAAATCATGGATCATCATGTCGCGGAACAGCCCGCCGGACGAAGCGATATAACCAGCCGGAGGCGGCCCCGGATCGCGGCTGGTGATCGTCAACAGCTCCAGCCGCCCGATCTCGCCCGCGCGCAACCGGTCATGCAAGGACCGAAAACTCGGATCGAAGCGCCGGTTGAACCCGACCATTAGCTTCACCCCGGCCCGCTCCACCGCGGTCAGACAAGCGCGCACCCGCGCCGCCGAAAGGTCGATCGGCTTCTCGCAGAACACCGGCTTGCCCGCCGCCGCCGCGCGCTCGATCAGCGCTGCATGCGTTGGCGTCGGCGAGCAGATCATCACCGCATCGGCCGCAAACGCCCTCTCCGTGTCGATCGCCGGCGCCCCGCAAGGGCGTGCCAACCGCTCCGCCGCCGCGCTGTCCACGTCGCTCACCCCGGCCAGCCGCGCCCGCCCATGCATGGCCACGTTGCGCGCATGGATCTGCCCGATCCGCCCCGCCCCGATCACCGCGATGGAAATCATCCGCTATCTCCCGGCCTCGCGAAGCCGATCCAGCCCATACATCGCCGCCCCCAATTGCGCGGCGTTGGTCAGCACCACCTTCACCGGCATCGCCGCCAGCACGTCAGAAAGCCGGCCTTTTTCGGTAAAAGCCTGCATGAACCGCCCATCCGAAAGCTGCGTCAGCAAGCGCGGCGGTATACCGCCCGCCAGATACACCCCGCCCGAGGCCAGCACCTTTACCGCCAAATTCCCGGCTTCCGCCCCCAGCGCCGCCGTGAACACCTCCAGCGTCTTGACGCACAACGGATCCGTCCCAGCCACGCCCGCCTGCATGATCAGCGGCGTCCGGTCCTGGTGGCCCGCCAGTTGCGCCCCAAACCCGGGCAACTCGTTGGCCTCGCCCAGTTCGCGCAGCCCGTCATAGATGTTCGGGACGCCGCTGCCGGAGCACACCCGCTCGCACGACACATGGCCGTACCGGCGCGCGAGGTAGCCCCACAACGCCCCCTCCAGCGCATTCGCCGGCGCGAAATCAGCGTGCCCGCCTTCCGACGCACAAGGGACGTAGTCCGACCCGCCCCAGATCAGGAACGCCTCGCCCAGCCCGGTGCCCGGCGCAATCACCGCGATCGGCCCCTGCGGCTCTGGCTGCCCTGCATTGATCGTATGCAGGTCATCCTCGCGCAGCCGCGGCACCGCATAGGCGATCGCCTTGAGGTCGTTCAGCAAGGAGACCTGTCGCAGCCCCAACTCGCGCGCCAGGCTGGCTTCTTCCACTAACCACGGCAGGTTGGTCAGATGCGCCCGCCCGCCGATCACCGGCCCGGCAACATCGAAACTCGCCGCCGTCACTGGTTGTTTCACCTGCTCCAGGAAGGCGCGGACCACGTCCTCCAACGACCTGAACCCGGCGCTGTGAAACTCATGCTGTGCCAGCGGATGCCGCACATCCCCGTCCGGACCATAAAGCGCGAGCAACGTTTTCGTCCCGCCGATATCGCCTGCGATCAGCATCGCCCCTCCCCTCGCACCCCGGCGACCATACACCGCAAGGGGCTGGCGCAAAGCGGCACTTTGGTTTCCCATCACCCCGGGGGAACCGCCGATGAACTTCGACTTTCCGGATGAGCTGAAGCAGCTCCGCGACGAGGCGAGGCGATTTCTCGGCGAGCACTGCAAGCCAGCGGTGCCGCGCCGCGTTCTCGAAGGCGCTGAACCTTACGACGTCGCGCTGTGGCGCGAGATCGCCGGTATGGGCTGGACCGGCGCCGCAATCCCTGAGGAATACGGCGGCGCCGGCCTCGGCCCGCTCGCGGTCTGCGTGCTGGCCGAGGAGCTCGGCCGCGCCCTCGCGCCCGTCCCATTTTCCTCCTCGGTGTACCTGGCCACCGAGGCCCTGCTTGGCTGTGGCACCGAGGCGCAGCAAAAGCGTCTTCTCCCGGCGCTCGTGGCCGGCGAAACCATCGGCACCTTCGCCTTCGCCGAGCGTCCCGGCCCCGCCGATCCCCGCCGCCTGGACACCACCGTCGCCAACGACCGTCTCACCGGCATGAAAATCGCGGTGCCCGATGGCATTAGCGCCGACTTCGCTATCGTCGCCGCCCGCGGCGGCCCATCTTGGCTTCATCTCGTGAACCTCGCCGGCCCCGGCGTGGCCCGCGAGACCGTCCCCACGATCGACCCCAGCCGCTCGCACGCGACCATCCGCTTCGACGGGGCGCCCGCCGAGCCGCTGGACGCCAAAACCCCCAACCAGGTCCGCCGGCCGATTGACCGCGCCGCCGCGATCATGGCTTTCGAGCAGGTCGGCGTCGCCCAGGCGGCGCTGGACATGGCCTGCGCCTATGCCCGCGAGCGCTACGCTTTCGGCCGCCCGATCGGCTCCTTCCAGGCGATCAAGCACAAGCTCGCGGATATCTACGTCGCCATCGAGCTGGCCCGCTCCAACGCGTATTATGCCGCCTGGGCTCTCGCCACCGATGCCGCCGAGCTGCCGATCGCCGCCGCCGTTGCCCGCATCGCCGCCTGCGAGGCCGGCTGGCTCGCCACCAAGGAGAACATCCAGACGCATGGCGGGATGGGCTTCACCTGGCAGTTCAACTGTCATCTGTACTATCGCCGTGCGTGGCTGCTCGGGCTCGCACTAGGCTCGGCACGCGAATGGAAACACCGGCTGATTGCCGAGCTGCGCACCCGCAACGAACCCTCGCTCGCCCCGGCGTAGAGCGTGATCGCTTGAGGCGGATACGTCGGAAAGCGTGAATCACGCTCTCAAATAAAGAGTTAGGAGACCAAAATGGATTTCAGCGACACGCCGGAAGAGGCCGAATTTCGCGCCGAAGCCCGCGCCTTCCTGGATGCCAATGCCGAGCGTCGCAAACCGGGCGCCGTGGAGGGTTACCGCCGCGGTCAGGATGCCCCCGGCGCAATAGACCGCGCGCGAGACTTCCAGGCCAGGAAAGCCGCCGCCGGGTTTGCCGGGATCGCCTGGCCGAAGGAATGGGGCGGCCGCGGAGGCACGCCGATCCAACAGATCATCTACAACCAGGAAGAAGCGAAATACGATGTCCTGAGCGGTATCTTCACCATCGGCCTCGGCATGGCGATCCCGACCATCTGCACCTGGGGCACGCCGGCGCATCGCGATCGCTTCGCACCCCCCGCGCTGCGCGGCGAGGAAATCTGGTGCCAGCTTTTTTCCGAACCCTCCGGCGGCTCGGACCTCGCGGCGTTGCGCACCCGCGCCGAGCGGGACGGCGACGACTGGGTGGTCAACGGCCAGAAGATCTGGACCTCCGGCGCGCATTATTCGGCTTTCGGCATCCTGGTAGCGCGCACCGATCCCAATGTGCCGAAACATGCCGGGCTGACCTTCTTTATCCTGGACATGCAGAGCCCGGGCGTGACCATCCGACCGATCAGGCAGCTCACCGGATCGGCGCATTTCAACGAGGTTTTTTTCGATAATGTCCGCGTCCCGGACGCCATGCGCATCGGCAAGGTCGGCCAGGGCTGGCGCGTCGCTCTGACCACGTTGATGAACGAACGGCACGGGGTGCGCGAAGCCCCTGGTCCCGACTTCGCTGAAATTTTCGAACTCGCCCGCCAACTCGAACTGGAGGACGGCCCGGCGCTCGACAATGCCGCGGTGCAGGAGCGCCTCGCCGAGTGGTACACGCGCACGCAAGGGCTGCGCTTCACCAAGTTCCGCACCATGACCTCCCTGTCGCGCGGCCAGACGCCGGGCCCGGAATCCTCGATCACCAAGCTGGTCGCGGCGAGCAAAACGCAGGAGATCGCCGCTTTCGGCCTCGAGCTGATCGGCATGGCCGGGCCGATGATGGGCCCCGACATGCCGCTCGCCGGCCTGTTCGAGGAAGCGCTCCTCTATTCCCCGGCGCTGCGCATTGCCGGGGGCACCGATGAGATCATGCGCAACATCATCGCCGAGCGCGTGCTGGACCTGCCGCAGGATGCGCGGGCGGACAAGGACGTGCCATTTCGGGACGTGCCGACGGGCAGCCGTCGATAAGCCGCATGCACCCGCTCGAGACGCTGTTCTGCCCGCGCTCAGTCGCCGTCTTGGGCGCTTCACCCGATCCGCACCGCGTGCGCGGCCGGCTGTTGCGCAATCTGCGTGATAACAAGTTCGCCGGCCGGATCGTGCCGGTGAACCCGAGCTATACCGAGATCGATGGCCTGGCCTGCTATCCAAACCTCGCCGCCATCGGCGAACCGATCGACCTCGCGCTGATGGCAATCCCGGCCGCGCACGTCCCCGCCGCCACAGCGGACTGCGCTCGCGCCGGCGTCCGCCACGTGGTCATCATCAGCTCCGGCTTCGCCGAGCAGGGTGACACGCAAGAACAACAACAACTCGCCGCCATCGCCAACGACTCGGGAATCCGCATTCTCGGCCCCAATTGCGAGGGCTTCTTCAACCTGCCAGCCGGCCTCGCCGCGACGTTCAGCCCGACGGCGGAACCAACCGGTCCCAGCGCCGGGGCGCCCACGGTCTCGACGCGCCGCCTCGGCGTCATCGCCCAAAGCGGCGGCATCGGCTTCGCCCTGTTCGCACGCGGCCGTGCCGCCGGACTCGCCTTCAGCACGGTAGTTTCAACCGGCAACGAATCCGACCTCACCGCCGCCGATATGCTCGAGTACATGGTGCAGGACGACCGCACCGAAGCGGTGATGCTGTTCTGCGAGGCAGTGCGGGGCGCGGCCCGTTTCACCGCAGCCCTCGCCGAGGCGCGGCAACGCCGCAAGCCCATCATCGCCATCAAGGTCGGCGGCTCCGATGCCGGGCAGCGCGCCGCCGCCTCGCACACCGCCTCGCTCAGCGGCTGGCAGGCCGCTTACCGCGCCGTCTTCGCGCGGTACGGCGTTATAGAGGCCGACGATCCGGACGAGGCGGTGGCCATCGCCGGCGTGCTGACCACCTGCCCGCTGCCGAAAGGCCGCCGGGTCGGCGTGGTCACTGTCTCCGGCGGCGGCGGTGCCTGGATGGCCGACACGCTCGCGTCCCATGGCCTGCTAGTGCCAATGCTGTCACCAGTGCTGCAAGGCTCGCTGCGCGCGCTGATGCCTTCCTACGGCGCGCCGCAGAACCCGGTGGATGTCACCGCGCAGGGCGCCAACAGCGGCCCGGCCATGCTGAGCGCCGCCGAGCAGCTCACCGCCTCGGATGAGATCGACATGGCGGTGCTGATTACCTCGCTCGCCAGTCCGCAGCGCGTCTCGCTCGATCCCGCCCGATTGCGGGAACTCGCCGAGCGGTCCGGCAAGCCGGTCGCAGTCTGGACCTACACGCCGCCCTCGACGCTCGGCCGCGAGCGCATCGCGGAAAGCGGGCTTTTTCTGCATGTCGGCCTGCGTTCCTGTGGTGTCGCCCTGAGCCGGCTTGCTGCTCACGCCGAACATCTCGCGCGCCCGGCGTCCAGCACCATTCTCCCGGCGCCGGCGCGTCTTCCGCCGGGCCTGCCGCGCGTCCTTACCGAGCACCGCGCCAAGGCCCTGCTCGCCCCTTACGGCCTGCCAAGCCAGCCGGAGCGTCTCGCGCATTCCGCGGCCGAGGCGGTGGAGGCCGCGGCCGCACTGGGCTTCCCCGTCGCCCTTAAAATCCAGTCGCCCGATATCGCCCACAAGACCGAGGCTGGCGGCGTCGCGCTTCACTTGACTGATGCCGCCGCGGTGCAGCACGCCTGGACCGGCATTATGGATGCCGTATCGCGGCATGCGCCGGGCGCGACCATCGATGGCGTGCTCGTCCAGCGCATGGCCCCGCCCGGCAACGAACTGGTCATCGGGATGGTCAATGATGCAACCTTCGGTCCGATTATGATGCTGGGCTGGGGCGGTACCGCGGTCGAGGTCATGGGCGACGTGGTCCACTGTCCGGCGCCCGTCGATGCCGAGGAGGCGACGCGCATGATCCGCGGCCTGCGCTCGGCCCGGCTGCTCGCCGGCTTTCGGGGCGCGCCTGTGGTGGAGATCGCACCGCTTGTCGAGCTCGTCGTGCGCCTTTCCGACGCCGCACTTGCGCTGCGCGAGGATGTGCGGGAGATGGAATTCAACCCGGTCATCCTTCACGCCGATGGCTCCGGCCTGACGATCGCCGACGCCCTGGTTACATTGCGTATGTAGCGTGCCAGGTTGGTGTAGTCAGGCTCGCTCCACGCCGGTCGCCGCTGCATCAATGGCGGCAGCCATGGCATTGACCTGCTCCTCGCTCAGTGGACCGCGGGCAAGCCGCAACCGCAAGGCCAGCCTGAGATTCTCCATCGCCCGCAGGATCTGCGGCGCAGGATCGCCGCCATGCGTTCGGTTCGCTTCTTCCATTCGCGCGAGCAGAGCGGCCACCGTCGGGCGATACGCTTCGAGATATGCGCGGCCCTCCGGCGTGATGGTATGCAGCTTCTTCGCCCCGTCGCCGGGGCTGACCGTCACGTGCCCAAGCTCCTCGAGCAGGGTCAATGTGGGATAGATCACGCCGGGGCTCGGGCTGTATGCACCACCGACCTGCTCCTCGATCGCCTTGATGATCTCATAGCCGTGCCGCGGTTTCTCGGAGATCAGGTGCAGAATGATCAGGCGAAGATCGCCGTGTGCGAAAAAGCGACCGAGGCCGGTCCGACCGCGACCGTACCGATAGCGGCCGGAGTGCGGATCGTCCCGGTCGTGATCCCGGTGCGCAAAGCGCCGGCCATATCCGCAGTAGAAGTGGTTATGCATGTGGGCCTCCGACAGCCTTCGATATACTTGATATTCAGATATATCTAGACACGATCGAAAGTCAATCTCGAAATTGCGCCTCCTGTTTGCTCACGCAAACTTGCGCCGGACGGGGCCTTAGGCGTCCGCCAAGGGCGCGAGATGTGGAAATCACTTGCGGCGTTCGGTTGAGAGATCGCATGAACATGCGCCCGGATGCCCCCAGCCGGGACCCTTTCATCGTTCCCGGGCGTTTGTCATTTTCACGGAATGGCCCAACGACCCATCTGGCGCGGGCAACTGCGCCTCGCCCTCGTGTCCTGCCCCGTCGCCCTTTTCAACGCGCGGCATGATCGCGCGACCATCCGCTTCAACCTGATCAATCCGGCGACCGGCAACCGGATCAAGATGGTCACGCAGGACCCCGAAACCGGGCATGAGCTGCAGCGCCGCGATCTGGTCAAAGGCTACGAGTTCAAGAAAGACCAATACCTGCTGCTCACGGAGGAGGATTTCGACAGCATCAGGGTCGAAAGCTCCGCGGTGATGACCGTGGAAAAGTTCATCGATACCGAGTCCATCGACCCGGTCTATTATGATTCCAGCTACTTCGTCGCTCCGGACGGACAGGCCGGCCGTGATGTTTATGCCGTGCTGCGCGAAGCGATCGCCGCCACCGGCAAGACCGCGCTTTCCCGCGTCGTCATCGCGCAACGGGAACGAACTATCGCCCTACGTCCCAGCGGCAACGGGCTGATGGCCCACACCCTGCTGGACGAGCGCGATCTCAACAGCTCGAAAGAGTTGTTCGAGGATCTCGCGGCCATCAAGATCGATCCCGAAATGGTACAGCTCGCCACCCAGCTCATCCAGCGCCAGGTCGGTCGTTACGATCCCGCCGATCTCGAAGACCGCTACGAGACCCGGTTGCGGGCGATGATCGAGGCCAAGCTGAAGGGCCAAGGCATCGACGCGGAGGCCGAAGCGCCGGCCGCGGGCACCAGCAATGTGGTGGACCTGATGGCGGCGCTGAAGAAAAGCCTGGGGCAGGAATCACCGGGCAAACCCGGGCCGGCGCCGGCGAAACGACCTGCGGGCGAGCCAAAAGCCGCGGCTCAGGCAGCCAAGTCGCCCCGCAAGCGAGCCTGAACAGGGTCGCGCTCCCGCTCTTCCCAGCAACGGAGCAGCACCCGCTTCCCTTCTTCCAGACAGACGATGCAGCAAAGGTCGTCGTCATCGCCCATCAGATGGCCGACTTCATAATCGCCAAAGCTGCATTCGGGACATTGAAAGCGGATAATCGCCATAAATCGTATCTCGCCCTTCTCGGAACGAACCCCATTAGAGGACGGCACCCGAGTCGGGGAAGCAAAATAATGGCCCCGCAACGTGCAGGAGGCGTCGCCGGCTACGCCATCATCTCTGAAGACGGCATGCTGGCCACTGCGGCGCGCGTAACGCCCGAGTCGCTCAAATTCGACGCCGATCAGCGGTTTTTTGAGCAGGCGCTCGAGCAGAGCGACGTGGTCGCGCACGGCCGCCATTCCCACGAACAGCAGCCGCATTCGCCGTTGCGCTATCGCCTCAGGCTCACCCGGACCATAGCCGGGCTCGCACCAGACCCGTCGAACCCCAAGGCGCGGCTATGGAACCCTGCCGGTGCCTCGTTCGAACGGGCGCTCGCCGAGTTCGGCCTGGCATCGCCGAGCGTTGCCATTATCGGCGGCCCTGACGTGTTCGCGTTGTTCCTGGACCGCTATGACGGCTTCCATCTGTCGCGCGCGCCCGGTGTCTGGCTGCCCGGAGGCCGCCCGATCTTCCCTGAAGTACCCGGGCGCACGCCGGAGGAGGTACTCTCGGCGCACGGCCTTGTTCCCGGAACGCGGCGGCTGCTGGACCGCGCCAAGAGGGTGACGTTGGTCAGTTGGCAGCGGGCGCTGTAACGCGACGGCCCGGATTGACCCGCCTTCGCATTAGTCTAGCGGCAGGAATTTTCATAAAACCTGACCGTACCTCACGCTGACGGGCGGCTTGTTATGCGACTATATCCGCTGCGCGCTGCCACCAGAAGACCCAGGATTTCCCCCCATATCGGGTGTTGTACCAATCGGGCGCTCGCGGCAAATCCTACGGAAGCCCCCAGTGAGGCAATACCGAATGGCAACCAAATATGATTGGCATCAATCCGCATTGACAGCAGGACCAGAACTGGTGCCACGGAACTACTTAAGGTGAGCATGAAGCTCTTCCTCGTCGCGGATAGCAATTGCTGCGGTGACACCCCGATCACCGACGCGGAAAAGCCGAAAGACACCACGACATTTGTCAACGCAGCTGCAACCATCGCAAAGCCGATCGCCCGCAGGTTGTACTGGCAGGCGAGCAGCAGCAGACTGATACTCGCCAACTGGACGATCCATTGCGAGACCAGCCGGCGATGTGCTGATCCGGTCGCTTGCAGGGTAACACTGCTGAAAGTTGCGCAGGTGGCGATCGCGCCTGCAACACAGAGCAGACGAACGAGGGGAATAGCGGCATCCCACTGTGGACCGAACAGGATGCGGGTAGCGGGGTACGCCATGAAGGCCATGAATGCAAAGCATGGCCATGCCAGCGACGTGATCATGCTCAGACCCGCCAGAAAATCTCCCGCAAAGCTTTCGCCTGCGCGATGCCGTATTGCGAACGATGATATCGCAACCGAAGAAACCGTGCTCATCACTGACATGTCGAACATCCGCAGGAGGCTGACCCCGCGGCCGAACAGCCCCAGAGAGGTGATGCCGAGAAATCGTCCGATCAGCAAATCGGGCGCCCGTGCGCCAAGATCGGCGATGATCGTGCCCCCGACCATGACGATCCCGAAGGACGTAACACGACGCCATCCACGAAACCCAGGTCGATGACTGACTTCGGGCGGCCGTACGATGCTTGCGATCAGGAAATTCATGGCCGCTCCAGCAATCTGACCCCACGCCAGGCTCATGAATCCAAAACCAAGCAAGGCCAATATGACGGCCGTGAGATTGCTCGTGAAGCTCTTTGCTGTGTTGATTCTGAGCAGCGTCCCGAATTGCATTTCTCGCCGCAACATCGCGTCGACAACCGAGTTGAATGGTGTCAGCAAGAACATTACAGAAAGGACGAGCAGAACCTTCTGGACCCCGGGAGTGCCATAAAAATCCGCCACCGGACCGCTGGCCAGTCCCACAGCTACCGCGAGACAGCATCCTATCAGGATGGAGATCCCATAAGCGGTCCGGACCAGTGTCGGTGTGAGATGCTTTTCCTGCACCAGGAACGTCCCCACACCAAAGTCGCGCACGTTATCGACGAGATAGACGATAACAAGCGCGATCGTATAGACACCGTACTCGGACGGCGTGAGCAGGCGAGCCAGGATCGATACGGAGACCACCTGGAAGCACATGCGAAGGTATTTATCTACGAAAGATACAAGCAGTGACCGCCGCACGCTGTGTGCTCGCGGCCTGGTATTCAGGTCCGTTCTCGGCCGCGCTGGTTCAACGCCTTCGGTGTTATACCGATCCGCCTAGAAACTGACCTGCTTCAGGTATGGATAGTCCGTCAGCGAGGTCAAGCGCTCTGCCGTCAGCGCGTTCCATGCTTTGCAGAGCGCGTCGAGGATGGCCTCATAGCTGTTGAGAAGCCTGTGGCTGAGATGGCGCTCGCGCAGATAGAGCCAGACGCGTTCCACCGGATTGAGTTCTGGGCTGTAGGCGGGCTGTAGCAGCAAGGAGATGGTCTTGGGCACCATCAGGTCCTCGGCGATATGCCAGCCGGCCTGATCGGCGACGATCACGGCGTGCTCGTCGCTGGCGAGCGTGGCGGCGAACTTGTCCAGGAACAGTTGCATGGCCTGCGTATTCAGTTCCGGCAGCACCAGCGCGAACGCCCGGCCGGTCTTGGGCTGAACGGTGGCGAACAGGTGAGCCCAGGTATAGCGCTGATCGCACAAGCCCGGCGGGCGCTGGCCGCGGGTGAACCAGCGATGGCAGACCCGCCCCTTCTGGCCGAACCTGGCTTCGTCCTGAAACCAGAGTGTCAGGCGTTTGCCCGGATTGGCCGCTGCGATGCGATCCAGCTCATTTTGAAGCCCCCTTTTGCGAACGCTTCCCGCGCTGCCGGATCGGCCTTCGGGTGCGACGGCCTGGCCTTCTGCCGCGACAAGCCGAGCTTCTTCATCAGCTTGGACATGTGCCCCGCGTGGTAGCGCACGCCCCAGCGGCGCGTGACTTCATCGCACAGGTCCGCCAATGTCCATGCCGACAGGTCGGTTTTTTCCGCATCCGGACCGTCCAGCACGACCTGCCGAAGTTGCTTCATCTGCTCCTCGTCGAGCCGTGGCTTGGCGCCCGGACGGGGGCGGTCGTGTAGTCCATCCAGGCTCTCGGCGTTGTAGCGACCTACCGCGTCGTGTAACACCTGCCGCTCCATCCCGGCCAACCGTGCCGCCTCGGCTCGCGTCATGCCCTCGAGCGCGTTCGCGATCGCCTGCATGCGCGCCGCAGCCGTGCGATCCGGCTCCTGCCGTGCACGCTTCCGAAGCTCCGTAGGCGATATGTCATCACGAATCACCAAGCGCTTGCCGCCCATCAGCCCACCCCATCAGGTCAGGCCGTCACCCAACCAGCGCTCCCCGCGCCGCTCCAAATCACACCCGAGTCAACAACAGTGCAGAGCGGTATTAGTGATCAGCATTGCTCTGAACGTCCGCTCGTAGGAGCGCACTTAATCCTTACTGCGATTGGGAAGCAAGCTCGCTTTGCACCTTACGGAACTCGCGGTTATAGCGAACTGCCGATCGAGGCGCTTTCGCGTCATGACTAGGCGGCTGATTATAGCCTGCGTAGGATATCTGTGCAGAGCGACGGGGCCGGCTAAGGGATTGTCAGCCTTTCGTCTTTCCTGGAGCGCTACTGTGGCGTGTAACGGACCCCGACACCTGTCGCACCAAATGGCGAACCCGAGCTTCATTGCCGATCGGCCGAATTTTCGGCGAACTTCAAATGCCGGAGCATCCAAAGCCACCGCGGCACGTGTTCCCGCGAAGGCAACTTGCTCCGTCATTCACTGATAGCCGTATTGCCTATTCATTCCCCCCAGCATACGATCGATCGTACTCAGCTCTTCAGTCGTGAGATCCGTTTTCCATCCTTCATCCAGTCTGATCTCGGTGACCGATTTGAAGCGCAGCCGGTTGTTACCAAGGACATGCTGCTCAGCTAGAAAATCTCCGATGTTCGGCAATGACTTCACCCCAATAAAGGCGTGGAGCCGCGCTAGCATCTCCTCAGGACGTTCACATACATCCTCGTGCCGTACGTCAATCCAATGGTCGGTCGCAAAGTAGCGACGGGCGCGCTCGGATTCGACGTGCTTAGCGACCCCAAAAGCGGTCGCCTGTTCGAGTTTCCTATCCCCGTACCTGAGAGCCGACCAGGTAAAAGCGCGCCCATCGCGTATGAGATGAATGACCTTTACATCGAACTGTTTGATACGCTGGAGGTGGACGGCTCGGCTTGGCCGCTTAGTGCTGTCCAAAAATGTTCTACACCCCTTGAGGTTGGTTACTGTTTCGACAAACGCAGCATTCCGGATCAGCACCCGTCGAACCCCGAGGCGCGGCTATGGAACCCTGCCGGTGCCTCGTTCGAACAGGCGCTCGCCGAGTTCGGCCTGGCATCGCCGAGCGTTGCCATTATCGGCGGCCCTGACGTGTTCGCGTTGTTCCTGGACCGCTATGACAGCTTCCATCTGTCGCGCGCGCCTGGTGTCTGGCTGCCCGGCGAGTCAGCAGAATTCGCTGAGTAAAAGCCAGTGAACGCATCGCTGCCTTGGCTCGACGCGGCCGCCCGGGTTGCCGGGGCGGCCTCTTCCGGCACGCCGCCGAAGGCTCCTGAACCGGTCGCCGTTTTTCGCTGCCGCCGTGGCCGCCGCCTATTCCGCGCTCCACTATGCCCGGTTGTTTGCCGTCACGGGAGAGGCTCGCCTGATTACTGTCGCACCGCCCAAAACATGCCATGCGTCGGTCGCGTGAATACATCTTTAATGATAAACCCAAGCGCGGAAAGCCTCTGCTCACACCAGCGCTTGTCCTCCAATCCACCACCGCGAGAATGCCATTCCATGACGATCGCGCCTATATTGAGCAACGCAAATCTCTCATCTCCCATGATTTCGTACTCGCTGCCTTCAATATCAATCTTGAGCAGATCGATCCTCTTGCCGTTCACGATAGGGAAAAAATCGACTACCTCCACCGGGAACGTATCCGGCGTATCAGCGTGAGTCAGGATTGATCCCGACAGTCTATCCATCAGTCTCAAAGGCCGCGCATGCGCGCCCGCGGCCTTAACATAAAGCTCCACGCGAGAAGTGCTGTCGTTCAGCCGGAAATTCCGCTCAGCTTGCGCCGCAAAAGCGGGGTGCGGCTCAAAAGCGATCACCCGGCAGTTTGGATACTTGTGCAGGAAATAGAGAGCTGAATAGCCAACGTTGGCGCCAAGGTCCACGACAAGCTTGACAGAGCCAGTAGAAAGGCGACCTCCATCGTTGTAGAAGTCGTGAACAAATATTTCGTAAGCCGTCCCATAATCGTTTCGGGATACGGCGTTACTCCGCAGTTCTAGCTTTGGTCCAGACCTAAGTCTCAGGGTGACCGGCGTTTGTCTCCTCCGCACCCGCCATTCCATATACAACGCCGCGCTCGGGATCGTAAGTCTTCTAGCGAAATCCAGCATGACTTAGGTCAGCACCCCTACACAGTCCCATATGTCAATGAGATACTAACAGACGGCTTAGACGTAAAAGCTCACGCGGCGTGTGTCAATGGGATTCGCGTAGCAGCTCTCTCGACCGCCGGCACGTCCCGCAGCCCAGTGTCTGTCTCCGCACACGCGCGGCGCTGAGCCAGTACCAGCGAGCACAGTCCGTCGCGTGTTGGATCAGAGTTGGCGCCCCGTGGCATGCTTTCAGCGCGACGATGAGGCTGTTGAGGGCGTGCTTCACTCGCTGGCGCCGGGCGGCCCGTCGCACAAGCTCCCGCCACAACCGGTCGGCGCGTCGGGATTGCGGTGAGGCTCTCTGATCTCGGGTGCCGGCAACAACGGGCGGAGCGGGAGTTGCTTGACCCCGCGAAAGGTGTGACACTCGTCAGTTGGCAGCGGGTGCTGTCACGCAACGGCTGCTTCCAAAGAAGTGGCTTCTCATAACGCCTGACGATCACCTCACGCTGACCGGCCGCTCGTGATGCGAACACATCCACTGCGCGCCGCTGCCAAAACACCCAGGATTTCTCCCCACATCGGGTGCTGTACCAGTCGGGCGCTTGCAGCAAATCCTGTCGCAGCCCCTAGCGAGGCGATACCGAATGGCAACCAAATATGGTTGGCATCGATTTGCATGAGCAGCAGCACAAAAATGGGAGCTACGGAACTGCCGGCTGTCACGCCAAGGCTCTTTCTCATAGCAGCCAGAACCCGTCGCAGCGACACTCCCACTACCGGCATAGAGAAGTGAAATGAGACCGTCACATTGACAAACGCGGCGGCAATCATGGCGAAGCCGATCACTCGCAGGTTGTATTGGCATGCCAGCAGCAAAAGACCAATGCTCACCGACTGAATAATCCATTGCGACGTAAGCTGACGCCGGGCCGACCCGGTCGCCTGGAGTGAGATGGAAGCGAGGTTCGCACAGGCTGTGATTGCACCGGCCACACAGAGCAATCGCGTGATCGGGACGGCAGCATCCCACTGTGAACCAAACAGAATCCGGGTAGCCGGGTAGGCCATCAGCGCCATAAACGCAAAGAAGGGCCACGCGACTGACGTGACCATCGTTAATCCTGCCAGGAAATCCTGCGCAAAGCTGTTGCCTGCGCGATGCCGCATCGCAAACGACGAGGTCGCCACCGGAGTTACGGTGTTCGTCACCGCCAAGTCGAACAACCTAAGAACACTAACACCGCGGCCAAATAGACCGACAGAGGTAATACCGAGAAAGCGTCCGATGAGCAGATCTGGCGCGCGTGCGCCCAGGTCGCCGACTAGCGTCGCCCCAACCATCACAACTCCGAATGAGGTCACGCGTCGCCACTGACTGAATGACGGTCGATGGCTAACGTCAGGCGGGCGGACGACACTCGAGATAATGAAGTTCACTGCCGCGCCAGCGACTTGGCCCCACGCCAAACTCATGAACCCAAATCCGAGCACAGCCAGCACAACCGCAACCGAATTGTTCGTCAGGCTCGCTGCCGCATTGATCCTGAGCAGCGTTCCAAATCGCATTTCGCGCCTCAATAATGCTGCGACGATCGAGCTGAAAGGCGTCAGCAAGAACAATAAGGAGAGGACGATCAGGACGTCTCGAACGCCTGCACTGTGATAGAAGCGCGCCAGCGGAGCGCTGACCAACATGACTGCTGCCGCGAGACAACAGCCTATCAACAGGGAAATTCCATAGGCCGTGCGGACGATCGCCGGCGTGAGGTACTTCTCCTGGATCAGGAATGTTACTATTCCGAAGTCTCGCAGGGTATTAACGATATAGACAATGACCAGCCCGATCGTATAGACACCATATTGTGACGGTGTGAGCAGCCGCGCGAGGATTAAGGCGGCAGCAATCTGAAAGCCGGCACGAAGGTGCTTATCGACAAAGGACAGAAGCAGTGACCGCCGAACGCTTGGTATTTGCAGCTTGGCGCCCGACCGGTCCGCGTCTGGCTTGGCTCCTTCCGTATTGGTGATCAGCATTGGTTCTGAATGCCTGTCTGCACCGGCAGCACCATTTACCGTCAGTGTGTCCCTCGAGGCAAGCGCCATTGTGAATGACCGCCTTGCTCCAGTGACTCAGGTCGGCCGGCAAGCCTGTTATTATTCGGCATCATGGGCCGGAGCGATTGTCGATTCCTGGGACAAGCGATGCTTTCAGTCGTGATCGAATGAGCCATTCCTGGATGAGCGATCAGAGCCGATTATATCCATAGCGCCGGTTCAAGTCCCCAAGCGTAAGTTCGATTGTGTTGAGCTGTGCCTCGGTCAGATCTGCCTTCCATCGTTCATCGAGCACAATTTCGGTCGTAGACTTTAGCCGCATCCGATTGTTCCCGAGAATATGCTGCTCAGTACGGAAGTTTGCTACCTCCGGCAATGACTTCACCCCAATAAAGGCATGGAGTCGCGCTAACATCTCCTGAGGGCGCGCGCATACGTCTTCGTGCCGCACGTCAATCCAATGGTCGGTCGCGAAATACCGACGGGCACGCTCGGATTCAATGTGCTTAGCAACCCAGAGAGCGGCCGCCTGCTCGACTTTCCTGTCCCCGTGCTTGATAGCCGACCAGGTAAAAGCGCGCCCATCGCGTATAAGATGAATGACCTTTACATCAAAATGTTTGATACGCTGGAGGTGGACGGCTCGGCTTGGCCGCTTAGTGCTGTCCAAAAAAGTTCTACATTCCTTAAGGCCAGCTACCGTTTCGACAAACGCAGCATTCCTGCTCAGCAACCTGCTCAGCTCACGGCGCGCTTGCGGCACGATAGTAAGACCGATTTCTCGCCCAACCTCGAGTATCGGACCCCGCAAAGAGGTGCGCACCAGCACGTTCGACAAGCGTCGGCCCGGAGGGTCAAATGCGAGATCAAACTCGTGGATATCAAATGGCCACCCACGCCGATTCATCTCCTCAGTGACGCGCTGCCAAAACTCGCAGTCCCGGTACGGCGACCCGCACGAACAAACGAACGCTTCTCGACTGGTCTTGGTCCCCGGGGAAATCGCGACCTCACCGACAGTCGCGATATCCGGATGCGATCCGAGCAAGAAGGTAAGCAAGGTCGAGCCCGACTGGCCCGGACCCATTATATAGACGACGGTAATCATCCGGTGCGCAACACTCCATGATATCCGGGGACCCAGTACAGTAACTGCTTTGTCAAGTCGAGGTCAATCGGGGCATTCTGTCCGCCGACAATTGTGTGGCCCTCACCGGCCTGGGGTCGCATCACACACGCACCGGCGACCGAAGAACCCCGGTCTCCGGGGCGCTCCCGTATCGAGGCAAGCACGAATACTGCCGACGATACGTTCTCCACGCGAGGAATGGACCTCTATGCGCGAATGCTATTGACGCAAGGACAGAAGAACAGGCAGATACTGACTTTGATGTGGCCGGGCTCCGGATACCGCTGACGGCACGAACGAGTGTTGGAGAACCTTGATGTTCGATCGCTGGCAGAAGATCCTCGCCACTCGACGATTCACCCGGCAAATCTCGAGCATATACGATACCTCGCCGCTCCATCTGGTCGACGCGCCTTTGTGTATCGTCAGTATGGTCTCGACCACGGATTTGCCGATGTACCTCCTGGCAATCCAAAGTTTTTACAGCCTCATTCGGCGTGGCAAAGTCGTTGCACTCGTTAAGGAAGGCCTCAGAAAATCGGGATCCCGAGGGACCAGCTTCTGGTCAAAGCCGAACGGGGGCCAACGGGCGCATTTGGAGCAAACACTGCAGAAGCACATTCCCGGCATCGAAATAGTGGACGTCGATCGCATACCTTTGGGTTCCTGCCCAAGCGGCGGCACATGGGAACGGATCCTTTATGTGCTCGATCGCTCCGAGCGCGAATATGTAATTCAACTCGACTCGGATACGCTGACGATCGGACCCGACATTCCGGAGGTGCGCGAGTGCATCGTCGAAAATCGATCATTTACCCTCGGCGGCGGTCCCGCTGCTTCGGGCCAGCAGATCGTCCCAATTCCCGAAGCTGCCGCCAGCGCGTATCCTGCGGACACCTGGATCGGGAGCGTCGCGCAGCGCCGCATGGCTGAGTACCCCGGCGCCAGCATGCAGCGCTATGTCCGTGGCTCCAGCGCCTTCGCGGGTTTCGCGCGTGGCGGCTTCAGTCGGGATGAAATTGAACAGTTTAGCGCTCAGATGAGCAAATTGCTTGGCGAACGCTGGGCTGAGTGGGGCACCGAGCAGTGTGCCTCGAACTTTGCAGTCGCCAACACGCCAGGGGCATTGGTCCTTCCTTACCCAGATTATGCCAATTTCAGACCCGCCAGCATACAGGCGGAAGCCCGCTTCCTGCATTTTCTCGGAACAGCCCGGTTTAAGAAAGGTCACTACGCTCGTGTGGGCCGTCAGGTCATCGACCGTCTCTTATCACAGCAGGCTGGGTAACAGCCATTGCTTCAAGAAAACCATTCGCGAAATTGATGGCACCCTTCCGTGACCGGCTACGCCGAGCTGCAGGTCACCACCAACTACTCCTTCCTGCGCGGCGCGTCCCACGTTGAGGAGCTGTTCGCCCAGGCAGCGCTTCTCGGCCTGCCGGCTCTCGGCATCACAGACCGCAACTCCGTGGCCGGCATCGTGCGCGCGCATCAGCGGGCTGCCGACACCGGGCTGCGCCTCGTCGTGGGCTGTCGGCTCGATCTGTCGGACGGCCCCTCCGTCCTCGTCTATCCGTCGGACCGGCCAGCCTATGCCCGCCTCACCCGGCTGCTGTCCCTCGGCAAATCCCGTGCCGGCAAGGGTGCGTGCGATCTAAGCTGGGACGATCTCGCCGCCCATGCCGAGGGACAGGTCGCGATCCTGACAGCGGACGAGACCGGCCGTCCCCCGACCACAGCCCACCTCGCCCGCTTTCGCGATATCTTCACCGACCGCGCCTATCTCGCCCTCACCCAACAGCGCCGCCCGAATGATGCGGCCAAACTCGAGCGGCTCGACCGCCTCGCCCGCGCGCACCACCTCGCCACCGTCGCCACCGGCGACGTCCTCCACCACATCCCGGAGCGGCGCATCCTGCAGGACGTGCTGACCTGCATCCGGGAAGGCTGCACGATCAACGAGGCCGGCTTCCGGCGAGAACGGTTCACCGACCGCCATCTGAAATCGCCGGCCGAGGTGAGCCGCCGCTTCACGCGCCACCCCGATGCCATCGCCCGCACGCTGGAAATCGTGCAGCGCTGCCGTTTCTCGCTCGATGAGCTGCGCTACCAATACCCGAGCGAGATCGAAGACCCGACGCTGACACCCCAGCAGACCCTGGAGCACCTCACCTGGCAGGGCGCCGCATCGCGCTACCCGAAGCGTGTGCCGGCGGAGGTGGCCGCGCAACTCCGCCACGAACTGCGGCTCATCGAGGAACTCGCCTACGCGCCGTATTTCCTCACCGTCAACAGCATCGTCCGCTACGCCCGTTCGCGCGGCATTCTCTGCCAGGGCCGCGGCAGCGCCGCCAACAGCGCGGTCTGTTACGTGCTTGGCATCACCGCGATCGACCCCACGCGCTCCGGCCTGCTGTTCGAGCGCTTCGTCAGCGCCGAGCGACGCGAGCCCCCCGATATCGACGTCGATTTCGAGCACGAGCGGCGCGAGGAGGTGATCCAGTGGGTGTACGACACCTACGGGCGAGACCGGGCGGCGCTCTGCGCCACGGTGATCCGCTACCGCGGCCGCAGCGCCATCCGGGACGTGGGCAAGGCGCTCGGCCTGCCTGAGGACGTCACCGCCGGCCTTGCCCGGCAGGTCCGGGCCTGGTCGGAGGAAAGCGTCGAAGCCGACCACGCCGCCGAGCTGAACCTCGACCTGACGGACCATCGTCTGCGGCTGACGCTCGAACTGGCCCGCACGCTGATCGGCTTCCCCCGCCATCTGTCGCAGCATCCCGGCGGCTTCGTGCTCACGCAGGACCGGCTCGACGAGCTGGTGCCGATCGAGCCCGCGGCGATGAAGGACCGCCAGGTCATCGAGTGGGACAAGGACGACATCGACGTCCTGCGTTTCATGAAAGTGGACGTGCTCGGGCTGGGAATGCTCGGCTGTCTGCGCCGCGCCTTCGACCTGCTGGAACACCATCACGGTCTTCGGCTCACCATGGACAGCATTCCACCCGAGGATCCGGCGACCTTCGCCATGATCCAGCGGGCCGACACGATCGGCGTGTTCCAGATCGAATCGCGCGCCCAGATGTCGATGCTGCCTCGACTCAAACCGGCACGGTTCTACGACCTTGTGATCGAGGTGGCGATCGTCCGCCCGGGGCCGATCCAGGGCGACATGGTGCATCCCTATCTGCGCCGGCGAGAGGGCAAGGAGCCGGTCGAGTACCCGACACCCGAACTGGAACGTGTGCTCGGCAAGACGCTAGGCGTGCCGCTGTTCCAGGAGCAGGCGATGCAGGTGGCAATCGCCTGCGCGGGCTTCACGCCGAGCGAAGCGGATGCGCTTCGCCGCAGCATGGCGACCTTCAAGATCACCGGCGGGGTGAGCCATTTCCGCGACAAGCTGATCTCGGGAATGGTCAGCCGCGGCTACACCCCGGAATTCGCCGACAAGACCTTCTCCCAGATCGAAGGCTTTGGCTCCTACGGCTTCCCGGAGAGCCACGCCGCGTCTTTCGCCCTGATCGCCTATGCCTCGTCCTGGCTGAAATGCCATCATCCGGCGGTATTCGCTTGCGCGCTGCTGAATAGCCAGCCGATGGGGTTCTACGCGCCGGCGCAGATCGTCCGTGACGCCCGCGAACACGGGATCGAAGTACGACCGATCTGCATCAACGCCTCCCGCTGGGACTGCACTCTGGAGCCGGCCGGCTCACCTCTCCCGCAGGCGGGAGAGGTCGAATTGCGCAGCAATCCGGGTGAGGGCCCAGCCCTGCGCCTGGGTCTGCGCGTAACCAAGGGCCTCGGAAACACAGATGGTGCGGCAATCGTCGCTGCTCGCGGCGACCGCCCGTTCACCAGCCTTGACGATGTCTGGTGTCGTGCCGGCGTTCCTCGCAAGGCGCTGGCGCGGCTGGCCGAAGCCGACGCCTTTCGCGCCCTCGGCCTCGACCGCCGCAACGCCATTTGGGCCATTGGCGGCCTGAGCGACGCTCTCCCTTTGTTTGCTGCCGCCGCGCCAGCGCCCAGGACGCTCGAACCTGTCACCTCGATGCCGCCGATGGCCGAAGCACGCGCCGTGGTCGAAGACTATCGCAGCACCGGGCTGTCGCTCCGCCGGCACCCTGCCGCTTTCCTTCGGGAGGATTTCGCGCGCCTCGGCATCATCCCTTGCGCCGATCTGACCACGTCACGCGATGGTCAGATCGTGACCGTCGCCGGAATCGTGCTGGTCCGTCAGCGCCCGGGCTCGGCGAGCGGAGTCCTGTTCGTCACCATCGAGGACGAGACCGGCATCGCCAACCTGATCATCTGGCCCAGCCTGTTCGAACGGCAGCGGCGGATCATCCTGGGCGCCGGCATGATTGCCTGCCGCGGCCGCCTCCAGCGAGAGGGCATCGTGATCCACGTCGTCGCCGAAAAGCTGACAGATTTGTCCGACAAGCTCCGCGCACTAGGCCGGGAATCGGCGCCGGCGGGCGGCATCAAAGTGCCGACGCGCGACTTTCGCTGACTTGACTTTCCTGTGAAGGAACAAACCGGCTGCGGGCCGGTATCGTTGTGCGCATCACGGGCGATGCTGCCGTTCAGGAGATTATCACCATGCTCAGATGGGCGCTGTTGTTCTTCATCATCGCGATCATCGCGGCGATTTTCGGCTTCGGCGGCATCGCCGTGGCGGCCGCGGGTATCGCGAAAATCCTGTTCTTCCTCTTCCTCGTGATATTCCTGATATTCCTGGTGATGGGGTTGGCGGCCGGCCGGTCGATATTCTGACCGTCAATACCAGCGGCCATTCTTTTTCACCGTTTCGACGGAGCCCGGCCGCTGGTATTGAGTCTTGGTTACGCGCGCGGCCGCCCCACCAACCCGGCGCGCTATACCGGACGCTCGCCCTTTACCGTCACGCGGTGGCCGGAGCGTGTGTGGGGCCAATAGTCCCACATCGCACGGTGCTGCGTGCAGCGGTTGTCCCAGAAAGCGATCGAGTTTTCCCGCCACCGGAAGCGGCACTGGAACAGGGGATTTTCCATGTGCTCGAAGAGGTAGCGTAGAATGCCGTCGCTCTCGTCGCGCGGGATGCCGGTGATGCGACGTGTGAAGCCGCGGTTGACGTAAAGCGCCTTACGTCCCGTCACCGGATGCATGCGCACCACCGGGTGTTCGGCACGAGGATAACTCGTCTTGTCCGCCACGCCGTAATTGGCATAGAGCCCGCGATAGACGTCCTCGCCGTCGTGGATTGCGGTCGCACCGTCGAGATAGCTCTTCATCCGATCGGAGAGCGCCTCGTACGCCGCGTACATGCTGGCGAACAGCGTGTCACCGCCGTCTGGCGGGCATTCGCGGATGTACAAAATGCTGCCCATCGGCGGCTCCGGATCACAGGACACGTCGCTGTGCCACCCCTCGCCATTGGCGCGCGGGCTGTCCTTATCGGCGTGGATGATCATCAGCTCCGGAAGGCCCGGTGCATGCGGCGCAGCGGGATGCAGATGCAGTTCGCCGAACCGGCGACCGAAGCCCAGATGCTGCTCATCGGTGATCTGCTGGTCGCGGAAGAAGATCACCAGGTTCTCGGCCAGGGCTCGGTGAATCTCGTCGAACTGCCGGTTCGACAAGGGCCGGGCGAGATCGACGCCGGACAGCTCGGCGCCGATAATCGGCGTTAGCTTGTCCACCGCGATGGTCTCGTACGGCCCCGCCTCGCCGGTTTCGGCCTTGTAACGTGGCCCGCCGCTGCCGCGCAGACTGGTCATGGTTTCGCTCCGCCCCTCCCTCGGGTGCCCAGCCTATCCGGCGAGGCTTTTCGACGCCATCTCATGCGTGTTCCGGCTGACCGACGGCGCCTCCAGGATCCGCCGCAGCTCGCCCTGCATCAGCTCCTGCCTGGTGGTATCGACACGCCGCCACTGGCCGAGTGGCGACACCAGCCGCGCCGCGACCTGCGGGTTGGCGGGATCAAGCGCGATGATGGTGTCCGCCAGGAAGCTGTAGCCCGCGCCGGACGGATCGTGGAACCGCACTTGGTTGGCGGCGAAGCTCGCCACCAGCGCACGCACCCGGTTCGGGTTGCGCAGATCGAAATCCTGATGGCGGGACAGCGCCCGGACCGCCCGCGGCGTATCCGGCAACGGGGAGCCGGCCTGGATGGCAAACCACTTGTCCAGCACCAGGGCATCCTCCCGCCAAGCAGCGTGGAACGCAGCCAGTGCCTCGCCGCGCTCTGGGCAGTCGGTCGCTGACAATACGGCAAGGGCCGCCAGCACATCCGTCATATTGTCATGTGCATCGAACTGTGCCTTGGCACGCTGCACGCCTTCCGCATCGCCGCCGGCCGCTAGATAGGCCACGCAGGTGTTGCGCAGCGCACGCCGGCCGATCGCGGCGCCATCGATGCGGTACTCGCCGCGGTCGGTCAGGCGCTCATAGGTCGCACGCAGCTCCGCTCGCAGCGCGGTGGCGATGGCGACGCGCGCGGCCTGACGGACGGCGTGGATGGCGTCCATATCGGCGGTCGCCATCTGGTCAGCGAGGAACGCCTCACTCGGCAGGCTCAGCGCTTCGGCCGCAAAGGCCATGTCCTCATCCGCACGTGCCAGGGCCGTTTGCATCGCTTCGATCAGCCCCGCATCCGTCGCCGGTGTCTCGCCCCGGCGCAGCGCGGCCACCCCATCGAGCAGACGATGCGTCGCGTATTGCTGGCCCGAGTCCCAGCGCACGAACGGATCGCTGTCATGCGCCGCCAGGAACCGGAGCTGCTCGTCCGGCACGCCGGCAAGCTTCACCGGGGCGGAAAATTTGCGCAGCAGCGAAGGCACGGGCTCGCGCAGCACGTCGGTGAAGATAAAAGGCTGGCTGGCCTCGGTCAGCAGCAGGACGCGCGTGCCGGTCTGCGGCGCGGCTTCGCCTTCAAGTTGCGTCGGCAGGTCGTGACCTGCCTTGTCCAACAATCCCATCGCGATCGGGATGACCAGCAGCTGTTTGTCCGGCTGTCCGGGTGTGGGCGGGGTGGACTGGCTGACCGTCAGCGCATAGCGCTGCGCCACCGGGTCATACTCGGCGTTCACCGTCAGTTCGGGTGTGCCGGCTTGGTGATACCAGCGCTTGAACCGTTTCAGATCGATCCCCGATGCATCCGCCATCGCCGCCACGAAGTCATCGATCGTCACCGCCTGGTTGTCGTGCCGCTGGAAATAAAGGTCCATGCCGCGGCGGAATGCGGACCGCCCGATGATGGTCGCCATCATGCGGATCACCTCGGCCCCCTTGTTGTACACCGTCCCGGTGTAGAAATTGTCGATGGCGATGTAGCGGTCCGGCTGCACGGGATGCGCCAGCGGCCCGGCATCCTCCCGGAACTGCGCGGCGCGCAGCGCGCGCACATCGGCGATGCGCTTCACCGCGCGGCTTCCCTGGTCCATCGTGAACTCCTGGTCGCGATAGACGGTCAGCCCTTCCTTCAACGAAAGCTGGAACCAGTCGCGGCAGGTGACCCGATCGCCGGTCCAGTTGTGGAAATATTCATGTGCAATGACGGTCTCGACTCCCTGGTAGTCGGCATCGGTTGCCGTCCGAGGATCGGCCAGCACGTATTTCGTGTTGAAAATATTGAGCCCCTTGTTCTCCATCGCTCCCATGTTGAAATCCGCAACAGCGGCGATGTTGAACACGTCCAGATCGTATTCGAGGCCGAACACCTCCTCATCCCATGCCATCGCCCGCTTGAGCGAGTGCATCGCATGGGCGCAGCGCCCCTCATCCCCGTGGCGCACCCAGATGCCGAGCTCGACCGGGCGGTCGGAGCGTGTGGTAAACTGGTCCTTCACCGCGACGAGGTCGCCGGCCACCAGCGCGAAAAGGTAGCTCGGCTTCGGATGCGGATCGGTCCAGGTAACGCGGTGACGGCCATCGCCGAGATCGGTGACCGCGCCGGGATTGCCGTTCGACAGCATCACTGGGCAGCGTACACGATCGGCGATGATGGTCGTGGTGAACCGCGTCATCACGTCAGGACGGTCGGGAAAATAAGTGATGCGCCGAAAGCCCTCGGCTTCACATTGAGTAAAAAACGCGCCCTGCGACGTGTAGAGTCCCGAGAGCTCGGTGTTGTCCTGCGGCGCGATCTCGGTTTCGATTTCGAGGGTGAATGTGTCGGGCGCATCGGCGACGACCAGATTGCCGTTTTCCAGGCGATAGCGATTGGGCCCGACCGCCGCGCCGTCGATAGCGATGCGAAGGACGGGCTGCCCGTTGCCCTCCAGGTGCAGGGGCGCGGCGTCCCCATAGGCCGGATTGCGCCGCATGCGCAGCACGGAATGCACGCGCGTCGCGGCCGGATCCAACGCGAAGGCAAGCTCCACCTCGTCCACCAGGAAGGCCGGCGGCCGATAGTCGGCAAGGCGCGTTTCGCGCGGCGCGCTCGCGATGATGTGTGGGTCGTTGATATCGGGCATGCGGCCTCCGGCGTCTCGCTCGGGATGCTATAGCGATCAGCGATCCACTGCGAACGGCCCCCGAATGCCCGATCAGGTTTTCAATGTCTCCGAGATTCCGCACAGCTTCATCCCGCTCGCCGACGGCACAAGGCTCGCCGCCCGCATCTGGCTGCCGCGCGATGCCGGGCCCGTGCCGGCTGTGCTGGAATACCTGCCCTATCGCAAGCGCGATGGCACCTGGGAACGCGACGCGCTGACGTATCCCTGGCTGGCCGCGCACGGTTATGCGGGCGTACGTGTCGATATCCGCGGCAGCGGCGAGTTCGGACGGGTTGCTGACCGACGAGTATTCGCAGGCCGAACAGGACGACGCGCTGGAGGTGATCGCCTGGATGGCCCGCCAGCCCTGGTGCAGCGGCGCGGTAGGCATGATGGGCATCTCCTGGGGCGGGTTCAACGCGCTGCAGGTGGCGGCGCGTCGCCCGCCGGCACTGAAAGCGATCATCACGATCTGCTCCACGGATGACCGCTATCGCGACGACGTGCATTTTATGGGCGGCGCGCTGCTGACGGCGAAGCTCGGCTGGGCGTCGGTGTTCCAGACCTTCATGGCCCATCCGCCCGATCCGGCATTGCTGAGCGAGGACTGGCGGACGGCGTGGCAGCGCCGCTTGCACGACACACCGCTGTTCCTGGATGACTGGCTAGGCCACCAGCGGCGCGATGCGTACTGGCGGCACGGGTCGGTCTGCGAGGATTACGCCGCCATCGCCTGTCCTGTTTACGCCATGGGCGGCTGGACGGATGGCTACACCAACACGATCCCGCGCCTGCTGCAGAATCTATCGGCCCCGCGCAAGGGGCTTATCGGTCCCTGGGCGCATCGCTATCCGCATTTCGCCACGCCCGGACCCTCGGTGGGCTTCCTGCAGGAAGCGAAGCGCTGGTGGGATCAGTGGCTCAAGGGCGACGAAACCGGAATTTTGGACGAACCGATGCTGCGCGCCTGGATGATGCAGAGCGTCCGGCCGGCGCCCTGGCATGCCGAACGGCCCGGGCGGTGGATCGCCGAACCGGGCTGGCCCCCGGCGACGACCCCGCATCCGCTGTGCCTGACTTCGAGCGGGCTGCAGGATTCGGCGAAGGGCGAGCTGGCGGTTCCAATTTGCTCCCCACAGAGCTTGGGCTCGGCCGCGGGCAGTTGGTGCCCGTTCGGTGTCGGCCCGGACGATGCCGACGACCAACAGCGCGACGACGCGCAATCGGTCGTTTTCGACACCGCGCCCCTCGATGCGGGGTTCGAGATACTCGGCGCGCCGGTTCTGGAGGTGGAACTTGCCTCCGACCGCCCGCAGGCGAACCTGATCGCACGGCTTTGCGATGTACATCCGGACGGCGCCAGCCTGCGGGTGAGCTACGGCGTGCTGAACCTGGCGCATCGCGATGGGCACGCGAGGCCGTCGGCGCTCGAGCCGGGTCGGCGTTACCGCATCCGGCTGGAGTTGAACGACATCGCCTTCGCATTCCCAGCCGGGCACCGGGTCCGGCTCGCCCTGTCCACCACCTATTGGCCGATGATCTGGCCGGCGCCGGAGATCGCCACGCTCACCGTGTTTGCCGGAAGCGTCATCCTGCCCGCACGCCTGCCGCGCCCCGAGGACGCAACTCTTCCGTCCATGCCGCCGCCGGAGACGGCGCCACAAGCGGCACGGACTGTGCTGCGCCAGGGCCGTTCGCGTCGCGTCTCCAGCATTGATGGCGGCGAGTATATTCTCCGAATCACCGAGGAGCCGGGCCTGACGCGGATCGATGCGATCGGCATCGAACTCGGCAACGAGGGAAGCATGGAGTTCCGTGTCAGGGATGACGATCCGCTGAGCGCAAGCGTCGAACTGCGCCGGGGTCAGACGGTCGGACGCGAAGCGTGGCAAGTGCGGACCGAAACACGCACGCGGCTCGCGGCGACACGCGAGGCATTCCGCCTACAGGTAAGCCTCGATGCCTCTGAAGGCGGCACGCCCGTCTGCCACCGTGAATGGGATGAAACCATTCCGCGCGACCTTCTCTGATGGCATGTCAACCTGAAGCAATCACGCTTTAATCACAATCGACGCCGCGCGATGTAGAGGCTAGTGATCATGTTGCGTATCACGCGGCCATGGAACTTCTCGCGGGCAACGCGACCCAACTCAGTCAAAACGGCCTCCCGGTCGCTGCGGATGTTGATATTGGAATAAGTCGCATAGAGGGCGACGGTCTGCTCAGGATCGAGTTCGAGCGACCATGCACTGGTTTGACGTTCGATCCTATCGAACGCACCGGTTCGCTGTAGCGCCTCGATGCGAGCCTCGGCATCGAGCGCGAAAGGCACATCGCAGGTACCTGCCGAGGGGCTGGCAGGGCCTTTGAGCAGCAGCTGAGTCGCTTGGTGGAAGGGATCAGGGCGGCTGTCGTCGCCGAACACATTCCAAACCGCTGCCCACCAGCCGCCCGGCCGGAGCAAGCCCGCAACTTTGGCCAGGGCCATATCCTCGTCCAGCCAGTGGAAGGCTGTGGCGCTGACGCCAAGGTCGAAGCTGGTTTTTTCGAGCACCGCGTCCTCGAACGATGAGACGATCACCCTCAGGGCCCCATCCCCGTTGGTTTTGCGAAGAAATGCAGCCAGGCGCGAGTCGGGCTCGATCGCGACCAAGGGGTTCGCACCGAGATCCAGTAATCGGCGGGTCGCCTTCCCTGTGCCGGCCCCGATCTCGAATAGCGCCGTACCATAGGCAAGACCGCATCGCTCGCATAACGTCTCAAACACCCAATCGGGATAGAGCGGTCGCGCGGCATGATAACCGTCCGGATCGAGCCCAAAGGCTCGACGGCCGAAATCGCGGTCGATGGTCACTCGGTCACCTGAAACACTTCTCCGCTGCCAAGAGGGGGGCCAACTTGGCAAGCAACGAGAGCTTCGCTGATTTTTTATGATGTGCGAAGGTCGTCTGCCCTGAACGGGCAAGGGGGTGCCAAAGCCGCGATTGACGAGTATCCTGCGGCAAAAGGGGGGATGAGCCGCCGTCATGCGGCGGAGGCTGGTTTCCGGCGGTCTCATCCTCCCCGCGACGACCGAGGGAGGACGCTAATGAGCAACATCTCACCGGCTCCAGTCATCGCCCGACAAGACGAACGGTTGCTGCACACGCCATTGCTGACCCGGCTTATGCGCCGGCCCGAACTCGGCGCGATCGCCGGCCTTATTCTGGTTCTCATTTTTTTCGCGTTCACCGCCAGCCCGACCATGTTCACGTTGGAAGGGATGATGACCATTCTCTCCCCATCATCGCAGCTCGGCATTCTTGCCGTGGCGGCTGCGCTGTTGATGATCAGCGGCGAGTTCGACCTGTCGATCGGCTCTATGGTGGCTTTCGCCGGACTGGTCCTGGGGCTGGCGATCGTCGATGCCGGGCTGCCGCTCATTATAGCGATTGTCGTCACGCTGGCGGTCGCCGCACTGATCGGGGCGATCAACGGACAACTCGTTATCCGCACCCGGCTGCCTTCTTTCATCGTCACGCTCGCCTTCCTGTTCATCCTGCGCGGCTTGTCGCTCGTCGGGCTGAAGATGGCGACCGGCACCACGCAGATGCGCGGGATTCGGGATGCCGTCGCGGCCAGTCCGTTGCTGGACATCTTCTCCGGCAATGCTTTCCACGGCGCCTTCGCGTCTCTTGCGCATGAAGGCCTGATCCGTTCGCTGCCGAACGGCGCTCCGGCCGCGCCTGGCGTGCCTATCAGCGTCTTGTGGTTCATCGCATTCGCCCTGATCGCAACCTGGGTGCTGCTGCGCACGCAAACCGGCAACTGGATTTTCGCGAGCGGCGGAGATGCGAATGCCGCACGCAATTCCGGCGTGCCGGTCAACATCGTGAAGACCGGCCTGTTCATGCTCACCTCCTGTTCGGCGGCGCTCGTCGCGGTGCTGACCGTGCTCGACGCCGGATCGACCGATGCACTGCGAGGCTTCCAGAAAGAATTCCAGGCGATAATCGCCGCCGTCATCGGCGGCTGCCTGCTGACCGGCGGCTATGGCTCGGCAATCGGCGCCTTCTTCGGTGCGATCATCTTCGGCACCGTCTCGATCGGGCTCACCTACACCAACTTCGATAGCGACTGGTTCCAGGTCTTCCTTGGCGCCATGCTGCTGATAGCGGTGCTGTTCAACAATTATGTCCGACGGCAAGTCACCGGGGAGCGTTGAGCCATGAGCGATACCGCATTTACGACCAACTTCGACAAAATGGCGGCGACCGACGTGCGAACGCCGCTGATCGAGGTTCGCAACATCGTCAAGCATTTCGGCCATGTCATCGCATTGGCCGGAGTCTCGCTCCGCGTGCATGCCGGCGAGGTGCTGTGCCTGCTCGGAGACAACGGCGCCGGGAAATCGACGCTGATAAAAACCCTGTCCGGTGTGCATCGCCCCACCTCCGGCGACTTCCTGGTGGAAGGCCGGCCGGTGGCTTTCGCCAGTCCGCGCGATGCGCTCGATGCAGGGATAGCCACCGTCTATCAGGATCTGGCGATGATCCCGCTGATGTCGATCACCCGCAACTTCTTCATGGGGCGGGAGCCTACCAGCGGAGTTGGCCCATTCCGGCGCCTGAACATGGGCTATTGCGACCGAGTGACGCGTGAGGAAATGCACCGGATCGGGATCGATGTGCGCGATCCGCACCAAGCCGTCGGGACGCTTTCCGGCGGCGAGCGGCAATGCGTCGCCATCGCCCGCGCCGTCTATTTCGGTGCCAAGGTCCTGATCCTGGATGAGCCGACGTCGGCACTCGGCGTCGCGCAGACCTCGATGGTGTTGAAATACATCAACCAGGTACGCGCCAAGGGTCTAGGGGTGATCTTCATCACCCACAACGTCCGCCACGCCTTCGCGGTCGGGCAGCGCTTCACGGTTCTCAACCGCGGCAAGACCCTCGGCACGTTTACCAAGGCGGAAATCACCATCGACGAACTGCAGAGCCTGATGGCAGGAGGCAAGGAACTGCAGGACCTGTCCGCGGAACTCGGGGGAACAATCTAGCAGGAGGAATCGTCATGAGAATAACAAGACGCCTGGCTCTCACTTTTTGCTTCGCCACCGCCCTGGCGATCATCAGTATTCGCGCCGAAGCCAAGGACATCAACATTATCGTTGTCACCCACGGCCAGGCGTCCGATCCTTTCTGGGCGGTCGTGAAAAAGGGCGTCGAGGACGCCGGACGGGAGATGCACGTCAACGTCTCCTACCGCGCACCGGAGACGTTCGACATGGTGGCGATGGCTCAGCTCATCACGGCGGCCGCCAACCAGGGCCCGGACGGGCTGGTGGTGTCGATCCCTGATGGCGACGCGCTCGGTCAGGCGATCAAAGGCGCCGTCGCGACCGGCATTCCGGTGATATCCATCAACTCGGGCGCCGAGGCCTCGAAGAAACTCGGCGCATTGCTGCATGTCGGCCAGGACGAATACACTGCCGGCAAGGCCGCGGGTGAAAAGCTTGCGGCGATGGGTGGCACCAAGGCCGTCTGCATCAACCAGGAGGTCGGTAATGTCGGCCTTGATCAGCGCTGCAAGGGCTTCGCCGACGGGTTCGGCAAGCCCGTCAGAGTGCTGCCCACCACGATGGATCCGTCGGAGACCCAGTCGAAGGTCCGTGCCCTGCTGCAGTCGGACCCGTCCGTCGATACGATTCTGTGTCTGGGCGCCGCCACGGTGGGCGAGCCGACGGTAACCGCGGTCAAGGCGATGGGCCTGAAGAAGATGCCGCTGATCGCGTCCTTCGACCTGTCGCCTGGGTATCTGAAAGCGGTCGCGGCTGGCGATGCGGCGTTCGCAATCGACCAGCAGCCCTACCTGCAGGGCTATCTGCCGATCGTGATCCTGGCCCTGAACGCGCGCGATGGGCTGATGCCGGCAAGCAGCATCGCTTCCGGACCGAACCTGATCACAAAAGGCAAGGCGGGACAGGTAATTGCGCTGTCTGCCCAGAGCATCAGATAATCCCGGCTGTCAGCAATAGGTCGCCTTCGGTCACGCCGAAGGCGACCATAAGCCGATGGGTTCTCACCGCTTCCCGCGGGCCACGATCTGTGTCGGGTTGACGAAACGGAGCGTGATCAACAACCAGATCATCGTCGCGACCATGTACACCACCGCCATCGCATCGATCGATTGCTGCGGGCGAACGCCGGCGGCGAAGACGGCGTAATACAGCGCCACCACCAAGGTCTGGCTGGTCGGGCCGGCGGTGAGAAACGTCAGCTCGAACATCGCGATGGTGCGTACCAGCACCAGGAGCAACGCAGCGAGAATTCCCGGCGTCAGCAGCGGCACCAGAACCTGGATGAACAACCGCCCCATGCCGGCGCCGAACACACGCGCCGCCGCCTCCACCCGCGGATCGATCTGCTCGATGAAGGGAATCATGATCAGAATCACGAACGGCACGCTGGGCACCAAATTCGCTAAGATCACGCCCCAGATCGTGCCGGCTAAATGCGCCTGATAGAGCACCGTGGCGAGCGGAATCCCATACGTGATCGGCGGCACCAACAGCGGCAGCAGAAACAGCAACATTGCGGCACGCTTGCCGGGAAAGTCGCGCCGCGCCATTGCATAAGCCGCCGGCACGCCAATCAGTCCCGACAACAACACAACCGCAGCCACCACCTCGACCGTGACGATCAGAATGGCCGGCAATTGAAACTCGTTCCAGACCATTCCATACCAGCGGCCCGTCCAGCCGGCGGGCAGCCAGGTGGTGAACCAGTGCGTGCCAATCGAGTCCAACACCACGGTGGCAATCATGCCCGCCAGGTTGAGCACGAAAAACGTCACCAACAGCCAAACGGCAAACGCCCACACCCGCGCACGCATGGGGCTATGACACCGCTCTGAAAGGCCGAAGGGGCATTGCCCCCCTGCACCCCCCACCAAGGGCGAGCCCTTGGAACCCATTCTGGCTTCGCCCTGAAGGGGGCCCGAACTGACAGAACGACGCGCCGCGCCTCAGCATGATCCTCTTCAGAGCGAAGCCCGGATCGCGGTCCAGGGGCCGTCGCCCCTGGCGGGGGTCCAGGGGGCAGAGCCCCCTGGACTTAATACAAGGCGCTATCATCCCTTACCGCCGCCGGCGGGGCCGCTGTAAACCAGGCCGCGTGCGCCGAGCAGCGCTATGACGATGATGATCTGCACCCCGGCCATCAGCATCGCGATCGCGGAGGCCAGCGAGTAGTCGTATTGCTCGAAGGCAGCTTGGTAGGCGGCGATCGACATCACCCGCGTCGAGCCGGCGGGTTCGCCGAGCAGGATGGCAGAGGGAAAGACGGAGAAGGCCTGGACGAACGATAGTGCCAAGGTGATGGTCAGGCCGGGGATCAGCAGCGGCAGAAGGATGCGGTTGAAACGTTCGCGGGCGTGGGCGCCGAGCACCGCGCCAGCGTTCTCCAGCGCCGGATCGATGCCGGTGACGTACGAGAGGGTAAGCAGAAAAGTGAAGGGAAAGCCGGTGATGACGAGTGAGAGGAAGACGCCCCAGTAATTGTGAAGCAGGCGCAGGGGCGTGGTGATCAGATGGGCATCAAGCAGGATGCGGTTCACCCAGCCACGCGGGCCGAGATACGTAAGGAGACCTTCGGCGACGAGAACGGTGCCGAGCGTGATGGGAATCACCAGGATGGTGGTGAGAAGCCGCTGATGCCTAATCAGGCGCACGCGGAGCGCGACTGGAATGGAGGCGACGACGTTCAGCAGCGTTACCGGAACCGCGAGAACAAGGGTCTTGATGATGGTGGTATACAGGAACGGGTCCGAGAAGAACTTCGCATAATTACCGAGTGCCCCGCCTGTCTTCGGGTGGAACGACAGCCAGAGCCCATAGAGGAATGGATAGACGAACAGAGCGAGGACAAAAAGCACAGCCGGCAGCATAAGCAAAGTGACGCCGTCGATACCCATGGCACGGAGGCGCAGTGGTGACGCTGGTGGGCTGATGAGGGGGGCGGCGCCGCTCATGCGCGGCCTCCGTCCGCGTAAACAAGCACGCGTTCGGCAGGTGCGCCGAGGCGGATTGTTTCACCAGGAGCGACGCGGTGTTCGGCGCGAAAGTAAAGCTCTGTGCCGTCAGGAGTCCGGGCGAAGCCGTAAAAGTCGCGCCCCCGGTACTCGGCGGCTTCCACGGTGGCAGCGATGGGTGCGTCCGTGCCGGGCGTGAGGTCCTCCGGGCGGATCGCGACCATGGCGGCGCCGTTCAGCGGCTCCATTAGCGTGCCGGTCAGCCGCGCGCCGCCGACGGAAACCGTAACCGCATTACCAGCCGCTTCGATGCGCGAAGGCAGAAGATTGCGATAGCCCATGAACTCGGCGACGTCCGGATGAGCGGGACGGGCGTACAGGTCCTCGGGCGTGCCGACCTGGCGCATTTCGCCGTCGCGCATCACCACGATGCGGTCGGCGAGCGACAGCGCCTCGTCCTGGTCGTGCGTGACGTAAACCGTGGCGCAGCCGAGGGTGTTGTGGATGCGGCGGATCTCGGCGCGCATCTCCAGCCGCAGCTTGGCGTCCAGGTTGGACAGCGGCTCGTCCATCAACACGAGCGGCGGTTCCACCACGATGGCGCGCGCGATCGCCACACGCTGCTGCTGCCCGCCGGAGATCTGCCCCGGCAGTTTGTCGGCTTGTGCTGTCAGGCGCACCAGCGCCAGAGCTTCTTCGACGCGACGGGCGATCTCCGCTTTCGGCCGGCGTTGCGTGACCAAGCCGAAGCCGATGTTCCGTCGCACACTCATGTGCGGAAACAGCGCGTAGTTCTGGAAAACCATACCGAAGCCGCGGCGCTCGGGTCCGAGTTGGTCTATACGCCGGTCGTCCAGCCAGATCGCCCCGCCGGTCAGATCCAGCAGTCCGGCGATGCAGTTCAGCGCAGTCGATTTGCCGCAGCCGGAAGGGCCGAGCAGCGCAACGAATTCGCCGCGCCCGATCGTCAGGGTGACATCTTTCAGCGCGTTCAGTGTGCCGAAACGGCGGCTGATATGGTCGAGGCGGAGGGCGCGGAAGTCGCGCGAGGCGATCGCCATTACCTACTTGCCGACATTGGCGCCGATCTGCTGATCCCAGCGCTGAAAAGCATAGACCATCTTGTCGGCCGGCAGCGGCACGTTTTTTGGCGTATCGGCGATCAGTTTTGCGTAGATCGGCCGGCCGTATTCCTGGATCACTTTCTGGTCGGCTTCGGGTGCCATCGAGAGCGGCACATTTTTCACCGCGGGACCGGGATAGAAATAGCCTTTGTCCCACGCATAAGCCTGCGCCTTCGGCGTCAGCATGTAGCTCATCAGATCGAGCAGCACGGCGACATGCTCGCTCCCCAAGCCTTTCGGGACACACATGTAATGCGCGTCGGTGACGAAATGGAATCCCTCAATGGTGCCGATCTGCGCCTCCTTCGGCACAACGCCGAGGGCGCGCGGGTTGATGTCCCAGCCGGTCATGGTGACGGTCATCGACCGTGAGCCCTCGCCGAGTTCCTTCATCACCGCGCCGGTGCCGGTCGGATAATATTCGATCGACTTGCCCAGTTCGCGCAGATAGGCCCAGGTCTTGTCCCAGCCGTTGGCCGGGTCCATCGGGTCCTTGTCGCCGAGGATGTAGGGCACGCCCATCAGGAAGGCGCGGCCCGGCCCGGAATTGGCAGGGCGTGCATAGATGAACTGGCCCTTGTTGGCGTGCGCCCAGTCGACCAGCTCCTGCGCAGTCTTGGGCGGGGTTTTCACCATGTCGGGCATGTATTCGAGCAGCGGACCGCCGGGGCAGTAACTGACGCACACTCCCTGATTCTGCGCCAGGTCCTGCATTTTGAACGCCGCCGGCTCCAGCACGTTCTCCAGATTCGGCAAATCGCCGGCGTATTGGGGGAACAACGGAACCCAGAGGTTTTGAGCGATGCCGGCTGACAAAGCGTCCGTGCCGGTCAGCACCACGTCGATATCGACTCGGCCTGCGGCCTGCTGGGCCTTGAGCTTGCCGGGCAGCTCCGGTGCCGTGGCCTGGGTGAAGTTGATCCCGGAGACGAGCTTCGGTTTTGCTTTGACGTACTCCTCGAAAGCCGGGCGGGTAAGCTGCAAGTTGCCGGCGACATCGATGATGCTGAGCGTGATCGGTGCGCTAGGCGGTGCCGGCGCGGCATGGGCACGGAAACTCAGGGCGGCTGCTGTCCCAGCCATGCTGCCGAGCAACGCGCGGCGCGTCGTTCCGATCGATGCCATCGTGTTTCCTCCGGGACTTGATCGCGTCTATGGTATCGCTACCACAGCGCCGAACGGAGCACAACGGAGGGCCCGGCGTGCCGCAGGAGCGTTCCATGCGAGCCGTCACGATCGCCGATGTCGCGGCAGCGGCCGGGGTGGCGCCCATGACCGTCTCGCGGGTGATCAACACGCCGGAACGCGTGGCGGCGGCGACAGCCGAGCGGGTGCGGTCGGCGATCTCCCGGTTGGGATATGTGCCGAACCTGATGGCGGGCGGCCTCTCGTCGCGGCGGTCGCGGATGATCGCCGCGATTGTGCCGACCATCGCACATCCGATGTTTGCCAGCCTGATCGACAGTTTCACCGCGGTTCTACGGCAGGCGGGCTATCAGGTGATGCTGTCGCTCAGCGGCTATGCCGGAGATGAGGAAGGGTTCGTGCGCGGCCTGCTCGGGCGGCGGCCGGACGGCATTCTGGTCACCGGCGTGGAGCACGCGGCGGCCGCGCGCCAAATGCTGGCGGAGGCCGGCATCCCTGTGGTGGAGATTTTCGAGGCCGGGCAGCCGATCGACATGCTGGTCGGGTTCGATCATGCGGCAATCGGCGGCGCGGTCGCGGAATACTTCCTTGCCCACGGGCACAACAAGTTCGCCATGTTCGCGGCTGGCGACCGCCGGGCTTTGGCCCGACAGCTTGGGTTCGTGGAGCGGGTAGCCGCCGCCGGTGGACGGCTGCTCGGCGCTCCGGTGCTGCCCGCGCCGAGCACGATCATGGCGGGGCGTGAGGCGCTGCGGACGCTGCTGCCCGTGCTTGATGGCCGCGCGGCGCTGTTCTGCAGCTCCGACCTGCTGGCGTTTGGAGCGATCGTGGAGGCCAGGCAACACGGGATCGCCATTCCGGAGCGGCTGGCGGTCTGCGGGTTCGGCGACTTCGAGCTTGGCGCGGCAAACGAGCCAGCATTCACGACGGTGACGGTTGAGGCTACCCGTATTGGGCGGGATGCGGCGGAGATGATTCTCGCTCGGCTTGCCGGCGTGCCCGGGTCACCCCGTATCGAAGTGCCGTTCCGCATCCTGGAGCGGGCATCCGGTTGAGCTTCCCTTCCTGGCGGACTATCTTGTCCCATTTTTGATATTTACGGCGATAATCAAGATTCGGTTCGCCATCGGATTTTTCCCTTGACGTAAGGTGTCGTTAACGACATTAATTGGATGCAAGGCGCCGGTATGGATGGGGCATTCCGTATCGCTACCGGAGCTTTTAACCGTGGGGAGACTAGAATCCATGAGAAAACTGCTGCTTGCGAGCGCGGCGGCATTAGCTGCCTTAAGTGGAGCCGCTCAGGCTTCGGTGGTCGTGCTGGACTTCGAGAACATCGCCCCGTACCCAAACGGCAGCGACGTGCAGATCCTGAATTACTATAACGGGGGCACGAGCAGCATCGGGACGAGCGGACCCAATTATGGGGTGTCCTTCACCTCGAACGCTCTCGATATCTGTCTCAACACACCTGGCGTGAGCTGCTCAAATACCTCTCGCGGCGGGGTCGGAAGCCCCACCTCCCAAAAGGGCGGATTATACTGGCTGAATGGCAGCCAGACCTTCATGAACGTGGCGGCCGGTTTCCAGACTGGATTCTCGTTCTTCTACGCTGATCCTTTTATCCCCGGTGCGTCCGTCACTGTTTACAGCGGACTTAGCGGCACCGGCAGCGTGCTTGCCACGATATCCCTGCCGTTGACCCCAAACGGGGCGTGTGATTCTGCTTACTCCGGAGGGGCTGAATATTGTCCGTTCGAGCCGGTCGGCGCGTCATTCAGCGGGACCGCGATGTCGATCTCTTTCGCCGGCACCGCAAACTACGTTGTCTATGACGATGTCACGTTTGGCAGTGCGATTCCGAACCCCCCAGTCGGGGAGCCCGCATCGTTTGCGCTCCTCGGGACGGCTCTCGTTGGAATGGGTGTGTGCCGTCGGCTGCGACGCCGCTGATCCCAGACCACGCCAGGATAAGCGGGCGGCTCAAGAGCCGCCCGCTTTTCAAAGCGCCCGATTAACCCCGGCTCTCGTCGGTAGCGGATAACGGCCGGGCACTCGTGGCTCGCTTACCGGGTCGATCCTGTCGGGTGATCGCTCAGTCTAATTATGTGCGATGCTGCACGGTTATGGCATATCTCGCCGACCCATCCTCACAGTGCCGCAGCGCGGAGCGTAAGCGTGACTTTGCCTCGATCTACTACCCGGCAGCCTTTGGACGCCAACAAATTCCGCCGCAATGATCCATGCCCCTGCGGAAGCGGGCGCAAGTTCAAGCTCTGTTGCGCCGGTGCAGGTTCGCCGGAAGTGCGCCCACGTCCCAATAGCGTAAGCAAAACGGCACAGCCCCTCCAACGTAGTGATCCTGGCTTGGTCCTGATGGACATGCTCACTCCCATGACCGAGGACATCAAGCGAGCCCTTGGCAATCCGGACATCGGGCTAGCCCCACAAAAGCCACCATCGTCGAATTGGCTGCAAGCGGCCGCCTTACTGCAACGCGCGTCCAGCTTGCGCGAGGCAGGTAAGCTTGCCGAACTCGATCGCTCCCCTGACCCAGGCAGTTGCGGTAAGCCCATCAGATCCACGTCTTCATTTCGATCTTGGTTGGGCGTTATTGCAATGTGGCCGTCTCTCCGACGCCATCGCCAGTTTGCAACAAGCGGCGGTCTTGAAGCCCGATTTTACGGAGGCGTTTTACAATCTTGGCATTGCCCTGCAGTCTCTTGGTCACGACGAAGCGGCAATTGGGGCTTTCCGGCGCGCCATCTCACTCAACACGAAACTCACCGACGCTTACAACCGAATGGGTTGTCTGCTGCAAATGGCCGGCCGGGAGCGCGAGAGCGCGGAAGCTTTTCGGAGCGGGGCAAGGGCCGGCGGTCGCACGGTCCTTGGTCGGATCTGCGAGGCCCGGCTACTCGCCTTGCAAGGACACTTCAGTGAATCGGCCAATGTCATACGCCGCGCACTCGCCCTGGAACCGGGTAACTGCGAGCTCGTCCTCGTTCTCGGTCATCTTCTGACATTCGCCGGTGATCTCGATGCCGCGGCAGCCCAGTACACACGAGCGATCAAGTTGGGCGGCAACGAAACGTTGCCGATGACATCTCTGGCCCAGGTCCGGAAAATCACCGACGGAGACAGACCGCTGCTGAACCGGATGAGAGACGCTGTTGAACACCCCGGCGTTCCCGACCTGCAGCGCATGGAACTGCACTTTGCGCTGGGAAAGTGCCACGACGACCTGAATGAGCACGGCACCGCAATAACTCACTTCGACGCCGCCAACCGGATCCGAAACCAGTTCTCTGAGTTCCATCGCGAACCTCTGGTGCATTTGGTCGATACGATTATTAACCAGTGCTCGTCGGGCTTCTTTGCCGAGCGGCGAGCGACCGGTGACATGGATGAGACTCCGCTGTTCGTGCTCGGCATGCCCCGTTCAGGTACAACTCTTGTTGAGACGATCCTTTCAAGCCATCCGGCAGTGGCAGGCGCGGGGGAGTTAACGTTTTGGATGGACAATGCATCGCTCATGGAGCGCGACGGACCAGCGGGAGTGGATCCGGATACCCTTCGCCGGTTGGCACGCGAATATTTGCACCTGCTCCGCTCGTTCTCTCCGGACGCCAGGCGCATCATCGATAAAATGCCGTTCAGCTTTCTCTGGCTCGGATTGATCCTTGTGGCATTCCCGAATGCACGAGTTATTCATTGCCAGCGTCACCCTGTAGATACCTGCCTGTCGATATACTTCACCAGCTTTCAGATGCGTGGAGGTTTCTTCAGTAATCGGTCCGATCTCGTGTTCTATTATCGTCAATATCAGCGGCTGATGCAGCACTGGCGCGAGGTGTTGCCGCCTGAACGCTTCATGGAGATCGAGTATGAGACGCTGATTGCGGAGCAGGACCCCGAAACCCGCCGTCTCGTTTCCTTCTGCGGGATCGAATGGGATGATGCCTGCCTGAGGCCGGAACAGAACAGACGCGTGGTGAAGACCGCCAGTATGTGGCAGGCGCGCCAGCCGGTGTACCGCTCCTCGGTCGCCCGCTGGAAGCGTTACGAACCCTGGCTGGGCGCTTTACGCGACCTGCTGGCGCCCGAACCCGCTCCCTTGCAGGCCGCCGCCGACTGAGACAGAAGGCTCCGCGTCCTCGCACGGGGGCGGTGAAACGCGAGGGCCAAACATGGATTACCTGAACCACGACGGGCTGCAGGTCGCGCAGGTTCTCTCGGTCTTCATCGAGAAGGAGGCGATCCCCGGCACCGGCATCGATCCCGCGAATTTCTGGGCCGGCTTCGCCGCGCTGGTACGCCGGCTCGCACCTCGCAACAAGGCGTTACTTGAACGGCGCGATGCGCTGCAGGCCCGGATCGACGCCTGGCACCAGGAAAACCGCGCCAGGCCAATCGATGCCGTCCAGTACCAGGTGTTCCTGCGCGGCATTGGCTATCTTGAACCTGAGCCGCCGGATTTTGCCGTAAGCACCGAAAACGTAGATGCCGAGATCGCGCACATCGCCGGGCCGCAACTCGTTGTGCCTGTAACCAACGCGCGCTACGCGTTGAATGCCGCCAACGCGCGCTGGGGCAGTCTCTACGATGCCCTCTACGGCACCGATGCGATCCCAGAGGATGGCGGCGCGACCCGCGGTCCCGGATACAACAAACGGCGCGGCGAACGAGTGGTCGCGAAAGCGCGGGAGATCCTCGACCAGGCGGCGCCTCTCTCCCAAGGCAACCATGCCGACGCACGCCGTTATGCGCTCGAAGGCCAGCGCTTGCGGGTGGAGATGGCGAGCGGCACTGTCACCGGGCTCGTCGATGCCGGGCAGTTCGTCGGGTACAATGGCGATCCCGCCGCGCCCGCGTCCATACTGCTGCGGCACAACAACCTCCATATTGAACTCGTGATCGATCGCGCCCACCCGATCGGGCGCGACGATCCCGCCGGTGTCGCCGACGTGCTGCTGGAAGCGGCGATCACCACCATCCAGGACTGCGAGGACTCGATCGCCGCAGTCGATGCCGAGGACAAGGTGATCGCCTACCGGAACTGGCTCGGTCTGATGCGGGGCACGCTCGAGGAAAGCTTCGAGAAGAACGGGCAGATGATAACCAGACGGCTCGCCGCCGATCGCGGGTACCGTGCAGCAGGCGGCGGCACCCTATCCTTGCCGGGCCGCAGCCTGATGCTGGTGCGCAATGTCGGGCACCACATGTACACGGATGCCGTGCGGTGCGATGGAGCCGATATCCCAGAGGGCATGCTGGATGCGGCGGTGACCTCGCTGATCGCGCTGCACGACTTGAAAGCTCTGGGGCGGTTCCGCAACAGCCGCGCCGGATCGATCTACATCGTGAAGCCGAAGATGCACGGCGCCGATGAAGTTGCGCACACCGTCGCAATTTTCGCCGGCGTGGAGGACATGCTCGGGTTGGCTCGCAACACCATCAAAATGGGCATCATGGACGAGGAGCGGCGCACCTCGGTCAATCTGAAAGCCTGTATTCACGCGGCCAAAGACCGGGTCGTTTTTATCAATACCGGCTTCCTCGATCGTACCGGCGATGAGATCCATACCTCGATGGAAGCCGGCGCCATGATCCGCAAGAACGACATGAAGGGCACCGCGTGGATCAAGGCGTATGAGGACCAGAACGTCGATATCGGATTATCTTGCGGGCTACGCGGACGGGCGCAGATCGGCAAGGGCATGTGGGCCGCGCCGGACCGGATGGCGGAAATGCTGGAGCAGAAGATCGGTCATCCGCGCGCGGGTGCCAACACCGCTTGGGTCCCCTCCCCTACCGCCGCGACGCTGCATGCGCTGCACTATCACGCGGTGGATGTGGCGGGCCGGCAGGCGGAGCTGGCCGGACGCAAACGGGCGCCGTTGGCGGACCTGCTGACGATTCCTTTGGCTGATCGCCCGAACTGGTCGCCGGAGGAGATCCAACAGGAGCTGGATAACAACTGTCAGGGCATTCTGGGTTACGTAGTTCGCTGGGTCGACCAGGGTGTTGGCTGCTCGAAAGTGCCGGATATTCATGATATCGGACTGATGGAGGATCGCGCCACGTTGCGCATTTCCTCCCAGCATGTTGCCAACTGGCTCCGCCACCGCATCACCACCGACGCCCAGGTGATGGAGACACTGAAGCGGATGGCTGCGGTAGTGGACCGGCAGAATGCGGCCGATCCCAACTACCGACCGATGGCGCCGTCTTTCGATGGCCCAGCCTTCAACGCCGCATGCGACCTGATTTTCAAGGGTCGAGCCCAGCCGAACGGCTACACCGAGTTCATCCTGCATGCACGGCGCCGGGAAGCGAAGGCAAGCTTCATTCGCGGCTAAGCAGGCTTATGCTCTCATCCGCGACAGTTCCAGGAGCACGTTCGCTTCCAGCTCTTTCTCATCGAGCCGGTGCTTGACGAGGTCGCCTATCGACACGATCCCCTTCAGCGCGCCCTCATCGATCACCGGCAGGTGGCGGATGCGGGAGATGGTCATCCGCGCAAGCACCGAATCAATCCTGTCACTCGAGCGACAGGAGATGATCGGCGAACTCATGAACTCGTGCACTTCGCATTCGAGCGCGGCGGGGCCATGTCGCGCGATGGCATTCACAAGGTCCCGCTCGGAGAAGATGCCGACCAGTTTCAACCACCGGTCTTCAACCACCAGCGCGCCGATGCGATGAGTGGACAACCTCGCAACCGCGTCAGTCAGCCGGTCGATCGTTCGAATCCTGATCACGTCGTGGTGACCTTTGGCGTGCAGGACGTCGGAGACAAGCATGCTCAATCTCCTTGAGGACAGTTGAACATCTATATGGGATCACCGCGCCGCGTTGAATAGCATCAGCTTAGCCGCGTGAAGCCGTCGGCGCTCCAGTCTTCACTGCCGACGCCGTGGTGCACGAAGAAGAGTCCATCCGGATCATATCTGGCCTTCACTGCGCGCAGCCGGGCATAATTCGTGCCCCAAAAGGACTGCTGCCAGCCGGCCTCGAAGAAATTGCTTTCGGACAAATAGGACCCGGCTGCCGGCAGCTCTGCGCGTAACTCGTCCGCCGCCTTTCTGATGGAAATGGCGTTCCGGCGCGCGGTGGCGAGATCGGGTGGCTGACCGAGCAGATCCCGGTACGCCCCAGGATCGCCGCCGGCAATGATCGCCAGCGCGAAGGCGGTGAGCACCGCCGGATTGGTGGCGGTGTCCCCGGCGGCCGCGAGGTTGTCCGCATTGGTACCGGCGAGCCCTTTGTTGAAGTGCAGCAACACGGTCCAATGGCGGGTGGCAGCGAACAAGGATTCAGCAAGGTGCTCCTGTTGATCGGGGTGCAACAATGAAGCAGGCAGCCACATGGACTGGTAGCCATGCACGAAGATGCCGAGCTCGGTGTTCTGTTCGGCGAACCACATATTGTCTTCCGGGGCGCCGGGTCGCTGATCGGAAAATCCTCGACCGGGCCGATTCTGCTTCATGTATGCGGGATTCCACCAGTCCCGCGCGGGCATGGCTCCAATGCGGAACGGCGAGACGATGGTGAACTCCTGCGGAGATGCGGCAATCCAATCGGTGAACGGGCGCCAGACGTCACCGGCCTGCTGCCGGTCCAGGCCCTGGAAGACCAAGCCCACGACAAACCTGTTATCAGCGCCAAAGTTGACGCTTTCCCCCCAGTGCGGGTTCAGCAGGCTATCGCTGTAGAAGCTGATGAACTGTCGGACGAGGCGATAGAATGCTGAATCGGATGCGGCTCTGACAACGAGGCCCACACCCCCGAACAGCGCCGGGAGCTCGCGGGTGCGGAGCGTCAACCGCGTGACAACGCCGAGACTGCCGCCGCCTCCGCCCTTAAGTCCCCAGAACAGGTCGGGATTTGTGCAGGCATTGGCGATGCGTACCTGGCCGTCGGCGGTGACGACCTCGGCTTCCAGCAAACCGCCGGCAGCCGTGCCATAATTCTTCGAGAAACTGCCGAACCCGCCGCTCTGGACAAGTCCGGCGACACCGACGGTTGCGCATCCGCCACCCTGTACGTAGCGGCCGGCCTTGGTGGTGACGGCATTATAGACATGCATCCAGATTGCACCGGCTTCCACTGTGACTGCCGGTTGCGGGGACTGCTGCCCCGCACATCCTTGCGCGCGAAACGCATCATGCAGGACGATGCTGTTCATCGCCCGCGTCCAGATCAGCAGGGAGTCCGGTGCGTTGGACGTGCCCTGGTAGCTGTGGCCGCCACCCTTGACCACCAAGCGCAACCTGTTCTCGCGCGCGAAATTCACCGCGGCGACCACATCGGCGGTGGTGCGCGCTGCCACGGCGTAAGCGCTCGGCACGGACATCCAGGCATCCACCCAGCCTGCGGTTTGCGTCCCCGCGGGCTGGTCCCCGACATAGTACGGATTTTGCAGGTCGTTCAGCACGTCCTGACACGCCGCGCTGTCCGGTGCGTTGACGCACGCGCCGAGCAACGGCTGCACCTTGATCAGACGGCCGCCAACCTGCTGGTTCAGGGCCTCCCATTGAGCAGCACTTGGCCATGACGGGTCGGACGGGCGGACGCGCCGAGACGGGAGACGTGTGGAAGAGCCCGCTGCGACAGAATGATCCATTGGGAATGATCCGAAGACAGGCAGCAGCGGCATCACCCCTGCGCGTTTCAGCAAGCTTCGTCGGTACATCCGAACTCCTCCGGTAGAGGAGATTGCTTCTCCGGCGCTACTCCACCGTCACGGACTTTGCCAAGTTGCGTGGCTGATCGACATCCGTCCCCTTCAGCACGGCAACATGATAGGCCAGCAACTGCACGGGGATCGCGTGCAGAATGGGTGCCACGAACGGATCGACGGCCGGCAGCACGATGGTTTCGGTTGCGATGTGCGACAGCTTCGCGGCTCCGGCCTCATCGCTGAACACGATCACTTGGCCGCCACGCGCTGCAGCTTCCTGCAAGTTGGAAGCGGTCTTCTCGAATAGCGGTCCCGACGGCACGGTCGCGATCACCGGCACTGCCGGGTCGATCAGCGCGATCGGCCCATGCTTCATCTCGCCGGCTGCGTAGCCTTCGGCGTGGATATAGCTGATCTCTTTCAGCTTCAGTGCGCCTTCGAGCGCGATCGGGTAGCAATTGCCGCGGCCCAGATAAAGCACGTCTCGCGCCTTCGCGATGCGCACAGCCAGCGCCTGGATAGCGGCGTCGTTGTCCAGCACCTCCGCGGCGCGGCTCGGCACCTCCAGCAGCGCATCCGTCATGGCCGCTTCCTGTGCCGGCGTGATGGCGCCGCGCGCCCGGCCGGCCGCTAACGCAAGACAGGCCAGCACCACGAGTTGCGCGGTGAACGCCTTGGTGCTGGCGACCCCGATCTCCGGCCCCGCCACAGTTTCCAGCACCGCGTCCGATTCACGCGCCATACTGCTTTCCGGCACGTTGACGATCGACAGCAGGTGTTGGCCTTCGTCCCGCATGTAGCGTAGCGCGGCCATCGTATCGGCGGTTTCACCCGACTGGCTGACCAGCAGGCCGAGCCCGCCTTTCGGCAAAGGCGGCGTGCGGTAGCGGAACTCGCTCGCCACGTCGCCATCGGTCGGGATGTGCGAGACCGCCTCGAACCACCAGCGCCCGACCAGGCCGGCGTAGAACGCCGAACCGCAAGCACTCAGCGTAATCCGCGGCACGCGTGCGAGATCGATCGCCAGGTCAGGCAACACGACGGCGCGGGTAGTGGGATCGATCATCCGATGCAGCGTGTCGCCGATCACCGCCGGGTGCTCGTGCAGTTCCTTTTCCATGAAGTGGCGGAAATTGCCCTTACCGATAGCCGCCCCGGTGAGTCGCGTCAGCTTCACCTCGCGCTCCACCTCCTTGCCGGCAGTATCGAAAAAGCGGGCACCCTTCCGGTCCACCACTGTCCAGTCGCCATCCTTCAGATAGGCAATGCGGCGGGTGAGCGGCGCCAAAGCCAGCGCGTCGGAGCCAACGAACATCTCATCCTCGCCGAAACCGATGGCGAGCGGGGCGCCGTGCTGGGCGCCGACGATCAGCTCGGGATGCCCGGCGAAGATCATCGCCAGCGCATAAGCGCCTTCCAGCCGGCGGAACGCCGCGCCGGCCGCTTCCACCGGCTGCATGCCGCGCTTGAGGTTCAGGTCAACGAGCTGGGCCACCGTTTCCGTGTCGGTTTCAGTCGAGAATTCCTGCCCCTCGGCTTCCAGTGCGGCGCGCAGCTCGGCGTGGTTCTCGATGATGCCGTTATGCACCACGGAGACGCGCCCTGTGCCATGCGGATGCGCATTGCTCTCCGTAGGTGCGCCGTGTGTGGCCCAGCGCGTATGGCCGATCCCGGTGGTGCCTGGCAGCGGCGCACGGTCCAGCGCGGCGTCAAGATTGCCGAGCTTCCCCTCTGCCCGGCGGCGTTCGATATGGCCATTCACCAGCGTGGCGAGACCCGCGCTGTCGTAGCCGCGATATTCCAGGCGCCGCAGCGCCTCTAGAAGCAAGGGTGCTGCCGGCCGGGAGCCGATCACGCCGATAATGCCACACATGGGTCAGCGCCTTTTTGCTTGTTGTCGTTGCCGGAAAGCCGTCGCGTGGCCGGGCTTTTCCACCTGTCGCCCGCGCGCGATCGCCAGTGCATCGGGCGCTACGTCCTCGGTGATCACACTGCCGGCCGCGGTGATGGCGCGGTCGCCCACCCGCACCGGGGCCACCAGCGCCGTATCGGAGCCGATGAACGCCCGCGCGCCGATCGTCGTGCGATGCTTGGCGTAGCCATCGTAATTGCACGTGATGGTACCAGCACCAATATTCGCGCCTTCGCCCACGTCGGCGTCGCCGAGATAGGTCAGGTGATTGGCTTTGGCCCCCGCCCCGAGCGTCGCCGCCTTCAGCTCCACGAAGTTGCCGATATGGGCGCGATCGCCGATCACCGTGCTGGGTCTGATCCGGACGAAGGGGCCGATGCGGCAGTCCTCGCCTATCGTGCAGCCTTCGAGACGGCTGAAAGCGAGGATTTCCGTGCCCCGCCCGATGCGCACGCCAGGGCCGAACACAATGTTGGGTTCCAAGGTCACGTCGGGCGCCAGCACGGTGTCGGCGCACAGAAACACCGAAGAAGGATCGATCATGGTCACGCCGGCGTTCATGGCGGCGCTGCGTAGCCACCCCTGCACCACCGCCTCGGCCGCCGCCAACTCGGCGCGGGAGTTGATGCCGGCAAGCTCCTCGACGGGAGCTTCGACTGCGGCAACGGGACGCCCTTCCGCCCGGGCTAGTGCGACGGTGTCGGTAAGGTAATACTCGCCCTTGGCGTTGTCGGCCCGCACGGCACGCAGCCAGCGCTGCATGTCCGCCGCCGCCGCGCAGAGCACGCCCGCATTGCACAGGCCCACAGCGCGTTCCGCCGGCGAGGCGTCGGTCCATTCGACGACGCGATCCACATGGCCGCCGGTGCCGATCACCCGACCGTACCGGCTCGGATCGGGCGGGTGCATGGCGAGCAGGACCAGTCCGGCATCGCCGGCCGCTCGGCGGGCGAGCAAGCGGCGCAGTGTCTCGGGGCGGATCAGCGGGCCGTCGCCGTACAGCACCGCGACATCGCCGCCGCCGAACCAGTCCGCCGCCTGTAACGCCGCATGTGCGGTGCCGAGCCGCTCGGCCTGCACCACGGCGCGGTGCGGGGCGGCGACTTTCGCCACCCCCTCCATCCCCGCGCCGATCACCACGACGATACGGTCGAACACCGCCTCGCAGCTCGCCAGCAGATGCCGTAGCATCGGCCGCCCGGCGATTGGGTGCAGCACCTTGGGACGGCTGGAGTTCATACGGGTACCGTGGCCTGCGGCGAGGATTACGGCGGTTGCTGGCATCACCTCTCCTTGGTTCCGACAGTACAGATTAAGGCATACCAAAATCGGCGCGTGTTGACACTCTTCACATTGCGTATCGGAGGTTAACACGGTGCCGACTCTGGTGCTGGATTTGGACGGAACGCTGGTCGATTCGGTGCCGGACCTGGCCGCGGCCCTGAATCGGCTGATGGATACAAGAGGCCTCGCCCGGTTTTCCGAGAGCGAGACGGCCCGGCTGGTGGGCGATGGTGTGCAGCGGCTGGTCGAGCGGGCTTTTGCGGCGCGCGGCCGCACCCCCGACGAACAGGCGATAGACGAATACGTGGCGGATTATGGGGCGCATTACGCCGTTGCGACGCGGCTTTACCCGGGGGTGGATTCGACGCTCCGCGCGATGCGGGAGTGCGGTTGGCGGTTCGCCGTGTGCACCAACAAGTTGGAGGAGCCCGCCAGGGATCTGCTGGACGTGCTCGGTCTCGGCGACCTGTTCGCGGCGATCGGGGGCGGCGACAGCTTTCCGGTCCGCAAGCCTGATCCGGCGCATGTCCGGGCAACGCTGTCGGCGGCTGGCGGCAGCCCGGACGCCGCCGTCATGGTGGGCGACCACGCCAACGACGTGGCGGCGGCGCATGGGGCCGGCCTGCCCTGCATTTTCGCCGCATGGGGTTATGGCACGCCGGCTATGGCCGCTGGCGCGGACGCCGCGGCGCAAGATGCCTGCGAGATCCCTGAGCTCGCCGAACGGTTGTTGAAACGCTGACCGGAGCTATCCGCGGTTTCTTCGCCCTGGTTTGATCGGTGCCAAGCCTGGCCGGGACCACGGCGCTTGACTGCCGTCGCGCACCCGACCGAGCATTCGCGGGTTTGGGGAACGTCCGGGGTGCGCCAGCAGACAGCAAGGATCGGAGCCGAACCGGCGGCGCCGCGACCGTCGGCGGCCTCGCAGCTCGTGCTTGTACCATGGGCGGGCGTGCTGGCCGCGCTGGTCGCGGTGTGCATAGCGATCAGCCTGTTCTCGCCTTATTTCCTGACCGCATCGAACATCCTCGGCAATGTCGCGGTGTATTTCTCCTGGATCTGCATCGCCGGATTCGGGGAGGCGATCGTGATGATCGGCGGCGGGCTCGATCTGGCGGTGGGCTCGACGATGGGTTTCGCCGGCATGATCGCAACGCTCGCGCTGACCGCAGGCGCGGGTACAGTGCTGGCTGTGCTGGCCGGCCTGGCGGCGGGTCTGGCGGTCGGGGCGTTGAATGCCTTCGCAATCACCCGCATCCGACTCAATCCGTTCATCGCCACCCTGGGATCGCTGAGCGTCGTGCGTGGCCTGACCTACGGCATGGTGTCGGGCGCGGCCGTCACGCCGCCCGATACCGCCGCCGGCCACGCGTTCTCCGCACTGGGCACCGCGACAGTCTGGCTGGTGCCGGTGCCCGTGCTGATCATGCTGGTAATCGGCGTGCTGCTGACCGTGCTGATGAACCAGACACCGTTCGGGCGGCACGTCTATGCGGTCGGCGGTAATGAGCCCGCGGCGCGCCTGCTCGGGCTGAAGGTGGAGCACGTCAAGGTCGCGATGTACCTGCTGTCCGGTCTGCTGGCCGCGCTGGGCGGAGTGCTGCTGGCGGCCAAGGCGGGCACCGCGCTGCCCGACGCGGCCACCGGCTATGAGCTGGAAGTGATCGCTGCAGTGATCATCGGCGGCACCAGCCTTTACGGCGGGCGCGGTACAATTCCCGGCGTGCTGGTCGGTGCGGCGTTGCTAGGCGTGATCAACAACGGCATCGTCCTGCTGGGCCTGGCGGGGTACTGGCAGGAGCTGATCACCGGATTGGTGATCGGTGCGGCCGCCACGCTGGATGTGGTGCGTCAACGGCTGGAGGCAGCGCGCGGCACCTGAACGAACAGGAGGAAACAGCATGATCAAGGGCATCAGCCGGCGTGCGGTACTGGCGAGCGGGGCGGCACTGGCCGGCGGACTCGCCTGCCCCTTCGTCGCCCGGGGCGCCAAGCTGTCCATCGCGGTGATCCCGAAGGCGCTCGACAACCCGGTGTTCTATTACGCGCATTATGGCGCCAATCAGCGTGCGAAGGAACTGGGCGATGTCGATGTGATCTGGACCGCCTCATCCACCTCGGACGCCAACCAGGAAGCGCAGGTGCTGTCCGGGCTGGTGGCGCGGCATGTCGATGGCATGGCGGTGGATGCCAATGCGCCGCAGCCGCTGATCGCGCCGATCGCGCAGGCAGTGGCGCAGGGAATGAAAGTAATCACCTGGGATTCGGATGTGCCCGACAGCAAACGCCTGTTGTTCTATGGCGTGGACAGCATCGCTATGGGCAAGGCGCTGGCTGAGCAGACCGTCAAGTTCATGGGCAGCTCGGGGACCGTGATCCTGGTCAGCGGCGGGCCGGGAGCGACGAACCTGAATGCGCGGCTGAAGGGTGCCACGGACGCGCTTAAGGCTTATCCGGGCATCAAGACAATCGGACCGTTCTTCCATGACGACGACCTGGTGAAAGCGCAGCAACTCACCAACAACCTGCTGGTGTCGCATCCGGATGCCGGCGCGATCCTGATGGTTGCGGGCGTGCCTTTCTTCGGTAAAATGAGCGCGCTGCCAGAGGTGATCAAGAACAAGGGCAAGGTGAAGATCATCACCACCGATGTGCTGGCGCCGGAGCTTCCGTTCGTGAAGGACGGCTACGTGCAGGCCCTGGTGGGCCAGGATTATTGGGGCTGGGGCTACCAGACCATCTCGATCCTGCACAACCTGCTGGCCGACAAGAACTGCCATTACCCGGCGCTGGTGCCGCAGGCCATGCCGGTGGTCACGGCCGAGAATGTCGATGAATGGATTGCCAAGTGGAAGCAGGCGGAAACGCCGGCGGGTGCGGCCGAGGCGTTCAAGGAGCCGCCGCTCGGCTGCATGTAATGGCTTCGCCGATCCTGGAGCTCGACGGCATCGTCAAGCACTATGGCCCGGTACACGCCTTGGACGGTGTATCGTTTCGTCTGTATGAAGGCGAGATTGTCGGACTGGTCGGCGACAACGGCGCGGGTAAATCGACACTGGTGAAGGTGATGTCGGGCGCGGTGCAGCCCGACGCCGGAATCATCCGCTTCGAGGGGCGCGAGGTGCGCATCACCTCGCCGCTGGAGGCCCGCGCTCTCGGGATCGAGACCGTGTATCAGGACCTCGCAATCGTCCCGCAAATGGACGTGGAAGCAAACCTGTTCCTCGGCCGCGAGATCACCGGACCCCGCTGGTGGAACCGGTGGCGGCTCGACAAGACGGCGATGCGGCGGGAAGCGACGGCGCATATCGCCTCATTGCAGGTGGGGCTGAAATCGGTGCGCCAGGCCGTCGGGCTGCTGTCCGGCGGGCAGCGGCAGAGCGTCGCCGTGGCGCGCGCCATCTCCTGGGGGCGCAAGGTCGTGATCATGGATGAGCCGACGGCGGCGCTTGGCGTGCGGGAGTCGCAAGGCGTGCTGGAGCTGATTCGGCGGGTGAAGGACCGCGGTATCGGGGTGGTGCTGATCAGCCACAATATCCCGCAGGTTTTCGAGGTGACCGACCGGATTTTCGTGCTGCGCCACGGCGGGCAGGTGGGCGATCTGCGGACACGCGATGCCGCCATGAACGATGTGCTCGGCCTGATCACCGGCGTGCATGTAACCGAAATGGTCGGGTAGGACCTAATAAAGCGTAGGACCTAATAAAGGGAGGAGATCATGTCACTGCATCGGCGCGCGGTGCTGGGCGCCCTTCCGGCGGCGCTCGCCGCTCCACGAATTACGCGCGGCAGCGAACGCACCAAAATCATTGTATGGCACGCGATGGCCTCCACGCCCGGCGAGGAGATCGGCAAGCTGATCGCGAAATTCAACACGAGCCAGGATCGGGTCGAGGTGACCGGCCTGTTCAAGGGTGTCTACAAGGACCTGCTGACTGCGATGGCGGCTGCCTGGCGGGCCGGCGAGGCGCCGCATATCGCCCAGGTGTTCGAGGTCGGCACGGAAACCATGATGGAATCCGGGCCGGTGATCAAACCGGTATGGAAGCTGTCGGAGGAAACCGGCATCACACTTGATCCGGGCATGTATATCCCGTCGGTGCGTGGCTATTACAGCAGTGCCGATGGACGGCTGATCTCAGCGCCGTTCAACTCCTCCACCGCGATCTGTTGGTACAACCAGGACGTGTTCGAGAAAGCGGGGCTCGATCCGAACCGGTTCCCGGCCACCTGGCCGGAGGTGGTGGAACTGGCCCGCACCATTCGCGATAAGCAGGCGGCGCAGTTCCCGGTGATCACCGGCTCGGTGGTCTGGGCGCATTTCGAGCAGTTCAGCGCCATCCACAATCTGCCCTACGCGACCGAGGCCAACGGGTTCAAAGGGCTCGGGGCCGAGCTGAAGATCAACAGCCCGGCACATGTGCGCAACCTCCAGCGCCTGCTGGACATGTCGAAGGAGGGCACGTTCCACTACACCGGGCGTGACGGATCGGGAGACGGCGCGTTTCTCTCGGGCCAGGCGGCGATCGACTTCACCTCCTCGGCGTTGCGCGGCTCGCTGATCAGCGGCGCCAAGTTCCGCTGGGCGGCAGCGCCCCTGCCCTACGACCCGCAGGTGATACGCGAGCCGATCAATTCGGTGATCGGCGGCGCCAGCTTCTGGGTGTTGACGGCGCCGAAGCGGAGCCCCGAGGAATACCGCGCCGGCGCCGCGTTCCTGCAATTCCTGCGGCAACCCGAAAACGACGCCGAATGGAGCGAAGTGACGGGCTACGTGCCGATCACCCATGCGGGTTTCGCGCTGGCACAGAAACAGGGCTATTTCGCCAAGAACCCCGGCGCCGACATTCCGGTCGGCCAGCTCAGCCGCGGTCAGGTGACCGACAATTCGCGCGGATTCCACCTCGGACGGATGGCGGAGATCCGCACCATCATCGAGGAGGAGTGCGAGAAGGCGCTCGCCGGTCAGCAAGGTGCGCAAGCGGCTTTGGACAGCGCGGTCAATAGGGGCAACAAAGTGCTGCGCGATTTTCAGCGATCCGTGAAAACCTGAGCCGCGGACGCCGGGACCAGCGACATGGGACCGATGCCGCTGAACGTAGGCTGGGGCGACCTCGCGCTGCGCCTGGGACTGACCGTCGTGGCGGGCGGTCTGATCGGCTTCAATCGCGGCGAGCACGGGCGTCCGGCCGGTCTCCGTACTACGCTGCTCGTGTGTCTTGCTGCGTCGGTCGCGATGTTGCAGGCGAACCTGCTGCTCGCGACCGCGGGCAAACCTCCTGGCGGTTTTGCGGTTGCCGACGTGCTGCGCCTGCCGCTCGGCATTCTCTCGGGCATCGGTTTCATCGGTGCCGGCGCCATTGTCCGCCGCCCCAACCTGGTCGTCGGTGTAACCACGGCGGCGACCCTGTGGTTTGTCACCGTCATCGGCCTTTGTTTTGGCGGCGGTCAGATCACGCTGGGTATCGCCGGCACGGCGCTTGGGTTCCTGGTGCTTTCGCCGCTGAAGCTGGTGGAGCACCATTACGTGGCGCAGGACCGGAGGGCGACTCTCATCCTGGTTTCCGAGTTGGACAGGCCGCAAGCCAGCGAGATCGGGCGCTCGCTGGCGGAGGCGGGGCTGCGGGTCGCGAACGAGTCAGTGGCGTATTCAAACGCGGCGCGGACATGCGAGCGACGCTACGACCTTCGCTGGCGGGATCGCGGTGCGCAGATGGCGCCGCCGGCCTTCGTGCCGGGGCTTGCCGGGCGGCCTGGCATCCAGAGCGTGAAGTGGCAACCACAGGGCAGCGATCTCGGCTGAAGCGGCATGGTTCAGCGAAGATGGCAGGCCGCCAGCCGGCCATCCTGCAGGCGGCGCAGTGCCGGAACTTCTTCTCGGCAGCGCGCGATCGCATACGGACAGCGCGGGTGGAAGCTGCAGCCGGACGGTGGGTCGAGCGGGCTCGGGACCTCGCCTTCCAGAATCGGACGAGCGCGTTTCGCGCGCGGATCGGGCATCGGCGCCGCCGCCAGCAGCGCCTCCGAATACGGATGCTGGGGCGAGGCGAACAGGGCGTCGCGGTCCGCCAACTCGACAATCCGGCCGAGATACATCACCGCGATCCGCTGGCCGATATGCTCGACCACCCCGAGATCATGCGAAATGAAAAGATAAGCCAGGCCGAATGTCTCCTGCAGGTCGAGCATCAGATTCAGTACCTGCGCCTGCACCGAAACATCCAGCGCCGAGACAGGTTCGTCGGCGACGATCAGCGCCGGTTGGACACTCAGCGCACGGGCGATGCCGAGCCGCTGGCGCTGACCGCCGGAAAATTCGAACGGCATGCGTTCGAGCATCTCGGGCCGCAGTCCGACGCGGCTGAGCAGCTCTGCCGCCCGATCGCGGCGTTCGACGGTGGAAAGCGGCTCGTAGTTCTCCAGCGGCTCGGTGATGATCTCGGCCGCGGACAGGCGCGGGTTGAGCGACGCATAGGGATCCTGGAATACCATCTGCACGCGGCGACGGAACGGGCGCATTGCATCCGCCCCTAGGGCAGTCACGTCCTGCCCTTCGATCAGGACCCGTCCTGCCGAGGGTTCCAAAAGCCGCAACACGAGCTTGCCCAGGGTCGATTTGCCGCAGCCGGACTCGCCCACCACACAGAACGTCTCGCCGGTACGAACATCGAAGGACACATCGTCCACTGCGCGCAATTCGGCCACGGTGCGGCGCAGAAAGCCGCGCAGCACCGGGAAGTGTTTGGAAAGATGCTGGGCCTCCAGGACCGGCGCGCCGGAGCCCGACATCATCCCGCCTCGGCACGAATACAGGCGGCGCGGTGATCCGGCGCTATCGTTCGCAAGGCGGGTGTCGCGGCCCGGCAAGCCTCGATTGCCATCGCGCAACGCGGCGCGAAGGCGCAGCCGGCGATCGGTTGCGCAAGGTTCGGCACCAAGCCCGGAATTTCCATCAACCGGCGCCGACGCCGATCGGCACCGCGGGGAATCGCCGCCATCAAGCCCCGTGTATAGGGATGCGCCGGCCGGTCGAACAACGCCGTAACTGGGGCTTCCTCCACCACCCGTCCGGCGTACATCACGATGACCCGCTGGCATGTCTCCGCCACAACCCCGAGATCGTGCGTGATCATCAGGATCGCGGCCCCGATGCGCTCTTTCAGGTCCAGCATCAGCCGCAGGATCTGTGCCTGGATCGTGACGTCGAGCGCGGTGGTGGGCTCGTCGGCAATCAGCAGTCGCGGCGAGCAGGCCAGTGCCATCGCAATCATGGCGCGCTGGCGCATGCCGCCGGAGAACTGATGCGGATAGTCCTGCAGCCGCCGGGGCGCGTCGGGGATGCGCACCAGACGCAGCATCTCCTCGGCACGCACCAGCGCCGCGGCGTGCCTGACGCCCTCATGGATGCGCACCGCTTCGGCGATCTGCTCACCGATCGTATGCACCGGGTTGAGGCTGGTCATCGGTTCCTGAAAGACCATAGCCATGCGGTTGCCGCGGATGGCCCGCATTTCGGCTTCCGACAGCCCGAGAAGATCTCGATCGTCGAAGCGGACCGCGCCGCCGCTGACGCGGCCGTTCTTCGGCAGGAGCCGCATCACCGACAACGCGGTAACGCTTTTCCCGCAACCGGACTCGCCGACAAGGCCGAGCGTTTCGCCAGGTACAATCACGAAACTGACGCCATCCACCGCGGTCACGACCGTGTCTTCGGCAAAGAACTGCGTGCGGAGGTCTTCGACCTCCAGCAACGGTGCAGCGTCGGTCACAGGGCGCGGGCGATGCGTGGATCGAGCCAGTCGCGCAAGCCATCCCCGAGCATGTTCACCGCCAGGACCACGAGAGCGAGGGCGAACCCGGGAAAGAAAATCGTCCAGGGGGCGATGCCGAGATAGAGACGCGATCCGGCAATCATGTTGCCCCAGGTCGGGATGTTCGGCGGAATGCCGGCGCCGAGGAAAGAGAGCCCGGCTTCCACCAGGATCGCAGACGCGCAGACATAGGTTCCCTGCACCGTCAGCGGCGCGATCGTGCTGGGCAGAATGTGCCGCCGCAGGATCTTGCCAGTTCGCGCGCCGCCGGCGAGCGCAGCTTCGACATACGGTTGCTCGCGCGTGCCGAGAACAACGGCGCGAACCAGCCGCACCTCACGCGGCACCTCGGGGATGATGATCGCCAGGATGACGATGCCGACGCCGCCATTCGTCAGCGACACCAGCGCAATGGCGAGCAGGATGTTCGGGATTGCCATCAGCCCGTCCATCAACCGCATGATCACCCCATCCACGCGGCGGTCGTAGCCGGCGAGCAACCCAACGATCAGCCCGCCGACCATCGCCGCAATGCCGACCGAGAAGCCGACCAGCAGAGAGATTCGCGCGCCGTAAAGCGTGCGGGCAAAGACATCGCGGCCGAGATTGTCGGTGCCGAACCAATACTGCGCGGAGGGCGGTTCCAGCCGGTGTATCGGCGTCATCGAGTACGGGTTGCCCGAGAACAGCGGCGCGGCAAGCGCCAGCAACACCATGAGCGCAAGGACGCCGCCACCGATGCAGATCGAGGGATTGCGGCGGGCAAAGCGGCGTAAGCCGATCTGTGCCGCACGGCGCGGAAGCGGAAGCGCGGCGTCGGACATCAGTAGCGAATGCGCGGGTCGATCAACGTATAAACGAGATCGACGGCAAGATTGACCAGCACATAGGCGCCCGAGAATACCACGATCACGCCTTGAATAATGGGATAATCGCGGTTGGTGATGGCATCGACAGTGAGCCGGCCGAGGCCGGGGATGTTGAACACCGTCTCGGTAATCACCACCCCACTGATCAGCAGCGCCACACCGATGCCAATCACGGTGACGATCGGCACGCCGGCATTCTTCAGCGCATGGTGCAGCAGCATCGATCTCGCCGAAGCGCCCTTGGCGCGGGCAGTGCGCATATAATCCTCAGCCAGCACTTCCAACATGCTGGCCCGGGTGATGCGGGCGATCAGCGCGACATATGCCATGCCAAGCGCCAGCGCCGGCAGAATAAGGTGGCTGAGCCAAGGCCAGGCGCCGCCGGACAGCGGTACATAACCCTGCACGGGAAGTACTGCGAGCTTGATGGCGAAAATATAAATAAGCAGGTAGCCCACGACGAATACCGGTACCGAGAAGCCGAGTGCCGAGAACGCCATCAGCCCGCGGTCGAGCAGCCCGCCCGCGCGCCAGGCAGCCAAAACGCCCGCGCCGACCGCGAGCACCGCGGCGAAGCCGATCGTCAGCAGCGTCAGCGACAGCGTCGCCGGCAGCCGCTGCTGGATCAGCATCATCACCGGCGCCTGGGAGAAGATGGAAATACCGAAATTGCCGTGCAGCACGCGCCAGCTCCAGGTTGCGAACTGCACCGGCAGCGGCAGGTCGAGCCCGAGCTGGTGACGGATCGCGGCGATCTGCGCGGCTGTCGCATTGTCCCCGGCGATCACCGCGGCCGGATCGCCCGGCGCGATGTGAAGCAGAAGGAAGATGAACACGCCGACGACCGCCATCACGATCAGCGTGGCGCCGAGCCGGCGGGCGATATAGGCGCCCATCAGGGATTCAGGTCTTGGTCACGTTCCAGAACGGGATGATCTCGGGGATCCCAATGAAGCCGTCGACATTCTTCCGCATCGCCGCTGGCGAGACCCATTGGCCCAGGATCACCTCCGGCACGAACTCCCAGCCCAACACCGCCATCTTCACCGCGATGGCTTTACGCGCCGCTTCATCAGGGGCTGTTGCCCACTGCATGCGCAGCTTCTCGTAATCGGGGTTGCTCGGCCAACCGTACCAGCCGCTCTTGCCGTTCGCAGCCAGCGCATTCAGCGCGATCGGGTTGCTGAACGCATAGCCGCTGCCCCAGGTGATGAACACGTCCCAGCCGCCTTTGTCGTCCGGCTCCATCACCGCGCGGCGCGTCACCACGCCGCCCCAGTCGCTGGTCGCGAGCTGCGCCTTGACACCGACTTTCTGCAACTGACCGGCAATGAGCTGGGCGGAGTTGTTCATGAAAGCGATGTTGGTGGCGTCGAGTACCAACACCGGCTCACCGCCGTAGCCCGCCTTCTGGAACAGCGCTTTCGCCGTGGCCAGATCGACCCCCTGTTTGAACCAGTCCGTGCCGGCGTCGGTCTGCATGGGGTTGTTGCATCCGAAGAAAGACGGACAGGTCTGGTAGAATTTCGGATTGCCGAATGTCGCTTTGAGAAAGTCGGCCTGGTTCAGCAGATGCAGCATGGCCTGGCGGGCATAGACCGACTCGAAGGGCGGATGCAGGCAGTTCAGCCGCGCAATGCCGACATTACCGGTCTTGTTGAGCACGTCGATCTTGATATTCGGATCGCTCTGCAACTGCGCCAGCAAGTCGATCGGCGGCAGCTCGTAGAAGTCGATCTCGCCCGATTGCAGGGCCGCGGTCGCCGTCTGTTCATCGGCGATGTTGTCCCAGATCACCTGATCGAGATGCACCACCTTGCCGCCGGCAAGGCCATTCGGCGGCTCCGAGCGCGGCACGTATTTGGTCCATCTGTCGTAAACATAACGATTGCCCGGACGGCTGTCCGTTTCATTGAACAGGAACGGGCCGGAGCCGATACGGGTGGTGATCTGCTGGAACGGATCGGTCTCGGCGTCCTTCTGGCGCATCATGAAGCAGACCGGCGTGACCGGGCTGGCGAGCAAGTCCAGCACAAGACCGAACGGCTCCTTGAGCGCGATGACGAACGTCTTGTCGTCCTTTGCGGAAATGTCCTTCAGAAAATTCTGCATCACCTGTCCGCCGCCGTTTCGCGCCATCCAGCGATGCAGGGAGGCAACGCAGTCGGCCGAGGTGACCGGGGTGCCGTCCTGCCAACCCAGCCCGTCCCGCAGCTCGAACGTGTAGGTGAGCTGGTCGTCCGACAGGCTGTGCTTGCCGACCATCTGCGGTTGCGGACGGAACTGTTCGTCGATGGCGAACAGCGTGTCGTACACCATCATGCCGTAATAGGCAGTGATATTGGCAGTGGTCCAGATCGGGTCGAAGACCCGCAGGTCGCCCTGCATGACCGCACGCAGGGTCACCGGGCCGGCAGCGCCGGCCGCAGGACTGCCAGGCCGCGCCGCGGCCAACGCGCCGGCTGCTAGTCCGGTCCGCATCACCGTCCGTCGTGAGATCTGCATTGAAGCCCCCATTTTGTTTGTTACAGATCGGCCAGTCTGATCCAGCTTCCCACCGCTCCGGCAACCAGCACCCCCAGGACACTGGCGCCGGGAGTGAACACCCCGAGTTCATGCTCGGCTCCGAGCCACAATCCCAGCACGCAAATGCCGACCGCGACGCCGCCGATCAGGCTCGCCCTGCCCCGTTTGATCCGGCCCGCGGGGAAAGTCGCCACTGCCGTTATTCGCCGGCAGCCGGCAGCGACAGGTGACCGATGCGGGGATCGTCCGCGGTGTTGCGCACCCGCTTCAGGTTATGCACGACGAAGCGCGTATCGTAGCCGTTGAAGACATGGCGAAGCAGCCCACAGCCCAGATCGGAGGTGCCGAAGAACCAGTCGGCGATCGAATACGTCAGGTTGAAATTACGCTCCATCATGATCGCCGTGTTGTGGTGGGCGATGTGATGGCGGCGAATCGAGTTCACCAGCGGGATGTGGCGCACCAGCCGATCGTCCTTCACGTGACAGCAGTAATGGAACAGCTCGTAATTCAGGTAGAGCGCCACGTTTGTGATCAGCAGCAGCCAACCGGCATTGGGCAGGCCGACCGCATAAAGGATGGCCGCCGGTGGGATCGACAGGCCTATGAACGCCACCAGCGCATACGGCGGGAAAAAGACGATGCGGAAATCGCGGCTGCTGTCGAAGCTCGGCTCGAGGTCGGTGAAGAACTGGTGGTGCGCCAGCGTGTGCCGCTTGTAGATGCCCATGAAGCCCTTGACCGGCCGGTGCATGACATAGCGGTGGATCCACCACTCGAAGGCGTTCGAGATACCGAACGCAACGGGGATCACGAGCCACTCGTACCAGGCCGGATGATGGATCTGCCGGCAGCACAGCCATATCGCGGCGATCCCGATGGCGAAAATCAGCGCCACATGGCCCCAGCCGGAATAGGCTTTGGCGATACGGGCGCGGAAGTCGGCCCGGAAGGCCTGCTGGCGCTGGGTCATGCGCTTGCCGTCCATGAACGCCTCCTGCATCGTGCTAACAATATTCTGCCACGCCCGGGGCCTAGGACCAAATCCTCCGCGGTGCAGCGCAGCATTTTGCCCGGCATTGCGAAATGACGGCGGGGGATTGTCGAACACCGCCCAGCAATCCCAGCTATGACGTATCTTGGCCCGCGCGCGGCCCGAGTTTGGAGGGACGTTGCAAATGGATATCGGCCTGACGCTTCCACCACTCACGTTGGAAAGCCGGTTCGTCGATCTCGATGCGCCCGTCCTGCTGAGCGGCGTCCAGGCTCTGGTGCGGCTTCTGCTGGAACAGGCGCGTCTCGACCGGGCGGCCGGCCACCACACGGGCGGGCTGGTCTCCGGTTATCGCGGCTCACCGCTGGGCGGATTGGATCAGGAGCTGTGGCGGCGGCAGAAGCTGCTGGAGGGGCACGAAATCCGTTTCCAGCCCGGCGTGAACGAAGACATGGCCGCCACCATGCTGTGGGGCGCCCAGCAGATCGACGCCTTCCCCGGCAAGAAGGTCGAGGGCGTGTTCGGTATGTGGTACGGCAAGGGGCCGGGCGTCGATCGCTCCGGCGACGCGCTGCGCTGCGCCAACATGCTCGGCACCTCGGCACTCGGCGGCGTGCTGGCGGTGGCCGGCGATGACCACGGCGCGCAGTCCTCCACCTATCCGCACCAGACGGAGCAGTTGTTTCAGGGCTGGATGATCCCGGTCCTGAATCCCGCCTCGGCGCAGGACATCGTCGATTTCGGCTTGGCCGGCATTGCGCTGTCGCGCTACTCCGGACTCTGGGCCGCCCTGAAGCTGACGGCGGAAACCGCCGAGCAGGCGGCCACGATCATCGTGCCGTCGGAGCGGGCGTTCGCCACGCCCGAGCGCCAGCCGCCCATCGATCATCCGATTGGTTACGACCCGTCCCTTTCCTTCCCGGCCGACCGGTTCACGCTGGAGCGGCGGGTGCTGATGGAGCGGCTGCCCGCCGTCGCTGCCTGGGCCCGCGCCAACCGGCTCGACCGTCTGGTATTCGGCGGCGCCGAAGCACCGATCGGGCTGGTGACGGTCGGGCGCGCGCATATGGACACGATGCACGCGCTGCGGCGGCTCGGGCTGGAGGGGCACGGCCAGATTGCGCTCTACAAAGTCGGTCTGAGCTGGCCTCTGGAGACCGAAGGGCTCCGTGCCTTTGCCCGTGGAAAACGGGCGCTGCTGGTGATCGAGGAGAAGCGCAGCTTCGTCGAGGCGCAGATCCGCGATGCGCTCTACAACCTGCCGGCCAATGAGCGGCCGGAGGTTGTCGGTAAGACCGATGCGGTGGGCGCACCGCTGCTGTCGCCGTTGCTGGAACTTTCACCCGAAGCGGTGGCAGGTGCGCTGGCGCGTTTCCTAACCGGCACCGGCCTGAACGTGCCGACGCCGCCCGAGTATCCGCATCCTGAACATCCAGGCGGTCTGCTGCGCCGCATCCCCGCTTTCTGCGCCGGTTGCCCGCACGGCACCTCGACGCGCCTGCCGGACGGCAGTTTCGCTACCGCTGGCATCGGCTGCCACTTCATGGCGCTCGATCATGGCGATGCGACACGCACCTTCACGCATATGGGCGGCGAGGGCGTCACCTGGGTCGGGCTGGCGCCCTTCACCGAAACCCCGCACGTCTTCGCCAATCTGGGCGACGGCACCTACACACATTCCGGAATTCTGGCGATCCGCCAGGCCGTCGCGGCAAAGGCGCGCATTACCTACAAGCTGCTGTACAATGATGCGGTCGCAATGACCGGCGGGCAGCCGGCCGAGGGTGGCTTCACAGTGCCCGAAATAGCCGCGCAGGTGTATGCCGAGGGTGTGCGCCGTATCGCGGTCGTGGCTGACGAGGCGGAGCGCCTGCCTTCCATAGCGGCATTGCCGGCCGGCACCACGCGCCATACGCGCGACGAACTGGATGCGGTGCAGCGCGATCTGCGCGCGTATGATGGCGTGTCGGTGCTGATCTACGATCAGGTCTGCGCCACGGAAAAGCGCCGGCGGCGCAAGCGCGGCAAGTTGGCCGAGGCGACGCGCAGCGTGATCATCAACCCGGAGGTCTGCGAGAACTGCGGCGATTGCTCCACACAGTCGAGCTGCATCGCAATCGAGCCGATTGAAACGAGCCTCGGGCGCAAGCGGCGGATCAATCCGACTGCGTGCAACGTTGATCTGTCCTGTCTGAAAGGATTTTGCCCGAGCTTCGTGACGGTTGCCGGGCCGCCCCGGGCGTCGGATGCCGATCCGCACTGGGCCGAACGCGAGGCGGCGCTTGCCGCCGATCTGCGGGAACCGGTACTGCCCACGCGTATGCCGTGGCGCGGGCTGTTCGCCGGAATCGGCGGCGGCGGGATCGTAACATCGGGCGCGATCCTGGCGATGGCCGCGCATCTGGAAGGGCGGCAGGTCCGCACGCTCGATTTCACCGGCCTGGCGCAGAAGAACGGCACCGTGGTGGCGCATGTTCAGATCGGTGACCCGGGCGATCTCGACGTGGTGCGCATCCCGCTGGGCGAGGCCAACGTGATGTTGGCGGCCGACCTTGCGGTGGGCGCCGGGCCGGATGTGCTGGAGCGGTGTTCGCCGCGCGCTGCCGTAATCGGCAATCTCGACCTGCTGGCGACGGCAGCGTTCAAATTCGATCCGCGGCTGGCCATCGATGCCGGCCTGCATCGGCGCACGATCGAACGGACCACCGACGCCGGGGCGAGCACCTATCTGCACGCGGTGCGCATCGCCGAGAAGCTGTTCGGCAATGCACAGGCGATGAACACGCTGCTGCTGGGTCTCGCATGGCAACGCGGCCTGATCCCGGTCGGCGAGGCGGCGATCCTGCGCGCCGTCGAGTTGAATGGGGCCGCGGTAACGGTGAACCGCCGCGCCTTTCTGTGGGGCAGGATCCTCGCGGTGCGGCCAGAACTTGCCGACGAAATCCTGATACATACGTTGGAAGTTCCGCCCGAAGACTTGCAGGATTTGATCGCGGATCGCGCGGCGCGGCTGGTTGCGTATCAGGATGCCGCCTATGCGGTGCGCTACCGCGCGGCTCTAGCTCCGGTGCTCGCGCGGGAGCAGGAGCTGTTCGGCACGCCCGGACCGCTGTCGCGGGCCGCGGCTGAGGGGCTGTTCCGGGTGATGGCCTACAAGGACGAATACGAAGTGGCGCGGATGCACGCGGCGGCGCATTACGGCGAACGCCCGGTCTTCCACATGTCGCCGCCGCTGATCACCGGTATCGATCCGGCCACGGGACGGCGACGGAAACTCGCGATCCCCGGCTGGGCGGCGATGCCCCTGTTGCGCGCACTCCGTCACGGCAAGCGGCTGCGCGGGACTGCCCTCGATCTGTTCGGCCGCCAGACAGAGCGGCGATGGGAACGCGCATTGCTCGAGCAGTACCGAGGGCGACCTCCGGCGCATCACTGATACGCTGCGGCGCGACAATTTGGAAACCGCGATGGCGCTCGCCGAAATTCCCGACGTAATCCGCGGCTTTGGGCCGGTGAAGGAGGCAAACCGGGCGAAGGCAATGGCGCTGCGGAATGAGTTGCTGGAGGCGTTACAGCGGCCGCAAGCAGTGGCGGTGGCGGCCGAGTAATACCGACCGCCCCTCCCTCGCGGTTACGGGAGTCGCACATTCCGGAATGACTTTGTGCGAGTCGTCAACTAAGCCTCAAAAGAGGATTTTCTCGGAGGCGGGGTATATGACAGAAGCGGCGGTCGGGTGCAGGTGTTACACCTTGCCGGGCGCCTTCAGCACCGGGCGCCAGCTTCTGCCGTCTTGCTCCAGCAGCCGGAAAGCAGTGTCAGGTCCGTCGTGGCCGGCGGCGTAGTTGGGGAAATGCGGCGCTGGGCCGGACGCCCAGGCATCCAGTACCGGTTGCACCACGCGCCAAGTCTCCTCCACCATATCGGCGCGGTTGAACAGCGTCTGGTCGCCGATCATGACGTCGTAGATCAGTGTCTCGTAGCCGACATTGGGCTCGCGCTGAAACCAGTCCACGTATCTGAAATCCATCTGCACCGCGGCGAGGTCAACCACCGGGCCGGGACGTTTCACCTCGAACTGCAACGAGATTCCTTCATCGGGCTGAATGCGCAGGACCAGCCAGTTGGGCGGCAGCGCCGCGACATCGGTATCCTCGAACGGGGCCTGCGGGGCCGACTTGAACCGGATCGCGATTTCCGAATACCGGCCTGACATGCGTTTGCCGGTACGCAGATAGAACGGAACGCCTGCCCAGCGCCAATTGTCGATGGCAAGCCGCAAGGCGACAAAGGTTTCGGTATCGGAGGCAGGGTCCACGTTCGGCTCCTCGCGATACCCCGGCACCGGCTGATCGCCGAGCCGGCCCAGACTGTACTGGCCGCGCACCGCATCCTCGGGCCCGGCGCTGCGCATGGCATGGAACAGATCATCCTTGCGGCTGCGCACGGCAAGGGCATCGAAGCTTGCAGGCGGTTCCATCGCCACCATCGCCAGAAGCTGGAATACATGGTTGGGCACCATGTCGCGCAGCGCCCCGGTCTGCTCGTAAAATCGCCCCCTTCCCTCCACACCCACGGTTTCGGCCACGGTGATCTGCACGTGATCGATACGGTCGCGGTTCCAGATCGGCTCGAATATCCCGTTTGCGAAGCGAAAGGACATAATGTTCTGGACGGTCTCTTTTCCCAGGAAATGATCGATCCGATAGATCTGTTCCTCCTCCAGCACACGACGGATCGCCTGGTTCAGCGCCCGCGCGGAGTCAAGGCTGTGCCCGAACGGCTTTTCAATCACGACGCGCCGCCAGTGCTCTGCCTCGCCGGGATGGGCCATGTCATGCGCAAGGTCCGCGCGGCCGAGTTGCTGGATCACCGGACTGAAGAACCGGTCAGCGACGGCGAGATAAAACAGCACGTTGCCCTGGGTCTGCCGCTCGCGGACAAGATCGTTCAGGTGCGCCTCCAATTTCTGATAAAGCGCGGGGTCATTGAGATTGCCTTGGAGATAGGACATCGCGCCGGTCAGGCGCTTCCATGCCGCGTCATCGACATGATCGATGCGGCTTTCGCTGGTGGGGTTGCCGACGAAGCTGTCCAGCATATGCCTGAGACCGGCGGCCCAGCCCTCGGCGGTGTCTTGCGCGAGATCGACCCCAACCAGCGCGAAATGTTCGGGGATCAGTCCCGTGGTCGAGAGGTTGTAGAGGGCCGGCACCAGCAAGCGCTTGGTCAGGTCGCCGTGCGCGCCGAAGATCACCATGGCGCAGGGGCCAGGCGGCTTCGCCTGGCGGCGTGGCGGGGCATCGACGATGGCAGCGGCCCGGGGGGCGTTGTGGTCGCTCATGCGAGACAGATTACAACATCGGGTCCCGGAGCCAATCGCAGCGGCAGTAAAGAGTTTTCGGATCTCCGGGTGTCGCGGGGGTCAGGCGGTGCCGGTTTCGTTGGTCTCGGGCGGCGGCACGGTGTCGGTGACGGGATCATAGCGGTAGCCGAAGGCTTTGCGCCGCTCTTCCATCGTCATCTTGTCCCAGCGCTTGTCCGGGCACTGCCAGGCGGCGCGCGGGATGCGTGATCCAGGGACGGGGTTGGATTGGGGCGGGGCTGCTTTTTCCGTGACGGCGTTCGCCGGCGTTCCGGCTACCGCCTCCGCCCAGGCCGCGGGCAAGGTTTTCCGGGTGGCGCGCGCGTTGGCGTGCGTGCCTCCCGCGAGAGGGGGATCGCGTTGGAGCGGAGGCGGGTGGCGATGGCGTCCGGAACGTCCGGCGAGGCGGCGTGCCGGAAGGCGTCGGTGGCGGCGTTCTCGGCGATGAGGGCGCGGGCGACGGTCATGCCTCCCGCACCCACCGAAGCGCAGATCAACCCACCCGCATCAAAGGAAAGGCGAGAACCTCGCCCTCGACCCGCAGCCCGACATCTCCCCCAGGCTGCGGCGTCAGATGGCCGGCGACACGCGCCGTCAGCTCGATCGGCTCCGCGTCGTCGCACAGCACCAGCGATACACTCGCATCGTGCCCATAGAACGTGACGTCGCGCACCCGCGCTCGCCGCCCGCATGCCTCGCCCGGCGGCACGAGCAGAATTTGCTCCGGCCGCACCAACAGCTCCACCGGACCATCCGGGACGCCGGGAACCAGCCGCACGCGTCCCAACCGGCAGGTAGCAGCGCCGCCAGAAGCGACCCCCTTCAACACCATCGCCTCGCCCACGAACTGCGCCAGCTCGGCATCCACCGGCCGCCGGTACAGCGTCTCCGGCGCGGCCATCTGCACGAGCCGGCCTTGCCGCAGCACCGCGACCTCGTGCCCCATCGACAAAGCCTCGCCCTGGTCATGCGTTACCAGCAGCGCCGTTGCACCGGCCGTCCTCAGCGCCCGCGCTACCGCCTCACGCGTTTCCACGCGCAAGGCCGCATCGAGCGAGGAAAACGGCTCATCCAACAGCACAAGCCGCGGCTGCGGCGCCAACGCTCGCGCCAGCGCCACACGCTGCTGCTCGCCGCCCGACAGCTCCTGCGGCCAACGTCGCGCATAGGCGGGCGGCAGTCCCACCAGCTCCAGCAAAGCGCCGGCCTTGCCGCCGCTGCGCCGTTCCTGCCGCGGCAGCCCGAACAGGATGTTCTCCGCCACCGAAAGATGCGGAAATAAGGCGCCTTCCTGCGCCACATAGCCGATCCGCCGCTGCTCCGGAGCCACCAGCACGTCGCGGCTCGACACAAGCTGGCCGTCGATCTCGATCCGGCCCGCGTCGGGACGCTCGAACCCGCACACCAGCCGCAGGAGTGTGGTCTTGCCGCTGCCCGAGGCTCCCAGGATCGCCACCAACCGGCTCGATCCCACGGCGAGATCGACCCCGCGCAGGACCGCATGGCCGTCGAACGACTTCTCCAGCCCGCCGACGCGGAGCTCCGTCATACCGAACCGTTCCTATCCCGCGACCAGCCCGGTATGGCCGACCAGTCGTGCCAACAGCCAGGCAGACACCAGCGACAACGCCGCCATCACCGCCGCATAGGGGGCGGCAGCCGCGAAGGCGAGGGTTGAGGTGTCGGCCCAGACCTGGGTCGCGAGCGTCTCGGTGCCAATAGGCGCCAGCAACAATGTCGCCGTGAGTTCCGTCACCACGGAGACGAAAACCAGCGCCGCCGCGGCACCGATCCCCGGTCCCGCCAGCGGCAGCACCACCCGCCGGGCCACGCCCAGCCATCCCAGCCCGAGCGAGCGTCCAGCCTCCTCCAGCACCCGCTGGGCCTGGGCCAGGGCGGCGCGCGCGCTGACCAGAGCGAGCGGCAGGAACAGCACCGCATAGGCGACGATCAGCAGCGCCGCGCTTTGATACAACGGCTCCACTGCTTGCAAGGTCAACGAAATCAGCGCCAGCGCAACGACGATCGCCGGTACGCCCTGGGTCAGATACGCCGCGCGATCGAGCAGGATCACCGTTCGGCCCTGATACCGGGCAGAGAGAAACGCCAGCGGCAGCGCCAGCAGGACCGTGAATGCCGCCCCGGCAAGACCAAGCCAGACCGAGGACAGCGTCGCATGGAACAGCCGCCCCGCCGACACCTCTGCCGGCGAGATCGCTGCCGCCCCGTGTTGGGTCAACCAATAGGCGATCATCCCGAGCGGCACGCCGACGGTCGCCGCGGCCAGCCCACAGAGGCCCAGCAGAACCGGCAGCGTCAGCCAGCCGAGCGCATGCACGCTCGCGGCCCGGCGCGCGCCGCGGCCGATCCGGGCATAGGGCACGCGCCCCCGCACTTTCAGCTCCGCGAACAGGCAGATCAGGCAAAGCACCAACAGAACCATCGCCAACAGCGAGGCATCCGGCCCGTTGAACCCGGTGCGGTACTCGGCATAGAGCTCGGTGGTGAAGGTGCGAAAACGCAGCAAAGCAAAGGCGCCGAACTCGCCCAGCATATGCAGCGCGACCAGCAGCATGCCGCCGAACAGCGCCGGCCGGAGCTGCGGCAGCACCACCCGCACGAAGCATCCCACGGGGGTTTCGCCAAGCGAGCGCGCCAACTCCTCGAGCGCCGGGTCCATCCCCCGCAGGGCGGCGGCCACCGGCAGATAGATCAGCGGGAAGTAAGAACAGCTCACCACCAGCAATGCGCCGGCAAAATCCTGCAGCGCCGGACTCAACGACACCCAGGCATAGCTGCTGATGAACGGCGGAATGGCCAGCGGCACCACTGCCAGCGCACCCCACAATCGCCGCCCCGGCAACAGCGTCCGCTCGACGAGCCAGGCACAGGCGGTGCCGAGGACAGCCGAAACCAGCGTGGTCGCCACCGCCATGCCGATCGTGTTGACAAGCAGCTCGCCGACCAGCGGGCGCAGCAGCAGCTCGCGCGCAGTACCGAGTGAAACATGCGCCGCCTGCCAGACCGTGTAGGCCATCGGCACCAGTGCCAGCGCCGCAGCCAAGGCCGAGGCGCCGAGCAGGCCCGGCGGCAATCGCCGACGGACCGGCGCCCCGCCGATCGCGAAACCCGCCGCGCTGCCGGTCAAAGCAGGCCGGCTTGCCGCAGCAATTGCGCCGATTGCTGATCATCGCCGAGCTGAGTCACGCTGATCGGCGGCGGCCGCAACGTATCGAACGGCTTGAGCACCGGATTGGCGGCAACACCCGGCGCCAGCGGGTATTCGAAATCGATGTCGCTCTGCGCGACCATCTGTTGCACCGGCTGGTTGATCAGAAAGGCGAGGAAGCGCTGTGCCGCCTCGGGCTGCTTCGATGACTTCAGCACCGCGGCACCGGAGATGTTGATCAGCGCCCCGACATCACCATCAGCGAAGTGATGGATGCGGCTCCGCGTCTTGTCGGCACCCTGCTCCGCGCGCAACCGGTAGTAATAGTAGTTGTTGATGATCCCGGTCGCGACCGCGCGGCGATCCACCGCGGCGACCACGCCCTCATCGTCATCGAAAACCTGTGCATTGCGCCGCAGGCCGGTCAGCCAGTCGAGCGCGGCCTGTTTCCCTTTAAGCGCAACCACGGCCTGAACCAATGGCAGGAAATCCGCGTCGCTCGGGGCAATCGCAACCTTCCCCTTCCATTGCGCTCCGGCCAGATCCATCAGGGATGCCGGCAACTGGCTCTCCTGGATCAGCGACGGGTTGTAGGCGAGCACGTTCTCGCGCGCGAGAACACCAATCCAGTCGCCATCGGCGGCGCTGTATTTCGCCGGTACCTGCGCGAGCGTCCCCGGATCCACCTTGGCGAGCAGACCCTTCTCGTCCAACAAAGTCAGCTCCGGCGAGTTCTCGGTGAAATAGACATCCGCCGGCGAGCGGGTGCCCTCTTCCGCGATCTGGTTGGCGATCTCCGGCGCCTCGCCCTTGTGCACACGGACCTGAATCCCGGTCTGCTTGGTGAAAGCCTGGGTCACCATATCGACCAATTGCTGATGCTGCGCGCTGTAGAGAGTGAGCGTCGTCTCCGCCGCCGACGCCGTACCGGCGAGGGGCAGACCCAGGATCACAAGACGGGGGATCACAAGGCGGGCGATACGAACGAGCGGGGCGATCATGCGGGTGGTCTCCGGCGTCTATTTGCGACTTACTCGCATTTGCATCGTGACGGGTCAACCATAGACGCGCCGCGTGCTACACCGTCGCAATGACCCTTCGCATCGCCGTCGGCGGCTTCCTGCACGAAAGCCATTCCTTCGCGCCGCGCCCGACCACCTGGGCCGATTTCGTCCAGCCCGGCGGCTTTCCGCGGCTGCAGGACGGTCCCGGCCTGATCGAGGCGCTGCGCGGCACCTCGGTTCCCATCGCCGGCGCGATCGGTGCGGGCGAGGCCGCCGGCGTCACCCTGGTCCCGCTCGCCTGGAGCATCGCCAGCCCCGCGGGCCCGATCGAGGACGAAGCGTTCGAGCGCATCGCCGCGTTGATCTGTGCGCGCCTGTCCCAGGCTCTCGACGAAGCACCGCTGGACGGCGTCTATCTCGACCTGCACGGCGCCGCTCTCGCGATCAGCTTTCCGGATGCCGAGGGGGAGTTGCTGCGCCGGGTCCGCGCCATTGTTGGCCCGACACCACTCACGATCAGCCTCGATCCACACGCTAATCTGACCAGGGCGATGGTGGAGCTTTCGGACGCCGCCGTTCCGTTCCGCACCTACCCGCATATCGACATGAAGGCTGCCGGCGCACAGGCAATGCATCTGCTGCTCGCGCGCATCGAACGCCGGCAGCCCTGGGCGCGAGCATTTCGCCAGCTCGATTTCTGGATCCCGCTGGGAAGCCAGTGTACCCTGATCGACCCCATGCGCGAAGTGATGGACGAGCGCGCCCGGCTGGCGAGCGAATCCGGGGTCGCCGAACTCGCCTGGTGTTTCGGGTTTCCCTATGCCGATTTCGCCGATTGCGGCCCGGCCGTCGCGGCCTTCGCCAAGACCCAGGCTGCGGCGGATGCCGCGGCCAACTCCTTGGCCCGCGCCGTCGCCGGCCGCGAAAGCGCCTTCGTGCAGGACCATCTGCCTGCAGACGAGGCGGTCGCCGAGGCAAAGCGGCTCGCCGCTTCCGGCCGCCGTCCCGTCGTGCTCGCCGACACGCAGGACAATCCCGGCGGCGGAGGCCATGGCGACACCACCGGGCTGCTGGCCCAGCTGGTCCGCCAGCGTGCAACCCGCGCCGTGGTCTGCCTGATCAACGACGAGACGAGCGCCGCGTCCTGTCACGCAGCCGGAGTGGGCGCCACCCTGTCGCTGTCGCTCGGCGGCAAGTCGGACGGCACGCCGTTCCCCTGCACCGCTCGCGTGCTGAAACTGACCGACGGCCGCTTCACGCTGACCGGCCCGATGGGAGCCGGCAATCCTGCCAATCTCGGCCCCACCGCGCTGGTCGATATCGACGGGGTCCAAGTGATCGTCGTCAGCCGGAAGATGCAGGCGCTGGATCAGGCGATCATCCGCCACGTGGGCATCGAGCCGGCCGAGTGCCCGATCCTGGCCCTGAAATCCTCCGTGCATTTCCGCGCGGATTTCGCCCCGATCGCGTCGGAGATCCTGGTTGCGGTCGCGCCTGGTCCGGTCGTCGCGGACCCGGCGACGCTCAATTTCCGCCACGTCCGGGCGGAGATCCGGCGACGGCCGCTTGTAGAGCGGCAATGACCACCACACCGGGCAGCCGGATTCTCGCAATGAACCGCGGCGTTGCGCCGACTGGCCCGGCCTGGCGCGCCGCCCCGCTCGGCTTCGATCTCGCCGCACGCCAGGCTGAGATCGACCAGGTCGCCCTTCGCCGTTGGCGGCTCGAACGTGTCCGCGCCGAATTGCGCCGGCGCGACTATGCCGGCGCATTGCTCGCCGATCCGATGAATATCCGTTACGCCACCGGCACGCGCAACATGGCTGTCTGGACGATGCATTCGCCCGGCCGCTACGCGTTCGTCGCAACCGAGGGGCCTGTTGTGCTGTTCAACTTCGCCAGCACACACCACCTTGTGGAACCGATCGACTCGGTTGACGAGCTTCGCGCGAGCACGCCCTGGTTCTACTTCCTCGCCGGTACGCGTGTGGAAGAGAAAACAGCGATCTGGGCCGAGGAAGTCGCCTCCCTTATTGAAACACATGGCGGCCGCAACCGGCGCCTGGCCATCGACCGCTGCGAACCGTGGGGCGCCGAGCGCTGGTCGCCCGCGGTCTTCGCCTGTTCAACGCGCAGGAACCGATGGAGCGCGCCCGCGCCATCAAGTCGCTCGAGGAGATCAAGTGCCTGCGCCTGGCGATGGAGGTGTGCGACACCGCAATCGACCGCATGCGCGCGGCACTCGAACCCGGCATCACCGAGAACCAGCTTTGGAGCGTTTTGCACGAAACCAACATCGCGCATGACGGCGAGTGGATCGAGTGCCGCCTGCTCACCTCCGGCGAGCGCACCAATCCCTGGTTCCAGGAGAGCGGCAATCGCGTCATTCAAGCAGGTGATATCGTTGCCTTCGACACCGACATGGTCGGCGTCAACGGCTATCTGGCCGATATCTCGCGCAGCTATGTCTGCCCGGGCCGGGCGCCGAGCGACCATCAGCGCCGACTGCACGCACTGGCACAGGAGCAGGTGCTCACGAATATGGCGTTGCTGCGGCCAGGCCTTGAGTTTCGGGAGTTCGTGGAGCGCTCCTGTATAAGACGACTAACAGACAACGTACCACGGAAATCAAAAATGTTCTACAAAGACTTGGCACAGACCTGGGTTTCAAGGTCGCGGCCTCAGGATGTCAAGCTGACGAAGGAGAGTGGCTGTACAATATGACCTGGTACACGTTGGGGGACGATGCGCGTTTGTTTACCCGACAGCCAATGGTCATGGAATGCGAATGGAAAATGGGAGTGCCAATAGCACAGAACGCCGACGTGGATGGTGATTTCCAAAAACTCGTTCAGGCACGAGCCGACGTCCGAGTCTGGATTTCCACCGCCGCCAATCCCACCTTGGCCGATCAGCACCTGGAAAATTGTAAGAAGCAGATACGAAGTTTCTTGGCTACGGTGCCCGGCGACATCTATCTCTTTGCGATACTGGTCTGGTCAGACAACTCTTTTAGAATCGAGCGCTTTGCCGCTTGATCGGGAGAGATCGCGCCGGAGTTTGCCGTTCGGACTCGATGTGCTACATTTCAAGCATGACAAAGCTTCTTGAGGCCGCACTTGAAGCCGCGCGCAACCTGCCGCCCGACATTCAGGACAGTATCGCCCGCGTTGTGCTGCGGCTTGCCGGGACGGATGACGAGCCGCCAGTAACGCTCTCACCCGAGGAACGAGCCGCTATCGCTGCCTCGAAAGCCGCCGCCGCGCGGGGTGAGTTCGCGACAGACGAACAGGTACGCGCTGTCTGGGCCAAGCACGGCTTGTGAGGTTTCGCTATACCGCTCGCGCTCTTGCCGACCTCACCTTAGTCCTCGACCATATGGCCGCCTGTTCGCCACGGGGTGCACGACGCGTCCAGGCGCGTATCCGAGCCATCGTCGACCTCCTCTTGCTTTATCCCCAAATCGGCAGGCGCACGGACGACCCCTCTATCCGGCGCATGACGACCTCGCCTTATCCCTATCTGATTTTCTACGAAGTCACGGAGACCGAGATCGTGGTCCATGCTGTTCGCCATGGCGCCCGCGATCCCTCCGGCATGCCGGGCGCCCCCCGATGAGCCTGAACACATACTTCCGGCGAGCAGCACCGACGGACGCCGCGGCCGTCCGGGATCTTACACGCGCTGCCTACGCCAAGTGGGTCCCGCTGATCGGCCGCGAACCGAAACCGATGGTCGCGGATTACGAAGCAGCCGTCAGAAACCATCTGGTCGACCTGCTATTCTCGAACGGCGAGCTGGTGGCGCTGATCGAGATGATCCCGGATTCCGACCACCTTCTGATAGAGAACATTGCCGTCTCACCGAACCATCAAAGGCGCGGCTACGGCCGCACCTTGATGACGCATGCCGAGACAGTGGCAGCCTCCCTCGAACTGGCCGCAACAAGGCTTTATACAAACAAGCGTTTTGATGCGAACGTGCAGTTCTACCAGAACCTTGGTTATCGGATCGACCATGAGGAGGAATTCACCGCGGGCGTTGCCGTTTACATGAGCAAGCGCCTCTGACGCCATCTGGGCGTTTGCCCGCACCCAACACCTCATGCCACCCTCATGCCACCCTCCTTCCAGCCCACCACACGGAGACCCATCGCCAATGCCCGTCCGCTTCGATGACCGAGTCGCCATCGTAACCGGTGCCGGAGCCGGTCTCGGCCGCTGCCACGCACTCCTGCTTGCCGAACGCGGGGCGCGCGTCGTCGTCAACGACCCGGGCGGCGCGGTGGATGGACGCGGCTCGGAACACTCGGTCGCCGACAAGGTCGTCGCCGAAATAAAAGCCAAAGGTGGCCAGGCCGTCGCCAGTTACAACTCGGTATCGGATGCCGCCGCCGCGCAGAACATCGTCGATACCGCCCTGAACACCTGGGACCGGCTCGATATCCTGATCAACAACGCCGGCATCCTGCGCGACAAAGCCTTCCACAACATGCCGGTCGAGGACTTCGAAACTGTCGTCGCCGTGCACCTGATGGGCACCGTCTATTGCACCAGGGCCGCCTGGCCGGTCATGCGCGCGCAGAAATACGGCCGCATCGTCGTCACCACCTCCGGCTCCGGCACAGTCGGCAATTTCGGGCAAAGCAATTACGGCGCGGCGAAAACCGGCGTGGTCGGGCTGGTCAACTGCCTCCGCCAGGAAGGCGCGAAGTACAATATCCTGACCAACGCCATCTCGCCGTCCGCCCATACCCGCATGACCGAAGGGCTGCTGCCGCCCGACATGGTGCCCCATATGAAGCCGGAGCTCGTCTCCCCGGCCGTCGCCTGGCTGGCCAGCGAGGACTGCACCGTCTCCGGCCAGATCATCGCCGCGACCGCGGGCGGCTTCGCCCGCGTGCAGTATTTCGTCACCGAAGGCGTGCAGTTCGACCCGGAACAGCCGGTCACCATCGAAATGTTCGCCGAAGCCTTCCCAGCCCTGTCAGACCTCTCGACCGCGAAGCCCTATACCGGGCTGATGGGCAATGTGGAACGCAAGCTCAGGGAAATCGGCCGAATTCGCTAATTCCCAACGGCGTTCACGAAGCCGCCATGCGTCTGCCACCATCATCCGCCGTTCTTATGTCAACCGCGCGAGAAGGAGCACGATGGATGACGGAGACCGAGTACACCACGAAACTCGACGAACTCGATCACCTGCTGAACGACCCGGACGTCCCGATGGAGCCGTCCAGGGTCTGGTCGCTGCTGGCCGAAATCGCCCGGCGCGACCTCGCATCGTCGTCCCGCCAGTCCAGCGCTACCGGTCGCTGACCGCGCCGATCAGAAACTCGCGATTGCCCTCCGGGCCGGTGATCGGGCTGGGCTCGATCCCCAGCACGCGCCAGCCCGGCAGCGCCGCCCACCAGCCGCGGACCCGCTCGCGCACGGCCGCATGCACAGCCGGATCGCGCACCACGCCCTTGCTCCCCACGGCCTGACGCCCCGCCTCGAATTGCGGCTTGATCAGCGCCACTGCCCAGGCACCCGGCGCGCATAACGCCATGGGCGCCGGCAGCACGGTCGCCAAGCCGATGAAGCTCGCATCGCAGACCAGGGCCTGCACAGGCTCGGGGATCTCGGCACGCGTCAGGTAACGGGCGTTGGTTTTCTCGTGCACAACGACACGGGAATCCTGCCGCAGCTTCCAGGCGAGTTGCCCGTGCCCGACATCCACCGCATGAACCCGCGCCGCCCCGCGCGCCAGCAGCACATCCGTGAATCCGCCGGTCGAGGCGCCGATATCCAGGCACACCAGCCCCCCCGGGGACAGCCCGAACACGTCCAGCGCGTGTGCAAGCTTGAGCCCGCCGCGAGACACCCAGGGATGCGGTTCGCCCCGCAGTTCCAGCGGCGCGTCCGCAGCCACGATCTGGCCGGCTTTCTCGATCCGCTGCTCGCCGGAAAATACCTGGCCGGCGAGGATCAGCGCCCGTGCCCGTGCCCGGCTCTCGGCCAGTCCGCGCTCGACAAGGGCCTGGTCGGCCCGCTGCTTCACGCGGCGGCGGAGACCGCTTCGGGCGTGAGAAGTTCCCAGGCCGAGGGATCGCCGAGCAGCGCACGTACCAAGCGCGCGTTCAGCGCATGCCCAGAGCGGTGGCCGTTGAACCGGCCGCAGATGGGCGCGCCGGCCAGCGCGAGGTCGCCCACTGCGTCCAGCAGCTTATGACGGGCGAATTCGTCCGCCATGCGAAGGCCACCGGGGTTCAGCACGCGCTCGCCCTCGACCACCACGGCGTTCTCCAGACTGCCGCCGCGCGCCAACCCCGCGGCGCGCAACCGCTCGATGTCCTCGGCCAGCGCAAAGGTGCGGGCGCGGCAGAGCTGGTGGCGGAACGCTTCCGGCGTCAGCCGCAAGGATATCGACTGCCGGCCGATCGCTACCGCGGCAAAGTCGATCGAGAGCGTCATGTGAAGCCCCGGTCCCCGGCCGGGAAGCAGCTCTACGAAAGCTTCGCCGTCCCCGACGCGGACCGGGCGGAGCACATGGATCGTGGAGCGCGGCGCCTCCTGCTCGCGCACGCCGGCGCAGTCGATCAGGAACGCGAAGGGGGAAGCCGAGCCGTCCAGGATCGGCACTTCCGGCCCGTCCAGCTCAATAACGGCATTATCGATCCCGCCGCCGGCCAATGCGGCCATCACATGCTCGATCGTGCCCACCCGCGCGGCCGGATTGTCAGGATGCACGAGGTCCGTGGACAGTCTTGCGTCGGCGATGTGATCGATGCGCGCCGGGATTTCGGCGCCCAAATCCACCCGGTGGAACACGATGCCATGCCCAATCGGTGCCGGACGCAGGGTGATGCTGACCCGGCGACCCGAATGCAGGCCAACGCCCACGCAGCCGATCGGGGCCTTGAGCGTGCATTGGCATGTCATCGCGATCTGCGAGATCATGCTGAGCGGCATTCCGTCCATCAGGCCCCCTTGTCCCGAGCCGTCGGCGCAACAAAAAACAACGAGCCGTCCCAAACTATGGACGGCCCGTCCGATTCGCAAGTCACTCTTTATTGCTGAATATTTCCGCCGAAGTCCCTGAATTTACGATATTCACGCATACGAGAGCACTACTTTCAGGAGGATTGGCGACGGAGGAAGGTGGGTATTTCGATCCCCATTTCGTCCCCGGCAACGGGCCGGACCGAGGCGCGCACCACCGGTTCGGAGCGCATCTCCGGGCTGACCGTCGGCTCGACCCGCTCCGGCGCGGGATCGCCGGCCGCGCCGGTGCGGCGACGAAATACACCGGTGACCGTGCCGAACAGGCTGGGACGCCCGGGCTCCGGCGGCGGCGGCGGTTCGGCTTGGCCCGCCGGTTCGGCGAACAAAGTGGACCGCGGCCGCGCACCGAGCGGCTGCGGCACCCCGCCCGGCCGCACCTGCATCGGCATCTCCGCCAACGCATGCTCGACCGGCGCCTCGGCCGTCGCTTGCTGCATTGCCGGCGATGGCATCGAGGGGCGCAGCGCGACGGCCGGCATCACCGGGTTCATCGCCGGGCTTACCCCAGGGCTCATCCCTTGGCTCATCCCCGGCACGGTACCGAACGGCATGGCCATGCCTGCGTGTGCAGGCGTGACGATCGGCGCCTGGATCGGCCCGGCGCCGCCGCCAACCGCCACAAGCCGCGGCCGCTGCTGCTCCTGCTGCGCCGGCGTGTCGATTCCGGTTGCAACCACCGACACGCGTATCCGCCCCGAGAGCGCTTCATCGATAGCCGAGCCGAAGATGATGTTGGCGTCCTCGTCCACCTCCTCGCGAATGCGGTTGGCCGCCTGATCGACCTCGAACAGCGTCATGTCGTCGCCGCCCGTGATGTTGATCAGCAGGCCGCGCGCGCCGGCCATCGAGGTGTCTTCCAACAGCGGGTTGCTGATCGCCGCCTCGGCGGCGCGGATGGCTCGGTTCTCGCCCTCCGCTTCACCTGTACCCATCATCGCCTTGCCCATCTCGGCCATGACGGTGCGGATATCAGCGAAATCCAAATTCACGAGCCCGGGCGCCATCATCAGGTCGGTCACGCCCCGCACGCCCATATACAGGACCTGGTCGGCCATCTTGAACGCTTCGCGCCAAGTGGTGCGGTCGTTCGCCATCCTGAACAGGTTCTGGTTCGGGATAACGATCAGCGTATCGACATAGTGCTGCAGCTCCTCGATGCCCTGATCAGCGCAGCGGGCGCGGCGGGTGCCTTCGAAGGAAAAGGGCTTCGTCACCACGCCCACAGTCAGGATATTCCGCTCCCGCGCCATGCGGGCGATCACCGGCGCCGCACCGGTTCCGGTGCCGCCGCCCATCCCGGCGGTGATAAACACCATGTGGCAGCCATCCAGATGCCGGCTCAGCTCGTCCGCCGCTTCCTCCGCCGCCGCCTTGCCGATCTCCGGCTTGGCACCGGCGCCGAGGCCCTGCGTGATGTGCGGGCCGAGCTGGATGCGCCGGTCGGCGCGGCTGTGCATGAGCTGCTGCGCGTCGGTGTTCGCCACCACGAACTCCACGCCCTGCAGATTGGCCGTGATCATGTTATCGACGGCATTGGTGCCGCCGCCGCCCACGCCGATCACGGTGATCCGCGGCGTAAAGTCGGTATGTACCTGCTGCGGGATGGTGAGATTGAGTGTCATGGCGACGTGTTCCTCAGGCCATTCGAGACGTTGAAGCTGTCGGTTGCGATTCGCTGCAAGAATCCGATCCCCTCGCTACACCCGGTCTTTCAGGAAGTTGACGAAGCGACGAAACAATCCGGCCGGTGCCGCCGGCTCCAGGTCGATGTCGTGCATCGTGCGGCCGCCGCCGGCGGCCCAGGCGAGCAGGCCGGCGGCGGTGGCGAAAGCCGGACCGGCGGCGGCGTCAGGAAGGCCGCGCAGTGCCGCCGGGCGGCCCAGGCGCACCTGCTTGCCTAGAATCCGCGCGCCCAACTCGCGCACTCCGGCGAGTTGGCAGGCGCCGCCGGTCAACACCACGCGGTTGCCGGCCGCGCGCGACAGCCCGGAGCTTTCAAGCCGCTCCTTGACCATCTCGAAGGTTTCTTCGAGCCGCGGGCGGATGATGCTCACCACCATGCTGCGCGGCACTTTCGCCAGTTGGTGGTCTTCCTCGCCGACCAGCGGCACCGGCAGCATCTCGCGCTCGTCGTCCGGCGAAGACTGCACGTTGCCGTACAGCGTCTTCAACCGTTCGGCATGCGCCACCGGTGTCGATAACAGCCGGGCGAGATCGTTCGTCACATGCACGCCGCCGACCGGGAGTTGCGCCGTGTGCAGCAACTGCCCTTCGGCGAAGACCGCCATGCCGGTGGTGCCGCCGCCCATGTCGATGACCGTCGCACCCAGCTCGCGCTCGTCCTCGACCAGCGCGGCAAGGCCGGCTGCCATCGGAGCCGATACCAGCTCGGCGATGTCGAGATCGCAGCGCGCGATGCAGGCGCCGAGCGAACGCAGCGCGGTCACTGCGGCGTCGATAATATGCAACCGCGCGGTGAGCGTGGTGCAGAACAGGCCGCGCGGATCGAGCACCCGCTCGGTCGAATCGGCGGAGAACGCCAGCGGCAGCGCGTGAATGATCTCGCGGCCGTCCAGCTCCGCGCGCAAACGACCTTCGGTCACCACGCGCCGGATGTCGCTGTCTTCTATCGGACGTCCGCCGCCGCTCGGCGTGCCGATCTGCCACTGCACATTGAACAAGCGGCTTTCCGGCTGCCCGCAGGTGAGGTTCACCGTAACGCCGCGCAGCCGCGTGTCGGCCATGTCCTCGGCCTGACCGACGGCGGCGCGGATGGCGCGCTCGGCTTCATCGAGATCGACCACGCCGCCGCCGCGCACGCCTTTGCCCTTGTGCCAGCCGAACCCGAGCACACGCAACGTGCCGTCGCTCTCGCTGCGACCGATGAGGCAGACGATCTTGGTGGTGCCGATATCCAGGACGCCGAAGGGGCCGCTGCGCCCGTGCCGCGGCCGGTCGGAGTCGTCCGGCTCCATGCCCTGCGGCGGCAGCACGCGACGGGACATGTCGTTCATAGCGTATGCCTCACGTCTGCTTCTTTGCCGGTGCGGAGGGGTGGCCAGCGCTGTCGGCCGGCTGGGCGACGGCGCGGATCGGGTGCAGCACAAGCTCGTTCGGCAGCCGCAGATCGATCCAGGTAATCGGCCGGTCCAGCAGCTTATGTTGCTCCTCGAGCTGCGCGAGCCGGTCCAGCGCGGCGGCCTCATGGCCTTCGGGCAGCAGGACGCTCGGCCCCGATTTCATCTGCAAGTTCCAGCGCCGCTCGCCGACGCGCACCGCAGCGACAAGCCGGTCGCTGATGTGCGGATGGTCGTTCAGCGCATCGATCAGCGCGGCCGCGCCCGCCGGCGCGCCAGGGCCGACCAGCAACGGCAACTGGCGGAAGTCGGCGACATTCTGGTTGGTGACGATCTGACCGGCGCGGTCGATCAGCACGAATTTTCCCTGGTTCTGCCAGATCGCGAACGGCCGGCGCTCCTGCAGCTGCACCACGATCGTTCCGGGCAGGCGCCGTTCGAACGGTGGCGTGCGCCACCCACGACAGCGTCTCGATTCGACGGGCCGCCTGCTCGACCGAAAAGCCGAGGACCGGATCGCCGACCGCGACGCCGAGCGTGGCACGCAGCAGCGGTTCCGGTGTGTTGGCGCGCCCTTCGATCTGGATTTGCGTGACCTTGAGACCGGTGAAACCGGTCGCGTTCAGCAACCGCTCGCGCAGGCGCGCGACAGTTCCACCCGGCTCGGCCGAGTGCACCAGCACCAAGCCGAACAGCACAACAGCACAGCCGAAACTCAGCCAGCCGGCCGGGCGCAGCAACCGCCGTTGCCGCCGGAGCAACAGTTTCAGCCGGCCCGGCCGGTCGTTGACCGAGTTGCGCGGCGTGGGGCCTACACGCGGCATGCCGCGTTCTCCACCATCCACGCGCACAGCGCGGGGAAGCTCATGCCGTGATGCGCCGCTTGTTCGGGCAGCAGTGAGGTCGGGGTGAGCCCGGGTTGGGTGTTGACCTCCAGCAGCACCAAGCGGCCCGGCTCGCCCGCCGTATCGTCGTAACGGAAATCGGCGCGCGTGGCGCCGCGGCAGCCAAGCGCCCGATGCGCCGCCAGTGCTACATCCAGCGCGCGGTCGTAGCTGTCCGGATGAATACCGGCCGGGATGACGTGGCGCGACCCGCCATCGGCGTATTTCGATTCGTAATCATAGAACACGCCGGCTTCCGCGATGATTTCGGTCACCGCGAGCGGCCGGTCGCCCATCACGGCCACGGTCAGCTCGCGGCCGGGGACGTATTCCTCGACCATTGCCGCCCGGCCGTAGCGCCAGGTGCGCGCAACCTCCGCACGCCGGTTGTCGCCGTTGCGGATGATCTCGAACTCCGACCGAGGAGCCTTCGTTGACGGGTTTGATCACATACGGGCGGGCGATCGGATCGGCGGCTTCTAAATCCTCCAGGCCGATGACTTGGCCGCACGCCACCGGCAATCCGGCGGCGACAAACACCGCCTTGGCGGCCGCCTTGTCCATCGCCAGGGCCGACGCACGCACGCCGGAATGTGTGTAGGGGATGCCGAGCCAGTCGAGGATGCCCTGTATGGCGCCGTCCTCGCCATAGCGGCCGTGCAGGGCGTTGAACACGGCATCGGGCGGCGGCGCGAGTGCCGCCAGCACGGCGCCGAGGTCGCGACCGACTTCGATCGGCGTCACGTCGAACCCGGCTTCCCGCAACGCACCGATCACCTGAAGGCCGGAGCACAGGCTGACCTCGCGTTCCGCCGAGATGCCGCCGTAAAGGACCGCCACGCGGGTCATGCGTCTCCCCTCCCCTCGCGGGAGGGAGTCAGGGGGAGGGGGCCCCTCGCAGGCACGCCAATGCGGCGGATCTCCCATTCCAGCGTCACGCCGGTGGCGGCGTGGACGCGGCGGCGGACCTCCTCGCCAAGGCCTTCGAGATCGGCGGCCGTGGCGGTGCCGTTGTTGATCAGGAAATTGCAGTGCTTCTCCGAAACCCTGGCGCCGCCGCGGGTGAAACCCCTGCAGCCGGCCGCGTCGATCAACTCCCAGGCTTTCATCCCTGGCGGGTTCTGGAATGTTGAGCCGCCGGTGCGGGAATGGACCGGCTGCGTGGCCTCGCGGGTCGCGCGGATCTCCGTCATGCGCGCGGCGATCGCGGCGCGGATGCCGGGGCGGGCGCGCAGCCTTGCGCGGACGACCACCGCGCCATGCGACAGGCGCGCGTGGCGGTAGGCGAAGGCGAGACCGGCGGCCGACAGGCGCAACTTTTCGCCCGTACGCGTAACGATGTCGGCCCAGTCGAGACAGTCGGCGATTTCGCCGCCATAGGCGCCGGCATTCATCGCCACTGCGCCGCCGATCGTGCCGGGGATGCCGGAGAGAAACTCGACCCCGGTCAGCCCGGCGGCAGCCGCGTGTTCGGCGACAGTCACGTCGAGCGCCGCCGCACCCGCAATGATCCCGTCGGGCTCGGTCGTGATCGCGGAGAAGCCGCGCGCGAGCCGGATAGTCGCGCCCGGCATTCCGCCGTCGCGTATGATAAGATTGGAGCACGCGCCGATGACGTGCACCGGTACCTGGTGATCGAGCCTGGCGAGGAACGCGGCAAGGTCGTCGGCATCGGCGGGACGTACCAACAACTCGGCCGGACCGCCGACGCGGAACCACGTGAAGGCGGCGACGGGGGCGTCGTGCTGAAGACGACCGCGCACTGCCCCCTCCCCCATCGATCCGCTTCGCGGCTCGATCCCACCCGCAACGGGAGGGGGGATGATGGCGGCGCTCATGCGGCGGTTCCCGGGCGGCGGGCGGTTTGCAGGGCAGAGAGTTCGCCAGGCAGGGCGGCGGCCCATTGGGTGATGTTGCCGGCACCGAGGCAGACGACGAAATCGCCCGGTTTGGCGATGGCGTAGATCATCTCTGCCAACCGTTCGGGGCTGGGCAGGGGCACAACGCTGCGATGGCCGCGGGCGCGGAGGCCTTCGATCAGGGCGTCGCGGGTGACGCCGGGAATGGGGGATTCGCCGGCCGGATAGACGTCTGCGACGATCACCGTGCCGGCGTCGTTCATGCAGGCGCAGAATTCGTTGAAAAGCGAATGAAGACGTGTGTAACGATGCGGCTGCACCACCGCGACCACGTTGCGCGCACCGGCCTGACGAGCGGCTTTCAGCACGGCGGCGATCTCCACCGGATGGTGGCCGTAGTCGTCGATCACCGTGATGCCGCCGGTTTCACCGGTCTTGGTGAAGCGCCGTTTCACCCCGCGGAACGCGGCGAAGGCGCTGCGCAGCGTGTCGTCGTCAATCATCATCTCGACGCCGACGGCAACGGCCGCCAGTGCGTTCTGCACGTTGTGCTGGCCGAGCATCGGCAGCCGGAACGGGCCCATTTTGCGCGACCGGTTCCGCGTGCGATCGGTCACCACCACCTCGAAAGTGGCACCCAGCCGGTCCGCGACGATCCGTTCGGCGCGCACATCCGACTGCGGCGAAAAGCCGTAAGTGATGATGCGCCGGTCCGACAGGCGCGGGATCATCTGCTGCACCGCCGGATGATCGATGCACAGTACGGCGAAACCGTAGAACGGGATGTTGGCAACGAACTGGTCGTAGCCGGCCACCATCGCTTCCGGCGTGCCCCAGTGATCGAGATGCTCGGGGTCCATATTGGTGACCACGGCGATCACCGCCGGCAGGCGCAGGAAGCTGCCATCGCTCTCATCGGCCTCGACCACCATCCACTCGCCGGCGCCGAGCCGGGTGTTGGTACCGTAGGCATTGACGATGCCGCCATTGATCACGGTGGGATCGAGCCGCGCCGCTTCCAGCACGGCGGCGATCAGGCTGGTGGTCGTGGTCTTGCCATGCGTGCCGCCGACCGCGACCGACCATTTCAGCCGCATCAGCTCGGCCAGCATCTCGGCGCGGCGCACCACCGGCAGGAAGCGGGCGCGTGCCGCCAAAACCTCGGGGTTGTCGGCTTTCACCGCCGACGACACGACCACGACCTGCGCACGACCGAGATGGCTCGCGTCATGACCGATGCTGACCGGGATGCCGGCATCGCGCAGGCGGCGGACATTGGCCGAATCGGCAATGTCGCTGCCCTGCACGCTGTAGCCGAGCGTGTGAAGCACCTCGGCGATGCCGGACATGCCGATGCCGCCGATGCCGACGAAATGGATGGTTCCGATCGAAAGCGGCAGCGCCCTCATATGCGGTCTTTCAAGGAGGCCTCGTGGCGCATGAGCGTCTCGACGCGGTCGGCGAGGCGGGACGCCGCGTCGGGACGGGCGAGGCGGTGCGACGCCGCGGCGGCATGGGCCAGCATGTCGGGCTCCGCCAGCAACGCGGCGAGCCGTTCGCTCAGGGCAGCGGGCGTAAAGTCGCGCTGCGCCAGCATCGCGGCGCCGCGCCCGGCAACCAACGCGGCGGCGTTCGCGGTCTGGTGGTCGTCGATGGCGCCCGGCAGCGGGACGAGGATTGCCGGCCGGCCGGCGGTCGCCACCTCGGCGACGGTCGAGGCGCCGGCACGGGCGATGACGAGATGCGCGGCAGCGAGCCGGTCGGCAACCTCGGGGAAGAAGGTGGAGAGTTCGGCATGTATGCCGGATGCGGCGTACGCGGCGCGAACCCGATCGAGATCTTCCGGGCGGCATTGCTGCGCGATGGCAAGCCGCCGCCGCAATGCGTCAGGCAGGCTGGTCACGGCTTCCGGCACGACGTCGCTGAACACGCGCGCGCCGAGCGAGCCGCCTAACACCAACAGCCGGACAACATCGCTCGGCGGGACGTATCCGAGTCCGGCCAGCGCGGCGATTGCCGGACGCACTGGATTACCGATGACCTCGGTACACGCCGCGGCTGGTACTCCGCCTGTGTCGGGGAAGCTCAGCGCCAGCAACGCGGCATGGCGCGCCAGGAACCGATTGGCGCGGCCGAGCACAGCGTTCTGCTCGTGCAGGATCACCGGCGGGCCGTTGCGCAACAGGCGGGCGCCGAGCACCGGTGCGATAGCCGGATACCCGCCGAACGCAACCACCACGGCGGCGTCAAGCCGGGCAAGGATGCGGCGCGCCTGCGCCACGCCGGCGGCGAGTGCCGCGACCGCCGTGGCCGCCCGCACGGCACCGCGTCCGGCAATACCGGCGCCGCGCAACACGAACTGCTCGCGGCCGGTGAACACGGTGTTGCTGTTGGCACTGGCGGAACGGCTGTCGGTCATCAGCACGATGCGTCGGCCGCGCCGGATCAACTCGGCCGCCAGGGCTTCGGCCGGGAAGAAATGCCCGCCGGTGCCACCGGCGGCGATCACCACGGGATGCACGGCCGGGCCTCTCATCGCACGTCTCCGTGGTGGCGGCGGCGCGTCAGGGCCAGCAGCATGCCGATGCCGAGCGCCACCGCGAGCACCGAGGATCCGCCATAGGAGACGAAGGGCAGCGTCATGCCTTTCGTCGGGATCAGCTCCAGCGAGCTTGCCATGTTGATGAATGCCTGCAAGCCGAAGCCGACCAACAATCCGGTGCAGGCGAGCACGGTGAACAGATCGGTTTCTTTCAACAACCGCAGCAATCCGCGCACCACGACGAAAGCGAAGATGCCAAGGATGATCAGGCAGAGGATCATGCCGAATTCCTCGCCGGCGACGGCGAAGACGAAGTCGGCATGCGCGTCGGGCAGCACGTCTTTGACGCGACCCTCCCCGGGGCCGCGGCCGAACAGGCCGCCATTGCCGAACGCCTCGAGCGCCGTGGTTACCTGATAGGTGTTGGCGCCGACGGGGTGCAGGAATTCGTGCACGCGAAGCTGCACGTGCGGAAACACGAAATACGCGCCGACCGCGCCGGCGCAGATCGCCGCGACGCCGATGCCGACCAGGAACAGGTTGAGCCCATCGATATAGAGCTGGGCGAAGAACACGGCGGTGATCACCGCGGTCATGCCGATGTCCGGCTGCGATTTCAGCAACAACACGATGAGCGCGTAGATCACGCCGGCCAGCAGCGTGCCCGGCAGTCGCAGCCGGCGGCCCTCGGCGATCAGCCACGCGGTGAGGACGGCGAAGCAGGGTTTCAGGAACTCGCTGGGTTGCAACGCGAAGCCCGGAAGCACGATCTCGCGCCGCGCGCCCTTGATCTCGACGCCGATCGCAAGCGTCGCCGCGGTCAGTATCAGCGCGGCCACACAGCCGATGATCGCCAGGCGCCGTATGTCGCGCGGCGAGAGCAAGGAAACGACGGCGACGATGGCGCCGGCCAGCGCCAGGAACAGCACCTGCTTGATAATGAGCGCGTTGCGCGCGTCGCCGATGCGCTCGGCGACGGACGGGCTGGAGGCCAGCGCCATGATGTAGCCGAAGCCGATCAACGCGCCGGTGGCGCCGAGCGTCCAGCGATCAACGGTCCACCACCAGCGGCCCAGCAACGAGTTGTCGGCGCGCGACAGAGCCATTACGCGGCTTCCTCGGCGGGGAGGGCGCGCGCCAATGCGGCGAAGCGCTCGCCGCGTGCATCGAAGCCGGTGAACTGGTCGAAGCTCGCGCAGGCCGGGGATAGCAGCACGACGGGAATGCCATGCGCGCGGGCGATGCGGTAGGCGGCGGGGACGGCGGCTTCGATAGTACCAACAAGCTGATGCGGCACGCCGGCGGCAGCGAGTGTTGCCGCCAACGCGGATGCATCGCGGCCGATCAGCACGGCATGGGCGATGCGGGGGAAGTACGGGGCCAGCGAAGCAATCCCGCCTGCCTTGGCGATGCCGCCGGCAATCCAGACGAGACGATCGTAGCAGCCCAGTGCGCAGGCGGCGGCATCGGCATTGGTGGCCTTGCTGTCGTTGACGAAGCTGATGCCGCCGATACAGGCGACGAGCTGTTGACGATGCGGCAATCCGGGGAAGCTGGTGATGCCGCGCGCGATCTGTCCGGGGGAGACACCGAGCCAGGCGGCAATGGCAGAAGCGGCGGCGGCGTTCTGCGCGTTGTGCACGCCGGGCAAAGCCGGCGCATCGGCAAGCGCCGGCAGCGGGTCGGCGCCGGAGATGGCGGCCACACAGGCGGGGCGCGTTCGCAACCATTCGGCCGTTGCGCGGCAGTGCTCGCCGTCGGTGCCGATGACGGCGAGATCGTCCGCTGTCTGGCGGTCGAAGATCGCGCGCTTCGCGGCGATGTATCCGGCCATGTCGCCGTGGCGGTCGAGATGATCGGCGCTGATGTTGAGCATCGCCGCCGCATCGAAGCGAAGCGTGGCGAGTCGCTCCAACATGTAAGACGACATCTCGAGCACATAGACGCCGGCATCGTCGAGCAGCGGCAGCGCGAGCGCGGCGATGCCGAGATTGCCGCCGGCAGCGGTGGTGGTGCCGGCCTGCGTGAGGATGTGCGCCAACAGGGCTGTGGTGGTGGATTTGCCGTTGGTGCCGGTGATACCGACGAAGCGCGCGCGGGAACCGGCGCGGCGCACGGCCTGAAAAAGCAGCTCGGCATCGGAAAGGATGGGGATGCCGGCGGCACGGGCTCGGGTCGCGACGGGATGCGGCGCCGGCAGCGTGTGGGGTATGCCCGGCGAGAGGACGAGGGCGTCGAACTCAAATCGCGCGATGGTGGAGAGGTCTGAAAAGGTGAGGGCTCCCGCAACGGGAAGGGGAGTTATCCCCCCCTCCCCTTGCGGGAGGGGGACGGGGGGAGGGGGCGCCCCATCATCCCACGCAGTGACTCGAGCACCCATCGCCGCCAGCGCCCGCGCAACCGGCAGTCCATTGCGGCCAAGCCCCATCACGGCGAAGCGGCGGCCTGCGAACAGGGTCGGCGGAAACGCGCTCATCGGATTTTCAACGTGGCCAGGCCGATCAGCGCCAAGATCATCGATATGATCCAGAAACGGATCACGATCGTCGCCTCGGCCCAGCCCTTCTTCTCGAAGTGATGGTGCAGCGGCGCCATCAGGAACACGCGCGTTCCCGTGCGTTTGTACCAGAACACCTGGATGATGACGGAGACGGTCTCGACAACGAACAGGCCGCCGACGATCAGCAGCACGATTTCCTGCTTGGTCGCCACGGCGACGGCGCCGAGCGCGCCGCCCAGGGCAAGGCTGCCTGTATCGCCCATGAAGACGGCAGCAGGCGGCGCGTTGAACCAGAGAAACCCGAGCCCGGCGCCGATCAGGGCGGCGCAGAACACGGCGAGCTCGCCGGCGCCGGGGATCGGATGCAGTTGCAGATAATCCGCGAAGATTTTGTTGCCGGTCAGGTACGCGATCAGCGCGAACACTCCCGCGGCGATGATGGTCGGCACGATGGCGAGTCCATCGAGCCCATCGGTCAGGTTCACCGCGTTGGAACTGCCCAGCATCACCAGCATGCCGAACACGGGGAAGAACCAGCCAAGCTGGATCAGCACGTCCTTGAAGACGGGCACGGTAAGCGCATCGCCGAGATTGCCGTCCGTCGTGTGCATGACCCAGATCGATGCCGCGAGCCCGATCATCGCCTGGCCGATCAGCTTGCCCTTTCCCGAAAGCCCCTTGTGATTGCGCCGCGCAAGTTTGAGGTAGTCATCGGCGAAACCAAGCAGGCCGTAGCCCAGCGTGACGCCCAGCACCGCCCAGATGTAGCGGTTGCGCAGATCGACCCAGAGCAGCGTGGACCCAAGAGTGGCGATCAGGATGAGCACGCCGCCCATGGTGGGCGTGCCGGCCTTTTCGATGACGTGGCGGGCGGGCCCATCGGCGCGGATCGGTTGGCCCTGCCGCTGCATCGCGCGCAGCCAGCGGATCAGGCCGGGGCCGATGATGAAGCTCACCAGCAGCGCGGTCATGCAGGCCGCGCCGGAGCGGAACGTGATGTAACGGAACAGATTCGCCAGCGTGACATGGGCGGCGAACGGTTGCGCGAGGTCATACAGCATCAGGCGGTCTCCGCCAGCCGGTCGAGCGCGGCAACCACCAGCTTCATGCGCGTGCCGAGGCTGCCCTTCACCAGAATGGAATCTCCCGGCCGCACGGCGTCCGGCAACAGCTCCGCCAACTCGCTCGAGCCGGCGGCATGGGCGCCCCGCAGTTCCGGCGGAACGGCATCGCGCAGATGCCACATCAGCTTGCCGCACGTGAACAGCAGGTCGGCGGAGTCGGCGACAGCCGAGGCTAACCCGGCGTGCTCCGCCGGGCCCTCGTCGCCGAGTTCCAGCATGTCGCCGAGCACGGCGATGCGTCGGCCCGGCAGGCGTTTCAGTACATCGAGCGCCGCCCGCACGGAGGCGCCGTTGCCGTTATAACTTTCGTCGAGCAGCAGGGCGCGGCCGCCCGGCACGGCGATGGTGCGGCGGGCGCCACGGCCGGCCAGCGGGGCAAAGCCTTCCAGCGCGCGGGCGGCCCGTTGCGGCCCGACACCGAGGGCGATCGCGGTCGTGATCGCGGCAAGCGCGTTCCTGGCCATGTGCGCACCGGGTGCGGCGAGGCGCAGCGGGACGATCTCGTCGCAGATCAGAAGCGTCGCCTTGACGCTATCGGCCTCGCAGCAAAACGAGAGAAGCCGCGCCGCGGCGCCGGCCGACTCGCCGAATGTGAGCACACGCGCATCGCCGGCCGCCGCGCGCAGGCGCGGCAGATAAGGCGAGTCCGCCGGCAGCACCGCCGTGCCGCCAGGCAGGAGCCCGCGCAGGATGCTGGCTTTTTCGTCGGCGATCGCCTCGATGCTGCCGAGATAGCCGATATGCGCCCGCTCGATCGCGGTAATCAGGGCGACATGGGGCCGCGCCAGCCGCGCCAGCGGCGCGATCTCGCCGGCATGGTTCATGCCGATCTCGGCGATGCAGAACTCCGCGGCAAGCGGCAGGCGTGCCAGCGTCAGCGGCACGCCCCAATGGTTGTTGTAGGATGCGACCGCCGCATGGGTCAGGCCGTTCGCGGCAAGAATGACCCGCAGCATCTCCTTGGTGGTCGTCTTGCCGACGCTGCCTGTAATGGCGGCCAGCCGTCCGGTGAAGCGGGCGCGGGCGAAGGCGCCGAGCCGCGTCAGGGCGGCCAGCGTGTCGTCCACATGCAGCAGGCGCCGGCCGGAGAGCTCGCGATGCACCGTCGCGCCGGCCGCGCCGCGGTCGAACGCGGCGGCAAGATGGTCATGCCCGTCGCCCGACTCGCCTTGCAGCGCGATGAAGAGATCGCCGGGAGCGAGCGTCCGGGTGTCGATGGAAACGCCGGTGGCGTCGAACGGCGCACGCATCGAGCCGCCCGTGGCATTGAGCAGGTCCGGCGCGGTCCAGAGCGGGTTCATGGGCACCCCGCCAGCCGGCGGACCACGGTCACGTCATCGAAGGGGATGACAGCGTCGCCAATCGCCTGACCCTGCTCGTGGCCCTTGCCGGCAACCGCGAGCACGTCGCCGGGGCCAAGCTCGTTCAGCGCCGTCTCGATGGCGCGCGCCCGGTCGCCGATCTCCCGCGCGCCGGGGCAGGCGGCCAGCACGGCGGCGCGGATTGCCGCCGGGTCCTCGGTGCGGGGATTGTCGTCGGTGACGATGACGAGCTCGGCGTGCCGCGAGGCTGCCGCGCCCATCAGCGGTCGCTTGCCGCGATCGCGGTCGCCGCCGGCGCCGAACACGATGAGCAGCCGGCCCGCGGTGTGCGGGCGGAGCGCGGTCAGCAACCGCTCCAGCGCGTCGGGCGTGTGGGCATAATCGACATAGACCGCGGCACCGTTAGGCAGGCGGGCGGCCAGTTCGAGCCGGCCGCGCACGCCGGTGAGCCGCGGCACCCGGTCGAGTGCACCGCGCTCGCCCAGCGCTTCCGCCAGGGCCGCGGCCAGCAGTGCATTCTCGGCCTGGAAACGCCCCGCCAACGGCAGCGCGATGTGCCGCCGCCGGCCGGCTTGTCGCACCTCCAGGTCCTGACCGTCCGGCCGGGGCGTGGCGGATAGCAGGCGCAGCGTGTCGCCGGTCTCGCCGGTGGTGCGAAGATCGAGGTGGCGCCGGGCAGCGATGTCGCTCAGCGCCGTCAGGGTCGTGGCGTCCATATCGGCATTCGCCACCGCCGGTGCGCCAGGCGGCAGCAGCTCGGCAAACAGGCGCAGCTTGGCGGCACGATAGGCCGCCTCGCTGCCGTGATAGTCCAGGTGATCGCGTGTCAGGTTGGTGAACGCCCCGGCCGCCAGCCGCACGCCGTCGAGGCGGAACTGATCCAGCCCATGCGAGGAGGCCTCCATCGCCGCATGCTGGATACCGGCCCCGGCAAGCCGGGCCAGGGTGTGGGCGAGATGCACCGGATCGGGCGTGGTCAGCCCGGCGCCGGGCGCAAAGCCGGGCGCAATCAAGCCGAGCGTGCCCAGACTCGCCGCCGGGCGACCGCCGGCTGCCCAGATCTGGCGCAGGAACTCGACCGTGCTGGTCTTGCCATTGGTGCCGGTGACGGCCGCCAGCACCGCTGGCTGCGGGCCGGCAAACACCGCCGCGAGCTGAGCGAGGCGGCGACGCGGTTCCGGGTCCTCGATCAGCGGCCGCGGCGGCACGCCCGGCGGCCAGTACGTGCCGGTCGGCGCCAGCACCGCGGCGGCCCCGCGCGCCACCGCCTCGGCAATGAAGTCGCGGCCATCGGCGCGAGTACCGGGCAGGGCGGCGAACAGGAAGCCGCTGGCCACCTCGCGGCTATCGGCGGTGACGCCGGCAAGCTGAAGCCCAGATGCGGCGCGCCAGCCCGGCGCTTTCGCCATGTCGGGGATCGCGGGCATGAGCTCAGCGATCCGCATAGGCAGGCATCCCCACCGCGACGGCCGGAATCACCGGGGCGCTCGGCAGCGCCGCCTGGTGCTGCCAGCCATGCTCGACGGCCCGCGGCCCGGTCCCGGCGGGCACGACATCGGGTGAATGTGGCCGGGGCGATGTGGCGGCGACCGGGGCTCCGGCGCGCGGGGCGCCAGGCGGCCGGGCTGGCTGCAATGGAATGGCGACTTCCTGCTCCTCTTTTTGCAGTTCGTCCGGCGGCGCGGGCAGCAGCCCAAGCATCGGCGCCACGCGCGAGATGACGTTGCGCACCACCGGACCGGCGATCCAGCCCCCCGTGGTGAAACCGTGCGTCGTCGCGTCCGCGTGCGGGGAGTCCAGCATGGCATAGACGAGGTAGCGAGGTGCGGTGATCGGGAATGCCGCGATCATCGAGCTGAGATTCTGGTGCAGCTTGTAGCCGTGATGGCCCACTTTCTGCGAGGTGCCGGTCTTGGCCCCGACCAGGTAGCCGGGAACCTTGGCGGGCGTTCCGGTGCCGGCGGTCACCACCAGCCGCATGAGTCGGCGCATGATGTCGGAAGTTTCCGGCTGCATCACTCGCTCGCCCGGCACCTGCTCGCCGGCCGGCAGCCCGAGCAGGGTGGGCGGCCGATAGAAGCCGCCATCAACGATCGCATCGGTACCGGCCATGAGCTGCATCGGGGTCACTGCGATACCGTTGCCAAACGAAACCGTCATGATCGTGGCGAGTTGCCAGCTTTTCGCCGGCTGCACCAAGGGGGGCGCGGATTCCGGCAACTGGATCGGAGAGCGGACGAAGAAGCCCAGCTTCTTCAGCCAGGCGCGTTGCCGCTCCGCGCCCACCAGCACCGCGATATGCGAGGCGCCGATGTTCGAAGAATAGGCGATGATTTCCGGCACCTCGAAGTTGTGATGCGCCTGCTCGAAGTCGGTGATGGTGAAACGGCCGACATGGATCGGATGGACGGTGTCGAACTGGTCCCAGATGTGGATCACATCGTCGTCCAGTGCCATCGCCGCGGTCTGCAACTTGAAAGTGCTGCCGGGCTCGTAGGCGCCGGAAACCGCGCGGTTGAACCGCGCGTCCGCATCGGCATGGCCGAAATCATTGGCGTCGTAATCGGGCAGGCTGACCATCGCCAGCACTTCACCGGTATTGGCGTCCATCATGACGGCGGCGCCGCCTTCAGCCTTGAACTCGTCGATCGCTGATTGCAGCTCCTCCCGCACCACGGCCTGCACGCGCACATCGATCGAGAGCCGCAGCGGGTCGGAATCGGTCATCAACCGCTTGTTGAACCACTTCTCCACCCCGGCGACGCCGTGCTCGTCGATATCGACTCCGCCCAGCACATGCGCGGCAACGCGGCCCATCGGATAGTGCCGCTCCTCGGTCGGCTGAAAGTCGAGTCCGGGGATGCCGAGATTGTTGATCTCGATCTCCTGCTGCGGCGTGATGCGGCGATCCAGAAAAACGAAATCCTTGCCGGCCGCAGAGAGGCGCTGGACCACCAGCGTCGTATCGATGTCGGGCAGCACCTGTTTCAGCTTGGCCGCGATCGCCGGCGCATCCATGACCTGCCGCGGATCGGCAAACAGCGATGCGGTGGGCAGAGAGATCGCCAGGATTTGGCCGTTCCGGTCGGTGATCATCGCCCGCTTGGCGAGCGCATCGGCATCGATCGCCTGCGGCTTCTGCACAAGAGCGGCGATCGGGTGTTCCGGTCGGTGCGGCTTCACCGGCTGGATGACGGTTGCATCGGCGAGCTTCAGCACTACGGCGAGGAACAGCACCACGAATCCGCCGGCGGCGACGACAAGGCGCGACCGCGTGGTTTCCAGTGCGGCGCGGCGCTGGAGATCGGGGGCGGTGACCCGCACGGTTTCCATACGCGGCACGGCATCGGCGCGGGCGGCGCCCGGGCGCTCACGCGGCGTGCGCCGGGGGGACGCGGTAAGCGGCGCCGAGTCGGGCGGCGGCGCGTGTGGGGGATCGTCGGGATGCCCGGTCATCTAATCGGTCCTCGATGCGGTCGGGACCGGCATCGGCGCGGGCAGCGGGGCGGCCGCACGCGCCATTCCCAGCAGCGATGCCGGCAGCGCGACAGGCACCGCCCGCTGCATGGGGGCGCGGTACGGCATAGCCGCCCGGACCGGCCAGACGGATGGATACGGCACCGGAGAGGCCGGGCGGGATAGCGGACGGGATGCGACCATGCTCGGGGCGGTTGCGGGAATAACCGGGTGCATGGCGGGCCGCGGCTCGGGCGGGCGCGGATGCTCGGGTGCGTCGTGGCGGGCTGGCGGGACCTGCGCATCGACCGGTTTTGCCCGGGTGGCTTCGGTGAGTGGTGACGGCGGGTTTGCCGCGGCAACCGGCACGGCGGCGGGTTCGGCCGGCGCAACTTGCGGGGCGGGTGGGGGCGTCTCGGGCACCGGCGGCAGACGCCCATCCAGCTCGGCGAAGGAAGCGAACTGGTTCGGGGTGGTGGCCTTCAGCGTCAGGAACTGGTTGGCGAGCGTCTGCAACCGGTCCGGCTGGTTCAGCAGCGTCCATTCCGCGTGCAGCAGGCGAATCTGCTCGCGTGTCGCGGAGGTCTTGCGGACCGTGGCCTCGATCTGCTGGTCGAGCACGTTCACCCGGTGCTTGGCCTGATAGAGATACAGGCCCGAACCGCAGGCCAGCAGGAAGCAGACGCAGGTGACGGGGCGGATCATCGGCCAGCCCTGGCAGAGACGGACAGCCGTTCGAGGGCGCGCAGCCGCGCGCTGCGGGCCCGCGGGTTGGCCGTGGTCTCGGCCTCGCTCGGCCGCACCGCGCGTGGGGTGAGCAGGCGAAAGCCGGGTGCCGGGCGGGTGGCGATTGCGGCCGGCACATGGCGCGAGGGCAACGGCGCCCGGCCGGCGGCCTCTACCATGAAGCGCTTCACGATCCGGTCCTCGAGCGAATGAAACGAAACCACCACCAACCGTCCGCCGGGCGAGAGGAGGTCCGCAGCTTGGCCAAGTGCCCTGGTGATGTCCGCCAGCTCGTCATTCACTTTGATGCGCAGCGCCTGAAAGCTGCGGGTCGCCGGGTCGATTCCGGAGCGGTCGGGCGGCAGCACGTCGCGGATCACCTGGGCAAGACGCACCGTGGTGAGGATCGGCGCGGCGGTGCGCGCGGCGACGATGGCGCGGGCGATCCGGCGCGATGCCCGTTCCTCGCCGAGTTCATAAAACAGGTCGGCAAGTTCGCGCTCCGGCAACCGGTTCACGAGGTCGGCCGCGGTTGGCCCTTCGCGGCCCATGCGCATGTCGAGCGGGCCGTCGGCGCGAAAAGAGAAGCCGCGCGCCGGGTCATCGAGCTGGAACGAGGACACGCCGAGATCCAGCACCACGCCGTCCAGCGCGCTCACGCCCTGGGCCCCGAGCAGGTCGAGCATATTGCCGAACCGCCCATGCAGCAGATGCAGCCGGCCCGGAAAGCGTGCCGCCAGCGCGGCGCCGCGGGCGATCGCGTCGGGGTCGCGGTCGATCGCCCACAGCGTGCAGCGGCAGGTCTCCAGAATGGCCGCGGCGTATCCGCCCCCGCCGAACGTGCCATCCAGATAAATGCCGCCCGAATGGGGCGCGAGCGCGGCCAGCATTTCGCGCAGCAGCACGGGGACGTGACCCTGGGCGTTCATTGCCCGGCGCTCCCGAGCGTCAGCCCGCGCGCTCGGGCACGGTCGCGCGCCTCGGTGCGGCGACGCTCCGCCGCCTGCGGTTCCCAGATCTGGAAAATGCGGCCGAGACCCATGAACACCACCGTCTCGCCAACTCCGGCATGGGCGATCAGGGGATCGGGCAGGACAATGCGTCCTTCCCTGTCGGTCTCGACCGGATAGGCATCCGCATACAGGGTGGAGGCGAGGTCGTCATGCTCCTCGCTGAACACATCGAAGCGCTCGAGCGGTTTGGCGAGCGCATCGAATTCGGCAGTCGGCCAGGCTTCGATGCAAGGATGCTTGTGGGACGGACGAAGAATGAAATGCGTGCCGTTGCCGTTGCCATTGGTTCCCGCCGACGCGCTCCCGTTGTCCTGGCGCAGGGCGTTGCGGAAGGACGCCGGAACGGAGACGCGACCCTTGGCGTCCAGCCTGTTCTGGTGGGTGCCCAGGAAATGGGTCATCCAACCGGCCCGCCCTTCATGACTGCCCTAGAGAAGCCCGGTTTCCGGAACCGCTCCGCGTTAATGGGATGTCGTGGGATAACATGGGCAAACATGGGCGTCAAAGGGATTTGGCGCATCGCGCAGCCATTTTCGCTTTTTCGCGAAGCAGTTGCTGTTTCTACGCAGTGACGCCGTGACCGGGGCAAGCCGAAATGGTCGCTGATTCCCGTTTCGTTCCAAAATTGTGTCGCGTTTTGCCGGTTTATTCCGCCGCCGGGGAGCGCCTAGCCCCGGACGTGGCACGCCACGAAGTGGCCCGGCAGGCTCTCTCGGAGCGGAGGGGCGATTTCGGCGCAGCGAGGCTCGGCCAGCGGGCATCGTGTCCGAAAGTGACAGCCCGAGGGCGGACCGAAAGGGCTCGGCACGTCACCTTCCAGCACGATTCGCCGACGCTTCACTTTCGGGTCCGGAATAGGTACAGCGGACAGCAGTGCCTCGGTATAGGGGTGGCGCGGATTGTCATACAGTTCGCGGGCCGAGGCGATCTCCACCACCCTGCCCAGATACATCACGGCCACTCGGTTGCTGATGTGCTCGACCACCGACAGGTCATGGGCGATGAACAGATAGGTCAGGCGGAATTTTTCCTGCAGATCCTCCAGCAGATTGATCACCTGTGCCTGGATCGAGACATCCAGGGCGGAAACCGGCTCGTCGCAGACGATCAACTTCGGCTCCACGGCGAGTGCGCGGGCGATGCCGATACGCTGGCGTTGCCCGCCGGAGAATTCGTGCGGGAAACGGTTGCGGCTCTCCGCCCGCAAGCCGACCGTTTCCAGCAGCTCGGCGACCCTGTCATCGAACTGCCGGCGGGTTCTCGCCAACCGGTGTATAATCAGCGCTTCGCCGATGATTTCCGCGACCGTGTGCCGCGGATTGAGCGAAGCGAACGGGTCCTGAAAGATGATCTGCATATCCCGGCGCAATCCGCGCAGTTCCTGCCCCTCCAGGCGGGTCACATCCCGGCCCTGGAACCAGACCTCGCCGGAGCTGGGCTCGATCAGCCGCATGATGCAGCGCCCGGTGGTTGATTTCCCGCAGCCGGATTCGCCCACCAGCCCGAGCGTCTCGCCTGGCTTGATCTCCAGATTGACCCCGTCCACCGCGCGCACCTGCGCGATCTCGCGGGCCAGGAAGCCCCCGGTCACCGGGAAATGTTTCTTGAGGTCGCGGACAGAAAGCAGCGGTGCGTCGCTCATAGAATGCAAGCCGCTTTATGGTCGGGACCGATCACACGCAGCGGCGGCTCCGCATCCCGACAAGCCTGGGTCGCGAAGGCGCAGCGCGCGGCGAAGCGACAGCCGGGCGGCGGATCGAGCAGGTTGGGGACGGTACCAGGGATTTGCGCCAGCCGGGTGCGGTGGCGGGCGGTGGCATCGACCCGCGGGATCGCGCGGATCAGGCCCTGCGTATAGGGGTGGCGAGGGGTGGCGAAAAGCTCATCGACCGGCGCGTCTTCCACGACCTTGCCGGCGTACATGACAACAACGCGTTGCGCATTCTCGGCCACCACTCCCATGGCGTGGGTGATCAGCATGATTGCCATGCCGAAGCGCGCCTTCATATCGTTCAGCAAATCGAGGATCTGCGCCTGGATGGTGACGTCCAGCGCGGTGGTCGGCTCGTCCGCGATCAGCAATTGCGGCCCACATCCCAGCGCCATGGCGATCACCACCCGCTGCCGCATGCCGCCGGAGAACTGGTGGGGATAGTCATGCACCCGGCGCTCAGGGTTCGGTATCTGCACCAGCCGCAGCAGATCAACCGCGCGGGCCAGAGCCGCCCTGCGCGAGAGCCGCTCGTGCGCCCGGAGGGCCTCCGCGATCTGATCCCCCACCGGATAGACCGGATTGAGTGCGGTCATCGGCTCTTGGAACACCATCGCAATCTCGCGGGCGCGGATAATGTCCATCTCCGCCGCGGATAGCGGAACAAGATCGCGCCCCCGCCAGAGGATCTGGCCGCCGGCAAAACGGCCCGGAGGCATATCGATCAGCTTCAGTACGCTGCGCGCGGTCACCGTCTTGCCGCAGCCCGACTCTCCGACCACGGCCAGGGTTTCGCCGCGAGCCACCGCCATGCTGACCCCGTCCACCGCGCGCACCATGCCGTCATCGGTGCGGAACCAGGTCTTGAGGTCCCGGATCTCGAGCAGCTTCTCGGTCATCTAGATCACGCGGCGCGGATCGAGCGCGTCGCGCAGCCCATCACCGATGAAGTTGATGGACAGCACGGTGAGGAAGATCGCAAAGCCCGGGAACAAGGCCCAATGCGGCGCGACGTCGAGATAGTCTTTCGCATCGTACAGGATGCGGCCCCAGGTCGGGGTGTCCGGTGGAAAGCCGAGCCCGAGGAACGACAGCGTGGATTCAGTGATGATTGCATTGGCCACTTCGATCGTCCCGGCGACGATCACCGGCCCGATCGCATTCGGCAGGATGTGCTTGACCATCAGCCGTGCCCGTGACGCGCCAAGGGCACGCGCGGCCTCGACAAACTCCTTTTCCCGCAACGACAGGAACTGGGCGCGCACCAGCCTCGCCAGCGGCATCCATCGCAGGCCGCCGATGACAATGACGATCAGCAGAAAAATACCACCTTCGTCGCCCAGTGCCGCGCGCAGCGGATCGCGGAACAGATAGATCAGCAGCAGCAGCAGCGGGAGTTGCGGCAGCGACAGAAACAGATCCGTCACCCACATGAGCGCTGCGTCCAGACGTCCGCTCGCCATCCCTGAGATGGCGCCGATCACCACGCCCACGAGTACCGCGACCACCATCGCGGCAAGCCCGACCGCCAGCGAAATGCGACCGCCATAGATCAAGCGAGAGAGCAGATCCTGACCCAGATCGTCGGTGCCGAACGGGTGCGCCCAACCAGGTCCTTGCAGCTTGGCGGTGAAGTCTATCTCGTCGATCGGGATCGGCCAGAACAGCGAACCGAAGATAATACCGAGGACGATCAGCCCAAGTATGACCACGCTGATCAGGGCGAGCTTATGCCTGCGGAATCTCCGCCAGGCCTGCATCCGCAGCGAAACGTGGGGCGCAGTCCGTCCCGACGCCTGATCGACTTGCGCCGGCGCCTCAGCGGTAAGAGATGCGGGGATCGAGCCAGGCATACAGAAGATCTGCGATCAGGTTGAACAGCACGACAAGCACGGCGAAGACGAAAGTCACGGCCATCACGACCGGCGTATCGTTGGTCAGTATCGATGATATCAGCAACGATCCGATGCCGGGGACACGAAAGATCTGCTCGGTGATGATGGCCCCCCCGAAGATGATGGGCAGTTGCACGGCAACCAGAGTGACGACCGGCACCAGTGCGTTCCGCACGACATGCCGGGTGATGACCTTGCGCTCGCCGATACCCTTCGATCGTGCCGTGGTGACGTAATCCAGCTTGATCACGTCCAGCACGGAGGCGCGGACGTACCGCACCAATGAGGCGCCCTGGAAAAGCCCCAGCACCATCACCGGCATGATCGACTGGAGGATGTTCTGCCAGAGCCAATCGAAGCCCCTGGCAGAAAGGTCCGTGCGGAAGACGAACGGCAGCCAGTGAAGCTGGATGCTGAAGATCAGGATCAACAGCAGTCCGGTAAAGAACGTGGGCAGGGAGAAGCCTACGAAGGCCAGGGTGTTGGCGATCTGATCAAACAATGAATACGGCCGGGCGCCGGCAAGCACGCCAACCGGGACCGCGACCAGAACCGCGAGAATTTCGGCCGAACCGAGGATGATCAACGTGACGGGAAGCCGCTGAAGGATCAGCGTCTCGACATCCATCCGGCTGGCGAAAGAAAAGCCCCAATCGCCCTGCAGCATGGCGATAAGCCAGTGGAAATAGCGCAGCCACACCGGGTCATCCAGGCCGAACTTGGCGCGCAGCGAGGCGACCACGGCCGGCGGCACGTTCGGATTGGTCAAGAGCTCACCAAACGGATCCCCGGGGGCGAGCGCGAGAATCGTGTAGATGATCACGCTGATGCCCAGCAGACTGGGGATGGCGATCATCAGTCGCCGGAGCACATACGCCCGGGACATTCAGGATTCCCGCAAAGCGGCACCGGGATTCAGGACGCGATCATCCCGTCCCGGTGCATTGCGCGCGGCGTTACGACCGAACCTCCATGTACCAGTCCGGCAGATCCCAGGTGTCATTGTCCCAACCGCTCAATGGCGCCCGGAGGCCGTTGATGGTCGCGCTGACGGACTTGCGGAAGATCAGCGGGATGACCACGACGTTCTTGACGACCATATCGTTGAGTTGGATGAAGTCCGCGGCGCGCTTCACCGGGTCGAGTTCATCGGTCGTTTCGGCATAGATCTTGTCGTACTCCGGGCTCTGCCAACGCGTGATGTTGCGGCCCTGCCACTTGTTCGCCTTGCTGGCGACCTGCGAGGACAGGAAGTTCTGCATGAACAGACCCGGATCGGGCTGCGGCGGATTGGTCGTGTACATCTGCAGATCGGCGTAGAACTTGGTATATGTGTCGTCGTTCCCGGTATCGGAGGAGAAAAACACCGTAGCGAGAACCGCCTTGAGGCGAAGCTCGATCCCGGCCTTGTGGCACGCCTGCTTGATGATCTCCTGCGTTTCCTGGCGCGGCTGGTTGATCGAGGTCTGGAACAGCCAACTCAGTTTGTTGCCGTCCTTCTGCCGGATACCGTCCGGCCCGCGTTTCCAGCCGTTCTGATCGAGCAGATCGTTCGCCTTGGCAATATTGAACTCCCAGGAAGTATCTTTCGACACGAACCGGGGCGGACCATTCAGGAAATTGGCGGTCGCCGAGCCGGTACGGCCGTAGATGTATTTTTGCACGCTGCCGCGATCGACCAGCAAGGACAGCGCCTGCCGGACGATGGGGTCCGACAGGGTGGGGTTCTTGGTCTTGAGGCTGGACCGTTCCCCGTCCACGACTTTGTTGGGATCGGTGAAGTTTACCTGCATCTGTTCCACGTTCCCGCCCTCGACCAAGGCGACGTGGCCTTTACTCGCGGCCTCCATTTTCTTCAGCAGTTCATCTTCTACCTGCAGGTTCCAGGCATAATCGTACTCGCCGGTTTCCAGCACGGCGCGGGCGGCCGAGGTGGCATCGCCGCCGCCCTTCATATCGACAGCGTCGAAGAAGGGGCGGTTCGGCTGATGATAGTCCATGTTGATCACGCCCTGCGCGAGATCGCCAGGGGTGAAACTTTTGAACTTGTAGGGGCCGGTGCCCACCGGCTTCAGATTGTTCGGCGCATCCCGCGATTTCGCGCCAATATACGACTCGAACAGATGCTTGGGAATGATGCAACCATAGGAGCCGACGAACGGGTCAGCCCAGAAGGGGGTCGGCTTCGTGAAGGAGACCTTCACGGTATGATCGTCGATCTTCTCAACTTGGTTGTAATTGTAGCTGCCGGCGCTCACTGCCGCGGTCTGCGGATCGCGCGCGTATTGCCAGTTGAACACCACGTCATCGGCCGTGAAAGGTTGCCCGTCATGCCATTTCACGCCCTGTTTCAGCTTCCAGGTCACCGACTTTCCGTCGGCGGCAAGTCCGCCATTGTCCCGGCTTGGGATTTCCGCCGCCAGGACCGTTTTGAGGTTGCCTTCATTGTCCCAAGCCGCCAACGGCTCGTAGAACAGGCGTGATCCGTCCTGGTCTTTCGTGCCCACGGCGAAATGCGGGTTCAGCAGCGTCGGGCCCTGCCACCACAGCAGTTTCAGCGTACCGCCCCCGCCGCGCTTGCTGGGCTTGTAATCGAACGGCGCCATCGGTTCAGCCATGGCCACCCCGCCGATGGCGAGCAACTGCGATGCCATCGGAGCGGTCAGGCCGAGCACCGCCATTCGCCGGATGAAGCCACGCCGCGACAGGCGTCCTTCTTTTACCCGGTCGATCATGTGCTGAAGTGTATCTCTGTCCATTCAGGCCCCCCGCTACAAGGCTGCTCACGCCCTCTCGTGAACCGGGAGGTGCATTGAGTTCGACCCTGCACGCAAAGTGCCATCGCCATGCAAGCGGGTCAATGCTCGCCTGCGCCGCTATCTGGTCTGTTTCATATCGCCTGACACGGCTCCCGCCCGGTCGCAATGTTTCTGAAGCGAGGCGTCAGACGGCCTGTAAGCCGGGTTCTGTCCGCGCGAGCCAGGTTCCCCTGGAGCGCGGGACGGCCATTCCTCTGGGGCACGCCTCGCGGCGCACCTCGCGCGACCAACCCGGGCAGCGGAGCGGGAATGCTCCTGGCCCGAAGGCCCGCTGCCCCTATTCGGTCTTGCTCCCGGTGGGGTTTACCCTGCCACCGGCGTTGCCGCCGGCGCGGTGCGCTCTTACCGCACCGTTTCACCCTTGCCCGCGATCCGTTCGGTGCGCGGGCGGTTTGTTTTCTGTGGCACTGTCCCTGGGGTCGCCCCCGCCGGTGGTTAACCGGCACCGCATTCCCGTGGAGCCCGGACTTTCCTCTGATCCCCGGGTCAAGCCCGAGGACAGCGGCCGTCCGGCCGTCTGACGCTTTTCACATCGGCTGACGCCGGCGTGACGTCAACTGCTGCCGCAGGCCTGCGAAACCGCCAGCAGGCGGGCGAGCGTGCCGGCATCCGCCTGGCCGGTCACGGCCTCCGGCCGCCAATGGCGCTGGAAAGCGCGCAGCACTGCGGCGAGCGCCGGGTCGAGCGCGCCCTCCGGCGCCACGCGGTAGCCGACCATGTTCAATGCGGCGCGGACGCTTTGCAGGTTCGCCGCATCGCGTACCGCGGCACCGGTGCCGAGGTCCGGGACATCCGGGGGCCACAGCCCCACACCGCTCTGGCCGAGGCCTGCCCAGTCGAGTTTTTCTCCCGGATCACGCGCGCGGTCGGGCGCCGCGTCGCTGTGGCCGATGATGTTGCGTGCCGGTATCGGATGGCGCGACAGGATTTCCAGGCAGAGATCGCAGAGCACGGCGAGTTGCAGCACCGGAAAATCCGGATAGCCGGCATCGTGGCCGCGGTTGACGAGGTTGATGCCAATGGAACGATCATCGAGGTTGGCGTGGCCGCGCCAGTACGACGGGCCGGCATGCCAGGCCCGCTCTGTCTCCGGCACGAGCAGCAGGACCGCACCGCTTGCATCGATCAGATAATGCGATGACGCACGCGAGGCGGGATGGCGCAAATGCTCGATCGCCGCCTCTACCGTGGGCGTGCCGGTATAGTGGAGGATGATCATATCGACGCGCGCGCCGGCCCGCCGCGCATCGCGATTGGGGCTGAGCAGTTCCCGTATGCGCAGGCTCATACCAGCCGCCGAGTCGAATGACCCCTCGACGAAGCCGGCCCCACCACCGTCACGGCCGGCGAAGGCGGGCCACCCACGTCTTTCGCGGATGCGACGCTAAGCACCGTCGAAGACCAACTGACCGGCTGGTATCACAGACCCCGCTCGCGTTTAATTCGGTCCCAGGCGGCATTGATGCGGGCGACCTTCTCGCTTGCGCGGGCGATGAACTCGGCCGGCACGCCGCGGGCGGCGAGGCTGTCGGGATGGTTCTCGCGCACGAGCTGTTTCCATATCGCGCGCACCTCCTCGTCGCTCGCCCCGCGCGCCACTCCCAGCACGCTATAGGCGTCCGGCTCTTCGCTCAGCGGCTGCCGCGGCATACCGCCGCGTGCACGGTCCCAGGCGACCTGATCGAGTCCGAAGCTGCGATGCACGTGCGAGAGGAATTCGTGCTCCGCCCGGTTCACCGGTCCATCCACCCGGGCGATCTGGAACAACGCGTTCAGCACATCCTCGAGGACGCCGCGATTGTCCGCGAAGCTTTCGCCGAGTTGGTCGGCATACGCCTCGTAGCCCTCGGGGGTGTCGCGCGCCTGATCGAAGAGGCGGCCGACCTCGTGCACGCCCTCCGGCGGGATGCGGAACTGGCGCCGAAAGGCGGCGATCTCCTCGCGCCTCACCGGTCCATCGACTTTCGCCAGCTTGGCAGCCAGCACCACGACGGAGACCGCGAAAAGCTGGTCCTTGCGTCCGAGCAGCGCGGCAACGCGGACGGGATTGAACAGCGGGTCGGCGCCGAAGGGCAGGCGCAGATTGGAAACCCCGCCGCTATCGGCGGCATGGCCCAGCGCGGCGCCGAACACCGCGCCCATCGGCCCGCCCACGGCGAAACCCGCTATGCCGCCGACGATCTTTCCCCAGTAGCCCATCGGGGCGGCTTACCATGCGGTTGCGCGCCGCGGCACCCTCACTCGACTTCAATAATCCGCCGGTATGGGGGGATCGAGCCGCCGGGCGGATCGAGGGGGAGGTGCCACCAAGTATGTTTGGTTTGTTAACTAATTGATGTTAGAACAGCTAGCCCTCTGCATCGGACCGCCGCCATGACCCAGCCCGTAACCGAACTCGCCCCCGCCATCCTCGACCACCTCCTCCACACCATCATAACCGCCGTCCCGCCCCAGCCCGGCGAAACCCTGCCCGACCGCACCGCGCGCCGCGAGCTGATCCGCCTCATGCTGCTCGCCGCCAAACCCGCCGATCCGCTGCAAGGCCTCCTCGTCGCCCGCGCCATCATCGCCGAATACACCGCAATCAATTCCCTCCGCCGCGCCGCCACGCAGGACGTGCCGGACACCGTCGCCGTTCGCCTGCGTGCCAACGCCATCGCCCTCTCGCGCGAGTCCCGCACCACGCTGCACAAGGTCGAACAGATGCAGGCACCGCCAAAGCAGCCTCCGGTGCGCGCCGCGCGGAAACCGGCGCCTCCCGCCACCGCCGAGGCCGAACCCGCCCCCTCGGTCCCCGGATCCCGCATCCCGCGCGCGGCCTGGCAGTGCCCGGACAAACGCTGGGACCAGATGACGATGGAAGAGCGCCGCGAAGCCTTCGGCTACCGCTACGACCCCGTCACCGACTCCGTCCCGCCGGTCGAAACCGAACCAACCAAGAAAGCCTGACCACGGAGATCCAGGGGCACGGAGGAGCAAGCGAAGACAAACAGCCCATCACGCGCGAAGCGCAACTTATCCTTCCTCCCCGTATTCCTCCCTGCCTCTGTGTCTCTGTGGTTAATCTTACTTGCTTTTCTTACCCCGCTGCCCGCACCGCCTCCCAACGACCGCTGCCGAACTGCGCCATATTCACCGGCCCCTGATGATGATCCGTGGCGCTGCCCAGCACCGCCTCGCCTTGCATGCCGCCATTCGCAATCACGCCATCCAGGCGATACGAAATCGTGCTGCCCTCAAACCGCGCCCGCAGCGTCAATCGCACGCCAAGCGCATCCAGCCTTCCCGCAACGTCGCCGGCGAACTGCTCCAACTCGTGCCGCCCCGAAATCACCTCGCCCTCTTGATGCAACTGCAACCGGTGCCGCCGTTCACCGCGCAGGAACCGCACAGTCACCTTCCACTCTCCGCTCAGATCCACCCCGTCATCCGCCTGCGCCACAACCGTTGCCGCGCGTGACGCTCCAAGCGCCGCCGCCACAGCCTTGCCGACCTCGGTCGCCTCGCCGGGCTGCAAACCAAACGGGTCGATCTCCACCAATTCCGCCGTGGCGTCCGCATCGTCCAGCATGATGCGCGGCTCGCCATCCAACAGTGCCTGGCGCAACCCCAAGCCATCCAATCCCGATCGCGCCGGGTCCCACCGCACTCGTAGCCGCGGCACCAGAACCACGCCCTCGGGCTCGATCACCTCGACAGTAGCGCCGCTGCTCTCGATCCAACCCGCCATCTCCGCCAGATCAGCCCGCCAGCGCGCCAGCTCCGCGGCGCCGTCACGCACCGTGAACCAGTGCTCCAGCGCGGCGATGACCCCGACCACATCCTCCTTCGAAACCTTCATCGGCCGCCCGAACGCCTGGTGCGGCGAGGCATTGCGCCATGCCGCCTGCACCAGCGCCTTATCCCCCAGCAACAATCCGCTCGTCTGCGGTCCGCGCAGGAACTTCCCGCCGCTGTAGATCACCAGGTCCGCGCCGCGTTTCAGCCACGGGCTCGGCCGTTCGATATGCTCGGAAGCCGCATCGACGGTGATCGGAACGCCGAGCGGCTTCACACGCGCGACAATGTCCTCCAGCCGTACCGGCGAGACGGCCTCATGCGTGCCCAGCACCGCCACCATCGCCACCGGTTCTGTCAGCGCGGCATCCAGCGCCGCGATGCTGTCCACCTCGATCACATGCGTGCCGACCATGCGGATCGCCTGGTCGTAGGCGAAGCGCTGTTGCCGCACCATGATCACGCGGTTCACCCAGCCCTCGGTGAAGGGCAGCCGCAAAATCTTCACCGGGTCGTTGCCGGCGATGCAGGCCGCCGTCGCCAGCGCCAGTGCCGCAGCACTCCCGCACGTGACAATGCCCCACTCCGCTCCGGTCAGCTCCGCGATGCGCGCGCCGGCCGCCTCCATCAGCTCATCGAGATTGACATACTGCCGCGACGCCGCCTCCACCGCCGCGCGCACCTCCGGCAGCATCAGGCTGCCGCCGTGCATTGTTCGCACGCTGCAACAGTTAATGAAGGGGCGGACGCCGAGCGCCGCGTATGGGTTGGTGTTGCTCGCCGCCGCCCTGTCGTTCATCACGCCACCCGGTTTTCCACCAAATCGCCGACCACCGCCGGGTCCGCCAGCGTGGAGACATCCCCCAGGCTGTCGGTCTCATTGGCGGCGATCTTGCGCAGAATCCGGCGCATGATCTTGCCGCTGCGCGTCTTCGGCAAGGCGGGCGCCCACTGGATCGCATCGGGCGCGGCGATCGGGCCGATCTCCTTGCGGACCCAGGCCACCAGCTCCTTGCGCAACCCCTCGCTCGGTTCCTCGCCCAGTTTCAGCGTCACATACGCATAAATCCCCTGGCCCTTGAGGTCGTGCGGGAACCCGACCACCGCTGCCTCCGCCACTTTCGGGTGCGCCACCAAGGCGCTTTCCACCTCGGCCGTGCCCATGCGATGGCCCGAGACGTTGATCACGTCATCCACCCGCCCGGTGATCCAGTAATACCCATCGGCATCCCGCCGCGCGCCGTCGCCGGTGAAGTAGAGGCCCTTGAAGGTGGAGAAATAGGTCTGCACGAAGCGCTCATGGTCGCCGAACACCGTGCGCATCATGCCGGGCCAGGAATCCCCGATGCAGAGATTGCCCTCGCACGGCCCGTGCAACTCGTGTCCGTCGCCATCGACGATCACCGGCCTCACCCCCGGCAGCGGCAAAGTCGCCGAGCCGGGCTTGAGCGCCGTCGCCCCCGGCAGCGGGCTGATCAGGATGCCGCCGGTTTCCGTCTGCCACCAGGTATCGACGATAGGGCAACGGTGCTCCCCCACCACGCGATCATACCAGAGCCAGGCTTCCGGATTGATCGGCTCGCCGACGGTGCCCAGAATGCGCAACGATTTGCGCGAGGTCTTCTTCACCGGCGCCTCGCCGTCGCGCATCAGCGCACGGATCGCCGTCGGCGCGGTGTAGAATATGTTGACCTTGTGCTTGTCCACCACCTGCCAGAATCGGCTGCTGTCCGGATAATTGGGAATGCCCTCGAACATCAGCGTGGTGGCGCCGTTCGCCAGCGGGCCGTACACGATGTAGGTGTGTCCCGTCACCCAGCCGACATCGGCGGTGCACCAGTAGATCTCGTCCCGGCGGTAGTCGAACACGGCCTCATGCGTGAAGCTCGCCCAGACCAGGTAGCCGCCGGTCGTGTGCAGCACGCCCTTGGGCTGGCCGGTGCTGCCCGATGTATACAGGATGAACAGCGGGTCCTCGGCATTCATCGGTTCGGGCGGGCAGTCGGGTGAGGCCTTCGCCACCAAAGCGCTGTAATCCTGGTCGCGCCCCGCCGTCATGGGCACATCCGTGCCGGTGACCTTCAGCACCACCACGTGCTTGACGTCAGGGCAGGATTTCAGCGCCGCATCGGCGTTCGCCTTCAGCGGCACCTTGCGCCCGCCGCGCCGCCCTTCGTCGGCGGTGATCAGTATCTCCGAGGTGCAATCCTGGATGCGCTTGGCAAGGCTATCGGGGGAGAACCCGCCGAACACCACAGAATGGACCGCGCCGATCCGTGCGCAGGCCAGCATCGCCACCGCCGCTTCCGGCACCATCGGCAGATAGATCGTGACCCGGTCACCCTTCTTGACGCCGAGCCCCTTCAGCACATTCGCCAGCCGGCACACCTGCTCGTGCAAGGCCCGATAGCTGATCGAGCTGCTGGTGGCCGGATCGTCGCCTTCCCAGATGATCGCCGTGCGGTCGCCATGCGCCGCCAGGTGCCGGTCGAGGCAAGACGCCGAGGCGTTCAGCACCCCGTCCTCGAACCACTTGATGGAAACATTGCCGGCGAAACTGGTGTTCTTGATCCTGCTCGGCGGCTTGATCCAGGCGATGCGGCGCGCTTCGTTCCGCCAGAACCCCTCGGGGTCGCGCGCCGCCTGCTCGTACATCTCGCGGTAACGCGCCTCGGTGACATGCGCCCGGGCCGCGATCTCCGCGCGCACGGGAATCATCTGGGCGTCGGCGGTATGGGTATCGGGCATGGATGGTCCCCTCCGGACGTTCGTCGGCTTTGAGGGGCGAGGCTAAGCACCGTCCGGCGGCGGTTCAAGCGACCGAGCGCTCGCGCACGGCATATAGGCGACCGCCGGCGCTGCCGGCATGATGCGGGCAACCAACCTTCCAGGAGGCACATGCCCCGCATCATCCGCGTCGCCGGCGCGCAAATGGGTCCGACGTCGAAAGCCGAAAGCCGCGAGCACACGCTGGCCCGCCTGCTGCGCCTGCTTGAGCAGTCTGCTTCCCGCGGCGCCACGCTCGCCGTGTTCCCCGAGCTGGCCTTCACGACGTTCTTTCCGCGCTGGCTGCTCGAGGGCGACGCTTTGGACCGCTGTTTCGAGCCCGCCATGCCCAATCCCGCGGTGCAGACGCTGTTCGATCGTGCCCGCGCTCTGCGTGTCGGCTTCTATATCGGCTACGCCGAGGTCACGCCGCAGCGGCGACGCTACAACAGCGCCGTGCTGGTCGCTCCGGACGGGCAGATCCTTGGCCGCTACCGCAAGGTGCACCTGCCCGGCTCGGTCGAGCCCCGCGCAGGCTCGCGGTTTCAGCAGCTCGAGAAGCGCTATTTCGAGTATGGCGATCTGGGCTTTCCGGCATTTCGGGCCGGGCCTGACTGGGCCGGCGCGATCCTCGGCATGATGATCTGCAACGACCGGCGCTGGCCGGAAGCCTGGCGCGTGCTGGGTCTGCAAGGCGTGGAGATGGTTTGCCTCGGCTACAACTCGGCCGCCTACGACCCCAATGGCGGCGACACCGAGGATGCGGCGCTTCGCACCTTCCATTCGCAGCTTGTCGTGCAGGCGAACGCCTACATGAATGCCACCTGGGCCGTCGCGGTCGCCAAGGCCGGCGACGAGGACGGCTCCGGCCTCATCGGCGGGTCCTGCATCGTCGATCCGAACGGGCGCATCATCGCCGAGGCCAAAACCCTTGCGGACGAAATCATCGTCGCCGATTGCGACCTCGATCTGTGCCGGCAGGGCAAGGACAAGATGTTCAACTTTGCCGCGCACCGCCGACCTGCTTATTACGGACCGATCACCGAGCGGGCCGGGGTGATCGAGCCCCCCACCTTTTCACCGCAGGAGCCTGCATGACATCATTACGCATCGCCGTTTGTCTCGCCGCACTGTTCTGCTGGGGAGCCGCGCATGCCGCCGCGCTGCCCGACGCGATCAGCAGCTCCGGCACGCTGCATCTGTCGGTCAACGCCACCTATCCGCCGATGGAGTACCACGACACGCAGACCAACGCGCTGGTCGGCCTCGATATCGACCTGGCGGACGCGATCGCCAAACAGCTCGGCCTGAAGATTGTCTGGTCCGACGTGGCGTTTGCGCAGCTTATGCCGGCGCTGCAAACCGGGCGGACCGACATGATCATCAGCGGGATTACCGACCTCAAGTCGCGTGAGGCCGCCATGGACTTCATCGACTACCTGAAGACCGGCCCGCAATTCTATGTGCTCGAACTCCAGTCCGGCGAAAACCGACACGGATCTCTGCGGCAAGCGCGTCGGCACCGTGCGCAGCACCTCCTTCCCGGCCGAGATCGCCGCCTGGAGCAAGGACCATTGCGAGGCGGCCGGCAAACCGCCGATCCAGTATGTTCCGGGCGAAAACACGCCGGACGTCCACAACCAGCTTCTCGAAGCCCGCATCGACGGCGCGGTGCAGGGCAGCGAAACCATTCCCTTCCTGATCAGCAGCAATCCCGGTAAATACCGCGCGCTCGGTGCGCCGTTCGCCACCGGCTATCAGGGGATCGCCTTCCGCAAGGACGATACCGTGCTGCGCGTTGCTGTGGACCAGGCACTGCGGCGCTTGATTGCCGACGGCACCTACAAAACCATTCTCACCAAATACGGGCTACAGAACAACGCGGTCGCCGAGCCGATGCTGAACGGCGGCACGCATTGACGGGGGTCGGGCCGGCGCTCGCCGCCGGCTTCCCCGATCTATCCGGGGTGCCGGTCGCCCGCCCTGTCCATTTGGGACGCTGGGCGGCAGCCACAGTGATCGTCCTGTTGCTGCTGGCGTTGGGTCGCGCCTTCGCGCACGGGCAGATCGCCTGGGGCGTGGTTGCGCAGTTCCTGACCGTGCCCGTCATCATCAACGGCATCATCAACACGGTGGTGATGGCGGTGCTGGCGATGGCGCTAGGGATCGTGCTGGGCATCATCGTCGCGGTCATGCGCCTGTCGCCCAACCCCGTGCTGCGCTACGTCGCGGCGGGCTATACATGGCTGTTCCGAGGCACGCCGGTCATTCTGCAATTGCTGCTGTGGTTCAACCTTGCGTTGGTCTTTCCTGTGCTGGGCATCCCCGGACTGTGGACCGGACGGGCGGTCGATATCATGACGCCCTTCCTGTCCGCCTTGCTCGGGCTCGGCATCAACCAGGGCGCCTACACCTCCGAGGTGATGCGCGCGGGCATAGTATCGGTCGATACCGGGCAGTACGAAGCGGCGCTGGCGATCGGCATGCGGCGGCTGCGCGCGTTGCGGCGAATCATTCTGCCGCAGGCCATGCGTGTGGTGATCCCGCCGCTCGGCAACGAGTTCATCGGCATGATCAAAACGACCTCGCTGGCGAGCGTGATCCAATATCCTGAAATCCTGCACAACGCGGAGAATATCTACTATGCCAACTCCCGCGTCATCGAGCTGCTGATCGTCGCCGGATTGTGGTACTTGTTGGTGGTGTCGATCCTCACGCCGCTGCAGATGCTGTTGGAACGCCGGTTTGCCCGCGGCAGCGTGGCGGTGCTGCGATGAGCAGCCCGCTCGTCGCCATCCGCGGGGTGACGAAAAGCTTCGGCACGTTCCAGGCATTGCGCGGCGTCTCCCTGGATGTGCAGTCCGGCGAGGTTTTGTGCCTGATCGGCGCCTCGGGCTCCGGCAAAACCACGCTGCTGCGCTGCGTGAACCAGTTGACGTATCCGGACAGCGGCGGGATCTGGCTGGACGGCGAATTGCTCGGGCTGCGGGAAAGCGGTGGCCGGCTGCACCGGCTGAATGAGGCGCAGATCGCCCGGCAGCGGCTGAAGACCGGCATGGTGTTCCAGCGCTTCAACCTATTCCCGCACATGACCGCCCTGGGCAATGTGATGGAGGGGCCGGTGCAGGTGCAGGGACGCTCGCCGGCGGAAGCGCGCGAGGAGGCATTGGAGCTGCTCGCGCGGGTCGGACTGGCGTCGAAGGCCGATAGTTATCCAGCGCATCTGTCCGGCGGGCAGCAGCAGCGGGTGGCGATCGCCCGCGCGCTGGCTATGCGGCCGATGCTGATGCTGTTCGATGAGCCGACCAGCGCGCTCGATCCGGAGCTGGTGGGCGAGGTGCTAACCGTGATGAAGGAGCTGGCGCGGAGCGGCATGACCATGATGGTGGTGACGCACGAGCTGGGCTTCGCCCGCGAGGTCGCAGACAGCATCGCCTTCATGGACAGCGGCGCCATCGTCGAATACGGCTCGCCCGCACAGGTGCTGGCCACGCCGAGGGAAAAGCGCACGCGGGATTTCCTGTCCGCCGTCATCGCCTGAAACTTTTGGAGTCCGTCATGCAACGCCTGCTTGCGATTGTTCTGCTTTGCCTTCCTGCCTCGATCGCGGCGGCGGCGCTGCCGCCAGCCATCGCCGCGCGCGGATCGATGATCGTCGCTATCGTTCCCAACTATCCACCGCTGGAGTTTCGGGATCCGGCAACCAACAAGCTGACCGGCTTCGATGTCGAGCTTGGTGAAGCCATCGCCGCGAAGCTCGGGACAAAGATCACCTGGCAGGAAACCAGCTTCGATCAGATGCTGCCATCGCTGGCGACCGGGCGGGTGGATGCCATCCTGTCCGGCATGACCGACCTGGCGACGCGGCACGATACGGCCACTTTCGTCGATTACCTGCGCTCCGGCCCGCAGTTCTTCGTACAGGCATCGCGCGCCGCTGTGTTCAAGGACATGCAGGCGCTGTGCGGCAAGCGCGTCGGTGCCAGCCGACGCACATCCTTTCCCAAGGAGATTGCCGCCTGGAGCGCGGCGCATTGCGGCAATGACCCGATTGTTCTCGTCGGCACCGAAGGGTCCGCGGATGCGCGCACGCAGCTCAAGCAGGGCCGCATCGACGCTGCGGTACAGGGGAGCGAGACATTGCCCTATATCATGCAGCAGGAACCGAATACGTATGTGACGGTCGGCCAACCGATCGCTTACCAACTCACCGGCATGGCACTGCCGAAGTCCGAGACCGGCCTGCAGCAGGAAATCGCCGGCGCGTTGAACGCGATGATTGCGGACGGCAACTATGGAAAGTTGCTGGAGAAATGGCATCTGACATCCGAAGGCGTGGAGAAGGCAACCATCGATGCTGGACAGTAAAGCACTCGCGGGCATCCCGCTTATCCCGGCGAACCTGGCGCCGCCGGCGCCCGACTATCCCTGGCCGGAGCCGTTCCGCGCCGCCATGTTCCTCTCTTTCGACGTGGACGCGGAAGCCGCCTGGACCAGCAAGGATCCGCTGCATGCGGAGCGGCTGATCACCATGAGCTACGGCGGGTTCGAAGCGCGCGTCGGTACGCCGAAGCTGCTCGCGCTGCTAGGCGAACTTGGGATGCGCGCCACCTTCTTCCTCACCGGCTGGTCGGTCGAGGCGCATCCGGCAATGGCGGAGAGCATCCTGCGCGCCGGACACGAGCTCGGCCATCACGGCTATCATCACCTTCTGCCCGATCCCGGTGATCCGCACATATCGGAGGAGGTGGACCGCGGTTTCGAGGTACTGAAGCGCCGGCTGGGCGTCGTGCCGACCGGCTATCGCGCGCCGTATGGGGAGTTCACCGAAATACTGCGCGCGCTGTTGGTGGAGCGCGGGATCGTCTATACCAGTTCTTTCCGCGACGATGTGCGGCCATACCGCCACGTGCTGGCGGACGGAACGCCCGGCACCATCGAGCTGCCGGTGACGCCCAGCTACGACGACTGGATGCTCGGCCTGTCCGCGCGCTTCAGCCCGCGGCCGATCTTCCCGAAAGAGCATGTGCTGTCGATCTGGAAGGACGAGCTGGACGAGGTACGCGATTGGGGCGCGATGGTTACCACCGTGCTGCACCCGCAATGCAGCGGCCGGCCCATGCGGCTGCGTCTGCTGCGCGAGTTCCTGACCTATGCGCGTTCGTGTCCCGACCTGTGGATTGCGACGGGCGCGGAGATCGCCGATAATTTCCTTCGACACGAGAAGCAGGCCGCCAAGGGATGAGCACGACCGCGATCTTCGGCAGCTACGTGCTGACGCGCTGCGACGGCGAGCAGCATGTGCTGCGTAATCATTGGGTGCTGACGGAAGGCGACCGGATCGCCGCGGTCGTGCCGGACCGTCCAGGCGCGGACGTGGTGTTCGACCGGCCCGGATGCTTCGTGCTGCCGGGGCTGCTCAACCTGCACAACCATTGCCTTAGCGAAGCTATCGCCCGCACGCTGACGGAGGATGGCCATGCGCGTAAAGGCAACCAGAGCATCGTCTATACCGTGCTGTTGCCGTTGTCCCGGCGCGGCGCAGAGATATTGTCGCCGGCCGAGCGGCTGGACGTGGCCAGGTTGGGTATCCTGCAACTGTTGAAGGGCGGTGCCGCGACGGTCATGGAACCGTTCCGCAACAGCATCCCGGAAATGTTTGACGCCGCGGTGGAGATGGGCATTCGCTTCTACGGCGCGCCGTATCTGTTCTCCACCGCGGACGCGCAGGCCGGTCGGGACGGAACCGTGCGTTACGCCGGTAATGACGGCGAGGCCGATCTGGCGACATGGGATGCGCTGTATCAGCATTGGCATGGCGCGGCTGACCGGCGCATCCGGCTGGCGATGAGTCCGCATGCCACCGACACCTGCGGTCCCGACCTGCTGCGCGAGGTTGCGTCCCGTGCGCGCTCCCTGCATGTGCCGATCACCATCCATCTAGCGCAAAGCCAGCGGGAGGTCGATGTGATCCGCGCGCGCCATCAGGGTCGCAGCCCGGCGGAGTATCTCGACTGGCTGGGCCTGCTGGCGCCGGACCTGTTGGCGGCACACTGCATCGCCAGCACGGACGATGACCTTCGGCTGATGGCCGCGCGTGGCGCCGTGGTGCTGAATTGTCCCCGCGTTTTCGCCCGCAGCGGCACGGTCGCCTCCTTCGCGCGCTTCGCTGCACATGGCGTGCGCACAGTGGTGGGCACGGATGGCTACAACATGGACCTGCTCGGCGAATTGAACGCCGCGTCGATGATCTCGAAGATTGCCGCTGGTCGCGCCGAGGTCGCGAGCGCGCCGGAACTGATCGACGCCGTCACCGCGCAGGCGGCCGCGGCGATCGGGCGCCCGGATCTTGGCGAGATCAAGCCGGGTGCCGCGGCCGACCTGACGGTGGTGGATTTGTCGCATCCGCATCTGCAGCCGCTGGCGGACCCGCGACGCGGGCTGATCGCGCTGGCCAATCGCGCCAATATCGATACGGTCATGGTCGCCGGACGCGTCCTGGTGGCGGAAGGGCGTTATACTCTCGGGGACGAGACGGCGATCACCACGGCCGGCGCCGCCGCGATCGGGAAAATCTGGGATTTGCCGGAAGCCCAGGCTGCTCTGAGCGGGTGAGGCGAGCATGGATCGGAATTCCGTCGGTTGGAAAGGTTACTGGATTGCAGCGCCGACGCCATTCACGCGGGACGGCGACATAGATGAGGGCGCATGGCGGGCTGTCCTGCGGCTTTATCATTCGCAACATGTGCACGGAGTGCTGGTCAACGGTTCAACCGGCGAGTGGTTCTCGCAATCCGATGCCGAACGTCAGCGCGTCGCCGAAATCGCGATGGAGGAGCTTGGCGGCAAACTGCCGGTGGTGATCGGATGCACGACCTATACGGCGCGGCATTCGAGCGAGCTGGGCCGGCACGCGCTGGCGATCGGGGCGGACGGAATTTTATCGACCCCGCCGCCTTACGCTGCGCCGACGCCGCGGGAAATCGTCGCGTTTTACCGGGACATCTCGGATGCCGTCGATTTGCCCCTGATGGTGTATAACTGGGCGCGCGGCGTGGTTGTTGAGATCACTGCCGACACGGCCGAGCCGCTGGCAGCGATCGATCGCGTGGTGGCGATCAAGGACAGCACCGCGAACCGGGGTCAGGCGATCGAGACGTTGCAGCGCGTCGTTCATAAGGTGCGGGTGTTCGGCGGGTTCATCAGTCGCTCGGGATTGGCCGTTCTGCGTGAACTTGGGGGCGACGGGAATATCGATGGCGGAGGATTGGGCGCAGTTTTTGCGGTCGGCTTTTACGAAGCCTTCTGGCGAGGCGATCTGCCGGCGGCGCGTGACGCTGCCGATCGCTACACGGCGCTGATGTCGCAGTTGATCAATCCGGACTGGAGCGGACGTTTCGGCTCGCCACAGGCGCAGATCAAGGCGGCGATGAATTTGCTGGGCCAACCGGGCGGCTATCCGCGAAAGCCGCTTTTGCCGATCGAGGACCGCGAGGCTTTGGCTGCTCTGCGGGACGTGCTCGCTTCGGCGGGTCTGGTGTGAAGCTGCCCGGACGGCGCTACGGCGCCGGACCCAGGAAGTCCCGCTTGCCAAGCTCTACCCCGCGGTGGCGGAGGATGTTATACGCGGTCGTCAGGTGGAAGAAGAAATTCGGCAGACCGAACCACAACAGATACGCCTGGCCCTTGAACGACATCTGCCGCTGCCCGGCCATCCAGGTGATGTCTTTATCCTCGGAGCCGTCGATCTGCGCCGGGGTGAGGGTCTTGACGAATGCCAGAGATTTTTCTGCCCGCGCCTTCGCCTCCGCGAAGCTGGTGTCGTCGGTTGCAGGGAAGTCGGTCGGTACGATCCCGGCCAGGCGACCCGGCGTGTTGCGGCCGAAGTCGGTCGCCTGACGGATTTGCCGCGCCAGGGTGAACATGTCCGGATACAGCCGGTCGCCCAGCAGCGCGGCTTCATCGATCTTCTTCTCCGCACAGTGTGCCGCAGCCTTGTCCAGGATGCCGGCCAGAGCCCCCAATTGCTGCGCGCAAATTGGTACGGACGCGTTGAACATGGACATTGCCATCAGAAAATTTCCCCGTGTGGTTTTGGCAGAAGACAACCGTGGTCTGAAGAAACAGGCAGGTCAACCGAAGACGATGTCCTGCGCCCCTTCCCATAAAACCAGCTTGCCGAGAGCGGCCAGGTTCTCGCGCCCCTCCTCGATCGTGAGGACATGGTTGCCGGCCAGTTGGCCCGCCTTGCTGGCGAAGCGCACCGCGCCATAGGCGAGCAGTATCTCGGTTTCGCTGACGCCGCCAGGATACAGCAGGATCTGCCCGGGCGCCGGATAGCTTGTAGGGTTTTCATAGCCGAGGCCGAGATCGAGGTCGCCAAGCGGAATCCAGCACGCCTCGCCGCTCCAGCGAACATGGACGATGCGCTGTTGGTACGGCAGCAGGGCGCGGAAACGCGCGCAGGTTTTCGGCGCGACGGTCGTCTCGAAGCGCGCCCGGAAGCTGAACGGGCCGGCTGTGATGGTGATGAGTTCCATGCCGCGGCCGCGTGCCTACGTCTCGATCCGGAAATGTGCCTCGGTCGGCCCGGCAATACCGTTGATCGGCAGCAGGTCCATCGGGCAGGCGGAGAAGGCGATGACAAGGTCCATCTCGGCGCGCAGCGCGACGGCGCTGTTGGGCGTCGAGACCGGCGGCTCGAAGGACAGCACGCCGTCCGGCGTCCAGGGAATGTTCATGAACAGGTTGAGCGGAGCCGGAGTTTCCGCTGACGTGACGCCGAGTTCACCAAGGGCCCGTGCCAAGTTATCGGTACAGTTGTCATGGTATTCCTTGCAACCAAGTTGTTCATAGCGGTAACGATCGCACGCCGCGAGCAATGTGTCATGAATGCTGCCGGAGGTGTCCTGCACGATGGCCAGGATCGGCCGGCGGCGGTTGGTCACCAGCAAATCGCCGACGCGCGGCATCATTCGGCGCAGGGCTGAACGGCTGTGCTCCATCGACATGAACTCGCTGATATCATCGCGGTTGAACGCCCAGGTATCGACCACCTGCTGACCGTGGGTATTGATCACGCGGATGACCTGGCCCGCGGCGACATAAGCTGCTTTGCCTTTTCTCGCCGGGATGGTGATGGTGTCCGACATCGGCGTTTCCCTTTGCTGCAACTCCTACCACCGACCTATACGCGTAAATAACCGCCACGGCACCAACGCGGGCACCTCCGCCCGATATCGCGCATAGGGTGCGGGGAAACGCGCCATCATCAGCCGCTCCTCGATGCCGAGCTTGCGCACGGCAGCAACCGTGAGCAACACCAATGCCACAAGGCCGCGCCACTCCCCGACAACCACGGCCGAGCCCAGGAAGGCGAGCAGCAATCCGGTATAGATCGGATGCCGCGTCCAGCGGTACGGGCCGCTGCGGATCAGCTCGTGATCCTGCTTCACCTCGGCGATCCCGCTCCAGTTGCGGCCGAGATGAATGCGCCCCCAGCACGCCCACAGCAGCCCGGCGGCGACCAGCACGGCCCCCAACCAGAACCAACCCGGCCCGCGCGGCAGCAGGCGCGCATTCAACCACGCGCCCGGCGGATGCGGCGCCACCAACAGCCACACGCCCGCCCAGATCGGCACCAGATATCCCAGCCGTGAGGTCCAGCTTTCCCGCTCGACTGTGGGCTTCATGCCGCGGGATGCCACCAGCCAATAAACGCCCCACAGGAACCAGAGCGCTGGGACCAACCCGGCATACACGTGATGCATGGCGGCGGACTTTACCACGCCCCGTACATCGTGGATGAACCTCGCCCAGACCGCGGCAGCCCAAAATGAAATTCCTCGACCAAGCGAAAATCTATCTCCGCTCCGGCGACGGCGGCGACGGCGTCACCGCCTTTCGGCGCGAGAAATTCATCGAATTCGGCGGACCCGACGGCGGCGACGGCGGCAAGGGCGGCGACATCGTGCTGGAAGCAGTGGCCAACCTGAACACGCTGATCGATTTCCGCTACACGCAGCATTTCCGTGCCAAAAAGGGCGGCAATGGCGCCGGATCGGACCGCACGGGCGCCGGGGCGCCCGACGTGGTGATCAAAGTCCCGGTCGGCACCGAAATCCTGGCCGAGGATCGCGAAATCCTGCTCGCTGACCTCGCCGTCGCGGGCCAGCGCGTCACGTTGCTGCGTGGCGGCGACGGCGGTTTCGGCAACACGCACTACAAATCCTCCACCAACCGCGCCCCGCGCCGCAGCGACAAAGGCTGGCCGGGCCAGGAGCGCTGGATCTGGCTGCGCCTGAAACTGATCGCCGATGCCGGGCTGGTCGGGTTACCCAATGCGGGCAAATCGACCTTCCTCGCCGCGGTCTCTGCCGCCCGCCCGAAGATCGCGGATTATCCGTTCACCACCCTGCATCCGCAGCTCGGCGTGGTCCGTCTGAGCGCCGCGGAGGAATTCGTCCTCGCCGACATTCCCGGCCTGATCGAAGGGGCGCATGAGGGCGCCGGGCTCGGCGACCGCTTCCTGGGCCATGTCGAGCGCTGCGCGGTGTTGCTGCACCTGATCGACGGCGCCGCCGGGGACGTGGTGCGCGCGTGGCGCATGGTGCGGGCCGAGCTTGCTGCTTACGGCGCCGGCCTCGCCGACAAGCCCGAGCTGATCGGCCTCAACAAGGCGGACGCGATGACCCCGCGCGAAGCCGCTTCCCGACGCACCGCGCTGGAACGCGCCTCCGGCAGGCCGGTGATGTTGCTCTCGGGCGCTACCGGCCACGGCGTCCCGGAGGTGCTGCGTGCGCTCGGCAACGCGATCGGGGCGGCGCGGCGGGAGCGGGCGGCGTGAGCGAAACGCCGCATCTCGCTGCCGCCAAACGCCTCGTGGTGAAGATCGGCAGCGCGCTGGTGGTGGATGAAGGCGCGCCGCGCTCGGCGTGGCTCGCCGGAATGGCTGCGGATGTCGCGGCGCTGCGCGCACGCGGGGTGGAGGTGATCGTGGTGTCGTCCGGCGCGATCGCGTTGGCACGCGGCGCGCTGGGACTGACGCAGAAGAGGTTGCGGCTGGAGGAACAGCAGGCGGCGGCGGCGGTGGGCCAGATCCATCTGGCGCAGGCCTGGACAGGAGCGCTCTCGTCTTGCGCGCTGACGGCCGCGCAGCTTCTGCTGACGCTGGAGGATACCGAGGACCGGCGGCGTTATCTCAACGCGCGGGCCACGCTGAATACGCTGCTCGGGCTCGGCTGCGTGCCGGTGATCAATGAGAACGATACGATCGCCACGGCGGAAATTCGTGTCGGCGACAACGACCGGTTGGCAGCGCGGGTAGCCGAGATGATCGAGGCCGACCAGCTTGTACTGCTGTCGGACATCGACGGGCTCTACACCGCCGATCCGCGCCGCGATCCGGACGCGGTGCATATCCCGCTGGCCGCTTCCGTCACGCCGGAGATCGAAGCGCTGGGCGGCGAGCCGCCGCCGGGGTGGTCGTCGGGCGGCATGCGGACGAAACTGGCGGCGGCGCGCATCGCCACCCAGGCGGGCTGCGCCATGGCGATCGCTTATGGGCATACCGACCGGCCGCTCCGGGCGCTGGAACAGGGGGCGCGCTGTACCTGGTTCCTGCCCGCGCCGGAGGGCCGCTCGGCGCGCAAGCGCTGGATTGCCGGCGCCCTGGCCCCGCTGGGAAGTTTCGTGGTGGATGCGGGTGCGGCGCGGGCGCTGGCGATAGGGCGTTCGCTGCTGCCGGCCGGCGTGCGCCAGGTGGAGGGGACGTTCCAGCGCGGCGACCCGGTGGTGGTGCGCGGCCCGGACGGCGCGGCCCTAGCGCGCGGCCTGTCGGCTTATGCCAGCGAGGATGCCGCGCGGATCGCCGGGCACCGGTCGGATGAGATTGAAACTATTCTCGGCTGGCGTGGCCGCGACGAGATGATCCATCGCGATGATCTGGTGTTGATGTCGTAATGCATACAGTCCGGCTGCATCGTTCAAAGGAGCAAACCAACTCCTGAGACGAGAAGAAGCAAATTGACGGTGTTGGTGAAGATTTTGTCGGAGATACGCCCGAAGATCGTCAGGCCGAACCATGTCCCGAGGAGAGCGGTCGGGACGAAGGCCAGGGATGCGAAATCCAAGCCGTGGCCCCGAGCGGCGGATGGACGCATGAGCTGGATCAATACCAGTGCCAATATCTGCATGATCAGGATGAAGGGGCTGGTAGATCCCGCGCTGGCGCCGCTTGTCCCACCCCTTATGCCGCACCAGATCGTCAGCGCCGCCCATCCCGCCGAGAAAGCCGACGCATAAATCCGCGACGCAGCCCCATTCGATCGTCAGTGGGCGTTTCAGCAGCACGTATGCGGCATAGAATATCAGAAGTGCGCCGATCGCGTCCTTGAAACCGACATGTCCGAGGTGCAGGAGAAGCCCGACGCCGAAGGGCAGTCCGACAGCGCCGCCGGCCAGGAAGACCAGGAGTTGCCGCCATTCTATGTCCCGCCAGAGTACGGCGATGCTGAGCGACTGGATGGCGATGCTGCACACCATCATGATTTCAACCACCTGAACCGGATCGGTCATCACGTGCAGCAGCATGACCCCGCAGATGGCCGAGAAGGCGAAGCCGGCGATGCTCGACAGCGTAGAGGCCAGCAGCACGGCGAGGAGTGCCGGGGTGGACGTCGGCAGGCCTGCCGCGGACAGCAGCATCGCATAGGCAATTGCCAGCCCGGCGCTGGCAAGGGAAGTTACGGTCGGAATCATCAGGAATCGCCGGTTTGCGAAAGCGAGCGCGAGGGCGTCCTCCATCGCGCTGGAGCCTGCGGTCATCCGCGATCTATGGATGCGGTTGTAATTAGTTTCGTTGTAGCTGCTGATCATTAAATTCGCCCCGATGCACCAGAGTTGGAAAAGGTGTTGCGGACCTGCACGGCAGGCTCGACCACGGCGCACAGCTCACCCCACGGCACCACTTTCTCCATCTCGGTGAGGAAGGCCGCCCGGCGGGTCAGTTTGCCATACCGTTCGAAACTCGCCGAAGCCAGCGTCATTTGCCGCATCTTATACCGCTCTGCACTGTTGTTGACTCGGGTGTGATTTGGAGCGGCGCGGGGAGCGCTGGTTGGGTGACGGCCTGACCTGATGGGGTGGGCTGATGGGCGGCAAGCGCTTGGTGATTCGTGATGACATATCGCCTACGGAGCTTCGGAAGCGTGCACGGCAGGAGCCGGATCGCACGGCTGCGGCGCGCATGCAGGCGATCGCGAACGCGCTCGAGGGCATGACGCGAGGCGAGGCGGCACGGTTGGCCGGGATGGAGCGGCAGGCGTTACACGACGCGGTAGGTCGCTACAACGCCGAGGGCCTGGATGGACTACACGACCGCCCCCGTCCGGGCGCCAAGCCGCGGCTCGACGAGGAGCAGATGAAGCAACTTCGGCAGGTCGTGCTGGACGGTCCGGATGCGGAAAAAACCGACCTGTCGGCATGGACATTGGCGGACCTGTGCGATGAAGTCACGCGCCGCTGGGGCGTGCGCTACCACGCGGGGCACATGTCCAAGCTGATGAAGAAGCTCGGCTTGTCGCGGCAGAAGGCCAGGCCGTCGCACCCGAAGGCCGATCCGGCAGCGCGGGAAGCGTTCGCAAAAGGGGGCTTCAAAATGAGCTGGATCGCATCGCAGCGGCCAATCCGGGCAAACGCCTGACACTCTGGTTTCAGGACGAAGCCAGGTTCGGCCAGAAGGGGCGGGTCTGCCATCGCTGGTTCACCCGCGGCCAGCGCCCGCCGGGCTTGTGCGATCAGCGCTATACCTGGGCTCACCTGTTCGCCACCGTTCAGCCCAAGACCGGCCGGGCGTTCGCGCTGGTGCTGCCGGAACTGAATACGCAGGCCATGCAACTGTTCCTGGACAAGTTCGCCGCCACGCTCGCCAGCGACGAGCACGCCGTGATGGTCGCCGATCAGGCCGGCTGGCATATCGCCGAGGACCTGATGGTGCCCAAGACCATCTCCTTGCTGCTACAGCCCGCCTACAGCCCAGAACTCAATCCGGTGGAACGCGTCTGGCTCTATCTGCGCGAGCGCCATCTCAGCCACAGGCTTCTCAACAGCTATGAGGCCATCCTCGACGCGCTCTGCAAAGCATGGAACGCGCTGACGGCAGAGCGCTTGACCTCGCTGACGGACTATCCATACCTGAAGCAGGTCAGTTTCTAGGCGGATCGGTATTAGCCAAACTCCGCCGCTGCGGCTCAGCCACTACAGATCGATCCGTAGTCGTGTCGAGAAGGACTTGTTCAGAGGTTCCTTAAGATGGCAGGAGCCGTCACAACAGTTGCTCCAGCAGGATCCGGCGAACCTCTTCGATGGTCGTGGGGCACCACGAGCTCGGATTCCGCTCCCGCCAGATGCGCGCTTTTATAGGTGACGACGCCGTCGCTGCCACTCTCCGCCGGGCCGTTGCCCTGCACCGCAATGATCGAGTTGTAGAGTACGCCGGGAACGATCGGAATCGGTTCAAGCGCCCGGATTAACGGGCTGCCTGGCGTCATCCCATAGATGCTGCCGAAACCACCCCACGAGGGCGTGAACTGGAGGGCATCCCGATTGCCAGTGAGAACCTCGGCGCCGGCCTGCGCGACGTGAAATGGGACCGTAACCAGTCGCGCGATCATCTGGCTGATTGAGAATCCGGCGACGTAGCTGCCGCGATGCGGTGTGGCAATGAAGATCACCCGCCGCACTTCCGGCAACGGCTGCAGAAAAAACATGCGCTGCAGCAGCACGCGGGTCGCATCGGTGAGTTTCAGCTCCGCCAGCGGGCGAGTGCTGAACCCGTCCCACAACCTCGAACCGGTATCGATGACCAGCAGCTTCGCGAGCAGCCCTCCCTGGCTGTGCCCGATCAGGACTATCTGTCCCAACGCGGGGTCGGCCGTCGTGCCGCCCATCGCCGCAATCGCGTCTTGCAAATCCTCCCGCAGCAACAGTGCCGAATAGGGGATCGGATTTCCGGTAGCATAGGAGAAGAACCAGAATTCAAAATGATCGCCAATATTCGGATCGTCCAAAAGATCGTTCAGCATGTCGGCCCATCGGGCGGCGCTGGACGCGGTGCCGTGGATGAACACCACCGGTATGCGCCCGATCCTATGCGGCTCGAGCGCAACCAGCGTGTTTGGTGTCTCCGTCAGCAAGTCGCCGAACGGGAAGCCACGAAACTCGCGTGACCACACGTTGGCTTCGGACAAGGCCATGAACAGCGTTTGGGTTACGCCCGGCCAGACATTAATAGCACTCCACCCGAGGTAAATAACACCGTTGATCGCCGTGTATTTGGACGCGATGGAGGAGTCGGTGGTCCCTTCGCGAAGATTGTTGATTAGACCGGTGACATACCGCATTTTATCCTCTCGCTAACTAGCCCGCATGACCTGCCCAAATTCTTTGGACCACGATTAACTTGAGAGAGAGGTTCCTGTTTGCTGTGGTTGCCCGATGACACCGTTCTGCCAGGCTTTTCCGGGTCGATCAGCGCAGTTCCGATCTGTTGCCCGACGATCCAGCTCAATAGCGCACGGGAGACAAACTCCGGTCCGTTGTCGGAGCGCAGGAACCGCGGTGCACCACGTTCGCTCACCAGCCGCGACAGCACCTCGATGACCCGTCGCGAACGGAGGCGCCCGTCGCGACTTCAATCGCCAGACCTTCCTTGGTGAACTCGTCCGTCACCGTCAGGCACTTCAACTGCTGGCCATTGGCTGCTCGGTCAAACACGAAGTCGGAGCTCCACACGTGGTTCATCGCAGTGGGCTCCTGCGGCCGTGGCCGAGATGACGCCACGCGCTTGCGGCCTCGCTTGCGCGGCACCTGTAATCCCGCCAGCCGCCACAGCCGCCAGGCCCGGCCAACGCTCATCAGATGTCCATCGCGCGCCAGGAAGATCCGGATTCGCCGATAGCCATAGCGAGGATACTGCGCCGACAACGCCCGCATCCGCTCAATCACCTCCGCATCCTCTGCCGCCTTCCTACCTCGATACCCGAGCGCCGATTGTGCCACCGAGAACAGCGTGCAGGCCCGCCGCACCGAGAGACCGCGCTCCCGGACATACCCCACTTGCCGCCGGCGGGCCGGCACGCTCACCAGGTCTTTGCCGCAACCTCTTTCATCACCTCGATCTCAAGGTCGCGCTCCGCCACCAGCTTCTTCAGTCGCGCGTTCTCAGCCTCCAATTGGCGCAGGCGCCGCACATCCGCCGACCGCAGCTCGCCAAAGCGCTTGCGCCACGTGTAGATCGTCTGCTCGCTGAGCCCGTGCCGCTTCGCCACTTCCACGACAGGCTCCCGATCCGCCTCGCGGATGATCCCAACCATCTGCTCGTCCGTGAACCTCGACTTCCGCATCGCTCCCTCTCTCAGGGAGCCAATCTCTCACATAATCTCTGGTCCGAAATTCCGGGGGCAGGTCACAGTCGCTAATACAACTTGAGGCCACGACGAGGGGTTGGCTGGTGCCCAACTCCCCCCGCCGCCTCCCCATCGATCCGCTTCGTGGCTGGTCCGAACCGGGGACATAGGTGACAGTTTGGCCCGACGACATGGGTAACAGGTTTACTGGTTGGCATGGAGGTGACCCATGCCGTGGCAGAGGACCGGACCCATGGACGAGCGGATGTCGCTGATTGTGAGCTGGCAGGAGGACGGGCTTTCGATTTCGGAGCTGTGCCAGCGCTATGGCGTTAGCCGCAAGACCGGTTACAAGTGGATAGAGCGGTATGAGAACGAGGGTTTTGCCGGGCTGTGCGACCGCAGCCGGGCGCCGCATCACTCTCCGCGGCAGGTGACGGGGTCGATCGCCGAGGCAGCGGTAGCGGCGCGGCGGGAGCACCCGAGCTGGGGGCCGCGCAAGCTGCGGGCGTGGCTTTCGGCGCGCGATCCGCAGGTGGTGTGGCCGGCGGCCAGCACTTTGGGTGTGTTGTTCGACGAAGCGGGCCTGACGGTGCCGCGGCGCCGGCGCGAGCGGGTGCCGCCGCGCAGCGCGCCGTTTGCCGGCTGCGAGGGTCCGAACGCGGTGTGGACGGCCGATTTCAAGGGCTGGTTTCGCACCGCCGACGGCGCGCGCTGCGAGCCGTTCACGTTGTTGGACAGTTGGAGCCGCTATCTGTTGCGCTGCCAGGCGGTGCGGCGGACCGATACCGCGACGGTGCAGGCGATCCTGGCGGCGGCGTTCCGCGAGTATGGCCTGCCGATGGCGCTGCGCAGCGACAACGGCTCGCCGTTTGCCGGACGCGGCGCCGGCGGCTTGAGCCGGTTATCGGTGTGGCTGATCAAGCTTTCGGTGCGGCCGGATCGGATCGATCCAGGCTCGCCGCAGCAGAACGGTCGGCACGAGCGGATGCACCTGACGCTGCAGCAGGAGACGGCAAGCCCGCCGGCGGCGAGCTTGCGGGCGCAGGCCCGCAGCTTCGCGGTGTTCCGCCGCTGTTACAATGCGGAGCGGCCGCACGAGGCGCTGGGCCAGCAAGTGCCGGCGCGGCATTATCAGCCGAGCCCGCGCGCCTACACCGGCAAGCTGTGTTCGCCGGAGTATCCTGGCGTTGAGCTGGTGCGCCAGGTGCGCTCGAACGGCGAGATCAAGTGGCGTGGCGAGCGGGTGTTCCTGGGCGAGCCGTTGATCGGCGAACCGGTCGGGCTGCACCCGATCGCCGACGGCGAATGGCGGGTGATGTATGGCCCGATCGAGCTCGGTTTGCTGGACGCGAAGGGCCGCTTGCGCCAGCCGCGGCGCCGCCGCCGTCGGGTAGCCTGTGGATTTGTGGACAACGCACGCGCGTTGCCCACAACCCCACAGGGCCAACAACAACCGCAAGCCGATCTGGTTCGATGACGGATGAAAAGTGTTACCCATGTCGCCGGTCTATTCTGTTACCCATGTCGCCGGTTGGACAGGCTCGATCCTCCCGCAAGGGGAGAGGGTTTTAGGAATTATTATGCTTCCTGGCCGAAGGCTTGGCGTTCCAGTCGTTTCAGCCGCTCCGCGCCGCCGGGGGTTTTGGGGTCGATCGCCAGCACCTTCTTCCACGCGTCATAGGCGCCCTTCCAGTCCTGCCGCGCCTCGGAAATATCGGTCAGCGTCTTGAAGGCGAGGAAATCGTGCGGCTCATGTTGAACTGCCAATGCGAGGTCTTCGATCGCGCCGCGCACGTCACCGGCGGCGTAGCGGGCAAGCGCGAGCTGGCGATAGCCCTCGGCGAGATCGGGCTGCAATGTCACCGCGTCACTGAAATCCTCGATCGCATCCTTGTTGGCGCCGGCTTTCAGCTCGCGAAGGCCGCGACTCATCAACAGGCCGACGGCCGGAGTGCCGGCGTTCAGCCACATCTCTTCGAGCTGCGCCTCCAGTATGATCGCCGCTTCCTCGTTGGGCGCCGCTTTCAGCCCATTCAGCAATTGGTTGATCTGCGCCTGGCGCTGTACGACCGGCGTGTCGGCCAGCGCCGGGGCGGCGAGCAGGAGCAGAAGGGGAGCGAGAAGCAGGTATCGCATGGCTGATGGTGCCGCCGGTGTCGGTTGAGGCGCAACCCTCACCCGGTTCGCTTCGCGAACCGACCTCTCCCGCGAAAGCGGGACAGGTGGAGTTGAAGGCGGTGCGGGGCCGCCGGCCATCCAGTCGAGGAGCTGAACCGTATGCACCACCGGCAGCCCGCCGCCGGCGAGTTGCGTCATGCAGCCGATATTGCCGGCAGCAATGACATCGGGGTGCGTGGCGCGCAGGTTGGCGAGCTTGCGCGCGCGCAAGCGGTCGGCGAGCTCCGGCTGCAGCAAGTTGTAGGTGCCGGCGGAGCCGCAGCAGATATGCGGCTCGGCGGGCTCGACAACAGTGAAGCCGGCGCGCTGCAGCAGGTCCTTGGGTTCGGCAGTTACTTGCTGGCCGTGCTGCAGGCTGCAGGCGGAGTGATACGCCACGGTCAGGCCGGGGGCGGGCCGGGTGGCTGCGTAGCCGAGACGAACCAGGAACTGGCTGATGTCCAACGCCAGGGCGGACACGCGTTCGGCGGCGGCGCGCAACGGCGGTTCTGCGGTCCGGAACAGAAAGCCGTAATCCTTCACCATCGTGCCGCAGCCCGAGGTGTTGATAACGATCGCATCCAAACCGCCGCGATCGAGCGCGCGCGTCCAGGCTTCGATATTGGCGCGGGCGCTCGCCAGCGCCTTGTCGTCCTGGCCCATGTGATGCGTCAGCGCGCCGCAGCAGCCGGCGCCATCGGCCACGACGACCTCCACGCCGAGGCGCGTCAGCAAACGGATGGTCGCGGCGTTGATTTCGGGATCGAGCACCGTCTGCGCGCAGCCAGCCAACAGGGCGACGCGGGCGCGGCGCTCGCCCTCCGCCGGATGGATGCGCGGTGCCGGGGCACGCGCGGGCCGGCCGGACGGCGCGAGAGCCAGCATCGCGCGTAGGCGCTGCGCCAGCGGATGCCGCGACGGGATCAGCCCGGCGATAGGTTTGCCGGCGCGCGCGGCGAGCAGCGCGGCACGAAACAACCTTGGGTTTGGCAGAACCCGCGCCAGCACGCCGCGCAACAGCCGGTCGTGCCAGGGGCGGCGATAGGTGCGTTCGATATAAGCGCGCCCGTGATCGACGAGGTGCATGTAGTTCACGCCGGACGGGCAGGTGGTCATGCAGGCGAGGCAGGAGAGACAGCGGTCGATGTGCCGCACCACCTCCTCGGTTGCCGGGCGGCCGGATTCCAGCATGTCCTTCATCAGGTAAATGCGGCCGCGTGGTGAATCGAGCTCGTCGCCGAGCAGCAGGAAGGTTGGGCAGGTCGCGGTGCAAAAGCCGCAATGCACGCAGGTGCGCAGCACGCGGTTCGACTCCGCCGTGGCGGGATCGCGCAATTGTTCCTGGGTGAAACTGGTCTGCATCGGTCAGCGCGCGGCCAATCGCCGGCTCATGAGCAGGAAGGCGACGAAGGTCCAGACCAGTGCCAGCACGAACAGCGGCAGCGACAGCCAGGGAACCGCCGGGCCGAGCAGGATCTGCGCGAGCATCAGCACGACGGCGGCGAGCATCATCAGGAACCGCGTATCGCGGAACTGCCGGTCCGGCCGGGCGACGTAGTTCTCGATCGCCAGGACCACGAAGGCGATGATGAACAGAGGCACGATCACGAAGGTGGGGATGATCACGGCCCGTCACAGCCCCGCATGGAGGCGCCCCGGATTGAGGATGAATTTCGGGTCGAAGGCCGCCTTCACCCGGCGAGCGATGGCGGCGAGGACAGCGGGCTCGGGCGGGATCACATCGACGGCGGCGCGCAGTGCATCGGGCGCGCGCATGAGCGTCCAGGTGCCGCCGGCGGTGCGCGCGGCCTGTTCCACCGCGGCATGGGTGGCGGCATCGGCCGGGCCGGCGACCCAGACCAGCCCGCCGCCCCAATCCAGCATCAGCCGGGCATCGAATGCCTGCCGCAGCGCCCGCACGACGCTTGGGCCGGCGGAGGGACGCACGGAGATGCGCCAGATCGCATCTTGCGGCTCGGCGCCCAGCGGAAGCGCGTCCCGCACCGCTTTCCACAGGTCGCGCGAGGCGGGGTCGTCCAGCACTTCGACGGCGCCGAAGCCTGCCAGATCGGCTTGCAGCCGGCCGCTGCGATAGGTCACCGAAGCAGGGATCTCCTCGATCCGCGCCAGCGCCACGGGTTGCGGAAAGCCGATCCGCGCTGCCGCTTCGGCCGGCAGCCAAGCCGCGCCCGAAACCGAATAAGGCGAGCCGAGCGCGGCGGCCAATGCCGCGACCCCGGCTTCGGCATCGACGCCTGTCACCGCCACTGTGCCCACCGCCGGCGGCGCCGGCAGGACTTTCAGCGTGATCTCGGTGATCACCGCCAGGGTGCCGTGACTGCCTGTCAACAGTTTGCAGAGATCGAGCCCGGTGACGTTCTTCAGCACTCGTCCGCCGGAGCGGATCACCTCGCCGGTACCGTTCACCGCACGCACGCCCAAAACATGATCGCGCATGGCACCCCAGGCGACACGGCGCGGGCCGGAGAGATTGGCGGCCACCATGCCGCCCAGCGTCTGCTCGCCGGGCGTGCCGAACAGGGCCGAAAGATCGGGCGGTTCGGCGATGAGGTGCTGGCCGCATTCCGCCACTGTTGCCTCGATCTCGGTCAGCGGCGTGCCGGCGCGGGCGCGGATCACCAGCTCATGCGGGTAGTAGAAGACGATGCCACGATGGTTGCAGGTGGAAAGAGTGCGTGCGGCCTGCACGGGGCGCAGCATGGTGGACTTCGTGCCGTTGCCGCGGACCAGCAACGGCTCGGCTGCGGCAGCGGCGTCGGCGATCGCGGCGGCGATCGCGGCTTCCTCGACAGGAGCGTTCATGCCGCTAGCGGGAAGACCTTGTGCGGGTTCAACAGCCAACCGGGATCGAAAGCGGATTTGATCCGGCGCTGCTGATCCAGCTCGGCGGGTGTGAACTGGTCGGGCATCAGATCGCGCTTTTCAACACCGACGCCGTGCTCGCCGGTGAGGCAGCCATCCACCTCGACGCAGAGTTTCAGGATGTCGGCGCCGAAAGTTTCGGCTTTGTGCAGGCTTGCCGGATCGTTGGCGTCGAACATGATCAGCGGGTGCAGGTTGCCGTCGCCGGCATGGAAGATGTTGGCGACTTTCAGGTTATAGGCGTCCGACATTTCGCCGATGCGGCGCAGCACGTCGGGCAGGCGGCTGGTGGGGATGACGCCGTCCATGCAGAGATAGTCGGGGCTGATGCGGCCGATGGCGCCGAACGCGCCTTTGCGGCCCTTCCAGATCGCCAGCGACTCCTCCGGCGATTGCGAGACTTTCAGGCTGATGGGGTCGTGGCGTTCGCAGATTGCACGCAGGCGGTCCAGCAGCTCGTCCTGTTCCGCGGCGCTGCCTTCCACCTCGATGATCAGCATTGCCTCGGCGTCCAGGGGGTAGCCGGCATGGGCGAAAGCTTCGCAGGCATGGATTGCCGGGCGGTCCATGAATTCCAATGCGACCGGTATGATACCGGATGATATGATCGCATCCACGCAAGCGCCGGCGATTTCATTCGACGGGAAAGCGGCAAGCATGGCGCGTGCGCCTTCCGGCGCGCGCAGGATGCGCACGGTTACCTCTGTGACGATCGCGAGCTGACCCTCGCTGCCGGTCAGCAGGCCGAGCCAGTCGTAGCCGGCGGCGTCGAGATGGGTGCCACCTATGGCGATGACCTCGCCTTCGACGGTGACGATCTTCAGCCCGAGCAGGTTGTTGGAGGTCACGCCGTATTTCAGGCAATGCGCGCCGCCTGAGTTCATGCCGACATTGCCGCCGATCATGCAGGCGAGCTGGCTCGATGGGTCGGGGGCATAGAAGAAGCCGTGTTCCGCCACGGCCTGGGTGATGCCGATATTGGTGACGCCGGGCTGCACCACGGCGAAGCGGTCGGCATAGTCGATGGCCAGGATGCGGTTCATGCGCATCAGCCCGATTACCACGGCGTCGGCGAGCGGCAGGGCGCCGCCGGAGAGCGAGGTGCCCGCCCCGCGCGGCACGACGCGGACGCCGTTTTCGTGGCAGAAGCGCATGACGGCGGCCACTTCGTCGGTGGTGGAGGGCAGCGCGACTGCGAGCGGCGCCTGGCGGTAGGCGGAGAGGCCGTCGGTTTCGTATGCCCTGACACGGAGCGGCTCGGCGATCAGCGCTTCGCCCGGGAGGAGCGCGTGCAGACCGGCGATGATCTGCTCGCGGCGGGCGAGCACGTCCGGTTTTGGGTCTGGCAGGCGGATCATGGGCGTCCTCCGGTCAGGGGGAGGATGCTGCCGGGTTGGCGCCCGGGCAAGCGGCGTTCCGGGCGGTGCGCTACGCCCCTCCCGCCGGTGCGGCGGCTGCAGGAGCGGCGGCTCAATGATCGCCAACGGGGCCTGACCGGGCCACGGCGCTCCAGGAGAGAGGCGTCTCAAGTGTGAAGGCATGGCCTTTTGTTACGCTGTCGTCTGAAAAAGCCAAAGCCGCAGAACGGGCTTTATGGAAAGTCGGCGTTCTCTCAGAATTCGTGAACCCGACAGATATCACCGAGGCTTTGTGCGTTCACGGGGAACCTGTGATGCTCGTCCGGCTTCGCAGGCTCTCTCGGGTTGCTCCGGTGAACCAAGCGCGTATCGACGTTTTCGAACCCCAAAGCATCAGTAAGACTGAATACCAGCCGGAATTCATTTTGCCACGCGTAGCTGTCGAGTTTGGATGTAGCGATCATGTCAGGTATCGCCCAACGTGGGTTGCCGCCGTCGATCTCTCGGTAATACTCAACCCGTCGCCCAGTCCGGGCACGGCGTCCTCCCGCCTGACCGGGAAACTTGGCTTCGGGCGGCAGTGCCGCTTCTATTCGCGAGCAAAATACCCCAACGTCCAGAATTTCGATGCACGCAACTGCTCCAAATCTTTCTCCAAGCTCGTCGGTAAGTGATCTACTCATGCAAAATACAAAAATCTCGTTTTGCTTTACCCTCGACTCGAAAGCATAGTCCGCAAGGGTGAATGTTGTTCCCTTTGTCTCGTTGGTGACGACTAGCCCGCCTTTCGGGCGGAAAATTGCGTTACCTTCATTCTGGTCTTCCCTGACATTCTTATCCTCGATGTCGCGAAAGTATGACAGCGACCGGAACAAGAGTTTTCCATCAAGGAACTCATCTGCCCATCTGCGGCACGTGTAGTATTTAAACAGACTGTGCCGCGTCATTATGCTCAAAGCCTTGAAATCGTCTGATGGCTCACATTGTAGGTGCGGGCGATGTCGCGGATTGGCTCGCCCCGGTCGCGCCGCCGCCGTGCTTCCTGCTGCTGGTGCGGGGTGAGCTTCGGTTTCCGGCCCATCTTCACGCCCCGCGCCTTCGCCCGCTCGCGGCCTTCGCCTGTGCGCGCCCGGATAAGGTCGCGTTCAAACTCCGCAAGCCCGCCTAGCACGGTCAACATGAGCCGCCCGTGTGATGTGGTGGTGTCGGCCCATGCGTCGCCTAGTGATCGGAAATCGGCTTTCCTGTCGGTGATGGCGGCGAGGGTGTTGAGCAAGTCGCGTGTCGATCGCGCCAGCCGGTCAAGCCGCGTCACCATCAGCACGTCACCGAGTTCAAGCGCCTCGATCACGCGGCGAAGCTGCGCCCGGCCGCTCTTGGCTCCGCTCACATGCACATCGCGGAACACCTTCTTGCATCCGGCCTTGGTCAGTTGGCGCGCCTGCGCCTCGACGCTCTCGCTCTTGCCCCCCGGCATACCCGCGCGTAGCCGTATTTCATGGCGCGGGCTTATCACCGTCGCGGCGTGGCGGGGTTTTCGGAGGGGAGAGCGCCTCCCGCGCAGCGCTCACATATTCCCCCAGAGTTCGATCCAATCGCTCGTAAAGCAGGCGGTCGAACGCCTGTTTACCGCTCCCGGTGTCCGCCTGCTGCAAGGCGGCGATGTAGGCCGAACGATCCTCGAGCCGCACGGAAACCGGCGGATAGCCGCCCCGGATGAGAATCAGGTTCATCAAGAGCCGGGCGGTGCGTCCGTTGCCGTCCTCGAAGGGGTGAATGCTTACAAGCTGGCGATGCGCGGCAAAGGCGGTTTCCGGCGTGGCGGGCGCAGCGCCAAGCCATTTCGCGAAATCCCCCATGAGAGCCGGAACCTCAGCCGGGGAAGGGAAGTGGTGGCGGCCCGTGTCCGTCAGCACATACCGGCCCTCGCGGGCATACTGGCCGCCCTTCTCGGGATCGGAACGCAGCACCACCAGCCTATGCAAATTCCGCACGTCAAGCTCGGTGATCGGGGTCTTCTCGTGCGCAATCTCGCGCACGTAGCGCAACGCCCCGAAGTGGTCGACGGCTTCAAGGTGGTCCTTGAGCGGCTTGCCGCCAATCGTGAGGCCTTTCTCGACCACGAGCGTCGTCTCGACGGCGGTGAGGGTGTTCCCCTCGATGGCGTTCGATGTGTAGGTGAGTTCGAGGTCTTGCGTATGCTCGAAGTTGCTCAGACCGCCGGGCACACGGGCGCGCTGCCGGTCAAGCTCGGCTTTCTTCTCCGCGATGCTCTTGAGCAGGTCGTCCATTTTGTCCCTCGAAACCGGCCCTCATTATGGACCTGAATTATGGACCGGAAAAGCCCAATCTTTTCAGCTACCTATTTTTGGTCCATAATCCTTGACTTATGCAACCTTGCTTTGCTGCTTTCAAGGAATTGCGCTTGTGGGTAGAGGGGCAGTTTGAAATCCGCGATGGCGTTTACGTCAGCGACGGTCGCAGTGGACCAAACTGAGAGATCAACCTTATCCCAGGCGGAGCAGCTATTACATCTGGAATGCGGTTCACCATGCAGGCTGCCGAGGTGTGTACGCCATCGGCGCGGTCGATCCGGATTTTGGATGGTGGCCTTCCATCAACGACCCACGTCATGTTTTCGGACTCGCCTTCCGCCAGGAGACGCAGTTCAATGTGCGCGCTTGCCGTAGGCCCTTCTACGGTTTCGACCGACGCGATGATCCGAAGACCGAGCGAGGTGCCGGGCTCCAAAAACCTATTGAGGATACGACACCACATCGGTTGATCGGAAAGTACCGGCTCGCGCAGCTCGGTCACGCTTTTAATGGTAAAGCCAAGCGCATGCATCACGTGCGCCGGTATGCCTTTGTACAGCTCTCCTAATTGGCCGGGCACCTTGGTTACCTTTTCCAAAAACTCGGCTTGCGTCATGTCAACGCCATAGGCGCGCATCATGCGCTCGTTCGCCAGCTCTGCGTTGGTCAAGCTGCGATGCGTGAGCGAGCGAAGCTCGGTGCACGGCCCCGCAATCAGCATTCCCGCCCAGATGCGGGAGAAGTCCCAAATGCCAGTCCCGGTGAATGTAACAGCGTTCCTCTTGGCCAAGGCATCGATCTTTTCGGCTAAGTCGGGATCGGCGCCTTGCGGAAAATAGGACTCTGAGCCGTGGCAGATGACATTGATGCCGGCTCCCAAGAGGCGTTGATAAGCCGCAAAGTTGAGGCTCAGCCTCTCGGTTTGCACAACCAACGCGATGTCCGCATCCATGGTCGCGTAGTCGGCGGTTTCACAGTCCTGTACGACGACTCCCAAGTCTTCGTTCAGCCCGGCGAGCCGCCCTAGATCCTCGCCGATCTTGGGACCTGCCCGGTTCACCGCCGCAACGACTGGCCAGCCATTTTTTACGAGAATGCGCACAGCCTCCCTACCGTAGTACCCGACCCCGTAGATCATGACCCTTGGCCTGAGACGTGCTGGGTCTTTTGCGGCGGTGCCGTGGGCGACGCTCATGAAAGGGCCTTTGGCAGATGAACTCGGATGAGAAGGCTAGCACTCCCTATGCTAGGAAGCATCGCAAGCCGCTGGCGATTGTAGGACGGATTACCGTGAACACATGAAGAACGTCATAGCCAGGTCAGTCGGTATCTCCTGGTGCGAAATCCTTGATTTCTGCGACTCTACCTTTTGCTGGTCCGCGCCGTGCGTGTGTGTGGGGTTGCACCACCCACACGCCGACGCTTCGTCCGCAGACAAGCAGCTACTGCTGGATCGGCTCTTTCCGATCTGGCAGGGCGTTATAGCTTAGGAACCGAATCTTCCAGCCTTCGGGACGCTTCTCCCACACTTGAATAAAGTCGCCGCCAACCGTTTTGGGCTGTCCGTCTTGACCTTTGAAGGTCGCCGAATAGCGTCCAGTAGCAACTGCAGCATTCTCGCCCTCTGACACCACATCAACGACTTGCAGCACGTGACCGACAAATTTCGTTTTGAACGCGCCGTTCCAGAACGCGGCAATGTTCTTCTCCCCACTAACGGTGGGGGCAATCGCGGGAATTATCGTGCCATCGCTAGTAAAATATCGCGTCAGGTCAGCCGGCGCATTCGGCTCGACAAACGCGCGATCATAGGCGTGGTCGATATCTCGGATAGCGGTCGCCGCGCTCTGCGCCTGAGCAAAGGCCGGTAGTGCTAGAAAAGCGGTGCAAGTAGCGACTGCCAACGATTGATGATTCATGGCGTTGTCCTCCCAGACATTACCGTCCATCGGGATGGCGGCCGCCCAGCTTCTAAGAGGACCGCCCGGTTTGCAAACCGGGACAGGGTTACGGGGACTGGTTTCACCCGATTTGGCGCGCGCGGAGCTCTGTGTTGCGAAATTCTTGCCGGCTGACTGCACCGGCTAACCCGCCGTCGGCGAACCGCGAAGCAGCACCCATGAGGCATCCTGCTGATGATCGCTCGGCTTTTGGTTGGGTTACGACCTCACAGGACATTTTGACTGCCCTCGCCGCGCTGCGAAATTCTAACTGTTGGCCGCTTGATAGCTGGTCGAACTGCTATTGCGCGTGCAATGATTCTTGCTCTTTACCATAAGGACCGACTTGCGGAACAGGAATGATGCAGGGCGCTCCTCATCCGGGTCGCGGATCCCACTGTGTTCGCAGTCCAGCAACTCGGGCGCCGCCACGATGTGCGGCGCATCGGAGGGGACAAGTTCCTGCTCTGCACTTTTGGCCTTGGTATCCATAATCCGACCATTTCGGCTGGGCTGCCCATAATCGCAAGCAGCAACGGAGTCCCCTGGCCGCTCGGCTCCTGACTAAAGCTTAAGGCCGAGAGGAAGAACCGATTTTCTGACGAGGCCACGACTACAGGGCTCCATTGCCGGCGGGCCTGTTCAGGCGGAGCGCCTTCCCCATGGCGGTCGTCCACCGAACGGCCGCTCCGCCGGAATCCTTGACCCCCGGAGGGCTTTCCGCCACACACCCGCGACCCGGCATCCCGCCGGTCCGGCGGTCGGTTTTGCATGCCGTCCTGCCGCGACAAGAGGACAAATCCATGCGCGACACGGGCGAGTTCCTGTTCACATCCGAATCGGTCTCGGAAGGGCATCCCGACAAAGTCGCCGACCGGTTGAGCGACACCGTGCTGGACGCGTTCCTGGCGGCGGACCCCTATTCGCGCGTGGCCTGCGAGACGATGGTAACCACCAACCGTGTGGTCCTGGCCGGCGAGACGCGCGGTCCGGAAACCGTCACACCGGAGCATCTCGCGCATCTCTGCCGCATGGCGATCCACGACATCGGCTACGACCAGCCCGGTTTCAGTTGGAGACACGCGAAGATCGAGTGCCACCTGCACGCGCAGTCCAGCGACATCGCTCAGGGCGTGGATGCCGGCGGCAACAAAGATGAGGGCGCCGGCGATCAAGGCATCATGTTCGGTTACGCCTGCCGCGAGACCGAAGGGCTGATGCCGGCGCCGCTCTATTACGCCCATCTGATCCTTCGCCGGATCAGCGAGCTGCGCAGCATCGATGACAGGTCCGTGGCCGGCCTGCTGCCCGATGCGAAAAGCCAGATCACCCTGCGCTACATCGACGGCCAGCCGGTGCAGGCGGCCAGTGTCGTGGTGTCCACCCAGCATGAGGACGGGCTCGACCAGGAAGACGTGAAGGGGCTGATCTGGCCGATCGTCGAGAGCAGCCTGCCGCGCGGATGGATGCCGCCGGAGCGCGAGTTCTACGTCAATCCGACCGGCAAGTTCGTTATCGGCGGACCGGACGGGGATTGCGGGCTGACCGGGCGGAAGATCATCGTTGATACCTATGGCGGGGCGGCACCGCATGGCGGCGGCGCGTTCAGCGGCAAGGACCCGACGAAGGTGGACCGCTCGGCCGCCTATGCCTGCCGGTATCTGGCGAAGAACGTAGTGGCGGCCGGGCTTGCGGATCGCTGCACGCTACAGGTTAGCTACGCCATCGGCGTTTCGCACCCGCTATCTTTGTATGTGGATCTGCAGGGCACCGGCAATGATGTGGACGAGGCGAAGCTGGAGCGGGTGCTGCGCGAGCTGGTGAACCTGACGCCGCGCGGCATTCGCGAGCATCTGCACCTGAACCGCCCGATCTATGCTCCGACCTCGGCTTACGGGCATTTCGGCCGCGAGCCGGACCTGGAGACAGGGACCTTCACGTGGGAGAAGACCGACCTGGTTCCGGCGCTGCGGGCGGCCTTCGGGCGGTAAAGCCGCCTGCCGAGCGGCTTTACGGCCGCGGGCGGGGTCATGCGCTGCGCGCCCGCCAGGTTCGGCTGCTGAAGGAGACGCTGCCCCGGCTGGCACTGCGGCCGGAACAGACGAGCGAGCCTTTCGCGGCGTTTGCCGGGCCCATTTCGGCGCTTTGGCTGGAAGTGGGGTTCGGCAGCGGGGAGCATGCGCTGGCGCAGAGTGCCGCGCATCCGGATGCGGGTGTGATCGCCGCCGAGGTGTTCGAGAACGGCATCTGCTCCTTGCTGTCCCGGCTGGTGCCGGATGGTGGCGAGCGGGACGCGCTGGTACCGGCGAATCTGCGGCTGTGGACGGACGATGCCCGGGTGCTGCTGCGGCTGCTTCCGGCGGGCTCGCTGGCCCGGCTGTTTCTGCTGTTTCCAGACCCGTGGCCGAAGGCGCGGCACGCGAAGCGGCGCTTCGTACATCCGGGCCTGCTGGCGACCGTTGCGCGGGCGATGCGGCACGGGGCGGAATGGCGGATCGCCAGCGACGATCCCGTGTACCAGGCCTGGGTGGATGAGGTCATGGCGGCGCAGGACCTGTTCGCGGAAGCGGCGCGGTGGCCGGTGCGTCCGGCTGGCTGGCCGCCGACGCGATACGAGGCCAAGGCGCTGCGAGAAGGGCGCCGGCCGGTGTATTGGAGCTACATACGCCGTTGAACACGTAGTCTAATTTCGCGCGCGGCCGCCCCACCAACCCCGCGCGCCACCCGGAGGACGCTATGCCCGAACCCATCGCCTATGCCGATTTCGAGCGGGTGGATATCCGCGTGGGGACCATCATCGACGCGCAGCCTTTCCCGGAGGCGCGCAAGCCGGCGCTGAAACTCACCATCGATTTCGGCCCGGAGATCGGCACCAGGCGTTCCTCGGCGCAGATCACCGTGCATTACCGTTCTGACCAACTCATCGGCAGGCAAATCTGTGCGGTAGTGAATTTCCCGCCGCGGCAGATCGGGCCGAGCATCAGCGAGGTGCTGGTGCTGGGCATGCCGGACGAGGATGGCGCCGTCGTGCTGATCAAGCCGGATTTCAAGGTTCCGGATGGCGGCAAGCTGTTCTGATGCCGACGCACTATTACACGGTCACCTGGGACCAGTTGCACCGCGATGCGAAGGCGCTCGCCTGGCGGCTGATCGGCCGGGGTCCCGGCGGGCAGCCCTTCAGCGGCGTTGTCGCGGTGACGCGCGGGGGGCTTATCCCGGCGGCGATCGTCGCCCGCGAACTGGACTGCCGCGTGGTCGAGAGCGTCTCGGTCGTGAGCTATGGCGGCGAATCGCCGGACTTGCGGGGCACGCCGGTGATCCTGAAGCCGCCGAGCGCAGCGGGCGAGGGCGAGGGGTTCCTGATCATCGACGATCTTGTCGATACCGGCAGCACTGCGCGGGTGGTGCGCGCGCTGCTGCCGCGCGCGCACTTCGCCTGCATCTACGCCAAACCGGCGGCACGCGAGGCGGTGGACACGTTCGTGACCGAGGTGTCGCAGGACACCTGGATCCTGTTTCCCTGGGACACCGAGCCGCAATTCATCGCCCCGCTCGCCCAGCGCGGTGCTCTTTGAGAGCGTGATTCACGCTTTCCGACGTGACCGCCTCAAGCGATCACGCTTCTAGCCGCTGAGCGCCGTGCCTGGGGCCGGCGCGCTCGGCTGGCCGGTATGCCGCGTTTGCGGCAGCAGCGACGCCACCACGATGGCGCCGAGAATGCAGATCAACACGAAGGCGAAACGGCGCATTGAGCCGCCGGTCGCTTCGTAGTCCACCTCATCGGGGCGGGTGGTGTAGCTCTCGGGGTCCATCACGTCGTACGGGCGGACGAAATTGGAATCGGGCTTCATCTGCCTGCCTCCTGGTAGCCTCGGGCAAGCTGTACCATTGTGCTCAGGGCGCGCTGTTACGTAGCTCACAGGTAGCGGGGAGATTACGCGGCGGCGGGCTCGCGGCTGGCGCGGACCTTGTCCACGCGGCGGGCGTCCATCGCCAGCACCTCGAACCGCCAGCCGCCGAACACGATGCGATCGCCTTCGCGCGGGACGCGGCGAAGCAAGGCGAGCAGCAGGCCGGCCAGCGTGTGGTACGTTCCCTCGGCCGGGAGGTCGGGCAATTCGAGGCGGGCCTTCACCTCATCCACCGGCATCGTGCCGTCGAGCACCAGGACGGGGTCGCGGGCGGCGGCCCCTGAGGCCGGCTCTTCGGTTGCGTCGGTGGGCTCGCCGACGATCGCCTCCAGCACGTCGGCGGCGGTGACCACGCCTTCGAAGCTGCCGTATTCGTCCATGACGAGGGCCATGCCGAGCGGGTCGGATTTCAGCCGCTCCAACGCGTCGAGCGCGCTGACGGTGTCCGGCACGACGATCGGCTGGCGCAGCGCCGCACCGATGGACAGGTCGCCGCCGCCCAGAATGCGGTCGAGGATGTCCTTCGCCTGCACCACGCCGACCACGTTGTCCACGGAGCCGTCGCAGACCACGAAGCGGGAGTGCGGGGCGGCCTTCAGCGCCGCGGCGATATCCTTGTTGGGGTCGGTGCGGTCGATCCAGGCCAGCTCCGTGCGCGGTGTCATGATGGCGCGGACCGGCTTGTCGGCGAGCCGCAGGACGCGCTCGATCATCTCGCGTTCCTCGGTCTCCAGCACACCGGCCTGCGCGCCTTCCGTCAGCAGCGCTTTCAGTTCCTCCTCGGTCACCATCTGGCGCACGGCCCGGGCGCTGCCGAGCAGCTGCAGCACGAGGCCGGAGGATTGCCCGAGCAGCCATACGACGGGGCCGGCAATGCGGGCGGTCCAGGCGATCGGCACAGCGACGCGGGCGGCCGTCTGTTCGGGCCGGCGCAGCGCGAGTTGTTTCGGTACCAGTTCGCCAAGCACGAGGGTCAGGTAGGTGGTCACGACGACCACCAGAATCAGCGCCAGGGGCCCGGCAATGCCGGCGGCGAGAGGAATGGCCTTGAGCCAGGCCTGGACGTAGTCGGCGATGCGGGCACCGCCGAACACGCCGATCAGCACGCTGACGAGGGTGACGCCGACCTGAACCGTGGGGAGGAAATGCTGCGGCTGCTCGGCGAGGCTGCGGGCCGTGGCCGCACCGGCGACGCCCTTTCGCTCCAGCACCATCAACCGGGCGCGCCGGGCGGAGACCAGGGCGAGCTCGCTCATGGAAAAGAGCCCGTTGACCCCGATCAGCACCAGAAGGACGAGGACCTCGATCGCGAACGTCATTGGTCTGCTGTGTTTTGTCCGCCCTGGCTTTCACCATCGCTGGTAGCATATGGCGCAAGGCGCAATAAGCTCGGGGGTCATCGTGCCGCTGGTGGCGATTTTACTGGGCATCGCCGGGGTGGTTCCGGTGATCGGGTGCGGGCTGGGTGCGCTCGGGCCGGGCAATGGGGCCGGCACAATGCTGGCCGTGCTGGTGGCATATTGCGCGGTGGTGCTGTCGTTCCTGGGCGGTATGCAATGGGGTTTCGCGCTGCACGGCACGGCGGAGGCTCGGGGGCAGCGGTGGCGGTTGCTGCTGGGCGGTACTTCCGGCGCTGGTGGGGTGGGGCGCGTTGTTGGCGCGCCTGGTGCTGCCGGACTGGATCGCGCTGGCGCTGCTGGCGGCGGGGTTCATCGGCACGATGGTGGCGGAGCATCAGGGCGTGCAGCGGGGGTTTGCGATGCCGCGGGGTTATCTGTGGCTTCGCTGGGGGTTGACGGTTGTTGTCGTGGCGATGCTGGCGACGGTGCTGACGCTGCGGCTGCTGGGTGTTTCGGTGGTGCTGTGAGCGAGCCGCTTTGATTATTGGGTCCTTGGAATATGGAGCCTCATCTATTGCAGGCCTGGAACTGCGCAATCTGGGGCGCTTCATGTGATTACAGAGTCAGAATAATTCCGAGGAAGCCGCCGAACGAACCGAGCGTCGCCGCTGGGGTGAGCAGACCCATCAGATTGACCGCTCCCGCGGTCGTATGATGGGATCGCCGCCTGAGCTTCCGGATAAGGCAGCGGGCACCGGGCGCCACCCCTCGTCCGCGGATAGAAACCAGCAGGAGGAAGCGGGATGCGCGAGAACCCGGTCAAGCGCAGCCTGGCGCAGGGCGGATCGGCGTTCGGCGCCATGGTGTTCGAGTTCTTCACCCCGGGGATCGCCCAGATCCTGCGCGCCGCCGGAGCGGCGTTCGTGCTCTACGATATGGAGCATAGCGGCGCCGGGATCGATACGATCAAACAGCAGATGGCCTGGTGCCGCGGCCTCGACATCGTTCCCTTGGTCCGCGTCCCGGCGTCGCAGTACCACTTCATCGCCCGCGTGCTGGATGCCGGCGCGATGGGGATCATGGTGCCGATGGTGGAATCGGCGGCCCAGGCGCGCGAGATCGTCGCGGCGACGCGCTATCCGCCGAAAGGGGTACGCGGCGCCGGCTTCGGCATGGCGCACGACGACTATACCGGAGGCTCGGTCGCCGAGAAGATCGCCGCCATTCTCGCGCGCACGCAGGTCATCGTGCAGATCGAAACACCGCAGGGCGTCGCGGCGGTCGATGAAATCGCCGCTGTGGACGGCGTGGACGTGGTCTGGCTCGGGCATTTCGACCTCACCAACTTCATGGGCATCCCGGGCCAGTTCACCCATCCCGATTATCTGCGATCGGTGGACGCGATTCTCGCAGCGGCCCGCCGGCACGCCAAGGTAGCGGGGTTCATGGCCATGGACGATGCCTGGGCGCGCGATTACTTCGCCAAGGGATTTCGCATGATGGCGGTGGGTCCGGATCAGGGCCTGCTGCAGCAGGGCCTCGCGCGCGGCCTGTCGGCGCTGCGCGAAGCGGCCCGCGCGGCGAAGGACTGAAGCCATGGCCCGGTTTCGCATCGGCATCACGCGCGACGTGCTGGATGCCAGCGGCACGCCGACATTCGGCCCCGAACCGCTGAAGCTGCTCGAGCGGCCCGGCCTGGAATGGGAGTATTTCCCCGAACCGGTCACCGAGATCGCGCCGGCGCATCTCGCCCGCTATGATGCGCTCTATATCAACGCGCCGCTGGTCACGCGCGCGACATTCGCGCAAGGCGCGGGCCGCACCCGCATCATCGCGCGGCACGGCGTCGGCTATGATTCGGTGGATGTCGCGGCCTGCACCGAGCACGGCGTGATTGTCACGATACAGCCCGATGGCGTGCGGCGCCCAATGGCGGTGGTGGCGCTCACCTACGTGCTCGCGCTGTCGCAGAAGCTGCTGATCAAGGACCGGCTGACCCGCACCGGCCGCTGGGGGGAGAAGCTCGATCACATGGGCATCGGCCTGGTCGGCCGCACGCTCGGGCTGATCGGCGCCGGCAATATCGGCCAGGAGATCATCCGCCTGGCTCCTGTGTTCGGCCTGCGCGTGCTCGCCAGCGATCCTTATGTCGATCCGGCGGTGATCGAGGCGGCGGGCGCCACGCCGGTCGCGCTCGATACGCTGCTGCGGGACTCCGACTTCGTCGTCGTGATGTGCCTGTTGAACGAAACGACGCACCACCTGATCGGGGCGCGTGAACTGGGCCTGATGCGGCAATCGGCTTATCTTGTCAGCATCGCGCGCGGACCGATCGTCGATGAATCGGCGCTGATCGCGGCGCTGCGCGATAAACGGATTGCCGGCGCGGGGGTGGATGTGTTCGAGACCGAGCCGGTCGATCCGGGCAACCCGCTGCTGCAGATGGACAACACGATCGTCACGCCGCATGCCGCGTGCTGGACCGATCAGTGCTTTGCCGGCATCGCCGAAAGCGGCCTCAAGAGCATCGCCGCCGCGCTGAGCGGAGAAGCGCCGCGCGGGGTGATTAATCCGGACGTGCTGGCCGACGAGCGGGTGAAAGCCTGGCTGGCCGGCAATGCAGCCGGGGCCGATACAAAATCATAAAGGGAGGTGTTGATGAGCAGCATGCAAGGGGCCGATCACGAGGCGGCGCTTTCACGCGAGCTGGACCGCTGGTTGAGCGGGGACCGGTCGCGGCGGCATGTGCTGGCCGGACTGCTCGGCCTCGGCGCGGGGATGCTGGCCGCTCGCGCGGCGCATGCGGCGACGGCGCAGCGGCTGGGCAGGCCGGTGGATAATCTGCACCAGGCCGCCGTGGAACTCGCTTCGCCGGATACGCCGCTGGGCCAGGCGCAGGTGGACGCCGTGAAGGCGTCCACCGAAGGGCCGAAGGATGGCTCGGCGTTTCGCGCCGTCGAGGCGGCAAAGCGGTTCAAGGGCGTCACCCTCGGCATGACCTACGAGGCGGGCTTGCAGGCGCTGGAGCCGCGCAACTACTCCGGCCCGCAATGGCAGGACCTGACCGGCATCGCCTCCAATGTGATCGAGCTGTCGCACCCGGATCAGTATTCGAAACCGATCGCGGAGCACATCGCGCAGTCCGGCGCGTACGATGTCCTGGACATCGAGCCGGCCTGGATCCCGTCGCTGGCCGATGGCGGGGTGATTGCGCCGATCGACGAATACGTGGCGAAATACATGAACCAGGCGGATCTCGAAGATTATCATCCGCTCTACAAATTCCTTCCCACATACAAGGGGAAGCGCTGGGGCTTCTTCGACGACGGCGATATGCTGGCGCTGTATTATCGCAAGGACATCTTCGAGGATCCGAAGCTCGGCGCCGCCTATAAGGCCAAGTACAACCGGGACCTGGCCGTCCCAAAGACCTGGGACGACTACGCCGAGGTCGCGCAGTTCATCACCGACCAGATGGCGCCGAAGGTCTATGGCGCGGCGCATTTCCGCAAGGCGGGCAGCCCAGGAAACCAGTATGGCTTCCTGCAGGAATATCGCGCCAATGGCGGCCGCCTGTTCGACGCGAAGACCATGAAGGCGCAGCTTGCCTCGGATGCTGGGCTACGGACGCTGCAGCAGATGGTCGCGCAGAACAAGGCATCGATCCCGGGCAACAACGACTTCGACGCGGTGGCGGCCTGGGCCGCCTGGCTGCAAGGCAAGGTGGCAATGCTGTATTCCTGGCCGCCGACCGGCCGGATGAGCGAGAATTATTCGCAACGCGCGAAGGCGATCAATTTCGTGCCGACCTCCGCAATCGTCGGCAAGGTGGGTTACGCGGTGATGCCGGGCGGGGCACCGGAGATGGCCTCGGGCTATGTCAAGGCGCTGACGGCGGAATTCGCAGAACAAGGACGCCGCCTATCTGTTCATGCAATGGACAACCTGTCCGGCGACTTCGCTGGTACGCGTCATGCTGCCCTATACGCTGCGCGATCCGTACCGCATGTCGCACTACACATCGCCGCTCTATCGGTCGCTCTGGCCGACCGCGAAGGATTACCTGGTCACCCTGTCCGATTCGGCGAATGTCGCCGTGGTGGATATGATCATGCCGGGTTGGCAGGATTACGCCCTGACGCTCGACCGTATGTGTACCGCCGTCTGGGCCGGCGAGGACCCGAAGCAGGCGCTGACCAGGGCGGCGGCGGAATGGGACGCGACCACCCAGAAAATCGGCGTCGATTCCCAGCGCGCGGCCTATGAGCAGTTCATGAAGCTGCCCGGCTCGTACCCCGATCATACGATCGAGAAGCTGGGACTGGCCGTGCACATCACCTGACGCGCTGGCCGCCCGCCGGCGACGGGAAGCCCGATGGTCGCGATCGCGAATGCCAGACGCCTGGCGAGCCCGGGGGAGACAGCGCGGCGCCCCGCGCTCTCCGCCTGGGCGGACCGGCGCATCGGCTGGCTGCTGGTGCTGCCGGCCGTGCTGCTCATTCTGGCGCTGTCGATTTATCCGCTGCTCTATTCGGTGTGGGTCGCCTTCGTTAACTACGATTTCCTGATCCCGGGCCACGCTTTTGTCGGTTTGCGCAATTTCGCCGAGGTGCTGGCCGATCCGGTCGCGCTCTCATCTCTGATCACCACCGTCTGGTTGTCGGCGATCGATGTGGCGGTGGAGTTCGCCCTTGGGCTGGCGCTGGCGGTGGCGATGGAGCGGACCTTCCGCGGCCGCGGCGTGATCATGGCGATCCTGATCGTGCCGCTGTTCATCAGCCCGGTGATCGTTGGGCAGTTCTGGGCGCTGTTGTTGCAGCGGCCGTTCGGTCCAGCCGATTACCTGCTGGGCCGCCTGCTGGGCCACCCGGTGACGATCAACTGGCTCAGCGAATGGCCGTGGAACTTCGTCGCCATCATCCTCGCGGATGTCTGGCAGTGGACGCCGTTCATGTTCGTGATCCTGCTGGCCGGCATCACCGCGCTGGCGCGCGAGCCTTATGAGGCGGCGCAGATCGACGGCGTGAACGCCTGGCAGGCGTTCCGCTACATCACGCTGCCGCAGCTCGGCCCGATGATCATGCTGGCGCTGACGTTCCGGCTGCTCGAACTCGGTGAAGTTGTTCGACACGATCTTCATGATGACCGGCGGCGGGCCGGGCACCAGCACCTACACCGCTTCCTTCTATCTGTACCAGATCGGCTTCGCGCAGTTTCACCTGTCGGAAGCGACTGCCGGAAGCTGGATGTTCCTGATCCTGACCGCGATCGTGATCACCGCGATGGTGCGGCGGCTGCTGCGGGTGGAGACGGCATGATGCGACGGATCGGCCTGCTGCGGTTCCTGTTCATCGGCCTGTTCCTGGCTTTCGTGCTGGCGCCGCTCTACTGGGTGGTGATCACCTCGATCAAGCCGAGCGACGATTATCTGGCCGTGCCGCCGGTCTGGTTTCCGGCCCATCCGACGCTGGTGCACTACGCCGCCGCGCTGTTCGCCTATCGCGGGCTGACCGGACTGCTCAACAGCCTGATCGTGGCTTCAGCGACCACCGTGCTGTCGGCGATCCTGGGCACCTGCATGGGCTACAGCTTCGTGCGGTTTCAGACTGGCGGCAGCAATCTGGCGCTATGGGTGCTGTCGCAGCGCTTCCTGCCGCCGATCGCCATCGTGCTGCCGGTGTTCCTGCTGTACCGCACGTACGGACTGTATGACACGCGCGCGGGGCTGGTGCTGGTGTATACGGTTATGACGCTGCCGCTCTCGGTCTGGATGATGTATGCTTATTTCCGCCAGGTGCCGCGCTCGCTGGAGGAAGCGGCGTTGGTGGATGGCTGCGGCTGGTGGCAGGCCTTCTGGAAGATTGCCGTGCCTCTGGCGCTGCCCGGCATCGTTGCCGCCGCGGTGTTCGCCTTCATCGCGGTGTGGACCGAGTTCTTTTTCGCGCTGATCCTGACCAGCCGGCATGCCTTCACCCTGCCCACCGTGTTCCGGTCCTTCGTGAGCTTCCAGGGGGCGCAGTATGGGGAATCGAGCGCGCTCGCGGTCACCTCGCTGGTGCCGTCGATCGTGCTGGGCATGCTGGTGCAGCGGCATCTTGTGCGCGGCCTCACCCTCGGCGCGGTGCAAGGATGAGCACGCTCGGGACAGCGCCGGAGATTTCGGTGCGGCTCTACGGGGAGGCGCGGCCCGCCACGTTGGAGCGGCGCATCAGCGTCGGCGCCCTGTCATTCACCCTGCAGGGGATGGCGCTGCGCTGGATCCGCCATCATGGGATCGAGCTCTTACGCGGCATCGCTTTCGTGGTCCGCGATGCCGACTGGGGCACCTACGCGCCGGAGGTGGGTGTCGAGGAGGATACCTCGGACGACGGGCACTGCCGGTTGGTGCTCGCGGCCGCGATCGAAGCCGATACCGGGCGGCTGACCTGTTCGATCGTGGTGGAGGCGAGCGAAGCCGAACTGCTCGTGAGCGCCGAGGCCACCGCCGCGGGGAATTTCCGCACTAACCGCACGGGCTTCGTGGTGCTGCATCCGGCCTCCTGCGCCGGGCAGGCGGCGCGGGTGGAGCGCGCGGATGGTGGGCTGACCGATGGCCGCTTTCCGGAGCTGATCAGCCCGCACCAACCGTTTCTGTCGATACGGATGCTCGAACACGGGCCCGCCTCGGGCCTGACCGTGCAGACCCGTTGCGAGGGCGAGGTGTTCGAGATGGAGGACCAGCGCAACTGGTCGGACGCCTCGTTCAAGACCTATAGCCGGCCCCTGGCCCTGCCGTTTCCCTATGTGATCCAGGACGGCGAAACCGTGAGGCAGAGCGTGCGGGTGCGGATAACCGGCGGCACGGGGGAGCGGCGATCCGGCGCGAACGACCCGGTCCAGGTGCGGCTCTCCGATGGGGTTGCGGGCCGGCTGCCAATCCTGGGCATTGGCGGGCGGCCGCAGGATTACGCCGGTGCGGCTTTGGCGCGGTTGGCCGCGCTGCCTCTGCTGCTGCTGGCCGAACTGGACGCGCCGGAGGCCGAGCCTGCCATCGACGCGGTCCGTGCAGCGCAGGAGGCAACCGGCGCCGACTTGGCAGTGATGGTGCGGCGACAGGGCGATGGGCTGGCGGCGCTGGCAAGGTCAGGGCTTGCGCCGCAGGCGGTGGCGCTGGTGGGCGCCGATGCCGCGCTGGCGAATGAAGCGCGGCGGCTCTTCCCGGCCGCGCGCATCGGCACCGGCACCGACGCGTTCTTCACTGAATTCAACCGCCAACCGCCGGTGCCGGCGGATTTCGTGTTCTGGACGGTCAATCCGACGGTGCATGCCGAGGATGACGCCTCGGTGATGGAGACACTGTCGGTGCTCGCCGATCAGGCCGCGACCGCGCGGGCGCTTTGTCCAGGCGCCCCGCTCTGGTGCGGGCCGGTGACGCTGCGCATGCGGTTCAATCCGAACGCGACGGGACCGGCGGTCGCGCCGCCGGCCGGGATGCCGCCGCCGGATGTGGATGCGCGCCAGCGCGGCCTGTTCGGCGGGGCCTTCACCCTGGGCCAAATCGCCGCCTGGGCGACGGCCGGCATCGACACGCTGATACTGCACGCGCCATTCGGGCCGCGCGGGCTGATTCATGCGCCAGCCGGTTTTCCGGTACCGTGGTACGACGAGCAGGCCGACGGTGTCGTCTATCCCGCCTACCAAGTGCTGGCGGGATTGGCTTCATGCTCTGGGATGACGCTGCGCCGCTTGCAGAACAGCGCGCCGGAGCGTGTGGCGGCGCTCGCGGTGGGGGATGTGCTGTGGTTGGCCAACCTGACGCCCGACTTGGTGACAGTCCACGTGCCGGGCGAATGCGCGCGCTCGTTGGACGTGGAGAGCTTCGTAGCAGGGACGCTGGAGCCCGAGAGATTCTGGAACCGCGATGCGCGACGGATCGAAAAAGGAGTGGTGCGGCTTACGGCCTATGCGGTTGCGCGCGTGACTTGATTAATGGCCGCGCCTCGAGAGGCGCGACGGCCCCAGGCGCAGTTCGAAAGTAGGAAGTTCAAACAGCACCTGGCTGGGGCGGGAGGATTCGAACCTCCGCATGACGGAATCAAAATCCGTTGCCTTACCACTTGGCGACGCCCCATCGCGGCGACCTTGCATACACGACCGGATCTGCGACCCGAACTTAAGACGTGGATGGCCGGACCAAGCCCGGCCATGACAATTCACTCCCGCCCGGTGACGGTTCACTCCTGCTATAGAGCTACCGCAGCCGCTGATCCAGCGCGTCCCGCAGGCCGTCGCCCAGCAGGTTGAGCGCAAGCACCGTGACGAAGATCGCCAGGCCGGGGAATATTGTCACCTGGTCGGCCACGCCCAGATAGCTGCGGCCATCGGCCAGCATGGCGCCCCATTCCGGGCTGGGTGGCTGCGCGCCCAGGCCGATGAAGCTCAACGCCGCGGCGGTCAGGATCGCGGTGCCGATGCGGAGCGACACATAGACGATCACTCCCGGCAAAGTGCCCGGCAGGATGTGGCGCAGCACCAGGGGAATGCGGGGCACGCCGATGCTGCGCGCGGCCTGGACATAGACGGTCTGTTTCAGCGCCAGCGTGCTGCCGCGCACGAGCCGGGCGAACACCGGCACGCTGAACACCGCGACCGCCCAGATTACGTTCGAACACGCCGGGGCCGAGCACGGCGACGATGCCGATCGCCAGCAGGATGCCGGGAAAGGCCAGCAGCACGTCGCAGAAGCGCATGATCAGGCCATCGACCCAGCCGCCGAAATAGCCGCTGACCAGCCCCAGGATCACGCCGCCGGCCCCGCCGACCGCCACCGAAACCACGCCGACAGTCAGCGAGATCTGGCCGCCCCAGATGACCCGGCTCAGCACATCGCGGCCATACGCGTCGGTGCCGAACGGATGCGTCCAGGACGGTCCGGCGAGCACGTTCTGATAGTCCGGCGCACTGGGACTGTAAGGGGCGATCCAGGGCGCCAGCACGGCCGACAGCACGATGAGCAGCAGCACTATGCCGGCGCCGATGGCGACGCGCTTGCGCCGGAACCGGCGCCAGAACTCGCCAAGCGGCGAGCGGATCGCGGTGTCGCGTGTCTCGACGGCGGCGCTCATGCCAGCCTGATCTCCGGGTTCACCACCGCATAGAGGACATCGACGACCAGGTTGATCACCACGAATTCGAAGGAGAACAGCAGTATCTCCGCCTGGATGACGGGATAGTCCCGGTAGTTGACGCTATCGACCAGCAGCCGGCCCAGGCCCGGCCAGGCGAACACGGTCTCGATCACGATGGAACCGCCGAGCAGGAAGCCGAACTGCAAACCGGCCATGGTAATTACCGGGATCAGGGCGTTGCGCAGCGTGTGCTTCCAGATCACAAGGCGCTCCGGCACGCCTTTCATGCGGGCGGTGCGTACGTAGTCCTCGCCGGCCACTTCGACGAAGGCCGAGCGGGTGAAGCGGGCCATGACCGCGGCGACCGCGATGCCGAGGGTGAACGAGGGCAGGAGATAGCTGCGCCAGCCCTCGTCACCGCCGGTGGGCAGCCAGTGCAGGCGCACGGCGAAGAGGTCGATCAGCAACAGGCCGAGCCAGAAGGCCGGGAAGGAGATGCCGGACACCGCCAGGACCATTCCCGCCTGGTCCTGCCAGCGACCGCGCTCGACGCCGGAGATCACTCCGATCGCCACGCCGAATGCGGTGGACCAGGCCATGGCGACGACGGTCAGCAGGAAGGTCGGCATGAATCGCTCGCCGATGACGGTGGCGACCGGCTGGCCAGTGCGGGAGGAGTTGCCGAGGCGGCCCCGGACCGTCTGGCCGATATAGGTGGTGTATTGTTGCCAAAGCGGCTTGTCCAAGCCGAGCGACTGGCGGATGAGCTGCACCTCGCCGAGCGTCGCGTCCGGCCCGGCGAGCAGGCGGGCCGGATCGCCCGGCAGCAGGCGGACGAAGCCGAAGGAGAACAGCGAGACGCAGAGGAGGACAGGGATTGTGCCGAGCAGGCGCCGGGCGAGGAAGCCGAGCATCAGACCCTCACCGGGTTCGCTTCACGAACCGACCTCTCCCGCAAGGGGGCGCAAGGGCGGAGGGCGGCAATCTATCCTTCTACAACGCGTTGGGTTTGAGTGCCGAGGCCCTCGACGGACAGGCGCATTGTCTGGCCGACCTTCAGGAAAATCGGCTGCGGCTTCTTGCCCGACCCGACGCCGGGCGGCGTGCCGGTGGAGATGACGTCGCCAGGGTAAAGCGTCACGAAGTGGCTCACGTAGCTGACCAGCTTGCGGCAATCGAAGATCATCGTCTTGGTGGTGCCGTCCTGCATGCGCTTGCCATCGACTTCGGTCCACATGCGCAGGTTCTGCGGGTCGGGGATTTCGTCCTTGGTTACCATCCAGGGGCCGGTGGGCCCGAACGTGTCGCAGCCTTTGCCCTTGTCCCAGGTGCCGCCGCGCTCGAGCTGATATTCGCGCTCGCTCACATCGTTGCAGACGCAATAGCCGGCGACATGGTCCATGGCCTCGTTCTCGGGCGTGTAGCGTGCCAGCTTGCCGATGACCATGCCGAGCTCCACTTCCCAGTCGAGCTTCTTCGACCCGCGCGGCATCTTCACGTCATCGTTCGGGCCGCAGAATGCGCCGAGCGATTTCAGGAAGAATATCGGCTCCTTGGGGATCGGCATGCCCGCTTCCTCGGCATGGTCCGCGTAATTGAGCCCGATGCAGACATAGTTGATCGGCCGCGCGACGCAGGGGCCCAGCCGCACGCCGGCATCAACTTTCGGCAGCGCGTCGATATCGATGCCGCGCAGCATCCGAAGCGCCGCGTCCGACAAGGCGAAGCCGTCGATGTCGCGCACCACGGCGGCAAGGCAGCGGATCGTGCCGTCGGGACCGAGCAGGCCAGGTTTCTCGGCGCCGGGCGGGCCGTAGCGAAGCAGCTTCATCGCATTCCTCTTGCGTTAGAGTGTCATGCCGCCGTCGATCACGATGGCCTGGCCGGTCACGAACTGCGCTTCATCGCCGGCGAGATAGACGGCGAGGGCGGCGATCTCCTCCGGTGTGCCGAGCCGGCCCATCGGCTGGCGTTGCAGAAACACCGCGCGGGCCGCTTCCTCCGAGCCCGCCTGCGCGGCGTTGGCGGAGATACGCTCATCCAGGCTGGGCGTGTGCACCGTGCCGGGGCAGATGCAGCTGCAACGAATACCGCTTGCGATGAAATCCGCCGCCACCGATTTGGTCAGCCCGATCACCGCCGCTTTGGTCGCGGAATAGACGCAGCGGTTCACCACGCCCTTCACGCTGCTGGCGACCGAGGCCATGTTGATGATCGAGCCGCCGCTCTGCTCCAGCATGCCGGGCAGGAACGCGCGGATCGTGCGGAACATCGAGCGGGCGTTCAGCTCGAAGGCAAGCTCCCACTCGGCTTCCGTGGCCTCCAGCACCGTGCCCTGGTGCACGAGGCCGGCGCAGTTGAACAGGATGTCCACCGGCCCGGCGTCGTTGGCGGCCTGCGCGATGTCAGCGGCGTGCAGCACATTCAGCGTCATGGTGCGGATCGCCTGGGAAGCGATCTCGTGCACCTTGTCCTCGTTGACGTCCGAGGCGATCACACGGGCGCCTTCGGCGGCGAAAGCCAGCGCCGTCGCCCGGCCGATGCCTTGGGCGGCGGCGGTGACGAAGGCGGTCTTGTTGGCTAGGCGTCCTGGCATGGGGCAACCCCTCCCCCGGCCCCTCCCGCAAGGGGAGGGGAGAGTGTTTCAATGGTTGTTTCTCGATTCGCCGCGGGTTTCGATGACGTTCAGATAGAGGGTGGCGGGCTCGAGGCAGGCGCCGTGGCCGAGTTGGCCCACCATGCTGCGGTAGATCTCTTCCCAGGGCGTCTTGTGGTCGAAGCTCGGTGGGGTCCAGGCGGCGCGGCGCGCTTCCAACTCGCCCGGCGGCAGCAGCACATCGACCTGGCGATTGTTGAGATCGATACGGATTTTGTCGCCGGTCTTGAGCAGCGCGAGGCCGCCGCCCACTGCCGCTTCCGGCGTGACGTTCAGGATCGACGGGCTGCCGGAGGTGCCGGATTGACGGCCGTCGCCCATCGTCGGCAGCGCCGTCACGCCCTGCTTCAACAGCCGCGCCGGCGGCTGCATATTCACCACCTCGGCGCTGCCTGGATAACCGACGGGGCCGCAATTGCGTATGATCAGCACCGACTGATCGTCGCAGCCGAGGTCGGGGTTTTCGATGCGCTCGTGATAATCCTCCGGCCCCTCGAAGACGATCGCCTTGCCTTCGAAGACGTTCGGATGTGCGGGATCGGACAGAAAACGCTTGCGGAACTCCTGGTCGATCACGCTCATCTTCATCACCGCGCTTTCAAACAGGTTGCCGGACATCACGACGTAACCGGCGGCTTCCTTCAGCGGCTTATCATAGGCGCGAATCACCTCGCGGTCCGGCTCCGATACATCGCGCAGATTCTCCGCGAGCGTCTTGCCGGTGACGGTCATGGCCTCGCCATGCAGCTTGCCGGCGTTCAGCAGCTCCTTCAGCACGGCCGGTACACCGCCGGCGCGATGGAACGCCTCACCCAGGAAGCGGCCTGCCGGCTGCAAATCGACCAACAGCGGAATCTCGGGGCCGAGCCTCTGCCAGTCCTCCATCGTGTGATCGACGCCCATGTGACGGGCGATCGCCACCATGTGGATCGGGCAGTTGGATGAGGCGCCGAGCGCAGCCGCCGCGACCACGGCGTTTTCGAACGCCTGCCTGGTCATGATGTCGGACGGGCGCAGATTTTGATGCACCATCGCCACGATACGCCGGCCGGTTTCGTACGCCATCTGTCCGCGTTCGCGATAAGGGCCGGGGATCGCCGCGCAGCCGGGCAACGACATGCCGAGCGATTCCGCGAGGCTGTTCATCGAGGTGGCGGTGCCCATCGTGTTGCAATGGCCTACCGACGGCGCCGAGGAGGCCACCATCTTCATGAACTCCTCGTAGTCGATCTTACCCTCGGCGTAGAGCCTGCGGCCCTCCCAGACGATGGTGCCGGAGCCGGATAGCCGGCCCTGCCACCAACCGTCCAGCATCGGCCCGCCCGAGAGCACGATCGCCGGGATGTTCACGGTGGCGGCGCCCATCAGGCAGGCCGGCGTGGTCTTGTCGCAGCCGGTGGTCAGCACCACGCCGTCGAGCGGATAGCCGTGCAGCACCTCGACGAGGCCGAGATAGGCGAGGTTGCGATCGAGCGCCGCGGTCGGACGCTTGCCGGTTTCCTGTATGGGATGCAGCGGAAATTCCAGCGGGATGCCGCCGGCATCGCGAATGCCGTCGCGCACGCGGCGCGCCAGGTCGAGATGATGGCGGTTGCAGGGGGCGAGGTCGGAGCCGGTTTGCGCGATGCCGATGATCGGCTTGCCGCCCTGCAGTTCCTCGCGTGTGATCCCGTAATTGAGGTAGCGCTCGACATAGAGCGCGGTCATGGCGGGGTCGGCCGGATTGTCGAACCACCGCCGGCTGCGCAGGCGCCCGCTGCCATTGTCTTTTGCCATGAGCTGCCTCCCTGGAAACCGGGTTAAGTGGCGCCGGGCGCTTGCACGTGTCAACGGGCCGGCGAGGCGGTTATGCTGCGGCTTTCGGTCGGAGTGCCAGATGTCCCGCACCGTCCTTGTCACCGGCGCGGCGAGCGGCATCGGCGCTGCGATTTGCCGGGCGCTTGCCGGTCCTGATGTCGGCGTAGTTGTGCATACGCGCCGCAACGAGGCGGGCGCCGAGGCTGTTGCGGCATCGGTGCGGGCGGCCGGCGGGGCGGCGACGGTGTTGCTTGGCGATCTTGCCGAGCCTGGCACGGCCGGGGCGCTGGTGGAGGCTGCTGTTGCGCGGTTCGGTCGCCTGGACGTGCTGGTAAGCAATGCTGGCTTTGCGGACCGGACCGCCATCGCCGCGCTGACGGACTCGGCGATGATGCAGTCGATCGAAACGATCCAGGGCGCGTTTCTCCGCCTGGCTCGGGCCACGATCCCGCATCTCAAGGCGGCGCGCGATTCACGCGTGATCGCCGTGTCCAGCTTTGTCGCGCATGTGTTTCGCCCCGGCGTGGCGACCTTCCCCGCCTCGGCCGCGGCCAAAGCCGGGCTGGAGGCGCTGGTCAAGGCGTTGGCAATCGAACTGGCGCCTGCCGGGGTGACGGTGAATGCCGTCATTCCCGGTTTCATCCGCAAGGACCCTGGCGCTCACGCCGCGGTTGATCCCGCGCGGCTCGCGCAGCAACTCGCTGCGATCCCGCTTGGCCGGATCGGCCTGCCGGAGGAGATCGCGGCGGCGGTCGCTTTCCTCGCCTCGCCTGCCGCCGGCTACATTACCGGCGCGATGCTGCGCGTCGATGGCGGTCTGGCGATGTGATCCAGCCCGCTATGTCTTCACCTGATACAATTCCACCTCCCATCCCGCGGCTGTCAGCGGGAAGGTGTTGATCACCTTGCGCACCGCGAATTGGTAGATCGGCTGGAACAGGATCAGCAGGCTCGCCTGGTCCAACAGCGCCTTCTCGTATTCGATGTAGAGCGCTGCGCGCTTTGTGGGGTCCTGTTCGATGGCCGCCTCGTCCACCACTTTCAGCAGAGCCGGAGAAGGGGTCCAATGGATCCGCTTGGCGACCCGCTGCACACTGGCGCCCGCCCACTGGTCCGTCTCCACGCCGGAGGGGTTCCAGAAGGTCAGCACCGCCGTCGATTTGCCGGTGGTGTACTGGGTGCGAAGGTTCACCTGGTCCATCGGGTCGAGCACCACTTTGATGCCGACGCGGGCTAGATCCGATTGCAACTTCTGCGCCAGCACCGCGTAGGAAAGCCCCGAAACCGCCGCGTCGCCGTAGCTCAGCTTGAACTCGAACCCGTCGGGGAAACCTGCCTTCTGCAAAAGCTGTTTCGATCGGTCGAGGTCCTGGTGGTAGCCGATCTCCTTGGTGGTCTCCTCGGTCGAGCCATAGAGGCCGATCGGTATGAAGCTCGCGCAGCGCATCGCATGGCCGCCGAGCAGGTCGTTGATGATCCCGTCGTAGTCGATCGCGCTGGCGACGGCCTGGCGCGCCTCCTTCACCGCGAGCGCCTTGTTGAAGGCGGGCTCGTTGGTGAGCGCCATATACACATAATCGAGGCTCTTCAGCCCCTCCACCCGTACGTCCGGATTGCCCTTCAGAGTGGCGATCTGCTCCGGAATCAGGTTGAACGCGGCGTCGATATCGCCACGCTTGATCGCCAGAAGCTGGGTTGCGCTGTCGCCCATATGGCGAAGGACCACGTGCTCGAACTCCGGCACGCCGCGGAAGTAGTGCGGGTTGCGCGTGAGCAGGATCTGCGCGTTGCGGGTCCAGCCCACGAGGGTGAAGGGGCCGGCGCCTGCCGAGTGCTGGTTGAGCCAGCCAGTCGCTTTGTCGGTATTGTTGGCGCCCACAGCGGCGGAAGCACCTTGCGCCTCCACCACCTTGCGCTCAAGGACGCCGAAATTCGGACCGGACAGAATGGTCAACAACGGCTGCCGCGGGTCCGCGAGGATCATGTCCACGGTTTGCGGATCGACGACGTTCACTGCGGTCACGTTCGTGACGTATTGCGACGGTTGATCCTTGAGGTTGATCACGCGGTCCATGGACCACTTCACGTCGTCCGCCGTGACCGGATTGCCGCTGTTGAACTTCGCCGGTTGCAGCGTGAAGCGCCAGCCTTTGCCGTCCGGTGTATGCGCAAAGGAGCTGGCGAGGGCCGGTTTTACGTTCAGGTAGTCGCCGGGGGACATTGTCACCAGCGACTCATAGGCAGCGCGCAGCGTGAGTGGCGCGGTGTACTGCGCCTCACGGGCCGGGTCGAAAGTAATGGAGTCGCTGATGTCGAGGCCGAGTACCAGCGTCGTCTTGCTGGCCGCCGCATGCACCCGGGCCGGGAGCCCGGCGGCGAGAGCGGCGCCGCCGGCACCCAGAAGGCGTATCACCTCACGCCGGCCGATCCAGCCGATATCCTGCATCGTTTCCTCCCCAGATTATGTCCGCGCTAGCATAGGGGCGGCTGCTCGGCAAATACGACTTGGCCGTCCTATGCGGCTGGTTTAAGCGCAGATCAGGGAGGAAAGCCATCGCGTGCTGCGCTACGTAACATCCCGCCTGTTCATCGCTGCCGCGATGGTGCTTCTCGCCACGCTGGTGATCTTCCTGATCGCCAACGCTGTGCCCGGCGACCCCGTTTTGACCCAACTGGGCGATATCGCCGCCAACAATCCGGCGATCGTGGCGGCCTATCGGCACAAATGGGGGCTCGATCTGCCCCTGTGGGATCGCTACTGGATTTTCCTGACCGGTCTGCTGCATGGCGATCTTGGCATCTCGATCTCATCGCAGCGGCCGGTGCTGGATGATATTGCGCAATATGCGCCGGCAACTGTCGAGCTCTCCACCGCCGCCTTCCTGCTCTCGCTGCTGGTCGGGCTGCCGCTCGGCGTGATCGCGGCGATGAAGCGGGATTCCTGGATCGACCATGCGGCGCGAGCCGTCTCCCTGATCGGCGTTTCCTCGCCGACGTTCTGGCTCGCCTTCATCATGCTCGCGGTGTTCTATGGCTGGCTCGGCTGGGCGCCCGGCCCGGGGCAGATCGGCGCCGACCAGTTCCCGCCGCCCACTGTCACCGGCTTCATGCTGATCGACGCGCCACTTGCCGGACAGTGGGACACATTCTGGGATGCCGTGCGGCACCTGATCCTGCCGTCTATCGTGCTCGCCGCCGCCACGCTGGGGCTAATCACGCGCACCACCCGCGCCGCGATGCTGGAGACGCTGTCGCAGGACTATATCCGCGTCGCCCGCGCCAAGGGGCTGATGCAGCGGGCGATCATGCTGGGCCATGCGCTACCCAACGCGATGCTGCCGGTGGTGACGCTGGGCGGCCTCGCCTACGCCCAGTTGCTGACCGGGACAGTTCTGACAGAAACGATTTTCTCCTGGCCCGGGCTGGGCCGCTACACGTTCCAGAGTGCGGTGTTCCTCGACTTCCCCGCCATCATGGGCATCACGCTGGTGGTGGCGGTCGTCTATGTCGTCGTGAACCTGCTGGTGGATATTTCCTACGCGCTGCTCGATCCGCGAGTAATGCGCCGATGAGCGGGGTGGAAGCCGCCCTCGCCGCCGCTGGGCTTGAGGCCGGCGCCGCGAGCCGCCGCCGCCGCTGGCTGCGTCGCTACGGGCTGGCCGCCGCCGGGGGTGTGGTGATCCTCGGCTGGGCGATGGCCGCGATCCTCGCCCCCTGGATCACGCCCTACCCGCCAGACGTGGTGCATGTCGCCGGGCGGCTCGCGGCGCCGTCGCCGGCGCATTGGCTGGGGACGGACGAACTCGGGCGCGACGTGCTGACGCGCGTGATCTACGGGGCGCGCACTTCGCTGACCGTCGGCTTCGTGGTGGTGCTGGTGGGCGGGGCGTTCGGCACGTTGCTTGGCGCCGTTGCCGCCTACGCGCGGGGCTTCGCGGAGGAGGCGCTGATGCGCGCCACCGACCTGATGTTCTGTTTCCCGCCGATCATCTTGGCGATGGCGATCGCGGCGGCGCTGGGGATCGGCACACGCAACACGGTCATTGCGATGCTGGTGGTGTGGTGGCCGAAATTCGCCCGCCTGGCGCGCAGCCTGGTGGTGGGCCAACGCTCCCAGGAGTATGTCGCCGCCGCGCAGACGGTGGGCTTCGGGCCCGCGCATATCCTGTTTCGCCAGATCGTGCCAAATGCAATCGGGCCGCTGATCGTGCTCGTCACGCTCGACCTGGGCAACGCCATCCTGGTGTTCGCCGGACTGTCGTTCCTGGGCCTGGGCGTTGTGCCGCCGACGCCGGAATGGGGTTCGATGGTGTCTGAAGGACGCGAGCTGGTCGATCAGTGGTGGGTGGCGACCTTTCCCGGTCTTGCCATCCTGACGGTGGTGATGGGGTTCAACTTCGTGGGCGACGGGCTGCGCGACTGGCTCGATCCGCATGCCAGACGGCGATAACGAAGCACTGCTGCAGGTGGAGAACCTGCGCACCTGGTTCTTCACCGATGCCGGCGTGGTGCGGGCTGTCGATGGCGTCAGTTTCACCCTCAACCGCGGCGAAACACTCGGCATCGTCGGCGAATCGGGCTCCGGCAAGAGCGTCGCGGCTAAATCGATCATGCGCCTGTTAGAGGAGCCGGCGCGGATCGTGGAAGGCTCGATCCGCTTCCGCGGGCGCGAGTTGACGGCGCTGGGCGAGGCCGAAATGCGCGAGATCCGCGGCGCCGAGATCGCCATGGTTTTCCAGGACCCGATGACCTCGCTCAACCCCGTGCTGCGCATCGCTCGCCAGTTGGTTGAGACGATGACGGCGCATCGCCGCTTCACGGCCTCGGCGGCGCGCGGCCGTGCGGCGAGCCTGCTCGGGCGCATGGGCATTGCGGGGCCGGAACGGGCGCTGAACGGATGGCCGCACCAGTTTTCCGGCGGAATGCGGCAGCGGGTGATGCTGGCGATGGGTTTTTCCAACGAACCGGCGCTGATCCTGGCCGACGAGCCGACCACCGCGCTGGATGTGACGATCCAGGCGCAGATCCTCGATTTGTTGCGCGGGCTGAATGCCGATCTCGGCACGGCGGTGATCCTGATCAGCCATGATCTCGGCGTGATCGCGAATCTCTGCGGGCGCGTGTTGGTCATGTATGCGGGCGAAGTGGTGGAGGAAGGCACACCCGAGGAGCTGTTGTCCGACCCGCGCCATCCCTACACCTGGGCGCTGCTGCATGCGGCGCCGCGGCTGGATCAGGCGATGGCTGGTGAACGCCGGCTGGCGACGATCGAGGGCCAACCGCCCGACGCGCGGGCGTGGCCGGAGGGGTGCCGCTTCCGCGCCCGCTGCCCGTTCGCGGTGGAGGCGTGTGCGCGGCATCCGGAGTTGTTGCCGGTGGGTGGGGGCCGGGCCGCGCGCTGCTGGGTCACGCAGGCGGGCGGCCGGTTGGCGGCCCCGCGCACGAGGGGGGGTGCGGCGTCATCCGTTGCTACGGTTGCGGCGCGCCCGCTGCTGGAGGTGCGCGGGCTGGCCAAGCACTTCACGCTGCCGCGCGACAGTTTGCTGGAGAAACGGTTGGTGCTGCGGGCGCTGGATGGCGTGGACCTGACGGTGTTTCCAGGCGAAACCGTGGGCCTGGTGGGTGAATCGGGCTGCGGCAAGTCCACCCTGGCGCGGGTAGTGATGCGGCTGGAGGAACCTACATCCGGCCGCATCGTGTTCGACGGGCAGGACATCTCGCACGCGCGGCAGGCACGCATCCGCCCGCTGCGCCGGCGAATGCAGATGATCTTCCAGGACCCGTATGCCTCGCTGAACCCGCGCATGACGGTGGGCGAAATCCTTGCCGGTCCGCTGCGGCTGCACGGGCTGGCGCGAGGCGGTGCGGCGGTGCGCGCGCGGGTCGCCGAGCTGTTGGACCTTGTCGGGCTGCCGCCCGCCAGTGCCGCGCGTTTCCCGCACGAATTCTCCGGTGGTCAGCGGCAGCGCATTTCGATCGCGCGGGCGCTGGCTGTGGAGCCGGTGTTCGTCGTGGGTGACGAGCCGATCTCGGCGTTGGATGTGAACATACAGGCGCAGATCATCAATCTGATGATCGGCCTTCAGGAGCGGCTGGGGCTTACCTATCTGTTCATCGCGCATGACCTTGCGGTTGTGCGGCATATCTCCGACCGGATCGTGGTACTGTATCTAGGGCGCGTGGTGGAGACGGCGCCGGCTGCTATCTTGTTTGCCCGGCCGCTGCATCCCTACACGACGACCTTGATTTCGGCAGTGCCGGTGCCGGATGCTGTGGTGGAACGAAACCGGCAGCGGATCATCCTGCAGGGCGATATTCCGAGTGCGATCGATCCACCCTCGGGGTGTCGGTTCCGCACGCGTTGCCCGGTCGCGAGGGCGCGTTGCGCGGAGGAAGAACCCATGCTGGCCGAAGTGGCGTCAGGCCAGTATGTGGCGTGCCACTTCCCCGGGTCTGTGCAGTAGCGATTTTCCTCTACAGCAACGCCAGCCGTGCCGCGAGGGCCGCGTCGGCACGCCGCTGGGCCTGGGCGGCCAGGCGCACCGCGGCGTTGACGGCGCCAAACTGCTGATATCCGCGCCGCTGCACGATTTCGAAGAAGAAGCGGTCCTGAAAGGCGGTCGTATAAGCCTGCGTGTAGTCGCCGGCGTCGTCGCGGTCGTACATCAGGTCATATTGGCGCAGCATCGCAAGCTGCGTGTCATCGAGGGTGATCCGTGTCGCCAGATCCTCGTAGTAGTTGGCGGGGATCGCCAACATGCGGGCGCCGCGCGTGCGTGCGTCCGTGACCGCCGCAGCGATGTCGTCAGTTGCCAGCGCGATGTGGTGCACGCCCGCACCGGCGCCGGCGGAGACGAAGCGGCCGGTCTCGGTCTCCCGGCTTTCGGAGATATTCAGCGGCAGCCGGATCGATCGGTTGGGCGCCACCATCGCGCGGCTGCGGATCAGCCCGTAAGGGTCGGGCAGCTCCCAGAGCTGCTCGGGGACGAAGCCGAACACGGCCTTGTAGAACAGCACGAAACTATCCAGCCGCCCGGGCTGCAGCGCCTGCGCGACATGATCGATGCTGGTGAAACCACCGTCCTTCGCACCGGGATCCGTCAGGACGAAATCATCATCGTAGATGCTGCGGCCCTCGCCGGGCTCGACCAGGAAGATCAGGGTGCCGTCCGGGGCGCGGATGGCCGCCAGCTCGCGCTCGCCCGTACCAGTCGCTTCATGCCAGGGCGGTGCCAGCAGCGCTGCTGCGCGCGCCGCGGCCCGCGCGGCGTTATCCACGCGGAACGCCATCGCGCAGACCGACGGTCCGTGCAGATGAAAATGTTCGGCCGCCGCGCTATCCGGTTCGCTATTGAGGATCAGGTTGACACCGCCGCGGCGATACAGCGCGACCGATTTCGACCGGTGCCGGCCGGTGGGGGCGAAGCCGAGTGTGCTGATGAATGCCGCCAGCGCCGCTTCGGTCGGCTCGTCCACGGCGAACTCGATGAACTCGATGCCGGCGTACTCAGCCGGGGCCGGCAGGGCACTTGCCGGTATGCCGGGCCGTGCCTCGGCTTCCAGCAGAGTCAGTGAACGCAGGCCGTCGCGCGCATTGGCGCGAGCGGGGGCGGCGCGCATGTCGTCGTTGAACACTTCCAGCGACAACGGCCCGCTGTACCCGGCCGCGAGCGCCGCGGAGAGGAAGCCGGCCACGGAAAGCTGCCCCTGGCCGGGGAAGTTGCGATAGTGGCGACTCCAGGACAGCACGTCCATCGACAGCGCCGGCGCATCGGCGAGCTGCAGGAAGAACAGCTTTTCGTTCGGCACCTGCTCGAGCCCGGCGAGGTCATCACCGACCGCCAGCACATGAAAGCTATCGAGCACGATGCCGAGTGCCGGATGCTGCGCCTGCTCGGCGATCCGCCAGGCATGCCGCCATCGGTTGACATGCCGCCCCCAGGCAAGCGCCTCGTACCCCACCCGCAGCCCCCGCGCGGCGGCATGATCCGCCAGCGCATGAAGGTCGGCCGCGGCCCGCGCATCGTCGTCGAGTGCGGCCGCCTGCACATTGCTGCAAACCAGGATCATCGGCGCGCCGAGTGCCTGGGCGACATCCAGCTTGCGGTCGGCGCGATCGAGATTGCGCGGCAGGCGCGCCGGATCCGTCGCCTCGAAGTCGCGGAACGGTTGCCACAAAAAGATGCTCAGTCCCAGATCGGCGGTGATGCGCCGCACATCCTGCGGGGTGCCGTCGAACGTCAGCAGATCGTTGTCGAAAATCTCCACCCCGTCGAAGCCGGCGCGTGCGGCGGCCTCCAGCTTTTCGGGCAAGGTGCCGCTCAGGGAGACGGTGGCGATGGAACGCGGCAGAGCGGCTGTTGACATCCTGACCCCCGGCGGTTCGGCGCCCGGAGTATCGTCGCTTCAGCGACGGGCGGCCACCGGCCAGCCGCGCATCAGCTTCTCGGTCTCCGGCTGGACGAAGCGGAAGCTGATCTCCGGTCGGCGAGCCAACTCGTCACCCGCCGCCAGAAACGCGATACGGAAGGTCGCGCTGCCGAGCAACACGGCGCAGGACGCGAGCGCAGAGAGGATCGGCGAACGCCGCCGCGCCACCCCGAGTGAAAGAAGATGCAGCGCCAGCGGAAAGACGGTGCCGACTCCGGTGGCGCCGGTTTCCTCGATCAGCCCGGGCAGCGTCTCCATGGCCGCGGCGACGCCGGTGCGGCGATAGCTCTCGTCGGCCGAGATTGTTCCGGCGAGCTCCAGGGCGAGCGCCGCCAGCGTTAGTTCGTCGAGTTGCCGGCCCAAGCGCGAGCGGCCCAGGCCGAGCGACAGCGCCGCGGCGGCGGATGCGATCGAGGAACTGGCGAAGCGCAGCGCGGTCGCGCGCGGGGCGGCGGCCCAGAGCGGTGTGCTGGTTGCGGACAGCAGACCGGCCGTGTAGCTGCCCATCCCGGCGCCGGTGATTGCAGCCGGAACCTGCGCCACCCGCGCGAGCCCGCGCATCCAGCGCAGGGCGGGGACGCGGCCCAGCAACTCGCCGCCCATCACCGCCGTACTGAATGTGCCGAACGCTATCAGCAGCCAACTGCCGATGGACATCGGCGAGGTGATCTTGACCAGCCGCAGCATGTTGTAGAACCGGCGCGGCGTATGCAGGTCGCTGATGAGGCAGATTGCACCCACGGTGGGGGCCAGCAACGAAAGCCAGCGGCCGCGCCGCACGACCGGCGCGGCCGTATCGCCGCGGCTGAGGTCCAGCAATGCGGACAGCATCGCCGCGCCGCCCGACAGGCCGGCGAGGAAAATATAAGATCCGACCAGCCAATTGTTGAATGGCGCTGCCTTGACCTGCTCGCGTCCGTAATAGGTGGCGCCGTCCCAGCCGCCGCGCCGCAAACCCGTGTCATCCGGCATGACGCGTCTCCTTCAGCGTCCGGCGAAGGCAGCGAGCGCTGCCGCGGCCAACCCGGCCATCGCGGCGAGGCCGGCGGTGAGGCTGGGCATGGTGCGATTGGCGGCGCGCGTCGGCGCCGGCGGCAGGTTATAAACCTCCGGCCGTTCGGTCAGCAGGAAGAAGGCGTGCAGATGACCGAGATCACCGGTCGCGCCCGGGGCGCCGGGTGTGCCATACAGATAAGCGGACTCCACGCCCATTTGATACAGCGCCTGCACCCGCGCATCCGCGCGCGCATGCAGCTCGTGGATTTCGCCGAACTGGATGGAATCGGTGGGGCAGGATTTGGCGCAGGCCGGTTCCAGCCCGCCCTTCAGCCGATCGTAGCACAGCGTACATTTGTGCGCCTTGCCGTCCGCCAAGCTGATATCGATCACGCCGAACGGGCAGGCGGGTTGGCAGTAACCGCAACCGTTGCAGATGTCCTGCTGCACCACCACTGTGTCGAACTCGGTGCGGAACAGCGCCCCTGTTGGGCAGGCCTCCAGGCATGGCGCGTTGTGGCAGTGCTTGCAGACATCACTCATCATCAGCCAGCCGCTCTGGAATGCGTGCTGCTGGTCGGCGCGCACCGAGCGTTCGATGAACGCGACGTGCCGCCAGGTATCGGCGGAGAGCCGGCCGGTGTTGTCGTAGCTGTCCCCGGTAAGATGTATCTCGTCTGCCGGCAGGTTGTTCCATTCCTTGCACGCCACCTCGCAGGCCTTGCAGCCGATGCACAGCGTGGTGTCGGTGAAAAACCCGTACGACTTGCCCGCCACGACCTTTACCCCGGCGGTCAGCTCGGCTTCATCGCGGATCATCCGGTCGAGGCTCGACTCCGGGTATTCGAGCGCGCGGGGATGCATTTCCACCGATGCTTACCGGTCCAGGCGGGCCACGGAGCAGGCGAGGCGCGCCAGCACGTTCTGGCCGGGCGTGTGGCGGACGCGGACCCGCGTCTGCTCCTGTGCCAGTGCGGTTAGCTGCGCCGGTTCCAGCGGTGCGGCGTGGGAGAGCAGGAAGAGGTGCGACACCCCTTTGGCGTCGGTCATCTGGAAGCGGCCTTCCTGGACAATCGTCACGATCCCGTCAGTGAACTGCATGCCCACCTCTCTTTCGCCGGTGCTTAAAGCGCAGGCGTGAAGACAAGTTCCTTTGTGGGCGCCTGGGCAGCAACCCGCTACGCCACGGGACGTTGCAACAGATACTCACCTTTGCGAGAGCCTGACAATGAAGCCGATCCGCCGCCGCGTCACCGAGCGCGTGTCCGGGTTTCTGCAAGACTGGTCACTGCCGCGGCAACTCGCCGGCGAAAGCGTGATGGGGGAGGCGGCGAAGAGCACCACGTCGCGCACCCTGCGCCCGCGCCTGGAGCAAGCCGACCGCGTCGGCACGTCGATTTGCCCCTTCTGCGCGGTGGGTTGTGCACAACTGGTCTATGCCAAAAACGGCAAGCCCATCCATGTCGAGGGCGATCCGCGCAGCCCGGTGAACCAGGGTACGCTTTGCCCGAAAGGTGCCGGCACGCTCGGGATGATGCTGAGTCCCGAACGGGTCAATCACGTTCTGTATCGTGCACCGCATTCCGATCGCTGGGAGCAAAGGCCGCTTGACTGGGCGATGGAGCAGATCGCGCAACGCGCGAAGCGCACGCGCGATGCGACCTTCACCGAGGCGCTGCCCGACGGCACGCCGGTCAACCACACGCTGGGTCTCGGCTCGCTCGGCGGTGCCACGCTGGACAACGAAGAAAACTATTTGATGAAGAAACTGTTCGGCGGCGGCCTGGGGATGGTGAACATCGAGAATCAGGCGCGCATCTGACACTCCTCCTCGGTGCCCAGTCTGGGAACGAGTTTTGGACGTGGCGCGGCGACCATGGCGCTTTGGGACCTGGCCAACGCCGATGTGATCACGGTCATGGGCTCCAACATGGCGGAGAATCACCCGGTGGCCTTCCGCTTCGTCACCGAGGCGAAGTCGCGCGGCGCCACGATCATCCATGTCGATCCGCGTTTCACCCGCACCTCGGCGCTCGCCGACATTCATGCGCCGATCCGCTCGGGCACCGACATCGCGTTCCTGGGCGGTATCATTCGCCACATCCTGGAGAACGATCTTTGGTTCCGCGACTGGGTGATGGCGTACACCAATATCGCGGCGGTCATCGAGGACGGCTATCAGGACCCCGAAGATACCGGCGGTGTGTTTTCCGGTTTCGATCAGGATAACGCGGCCTACAAGGTCGATACCTGGCAGTACAAGGGCGAGGTTGTGGCCTCGGCGCTCGCGGAGCATCTGCCATCGCTGGCGGCGAAAAACGCCGCCAAGGGCGAGCATGAGATGACTCAACATCCGCCGCCCGCGGATCCCACACTGCAACACCCGAACTGCGTCTATCAAATCATGCGGCGGCATTTCGCCCGCTACACGCCGGAGATGGTGGAGCGGGTCACCGGTTGCCCACAGGCCACGTTCCAGCGCGTGGCGGACGCGATTGTGCGCAACTCCGGACGCGAGCGCACCGGGGCTTTCTGCTACGCGGTCGGGTGGACGCATCATTCGACGGGCGTGCAGATGATCCGCGCCGCCTCCATCATCCAGGGGTTGCTCGGCAATGCTGGGCGGCCGGGCGGCGGCGTTATGGCGCTGCGCGGCCATTGCAGCATCCAGGGCAGCACCGACATCCCGACGTTGTATAACATGCTGCCCACCTACCTGCCGCAGCCGAACGCGATAAAGCCGCACAAATCGCTGCAGCAGTACCTGGAGACGGAAACACCCGCCACCGGCTGGTGGCACAACTTCCCAAAATACGTGATCAGCCTGTTGAAGGCGTGGTACGGTGAGAACGCAACCAAAGCCACGGATTTTGCCTACGACCTGCTGCCGAAACTCACCGGCGATCATTCGCAACTGCCGATGACGCTGGCGATGGTCGATGGCGTGGTGAAGGGCCAGTTCGTGCTCGGCCAGAACCCGGTGGTGGGCGCGGTGAACTCCGACTTGGTCGAGCGCGGCCTGAGCCAACTGGACTGGCTGGTCGTGCGCGACTTCGCCATGACCGAGACAGCGGATTTCTGGCAGAAGGGCCGGCTGGTGCAGCGTGGCGAATTGCACCCGCGCGATATCGGCACCGAGGTGTTCTTCCTGCCGAGCGCCATGGCCGCGGAAAAGGAGGGCACGCTCACCAACACCAGCCGTCTCGTGCAGTGGCACGACAAGGTCTGCGATCCGCCGCGCGACAGCCGCTCGGAGACCTGGTTCGTGTATCATCTCGGCCGCCGGCTGAAGGAGCTCTACGCCGACAGCACGGAAGCCAGGGACCGGCCGATCCAGTCGCTGACCTGGGATTACCCGGGGAGCGGCCCGCTTGCCGAACCGGATGCCGCCGCGGTGCTGCGGGAGATCAACGGCTGGACGGTTGCCGACCGCAAACAGTTGTCGAGCTTCCAGGAGCTGAAGGACGACGGCAGCACCGCCTGCGGCGGCTGGCTGTATAGCGGGATCTTCCCCGGCAAGGACGACAACCGCTCACGCTCCCGGCGTCCGGACGGCCCGTCCGGGTCCGGGGCCCATGCGGACTGGACATGGGCGTGGCCGGCCAACCGGCGGACCATGTACAATCGCGCCTCGGCCGATCCCGAAGGGAATCCCTGGTCGGAGCGAAAGAAACTGATCTGGTGGGACGCCGCGAAGCAAGAGTGGACCGGCCATGATGTGCCGGATTTCAACAAGACGACGCCCCCAGATAAGCGCCCGGATTATGCGAAGCATCCCACCGGTATGGAGGCGCTGAGCGGGGCCGATCCGTTCATCATGGAAGCGGACGGCAAATGCAACCTGTTTGTATCATCCGGACTGAAAGACGGCCCGCTGCCCACGCATTATGAGCCGGTGGAAAGTCCGGTGCGCAACTCGTTCTATCCGGACCGGCAGATCAACCCGGCGGCGAAGTTGTGGCCGCGGCCCGGCAATGAATACCACGCACCGGCCGACCCGCGTTTCCCGTATGTGTTTACCACGTTCCGGTTGACCGAGCTGCATTGCGGCGGCATCGCCACACGCGTCATGCCGCACACCGCCGAGCTGCAGCCCGAAGCCTTCGTGGAGATATCGCCCGAACTCGCGGCCGAATTGGGGATCGCGCATCTCGACTGGACGGTGCTGTCCACCGCGCGCGGTGAGATCGAGGCCAAGGCAATGGTGACCCGTCGGCTGAAACCGTTCGCGATCGACGGCAAAATCGTGCACGAGGTCGGTATGCCTTGGGTGTACGGCTGGAATGGCTATGCGCATGGCGACATCGCCAACGTTCTACTGGCGATTCACGGCGACCCAAACACCAGCATTCACACCACCAAGGCGCTGACCTGCAATCTGCGCAAAGGCCGGCTCAATGCAGGATGATCCCCCTGCGACACTCGCCTCCGTGCTGCAGGCAATCGACGCGCTGCTTGGACAGCGCCCGCACCGCTCCGGGCACGACTTCTCCGAAGCGACGCGCCGCCTGGCCCGCTATCGCGACAGGCTCGCCGCCGAGGGCGACAGCGCGCGTTTGCGAACCGCCAACATGGCTCTCAGCGTTATTATCGGCGGCCATTTCCCATTGGGCGAGGTTCCCTGGGGTCAGATCGAGGCAGCGCGCAACCAGTTAGCGCGGAACTGACCGCTCTCCCTGCGGTCGAAGTGCTACTGGGGCGTATACCCGTGCACCCACCATGTGTGTCGCGTCACAATGTCCATCGTTCCCAGCCCTAGCAGCACGATCAGCCAGAACATCGCTGCCACCGCGAACCCGCGGGCGATGATCGGGGCGCGGTAGCCGCGCATGAACACCATCACCACGATGAATGACCATTATAACCGCAAACGCCAACAGCAGCGGTCGGTCGTAAATCGGCATTTTCAGGCTGCTGACCACGAACTCCGCGCCCGCCAGGGCAAGGAGCAACACCCAGATGAGCGCCAACCGCACCGCCGACCTGATCATGACGTGCGTCCGATCAGGTAAATCAACGGCCACAACACCATCCAGATGATATCGACGAACGCCCAGTAGAGCCCTACAACCTCGACCGGGGTATGATACACGGCGGAAAAATCCCCCCGCCGGGCCCGCCAGACGATATACGCCACGATGCCGATACCTGCCGACATGTGCGCCGCGTGCAGCACAGTGGCGATCCAGTAGAAGGTCCAGAACAGCTTCGCCCCGCCTTCCAGCGCGCCTTTCACCTTGAAGTCGGGATCATTCACCCAGGTGTGGCCGACGAAATCCAGGTGCCACTCGTAGCCTTTCAGGCACAGGAACACGATGCCGAGCAGCATCGCCAGCATGCAGCACCAGATCAGCCGGCGCGGATCGCCCGCCTGGATGAAAGCCAGTCCCAAGGCGTAGATGAAACTGCTGGTCAGCAGGACGCCGGTGTTGATGCTGCCGATCCAGAGCTGCGCTTCCGCCGCGCCGGCATCGAACCCCGCCATGTTCCAGTAGCGGCAGTACACCCAGGCAAGGAACAGCGCACCGAAGAATAGGCACTCGGTCGCCAGGAACAGCCACATGCCGGCGAGCGCCGTCTGCCCCTGGTGGAACATCGAGGGATACTGGAACTCGGCTTCCGCGCCGAGTATCCGGTTCTCCCGTATGGCGTCGGTCTCAGACATTCGTCGTGCGCTGCTCGTGCGCCTCAGGCTCGGTGTAATTGTAGGGGGCCACGGTCACCACCGGCGTGGCGTAGAAATTCTTAGCAGGGGGTGGGGATGGGGTCTGCCATTCCAGTCCGGTGGCGTCCCATGGATTGGCGGGCGCGCGCGGGCCGCGGGCCAGCGACCACGGCAAGTAGAGCAACGGCAGCAGATAGCCCAGCGCCAGCACGGACGCGCCGGCCGAGGACATCACGTTCAGCACCTGGTATCTCGGGTCATAGGTCGCCACACGCCGCGGCATCCCCGAATAACCCAGCAGGTATTGCGGCGCGAAGGTCATGTTGAAGCCGATGAAGATGATCAGCGCCGCGGCGCGGCCCCACATCTCTGGATACATGCGACCGGTGATCTTCGGCCACCAGAAATGCAAGCCCGCCGAAATAGGCCGACACCATGCCGCCGACCATCACGTAATGGAAATGCGCCACAACGAAATAGGTCTGGTTGAGGTGCACATCCGCCGGCAGGCAGGCGAGCCAAAGCCCGGTGAGCCCGCCCATCGTGAACAGTCCGATGAACCCCAGCGCGTACAGCATCGGTGCATCGAAGCGGATGAACCCTTTGTGCATGGTGCCGATCCAGTTGAACACCTTGATCGCCGAGGGCACCGCGACCGCGTAGGACAGCAAGGAGAATACCACGCTCGCATACAGCGACTGGCCGGAGACGAACATGTGATGGCCCCAGACGAAGAAGCTGATCACCGCGATCGCGATGCTGCACCACACGACGAAGTCGTAGCCGAACAGGCGCTTGTGGCAGAAGCATGGGATAATTTCGCTGACCACGCCCATTCCCGGCAGGATCATGATATACACCGCCGGATGTGAGTAGAACCAAAAGAGATGTTGGAACAGCAGCAGGTCCCCGCCGACTGAGGGATCGAACACGCCGACCCCGAACATACGCTCGAAGAAGGTCAGCACCATCGTCATTGCCAGCACCGGCGTCGCCAGCACCATAATCACGCTGGTGGAGTAGTTCGACCAGATGAACACCGGCAGCCGCGTCCATGTCATGCCCGGTGCGCGCAGCGTATGAATGGTCACGATGAAATTGAGGCCCGTCGCGATCGACGAAAAACCGGTCAGGAAAATGGCGGCGGCCGCGACCAGGATGAAGCCGTTGCTGTAATTGGTGGTCAGCGTCGGATAGAAGGTCCAGCCGATATCCGCCCCGCCCACGAACAGCGCATAGAACACGATCACCCCAGAGGCGACGAACAGGTACCAGCTCATCAGGTTGACCTTCGGGAACGCCAGGTCGCGTGCGCCGATCATCAGCGGGATGACGAAATTGCCGAGCGTCGTCGGGATCGCCGGTACCAGGAACCACCAAACCATGATGATGCCGTGCATGGTGAACATGCGGTTATAGGTCTCTTCCGACCGCAGCATTCCTCCGGGGCTTATCAGGTTCCAGCGCACCAGCCCCGCCGCCGTGCCGCCGATGAAGAAGAACACCGTGATGGTGATCATATACAGCACGGCGATACGCTTGTGGTCGGTGGTGGTGAGCCAGCTCAGCAGCCGGAAGTCCTCGGTGATATAGCTCTTCGTGACGCCCCGCGCCTCGATCGCCGTGCTGCTCATGAATGGCTCTCCGCCCCAAGCGATTTGATGTAGGCGATCAGCTTCTGCAGATCGCCGTCGCTGATCTTGTCGTCGAAAGACGGCATGATCGGCTGGTAGCTGGCGACGATCTGTTTTTCCGGAAACAGGATGGAGTCCCGGATGTACCCCTCGTCGGCGATCACAGTGGTGCCGTTAGAAAGCGGTACCGGGCTGCCATAAACTCCGTTCAGAGAGGGGGCACGCACCACGCCGCCATTGTTCTCGTGGCAGCCGCTGCAGCCGTAGCTCATGAATAACTGCCGTCCGGCGGCCACCAGCGTGTCCGCGGTGCCGTTCTGGCCCAGCCAGCGCTGAAAATCGGCTTGGCTCATTACCACGACGTGTCCTCGCATCCGCGAATGCTCAGCGCCGCACAGCATCGCGCACAGCATCTCGTAGGTACCCGGTCGCTCGGCGATGAACCAGAATGTCTCATAGCGGTCGGGCAGCACGTCATGGCGCAGGCGAAAGGCCGGAATCGCCAGGTCGTGGATCACGTCCTCGGAGGTCAGGATCAGTTGCACCTTCTGCCCCACCGGCACGTGCAGCTCGTCAATCTCACGCTGGCCGCCGGGATATTCCACCTTCCACATCCAGCGTTTGCCGGTGACATAGATTTTCATCGCGCCGGCCGGCGGTTGGTATTCGCGTAGGTAAACAATCGCGCCCCAGTAGAACAGGCCGAAAAACGCCAAGATGGTCGCCGCGGTCCAGGCGATCTCGAATCGCCAGGTGCGCTGCGCGATCTGCCCTCGGTCGATCGGGCTGTTGGCGCGATACTTGACCATGAAGGTCAGCATCAGCCCGAACACCAGCGCCAGCATCGCCATGCTGATCGCCAGCAGGCAGACCATGATCTGGTCCACCACCGGCGCGAAGTTGGAAGCGTCGGGGAGGCCAATATTCACTTTTGGCCCTCCGCTGCCGGCCAGCCTGGAATGCCCTTTTGCGCAGTCTCCTGCATCGCCGTGGCGATCGGGATGTGGACGATGCCGGCCGACTTGTTCACCCACCCGTAGCCGTTCAGCCGTTGCAGCTCGGCGGCGTGGAACCGTTCCCAGTCCTGGTGCGGGTCAGGCTGTAATTGCGGCGCCGGAAACGGCGGCAGCGGATCGGCTATCACCTTGTCGCTCGCGGCGCGCGGAAACAGCACCCAGCCCAGCAAGCCCATGACGCCGAGCGAGCCGACCAGCAGCAGGAACGCGACAATGATGAACCGACCGCCGATGTCGCGCGCCTCGTGGCGTGCCCGGGGCAGCGCGATCTTCTCAGCCATGCTGCACCACCGGTTCCGCCAGCGCCCAGCGGCGAGAAGCGCTGATCGCCACGCCCGCGCCGAGCCCGCCCGTCGCCAGCATGGCGAACGGATCCACCCAGGACAGCATGCGCCCGGCCGCCGGCACCACCAGCCACCACACCGCAAGAATTTCGCCGGCGATCAACATGCCGGAGATCGCCAGCATCATCCGCCGCGAGCCTTGCACCTGCGGCCACAGCAGCAGGAAGAACGGCACGAGGAAATGCAGGATGAACACAAGCCCGGCGATCACTGCCCAGCCCGGCGTGGAGCGCAGCACGTACCACGGCGCGTCGCTGCCGAGGTCGGAATTCCACACGATCAGCAACTGCATGAATTCCAGATAGCCCCACAGCACCAACAGCCCCAGCATCAGCTTGCCGAGATCGGCGATCAGCACCCTCGGCGGCGGCGCGATCGCTAGCGTGACGAAGGTGGCTATGGCATGTGCGAACAATGCCGCCTCCGCCGCCGTCACCATGCCGTAGATGCTGGAGCTGAAATGCGGGTCGAGCGACATCGTCGCGTCGAAGGCGGCGAAGGTGACGGTCGGCATCAGCAGAATCATGCCTGGTGCCGCCAGGCGGTAGAGCGATGGGTCGGGCGTCGATCCGCGCAGCGCCCGCAGCATCAGCGCCCCGAGCCCCAGCCACACCACCAGATACAATACGGCGCGGCCGCAGGCGAAAGGCAGGTTGAGATAGTTTGTGTTGCCCAATGTGCGCGCGATATCCGGCTGCGCCCAGGGATACAGCACGCGCGCCTCGACCAGCAGCGGCAGCACGGCCGGAAGCACCAGCGGCAGCGTCGCAAGGCCGAGCGCCAGCGCCGGGCGGACGGCGTAGCCCCAGCGTCCGCCGGTGACGGCATGGAACAGCAGCAAGGTCATGCTGCCGATCGGCCAGGCGATCCAGCAAGCCAGCGCCGCCAGCCAAGCATGCGCGAACAGGCGAGGCGTGACGATCCAGCCGATGACCGCCCCGAGCAACCCGATGCCGCCGGTGATCCAGGCCGTGCGTTCGGCGCGCGCACCGGTCATCGCAGCTTTGCCCGTTGGTCAGGCTTCAGGTCGGCGACCGCCGCGTGCTGGCTCAGTTGCAGCGCGCGGATATAGGCGGCGATGGCCCAGCGATCCGCGGTATCGACCCGGTCGGCATAGGAATACATCACGCCGTATCCATGCGTGATCACATCGAAGAAATGCTGCACGGGCGCGGCCCGCAGCCGCGCCTCCTCGTAGGATGGCGGGTGCGGGAAACCGCGCTGCACGATCATACCGTTGCCGTCGCCGAGCTCCGAATGGCACGGCGTGCAATAGATGCGGAACTGCTCCTGTCCGCGTTGCAGCAACGCGAGTGTCACCGGCGGCACCGGCACCGGCTGTTCCTGGAAGGTCACCGTGCCGGCAGGCCGCTGCGCCGGGCCGACCGCCGGCGAATATTGCTTCTGCCGCGGCTGCGTAACCATATCGTTGCAGCCGACCAGCAGCAGGAGCGTCAATACCAGCGCGGCGGTCGTCCTCATGCCGGAATTTCCTCCAGCTCCGGCGCGATATCCTCAACTGAGAGCGGGTGCAGCGCATCGAGCAGCCGGCGCGCGCGGGCGAGCTCCGCGGGATCGGCCGGGCTCACCGTGACGATCCAGTCGGCGCGCATCGCCTCTCGCATAGCGGCGCATTCATCCACCGGCACCCAGAGCTTCGGCAAACCATTGATGATCAGGTACCCAAAAAAACCGGTGGAGACGGCGAACAGGATGCCGACCTCGAAGGCGATCGGCACGAACGCTGGCCAGGAAAATTCCGGCCGGCCGCCGATGTCCACTGGCCAGTTAACCACATTGGAATAGGATTCCAGCGCATACATCGCGCAGGCGCCGAAAATGCCGCCGATGAAGATCAGCAGCGGCAGCACTGAGCCCTCGCCGGTCTCATCCGCTGCCAATGCTTTCGGCGTGTAGGTCTCGATCCCTTCGATGCGGCTCGCGCGCAGCCGCGCCAGCGCCTCCTCCAGTGCCGCTTCGGTCGCGAATGCCGCCAGCACGCCCCTCATGAGGATTTCTTCTGCAACAGACTGCGCATCTCCCCCAATGAGACCACCGGCACCAGACGCACGATCAGCAGCATTCCGAAGAAGAAGAAACCGACGGTGCCGAGCAGGGTGGACCAGTCCCACCAGGAGCCATGATAGTTGCCCCAGGCCGAGGGCAGGTGGGTCCGGTGCAGGCTGGTGACGACGATTTCGTAGCGTTCCATCCACATGCCGACGACCACGCCGGCGGAGACGAGAATAACCAGCGGCTGGACCATCCGAAGCCGTCGCAGCCAAAGGAGTTGCGGCAGGATGATGTTGAACAGGATGGTGCCCCAGTAGATGTACCAGTACATCCCGGTGGTGCGCGCAATGAACATCGTTTTGTCCGCCCCGTCCGCCCCGTACCAGGTGGTGAAGGCGTCCATCGCGTAGCAATAAAGAAGCGTCAGGCTGCTTGCCGCCATGAGCCGGCACAGCACGTCGATATGCCGGCCGGTGATGAGCGATTCCAAACGCAGCAACCGTCGCAGCGGCACAATCAGGACCAACACCATCGCGAAGCCGGACAGGATGGCTCCCACGACGAAGAACGGCGGAAACTGGGTGGAATGCCAACCGACCGTTGCCGCGCCGGCGAAATCGAGCCCGACGATGCTGTGCACGGAGCAAACGAGCGGCGCCATGATCGCGGCGAGAATCGCGTACGTCGCGTGCCAATGCCGCCATTGGCTGCTGCTGCCGCGGAACCCGAGCGCCAATACGCCATAGAAGATCTGCTTGCCGCGTGTCCTCGCGCGGTCGCGCACGCTCGCCACGTCCGGAATCAGCCCGAGATACCAGAACAGGACCGATGCAGTGATATACGTAAAGATGGCGTAGAAGTCCCACAGCAATGGGCTGCGCCACTGCGGCCAGTACCCCATCGTGTTGGGATATGGAAACAGCCAGTAGAACAACCACGGCCTGCCGAGATGGAGGACCGGAAACATCCCGGCGCAGGCGGCAGCGAACAGCGTCATCAATTCAGCGATGCGGTTGGTCGAGTTGCGCCAGTCCACGCGCACCAGATAGAACAGCGCGGAAATGAATGTCCCGCCGGAGGCGATCCCGATCCACCAGACATAGTTGATGATGGCGAAACCCCACATCACCGGCCAGTCGACGCCCCAGACCCCGACACCGGCGTAGAACAGCCAGATGATCGAGCCCACCAGCACGAGCGTCAGCGTCGCGCACGGAGCCATGGCGATCCACCACCACAGGAAGGCGCGTTCGCGCAGGGCGATCGCGCAGATCCGGTCGGTCATGGAGCCGAGCGTCTGCCCCGGCAGCACCACCGGATCGCTGATGCGGGGCGGAATTTCGGCGATATCGCTCAACCGCTGGCCCCCTCCTTGGGCGGGATCGCCGGGTTGGGGTTGCGCACCAGAGCCTCGTACGTGGTGCGCGGATGAGTGTGCTGATCTTCCAGCAACTGGTAGTCGAGCGGACTTTTTTTGCGCTGGCTGACCGCGCTCTTGTCGTCGGCGAGATTGCCGAAAGTAAAGGCGCGCGTCGGGCAGGCCTGCGCGCAAGCCGTGGTGAACGAATCCGTCGGCACTGGCTTGCTCTCGCGGTCCGCGTCGATGCGCGCCGCCGCGATCCGCTGCAGGCAATAGGTGCATTTCTCCATCACGCCGCGAGCGCGCACCGTCACGTTCGGGTTCCACGATTCCGGTGGCCGGCGCTGCTCGTCGCCATAACCGTAGAAGTTGAAGCGCCGCACCTTGTACGGGCAATTGTTCGAGCAGAACCGCGTGCCGATGCAGCGGTTGTACACCATCACGTTCAGCCCCTCGGCGTCGTGCACGGTGGCACCCACCGGGCATACCAGCTCGCACGGCGCCTTCTCGCAGTGCATGCAGAGCATCGGCTGGAAATAAGTTTCCGGCTGGTCCGGCGTGCCCTCGTAGTAACGGTCGATGCGCAGCCACTGCATCTCGCGCTCCATCTCCACCTGTTCCTTACCGACCACTGCGATGTTGTTCTCGGCCTGACAGGCAATCACGCAAGCGTTGCAACCGATACAGGAATTGAGATCGACGCTCATCGCCCAGGCCGCCGGACCGGTCGGCTTGCGGATATAGAGCTCCGGCTTCTCCGGCTCGGCGGCGAAATGCGGATCCCGGCGGAACTCGGCCAGGGTGGCGTGGCGCACGATGCCGTCCGTCGGCTGGAACAGCAGGTCGTGGTGTTCCGTCGTTGCCAGCCTTTCGGTGCCCCGGGCCTTTTCGATCGAAACCGGCCCGGCCGCGCCGGTCAGCCCGTAGTAATCGAAGCCCGCTCCGCTTCCCACCTCGCCGACGACACGCCGGCCATTGCCCAACCAAACCACCAGCACGTCGGGCGCCTGTCCGGCCTGCATCCACACCGGTACGGTGACCTGCCGCGAACCGATCGCGAGCCGCACTTTGTCGCCGTTGCGCAGCTTGAGCCGCACTGCCACAGCCGGCGGGATCAGCAACGGATTGTCCCAGGTGAGTTTGGTCAGCGGCCGGGGCAGTTCCTGCAACCAGCCATTGTTGGCATGCCGCCCGTCCCACAGCGACGGATCCGGGCGGAAGCGGATCGACAGCCCGGCCGGCGGCGGTGGTGGCGTGCGCGCGATGTCGCCCCGCAGCGTAACGCCGGCTGCGCCGCTCGCAGTCTTCGCGACCACGCCCCCGGCGAGCGCATCGTGCCATGCGGCCTCGAAGTTGCCGCCGAAACTGCCGCGCCAGGTCTCTTGCACCATGCCCCTGGCGTCCGCCGGAAACGGTTCGATGAACAGGCCCAGCAACTCGACCGGTGCCATGCCGCCGTAGAGCGGCAGCGCCTGCGGCTGCAGGATGGTCGCGGTGCCCTCATGCCCGCGCGCATCACCCCAACTCTCCCACGGATGCGCCATCGGCACCGCCCAGCCGGCGAGTTGCGCGGTTTCGTCCATCGCCGGCGCTAGCACGAAACTCGTCTTCACCCGCTGCATCGCTTGGGCGAACCCGAGCGGTCCCGGCGCGGTGAACGCCGGATTGGAGTCGAGGATCAGCAAGGTTGCGACCTTGCCTGCCTGCATGTCGTGCACCAACGCGGCGAGCGAGGCGCCCTGCGGCGTCGCGCCATGTGCGACCGGATCGATGACCTCGAGCGTCGCGCCGCGCGCGCCCAGTGCCTCGTTCATCGCATGCACCAACGCATGCAGCGCGGGCGGCTGATCGGGCCCGATAAGGATCAGCGCGCGCCCGCGCGCCGCTTTCACATCCGCCAGCACCGGCGCGACCCAGGGTGGCACGTCCGCAGGAGCCGCTCCGCCGAGAACGCCCGCCGCTAGTGCCAGCACCGCGCGATGCAGCTCTTGCGGTCCGGCGACGACGCGATGGTCCGCCACTGAGCCGAGCAGGCTCGGGGTCGATTCGACCGCATAAACTCGGCTCATCGCCTGCGCGCGCGTTGGATTGCGGCGGGAAGCAAAGTCGCGCGCGTAGCGAACCCAGCCGGGTGCGGCATCGAACAGGTCGCTGTCGATCGCCAGCACCACGTCCGCCTTGTCGAGCCGAGGTATCACATCGACGGGCCGGCCATAGGCGAGCTGCGCACCCTGCAGCACCGCATCGCGATTGACCGGTTCCCATTGATGCCACTGCGCGTCTGGATAGGCGGCCAGCAACCGATCGATCTGCCGCGCCAGCGTGGGCGAGGTGACCGTACCGGTCAGCAGCCGGAAGCCGCCGCCCTTATCCGCAGCTATCGCCGCCCGCGCCGCGGCGACAGCGGTGAGCAGCGCCTGCCGGTCCGAGGGCACGCCGGCCGCCAGGATCGCCATCGCGCGGTCCGGATCATAGAAATTCAATAGCTCGGCCTGCGCGAACGCGTCGGTGGCGCCCAGGCTCGACGGATGGTTGGGATTGCCCTCCACCTTGATCGGCCGCCCCATCTGGTGCGTGACAACAGTCCCGAGCGCGTAACCGTTATTGAGATGCGCGGTGGCGTAGTGGTCGGGAACACCCGGAACCAGACCGGGCGGTATTTGGACCGCCGGGATCAGCACGCCGCCCGGCTCGCCGGCATCGCACCCGCCCAGCCCGCCCAAAGCCAGTGCCGCCGCCATCAGCCGCAACGCCTGCCGCCGCCCGCGCGGCGCCGCAAGTGCTTCGCGCAGCGTCGGGAATTCCTGCGCGACGCGCGCCAGGAAGGCTGGATCGTCCTCCAGCTCCTGGAGGCTGCGCCACTGGCGCTGCGCTACCGGTGGCATATCGAGCAGTTCAGTAAATCGCGGCTGGGAACGTGATATTGCGCCATCAGCGCTTTGGGGGAAGGCGTGTCCGGCCCGCGTTGCCATTCCATGTTGTAGACCTGATCGGCCGGACGCAGCCTCGGTCCAGGATCGGCGTGACAATCGATGCAGAATGTCATTGTCATGTTACGGGCCTTGTAGGTCAGGTCCATGCGGTCAATCGGACCGTGGCATTCGGCACAGCCCACCCCCTTTGCGATGTGGATGCTGTGGTTAAAGAATACGTAGTCCGGCAGGTTGGTGACGCGGTTCCATACCACTGGCGTGTTGTTCGCCAGACTGTCGCGCACCGGGGCCAGTATTCCGGCATTGGTCCAGATCTGGGAATGACAGGTCATGCAAACATGGGTGGGCGGCATGCTGCCGGTCACCGCTTGCGCGATGCGGATATGGCAGTAGCGGCAATCAAGCCCCAGCCCGCCGACATGATGCTCATGACTGAACGGCACTGTCTGGCCCACGGTCCAATTATCATTGCGCTCGTAATCAGTACGCGGCCAAGCCCACCACCAACCGATGCCGCCGACCACCAGTAGCGCTCCGATTATGAGCCCGAGCTTGGCCGCCAGATTGGCGCCGGGCCTGAAGATCGCTGCCATTGCATCCCGCGGCTGTCTGCCGGATTGAACAATGCATTGCTGCCGCGCGTTACTCAAACACCTGTGAGAAGCGGCTCTTGCAGCGTGCCGCGTCTCACTTTGCGGTGATGCTATGACCCATGGTAAGAGACAGCGTTGTCGTTGATCGCCGGAGGAGAGGGAAGCAGTCATGGCGTCACGGCCCATCTGGCGCGGACATTTGCGTCTCGCCTTGGTCTCCTGTCCGATCGCTCTCTATACAGTGTACCGCGCGCGCGGCGACCTGCATTTCCACCTGATCAACCCGAAGACCGGCAACCGCATCCGCATGGTGACACAGGATGCGGAAACGGATGAGGAGCTATCCCGCTCCGATCTCGTGCGCGGTTACGAGTTCGAAAAGGATCGCTATGTCATCATGGACAAGGAGGATTTCGAGAACGCGCGCATCGAGTCCTCCAGTGTCATGACGATCGACAAATTCGTCGATGCGGGTGACATCCCGCCGATCTACTTCGACACCAGCTACTATCTCGCGCCGGACGGCGAAGCCGGGCAGGACGTCTATGCCGTGTTGCGGGAGGCGATCGCAGAATCCGGCAAGGCCGCGCTTTCGCGCGTGGTGATCTCGCAACGTGAGCATCCGGTGACGATCCTGCCGTTCGGCACGGGAATGCTGGTGCATACACTGCACGAAAAGCAGGACCTCAACGACCCGAAGCAACTGTTCGATCCGGTCGCGCGCGAAAAAGCCGATCCCGAAATGGTGAAGCTGGCCATGCAGCTCATGGACCGGCAGGCGGCGGAGTTCGAGCCCTCGGACGTGGAGGATCGCTACGAAGCACGATTGCGGGAGGTGATCGCGGCCAAGTTGCGCGGCCAGAGCGTGCAGCCGGCAGCGCCCCCGCCGCAGCGGGACAATGTGATCGATCTGATGGCCGCGCTGAAACGGAGCCTCGGGAGTGGCGAACGGGCCGAGGAGGCGCCGGCGCGGACGCGGCAAAGGGCGAAACAGCCGGCCAGGAGTACCGCCCGCCATCCCACGCCGCGCAAGCAGACCCGCAAACGCGCCTGATAGCGGCTCAGTCGGAACACGCTTTTTTCGTTGCCGTCCCGAGCTCCGCCGTGCCTATAGAACGTAGCTGGGGGACGTGAGTGGACGTATCGACACAGGCTGACACCGCAGCGGGCGGTCAGGGCTGGCTAACGCGACGGCGGATTATGTTCGCGCTCGAGCTGGTCGTGAACGTCGGCCTGCCCTGGCTTGTCTATACGCTGGCGAAGCCGCGGCTCGGCGAGGTGCATGCGATCATGGCCTCGGCCGGCCCGCCAATGGTCTGGAGCTTGGTGGAGTTCGCCCGCCGACGCACCTTCGACGCGATCTCGGTGCTCGTGCTGGGCGGGATCGCGCTGTCGCTGATCGGCTACGCCTTCGGCGGATCGCCGCGCCTTCTGTTGATGCGGGAGTCGCTCGTCACCGGGTTAATCGGGCTGGCGTTCCTGGGTTCGGCGGCGATCCGTCGGCCCCTGATTTATGTGCTGGCGAATGCCACGATGACGCGGCGCTCGGCCGCGGAAGGCGAGGAATTCCGGGCCGCCCGCGACCAGCCGGGTTTCCGGCGGGCGATGACGGTGATGACGCTGGTATGGGGAAGCGGCTTCGTCGCCGAGACCTGCGTGCGGTCGGTGCTGGTGTTCTCGATCCCGGTGAGCCGGTTTCTGATCATCGCTCCGATCATGGGGTATGGGACGATCGGGTTACTGGCGCTGTGGACGTTTCTGTACGCGCGGCGCAAGGAAAGGCTTAGGGAGGTGTGAGCGCCTCGCACATCACACCAGCTTCCGGCCGGCCAAGCTTTCGAGCACATGCAGCGGAGACCGCGCCGGATCGGCCATGACGTCCACCGGCAGGTGAAACGTCTGCTCCAGTGCGCAATGGCCTGCGAGTGCCGCATGCAACACTTGGTCGGTAAAACAGACCCAGCTCGACCCGGCGGGAAATGTCACAGGGGCTTTTGGTCCGCTCCGCTGATAGACCGCGTCCAACTTTCCGGCATCATGCAGCCCCAGCATGATCTGGTCGTAGGCGCTGCGCCGGCCCTTGGTCAGACCTAGCCACTCCTGCATCCAGGCGCTGCCCGGCACTGCCCGGCCAGCACGCGGGAGAAACTTCCCGGCAAAATCGGCGAAGGGCTCGCCCACCGCCCAATCGCGCCCAGCACCGTCTGGCGCCACATTGCTGAACACCCGCAGGATACGGCGGCCGCGCATCGGCCGGGTCGGGAACGCATCCACATGCAGCAATCGGTCGTCATGCCGCGGCGAGGTGGTGCGGCCCGCGATCTCCACCGGCCGGAAGCTGGTACGGGCGCGCTCCAGCCCGGCGGCATAGCCCGGCAGCAGGTCGGCCAGCAGGCGCGCGGCGGAGCGTCCGAACCGTTCGATCATTGCGGTTAGGCCGGACACATCCTCCGGCGGCAAGGCGGCATTGCTGATCCGGCCCGTCGCCGAGTCCAGGCTGATGTTCTTGCGTTCTGCGCCGGCCGCCTCGGGGGCGAGAAAGCGTGCCTCGGCTGGTTCGGTGCGGAACGGCAGCATTGGCAGGAACAGGACACGGCCGCTTTCCAGCGCGGCAACCGCCTGCGCCTGCAGCGCATGCGGGAACGGCCCTTGCCATTCGCTGATCGGCAGTTGTTCCAGAACCTCGGTCGCGTCCATGGTCACTCGTGCGCCAGCACCCAGTCGTTGACGAAGCTCGCCAGACCGTTGGCGTGGAAGTCGCGGCGGAGCGCCGCTTCATCGTAATCCTCGCGCACCCAGTCGAGAAAGGGCTTCCGCCCCTCGCCCTGGCGGGCATAGCGCAGGAAGAAAGCGTCCAGAATACCGGTGGAGGAGGCGCGCACATGACCGAACCGCCACGACAGTTGCCGCAGCGCCGTCGCGGTGTTGCCGCCTTCGAACAGCACGAACAGCCCGGCCGCCAGCCCGGCCCGGTCGGCGCCGGATTTGCAGTAAATCAGGGCCGGTGCCCGCATCGAGCGATAGATCGAGGCCAGCCGCAGGATGCGATCGCGCTGAGGTGCCCCGCGGCTCTCCAACGCCATATCGACGAATTCGAGCCCAAGCCGCGCGGCCGCGGCCCGCGACAAGGCGTCCGATCCGTTGTTGGTCTGACCGCGCAGGTTGATCAGAGTCTGCAGGCCGTAACGTCGGGTCAGGACCGCCAGCCGGCGCGGCGTGGGATGATTGGCGCGATACAGCCGGCCGGGCGCCACGGCGGCGAAATTGTCCCACACCAGCCGGAAAATGCCATGATCGATCAGTAGGGCATCGAGCCAGGCGACCGCCCGGCCAGTCCGGCTCGTCAGGTCGCCGCGGAAGATCGTATCCACGTCAGCGCTGGTTGGCGCCGGCGACAGCTTGCGCCAGGTCGTTCCGGCCATCGGCAGTCAGCCCGGCGACCACACCCGCCACGTCCTCGGCCGGCCGGTTCTGGCTCATCTTCCACTTGCCTTCGATACGGGCCAGCGGGATCGTGAACCCGACGATCGCCTTGAGCATGCTGTCGATGAATGGGGAAGGCGCGTCGCTGACGGCCCACGGTGACGCCCGCTCAGCTTCCTCGCGCTCCGTCAGCCGCGTGACCAAGGCGCGCAACCGCTCAGGGTCATCGAACAGCACCAGCGGGCCATAGGCGTGAACTGCGACATAATTCCAGGTCGGTACCACTTTGCCGGTCTGGCGCTTGGTTTCGTACCAGGACGGCGTGATGTAGCCCTCGACCCCCTGGAATATCGCCAGCGCCTGGATGCCCGGCGCGCCGGGTTTCGACTGCGGGTTGGCGCGGGCCAGGTGCCCGTGCAGCGTCCCGTACGGGCCCGGATCGGAGTCCAGCAGCATCGGCACGTGGCTGGCGGTCAGTCCGTCATTGCCGAGCGTGACCAGCGTTGCGAGCCCGGTCTGTCGGATGGCCGCATGCAGAACGTCGATCCGCTCTTCGCGGAAACTCCCAGGGACATACATTTGTGCACCTATCGCGTGAGGCCGAGTGCGGCATAGGCCCGCGTGCTCGGCGGCCAGGCCTGCATGATCTCGGCCCGCCAGTTCACCGCTGCCCAGATCAGCAGCGCCAGGAAGACCAGGCTCGCCGCCCAGGCGATCACCGGCGCTGTCGAGCGCGGCGGCGGCGAGGCAGATTGTGCCAGCCGCTGCATCGCCGAGATGGACGGTATTTCGTGCCGCGGCAAGGGCGTTCTGCGCTGCGGCTCGGCTTCGACCAATTCCTCGGACAGATCTTCCTCGGGCGCCGCCGTCTCGATCACCGGCTCGGGCCAGCGCAACTCTTCCGGCGTGGCGACTTCCTGCGCTGGAATGAACTCCGTGCCGCAGCGCGCGCAGCGCACGGCCTTGCGCCCCTGCAGGCGCTCCTCAGGCACGTCATAAACCGCGGCACAGTGCGGGCACTCGATACGCATGAGATGAATCCGGGGACAGTGCGCAATCGTGCTGGACCGGACTGCCGGTTGCAATCCTGGTCGCAAAGCCACTGGTAGCGTGCCGCAAGCGGATGGCAAGAAAACATGTGGTAAATGGGGGCCATGGTCCGATTCGAGGGCGTTGGTCTGAGCTACAGAGAGTCGGGGCAGCAGCTTGGCCCGGAGGTGCTGCATGACCTCAGCTTTGTCCTGCCCGAGGGCGTCTTCCGTTGGTTGCTCGGCCCCTCGGGCGCAGGCAAGACCAGCCTGCTGCGCCTGATGTATCTCGCCGCGCGTCCGACCCGCGGGAGCCTGGGCGTTCTCGGCGCGGACGTCAGCACCCTCTCGCGGCGGGCGCTTCCGGCGATGCGCCGGCGCATCGGGGTGGTGTTCCAGGATTTTCGCCTGCTGGCGCATCTGTCGGTGTTCGACAATGTCGCCTTGCCGCTGCGCATTGCCGGGCGGCCGGAAGGGCAGATCCGTGCGGATGTGGGTGAGATGCTGCGTTGGGTAGGGCTGGCGAAGCGGACCGAGGCGCGGCCGGCCGAACTTTCGGGAGGCGAGCAGCAACGGGCGGCGATCGCCCGCGCCGTCGTGGTGCGTCCGAGCCTGCTGTTGGCGGACGAGCCGACCGGCAACCTCGATGAGGTGCAGGCCGAGCGGTTGATGCAGCTCTTCAAGGAAATGAACCGACTGGGCACCACCGTCGTGGTCGCCACCCATAACGACGCCTTGGTGGGCCGTCATCCCGCGCCAGCGCTGCGGCTGGAGCACGGCCGGCTGGTGAAGACGGCATAAGCATGTCGCGTCGCCAGCCGCTCCGTCCATCGGGCTTCGACGAACTGGGTTTGCGACGCGCGCTCGCCGACCGGATGCTGCCGTTCCTGGTCGCGGCGATGGCCTTCCTGGCTGCCTTGGCGCTGGCCGGTTGGGTGGGCGCGGCCAGCCTCGCTCATCTCTGGCAGACAGGGGCCGGCGCTTCGCTCACAGTGCAGGTGCCCCGGCCGACAGACGCCGCCGGCGACCGCACGCGGGTAGAGCGCGTGCTGACCCTGCTGCGCGGCACGCCGGGCGTCGAGAGCGCCCGTCCGCTTTCCGACGCAGAGCTGGCCAAGCTCCTGGAGCCGTGGCTCGGCGCCAAGCCGCAGGATTTCGACCTGCCGCTGCCGGCGGTGATCGCGGTGAGGCTGACGGATTCCGCCGTGCCGCTCGACCAGGTGACGGACCGCATCACGGCCGCCGCGCCCGGAACACTGCTGGAGAATGAGAGCGTTTGGGCGGACCGGCTTTCAGCCCTGGCGCGCAGTCTGCAAGGCTGCGCGGCGACGGCGTTGCTGGTTGTTGCCGCCGTAGCCGCCGCGGTCATTGCCGTGGCGACGCGCGGGGGCCTCGCCGCCAGGCGCGAGGCGATCGAGATCGTGCACGGCCTGGGCGCCACCGACGGGTACATCGCGACGCGTTTTGCGGGGCGCGCGACCAGGCTGGCAGCGGCCGGGGGCTTGGCGGGCGGGATCGTCGCGACGCCAGTGCTGCTGACCTTGGCTTGGTTGGCCGCGCCGTTCGGCGCCGGCCCGACGGCCGAACCGGGCTTTCTGGCGTCCCTCCCCATCGCACTCTGGCTGCTGTTGCCCGGCCTGCCGTTGGCCGCCGCCGCGATCGGCTTCGCAACGGCCCAAATCACGGTCCGCCGTTGGTTGCGCCGCCTGTCATGAGACTCCTGTACGGCGGCCGTCGCTTCACGCGTTTGGCGGCGGCAACCCTGCTCGGCCTCGTCATCGCCTGGGTCGCCGGGTTCGCCGCGTTCGTGCATCGTGCGGCGCAGCCCACGCCGGTTCCGCCCCGGACCAATGGGATCGTTGTTCTGACCGGCGGCGAGGACCGTGTACAGGCGGCACTCAAACTGCTTGTGGATGGACGCGCCGACCGGCTGCTCGTCACCGGGATCGGGGGTGGGGCGAATCTGAAAGACCTGGCGCGGCTAACCGGAATGGATGCCCGCCCGTTGGCCGATCGGGTCACGCTCGGGCGCGGCGCCGCATCGACCCGCGGCAATGCCGAGGAGACGGCCGCCTGGGCGGCAGCCTATGGCATAAGGTCGCTGATCGTGGTGACCGCTTTCTACCACATGCCTCGGGCGGTGACCGAAATGCGCCGCGCGTTGCCGAGCGTGACGCTTTATCCGGATGCCGTGCTGCCGCCCGGCATGCAGCGCGGCGACGGCCTCGGCACCTGGGCGGGGCTTCGTCTGATGGCGGAAGAATACACGAAGTTTCTCGCAGCCTGGGTGGACGTGACGGCGTTCGAACCCGGACCGCGCCCTCGACTTTCCGCCGCTGCAAGCCATGGCGCGCATGGATGACGCTGCTGCGGTCGCTGCTGTTCAATCTCTACTTCTTCATTGTCACATTCTTTCTTTGCCTCTACGGCACAGCCGTCCGCCTGGCGACGCCCGAACGGACCCTCGGTACGGCGATGCTGTGGGCCCGCGTCATTCTTGCCGGAGCACGGGTCATCTGCGGCATCCGGCTGGAGGTGAACGGCAGCGAATACCTGCCGCGTGAAGGGCCGGCGCTGATCGCTTCGCAGCACCAGTCCACCTTCGACACTCTGGTCTGGCTCACCTTGTTGCCGCGCTGCTGCTATGTGTTGAAAAGCGAACTGCACCGGGTGCCGTTGTTCGGAGCCATGATCAGGCCGGCGGGACAGATCGCGGTGGATCGTACCGCCGGCCCGGCGGCCCTGCGCCATTTGGTGCGGGAGGCGGAGCGCGCGGCGCGAGAGGGGCGGCAGATGGTCATCTTCCCGGAGGGGACGCGGGCGGCGCCAGGGCATCCGCTGCCGGTGCAACCCGGTGTCGCCGCCATGGCCGCTCGTACCCGCCTGCCGGTGGTGCCCGTCGCCACGGATTCCGGGCTTTACTGGAGCAGGCGGGCGTTCTGGAAGTGCCCCGGGACCATTCACATTGCCGTCCGACCGCCAATTTCTCCCACGATGGGGCGGGAAGCACTGACGAAGCACCTGGAGGCGGTATTTCGGGAGGGCGTGCGCCCTGTGGACAACTCTGTGGGCTGCCCGCCGACCAGGCTTCCAGTGGGCTCCAAGAGAATCTAGTAAGCAACTGAAAACCCCTACTTTTGTCGATCGGAGGGGCGCGCGTCGTCTCAGTAACGAGGATGGGGACGATCTGCAGCGGTTCGCGCCTCGGTTGCGCGCTGCCGCTCCAACCTGTTTCACGCCGGGAGACGGCCCTTCCGGGGGCGGTTGTCTCCGCGAGTACGGTTCCTGTAAGGCGCGGTTCGCCGAGGATTAGCAATGCGACGGCGGTTTCTGGCGAGCCTTGTGATCCTGCTGGTACTGATCGGCGGCGGCGTTACGGCCTACTGGTATGTCGCGTGCCGGCAGCTGGCGGATGGATTTACCGCCTGGACTCAGGCGCAGGCGCCGGTCTGGCGGTTCAGCAACGGTCCCCTGTCGTTCGAGGGCTGGCCGGCTAGAGCCATCCTTCTGGTGCCGGAGCTTCGGATCACCGGCGGCGCGGCTTATGTCCCCGGCGGATTGAACTGGCGTGCCGGTGATGTCCGCCTGGTGCTGCCCCTGCTGCACCCGGGAACCCTCGACGTACTGGCCGAAGGCGAGCAGCGGATCGGCTCGGCGCTCGGAGTGGGGCGGCCCTATACGGCGGCGCTCACCCGGCTCCGGCTGCCGCTGCGCCCCGCGGGCTCGAGGGTGGAACTTCGGGTCGAGCAACTGCGTGCCGGAGGCGAAATGTCGGCCGGGGTAATCCAGGCATTGCTCACATTCGATAGCGCCGCCGCGAAAGCCCAGCCGGCCATTGATGCCACGGTGTCGGCACAGACGATCGCCCTGCCGCCGGCCGTGGACTGGCCGCTTGGGTCGCGTATCGCGCACGTCGCGTTTACTGGCTCGTTGGAAGGTCCGTTGCCGCCACCGCGCGATCTCACTGACGATGCCAGAGCCTGGCGGGATGGGGGCGGTGCGGTGTCGGTGCGGCAACTCGCGTTGCGCTGGGGCCCGCTGGACGCCTCGATCAGTGCGCAGGTTACACTCGATGCCGCGATGCAACCGATCGCAACCGGCCAGGCAGTGATCACCAGTTACGCCCAGTTGCTGGACGGTCTGGCGGCGCGGCACGTGATTGGCAACGACGCGGCGCTGGCCGCCAAAGCGGTGTTGTCCCTGCTGGCCGAGACGCCGCCCGGCGGCGGTCCATCCGAGGTGCAGGTGCCGTTCGGCGTACGTGACCGTTTGCTGTCAGTCCACGGCATACCGTTGGCGAAGCTGCCGGCGCTGCAATGGCCGAGCCCGTAAAGACTGGTCGGTCCGATGAGCTGATGAAAGGCCCAAGCGCTCCTTTGCATCGCGCGCCGTATGCTTCTAATATGCGATGCATGAGCTTCCGGACCATCGGCACGCGAATTATCCGCCCGGCTGCCTGACGGGTCCCCATCGCGCCTGCGCGATGGGAGCCCAGCAGCCGGGACGCCAACTCCTCGCGCGACCTGTCCGGAGTTTCCGTTTCATGATGAACCCAGCCGCACCGGCTGATCCGCCCGTCCGCTTCGTCCTCGATGCGGATGCTGATCCCGCCCTGTTGCCCCGCCTGCTGCAACCGTTTGCCAAGCGCGGCCTGCTTCCCGACCGCATGTGGTCGCACCGCAGCGGTCGGGTCCTGCATGTCGAGATCGCACTGGAGGCGATCCCCGTCGAAGTCATGCCGCTGGTCGAAGGCACTCTGCGCCAGATCGTCGGGGTTCGGAGCGTCACCCGAGTTCAGCCGGGCCGCCTGCACGCGGTGGCGTGACTTTCTCCATATACCCGTTATGTCTCGTCAGTCGCACAAAACCGCGGCGGGGGAGATAGTCGGTGTCGGATGCCATCGTCCTGGCCCGGGCGCAGTTCGCCTTTACTGTCGGTTTTCATATCGTTCTGCCGGCCTTCTCAATCGGCCTGGCGAGCTATCTCGCCGTGCTGGAGGCGTTGTGGCTGATCACCGGCCGCCAAGTTTATCTCGACGTTTTCAATTACTGGCTGCGTATCTTCGCGGTCGGCTTCGCCATGGGCGTCGTCTCCGGCCTGGTGATGTCGTACGAATTCGGCACCAACTGGTCACGCTTCGCCGACAAAACAGCGCCCGTGCTTGGACCGCTGCTCGGATACGAGGTGCTGACGGCGTTCTTTCTCGAAGCAGGCTTCCTCGGCGTGATGCTGTTCGGCATGAAGCGCGTCGGGCGGGGGTTGCACTTCGCCGCTACGCTCTTTGTCGCCATCGGCACGCTGATGAGCGCATTCTGGATCCTGTCGGCGAATTCCTGGATGCAGACGCCTGCCGGCTACACGCTGACGCCGGATGGCCGGTTTATGCCCGCCAATTGGTGGGAGATTATTTTCAACCCGTCATTCCCGTACCGTTTCGTGCACATGGTGCTGGCCTCCTACGTGTCGGTGGCGTTCGTCGTCGGCGCGGTCGGCGCATGGCACCTGCTGCGCGACCGGCAAAGCCAGCCGGCGCGGCTGATGTTCAGCATGGCGATGTGGATGGCGGCGATCGTCGTGCCGATCCAGATCGTCGCCGGCGATCAGCAGGGCCTCAACACGCGTGAGTATCAACCTGCCAAGATCGCCGCAATCGAGGGCGACTTCGATACCGTGCCGGGGACGCCGCTGATCCTTTTCGGCATGCCCGATCTGGATGCCGCGCGCACCAAATGGGCAGTGGAAATCCCGCATCTCGGCGCGCTGATCGTGACGCATAGCTGGGATGGCGCGGTGCAGGGGCTGAAATCCTTCCCGCGCCAGGACTGGCCGCCGTCGCCGTACGTGTTCTGGTCGTTCCGCGTCATGGTGGGGCTCGGGCTGTTGATGGTCGCGGTCGGCTGGTGGAGTGTCGTGCAGCGCATTCGCCGCCGTTTCTATGACACGCCGTTGCTGTTATGGGCCGCGATCGCGATGGGACCGACCGGCTTCATCGCCGTGCTGGCAGGTTGGACGACGACGGAGGTGGGGCGCCAGCCTTTCACCGTGTTCGGTCTGCTGCGTACGGCGGACAGTGCGTCGCCGATTGCTTTGCCCGGCGTGGCGACCTCGCTCGCCGCTTTCGCCGTGGTGTATTTCCTCATCTTCGGCGCCGGATTTACCTACATGTTGAACCAGATGCGGCGCCCGCCCACCGCCGGCGAACCAGGGCCCAGGCCCGGTGTGCCGGTGCGGTCCGCCGGCATCACGCCGGCGCCGGCATTGCAGCCCGGACCGCATCCGGCCGGACCGCATCCGGTCTCGGGGGATTAGGGCGATGGCATTCTGGCTTCCCATCGTCTGGGCCGGGCTGATCGCGGTAGCGGTGCTCGCCTACACCCTTCTCGACGGCTTCGACCTTGGCGTCGGCATACTGTTCGCCTTGGAGCACGGCGAGGAAGATCGCGACGTGATGGTCAATACCATCGCCCCGGTGTGGGACGGCAACCAGACCTGGCTCGTGCTCGGCGGCGGCGGGCTGTTTGCCGTGTTCCCGCTCGCCTACGCCACCATCATGCCGGCGCTGTATCCGAGCATCATCGGCATGCTGCTGGCCCTGGTGTTCCGCGGCGTGGCGTTCGAGTTCCGGTTTCGCGCGGCGACACCCGGCGGACGCCGCGCCTGGGACAATGCGATGATGCTGGGCTCCGCCGTCGCCACCTTCTGCCAGGGCATCACGCTGGGCGGTCTGCTGCAGGGCATTCACGTGGTGAACCGGGAGTATGCCGGCGGATGGGTGGACTGGCTGACCGCCTTTTCCGTGCTGTGCGGGATCGCCCTGGTGTTGGGACACGCCCTGCAGGGCGCGTGCTGGCTCATCCACCGGACAGAAGGCCGGCTGCAGCACTCGGCCCGCGGCTACGCGCGCATCCTGGGCCTGGCAATGCTGGCCCTGATCATCATCGTCAGCCTGTGGACGCCTTTCCTGAATGATGTTTACTGGCACCACTGGTTCAGCTTCCCGCGCATCCTGCTCACCGCCCCGGTGCCGATCCTCGTGGTACTGGTGGCCTGGGTGTTCTGGCGCACGGTCGATAGCAGCGATATCGTGCCCTTCCTCTGCGCGCAGGCCTGGTTCGTGCTGTGCTACGCGGGACTGGGCATCAGCATCTGGCCGATGATCGTGCCGCCCTCGATCACGGTCTGGGATGCTGCCGCACCGCCCGCCTCGCAACTGTTTCTGCTGATCGGCGCGGCGATCCTGATCCCGATCATAATCGGCTACACCAGCCTTGCCTACTGGGTGTTCCGCGGCAAAGTGCGCGCCGGCGAGCATTATCATTGATGGCGCGGCGACTGTTGTGGTTCGTGCTGCTGTACGCAGGCGCGCTTTTTGCCTTTAGCGCTGTTGCCTACGGGCTGCGGCTGCTACTCGGGCAATAAAGCCTGATTGCCAGGTCGTTTCGCTTCAGTCATCGAAAAGATTGACACACCGCGCCGCAAACGTCATCGCGAGCGGAGCGAAGCGATCCAATGCCGCACGCTGGATTGCTTCGCTACGCTCGCAATGACACGGTCTCATGAGTTCGAGCTGTTGACGCTTGGTATAAAGCGTCAGCTCAGGATCCAGCTCGACCACTTGCGCGCTACTGCGTCGCGATTGTCGGCCCACCATTGCGAGTTGAAGACGAATAGCTCATCGCGGACCGAGGGCGCCGTCGGCAACACCTTCAAACGCTCAGGCGACAGATATTTCGCCGCGGCGCTGTTGACGAACCCGTAGGGGATCAGCAGCGAAAGCCGCGCCTGCGTAACCGGGAGCGTGATGAAGGCGGTGAACTTCATCGCGTTCTCGGCGTTTTTGGCCCCCTTCGGCACGGCCCATGCATCGTTCTTCAGCGCCCCTTGGCTCCAGGCGATCTCCACCGGCGATCCGCTGCGCTGGATGGCATCGATACGGCCGTTCCAGGCTGTCGCCAGCACCACCTCCTTATCGGCCAGCATCTGGGCGGGCATGGCTCCGGCTGTCCACCACTTCACGACGGCCGGCTTGATGTGGGAGAGGCTGTCATAGGCCGCATCGATGTTGATGGGATAAATCTTATCCATTGGCGTGCCGGTCGCCATTTCGGCGAACTCAAGCTCCGGCAACAGACCTCCGGTTCCTCCGGTGAGTGTGCGCGGGCCGGGGAACTTTGTAACGTCCCACATGTCGCGCCACCCGTTCGGCTTGTTGTTCTTGAACACATCTGTGCGGAAGGCCATGATTTCCGCATAGGGCAGCATGTCGAGCGAATATTTGTAGCGGAAATCCGGACTGATGTTCGCGGTATCGACCAGGCTGTAGTCGATCGGCTCCCAATAGCTTCCCTTCTTTTCCAGATTGATGACGTCGGCCCGGTCGAACTCGCCCACATCGTATTCGACGTTGCCGGTATCGACCATGGCCTTCACCTTGGCCACATCCGGGCCGGAGGAACTCGATCACCTTTATCCCGCATAGCTGCTGGAACGGCTGGAAATACGCCTTGCGCTGGGCATCCTGCAGCGCGCCGCCCCAGGAGCAAACACGGACCTCGCCGCTGCCCTTGAGGTTGTCGGGAACGGAGGTGATCGCCGGCAGCGCTGGTTGATCGGCGGCGAAACTCGGGTTGAAGGCAAGACCGCGCGTGAGTGCGGCCATCGCCGTTGCGCCGAGACCGAAGCGGGCCGCGGCTGTGATAAGCTGCCGGCGGCGAAAATCGGCGATATGCGGCGGCTGCGCTGCCAGACTGGCGATCAGGTCGGCGAATTTGCGGTCTTGTTCCATCGGTTCCTCCATATTGCGATGTTCAGCGCGAGCGCAGGCGCTCACTGCGTCGCCGAAGCAGTTCCACCGACACGAGCAGGGATGTGGTCAGGACGATCAGCAACGAGGACGCCGCCGCGATTGTCGGGTCGATGTCCTCGCGCAGTTCCTGCCACATCAGGCGCGGCAGCGTGACAGCCGTGCTGCCCGAGACGAAGAGGGCGACCAGCAATTCGTCGAATGAGGTGATGAAGGCGAAAACCGCGCCGGCAAAAATTCCCGGTCGGATCAGCGGAAACGTCACTTGCCAGAACGTGGCCCAGGGTGTCGCGCCGAGGCTCTCCGCGGCATGCTCGAGCCGGTCATCGAAGCCATAGAGTGCTGCGGACACGTTGATCACCACGAACGGCACCGCGAGACAGGTGTGGGCCAGGACCAAGCCGTACGGCCGACCGATCAACCCCAGGCGTGCATAGACGAAATAGATGCCGACCGCAACGATGATCCCGGGCACGATAAGCGGGGATAGGAGGAACGCATTGATCATCCGCTTGCCCCGAAACCGGCCGCGCACCAGACCGAACGCGGCAGGAGTGCCGAGCGCGCACGCCAGCAGGGTAACGCTGCAGGCGACCCAGATGCTCAACCAGGCCGCGGACCGCCAGTCCGGGCGGCCGAAGAAATTGGCGTACCACCGGAGTGACAGGCCGGGCGGCGGAAACGTCAGGTATTTGGCGGCGGAGAATGAGACCGGGATGATCACGAAGATCGGGAAGATCAGGTAGAACAGCACAATCGATGCCAGGACCAGCACGGGCAAACCGACGCTGCGCTGGCGATGCGCGCTCATGCTCGCGCCCGTCCAAAAGTTTGCTCGACCTGCAACACCCGGGTGAAGACGGCGAACGTGCCGAGGGCCGCGACGAGCAGGACCACCGACAAGGCGGACCCCAGCGGCCAGTTAAGTTGGTCGATCTGCTGCTGGATCAGCACGGCCATCATGAGATCGCGTGGTCCGCCGACCAGCGCCGGGGTGATGTAGAAGCCTAGCGAGAGGATGAAGACCAGCAGACATCCGGCGGAAATCCCCGGAACGCTTAGCGGAAGCACGATTTGCCGGAACGCCGCCGAGGGGCGCGCGCCAAGGCTGGCCGCTGCACGCAACAGGTTGCCGTCGATCCCGCGCAGCACGGCGTAGAGCGGCAGGATCATGAACGGCAAAAGCACATGCACCATGGCGATATAGACGGCGAAGCTGGTATAGAGCAGGCGAAGCGGCGCCCCGATGGCGCCCATCCAGAGCAGAAGCTGGTTAATGATGCCGTCGCGCCCGAGCAGCACCATCCAGGCATAACTGCGGACCAAGATGCTGCTCCAGAATGGCACGAGCACCAGTATCAGCAGCAGGTTTCCGCGCGCCGGCGGAAGACGCGCCAACAAATACGCGACCGGGTAGCCGAGCAGCAGAGTCGCCACGCTGACGACGAGGCTGATGCGGACGGTGATCCACAGCACCAGCAGGAAGACCGGGTCGGTGGCGAGTTCGGCGAAATTCGCGGTCGTCCAATGCGGTTCGGCAACGCTGCGCAACATCATGCCCACGACCGGAATGGCGTAGAGGGCCAGAAGATAAAGCAGCAGCGGCGCAACCAGGGCGACGTACGGCAATCGCCACGCGTACCGTTCAGCGCGGCGATCCTTCGCTATCACCAGGACAGTTTCGCCAGGCACCTTCGGCCGCTCCGCCCGAAACCGCGCGAGCGAGCATGGCAGGTTCCGTCCTGGAGACAAGGCCTCTTTCCGTTGGCACAGTCGTGCCGGTAGTATGAGTTGATGCTCGATCGTGCTGCACGTGAAGGAAAGACGGAGCCGGCGGTCCGGGCCGGGGCCGCTGTTCTGTTCGACCGTGTTCACAAACGGTTCGGTTCCGTGGACGCTGCCGCCGGGATCAGCCTTGCCGTGGAGCGAGGCGAATTCATCACCTTCCTGGGCCCCAGCGGTTCCGGCAAAACGACATGCCTGATGCTGCTGGCTGGCTTCGAAATCCCCGATGCCGGAGAAATATTCCTCGACGGCCAGCCAATCTCCCGGATACCGCCGTTTCGGCGAAATATCGGCGTGGTGTTTCAGAACTACGCCTTGTTTCCTCACATGACGGTGGAAGAGAATATCGGCTTTGCCCTGCGGCAGCGGGGTGTCAGCCGCCGCGACATCCGCTCGCGTGTGGGGGAAACCCTGGAACTGGTGCGCATGGCAGGGTTGGAAGGCCGTTACCCGCGCCAGCTCTCAGGCGGGCAGCAGCAACGGGTGGCGATTGCGCGCGCGGTGATTTTTCGCCCGCGCGTCCTGCTGATGGACGAGCCGCTTTCGGCCCTTGACAAGAAGCTCCGCGAGGAGATGCAGTTCGAGATAAAGCGCCTGCACGCGACGCTTGGTATCACTTTTGTTTACGTGACGCACGATCAGCATGAGGCGTTGATCATGTCGGACCGGGTTGCAGTGATGAATCACGGCTGCATCGAGCAGCTTGGTACACCCGGAGATGTTTACGATCGCCCGGTAAATCGGTTCGTTGCATCCTTTGTGGGCGAGAGCAACTTCCTGGACGGGCAGCTTGAGTATAGAAACGGAGAAGCCATACTGCACAAAGCGGGTGCATGGTTGCACGGGGCTGGAACCAGGAACGGAACAAGCCTGATGGTGCGGCCCGAGAAGATTTCTCTCGGTCCGAGAGGCGAATGCGGCGGGTCGTTCAACACGCTTACCGCAGTCATACAGCAGGTTGCATTCGCCGGCGATACTCTGCGTTACGTGCTGCGGGCTGCCGATGGAACAACGATCACGGCGAAAGAGCAGCATCGCTCCGGATCGCAGATTTATGCTGCCGGGGATACGATACAGGTCTCATGGGCGGTCGCCGATACTTTGGTGATGTAGGCAGCGGTGGCGCGAGCGTTATGCTACGGGCGCCATATCGGCGGCGCCGACCACCCGCAATGCATCGTCCTGCAACAGCACGACCCGGCCGTGGCCTGCCGGCGCCGGCGGTACCACAAGGTCCTGCGGCGCGCCGTCCCACTGCGCCAGGAACTCGCGCCTCGCGCACCAGACGGAATTCGCGCAACTGCCGCCCGCCGTTTTCGCCGGCGCCGACCCGCGTTTCTGCCATCGGCAGATACACGGCAAGGACCGCCATCACGCGCCCGCTGGCCTGGCCCACATGCACGCCTGTTTCTGTTGCAACCAAGGGCACGGGCAGCGACGGGGCGTGCGCGATCGCTCGCTCGATCCCCGGCCGGTCGGAGCCGACCATCATGCTCGTCCCGTTGACAACGAGAGCAGGGGTGAAGACCTCCGATCCCAGCCGCGCCGCATAGGCGCGCTGACGGTCGGTGGACAGGCGCGACGCGTAGGGATCACGCCAACCCAGCCTGTCCCAGTAATCCACATGCCAGGCCAGCGCGACGACGCCCGGGCGCTGTGCCAATTGCCCGAGCAGCGCGTCCGCCGGCGGGCAATCCGAACAGCCTTGGGAGGTGAACAGTTCCAGGACCACCGGCCCGTATGCGGCTGGTGCGCCGCGGCTGAAGCCGAGCCAAGCGGCTGAGGCAAGCAGGGTTCTTCGATGCATCTGCATACTCCAAATCAGCCCCCGGTAGCTTGGTACACGGGATTGGAGCCGCGCGTCAGTCCCCGCCCATGAGGAAGGTCTCGGTCTCCCGATAGAGGGCACGGCGCGCCTGCTCCAGATGCATCAGATGCGTCGCCCGGCCGATCTTGATGTCGCGGCGCATCGCCGCCGCGCCTAGAGCGTCGAACAGCCACCGCGCATCGGCATCGGTGCAGTAGCTGTCCCACTCGCCGCGAATGAGCGCGACCGGTGCGCGGATCAACCCCGGATCGTACGGGAAGTCGCCGGCCCAGGCGTCGAAGATGTCCTGGAAGGCGCCGGCCGGCACCTTCACCGCGGGCGGCGAGCGGTCGCGGCTCGACTTCTCGCAGTCGAGATAGCGCTCGCCCCAATCGGTGAAATGCTCTCGTGACAACACCGGCGGTTCGCCGGCCGGCGCATCGGCGACGAAGCGGGTCCATTGGTCCTGCAGCGAGATCAGGCGCCATGCCGGCAAATGCTGGCGCTCGCCGCCGCTCGCCCGGCGTGCGATAGCGCCGAACGTAACAATTCGCTCGACCAGCTCCGGACAGCGCCCGGCAAAGTGACCGGCAACCATCGAGCCCCAGGAATGCGCAATCAACGATACGGGCGCGCCGCGATGATGGTTGCTGATATAACGAACCGCGCATTCGAGCTGCCGGCTCGCATCTGCAACGCGACCGAGCGGGCCGTGACGTTCGGCTGGTTCGGCCATCTCCGGGTACGGATCGGAGAGGTCTCCGAAGCCGTGGAAATCCAGGCCCCAGGTGTGAAATCCCGCCGCACAGAGGGAATCCCGCCAGGACCACCCGTCAAACCGATGCGCGATCGAGAGGGCAGAGGGGAACGTGCCGCCATGGACATAAAGCGCCACTTTCGTTTCCGGGTATTCGCGTCGCGGTGGCAGATAGCGCAGGAACAGCCGCAATCCGGCGAGAGGGCCGGGGATGAGAACATGCTCCTCGCGGGAATCGAGTTTCGGGGCCATGATCCGCTCCAAATGTTCGGAAGCCGCTGATATCGGCTCGGCGATGCCGGAGATCGATGGCAACAAAGTTCGGTGCAGGCCGAACTTGCCCGACGGCATCTCTGCTGCAATCAAGCCCCATGCCGATCACGCTAACGACGCCGCGCCTGCGCCTGCGCGAATGGCGGGACGACGACATTCCGGCCTTTGCCGCCCTGAACGACGATCCGCGCGTGATGGAGTTCTTCCCCATGCGCCTCACATTCGCCGAGACCGAGGCTCTGGTTCGCTTATCCGCGGCCATTTCGCGCGCCATGGTTTCGGCCTTTGGGTGGTGGAAGCCGCGGACACACCTTTCATCGGCTTTGTCGGCCTGGCCATCCCCGGCTTCGAAACCTCATTCACCCCCTGCGTCGAGATCGGCTGGCGCCTCGCTCACGCGCACTGGGGCCGCGGCTATGCGACCGAGGCCGCCCACGCCGCCCTGGCCCATGGCTTCGGCCCGCTGGGGTTGCGCGAAATCGTCTCCTTCACCGCCCAGCAAAACCTTCGCTCCCGCGCGGTCATGGAACGGCTCGGCATGCGCCGTGACCCGGCCGATGATTTCGACCATCCGAAGCTTTCCCCCGGCCATCCCCTCCGGCGTCACGTGCTCTACCGGCTATCGCCGGGGTCTCCCGAAAACGGCCCTTGCCATCCCGCCCCGTAGCGCCGACATAGGCGGCGTGACGTTCGTGGACGCGTAATTGGCGCTCGCCGCTCTGCGGCTGTTCCTTTCCTGGACATATCGGTTCGAAACCTGTCTGCCGCCGTGGTTACGCGAGGTCGGCGGAAAAAAGGCGCCTGCCGCTTCGGCGGCGCCGGAGATCCTTTCACTTGAGTTCCTCAACCTTCGCGGCACTCGGCCTTGCCGAGCCGCTCCTGCGTGCGCTCCATACACAGAATTTCCATACGCCCACGCCAATTCAGGCGGGCGCGATCCCCCCGTTGCTGGCGGGTCATGACCTGCTCGGCATCGCCCAGACCGGCACCGGCAAGACCGCGGCCTTCGCATTGCCGATCCTGCAGCACCTTGCGGCACGGCCCATGCGCGCTGGCGCCTTCGGCACACGCGCGCTGATCCTGGCGCCGACTCGGGAGCTGGCCTTGCAGATCGAGGCGGCGATCCGTGCCTTCGGCGCCAGGCTGCGGCTATCCACCGCCGTGATCCTGGGCGGCGTCGGCCGCCGTCCGCAGGAGGAGCGAATGCGGCGTGGCCCCGATATTGTCGTCGGCACGCCTGGCCGTATTCGCGATCTCATGGGCACGCAGCATTTGCGGTTGCATGGCGTGACGCATTTCGTTCTCGACGAAGCCGACCGGATGCTTGATCTCGGCTTCATTCGCGATATCCGGCATATCGTCGCTGCATTACCGGCCGAGCGCCAGTCGCTGTTGTTCTCGGCGACCATGCCGCCCGAGGTAGAGCGGCTCGCAAACGCGTTCCTGCGCGCGCCGAAACGCATCGAGATCACCCCGGAGATCCGCACGCCCGAGAAGATCGAGCAGTACGTGCATCTCGTGCCGGCCGATCGCAAACGGGCGCTGCTGACCCGGCTGTTGGAGGATCCCCGGTTTGCGCGGGTGATCGTCTTCACCCGGACCAAGCGGGGCGCCAACCGGGTCTGCGAGCACCTGGAGGCCGCCCGGGTTTCAGCCGAGGCACTGCACGGCAACAAGAGCCAGGCAGCGCGAGAGAAGTCGCTCGACCGGTTCCGCTCGGGCCGCGCGCGGGTGCTGGTCGCCACCGACATCGCCTCGCGCGGGATCGACGTGAAGGACATCTCCCACGTGATCAACTTCGATCTGCCGGTCGAACCGGAGAGCTATGTCCATCGCATCGGCCGTACGGCGCGCGCCGGGGCCGGCGGCGTCGCGATCTCGTTCTGCGACAGTTCGGAACGCGGGGCGCTGCGGGCGATCGAGCGCATGGGCCTGAAGCTGCGGCCTGCTGCCTGACCCTTACGGTGGCAGGAAGCCGACCAGCCGCTCGGCCTCGGCCACAATAGGATCGGCGATCGCCGCGGCGCGAGCCGCGCCCTCGCGCAGCAGGGCGTCGATCTGCGCCGGATCGGCCAACAGCCGGTCGGTCTCGCGCGCGATCGGGCCCAGCGTTTCGATGAGCAGGGCCGACAACGCTTCTTTGAAGGCGCCGAAACCCTTGCCGCCATGCTCCCGCAGCACCCCGGCATGATCGGTGCCGGCCAGCGCAGCGTAAATCCCGACCAGGTTGCGGGCCTCTGGCCGCTTATCCAAGCCGGCCGGCTCCGCGGGCAGCGGCTCCGGATCGGTCTTGGCCCGGCGAATCTTCAGAGCGATGGTGTCGGCGTCGTCGTTCAGGTTGATCCGGCTCTGGTCGGACGGATCGGATTTCGACATTTTCTTTGTGCCGTCGCGCAGGCTCATGACGCGCGCGGCAGGGCCCAGAATCAGCGCATGGATGGTCTGGAAAAAGTCCACGCCATAGTCGTGGTTGAATTTCTGCGCGATGTCGTTGGCCAGTTCCAGATGCTGGCGCTGGTCCTCGCCGACCGGCACGTGGGTGGCGTGATAGGCGAGCACGTCGGCCGCCATCAGATTGGGATACACATAAAGCCCGGCGGAGGCGTTCTCCCGGTCCTTGCCCGCCTTGTCTTTGAATTGCGTCATCCGGTTGAGCCAGCCCAGCCGTGCGACGCAGTTGAAGATCCAGGCGAGCTGAGCGTGCGCCCGTACATGCGACTGCACGAACAGGATGTGGCGGCGCGGATCGATGCCGCAGCCGATCAGCACCGCCGCCATTTCGCGCGTCTGGCGGGTGAGCTCGATGGGATCCTGCCACGCCGTGATGGCGTGCATATCGACCACGCACCAGATGCAGTCGTAATCGGATTGCAGGCCGACCCAGTTGCGGAAGGCGCCGAGATAGTTGCCGAGGGTGGCGCCGCCGCTCGGCTGCACGCCGGAAAAGATAAGAGGCATAGGACCAGTCCGTGAACTCGGCCGCGTTGATGGCTGATCGCCTGTCCGGCTGCAAGCCGGGCAGGGTGTAACTATCAGCTCCGGGGGCGTCGGAGAGCGCGCGCCGCCAATTGGTACCGTGCTTCCCGCAGGTCGTAGGCGCCGAACAGTTGCAGGGCGCTGCCATAGGTCAGCAGCCCCGCTCCGATCAGCACGAACAGCGCCAGCAGTTTCGCCGCTCCGGCCGGCGGCCGGGCAAACAATGCGTGTCCTAACGCCGCCAGGACCAGGGCCATCACGGCCGAAGCGGCCAGCATGCGTCCGCCGCGGGACAGCAAGTTGGCGTCGATCCGAAGCTGTCCCCGGCGGGCCAGCATCACGCCGAGCGCGGCCATGTTGAAGATCGCGGCCAGGCTGGTCGCCAAGGCCGGCCCGGTCGATTGCAGCGGGCGCATGAAGGCGAGATTGAGCGCGAGGTTCAGCGCCACGGCGGCGACGCCGATCTTCACCGGCGTCGCGGTATCGGCTCGGGCGAAAAAACCGGGCGCCAGGACCTTCACCAGAACGAAGGCCGGCAAGCCGACCGCATACGCGGTGAGGGCCTCGGCGGACAGTCGCGCATCCGTGGCGCTGAACCGGCCATGGCCGAACAGGACCCAGATGATCGGCCAAGCCAGGACGATCAGCGCGAGCGCCGCCGGCAAGGTCAGGATCAGCGCATACTCGATCGCGCGGTTGAGCGTGACATGCGCGCCCGGAGCGTCCCCCGCTCGCACCTGGCGCGACAACAAAGGAAGGAGTGCCGTACCGACCGCCGTGCCGATCACCCCCAGCGGAAGCTGCTGCACGCGATCAGCGTAATACAGCACCGAGACCGTGCCGGCGGGCAGCAGACTGGCGATGATGACATCGACCGCGAGATTGAGCTGCGTCACGCCGGCGCCGATCAGGCCCGGCGCCATACGCCGCAGCAGCACGCGCATCTGCGGCGTCATGCGCGGCCAGGGCAGGCGCAGGCCCATGCCGGCGCGTTTCACCGCGATCAGCAGCAGTGCGAGTTGGACGACGCCGGAGGCGGTCACTCCCCAAGACAGCGCATGACCCACGGTCGGCACATAGGGGGCCAGTTCGATCATGAACGCGATCGAAACGACGTTGAACAGCACGTAGGACGCCGAAGCGGCGGTGAACCGGTCGAGCCCGTTCAGCACGCCCGAAACCAGCGCGGCGAGGCAGATCAGGATCAGATAAGGGAAGGTGATCCGCGACAGTGTGACGGCGAGGGCGAACTTGGCCGGGATGGCAGCGAAGCCCGGGGCCAGCACCATCATCATCTGCGGCATGAAGATCTCGCCGGCGATGGTCAGCAGGCCGAGCCAGAACGTCATGACGGCAAAGGCTTCCTCAGCGAAGCGATGCGCGGCGGATGGCCCTTCCGCGGCCAGAAGGCCGGTGAAAGCGGGCACGAACGCGGCGTTGAAGGCGCCTTCGCCGAACAAGCGGCGGAACAGGTTCGGCAGCTTCAGCGCGACGAAGAACGCATCCGCGACCGGCCCGGCGCCGAGCAAGGCGGCAATCAGCATGTCGCGGGCGAAGCCGAGTACCCGGCTCGCCATGGTCCAGCCGCCAACGGTGATGATGCCGCGGAGCATGGATCAGCGGATCAGCCGCACCTCGATCCCAAGAAGCGCACCGGCCGGCAGCCAGGCTCGGTCGCCGGTCAGTGCGGGCTGGCTCTCACGCCCGGCCAGGGCAAGGCAAAATCGGTCACCGAGCGACAGGCCGAATCGTTTATTGAGCTCTTGCAGCCCGGCCGCGGCCAGCGCTAGCGGCAGATCCGCGGTGTGCACGGTGACCGGCAGGGGCTCGATGAGCGAATAGGCCTCTTCGGACGGAAGACCGGCACGGATCAACGCCGTTGCGGCCTCTGCGATATTAACCGTGCAGATTCCCGCACCGGCGGCGATTGCCTCGGCAACGATGTCCTGGCCCGGCTCCTGGTTGAGGAGGGCCAAGAGGGCCGAGGCATCGAGGATCATCCTTCGTTTTCTTCACGCGCCGCCTCCGCTCGCCGCTCGGCGATGAACGACTCCACCAGATTGGTCCCAGGCGGGATATATTGCCGCACCTTGGCCTGCAATGAGGCCAGCACCTCGCGGATGGGACGCAGGCGTAGCGCGCCATCTTCGATATCGGCGACGAGCAGACCGCCAGTTTCGACGCCTAGAAGCCGGCGATGTTTTGCCGGAATACTCATCCTGCCATTTTCGGCAATGCGTATCGTTACCTGATCGTGGCCCACTAGCGCCGTTCAACCATCCGGGAATTTGCCAGAAGCTTCAATCTGCCATAAGTCTCCGAGTTGGCGCAAGCTCCGCCCTGTCCTATTCGTCTCGCCGTGGTCTCGCGAGCAGGCTCTCGATCGCTTCGCCCAGCGTGAAGCGGCTTTCGACCAAGCCGGCCACTGCACGACAGATCGGCAGATCCAGCGATCCGGCGCGTGCCACGAGAGCCGGGGCGGTGGCCACGCCCTCGGTCACCTCGGTTCGCCCCGCGAGGATATCGGAGAGGGCCCGTCCTTGTCCGAGCGCGAAGCCCAGGCTGTAGTTTCGGCTCTGCGGGCTGGTGCAGGTCAACACGAGGTCGCCGAGGCCGGAGAGGCCCATGACTGTCTCCGCCCGTCCGCCGAGGGCCACGGCGAGCCGGGCCAGTTCGGCAAGGCCGCGGGTGATCATCCCCGCGCGTGCATTCTCGCCGAGGCCGGCGCCGATCACCGCGCCGGCGGCAATGGCTATGACGTTCTTCGCCGCGCCGCCTAATTGGGCTCCGACCGGGTCGTCGTTGCCATAGACGCGGAAGGTCGGGGTGGCGAGCAGGTCCGCGATGGCGGACCGTAGGGCGGGGTCCGCGGCGGCGACCACGGTGGCCGCGGGCTGACCCTCGGCGATCTCCCGCGCGAAGTTTGGGCCGGTTAGGACAGCGGTCGGCGCGTCCGGGTGCAGCTCCGCGAGGATTTCCAGTGGGAGCCGCAAGGTGTGGGCCTCGATGCCCTTGGCGCAGCACACGAGGGGTCCGGGCAGGCCGGCGACTGTGGTGCGGAGATGCTGAAGCGGGACGGCGAGCAGGAAAGCATCCGCTTGGTCGGGCATCTCGGCTGTGACGTGGACGGCGGCAGGCAGTGAGGCCCCGGGCAGGCGCGGGTTCTCCCGACTGCCCGCGATGGCTGCGGCACGGGCGGGATCGCGTGCCCAGAGTGTGATCTGCCTCCCCGCCCGGGCAGCTTGGATCGCCAGTGCCGTGCCCCAGGCGCCGGCGCCGATCACCGCAACGCTATTCACCGGCGAGCCGAACCAGCGCGGTTCCCGCCCCCGGCTCCCCGTCCCCCAGCCGGGCTAAGAGTGCGGCGAGAACGGCGGGCATCTCTGCCTCGAACCGGTAAGGCGGGTTGATCACCAGCATGCCGCAGCCATTGAGGCGCGCCGGGTCGAGGGGCTCGCGCAGGCAAAGCTCGGCGGCGATAATGTCGCGTATTCCGGTCTCCTGCAGCGCAGTATGGAACCTGCGAACCGGATGCCGGTGCTTGATCGGATACCAAGCGGCGAAGACGCCCGTACGGAAGCGCACATGTGCCGTCCGCAGGCCGGCGACGAGCCGATCGAACTCCTCCGGCTGCTCGTACGGGGGATCGATAAGGATCAGGCCGCGGCGCTCCGGCGGTGGCAACAGAGCGCCGAGCGCTTCCCAGCCGTCGCGTCGGTGCACCGCCACCTGCGGATCATGCGTGAAGCGCTGCCTGAGCACGGCGTGGTCCTCGGGGTGCAGTTCGCAACATGCCATCCGGTCGCCCGACCGCAGCAGCGCCCGGATCAGCGCGGGTGATCCGGGATAGAGCCCGAGCGTCCGCACGAGGCTAAGATACTCGGCCAGAGGCGTCGGAGACTCACTCAGCAGTCTTTCGATTCCCTGACGCCACTCGCCGGTACGGGTGGCGGGTTCGCCGGAAACGTCTGTGAAGCCGGGCCCGGCGTGAGTGTCCAACACGAATAACGGCGTTGGCTTGCGTTGTAGCGCCCGCACGACCCACACCAGCAAAGAGTGCTTGAGGCACTCGCCGAAATTTCCGGCGTGGTAGGCGTGGCGGTAATTCATCCTTGCAAAGAATCAGGGTTCGCCCTGGCGCGGCCGCGGGCCCGGGAAGGCAGTGACCAGCCTGGGCGTCTCCTCCAGCGAGTTGCTGATCCAGACCGCGGTGATGCAGGGATTTCGCCCATCGGGGCTCGGCACCGAGCATTGCAGGCGGTAACGGCGCCCGTGGCCGGTATTCGTCAAGGCGACCACTGGATTACTCATTGCGTGCGCCGTCAGCGCGACCCGGAGTTCTCGCCGGTTATCGCGGCTGAAGCCGAACCGGAAGAAGAAGTCGGCTCGACCTTTGTTGTCGAGGTGATCCGGATTGAGAATGAAATCCCTGATCTTGCGGACATCGACCACAGCGCGCCCCGCGTTGGGCAGACGCGCCGCGTTGGTCATGCGGCGATATCGGTTGCCTCAACCGTTGCGACCGTGGGGAAGGGTTCCGTGAATTCCACCTCGTAGGCACGGCCATCCCTGTAGGTGTGCACCACCGTACCCTGGGCACCCGGCGGCAGCACGCCGTCGTCCGACGTCACCTGCCGGGCGAGGGTGATCCGGGATAATTCAAGCACGGGCGAAAGGCCGAATGGGGCCTGCGCTTCCGCAAAGCCTGTCCGGTCAGGGCGATCGTTTGCAGGCATCCGTTTGTTCTCCGTTCGTCTCCTGTTCTCTAGCCCCGTTCCAGCAGAAGGTCGAGCTTTTTACGCTCGTCACGGGCATCCCGCCACGCGGTGGGGCAGGTCGGAACCCAATATGGCGTTGATCTGGCACGGCGTGAGGTGCCGGTGAACGCGTGCCGGCTGGCGGTTGAAGTTGATCCGCAGCACGCCGCCGCCGACGAGGTCGAGCTTCATAATCGCATGGCCGGCCGGAGCCGGCGGCATCGGCCGTCCGGCCGCCACCGCCGCTACCTGCGCCCGGTACGTGGCCGCCAGCAGCGGCGTGCTGGAATGATACAGCCCGACTGCCGTGAACCAGTTGCCGCTTGCCGCACCGTCATGCAGCTCCTTGAGGAAGCGGGCGCCGTAATCGGCGTTAGTCGCTGGATTGAACGCCTCCTGCAAGCTGCGGAACGCCGTTGGATGCATACGTAAGTCCACCTGCATGCAGCCCACATCGAGATACGTCACCGCTCCAGCGGCAAGCGCCTGCTGCGCCCAGCCGATGGCTGCCTGCTCTGTCGGGAAGAAAATGCCCTGCCCGTCCGCATCCACGGTCCAGGGCCAGGGTTGCAGCGCGCCGGATGCATCCGCCCGCCCGCTTTCGACCTTGGCGATCACACGCAACAGGCCCGGCGGGGTGTCGTAGCGCTGCTGCGCGGCATCGATCGCGGCGAGACACTGGTCCGCCGGGGTTAGCGCGGCAGCCGTCTTGTGCGGCTCCGCAGCCATACACGCAGCGAGTACGCCGAACATCCCGAAGCCGAGCGCAAACAAGGCCGCGGCCAGGCGGCGTGTCGGGCGGCGAGGCATCGACCGACCCTACTTGGCCCAGCCCGCACGCACAATCGAGTTATGCGGCCGCCCGCTTCGTGTGCGTTGCGCGAAAACGGCTGGGGCTCAGTCCGAACACGTCGCGGAAGCGGCCGTTGAATGTCGAGAGGTCGCCGAAGCCGGCATCGAAAGCGATGCCCGCGACAGCCTCCGCCGTGGTGGCGAGCCGGACCGCTGCCCGGCGCAGGCGCAGGTCCAGCAGGAACTGATACGGCGTGACCCCGGCCACCTGACGGAAGCAACGCAGGAAGTGGTATTTGCTCATCGAGGCCATGCGGGCGAGATCGGCGAGGCCGAGCGGCTGGTCGAAGCTGGTTTCCATATGGCGAATGACATCGTTGATGCGCCGTTCGTCCCGCGCCCGCAGCCGGGCCTGGGGTTCGCTCTCAGAGAACGCATCAAGGACGTGTCCCATCAGCCGGAGCGCATCCTCTTCCATCGCCATGACATCCGGGAGATGCGCGCTGATTTCCGCCTTGACCATCGGAGCCGTGAGTTGCCGCCTGGGCGGCAGCATCGCCGCCGGAAAGCGGAAGCAGTTCGTCCCGGTGATCCCCGAGGCAACCTCCTCGAACAACGCCGGGGCAAACTGAAAAGCGACGCACCGATCCCCGGTGCTGTGCTCGTGCCCGCACTCGAAGCAGGTCCCGGCATTCCCGAGTAGGAACGCGCCGGGGTACAGCAACGCGGTACCCGTCGAGGCGCGATAGCGGAACGTACCGGCGATCACCGCCGCCACCGTCACACATTCATGCCGCTCTTCGAAGGCACGGTCCCGCGGTCCCAGGCGGCAAGTGACGTCGCTGACGCACCAGCCCTCGCCCCGTGCGATAATCCGTGCGCTAGGCGCGCTCGCCGGCTGTTCGGCGGCTTCGTCCATGCGCGAAAGATAGCAATTTTGCCCAAGCGGACAATCGTCGCCCCGGGTACGCCCCACGCCGGTATTCCACGAGGAGGTTTGCTGCGATGATCGATCATGTTTCGATCGGCGTGCGTAATCTGGCGCGAGCAAAGCGGTTCTACGACGCCGCTTTACAGCCGCTCGGCTACACATGTCTGAGCGAAAGCGAGGCGTCGCTCGGCTACGGGCGCGCGGCCGTCGCGTTCTGGCTCGGCGCAACCGAGCATCCCGTTCCGCCCGACGACCGCTCTTACCTGCATTTTTGCTTTGCTGCGCCGACCCGGAGCAGTGTGGATAGCTTCCATGCCGCCGCACTCCGCGCCGGCGGGCGTGACAACGGCCAGCCGGGGCTGCGTCCCGACTACGACCCGAATTACTATGCGGCGTTCATCGTTGACCCGGACGGCTACCGGATCGAAGCCTATTGCGGCGAGTCCGGGTAAAAGGAGACAAAAGCGGCGCACTTCACGCGGCCGTGTCGAGAGGGCATGCAGCTTGGACTTGCCAGCGGTAACAGAGGTGCTCACCATCGCTCATGCCGTCCGGCAACACCGACGCGAGAGACTTGCGAGCCCGGCTCGAGAGGCTGTCGGTCGAGCTGCAACAGGCACGGGCCGACGCCGAAACCGCGCGGAAAGAGGCGCGTGCCGCGGCCGAGGAGCGGACTTTTCGGGAGCAGGAAGTACGCCAGGAGCGCCTGCGGCGCCAAGAGGCCGAAGCTCGGTTGCGACGTCTCCTTGCCGGGGGCGCCGAGCAGGCGGGCGGACGCGCTCCCGACCAGGAGCTTCGCGCAGCTCTCGACGAGCTGCGGTCCGTCGCCGAGGAGCTGGAATTGGCCAATGACGACCTGATCCGCAGCAACCGGGCGCTCGACGAGCGGATCGCCGAGCGGACCACGGCACTCGACCAGGCCAACACCGCGCTGAGGCGAATCAATGCGGAGTTGAGCCGGCGGGTGCAGGAGGAGTCGGAGGCCCGGGCGACTGCCCAGGCGCAGTTGTTCCAGGCCCAGAAGCTCGAGGCGATCGGCCAGCTTACCGGTGGGATCGCGCACGATTTCAACAATCTGCTGACCGTGATCACCAGCGGCCTGCAATTGCTCGCGCGCACCAATGATGAGGCCCATCGGGCGCGGCTGATGAAGCGGATCGAGGAATCGGCGTGGCGCGGCGCCGACGTCACGCGGCGATTGCTCGCATTTGCGCGGCGTCAGCCGCTGAACCCGCAGCCGCTGGCTATCGCGCGGCATGTCGAGGGGCTGCGCGAACTGTTGCGGCACGGCCTGCGTGAAGACATCACCATTCGCACCTCGGTGCCGGGCGATGTGTGGGCGATCGAAGCCGACCTCGCGGCGCTCGAACTAGCGCTGCTCAATCTCGCCGTGAATGCGCGCGACGCAATGCCGAATGGCGGGACCATCGTGCTGGGCGCACGCAATGTCGAGGCGCGCACGTTGTCGCAGGAGTTCGGGCTGGCGAACGGCGATTACGTGGAACTTTACGTGACCGATACCGGAACCGGCATGTCGTCGCAGGTGCTGGCGCGCGTATTCGAGCCGTTCTTCACCACCAAGGAGAGCGGGAAAGGCACCGGCCTTGGTCTGGCCCAGGTCTATGGCTTCGCCCATCAGTCCGGGGGCACCGCGCGGGTGGAAAGCCGGGAAGGTGAGGGCACCACGGTTTCCATCCTGATGCCGCGGTCGCTGAAAGAACCCGTTCCGCCTGTCGAGCGGAGCGCACGCCCGGCCGCCTTGCAGCGTTCCGCCGAGCATCTCTCGGTCCTTGTCGTGGAAGACGACGATACGGTCGCCGTGACGGTGGTGGACATGCTCGATCAGCTCGGTCATCGCGGGCTGCGCGTCTCCTCACTGGCAGCCGCCGTGGCTGTGTTGTCGGGAAGCGAATCGGTGGACCTGATCTTCACCGACGTACTGCTAACCGGCGGCGGTAGCGGCCTCGATCTGGCGCGCGAGGTGGCGAGCCGGCGACTCAACCTGCCGATCGTGCTGACCAGTGGCTACGGTGCCGGCATGACCGGGCGGCTCGCGGCGGCGAACCTGCCGTTCCTGCGCAAGCCGTACACGCTCGCCGCGCTGAAGGAGACGTTGGAGCAGGCCTTGCCGCGCTCCCCCGAACTCGCGCACTAATTCCTTCTGAGCGAGAGGGGAAGCACATGAGCGGACAGGGCGTCGGATCATGGCCGGCCGGGGCTGCCTATATGGACGGGCGCTTCATGCCGGTGGCCGAAGCAAAAATACCTCTGACCGAATGGGGCTACCGGCGGTCGGATGTGACCTACGACGTGGTCAGCGTCTGGGACGGAGCGTTCTTCCAGTTGGACGCGCATTTCGATCGCTTTCGCCAGTCGATGGCGGCGTTCCGGTTGCAGCCGCGCGAAAGCGAGTCCGAGCTGCGCACCATACTGCACGAGCTGGTGCGGCTGACCGGGCTGCGCGAGGCCTATGTGGCGATGGACTGCCTGCGCGGCAGCCCGCCGCCCGGCGCCCGCCGACATCCGGCGAATGCGCGCCCCTATCTGGCTGCGTTCGCGGTGCCGTATGTCTGGCTGATGCCGCGCGAGGTGATCGAGCGCGGCGCGCATCTGATCATCGCCTCCACGCCGCGCATCCCGCCGCAATGCGTCGATCCGCGCGCGAAGAACTTCCACTGGGCCGACATGACCCGGGCACTGTTCGAGGCGCAGGACGCCGGCGCCGATAACCCGGTATTGCTCGGGCTGGACGGCAATGTCACGGAAGGGCCTGGGTTCAACATTTTCGCGGTGACGGACGGCGTGGTGGCAACACCAGACAGTGGCGTGCTGGAAGGCATTACCCGGCTCTCGGCCATCGAGCTCTGCGAGAAGCTCGGCATACGTTGCGAGCAACGAACGGTGCCGGCAGCGGAACTGCGCGAGGCCGACGAGGTGTTCATCACCTCGACTGCGGGCGGGGTGATCGGCGTGACCAGGCTGGACAATCGTATCCTCGGCAACGACCGGCCGGGGCCGGTGACCATGCGGTTGCACGAGAGCTATTGGAAGCTTCGCCACGAGGGCTGGCACGCCGAGCCGATCGATTACGAGGCGGCCGTCGCGGCGGCGTAAAAGCCACTTTCCATGGGCGCCTTCCGGCTGGGGCTGATCGGCGCCGGACGCATGGGCCGGACCCACCTGCGCGCACTCGCGGGCGGCGAAAGCATTTGCATCTCGGCGATCGCCGAGCCGGCGGAGACATCGCGGCGCGAGATCGGGACGGGATATCGGGTCTATGCCGAGGCTCAAGCGATGCTCGACGCCCGCGGCATCGACGGCGTGCTGATCGCCGCGCCCACCGGCCTGCATCGCGAGTTGATCGGACGTGTGGCCGCACGGGGCTTGCCGATACTGTGCGAGAAACCGGGTGCTGCGACGCCGGGGGAGGCCCGGGCAGCAGCGGCTGCCGTGCAGACGGCAGGCGTCCTGTTGCAGATCGGCTTTTGGCGCCGCTTTGTTCCCGTGTTGCAGCGCCTGCGCGCGCGGATCGTCCATGGTGATTTCGGCCGCATCTATCTGATCGCTTGTTATCAGTGGGATGAAAGCCTTCCGACCGCTGCATTTCGAGCGCAGAGCGGCGGGATCTTCGTCGATATGGGCGTGCACGAGCTCGATCAGCTCCGCTGGCTGAGCGATCAGGACATCATCGAAACCCAGGCCGCCGCGGCGTCTGTAGCATCGGCGCCGGTCGTGCCGGGCGACAGCGAGAGCGCCCAGGCGCTGTGCCGCCTGTCGGGCGGCAGCACTGGCATCGTGTCGCTCGGCCGGCGATATCCGGCAGGCGATGTTTGCTGGGTGCAGGTGTTCGGCGCGGACAACGCAGAGGAGTGTCGTTTCCTCTGGCCGCCGGATGGCGAAGCTGCCTTCCTTGATGCGCTGCGACTGCAGGCAGAAAGTTTTGCCCGTGCGGTCGGGGGCGCTGCGTGCGAGGGCGCTGAAGTCGCCGATGCGGTTGCGGCTTTGGTGGCTGCAGAGACTGCTTCGCGTGCTCTGCGGACGGAACCGGGAGAACATGATGACGGTTGCAATCGGGATTAATCCCATCACCTGGAGCAACGACGATTTCCCTGAGCTAGGCGGCGACATCCCGCTGGAGACCTGTCTCGCGGAGACCCGCCAGGCCGGCTACGCCGGGACCGAACTCGGCGGCAAATTCCCCCGCACGGCCGCGGAACTCGGCCCGCTGCTCGCGAGACATGAACTGCGCCTGGTGTCCGGTTGGTACGACGGACGCATCCTCGATCACGACGTGGAGCAGGAGTTCGAAGCGTGCCTGCCGCACCTTACTTTGCTGCGCGACCTGGGGTGCGAGGTGGTGGTGTATGCCGATACCAGCCGTCGGCAGGACGGGATCTCTCGGCCGATTTCGCAACGCCCAAGGCTTACGGACAATGAGTGGGCGCCGTATGGCCGCAAGCTCACCGCGCTCGCGGATCGTATGGCCGCATTCGGTGTCAGGATGGCGTTCCACCACCACATGGGAACGATCGTCGAGACGGAGCACGAGATCGACATGATGCTCGGCAACAGCGGCGAGTCGGTAGGGCTGCTGTATGACACCGGCCATTGCCTGTTTGCGGGCGGCGACCCGGCTGCGCTGCTGGCCCGGCATATCGGGCGGGTGGTGCACGTGCATTGCAAGGATGTTCGCCGCGACGTGCTGGAGCGTGCGCGCCGGACCGACATGAGCTTCATGGACGCCGTGCTGCAAGGGATTTTCACCGTGCCGGGCGACGGTTGCATCGCGTTTGTGCCCTTGCTTCAACAGTTGCGGACGCACGGCTATGCAGGCTGGCTGGTGGTGGAGGCAGAGCAGGATCCGCGGGTTGCGCACCCGCTGACCTATGCGCGGATGGGGTACGACAACCTGTTCGCTATGGCGAAGGCGGCTGGTTTGCCGACCCTAACCGATTTGCGAGCTGTTTCAACTCCCACCGCCGCGCCAGCGCAGCCGCTTCGTTCCAGGTAGGCGCCTGATCATCCAGCGCGGGAAGCGGTGCGGCGGGGTCCATGGTGGCAATGCGCCGATACAGCCGAAGATCGTTCGCCTGTTCCGGAAACAGGTTGCGCTTCAACACTTCCTCCAATGTCCCGTAGCGGCGCAACAGGTCCGCGGCGCGTTTGGCACCGACGCCGCGTGCCCCAGGCAACCGGTCCGACGGATCGCCGCGCAACGCGATGAGGTCAGGCACCTGCGCGGGCTCGACGCCGTAGCGTTCGCGCACCTCCGCCGGGCCGATGCGCGCCATCTCGCCGGCGCGAACCGGATGCAGGATGGCGGTGGAGACAGAGGCGAGCTGAAAAGCGTCGCGATCGCCGCTCGCTACCAGGGTACGGCCGCCGCGGCGATCCTCCGCGGCGACAGCGGCGGCGAGGAAATCGTCGGCCTCGTAGCCCGCCGCCTTCGCATTGGCGAAACCGCAGGCCGTCACGAACTGCGGCAGGGTATCGAGCTGCTCGACCAACTCGGCGTCGAATACGCGCCCGCCCTGATAGGGGGGAAACAGGCGCTGGCGGTATGTCGGTGCGCCCAGCGTGTCCCAGCCGACCAGGACCGCGCGCGGCTGCTCGTTTTCATACAGCCGCAACAGGAAATTGGCGAAGCCAACAATCGCGCCGCCGCCGCGGTCGCCCTTGCGGCGGATCGTCTTCGGCAGCGCGTGGTAGCTGCGATGTGCGAACAAATCGCCGTCGATCACCAGCAGCGGGCGTATCGGGGCCCTCACGCGGCTCGCTTTGCTTGCCAAGCGGGAGAGGCGACATAGAGGATCGGCGCCGTACAACACCTCTCCCGTTTACGGCAGAGGTCGGTTCGCGAAGCGAACCGGGTGAGGGTCACGGCTTCAGATACGACCAGTGCTGCTCTTCCAGTTCCATAATGCGCACCGCCCCGGAAGGCACAATTTGTGCCTCCGGCATGACCGTTAGCGTCTTCTTCATGTCCGCCTCGGTATGCGCCAGAGACAGGCCGCAGGCGCTCATGACGATGTCCGGATAGGCGGCGTGGATCCGCTTCACCTCTTTCTTCACCGGCGAGAGCGAGTCGATGAACATCGCCGTGCCGGGACCGTTGGCAACGATTTCTACCGCCACGGTGCCACCGCCCTTACGGACTGTGTCGATGATGTTTGCAGCGTTGTGCAACCCCTCGGTCATGACCGCCGGATTGGGACTGTCCACGTGGATCACCACATGATGTTGAGGGGTTTGGGCATGCGACGGCAACGCGCCTCCCAGCACTATCCCGGAGACCAGCACCAGCCACCGCATCATGCCGCTGCCTCCCGCCCGTAATACAGGGTGACCGTGTGCGTGGCCTCCGCGAAGAACAGCCAGCGCTCGATATAGACACCTAACAGCGCACCGATGGCCGCAATCGGGAACAGCGCCATAGCCACCGGATCCCCCAGGGCAATGCCCACCAGCAGCAGCACGACCGGGGCGGCGAAGCCCACCGCGAGCGCGATGCCGCGCAGCCGCGCCGCATGTCGGCGTGCGACCACATAGCCCATTTCGCGCAGCAGGTAGTTTTCCTCGGTGTGCGGCGCCTCCAGCGTATGCACCGGTCCGATGAAGCCGAGCCCGGTGGCGCTTTCCGCCGTGGCCGCCGGCGGCGCAGTATCGATGAACCGCCAATAGGCGAGCTTGACCAGCACCGCGGCGAGGCAGAACAGCACCGCGATCCCCGCCGCGATTCGCCCGGACCGCAGCCCCCAGAACGTCGCCATTGCGGCGAGGCAGACGCCGCCGCTGAACAACGACAACAGCAGAAGGTTGAGCGGGACGAACCGATTGTGCCATTGCCGGATCGGCTTCAGCGTAGCGTAGATCATCGCCTGGCATTCCACGGTCGCGATCCCCAGAACGCCGGCGACCAGGCCCAGCACCATCGCCGCCGGATTGCGCGCGCCGGCAAGTCCCCAGGCAGCCGCGAAACCGAGAGCCGGCAAATAAGTCACGAGCGAAACCACTCCCTCCCGCGACAGCCAGGAGCTGCGCCATTGCGAAATCGCGCGCCAGGCGCGCTCGGGATGGCCGAGATGCAAAGTGGACGCGAGCAGGCCGGCGCTAGCGAGCGCGAGTGCGATAAAGATCGCCGGAATGCCGAAAGATACCTGCGGTGGCAACAGCCCGGCCGCGCTCAGTATCCCGAGCCAGAACAGCATGCCGTAACCGGCGCCGCTCGCGGTGGTGAGCATGATGACGGAGAAAGCCGGGTTCATCGGCTGAGCACCCGGTCGATCCAGCGCAGCATGACATTGCCGCCCGGGGCGGGTGCGCTGTCAGGCGAGCCGGCGGGTTTCGGGCGGCGGCGCGGCGGCAGGTATTTGTTGACCGGCTTGTAGCCCATCTCCGGCATCAGGTCGTAGCCGCCGCGCTCGGCAACCAGCCGCGACACCGCACTGTCCGGATCGCCAAGATCGCCGAAATGCCGCGCATGCGCCGGGCAGGTGGAGACGCAGGCGGGCACCCGCTCCGCCTCCGGGATGTTCTCGTTGTAAATGCGGTCGATGCAGAGCGTGCATTTCTTCATCACGCCCTGGTCTTCATCGTATTCGCGCGCCCCGTATGGGCAGGCCCAGGAACACAGCTTGCAGCCGATGCAGATTTCCGTGTTGACCAGCACGATGCCGTCCTCGGCGCGCTTGTAGCTCGCGCCCGTGGGACAGACGGTGACGCAGGCCGGTTCCTCGCAATGCAGGCAGGAGCGGGGGAAGTGCACCGTGCGGCTGTCGGCGCCGACGCCCGCCTCGTAGCTGTGCACGCGGTTCAGCCAGACGCCCTGCGGATGTTCCTGATAGGCGTCGAAATCCGTGAGCGGCGCGTAGTGGCCGGAGGTGTTCCACTCCTTGCAGTTCACCGCGCAAGCATGACAGCCCACGCAAGTATCGAGGTCGATAACGAGGCCGAGTTTCTTCAGCCCGGGCGGCGGAATGCTGGTCATGGCGCTATTCCGCTGCCGCCGGCATGGCGGCGGGTGCGCCGTAGCGCAGGATCCGCGGCGCTCGCGGCAGGGGTGGATGCCGGAGCAGCGTTGGATGCGGCGCGGTCTCGGCCGGCGCATCGGCTTTTTCGATGCGCACGCGCAGATCGTACCAAGCCGCCTGGCCGGTGACCGGATCGGCGTTGGCGTGCCGAAGGTCGTCTTGCTCAGGCAGGAACACCGAAATCACATGGTTCAGTAGGAAACCTTTTGTCGTCTCCGGTGCATCGCCGGCGAGGTTCCAGGCACCGCTGCGTTTGCCGATAGCGTTCCAAGTCCAGACGGTGTCCGGGTTGACACCCTCCATCAGTTTCACCTGTCCCTTCACCCGGCCGGCGCGGGAGATCGCCCACACCCAGTCGCCGTCGGCGATGCCGAGTGCCGCCGCGGTGCGACGGTGCATGAACAGCCGGTTGTAACTGTAGATCTGGCGCAACCAGGCGTTCTGGGAATGCCAGGAATGATACATCGCCGGCGGTCGCTGGGTGATCGCGTGCAGCGGGTAGGCGGCCTGTTCGACCGCCGCCTGCTCGAAGGGGGGATACCAGACCGGCAACGGGTCGAAGAAGCTGCGGATGCGGGCACGGTGCGTTTCCGGCGGCTGCACGGTGCCATGCCCTTCGGCCGCCAGGCGGAACTTCTGCAACGGCTCGCTGTAGAGCTGCAGCACGATCTGCGCCGTGCCGTCGATCAGACCGAGCCGTTTCGCGTCCTGAAGATATGCGGCGTTGGCGTGCTTGTAATAGAGCGCCTCCGGCGGGTGGTGGTACGACCAGAAGCAGCCGTTGGCGATATAGCGGTCGAGCTGGTTCGCGTTGGGGGGACCCAGCCCTGCCGCCTCTCCATCCGCTCCGCGCCAGCCGGCAAGTGGTCCCAGTCCCGGCCGCCGTTGATGGTTGACGATGTAATCGGCGTAGTCGCGGAACGTCGGGTTGCCGTCCTCATCGACGAAGCCGGGCAATTTCAGTCGCGCCCCCAGTTCGATCAGCACGTCCTGGAACGGACGCACGTCGCGGTCGGGCGCCAGCACCGGCTGGCGGATGGCATCCGCCGGTCCTTCCGCGCTGCCGATCGGCCGGTCAAGCAGTGAGATGCAGTCCCACCGTTCCAGATAGGTCGTGTCCGGCAGCACCAGATCGGCGTGCGCCACCATCTCTGAATAATAGGCGTCGGCGTAGATCACGTGCGGGATGCGGTACTCGCCGCTCGGGTCCTTGTCGGTCAGCATCCGCGCGGCCTCCCCGGGATTCATCGCGGAGTTCCACGCCATGTTGGCCATGTACATGAACAGCGTGTCGATTTTGTATGGATCGCCGGCATGGGCGTTGGCGATCAGCGTGTGCATCAGCCCGTGCGCGCCGATCGGCGCTTCCCAGGAGAAGGCCTTGTCGATGCGGATGGGCGTGCCGTCGTCCTCGAGCAACAGATCCTCGGGGCCGCGCGGATTACCGAGCGCCATGCCGGACATCATCGCCATCGGCAACGAGCCTTTGCCGACTGGCTGCGGTCCCGGCGGGATCGGGCGCGGATAGGGCGACTTATAGCGCCACGATCCTGGCGTATCGATCGCGCCCAGCAGCATCTGCAGCAGGTGGATGGCGCGGCAGGTGTGAAAGCCGTTGGAATGGGCCGAGATGCCGCGCATCGCGTGCATAGCGACCGGCCGGCCGATCATGGTCTCGTGGCGCCGGCCGAGCGTGTCCGTCCAGGGCTGATCCAGCACGATCTGCTGGTCGAAGGCGGTCTCGGCAAGCTCTATGGCAATGCGGCGGATGGCTGAAGCGGGTATGCCGCAGCGATCGGCGACCGCTTCAGGGGCGTAGCGGCCGTCCAGATAGCGCTCCGCCAGGAGATGAAACACCGGCAGGGCGCGGCGCCCGTCCGGCAGCGTGACCTCGCCGGCGATTTGCGGCTGCATGCCCGGCGTGGCCGCGTCGATTGCCGCTGCACTGGCGCGGTCCCAGGCGAGCGGATGGCCCTCGGCATCGCGGGCGAACAGCCCGTCATCCACCGCGCCGGGGCTCTGGATCACCAGCCAGGCGGCGTTGGTGTAGCGGACCAGGAAATCGAGATCGATGCGGTCGGTGCGCAGCAGTTCGTGCACGAGTGCCAGCACGAACAAACCGTCGGTGCCGGGGCGGATGCCGATCCACTCGTCGGCAATCGCCGCGTAGCCGGTCTTCACCGGGTTCACCGAGACGTATTTCGCTCCGCGCTCCTTGAGCTTCGCCAGCCCTGTCTTGATCGGGTTGGAATCGTGGTCCTCGGCGACGCCGAACATCATGAAGTATTTCGTCCGCTCCCAGTCGGGGTCGCCGAACTCCCAGAAGCTGCCGCCCACCGAATAAAGCCCGGCGGTGGCCATGTTCACCGAGCAGAAGCCGCCATGGGCGGCGAAATTCGGCGTGCCGAACTGCTTGGCCCACCAGCCGGTGAAGGACTGGCTCTGGTCACGGCCGGTGAAGAAGGCGAGTTTGCGGGGTTCGGTGGCTCGGATGTTGCCCAGCCACTCGGTAGCGAGGGTCAGCGCCTCCTCCCACTCGATCTCCCTGAAGGTGCCCGCGCCGCGCTCGCCCGTCCGCAGCAGCGGCTTGGACAGGCGGCCCGGCGAATAGTGCTGCATAATGCCGGCGGAGCCCTTGGCGCAGAGCACGCCGCGGTTCACCGGGTGGTCGGGGTTGCCCTGGATCCAGCGGATGCGGCCGTCCTTGAGATGCACGCGAATGCCGCAACGGCACGCGCACATGTAGCAGGTGGTCGTCTTCACCTCGTCGGCCACGCGAGGAGAGGTGTCAATGAGCTCAAGCGGGTCGAAAAACCCGCGCGTATGCGTCGCAGTCGGTGCCGATGCCATTCCGTTTCCTCGTCTGCCGCGGTGTTTTGGGACGGCGCGGCAAGCCCGGCAAGTCCGGGACGGAGACGCATTATTAATGCCTCTGCGTCTTGATATTGAGACGGACAAGGAGGTCGTGATGACACTCTCCAGGACGACTTATCGGCTCGGCGTCCCGCTCGCGCCGCTGACTGCGATGATGGTGCTCGCCGCGGTCCCCCGCGCGAATGGCAGCGTCGAAGCGCGGGGTGGCAGCGCGCTGCCCGATGCCGTACGTGGCAACGTTTCGCTCGTCGCCGTTCCAGAACCCGCCTCGCTGGTGATGGCGGGAGCGGCGGTGGTGTGCTTGGCGCTCGGGCGCCGGCGCTCGCGGCGCGGCGGCTGAACACCGCGCCGCCGTTACACAGCACGCATACAAATCCCCGCTGTTGTTTGCCTGATTGGCGCTGCCTCTCGCGGACTGTGTCGTGTATGCACCGCCGCCGGGCCGACCCGGCCTCATCTGGGTGCCTCGGGTACTAAACGGGGGAGCATGGGCGACGACGACACCGGCCGGCAGCGGACCTTGATGCGCTGCGGTTCGAGTCAGCGAGCGCTGGGCGCGACAGAGGCCACGCTCGACGCCTTGCGCGCCGATACGGCGATAATCCTACGGTTACCGGCGGCGGGTGCACCGCTCGACCGCGACACCGCCCGAAAAATCTTCCGCGCTTGACCTAGAAATTGTATCGGCGCGGCCCACGTAACCGCGGGCGGCCGCGAGTAAAATCATGCGCCAATCGGACCCCGAAAACCCAGTCAAGCCCATCCTCCGGTGCTTCTATTTTGCCGAGTTGCGCGCAGGGATTTTGCGAGGACTTGCGAAAATTGCATAAATGCGGCTTGTGCGACTGGCAGCCGAGCGAGGCGCGTGACTGCTTTCGACACAAGATGTAGAATTGTCCCGATGAGCGAAAACCCGCATAGGTGGACTCCGTAGATGGAAAGACGGGCAACCATCGTGCTTTACGTACTGCTGTTGGTGGCCGTCATATTTGGTGTAGATTTCCTGTTCTTCAGAAACCGGTTCTGGGAACGGCTGATGGTGAATATAGGAATTGTCTTGGTATTCGCAGCTTTCTACTGGAGATTCCTCAAGCGTTGATTAGGAAGGCAACCCAAATGCTTCCAACGCTGCAAACCTCGCTAACGTGCTCCGTAATCGCTTGCGTGACGTGACCCTAATTACCGGTAGAGCGCCGCTGGATGCTGCACTCTGGAAAACCCCGAATTTTCCAGAACGCCGATTCAGCGCCAGTTTACCCTGTTGCATTAATCAGCAATTATGGAACTAGACATAATGGCGCTTATCCGGCGTAGAGGAGGCGCGCAGCGATAGGAGCTGCCTTCAACCGCACGGCAATGCCGAATGTAATAGGCACTTTTGCCGTGGTCTGTATCGTGCGACAATTCATCCGTCGCTTGCGGAGTTTGGTTCAAATGAGTTCGAGGGAGGGAATGGTGGAAGACCTAGAGATGGTATTTGAACCGCTGCCCAGTGAAGCACTAACGCGCTTTCTAGCTGACAATGTTATCAATGTCAACATCGCGAAGACCGGCGTCAGCACCTGGCATCCAGTCGGCTTTTTTTTGAGGAATGCTCGCGGTGAGTGGTTGGGTGGCCTGACGGGCTACATCTGGGGCGGGTGGCTCCACGTCAACTTTCTGTGGGTGATCGAATCATTGCGTGGTCAAGGTCACGGATCGCGTCTCATGGATGCAGCAGAGCAATTGGCCGTTGAACACGGCGTCTTTGCGGCGAACCTCGAAACTCATAGCTTTCAGGCTGAGGATTTCTACCTGAAGCGGGGCTACGTTGTTTTTGGTCATCTAGAAGATTACCCACCCGGTCACACCAAATTATTTCTGCACAAGCGTCTGGATGCCCGATATTCATAAATTAGGAATTTCGGACAACTGCGCTTGACCTGATGTTGTCAACGAGTTATAAGATATGCCCGACAAACCTGCAAAACCGCCGCCTCGGCTACGCCCCGCGTCAGCACCTACGGCCAAACTCTTGGCGCGCAGCTTGACCAGCTACGCGCGGCGGGCTGCACTCAGATTTCCGCGAGAAGGTGACGGGCGCGCGAGCCGACCGGCGCGAATTGCTGAGGCTCCTTCGCGCTATTGGCCCCGGCGACGTGGTGACGGTCACGCGGACCGACCGGCTGGCCCGTTCGGCCTTCGACCTGTTCGCCGTCGTCAAGCAAATCGTGGACCCCAAAGCGCAATTCCGGTCACTGGCAGAGCCGTGGGCCGACCACCGGCACCGGTCCCGGGCGATTGCTATAACGTCGGGCGCGCGACGATTTCGAGGCTACAGGTCTGACGTAATTGCTTACCAAGCTTGAAGCCGCACGCAGGCAGTTAGGCGTAGCTTTCGATTTGTTTATGCACGACCGAGATTCCGTGTCGGTTCAATGTCTTGCATGTGGAGCAGGCGAAATTCTCAATTCTTTGGCAGCGAACGCCGGGGTAGAACCATTCTCAACGCACATTCTTGCGACCCGTTCGGATTTGGACATCCAGAAGCTTAGGAGCATCCGTAATCAGTTTTGGAACGCCTTTAAGCATGCAACAACGCGCAACGGCGAGCTGCGCAACGACGAAGAACTTCTGAGGGCTTTTTCCGACCAGCAGAACGACGGCGCGTTGTTCATTGGCTGGCACGATTATGGACAGGTTGCCCGCCGGCTTCCGATATCAGCACAGGTCTTTCAGGTTTGGTATCAAGTCCTAGCTGATGCCGAGAAGCGGATGAATCCCGATGCAGACATGCGCAGTGCACATCGTGTATTTCCTGGCCTCGCTGAGTTGTCGCGAAAAGACCAAAAACGCCGGCTCATGCGTGCAATCCAAAAATACAAGGATGACAAGAACCTGCTCCGGGACCCCAGAACGGAGATAGAATCGCTCATCCTAAATGCGATACGCTGACCACGACAGCATTGAGTTCGCTAGCCGCCCCATAAAGCGAGCAGGTGCCCGGCGATTGGGTGTCACTCCCCGTTCATAACGTGGTCGATGTCCGGGAATAGCATCTGGGACAGCTTTGTGCGCCATTCGCCCTCGGCAGCGTCCGCCGCCTTGTCCGGATGAACCGCGCTTATGACGACCCGCCGCACCCTGCGAGCCAGTTCTTCGCCTTTTGCGGTGGCTTGGCATACTGCGTCGCAGCCATCTCAGCCGCAGCTGCGCGCGCCTCCGCCAGCGCCAAAGCAGCCTCCAAACGCTTCACCTCCACCCGCAGAGCGACGAGGTGTTTCCGCTGCATCTCTACGGTAGCGTCAACCTGCTCATCCCGCGTCGGAAGGTGCCGATTGAGCCCGAGTCCGTTGAGGGCGGCACCCAGGCTGCCCCCAGGCTTCTGACAGGTGCCTCTGAGCATACTCGCGGTTGGCGTCCCAGTCCGCCTTGTAGTCCCTTCCCTTGGGCGTAGGGTCCAACAGGTCGCGGATGACCTCCCCCTCATTCATCGCGTTGCTGATGCGCTCGATACAGTCGCCCGGCGTTGGGCGTTTGGTGAACAGTGCCACGCGTAGGAGAACTCCACGGGCAGGTCGTCTCGGGCGAAAACTTAGCAGTTTTTGCCCCTCATATCACGGACGCGTGATGAAGGGGGGCCAAAAAGCCGTTGCCCGGCTCTCGGCGCGAAGCCGAAGCGCAGCCCGCTGAGAGTGGCGCTGTAGCGATCAGCCCCGACTTCGCATAAACCGCTTATGCGACTTTACAGCCGGAACCGTTGTTTGTCGGCGCTCGCGTTTGGCGCTGGGTGCCTGGCCACTGGGGCCAGAGGCTCTTTCCGACTACGCCTCCCCGTGGGATGAAGGGCCGGGTTCGCTGGCGCAGCCACGTGGGGAACTGACCCTGCCATGACCGTCCCCGGCCATATCGCCGCCAATGTCATGCATTTCGCGCGCATCCTGCGCCGCGCTGGCCTGCCGGTGGGCCCGGCGGAGACGCTCGCCGCCCAGCAGGCGCTCAACCTCGTCGATATCGGCAACCGCGCCGAAGCGCGCACCGCGTTGCGCGCTTCGATGATCCACCGCCATGAACACCAGGAGGTGTTCGACCACGCCTTTGCCTTGTTCTGGCGCGATCCCGCCGTCGCCGAGCAGGCGGTCGCCATGGCGCTGCTCGAAGCGCAGAAAGAAACCAGGCGCGACCGCCCGCCCCCAGCCGCACGTCGCGTCGCTGAGGCAATGGCCTCGCCGCGCCAGAGCAAGCCCCGCGATGGGGACGACCGGCCGCCAGTGGACATGGTAATGACCGTCAGCGATCGCGAACGGCTGGCGCAGATGGATTTTGAGGCAATGGGCGCGGCCGAGATCGCCGAGGCCAAGCGGGAGATCCGCCGCCTCGCCCTGCCGCTCGACGAGCGCCGCCTCCGGCGCGTCCGCCCGGACCCGCTCGGCTCCACCGCTGACCTTCGCCGCACGATCCGCGGCAGCCTGCGTACAGGCGGCGAAATCGTGACCATCGCCCGCAGCCGCCGCGTCACCCGCCCGCCGCCGCTTGTCGTGCTGTGCGACATCTCCGGGTCGATGTCGCGCTACGCGCAGCTTCTGCTCCACTTTCTGCACGCGGTGACCAACGACCGCGACCGCGTGCAGGTATTCCTGTTCGGCACGAGGCTCTCCAACGTCACACGCCAGCTCCGCCATCGCGATCCGGAAGTGGCGTTCCAGATGGTCGCCCATGTCGTGCCCGATTGGTCCGGCGGCACGCGGATCGGCGAGGCGCTGGCGTGCTTCAACCGTTTCTGGGCCCGGCGCGTGTTGGGTCAGGGCGCGGTCGTGCTGCTGATCACCGACGGGCTGGATCGCGAAGGCGCCAAGGGCCTTGCCGTCAACATGGACCGCTTGCATCGCTCCTGCTCAAGGCTGATCTGGCTCAATCCGCTGTTGCGCTGGTCGGGGTTCGAGCCGAAATCACAAGGCGCCCGGGCGATACTGCCGCATGTGGACGAATTCCGCCCGGTGCATAATCTGGCCAGCCTGCGGGCGCTGGTGGAAACCCTGTCGCACCCGGCGCCGCAGCGGCCGCTGGCTCTGGAAAGGATGGCGTCATGAACGCGCTCGACGATGTGGAAGATGTGCTGGCCCAGGCCGCGCGCTGGCGCGAGGCCGGCGAGCAGGTGGCAATCGCCACCGTCACTGAGACCTGGGGCAGTTCCCCGCGCCCGGCCGGCAGCCAGATGGCGGTGACGGATTCGGGCAAGATGGCGGGCTCGGTCTCTGGCGGCTGCATCGAAGGCGCGGTCGCCGACGCCGCCATGCAGACCATCGCCACCGGTGCACCGAAGCTGCTCGATTTCGGCGTCACCGACGAACGCGCCTGGGAAGTCGGTCTCGCCTGCGGCGGCAAGGTGAAGGTGTTCGTGGAGAAGCTGGCGTGACCCCCGAGCTTCTCGCCCGGCTCAACGCCGCGCGCGAGGAGAAACGCCCGGTCGTGCTTGCCACACGATTGCCGGACGGGTCGCAGTGCCTATTGCCCGACCCGGCACAACCTGGGGAGCTGAATGAAGCTGCGCGACGCGTGCTGGCCGAAGACCGCAGCGGCACGGTGTCGGTCGGCGGCAATGACTGGTTTTTGCAGGTGCACAACCCGCCGCTCCGCCTGATCGTGGTGGGCGCGGTGCATATCGCGCAGGCGTTGGTGCCGTTCGCCAGCCAGGTCGGTTTCGCGGTCACCGTGGTAGACCCGCGCCGATCCTTCGCTTCCGACGAGCGTTTTCCTGACGTGACCATCCGCACGGACTGGCCGGACGAGGCGCTGGACGATCTCAGGCCCGACTCGCGAACCGCCGTGATCACACTCACGCATGACCCCAAGCTTGACGACCCGGCGCTCGACCGCGCGCTGAAATCGTCAGCTTTCCATATCGGCGCGCTCGGCTCCCGGCGGACCCATGCCGCGCGGGTCAAGCGGTTGCGCGAGCTCGGCCATGACGACGCCGCACTCGCTCGCATCAAAGGCCCTGTGGGGCTGGACATCGAGGCGGTGACCGCACCGGAAATCGCGCTGTCGATCGTGGCCGAGCTGGTGGCGGTGCGCCGCGGCGCCGGCCGGACCGACGGCCGGGCAAAGCAGGCGGCATGAAATTCGGCCCCGCCCCTTTGGAGGAAGCCAGGGGCGCGGTGATCGCCCACTCCCAGCGCATCGGCGAGCGCATGATCCGCAAAGGCTCAGTGCTCGACGATGCGGCGCTCGCCGCCCTGCGCGAAGCCGGCCGCACCGAGGTGATCGTCGCCCGGCTGGAGCCTGGGGACGTGCCGGAAGACGTCGCCGCGGACCGGCTGGCTGAACGCCTTGTCGGGCCGCTGCTGTCCCGCTCGCGCGCCGCCACCGGGCGCGTGAACCTGAGCGCCGACGTCCCCGGCCTGCTGCGCGTCAACGCGGCAAAGATCGACCGGGTCAACGCCGTTGATGAAGCGCTGACCCTCGGCACGCTCGCCGATTTCGCGGTGGTAGGCACCAAGGACCTTGTCGCTACCATCAAGGTGATCCCGTTCGCCGTGCCCGGCCCGGTCCTGTCGGTCGCCGAGGCCATCGCCGGACAGGGTGGACCGGCGATGACGCTGCATCCGTTCCGGTCTCTGAAGGTGGGCCTGGTGGCAACCGAGCTGCCGGGGTTGAAGGAGACTACCACCGAAAAGACCATCGAAGTGACCGAGGCCCGTGTGAGGCAACTCACCGGCTCGCTGCTGACGCCGTTGCGCACGCCGCATACGGAAGAGGCGATCGCGCATGCGCTGCAGTCGCTGATTGGGCAAGGCGCCGACATGTTGCTCGTGGTGGGCGCTTCGGCGGTGGTGGACCGGCGCGATGTAGGCCCTGCCGGGATCGTCCGCGCCGGCGGCGAAATCCTGCATTTTGGCATGCCGGTTGATCCGGGCAACCTGATCTGCCTCGGGCAGATCGGCGAACGTCCGGCGCTCGTGCTGCCCGGTTGCGCCCGCAGCCCGAAGCTCAACGGCATCGATTTCATCCTGCCGCGCCTGTTCGCCGGCCTGAAGGTAGGTCCGGCGGATTTCATGCGCCTGGGCGTGGGCGGTCTGCTCAAGGAAACCGATGCTCGGCCGCTGCCGCGCGAGAAGGCGCCCGCCGTGGCCCGCACCGGCCCGGTGCCGCGCAGCGCACCCACGATCGCCGCGATCGTGCTGGCGGCCGGGCGGTCGCGCCGGATGGCGCCGCACAACAAGCTTCTGATCACCGACCGCGCCGGCAAGCCTATGATCGCCCGGGTGGTGGACAACGTGCTGTCGAGCAAGGCGCGCCCGATCCTTGTGGTCACCGGCCATCAGGCGAATGACATCGAGCACGCGCTGGGCGGCCGGCCGGTGCGTTATGTCCACGCCGCCGATTACGCGGAGGGTCTGTCCGCCAGCCTCAAGGCCGGGATCGCTGCGGTGCCGCCGGAGGCCGCGGCCGTCATCGTCTGCCTGGGCGACATGCCGCTGGTCACCGGCCGGATGATCGACCGGTTGCTGGAGCACTACGATCCCCACGAAGGCCGTCTGATCGTGCTGCCCACCTTCCGCGGCAAGCAGGGCAATCCGATGCTGTGGGACCGGCGCTTCTTCCCTGAGATCCTCGCCATTACCGGGGATTCCGGCGCCCGTTTCCTGCTGGGCAAACACGCCGAACATGTGGCGGAGGTAGAAATGGCCGACGACGCCGTGCTGCGCGATTTCGACACCGCCGATGCGCTTGCCACCTTGCCGCAGCGCCTGCGCCCCGATCCGATGCCTGTCTCACCCTCGCTCGCGCCCGGCTGACCCGGTGCCGATCTGCGAGGCCGATCCCTGGCGGATGCAATATTTCGAGGGGATCGCCTGCCCGGATGATGTCCGCATCTCCACCGAGGATGCGGATTCCTGGCAATGGTATCCGGCCTTTCGCTGGATTTACGACAAGATGGCGGTCGCTTTGTCGCAGGGGCTGGAGGCCGCGCCGCACGGAGTGATGCCGCGCAAGTTTCCGGTGTTCTCCAAACCGATCACCAACCTGCGCGGCATGGGCACCGGCAGTCGCGTGATCGCCTCGTCGGCCGAGTATTATGCCGCGCTGACCCCGGGCCATTTCTGCTGCACGCTGCTGACCGGGCGGCATGTCAGCACCGATGTGGTGCTGGTGAACGGCGAACCGCGTTGGTGGCGCCACGCCACCGGCGCCACCGCCGAGGGCGGCACCTTCGATCACTGGCACATCCATGCCGAGGCGATGCAGGAGGTAGAGGAATGGTGCGGCATGTGGGCGCGCACGCACCTCGCCGGCTATACCGGGATGGTGAATTTCGAAACTATCGGCGGCCGAATCATAGAGGCGCATCTGCGCTTCGCCGACCAGTGGCCGGACCTGTATGGACCAGGCTGGGTGGAGGCGTTGGTGCGTCTCTATGAGGCGGGCGAGTGGGTGTTCGCCGATGACGAGCGTGCGGATGGGTTCAGCGTCGTGTTGTTCGGTCCGCACGGTCCGCGTTACCGGCATCCGCCGGCGGCGCTGGCTGACGAGGTGCGCCGGATGCCGGGCGTGTCCAGCGTGCAGATCACCTTCCACGAGGACCGCCCGCCGGAGCGCCACGCGATGCCGCCCGGCGGGTTTCGCCTGGCGATCGTGAATGCGTGGTCGCTGGCGACGGGAGCGGCGGCGCGGGAGCGGCTTCGGGAAGCTATAATCGGGTAATTCTGGCGGCTGATTGTTTGAGAGCGTGGTTCACGCTTTCCGACCGAGCGGCCTCGAGCGATCACGCTTATGAGGGAATCGGCAATGGCAAACGCCAAAAGTCTGTTCGTGGTGATGCGCCGCTACGGTCCACCGTACGACGCGAGAAAGCCGCTCGAAGCGCAGCCTGGGTGGGAAGACCACCGGGTCTTCATGAACGCGCTCGAGGCCGAAGGCGTGGTGCGGCTTGGCGGGCCGCTGGAAGGTACCGGCGAGGTTCTTCTGATATTCCGGGCCGGCAGCGAGGATGAAATCAGCCGGCATCTCGCGGCTGACCCGTGGACCCGCTCCGGCATCCTCACCACCACGCGGATCGCACGGTGGGACCTGCGGCTCGGAGAAGTCCGCGTATAGAATTACAATACGAAGACTTCTACCCACTCCCCCGCCTCGAAATCGAAATACCGCCGAACCGCCGTCCCGTCCCAGTGATACTTCAAATGCTTCGTCTGCACTGGAATTCCTACCGCCGAGGGACGGAACATCGCCACGCACCACCCACCGGCACGCCGCACGCTCGGGTAACAAACCCCCGTACTCCCAACCTCCCGCAACGCCAGCGCCAACGCCTGCCCCGGCGCATAATCGCCCGGATCCAACACATGCTCGCGCTCCGCCGGCGGAAGCTGCGCCACGTCGTGCAACGCCGCGTCGATCCGTCCGACCAACACCCGCATGTCCTCATACCGAGGACCATCGCCGGAATCCGCCGCGAACCGGCCGAAATGATACGCCGTCTCGGCCACCGCGGTCGCCAGGTCTTCCGCCGCGTAATACGCCCCGTGATCCGGATCGGCGAAGCGCGTCCCCTTTGGATTCCGGTGCGTGAACGGCGCCATCACGTAACTCGCCCCCGGCCCGCTCACCCGTTCCTCCGGCGGCACCAGGCGGATCTCCCCCGCCTCATCGCGCAGTCGTGGATTGGTCAGCTCCTCGACCGCGATCAGCGCCTCCCACACCGCCGGATCCGGCGACACCCGTTCATACAAGTCGATCGGCGGGTATTTCGAAGCGATGATCCGGGTCGCCGAGGGCCACACAATCCGCCGGACCGGCGGGATCAGGACCACGGCCTACCACGGCCCCCTGGCGCCATCCAGATACTGCCGCACCGCCGCGAGATCCGTCACATCACCCGCGCTCATTCGCTCGAGCGGGGTTTGTCCACCGAAATACCGGTTCGGCCGGCGCACCCAACTGTCACCCTGCGCATGGTCCGAATAGAGGATCTGCAGCGCCTTCCAGATGCCGCTGACGTAACCGATGCGCCGCAACACATCACCCGGCACCGCGCCCACCCGACCGCTGCGCCATTTGTAAAAAGTCCGCTCGGCCGGCTGCCCCAGGATCGCCCGTGCCTGCGCCGCGTCCGCCCCCCACAACTCCATGATGCGGAAGAACCCCGTCAGAGCGTTCGCCGCCTGCTCCGGACCGATCGCCGGAGCCGGCCGGCGCCTGACCGTCACAGCCGGCATGCACCACCCAAAAGACTGCCTATAGGCACTATGTGGGCCATATCCTGCCCCAAGGCAAGATCATAGCCGTCGCGGAATGTGCCGGCACACGAACGCCGATCCCACCATCATCGCCCCCGCCGCCGCGAAGACCGAGGGGAGGGCGAACACCGACAGCAGCACCGAACACACTGCCGGCGGCCCGAGCTGCGCCACGTCGCGGAAGCTGACGAACACCGTCGTCATCTCCGATCGCTCGTAAGGATGCACCGCGCGCAGGAACAACAGGTTCCCCGCCCCGTCGATCGTCTCGGTCCCTAGCGCCGCCAGCATCAGCAATGCCGCGCCCAGCCACGGCACCCCGAAGGCAAACACGGCACACAGGCTGAATAGACCTGCTGTCGCGTACCCCGCTTGCAGCAGCCGACGCAGCCCGTAGCGCCGCCCCAGCCACCCCCACAGCGGCACCAGCCAGATCCACCCGGTCCCGACCGAGACCACCACGCCGCCGGTCTCGGCACCCAACCCCGACATCACTGCGAAGATCGGCGTGTAAACGTAGAAGACGCTCCACCACGAGGACCGCGCCGAGGCCAGCGCCCAGGCCAGGCGCAACCGCGGCTGCGCGAAGAACCGCGGCAGGTACCGCAGCGGGCTTACCACCGGCCGGCGCGCCGCACTCAGTACTATGTTCTCCGTCAGCCGCAGCCACCAGAACAACGCCAATACTGTCAGCGCCGCCCCGCTCGTGACAGCGAACGGCGCCGCGAAGCCCACCCTGTGCTGCAAATACACCCCGAACCACGGCCCCAGCGTCCAAGGCCCGGCAATCGCGAAAATCCGCACCGGCTCGAAATGCCGCAGCGCCTGCCGCGCGACATGGTCCAGCAGATAGAGTTGGCTGGTGATTTCGATGCAGGCAAAGCCGAACGTGCTCAGCACCAGCCCGACAGCCAGCCCCGGCAGCCGGTCCGTCGCCAGCAGCGCCCCGCTGAAAGCCAGCAACACCGCGCCTACCGTGAACACGAAGCGCCGGCGGATCAGCCCCACCAGCAGCGGAATACTGAACCGCCCGGCAACCGCAATGAGCCCAGTGCCGACATAAAGCAGCGTCACTCCGCGCGCGGTTCCGAGCAGCCCGAGCGCCTCCAGCGGCACCACGGTCAGCAGGATCGCCTGGCCGACCGAGGGAGCGAAAAACAGGCTCAGGAACGTCAGCGCCTGCCGCCGGGGCAGCGAGCCGATGGTGCCCGGAACGATGGCATGGGCACTCATGACGGCATGGCTCGAATCGATCCTCCCGTGTGCTTCTGCTAACTGTCCGCCACACAGTTTGCAAACGAGATCTCGATGTTATTCATGGTGATCGAAACGTTCGGCGCCGACCCGAAATCGGTCTATCGCCGTTTTCGCGACAAGGGCCGCCAGATGCCTGCCGGGCTGGAGTTCATCGAGAGCTGGGTCACCGCCGACCTCTCCCGCTGCTTCCAACTGATGCGCTGCGATGACGTGGCGTTGCTGCAGCGTTGGGTAGCCGAGTGGCGCGACGTTGCGGGATTCGAAATCGTACCCGTCATCCCCGGCCGCGACACCGCCGAGGCGTTGTCCCGCCAACTCTGACGCGGCCCCACGACACCTCTCCCGTCATACGGGAGAGGTCGGTTCGCGGAGCGAACCGGGTGAGGGCCTCGGCACCACGTACTCCACCGGACACGTCGCCGCGAACTCCTCGCGCGCCTCGCACCGCTCGGCCAATGCATCGAGCCCCGAATAACGCCCGAGCGGCAAAAGCTCCGCATCAACCATCCGCACATAGCGGATCATGCAAGCGGTGGTGATCCGCGCCTGATCCAGCCGCGCATCCGGCCATTCCTCCCGCCCCAGCGCCTCGATGGCCGCCGCCGCCTGTACGCGGCAGCGCTTGATCCACTCCGGCCAGCGATACGCTGCCGGCCGGATCAGCCGCTCGTACGTCGCCGTCCCGCATTTCTCGATCGCCCCCGTCGCCAGCGCCATGCGTCGCAGCACGCGCCGCCGCTCCACGCCCGTAGCCGGCACCAGCGCCCGCTCCGGCCCCACCGACTGATCGAGCCAGTCGAGAATGGCCGCCGAGTTCGATCAGCACCTCCCCGTCATCCAGCACCAACGACGGGATGCGCCCCAGCGGATTGACCTGCCGCATCGCATCGAAATCGCCGAACACCGAACGCGTGTCGTGCTCATAGGCAAACCCCAGCACCCGCAGCGACACCGCGACGCGCCGGACGAACGGCGAATCATATTGCCCGACGAGGATCATGGCACCCAACCATAGCTAACCGCTGTTGGCATTTCCCAGCCCCCTCGCCATCTCCCGTATGCACGCCACCAGGAGAACACAGATGCGCCTCCCCGGCGATCCCACCCCGCGCCAGCAGGTCGAGCGCATCATCCGCGTGGACCATGCGGGCGAATACGGCGCGGCACGCATCTATGCCGGCCAGCTCGCCGTGCTCGGTCGCGGCGACACCGGGCCGGTGCTGCGACATATGCAAGCGCAGGAGCAGCGGCATCTGGACACTTTCGCCCGCCTCGTTGCCGAACGCCGCGTGCGCCCCACCGCGCTGCTGCCGTTCTGGCATGTCGCCGGTTTCGCCCTCGGCGCAGCGACGGCGGCACTCGGCCGGCGCGCCGCCATGGCCTGCACCGTCGCCGTCGAGGAAGCGATTGACGCGCATTACGCCCGCCAGGCCGAGTCCCTGGACGAAGACGAAACACAACTTCGCGCCACGCTGGAAGAATTCCGCGCTGAGGAACTCGAGCATCGCGATATCGGCCTCGCACGCGGCGCCGAGGAGACGCCCGGCTACCGCCTGCTCTCGGAGCTGATCAAAGCTGGCTGCCGCGCCGCGATCACCTTGAGCGAGCGCATCTGATGGTTCCGCGAAATTACCGCCCCAAAGCCTGAACGATCTCCTCGGTCATCTTCTTCGCATCACCGAACAGCATCATCGTGTTCGGCCGGAAGAACAACTCGTTCTCCACCCCCGCATATCCGCTCGCCATCGAGCGCTTCACGAACAACACCGTGCGCGCCTTCTCCACCTCCAGGATCGGCATGCCGTAGATCGGCGACGTGCGGTCGGTCTTCGCCGCCGGGTTGGTCACATCGTTCGCGCCGATCACATAAGCCACATCGGCCGTCGCGAACTCGTTGTTGATCTGCTCCAGCTCGAACACCTCGTCGTACGGAACATTGGCCTCGGCCAGCAGCACGTTCATGTGCCCGGGCATGCGGCCGGCCACCGGGTGGATGGCGTATTTTACCTCCACCCCCTCGCGCTTCAGGGTATCCGCCATCTCGCGCAACGCGTGCTGCGCCTGCGCCACCGCCATGCCGTAACCGGGCACGACGATCACCTTCGATGCGTTCTTCATGATGAAGGCCGCGTCCTCAGCATTGCCGCTCTTGACCGTGCGATCCACCGCGCCCGCCGGTCCGGCAATCGCACCTTCGGAGCCGAAACCGCCCAGCAGCACGTTGATGATGCTGCGGTTCATCCCCTTGCACATGATGTAGGAGAGAATGCCGCCCGAGGCACCGACCAGCGACCCGGTGATGATCAGGCCGACATTCTGGATGGTGAAGCCGATGCCGGCAGCCGCCCAACCGGAGTAGCTGTTCAGCATCGAGATCACCACCGGCATATCCGCCCCGCCGATCGGGATAATGATCAGGAACCCGAGGGCGAACGCCAGGAACGCCAGCAGCCAGAACACCGCCTGGCTCTGCGTGGCGACGAACACCACGATCAGGATCAGCGCCAGAACCCCAAGCCCCAAATTCAACGGGTGCTGCATGGGGAAGTTGATCGGCGCGCCCTTCATAATGCCTTGCAGCTTGCTGAAGGCGATGATCGAGCCGGTGAAGGTGATCGCGCCGATCGTCAGCCCGATTGACATTTCGATGAGGCTCTCGGTGCGGATATCGCCGGGCACACCAATGCCGAACGCCTCCGGCGCATTCAGCGCCGCCGCGGCGACGAACACCGCGGCAAGCCCCACCAGCGAGTGAAACGCCGCCACCAACTGCGGCAGCGCGGTCATCTGGATGCGCCGCGCGATATAGGCGCCAACCGACCCGCCGATGACGATGCCGAGCACGATCAGCGCGTACCCGCCGCCGAACATCGCATGGCCGGCCAGCGTGTTGAGCACGGCGATCAGCATGCCCATCATGCCGAACAGGTTGCCCTGCCGCGACGTCTCGGGGTTGGACAGCCCGCGCAGCGCAAGCACGAACAGGACGGCGGCGACGAGATAGAAAAAGACGGTCAGGTCCGGAGACATCGCGGCCCTATTGCTTGCGCCGGAACATCGAAAGCATGCGGTGCGTCACCAGGAACCCGCCGAATATGTTCACCGAGGCGAGCATCACCGCGATGAAGCCGAAGCCGCGCGACCAATCGGAGACAGCGAGCCCCGTAGCCAGCATGGCGCCGACGATGATCACCGAGCTGATCGCATTGGTCACCGCCATCAGCGGCGAGTGCAGCGCCGGCGTGACGTTCCACACCACGTAATAACCAACGAAACAGGCCATCACGAAGATCGCGAACAGGTAGATGAACGGAATGCCGGCAACCACGCCGGTGACCGGCGCCAGGGTGGCGGCATGCGCCGCGAGCGTGTGCGCCTGATCGGCAAGCCGGGCGGCTTCGTCGGAGAGCTGGCTCGGGGTCATCGCTGGTCTCCGCTATTCAGGCGGCTTGGCTTTGCTGCGGAACGAATTGCGGATGCACGATCGCCCCGCCGCGGGTCAACATCACGCCTTTGACGATGTCGTCGTCGGGCGGCAAGTGGGGCGCCTTCGCTTCCTTGTCCCAGAAGCTGGAGACGAAGGTCAGCAGGTTGCGCGCATAAAGGGCGCTGGCCGCTACCGGAATGCGGCCAGGCCAGTTGCGGAAGCCCAGGATCGTGACGCCGTTTGGCGTGACTGTGCGCTCGCCCGGCACCGTAACGTCGCAATTGCCGCCGGCCTCGGCCGCTAGATCGACGATGATGCTGCCCGGCCGCATCGCGGCCACCATCGGCTGCGTGACAATCACCGGCGCCCGCCGGCCCATCACCAGGGCGGTGCAGACGACGATGTCGTTTTTGGCGACGGTGCTCGCCATCAGCTCGGCCTGCTTGCGGCGGAACTCCTCGGTCATTTCGCGCGCATAGGCGCCCGTCTGCGCCGCGGTCTCGGCATCCTCCACGCCCACGAAGCTGGCGCCGAGCGAGCGGATCTCCTCCTTCGCGGCCGGGCGGACATCGGTGGCGGAGACGATGGCGCCCAGCCGGCGGGCCGTGGCGATCGCCTGCAGCCCGGCCACCCCGGCGCCGATGATGAACACCCGTGCCGGCGGCACCGTGCCGGCCGCCGTCATCATCATCGGAAATCCGCGCTCGAAAACCGCCGCTGCCTCGATCACCGCGCGGTACCCGGCGAGGTTGGCCTGCGAGGACAGCACGTCCATCGATTGCGCCCGGGTGATCCGCGGCAGCAGCTCCATGGCGGCTGCGTCGATCCCCGCCTCGGCGAGGGTGGGCACCATCGCCGGCTCGGCGAACGCGCCGCTGATGCAAACCAGCAGGGCGCCGCGCGGGATCAGCGCGACGATATCGGGGGCAGGCGTTTGGACGGCAAAAACGATCTCGGCGCCGGCCAGGGCCGCCGGGGGCTCGGGGGCGATCTCGGCGCCGGCGGCGGTGAAATCAGCGTCGGCAATGCCGGCGCTCATACCGGCGCCTGTTTCGATCACGACGGTCAGGCCGAGGCCGACAAGCCGCTTGACGGTTTCCGGGGTGGCCGCAACGCGCGTCTCGGACGCGCGGCGTTCCTTCAGCACCGCAAGGCGCATCCGCTGTAATCCTTCAGGCAGGGGCGGGAAGATGCGTGAACGGAGCACAAGGCGCAAGGGTGCCGCCCCGGCCAAAGTGGCATCCCAGCCCCGAAGCTCCTATGTTCCCAATCAGGCTAGGAGGCCAAAATGGATACACTGACCAAGGTGTCGGACTCGGGAAAATTGAACCTTCCAGCCCAACTGCGTCGTCAGGTCGGATTGGACCGTGGCGGCCCAGTCCTCGTACGGGTCGAAGATGGCGAGATCCGGATCAGAACGGTGCGCGATTCCATCCTCCGCTTGCAGGAGCAGGCACGCCGCCTATTCGCCGGATCTGGCGACAGCGTGGAGCAGTTCATCGCCGATCGCAGGGCCGAGGCGCGGCGGGAAGGTGACGCGGAGTGACGGTGCTCGACGCGTCTGCCGTGCTGGCGCTGACATGGGAGGAGCCGGGGCAACAACGCGTGCTCGACGCCATTCTCGAAGGCGCCGAGATGACCACCGCGACCTTCGCGGAGGTTGCCACCCGTTATGTGCTGCGAGGCGCTTCCGCGGAAAATGTCCGGGCAGTGCGCCAGGGCCTGTCGGTTCCGCTGGTGCCGATCGACGAGGACTTGGCCATGCGGGCCGGACTGATGGTCGCCGAAACCCGGCGCGCGGGGCTGTCGCTGGGCGACCGGCTTTGCCTCGCGCTGGCGCAGCGAAGCGGCCACCCGGCGCTGACGGCCGACCGCGCGTGGGAGAGCGTCGCCGCCGCGGTCGGTGTGAGGATCGAGGTGATACGCTGACCTCGCCGGCGCTGCGGCGGCTGAGCTTGGCGGACATGACGGAAGTCGCCATGCTGCACCGGCTGGCGTTCAATACGGCGCTGCCCTGGCTTGCCGATCGCCATACGCCGGAGGAAGACGACTGGTTCTTCCGCCATCGCGTCTATCCCATGTGTGCGATCTGGGGCGCAGCAGATGCCGGCGGGCTGATCGGGTTCATCGCCTTTCGCCGAGGCTGGATCGATCAGCTTTATGTTCACCCCGACAGGCAGGGGCGAGGTGTCGGTTCCGCATTGCTCGGAGTGGCACAGCAGCACTTCGCATACCTCCAGCTCTGGACATTCCAGCGCAACACGCCGGCCCGCCGCTTCTACGAGCGGCGAGGATTCGTTCTAGTCGAAATGACCGAGGGTACAGACAACGAAGAGCGGGAGCCGGACGTTCGTTATGAATGGCGGCGGCCAGCGGGCGGACATCAACCGCCAGCCGGCGCAGCCCGCATCCGCTGCGCATAGACATTGATCACCAGCGCGATCAACAGAATCAAGCCGCGGATCAGGATCTTCAGGAAACTGTCGATGTCCACGTGGTCCAGCCCGTTGTTCAGCACGCCCAGCACGAACAGACCGATAATCGTGTTGCCAATCCCGCCCTGGCCGCCGAACAGGCTGGTGCCGCCCACCACTACGGCGGAGATCGAAGTCCAGCAGGTAGGTGTCGAACTCGTTCTGCTGCGCGCTGCCGAAATAAGCCACTCCCAGCATCCCGGCCACTCCGGAACACACCGCCGAGATGATCATCACCGCCGAGATGATGGCGCGGACATTCACGCCGGAATATTCGGCCGCCTCGCGGTTGCCGCCGACCATGTACACGTAGCGGCCGAACCGCGTGTAGGTCAGCACCAGATGCGCGACCAGCATGATCAGCGCGGCGACAATCACGATCCACGGCACCGGACCGAGCGACTTGGCTCCGAGTGTCGCCACCAGCTTAGGCACCGTATAGGCGATCTGGCCGCGCACCAGCAAGGCGCAGATACCGGCGGCGATCTGCAGCATCGCCAATGTCATGATGAAGGACGGAATGCCGATCACCGTGATGCCGAACGCATTCACCGCGCCCAACGCAACGCACGCCGCCAGCGCCACCACGATCGCCGCCCAGCCAGCCAGCGGCACGTTGGCGATGTTCACGCTCGCATCCTGCACCGTGAAGAACGCCACCACGATGCCAGTGGCGTTGGCGATGCTGGCGACCGACAGGTCGATCTCGGCGCACAGAATCACGAATGTCAGGCCGACCGCGATAATGCCGGTAACCGATACCTGCGTCAGGATATTATAGACATTCCCGATCGAGGCGAAGGACGGACTGGCAAAAGCGAAGAAGACCACCAGGAACAACAGGGTCACGAAGGGCGCGATGTTCCGTAGCCGGCCGCGCAGCCATCCGGTCATCACCGCCTTCATGCCGCCGCCAACAGGCGGTCCTTGCTGACCGCCTCCTGCGCGAATTCCCGCACCACCTCGCCTTTCTTCATCACCAGGATGCGGTCGGCGAGCGCCAGTACCGTCTCCGGTTCCGTAGAAACAACCACGATGCCGATCCCCTGCTCGCGCAGCCCATGCACGATCTTCACGACGTCATCCTTGGCGCCGACATCCATGCCCCGGGTCGGCTCGCTCAGCACCAGCACTTTCGGCAGATAAGCCAGCCAGCGCGCCAGCGCGACCTTCTGCTGATTGCCGCCGGAAAGCGTGCCGAGCGGCCGATCCGGCACGGGCGGACGAATGCGAAGCCGCTCGATCAGCCGGCGAGCAATGCCGCGTTCGGCCGCCGGGCGCACCAACAGCCGCGCGATACGCTCGAGCGAGCTGATCGTCACGTTCTTAAACACAGGCTCCTGCGCGAACAGCATACTGCGCCGGCTCTCTGGCACCAGTGCGATGCCGGCGCGCTTCGCCTGCGCGGTGCTGCGCAACGTGGCCGGACGGCCATTGACGCTGATATGACCCGCGCGCGGCGGCTGCTTGCCGAACAAAGCGCGCGCCAACTCCAACTGGCCGCTGCCCATGAAGCCGTAGATCCCCAGCACCTCGCCTGCCCGCACCTGCAGGGAGACGTCGCGGAACGCGCCGGGACGGCTGAGGCCACGCGCTTCCAGCACCACCGGCGCATCCAGGCGCGAGGCCAGGGTGCGTTCCGCCGTATAGCTTTCCTCCAGCTCGCCATGGCCGGCGCCGATCATGCGCTGGATGATCCACGCCTTGTCCACCTCCGCGCAGCGCGCGGTGGCGATTTTGCGGCCGTTGCGAAACACCGTGACATGGTCACAGACCGCCAGCACGTCGTCGAGAAAATGCGAGATGAAGATCAGGCTGCGCCCCGCCTCGCGCAGCCGGCGCAAAACGCCGAACAGCCGCTCCACCTCGGGCGGCGACAGCGCCGAGGTTGGTTCATCCAGGATGATGATGCGCGCGCCGGAGAACAGCACGCGGGCAATCTCCACAAGCTGCTGCAAGCCGAGCGGCAGCGTGCCCATCACCGCGCGCGGATCGAGCGTGATGCCGAGCGCGGCGAGATGCTCGCGCGCACCGCGATTCATCGCCCGCCAGTCGATCGTGCCCATGCGCGTCAGCGGCTGCATGCCGAGATAGACGTTCTCGGCCACCGTCAGCTCGCGCACCGCCGAGAGCTCCTGGTGCACCATGCCGATCCCGGCATCGCGCGCCGCCCGCGCCGAAGCGAACCGCACCGGCGCACCATCCAGCCGCATCGTCCCGCCAAACTCATGATGCACCCCGGCAATGATTTTCATCAGGGTGGATTTTCCCGCCCCGTTCTCCCCAACCAGACCATGAATTTCGCCCGCCTCCAGCGCGAAATCCACATCCCGCAGCGCCGCCACACCGCCGAAGGATTTAGCAATTCCAATGAGCTCGAGAAGGGCCATTCAGAGGGAAGAACGACTCCCCCTCCCCTTGCGGGAGGGGGCAGGGGGGAGGGGGCGGTGCAAACTTTCGATAATCAGCCTCAGAACACCATCAAAATTCCCCAACACCTCATTATTCCAAAACCGCAGTACGTGCAGTCCCTGACCACGCAGCCATTCGTCGCGAACCGGATCAGTAACGGAGCCCACATGGGGTTCGCCATCAAGTTCGATCACCAAACAGGCAGCGGCGCAGTAGAAGTCGACAATGTACGGCCCTAGCGGCACCTGGCGGCGGAATTTCCAGCCATCGAGCTGTTTGGTCCGCAGGGTTTTCCACAACAGACGCTCCGACCGCGTTGGTTCGCGCCGCATGATCCGGGCGCGGGTCAGAAGGCCGCTTGGTTTTTCTTCCTCGGGGTGCGTCGCCCCCTCCCCCTTACCCCCTCCCGCAAGGGGAGGGGGAACGGTCACCCCCCTCATCGTCAGATCAGGAAGTGCTCCTCCATCCACATCATCCCGGGCGCGTTGGCTTTCGTCACCACCGGACCATCGGCAACGATGTTCTTCGGAATAGCACCGCTCCCGGTGCCGGTCTTTTCACCTGCAACCACCGCGGCTACCCCGGCGATCAGCGCGCCGCCATGGATGCGGCAGGACGGGTTGCGCACGGTGGCGGTCATGCGGCCGTCGAGCACCGCCTCCAGCGCCGGCGGCATGGCGTCGCAGCCGCCGATCTTGATCGAGGTGCGATTGTGCGCCTTCATCACGTTATACGCCGCCAGCGCCATGTCGTCGTTGTGGAAATAGGCGGCGTCGATCTGCGGATACTTGGTCAGCAGCGTCTCCCAGATGCGTGCGACCTTGGTCACGTCCCAATCCGCCGGTTGCGTGTCCAGCACTTTGATCTTTGGATACTTCTTCACGATCGAGTTGAAGCCGCGCGCCCGCCCCTGCGCGCCGGTATGGCCGAGCGCGCCCTGCGTCATGACGATGTTGCCCTCGCCGTTAATGGCATCGACCAGCGCCTGCGTCACCGAAGCGCCCATGAACTCGTTGTCGGGCGCGATGAAGCTGTGCACGTTGATGCTGTCGAGCGGCGCGATCAGCGTGTCCATGTCGATCACCGGAATGCCGGCGTCGATCATCTTGTTCACCGGCGCGGTCAGCGTGCCGATGCCGAACGCCTGGATTGCAACGAAATCCCATTTGCGGCTGGCCATATCGTCGATCGCGGCGCGTTGCTTGGTGGCGGACAACTCGCCGTCGAACCACGTCACGTTCACGTTGAACAGCTTGCCCCAATACTCGGCGGCGCGCTTGCCCTGGGCGCACCAGGTGGCCTGCAGCCCGGCATTGCTGAAGGCGGCGTTCAGCGGCTTACCGGAGCGGCCGGCGGCCTCCGTGACGGCCTGCGCTCGGGCCGGGTCGATGCCGAAACTCGCGGCCAGTATGGCGGCGGTGGCGGAAGCCTGCATGAAGCGGCGGCGTCGGGTGCGGTCGGTCATCTTGTTTCCCCCCAGTTAAACAGGTCCGGAGCATCGCCCGACCGGCACGCGGCTCCAAGCCCTTTCCTTGTCACGAGCACGGGTCCATGACGGACGCGCTATGGCGCAGACCGAGCTGCCGCCGGAATTCGCGCTGATCGCCCGGCATTTCCGCCCGCTTGCCGGCCCCGGTGCGCTGGACCTTGCCGATGATGCCGCGCTGATCGCGCCCCCCGCCGGCCGCGAGCTGGTCCTCAGCGTCGATGCGATGGTTGCCGGCGTGCATTTCCTTCCCGACGACCCGCCCGATTTCGTCGGGCGCAAGCTGCTGCGGGTAAACCTGTCGGACCTCGCCGCGAAGGGCGCGGTGCCGCTCGGCTACCTGATGACGGTGTGCGCCCCGCGGGGCACGCCGGATTCGTGGTTCGCCGGCTTCGCGGCCGGCCTCGCGCAGGACCAGGCCGAGTTCGGCGTGACGTTGCTCGGCGGCGACACCTCCTCCACACCGGGGCCGATCGCGTTGTCGCTGACCATCGTCGGCCACGTGGCGCCGGGGCGGATGGTGAAGCGCGCGGGTGCGCGGGCCGGTGACGGCATCTGGGCCACCGGCACGATCGGCGATGGCGCGCTCGGCCTGGCCGTGGCGCACGGGCGCCTGGCCGATCCCACGGGGCACCTGCTTTCACGGTACCGGCTGCCGTGCCCGCGGCTCGGGCTGGCGATCGCCGGAATTGCGTCGGCGGGGATGGATGTGTCCGACGGAGTTGTGCAGGACCTCGGGCATCTGTGCCGGGCAGGAGGTCTCGCGGCGGAAATCGAGGCCGCCTCCGTGCCGCTGTCGGGCGCCGCGCGCCGTGCCGGGCCGGAATGGCTGGTGACCTGCCTGACCGGCGGCGACGATTACGAGTTGTTGCTCGCGGTGCCGGCCGATCGCGAGCCGCACCTGCACGAAGCGGCTTTGGCCGCCGGCATACCCGTTACGCGCATCGGCCACTTCCGCGCCGGCGCGCCCGAGGTCATTGTGCGCGGGCCGGATGGCGCGCCGCTGAACCTTGGCGCCCCAGGCTGGAGCCATTTCTGATCCATGAACCGCAACGTCTGGCTTCTGTTCTGCTGTCAGGCGCTGATGAATGCGGTGATGGCTGGCCAAGTGGTCATGGCCTCCCTGGTCGGGCATCGGCTGGCGGTCGATCCGGCGCTGACGACGCTGCCGGTGGCCACGCAGATGCTGGCGGTGATGGCGGGTTCGATCCCGGCCGGCATCGTGTTCAGCCGGCTCGGCCGCCGTCCCGGCTTCTGGCTCGGCACGGTGCTGGCGGCATGCGGCAGCCTGACTTTCGCGCTTGGCGTCTGGCGCGGCAGTTTCCCGCTCTACTGCCTGGGCACGGTGCCGGCGGGAATGGGGTTCGGCATCTCCCAGCATCTGCGCTTCGCCGCGGCCGAGGTCGCCGCGCCCGAGTCGCGGCCGCGGGCGATCTCCCTGGTGATGACCGGCGGCGTGGTCGCCGCGGTGCTCGGGCCGGGGATCGTCAAGCACACGGCCGAGGCGATCCCGGCCTATCAGTTCCTTGGCACGTATATCTCCTTGCTGGCGCTGCCGATGTTGTGCGCCATGCTGCTGGTGTTCATTCGGCTGCCGCCGGCGCCGGCCCGCGTGGCGATGCCGGTGCCGGTTGCCGAGATCGTCACCCGCCCGGCGTTCCTCACCGCGGTCGTGGCGGGAATCGCCGGATATGGGACGATGACGCTGGTGATGGCCTCGACACCGCTGCAGATGATGATCTGCGGGTTCGGCGTCGGCGCCTCGGCCGACGTGATTCGCGCCCATTCGATCGCGATGTTCCTGCCCGGCTTCGTGACCGGGCGGCTGATCCAGCGCTTCGGGGCGCACCGGGTGATCCTGGCCGGCGTGCTGGTGAATGCGTGCTGCGTGGCGGTGGATATCGGCTTCGACCCGTTCTTCAGCACCTTTATTGTCGGGCTGGCGCTGCTGGGGATCGGTTGGAACTTCATGTTCGTGGGCGCGACGGCGTTATTGGCGACAGCGCATTCGGCGCAGGAGCGTGTGCGCGTACAGGCGACGAACGACTTCCTGGTGTTCGGATCAGTGGCGGCGAGTGCCTTTGCGTCCGGCGCGATCGAGACCACCGGCGGCTGGGCGGCGCTGAACCTGGCCGTGGTACCGGCGATCCTGATCGCCGCCGTACTGGTATGCTGGCACATGACGGCGCGGTCGCGGGTGGCTGCGGTTGCGGAGTAATGCGCTCCAATTTCGATCGGTACCAACGGATCGCGCCATGGTACGACCTGCTCGACCTGCCATTCGAGTACGGGCGCTACCGCAAGCTGCGGCCGCAGCTTTTCCGCGGACTCTGGGGCCGCGTGCTGGACGCCGGCGTCGGCACCGGACGGAACATCCCGTTCTATCCGCCGGGAGCCGAGGTGCTCGGCATCGACATCAGCCCCGCCATGCTGGCACGTGCCGCGCGTCGGCGCGCCCGCTCGCCGGAAACGATCGACTTGCGGCAGATGGACGTGACGCGCCTGGAGCTGCCGGATGCATCGTTCGATTTCGCCGTCGCCACCTTCCTGTTCTGCGTCCTTCCAGCCGGTCAACAGTTGCCGGCGCTGCGTGAGTTGGGCCGGGTGGTGAAACCAGGTGGCGTGATCCGGCTCTTGGAGTATGTGCGTCCGAATGGGGCGGTGAAACGTTTCGTTGCGCGGCTCTGGGAGCCCTGGGTAGCGTCGGCCTTCGGGGCGAATTTCGATCGCCGGACGGAAGACCATATTCCCGATGCGGGCCTGAAACTCGCTGGTGCGCGCTTCGTGGTTCCTGATTTGATCAAGCTGATCGAGGCGCGGGTTCCGCCGGCAACGGGCCCCGCTGAAGGCTGAAGCAGGAGAACGCAGTCATGGCTTTCAGGTGTACTGTTCCAGCCGTCCCGACCGTGCAGCGCGATGACGAGGCTTTCCGTATTACGCGGTGGGACTTCGTTCCCGGCGCGGCGACCGGGTGGCACACGCATGGTTGGCCGTATTTCGTCGTGATGCTGACCGATGCGATTATGCATGTTCATGACGGCAAAAGCGTCAGCGAAGTGAGACTCGCCGCAGGTCAAGCCTACAACAGACCATCCGGGATCGAGCACGACGTCATGAATGGAGGGGCTGTTCCGATGGCGTTCGTGGAGATCGAAGTCAAACGGCCGGGCGCTATGGCATTTTCCTGACGCACCCTCACCCTTTCGGTCGGCCAGTAAGTAATGAGAGTGCAAGTAACGAATAAGCTACCCGGCCCGAACCGTTATGGTCCGGGCCGGTCGCACACAAGCTCGCAGTCAGGCGGAACGGCCAGCGCGACGAACGGCAACTCCGATCAGGCCCGCGAGCCCGGCTATCATCAAGGGTAGGCTTCCCGGCTCCGGCACGACCGGGGTGGGTCCATACACCGCCATGCAGCCGAGACTGCACAACGTGTTGGCACTGCCGCCTGGCAGCGGGACGTAAACGTCGCCGTTGAATGGGTCAACCGCGATCGAGTGCGCGTTGACGTCCGGCAGGGAAACAGAGGCCAGGATATTCAGGGAGGTGTCGTTGATGATGTCGAACGCCCGGCCGCTGGCGGTCGTTCCGGTCACATAGAAATCATGGTTGTTCGGATCGTACCAGAGCTCGTCGGAGCCGCTGATCTGGGTGAACGTCTTGACGATCGCACCTTTGCCCCCGTTCGCCTTCGGGTTGAAGACGATCGTCTGGGTCCCGGCGTTGCCGCAACCGGCCATGAGGTGGCCGCTGGCACCGAGCACGAGACCGGTGGGTGAGCAGCTCGAGATGCCGAAGCTGCTGAAGTCGAACGTCTTCAGTACGACGCCTTTGGTGCTGATCTCCGCGATGCCGCCTGGATCACTGCTCGAGCTCCCGAACTGAGGCACCGAGACGAAGAAGGTGCCGGTGTGCGGGTCCCACACCGACTGCTCCATACCGACGCTGTTCGGGACCACGATATGACCGACCACCGTGGTGCCGGTCTTGGCATTCACCAGGGTTGCGAACGCCGGTGTGTCCGCATTGTTGGCGACCAGCACAAGATTGGCCGAAGGCGAATAGGCCATTTCATCGACGCGGAACATCCCGCCAGTGTTGAGCGGGGGGAACGCCGTCCCGGTCGGAAGGCCGGCGCTCGACAGGGTGAAGGTCCGCAGCAGGCTGGGATAGTCCCCGGCAAACAGCGTATGGCTCGACCCGTTGTTGACGACCAGGACGCCATCGGGGCCAGACATCGACGTCATCGCTTGCTGGCCAGCAAAGATATTCGGCGTCCGCCCCAGGAAGGACAGGCCGCCGAAGACGTCCACGGCCGCGTTCAACCGGTCGGCGACATAGTCGGTTCCAGTGGCCGGATTGAAGAAGCTGATGTCGAATGCGTTGAATGCGCCGCCAGGTTGCGTGTTGCTGGAGTCGGCCGGGATCGCGATCGTGCCCAGTAACGAGATCGGGACCGCGGCTGCCGGGCTGACCATCGCTGTGGCCGCGATCAAACCCCCCAATGCAGCCCCAACATGGGAATGACGCATCTGGACCCTCCTCCCGATTTGTTTCATTCGAGTGGCACGTCAGCGTGTCTTCAACCCGGATTAACTGTGGGCAATGGAACGTTCGCGAGTTTATGCAGACGTGCAACACACATTTAGGTGATGTTGAGCAGGATCATTTGGGAGAGCCGAAGAACACGAGCGCCGGGGGTGGGCAGCGATCGATCAAACCATGACGCAGCATCCATCTGCGGGTCGTCTCGTGTGTCCGCAATGAATACGGATTCGCCCCGCCATCGAAACCGGGTCAAAGTGAAAGCGCTTTAGCCCGCTCCGCGGACATCCGCGCGGCAATCGCCTCGGCGATCATCATCGTGGTGAAAGTGTGTGTCGGCGCGGCAGTCGGGCGGCATGATCGACCCCGCTGCGAGCAGGCCGGGGAGATTGGCTGCCATCACGAAGCGCTCAGTCCATCCTCCTGGCCACTCTCGTCGCGCCGAAGGAGATCAGGGATGGGAAGGGCGACAACCTGGGACGACTGAAGGTGACGGTATTGCTGGCATCCAGCGACACCGGCCACTTGCGGCGACGCGAATTTCACCCGCGCTCGCGTGAAACCAGAAACACGATCATGTCCCAGGCGTTGCGGATCGCGGCGACCAGCAGCAGCACCAGTGCGCCGGCGAGCGCATCGAAGCCGGCGGAACGGCCGAGCCCGGTCAGCACGGCTGCGGCAGCCAGCGCAAGACACGCGACCGGCGGCATCAGCCCATGCCAAAGCCGGTCGGTCCAGTCCATCTGGCGGCTCCACACCTGACGCCAGATAAAGCATGTGTAGGCGAGACCGGTGAGGCTCCCGAGCCCCAGCACCGCTGTCAGCCAAGCCGGTGTCAAGGTCGGCACCAACAGAACGATGCAGGCGATCAGCACGCCCGATACATGCATCACCGTCGGGGTCAGGAAGAGGCGAACCGCGTCAGCCCGGTCGGCGGTCAGGAACCCCGTCCCGATTGAGACGACGACAAACATCGCCCCGAGCAACGTGCCCGACGCGGCGGCTATCACGAGGTAGAAATCGTGCCAATCGGCAAGCACCTCGCGTAAGTTCATCGCGCCCTTCCGTACGTCCCATCGGGTGACGGGTTTGAACCGACAGTCGGCTTGTGTAGCCTGCCGTCACGGGTCGCCCCAAGCAGGATGCCCCAAGGAGGAACACCATGCAGCTCGGCTATTTCGCCATGCCGTCGCATCCGCCCGAGAGAAGCCTCAAGGACGGGCATGACTGGGACCTCGCCACGCTCCGCTGGCTCGATGAGTTCGGCTACAAGGAAGCCTGGATCGGCGAGCACCACACCGCGATCTGGGAGCCGCATCCCGCCCCCGACCTGCTGATCGCCCAGGCGCTGCGCGAAACCCAGCGGCTGCGGATCGGCCCCGGCGGCTTCCTGCTGCCCTATCATCACCCGGCCGAGCTGGCGAACCGCGTCGCCATGCTCGACCACCTGTCCGGCGGGCGGCTCAATTTCGGCGTCGCCGCCTCCGGCCTGCCGAGCGACTGGGCCATGTTCCAGGTCGATGGCACGTCCGGCGTAAACCGCGACATGACGCGCGAGGCGCTCGACATCATCCTGCGGCTGTGGAGCGCCGAGGAACATTTCGATTACCAGGGGAAATTCTGGAAGGTCAGCAAGCCCGAACCCTCGATGGGCTTTCTCTATCCGCATATCCGCCCGCTGCAGCGCCCGCATCCGCCGATCGGCGTCGCCGGTTTCTCGAAGAACTCGGATACGCTGAAAATCGCCGGCGAACGGGGCTTTCTGCCGCTCAGCCTCAACCTCAACGCCGGTTACATCGCCAGCCACTGGGACGCGGTGCAGGAAGGCGCCCGCCGCAGCGGCCGCACGCCGCATCGCGCCGACTGGCGGCTGGTGCGCGAGGTGTTCGTCGCCGACACCGACGCCGAGGCGTGGCGCCTTTCCGTCGGCAGCATGATGGGCCGGATGATGCGGGAGTATTTCCTGCAACTGTTAGGTAATTTCAGCTTCCTCGAATTTCTCAAGCACGACCCGACAGTGCCCGACAGCGACGTGACGCCCGAATACTGCGCGCAGCACAACTGGCTGATTGGCTCGCCGGCGACGGTGGCCGAGAAGCTCGAGCGTGTGTACGAAGAAGTCGGCGGCTTCGGTGTATTGTTGGTGTTCGGCTTCGATTATGCCGAACAGCCGGAGGCTTGGCGCAACTCGTTGCGTCTGCTGTCGCAGGAGGTGCTGCCCCGGGTCGCCCACCTCACGCCGAAAGCCCCGGCGATGGCGGCATGAGCCGGGTCCTCCACCGCTCCGGCGCCATCCCCCCGATGGCGGTGGGCGGCGAAGGAATCCGGCTCCGCCTCGCCGATGGCCGCGAGATCATCGACGGCTCCGGCGGTGCGGCCGTGGCTTGCCTCGGCCATGGCAATCGCCGTATCGCCGAGGCGATCGGCCGCCAGGCTGCCGCGATGGCCTATGCCCATACCGGGACCTTTATCAGCGAGCCGGCCGAGCAACTCGCCGACATCATCCTGGAAGGCTCGCCCGGCGGCCTGACGCATGCCTATTTCTGCTCCTCCGGCTCCGAGGGCACCGAGGCGGCGCTGAAGATCGCGCGGCAGTATTTCGTGGAGATCGGTCAGCCGGCCCGCACGCGCTACATCGCTCGCCGGCAGGGTTATCACGGCAACACGCTCGGCGCGCTCGCGGCCGGCGGCAACATGATGCGCCGCGCGCTTTACGAACCCATCCTAAGCGGCGCCTTCAGCCGCGTCTCGCCCTGCTTCGCCTATCGTTTCAAGCGCGACGACGAGACCGACGCCCAATACCTGAACCGGCTTACCGACGAACTGGAAGCCGAGTTCCAACGCCTCGGACCCGAAACCGTCATCGCCTTCGTCGCCGAGCCGGTCGTCGGCGCGACCACCGGCTGCGTCACCGCACTCCCCGGCTATTTCAAGCGCGTGCGCGAGATCTGCGACCGCCACGGCGCACTGTTGATCTTCGACGAGGTCATGTGCGGGATGGGCCGCACCGGGACGACCCATGCCTGGGAGCAGGAGGGCACGGCGCCCGACCTGCAGGTGATCGCCAAGGGTCTCGGCGCCGGATACCAGCCGATCGGCGGCATCCTGATTGCCGGCAAGATCGTCGAGGCGATCAACGCCGGCTCCGGCGGTTTCATGCACGGTCACACCTACCAGGCGCATCCCGTGGCCTGCGCCGGCGCCTTGGAAGTGCAGCGCATCATCCGGGACGACAACCTGCTGGCCAATGTGCGCGAGATGGGCCAGCGCCTGGAAAGTGCGCTGATCGAGCGCTTCGGCAACCATCGCCATGTCGGCGACATCCGTGGCCGCGGCCTGTTCTGGGCGCTCGAATTCGTCCGCGACCGCGCCAGCAAGGAGGTGTTCGACCCGGCGCTGAAACTGAACGAGCGGGTGAAGCAGGCCGCCTTGCAGAACCGCGTGGCGATCTACCCGATGGGCGGCACGATCGACGGCAAGCGCGGCGACCACATCATCATCGCCCCGCCGTACATCGTGAACGCCGCGGAGATCGACGAGATCGTCGAGCGTTTGGGCCGCGGCGTCGATGCGGCGCTCTCGTCGCTTTAAGGGGTGAGATGACTGACCCCCCTAATCCAGTCGATCCGCATCCGCGCAAGCGGGTTGCCGTGCTCGATACCGAAATGAGCTATGTGGAAACCGGCGCCGGGGAGCCGATTGTCTTCCTGCACGGCAATCCGACCTCCTCCTATCTGTGGCGCAACGTGATCCCGTATCTGCGCGATCTCGGCCGGTGCCTGGCGCCGGATCTTGTGGGAATGGGGCAATCCGGCGCCTCACCGGGCAGTGCCTATCGCTTCGTGGACCACGCCCGCTATCTCGATGCCTGGTTCGAGGCGCTGAACCTCACACAGGACGTGACCCTGGTGCTGCACGACTGGGGGTCGGCGCTCGGCTTTCACTGGGCCCGCCGACATTCTCAGCAGGTGCGGGCAATTGCCTATATGGAAGCGATCGTCCAGCCGCGTGATTGGTCTGACCTTCCCCAGGATCGGGCCCCGTTGTTCAGGAAACTCCGCTCGCCCGAGGGTGAGCACATGATTCTCGACGAGAACGCCTTCATCGAGGTGTTGCTGCCCCGACTGATTATCCGACGGCTGAGCGAGGCGGAGATGGAGGCGTATCGCCGACCGTTTCGCGAGCGTACGGCGCGGCTGCCAACGCTGATCTGGCCGCGAGAGCTTCCGATCGGCGGCGAACCTGCCGACATCGTGGTGCTGGTCCAGCAGTATGGAAGCTGGTTGGCGAAAAGCGATCTGCCGAAACTGTTTATTTCAGCCGAACCCGGATCGCTGCTGATCGGCCGGGCCCGCGCTTTCTGCCGCACATGGCCGAACCAGGAGGAGGCAAGTGTGCGCGGTATCCATTTCATCCAGGAGGACAGTCCGGACGAGATCGGGACCGCGCTGGCGAATTTCGTACGGCGCACGTCTTCCGCCCAACCGCAAAACGCCGGCAGCCCGTAAAAAGGCAAGTCCTGGCATTTGCGGGCTTGGCCTGCGGAGCCAGGTCCAGAGCGCGATCGCTTGAGGCGGACACGTCGGAAACCGTGAAGCACGCTCTCAGACAAACAGTTAGAGCATGATCGCTTCGCGTACCGGAAGCGATCATACTCTAAACGCTGAACGTTGCTTTTCACGATTGGTTACTGTGAAGAACACAACCTGGACGAGCGGCACCGAATTCGCGTGGAGCAGCGAGTTGGGCGCCCTCGGAACGCGGCCAACTCGCTCAGAATCGTTTGCTTTCAGCTTGACAGAAGTCATCCGGGCACCGGATTATACGGCAGTCGGACCAAGCGGGGGAGGAACGGTGGCAGCAACAATCGTCACCAGCGGAACGACGACGCTGCCCAACCACACGATGCTGGTCGATACGATTCAGGTCGGCAGCACGACCGAGGGTGGCCGCCGCAGTGGTTTTCCCGGGCGATTCGGCGACCACGCCTTCCACCCGCAGCCTCGACGGCGCGAGCCTGATCGAGAGCCCGATCCCCGGCCAGACCACGGCGGAAAAATCCATCCTCGAATCCCGAAAGCGTTTTCGTCAATCAGAGCACCGTGCTCGCCGACCCGGCCGGCAGCACCTTCACCATCGCGGTGGAACAGGGCACTACGGGCGCGGCGGGACCGTTTGCGAATTACGGTACGCGGTTGTCTTAAAAAATGATACGAAATCATTGGGGGGCGGGAGGCGGATTGTTGAAGAACGAACAAAGCCGACAATCCGCGCGCCACCCAGCGCGCGTGACCCACCGCAATTCCAATGGTGGAGTGACCGAACGCCGCCGATAGAACGAGGGAGCACAGGGATGAGCAATACGTTCACATGGAACACGACCAACGGAGTTTGGTCGGTTGGCTCCAACTGGACGGACATTACCAGCGCCACGCCTGGCCCGCCGACCAGTACAGACGTTGCGGATTTCTTCGCGAATGGCGGCACGATCAGCGGCACTGGCACCGCCCTGCAGGCGAATTTCGCAGGGAACAACCTGTGGACGCTTGCAGGAAATTTCAGCGTCGGCACAGGTGTTGTAGCGCCCGGTTCGGGCACGGCTGGCGACGTAGAGGTCCAGAGCGGGACCTGGGCGCTATCCCATGGCATCTTTGTCGGCCAGGGAGGCACGGGGACCGTCATCGTCGGCAATGGCGCAACGATATCGACCGGCGGAACCTTCAATGCTGTCGGTTACCTCGCCGGCAGCGATGGAAACCTGACCATCGATGCTGGCGGTGCTTTTGTTTCCACACTGGCGCCGCAAACGAACATTTATGGTCTGGTCATCGGCGCTGCCGGCAGCTCCGGTAGTTTCGCCGCGGCAACCGGCTCGGTGCTGGTAACGGGCACCGGCGCACTGCTCGACACCAATGGTCACTCACTGCAAGTTGGCCTCCAAGGCAACGGCACTCTGACCGTAAGCCATGGTGGCAGTGTCATAGCTGGGACTCCGAACTCGAGGATCTTGAACGCCGTTGAGGTTGGTAATCACGGCACGACTGGCAGTGTTATAGTCACGGATCCCGGTTCACAGTTCACCGCCAATGGATTTTTTGGCGTAGGCCGAGAGGGTGACGGCAGTCTGCTGGTCGAAAACCAAGGCCGTGTGGTGATCGGGGTCGATGGCACCGGAAACAACGGTGAACTCGGAATCGGTGGGACAGGCAGCGCGGTCGTATCCGGCAGCACCATATTCTACGTTGGCGGGCATGGATCGGGCACGGTCACCAGCGGTGGCGACCTGTTCAGCCAATTGGACGTCAATATAGGAAGCAACGGTGTCGATGGCGACCTCGATATCAATAATGCGGGGACGGTCGAAGCGGGCAACCGCATACTGATTGGTAACTCGAGAACTGTCGCCTCCGGAACCACGATTATCAGCCACTCCGGTACGACCATTACCACGGGGACCACGGTCCTCACCTCGAACGGCGTGGTGAATGTCGGCCCGGGCGGCGTGCTGAAAGCCGACGGATCCGGAATAACCAGTCCTGGCACGGCGGCCATTACGGTCAGTGCCGGCGCAGGCTCGACAGGCACTCTGAACGTCACCGGCATCGGAGCGCTGGTGGACAGCAATGGCTACCGGATCAGCATCGGCAGCCAGGGCACAGGCTCGATGACGGTCAGCCAGGGTGGAACGGCGGAAGCCGGATCGCCGTTTGCCGGCGACCCCGCCGCCGTGCTGGGTTTTAACGCCAATGGCACCGGATCACTCACCGTTACCGACCCGGGATCAAGCTTCATCGCAGCAGGCGATCTGATCGTCGGCAACGCCGGTACTGGCACCCTCTTCGTCCTTAACGCGGCTACTGTGACCGCCGATCAAGTCGACATCGGAAGCGCATCGGGGGCAATTGGTTCTGTAGACGTGGCCGGCAACAATGCTCTGTTGAGCATCACGGGCGCACTTAACATCGGCATCTCTGGTACCGCTGATCTCACCATTGGCACCGGTGGAACGGTGAGTGCCGCTACTCCCTCGATTGGCGGCATCGGCACTATCACGCTGGCAGGCGGCACGCTGGACCCGATCGCAACGCTGACCAATGCAGGAATAATTTCTGGCTTCGGGGCCTTGGACGACGCGCTTGTGAACAACAGCAATGTTATCGCTGAAAGCGGCGAGCTCGAAGTAACCGGCCCCATTTCCGGCAGCGGCAACCTGACCATCGATCCCGTCGGAACGCTCGATGTTTCCGGATCGATTGCCGCCGGCCAATCGGTGACGTTTGCCGGTGCCGATGCGACACTGATCCTGGGTACGCCCGGTAACCAGTTCACTGATCCAATTCTTAGCTTGCAGGACGACGATCGCATCGAACTCGCAGGTCTTTCGATCTCGGGCGCTTTCTTCACTCAGAGCAGCACGCCCGATGTCGGCACGATCACCGTTACCGGCTCAGAGACTTACATCTTCAACGACGTGACCTTCGCTGCTGGCGCCAACACCAACTTCACAGTCGGCAACGACCCCACTACCGGGAACGACTTCCTCCAGGTTGCCTGTTATCTCGCCGGTACTCTCATTCTGACTGACCGCGGCGAAGTGCCGATGGAATCGCTCACCATTGGCGACCGTGTCATCACCCGCTCGGGCGAGGCCAAGCCGATAAAATGGCTTGGGCGGCGCAGCTACGCGGGCGCATTCGCCGCCGCCAACCCGGACCTCGCGCCCATCCTGATCCGCGCCGGCGCGCTGGCCGAAGGCACCCCGCGCCGCGACCTCTACGTCTCCCCGGAGCACGCCATGTATATCGACCGTGTGCTGATCCCGGCGCGGCACCTGGTCAACGGCAGCTCGATCCTTGCCATGCGCGACATCGACCCGATCCGCTACTTCCACATCGAACTGCAAGAACACGATGTGATCTACGCCGAAGGCGCCGCGGCCGAGACCTTCATCGACTGCGACAGCCGCGGCATCTTCCACAACGCCGCCGAGTTCGCCGCCCTCTACCCGAACGCGGAGCCGAGCGCCTGGCGCTTCTGCGCCAAGGTGGTGGAGCGCGGCAGGAAGCTCGCCGCCATCAACGCAAGGCTCGCGGCCCGCGCCGCCCGGCTGGGCCTGAGCTCGCCCGCCGGCCCACTCGAAGGCCATATCGACCATGCCGACCATGCCGGCATCAGCGGCTGGGCGTGGTGCCGGGCCACACCCCTGGCGCCGGTCCGTCTCGAAATCCTCGTCGATGGCACGGTAGCCGCCACCGTGCTCGCCGACCGCCGGCGGGAGGATCTGCGTGCCGCTGGCATCGCCGATGGACGGCACGGCTTCGAGCTCGCCTTCGCCCGTCCGCTCGATCCGTTCGCCCGTCACACGATCGGCGTGCGCCGGGCCGCGGACCGCCGGCCGCTGATGCCGCCACTGGTCATCGAACCGGCGGGCCGGCTGGATGCGCCGGCCCGCGCCGCCCTTGCCACGCTGTTGCGTCAGGCCACCCAGCAGGTGCAGACGGCGACCGACGCCGAGACCCTCCTCAACCTGCTGGCCGGCGAGGCCGAGCAGGCCCGGCACGCCCGGCTGCGGCTACTGCGGCGCGAAAGCCCGACGGCCCGCCGCCGCGGCGCGAGCGATGCGCCAGCCCGCCGCGCGTTGGTGATCGACGCCGCCTGGCCGCGGCCGGACCGCGACGCCGGCTCGCAGGCGATCGTATCCCACATGCAGTCGCTGCTGCGGCTGCGCTGGCACGTCTCGTTCACCGCCACCGCGCCGCTCGGAGAGGATGCAGACGCCAAGGCGCGGCTGGAAGCGCTCGGCATCACCTGCCATGCGCTGCCCGGCGGCTCGGTCGAGGCGTTGCTGCGCGAAACCGCCGAGCGGTATCAGCTTGTGTATCTGCACCGGCTGGCGGTCGCCTCGGCCTATGCCGGACTGGCACGGCAGTATCAATCGCGGGCGCGGCTGATTTACAGCCTCGCCGACCTGCATCACCTCCGGCTGGCGCGGCAAGCGGCGGTCGAGGCACGGCCGGAGCTGGAACGGCATGCCGTTTTCGTGCGTCGCCAGGAGCTGCTGGCGGCGCATCAGGCCGATGCGGTGATCACGCACTCCCCGGCGGAAGCCAAGCTGTTGGCGCGCGACGCGCCGGGCCTGCCCGTGGCCGTGGTGCCGTGGGCCGTGCCGGCGAACGCCTCGGCATTGCTGCCGTGGGAGGAGCGCGAAGGCGTGGTGCTGGTGGCGAACTTCCGCCACGAGCCGAACGCTGACGGGCTGCTCTGGCTCTTCCGCGAGGTGATGCCGTTGGTCTGGGCGGAGGCTCCGGTCGTCCTGAGCGTGGCCGGGGCAGAGCTGCCGGGTGCGATCGCGCGCACGCTCAGTCATCCGTTGTTGCGCCTGTTCGGCTATGTGCGCGACCTGCGGCCCTTGCTGGCTGGCTCTCGGCTCGCGGTGGCGCCACTGCGCTACGGAGCGGGGATCAAGGGCAAGGTGGTGGAGGCCTGGGCGACCGGCCTGCCCTGCGCGATGACGCCGGTCGCGGCGGAGGGGTTGCCGCTGGATGCGACGTTGAGGGCGACGGTGGCGGCCGATGCAGCGGGGCTGGCGCGGCTGATTCTGGACCTGCATGCCGACGCGGCGCGCAACGCTGCGGCGGCACGCGCCGCGCAAGCAGCGCTGCGCCGGGCGTTCAGCCAGCGCGCGGTCGATGCGGCGCTCGCCGCCGTGGTCAGCCCGGCAAAACCGGCGCAGCCGGTCAGGCGACCGACCGCTGCGCCGGAGCGCGCGGCCTTGCACGTGGGATAGGCAGGCCGCTCCGCCAAACCTGTCTCCCACTGGCGTTTCGCCACGCCGCCTTGCTACAGTGCCCGGACGATTCGCCCGGTCCGGGCGCGGTCGTTTGGGGTTGTCGTGCGATGAAACTGAAGGCGGACCGCGCCTCGTTGCTCAAGGCGCTCGCCCACGTGCAGAGCGTGGTCGAAAAGCGGAACACCATTCCGATCCTGGCGAATGTCCTGATCGCCGTGCGTGACGGGAAACTCACTCTCACTGCCACGGACATGGAGATCGCCATCGTCGAGGACGTACCGGCGAGCACCGTGCGCACCGGCGCCTGCACCGCCCCCGCAGCCACCCTGTACGAGATCGTCCGCAAGCTGCCCGACGGCGCGGAAGTGGAACTCGATCATCCGGGCGGCGACGCCCAGTTGGAACTGCGCTCGGGCCGCTACGACACCAAGCTCGTGGTGCTGCCGGTCGAGGATTTCCCGTCGATGACGGCCGGGGCGTTGCCGCACCGGTTCAGCCTCTCGGCACTGCAGCTCCGTGGGGTGATCGACCGCACGCGCTTCGCCATCAGCACGGAGGAAACGCGCTATTACCTCAACGGCATCTACATTCACCCAACGGAAAGCGAAGGCGTCCGGGTCTTGCGCGCTGTGGCGACGGACGGGCACCGGCTGGCCAGGGTGGAGGAGCCGCTGCCAGACGGTGCCGGCTCGATGCCGGGGGTGATCATCCCCCGCAAGACCGTCACCGAGTTGCGCAAGCTGCTGGACGAGGTCAGCGGCAATGTCGAGGTCGCGCTGTCCGACACCCGCATTCAGTTCCACGTCGAGGCTGTGATGCTGACCAGCAAACTGATCGACGGCACCTTCCCGGAATACGAACGGGTCATCCCGCGCGGCAATGACAAGGTGCTGCGGGTGAGCAAGAAGGACTTCTCCGACGCGGTCGGGCGCGTCGCCGCGATCTCTTCCGAGCGGTCGCGGCCGGTGAAGCTGACGCTCTCGCGCGACCTGCTGGTGCTGTCGGCATCCAGCCCGGAGCAGGGCACCGCCAGCGAGGAGCTGGACGAAGGCCGCGTGACATACGACGCCGGGCCATTGGAGATCGGCTTCCAGGCCCGCTACCTCAACGATATCACCGACCAGATCGCCGGAGATGTGGAGTTCCGCTTTTCGGACGGCTCCGCACCGACGGTGGTGCGCGATGCGACGGATGCCAGCGCGCTGTATGTGCTGATGCCAATGCGTGTCTAGGTATGGCCCCCCCTTCACCTCTCCCGCTTGCGGGAGAGGTCGGTTGGCGCAGCGAACCGAGTGAGGGTGCCGCCCTCCGTCTGGAACGTCTCAGCCTTACCGAATTTCGCAACTACGCCGCACTGACCTGGCGCCCGGCGGCGCGCATCACCGTGCTGTTCGGACCGAATGGCAGCGGCAAGACCAACCTGCTGGAAGCCGTATCGCTCCTGATGCCCGGCCGCGGCCTGCGTAACGCGCGCACTGTCGAGCTGGCGCGGCGGGGAACCGGCGCGATCGGCCGCTGGGCCGTTGCCGGCCGGTTTACCGGCCTCGACGGCACCGTCGATATCGGTACCGGCAGCCCGCCCGAGGGACCGGTGGACCGACGCGTCTTCCGCCTCGACGGCGCCGTGCCGCGCAGCCAGGCCGAGGTGGCGGCCCGCGTCGCCGCGGTCTGGCTCACCCCGGCGATGGACCGGCTGTTCACCGAGGCTCCCTCCGGCCGCCGGCGCTTTCTGGATCGTCTGGTCTGGGCGCTCGAACCGGGACATGCGCGCGAGATCGCGGCCCATGACGCGGCGATGAGCGGGCGCAACCGCCTGCTGGCGCAAGGGAGCCGGGATCTCGCTTGGCTCGCCGGGCTGGAGGATGCAATGGCGCGGCACGCGGTAGCGGCGACTGCCGCGCGCATGGGCTTGGTCGCGCGCCTCGGAGCCATGCTGGAGGCAGGCGTGGTGCAGGGCTTTCCGCCGGTGCGGCCGGGGCTGGATTGCCCGATCGCGCAACGCCTCGCCGAGGCGCCGGCGGTCGAGGTGGAGGACTGGCTGCGGCGCACATTGGCGGAAACCCGGACACGCGACGCAGCCGCCGGCTCGGCCGCCCTCGGCGCGCATCGCTGCGACCTTACGGTGACCGATCAGGCCACCGGGATGTCCGGCGGGCTGGCCAGTACCGGTGAGCAGAAGTCGATGTTGCTCGGGCTCATTCTCGCCCATGCGGCGCTGATCGCCGAAGCCCGCGGCTTCGCCCCTCTGCTGCTGCTGGATGAACCCGCCGTGCATCTCGACCAGGCGCGGCGAGAGGCCTTGTTTGCCGGGCTGGTCCGCCTGCCCGCCCAGGCATTGCTGACCGGCGTCGACGCCGAGATATTCACCCCGCTGGCGGGTGCCGCCGAAGGCTGGCGAACCGGCGGCGGACAGCTTGTGCGCGACCCGCGTTTTCGCCCGCCGGAGGCTGTTTTGGGCACTGTCCGCGAGCCGCCGTAGCGGCTATATATCTAGAGTATCCAAGCAACCTCCGGAGTTGTCCGTCGGCATGTCCGAAAACGCCGCGTCGCAGCCTGATTCCAACGCCTCAGGTGCTTATGACGCGTCCTCCATTTCCGTCCTCAAAGGGCTCGAAGCCGTACGCAAGCGGCCGGGCATGTATATCGGCGACACCGATGACGGTTCCGGCCTGCATCATATGGCCTTCGAAATCATCGACAACGCCGTGGACGAGGCCCAGGCCGGCTTCGCCACAAGCTGCGAGGTGGTCCTGAACGGCGATGCGAGCGTCACCGTCCGTGACGATGGCCGCGGCATCCCGACCGACATTCATTCCGAAGAAGGCGTCTCGGCAGCCGAGGTCGTCCTGACGCGCCTGCATGCGGGCGGAAAATTCAACCAGAACAGCTACAAGGTCTCCGGCGGCCTGCACGGTGTCGGTGCGGCCGTGGTGAACGCGCTATCCGAGTGGATGGAGGTGCGGATCTGGCGCGACGGGCTCGAGCATTTCATCCGGTTCCGCAACGGCGATGCCGAGGCGCCGCTGGCCGTGGTCGGCCCCACGGAGCGCGCCAGCGGCAGCGAGATCACCTACAAGCCGAGCCCTGCCACCTTCACGCACACTGAATATGATTTTGCGCTGCTGGAACGGCGCCTGCGCGAGCTCGCCTTCCTGAACTCAGGCCTGACGATCCGCTTGCGCGACGAACGGCACACGCCGGCCCAGGAAGTGGTGATGCGCTATGATGGCGGCCTCGTTGCTTTCGTGGAATGGCTGGACCGCGGCAAGACGCCGGTTTTCGCGCCGCCGATCAGCCGCAAAACCGCCGACGACCAGCAGGGCGTCCGCGTCGAATTCGCCCTCTCCTGGAACGACAGCTTCCACGAGACGATGCTGTGCTTCACCAACAACATCCCGCAGCGCGACGGCGGCACGCATCTGGCCGGCTTCCGCGCCGCGCTGACCCGCGTGGTCACAAAATACGCCGAAGGGATGGGCAAGAAGGAGCAGTTGCAGCTCGTCGGCGAGGACATGCGCGAAGGCATGACCGCGGTGCTGTCGGTGAAGGTGCCGGACCCGAAATTCTCCTCGCAGACCAAGGACAAGCTGGTCAGTTCCGAGGTGCAGCCGGTGGTGCAGGCGGCGGTGGCGGACGCCATCGCGCACTGGTTCGAGACGCACCCCAAGGAAGCGAAATCGGTGGTGCAGAAGGTGATGGACGCCGCCGCCGCGCGCGAGGCTGCACGCAAGGCTCGCGAGCTGACGCGGCGCAAGGGCGTGCTGGATGTCTCCACCCTGCCCGGCAAGCTCGCCGACTGTCAGGAGCGCGATCCGGCAAAATCCGAGATTTTCATCGTGGAGGGCGATTCCGCCGGCGGCTCGGCCAAACAGGGCCGCGACCGGAAGTTCCAGGCCATCCTGCCGCTCCGAGGCAAGATCCTGAACGTCGAGCGCGCCCGGTTCGATCGCATGCTGGGCAGCCAGGAGATCGGCACGCTGATCACCGCGCTGGGCACCGGCATCGGGCGGGGGGAGCCGGAGCAGGGCGGCTTCGACGTCAGCAAGCTGCGCTACCACCGCATCGTCATCATGACCGACGCCGATGTGGACGGCTCGCATATCCGCACCCTGCTGCTGACTTTCTTCTTCCGCCAGATGCCGCAACTGATCGATCGCGGGCATCTCTTCATCGCTCAGCCGCCGCTCTACCGCGCCAAGCGCGGCAACGACGAGCGCTACCTCAAGGAGGATCGCGCGCTCGAGGACTTCCTGCTCGATAAGGCGCTGCACGAGGCGCGGCTGACCTACGCCGATGGCCGCGACTACGCCGGGGACGAGCTGCGGGGCGAGATCGGCTGGTTGCGCGAGGCCGCGCTGCGCTTGGGCCGGATGTCCTCCACCGCGCCGGTGACCGTGCTGGAACAGGCGGCGATCGCCGGAGCACTGACGCCTGATGCCGGGCGTGCCGTCGCTTCCGCTCAGACCCTTGCGGCGCGGCTCGATGCCGTGTCGCAGCCGACCGAGCGCGGCTGGGTGGTTGCCGCCGACGGCGCCGGCCTGACGATGGGCCGGGTCGTGCGTGGCGTGACCGAGAAATACACGCTCGACCCGCCCAGCCTGCGCAGCGCCGAGGCGCGCTGGCTCGCTGAACGGGCCTCGGCGCTGATGGAGCGGTTCGGATCGCCGGCCCGGCTGAAGCTCGACGGCCAGGAGGCCGAGGTTCAGGGTCCGGCGACTGCCTTCGAACGCGTGCTGGCGCATGGCCGGCGCGGCCTGACCATCCAGCGCTTCAAGGGCCTGGGCGAGATGAACCCCGACCAGCTCTGGCAAACCACGCTCGACCCGGCCTCTCGCACATTGTTGCAGGTGAAAGTGGGCGATCTGGAGGACGCGGCGCAAGTGTTCAGTACGCTGATGGGCGACGTGGTCGAGCCGCGCCGCGAGTTCATTGTCGGCAATGCACTGAAGGTGGCAAACCTGGACGTGTAATCCTGACGGATGTCGGTTTAGCCATAATGTGTCATTTTACAGCCATAAAATGTCACTGTAACGAATAATACCAACCGCCCGCACCAATGACTCGAACGTGCATCGGCGCGGCTCGGCGCGGTGTGATTCGCTGTCCCCTGGCGGATGGAGGGACGGCGAATGACCGTGGCGATCACACGTTTGGACCTGTCGGCGGCTGATCTTCGCCGGGAGGCAGCCTGCACCGAGGATGCGAAAGCGGCGCGGCGGATGCTGGCGATTGCGCTGCTGTTGGACGGCTGGTCGCGGGAGGCCGCGGCGCAGGCTTGTGCGATGGACCGCCAGACGTTGCGTGACTGGGTGCACCGCTACAACGAGCGCGGGCTGGAGGGTCTGTATGATCGGCTGCGCCGGAATGGGCCGCCGCCTCGGCTGTCGGCCGAGCAGCAGGCCGCGGTGGCCGGCTGGGTGGAGCAGGGGCCGGACCTGGAGCGGGACGGGGTGGTGCGCTGGCGCCGTGTCGATCTGCAACTGCGGATCAGGCAAGAGTTTGCCGTTGATTTGCACGAACGCACGGTGGGCAAGCTGGTGCGCAAGCTGTCGTTCCGACGCCTCTCGGTGCGTCCGCAGCATCCGCGGAGCAGGCCGGAGGAGCAAGTGGATTTCAGCATCGGTTCGCGGCTCTTGTAACCGCCGCACTGCCGCCCGAGGCAGCCGGCAAGCCAGTGGAGGTCTGGTTCACGGACGAAGCCCGGGTGGGGCAGCAGGGGCGATAACCCGGATGTGGGCGAAACGCGGCTCCCGTCCGCGTGCTCCGCGGGATCGACGCGACCAGTGGGCTTATCTGTTCGGCGCGATCTGTCCGCAGCGCAGCACCGGCGCGGCGATCGTCATGCCGGAGGTGAACATCGCGGCGATGAACGAACATCTGGCTGCGATCAGCCGACGCGTGTCGGCGGGCGCGATCGCGGTTCTGGTGCTGGATGGCGCCGGTTGGCACAGCTCGCCGCGGCTCAGGCTGCCGGACAACATCGTGCTTTTACCGTTGCCGCCCTACGCGCCCGAACTCAACCCGGTGGAGAATGTCTGGGAATTCCTGCGCGGCAACCTGCTCAGCCACCGCGTCTGGGATACCTACGAAGCCATTATCCTCGAGGCATGTTGTCACGCTTGGAACCAGCTCATCGCCGCGCCGGAGCGCATCGCTTCCATTACGCAACGCGCCTGGGCCAAATGGTCCGGACCGGTCATCGGATAGGGCGGTTGGTATAAGTAGTTGTATCTGGTTCACAACAGCTATTGGCTGGCGCAATGGCGGGAACACGTCAGGGAGTATATCAAGCAGGCTGACGCGAGTTGGCCCGCTGTTGCCGATCTGCAGGACCCGATCATCGTCGGACCACCCTGCGCCGCCTCTCCACCCACGACCCAGGTTGCTCTACGCGAGGGCGGTCGTTGGCTGATAGTCGGTGGTCAGGTCGCGCGCGACGATGCCGGGAATGTCGTCGGCAAGGGCGATATGCGGGCGCAGATAGAGCAGGTTGGAAACAACGTCGACGCGTGCCTCAAAGCCGGCGGCTCAACAGTCAACGATATCGTCTTCACGGTCACCCACGTTGCAGCACCCACGGAATTAGACAAATAGGCCGATCTGCTCCCGCGCTATTTCGGACCACCTTCGCCGAAGAGCACCACGGTCCCTGCGCCACAGTTGTCCTGTTGGAAGTCGAGGCCTTCGCAGCGATTAAGTAGGAACCGCACGCACGGTTCGAAGCGTGGAGAGGGCGAGAGCCCTTTCCGATCCCTATCGAAGCCACAGTCGGCGGCTTCGTAGATTAGTTTACTCTCTATTTTCGCAGATAAAGTCGTGGATGCCCAGCCCGAGCTTGTCCTCGGGCCGGCTTTTGGCCGGACCCCTGGGCCGGCCATGACGATTCTCGCCGTGTCGATCACCCCACTGCCGTTTTGTAAGCAACGAATCCTTTGATCGCATCCAGCATCGCCTCCGGCTCATCGCCCCGGATCGAATGGCTGCTGCCCTCGAAAATGCGCAGGTCGGAGCCGGGGATCAGCCAGTGGATTTCCTCAGAGAACTCCGGCGGGCAAATCCAGTCGTGCCGCCCGGCTAGGATCAGCGTCGGCGCGGTGATGCGCGGCAGTTCGGGCCGCAGGTCGAAGCGGTGCAGGAAACCGTCCGGACCGAAGGCGCGGTTCAGCGGCTCGGGCGAATGAATCGTGCGGGTGCGCCCGGCCGACGCGGCCGCCGGATCGTGGCGGCGCGCATAGAGCGGCCCCATCACCTCGTAGTAGTGCCGCATTTCATCGGGCGAACGGAACCCGCCGGCCCACAGCGTCTCGCACACGCGTTTCTGCTCGGGGGTGCCGCGCTCCGCCACGATCGCCTGGGCGCGCGCAATGAACCCGCCATGCGCGGCGGTAACGATCAGAACCAGATGCGACACCGCATCCGGATAGCGGGCGGCATGCGCCATCGCGACCATGCCGCCATACGACGTGCCGATGCTGACGACCCGGCCAAACCCGAGATACCGCCGCAGCGCCTCCATATCCTCGACATTCTCATCGAGTGTATAGCGGGTCGGATCGCCGCGATCCGATCGCCCCTGGCCGCGATGATCGAAATAGACAAGCTGCATGCGTTCCGCGAGCGGCGACATCGACGGCTTGAACCCCGAATGGTCGCCGCCCGGGCCGCCATGGATCACCATGGCTGCCGGCCGCTCGCGCATTGCCCCGTCTTCAGGGACGAGCCCGGCGCCCTCGATATCGAAATAGAGGCGCGTGCCCCGGACCTGCGGCGTACATAGTGCTTACAGTTCGAACAACCGGCCGGCGCCCGGCACGGTATCCCGGATGCCGGCAAGCCGCAGACAATGCCAGGCCATGGCATGATTGCTGGAGGTCACCGGCAGGCCCGTCGCGGCCTCTGCTTCGGCGACGATCTCCGCCACCCGCAGGCTGGTGCAGGAGACGAACACGCAATCCAGCCGCGCACTGCGCGCCAGCGCCTTGACGGCGTCGGCGACCGAGGCGGCGGTGATGCGCGCCGCCTCCCGGTCGTCGCGCTTTTCGAACGAGCCGAACGCCGCCACCGCAACGCCATGGCTGTCGAGATACGCGCGGACGCCCTTGTTCACCTCGGCCGAGTAGGGCGTCAGCACGCCGATGCGCCGCGCGCCGAACGCCTTGAAGGCAGCGAAAGCCGCGGTGATCGGCGTGGTGCAGGCAACACCTGGGCGCGCCGCGTGGATCTGGCGGAACACTTCCGCCTCGCCCAGTTCCATGCTGGCGGAGGTGCAGCCGAAGGCCACCACATCGAGCTTGCAGCCGGGCAGGATCAGCTCGGCGGCCGGCGTGATGCGCTCGCGCATGGCGCGCAAAGTGGCCGGCGTGATGTCGGTATCGTTCCACAGCCGGCTTTCATAGAACGCGACGCCGGGCTGGCGAACGAGCTGGCGAAATTCGTGCTCCATCGTCTGGTCGGTGGCCAGCACGATCAGCCCGATGACCGCGCGATGACCGATGCCGGCGTCCAGGGTGCAGGGCAGCACACCGAGATCGACCATGGGGTTTGGGTCAGAAACTCGCATTCTGGTCTCCCGGGCAGAGGCTGAAGGCTAGTGTTCGGCCGCATCTGTGCACGTTCCGTAGCTCAAGTCTAACCAATGGTGGAGGGTCCAACTGGCTGGGGCCAGGGAGCGTAGGAACCCATCATGTCCACGGACTGGATACCTCGTCTAGTGGGAGAACGTCTGCTAAACGGGTCCGTACGTCATCATATATGTCGATGAACGTCGGTCAGCAGAAGTTCTGCCTTGACATGCCCACGTTAAGCGCAATACGGTGCTATGAAGCCCCTGGGAGGATTACGTTCAGTGCGAGTCCGCGGCTTTTCGGACCTCAAATGCGGCGCGCAAAGCCGCGTTCGAGGCATTGGCGAATATGAGCTTGGCGATTGCCCCTATTGTGGGGGCTGTTGCAGGTGAACATTCGACCGGATGCTTTGTCGAAGTTCCTTTGCGTGCTTCGCGTTGGTGTTCGCATCGGATTCACCGACCAACTCTCGTCCTGGGGAAGCAAAGCGAGATCCTGATCTCCGTTCGGGAGATGCTGGAAGGTTCAGACGTGATTGGATTTCTCTTGGGGTCCCCTCCTTTTGAGCTTGAGGGCACTCAACTCGATATTTTGTCCGATGAAGGAACGATCGCATTCGTACCACACGGCTGGCCGTCGGGTGGTCCCCGCTTGATCGGGCCTCACAGATGTGCGCGCTGCAATCGCGGCATATCGACACGGCGCATTAGTGCTGTGGGACTCGGGGCTCTCTGCATACAGTGTCAAACAGCAATAGAGGATACAAAGTGATGTCGAGCACTGTGAGTGAGAGGCAAATCGGCCTTCTACGTGAGGTTATGTGTGATGATTTGGAGACGGCGCAGCTTAAGGCGGGAGCTGAGAGCGCCAATACATCAGGCCACTCGATACCAGTCGTAATATTTCAGCAGGGTAAGCGACACTATAATATGACAGGCGCTTTGTCGTTCGGCTTCGTTAGATCGCGATTAGAGACGCGCTCAGCTCCAGCTCGTGGAAGTATTACGAGCGTCAATAATGCATTGAACAGACCTGAAAGCACTGAGCACGCCGACGCAATCGCAAAATACCTAACGGAGAACGCGGGCGAGAACTATATTCTCCCGCCAATGACACTCAACATCCAGCAGCCGGTACGTCTCTATTCGGTAAATTACCCAGGAGCTCAAGTCAGACCTGGGTACCTCGTTATTCCTGCAACTGCAAAGCTTGCCATAACCGATGGCCAGCACCGCAGGACGGGTATAAATAGAGCCATTGATAGACTAGAGGAGGAAGCGCAAGATCGTCTGCTTCAGGATTTTATTGCGGTTATGATCACCTGCGAAAGTGATATCGATCAAATCCATCAGGACTTTGCTGACTGCTCGAAGACCAAGCCCCTAGCGCCAAGCCAGGTTGCTGTTTATGACCGACGGAACCCTGCGAACAGACTGGTGGTAGATATTGAACGTGAATGTCCGATCTTCATGGGCAAGGTTGATGCCACTTCCACAAAGATTGGGAAAAAGTCGACTTCGCTTTTTACAGCTAACCAGTTGCGCCAATATATCAAGTCGATACTGGTTGGGTCTTGGACGATGGGAGATTCTGATTTTGAGAAAAGAGCAAGAGAGCGGCTTAAGACGGAAGAAAACTATCTGATTCAGCTGCGTAGTATAGTCGAGTTTACAAACATTGTTGTTGACTCCTGTCCTGTGCTTCACGAGCTTGCGCAAATAAGGGCGGGAGTTGATATGAATAGGATCCCAGCTCGGCGCAACGAGGGTTGGATCGTGCTCACCGCTATGGGTTTGGTGATCGTGGGATTGATCGGATACGAGATTATTACAAATGCCTCAAGCTCTTGGGGGGACTATGCTCGGCGCGTCGGCAGTCTGGAATGGAGCCGCCACAGCCCACACTGGCAGGGCGTTCTAGTCAACGACGGCAAGCTCATAACAAGTTCGAGTGCTGTGAAACGCGCTGTTGAGGTCGTACGAAAGCTAGTCGATCCGCCCGTTTTGGGGGAGCCCTCCGCTGTCAGCAACGAAATCCGTCCGGGGCCGATTGTGGCTTGAGCGAAGGCTGATGGCGCGTCCAATAGCGGCTGTTTCAGGCGAGACCCTCGGCGGGAATTGCCGGCGGCCGCCCGCCGACCAGGTCGGCCACCATCCGCGCCGTGCCATGCGACATGGTCCAGCCGATATGTCCGTGCCCGGTATTGTACCACAGGTTGCGGTGCTTCTTGCGGCCGATGATCGGCAGGTTGTCGGGCGTCATCGGCCGCAGCCCGGCCCACATCTCGGCCCGCCCGTAATCCGCCCCGTCGGGATAAAGCTCCTGCGCCACACCCTTCATGAAGACGAAATCGCCCGGCTTGTGGCTCTTGTCCCAGCCGGCGAACTCGGCAGTGGCGGTAACCCGCACCCGCTCGCCCATCCGCGAGATGGCAACAAGGTTGTTTTCGTCGATCGTGCTCACCGTCGGCGGCGCACGATGGTTGCCGATGGGAATTGTCAGCGAATAGCCCTTGATCGGGTAGATCGGCAGGCTCACCCCCAGCCCGCGCGCCAGGATCGGGCTGTGGCAGCCGAGCGCCATCACATACGCATCGGCGCTCACCGTGCCGGCGCGGGTGCGCACGCCGGTCACCGCATCGCCGGCGGCCTCGATGCCGGTGATCTCCGTATCGACGCGGATCTCCGCGCCGCGCGCACGGCAGATCGCGACAAGGCCGGTGGTGAACTTGTTACAACTGCCGCTTTCGTCGCTCGGACAGTAGATCGCTCCGGCGATCTTCTCGGCCGCGCCCGCAAGCGACGGCTCGATCTCCAGCAACTGCCGGCGATCGAGCACCCGGATCTCCTGCCCGTCCTCGGCAAGGATCTGCATATGAGCTACGCCGGCATCGAGCGAGGCCTGGTCGCGATAGAAATACAGGATGCCGCGGTCATTGCGATCGTAGTCGATCGTTTCGGCCGCCAGTGTCTCGTGCAGGATGCGCTGCGAATAGGTGGCGATCCGGTGCTTCCGCAGGGTGTTGCGCCGCGCCTTTCCAGCGGTGCACTCGGCGAGGAAGCGCAGCGACCAGGTCCACAGCCGGGGGTCGAGCGAGGGGCGGAACCGCAGCGCTTGGTCGGATAGCACGAGCGACTTGGCCAGTATCCAGGGCGCTTTCGGGGAGGACCAGACGAAGCTGTGGCCCGGAGCGATCATGCCCGCATTGCCCCAGCTCGTCTCCTGCGCGACATCGCTGTTGCGCTCCAACAGGACGACCTCGTGGCCGTCTTGCAGAAGCTGATAGGCCGTGGTGACGCCGACCACTCCGCCGCCCATCACCAGCACGCGCATCCGGTCCCCTCCGCGGATGCAGTCAACGGATTGGTTTCACCTCCGTCAACCCTGTACCCGCCGCTCACGGCTCGTGCCTCACGGCTCTCCGGGCTTCTTCTCGCGTTGCGGAGCCGGACGTGGTGCCGCGGGGCGTGGCGGCGCCGCAGCCGGCGCCGGAGCCGGACGCGGCGCTTCGTGCACCACCGGCGCGGCGGCATGTACCTCGGGACGAGGCGCCGGAGCCGGGCGCGGTGCTTCGTGTACCACCGGCGCGGTGGCACGCACTTCGGGACGAGGCGCCGGAGCTGGGTGCGGCGCTTCGTGCATTACCGGTGCGGCGGCGTGCACTTCCGGGCGAGGCGCCGGCGCCGGGCGCGGTGCTTCGTGTACCACCGGCGCGGCGGCACGCACTTCGGGACGAGGCGCCGGCGCCGCGGGGCGTGCATAGGCCTCGCGCGGCGCTTCCCGTGTGACCGGCGCTGCCGGATGCGCCTCACCCGGACGCGCCGCGACGGTCGGGGCGTGCGCGACGGGTGGCGGGTAAGCCGTCCGGGCCTCGGGGTGGGTCGGCGTGGCAACACGCGCCTCCGGCGTGACGCCGGGATGTGCCACATTCGGCTGCCCAGTCACTGGACCGGCCTGATGCTCGATCGGCGGCGGGCCGGTGCGCCCGGTGCCAGGCGGACGCAACGCCGGAGCCGTCGCCGCGACCCCGGGAGTCGCCCGCAGGTGCGCCGCCGTGGCGGGCGCACCCGGCCGCGCACCGTTGGTCTCCGGAGCGCGAAGCGTGGGCGCGGTTGGATGCTCGCCGGGCGACACCTGCGACTGAGCGCGGATTGCCGGGCCGGGCGCCCGCTCCCGCGGCGGTGCGGTGATGCCGGCCGGGGGCGGACCGATATGCATCTCACGCGCGACCGCTGGCGTGACGCCGCGCGTCGCGGTGTTTGGCGGCACCGGATCGCGCCCGATCACCGGATGGTATTGCGCCAACTGCGCCGCTTGCACCGGCCGGGCGACGGCCCGCACCGGCCGGGACGTCACCATGGCGGATGCCGGGATCACCGTGGCGCCTCGCGAATTGGCGAAGTGGTTGATCGTGACGTTGGTGACGTTGGTGTTGATCGCATTGATGTTGGTGACGTGGCGGATATTCACGTCACGGACCCAGCCGGGGCTGGCGTGGAACCACGGATGGTAGGGCTCACCCCAGCCTAGCGGCACCCACCCGACGGAACCGCTCAGCAAGGCCCCGACCCCTATACCGGCGCCAATCGCGGCGCCGACACCGAAGAAGGTGACCAGCGCCGGCGCGTAGCACGGCACCGGCGGTCCCTGATCGGCGATGATGGCCGGCGTCCAGGCCCAGCGGCCGTCGATGGACACCCAGCGCCCGTAGTGGAACGGCGCGAACCCCCAGGGCTCGGAGTCGATCCAGGTCCAGCCCCAGGGCGCGACATAAGACCAATAGCCATCCCGGTACGGCGCCCAGCCGGCGGGCACCTGGGGATACCAGACCTGGCCGTAGGTGGGCGCCTGCGACCAGCTTCCGTATTGGGACAGGTCCTGCACCCCCGGCATCTGCTGCGCCACGACAGGCAAGGACACGATCTGCGCCGGCGCCTGCTGCTCGCGCGCGAGCATTGCGGTCAGGAAGGCGTCACGTTGCGCCGGCTGCAGTTGCGCCTGGAAGTTCTGGTCGCCGGTGATTACCGCGGTCTGACCCTGCGCGACGCTGACCGAAGCAGCCCCGCCGACTTGCGCCGCGCCCTCCAGCACGGTGACGAGCGTCGGGTCCTGCGTGCTTCCGGCGGCGATCTCGTATTGCCCAGGCGTGTTGATCGTTACCGTGCCTCGGGGCGTCTGCAACGTATAGGTCTCGCCCGGCTGCAGGTCGCGCACGTGGACATAGACCTCGCCCTGCGGTTCGGTGGCGACGAAGTTGGTGTTGTCCAGCGTGTCGATATCGAGCTCGGCCGTGGAACTCATGTCGATGGCGACGTCGGAGACCTGCAATCCCGCTTCCGCGCCAGGCTGGGTCCAGAACCCGTCGCCGGCGGTAACCGGATAATTCACCACCGCCGGATTCCAACTGTCCTGGTCGGCGGTGTGGAATGAAACGGTACCCTGGATCCAGGCGAGTCGTCCTACGCGCAAGGGCGGCGTGACTTGCGGCCCGGCATCGGTGGCCGGCGCTGTCTGCGCGAATGCCGGGACGGGCAACGCCGGAGCAGCGACAAGGCTGGCGATCGCCGCCGCGGCGGTCAGTCGGAAAGTCGTGCTGTGCGCGCGCATGATGAAACTCCGGCGAAGCTGGGGCCGTTCGACACTGGCAGGGATCGCCTGCCAAGGTGGCGAAATCGCGACCACAGCCGTGACGAACCGTCACGAAACCGCCGCGATGGCATCCCATCTTGCACTCAGCCGGACACAGGAGAGTGAGATGTCCATTCGCATACGCCCGCGCGCGCTACTGTCAGTGGTGGCGATCGGCCTCGCTGCGGCGCTCGGCGGCTGTTACTACCCCGGCGGGTATTATGGCTACGGCTACGGGTATCCGTCTGGATATAATACTGGTTACGCCTATGCGGGGCCTACGGTTGCCTTCGGCGTCGGCGGCTGGGGTGGCGGCTGGCATGATCATGGCTGGCACGACCATGGCTGGTACGGGCACGACCACTGGGACCACTAGCTTAGTCAGCGCGACGGCAGATCGAGGGTGACGGCGACCGCGGCGCTGGCGATGACGGCGCTGTCCCCGCGCCATCCGGCACATCGAGCCCACCCCGGACGACACGCACGGTCACCTGCCCATGCGGCAGCGCAGCTTTCACCGTATCTGCATCGACATGCTCCGGCCGTTGCACGCCGATCGTCGCATCCACGTGCATCATCCGCGAGTCGAGGCCAAGCGAGCGGATCAGGCTCAACGAACTGTGGTGAATCGCGTCCTGCACCGCCCGGACCGCTGCCTTGGTGTAATCGCCGCCGTGCAGGTCATTACCGGCGCCCAGTTCCAGGATGACTCGCCGCCGCATCACCCAGCGTCCACGTCCAGGTGCACCACCGCGGCCGCATGAGCGATCAGCGTGGCGTCTGTCCCGGCTTCGTTCATAATCTCCAGGCCGCCCTGGACGACATGCACAGTTCCGCTGCCGTGGGGCAGCACCGCGAGGACCTCGTTGCGGTCCACGCGTTCGGGATGCGGGACGGCGACGGTTACCTCGACCCGCATCGCATCTGTCCGCAATCCGAGAGCGCCAGCAACAGTTAACGAATTGTGCCACAGTGCGTCGCGCAAGGCGCGGATTGCCGCCTTCGTATCATCCGTTCCGCGGATATCGGTGCCCATCCCGATTTGCAGCACCATGCGCTTCAGAGCCATTGCCGCCGCACCCTCGACGCAAATTCACTCATTCGCGGCTGTCGTGGTCGGGAACGTGGTTTCCCATCCGCCGCCAAGCGCCTTGTAAAGCGCCACCAGATTATCCGAAACCGTCGTGGTGCTGGTGGCGAGCTGCTGCTCCGTGGCCAGCAGATTCTGTTCCGCCGTCAGCACGGACAGGAAGTCCGCCACGCCCTCTTGATACCGGCTCTGCGCCAGGCTCAAGGCCCGCCGGTTGTCCGCCACCGCCTGGATCAACTGGTTGCGCCGCTGCTGCTCTCTGCGATACGCATCGAGCGCATTGTCCACGTCGTGCCAAGCCTGCAGCACGGTGCGCTGATAGTTGATCGCCGCCTCCTGGGCCTGCGCTTTGCGCAACTGCACGGTCTCACGAAGCTGGCCGCCCTCGAAGATCGGCAAGGTGATGCCAGGACCCAGCGCGTAGTTGCGGGCGTCCCAGGTCCACAGCTTGCTGAAGGTCAGCGACTGGAAACCGAAACTGCCGTTTAGCGTGACCTGCGGATAAAATGCCGCCACGGCCACGCCGATCGTCGCGGTCGCCGAATGCAACTGCTCCTCGGCCTGGCGGATATCGGGCCGCCGGCGCGCGAGTGCAGACGGGAAACCCACCGGTACGCGCGGCGGTACCGGCGGCACCGGCCGCGGCACCGCAAGCTCTCTGGTCAGCGCGTCGGGCGGTTCCGCCAGCAGGAAGCTCAACGCATTGATATCCTGATGCTCCTGCTGCTCCAGCGAAGGGATCTGCGCCGCCGTGGTGCGCAACTGCGCGGCGGCATTCGCCACGTCCAGGTCGGTGGTGACGCCCGCGGCCGCCCGCTCCTGCGTCAGGCGCAGCCCCTGTTGGGCGGTATTGACGTTATCACGCGCGATCCGGAGCTGCTCCTGCGTGCCGCGCAGCTCGACATAATCGCGCGCCACTTCGGCCAATGCCGAGATCAGCGCGGCCCTGCGAGCATCCGCCGAGGCATTGACCGTCGCCCGCGCGGACTCCACGGAACGCCGCATCTGGCCCCAGAGATCAAGCTCCCAGGAAGCGTCGAAGCCATACTGAAAGATGTTGAAGCCTGGGATGTTGACGTTCGTGGCTCCTCCGGTGGTGTTGCCGAAGGCACCATTCGCCTGCTGGCCGGGTGGAGTGCTGGAGCCTTGGGTGCCGGCACTCAGATTGGAGAAAACGCCGACATTGCTGGCCTTTTCCCGCGTGTACGAAGCATTGCCGCCGATATTGGGGAACTCCGCCGCGCGCGTAATACCGAGCTGGGCGCGGGATTCCGCCAGTCGAACCGTCGCCGTCTCGACATCGAAATTCCTGGACGCGACCTGCCGCTCCAGGGCCGTAAGCTCCGGATCGTGGAACAGGTCCCACCAGTCCACGTTTATCGGCGCGGCGACTGCCTGGCTGGGTTCGGGATGCGTGACCCTCGGCTCGCCGGAAAACCAGGAGGCGGGACTGGCCCAATGCGGCGGGGAGAAATTCGGTCCGACCGTGCAACCGCCAAGCACCAGCGCCATCGCGGTTGCGAGGCCTCGCTGCATTCGCCTTCCTCCGGTCAGTGCGCGAGTGTCGCGCCTTTCGGCATCCGGGGCAGGAACAAGGCTGCCGGCCAGACGCAGAGCGCGATCACACCCAGCAGCCAGAAGATGTCAAGGTAACTCATCACACTCGCTTGGTTCTGGACGGCCTGGGCGATCTGCGCCAGCGAATGGCCGAACCCGTAGCCGTTGTAAGGCGTGACGGATTTCAGCGAGCCGGGCATGATGGAACTGCGTGCGCCAGTCGAGCCAGGTGTTCACGAACGATACACCGACGCTGCCGCCCAGGTTGCGCATCAGGTTGATCAGGGCCGAGGCTTGGTTGTTCTGGTTCACCGGCACGCCGACGTACGAAACCGCGCTCATCGGGATGAACAGGAACGGCAACCAGACCACCTGGGCGACACGCGTCCAGGATACCGTCCAGAACGACATGTCCAGATCGAGCCCCGAGGCGCTGATCAGTGCCCAGCCGGTGCCGATGAACGACACCAGGATCAGCCATTTCGGCTGGATCAGCCGCCCGGTGACGATCCCCGAGATCGGCATCACGAAAAACGTCACCAGCCCGCCCACGCCGAGCGTCAGCCCGGCTTGATAAGCATCGTAGTCGAGGAGCGTCTGCGTGAGCTGCGGCAGAAGCTGCGTCGTGCTGATCAGCAGGAAGCCGACCAGGAACATCAACCCGCAGGAGATTGCGAAGCCGCGTGAGCGCAGGAACAGGCGCAGATCGACGATCGGCTGATCGACGACGAATTCCCAGACTATCAGGGTCAACAGGCTGACCCCGGAAATCAACGCCAGGACGGTGATGAAGCCGGAGCCGAAGCCGTCATCGATGTCGAAGCGGTCGAGCACCACCTGCAAGGTGCCGAATCCCAGCGCCACCAAGCCGAAACCGAGATAGTCGATCCTCAGTCCCCCTTGCAGGACGCCCCGCCGGTCCTCCTTCAAGGCCGGCGGTTCGGTGACCAGGAAATGCACCAGCGTCAGCGACAGCAGCCCGATCGGCAGGTTGATCAGGAATACCCAGTGCCAGGAGAGATTATCGGTGATCCAGCCGCCCAGCACCGGTCCGACCGCCGGTGCGGTGACGACCGTCAAACCATACAATGCAAAGGCCTGCGCACGCTTTTGCACCGGGAAGGTGTCGGCGAACATCGCCTGCTCGGTCGGCGCCAGCCCGCCGCCGCCTGCCCCCTGAGCCAGCCGCGCCAGCACCATCCAGGTGAGTGAACTCGCCATGGCGCAGGCCAGGGAGGCGGCGGTGAACGTCGCGACGCAGCTCATGTAGAACCGCTTGCGCCCGATCACGGTGGCGAGCCAGCCGCTGATCGGCAGCACGATCGCGTTGGAAATCAGGTAGCTCGTCAGGATCCAGGTGCTTTCGTCCAGGCTGATCGCCAAATCGCCGGCGATGTGGCGCAGCGAGACATTCACGATGGTGGTGTCCAGCACCTCCATGAAGGTCGCGATCGACACCACCACGGCGATCAGCCAGGGGCTGCGGTCGCCCGCCGCCGACCGGGGGAGATCGTCGGCCATCGCCGCTCAGCGTACCTTCACGCTCGCTTCAACGGACATGCCGGGGGCGAGGAAGTATTTCGTGTAGTCGTCGCCGTCGAAGGTGATCTTGACCGGCAGCCGTTGCACTACCTTCACCCAGTTGCCGGTGGCATTCTCGGCCGGCAACGCGCTGAACTGCGAGCCGGTGCCTTCCTGGAAACTGTTCACCCGGCCATGGAAGGTGACCCCTGGCACTCCATCCACTGAGATCGTCGCCGGCTGGTCGGGACGCATATGGGCGAGCTCGGTTTCCTTGAAGTCGGCATCCACCCAAAGATCGTCTTGCACGAGCGCGAACAGCGCCTGTCCCGGCTGGATGTAGTCGCCGACATTCATTGTCCGATGGGTCACCCGGCCGGCGGTCGGTGCCTTGATCGTCGTGTATGAGAGCTGCAGGCGCGCTGTTTCCACGCCGGCCTGGGCTTGCTGCAGCGCCGCCTGCGCGCCCGCTACCTGCGCCTTGGTAGCGTCGATCTGCGCCTCGGCTCCGGTGACCGCCTGCTTCGCAGCCGCCAGCTTGGCCGTCTGCGACTGGAAGGCGGCGTTGGCCTGGTCGATCTGCTGGCGCGTCACCGCCTGCGGGTTGACCCGGTGATAGCGCTCGTAATCCTGCCGGGCCTGGGTCAAGTCAGCTTCGGCGACGCTCACATTCGCTTTCGCCTGATCGACATTGGCCTGCTGCACGGCAAGCTGCGCTTGCATCTGCTGCAACTGGGCCGCCGCGCTGGCCTGCTGGGCCCGCGCCTGATCGAGCTTCGCCTGATAATCGCGCGGATCGATTGTCAGCAGCACCTGGCCGGCCGCGACATGCTGATTGTCGGCGAATTAAATCGCCGTGACCCGCCCGGCCACCTGCGAGGCCATCTGCGTCACATTGCCGGCGATCCGCGCATCGGTCGTGCTCTGATAATCCCGCGTGGCCAGCCAATAGGCCACGCCGGCCCCAACCAGCACCAGCAGGACAAGAAAACCGCCCGCCAGCAGCAGGCGCCGCCGCCAGCGGCTCGGACGCCGCGGTTCAGCGGGCGGCTGATCGTGGATCTCGTGCTCGGTTCTGGGTGCCTCCCGAACGCGATCACGTTGCGGGGCATCGGCGTAGATCTGGTCCATGTCCCCCTCGTCCCGCGTTACATTGACCGAACCGTTCGGTCACCGCCTTTGACACCTGGTCCTGGCGGCTCCACCTTCAACCCGGCACACAGGGGGACCGTTCACGATGTCTTTGACCGAGACCCTGTCGGTCGAGAAACGCGAGCAGATCCTCGCAGGTGCCGCGTTGGTGTTTGCCTCCGATGGCTACGAGGGCGCCAGCATGGCCCGCATTGCCGCTGAAGCGAATGTCTCCAAGGGCACGCTTTACAATTACTTCCCGAGCAAGGCGGCACTGTTTTCCGCCTATGTGAGCGAAGAATGCAGCCGCAATCTGGGCCACGTGTTCGACGGTGCCGATCACGATGGGGAACCTGCCACCGTACTCCGCAATATTGGGCTGCGCATGGTGCGCATGATCATGTCGCCGCTCGGGCAGACAATCTATCGTGTGGTGATCTCCGAAGCCGCCAAGTTCCCCGAGCTGGCGCGCGGGTTCTTCGAAGCCGGCCCGTCGCGCGCAATCCGCCATCTGGCCGACTGGTTGGCCGAAGAGACGCGCCGCGGTCAACTCGAGGTGCGGGATCCGGAATTCGCCGCCGAGCAGTTCTTCTGCCTGTGCCAGACGCGGCTCGTGATGCGCCAGAAGCTCGGGCTGCTGTCCCACCCGGCGCCGGCGGAGGTAGAGCGCGTTATCGACGCCTCCGTCGCCATGTTCCTGCGTACCTATGCGAAGGACTCCTCCGATGCCGCATGAGTTCACCGTCGAGGACATCGAATATCTCCGCCACAGCGACCGGCCGCTGTTGCTGCGCCTGTTCCGTCCGCGCGGCGATGATCCCTTCCCCGCGGTCATCGACGTGCATGGCGGTGCCTGGACCAATGGCGACCGCACCGAATGCCAGCTCCGCGGCGAGGCGCTGGCCGCCGCCGGCCTGCTGGTCGCCGCGCTCGATTTCCGCCATGCCGCCGACGGCTACCCTACCTCGTTGGTCGATATCAACTACGCGACGCGGTGGCTGAAGGCGCATGCCGCCAAGTTCGGAACGCGGCCCGACCTGATTGGCATCACCGGGAATTCGAGCGGCGGGCATCTCGCCATGCTATCGGCGATGCGCCCGCGCGACCCGCGCTATGCCGCGGCCAGGCTGCCCGCCGGCTCGCCGGACGTGGATGCGACGGTGCGCTGCGTCGTGATGCTCTGGCCGGTGATCAACCCGTTGTCGCGCTACCGCTATGCGCGGCGGGAGCGGGACACCGCAAATCCGCCGGCCTGGGTAGGCAATATCCCCGAACGCCACGACACCTACTGGCGCAGCGAAGCGGCCATGGCCGAGGGCAACCCGATGCTGGCGCTCGAGCGCGGCGAAAAGGTGGAGACGCCGCCGGCGCTCTGGATCCAGGGGCGCCCCGATCCGGTGCACGATTACCGCGACGTGGAGTCGAGCTTCGGCGGAAACGAGCCGGACCGGTTCATCGCCAATTACCGGAAGGCCGGCGGCGAGATCGAGCTGGCAGTCGTGCCGCAGGAATCCCGGCAATCGGGACCGACTTTCGCGCTGATGGTCGATTTCTTCGGCCGGCACTGCGGCCTATAAGGGCTTGTTGCTTCCATAATCCGTCAGGCGCAGCTCGATCCGCCGGTTCTTCGCGTACGCCTCGGGCGTGTCGGCGGGATCGAGCGGGTGCTGATCGGAAAACGCCGTCGCGGCCAGATGCTCGGGCGGAACACCCTCGCCGATCAGCAGCTTCACCACGCTGATCGCCCGGCCGGCCGAGAGCTCCCAGTTGCTCTGGAACTGACTGCCGCCGTTGATCGGCTGCTTGTCGGCGTAGCCGTCAACATCCAGCACCCAGGTGATCTTCGGCGGGATCTGCGCGGCGATCTGCTTGATCGTGTCAGCGAGCTTGCTGATCTGGACGACGCCGTCCGGGCTCAGCTCGGCGCTGCCGACCGGGAACAGCACGTCGCTCTGGATCACGAACCGATCGCCAACGACGCGGATGCCCGGCTTATTGGCCAGGATCTGGCGCAGCTCGCCGAAGAACTCACTCCGGTAGGATTGCAGCTCCTGCACCTTGGCCGCCAGCGCCGCGTTCAACTGCTGGCCGAGGTTGGCGATCTGCACGTCCTTGTCGCGCCCGGATTTCTGCGCGATGTCGAGGGCTTGCGCGACGGCCGCGAGTTGCGCCCTGAGCTGGTCCACCTGCTGGTTGAGCAACGCGATCTGGGCGGCGGCGCTGGTCCCCAGATCCTTCTCCTTGGCCAGCTCGGCTTCGACTGCGGCGCGGCGGTCTTTCTCCGTCATCGCCTGGGCGGCCGCGGTCTCGGCCTGTTTCTCCAATTGGTCGCGCAGGGCCTTCAGTGCCTCGGTTTCCTGGGCGAGCTTGGCGAGATCAGAGAGCCGCGCCTGGATGGTCTGCTTGTCGGCGGTCACCGTCTTGTCGAGCGCGGCCGCCTGCTTCTGCATCTCGGCGAGCTGCTGCTGAAGATCGGCGATCTGGCCCTGCTTGGTGGCGGCGAGCTGGCCCGCGGCGGTGATCTGCGTCTGCAGGCTATTGCGCTCGGTCACTGTCTGGTTGAACTGCCGTTGCAGGCTGGCGAGCTCGCCGGACAACGTCTCCCGGTCGGACTGGGTGCTGGCGAGCTGGGCGCTGAGCTGGGCGATCGACTGCTGCAGGTCGGCCTCGTGGCCCTTTTCGAGCGAGAGCATGTGGGTCATGTCGGCGAGCTGCCGGGTCACCTGATCGAGCGCCCTGCTGCGCCCGGACAGGGCGGCGGACAGGAAGAATTGCGCCAGCACGAAGACGAGCAGCACGAAGATAATAACCATGAGCAGGGTGGACAGGGCGTCCACGTAGCCGGGCCAAGCCTCGAGCCCGGCAGTCGCGGCGCCGCGGCGGCGGGTGCTGAGTGCCATTATCTCTGCTCCTCGGCGATCGCGGCGATGGTGCGGGTCAGCACCCGCAGGTCGTTGCGCAGCTCGGCGGTGCTCTGCTGCCGGCCCTGCTCGGTCTCGGTCAGCAGCCGCTGGAGGTAGATCTCGATGTTGCGCAGATGCGCACGGGCGGCGTCGTCGGAGGCGCCTTCCGAGCGCCGCTCGGCCAGGCGCTGCAAGGCGGGGCCGAGGGCGGTCTGGGTCTCGGCGATGCGCAGCATGAGCTGCTGGTTGGCGCGCATCGTATCGGAAAAGGCGCCCATTTTCTCCGTCAACGCGAGGACCGCCTGATTGGCGTGGGACCGGCTTTCCTCACCGCGGGCAAGGATGTTCTGCAGGCCCTCCATGTTCTCGGCGGTCTGTTCCAGCAGCGCCTGCACATAGACCGGCACCGAGGCCTCGCCTTCAGAGAGCACGCCGGACGAAAGCCGGGTCAGGCCGGCAAGCCATTCCTCCAACTCATTGAAAAAGCGGTTCTGCGCCTGCCCGGCGGTCAGGTCGAGGAAGCCCAGGACGAGGGCGCCGGACAGGCCGAACAGGCTGGCCGAGAAGGCCGTGCCCATGCCTTGCAGCGGGCCGGCGAGGCCTGTCTTCAACTGCTCGAACATCTGGTTGAAGTCGCTGCCGTTGCCGATCGTCATGCCGTGGATCACGTCGGAGACCGAGCCGACGGTCTTCAGCAGGCCCCAAAAGGTGCCGAGCAGGCCGAGGAAGATCAGCAGGCCGGTCATGTAGCGCGATAGTTCGCGGCTTTCGTCGAGGCGCGAGGCAATGCTGTCGAGCAGGCTGCGGGTCGCGGTAGGCGAGAGGGTGAAACGGCTCTGCCCGGGGCGGGTGGCGGCATCGCGGCCGGCGAGCATGCTGGCCATCGGCGCCAGCAGGCGCGGGGTTGGCATGCCCTGGCGGCGCCGGCCGGTCTGGTAGGCTTCGACCCAGGTGACCTCGGGCGAGAGGCGCAGCACCTGGCGCAGGTTCCAGGCGGCGCCGAGGACCAGGATGGACAGGATCAGGCTGTTCAGACCGATGTTGTGCTCGAAGATGGTGAGCAGCACCTGCGAGAGCAGCACGGCAACGACCGCGACCGCGACCAGGAAGACCAGCATGCGGGCGAGATAGGTGAACGGCCGCGTCATTCCGGTTTTCCTGTCTGTTGGGCCACCGGCTTGTTCTCCTCGGCCCTTTGCGCTGTGGCGGCCGGTGCGTTGGCGCCCATGACGGCGACCTCGGCTCGGTCGGGCGGGAGTTTTCCGGCCTCGGAGCCCAAAGCGCGGACGTAGATACGCGCCGAGGGTGCGCCGCCGGCCATCAGCGCTCCGCGGACGGCGAGGCCGCGGGCGAGCGAGAGGCGGCGAGCCACGGAGTTGTCTTCCGGATCGGCCGCGGCGTAGGCCAGGACGTTGAAGCTGGTCTCGCCGGTCTCGGGGGTGACTTCGGCGAGATGCTTGAGCGCAGCGGCACTCGTTGGGCTGAGCTCGGTCATGCCGGGGGCGAAGGTAACGGTCAGCCCGGCCGGGTTCGGCTGCGCCTTGCTGGGAGACTGGGCGGAAACTGCCGGCGGCGGGGGCGGAGCCGCGGCAACGGTGGGGGGTGCGACGGGGGCCAGGGCGACCACGGCCGGGGGAGCCGCGGGCACGGTCAGCGGCGCGGGTGGAGCCGGTTTTGGGAGCGTCGGGGCTGGGGCCGGCGTTGCGGCGGGGGCGGGCGCGGGGGCGGGGGTCGCGGCGGCGACGGTCGAGCCTTCTCCCGGCGGGATCGGCGGGATCGGCAGCACGAGGATGCGCCGGGGTGCGTAATGCGACCGCGGTGTCGGGGGCGCGTGGGTCGGCGAGGTGCCCGGGAGTGCGTTCAGGGCACCGAGGTTCACCGTCACCTGGGCGAGGGCCGGGGTCACGGCACACAGATTTATACAAAGCAAGGGGAACAAAGCGCGCATCGCCGCGGCCAACCTAGCGGAGCAGCCCGCGTCGCTCAAATACGAGTCATCGCCTGGCCTTCGCTGACCGCCTCGCAAAGTTTCCCATGCAGATGCGGGTTGGCGGCGACCACGGTGCCGCTGTCCCGCGGGTCGGCGCCCGAGGGGTCGGTGGCGAAGCCGCCGGCCTCGCGTACCAGCAGCAGGCCGGCGGCAAGGTCCCAGCGATGCAGGCCGAGTTCCCAATAGCCGTCGTAGCGGCCGGCGGCGACCCAGGCCAGATCGAGTGCGGCGGCGCCGAACCGGCGGATGCCGGCGATATGCGGCATGAGACCGGCCAGGGTGCGGGAGAACGCGGCGCGGCGCGGGGGGGAGACAGCGGCGAACGGCACGCCGGTGGCGAACAGCGCCTCCTTCATTTCGCGGCGGGCGGAGACCCGGAGCCGGCGTTCATTGACGAACGCGCCGCCGCCTTTTTCCGCCCAGAACATCTCGTCCGCGGCCGGGGCGTAGATTAAGCCGGCGGCCAGCTCCGATTCTCCGTCCGGCAGGCGCCGTTCCAGTCCGATGCTGATGGCCCAATGCGGGATGCCGTGCAGAAAGTTGGTGGTGCCGTCAAGCGGATCGACGACCCAGCGCCAAGCCCAATTTTCCGAGCCTTCGGCGCCGGATTCCTCCATGAGGAAGGCGTAACCGGGGCGGGATTTGTTCAGTTCGTCACGCAGGATGGCCTCGGCGCGCAGGTCCGCCTGGGAGACAAAATCGGAGGGGCCCTTGACGCTGACCTGGAGCTGTTCGACCTCGTTAAAGTCGCGCAACAGCCGCTTCGCCGCTTTCTGGGCGGCGTTGGCCATGACGGTCAGGTGCGGGGAAAGGCGGAAGGCCACACGCGGTCAGCCCTTGGACCGCTCGACGTAGCTGCCATCCTCGGTCTTCACGACGATCTTCTCGCCGGTCTCGATGAAGGGGGGGACGGAGGTCTTCACGCCGTTGGAGAGCCGCGCGGGCTTGTAGGAGGAGGCGGCGGTCTGGCCTTTGACGACGGGGTCGGCCTCGACGACTTCGAGCACGACGGTGGGCGGCAGGTGCATGGCGACTGGTTCGCCTTCGACGAGATCGACGGTGACCGGCATGTTGTCCTGCAGGAAGGCAGCGGCGTCGCCGAGGAGTGCGACGGGTATGTGGGTCTGCTCGAAGCTCTCGGGGTCCATCAGCACGAGGTTCGTCCCGTCGGTGTAGGAGTATGTGTAGTCCTTCTCCTCGGTCATGAGGCGTTCAACGGTATCGGCGGTGCGCCAGCGCTCGTTGGTTTTGTTGCCGGATTTGAGGTCGCGCATTTCCACCTGGATGAAGGCGCCGCCTTTGCCGGGGGTGATGATCTGCTGCTTGAGCACGGTCCAGCGGCGGCCTTCATGCTCGATCACCTGTCCGGCGCGGATCAGGTTGGCCTGCTGCTTCATGGTCTTCGGTCTCGGATTGCGGGAATGCGGGGCTTCTAGCGGTTGGGACCTGGGCGGGCAAGGCGTTGCGCGATTATGCTGGCGTTTTGGGGGAGGGATGCATGTCTGGTCCTGACGCAGGGTTTCGGCCGGCGGATTCCTCGGTGGTGCCGCGGTACAGCGAGATCGCGACGTTCCTGCGGGCGGCGCCGGCGCCGATCGAGCGGCCGTTGGATATCGCCTTGGCGGGGGTGCCGTTCGATATCGGCGCGACGTACCGGGCCGGTGCGCGGCACGGGCCGGCGGGGGTGCGCGAGGCGTCGCGGCTGATCCGGCAGGTGAACCCGACGACGGGGATTGCGCCGTATCGATTATGTAATGTTGCCGATGTCGGGGATGCGCCGACGCATCCGCTGAGCATCGAGCAGAGCATGGAGCTGATCGGGGCGTTTTATGAGCGAATTCACGCGGTTGGCGCGGCGCCAGTATCTGTTGGCGGGGACCATACGATCCCGTTGCCGATCCTGCGGGCGATCGCCAGGGAGCGCCCGTTGGGGCTGATCCAGATCAATTCGCACGCGGATACGTTCAACACGTTCATGGGGACGAAGATCAATCACGCAACGTTCGTGCGGCGGGCGGTGGAGGAAGGGTTGCTTGATCCGGCGCGGATCATCCAGATCGGGCTGCGGGGCACGCGGTATGGCGAGGACGACCTTGTGTATGGGCGGACGGCCGGGCTGCGGATGATGAGCATGGACGAGTACCGAGGAGACCGGGCGGGCCGGGGCGATCGAGGAGATACGGCGGGTGGTCGGGGATGGGCCGGTTTATATCACGATCGACATCGACGGGCTGGACCCCAAGGACGCGCCTGGGACCGGGGTTCCGGAGCCGGGCGGTATCTCGATGCGGGACGTGCAGATGATGCTGCGACGGATTACCGGACTGGCGGTGGTTGGCGGGGATATCTGCGAGGTGGTGCCCTTGCTGGATCCGACGGGGATTACCTGCATCAATGCGGCGAATTTGATGTTCGAGCTGACCTGCCTGGTGGCTGCGGCGCGGCGGGCGTAAGGGGGGGGCCGTGTTCTGCTTGCGTTCTGGCGAGGGTTGCGTTAGTTGTCGTGACCTGAGTGCGGATACGGAGGTGGTTGTGTCAGATGTCATGACGGACGGGATGGGGCCCCGGGTGCTGAACGATTGGGGCGAGGTGCGAGGCGTTCCGCCGGAGTTGACGCCGGACCAGCGCGAGTCGAAGCGGCGGATCCGGCAGGCGGTGGCGCGGCTGTGTGCGGAGTATGGGGCGGCGGGGCTGGCTCGGCGGCGGGTGGCGGCTGTGGCGGGGCGCGATCGAGCTGTGGTGGCGCGGCACTACCCGGAGGACGCCGATATGCTGAAGGACGTGCTGGTAGAGCATGTCTGGCGGCTGGACGAGGCGGTGTGCAAGGCGTTCGACGCGCCGGCGGTGGGGCCGCTCGAGCGGTTGGAGGCGGTGATCCGGGCCTGGTTGGATCTTTGACGGGGCGAGGCGGCGGAGCATCGGTGCCTGCTGTTCTGCGCGGGCCTGTTGCCGGAGGCGATGCGGGGGTCCGTGGTGCCAAAGTACCGGATCATTCTGGAGACGGTTTTGGAGGCGGTCGGCGGGGCGGTGCCGGGGTTGGCCGGGCGGGGTTCGGCGGTGGAGTCGCTGATGGGGACGGCTCGGGCGTTGCTGAGCGATGTGGGGTGGTGGCCGGAGGGGTTGATGCGGGAGGAGCGGGCTCGGGCGGCTCGGCGGATTGCGGGGATGCTGGTGGCGGCGGCCGAGGCGGCGCGAAGTGTACCCTTCGGCGTTTTGGGGCGGTGCCAAGCGTACGCCTGGGGATCGTGGGCGGTGAGACCGGCAGATGGTGGGTTGGTTGGCGGTGCGGGATGACGTTGCCGCGGCGTGCTGAGCGTTAGCAAAGCATTCGCGTTTGCTTTTCGGGTGGCATTGTTGAGGGGTGGCCCATGGCTCGGAAGGCCGGCCCGAAGAGACGTTGGTTCTCATGTCGGCTTCCAAGGCCTTACGCCGGGTGATTCCGGGAGGGGCTGCAAGCCGTGCCCCTGAGACGGCAATCAGGCGGCGGGTTCCCGGTATCGTTCGGCGAGGAAAGGAAGGACGGAGCTATGCCGTAAGCGGCATCAATGCGGCTCGTTTGTTCGGCGGGACGGAGTCAAGGCCCGGAGCCCGGACGGTCGCGCGGAGCGCGAGGCCTTGACGCCGGCATCGCGAACACGACGACAATCGAGAGTGCCCCGGTGGCTGTGCTGGCGGACATCGCATCGAGGTGGTGCATGGGTTTGGACGCCAGGCTGTGCAGATTCATTTCGTGCTGCTCGTGGCTGCTTTGGAGGGCAATCTCGGCGGATTGCTCGGTATTCGCTTCCTCGCATCCGAACACTGCACAAACTAATGGCCGGATTGACAAGCTAGGAATGGACGAGAATTTCTGCCCGGTCATCATAGAATTTAAACGTGCTTCGAACGAGAACGTCATCAACCAGGGGCTATTTACCTCGACTGGCTCATGGATCATCGCCGTGACTTCGAGTGGTTGGTGATAGAGCGTTACGGAAGGAACGAAGCTGCAAAAATGGAGTGGTCTGCACCTCGCCTGATTTGCATTGCGGGAGATTTCACCCGTTATGACGAGCACGCCGTGAAGCAAATCAGCCGCAACATCGAACTTATTCGCTACCGCCGGTTTGGTGCAAGGCCCTGATACCAGCGGCCCTTTCTGTTGACCGCTCCGATCGAGCCAAGCCGCTGGTATCAGAGTCTTGGTTTCGCGCGCGGCCGCCCCACCAACCCCGCGCGCCATACCCGCGGCCGGGCGCGGTGGAAGAGTCACCGCGCCGGGCCGCGGGTATGATAGAGTTCGCTGATCGGTCCCAATCAAGACTACGCGCTGCTCTGCGCCTTGACTTACCCGGGTCTTGCCGATCCGCGGCTCGACCGCTCGCCACCACGTCCCCCTCACCCTCGCATGCCGTGCGAGCTTGCGGCGGCTACGCCGGCTGCCCGAGAACCTGCTTCGCACGGTAGCCATCTCCGCGCATCATCACCGCCCAGACGATACGGGCGGTCTTGTCGGCCAGTGCGACCGCGGCGAGCTTGGTCGGCTTGCGTTCCAGCAGTGCGCGGACCCACGCGCCGTCTCGTGTCGGTCGGTTGCGCGCGTGGCGCAGAACGGCGACTGCACCGGCGATGAGCAGGCTGCGGATATATTTGTCGCCGCGCTTGCTGGTGCGCCCCAAGCGTTCCTTGCCGCCACTGGACACCTGGAACCAATGTTTGGCCAGATCAAGACCGATCGTGGTAATCTGGATGGCGAACGGTTCCTCTCATTGTGGCGTTCACAGACGATCACGTTGTAGCACATCGATGCCGGGATCGGGGCGCGCCCACCCCATTAAGAATTCTGCGCAGGCAAGAAAGATCAGCTACGGCAGGCGCTTCTACTCTCTGATAAAACCACCCGGTCCGAATGCTAAGGGTTGCATGATGATGCGGTCGGCCTTTGTGTCGCTGGCGACCACCGCGAGGCCTTCTATCGAATTGAACATTGCGTGGCACAGAATAGTAAAACATGTCGGCCCTAAAACCCAGTTAGATGAAAATGGTATAAGAACCGTCCTGCTTCCTACCGTGCCGGCCAGTCGCAAATCGTGCTTGGTGGAACGTTCCCCAGTCTCGTCATACGAAGCGCTCCACAATTGCTCCTTGGAAAGTCCAAATGAGTTGAATGCGAGATTTCCTTTGAATATCACCAATGAACCTTGCTCGACCAAGGCCCAACCATCCTCATCAACTAACTGATTCACAAATTTCGACGTCCCGGCCTTGGAGCAAATCTTGCGGATCATCTGTTCTGGCGTGATCATCGACTCGGAGGAACCTTTGCTAGTGCCCGACAACTTGCCGCCGATATTGAGGAATGAAAGCACGCCACCTGAACCGCTTGCCTCCAAACCGGCGGAACTTTCCTTTGTGATTTTGGTCACTAGACTCGAACTTAACTGAGAAAAGATGCCTTTGGTGCGGTCCGCATTTAGATAGAAATAGCTTTGCATGATCGGCTTCCCCTCTGACTGGAGACGCAGAACGACCTCGCCCAATTTGGGGCGGAATTGAGGGTGACGCCGATCGAGGCCCTTAGCAAGCGTGGCCCATGAAGTTGACCCGGTTGGTGGACACCCGAGGATTTGCGTTTGAGGAGTCCACCATGTCGAAGACGAGGCGATCTTATGCGGCTGAGTTTCGCTGCCAGATGGTTGAACTAGCGCAAGCCGGACGCTCGCCGGAAGAGAGCCCGCAAATCGCCGCCTCGGCTACGCTCGCGTCAGCACCTACGGCCAGACATTTCCCGCGCGGCTTGACCAGCTACGCGCGGCGGGCTGCGTTCCTACAGATGAACAAGCGCGCCCCACCTGTTCCGGAACGCTGGGATGCAGCGCGACAGAGAAGACGTGGATGCTCAGCCTTCGCCGACCATGACGGGGAGGCGTGGTAACGTCGTGCTCTTCGTGGGTATGATAGCGGCGATTGGCGGGAGTGACGGAGGGGCTTGGCCTTTGCTGCCCTCGCCGAGCATGAACGGGGAATGCGGCGCCTACCGTTTCTCCATCGCGCTTCGTGTACCCAGCCACTCCGTGCCCCACCCGAGTTTGGCGCTGCTCGCCTGGGTTCCGGCTTTCGCCGGAATGACGCAGGAGCCGCCGTGCCAAGGCGCTGGACTGCTTCGCTTCGCTCGCAGTGACAGGGCGCTTGCCGCGGCGCGGAGGCCGACTTACCAAGCCAGGAATGCGGGATGCGTATTCCTGGATGCTGGTGTGGGACGCGCCGGTGCGGCTGTTCCACTGGACGATCGTGGTTCTGGTTTTCACCAGTTGGCTGACGGCCCATGAGGGCTGGATGGGCTGGCACTTCTGGTCCGGTTACTCGATTTGCTCGTTGTTGCTGTTCCGGCTGGCGTGGGGTTTCGTCGGCAGCGACACTGCGCGTTTCACGCGGTTCCTGCGCAGTCCGCTCGCGGGACTGCTGTATCTCGCGCGTTTCCACCGGCGCGAGCCGGATACGGAGATCGGCCACAACGCTGCCGGCGGCTGGATGGTGCTGCTGATGCTGCTGCTGCTGGTCTTGCAGGTGGGCACCGGACTGTTCGCGAATGACCAGGTCTCGACGCAGGGGCCGTTCTTTTATGAGATCGACCAGGACACCAGCGACTGGCTGACACATATCCACGTGTTGACATTCACGGCGATTGAGATCGCCGTGTTGCTGCATGTCGCGGCGGTGCTGGTGTACGCGCTGGTCAGGCAGCAGAACCTGATCCGCCCGATGATCACCGGACGGAAGAGGCTGTCCCGGACGGTGGCTCTGCCACGCATGGGCAGCCCGATTCTGGCGGCGGTTCTGCTTGCCGCGGCCGCGGGCATCGTCGCGTTCGTGGTCTGGTACTGGGGTTCTACGTAGCCTGGGGCTCTACTTAGCGCGGAATTGCTTGTGGCAGGCGTTGCATGCGTCGCCCACGACCTTCACCTGGGCGGCGAAGGCCTGCTGATCGCCGGTCTTGGCAACGGCGGAGAGTTTTTCGGCGGCCTGCACCAGATCGGCGGCGCGCTGCTCGAACTCGGGGCGGTTGGACCAGACGGCGGGAAGCGCCTTGGTCGGGGCCTGGTCGCTGCCGGCGGGGAAGGTGCTGGGGAATTGCTTCATCCAGCGCGCCATCGCGGCGGCAGGGTTGGCGAATTGTTTCGTTTCGAGTTTGTTTTTCACCGCCTGAGTGATGCCGGTGAAGGTGCCCGCCAGGAGGTCTTGCCCGGCCTCGCGAGTCTCGATGATATTGAAGGCGGGCGCTTGTGCCTGCGCCACGCCAACGGCGCAGGCAGCGAGCGCTCCGAGCAGCACGGGTCTCATTCTATTCATCCTTTTCCTCTCCACTGCGGGTGTCCCAGTCCTCATCTAGCATCGGCCAGCCGTCAAGGAGAGTGCATGCAAGAGATCCGTGCAGTTGCAGTGTTTTGCGGCGCTCATCCTGGAAATGACCCGGCGTTCCTGGCGGCGGCGGCGGCACTCGGGCGTGGCCTGGCGGAGGCCCGGATCACGGTGGTGTTCGGCGGCGGGCGGGTCGGACTGATGGGCGCTCTGGCGGACGCGGCGGTGGCGGTGGGCGGGACAGTGATCGGGGTAATCCCGGAGTTCCTGATGCAGCGGGAAGTGGCGCATGAAAGCGTTACCGAGCTGGCGATCACCGACAGCATGCACGCACGCAAACAGCGCATGTTCGAGCTGGCGGACGTGTTCGTCTCCTTGCCGGGCGGGCTCGGCACAATGGACGAGACGGTCGAGATCATCACATGGCGGCAGCTCGGGCTGCACGACAAGCCGATCCTGCTTTGCGATATCGGCGGGTCGGCAGCGCCTTTGCTGGCGGCGATCGACACTGCGATCGAGCGCGGTTTTGCGCCGGCCTCCTCGCGAGGGCTGTTCGAGGTCATGCGAGGCGTTCCGGCGACGCTTCGACGATTGCGCGGGCTGCGGACGCCGCCGCGCGGGGAGGCGGCGCGGCTGTAGCTTGCCCGGGATGGTCCGCCTCGCTATATGCCGGCTTCAGCCGGAGTGTAGCTCAGCCTGGTAGAGCACTGTGTTCGGGACGCAGGGGCCGGAGGTTCGAATCCTCTCACTCCGACCAACGAATTAAAGCCTTAGTGAAAGAGGGCACAGTTCTCGGCGATTCTATTGAACCTGTCTGGTATCGCTCATCCGAGAGCACTGGCTGCCTTCCGAAGGAAGGTGCTGACTGTCTGTAAGCTCCGCCACGGTCGAAACCGCTCATCCCGATCCAGTCGCCGCTTTTCCCGGCCCGAACCGTTCGATTTCCTCGACCATCTCCGCCGTCGCCCGTTGCCGGCAATAGCCGCGATTGTTCCGCAGCGAAGACTCGTGCCGTTCCTGCGTCAGGGTCACGCACGCATCGGTAACGACGGTGACCAGATAGCCGAGATCGCACGCATCGCGAACCGCCGAATCGATGCACTGATCCGTCAGGCCGCCGGCGATCACCAGGAACCGCACGCCGAGATTGCGCAGCACGTAGTCGATGTTGGTGGAGATGAAGACCGAGGAGGACGTCTTCGGGATAATGATCTCATCCTCCTCCGGCGCGATCTCCTCCAGCACCTTGGCATCCCAGGAGCCCCGCGGCACATCCAGCCCGCTGATCTTGTAATCCAAGCTGCGGTCGCGCCCGTCGCGCGTCAGGTTTTCGATGACCGTGTACATCACGTCGATTCCGGCACGGCGACAAGCCAGTTGCAGACGCTGCATATTCGGCAGCGCCGTCTGCTGCAGAGTGCGGAAGAAGAACCCGTAGCGTGTCTCCTGCTCCGCTTTGCCCATCCCGGCATATTCGCCGCCATCGCGTCGGGCGTTATAATTCTGAATATCAATGAACAGCAGCGCCGCATGGCGCGGATCGATTTCCAGCTCGCGGCTGAGGCCGGTCATGCTCATTCGGCTGTCTTCCGCAGCCCAACGTCTGCAATGCGCAGCAACCGGGCAAAGAGTGCGGCCCACTCGGCCTCGCCGGCCGCATCGGCGATCAGGTCCTGGCGAATCTCGATCTCCACATGCGCCAGCCCGCGTTTTTCGGCATGCACGGGCACCGTGTAATCGGTCAGGTCACTGACGCGATAGGGTGCGTTGTCGCCGGTGACGAGCCCGCTTTCCCGGCGCAGCAGCTCCAGCAGGATCAACGCTAGGCGCGGATCGCGATTATACAACACGCCGACATGCATGGCCCGCGATTTACCGCGGAACACCGGCGTGAAGCTGTGCATCGCGACCAGCACGGTCCGCTGCCCGGCGCGCGCGCGCGCATCGAGCAAAGCGGCTATTTCGGCGTGATACGCATCGAAAATCGCCCGCCGGCGCGCGGTACGATCGGCCGGTGTCAACGCGCGGTTGCCCGGAATTTCCGTGGTTTCGCTGACCGCCGGGATCGAGCTCTCCACGCCGGGCGAGCGGTTGCAGTCGATCACCAGGCGCGAATAGATCTGCAGCACGGCTGCGGCATCCAGCGCGGCGGAAAGCCGCTCGGTCACGCCGGCGATGCCGATATCCCAGGCGATGTGGCGCTCGAATTCGTGCTGCGGAAGGCCAAGCGTCCCGAGCCGGCGCGGCACCACCCGCCCGGCATGGTCGGCGGTGAGCAAAAAATCGCTCGCACCCGCGGGACGCAGCACGCGCACCGGAGCGGGTTCGTCCGGATCGAGGAGGGCCGCCTCGTTGTCCATCAGCGCCTGTCTGTGCGAAGGGGCAGCGACATGCAAGGGCACGCGCCATGACCGATCTTGCTTTCGTTTCGGCGACCGAACTGGCCGCGATGATCCGCGGCCGCCAGGTCTCGCCGGTGGAAGTGCTGCATGCGGCGCTCGAGCGCATCGAGGCGAGCCAGAAGGTGTTCAACGCCTTCATCACCATCGCGGCGGACACCGCCATGACGGCGGCGAGGGAGGCGGAAGCGGCGGTGATACGCGGCGCACCGCTCGGACCGCTGCACGGCGTTCCCGTCGCGGTAAAGGATCTCGTGCCCACCGCCGGGCTGCGGACCACGTGGGGCTCGCTGATTTTCAAGGACCACATCCCGGACCAGGACGCCGTGGTTATCGCGCGGCTGAAACAGGCGGGCGCGATCGTGGTCGGCAAAACCACCACGCCGGAGTTCGGCCAGCAATGTCTCACCGAAGCGCCGCTGTTCGGCCGCACCAGCAACGCCTGGCGGGCCGACCGCAGCTCCGGCGGGTCGAGCGGCGGATCAGCCGTGGCGGTTGCTGCCGGCCTCACGCCGATCGCGGTGGCGACCGACGGTGGTGGTTCGACGCGCATTCCGGCCGCCTGCAACGGGGTGGTCGGCTTCAAGCAGGGGCTCGGCGTGGTGCCGCAGGAATATGCCCAGGACGGGTTCGGCAATATCTCCTATATCACGCCGATGACGCGCACGGTGTCGGACACGGCGCTGATGCTGGAGGTGATGGCCGGACCCGATATCCGCGATCCGCTGACAGTCGGACGCAGCAAACCGGACTTCCTCGCTGCCGCCCGCGAGCGGCGTGACCTTGTCGGACTGCGCGTCGGCTGGAGGCCTCGCCTCGGCAATATCCATGTCGCCGATGCGGTCCTGGAGGCATGCGAATCAGCGCTGCGGGACATCGCCTCGCTGGGCGCCGAGGTCTCGGAGCTTACGGCGCCGTTCGAAAATCCCGAGCGCGTCTGGTTCGTCAACAACGGCGCCTATCGGATGGCGCAGTTCGGGCATCATCTGCAAGAACATCGCGCGATCATGTGCCCCACTTTCGTGCGGCAGATGGATCGCATCGGGTCGTGCTCGGCGGCGGAACTTTACGATGCGGTTTTCGCCCGCACACGCCTCTATCGACAGGTACAGGCCTGGTTCGAGACGTGCGACATCGTGGCGATGCCCACGCTGTCGCGCGCGGCGGTGCCGATCGACCAGGATTTCTTCGGCCCGATCGAGATCGACGGCAAAATGGTCGAGAACATCCGAGCCGCGTGGTATCCCTACACCATGCCGTTCAACCTCACCGGCAATCCGGCGATCAGCCTGCCCGCGGGCTTCGATGGCGACGGCATGCCGCTGGCGGTTCAGTTCGTCGCGCCGCCCGGCGCCGATGCAGCTTTGTTGCACGTTGCGGCCGCGTTCGAACGAGCGCGTCCCTGGGCTGCGGGCTACGAGCGGACGCTGCCCCTGTCAGGAAATCAGAGCACCGACAAGGCCCGGCCTCTCCGCCTGCGATGACACCCAGCGCCGCTTCCACTCCTGGAACATCAACACGTTCCACAAAGCGTTCGGCCAGGCCCGCCGTCCAGACTGGTGTTCCGCCCATTTCTCCTGGATCGGCTCCGGGTTGAACAGCCCGTCCTGGCGCATCGCGCCCGGGTCGAGCAGGTCCGCGGCCCAATCCTTGAGCGGTCCACGCAGCCACCCCGAGATCGGCGCCTCGAAACCCTGCTTCGGCCGCTCGAACAAGCTGCGCGGCACATGCCGGGCGAGCACGTCCTTGAGGATGATCTTCGTCCGCGTGCCGTCCGACTTGTGTTGGCGTGGCAGGCGCAGCGCGAACTCGATCACCCGGTAATCGAGAATCGGACAGCGGCCCTCCAGACTGACCGCCATGGTCGCCCGGTCCAGCTTGGTCAGAATGTCGTCCGGCAGGTAGGTAATGAGGTCGATGAACTGCATGCGGTCCTTGAAATCCGGAACCCCCTGTTCGGCCGCGCCCGTCCAGATCGGATCGGTAGGCTCCTTCGCACCGGGCACCAGAGCTTCCGGGTCGGACCACAGGCTGCGGATCTCGCGGAAGATCAGGTCACGGCTCGGCAGGCTCATCCATGCGGCGAGTTTGTGCATGCGATCGCCGATCCGTTCCGGCCGCTTCGATTCCGGAATCGCTCGCCCCAGTACGTCCCAGGCGGCGGGAGGCAGCGAACGCAGGACCGTCGCCAGCGCCCGACGACCCGCCGGCGGCAACGCGCCGCCGAGACGGGAGAGCTGGTTCCCGAACTGGTAATGCGGATAACCGCAGAACAACTCATCGCCGCCGTCCCCCGACAGCGACACCGTCACATCACGGCGCGCCAGCTCCGAAACCAGCAGCGTGGGTATCTGCGATGCATCGGCGAACGGCTCGTCGAACCACTCGGCGAGTTTGGGAACCAGATCGAGCGCCGCCTCGGGTGCGAGATAGATCTCGGTGTGATCGGTTCCGAGATGCTCGGCAATCGCCTTCGCATATGGCGCTTCGTTGTATTTCGCCTCGGTGAAGCCAATGGAGAAGGTTTTCACCGGCCGTGCGCTCTGCTTCTGCATGAGCGCGACGACGACCGAACTGTCGATCCCGCCCGAGAGAAACGCGCCGAGCGGCACGTCGGCCACCATGCGACGCTGCACGGCATCGGACAGCAGGCGTTCCAATTGATCGGTGAGCTCCTGGCGACTGCCGGTCAGCTTCGTGCGGGACGCGGCTTCGTACGGATCCCAGAAGACGTGCTCGACCGGCTGCCCCGCCAGCGGCCCTTCGCTGGCGATCGACACCGCCGTACCTGGCCGTACCTGGCGCACGCCGCGAAACACCGAATGCGTGGCGGGAAAATAGGCGAAGCGCAGATAGCTGGTCACCGCATCGCGGTCGATCTCGCCGGCCCAGGCCGGATGTGCGGCCATCATCTTGAGTTGCGAGCCGAACAGGATGGTGTCGCCGAACCGGCCGTAATAGAGTGGCTTCTTGCCCACTGGATCGCGCAGCAGCCATAACGTGCGGTCGCGACTGTCCCACCAGCTTAGCGCGAACATCCCGATCAGCCGCTTGGCGGTAGGTATCACGCCCCAGGCCTCAAAGCCTTCCAGCATCACCTCGGTATCAGAATGACCGCGGAAAGTGATCCCGCGCGCCTGCAGATCGGGCCGCAACTCCTCCGGGTTGTAAATCTCGCCATTGTAGGAAAGCACCGAGCGGCCGCTGGCCGATATCATCGGCTGCGCACCGGCCGCGCTGAGCTCGACGATCGACAGCCGGCGATGACCGAAAGCGATGCCGCAGACTGCATCGGCCCAGGCATCCCCGGCGTCCGGCCCGCGATGCACGGCGCGATCGGCCATGGCCTGGGCGAGGTCAACCGCCTGCCGCTGGCCGAAGCGTTGCCCGAGATCGAGGAACCCGGCGATACCGCACATATTTACCGTTCCACTGAACGCGATTGAAGGAGGAACTCAACCTGGCGCCATGTGCGTCCGTCACATGGCGGCATGACATCGACTTGCAACCTATGTACCGCAAGGCAGCGACACCCGATCACGGTTGCCTCAGCACCCCATCTGAGTCATATGATTTCGACCGTATATCGGTGGTGTCGCGAGAGTCGAGGTAAATGTTTTTTTACCTGCATGATCCACTGACCTGATCCATCAGGGTCGATCCGAAAGGTCGATCCGACTGGGGCGAAAGACCGACAGTGAAGCTTCACACGAAGGAGGCGATTGCCAGATGATCCGGACCCTTGGCGTGGTTGGGTTTTTGCTGGTCGGCTGGTTGGGCAGTGCTTCCGCTCTTACCCTCACCGTTGGCGCCGATCAACAGTACAAGCAGCCGAGCCAGGCTATCGCCGCTGCACACGACGGCGATACGATCCGTATCGAACCAGGAACATATTTCGATTGCGCGATTGTCCGGCCAAGTCACCTGGTGATCGAAGGCATCGGGCAGAATGTGGTGATGACCGATCGGCCCTGTGGCGGCAAGGCGCTGTTGATCATTAACGGCAACGATACCACGATCCGCAACCTGACGCTGCAACGCGTGCGCGTCCCAGACCACAACGGCGCCGGCATTCGTGCCCAGGGCGGCAATCTGACGGTAGAGAACACCCGGTTCATCAACGATGAAGATGGCATTCTTACGGTCAACAATCCGCGGGCGACGATCAAGATTATCGGCAGCCAGTTCATCGACAATGGCGGATGCTTCTCGAACGGTTTCTGCGCCCACGCGATCTATATCAATCACGTCGGTGACGTGCAGGTTGAGAACTCGCGGTTCTATGATAACCATGGCGGTCACAGCATCAAGTCACGCGCCTTCAAAACCGAGGTCCTGAACTGCGCCATCGAGGATGGACCTGAGGGTACCTCCAGTTATCTCATCGACATCCCCAACGGGGGAACGACGACCATCGTCGGCAACCGGTTGGAGAAGGGACCTAAGGCGCAGAACTGGGCCACAGCGATCACAATAGGCGAAGAGGGAGTTAAGCAGCCGACCGATTCCATCATTGTCAAAAATAACGTCCTAACCAACGATACGGGTCATCCGACAACCTTCGTGCGCAACCTGACAGCGACGCCGGCGCAGTTATCCGGCAATGTTTTCAAAGGAGGAAAGGTGGTCCCTTTGCAGGGGGATGGTTCGACAGGTTGACATGGCGGCTCGTCAACAACGCCAGACAACTCGAGCGCCTGGTCATGGCGGTCGCTCGACGTTTGGCTTCCCCCTAACGCGATGACCCGGACCGGCAGCACCATGCAACCATCACCGGACCGGTCGACACGCGCGGAACATCGGTTGCGGGTGCTTGTCTTCACCACGGTGTTCCCGAATGCCGCGCAGCCGCTGCTCGGCACCTTCGTGCTCGAACGTATCCGCCACCTCACTGACTTCGCGGAGATCCGGGTGGTGGCGCCAGTGAGCTGGTACCGGGGATTCAACAGGCTGAGGTCACGATCTGAGACAACCGCCGGTCTTGCCGTGGTGCATCCGAGATGGTGGTTGTTTCCCAGGATCTTCAAGGCGCTCGACGGCTTGTTCCTGTTTGCCTCCGCGTTCCGGGACGTCGCGCGATTGCGGCGAGCTTTCGACTTCGATCTGATCGATGCGCATTTTGCCTATCCGGACGGGTTCGCGGCCATCCTGCTTGGCAAATGGTTCGCCAAGCCCGTTTGCATAACCCTGCGCGGCACAATCATTCCGTTGTCCGCCGACCCGCTCCGAAAGCGGCTCTGCGACTGGGCCATCCGACGGGCAGAGCGGGTGATCGCCGTCGCTCAGAACCTGGCTGACCGCGCCCGCCAGGGCGGCGTTCCGGACCAGCGGATCGAGATCATCGCCAACGGCGTTGATGCCGAGCGGTTCGCAATCGTCGAGCGCGACCTGGCGAGAGCGCGCCTGGACCTGCGAACGACCGGGCGGCTGCTTGTCTCGGTAGGTCATCTGTCGCCACGGAAAGGTTTCCAACGAATCATCCGCGCCTTGCCGCGGGTGATCGCCGGTTGCCCCGACGCGCGCTTGGCGATCGTCGGCGGAAAGGGCGGCGAGGCCGATAACAGCGCCGAGTTGCGCGCGCTGGCGCAAGAACTCGGCCTCGCGGACCGCGTGCTGTTTGTCGGACCCGAGACGCCGGACCGCGTGGCGTTGTGGCTCGGCGCGGCCGATGCCTTTGTTCTCGCCAGCGATTTCGAGGGCTGTCCGAACGTGGTCCTCGAGGCCATGGCATGCGGGCGGCCGGTCATCGCCACGAAGGTCGGTCATGTCGAGCGCATGGTGCCAGACTTCGCCGGCATCCTGCTCGATGATCCCGAGGACAGCCTGGCGCTCGCGGATGCGGCGCTCGTTGCTTTGGCGCGGCGCTGGGATGCCCAGCGGATTCGCAAACATGTCGCCGCGCAATCCTGGGACGACGTGGCACGACGGGTCGCGGCGCAATGGCAACTCGCCAAACAAGCTTTCGACGCCACGACAGCCGGCAAGCCCAACGCTTCGCCGGCGTCTCCCCTGACAGCCCTGCGGAGCCCTGAGGCATGAAGCGACGTCTGGTGGAATTGCTGCGGTGCCCGGTCTGCCGCGACCGGCTGGAATTGACGGTCTTTACCGAGACCGAACGGCCGGTGCCGGTAAAACCGCCCGGACCGGCATGCCGCAACCGATGCACATTGCGCGGTGTGATGCTCCGGGACGGGCAGGACGCGCCCGGTTCCGACGAATGCGCGTCCTGCTACGGGCGAGATGTCGAAGAAGGGCTGCTCGCCTGCACCGGATGCATGGCGCTCTATCCCATCACCGGTGCGCTGCCGCGCCTGGTGCGCGGCGCCGAGCAGGAGCACCGGACCTTCTTCGAGCGCCATCGCGATGCCATCCGCCAGGCAACGGGGCGCGAGCCGGCAATATCCACAACCGCCGGCAAGGACCCAGCGGTGTTCGACCCCCGCAGCAATGAAAGTTTCGGGCTGCAATGGACGAACCAGGTTGACAGCGAGAAAACCTGGTTCAAGGACGACGCCACGTTGCGCAAGGAAGAATTTCTGCATTCGCTCGCGGTGGACCGAGAGACGCTGCGGGGCGCGCTGATCCTCGATGGCGGGTGCGGCAACGGCCGGCTGACGGCATCGCTGGCGGGTTTCGGCGCTGAAATCGTTGGCATGGACCTGTCCGCCGGCATCGAACGTGCGCAGGCCAGCAAAGCGCAATACGCCGGCGAGCGCGAACACTTCGTGCATTTCATCCAGGCCAATGTGATGGAACTGCCGCTGGCCCCAGGCAGCTTCGACATGATCCACTCGAGCGGCGTGCTGCATCACACACCCAGCACCGAACGCGCCTTCGCCAGTTTTCTTACCGCGGTGCGCTCTGGCGGTAGAGTTTATATTCAACTTTACCGCCGGCGCGAAGCATGGGTCGGCGTCCCCAATGCGCTGCTGCGCCGTGTCACATCGCGCCTGCCGACGCGACTTCTATACCAGCTCTGCTGGGCCGCCGTGCCGTTGCATACCGCGCTCGTTCTTCTGGTTGCCCGCGCGCGCGGCGAGGAGTTGATCATCGGCTCAACCAGCCGCGGCGAACGCGCTCTTTCGCTCTTCGACAACTACAGTCCGCGCTACCAGTACCGCTACACGCCGGAACAGGTCCGCCGGATGTTCGAGTCGGCCGGCCTCGTCGATATCCAGGACACGACTCTCGAGAATGAAGCCCGGCATATGGTGGCCTTCGTCGGCCGCAAACCCGGTCCGGAGGTCGCGCCGAGAACGCCTGTCGGGGTCGCGTCCCTGACCTCCTGATCGAACTTCGTCAGCCCTCCGGTTGCGCCGAGCTGCGGTCGCGATGCATCGTTGAGGGCAGTTCGGCCCGAGGGAGGAAAACACCATACGCGCAGCCCGGGTCTTCGAGCCCGCGCCGGAGGGTAGGGGCGCGCAAATTGTCCTGTCGGCGGCGATGCGGCCGATCCCGGAGCGGGAAAGCCGATCGCGCCCGACCAGTCCTGGCCTGTCGGCATTGTTTCATGGCGTTGTCATCGTTGGCCTGATCCTGGCCATACGGATGCAGCAGCTTCCGCTTGCGCCCGAGCCGGAAGCGATCCCGGTCTGGTCGATCTGACCGATCAGAACGGGGGCGATCTCACTGGTGATCAGAGCTACAGCCCATTTCAACCCGGCGGCGGGAGTAACATACAAGGTGACCCCCTGGGTGACCGGCTATGCCGACTACGCGGTGGCCAACCGGGCGCCGACGCCCGCCGAGCTGTTCTGCGCGGGCCCGCAAAATGCCCGCAGCCTGGCCAATTTCTTCGTCGGCGATCCGAGCCTCCAGCAGGTCGTCGCGCATACGATCGAGGCTGGGGTCTGCGGTTCGTTGCCCCGGATTGCGGGCGGGACTCTCACCTACAATCTCGGCCTGTTCCGCAGTACCCTTGCTAACGACATTGCACCGGTCGGCGGCGTGCGCGTGACGTTTTGAATGAGCGACATTGTTGGCGCTCGCGAGACACGCGGTCCCCTCTTCAAGTTCGCTGCCTGGGTACAATGACTGTGAACTCCGCGAATGCGCCGGGTTTGCTCTCGACAGTGATCGTGCCGCCGTGCTGCTGGGTGACAATGTCGTAGCTGATCGACAGCCCGAGACCGGTGCCTTCGCCCGTTGGTTTGGTGGTGAAGAACGGCTGGAACAATTTGTCCTTAATGCCGGCGGGGATGCCGGTGCCGTTGTCGCGTATGCGGATTTCCGCGGCATCACCGACATCCCGGGTCGTGACCTTCAGTGTCGGTTCGAACGCGGGTTCAGCCGCGCTCTGCTGCCGCCTCCTTGCGGCGTAGAACCCGTTGCTGAACAGGTTCAGAAACACTCGCGTCATCTCTTGCGGCGCGAGTTCAACCGGCGCGATGTTGGCGTCGAAATCGCGTTCCAAGGTGACGTTGAAGCTTTGGTCCTGGGCGCGGGCACTGTGATAAGCGAGGTTCAGCGCATCATCGACCAGCACGTTGAGGTCAACCGACCGCCGCTCTCCGGATGCGCCGCGAGAATGTTCGAGCATGCTGCGTACAATTCCGTCCGCACGCTTTCCGTGCTCGACGATCTTTTGCAGATTGGTCGTCAGCAGGCCGCTGACATCCTCGATGTCGGTCCGCCGGTCTTCGGGCAGGGCGGCGAGATCCGGTGCAGCGGTTTCCTTCAGTTCCGCCAGTAGTTCAACCGACAGGCTGGCGAAGTTGTTGACGAAATTGAGCGGGTTCTTGATTTCGTGCGCGATGCCGGCGGTGAGCTGGCCGAGCGAGGCCATCTTCTCGGCCTGGATCAGATTGGCCTGGGCGGCTTTCAGGTCGCGATAGGCGGCTTCCACGCTGCGGCTGGCCTCTTCGGCCGCGTCGCGGGCGGCACGAAGCTCGGCCTCGTTGCGTTTGCGCTCGGTGATGTCTGCGTAGATCAGGACGAACCCACCGCCGGGTACGGGATTGTGCCGGACTTCGATAACACGACCATTGAGGCGCGTGCGTTCGTTGACGGTGGATTGCCCCGCGCGTGCCTGAAGACGGCGGATCTGCGCTTGTCGGTCGGCGTTCGCGCCGAACTCGCCACGTTCGGTCAGATAGCAGATATAATCTTCATAGGTCTTGCGCTCGGCGAGGACGCCGTCCGGCACGTCGAGGATCTCCTGGAACTTGCGGTTCCACGCCACCAGACGTGGCGTTTCGTCGAACAGGGCGACGCCGTCGCCCATGTTCTCGAAGGTGATACGGAGCTCATCCTGCCGTCGGCGAATTTCGTCGAGCAGGCGCGCGTTCTCCATCGCGATCACCGCCTGGGCGGCGAAGTTCTCCAGCAGCGCGATCTCCTTTCCCGAGAACGGGCGGACTTCGGAGCGGAACGCGGTGATGAAGCCCAGCAGTGTTTCGTCCTTGCGAAGCGGCATGAAGAGGCCGGTCCGCACGTCCGTGCTCTGAAGGACGCTGCGCGTTATCACATGACGAGGCGTTCGCCGTTCACGAGTTGCTGAATGAAAATGTTGGGGCGATAGGGCTGGCGCATCAATGCGACATGCTCCTCGGGGAGGCCATGCGAGGCGACCGCGCGGAAATACTCGCCGTCGTAGGTCGTCAAGCCGCCGACAACGGCGCCACAGATCCTGTGCGCCTTGTCCAGGATCGCGTCGAACACCGGCGCCAGCTCGCCCGGCGAGCTGTTGATAACCTGCAACACCTCAGCGGTCGCGGTTTGCTGTTCCAGCGCTTCCTGTTGTTCGGTAAGCAGCCGCGTGTTTTCGATCGCAATTAGCGCCTGATCGGCGAACGTGCTTACTAGTTGGATCTGCGCCTCGGTGTACGGTTCGATCCGCCGCCGCGCCAGACCAATGACCCCGATCGCTACGCCGTCGCGCAACAGCGGCACGCCCAGCAAGGTGCGGATGCCGCCCACTCGCGCATCGTCCTTCGCCTCGTAGAGCGGATCGGTCCAGGCATCGAGAATCTGCACGGTGCAGCCGTCACGCGCGACGCGGCCGACCAGCGTGCCGGAACCTGGGTGGATCACGACCTCGCGTTCGATGCGCTCGTATTCCGGCGTATTGGAGAACGAGGCAGCCCAGCGGTACGCCTCATCCCGATAGCGGTAGATAGCTGCCTGATCGGCGTGGCAAAGCCGAGTAGCGGTTTCAACTACGGCCTGAAATACCGGTTCGAGATCGAAACTCGAGCGGCTGATGACCCTGAGCACCTCGCTGGTCGCCGTCTGGTATTCGAGCGACTGCTGAAGGTCCGCCGTGCGCGTCTGCAATGCGCGATACGTTTCCGCGCTGGTAATCGCGATCACCGCCTGTTCGGCGAAGGTCTGCAACAGCGTCACCTGACTATCTGAGAAGCCGCCCGACTCCCGCGAATTCATGGTCAGGGCTCCGATTGCCTGGCCATCCCGCATGAACGGCACGACGAGATTCGACCCATGGCCCAGCGACCGAATGCGGTCGTCAAGCTCTTCTTCAGCGGCGACATCGCGAGTATGGATGGTCTTGCGATCGAGGACGGCCCGCCCGACCATGCTGCCGCGAATTGGCGGCATCGGCCAGAGACTTGTGTAGGTTTCGACCGTGGCTTGCCCATATGACTCCGCGCCCAGCAACGCCCGCAGATGAACCAGCGCCCCGTCGTATTCCAAAAGTGCCACCGCCATGCACTCGCACAAATCTCGCACGTTGCGGACAATCTGCTCGAACACCGGTTGTGGATCGCCGGGTGAGGCCGACATTGCCTTGAGTACGTCGATCGTCGCGGCTTGCTGTTCGATCCGCTCGCCGAACTCGGTGTTGCGCGTGGTGAGTTCATCAGTGCGTTGCCGCAGCTCGCCTAACGGCTTGGGCCGCGAAGCTTTCCAGCAGCGCGATCTCATTGTCCGAGAACGGGCGGACTTCCTCGCGATTTGCGCTGATGAAGCCCAGCAGCGTGCCGTGCTTGCGCAGTGGCACCAAAAGCATCGACCGCACATCCGTGTTGTCACGAAGGGCGCGCGCTACCCTGTCGTCTGGGGGCGCGTCCAATGTCCTCAGATCGGCGATGTGGAGAACCGTTCTCCGCGAAATAGCGGTTGGACATGGCTGCTCGGCGGGCGGCGCTCGCGAAAGAACGTCGCGATGTGTTCGGGAAAACCATGCGACGCCAGCGTGCGGAAACTCTCGCCCTGATAGATGACCAGGTTACCGATAGCGGCGCCGCAAAGCCTGTGCGCCTTCTCCAGGATTGCCTCGAACACGGGCGCGGGATCACTGGGCGAGCGGTTGATGATCTCCAGCACCTCGGCCAACGCGGCCTCTCGCGCCAGTGTCGCGTCGCGTTCGGCGCGCTGCTCATCGAGTTGTTGCCGCAACCCGGCATTGACGCGTTGTAGCTCGGCTATCTCGTCGTCGTGTGGCGCAGTCACCGGCGCACCTTATTCAAGTGTCACCACTATGCCCGTGTTACCAGCCAGCAGGCGCTTGAGATGGAAGCTGACGAGACCATCGCTACCGGCTTGCCCCAACAGCGTCGCGAAAGCGGGCAAAGCAGTCGGGTCGTCGGTTGCCATCCTCGCAAACGCATCCAGACACACGGCCGTCAGTGCATCGGCGTGGCGTTCGGCGGTCAGCGGTTCGTACGCCGGCAGAGCTTCCCGGAGGCCCCTCCTGCGTCCGGCGATGACGGCGTAGCGGCCGTCCTTAGTCTTCTTGACCAGCAGAGATTGCAGCAGCCCGTGCGCGGCGATGGATGCGGCCAGCTCTTCGATGCCGTCACCGGCTCCGGTCCTGCGGACGTTGCCGTCCCACGCGGTCAGCCGGTTCAGCGGAATGGTGATGATGTCAGTCATGGTGAAGTCTCCTTTGTTGTTGGGCTGGCCCCTTGCCAGCCGGTGCCGGCCGCCCGCCGGAGAGCGGGTCGGGCGCAAACGCATTTTTGGGGGGACCGCGCCCGAACGGGCGCGGGGGAGCCGAAAAAGCAAGTTGCGCCATATGGAAGGCCTGCTTCTCCGGCAGGCTCGGTACATTTGGCCTGGCGAGAGGAAGCCTGCCCGCTTCGGCACCAAAGGAGACACCTGCAATCAGCCGACACCCTGCGGCACCCGCCGAAAGCGTTTGGGCCGGGAGGACCCTGATCGGGACATTGGCGCAGGCGGGTGACACTTCGGTCCCGAAAAGTCGGCCGTCGGGGTTGCCGCATCAGGCTGCCCGCCTTCAAGGTGTCGCCTTCGCTCCCCGCGCGGAGGTTGCCCATGACAGACGAACCAGAATCGCTCCCGCTGCCGTCCGTGACCAAGAGGGTGACGCTGAAAACGCGAGACGTGCTCCCCGATGCGATTGCCGGACGGCCATGGCGGCACCATCCCGACCGAGCATCAGAGGAAGGAAGAAGAGATAAGAACCGACGCATTGCCGAAGAGGCCGCACGCGTGAGGGTCGAACTCGCTGATAGCGAGATTGCGGCGGGCCACGATTTTGAACGGGAACGGGCGAGAGCCGGGCGGCAACACGAGAATGGCGGCCGGAACGCTGAAGCCCCGTACCATGCTTGGTCCCGAGAAAGAGCTTTCCCCAGAGGTCGGACCAGGCGGCTTACGACTGATTGGTAGCCGAGAGTGACAATGTGCTGGGTGATCCTAAATCTATCGAACGGCTGGAGCGCGGGAGCATGAGTACAGAGCATGAGGGGTTACCCAACTCGTCCGAATTCGAGCGTGAGGTAATTGAGATCGCGCACATACTGTTCCATTATCAGGCTCTAGGAAAGCACTCCAGCGCACTGCCCAAACGACGCAAAGACGATAAAAATGAAGTAACACCAGACAAGATTATTTCCGCATCAAAAAAGGTGATAGACGAAAAAGACTTGCGGTCAGTGCTTTGCCCGTTTCTCCGTTCCGCGGGGCGTGATTTGGCAGGGATCGCGAAAACAGTAGCAGCGACCCTTGTCCCGCTATGCCTGGCGGGCCACCTCGACATTCCTCGTGATCCATTTCTGTACGCTGGTGTAGCGCTGGTCGTCTTTAATGCCACAGTCGAGGCATTTTGTTCCCCACAGGCCGGGGAGCCAGACGCATGAGTGCTACTATCAGCGACGCGATCGCTCACCTTGGAATTTTGCAGAGGTTTGCATTCAACCAGTATTGGGATTTCTCGCTGTACGGAATCGACAGTTTTGCGGCCTTTTATACTGATCAACGGATTCTTAATGCGGAGAAATTGGGCAACTCCTTATATCTGACTGCCAGAGTTGAGTGGCTCATAAATGAAAAGATAGATCGTCCTAACTTGTCTTTGTTTTCTTCCAAGGAAGATATATTTAATATACAGTTGCTCTGGGTACTATCCAAAGTCCATTAAAGCTGCGCTTGCCAGAATAAATATTCCTTTTCCGGACGACGTCGTGCTGGGTACTCTGTTCGGCCACGAACCGGCCGCGCATTCAATTACGGCACCGGGCGGCGGTAGGCTGGTCCTCATCAACTTTGGTTTATTGAGTTCTTCTGAGCTCTCTTTGCGAGGCGTTGACATTAGCAATGCCAGATCAAGGGCGACACTCGGAGACCCACATGTGTTCGGGATTACGCCGGATCCTGCGCATATCGAATCAAATGAGGATATTTGCCAGAAATTTGTTTCGGCGATCCGTGATTACTTCAATGGGAGTGCGCGCCAAGCGAGTCTAGTCCCCTTTAGTTACAACGATAATAGGGTGTGGGTTTTTCTAGATTTCTTTCTAGGATCTGCCGCCTTCGTCATGGCGCATGAGTACGCACATATTATCCTCAACCATGTCTAGGACGAAGGTCCATCACTCCAAATCCGGTTGCGGCAATTTGAGAGTGGAAAACACGAAGTGTGGGCGGTTACGAAGGCGCAGCAGAATGAGATGGAGGCGGACGCACTTGCGATATATATATGCTTGAACGCATTTTATCCTCGCTTGGACGTTCCCTGTATTTTTATGAACTCAGAAATATTTTTTATCGCTGCACAAATTATCGAGGTGCTCAGGGGGGTGATCAATACACGACGTCACATCCTGAAGCAAACGACAGGACCAACGAAGTTCGAAAGTTGGTAAAAGAACATTTTCCACAGCGGGCGGATCTTATTTTCACAATTCTCAAGGACATGAGAGACACGTTCAATTTACTATGGGAGAAAAACGCGGAGAAGCTACCGGATGTCACTTCCTCTCGGTAAAATCGTGCCCGTAGCTTGATTGGGGTGTACAGAGATGGATATCGCCTGACAGTTGCCGCCACTGGCTGAGGGATCAGGCGGCGGTTTTCATCTCGGTCCTTTCCTCCTTCCTGCTGTTCCTTGGGATGCCGTCGCGGAACGCCTTGACGGGCGTCCTGCCGTTCATGCCGCGGCCCTGGTGTAAATCGGCGTCCAACCTTGACCCCACCCGAGGGCGGTTTATCACATTGATGATGCTGAAAAATCGGCAATTTGCGGGGGTCAATGTTGGACGCCGGTCGTGACCCCGTCTGATCCCCAAAAGACAAAGATTTACAGGTACTTGCGTTTCCTGGGAGCGGGGTCAAAGTTGGACGCCGATTCACATTCCGCGTTGATGATCGGCAAAGACGGAATTACGACAGAGAAAAGCTTCGGCTTCCGCGCGGTGTCGCAGAATCCCCATATGGCAACTCGCGCGAAGTCATCGAAGGCGCCGAGCGCGACGGCAAGTCAAACACGGAGCACGCTATTGTCGGTGCCCCTCCGTCCGTGTCGCTCCTGCGTCTGACGCGGTTCTGCTTCTCCGGCCGTCGGACACTGCTCCATTAGATGCTCTGATGCTCCCGCTTAACCCCTCGGAGAACGGTATCCATCCGCCGAAGACCCTGGGTCAGGCCCGCTTACGGGACGATGACCTGCGGCTCCACTTTTTTGCGAGGCCGTGCACGGCCTGAGTGAGTGCCTCAACATCGGTGTTGTTGGGATCAAAGTTGCTGCTGATCCACTCGAGCCTCTCGGCATGTTCCTGGTGGTTCGGATCGGCGATTGCGTCGAGGAAGTCGCGGTATCCCCAAGGGCCGCCGACATCCTCGGGCGGGCAGCGTCCGGCTGCGTCGATCAGGCACGGATAGGCCATGCCGGGGACGGCATCCGTTATGCGTTCGATGCGGATGGAATGCTCCCAGCCATCGCCAAAGTCGTAGAGGGTATTTGAGCGACCTGGTGTCGACATCTTCCACCACGTCGATGAGGCGGGTCTTGCTGGCATCGAGCGGCCCGTCGCCGAAGTGCGGATCGGGCCTGCCCCAGCCGACATCACGTGCACGGATCTCGTAGAGATGGCTGTTGGTCCAGCCCATAGCTGCCTGCAGCACAAGGTGCAGACGATCCAGGCGGATCGTGAGCGGCACCTCGACCCGGCGCACGACAGCAGGTTCGACATCATCGAGCTTGATCCGGAGGCGGGCGATGCTGGCGGCGGTCATGCCGCGAGGCTACGGGCCTCCCGGCTGGGCGGCCAGTGCCACGGAAGCAACTCGTGGAGACGGGAAGCCGGATGATCGGCAATGCGCGCCAACACGTCAGCGAGCCAGGCGCGAGGATCGACATCGTTCAATTTGGCAGTGACGATCAGAGAATATACGGCAGCGGCCCGTTCGCCACCACGGTCAGAACCCGCAAACAGCCATGCTTTTCTGCCCAGGGCTATGCCTCGCAACGCCCGCTCGGCCGCATTGTTCGTAAGACAAATTCTTCCATCATCGAGGAACCGGCTGAAGGAGGCCCAACGCTTCAGCATATAGTCGATCGCCTTTGCCACCTCGACGTGGCGCGATAGCTTGCGACGTACATCGCGCATCCAGTTTTCCAAGTCGGTGACGAGGGGAGCGATCTTATCCTGGCGCGTTGCGCGTCGCTGTTCATGCGGCAGACCGTTGATCGTGCGCTCGAGATCAAAGATCGCATCGATACGTCGCACCGCTTCAATTGCGAGCGGCGCTTTCGCGAGCTGAGCCAGCTTGAAGAAGTTGCGTCTGCCGTGCGCCCAGCACAGAGCCTCGGTCAACGCGACAGGCTTCCTCGCTTCGCGATATAACTCGCCGAAGCCGGCATAGGCATCTGCCCGCAGGATCCCACGATATTCGGCGAGATGCCGGCTCGGATGCTCACCACGCCGATCACGAGAGAAGTAGAATATTGCAGCCGGCGGCGCCGTCCCATCGAATGGTCGATCATCGCGAACATACGTCCACAGTCTGCCGGTGATCGTCTTGCCTTTGGCCAGCACTGGCACCGTCGTGTCGTCGCCATGGATGCGCTCAGCCGTCAGCACGTGATCCCTGATCAGCGCCACCAACGGGCTGAGTGTTGCCGTGCAGGCGCCGACCCAGTCGGCCATTGTGGAGACATCGAGATCAATCCCCTCGCGGGCATACATCTCGCTTTGGCGATTGAGCGGCTGGTGATTGCTGAATTTGGCATCGAGGATCATCGCCAGCAGGTTTGGACCCGCGCGGCCACGGGCAATCGGATGGAATGGTGCAGGTGGTTGGCTGATTGTCTCGCAGGCACGGCACACGAATTTCTCGCGCACGGTCTGGATCACCTTCCACAGACGCGGAACGCTCTCCAGGCTCTCGGTGATGGTCTCTCCCAATTTGGCCAATGCCCCACCACAGCAGGGGCATGCGGTTGGACCAGGGATGACAACACGCTCGCGCGGCAAATGTGCCGGTAGAGGGCCACGCACCGGCTTGCGGCGCGTGAAGCTCCTGACCACGCTGCCCACCTGGTCGGCATCGACCGCAGTAGCAGCCACTTCCTCAGCGGCATCGGCTTCAAATTCCTCGAGTTGCAGTTCCGCCTGGTCGAGCAGTTTGCGGCCGCGCTCGGAAGAAGGGGCGTAGCGATGATGCTCGAGCTTCGCGATCACGAACCTCAAATGCGTGACCATAGCTTCCGCACCGACTGCTCGCGCCTCGGCCTCTCGTCGTGCCGCGCGCTCGACAGCGAGTTCAGCGCGCAGTGCATCAATGTCATCGGGGATCGAATCGGCAGGATCCATCGCACCAACGAGGGAATCACAATCGACCCGCGTCGTGCACCAGGTATTTTGCCTGTCCGTTCCTTAAGCTGTCAGCCTGCCATCTCCGGCCGCCATGTTCGTTGCGGATGTCTCCAGTCAATGCCTTCCAGCATGTAGCCGAGCTGCGCAGCTGAGATCGGAACAACACCATCCGATGGCGATGCCCAGATGAACTTGCCGCGTTCCAATCTTTTGGCGTAGAGCGACATCCCCAACCCGTCATGCCAAAGAATTTTCACCAGGTCACCGCGTTTCCCACGGAACACGTACAGATCACCCGCATGCGGATCGCGATGCAGCGCCTCTTGCACCTGCAAGGCAAGACTGTTCATCCCACGTCGCATATCGGTCGCACCCGTGGCCAGCCAGACGCGGACACCGGACGGCGGGACAATCATCGACGCAGCACAGTCATCACGCGTCGCAGCGTCGCCAGGCCGACATCATCCCCAACCTTCACCGACGTTCCATCGGGCAGCGTGATCTCGATCTTTCCACCGGACACCTGTTCAGCTCCGGCTGTCGCCGATGGCGCCACACGCTTCGCATCGTTGCCAATGGCAGGCTCGCTGATCGTCCGCACCGGGAGGAATACTGGCGGCGGCTCCGGACTGAGCACGCCACGGCGCACCTGGCTGCGCCAGTTCCATAGCAGGCCACGGCTGATCTCATATCGCCGCGCAATTTCAGCAATGCCCGCACCAGGCTGCTCAGTCTCCGCGACGATCCGAAGCTTTTCCTCGAGGCTCCAACGCCGCCGTCGCTCAACCCCAGTGATGATCTCTATACAGCTGGCTGCCTCTGATCTTAGCGGCGCTCATACAAGCGCCGTTTAGATCAAAGGCACGATCGCGCCGGCAAGGCGGCATTCCCCGGGCGGATACGGAGAACGCCCCTATCTCGGTCGAAGATCCACGGACGTTGAGCACGTCCTATCAATTCAGTAATCGCTTTTTACATGAGGCTGCTACAGAAGACTTCCGGAACTCGGCGTCAAGCGGACGCTCGCTGTAATACGAAAGAGGCGGACCCTCGGGTCCGCCTCTTTGGATCCGTCGTCGGTTGCCCTCCGTTAGAAGTCCATGTCGCCCATGCCGCCACCGCCTGGGGGCATCGGAGGTGCCTTCTTTTCCGGCCTCTCCGCTACCATTGCCTCAGTGGTGACCAGCAGGCCAGCTACCGAAGAGGCGTCTTGAAGCGCTGTGCGCACGACTTTGGTTGGGTCGATGATGCCGGCCTTCACCAAGTCCTTGAACTGACCGCTTTGTGCGTCGAATCCCCAGTTGTATTCCTGGTTGTCGAGCACCTTGCCGGAAATCACCGCGCCGTCCTCGCCGGCGTTCTCGGCGATCTGGCGGAGCGGTGTTTGGATGGCCTTGCGTACAATTTCAACGCCGAAGTGCTGGTCGTCGTTTTCGCCCTTGAGCTTGGCGAGGATCAGGCTGGCGCGGGCGAGTGCGACACCGCCGCCGGGGACGATACCTTCCTCGACCGCGGCGCGAGTCGCATGCAGCGCGTCATCGACGCGATCCTTGCGCTCCTTCACCTCGACCTCGCTGCCGCCGCCGACGCGGATCACCGCGACGCCGCCGGCGAGTTTCGCCAAGCGCTCCTGCAGCTTCTCGCGGTCGTAGTCCGAAGTGGTCTCCTCGATCTGCGCGCGGATCTGGCTGCAGCGACCCTTGATGTCCTCTTTCTTGCCGGAGCCTTCGACGACGGTGGTGTTCTCCTTCTCCACAAGGACGCGCTTCGCCTTGCCGAGCATGTTCAGCGTGACGTTCTCGAGCTTGATGCCGAGATCTTCGCTGATCACCTGGCCACCGGTGAGGATCGCGATATCCTCGAGCATCGCCTTGCGACGATCGCCAAAGCCCGGCGCCTTCACCGCCGCGACCTTGAGGCCGCCGCGCAGTTTGTTCACGACCAGGGTCGCGAGTGCCTCGCCTTCGACATCCTCGGCGACAATCAGCAGCGGTTTTCCTGATTGCACCACGCTCTCCAACAACGGCAGCATCGGCTGGAGACCAGAAAGCTTCTTCTCGTGGATGAGAATGTATGGCTGATCCAGCTCGGCCGTCATCTTCTCGGCGTTGGTGACGAAATAGGGGGAAACATAGCCGCGGTCGAACTGCATGCCCTCGACCACGTCGAGTTCGGTCTCGATACTCTTGGCTTCCTCGACCGTGATGACGCCCTCGTTGCCGACCTTCTGCATCGCTTCGGAGATCATCTTGCCGACCTCGAGGTCGCCGTTCGCGGCGACCGAGCCGACCTGGGCGGTCTCCGCGGGGGTGGTGATCTTGCGCGAATGCTTCTTCAGCTCGTCAACAACCGCGGTCACCGCCTTGTCGATGCCGCGCTTCAGATCCATCGGGTTCATGCCCCCCGCTACTGCCTTGATGCCCTCCCGCACGATCGCCTGGGCCAGCACCGTCGCGGTGGTGGTACCATCACCAGCCACGTCGCTCGTCTTACTGGCGACCTCGCGCACCATCTGCGCGCCCATGTTCTCGAACTTGTCGCCGAGCTCGATCTCCTTGGCGACGGTGACGCCGTCCTTGGTGATCCGCGGCGCACCGAAGCTCTTGTCGAGCACGACGTTGCGGCCTTTCGGTCCGAGCGTGACTTTCACCGCATCGGCCAGGATGTCCACCCCGCGTAGCATGCGCTGGCGGGCATCGCCACCGAACCTCACGTCCTTGGCTGCCATGTGTTTCTATGTCCTCAATTCAGTTTGACTCTATGGTGCTGAGGCGCCGGCTCAGGCTGCCTTTTTGCGAGCGGCCACGCCGCCTTCGACGATACCCATGATATCGGACTCCTTCATGATCAGCAGCTCCTCGCCGTCGATCTTGACCTCGGTGCCCGACCACTTGCCGAACAGGATCCGGTCACCTGCCTTGACGTCGAGCGTCACGAGCTGGCCTTGCTCGTTGCGCGCGCCGGGGCCGGCGGCGATTACCTCGCCTTCCATCGGCTTCTCTTTTGCGGTGTCCGGAATGATGATGCCGCCCGCGGTCTTTTCTTCGGCGTCAAGACGCCGGACCACGACCCGGTCATGCAGGGGACGGAACTTCATTGCGATGCTTCCTCCAACCGTATCAATCGCCATTCGGGGGCCGCTCGGACTGGCAAGCCAGCAGCTAGTTAGCACTCCCTCTGCGCGAGTGCCAGACCTACGCCCTCCCGACTACGAATTCAAGCGCTGAGTACTAAACTAATTTTCTTTCTAAGAACTCCTTCGGTGAGCTGACGGTTGTCAGCCATGCCATCTGGCTCCTGGGGGAATGTCATCCATCCGGAACGTCCGGGAGCGGTCGGCTCATCGTGGGCGCGCTCAGTTTGGCCACCCCCCGCCCAGGGTTCTCATATCGGCCGATGCCCATTCATGCAATAACCCCTGGTAAGGTCTTTCGTTGTCGTTGTTGGATTCAGGCCCTATGCTTGGCCGGACATTGAGGACCAACCATGCGCAAGAACCGCTTCCGCGAACTGCTCGCTGCCGGCCAACCAACGTTGGGCACACACGTCTTGTCGGCGTGGCCGACGCTACTCGAACTGGCCGGGCAGACCGGTGTTTACGACTACGTCGAATTCACCGCTGAATATGCGCCGTTCAACATGCATGATCTCGATAATCTCGGCCGCGCGTTGGTGGTTGCAGACCTTGTCGGCATGATCAAGGTCGAGCAGCAGCAATGGACGCATCAGGCGATGCGCGCTGTCGGCTCCGGCTTCCAGAGCGTGCTGTTCGCGGATGTGCGTACCGCTGAGGATGCGATTGCCTGCGTCCGTGCTGTACGCCCAGAAATACCAACCGCGCGGGGCCTGCACGGTGTCGGCATGCGCCGCAATGTTGGCGTCGTGCTCGAAGTCGGTTCACCCGCTTACGTGCAGGCGCTCGAAGCGATCGTACTCGCAATTATGGTGGAAAAGCGCGAGTGTGTGGAAGACCTCGACGCAATTCTGTCCACTAAAGGCATCGACATGGTGCAATTCGGCCCAGCGGATTATGCGATGAGCATCGGGCTCGCCGGCCAGTGGTCGCACCCCGATGTCGTACGCGCGGAACGCAAGACCATAGAGACCGCACTGAAGAAAGGCATCCACCCGCGTGTGGAGCTGAGCGAGCCCCGGGAGGCCGCGCCGTATCTAGAAATGGGAGTGAAGCATTTTTGCATTGGCTGGGATGTCGAGATCCTGCACGCTTGGTGGCAGGTGAACGGCCGGCAAATGCGCGAGCTGGTTGGCGGAGAGCGGCTCGGTAACGCTCGACGAAGCGGCGCCGGCGTTCTCGCCTTGGGCAGCTCGTCTGCTCATCTACGGCCGTAGGTGCCAAGGTCGAACGGCATTTCCACTGGTTCTGGTCGCAGCTTCAGTAACACATTGTGCCGCGGAGCGTCTTCTTTTCGACTGGCCTTCACTGCACAGTCCAGTGCCTCGATCAGAAAGTCGACTACCCGAGCTTATAGGCACCTTCCGATACCATCTCGCCAAAAACAAGCGCAAACCCGAAGTTCCGTGGTTTCGCCGGTAGAGCATCGAGGAGCAGCTTCTTGATTTCAGCTTCAGACGGCGGAACCTGGCTTATGGGCACGGTGGCGTCTCCGGTGTTGTGAGCTGTCGACAATACCATCAAAGTCGGCCGAGGAATGCGCGAACGAAATCAAGCTCGCTTGCGGGAGATTACTGCAGGCGGGCAGTTGCGTTATCCTCTGCCAAAAGGAGGCACAATGGAGTACAAACCGAATTTCGTGCTGGTGCCTGATGAAGCCGAGCATCTTGCAACCCAGCCACTCACGCCCGAACACACTGCGCGAAAGACGCTCGCGCCCGTGTTGGGCAAGTTGCGGGCGCTGGTGGCGTCTGCGGGGATCTTGCTTCCGAAGGACGCAGCGATCGGGGGCGAAGGGACGTCCACACCCTGGGCAGGGCGACCGCGGCTGGTTTTCGGCTTTGACGCTACCGCTTCCCGCGAACCGGCCTGGGACGCGGCACGTCAGGTGACAGACGCGCTGGTCTGCACGCTGCCAGGCGAACTCGACGTTGCGCTTGCAGTGCATGGCGGAGGGCGGCTGCACACCTTTACGGACTTCACCGCCGACGCGAAAGCGCTGCGCGACCGCGCTGCTGCGATCGGCTGCCTCTCTGGCCCCACTCAGATGCTGCCGATCCTCTCCCGCGCGCTGGGCTCACCCGGAGTACGCGTTGTCACTTATGTCGGTGACGTGTTCGAGGAGTCACTTGGTCACGGGCGGAAGCTCGCCGACCAGCTGGGACGGCGAGGAATCAAGTTGTTCGTGCTGCACGACGTTGCGGACTGGATGGCACGGCGCGATGCCGAACTGTTCTTTGATCTGGCACGCCGCACCGGCGGATGCGTGCTTCCCTTCAATTCTAGCTCACTCCGCCGACTGCGCGATTTACTTGCGGCTGTGGCGGTGTACGCAGTTGGTGGAGAAAAGCTTGTGGAGGCGAAGCGCGACAACATGGAGGGGGTGGCACTGTTGCAGTTTCACCTTCGCGGGAGCAGATAACCTTTGCTAACTCCAAGGAGATCACTAGTGAAGTGGACCCCGGATTTGGGACCGGGGCATAGTTGGAAGTGGGCCGTTCCGTTGCTAGACGGAGCGGATGATGACGAAGCGAACGAGACGAAAGATTGACGCGGCGTTGAAGGCGAAGATTGCGCTGGAGGCGCTGCGAGAAGAGGCGACGGTCGCGGACCTGGCGCAACGCCACGGGGTGCATCCGACGCAGGTCTATGCCTGGAAGAAGCAGCTGCAGGACCAGGCGGCGCGGGCATTCGATGCCGGTATTGGCCGGGACGGCGAGGAAGCGCGCGAGCGAGAGATCGAGAAGCTGCACGCCAAGGCTTGTCCTCGGGCTTGACCCGAGGATCGGGCAGTTGACGGTGGAACGCGAATTTTTAGCCAAGAGGTCCGGAAGATGAGCGCGCCGGACCGGAGAGCGTTGCTCGAGCACGATCGTGGCAAGCTGTCGATCCGGCGGCAGTGCGCACTGCTCGGGGTGGCGCGTTCCGGGGTGTATCGGCAGCGTCGGCCGGCGAACGACAATGACCTGGCTGTGATGCGCCAGCTCGACGAGCTGTTCACCGCCTGGCCATTTCTCGGCTCGCGGCGGATGGCGGCGATGCTGCGGGCGGAGGGGTATCGGATCAACCGTAAGCGCGTGCAGCGGTTGATGCGTCGGATGGGCATCGCGGCGCTGGGCCCAAAGCCACGGACGACGAAACCTGCGCCGGGACACAAGATCTTTCCGTATCTGCTGCGCGGTGTGGCGATCGACCGGCCCAACCAGGTGTGGGCGGCGGACATCACCTATGTGCCGATCGGTCGTGGCTTTCTGCATCTCGTGGCGATCATGGACTGGGCCTCCCGCGCGGTGCTGGCGTGGCGGTTGTCGAACAGCATGGATGTATCGTTCTGCGTCTCGGCGCTGGAGGAAGCGCTGACCCGGTTCGGCAGGCCGGACATCTTCAACACCGACCAGGGCAGCCAATTCACCAGCGCCACATTCACCACGGAGCTGCTGGCGGCCGGGATCAAAGTCTCGATGGATGGCCGCGGCCGGTGGATGGACAACGTGTTCATCGAGCGGCTGTGGCGGTCGCTGAAGCACGAGGACATCTACCTGAAAGGCTACGCCGATGGGCGCGAGGCGAAAGCTGGGATCGCCTCGTGGGTGGCATTCTACAATACCAGGAGGCCCCACCAGGCGTTGGGGAACCGGGCACCGATGACGGTCTGGCGTGCCGGCATCTTCGGCGAGCTAGGGGACTCGGCTGTGGATATGACGCTGCGCTTGGACAACGCTGCCGCGTTGCCCACATACCCACAGCCGTCACAACAACAGCCATGCGCAGCTTAATGGTATAAGGAGGTCGGACCGGTCGCACTTTCACCTAACAACCCTCGCCCAGTGGTCCTCACTGAAGGGTCCACTTCAGGGCTGCTGGCCGTACTCTGAGTCGAAAGACCACCCAGAAACGTCGTGAATGACCGTCAGCAGGATCATTTGTTGGACGCCGTGAGCGGATTACTGCCTTCTCGAGACTATTGTTTTTTGTGCTGCCATTTCTCGCTACGCATACGAACCGTATACGTGGCGCCCCCACCAGAATTTCGGCGCCTTCTTGAGCGCGTACGGGAGGCGCTCCGCCAAGTTCCCGCCGCTCCCGTCGCTGATTTTGCATGTGTAGCCGCGGCCGCGCTCGCCATAGGAGCGCCGTTTCAGCCGATCTCGCCTCGCCGCTCCCACTTGCCGCCCATGTGCGGCCGATATGCATCCTCACGGCCTGTCGAGGCACCGCTCGGGCGACTGCCCAGCCGGCAATCTCTTCATGCGGCGCAATGCCGGTCAGTCTGAGGTCGTCGAAGTCCTCTAAGTCGTTCGCCGAGCCGCCACGACGTGGTACTCGATTTCTACAATCGCCAATTCCAGATCGGGCTTACCGCGCAGGAGCAGCAGGATCTAATCGCATTCCTGAATTGGCTGTAAACTAACCTCGCGCATTGCAACCTCGTGAAGTCAGCTGGGCCGATGGGCTTATCCTTCTGCCGGAGTTGTATCGCAGGGCGGGCGACTTTAGGCTGACGCCGCGCCAACTCGGGAGGCACGACGTAGTGGAATGTCGCCCACTTCATGGCAGCTTCGGTGCCGAGGTTATCGGGGTCCCTCCTAACCTGGCGGTTGACGACGACACTTTCCGGCAGATCGAGTCCGCCTGGTTCAGGCACTCCATCCTGTTGTTCCGGGGCCTCACCATGACCCCGGCCGAGCACATCGCCTTCACCCGGCGGCTCGGCCCGCTGCACGTCGTGGCGGAGCATATGCAGGCCACCTTGCCGGCGTGTCCGGAAGTGTTCGTCGTCTCGAATGCCATCCGGGATGGGAAGCCCGTCGGACTGAAGCGCGCCGGCGAGGGCTTCCACACGGACGGAGAAGATAAACCGATCCCCAACGCCGGCTCCTTCCTCTACGGGATCGAAGTTCCGCCCCGAGCGCGGGGACACACTGTTCGTTGATATGTACGCGGTCTATGAAGCGTTGCCCAGCGACATCAAACGGCGCTTGGTTGGCCGTCGGGCGCGCTTCAGCCGGATCGCGTTGCACAACCTCCATTATCCGCTGCTGCCGCCACTCACCGATCAGCAAAAGAGGGAGCGGCCGGATGTCTATCATCCCCTGCTCCGCCGCCATCCGCGTAGCGGGCGAACGTCGCTCTATATTGGCCGGTGGGCCTGCGATATTGAAGGTATGCCCGCCGAAGAAGGTGGTGCGCTGATCAAATATCTGCAGGAGTTCGCACAGCAGCCTCAATTCATTTATCGCCAGGTGTGGCAGCTCGGCGATGCGGTGCTTTGGGATAATCGCTGCACCCAGCATTGCGCCACCGGCTTCGACGACGAAAAGCATGTGCGGATCATGTATCGTACGACGTTGGAAGGCGACGTTCCGGAGATGGCGTTGCCGGAACCCGCACAAGCGGTGTAAATGCCGGTGATTAGCGTTCCACGCCGATCGTCGATCCATCCAGCTACCAGCAGACATGCCGACGCAGCCAAGCCTGACCGGTTATACCGAATGCAACGAAGATACTGAAACAAGTGTTGACAGAGATCCACGATTAAAGGGCTGATTCACATCACGGGCAAACGCAACGGCTAGACGCGTCCGCCGTTCCACGCTGACGGCGGGCGGTGCGTCATCCGCATCGCGCTAACTCGCGCAGGCAATCCTTGAGGTCCTCTGCATAGGTCGGACGGTAGAAGGGCAGACGCAGAGCCTCCATCGCCGTTATCCCCGCCTGCACCCAGCCCGCGACCAGATTTGCGAGATACTCCACAGCCGGGCCGGCCATCTCCGCTCCTGCGATGACGCCGTCCCGTCGAGCATAGACGCGCATGATGCCGTCGGGCCGGCCCTCAATGAGCGCTCGGCCGGCCTCGAAATTGCAGCTAGCGACAATCACTGAAGTGGACCCTTCAGTGAGGACCACTGGGCGAGGGTTGTTAGGTAAAAGTGCGACCGGTCCGACCTCCTTATACCATTAAGCTGCGCATGGCTGTTGTTGTGACGGCTGTGGGTATGTGGGCAACGCGGCAGCGTTGTCCAAGCGCAGCGTCATATCCACAGCCGAGTCCCCTAGCTCGCCGAAGATGCCGGCACGCCAGACCGTCATCGGTGCCCGGTTCCCCAACGCCTGGTGGGGCCTCCTGGTATTGTAGAATGCCACCCACGAGGCGATCCCAGCTTTCGCCTCGCGCCCATCGGCGTAGCCTTTCAGGTAGATGTCCTCGTGCTTCAGCGACCGCCACAGCCGCTCGATGAACACGTTGTCCATCCACCGGCCGCGGCCATCCATCGAGACTTTGATCCCGGCCGCCAGCAGCTCCGTGGTGAATGTAGCGCTGGTGAATTGGCTGCCCTGGTCGGTGTTGAAGATGTCCGGCCTGCCGAACCGGGCCAGCGCTTCCTCCAGCGCCGAGACGCAGAACGAGACGTCCATCGTATTCGACAGACGCCACGCCAGCACCGCGCGGCTCGCCCAGTCCATGATCGCCACGAGATGCAGAAAGCCACGACCGATCGGCACATAGGGGTGAGTAGGCCGGAGGAATTTCACCTCCAGCCTCTCGCAGAACCGGACGTGAACCTCTCAGCTCATCCGGCTCCCACCATCCGTCCTACGATAGAAATCCCAGCGACCAATGAGCGAACGCATCCGGCTGCCTTTGCGCGAGTCGCCTGAGCATCTCGGCAGCTCGTGTCTTATGGCCTGCCAGCCGCTTGTGCTTGCGCATCAGCCACCGGATCAGGAACAGGTTCATGTGCCGCCATACTGGCTTGAGTGCCGATCCGTGGAAGCGGCCATAGTACTGCTGCCATCCTCTCAGGATCGGTGCGAACATGGCCGAAAGATCGTCCAAGCTCTTGTCGCTCTTCAGTTGCAGGTGCCATCCCCTGATCGTCTGCCGCATGGCCTTGAGGGCGTCGCGGCTGACGGCGGGGGAGAAGTTCACGTAAACCCGGTCATACTTGTCCACCGCCTTGCGAGGCCTGAACGTATAACCAAGAAACGTGAACTGGATTTCGGGGTGATCCCCGGTCCGATTGATGTCCTGACAATACACAATCCGTGTCTTGCCTGGATGCAGTTCGAGCTTGCAGGCCTGGAACCTCTCCCGGACGCAATCAAGCACGTACTCTGCCTGGCGCTTGCTCTTGCAGTGAAGCACCGCATCGTCGGCGTATCGGGCATACCGAACGCCGGGCAGATGCCGCGTCACCCAAAGATCAAATGCGTAGTGCAGAAACAAATTGGCCAGGATCGGCGACACGACACCACCTTGCGGTGTGCCTTTATCGCGTTCCAGGATCTGCCCGTCCGTGGTCTGCATTGGCGCTTTCAGCCAGCGTTCCACGTAGAGCAGGATCCATGGCTCCTGACAGTGCTTGCGCAGAGCCTTCATCAGCAGATCATGATCGAGATTGTTGAACAGACCTCGGATGTTCGAACTCAACGACCCAGTCGTAATCCCAGCAGCGGCGTCTGGTAACAGCGATTGCCGCCAGCGCCGACTTCCCTGGCCGATAGCCATAGGAATCAGCGCGGAAGATCGGATCAAGCCGTGGCTCAAGCCACTTCTTCACCGCCGTCTGCGCGATCCTGTCGGCTACCGTCGGAATGCCCAATATCCGGACGCCTCCTGACTTCTTCGGGATCGGCACGGCCTTCACCGGCGGCGGAAAGTAGCTGCCGGAGCTCATCCGATTCCAGATTCTGTACAGGTTGCCGCCCAGCTTTTCCTCGAACCGCTCGATCGTCTCGGCATCGATCCCCGCGGCGCCCTGATTGGCCTTCACATGTAACCATGCCTCCCATATCAAGGTCTTGGGAACGTCGTAAGGCTTGCAGGTCATGGAGGATTCCTCCCGGTCGCCCGGTTGATCTCCCTTGCCTGCGTGGATGACGCCGCCCCTTCGCTCCACCGCCATTACAGCGGTCTCAACGCTACTACGAGCGGCTCCGTCCCTTGGCAGCGCTTCGCTACTATCGGCCTCGCCTCGCGGGCTTGTGCCTTTCGCTTCGCATCGCCACCCAGGTTCCCGCGGTTCAACGTAAGAGCCTGAAACAGGATCGCGCTGCCTCTATGCCGGACGCCGTCTGACCCGTAAGCAGGTATCGGCCAGACTGATCCCGGCGCAACATCACTCACCGGTTTCGACATCGTTTGAGCACTTTCGACACTTGAACGGCAGTTCACGGTTGTTCGCCTTCCTGTCTCCTACCTGACGCCTTGCGGCGCCTTTTCCGTAACGCTCACGACCCGGGCTTTTGACCCGCGCCGCTTACGGTGGTTTGCAACCTGCTCCTGCAAGCCGATTGCGGGGGGCCGGCCCCCATCTCTCACGCCGCTTGCCGCGGCACACTGATGTCCGCCGCCCACACCTGGTTGGGCCGGTCGATCGCCACACCGCGCAGCAGATACGGAAAGATCTTGTGTCCCGGCGCAGGTTTCGCCGTCCGTGGCTTTGGGCCCAGCGCCGCGATGCCCATCCGACGCATCAACCGCTGCACGCGCTTGCGGTTGATGCGACGCCCCTCACCGTCAACTGCCCGATCCTCGGGTCAAGCCCGAGGACAAGCCTTGGCGTGCAGCTTCTCGATCTCACGCTCGCGCGCTTCCTCGCCGTCCCGGCCAATACCGGCATCGAATGCTCGCGCCGCCTGGTCCTGCAATTGCTTCTTCCATGCATAGACCTGCGTCGGATGCACCCCGTGACGTTGCGCCAGGTCCGCGACCGTCGCCTCTTCTCGCAGCGCCTCCAGCGCAATCTTCGCCTTCAGTGCCGCGTCAATCTTTCGTCTCGTTCGCTTCGTCATGATCCGCTCCGTCTAGCAACGGAACGGCCGAGTTCCAACTATGCCCCGGTCCGCTTCGTCTGCTTCTCAGTTGGTCTCGTCACCATGAACACTCTTCCTCCCAGCACGATCTCTGATCCCCGCGACGAAAAGGACACAGGTGGTCGCGTGCGTGCCGCCTCGACGGAGGGAATGGCACAAAGCCTCCAACGAGTTCGGCATCTCTCCCTTCGAACAAGCCGAATAACCTAGCTCCTCGCGCATGAGCTCTCCGCGGCGCCGCCGCGGTTGGTCCACCGCAGCACGGGTTATCCAATGTCCACGCATTATGCTCGCTTCCCCGATGGGGAGGAGATCGCGGCTGCACGCATCCTGCCGTTGACCACCAAGGAGTGGAAACGCATCCAGGACAACATGCGGCGGCGCGTCAGCGGCGTCTTCAGCAGCCGCAAGATGAACGCCCCGCTGCCCTGGCGGAAACCACTGGAGCGCGCCCTGCTGTGCCTGCTCGAGGTGGACCCTTGGGTCGACAGCATCGAGACGATGCCGCACCAGGTCGTGCTGATCGTCGAGGGCGAGGAGCATCGCTACACTCCAAGCCTCCAGATCCGCTCGGGCGGCCGCATCGCCCTCATGGATGCGCTGTCTGACAGCCGGGCCGACGATCCCGCGCGCATCGAAGTCACCAGGGTCCTGAGGTCAGTCTACCGAGCGCGGGGCCTCGATTATGCCGCCGTCCCGGAGCGCGAGATCCTGCTTCAGCCGCGCTTCGGCAACTCGCGGTACATCCTACGGTGCCGTGGCTTCACCCCGGATGCCGAGACCGAGCGGCGCGTGGTCTCGGTTCTCAGTGCAGCGCGCAGTAGCACCATTGCCGATATCCAGGAACGCCTCGCGTCCCGGCCGTACGTGCCGGAGACGGTGTGCGCGATGATGCTGGCGGGCCGGGTGACGCTGAACCTTTCGGCGGCGCAGCCTTCGGCGATGCGGGTCGTACTGCGTGCCCAGGGCAGCCTGTGATGCCCGCGTTCGACAAGTCGCTGTTCAACCTGGTCTTCGAACCACGTCAGCCAGTTGAACTGAACGGCGCGCGCCTGTTCTTCAAGGGCAAGACGCGAGACGGGCACGGAACGCTAATCTTCGAGGATCGGCATGGGCTGCCGCATCCGCTGACCCCGCGGGAGTTCCTGGAAAACCAGGAGGCGCGGCGCCTCCGAATGCTGACCCCGGCCGAGGTGGCAGCGGAGGCATACGAGCATGCGGGCGGCCGTCCCCGAGTGGGCCTCGACAGCAGCGACCGGGAGCAGGACGTCGAGACGGTCAAGGACGCCCAGCGGAAGCTCCGGTACATCACGGCCTGGGAGCAGGCTGGTTGTCCGAGCCGCACGTCGCAGAAGCTCGGTCCGATCATTCACGAAGTTTCGGAGACGTTCGGCGACAAGCACCCGCCCTGCGCGCGACAGGTGCTCCGGTGGATCGCGAACTGGCTGAAGTTCGGCCGCGATCCCGCGATGCTCGTCTCGCAAGCCCCGAATCGCGGCAACTATGTTGACAAACTCCCGGCCAACGCACGCTCGCTGCTCGAGGTGGTTGTCGATGAGAAATACCTAATACCAACCGCCCGCACCAATGACTCGAACGTGCATCGGCGCGGCTCGGCGCGGTGTGATTCGCCGTCCCCTGGCGGATGGAGGGACGGCGAATGACCGTGGCGATCACACGTTTGGACCTGTCGGCGGCTGATCTTCGCCGGGAGGCAGCCTGCACCGAGGATGCGAAAGCGGCGCGGCGGATGCTGGCGATTGCGCTGCTGTTGGACGGCTGGTCGCGGGAGGCCGCGGCGCAGGCTTGTGCGATGGACCGCCAGACGTTGCGTGACTGGGTGCACCGCTACAACGAGCGCGGGCTGGAGGGTCTGTATGATCGGCTGCGCCGGAATGGGCCGCCGTCTCGGCTGTCGGCCGAGCAGCAGGCCGCGGTGGCCGGCTGGGTGGAGCAGGGGCCGGACCTGGAGCGGGACGGGGTGGTGCGCTGGCGCTGTGTCGATCTGCAACTGCGGATCAGGCAAGAGTTTGCCGTTGATTTGCACGAACGCACGGTCGGCAAGCTGGTGCGCAAGCTGTTGTTCCGACGCCTCTCGGTGCGTCCGCAGCATCCGCGGAGCAGGCCGGAGGAGCAAGTGGATGTCAGCATCGGTTCGGGGCTCTTGTAACCGCCGCACTGCCGCCCGAGGCAGCCGGCAAGCCAGTGGAGGTCTGGTTCACGGACGAAGCCCGGGTGGGGCAGCAGGGGACGATAACCCGGATGTGGGCGAAACGCGGCTCCCGTCCGCGTGCTCCGCGGGATCGACGCGACCAGTGGGCTTATCTGTTCGGCGCGATCTGTCCGCAGCGCAGCACCGGCGCGGCGATCGTCATCCCGGAGGTGAACATCGCGGCGATGAACGAACATCTGGCTGCGATCAGCCGACGCGTGTCGGCGGGCGCGATCGCGGTTCTGGTGCTGGATGGCGCCGGTTGGCACAGCTCGCCGCGGCTCAGGCTGCCGGACAACATCGTGCTTTTACCATTGCCGCCCTACGCGCCCGAACTCAACCCGGTGGAGAATGTCTGGGAATTCCTGCGCGGCAAACCTGCTCAGCCACCGCGTCTGGGATACCTACGAAGCCATCCTCGAGGCATGTTGTCACGCTTGGAACCAGCTCATCGCCGCGCCGGAGCGCATCGCTTCCATTACGCAACGCGCCTGGGCCAAGTGGTCCGGACCGGTCATCGGATAGGGCGGTTGGTATTATAGCTCACGGGCGTCAGTTGTGCTCGTAGCAGTTGCCACCGGTTCATGATACGTTGCTTTCTGCCTGAAACCTTCCCCCCGGCGAGGCGAATCGAGTGCAGTACCAAGAGCACGCACGCATTGCGCGGATCGCAGGCATGTTTAACCTCGTTGTGCGCCAGCACGATTGCGTCGCCGTCGGGTGTTGTACCTTTCACCTCGACGTGAAGTTCGTTCGTGCCTTGCCTGCACAACAAGTCGTATGAGCGGCCCGCAGAGACATTCCCGAGGTCCAAACCTTTGCTGCGGAAGTAATTTTGCGCGGCTGTCATCGCGTGGTTTTCAAACGCGCGTCTTTCCTGTGGTGTGTGCGCGAATCCCTGACTCTTTGATCGCGCTAGACTAAGGATAGCAAACATTTGACTGTCCTATACCGCCTGCACCGGAAGGGATTTCAAGGCAGCGACTCTCTCATCAGGGCAGGAGAACACAGTTGCGTCGCTCCGCCGACCAGAAATGTCCGTACCTTCGCGGCTTACCCGGTGAGTGTTGGACCTCGTTGCGGAGGACCTCTGCATCATTTACCAGCCAACCAAGACTTGGCCGCCTCGGGGTGACGTGCGACGAAGACTACGGCGGCAATGCTGGCGCGCGTCGAGGGGTGCGCGGAACGGGAGAGCAGTCGCATGATAGCGCTTTTGCCGGCCCGCTGCTCAGTCCACGTAGAACTCCTCGACAGTCATCATGATCCCGGGAGGATCGAGCCTGATTTCACCAGACACAAAAACCTGAGTGGCAAGCTGATCGCTTGGCATTCGCGAATGGCGAGCGATGCGCTGCTCGTCGGGCCAGACAATCAGGTAATGCTGCACAGACGGCAGCTTGAAGTAGGCACGCAGCTTGGTGGCCCGATCCCGTGCGCCACTGTCCGGTGACAGCACTTCGACAAGCACCAGAGGATCGGCGACTCTGGTGGCGTCACCCGGCAGCCGTGGTCCACAACGCAGGAGAGCGTCGGGCTCGTAGTCACTGTCTTCGACTTGGACCGTCATGCCGTCGCCGAAGACCTCGCAAGACGTCAGTCCCGCCTCTGTTACGGCGCGCCGCAAGGCATCGCGCGCCGCGCCTTTGCGAAGGTTGTGCGAGGCGCGCTCGGGCGCCATCGCAACCACGATGCCGTCGATACGCTCAAACCGGCCGGAGGGCTGTTGCTCTACCCAGGCCAGGAACTCCTCGCGGGTCAAGGGAGTCTCGGGCTCGTGAGGCCGGGCGCGTGCCATGGCGGGACCTGCAAGTCTCTCCTTCCAGACGTAGCACTGGCGCAAGGAGCGCAACAGCGCAGACGGATCGATCTGCCGGCCTAAATCACATCCCGCCCCCTGAGAAACGGATTGCTCCGCCGCTCGGCCCCGATCGTCGATCCCGGTCCGTGGCCGCACAGAAACGCCACCTCGTCGCCCAGCGGCAGCAGCTTGTCCCGGATGTTCTGGATCAGCGCCGCATGATCGCCATACGGAAAATCCGTGCGTCCCACCGAGCCCTGAAACAACACGTCGCCGAAAACCGCGAACCCGGCCGCGCGATCGACGAATACGACATGTCCCGGCGTGTGCCCGGGGCAATGGAACACGTTCGAACCGGTGTTCGCCCAGCTCGACATGATCGCCTTCGCGCAGCCACCGCGCTGGCGTCACGTTGCGCACGTCACCAAACCCGAAACTCGCTGCCTGCGCCGCCAGTCCATCCAGCAGGAACTTGTCCCGCTCGTCCGGCCCCTCGACAGGCACATCCCCGAGCACGGAGGCCAACTCCGCCGCGCCCCCCGCATGATCGATATGCCCATGCGTCAGCAGGATCCGCTCAACGGTCACGCCAAGCTGCCCAAGTGCATCCCGGATGCGCGGAACCTCGCCGCCCGGATCGATGACCAGTGCCTGCTTGCTCGCCTCGTCCCACAGGATGCTGCAATTCTGCTGGAACGGCGTGACCGGCAGCACCGCCGCCCGCAACCGCGTCATCAGTGCAGCTTCGGTGATTTCAGAAACTTCGCCCGGTCCGCCGAGCGCACCGCAACCGTGATCCGCCGGTTGTCGCGCAACAACTCGAGCTGCACCTCGGCCCCGGCGCTGCCCGAAGCCCAGACGCGCCGCCACAGTCCCGCAAGATCGGGCACCTCCTCGCCGTCCACCGCCAGGATCTGGTCGCCCACGCGAATGCCGGCCTGTTTGGCCGGCCCGTCACTCGAAACGTCACCCACCACCAGCGTCTCGTCGGATTCGGTGGCAAACATCCCCAGCCACGGCCTCGCCGGACGGTTCACCCGCCCATAGGTCAACAGGTCGTTCAGGATAGGCGCCAGCAGCCCGATCGGCACCACCATGTTCATGTCCAACCGGCGGCCCTTGCCGTCGCCATGCTGCAGGATCAGCGAGCCAATCCCCATCAGCTTGCCATCCCCGCCGATCAACCCGCAGCCGCCCCAGAACGGATGCGCCGGGGCGGTAAAAATCGCATCGTCCAGCACGTACTCCCAATACCCGGCGAATTCCTGTCGCCCGACGACGCGCGTCTCCACCGCGTGATGCCGCCCGCCGGAAGCCGCGAAAACCACCTGGTCGCCCACTTTCAGTGCATCGGAATCGCCCAAGTCCAGCGCCGGCAGACCGAGCTGTCCCAGGGCTTGCACCAAGCCGAACCCGGTCTCCTGGTCGTATGCCATCGCATGGCCGGCGATCGCGCGCCCGTCCGCGGAGGTGATCCAGATCGTCTCCGCCTCCGTGATCAGATAGCCGATCGTCGCCACCAGGCCGGACTCGCGGATCACCACGCCGCTGCCCGTGCGCTCGGTCCCCAGCGAGCCGGCGGTGAACGCATCGGCCGGGACAAACGTCCGCAAACCGACGACCGCGCGCATCGAACGCTCCAGGTCATAGGAATAATCGTCGGGGTCCGGCTGCAGGTTGGCCGGGATTTCCCAGTCGGCGTTCGGCATGCCGCGTATCTTCCTTATCAGCGCCCCAAGTATCGGTGCTTTTCCCCTTGGTGCCAACGCCGACGCGTTATCGGGGCAGCCCCCGTCCGCGTGCAATCACCGTTTCGCCGAAGCGGCTGCGCAGCCGATCGATCGCTTCCTGCGCGGCCGCCAGGCGCGGCGTTCGCGTATCCGCCAGATCGCCACGATCCGCCCCCTCCCGCGGCAGCAGCGGATGCGCGCCCAGCCCGATCAGGCGAAACGTCGTGCCCGTCGCCTCCCGGAGGAGCAGCGCACGCGCCGCGTCGAACAGGCGGTCCGGCAACAGCGTGGGGTCCGGCAGCCGCGCCGCGCGGGTGCGGATCGCGAAACTGGTGGTCTTCAGTTTCAGCACCACCCCGCCGGCCGCTAGGTCCTGCTCCTTCAGCCGGCGCGCGAGTTTCTCCGCGCATCGCCACAGCTTGCGTTCCAGGTCCTCCGGCCGGCTGAGGTCGGTATCGAAGGTGGTTTCCGCGCTGATCGACTTGGCCTCGCGCACAGGATCGACCAACCGGCGGTCTTCGCCGCGTGCCCGTGCACAGAGCGCCGGGCCATCTTCCCCCATCAGCCTGCGTGCCGTCGCATCGTCCAGCGCCTGCAAATCCCCGAGCGTCACAATTCGTCGCGCCGCAAGGCGACGCGCGAAAGCCGGCCCTATGCCCGGCAGCAGCCGCACCGGCTCCGGCGCCAGCACCTCGGCGGCCTCGGTACCGAGCACCACGAAGCCGCGCGGTTTGTTTCGTCCGGCGGCGATCTTCGCCAGCAGCCGGTTGCAGGCGAGACCAATCGACACCGTCACCCCCAGCTCACGCTCAACATCGCCGACGAAGCGGGCGAGCACGAGGGCGGGCGGCGTGCCATGCAGCGCCTCGGTGCCGGCAAGGTCCAGCACCGCCTCGTCGATCGAGAGCGGCTGCACAAGCGGCGTCAATCGCAGCATCATGGCGCGCAACTGCCGCGACACGGCGACGTATTTCGCGAAATCGGGCCGGATCACCACCGCGTCCGGACAGGCTTTCAGGGCCTTGAACATCGGCATGGCGCTGCGGACACCGCAGCGGCGAGCGACATAGCATGCGGCGGTCACCACTCCGCGCACCCCGCCGCCGACGATCACCGGCTGGTCCGCCAGCTCCGGCCGGTCGCGTTTTTCGACGCTCGCATAAAAAGCGTCCGCATCGATGTGGCCTATTGTCAGATGAAACAGCTCGGGGTGAGCGACAATGCGGCCACCGCATTCGCACCGCTGCGTCGGATCGGGCAGGACTGTCAGGCAGTCGCGGCAGAATGCCGGCATCGGATACTTGCTCCACGACACCACCAGCATGGTCCCGCGCGGTCGTCGCCCTCAAGCCCTCTCGGGACTCACCGCATCAGCCAAACTGTCCCAATCCCCAGCGTCAGCACCGTCACCGGCGCACCCACCCTGAAATACTCCCAGAAGCCGATCGCAACCCCGCGCTGCCCCGCCTTTTCCGCCACGATCAAATTGGCGATCGACCCGAGCAGGGTGAAATTCCCCGCCAGCGTGGAGGCCATCGCCACCACCAGCCACGCATGCGCCTGGCCATCCATCCGGACCACGAATGGCCGCAAAACCAGCACCGCCGGTACATTGCTGACCAGGTTCGACAACACCGCCGTCACCGCACTCAGCACCGGCACCCGCTCCGGATGCAGCCCGGCCGCTGCCTGCATGACCCCAGGCGTCAACAATCGCTGCTCGGCGCCGGCCACGATAATGAACAGCCCGGTGAACATCAGCAGCAGCGACCAGTCGATCTCGGCGTAAACCCGCCGGCTCTTCACCCGTCGCGTCAACAGCAGCAGCGCACCGACGATGATGGCAACCTTCGCCGGGGGCTGGCCGGCGAAAAACAACACGATCACCGCCGCCGTCGCCAGCAGCGAGCGAACCACCAGCACATCGTTGACCCGCCGGCGAGGGCGCCGCAGCTCGAGCGCTTCGTCGCCGCGGAACTCCGCCCAATGCAAACCCATCACCATCGCCATCAGCACCACCGCACCCGCAACCGCCACCGGCGCCAGCGTCGCCACAAAGGCGCTGTAGGAAACATGCGAAAAACTCCCGATCAGCATGTTCTGCGGATTGCCGGTGATCGTAGCGGTCGAGCCGATATTCGACGCCATAGCCACCGCCAGCAGATACGGCACCGGGTTGCGCTTCAGCGCTACCGTCAGGTCCAGCACCAGCGGCGCCAGCACCAGGCAGATCGCGTCATTCACCAGAAACGCCGAGCAAACACCCGCGACCAGCACGACAGCACCCAACAACAGCACCGGCCGTCGCGCCCGCCCGGCCACCCAATCCGTCGCCAGCGCGAAGAAACCCGAGAGCCGCAGATTGGCCACCAGTATCATCATGCCGAGCAGCAAGGTGATCGTATCGATGTCGATCGCCCGATATGCCTGCTCGAGCGGCAGCGCGCCCGACGCCACCATCAGGCTGGCGCCGACCAGCGCAATTCCCGCCCGGTCGATCGACAGGCCCGGGACCCGCCCGATCGCCAACGCCAGATAGCTCGCGAGAAAAATCCCGCCTGCCGCGACCCGCCGCGCCGCATCACCCTCGCCCGGCATCACGCGTGGCGCGACCGAGGCCAGCCCCGCCAGGACCATCAGGCCGGCGATGGCGAGAAGGCTGACAGAAGCTGCGACCGAAGCCCGGCGCTCGGCCGACATTCACGCGTTCGGCCAGAGGCCGGGCGTCGCCACCTCGATCGAGTTGCCGTCGGGATCGCGGAAATACAGGCTGGTTCCGCCGCGCGCCCAACGCACCCGGCTCTCGACCGCCACGCCCTCCCGGCTCAGATGCTCTTCCCAGGCGCTCAGCTCGCCGAAGGGGATCGCGAAACAGACATGCAGCGGGCCATCGCCGCGATGCGCCGGGATGGCGCTGCCGCCCGGTCCAGGCGCCGGCGCATCCGTGCTGCCGCGGCGGAACAGCAGCAGCACCTGGGCGCCCGGCACCCCGAGCGCGCACATCCGGCCGTCATCGACGAAACTCTCGAAGCCGAACACGCGCTGGAAGAACGCCTGCGCCCGGCCGAGATCCTCGACATACAACGAGGTCTCGAGCACACCACTGACCCGCGGCACCATACCCTCCGTCCTCGGTCAGACAGAATAGCGCCGCGTCGTCGTGAGTCGACGCGCCGGTCACGCCGATGCCCTGCAATGCGACGCGCGGACGATGCAGCGGTCCCGAGTAGCCCGAGCAGTCCAAACAGCAAGGGCGGCCAGAAGGCCGCCCTGCCGTCGGGACAGATGGAGCGTTTGCTTACTTGCGAAGTGAGCGCCTGCCGAGCAGCCCGAGCCCGACGAGTCCCGTTCCAAGAAGCGCGAACGAGGCCGGCTCCGGCACGGGCGGAACAATCGGGCCCGCCTGAACGAGCGAGATATCCTCGCCTCCGCTGGTCCCGGTAAATGTCTGCGACACGAACGTGGTGGTGTCGGTGGTGAAGTCCACGGCGTCAACAACCAGCGAATTGAAGTTGCAGTCGAACACCAGCTCCCCGGGCAGAAGCGTCGCGTTGTTATCCACCCCAGTCGCGCTGCCGCAAGCAGTACCGCCCGGCCCGACAGCCGTAATGGTAGTTCCGGCAATCTCCATCCCGGTCAGGGGATTGTACTGATTGTACGAGTTGACCGCGTCACCGTCATTGATGAGCCAGTTCCCGTCCGGCAGCACGGTGAAACCGTCGCTGTCGGTAAGGTTGCTGCCATTCGTCATTGTGAGAGTTACCGGGCCGCCGATATTGCCGCCATTCCCGTTGGTCGCCTGAACCACTTCCGGACCGTTGGGATAGCCAGTCATCGCATAAAGCACTCCGCCCGAGCCCGCCAAATCGACGATGCCGGTGCCGGGAACCGGGTTCGGAAACACCTTGATGTCTGAACCGCCCGCGCCATTATTGAACGGAGCCACATAGACACCGTTGCTGGGGCCAAATCCGCCAGTCAACTCGGTATAATAGACAAAGTTCCCAAGGACCTCGACGGCGCGCCCGTTATTGCTATCGATCTTGGCCTGATCCGGAACGAAGCTGTTCACGATGGTTCCGGTCGTCAAATCAACCGTGACGATCGGGCCGTTACCGAACCCGGCATTGTTCTGAATGCCCAACACGTCGGCGCGTGCCGCTCCGGCACCGGCCACGAGCGCAGTCGCGGCACCAAGGAGTGCCGCTTTCCCAAATCTTTTCCCCAGTGTGCTCATCTGCATCTCCCCTCGAGTTCGCTACTCGGAACCGTTGACCGATCGGGTAGTTCCGAGGGGAGAATTTCAAATCATTCATACCTTGGCAAGTATTAAGACATGGACCGGGATGTATTTTTGAGACAGATGGAACAAGCGCCACCCGGATAAGCGGGAGTTAGGGCGGGCACCGGCTACGACCACCTGGGCTTACGGACGAGCCGATCCGGCGACGGCGTAACACACTTTGACGGGCGTCACTCCTCGCGGCGGACGAACTTAAAGAACCGGCTGGTACTCTTACCCTGCTTGTCCTGGTGCAGCAGCGCGAGCTGTCGGTCCTCGAAGATGTCGAAGAACTCCTCCCAGGAGATCTTCTCCAGCTTCTCGTCCGGCTCGGCAAAATCGACCCGCAGGATACCGCCGCCTTCGCCGCTTTCAGTGCCTTTCACCTTGGCCGGCCGGCCGCCCCGCTCCTCGACCCAATGGCGAATGAAGTCATGGTCTGTGGTCGTGGTCGCACTGCTCATTGCTTTGAACCTCCGTCGGATGTTTCCGTTGTCGTGGGCCCGTCATCAATGGTTTGCGCCGGTGCGCGTTTCCGGTTCCCCGATGGGCTCACGGTGTTATGCATCAGGTCCACCGTCCGCCGGTACGGGCCGGCGCCGCTCTCGGTCACCGGCGGCGGATCGCGGTTCTCGTCTCCCTGCGGATCGGGTGGCGGCCCGGCCAGCGTTCCCGGCCGCAACGCCGCGCGCCGGCCCGGCATCCCGTCGGTCTCCTCCAGCCATTCTTCCACTGGTCCCTCACGTTTGGCGGCATCCGGCTTGTTCATGCTCCAATCCCTTCTGGCCCAGCGGGAACGGCGAGCCTGCTCGCGAGTTTCGCCACCTTGGAGGCCGCACAGCGTTGCTGGAGCGGCACTTTGGAGAAGAACGCCATGTTGAAACACGCGCCGGGCATCAAAGGCGACCTGCACGCCCGGCTGGAGCGCATGGACAGCGGCATGTTCCGCGCCGTCTTCACCGGCGAGTCCAATCCCGACGACCCAGCCGCGGGCCAGGAATGGCCCGACGCCCATATCGGCGACGACCCGGCCGGCGTGAAAGCCTGGGTGGAGGAACTCGCCCCGCGCCTGGGCTACCGCCGCGTGGTCTGGGACGAGCTTCCCAGCCGGTGATCCATTCTGGACGAGGAGCATCATGTCAGCACATCCTCCCCCGATTCCCCCCGACCAACGCAGCCCGAAGGGAGCGGGTGAACCCGCGAAGGCCCCAGAGAAAGCCGACGTGAAACCGCCACCGGCAAAAGCCGACAAGACAGCTCTGGACAACAAGACCGGCCAACAGGGCGCGGTCGGACAGAACACGCGTAACCAGGGCTACCAACAGGACCGATGAGCGCCGGGGCGGGTCGCGGCGGCACGCTCCGCGCTTACCAGGCGAAGCGAGACTTCACAGTGACCCGCGAGCCGCCCGCCAGCGCCGCGCCCGGCAAGGGCGCCCCGATTTTCGTCGTCCAGAAACACGCCGCACACCGCGCCGGCCTGCACTGGGACTTCCGCCTCGAGCATGGCGGCGTGCTGTGGAGCTGGGCGGTCCGCAAAGGTCCCTCGCTCGACCCCAAGGACAAACGTATCGCCGCCCATGTCGAGGACCATCCGCTCGACTACGCCGATTTCCAAGGCACCATCCCGGATGGCCAATACGGCGCCGGCACCGTCGAGACCTGGGACCGCGGCACCTGGGAGCCGATCGGCGATGCCGAAGCCGGCGTGGAAAAGGGCGAGCTTACTTTCGTGCTGCACGGCACACGGCTGAACGGCCGCTTCCACCTTGTCCGCATGAAGCCCAAACCGGGCCGCCGCAGCGGCGACAACTGGCTGTTGTTCAAGGGCCATGACGAAGCCGAACGGGCCGGCGCCGACGCACTCAGTATCGAAAACGCAACCCCGCTTCCGCCCGCCCGCAAAAGCTCCCCGAATGCCGCGCCGGCCGAAGGGGCGGTCCGCCGCAAGCTGCCGGAGACGCAAGCCCCGGAACTCTGCGGGACGGCCAGCGACCCGCCGGAGGGCGACGGCTGGATCTCCGAGATCAAGTTCGACGGCTACCGTCTGTTGATTTTCATCAATCACGGCAAGGTCCGCATCGTCACCCGCAATGGCCATGACTGGACCGACCGGTTGCCGGCGGTCGCGAAGGAAGCGGCAAAGCTTCCGGTCGAAACCGCCTTGCTCGACGGTGAACTGGTCGCGATGCGCCCGGACGGGCTGTCGAGCTTTCCGGACCTGCAAGCCGCCCTCTCGGCCGGCAAAGACAACACGCTGACATTCTACCTCTTCGATCTCTTGCACCTGAACGGCTGGGACCTGCGCTCCTGTCGCCTGCTCGACCGCAAGGAACTGCTGCGGCATCTCGGTTGGCACGGGATGTTCCGCTACAGCGACCACCAGCGCGGCCAATCCGCCGCAATGCGGGAGGCCGCCTGCCGCATGCAGCTCGAAGGTATCATCTGCAAGCAGGTGGATGCACCCTACCGCGCGGGCCGCAGCCATGCGTGGCTGAAGGTGAAATGCCGCGGCCGCGAGGAGTTCGTCGTGCTCGGCTGGACGCCGCCGCAGGGTAGCCGCACGGGGTTCGGCGCCCTCCATCTGGGCTACTACGACAAGGCCGGTCAGCTCCATTACGCCGGCGGTGTCGGCAGCGGCTTTTCCGCCGAAGAGCTGGACCGGCTGCGTCCCCGGCTGGACGCGCTGGCACTCCCCCGCCCGCCCAAGCTGATGGTTGCCGGCGATCCGCTGGACCGCACGATCCACTGGGTGAAACCGGAGCTGGTGGTGGAGGTGGAGTTCGCATCCTGGTCGGGCTCCGGCCGGGTGCGGCAAGCCTCGTATCTAGGGCAACGAGAGGACAAGGAGGCTCGCGAAGTGGTGCTCGACCCGCCGGACCCCGAGGCAAAACGCGCGCCCGTAACACCGGCGGAGGGCGGGCCGAAACGCCGGTTCGTCGTCGCGGTGCCGCCGAAGCGGGCGCCCACAGAGATTGGCGGCATCCGGCTGACGCACCCGGACCGCGAGCTATGGCCTGGGATTACCAAGCGCGACCTCGCCGAATACTGGCAGGCGGTTGCGGATGTCGCCCTGCCCGACCTTATTCACCGGCCGCTGGCAATCGTGCGCTGCCCGGACGGCATCGCCGGCGAGCATTTCTTCCAGAAGCGCGGCCACGGCCACATGCCGGCGGAAATCCGCGACGGCGAGGCAGAGGGCTCGCCCTACCTGGCGATCGACAGCCTGGAGGGCCTGCTCGCGCTGGTGCAGATGTCGGCGATCGAGCTGCATGCCTGGGGCGCTGCGGAAGCTGATCCGCTGCACCCCGATCGGCTGGTGTTCGACCTCGATCCCGGCGAGGGGGTGGCGTTTGCGGACGTTGTGAAGGCCGCCCAGGAAGCGCGCGAACGTTTGGCCGCACTGGGCCTCACGTCATTCTGCCGCACCACCGGCGGCAAGGGCTTGCATGTCGTTGTGCCGGTCACGCCGAAAGCCGATTGGGATGAGGTGAAAGCATTCTGCCATGCCTTCGCCGAGACCCTCAGTCAGGAACAGCCCTCGCGTTATCTGCCTACGCTGAAGAAGGTGGATCGCAAGGGCCGCATCCTGATCGACTGGTTGCGCAACGGCCTGGGCGCCACCGCGGTCTCCTCCTTCTGTCCGCGCGCCCGCCCCGGTGCCACGGTCGCAACACCGGTTGCGTGGTCGGAGGTAACCGCAAAACTCGATCCGCAATCCTTCACCGTGCAGAGCGTACCGCAACGCTTGCGGCGCCGACGTAAGGACCCCTGGGCCGGCTTCGCCGATGCGGCCCGCCAGCTGCCGGAAATTCCCCGCCAGCGCGTGAGTTCCGGCTCAAGCCGCCCGGTGATCGTCTTCGCCCGCGGGCCCAGGTCGCGTGGATGAGCGGCCTGGGGCCAGGAACCTCCGCGGCGCCCGGTAATTCTCAGGTTTGCTTCCCCTGAAACTTGTCGTTTTGCGTTCGGTGATGGCCCGCCCCTCCCCTGGCCCCCCGCAAGGAGACGGGAATTGCTGAGGCCTATTGGTGCAGCGTCGTGTCCTGGCCCACCACGGGATCGGCGATTGCCTGCTCCAGGCTGCTCGCGCCCTTCCATTCACTGGCCGGACGGGCCCGGGCATTGTCGCCGATCTGATCGATGTCCCAATAGATCTCCAGCCGGTGGCCGTCGGGGTCGCGGAATTCGACAGCGATCTGGCAACCGGCGCGACGGCGGCCGTCGAAGTCGATCGGCACCTGGTGCGCACGCAGATGCTCGCGCGCCCGCACTACCTCCTCCAGGGTCGCTACCTCGAACGCGACATGGTGCAGGCCGGCACCGGCGAGCTGCTCTTCATCGGCCTGGAACAGTGCCACGCCATGATGGTCGGTGTTGCAGCGCAGGAACACGGCGCCGCCCGGCATCATGTCGTCGCCATAGACATCGGAGACCTGGAAGCCGAGCACCTCGGTGTAGAAGCGGGCCGATCGCCCGACGTCGCGGACATGTAGCGCGATGTGGCCGAGCTTCCCGATGCGGAACGGCAGTCCGCGCGGGCGCTGCAACTGTTTGATTGGGTCGGTGTCCATCTCTCCGCCTCCCGTATCGTGCCAGCGCAAGTGTAAGAGAGATCGCCGCCTGCTGGAATGGCGATGGTCCGCGGGCGGGAAACGCGCCTATTTGCTATGAGCCGTCGGACGGTCCAACGTCGAGAACGACATGCCGCACGGGAAATGGCAGTTCTGGATCGACCGCGGTGGCACGTTCACCGATATCGTGGCCCGCGATCCTGAGGGCCGGCTGACCACGCATAAGTTGCTGTCGGAAAACCCCGGCCGTTATGCCGATGCGGCGCTGGCGGTATCCGCGCGATCCTCGGGGTGGCGCCGGCCGCGCCAATCTCCGCGGAGGCGATCGAGTGCGTCAAAATGGGCACGACGGTCGCCACCAACGCGCTGTTGGAACGCAAGGGCGAGCGCACACTGCTGGTGGTCAATCGAGGCTTCGCCGACGCGTTGCGGATCGGCAACCAGGCGCGCCCGCGGTTGTTCGATCTGGCAATCCGCCTGCCGTCAATGCTGTATGAGGAGGTGGTCGAAATTGGCGGCCGAGTTGGCGCGGACGGTGCCGAAATTGAACCGCCGGACGAAGACGGCGCGCGCGACGCTTTCGCGGCAGCGCGAAGGAAAGGCATTGTGGCGTGCGCGATCGTGCTGATGCACGCCTGGAAATATCCGGACCAGGAACGCCGGCTCGCGGCATTGGCGCGGGAAGCCGGGTTTACGCAGGTGTCCGCCAGCCACGCGGTGAGCCCGCTGCTGCGGCTGGTGCCGCGCGGCGACACCACGGTGGTGGATGCGTATCTCTCGCCGATCCTGCGCCGCTATGTCGATCATGTAGCGGCCGAACTGGCGGGCGTGCGGCTCTATTTCATGCAGTCGAACGGCGGCCTCGCGGAAGCGCATTCGTTCCAGGGCAAGGATGCCATCCTGTCGGGGCCGGCGGGCGGCATTGTCGGGGCGGCGCGCACCGCGGCGATGGCGGGGTTCGACCGCATCATCAGCTTCGACATGGGCGGCACCTCCACCGATGTGGCGCTGTATGCAGGCGGGTTCGAGCGCGCCTTCGAGACGGCGGTGGCGGGCGTGCGCATGCGCGCGCCGATGATGGCGATCAACACGGTGGCGGCCGGCGGCGGCTCGATCCTGCATTTCGATGGCGCACGGCTGCGCGTGGGGCCCGATTCCGCCGGCGCCGATCCCGGGCCGGCCTGTTACCGGCGGGGCGGTCCGCTGACGGTGACCGACGCCAATCTCTGCGTGGGCAAGATCCAGCCGGCGCATTTTCCGGCGATTTTCGGCCCGAACGGCGATCTGCCGCTGGACGCCGAAACGGTGCAGGCGCAATTCGCCGCACTTACCGACAAGATCGCGGCGGCGACCGGCGAGCGGCGCTGTCCGCGGCTCGTGGCGGAGGGTTTTCTGCGCATCGCGGTCGCCAACATGGCGAACGCGATCAAACAGGTCTCGGTGCAGAAAGGCCATGACATCAGCCGTTTCGCACTGACCTGTTTCGGCGGCGCGGGCGGACAGCACGCCTGCCTGGTGGCCGATGCGCTCGGGATGGAGACGGTGTTCATCCATCCCTTCGCCGGCGTGCTCTCGGCCTATGGGATGGGGCTCGCCGACCAGACGGTGATGCGCGAGCAGGCGGTGGAGGTGCCGCTGACGCCGGAAGCGCTGCCGGCGTTGCAGACCTTGGCCGATACGCTTGCGGCTGCTGCCGTCGATGCGCTGGTGTCGCAAGGGGCGGAGCGGGCGCGGACCAGGACGCATCGCCAGCTGCACGTGCGCTACGCCGGGACCGAGGCGGCGCTGATCGTTGCGTTGGGCGACCACGCGGCGATCATCGAGGACTTCACCGCCGCACACCGGGCGCGCTTCGGCTTCGCCACGCCGGACAGGGAGCTGATGGTGGAGGCGGTTACGGTGGAAGCAGTGGCCGCCGGCGAGGCCGCCCGCGAAGCGACCCTGTCGCGTCGCGCTGAAGGCGCGCCGGCGGCGCTCGACCGGGTGTCTATCTTTACTGATGAAACGGAGCACGAGGCGCCGGTGTTCGACCGCCCGGCGCTGCTCGCCGGGGACCGTATCAGCGGGCCTGCGCTGATCCGCGAGGCGAATGCGACGACCGTCGTCGAGCCGGGTTGGACGGCCGAAATCACCGAGCGCGATCACATGATCCTGCGGCGGACCGCGCCGCTCGCCACCCGCGTCCCGCCCGGCAGCGATCGGCCCGATCCAGTGCTGCTCGAACTGTTCAACAACCTGTTCATGAACGTTGCCGAGCAGACCGGCGCGGTGCTGCAGAACACCGCAATGAGCGTAAACATCAAGGAGCGGCTCGATTTCTCCTGCGCGGTGTTCGACGGCGAAGGCCATCTGGTTGCCAATGCGCCGCATATCCCGGTGCATCTCGGGGCGATGGGCGAGAGCGTGCGCACCGTCCTGGCAAACCGGCGGGATACGCTGAAGCCGGGCGACGTCGTGGCGCTGAATAACCCGTACAACGGCGGCACGCATTTGCCCGACGTCACCGTGATCACGCCGGTGTTCGATGAAGCGGGCGCGCGAATCCGGTTCTTCCTCGGCTCGCGCGGGCACCATGCCGATATCGGCGGAATCACGCCCGGGTCAACGCCGCCTTCCTCCTCCACATTGGAGGAGGAAGGCGTGGTGATCGATGACTTTTTGCTGGTGGATGGCGGGCATTTCCGAGAGGCCGAGCTGCGCGCAGTCCTGCTGGGGGCGAAATACCCAGCGCGCAGCCCGGACGTGAATATCGCCGATATCAAGGCGCAAGTGGCGGCGAACGAGAAAGGGGTACAGGAACTCCGGCGCGTTGTCGCGCAATACGGCTGGCCCACGGTCGCGGCCTATATGCGCCACGTGATGGACAACGCCGAGGAAAGCGTGCGCCGGGTGATCGACCGTATCGGCGACGGCAGTTTTGAATATACGATGGACGATGGCGCGCCGCTCTGCGTGGCGGTTCGAGTGAATCACGCACAGCGCCGTGCGACGGTGGATTTCACCGGCACCGGCGCACAGCGCGACCACAACAACTTCAACGCACCGCCGGCGGTCGCGCGGGCCGCCGTGCTGTATGTGTTCCGCTGCCTGGTCGGCGATGACATCCCGCTGAACGACGGCTGCCTCAAGCCGATCGAGCTGGTGATCCCGCCCGGTACGTTTCTGTCGCCCCGACCGGGCGCGGCGGTGGTGGCGGGCAATACAGAGGTGTCGCAGGCCACCTGCAACGCGCTGTTCGGGGCTTTGGGCGCGATCGCCTGCTCGCAGGCGACGATGAACAATTTCCTGTTCGGCGACGCTACACGGCAATACTACGAGACGATCTGCGGCGGCACCGGCGCCGGGCCGGGCTTCGACGGCGTGGCGGCCGTTCATTCGCATATGACCAATACGCGCATGACGGACCCCGAGGTGCTGGAGCTGCGCTACCCGGTGCGGTTGGAGCAGTTCGCCATTCGTCGTGGCTCCGGTGGCGCGGGACAGTGGCGCGGCGGCGATGGCGCCGTGCGCCGCGTCCGTTTCCTCGAGGCGATGACGGCGGTGATCGTCTCTTCCCGCCGCAACGTGCAGCCTTTTGGGCTGCAAGGTGGCGAGCCGGGTGCGGCCGGCCGGCAATGGGTCGAACATGCTGATGGCAACTTTGCCGTGCTGACGGGAACCGCCATCGCCGAGCTGGGGGCGGGCGATGCGTTCGTGATCGAAACACCGGGTGGAGGGGGTTATGGGGCGCTGTGAAACACGGCGCTACGGCGCGACACGGGATGGTCACCCAGTGGACGAATACACGCTAAGCAACGACCGCGGCATGGTGGTGCGCTTCATCGGCTATGCCGGCGTCATCACCGCGATCGAGGTGCCGGACCGGCACGGGCGCGTTGCTGATGTGGTGCTGGGGTTGCGCAGCCTTGCCGAGTATGAAACCAAGCGCGGCTCGTTCGGCGCGCTGATCGGCCGCTATGCCAACCGGATCGGCAAAGCCCGGTTCGAGCTGGACGGCAAGACGTACCAGCTTCCGGTGAATGATCCGCCGAACTCCTTGCATGGCGGCACGATCGGGTTTTCCCGACGGGTCTGGGACGTGCAGCCGCTTTCCAGCGCCGATGCGCGCCTCGGCCTGACCAGTGCGGATGGCGACAATGGTTATCCGGGGACTGTGCAGGTGCAGGTGACTTATACGCTTGGCGACGACGACACGCTGCGCATCGACTATCAGGCAAGCACCGATCAGGCGACGGTGATCAACCTTACGAACCACAGCTATTTCAACCTGGCCGGCAATGGCGCCGGCAGTGTCGAAAACCATCTGGTGATGCTGAATGCCGACGCCTATACACCGGTGGACGGGACCGGCATTCCTACAGGTGAGATCGCTCCGGTGGACGGCACACCGCTCGATCTACGCCAGCTCACGCCGATCAGCGCGCGGCTGCGTAGCGGCTTCGAGCAGATGTTGCATGTCCGGGGCTACGACCATAATTTCGTGCTGAACGATTGGGCGCCGGGCCGGGTGCGCTTTGCCGCGCGCGCTTATGAGCCGGGCTCGGGCCGCGTGCTCGACTGCTACACCGATCAGCCAGGCGTGCAATTCTATACCGGCAACTCGCTGGATGGCTCGGTGGTGGGATCGGCCGGCACCACGTATCGACAGGGCGACGGCTTTGCCCTGGAGACACAGCATTTCCCGGACAGCCCGAATCACCCGTCTTTCCCCACCACGGTGCTGCGGTCGGGCGAGACGTTCCGTTCAACAACCATATTCCGGTTCGGCACGGACAGCCCGTTCCCCGAGACCATGTAACGATGCGCATTCCTGTCTGGCTGCCGCCGCTGCTGGGGTTCCTCACCGCGGTCGGGCCGGCCTCGACCGATATGTACCTGCCGGCGTTTCCCGCCATAGAGGCCTCGTTGCACGAGGCAGCCGGGTCGGCGCAGCTCTCGCTGGCCACGTGGTTCGCCGGACTGGCGGTGGGGCAGATCACGCAGGGGACGCTGTCGGACCGGTTCGGGCGGCGCGGTCCGCTGATCGTCTCCACGGCACTCTATACGATGACCTGCATCGCCTGCGCGCTCTCGCCCAGCATTCTGTGGCTGTCCGGTTTTCGTTTTCTCTCGGCGGTGGCGGCATCCGCCGGCATGGTGATTCCGCGCGCCGTGGTGCGCGACCTCGCGGACGGGCACCAGGCGGCCGTGCTGATGTCGCGCCTGATGCTGGTGATGGGCGCCGCCCCGATCCTGGCGCCGACGATCGGGGGCGCGGTGCTGGCTTTTGCCAACTGGCGCTGGATTTTCTGGATCCTCACGGCGTACGGCGCTGCCTGCTTCACGCTGGTGGTCACGATGCTGCCGGATACGCTGCCGGCGGACCGGCGGATGCGGCTCACGCCGGGCGAGCAGTTCGGGCGCTACGCGCACATCCTGCGCGACCGGTCGTTTCTGACCCATGCCGGGCTGGCCGGCTGCGGCACGTTCGCCTTCTTCGCCTATCTCGCTGGGTCATCGCCGGTGTTCATCGACGGGTTCGGCTGGACGCCCTCGGAGTTCGGCTTGCTGTTCGGCGCCTGCGCCATGGGCCTGATCGCCGCTTCGCAAATCAATGCGCGGATCCTGCACCGCGTCGGTGCGGCGCGTATCCTGACCATCGTCGCCCGCATCGACCTGATCGCCATGGCCGCGCTGGCAGCGCTCGCGTTTGCCGGCGTGCACCGGCTCGCGGCGGTGATCCCGCCGCTGCTGGTCTTCGTGAGCTGCCAGGGGTTCGTGAACCCCAACGCGACGGTGGGTGCGCTGTCCCGCCACGCCGGGCATGCCGGCAGCGCCTCGGCGCTGATGGGCATGGGTCAATTCCTGCTGGGTGCCGTCAGCGGGCTGCTGGTCGGCCTGCTCACCGACGGCACAGCGCGCGGCATGGCCGCCCTGATGCTGGTCGGGGCTGCAGGAATGACAATTGCGGCGCGGCTTCGCCCGCGTTCATTGTCTGCCGAATGAATACGGACCAGACGTCATGACCCTGATTGTCGGCATCCCGGCCTGCGCTCGTATCCGCAACGAGATGCTGTGGCACGAAACGCCCGCCCGCTACGCGGCGGCGGTATTCGGCGGCTCAGGCGCGCTGCCGTTGATGGTCCCCCCGATGGGCGAGGCGCAGCTTGCCGCGCTGGACCGGCTGGACGGTCTGCTGCTGCCTGGCAGCCCGAGCAATGTACATCCCCGGTATTACGACGGGGGCGAGAGCCTGACGCCGGAGCATCACGACGATGCCCGCGACGCCACCACTCTGCCGCTTATCCGCGCGGCCAACGCCCGCGGCATCCCGGTACTGGCGATCTGCCGCGGCATCCAGGAGCTGAACGTCGCGCTGGGGGGCACGCTGCACCAGAACATCCACGACATGCCCGGGCGGCGCGATCATCGCGGCGGCCCCGGCACGATCGAGGAGAAATACGGGCCCAAGCACAGCGTGCTGCTGTCGGGCTGGCTGGCGCGGCTGGTCGGTACCGGCGAGATCACGGTGAACTCTCTGCATGGGCAGGCGATCGACCGTCCGGCACCGGGGCTGGTGGTGGAAGCACGCGCGGAGGACGGCACGATCGAAGCGGTGCGGGCCGAGAACGGACCGGGTTTCGTGCTGGGCATCCAGTGGCACCCGGAGTGGCGTTACGCAGAGGATCCGGCGAGCGTGGCCCTGTTCCGCGCTTTCGGCGATGCCTGCCGCGCCTATCGATCGGGACTGTGCGAAGCAGCCTGAGGAGAGCGCGGATGGACCTGGAGCTCGGCGGCAAGCGGGCACTGATAACCGGCGGGTCGAAGGGTATCGGGCGCGCCACCGCCGAGGTGCTCGCCGACGAGGGTTGCGATCTGACGCTGGTGGCGCGCGACAGCGCGACGCTCGAGGCCGCGGCGGCGGGGATCCGCGGCCGGCGGCAGGTGAACGTGCGGACCATCGCGGCCGACCTCTCCGGCGACGAGGCGGTGCGACGGCTGGCGGATGAGGCGGGCGAGATCGACATCCTGGTGAACAACGCCGGCGCGATTCCGCCGGGCGATTTGCTGAAAGTTGACAACGAAACGTGGCGCCGAGCCTGGGACCTGAAGGTGTTCGGCTTCATTTCCTGCTGCCGCGCCGTGTATCCGCGAATGGCGGCGCGGCGCAGCGGCGTGATCATCAATGTGATCGGCGCGGCTGGGGAGAAGTTTCCGTCCGCCTACATCGCCGGGGCGGCGGGCAATGCTTCGCTGATGGCGTTTACCCGCGCGCTGGGACGGCAGGCGCCGGCGGACGGCCTGCGGGTGGTGGGGATCAATCCGGGCCCGGTCGCCACCGATCGACTGATCATGCTGCAGCGGGACACTGCCGCGCGGACGCTCGGCGATCCCGAGCGCTGGCAGGAGTTGCTGTCCGGGATGCCGTTTGGCCGCGCTGCCAGACCGGAAGAGATCGGTTACGCCGTGGCGTTTCTCGCCAGCCCGCGCTCCGGCTACACGTCGGGGACCATACTGACGATTGATGGGGGTGGCGCGTAGTGCGCAGACGATACGGCGGGGCCGCCTGTCGTTTGGCGGCCGCTGTTCGCGCGATTTGAGCTTAGCCGCGGCGCCGACGGCGCACTGCGCCGAGGCCAACCAAGCCGGCGCCCAGAATGGCCCGACCCCACTCTCGCCGAAAGGGGCCGGGAGGTCATAAGACAAGTGTGATTGCTTCCGGTGCGCGGAAGCGATCCTGCTCTAACTGCTGCGGCAATTGGACAAGCGCCGCTACCGGTGAGTATCCTGCCGCCGAATTCGGCCAACCGGGGGCGCGGATGACGTCTGATATCACCTGGACCGATGCGGCGATCGAGATCGCCGGTACCAAGCTGCATCTGTCGCGCGCCGGCACCGGCCGTCCGCTCCTGGTGCTGCATCATGATATCGGCACGGTCGATCGGTTGCCGGTTTATGATCGCCTGGCCCAGCGGTTTACGGTGCTGTTGCCGCATCATCCGGGCTGGGGCCGGTCGGAACGGCCTTCCTGGCTGCGCAGCGTGCGCGATATCGCCGCGATGCACCAATGGCTGCTTGCGGAGCTTGGCACTACCGATTGTTCGCTGCTCGGCCTCGGCTTCGGCGGTTGGATCGCAGCCGAGATGGCCAGCCTGTCACCGCAACAGTTTGACCGCCTGGTACTGGTAGGAGCGATGGGTATCAAGCCGCCCGAGGGTGATATCCTGGACCAGGCGATCATCAGTTATCTCGCCTATCCGCAGGCCGGCTTCCATAACCAGGAAGCGTTCCACCGCATTTACGGCGATGTCACGACGGATCAGCTCGAGCAGTGGGACATTGGTCGCGAGATGTGTTTCCGCGTCGCCTGGAAGCCTTATATGTACAGCCAAAGCCTTCCGCATCTGCTCGGCGGCATTCGCTCGCCGGCGCTGGTGGTCTGGGGCGATGATGATCGGCACGTGCCGCTCAGCGCCGGGTACGCCTACGCCAAGGCGCTGCGGCAGGCGCGGCTGGAGGTGATTCCCGGCTGCGGACATTTCGTCGAAATGGAAAAGCCGGACGAGCTTGCCGACCTCGTCACCTCGTTTGTCGGCACGGATTGACGGGCGGTTCGCCCGAGGGAGCGCGCCATGCACCTGATGTATTTCACCGAGCAGCCGATGTCGGCCTACGATTCGCAGGAAGGGCTGAACTACGGCGCCACCGCTCTGACGTTCTCGAACCGGCATTTCGATCCAGTCGCCGGCAGCCGTTTATACAACCAATACCTGGAAGACTACGTCTACGCCGACGAATGCGGCGCCGACGGCATCATGCTGAACGAGCACCACAACGCGCCGTTCTGCATGCAGGCGAAATGCAATGTGTTCGCCTCGATCCTTGCCGCCGTCACCAAGCGCGTGAAGATCGTGCTGCTCGGCAATCCGCTTCCGCTCGCTGAAAACCCCGTGCGGCTCGCCGAAGAACTGGCGATGATCGACATGATCTCGAAAGGCCGGCTGGTGTCCGGTTTCGTGCGCGGCGGCGGGCAGGAGCAGCTCGCGACCGGGGTCAACCCGGCGTACAACCGTGAACGCTTCGAGGAAGCACATGACCTCGTAGTGAAGGCCTGGACGCAGCCGGGCCCGTTCCGTTGGGAAGGAACGCACTATCAGCACCGGGTGGTCAATCCCTGGGCCGTGCCGTTGCAGAAGCCCTATCCGCGCGTGTGGATCCCCGGTGTGCTGTCGAAGGAAACCGTCATCTGGGCAGCGAAGCACCGTTATCCGTATATCGCCCTGAATACGGCGATCGATGCGACGAAGACGATCTGGGACCTGTATTCGAAAACCGCATCGGAAGTTGGCTACACCGCCGGGCCGGAGAATTTCGGCTACCTGATCCGCGTGCATGTGCAGGACAACGAGGAGAAGGCGATCCGGAACGCCCGGCAGTTCATGTGGATGCAAGGCGAGTTCACCGGGCTTGCGCATCCTGTTTGGGCCAATCCGGCGGGCTATTTCTCCCCTTCGGGCCGGCGCGCTTTCGTTGAGTTCGCGGTCGGGCGGGCGAAGAACCCGCGCGGTCAGATGACCTTCGAGGAGCAGTTGGCCAGCACCATGATCATCGCCGGTACGCCGGATACGGTGATTCCCCGCCTGAAGATGCTGATCGAGCAGACAAGGCCGGGCATCATGGGCATGTGGGCGAATGACGGCTCGGTTAGCCCCGAGGACACCCGCACCTGCATCCGCCTGCTCTGCCAGGAGGTGATGCCGGCGATCCGCGAGCACGGGAGGAAGCTCGGCCTGCCCAGTCCGTTCGAAGCGGACGCCCCGGTCAGCATCGAGTACTCGCGCGACCTGCCGCGGGCCGCCGCGGAGTGATCGAGGCGGCCGAGGCGGCCTTTTCCCGGCAACTCGAATGATCAACAAAGTCGTGGCCTCGATTGCCGATGCGCTGAACGGGATCAGTAATGGTGCAACCATCCTGCTCGGCGGCTTCGGCGATGTCGGCACGCCGCTTCCGTTGCTTGAGGGACTGATCGAGCAGGGCGCCCGCGATCTTACGCTTGTTTGCATTGCCGGCGGCCGTGACGGCAGCGCCATCGCGCGCCTGCTGACGCTGGGGCGCGTTCGCCGAAATCATATGCAGCTTCGTCCGCCCGGCAAGCGAGGCCGGGCGGCTGCATCTCGCCGGCAAGCTCGAGGTGGAGATCGTACCACAGGGAACGCTCGCCGAACGCATCCGGGCCGCCGGCGCCGGCATCGAGGGCTTCTACACGCCCACCGGAGCGGACACGATCATCGCCGAAGGCCGCGAGACGCGCATGATCGGCGGCAAACTGTGTCTGTTGGAGTATCCGCTGCGAGGGGACGTGGCGCTGTTGGAAGCCTGGTGCGCCGACCGCTGGGGCAACCTGACTTATCGGGAGGCGCAGCGGAACCTGAACCCGGTGATGGCGATGGCGGCGCCGCTGACGATCGCGCAGACGCATCACGTCGTGGGACTCGGCGATATCGACCCCGCGCATGTGCACACGCCGGGGATTTTCGTCCGCCGCGTCGTCCACGTTCCGGCCTGAAAGGAGCCCGCCATGCCTGCCTGGACCCCGCTCGACCGCAACGGCATGGCGGCCCGCGCCGCTGCGGATATTCCCGAGGGCTGGGTGGTCAATCTCGGCATCGGCATCCCGACCGAGGTGGCGAATTTCGTTCCCGAGGACCGCGAGGTGATCTTCCATGCCGAGAACGGCGTGATCGGCGTTGGCAAGACGCCGGAGCCCGACAGGATCAACCCGTTTTTGATTAATGCCGGCGTGCAGCACATCACGCTGCGCACCGGCGGCAGTTTCGTGCATCACGCCGACAGTTTCGCGATCGCCCGCGGCGGGCATCTGGACCTTTGCGTACTCGGCGCGTTCGAAGTGTCGCAGACCGGCGATATCGCCAACTGGGCGCGCGCGCCGGACGAGCCGGTGAAGCAGATCGGCGGCGCCATGGACCTCGCGGTCGGGGCGAAGCGGCTATGGGTGATCATGGAGCACACCACGAGGGAGGGCGCACCCCGCCTGCGGCGCGAGTGCACCTATCCGCTGACGGCGAAGGGCGTGGTCCGCCGCGTTTACACGAGCCTCGCGGTGCTGGACGTGAAGCCGCGCGGTTTCGTGGTGCGCGATATGGTGCCGGGCCTGAGCTTCGAGGAGCTTCAGGCCCGGACCGAAGCGCGTTGCTCAATGGCCGATGCGCTCCGGTCAAATCGTTGACACGCTCCTGGAGGCAGGTTATGGCAATTTACGCCATAAGCGGAGCCGCCGGAGGTGCCGAAGGCGGAGAGGATCCTTGATGTTCGCAACAAGTTTCGCGATGGAACACTGTTGGTCATCCGGGTCTGGCTTGTCCCCGCTCCAGTTCCTTCGTCGTCCCACCGCTTCAAATACTCGCTTTTCTATGGCCGTCCTGGCGAACGGCTGGTCCTGTTCGACAACGAGCGCGGCAAAGGCGACCACAAGCACATCCGTGAGGCAGAAGCGCCTTATACGTTCGAAAGCATAGAGAGGCTGGTCCAAGATTTCCTGGCGGCCGTGCGCGCCGTCCGGATGGAAAAGGGTGATGAGTAAGACCATCCAGGTCCATATCGGCGACACGTTGGACTCGATCGGCGAGCGGGTCATCAATGCATGGCACCGTGCCGAATGCGGCGAGTTGACGCCCGCGAACGCCGAAATCCACATCGGTTTCGAGGATTGGGAAACGATGGTGCGCACCCTGTCGCCGAAGCGGCTTGAATTGCTGCGGCACCTTCACAAGCACCCGGCGAAGAACATCCGCGCGCTGGCGGAAGCACTCGGCCGCGATTATCGCCGCGTGCATGAGGACGTCGAAGCGTTGGAAGCAGCAGGCCTGCTCGACCGGGACAAGGCCGGCTTGCACGCCGACTATGATGCCTTCGATGTGCAGATGCGGGTCGCTCTGTAACGCCGCGATGCGGTAATATGCTACCACACCCTTTCACACCTTGACCCGCAGCGCTTTCCCAACCATAACCCGCCGCCTGTTTCGAGGTAGCGCTGATGAAAACCACCCTCTCGCTGAAGCCCGCGGAGGTGACGAAGGACTGGGTGCTGATCGACGCCGAGGGCGTTGTGCTCGGCCGGCTCGCCGCCGTCATCGCCCAAAGGTTGCGCGGCAAGCACAAGCCGCAATTCACCCCGCACGTTGATTGCGGCGACAACGTCATCGTTGTGAACGCGCGCAAGGTGCGGATCACCGGCAACAAGCCGGATCAATCGGTATTCTACTACCACACCGGCTACCCGGGCGGCATCAAGGGCCGCACCATCCGTGAGCGGCTGGAAAGTAAGCACCCCGAGCGCGTGCTGGAAAAAGCCGTGGAGCGGATGATCACAAGCGGCCCGCTGCAGCGCCGCCAGATGAAGCATCTGCACATCTACGCCGGCCCCGAGCATCCGCATGAGGCGCAGAAGCCTCTCCCGCTCGACGTTGCCGGGATGAACCCGAAGAACAAGAGGAACTGAGCGCGTGTCCGGAACCCAGACCCGCACCGGGACCCTCGCCGACCTCCGCGATCTTGCGGTTGCCACGGCCACGCCGACAGTTGACCAGCCGAAGCGCGAACCGAAGCGCGATGCGCTCGGCCGCAGCTACGCGACGGGACGGCGAAAGAACGCCGTCGCCCGCGTGTGGATCAAGCCCGGCAAGGGCGAGATCAGCATCAACGGCAAGAAGGCGCCACAGTATTTTGCCCGCCCGGTGCTGCGCATGCTGATCACCCAGCCCTTCCTGGTGGCTGATCGTTACAATCAGTTCGACGTGTTCTGCACGGTCACCGGCGGCGGCCTGTCGGGCCAGGCCGGCGCGGTGCGGCACGGCATCAGCCGCGCGCTGACCAATTACGAGCCGGAGCTGCGCGGCATCCTGAAGGTCGCCGGCTTCCTTACCCGCGACCCCCGCGTGGTCGAGCGCAAGAAATACGGCAAGGCCAAGGCCCGGCGCAGCTTCCAGTTCAGCAAGCGCTGACCTAACCTCTCGCGCGGGAGCCATCATCGGAGGGCGGGATGTCCGCCAGGGTGTTCATCGACGGCGAGGCCGGCACGACCGGTCTGGGTATCCGCGACCGGCTGGCCGCGCTGGCGGGCATTGAACTGCGCAGCCTGCCGGCGGAGGATCGCAAGGACCCCGCCGCGCGACGCGACATCATGGCCGAGGTCGATCTGGTGGTGCTGTGCCTGCCGGATGACGCAGCGCGCGAGTCGGTGGCGCTGGTGGATGAGCTGGGAAGCCGCGCGCCGAAGTTGCTGGACGCCAGTACCGCCCATCGTGTGCATCCGGACTGGACTTACGGCTTCCCCGAAATGGTGCCCGGCCAGGCCGAGCAGATCGTCGGGGCGCGGAAAGTGGCGAATCCCGGGTGTTATCCGACCGGTGCGATCGCGCTGATCCGGCCGCTGGTCGATGCCGGGCTGATGCCGCCGGATTATCCGGTGACGCTCAACGCCGTCAGCGGCTATTCGGGTGGCGGCCGCGCGCTGATCGAGGCGCATGAGCGCGACGGCGGCCCGGCCTTCGAGTTGTATGCGCTCGGCCTGGAACACAAGCACATACCGGAGACCGAGAAATACGCGGGGCTCTCGCGCCGGCCGATCTTCGTGCCATCGGTCGGGCATTTCCGCCAGGGCATGTTGGTTTCCGTGCCGCTGCATCTGGAGACGCTGCCCGGCCGGCCCACGGGGACCGACCTGCGCACCGTGCTGGAATCCCGCTACGCCGGGTGCGGCTATGTGCGAGTGGTTTCGCCCGATCCGTCCGGCAAGCTGGAGCCGGAGGCGCTGAACGGCAGTAACCGGTTGGAGCTTTCCGTCCATGCCAACGAGAAGCGCCGGCAGGCGGTGCTGGTGGCGCGGTTGGATAATCTCGGCAAGGGCGCCTCGGGCGCGGCAGTGCAGAACCTGCGGCTGATGGTGGGACTGTCCGATGAATGACCTGCGGCTCGGCCACGCGGAGGTGTCGGTGCGCGAGGGTCCACTCTACACGTTGGACGGCATTACCCCGCGCGTGCATCCGACGGCTTTCGTCGCGCCGACCGCGGCGGTGATCGGCGATGTGGAGATCGGCGCGGACTCGGGCATCTGGTTTGCCTGCGTGGTGCGGGGGGATACCAACATCATCCGCATCGGCGCGCGCACCAACATCCAGGACGGCACGATCGTTCATGTAGATGCCGTGACGTTTGCGACATTCATTGGTGACGATGTCACGGTGGGCCATGCCGCGATCATCCACGCCTGCACGCTGAAGGACCGCGCCTTCGTCGGCATGGGCTCGACGGTGCTGGACGGCGCGGTGATCGAGGAGGGCGGGATCCTCGGCGCCGGCGGTTTGTTGACGCCGGGCAAGGTGATCGGCCGCAACGAGCTGTGGACCGGCGCGCCGGCCCGGTTGAAGCGGGTGATGGACGAGGAGGAGCGGCGGAAGTTCGACCGCAACGCCATCGAGTACCGGGCATTGGCGGCGCGCTATCGGGCGGGGCTGGGCCGGGGCTGACCGCCATGAGGCAGTGGCCATGAACGATCTCTATGAAGCCGACATCCTGCGCTGGAGCGAACGTCAAGCCGAGCTGCTGCGCCGGCTCGCCGGCGGCGAGCGCGTCAATGATCAGGTGGATTGGGAGAACGTCGTCGAGGAGATCGAGAGTGTGGGGCGCGAGCAGTTGCACTCGGTCGAGTCGTTCCTGGTGCAAGCACTCGTGCACATGCTGAAAGCGCAAGCGTGGCCGTCCTCGCGTGACGCTCCGAACTGGCGTGCAGATGCGATCAGGTTCCGCGCTGATGCGGCACGGCGATATGTGCCATCCATGCGGCAGCGGATCGACCTCGCCCGCCTGTATCGGCAAGCGCTTCGTGCATTGCCCGAGACGGTTGATGGTCAGCCGCCGTTGGCGGTTTCGCAGACCTGCGAAGTCACGCTCGAAGGGCTGCTTGGCGAGGAGCCCTAAGGGCCCCGCGGGGCACCGACCTATGCTGCGGGATTTCATCAATCAGGCGGAGCGAAGCGCCGGCGGGGCCGCTTCGAGGGAGACCGGCGCATGAAGTTCTCGCTATTCGTGCACATGGAGCGTGCGGATCAGCAAAAGCCGCATCGCGAGCTGTTCCTGGAACTCGAGGAGCTCGTCCTGATGGCGGAGGCGGCCGGGTTCGAGACCGCCTGGATCGGCGAGCACCACGGTATGGAATTTACCATCGCGCCGAATCCCTTCATCCAGCTCGCTTATCTGGCGGCGCGCACCCGGTCAATCCGCCTCGGCACTGGCAACGTGGCGCCGTTCTGGCACCCGATCAAACTCGCCGGCGAGGCCGCCATCACCGATATCGCCGCCGATGGCAGGCTGGAACTCGGGATCGCGCGCGGCGCCTACAGCTTCGAATACGAGCGCCTAGTCCCGGGCCTCGATGCTCAGGGCGCCGGACAACGCATGCGCGAGCTCGTCCCGGCGGTGCGAGGACTTTGGCGCGGGGATTACGCCCACCAGGGCACGTTCTGGTCGTTTCCCAAAACAACATCTGCGCCCAAGCCACTACGCGGCGACGTGCCGATCTGGATCGCAGCGCGCGACCCGGCGAGTCATGACTTTGCGGTTGCGAACGGCTGCAACGTGCAGGTCACGCCGCTGGCATCGGGCGACGGTGAGGTGGCTGTCCTGATGGATCGCTTCCAGACGGCCGTGGCCGCGCATCCCGAGGTTCCCCGGCCGAAGATCATGCTGCTTCAGCACATGTTCGTCTCAGACGGACCGGCTGAGACGGCGGCGCTGGTTGAGGATCTCAGCGCTTTCTATTGCCTGTTCGGCGCCTGGTTCGCGAACAAGCGGCCGGTTACGCAGGGGATCATGCCGCCGCTTACCGCGAAAGAGCGAGCGGCGCTGCCGCAATACGCTCCCGAAAAGATTGCCCGTCATCTTGTAATCGGCGAACCCGATGCGGTCGTTGCGCGCCTCCGGGGTTATGAGGGGCTGGGCTTCGATCAGTTCTCGATCTGGATCGATTCCGGCATCGGCCACGCGCGCAAGAGGAAGTCGCTCGAACTCTTCATCCGCCACGTCCTCCCGGCATTCACTTAATAGCGCGTAATACCAGCCGTCGAAAATGTTCACCCTACCTGGGTCATTCCGCCGAAAGCCGGAACGTAGGCGAGCGGCACCGGATTCGCGTGGAGCAGCCTGGGTGCCGGCTTTCGCCGGCATACGAAGCAAGAGTCAGCAGCTTTCGCGAGCTGGTATAATATAACTTGGCGCGGGTCGGAAAATCAGCGGCCTGGAATTGATAACATGTCCAAGTTCAACACAGAGAACGCTGAGAGCACCGAGTTCGCAGACGGGCGCACCTGCCAAAAATGTAACGAAACGCGCTACACACGATCTATAACAATGACCGCCTCAGAATCCATTGGTACTCAAAGAAAGCAATCGAGTATGTTGCCGCCTCGTGCTGATTGACACCACCCCCTAATATCACCCGCCCAGTCGAATACGCCTCGACGAAGCCGGCCCTACCATCGCCATGACCGGGCTTGCCTGACCATCCACGTCTTTGGGAAGCGACCGTAAGCCCCGTCGAAGCGTCGCCTGAGGGCCTCGTTGCTTGACCCGCAACCGCAGCTTTACCATTCATTCGCAGCTTGCATCGCAGGATCACCCCGAGCCATCGCAGCCGGTGGAGAGGGGGAATGGATGACCTGCTGGGCGAGTTTCTGACCGAAACCAATGAAAGCCTCGCCGAACTCGACGTTGCCTTGGTTCGGTTGGAGCGGACCCCCGACGATCAGGAAACTTTGTCGCTGATCTTCCGGCTGGTCCACACCATCAAGGGCACCTGCGGCTTCCTCGGCCTGCCCCGGCTGGAGCGGGTGGCCCACGCCGCGGAGAATGTCCTGGGCCGGGTTCGCGATGGGGTGCTCGCTGCCTCGCCGGATATCATCTCCGTCGTGCTGGCCGGCCTCGACCGGATCAAGCTGATCGTCGCCGGGCTTGGCGATGCCGGTACGGAGCCGACCGGGGACGACGCCGCACTCGTGGCCGCACTGGAGCAGGCGGCACGAGGTGAAACGACCGGAGGGACCAGCGTCGCTGCGTCGGCAAACACGACGCCCTGCGAGCCAGCCGAGACCGCGCCCCGCGCCGAACCGGCTCTCGCACCAGCGGCTGAGCCGGCCACCGGTCCGCAGACGATCCGCGTGACCGTTGATGTGCTCGAGGACCTCATGACTCTGGTGAGCGAACTGGTCCTGACCCGTAATCAATTACTGCAGCTCGCGCGGACGCAGGACGCCGGGCAGGAGAGCAGCGCTTTCGCCGTCCCGCTGCAGCGGCTGTCGCACATCACCTCCGACCTGCAGGAAGGCGTGATGAAAACGCGCATGCAGCCGATCGGCAACGCTTGGAATAAACTGCCCCGCCTGGTGCGCGATCTGGCGCGGGAGCTCGACAAGAAGATCGAGCTGGTGATGCACGGCGCCGAGACCGAACTCGACCGGCAGGTGCTGGAGCTGATCAAGGACCCGTTGACGCACATGGTGCGCAACTCGGCCGATCACGGGCTGGAAGCCCCGGCCGAGCGCCGCGCCGCCGGGAAGCCGGAGACCGGGCGGATCACACTGAACGCGCTGCATGAGGGCGGCCATATCATCATCGAGGTCGCCGACGATGGCAGCGGGCTCGCGGTGGAGCGTATCCGCGCCAAGGCGATCGCCCAGGGGCTGGCTACCGAGGCGGAGCTTGCCGGTATGCCGGAGGCGCAGATCCAGCGATTCATTTTTCGCGCCGGCTTCTCGACCGCGTCCGCCGTCACCGCCGTTTCCGGACGCGGCGTCGGCATGGACGTGGTGAAGACCAATATCGAGCGGATCGGCGGCACCATCGACCTCAAAAGCACCGCCGGCGCCGGCACCACCTTCACCATCAAGATACCGCTCACGCTCGCCATCGTCTCCGCCCTGGTGGTGCAGGCCGGCGGCGAACGCTTCGCCATCCCGCAGCTCAGCGTGGTGGAGCTGGTGCGGCCGGGCCGCGACGGCACCGAGGGTGAAAGCGTGATCGAGCGCATCAATGAAACGCCGGTGCTCAGGCTGCGCGACCGGTTGCTTCCGTTGGTGACGTTACGGGATCTGCTGCAGCTCGACAGCGACGCGGAGGCGGTGGAGACGCCGACCATCGTGGTGTCGCAGGTGGGCGGCGCGATGCTCGGCATCATCGTCGATCGCGTGTTCAACACCGAGGAAATCGTGGTCAAGCCGGTGGCACCCATCCTGCGCCACATCACCATGTTCAGCGGCAACACGATCCTGGGCGATGGATCGGTGATCATGATCCTCGATCCGAACGGCATCGCGCGCGCCAGCGGTGTCGGCACGGGCGGCGAGAGCCGCAACTCGGCAGCGGTGCAATCGGCGTCGCTGCGTTCGGGCGAGCGCACTGCGATGCTGCTGTTCCGTGCCGGCGGGGCGCAGTTGATGGCGGTGCCGCTCGGGCTGGTAGCCCGGCTGGAGGAGATCCCGCGCGAGGCGATCGAGCTGTCGTGCGGCGCCGCCGTCACTCAATACCGCGGCCGCCTGATGCCGTTGATCGCGATCTCGGAGGAGCTGGATCGCAGCAAACCGCACCAGGCGGTCCTGGTGTTTGCCGAGCAGGGCCGCAGCATGGGCCTGATGGTCGATGAGATTGTCGATGTCGTGGACGACCGGCTGCACATCGAGCTGGCCGGCGCGAAGACCGGGCTGCTCGGGACCGCGGTGATCGGCGGACGCGCCACCGATGTGCTCGATTCCGGCTATTGGCTGACGCGGGCTTCGCAGGACTGGTTCCGCGGCGCTGGCGGCGGGGCGGAGCGGCCCCGGGTGCTGGCGGTCGAGGACAGCGACTTCTTCCGCCAGCTCCTGGTCCCCACCCTGGCCGCCGCCGGCTATCGCGTTATCGCAGCAGCCGGCGCCGCGGAGGCGCTGGCGCTCCGCGAGGCGGGCGAGATGTTCGAACGCGATCGTCTCCGATCTGGAGATGCCGGACATGGACGGGCTCGCCCTGGCTCGAGCGGTGCGCGCCGAAGGCTCCTGGGCAGAACTGCCGATGGTGGCGCTGACCTCGCGTGCAAGCACGGCGGACCGCGAGGCGACACGCGCCGCCGGGTTCAATGATCACGTCGCCAAGTTCAACCGCGATGCATTGGTCGCCAGCCTGCGTCGCTGCCTGGGTGTGCCGGTTCCGGCGTGAAGGGAAGACCGATGCAAAGCGATGTGCTGGAGCGACGCGAGACCGCCGATGGCGATGAGGAGCGGCAGTTCGTTATTCTGACGATCGCCGACCAGCTCTGCGGCATACCGGTGTTGTTCGTGCGCGACGTGCTGGGTGAGCAGGCGATCGCGCCCATCCCGCTTGCCCCGCCGGAAGTGGCCGGCAGCCTCAATCTGCGCGGGCGTATCGTTACTGCAGTTGATTTGCGCCGTCGTCTTGGGCTGCCGCCCGGCGAACCCGGAGCGCCGCGCATGTCGGCGGTGGTGGAGCTGCGCGGCGAGCTTTACGCGCTGCTGGTCGATCAGGTCTCGGAAGTGATGGCGCTCAGCGCGCGGGACATCGAACAGAACCCGCCCACGCTGCCGGCGACTTGGGCCGCGGTCAGCAGCGGGATTCACCGGCTTGCCGGGCGTCTGCTGGTCGTGCTGGAGGTGGAACGGCTTCTTGCCCTGGGCGAGGCAGTGTAAGGGATGACGCGCACCTGCCTCGTCGTCGATGACAGCCGGGTGGTTCGCGCTGTGGCGCGGCGGATACTTGAAGCCAACGGCTATACGGTGACCGAGGCCGAGGATGGACGCTGCGCACTCGATGCCTGTCGCACCGCCCTGCCCGACTGCGTACTGCTGGATTGGAATATGCCGGTGATGAACGGCATCGAATTCCTCAAGGTCACTGCGTGCCGAATTCGGGCCGGACCGCCCCACCGTGGTGTTCTGCACCACGGAAACCGAGATGGGGTTCATCACGCAGGCGATCGAGCACGGCGCGCAGGAATACATCATGAAGCCGTTCGAACGCGGAGATCCTGCTTGGCAAATTCGCTCAGGCGGGGCTTGGGTGATCGGTCCTTTGCTCACGGTCAAAGCAGTCCGCGCATCGCAAGCGGCGCGGCCACCCGGCGCGGCGATCCGCGTCATGCTGTGCGACAATTCCGTCGTCATACGCGCCGCGATCGCGCGCATCCTGCAAGCCGACCCCGCTATCCGCGTGGTGGCGCGTGCTGCCAACGGCCGGGAGGCGCTGGACCAGCTTGCCCGCTCACCGGTGGATGTCGTCGTGCTGGACATCGAAATGCCGGTACTGGACGGGTTGGCGACGCTGCCGCTGTTGTTGCGCGCGCAACCGGGGCTCAGGGTTATCATGGCCTCGACGCTGACCACGCGCGGCGCCGAAGTGACCATGCGCGCACTGCAACTCGGCGCCGCGGACTACGTGCCGAAGCCGACCGCGCTCGGGGCGCCGGCCGGCGAGGGTTTCGCCCGCGAATTGCTGGGCAAGGTCAGGGGGCTGGCGGAACGGCCCTACGCACGGGAGGGCGGCGCCTGCTCCCTGCGCCCGGCGCCCGCGATGGCGCCGCTGCTGCTTGCGGTCGGCAGCTCGACCGGAGGGCCGCAGGCGCTGATGATGTTGGTGCGCGCGCTGGGTGAGCGAGTACCGGTGCCCGTCGTCATCACGCAGCACATGCCGCCCACCTTCACGACGATCCTGGCGGAGCATCTCGGGCGCCAGGGCGGACCGCCTTGCGCCGAGGCGAAAGATCGCGACGTCCTGCTTCCGGGGCGCATCATGCTGGCTCCCGGCGACCGGCACATGCTGATCGAAAGGGACGGCGCATCTCTGCGCGCGCGCCTCTCCTCCGATCCGCCGGTTAATTATTGCCGCCCGTCAGTGGACCCGATGCTGCGCAGCGCCGCGCAGACCTGCCAGGGGCGCGTGCTGGTGACGATGCTGACCGGGATGGGCCATGACGGCCTCGACGGCACCCGCGCGGTGGTCGAGGCGGGCGGTACCGCTATCGCACAGGATGCGGCGACCAGCGTGGTTTGGGGCATGCCGGGCGCGATCGCGCAAGCCGGCCTCTGCCATGCCGTGCTGCCGCTGCCGCAGATTGCGCCCCGGGTGCTCGGGTTGCTGCGGGTTGCCCCGCCATGACCGCCGCGCTCGCGGCTTCCGCGCTCTCCGGCCAGACATTCGAGCAATTGGCCGAACTGCTGCACGCCCGCTCGGGCCTCGTGATCGGCCCGGACAAGCTATACCTGCTCGAAACGCGACTGGCCCCGATTCTGAGGCGTGAAGGACTGCGGGACTTGACGGCGCTGGCGCAGCGTCTGCGCGCGGGCAGCGCGGAGCCGCTGGCGCGCGAAGTTGTCGAAGCGATGACGACGAATGAGAGCCTGTTTTTCCGCGACAGCAAGCCGTTCGAGGATTTCCAGCGCCGTCTGCCTCTGCTGTTGGAGGCGCCGGCGCGATCATTGGGTGCGCCCCTGCGGATCTGGTCGGCGGCAGCTTCGACCGGTCAGGAGGCCTATTCGCTCGCCATGATACTGGCCGAGCAGAAGCCGTTGCTGGGCGGCCGGCGTGTCGAGATCATCGGCACGGATATCGCGCGCGAGCCGCTCGCGCGGGCGCGCGAGGGACTCTACTCGCAATTCGAGGTGCAGCGCGGGCTGCCGATCCGCATGCTGATGACCCATTTCGACAAAGAGGAGCATGGCTGGCGAGTGAAGCCGGCGCTACGCGCGGCAGTAGAATTCCGGGAGTGGAATCTGCTCTCCGACCTGCGGCCGCTGGGGGTTTTCGACGTAGTGTTCTGCCGGAACGTGCTGATCTATTTCGACCAGCCGACCAAAACGCGGGTGCTGGAGGCGATCGCCGCGCAACTGGCGCCCGATGGCGTGCTGTATCTGGGAGGAGCGGAGACGGTGCTGGGGTTAACCACGCGGGTTGCCCCAGCGGGCGACCAGCCTGGGACTTTCGTGCCTTTCCGGACCGGCACGCGTGAGGAGCAGGAGGAAGCCCCTTGGCCTGAGGCCGCTTCTGAGGTCCACTCGCCCGCTGCTGCGAAGGAGGCGTCCAAGTGTCGGGCACGTACCGGATCGCGGTCATCCCGGGGGACGGGATCGGCAAGGAAACGGCGCCGGAAGCGCTGAAGGTGCTGGACGCCGCGGCCCGGCGCTTCGACCTGCGGTTCGATTTCACCCATTACGACTGGTCGTGCGAGACCTACCAGAAAACCGGCGCGATGATGCCGGCCGACGGGCTGGATCGCCTGCGCGAGGCGGATTCGATCCTGCTCGGCGCGGTGGGCTGGCCCGGTGTGCCCGACCATGTATCGCTGTGGGGCTTGCTGATTCCGATCCGGCGGGGGTTCGATCAGTATGTCAACCTGCGCCCTTGCCGGCTGATGCCGGGCGTGCGCACGCCGCTCGCCGGCCGGACCGAGGCTGACATCGACTTCTACGTGGTGCGGGAGAACACCGAGGGCGAATACTCGTCGGTGGGCGGGCGCATGTTCCAGGGCACCGAGCGGGAATTCGTTTCACAGCAAAGCGTGTTCTCCCGGCACGGCGTGGACCGGGTGCTGAAATATGCCTTCGAGCTGGCGCGCACGCGGGAGAAGAAGCATCTGACATCGGCCACCAAGTCGAACGGCATCACCTTTACAATGCCGTACTGGGACGAGCGCTTCGCCGAGATGGGCAAGGCGTATCCCGATATCCGCACCGACCAGTATCATATCGACATATTGTGCGCGCATTTCGTGCAGCACCCGGACTGGTTCAACGTGGTGGTGGGATCGAACCTGTTCGGCGATATCCTGAGCGATCTGGGGCCGGCGGTCGCGGGCTCGATCGGCATCGCGCCCTCGGCGAACATCAACCCCGAGGGCACGCATCCTTCCATGTTCGAGCCGGTGCATGGCTCCGCCCCCGACATCGCAGGTCGTTTCATCTGTAACCCGATCGGCCAGGTGTGGTCGGCGGCGATGATGCTGGAGCATCTGGGCGAAACCGCGGCCGGCGCGGCGATCGTGGCGGCGATCGAGACGCTGCTGCAGGATGGTGGCCCGCGCACGCGCGATATGGGCGGTCAGGCGGGCACGGCGGAAATCGGCGACGCGCTGGTGGAGATTGTTGCGGCCGGCTGAGAGGCTGACCCGAAACGCGGCGGCAATGAACAAACGAGTCACTTCAAAGGGCTGGCGGGTTCTGTGTCGAGCTGTGGTGCGGGTGACAATGGGACCTGCGGACCGGGGAGTGGCGCCTGCTGCCCAAGGATTTTCCGCCCTACACGACGGTGCAGCGGTATTTCTACGCGTGGCGGGACATGGGATATGGCAGAGCATCAACCACGTGCTGCTCATGGAGATGCGGGAAGCCGCTGGTTGGGAGGCGAGCCCAACCGCCGGCGTCATCACAACATTCAACCTCTTTGTGCCGATATCAGCAAGAACGGCGGACACTCCCGGTTAGCCGCAAAATCGGGCCGCGCGGTCACCTGCTCCGGGCTCGGGCCCCATTCCTCCATGTACCGCAAGCTGAACCCGATGCGCAGCAGCAGATTGACATAGGTTGCTATTGTTCGGTGTTGCTTGACCACACCTTTGGCCAGCCAATCCGTGGTGCGCGGACCTTCGTCGAGATACCCATCAACCGGCCAGGTCTGGCCGCCCGCGGCGTTGACTGACCAACCCGGATTCCGGGGCGCCGTGACCGTCGGATGTTCCACCGAGAACACGAAGGCGCCGCCCGGCTTCAGTGCGCTGTGGACTTCGGAGAACAACCTGTCCAGGTGTTCGATGTAATGGAAAGCAAGCGAACTGTATGCCAATCCAAATGATGCCGGCGGCAGCTCAACCGTTTCGAGATCGGCGCGCCGGTAGGTAATCGCCGGGTCGCAGGTTTCGGCCCGCGCGCGTGTCAGCATATTCTCCGACACGTCGATGCCCAGCACATGCGCCGCGCCGCCCTCGCGCACCCAACGGCAGAACCAGCCGAAGCCGCAGCCGAGATCCACTACGTTCAGCCCGCGCAGCTCCGGCAGCAGCGCGCGGATGGAGGGCCATTCCGGCGCGCCGTCGAGACCATGCACCGACCGGGGCAGCCGGCTGTAATTGGCAAAGAACTCCTCGGTATCGTAGATGTTCTGCGTCATCAGTCGAGTAGCCACGGTGCGGCACTGGCTTGCGCGAGCTGACGCAGTTGCGCAAGCAGACCGGGACCGATCGGAATGCCGTTCCGTCTGCGTTGCTCCGCGAAATTCCGCTGCGGATCGCCTGCCACCATCACCGGCTGCGCCGGATCGATCGGCGTGGTGGCGCGCAGATCGCCGAGGAACCGCGCGACGTCTTGCTGGAACTCGCCCGGGCCACGGAACAGCCCGGGGTCGATCGCCATGAAGAAATGGCCGATATCCTGCCCCTGCGGCTTCTTGGTGTGCATCGGGTCAGTGATCAGTGTGGCGCCCGACAAGCAGGACGCGAGAATATTCACCATCGCCGCCAACCCGTATCCCTTGTAACTGCTGTTTTCCGGCGAACCGCCGAGCGAGGTCATGAAGCCGCCCTTCTCGCGCGGCTCGCGCGGATCGGTGCTCGGCGCGCCGTCCTTGGTCAGCACCCAGCCGGGCGGCAGCGGCAAGCCCTCATTCTGCTTGTTGCGGATCTTTCCAGCGGCAACTGTCGTGGTTGCCATGTCCAGCAGGAACGGCTTGCCATCTGCCGACGGTGCCGCGAACGACCAGGGATCGGTACCGAGCTTCGCCTGTTTACCGAAGGTCGGCGCCACCTGGATACCGCCGGCAGAGGTGCAGGCAATGCCGATAAAGCCCGCTTCGGCCGCCATCAACGTGTAATACCCGCAGGCGCCGAAATGGGCGGAGTTCCGCACCGCCACCGCGGCCAATCCCGAGGCGCGCGCCTTGTCGATCGCCATCGCCATGGCGAACCGCCCCGGCACGTGGCCGAAGCCGCCATTGCCGTCCACCAGTGCGGAAACCGGCGTTTCACGCACCACGGTCGGCCGCGCGTCGAGCTTCACCCGCCCGTCACGGCGCCGCTGGTTGTAGCCGGGCAAAAGCGAGATGCCGTGGCTGTCCACGCCGTGCAGGTCAGCCCATGATAGCGCATCGGTCATGGTCTCGGCGTTATGCTCCGGCATGCCCCAGCCGAGCAGGATCGCCTTGATCTGGGCACGGTGTTTCTCGTACGGCGCGGGCATGCGCTTCCTCCGTCTTTTCAGGCACTAGCCTTGCGCGCGCCCCCGCTTCCGGCAAGGCTTCCGCCGCAATGGGGGGTTGGGAGAAGCGCATGCCCGAGACGGACAGCACCGACCTGCTGCGCGCGCGCTTCGGCCTCGATCGTACGGGCGCGGCGGTGCCGCAAGCGGTCGCGGCACTGCTCGACCGGCGGGTTACGCGCCGCTATCGGGCCGAACCCGTTGCGGACGCGCTGCTGGATGTGCTGCTGGCAGCGGCGCAGTCGGCGCCCAGCAAGTCCGACCTGCAGCAATATTCGGTGGTGGTGCTGCGCGACCCGGCAAAAATCCAACGGATCGCGGACTGGATCGGCACGATGGACTGGATCGCCGGGGCTCCGGTGTTCCTGGTGTGGTGCGGCGATATGCGGCGCGGACAGCGCATCTGCGACCGGCACGCTATGCCGCATGCCAACAACAACCTGGATACTTTCCTCAATACGGCCGTGGACTGCGCCCTGGCGATGGCGGCGTTCATGGCGGCGGCCGACGCCGTCGAACTTGGCACCTGCCCCATTAGCTACGTTCGCAACCACATCGAGAAGGTCACGCCGCTGCTCGGCCTGCCGCCCGGCGTGTATCCGCTGGCCGGGTTGACAGTCGGCTGGCCGGAGTTCCGCCGGCCTGTCTCCATGCGCCTGCCGCCCTCAATCGTGGTGCACCAGGAACGTTATGACGATGGGGTGCTGGCCCACGAGATCGGCGCCTACGATGCGCGTCGCCGCGAGCGCGAGCCGCTGGCCGCCGCAAGCCTGAAGAACAACGACGTTTACGGTCCGAAAGATGGCGCGACCTGGAGCGAGAATGTCGCGCGCCAGCTTTCAGTGCCCGAGCGCTTCGGTTTCGCCGCGTATCTCCGCACGCGGGGATTCGACCTTGCCTGATGACGCCGAGCTGATCGTCGCGCGGCCGCGCACCGTCCGTGCCCGGCACGCCGCCAGTCTTGTGGTGCTGCGGATGGGTGCTGAGCCGGAGATGCTCATGGGCATGCGTGGGGCGAAGCATCGTTTCATGCCGAACCGGCTGGTGTTTCCGGGGGGCGCGGTGGATGCCGCCGACCACCGCGCCCGCTTCGCTACGCCGCTCGCGCCGCACACGCGCGCACGGCTGGAAAAGGCGGCAAATCCACGCCTCGTGCATGGGCTGGCGATCGCCGCGACACGCGAGCTGGAGGAGGAAACCGGGCTGACGCTCGGCCATCCGCCGGCCCTGGATGGACTCGAGTATCTCTGCCGGCTGATTACGCCGCCGCCGGGCCCGATCCGCTTCAACGCGCGGTTCTTCCTGGTCGATGCCGCACGCGTCAGCGGCACGCTGGCCGGCTCCGGCGAGCTGGAAGAGTTGCGCTTCTATCCGATCGGTGAAGCGCTCGCGTTGGATCTCGCGCTGCCGACGCGCATGGTGATCGAGCGGGTGCAGGGCTGGCTGGCGATGACGCACGGCCAGCGACTGGCCGATACACGGGTGCCGGTGTTCCGCCGGCGTTCGTGGCGGTGGGAGTAGGAGCGCTGGGCCGGCGCGTTACCCCGGCCCAGCGTTATCATACCAGCGGCCCGGCTCGGCCGGAGCGGTCAACAGAAAGGGCCGCTGGCATCAGACATATGGGCCGAGCTTGCAGCCGAATGCATCCGGGGCTTGCATCAGAGGTTCGCCAGGAGCGATCTCGACCGTCTCCCAATAGTCGTCCGGGCTTTTCATCTCGGACGGCTTTTTGCCGCGCTGGATGATCACCGGCCGAACGAGCTGGTGATCTTCCGGTCGGAACCAGACCTCGCCCACGAGCGAATTGAAATGCTCGCCCTTCTCATAGGTTTTGATGACATCCGGGGGATAGAACGTGCCAGCTTCGGAGACCATGCGAGCCCAGCAGGCAATCTGCATGTATGCGGTCTCGGCGCTCCAGTCCGGCGTATAGTTGTATTTCTTCTGGAACTCATCGAGGAACATCTTCGATAACGGATATTTATCCTCGAGCGTCCACCACCAGTCAGTGGCGGTGAACACGCCCTGCGTCAGCTCCGCACCGACTTCTTTCGCTAGGAACGGAACTGAATACGCGATCACCAGTGCCATTTTTTTCAGGATGCCGAACTGGTTGGCCTGTTTGACCGAGGCCACCGCGTCGTTGCCCCAGTTGATGTTCACCACCACATCGGCGCCGCTGTTGGCTATATTCAGCAGGTAGGAACTGAAGTCGGATGTACCGAGCGGGGAGACCTGATTGGTCACGGTGGTCCAGCCTCCCTTCTTGAGATACTCCTCCATCGAGGACTGCACCGTGTGCCCATAGGTATAATCCGGCGTCATGTAGGCGACCTTCTTATTCTGCCCGAGATTCTTGATCAGCACCGGGCTGAGCGCGGCAGAGGAGGTCTGGCCATAGAAACAAGTGCGGAAGGAGTAGCGGACGCAATCTTTCCCTGTAGTGTCGTTGGAACCGCTCACGCCGGGCAGATAGATCACCTTCTCGCGCTGGGCGAACTTGTTGCTGGCGACCGCCACGGCGCTCGAGCAACAACCGGTGACCATGATGGCTTTGTTATCGGAAATGAAGCGCGACAGATTCTGCACCGCGACGTTCGGCTTCGAATTCGGAATCGGCGGTGCCGTAGATCACTTTTTTCCCAAGCAGGCCCTTGGTGACCTTGGGGGCCATCTTTTTTATCAGGTCATTGCCGTCGTTCAGGTGCGCGATCGCCAACTCATAGCCTTTGAGCTCATCCTGTCCTGGGACCGAGTAAGGGCCGGTTAGCGGCGGGTCGAGGCCAATGAAAGCGGTGTCGCCGGAGACGCCCGCCGGCCAGGTCCCTACCGGCGCTTGGTTGTCCGCCCGCGCAGTTCGCGGAAGAGCGCTGGTCGCCACTCCACCCAATAATCCGGCTCCGCCCAATGTAAGCGTCTGACGACGCGTCAGCGACGCCCGATGAAATGATTCGCTCGACATGACGTTTGCTTCCCCTTCTGTCCGGACACAGGCTTCATCGCCCGCCTCTGCTGACCGCCTAGTCTGGCAAGGTTTCGTGACGTTGCAAGACCAAGCGCCCAACCGCGGTACCGCCTTGAGCGGGTGCTGGTTCTGCTTTATCCGGAACGATGAAGCCGCCGACAAGCGGCATCGGGCCAGGGTAGCGGGTGTTGCTGCAACGCAGCATCGCGCCGCCTGACAGGAGGCGATCATGCAGCATTCGATCCGCACGCAGCCGATGCCTCGGCGCAGCGTGCTTGAGCTTGGCGGCGGTCTGGTGGCCGCCTTGGCGCTGCCTTCAATCAGCGCGACGGGCGCCGAGAACCATCCGCCGCTCGGCACATGGCCGGCGGGCGTGCAGGGCAATTCGGTGATGATCGGCATCACCACCCCGTTGACCGGTCCCTACTCGGCAGACGGCAAGGACGCCCAGCTCGGCTATGAATTGGCGATCGCCGAAATCAATGCCGGCAACCCTACCGCGCGGAAATGGGGCCTTAAGGGCAAGGGCGTGCTGGGCAAGCAGATTCGCTATCAGGTCTCCGACTCGGAGACTAAACCGAACGTCGCGGTGCAGGCGCAGACGCAATTCATCCAGCGCGACAAGGCGATCATGATCACCGGCTCGTGAGCAGTGCCACCGCCATCGCGGTGGAGGAGCTGGCGCAGCGCGAGAAGGTGCTGAACATGGTCGGGTCGAGCGGCTCTAATGATACCACTGGCAAGAACTGCCAGCGCTACGGGTTTCGCTCGCAGCCCTCGGCTTACATGGCATGCAAAGCGCTGGCGCCCGTGCTGACCAAGGCGATGGGACACGGCAAGAAGGCCGCCTATCTGGTGCCTGACTACACCTATGGTCATTCGGTCTATGACAGTTTCACCGGATTCGTCAGCCAAGGACGGCTGGACGGTGGCGTCACAGCAGGTTGTCCCCCTCGGAACCACCGATTTCAGCTCGGCTCTGCTGAACATCGCCAACAGCGGCGCCGATGTGTTCGTCAATGTCGCCTTCGGCGCCGATGCGGTCGCCTCCACCAAACAGGCGCAGCAATTCGGCGTCCTGCGCAAGATGAAAATGGTGGTCCCGAACATCTCGTCATTCCAGGCCAAGGAACTCGGCGCTGCCCTGATGCAGGGCGTCTATGGCACCTTCGACTGGTGGTGGACGCTGGAAGACAGATACCCGCTCTCCAAGGACTTCGTGCAGGCATTCCTGACCCAGAACAAATACCACCCACGCTGGGGCGCTCATATCGGCTATATGCAGACCTACATCTGGGCCCTCGCGCTGGAACGTGCCGGAACAGCTTCTATCCGGTGGACGTGATCACGACGTTGGAGGCGTCTAAGTCGCAGCCATTCGACAGCACCTTGGGTAAGGTCTGGTATCGGGCCGAGGATCATCAGCTCGTTCGCCCGGTCCCGGTGGTCGTCGGCAAGGCGCCCTCGGCCATGAAGAACCCGGACGATTTCTACGACGTGGTGGAGGTCGTGCCCGGCGAGCAGGTGATGTCTCCGCCCGACATGTTCGGCTGCCACCTCGGCGCGTACACCTGAGCTGCCGGAGCCGGAAAACCTATCGTGCCGAGCGCGCCGCTTCTTCTGTCGCAGGCTTTCAACGGCTTGGCGTTGGGCACCCTGCTGGCGCTCGTCAGCAGCGGCCTGACCATCATCCTGGGCACGCTCGGCGTTCTGAACTTCGCGCACGGCGCGCTGTTCATGCTGGGCGCCTATGCCATCTTCGTCATTGCCGGCGCGACCGGGTCCTTTGTTGCCGGACTGTCCGCGGGCGCGCTGTTCATGCTGGTGGTGGGCGTGCTGCTGGAGCGGATCCTGATCCGCTGGTTCTACAACCGTCCGCCTGAAGACCAGATCCTGGTCACCTTCGGCGCCGCCATCGTCATCATCGAGGCGGTGCGAGCGGCTTTCGGCGGCGAAAGCAAACATGTTGCCACGCCGGCCTGGGGCGAGGGCGTCGCCCAGCTCGGCTTCCTGATCTATCCCACTGTACCGGCTGCAGCTGATCGGCATCATCGCGTGCCTGCTGTTCGCGCTCTATCTGGTGCTGTACCGGACTTCGGTCGGCCTCGTCGTGCGGGCCGGGATCGAGGATGCCCGCATGGTCGGCATCCTCGGCATCAATGTCCGCCGCGCCTTCCTGTTGGTCTTCGCGCTCGGCGTGGTGGCGGCCGGCATCTCCGGGATGCTGTATGCGCCGATCGTGTCGGTCGATCCCGACATGGGCGCCACCTTCCTGGTGGAATCCTTCGTCGTCATCGTGATCGGCGGTCTCGGCTCCTATCCCGGCGCCGTCGTCGGCGGCATCATCGCCGGCGAGATCGTCAGCATCACCAGCGCGTTCAATTCCGCCTATTCCGACGTCATGCTCTACGCGGTGATGGCGCTGCTGCTGGTGCTGCGCCCGCAAGGCCTGTTCGGCTCCGAGGGGCGGGTGTGAGCCACGTCGGACGCAAGCTGCTGCCCGAGCTGGTGCTCGCCGCGGTGCTGATCGCCGCACCTTTCGTGCTGCCGCATATCGGCGGGTCGTTCGACATGCTGCAGCGGATTCTCGATTGGGGACTGCTCGGGCCTGGGCTTCGACCTGCTGTTCGGCGCCACGGGACTGCTGTCCTTCGGACAGGCGGCGTTCTACGGCACCGGCGGTTTCGTCGCCGCCTATCTGCTGGTAAACAATATCGTCGGCAGTGTCTGGCTGGCGTTGCTGATCGGCACGCTGGTCGGGCGGGGTGTTCGGGCTGGTCGTCGGCTGGCTGGCGGTGCGCCGCATCGGCATCTACTTCGCCATGATCACCCTGGCGTTCGGCCAGATGGCATATTTCCTCGAGAATTCGCCGCTCTCCGCCTACACGGGCGGGGAGAACGGGTTGCCCGGCGTGCCGGTGCCGAACCTCGGCACGCTGCACATCCAGCCGGGCATTTCGATGTACTGGCTGCTCGCGGCGTTCTTCTTCGTGGGGTTCATCCTCGCCCGCCGCATCCTGCATTCGCCGTTCGGCATGATCCTGCGCGCCATCAAGGACAATGCGGCGCGCGCCGCCTCGTCGGCCATTCAGTGCCGGCGTACAAGCTCGCCGTATTCGTGATCGCTGCGCTGTATGCGGGTCTCGCCGGCGGGCTGCTCGGCGTGCTGCAAGGCTACATGCCGCCCGACGCATTCTCCCTCGATACATCCGGCCAGCTCGTGGTGCAGACGGTGATCGGCGGCGTCGGCACGCTGATCGGCCCGACTATCGGGGCCACGATCTGGCTTTACCTGCACGACAACCTGCAACTCATTCCGGGCATCGGTGCGCTTTGGAAGCTCATTCTGGGGCTGATCTTCGTCGTGCTGGTCGTGGCACTGAAACGCGGCATCGCCGGCGAAATCGCCTATCTGTTCAGGCGCCGCCGGGAGACGGCAGCCGAAAGCGGCGTGCCGGAGGAAGGCGGCGCGGCCGACACGGTGCCGGCGCCCGCATTGGCCCTGCCGATGGTCGCCCCGCTGGTGCTGGCCCGTCCGGACGCGCCGGCGCTGCTGGCGGTCGAGGTGTCCAAGCACTATGGCGGGCTGCATGCCGTGGATGGCGTCTCCTTCGGCGTGCGTAAGGGCTCGATCCACGCGGTGATCGGCCCGAACGGCGCCGGTAAATCGACTCTGTTCAAGATGCTGAAGGACGAAATCTCGCCGACCTATGGCGAGGTGATGTTGTTCGGCCGGCAAATCACCAGGCTCGGCCCGACGCGCACGGCGCAGCTCGGCATCGGCAAAAGCAACCAGCTCAACCAGCTCTTTCTCGCCCTGACCGTGCGGCAGAACCTGCGCACCGCGGCGCTCGCGCGCCGGCGCGGCACCTTTAAAACCGATCTGCTGCGCGCCGCCGACTCCATCCCTATCGTGGAGCGGCAGGTCGAAGCGGTGATGGAGACCGTCGGCCTCACGCACCGGGCCGAGGTACCGGTGCACGTGCTGCCCTATGGCGAAAAGCGGCGGGTGGAGATCGGCATTGCGCTGGCAACCGGTCCGAACGTGTTGCTGCTCGATGAGCCGCTGGCAGGAATGAGCCCGGGGGAGCGCACGGCGACGCGCGCACTCATCCGCGAGCTGGCCCGTTCGCGCACGCTGCTGATCGTCGAACACGACATGGACGCTATTTTCGAATTGGCGGAGCGGATCACCGTGCTGTACGAGGGCCGGTTGCTGGCCGAGGGCACGCCGGAACAGATTCAGCGCGACCAGTCGGTGCAGGACGCCTATCTCGGGGGGATGCATGAGCACGCCCCTGCTTGAGATCGAGCGTATCAACACATTCTATGGCGACTCCCACATCTTGTTCAATGTTTCGCTGCATGTGAAACAGCATGAGGTGGTCGCGCTCCTGGGGCGCAACGGCGCCGGTAAGACCACCACGTTGCGGACCATCATGGGCGTGCTGGCGCCGCGCAGCGGCTCCATCCGCCTGGCCGGCGAGCAGATCGGGCAAATGCCGCCTTATGAGATCGCCCGCCGGGGGTTGCAGCTCGTGCCGGAGGAGCGCGCGATCTTCGGCCAGCTCACCGTCGAGGAGAACCTGAAGCTGGCCGCGCTGACCGCGCCGCAGGCCTGGTCGCTCGAGCGTGTGTATGAGTTCTTTCCCCGCCTGAAGGAGCGGCGGCGTTCCGGGGGACGGCAGCTTTCAGGGGGCGAGCAGCAGATGCTGGCGATCGCCCGCGCGCTGATCCGAGACGCGCAGGTGATCCTGCTGGATGAGCCGTTCGAGGGTCTTGCGCCGCTGATCGTGCGCGATCTCGTGCATGTCAGCCGCGAACTGGCGACCCAGGGGCGCACCATTCTCGTCGTGGAGCAGAACGTCGTGGCGGCACTGAGCTTCGCGGACCGCGTCTATGTGCTGAACAACGGCCACATCGTTTGGGAAGGCACGCCACAGGACCTGCGCGGCGATCCCGCGCTGATGAAGGCCCATCTCGGGGTATAGCTGGCGCTCGGCTGGTATGGCGCAGGGTTGGTGGGGCGGCCGCGCGCGAAACCAAGGCTCTGATGCCAGCGGCCCGGCTCGGTCGGAGCGGTCAACGGAAAGGGCCGCTGGTATCAGGAACTCGGTCCGATCACCGACTTGGCACCACGCGGCAAGTGCCGAATCTGCTATATGGGTAGAAACTTTTCGCCCGTGCGGATCGCCAGCATGTTGCCGCGGTGCCGCCCCGGCAGGAGCAAATGACACACCATGGCCCGAAAGGCTCGCATTCTCGTCGTCGATGATCAAACAGTCATTGCCGACCTCATCGCCGAAGCCCTGAGCGACACTTATGAGGCCGTCTGCGCTCCCACCGTGGAGGAGGCGCTGGATCAACTGCTGAGTCGCGATATCGATCTCGTCCTGCTCGACTGCGTATTGCCGGGCGGGACGATGTGGCAAGTCATGCTGGAGGCGGACCGCCTTAGTATCCCCGTGGTGCTGATGACCGGCGATGCCGGCCAGATGCGTGAGATCGCCGGCGGGCCACGTCCTTATATCCTGAAACCGTTCTCGATCGTTCAGTTGCTCGATGTGATCGACCGCGAAACTGGATTGGGCATGGCAACCCAGCCCCGACCGTCTTCCGGCCCGCCGGAGGGCACTCGACCAGCCTGACCCCGGCTCAAACCTCGCGCCGAGCGGTGAAGTGCAAGCCGCAGGCGCCGTTGGTGACGTCGCCGCTCAGGGTCCGGCCGTCGAGCCGGCCGGTCAGCGTCAGATCGGGGCCGAGCCCGCGCACGCTGCCGTCAGGATCCACTGCCGCATCGACGCTTATGCCGTAACTCCAGCGGAATTCGAAGCGCTGGGCCTGCACCACCAGCGTGACCAGGCCGGGATGCGGGCAGTCGCGCCTGTCGGCCTGAAACCGCGTGCTGGTGCCGTTATAGACACCGTCGGCCACGGCATCCGCCGATGGCGCCACCGCCTGCGCAACCGGTGTCGCGGGCGCGGGCGGCCGCGCGGCACAAGCCGAAAGGAGGATACAAGCCATCGGGATCGAGCAGGTCCGAGCGATCGACATGAGCGAAGCCACACAAGGTGAAAGAAGCAGCATTGATGCATCCGGGGTGGCGATTCGCCAACCAGTCCTAAGCTGCTCGGCAACCCTCCGCTTTCAGCACCCGTTTCGTTGAGGCCGGAAATCGCACCAGACGGTCGGCGGGCCGAATCGGCCGGCGGACCAATTCGCCGCCGCAATTCGGACAGCGGCCAAACAGCACGCCATTGGCGCACTCGGCGCAGAACGTGCACTCGAAGCTGCAGATGCGTGCCTCAACGCTCTGGGGCGGCAGGTCTCGGTCGCAACATTCGCAGTTGGGCCGGAGTTCCAGCATCTCGTCGCTCCCTATCCGACGTTTCCCGTCTCCACCCGCGCTTGCAGGGGTGGGGGGGCTCGCGGCCAAATGCGATCCCCCTGCTATGAGAGATAGCGCGCCGTCAGGTGTGCCTTGAAATCACCCGGGTCGAGCGGCTTCCCCGTGGCAGCCAGCAGCAAACCGTCGAAGTCCAGCAGACTGCCCTGAGCATGCACGTTCTGCCGGAGCCAGGCGACCAGCGGCGCAAGATCGCCGCGCCCGAGTGCCTCGTCGAGCCCCTCCACCGTTCGGCGTGCCGCGGCCATGAGCTGCGCCGCCGCCATGGCGCCGAGCGTGTAGCTCGGGAAGTAGCCCAAGGCGCCGTCATACCAATGGATATCCTGCAGGCAGCCCCGTGCATCGTCGGGTGGGGTGATGCCGAGCAGGGCGTGAAACCCTTCGTTCCAGGCTGCCGGCAGGTCGGCCACGTCCAACTCGCCTGAAACCAGCACCTGCTCAAGCCTGAACCGCAAGATGACATGCGCCGGATAGGTCATCTCATCGGCATCCACCCGGACGAAGCCGCGGCCCACGCGCCGCCAGAGGCCTGCCAGGTTCTCCGCTCGATAGGGTGCCGGATCGCCTCCGAAGGCCGCGAGCAGTTGCGGGCCGAGCCAACCCAAAAATGCATCCGACCGACAAGCCTGCATTTCGATGATCAGCGACTGGCTCTCATGGGCCGCCATGCCGGCTGCCTCGCCCACCGGCTGGCGGGCGTAGGCTTCGGGCAGCCCGCGCTCATACAGCGCATGCCCGGTCTCGTGGACGACGGCCAGCACGGCCTGGGTGAAGTCGGCCTCGTCATAGCGTGTAGTGATCCGCACGTCGGTCGGAGTGCCGCCGGAGAAAGGATGTTCCGACCAATCGAGCCGGGCATTGGTGTAATCGAGCCCGATATGCTCGGACAGCCGCCGGCACAGCGTTTCCTGTATCGCCACGGGGAACGGTCCGATCGGCGACGTTGGCGCGGGCCGGCGTGCTTGGCGTTCCTCGGCCTCGGGCAAAGCACGGGCCAGGAAATTCTCGTACTCGGTGAAAACGGGCGTGACCTGGTCCGCGCGCAACCCGCGCTGAAACCCGTCCATCAGCGCATCGTACGGTGACAGGCCAAGCGCCGCTGCAAGCGCCGAAGCCGCCTCTCGCACGAGGCTTACCACCTTCTCCAGATGCGGCCGCACCATCGCAAAATCGGCGCTCCGCCGCGCCTGCCGCCAGACTTTCTCGCAGGCCGAGTTGGCCCGCGCTTGCGCTTCGACCAGTGCCGCCGGCAAAGCGGCAGCGCGCGAATGGGCGTGCCGCATCAGCTTCAGATTGGCCGCGCGCCACTCATCGGCTTCCGGTGCGGCTTCCGCTTCCGCCAGGTCGTCCGCGACATCCGGGGCCACAAGCAGAGAATGCGCGAGGCCGGCCAGCACCGCGAGCTGGTCGCCGCGCGCCGCAGCGCCACCCGGCGGCATCATCGCCGCCGCGTCCCACCCCAATACAGAGCCGGCCTCGCTGATGGTCGCCATACGAGCAAAGCGAGCGGTCAAACGGTCATAGGGAGTCGTCATGGAGCGCCTTGCGTGACCAGGTGGCGAAGACCAGCACAAGCGCGCCCGCCAGCCCATACCAGGTAAGCGCATATTGCAGATGGTTGTTGGGCGGCCGCGGGAGGTGCTGCGCGGGAACAGGGTAGCGGTCAGGCACCGCCGGTCCCATGGCGATCAGGGTGAACGGCGCGAGGTGCACTCGCAACGCACCGCCGATACGGGCCGGATCCAATGCAAAGAATTGCCGGTGCTGCAGATCGGGGTCGGGCGTGAACAGCCCCGGCTGTTGCGGCGTCTGGATGTAACCATCAATCGTCACCGGCCCACGTGGCCACTCGACCGGGGCCGGAATCGAGAGCGGCACCCAGCCCCGATCCACCAGGACTGGCGCGGCACTGTTCCGCTCCAGCGGCACGATCAGTTGCGCGCCCATTTCCGGGCCGGCCGGGGTGTCTTCGACCTCCGCGCCGTAATAGGCCGCCAAGTCAGGGCGAAGCCGGCCGGTCAAACTGACCTTCGTGTAAGGGCCCGGGTCGGCGGGCAAGGGCACCGCCGGTGCCGCTTCGGCGCGCGCGATCTGCGCCAGGATCCCCTCTTTCCAGGCGAGCCGGCGGAGCTGCCAAGAGCCCAGCGCCAGAAGCACCAACAGCATGGATAGGGTCATAAGTCCCGGCCCGATCAGCCGCCGTATCCGAGCGGTCATCGCGGCGGGACTACAGCCCCATCTCGGAGGCGCGCACCCGGTATTGGAGTGCGATCAGCGCGGCCTTGGCCGGGCGCATCATCAGCACCGCCGCCGGCACGGTCACCACCGGCCAGATAATGGCATGCACCCAAAGCGGCGGGCTGAAGCGGAACTCCACCCAAAAGGCCAGGGCAACCAGAATTGCGCCGAGCACCAGGATCACGCCGACGATCGCGCCATCCCCGGCATCATGACGGCTGAGATCGAGGCCGCAGATCTCGCAACTGGGGCGGACCTCAAGCAGTCCGGCAAACACCCGGCCCCGGCCGCACCGCGGGCAGCGGCAGGTCAGCGCAGCCCGCAGGACCGAAACCGGAGGTTCAGCCGGCGACGACAGCGCTCGCGCCCCACCAATAGATGCAAGTAAACAGGAACAGCCAGACGACATCGACGAAATGCCAATACCAGGCGGCGGCCTCGAACCCGAAATGCCGCTGTGGGGAGAACTGCCCTGCCTTGGCACGGAACCAGCAGACGATCAGGAAACTCGTTCCGACGATGACGTGGAAGCCGTGAAAACCCGTGGCAAGGAAGAACACGGACGGATACACGCCGCCGCCGACAAACTTGAACGGGGCGTGGGTGTATTCCCAGAGCTGAATACAGGTGAAGGCGGCGCCGAGGAGGATCGTCAATCCGAGCCCGGTGATCAGGCCGTTGCGGTCGTTTTCGATCAGCGAGTGGTGCGCCCAGGTGATCGTGGTGCCCGACAGCAGCAGGATCATCGTCATCAGGATCGCGAAGTGATACGGCGCCGGCGTATGGATGCCGGGCGGCGGCCAGACCGGATTGGCGAGATTGGCAATGTTGTCGGGAAACAGCGCGAAATTGAAAAACGCCCAGAAGAACGCGACGAAGAACATCACCTCCGAGGAGATAAAGAACATCATCCCATAGCGCAGCCCGAGCCGGACCACTGGCGAGTGCAGTCCCGGAACGCGGCTCTCGTGGATGACCTGACGCCACCAGAAGAACATCACCGTGAACACCACCAGCGCGCCGATGGTGAGCACGATATAGTCGCCGTAGTGCGCCGCCAGGATTATGCCGAGCACGATCAGGAACCCGCCGACGGCGCCCACGATCGGCCACGGGCTGGGATCGACGAGGTGATACGGCTGCTTCAGGCCGGAACTCTCGATGACGGTACCGCCGTGCGCGTGCTCGCTCATATACCCCGGACCGAACGGATGCGCCGAGGGGAACCGCCTCGGCACGGTTGGCGCGGCGCATCATCCGCAAATCATCAATCGGTTCAAGGGGGCTGCCTTGTTAACGGGCGGCCTTAGCCGGCGGTCACCACCGCAATCGCCTGCGATGCGTCGGTCACGGCCAGCGGAGCCAGCCCCGCATCGTCGCCGTCCGTCTGAGCCGGGACGCTCTCATCGCCGATGAACTCGATGCTGCTGGCGCGCAACCGGCTGCTCCGTCCCGCTTATCGAAGCGTGTTCATCTCCGACACGCATCTGGGCACCAGGAGCACCACAGCGATTTCCTTGCCGATTTCCTCCGGCAGACAACCTGCCGGCATCTCTATCTGGTGGGCGATATCATCGATGGCTGGCGGCTGAGGGGTGAAGGAGGCAGTGAAAGCGATCGACCGGTTCGAAGGCGCGTTGGTGGCCGAGGTGCGGCGGCGTGGCTTCGACGGCGTGGTTTGCGGGCACATTCATCATCCGGAGATGCGCACAATGGACGGCGTGCTCTACAGCAACGATGGCGACTGGGTGGAAAGCTGTACCGCGCTCGTGGAGCATCACGACGGACGCCTGGAGCTGATCGACTGGGGGCGCTCAACCAGTTTTCGCCGACGCTTGGCTTCCGCAGGTCAACGCCGGCACCGAAGGGACGGTCGGCGCATTGAGTGAAGACCTACGCGCCGCCGTGTTGGCGGCACTCGGTGCCGATCGCGCCGCCTGCCGAAGGTATGCGGAGCGCTTCAGTTGGCGTGCATGCGCCGAACTGTTCCTCTCGCACCTAGTACCGATCGCAACCGAGAGCGTGATGGCTTAGCCTCATCCCAGCTCGCGAAACCTCCAACTCCTGCCTCGTCATGCCGGCGAAAGCCGGCGCCCAGGCTATCCACCCGAATTCCCGCCCTTCGCCCGGATTCCGGCTTTCCGCCGCAATGACGCACAAGGGCCAACATTTTTGCGGGCTGGTATCAAACCCATCGCTCGTCCGATGACCGGCTTGGGTGGAAAGTAGTCGCGGAGAGTTTGTTGCGCTGATGTCGCCTCTGCGCCCATATGGGTCACCATTCAAGCCAGCCAGCGTCTCCGAAGCGGATATGGGGCAAGAGGGGCAGGTGATCCAGATCGCGGCTTTCTGCCGGTCCGCTTCCGGACCGGGATGCGCTGAAATCGGAAATCCGGCTCACGCCTCGCCGATGAACATGGCTGTGCCCTTCGAAAGGCCGCCGGGCGAAGCGGGATCTTATGGATATCGACGTCAGACCGGCAGACTGTAGCGCTTCCGCAAACTCTTGTCGAAAGCAGATTCGGGGACGAAACGGCGCAGGATTCTTACCTGGCGCGCCACCCTTCCGGCGGCGTAGCGTCTTCTCGGCGCCGCAGCCGTTGCCGCCTTCACAACCGTCTCTGCCACCACCTCGGGAGCGTCGCCTGCTTGCACACCGTTCCGCATGTGCACTTCCATGCCGGCACGCACCGAGTCGTAGGCCGCCAGCGGCCGATCGGGCTTGGTTAAATTTTCTTCGAACGACGTGCGGGTAAAGGCGGGCTCGACCAGCGCAACCCGAATTCCGAATGTGCGCAGTTCGTGATCGAGCGATTCAGAATAGCCTTCGATCGCATGCTTGGTCGATGCATAGAGAGCATTGTAGGGGGACGGGATCAGGCCCATAACGGAACTCATATTGATGATCCGCCCCTTCCGTTGGCGTCGCATGATCGGCAACACCGCGTTGGTCACGCGCAAAACGCCGAAAACGTTCACGTCGAACAGCGCCTGAGCCTGGGCGGTCGAGGATTCCTCCGCGCCACCCAGCAGGCCGATGCCGGCATTGTTGACAAGCAGGTCGATCCGCCCGGCCGCGGCCAGCACCGCCTCGACCAACTTCGCCACCGACGCGTCATCGGTGACATCGCAGGACAGCATGGCAACGCCGCCGGAGCTTTCCGCGGCCGCGCGCCGGCTGGTTCCGAACACGCGAAAGCCCGCGTTCTGCAACGCCTGACCCGTCGCGTGCCCGATGCCGGAGGATGCCCCGGTCACCAGGGCGACGCCAAGACTGGTCTTGTCCACAGAAACCACTCCTCTCTTTGTGCTGGACACAATTCGCTAGCGAGCTGACATCACCGGCTCCGCGGCGCGCCGGCCGGACAGCCGCCGGCGCCGCGCGGCCGGGCTGGTTCGCCCGACCCGCACCCAGGCGGCGTACAGCGCCGGCACGAAGCACAGCGTGAGCACCGTCGCGCTCAAGAGCCCGCCCATGATCGTAATTGCCATCGGGCCCCAGAAGGCCGAGAACGCCAGCGGCACCAAGCCCAGGATCGCCGCCACCGCAGTCAACAGGATCGGCCGCGCCCGGCGGATCGTCGCCTCGACGATCGCCTCGGCTGGGGTAAGGCCGGCACTGACGTCCTGCTCGATCTGATCGACCAGGATCACCGAGTTGCGCATGATGATGCCGGCCAACGCGATGAACCCCAGCATCGCCACGAAGCCGAACGGGGCTCCGGTCACAAGCAGCGCCGCGGCAACCCCGATCAGCCCCAGGGGTGCGGTCACCAGCACCATCAGCACGCGGCTGAAACTCTGCAACTGCACCATCAGCAGCGACAGCATCACCAGCACCATCAGCGGCATCTCCGCATTGACCGAGCTCTGCCCTTTGGCGTTCTCCTCCACAGCCCCGCCGGTCTCGATCCGATAGCCCGTGGGAAGCGACGCCTTCACCGCCGCGAGCTGCGGCAGGATTTGCGCCGTCACCACCGGCGCCTGCGTCGCATCGGCAATGTCGCCGCGCACGATCAGCATCGGCGTACGGTTGCGCCGCCACAGCGTCGGCTGCTCCAGCCCGTAGCGGATGCGCGCGACCTGCCCGAGCGGCACCGCGTGCCCATCAGCGGCGCTGATGTCCGCGTCAGCCAATCCGGCGAGGTCCTGCCGCTCGCGCGCATCCGCGCGGGCAACGACCGGGATCAGGTCGGTACCCTCCCGGTATTGAGTGATCGTCGCGCCCTGTTGCAGCGTCTGCAGCGTGGTCGCGATGTCCTCGCTCGACAGTCCCAGCAGCCGCGCCTTGTCCTGGTCGATCTGCACATCGACCACTTTCGATGGATTGCCCCAGTTGTCGCTGACATTGCGGATATGCGGATTGGCGCGCATCACCGCTCGCACGGTACCGGCGATGTGGCGCAGCTCCGTCGGGTCAGGGCCGACGATGCGGAACTGCACCGGATAGCCGACAGGGGGCCCCAGCTCCAGCCGATAGACGCGCAGCCGCGCGTCGGGGAACGTGCCACGGTCCGTCAACGCCGTCAGCTCGGCCAGCAGCGCTTCGCGCGCCTTCACGGTTTTCGTGTTGACGACGAACTGCGCGAAATTCGCGTTGGTCAGCTCCGGCGAGGAGGTCAGAAAGAAGCGCGGGGTGCCGCTGCCGGTATAGACGACGTAGGAGGCGATGCCACTGTTTTGCTTCAGGATGGCCTCCAGCTTCGCCGCATCGGCCGCTGTTGCCGCGAAAGAGCTGCCTTCCGGCAACCGCATGTCCACCATCACTTCCAGCCGGTCGGAGGAAGGGAAGAATTGCTGCGGCACGCGCGTGAAGCCAACGACCGACAGGGCGAACACGGCAACCGTGCCGCCAATCACCATCCAGCGCCGGCGCACGCACCACGCGACCACGCGGCGGAAGCGGTTGTAGGTCCGCGTGTCGTACACATCGTGCTGCACGGCGTGCGGCTTCGGTTCGGGCAGCAAGCGCGCGCCGAGATAAGGGACGAAAAACACCGCGACGAACCACGACAGCACCAGCGCCATGCCGACCACGCGGAAGATGTCGCGCGTGTATTCCCCGGTGCTGGACTGCGCGAGTCCGATCGGCAGGTAGCCCGCTGCCGTCACCAAGGTTCCGGTCAGCATCGGGAAAGCGGTTGACGTGTAAGCAAAGCTGCCGGCGCGCAGCCGGTCCCAGCCTTGCTCCAGCTTCACCGTCATGGTCTCGACCGCGATCATCGCGTCATCCACCAGCAAGCCCAGCGCGATGATCATCGCGCCCAGCGAGATGCGCTGCAGATCGATGCCGAGCAGCTTCATCCCCACGAGCACGCCGGCCAGAACCACAGGAACGCTGATCGCGACCACGATGCCGGTGCGCCAGCCGAGGCTCGCGAAGCTCACCAACAGCACGATCGCCAGGGCTTCGAGGAACGATTCCTGGAAGTCGCTGACATCCCTGGCCACGACTTTGGACTGGTCGTTCACGCGCATCATGTGCACGCCAAGCGGCAAGGTCGGCGCAACCTGCGCCACCCGCGCAGCCAGTGCGCGCCCGAGGTCAAGGATGTTCCCGCCGTCGGCCATGGAGATCGCCAGCCCGAGCGCCGGCTTGCCATCGACCTGCATGGTGGAGACCGGCGGGTCCACGGTGCCGCGACGGATGGTGACCAGGTCGCCCAACGGCACCAGATGGCCATGCACCTGAACCGGCAGGGACGCGAGTGCCGCCGGCGCATCCAGCGCGCCCGACGTGCGAACATAGATGCGGTCGTGCGGCGTATCGACGAAACCACCGGCGACTACGCTGTTCTGGCGCTGCACGGCGGCGAATACATCCTGCGCCGTCAACCCGAACTCCGCGAGCTTGCGGTACGAGAAATCGAGATAGATACGCTCGTCCTGCGTGCCGACCAGGTCGATCTTGCCGACGCCGGCCACCGGGAGAAGCTGCTCGCGAATGTCCTCGGCGACGTGCTTGAGCTGCGGCAGCGTGAAGCCATCGCCGGTGACGGCATAGACGATGCCGAACACGTCGCCGAATTCGTCGTTGAAGAACGGGCCCTGAACGCCCGGGGGAAGCGTCTGCCGGATGTCGCCGATTTTCTTGCGCACCTGATACCAAAGATCCGGCACCTTGCGCGGCGGCGTGCTGTCCTTCAGCGACACCGTGATGGTCGCGCTGCCCGGCTCACTATAGCTTTGCGTGTAGTCGAGATCAGGCAGCTCCTCGAGCTTGCGCTCGATCCGGTCGGTCACTTCGCGCATCATCTCGCCGGCCGATGCGCCGGGCCAGTCGGTCACGATCACCATCTGCTTGATGGTAAAGGGCGGGTCCTCGGCGCGGCCGAGCGAGAAATAGGCCCAGATGCCGGCGGCCGCGACGGCAAGCATCGCGAACAGCGTCAACGTCCGATGCTGCAGCGCCCAGGCCGAGAGGTTCATGCGTCCGGGCGCGTTCATCGTGCCGCTCCCGCCCAGGCGACCAGGCGCATGTTGGGGTCGATCTCCGACGCGCCGGCGGTCACCACCTGCTCGCCGGGCGACACGCCGGACGCGATCGCCACCGAGCCATCGCCGCCGTACGCGGCAATCCTGACCGGTTGCAGCATCGCGTGCTGCGCCTTCGGGTCGAACACCCAGACCGCCGGTGCGCCGTTGCGGTCGGTGATGGCGGTCGCCGGCAGAATGGCGACCGGCGCGCGCGGCGGCGACACGAACCGCACCGTGGCGGTCATGCCCAGCGCGAGCAGATTCGGCGGCGGGTCGAGCACCGTCACCTTCACCGCGAAAGTGCGGCTCGCAGCATCGGCCTGCGCGCCGATCTCCCGCACGCGGCCGGTAAGCTTATGGTCGGGATCGGCCCAGAGGCTGATATCAATGCCGGCGGCCTTGCGCACCTCCGGCAGCCGGTTCTCCGGCACATCGACCACCACTTCGGTCTGCGCTGTGTGCGCGAGGCTGGCGACGGTCTGGCCGGCGGTAACCACTTGCCCCACCTGCACCGGCAAGGCAGTGATCACGCCGTCCGCATCCGCCGTCAGCGTGCCGTAGGTGAGTTGGTCCTTGGCCAGCGCGACCTGGCGCTCCACCCGCAGCAGCCGCGCGTCGGCCATCCGCGTCGCCGAAAGCCGGCTGTCGTACTCCGAAGCCAGATACGCAGGTGAATTGCGGCCGAGCTGCTGGTAACGGCTGAAATCCGCACGCGCCTTGGCGGCGTCGGCGATGGCGGACTGCAGCGTGTTCTGCGCCGCCTCGAACGACAGCTCCAGGTCCGCCTGGTCCAGCCGGGCCAGTACCTGTCCGGCGCGCACGTGATCGCCGACCTCGACCGGGCGGTCCACCACCTTGCCGCCGACGCGGAACGCCAGCTCGGCGAGCGTGCGGGCCTGCACCGAGCCCGAGAGTGCCAGCACCGGTTGCCGCGGGGTGAACACGACCGGAGCCACCCGCACCGGCAGCGGCGCATCCGGGGTCCGGCTTTGCGCCGGCGCACGATTGCATGCGGCGAGGGTGAACGCGGTCAGCAGGACGGCAGCGGGAACGAGGAAGCGGCGCATCGAAACACCTCAAGGATGTCGGTGCGCGATGAATTAGATTAACTATGTTCAGTTAACAATACTCATGTTGGTATATCACGCGACTGTGATGAGCGGCATCCGCCCCTCCGCGTGCCCCGTCGGCAAGGGTTCAGGCTTTCTTTTCGTCCTCTTCGAGAGGAGGCCGGGAGGGGCTGGATGCGGTCATCAGGCCCCGGATCGCCATATCGACCACCGTCGCTGCCAACGCGTCGGCATCGGTCTCCAGCTTCTCGCCTTGATCCAGCAGCAAAGCGGTGACGCCGTGCAGACAGGCCCACAGCGCTTCTGCCACCAGGACCGAGGAGCGGCGCTGAAAGATGCCCGCGTCCATCAGCTCGGCGACCCCGCGCTCCAGAATGCCGAATGAGCGGTCGGCGGCCTCGATGTCCCCGCACTTCCGGCCGGGGGCCGGCGCGCTGATCATCTTGCGCTGGAACGTCAGGCGGTACTCGTCCGGCCGGGCTCGTCCGAATGCGATGTAAGTCATCAGTCCCGCGCGGAAGCGCTGCAGCGGATCTCCACGGACGCTCTGCGAGGCCTCCAGCGCCGCCAGAAGCTCCGCGAACGTCTCCTCGGCGATCGCGAACAGGATCGCCTCCTTGTCCGGGAAATAGACGTAGAGCGCGGCGCCCGACACGCCGACCGCAGCCGCGATCCGCCGCATCGTCGCCAATTCATACCCTTCTTCTGCGAACAGGCGCTTTGCCGCCGCCAGGATCTCGCCGCGGCGGGACGCGCCCTGGCCGCGTGGTTTGCGGGTCCGCGGCGGGTCCGCTGGGAGTAGTTCACTCATGATGAACATTGTTTAGTTATAGCATCAGGCGATGTCAACCCAGGCGGACACCGCCTCCGGCTCGGGTCGATCACCGGCGATTGCCGCCGCCCAGCCTCGGTCGTGAGTTCCAGCGATCCGGTCATGAAATGGAACCAGCGCGGGTATCCCCACCGCAGATATTCATCGTAGATCGATGGCGGGGCGAATGTTGCTGAGCGATCCCACGACGAAGAAAGCGGCAGGTGCAAGGCCGAGACCTGGCGCCAGGAAAGCTTGGACATTTGTCCAACCTTGTCCGATGAGGGCGCCGGCGAGACCAGTGTGGCCACCTGTTCAACCAGCCGGCCGATCTCCGCTGATTGCTGCGGCTCGAAAAGTGATCTACGAAACCACCCGTCACCACAGGATGACGGGTGCCCGCGCGGCCTGTTAGCGTCCCTGGCTCACTCGCCTGGTGGCGAGGAAGCCTCAACCGCGGACCGCCACAGTAACCACAATGAGAGCCGAGAAGATCAGCGCCGGGGCGAGATGCCGGAACGGCTCCCGATTTCGTACCAACGTGAAGAGCGCGCCGATCATGATCGCACCGGCCAGCATTAGGCCTAAGATTCTGGTTTGTTGTCCAAGAAGAAGTGCCGCACTGGACAGTTCGAGAGCGCCACAGAGCAACTGAAACCATGCCGGGTAACCCCAGCGAGCGAAGTCGCGCTTCACCGCGCCGCGTCTTGCGAGATTGACCACCCCAGCAACCGCGAACAGAACCGCTAAGATCGTCGCGAGAATCGATTCGAAAGATGCACTGTTCCACGCCATCGTCATGCTCCGTAGATTTGCTGAAAGCGCTTTTGTACAGAGAGGTCCGCAATTAGGCCGGCGCCATGGGGTTTCCACGCAAGAACTCGCCGGGCATGCTGGCCGCTTACTGTCTGGTCGAGCGCCAGTGCGTCAGCGAACGGTCCAAGCGATTTGCGAGCATCGGAGCGCGCTTTCGCACGAACCGGCGCAACGACGGAATGGCCTTTCGCCACGGCGTCGCGGACGATCAGCCGTCCGGTTCCGCCCATTGCTCCGGAAACAAGAACCTTCATGTTTTGACCTCGATCTTTCTTGGTGTTAGCGCCGCAGTTCACAAGGAAACGGGCTGTTCCGCCTCTCTGCCAGGATCGCGATGCACATCGAGTGATGGTGGCCATTCGGGACGGCCGGCCGCGACGCATTCATTCCGAAGGAGATGCGAACTTCCGGAGCAGGTCCCGAAAGTCGCATCCCGTCGCTGATCAGCGGACCTCCGCCGTGGCGGCCTTCTGGGCCGCCGCGAAGACATCGCGGGGGGACGTCGTGCCCGCGACGTGCTCCGTGCCCGCGGCGCCGAGGTCCATCCAGCCCGAGTTGACGGCCTCGAACATCGCTTCGGCCGGTCCGGTCTGGCCTTTGGGGATGCCGAACTGTTCGAACGCTGCCGGCCACCCGGCCCGCGGGACAGCGAAGGCCTTGACGTCGCGCTGCATGACATCGCCCAGTTGCGCCGCGACTTCTTCCGCGCTGACCATCGAACCAAGTTCGATGACGCGATGCCCCGACCACGCCGGCCCGGTCAGCAGCGCCGCCACCTCGGCACCGATGTCGTTCGTCGCGACCATCGTCGATTTCCGGCTGGTCGGATTGTAGTAAACCGGGAGCGTGCCGCCCTGGGCGACGTACAGGCCGTAAAGGAAGTTCTCGAAGAACCCGCCGGCGCGCACGAAAGCGACCGGCGACGCCAAGTCGCGAAAGCCTTGCTCCAGCAGCGACAGGGCGGTGATCATTCCCAACCCGCTGGTCCGGTTCGCCCCCATCGACGAGAGCGCGATCACACGCGGCGGCGCGGCCTTGGTCAGTGCCTCGACATAGTTCGCGATGACGCCCTTGGCTTCCTTGAAATCCGGCGAGGGGGCCCAGACGGCCGGCAGCATGACGAATGCGCCGTCGACGCCGTCGAGCGCCCGCTCGATGGCGGCCGCATCATTCCAGTCGCCATCGACCAGTTCGACACCGTGGTTCGCCCAGCTTGCGGCCTTGGCTCGGTCGCGGACCAGCGCGCGGACCTGCTGGCCGCGGTCCAGCAGATGTCTCGCCGTTGCGCCGCCGACTTTTCCTGTGATTCCGATAACCAGAAACATGCATTTTCTCCTAGCGCTAGATGGTCTATGTTCTAGGCTAGGTCTCATATAGAGACCTTGCGACTGCGCCGTAAGGAGGCAGTTATTTGTAACCAGGAGAGACCAGGGGAACCCGCATGAGCACCGCATTGAGCGCGATCGAGAGATTCAGCCGTTTTCAGTTGGACGACGCCCAGTCGGACCACGCAGTCCACTGCCCGGTGCGCGAGGTGCTCGACCGCATCGGCGACAAGTGGAGCATACTCATGATCATGACCCTCGCGACGCGATCGCAGCGCTTCAGCGAGCTTCACCGCGCCGTCCGCGACATCTCCAAGCGAATGCTCACCCAGACCCTGCGCGATTTGGAGCGCGACGGACTGATCAGCCGTCACGTCTTTCCGACCAAGCCCCCGAGCGTTGAATATCGTCTGACCCCTCTAGGCCAATCGCTGCTGGACCCGATGGCGAGCCTCATCGATTGGGCCGATCGTCGTTATTCCGATATCCATGCCGCGCGCGTCCGCTTTGACTGCGCACCCTGACCGCCCCCGCAGCAGGCTTACCTGGATCGCCTACCCACTCCCGAACGGGCCTTGAGGTAAGTTCCATCCATTGGCTGCACCCGCCTCTCGCGCTCCCGCACTGGTAACAACAGGGTCGATTTGATCGCCCGAAAGTCAAACCTCGCACGCAGCCTCGCCGTCCTGCTCGATCCGGACAAACTGCTCAGTTTGACCCAGGCTAATGGCAATCATGCTACACCCCGAGGCGCGCGACCTCGACGCGGTCGCCCACGCGGCGGATACAAAGAACTTGCTGCGGTTCCTCCTGCTTGGTGGGAACCGAGATCAGTTGCGACTGGCCGGGCTGTAGCACCGCGTCGAAGCGCACGACTGCGCGCTGTTCGGCATTGCTACCCCGCCCGATCACGGTCTCCACCGTGGTCACCACCCACCAACCATCGGGGCAATTCACCCAGTAGGTAACGGCGGAAGCGTTTGCGCCAAGGTCGATCACTTTGGCCTGTCCCGCTCTCACGGCGGTCCAGTCCTGGGCGGCCTTGGCTCCCGTCTGTGCGTAGCCGGAGGTGGCGAGCAGTGAATAGCCCGCCGCTGCAGCCGCAGCTGAAATGGTAAGAAGACGACGCCTGGTGGCCGCCAATGAAACCTTAGACATTGGCCTTACTCCTTAATGGTGTGGGTGCGCCATGAGTTATATGAACTATGTTCAGTTAACAATACTCATGTCGGTGTATCACGCGACTGTGATGCGCCCGCAAAGCGGTGACGCCGTGCAGACAGGCCCATCGGTGTCTCCCAGAGGTAATGAATCTAACTCTTGACGGATAGATGCTCTAACGCCATCCTATCACCATGTTCAGCACCCAACGCTTCCTCCCCGGCGAACTCCCAGCCGCCACCTACTACCCACCTCATCGACACGCTCCGCCGCGGGCTCCCGCCATCCCCCACTGATTATGACGGCCCCGAAGACCTCCGCCGCCGCGACCACGCCGCCATCGCCCGCATCGCCGCGCTCTGCCCGGCCAACCCCGCCGAGGCCGATATCGGCGCCCTCTACGTCGCCACCTCCGGGCAGTGGAAGCACTGGCTCCATGTCGCCCACCTGCCCGAAACCTCGCCTGAGTGGGCCATGAAATGCCGCGCCCAGGCCATCAGCATGATGGGCCCGTCGCAAAGCGCGCTCCGACTGCTGCTGCGCATGCAGGCTGCCCGCGAGAAGCGCGAATCAAGCAACGAAGCCTGCGACCGCGCCGCCTGGACCGAGGATTGCGCCCTCGGCCTGATGACCGAGGCGCTCTCGCCGCCCCCGCAAACCCCCTCCTCTCGCGGGAGGGGCCAGGGGGAGGGGGCCGCGCTCACCGCCGCCGAGCAATACGCCGCGATCTACCCGCAGCGCGCGGCGCTGATCCGCCGGATGGGGCGGGTGCCCGAGAACATCACCTTCGACCCGCCCGACAACGACCTGGTTCAGGCGCTCATCGCCGGTGAAGCGACGGCACCCGCCGTCTCACCCCATGATCCGTCATCTCACGACCCGCGCAACGAGACGGCCTTGAGAACAACCTCGATGGCCGCGGCGGAATGACCTCGACAGAGCACCAACTCATATGAGCCGAAACGCTCCGATCAGAACGATCCGAACAAACCGCGCAGGAACCCGGGCGTGAGCGCGGTCAGCGGATTGATGCCGACCGCCGGATCGTCGAGTGGGCCCCGCAGCGTATAGGCGGCCGAAATGACCCCGCCGCCCCGCTCCGGACTGAACAGCCGGCCGATCACCGGCATGCGCCCGAGCAGCGAGTTGAAGAAATATGCCGGAACGATGGTACCGGCGACATCGATCCGGTTGCTGTCGAGATCGATGCTGCCCTTGGCCGTCAGCCCAAGCGAGGGGCTGTAAGCGCGAGCACCGGTCAACTCGAGCACACCGTCATCCAGGCGGAACGGCGCGATCAATTTGGTGAAGCCGACGCCGGGCCCGCGCAACGCCTGAACCAACCCGTAGAGTGTGACCGCCTGCAACAGTTTCCCCATCACCGGAGCATTGCGCACCCGGAAATCGTCGATCTCAGTCGTGCCGACCAGCGGCCGGCCTGGTTCCGAGTCCCTATAGACCCCGGAAAAGCCGAGGCGCCCCCCCTCCATGGTGTCCAGCAGGTTGAACGCACGCAGCAATGCACCGGCATCGCCAGCGGCGACGCGTACGATCCGGCCGTCTCGCCCGGGCTCGATCGTTGCCCGCAACGGCCCCGCCGACCCGAGCGATCCGGCCAGCCGCAGGTCCCTCACCACCAGGCCGTCATCGGCGATACGCGCCGAGACCTGGGTAAGGAGACTGCCGCCGCTCAGCAGCACCCGATCGAAGCGGGCGTCCGCGCCCCAGGCCTGGCCTCGCCTTTCCGGCATATGGCGTGCCTGCCGAGCGCGGTGTGCGCCGCCGCCGGAGCCGAACCGCGCCGAAAGATCGAGTGTCGGCCCGGAAACCGTCGCTGCAATCGGACCGGATGCCGGGAATTGCACACGGGCCTGCGCAACGGTTCGGCCCAGCACGAGGCGGTTGGCCTGCACCGCCGTCAATCGCCCCTGCGTCACCTCGGCGTTGCCAACTACCTCCAGACCATCGCCCTCGACACGAATTGGATCGATGGCGGTCAGCCGATCATGATCGAGCATCAACGTGGCACTTGCTTGAGCCGGCGTACCCGCGGGTTTGCGCCAGCCAAGAGCGTCGATCGCCAGCGTGGTGGGGGACAGATCGGCCGTCGCCCGCACCTGCCCGGTGCCATCACGCCGTTCTGTCAGTATCGTCTGCAACGACATCGGTCCGGCGACGACGCCATCGCTATCGATACCGAGTGCGGCGAGTTGGCGCGCGTCAGGACGCATGGTCAGCGCGATCCGTTGCGCCGCCTGCGATGGAGGGCCCGCAGTGAAATCCATATTCGCCTGAAACTGGGCGGCGATCCCGGCCAGCATCGCCTGGCCCGCGGCGCTCAGGCCGTCATTGTTGGCTTTGAGATCGCATACACCCTGATCGATGCCGTGGCCCGCCACGATATCCGCAAGATGCACGTCCGATAAGTGGGCCTGAGCACTGATGGCGACCTGGTCGATGTCAACCGTTTTGATCAGCGGCAACGATACCGAAAGCGTCGTCGTCACCTGCCCCGAAGGGTCCTTGAGCGGCAAGGGATGGCGCGACAACAAGCCGAGCCGCTTGTCCTGCAACAAGGCGATGGCAGCAGGCAATGGGCCGGCAACCGCAACCGTTATCGATCCGCTCTGCTCCTTTTGCTCCAGCCCACTGATCTGCATTTGCAGATCGTCCACCGCAAGCGACTGGCCGGCCGGAGTTCCCGGCGCTTGCACGCCTGAGGTTACGTGCACCTCCATCATGTTCGGGTCCGTCACGCGGAGTTCCGCTTCCGCCTGCACGATCGGTGGTACGGGACGGAGCCAATGGACGGTCACCCCGTCGCCTTGCAACGTGCCCTTCGCCTGAGTGATCCGGAGTCCCGCAAGGTCGCTTGCCGCGACCAGTCCGACTTCGAACCGTCCATCGCGGGCAAGGCCGCTCGTGATGTTCTGCACGACCCAGTCACGCGCGTCGCTTGCGAGCCCGGCCGGCCACAGCAGCGGCAGATCGGCGAACGCGACGTGGTCGAGGGTGAGTGCGACTTTCCCGGCAAACGCTCCGGAAGCGGCACGTCCCATCGTGCCATGTGCCTCGACCGTGGTTGGCGACAGACCGTTGGTGGCCGGCAAGACCAGGCGCAGGGCCTGGACCGTCACGTGGTCCGACGCGCCGGAAGCGAGAAGACTGGCCGAAAGGATCGGCACGGTGCTGGACGCAACACGGACTTTGCCGGCTTCGGCCTGCAAGGTAAGCCGCGTTACCTGCACAGTCGGTCCGGGTCCGAGCTTCGCTTCCGCCTCGGTCGTCACCGCAGCGTCGAGAGTGCTGAGCCACGCAAGCGCCGGCGAGGCCGTGGCGAGTGCCGCCGGGGTGATCGGGCCTAGCCGCGCCTCGATGCGGGTCTCGCCGGTATTGGGAGAGGACTGCAGGGACACTGTGAGGAGCGCTTTCTGGGTCGCCAGAGCCAGCGTCAGCCGGGCTTGGCCGCTAACGCTCCCTTGCGCTGCGCGGGCCAGATCCAGATCGGCATCCTCGATCTGCCAGTTTGCGCCCAGTTGGCGATCGACGACCCTGACCGTGGCGCCGCGCAGGCGAAACCGAACGAGGTCGCCGAGCACACCGGATTTTTCGGTCGAAGGCCGAGTCAGCTCACGCAATACTGCGCCCGCGTCCGGGCGGTCGGGCGACGCCGCGCCCGCCTCCGGGTGGAGACTGATGGCGCCGTCACTCGCGCGTTGCAGGACGATGGTCGGGCGATCGATCTCGAGAGTCGCCGGTACGATCCGGCCGCTTATCAGCCCCGACAACGACAGCGTGGCGCCGGCGTGTGGGGCGTCGAACTCGCGCGCCCCCAAGTCATCGAACAGCCAGACGTCGGTCAGGCGGATATCGATCGGCGATTCGAGTCCGTGCCGGAAGCCTTCCCAGGTCAGGGCGGCCGAGCCGATAGCCACCCGGCCCGGTGCTAGCTGCCGGTTCGCCGCCGCAGTGATGCGGGCGGCCAACCATGGAAGGTCGATCGGCCCCTGAGACAAGCGCCAAGCCAGTACGGCCGCTCCGGCGACAACGATAACCAGCAACGGTAGCAGTAACGCGAAGACCCGGTGCAGCACCACCCAGCATCCGCGCATCACTTGACCGGGGAGGCGGCTCACCGACAGCCTGTCCGCACATGGACCAACAGTTCCATCTGCCTGCGACCTGGCCCGCCGCGCACGACCAGGATGCCGCCAACCGTCTGATCGAGCGGTTCGCAGGGCTTGGCCCAGCCGAGGCCCGGCTCATTGACCGAACAGAGGTCGCGGCGATGCTGGCCGCGATCGGCGGCAACAGCCCATACCTCTCCGATCTGGCGATTCGCGAAGGCGAATTGCTGCGGGTCCTGATCGAAGTCGGCCCGGACGCCGTATCGGAGCGTTCGATGCGGGAGGTCGCGGCAACCCCGCCGAATGCCTCCCGCGCCCAGGTTGGGGCGGCTCTGCGTCGGGCCAAACGCGCCGTCGCGCTGACTGCGGCCGTGGCTGACATTGGCGGCATGTGGCCGTTGGAGCGCGTCACCGATGCGCTGTCCGCGTTGGCCGAGACCGCGTTGAACCTCTCGGTCGCGCATCTCCTGCATGCTGCCCACGAAACCGGCGAGCTCCGCCTGCCCGACCCGGCGCATCCTGCCGGCGGCAGCGGCTTCACAGTGCTCGGGATGGGCAAGCTCGGTGCCCGCGAGCTGAACTATTCCAGCGATATCGACCTCGTTCTGATCTACGACCCGGCCGCTCCGATATACACCGAGCGGACCGAAGGCGATGCCACACGCGGCTTCACCACGCGTCTCGCTCGCGGATTGGTGTCGCTTATGGAAGTGCGGGACGCCGATGGCTACGTGTTCCGTACCGACCTCCGCCTGCGCCCGGACCCTGCGGTAACACCCCCGGCGGTCTCTCTTGCCGGGGCGATCGCTTATTACGAAAGCATGGGACAGAACTGGGAGCGCGCTGCGATGATCAAGGCGCGCTCCGTGGCCGGCGACCTCGCTACCGGTGCGAGGTTCCTCGAAGCGATCCGTCCGTTCGTCTGGCGGCGCGGCCTCGACTTCGCCGCCGTGGCCGATATCCACGCCATGAAACGGCGGATCGATGCCTACAAGGGGGGTGCGCTTGCCCGGTCGGTCGACCCGGTCGCCCGCATCGCCGGCCACAACGTGAAACTCGGTCAGGGCGGGATTCGCGAGATCGAGTTTTTCACGCAGACGCTGCAGCTCGTCTGGGGCGGGCGCGATCCAGGACTGCGCGAGCCGACCACGTTGGGAACGCTGCGGCTGCTGGCGCGGGCCGGTCATATTCCGCGAGCCGCCGCGAGTGAACTAGCCAGCGCCTACCGCTTCCTGCGCCGGGTCGAACACCGGCTGCAGATGGTGGCGGACCGGCAGGTGCACGCCTTGCCCGACCGCCCCGATGACCTTGCGCGGTTTGCAACGTTCATGGGCTATGCCGATGCGCGAGCGTTCGCCGATGCCCTGCTGCGCCAGTTGCATCGGGTGAGCGCTCATTACGCTCGTCTGTTCGATGCGGTCCCCGATGAGGCCGGCATTCCGGCCGTCCCGGGTCTGGACTTCCGGGGCGATGATCCGGCGCCCGCTGCGACCATCGCAGCTTTGCGCGATATGGGCTTCACCGATACGGAGCGGATCGTCTCCGCGGTACGCGGGTGGCGCTCGGGACGGGTGCGGGCATTGCGTTCTGAACGTGCTCGCGAAGTTTTAGGTCAGTTGCTGCCTGTCCTGTTGGCCGCGCTCGCGAGTCAGCAGCAACCCGACACGGCGTTCAACCGGTTCGACATGTTGCTCTCCAAGCTGCCGGCCGGCGTGCAACTGCTCTCGCTGTTTCAGCGCAACCCGCCGCTGTTGTCCCGCGTCGCCGCAGTGCTCGGTGCCGCCCCGTCGCTTGCCGAACACCTCGCCAGCCACCCGGGCGCCTTGGATGGACTGCTCTCGCCCGAGGATCAGGCTGATCCCAACCGCCTGCTGCGCAATCGCCTCAAGGATGCGAGGCGGCTCGAGGACGTCATCGCGATCACCCGCCGGACAGTACGCGAGGAGGATTTCTCGATCTCCGTCGCGACAATGGAGGGCCGCCTGGATGTGGATGCCGCCGGTGAGCGCCGCACCGCCTTAGCGGATGCCGCGCTCGCCGGGTTGCTGGGGCCGGTGCTGGACGATTTCGCGGCGCGGCATGGTGTGGTTCACGGCGGCGCAATGGCGGTGCTGGCACTGGGCAAGGCAGGCGGGCACGAGATGATGGCCGGCTCCGATCTCGACCTGATGCTGATCTATGATCACCCGCCGGACGCCGAGTTCACCGGGGTGCGCAGCATGTCGGCGCCGCAATATTTCATCCGGGCGGCGCACGCCTATGTCGCGGCGGTGACCGCCCCTGGTGCCGACGGCCAGCTTTATGCGGTCGATATGCGGCTCCGCCCCTCCGGCAACAAAGGCCCGGTCGCGGTCTCGCTCGGGGCCTTTCGCCGTTACCACGCGGAGTCGGCCTGGACCTGGGAGCGCATGGCGCTGACCCGAGCCCGCGTCATTGCCGGGCCGGCAAGACTGCGCGCGGACATCGAGCCAGCCATCCGGACGGCCCTGGCATCATCCGGCCCCCCGGCTCGGATTCGCGCCGATGCCGCCGCCATGCGGGCCCGCATGCAACGCGAGTTGCCGCCGGCCGGGCCTTGGGATGCCAAGCTGCGCGTCGGCGGCCAGATCGACGTCGAGTTCATCGCCCAGACGCTGCAGCTCATTCACGCCCGCACCGAGCCCGAACTGTGCCATCCGACCACCCGGATCGCGTTGAGCAACCTGGCCGCAGCCGGTTATTTGGAGCCGAACGATGTTGCCCGGTTGGTTCGGGCCGACAACACCTGGCGGACGGTGCAGGGCATGCTGCGCATCACGCTCGGCCGTACCTACCCGGCCGAGTTGCCCGAAGCGACCGCGCGTCCGTTGCTGCGCGCCATGAACGCTGTTGACCTTCCCGGGTTACGCATCATCCTCGACGCTCTGGCGGAGCAGGTTCGCATCGTGTTTCGCCGCTACATAGGAGACATCACCACATGAGCGTTCTGGAGAATGATCCGGCGCCTGATTTCGAGATGCCCGCCACCGATGGGCGCTCGGTCAGCCTGCGATCGATGAAGGGAAAGCCGTTCGTCCTTTACTTCTACCCGAAAGCGGACACGCCCGGCTGCACCAAGGAGGCATGCGCCTTCCAGGAAGCCTTGCCGCAACTCGGAAAACTGGGGCTCGAGGTGATCGGCGTCTCCAAGGACAAGCTGCCCGCGCTGGAGAAATTCGCCGCCAAATACAAACTGCATTTCCCGCTCGCCTCCGACGCGGAAGCCGGAGTCGCCGAGGCCTATGGCACGTGGGTGGAGAAGTCGATGTACGGCCGGAAATATCTCGGCATGGAGCGCAGCACATTTCTGGTCGATAAGGACGGCAAGATCGCGAAGGCTTGGCGCAAGGTGAGCGTGACCGGCCATGCGAAGGCCGTCATGGAGGCGGCCGCGGCGCTGAAATAAGGCGGCTCTCGAATGTGTTATCCGCACTGGAACATAGGGACGGGTGACGCTCTGAACATCACATGCTAGCGGCGCCCCATGCTCACCGTTATCGCTGCCCGCCCGATTCTCTGTCTCATGCTGCTAATGGGTCTGGCCGCCTGCCAGCAGGGCCTTCCGTCCGCCGGCCGGGCGCTGACGACATCGACGCCGGTCGGCCTGAATGCCTCCTTACCGGCACCGTGCGCTGACGGTCTTCGTGCGGAGCTAACGACAGGCGTGCAGGTTGAATACGCCGGCAGCCTGCCGACGAACAACCAAGTCTGCCTGGTCCGCTGGGATGGCCAGGACCATTCCTATTATCTCGGCTTCTGGGGCTCAGGCCGACTCCGCGATGCAGCAAGCGAGGATGCCCCCGACATTCAGGGCGTTCTGGCCGGCCCGGTCGGCACCGAGGCAACGTTTCCGCTGCATCGAGATGGCGGGCTTTGGCGCACGGCGACGATCACTCATGTGGCGGACGGGGCGGTGCAGGTCGGCGGCGAGAAGCGCGCTGCCGTCGAGCTCCGGGCCGTCCGCCATGAAGACTCGGGAGCGCCGGGCGCGAATGCGGAGTCTCTCTATTGGATCGACCGCGAAACCGGCATCATCCTGCGCCAGCAGATAGTGACGGCGATGGCCGATGGTGAACGTCAGCAGATGACGATCTGGCAAGTCCGAAAGATCGTGGAGCCGCGTCCGGCATAGATCCCTGAACAGCCAGGACAGGGTCACAAACCCGGCACACGCGTCGGTCCTTTGCATCCGAAAGCTCAGGCGACCGTTGGCGGTGCACACCCCGAGGAGGCCAGGGCATGCGATACAGCCCACGACGCATTCTGTACAGCATCCTTTGCGGCGGCACCGTGATCGCATTCGGGCCCGCCATCGCGATCGCCCAGACCGCGGCACCGACGACGCCGGCTGCGGGAGCCGGAGTGTCGGGCCCCACTGAAGGAGCCCAGGTGCGGCCGTCCGCCCAGGATGTTCAGTTCGTCAAACAAGCGGCGGCGGGCGGCATCGCCGAGGTGCAGGCGGGACAGCTCGCTGCAAGCAAGGCAAAAAATACCGGTGTGCAGCAATTCGCGCATCGCATGATAACCGATCATACGAAAGTAAATGACCAGCTTATGTCCATCGCGCAGAGCCTGGGCCTGACTGGCGTACCGACACGACCCGATCCGACCGATGCGAGCGCGATGGCGAAGCTGCGACGCGAATCAGGCTCCCGCTTCGAGCGCGATTACATACGTAACCAAGTCGCCGCACATCAGCGGACAATCAAGCTGTTCCAGACAGAGGCGCAATCGGGGACCAACCCCGAGCTGAAGCATTTTGCGCAGCAGACGCTGCCCACTCTGCAGGACCATCTGAGCATGGCTGAGCAACTGGAGCACAGCAACGCTTGAGCAACAGCGCCGGAGTAACAATGCCCCGGGGCTGCTGGCGTCCGCTTCCGACTTATCCTTTCTGGGGCACTTCGTCGCCGCCGATCGGCACCGGAATCCATTGCATGCCGTCTTGCCGCTGAATCAGCATCAGGACGGAACGGCGGTTTTCCTTACGAACGGCATCGACATGCGCCTGCACATCCGCCGGCGTGTTGACCTCGCTCTGCTGCACCTCGACGATCACATCCCCCGGCTTCAGTCCTTGTTTCGATGCGGCGCCGTTCGGGTCCACGTCGGTGACGACGACACCCTTCTGATGGTCGTTGAGCTGGAACTTGTTCTTCATGTCCTGAGTGATCGGTGCCAGCTTCATCCCCAGGCTCGACATGTCCATTGGTCCGGGAACGACCGGGCGGTTGGGTGTTGCCGCGGCAAGCTGTGTCTTGTCGTCCGGCAACTCGCCCAATGTTGCCTGCAACGTCACCCGGTTGCCATCGCGCCAGACCACAAGGGGGACCTGCTTGCCCACCTCGGTATCCGCCACGATCCGCGGCAGCGACCGCATGTCCTTCACGTCCTGCCCGTTGAACTGCAGGATGACGTCGCCGTTGTGCAGATGGGCCGAGTCGGCAGGCCCGCCAGGGTTCACCCCGGCCACCATGGCGCCCGTCGGCGTGTGCAGGCCCAGGCTCTCGGCGATGTCGGGCGTCACTTCCTGGATGCGCACGCCGAGCCAGCCGCGCCGCGGGTGGCCGTATTGGTGTAACTGATCGACATCGAGCTTCGCGATGTTGGAGGGGATCGCGAAGCCGATCCCGATCGATCCGCCTGTGGGCGAGTAGATCGCGGTGTTGATGCCGATCACCTGCCCGTCCATGTTGAACAGCGGTCCGCCCGAATTGCCGCGATTGATCGGGGCATCGGTCTGGATGAAATCGTCGTACGGCCCCTCATGAATGTCGCGGCCGCGCGCAGAGATGATGCCGGCGGTCACCGACCCGCCGAGGCCGAACGGATTGCCGATCGCCAGCACCCAGTCGCCGATCCGCATCGCGCCGGAATCGCCGAACTGTAGCGCGGGCAGCGGCTTGTCCGTCTTCACTTTGAGCAAGGCGAGGTCGCCGACGGTATCCCGACCGACCACCGTCGCCTTGAGTGAGGTGTTGTCCTGCAGCGTGACGGTAATTTCGTCCGCGCCTTCAATAACGTGGTTATTGGTCACGACCAGGCCGGACGGGTCGATGATGAAGCCAGACCCGAGGCTCTGCATCCGCCGCTCCTCTGGCGGCTGGTCGGAGCCTTGCGGCCGATGCCGGTTCATGAAGTCGTTGAAGAACTGCTGGAACGGCGAGCCCGGCGGGAACATCGGCATGTCCGGCGCGGACCCGGCCTTGATGTCGGTTGTGGAAGAGATGTTCACTACGGCAGGCAGCAATTTCGCCGCGAGGTCCGCGAAGCTGTCCGGCGCCGGACGGGCGATGGCCGCGGGCGACGGCGCCAATGCCGCCACGGGCAAGGCGACGAGCGCCGATCCCGCCAGAAAGGCTGCGCGGACACTGCGGGAACGGGGGAACGGCATGGGGGTTACTCCAAAATCGGCTTTCAGGGCGATGCCGGCACCGGCGGCGTCCGAAGATAACGCAGGAAATCGTTGTCAGGGGTCAAGATCAGGCGCGTCTTGCCGGACGCGAAGGCGTCCCGATACGCCTGCAACGTGCGCCACGCCCCGAAGAAGGTGGGGTCCTGGTTGAACGCGGCGGCATAGAGCCGAGAGGCTTCCGCCTCGCCTTCGCCGCGCAACTGGTCCGCCGTGGCCTTCGCGTTCGCTAGCAACACCGTACGATCACGGTCGGCGTTCGCGCGGATCTTCTGGGCTGCTTCGGCGCCCTCGGCGCGCGCCTGGGCGGCCACGCGCTGCCGCTCGGACTGCATGCGCGACAGGATCGCCTCGGTGTTCTCGCGCGGCAGGTCGGCGCGGCGGATCCGTACGTCCTCCACAAACACGCCGAAGCCTTTCATCTCCGCGTTCACCTGGTCGCGAATATTGGCCATGATATGGTCGCGATCGGCCGACAATACATCCGGCAGCGGCTTGGTACCCAGTTCGCGCCGGATCGCCGATGCTACGATCGCGTTCAACCGGATCTGGATTCCCTGCTCGCCGGCGCCCACTGCCTGATAATATTGCAAAGCGTCGTTGATCCGAAACATCGTAAAGCTGTCCACGATCAGGCGGCGCTGGTCGCCCAGGATCACCTCTTCGCTCGGCGTGCCCAGATAGAGCAGGCGGCGGTCGAAACCGATCACCGACTGGATGAAGGGGATCTTGGCATGCAGGCCGGGGTCTCTGATCACGCGCACGGGCCGGCCGAATTCCGTCACCAGCGCCTGCTCGGTCTGGCTGACGGTAAATAGTGTCGAGCTGACCACTACCAACAGCACGAACAGTCCAGCCAGGCTGGCGATGATTGTGCGTCTCATGGATTGGCACTCATCGCCTGCGGCGTCCCCGTCACCGGCCTCGCCGGCGATACCGGCAAGGGAGCGGATGGCGCCGGCGTGCCCTCCAGCGGCAGGAAGGGCAGCAAGCCTTTCACGTTGTTGTCCAGGACCACCGCCGGTGCATGGGTCAGCACGTCGCGCATTGTATCCAGATACATTCGCTGCAACGTCACCTGCTTGGCGGTGCGATAGGCCGCGAGCACGCTCAGGAAGCGCTTCGTGTCGCCGGTGGCCTGGGCGATCGTGGCCTGCATCTCGCCCTGACCGGCGGCGACGACGCGGGCGGCATCGCCACGCGCGCGTGGTACGATGTCGTTGGCATAGGCCTGCGCCTCGTTGCGCAAACGCTCCGCATCGGTGTTGGCGCGCTGCACGTCACGGAAGCTTTCGACCACCGCGTCGGGTGGATCGACCTTCTGCAGCAGCACCTGGGTGATCTGCACGCCGGCATGATAGCTGTCGAGAATCTTCTGCGACTGCTCCATCACGTCGGCGGCGATCTGCGCGCGCATCGGGCCAAGCGCGGGCTGGATCGGCGTCCGCCCCATCACCTCGCGCAGCACGCTCTCCGCGACCGCCTTCACCGTCACGTCGGGATCGCGGGTGTTGAACAGGTAGCTCACCGCATTATTGATGCGCCACAGCAGCACCAGATCGATATCGACGATGTTCTCGTCGCCGGTCAGCATCAGGCTTTCCGCCGGAACCTCCTGGCGCGCCTCGCTGCTGCCGTCCTCGGCATTGCCGGACCGGTAGCCGATCTCGGTGCGGTTGATGCGGGTGACGGCCGGGGTTTGCACGGTCTCGATCGGCCAGGGCAGGTGATAGTTCAGCCCTGGCAGCGTCGTGCGGGTGAAGGCGCCGAACCGCAGCACGATGCCCTGCTCGTCGGGTTCTACGCGGTAGAAGCCGCTGGCCAGCCATAGTGCGACCACCAGAATCCCAAGCAGTGCGAGGCCGCGCCCGCCCGAGCTGCCGCCGCCGATCATGCGCCGGATTGCGGCCTGCATACGCCCGATGAGCTGATCGAGGTCCGGGCCCGGAAATTGGTCGCCCGGCCGCCAGTTGCCCGGACCCCACGGCCCTCGCGGGCCGCCGCCTCTTGGTTCGCCGGGGCCGTTCGAGCCGCCGCGGCCGCCGGGCGGCACCGATTGCGATCCGCCGGGTCCCCAAGGACTGGGGCCTGGGTTCGGGCCCGGGCCGCCGGAATTATTGGGCATGCTAAAATCCACTCCTTGCCGCCGGCGCTTCGCCAGTGGCCGGCATTGGCGGCGGCCCCAGCCTGGGCCAGATAGTAAGGACCGGCCGCGCCTTGGGGCGACGGCCTCATATCAACCCCCAGCAAAAGGTTTGCAAGCAATGTCTGAACAGGCCGGACCCGCTGCCGAGGCCCTGCGTGAAGTACTGCGCGGGATCAAGGACCCGGCCTCGGGGAAGGACATTGTCGCCGCCGGGCTGATTGAGGGGATTGAGCTGCGCGGCGGCCTGGTGCAGGTCGCGTTGCTCACTGACCGCGCGCATGCGGCGGCCATGGAGCCGGTACGGCGGGAGGTGGAACAACTGCTGGCCCGGCAGCCCGGGGTGACGAATGCAACGGCCGTGCTGACGGCGCATAAGGCGTCCGGGCAGCAGCAGCCTGCCTCCGGCGCGCCGGGTCAGAAGCCGCCGCTGCTTCCCGATGTGCAGGCGATTATCGCCGTTGCCTCCGGTAAGGGCGGCGTCGGCAAATCGACGGTCGCCGTCAATCTTGCCGTGGCGCTCGCCCGGCAGGGGCTGGCGACCGGGTTGCTGGACGCGGACATCTACGGACCCAGCCTGCCTCGCATGCTGGGGATCTCCCGCCGGCCGGAAGTTCGCAACGAACAGATGATCCCGCCCGAAGCCTGGGGCCTGAAATGCATGTCGATCGGCTTCCTGGTCGAGGAAGAGACCCCGATGATCTGGCGGGGCCCGATGGTGATGGGCGCGCTGGAGCAAATGATGGGTCAGGTCGCCTGGGGCGTGCTGGACATACTGGTCGTGGACATGCCCCCTGGTACAGGCGACGCGCAGCTCACTATGGCGCAGCGGGTGGCGCTGCGCGGCGCGGTGATCGTCTCGACGCCGCAGGACATCGCCCTGATCGACGCCCGCCGCGGCGTACGCATGTTTGAGCGGGTGCGCGTGCCTGTGCTCGGGCTGGTCGAAAACATGAGCTACTTTTGCTGCCCCAACTGCGGCCATCGGGCGGAAATTTTCGGCCATGGCGGCGCGCGGCTGGAGGCGCAACGGCTCGGCGCCGAGTTCCTGGGTGAGATCCCCCTGCTGCTGGAAATCCGCACCGCCTCGGACGCCGGCACACCCATCGTGGCGGCCGACCCGGACGGGCCCGCGGCCCAGGCCTTCGCGGCGGTTGCCGCGCAGGTGAGAGCCAAACTGGCCGGCATCGCCCCCGGACCGGGACCACGCATTGTCATGAGCTGAACCTTTTCAGGGTCGCTGCCCGTCAAAAGCCATGCGGTGCCCGCGGTGTGGTCTCGTGTGCCGGGCGCCACCAGTCCACCTCTCCCGCTGGCGGGAGAGGTCGGTTCGCAGCGAACCGGGTGAGGGTGCCCGGCGCGTGGACTCTGCCCCGACTCCCCAGGGAGGGGCGGTGGCACCTCGGCAGGAGCCAGGCGGTTTCGGCCCGGGTTTGGGCAACGATGTCAGCCTGCTTCGCCGAACCATCTGACCGACGAGGCGTGTGCTTGCCGCCGCGCGGGCACAGGGGTGGTGCTTCGCCTGTTGCAGATACCGTTGCGGCCGGAATGGCAGGAGGGCGTGCGGGGCCACCTCGCGACGAATATCCGTCTTGCGCGTATGGTTGCGGAATTCGAGTTGCCGGATGAATTGGAGCCGGCTCATGTGTATCGGGCCTGAACGTGACGGCTGACCCCGCTTGGCTGGATGCCGCGACGATCCGTGCCTAAATTGGAGCGGGATCGTTCAGCGCGCGCGAAGTGGGTGGACGCAGCCGCTGAAGCGTATCGAGTGGATCGATCCAACACTGAACACGTTTACGCCGGTTACCGCCGACCGCTTTGTGCTCGTGGTTCCGCGATCGGGATTGCCGATCGGGGTGCAGGTGATCGCCGCGCCCAGGCGGGAGAATGTCGCGCTGCGCGTGGCCCGCGCACTGGAGCAGTCGGGTGTTGCCTGGGCGCCTCGCCCGCCCGGCCTTTCGTGATGGCGGTAAACACTCCCGGAGGTGCGTGCCGAGGTGGAAGCGGTATTTGCACGCTATGAGCGGGCGCTCATGGACGACGACGTCGGTGCTCGCGGCGCTGTTCTGGGACGATCCTCGGACTGGCCGGTATGGCTGGCGGAAAATCTGTACGGCAACGCTGAAATCGCAGCGTTGCGCCAGGTCCGCTCGCCCGTTGGCCTTGCGCGCCGGTTATCGCGCACTGTGATCACAACATTTGGGCGTGATCTTGCCACCGCATCGACGCTGTTTCATCGCGATATGCTGCCCGGCAAGGTCAGCCGGCAGATGCAGACCTGGGTGAGGTTGCCGGACATCGGATGGCGTATCGTGGCTGCGCATATCAGCGTGACGGAGGCACCCTGAATAAGTTATCGATCTCGCCAGCCAGGGGCATCGTGCTCTGGCTACCGGCGCGTGTGCAGCAAAGACCAGCGGCCGCCACGGCCCGCTCCAGCGCCTGTTCCAGGCCGCCGCCGCGATCCAGCGCTGACGCGAGCACTCCGGTGAAGCAATCTCCGGCCGCAGTGGTGTCAACAGGTGTGATCGGAAGCGCCGGCCGGTGAAGCAAACCGGCGTCGGACGCCGCCTCCACGCCCTGCGCGCCGAGCGTACGGATGACCGTGCAGCCCAAAGCGGCACGCAGCTCGAGCGCGGTGGCGGCGGTTCCCAGGCGGGTAGCCAGCCAGGCTGCCTCGGTTTCGTTCACGACAAGAAAATCCACCGCATGCAGCGTATCGGGATCGAGCGGGCCCGCCGGCGCCAGGTTCAGCACGATACGCGCACCGCGTATCCGCGCACGGCGGATCAGGTCGTCCGTTTCCTCCGCCGGCACTTCCATCTGGAGCACGAGAGTCGTGGCCGTGGACAATGCGGCGTCTTCCACCTGGACGGCGCGTACCGGCTAGGTTGGCGCCCGACCCGACGCCGATAACGTTGCGTCCGTAGCGATCGACAAAAATACCGGCGCAGCCGGTGGCGGAGTTGGCTGTGATCACGCGGGACAGGTCGATCCCCGCTTCGGGCAAGAGTGCCAGCGCCGGAGCAGCCAGGGCGTCTCTGCCCACCGCGCCGGCCAACGCCACCTGCGCGCCGTCGCGCGCGGCGGCGAGCGCCTGATTGGCGCCCTTGCCGCCAGGTTCGATGCGCACCGACCCAGTCAGCACCGTCTCCCCCGGCGCCGGGAGTGCCGGCAACGGGAAGATCAGGTCGAGATTGATCGAGCCGAAGACCAGGATCATCGGACGCCGGACACTGTCTCCACCGTATGCAGCGCGATCATTTGCTCCTCATCCGTCGGCACGACGTGCACCTCCACCCGGCTATCGGCGGCGCTGATCACCATGTCGCCGCGATTATTGGCCGCGGCGTCGAGCCGCAGGCCGAGCCAACTCAACCGGTCGCAAACAGCATGCCGCACCGGTGCGGCATGCTCGCCGATGCCGGCGGTGAACACCAATCCATCAAGGCCGCCGAGCGAGCTCGCCAGCCCGCCAGCTTCGCGTGCAAGTCGAAACACGAACAGCTCGATCGCTTCGCGCGCGTGCGGGTCGTCGCTGTTCAGCAGTTCGCGCACGTCGTTCGAGACTCCCGACACGCCGAGCAGGCCGGAGCGACTGTAGAGCATCGTTTCTACATCCTTCGCTGACATGCCGCGTTGCTCGATCAGGTACAGCACTGCACCCGGATCGATCGTGCCGCAGCGTGTCCCCATCACCAGGCCATCGAGTGCCGTAAACCCCATTGTCGTATCGATGCTGCGTCCCGCCTGCATCGCGCAGAGGCTGGCGCCGTTGCCGAGATGGGCAACGATCGTGCGCCCCGCGGCCAGATGCGGAGCGATCTCGCGCAGGCGGCGGGCGATGAATTCGTAGGAGATACCGTGGAAACCGTAACGGCGCACGCCCTCGGCCTCGAATGTCCGGGGCAGCGCAAGCCTGGTGGCGACGGTAGGCATGCCATGATGGAACGCCGTGTCGAAGCAGGCGACCTGCGGCAGACCGGGGCGGGCCGCGGCCATGGCGCGAATGGGCGAGATGTTGTGCGGCTGGTGCAGCGGGGCAAGCGGTGTCAGCGCCTCCAGCGACTGCGTGATCTCATCGGTAACCAGCACGGGCCGATCGAACTGCCGCCCGCCATGCACCACGCGATGGCCGACCGCGCGCAGCACGTTCGGATGGACATGCCGGTCCACGAATGACAGCAGCGCCGACAGAAGCTCCTCGTGCGAACCGCTGGACCAATGCTTCTCTTCCAACGTGGTACCGTTGGGATCACGAGCGATCATGTGCGGCGCGCCGCCGATTCCTTCGATCAAACCGCCCGCCGCGAGCGCGAGTTGTTCTTGTTCACGCCACTCGAACAGCGCGAATTTCAGACTGGAGGAGCCGGCGTTCACCGCCAGCAAGGCGTCGGTCATTCGGTCAGGGTCCGCGCGCCGGCGCGTCCTCTTCCGGGCCTATCATCAGTATCCCGGTCTCAGGTTCGACACAGACCAGCCGGTTTTCCACCCGCTGCACGCCGGGCACGTTCTCGGCCAGCACGCGAAACGCATCGCGTTCGCGAACGTCGAACACCACGCCGTCGATACCGACAACACCATCCTGCACCGCGATTGTCACGGAGCGGCGCGGCGCCCAGGGCTGACGCGCGAGTTCGGCCAAAATCGCATCGCGGATCGTGGCATCGCTCGCCGTGCTCGCGGGCGTGTCGAGTTCGCGGGCCAGCGCGCGCAACAGGTCGGCGCGGCTGACGATGCCTACGACCGCTCCGTTCCGCGTCACCGGCAAGCGGCGGATGCGGTTGCGGCGCATCAGCTCGACCACGTCTTCAAGCGGTGTGGCCTCCTCAACGCAGATGACCTCGGGCGTCATGATATCCGCGACGCGCCGCCCGTGGGTCTGCACGTACGTGCCCGCCAGCCGGCCGGGCGTGAAGAATATACCGAACCAACCAGGGGGTTTGCCCTCGGTGCCGGTCTCGGCCCGGCGCAACAGATCGCCTTCCGTCAGGATGCCGGCGGAATGTCCGGCCTCGTCCAGGACCGGCAACCCGCTGACCCGGTTCTCGATCATCAGCCGCACCGCCTGCGCCAGTGGCGCGTCGGCCCGGACGGCGATCACGGCAGGGGACATCACGTCTGCGGCCTTCATCGGTGCCTCCTTGCGGGTCCGTCGCGACTGTATCGCGCGAAGCGGCTGCCGTCTTGATCCGGATCAACCGCCGGGAGAAGGGAGCGCCGTCCGCTCAAGGATCGGCCGGCAACTCGTTGCCCTTAACCGAACGGGCGCAGCGTCTTGCTTCCGGAACGAGGTCCGCCGGGTCACCAGGCAGACCGCCCAATTCGCCGAAAAAGAACTGGCAGACACGCTGGAGGCGCCGGAGAAATTCAGCCAGCTCCTCGCGGGTTCGGACATACGGCGTACATCCGGGGACCAGGGACGGGCTGTGATAGTGCAACACGAAGCTGCGATGGCCTCGGCGTACCAGTCGCCGCAGCAGCATGATCTGCTCTTCCGCTGTGACGCCCTCGGGGGTGAGGGTCACGGTGTTCAGCATGCCCAGGATCGACAGCCACCCTTGCACGCGTAAGGCCTTGACCGTCGGCGATTCCATTAGACCGGGCATTCGGAACGGCATGGAGGCAATGAGGCCCAGCCGCCCCCGGGTCATTGGAAGCGTAACGATGCCTTCCGGTTGCACGAAGTAGGGTCGCGCCTGGAGCGAGCGGAAGTCTGGCCCGCCATACCGGCGGAAATCAGCGTCCGGAAGAATGCTGAGATCGACCGTGAACCCCAGCCGTGCTAAGGTTGCATAGGTGTTCGGCCCCAAACCGTATCGGCCCGCTCGGTAGAAGGCCGGGGCCATTCCAAAGGCTTTTTCGATCGCTTCGGCGAGAACGCGAAGCTTTCGTTCCTCGAGATCGGCTGGAAGATTCCCGGCGAATGAGTTGTACGGGTTGACCACTTCCTCGAACGGCGGGTTTATCCAAGGATGCAGATGCGCACCGATGCTGCAGGCATTACGGTCCAAAAGGCTGCGTATCGGACCGTAGCCATCCGGGTTCGACGCAACCGCGTAATCGACAACATAGATGGGCTTTACCGCGAAGGCCTCGAGCAAGGACTGCGCCGGCTCTTGAGCGCGCATCGCCGCGATGGAGATCAGGGATCGGTCGAATGGTCCGTCCCATTCGAATTCCGCTTCGGCATCCACCACGACATACAGCCTGGGTACGACCGATGGCTCTTCGCGAATTGGGGTGAGATGGCTTCCCATGAACTCGACCACCGGCGGCGCACGAGTGGCGTCACTCCTAACAGGCGCCACGGCAGGTCGGTGGAGCAACATGCTGGACAGTGGGAACTCAATCCGGTGGCTAGGGGCCGTCCCGGCCGCGGGCTGCCCACCCGCCGGGAGTGGGGCCTTTCAATGCCGTTTCCGCCATGTTTATGTCTCGACCCGGAGGGATCGGACCACTCAGGAGCACAGCGCAATGAATAAAGTCAAGGGAATGGAGACGGGGGGCGAGCTTGCCCGCCGGGGTATGCTGCGCGCCGCTGGCGTCGCCGGCGCGCTGGGGCTGGCGGGAGGGTTGAGGGTGGCTCGCGCGGCGGGCACCGGCCCTTTCCCGCCACATCCCAAATGGCGTTTGGTCTTCGTCAATCACGTGACCACAAATCCGTTCTTCGTCCCGACCCAGTACGGGCTCCGGGACGCCTGCGACCTGCTGGGCTGCACATCTCAGTGGACCGGGTCCGCGAATGCTGACGTGGCCGAGATGGTGAACGCGATGAATGCGGCGGTCGCCTCGAAGGCGGATGCAATCGCAGTCCCGATTGTCGATCCACATGCGTTCAATGACCCCACCGCCAAGGCGCTGGCTGCCGGCATTCCGGTTTTCGCCTATAACGCCGATGCGCCGCCGGGCAGCGGCAACAAACGGCTCGCTTATATCGGGCAGGACCTTTACCAATCCGGCTACAGCATGGGCGAGCGCATCGTGTCCATGGTCGATTCCGGGCTTGTCGCCATCTTCATCGCGACGCCTGGGCAGCTCAACATCCAGCCGCGCATGGATGGCGCGATTGCCGCCATCAAGAAATCGGGCAAGCAGATCGATGTGCAGTCGATCGCCAGCGGCCCGACCGTTAATGAAGAGTTGTCGCGCATCCGATCCTTTTATCTGGGCCACCAGGACCTCAAGGGCATGTTCGCCGTCGATGCCGGCAGCACCCAGGGGGTCGGCGAAGTGATGCAACAGTTCAAACTGAACGACAAAGGCGTGCACGCCGGCGGCTATGACCTGCTGCCGAAGACGCTCGAGCTGATCCATGACGGCTTTCTCGACTTCACCATCGACCAGCAGGCTTATTTGCAGGGCTTCTATACGGTCATGGAGATGTTCATGTTCCTGGCCTCGGGCGGTCTGAGCGGTCCGGCGGACATCAACACCGGACTCAAATTCGTCACCAAGGCCAGTGTCGGCCCGTACCTCACCAGCAAGACGCGCTACGAGGGCTCGTCGTCCGAATCCGAGATCGTCAAGCGATCCGGCCCGATCAGCGCCTGACGGATGCCTGCTCTGGGACGCATGGGGCCGCGGGACCTGTTCCTGCGGTGGCAGGAGGCGAGCATCCTGCTGGTCGCGATTCTGTTGATCGCCTATTTCGAATCGGCGAACCGCGACTTCCTGCTCTCGAATGCCAGCCTGCAGAATCTGTCGCAGTACATCGCGCCGGTCGCGATCATCGCCTGCGGCGAGATCATGCTGATGATCATGGGCGAGATCGACCTCTCGGCCGGCATGGTCTTCGCCATGGCGCCGTTCGTGATGCATTTCGCGGCGGCAGCGGGCATGCCCGCCCCGCTTGCGCTGGTGCTGGGCGTTGCAGCGGCGGCCGTGGTGGGGCTGCTGAACGGCCTGATCACAGTGGCCCTGTCGGTGCCGTCCTTCGTCACCACGCTCGGCACGCTGTTCCTGATCAACGGTTTCACGCTGACCATCTCGGCGGGCACGCCGGCCAACCCGCCCGGCTCGCCCGCACTTGCCCAGGTGATGGGCGCCTGGGGCTACAGCGAGATCCTGTGGGCCGTCGCGATTGTCGCCGTGATGCATGTCGTCTTGCGCAACACGCGCTGGGGACTGCACACCACCGCCGCCGGGGCCAACCCGACCGGTGCGGAGGAGGCCGGTATCAGCGTAAGCCGGCTGAAGATCGGCAATTTCGTGCTGACCGGGGCACTCGCCGGCTTCACCGGAATCCTCGAAGCGTTCCGCATTTCCTCAATTGACCCGCAGGCAGGCGGCAATCAGATCATGTTCCTCGCCGTCGCGGCCGGCGTGATCGGCGGCACCTCCCTCGCCGGCGGCTCAGGCACGGTGATCGGTGGGCTCATCGGTGCCGGCGTGCTCGGTATCCTGAGCGACGGGTTCACGCTGGTCGGGGTAAACGCCTTCACCTTCAATATCATTCTTGGGATCGCCATTCTGGCTGCGATGATCTTCAACATCCACATCGTGCGGCTGGCGCGCAGCGGAGGCGCGCGGTGAGTAATACGACGGTGCTGCTGCGGGCCGAGGATATCGTCAAGCGTTTCGGTGCCGTCACCGCGCTGGACGGCGTGACGATCGAACTGCGCCAGGGCGAGATTTTCGGGATTTTGGGCGACAACGGCGCCGGCAAATCGACGCTGATCAAAATCCTGACCGGCTATCAGCGCCAGACATCGGGGCGGCTGATCATCGATGGACGCGAAACGCTGCTGCGCTCGGTGGATCACGCGCGTTCGCTCGGCATCGAGTGCGTGTATCAGGATCTGGCGTTGGCGAACTCGCTCAGCATCTATCACAACCTGTTCCTGAACCGGGAGATCACTCATCCTGGGCCGATCAGGTTGGTGAACCACCGCGCGATGCGCCGCCGCGCCCAGGAACTGCTGGACGAGATCGGCGTGCATGTGCCGTCGGTCGATCTGCCGGTTGAACGGCTATCCGGCGGTCAGCGCCAGGCGATTGCCGTGGCCCGTGCGATCAATTCCGATGCGCGCATTCTGTTGCTGGACGAACCGCTGGCGGCGATGGGGGCGCGGGAAGCCAGCCAGATCATCGAACTGGTGCTGCGGTTGAAGGCCAAAGGCAGCCTGTCGATCGCCATGATCATGCACAATTACGCGCAGACGCTGGAGATCGCCGATCGTATCATCCTGATGCAACGCGGCCGGATTACGTACGAAAAAGATGCCGCCGCCACCTCGGTGGCTGAGCTGATGGAGATCGTGCGGAGGGAGTATCGCGTCGCCCGAACGGGGTAGGGCCCTCACCCGGTTCGCTGCGCGGACCGACCTCTCCCGCACGCGGGAGAGGTGGAGTGGGTGCGCGAACTGCGTCACACAAGCGGCTCGGTGCGGTAACTCTTCCGCCGCGCCGGGCCGCTGGTATGGCGCGCGGGGTTGGTGGGGCGGCCGCGCGCGAAACCAAGACTTCTGATGCCAGCGGCCGGCCCGGCTCGGTCGGAGTGGTCAACACAAAGGCCGCTGGCATCAGTGGCCGGCGGGCGACAGCCGGGACAGGAAACTCCGCAGGCGGTCGTGACGCGGTGCCCCCAGCACCTCCGCGGGCGATCCCTCGACCAGGACGCGGCCGGTATCCATGAACACCACCCGTGATGCCACGTCCCGGGCGAAGCTCATTTCATGCGTAACGAGGATCATGGTCATGCCGTCGCGTGCCAGTTGGCGCACCACGGCCAGCACCTCCCCGACCAGCTCGGGGTCGAGCGCGGAGGTGATCTCGTCCAGCAACAGCACCTTCGGTTCCATGGCGACGGCGCGGGCGATGCCCACTCGCTGTTGTTGTCCGCCCGAAAGCTCGATCGGCAGGTTGTTCAGCTTGTCGGCCAGCCCGACCCGTACCAGCCACTGCTCCGCTCGCCGACGGGCTTCGGTCCGTGACAGCCGGCGTACTTTGCGCAGACCCAGCATGACGTTCTCGATGGCGCTGAGATGCGGGAACAGGTTGAAGAGCTGGAACACCATGCCGATGTCGGCGCGGATCGGTGCCAGCTCGCGTTCCCCGCGGCGGCGGCGCGATCCGGCATCATCGCGAAAGCCGATCTCGACCCCATCCACCCGGATGGAGCCTTCGTCGTAAATCTCCAGCCGGTTGATGCAACGCAGCAGGGTGGTCTTGCCGCTGCCGCTGGCGCCGATGACCGCCACCGCCTCGCCCTTGCGCACGTCGAGATCGATGCCCTTCAGCACCTCGGTCGCACCGAAGGATTTCTTCACGCCGCGTATCTGGACGATCGTGTCCGCCATCGCTACTCCCGGATATAGGCGAAGCGCCGTTCGAGTCCGCGGCTGGTCAGCGACAGCGCATAGTTGATGGCGAAATAGATCAACGCGCCGAGCACGTAGAGCGGCATCGGGTCGAAAGTGCGGCCGATCACCTGCTGGATCGCCAGCATGAGATCGACGATGCCGACCAACGACACCAGCGCGCTGCCCTTGACGGTATCGACCACCGTGTTGATCCAGGGGGGCAGAAAACGACGCAACGCCTGCGGGGCGATCACATAGATCATGCGCTGCCCGAAGGCCAGGCCGATGGCTTTTCCGGCTTCCGTCTGACCGGGATGGATCGACTGCAGCGCGCCGCGCGTCACCTCCAGCACATGCGCGGACTCGAATGCTGCCAGCGCCGCGACCGCAGCCCAGAAGTTGCTTACGTTCCAACCGGTGATCGGTAGCCCGTAATAGACGAAGAAGATCAGCACGAGCAGCGGAATCCCGCGCAGGAAATCGCTATAGATGCGGACCGGCAGCCGGAGCCAGAGCGGCCCGTAGGTCAGTGCGGTGCCCAGGACCAGCCCACCGGCAAGGGCAACCGCGACGACGATCCCGGATACTTCCAGGGTAACGAGCAGTCCGCGCCAGAGAAACGGCAGGGCGTGCAGCGCCGCGATCATTGCGACCGGCTGAAAGCGTATCGACGCTCCACCAGACGCAGCGCATAAAGCAGAATGTAGCCGGTCGCGAGATACATCGGTGTGACGACCGAGTACACCTCGACGGCCCGGAACGTATTGGTATAGATCCAGTTTGCGCCATAGGTAAGCTCCGGCACGGCAATCACGGAAGCGATCGAGGTGTCCTTGAACAGCGAAATGAACGCGTTGCTCAGCGATGGCAGCACGATGCGCAGCATGGTTGGCACCTGCACGTATACCACGCGCTGCCACGGCGTCAGCCCGATCGCCTTACCGGCGTCGATCAGCCCGCGCGGTATGGCGGCGAGACCGGCACGGAACACCTCCACGAGATACGCTCCGGCATAGAGCGAAAGCGTGGCAACGAAGCTCGAGGTAGCGTCGTAGGCAAAGCCCCCGGCACTCGGGATACCGTAAAAGACCAAGTACACCAGCAGCAACAACGGCACGTTACGGATGAACTCGACATAGGCTGCGATCAGCGAGCGCACGATCCGGCTGCGCGTACCGTTGACGACCAGGGCAAGACCGAGCCCGATCAGCGACCCGATCAGGATGCCGATCACGGCAAGCTCGAGGCTGAGCACCAGGCCCCAGCCGAGCTTGCCGAAATAGCGCCAGACCAGGCCGAAGTTCAGGTGGTAGTGCAAACCAGGGTCAGATTGGCGGGAAGCCCGGCTTCTGTTCCGGCGGTTTCTCGCCGAAGAACTGCTGGAAGGCAGCGGTGTAGATCTCCGGCTCGTTGCCGTGCATCGCCACGTTGAAGCAGGTGTTGACGTATTGCAGCCAGTCGAGGTCGCCCTGGCGCATCGCGGCGCTGTAGAGTTGGGCCCCGTAGGCGTGTCCCGGATCGGTATAAGCCCCCGGATTGCGCGCGACGAGCCATTTCACGGTCGAGGCATCGACCACGCCTACATCGGTGCGGCCTGCCTGAACCGCCTGCATCACATTCGCCTGGGTATCGAGTTGCAGCACCTGGGCATCGGGCAGCGCCTGATGCACAAGATCGTCGGCACCCACATTTTGCAATACCGAAGCCCGCACCTGCTTCCCGGCCGCGAGCAGGTCCTTGTAGGTCTGCCATTTGCTCTTCGGCGCCGTCAGCAGTGCCGCGCCTTCCACGTAATAGGGTCGCGAGAACGCCACCAACTGCGCGCGCTGCGAGGTGACGGTCATGAACTGGATGACGATATCCACCTTGCCTGTGGCGATGTTCGGGATACGTGCCGCGGGGTCCTGCTGGACGAAATCCACCTTGTTCTCATCGCCAAACAGGCCCTTCGAGAGGATGCGGGCCATGGCGATATCCATGCCGGTCAGCTTCCCGTTCTCGTCCTCGAAATGCCATGGCGGATTGGTGGATCCTGTGCCGACGATCAGGCGCCCGCGATTCAGCACGGTGCGGAGCAGACTGTCTTGGGTTGCCTGCGCGATGGCGCGCTCCGGCTGAAGCGCTGTCGTCGCTCCGGCGGCTGCCAGGGCCACGCCGCCCAACGCCAGAAAGCGGCGCCGCCGATCCGATGTGTTCATTTTCCTGTTCCTCCCAGTCCTGCCGGCGATGCTAGGACCGACTTTCGAAGAAAGTCGATACACGCGCAGCCCAACACGGCGAAGCGTGCGCCGGCCTTCCGCTCAGAACCGTCGCTCGAAGATCGTCACCACGTCGCCCGGCTGCAGTGCTGTTTCGCGCGCCACCCGACCCTCCGCCGTGCGGCCGTTCGCAGTACGCACCACCGAAGCTCGCGTTTCCACGGCCCGATCGGTGAAGCCTCCAGCCAGGGCCACCGCGCTCAAGACCGTCATGCCCGGCTGATAGTCGAACTCGCCCGGTTTGTTCACTTCACCCAGCACGAAGATCGGCCGGTAGCGAACCACCTCAACCGAAACCGAGGGTGCACGCATTAATCCCTTGCGGTCCAGCGCCGCTCCGACTTCGTGCCCAAGCGCTTCCGGGTTCAGTCCGGCCGCGGGCACGGCACCCAGCATCGGCACTGCGATGCGTCCGCTGTCGTCAACCCGGAACTCACCGGTAAGGGTGTCCTCCCCCACAGTGATGATACGCACCTGATCGCCCGGCCCGAGCCGGTATGCCCCGACGGGCGAGGGCGGCAAAGGCGGTAGGCCGCGCCCCGGGGCACAGCTTGTCACAAGGAGCAGCAGAAGCAGGAGTACAGGGCGAAACCCGGTCGGCATGCGCACGACTGTGCCGCATACCACTGTGCGAAGTGTTAACGCGCACGCATTAGCACTCTTTTAGCGTCGTCGAGGCATGGTACGGCCGGTGACCTCTGACCAAAACGGTCAACTTGCGTGCCGGAGGCCATCGGGGGCGCGATGCTCGACAAACCTGCCGCAGCCGGGCACGCGCCACCGCTCCGGCGTCGCGATGGCCCGCCAAATGAACCAGGAGTGCTGCTCAGCATCCGCGCTTTGCTCGCCATTCTGCAGCGGCGGTGGCGGCCGCTGCTCGCTTGCGCTCTGCTCACTCCCGCGCTGGCTCTCGTGGCGCTCAAACGTGTCACGCCGCGCTATACTGCTATCGGCACGGTCATCTACAGCCCGAACGAATACAAACCGCCGGAGCTGCAAAGCATCCTGCGGACCGATACCATTACCGAAGCGGTGATGGCGAGCCAGGCCGAGATTCTGCATGGGCTGCGTGTTATCCAACCGATGGCGCAGCGGCTCGATCTGTTCGACAAGCCGGAGTTCAATCCGGCACTCCGACCACCTTCACTATCAGCGCGGCTGATCGGGCGCATTCGCGCGCTGTTCGCCGCACCCGAGACTGCCTTGCCGCCCCAGCCTGGCGTACCGGCGACCGATTCCATGCGGGACAACGTGCTGCTGACCGCACAACGCGCGCTGGTCGTACGGCCGGTCAATCAATCGCGCGTGCTGGAAGTGTCCTTCACCGCCGAGGATCCCGTACTGGCCGCAGCGGCCGTCAACAGCCTGATGGACATCTACGTCAAGGCGACACTGGCAGCGAAATACACTGCCGGGGACAAGGCACGCGACTGGCTCGAGCGGCGCGCGAAGGAGTTGCGCGCGGAGGTGCAGGGCCAGGAAGACCGGATCGCAACCTATCGCGAGCGCCAAGGCCTCGTGCGCGGCGTTCATGCCGAGCTGGACACCGAACAGGTCAGCCAGCTTACGGAAGATCTCGCCCGCGCCCGCGCGGACCTGGCCAACGCCGAAGGACGGCTCGATGCCGCGCGCGGTCATGCCGGCGGGCCGGCAACCGCCGCAGTGGCACCCAGCGTCGTGCAGCTTCGTCAACAGCTCGACACGCTGAACGCCCAGCTCGAATCGCTGCGAACTCATTTCGGGCCCAACCATCCACAGATAGTGGCACTCCGCCGCGAGATCGAGCAGGTCTCAGGCGACCTGGCCGGCGAAACAGCTCACGTCGTCGCAGCCGGTGAGGCCGAGGTGCGGGCGGCGAGCGATCGCGTCGCCACGCTCGAGTCCGAGCTGGCTTCAGCGCGGACGCATGTCGATCGCAGCGAACAGGCGCAGATTCCACTCAATGCGCTGGAACGCGATGCCGATGCCTCGCGCAAACTGCTGGCCTCCGTGCTGGAGCGGATCCAGGAGACGACGCAGCAAGCTGCCGTCGAGACGCCGGATGCGCACGAGGTTTCCCTCGCCTTGCCACCGGCAACCCCGAGTTTTCCGCGCACCGGTCCGATGCTGGCCCTGGGGACGGCGTTCGGCCTGCTGTTTGGACTGTTCCTCGTCTATCTGGCCGAGATCTCCGATACCAGCCTGCGCAGCGGCGAGGAGATTCGCGTCGCACTCGGCCTGCCGTGCTTCGCGCTGATCCCCGAAGTGCCGCGTCGCACGCTGGGGCGGCTGCGCATTGAGGACTATGCCGCGTTGAAGCCTCTCGCAGGCTTCACCGAGCAGATCAGATCTTTGCGCACCGGGCTCTGGCTCGGCGGGGTGCGGCCCCGCGCGGTGGCGGTGACCGCCGCGCGCCCTGGCGAGGGAAAGACGACCGTCGCGGTCTCGCTCGGGCGGGTGGCGGCGATGACCGGAGAACGCGTCATCCTGCTGGACTGCGACCTGCGCCGCCCGACGCTCGCGCGCCTGTTCGGGGCCGAGGGGGAACCGGGACTCGCCGAATGCCTGCTCGGCACTGCGACGGTGGAGGAGGTCACCAGGAAGGACCCGTTAACTGACATGGCCTACATCCCGGCGGGAGCGGCCGGCGCCGATGCCGCGCCTCTGTTCATGTCGGAAGCCATGGCTCGTTTGCTGCAAACCCTGCGCGATCGGTACGGGCTGGTGCTGATGGACGCACCGCCGGCACTCGCGGTCACCGATACGCGGCTGATCGCGAAACTTGCCGATGCAACCTTGTTCTGCGCGCGTTGGCGCAACACGCCGCGCGATGTGGCGCGCAACGCGGTGGAGCTGCTGGAGGAAGCGCAGGCCAACATCGCCGGCGCGGCGCTTACGCGGGTGGACATACGCGCACACGGCCGTTCGGGTTATGCCGATGCGGAGACTTGCCAGCCGCGCTACGGCCTGTACTTCCGCGATTAGCACATGCGCCGTTTTGGCCTGATCGCGCTCGCCGCGCTGATTTTGCTCTGGCCTGCCTTCGTCAACGGTTATCCGCTGGTATTCTCCGACACCGGCACTTACCTGTCGCAGGCGATCCATCACTATCTCGGCTGGGATCGGCCGGTCTTTTACAGCCTGTTCATGCTTCCCTTGCATATGCGGGTGACTACCTGGCCCGTCATCGTCGTGCAGGCATTGGTAACCGCGCATCTTTTGTACCTGATGCAGCGGTGCTTGCGGCCAGATTTGTCCGACCGATGGCTGCCGCGATTGGCCGCCGTGCTGGCAGCGCTCAGCCCGCTACCGGTTTTCGTCGCACAACTAATGCCCGATCTGTTCACCGGACTCATGGTGCTTGCATTGGCACTGTTGGTTCTGTTCCCGCAGCTTCTGACCGCCAAAGAGCGATGGTGGCTCACCGGGCTCGCGGCCTTTGCCATGGCGGCGCATCTATCCAACCTGCCAATCGCGATCGGCCTGTTAATCGGTACTGGTACCCTTGCGACGGCGGTTCGGTGCAATTGCACCCTTGGGACACACCGGCCTGAGCCGGCTTGCGCTCCCCCCCGCGGCCGCCGCGTTGGCGCTGATTTCGGTCAATGCCGTCGGGCATCGTATTCCCGCCCTGGCGCCATACGGCAATTTGTTTCTGCTCGCCCGCGTCCTCTACGACGGGCCGGGTTTCGACGTGTTGGCACGTGATTGCCCGCGCCCCGGCTGGCGGCTTTGCGACCGCGATGCCGCGTTCCCCGCAACGGCCGATGGTTTCCTCTGGAACGCCGACAGCCCGCTTTACGAGGACGGCGGACCAAAGCTGATCAGCGCCGAGGCGGGTCCCATCATCATCACCGCAGTGCAGGCCGAGCCGTTCCGTGAACTGCGCGCCGTGCTCGTGAATGCCGGGCAGCAGCTCGCATCCTTCGCTACCGGCGACGGACTGCAGCCGTGGCCGAGCACAGTCACGCCCTGGATTCGGCGTGACTTCCCTGCTTTTGAACGGGCTGCCTACGACGCGGCGCGCCAAACCGAGGGGCGATCCGTGCTGCCGCGCTGGTTGCCTGGCCTGCATGAAGCGGCCTCGCTCGGCAGCATCGTGATCTGCCTTATGCTGTTGCCCGGAATGTTGAAGCGGCGCGTACCGCTAGCCGGGGTTATCGTCGCGGTACTACTGTGCCTGCTCGGCAATGCCCTTATTACCGGCGGCCTCTCCGGTCCACATGACCGATACCAGAGCCGTGTCATGTGGCTGCCCACGCTTATCGCCGTGCTGGCAATCGCACCTTGCGCGACCCGCGACCGAGCATCCGCGGCATGAAAGCGCGTGCCGCCCGTGATGTGGCATGGTCGGGCCTGGAGGCTGCCGGCTCTGCCGGTTTCTCGGTGCTGTCGGCTTTTGTCGTCGCGCGCCTCATCGGCCCGGCGGAAGTCGGTATCGGCGCTGCCGCGGTCGCAACGCATGTCCTGCTGTGGGTCGGCGTCACCGCGCTGTTCGCCGATGCCATCGTGCAACGTCCCGAGTTGGACGGGACCACGGCGGCGAGCGCATTCTGGGCCTCTACAATGGTCGGTGCGATGGCGGCGCTGGTGCAAGTTGGTTGCGGATGGCCGCTTGCTCACGTTCTGCATGACAGCCGGTTGATCGGGATGTCGCTGGTGCTCGCCTTGCCGCTTCCACTGGTCGGTGCCGCCGGCGCTGTACAGGGTCGGCTCACGCGCGAACGCCGCTACGGGATGCTCGCCTGTCGGGCCCTGATCGGGCAAGGGGCGGGAACCGTCGTCGGCATCGGCTGCGCTTTGAACGCCGCCGGCGCCTGGGCCCTTGCAGCGCAACAGGCCACCACCTCAGTCTGCGGCGGGCTCGCATTGATGCTGGCCGCCGGCTGGTGTCCCCCATTGCTTTGTCGTTGGCGGGCAGTGCGTGAGCTGTTGCGTATCGGACTACCGCTGACCGCAAGCACGCTGGTGTTGCACGGTCGTTATCGCATTTTTTCTGTGCTGATCGGCGGCACAGCCGGGGCAGCGGCACTTGGCGAGGTGCACATGGCGTTCCGACTGGTCGATACCGTGCGGGACCTGGCATCGACCGCGCTCTGGCGGCTGCTGCTGCCGCGTATGTCGGAGCGTCAGCGCGACCTGCCGGCGCTACGGGACAGTGTCGATCGGCTGCTGAGAGCGGCAGCTTTAGTGCTGTTTCCTCTATTCGGCGCCATGCTGGTCACGATCGTTCCGCTCACGCGATTGCTGTTGGGTCCCGTCTGGGCGGCCTCCGGCTGCGCCGCGCAGCCGCTGATCGTCTTGGCAATCTTCCTCTTTCTTGTGTTCCCATCTGGCGTGGCGGCGATCGCCCGCGGTGCGCCGCGTTACGCATTGAACAGCAATATTGCCGGCACGATCGCGCTGGTCTCGGGGGTTCTGATTTGGCGTCCGCATAATCCGATGCAGTCCGTCGCTATCTGGATCGGCGTACAACTGTTGGTGGCGCCTTATACCTTACGAATGAATGCTGGCGTACTTGGTGCCAGCGCGTGGCAGGTGGTGCGAGCAGGGATGTTGCCGTTGTTGCTGACTACCGTCGCCGTCCTCGCCGCGATGGGCCTGCCAGTTGGGCGGTTTGCTCCCCCGGGTACTCATCGTCCTGCGCGTGTTGGTCGGGGCAGTATTCTACTTGCTGGGCGTCGCTTTTCTTACCCCGATGCTGCCTGGTGGGCGAGCCAGGGTGCAGGTTACGCCCGGCAGATAAGGTCCACGCCTGCAGCCGCCGTCTCCTCCAGTTTTTCTCGTGAGTCGCCGGCGCGAGAGCGAAGCGCCAGCGTGTGCAGGAAGGCTGACGCAAGCCTGGCCAGCACAGCCGGATCCGAGCCGCGGGACAGCTCGCCCCGTTCGCGCGCCAGGCGCAGCCGAGCCTCGAAGACTCTGTCGAAGTCGCGCAGCGCCGCGCCCAGGGCAGCACGCACGTCGGGATGCTCCACCGCCTCGCTCGTCGCGGTTCCGATCAGGAAGCAGCCGCGCGCGGTGCCCTCGCCGGAGAAATAGATCCCCAGGGCTCTGTCGAAGACCTCTCGCAGTTCGTCGCGCAGCAGCCGTTTGCCGGCGAGTACCTCCTCCATCACCGCCCGCCCGGCGGTCCGATACTGCTCCACCGCCTTGAGATAGAGCGTCTTCTTGTCGCCGAACGCGCCATACAAGCTCGGCCGGTTCATCCCCGTAGCCGCTGCCAGCTCGTCGAGCGAGGTGGCCGAGTACCCTCCTGACCAGAACGCTTCCAGCGCCCGCTGCAGTGCACGCCGGGGATCATATGCACGGGGCCGCCCGCGGGGTCTCGCTGATTTTTGTACCATACCGCAGGAAAATCCTTGATCGCCTGATTTTCCTGCGGCATGGTACAAAAAATCAATCCTGAAGAAGACGGAGGAGTTCCGTGGACCTCTATTTTTCCCCGCTTGCCTGTTCGATGGCGACCCGCGTCACGCTTTATGAAGCCGGCGGCGACGCCCGGTTCATCGAGGTCGATACCAAATCCAAGCGGACCCAAGACGGGGTGGATTTCCTCGCTGTCAATCCGCTTGGCCAAGTGCCGGTGCTGCGCACCGATGCGGGCGAGTTGCTGACCGAGAATCAAGTCGTGCTGCAATACGTCGCGGACCGCTATCCTGACGCTTGCCTCGCTCCGCCTGACGGATTGCCGCGCTATCGCCTGCAGCAATGGCTGTCGTTTATCGGCACCGAACTGCACAAGGCGGTGTTCACGGCGTTGCTGACCACTGGAAGTCCCGAAGGTGCCCGGGAGTTCTCGCGCCAAAAGCTACCGGCGCGGTTCCGGCATCTCAGCAACTGGCTAGAAACGCGGGATTTCCTGCTGGACCGGTTCAGCGTTGCCGATGCCTATCTGACCACTGTGCTGAACAACTGGTCCGCGCCAGCCGAGATCGATCTCAACGAATGGCCGGTGCTGAACACGTATGTTCAGCGTATGCGTGAGCGTCCATCGGTCGCCCGCGCGTTTGCGGAAGAACGGGCGCTGTATCAGGCCGAACAGGCTCGCCGGGCAGGCGCGCAGTAATATAAGCCCTGAGCGGTCATTCGCACCGGACTTATGCAACGCCCACGTCACTGATTCTGCTGGCGCAGCGACCCCGCTCCGCAGCAAACCGATCCGCGTGGAGCCAACTCCAGATCAAGGATTTCGGCACTCCACAAAGCGTCAATCACCCTGCAGTTGGTCGTAACCCCCTTCGCGCAATGCGCGCGAATGTCACGAATCCGGTGTTCAAGCTGGCGCAACTTAGCGATTTGTTGCCTGATATGAGCGATACGCGAGTCGGCCACCCTCCTGAAATCGATACATCTGTAAGACCGTTGTCGCATGGCGAGGAAATCGCCAGCCTCCTCGATGCTGAAGCCGAGATCGCGCAGCCGCCGAATAAACCGAAGCTGCCGTGCCTGGTGATCGGTGTAGCGCCGCTGCCCTCCCTCCGTGCGCTCAGGCTTCGGCATCAGACCGATCCGTTCATAGTAGCGGATTGTATCGACACGGCAGCCGGCCAACCGAGCAAGCTCCCCGATCCCTAGCCTGGTCCCAAAAGATTTCATGCAGCGCCTCTTGAACCTGGACTCACTCCAGGGTCCATCGTCCACGGTGACAGGTTTGCAAGTCGGCTCGTGCGGCTGGCAATTTACCGGAGGAACCTGATGAGTGTCGAATTTCACGCTTTGGCGGCGCGCGAGTGGTGGAAGGCCACGGCGGTCGGCATCACCACCGGCGCAATCCTTGCAATCCTCAACGTCATCGCCTTGAAAAATCACCTATCGCCGTTGCCGAAGCCGCTCGGGCTTGCTTTCGCCGAGACCGTGTTCGGCCGGCAACTGCCGCTTCCGGTCGGTCTCCTTTTCCATCTTGTGTGGGTGACCTTCTTCTCCGTCCTCTACCTAGTCGTATGGCGGGACAATTTGACTCTGAAGAACGCCGTTCTCCTGGCTGCGGCGCTTTGGTTGCTGGCGGCGGTAGTCTTCCTCCCATTGGTCGGATGGGGCGCGTTCGGTCTTGCCGTCAGCCCGAATCTGATGGTTCCGGTGACGGTGTCGCATCTGCTGTTCGCTGCGATCCTATGGGGTTTGACCCGCCTGCTCTTCGGCCAGGGCGTCCGACCAGCGCAATCGCAACCTACGAGGGCATGAAATGAGCGGTCCTGAAAGCACGCATGCACGAGCCGCCAAAAGCCCGCTGCTGCTCGCGGCGGGCGGATTCGCTGCCGCGTTCGGCGCGGCATCATGCTGTGGCCTTCCTGTGCTGCTCGGGTCCATCGGACTGGGCAGCGGATGGCTTGTCGGCGTGGCGTGGTTGGCTGCGCCGCATCGCACAGCGCTGCTGGTTGCCGCCGTGGTCTTCCTCGCGAGCGCTGGCGCGGCGTTTCTGTGGCGTCGCCGTCTGACCGCTTGCGCGACGGGTCCCTTCCTGGGTCGGACGGCTGCAACTGCCGCACTGACAGCCATGCTACTGATCGGCAGTGTGTTGGTGTTGCTCGGTTATCTCTATGCCTGAGGGAACACGGATGACGCTTAAGTCGACTATCACCTGCCCGCGTTGCGGGGCCGCGAAGCCCGAAATCATGCCGACCGACGCTTGCGTGTTCTTCTATGAATGCACAGGTTGCGGCGAGCGATTGCAGCCGAAGGACGGCGACTGTTGCGTGTTCTGCTCCTACGGCTCGGTGCCCTGTCCACCCGTTCAGGCGGGTGAGATACCAACCTGCCGCCCCCGCTGATTGGCGAGTTGCTCGATTAGGCCGCCGTTTGGGCGCGGTGCCAGCGACGCAAGGCAACGAGGGCCCATATCGCTTCAATCAAGCCGAACGGCCACGCACCCTGGAGAAAGCCGTAGGCCGATCCGAGGCCACATGAGACTGCAAAAGCGAGGACGAACCACGGGCTACGTTCTTCCAGTGTGTAGCAAACCAGCATCATGGTAACGGCAAAGAGACCGAATGCTGTAAGGCTGTTCATTGTAGATTTCCCTCGACGCATATCAACTATGCATGCGGCTGAGCCTGTCGCGAAGCGACTTATGCAACGTCCAAGCCACTGATTCTGCTGGCCCAGTGACCCGGCGCGAAAATCTTATATAAGCTAAGCGGCGCGGGAGATCGAAATGATCTGATCCATCGTGCACTTTTCCGGTGCTTTATCGTCCCGCCAGCGGAGCAGACGGGAGCCGTGCCGAAACCGGCCATGCTCGACATGGTCGGCGCTGACTTCCACAACCAGTTCCGGCCGCAACGGCACGGCCTCGCGCTCCCGGTTGCTCCATCGGCTTTTCCCGCCGGGTGCCTTTCCGGTGAAGCCGCTGCCGCCGATCAGCGGCCGCAGCTTCTCTTCCAGCCCGTGTTCCTGTTCCGGCACGCCGCAGCGGCCGACATAGTTCAGACGTCCGTCGCAATCGTAGAGCCCGAGCAGCAAATACTCGATCCGACGTGTGTTCGCCTTGTAGTAGAGGCCGCCCAGCACGCAATCTACCGTTTGCCAGACCTTGTATTTCAGCATCGCGCGCCGCCCGGCTTGGTACGGGAGGTCGAGCCGCTTGACGACGATGCCGTCCAGACCGTGACCCACCCCCGCAAGCCAGCTTTGCGCTGTCTCGCGCGATCGGGTGCATTTCGACAGCACGAAGCTCGGGTTGCCGCCGGCCCGGCGAGCGAAAGCCTCGAGCGCGGCCTGGCGTTCGTCGAAGACCTGATCCAGGCGGGATCCCGCTTCGTCCGCCAGAAGATCGAAAGCGATGAACTGCGCCGGATGCTCCTGCGATAGTTTCCGGATACGGGACGCCGCGGGATGCAGCCGAAGCTGCAGTGTATCGAATGGCTGCTCGGGGATAATCAGCTCGCCATCGAGCACGAAGTGCTCGATGGGTAAGGTGAGGAAAGCGGCCGCGACTTCAGGGAAATAGCGGGCCAGCGGCCGTTGCCGGCGGGACTGAAGCTGCACGCTCTGTCCGTCGCGGAACACGAGGCACCGGAAGCCATCATATTTCGGTTCGAACAGCCAACCGTCCCCCGCCGGCAGATCAGCGACGGGTTCGGCCTCCATTGGCTCGAGCGACAGGGGAACAGGAAGCGTCACCGGCATTTAACGCCGGGACGCGTTCTGTGTTCCCGGAACCGGGAGAACCTCCGGCACGTTCCGTCGAGGCATGCCAAAACGAAACGTCGGGCGAGCCCTGGGGCTCGGTCTCATTACCGGTGCGGCCGACGACGACCCGTCGGCGATCGGCACCTATGCGAGCGCCGGCGCGCAACTCGGGCCATCCTTCCTCTGGGCAGCGCCAGTCACGCTCCCGATGATGTTCGCGGTCGTGTATCTCTCGGCCAAGCTCGGGCAAGTGTCCGGCCGCGGCCTGTTTCAGGTGATCCGTGACTATTACCCGCGCTGGATCCTGTATCCGACGTTGATCGGTGTGATGACCGGCAACACGATCGAAGCAGGCGCCGATCTGGGTGGCATGGGCGCTGCCCTCAACCTGTTCGTACCCGTGCCGATTCCCTGGTTGGTTACGGCGATCGCGGTGGCTACGCTCTCATTGCAATTCTATGGCTCTTACGAGCTTATCCGAAACGTATTCCGTTGGCTGGCTGTCGTGCTGCTCGCCTATATTGGCGCGGGAATCCTGGCCAGGCCGGATTGGGGCGAGGTGTTGCGCGGCACGCTGGTGCCGACGATCCGTTTCGACCACAATTTTCTGACTATGGTGGTAGCCGTAATCGGCACCGCATTGTCCGCCTACATCTATAGTTGGCAGTCCAACGAGGAAGTCGAGGAGAAGATCGCGGCGGGAAAGACACGCCTGTGGCAGCGCCGCGGCGCGAGCGAGGTGGAGTTGGAGCGCAGCGGGCGTGACGTTCTCATGGGTATGATCTTCTCGACGCTGGTGATGTATTTCATCATTCTCTCCACGGCCGTGACGCTGCACAAGGCCGGGCAGACGGATATCCACAGCGCTGCAGACGCGGCCAGGGCGTTGCAGCCGGTTGCGGGCCGCTTCGCGGGCCTGCTTTTCCTGCTCGGCGTGATCGGCGTTGGCTTTCTCGCCGTGCCGGTGATGACGACGGGTGCCGCGTACGACCTGTCCCAGACCTTCGGCTGGCGGCACAGCCTGCACGCCAAGCCGACTGGAGCGAGGCCCTTCTACGCGGCAATCACCGGGTTTACGGCGGTCGCGGTCGGCATGAACTTCATCGGCCTGAACCCGATGCGCGCGCTGGTCTGGGCCGGGGTGGTGCAGGGTTTTTCGACGCCGCCCTTGCTGCTGATGATCCTGCTGATGACCAACAGCCGGCGCATCATGGGTGACAAGGTCAACGGGCGCGGCATCAATGTACTCGCGGGAATTACGGTCGCGGTTATCTTCGCCGCTTCGATCGGATTGGTCGTAAGCTGGTTTGTCTAGCAACCAACAGGTTTACCGCGGCGCCATCCGCAGAGCGCCATCCAGCCGGATCGTCTCTCCGTTCAGGAACGGATTGGCGATGATGTGCAGAACCAACGCCGCATATTCTTCCGGCCGCCCCAAGCGTGGCGGGAACGGCACAGAGTCGGCGAGGTTCTGCCGCACTTCGTCGGGCAGCGCGCCCAACATGGGTGTTTCGATCAGGCCTGGCGCCACCGTCACCACGCGGACGCCGGCGCGGGCCAGCTCGCGGGCGGCCGGCAGCGTCAATCCGACCACGCCTGCCTTCGACGCCGCATAGGCCGCCTGCCCGATCTGCCCCTCATAGGCGGCGATCGAAGCGGTGTTGACAATCACACCCCGTTCGCCCTCGGCCAGCGGCTCCAACCGGCTCATCGCCGCGGCGGCGAGGCGCAGCATGTTGAATGTGCCGATCAGGTTGACACGGATCACCTGCTCGAATTTCTCCAGTGCCATCGCCCCATCGCGGCCGACGATGCGCGCTGCCGGTCCGATGCCGGCGCAGTTCACGACCACGCGCGCCGGTCCATGCGCCTGCGCGGCCAGCGCGATTGCTGCTGTCGCCGCGGCCGCATCCGCAACATCGCAACTTGCCGCGATACCGCCGGTCCGCCTTGCGACGGCTTCCGCCGCTTCGCGGTTGAGGTCGAGCACCGTCACGCGCGCGCCTTCCGCCGCCAGCGCCTCCGCGGTCGCGGCGCCCAGCCCTGAGCCTCCACCCGTCACGATCGCCGCATGCCCGCGCAGATCCATCCCTCGCCCCTTTCGCGCCGGACCGGGGTATCGAACAATGCGGTGATGCGAACAAGCCGAGGCACGCGATGACCGCGACACAATGGGGTTTCACCTGCGAGAAGCAGCCCGCCACCGCGGCACGCGGCATGGTGGTCACAAACCATCCGCTCGCCTCCGCCGCCGGGGCGGAGATGCTGGCGGCCGGCGGCAACGCGATCGATGCCGCGATAGCCGCCTTGTTCACGCTGACCGTGGTCGAGCCGATGATGGTGGGAATCCTCGGCGGTGGCATGGCTCATCTGCGCCTGGCGGACGGGCGCCACGTAGTGATCGATGGCCAGAGCGCCGCGCCGCGCCGCACGGGTCCGACCACTTACACCCCGGACCCGAACGCAGCTCCCGGAACGATGGATGCGATCGGCCGAGCCAACGCAGTCGGCCCCAGTTCGGTCGCCACCTCAGGCAACCTCAAGGCCTGGTGCGAGGCGCTGTCCCGCTTCGGCAGCTTTCCACTGGCCGATGTCGTCGAGCCGGCGATCCGGCACGCGTCGCGCGGCTTCCGCGTCACGTCCTATCTTGCGGACTGCGCCGGCGACGCTGCCGCCGATCTCGCTCGCGATCCGGAAGCCGCGCGACTCTATCTGCTAGGCGGCAGGCCGATCGAGTGCGGTGCGCGCCTGGTAAACGGCGATTACGCCGAGACGCTGCGAACCATAGCGCGCGAAGGGCCGGATGCGCTGTATGCCGGTGCGTTGGGCCGACACTACGCCGAGTACATGGCGAAATCCGGCGGCTATATCGGTATCGACGACATCACAGACTATCGCACAGTCGAACGCAGCGCGCTGCGCGGCACCTATCGCGGGTTCGAGATCGTCGGGCCGCCACCGCCCAGCTCTGGACCGCTGCATATCATCGAGATGCTGAACATTCTGGAAGGATACGATCTGCGCGCAATGGGGTTCGGGGCAACGGCGACGCTGCATCTGCTCGCCGAAGTGATGAAGCTGGCCTTCGCCGACCGCGCGGCTGCCACCGCCGATCCGGATTTCGTTGCGGTCCCGGTGGAGCGGCTTACGTCGAAGAGCTATGCCGCTGAACGACGCGCGAAAATCGATCCCGACCGCGCCGGCAGCTTTACCGCCGGCGTCGCATCGGCGGAATCGGCCAACACCACGCACCTCACCGTCGCCGACGGACAGGGCAACATTGTCGTCAGCACGCAAACCATCAACAGCCTGTTCGGGGCGCGCTTCATCGTACCGGGAACCGGCATGATTCCGAACAACTACATGTATCTGTTCACGCCCTATCCAGGTCGCGCCAACTCAGTAGCACCCGGCAAACGCGTAACCTCCTCGATGTCGCCGGTGATCGCGCTGCGTGACGGGAAACCGGTCTATGCGCTCGGACTGCCTGGGGGCATCCGTATCTTCGCCTCGGCGATGCAGGCACTGATCAACCTGATTGATTACGGCATGACGGTGCAGGAGGCGGTGGAGGCGCCGCGGCTCTGGACGCAAGGGTATCAGGTTGAGATAGAGCGCGGTTTCGGCAGCGACGCCGCCCAGAGGCTGCGCAACCGCGGGCACGACGTGGCGTTCGTGCCAACCGTTGCAGGCGGAATGAACGCGATCCACTTCGATCCCGGTGGCATGATGACCGGCGCTGCGTGCTGGCGCGCCGATGGCACGCCCATTGGTATTGGCAGCGGTCTCGCACGCCCCGGCGTGCGCTTTCGGCCGGAGGCGGCGCGGTAAGGCAGGGGCTCAGCGCGGGTCCGCAGGGGCCATTGGGGGGCCGTCGCCCCCTCGGTCTTGCAGAACCAGCCGCTCCGGCTGAAGCAGCACGATGTGACCGCCATCGAATGCCAGCACCCCGTCCTGCTCCCAGCGACGAAGCTGGCGATTGACCTTTTCGCGCGACGCCCCGATCAGCGAGCCTAGGTCTTTCTGCGACAGGCGCAATTCGATCCGCGTGCCCCCGGGTGTTGGCTTGCCGCAATCACGTGCTAGCCGCAGCAGCACGCTGCCAAGCCGTCCCGGCAGGTCGCGCAACGCCAACTCCTCCACGGCCGTGTTGGCGCGGCGCAGGCGGGCGCAGAGGAAACCCATCAACCGAAGGCAGAGATCGACGTTGCCGCGCAGCAGATGCAGGAAACGCGCGCGATCCACGGTCAGCGCTACGCATTCGTCGATCGCAACCACATCCGCACTGCGCAGTTCGCCGTCGATCAGCGCGATCTCACCCAGCACTTCGCCCGGGCCGAGCACCGTCAGCGTTACCTCTCGTCCTCCCGCATCAGTGGACCCGACTCGTACCCGACCGGCGACGATCACGGCCATGCCGGTACTCGGATCCCCCTTACGCATCAGGATCGCGCTCCGCGGATAGCGACGCATCACGGCATGGGCGAGGACTGAATCGAGCTCCTCCGGCCGCAGCACCTGAAACAGCCCGCTCGCCATCAGGGCCGCCCGTTTGCCTTCGCGGCTCATCGCTTCCCGCGAGGTGCCGAGGTCAGCCGTTCCGGTTGTCACACCCGTTGTCATCCCCCGTTGTCATCCCCCGTTGTCATCCCACTGGGGCTCCGTCTTGCCGCGGCCGCCCCGATACGGTCGGATAGCCGCCTCAGGTCAGGAGAGGCGCCGATGATCCACGTCCTTGCCATCATTACCGCGAAACCGGGAAAGCGCGAGGAGATCCTTGCGGCGTTCCGCGCCAACATGCCGGCGGTGCATGCCGAGAACGGATGCATCGAATATGGACCGGCGATCGATGCAGCAGACGCCGGGGCCATACAGACGAAGCTGGGCGATGACACGTTCGTTGTGGTGGAGAAGTGGGAGAGCCTCGACGCGCTAAAAGCGCACGCCGCGTCGCCCTATATGGCGGCCTACGCCGCGAAGACCCGCGAGATGATCGCCAGCCGCGTCATCCACGTGCTGTCGCCGGCGGCGTAGCCGGGCGGCGGGCTACTGGTTGCTGGCTGCGGATTTCTCCGCCTTTTTCTTCTCGTGATGGCCGATCCCCGCGCCCACTGCCGCACCGGCGAGCGCGTGGCCGCTGCCCACTTCATGTCCCGCCACGGCGCCGATCGCGGCGCCCTTGGCGGTGTCGTGTTTGCCCGGTTGGTCGGTGTCGGAGGCAGCGCTTGCCAGCATCGGAACGGCCGCGCAGCAGGCGGCAGCGAAGCCAGCCGCCAGCAGGGTGCGTTTGATCTGCATGGGAACTCCTGTCGGGAACGGTCCGCGATAAACGGTGTGCCGGGCGGTTCAGTGCCAAGTACGGCGGGCACGTTGCCGTGAGATCGACTATCGCAGCTCGATCCTCGCGCGTTCGCGGATCGTCGTTTCGTCCAACAGATAAAGCGCGTCGAGTATCTCCATTTGCAGCGAGCCCGATCCGCGCGCGCGTTCCGCCGCGATCTCGCCGGCGATGCCGATGATGACCAGGCCATGTGCCGTCGCCGCCAGCGTATCCGGTTCCACCGCAAGGCAGGCGCCGATAATGGCCGTCGCCGTGCAGCCGAGCCCGGTAACGCGCGTCATCATCGGGTGGCCGTTGCGTACGGCAATCACTTTGGTTCCATCTGTGATATAATCGGTAGCGCCGGTGACCGCGACCGCCGAGCCGGTCTGCGACGCCAGATGCTGCGCGGTTGCCACGGCCGCCTCCGCTCCAGCTGCGGAATCCACGCCTTTGCCGCCTCCGCCCTCACCGGCCAGCGCCAGAATTTCCGAAGCATTACCGCGGATTGCTGCGGGCTTGCGCCTGATCACTTCGCGGGCGAGGCCGGTGCGATAATTGATCACCCCTACGGCAACCGGGTCGAGCACCCAAGGTCGTCCGGCGGCTACCGCCGCGGCCACGGCCAGACGGATCGCCGCCGCGCGGTCGCTGCTCATCGTGCCGAGATTCACCACCAGCGCCGCCGCTACCGCGGCGAATTCGGCAACCTCATCGACGCCCTCGACCATCGCCGGCGAGGCGCCCACCGCCAACAGCGCATTGGCCGTGCTGTTGGTGACAACGAGATTGGTGATGTTGTGCACCAGCGGCGCGCGCGCGCGAATGGCTGCGAGCGTCCGCCACACAGCCGCCGGGTCGGCCGCATTCATCCCGCCGCGTTGTCCTTGCACCACTGCGCTACCTGCGCGTGCGTGGCGAACCAGCAGCCGCCGCGCGACTTGGCGTAATGGATCAGCCGTTCCAGCACGGGAAGCCGGGACCGATGGCCGGTGATGTGCGGGTGCATCGTCAGCAGGAACAGCCCGCCTTCCTCCCACGCGCCGTCGAACTCGGCGCGGAAGATCTCCTCCACGCCGGAGGGGGGCGTGTACGGGCGCAGCGCGGAAAAGCGCACCATGTTGTAATACACCGCATCGTCGCGGATCCATTCCGGCGGCAGTTCGACAATGCCGGTCGATTCGCCGCCATCGGTCAGTTCGTAAGGCTCGTCGTCGGCCATCAGGCTGCTGTCGTAGAGCAGGCCGAGCTCGCGGATGATGTCGAGCGTGTTGACGGAAAAATCCCAACTTGCCGTGCGCATTCCCACCGGCGCGCGCCCGGCGAGTTTGCTCAACACCTCGACAGCACGGAGACTCAGATCGCGCTCGGCATCGCGCGGCAGTGTGGTGTTCGCCTCGTGGATCCAGGAATGGATACCGATCTCGTGCCCGTCGGCGGCAATGGCGCGCACCTCGTCCGGATGCAGCAGCGCGGAGACGGCCGGGTAGAAGAAACTGGCTGGGACGCTCTCGCGCTCCAGCAATCGGCGGATCCGGGGGATCGCCGAGCGCGCGCCGTACTGTCCCTGGCTGATCCGCATCGGGCTCTCATCGGCGTCGCGCAGCGGGATGGTCTCGTGATCCGCATCGAATGAAATCGCCACCGCGCAGCGCGCACCATGCGGCCAGGAGTTCGGCCGCAGACTGCGTCCGGCGCGTGCGCGGCCGACGATGCGCCGCCAGGTTTCTTCCGGCCATGTCCAGGGCTCGCCCTCCGGATGCTTGTTGCCGGGCCGATCGCTCATCAGGGGTTCCCTCCAGTTCGGGGCGTCGCCATGCTGCGCCGGTTCAGCGCAAGCGGAAAGAAGCCATGCCCGAGAACGATGTTGCCCTGCTAAGCGCCGAGCAGATGCTGGCGCTCTACGCCCGGCAGGCGCTGAGCCCGGTGCAGGTCCTGCAGGCTGTCACCGAGCGGGTCGCCAGGCTCAATCCGTCGCTCAACGCCTTCGTGGTGATGAACCCGCGTGCCCTCGCCGCGGCCGGCGAGAGTGCCGGACGGTGGCGGGTGGGCCGGCCGCTCGGACCATTGGATGGCGTGCCGGTCACGGTGAAGGATTTAGTTGACGTCGCCGGCTTCCCGACGCGGCGCGGCAGCCGGCTTACCGACGCGGCGCCGGTCGCGGACGATGCGCCCATGGTGACCGGGTTGCGGGCGGCCGGGGCGGTGATCCTTGGCAAGACCTGCACCACCGAGTTCGGCTGGAAGTCACCCGGCGATTGTCCGCTGAACGGGATCACCCGCAATCCCTGGAACCCGTCGCTGAGCACCGGCGGTTCATCGTCGGGTGCCGGTGCGGCTGGCGCGGCCGGATTTGGGCCATTGCATATCGGCACCGACGCCGGCGGCTCGATCCGCATCCCGGCAGCCTGGTGCGGGCTGGTGGGGTTGAAGCCGAGTTACGGCCGGGTGCCGCAATGGCCGGCAGGCGCGTTTGCAGCCGTGGCTTGTGCCGGCCCCATGACACGCACAGTGCGGGACGCAGCGCTGATGTTGTCGACGATGGCGCGCTACGATGTCCGCGACCCGTTCTGTGTTCCCGATGACGGCCGTGACTGGCGCGACACCATCGAAGAGGGCGTCGCCGGCCTGCGAGTGGCGATCCTGCAGCGCCCGGGTTTCGACGCACCGCTGGACGCCGATGGCGTCGTCGCGGTGGAGCGAGCGGCTGCGGTGTTGGCCGAGGCGGGCGCGATCGTCGAACCGGTGGAGCCGGGGCTGCCCGACACACGTCTGATCTTTGCGCGCGTCTGGGGCGCGGCACTCAGCCGGCTCGTCGGATTGTGTCCGGAAGAAAAGCGGCACCTGCTCGACCCGGGGCTGTTGGAAGTGGCGCAGACAAGCGGCGGCATGTCGGCGATCGAATTCATGGATGCGGAAGCCTTGCGCGTCACAGCCGCGCATACGATGGCGCGATTGCACCAGCGTTACGAGCTGGTGCTGTGCCCGACCGTTCCGGGTGGCCCGCCGGAAGCGGATGCGCCGACGACCAATCCAGCGGAGGCGCTATGGACGCAATGGGCGCCGTGGACCTTTACCTTCAACCTTACACGCCAGCCGGCGATCAGCGTTCCGCTGGGGTTGAGCGCGAGCGGCATGCCGTGTGCCGTGCAGATCGCCGCAGCGCAGTATCCGGATGATCTGGTGCTGCGGGCGGCACGCGTGCTCGAACTGGCCGAACCGTTTCCGATCAGCAATACGCTGGCGAATTGACGCCTCGCAGTCTTGTCCCGCACACTCTGGGGTCGGCTCGAACGCGGCAAGCGTCGGGAACAGGTGGGTTGTAACAAATTCGGGAGATCGTCCAATGGCAAAGGTCAATATTCGACAGGTCGGGCTGTATGCGACATCCGCTCTGGTTGCCGGTGTTCTGGCAAGCGCCGGCCCGGCCCGCTCCGACGAACCGATCAAAATCGGCGTCGTGAGCGAATTTTCGGCGGTTGTCGGCGAGCCGATCGCGCGCGGCGCGCAGCTCGCGGCGGATGCAATCAATGCACATGGCGGGATCAACGGCAGGCAGGTTCAGATCGTCGCCTATGACGACCACGCTTCCGCGGCCGATGCTGTGCGCGCTTTCCAGCGCCTCGCCGAGCAGGACCACGTCTCGGCGGTGATCACCACGTTCATCAGCGAGGTGGCGTTGGCGATCGAACCCTGGTCGGCGCGCCTGCACATGCCCACGCTTACGCCGGCCGCCGCGAGCGACCTGATCAGCAAGCAGGTGCACGATAAATACGATCAATTCAAATACTTCTTCGAGGGTTGGTTTCCATCGCCGACTCTGGCCCGGGCGGTCTGTGACTCCTCGCACGATACGCTGGTCGAGGCCCTGCATATGAAAACCGCGGCCATCGTCAGCGAGGATGCCGATTGGACCAAGCCGCTCGACGCCGGCTATCAGCAATGCCTGCCGAAAGCAGGCCTGAAGGTCCTCGACCTGATCAACTTCAATCCGGATACCACCGATTTCACGCCGATCTTCAATCAGGTGGAGGCGAAGCATCCGGACGTGATGATCATGGGCATCGCGCATGTTGGCGTGCAGCCCACGGTGCAGTGGCATTCACAGCAGGTGCCGATCCCGATGGCGGGGATCAGCGCGCAGGCCAGCAACGACACCTTCTGGAAGAGCACCAACGGCGCGACCGAAGGCGTGATCACGCAGACCGGCTCGGCGCCTGGCGTGGCACTCAGCCCGGTGACGCTGGCGGTACAGAAGGCCTATGTGGAAAAGTTTCACAATTTCCCCGCCTTCACCGCGTTCACCGCCTACGACGGGGTGATGGCGTTTGCCGAGGCGATGAAGCGCGCCGGTTCCACCGACCCGGACAAGGTGGTGGCGGAGATGGAAAAGACCGACATGCAGGGAGCGGTCGGGCACTACGGATTCTACGGTCGTCAGGACGAATACACCCATTCGCTGCGTTACGGAAAGGACTGGGCCACCGGCATCTTCGTGCAATGGCAGAACGGCAAGCAGGTGTGCATCTGGCCGACCGACAAGTGCCCGAACAAGCTGGAATTCCCTAATTTCGTGAAGCTACAGCAGCAGGCGGCGAAATAACGGCTTCGACCCAGCTGACGACGCATGCGTGGCCTGCAGATCCTGATCGACGGCTTCGCGATCAGCTCGCTCTATGGCATCGGCGCCATCGGGTTCACCTTGATGTTCGGCGTGTGCGGGGTGCTCAACCTCGCACATGGCGGGATCATGCTGATCGCCGGGCTGATCGGCTGGTGGGCGTCGGTGAACTACGGCGCCGGGCCATATGCGAGTGCGGCTATCGGCGTACTGGCTGGCTTGCTCGCCTCGTACGTCACCTATTTCGCCGTGGTCCGCCCGCTGCAGCGCTCGCGCGCCATTCCCAAGCAGGAGGAGGAGATCTTTATCCTCACCGGAACGCTGCTCTGGGGCATCATGATCCAGGTCGGCATGGATTACCTGTTCAGCGACAACCCGGTGACGTTGCGGTCGTTGCTGCCGGGGGTGACGAGCATTTTTGGTGTGCGCACGCCGCGCAACGAGGTACTGATAGCCGTGGTCTGCTGGGCGGCGATCGGGCTCCTGTATCTGCTCGTGAACCGTACGCGTGTAGGCAAGCAATTGCTGGCGGCGTCTATCAACCCGCGCGCGTTGACGCTGCTCGGGTTCGAGCTCTCGCGCATATATCTGATCGTCTGGACCATCTACGGCCTGCTCGCGGGACTCGCCGGCGTGTTGCTGGCGTCGTTTTTCGGGGTGAGTTCCGCCAATGCCGGGGCGCTGACGGCAAGCGCCTTCACGATCGTCATTCTCGGCGGTCTCGGCAGCGTGCCGGGATCGCTTGTCGCGGCCTATGTCGTCGGCTATGCGGAAACGCTTACCGCCTATCTGATAGCGCCGACACTGCGGCCGATCCCGGCGCTGTTGATTCTGATCGCGGTGCTCTATGTGCGCCCTCAGGGGCTGCTCGGCCGTCGCTGAGATGAGTGAACTGCAAGCCTCCGTCGCCAGGACACGAATTCGCGGCCCGGCGTTGCTGGGTCATCGCGGGCTGTGGCTCGCGGCTGTGGTGATCGCTGTTGGCGCGACCGCGCCGTGGTGGCTGTCCACCTATTTTCTCGGCGTCTTCACGGTCGCCTACTATTTCGGCGTCTTCGCGATGTCCTGGGACCTCCTGTTCGGTTTTGCCGGCGAGGTCAATTTCGGCCCGACATTCCTGATCGGCCTCGGCGCTTACGGGGCGGGGTTGATGAACAATGCCGGGCTGCCGATCCCGCTATGTCTGATCGGTGGGGCTGCAACGGCAGTGGTGGGCGGCGTCTTGCTGGCGCTGCCGGCATTGCGGTTGCGCGGGCCCTATTTCGGCCTGGTGACGCTGGTCGCGGTGTTGCTGTTGTTGGATGCGATCGTGATCTTCGCCGGTGTCACCGGCGGCGAGATCGGCATGATGGTGCCGAGCGTGCTCTCCATCAGCGCGGCAGTGAATTATTGGTACGCATTCGGTTTCCTGGTGATCTCCGCGCTGATCCTGTTCGGCCTGTCGCGCTCTGCCTGGGGACTGATTCTACAAGCGACCGGGCAAGATCGGATCGAGGCGGCGGCGCTCGGCTTCAACGTGACGAAGCACAAGCTGGCGGCGTTCTGCCTTAGCGCACTGTTCTCCGGCCTCGCCGGAGCGATGCTGACCTTCTATCAGGGCACCGCCTCGGTCGATCAGATGGTGGATCTGTCGATCGCCGTGCAGATCATCATAGCCGTGGTGTTTGGCGGCCGGCGCACGATCCTGGGCGGCATTCTTGGTGCGATTTTCCTGGTGCTGTTCGACGAATTGCTGCGGCCGATCGGCCAGCTCAACACGTTCGTCGTGGCGGCGATCGCGCTGCTGGTTATTCTGTTCTTCCCAGATGGCGTGCTGGGTTACCTGCTGCGGCGGGGTGAGCGCGCCTGATGCGCGATACCGCGACGCTGGAGGTGAATGGCCTGACCAAGCGCTTCGGCGGGTTGGTCGCGGTAAGGGATATCAGCTTCGCCGTTTATCCCGGCGAGATACTGGGACTGATCGGGCCGAACGGCTCCGGCAAGTCCACGGTGATGAAGCTGGTCATGGGGATCGAGCGGCCGAATGCCGGGCAGATCAGGCTGGAAGGGGTGGACGTAGCCGGCTGGCCGACGCACCGCATCGCCCGGCACGGCATCGGCATCGTGTTCCAGCATTCCCGCCCGCTGCACCGGCAAACCGTGCTGGAAAACATCAAGCTGGCGCTGCTGCCGGATTCATTGTTTCACCTGGTCGCGGAACCCGGAGTGGACGGGCGGGCGCGCGCGATCGCCGAGCGGGTCGGGCTCGGCGAGGTGCTTGAGCGCCGCCCCTCCACACTGCCGTTCGCCGATTTGCGCCGGCTGGAAATGGCGAAAGCGCTCGCCCGCGATCCCAAAGTGGTGCTGATCGATGAACCATTCGCCGGACTGACACCGAGCGAGCTGGCGACGTTCTCCGAGCTGATCGACCAGTTCCGCCGCGATGGCCGGGCTGTCCTGCTGGTGGACCACAACGTCAAGGGCGTGGCCGCGCTGGTGGATCGCGTGCTGGCCATGTATCTCGGCGAGCGCATCGCCGAGGGCAGCGCCGATGCAGTAATGCGTAACGAGACGGTACGACGCGTGTATCTCGGCGGACAAATCGAGACGCATCCGCGCAAGGAGCTGGATGCCCGTACCGGCGAGCCGTTCCTCGACGTGCGCGCGCTTGACGTGCGGTATGGCAAGGCGCAAGCGCTGCAGCAGGTGTCCATCCATGTGAATGAAGGGGAGTTCGTCTCGGTCGTCGGGCTGAATGGAGCCGGGAAGACGACGCTGTTCAACGCGATTTCCGGGCTCGTTGCTTATGACGGCGAGATCCGCTGGGCAGGCGACGGTCTGCGCGGGCGCACCCCGGCGGCAATCGCCCGGGCGGGGATCGTGCAGTGCCCGGAAACCCGCGAGCTGTTCAGCGACATGAGCGTGCGGGAAAATTTGGACCTCGGCGGTCAGCATCTTCCTGCCGCGACGCGGAACGCTCAGCTTGAATGGCTGCTCGATCTGTTCCCCATCCTGCGCGAGCGGCAACGGCAACGCGCCGCCACACTGTCCGGCGGCGAGCAACAGATGCTGGCGATCGCGCGGGCGCTGATGACGCAGCCGAAGCTGTTGATTCTGGATGAGCCGACCCTGGGGCTGGCCCCCGTGATTTTGGAGCAACTGTCGAAGGCACTGGAGCGACTGCGCGAGACGACGCCGATCACGGTGCTGCTCGGCGAGCAGAACGTGACGTTCGCGCTGCCGCATGCAGACCGGTTGTATGTGCTGGAGCATGCGCACATCGTGTGGGAGGGTGATCCGGGGCGATTCGCCGAGGAGATGGGAACGGGGTATTTGTAGTGTAGCACCAATTCAGCGAGCCGGTGCACCGAACGCCATATATGTGCTAGACTGGCGGCATGGTTGCGCTGGCAAAGCTTCCCGTCCGCATGTCGGTCCGCGAGTTCCTGAACTGGGATCCCGGCGACGGCCTGCGCTACGAGCTGGCGGATGGCGAGCCACGCGCCATGGCGCCTGGAAGCACGGTCCACGCCTATCTGCAAAGCGAACTCGGCCGCTTGATCGGCAACCATCTCCGGGAGCAGCGGAGCGAATGTAAGGTGCTGGCCAATCCCGGCGTCGTGCCGCACCTGCTGTCGGCCCACAATGTCAGGGTTCCTGATCTGGGCGTGACCTGCTCACCTGTCGTTCCTGGCCAATCGACGATGCCGGACCCGGTACCTGCTGATCGAGATTCTGTCCCCGAGCAATCAGGCCAGCACATGGTCGAACGTGCGCGCCTATACCAGCATCCCGAGCGTGCAGGAGATATTGGTGCTGCACAGCACCCGGATCGCCGCGGAACTGCTGCGCCGGCGACCCGATGGCGGCTGGCCGGAAGAGCCGGACCAGCCGGACGATGAGCATCTTGAGCTAGCCAGTATCGGCTTCCGGGTTGCCCTGAGCGAACTCTACACGCCGACCGGGCTCACCGACTGAACACCGCTCGGTCACGAGGGCAGCGCACGAAACCCCGGCTGGTCCGGCGGTTCCGCCAGCTCATCCATGATACTCGCCACCACCGCCGCGCGCGGCCCGCGGCGACAAAGCCGGGCCAGCTCCTCCACCGCATCGGCATCGCCGGCGATTAGCGCCTCCACTGCTCCATCGGCACGGTTGCGCACCCAGCCGTCGATCCCCAGCCTGCGGGCCTCTCCCGTCATCCAGTCACGATAGCCCACCCCCTGCACGCGCCCGGCAATGACCAGCCGCTTCGCCTTCATCTCCGTGCAAGCTCCATGAACCGTGCCGCCAACGCGATATCGGCGGCGATCGATGCCCGCCGTGTTGCGGCTTCCTGGTCCTCGCCCCAAAGCTCGGCCTGATACAGCTCATCCAGCGCGCCCAAACCATGAGCCGTCGCCGCATCCAGCCGCCCTTCCGCCAGAGCCAATCCCAGCACAAGACTGCCCAGCGCGGGTACCGCGATCCCTAGCCCCGCTAGGTTATAAGCATCCCGTGCCGTGACCGCCTTGCGCAACGCCGCTACCGCGCCTCGGTGCTGACGGATCGGCACCACCCCCGTGCCCACCCGCAACGGCGCGTCATAGGCCGCGCTCGCCCAATCCACCCAGGGCTGCCAGGATTGCCGCTGCCGTCGCACCAGCTCCTCCGGCTGCTCCGCCCGGTAGCAGAGCATGTCGCTCTCCCCGTAGCGGGCAATCGCGTCGATCGTGGGCCACGGGTCGGGCGCGATCCGCTCCTGCGCGGTACCGGCGAGCCGCGTCAGCGGCGTGTCGGCGAACGACATATCGCCGCCCCTGGCTCCGCCCGCCGCCTGCCATTCCGCCGCGATTGCTGCCGCCAACGCTTCAGAGGTGACACGTAGCGGTCCACCGCCGGGCAGGCGCATCGGCCGCCCATCGAGCTCAATTGCGTAACCCTCGTCCGAGGGCGCCACCACCGCGACATCCCAGAACCGCTTCATGCGACGCTCAGCGCAACAGTTGCCGCAGCACCGCTCCGGCATTGGGCAGTTTCTGCTTCGGCGCCGGAGCTGCATGCGCCGGGGCAGGCGCAGCGCCGCCGCGTGACTCAGCCAGGGCGTTCACGCAGGATGGCGCGCCTGCGCCCAGCACGTCGGCAAGCGGGTTGTTCTTGCCGCCGAGCGCACCGATCACTGCCTCGAACCCACGCTGCGCGACGCCGCTTTGATTCATCACCACCTTCGGATCAGCAAAACCCCCAATCACAGTCAGCGGGATGGAGACACTGGTCCCGCCGATCCGCCCCTGCGTCTGCAAGTGGAGGTCGAGTGTCTCCTGCGCCAGATTGAGACTGCCGGTGCCGCTCACCGTGATCAGCGAGGAGCTCAACAGGAGCGGGTTCAGTGCCGCCGTCCCCTGGCGGATGGTGAAGCGGGCGGCAAAGCAGCGGATCTGAGTGGCGCCTGTCCGGCCAAGGATGGCAGCAGGGTTGGCCCGCGCGATCACCGGCCCGAGCGCACGTTCCAGCAACCCGGTGTCGATCTCGCCGCCCTGCATGGCGAGACTCAGCGTCCCGTCCAGGCCGGCGGCGATCGCGTGCGGCGTGTCACCCGCGCCGTGCAAATCCGCGGCGATGGCGATGGCGCCGCTGGCATAAGCCGGTTCGCCGAGGGCGGTCAGCAGCGACTTCAACGCGACTGATGGCGCCTGCAAGCGCAATGCGACGGGCGGCGCCGGTTGCCGTGCATCGACGCTGGCCGCGCCTGTCAGAGCGCCAGCCGGCAGCGTCGCTTTGAACGGATCGAGCCGCAGTTGCCCGTCCTGCAGCACGAGATGCGCCGCGATCTCGCGCCATTGCTGGCCGCCGGTCACCAGCGTTCCGACCGCGAGTTGGACATCGGCGTTGGCAAGGCGAAGTACACCGAACGGGATCGGTTTATCCGAGAACAGGCGCGCATGTGCGGGGTGCGAGGCTGGAGGTGGCGCCGCTTTCACCGGGGGAGCCGGTACCGGCGAGGCGGGAGGTGCGGCTGGGCGGAACGCCGCCTGCACGGCATCCAGATCGATCCGGTTCGATGCGACTTTCGCCTGCAGCGACATCGGCTGGCCGAACGCCACCGACCCGTCCCCGGCAAGATCGCCCTGTGCCGACGTAAGTTTGAAACCCTGCAAGCTCGCGCCCTTCGCGAGCCCCTGCGGATCAGTGAAGCGCCCCTGAAACGCGACTTCTTTCAGCAGCGGCAGCGGCCGCCCGGCCAATGGCGATAGCGCCGCCAGGTCGGGAAACTTCGCATCGATCGCCAGATTGGCCCCGTCCATCCGGGCTGGATCGGCGATCGTCCCCTTCACCTGCGCCGTGCCGCCAGCCACCGTCGCGGAGACATCGACCGGCAACGGCCCGCCATGCAGCAGGGCCATCGGCGTGCCCGGATTGGCGACGAGCGTCACCGGCATTCCCGCATAACTGCCGGCTGCCTGTATGTGCGCCGGCTGATCGAGGGCTGGGGCCGATACGTCCAGCTTGTCCAGCTTCAGCCCGGCGGTCACCGAGCTCAGGTCCGACACCCCAGCATGCAGCACAAGATCGGTTACATTCGGAATCGGCCCGCCGGAATCAGCGACCTTCGCCGAGAACGATACGTCATGCAGCGGCGGCAGTTTGGCATTCGGCGCGAACGGCGCCAGCACCGCGAGGTCGGGCACCGTCGCTGCCAGCGACAGCGCATAGCCACGCCCGGCCAGCGGCTGCGCGATCTGCCCTTCCGCATGTGCGGTCGCCCCGGCCGCGGTGACAGTCCCCTTGACTGGCCAAGGCTGCTCGCCCGTTTGCAGCGAAGCGAGCGAACCGGTGTCGGCGCTCAGCGTGAACGGGAGCCCGTTGACCACCGCATCAGCAGTCAGGTGCAACGGTGCTTCCGACGAGTCCTCCTTTGCCGAGAGTTGTCGGATCTCGACCGCGGCGATATGCCCGGTGCGGTCGTCGCGATAGGCCAGACGGCCGTTTTCCACCCGCACATCGCGCAACGCGACGAAAGCACGTGTCTGTCTCGCCTGCGCCTCTGCTTGCGGGGCCGTGACTGGCGCCGCAGGGCGCGGCGGGGGAGTGAGCGTCCAGTTGACCGCGCCCTGCGCCGTCCGCTCCAGCAGGATGTCTGGTTTCACCAGCACCAGCCGGTCGATCTCGACCCGACGGTGGATCAGCGGCAGCAACGCAAGTTGCAGATCGATGGCCTGGATCGTCGCCATTTGCGGCCGCGAAAACCCAGGCGGGTTGTCCAGCGTCACGTCCTGCGCCTCGATTGTGGGATGCAGCGAGAAGGTCAGCCCGATCGGGCCGTTCAGCGCCACATCCCGTCCGGTGGCCGCTTTCACCGCGGCGACGATCCGCGGCTTATAGTGATCGGCACTGAAGGTGGCGACGAAGATCGCCGCAGCGATCACCGCCAACGCCACCAGCGAGGCAATCCCGATCAGCAGCACGCGCGCAAACCGCATCAGCGATAACCCCGCACGGCGCGGCCGATCCCGTTCGCCGCCAGCACCGCCACGACCAGGAACAACCCCTCATAGAATGCCTGGTACAGCGGGTCGATATGGGCGAAGAACAGGATGTTGACGATCATATTGATAACGAAAGCTCCCATGATCGCGCCCACCGCGCTGCCGCGTCCGCCGAACAGGCTGACGCCGCCCAGCACGACGGCGACGATCGAAGTCAGTGTAAACCCGTTGCCCGTCGTCGCATCCCCCGCCGTCGCGCTGGCAGCCAGAAACAAACCGCCGGCCGCCGACAGCACGCCGGCCAGCACATAGGCCAGAATGATCGACCGGCGTGCGGCGATACCATTTGCCTGTGCCGCTTGCGGATCGTTGCCGATCGCATAGATCGCCACGCCCAGCCGGATGCGGCGGAACACCGACCAGCCGACCCCCAGGGCAATGACATAGAGCAGCGACCAAGGCGCGCCCGTATTGGCCAGCACCGCCGTATAGACATCCGGCACCTGTCCGCCCGGCTGCGGCAGCACGCGAATGGCGAGCCCCTGATAGATCGACAGCGTTGCCAGCGTCACCAGGATCGGTTGCAGCCGCCCGATCCCGACGAGCAACCCGTTCACCAACCCGCAGGCCGCGCCGATCAGCAGCACCAGGATCGACCACAGCACCATGCTTCCTGCCGATCCGCCCAGGGTGATGGCGGCCGTGGCATTGGTCAGATCGATGATGCCGCCCACCGACAGGTCGATGCCGCGCGTCAGCACCACCAGGGTCTGCGCCATGCCGGCGAGCACCAGCGGCATGGTGTTGTTCACCGTCGAGGTGACCTCGAACCCGCCGGGCAGCCGTTGCTGTTGTGCATAGAACACCGCGCAATAGCCGATCACGCACGCAATCAGCAGAAAGACCGCGAGTTCCAGCCCGATATTCTGTGCCGCCAGATGCGCCCAGCGGGGCGCACGATGCGGCCGGCGCGCTGCCGTCAACTGCGGTGCGTCAGGCAGCGATGCGCTCATGAATAGCGGCAGCGACGATCTGCTCGGCGGTAATCCCCGGCGCGGTCAGCTCGGCGGCGATGCGGCCATCGCGCATCACCAGCACACGGTGCGAGAGTTCCGCGAGTTCCTCCGCATCGCTGGAATAGAAGAGGATGGCGCGTCCCTCGCCGGCCAGCCGTGTCATGAGCTGATAGATCTCGTGCTTGGTCGCCACATCGACGCCGCGCGTCACGTCATAGAACAGCAGGATGCGCGGCTCCGCCAACAGCCAGCGCCCGAGCAACACCTTCTGCTGGTTGCCGCCGGAGAGCGCTCCCACCGGGTTGTTGATGCTGGCGGTGCGCACATCGAGCTGACGTGCCATCTCCTGGGCCGCGCGTCGTTCGGCGCCAGGGCGCAGTACGCCGGCTCCGGAGATGCGATCAAGGATCGACAACGTCAGATTGTCCCGTACGCTCATGCCGAGCAGCAGCCCTTCGGTCTTGCGGTCCTCCGGCACGAAAGCGAGGCCCACGTCCCGCCGCTTTGCCTCGCGCGGGCTGCGGATGCGTAGCGGCCGGCCCCCCAGCGTTACGCGTCCCCCGCTCGCCCGCGCCGCGCCGAAAAGCACCATGAACAGCTCTCGGTGTCCCTGCCCGGCCAAGCCGCCAATGCCGAGTATCTCGCCGCCATGCAGGCTCAGGCTTACCCGGTCGAGGCGCGGCCCCGACAGGTCCCGCACCTCCAGCACAGCGGCACCGGCCGGCGCAGCTGGGCGCGGCGGGAACAGCGTCTCCAGCCGCTGCCCGGTCATCAGGGTGACCGCTTCGCGTTCGTCGAGCTCGGTGAACGTGCCGACATCGCGGCCGTTGCGAAACACGGTGATGCGGTCGGCGATGCTGCGCACTTCGTTCCAACGATGCGAGGTGAACACCACGCACGCGCCGGCATCGCGCAAGCTGCGCACGCGGTCGAACAGCCATGCCACCTCGCGTTCCACAAGGGACGAGGTCGGTTCGTCGAGAAACAGGATATCCGGCTCGTGCGACAGGGCGCGCACGATCTCGACGATCTGGCGCTGCGCTAACGAGATGTCCTCCACCAGGGCCAACGGGTCGATATGCGTAATTCCCATGCCGGCCAGCAGCGCTTCGGCCTCGATCCCCATGCGTCGGTGACTGATCGCGCCGAACCGTCGTGGTTCCCGCCCAAGCAGCAGATTTTCGGCGACTGTCATGCCGGGAAACAGCATCAGCTCCTGAAACACGGTCCAGGCGCCGATCCCGTGCGCCTGTTCCGGTCCATTCAGGCGAATCTCGGCGCCCTTGAGGCGAATGCTGCCGGAATCCGGCTGCAGCCGTCCGCCTAGCACCTTGATCATCGTGCTCTTGCCGGCGCCGTTCTCGCCCACAAGCGCGTGCACTTCGCCGGCAGCCGCTGAAAACGACGCATTGTCCAGCGCGTGCACACCGCCGAAGGATTTCGAAACCCCGACGCCCTCGACTGTCAGGGCGCCGGGTTTTACCGGATGCGTCATGCAGACGGCAGGTTGACCTTCAACGTATCCCCGCAGGGCTTGCCGTCGAGCGCGGCCTGCTCGCACAGCACCACCACGGCGTCGGGGCCGGAATCGGTGAAGTCGGCGAAGAAGCTGTCCGGCAGGTCGGGAAATACGGTCTCGCCCACCTTCACGGTTGCGTCCGTCACGTAGGGGAACGGGATGGTGATGTCCTTCTTCGAATATTCGTTGTTCAGGATGCGGCGCGCGAGTTCAAGCGACACCACCGAAAGGAACGGCGGCTGGCCGATCGAGATGCCATCCACCTTGTGTCCCTCATAACCGGTCATGAATTTGCGGAACCCGTTCTCGGCTTCGCCGGCGGTCGGCGGCAGCGGGCGGTTGGCGGCGATGAAGGCCTTCAGCACGCCGTCCGTGCCGCCCTGGCACCAGATGCCGTCGATCTGCGGCAGCGAATTGAGCACGGAGGCCGTGTTGCGTTCCGCGACCGACGAGTCCCACATCCCGGTATAGCGGCTGACCACCTTGATGCCGGGGTTCTTCGCCCAGACATTGTCCGCGCCCTTGTTGCGGTCCTGATCAACCGAGGTACCGGCAACGCCGGTCACCATGATCACGTTACCCTTGCCGCTGAGCTTTTTGGCCAGGAAATCGGCCAGTGTCTCGCCGAATTTCACCTGGTCGGTGTTGACCTTCAGCGCCTTCGGCGTGGTGACGATATTGTCGAATGACACCACCAGGATGCCGCGCGAGGCCGCCTGGTTCAGGATGCCGTTCAGGCCGGTCGGCGACGCCGCGTTGATGATGATGGCGTCCACCCTTTCGGCGATCAGGTTGGTCAACTGCTGGCTCTGCTTGCTCACGTCGTTGCCGGAATTGAACCAGCTTCCATCCACCTGCGATTTGAACGGCTCCATCTGCAGCGCCGCCTTGAAGACGTTCTCCATCTCGATGCGCCACTTGTTGCCGATGTAGGAGTTGGACAGCGCGATCTTGTGCTTCTTGCCCTGCGCCAGTGCCGGGCGCGACAGCAGGCTGATGCCGGCTGCGCTCGCCCCGGCTGCGCCGAGTAATGTGCGGCGTGTCACCCTGTGGACCATGGTTTACCTCCCTAGGCGTCATGTTTTGGCGCGTGTCGGGTGCTAACGCAGCGCCTGCGTGATGACAACGCCTGCGGCAAATAAGAACGCCTCACGGAGCCGTGACGCGAGCCGTCACGGGGCTCCTCATGAGGTGCCCCGTGCCGGTCGTCGAGAGAGATTGCCCCATTTAGTCGGACATCACTCGAACCTTGCAACGGCCGGCGCAACCTAGCCGCATCGGTATGAGCGGACAGTGATGCAGCTCACAGCAGCGGCAAACTCACGCCGTCGTGACGCTTTCAGTCCGGCGGAGTGGGCGCGGCGCAATGCATGATGTCATCATCTTTGTCGTCAATGGTGGCTACGGAGCGCACTATGACCGAGGAGGCCACGGGTCAGCGGCAGGTGCCGTGAATGGCCGACAGTTTCCGCGAGCCCCCCACCGTGGCCGTCTGCATCGACGGCTCGGAGCCCGGCTACATCGAAGCGGCGATAGCCGCCTGCCTGGCGCCGAACCTGGACCGGTTGATGCGGACCGGGACCAACGAACGTGCGTTCTCTGTTGTCCCGAGCTTCGCCAATCCCAACAACATCTCCATCGTTACCGGCACACCGCCCGCCGTGCACGGCATTAGCGGCAATTATTTTTATGATCGCGCCACGGAACAGGAAGTGATGATGACGTGATTTCCACGCGCGAGAAGGTGCTCGGCACCAGCGCGGCCCGAGCTTACCGAGCCGCTGCGCTCATGGCGGCATCACCGAACAGGAGGTGCCGATGATCCCTCAAACGGCCGATCGACCTGCCCGCCGGCCGGACGCTGCGCAATCTCGATGTGGTCGATGTCGCGCTGAACCTGTTCCGCGAAAGCTGAGGACGGCCCGGCTCAGGGATTGGCGCCCGGCGGATCCATGGGCCGAATTAATGGGGAACGGCGGTCTCCGCCCGGGCCAGGTCCGGCACGGCCTGGCCTGCTGGTTCTGCCCTTGCTGATACTTTTCTCTCGCCCTGGAAGTCCGGCCAGCGCGCCACGACGGTCGTGCCCTCGCCAGGCCGGCTGTTGATTTCCAGCGTGCCGCCCTGGAGCGCGATCAGCCGCTCCGAGTCGCGCAGGCTGCTCTGTTGCGCGCGAGGATCGGACCCGGCACCGTCGTCCACCACCGCAACCTGCACCCGGCCACCGTGCCGCGCCGCGGTCAGCAGGACGCGACCCCCCGGCGCCTGCGCGATCGCGTGACGCAGCAGGCCGGCGAGCACGTCGCGGTACACGCGCGGGTCAGCACGTACCTCCAAACCTGACTGGACAGCGATCTCGAGGCGGACAAGTCCTTCCCGGGCAGCAGGGGAGAGCTCTTGCAGGACAGACCGTGCCTCCTGCTCCACAGCCAAAGCCATGCTGCCGGCGCTCTGTCGGAGCGTCACAGGGGCCGGCGGCGACGTGGTCACAGGAGCCTCCTGATCAGCCGAGGCTTCGCCGTGACCGCCACGCCCAGTCGCGGACCAGACGAGGACGAGCCCGGCTACCACCAGCAGGGGGGTCCCAAACTGAGCATACGCACCGGCCAGAATGCTGGAGGGCGTCATGCACCCTTATATACACCCTTTGGTTGTGCGAAGGCAAGGCAATTCCCGCTACACGCGGTCTCCACCCTGCAAATCAACAGCGGCCGCCCGGGTATTCGGGCTCATTGATGAACGGGAACGGCCCCGGAAACCGCTCGACATAGAGAAGGTGTGAGACCAGCCCATCGTCTAGCGTCCAGCGGTAAATTTGAAAGGCGGGCGGCTCCAGGACGAAGGCGCCGGGATCGAGCGGGTCGAACGTCATTTCCACCTGATGCGCCACGGAAGGGGCGATCGAAGCGATCGCGTGCGCCACCCGGGTCACGATCGGGCGGTGGTGGTGGCCGCAGATGATCCGCTCCACCTGGTTGTGGCGACCGATCACCTGGGCGAACGCGCCCGCGTCGCGCAGATTGATCCGGTCCATATGGGCGATACCGCAGGCGAACGGCGGATGATGCATCGCCACGATGGTGGGTTTGTCCGGCGCAGCGGACAGCGTTCGGTCGAGGAACTGCAGGCGTTCGGTACAAAGCTCGCCGTGTCCGGCCCCGGGAACGAGCGTGTCCAGCAGCACGAGGCGCACCGGATAGTCCTCGACTGCGTATTGCACGAAATGCGGATCGGCGGTGACACCCGGAAGATGGCTCAGGCCTTCCCGTAAGGCCTCGCGGCGGTCGTGGTTGCCGGGGATGACGAAGACCGGCATCGGCAGATGCTGCCGTACCATCCGTGCGAGATTGGCGTATTCGGCATCGAGCCCGCATTCGGTCAGGTCGCCGGTGATCACGACCAGGTCCGGCCGCGGCTGAAAATCCGCCACCGCACGCAGGGCCCGCTCGGTCAGCATGTTGGTCTCGACCACGCGGTTGGCGGATTTCCCCGCCGGGCGGACATGCAGGTCGGTCAGGTGCGCGATCAGCATGGGACGGTATCCCGGATGGGAATTCCGTTGACCCGGACGACTCCGGTGTAGCCGAAACAGCGAGCACGCGGCGGCGGATGGCGGGAATGCATTAACCCTCCCATGCGTAATGTCAGGGATGCCAGGATGGCGCAGCGCCGAGCAGTTGGGGAAACGGTTTTCGGTTGCGAGGCGGAAATCCTTCGATTACAGCGGGCGCCAGACAGGGCCAGCGTCCCGGACCTCTGGCGGAGCGGATCGCCTGCGAGTTTGTCGTTGCTTCTTCCTGAAGGGCCGCTCGGGGCTGCCGGGTGCCGCGGACAGGCGCCCGGTTGTCGGACTGCTGACAAAGGTACGACGCATGCGATCGAACGCGATGATACCAGGACAGGCCGAACGGGCTGACCGTCCGGCGCATCTTTCCATTCTCGAAGCGGAGAGCATCCATATTCTTCGTGAGGTTGCGGCGCAATCCGAGCGGCCGGTCATGCTCTATTCGATCGGCAAGGATTCCTCGGTCCTCCTGCATCTCGCGCGCAAGGCATTCTATCCGGGCCGGCCGCCTTTCCCGCTGCTGCATGTCGATACGACGTGGAAATTCCGTGACATGATCACGTTTCGCGACGCGACGGCCAAGCGCTTCGCGCTCGAACTCCGCGTGCACACCAACCAGGACGGGGTCCGGCAGAACGTCAACCCGTTCGACTACGACAGCGGCGTCTATACGCAGATCATGAAGACCGATGCGCTGAAACAGGCGCTCACGGACGGCAAGTACGATTGTGCAATCGGCGGCGCCCGCCGCGACGAGGAACGCTCGCGCGCCAAGGAGCGGGTGTTTTCGGTGCGCGGGCCCGGGCATAGCTGGGATCCCAAGCGGCAGCGGCCCGAACTCTGGACCCGCTATAACGGTCAGCTCGCGCCGGGCGAGACGCTGCGTGTCTTTCCGCTCTCGAACTGGACCGAGCTCGATGTCTGGACTTACATCCTGTACGAAGGCATCGACGTCGTGCCGCTCTACTTCGCAGCCGTTCGTCCGACCGTGGAGCGTGATGGTGCGCTGATCGTTGTTGACGACGAACGTATGCATTTCCGTCCCGGCGAGCAGCCCGCGCCGCGCATGGTTCGTTTTCGCTCTCTCGGATGTTATCCGCTCAGCGCCGCGGTGCTCTCGGAGGCAGCCAGCATCGAGGATATCGTTGCCGAGATGCGCAGCACTCGGATGTCCGAACGTGCCGGGCGGCTGATCGATTTCGACCAGGACGCATCAATGGAAAAGAAGAAGCGTGAGGGGTATTTCTGATGCCCGACTCGCTCCTTCGCGTCCTGACCTGCGGCAGCGTCGATGACGGCAAATCGACGCTGATTGGCCGTCTGCTGTTCGAATGCGGCTCCATCCCAGATGACGTCATGGGGGTGCTGGAACGCGACAGCCGCCGCTTCGGAACGGTGGAGAACGGGGTTGATTACGCGTTACTGGTCGATGGCCTCGCCGCCGAGCGCGAGCAAGGTGTCACCATCGACGTGGCGTACCGCTATTTCGAAACGACGCGCCGGCGCTTCATCCTCGCAGATACGCCGGGGCATCAGCAATACACGCGCAACATGGTCACCGGCGCGTCGCTCGCCGACCTCGCGGTGTTGCTGATCGATGCCCGCAAGGGCGTGCTGGTGCAGACGCGCCGGCACGCCGCCATCGCCGCGATGCTCGGGATCCGTCAGGTCGTGCTGGCGGTGAACAAGATGGATCTGGTCGGCTTCGACCAGGCGGTGTTCGATAGCATCGTCGGAGACTTTGCCGCGCTGGCCGAAAAACTCGGCGACATCGCCGTGACCGCCATCCCGGTCTGCGCGCGCGACGGCGACAACGTCACCGCCTCCAGCATCCGCATTCCATGGTATTCGGGACCGGCTCTCCTGGCCGCGCTCGAGGACGCGGAGCCCGGTTCTTACAGCCGCAACCGGCCGTTCCGCATGCCGGTGCAGCTCGTCAGCCGCCCGGACCACAGTTTCCGTGGCTATGCCGGCACGATCTGCGGCGGCCCCTTGCGGCTCGGCAGCCCGGTGGTGAACGCGGCGGCACGGACTGAGGCGCGGGTTGCACGGATCGTCACCATGGACGGCGATCTCGAGGAAGCCGCGCCCGGCCAGGCCGTCACACTCGTGCTGGACAAGGAAATCGATGTCTCCCGCGGCGACGTGCTCGCCGCGACGCCGGCGCCGGAGATCGCCGACCTGATCAGCGCCCGCGTCGTGTGGATGGACGACACGCCGCTGTTCCGCGGCCGCGCCTATCTGCTGATGCTGGGCAGCAGTCTGCTGGTCGGTACCGTGACGGAGATCGTCAGCCGGTTGGATATGGATACACTGGCCGAAGAGCCGGTGCGCGAGCTGCATCTGAACGAGATCGGCACCGTGACGGTGTCGCTGTCGCGCCCGATCGTGTGCGAGCGCTACACGCAGAGCCGCGACCTGGGCGGCTTCATCCTGATCGACCGGCTCACCCGCGCTACGGTGGGCGCCGGCATGATCGCGGAGGTTCTCTCCGGGCGTAGCGCGATCTATTGGCACCATCTCGATGTGGACAAGTCGGCGCGCGCCGCGCTGAATCACCAGCGTCCCGCCGTCTTGTGGTTCACCGGCCTGTCCGGCGCCGGAAAATCCACCATCGCCAATCTGGTGGAGAAGCGCCTACATGCCGAAGGCCGCCACACCATGATCCTGGATGGCGACAATGTGCGGCATGGGCTGAACCGCGATCTCGGGTTCAGCGAGGCCGACCGGGTTGAAAACATCCGCCGCGTGGCTGAGGTAGCCAAGCTGTTCGTCGAAGCCGGACTGGTCGTACTGATCTCCTTCATCTCGCCCTATCGCGCGGAGCGCATGCTGGCGCGGGACTGCGTCGAAGAAGGCGAGTTCCTGGAGATATTTGTCGATACGCCGGTCGATGAGTGCCGCCGGCGCGATCCGAAAGGCCTGTATCAGCGGGCCGACGCCGGGCAGATACGCAACTTCACCGGCGTGGATGCACCGTATGAGGAGCCGCTCGACCCTGAGATCAGGTTGCAAACGCTGGAGGCGCCGCCGGCGGTGCTGGCTGAGGTTGTGGTCTCCGAGCTGCGCCGTCGGGGGATCGTCGCCTGACGAGGGGCGGGGGATTCGCCTGACCGAAGCACGGCTGGAGCGGTTGGCGACCGAGATCCGCCGCTGCCATGCCTGCACCGACCTGCCGCTTGGTCCACGCCCGGTCTTCCGTGTGTCCGCAACGGCGCGGTTGCTGGTTGCCGGGCAGGCACCGGGGACCAAGGTGCATGAAACCGGTATTCCCTGGAACGACCCCTCCGGCGACCGGCTGCGGCAATGGCTCCAGATGGCGCGTGATACATTCTACGATGAGCGCATGATCGCGATCGTTCCCATGGGATTTTGCTACCCTGGGCGGCTGCCGAACGGCGGAGATGCGCCGCCGCGCCCGGAATGTACCACGCTCTGGCGCCGACGGTTGCTGGCTCTGATGCCGGCAATCCGACTGACGCTGTTGGTCGGGAGTTACGCACAAATAGATGCGCTGGGACCGGGCACGATGACCGAGCGTGTTCAGCGGTTTCGCGACTTCCTGCCGGTGTTCTTCCCCCTGCCCCATCCGTCGTGGCGGACCACCGCGTGGGAACGGCGGAACCCTTGGTTTGGCGATGAGGTGCTGCCCGTCTTGCGTGCCGTGACGAACACGGTGTTATCTGGTCGGTGAACAGCGCCTCAGCGTTTTTTGGCAACAATACTTTAGCTGCATAATCCTCCGGCAACTCACGGTCCGCGAAGTGCGGAGCATAGGAGGAGAGTAGGCCATCCACGGCTTTGTAGCTCCTGTCGAAGACCCATGGACGGCGCGCCAGGGGGCGATCATTCAACCAGTATTTGCTCCAGCCCTCGGTCGTTTCGATGATCTCCCGGGCGAAATCCGGTCCGTATTGCAGGCCACCCTCGATCAGAACGTCGATGTACGATTGCAGCAGCGGATATTCCGCATCAGGGGATGGCAGATCGACACCGGGCGCTTCCCCAGGGCGCGCCGGGATATAGACCCATATTCTACCTTGTGCCGGCAGGTCCTGCCAGGACACTGCCTCGATATCCGCATGGGGAATTTCGATGCGGATGTAACCCTTCTCTGGGGCATCGAATGCGGACAGATCGTGACCTTCGATCGGATAGACGACCCCGTTGATCGTCATCGCGCTTTCGCCGGGGCCGGCCGGCCGCAATCCCAGGGCGGTAAACCCCGACCGAGCACGGTCGTTCCAACACCGGATATAGCCGAAACCAGGGGAGACACGCACAGGAATGGCGGTGATCCGTTCACCCGCTGTTGAATTGCGTGATGCCGTGTTGATCAGTGAGCCATAGCCGAAGATAAACTGGCCCGGCTGGTCCGGCAGCTTGTGTCCCCAAAAAATCTTCAGCGCCGGCCGATCCTATGGCCCCGGCAATCAGCATCAAAACGAGGAGCACGCGCCCCATGGCTTTCTCCACTCGTTCGCAGGAACCTGCCGTGTCATGAAGCTTGCTATGTCTGGCGCATGATATCATACATTATCGAGGGGAGCCATCGTGAGTGAGATACCGCACTACGAGCTGTTCGCGATCCGCTACGCCACGCGGGATGGGCGCCGCGCCGATCACTTCATCGGCGGCGATCCGCATGACGCGCCCATGCCGATGGACTATTTCGTCTGGGTCGCCGTCGGCGATGATCGCGCCGTGGTCATCGACGCCGGCTTCACCGAAGAGGTTGCACGCAAGCGCAAGCGTGACTTCCTGCGCTGCCCGATCGAGGGGCTTGGGCTGGTCGGCGTGCAAGCCGAGGCTGTGGAAGATGTCGTGCTGACGCACCTCCACTACGATCATGTCGGCAATTTCCACCGCTTCCCACGCGCGCGCTTTCACCTGCAGGAACCTGAACTGCATTATGCAGTTGGCCGCTACATGCGTTACCAGTGGCTCGCCCATTCCTTCGAGGTGGACGACGTGGTCGGGATCGTCCGGCTGAACTACGCGCGACGCGTGCGTCTGCACAACGGACCTCATGAGCTGGCCCCCGGCATCACCCTGCATCCGGCACCCGGTCACTCGGCGGGACTACAGTTCGTCCGCGTGCACACCAGGCGCGGCTGGGTGGTCGTCGCGTCGGACGTGACCCATTTCTACGAGAACATGGAGACTGAGCGGCCCTTCACCACCGCCTTCCATGTCGGCGGCATGCTGGAAGGCTTCGAGCTGCTCCGCGCCGCCGCACCGACGCCGGCGCATGTCGTCCCTGGCCATGACCCGGAAGTGATGCGCCGCTACCGTCCGCCGCGTCCGGAACTCGCCGGGGTCGTGGTTCGCCTGGACGAGGCGCCGCAATCATAGCTCCGTCGCAATCGCGGTTGCCAGCAAGGCGGCAAGAACCAGCAGCACTACCGCCGTCCCGGTGGCCTTCATCCGGGGCCCCGGGATATAAGCGGGCAGACGCTTGCGCCCGGTCAGCATCGGACGCAGCAGGTCATGCCGTTTCGCCAAGGCATAAACCGCAATTGTCAGGACATGCAGGGCCACTGCCGCCAGCAACGCGTTCCATAGGATGCCGTGCAGGTCGGAAATCGCATTGGCGACCGCCGCGGGTGTTATATCCGTGAATGGCCCCGCATCGGCAATATCGTTGTTGACGTAAATACCCGTCAGCGTCTGCCCCAGCAGCAGCGCCAGCAACAGCAGCACCATCCACCCGCCGGCAGCATTGTGACCTATCCCGATATCAGGCTCGCGACGAAACAGCCGCGCAAGGTGATGCAGAGCCCTTCCAGGTCGTGCCACGAACCGGGCAAACCGGGCGGTGTCGCTGCCGAACACGCCCCAAAGCAGGCGAAACAACACCAGCGCGAGCAGCGCCTCACCCGCCCAGGCGTGCCAGTCCATCCAGTTCGCCCGCCACGTCACGTAACACACCGCGACGAGGATCACGGTCAGCCAATGAAACGCCCGCACCGGCCAGTCCCACACTAATACGGGCCGCGCATCGTCCATCAGGCTGCCGGGCGAAGCTGTCGCAGACGCAGCAGGCTGATCATCGTTGCCGCGGCCGCCGCCGCCACGCCGATGAGCAAAGCAAGCCGCACGCCGCCGCCGATCCCGCTGCCCGCTGCCGCCGACAGTCCGAAACTCAGTGCGACCAGCGCGCTTCCGTTGGTCTGCCCCAGAAGCCGCGCGGTGGAGAGCATGCCGCTGGCACCGCCGCTGCGTTCCGGCGGCGCGGCGCCAAGCAGCAGCCGGTTGTTCGGCGATTGAAAGAACCCGAAACCGAACCCCGATATCGCCATGCGCCACGCAACGTCCGCCCAACCGGCATGCGCCGGCATCGTCAGCAGCAGCGTCATCCCAACCGTCATCACCGCCAGCCCCGCCGCGCCCAGCAGCCCCGGCGACGATCGGTCGGAGAGCCGCCCTGCCACCGGTGCCACGAAGACCACGATAGCGGGCCAGGGCGTAATCAGCAGGCCGGTCACGATCTGCGAAAGATGGCCCACGTCCTCGAACAGGAAAGGCAGTGCCACATAAGCGAGCGTCTGCGCGGTGAAAGAACAGATCGAGGTGCCGACCGACAGCGCGAAAACCGGCCGGCGGAACAGGTCCACCGGCAGCATCGGCGCCGTCATCGCGCGCTCGCGGTTGATGAACGCCGCGCCGATCAGCGCCGCCCCGGCAAGTTCCGCCGCCGCCCAACCGGGCCGTTCGCTGCCCAGCCCGTCCACGCCGATCATCAGCAGGCCCAATGTCGCGGCGTTCAGCGCGGCGCCCGGCAGATCGAAACGGTGACCCGAGCGCGGCGTTGCCGGCAGCACGCGAGCGGCGAACCAGAGCGCGACGATCCCCAGCGGCACATTGACCGCGAACAGCCAATGCCAGCTCGCCACCGACAGGATCGCGGCCGCGACCGTGGGTCCGGTGGCGGACGAGACCGCGACGACGAATGCATTGAAGCCGACCCCGCGGCCGAGCATCGAACGGGGAAAGATGAAACGCACCAGCGCCGTGTTGACGCTCATGATTCCGGCGCCGCCGAAGCCCTGGATAACGCGCGCAACCACGAGCATCGGCAGCGAGTGCGACAACGCGCAGCCGAGCGAGGCCGCGGTAAACACCGCGAGTCCGACCCAATAGACACGCCGATACCCGATGATGTCGCCCAACGATGCAAGCGGCAGCAGCGACACCGTTACGGCGAGCTGATAGGCATTGACGACCCAGATCGATGCCGCCGGTGTGGCTCCCAATTCGCCGGCGATGGTCGGCAGCGCAATATTGGCGATCGCCGAATTGAGCACCGACATGGCGACCGCGATGGCAATGGTCGCCATGGCGCGTCGGCGTGCCGCCGGGGGCAGGCCGTCGGCGCGGTCGGAAGGCGGCGGGGGCATGCGGTCAACTTGACCGAGTGCCGCGGGGTCAACAAGCTCGCCACCATGGATCTGCCGCAACATCAGGAGACGGTTCGGCCCGATTGGATCGACGCCAACGGCCATATGAACCTGGCTTATTACGTCATGATCTTCGACCATGCGACGGACGTGGCATTCGATGCGCTGGACATCGGGGCGGCATACCGCGTGCGCAGCGGCAACTCGTCCTTCGTGGTGGAGACGCATACGCTTTATGAGCAGGAGGTCCTGGAGGGAGAAGTGCTCCGCGTGACGACCCGGCTGCTGGGTGCCGACGCGAAGCGGCTGCACCTGTTCCATGAGATGTTCCGGAGCGGGAGCCAGGCACGCGTGGCCGCGCAGGAAATCATGTGCCTGCATATTGACATGGCCACGCGGCGCACCGCGCCATTCCCGCCGGACAGACTTGAGGCACTACAGGCCGCGACACGCGCTCATACGGCTTTGCGGCTGCCGCACGGCGTCGGCCGGCGTATCGTCATGCCGGGCTGATCGCCAGAGTGGCAGACACGACCTGAAGCGGATTATCGTTCCACCGGCCCTCGATAAGGGGCCGCATCCAACACGGGAGGCGATCCATGCCGGACAGCGTGTTCAAAGTGATCGAGCTCGTCGGCACGTCGGAGGAAAGCATCAGCAGCGCGATCAAGGGCGCGATCGCCAAAGCCGGCCAGAGCGTCCGTCAGCTCGGCTGGTTCGAGGTGACGCAGCTTCGTGGCCGGATCGAGGACGGCGAGGTCGCCAGTTACCAAGTGACGATCAAAGCGGGGTTCAAGCTGGAAGACTGATCCGCGGCGCTCGATTGACGCCGCATGATGGGTCCGCATAGTCGGCCACGCGATCCATCGTGGCGGAGCACGACGCATGTCGCTATTCGATCTCACCGGCAAGGTTGCCATTATCACCGGCTCCAGCAAGGGGATCGGCCGCGCCATCGCCGAACGCATGGCGGAACATGGTGCGAAGGTTGTGATCTCGAGCCGCAAAGCGGATGCCTGCGAGACGGTGGCGGCCGGCATTCGCGCGCGCAACGGGCAGGCGATCGTCGTCCCCTGCCACATTGCGCGGAAGGAGGAGCTGCAGGCGCTGGTGGACCGCACCATCGCGCACTGGGGCGGCATCGACGTGCTGGTGTGCAACGCGGCGGTAAACCCGTATCTTGGCCCCGCCGCCGGCGCTTCCGACGATGTCTATGAACGCATCATGGGAGCGAATGTCCGCAGCAATTTCTGGCTGGCTAATATGGTGCTGCCGCAGATGGCCGAGCGCGGCGGCGGCTCGGTGATCATCATCTCCTCGATCGGTGGGCTGCGCGGCTCGGCGCAGCTCGGCCTGTATGCCATTTCCAAGGCGGCCGACATGCAACTGGCGCGCAACATCTGCGTCGAATGGGGGCCGCAGAACATCCGCGCCAACGCGATTGCGCCCGGTCTGATTCGTACCGATTTTGCCCGCGCGTTGTGGGAAAACCCGGACCTTTACCGCAAGCGCACCAGGGACACCCCGCTGCAACGGATCGGGGAGCCGGACGAGATCGCCGGCGCGGCGGTGTTCCTGGCGTCGCCGGCCGGCAGTTTTGTTACCGGACAAACGATCGTGATCGACGGCGGTACGACCGCCGGTACCGTCGCGGCGAAGGACGATTAGCCGCTGCGGGCAAGCCGTGTGGTACGATACAGGGCAGTCACGGGCACGCCGAAGCCGATGCTCTCCAACGACATTTCTCCGTCCTCGATCAGCTCCGGCCGCTCGGGCCAGTTGCCGTCAGCACTGCGGCGCAGCAGCTCGATGCCGACGGTGGCGCTGCGCACGATGAGAATTTCGCGCACACTCGGGAGGGTTGTGTAGGTCCATACATTGGACCAGGTCTCGAGATGGTTGCTGGGCGACAGGATTTCGACCACCAGCACCGGCTCGGGCAGCGCGGCCTCTTCCGCCGCATACTCGGAACAGGTGACCGCAAGACCAGGGACCCGCACATTCGAACGGGCCTGGACCCGGGGCACCACCCCTGGCGCCGTTACCACGTGACATGGCATGGCCCGGTCAGCGAGATGATTGCCTATCAGGCGCGCCAGCTGGGCCTGGATCGCCCCGTGCGTGTGGCTGGCCGGCGCCATCGCCTGCGGCTCGCCATCGACAAGCTGCCAAGCCTGGCCATCGCCAGGGTCCCCGGCCAGGAACTCGTCCACCGACATCCGGGCGGGCGGCATTCTGCGGGCTGCTTCCATGCCGGCGAGCTTAGCCCAAGCTGGCTCGGCAGCACGCGCTCGACTTCCGCTTGGTGTCGAGTGGGGCCGCATGCTTCAAATGCCTACCGCAACACGGCCTCGGTCTTCCGCTCGATCAGCCCGAAATCGATCGCCACCCCCAGCCCGGGCTCCGTCGGCGCCGGAAGCAACCCGTCCTGGTCGATCTCCAGTTCCCGCGCCATGCCGTATTTATGCGCACCATGCGGCAACAGCACCTCGAACATCGTGGTGTTCCTGAGCGCCATGCAGAGATGCAGGTTCGCCAAATTGTTGAGCGAGTTGCCGCTGTGATGGATCTCGTATTTTACCCCGAACGCCTCGGCCAGATGCGCCGTCTTCAGCATCGGCGTCAGCCCGCCCTTGTTCGGAATATCGCCACGCAGATAGTCGGTCGCTCGCTCGGTCAACCAGATCGGATAAGTGTCCAGGCCACCGGCGGGGAACTCGGTCGCCATGATCGGGATGTCGAGCTTGTCGCGCAGCTTGACGTAATTGTAGATATCCTCATCCGCCATCGGGTCCTCGTACCAGTAGAACCCCATCTCCTCGATGGCGCGGCCGACGCGCAGCGCATCGGTGTAATTGTAGCTCCAGGTGGAATCCAGCATCACCCGGAACTCGTCGCCAACCGCTTTGCGCACCGCCTCGCAGACCTTGATGTCGGTCTCGGGATCCCGCGGCGGATGGATCTTGTAGGCGCGCCAGCCTTCGGCTTTGAAGCTTTGCGCCTGGTCCACATAGGCCGCGATATCCGGCAGCACCTGCGAACTCGCATACGCCATGATCGACCTGCGATAAGTCCCCATCAACGCATGCACCGGCAGCCCGGCAATCTTGCCGGCCAAGTCCCACAGCGCTGTATCCACCGCGCCAACCGTGCGGTAGCTCACCAGCCGGGTCAGCAGGCGCATCGATTGGTGAATGCGCTCGCGCTCCAGCGGGTCCTGCCCCAGCAACAGCGGCTTCAACGACCGAATGAGCTGCGGCCCATCCATCGAAGCAGGATTGCTCGCGGAGCCGAGGAACGCGTGCCCCTCAAGACCGGCATCCGTGTGGATGCGCAACAGCCCCAGGTTGGAGGTGGAGGATGCCAACGAGCCCTGATGGTAAACGGTCGCCGGGATGCCGTCCCAGGTGAAGACCGTCAGCGTAAGGTCGTCGATCTTCATGGCAGTCACACCGTCTCGTGCGTGCCGTCGCAACACGGCTTGCTGCCTGTGCGCTTGCAGCCGCAGAAATAAACGTCGCCGGCGTCCGCGGCTTTGTACTCGATCGGGCTGAAACCGCTGCCCTTGTGCGAGCCATCGCAAAACGGCTGGCTTTTGCTGCGCCCACAGGCGCACCACCAGTAAGATTTGCCGGCCTCGACCGCGATCGCGTAGGGGCCTCTCTGTGCTATCAGCGGCAGGGTTTCGGACATGCGTTCTTCCTCCGTTTGGGCTCGCACCGAATCGGATCGCTAGACACGAATCCCGCTCGTCCGCAAGCCACAAATCGCATTGACCGAGATTGCGTGCGCGGATACGCGAGAGTGGTGTCCGTATCCGAGTTCTCGTACCGCACTCCGAGTCCGTGGCCGTTCCTTTATGGCGCTGGTGCTGGCGCCTGAACCGCCGCTTGCGGACTGGCTTGCGGCGCTTGATGCGCAGATTGCGCGGGCGCCTGCCTTTTTCGACTCCCGCCCGGTACTCCTTGATCTCGCCGCCCTGCCACGCGAGCAACCGGATGTTGCGGGCCTGATTGGCGGCCTCGCCGAGCGCGGCATACGCATTATCGGCACCGAGGGCGCACATCCGTCCTGGCAGGGCGTGGAGAAATGGGGCGGGCCAATTGCCAGCGGTAAGGGCGGGCGCCCGCTGGAAATGCCCGAGGAGCGCCGGCCGGCCGCACCGGCGGTGGCTGACCCGACATCGCTCATTCTCGATCAGCCGCTCCGCTCGGGCCAGCAGATCGTGCACGAATCGGGCGATGTCACCATCATAGGCGCGGTCGCCTGGGGCGCGGAGATCGTCGCCGGCGGCTCAATCCATATCTACGGAGCCCTGCGCGGTCGCGCGATTGCCGGGCTGTCCGGCAACAAGGGAGCACGCATCTTCTGCCGCAAACTGGAAGCCGAGCTGCTGGCGATCGAGGGCGTTTACAAGACCGCCGACGACATGGATCGCGCGCTGCACGGCCGCGCAACACAAGCCTGGCTCGACGGCGACTCGATGGTGATCGCCGCACTCGATTGAGGGGAAAGGAACGAAAATGGCGCAGGTGGTGGTCGTGACTTCCGGCAAGGGCGGTGTCGGCAAGACCACATCGACAGCCGCCCTCGGCGCTGCCCTGGCGCAAGCCGGGGACAGCGTGGTGGTGGTCGATTTCGACGTTGGGCTGCGCAACCTCGACCTCGTGATGGGCGCCGAGCGCCGCGTCGTCTTCGATCTGATCAATGTGGTGCAGGGCGACGCCAAGCTGGCGCAAGCGCTGATCCGCGACAAACGGTTGGAGAACCTCGCCTTGCTGCCGGCGTCTCAGACCCGCGACAAGGAAGCGCTGACTCCGGAAGGGGTCGAGCGCGTCATCAAGGAGCTGCGCGACAAGTTCGATTGGGTGATCTGCGACAGCCCGGCGGGCATCGAGCGCGGCGCCACCATGGCGATGCGTCACGCCGACGCTGCGGTGGTGGTAACCAACGCTGAAGTCTCCTCGGTGCGCGACTCGGACCGCATCATTGGCCTGCTCGACTCGAAGACCGAAAAGGCCGAGCACGGCCAGAAGATGCCCAAGCACCTGCTGTTGACGCGCTACGACGCCGGGCGCGCCGCCCGCGGCGAGATGCTGAAGACTGAGGATGTTCTGGAGATCCTCTCGATCCCGCTGCTCGGCATTGTCCCGGAAAGCCAGGACGTGCTGCGGGCCTCCAATCTCGGTTCTCCGGTCACCTTGAGCAGTCCTGGCTCCGCGCCGGCGCGAGCCTATGCCGAAGCGGCCAGACGCCTCAAGGGCGAGCAGATCACAGTCAGCATACCGGCCGGCGAGCGGCGCGGTTTCATCGGCAAACTGTTCGGACGGAGGGCCGTCGCGTGAGTCTGCTCACTCTCTTCCGCCGCCGCGATTCCGCGCCGGTGGCGCGCGAACGCCTGCAGGTCTTGTTGGCACATGAGCGCGCGGTCGTCGGCGGCTCCGACCTGATCTCGATCCTGCAGGAGGAGATTCTGGCGGTGATCGCACGCCACGTCACGGTGGAGAAAGACAAGGTGCAGATCAAGCTCGATCGCGGCGATCCGATTTCCACGCTGGAGATCGATGTCGAGGTTCCCAGCCTGATGGGCACCGCTGCCGCGCGAGCGTAACGTCAGAATGCGCTTTTCACCACCCCGCCATCGACCCTGAGTGCCGCGCCATGCGTCGCAGAGGCGGCCGGCGTGCAGAGATAGACAATCATGTTCGCGACTTCCTCCGGGGCCGCCAGGCGGCGGATCAGTGATGTCGGACGGAACTTGTCGAAGAACTCGCGCGAGAATTCCTCGACGCTCCTTCCCTCGGACGCGATACGTCGCCGGAATCCTTCGGCCAGAGTGGGACCCGGCAGGACCGAATTCACCGTGACGCCTGTTCCCACCAGCGTCTCCGCCACGCCGCGTGCCAGCGCGATCACCGCCGCTTTGGCCACGCCGTAATGCGGGAACTCGCTCGGGATCTGCAGCGCCGATTCGGACGACACAAACACCACCCGCCCCCAGTTTTTCGTCCGCATCCCGGGCAGGTACTGCCGCGTCAGGCGCACGCCGCTGAGGAGATTGAGCTCCAGCACAAGCTGCCAGTCGCCATCGTCCAGCGCCTCGAACGGCTTGCGGCTGATCACGCCACCCAGATTGTTCACCAGAATGTCGAGCGAGGGCAGCAGGCGTGCCAACTGTTCGACGCCGGCGACGGTAGCGAGGTCAGCCACCGCGCCGCGCGGCTTGGCTTTGGCGCCGGCGGCTTGGATCTCGGCGATGGCGGCATCCACCCGTTGTTGGGTCCGGCCGTTCACCCAGACTTTGGCACCGTGCAAGGCCAGCTCCTTGGCCGTCGCGAGTCCGATGCCCGCGGTGGATCCGGATACCAGTGCAACACGGCCGGTGAGGTCAAAATCCAAAATCATCTTTCCTCAGCGTGGGACGACCGCTTTCAGTCCGGGCGGCACCGTGAACAGCGCCGCAGGCTGTGGTCCATAGGCGACCGACAAGGCTTCCAGCGCACTTGGCTGGCTGGCGGCCTCGCCGCGCACGCGCAACAACACGCCGTCACCGGTGATGCATGCGGTCCCGCCCCCCTGCGGTCCATGCATCGTCCAGTCGGTGCATCTCACTCCTGCCACGCTCTCCACGCCGCCCTTGGTCAGCGCAACGCCAGGCGGGATATCGAGCCCCGGCGCGTGCGCCGGATCGAACGGCATTTCGGCATAGAGATGCTGTCCAGGCATTACCAGCGTGGTCCGGTCGGTTGCGAAATCCACCAACACGAAGCCGGGCTGCCCCTCTACCTCCAGTCGCAGCCGGCTGCCCTGGCCAGTCCAGTACATCTGGATCGTGCGCGCAACCGCCTCACCCTGCTGTCCCACCTGCTGCACGCGATAGCTGACCGCCACATCCTGCTGCGGGCGGACCGACGGGCGTTCCTGCGCCTGCGCCGGTAATGCCACTGCGACTATCAGCACCAAACCCATCCATAGATCGTTTCGCATATGCCCTCCCATTAGCGCCGGGCCATGGCTTTTATCTCCCCTGCCACGTCACCCCGGCTCTGCTCGATGCTCCACTGTGCAGATGCCGCTACAGCCGCGGCCAGGCACCGCTTGTAGTCGTCGCGCCGGATCTCCCGGGCACCGAACTGCGCCAGATGCGCGGTGACGAATTGCGTATCCAACAGCCGGAACCCGCCCAACCTGAGTCGCGCAACCAGATGCACGAGTGCCACCTTCGATGCATCCCGCGCCATGCTGAACATACTCTCGCCGAAAAACACCGCGCCGATCGCAACCCCATAAAGACCGCCCACCAGCCGGTTCTCCTGCCGGCATTCTACCGAATGGGCGAAGCCCATACGGTGCAGCTCGCCGAACAACTGCTCGATCTGCGGGTTGATCCACGTGTCCTCGCGCCCCGAAGCAGACGCCGCGCACCCGGCAATTGTCGCGGCGAAATCGCGATCGACATCCACATCGAACGTGCCCGACATCACCGTACGGAGCAGTCGGCGCGGCACATGGAACCGGTTCAGCGGCAGCACGCCGCGACGCTCCGGATCAAGCCAGTAAAGCCGGTCCCCCCACCGCGTTTCCGCCATCGGGAACAGCCCGTGACGATAGGCTCGCAGCATCAGGTCCGGCGTAATCTCCAGGCTTCGCCGCGACATGCGCCATTGTGCTGCCTCGAAGCGGCCGAGGGAAGGGCGATCCCCGGTCCCATCCTTGCCCCTGGGCGGAACCAAGCAAGCGTGTTTAAGGTTGTCCGGGGGACACAGCATACGGAGGACATGAGAATGCGTGCGACGATATCACGGCGGGCCGCGCTGGCCCTGACATGCTTCGCCTGGGTTGGCGGAACCGCCATCGCGCAGGCCGCGCCTATGTCGTTTTCGGTTCCGCTGACCGGGGCGCAGCAAGTGCCGCCAGTGCAGACATCCGGCAGCGGCACCGCCGACCTGACATATAACCCCAGCAACCGACACATTACCTGGACGATCACCTACAGCGGGCTCTCCAGCGCCGTAACCATGGCGCATTTCCATGGGCCGGCCCCACAAGGCAAAAACGCCGGGGTCGAGGTCTGGCTGACCAAGAAAGGCGAGCCCGTCTCCAGCCCGATCAAAGGCGCGGCCACACTGACGTCCGCCGAGGCGCAGCAATTGATGGCAGGCGACATGTACATCAACGTCCACACCAAGGATCACCCCGCCGGCGAGATCCGCGGCCAGGTTATGCCGCCTAAGACGTGAAGACCCGCCCGACGGAAGCGGTCCCGCCCCGACGCGGGACGGGACCGCTTCCCCCCAAACAGGAACGGCAGCAGCGGGAGGCGGCGGCGCTGCGCGCCAATCTCAAAAAACGTAAGGATCAGGCACGCGCCCGGCAAAAGCCCGTCCCAGAGAACTAAGCGTTTGCCCGCCGCTGCGGCACTGGATACACGATTCGCCCTTCGTTGCTGACCGCCGGAGTCGCGCGCATGCCCGTCATGTCGGACCGCTGGATTCGCCGCATGGCTCTGGAACACGGGATGATCGAGCCATTCGCCGAGGCGGAGAAACGCCCGGGCGTGATCAGTTTCGGCCTGTCCAGTTACGGCTACGACGCCCGTGTGGCCGACGAGTTCAAGATCTTCACCAATATCGATTCCGCGGTGATCGATCCGAAGAATTTCGCGCCGACCAGCTTTGTCGATCGTCGCACCGAGACCTGCATCATCCCGCCCAACAGCTTCGCGCTGGGCCACACGATCGAATATTTCCGAATCCCGCGGGACATCCTGGTGGTCTGCCTCGGTAAATCCACCTACGCACGCTGCGGCATCATCGTGAACGTGACACCCCTGGAACCGGAATGGGAAGGCCAGGTAACGATCGAAATCAGCAACACCACGCCCCTGCCGGCAAAAATCCACGCCAACGAAGGCATCTGCCAGTTCCTGTTCCTGCAAGGAAACGAACCCTGCGAAACCAGCTACGCCGACAAATCCGGCAAATACATGCGCCAGCGCGGCGTGGCACTGCCGCGGCTATGAGGGCGGTGAGAGACGTCTTCGCCGTTCGAGCCCCCTTCGCGGCGAAGCCCTCAACGGGGTCCAGGGGACGACCGTCCCCTGGCAGGGGTTTCAAGGGGGCAGCGCCCCCTGGGCCTACCGGAGCCCCAGCGTAATGGACCGCATTCGCATCCGCGGCGGACGGCCGTTGGACGGGGAAATCGTTATCGGCGGCGCCAAGAACGCGGCGTTGCCGTTAATGGCGGCGGGGCTGCTGACCGAGGAGCGGCTGGTTCTGGAGAACGTGCCGCGGCTGGCCGACATCGCCACGATGTCAGCCCTGTTGGCGCAGCACGGCATCATGGTGGAGCGTACCGGCGACGACGGGCGGGGGCTATGGCTTGGCGGCTCGATCACCGACACCGAGGCGCCGTACGACATCGTGCGCAAGATGCGCGCTTCGGTGCTGGTCCTCGGCCCGTTGCTGGCGCGCACCGGTGAGGCGCGCGTGTCCTTGCCGGGCGGCTGCGCCATCGGTACGCGGCCGGTCGATCTCCACCTGAAGGGTCTGGAGCAGATGGGCGCGGAGATCGCGCTGGACGGCGGTTACATCGATGCGCGGGTACACGGGCGGTTGCGCGGCGCGACCGTCGTGTTCCCGTTCGCCTCGGTCGGCGCCACCGAAAACCTGCTGATGGCCGCGGCCCTTGCCGATGGCCGGACTGTGCTGACCAACGCGGCGCGCGAGCCGGAAATCGGCGATCTGGCCGCCTGCCTTGCGGCAATGGGCGCCCGCATCGAGGGGATCGGCACCGACCGGCTTGTCATCGAGGGGGTGGAGCGGTTGCACGGGACGCGCCATTCAATTATCCCCGATCGAATCGAAACCGGCACATATGCCTGCGCCGCCGCCATCACCGGCGGCCAGGTTCGTCTGCGGCATGCGAGGCTCGAGCACCTCGGCGCGGTGGTGCGCACGCTGCGTGAGGCCGGCGTGGAGATCGTCGAGGAGCCGGATGCTCTGTTGGTGCGGCGCTTCAACGGGCTGCATGGCGCGGATGCGATGACCGAACCCTATCCCGGCTTTCCGACCGATATGCAGGCGCAGTTCATGGCGTTGATGGCGGTAGCCGACGGCGCGGCGATGGTCACCGAAAGTATTTTTGAGAACCGTTTCATGCATGTGCCGGAGCTGAACCGGATGGGCGCACGCATCAACGTGCATGGTGCCTCGGCGATTGTACGAGGCGTACCGGTGCTGTCTGGCGCCCCGGTGATGGCGACCGATCTGCGCGCTTCCGTATCGTTGATCGTCGCCGGGCTGGCGGCCGAGGGGGATACGGTGGTGAACCGCGTTTATCATCTCGATCGTGGCTACGAGTTGGTGGAACGCAAGCTGGCCGCCTGTGGGGCGGAAATCGAACGGATTGCGGGCTAGCCATGCCTGTTTCAAAGAAGCCGCGCCGCAAGGCGGCGAAGCGCAAGGAAGCGACGGTCGGCAAAGCCCCGTCGGACTGGAGGGGGTTGGAGGCTGTGCTTGCGTCCATGAGCGGCGGCAGCGATGACGAAGCGATCACCGAGGCGCAGCAAGTCATGTACGAAGCCTGGGACCGACCGACGTCCCGCTCTCGGATTGCCCTTGCTGCCAAGGCACTCGGCATTTCGCCTCTGTGCGCGGATGCCTACAATCTTCTGGCCCAGGAGGCCAGGACGGCAACGGAAGCGCGGGAACTCTACGCCCGCGGGTTGGAGGCGGGAGAGCGGGCACTCGGCGCTGAAGGGTTCGAGGAATACGCCGGCCATTTCTGGGGCTTTCTCGCGACATGGAGGCAGTCAAGACGTTATTGGCATCCTATCCCGATGAAGGGAGCCCCTATTGGCTCTACACGCGCTTATCGGGAAGGCCGGGCGAACGAGCCCACAACGCTCGAGTTGCTGAAGGAAGCCCGATCGGCGAACCAGCATGTGCCCGCTATCCTCGCCGGCACCAAACGCCCGGCACCTTCCAGAAGCGGCTACATCACGATGGGCGGCGCTGACGAAGCCACCGATTACGTACGCGATTGCGGTTTTGCCTGGAAAATGACCCCTGGAGCGGTCGACTGGCTCGCAACCCACTTTGCCTGACCAGCAAAGTCATTCTACGCAGGGCATGAGGCCGCAATTTGCGAGCAGCGATTTCTGACGGTAATACCCGGCGCGCGCGGCCGGTCGGTATCGGCGGCGCCTGAAGGAGTCACCGCTATGAAGCCGGGCATCCATCCCGAGTATCACGAAGTCACCGTCGTCATGACCGACGGCACGCAATTCACCACCCGCTCATGCTATGGGAAGGCCGGAGACACGATCCGGCTGGACATCGACCCCAAGTCGCACCCGGCCTGGACCGGCCAGCACCGGATCATCGACTCAGGTGGCCAGGTTGCGAAGTTCAACAAGAAATTCGCCGGACTCGGGCTCAAGAAGTAGCACGTTTCCAGGGGCTTGCACGCCTTCTGGGCCTTGAATCAACGGGGCCCGCGGGCCAGATAGAAGGCGCTCGAAATGCCTGTCGGGGTTTCGGGGGACTGTAACCAGGCCGGCCCTGTGGGCGGCCTTCATCGCAACCTTGCTGATGCAGGAGGTTCTTGTGACCTATGACTTCGCACCCCTTTTTCGTACCGCTATCGGCTTCGACCGGCTTGCTCGGCTGATGGACGCCGCCGCTTCGGCAGCCGACGCGCCGAGCTATCCGCCTTACAATATCGAGAAGACCGGCGAGGATACTTACCGCCTGAGCATGGCCGTGGCCGGCTTCCGGCCCGAGGATCTCGACCTGGTCGTGAAGGAAAACACGCTTACAGTGTCCGGCCGGGTCTCGAGCGAGACCAAGAAGACGGAGGTTCTCTATCGCGGCATCGCCGGCCGCGCGTTCGAGCGCCGCTTCGTGCTCGCCGACCATATCGTGATCGAGGGCGCGGACCTGCAGAATGGCCTGCTGCATGTGGGCCTGAAGCGGGTGGTGCCGGAAGCGCTGAAGCCGCGCCGGATCGAGATTACCGGCGGCCCGCAGGCGCCCCAGGTCGCTAATGACACGCAGGGCAGCCCGGCGAAAGCGGCGTAAGCTCTAGCTAAGGGTGATGTAAGGCCGGGGCCGGCGTCTGCCGGCCCCTTCCTTTTGCCCTGATCAGCTCCGACGGAAGAACGAATCGGCCGCAGTCCGATGTGATTCCTTGCGGGCGATCTCCGCTTCGGCCCGCGCGATCTCCCGCTGCAACTCGGCGATATACTCGCGCAATTCGCCCACCCCCCAGGTGTCCAGCACCGGCCGTTCCAACCGGGCCTTCTTGCGGGGAACCTCGTCTTCCTCAATTGCCATGCCATGCCTCCGTCAAAAGCAGCATCTCGTCCCTTGACCGACCTTGGGCCGGGCGTCATATCCGCTCTCTTCCCGCGCGAGCGCCCCCGCGCTGCCTTTTGCGCCCCCGCCCGCGGGTTTGAAGGTGATAAATGCCATGAACCTCCCGCTGATGCCGAAAGCCACCGCCGTGTGGCTGATCGACAAAACCGCTTTGACCTTTACCCAGATCGCCGATTTTTGCGGCATGCATCCGCTCGAGGTCCAGGCAATCGCCGACGGCGAAGTGGCGCAGGGGATCGTAGGCTACGATCCGGTCGCCAACGGGCAGCTCACGATGCAGGAAATCCGCCGCTGTGAGGCCGACTCGAACGCCCGGCTGCAGATGCTGCCGAGTTCGCTCCCGGTCCCCAAGCGCCTGCGCGGCGCACGCTACACACCCGTCGCCAAACGAAACGACCGGCCGGATGCAATCGCCTTCCTGTTGCGCAACTATCCGCAACTCACGGAAATGCAGGTCGCCAAGCTGCTCGGCACAACGAAAGAAACCATTCAGAAGGTGCGCGACCGGACTCATTGGAACAGCGCCAACATCAAGCCGCGCGATCCGGTAATCCTAGGTCTTTGCAGTCAGACAGAGCTCAATGCCGCGATCGCCGTAGCCAATGAACGATTGGCCCGGGAGGGACAGGCAATTCCGCCCCCTCCCGCTCCCGAGGCCACCGAAGCGGCTTAGCCCGATCGCGTCAGCTCGCGACCTCTTGGGCCCGCAGGCGTTCGATCTCCTCTTTCACCCGCAGCTTCTCGACCTTCAGGCGCGTCAAGGTGTCGCTGTCGGGACGCGGTCGCTGGTCTTCATCGGCGATCCGCATCTCCAGCGCCGCATGACGCTCCCGCAAGGATTCGAGGTGGGTCTGCAGGCTCATATGTCCTCCTTCCGCGGTTCTGCTGCCGCAGCGGCCGCCCCCCAGGACCATGACCCGGACCGCCGGGGCTGGACCGGAAACTGCTCCGGCCGAAGCATCGTAACCCGGTTGACATGTGCCTTGGCAAGGGCAGGGACAACCCGTCACGCGATGTTGGCGTCGGCTCCTTTGCGGCTGTGGCACGGCCGCTGCGCGTGCTATGCCAGTTTCATGTTGACTGATCGGGATACGCTGCTGCGAAAGCTGCATGAGCTGCGCAGCGAGCACCGCGACCTGGACACCGTAATCGCTCGGCTGGCCGACCAGGGACCGATGGACCAGATCCAGCTCCAGCGGCTCAAGAAGCGCAAGCTCATGCTGAAGGACGAGATCGCCTGGCTGGAGAGCAGGTTGATCCCCGACGATATCGCCTGATGGCGACGAAGAGCACGGTCGCGGTCGGCATCATCATGGGTAGTCGGTCGGATTGGCCAAGCTTGCGGCACGCGGCAGAAATCCTGGAGCGTCTGGGCGTGGCCCACGAGACGCGGATCATCTCCGCCCATCGCACGCCCGACCGGCTGCGCGATTATGCGCGGAGTGCACGAGGGCGGGGGCTCTCAGTCATTATTGCCGCGGCCGGGGGTGCGGCACATCTGCCGGGGATGTGTGCCGCCTGGACATCGTTGCCGGTTCTTGGGGTGCCGGTCGAGTCGGCGGCGCTGAAGGGCTTGGATAGCCTGCTGTCGATCGTGCAGATGCCGGCCGGCGTGCCGGTTGGCACGTTGGCGGTCGGGCGCGCCGGGGCGGTGAACGCGGCCCTGCTGGCGACCGCCATCCTGGCCGTCTCGGACGCCGCCCTCGCGGGACGCCTGGATGCTTTCCGCCAAGAGCAGACTAACGCCGTGCCGGAGACGCCAGAGGAGGCATGAACTTTCCGCTGCCACCGAATGCTGTGATCGGCCTGGTCGGGGGCGGCCAGCTCGGGCGCATGTCGGCGCTGGCTGCCGCCCGTCTCGGATACCGGTGCCATATCATCACCCGAGAGCAGGACAGCCCGGCGGCTCAGGTCTCCGAGTGGGTGACAATCAGTGATTACGCCGATCCCGTGTCCCTGCGCGCCTTCGCCTCGGCCGTGGACGTCATCAGCTTCGAATTCGAGAATGTCAGCGCTGATGGGCTCGAGCTGCTCGCCTCGCTGAAGCCGGTTCGCCCGGCGCCTTCCGTGTTGCGCATCAGCCAGGACCGCGTCGCGGAGAAGGCGTTTCTCAATGGCGCCGGCGTCTCGACCGCGCCCTGGGCCGCGGTCGAGACTTTTGAAGAGCTACGGGAAGCGACCGCACGGATTGGCCTGCCGGCAGTGCTGAAGACCACCCGCTACGGCTACGACGGCAAGGGCCAGGCGCGGCTTCGGGAGCCGGAGGATCTGGAACCCGCTTTTGCCGCCCTGAGCCCGAAGCCGCTGATCCTGGAGGGTTATGTCGATTTCGCCCTGGAGCTGAGCGCCATCATCGCGCGTGGCGCGGACGGGGCGATGTCGGTTTTCGATCCAGTGGAGAACCGGCACCGCGAGGGCATCCTGGACCTTTCGGTGGCGCCCGCACGGATTGCTCCGGAAATTGCGACGGAGGCACAGGTGATCGCGCGTCGCATCGCGGTCGCGTTGGATTTAGTCGGTCTGCTCGCCGTGGAAATGTTTCTCGACGCGCAGGGACGTTTGCTCGCCAACGAGATTGCCCCACGCCCACACAATTCCGGCCACTGGACCATCGACGCCTGCCCGGCGAGCCAGTTCGAGCTGCATATCCGGGCAATCGCCGGCCTGCCGCTGCCGCCGGCGACGCGACATGCCGATGCAGTAATGAAAAATCTGGTCGGACCGGAAACGCTGGCCTTTTGGCCGCAGGTTCTGGCCACGCCGGGCCTGATCCCGCATCTCTACGGCAAGCGGGAGGCGCGGCCGCGGCGCAAGATGGGTCATATCACGCGATTGTTCCCCAAGGGATCGCTGCCCGGAGAGTTCGGCATCGCCGCTGTCCTGTCACCGTTGCCGACGTAACGAATGCCTGTCCGGAACACGCGTCGCCGCGGGGTGATGCCGTGCAACCTGCCTACGCGAACCACGTATCCGGCACTGTATAACCCTGCGGGAACGGATCATCCGGATCGAGCCCATACTGGCTGATGCTGCTGACCCAGCCGCGGCCGGAAATGCTGTTGATCACCGCGGGAAGTACCCCGACGGAGGTCGTTTCTTCGACCCGGCCGAGGAAATGCGTGCCGATGATCGAGACGTGATCCAGGGTTTCGCCGGTTTGTATCGCCCCCTTTGCATGCAGCACCGCCAGTCGGGATGACGTGCCGGTGCCGCAAGGCGACCGGTCGATCCGGCCGGGGGAAACGATCACCGCGTTGCGCGCCGTCTTGCCGGTCTCTGTCGCCGTCAGCGGGCCGGCGAACAGCGTCTGATTGATGGTGTGGATCTCCGGGTTCTCCGGATGCACCGCCGGCAACTGTTTCGCCGCAGCGGCCTTGATCCGCTCGCCCATGGCAACGAGGTCGCGCGCCTCATGCGGCTCGATCGCAAAGCCGAGCCGCGCCGCATCGACGATCACGTACAGCATACCGCCATAGGCGACATCCACGACGACAGTCCCGAGGCCTGGAACCTCTACGGTGCGGTCCCGATACAGCACGAAGGAGGGGACGTTGCGGAAACGCACCCGCACACAACGTCCGTCCCGGCACTCGGCCGACACCCGGACCAGTCCGCCGGGCGTATCGAGGGTCAACGTGGTTTCCGGCTCGCGCATCGGCAGCATGCCGGTTTCCAGGATCGCAGTGACCGTGCCGATTGTGTTGGAGCCCGACATCGGCACGTAATAGCGCAACTCCATGATGATCAGCCCGACATCCGCTTCCGGCGCGCAGGGCGGCGTGACCAGGTTGAGCGACAGCGTCACGGCCCCCCGCGGCTCGAACAGCAGCAGCCGGCGCAATTCGTCGCCATGGTCGCGCAGATTGCACATACGCTCGAACATCGTGGCGCCCGCTGGCGGCAATACGCCGCCGGTAATCACCCGCGCCGCTTCCCCTTCTGCATGCACGCCCACGACCGTCACCGTCCGCGACCAACGCATCTTCCCCCCTATCCAGCGCAAGAGCGCCATACCGACCGCACTTTGGCGAACCGATCCCTTTGAGGACATCCTCTCGCTGCACGTTGGCATCTTGCGTAGGACCGCGACAAGCGGCTCACGGCCGCATTGCTCGAAGAACAGTTATGCGCGGTACTTCGACACGCCTGAGGCCAAATCAATTTAACACAGAGGACGCTGAGAGCACTGAGGCCACAGAGAAGGTTTTATTGTTTATCATTATTGCGCTGGGATCTCTGCGCCCTCTATGTTAAAGTCTTAACTCTTGCGACCGCGACGAACAGGCGGTTATCCACCGCCGGCAACCCGGATGCTGTCCCGCCGCGAATTGAATCAAGCCCTGACTGCCTCAGTATGTAACGGCACCCGAGCCTGACAGAAACAGCTCGGCGAGCGAGGCATGTGCAGCAATGGCCTCAGCCGGACCGTCGAGCCGCACCCGCCCGCTTTCCAGTACATAGGCGTAATCGCCCACCTCCAGCGCGAGCCGCACAACGGAAAACGGTCGAACACCGCGGCCCGCAGCGTCTCGAACGGCTTTCCGCTGCGCCCGATATACGCGGCGAGCAAATTCTCCTCTACGGTCAGGCGCTGGAAGATGCGCCGCCCTTCCGGACAATGGGCGATGCCAGCGGCGGTGATGCGATCCGGCCGCCAGCCGGCAATGTCGCGCGCCTGAAACCGAATGCGTCCGGCCATGATCCGACACAGCCCGGAAATCGATGACAGCAGCGTGGTCTTGCCCGCCCCGTTGGGGCCGATCACCACGGCGATATCACCCGGCCGCACCTCAAGCGTGATGTTCGACAGGACCTGTTTCGCGCCGTACCCCGCGCCCAGCCCGTCGATGGCGAGCAAGCTCGCGGATGGAATCGAAGTCGTCATCGGTTCCGAGATAAGCCTCCTGCACCGCGCCGTTGGCCTGCACCTCGGCCGGCGTGCCGTGAAACAACAGCGCGCCGTGGTGCAGAACGTAGATCCGGTCCGAGAGCGACATGATCAGCTCCATGTCGTGCTCGATCACGATCATCACCCGGTCCGGCCGTCGCAAGCGGAGCAGCCGCTGCTTCAGCACCGCGGTCTCGGCCGAGTTGAGCCCGGCAGCGGGTTCATCGAGCAGCAGGACGCGCGGACCGGGAACAAGGGCGCGTGCGATCTCCAGCATGCGCTGCCGTCCGTAGGGCAACAGCTCGGCATGTACCTCCGCCATATCGGCAAGATCGAATTCCTCCAGCAGACGACGGCATACCGCGTAACGCCGCTCGACAGCTCGTCGCGCGTAGCCCGGTACGAGGACCTCACGCCAAGCCCGATGCAGATCCGCCGGCGCAAGAGCGACCTCCAGATTGTCCAGCACCGTCATCTGATCGAATAGCCGGATGTTCTGGTAAGTGCGCGCCACACCGGCCCGGCTGATCTGGTGCTTCTTGAGGTGTTCGAGCGGACGGTTCTCGAGCAGAATGCGGCCGCTCGTGACCGGGTAGGAACCGGCAGCCATGTTCACGAGCGTGGATTTGCCGGCGCCGTTGGGGCCGATGATCGCGTAGATCAGCCCCGGTTCGAATTGCATCGTTACATCGTCAACCGCAGCAACCGAGCCAAATCGCTTGGTGACGTGACTGAAAACGAAGCTCATGCGGCGAACAGCCAGCGCGCCAGCCGCGCGGGACCGAAGTTGCGCGGCACCAGGCCCTGCGGGCGCAGGATGATCAGCGCCGCGAGAGTGAAGCCGAACGCCATCATGCGGTACTGCGCCACGCCGCGCAGCAGCTCCGGCAGCACGATCAGCGCCACCGCACCCGTGATGACGCCCAGGATGTTGCCGACGCCGCCGATCACGATGATCAGCACGATCAGGATCAACTCGTTGAAGGTGAAGCTCTCCGGGCTGACGTAACGCTGGAAGCTCGCGAAAATAACACCCGCCAGCCCGCCGATCGAAGCGCTGATCGCGAATGCCGCGAGTTTAACCCGCACCGTATCGATTCCGATCCCGCGCGCGGCGTCCTGGTCCTCCCGTATCGCCGACCAGGACTTCCCGAGGATCGATCCTTCCAGCCGCAGCACCAGCACGCCAATCACGAGGCAAAGCCCCAGCAACAGCCAATAGAATCCGCGCGGCGAGGTGATAGCATGTCCCGCAAGTCGCGGCGCGTCGATCATCATCACGCCCTGCGGACCGCCGGTGACGGCATCCATGTTGTTGAGCAGGGATGCGGATGATCTCGCCGAAACCCAGGGTGACGATCGCGAGGTAGTCGCCGCGCAGCGGCAGCACAGGGATTCCCAGCAGGATCCCGAAGCAGGCGGCGAGTGCGGCCCCGATCGGTAGAATCATCAGGAACGGCAGATGGATGCCGAATTGCGGGCTGGCCAGCAGAGCGTACGTGTAGGCCCCGACGGCATAGAAGGCGACGAACCCGAGATCGAGCAGCCCCGCATAGCCGATCACCAGATTGAGGCCCATGGCAAGCAACACATAGATCAGCACGTCGTCGGCCAGGCGCACATAATAGAGCCCGGCCCGCGGCACCGCCGCCATCAGCACCAGCAGGCCGACGAGCATAAAAATGCCGGCAAGGCGCCGTCCGGCGCGCGGGCCGGTCCGCGCCAGCGATAGGCCCGCCATCAGTAGTCCCTCTTGTAAACCATTGTCTCCTCGGAGATCTGTTCACCCAACAGACCGGTCGGGCGGAAGATCAGGACGCCGACGAGCACTAGGAAGGCGAAGATGTCGCGGTAGTCCGTGCCCAGCACGCCGCCCGAAAGCACCGGCAGCAGTGCCGTGCCGACCACTTCCAGAAAACCAAGCAGAAAGCCCCCTAGCATCGCTCCGGGTATGCTGCCGATGCCCCCGAGGATTGCCGCGGTGAATGCTTTCAGCCCGATAATGGTCCCCATGGTCGGGAACATGATGCCGTAATAGCTGCCATAGAGAATGCCGCCGAGGCCGCCGAGGCCCGGACCGATGAAGAAGATCAGGCTGATCGCGCGGTCCACGTCGATGCCCAGCAACGCCGAGGTACGCGGATTTTCCGATACCGCCCGCACGATCACGCCGAGCCGGGTTCGCGAAACGAAGGCGCTAAGCAGTGCCATCAGTGCAATCGCGAGGACAATGATCGCCAGTTGGGTGGTGGTGATCACCGCCCCGGGCACCGTCAGGCGCGCTGCCGGAAAGATGCTGGGAAAACGGATCGGTTGCGGCCCGGCCAGAATTTGCACGGCGGATTGGAAGAACAGCGACAGACCCAGCGCGCTCAGCATTGGCGCCAGGCGTGTCGCCGAACGCAACGGCTTGTAGGCGACCCGCTCGATCGTCACGCCGATGATGCCAACCAGCGCGAAGATGGCGAAAAAGGCGACTGTGATGGCGAACGCCCCCGCCGAGCCGATCCCGCCCAGGACGACTGCGAGCAGTCCGTAACAAAGATAAGCGCCCAGCATGAACAGTTCGCTGTGCACGAAGTTGATCAGCCGCAGCACGCCATAAACCATGGTGTAACCGAGCGCGATCAGGGCATAGATCGCGCCGATCGTCGCCGCGTTGACAAATTGCTGCAGCAGCAGGCCGGCCATCGGCGGATTGCGGCGGTCGGCTCAGCTATGTCCGACCAGCACGAACTTGCCGTTGTCGATATGATACAGAAACACGCGGCCGCCGCCGGCCAGGTCGCCGTTCTTGTCGAACGAGACCGGGCCAAGGATGGTGTCCAGCTTCACCGAATGGAGCGCCTTGATCAGCGCGGCGCGATCCAGCGTCGGCACGCTCTTGATCGCTTGCACGGCGATCTGCGCCAGGATGTAGCCGTACACCGAATAGGCACCGGGCTCGGAGTGAAACTTAGCGGTGTAGCGCTTGGTGAAAATCGACGAGTTCGGGTGATGAGTCGTAAGGCGGCACCTGGAAGGTGACATACACCGCCTGCGCGGCGGCGTCGCCAGCCTGTTTGGCGAGATCGGGCGTGTAACCGCCGTCGGGCACAAACAGTTTGGCGTCAAGCCCCAGATCGTGCATCTGCTTGGCGAACAGCGCGAGTTGCGGCATGACCGCGCCCAAATAGACCACCTGCGGGTTCTGTAGTTTGAGCTGGGTGATCAGCGCAGTAAAATCGACATCGCTCGGGTTGACCTGTGATACGGAGGTAACGGTACCACCAGCTTGCTTGAAACGCTCGCCGAAGATGCGCGAGACGCCCTCTCCGAAGGTCTGCTTATCGCTGACGACGGCAGCGCGGTTGAACTTCATCTCCTGCCGCGCGTAAGTAGCAGGCAACGCGCCCTGGATGAAATCATTCGGGACCGGGCGGACGACGTTGGTGAACCCCTGCTGCGTGAGGGAGGGGTTCGAGCCGAAAATAACGTCCGGCATGCCGCACTGCGAATAGATCGGCAGGGTAGGCAGGACCACGCCCGAATTGAAGTGGCCGAGCACGACCTTCACCGAATCGTTGTCACAGAGCTTTTGCGCGACCAGGGTTCCCTGCCGGGGATCGGCCTGATCGTCCATCGCCAGGAACTTGAAGATGTGGCCGGCGACACCGCCGGCTTTATTGATCTCGTCGAGATAAAGCCGCATCCCGTTCTGCCAGGTGACCCCGAAGAACGCCTGTGGTCCCGAGAGCGGGCCGGCTGAAGCGATCGCGACCTCGTCGCTTTTCGCATTGGCGCCAGCCATAACGCCGATCCCGATGAAACCGGCGAGCAGAACTCTCCCGATGCGTGTCATTTGTCCGGCTTCCTCCTGCTTCGTCCCTCGGAAGCAGGATGGACAGAGGCGGGGTCGCACGCAATGGAGAGGTCCCCTCTCCCCGGAGAGGGGACCCCGTCAGGTCAGTCCGTACCCGCGAACTTGAACGCCTGCTCCTTCTGCAACGAGGCCTGCGTCGCATTCGGCAGGACTACGCTGTATTGTGTCGGATGCGCGTTGTTTGCTGTCCCGGCGTTGCCATTCGCGGCAACGACCTTGCCGTTGGCGGCCGAGGTATTGTTGTTTGTCATCGCGACATTGCCGTTCGCGGCGGGGGCATTGTTCGCAGGGGTATTGTTATTGGTCGCCGTGGCGTTGCCGTTAACCGCGGGAGTGTTGTTCGCCGGTCCCGCGGCCACAACGGCATTGTTGTTGCCGACACTGGGCTCGAACTTGATCTGGTCGAACGGAACCGCGACCAGCTTGCCGCCGATACCGAGCACGGCGCCCGTCGAGATGATCACCTGGCTGACCTTGCCGTCATCGCCCATCAGCAGGTCGTTCACCGTGCCGATGCTGTCGCCCTTGTCGTTAAAGACCGTCGCGCCGACGACTTTGTCGGTGCGCCATTCGCCGTTGTATTTCTCCAGCGAGCCGGTCGGACCCTTTGCGTTCGTGTTCTCGGCCGTGGCGGCGGGCGGATTGGCATTGTTCGCCGCCGGCACGTTGGACCGGGCCATCGGGGTTGTCGGTGCCGGGGACGTGTTCGCCGGGCCGCCGGCATGTGTCTGCTGCGCGATCGCCGGGGCGGCGCCTAGCGACAAGGCCACGACCGCGAGACTCAGAGGACGAGCTCCTCGCATGGGACAGTCCTTTGTACTGTTGAAACCACGACCCGAACGTTTCACCGCGGCTCCGGGTTGCCGGGCTGTTAGGTCACTTTGGGGAGCCGTTGGGGGTCGCCAGAGGATGGTGCTCGAGCACCAAACGTTCCAGCCGCTCGGTCAGAACGTGCGTGTAGATCTCGGTGGTGGCGATATCGGCATGGCCCAGCAGCGTCTGCAGGCTGCGCAGGTCGGCGCCGCGGGCCAGCAGGTGCGAGGCAAAGGAGTGACGCAGCACATGCGGCGAGACCCGCCCGGGGTCCAGGCCGGCGGCAAGGGCTATGTGCTTGAGAAGCCGAGCGAAACCCTGCCGGGTCATGGCGCGTCGACGGTCGCGGCCAGGAAACAGCCACGCCGAGGCATCGCCGCTGGCAACGAGAGCAGCCGCGGCTTGCTTGGCCGGTGCGGAGAGCGGGACGATGCGCTCCTTGCCGCCCTTGCCCCGGATCAGCAGAGCCGGAGCGTCCTGCGCCAGGGCGGTGCGGCGCAGCGAGAGCAGCTCCGAAACGCGCATCCCTGTGGCGTAGAGGATTTCCAACGCCGCCAGGGCGATCGCGCCGGCTTGGTCCGGCCGGGCTGCCGCGGCGGCGAGCAGAGCATCGACCTCTTGCTCCGTGAGGTAGCGGGGTAACGGCTTGGGCAGCTTCGGCGTGTCCAGGAGCGCGGTTGGATCGTCCGTGCGAATGCCCTCGCGCAGCAGGAAGCGGTGGAATTGGCGCAGCGCCGAGAGCCGGCGAGCGGCGGTTCGCGCCGACAACCCGTTCAGCCCAGCCATGTAGGCTTGCAGCAGAGTAGCACTCCCGCTCGCGACCGCCTGACCGCGGGCGGTGGCGAAAGCGGCAAAATCGGCGAGATCGCGGCGGTAGGCCTCGATTGTATTGCGGGCAGCGCCGCGCTCGGCGGCCAGCATCTCCAGGAAGGCCTCGATGTGCCGGTCCATGCGGCGGCTATGGGGTCTTGAACTGGTCGTTGGGTACGGTTCGTTCGACGTGATGCTCGGCCGGGGTCGGTGGGAAGGCGCCGACCACAAGGGCGACAATGGCAGCCACAATGATCACCGAGGCCAGCACGATCAGGAACATACGGCTCATCCAAGGCTCCGGCTGCGGCGATACCGGCGGGTGTGCTAGCCTTCGCACCCATGTCGCGCAACACCGCGCTCCAGGAGTCTTCAACACTGCCAGACGCGCTTGCCGGGCGGAGTATCGTGCTGGTGGGGCTTATGGGAGCCGGGAAGACGTCCATCGGCCGACGGTTGGCGGCGCGCCTCGGGCTGCCGTTCCGGGACGCCGATACCGAGATCGAGTTGGCGGCCGGCTGCACGATTTCGGAGATTTTCGGCCGCTACGGCGAGCAGGAGTTCCGCAGCGGCGAACGGCGCGTGATCCGGCGGTTGCTGGCCGGCGAACCGGTGGTGCTGGCGTTCGGCGGCGGAGCGTTCATGGACGCGGACACACGCGCTTTGGTGCGGGCCGAGGCGATCTCGGTCTGGCTGCGCTGCCCGGTGCCGACGCTGGTCCGCCGGGTTGCCGGACGGGAGCACCGGCCCCTGCTGACCGGCGGCGATCCGGGCGAGATACTGGCGCGGCTGACCGAGCTGCGTTCTCCTTTTTATGCCGAGGCGGATGTGATCGTGGATTGCGGCGACGAGATCCCGGAGGCGACAACCGCCCGGGTGCTGAACGCGGTGCTGGCGTGGCAGGAGCCGCGGCGGTTGCCGGTGAGCTTGTCCAGCCGGAGCTATGAGGTGCTGATCGGGGAGGGGCTGCTGGCGCGGGCGGGGGCGCATCTCGCGCCGGTATTGCCGCAGAAGCGGGCTGTGGTGGTGACGGACGAGGCGGTGGGGGCGCTGCATCTGCCGGCGCTGCTGGCCGGGCTGGCGGAGACGGGCGTCGCGGCGACGAGCATCACTGTGCCCCCGGGCGAGGCGTCCAAGTCCCTGGAAAGCTGGGCCGGGCTGGTGGATAGGCTGTTGGCTCAGCTTGTGGAACGGCGGACGGCCGTGATCGCGCTGGGTGGCGGGGTGGTGGGGGATTTGGCAGGGTTCGCGGCGGCGGCGACGCTGCGCGGGCTGCCTTTCGTGCAGTGTCCGACGACGTTGCTGGCGCAGGTCGAACTCCTCGGTGGGCGGCAAGACCGGGGTGAACACGGTCCATGGCAAGAACCTGGTTGGGGCGTTCCATCAGCCGCTGAGGGTGCTCGCGGATACCGCGACGCTCGCCACCTTGCCGGCCCGCGAGTTGCGGGCGGGGTACGCCGAGGTCGCCAAGGCCGGGCTGATTGGGGATACCGCTTTTTTTGCTTGGTGCGAGCGGAACGGGCGTGCGGTGATCGGCGGGGAACGGGAGGTTCAGGCCGAGGCGATCCTGCGCGCCTGCGCCTTCAAAGCCGCAGTGGTGGGCGATGACGAGCGGGAGGAGAAACCGAGCGACGGGCGGGCTTTGCTGAACCTGGGGCACACTTTCGGCCACGCGCTGGAGGCCGAGTATGGCTACACCGGCGGGCTGCTGCACGGGGAAGGGGTGGCGATCGGGCTGGGGCTGGCGTTCCGGTTATCGGCGCGGCTGGGGCTCTGTGCGGACGGGGACGCGGCACGGGTGGTAGCGCATATGGGCGCGGTGGGGCTGCCGGCAGAGCTGCGCATGCTGAACCGGCGCTTCTCGGCGGCGGGATTAGTCGAGCATATGCGGCGGGACAAGAAGGTGCGCGACGGGGCGCTGATCTTCGTGCTGGCTCGGGGCATCGGGCAGGCGTTCACAGCGCGAGATGTGCCGGCCGAGACGGTGCTGGCGCTGCTGCGGGACGAGGGGTGTGATGCGTAGTTTGGCTGGCCCCCTCCCCTGGCCCCTGCCGCAAGGAGAGGGGGCCACCCCTCAGTAGGATTTCGGCAGGCCTAGGACCCGCTCGGCGAGGTAGCTCAGGATCAGTTGCGGGCTGACCGGGGCGAGGCGCGGGATCAGGCTTTCGCGGAAATAGCGCTCGACATGGTATTCCTGGGCGTAACCCATGCCTCCATGAGTCATGACCGCCTGCTCGGCGGCGCGGAAGCCGGCCTCGGCGGCGAGGTATTTGGCGGCGTTGGCTTCGGCACCGCACTCCTGGCCGGCGTCGTAGGCCCAGGCGGCCTTCAGCATCATCAGCTCGGCGGCTTCCAGCTCGGCCCAGTTCTTCGCCAGCGGATGCTGGATGGCCTGGTTCTGGCCGATAGGCCGGCCGAACACGATACGGTCGCGGGCGTAGCTGGCGGCGCGGGCGAGGGCGGCGCGGCCGATACCGATCGCCTCGGCGGCGATCAGGATGCGCTCGGGGTTGAGGCCGTGCAGGAGGGCGCGAAACCCCTCGCCTTCCTCGCCGATGCGGTCGGTTTCAGGAACCGGGTGGTCCTCGAAGAAGACCATGTTCGAGTCTATCGCATGGCGGCCCATTTTGGGGATCAGCCGGATCTCGGCATGGGCGCGGTCGAGCGTGGTGTAAAACAGGGTCAGGCCGTGGCTGTGGCGCTTCACTTGGTCGAGCGGCGTCGTGCGGGCCAGCAGTAGCATCTTGGTGGCGATCTGGGCAGTCGAGGTCCAGATCTTCTGGCCCCGGATGACATAGTGGTCGCCGCGTTTTTCGGCGCGCGTGGTGATCTCGGTGGTGTTGAGGCCGGCATTGGGCTCGGTGACCGCAAAGCAGGCCTTATCCTGGCCGGCGATGAGCGGGGGGAGCATACGGCGCTTCTGTTCTTCCGTGCCGACGACGGTGACGGGGTTGAGACCGAAGATGTTGATATGAATGGCGGAGGCGCCGGACATGGCGGCGCCTGAACTCGGCGACCGCCTGCATCATGAGCGCGGCTTCAGTGATGCCGAGGCCGGCGCCGCCGAATTCCGCCGGCATGGCGATCCCGAGCCAGCCGCCTTCCGCCATGGCTTTGTGGAAGTCCTCCGGGAAGCTGGCGGTGCGCTCGCGCTCCAGCCAGTAGGCGTCGTCGAAGCGGGCGGCGAGGCGGGCCACCTGGGCGCGGATTTCGGCCTGGGCCGAGGTCAGGGCGAAGTCCATCTGGTTGGGCGTTCTCTGCGGTGGGCGGGGAGGGAAGGTTTACCACAGAGACGCAGAGATGGCTCAGGCGGCTCTCGTCCAGCGATTGACGACGGTTTGCACCGAGGCGGCGAAGTCGCTCTCGTTGCGAGTGACGAGCGCAAGCACTTGCCGCGATGAAGGCATCCATCGGGCGATCGGACGCCCTGAAGCCTGCCGGCCGGCCACGATGATCCCCCAGCTTTCCGCCACTGGCGGCCCGATGGACAGTATGCGGTCTTCAAAGCGAAGCGGCAGGTCTCCGCGCAGCTATTCGTCCAGCCGCTTCCGTCGCTTGCCGTCCGGCAAGCGCTCGACCCCGTGGCGAAGTTCGGCGAGCGTGACGACGCTGATGAACAGGCGATCCTCATCGGCCTCGGCGAGCCAGCGGACCACACCACTCACAGACCTGGCTCTCGGAGCGGACCTTTGCTGCGGGTGGGCTTGAGCTTAAAGTCGGGCAGGGAGGATGCCGCCAGGAATTCAGCCAGATTGCCACTGCGCCGTGCTTTGCGTTCCCATTCCTGGGGGGAGACAACGACGGCGGCAGGACGCCCGTTACGGTTGATGGTCTGCGGGCCTTCGGAGGTACGGTCGATGAGTTCGCTGAATTTCGATTTGGCTTCCGCGATCGTCCAGGGACCCGTGTGCATGTCGGGCTCCGCTGCGGGTCAAGGCGGTCATTATGGTCATCGCGCTCTGCTGGGCAAGTTGCAATCGGTCCTCCGTGGCAAGCGGACGCTTTGCTCCGCACGATGAAAGCGGGCGTGGTGATCTCCGGCATTTGCCGGCCGGTCTTGACCGCCGTTGCGCGCGACGGCCAACCTGCGTGCGGGCCGGGACGAAAGAATGGCTCCCGGGCGTCAAACTAAAGAATGGTTGCAAACAGGAGGACAAATGCGGTCCCGTCAGCGAGCATAAACTCAAACTCTCACCCGTCCACTAAACCGGGGCAGATCCGTCTCAGACTTTTTCGACCTGACTGTATTCCAGCTCGACCGGGGTGGAGCGGCCGAAGATCGAGACACTCACCTTCACGCGGCCTTTGTCTTCGTCCACTTCCTCGACCGTGCCATTGAAACTTGTGAACGGGCCGTCCGCGACGCGGACCTGCTCGCCCACCTCGAACAGCACGGAGGGGCGCGGATGCTCTACCCCCTCCTGCGTCTGCTTCATAATGCGCTCGGCCTCGGCGTCGGTGATCGGCGACGGCTTGTTGCGGCTGCCCAGGAAGCCGGTGACCTTCGGCGTGTTCTTCACGAGATGCCAGGCGTCGTCGGTCAGGTCCATCTTCACCAGCACGTAGCCGGGGAAGAATTTCCGCTCGGCATTCACTTTCTGCCCGCGGCGCAGTTCGACGACTTCCTCGGACGGCACCAGCACGTCGTCGATCTGCTCGGCGAGCCCCTTCTGCGCCGCCTGCTCCTTAATCTGCTGCGCGATCTTCTTCTCGAAGCCGGAATAGACGTGCACCACATACCAACGTTTAGCCATGCTCGAACCCTCAGCCATTCACGCCGAACAAGGCGCGGACCGCCAGCCCGACCACCTGATCGACGCAGAAGAAAAATGCCGCGGCAAGCGCCACCATCCCGAGCACAAGACCTGTGGTCACCATGGTCTCCTTGCGGGACGGCCAGGTGACGCGCGCCACTTCGGCCCGAACCTCTCGCACGAATTTCGCCGGATCAAACGCCACCGCAGTTACTCACCTTTGTCGCTATCATTGCCGAGCAAGCTGGCAGGGGTGGAGGGTCTCGAACCCCCAGCCTCCGGTTTTGGAGACCGGCGCTCTAGCCAATTGAGCTACACCCCTGCAGGCCGGTCCGGCCGCTGCCGGTCCCTCGCGGGGCCGCTCGCGCAAGCCGGGTAAAAAGGCCGCGGGGGGCAGCGGTGTCAAGTAGCCGCGAGCACCGACGCGGCGACGCAAAAGATCACCACCGGTAACGGCGGGATGTGCCAGCGCTCCAGCAGGACGAAGCCGGTCAGCGCGATCGCGAGGTCTCGCCCCGAGGCGACGGCACTGAGCCAGATCGGGTTGTAGAGCGCGGCGCCGAGCACCCCGACGACCGCCGCGTTGATCCCGGCCAGACTGCCGCGCGCGGCCGGATGACGGGCGAGCCAGGCCCAGAGCGGCAGGCCTGCCAGCGCGAGCAGCAATCCCGGCAGGAAGATGAACACCAGGGCCACGGTCGACCACAGCGGTGCCGCGCCGGGCCGGGCAACGATAGCTCCGAGATAGGCCGAGAAGGTGAACAGCGGGCCCGGAATTGCCTGGGCGAAGCCGTAACCGGCGAGGAAGGCGCTGTCCGACAGCCAACCGGTCGGCACCAGCGAATCGCGAAGCAGCGGCAGCACCACGTGACCGCCGCCGAACACCAGAGCGCCGGCTTTGTAGAACACGCCCACCAGCGCCAGAACTGTGTGTGGGCCGGCTCGTCCGGCCAACGGCAGCGCGAAGAGCAGGATCAGGAAAGCCATCAGGGCCATGCCGCCGGCCCGGGGGTTGACCGGCATCATCGGCAAGCTTGGGGCAGCTTCCAGATTGCGGCACAGCAGGGCGCCGCCCGCGGCGCCGATAGCCAAGGCGGCGATCTGCGCGCCGGCGCCGCCTGCTACCAACAACAGCGCGGCTGCGGCCACACCCAGTGCTGCCCGCGGCGTGTCCGGGCAGAGCCTCCGGGCCATGCTCCAGACGGCCTGCGCCACGATGGCGACCGCGACCAGCTTGAGCCCGTGCAAGATCGCGTCGAGGCGCGGCCCCTGCATCCGCGGAGTGAGCACTGCGAAGCCGAACATCACCAGGGCCGAGGGCAGGGTGAAACCGGCCCAGGCGGCCAGCGCGCCGGGGAAACCGGCTCGCCGGAGGCCGACGAGAAAGCCGGTCTGGCTGCTGGCCGGCCCCGGCAGCATCTGGCAGAGCGCAACCAGCCCGGCGTATTCCTCGGCGGACAACCAGCCGCGCTCGCGCACATAGGCGCGCTCGAAATAACCGAGATGCGCGATCGGGCCGCCGAAGCTCGTCAGACCGAGCCCAAGCGTGACCCGAAAGACCTCGCCGGCGCTCCCCGCCCCGGGCCGTGTCACCATGGAGCGGGTGACGGGGATCGAACCCGCACAACCAGCTTGGAAGGCTGGGGCTCTACCATTGAGCTACACCCGCTTAGGCTTTTATTTCAATGGCTTAGAATCCATACGGCCCCGAAATGGGGCTACACCTTTTACACCCGATTTGCACCCAAATATACCCAGCCTTGGGCGCTTTGGCTGCATTAGCGGTTTGCACCCGAGGGGGCAAGGTCCGGCACCGAGCTGATAAAGGGAGCGCAACAGCGGGGGTCGGCGCGCGAAGGTGAACGGCCTGTAATCTGGTGGGCCGGATCATAGGCCAGCCGTCGTTCGGGAGTCCCCCGCTCATAGGCGATGGCCTGGATGATAGCGTGGAGTTCAGCATCGCTCGCAGGCGACAACGGGATTTCTGCCTAGTCTCTAAAGTCGTACATAAGGTCGTTCTCATCGCGCGGGAGCGCAGAAATTCTCTTTTGCCGCGCATCATTGTCTAACGCCGTTAAATTCACCGTCGGTAAAAATCGGATTACCTTTCTTGTCGTAATCGCGCTCGTACCCGATTGCTTTACCGGGCGGGATTATTGTAATTTCTATTACACAACGTTTTAAATTTCGTCGATATATTATTGCTTAATACACTTCGATATCGTATCATAGTCTTCAATGTTAAATCGACTCGAAAAAGACGATCCATGCTCACCCGCTTAAGTTTGAGGTCTCCAATTGTCCGGCGTTCGGTATAGTAGATGCCGGTCAGGCACTCCGGATCACTGTCGGGATGCATTGCTAAAAAGCACACCCCTTCATGTGGCGGGCTGCGGTCCCGAACCACGGCATTCGGTGTGCTGCGATAGGTGTAGCCAATGGTGAAACGCTGCGCGTCGCGGTCGGCCTCAAGCCACGACCTGATTGAATGCGAGCGCATCTCGCCGGTCCATGCCGTGACGGTCGAATTGAACAGGCCCTGCCGGATAGCAGCCGTGAAAGAGCCCGTCGCCTTCGTGCCGTCCCGCTCGTAGCTAGAGGCATATTCGCCCTCCCAGTGTCCGGTCAGATCCGGGAACCAGCGGTTCAGAGCCGGAACCAGTCTCCATACCCAGCGCCAGCACAGGCCGAATGCGCCCACTACGGCAACACCGATAATGGTTGCGACAAGTGATGTGGATTTAAGCGGAGAGATGGGGGTGCCAGTGAAAAACCATGACACCGCCGACACGACCCACCCGGCGCAGACGACGAGAAGGACTATGATCGTGATTTGGGTGCTGCGCGGCAGAAGGCCCCACACACCTTAGATCCCCAGCAGTCGGGTGCGGGCGGCCTGAATGAACCCCTTCGCGCCATCGAGCGTCCACGGCTGCTGCGGGCGGAACAGGAACTTGACGTGGTTGATCTCGGTCGCCGTCTGCACCCACTGCGGATCAGCGAGCAGCGCATTAATCCGCTCCACGACCTGCAGCACCCGGTCATACCGCTCATCGGCACCCGTCTGGGTGAAATACCAGTCCTCGACCGCGTAGACGAGGCACTCGATCAGGAAGCTCGGGGCTTGCTTCGGCCCGATCAGCTTCAAATCCAGCATCTCATCGCGCAGCCGCTTCAATGACCGGACGACTTTCTTGAAGCGGTGTTGAGTTCGGGCGCGTTTGGAGATGCCGTTCTGATTGTGCTGGACCGGGAAGTTGTGCGTCCAGGCGTTGGTTTTGCTCAGAAATGTAAACCCCTCAGCATATGCAAGCCCGCCAACACCATCAGAACTTACCCAAACATATCGGAACCCAGGAACCACATCGACCGGTGCGCGACTCCCCGGTAGCGAAAGAACTCGCGTCGCCTTATTACCGGAGGTGTCGATAGAAAGCGCACCCAACTTTCGCCACAGCGCGCCATCGATTTCGGCACGCATGGTGGCCGACAGATCGGAGAATGATTTTCCTGGGTCGTACGTGCCGAGGAACCGGTGCGCGGTTCCCAGATCGATACCCTGTTGACAGTCAATTCGGATCAGCGGGTGCACCGCCCTCAGATCTTGGTCAACATTCTGCCGGATGTTGGTGTTGTTGAAGTACGACCCCTGTGGCGCGACGGTCACACCCTCTGCCGAGAGCCACGCGCTGGTGGCAATGGCATCCCGCACCATCGAAGCTGCCCGCTCGATCTGCGCCTCCTCGGTGTCGCTGGCCGGTCGTTCCCAATGGGTAAGCCGGTCATTCCATGAGGAGCGCGACCGGCTCTTGGCGAGTTCTTCGAGCAGATAATTGCGGGTGGCCACGGCAGTCCAGTTCCCCGAATAACGTCGGCGTGATCTGGATACGGGTCAGGGAAACCGCAAGGTTCGTTCAGCGGGGTCCGCACAGACCGGCTCCGGGCAGGAGACGCCGTTCACACCTTCACCGTGCTGCACCCATTTGCACCTCTACCATTGAGCTACACCCGCGCGAGCGCCGAAGCTAAAGGCCGCTGCCGCCCTGTGCAACAGCATCAGCCGGCGCGGGCATACGCTCGGCGCTGACCCGACGCACGCGCACACGCCGGATCCGCCGCGGATCGGCGTCCAAGATGCGGAATTCCAACCCGGACGGATGACTGATTACCTCGCCCCGTGCGGGCACGCGGCCGGCGAGCGTAAACACCAGGCCGCCCACCGTGTTAATATCGGCCTCGCGCTCATCCTCGGACAGGACCGGGCCGAACTTTTGCTCGAACGTCTCGACCGGCAGCCGTGCGTTGATGTCAACCGTACCATCCGGCCGCTCCACGACCATTGGGCCTTCGACCTCGTCGTGCTCGTCGGCGATGTCGCCGGTGATGGTCTCGACGAGATCCTCGATCGTCACCAGCCCGTCGATGCCGCCATACTCGTCAACCACCAGCGCGAGATGCATGCGCGCCTGACGCATCTGCAACAACAAATCGAGGACGGGTATCTGAGCGGCCACCATCAGCGGGCGGCGGAGAATCTTCTCCAGCGAGAATTCCTGCGGCCGGCCGACGAAAGCATAAACATCCTTGATGTGGACCATGCCCAGTATGTCGTCGAGCTGATCGCGATAGACCGGCAGCCGGGAATGGCCGTCGGCGCGGATGCGCTCGACCGCCTGCTGGAAGCTGAGATCGACGGGCATGGCAACAATATCGGCCCGCGGCACCATGACATCGCCGGCGGTGGTTTCGCGCAGCCGCAGCACATTGGCGATCAGTACGCGTTCATCGCGATCGAGCTCGGGGGCAACGCCCGGCGTCTGCGGAGCGGCGGCCGCTTCCTGCACAAGTTCCGCGATCAATTCGCGCACACTGTGCTCAGCAGCCCGGCCGTGCAGCATGGCGCGCACGCGGCCGAGCAGGCTGAGGCGGGACATCGTGCTGCTCATATCGTCTTCCCGATGGACTCCCCTGGGGTTTTCCATGGGTTGGGCACGCCGAGGCGGCGCAGGATGCGGGCTTCGGCCATTTCCATGCGGCGCGCATCTCCGGCGCGGTGGTGGTCGTGGCCGGCGAGATGCAGTGCGCCATGCACCACGAGGTGGGCGAGGTGATGGGCCGGCCGGCGGGCGGCGGCTGCGGCTTCCCGGCGAAGGACGCCTGAGGCGAGGATGAGCTGGCCAGGGAGGCCCGGAGCCGGCGGGTCGTAGGTGAGGATGTTGGTCGCCTTGTTGCGGCCGCGGTCGCGGGCGTTCAGGCGGCGGACGGTGCGATCGTCGGCCAGCATGATGGTGCCGGCCTGGCCAGCCGCGCGGGCGGCACGCCTGGCAATGGCGGCCGCGTCGCGCACCAACCGGCGCCAGGCCGGGTCGGCAACCAGGATCTCAACGTTCGGACGGGGCCCCGCTGACGCGGGGCCGGTACTCGCAGGGTCCATCACGATGTACCGGAGCCACTCTCCACCTGGGTGTCGCGGGCGCGCCGGGCCTCCCGGCGCTTGTCTCCCGCGGCAGCGTCCCGCTGGTCATAGGCGTCAACGATCCGCGCCACCAGGGGGTGGCGCACCACGTCGCGCTGGGTGAAACGCACGACCGACAGCCCGGTGACGCCCTCCAGGGTCTCCAGCGCGTCCTTCAGGCCGCAGTGGACGCCGGACGGAAGATCGATCTGGCTGAGATCGCCGGTGATGACCATCCGGGTACCCGCGCCCATCCGGGTGAGGAACATCTTCATCTGCACTGGGGTGGTGTTCTGCGCCTCGTCGAGAATGACGTAGGCATGCGCCAGCGTGCGGCCGCGCATGAAGGCCAGCGGGGCCACCTCGATCTCGCCGTTGCCGAGCCGGCGCAGTACCTGATCGGCGGGCATCATGTCGTGCAGCGCGTCGTAAAGCGGCCGAAGGTAGGGATCGACCTTCTCCTTCATGTCGCCGGGCAGAAATCCAAGACGCTCGCCGGCCTCCACCGCCGGGCGGGACAGAACGATACGATCGACCTTGCCGGCCTGCAGCATAGCGACGGCCTGCGCCACGGCGAGATAGGTTTTGCCGGTGCCGGCAGGGCCGACAGCGAACACCATCTCGAAGCGCGCCAGCGCATCCATGTAAGCGGCCTGACCGGTGCTGCGCGCGCCGACGGCACCCCGCCGGGTGCGGATCGCCGGCAGGTCCGAAAGCGGCAGCCGCGGATCGGTCTCGACATCGGCGAAGCGGATCGCCGCATCCACGTCCGAGCGCCCGACGCTCTCGCCGCGTTCCAGCCGGTGCCAGAGTCCCTCCAAGGTGGCCTGTGCGGCATCTACCCGGGCCGGATCGCCCGCGATCGCGACGCGGTTGCCCCGGCAGGAGAGGCGCACACCAAGCGCCTGCTCGATGCGGACCAGATGCCGGTCATGATCGCCGAGGAGCAGAGGCAACAGCAGATTATCGCCGAAATGCAGGGTGACGGCCTTGCCGTCGGGCTTTGAGGGTGCCGGGGTAACCTGGATGCTGGCGGCGTGACTCAAGCGGGGGTTAGCTCCTTCGCTAAATGGCCGGAGAGAGAGTTGGGGAGTGCGGCGGCGATCTGCACCCTTGCTTCGGTGCCGATCAGGGCTGTGGGGCCGGTTGTATGGACCGGCTGGAGGTAGGGGGACCGGCCGGCGATCTGGCCGGGATGGCGGCCCGGGCCGACAAACATAACGGGCAACTCCCGACCGATGCAGTCGGTGTTGAACCGCGACTGCTGGGCTCGCAGCAAGCCTTGCAGCTCGGTCAACCGCCGTTCCTTCTCGGGCTCCGGCACTTGGTCCGGGGCGGCAGCGGCGGCGGTGCCGGGACGCGGCGAGTATTTGAAGCTGAATGCCTGGGCGAAACCAACTTCTCGGACCAAATCCAGAGTGGCGGCGAAGTCCGCCTCGGTCTCGCCGGGGTGACCGACGATGAAATCCGAGGACAATGCCAGGTCGGAGCGTGCGCTCCGCAGCCGTTCCACAATCCGCAGATAGTCGGTGGCGCGGTGCTTGCGGTTCATCGCCGCAAGGATGCGGTCGGACCCCGACTGCACCGGCAAATGCAGGAACGGCATCAGGATCGCCACGTCTCGGTGCGCCGCGATCAGATCTTCATTCATGTCGCGCGGATGCGACGTAGTATAGCGCAGGCGCAACAAACCAGGGATATCCGCTAAGGCCCGAACAAGGCGTCCGAGACGCCAGGCACCGCCGTCCGGGGCCTCGCCGTGCCAGGCATTCACGTTCTGCCCGAGCAGCGTGATCTCGCGCGCGCCGGCGGCGACGAGGCGTCGCGCCTCAGCGAGGCCGGCGGCGGCGGGACGGCTCTGCTCGGCACCGCGGGTGTAGGGCACCACGCAGAAGCTGCAGAACTTGTCGCAGCCTTCCTGCACCGTGAGGAAGGCGGTCACCCCCTGCGCCGCAGCGGCTTCCGGCAGGTGGTCGAATTTGTCTTCCGGGGGGAAGTCGGTGTCGATCACCCCACCGCCGGCGCGGGCGGCGCGCGCGACCAGTTCCGGCAGCCGGTGATAGGTCTGCGGTCCCAGTACAATATCGATATACGGCGCGCGGGCCAGAATCTCCTGTCCTTCCGCCTGAGCGACACAGCCGGCGACGGCGAGGATCATTCCGGCGCCGTCCCGCTGCCTCGCCTCCTTCATGCGGCGCAACCGGCCGAGCTCGGAGAATACCTTCTCGGTGGCCTTCTCGCGGATATGGCAGGTGTTCAGGATCACCATGTCTGCGCCTTCAGGCGCGGCGACCGGCTCGTAACCAAGCGGGGCGAGGACATCGGCCATGCGGGCGCTGTCATAGACATTCATCTGACAGCCCCAGGTGATCACGTGCAGGCGCTTGCGGCCCTGGGCCGCGGCGACCGTGCTTTCCCCCATTCAACGCTGCTCCGCCTTGCCTTGCCGGATCGGTCCGCCCCGGCAAGGGCAAGGAATGGTTCGCCGGCAAGGCCGGGTCAAGCGCGAACTCCTGGAGGATTGTCGCCGATCACATGCGCAGTCTGACAAAATGGATCGAGCGCGTGTCAACCACGAAGCTCATGCATAAGCAGTTTGCCCCGCCTGTTCGGTTGTACCAGGTGACGCGACCTTGATCGGATGGGCCGGGCGGTTCTGGCGAAGCGTGGCGGCGCCGTCGGCGACCACGCGCCAGACCGCCTGCGAGAGCTGCTTGCGGTTGGCGAAAGCCGCGGTTTCGAGCGGTGCATGCAACAGCACCGTGACGCGCAGGCCGCGGTGCCGCGCAAGACGCCAGTAATGCGTGGCGATAGTCATGTCGCCGTACCAGGCAAAGAGCGGGCGGGTGGCGCGGCCAGCAGGAAGCCCCGCCAGCCGGTCATAGACCACAGACACCGGTTGCAGCAGCGGCGGGTCGGCGCCTTCGGCCACCGCGAAGAACGAGGAGAGAAACGGCATCACCCGCGAGCCGTCGGAAGTGGTCCCCTCGGGGAACAGGAACAGGTTGTCGCCCGCGGTGAGCCGCGCCCGCATTTCATCCCGCTCGCGCCCGGTGTTGCCGCGCTGGCGGCTGATGAAGACGGTGCGGCCGAGTCGCGCGATGGCGCCCACCAGCGGCCATTTCGCAACCTCGCCCTTGGAGACGAAGCAGCCGTCCAGCTGGCCGCCGAGTACGGGTATGTCGAGCCAGGACGTGTGGTTGGAGACGAACACCAGCGGCCGATCGCCCGCAGCCCGTGTTCCGATGACCCGGACCTTCAAGCCGATGAGCCGGCAGAAGGTAGCCCAGTAGCAACGGGCAAAATGGACTTTCGAGCGGCCGGGCGACAGCAGGCAGACGCCTTGGACCGGCATAGCGATGAATGTCCAGCCGAGCAGTAGAAGAAAGCGGCGGATCGCGCGGATAGTACCAAAGACCAACGGCCGATTGCGGCGACGAAACAGTCCATCGCCGGGCTCCGGTAGGGCAAGCCCGGAGCCGGGAGGCGGGCGGCGGCGGAGTCGGCGAGGCGCATACCGCATGAGGCCGGATAACGCAGCGGTGATGTCGGAACAATGGCGCAAGCGTGACCGTCGGTTGACATCGACGGCGCGACTTTGTGGGCTAGCCTTGTTGCATGACGCGCGATTTTGCCGCTCGAGCCAGCGTCGCCCTGCTCCTGGCGGTGCTGCTGGCGCTAATAGGCCCATCGCCGCGCGCCGCCGACCCGGAGCCGTACACGGTGTCGTTGGGGAAAACTGCGGATAGCGGACTCAACGCTGCGTTGAACGGTTCCTCCCAACTGATCGCGTTGCGTGCAACGGCCCCGGTGGGACCGTTCGCGCTGGTCGCACGTGCGCGGGACGACCGTGCACGTTTCGTCACCGCACTGCAGAGTTTCGGTTATTTCAAAGGCACGATCGATATCCGGATCGATGGCCGCTCGATCGACGATCCCAGCCTGATCAATATGCTGGAACATGCGCCGGCCAATCCTCCGGCGAACGTGACCGTGACTGTGACTCCGGGTCCGCAATTCAGGCTTGGCAACGTGTCACTGCAAGGCGAAGTGCCGGAGACAGCAGCGGCCAAGCTCGATCTTGGAGCCGGGGCACCAGCCAGAGCGGCGGACGTGCTGGCCGCGCAGCAGCGGTTGCTGGCCGCATTGCGCGATCAGGGATACGCGCTGGCGAAGGTGAACCTGGAACCTGCCGTCGTGCATCTGGCGGATGAGCGGATGGACGTCACTTTCGTGGTCGATGCCGGACCGCGGGTGGATATCGGCCGGATCACGCTCCAGGGGTTGCATGGGGTGAACCCGTCCTTCGTCGAGCGTCGCCTGTTGCTGCATCCGGGTGAGCAGTTCAGCCCCACCGCGATCGAGGCAGCGCGAGCCGATCTCGCGTCTTTACCGGCATTTTCCTATGTCAGCGCACAGCCGGCGACGTCGCTCGACCCGCAAGGCACGCTGCCAATTACATTCGAGTTCGGCGAAGCGAAGGTGCATGCGGTTGATTTCGGCGCATCGTATTCGACTGATCTGGGCGTGGGCCTGACTGCCGGATGGCACGACCGCAACCTGTTCGGCAATGCGGAGCAGTTGAATCTGACAGCCGCATTCCAGGGCGGCGGCAATTCCGAACTGCATCCGGGTTACAAGCTCAACGCGCAGTTCATCAAGCCGGATTTCTGGGCGCGCAACCAGTCGCTGGAGGTCAATCTCGGCGCCGTGGACCAGGATCTGCTGCCATATTCGCAAAAGGCGCTGACGCAGTCGATCCTGCTCAACCGCAAGCTGTCGCCGCACTGGACCGTGAGTTACGGGATCGGCGGCGAGGAGGAACGGATCATCCAGGAGGACGTCAGCCGGCGTTACAACCTGCTGATGCTGCCGCTGACGGTGCGGTACGACAGCACCAACAACCTGCTCAATCCGACCACCGGGATTCGCGCGGCATTGCAGGCGACACCGACGCAGTCGCTGACCGGCACGCACACGACATTCATGATCGCCCAACTGTCCGCATCGAGCTACTTCGATCTTACCGGAAATGGACGCAGCGTCATCGCGCTGCGCGGATTGGCCGGCGATATCCTGGGTGGCGGCAGCACGTTCGATCTGCCGCCTGATCTGCGATTTTATGCGGGCGGGTCCGGGACAGTGCGGGGATACAAATACCAATCGGTCGGGCCGCAATTTCCGGACGGCACGCCGATCGGCGGCACCGAGATCACGGCGGGAACGATCGAGCTGCGTCAGCGCGTGTTGCAGAACTGGGGTTTCACGTTGTTCACAGATGCGGCGCAGGTACGCGCGCGTGACCTTCCGAGCCCGAACAAATATGGCGTCGGGGTTGGCGCGGGTGTATTGTATTTCACATCGTTCGGGCCAATTCGGGCGCAGTTCGCGGTGCCGGCGGTGAAGCTGCCGAACAGCGGGAGTTTCGAGCTGTATATCGGCATTGGGCAGGCATTCTGATGCGCTGGCTCCGCCGCTCTCTGTATGTCCTTCTCGCCTTGATCGCGCTGCTGGCGATCATCACGCGGCCGCCGGTACTCGATGCGTTGCTGAGCCACATAACAAGCTCGGTGGCGGCCAACGGACTTACAATCCACCTGAACGGCAACCTGAGCGCCAATCAGGTTGAGCTGCGCGACAGCGAAGGCACATACGCTCGCTTCCAGGACGTGACGATCCACTGGTCACCGCTGCAACTGATCCATGACAAGATCGACGTGGCGCTGCTGGCGGCACGGGACGGAGACGTGTTGCGGCTGCCCAAAAGCTCGTCCTCCAGCTCATCGAGCGGCACGACCCCGACCTCGGTGCAAACGCTGGAGATCGATCGTCTCCATCTCGCCCCCGATGTTATCGGTGCTCCCGCCGTGCTGAAGATCACCGGATCGGACCTGCGGCTCGCCACCGGGGTGATGCAGGGGACGCTGGTGGCGAAAGAGAGTGGCGGCAGCGGCACCTATACCGTTTCCGCCGATATCGAGCCCGCCGGCATTCACGCGACCGTGGCAGCGCAGGAGGCGCCCGGCGGGCTGATCGCCAAAGTGGCGAAACTCCCGGCGCTGGGTCCGATCGCCCTGAATGCTTCCGTCCAGGGGCCACGCGACTCGCTCGAAACCAAGCTCACGCTCTCCGCCGGGCCATTGCGGGCAACCGCGAGCGGTACCGTGAACCTGACAGGCGAGGCGGCGACATTAGCGGTGGATGCCGACGCCCCGGCAATGACGCCGCGGCCAGGATTGTCGTGGCAGTCGGTCGCGGTGAACGCCGATGTGCAGGGGAAATTCACCAGCCCCGATGTCAGCGGGCAGATCCGGATCGATGGCCTGGCAGCGTCGGAGGGGCAGGTGCGGCAGATCGCGCTTAAGCTGACCGGCAACAAAGGCGAGGTCCGCGTCACCGGTGAGTTGGACGGCATCGTCATTCCTGGCCGGCAGCCGGCGCTGCTTGCGGCGGCGCCGCTGCTGGTGACCGCCGATGCCCGGCTCGATGCGCCCAACCGGCCCGTCGCTTTCACCATCAGCCATCCGATTCTGGCGGCGAGCGGCACGCTCGACACGTCCGGCACCGAGCGGGCGCAGGTTCAGCTCAAACTGCCGGAGCTGGGACCGATCGCTGCAGCGGCAGGGCTCGATCTGCAGGGAACGGTCGCCGCCACCGCGTCGGCGACCCGGGAAGGCGATACGACGCGATTCTCGCTGGACGGCACGCTCGGGCTAACCGGCGGCGTGGCGCCGGCACCGGCACTGGTCGGGCCGGCGGCGCACCTCGTGCTGGCGGGAAGCCTGCAAGGCGAAAGCCTCACGTTGTCGCAGGCGCGATTCGACGGACAGGATGTCACGTTGGCGTTCAGCGGCACGGCATCCCGGCAGCAAGTGGCGCTCGATTGGTCCGCCGCGCTAGCGCGGCTTGCGCCGCTTGATCCGCGCCTCGCCGGGTCGCTGCAGGCGCACGGACGGATTGCCGGACCGGCGGAGAATCTGACCCTCGCCGCCGATCTTGCCGGTGAGGTGAGCGAGCACGGGCAGTCCTCTGGCCCGCTGAGCGCGCATGTCGAGGCGAAAGGCCTTCCCAACGCGCCGAGCGGCGAGATCACCGCGCAGGGGGCCTTGCTCGGCTCGCCGGTACAGCTTGCCGTCACCGGGGCGAAGCAGGCCGATGGAGCCCTCCGGGTGAACATCCAGCGCGCCGCCTGGAAGAGCGCGACGGCCCAGGGACGGCTGACGCTGCCCGAGGGGCAGAAAATCCCGCTCGGCGAGGTGCAGCTCAACATCGCGGACCTGGCGGATTTCGCGCCTCTGCTGGGCCGGCCGGTCACCGGCAGCGTGCGCGCGTCACTGGACTCCAGTGCCGGGCAGGCGGCGCTGAAGGCCGACGTGCATGACGCCCGCATACCGGGGATGGCATCAGTCGGGACAGCGGCGTTGACAGCGACGGTCGCGGATCCGGGGACGCATCCTGTGGTGGACGCGCATCTCGAACTGGCCGGTGTCTCCGCCAGTCGCATCGCCGGTGCTGCCGGGCAGATCGCTGTCGCCGGACCAATTGAAGCGCTCGACGTGAGGTTGCATGCGACCGCCGCCGACCTGGACGGCGGGGCTGCGAAGCTGACCGCCACGGGCACGGTGAACGGAACGGCGAAGTCGGTGACACTGGCGAGTCTCTCGGCCGGCTGGAAACAACTGGCGGCTCGGCTGTTGACCCCGGCCGGCTTCGACTTCGCCAACGGCATGGACATCCATCACCTGCGGCTGGGCCTGGATCAGGCGGTGATCAACGTGGATGGGCATATCGGCTCGACGCTCGATCTGACAGCCAGCGCGCGCGACCTACCGGCAAGCCTGGCGGCTCAGGTCTCGCCTGGCACGAGCGCCAGCGGCACGCTATCGACTGACATGCGGCTGACCGGAACGACGGCAGCGCCGACCGGCTCGATCCGGCTTCGCGGCTCCGGGCTGCGCCTGGACATCAAAGGCCGCGCCATGCCGCCGCTGTCGCTGACTGCGGACGCCACCCTGGAGGGCACGTCGGCACAGATCAATGCCGCGGTCGCGACCGGATCGTCGCGTCTGACATTAAGTGGGCGAGCGCCGCTTACTTCCACTGCGCCTCTGGCCCTTCGGGCGAACGGCAGTATCGATCTCGGTTTGGCGAATCCACTCCTTTCCGCCGGCGGCGCACTGGCGGGAACGGTCCGACTGGCAGCGGATGTCTCGGGCACGATCGCCCGCCCGGCGGGGACGGTCCGGGCTGACGCGTCGGGGGTCAGGCTGCTCACCACGATGGGTCGAGGGCTGCCGCCGGCCAGTATCGCCGCGACGGCAACCCTGCACGGCACCGCCGCACGGATCGATGCCAGGCTAAGCGCCGGCGTTTCGCATGTGACCCTTGCGGGCACGGCGCCTCTCAGCACCGCCACGCCGCTCGACCTGCGGACCACCGGGCGCGTCGATCTCGCGATGCTCGACCCGCTGATTGCGGCCAACGGGGACTACGTCGCCGGCATCGTGACGCTCGATGCGAGGGTCGGCGGCACGGCGACCGCGCCGCGGCTGACCGGCGGCGCGCAACTCAGCAACGGCGACATCCGCGATTATGCGCAAGGCGCGCATCTGAGCGACATAACGGCGCGGCTGACGGCAAACGGCAATGCGCTGCGGATCGATAGCTTGAGCGCCCATGCCGGCAACGGCACGATCGGCGGCAACGGCACGATCGGCATTTTTCAGCCGCGTATGCCGGTCAATCTCGTGCTGACGGCACGCGACGCCACGCCGCTTTCAGGCGGGGTGGTCACCGCGACCGTAAACGCCAACCTTGCCGTGCGCGGCGAGGTCGAGGGCAATGTCGCGCTGGCCGGCACCGTGGATGTGCGACGCGCGTTGATCGAGATCCCGTCCAAGCTGCCCGCGAGCGTGGCGACGATCCCGATCCGCATTGGTGGCGCCCCGCCGCCTCCGCCGCACAAGGCGGCGATCGTTCCGGTGATTACGCTCGACATCACGGTGCACGCGCCGGAGCAGGTGTTCGTGCGCGGGCGCGGGCTGGATGCCGAGCTGGGCGGGACGGTCGGCGTGCAGGGAACGACGCAGCACATCCGCTCTCGCGGCGCGTTCAATCTCGTTCGCGGCTCATTCAACTTGGTTGGATCGACGCTGACATTCGATTCGGGGCGGATCGATTTTAACGGCGGCAGCCTGAGCGATCCGGCGATCCATTTCGTCGCGACCTCGGTCAGCAACGGCACGGCGGCGACGCTGACGGTCAGCGGCACGGCGCAAAATCCGAAACTCACGCTCTCGAGCCAACCCGAGCTGCCACAGGACCAGATCCTCGCGTTGTTGTTGTTTCATACGGATAAAGGACAGCTCAACGCCTTCCAGATCGCCTCGATCGCCGCCGGGCTGGCGCAGATCACCGGCACCGGCGGCGGTCTCGCCAATCCGCTGCAAGGCGTGCAGAACGCGCTCGGCCTCGATCAGCTCGGCATTGGCGGCGGCGCCAACGGTAGTCCGACCTTGCAAGCTGGGCGCTATATCGGGCGGCGGCTTTATGTGGGCGCACAACAGGGCACCGGGGGCACGGGCGCGCAAGGCAAGGTGGAGTACAGCCTCACGAAACGGCTGAAGCTGAACGCTACTGTTGGTAATGGAGAAACCACTAGCGCGATCGGCGCGACCGGGCAGAGTAATGGAGAGAGCGTCGGAATTACGTATCAGTTCGAATATTAGCGAAGAAAAAATTCACCACAGAGACACGGAGGCGGGTAGGTTTGCACGGAGGAATTTTTGTGCACAGTTTGTCCGAGACGGCGGCCGTAGACGAGGCGTAAATACTCTTTCTCTGTGCAAACCTCCCTGCCTCTGTGTCTCTGTAGTTTTTTTGCTAATCAGCGTCGGCCGCCAGCTTCGCCTCGATGGAATCCCAGATCGCCCGCTCCAGATGCACACCGTCGAAGCGGGCGATCTCCTGGATACCCGTGGGCGAAGTGACGTTGATCTCGGTCAGCCAGTCGCCGATCACATCGATGCCGACGAAGATCATCCCCTGCTCGCGCAGAGCGGGGCCGATCGCGGCACAGATCTCGCGGTCGCGCGCCGTGAGCGTGCTCTTCTCCGGCCGTCCGCCAACATGCATGTTGGAGCGCGCCTCCCCTTCGGCGGGCACGCGGTTGATCGCGCCCATCGCCTCGCCGTCCACCAGAATGATGCGCTTATCTCCCACGCGGACCGCGGGTTCGTAGCGCTGGAACATCAGCGGCTCACGCGAGCGCGCCCAGTGCATCTCCAGCAACGCGGCGAGGTTTTCATCGTCCGGCTTGATGCGGAACACGCCGGCGCCGCCGTTGCCGAACAGCGGCTTGACCACGATGTCCTTGTGCTCGGCGCGGAAGGCCCGGATCGCCTCGAGGTCCCAGGTGATCATCGTGGGCGGCATCAGATGCGGGAAATGCGTGACCAGGATTTTCTCTGGCGCATTGCGCACCGCGGCCGGGTCATTCACCACAAGCGTGCGCGGCTGGATGTGCTCCAGCATGTGGGTCGCCGTGATGTAGGCCATGTCGAACGGCGGGTCCTGCCGCATCAGCACGACATCCATGCCGGCGAGATCCAGTCGTTCGAGGTCGCCGAAGCGGTAATGATCACCGGCGACATGCTGCACCGCGACGGGCCTGGCGCGGGCAAACAGCCGTTCTTCCCGTCGCGCCCCCTGGCGTGCGACGCCCTCCCGCAGCGCCATGTGGCGCACCTCGTAGTGCCACATCATATGGCCGCGCGCCTGCGCCTCCAGCATCAGGGCGAAGGTGGAATCGGCATCGATATTGATGTTCTCGATCGGGTCCATCTGGACCGCGACGCGTAGCGGCATGGGCGACCTCCGCCGCCCTTTTTAATGCGCGATCTCCTCCAATGCGAGGCCGCGCGTCGGCGGTCCGAAGCCGGCGATCACGATGACCACGATCAGCATGGCCACGGCGATGAAGGCGAACACCGCTTCCGTCCCACCGAGGCCGAGAAAGAACGCCACGGCGAGGCCGGAGAACGCGGCCGAGATCCGGCTCCAGGAATAGACGAAGCCGACCGCACGGGAGCGGATATGGGTGGGAAACAGCTCCGCTTGGTAGTTGTGGAAGGAGAAGGACAGCCAGTTGTTGCTCAACGTGATCAGCACGCCGAAGATGATCAGCGCGATCCCTGCCGTCTGCGCGGAGAACAGCAGGCCGAACACGGCAATGCCGATCGCGGCCAAGACGATCTGCCATTTGCGCTCCATCTTGTCGGCAATGAGCGTGCCCAGCAACGGGCCGATCGGATTGGCGATCGCAATGATGAAGGCATATTGCAGACTTTGCGTGACATGGATGCCCTTCGCGATCAGCAACGTCGGCACCCAGGCCGCAAAGCCGTAATAGCCGAAGGTCTGGAAGAAGTTGAAAATCGACATGAGGACGGCGCGCCCGCCATAGGGCGGTTGCCATATCTCGCTGAACGAGGCGGTTCCGGTTTCCTCGATGCCCACGCCCACCGGCGGCAGCGGACCGGTCTCGGCCTGAACCTCCGCTTCCAGCCGACGCACGACAGTATCGGCTTCGGCAACGCGTCCATGCCGCGCGAGCCAGCGGGGTGATTCGGGCAGACCGAGTCGGAGCCACCAAACGAAGATCGCGCCGACTGAGCCAATGACAACGACCCAACGCCAGTTATCGACGCCGAGGAGCCAGGCCAGGAACGCCGCGACCGGCACGGCGCAGAACTGCACGAACTGATTGAAGGCGAAGGCACGCCCGCGCGTTTGGCGCGGGATCAGCTCGGCGATGTAGGTATCGATCGTAACCAGCTCCACGCCAAGCCCTATCCCCGCGATGAAACGCCAGATGTTGATCCAGAACCCGGTAGGCATGAACGCCATGATCAGGGTGCAGATCGAGTACCAGACCAGGGAGAAAGTGAAAACCGAGCGGCGTCCATGGGTATCCGCGACCCAACCGAAGATGATCGTGCCCACGAACAGGCCGGCGAAAAGGCAAAACACGAACGTGCCGGCGCCGGGCGAGTGGATGGCCTTGAGGGCGGCGAACGGGCCGAGCGAGGCGTCGGAGAATAACCCCTGCTTGGTCATGCCGGGCACGATGTAGGCGGTCAGAAACAGGTCGTAGATTTCGAAGCAGGCGCCGAGCGAGATCAGCGTAATCATCCGCCAGATAGGGCTGCTAGCAGGCAGGCGATCCAAACGTGCGGCAATTTCCGCAGCGGGACTAACGGCCATGATGGAGACGTCCTCCTTGGGTCGCGGCGCATGCCGCCGCTCATTGCGGCTATGCAGCCTTGGCAACTCGCGTCGCGTCAAGGGATTGCGGCCGCCGCCGGTCCTTGTTGGGCGCGGCATGCCTCCCATGTAACGGGACAAATGGAAAACAGACCTTTTGTTCTGCCCGACCCGGTGGGCTGGCACGGGACGACGATCCTGTGCGTGCGCCAGGGCGGGCACGTGGCTATGGCCGGGGACGGCCAAGTGAGCCTCGGACAAACCGTCATCAAGGCCAATGCACGCAAAGTGCGGCGGATCGGGCCCGCAGGGTCGATCCTCGCCGGATTTGCCGGGGCCACAGCCGACGCGTTCACCCTGCTGGAGCGGCTGGAGGCGAAGCTTGAACGGTTTCCCAACCAGCTCGAGCGCGCCTGCGTGGAGTTGGCAAAGGACTGGCGCACCGACCGTTACCTGCGCCGGCTGGAGGCGATGATGGCGGTGGCCGACCGCGACCGCAGCTTCACCCTGACTGGTACCGGCGACGTGCTGGAGCCTGAAGATGGCGTGATCGCCATCGGATCGGGGGGCAACTACGCGTTGGCCGCTGCGCGGGCGCTGCTGACCGTAGAAGGCATGAATGCGGAGGAGATCGCGCGGCGCGCGATGAAGATCGCCTCCGAGATCTGCGTCTATACCAACGACAAGGTAATCATCGAGACCATATAATGAACATTCCGACCTATTCGCCGCGGGAAATCGTCTCCGAGCTCGACCGCTTCATCGTCGGGCAGGACGACGCCAAGCGCGCCGTGGCGATCGCCCTGCGCAACCGCTGGCGCCGGCAGCATTTGCCGGAGGCCATGCGCGAAGAAGTTGTGCCGAAGAACATACTGATGATCGGGCCGACAGGTTGCGGCAAGACCGAAATCGCGCGGCGGCTCGCTAAACTGGCGCAGGCGCCCTTCCTGAAAGTGGAGGCCACTAAATTTACCGAGGTGGGTTATGTCGGCCGCGATGTGGAGAGCATCGTGCGCGACCTCGTCGAGGCCAGCCTGGTAATGCTGCGCGATGCCTCGCGCAAGCACGTGCAGGCGAAGGCCGAGCTGGCCGCCGAGGAACGGCTGATCACCGCACTGGTCGGCGAAGGGGCGGCGGCCGACACGCGATCGAAGTTCCGCCGCATGCTGCGCAACGGCGAATTCGAGAACCGCGAAATCGAGATCGCGGTCAGCGAACCGCCTTCCGGCATGCCGATCGGGCAGCTCGACATCCCGGGTATGCCGCCGGGACAGATGATCAATCTCGGGGAAATGATGAAGGGCATGTTCGGCCGGCCGGCGCAGCAGCGTCGGATGAGCGTCGGTGCGGCCCGCGAGGCGCTGCAGCGCGAAGAGGCGGACCGGTTGTTGGACAATGACCGGCTTGCCAAGGATGCGGTCGCGCACGCCGAGAACAACGGCATCGTGTTCATCGACGAGATCGACAAGATCTGCGCGCGCACGATGGAAGGCGGGTTCCGTGGCGGCGACGTCAGCCGCGAGGGCGTGCAGCGGGACCTGTTGCCGCTGATCGAGGGCACCACGGTCAACACGAAATACGGACCGGTTAAGACCGACCATGTGCTGTTCATCGCTTCAGGCGCATTCCATTTGGCGAAGCCCTCCGACCTGCTGCCGGAACTGCAGGGGCGGTTGCCGATCCGCGTCGAATTGGCGCCGCTGTCGCGAGACGATCTGCGGCGTATCCTGACCGAGCCGGAGCATTCGCTGGTGAAGCAGTACGAGGCGCTGCTGGGCACCGAGTCGGTCACGCTGGAGTTCGCCGACAGCGCGGTCGATGCGCTCGCGGAGCTTGCGGCGGACATCAACGAGCGGGTGGAAAATATCGGTGCGCGGCGGCTGCATACGGTGATGGAGCGGCTGCTGGAGGAGATCAGTTTCACGGCGTCAGATCGCGCCGGAGAGAGGATCACGGTGGACGCCGCCTATGTGAACGAGCGGGTCGCGCCGCTGGCGCAGAAGGGCGATCTCAGTCGGTTCATCCTGTAGCGGCAGGTTCCAACCTGTGTTATAACCTCCGTGGAGGTGGACCATGACCGCTTTGAAGCTGACCAGCATCGGCAATTCGGTGGGCGTCGTGCTGCCGAAGGAATTGCTGGTCAGGCTGGGTGTGCAGAAGGGGGATACGCTCTATGCGGTGGAGACGCCGGATGGGCTGCGGCTGACCCCGGCCGATGCCGAGTTCGAAGCGCAGATGAAGATCGCCCGGCGCATCATGAAGGAGCGACGGGCCGTTCTGCGCGAACTGGCGAAGTGATGGTCTGGCTCTCGCGGGAGCTTATTCAGGCAATCCACGATGAACAGCTCGCCGAGCATGGCGGGGCAAGCGGTATTCGTGATGAAGGTCTGCTGGAGAGTGCGCTGGCACGCCCGCTGAACCGCTCCGGCTATGGGGATCCGGACATCGCGGAACTCGCGGCGGTTTACGCGGTGAGCATCATCCAGAACCATCCGTTCATCGATGGCAATAAACGCACGGCCTATGTGGCATTGGAACTCTTCCTCGCCCTGAATGGCATACGCTTCCCAGTGAGTGATGCGGACGCGGTGATCATGACCCTGCAGTTGGCCGCCGGCGATATACAGGAGCCGGAGTTCATCGCCTGGATTCGCAGGAACATTTCCGTGGAGGGAAATTATGCCGAATGACCTCGCGATCATCGAAGCCTTGAGCGGCGTATCGTCGGCGACGGTCACGACGATCCTGCTGAAGAAAGGCCTGCGCAATGTATGGATGCGCGGGCCGCGGCCGCTGCGACACGAGCAGACAAGGCTGATCGGGCGTGCCTTCACCATGCGTTTCATCCCGGCGCGCGAGGATCTGGCGACGCCGGAATCGTGGTCGTCGCCTCGCTCCACGCGTGCCGCGATCGAGGAAATGCCGGCAGGATGCATCACCGTCGTGGACGCGATGGGCGTCACCGACGCAGGCATTTTTGGCGACATCCTATGCGCACGGATGCAACAGCGGGGCGTCGCGGCGCTGGTGACCGACGGCGTGGTGCGCGATTTGGCAGGCGTTCTCGGCACCGACCTGCCGGTCTGGTGTGCCGGCGGCGCAGCGCCCCCCTCGGTTGCCGGGCTGACCTTCGTAAATTGGCAGGAGCCGATCGCCTGCGGCGGCGTGGCTGTATTCCCAGATGATCTCATTTTGGCGGATGCGGACGGCGCCGTTGTGATTCCCGCAGCCCTGGCCGAGGAAGTGGCGACGGCCGGGCCGGAACAGGAACGCCTGGAGGCCTGGATCATGGCGGAGGTGGAGAAGGGGGCGAAGTTGCCGGGCCTTTATCCGCCGAATGTCGAGAACAAAGCGCGCTACGAGGCCTCGAAGCGCAGCTGAAAACAGCAGGTGGAGAACACGTTGGCCTTCCTGACCGAACGGGAGCCTGAACGCGGCGCGGTGCTGCCGGTGCTGCCCGGCATCAGCCGCATCGTCGCCGCGAATCCCGGACCGATGACGTACCATGGTACCAACACCTATTTGATCGAGACGGACGATGGGCTGGTGGTGCTCGACCCCGGTCCCGACGATGCGGCGCATGTCGATGCCATCTTGCGTGGCACGGGCGGCAAGGTCGATCTGATCCTGATCTCCCATACCCATCATGATCACGTGGAGGCGGCACCTGCGCTGCAGGCGGCTACCGGCGCACCGACTGCCGGATTTCGCGACAGCGCCCTCGAGAGCTTCACGCCGGACGTGCCGCTAGCGGACGGGGATGCGATCGCCGGGATGCCGGCGATTCACACGCCGGGACACGCCTCGGATCATCTCTGCTTTGCGTATAAGGCGAAGGATGGGACGGCGGTGCTGTTCAGCGCCGATCACGTGATGTCGTGGAACTCGAGCGTGGTCAGCCCGCCGGGCGGCGACATGCGGGCCTATTTCGCCAGTTTGAAACGCGCACTTGACCGCGCGGACGATGTGTTCCTACCGGGGCATGGACCAGCGCTGCCGGAGCCACAGAAACTGACGCGCGCGCTGCTGTTCCATCGCATGGAACGCGAACGGAGCATTCTGGCTCGGCTGAAGCAGGGAGCGGCGACGACTGTTGCGTTGCGCGACGCGCTCTATTCGCAGACGCATCCGCGCTTGCAGCGCGCGGCTGAGAGGAATGTGCTGGCACATCTGTTGAAACTGGAGGCGGAACGCAAGGCAGTGCGCGACGACGATCTGTGGCGCGCGGCTTAGCTGTAACTCGGCTGCGCCGCCGGTATCAGATCCGTCCGCCCGACCAGACTACCCGGCCGAGCACCCGCACCTCGCCGGCCCGCTCGGTCGGAATGCGCTCCGGCTCGTAGATCGCGTTGTCGCTGATCAGGACCAGGCTGTTGTCGAGCTTGCGTTGGACCCGCTTCACCAGTCGCTCGCCCTGGAACTCCAGCACGTAAATCCCGAACTCGCGCAGCTTACGATCCGTGGTATCGACGAGCAGCAGATCATCGCTGCGAATCGTGGGATACATCGATTCGCCCACCGCAGTCTCCAGCAACAAATCGTCGGGCTGTAACCCCAACGTTGCGCGGATCCAGTCATGGCCGAAGGCAATGAACTCGCTCCGCTGGTCGGGTGCGGGGGGCGTTCCGGCCCCGGCCGCGGCTGCCTCCGGTCGCTTCGGCAAAAGTACGAAGCGATGTGGGCTGACGACGCCGCGCAATCCCAGGACCGCGGCACGCTTCTGTGCTGCCCCGGTCATTTCTTCGAATTGCGGCTCCGGCCCCTCTCCCTTGGCGAGCCACGCAATACTCACGCGGGCGGCGTCGGCGAGCGCGACCAACCGCTCCCGGCTCGGTTCGGCCTCGCCCCGCAGCCACTTGCGGAAAGCTGAGGGTGATACGCCGACCGCGCGGGCGAGCCGGTCCGCACTTGGCCAGTGGCTCAGAACGGTCTGCAAACGGGTGACAAACGCCGCGCGATCAGCACCGCGCTCGGGCTGGGCATGATTCTTCGGCGTGGACTGCCCGGAACGCGGCATTGTTACCGCCACGCCGTGACATTGGTCGAGTAAATCACCAACTTGCCAGCACTTTCCGATCGGATCAGGGTGCGATCTGGCCTGCAAAGGCCGAGTTTGCGAACTTTTCTGCGACAATTCTCTAAAGAGAATATAAGGAACCCAACAGAGGTGGCCGCCTGCACGTCGTCAAATCCTTCCGATTGGCATCCCGCCGACATTCTGGCGGCACTGAAGAAACGCGGGCGCACACTCGCCGGAGTGTCGGTGGCGAATGGATATCACCCCACCGCTGCAGGCAAGGCGCTCCGGCGATCCTGGCCGGCACTGGAGGCGATCATCGCCCGGGAACTCGGCCTGGCGCCGCAGACGATATGGCCGACGCGATACGATGAAACCCGGCATCCCCGCAACCGCACCAAGAGCTGACATCATGGGGCAGCCGATCCGGGGATAGAGTCCCAGAGGGAAATGCAGTCACCGGGATGGACCGACCTCTTACGTGCTGGGGCGCACATCGATAGTCACCAGGGTTTGACGACCTTCCACGAAACTCGCCAATCGTCCTCCGGTTCCGCGTGGCCGGCAGGTGGCGCGACAGCACCGTTTCATGACGCGAATATCGTTGCCCATAGCGAGCGCCGACTGTTGACTGTCCAGTGGCCAAATTTCAGCGTTTCGCCAGCATTTCCGTCCTGGAACGGCTGACTTTGGCCTCGCACCGGCGACTTCGAACCCCTATCTGTGCGGTGCAGCACGCCCTTCCGGGCAGCCACGCTCTGCCCCGAGGACCCCGATGGATATCCGCAATATCGCGATCATCGCGCATGTCGATCATGGCAAGACCACGCTCGTGGACCAGCTTCTGCGCCAGTCGGGGGCGTTCCGGGAGCATCAGCAGGTGGCAGAGCGGGCGCTCGACCGGAACGACCTCGAGCGGGAGCGGGGGATCACGATCCTCGCGAAGTGCACCTCGGTGCGGTGGGGCGGCACTCGCATCAATATCATAGATACGCCCGGCCATGCCGATTTCGGCGGCGAGGTCGAGCGGATCCTGAGCATGGTGGATGGCGCCCTCGTGCTGGTGGACGCGGCCGAGGGCGTGCTGCCGCAAACCAAGTTCGTGGTCGGCAAGGCGCTGGCGCGCGGGCTGCACCCGATCGTGGTGGTGAACAAGGTCGATCGCGGCGATGCCCGGCCGGACGAGGTGCATACGGAAGTCTTTGACCTGTTCGCCGCGCTTGGAGCGACGGATGCGCAGCTCGATTTTCCGATGCTTTACGCCTCGGGCCGGCAGGGCTGGGCCGATCCGACTCTGGAGGGGCCACGGCAGGAATTATCAGCGTTATTCGAGCTGATCCTGCGACACGTGCCGGCGCCGAAGGTGGATCCCCAGGCGCCGTTCGCGATGGCGGCCACAATCCTCGATTATGACAATTTCCTGGGCCGGGTGCTGACCGGACGGGTGGAGCAGGGGCGGGCCCGGCTCAACATGCCGGTGAAGGTGCTGCACGCGGACGGCAGAGTGGTCGAAACCGGGCGGATGACCAAGCTGCTGTCATTCCGCGGCCTCGAGCGGGTGCCAGTGGAGGAGGCTGACGCCGGCGACATTATCGCGGTAGCCGGCTTGGCCGAGGCGACCGTGCCGGACACGATCGGCGCCCCTGAGTTGGCCGGACCGCTGCCGGTGATCCCGGTTGATCCGCCAACTTTGGCGATGACGTTCCGGATCAATGACGGGCCGCTGGCCGGGCGGGAGGGCAAGAAAGTCACGTCGCGGCAGATCCGCGAGCGGCTGTTCCGCGAGGCCGAGGGCAATGTCGCGATCCGGGTCAGCGAGAGCACTGAGACCGAAGCGTTCGAGGTGGCCGGGAGGGGGGAATTGCAGCTCGGCGTGCTGATCGAGACGATGCGCCGGGAAGGGTTCGAGCTGACCATCGGGCGGCCGCGCGTGCTGACGCGGCGTAACGAAAGTACCGGCGAGCGCGAAGAGCCGATGGAAGAAGTGCTCGTCGATGTGGACGACCCCTATAGCGGCGTCGTGGTCGAGAAGATGACACGCCGGAAGGGCGAGTTGCGCGATATGCGGCCCTCGGGCGGCGGCAAGGGACGGCTGACCTTTCTGATCCCGAGCCGCGGGTTGATCGGATACCACGGGGAGTTTCTGACCGACACGCGTGGCAGCGGGGTGATGAACCGGTTGTTCGCCGGCTATGGGCCCTGGAAGGGAACGATCGAGGGGCGCCGGTCGGGTTCGCTGATTTCCAATGCGGATGGCGAAGCGGTACACTACGCCTTGTTTTATTTGCAGGAGCGCGGGGCGTTGTTCGTCAGCCCTGGCGAAAAGGTTTATGTCGGGATGATTTTAGGCGAGCACAATCGCGGGACGGATCTGGACGTGAACCCGATCAAGGAGAAGAAGCTCACGAATATACGGGCGGCGGGGAAGGATGACGCGATGCTGCTGGTGCCGCCGCGGCGCATGAGCCTGGAGCAGGCGATCGCCTACGTCGAAGATGACGAGTTGGTGGAGGTGACGCCGGGGGCGGTGCGGTTGCGGAAGCGGCATCTCGATCCGCATGCGCGCAAGCGGCATGAGCGGCGGGCGGAGAGCGAGGCCGCCTGACGCTTGGGGTCGCGATCTCGATCAGCTGACCGCATTGCGTCCCAGGTAGCGAAACAGCGTCTGCTGCCACCACTGACTGCTCAACGCATCCAGTATTTCGACATCGAGTTCCTCGCGTAGAGCGCTGTTGAGGGGCAGGGCGATCGCATAGTTCTGGTTGTCCAGCGTTATCGGGGCCAGATCAAGACGCGGGAAGTCCTGCTGCAGCATCCATGCGAGCAACGGCCGGTCATAGACGAACGCGTCGATCTGCCCGGATTGAGCGGCCTGCAATCCCGCCGCGGCTGTTCGGAACGGGCGGAACGCAATCCGCTGCTCAATCAGGAAGTTCACCGTGGACGTACCGGCAACCGCACCGATTCTTATCGCGCGAAGGTCGTTGCCGTTACGAACAACTCCCTGCAGTCGCGCCGCCGTCAACGCCGCGGTAATTCCGGCAATAAAGACCCATATGGCAACAACTGAAACGATCATCCATACGACGGCCAGCGCACGTCCTGGCGTTGATCGTGGTCCGTGCTGCGCCGCACCACCCTGGGTCATCGCGATCGCAGACCACCACGCGCCGGCGATGAAGCCTCGCAGCGCACCGCCGCCGTAATGCTCATTCTCGCGCCGCTCGAAGACCCAGATCAGGAGACCCACCAGCAACGCAATCGACAGAAGGGCCAGTACTGCCTGGAGAAAGCGAACAGACAGGAACGTGCGGAGCACCGGGAGCCATGCGACAATGCCGCTGCGCGGAACGGCAACGCCGAGACCGGTCTCGAAGAACGGCTGAGTGAATTCCATACGCTTGCGCCGATCTGCCGTCACGGTCAGAGCCGCCGCGGCGACGTCAGCCTGTCCTGACGCGACAGCGTCGAGAAGGTCTTGCACGCTTCCCCGTTCCTCGATGCGGTATCGCAGGTGCAGCCGTTCTGCGATATGCCGCCAAAGATCGATACTGATTCCCTGCCAGGCGCCGTCCTGATCCTTCATGGCGAAAGGCGGTGCCACGCGGGTTCCGACGACAAGCTCACGGTCGGGTGGCTGTATTGCCGGCTGTGCGGCGCTACGCACTGCCGGGACAGTGACGCCGAACCAAACGAACGCCATCAGGACATACGCTATCCCCCGGTGGCGATCGATTTTGCTGTGCATACCGATGTCCTGCTGCAACTCACTCCTCAACGCGATGGTCGCCTGGCTTAGAGATGCCTACATCCTCGCCGGAAACCGCGCTGCGGCAGGCGCGTCCGGGTTCTGCGCGCGATGCCGCAGCAGGTGATCCGCCAGCACCAGGGCCAGCATCGCCTCGCCCACGGGCACGGCGCGGATGCCGACACACGGATCATGCCGCCCCTTGGTGACGATCTCGGTCTCCTCGGCGTTCTGATCCACCGTGCGGCGGGGGATCAGGATCGAGCTGGTCGGTTTCACGGCGAACCGCGCGACGACCGGCTGACCCGTGGATATGCCGCCCAGAATCCCGCCGGCATGGTTCGATTCGAACGCAACCATACTGTCCTGTATGCGCATCTCGTCGCCGTTCTCCTCGCCACGCAGCGCGGCGGCGGCAAAACCGTCGCCGATCTCCACCCCCTTGACCGCGTTGATCGACATCAGCGCGGCGGCGATCTCGGCATCGAGCTTGCCATAGATCGGCGCCCCGAGGCCGACAGGCGCGCCCTCGACCAGCACTTCGATTACTGCGCCCAATGAGGAGCCTTCTTTCCTGACCGCCATCAGGATCGTCTCCCATTCGGCGGCGGCGACGGGATCGGGACAGAAGAACGGATTTTCCTCAACGGCGGCCCAGTCCCAGCGGGCGCGGTCGATCCGGTGCGGACCGAGCTGCACCAGCGCGCCGCGGACTCTCACGTCCGCTCCTAACACTTTGCGTGCGACCGCCCCGGCCGCGACGCGCATCGCTGTCTCGCGCGCCGAGGATCGCCCGCCTCCGCGGTAGTCGCGGATGCCGTATTTCAGCTCATAGGTCAGGTCGGCGTGGCCTGGGCGGAATTTCGCTGCGTTCTCGCCATAGTCGCGCGAACGCTGATCGACATTCTCGATCATCAACGCGATCGGGGTCCCAGTCGTGACGCCTTCGAAAACGCCCGACAGGATCCGGACCTGATCCGGTTCCTGGCGCTGGGTGGTGAAGCGCGATTGGCCGGGCCGTCGCCGGTCGAGCCAGGGCTGGATGTCCGCCTCGGAAAGCGGGATGCGCGGCGGGCAGCCATCGACGATGCAACCGATCGCCGGCCCGTGGCTCTCGCCCCAGGTGGTGACGCGGAACAGATGGCCGAATGTGTTGTGGCTCACACCGTCACGCTGCCGCCCCGACGATGTTCATGACTCGACAATGGCGATATCCGGCGCATCCGGGTGTTTCATCCCGACGATATGATAGCCGCAATCCACGTGATGCACCTCACCGGTGACGCCGAGGGAAAGGTCCGACAGCAAATAAACCGCCGCCCCGCCCACTTCGTCCGTCGTTACGTTGCGCCGCATCGGCGAGTTCAGTTGGTTCCAGCGCAGGATGTAGCGGAAATCGCCAATGCCGGAAGCCGCCAGGGTCTTGATCGGCCCGGCGCTGATCGCGTTCACGCGGATACCCGCCGTGCCGAGATCGGCGGCCAGGTAGCGCACCGAGGCATCCAGCGCCGCCTTCGCTACGCCCATTACGTTGTAATGCGGCATCCAGTGCTCGCCGCCGATATAGGTCAAGGTCAGCAGGCTGCCGCCCGGCCGCATCATCGGCACCGCTCGCTGGCACACGGCGGTAAAGGAGTAACAGGAAATATCCATCGCCTGCAGGAAGGCGGCCCGCGGCGTATCGAGATAACGGCCCCGCAGATAGGCCTTGTCGGCGAAAGCGATGGCATGGACCAGGAAATCGAGCCCGTCCCAGACGCCACGCAACCACTCGAACGCAGCATCGATGCTCGTTTCCTCGGCAACATCGCAGGGGAAGACCAAGGAGGATCCGACCGATGCCGCCAATGGGCGAACACGCCGTTCCAGCGCCTCGCCCTGGAAGGTGAACGCCAGCTCAGCCCCTTGCGCGGCGCAGGCCGCGGCAATGCCCCAGGCGACCGAGCGCTCGTTCGCGACCCCCATGATCAGGCCGCGCCGTCCCTGCATCAGCGCGCCCGTGAGCGGGGTGGTCGCAACGCGGTCGGGCATGCAATGTCCTAAGGGGTTGTCCTCTGCCGGTCCGGGATGGCACAGGGCCGCGCAGCCGGGCAAGTGCCCGCCAACAAGGTGAGCGATCCGCCATGCCGGAGCCGACCGACCCGTTCGCGCGATTCGAAGCCTGGTTCGCCGAGGCGACGGCGAGCGAACCGGTGGACGCCAATGCGATGACGCTCGCCACCGCGACCGCCGACGGCACCCCGGCGGCGCGCATCGTCCTGCTCAAAGGCGCTGATCGGCGCGGCTTCGTGTTCTACACCAATACGGAAAGCCGTAAGGGCGAGGAACTGGCTGTCAATCCTCGGGCGGCCCTGCTGTTTCACTGGAAATCGCTGGGCCGGCAGATCCGCATCGAGGGCGTGGTGGAACCGGCCACCGTGGCCGAGGCGGACGCCTATTTCGCCTCCCGCGCGCGGATCTCCAAGCTGGGTGCCTGGGCGTCCGACCAGTCCCGCAGCCTTGCCGACCGGGCGCTGCTGGAACGCCGTCTGGGCGAGTATGAGGCAAAGTTTCCAGAGGACGACATCCCGCGCCCGCCCCACTGGGCAGGCTACCGCCTGATCCCGCATCGGTTCGAGTTCTGGCAGAACATGCCGTACCGCCTGCACGACCGCACCACATACGAGCGGGGCGCGGACGGGACCTGGGCAATCGGCAAGCTGTTTCCGTGACAGCGTGAGCGTCCCGCCGGGACAGGAGGAGGTCGCGGCGTTCCTGCGCCGCCTGTCCGGCGCCGATCCGGTGGAGACGCATATCTCGCTGGTGTTTCTCGGCACCGACACCGTATGGAAGCTGAAGAAGGCTGTGCGGCTGCCGTTTCTCGACTTCACGACGGCCGAGACGAGGTGGCGCTTCGCCAAGCGCGAACTGGCCCTGAACAGCGGCGCGGCCACGGGCCTTTATCGCGATGTAGTCCCGGTGGTTCGCGGCCCGGATGGGACGCTGGCGCTTGCGGAACACGGAGCAGGTGCCGCCGCAATCGACTGGGTGCTGCGCATGGCGCGCGTGCCGGCAGGCGACTTCCTGGACGAGCTGGCCGCCGCCGGACGGCTGGATACTGCGCTGCTCGAACTCGCTGGCCGACTGCGTCGCTGCGTATCACACGCAATGCCCCCCGGCGCAGGTGGACATCGCTGGGATGATGCGTGGGGTAACAACCGGCAATGCGCGTTCGGCGCGCGCCGCCGGACTGCCGGAAGCCGAAATCGCGGCCTGGGAGACGGCCGAGCTGGCCGCGCTCGATCGCATCGCAGGCTGGCAGGCGGAGCGGGTCCGCGGCGGCTTCGTCCGCCGTGCCCATGGCGACCTGCATCTCGGCAATCTCTGCTTATGGCACGGCCGGCCGGTGCCGTTCGACGCGCTCGAGTTTGACGAGGTGATGGCGACGATCGATGTCGGCTACGATCTTGCCTTCCTGCTCATGGATCTCGATCGGCGTGCCGGGCGGCCGGCGGCGAACCGGGTGCTCAACCGCTATGTCGCGCGTACCGGCGATGTGGCGCTTACCGCTGCGCTGGCGCCGTTCCTGTCGCAGCGCGCGATGGTGCTCGCGCATGTGCGGGCGACCCGCGGCGATCCCGCCGCCGCGTGTGGTTATCTCGACGCCGCGCTGGCCTATCTGCGGCCGGTACCTGCGCTGATCGTGGCGGTCGGCGGGTTGCAAGCCACAGGCAAATCGACGCTGGCCCGCGCGCTCGCGCCGGAGCTGGGCGCCGCACCCGGTGCGCTCGTGCTGCGCAGCGATGAGACCCGCAAGCGGCTGCACGGAGCGGCGCCGGAGCAGAAACTGCCGAAGAGCGCATACACCGAAGCTGCGACCGCCGAGGTCTTCGCCGCTCTGACGGCGCAGGCGGAGCAAGTTGCCGCCGGCGGTCACGCGGTGATCGCCGATGGCACCTTCATCGACCCGTTGCACCGACGGGCGCTGGCCAAGGCGGCGCACAACGCCGGGGTGCGGTTCCTCGGCCTGTGGATGCACGCACCCATGCACCTCCTGGAGGCCCGCCTTCTCGCGCGGAGCGGCGACGCATCGGATGCCACTCCCGCTGTGCTGCACGCCTCGGCACGTGCCAAGACCATTCCGCCGCGCGACTGCCTGGTAATCGACGCGACCGAAGAGGCGGCCGCTTTGGCTACGGCTCGCGAGATTGTGCGGGATGCTGTCATGAGCCCGGCAGCGGTGGTAGATTCGCGATGCAGACCCGCCACCTCGGGGAATATCCGCATGGCCATTCGCAAGTTGCTGCTCCCGCTGACCGGCACCGCCGCCGGCGAAGCTGCGCTGACCATTGCGCTGATGATCGCCCGCCTGTGGAATGCCCATGTGACGGCGGTCCATGTCCGCGTGGACAGCCGCGACGTCGCACCGCTCGCCGGCGAGGGGCTGTCGGGCGCAATGATCGAGGAGATGATGGCGGCGACCGAGCGGGAAAGCGGCGAACGGGCACACGCCGTCCGCGCCATGTTCGACCGTTTCATTGCCCGCCATGAGGTCGCGCTGGGTGAACCGCGTCAGCCCGGGGAAGGGCCGAGCGCCAGCTTCGCCGCGGTGACCGGACGCGAGGAGGATCTGGTCGCGCAACTGGCTCGGCTCGCCGATCTCACCGTCGTGCCCCATCCCGAAGCCGGCGAGGATGTCTCCTCCTCCGACGCGCTGCATGCCGTTCTGTTCAATTCCGGCCGCCCGGTGCTGTTGGCGCCGCAAGTGCCGACGGCGACGATCGGGACCCGGATCTGCCTCGGCTGGAACGGCACGGCCGAATCGGCCGCCGCGGTGGCCGGGGTCTTGCCCTGGCTGTCCCGCGCCGAGGCAGTGCGGATCCTGTCCGCCGACGGCTACCAGCGCCGCGGGCCGGCGGCGCCTGAACTGGCGGCCTATCTCGCGCTGCACGGCGTGAAGGCGGACATCGTGATGTTCAAGGCAGTGGGCGGCGTGGTCGGTGCCGGGCTGCTGGCGGCAGCGGGCGAGTTCGACTGCGACCTGCTGGCAATGGGCGCCTATTCGCATTCCCGGCTGCGTCAGCTCATCCTCGGCGGCGTGACCCGCCACGTACTGGAGAACGCCACGCTGCCGGTGATGATGAACCGCTAGCGGCTGCAACCGATTGCGCGGACTGCAACTGCTGATCGCTGCCCTGGCGGTGCTGGCGCCGGCGGCGCATGTGCTGGAAATGCCCAACAAGCTGGCCCTCGATGGCGCCTTGTGGCTGGCGATACAGCAGCATCTCTATCGCGGCTGGGGCCCCTTCTTCGGGGGGCCGTTGGAGATCGCCGGCTTGGTGCTGAACCTGGTGCTCGCCGCGCAGAGCCGCTCGCGGCCCCAGCTCGCCCGGGCGGATGGCATCGCGGCGGCGGCCTATGCCGGGATGATCGCCGTGTTCTTCCTGTTCAACGCGCCGGTGAACCAAGCCGTATCGCATCTGACCGCGGCCACCCTGCCCGCGAGCTGGGAGACGCTGCGTCGGCAATGGGAGACCGGTCATGCGATTGCCTGCGGGCTGGCGGTGATCGCGCTTGCGGCAGCGGTCCGGGCCTCGCGTCAGGCGAGGGCGTGATCCGCGGTTTGCCGCTCCGCGGTCAACGCGGCCAAGTCATGGGCGACACGGCGGAACAGCCGCACCGGGACAGGCTCCGCCCGTCCGCGCAGTTGCGCTTCATGCAGCGGCAACGCGGCCGCCGATACGCCCGCGAGGCGCAGCACGTCCTCGGAGACCACCGCCTCGCATCCCAGTTCCTTGGATAGGCCCTCGAGGCGCGCGGCGACGTTGGTGGCGTCGCCCAGCGCGGTGAAAGTAGTGTGCTCGCGAAAGCCGATTTCGCCGACCACCGCACGACCGCAATGCAGCCCGACACCGAACTGGATCGGCGCCGCCAACTCGGGGCGCAGCATCATGCTGAGTGCACCGATATTGGCCGCCACTGCGGCAAGCGCCCGCATCGCCTGCCGGCAAGCGCTGGTTTCGTCTGTATCGAGTCCGAACAACGCCAGTACGCCGTCGCCGAGGAACTGGTTGGGCAGCCCGCCGGCGCCGATCACTGCGGCCGATACCGCGGCGACGAAGCGGCCCAGCACGAACACGTTGTCGAACGGCAGTCGCGCCGCCGCCAGCTCGGTCGAGCCGCGCATGTCGATGAACATCAGCGCGAGAAACCGCTCCTCGGCCACCAGGCGGCGTTGGCGCGCGTGCAGGAACGCGGTCTGTGCGTCCTTCGGCACCAGCGGCAGCACCGAGATGTCGGCGGTCGGACGTAACTGACAGGCGAGCCTGATCTGCGCCGGGTCGGCTCCGAGCCGCGTCAGAACCCGACGCTCCGCTTCTTCGACCGCCGGCAGGCCGGTCCCGCCCAGCACGCGGATCCGACAGAGTGAGCACCGTGCCCGGCCGCCGCAGAGCCCGGCATGCGGCTCGCCGGCGAGCAGGCTGGCTTCCAGCACGGTGAAACCACGCGGGATGAACTGCCGCCGGCCGCTCGGGTAGAGGACGCAGACGCGGCCGCCGCGACGCTCCCGCAAATTGCGCAGCCCGCGGGCAAGCAGGACCAGTGCAATCGCCGCGGCGTCGAACACCAGGAACCCGTTGCGCAGATCCGCCAGCCAAGTGTTCTCCGCTGCGGTGCCGACATGCTGCGCGGTGGTGGCCGCGGCGCGCCAAGCCGGGTCATGTGCCAGCGCGACAACCTGGCGTCCGGCCTGCAGGTAGCCGAGCAGGGCCAACACCGGCAGCAGCACCGCGATACTCAGCAGGGGCGCGCGGACACGGGCGAACCATGGTTTCAGTCGCAACCAGAAAGCGATGCCTAGGCAACCATGCAGCCAGGCGACGATCAGCAGCGCGATTTGGACATCGCCGAGCGGCGGCGAGGCGATCCAGAACGAGTAGAGCTCCTGGGCGTATCCCTTGTTCAGGCCGTAGGTGGCGAAGGCGATGCGGGTGACCGCGAGGTGATTGGCCAGCAGCGGCGGGATGGCAAGCCCCAGCACGAGCTGGGCCAGTTCGCCCGGCGTCCAGTGCACGCGCCGCCGCTGGTAGAACGCGGCGAGGCCGAGCACGAAATGGGTCGCCAGCGCGGAGTAGAGCGCGGCCGTGCCGAGCACACCCTGCCAGATGAACTTCTGGACCAGCAGCCCTCGCTCCATCCAGGCGAGCGAGATGTTGCCGAGCGAATGGTTGCAGAGATGCAGGCCCACATAAGTGAATAGCACCAGCCCGCTGGCGAGCCGGACGGTTCGGTGGCCCGGAGCACGGAAGCGCAAATGCGCGCGCATCGTCTGCCTGTTGAGACTGGTGTTGCCTTTCCTGCAAGCTGGCACAGAGCGAGACGGTTGAGTATCCGGGTGGTCCCGAGGTTTTCCGCCCACGCTCGCCGCCCGGTGGTAATCTGAAGAAATGAAGACGAAGGCGCTGATCCGGCTCGGGCTGTGCGTCACGCTGCTGACGGCCGGCGCCGCGGCGGCCGAGGTCACGGACAAGGGTGCGCGCTCGCTGGCGGACAGCTTGCGGGGCTGGTTCGCGATGATGCTCGGTCCGGACGCGCCCGACCTGCCGGTGCAAGCCAGACCGGAGGGAGACCACTACCGCGTGCTGGTGCCGCTCGTGGGGTTACGCGCCAAAGCCGTGGAACCGGCGGTTAACGCTGAGGCGCGCCCGCTGCCGGACGGGCGCTGGCAGATCGACGATATCCGTCTGCCGGCGACGTTCGCCTTCGCCACGCGGCCGCGGCGTCCAGGGGGCGAGCCGGGTGCCGCCATTGTCACGATTGCGGACCAGCATGGGGAGGCGTTGATCGACCCCAGCCTCGACGGACCGTCCACGTTCGCGCTGCGCGGGTCCGGCATCGCGATTGCCAGCAGCGACGCGCCGGGCGGTCAGGAACAGCGCATCGACCGGTATTCGGCAACTGGCGCGGTCACACCGGCACAAGGTGGTCTGCTCGACATCAGCGAGGATGCCGAGATGACGGGCTGGCGCTCGGCGGCGATAATGCCGGGCGAGCGCGCCACCGGCTCGGCCGCGCGTTTGGTGCGGGCGCGCCTGCGGATCGGCGGTCTCGCGCGCGACCGCGCCCCGGCGGCGGTTGCGGCGTTGGTCAGCCTCGGCGCGGTGCTGCCCGCCCCGGCGGTGGGAGAAAAGGGTTTGCCGTCGCTGACTCCGGCGACGCGGGCGGCGTTGCACAGGCTGGTCCAGGCGCTGAGCGGAATCGCAAGGTCCGCCAGGTTCGACGAGACACTGGAGGGCGTACAGTTCGAGATTGCCGGGATCGGCGCGGCGGCGGTGGATCAGGTCCGCATCGGTCTCGGCGGCGCGGCCGCCGGAGGCTTGTTGCGGGGTTGGCTGGATTTCGCCGCCGACGGTGTTTCCGTCCCGGGGCTTCCGGCCGGGTCGGCGGGCTTGACGCCGCGGCATGTGTCGTTTCGCCCCAGCGTCTCCGGGGTGCCCGTCGATGCGCTGAACCGGCTGTTGGCAGCCGCTTCGGACAATCGCGATCCCGCCGGGCTGGATCGCGAGATCGAGGCACTGTTCGCTGAAGGCGGCTTGACCGTCGGGGTCGAGGCGCTGGAGATCGCGGTCGGACCCGCAACATTCGACGGCGCTGGCAGCGTGTTGCTGGCATCGCCGACCGAACGCGAAGGGCAGGCGCGGCTGTCAGCGACAGGCTTCGATGCTCTGCTGGATCAGATCCGGAACAACAGCAGATTACAGCAGCTCTGGCCGCTGTTCGCACTGGCGCGTGGACTGGCCAAGCCGGACGGCGATCGCCTGGTCTGGACGATTGCCGCAGACCGTTCGGGCAAGCTTACAGTGAACGGAACCGATCTGTCGGCCTTATTCGGCCGGCCCGGTCTTGGCGGCACCGCCCGCTAGTGGGTGTCATAATCAGGCCGCGGCGGCCATACGTAATACCCCGATGCCTTCCAGCGCCTCGGGCACCGAATCGAAGCGGCACTGCAGACCGTGATCCGACACGACGACAACGCCCTGCTCGGTGCGCCAGATCGCCCAGAGACGGCAGTCGCCGCTACAGAACGAGAGCACTTCCTCATAATCCCGTCCTTCCCGGACGTGGTCGAGTTCCACGCCGAAGCTGAGGTCGTGGAACTCTGCCCAGGCCTGCGAGATCATGAGGTCGGGAATGTCGAACGAAAGGCCGTCGCTGTCCGAGCGGCCAAGGTGCGAAGGAGCCATCGATCCCCTTTCCATTTGGAGGGTGGAACGTCGGTCCGGCATGGTCGGGTGCTCCCGATCCTCACGAATACGTGAGTTACGACTCAGTCTGTCGCCGACGTCAACATAAATCGATTGAAGAAACGATAACGGATCAACCGCAAGTCGAAATCATCTGACGTTCGTTGTCTTATCCACAGAGATTACGTCTTTTATATGAGCCGGAACAGGCTCACCTCCCGTTCCATGCGATCCTCCAATTCCAGCGTGGTAGGAACCGCCTCCTGGGCAAAACGGGCCAATCTCTCCCTCGGAAGGTAAGCGCGGCCGGGATCCGCCAGCCAGACTTCGGCCTCCGCCGCCAGGCGGCGAAGCCAGGGCAGCAAGCGGGCGGTCATCGGCGCCTCATAACAGATATCCCCGCATAGAATCAGGTCCCAGCGACAAGGCTCGCCGACGATATCAGCCTCCCGCGCGAGCACGCGCACAGCATTGCTCGCCGCGTTCAGGCGGATTGCCGCAACCGCGAGCGGGTCGATCTCCACCGCCTCCACCGAACGTGCGCCGGCCTGGGCGCAGGCGATCGCGGCGATCCCGCAACCTGCGGCGAAATCGAGCACACGGCGGCCGGCGACGCATTCCTTGTGATCGAGGACATACCGCGCCAGTGCTTGCCCGCCGGGCCAGGCAAAAGCCCAGAAAGGCGGTGCGACGTTGCGGGCGGCCAGCCAGACCTCCGTCGCCTGCCAGATGGGGGCGAGCTCGGTCGCCAGATGAAGTGCAATCTCCGGCACCAGTGGCGCCCGCGTGAGGACCGTCTGGGTACGGACGAAATCCTCCGGACCGGTCACACCCAGCCGATCAGGATGGCCGCCGCCACCGCAAGCCCGACCTCCCGGTTGGCGCGGAACAGCCCGAGACAACGCGCGGGGTCGTGGATAGCGAGCCGGTGTACCTGCCAGGCGAGCAACAGCGCGGGGAACGCAAGCGCCGGGTAAAACCACGGATGGAGTCCGGCAAGCCAGCCCGCCACAGCCAACAGCAGGATAGTACCGGAGTAGCAGATGGCGAGGAACGGCCCGGTACGCTCGCCGAAGAGGCGCGCCGTCGATCCGACGCCAACCAGCGCGTCGTCCTCGCGGTCCTGGTGGGCGTAGATCGTGTCGAAGCCAAGGTCCCAGAAAATTGCTGCCGCATAGAGCGCGCCCCAGGCGCCGTCGATCCGCCCGGATGCGGCGGCGTAGCCGAGCGGGGCGCCGAAGCCGAAGGTGAAACCCATCACCAGTTGCGGCCACCAGGTGACGCGTTTGGCCAGCGGATAGAGCCCAACCAGCAGCAGCGAGGCCGCGCCTAGAGCCTGCGAGAGCGCGTTGAGCTGCAACAGAATCGCCAGCCCCAGCAGGAGCAATATCAGAAGGAAAGCCGCGGCCTGACGCGGCCGCAACACGCCGGAAGCCAACGGTCGGGCAGCGGTGCGCACGACAAGGCGGTCGATGTCGCGGTCCCAGAGATCGTTCACCACGCAACCGGCAGCCCGCATTATCACGCTGCCGATTCCGAACAACAGGATGAGCCGGCCAGCGCGCCCAGGCGTCGTACCGGCAAGCAGAATCCCCCACAGCCCGGGCAGGAACAACAGCCAGGCGCCGATCGGCCGGTCCAGTCGGGCGAGCAGGACATAAGGGCGCCATACCGTCGGCAGGCGCGCGACCCAGCCCTCAGCCGCGATGTCGGTATGTGTGTTCATCGCTGCTAGTCTGCGGGTCGGCCAAACGGGGTCAATATGCCGGGGTCAATATGCCGGGCTCAATCCGCCTGTTCGTCCTGGCGCCGCTGTCCGAAGACAGCACGGTCGCCGCCACGCCGGCACAGGCGCATCATCTCGCCACCGTCATGCGACGCCGGCCAGGCGATCCGGTTCGCCTGTTCAACGGGCACGACGGCGAGTGGAGCGGTCGGATCGCCAAACTGCACCGCGACCGCGCTACGCTCACCGTGCAGCAAAAGCTGCGGCCGCAGGCAGCAGAGCCGGATCTGTGGCTCGCCTTTGCCTTGCTCAAACGCGATGCGACCGACCTCGTCGTCCAGAAGGCGACCGAGCTGGGGGTTGCGGCGTTGCTGCCGGTCCTGACCGCACGCACCAACGCCGCCCGGGTCAATCTCGATCGCCTGGTCCTGATCGCGACCGAGGCCGCCGAACAGGCCGAGCGTTTGACGGTGCCGGCAGTACACAGGCCGCGACCACTCCCCGATCTTCTGGCATCCTGGCCGACCGAGCGGCCGTTGCTGGCGGCCCTCGAGCGCACCGACGCGCCGCCGGTCCGGGCTATCGCCCCTGCCGGGTTGCTCGTCGGTCCGGAAGGCGGGTTCACCGACGGCGAACGAGAGGCGCTTCTGGCCCGCCCCTTCGTCCAACTCGTCAGTTTCGGCAGACTCGTCCTGCGTGCGGAGACGGCCTGCATCGTCGGGCTGGCGCTGTTGCAGGTGCCGCGCCGACCCTGATACTGGCCCCAAGGGAAATCACCCGCACCCCGGAGCATCATGTCCAACCCCGGAGACGCCGATGACACGCCGATCACCTCCGTGCGGCAACTGGCCGACTATATCGCCGCCGGCTGCAAGCCGCGTGCGGCGTGGCGCGTCGGCACTGAGCATGAGAAATTTGGCTTCCGGCGCAACGATTTCGCGGCACCACCGTATCAAGGCCAGGCCGGCGATCCGGCGAGCATCCGCACCCTGCTGGAGGGACTCGCGCGCAGCACCGGCGCCGCGCCGATCCTGGATCGCGGGAACCCGATCGGCCTGACGCAGGGCAGGGCGGCGATCTCGCTGGAACCGGCCGGACAGCTCGAATTGTCCGGCGCGCCGGTGGCGACGTTGCACGAGGCGAAAGACGAGCTGGCAGCGCATTTCGCGCAACTGCGAGGCGTAGCCGCCGATCTCGGCCTCGGCTTCGCCCCGCTCGGTTTCCATCCGCTTTGTCGGCGCGACGAGATGCCCTGGATGCCCAAGGGGCGCTATCAGATCATGCGCAACTACATGCCGAAAGTAGGCTCGCTCGGCCTGGATATGATGACCCGCACCTGCACCGTGCAGGCCAACCTGGATTTCGCTTCCGAGACGGACATGGTCCGCAAACTGCGGGTCTCGTTGCTGCTGCAGCCGTTGGCGACGGCGCTGTTCGCCAACTCGCCGTTCACCGAAGGCCGACCGAACGGGTACATGTCGTACCGCGCCAAGGTCTGGACCGACACCGACAATTACCGGTCCGGCATTCCGGCGGTCATGTTCGAAGACGGGTTCGGCTTCGAGCGCTACGCCGAATGGGTGATCGACGCGGTGCCGATGTATTTCATCTACCGCGACGGCCGGTATCTGGATGTGGCGGGAGCGTCGTTTCGGGGCTTCATGGAGGGTCGGCTGAACGACCGCCTCCCCGGCGTGGTCGCCACCGTCGGCGACTTCATCGATCACATGACGACCGTGTTCACCGACGTGCGGCTCAAGCGCTTCCTGGAGATGCGCGGGGCGGACGCCGGCACGCCCGAGATGATGCTGGCGCAGTCCGCGTTGTGGGTGGGGCTGCTGCATGATGAGGCGGCGCTCGCGGCGGCCGAATCGCTGTTGCGCGGTGTCGGCTGGAGCGAGGCGGTGGCGCTGCGCCAGGAGGTGCCGCGTCAGGGGTTGGCGACGCCGCTCCACAGCCCTTGGCCGACGAACACGTTGCGTGATCTGGGCGCGCAGATCGTGGCGATCGCGCGTGACGGTCTGCGCGGGCGCGCCCGCCTCGACCCAGCCGGGCAGGACGAGAGTGCCTATCTGGCGCCGTTGGAGGCCATCGCCACCGGGGCGCCCTGCCAGGCTGAGTGGTGGCTGGAGCGCTACCGCGCGCAGTGGCAGGGGGATGTAAGGCGCATTTTCGACGACGCGGCGATATGATATCGGCCGATCTTGCGAATGCAACCAAGCAGCGTCGTGACGGGCCCATGAACGCCGCCACACGGGCGGCTACTCCTGCCCAGGCGAACCCGTCCGCGGGTCCGAGACTGCGGTTGCGGCTGATCGGGCAGATGGAGGCACGGAGTTCAGCGGCGAGAACGTGCTGCCGGTCGGGCGAAAAACCCGCGCGCTGCTCGCCGTGGTCGCACTCAGCGCACCGCGCCCGGCGCTGCGCGGGCGGCTCTCGGAGCTGTTGTGGAGCCGCCGGCCGGAAGAGCAGGCGCGGGCTTCGCTGCGGCAGGAAATCCACCGCTTGGTCGAAGCGTTGCAGCCTGCCGGCAACGACATCCTGGTGATCACGCGCGACCACATCGCGCTGCGGCCCGGCGCGGTCTGGATCGATGTCGCGGAGCTGATGCGCGCGACCGTGGAACAACCGGCTTCACTCGCGTTGCTGGAAGGTGACCTGCTCGAGGACCTCGACGGGATCGGCTCAGCTTTCGACATGTGGCTGACAGCCGAGCGGGAGCGCCTGCGCGATCGGGCGCGGACGGTGGGCGAGTTGCTGTTGCGAGAACAGGCTGACCCGGAGACGGCAATCCCGGCAGCCGAGCGCTTGCTGCGCATAGATCGTGCTCATGAAGGCGCTTGGCGTGCCCTGATGCGGGCCCATGCCGCGCGCGGCGAGCGGGGGATGGCGATCCAGGCCTATGACCGTTGCCGCGCCGTGTTGGCCGAATTGATGGACGCCGCGCCATCGGCCGAGACGCAGAAGTTGCTGGCGGAAATACGCGGCCCTTCCGGCAGCCGGCTGCCATTGCGTCCGCCGGCTTTGCCGATCGACGACGAGGCCGAGCCGGAGATCGAGCCGCGCCCCCCGGGGCCGGCGCGCGGCGGGGCGCATCTCGGCGTCATGCCGTTGGCGCTGGTGGGCACCGATAATCGGGAGGCGCATCTGGCGCGCGGTGTGGCCGAGGAGATCAGCGCGGCGCTGTCGCGCGTGCGCTGGCTGTTCATCGTATCCGCCGCCTCGCTGACGCGCTACGCGGAAGCCGGTCGCGACGAGACGGCAATTCGCCGCATCTTCGGTCTCGACTACCTGCTCGACGGCACGATTCAACGCGTTGGCGACAGGATGCGTGTGAGCCTGCGGCTGCTCGACTTGCGCAACCAGGGCGTGGTGGCCTGGGCCAACCGCTTCGATGGCGAAGCAGCGGATTTGCTGACTTTGCAGGACGACGTTGCCGCCCGCGTCGCTGCGCAGCTCGATCCCGAAATTCTCATGCTCGAGGCCCGCCACGCCGCCGCTGCAAAGGTGGACGAACCCACCCCCTACGAGCTGATGTTGCGCGCGCTCCCCTTGATGCAGCGGATGGAACGAGCGCCTTTCATGCTCGCCGGCGAGTGGTTGCGCCAGGCAGTGGAGGCCGCGCCCGATCTGGCAGCGCCGCACGCCTGGCTGGCCCGTTGGCATGTGTTTCAGGCGTCGCAGGGATGGGCGCCGGACCTGCCGACGGTGGTCGAAGCGGCGGTCGGCCTTGCCGAGCGCGCCATTCGGCTGGACCCGTTCGATGCGCGCGCGCTGGGCATTGCCGGGGAGGTCTGCGCCGCGTTGCAGGCCGCCCCGCTTGAGGCGATCGCGCTATATGACCGCGCACTCGCGATCAATCCGAACTTGGCCGCAGGTTGGGCGAAGTCGGCTGCGGCGATGGCTTATCTGGGCGACATTGTCGAGGCCGAGCGGCGTGCCGCGCGCTACAAGGCGTTGTCGCCCTTGCATCCCTGGGCCTTTGCCTTCGACGGTGTGTTCAGCCTGATCGCGCTGTTACGCGGAGACTTCGAGAGTGCGGCAAAGGCCGGCCGGGCAGCCGCGCAGCTCAACCTGGGCTGGACCGGCGACCTGCCTTCGTATCTCGCTGCGCTCGGATATCTCCGCCACGCGCGTGAGACGGCAAACGTGCGGACACGCCTGATGGCGGCGTATCCGGGATTTCGCGTGCAACAATCGCTGCGTGACGCCCCGTTCGAGCGCGACGAAGATCGCGCGATAGTGGCGGCCGGCCTGCGAAACGCTGGCGTGCCTGATTGAACAGCCGGTTGGCCACGCAAGACGCGGCAACCGACACATACCAAACCGGAGGTGCGGCTGCGCCGAAACGGCTTGGGCCAGCGGGAACGGTCCTGCTTGCGTTGCTCACGGCATGGGCGCTGTCTCTGGCGGCATCCGATCTCATGCGGATGGTACGGCCTCTCGGCTCCCTGGGCTTCGCTGCCGACAACAACGGCGATGTGTACGACGTCCAGGGTCCGTTCGCATCGCTCGGCGATTCGCCGGCCTGGATAGCCGGGCTGCGGCAAGGCTATCGGGTCAACCTTTGGGCCATGCGCTGTACCCTAAGCAATGCCTCCACCTGCGCCGACATACTGACTGTCGTGGGCGGCCTGGGAGGGCCACAGAAAGTCCGGGTGGGTCGTACCGTTACACTTGTTATTGCCGGTTCGCCCAGGCACGCGTCTGGCCGCATTGCTGTCGCCGCGGCGCCCGTCCTTATGGACTGGCCGGAGCGCATCGTGCTGTGCCTGGACGAGATCGCCGGCCTTCTGCTGATCGGCGCCGCGTCCTGGATGGTCTGGTGGCGACCGGGCAGGATGACGTGGGGGTTTTTCCTCTACGTCATGTGGTTCAACCCCGGCCAGGATTTCGAAGCCTACGCCTTTCTGCAGGACCGCCCGCTGCTGATGCTGGCGCAGGAGGCGGCGCAGGCTTTGGCCGTCGCAGCCGGATATACCGGCTTGTTACAGTTCGCGTTGCGGGTGCCGCGAGACCGGCTCTCGCCTCAGTGGCAGCCGGTTGAACGGGCGCTCCCCGTCATCGGCGGGATCCTGGCAGTGTTGCAGCTTGCGAGTTTCGGCTCCGGCTTCGGGTATCCGACGGAGGCGATCACGCGTGCCGGTTTCCTGTCGGGCTATGCGGTCGATGCGGCGGCTCTGCTGATCCTGCTGCGCCGCCGGCGCGGTCAGCCGCCCCAGGATTACCAGCGGCTGCGCTGGGTGATTTGGGGATGCCTGATCGGGCTCCCGTCCTTCATCTTCGCCGACAGCAATGCCGCGACGTCGCTGTGGCTGCCGATTTGGGGCGGCGTGCCGCCGTCCGACGCCGTGCTCGGGCTGTTTTATCTGCTGCACGGGGTCATGGGCGTGTTCGTGCTGGAGGCCATCCGTCGGCAGCGGGTGATCGATGTCAGCATACCACTGCGGCGCATCACCCTGCTCGCGTTGCTGATCAGCGTGCCGATTTATTACCTGCACGGGCTGATCACCCTCGCGCACGAGGAGATCTCGTTGCCGGGATGGGCCTGGGTGCTGATCGGCGGCACGATCGTGTTCATCCTGAGCCGTCTGCATGAGATCTCCGCGGAAATCGCCACACAGGTGCTCAGCCCCGCGTTGCGCCGCGCACGCCACCATCTCGCGCGCGGGCGCGCGGCGATCCGCGACGCCGCAAGCGCAGCCGCGGTCGAGCGGTTGCTCGTCGAAGTGCCGGTCGAGGCGCTTCGCCTCGCCTCGGCGGCGGTATTCCGGGAGGAGTCGGGCGAGTGGCGGCTCTGCCGCGCGGTGAACTGGCAAGGCGGCGCGGCGCGGCTGGGCGCCGCCGTGGTGGCCTCTCTAAGCTCCGAATGGGGGCAGCCGCGTCATTTGCGCGGGGCGGAGACGGAGTTGCCTGGGTTGCCGGAAGGGCTGGCCGCACCAGGCCTCGTTGTGCCGATCGGCGGCGATCTTGCTCTCGCGCTGTACGGTCCGCATGAGACCGGCGCCGATCTCAGCCTGGATGAACGGGACTTGCTGGTGGAGTTCGCCGAAACCGCCGGGCGCACCTATGCGCGTTTGGAAATCGACGCTCTGCGCCGCCGGCTGAGCGCGTTGGCGGACGAACCGGTGGGCGAATCGCTCATTCGATAACGCCACGGCCTCCCCGCCGCACGGCACTATCGGCGCTGGACGTCTGGCGATGCGGAGAGCATTCTTGAAGTGCGGCCGTGCACAAATTAGCTTTGTGCACAATGCAGACATCCAGGGACAGGACCGCTTTCCTCTCGGCCAGGGTTCCGCAAAGCGTCCGGAACCGCATGAAAGCCGTGGCCGCGGCACGCGGCGAAAAGCTGCAGGACCTGATCGGCGGGCTCATCGCGCGCTTCCTCGACGAAGCCGAGCGGCGCCCCCCAGAGCTGGGCGATATCGTCCGCAACCTGCAGGAACGAGAGACGCTGCTGCGCCGCCGGGGCATCGCAGGCCTCTGGGTGTTCGGCTCCGTTGCCAGAGGCGATGCCGGACCCGAAAGCGATGTCGATCTGGCCATCGATTTGGAGCCTGCCGCCGAAGTTTCGCTGCTTGATCTCGCCCGTATCAAGGCAGACCTCGAAGGGGCGCTGGGACGGCCGGTGGACCTTGGTGAGCGCTCGACCATGACACCACGCGTCGCCGCGGTGGCCGAGCGCGAGTTCGTCCGCGTCTTCTGATGCCGCGCAGCCTCGAGGAGCGTTTGCTCGATATCCGGGACGCCGCCAGCGATTTGCGCGACTTCGTGGCCGACATGGAAACCGACGCGTTCCACGCCCTTCCGCATGCCGATCGCATTCGCTATCGCGCCATGAAGAATGCGCTCGCCGAGCTCGGGGAAGCCGCCAAGGTCGTGCCGACCGACATCCGCACACATCATTCCGAGGTGGACTGGAAGGGGCTTGCCGGACTGCGCGACCTGGTCGCCCACCAGTATTTCGCCATCGATACCCGCCGGTTGCTGCCCATCATTCGGAGTGAGATTCCAAAGCTGCTTACTGCCGTCGAAACCGAGCTCCGGCGGTTGGGAGCGACCCCGTAGAACTCATTTTTCGCGGACGCGCCTCAGTGGCACGTCCATCCGTGCTTTCTCCCAAGGAAGCAGTATCTCCAAGTAGCAGTGACGCTGCAATTCTCGGCATGCACTCCGCTGTGCATATAAGGCCACCGCCGCTGGATTAACCGTACCTTAGCCGCTCCTCTGCTGAAACTCTCTTGCGCAAAACGCGCGATTGCAGCCAGGAGGGCGACGCGAAACGCGTGGTCGTACAGCGACCGTGCAAGAAACTGATCGAGGTCTCGATCCCGCTGGAGGCGATCAACGCCGCCGCCGTGCGGGAGAAATCGATCCGGCACGGGCATCCTTCGACATTGCATCTGTGGTGGGCGCGCCGTCCGCTCGCGGCGTGCCGCGCAGTGCTGTTCGCACAACTTGTGGATGACCCCTCGTGCTGGCCGGAGCGATTTCCGACTCTCGAGCAGCAGGCCGCGGAGCGCGACCGGCTGCATGCGATACTCAAACGGCTGGTGCCGTGGGAGGCGTCGAACGACGACGCGATCCTGGACGAAGCGCGGTGGGAGATCGCACGATCGGTGGCCTGGCGTCGCGGCGAGGCGCCACCGCTATCGTCCGACGCGCCGGCAGTGCGGGCCTACCTGCTTGCCCATGCGCCACCCGTCTATGACCCGTTCTGTGGTGGCGGCTCGATCCCGCTGGAGGCGCAGCGGCTTGGGTTGCGAGCGTTCGGATCGGACCTCAATCCGGTCGCGGTGCTGATTTCCAAGGCGCTGGTGGAAATCCCACCGAAATTTGCCGGCCGACCGCCGGTGAACCCGGAGGCATACACGCGAGCCGATCTGGTGCACGGCGGATGGACCGGCGCGCGCGGATTGGCCGAGGACGTGCGGTACTACGGAACATGGATGTGCAAGGAAGCGCACCAGCGCATCGGCCATCTCTATCCCAAAGCGCGCCTGCCGGACGGGCGAGAGGCGACGGTCGTCGCATGGCTTTGGGCACGTACCGTGCGATCACCCGATCCGGCGGCGAGGGGCGCGCATGTGCCGCTGGTATCCACGTTCATGCTCTCCACCAAACGCGCCAAGCAGTCCTGGATCGAGCCGGTCGTGGATTGCGCGGCGCGGAGCTATCGGTTCGAAGTTCGGACCGGGACGCTGACGGAGAAGGAGAAGACTGCCGCGGCAACAGGAACCAAGGAGTCGCGAGGCGCCAACTTTCGTTGCCTGTTCACCGGTGCTCCAATCCCCGCAGCCTGGATCAAAGCGGAAGGCAGAGCGGGTCGCATGCGCTGCCGGTTGCTGGCGATGGTTGTTGAGGGGAGCCGGGAGCGACTCTACCTGGCACCGTCTGATCCCGAAGAATCTGCAACCGAATTTCGTGACCGCGTCACAACCGATATTAACCAGGCGATAGCAGCAAATCCAAGATGGTTCTCACCGCCTGATTATGGTTTCCCCGGTCACAAGGATCTTTTCACTCCGCGTCAGCTCGCGGCTCTTGCGACATTTTCGGACCTCATTGGCGAAGCGCGCGACAAGGTTGAAAGGCATGCACACGACGCCGGTCTTTCCCCCGAGAGCCCGCCGTTGCACGAAGGCGGCGCGGGAGCCACCGCGTACGCCGATGCTGTCGCCATCTATCTGGCATTTGCCCTGTCGAAACTGGCTGACCGCGGATCCTCGATCTGCACCTGGTTCACCCAGCGCGATTCAACACGGCCGACCTTCGCTCGGCAAGCAATCCCCATGACGTGGGATTTTGCCGAGCCCAATCCGCTGTTGACGGGTACGGGCACATTCGCGGGCGCCGTGACCTGGACGGCCGAAAGCCTGGTGGGGGTTCCCTGTCAGGCGCATCCGGGCCTCATCACGGCAAAAAATGCAATGCAAGGAGACTATCCCGTCAAGTCCGCCATCATCAGCACCGATCCGCCGTACTATGACAATATCGGTTATGCCGACCTGTCGGATTTCTTTTACGTCTGGCTCCGGCGCTCGCTGGGCGAGCGAGACCATCGAACCGCGGTCTGGCCGCAGCTTCTCGAGCCATCTCTGACGCCGAAGGATGATGAACTTGTCGCCACACCTTATCGCCGTGGCGGCAGGGAAGCCGCGGAGTCTTTCTTCATCGCCGGCATGGGACGAGCAATGCGAGCGATGCACCAGGCGGCCGACGACAATGTACCGCTGACGATTTATTACGCCTTCAAGCAATCCGAGGCCGGGAAAGAGGGCATCGCCTCGCCAGGATGGGCATCCTTCCTGCAAGCGGTCGTCGATAGCAGCCTTGCAGTGCACGGCACTTGGCCGTTGCGCACGGAACTCGGCAACCGAATGACCGGAATGGGCGCCAATGCGCTCGCGTCCTCGATCGTTCTCGTCTGTCGAAAACGGCGGGCGGATGCCGAAGTCGTCGAGCGCGAAACCTTCGTTCGTGCCCTGCGGCGCGAGCTTCCCTTGGCGCTCGTACAAATCCGCGCCGCCGGCGTTGGCCCGGTCGATATGGCGCAGTCGGCAATCGGTCCCGGGATGGGCGTCTTCACCCGCTACGCCGCGGTGCTGGAGGATTCCGGACGGAAGATGGCCGTCCGCACCGCGCTCGCACTGATCAACCAGATCCGTGATGAGCTCGACCAGGACGACGATGCCGCGTACGATCTTCCAACCCGCTTCGCCCTCGATTGGTTCGAAGACGCCGGCTGGGACGCACGTGACAGCGGCGACGCCATCCTCGCTGCCAACGCCCGCAACCTCGGGCTCGACAAGCTGGTGCGCATCGGCCTGATCGTCACCCAGTCCGGCAAGACCCGGCTGACCCGTCGCGACGAAATGCCGCCGCGTGGTCCGGGGGCCAGCCACCCGCCCACCATCTGGCAAGCCGCGCAACGTCTCGCGCGCGCATTGGTCGCGCAAGATGGCGGGCAGGACAGGGCCGCCGCCGTCATGACCCGGCTTGCCGATCGCGAGAGCGTCCGCGCGTTGGCCTATCGCCTGTATGGCCTGTCGGAGCGCAAGGGCTGGGCGGCCGAGGCATTGGTCTGGAACCGCCTCGCCGAAGAATGGCGCCGCATCGCTGAGCGCGCCGAGGCAGCCGCACCCAGCACCACGCGCGACCTGTTCGAGCTACCGGCGTAATGCCAGCCGAAACACAAGATCGGCGGCATCTGAAACCATGGCGGGAAGTCGCCATTCCGCGCCCGGACGTGCTGGAGGGAAATTTTGGACAGGCCGAATTCGCCGCCGACCTCACCGCGGTAGAACTCGGTCGCGCTGCGCCCGAATACCAGGATGCCGCCGCCTTCTTCGACGTCACCTTCCTGACGGAAGGGATGCGCAAGGTGCTGGGCCTCGCTGCGCAACGTCTGGCCGGCATTGGCGGCGAGCCGGTGATCGGGCTGCAGACTGCGTTCGGCGGCGGCAAGACGCACACGATGTTGGCGCTGCGTCATCTCGCCACTGCGCCCGCACCGACCCGGCTGTCCGGGCTGGCCGATATCCTGCCCGAGAACGGCACACGCGCCTGGCGCCCGGCACGCTGCTTCACCTTGGTCGGCACCGGGCTCGGCGCCCGACAACGCCTGTCGCGCGAAGCTGAGCCGCCGCTCTATACACCCTGGGGCCTGATGGCCTGGCGCCTGGCCGGCCAGCCCGGACTCGATGTGATGGCCGAGGCCGAAAACACCCGATCCGCACCGGGGTCGGAACGGCTGCTGTGCCTGCTGGAAGCCGCTGCGCCTTGCCTGATCCTGCTCGATGAGCTGGTGGCTTATGCACGCGTTCTCGATCCAGATGGTTTCGAAGCATTCCTGAACTTCGTCCAGTCGCTGACCGAAGCCGTCAAAATGGTCCCCGGCGCGCTGATGCTGGGATCGCTGATCGAATCCGATGCCGAGGCGGGCGGCGAACGCGGTGTAGAGGCGCGGCGCCGGCTGGAACGGATCTTCGGCCGCGTGCAGTCGCCCTGGATCCCGGCGCATGGTCACGAGCAATACGATATCGTTCCCCGCCGGCTGTTCCAGCACCTGGACGAGCCGGCGCTCCGCGATCGCGACGCCACGGTGCAAGCCTTCGCCGACCTCTATCGCGCCAACCGCGAGAAGTTTCCGTCCGAGGTCGGCGAAGCCGCCTACCGCGACAGGATGGCGCGCGCCTATCCGATCCACCCGGAGCTGTTCCGCCTGTTCGCCGAAGCGTGGGTGCCGGCAGCGAACGAAAAGTTCCAGCAGACCCGCGGCGTGCTGCGGCTCATGGCGACCGCAATCCCTGCACTTTGGCGTACCGGCGATCCGAACCCACTGATCCTGCCGGCCTCGCTGCCGCTCGCCGACACGCACGTCCGTGGCGAGGTGCTGGCGCCGCTCGATCCGCATTTCGCATCGGTCCTGGATTCCGAGGTAGAGGGCATAACGGAGCGCCGGACTTACAGCGCGGTGCAAGCGACGACCCGCGCCGCCCGGGCGGTGTTTCTGGCGACAGCGCCACTTCCCGGCGGATCGGTTGCCGGCGTAACCGGCCCGCAGTTGCGGCTCGCCTGCGCGCAACCGGGAGATCAGATCAACATCTTCGGGGACGCGATCCGCGAGTGGGCCGAAACCGCCGCCTTCCTGCATCGCGATGGTGAGCGTTCCTGGTTCAGCACGGTGCCCACGCTGAACCGGCTGGCCGCCGATCTCGCCAAGGACCTGCACGACCGCGATGTCGATACGAAGCTGCACGAGCTACTGGGTGGCGAGACGGGCGGCAGCAAGTTCCCCCGCATGCACGTCGCCACCGGTGACGAGCCGGCGCAGATCGAGGATACGCGCGCGCTCGGCCTGGTAATCCTCGACGCGCGATATCCCCACACCGGACGCTCCGCCGCCGACACCCCGGCAATGCAAGCCGCGGGCGAAGTGCTGGAGCGGCGCGGGTCCAGCCAGCGCCAATACCGCAACGCGCTGCTCTTCGCTGCACCGGACGAAGAGCGGTTGGATGATACGCGTGCCGCAGTGCGCCGGCTTCTGGCCTGGTCGATAATCGCGGACAAGGCCGGAGCCGATCTGCATTTGCCGCTGCGACAGCAGTTGGAGGCGCGGTCCCGCAGGAACGATGCGATCAACGCGGCGCGTCGTGCGATCCGCGCCACCTGGCTGCATTTGATCGTGCCGTGCTGGCCGGACGACATCTCTGGCGCGCAATCGCGCGGCTATGCCCTGCACGCCGCACCGATCCGCAACAGCGGCGGCGAGAAAAGCATCGCGGCCGCCGCTTTCGAAAAGGCCGCCCGCGATGGCGCCGTTGTGGTTGAGAAGCTTGGAGCTCCGATCCTCGCCAGGCTACTCGATCGGGTCATTGGCGATCGCCGCATGTCGCGGTGCGCGACCTTATCGAGTGGAGCGCGCGCTATGTGCATATGAAGCGCCTGCACACGGAAAGCCTGCTGGCAGGCGCGATCGAGGAGCTGATCGGCTCGGCCGACGCGACTTATGCCTGGGCCGACAAGTTCGACACCGCCATCAAGCGGTATGGTGGCTTGAGAATTGGCCGCGTGCTGTTTCCGGATGTACGCGGGCCAGGTGTGTTGGTGCGTCGCGACGTGGCCGAGCGGCAGGCAGCCGCCGAGGCAGCATCGCCTTTCCCCGAAACAGGCACACCCGGGCAGCCGGGCTTTGGCGAACCGCCGCCGCCGCCCTTGCAGCCGAAGCAACGCTTCTTCGGGACAGTGACGGTAAATCCGACGCGGCTCGGTCCCATCGCGGCAGAGATCGCGGACTCGATTCTGACCGAGCTGGCGCGAGCTGGCGACGCAACACTGATAGTGAAGCTTGACGTCCTGGCGGAGCACGCGAACGGCTTCCCCGAGAAGGTGATAGCGTCGGTTACCGATAAAGCGCGCACTCTCAATTTCGAGCAAAGCGGGTTCGAGTGAACGGTAATTCGACTCCTTGACCGGTCCACATACCGCGGACATATCGGGACACAGGCAGAGGACGGCGAAATGACCGCGGAATCGGCAAGCCTCTATGACAGCGACATCCTCGAATGGTCGGAGCGCCAATGCGCGCTGCTGCGCCAGATCGCCGAGGGTACACCCACAAACGAAACGCCCGACTGGAACAACATCATCGAGGAGTTGGGCGACGTGGGCCTGAACAGTCTGCGGGCCTGTCGTTCGCTGCTCGTGCAGGCGATCGCCCACGAAATGAAGGCGGCAGCATGGCCGATGACGGAGTACGTTTCCCGCTGGCGGCACGATGCGGCGAACTTTCGGATCGATGCGCGTGAGGTGTTCACCCCCTCCATGCGGCGGCGGCTCGATCTCGATGCCATATACCGCCGGGCCCTCCGTGAGCTGCCGCTGGAGATCGACGGCAAAAGGCCGCTGGACTTGCCGCCGACCTGTCCGATGACGTTGGACGAGTTGCTGGGCGAGCCCTGATGGTCACCTATTCTGATCGCCGGGCCGCGACGGCACCATCTTGCGTTTCGCCCGATGCACATGCGCAGCAGCTTTGGCGGCCGTGCCGGGGATGAGTGCCGCCGGGTGGCGCAGCCGCTTCTGGTGATGGTTGTGGGCGAGACTGCGCAGCTTTCGGAGCTCTTCGCGCCCGGCGGTCGTATCGGATACCTCGATCATCTGCGGGCCGCGATTGGACGGACTGCCCAAGGTCAATGACGTCAACAGATCGGGTGCGGCCGCCACCCGCTTGGTGGCCTCACCGATCCCGAACAGCCCGTGCAGCGTTGCCAGGATCGAGGTGTGGTCGAACGGCGGCGATCCCTCCGGCGGCCGGACGATGCTGCCGGCAGGAATCCATGGCGACACGATCACGGCGGGAACGCGCGGTCCGAATCGGTCGAATTGGAAACCATCCGGATAGGGCCCGCCGGGCGGCGTCGCGGCAGGCGGCGGCGCATGGTCGTAACAGCCGCCATGCTCGTCGTAAGTGATCAGCAGCAGCGTCCGGTCCCAGGCCGCGCCGCGTCGCAGCGCGTTGTACACCGCGGCAATGAGTTGCTCGCCATACACCATGTTGTGCGGCGGATGCTCGTCATTCGGCGGATCGCCGGAGACCATGCTGGTAAAGTAGCGCGGCTCCAGGAAGCTGTAGTTGGGCAGGCGGCCGAGTTCGGCATCCTCGAGGAACTCCGGGTCGAACAGCCGGAAATGCGTCGGGATGCGCGGCCAGAGATCCATCAGCGCGGCGGTCTGCGGGATGTCGTGGAAATAGACGCGCCACGTTCGGCCATGGCCCTCCAGGCGGCGATAGATGGTCGGCAGCGTGAGCGGCAGCGGGACAAGGTAATTGTCCACGCGGCCGCCGCCGGTGCCGGTATGGACGAACAGCCGGTTCGGCCATGTCTGGCATGGCGCCGAGGCGAACCAGCGATCACAGACGCCGAAGGCGCGGGCAAGGGCGCTGAGGACCGGAACCTGCTCGGGGGTGAAATAGTGCATCACCATCCGGGGGTCCGGCCGTCGCTGGCTTTTCTGGCGGACGTAGTTGTCCACGAAGCCCGACATCGTGGGCGGGTCCGACGGCGTGCGGCCCAGGCCGAAAATCTGCATCGTAATGTCGTCGAACAACTCGCCGGGATCGGGGTCGGGAAGACAGGCCGCCTCCGGGGTGACCTCGGCCGAGTTCCACACCTTGATCATGCGACGGGAACCGTCATCCGCGGTCAGCGGGTTGCATTCCTCCCCGCGCAGGCCGTCGAAATCCGGCCGGTCCGAATACAGACGACCCAGCATGCAGTCGAACGACCGGTTCTCGAGCATGAGGACCACGACATGCTCGATCGCCGCCATGTCCGGCAGAACGGCGCCGGCCCGCGCGGGTTCCGCCGCAACCCGGCGGCGCATCGGACGTTTCGGGGCCGTGACACGGCGACGCGGACTGAAACTGCTTGCCTGGATCGGCGTGCCCATCGCGATCATCGCGGCGGTTGTGCTGCTGTGGAACTGGGACTGGTTCGTCCCGTTCGTGGCCGCGCGGGCCTCGGCCGCGATCGGCCGTCCCGTTACCATCGAGCATCTGCATGTGCGGCTGGGCCGGGTGAGCACGTTCGAGGTGGACGGCGTCACCATCGCCAATCCGCAAGGCTGGCCGGCGGGGCCGCCTTTGGCGCGAATCCAGCGGATCGTCACCCGGGTCGATCTGCTGCGCTACATCTTCCATCATCAGCTTGTCGTGCCGCTGGTGGAGATCGATAGCCCAGTGGTGGCGGCCGAGGAAACCCCGGACGGTAAGGCGAACTTCCGGCTGAACCTTGCGGGCGGATCCGGCGGCAGCACCGAAATCGACGACCTGCGTATCGTTAACGGCCAGGCGCATGTCGTTGTGCCGAAGCCCAAAGCAAACCTCACCATCGCCCTGTCCACCCGCGAGGAGCCCGGCCACGAGCCCCAGTTGCTGGCGGAAGCACGCGGCACTTACGCCGGGCAGCCGATCATCGGGCAGATGGTCGGCGGGGCCATCCTGGCCTTGCGCGACCGGGCGCGCCCCTGGCCGATCGATCTCAGGATCGAGAACGGGCCGACGCGGGTTCAGCTTGTCGGCACTGTGCGCGATCCGATGGCATTCGCCGGGGCGGACCTGCAACTCCGCCTGGCCGGGCCCGACATGAGCCGCCTGACGCCCCTGACGGGACTGGCGATCCCGGAGACGCCGCCCTACCAGATCGCCGGACGGTTGGATTACGCGAACCACCGGATCGAGTTTCACCAGATCGCGGGCCGTGTCGGTTCCAGCGATCTGGAAGGCAACATCGATGTCAATCCAGGCGAGGCGTCGAACGGCAGCTCACAAGGCAAGGCCCGCCCGGTCATGACCGCGGACTTGCGGTCGCGGTCGGTGAATTTGGCTGATCTCGGCGGTTTCATTGCGACCAAGCCGGGACCGGGCACGAATCCGGCGGCGCCGAACGTGTTGCCTGACAAGCCGATCCATGTGCCGCAACTGAAGTATGCGGATGTGCATCTGCGTTATCGCGCGGATCGCATCCAGGGCCGGTCGATGCCGCTCGACAACGTCGCCGTCGCGCTCGAGATCGTCAACGGCAACATCGACATCCATCCGCTGAGTTTCGGTGTTGGGACCGGCCGCATTACCCTTTCGGCGGAGCTCGCTGATGTGGGCAACACGCTGCACACGCGGGCCGAGGTGAACTTCGAGAGCATCGATGTCGCCAGGTTGATGGCGGCGACACATGTGTTCCACGGCGCCGGCACGATCAGCGGCAGCGGCCGGATCGACACCACCGGCGATTCGATTGCGCAGATGGCCACCAACGGCAACGGCGAGATTGCGGTCGGTATGACGGGCGGCGACCTGAGTTCGATTCTGGTCGATCTTTCCGGGCTGGAGTTCGGCAACGCACTGCTCTCCGCACTTGGCGTGCCGCGCAACGCGATCGTCGAGTGCATGATCGCAGACTTCGCGTTGGTGCATGGCGTGATGGAAACGCGGGCGCTGATCCTGGACACCAAGGAGGCAATCCTGCGGGGCACCGGATCGGTGAATCTCGGGACCGAGCGGCTGGATATGCAGTTGCGCACGCGGCCGCGGCATTTCTCGATCGGCTCGCTGCCGGGGCCGATCAATATCGGCGGCACGATGAAGCATCCGAGCATCCTGCCGGGCGCCGAGACGGTTGTGCGCGGCGGCCTGGCTGCGGGGCTCGGCTTCTTGTTCGCCCCCCTGGCCGTTCTGCCCACGATCCAGTTCGGCGCGTCCGATCATGGCCAGTGCGAGCAGATGCTGACCGAGGCGCGGGCGCAATCGCCGGGCACGAAGCCGCCGGTACCGCGAGCGACAGAATCTGCGCGGTAGGTAAAAGTATAAACCAAGCAGGCACGAAGGCACGGAGAAAGGCTTCTCCCCTTCCTTGTCTTCTCGCTGTCCCCGTGTCCCTGTGGTAAATCTTCTTGCTTTACCGATGCCGGAGGAAGACACGCCATGATCCGGATCGCGGTTGTCGGGGCGGGGTTGATCGGACGGGCCTGGGCAATCGTCTTCGCCCGCGGCGGTTTCGACGTGGCCCTTTGGGACCCGGTGCAGCCTGCCGTCACAGCGGCGCTCGGCTTTATCCGCGACCGCCTGCCTGAGTTGCATGCAGCCGGACTGATCGCCGATGAGCCCGGCGCGGTGTTCGGCCGCATCCATGCCGCCGCGACGCTGATCGAGGCGGTGCGGACCGCGGACCATGTGCAGGAGAACAGCCCCGAACGGGTTACCGACAAGACCACGCTGTTTGCCGAGCTCGACGCGGCGGCACGGCCGGATGCCGTGTTGGCAAGCTCGACCAGCGGCATTCCGGCGAGCGCCTTCACCGAGGGCCTGCATGGCCGCAGCCGCTGCCTGGTCGCGCATCCCGTCAACCCCCCTTATCTCGTGCCGCTGGTCGAGTTGTGCCCGGCGCCGTGGACGGATCCTGCCGTGGTGACCCGTACCCGCGAGCTGATGACGCAGGCCGGCCAGGTGCCGGTGACGGTCAACGCCGAAATCGCTGGCTTCGCGCTGAATCGCCTGCAAGGCGCGCTGTTGGCGGAAGCGTTCCGCCTGCTGGACGATGGCATCATCTCGCCCGCGGATCTGGATGCCACCGTAAAGCATGGCCTTGGCCTGCGCTGGTCCTTCATGGGTCCGTTGGAAACAATCGACCTCAACGCGCCCGGCGGCCTGGCCGATTACTGCGGCCGGTATGGCGGCCTCTACGCCGAGCTGCAACGGCAGATGACGCCGCGCGCATGGCAGGGCGCGCTGGTCGAGAGCCTGCACGCGGCGCGCCGTGCGGAGCTTCCCGCCAACATGTTGCCGGTGCGCCAGGAGTGGCGGGATCGCCGCCTGATGGCATTGCTGGCGCACAAGGCCTCCCAGCCGGACTGAGCCCCTGTTACGGTGCCTCCTAGTACCGGGGACCAACACAGGAGAGGCAACGATGACCAACCGAGTGAGCCGGCGCGGCCTCGCGGCCGGAGCGGCGCTGTTTCCGGCGGCGATGATCGGGACCGCGCACGCGCAGCAGGCGGGCGAGAGCACGTTCAACCGCATCCAGCGGACGAAAGTGCTGCGTATCGCGGCGTTGCCGGGTGAGCTGCCCTATTTCAACAAGGACATCACCAACGGGAGCTGGAGCGGTGCCGCCATCGACATGGCGAACAGCATCGCCGCAGTGTTCAACGCCAAGCTCGAATATGTGGAGGCAACCTACGGGACCTCGATACTCGACCTGCAGGCGAACAAGGTCGATCTTGCCTTCGCCCTCAACCCGACGCCGCAACGTGCGCTGTCGATCGGGTTTACCCACCCGATGATTATCCATCCGTTCGGTTGCCTGGCGAAGCCCGGGCTCGACCCGAAGACCTGGGACGACATCAACAAGGCCGACATCCGCATCGCCTTCGATATCGGCTCGTTGCACGAGGTCTGTGCGAAGCGGTTCGCACCCACCGCCCAGCATGTAGGGTTCGCCACCCGCGACCAGTGCATCCTGGCGCTGCAATCCGGCCGCGTCGATGTGGACATCCTGGCTGCTCTGCTCGGGCTGAGCGCGGTGGGCAAGAACCCGTCGCTCGGGCCCTATCATCTGTTGAATGATCCGCTGGTCGCGTTGCCCAGCAGCTTCGGCATCCAGCGCGAGGCGGATACAAGCTTTGCCGAGGTGCTGAACGCCTGGCTCGACTTCAACCGCGGCATCGGACAGGTTCGCGAGTGGCTGATCAACGGCCTGGCGCAGGAAGGCGTCAAGCGCGACCAGATCCCCGCTTCGCTGACATTCTGACGCACACCCGCCCGGCGCGCGCCGATGGTCTATCACTGGAGTTTCGTCTTCCTGGAGCAGTACATACCGCTGCTCTGGCGCGGCACCTTGGTGACGCTCGCCTTTACCGTCGGCACGATCTTCTGCGGCCTGGTGTTGGGGCTGCTGATCGGGCTGGGCCGGCTAAGCCGGTCCAAGCTGCTGAACTGGCCGCTGATCGGACTGGTGGAGGCGTTCCGCTGCACGCCGCTGCTGGTGCAGATCGTCTGGTTCTACTATGCGCTGCCGGTCTTGCTGCACATCCAGATGTCCGCGACCGTCGCCGCGACCGCGGTGCTGTCATTGTACACGGGCGTGTTCTACGCAGAGATTTTCCGCGGCGGTATTGTTTCCATCGAGCGCGGCCAATGGGACGCGGCGCGCGCGCTGGGACTGCATGGCTGGAAGCTCATGCGCCTGGTAATTTTGCCGCAGGCGGTCCGGCGAATGGTGCCGCCTTTCGTAAACCAGTCGATCACCCAGCTCAAGAACACGTCGCTGGTTTCCACCATTGCCGTGCCGGACCTGTTGTATCAGGGCACTATCATCACAGAAACGACCTACAAGCCGCTGGAGGTCTATACGGTGGTGGCGTTGATCTATTTCGGCCTGCTGTTCCCGAGCACGATGCTGGCGCAGTGGTACGAGCGGCGGCTGTCGAAGGGACGGTAGAGGAGAGCGCGCGATGCAGTATGGCATTCATCTGCCGCATGTCGGCCGCAAGGCGGGCCCGGAAGCGATCCGCGAGGCCGCGGTTCAGGCGGAAGCGCTGGGGTTCGCTGATGTCTGGGTGAGCGAGCACATCATCGTGCCGCGCGAGGCGAGCTATCCGCCGTCGCCGGCATTTTACGATCCGGTGCTGACGCTCGCCTGGGCGGCTGCTTTCACCGAACGCGTGCGGCTCGGCACCTCGGTGCTGGTGTTGCCGATGCGCCATCCGCTGCCGTTGGCGAAAGAGCTGGCTACGTTGCAGAACCTGTCGCGCGGGCGGTTGGTCCTGGGCGTGGGGGCGGGGTGGCTGGAGGCGGAGTTCGCGGCGCTCGGCGTGCCGTTTCGCGAAAGAGGCCGACGCCTGGATGAGGGCCTGGCGATGATGCGGGCGGTCTGGACGCAGGACCCGGTAACGTTCTCGCCGCACTGGATCGCCGCCGAGATCCGCGACATGCGGATGCAGCCGCCACCATGCGCGCCAATCCCCGTCTGGGTTGGCGGCCGGTCCGACGCGGCCCTGGCGCGCGCGCTCCGGCACGAAGGCTGGCATGGCAGCCGGGTGACGCCGGCGGAGGCGGAGCCGGTCGTGCAGCATCTGCGGCGGGAAAGGCCGGAGCCTGGCTTCGCCATTTCGGTCCGTTGCGGTTGGGACGGGCGGGACGAGGGTGAAGCGAAGGAGCGGTTCGCGGCCTATGCCGCGGTGGGCGTGCAGCATTTGTTGGTCGAGCCGCATGAACGTGAAAAGGATGCTTGGCTGCGCGCGGTGGAGCGGGTGGCGCGGCTGTTTTGACGAGACACGCGGATGGAGGATTTGTGGTGACGGAAAGGTCGGGCTTCGATCCCTTGAGCCTGAAGGAGAGCAACGCGTCGAGCTATCCGGAGCCGTTTCGCGCGGATAATCAGCGGCGATGGAATCGCCGGCTGGGGATCATGCGAAACTCACGAATTACGGGGTGAATGTCACCCGTATCGTGCCGGGCAGCCAGTCCTCGCACCGTCATGCGCATTCGCGGCAGGACGAGTTCATCTATGTGCTGGAAGGTGAGGTTGAGCTTGAAACCAATGCCGGGATGGAGGTGCTGCGGGCGGGAATGTGTGCGGGGTTTCCGGCTGGCACCGGCAACGCACATCGGTTCGTCAACCGATCGGCCGAGGATGTTCTGCTGTTGGTTGTCGGTGACCGGACCGCGGGTGACGAGGTGAGCTATCCGGATATCGACATGCACGGCCGGATGGGGCCGGACGGACGCTACAGGTTCACGCATAAGGACGGAACGGCTTACTGATAACGAGACTCCCGAAAAGGCTTGACTTTGTTCCGATACTATGTTAGCGCCACTGACATCAACGTTCCGGACCCACCATGACCCAACCCGCCGCCGAGCTCGACACCGCCATCATCGAGCACCTGCTCGACACCATCATGAAATGCAGCCCGCCTCAGCCCGGCGAGAACCTGCACGACCGCACCATGCGCCGGAACATCGCCCGGCTCAGCCTGCTCGCCGCCAAGCCCGCCGACGCGTTGCAGGCCCAGCTCAGCCTGACGCTCGTGCGCCGGATCGCCGCGCGGCCGTCGATCGTGTTCGACGCGCTGACGACGCCGGAGGGCATCGCGTGCTGGTGGGGTCCGGATGCAGGCGGCGTGCTGCAGGCGGAAACCGATGTCCGTGTCGGTGGCCCGTATCGCGTGCGCTTTCGCATGTTGGACGGCAGCGAGCACGAGAGCGCCGGCGCATATCTGGAGGTGGAAAGACCGCAGCGGCTGGTGATGACGTGGCGTTGGCTCACGGGCGGCGATGATCCCGGGGAGTCCCGGCTCGAGTTTCACCTGCGCCCAATTCCCGAGGGGACGGAGCTCACGTTGACGCACGCGCGCCTGCACGACGACGCAACTCGCCGGAGCCACGAGCAGGGATGGAGCGGCGCGCTCGACAAGCTTGAACGCCATTTCCTGGCAGGGAAGGAAGGAGACCGTCATGACCATGCATGAGGTTGTTTCACGCGAGCAGTGGATCGAGGCACGCCGTGCGTTACTGGCCGAGGAAAAAGCCTGGACCCGCGAGCAGGATCGGCTAGCTGCGAAACGCCGTGCCTTGCCCTGGGTCAGGGTCGATAAACAATACACGTTCGATTCCCCGACCGGGCCGGTGACGCTGGCGGAGCTTTTCGACGGACGCAGCCAGTTGCTCGTGTATCACTTCATGTTCGGCCCGGAATGGGAAGAGGGCTGCACCGGCTGTTCGCTTCACTGCGACCACGTCGATGGTCCGCGCCAGCACTTCGAGCACAACGACGTCAGCTTCGTCGCGGTGTCACGCGCGCCCATCGAGAAGATCGAAGCTTACCGCGAACGAATGGGGTGGAGCTTCCGCTGGGTGTCGTCAGCAAAAAACGACTTCAATTTCGACTACAATGTCTCGTTCCCGGAGGGATCGCGCGAAGGCGGCGTGTTCTACAATTTCGAATGGCGCCCCGATCCGGGAATCGACGAGCTTTCCGGGGCGAGTGTCTTCTTCAGGGACGAAGATGGAGCAATCTATCACACTTATTCGAGCTATGCCCGCGGCGGCGAGATCCGCCTTGGCGTCTATGCCTGGCTTGATATGGTCCCCAAGGGTCGCAACGAAACCAAGAACGGCAACCTGATGGACTGGGTGAAGCGGCACGATCAATACCCGGCCGAGGAGACGCCATCGTGATTCAGCCGGCAATGAAGCTCTACTACTCGGACGTGCTGGCACCGCGGAAGGCCTGTGCGGTCGCGCGATATCTCGAGGCGGATGTCGAGTTTGTTTATCTCGACCTGCGCAAGGGCGAGCAGAAAGCGCCGTCCTACCTCGCGCTCAACCCGAACGGAACGGTCCCGACCCTGACGGAAGGGGACCAGGTCGTGTGGGAGGCGGATGCGCATGCCGTTGGAGGAGTTTTCGGAGGTGCGCCGCTGGCATGACCGGCTGAACACGCTCGGGGCTTGGCGGGATCCGTTTCCCCGGCTGGCTCCAACTCGGGATTCGGCTTCGGCCCGACGGGTTGGGTGAAACGACACGATCGAAACACGGTCATGCGACGTATGGCGGATAGTTGTGGGCCGCCCCCTCCCCCGTCCCCTCCCGCAAGGGGAGGGGGCTTTAACGCTCGAAGCGGTCGAGATGGCGGCGGACGAAAGCGCGGCAGCGCTCGCTCTCCGGGGCGCTGAAAATCTGCCGGGAGGGGCCCTCCTCCGCAATCACTCCAGCGTCGAGGAAGATCGCCCGCGACGCCACCTCGGCGGCGAAACTCATCTCATGCGTGACGATCAGCATGGTCCGCCCTTCATCGGCGAGCCCATGGATCACGCGCAGCACCTCGCCCACCAGCTCAGGGTCCAGCGCCGACGTTGGCTCATCGAACAGCAGCGCCCGCGGCCGCATCGCCAATGCCCGCGCGATCGCCGCGCGCTGCTGCTGTCCGCCCGAAAGCTCGGCCGGCCAGGCATCGCGCTTGTCCGCCAGCCCCACCTTGGCGAGCAGCGCCTCAGCCTCCTCGATGCACTCCGCCCAGGGCCGGCACTGCACATGCACCGGCGCCTCGATGACGTTGCCCAGCACCGTCCGATGCGGCCAAAGGTTGAAGCTCTGGAACACGAACCCCAGCGAGCTGCGCATCCTGCCGATCTGCCGCGCATCGGCCGCCACCCGCCGGCCGCCGCGCTTCACCATCGCCAGCGCCTCGCCGCCGATGACGATCTCGCCCTCGTCCGGCACTTCAAGCAGCGGGATACAACGCAAGAGGGTGCTCTTGCCCGAGCCGCTGGCGCCGATGATCGCTACGACCTCGCCCTGATGCGCGATCAGCGACACGCCGCGAAGCACCTCATTGCCGCCGAAGCTCTTGTGAATATCGGTTGCAGTGATAACCGCTTCGCTCACGCGCGACGCACCGAGGGACCGAGCCACGCCTCCATCGCCCCCAGGCCGCGCGTCAGCGCGAACGTCAGCGCCAGGTAGATAACGCCGGCGCAGAGGAACACCTCGATGGCGCGGTAGGTCTCGGCGATAATGGAATAGGCGATGCCGGTGACCTCCATCAGCGTAATCAGCGAGGCAAGCGAGGTCGCCTTCACCATGGCGATCAGCTCGTTGCCATAGGCCGGCAGCGCCTGTCGGATCGCCAGCGGCAGCGTCACGCGGCGGAGCAGCAGAAGCCGCGACATGCCGACTGCCCTCCCGGCCTCCACGGCGCCTACGGGCACGGAGGCGAAACCGCCGCGCAGAATCTCGGAAGTATAAGCAGCGGTGTTCAGCGCCAAGGACAGCACCGCGCAGAACCAGGGCTCGCGCAGAAGCGGCCACACGATGCTCGTGCGCACGGCGGCAAACTGGCCGAGGCCGTAATAGATCAGGAAGATCTGTAACAGCAACGGTGTGCCGCGGAACACGAACACATACGCCCGGACGAAGACAGCGCCGGCGCTCGATCCGGCACGCAACAGCGCGAGCAACAACGCCAACACCGCGCCAAGCGCGACCGATGCGACGGTGAGCATCAAGGTCAGCGGCACGCCGGAGAGCAGAGCAAGCAGAGTCGAGCCCAGGAAGTCGAGCTCCTCCATCTCAGCGCCCCCGCTCGCCGTGCGCGACCGCATGTTCCACACCACGAAACACGCCGCCGGACAAAGTTGTCAGCACCAGGTACAGCACGAAGCCGGCAATCGCGAAGTCGAACGGAAGCCGCGTCGAACCCCCGGCGATGTTCACGGCGCGCATCAGCTCCGACAGGCCGGTGACCGAGATCAGCGCCAATTCCTTCAACACCTGCTGCCAGATATTGCCCATGCTCGGCAGTGCGAAGCGCAGCGTCCGCGGCGCCACGATCCGTCTCAGCATCAGCAAGCGCCCCATGCCGACCGCGCGCGCGGCTTCCAGCTCACCGCGCGGAATAGCGAGAAAGCCGCCGCGCAGCGCTTCGGTCTGATAGGCGCCGGCAACCACCCCCACGGCCAGCGTGCCGGCCATGAAGCCGTTCAACCCGATGAACCCCTGCGCGCCGAAAACGTGCCCGGCCGAAGTCAGCGCCTCGCTGCCACCGAAATAAAACAGGTAGATCACCAGCAGTTCCGGCACGCCGCGCAGCACCGTGGTGTAGAGGTCAACGAGGCGGCGTGTGCTGCGCCCTCCCTCGACCTTGCCCCAGGCACCCAGCGCCCCAAGCACGAGCCCGACCATGTAGGCCGCGGCGGAGACGGCGAGCGTCATCGCTGCCCCGGATACCAACGACGCGCCCCAGCCATTCGGGCCGAAGCCAAGCAGACGGATCGTTGCGCCGACGCCCACCCGTCAGTTTCGCGCTAGCTCTGCGGGCTGATATCCGTGTGGAACCATTTCATTGATAGCATCTTGAGCGTGCCGTCTTTCTTGGCCCCGTCGATCGCCTTGTTGAACATCGCCACCAGCTCTGGGTCGCTCTTGCTGATGCCGACGCCGGTACCTTTGCCCAAGAGCCCGCCGGTGAAGAGAGGACCCACCTCGACGAACTGGTCGCCGCCCGGCTTGCTGAGCGTGGACATGAAATAAGAAGTGGAGGCCAGCGCGGCATCAATCCGGCCGGCGGACAGGTCGAGGTCATGCTCCTCGGTGGTTTTGTAGGTGCGGATGGTCACCACGTTCTTGAGATACGTTTCGAGCAGGTTGTACTGGATCGTTGCGACCTGCACGCCTACCGTTTTGCCTTTCAGCATGGGCGTGATCTCGGCGATCGCCTTGTCGGTTGCCGCCTTGTCGTCGAGCGAGACGCGTTCATCCGTGCCGGGCAGCTTCGCCAGTGGCCCGTTCTTCAGCACCAGGAAGGTGGTGGGCGACTGCGTATATGGTTCGGAGAAATCGATCGCCTTGAGCCGCTGCGGTGTGATCGACATGCCGTCCATGATGGCGTTGAATTTGCCGGCGTTCAGCGCCGGAATCATGCTGTCCCAGTCCTGCGCGACCCAGGTGCACTGGATCTGCATTCGCCGGCAGAGATCGTTGCCGAGATCGACCTCGAAACCGATCAGCTCCCCGTTCGGGGCGTGCATATTGTAGGGCGGATAGGCGCCTTCCGTGGCGATGACGATCTTCTTGTAGTCCTTGGCCTGCGCCGTGCCGGCCAGCGTGGCCGCCAGCAGGCAGGCGGCTGCGAGCAGTCTCCCGATTGTCACTGATTTCTCCCTGTTCGAGGTCCCAGGCGTCTTTCATGCACCTTTTATGGCAGCGTGGCGAGGCGTCAATCAGTGCAGCGCGTCATGGATGAAACGACCGGCCGTGGTCAGGGCTCCGCGCCCGGCTGCGACTTGCTGATGAAACAGATGCCACACGTGGATCATATCCGGATAAACTTCCAACGTCACCGCGACATCCGCGCGGGCTGCGGCCCCAGCAAGGCGGACCGAGTCGTCCAGCAACGTCTCGGCCGAGCCGCACTGGATCAGCAGCGGCGGCAGGCCGTTCAGATCGGCGTAGAGGGGCGAGGCCAGCCGGTCATGCGGGTCGGCGCCGTGCAGGTAAGCCTCGGTCAGTTCCTGCAGATAGGGTTTTTGGATCATCGGATCGATATCGGCCTTGCCTGTCATGCTGGCGCCGGTCATTTCCAGATCGACCCAGGGCGAGATGCACCAGGCGCAGCCGGGCAGAGGCTCGCCGGCCTCGCGCAGCATGAGCATGGTGGCGATGGTCATGCCGCCGCCGGCGCTGTCGCCAGCCAGGGCGATAAGGCGGGGGTCGACGCCGCTCGCCAGCAGGAAACGATAGCCGGCGACCGCATCGTCCAGGGCGGCGGGGAACGGATGCTCCGGCGCCAGGCGGTACGCCAACGCCAGCGTGCGCGTCCCGGCCTGCCGCCCCGCTTCGGCGATCATGGTGCGGTGGCTGACCAGCGAGCCGGACACATAGCCGCCCCCGTGCAGATACAGCAGCACGCGTGATGGATCGGCACCCGGTGTGGTGGTCCACTCGGCCTGTATGCCGTTGGCGGCAACTGTTTCGATGCGCACATCGGCCGGCGGCACGGATTGCTCGCCCAGCATGTCGAGCCGCTTGCGCCGCTCGCTGAGTTCCGGCGGACGAGGACGCGCGAGCAGCAGGGCACGGATCTGGTCGATTTCGGGATCTGCCATCGCACACTCCTTGGTGGGACGACGCTTCGAATAGCATACCGCCGCGCGGCGCTGCTATCGTCCGCCCCACCAGCAGGAGGCCAGCATGGCGCGCGTGGTCGGGATCGATCATCTGGTGATTCGCGTGAGCGACTATGAAAAGTCCAAGGCCTTTTACGGACGGCTGTTCACATTCCTGGGCTTCCAGATTTCGGACGAATACCCGGATGCGATCGGCTGGACCAACGGCAAGACCCGGTTCTGGATCGGACCGGCGGATGCGGAAGGGCGCAAGTACAAGCACCGCATCGGCGATATCGGCTTTCATCATTATGCATTCGAGCTGCGCAGCCGGAAGGATGTGGACGAGCTGCAGAGCTTTCTGCAGGAAACCGGCGCCAACATCGTCGATCCGGCAGGCGAGTATTACGACGATTACTACGCAGTGTTCTTCACCGATCCGGACGGGCTGAAACTGGAGGGGATGAAGTACGGTGAGAACCAGGCGAAAAAGGCCAGGAAGGGCAAAACCTGAATTGGCGATCAGAGCCTCTTTCGGTGCAAGACAGACTCGGCGATCGCCGCTACTCTGCTCGCTCCGGATTCCCCAGGGGAGAGCATCATGGATTCCACCAGCCCCAAGCTCGGCGAAGTCACCGACCGGAATCTGGCGCTCGAGCTGGTCCGGGTGACGGAGGCGGCAGCGCTGGCGGCGTCGCGATGGATCGGGCGCGGGCAGAAGAACGAAGCTGACGGCGCCGCGGTGGAGGCGATGCGCCGGGCCTTCGACCAGGTGGCGATCGAAGGCACTGTGGTGATCGGCGAAGGCGAGATGGATGAGGCGCCGATGCTGTATATCGGCGAGAAAGTCGGTGCCGGCGGGCCAGCGATGGATATTGCCGTCGATCCGCTGGAAGGCACGACACTCACCGCCAAGGGCGGGCCGAATGCGATCGCGACGGTGGCGATGGCGGAGAAAGGCGGCTTCCTGCACGCGCCCGACATCTACATGGACAAGATCGCCGTGGGAGGCGGGCTGCCGGAGGGTGTCATCGACCTCGATGCCCCGGTGGGCGAGAATTTGCGGAACCTGGCGCGGGCGAAAAAACGCGATGTGTCGGATATCGTCGTGTGCATCCTGGATCGCGACCGCCACAAGGAGCTGATCGCCGGGTGCCGGGAAGCCGGCGCGCGTATTATGCTGATCAGCGATGGCGACGTGCCCGGCGTGATCGCGACCGCCATGCCCGATAGTTACGTGGATATCTACATGGGGTCGGGCGGCGCGCCGGAAGGCGTGCTGGCGGCTGCCGCGCTGCGCTGTATCGGCGGGCAGATGCAAGGCCGGCTGCTTTACGAGAACAACGAGCAGATCGAGCGGGCGCGCAGCATGGGGGTGAGCGACCCCACGCACAAATATACGATCGCCGAAATGGCCAAGGGGGATGTGATGTTTGCGGCAACCGGCGTGACGCCCGGGGCGATGCTGCGCGGCGTGCGCCGCTTCGGCCACGGCGCTTTCACGCACTCGATCGTCATGCGCAGCAAGTCGGGCACGGTCCGCACCATCGAGGCACATCACAACTTCACCACCAAGACGTGGGTCCCGAGCTGAATGGGGTTGCGTTCAAGTAAGGCGAGGGAGGCGCTGCCCCCCTCGACCCCCCGCCAGGGGCGACGACCCCTGGACCGCGGTTCTGGTTTCGCCATGCAGGGGGCGCTGCTCGGAGGCTCGCGCCGCCACAGCGGGCCCCCTGCATGACGAAGCCAAGGAGCTCGCCGTTAGCGGGGGTTCAGGGGGCAGCGCCCCCTGGCCTTTCCTGATGCACCCCGTTCTAGGCGTGGCCCGCAGTCTCAGTGGGCGACGCTGGGTGTGGCGCGCCGGCGAGGACCGGCTGGGCCTGGGGATCGCGCAGCGGGTTGGAGTGCCCGAGATCGTCGGGCGGCTGCTGGCGACGCGCGGCATCGACATCGAGGCGGCGTGTCATTTCCTGGCGCCGACGTTGCGGGCGTTGTTGCCCGACCCCTCGAGGTTGGCCGACATGGATGCGGCAGCCGAGCGGCTGGCTGACGCGGCGATGCGTGGCGAGACCGTGGGGGTGTTCGGCGATTACGATGTGGATGGGGCGTGCAGCGCGGCGCTGATGATTACGCTGCTGCGCGGACTTGGTTGCACCGTGCTGCATCATGTGCCGGACCGCATGATGGAGGGCTATGGGCCGAACGCCCCGGCCTTGTCGGGGCTGGTAGCGCGCGGCGCGACGCTGATCGTGTGCGTCGATTGCGGCACCGGTGCGGGTGACGCGTTGGGGGCGCTGGCTGGCCGGGCGGATGTGATGGTGCTGGATCACCACAAAGCCGAGGGGCCGCCGCCTCCGGTGCTGGCCACGGTCAATCCCAACCGGCTGGACGACGCCTCAGGGCTTTCGATGCTGTGCGCGGCCGCGGTGGCGTTCATGGCGGGTGTGGCCACGGTACGGGCGTTGCGCCGGCGAGGCTGGTTCGCGGCGCGGCCGGAGCCCGATTTGCTGGGGCTGCTGGACCTCGTTGCGTTGGCAACGGTGTGCGATGTGATGCCGTTGACCGGGGTGAACCGGGCGCTGGTCTGCCAGGGCCTGAAGATCATGGCGCGGCGGTCGCGGCCCGGCATCGCGGCGCTGCTGAGCGTGGTGCAGGCGCGCGAGCGCCCGAACGCGGCGACGTGCGGGTTCGGCCTCGGCCCGAGGATCAATGCCGCCGGGCGGATCAGCGAGCCGGACCTGGGGGTGCGGTTGCTGCTCTGCGAGGATGCGGCCGAGGCGATGGCGCTGGCCGAACGGCTGGATGCCGTGAACCGGCAGCGTCGGGAGGTGGAGGCGGCGATCCTGGCGACAGCGTTCGGCGCCGCGGAGGCGCAGGCGGATACCGGGCGCGCAGGTACTGGTGGTATCAGGGGCGACGTGGCACCCGGGCGTGGTCGGGATCGTTGCCGGGCGGATCAAAGAGCGGTTCAACCGGCCGGCTTGCGTGGCTGGGATCGCCGAAGGGCTCGCCAAAGGGTCGGGGCGCTCGATTCCGGGGATCGACCTGGGCGCGGCGGTGATCGCGGCGCGCCAGGCGGGTATTCTGGTGACCGGCGGAGGACATCCGATGGCGGCCGGATTCACACTGCCGCAGGACCGGCTGGCGGCCTTCCACGCCTTCCTGGACGAGAGGCTATGTGCTGCCGCTGCCATGCCCGCCGCGGCGGATCTGGCTGTGGAGGGCACTTTGGCGGTGTCCGGGGCGACGGCGGACCTCGCGAGCCATGTGGCGCGGCTGGCGCCGTTCGGGCCGGGAAACGAGGAGCCGCTATTCGCTGTGCAGCACGCGCGGGTGGTGCGGGCCGACAGGGTTGGACGGGAGGGCACGACGATCCGTGCTTTTGTGGAAGGCGAAGGCGGCGGAACGCGGCTTAGGGCTCTGCTGTTCCGCGTCCGCGACGGCGCGCTGGCAGAGACGCTGCTGGGATCGGGCGGGATACTGCTGCATCTGGCCGGGCATTTGCGGGCGGAGGAGTGGAACGGGGGCACGCGGGTGGGCTTTGCGGTTGCGGATGCCGCCGCGGCTTAGCCGCTCTGCTTGACCGCGGGCAGGGGGGTGGGTAGGCAGCGCGGCTTCGCGGTCCCGTTCGTCTAGAGGCCCAGGACACCAGCCTTTCACGTTGGTAACACGGGTTCGAATCCCGTACGGGACGCCACTCCGGAACAAAACTGGGCACCGCCCCAGCCGCGGGGGGCTCAGAGCCGGTCTTGGTGGGCGTTGGCCGAGCAGCTTTTGGCCCGCGCGGTATCGCCGATGCACACAGATAGTAACAAGCCTGATGATCTGTCGTTGCGCATGGTTGGATGCCTCGACGCCTGGATGCCGGCTTTTCGAGGCGATAGCAATGTCCGAGGACCAGGCGTTATCGCGCGAATTGAAGTGTGCTGTTGTTCATTGCGATGCGCACACCCTCGCCGCCGCGACTTCCGCCTCGTCCCAGTAGCCGATCAGAATGCCGCTTTTGAGCTGCGCGCTGCCCGCATAGGGCGCGATCTGCGCGTCCGATATGGTGATCCGGCTGTGATCCGACAGCGCCCAGTCGAGCAGGGCGCCGCGCAGCCGTTCGCATTCCGGCGCCAGGCGCGGATCGGCGCCGAGGTCGTGGAACTCGTCTGGATCGGTGAGCCGATCGTACAGCATCGGCCGGAATCCGGGCGCATGGATGAACTTCCAACGCCCGTCGAAGATCATGAACAGACGACAGGCCCGGATCGGCTGCTGCCGTGTGAGCCGCGCCTCCTGCATGGAATAGTCGTATTCCGAGAAAACCGCGTGCCGCCATGCGGGTACCGGTTCGCCACGCAGGAAGGGCAGCAGCGAGCGTCCTTCCAGTATGTGCGAAGGCGGCGGCGCACCGAACCAGTCGAGGAAGGTCGGTGCGAGATCGATGCTCTCCACCAACGCCTCGCATGTGGTGTTGCGTGTTGCATCGGCGGCGGGAGACGGGTCGGCGATAATGAGGGGTATTTTCACTGAGACCTCGTGGAAAAGGTCCTTTTCGCCCAGCCAGTGGTCGCCGAGATAATCGCCGTGATCGGAGGTAAAGACGATCATGGTGCTGGCGCTCAGGTCGCGCTCGTCCAGGAAGCGGAACAGCCGCCCGAGTTGGTCGTCGATCTGCTTGACCAGGCCCATATAGGCGGGCACCACGCGATCCCGCACCTCATCACGCGAGAAGTTGCGGGACGGCCGCATCTGCATGAAGGCACCATAGACCGGGTGCGGATGGGTGCGCTCAGAGTCGTCGCGCAAGGGAGGAATGATATCGGCTCGGCTGTACAGGGCGTGATACGGCGCCGGCACGATATAGGGCCAATGCGGCTTTATATAGGACAGATGCAAACACCACGGACGCCCGTCCTGTATGGCTCCATCGATGAAATCCATGGCACGGCCGGTCATATACGGGGTTTCGGAATGCTCCTCGGGGATTCGTGCCGGCTTGTCGGCATGTGCCAGCAGCCAGCCGCTCAGGATCTCGCCGTTCGGGCCTTCCGCTGCATTCGCCCAGTCGTGCCAAGGGTTCTCTCCACCGAACCCCAGTGCCCGCAGATAATCATTGTAGCGTGGGCGTCCGCTGCCGGCACCTGGATGCAAGCCATCGTCGCGCTCATAGGGTTCGAAGCCGCATTGCGCGACATGCACGCCGATGGCGGAGTCCGGAGCGATGCCGAGACGCCCCATTCCGTCAGCGTCAGCGCGCATATGCGTCTTGCCCACCAGCGCGGTCCGCACGCCGATTGCGCCCAGATGGTCGCCCAGAGTTGGCTCGCCGACCCGCAGGGGAAACTGGTTCCAGTTGGATCCATGTGATCGCATATAGCGGCCGGTATAAAAGCTCATGCGCGATGGGCCGCAGACCGGGGACTGGACATAGGCGCGGGTGAACCGCACCCCGCGCGCGGCCAGCGCGTCGATATTCGGCGTCTTCAGCGTCGGATGTCCGGCGCAGCCCAGGTAATCGAAGCGGAGCTGGTCGCACATGATCCACAGGATGTTCATGGCGGCCGCGCCTCTCAGCGTCCGGTGACGATGCGCTCCACGAGCTGCTTCACCGTCGGGATGAACCCGTTCGAGTAGAACGGATCGCGGGCGAAGCGGAAGCCGTTATGGCCGCTGAACATCAGGTTACGCTCGACCGCGTCGGGCATGTCGCTCTCATGCGCGATCGCCTGCAGCGTTTTCTGGATGCAGAAGCTGCGCGGATCAGGCCGCTTGCCGGTGCTGTGCTCCGCCTCGAGCTGGCTCCAGTTGGAAAACCGGCACTGGCTGAGGCAGCCCATGCAGGCGGCTTGGTCACGGATGATCTCGCGCGCCTTTTCGGGCGTGACGAACACCAGCGTGGAATCCGGCGTGCGTAGGGCCTCGGTGAAACCCTGCGCCTCCCACCCGCGCGCCCGTTCGAGATCGGCACGAGTTAGATATACGATGCGCTTTCGGGGCCCCACGCCATATTCAGCGACATGCTCGCCGATCGCTTCGGTGGTGAACGCCACCTGCCGCTCGCTGCGCTCTCGCAGCTCCTGCAGATAGCCATTGTTGACGGCGCTCGAATAGAAGCCGGTCGGGCTGAACCGATTGAGGAAGATGTCGCCCTCCTTCAATGTGAGCAGCTTCTTCTTCCAGGCATCGCCGATCGGACTTTCCTGCGTCAGCAGCGGGCGGGTGCCGAACTGGAAGGCGACCGGACCCAGCTCCTTGTTATCGATCCAGTCCTCCCACTCATCCAGCCACCAGACGCCGCCCGCCATGATGATCGGCGTTTCATCCAGTCCGAACTCGCGCATTGTCTTGCGCAAAGCGAGCACGCGCGGATACGGGTCTTCGGGGTGCGTCGGGTCCTCGCTGTTGGAAAGCCCGTTATGGCCGCCGGCCAGCCACGGGTCTTCGTACACCACCCCGCCGAGCAGCGCCGAGGCCTTGTGATACGCCCGCTTCCACAGCGCATTGAAGGCCCGCGCCGAGGAGATAATCGGATAGTAGTACACATTGAAACGTTGGGCTATTTCCGACAGCCGGTACGGCATACCGGCCCCGCAGGTCAGGCCGTGGATAATGCCTTTCGCCTGTTCGAGCACCTCAGTGATGATGCGCTCGGCGGCACCCATCTCCCACAGGATGTTGGCATGGATGCGCCCGGCACCGCCGGCGAGTTCATAGGCCCGCCGCGCCTGCGTGAGCGCTCCGCGGATCGCATACGCCACCAGTTCCTCATGGCGCTCCAGGCGCGTGCGGCCACGATAGACTTGCGGTATGGGTCGGCCCTGCTCGTCGAAACTGTCGGCGTTCACCGCACTGAACGTGCCTACCCCGCCGGTGGCAGCCCAGTTGCCCGAGGAAATCCCGGTGGAGATGGACACGCCCTTGCCGCCCTCCACGAGCGGCAGGACGTCAACTCCCCCCATCCGGATGGGGTTGAGTGCTTTCATCCAGTCGGTCCCTCACCCGCTCCTCTTCCCCGCCGAGAGGAAGAGGAGCGTTATCGTTCACTGCCCCGCCGGCACCGGCTCAGCCGGCGCGATCTCCGGCTGTTGGTCGAAGCGGTCCCGCCGATCGCGATCGCCGCGGCCCGGCTTGGGCCCGACTTTCTCGGTGATGTCCTCGCCGGTCTGTTGATCGACGACGCGCATGGACAACTTCACCTTGCCGCGCTCGTCGAAGCCGATCACCTTGACGCGCACCGAGTCGCCGACATTGACCACGTCGGTCGTCTTGCCGACCCGGCCCTGCTGCAGCTCGCTGATATGCACGAGCCCGTCGCGCGAGCCCAGGAAGTTGACGAAGGCACCGAAATCGGCGGTCTTCACCACCTTGCCCCTGTAGATCACGCCAATCTCCGGCTCGGCGACAATCCCGCGGATCCAGTCGATCGCCGCCTGGCCTTGCAGGGCGTCGGTCGCGGCGATCTTGATCGTGCCGTCATCCTCGATGTCGATCTTGCAGCCGGTCTGCTCGACGATCTCGCGGATCACCTTGCCGCCGGTGCCGATCACCTCGCGGATCTTCTCTTTCGGCACGTTGATCACCGTAATCCGCGGTGCGGTCGCCGCCACGTCGCCGCGCGCGCCGGTGATCGCTTTGCCCATCTCGCCCAGGATGTGCATCCGTCCCTCGCGTGCCTGATCGAGCGCAATGCGCATGATCTCCGGCGTGATCGAGGTGATCTTGATGTCCATCTGCAGGCTGGTGACACCCTGCTCGGTGCCTGCCACCTTGAAATCCATGTCGCCCAGATGGTCCTCGTCGCCGAGGATGTCGGACAACACGGCGAAGCCGCGATCCTCCTTGATCAGTCCCATCGCGATACCCGCCACCGGGCGCTTCAGCGGCACGCCGGCATCCATCAGAGCGAGCGATGACCCGCACACCGTCGCCATCGAGGACGAGCCGTTGCTCTCGGTAATCTCGGAGACAATCCGCAGCGTGTAGGGGAATTTCTCCTTGTCCGGCAGCAGCGGATGGATCGCCCGCCAGGCGAGCTTGCCATGGCCGATCTCCCGCCGTCCCGGCGAGCCCATCCGGCCGGCCTCACCCACGGAATAGGGCGGGAAATTGTAGTGCAGCATGAAATGCTCGCGGTACTCGCCCTCGAGCGCGTCTATGATCTGCTCGTCCTGCCCGGTGCCGAGCGTGGCGACCACGAGGGCCTGCGTTTCGCCGCGGGTGAACAGCGCCGAGCCGTGCGCACGCGGCAACACGCCGACCTCGGCGATAATCGGACGGACGGTTTTCGTATCGCGGCCATCGATCCGGTTGCCGGTGTCGAGGATCGCATTGCGCACGATCTCCGCCTCCAGGTCCTTGAACAGACTCTTGGCTTTCTCGGTATCGCCGCCCTCGGACGCGATCGACCCCACCGCCCGCGCCTTCACGGCGTCGATCCGCTCATGACGCGCCTGTTTGTCCTTTTCGCGATACGCCTCGGCCAGCCCCTCGCGTGCCAGGGCATCGAGGCGCGCCGATACCTCCTTGTCCGCCTCCGACGGCTCAGGCAGCGACCATGGGTCCTTGGCGGCCCGTTCGGCCAGTTCAATGATCGCCGCAATCACCGGCTGGAAGCTCTGATGGCCGAAATTGACCGCACCGAGCATCACGTCCTCGGGCAGTTCGTGCGCCTCGCTCTCCACCATCAGCACGCCCTCGGACGTACCGGCGACAACGAGGTCGAGCTCAGTGTCTTCCATCTGCGCGGTCGTGGGGTTCAGGAGGTACTGGCCATTCTTGTAGCCCACGCGGGCGGCGGCGACCGGACCAAAGAACGGGATGCCGGACAGAGTTAGGGCGGCCGAGCAGCCGACCATGGCCACGATATCCGGGTCGTTCTCCAGGTCATGACTGAGTACCGTCGCGACCACTTGGATCTCGTTGCGGAAGCCATCTGGAAACAAGGGACGGATCGGCCGGTCGATCAGGCGGCTGACCAGGACCTCGTTCTCCGAAGGCCGGCCCTCCCGCTTGAAGAAGCCGCCGGGGATTCTGCCCGCAGCGAACGCCTTCTCCTGGTAATTGACGGTCAGCGGGAAAAAATCCTGCCCTGGCTTGGAGGTCTTCACCCCCACGGCCGTGCACAGCACGATGGTGTCGCCGTAGCGGGCCAGCACCGCGCCGTCCGCCTGACGGGCGATCTTGCCGGTCTCCAGGACGAGCTTGCGGCCGCCCCAGTCGAGTTCCTTGCGGTAATAATTGAACATGCGTCATCCTTCGATGCGCGCGGCATCGGCGAACGCATCCCGCGGTTCCCTGGTGTCCTGGGTGGGATACGGCGTCTCGGGTCGCATGGGGGCGGCCTCGGCAAGCAGGGCCGAGCCGCGAGACCATGTGGCCGGAAACGCCGCGGAAGCCGCTGTTCGGGCTTCCGTTCCCAGACGGCTGGAACCGACGGTCCGTTGTCCGCCGCGTGTCGCGACGTGCGGGGGCAGCGCCCCCAATGTTGCCCCGCGCCCCCATTGGCGCGGGGGTCTTGCCGACCGCCCAGATATGGGGCCCATGCCGGCCAAATCAGCCTGTGACCACGCTCAACGGCGCAGATTCAGGCGTTCGATCAACCCCGCGTAGCGGGCGTTGTCCTTCGCTTTGAGATAGTCGAGCAAACGGCGCCGCCGACCGACGAGCATCAGCAGGCCTCGTCGGCTGTGGAAGTCCTTTGCGTGGGTTTTGAGATGATCGGTCAGGTTGCCGATCCGCTCGGAGAGCAGGGCAACCTGCACTTCCGGACTGCCGGTGTCGCCTGGCGAAGTCGCATAGTCCGAGATCAGCGCCGTGCGGCGCTCCGCGGTGATCGACATCGGATTGGCTCCTTTTTGGTGTGATCCGGCGCGTGCCGCGGTTCCGTTTCAAAGGATCCGCTCGGGCTTCAGCCAGCCGTCGGCCAGCCGACACAGCCCGATAACGCGGCCCCCCGCCATCGCCCGGGCCAATCCCTTATTCGGATCAGCCGCGCTTGGAATGCGACCCATCAGCGTGACCAGGCTGATCGCCTGCCCCTGCTTCAGGGCGCCGGCCTCCGCCTCGGTCAGGGCCAGCGCCGGGATGTCGGCCAGCGCGGTCGTGACGGGAAGCAGAAAGTCCGGGGAAGCGGGCGGGGTATGGTCCGGCCCCGCCACTTTGTCCAGCGGAATCGATTGCTGTTCCATGAATGGCCCGACCCGCAGCCGGCGCAGGGCTGCGACGTGGCCCAATGAGCCGCATGCGGCCGCCAGGTCGCGCGCCAGGCTGCGCATATACACGCCCTTGCCCGACTCGACCTCGAACACCGCCGTATCGGCATCATGACGCTCGATCAGGTCGAAGCGATCGACGCGGGCCGGTCGCGGCTCAAGCGGGGCCGACCGCCCCTCCCGCGCGATATCATAGGCCCGCTCGCCTGCCACCTTCACGGCGGAGAATGCTGGCGGCACCTGCATGATTGCACCACGGAACCGCGGCAATGCGGCTTCGATCTCCGCATCGGTCGGCCGGGTCAGGCAGGTCGCGATCACCCGGCCATCCGCATCATCAGTATCGCGCGCCTCGCCGAAGCGCAGGGTAAATCGGTAGAGCTTGGTGCCATCCATAACATAGGGCACGGTCTTGGTGGCGGCGCCGAAGGCGACCGGAAGTACGCCGGTGGCCAGCGGATCGAGCGTGCCGCCATGCCCTGCTTTCTGCGCGTCGAAGGCCCGGCGAACGCGGTTGACCACATCGGTGCTGGTCAGCCCGGCCGGCTTATCGATCACCAACCATCCGTCGAGCGGGCGGCCACGCGGTTTGCGGCGGGGCATCGATCAGCCGGTCCAGGGATTGATGATCTCGACGCCCGTGTCGGAAAAATCCGTGACGTTGCGGGTGACCAGCACCTTGCGATTGACCAGTGCGGTGGCGGCGATCAGCGCATCCACCACCGGGCGGGTCCGCTGCGCCATGATGCGCCCCCAGGCGAGGGCCACCTCGCCGTCCACCGGCAGCAGACGGTCGCCATAGGCGCTGTGCAATCCGTGCAGCCACAAGCGCAGGGAGTTGGCGGCCACTCTGTCGGTGCGCGCGCGCAACTCGATGCCCCTCATGAGCTCGCCCAGCGTCAGCACGCTCAGGAACACGGTTTCATCAGCAACCGCTTCCAGCCAGCGGACTGCCACCGGGGTCCGCCGGCGCGCCTCTGACAGCACGCAGGTATCGACGAGATAAGTCAGAACGCCATTTCTCGCCCGGTGTCTCGTGACCGATCGTTGATTGCGTCGATCAGCTCGTCGGGCCATTCGGGCCCTTCGAGCAGATATTCTTTCAAAGGCTTGCGGCTCCGAACCAGGCTATCATAGGCGTTGGCCGACAGCACGACCGCGGCCCGCTTGCCGCGCACCGTGACGGTCTGCGGTCCTTCCTCGCGGGCGCGCTTCACCACTTCGCTCAGACGGTTCTTGGCGTCCTGCAATTGCCAGTCGTTCACGGCACCACCTCGAGGCTAGACTGTCTAGCTAGCGCCAGTCGCTGCCCACGTCAACCTCTATCCGCTATCCAAGTCCCGCGCGACCTCCGGGGAGCGCAACAGCCGGTCTATCGCGCTCGCCCGGTCCAGTACATGGTCCGGCTGAAACACCAACTCCGGCGCAAACTTCAGTCGAACCGCGTGTGCCACCTGCCCGCGCAGGAACGGTGTCGTCCGCGCCAGCGCCGGCAGCAGCGCATCGATATCCGACCGGCCCAGCCGCGCAACAAAGACAGTTGCGTGCTTCAGGTCTCGCCCGATGCGCACCTCGGTCACCGTGATCTCCGCAGCGGCGAGCTCCAGGTCGCGGAATTCGTGTCGGGCGAACAGGCCGGCCAGCACATGGCGGATTTCCTCCGCCACCCGAAGCTGGCGTTGTGTCGGCTGCGCGTCGCGAACTCAAGCCGGCACCATCTCCGTCTCGTAGCATTCCACGACATCGCCTTCCTTGAGGTCGTGGAAGTTGGCGAACGACAGGCCGCATTCATAGCCACGCGCCACCTCGCGGACGTCATCCTTGAAGCGCTTGAGCTGCGACAGTTCCCCGGTGTGGATCACGACGTTGTCGCGCAGCACGCGGACGCCCGCGCCCCGCTTCACCACGCCGTCCGTCACCATGCAGCCGGCGACCTTGCCCACCCGGGTGATGTTGAACACCCGGCGTATTTCGGCATAGCCCAGGAACTTCTCGCGTGCCTTCGGCGCGGTCTTGCCCTTGACCATCTTCTCGATGTCGTCGGCGACCTCGTAGATGATCGAGTAGTAGCGAATGTCCACGCCATCGCGTTGGGCGAGTTCGCGTGCCTGCGCCGTCGCTCGGACGTTGAAGGCGATGATCACCGCGCCCGACGCCTTGGCAAGCTGGACGTCGCTTTCGGTGATCTGGCCCACGGCGGCGTGCAGCACCCGGACTTTCACCTCGTCGGTCGCCTGTTTCTGTACCGTGGCCTGGATCGCCTCGGCACTGCCCTGCACGTCGGCTTTAATGACAACCGCAACCTCTTTCTGCTCGCCGGCCTGGATACGCGCCAGCATCTGATCGAGCGTGCCGCGTGCGGCCGCGCTGCCTGCCGCTGCCTTGTCGCGCAGGCGCCGGGCGCGGAACTCGGTGATCTCGCGCGCGCGGCTTTCGTTCTCTACCACCACGAACGGCTCGCCCGCGGACGGCACCCCGGCCAGGCCTAGTATCTCGACAGGGGTGGAGGGCCCCGCCTCCTTGAGGGCGCGGCCCTTGTCGTCGAGCATTGCGCGAATACGGCCCCATTCGGCCCCAGCCACGACGATCTCGCCCTGGTTGAGCGTGCCTTTTTGCACCAGCACCGTCGCCACCGGGCCGCGGCCGCGATCCAGCCGGCTTTCGATGACCGTGCCCTCGGCGCTGCGATTCGGGTTAACCTTAAGATCGAGAATCTCGGCCTGGAGGATGATCGCCTCTTCCAGCCGATCGAGTCCGGTCTTGGCGGTCGCCGAGACTTCCGCGTCCTGCGTCTCGCCGCCCATCTCCTCGACAATCACGTCGTGACTGAGCAGCTCCTGGCGCACGCGGTTCGGGTTGGCGTCTGGCTTGTCCATCTTGTTGATGGCGACGATGATCGGCGCGCCGGCCGCCTTGGCATGCCGGATCGCCTCGATGGTCTGCGGCATCACCCCGTCATCGGCGGCCACCACCAGCACGACGATGTCGGTCACTTGCGCGCCGCGGGCCCGCATCGCGGTGAACGCCTCGTGCCCGGGCGTATCAAGGAAGGTGATCCGCTGGCCGCTCGGCATCTCCACCTGATAGGCACCGATATGCTGGGTGATGCCACCCGCCTCGCCGGCCGCGACGTCGGTGGAGCGCAGCGCGTCGAGCAACGAGGTCTTGCCGTGATCGACATGGCCCATCACCGTCACCACGGGCGGTCGCGGCTCGAGTTCAGCTTCGGTATCGGCCGCACCTTCCAGCCCCAGCTCCACATCGGATTCGGAGACGCGGCGAACCCGATGGCCGAACTCCTGCACGACGAGGTCGGCGGTGTCGGCATCGAGGGTCTGCGTGATGGTTGCCATCACGCCGAGCTTCATCAGTGCCTTGATCACCTCGGGGGCGCGCGCGGCCATGCGATTGGCGAGCTCCTGGACGGTGATCTGCTCCGGCAGCACGACCTCGCGCACCACCTTCACCTGATCGGACCGCAGCCGTTCCAGCTCCGCCTGCCGCCGCTCGCGCTCGCGCTGGCGACGGACCGAGGCCAAGCTGCGGACGCGCTCGTCCTCGCCTTCGATCGCGGCCTGAACGTCGATCCGCCCTGCGCGCCGGCGGTCGTCCAGCCCCTTTTTGGGTGCCGCCACCGGCGGCTTGCGGGCTGGCAGGCCGAGCCCCGGCCGACGAGCTGGCCGGTTCTCGTCGTCTTCGTCGCCGGCCCGGCCGGGGCGGAGGCGCAATGTTTCTGTGGGCGCGGTCGGAGCTGTCGGAGCGGTGCCCGGCCGCTTGCGCGCATCGACGGGACGGCGGGCTGCCGGGGCCGGAGCCCCCGCCGGACTTGCCGCCGCCTCCGGCGTCGTCCCCGCGGTTTTCTGAGCAGCCAACTCGGCCTGTTGCCGGGCTTCCTCTTCGGCTTGCCGGCGCGCCTCGTCCTCGGCCGTCCGGCGCGCCTCTTCCTCGCGGCGCCGCGCCTCTTCGGCGGCCGACAGGATCGAGATCTTCTCCTGCTCGCGACGTTCGGCCTCGCGCCGTGCCGCTTCGCGTTGCTGCTCGACCAAGGCGCGTTGCCGCGCAGCCTGTTCGGTCTGCGTCAGCGCCCTGGCCGGGCCGCCGCTTGCTTGGCGCGGGGGAGACGGCCCGCGCGCGGTCGGAGCGGTTGCGCCCGAGCCCGGGGCGCCGGCAGGAGGCGGCGGCGTGCCGACAGCGCGTTTCTTGCGCACCTCCACCTGCACTACCTTCGACCGGCCGTGGCTGAAGCTCTGCCGCACTGAGCCGGCATCGACGGTCCGGCCAAGCTCCAGCCGTCCGGCGGGTCGCAGGGAAAGCCGGCCCTTGCTCGTGTCCTGATCGTTGCCTTCGCTCATCTACCCGCCTGTTCTGCCTGCGGCCGGGCGTGGCCCGGCCGTACCGATCCGTTTTGCCGGCGGCAGCCCGGGGTCCGAAAACCCGGTCAGCCGACCGCTCTCAAGGGCCAAAGACTCAGCCAGTTTCCCCGCGGCCACTGCCACGTGCACTGTGTGATCCCGGCCGAACACTGCCCCAAGTGCTGCGGCCGGCAGCGGCGCCATCACCGGGACAGAACCGGCGCCAGCAAGAAACCGCCGCCGTTCCGCCTCGCTGCCGTCGGACGCCTGAAGGATCAGCGCGGCGCGGCCTGTCCGCAGCCAATCCCGCGCCTTTTCGTAGCCTCCTACGGCCTGGCCGGCGCGTCGTGCCAAACCGAGCAGCTCCGTGACTCGGCGGGCGAGGCCCGCCCGGATACGGTCGGCCATATCCGCGGGCACAACCACCGGCCCCTGTCCCGCCAATCCCTTGGTCGCCCTGGCGAAGACGCCGCGGACTTGCGCGACTTCTAACATATCGCCGTGTGCGCTCAACCAGAGTCCTCGGCCGGGGAGCCTCGCATCAATATCCGGCACTAGCGTCCGGTCCGGCCCCACCACGAAGCGTATCATCCGCTCCTTCGGCCGCCGCTCGCGCGTGACGATGCAGCGCCGATAAGGGCCGGTCTCCGGCTCCTCCGACGGAGCTTGCCGATCTTCGGTACTCGACAGCGGCGGTTTCAGTCGTGATCGGCCTCCTGCGGGGCTGCCTCCGCGGGTGTGTCGTTCGAACCAGTGGGCACGGGCTGCCATGATCACAGCGTTGGCGGTCTCCTCGTCCATGTTCTCCGCGCCGACGATCTCGATCAGCTCATCGGAGGCGAGGTCGCCCAGGTCGTCGATCGTCTTCACTCCCTTTTCTCCGAGCGCCACCAGCATAGCCGGGGTCAGCGGCTCGATGCTGGCGATCTCGTCGGAGACGCCCAGCTCAACGCGGCGGTCGTTCAACTCATTGTCGCGGCGAGTGATGAACGCTTCGCCCCGGCGGATCAGCTCGGCCGCAATGGCGTCGTCGAACCCTTCGATCGCCGCCAGCTCCTCTTCCGGCGTGAAGGCCAGTTCCTCGACCGAGGTAAAGCCCTCCGTCACCAGCAGCCCAGCAATCACATCGTCCACGTCCAGCGCTTCGACGAACAACGCGCTGCGCCGGCGGAACTCCTCCTGCCGGCGCTCGCTTTCCTCGGCTTCGGTGAGGATATCGATATCCCAGCGGGTCAGCTGCGAGGCTAGCCGGACGTTCTGGCCGCGTCGTCCGATCGCCAGCGAAAGTTGATCATCGGGCACCACGACTTCAACCCGCCCGGCCTCCTCGTCCATCACCACCTTGGTGACTTCGGCGGGGGCCAGCGCGTTCACCACGAACGTTGCGGCCTGCGGCGACCATGGAATGATGTCGATCTTCTCGCCCTGCAGTTCCTGCACCACCGCCTGCACGCGCGAGCCGCGCATGCCGACGCAGGCGCCGACCGGATCAATCGAAGAATCGCGGCTGATCACCGCCATCTTGGCGCGCGAACCCGGATCGCGGGCCACCGCCTTGATCTCGATGATGCCGTCGTAGATCTCCGGCACCTCCTGGGCGAACAGCTTCGCGAGAAAGCCGGGATGCGTGCGGGAGAGGAAGATCTGCGGTCCGCGGGGTTCCTCCCGCACGTCGTAGATATAGGCGCGCACGCGGTCGCCGTTGCGGAAACTCTCGCGCGGGATCAGCTCGTCGCGCCGGAGCAGCGCCTCGGCGCGGCCGAGCTCGACCATAAGGTTGCCGTACTCGGTGCGCTTGACGATGCCGTTGATGATCTCGCCAACGCGGTCCTTGAATTCCTCGAACTGGCGCTTGCGTTCGTACTCGCGAACCCGCTGCACGATCACCTGCTTGGCGGTTTGCGCGGCGATCCGGCCGAAATCGATCGGCGGCAGCGGATCGACAATGAACTCACCGACATTGATCTCGGGCTTGAACTTGCGGGCGATGTTGACCGGGATCTGGGTTTCCTCGTTCTCCACCGTGTCAACCACTTCGGTCCAGCGCGACAGCCGTACATCGCCGCTCTTGCGGTCGATTGTGGCACGGATATCCTTCTCGTGCCCGTATTTGGCGCGCCCGGCCTTCTGAATGGCCTGCTCCATCGCCTCGATGACTTCCTCGCGGTCGATGGACTTCTCGCGCGCGACGGCATCTGCAACCAGGAGCAGCTCCGGGCGGGCAATGGCGGTTTCCATGATGGCCTCTGTCAGTGAGTTTGGTGTCAGTTGATCCGAGAAGGTTTCGTCGTTGCGGCGATCAGCGCGTCGGTCAGCACCAGCTTGGCGCGGCGGATATCGGCAAGCGGCAGCGCCACTTCGGCGCCACCTTCCAGACGCAGGCGGGCGACCATCGCGTCGGCGCCGAGCACGGTGCCGGAGAAGCGGTGACGGCCGTTGATCGGGGCCGTCGTTTCGGCCCGCGCGAGGTGGCCGGCAAAGCGGTTCCAGTCCTTCACGCGCGCCAAGGGGCGGTCGATTCCAGGCGAGCTCACTTCCAGCGTCCAGGTGCCGGGGATCGGATCCTCCACGTCCAGCACGGCGCCGAGCGCGTGGCTGATCGCTTCGCAATCCGCCACCGTGATCTGCTCGCCGTCGGCGCGATCGACCATCACCTGCACGGTCGGGCGGTCGCGGCCCAGCAAGGCGATGCGCACCAACTCGTAGCCCATGTCCTCGAGCGTCGGCGTGACCACGGCGGCGATCCGCGGCTGCAAACCAGTGTTCGGCTGATCGGTGTCTGACAACAAAAAAGGCGGCCCGTGAAGGCCACCCCCCGTACCACAGCGGAGAATGAGTTTCAGCTATCAGATAGCGCGGGCGGCCAGCCCCCGCAAGCCCGGTTCCTTCGTCAAGCGTTAAGCGTCGTCAGGCCATCGTCACCCCGGAGGTGGCGTGCGACGTTTGGAATGCCTGGACGGATTGCGCGGCGTGCTGGCGCTCTACGTGCTGCTCTCGCACATGGCGCCGTTCGCGGCATTGCCGGCATGGCTGATCAAGCCGCTTTCGCACGGCGAGGCGGCGGTCGATGTCTTCTTCATCCTGAGCGGAATGGTGATCGGTACGCTCGCTCGAGAGCTTCGGTCGTGCCCCGGGCCCGTTCCTGATGGCCCGCGTCGGGCGCATCTTTCCGGTGTTCCTCGTGGTTTTTCCCTTCGCCGTGGCGATCCAGCCGTTGCCGAACGGCTGGGACCACATGCCGTGGATCGCCGCCGGCAGTCTCGCCCGGAGCATCTGGTCCGACCATTGGCCGACCACCTGGGCGCCGGAGATCGCCTCGCATCTCACCATGGCGCATGGTTTGTTCCCGGACGGGATCCTGCCTGATGCCTGGGTGAGCTTTCTTGGCGCGGCCTGGAGCCTGAGCACCGAGTGGCAGTTCTATCTGCTGATGGCGGCGGCTGCCTCATTGGCGAAACGCCGTGCAGTGATGCCCGATCTCGCCTGGCTGTTCCTGGCGCTCTCCGCTGCTGCGTTTGTCTGGTCGGCCTGTGCCCCGAATGGGTGGTATTTCAGCCGCGCCTTCCTGCCGAACAAGGCGCAGTATTTCGCGCTCGGCATTACCGCCGCCGCCGTCTCCCTCCCGTCCTTGGAGCGGAGAGAGGCGCGGGAGTCGCTAACCCGCGCTCTTGTCAGCCGCTACGCCGTGGTCCTCTGCTGTACGCTGGCGCTCGCCACTTTGCACGGCGGGGTATCCAAAATTTTTGCGCCCCTCGTGTGGACGGTCTGCCTCGCTGCCGAACTGGCGCCCGACTCTCGTCTTCTGCATCCGCTCGTCCTGTTGCTCCGATCGCCAGCGCTGCAATGGCTCGGCGCCGTCTCCTACTGCATCTATCTGGTCAACGAGCCGGTGCAGAAGCTGTTTGGCGTGACGCTCGCGGCCGTCTCCGCCGGCAATACATTCGTGTTCACCCCGCTTTGGCTGCCGGGAGCTATTCTGCTTCCGCTGGGTGTGGCAGCGATTCTGCACCACACAGTGGAAGTGCCAGGACACGCGTGGGGGCGGGCGGTCAGCCGCGGCATGCTGCCGCGACAGGTGGCGATCGACTGATCCGCATCAACCGGTTATGCCGGGCCGGTTTGCTAAACCCCGATGATAGCGCCAGTCTGCGCGATGACAGCGCCAGTCGGCGCAGCGCACCCATTCTGGGACGAGATTATGCGCGATTTCCACCTGCCCGGCCGCAGCCGGGTCTACGCTACGCATGGAATGGCCGCGACCTCCATGCCCGCGGCCACGCTGACCGCGCTCGATGTGTTGCGTGCGGGCGGCAACGCGCTGGACGCCGCGGTCGCGGCCTGCGCCGTGCTGTGCGTGATCGAGCCGCAATCCACCGGCATCGGCGGGGATTGTTTCTGCCTTTATGCCCCGGCCGGGGCAGGCCCAGGGGAACGCAATGTCATTGCCTTGAACGGCTCCGGCCGTGCTCCGGCGGCGGCGACGATCGACTGGTACGAGCAAGCCGGGATCACGGCGCTGGAGAACATCTCCGCGCACAGCGTGACCGTGCCCGGCGCGGTGGATGCCTGGGAGACGCTGCTGAAGGCGCATGGCCGCAAGGGAATAGACGAGCTGCTGCAGCCGGCGATCCGCTTCGCCGCCGAAGGTTGGCCGGTGCATGACAAGGTGGCCTGGGACTGGGCGCGGCTGGAACCCAAGCTGCGCCGCAACGGCGCGCTCGCTTTCTTGCCGGGCGGCCGGCCACCATCCGCCGGCGACGTCGTCCGCCAACCGGCACTGGCCGAGACGCTGCGGGCAATCGCGACGCATGGCGCCCGGGCGTTCTACGAAGGGCCGATTGCCGCCGACATTGTCGCAACCCTGCGCGCCCGCGGCGGCCTGCACACCGAAGCCGATTTTGCCGCTGGGCTCGGGGCCGCCGAGTTCGTCGAACCGGTCGCGCTGCGCTGGCGGGGCTACGACGTGTACCAGTGCCCGCCGAACGGCCAAGGCCTGGTCGCGCTGATGATCCTCGGTATCCTGGCCGGCATCGAAACCGCGCCGGAAGGCCCGCTCAGTGCCCAGCGCTATCACCGGCACATCGAGGCGGCGCGTCTCGCCTATCGCGACCGAAATGCCTTCATCGCCGATCCGTCGCACGCGGGCGTGCCGGTAAGCAAGCTGCTCGATCCGGCCTATCTCGGCGGCCTGCGTGCGCTGATCAGCGACGATCATGCGATGCGACGAATGCCGGCGGCCGGGGAGATGATCCTGCCGCGGCACCGCGACACCATCTATCTCTGCGTCGTCGATCAGGACGGCAATGCGTGCAGCTTCATCAACTCGCTGTTCGAGGGGTTCGGCTCGGCCATCCTCGCTGAAAGATCCGGGGTGATGCTGCAGAACCGCGGCTTCGGCTTCCGGCTGCAACGCGGGCACCCGAACTGCATCGCGCCCCACAAGCGTCCGATGCATACGATAATCCCGGGAATGGTGATGCAGGGCGGACAGGCCGTGATGCCGTATGGCGTGATGGGCGGGCACTTCCAGCCGACGGGCCACTCGCTGTTCCTGACTAACCTGCTGGAGTTCGGCCTCGATCTGCAGGAGGCAATCGATTTGCCGCGCCTCATGCCGCTGCGCGGCAAGGTGCAGGTCGAGCGCGGCATTCCGCCCGAGGTCTGCGACCGCCTTGCGCGGCTGGGCCATGAATTGGAGTTGGTAGAGCGTCCGCATGGCGGCGGCCAGGCGATCTGGATCGACCGTGCGCGCGGCTGCCTGATCGGCGGCTCGGAGCCGCGGAAGGATGGGCTGGCTCTGGGTTACTGACCGTCAGTGCAGGATGGAGATAGCGGCAAGCCCGGCGCCGATTGCGCCCAAAATGGTGGTGACCAACACACCGAATACGCCCCACAGATGGGTCTTCGTCGGCAATACAGCGATGTCCGCCTTGGCGGCAAGATGGGGCAACGTCGCTTCGAGAATGGCTGCAAGCCGATCTATCTTAGCGTCGAGTGGTTCTTCCAAGCGCGCTAGCTTGACCTCGAAGCGCTGCTCCATATGGAGCAACCGTTCTTCTATCCGCGCCATCTGCTTCTGCAGACGGGCAAACCCGATTTCCAGTCTTCCGAGCGAAGCCCGGGCGTCGCTCATATCCTCCTCCAGCCTGGAAACACGCGTTTCCAAACCGGAAGGATAGCGCCCGCCTCTCCCCGATACAGCGATTGGTCCGGCATCGCTGCCTCTCTCGCGTCTCCGGGCAAGACAGTGACCGATGCAGATCGAATCGATATGAACGCTCGGACCACGGGAGGTAATGATGACTGAGCCTTGCGATCTCGATGCTACGGAAGTGCGCCGCCTGATCGGGCAAAAGAAGCTCGCGCCGAGCGAATTGCTGGCAAGTTGTATCGCCCGCATCGAGAAGGTGGATCACGCCGTCAATGCTTTTGTCGCGCGCGACTTCGAACGTGCCCGCGCCCAAGCGAAACGAGCCGATGATGCCGTGGCGAGCGGCCAGGACCTGCCGCCGCTGCATGGGCTGCCGCTGGGGGTGAAGGACCTGGAGGACACCGAAGGGCTGCGCACCACCTACGGAAGCCCGATTTTCCGTGACCATGTTCCGGCCGCGGACCAGCGCAGCATCGCGGCGCTGGTCCGCGGCCGGGGCGATCGTCCTCGGCAAGACCAACACCCCGGAATTCGGCGCCGGCGCCAACACCCGCAACTCTGTCTATGGCGCCACCGGCAATCCGTTCGACCCGGCAAAATCCGCGGCGGGCTCCTCCGGCGGATCGGCGGTCGCGCTGGCTACCGGAATGGTGCCGATCGCAACCGGCTCCGATACCGGCGGGTCTTTGCGCAACCCGGCGGCGTTCTGCGGTGTGGTGGGCTTTCGTCCCACCCCGGGCCTTGTGCCGAGCGAAAAGCGCCTGCTCGGCTGGTCATCGCTGCCGGTGCTTGGCCCAATGGGCCGTACAGTCGCCGACACATGTCTGTTGCTGGCAGCCATGGTGAGCGACGACGCACGCGACCCGCTCGCAACCACCGTGTTCGGGCGACAGGTCCGGCGCCCGGAGGATTTCGCCGCACCCGCGCCGATCGACATGTCACGCCTGCGCGTTGCCTTGACGCCAGATTTCGGTATCGCACCGACCGAGCGGCACATCGCCGAGGTGTTCGCTGAGAAGACCGACCTGTTCCGGCATGTTTTTGCCCGCCTCGAAGCAGCAACGCCGGATTGCCGGGATGCGGACGAGGCATTCGAAATCCTCCGGGCGCTCAATTTTCTTGCCGGACACCTGTCGAAGGTCGAGCAAAACCAGCCGGTCGGGCCGAATGTACGGGCGAATGTCGAAGAAGGCCTGGGCTACTCAGCCGCAGACGCGGCGCGGGCGATGGCAATGCAGACCGCCTATTATCGCCGTTGGCAGGATTTCTTCCGCCGTTACGACGTGATCCTGACCCCGGCGATCACGATCAGCCCGCGGCCGTGGCGAGAGCTCTATCCTCTCGAGATCGATGGCAGGAAGACGCGCACCTACTTCCATTGGCTGGCGATGGCGTATGCGGTAACCCTGGCCGGCCATCCGGCTCTGTCCTTGCCGGTCGGTCTCGACCGCCAGGGGATGCCGTTCGGGCTGCAGATCGTTGGTCCCCGCGGCGGAGATGCGTTGGTGTTGTCGGTGGCGTCCGCCCTGGAGCGGCTTCTCGCCGGCGATGCCCGGACAGCGCGACCGGCCCCGGACCTTGCCCGGCTGGCAGCCGCGCCGCCGATCAGCGCCTCGCCAGGATTTCTGGGCTTTGAGTGAGGGATTGATCGCTTTCGGTCAAATGCTTCATAGGCGCTCATTATGATCTCCCCCGACCAGATCCGCGCCGCGCGCGCCCTGCTTCATCTGCAGCAAGATCAGGTTGCCCGTTGCGCGGATGTTTCCCTGATCACTATACGTCGGCTGGAATCCGTGGGCGGCGCGCACGTGTCCCCCGGCATGGCCGAGCGGGTGCGTCGCGCCCTGGAACTTCTCGGGGCCGAGTTCATCGAGAATGGCGTTCGCCGCCGGTCCCCCGTTGATGATCCGGCGGTGCTGGCGCGCGACATGCAGGAGATCGCGCGCCGCAGCGCTGTCCGCCAGGCGGCATTGCCGTCATTCTCCGAAACCGATCTCTACAATGAGGATGGTTTGCCCAGCTGATGGTGATCGACACCTCAGCGATCATCGCCATCCTCCGCCTGGAGCCCGAGGCGCAGCGGTTCATAGAATCGATTGCCAGCGCGCCGGTCCGCCTGATGGCAGCCGTCGGCGTGCTCGAAGCATCACTCGTGCTGGCCGGGCCTCAGGGCGGGCGGGACGCCTGACAGGAGCTCGGCGAGTTGGTCGCTCGCGCGGGTATCAAGGTGGTTCCATTCGACACGGCACTGGTTCGGCTCGCGCGTGCCGCTTTCATCCGCTTCGGCAAGGGCCACCATCCGGCGGCCCTCAGGTTTGGTGACTGTGCTGACTACGCGCTGGTGCGCGCCCGCGGGCTGCCGCTTCTGTGCAAAGGCGCCGATTTCGCCCGCACAGATATCGTTCCGGTTTAATGTAGGGGGTCAACCCGCGCTCAGCGGATGATGATCTCCACGCGACGGTTCTGCGGCTCGCGCACGCCGGGACCGGTGGGCACAAGCAGATGCGTCTCGCCATAGCCGTGGATGGAAATCACGTTCCGCGGCACGCCGTCGCGCACCAGCTCGGCGGCGACAGCATCGGCGCGGCGGATGGAAAGACCCATGTTGTACTGGGGTGAACCGGACGTGTCCGTATAACCGTTCACTACGATCTGCGTGTACTGGACGTGGGTGGAATTGGTAGCGGCCTCATGGATGATCTCCCGCGCGCGGTCGGTGAGCGTCGCTTTGTCCCAGTCGAAAAACACCAGATAGGAGCGTGCGGGCGCCGGGGCCGGCGCGGCAGCGGGCGCCGGCGCGGGCGGTGCCGGGGGCGGTCCCGGATTGAACGCGTATCGCACACCAAGAATGAAGTTGTGGTCGAATTGCGGGCCTAGCTTGATCCGGCCGGTGACCGGTCCGGCGGCGGTGGTTTCGACGCCGCTGAATTTGGCCCCCGCCGTGATGTCCATGAAGCGGTATTCGGCAGTCAGCGACAGGCCCGGCATGTGCGGGATCGGGAACGACAGTCCGGCAATTCCCTGCCAGGCGAACCTGCCCTCGGTCTCGTTGGTGGTGAAGCTGAACGGGCCGCCCGGTTGGGTGAAACTACCGTTCAGGTTGGTCCACATATAACCGGCGCCCGCACCGAGATAAGGAAACACGTAGGGACTGCCGATGTCGAGATCGTAGATCGCGTTCGCCATGACACCGTAGCGGCTCATGTGCCCGCTGGCGGCTGTCGGGAAGGGCGTGCGGTCTAACTTGTTGAGGCTGTTGCGCAGGTAATCGCCTTCCACCTCGAGCCGCAGCCCGTTGCCGAAACCGTAACCGATACTGCCGAGCCCGTTGAACCCGCCGTGCTTTTCGAGCTTCAGGTGGGAGGCGCCGAAACCGTTGGTGATCGGGGTTACGTGCGTGTTCTGCGGTAGGTCGTAGCCGATCCCGGCGCCGATATAGACGCCCTGGATGGGCTGCGCACGCGCCGCGAGCGGTACGGCGAGGAAGGTAGCAGCGAGCAGGGCACCCCGATAATGCATGCATCGACCTCTTTTGCACTCATCGTCGTAGCCAGCCTCAGCCGACCATGACGGTTCACTCCTGCATAGCAGAGTCAATTACAAGGACGGTTGGTATCACATTCCATCCCACAGAACGCGATGAGCTTCAAACAAGAGGGGCGCCTTGCGGCGCCCCATATGATGCCGTCCTTTCGCGCAGGCTTACTGGATGATGATTTCGACACGCCGGTTCTGCGGCTCGCGCACGCCGGGGCCGGTTGGCACCAGCAGGTGCGTTTCGCCGTAACCGTGGATCGAGATGACGTTCCGCGGCACGCCGTCGCGCACCAACTCGGCGGCCACAGCATTCGCGCGACGGATCGAGAGACCCATGTTGTAGCGCGGCGTGCCCGACGTGTCGGTATAGCCGTTGACCACGATCTGCGTGTACTGGACGTGCGTCGAGTTCGTCGCCGCCTCGCGGATGATCTCGCGTGCGCGGTCGGTGAGCGTCGCTTTGTCCCAGTCGAAGAACACGAGATAGGAACGCGCGGGCGCCGGAGCCGGAGCGGCGACCGGCGCCGGAGCCGGAGCCGGCCGGGCCACGCCGAAATTGTACCGGAAGCCCACGAGGAACGCGTTGTTGTAGTCGTTGCTGAGCTTGAACTTGATCGGCAACCCGCCAGGCGGTGTGGTGCCGGTCACTAGGGTGGCGCTGTAGCTGCGCTCGCCGGCCAGACCCATGAAGCGATATTCGGCGGTCAGCGTCAGGCCTGGGATCGCGGCGATCGGAAGGCCCGCGCCGAGGATAGCCTGATAAGCGAATGCCCCTGCCGTGGTGCGGCCGCTGTTGTTGATGCTGAAAGCCGAGGGCGTTCCCGCGCCGCCATAAGCGGTGAACCGCTGGATCGTTGCCCACTGGTAGCCAACGCCAACGCCGATATACGGAACGACATACGGCGTGAGCCCGTAGAAATCATAAGCCACGTTGACCATGGGGCCGTACTTCTGCTCGCGGCCGCCGGCCGCTCCGGGCAACGTCCCACCTGTTAGCTTATTGAACTTGTTGTTCCGGTAGTCGCCTTCGAGCTCGACGCGCAGGCCATTACCCAGGCCCCATCCCACAGAGCCCACAGCGACCGGCCCAAGCTCGGAGGACAGGCTCGTCCCGGTATTCACACCCGACTGTGTGCTTACCTTTTCGGAGGTCAGCCAGTTAACGCCGGCGCCGGCGCCGATATACAATCCCGTCACCGGCTGCGCCTGCGCCGCGAGCGGAACGGCCAGCACGGTGGCAGCCAGGAGCGTGCTCCGAAGATTCATCGTTCTCTCCTCGTTGTCTTCCCGCGCCGATGGCGCAGAGTCAGGCCGGTGCGCCGGGGGTCCCTTTCTCCCCATACGCTCTTGCGATAAGCAAACCATAGCCGTGTTCGCAGCCTAAGACGAGAGGGTTCTGCCAATTCTGCAACGGCTGTTGCTGCGGGGCCACAGCCGTTCGGGCACCCAAGCCACAGACCCGTGAACGGCGGAAGAGAGCAGGAGTTGAACCCACCCGGGACCGCTTGGCAGCCCCAACCGGATTTGAAGTCCGGCCGGCCCACCGGGACCGCTTCTCTTCCGTCCTGAACTATCAGCAACCCTGGGCACACCCGCAATTGGCCGCGTCCAGGTTTTCGCTCAGGGCCGGCTCGTCTGGCAGTTCCAGGCAGCGGCAATCGAGCCACAACCGGCCTTCGCCGATCCGTCCCAGAACCGGACGCGGCAGGCTGCGCAGCCAGGCGGAAACAGAGTCCAACGAGCGGCCGCCGATGGTCACGGCGAATGACGGCAGAAGATCGACCGGCAATGCGCCCGAGCCGATCTGACTGCGGCAGGGCTCGACCGCGACGGGACGATCCGGCCAACGTTGGCGAAGGACGGCGGCAAGCCGTTCGGCGCTGTCGCGAATGTCCGCGAGAGGGCGGCTCAGCAGCCGCAGCACGGGCAGCCGTTCAGGCAACCGGTCGGGATCGAGATAGAGCCGCAGCACGTGTTCGAGCGCGGCAAGCCGGCCTTTGTCGAGCCGCAGCGCCCGTTTCATCGGGTTGGCACCGAGCTGGCGTATCAGGTCCGTGCGGCCGAGGACCAACCCGGCTTGCGGGCCACCCAACAGTTTGTCGCCGGAGACGGTGACGAGATCGGCGCCGGCGGCCAGGGCCTCCTGCGGCGTTGGCTCATGCCGCAAGCCCCAGGCGGCAAGATCGACCAGGCTGCCGCTCCCGAGATCCTCGACCAGCGGCAGACCGGCCCTGTGAGCGATGGCTGAAAGCTCGCGCCTGGGCACCGCGGCGGTAAAACCGGAAATCGCGTAATTGGCCTGATGCACGCGCATCAGCAGGGCGGTCGTCGGACCGATCGCCGCCTCGTAGTCGCGCCTGTGAGTCCGGTTGGTCGTGCCGACCTCGCGCAATATGGCACCCGCCCGCGCCATGATCTCCGGCAGCCGGAACGAGCCGCCGATCTCGATCAGCTCGCCACGGGAGACCGGAACCTCCCGGCCCAGCGCCAGCGTGTTCAGGACCAGCATCACGGCGGCGGCGTTGTTATTGACTACTGTGGCGTCTTCCGCCCCGGTCAGCTCACGTAACAGGCCGCGCACGTGATCGTCCCGCTCGCCGCGCCGGCCGGTGGCGAGGTCGAATTCCAGCGTGGTGGGCGTGCGCAGCGCCACGGAAGCTGCGTCGGCCGCTTCGGGGGGCAGCGTCGCGCGTCCGAGATTCGTGTGCAGCACCGTCCCGGTCAGGTTGAACACCGGACGCTGGGAGAGGGCGAAGCGCGCGGCGAGTGTCGCGGCGGCTTCTGTCAGGAGATCGTCCGCCGTGCCGAAGTCACGGGCGGCTCGGCGGCGCGCCAGCGCGTCGCGCAACGCCGACTTGGTTGCGGCGCGGCCGAACCGCGCCACCAGCCCCCGGGCGTGGCCGGTACGCAGCACGGCATCCAGCGATGGCAGGGGACCCCGGCGCACGGCACAGGGTTACCCCAGCTCCTGTTCGAGAGCGGCAATGTCCGCGTCGCTGAAGCCGAAATGATGCGCGATTTCGTGGATCAGTACGTTGCGAACGAGGCGGAACAGGTCCTCGCCGGTCTCGATCCACTCCAGCAGGATCGGTTCACGGTAAAGGGAAATCAGGTCGGGCGGCCGGGCGATGTCGTCGATGCTGCGCGCGGGCAATGGCGTTCCGCTATAGAGGCCGGTGAGGTCCCAGGGCGACTCGAGACCGAGTTCACGCAGCGTTTCGTCATCGGCACGGTCTTCGACAGCGATGCCTACGCCGCGCACATGCTGGGCGAGCCGGTCGGGGATCGCCGCGAGCGCGCGTTCGGCCAGTTCCGCGATCTCGTCGCAGGTCGGCGGATGGTTGAACACGCGCGGGGCTTCGGGCTGTTTCATCGCCTATCGTCCATCGTCGTATCGGTGCAAAATGGCGCTACCGGGTCAAATCCGGGGTCAATCCGAAGAGGCAGCATGGAGCCGAACCTGCCGGAGCGGGCAATGGCGGTTCGCAGGCCGCGGCACGCCTGTGCGGGCGTCTTGGGGCGCCGTTGCACGAGGTGCCGCTGCCGAACGGCCGGCGTGCCGATATCCTGGCGCCGAGCCGTCGGTGAACCGTACCGCGTTTCCCGGAGGCTCTGATCCTTGCGAGGATGGGGCGATGGAGACGCGGAAAACATCCGTACGGTATGCGCCTGAGGTCCGCGCCCGAGCGGTCCCGATGGTGCTGGAACACGCGGGCGATCATGGCTCACAATAGGAAGCGATCGGCTCGATCGCAGCGAAGATCGGCTGCAACGACGAGACGCTGCGAAAATGGGGGCGGCAGGCAGACGTGACCGCGAAAACTGCCGCCTGTCGTGAAACCAAGCGCCCATTAGCCGGCGTGCCACGGTAAGGTTCGGCCGCCCCCACCTCCGCATCCGCGTCACGGCACCAGGACGGCCGGGCCGGTCAGCCTGCCGTCGCGCAACGCAGCGAGAGCATCGTTGGCTTGCGCGAGCTTGTAGGCATGCGTCTCGGTTACAATCGGAACCTGCGGCGCGAGCGCCAGGAACTCCTCGGCATCCTGACGGGTGAGATTCGCGACCGAGCGAATCACGCGCTCGTGCCGCAGCAGTTCATACGGAAAGGAAGGGATGTCGCTCATGTGGATGCCGCCGCAGACCACGACGCCGCCAGGTCGTGTGGCACGCAACGCCGCCGGCACCAGCGCGCCCACAGGGGCGAAAATGATCGCCGCATCCAAGGACTCCGGCGGCATCTCGTCCGAACCACCCGCCCATACGGCACTCAACCGTCGCGCGAAGTCCTGTGCCGGGGTGTCGCCGGGGCGGGTGAAGGCATAGATTGCGCGCCCTTGATGGCGGGCGACTTGCGCCACGATATGCGCCGCCGCGCCGAAGCCATAGATGCCAAGACGCTGCGCGTCGCCTGCCATGCGCAGGCAACGATACCCTATGAGACCGGCGCAGAGCAGCGGCGCTGCTGCCTCATCGCTATATTGTTCTGGGATCGGAAAGCAAAAACGCTCGTCGGCAACTGTGTGGTCGGCATACCCGCCATCGATCTGATACCCGGTGAAACGTGCCCGCTCGCATAGATTCTCCTGTCCCGCCCGGCAATAATCGCACACTCCGCATGTCCAGCCGAGCCACGGCACGCCGACCCGATCGCCGGGGCGAAACCGCTTTGCTCCGGTGCCGGTTGCCACCACGCGGCCGACGATCTCGTGTCCCGGAATCAACGGCAGTTTCGGCTCGGCCAACTCGCCGTCCACAACGTGCAGGTCGGTACGGCACACACCGCAGGCTGCGACCCGAATGACCACCTGCCCGGGACCCGGGCGCGGATTATCGAGTTCCGCCGCATGAAGCGGGCTATGCGGGGCTCGCAACTGCATCGCATGCATGGCGTGCTCCTTATTGGCGGCGGGTCCCCAGGGTCAATGGCGCGGCAGAAGGCCCCGGGTTTCCGCCGCTGGCTCTTCCATCGTAAATCCGTCGCCCCGAAAGGAGATTTGCGTGGAATTTGTCGATTGCGTGGTGGTGGGCGCTGGTGTGGTCGGGCTGGCGGTCGCTCGCGCGCTGGCCCTGGCTGGGCACGAGGTGATCGTGCTGGAAGCCGCCGACGGGATCGGCGCGGAGACATCCTCGCGCAACAGCGAAGTGATCCATGCCGGCATCTACTACCCGGCCGGAAGCCTGATGGCTCGGTTCTGCGTCGCCGGCCGTAAGGCGCTCTATGCCTATTGCGAGCAGAAGGGCGTGCCGTTCCGTAACTGCGGCAAGCTGATCGTTGCTACCAATGCCGATGAGGACGGCAGACTCGCCGGCATTCGCCAGCGCGCCGCGGTCAACGGCGTGGACGACATGCGCATCCTCACGGCTGCCGAGGCAATGGCGATGGAGCCGCATCTCTTTTGCACCAGCGCGCTCCATTCGCCTTCCACCGGCATCATCGACAGCCATGCCTTCATGCTGGCGTTGCAAGGCGATGCCGAGAATGCCGGCGCTGTGGTCGTCTTTCTCAGCCCGGTCACTGGCGGACGTGTGGTGCGCGGCGGCATCGAAATCGCTGTGGGTGGCGCCGATCCGACGCGGTTGCGTTGTCGGCTGCTGGTGAACTCGGCGGGTCTGCACGCGCCGGATTTTGCCCGCCGCATCGTCGGAATGCCGCCCGAGCGCGTGCCGACCGCCTACTATGCGAAAGGAAACTACTTCACTCTCTCCGGACGATCGCCTTTTTCGCGGCTGATCTATCCGGTGCCGGTACCGGGCGGGCTCGGGGTGCACCTGACGATCGACCTCGGCGGTCAGGCGCGCTTCGGTCCTGATGTCGAATGGATCGAAACCATCGATTACACCGTCGATCCGGGACGGGCGGAGAAATTCTATGCCGCCGTCCGCCGCTACTGGCCCGAGCTCAGGGACGGGGCGATTCAACCCGGCTATGCCGGCATCCGCCCGAAAATTGTCCCGCCCGGCGTCGCCGCGCAGGATTTCGTCGTGCAAGGGCCGCAGACCCATGGAGTGCCGGGCCTGATCAACCTGTTCGGTATTGAGTTGCCGGGGCTGACCGCTTCGCTCGCTCTTGCCGATCACGTGCTGGAGGTGGCGCGGACCGGCTGACGACTCTCACCCGCCGCTCCGCGGCGACCTCTCCCGCACGCGGGAGAGGTGCGGGGTCCGAACCGGGGACATAGGTGACAGTTTGGCCCGACGACATGGGTAACAGGTTTACTGGTTGGCATGGAGGTGACCCATGCCGTGGCAGAGGACCGGACCCATGGACGAGCGGATGTCGCTGATTGTGAGCTGGCAGGAGGACGGGCTTTCGATTTCGGAGCTGTGCCAGCGCTATGGCGTTAGCCGCAAGACCGGTTACAAGTGGATAGAGCGGTATGAGAACGAGGGTTTTGCCGGGCTGTGCGACCGCAGCCGGGCGCCGCATCACTCTCCGCGGCAGGTGACGGGGTCGATCGCCGAGGCAGCGGTAGCGGCGCGGCGGGAGCACCCGAGCTGGGGGCCGCGCAAGCTGCGGGCGTGGCTTTCGGCGCGCGATCCGCAGGTGGTGTGGCCGGCGGCCAGCACTTTGGGTGTGTTGTTCGACGAAGCGGGCCTGACGGTGCCGCGGCGCCGGCGCGAGCGGGTGCCGCCGCGCAGCGCGCCGTTTGCCGGCTGCGAGGGTCCGAACGCGGTGTGGACGGCCGATTTCAAGGGCTGGTTTCGCACCGCCGACGGCGCGCGCTGCGAGCCGTTCACGTTGTTGGACAGTTGGAGCCGCTATCTGTTGCGCTGCCAGGCGGTGCGGCGGACCGATACCGCGACGGTGCAGGCGATCCTGGCGGCGGCGTTCCGCGAGTATGGCCTGCCGATGGCGCTGCGCAGCGACAACGGCTCGCCGTTTGCCGGACGCGGCGCCGGCGGCTTGAGCCGGTTATCGGTGTGGCTGATCAAGCTTTCGGTGCGGCCGGATCGGATCGATCCAGGCTCGCCGCAGCAGAACGGTCGGCACGAGCGGATGCACCTGACGCTGCAGCAGGAGACGGCAAGCCCGCCGGCGGCGAGCTTGCGGGCGCAGGCCCGCAGCTTCGCGGTGTTCCGCCGCTGTTACAATGCGGAGCGGCCGCACGAGGCGCTGGGCCAGCAAGTGCCGGCGCGGCATTATCAGCCGAGCCCGCGCGCCTACACCGGCAAGCTGTGTTCGCCGGAGTATCCTGGCGTTGAGCTGGTGCGCCAGGTGCGCTCGAACGGCGAGATCAAGTGGCGTGGCGAGCGGGTGTTCCTGGGCGAGCCGTTGATCGGCGAACCGGTCGGGCTGCACCCGATCGCCGACGGCGAATGGCGGGTGATGTATGGCCCGATCGAGCTCGGTTTGCTGGACGCGAAGGGCCGCTTGCGCCAGCCGCGGCGCCGCCGCCGTCGGGTAGCCTGTGGATTTGTGGACAACGCACGCGCGTTGCCCACAACCCCACAGGGCCAACAACAACCGCAAGCCGATCTGGTTCGATGACGGATGAAAAGTGTTACCCATGTCGCCGGTCTATTCTGTTACCCATGTCGCCGGTTGGACAGCGGTGTGTTGGCGAGGAAGGAGAGCTGCACCGTCTCCTGCCGCGTGTCCGGGTCCATGGCGCCGACCTCGGCGTCGTTGGTCTAGCGGAACGTAGCCGCAAAGGCCGGTCCTGCGGCGGTGGTCAGCAGCAGGATCGGCAGCGCCAGTCCCGAATATCGCATTCACTCGTTCCCCAGTATCGACTTGTTAGCTAATGTTCGCTTGAACGAACCACAGAATGAGAGGAGTTTCCAGGCGTCCGGCGGCGTCGTCGGGCGCACCAATCCGACACGGATCTCGCATGATCTATCTCGTTACCGGCGGCGCCGGGTTCATCGGCTCGCATCTATGCGAAGCGCTTCGCGCGCGGGGCGGCAAAGTGCGCGTGCTGGACGACCTCTCGACTGGCCGGCGCGACAACCTGCCGCCAGATGTCGAGCTGATGGTGGGCGACATCGCCGACACGGCAACTGTCCGAGATGCGATGGCGGGGGTGGACGGTTGCTTTCACCTGGCCGCCATCGCCTCGGTCGCACGTGGCATCGAGGACTGGCTCGGGACGCATCGCACCAACCTGACCGGAACGATTACCGTGTTCGACGCCGCGCGGTCACGCCGCGTCCCGGTGGTCTATGCCTCATCCGCGGCGGTCTATGGCGATTGCCGTACCCAGCCGATCGAGGAGACAGCGCCGACCGCGCCGCTCTCCGCTTACGGTGCGGACAAGCTGGGATGCGAGTTGCACGCGCGCGTCGCTGCCCACGTGCATGGCGTGCCGACGGTGGGGCTGCGCTTCTTCAATGTTTACGGGCCGCGACAGGATCCCGCCTCGCCCTATTCCGGTGTGATCTCGATCTTCTGCGAGCGGCTGCGACGCGGAGCGTCGATCGACATTCATGGCGATGGCGGGCAGACACGCGACTTCATTTACGTGGCCGACGTTGCAGCCGCACTGATGGCGGCGATGCGCGCGGCACCGGATGCCGGCGGGCAGGTGTTCAATGTTTGCACCGGCAGACGTACCTCGGTGCTCGATCTCGCCCGAACGATCGGCGGGCTTTGCGGCCATACCCCCAGTGTCTGCCACGGCCCGGCGCGGTCGGGCGATATTCGCGCCTCGGTTGGCGCGCGGGGCAAGGCGGCCGCCCTTGGCCTCGCGCCGCCGACCCTGTTGGAAACGGGCCTCGCGCGGGTGCTGGAATGGCTTGGCTCGCCGGGTTGATCCGGCTTTGTTTTTTCCGATCCGGGAGCTGATCGCCGCTCTCATTGTTCCTCCGGCGAATCTCGTGCTGACCGGTATCGCCGGGCTGCTCTTGGTGCGCTGGCGCTGGTATCGGCGAGCAGGGCTGGCGATCGTCGCCGTTTCACTGGCGTTGCTTTTGGTGCTGGCGGTGCCGGCAGTGGGACAGGCGATGATCGTTTCGCTAGAGCAGGGCCTGCCGCTCGATCCGCCCGCCGCTGCTCCACCACAGGCGATCGTCGTCCTCAGTGCCGAGTTGGACCGCGTACGCGGCCCGGCTGGGTTCGAGGTCGGCCCGCTGACACTGCAACGGCTCCGCGCGGCGGCCGCCTTATACCGCCGGGTGCATCTGCCAGTGCTGGTCTCCGGGGGTTCGGTTGAGGGCGATACACCGCCGATCGCGGCAGTGATGGCCAGGAGCCTGGAAGACAACTTTGGCGTGCCGGTACGCTGGATCGAAGCGCGGTCGCGCACAACGTGGGAGAATGCGGCCGACAGTGCCGCCATACTCGCGCCGTTGGGCATCCATTCGGTCTATGTCGTGACACATGCCTGGCACGAGAAGCGCGCCATTCTCTCGTTTCGCCATTTCGGCATGCAGGCGACAGCCGCACCGGTGCAGCTCGATACCCTGGCGACAGGCATCCTGCCCGAAGCGGGTGCGTGGGTACGCAGCTATTACGGGCTGCATGAATGGATCGGGCTTGCCTGGTACTGGCTGATCGCTCACCGCTCTGCATCGAACAACGCGGCGTAGGCCTGAAACATCGTCTCCTGCTCGTAGTCGCGCGCCGCGCGGGCGCGATTGGCCAAGCCGATGCGGGCGCGTAGGTCAGGCTCGCGCAGCAACCCGGTCAGCGCGCCAGCCAGCGCAGCGTCATCCAACGGAGTCATAAAGCCCTGGTTCTCCGGCGTCAGCATCAGCCGCACATCGCCGACATCCGTGCTAGCAACGGGCAGCGCGGCTGCCATCGCTTCGATCACAGAGATCGGCATCTGCTCGGTATCGGAAGAAAGCGCGAAGATATCGAACCCGGCAAAGAGCGAGGCGGGGTCGGGGATTTGGCCGGTGAAATGCACCCGCCCGGCAACACCCAACTCTGCGGCGAGTCGCTCGAGGTCCAGGCGCTCGGGCCCATCGCCGACCACGACCAGCCTGCACGGGGTGTCAGCGGACGCGCGCGCGAAAGCGCGCAAAAGCCGAGAAAGGTTCTTTTCCGCCCGCAGGGCTGCGACAGTGCCGATCACCGGCCCGTCACCAGGGAACCGCGCCTGCACGGCGGCGTCCCGCTGGGGCGGGAATCGCCCCAGATCGATCCCATTGGGGATGTAGTGCAGACGCCGGCGTGAGAGTCGCCAGATGCCGGTGGCGATACGCTCGAGGGTGCGGGACGGCACGACGAGCGTACTGCGCGCCAGCACCACACGCCGCGTCAGCACGCGCCGACGGAGCTGCCCATGTTGCTCTTCGGGGCCGAACCCATCCTCGATATGGACATGCGGGCAGAGACGCGGCAGATCCGCCATCGCCCACTCGATGGCCCCCCAGTTGTAGGTGACCAACACATCCGGTCGCCACGCGCGTAGCGCGATGCGGAACCGGCGGCGGTTGGCCAAGGTTGCTCCCTTGGTGATCTCCACGGTAGGAAAGCTGACGGCGAGCCCCGGGGCGAGCCGCTCCCGCATGGCGACGTCGCCGTCCATGGCGACGATCAGGTGCCGGTAGCGCTCGGCGAAGCGGTTGGCGATCGCAGTGAACCGCACTTGCGGGCCGCCAAAGGCGAAGGTGGAAAAGACGCTCAGAACAGTTTGTGCGGCCTCCGCCATCAGTCCGCGTGGACTGCAACGGCGCGCGCCTGAAACACCGCCGGGTCGGCGACGGGTGTCCAGCCCAGGTCGCGTTTCGCATCGCTGGTGTCGAACCTGGCTTTCATTCCGCGCGACAGCAGGTCCCTGAGCGAGGGCACGGCCACGGACCGGCCGCCGGCGCGCTTGATTACCCATTTGCCGAACTCGCTGGTCCAGAGCCGGAGTGCGGTTTGCGGATGAAACCGGAGCGGGCGCTGTAATGCCGTCCCGAGCGCGGCGATATAATCCCGGGCGCTGAGCCTCACGTCACCCACGATGTTATAGCAGCGCCCCTCCACGCCTGCGGCGCGGGAGGCGAGCCGGATCGCCTCCGCCACGTCATCGGCAAGCACGAAGGGCAGTTCATTGCGGCCGTCGTTCCAACCGATACAGTGCTGCTCGTTGTTGAAGAAACCGAGCCCGGCATGGAACGGCGTCCCGCCGTCCCCCACCACGACACCGGGACGCAGGATCACTACCGGCAAGCCCTCGCGCGCATGCAAGGCGAGCAGCAGGTGATCGCAAACCCCTTTTGCGCGACCATAATCTTCGCGGCGTTCCGATTGCGGGTCGGGTGGGGTTGCGCCGGTCACCGGGCGCGATTGCGGCCCGAGATACAGCGCGGCGATCGAGCCGAGATGCACGAGCCGGCGTACCCCGGCAGTGAGGCACGCCCGCGCCACTGTCTCCGCTCCGCCAACCATGGCATCCCGCACCTCCTCCCAGGAGTTGCCGCCGCCGCCATGCGCCAGGTTCACCACCACGGGTGCGCCGGCGATGGCGGCGCTCACCGCGTGCGGATCGCGAATATCGCCCCGGTGCAAGGTCACCAGCGGGTCGTGAAAAACGGCAGGAAGGCCGCGCGTCGCGCGCGCCATGACGGCAACCCGCAGACCATCCGCGACGCAGCGTCGGACGAAATGGGTGCCGATGAACCCGGTGCCGCCGAGAATGGCAATGTTCGGCGGTCCATGCGGTTCTGCCGCAATCTCAACCGACGTCTCGGCAACGGAGGGCGTGGGTGCCTCGGCGGGGCCGATGCCCAGATCCCGCATACGTTCGCAGGCCTCTACGAGCATCAGTCCAAATCGGCCGTCCAGCTCGGGCGTGCGACCGGCATCCAACGCCGCATGGAAGCCGGCGATGCTCGCACGCATGCTTTGGAAGAATGCATCGCTGCGCGGCATGAGACGCAGCAGCGACAAACCATAGGCGCTGATATTGCGGGCGCTGGCGCCGGCTATCGCCGCCGCCGTACGGGTGCCCGACATCGCGGCGTCAACCGCTTCCAGCCATTGCGTACGCTCGGAAGTATAGAACCGGTTGGCAAGCATGTCGGCGATTGCCACGCCGTCATCGCAGACCACCGTGATTTGCCAGAACGGATAAGCTTGGCCGACCGCAAAACGCAGGCTCGCAGGCAGCTCGGCGCAGGAAAGAACAGCCTCAAAGGTCGTATAGATCGTCTGTCCGGGCGCCACTATCAGCTTTGGCCCGGCAAGTACCCGCATCTCCTCGATCCGGCCGCCGAGCGAGGCGATTTGCGAGAGCGGATGCACGGCCTGCTCCAGCAGCAGATTGCCGGGTGCTGCGAACATCCAGTGACCGAACTGGCGCGCTTCCATCTGCGCCAGTGGCATATTGTAGGTGCAGGCGATGTGTCGGGGACGGCCGAGCTTTCGTGCACGCACCAGCGCTGAAAGCCGGGCGAAAGCGGGATGATGTACGAAGTTCTGGTTGACACCCAGCGCCACGCCGCTGGCGTCGGCCTGCTCGATGAGGGCCGCACAACGCGCCGCCGTGTCAGCCAGGGGTTTCTCCAGCAGTGACGGCTTGCCCGCCGCGATGATGCTGGCGGCAACCTCGGCATGACGATCAGGCGGCACCAGAACGTGCGCGCAGTCGAACGCATCGGCTGCGAGTGCCTCCTGCACCGAGCCGAACACCTCCGGCACGCCGAATGCAGATGCCACCGCCCGAGCGTTCGGCATCACCGGGTCGATAACCGCAGTGAGCTGCACACCCTGGATTGTGCGAAGGGCCTGGGCATGGACATGCGAGATGAAGCCCGCCCCCACGAGTCCGACACGTCTCACGTGAAACTTACTCCGTCTTGGCTGCAGGGGAACGAGTCGCAGCCGCGGACAAGCGTGCGAGCGTCGCGGCCAGCTCAGGTTGCGCGCGCAGATAGGCTAGGATGTTCGCTCGCGCACGCTGTGTCACGCCCGGATCGGGGTCCGGCGTGACTGCCATGACGATCGGCGCGGTGTTACCGCCCGACAGGTTGGCCCAGGCCTGCCGCAGGCGCATGCGCAAGCCGCCCGCGGACGATCCGTTGTCGATCCAGATCAGGGTCGCCACGGTACGCTCGGGGTCCTCGCTGCTGATCAGCCGCCATGTCAGGCCGTTGAGCCGCAGCGGGCTAATCACGCCAACCTCGCTGGTAAAATCGCGTAACCGTCGCTCCTCCTTTAGGATCTCGCGCGGCTGGGCGCGCGGCGAGAACAGCTCCACCCGCACGACGACGCCTCGTCCCTCACAGGAAAGATGTTGGACTTGCAGTCGGCCGGCAACTCGCGGATCCGGCTGCTCCGTGAACTGTGTCTGTGTGCAGGTGCCGGACGGCAGGGGTGTAAATGCGGTCGGGAGTGCGGCGGCGCTCGCGCGGTCGAGGCCCAGTGCGGCCAACGGCCCGAGCATCGCGACTCCGACGAGCGCGGCGGCACTCAGCAGGCTCGAATGTCGGGCCGGTCCCGGACCAGGGTCACGAACCGGGAAATAGGCGAGATTGTCTTCCCGGAATGGCAGGCCGAGCGCGACCAGGATCAGCAGGACGATAGAGAAGAACAGCCAACCGTAGAGAACGTGATCGGTTGCTGCCGCCTGCGCGCTGCCGAGCAGATGGCCAAGCGTGACAATCCCGAGTGCGCGAAATCCGTTGGCAATGACCGGCACAATGATCGAGATCAGGATGAACACGCCGCGGCGCCGTGGCGAGCGATAGATCAGCAAGGAATAAAGACAGCCGAATGCGATCGCGGCGATCAGGAACCGCAGGCCCGCGCAGGCCTGGGCGACCTCGAACGTGCCTTCCGGGATCTCGATCGTGAAAGCGTCTGCGAAGTTCGGAATGCCAAGCAGGTTAAGCCCGTACACGACGAAGCGCGTAGTGAAGACCTGCAGCTGGGGGGTAATGAAATCACCGAACGGAACGAGAAAGAACAAATAAAGCAGAGGCCCCAGCAAGGCGCGGTAGATTGGCCACCCAAGCACGCCCAGAAACAGCAATTGGACCATGCACATGGCCATGAGCTGCCGCCCCTCGACGATGCCGAGACGGTCAGCGAACAGCCAGACGGCCCCGACCGGAAGCGCTGCCAGCGCGGCGGCGGGAAAGGGGCGGGGGACGGCACCGCGAAGGACCGCACGGCGGTCCCAGAGCAGGTAGCCGACGATCGGAATGACCAAAAAACAGTGATTATAGGCGGCATTCCCCATCCAGGTCTGTACCGCGGCCGCGATCTCGTCCTGGAACAGCAGGCCGAGTACGAGCAGTCCGAGCGCCAAAGCCGGTGCTGCGGTTCGCAGCGCGTGCCGCGAGTCGAGAGCAGCCGGCGGTGGCAGGACGGTTCCCGTGCTCATCCGAGGCCACGCACGATGAAAGGCCCGATCGCATTGGCAATCGGCAGCGGCAGGCGTTTCCACCCGGTGACGAACAGGCGATATTTCGGATTGAGCGGGTTGCGGTCGGGGACCGCTTCTCCCGGCCGCAGGCTGTACCGGTAATGCAGCGGGGCCGGCTCGAAACCCCAGTTGCGCTTGAACGCGAACGCCCCCGTGCCGAGCTTACTGCGGCCGAAATCGAACAGCCGACACCCGCGCGCGGCGGCTCGGCGCATCACGTCCCAATACATGAAATCATTCCCGGCAACCTGACGGGCTTCCTCCGTCCCTCCACCGTAATAGGGTAGGACCTCGTCGCGGAAGTAGAAATTCAGCACCGAGGCGACCGGGCGATCCTCGTGCAGCACCGTCACCACATCGCAGCAACCTCGAAACGTATCGGCAATTATCTGGAAATAGCGGCGGGAGAATACCGGCGTGCCGAGATTCCGCACGCTCTCGGCATAGACCCGATGCAATACGGATATGTTGTGGTCGGCAACGGAGACGAGCCCCCTCTGGATACCCTTTCGCACCATGGCGCGCTGCTTGCGCGGGATCGCCTTCATGTTCGCCTCATCCGAGGCGGCGATTGGCTTTCGGAACGTGACGTAGAGCTCGGTCCGCTCGGTCCATGCGGAAGTGCGGTTCGGGTCGCGATGGCGGAATTCGACCGCTGTGGCGCCGGTCTGCCGCATCAGCCGCTCGGCCTCGGCGGCGAGCGCCTCAGCCACTTCGCCATCCGCGGCAAGCGGGCCGCCATAGACGCAGAAAGGCACCGAGATCAGCGTATTGCCGAACAACCGCGTCCTGACATGCGCAAGGGGCAGTACGCCTGCCACCGCCCCGTCCTGCTCGGCCAGAATGAACCATGTGCGATGACCGAAACTCCGCTCGATTACGTCTGCCCATGCTGCCAGGTGAAAGAATGTGCCGTCCCGGTGGGCACGCACAAAGGCATCCCAGGCGGGCGCGCTGGCAGCGTCGAGCGGTCGCAATCGGAGTGCCATCAGGGTGCGCGATCAGGCAGGGAGAGCGGTAAGCGGCTTGCTCTGCCGGGGCAGGGAAGACCGCCCCAGCAGATCGGCAAACACCACGTCCATGCGGTTCCAGGCGAAGTCGCGCAGCAACCGGTCCAGCCGGGCGCTCATGCGCGCCAAATTAGTGTAATGCCTGACGCGCGACTTCCAGCCGGCTCCAGCGACCCGCGGCTGCTGGGGGTCGATCTCCCAAGGGTGGAAGTAGAAAATGCCGGGCCGCTGTTCGGTCCGGTTCACCTGACGGAGGCCGGCGCGGAAGATCGGATAGGGGATCAGCCGAAAAAACCCGCCTCCGCTGCACGGCAGATTGCGGCCGCCGAGCCGTACGGTCGTCATCGGGATTTCCCAGAGCCCCACACCATTGGGGTGGAATGGCTTTCGGGGCGCATTGGGCATTCCATAGAGATCGTGGCGGATCGGGTTTATGCTGGAACTGTAACAATAGCCTTCGCTCTCTAGGATAGCAAAGGCCCAGAGGTTGCGTGGACCGATAGAAAATGTAGCGGCGCGATAACCGATCACCGGCACGCCGCCGATATCCTCCAGCACGCGCCGGGTGCGGCCGATATCGGCTCGGAACGCGGCTGGATCCTGCGCGTCCGCGCGTGTGTGGTCCCAACCATGGCTCGCCAGCTCATGGCCGGCGCCGACGATGCGTCGCACCATCGCCGGATGGCGCTCGGCGATCCAGCCTAGGGTGAAGAACGTGCCGTGCACGCCAGTGTCCGCGAACTGCTGGAGGATGCGATCGGTGTTGGCTTCGACCCGCGCCGTGAAGCCGTCCCAGCTCGCTCGCGGAACGCGGTGGGCGAAAGCGTGGACCTGGAAATAATCTTCGACATCGACCGTCAGGGCATTACGGATACGGCCGTGCGGGGCATTGGCCATCGGCGTTCTCCGTTTCAACTCTCTGGCTGATAGCCGCCGAGCAGATCAAGCAGGCGGCGGAAGATACGCTCCTGCCGGGCCACGCCCTGCTCCAGCGCGACGACCCGCCTGGCCAGGAGATCTGTCCCGGCTCCGTTTGTAGAGGCAGGTCGCCGCACGAGTGCAGCGGTCCCGGTGCCGAGATCCTCGTCGAGGTCGGCTGCAATGGTTGCTATCATATCATCCGTAACGATATGCGCCTCTTCCAGTGCACCGTACAACAGGTACTCGTGTGCAGAGCGTGTTGATCCGGCGCGGAATTCCCTGCGTATGGCGGAAGATCAGCGCGAAAGCCCCGGCTTCCCATTTCGGGTCGTCGGTCCATCCCACCGTGCGCAGGCGGTGCTCAATGTAGGACCGCGTCTCGGCTTCGGTCAGCGGCCCCAGGTGATAGGACGCCAGCACCCGTTGCCGGAGTTGTTCGAGTGCCGGACTCGCCAGCATGGAGCGGAACTGCGGCTGCCCGAGCAGGATGGTTTGCACGGAGGCGCGGCCATCCACCGTGATGTTGGACAGCATGCGCAGCTCCTCCAGCGCGGCGACGGAGAGGTTCTGCACTTCGTCCACCACCAGCAGACAGCGCCGTCCGACGGCGTGCTGTTCGCGCACCATCCGTTCGAAGCGCCGCAACAGGCCGGCTTTATCGATCCCGGCGTCGTCGATGCCGAAGCTGGTCACGGTGAGCCGCAGCAGATCGTCGCCTGAGACCTGGGTGGTGACCACCCGGCCGATGACGTAGGTGCGGCGGTCGAGCTGCGACCAGAGCTGTTCCACCAATGTGGTCTTGCCGGCGCCAACCTCGCCGGTGATGACGATGAAGCCTTCTTCCTGCGCAAGGCCGTAGATCAGATGCGAAATCGCCCGGTTGTGGCCGGTGCTGGCAAAGAAGAAGCGGCTGTCCGGCGTAAGCTGGAACGGGATTCCGTTCAGGCGGTAGAAAGTTTCGTACACGATCTATTAGAACTCTTTGGTGATGCCGACGAGAGCGATATCTTCGTAGAACGATAATCCAGCAACGTTCGAGTGACGATCATAAAACATGTAGCTCGCAGTACCGGTGAGCGTATCGGTGAATTTGTAGCGATACAGGGCCGCGGCGCTGAAGAAGTTCTCATTCTGGTTGATGCCACTCTGCAGGGTTTGCACGCCGTAGCTGGCGCTACCGGTAAACGAGGAGCGTTCGCTGACTTCGTGCGTCCATAGTGCGGTGCCCGACGTGCTCGTGTTATTGATGCCAGGACCGGTTACCGTGCCCGCTACCGCAACCCGATTTTGGCGTTGCAGCGAAAGCGAGATGGTGTTGCGGTCCAGCAGTGTAGTAGCCGTTACGGTGAGGGTATGGTTCTGGTAGAGTGTGCCGTTGAGCGGGCTCAGGTTCGACAGAATCGAAGTAGGAGCACCAGTGAGAGTATTGACGGGATTGCCGAGCGGGTTCACTGACGTCAGCGCCAGTTGCTGCTCGATCTGCTGCAAGTCCGTGCTGAGGCCGGTGAGATAGCTCACGGTGAGGTTGGTGCGTGAGGTCACTGCGTATCTGCCGAGCGCCTGGAACGAGTTGAAGCCGTTCTTGTGACCATAGCTCAACGTGAGCTGGCTGTCGGCGTTGGGCGTGACAGTAGCGCCTACTGCCCAGGTTCCGTCGTTTATATTGGTGCGCGGAACGGTGTTGAAGTACAGACTTTCCGCTCCGAATTCGACGAATGCCAAAAAGTTGCGATTGATAAAGTATCCGAGTTGGTTGTTAATCGTATCCTGACGCGAGCCGGAAAACGCACCGGTGCCGGTCGACTGTTTCGCATCGATGGTCGCAATGTCGAGAACGCGTCCCCAGTCTGAGCCGCTCTGAAACTGAGCGATAAACTCGCCCGTCTGTTGGTTTATCGAGGGGCCATTCGGTGAATTGAGCAACCGGCCGGAGCTGTTGCTCGAATACGACTGCGTCAGGTTGATCCCTACGCGCGCGCTGCCGAAATCGGCAAAACGGTGCACCAGATAGGGGGTAATCCCACTGCTCACCACCTGAGTACGATTGTTTTTGCTCAAGGATAACCCGCCAGGGCTGAACCCTGCGTTGCCGACAGTCGGAGCGCCGAATCCGATGCCGCTGAAGCCGCCATTCACAGCCCCAACGGTGGCGAACGCGCGCGCGTTCACGAAGAGCTCGTCCGGCACCAGAATGGCCGAGCCGGTGGCAAGCAAATTCTGGCCGAAATGGTCCTCCTGTGGCGTCCGAATGTAACGGACATAGGACGGCGAGTAGTTCAGGTTCAGATTGAGACGCGGGGTATCCGCCGTCACCGATACTCCCGGCGAGATAATGGTCAGGAGATCCCAGCGTCGGTCAGTCTCGCTCTGGAAAATGTTATCGTTGAATTCCTCATAGAGGCCGAGGCGCGGTACCACCAGGAAGCCGGGGGTCGGCACTACCCCCATGCCTGGGGGCGTGTTGCTTTGATAACGGAAGGTGGGTGACGGCGAGCCGGGAGCGGGCGGCTGCGTTGGTGTCGGTACGGCAGGTGTTTGCAGCCCCGGCAATGGCTGAGAGGAGAACGGCGTCAGGAAAGGCGGTGCGGCAGGCAGGCCGAACTCCGAGCCTCCCAGTTGAGCGAGTGCCGGCACCGAGCCGAGGCAGCAATTCACTACCAAGCCCACGAGTGCGGCTGCTGGGCGCGCGGCATTTCGTCCGGCTGCCATCGCTCTCTCCCGCCCAAATGGCGTCAGGAGGCGTAGGAGTAGGAATACGCCCCAAAGCTACGTGGGGTCGACATCTGTACCTTGTTCAGCAACAGCGTGATGGTCGGGCAGGTTTGGATAAGGTCGAGTGAGGCCTCGACCTCCTCCCGTTGGGTCCGCTCGGCTTCGACCACGAACAGAATTTGGCCAACGGCCGGCGCCAGCGCCGCGGGATCGCTGGTCGAGAGGCAGGGCGGAGCATCCAGCACCAGCAGGTGGTCGGCATAGTGCCGGCCGAGGCTCTGAATCACCCGTATGATCTGCTCGCGCGTGGATTGATCCGCTCGCTCGCCCGTGCGGCCGGAGGGCAGAACCTGCAGGCCTTCGACGGCGGTGGGGTGAATGGTGCCAGTCGCGGACGGGGTGGAGGTGTCGACAAGGTCCAGGACACCAAGTTCATCGGAAAGCCCCAGATAGTCGGTGAGCGAGTTCCGCTTGTGATCGAGGTCGATCAGCAAGACCCGGCGGCCACCACAGGAAGCGATGCTGGCGGCGAGATTGATGGCAGTGAAGGTCTTGCCTTCGTTCGGCCGGGCGCTCGTGACCATCAGCAAGTTGGAAAACCCGGGCTCGTTACCGAGCTGTCCGAAGGCGGCCCTCACGACCTGGCCTTCGACTAGGCGAAATTCCTCACTGATGCGACGTTGCGCGCCATTTCCTTCGATGAGGCCGGCCCGGGACAGGGAGGCTGTATCGACCGGCTCATGCAGGGTTGCAGGCGCTAGCGTGTCGGGATGGGCGGTGGCCAGCCCCAATCCCTGCGTCAGCAGACCATTCACGACCGCCGTCGATTGGTCATCGTTCGGCGGTTGGACGGCAGGATTGTTCAGGCTGGAGGACGCCAACCCGGCCTGCCGCAGTTTCTCCGCTGCCCGCTCGGCCAAATTCGGTTTACCCCCGCTCATTCAGATGATCGCTGTGCTGTTGAGAATATGGAACATCAGCCCACCATAAAGCGCGATGAGGACCAGTACCGCGAAGCCGAAACGGATGCTGCTCATCACCTGCCGACGGCGCGGCAACGCCGAGACGAGCGACACGGCACCAAGCACCGGAAGCCCGATACTGCGGAGGTCCTCGAGCACCCAGAACGACTGATCGAACTGCGACAGTAGTGCGGGTATCACTGCGCCGATAGCAAGTCCGGCAATCAGAATACCGCTCGCAATCAGCAGCCGTGGCGGTGAGGTCGGAATACGCGGGATATCCGGTGGATCGATCAGGCGGATCTTAACCTGGTCAGCCTGGGTATCGGCAGCTTCACCGAGATCGGCGGATTGCAGGCGGGTCAGCAATTCATCATAATTCTTCTGCAACACACCATAGCCGCGATCGAGATTCTGGTACTCGGCAATGATGTTGGGCCGATCGCGCTGAAGCTGCTGGAGCTGCGTCAGGTTCTCCCGCATGGCGCCGAGCTGTCGGGTCAGGGATACCATCGAAGCCTGGGTGTCGATCAGTTTCATCTTGATCTGGTCATAGACCGGGTTTGGCGTGGATTTCTGCCCGCGGCCTTTGGTTTTGGCCGCTTTCAACGTAGCCAACTGTTGCTCCGCAGCGATGAGCCCGGGATACGCGTCGGTGTACTGGTTGCGTAACATCGCCACGCGATCCTCGGCCTGCGACACAGGATCCAGCCCCCCCGACCCCGATCCCTGCTCGGTCACAAGCATCGGCGGAATGGTGGCAATTTCCTTCTGCAAGGCCGCGGCCTCGGCAGTTTTATCCCCGAGCTGGGCTTGGACCTGGGCTATTTGAGTCTGGAGCAGTTCCAGCGAGTTTGCGCCCTGAGTGTTGGGGTCCCTGCCGTCGAGCGACAACAACCCGGCGTATTTCGAGCGAAACTCGGCGCGGCGCTGTTCCGCTGTGCGCAACTGCTGCCCGTAGGAGGCAATTTGATGCTCGAGGAATACGCGAGCGTTCTCCATGTCCTGCCGGTTTGTACGGGTCGCATTGTCGATGAAAATGCTCAGCAGGGTCTGCACGACGCTCTGCGCGAGTTTTGGGTCGGCGTTGCTGTAGCTGACCGTGAACAGGTTGCGGCTGTCCGGCCTGAGCGACGTCTGGACGGAGATGTCCTTCATCAGGTTGTCAACCATCCGTTCACGTGAGCCGGGCCCGGTAACGCGCAGATCGAGGTCGCTCTTGGAAATCAACGTCTCCATATTCGGCCGACTGAGCAGTGTCTGCTGCAGCACCTGAAGCTTGGTGTCCGGGGTGGTGTCGGCCGCCAAACCCTTCAACAGCGGCGTCAGGACCGCATCGACATCCACGTAGATCCGGGCGCTGACCTCATAGCTGTTCGGCACCATGCTGAGGCCCACCCAGCCGAGCAGGCAGACCAGCCAAGCGACGCCAAGACCCAGCCAGCGCCGCCGCCAGATCGCCTTGAGGTGCCGGCGCAGAAAGAGAAGAATAATTTCCACGAGCCGCGCCCCCTCAGAAAAACGATTCAGGAATGACCAGCGTGTCGCCCGGTTGCATGCGAACGTTCTGGCTCATGTCGCCGTCGTTCATCAAGTCGTCGAGGTGCACGTGAATGACCTCCTGCTTGCCTGACGGCTCACGGCGAATGATCATCGCGCGGTTGCCGGCGGCGTATTTTGTCAGGCCTTTGACGGCGATCATCACATCGAGCACGGAGAGGCCGTCGCGGTACGGGATCGCGGTCGGCTCGGTCGCCTGGCCGATCACTCGCACCTGCCGGTTAGTTGGCCCGACGAAGCTGCGCACGATGACGGTGACCTTCGGGTCGCGTACATATTGGCGCAAGCGGTCGGCAATCTGGTTCGCAAGCTGGGGCGGCGTGGTGCCGGCCGCCTGAATATCCTGCACCAGCGGGATGGAGATCTTGCCGTCCGGGCGGACGGAGACGGCCGATTCGCTCAGGTCGGGCGACTGGTATACGAACACGCTGAGCAAATCACCGGGCCCGATGACATATTCGTTAGGGCTGACCGCGCTCGTCGACGCGGCCGCCACACCAGGGCCCGGTCCGGGCGGCGTGCAACCGGCGAGCAGGATACAACCGATCAGCAGAGGCGATAGAAGAAGCGGCCTGAACACAGCGGCGATCACCTCGATCACAGAATACAGTCGAACGCGAAGGCATGGTCCGCGAGCGGTCGCACGTGGTAGGCGCGGAAGGAATTGAACCCCCGCCTCTGCCGTGTAAGGGCAGCGCTCTGCCACTGAGCTACGCGCCTCCGGACCCTGAGCCGGGGCACAATGACTACCGGTCGATGACAACCTCCCTAAGCCGCTCTGTTAGCACTATAATTCGCGTTGATCAATCAGGCCGGCGCCACCCCCGCGAGAGGGACCGAAACGGTTTTATCCGCGTGAGCGAAGCGACGCTTTCGGCCGCTCCCGAGCCAGAGGGATCGGCTAAATCGCCGTACAAATCAAGCGTAAAGAAATGCTTGACGATTGCCGCTGACTGTATAATTTTACATCCGGCTTCTATTCCGCGGTCAGATTGGACGCGTAGCGGCGTAGCGGGTCTGAACTTGAGGAACGGGACATCGCGCCACGGAACGCGCGGGGTCTCGCATAATGCTGCCAGCTGTGGATGACCAATACGCGGTCGCCCACAGGTCGTCGGAGGGCGCCTATGACGCGGACAGTCGGCCGCTACGTGCCGGTCGAAATGGCGGTGTTTTGGCTGCTCGAGCTTCTGCTGTCTTTCGCGTTCATCTATTTGATGTTGTCCGCTCCGCCGCTCTTCGGGCGCGGCGGCGTCGGTCTGGCCGGCCTGGGCAGTGAACTCTCCTCGGCGAACCATGCTGCCCTGCTCGCGGTGACTATCGGCGGTTGCGCCGTCGCGATCGGCCTCTACAGGCCGGAGATATGCTTCGATCGACGACGCCTCGTGCTCAATGCTGCGCTGGCCGCCGTCGTGGCTTTCCCGGCGGCTCTCGCAGTGAACCATCAGTTCAGCCTCGGACTCGGCCGTGCTTATCCGATCTGGCTCACCAAAGTTCTGCTCATCTGGCTGGGCTTCGCCGTGGTCAGCCGTTGGCTGTTTAGCCTTGCCGTAGGCCGCAACCTGCTGGCAAGGCGTGTGCTGCTCGTGGGCAGCGGCGAGCGCACGGCGCAGATGGCCGCCCTGCTGCACAGCGGGCAGACGGGGTTGTTTCAGCTTGCCAGCGTCAGTCCGAGCCTTGGCGCGTTCGGGCGTGCGGCCTCGGATGTGCTCCATCGGCTCGGCGTCTGGGGTGTGGTGGTGGCGGGCGACACCGTGAACGGCTCGGGTGCTGCCAACATCGCGGAACGCGACCTTCTGCTGGATTGGAAGCTGCGTGGCCTGCAGGTCTATGACGACGCGTCCTTCTGCGAGCAGCATCTCGGGCGGGTCAACCTGGACTGCATCGATGCGGTCTGGTTCTTGCGCGCGGACGGATTTGCCAACACGCGCCTGTCGCGTGCGATCAAGCGCCTCGTGGATATTGTCGCCAGCCTGGTTCTGCTGGGGCTCACCTTTCCACTGATGCTGGCGACAGCCATTCTCATTAAGCTCGACAGCCCCGGTCCGGCGCTCTACCGGCAACAGCGCGTCGGCCTCTATAGGAAGAATTTCACATTGTTGAAGTTCCGCAGCATGCGTGTCGATGCCGAGGCCGCGGGGCAACCGCGTTGGGCAGCCAAACGCGATACACGCGTGACACGCGTCGGCGCTTTCATCCGCCAGACCCGTATCGACGAGCTGCCGCAGCTCCTCAACGTGCTGTGCGGCAATATGAGTTTGGTCGGCCCCCGGCCGGAGCGGCCGCATTTCGTCGAACAACTCGCCCAGGTGATCCCGTTCTACAACGAGCGCAGTTACGTAAAGCCGGGCGTGACCGGTTGGGCACAAGTGAACTTTCCGTACGGCGCATCGGTCGAGGATGCACGGGAAAAGCTCTCCTACGACCTCTATTACCTCAAACACCGCAGCGTCGTTCTCGACTTGCTGATCCTCATCCTCACCGTGCGGGTGATCTTGTTCCGTGAAGGCGCGCGCTGACATCGTTCATCGACAACTGTCCGCCGCCACTTTACTGAAACGCCCGTTACGTGACCGTAAACGCGGCGGTTTCGGCCACCCGGCTTGTCGGTCCTGAACGCCTCTCGACCGGTAGAAGCCGGAATATGGCTCGCAGCAGCTCCTCACGCCTATAGGGCTTTGTGAGCACCTGTGTCCGGCCATCGAGGGCGATGGCATTCAGGGCGTCTGGATTGCCGGTGATGAACAGCACATGCAGGTCGGGTCGCAGCTCTCGGGCCAGCGTCGCCAAGACGACACCGGACATTCCCGGCATTCCATAATCAACCACAGCCAGGTCGAACCGACGCTCACGCAGGATCTCCAGCGCCTGGTGACCGTTCGCCGCCTCCTCGACCGCGTGGCCGGCGTTCCTGAGAAATTCCGCCGTCACCGCGCGAATGTCAGGCTCATCGTCCACCAGGATGAACGCCTTTGCCGGGCGCAACGCGGTTTCTGCTTGTGCTGCAGCCGGCCGATCCGGGCGCGGCAGCGTCTCGGCGCGGCGCAGGAAAAGCTCGACCGTGGTCCCTCGTCCCAATACGCTTTTCAGCCGCATCGTTCCACCCGACTGGCGGGCAAAGCCATAGGCTTGAGCGAGGCCCAGGCCGCTGCCCCTGCCGACTTCCTTGGTGGTGAAAAACGGCTCGAAGGCTCGCGCGAGCACCTCCGCCGTCATGCCGGTACCCGTGTCGGTCACGGTAATCATCACATACTCGGCGGGCTCCAGATCGTCCGGCCCCGCGGCATCGGTGGCATTCCTGGTGACGATCTGCAACACGCCGCCGCCGGGCATAGCGTCGCGCGCGTTGATTGCCAGGTTCAGCAAGACAAGCTCGAGCTGCGTTGCGTCCGTTAGGGCGGGCCACAACGCTGGGTCCAGCGCTGTCTCGACCTGAACCAGACCACCGAGCGTATGGCGCAGCAGGCCATCCATCCCGGCGACCAGCCGGTTGATATCGACCGAGGTAGGGACCATTCGCTGCTGGCGCGCATAGGCAAGCAATTGCTGAGTCAGCCGTCCCCCGCGCCAAGCCGCCGCGAGCGCTGCATCGATATGCCGCCGCAGGGGCGCGTCTGTGAGTTTTGCGGATAGCAGTTCGAGATTGCCGACGATGGCCGCCAACAAGTTGTTGAAGTCATGCGCCACGCCGCCGGTCAGTTGGCCAATGGCCTCCAGCCGCTGCGCCTGCAACAACGCGCGTTCAGCCTTGTCGCGCTCCGCGATCGCGGCGGTCAGCCGCGCGTTCGCCTCCGCCAGTTGCTGCGTGCGCGCGGCGACACGCGCTTCCAGGCGTTCCTCCAGCCGCTTCTGGTCCGTTATGTCGAGCGAGACGCCGACCATGCGACGGGCCGTCCCATCCGGCCAACGCACGGTGACTTGGCCGCGGATCTGCACCCAATGGACGCTGCCATCCCGCCAGACGGCGCGGTACTCAACGTCGTAGTCGGTACCATCAGCCAAGGCGCGGGCGAGCGCCGTCTGCCGCCGGTCACGGTCGTCCGGGTGCACCGCCGCGCGCAGGTCATCGTGATCGAAGCTCTCTTCCGGACCGAGCCCGTAGCAAGCCTTGTGCAAGTCGGAAGACACCATCCCGCGGTCGGGCAACGTCATCTCCCAGGAGCCGAGCCGTCCGGCTTGCAGTGCGATGGCGAGCCGTCGCTCGCTTTCCGAGAGCGAATGGGTGCGCCGGGCCAGTTCCTCGTTCGCCTCGCGCAGACGAGTGATCAGGAGCTGCTGGTCGCGGGCCAACTCGTCGCGCTCAGCCCCCTCCCGGCGCAACCTGACCAGCTCGGTGACATCGCGGACGCGATGCACGATCCAGGCAACCTCGCCCGCATCGTCATGGACAGGAGCATTCAGGACCGTCCAGTAGCGCTCTGCCCATTTTCCGTCCGGCAGCCGGATATCGTAGCGGCTCACTGGCATCGCGTCGGGCCTGCCAAGGTCCAGCACGCGCACGAGCGAGGCTCTCAATAGGGATGGTCCGGGCGTCGCCCGCCCGTCAGGGCCGTCGGCGAGGACCACGAGCAGGTTGCGGCCCAGCACCTGCTGCCGCGCCGTCTGCAGGTGATGCAACCATGTTTCGGTCGCCTCGGCGATCTCGAGCTCGCGGGTCAGCAAAAGGTAAAGCCCGGGCGTGTGGCGGAAGACGGCTCGGAAATCGGGGACACTGACCCCGGTCATGCGCGGCCTCACGGCATCGTGTGTCGGTGCAATGTAACCCGGCCGGGCCAGTTGCGCATGCTACCTCAACGCGAATTTAGCTTTCGGTATATGGCCGCCTCGAACTGTTCCAGCAGCCCCAGAACAGCAGGGTCGCCGAAGGGCAGGAGCTGCGTCATGACCACGCCAGCAACATCTCGCCGGCGATCCAGCCAGTAATAGGTATTGAAGAGCCCTGCCCAGGCGGCGCTTCCCACGCTCCGGCCCCCCGGTCCTGGTTGGGTGTTGATCAGGAAGCTCAGCCCCCACTTCTTCTGCATGCCGGCGAACAGCTCGACATCATTCGACGATGCCGGTACCGCCGAGCGCATCGGCTCGACCAGCAGATCGCCGATATGGTTGTCCAACATCGTGGCAACCGTGCCGGGCTGCAGGATGACAGCGCCATTCAGCCGGCCTTCGGCCAGCAGCATGCGAAGAAATGTCAGATAATCCGATGCGGTCGAATGGAGTCCTCCGCCACCCGGAAAGAACTCGCGGTCCGGATTAGGGGGCGGTTGCGGGTCCAGCAAAGCCACCCCGTCCGGCGTCCGGACGTGCAATGGGGCGAGCCGGTCGAGCATATGGGGGCGCACCTCGTAACTGGTGTCGTGCATCCCCAGCGGGTCGAAAATGTGGGAGCGGAAATACGTTTCGAGGTCTTCCCCACTCACTGCCTCAACCATCCGGCCGGCCCAATCAATGTTGATCCCGTACTGCCATCGTGTGCCAGGATCGAAGGTCAACGGGGCAGCAAGTCCAGCGAGCAGGCCCGTGCGCGGCGCCGGCAGCCCGGTCACGCGGTGGTAGCGCAGCAGGTCGGCGTTCCAGATATCGTAGCCGAAGCCGGCCGTGTGAGTGAGAAGCCGGCGCAAGGTGATCGCGGTTTTGGCCGGCCGCAGCAGCGGCGAGCCATCTTCGGTGAAGCCCTGCAAAACCTTCGGCTCGGCGAGTTCTGGAACGACCTCCCCGGCCGGCGCATCGAGTGATAGCCGTCCTTGCTCCACGATCTGCATTGCGGCGGTCGCGGTGATGGCCTTCGTCATCGAGGCGATACGGAACACGGTATCCTGTGTCACGGGCCTACCGCCCTTCGCGCCGGGACCGAACGAACCCCGATAGACGACACGATCGGTGGTCGCCGCAGCGGCAACCACGCCCGGCACCGTGCCTTCCGCGACGGCGCCATTCAGCACCTGGTCGAGCTCCTCCATAGATGTACGGTCCCTCTGCCCCAGCCATCATACCTTCGCGATCATGAGAGGTCGAATGAGCCGTGTGTTTGGGGTCACGCCGACTTGAACCCGCGCTATTCACGCTCCACGCTCGGGAACACCGGGGGGGAGGAAACCGATGATGAAAGTGGCGGTGCTGGACGACTGGCAGGGGGTAGCGCGGCAATCGGCCGACTGGAGCAAGCTCGAGGCACGGGCGGAGGTCACGTTTTTCGCCGATGCATTCGCGGATGAGGATGACGCGGCCCGCCGGCTCGCCGATTACGAGATCCTGCTCGCCATGCGCGAGCGCACGCATTTCACCGCTACGCTGCTCTGCCGCCTGCCGAAGCTCCGGATGCTGGGCACCACGGGCCACCGGACACTGTCACTCGACCTGTCAACAGCGACGGCGCAGGGCATCGTCGTCTGCAACACCGGCAGCCCCGGTTCGAGCGCCACGGCCGAGCTTGCCCTCGGGCTGATGATCGCCGCGTTCCGTGGGCTGCCCATCGCCGACGCGGCGATCCGCGCCGGCCGGTTCCAGCAGGGCGTCCCCGTCGGGCGCGGGCTTGCCGGCAAAACGCTCGGCATCGTCGGGCTCGGCCGGATCGGCACGATGATGGCGCGCTTCGCCCATGCATTGGAGATGCCCGTCCTGGCCTGGAGCCGGCATCTCACGGAGGAGACAGCGCGTGAGCGCGGCGCGATCCTTGTCGGCAAGGACGAGCTGCTGGAGCGGTCGGATGCAGTCACCTTGCATCTTGTGCTGTCGGACCGTACGCGGGGTATCATCGGAAGCGGCGAACTGGCACGGATGAAACCAGGCGCGGTGTTGGTTAATACCTCGCGTGGTCCCCTGGTCGATGAGGCGGCGCTGATCGATGCGTTGAATGCCGGGCGGATCGTCGCTGCGCTCGATGTGTACGATCGCGAGCCACTGCCGCCGGACCACCCGTTGCGCAGCGCCCCGAACACCGTGGTGACACCGCATCTTGGTTATGGCGTGCGGGAGGCGTGGGCGCAGTTCTATCCTGAGAGCGTGGAGAATGCGCTGGCGTTCCTGGATGGCCGGCCGGTTCGGGTCATCAACGCCGATGTGTTGGCGCGGCGATCGTAGGTCCGCAGAAAAAGCTTGGCGCGGGCTAGGAGCGGTGCGCTAGGCTCGCGCCGGGCGCTGCGGCAGTGAAGCGCGATCGCCAGGCGGCCGGCAAGCCGCCGAGGCTCTGTCTGGGTTGGCTCGATTGGGCGCCCCCGAACAACGAACGTTGGAGACGAACCCGATGCATGGAGTCATGCACCTGGGCACAGGGGGACTTTATCCGCTCGCCGGCCTGCTCGTGGGGCTGCTGGTGGGCCTGACCGGTGTCGGCGGCGGTTCGCTGATGACCCCGCTTCTGATTCTCATGTTCGGTGTGCATCCGGTCACCGCCGTCGGCACCGATCTGCTGCAGGCCGCCGCGACCAAATCCGTCGGCACGCTGGTGCATGGCATGAGCGGCACGGTGGAGTGGCGCATTACGGGTCTGCTCGCCTGCGGCAGCGTACCGGCGACCGCGCTGACCATCCTGGCGCTGTCGTTCGGCGTAGAACCCGCCACATCGCATTTGGTTTCGTTCCTGCTGGGCGGCGCCGTGATCCTGACGGCTTTGGCGTTGTTGTTTCGCAGCATGTTGCTGCGATTTTCGGCTGGGCATATGGCGGGCGCGGAGATGCGCCACGCCGCGCAGCTCACGATTGTCTCCGGCGTCGTATTGGGCGTGCTGGTCACGCTGACCTCGGTCGGCGCCGGCGCGCTGGGCGTGGTGGCGCTGGCGTTCCTCTACCCGAACCTGCCGACAGCGCGCATCGTAGCGGCCGATATCGCCCATGCGGTGCCGCTCACTTTGTTTGCCGGGCTGGGGCACTGGTGGCTGGGCTCGATCGACTGGCACTTGCTCGAGGCTCTGCTCATGGGCTCGATCCCCGGCATCGTCATCGGCAGCATCATCGCGGCGCGCGTGCCGGAGATGGTGCTGCGGCCGGTGCTTGCCGCGGTGTTGTTGCTGGTGGGGGGGCGGTTGCTCGGTTGACGGAGAGCGGTCAGTCGAGGTCCAGCCGGATGTTACCGAAACCGTCGAGCGCCGCGCTGGTTTGATGCGGCACTAAGCAGGTCGCATCGTATTCCTGTACGATAAGCGGCCCGGGCCGTGGCGTTTCGGTCAGCGACGCGCGGTCCACAACAGCCACGCGTATCCAGCCGGTCCCGGCGAACCAAGCGCGCCGGTGGTTCGGACCATCCGCGGCACGGGGTGCGATGGCGTCCGGCAACCGCGGTGCGGCGGGAATGCCGCGCGCGATCACCGATAGCCCGACCAACTCCACCGGCTCGTCCTGCGGGGCACGAAATCCGTAGGTACGCTCATGCTCCGAGGCAAACAGGTTCGGCAATGCGCGCAGCAGGGCCGCGGCGGCGCCGTCCGGCAGCACCACTTCTAGTTCGCTCGACTGGCCAAGATAGCGGGCCAGTGCAACGCGGCGGAAGACCTGTCGTGACGGCGCGAAACCATCGCGTGCCAATCGCGCGGCTGCATTGACAGTCAGGCCGTCAAGCGCCCTGCCGAACTGGGCCGCGTCAGCCGTGTCGAGGCGTGTGCGCAGGCTCTGCCGCGCATGGTGCTCCGTGTCGGCCACGAGCAGGCCAAAGGCGCTGAACACCCCCGGCAGAGGCGGCACGATCACCTGGCGAATACCAAGTTCGGCCGCGATCGCCGCGGCAAACAGCGGGCCGTTGCCGCCAAACGCCAGAAGCACGGCCGCTCGCGGATCGCGCCCGCGCTCCACCGACACGGCGCGGATCGCCCGCATCATCGAGGCCGAGGCGAGGCGCAGCATGCCGGCGGCGGCTTCCTCGACCGTGCATCCCATCGGCGCTGCCAGCTTGCAGGCGATTGCTTCACGCGCTGCCTCAGCATCGAGCCTCATAGACCCGCCGATCAATCCGTTCGGATCGAGATAGCCGAGGACAAGGTTGCAATCGGTAATAGTCGGCTCGGTGCCGCCCGTGCCGTAACACACCGGACCGGGATCGGCGCCGGCGCTTTCCGGCCCCACTTTCGGCGCGCCGGTGGCATCCAGCCGGCAGATCGAACCGCCCCCGGCGCCCACCTCGGCGAGGTCGATCGCCGGCAGTTTCAGCATGTACCCCGCCCCGACCAACAGGCGGGACCCTGCCATGACGCCCGCGCCGACCTCCAGCGCCTCGCTGCGCAAAATCTCGCCGGATTCAACAAGTCCTGCTTTGGCGGTGGTGCCGCCCATGTCGAGGCTGATCACGAGCGGCAGATCGAGCCGTGCAGCGAGTGCCGCGGCGCCGACAACGCCCGCGGCAGGACCGCTTTCGATGATATGCACCGGCTGTGCCGCGGCGAACTCGTCGGAGGCAAGCCCTCCGTTGGATTGCATGAGTTGCAGCGGCGCCGCGACGCCGAGTGCGCGCAGCCGTGCCGCCAGCGCGGTCAGATAGGCGCGCACCACCGGCTGCACATAGGCGTTGATGACCGTGGTGCTGGTGCGCGGATATTCCTTGATCTCCGGCAGGATCTCGTGGCTGACGGATACGGCGAGGCCGGGCAGAGCTGCACGCACGCGATCCGCCACTGCCCGTTCGTGTGCCGGATTGGCGTAGCTGTGCAGCAGGCAGATCGCGAGGCTCTGCACCGCTTCATCCCTGAGCCGCGCGATCGCCGTATCGACGGTGGCGGTATCGAGTGCCATCGCGATCGATCCGTCGGGGCGGATTTTCCCGGTCACTTCCAGCCGCAACCGCCGTTCGACGAGCGGCGGCGGCTTGGTCCAGCCGATATCGTAGATGCGCGGCATGCGCAGATCGCGAATCTCCAACACGTCGCGAAAGCCGTGCGTGGTGATCAGTGCGGTGCGCGCGCCTTTGCCCTCAAGGATCGTGTTGGAGCCGACGGTGGTACCGTGCAGTACTTCCGCCACCTCCGTGCCGGCTTCGGCGAGCAGTGACTGCAGCCCCTCGACGATGCCCTCCGCGTAATCGTGCGGTGTCGATGCGGCCTTGCGTGTCAGGACACGCCCATCCGCCGCGATTGCGACCAGATCGGTGAAGGTTCCGCCGATATCTATGCCGATGCGGAGCGTCATCCGACAGCGCCCCTTCGGCTCGTACGCATTGCCGCGGTGGCCTCGATATCGATTTGCGGCGGATCACCGCGCGCAACGACGCCATAATCGCGTGCTGCACCTTCCACCGTCACGAATCCGTCGCGCAGGTCTTGCGCGACCAGGGTGAGATCGCGCTCGAAAGCGTCGCCCCAGCCGCCCGAGCCGGGCAGCTCGTGGCGGAACACCTCGCCCTGGCGGAACGGCATCGTCAGCTTGGCGTGCAGGGTCTGCTCTCGCGGCGTGCCTGGATTGAAGATGTTGCGCCCTGGCGTGCCGGGGCCGCCGCCGCACAGACCGTAGGGCCGGTGCGTCTGGCGGTCGGCGCGGACCTGCAGAATCCCTTCGTCGGCCAGCATCCGCCACGTCTTCCCCATGGAGACGCCGCCCCGGTACTTCCCAGCCCCGCCGGTATCGGCGACGAAACCGCAATCCAGGATTTCGAGGGGGTTCTCCGCCTCGATCACCTCGATGCTGAAGCTCGCCATGTTGGCGAACATCGTGGTGTTACCCTGCAGCCCATCCGCCCAGGGCCGCGCACCCCAGCCGCCGGAGAAGAAATCGACGTAGATATACGGTCGCCGCTTCTTGTCGTAACCACCGACGGTCACACCGGTGTTGCCGCCATCGCCGGCAGCGAAGACGCGGTCGGGATAAAGCTGGGCCAGTGCACCGAACGCGCAGTCGCAGGCACGAAACCCGGTCAGCCCTCGAGCGGCGCAGGCGGCCGGCGGCAAGGCGTTGGTGATGGTGCCGGGCGGCGCGATCACTTTGATCGCGCGGAACACACCGTCGTTGTTAGGCATGTTCACCGACAGCACGGATTTAGCGGCGGTGAAGCTTGCAGCCGCAGTGTAGCTCCAGGTATTGTTGATGGCGCCCTTCACCTGCGGTGAACTGCCGGTCCAGTCGAACTCGATCGACTCGCCCCGCTTGCGCACGGTGCACACCAACGGGATCGGCTTGCCGATATCAATCTGGTCGTCGTCGATCCAGTCGGTGAAGCTTGCTTCTCCGTCCGCCAGTTCGGCGAGACAATGCCGCGTCAGCCGCTCGCTGTAATCCATCGTCTCGACCATCAGCTCGCGCGCACCCGCAGCGCCGTAGCGCGCCACCAGATCGGTCATGCCGCGCGCCGCGATCTCGCAGGCTGCGAGCTGGGAGCGCAGGTCGCCGAGCACACGGCCCGGCAGGCGCACATTCTTTTCGATGATGCGGAACAGGGTGGGATTGGGCTGTCCGGACTCATACAGTTTCAGCGGCGGAATGCGCAGGCCCTCGGCGTAGATCTCGGTACTGTCGGAAGCGTTGGAGCCGGGGACGCGGCCACCCACATCGGTGTGGTGGCAGATGGTCGCGGCGTACGCCAGGATTTGCCCCTCCGCGAATAGCGGCCGGAACAGGAAGATGTCCGGCAGGTGCATGCCGCCTTCATAAGGATCGTTGGAGATCAGAATATCGCCTTCGTATATATCTGTATCGTAACGGCGTAGCGCGGCCCGCAGCGCGACCGGGATGCTGCACAGATGCCCGGGCAGGCTGAGCCCCTGTGCAACCAGCCGGCCCTGCGAATCGCACAGCGCCGCACTGTAATCCATGATGTTCTTCAACACGCCGGAATAGGCGGTGCGATAGATAGTCAGCACCATCTCGTCGCCGATCGCGGCGACGGCGTTGCGGAACAATTCGGCGGTGATCGGGTCCATGCTCGTGATCCGACCATCTCTTCGGTGCGGGTGCAATGGCCGGGTTGCGTGGCTGCATCGTTCCTCTGACAAGTGCCGCTTGCAGCCACTTGTCCCGGAGCTACGCTTCGCCGATACGCTCGATCAGCGCCATCGCCGTCGCCGGATTATGTGCCTTGAACCCGCTGATCACGTAAAGGAACACATCGCGGTTGTCTGCGCGCGGCTGCTCCGCGGTCACGCTCAGCAGCCCCTCCGGCATGCCACCGCTGGCCCAAGCCCGAGCACGCTGGGCCCATAGGCCGAGGTCCTTATCGCCATAGCCGTTCGGTTCATCTTCCGTGGTTCCCATAATGCGCGCATACACAAACGGCGCTGTCACATCGGCGATCTGCGGATACTCGGAATCTCCTGCGGTCACGATCGCAACGCCGTGCTCACGGGCAATCGCTACCAAATCCGGGTTTTTGAAGCTGGGATGGCGCACCTCCAGCGCATGGCGGACGGCGCGGCCTTCGACGCTCTTCGGCAGCAATCGCAGGAAGCGATCGATGTCCTCCGCATCGAAAGCCTTGGTCGGCATGAGCTGCCAGTTGATCGGACCGAGCTTGTCCTTCAGCACCATGGCCCCGCTGGCAAAAAACCGCTCGACCGACTCCGACGCTTCCGCCAACACGCGCCGATTGGTGGTGAAGCGCGGACCTTTCAGGGAAAAAATGAAATCATCCGGTGTTTCGTCATACCATTTGGCAAAGCTCTCCGGCTTCTGCGATCCGTAATAGGTCCCGTTGACCTCGATTGTCGTCAGTTTGCGGCTTGCGTATTCGAGTTCCTTCTTCTGCGCGAGACCCGCCGGATAAAACGCGCCCCGCCAGGGGGCATACGTCCATCCGCCGACCCCGACGCGGATGCGCCCTTCGTTCTGCGCCACGCCTCATCTCCCTTCAGCCCGGGTTGCCCCGAAGCAGTGCCTGGACCAGGATACGCCGATGCCTGTAACGGAGACAGAGATGTCCGTCGCGCTGCAACGACCCCGCACCGAGATGACTGACGCCGAATGGCAGACACGCTGCGACCTCGCGGCGCTCTATCGCATCGTCGATCATCTCGGCTGGACCGACCTCATCAACACGCACATGTCAGCCCGCCTTCCCGATGAGCCCAACACCTTCCTGATCAATCCGTATGGCGAGATGTTTGACGAGATCACCGCCTCCGGCCTGGTGAAGATGGACATGGACGGCAACGTCCTGGGTGGCGGCGGCAAGTTCAATAATGCCGGGTTCACTATCCATAGCGGCGTCTATAAGGCGCGGCCGGACGCCATGTGCGTGATGCACACGCACACCCGCGCCGGCGCCGGCGTCTCATTGCTGGAAGACGGGCTACGCCCGATCAGCCAGGACGCACTCGCCGTCCTCGACGACGTCGCTTACCATCCCTATGGCGTGCCCGCCTCGCAGGAGGAATGCGAGGCGCTTGGCCGCACCTGCGCGCGGGGAAGCTGCGTCGTCCTGCTCAATCACGGCCTGCTGACGCATGGCTCGACGATCCACGGCACCCTGATGAAAATGTATATGCTGGAACGCGCCTGCGAAGTGGAGCTGATCGCCCGCACGCTCGACACGCCGCCGGTACGGATCGATGATTATGTGGTGCGCAAAGCGGCCGAGCGCGGCCAGAAGCGCCGCAACGCGCCCGAGTATGGCCGGATGGAATGGGAGAGCCTGCTCCGCACCGTCGAACGCAAAGGCGCCGACTACAAACACTGACAGGTCACGGACAACTGATCGCCGCGCCGTGATGCGCGGCGGCTTCCTTGCGGGTTCCTCACGCAGTCAGCGAAAGGAGCCCGCTATGTCCTCACGCCTGCTCGCCGCCCTCGCGCTGTTTGCCGCTGCTCCCGCCCTGGCGGCGCAGCAGCCGCCTGCCGCCTCGCTCTATCACCAGGAGGATTCGCGCTCGATCTCCATCCAGAACTGGAGCGGCCAGCCGGTGACCGCCGCCCAGGTGCAGACGACCGACGGCCACACCTGGGATATCGGCAAGGGAGTCATCCCGCAGAACCAAGCAAAGGAGATCATCGTGCCCGCCCAGGACTGCATCGCCAATGTCCGGGTCACGTTGCAAGACGGCCGGACGCTTGGGATCAGCCGCGCCAATGCCTGCCGCAATACCCAGATCGTCGTCCGCGCAGAGAGCCTCAGCATCCCCACCCAGGCGGCGTCCGGACTGAAGCCGAATCAGGCAGGCAGGCCTTGACGAGCTGGCGCCCTGCGGGAAGCGTGCCGTCTCGCAGCAACCGAGACATGCATGAGCCTGCCGCAGACGATGACCTACATTGCCGTCGAGATCGCCGGCGGTCCCGAGGTCCTGAGGCCGGCGACCTGCCCGCTGCCCACACCCAAACCGGATGAGGTGCTGATCCGGGTCGAAGCGACCGGGGTGAACCGCCCCGACGTGCAGCAACGCAAGGGTGCATATCCGCCGCCCCCGGGCGCCAGCCCCATCCTCGGCCTGGAGGTCGCCGGCGAAATCATCGCGATCGGTCCCGCAGCGAGTGGGCTGCGGGTCGGCGAGCACGTGTGCGCGCTGGTCAACGGCGGCGGCTACGCCGAATATTGCGTCGCTCCGGTCCCCCAATGCCTGCCATTGCCGCGCGGCTATGACGCGATGCGCGCCGCCGCCCTGCCCGAAACCTATTTCACCGTTTGGGCCAATCTGTTCGGCCATGGGCGCCTGCACCAAGGCGAGGCGGCGCTGATTCATGGCGGCACCTCCGGCATCGGGGTCACCGCCATCCAGCTCGCACGCGAATTCGGCGCGACCGCCTACGCCACCGCCGGTTCCGATGAGAAATGCGCTGCCTGCCTCCGCCTCGGCGCCGCCGCGGCGATCAACTACCGCACGCAGGATTTTTTTGAGGAAGTCCGACGCCTCACCGACGGGCGCGGCGTCGATGTGGTGCTGGACATGGTCGGCGCACCGTATTTCGCACGCAACATCCGCGCCCTGGCAAAGGACGGACGGTTGGTGATGATCGCTTTCCTCGAAGGCTCCAAGGTCGAGAACCTCGACCTCGTCCCGGTCATGACCAAACGCCTGACGATCACCGGCTCGACCATGCGCCCCCGCACCACAGCGGAAAAAGGCGCCATTGCCGCCGCACTGCGCGAGCGCGTCTGGCCGGTGCTGGATGCCGGGCGCTGCGGCCCGGTCATCCACGCCACCTTCCCGCTGACGCAGGCGGCCGAGGCGCACCGGCTGATGGAGACCAGCACGCATATCGGCAAGATCATGCTGCAGGTCAGCCCTGAACGATGATCTGCCCGCGCATGTGCGGATGGATCCCGCACAAGTAATCGTAGGTTCCTGCCTTGTTCGAACCGGAACGAAAAACTGTCGTCCGTGTCCAGCGGATGCGAGTGAACGCTCAGCGCCGGCACGACGATGCTGTGGGGAATATCGTCGCGATTGGTCCAGGTGACGGTCGTGCCAACTGCAACGGATAGCGGCGTAGGTGAGAAGGTGAAATTGTCGATCCGCACCTCCGCCGCTGCCGCATCCGCACGCCTTGCCAGCACCATCAGACCGCCGGCGGCCACCAAATGGGCCGCCAGCGCGCGCCGCCCGTAGGGCGAAGAAGTCCAGCGCATTGGTCGTCACCCCGCCAGCGGCGAATCAACAATCGCCAGCGGCGCCGAAGCGGAGACCAGGCTCACCCGCGCGATGCCGAGATGCTGCTGCAGCTCGCCGGCGGGAACCAGCATGGGCCCTGGCCCTTTCGCCGTGCCCGGCGCCGGCTGCGGGAACGCCAGCGAACGCGCGGTATGGAACGCAACATGTCCTTCGACTTTCTGCATCACCTGGTGGATGTGCCCGTTCAGCACCGTGACCGAGCCGAACCGCTTCAGATACGCCAGCGCCTGCGCGCCGTCCGCCGTGCCCCAGCCCCACTCCCTGTAAACGACCCACAACGGCACATGCGCCATAACCACGATTGGGGTGCTGGCGCTCAGCCCGTCCACATCGTCTTCCAGCCATTCGAGCTGCTCGCTGCCGAGATTGCCGAGGCCGTTTCCCTGCAGGTTGACCACATTGACCAGCCCGATGAAATGCACCCCGTTAGCGTCGAAGCTGTACCAACCGTCGCCTTTGGTGCCTTTACCGAAGCGGTTGAGATAGCTTTTGCCCTCTTCTTCCAGGATGTCGTGTTCGCCAGGCACCGTGTACATCGTCAGCCCAGTGGCCCCCATCGCCTGCCGAGCCGCATCGAATTGCGCCGGTTTGGAAAGGTGGGTGATATCGCCGGTATGGATCATGAAGGCCGGATGAGCGGGCATCTGTTCGATCTTCTGAAGACCGTCCCGCAGGGTCGCCATCGGATCGGGGTTGGCCGCCTTGTCGAAGCCGATATGGCTGTCGCTGATCTGCACGAAACTGAAATCGGTGGTCGCCGCGTCAGCGGCATCGATCAGGCGCGAGCGCGGTATGCCGCCGGCCATCGTCCAGACCACGGCCGTGCCTGCCCAGGTCATGCATTTCAGAAAATTGCGGCGCTGCGGATCGGTTTCGTTGTCATGGCGGCTCATACTGGATTACTCCTGCGTAGCGCCGCGGCCCACCGCCGCGCGCGTCCGCCGAAAAGACCAGGCGGTTGCCGCATAAATTCCCTGTTTCCGGCCCAGAAACTTTTTGCTCGCCGGAACGCCACGACGGGAATAAACCTTCCGGTTCTCCGGTCTTTCTGACGGCATCCATGCCAGGGAGCCCGTACTTGCCTCCGTCCGGCGACGATCGCAAACGCCGCTTCGAGTTGCTCGCGCTCCCACATCTGGATGCAGCGTACAATCTGGCGCGCTGGCTCGCCGGCAATGCGTCGGAGGCGGAAGATCTGGTGCAGGAGACCTATTTGCGTGCGTACCGCTATTTTGACTCGTTCCAGGGCGGCGACATGCGCGTGTGGCTGTTGACGATCCTGCGCAACAATTTCTCAACCTGGGCGCGGCAGAGTCGCGGAGGGCGCATGATCTATGTGGCCGACCTGCCTGCCGAGGACCTGGACGCGCCGCACGCGCCGCTATGGAGCAGCCCTGGCCGTGACCCCGAAGCACTGTTGCAGCAGGGCGACGACGCCGACCGGGTGAACGAGCTCATGGAGCGGCTGCCGGCCGAACATCGCACCGTGCTGCTGCTGCGCGAGGTCGAGGAGCTGTCGTATCAAGAGATCGCAACGATTACCGGCGTGCCGGTCGGGACGGTGATGTCGCGGCTGGCGCGGGCGCGCGCGGCGCTGCGCCAACAGTGGTTCGACGCGGAAGCGCGGGAACGTGTCGATGGGGTGTGAGCAAGCCAGGGCCGAGTTGCCGTTGCTGCTGGACCGCGAGTTGTCGCCTTGGCGCCGCTGGCGCCTACAACGTCACCTGGCCACATGCACGTCCTGCGCGGCCGAACTGGAGAAGCAGCGTGTCATGCAGGCGGCCCTTCGTGATCGCATCGCCTATCACCGCGCGCCGCCGGCTCTCGCCGCCCGGATCGTCGCCGCTCTCCCGCGAGAAAGCGCGCCGCCTTCGGCCCTGCCGTGGTTTCGGCTGCCTGCCATCAGGTTCGGCGGCACCGGACTTGCCGGCGCACTCGCCGGCGCGTCCCTGGTCCTGTTGATCCATCGGGTGCCCAACCAGGGCTCGATCTCCGTCACGCAGGCGGTGATCGACAGTCACATCGCCTCTTTGATGGCCGATCACTTGACCGACGTGCAGACCAGCAATCAGCACACGGTGAAGCCCTGGCTGTCGGCGCATGTCGATGTCTCTCCGCCGGTCCGTGACTTGGCCGCTGACGGATTTCCACTGATCGGCGGGCGCGTCGATTACATCGACGGCCATTCGGCTGCCGCGGTGGTGTACCGGCACGACAAACATGTGATCAACCTGCTCGCCTGGGCCTCTCCCGGCGAGGCGAATGCGCCGCCGCACACGGAAACGCGTCAGGGTTTCAATGTGGTTACCTGGCGCGCCGCCGGTATCACTTACTTCGCAGTCTCCGACCTCGAAGCCGACCAGCTCGGCCGCTTCGCCCAACTCGTCAGGCAGGGTTCGGCCTGATGGTCGAAGCGGGAACCGCCTGCCGCAACACGGCCAACGCCTCCGCCAGCGTGGCATCCAGTCGCGCGTGAAGCAGTTGCTCGAAGGCCGCCGTTCCACGACCGATCTCGGCCTGCTGCAAACCGCCAATATAAGCGGGCTGGTCTTCCGGGCGGCACGGCAATCGGCGGATAGCCGCCACGGATCAGCACCAGGTTCATCAAAAGCCGCGCTGTGCGTCCGTTGCCATCATTGAAGGGATGGATTTCCACCAGCCGGCGATGTGCGGCGAACGCCGTTCCAGGCGTCGGCCGCGGTGAGCGTGTTGCCCTCGATCGCGTTGGAGCTGTAGGTCAGCTCGATGTCGTAGGCATGATTGAAATTATCGAGGCCATGCGGCAGCTGCGTCCGCAGCCGGTCAAGCTCCGCCTTCTTTTCCGCGATCTGCCGCAACAGCATGTCCTGCGTCGTCGCTATGATGCTGTGCGGATATTATCTGGATCTGTCGCCCGCATCACGAACTCCTTGGCGAGCGGCGCGTAGCGTTCCCAGAGCGCGCGTAGGTCGGCAATCGGCTGCTCGTGCCAGTCCACCCGCAGATCGACCAGCGGAAAGCTCTCCCACTCCACCACCAACAGATGCGCGCTGCGAATCGGTCCATGCTCGCCGCCGGCGGCGAGCCCGGCTTCCAGCGCCAGCAACAATCGTTCTGCCAAGAGGCGACCCTGTTCCGCTTGGAACGTCTGCACCATCGCCGTCGGCACGTTGGCGCTCGCCAGGATATTGCCTAACGCGCAGACATCCGGGGCTATCGCTTCGGCGAATTCCGGCTTCACCCGCACGCCACTGAAAGCCGCGGCTCGGCCCGCTGCATCCAACACCGCCACTTGCCACCAGCCGGCATGAGGCGTGGACGCCACCAGCGCGTCCACGACCTCCCGCGCCGAGCAGCCGGAGCGCAGCAACGCCAGCCCGCGTGGCCCGAGCCGTGGATCGGTGCGATGCTGTGTCAGCACGGCGCCGATGCCGGCCGCGCAATGTGCCACCCGTGATCCCACAGCGATGGAGGAGGTGGTGACGGCGGCACCGATCTGGCCGGTCCGGGCACAGCGCGCGACGATGGAGAAGGTCATTCGGCATTCATGTCCCGCTCGATTCCCGAAATGCAACCCGCTATCGCCGCAGTTCCTTCCGTACCCGGCAAGGGCCTCGCCCTGCTGTTCATCTCCGTGTTGTTCCTCAGCAGCGGCTGGCCGCTGACCAAGCTGGCGATCGACCTCGGCGCCAAGCCGCTGTGGTTCGCCGAGGGCCGCGCCGTCCTCTCCGGCCTGGTTGCCGCACTGCTGTTGCTGGCCCGCCATCGCTTCGCCGTGCCGCTGCGTGCCGACCTGCCGGCTATCTTCATGATCGGCCTGTTCCAGCTCGCCGCGTTCTTCGCCTTCGCGCATCTCGCTGTGGCCTGGGTGCCGGCCGGGCGCACCGCCGTGCTTGCCAACACCACCACGATCTTCGTCGTGCCGCTGTCGCTGCTGGTGCTGCGCGAGCACATCCCAGCACGCCGCTGGCTCGCTACCGTGCTGGGCATCGGTGGCATCATCGTGCTGATGGGGCCCTGGGCCATCGACTGGACCTCGTCCCGCCCGCTGGTGGGCAACGCCTTCCTGCTTTGCGCGGCGCTATGCTGGGCGCTTGCCATCATCACGCTCCGCCGCGCACCACCGCGGACCAGCATGTTCGTCCTGTTGCCCTGGTGCTTCCTGGTCGGCTCGGTGGCGCTCGCGCCGTTAGTTGCCTGGGAAGCCCCTCGCGGCACGCTCGGCCCTGTCGGCGCCTGGGCGTGCCTCGCCTATATCGGTCTGCTTGCCGGCCCGCTCGGCACCTGGGGTGTGATCGAGGCCACGGTCGTCCTGCCGGCCGTGGTCTCCTCGGTCGGCTTCCTCGCCACCCCCGCCGTTGGCGTCCTGCTGTCGGCCTGGATCCTGGGCGAGCCTATCACCGCGGACCTGATCGCCGGTACCGCGCTGATCCTGGCCGGTGTCGGCCTCGCCGCCTGGCCGGCGCGCCGCGGGTGATCCTGCATAGCGTCACCTTGGGTGAGGGGCCGCCGGTCGCCTTGTTGCACGGGTTATTCGGCTCCGCGCGCAACTTCGGCACCGTGCAACGCGCTCTAGCAGGGCAGCACCGCGTCTTCGCGCTCGATCTGCGCAACCATGGATCGAGCCCGCATGCCACCGATATGCGTTACACAGTCATGGCCGTCGACGTGCTGGAAACGCTGGACGCTTCCGGCGCATCACCCGCGGTGCTGTTGGGCCACTCGATGGGCGGCAAAGTCGCCATGCGGGCGGCGCTCGACCGGCCGGACGCAGTCTCCGCGCTGATCGTCGCCGATATCGCACCGGTGCCGTATGAGCCGCATTTTCGCGATTACGCTGCTGCGATGCTGGCACTTCCGTCAGAGCTGACGCGAGCCGAGGTGGACGCTGCACTCGCCGAGAGTGTCCCCGACCCAGTGCTACGCGGCTTCCTGCTGCAGAACTGGCGGGCCGGCGCGGCCTCTCCCTGGCGCATCGGACTGGCCGAGATCGCCGCCGCGATGTCAGATATTGAGGGTTGGGAAAGCACCGGTGCCAGCTATGCCGGCGCCACCCTCTTCGTCGCCGGTGAAAGCTCCACCTACATCCGTCCACGGCACCGCGACCTGATCCGCGCCCTGTTTCCCGCTGCGCGCTTTGTTACCCTGCGACACGCGGGCCATTGGCTGCATTCCGACAATCCGAGCGGTTTCGTGTCCGTTGTAAGGACTTTCCTAGCCGCGAGTCGGTGAACCAACGTATCCGATCGCCATCTCCCGCACCTCCGCCGGCGAACACCCCGCCTCGCGGAGCCCGCGCAGGCTCGCCGCTCCATCGCGCTTGGCCAGCCGCCGCCGATCCGCGCCCAGCAGCAACCGATGATGCGCATAGCGCGGCGCCGGCCAACCCATCAGCGCCTGTAACAGCCGGTGCAGCTCGGTCGCCGGCTTCAGGTCCTCCGCGCGGGTGACCAGAGTCACCCCCTGCAGGGCGTCATCATGGGTCACACAAAGATGGTAGCTCGCCGGTACGTCCTTGCGTGCCAGCACCACGTCGCCGAAGCGTTCCGGCCGGCACGGCAGAGGGCCCTCGCCCTCCTCCTCGAAGCAAAGTGGAGGCACGGCGGCGACGGCGCGGGCCATGTCGAGGCGCAACGCATAGGCCTGTCCGGCGGCGATCCGCCTCGCCCGCTCCGTCGCGGATAACCGCCGGCAAAGACCCGGATACAATGGCCCGTCGGGCCCGTGCGGGGCGCTCGCCGACCGCGCCAGCTCCGCCTGGATCTCCGCCCTCGTGCAGAAACACGGGTAAAGCAGCCCGCGCGCATCCAGCGCTTCCAGCGCGGCCCGATACTCGGCCAAGTGCCGCGATTGCACGCGCACGCCGTCCCAGTCCAGGCCCAGCCAGCGCAGATCCTCCTCGATCGCCGCGGCGAACTCTGGCCGGCAGCGCGTGTGGTCGATGTCCTCCAGCCGCAGCATGAATCGCCCGTCCGCCTCCCGCGCCCGCCGCCAGGCCAGCAGTGCCGCGTAGGCGTGACCGAGATGCAGAAACCCGGTAGGGCTCGGGGCGAAGCGCGTGACGACCATGGAGAGACAGATATGGCAGAGCTGGACGGACCGCGCTGGGGCCCCGCCAGCAAATCAGCAGCCCGCCAACTCGTCGTGCTGTGCCACGGCCTGGGCGCCGACGGGCACGATCTGATCGTGCTGGCGCCCTCCTGGGCGTCGGCGCTGCCCGACGCGCTATTCGTTTCCCCGACTGCGCCGTTTCCTCACAAGTCCGGCTTCGGCAATCAGTGGTGGAGTGTTGCCGACCGCACTCCCTCGATCATGGAGGGGGGCATACGCCATGCCGCCCCCTATCTCGATAGTTACATCGATGCCGAGCTGGAGCGGCTCGGATTGCCGCCGGATGCCGCCGCCCTGGTGGGGTTCAGCCAGGGCGCCATGCTGGTGCTGTTCGCCGGCCTGCGGCGCCGCGTGTCGCCGCGCGCCATCCTGGCCTTCTCGGGCGCCATGCTTGCCCCGGGCGCGCTTAGATCCGAAATCAGCCACCGCCCGCCTGTCCTGCTGGTGCATGGGGAACTCGACGATGTCGTGCCGGCACAGCGTTCGCGCGATGCCGAGGCGAGCCTGCGAGTGGCCGGCGTGCCGGTCGAAACGGTCTTCGTTCCGGGCCTAGGCCACGGAATCGACGAGACCGGCATCGCCGCGGCTGCCCTCTTCCTGCAACGAGCCTTCGCAACTGCTTGACATCGCGATGACAACCGTTAGCGCATGGCTTGCGGCGCGGGCTTGCGTCTGCGATAGACCGATCATGACCTCCAGGCGGCGCCTTTCGACCCGCCCGCCCGGACAAAGGAGCGCGGCGCTTGCCTGACGGCGGACAGCATTTTCCTGCGCTGGTCCTGAACGCGGATTTCCGCCCCCTATCGTATTTTCCGCTCTCGGTCTGGGCTTGGCAGGACGCCGTCAAGGCGGTGTTCCTCGATCGGGTCTCTGTGCTCTCCGAATACCAAACCGAAGTCCGCTCGCCGTCCGTTACAATGCGGCTGCCCAGCGTGATCGCGCTCAAGGACTACATCCACTCGGCGCGCCGTCCTGCCTTCACGCGGTTCAACGTGTTCCTGCGCGACGGTTTCTGCTGCCAGTATTGCAGCGGACGCTACCCGGCGCAGGAGTTGACCTTCGACCACGTCGTGCCGCGCAGCCGCGGCGGGCGCACCACATGGGAGAATGTCGTCACCGCCTGCGGCGAGTGCAATCTGCGCAAGGGCTCGCGCCTGCCGAGGGAGAGCGCGATCTTTCCGCGCACCCATCCGCGCCAGCCTACCACGTGGGAGCTGCAGGAGAACGGGCGCGCCTTTCCGCCCAACTATCTGCATGAAAGCTGGCGCGACTTCCTTTATTGGGACAGCGAGCTGGAAAGCTGAGTTGTGCCGTGAGGAGCCTCATGCGCGTCGTGGTCCGCTGCCTGGTCCTGGCCGGCTTCGGCGGGCTCGCCGCCTGCGCGCAATTGCAGTTCGAGCCCGGCGTCCCTGGCTACCCATATCCCACCACGATCAGCACCTATTGGGGCTCGGAGACCTGCTGCGGCCTGACCCGGCAAAAAGTACCTACAGCCTCGGCCGGCGCCAATGCGATCCACTGATGCATCCGGCATGCGGTCATGCTGAACATTCATGGAGCCACTTACAGCACCTATACGCGCACCGTCCTGCTCGCGCTGCATGAGAAATCAGTCGAATACACCCTGACCGAGGTAGACATCCTCAATCCGCCGCTGTCGCCGGAGCACTTGACGCTGCACCCCTGGGGCCGGATCCCCGTGCTGGAGCATGGCGGTTTCCACCTTTACGAAACCGCCGCGATCGCCCGTTATATCGACGAGGCCTTCCCAGGCCTTGCTCTCCAACCCGGCACCGCACGGGGCCGTGCCCGCATGGCGCAGATAATCAGTATTCTCGACAGTTACGGCTACTAGCCGATGGTGCGCGAGCTCTTTGTGCAGCGGACCATGCGCCCGCGTTTCGGCCAGCCGAGCGACGAGGCGGTGATTGCTGCTGCGCTGCCGGCGGCGGAAAAGGCACTCGACGCCGTGGCGGCGATTCAGGCCGGAGACACCTGGCTGGCCGGCTCGTTCAGCCTCGCCGACCTGCATTTCGCTCCCATCTGCACCTATTTCCGCATGACACCAGAAGGCGAGACGATATTTCTAGCGCGTCCCTGCCTTGCGCGCTGGTGGGAACGCATGTGCGCCCGGCCCAGTATGGCCGCGACGCAGTCGCCATTGGAAAACTAGCCAGTAATCTTTTCGACGGGCGGGGGAAGAAATCCCTGATCCGCGACGTATATCGTATAACCGGACCGGGGGAAAGTCGAACCTGCAAGCCCTCGCCGGTATGCAGCAGAACGGAAACCATATCATGCAAATCCTGAAATATGGCGCCATTGTCGCCGTGGCATGCGGCCTGGTCGCTTTGCCGGCCTATGCTCAGTCCTCGCCGGCCACCGGCGGCTGCGCCAGGTCCCAGCCGGCGGAGTCCGGTGGCGGCAACGGCGGCAAACAGCCGCAGCTCGCTGAGGAAGGTGGCGGCAACGGTGGCGCCAAGCAGCAGCTCGCCGACGCCGGCGGCGGTAATGGCGGGAAGCAGCCGCAGCTCGCCGAGGAAGGTGGCGGGAACGGTGGCGCCAAGCAGCAGCTCGCCGACGCCGGCGGCGGTAATGGCGGGAAGCAGCCGCAGCTCGCCGAGGAAGGTGGCGGGAACGGCGGCGCCAAGCAGCAGCTCGCACAGGCCCAGCACCCCTGCCCATAAGCTGACCCGACGCAACGGACGGGCGCCAGTCGGCGTCCGATCGTCGCGATGCCCGTTCGGCAGCCCATCCCGCTTTGGGAGATTCGTAATGAAACGAACCGTCCTTGCGCTCTGTGCACTCACGCTGTCGGCGTCACCCGCGCTTGCCGCCGCGCCGACGATGGCCGGCTGGAGTGACGCCAATATCGCCGAAAAAGTATTGCCGGCCGTGGTGAACATCACCGTCGAGAAGCTCGTGCCGGGACCCAACGGTCGGCGTCTGCGAGAGACCTTTTTCGGCTCGGGCTTCGTCTTCGATCCATCAGGTCTGATCGTAACCAATCGTCACGTGATCGAAGGCGCAGTGTGGATCACCGTCGGTTTCGCCGACCGCAGCCAGGTCCCGGCGAAGTTGCTCGGCGCCTGCGGTCTCGTCGATGTCGCGGTGCTGAAAGTGAACGCCGGCCATCCGCTGACGGCCCTGAAATTCGCCAATAGCGACAAGGCGCGCATCGGCGACCCGGTGCTGGCGGTCGGCAACCCGCTCGGTCTCGGCACCTCAGTCAGCTCCGGCATTATCAGCGCGCTCAACCGCGACATCATGGAATCGCCGTTCGATGACGACATCCAAACCGATGCCGCGATCAATCACGGCAATTCCGGTGGACCGTTGATCGACCGTGACGGCGAGGTGATAGGGCTGGATACCGCCCTGAGCTCGCTCAGCGACAATGGCGGCTCGATCGGGATCGGTTATGCCATTCCTGCCAACGATGTTTCCTATGTCCTGCATGTCCTGCTCTCCCCGAACCCGCAACTGCCAGGTTGGCTCGGCGTCCATCTACAGGACATGACGTCCGACCTGGCCCAGTCCTTCGGCCTTGCCGCGCCGCGCGGCTTTATCGTCACCGGCACCGAGCCAGGCAGTCCCGCCCGGGCGGCAGGTCTGGTTTCCGGCGATATTATCATGCGTTACGGCAAGAACGAACCCGGGGACACGCGCGCGCTGTTGCGCGACGTTTCTATGACGCCGCCCGGCCATAGCGTGCCACTGACGGTCTGGCGCGACGGCAAGCAAGTGACGCTGAACGCGACTATTGCCGGATGGCCAAACATGAAAATGTCAGGCGGGTCGATGATGGCGAGCACTGCGAGCGCACGGCAGGCCCTGCCGCCGAGCCTGGGCTTGGCTCTCGCTCCCGCCGACGACACAGTGCGCAAGCGGTATTCGCTTGCCTCCGCGGAGGGCGTCGTCGTCACCGGCGTCGATTCCTCGGCCGAGGCCTACGACCGCGGCGTGGCGCCCGGCGACGTGATCCTGAAGGTGCAGAACACGGTAGTGTCCGCGCCCGATCAGGTTCAGAGCCTGGTGGACCAGGCACGTGCGCAGCGACGCGTGGTGGCAATGCTGGTGGCCGGGAAAAACGGGGCGCGCTGGATCACCCTGTATTTCGGCGCTTCGGCACCTTTGAGCGAAACGCGCACCCTGACCGCCGAATCTCCCGCCGGAACCGGCGCCCCGCAGACGGCCGCAAGTCCCGCCAAACCCTGATCAGGATGGTGTGGGTGGCTTCACCGCCACCACATCGATTTCCACCAGCCATTCCGGGCGTGCCAGTGCGACCACTACCAAACCGGTGAACACCGGATAGACCCCCTTCAGCCAGCGTCCGGCGACCCGATAAACCGGCTCGCGATAGCGGATGTCGGTGAGATACACAGTCGCCTTGACGATATGCTCGAGGCACGAGCCGCATTCGCGCAGCAACGTATCGATGTTGCACATCACCTGTTCGGCCTGGCCGGCAGGGTCGCCGATCGCCACGCTGGCGCTGGTCTCCAGGTCCTGCGCCACTTGGCCGCGCAGGTAAATCGTCTCGGCGGCAATTACCGCCTGGCACAGGTCATTGTCGAGCTTCTGCTCCGGGTACGTTTCGCGCGTGTTGAACCGCCGGATGCGAGTGTGTACCATAGCTAGCGCCTCCGGCCCATCACCCGCTCCGATAGCCCGGCGGATCGGCGCGTCGCCTCCAACGCGGCGTTCCAGTCGAAATTGCGCCACACCGCCGCGAGGTGCGCGTAAGGCGGCGACTGGGCAAATAACTGGAACGTCAGCCGGTGCCCCGCGTAATCGGAGTTCAGCAGATCGCGCGCAAAGGCCAGCAGCTTACGGCGGTCCTCGGCTGTCCAACTCTCGTTCACCGTGTAGTATTTCTCGAGCCACGGCGCCGTTTCAGCGTTGCGGAAGGTCGCCACATCCGGCGTGACGCAGATCTGCCCACCGCATAACTCGCGCGCGATATGCATCATGTGATGCAGTTGCGAGCAGGCGAGCACGCGCCCGGTATAAAGCAGCGATGGGTTCGGCATCAGCAGCCCCGCCGGGCTTCTTTCTGCGGTCGCGATCGCGGCGGTCAGATGCGCGTTGATGCCTTCCCGGTAACAGGCAAGCGTAGCCAGCTTCTCCTGCACGGCCTGCTGTTTCTCCAGCCCGGTCTGGCGCGCATTGAACAAGGCGGCACCAATCATCAGGTCGGCGGTGCGCAGGATGCGCAGCACGAAGGCAAAGGCGCTGTAGCGATGCAAGGTAGCGCGGATGAAGGTCGCGGCCTTCGTGTGGCGGTAGAACAGCACGTTCTCCCACGGGACCAGCACGTCGTCGAATACCACCAGCGCGTCCACCTCATCGAAGCAGTTGGCGAGCGGGTAATCCTCAGCCGGTGCGCGGCCGGCGAACCCGGTGCGGCAGATGAATTTCAGGTTGGGCGAGCCGAGATCCACGATGAATCCAACAGCGTAGTCCGACAGCTCGGCATCGCCCCAGTTGGCGATGGTGGGCTTGGTAAAGGCCTGGTTGGCATAAGCAGCGGCAGTCTCGTATTTCGCGCCGCGCACTACGATACCCGCATCGGTCTCCTTCACCACGTGCAGCAGCATGTCGGGGTCCTGCTCCTGCGGCCGCTTGGAGCGGTCGCCCTTCGGATCGGTGTTCGCCGACACATGGAAAGGATCGCACTCGATCACCCACTGCACATGGCGCCGGATGTTCTCGGCAAAGCCCGGATTGACCTCGTTCAGCACATCCTGGCCGTCATACAGTGACCAGACCTCGCCCACCGTCTCGTCGCCCACGCGCGTGACCACGCCGGCGATCTCGTCCAGCACCATTTCCACGGCGCACCGCTTGTCACGCCAGTCCTGCTGCGCAACCGGCAGCTTGTTCGCCACCGCGTGCCGTTCTCCCTGCTCATCCACATAGGTCATCCGCTCGCGGAAGGCGTCCTCGTGCGCCATGTCGTAAATTCGTGCGCGGATATCGACGAGCGGCCTGAACATTGGGTGGAGCGTGACGTCCGCCACCCGCTCGCCATCGATCCAGACCCGCCTGCCATCGCGGATGGAGTTGCGGTACTGCTCGCCGGTCCTGATCAAAGCCGTCTCCTGCTATTCGGAAGCCGGTGCGAACCCTAACACTGCCCGCCTCCGGGAACCATGAAACGGCCGGCTAAGGTCGCCCGCGAGCAGCCCCCGCTTGCAGCAGACGCCCGCCGCCCGAGGCGGGTTTCAGGCGCTGGCCGCTCATCTCTGCGCCGGCGGACGGATCGAGCCGTGAGGAGATTGCAGGCGCTACAAGCGCAAGCAGCCCGACCACTACAAAGGCCACGGAAAAATCGCTCACCAGCGGACGGCTATGCCCGGCGATCGCGATCGAGCCGGCGAGCGCCGCGGCCGAGACTGCGATACCCAGCGACAAGGCCATCTGTTGGATGGTGGTATAGAAGCTGGTGGCCGCGCTCATTTCCGGCCGCGGCACGTCCGCATAGGCGATCGTGTTGTAGGCCATGAACATCAGCGACTGGAAGAAGCCGAACAGCAGCAGCAGCGCATAAACGGCGATTCTCGGCCAACCCGGACGCAGCGCCGCGCAGGCGGCGAGCAGCAGCGTCGCCAGCAGGCCGATCCACGTCATCACGTTGCGGAATCCCAGCCGGCGCAGCATTGCCGGCGCGGCAAGCCGCATCATCAGCGACCCCACCGAACTCGCGAAGGTGATCAACCCGCTCTGCGCCGCCGATTCGCCAAAGCCGAGCTGGAGCATCATCGGCAACAGGAACGGCGTCGCCCCCGCGCCGATACGGGAAAATGACCCGGACACCACGGAAAAACGGAAGGTCGGGATGCGCATCAGCCGGAAATCCAGGATCGGATGCGGGTGGCGTCGCGCATGGCGCCAATACAGGACGCCCGCCACGATCCCGCCCACCACCAGCCCGCCGGTGGCGCGCAGCGATCCCGCCCCACGGCTTGCCACCTCGATCCCGAACATCAGGCAGGCCAGCGCCGTGCCGGAAAACAGCAGCCCGAGCACGTCGAACGGTGTTTTCTCGGGGTCGCGCATCTCCTCGATGAAGAGCGTGACCAGGATCACCCCGAGCACCCCGACCGGGACATTGATGAAGAAAATCCACCGCCACGAGACGTAGGTGACGATGAACCCGCCGAGCGGCGGCCCGAGGATGGGACCGATAGTCGCCGGGATCATCAGCCAGGCCATGGCGGAAACCAGTTCGGACTTGGAGCAGGCGCGGATCAGCACCAGCCGCCCCACCGGTGACATCATCGCCCCGCCCACGCCCTGCAGCATGCGCGCGCCGACCAGAAACGGGAGACTTTGCGCAACGCCGCAGAGGATCGAGCCCAGGGTGAACAGCCCGATAGCGGCCCGGAACACAGTGCGCGACCCGTAACGGTCGGCAAGCTTGCCGCTCGCCGGGATGAACATCGCGAGCGTCAGCAGATAGGCGGTGAGTGCGATGTTCATACGTAGCGGCGCAGTGTGGAAGCTGCGCGCCATGGTGGGCAGAGCGGTCGCCAGCACCGTGCCGTCGAGCTGCTCCATGAACATCGCGCTGGCGACGATCAGGGCCGTGTTGCGCGTGCCGGCGCGTCTCCGGGCGGCACTGGCTGGCGTCTCGGTCATCACCTCATGGTATCCCCCTCCGGGTCGCGTCGGGGAAAGCGCAACCGCGACATGGCGGGTTCCCTCTCAGGGCGGGTCCTGCGATTTGCATTGACGTTGGCCGAACACCGGTTCCACGCTCCTCGAATCACTCACGGGAGATGCCGGATGAAACGGTTGCTTCTCCTCACTGCCGCGTTGCTGTGCATGGGGCGGCTGGCGAGCGCAGCACGGCCGGTCGATGTGGCGCTCGTCCTGCTAGACGACGTGTCGGGCAGCATCAACGATGACGAATACAAGCTGGAGAAGCAGGGCTACTACACCGCCTTCACCAGCCCCGGCGTGATCTCGGCCATCCAGGGCGGCCCGGTTGGCGCCATTGCGGTTGCCTTCGTGGAATTTGCCGGGGCCGGCCAGGTCGAGACCGTGATCGGCTGGACCGTGATCAAGGATTCCGCATCGGCCAAGGACTTCGCCCAGAAGCTGGTCGATGCGCCACGGTCCTCCTGGGGGCACACCGCGATCGGCGATGGTGTGACAATGGCCACCCAGGATCTGGACAGCAGCGGGTTCCAGGCCGGGCGGCGGATTATCGACGTAGCCGGCGACGGCACCAACAATGCTGGCCGCATGGTCGAGGAGGCGCGCGACGAGGCGGCCCAGCAAGGGATCATCATCAACGGCCTGGCAATAGCGAACGAGAGCGACATTCCCTGGCTGCAACGCCACACTCACCCCCCAGGCGGCTTGGCCAATTACTATCGGCGCAGCGTGACAGCGGGGGAAACAAGTTTCGTCCTCGAGGTGCACGACTATCAGAGCTTCGCCGAGGCGGTGACCCGCAAACTGGTGCAGGAAATCGCCAGCACGGCGCCCGGCCGACCCAAACCTTCCGGCTGACCCAGCGCACGCGCTGCTGACCCGAACCCTGGGGCTTGGCGTCGGGCCATACCCGGCATACTCAAAGGATGTCCGGCAGGAGATCGGAATGTGTCCGTCGGCCTTTACCCTCAGACCCGCCTTCGCCGCCTGCGCCGGTCGCCCGGTTTGCGCGACCTCGTCCGCGAAACGGTGCTCACCGCGAACGACCTGATCCATCCGATCTTCGTCGATGAAGGGATCGACGATCCCCTGCCGGTCGCCAGCATGCCAGGCGTGGACCGCATCCCCGAGCGCCGGCTGGCCCGCGAGATCGAGGCGCTGGCACGCGACGGGGTGAAAGCGGTGATGCTGTTCGGCGTCTCGCACCACAAGGATGCCGCCGGGAGCGACGCCTGGCGCCACGACGGCCTGGTGTCGCGCATGGTGCGGATCGCCAAACGGGCCGCGCCGGAGTTGGTCGTCATCCCCGACCTCTGCTTCTGCGAATACACGGATCACGGCCATTGCGGCGTGATGGATGCCGGCGAGGTGCTGAACGACGTCACGCTCGAGAATCTCGGGCGACAGGCGGTAGCGGCGGTCGCGGCCGGCGCCGACATGGTGGCGCCTTCAGGGATGATGGACGGGCAGGTCGCGGCGATCCGCGCGGCGCTCGACGCCGCCGGATATGAGCAGGCCCCAATCATGGCGTATTCGACCAAGTTCGCCTCGGCCTTTTACGGCCCGTTCCGTGCCGCTGCCGGTTGCGAGCTCAGGGGCGACCGCCGGACGTATCAGATGGATCCGGCGAACGGGCGCGAGGCCGTGCGCGAATCTCTGGTGGACGAAGCGGAAGGCGCGGACATCCTGATGGTGAAGCCCGGTCTGCCCTATCTCGATGTGCTGGCCAGGTTGCGTGAGCGCACTCTGCTACCGCTAGCTGTCTATCAGGTCAGTGGCGAATACGCGATGATCCGCTTCGCTGCCGCGGCGGGCGCGATCGATGAGCGGGCCGTGGTACGGGAGACGCTGGGCGCCTTCAAGCGGGCTGGGGCCGACCTGATCCTGTCCTACTTCGCGCGCGAGGTGATCCGCGAGGGGCTGTGACCCAATCCGAGCAGCCCGCCGTGAAGACCGTCCCTCGGTTCACCCGACGTAATACCGGTCGATTATCGTTTCTAACGATATTACAACCAGAACGCGGACGTCGGCGATCGACGCCGGCATGACAACCTGAGTTGCCCGCGCCCATGGCGCGGGCAGGCGCAGCGACGATCGACAGCTCCTGCGAGTAAACCTGCATGAGCACGGCATCCACCGCGCCGCGGCTCGCATCCGGGCTGGTGCGGCAACCAATCAGATGACTGCGGCTGATCTGGTCAACCCGGCCCGCTGCGCCATCCAGCGTGTGGTTCAGGTGCCGGCGGGGACATCGGTGAACCGCCCTGTGGCTGCCGCGTTGCATCGGGGCAGCCCTCAGGAGGTCTCATGTTCTACCACCGCAAGGAAACCATCGTCCCGGTCGAGGTCAAATCACCCGATCCCCGCTTCGGCCAGTTCCTGCTTGAGCAGTTCGGCGGCGCAACCGGCGAGCTGACGGCCGCGCTGACCTATTGGGTGCAATCGTTTCATGTGACCGATGCCGGAATCCGCGACATGCTGCAGGACATCGCCATCGAGGAATTCAGCCATCTGGAAGTGGTGGGCAAGCTGATCGAGCAGCACACCAGCAAGCTGGACCAGGCGCCGGTCTATGAAGCGCCGCTGTTCCGGATTCGCGGTATGGGTCCGCATTTCGTGGACAGCCAGGGCAGCGCCTGGACCGCTGCCTACATCAACGAAGGCGGGAATGTCGTGCGGGACCTGCGAGCCGACATCGCCGCCGAAGCGGGCGCGAGGCAGATGTACGAGGCGCTGATCAAAGCCTGCAACGACGACGGCTCGATCAAGGCGCTGACCCATTTGCTGACGCGGGAAATCACTCACGCCCAAATGTTCATGCAGGCATTGAAGGCGATGGACAAGCTCGACGATCCCTTCTTCGGGACCATCAAGCCGGACGAGTCGGTCGATCTCGTGTTCAACCTTTCCAAGGGCGAGGACAAGCGCGGCCCGTGGAACCAGGAGCCGCAGTTCCGTTACCAGGAGAATCCGCAACCGGGCGGAAAAGTGCCGCCGCCGCCGGTCAACCCGGACGACGAAAAGACCAGACCGCTTGGCCACTAAATAACTGGCCTCTGCCTGAATCATCAGGCAGAGGGTCAGCATGCTGCTTGTGTTCGGGCTCGGCTATGTGGGCGCCGCTGTGGTGGCGGCCGCCCGTGCCGCAGGGCATGACGCGGTCGGGACAGTCCGCCGTGAGGCAGGCCCCGCGCAGGTCCGCTTCGATGTAGCCGGGCCGTCATTGGCAAGGGCAACCCACCTGCTCAGCACGGTCCCGCCGGACGCCGGCGGAGATCCGGTGCTGTCGCGCTACTGCGAGGCGATCGCCGCGGCCCCGGATCTGCGGTGGATCGGCTATCTGTCCACGACGGGCGTGTATGGCGATCGCGGTGGCGCCTGGGTCACTGAGCAGACCGTGCCTGCCCCCTGTTCCGAGCGGTCTCGCCGGCGACTGGCAGCGGAGCGCGAATGGGCGCATCTGGCTCGGGATCGGGCCGTCGATTTGTTCCGCCTCGCGGCCATCTACGGTCCGGGCCGCTCGGCCCTGGACCAGGTGCGCGGCGGCCAGGCCCGCTGCATTATTCGTCCCGCCCATATCTTCGGTCGTATCCATCTTCACGACATCGTCCAGGCCGTACTCGCCGCCATAGCGCAAGAGCGCCAGGGACTGCGCGTCCTGAACCTTGCCGATGACGAGCCGGCGGAGCCCGCCGCCGTGCTCGCCGAGGCCGCGCGTCTGCTCGGCTGCGACACGCCGCCCCCCGTGGAGTTCGACCAGGCCTGGAAGACCATGCGCGCAACGGCGCGCAGCTTCTGGGCGGAGAACCGCCGCGTCAGCAGCGCCGCTTCAAAGGCGGCTCTCGGCATCGCCTGGCGTTACCCAAGCTATCGCGAAGGCCTACCCGCGATCCTGGCGGAGGAGTGCCGCGAGGGTATCGCCCAGCAGAGCCAGGTCGGTCGGGCGTGACAGGCGGTGGTCGCCGTCCTTCACCAGTGTGATGCGCACGTCCTCGCCGATGACACGCTCGGCGATGCGCAGGCTGGTTTCCCACGGCACGTCGCGGTCCCGCACACCGTGTAGCAGGCGGACAGGGCAGGTGAGGGGAATCGGCGCACCGAGCAGGAGATGGTTGCGGCCGTCCTCGATCAGTGTGCGCGTGATCGGGTAGGGACCGCCATATTCGCTGGGAGCGTACAGGACGCCCTCCCGCAGCAGCCGCTCGCGCTCCGCGGGCATCATTGAGTTCCACATCAGCGTCTCGGTGAAGTCGGGCGCGGCGGCGATGCCGATCAGCCCGGCCATGCGAGCCGGGCGCGCGAGCACGGCCAGCAGCGCGATCCAGCCGCCCATCGACGAGCCGACCAGCACCAGCGCGCCCTCGGTCAGCCGGTCGATGATGGCGAGCGCGTCGGTGGCCCAAGCGCCGATGGTCCCATCCTCGAAGCGGCCGTCACTGACGCCGTGGCCCGCATAGTCAAAGCGCAGCATGGCTTGGCCCCGCTCGGCGCAGAACCGGGCGAGATACGTCGCCTTGTCACCGCCCATGTCGCTGCGAAAACCGGGTAGGAAGACGACGGCTGGGCTTCGACCGGCGGTTCTCGCCCAGGCCAGCTCGATACCGTCGCCGCGGTCCAAACGGCCGGTTTCGTCCATCCGCGTTCAGAGCCCGAAGAAGATCCGGTCCAAGGTACGTGTGAGATCGGCGCGATAGGGTGGCAGGGATCCAACTGCACTTCGGAGGTGGGCCGCTGTCGCGTTCGTGGCGAGGTTCGCCTTGAGTGTGATGCTGACCGTTTTGCGGCGGTCATTCGGGTCGTAGGGAGGCGCGCGCATGGAAATTCTCCCCCTGTCCCATCGCCCGTGCAACGTAACAAAGGTAGATTCGGCCGGCAAGCGGAGGAGCATGAGCTAAGTCTCGGCGACGCTCAGCAGCCTGCTGCAGCCGCCTAAGGCGTATTGAGGGGGATCTTCAGCACAAGACCAGGAACCGGTTCGATCGGGCGAGTGCCCTTGGTCATGAAATAGAACAGGTTGCTGTGCGGGTCGGGGTAGCAGAGTCCGCCGGGACATGGGTTCGGACCGACGCGGCCCAGGGAAAGACTGGGGTGGCCATCACCCGGAATACCGGGCGCTAAGAGCACCAGCGGTTGGCCCGCGCGGGCGAACGGGGCCGAGAGTGCGATTACGCCTGTCAGCAGGCACGCGGCACGGAGCATGGCGGCTATCCCTTCACCTCGGATGCCGGCTTGCAGGGTGGATGGTTATGTCTGTCTGCCATATACGAGCGACGGTCAACTGCGCCGTGGAAAAAGCTCGAGAGTGCCTGAAACGACTGCGCGGCCCGGAAAGCATCCTGTCGTTCTCCAGGCATTGCCGGCGCTGATTACCGGCGGTGTCGAGCGCAGCACTGTCGAGATGACCGAGGCAATCGCGCAGGCCGGCTGGACGGCCCTGGTCGCGAGTGCCGGCGGACCCCTGGTGGCTGCCATCGAGCGAGCCGGCGGTCGGCACATCGCGCTGCCGCTCACCACGAAGAGCCCGGTCACCATGTGCCGCAATGCGGGCCGTCTCGCTTCATTGATCCGGACGGCAGGGGTGGACATCGTGCATGCCCGCTCGCGCGCGCCGGGATGGTCGGCCTTGATCGCCGCCCGGTGGACCGGGGTGCATTTCGTGACGACGTATCACGGCGCCTATGGCGAGGATCTGCCCTTCAAGCGCCGCTACAACGCGGTGATGGCGAAAGGCGAGATGGTGATCGCCGCCAGCCGGTTCATCGCCGGCTTGGTTGCCGACCGGCATGGCGTGGATCCGGCACGTATCCGGATCATCCCGCGCGGCATCGACCCGTCTGTGTTCGACCCCGCCGCCATTGCCCCGGAGCGCACGGCGCGGCTGACAGCCGACTGGAAACTCCCTTCCAGTGCTCCGGTCGTCATGCTGCCCGGGCGGCTGACCGGCTGGAAAGGTCAGACAGTGCTGCTGGATGCGATCGCGCGCCTCTCCCGCCGCGATGTGACCGCCGTGCTTCTCGGCGCCGATCAGGGCAGCGGAGCGCGGCTGCGACGTCTGGCCGAACGCCTGGGCATTGCCGGGCGGGTGCGTTTCCCCGGCGAGTGTGACGACATGCCGGCCGCGCTGACCCTGGCCGATGTGGTGGTGCACGCCTCGACGGCCCCCGAAGCGTTCGGCCGCGTGGTGATCGAGGCGCAGGCGATGGCAGCGGCCGGTGATCGCCGCCGATCTCGGCGGGCCGGCGGAGACGGTGGAACACGGCGTGACCGGCTGGCGCGTCCCGCCCGGCGATCCCGGCGCGCTGGCCGCAATGATCGAGCAGGTACTGGCGATGCCGCCAGCAGCGGCGCCGGGATCGGCGCGGCCGCTCGCGCTGGCGTGCTCGCCTGCACCACCACCGCGGCCATGCAGGACGCGACGTTGGACATCTATCGCACGTTGCTCGGCATGCCTGCTCGTTTCGGGGTTGCGGCGGCGGGCTCTTGACGCCATAGACCGCCCTTCAAACCCAGGAAGGTCCTCGCCGATGCCTGCCATTACCCTGCCCGACGGATCCGTGCGCCGCTTCGACGGCCCGGTGACGGGCACGGAGGTGGCGCGAGGCGATCGGCCCCGGTCTCGCCCGCGCTGCGCTGGCGATGAAGCTCGACGGCAGGCTGGTCGATCTCGCCACCGAGATCGACCGCGATGCGGCGGTAGTCTTCGTCACTCGCCGCGACCCGGAAGCGCTGGAGATGATCCGCCACGACTGCGCGCATGTGCTCGCCGAAGCCGTGCAGGCGCTCTATCCCGGCACCCAGGTCACCATCGGCCCGCCGATCGAGAACGGGTTCTATTACGATTTCGCCCGCAACCAGCCCTTCACCCCGGAGGACTTCCCCGCCATCGAGGCGAAGATGCGCGAGATCATCGCCCGCGGCGCGCCGTTCCGGCGCAGCGTGATGGAGCGCGAGGAGGCGATCGAGTTCTTCAAAGACCAAGGGCGAAAAATACAAAGCGGAGATCATCCAGGATCTGCCGCGCGACGAGAAGATCAGCCTCTATTCGCAAGGCGACTGGATCGATCTCTGCCGCGGGCCGCATATGCGCACCACCGGCGATGTCGGCTCGGCGTTCAAGCTGATGAAGGTGGCGGGCGCCTATTGGCGGGGCGATCACCGCAACGCCATGCTGAGCCGCATCTACGGCACCGCCTGGCGCGACCAGAAGGAGCTGGACGCCTATCTGCATATGCTGGCGGAAGCGGAGCGGCGCGACCATCGCCGGATCGGCAAGGAGATGGACCTGTTCCATCTCCAGGAGGAAGCAGCGGGCAGCATCTTCTGGCACCCGAAGGGCTGGCGCCTCTATCGCATCGCCGAAGACTATATGCGCCGCCGGCTGGATGCGGGCGGCTACCAGGAGGTGCGCACACCGCAACTGGTGGACCGCTCGCTCTGGGATCGCTTCGGGCCACTGGGAGAAGTTCCGCGAGCATATGTTCATCGCCCAGGTGGAGGACGAGGATCAGGGTCCTCGCGCTGAAGCCGATGAACTGCCCTTGCCATGTGCAGATATTCCGTCAGGGCATCCGCAGTTATCGCGAACTGCCGCTGCGCCTGGCCGAGTTCGGCTCCTGCCATCGCTACGAGCCGTCGGGCGCGTTGCACGGCCTCATGCGGGTGCGTGCGTTCACCCAGGACGATGCGCATATCTTCTGCACCGAGGCGCAGATCGCCTCCGAAACAGCGCGATTCGTCGACTTGCTGTCGTCGATCTACCGCGATTTCGGCTTCCCCGAGTTCCAGGTGAAATTCGCCGACCGCCCGGCGGAGCGCACAGGCTCCGACGCGGTATGGGACCACGCGGAAGTCAGCGCTGCGGGAGGCCTGCGCCATCGCCGGAGTGAAATACGAGTTGAACCCCGGCGAAGGGGCGTTCTACGGGCCGAAGCTTGAATTCGTGCTGCGTGACGCGATCGGCCGGGACTGGCAATGCGGCACGTTGCAGGTCGATTTCAACATGCCCGAACGGCTCGACGCCGAATACGTGGGCGAGGACGGCCAGCGGCATCGCCCGGTCATGCTGCATCGCGCCATCCTGGGCAGTTTCGAGCGCTTCCTCGGCATGCTGATCGAGCACTATGCCGGCCGCTTCCCGCTCTGGCTCGCGCCGGTTCAGGTGGTCGTGGCGACGATCGTATCGGATGCCGACGCCTATGCGGGCGAGGTGGCGGAGATGCTGCGACGCACCGGGCTGGTGGCGAAACTCGACCTATCGAACCAGAAGATCAACGCCAAGGTGCGCGAACACAGCTTGGCGCATGTGCCGGTGCTGGCCGTGGTCGGCCGGCGAGAGGCGGAGAACCGCACCGTGGCGCTGCGGCGGCTGGGGGTGGAGGCGCAGGAGGTGCTTTCTTTGCATGACGCGGTGGCCCGCCTTGCGGTCGAGGCGACACCTCCCGATCTGAAGTCAAGCAGAGTCCCGGGCGTTGAAGCAGCAATGTCTTGCTAATTTCGCCGCAACCCGGCCAAACTCCGCTCTGGCTATCAAACCCGAGAAACAACGATAGGAGAAGACCATAGCACGAGGACCACTGCCCGCTCCACCAACCCGTGACGGGCCACGCGTGAATGAGGAGATCCGAGTACCGCAAGTGCGGTTGATCGATCAGGATGGCGAGATGCAGGGGGTGATGACCACCCGCGAGGCGCTGAACCGGGCCTTCGGTGTCGGGCTCGACCTGCTGGAGATCAGCCCGAACGCCGACCCGCCGGTTGCAAAGATCGTCGATTTCGGCAAGTTCAAATATGAGCAACAGAAGAAGAAGAACGAAGCCAGGAAGAAGCAGAAGGTCATCGAGATCAAGGAGATCAAAGTCCGCCCCAATATCGATGAAAACGACTATCAGGTGAAAATGCGCGCCATGAAGTCGTTCATCGAGGAGGGCGACAAGGTCAAGGTGACGCTGCGCTTCCGCGGCCGCGAGATGGCGCACCAGGAGATCGGTGTCCGTGTGCTCGAGCGGATCCGCACCGAGATGGATCCGCTCTCCAAGGTGGAGCAGATGCCGCGCATGGAAAACCGCCAGATGGTGATGGTGCTAACGCCGCGCTAGGCAGTTCGGGCCCAGCGGCGGGTCCGCCGGAGCGCCGATACGGCGCTCTCGGACAACCGCCAGGGCGAAGTTTGCTCGGTTGTGATGCGTTGCCGGCGCCAGCAATGCGGGCAGCGTATTGTCTGCTCGGGCTTTTCCGGCCGGATTAGGATGCGTCCGCCGCAAACGACGCATAGTAGCCGCCGTTCCGGATCCTCAGCCGCTGCCCGGGCGGCGCGCGTCAGCTCGGTCTGGCAGGCGAGGACGAATGGCAGGCACCGCATCGGGCAATTTTGTCGCCCTGCTCGTGCCCTGTCTAGCCGCCTTGGCAGCGAGGCGCCTGGACCGTCCTGGAGCTGGCCGACCGTGCCGCGGCGCTACTGGCGCAACACTAGAGGCTGTTCGTGTTACCGCCCCGAAGGGAGAAAAATTTGGAAATTCGGAGGGACGATCTTTCGAGCGCTGCGACCCAATCCCTGTTGCGCCTGCACCTGACGGGAATGCACGCCAACTCGCCACCAGGCCATGTTTTTGCGCTCGACCTCTCGGGTTTGAAATCGCCAGACGTGACCGTCTGGAGTTTATGGGAAGGGGACGAGATCTGCGGAATTGGCGCGCTGAAACAGCTTGACGCCCTATCGGGTGAAGTAAAATCTATGCGCACCCATCCGGATTACCTCCGGCGCGGTGTCGCAGCAGCACTGCTTGGACACATTATCCAAGAGGCGCGGCGACGTGGCTTACACCGGCTGAGCCTCGAAACCGGCACCGGGCCTGAGTTCGAACCGGCGCTCGCATTGTATCGCAGGCGCGGTTTCGTCAACGGGGAGCCCTTCGCAGATTATGAGCACAGTGACTTCAATCAGTTTTTACACCTGCACCTACAGTAGAGATGTAGTGCCAGTCGATCGAGATGGCCACCAGAAGCGGTCGTGCTAATCCGCCGCGGGGGCGAGGCGCCCCACGCCGCTTATCCCCATCTACTTCAGCGTGTCCGCAACGGCATCCAATGCTTCGGTCATGTCCTGTTCGGTTACGTTGCCCATGCAGCCGATGCGAAAAGTGCCCGCCAACGCAAGGCGTCCCGGAAGATAATGAAGCCGCGCCGCTTCATGCCGGTGAACAATGCCTCGAAGCTGAAAGCCTCGTCCGCGGGATGGTAGAATGCCGCGACGATCGCGAGGCGTACCCGTCCGGCACCATCCTGCGGAATCCCATCTGCCGCATACCCTCCACCAGACTCGCCAGTTGCGTCGGTAACGTTCCAGCCTGACCCACATCCGCCCTTTCCTGCCGTTCTGACACACCGCCGAACCGGCATTGGACGATTCGGAACCGACGCATCGCGAAGCCTGTTTCCGCAGCGAAGCTGTGCAGTCGGCGGCGCTGGCATGATGCCCCCCTGCGCGTGGATGATCTGAGGCATGACTGTCCCGCCCGCCAGAGCCTGCCGACGGCGCTGCGCGGACAGGAACGACCGACGGTTCGCGCCCTCGACGGCGTGACCTTGACGATCGAGCGCGGCAAGACCCTCGCTGTGGTGGGAGAGTCCGGCTGCGGCAAGTTCACCTCGCGCGCGCCCTGGTGCGCCTGGTCGAGCCGGATGGCAGTCAGATCGAGTTCGACGGTGTCGATGTGTGCAGACTGAGCGGCCAGGGGCTGCGCAATACAAGCGCTGCATCCAGACCGGCGGCTGCTGTACCGAGATTGCCGGCGGCGAGCGGCTTGAGTAGGGTCCGCCACGATCCTTACCCGAGTGATCCGATGAAACTGACCGCAGACCGCCTGGACCGTATCAGCCCCAGCCTGACCATCGCCATCTCCACCAAGGCGCGCCAACTCCAGGCCGCCGGGCGCGACGTGATCAGCCTGTCCGCCGGCGAGCCCGATTTCGACACGCCGCGCAATGTCAAGGACGCCGCGATCCGCGCCATCGAGGCAGGCGAAACCAAATACACCGATGTGGCCGGCACGCCGGCGCTGCGCCGGGCGGTCGCGGAAAAATTCCGGCGCGATTCCGGCATCGACTACAAGCCGGAGGAGATCATCGTCTCCACCGGCGGCAAGCAGGTGATCTTCAACGCCATGCTGGCAACGCTCAACCCGGGCGAGGAGGCGATCATCCCCAGCCCGTGCTGGGTCAGCTATCCCGATATCGTCGCCCTCGCGGATGGCAAGCCGGTGCTGGTCCCGTGCGGGCAGAACCACGGCTTCAAGCTGCGCGCCGAAGACCTGGAAGCCGCGATCACGCCCCGCACCAAGTGGTTCATGCTCAACAACCCCTGCAACCCGACCGGCGCCGCCTACAGCGCGGCGGAGCTGCGGCCGATCTGCGACGTGCTGCTGCGCCACCCCGAGGTCTGGGTGTTCACCGACGATATCTACGAGAAGCTCGCCTATGACGGGTTCAAGCCCGCCACGGTGCTGGAAGTTGAACCGCGGCTGCGCGAGCGCACCATCACCATGAACGGCTGCTCCAAATCCTACGCCATGACCGGCTGGCGCATCGGTTTCGCCGGCGCGCCCATCGGGCTCATCAAGGCGATGGACAAGCTGCAGAGCCAATCCACCTCCAACCCCTCCTCGATCAGCCAGGCCGCGGCGATCGAGGCGCTGACCGGACCGCAGGAGTCGATCCGTGCCATGCGGGATGTTTACCAACAGCGGCGCAACATCGTGGTGGAGATGCTGAACGCCGCGCCCGGCATCACCTGCCACAGGCCGGAAGGCGCGTTCTATGTGTTTCCGGCGATCCATGGCTGTATCGGCAAGACCTCGCGCGGCGGCACGCGGATCGACGGCGACGAGGCCTTCGTGACCGCGCTGCTTGAGGAAGAAAACGTCGCCGCCGTGCACGGCGCCGCCTTCTGCTATCCGGGCCATTTCCGCATCAGCTACGCGACCGATACGGAAAGCCTGACCGAGGCGTGCCGGCGGATCCAGCGGTTCTGCCAGGGCCTCGCCTGAATGCCGGCACTCGCCGAGCGCCTCGACCGGGTGAAGGTCTCGGCCAGCGTGGCGATGACCATGCGTGCGCGCGAGCTGCGCGCCAAAGGCGTCGATGTCGTCGCGCTGACCATCGGCGAGCCGGATTTCGCCAGTCCGCGCCACGCGATCGAGGCCGGGTATCAGGCGGCGTTGCGCGGGGACACGAAGTATCCGCCCCAGGACGGCACGCGCGCGCTGAAGGAGGCGATCCAGCGCAAGTTCCAGCGCGACAGCGGACTCGACTTCGCCTATGAAGAGGTCGCCGTTTCCAACGGCGGCAAGCAGTGCATCTTCAACGCCCTCGCCGCCACCGTCGATCCGGGCGACGAGGTGGTGATCCCGGTGCCGTCCTGGAACGCTTATCCGCTGATGACGCGGTTCCTGGGCGGCGAGCCGGTGTTTGTGCCCTGTCCGCAGAACAACGGCTTCAAGCCGCGGCCGGAGGATATCGACGCCGCGATCACCGCGCGCACGAAGTTCCTGGTGCTGAACAACCCCAACAATCCCACCGGCGCGTCATGCACGCAGGAAGAACTGCGTGCCATCGCCGCTGTGATGGCCAGGCACCCGCATGTCTGGATCCTGTCCGATGATATGTACGAACATCTCGTCTATGACGGGTTCCGTCACGCCACCATCGCCGCGGTGGCGCCGGAACTGCGCGAACGCACGGTGACGGTCAGTGGCGTGTCGAAGACCTATGCCATGACCGGCTGGCGGATCGGTTTCGCCGGCGGTCCGCGTCCGCTGATCCGCGCCATGGTGAACATGCAGGGGCAGGTGACGGCGGGGGTGTCCACCGTCGGCCAGGCGGCGGCGGCGGCGGCGCTGGACGGCCCGCAGGAAAGCGTGGCCGAGATGGTCGCCGCCTATCAGCGTCGGCGCGACATGGCCGTGGAGGTCATCACCGCCTGCCGCGGCATGAACTGCCACAAGCCGGAAGGCGCGTTCTATCTGTTCCCCAATGTCGCCGGCTGCCTGGGCAAGACCACGCCGGGCGGACGGCGGCTCGCGACCGACGAAGATGTCGCGATGGCCCTGCTGGAGGAAGCGCATGTCGGCGTGGTGCACGGCGCCTCTTATGGCATGAGCCCGTATATCCGGATCAGCACCGCCACGGACGACGCATCGCTCGCCGAGGGTTGCCGGCGGATCGCCGCCTTCTGCGACCGGCTGCGTTGAGCAAGGCCGCTAAAGCTGCACCACCTCGCTGAGCTCCCATACCTGGCCGGTCGGATTTTCGCCGATGCGTAGTGTCTTGGCGTCCGGGAACTGATACGGCGGCACCGGCAGGTTGTACGGCGCTGGCACGTTCTTCCACACACGACCGGCGAGATCGTATTTGGAACCGTGGCAGGGGCAGAAATAGCCTCCCGGCCAGTTCGCAACCGGGTCCGTCGCGTTCGGTGTTGGCAGATAGAGCGGCAGGCAGCCGAGATGCGTGCAGATGCCGACCAGCACCGCGTACTCCGGGTGGATCGAGCGGTGCCAGTTGTCGGCGTACTCGGGCTGCTGCCGCACCGTCGAATCCGGATCGGACAGCAGGTTGACGATAGCCGGGGTCTGCAAGCTCTTCAGCGCCTCCGGCGTGCGATGGACCACCAGAATCGGGTCGCCACGCCAGCGTACGATCAACTGCTGGCCGGGCTCGATCTTGCTGATGTCGAGGTCCATCGGCGCTCCGGCGGCGATCACATCGGCCGAGGGATTCATCGAGTTCGACCATCGCCCAGGCAATGGCAATGGACCCGAGCCCCGCGAAAGAACCGGTGAGCAGGTTCAGGAAGTCGCGGCGGGTTTCCCCCGGATGATCGGGATGGCCTGGCGGGCCGGCGGTCGTGGTGGAAGCCAAGCGTCATCTCCCCTGCGAGTTGCGGCGCAAGAAACGCTATGTCGCGCAGTGAATCAAGCCGCTAGTTACCGCCGCTCACAGCCCTCCGTCGTTACGCAGTTCCTTCCAGGGCAGGCCGCGGAGCGTCGTCCCCCTGCGCAAGGCTCTGAGCTGCGCGAAAGCCGGAATGCGCGCGCGCTTTATCCACATGCTTTGCGGGGACGAGCCGGGCAACGGGACGTCCGTACTTCGTGATAACCACCTCCTCGCCCGCCGCCATGCGGTCCAGCAGGGATGAAAGATGGCTTGAATTTCCAACCCGTATAAAATCTGGTCTGTCCCGAGCGTGACCCCGTCGCTTCCGACACGGAGGAGAACCATGATTACCCCATCCTATGTGCGCACAATGGCAGCCTACAACACCGAAATGAACCGGCGGCTCTATACGGCCGCTGCCCGCATCCCGGACGCCGAGCGCCGAGCCGATCGCGGCGCCTTCTGGGGCTCGATCCACGGTACGCTGGTGCATCTGCTCTGGGGCGACACCGTCTGGATGGCCCGCTTCGACGGCTGGACACGTCCGGATGTGCCGATGCAGCAAAGCGCCGGCATGATCGAGGACTTTGACAGGCTAGCCGCGCAACGCGTGGAGGCGGACAGGCGCATCGAGGACTGGGCCGGGGGGGTGGATGAAGACTGGCTGGCCGAGGACTGCGTTTATTTCAGTGGCGCCGCGCAACAGGAAAGACGCCGGCCGCGCGTCTTTGTGGTGACGCATTTCTTCAATCACCAAACTCATCATCGCGGCCAGGCACACGCCCTGATCACCGCCTGCGGCGAGCCGACCGGCGACACCGACCTGTCAGTCATCGTTCCCGCACCGCAGTAATGCCCCGTTAGGGCGGCGCTGCTAGGCCAAGCTGCATGAAGGCATGGTGGCGTAGCCTCACGTTCCTCTGCCTGTTGCTGACCGCGCCGGCGAAGGCCGCGGAGCTCAAGCTGGCCACCTGGAACCTGGAATGGCTGACCGCCCGGCCCGCCGGCGACTCCGAGCTGCCGGTGGATGTGGAGCCCAAACGCCCGGAAGATGTCGCGCGGCTGGCCCGATACGCGGCCGAGCTGAACGCCGATGTGGTGGCGATCCAGGAAGTGGATGGCCCGGCGATCGCCGCGCGCATCTTCCCCCCGGACCGCTATGTGATCCACATGACCGACGACGACGTGGTGCAGCGCGTCGGGTTGGTGATCCGGCAGGGTATCCCGTTTACCGACAATCCGGACGTGGTTTCACTGGATCCCAGACCACTGCACTTGCGCAGCGGTGCCGACGTGACCTTGCATCTCACCAATGGGGACCTGCGCATCCTTGCGGTGCATCTCAAGACCGGCTGCCGGGAATCGCCGCTGAAGCACAGCGAACGTCGCGCCTGTCGTGAGCTCAGCCGTCAGGTCCCCCCGCTTGCCGACTGGATCGCCGAACGCCACGCCGAAGGTGTTCCGTTCATCGTCATGGGCGATTTCAACCGCTGGATGGACGGCGATGACCAGCTCTGGACAGCGCTGCGGCAAGCCGCGCCACTGGCGCGTGCCACGGACGGTTTGGCGAGTCCGTGCTGGGGCGGTGAGCACTTCATCGACCATATCATTGCCGGTGGTGCAGCCGCGGACTGGCTGGAACGGCCGACCCTGCACGTGCTCGTCTTTCGCGAAACCGGCGAAGAGTGGAAAGAACGGCTGTCGGACCATTGCCCCGTGTCGGTGCGCTTCCGCCTGCCCGAGTAAGCGTCCATAGTGCCGCGATGGACGCCCATGCCGATGACGCACCCAGCCTGAAAGTACCGCCAAAGTTGGTGCGCAAGGTGCTCGATCGCTATCGGGTCACCGATGGCAAGAATTTCAGGCTCAAGCACTACGATCCGGCTGATACCGCCGGGCAGGTGATCGACCGCAGCCAGGTGAACCAGCTTTTGGCGAATGGGGTGAAGCAGCTTACTGAGTTGCAGGCCAAACTATACGCCCAGAGCACTTGGGCGCTGGTCTGCGTGTTCCAGGCCATGGATGCGGCTGGCAAAGACGGCACCATCAAGCACGTTTTCACCGGCGTGAACCCGCAAGGAGTACAGGTAACGAGCTTCAAAGCCCCGGGGCCGGAGGAGCTGGCGCATGACTTCTTCTGGCGGTCGATGCGCGCGTTGCCGGCCCGAGGCCGGATCGGCATCTTCAACCGCAGTTATTACGAGGAAGTCCTCGTCGTGCGGGTGCACCCGGAGCTGCTCACTCATCAGAATATGCCCGAGGCTCTCGTGGGCAAGAAACTATGGGACCAACGGCTCGAAGCGATCGCTGATTTCGAGCGTTACCTGTCCCGCCAAGGTATCGTGGTGCTGAAGTTCTTCCTGAACGTCTCCAAGGAGGAGCAGCGCCGGCGCTTCCTCTCCCGGCTGGAGGAAGCGGATAAGAACTGGAAGTTCAGCGCCGCGGATGCTCGCGAACGCGGCTTCTGGGACGAGTATCAACACGCGTACGAAGCTGCGATCGCCGCCACCGCCGCGCCCCATGCGCCATGGTTTGTTGTGCCGGCGGACCATAAATGGTTCACGCATCTGGTGGTGGTTGCGGCGATGATAGAGGCTCTGATGGCATTGGACCTGCGCTTCCCCGAGGTGGATGCGGAGCGGCGGACAGCGCTGGAGGCGGCGCAGGCCGTGCTGGAACAGGAGAACTGATATGCCGGTCGGCCGATTCCGCTGGTGGATGGTCTGGCTGCTGATCGGGCCGATCACCTTCGTGATGTCGCTCGACCGCACCGCGATCGTTGTCGCCGCGCCGGTGGTCCAGAAGGAATACGGTTTCTCGCTGGTGGAGATGTCATTGATCCTCACCAGTTTCTCCTGGACCTATGCCTCTCTGCAGGTGCCCGCCGGCTGGCTCGCTGAGCGCATTGGGCCGCGCCGGGCTCTCTATTGGGCGAACCTGCTGTGGTCGGCGCTGACGGCCGCGACGCCGCTGGGGTTCAACCTCGCCTCGTTCATCGGCATCCGCGCCGCCCTCGGCGTCGGGCAGTCGGCGGATTGGCCCGCCTCGGTGCTCGCGCTGCGCCGTTGGTTCCCGCGGCGCGAGCGCGCAAAAGGTAACTCCGTGCTGCTGGGCGGCCTGTATCTTGGCCCCATCATTGCCGCGCCGATCACCACCGCCGTGATGCTGAGCTTCGGCTGGCGCTTTGTGTTCTACGCTTTCGGGCTGATCGGGGTTTTGCTGGGCATCGCGTGGTGGGTGTTCTTCCGCGATGAACCGAGTTCGCATCCGCGCGTCTCACGCGAAGAAGCGGTCCTTATCCTCGCCGAACGTGAACCCGAGCCGCCCGCCACGCCGCGCGGTGCGATGCCGTTCCTGTTCCGCTCGTCACAGTTCTGGGCCGTGGGCGTGCAGTATTTCTTCCTGATTTTGATCCAGAGCTTCTACACCTCGTGGCTGCCGACCTATCTGGTGCAGGAGCGGCATTTCTCGCTGAAATCGATGGGCATTTTCGCCTCCCTGCCGTGGGTGGCGTTGTTCTGCATGGTGTTCATCTCCGGAGGCATCGCCGATCGCGTGCTGCAGGCGACCGGATCGCCCTGGCGCGCCCGCGTGCCGGCCGCCATCGCCGGCTTCGTCGTGAGCGCGGGTGGGTTGATCCTGGCCGCCGAGACCACAAACATTCCGCTGATGATGGCGTTGCTCTGCGTCTCGCTCGGCGCGATCGGCCTGACGCAGGTCTCCATCTGGTCGTCATGCCAGGATATTGGCGGAGCGGCGACCGGGATCGTTACCGGCTGGACGAATTTCCTCGGCAATTCGTCGGGCTTCGTGGGTCCTGTGCTGACGGCGCTGTTGGTCCAATGGACAGGCGGCTGGTCGGGTGCGTTGCTGGGCATCGCACTCGCCGGTCTCTGCGGCGCCGTGCTGTGGCTGTTCGTGCATCCCGAACGGCCGCTGGTCTTGCCCGAGCATCTTGCGACACGTCCCGCCTGAGGTCAGGAGAGAGAGGATGGCCAAATACGAAATCGACCCGATGCCGGCGCAGATCAGTGCCGAGGTGGTAATGCTGTTGGAAAAGACCGAGACCGCCACGGTAGGCCATTGGCGTCATTGGGGGTTCTGCGAGCGTCGCATCCACGCGCTGTTGCCCGGCCGGCGTGTTGCCGGTACCGCGGTGACGCTTGCCATTCCGGGACCCGACTTCGACTTTGCTGCACCATGCGCTCGGCCTGTTACGGCCCGGCGATATCCTGGTGGTGGATCGGCTCGGCGATGACCGCCATGCCTGCTGGGGCGGCGGGGTGACCGTGGCGGCGAAAGCGGCCGGCGCCAAGGCAGGAGTGGTCGATGGGCCGTGCACCGACTTGGAAGAAATCACGGCCTCGGAGTTTCCGATCTGGTGTCGCGGCCTGGCCCCGATCACCACGCGGCTCTACGACCTCGGTGGCCGGCTAAACCATCCGGTGTCCGTCGGCGGTGCCGTCGTGATGCCCGGCGACGCGGTGCTGTGTGACGAAAGCGGCGTGCTGATCCTGGGGCCGCATGAAGCGGAAGCCGAGGCCCGCGAGGCGATCGCCCGGCAGGAGCGTGGGCTGGCGTCGCAAGCGAAAGTCGCGGCGGGCGCGAAACTGGGAGAAATGAGCGGCGCCACCGGGAAGGTGCTATCCGGCGGAGCGTCCCTGGGGTAATTGGTGGTATCCTCGGTACTTGCTACAAGGGAGGAACACAGACGTGAGCGTAGCCAAAGGCTTCGTTGTTCCCGCGGGCGGCGGCAAGCATTTCGACTCGCCGACACCTGGCCGTCCTTTGCTTTAAAGCTCCTCGGGCGCGAGACGGATGGGAGCATTATGATTTTCGAGGAGACTTTGCCGGCCGGCACCACGAGCCTCCATCATCTCCACCACGACAGCGACGAGATCGCCTGGGTGCTAGCCGGCGAGTTCACCTTTAAGATAGGCGACGAAGTCACCGCCGGCGGACCCGGCACCTGCGCGTTCCTGCCGCGCGATGTCCCGCATGCCTGGAAGAATACAGGTAAGGAAACCGGGCGCGTCCTGTTTCTCTACACTCCCGCCGCTGCGGGAGGCCTTATTGAGGCACTCTCGGAGCGCCGCCCCATCAACGACGACGAACGCACCAAACTCTTCGAGCATCACCGCTGGGAAATCGTCGGCCCGAACCCGCTTTAAAGCGTTGAAGCGATTCAGGCGGGTTGCAAAATCCCCGGCCGCGGGCTTGCCGCATGCTCCTTCAGCACCGAGTCGCTGGCCGGATCGATCTCCTTCAGCAACACGTCATAGCCCCAGAGATCAGCTAAATGCTGTAGTACCTGGCGCGCATCGCGTTCCTCGAGCAACACGCGGTTCAGCGCGCTATGATGGAGAATCAGCCGCCGGTCGCCCTCTAGGTTGACGTCCATCACCTGTATGTCGGGCAAAGTCCAGGCGATGTCGTACTGGCGCGCCAGCGCGCGCTGGATCTTCCGATAGCCACGCTCATCGTGGATTGCTTCCACCGTCAGGTGCGGTTCGTTCGCATCGTCCAGCACATGGAACAGTCCGAGCTGGCGGATCAGCCTTGGGCTTAGGAACTGCAGGATGAAGCTCTCGTCGCGGTAGTTGGCCCAGCAATCACGCAGCACCGCCATTGCATCGCCGCTGCCGGCAATATTCGGGAACCACTGCTCGTCTTCAGCGGTGGGCTCGGTGCAGATGCGCTCGATATCCTGCATCATGGCGAAGCCGAGCGCATATGGGTTGATGCCGCCATAGCGGGGATCGTCGAACTCCGGCTGGAACACCACATTGGTGTGGCTGCGCAGGAACTCGACCATCGCGCCGTCTGTCAGTAGGCCCTTGGCATGCAGCCGGTTCATGATCTTGTAGTGCACGAAGGTAGCGCAGCCTTCGTTCATGATCTTGGTCTGGGTCTGCGGATAGAAATACTGCGCGATCTGCCGCACAATGCGCAGCACTTCACGCTGCCACGGCTGCAGCCGCGGGGCCGTCTTCTCCAGGAAATAGAGCACGTTCTCCTGGGGAAGTTGCAGCAACGCGCGCCGCCTCTCATCGGCCGAGTTGTCGGGCTTGCCGGATTGCTTATCCGGCAGGGTCCGCCAAAGATCGTTGAACACCTGCTCTTCATACGCACGTCGTTCCCGTGCCCGCCGCTCCTCCGAGCGTAGATCGGCCGCACGTCGGCGTGGATAACGATGCACACCGTGACTCATGAGAGCGTGGGCGGAATCAAGCAGTCGCTCGACCGCCGCCTCCCCATACCGCTCCTCGCAATCGGTGATGTAGCCCTTGGCGAATTCCAGATAATCCAGGATGCCGTCGGCATCCGTCCATTGCCGGAACAGGTAGTTGTTCCTGAAAAAATGGTTGTGTCCGAACGCGGCGTGGGCAATCACCAGCGTCTGCAGGGTCGCCGTGTTCTCCTCCATGATGTAGGAGATGCACGGGTTGGAGTTGATGACGATTTCATACGCTAGGCCCTGCATGCCGGCGTGATACATCGCCTCGTTGCGGGCGAAATGCTTGCCGAATGACCAGTGCTTGTAGAATAGCGGCATTCCGATCGAGGAATAGGCATCGAGCATTTGCTCGGTGCCGATCACCTCGATCTGGTTCGGATAGATGTTCAGTCCCATTTCGCCCAGCGCGATCGCTTCGATTGCATCATGCGCGCGCTGGATGGTGGAGAATTCCCAGTCGGCGCCTTCGAACAACGGGCGCGGAGCGTTGAGGTTGATGTAGTTCATGAGCTTTCGGCCCCGGCAGAGACGTCTCTTCGCGCAAACAACTCGCGGAAGACCGGATAGATGTCGCGCCGATGACTTACCTTGCGCATTGCCATGGGCACGCCGGTGCGGCAGATGTCACTATAGGTTTGCCACAGGTCGCTGTCACGCCGGATGAACCCAGGCGGGAAATGCTCCGAGTCGCGTCCCACTTCAAGATAGGCATAATACTGACAGACCGGCAGGATGCGGTTGGTCAGCAACTCCGCCGTGCGCTCATTGTCGGATGCGGTGTTATCCCCGTCCGAAGCCTGTGCGGCGTAGATGTTCCAGGCATCCGGACTATAGCGCTCGGACACCACGCGCCGCATCTCATCCAGCGCCGTCGAGACCACGGTGCCGCCGGTCTCAGGTGAGTGGAAGAACGTCTCCTCGTCCACCTCCGCCGCTTGGTGCGTATGGCGGATGAACACCACCTCCACATGTTTGTACTTCCGGCGCAGAAAGATGTACAGCAGCACGTAGAACCGCTTGGCCAGGTCCTTCATGTGCTCGGTCATCGAGCCCGAGACGTCCATCAGGCAGAACATGACCGCCTGGGCCACCGGCCTGGGATGTGCTTCGAACCGTCTGTAGCGGACATCCAGCGGATCAATATACGGAATCCGGCTGCTGCGCCGCAGTTTGCGATCCAGCAGCTCTTGCAACTCGACCCGCCGCGGATCGCCATCGTGGAGCGCGGCGATCTCCTCGCGCAGCGCTTCCAGCTCGTCCGCTTTCGGCCGGCGCAGCGCGATCCGCCGTGCCATACCGTTCCGCACGGTCCGCATCAGCGCCAGATTGGCAGGCGACCCGGTTACCGAATAGCCGGCGCGCTCCCAGCTCATGCTCTCGGTGTCCACCACCCGCCGTTTGGCCAAGTCGGGCAGTTCTAAATCCTCGAGGAACAGGTCTACGAACTCATCCCGCGACAGGGCGAATCGGAAATCGTCCTGCCCCTCGCCATCGGGACTGCCCTCCGATCCGGAGCCGCCGCCCCCGCTCGGCGGGCGGGGAATAGTGTCGCCTTCCACATATTGTTTGTTGCCGGGCAACAGATGGTCGCGCGCCCCGCCGGTAGCGTTGCGACGGAACGACGGCTCGTGCACCCCCTGCGCCGGCAACGCGACCTCGCCCGCTTCGTCCGCGTCCTTGATGCTGCGGCTGGCGGCGCTCTCGTGCACCGCCTTCCGGATCAGCGACTTGGCCCGGCGCATGAAACGCTGCCGATTCGCGAGGCTCTTGCCGCCGGGATTGAGGCGGCGGTCAACGATGTGCATGAGCCTGTCTTCCTGTTGGGCTCCGGTTACCCTGCCTGTTTCACCCGCATATACCACTCCACCAGCCGCCGCACTTGCCGTTCCGTGTAGCGCCGTTCGGTCATGCGGCTCACGAACTCGTCGTGCTTCTTCTCCGTGTCGCTATCCTTCTTCGACCCGAAGCTGATCACCGGCAACAGCTCCTCCACTTGGGAGAACATCCGCCGCTCGATCACCTCCCGGATTTTCTCATAGGATGTCCAGGACGGATTCTTGCCATTGTTGTTGGCGCGCGCCCGCAGGCTGAACTTGACCACCTCGTTCCGAAAGTCCTTGGGATTGGCAATGCCGGCAGGCTTCTCGATCTTCGTCAACTCCTGATTGAGCAGCTCACGATTGAGCAACTGGCCGGTGTCCGGGTCCTTATAGTCCACATCCTCGATCCAGGCGTCAGCATAGGACACGTAGCGATCGAACAGGTTCTGGCCATAGTCGTGGTAGGACTCGAGGTACGCCTTCTGGATCTCGTTGCCGATGAACTCCGCATAACGCGGCGCCAGTTCGCCCTTGATGAACTCCAGGTAGCGCTTCTCCGTTTCTGCCGGCAGTTGCTCACGTCGAAGCGATTGCTCCAGCACATACATCAGGTGCACCGGATCGGCCGCGATCTCGGTGGTGTCGTGATTGAACGTTGCCGCCAGCACCTTGAAGGCGAACCGCGTGGATGCGCCGTCCATCCCCTCTTCGACGCCGGCAGCGTCCTTGTATTCCTGCAGGCTGCGCGCGCGGGGATCGGTTTCCTTCAGGCTTTCGCCGTCATACACCCGCATTTTGGCGAAGAGGGTCGAGTTCTCGTGCCGGCGCAGCCGCGTCAGCACGGAGAACCGGGCGAGCATCTCAAGCGTCGCCGGGGCGCAGGGCGCGTTTGCCAGCTCGGAGCCAGACACCAGCTTTTCGTAGATCTTCTGCTCTTCGATCACCCGCAGGCAGTACGGTACCTTGATCACGTAGATGCGGTCGATGAAGGCTTCGTTGTTGCGGTTGTTCTTGAAGGTCTGCCACTCCGCCTCGTTGGAGTGGGCCAGGATGATTCCGCTGAACGGAATGGCGCCGATATTCTCTGTGCCGATGTAGTTGCCTTCCTGTGTCGCCGTTAGCAGCGGGTGCAGCATCTTGATCGGCGCCTTGAACATCTCGACGAACTCGAGCACGCCCTGGTTGGCGCGGTTCAGGCCGCCAGAATAGCTGTAGGCATCCGGGTCGTTCTGCGCATGCAATTCCAGCTTGCGGATATCCACCTTGCCGACCAGCGACGAGATGTCTTGGTTGTTCTCATCACCCGGCTCGGTCTTGGCGACAGCGATCTGGCGCAGCCGGGAGGGCATCAGCCGCTTCACACGGAAGCGCGAGATGTCGCCCTCGAACTCGTCGAGTCGCTTGACGCACCAGGGACTCATCAGCCCCGTCAGCCGCCGGCGGGGAATGCCGTAGCGATCCTCCAGCAGGCCGCCCATCCGCTCGGGGTGGAACAGCCCGATCGGGCTTTCGAACACCGGGCTGATCTGCTCGCCTGACTTCAGCACATAAATCGGATGGACTTCCATCAGCGCCTTGATGCGCTCGGCCAGCGAGGACTTGCCGCCCCCCACCGGCCCCAGCAGGTACATGATCTGCTTGCGCTCTTCGAGGCCCTGGGCGGCGTGGCGGAGGAACCCGACGATCCGCTCGATCGTCTCCTCCATGCCGTAGAACTCGTCGAAAGCCGGGTAAATCCGGATTGTCCGGTTCATGAAGATCCGGCCGAGTCGCGCATCCTTGGAGGTGTCCACCATCTCCGGCTCGCCGATCGCGGCGAGCAGGCGCTCGGTCGCAGTGGAGTACATCATCGGGTCGTCGCGACAAGCCTCCAGATACTCCGCCAGAGACATCTCCGATTCGCGAGTTCGAACTCGAAGCTGCGCGCGTAAGTGGTGAACAGGTCATCGACCGTATGCATCGGTCGCTCCGTATAGTTGGGGGTTGGTAGGCACCCATATGCAAGATGGGCGCGAGCGTAGCGTATCGGTCCCGTGTCGCGTTAAGTTTTTTTCGCTGTGACGCGATCGGCACGTTGGACTTTTTGCCGACTGAGCTATCTGGGTCATGCGAACCTCCTGTACGGAAGGCCGGAGCTTTCCGAGTGCACCAAGGGAACGCACATGGTGGATTTGTGGCGACTTTTTGCCGCCGCCGGCGACCAATGGGGCGCACGCGCAACGGTGAGCGGCCCGGCTGGGCTTCCGCCCGCTGCCACGTTTCGTTCCAAAGTAAGGTCGAATCGGACGGCATCACAAGAATTTTCGAGGCAGCTCATTCGAAACCCCCTCGGGCGCTGAGACCGGCGCCGCCAAGCACGTCGCCGGAACGCCTGCTCGACATAGACTACCCGAGTATTCATAAGATTTGCTTAACGCCTGACCGGTCCGGCCTCCTGCGCTGCCTCCTTCGCGGGCGGCACATGCCGAATTGTTGGGCGTCCGTCTCCTGCCAGCACGTCCGGTGACACGATCAGCCAACAGAACAGACGATCGAGTTGCACCGAGGCAACTAGTCGTGATATAGGGGGCGGCTTGCAAGAAGGGAGGTGAGGCAATGACAGATAAGAAAAGCAAACCCGGGGCCACCATCCAGAAGGAGACGCCGAGGCCAGCCGAGCGAGCGGCTACGCAGCCGGGACGCGCGCGAGCGGAGGCTGACATGCAGAGATTACTGCGCGAAGCCGCCTGGAGCCGAATGTTCGGCAAAGCCGGCGGGGAGAAGAACCCGTTCGCACGGTAACCGGCAGCGGCTCCACAGATGTGGCGAATTCCTGCCGGGCGGCCCGGCCCCTGCCCCTCTCGGTCGTCATCCCGGTCCTGAACGCCGCAGCGGCGCTTCCGCGAACCCTTGCTGCTGTAACCGCCGACTCGGCTGAGATTATCCTCATCGATGGAGGCAGCAGGGACGGCACCCTCGCGCTCGGCGCCGCGGCCGGGGGGCGGGTCATTCAGACCGAACGGGGCCGGGGCGTCCAGCTCGCGGCCGGTGTGGCCCTCGCTCGCCAACCCTGGCTCCTGCTCCTCCACGCCGACACCCGACTGACCGATGGCTGGGCAGACGCGGTGCGCACCCACGTCGCCGCGGAGCCCGGGCTTGCCGGGTATTTCCGCTTCGGTCTCGCCAGTCCCGACCCGCGGGCGCGGCGGTTGGAGCGTTTGGTGGCCTGGCGCTGTCGGCTTTTTGCCCTGCCCTATGGCGACCAAGGATTGCTGATTCACCGCGACCTGCTGGCGGCGGTCGGTGGGCTGCGACCCTGGCCGCTGATGGAGGACGTCGATCTGGTCCGCCGCCTCGGCCGCCACCGCCTCGTGCCGCTCGCAGCGGCTACGATAACATCGGCGGAGAAATGGGTGCGCGACGGCTGGCTTCGCCGCTCTCTGCGCAACCTGTTGTGCCTGTCGCTCTATTTTGTCGGCGTCCCGCCGCGCAAGCTCGTCACACTCTACGGCTAGCGGCCGAATGCTCACCACTGGCAGTCCGCCAGATGAAAGATACCGTCATCGTCTTTGCCCGGGCACCTCGCCTCGGTCGGGTCAAGCGCCGGCTCGCCCGCGATATAGGCGACCTCGCCGCCCTCCGCTTCCATCGTACCACGGTGATCAGCTTGGTCCGCAACCTGCTCGCCGATCGCCGATACCGTACCGTGCTCGCCGTGACCCCCGATCGGGCCCGCTTTGTACTGCCTCTCCACCCCAAGAGGCTCGAACAGGGCGCCGGAGATCTCGGGGCGCGCATGACCCGTGCCGTCTCTCGCTTTCGCCGGGGCAGGGTCGCTATCATCGGTTGCGATATCCCCGACGCTGATCGGCAGGATCTCGCCCGCGCCTTCCGTGCGTTGGGCTCCGCCGACGCGGTCTTCGGACCGGCAGAGGATGGCGGCTTCTGGCTCGTTGCGCTGGGGCCGCGGCGCCCCGCCCGCCCGTTTGCTGGAGTGCGGTGGTCCACCCCGCACGCGCGGGCCGACACGGTCCGCTGCTTCATCGGGCACCGCCTCCGCTATCTGCGCGTGTTGCAGGATGTGGACACCGGCGAGGCTTTTCGCCGCTTGTCTCGGAATTGCCCGATTCCCGTTGCCCAATCACGGCCCGGTGATCGATAATCGCCGGATTGGGGGTATCTCATGGCTCTGGCCCGCTGGTGGCAGGGTGCGGTCATTTACCAGATCTATCCGCGCAGCTTCTTCGACAGCAATGCCGACGGCATTGGCGACCTGCCCGGCGTCACTGCCAAGCTCGACTATGTCGCTAGCCTGGGCGTGGACGCGATCTGGCTATGCCCCTTCTTCACCTCCCCGCAGAAGGATTTCGGCTACGACGTCGCGGATCACACCGCCGTTGACCCTCTGTTCGGCACCATCGCCGATTTCGACACATTGCTGGCCCGCGCCCATGCGCTAGGGTTGCGGGTGCTGATCGACCAGGTCTGGAGCCACACCTCCGATCGCCATGCCTGGTTTCTCGAAAGCCGTATCAGCCGCAGCAACATCCTGGCCGACTGGTATGTCTGGTCCGATCCGACACCGGACGGCACGCCGCCGAACAACTGGTTGTCGGTGTTCGGCGGCCTCGCATGGACCTGGGAACCGCGCCGTCGCCAGTACTATCTGCACCATTTCCTCAGCCATCAGCCCGCGCTCAACCTGCACAATCCGGCGGTAATGGAAGCGCTGCTCGCCGGCGGCGAGTTCTGGCTCCAGCGTGGCGTGGACGGATTCCGGCTGGACGCTATCGACTTCCTGCTGCACGACCCGGAACTCCGCCGCAACCCGCCTTCTCCCCCCTGGCCAGCATTCCCGCCAAGCTGTTCGGCATGCAGATGCATATCCACGACATGTTGCAGCCTGAGACGCTGGACCTGCTAAAGCGAATCCGGGCGCTGATGGACCGCTACCCTGGTCGGGTAGCCATGGGTGAGGTATCGAGCCAGCCCGGCGCCTTCGACCGAGTGAGAGCTTACACCGAAGGGCAACAGCTTTTGCACATGGCTTATACTTTGCGCCCGCTGCGCGGCGGCTTCGACTGGCCGACAGTGAATGGGATGCTGCACGAGTTGGCCGATGCGGGTCATGCCGGCTGGCCCTGTTGGTCGTTCAGCAACCATGACGTGGAGCGCGCGGTCTCCCGCTGGAACCCCCGGCGGGGAGAAGCCGAACCGGACCCGGCCTTCGCGCGACTGTTGATGGCACTGCTGTTCTCGCTGCGTGGCAGCGTAACCCTGTATCAGGGCGAGGAACTCGGCCTGCCCGAGGCGAAGTTGGAACCCGACCAGCTTCGCGACCCGTTCGGAATCGCCTATTGGCCGGAGTTTTGTGGGCGCGACGGCAGCCGCACGCCAATACCCTGGCATGCTGGGGCTCCGCATGGCGGATTCACCACCGCCGATATGCCCTGGCTGCCGGTCCCCGATTGCCATCACGCCTTCGCGGTGGATCAGCACGAAGAGGACGGGCAAGCATTGCTGCACGCCGTCCGCCGTTTCCTTGCCTGGCGCCGCATCCATCCGGCCCTGGTGCGCGGGTCGCTGCGCCCTCTCGACTGCCCCGAGCCGATCGTGGGCTTCACGCGCGAAGCCGAGGGCGAACGGATCCTCGCCGTCTTCAACCTGGCCGATTCGCCCGCCTCCCTCTCGATCGGGAGCTTCGGCACGCTACACCCGGAACCCGGCTCCGGCTTCAAAGCCGACATCAACGACGGTGTTGCCCGCCTCGCCCCCCACGGGGCCTTGTTCGCCACGATCCAACCGGTTCGGTCCCACATTCCGGCGTTGATCGAAACAGCGTAGCCCGAGTCGATTGAGATCGGGGCACGCGCAACTCCACCTCTCCCGCTCTGCGAGAGAGGTCGGTTCGCGAAGCGAACCGGGTGAGGACGCAGGCCGGGAGCCGCTCGCCGCCGCGCTACCGCAACGACCCGGGCGCCTACGGGCCGGGCCGAACGCCCGAGGGTCAACCCCAGCGGCAGCTTCAGCGCCCTCTCCTCCAGGTACGGTGCCAGCAAGGCATCCGCATCGTTCTGCGCCTGTGCCGCGGCGGGTCACGGCGGCGATGTTGCCGTTCAGGATCGCCTGCACCTGGTCCTCCATGGTCTTGCGCACCGGCACTGTCTTGTAAGTGGCGAACGAACCGCGCCTGTAGCGATTGAGCTGTTCCAGAGCCACTCCGGGATCCGGGTTCTTCTGCATGTATTCGTTTTGTCTACGGCGATTCATACGCGCCGCGGTTCCGGGCAAAATACCCGGTCAACCGGCTCCACTGGCCGGCGATATCTGGGTTGCTGACCGACTTGATCAGCATCCAGGCAGCTTCCTGCCGCTCGGTCGAGTCGCCGGCCGGGATGATCAGGCCGCCGCCGCCGACCGGCGCCGCGTTCAACCCATTCCTGGGCACGAAGTCACCCGGTACGGCTGCTTCATGTTGTCGCGCACGAAACCGAGCGCGCCGGTGGGCAGCATCATCATGGCCGACCGGCCGGAAAAGAACGCCGGCATCGTACCGTTCGGGTCGAGCACACCCGGCGGCATAACCTTGTGCGTATGCACCAGGTCGTGGACGAAGGTCAGCGCAGCGACGGTTGCCGGCTCAGTGTAATAGACCTCGCCACCGTAGTTGATAGTACTGCGCGCCATTCGCCATCCCGCAATAATCGTCGCTGTTCGGCCAGACAATGCCCATTTGTCCGCATCCGGCTGGCTCAGCTTGCGAGCGGCATCCACCCAGTCTTGCCAAGTCACCGGCGGTCGGTCGGGATCGAGCCCGGGCTGGTGGAATGCCTGCGCGTTGTAGAACTACAGCGGCGTCGAGTTCTGGAACGGCACACCTTACACATGCCCCTGGTCGGTGGCGTTCAACGCCAGCGACGGCCAGAACTGCGCCAGGAAGCCCTGCGGCGTGCCTCCATACTTCACGATCAGCGAATCGAGTGGGCCGCCGCCTTGTCTGTGACGTACTCACGGCTAAAATTGGCTGACACAATTGCTGCTGCGGGCGGCCCGCCTGGATCGCGGCACGCGTCTTCAGGTTGGTATCGTCATAGCTGCCGGTATAGACCGGCGTCACCTTGACGCCCGAGTGCCCCGAGTTGAACACGCCTATCAGGCGTTGCATCTCGGTGGCGAGCTTTCCCTGCACCGGGACTGGGAAGAACGTCTCGACCTCTGTTGCCGCTTGCGCGCGTAACGCGACTCCGGCAGCCGAAACCGCGATGACCGCGCCCTAGGCGGTCCGTCGTGTGATCTGCATGCGCTTTATCTTTTTATGCCAGACGGAACGGAATAATTGACACACAATCGCTGAAACAAAAGGAACGCCAACAACAGCGGCCCACCGACCAGCACGGTGCACGCCGCCAACACGCCCCACTCGCCGCCCGCCTCCGAATCGGACGCGAAAGAGGCCAGCCCGACGGTCAACACCTGCCGCGACGGTGAGGAGACCGCCATCAGCAGCCACAGGAATTCGTTCCGGTGAAACGTCACGGAGACGATGGCGAAGGCAACAAGGCTCGGTCGCGCCAACGGCACCTGCACGTGGCGGATACGCGCGATCACGCCGGCGCTATCCAGCATGGCGGCTTCCTCGAAGTCGCGCGGGATGGCGCGAAAAGCCTGTCGTATCAGGAACACACCGAAAGCGGAAGCAAAATACGGCGCCATGATCCCGCCAGCCGGTCATACAGGCCGAGTGCCACGATCGTCGTCAGGTTGGGCGCGATCAGCAAGGTCGGTACCAGAAGAAGTTGCAACAGGAACAGGATGAACAGCGTGTAGCTACCGGGAAAGCGCAACCGATCGAATGCGTACCGGCAGCGGTAACGGTCAGGAGCTCTACCGCCAGGATTCCGCAGCAGGCCATGCTCGTGTTCAGGTACCAGCTTGAAGTCACCGCTTGGCCAAGCATCCACGTAATTGCCGATGCCAAGCGGTCCATGCGGTCACAATGCGCGACATCCGCCGGCGCGCCGGGTCGGAGCGAGGCCACTGCCATCGAACGCCACCGGCCAGATCAGCGCGAAGCCCGTCCCGATGAGTGTCCCAATCAGCGGCAGCGCTCTATGAACTCATAAAGTATTCCACGCTCCATCGTGCGGGCGACGACACGGTCGGCGTCAGCAGCAAAGCTACGCTCACCGCCGCCGCAAGCCCCAAATCGTGGTTCTACTTGGCCTGCTGGTAAATTATAATAGAGCAGCAGGTTGGTGGACTCCGACGAACAGCCTTGCGTCAAATTCCCCGCCCCGACCCCTCGCCCACCTCTCCCGCAAGCCGGTTGGACATGGGTTCGCGTTGCGAACCGGGTGAGGGCCTAGGCGCCCTATATGACAACCGCGCGTCAGCTCAGAGACGGTTTGGTTACCACCTAGCGCGCATCGCGAACTCGTCGTCGGACACGATCACCTTGCCGATCGGCCACAGCGCCAGTCCGGCCAACTTCAGATGCGCCCAGGCGAACGGGATGCCGATGATGGTGACCGCAAGCACGACCGCCGCCACCAGATGCCCGAGCGCCAGCCACCATCCGGCCAGCACCAGCCAGACGACGTTGCCTATGAAACCAAGCGGGCCGGTGCCGATATCCTCGTAGCCGGTCACCCAGTCGCGCGGGACCGCCCTATGCCCGAACGGCAGTAGCGTATAGACCGCGATGTTGAAGGCGGCACGTGCCCAGGGGATGCCGACGATGGTCACCACCATGATCAACCCGGCAATCAGCCATGCCAGCGCCATCCATACGCCGCCGGTGATGATCCACAGCAGGTTCAGCAGCACTCGCAACAGGGACATCTTACCCGCCTATGTCGCGGAAGCCGCGACGCAGTTCGAACTCATCGGATGTGACCAGGGCCTCGGCCCGCGCCAGCCGCCGCTCGAGCGAGCGAAACCGCTCGCGCACGCCATGCAGGACGCCGCCTGGATCGCCGCGCATGTCCCGCCAGAACATCTCCTCGGCGGCTGATGCATAGAGCCGCGGCGGTCGCGGGCGCAGAATCAGCGCGAAGGCGACATAGGCCACCAGGGCGGGGATCATGAAGAAGACCAAGCAGAGCAAGGCCGCCAGCCGGATCACCAGCGGCTCCGTCCCGAGATAGTCCGCGATGCCGGCACAAACCCCGGCGATCCAGGCGCGCTCGGTATCCCGATAAATGCGGTTGCGGTCCCATGCTGCCGAAGCGGGACCCCAGCGGGAATCACTCCATCTGCGCCAACCGCTCACGGCCGCGCCTCCGTCCAGGCTGAGCTCCTGGCCCGCCAGCCCGGCGCCTCCGAATCCAGGATGCGTTCCAGGCTGTCCATCCGCTCCTCCATCCGCTGAGCCGTGTCATAGAGCTCGGCCAGGATCCGCTCCTGGTCGCGCGAGAGGATGCGTGCGGTGCGCCACCGCGTGGCGTAGTGCGCGACAATCCAGATCGGCGCGACGACCACCAGCAGCAGGACGGCGAGCAGGCTGCCCAGCACGTGCATTTCAGGACCTCGCCGGCTGCGGCGCGGCGTTCGGCGGAATGCGGTTGCCGAGCCGCGCCTTCAGCTTCTCCAGCGCCTCCTGCACCGAGGAATCGGCTTCCATCTGGGCGAACTCCTCATGCAGCCCGGGCTGCCGCCCGAGATCGAAAGCTTCCACCTTTCCTTCCGCCTCGTCCAACGTCCGCTCCACTTGTTCGAATCGGGCGAAGGCATCGGCGATTCGCTCGTCGTACAGCTTCGATTTCAGCTTCAAACGGGCCCCCGCGGTCTTGTGCCGAGCAATCAGCGACTGCTGCCGGGCCCTGGCATCGTTCAGCTTGGCCTGCAGCTTCGCGATGTCCTCGTTCTGCCGGGTCAGCGCCTCAACCAGTTGGGTAAGCTGCGTCTGCAAATCGTTCAGCGTCTGCGCGACCCTGGCCTTGGCGTGCAGCGCCCCTTTTGCGAGGTCATCGCGCCCACGTGTCACCGCGAGTTCCGCCTTGCGCTCCCACTCCTCCTCTTCGCGCTTCAGCGTGGCCACCCGCCGCTCGAGCTCCTTTCGCTCGGCGATGCTGCGCACAGCGCCCGAGCGCACCTCAACGAGCGTATCCTCCATCTCCTGGATGATCAGACGGATGATCTTCTCCGGATCCTCAGCGCGGGCGAGGATCGCATTGATGTTGGAGTTCACGATATCCGACAGGCGGGAGAAAATGCCCATTCTATGCCTCGTGCTGGTTTCCCGTCCCCACAACGCATCAAGCGTGCCAATCGGTATGGCGTTCTTTTCCTATACCCCGCCCACCGTTTAGTAGCATTTTCCGCCGATCGGTCGTAAATTTCGCCACATTATGGCGCAGCCCATGACTCCTCCGACCCCCCTTGGCCAGAGCCCCAGATTCCTGGAGATGCTCGCCCAGGTCTCGCGCCTGGCGCCGCTCGATCGGCCTATCCTGATCGTCGGCGAGCGCGGGACCGGCAAGGAGCTCATCGCCACCCGCCTCAATTACCTCTCCACCCGTTGGGACCGGCCCTTCATCAAGCTGAACTGCGCCGCCCTGCCGGATGCCTTGCTCGATTCCGAGCTGTTTGGTCACGAAGCCGGCGCCTTCACCGGGGCTATCCGTCGCCGCGCCGGGCGTTTCGAGCTCGCCGATGGCGGGACGCTGTTCCTTGACGAGATCGCCACCGCTTCTCTTGTGGTGCAGGAGAAAATCCTGCGTACCATCGAATACGGCACGTTCGAGCGGGTCGGCGGCAGCAACACGCTAGACGTGGATGTGCGGGTAATCGCCGCGACCAACGCCGACCTCCCCGCCCTGGCTGCCGCCGGGAAGTTCCGCCCCGACCTGCTCGACCGCCTCGCCTTCGACGTGGTCGTGCTTCCCGCCTTGCGGGACAGGCTGGACGACATCCCCCGGCTCGCCGAGCACTTCGCCACCCGCATGACGACAGAGCTGAAACGCGAATACTTCGCCGGCTTCGCCCAACCCGCCTTGGAGGTGCTCCTCGCCCACTCCTGGCCCGGCAACGTCCGCGAGCTGCGCAACGTCGTCGAGCGCAGCGTCTGCCGCGCCCAACCTACCCACCCCTTAACCCACGTAATCCTCAACCCCTGGGAAACCCCCTCCCCCCTCCCCTTGCGGGAGGGGGTCAGGGGAAGGGGGCGCGACACCGAAGAGCGAGGCCAGGGAGTGCGGGAGGGGATTAGGGGGAGGGGTTTCCCCACCCCAGAAACCCCAACCCCGACCAACTTCCGCACCGCCGTCCACGCCTTCGAATCCGACCTCCTCCGCCAAGCCCTCCACAACTCCCGCTACAACCAGAAACGCGCCGCCCAGGCGCTCGCGCTGACCTACGACCAGTTCCGTCATCTGCTACGCACGCACGACCTGCAGCATGCTGGCAGTTCCGTGTAGAATCGGCCGGGCAACATCTTGCGAGATCGGAGACGCAGCCGATGGACCTCACGCGCTTCCTGCCGTCGGGCAAAACCTGGCGCTCGCTGTTCCAGCGTCACGCGAAACGCGTGGTGCGCGGCGGCATGGGCCTGCCGCCGGATAAGCACAAACCGTCCAAGGAACAGGTGGGCGCGCATTTCGGCTACTGGTTCCTGGCAATCATTATCATCCTGCTGTTCCAGAGCTGGTGGATCGCGCACCAATCGGTCGAGGTCATCCCCTACAGCCAGTTCCTCCAGCTCGTGCAGCAGCACAAGGTCGAGTCGGTCGAGGTGAACGGTCAACGCGTCACCGGCAAACTGAAACAAGCACTGACCGACGGGCGGACACTGTTCTCCACCACCGCGGTTGCGCCGGACCTGTCCGACCTGCTGCAGAAGAACGGCGTGACCTTCACCGGTATCGCGACCGGTTTCTGGGACAACCTGCTCGGCTGGCTGTTGCCGACAGTGGGCTTTTTCGTCCTATGGGCTTTCTTCTGGCGCCGCGCGGTAGGCAATATGGGATTGGGGGGCGGACTGATGGCGATCGGCCGCTCACGCGCAAAGGTCTATGTCGAGACCGACACCAAGACCACCTTCACCGACGTTGCCGGCAATGACGAAGCCAAGGAAGAACTGAAAGAAATCGTCGCGTTCCTGAAGGACCCGCAGGGCTACGGCCGGCTCGGCGCCCATGTGCCTAAGGGCATCCTGCTCGTCGGACCCCCAGGTACGGGCAAGACCCTCCTCGCCCGCGCCGTGGCCGGCGAAGCGAGCGTGCCGTTCTTCTCCATTTCCGGCTCCGAGTTCGTCGAGATGTTCGTGGGCGTCGGCGCCGCGCGGGCACGCGATCTGTTCACCCAGGCACGTGCCCAGGCGCCGGCCATCATCTTTATCGACGAGCTGGACGCGCTCGGCCGTGCGCGCGGCGCCTTCGCGATGGGCGGCGGCCATGACGAGAAGGAGCAGACGCTGAACCAGCTCCTGGTCGAACTGGACGGCTTCGACCCGCGCGTCGGCGTGGTGCTGCTGGCGGCCACCAACCGCCCGGAAATCCTCGATCCTGCGCTGCTGCGGGCGGGCCGGTTCGACCGCCAGGTGCTGGTGGACCGGCCGGACAAAGTGGCACGCGAGGCGATTATCTCTTTGCATATGAAACGTATAAGGACCGCACCCGACGTGAACGTCCGGCAGATTGCCGAGCTGACGCCCGGCATGACCGGAGCCGATCTCGCCAACGTGGTGAACGAAGCGGCGTTACTCGCAACCCGCCGTAGTGCCGACGCGGTGACCATGGCCGACCTGACCGAGGCCGTTGAGCGCGGCGCCGCCGGACTGTCTCGCAAGTCGCGCGTGCTGTCGCCCGAGGAACGGCGCATCGTCGCCTATCATGAGATGGGCCATGCGCTGGTCGCGCTGTCGCTGCCCGGCACCGACCCGGTGCACAAGGTTTCTATTATCCCGCGCGGCGTCGGCGCGCTCGGTTATACCATCCAGCGCCCCACCGAGGACCGCTTCCTCATGAGCCGGGAGGAGCTGGATACGCGCATGGCCGTCCTGCTCGGCGGCCGCGCGGCCGAGAGGGTGGTGTTCGGCCGCGTCTCCACCGGCGCGGCCGATGATCTGCAACGTGTCACAGACATGGCGCGGGCGATGGTGACCCGCTACGGGATGGCCGATGAGATCGGGCCGCTCAGCCTGGATCGTGAGCCGCACACTTTCCTGGGCACGCAGATTCCTGCAGAATCGCAGCAGCGTACCTACAGTGAGGCGACCGCGCAGGCGATCGACCGGCAGGTGCATGACTTCGTGCAGGCAGCCATGGACCGCGCCGCACGTATCCTGACCGACCGCCGAGCCGTGCTGGAACAGGGAGCGCAGACCTTGCTGCGGCAGGAGACGCTGAACGAACAGGAGCTCGCCGTGCTCACCCGCAGCCACGCGCCAGTGGCCGCGATCGCGTGAGCACGGCACAAGTTGGCAGCCCAGCCCGGTGGCCGGCTTTCGCTCGATCGGACCTACCGCGCTTTGGCTTCGCCCGCGCGCAACTTGGTGGCGGGCGCCGCCTTCGTGCTGATCGTGATGGCGCTCGGGATCGGCGCCTATGTCAGCACCGGCTGGAGCTGGGGGGACGCGATTTACATGGTCGTGCTGACGGTCTTCACCGTCGGCTACGACGAGGTGCGGCCGATCAACACGCCCGAGCTGCGGGCCATCACCATCGGGGTGATATGGTTCGGCTGCACGGGAATGATCTTCCTGACCGGTTCGCTGATTCAGTTCATCACCGCCACGCAGTTCTCGGACATATTAGGTGTCAGACGCATGCAAAGCCGGATCGAAGGCCTGCGTGACCACGTTATTGTCTGCGGTTTCGGACGCATCGGCAGTCAACTCGCGCGAGACCTGAATGCGGCGCGTGCCTCCTTCCTCGTGATGGAGAGAAGCGAGGTGCGATGCGGCGAGGCGCAGGCGCTCGGCTATCTTTGCCTGCGTGCGGACGCGACCGAGGAGGACTCATTGCGCCGTGCCGGGATTGCGCGCGCCCGCGCGATCGCCACCGTGCTGCCTGACGATGCGGCCAATGTGTTCATCACGCTGAGTGCACGCAGCCTGAATCGCAAGCTCATGATCATCGCGCGTGGCGAGGCTCCCTCGACCGAGGGCAAGCTGCATCAGGCGGGTGCCGATCGTGTCGTGCTGCCGGCGCATATCGGGGCGGAACGGATGGCGGAGATGCTGCTGTTCCCCGACGCCGTGACGCCGCCGGGGGCGCGTGCGATGGAGCAGGAACTGCGTCGTCAGGGTCTGGCCCTCGAGGTCCTGGTCGCGGAGCCGGGCAGCTCCTGGGTCGGCCTGACGGTGCAGGAAATCGAGCAACGCGCCGAAGCCGCGTTCCTCATTGTGGAACTGGAGCGGGCGGGCACGCGGACGAGAGAGCGGCCGAACGACGATAGCCGCGTGGAGGCTGGCGATGGGGTCGTTGTCATCGGCCGCAGCGTGCGTGGCGCGTTGCAAGGCTTTGCCAAGCCATAATTTTACGCCGCTTCGGCGGCCTGCCGCGCCTCGCCGACCAGCCGCGCCGCTTCGGCGCCGTGGATCTTGGCGATATCGTCTTGGTACTTCAGCAGCACGCCCAACGTGTCATCCACCGCCTGCGGCTTCAGCTCGTTCTGATCCAAATGCCGCAGTGCCGTCGCCCAGTCGATCGTCTCGGCAACACCCGGCAGCTTGAACAGATCCTCCCGACGGATACGCTGCACGAATTCCACCACCTGGGCGGACAACCGAGCTGGCACGTCCGGCGCCTTCACGCGCAGGATCGCCTGTTCGCGCGCCGTATCCGGATAGTCCACCCAGTGATACAGACACCGCCGCCGGATCGCGTCATGCACCTCGCGCGTGCGGTTGGACGTCAGCACCACGACAGGCAAGGTCTTGGCGCGCACCGTCCCCAGCTCCGGCACGCTGATCTGAAAGTCCGCCAGCAGCTCGAGCAGGAAGGCCTCGAAGGGCTCATCGGCGCGATCGAGCTCGTCGATCAGCAGCACGGCCGGCGGCAGGTCGGGGTCGATAGCCGATAGCAGCGGCCGGGCCTGCAAGAACTCCCTTGTGTAAATGTCGTGCGCCAGCCGCTCCCGGTCGGTCTCCCCGGCGGCCTCGGCAAGACGGATCGCCATCAACTGGCGGGCGTGGTCCCATTCATAGGCAGAAGCCGCAAGGTCCATCCCGTCATAGCACTGTAGCCGCACCAGCCGCCGCCCGAGCCCCGCCGCCAGGACCTTAGCGATCTCCGTCTTTCCCGTCCCCGGCTCGCCTTCCAGAAACAGCGGACGCCGCATCGACAGCGCGAGATGCACCGCCGTCGCCAGCTCGCCATCGGCGATGTAGCCATTTTCGGACAGCAACCGGGCGGTTTCGGCGACGGAGGCGGGCAGGGATGGCACTACAGCAGGGGTCCGATGATGATGAAAAAGATCAATACCCAAATGGCCCCGCCGATCCACGCCACCAGGGGGAAGCCCATCGGCGCCCGCGGCACCACGGCCCACCAGTTCACAACGTCGCGCGGCGTCGCCGCCGGACTGATCGGCAGCACGGCCTCGCCGGGGGCGGAGGGAAAGGCGCGTTCGGGACTTGGCCCCATTTTCTGCGTCAGCTCCTGGGTGAACCTATCGAAAAAATTGTCGGCCATGGACTTGGCCGTGGAATCGATCAGCCGCGCCCCTAGCTGCGCGATCTTGCCGCCCACCTGCGCCTGCACCTCGTAGTGCAGAAGCGTGGTCACCGCGTCTTCGTCGGCGAGCCGCACCTTCGCGCCGCCCTTGGCGAAGCCCGCCACCCCGCCCTGGCCTTCGCCGCTGATCGTGTAGCCATTCGGTTCGTCGATGTCGGAGAGATGCACCTTGCCGTTGAACCGGGTGGCAATGGGCCCGATCCGCACCGCGGCCACGGCCTGCATGTCGGTCGGCGACGTAGCTTCGAGCTTCTCGCAACCGGGGATGCAGGTTTTCAGAACTTCGGGATCATTCAGGCTGTCCCACACCATTTTGCGCGGCGCCGGGATGCGCCGCTCGCCGGTCATATCCATTGGTTCAGGGTCCCCGTTGCGCGCGGCGGACATTTACTTGCAGGGTCAGAAGCATGCAACCGACCGGGGTCGCTGTCGCCGGGCAGGTACCCGGCCTCGTCTGGGCTGTGCCGTTTTTCGGTGTGCTTGCCTCGGTCGCCGTGCTGCCGATGCTGGCGCCGCGCTTCTGGCAGCGCCGCATGGCCTGGGTAGCGGGCGGGTGGATCGCGGCGCTGCTGCTGCCGATGGCCTGGGCACTCGGGCTGGCAACAGCACTCGACGCAGCCTGGCGCGCGGTGCTGCTGGATTACCTGCCGTTCGCCGGTTTGCTGTTGGCGCTCTACGCCGCCGGTGGCGGCGTGCTGATCCGCGGCGGGCTGCGCGGAACGCCGACGGGCAACACTGCGATGCTGGCCATCGGGATCGGCGCCGGGATCGTGATGGGCCAGGCGGGCGCGGCCATTGTGCTGATCAATCCGTTACTGCACGCCAATGCGCATCGCACCCGCAAGGTCCATCTCGCGCTCTTCGTGATCGCGCTGGTGGCAAACGCTTCGGGCGCCCTGACGCCGCTCGGCAACCCGCCGCTCTATGTCGGGTTCTTGCAAGGCGTACCGTTCTTCTGGACGACGCGGCACCTGCTGTTGCCCTGGCTGCTGCTGAATGGCCTGCTGCTTGCGGCCTTCTGGGCTATCGACAGCGTGCTGGCCGCGCGCGACCCGCCGACGCCCCCGGCGCAGCGTCTCCAAATCCGCGGCTGGCCCAACCTGGCGCTGATCCTGGCCGTGGGCGGCGTCGTGCTCGCGCAGGATCATATCGCTGCCGGCGACGTGACGATGTTCGGGGTGCGGATCGCGGTGATGCGGCTGGTGGCCATTCTGGCGTTCGTGGCGGCCACCGCTGCCGCCTCGGCGATCACGCCCAGTGCGGTCCGGCAGGCCAACGACTTCACCTGGGCGCCCATGCTCGAAGTGGCAGGCCTGTTCCTGGCCATCTTCATCACCATCGTCCCGGTGCTGACGATGCTGGAGGCCGGCCCTGCCGGGCCTTTCGCGCCACTGTTGCGGCTGACGCATGATGCAGCGGGTGCGCCACGGCCCGTCGCATTCTTCTGGCTGGCAGGGACGCTCTCCGCCTTTCTGGACAACACGCCCACCTATCTCGTGTTTTTCAAGCTGGCGGGGATCCAACCGCCCCAGATCGCAGGCGGACAGGTGGTTGCGCTTGCCGCTCTGTCCGCAGGTGCCGTGTTCTTCGGGGCGCTGACCTATATCGGCAATGCGCCGAACCTGATGGTGCGCGGGATTGCGGCGCATCGCGGCATACGGATGCCGGGTTTCTTCGGCTTTCTGGCGCTGGCCGCGGTTGTGTTGGTGCCGGCGTTCCTGGTCGTAAGCCTGGTGTTTTTCTGACGCCGCCCACCGCGCTGGTTGGTGCGGCGACCGGGTTCTGTTACGGCGGCAGGAGCGCCGGCAACTGATCAGATTCGAATCGGACGCCCAGGTTCAGTCGTAGCTGGGTAGGTCGATCCGATCCAGCAGGCTGGCCCCGAACACCCGTTTTGCAACCGCCGGAATCGCCATCATCCGCGAAACCTCGTTGCGCAGGACGATGCCGGCCCACGTCCGCGGCAGGAAAAATCCAGCAAAGCGCGTGGCGGCCTTCTGTTTGGCAGTCATGAACGGCCACAGCAGTCGCTGATAGCTCTCGATGCCGCGCAGAGATTCGCGATCGTTCCCGAGTTCGCCGGCCAGCACGTACGCCGCGATCATGGCCAGTGCCGCTCCCTGGCCGGCCAGCAGCGAAGGACAGAACGCGGCATCGCCCACTAGCGTCACACGCCCGCGCCTCCAGCTCTTCATACGGATCTGACTGACCTCGTCGAAATAAACATCGTCGCACGCATCGAGCGCCGCCATGATCTGCGGGCACTCCCAACCGAGACCGTCGAACACGGTATGAAGCAGAGCCTTGACGGCTGGTGTATCGTGCGCAGCAACACGCGTGGCCCGGTCCGCGGCGAAAACCAGCAGAAACAGTGTGCGGTCGTCCCGCATTGCGAAGCGCGCCGCTTGCCTGCCTGGTACCGCATGGCTGAGATAGACCTGCTCATCGCGCGGCGCGTAGCCCTTCATTTCGAAGGCCGCGACCGCGTAGCCCAGATATGTCTCGAACCGCTCTTGAGCACCGAACGCCAGCGCGCGAACTCTCGAATGAAGACCATCGGCTCCCACCACCAGGTCGAACCGGCGCGGCGCAGCTCGTTCGAAGCTGACCCGTACCCCCTCGCTCGTCTGTTCGATGCCGCCGATGCTGTCGTCGAAAATGGTTTCGTAGCGGCCGTCGAGCTTGCGATAGATCATCCGGGCCAGATCGCCACGCGGCAGAGTGACGTAGCGACCAGCCGTGAGCCGGTCGATCACGCCGACCTCGAAACCGCCGACCCGCTGCCCGTGCGTATCGACCAGGCGCAATTCCTTGACCTTGTATCCTTGGGATGTGAGGTCAGGAGCAAGTCTCATACGCTCGGCGATCTCGTAGCCGAGTCCCCAGAAGTCGATGACATAGCCGCCCGTGCGCAAACCTGGCGCCCGTTCGATGAGCGTGGGTTCGAAGCCGCGCTCGCCAAGCCAATAGGCGAGTGTCGTGCCGGCGATGCCTATACCTGAAATAAGGACAAACTTGTTTTGCACCGTAATAACCCCGCCGACCTCGGCAACGACGGACGCCGATCAGCATTCAACCGCGCCGCGAGTGCGATCCCGTCTGGGCATCCCGCTCCCCCCGCGCACTGCCGTCAAAGGCCGTCAGTTGACCCCGCCCCTAGCCCCCCCTATCCGAAGCGCCTCCGCCTTCGCAGGACCGCAGCATGACCTACCTGCTTGCCGCCGACCTCCCCACCTCTCCCGCCGGCGAGCGATTCCGGTCATTGCTCTCACGTCCCGGCATTCTGCAAATACCTGGCGCGCATAACGGCATGGCAGCACTGCAGGCAAAAGCCGCCGGCTTCCAGGCGCTCTATCTCTCCGGCGCCGCCATGACAGCCCAAATGGGCCTGCCTGACCTCGGCGTGATCACCGTTGACGAAGTCTGCTTCTTCATCCGCCAGGTCACCCGCGCCTCCGGCCTGCCCGTGCTGGTGGATGGCGACACCGGTTACGGCGAAGCACTCAACGTCATGCACATGGTACGCACGTTCGAAGATGCGGGCGCTGCCGCCGTGCATATCGAGGACCAGCTCCTGCCAAAGAAGTGCGGTCACCTCAATGACAAGAAATTGGCCGATCCGCACGACATGGCCGCCAAGATCGCCGCCGCTGCCCGCGCGCGGCGACATCTTTTCATCATCGCCCGCACCGACGCCGCCGCCGGCGAGGGGCTCGACGCCGCCGTGGAACGCGCAAAACTCTACCTGCAAGCCGGCGCGGACGCGATCTTCCCCGAAGCGCTGCACAGCGCGGAGATGTTCCGCGAGTTCGCTCATCGCGTCGATGCACCGCTGCTCGCAAACATGACCGAGTTCGGCCGCACCCCGTTCTTCACCGCCGCCGAGTTCGAGGCGATGGGCTATAAAATAGTGATCTGGCCGGTCAGCTCGCTGCGCGTCGCCAACAAGGCGCAGGCCGAGCTGTATGCGGCCATAAGCCGTGACGGCGGCACGCAGAACATGATCGACCGCATGCAGACCCGCGCCGAGCTCTATGAAGCGATCGGCTATCACGACTACGAAGCGCTCGACGCATCGATCGTGAAGACGGTCATCCCGCGAGACATGCCGCAACGGAGCTAGGGCTGCAACGCCGTGACGTGCCCGGTTTATATCGGCAGCGAAATCTACCGGAGTTCCAGCTACGGACCGAAGCATCCGCTTGCAGTGCCGCGCGTCTCCGTCTGCACCGATCTTTGCCGTGCGCTGGGCTGGCTGCCGGATATCGCTTACCGCGACGCGCCGATGGCATCCGATGCCGAACTTACGCGCTTTCACACGTCCGCCTACATCGCCGCGCTGAAGCAGGCGGAGGCGACGCAATCCATCTCCGATGCCGACCGTGCCCGCTACCGCATCGGCGCGGACGGCAATCCCATCTATCCCGAAGTCTTTCGGCGCCCGGCGATCTCAGCCGGCGGCGTGATGCTGGCCGCGCGTCTCACCGCCGGCGGCGGAATCGTGCATTGCCCCGGAGGCGGAACGCACCACGGCCGCACCGATCGCGCCTCGGGTTTTTGCTTCCTCAACGACCCGGTGCTGGGGCTGCTGACCTGGCTCGACCTCGGCCTCGACAATATCGTGTATGTGGACATCGACGCGCATCATGGCGATGGCGTGCAGGACGCCTTCCATCACGACGAGCGCGTCTTCACCATCAGCCTGCATGAAGCCGGGCGCTGGCCGTTCACCGGCACGGCGGGCGATCGCGCCGGCGGTGCCGCGCGCAACTTGCCGCTTCCTCCCGGATGCAACGACAGCGAATTCCTGCATGTGCTGCACCACGCCGTGCTGCCGCTGATCGAAGCCCGGCAGCCACAGGCGATCATGCTGCAGGCTGGCGCCGACGCGCTGGAGGAAGACCCGCTCGCGCGACTGTCGCTCTCCAACAACGCGCATATCGCGACGGTGCGCGCCATCGTGGCGCTTGCCCCGCGGCTGATCGTGCTCGGCGGCGGTGGTTACAATCCCTGGACCGTCGGCCGTTGCTGGGCAGCGATCTGGGCCACGCTCAACCGCCTGCCAATCCCCGACCGGGTGCCGCCGGCCGCCGAGACCGTGCTGCGGTCGCTGCGCTATGACCGCGCCGCCGGCCGCAACCCGCCCGCCCATTGGCACACTACCTTGCGCGACGCGCCCCGGAGCGGCCCGATACGCCCGGAGATTCGCGAGCTCGCCGAAGCCGGCACGAAGGAGACACTCACCGCATGAACCGCCGCTTCCTGCTCACGCTGCTGGCGCTCGCCCCGGCCGCCGTTTTCGCGCAATCCGACGAACCAAACGGACCGCAGCCCGAACTGCTGAAACAGCAGATCGTCATCGTCACCAAGGCCGGGCAGCGGCACATCTTCACGGTCGAGATGGCCACGACGGCGGCCCAGCAGACCACAGGCCTTATGTTCCGCAAGAGCGTGCCCCCGGATGGCGGCATGCTGTTCGATTGGGGCACCCCGCGCCAGTCGGAGATGTGGATGAAGAACACCCTCGTGCCGCTCGACATGGTCTTCATCACCACCGACGGTACTATCGACTCGATCGCCGAGAACACCGTGCCGCACAGCCTGCGCATCATCGCCAGCTACGGCCCGGTGCTCGCGACGCTGGAGCTGGCCGGCGGCACCACCGCGCGGCTCGGGATCAGCGTAGGCGACAAGGTGCTGGCGCCGATGTTCCATGACGTAGGCTGATGTGCTAGGGCCCCGGCCAACGTTTCGGGGCGTGGCGCAGCCTGGTCAGCGCGCGTGTTTTGGGTACACGAGGCCGCCGGTTCGAATCCGGCCGCCCCGACCATCCGCCTAAGGGACCGACATGGAGGATCGATGAAGCGCGCCCGCATCTATCAGCCGCCAAAGACCGCAATGCAGTCGGGCCGCGCCGGCACCGACCACTGGGTGCTGGACTTTGAGCCGGCCTCGCCGCTCCGCCCCGACCCCCTGATGGGCTGGATCGGCAGCGCCGACACGCAAACCCAGGTGAAACTTCATTTCGATACGCGCGAGGAGGCAGTCGAATTCGCTGAGCGTAACGGCATCTCCCACGAGGTGGAATTGCCGCCCGAGCGTCAGATCAAGCCGAAAGCGTACGCCGACAACTTCCGCTACGGCCGGCGCGAAATGTGGACGCATTGATCACGGTCCGCCCGAACGCGCCCTTAGCTCAGTTGGATAGAGCAACAGCCTTCTAAGCTGTGGGTCGCTGGTTCGAAGTCCAGCAGGGCGCGCCATCGCCGTCGGTATCGCTCGACGCACGCCGGGCCCAGGCTTGCCCTTGACCCCGCCGATCGGCGCGATTTTCCTTCACGGCCTCGTGTACTGTGCTAAATAAGCGTGATCCCCGCGTGATCATCATAAAGGACGGGGCACGTCGCCAGGGCGCGACAGGTCTTTGCCGGGCCGGGAACTTGACACCTCCGACGACCACCACCCCCCAGACGGAAGCGCCTCGCGCCACGGGCAATGACCCCGCCCGCGCTTTTCCATCGCTGCCACAGACACTGATCATTGCCGCGGCGGTCATCATCATCGCCCTCGGCTGGTTTGGCGCTTATGCCGCAATCGTCGCGCACCGGGCTGCTTCCTTGGCTCGCATCGAATCCGAGGTCCGCAGCAAGGACGATCTCGTTGCCGAACAACTCCGGCGAGAACTGCTCGTAACCGATCAGAGCCTGCACATCGTGGAGCTGGAATGGGAGCGTGATCCCGCCCACTTCGATTTCGACAATTGGCGGCGCCGCGTGTTCGCGCTCTCCGACATGTCGCTCCAGATCTTCATCGCCGATTCCCACGGGATCGTTCGCTGGAGCTCCCGCCCTGAAATCCTCGGGGACAATGTCAGCAACCGAGACTACTTCCGACATGCGGCCACAGAACGGGCTGATGATGGGCGAATGTTCATTGGTTCGCTAACCCGCGGCCTGGTCACCCGGCAATGGCAGATCAACCTCGAGCGCCGGCTCGATCACCCCGACGGATCGTTCGGCGGTGTCATCGCCGCATCATACGACGCCTCCGCCTTCGCTCGCCTGAAGCAGGAGGTCGATCTGGGCGCCAGAGGACTGCTCGTCGTCGCCGCACCCAACGGCGAGATTCACGGCCTCGGCGACCCGGCACTCGCCGAAACATCGACCAGCCTTGCCGGTACCGCGGTGTTCGGGGCAATGCGCGCCGCTCGCACGGGCGTTTGGACCGGCCGCTCGCCGCTAGACGGGATCGACCGCATTCTTGCCTTTACAACTATCCCGGGGCGCGACCTCGACGTGCTGGTCGGCGAGGACCGGGCCGACGCCATGCGTCCGGTGATCGCCTGGGAAGAACAGGCATTGATCTTCACCGGCGCGGCTACGGTCCTCCTCCTGCTTATGGCCGGCATCTTGTTGTGGGCGGAACGGACAGCGCGCCTCCGACATGCTGCCATTATTCGCGACCGCGCGGTCCTGACGAGCGCCAACACACAGCTCGCCGTGACCGAGGCGCGGGAACGCGTCAAGACCACGCAGCTTCAGGCGACCCTCGCCGGCATGACCGACGGCATCATGATGGTGGATGCCGAGCTGCAGCTGCTGGCCTGGAACAACCGTTTCCCTGATTTCACCGGCGTGCCTGCCGACATCCTGCGGCTCGGCCTGCCGATGGAGGACATGCTGCGAGCTCAGGCCGAAGCAGGCGAATTCGGACCTGTTGATGTCGCCGAGGAAGTTGAACGACGGATGATTCTGCTGCGCCAGGGCGGCAGCATCGGTACCATCGAGCGTCAGCGCCCGAATGGCCAAATCCTGGAGATCCGCCGGAATCCCCTGGCCGGCGGCGGTTTCGTCACGCTCTATTCGGACATCACCGACCGCCGACATGCCGAAGAACGGGCACGCCAGGCCCAGACCATGGCGGCGATCGGCCGGCTGACATCCGGCGTGGCGCACGATTTCAACAATCTGCTGTCCTCGATCACTGGCAATGCCGAGATGCTGCTCGGCGATCGCTCGACACTCCCTCGGGAGTCGCGCCGTGTAGCCGTCATCCTGCAGGCAGCCGACCGCGGCGCCGAACTGGTACGGCAACTGCTGGCCTTCGCCCGTAAGCAGATGCTGACACCGAGCCCGACCGACCTGAACGCCGTGCTCGATGGCATCAGCGAGCTTCTGCGAAGCACGGTCGGCACGACGATCCAGTTGGAGACGCGGTTCGATCCGGGACTGTGGCGCGCCATGGTCGATGCGGTACAGATCGAGCATGCAGTGTTGAATTTGGCCATCAACGCGCGAGACGCGATGCCTGAGGGCGGCATGCTTACCATCGCCACCGGCAATGTCACGCTTCCAAGTGCCGACACTGCTGAGGACCTGCCGCCCGGGGACTACGTGATAGTCGCCGTGACCGACACCGGGACAGGGATGACGGAGGAGGTGCGTCAGAACGCTTTCGAACCGTTCTTCACCACGAAGGCGCCTGGCCGTGGCTCGGGACTGGGGCTCAGCCAAGTCTATGGGCTCGCCCAGCAGTCGGGCGGCGGCGTACGGATCGAGAGCAGGCTCAGTCAGGGCACCACCGTCCGGGTGCTCCTCCCACGTGCCCGGGCCGAGGCTCCGCCCAAATCAGCCGGCACCGAGAGACAGACGATCACCAGCGACGGCACCCTGCTCGTGGCCGGCTAATAACCCTCCCGGCCCCGGCCACCTCTTCCATTTTCGCGGAAGAGTCGGTTCGCGAAGGGAACCGGGTGAGGGTGCCGCGCCGATCCTACCCAGCCGGCTAAGCGACCCGGTGCTCCTCCACCACGATCGTCTCCAGAATGGCTTCCGGCTGGTACATCCACCGTGTCAGCCAACCCGACACCAACGCGCCGATGATCGGCGCGATCCAGAACAGCCAAAGCTGCCCGACATACTCGCCGCCTGCAAACAGCGCCGGCCCGGTACTGCGCGCCGGATTTACCGAGGTATTGGTGACCGGGATCGACACCAGATGGATCAGCGTCAGCGCCAGGCCGATCGGGATGCCGGCAAAACCGCTGGCCGCGCCCTTCGACGTCGTGCCGATGATGATGAACAGGAAGAAGAACGTCATCAGCACTTCGGTGAAGAAGCACGCAGCAACACCATACTTTCCAGGGCTTAGATCGCCGTACCCGTTGGCTGCGAACCCGCCCGGAACCCAACCCGGCTTGCCCGAAGCGATCACCCACAGCGCCGCTGCCGCTAGGATCGCGGCGACCACCTGGGCAACGATATAGGGTATCACGTGCTTGTTTGCGCAGCGCCCCGCGGCCCATAGGCCAAGCGTCACCGCCGGGTTGAAATGTCCGCCGGAGACATGGCCCACTGCGTAGGCCATGGTCAGGACCGTCAATCCGAAAGCGAACGCGACGCCGACAAAACCAATCCCAAGATTCGGAAACGCGGCTGCTAGCACCGCCGCACCGCACCCGCCGAATACAAGCCAGAATGTGCCGAACAACTCGGCGACAACGCGCCGTGACATGTCGCTGTCCATTGATGTCCCCCCTTTGGAAGCAGCGTTTCAGGCGAAAGTCCGTTAGGTTATATAAGTGGGGAATGAATCACACACAAGAAAGTTTTTCGGAAGGAACATAACTCATGCAGCATGGCCGTCGCGAACTCAACGCCTTACTCGCCGCGCTAGCGATAGCAACCCTGGCAGGACCGCCGGCTGTAGTGTACGGCTGCCGCCCACTCTGGACGACCGGACAAGATGTTGCTGACCATCTTTCTCCGTCACCATGAAACCAAAGCGGTTGACGAGATCAACGAACATTTGAGGCAGACCGGCTGGTACGATCGCTTCCTTCCGCCCGGCGTGGAAGTAATCGCCTGGTTCGTCATGATCGGCATTGGCCTGGTGGTGATCCTGCACTTACCGCCTGACAAGCTGCGCGACACAACCGGATGATCGAGGCGACCGCCTGGGGCGGGGTTTCGCACCGAGTTCTATCCCACCTATGATTATCGCCGACTGTGGGCAGAAGCGAAGAGACGGGCCGACAGCACACGTGAAAAAGGATCGCACCATGACAGAGACCACCAAGCTCGAACAAGGCCGCGCCATGCGGCGCAAACTGATGGGCGATGCTTATGCGGACCGGCTGGAGAAAACCGTCTATACCGACGATATCATGCGTAAATTCGCTGAATACTCGACCGAGGCGGTGTTCGGCGGCCTATGGGCGCGGCCAGGACTCGACACCAAAACCCGCGCGCTGATCTGCGTCGTCTCCGACACCGCCACCGGCCGCGCGCCGGAACTCGCTATCCATCTCCGCATGGCGCGTCGCCAGGGCTGGAGCGAAGACGAGCTGGTGGAAGCTCTGCTGCATCTCAGCGGTTATGTCGGTCTGCCGCTGGTGCGGGAAGCCCTGATCACCGCCCGCGAGGTTTTCGCCGAGCTGCGCAGCGAGCGCGAATAAATCGGCAGACGGTGACCGCTTGCCGCGCCGCCGTTGCGGCGTGCGATCGGAACATGGCACCGCTCGAATGGGCACGGCGAAACACCCGACTCGCCGCCGCCCTCGCCGTACTGGGCGAGGGTGAGGGTGACCCTGCCGCACTGGCGGAAGCCGCCGATATCTACGCCCGGGCAATGACCGCCTATACGCGGGAAACGGTTCCGCTCGACTGGGCGCGCATGCAGCGCAACCGCGGCGCCGTGTTAGCCATGCTCGGCGAACTCACTGGGAAGACCGAGCCGCTGTTCGAAGCTGTCGATTGCTACAAAGCGGCGCTGGAGGAATACGCGCGCCCGTCATCGCCGCAGGACTGGGCGATGACGCAGAGCAACCTCGGCAACGCGCTGCGCGTACTTGGCGAACGTACCGGCGATACCGCTTGCCTGGAGCTCGCAATCACCGCCTGCCGCGCCGCGCTCGAGGAATACACGCCAGCAACAGCGGCGCAAGACTGGGCCATGACCAGCATCAACCTGGCCAACGCGCTCTCCGTCCTCGGCGCATCGCGGCAGGACCGCGCCTCGATTGAGGCGGCACTTACGCTCTACCGCATTGCCGGTCCGGGCCTCGGCGACGACCATCGCGCCGTAGTCGAGCACAATCTCGCTCTCGCCGAGCAGCGGCTGGCCCCCTTAGTGAGGTAATCGATTATCGTCCCGCTTCGATTGCCGCAGCCTCAGCTATGGCGTCCAGCGTATGGCGAACATCCTCCTCCGTGTGCGCGAGCGAAACATAACACTTGTTCTCGCTTTTCAGCACGCCGCGATCGCGCAGCCGGCGAGTCATGCGCTTGCTCATCTCGGCGTCCCCACGCAGGGTACCGCGATAATCGCGCACCTCGGAAGCGGTGAAGATCATGTCGAACATCGGCGGCGCGCCGATCACCTGTCCCGGCAGGCCGCTCTCGCGCAGGATGCCCTCGATCCCCTCCATCAACGCGCGGCCGGTGGCAAAAACCCGTTCATAGGCGCCCGGCCGCTTCAATATCTCCAGCGCCGCCAAGCCCGCCGCCGCCGCGACCGGATTGCCCGAAAGCGTCCCGACCTGCATCAGGAAACGCTCATCCCCGACTTTGCCGCGGTCGAACAGCGACAGCATGTCCTCCCGCCCGGCCACGGCAGCGAGCGGGAACCCGCCGCCGATGATCTTACCCAGCGTACACAGATCGGGCACCACGCCGAAATACTCCTGCGCGCCGCCCCAGGCGAAGCGGAACCCGGTTACCACCTCGTCGAAGATCAGCGGGATCTCGTATTTCGCAGTCACCTCCCGGAGCGCCTGCAAAAAACCCGGCTTGGGCGCCAGCAGCCGCTGGAACGGCTCCACGATCACGCCCCCCAGCTCGTCGCGATGTTCGGCGATCAGGCTCGCGGCAGTGTCCGGGTCGTTGAACGGTGCGATCAGCACCTCGCTGCGCAGGCTCTGCGGGATGCCGGGCGAATCGGGTACCGGCTGGGGGAAATTCCCCGGCCGCTTCGGCGCGAGGCTCATCAGCGAGTAATCGCTCATGCCGTGATAGCCGCCTTCGAACTTCAGTATCTTGTCGCGCCCGCGAAAGGCGCGGGCGACGCGCATCGCGTAGGCGTCCGCCTCAGTGCCGCTGGAAACGAAGCGCACCTTCTCCGCGCACGGCACCGCCTCGACGATCTCGGCCGCCAGCCGGATACCGTGCTCGTTCTCGGCAAAAAAGGTGCTGCCGCGCGGGATCTGCGCCTGCACCGCCGCCGCCACCTCCGGGTGCGCATGGCCCACGAACATCGGGCCGGAGCCCAGCAGGAAATCGACATACTCGTTGCCGCTGACATCCCAGACCCGGCCGGCCCGTCCCTCGCGGATTATCACATCGGCCGGCATGTTGCCGAAACTGCCGGCCGGCAACACGCGCCTCGCGGTCTCCATCAGCGCCTGTTCCTGCTCGCTCCGCATTCTCTCCGCCATCGAGGCGCTCCACGGTTTGGTTTTCTGCCGCATCATGGCTCATACTCACGCCGGTCGCAAAAGAGGGAGGCTAGGATGATAAAATCGATGCTTGCCGCTGCCTGCCTGACCGCCGTGCTTTCAGCCGGCACGGCACGGGCGGAAACCACGCTGGTCATCGGCATTGCCGCCGATCCCACCGGCCTCGACCCCGAGGCAGTGCTGAACAACACCTCCGGCTTCATCATGGCAACGATCTACGACAGCCTGGTGAAATACAAACCCGGCACGGTCGAGCCCGAACCCGGGCTGGCGCAAAGCTGGACGGTATCAGAAGATGGTCTGACCTACCGATTCAAGCTGCGCTCCGATGTGAAATTCCAGGACGGCGCGCCGTTCAACGCGGATACCTACATTCAGGGCGTCAATCGGTTGCTCGACAAATCGAGCCCGATCTATATCTACAATACCGGCCCCGTCGAGGGTTATATCGACTTCACCTATGGCGACGTCGCCTCGGTAGGCAAGGTCGATGACCATACCGTTGAGTTCAAGATGAAGAAGCCGAACGCCCCATTTCTGACCAGCCTGGCGATGGTCTGGAACGGCGTGGTCAGCCCGACCGCGGCGCAGAAATACGGCAAGGATTTCCGCAACAATCCGGTGGGAACCGGGCCCTTCATCTTCAAGGAGTGGAAGTCCCGCGACTCGATCACGCTGGATGCCAATCCCGCCTACTGGAACGGTAAGCCGCATGTCGATCACTTGGTCTTCAAGGAATACCCTGACCCGCAGGCGGCGCTGCTGGCAATGCGCAGCGGCGACATCCAGATCCTGGCCGATGTCAGCGCCACCGTTATCCCTGCCCTGCAAGCCGACAAATCGATCAAGCTGCTGACTCAGCCGGGGCTCGCGACCAGCGGCATGGGAATGCCAACCGACACACCGCCCTTCGACAACGAGAAAGTGCGGCAGGCGCTGAATTACTCGATCGACCGCAACGCGATCGACAAGGCGCTGTTCAAGGGCTTTGCCGTGCCGATGGTCTCGCCGCTGCCGGCCTCGGAATGGAGCTTCCAGCCGCAGCAACCGCCCTACACCTACAACCCCGCGCTGGCGAAGAAGATGCTGGCCGACGCGGGCGTGAAGACGCCGTTCTCGATCGAGTTCCTGACCTACAACACGCCGCGCGGCTATAACTCGGCCGGACCGGATTTGGCGGTGGCAATCGCCGGCTATCTCAAGAAGATCGGCATCGACGCGCAAGTGCGCAAACTAGACATGGGCGCGTTCCTGGCGACCGTACGCAGCGGCAAATACAAGAACCTCTTCATGGTCGGTTGGACCGGCGATAACGGCGATCCCGACAATTTCGTCTGTGAGCTGTATAGCTCACGCAATCCGGTGGACGATACGACTCGCTACAACAACCCCGAGGTGAACAAGCTCTGCGAGCAAGGCTTGGCCGAGACGGATCATGCCAAGCGCGTGGCGATCTACCAGCAGATACAGAAGCTCGTCTGGCAGGGCGCCCCGTGGCTGTTCGTAAATTCCCTCGAGCAAGTGCGCGCCATTCGCACCAACGTCCATAGCTACCAGCTCAACCCGACGCAGATGTTCTTCGACATGGAAAAAGTTTCCCTAAGCAGATAGTTCGGGATGCGCCCCCCCTCCCCCGTCCCCTACCGCAGGGGGGGGAGGGGGCGGCACATCCCTAAAGAATATCATCTCGAATACACGCCGTAGCATGCCCGCCACCAACGTCCCGCAACGTCGGCACACCCTCTGCGCACGCCGGCAGCGCATAGCGGCAGCGCGTACGGAACACGCATCCGGAAGGCGGGTTCGCCGGACTCGGCGGATCGCCCTCCAGCAAAATGCGCCGCCGTCCCGCCCCGGTTCCCGGGTCCAGCACCGCCGACAGCAACGCCTCGGTATATGGATGCCGCGGGCGCCGGTACAGCTCATGTGCCGGCGCTGTCTCCATCACCCGCCCCAGGTACAGCACGATCACCCGGTCGGAGATGTATTCCACCACCGCCAAATCATGTGCGATGAACAGCATCGCCAGCCCAAACCTTGCCTGCAGCTCGCACAGCAGGTTGACGATCTGCGCCTGCAACGACACATCCAGCGCCGAGACCGCTTCGTCCGCAACGATCAGCACTGGATCCAGCGCCAGCGCCCGCGCGATGCCGACACGCTGGCGTTGCCCGCCGGAGAACTGGTGCGGGTAGCGCCGCAGCGCATCCGCCGGCAGACCGACCCGGCGCAACAGTTCCCTCGCGCGCTCGGTCCTGTCCGTCCGTCCCCGCCCTACGCCATGGATAATCAGCGGCTCAGCCAGGATCGCCCCCACTGTCATGCGCGGATCGAGCGAGCCGAACGGGTCCTGAAAGATCGGCTGCACCCGCCTGCGAAACGGCTTTAATCCCCGCTCCCCCACCGCGGTCACGTCCGCCCCCTCGAACACGATCTGCCCGGCGCTGGGCTCGAGCAGACGCAGCACCGCGTTGCCAATGGTCGTCTTGCCCGAGCCCGACTCGCCCACCAGTCCCACCACCTCGCGCGGTGCTATGGCGAACGAAACATCATCCACCGCCCGCACTGGCCTGGCCCGCGACAACAGCCCGCCCGTGCGGAAACGCACCGATAGGTTCCGCACCTCCAACAGCGCCGTCATGCCTCGGCGATCTCCCGCCAGCGCAGGCACCGCACCCGGTGCGCCGGGCCGCACGCTTCCAGCGGCGGGTCGCGCACGTCACACAAAGCCGGCCGGAAATACACGCAGCGCGGATGAAAGGCGCAGCCGCGCGGCAGCTTCGCCAAATCAGGCACGGTCCCCGGTATGGTTGCCAACGGCCCGGCCGCGCGGTCCACCCCGAGCCGCGGCACCGCACGCAACAACCCCATCGTGTAAGGCAAACGAGGCGTGGCGAACACCGCCTCCCGCGGCCCCGCCTCCGCGCACTGGCCGGCATACATCACCAGGACCTGGTCGGCGATCTCGCCCGCCACCCCGAGATTATGCGTGATGAAGATCATTGCCATGCCAAGCTCGGCCTGAAGCCGGTGCAGCAGGTCGAGGATCTGCGCCTGCACGGTCACATCCAGTGCGGTGGTCGGCTCGTCGGCGATCAGCAACGCCGGCCGGCAGGCCAGCGCCATGCCGATCATCGCGCGCTGCCGCATCCCGCCGGAAAGCTGGTGCGGATAAGCATCAAGCCGCTGCGCCGGATCGGGAATGCCGAGCAGTGCCAGCATCTCCATCGCCCGGGCGCGGGCGGCACGCGCGGAAACGTTCTCATGAAACTGCACAGCTTCGACGATCTGCTCGCCGATCGTATAAACGGGATTCAGCGAGGTCATCGGCTCCTGGAAGATCATCGCGATCTCCGCGCCGCGAATGCCCTGCATCTCCCGCTGTCCCAGCCGTGCCAGGTCGCGCACCACGCCATCCTTGCAGGCCAGCCGCATTTCGCCGGCCAGCACACGTCCCGCCGGCCGCGCCAACAGCCCCATTATGGCCAGACACATCACCGATTTGCCGGACCCGGACTCGCCCACGATCACCAGCGTCTCGCCACGGCTGAGCGTAAAGGACAGATCGCGCACCACCGGCACCATGCGCGCCCCGGTGGCGAAACCAACCGTCAGCCCCTGCACATCCAGCAGTACCGTCATCCACGCCGTCGCGGATCGGAATAGTCCCGCAGCGCATCGCCGATCAGGTTGAACCCCAGCACGACGAGGAAAATCGCCAGCCCCGGGAAGGTCGCGATCCACCAGGCGGACAAGAAATAATCATGCCCATCGGCCAGCATCGCGCCCCAATCCGCCGCCGGCGGCTGTGCCCCCAGCCCCAGAAATGCCAGCCCTGCCGTCTCCACCACCACCGAACCGGCCTGCAGCGTCGCCAATACCAGCACCGGGGTGAAACAATTCGGCAGAACGTGGCGCAGCATCAGCCGCAGCCTGCCGCTGCCCAGTGCACGAGCCGCCCGCACGTAATCCGCGTTGCGCACCGCCAGCACTTGCCCGCGCATCATGCGCGCATATTGCGGCGTATAGACGATGCCGATCGCGATCAGCGCATTGGTCAAGCTCGGCCCCAGCGCGGCGACGATGATCAGCGCCAGCAACAGATAGGGAAATGCCAGCAGCACATCGACCAGCCGCATGATCGTCGCATCGACCGCACCGCCGACGAACCCCGCCACCAGCCCCGACAACCCGCCCGCACCCAACGCGATCCCGTCCGCCACCACAATCGCCAGCAAGGCATCGCGCGTGCCAAACATCACCCGGCTGAGCACGTCGCGCCCGTACTGGTCCGCACCGAACCAATGATCGACGGAAGGCGGTGACAACGCGCTCGACAGGTCCTGGTCGGTCGGATCGTACGGTGCCAGTAGCGGCGCGAGCACCGTCATCGCCAGAAAGAACAGCACGATCGCCGCGCCGATCCGAACGCTGCCCCGCCGCAGCAATGCCGACAGAGCTTCTCCACCAGACGATGCAACGACCCGCTCGGATTCCTGCTCGAGCGCCAGGCTCATGAGCGGCGGATTCTGGGGTCGAGAAAGCCGTAACTGAGATCAACCACCAGGTTGACCAGCACGAACACCACGGCGATGAACAGCGCACCCGCCTGCACAACAGGATAATCCCGTGACAGGATGGAATCGACCATCAGCCGCCCGATCCCCGGCAGTGAGAAGATCGTCTCCGTCAGCACCGCGCCCGATAGCAACAGCCCGAGTTGCAAGCCGATCACCGTTACCACCGGGATCAGCGCATTGCGCAACACGTGACGTAGGATCACCCGCCGCGCCGGCAGGCCCTTGGCCCAGGCCGTGCGAACATGGTCCTGCGTCAGCACCGCCAGCATCTCGGACCGCGTGATGCGCGTAATCAAGGCCAGCGGAATGGTCGCCAGCGTACACGCCGGCAGAACCAAGTGCCGCAGACTCTCGCCGATCATATCCGCTCGCCCGGTCAGCAACGCATCTAGCACGCTCATCCCGGTGACGGTCGGCGGCTGCAGATCGGGTGGCATTTGCCCGCCGATCGGCAGCCAGCCCAGAATGCCGCCGAACAACAGCAGCAGCATCAGGCCGAGCCAAAAGATCGGCATCGATACGCCCATCAGGCTCGCCGTCAGTACCGTGTTGTCGAGCCAGGAATTCGGCCGCAGCGCCGCCGCCACACCTAACGGCACACCCACCAGCGTGGCGATCGATAGCGACGTGAGCGAAAGCTGCAAGGTCACCGGAAATGCCGTCAGCACGTCCTGGAACGCTGGATGATTGGTCTGCAACGAAATGCCGAAATCGCCATGCAGCGCGCCCGCCGCGAAGCGTTCGTACTGCACCCAGATCGGCCGGTTCAATCCGAGCTGCGCGCGCAGCCGCGCCAGCGACTGCGGCGTCGCGTGATCGCCCAGCAGCATCTGCGCCACGTCACCCGGCAGCACATGCATCAGCAGGAACACCACCACGCTGACGCCGACGATCACGAGCAGAAGCTGCCCGAGCCGCCCGCCGACCGTGGCGATCATATCAGCGGTCCTCTCTTCTGACCGTTCCGACTGAGCCGGGCCGCTGATATTGAGTTTTTGTTTTGCGCGTGGCCGTCCCACCAACCCCGCGCGCGGTACCAATAAGCCAAAGCGATGAAAAAGTCATCGCTTTGGCCTGTTGGTATCATTTGCCTCCGTCCACGCTCAGTGTCTGGCCGGTGATCCAGCCGGCGTGCTCCGAGGCAAGGAACAGCACCGCATCGGCAATATCATCGACCGCGCCAAGCCGGCGCAGCGCGATACGCTCGATCAGCCGGCGTTGCCCTTCCTCGCCATAGCTCTGCCACTGCGCCTCGCTGCTCGGATTGCTGCGGACGAAACCAGGCGCCACGCTGTTCACCGTGACGCCGAACTGCCCCAGCTCATGCGCGAGCTGCCGGGTCAGCCCGATTTCGCCCGCCTTGGCCGAGGCATAAGCCTGGATACCCGTCAGGCTGACCCCCAACCCGGCACCGGATGAAATGGTGACGATTCGCCCGCGTCCCGCCCGTTTCATTGCCGGCGCAACCGCTTGCGCGCACCAGAAAGCGCCGGTCAGGTTCACCGCGATAATCGCGTTCCAGTCCTCCGATGTGATCTCTTCCAACGGTCGCCCAACCTGCCCGCACACACCCCCGGCGCTGTGTACCAGAATATCGATCCGGCCGGTTTCCCGCTCGGCCGTCTGTGCAAGCGCCTGCACCGCCGCGCGATCGCTCACATCCAGCCGGGCCGCGCGGCAGCGCGAATCCGCAAGGCGCGCAGTCTCTTCAGCTTCATCCGCGAGGATATCGGCAGCCCACACAGTGGCCCCAAGCGCCGCCAACCGGCAGGCAATGGCCCGCCCGAACCCGTGCGCGGCGCCGGTAACGATCGCCGTTTGCCCGTCGAAACCGATCTTCATGCCGGCATCGCCCGCGCCAGCTCGGCCAGGTTCTCGCGCACCCGCGGCCGTCGCCCGTCTTCGATCTCGTGGATCATGGCAATCAGCTTCGCGGTGATCGGCGCCTGCATGTCATGCTTCTGCGCGGTGGCGAGAATCGGCCCTAGCTGCGGGTCCGCCTCGGTTTTGCGCTTGCGTACTGCAAGATCGCGCCAGATGCCGCTATGCGATTTGGCGGAGCGGCGATTGTGCGCCTCCAGCGCATCGAGCGACGCCGCCGCACCCCTGGCCGAGGCATAAGCCGCCGGATCGAAGCCATCGAACGGCTCCGGCCGTATTCCGGCGCGATCCGCCACCGCCAAAATCTCGCGCGCCAATGCGAGGAACAGCGGCCGATGCTCGGCGGCGGCGAAGCAATCGGCCATCGAGTTATCAGTCAGCGCGGTTGCAAACAACATCGCGCCGTAAGCGAGCTTGGCCCAAAGATAGCCCCAGATATTGTCCGTCAGCACCGCGTGCTCATCGAATTGGCGAAACAGCGCATGCAGCTGCTCGACACGGGGTGTGATCCGGCCATCGATCTCCCCCACCACCACAGCGCCGCGGCCGCCATATTGCACGACGCCCGGTTCCATCCAGTCGGCGCCGAAATTGACGAAGGCGCCGACCGTCCGGGGGATGCCGACAATCTCCGCGATTACCGTCTCGTTCAGCCCGTTCTGCACCGAGACGATGAACCCATCCGCCGCCAGACGCGGCGCGATGGCGCGCGCCGCATTCTCGGTATCCTGCGCCTTCACGCACAACAACACGGTCGCGAAGCTGCCCAGCACGACATCCGGCGTGACAGCACGCGCCGCCACCGTGAACTCCCGCACCGGGCCGATGATCGTCAGTCCCGCCTCGTTGATGCGCGCGACATGCTCGGCGATGCGATCCACGAACAGCACCTCATGTCCCGCCCGCGCCAGATGCGCGCCGATCGTTCCGCCGATCGCCCCTGCACCCCAAACAACAATCTGTCCGTTCATCGCCAGCCGTCCGCGATCAATGCGCGCGTCTCCTGCTCGGCAACATCCCAGATCGCCAGCATTTCGTGATCCGGTCGTTGGTACCGCCCGCCATAATTCCCGTCGCCGATCAGCGCGCGCATCCCCGCCGGATCAAGCAGCCGGGTGCGCTCGATATCGATCATCGGCTTCTCTCCATCTCCCGCAGGGTTCTCGGCCAAGCGTGTCCAAGGAAAATTCTCCATCCAGGAGGCGTGGCTCGCGACCGGATCGATCTCGCGCACCTTTGCCAAGGTACGCGGCGCGTTCCACCAGTTGTGGAACCGCACGGTCACCTCGGGATGCGTCGCCATCCACTCGCCAGCGAAGGACTGCGCCGGCGAGTTTCCGCCATGCCCGTTCACCAGCAGAACGCGGCGAAATCCGTGCCGCGCCAAGCTGTCCAGCACGTCGCCGATCACCGCGAGATAGGTGGAGATCCGCAGCGACACGGTCCCCGGGAAAGCGAGGAAATGCGGCGTGATCCCATAACCGAGGACCGGAAAAACCGGCACACCCAAAGGCTCCGCCGCCTCCAGTGCAACGCGTTCGGCCAGGATCGCATCGACGCAAAGGCTCAATCCGGCATGCTGCTCGGTGCTGCCCAGCGGCACCACGGCGCGGTCGTCGTGCCGAAGATAGGCTTCGATCTGCTCCCAGTTTACCGCTGCGATCCGCATCGCCTCAGCTTCCGCCCGCGGTCGGATCGATCCAACCGATATTGCCGTCTGAACGGCGATACACCACGTTCAACTCGCCGGTGGCATTGTTGCGGAACATCAGAACCTGCTGGTCCGCGAGGTCCATGCGCATCACTGCCTCGCCCACCGAAAGCCGCCTGATTTCAGCCGTGTCTTCGGCGATCACCGTCGCATAGGCGCCGATCCCCGTCTCGGTCTCGCCCGGTACGCCCGATCCGGCCCCATCGGCCTGGCGCAGCACGTATTGGCGCGCCGCCTCCGGGCGGTCGCGGTTGGCGATGTCGCGCGCGTGATCGCTCACTCGGCGCCGATAGCGCCGCAGCCGTTTGGCAATGTGCTCGGCGGCATCATCGAAGGCGCTGTTGGCATCGGCGGCCTCGCCCTCACCGCGCAGGCTCAGCCCCCGCCCGGCATGGACATTGATGTCGCAGGTGAAAAAGCTCCGGGCCCGCCCGAAGGTGACCTGAGCCTCCAGCGCGTGGTCGAAATATTTCCCGGCGATGCCCTCCAGATGCTTGGAAACCCGCGCGCGCAACGCGTCGGACAGCTCGACCTGCTTGCCGGAAACCGTGATCTCCATCCCTGTCTCTCCTTCCGACGGGCAACTGCGGCCTGCGGCACCCGGACGGAGCCAGGGCGTATCAGGCCGGCACGGCCTTTTCCCGTTTGCGCTGCACGGAGCTTGGGATGCGCAGCGCCTCCCGGTATTTGGCCACGGTCCGCCGGGCGATGTCCACGCCCTCCCGCCGGAGCGCGGCAACGATTGCGTCATCCGACAGGATGTCGTCCGGCGTCTCGCCGCCGATCAGCACCCGGATGCGGTGCCGCACTGTCTCCGCGCTATGGCTGCCGCCGTTGGTGCCGGCAATTGCCGCGGTGAAGAAGTATTTCAGCTCGAACGTGCCGCGCGGCGTAGCGATGTATTTGTTCGATGTGACGCGGCTGACGGTGCTTTCATGCATTTCGACCGCATCGGCGATGTCGCGCAGGATCAGCGGGCGCAGATGCGCGATACCGTATCGTAAGAAACCATCCTGCTGGCGTACAATCTCAACCGCAACTTTAAGGATGGTCTGGGTGCGCTGCTGCAGCGACTTCACCAGCCAATTCGCCGTGGCCAGCCGCTCGGCCAGGAAAACCCGGTCCTCCTTCTTTGCAAGCGGCGCCAGGTGCGCATAGAAATGCTGGTTCACCAACACGCGCGGCAGCGTCTCCGGATTCAGCTCGAGCGTCCATCCGCCATCCGCCGCGACGCGCATCAGGATATCCGGCACCACAACCTGGACAGGCCCTCCGCCGTCCCGCCAAGCCGGCTTCGGATCCAGCATGCGCAGCTCGGCGATCATCGCGGTGAGATCCTCGGCATCCACGCCGCACACCGTCATCAGCCGCCGCATGTCGCGCCGGCCTAGCAGATCGAGGTGATCGAGCAGCGCATGCATCGCCGGATCCAGGCGGTTGCGCTCCGCGAGCTGCACGGCAAGGCACTCGCGCAAGTCGCGCGCGAACAGCCCCGTCGGTTCGAACCGCATCATGCGCGCACGCACCGCCTCCACCTGCGCGAGCGTCACGCCCATCGCTTCGGCGATTGCCGCCGGGTCGGCGGTCAGCCGCCCGGCCGGACACAGCAGCGCGATCAGATGCGCACCGATCATCCGGTCCGCCGGATCGGCGAAGGTCAGCCGAAGCTGCTCGCCAAGCTGGTCGTGCAGCGATCGCTCGCCGCCGGCGATATCGTCGATGCCGCTGTCGATCGCATCGAAACCATGCCCCGCGCCGCGGCGGTCATGAAACAGCGTCACGCCATCGGACGGTCCGCCGGGATCGTAGCTCTCGGCGTGCTCGGCATCGAGCGGTGCTGCTGCTGGCTCCGGCAGCGTGTCGGCGCGCGCGTAATCGGCGCTGTCCACACCGTTTGGCCGAGTCTCGGGACGCTGGTCCAACGCCGCACGCTCCGGCGGAAGGTCATCGGGCTCGGTACGCTCTAGCAGCGGGTTGCGCTCCAGCTCCTCCTCGACGAAGGCGACGACTTCTTGGTTGGTGTACTGCAGCAACTTGATCGCCTGACGCAACTGCGGCGTCATGACCAAGGACTGGCCCTGGCGCAGCTCGAGACGCGGGCCGATCGAAATAGCCGTCATCCGGAATGGTTACATGCTGAACCGCTCGCCGAGATAGAAGCGACGCACATCGGCGTGCGCCACCACCTCTTGCGGGCGGCCCTCCATCAGCACCTGACCATCGTGCATGATGTATGCGCGGTCAATGATCTCCAGCGTCTCGCGCACATTATGGTCGGTAATCAGTACGCCGATGCCGCGATGCTTGAGATGCGAAACGAGGTCACGGATTTCGCCCACGGCGATTGGATCGATGCCCGCCAGCGGCTCGTCCAGCAGGATATAGGCTGGCTGCGTCGCGAGCGCGCGGGCGATTTCGACACGCCGCCGCTCCCCGCCGGAAAGCGCCAGCGCCGGGGTGCGGCGCAGGTGGGAGATGCCGAACTCGGCCAGCAGCTCATCGAGCATCAGGTCGCGCCGGTCGGGATCGGGCTCCACCACTTCCAGCGCCGCCATCACGTTCTGCTCCACATTGAGGCCGCGGAACACGCTCGCCTCCTGCGGCAGGTAGCCAATGCCGAGCCGTGCGCGGCGATACATCGGCAGCAGCGTAATGTCGGAGCCGTCGAGGCTGATCGCGCCCGTTTCGGGGCGCACAAGGCCGATGATCATATAGAAGGTGGTGGTCTTGCCGGCGCCGTTCGGCCCGAGCAGGCCCACCGCCTCGCCCCGCCGCAGCGTCACCGTAACATTCCGCACCACCGGCCGCTTCTTGTATGTCTTGCCCACGCCGACGGCCGCCAAGCCGGCGCTCCCGGGCACCAGACGCAGCGTGCTGCTCACGGCTTTCCTCCGGCCGCGGGCTTCGCCGCGGTCCCGCCCCCGGCAGACGCCCCCAGGCCCTGATTGCTACTGTCGTTGGGAACGATCAGCCCCTGCACGCGTCCGGCCGGACTCGACAGCAGCCGGGAGATGCCGGTTTTCAAATTGACCTGCGCCGCCGCACCGGCAAGCTGGTTCTGCCCGCGCGTTATGTGCACGTCGCCGACCAATAGCGCGATGCCGGTATCGGGTACATACACGCCGCGATCGCCGGTGACGATGTCGGTCGGCGTGCGCACGGACACATGCCCGAACGCCTCGCATTTCTCGAGCTTCCCGGAGGAGGCCAGAGGATCGTCAGCCGCCTGCTGCGTGCCAGGATGGGCGGCAGCCGGCGTCGGTTTCGGAGCGTTCTGCGCCTGATCGTCGGGCTTGGTGTAGGCAACGAGCACATCGGCGGCGATCCGGCGCGCATCCTTGGTCACGACCACCGCATCGCCGCGTGCCACCGCCATGTGCTTCTGCGACCAGTATTCAAGGTCATCGCGCGCGGTCAGCACATCGTTCGGCGTGGTGATCTTCAGATCATGGCCAGTCATCACCAGCACCGCCTGATCGAGATCGTAGACCGCCTTGTCCCCCTGGGCATGGTCGGTCGGCGTGAAGATCTGCACATGTCCCTCGGCTTCGACCCGGTAGATTTCGTTGCCCGAGGTGTCCTCGTCGCCCGGCGCTGCTGTTGTAGACGCCGTGGACGATTGGGGGGCTGGCGAGGCGGTGGCAGGCGGCTGGCCGGGTGCAGCCGGCGTCGCACTGCCTGCTTTCTTGCGGTAGAACGCGATCAGCCGGTCGGCGAGAACCGTAACATCCTGCCGCACCGCCCTGGCGTCGCCGGTGGCGATCACCTCATGCTGGTTTTGAAGCCACTCGATCCCGTTCTGCGCGGTGATGTCGATCGGTCCGCCATGCGACAGGTCAATGCCCTGCGCTAACGCCGGCGTGCCCATCACCGCCAGGAGCGAAACTCCGGCGCAGAGCGTCACCGGTCTCATTGCGCATTCGCCCCATTCAGCACGAGATGCGCTGGCCCGGCGAACTGCACCTCGTCGCCCTTATCGACCAGGGTGAACCCGCCTTTCGCGTCCAACACGCCGAACGGCCCCTCTGCGTGCACCGGCTCGGCGCCGGCCGCCGCGCTGCTTTTGAGATCGACCGTCGCGCTCCGGGTCACCATCGTGGTGCCGTCGTCCCGATACAGCGTCACGTCCCCGGACAGGTCGAGCGCGTTCTCCTGCTGGCGATACACACCCTGCAGCGATTGCAGCATCAGCCAGGTGCCGTTCTCCTGCGTTACGTCGCCCTTCGGCTTCACCAGATTGACCCGGTCCTGGTTGACCTGGGTCGCGGTCGCCGAGGTCACCGTGTATGGCCGCCCGCGCTCGTCGATGCCGTGGTAATTCGCATCGACCACCATATCGCCGCCGATCGTGCTCAGGTCGCGTTGCGCATTGCGCGCCGCATCCGCCGTGGTGCGCTCCAGTTCGGGCCACATCGCCATGGTGGTGAGCAATGCCAACGCCAGCGCCGGTAACGCAAGCTTGGTCAAGGTGATCATCATGCGCCGGCGGGCCAGCCCGCGGGCCGTCGGAGGCCGGCGCAGCCGGTTGACCGCCGAGCCGATGAGACGTTGTCCAGCCGAACCAGCGGGAAGCGGCGCGGACGAACTCTGGCCGGGGCGGTCGATCTCGACCGTTGGGGCGTCGCTCATGCGCCCCCCGCGCGCAGCAGATCGTGCACATGCAGAATACCGACCGGACGTCCCGCCGGATCGACCACGAACAGGCTGGTGATCGGCCGCCCTCGTGCATTCATCGCGTGCAGGGCTTCGGCCGCCAGAGCGTCCGGGCCGATGGTCCGCGGCTCCTTCGTCATGATCTCACCGACGCGCCGCGACAGCAGGGTCGGTCCCATGTGCCGCCGCAGGTCCCCATCCGTGATGATCCCCGCCAGCCGTCCGTCGGCATCGGTCACTCCGAGGCAGCCAAAGCTTTTTTCGGTGATCAGCAGCAGCGCCCGACCCATCGGCGTATCGGGCGAGGCGAGCGGGACGGACTCGCCCGCATGCATCAGCTCGCGCACGTGTTTCAAACGCGCGCCGAGCCGGCCTCCCGGGTGAAAGCGGCGGAACTCGGCCGCGGTAAAGCCGCGGCGGGTCAGCAACGCCACTGCCAGGGCGTCGCCGAGCGCCATCTGCATCGCGGTGCTGGTAGTCGGGGCCAGTCCCATCGGGCAGGCTTCTGCCGCTACCGGCAGCAGCAACACCACATCCGCGGCGCGTGCGAGCGCCGAGCCCGCCCGGGCAGTGATCGCCACGAGCGGCAGCCCGAAGCGCCGCGTATGCGCCACAAGGTCCGCCAGTTCCGGTGTTTCTCCGGAATTCGAGATCGCCAGCACCGCATCGCCGGCGACGATCATGCCGAGATCACCATGCGATGCTTCCGCCGGGTGCACGAACAGCGCGGGCGTGCCGGTGGAGGCCAGGGTCGCCGCGACCTTGCGGGCGACATGGCCGGATTTGCCCATTCCGGAGACGACGACGCGTCCGCAAGCGGCGGCCAGCAACTCGATCGCGCGGGTGAAATTGTCGTCGAGGCCGGCAGCCAGCGCGCGCAGCGCCGCCGCCTCGGTTCCCAGCACGGTGCGCGCCACGTCGAGATCAGGGCGCACGGTTGCGATGGCGGCTGTCATAACAACTCGTCGAATTCCTTTCCCCGGCGCCACCTGTATCGGGCGGCGGGGCGGGACAGGTCAACCCTCGCGACAAGAATCATGCCAAAGGGTTATGAACGGTTAATGGGCGAAGATATCCGGGTCTGCGTAACCGAGCAGATCCAGCCGGGCGCGCGTCGGCAGGAACATGAAACAGGCTTCAGCCAACGCCAGCCTGTTTTCGCGCACAAGCAACGCCTCCAGCCGAGCCCACAGCGCGTGCAGGTGCAGCACGTCGGAAGCGGCATAGGCCAACTGTTCCGGACTCAGCTCAGGGGCGCCCCAGTCCGAGGTCTGCTGCTGCTTGTTGATCTCCACCCCCAATAGCTCGCGGCAGAGATCCCGCAAGCCGTGCCGATCGGTGAAGGTCCGCGTCAGCCGGGCGGCGATCTTGGTGCACTTCACCGGCGCAACCTCGATCCCCAGATTATATTGCAGCACCGCGACATCGAAGCGGGCAAAATGCATCAGCTTGACCGTTCCCGGAGCGGCCAGCAGCCGCGCGAGATTGGGGCAATCGAACCCGCGCCCGCCCAGTGAAGCCGGCCGAAGCTGCACGAGATGCGCCACGTCGTTGCCGGCAGAAAGCTGCACCAGGCACAACCGGTCGCGGTGCGGGTTGAGCCCCATGGTCTCGGTGTCCACCGCCACCACCGGCCCCAGCGTCAGCCCCTCCGGCAGGTCATCCCGATGCAGGTGGATGGTCGCCCCCGCCATGAACTGCGTGACGCTCACGGCGCGCCGCCGTCACTGACCGCTGACCGCTGACCGCTGACCACTGTTATGGTGCCCAGGAGAAGACTCGAACTTCCACGACCTTGCGGCCACAGGTACCTGAAACCTGCGCGTCTACCAATTCCGCCACCTGGGCAAGGGCCGCGTGATCTTCGGTATGCGGCAGGGCGCGGGGTGTAGCGACAGGGCCCCGCCGCGTCAACACGGCCGCGGACCGAACGCGCCTTGAGGGGGGCTCTGTGCCCCCGTATCAAGACCTCGCAGCAGGGAGGGATGGGCCATGGCGACGCGGATCGTGGCGACGGTATTCGGCGGCTCGGGCTTCATCGGCCGCTACGTGGTCCAACGCCTCGCGCACAAGGGTTTCGTCGTGCGGGTCGCGGTTCGCGATCCGGTCGGCGCGGGCTTCCTTAGGCCGATGGGCTTCGTGGGACAGGTCGTCCCCCTCTATGCCTCGGTTACCAATGAGCCCACGGTGCAGCGTGCCGTCGACGGCGCCTCCGTCGTCGTCAACCTTGTCGGTATCCTCGCCGAGCGGCGGGCTCACGAGTTTCGCCACATCCATGTCGAAGGCGCCGCCCGTATTGCCCGGCACGCGGCATCCGCTGGGGTCGGGCGGCTCGTCCATGTGTCCGCGATCGGCGCCGATCCCCAAGGCCGCAGCCATTACACCGCCAGCAAGGGTGCCGGCGAGATGGTGGTCCGCGACACATTTCCCGCCGCCACGATCCTGCGGCCCTCGATTGTATTCGGGCTGGAGGACCGGTTCTTCAACCGCTTCGCCGCCATGGCGCAGTTTCTCCCGGTCATGCCGGTGATTGCCGGCGCGACGAAGTTCCAGCCGGTCTATGTCGGCGATGTTGCCGATGCGATCATCGCCTCGCTCAGCCGTGCCGATACCGCCGGCACGATCTTCGAGCTGGGCGGTCCGCGGGTTTGGACCTTCCGCGAAATCCTGGCCTACGTCATGCAGGAAACTGGGCGCCGTCGGCCTATGGTCTCGATGCCCATGAGTATCGCCCAGCTCCAGGCGCGCTTCGCCGAGCTTCTGCCGAGCAAGCCGTTCACCCGCGACCAGCTATTGATGCTCCAGCACGATAACGTCGTCACGCCGGGGATGCCCGGCCTGCCGGAACTGGGCATCGTGCCCACTCCTGTGGAGATGGTGGTGCCCTCCTACATCGACCGGTTCCGTCCCGGCGGGCGGCGCCGCTTGGTCCCGCATGAGGCGAAGGGTGACAGACCGGACCTAATTTCCGGCCGCAATCCATTCACGGGTCCTCACAGGTACCGGTGAGTCCATCTATTTAGGGCAGCGCAAGTGTCCTAATTGGCCCCAAGCCTCTCGCCATTTCCGCAAGGAGCCCGCTACACTTCCTCAATTGAAAAAGGAAGGACGATGCCGGAGCGCATGCTGCGGTTTGTGAACGTGCCGCACCAGGGGCCCGCCAAGCGTGCTGTCGCCGAGCGTCGGCGCGATTTTCGCGAGATCTACCGCATCTTCAGCGATGCCGAGGCCGCCACACAGTCGAGTCGGTGCAGCCAGTGCGGCGTACCGTTCTGCTCGGTGCACTGTCCGCTGTCGAACAACATCCCCGACTGGCTGAAGCTCGCCACCGAAGGCCGGCTGGAAGAAGCTTACGAGGTCTCATCGGCGACGAACAATTTCCCCGAGATCTGCGGCCGCATTTGCCCCCAGGACCGGCTGTGCGAAGGCAACTGCGTCATCGAAAAAGGCTATGAGAGCGTCACCATCGGCTCGGTGGAGCGCTACATCACCGACACCGCGTTCGAGCGCGGCTGGGTGCAACCGATCCGCCCGCGCCGTGAGCTGGACCGTTCGATCGGCATTATTGGTGCCGGCCCGGGCGGGCTGGCGGCGGCGGAGCAACTGCGCCGGCGCGGTTACAAGGTGACCGTCTACGATCGTCACGATCGCGCCGGCGGCCTGCTGATCTACGGCATCCCGAATTTCAAGCTGGAGAAGGAAGTGGTGCTGCGCCGGCACGCCTTGTGCGAAGCCTCCGGCATACGCTTCGAACTGAACTGCGAGATCGGCCGCGACCTAAGCTTCGAACATCTGCGCCGCCGCCACGACGCGGTGCTGATCGCTACCGGCGTTTACAAAGCTCGCGAGCTGGGCGGCCCCGGTATCGGCCTGCCCGGCATCGTGCCAGCGCTCGATTACCTGATCGCGTTCGAACCGCGAGAATCTCGGCGACCACGTGCCCGAGTTCACCTCCGGCGCGCTGAACGCACAGGGCAAAGCGGTAGTGGTGATTGGTGGCGGCGACACGGCTATGGACTGTGTTCGCACCGCTGTCCGCCAAGGCGCCAAATCGGTGAAATGCCTCTACCGCCGCGACCGCGCGAACATGCCGGGTTCGATGCGGGAGGTGAAGAATGCCGAGGAGGAAGGCGTGGAGTTCGTCTGGCTCTCCACTCCCGAGGCTTTCACCGGCCGCGATAAGGTCAGCGGCGTGCGCGCGCTGCGTATGCATCTCGGCCTGCCGGACGCGAGCGGCCGGCAATCCGTGGAGCCCATCGAGGGTAGCCATTTCGCGCTGAAAGCCGATCTGGTGATCAAGGCGCTGGGCTTCGACCCAGAGGACCTGCCGGCCATGTTCGCCGAGTCCTCGCTCGGCGTCACCCATTGGGGCACGCTGAAGATCAACTATCGTGACTTCATGACCAGCCTGCCCGGTGTGTTCGCTGCCGGTGACATCGTGCGCGGCGCCAGTCTTGTGGTGTGGGCGATCCGCGACGGCCGCGACGCCGCGGCGCAGATGCACGCCTGGATGGAGCAGCAGGCGTCGCTGCCGGTAGCGGCGGAATGACCCCCGCCGAGCTGGCGGGCGATTTCACCTCTCCCGTTTTGCGGAGGATCTCGCTTCGCGAAGCGAAACGGGTGAGGATTGAGGGAGACGACATGGACGACCGATACGAGCCAGTTGCCGACTTCCTCACGGCGTGGGACGCCAACACGCGCGCCCTCCACCACACCTACAGCCCCGCACAGGAACACGATGCTTGCGGCGTTGGCTTTGTCGCCGCGCTCGACGGCAAGAAACGCCGCGACGTCGTGCAGGCCGGCATCGACGCTCTGAAAGCCGTCTGGCACCGCGGCGCCGTGGACGCCGACGGCAAGACCGGGGACGGCGCCGGCATCCACATCGAAATCCCCCAAGATTTCTTCGCCGCCGCCGTGCAGCGCGGCGGCGCTAAGCTCATGCCGGGACCAATCGCCGTCGGCCAGGTGTTCCTTCCGAAAACCGACCTCGCCGCGCAGGAACGCTGCCGACAGATCGTGGAGACCGAAATCCTGACCTTCGGCTATCTGATATACGGCTGGCGGCAAGTCCCGATCAACGTCGATTGCATCGGCGAGAAAGCCAATGCCACGCGCCCCGAGATCGAACAAATCATGCTGTGGAACCCGAAGGGTACCAGCGAAGCCGAATTCGAGCGCGATCTTTACATCATCCGCCGACGCATCGAAAAGCAGGCGATTGCCGCGCAAATACCGGAACTCTACTTCTGCTCGCTCTCCTCACGCTCGATTATCTACAAGGGGATGTTCCTCGCGGAGCACCTGGCCGAATTCTACCCCGACCTGCTCGACCCGCGTTTCGTCAGCCGTTTCGCCATTTATCACCAGCGCTACTCGACCAACACCTTTCCCACTTGGCGCCTCGCCCAGCCGTTCCGGATGCTCGCCCATAACGGCGAGATCAACACGCTCACCGGCAACATCAACTGGATGAAGAGCCACGAGACCCGGCTCGCCGCCGAGGAACTCGGGCCCTTCCTCGACGACGTCAAACCCATCGTGCAGGCCGGCGGCTCGGACACCGCCACGCTCGACAACGTCTTCGAACTGCTCTGCCGCTCCGGCCGCGACGCCCCGATGGCGAAGGCGCTGATGATCCCGGCCTCGATCGGCCAGGACGCTACGATGAAGCAGGCGCATCGCGACATGTTCCTCTACTGCAACGCCGTGATGGAGCCCTGGGACGGCCCGGCGGCGATCGCCGCCACCGACGGGCGATGGGTCATCGCCGGGCTCGACCGCAATGGCCTCCGCCCGCTGCGCTACACGATGACCTCCGACGCGCTACTGATCGTCGGCTCGGAAACCGGCATGGTGAAGCTCGACGCCGAAACCATCATCGAGAAGGGCCGCGTCGGTCCCGGCCAGACCATCGCCGTCGATCTCGAACACGCTCGCTTCTACCGCGACGACGAACTCAAGGACGTGCTAGCCGCGCGCCAGCCCTTCGGCGAATGGGCCGAGCGCATTACCGAGATCGACCATATCGTCAAGACCGATGCGCCCGAGCCGGTTCTGTACCGCGGCGAGGAACTCCGTCGCCGCCAGCTCTCGGTCGGTTTTTCGCTCGAAGAACTCGAATTGATCCTGCACCCGATGGTGGAAGACGCGCAGGAGCCGGTCGGCTCCATGGGCGACGACACGCCGATCGCCGTGCTGTCTGACCGCTATCGCGGCCTGCACCATTACTTCCGTCAGACCTTCAGCCAGGTCACCAACCCGCCGATCGACAGCCTGCGCGAAACCCGCGTGATGACCCTGAAGACGCGGCTCGGCAATCTCGGCAACGTACTGGACGAAGACCAGAACCAGTGCGACCTCCTGCAGCTCGAATCTCCGGTGCTCTCGACCGCCGAGTTCCAGGCAATGCGCGCCTTCATGCGCAGCTCCGCCTGCGTGGTGGACTGCACCTTCCCGGTCGCCGACGGCGAGGCCGGCTTGCGCGCTGCCATCGATCGCATCCGGCGTGAGGCGGAAGAAGGCGTGCGCGCCGGCTGCACGCATGTGATCCTGACCGATGAAAATGACGGCCCGGAGCGGGCGCCGATCCCGATGGTGCTGGCCACCGGGGGCGTGCATACGCATCTGGTGCGCCAGTCGCTGCGCACCTTCACCAGCCTGAATGTGCGCAGCGCCGAGTGCCTGGACGTGCACACGTTCGCCGTGCTGATCGGCGTCGGTGCCACCACCATCAACGGGTACCTGGCGCAAGAGTCGATTGCCGACCGCCACCGCCGCGGCCTGTTCGGCGACATCAGCCTTAAACAAGCGGTGCAGCGCTACAAAAAGGCGGTGGATAAGGGCCTGCTCAAGGTCATGTCGAAAATGGGGATCAGCGTGATCTCCTCCTATCGCGGCGGCTATAATTTTGAAGCGATCGGCCTGTCGCGCGCCTTGGTCGCCGAATTCTTCCCCGGAATGAACTCGCGCATTTCCGGCATCGGCCTGCCGGGCATCGCCCGCAAAGTGCTCGACCAGCACGCGCTCGCCTGGAATGCCGATGTGGTGACGCTGCCGATCGGGGGCATGTACAAGCTGCGCCGCCTTGGGGGTGAGGCGCACGCCTTCGACCCCGCCCTGATCCACACATTGCAGACCGCCGTCAGCACCGACAGCTACGCCACCTATCGGCGCTACGCCGAGGCTGTACGCAAGCTGTCCCCGGTTGCCTTGCGCGACCTGCTCGACTTCCGCACCGAAGGTGTGAAACCCATCCCGGTCGATGAGGTTGAAAGTATCACCGAGATCCGCAAACGGCTCTGCTCGCCCGGCATCTCGCTCGGCGCCCTGTCGCCCGAAGCGCATGAAACGCTGTCGATCGCGATGAACCGCATCGGCGCCAAGTCCGACAGCGGCGAAGGCGGCGAAGATCCGGCACGCCACAAGCCTCGAGCCAATGGCGACAACGCCTCATCGGCGATCAAGCAGATCGCGTCGGGCCGCTTCGGCGTAACCGCCGAGTATCTCAACAACTGCCGCGAGATCGAGATCAAGATCGCCCAGGGCGCCAAGCCGGGAGAGGGCGGCCAGTTGCCCGGGATCAAAGTCTCCGCGCTGATCGGAAAGCTGCGCCACTCCACGCCGGGCGTCATGCTGATAAGCCCGCCGCCGCATCACGACATCTACTCGATCGAGGACCTTGCGCAGCTCATCTACGACCTCAAGCAGATTAACCCGGATGCAACGGTCTGCGTGAAGCTGGTCGCGCGCTCCGGCATCGGCACCATCGCCGCTGGCGTCGCCAAGGCGAAGGCCGACGTGATCCTCATCTCCGGCCACTCCGGGGGCACCGGCGCCAGCCCGCAAAGCTCAATCAAATATGCGGGCCTGCCCTGGGAAATGGGCCTGTCGGAAACCCATCAGGTGCTGATGCTGAACCGGCTCCGGCACCGGGTGAAACTACGCACCGATGGCGGCATCAAGACCGGCCGCGACGTGGTGATCGCCGCCATGCTGGGCGCCGAGGAATTCGGCATCGGCACCGCGTCGCTGATCGCCATGGGCTGCATCATGGTGCGGCAGTGCCACTCCAACACCTGCCCGGTGGGCGTCTGCACCCAGGACGAAAAGCTCCGGCAAAAATTTGACGGCTCGCCGGAGAAGGTGATCAACCTGTTTTCCTTCATCGCGGAGGATGTGCGCACCATCCTGGCAAGCCTTGGCGTGCGAAGCCTCAAAGACGTGATCGGCCGCACCGACCTGTTGCAGCAAGTGAGCCGCGGCGCCGATATCCTGGATGATCTCGACCTGAACCCGCTACTGGCGCAGGCTGATCCCGGCCCCTATGCGCGCTACTGCACGCTGGACGGCCGCAACGAGGTACCTGACACGCTCGACGCGCAGATGGTCGCGGACGCCGCGGCGCTGTTTGAGCGCGGCGAGAAGATGCAGCTCCAGTACACCATCCGCAACACGCATCGTGCCGTCGGCACCCGCATCTCGTCCCTGATCACCCGCCGCTTCGGCATGGACGGGCTGCAGGCCGGTCATCTGTCGGTCCGACTGCGCGGCTCGGCCGGTCAATCGCTCGGCGCCTTCGCCGTGCAGGGCCTGAAACTGGAAGTGTTTGGCGATGCCAATGACTATGTGGGCAAGGGGCTTTCCGGCGCTACCATCATCGTGCGGCCCGGCCCGTCTTCGACGCTGCGCAGCAACGAAAACACTATCATCGGCAACACCGTGCTCTACGGCGCCACCGCCGGCGCCCTGTTTGCCGCCGGCCAGGCCGGCGAGCGCTTCGCCGTGCGCAACTCCGGCGCTGTGACCGTGATTGAAGGCTGCGGTTCCAACGGCTGTGAGTACATGACCGGCGGCACGGCCGTCATTCTCGGGCCGATCGGCGATAATTTCGGTGCCGGCTTCACCGGCGGCATGGCCTTCGTGTACGATGCTGAGGGCTTATTTGAACGCCGCGTCAATCCTGACACGCTGACCTGGCAGCGGGTCGCGCATCCGCACTGGCAGGAGGTGCTGCGGGACCTCGTCGCCCGTCATGTGGCCGAGACCGGCTCGCGCTATGTGGCGCGGCTGCTGCACGACTGGGACCGGACGCTGCCGCTGATTTGGCAGGTGGTGCCAAAGGAGTTCGTTAAGTACCTGCCGGTGCCGCTCAGTGAGCCCGAGGAGGCAGCCCGCCGCGCGTGAACTTCATTCCCACGGATTGACCACCGCTACGCCCATAGGCCGGAAATCGGCAATGTCGCGCGTCGCCACCGTCAGACGATGGACCAGAGCAGTCGCGGCAATTAACCCATCGCGTTCGGCTCGCGGGTTCGGAACGTGCAGCCGCGCGTATCGCAGTGCTACATCCGTATCAATCGGAAGGATCCGCCCCGCAAAAACCGGCAGGACCTTCGTATCAATCCAAGCCCGAAGAACAGCGCCTTGCGCTCGATCCCGCCGCTGCAGCATCAGGGCGCTCCTCTCAATCTCAAGAACCGTAATGACGGAGACGAACAAGTCGGTCGGGTCCAGCGCGTCCGCCCATGCCGCCACAGCGCGAGCGGTGCGCTCCCGACGGCGCAGCTCCGATAGGACATTCGTGTCCAGCAGGAACATCAGGACAGGTCAGCCGGGCGGAAAATCCCCCCTTCCAGGCGCGGCGCCTCGAACGAAACGTCCTCCACTCCCGGCAGGGCCAGCAGCTCCCGTATACCAGGCCCCCCGCGCGTCAGGCGGCGGTATGCTTCGTGTCGCAGCAGCACGTAAGCCGGACGACCTCTGTCCGTGATGATCACCGGCCCGGCCTCGGCCGCGCGCTTGGCACGGCTGACGTCCTGGTTGAATTCGCGGCTCGACAGTGTGGTCACCGTCACCGGCAATACCCTCCGGTACAGCGGCAATAGTGTAGGCACCTGCCTACAATCCGGCAAGGTGATCCCCGCTTGGCGCGACGCGACAGCGGATGCGATAACCCCCAGCGATGCGTTATCTCTACCACCTGCCGCTCTCGCCCTTTTCCCGCAAGGTGCGCCTGGTCCTTGCGGAAAAGCGCCTCCCCTTCGAACTTCGGGCCGAGAAGGTGTGGGAACGCCGTCCCGAATACCTGGAGCTGAACCCCGCCGGCACCGTCCCCACCCTGATCGAGGACAACGGCCTCGCCGTCCCCGATTCCGGCGTAATCTGCGAATATCTGGAGGAAGCCTACCCCGACACGCCGCTTTTGGGCCGCACCCTGGCCGAGCGGGTCGAGGTCCGCCGGCAGGTCGCCTGGTTCGAACGGCAAGTTCGCCGCCGAAGTCACCCGCAATCTGCTTGGCGAGAAATTCATGAAGCGGCTCATGGGCCGCGGCAATCCGGACGGCACGGCGATCCGGACGGGGTACGCGGCGATCAAGCACCACCTTCAGTACATTGGCTGGCTCGCCGAGAACCGAAAATGGCTGGCCGGGGCCGCGATGTCGCTAGCAGATTTCACCGCCGCCGCACATCTCTCGGCGCTCGACTATATCGGCGACGTGGACTGGACCGTATCGGCGCCAGCCAAGGACTGGTACGCGCGCATGAAGTCGCGGCCAAGCTTCCGCGGCGTGCTGGCCGACCGCGTGCCCGGCCAGCCCCCGCCTGAGCATTACGCCGACCTCGACTTCTAGCCGAAGACCGGCTTGGCGGCCGCCCCAGATCGGCTAATCTGTCACCATGGAAACACCAGGAAAAAAGTTGCAGGAGCTGCTGGAGCGGGTGGCGAAATTACGCCAGAACCCGGCGGTCACGGACGCAATGAAGAAGGCCGAGCCCTATCTCGCCAAAGCGGTCGCAAAGCTCAACGAATTTTTGGCGCGACTGAACAAGAAGAAATAGCCCCCGGACGCTGAGGGACAGCGCAACCCTCAATCCGCCGCCAAGTGCCGGCCGAACCTCTAGCGACCCATAGCCTGACCCCGCCCTGCCGACCGGCGCCCGGAGATATCGCGCCGCTTCGGATCCATGGGATGGTCGATATCGATTGCGATCCGCACCACACACCGAGGCATCGATGTAGGAAAAGCAACCACATCGAAACACTCGCCGCTCATCTGGCAGGGCCACCGTGCGCCGGCCCTTCGCCCACACGCACCGCCACGGTGCGACTGCCGCCCGCCCGCTGCGCGATCCCGTCCAGCATAAGGCGAAGCCGCAAGGGCCCATCGTCGGCAGACGTTGCCCGGAACAACAGAGTCCCCCGTGGCCCCTCCGACCACAGCGCTCCATCGCCGCCGCGATGCCAGCCGTACGACAGCAACGGATCGAGCCCCGCCCCTTCCAGAACACCGGTCGGCACGGGGATCGTCGGCAACTCCGGGCCGGGGCCGATTGCTACGCCGGCAGGCAGCGGCAGGTCACGCGCGCAGACGATCATGCCATCTACGCCTCGGCACACGGTACCGGTACCGAGAATCGCCGGCCTGACTGTCGTGGCCGCCGGGGATCCAAGGAACACGCGCATTTCACCCGGCATGAGCGGAAGTTCAACCGCGTCGGTCAAAGCGCTCGTTGAACCAGCTCGGCAGCCGGGACAACTCGCATATCGCGCAGCCACGCTCCTTCCCGCACCGCCTCCAAACGCAACTTGTCCGCGGTTTCCGCAATTGCGCCAGGCTGCAGGCAAACAGGGGCAAGCGTCAGCCAGCGTATCCCGGTCGGGATCGGCACTGGAGGAACCCGCTCATCGCGGCCGGCGAAATAGCGCTGGGCCTCGGCCCGCAATGGAGCGGTATCGATCAGCTGCAGCACCACCGCGTCGCCAGCACAACAGTGCGCGCGCCCCTGGGCATCCAGCGCGCCACGGTCGCGATCGCTCCCAGCAGCAGCGCGTAGCCGACCACCCAGAAAGCCCGGCCGGAGGCTTTCACCACACCGAAGACCTGGTCCCACGGCTTGACGCCGAGCGAAAGCACCAGCGTCTTGCCGGCATAGATTTTCGTACTCAATGCCGGCAGCGTCAGCGCCGCCAGGATCAGTGCCAGCGGCAACCAGGGCCGCCAGGCGATCCCGCCATGCCGAAAGCGGACAACCGCGCCCACTACCAGCAGAAACAACCCCCGGAGCCCAAATAATTGAACCCTTCGTATTGGCCGCCGGTCGCATCGAGATCGGCAGAGCCGCACAGAACAGCCCCGAGCGCTGCGGCCAAATCGGCAGAGCAGGTTCATCGACCAATCAGTGAACCCCCGGTCGGCTCCGCCCAACCTCCCGCTCAGCAGCCAGTAAAGCATCGCCGGTACGCTGATTGCCGCGACGTAGCAGCCCAACCAAATGCGGGCATCGTTTCGCCTGTCCAGCACGGCCTCTAACGCCGGCGCAAAGCAAACCGCACCGGCAAACACATACAGATACGGATGACACAGGACAGCAACCGATAGCAGCATGCCGATACCCAGCCATCGTGCGGGCCTTAGCGGCTCCTCTCCAAGCATGCGGAGCGTTGCGCCCAGTGCGAAAAGCCGCAGGAACTGCCCGCAGAGATTGATGTGGCCGACGCGAAACAACAACGCCGGAAGCTGGCAGCCATGGCGGCGGCAGCCATGGCCGCCGTACAGGACGGCACCCGAACCCGCGCAGCGCGACCCGCCCGCCGGTGAACCCGGCGATACTCTTCGCCAGCAGCGAGATCAGCGGATTGCTGTCGGTCATCGCGATGCTGGTGCCGTGCGTCCAGGCCAGGTTCGGTGTCAGCAACAGCGGCCAGTGCCACCCGCTATCCTGGAAGCCGAGATGTCCGGTCAGGTTCTGCGCCAGGTCGCCGGCTGGCATCACTCAGAGATTGCCGCGTCCCAGCATGGTTCCAACCGGCATCAGATCGAATACCGCGATGATGCCGATGAGCAACGCGCACGCGTAACCGACGACAGCGGTTCCGTTGCGCTACCGGTGCGCCGATCCGCGAACCGCGAGATGCATGCTCCTCAACCCCCGCTAGCCACCCGCGTCGCCGACAACCATTGCACCGACAAAACCAGCGCAATCCCAACCGTCAGGCACGTAACCCCCGCCAGCGCCGCGAATCCGTACAGCCCGAAGATTACCCCCGCCAGTGCCGATCCCACGGAGGAAGCCAGGGATGTCGCCGCATTGAACAACCCGACGGCCTCCCCACGCGCCGCCGGCGCCAGTCGCACCGACAACAAATTCGCACCCACGCTCAACAGCGGCCACGCCACCTGGATCAACGCAAACCCGACCAGCACCAGCGCGGCGGCCCAAACGGCATGTGCGAACGCCAGCGCTGTCAGCCCTGCTAGCAGCACAAACCGTGCACCGAAGCCCGTCATCAGCACGAAACTCCCACCGCGCCGGTGCGCTGTCATTCCAGCCGGCGCGTAAACAGGCAGACTGACAGCCACCCCCACCGCATAGGCCGCCGAGGGCCACAACGGGTCCATCCCGTAGCGATGCGTCATCACCACCGGAAACAGCGTGGCGATGCCGTTCATCGCCGGATACGCCACCAGCCAGATGATCAGCAAGCGCCACAGCGGCCGGGGAATCACCGCCAGATAAGCACGCATCTCTTGCCAGCCGATATGGTGCACGTGATGTCGCGGTCCGGGCACCCCGGCCTCACCGCCCACCAGCGGTTTCGGCGCTGGCTTGTCGCGCGGGTCGCGCGGCATCCGCGCCGGCGCCGAGCCCCACGCCAGTGCCGCCGCGACAAGCAGCGCCAGGCCGGCGCAGATGAACCCGTCGCCGGGATGCCGTCGCACCAGGACGCCCGCCAGCACCAATCCAATCACCTGACCCGCACTGATGAAGCGCTGCAGCCGCGCCACGCGATCGTCCCAGTCGGCTACCGGCCGGCCTTGGATCGCCAGCACATTCCCGGCCGTCGTTGCCGCCATCGCGCCCAGTCCCGCACCGGCAGCCAGCGCGATCCGCACCGGCCCGCCCACCGTGGCGAACAGTAGGAACAGCACTCCGGCAACAACGGTGCCCCAGATAAGCAGGTCGCGGTGCCGCCCGGTCCGGTCCCCCCAGGTGCCGAGCACTGGCGCAACCAGTCCCGACAACGCGAAAGCCGCATAAGTCAGCCCCGCCGTCGAAGCGCTGCGCGCCACCAGCGGCAGCAGGATCGGCGCCAGCCCGTTTTGCGTCAGCCCCAGCAAGGCGTAGGAGAAAAGCCACGCCCCCGCGCGCATCAATGTCAGATCACGCCGTCGCGCTTCAGCGCCGCCAGTTCATCGGGCGGAATCCCCAGCCACTCGCCATACACCTCGGCATTATGCTCGCCGAGAGCGGCGCTCCGCTTCGCCGGTACCGCCTCGGCCCCGTGCAGCCGCAGCGGCGAGTTCGGCAGCACCACCTCGCCGAAATCCGGGTGCTGCACGCGCTGCAACATGCCGCGCGCATGCATGTGCGGATCGTTCATAACCTCATCGACCGTGCGCACCGGCGCGCAAGGGACGCGGTAGCGGCTGGCGGTCGCGAACACGTCGTATTTGGCCAGCGTGCGTGTCCACGCCGCCACGACCGCGTCGGTCTCATCCATATTGGCCGCGCGCGCCGGGTTGGTGGCAAACCGCGGATCATCCGCCAGATCCTCCCGCCCCATTGCCCGCAGCAGGTTCTGCCAATGCTCCTCGGTGACGACATGGATCGCCACCCAGCCATCCCGAGTCGGAAACGCATTGTACGGCGCAGTCGCCAGCGAGGCCTGGCGGTTGCCTGTTCGCGGCGGCACCGACCCGGTGCGCAGATGATAATCCATGCTGGAGGCGAGCGTCGGATAAACTGTCTCCTGCATCGCCACCTCCACAAGTTGGCCGCGCCCGGTGACGGTCCGCTGCAACAGCGCGGTGACCACGCCGGCATAAAGATGCACGCCGCCCATGAAATCCACCACCGTCGGCCCCGCCTTGGTGGGCGGTCCATCGGGTGCGCCGGTCACGCTCATGATCCCGCTATAGGCCTGCACGGTGAAATCCATCGCCAGGTTGTCGCGATCCGGCCCGCTGATGCCGAAGCCGGTGGCTGTGGCATAGACCAGCCGCGGATTGACCGCGGACAGCGCCGCATATCCCGCGCCGAGCTCGTCCATCGTGCCCGGGGAGAAATTCTCCACCAATACATCGGCGCGTTCAACCATCGCGCGCAGCAGCTCGCGCCCGCGCTCTGATTTGAGATTGAGCGTCACCGCACGCTTGTTGGCGTTCAGCAACGCCATCGGGAAGGTGCCGGTCTTGCCGGGCGCGACGCGGCGCCGCAGCGGTTCCCCGCGTGGCGGCTCGATCTTGATGACATCCGCCCCCGCCTTCGCCATCAGGAAGGTGCAATAGGGCCCCTGATAAATCTGCCCGAAATCCAGCACCGTGATCCCGGCGAGCGGCGGTGGAGCGGTCATGCGAAACGTCTCCGGCGGCCTAGCGGCAGGTGCTCGTATCCAACCTGGACTGCGTGAGGCTCAGACCATCGAGCGTGTAAACCCCAACATTCAGCGGCAATTCTATTCTCACTCCGGATGAGCAACTGTATTCCAGCAAAGCGTCATCGACGCCATACTGCACGACGGTCCTTGGGATATGGCCGGAAGGATCAGACCGCACCACGCCGATCACCCGGGGCGACCAGACTGTGTAGATGCCGATATTGTATATCGTCGACGGGGCGAAATGACTGCCCGTCATAACAATGACTCCGGTCGGTCCGACCCGCGGCCTGATCATGGTCGCGTCGAGCGACTCGGGCGCTTGGCCGCAACCGGCAATTCCAGCCATCAGAAGGCAGACGGCACAAAGCCGCTTCCACGCTCCTGGCGCGAAGCCGGGGTGGCGACCCTGACCGGAGCGCCGCTCGTCCTTCTCAGTCCGCATCCGCCGACCACCTCCGCTCTCGAAGGTGAGTATCAAGGCCCCAAGTCGCCGCCGCTTTCAACCCACGTAACCGGCCGGCAAAGGCATGTCGGCTATTCTGCATACGATGCGGCTGTTTGAAGGCGGGGGATCATGCCGCGCCGCCATCAGTTCGGTGCAGTAGTAACGATCGATCCCGGTGTGGGAGCGGTTGCGTTTGCCGGAATTGTCATACTGACAATCTTCGCCGCCGACTCGCTCGATCCGCGGCTCATATGGGACACCGCGGGCGTGTAGCTCTCAAGGTCTCACGCTCGGCGCGACCCGCAAGCGGGCTACGGACCTCGATCGCGCAGCACCCGGTCTTTGCTATTGAACCGAACCGCCGATTTCAGGGAGCTTGCAGGCCCACTCAGGAACCGGGCCGCGCTCGCTGAACCCAGTCGTGAACGTCCAACCCGTATCGCTGTCGCCGCTCCGCTGGTCGGAGCCCAAACTTGCCGCACTGCACACCGCTGCCTCCGACAGCGTCCCGCTCGCGCGCGATGTCGCCCGCTGCAAGCTGGCCGCCTGGGCCGGCGATTTCACCGCCGCCAGTGCAATCGTCGAGGACCTCACGGCCCAGTTCGCCCAGCGCGAGGACCTGTTCTTCGTCCATGTCCTCTCAACGGTCGCGGTGATCGCCGGCCGTACCGATATCGCGGCCCGCCTGATCGCGGCGCGGCTTGGCGAGGGCTGGCAGATCGAGGTGCGGCTGATACGAGCAATGCCGGGTCGCGCCGATTTCGTGCAATGGAGCGTGACCGCCGATCGCCAGATGCGGTTCGATCTCAATGGCGACCTGTTCGCCAACGATCTCACAGAACACCGGCTCGATCGCTGGATTTATCTGTTGCCGCTCTACCTCGCTTATGCGCGGCGTGACCCGCTCGAAACCGGATCGGTTCCCATCTACCTTGGCGATCTGGCCGGAGCCCCCGGGCTCGGCTTTTGCTCCGCGCATCCCGACACCTTCCTGATACCCGACCCAGTCTTCCTGACGCTTCGAGCATATAAAGGCAGCGCCGAAGCATACCGCCAGACCGACATCGCCTGGGAACAGCGCGCACCGGTTGCCTTCTGGCGCGGCACAACCACCGGGCAGCCGACCGAGCCCGCACTTGGATGGCGCAGCCTGCCACGCGTCCGGCTCTGCGAGATTGCCCGACAACACCCCGCGTTTTTCGATGCCGGGATCGCCGGAGTCACCCAGTTCGATGATCCGGCGGTGCGCGAAGACATAACCAATTCCGGCCTGATCCGTCCCTTCGTGCCGGCCGACCAGTTCAATCGCTACCGCTACCAGATCGATATCGACGGCAATACGAATTCCTGGCCCGGGCTGTTCCAGAAACTGCTTACCGGCAGCCCGGTGCTGAAGATCGCGTCGGCGCGCGGCTACCGACAGTGGTACTATGATCGGCTGCGGCCTTGGATCAACATCATCCCGGTCGCCGCCGACATGTCGGACCTCGTCGAAAAGCTCGAATGGCTGCGCAACCATGACAGCGCCGCCCGCGCGATCGGGGCGGCAGGCCGGGAACTTGCCGAATCGCTCACCTATGAGAGCGAGGTACAGCGCGCCGCCGATACTGCCGCGGCGGCCTTCCGTCACCTGAACGGCACGCACGGACTCTCACTGATGCCGACGAGCCTGGACGCATCCCGCCCGGACCAGCCGCCCCCGGTAGCGAGCCTGCAGCCCCACATCACCACTATCGACGAAGTCTCGCACGATCCCGCCACGTGCGCGGTCAGGCAAGCAATGCAGCTTGCGATGGCGGGCGAGGGCAAGCTCAGCCGCGATATCCTCGCCATGCAGGGCATGTCAGGGCGTAAATACCGCCTGTTCATCAACAATCTGCTCGAGGCACTCCCTTCGCCGCGCTATCTCGAGATCGGCGTCTGGGCCGGGTCCACCCTCTGCTCGGCAATCTGGCAGAACCGTCTCCACGCCACCGCGATCGACAACTGGAGCGAGTTCGGCGGACCGAAGGCGCAATTCGAGGCCAATCTCGCACGGTTCCGGACCCCGGGCGCTGAGGTGCGCTTCCTCGAAAGCGACTTCCGGAGCGTGAATTTCGCCGAACTCGGCCGCCATTCGGTGTTCCTGTTCGATGGTCCGCATGATCCGAAGGATCAGTTCGACGGCATCGCTACGGCGATGCCGGCACTGGACGATCGCTTCATCCTGATCGTGGACGACTGGAACTGGCCGGGCCCCCGGCTCGGCACCATGCGAGCCTTGCGGGAACTGCGTCTCAGGCCGCGCTACGCGCTCGAGATCAGGACCACGCTCGACGACACCCCGGGACTGGCGGTGGGCGCCAACAGCGACTGGCACAACGGCTACTTCATCGCGGTACTCGAAAAGCCGGACTGAACGGGACACGCAATGGACACCGGCCCGCGTTCACGCCGCCAATCCCTGGCCGCATGGTTGTTAGGTCTCCTCGCGATCGTTCGCGCGAGATCCAGCGTCGCCGCCCCCGCGCCCTTAGCAGGGACGCCCGAATTGCGCACCATCGGCGACCTGGAACGCCTCGATCCTGCTACCCTGGCGCCGGCCCAGCGCATCGGCCTTCAGGTCGGCGGCTACTGGCGCTACGCCGATGGCGGCGGCGGCACTTTCGACTGGGTGCCCGATAACGCCGACGACCCGGACGGCATCCTGATCTTCGCTCCCCGCTCCCCGAAACCGGGGGTCGCAACTCCGCCCGGCCGCTGGGTGCGGCGCGTCGAAGGCGGGGTGTTCACCTTCGAGATGGCCGGCGCCCGCGGCGACGGCAAAACCGACGATTGGGACCGCTGTCAGATCGCCATCAATGCGCTCTTTCACCGCTTCAGCGGCGCCACGATCCGATTGTACCCAGGCCGGACCTACCTGATCGATCGGTCGGATCTGAATGTCGCTCCAGGCATCATCATCGAGGGAACCGGCGGCAGCCTCGGCCAGACGAACACGGAACTTCCGCGATTGATCGAGGCGGGCTCCGGCTTTTGGCTCAACCCGGCGCACTCGGTGAAGCTGCAGATGGCGGCCGGGCTGCGCGACCTCTGGATTATGCGCAAGGATATCGCGGCCGCCCCGGTACCGACCGCCGAACAGCTAGGATCGCAGCTTGCGCAATGGCAGGCGGACTCCAGCGTCGGGGTCCGCGCCGAGGGCGATACGGCTCAGGTGACCCGCTGCACCGTCATCGGCTTCAACACCGCCCTGCTGGTCACCTCCGGCCGCTTCATCATCCAGGACTTTCATTTCGATTGTACCAACGGCATCGAGATCACACGCGTCGGCGATGTCGGTCGGGTACGAGGCGCGCATGCCGTCCCCTACTACTCCTTACATCTTAACCCCGAGACACTTGATAAAAAGAGCTGGTATCGGAGCGGTATCGGTTACAATGTACATGATCAGGCGGACGGAGTGGTCCTGGAGGATTGTTTCGCCCTTTGTTACCGCGTCGGCTTCCGCCTCTCCAACGTGTGGGACGTTTGCCTGTGGCGGCCGGCAGCGGACGGCTCCGGCCCCATCGCCACAAGCGAACATACGATTGGCATATTGTGCGAGAACTGCGCCTCCTTCTGCGAGATCGCCATGCCGTCGGTGACCGCCGTTGCTCAGGCGCTCGTGCTCAACCAAACGGATGGCGAGGAAGCGAGTCAGAAACCGGGCCGTGGCGTCTTCCCGCATGGCTTCGTGACCGTCCGCGGCGGCTCGCTCGGCAGCGTCGGACATGGCAAGCAGCCGATCGTCTCTCTCGGCCCATACTCCCGCGGCGTGATCTCGGACGTGCTGTTCAACTGCACCGGCACGCAGCCGATCGGCGTCGGACGCCAGGTCCGCGGCTGGTTGATCGAGGACCTGCGCCTGTGGGCGGGGGCGCCGCATGAATGGATCAGTATCGACCCGTCCTCACGCGAAACCGTCAAACTGTCGGGAGTCCTGCTGATGGATGCGGGCCTGCCGAAATGGCTCGTCAATCGCTCCTGAACAAGATCGGCCGTACTCCCATGGATACAAACCGACCGAACCCCCTCCCGAAAGCCTGGCCCTACCGGGCCGACCCGCCGCAGCGCTACGGGCACAATTACGGCCTCTATCTCCTCCGCGGCGGCCGGGTCGATCTCGAGGAAGACATCAAAGGCTTCATCCGATACTATGAATCGAATTTCGGCGATCTCGCACGCTTCTACCAGTTCTGCCTGGCGTTCGATCAGATCTGCAAGGAAGTCATTCTGGGGGACATGGCTGAGCTCGGGGTTTACCGCGGCAACACCGCCTCTCTGCTGGCGCGCTTCGCTCGCCGCCTCGACCGCAACGCCTATTTCCTGGACACCTATGAAGGCTTCGCCGACAGCGACCTCCAGGGTATCGACGCCGGCCAGAAATCATTTCAGTTCGCCGACACTTCGCTCGAAGCCGTGCAGGCGCTCGTCGGCCACGCCAATTGCCATTTCATCAAGGGCCATTTCCCGGCACTGCGCGCGAACTGCCGGCCGCCGGACGCTACTGCCTGGTCCATATCGACTGCGACCTCTACGCGCCGATGCGCAGCGCGCTCGATTATTTCTATGCACGCCTTTCCCCCGGCGCTTTCCTGATCGTGCACGACTATTCGAGCCTTGCCTGGGGCGGCGCCGAACGCGCGGTGGACGAATTCTTCGCCGACAAACCCGAAGCCGTGGTACCCATGCCAGACGGCTCCGGCAGCGTCGTCATCCGCAAGGCACGGGCCGGCGGCAGCCGGTCAAACTGGCGGTTCAAGCGCAAATGCGCCGCGCTCTCCACCGAATGGGCCTCCGCCGGACAGGATCGCCTCCGGGACCTGCTCGGTGAGGGCTGGAGCGGGCCTGAAGCCTGGGGCGTCTGGGGCGTCGGCCCGCGCCACCTTCTTGAGCTCGCTTTTGAGGATTGGCCGGGAGCCGATGTGGTGCTGGAAGCCGACGTCGCGACCGCCCTCGTGGGCACGCGGCAGGCCCAAAGCATTGATATCGTCATCGACGGGCAGCCCTGCGCTACGTGGCACTTCAGCCGGGACAACAATCGCGGCATCCGACGGCTTCGCATCCCCGCCTCCTCCATTTCGCGTGGCGATTACCCTACGGTGGTCATCGAGTTCCGGCCCAATTCGGCGATCCCGATGAAAGAACTCGACCCGGCGACCACCGAACCCCGGCCGCTGGGACTCGGTCTCCACAGTCTCCGGCGACGCAGCGTTCCCCATCTCGATAGTACGAGCCCTTAGAGCGTGATCGCTTGAGGCGGACTCGTCGGAAAGCGTGAATCAAGCTCTTAAACAAAGAGTTAGAGCGCGATCGCTTCGCCTACCAGAAGCGATCATGCTCTAACAATTCTGGATTGCGGTACAAGTCTCGGCTAACACCGGGCGCCATGGGCGACACTCTGGACTTCAACGAATACGCGACGGCCGAAGCGGGATTGGCAGCCGCACAGGCAGCGCTGGCACGCAATCAGCCGGAGCATGCACTGGCGATTTGGACTGCACTGACGCAACAATTCCCGTGGCACCCGCAGGCCTATCGGGAAGCCGCCACCCTGCTGTCCAACCGCGGCCGGCACACTGAAGCCGAGGCCATTCTATGCGCCGCCCGCTCGCGCGTGTCGTCCGACGCTATGCTGATCGGCATCGACCATGCACGCCTCGCAGTGCGCCGGCACGACCTCGAAGCCGACCCGAACACGCTGGAGCTGTTCACCGACTACGCCGGCCTCGCCACCCGCCGCAAAAACTGGTCGGAGGCGCTGCGCCGCTGGAAGGACGCACAGCAGCGCTTCCCAGAGGCGACGCAGCTCGGCACGCACGTCTTCGAAGCCGAACTCCGCGTCGTGGAAAACCTGCCGATGGACCCGCCGGCCGCCCCGGTCCAGGCGCACCCCCCGTTGGGCAACGAACGCGAGGAGCTGCGCGCTCTGATGCTCAACTTTGAGAGCCTCGGCGGCACGCTACAAGGGTGCGAGTTCGGGCTGGTGCAGCGTGCTTTCGGTGCCGAGCCGCTCGGATTGCTGCGCTGGACCGAAATGGGCCCGGGCAACGTCATCGCGGCGCTCGAAGCCGGCCTCGAAGGCGTGGGTCTGCCGGAGAACACTCAACTGAAAGTCAACCAGACACCGGACGGCCCGGAATACGTCACTGTTGACAAGCGCTTCCTAATGTCGATGCACACCTTCGTCAAGGAAACCGAGGTAGCGCCCGAGCGGATGTTCGAACAGTCTTGCCGCCGGCTGCAATATCTGCGCGACAAGCTGCTGCAGGATTTGCGCGAGGGGACGAAGATCTTCGTTTACAAGATCACTTGGCGCCTAGTCACCGACGCTGAGTTGACCCGTATGCATGAAGGGTTGCGTAAACACGGCAACGGCACTCTGTTTTACGTGCAGCGTGCAACGCCGACGAAACCGCACGGCACGGTGGAACTCGTCAGGCCGGGCCTGATAATGGGCTATATCGACCGGTTCAATATCTCCGCGACGGGAGAATACCTCGGACCGTCACACGCCCTCTGGCTGCCGATCTGCCGACAAGCCCTAACCTTACGGAACGCTGCCACGGCCGCCCGCTAGAGCGTGATCGCTTTAGGCGGACCAGAAAGCTCAAGCAATGAATTAAGCGCCTCGTCCAACTCGCGCGATCCTTGTGCTCGCGCTGAGCGCTTGCATGGGCCAATACAGCACGAATGCGGGCGGACCGACCGTCGCCATCCCGGTTACCAATGCAACAGGCCACATGACATATCTGCAGGGCCGCGTCCGCCGGCCGACAGGCGACGCTCCCGCCCGCATCGTGGCCACCGATCACGGCTCGCACGTAGATAACAACCTGAGTGATCTGTCGGAGCGTATGATCGCAGTGCTCGGTTAAAGCTCCGTCGAGGCATGACAATCTCCGTGGCATTCCATGTGCCCCTCTTCCAAGGCGAATATGTGATATTCGCTTCCTTGCCGCGGCGCTCCGCCCAATTGTCCGGCAGCCGATGGGAGATAAGGGATGTTGTCCGGAAACACGATCCGCACTGCGCGTGACCGCGCAGCCGCGTTCTGCGCTCGTTTCGGGCTGGAACTGCCGATCCTGCAAGCCCCGATGGCGGGTGCTTGCCCCGTCAGTCTCGCCGTCGCCGTCGCGAATGCCGGCGGCATGGGCGGGATGGGCGCCGTCCTTTCGACGCCGGCCGATATTGCGCAATGGGCCGCGGCATTTCGTTCCGGCAGCAACGGTGGGTTCCAGCTCAATCTCTGGGTGCCGGACCCGCCGGCACCGCGCGATCCCGGGGCCGAGGCGCGGGTGCGAGACTTCCTCGCCGATTGGGGACCGCCGGTGCCGCCGGAGGCCGGCGACAGCACCCCGCTGGATTTCGCCGCGCAATGCCAAGCATTGCTCGCCGCGTCTCCCGCCGTGATCTCCTCGATAATGGGTCTCTATCCGCCCGACTTCGTCGCTGCTTTGAAGGCGCGCGGGATTGCCTGGTTCGCTTGCGCCACCACGCTCGAGGAGGCACTGGCAGCGCAAGCCGCCGGCGCGGATGCAATCGTCGCACAAGGGGCAGAGGCGGGTGGTCATCGCGGCGCCTTCAATTCAGGCGCCGCGGAGCGGCAGGCCGTTGGCTTGTTCGCCTTGCTGCCGCGGTTGGCTGACCGGCTCGCCGTGCCGGTTATCGCCACCGGCGGCATTGCGGACGGGCGCGGCGTGGCCGCCGCTCTGATCCTGGGCGCCAGCGCTGTGCAGGTCGGCACTGCCTTCCTGCGTTGTCCCGAGGCAAACACCAACGCCGCCTGGGCGAATGCGCTCGCTGCGCTTGAGCCGCAAGACACGATGCTGACGCGCGCCTTCAGCGGCCGCCTCGGCCGCGCGGTCGGCAACGACTACGTCCGCGCCGCGGCAGAAGCCGAGGCGCCGCGACCCGCACCGTACCCGGTGCAGCGAGGGCTGACCGCACCGATGCGCGCTGCGGCAAGACGGGATGGCGATATCAAGCGTATGCAGGCATGGGCAGGACAGGCTGCATACCTCACTGCGGCGAAACCCGCTGCGGAGATCGTGCGAGACCTCTGGGATGTTGCACGCACATTGCTGCCCACATGAGATAGGCTCCTGCCAAACGCAACTGCCCGCATTGCCCCGCGTTCCCGTAACAGCGCATCGCGGGGAGAAACAACGATGCTGAAATCGATCACTGTCGCGGCTGCTCTGGCCGTGTTTGCAACTGCGCCTGGGGTTGTGCTGGCAGCGCAGGATGCGCCCAATCAGTCGCCGGCCCCGCCTTTCTCCTATAATCCGGCAGTGCCGAATTCTCACGAATCAGCGAAGATCGGCCATCAAGATGCCAAGCAGACCGCCAATCAGACCTTGGCGGACAAGCTCGCCCGCTCCAACGGCACGATCACGCCGCCCCCGGTGGACACCGGCATGACGAAGACGCCACCCCGCACCGGCACGATGCCGATCGTCAAGCCGCCGGCAAACGTGCAGAGCAAATAGCAAGGGCTTGCGGCTTCCCGCCTCGGGACCATATGCCGCGGTGCAGCGGGCTGGCCCTTGCTGGCAAGCTGTGTTCGACGTTTCCTCCCTAAACTTGGCGGCACCGTGAAGTGCCGCCATTTTTCTTCCCCTCCCCTTTCGGAAGGGGATGGGCGGCTAAGGCACAGGGAGACTGCGTTTGGAGGGGCACCGATCCCGCTCTAAATTACAAGCATGGACCTGAATTTCACCGAAGAAGAGATTACCCGCTACTCGCGCCACATCCTGCTGGCGGAGGTCGGCGGCACCGGCCAAGCCCGGCTGAAAGCCGCACGCGTCCTGGTCATCGGTGCCGGCGGCCTCGGCAGCCCGCTGGTGATGTACCTTGCCGCCGCCGGCGTCGGCACGATCGGCATTGTCGATGACGACCTCGTCGAACTCTCCAACCTGCAGCGCCAGATCGCCCACACCACCGCCCGCATCGGCCGCCCGAAAACACACTCGGCGGCCGAGGCCGCACACGCCATCAACCCTGCCGTGAATATCGAGCCGCACGCAGTCCGCCTGACCGCCGACAACGCGATAAGCCTGATCGAACGTTACAACCTCGTTTGCGATGGCACCGATAATTTCGCCACGCGGTTCCTGGTCGCCGATGCCTGCGTCCTCGGCCGTCGCACGCTCGTTTCCGCCGCCGTTCTGCGCTTCGAAGGACAGCTCGCGCTGTTCAAGCCGCATATCGAGGGCCCGTGCTATCGCTGCCTTTATCCGGAACCGCCGCCCGCGGGCATGATACCGAGCTGCAGCGAAGCAGGGGTGCTCGGCGCTGTCACCGGCGTGATGGGCACGCTGCAAGCCACCGAAGTACTCAAAGAACTTCTCGGCATCGGCGCGTCGATGGCCGGCCAGTTGCTCATCTGGGACGCACTGTCCACGCGTTTCCGCACGGTGCGCCTGCGCCAGGACCCGCACTGCGCGTTGTGTGGAGCCCACGCTTCGATCAAGGACCTCTCCCACCATCACCGCACCGCGGCTCCGGCCTGTGCCGTCTGAGCCGCTCGGCGTACTGCTGACGTCCGGAGCGCACGACCGCGCCCATTACGCCTTCGTCGTCGCCGCCGGCGCGGCAGCGCTCGGGCGAAACGTGGTGCTGTTCGCCACCAATGCCGGCTGCCGTGCCTTGTGCACCGATTGGTCAGGCCTCGACGACGCGGCGCGCGACGAGCGCATACGCGCCGCAGGCGTTGCCGGCCTTGCCGAGCTGCGCGAGGCCGCGCGCGAACTCTCGGTCCGGTTGATCGCCTGCGAAGCCGGGCTGCGCGCCGAAGCACTGGACTCGCAGGAACTCCTGCCCAGCGTGGAGATCGGCGGAATCGCCACGTTCCTGTCTGCGATTGGTCAGGGCCAGATCGTCACGCTCTGATCGCTTGACGCGAGTCCGAGCGGTTTGGCACCAACAGGACTATGTCCTCGCGCGTCGCGCTGCTCTGCCTGGTCCCGCTGTTGCTCGTTGCAACCGCGAGCGTGGGGCAGACCGGAGGACCGCACCCCCCGCAGCATACCACCGCGCGTCCGGCCCACACCGCGTCAAAACCGGCAATGCGGCAGACCCTGTTCTTTCCGCCCATACCGCCCGCCGCCGAAAAACCGACTGCCGCGGAATCACCAGGCAAGCCGAAGCCGCCGCCGCACGATCCCAACAAGGGTGCGGTGACCGGATTGCCCGTGCCGCGATTCGCCTCGCTCCGTGCCGATGTGGTGAACCTGCGAGCCGGCCCCGGCACGCGTTACCCGATCGACTGGGTTTACAAGCGCGTCGGTATGCCCGTGGAGATCCTGCGGGAATTCGACGTGTGGCGCCTGGTGGAAACACCGGATGGCGAGAAGGGCTGGATGCACGAGGCCACCCTGGTCGGCCGGCGCGACTTTATGGTTACGGGCGGCAAGCAGAACTTACGGGCGCAAGCCAACACCACTGCGCGCACTGTGGCGATCGTCGAACCGGGCGTGATCGGTCGCATCCTCGAATGCAATCAGGGCGGCGACTGGTGCCACGTGCAGGTGAGCGAATACCGCGGCTGGCTGCCCCGCTCCGCCCTTTGGGGCCTGTTGCCGAGCGAGGCGATCAATCCTTGACCGTTTCTATCTCCAACGGGAACAAAGCATCGGGATACGCCACCCGCATCAGGTGATATATATTGAAACGATAGGCCGACCCGACAGATACTTCCGGCGGAGTGAACGGAAAAGCCAGATTACCCGCCGTCGCGAGCCGTCCGGGATAGCCATGGTGCAGCAGGTACTGCTTGGTCGTGCGCATCACCTCGGCGGCCCGCTCGGGGGTGGGCGCGATCACCTCGCCGAGCACCAAGACCTCTTCCGACGCGGCCGCGTGACCGGTCATGCGCACGCCATCCACGCCATAGACGCGGAACCGCAGCGTGTAGTCTTCCGGCGCGTCCTCGCAAACCAGATCGCGCACGACAGACGCGGCCGCGCAAAGAATCTCCCGGTGCCCGGTAATGAAACGGGGATCGGCGGCGCCGGCCAGCAGGATGGCGCGCTCGCCGATATGCCGCGCGCCTTCCAGTTTAACGCTCGGCGCGGCACTCGCTTTCCACACCCCGCCGGCGACACGCGTGCGCCGCTCGTCGATCGCCGCGTAACGCGCCGCGGCCAGGTCAAGCATTCCCTCCGGCTCGTGCACTGTATAAGGATCGGCCTGTTCGTACAGGCTGTGCGCTGCGACCGAAACCGGCGTGGCACGCCGCCCGGCCCGCCATGCTCTCGAGCTCGAAACCCTCGTCGTCCAGCGTGGCAAGTATGGCGTCGCGCCCGCCGGGCACGCAGCAGAGCGAGGCGCATTCGATGATCTTCGCCGCATGCATCGCAAGGCCCGGCGCAAAGCCGAGCATCACCGGCAGCGCCGCGAAGATCGCCGTGTCGCACGACCGTCCGGCGATCAGCACATCGATATCCGCCGCGAGCGCGCGGCGGAATGGGCCCGTGCCCATCTGCCCGACGATATGCGCCGCCGCGTCTACTTCCGTCTCAGTCAGCGGCGGCATGCCGTCGAGGCCGCTGATCCGGCCCTCGCGCAGTGCCTCGATGATAAGCCCGCGATCGATATCGGCGCGCAGCACGCCGATACGGAAACTCAGCCCTTCGGCGCGGGCGATGTCGAGGATGATGGCGAGCGTGGCGTCGAGATGCGGCGCGGCGCCGGCTGATCCGGCCGAGCCGATCACCAGCGGGATGTCGAGGCGACGCGCGCCGAGCAGCACCTTGCGCAGGTCCCGCCGTGTCGCCGCCAGCGCGGTCGCCATCTCGCCCTTGCCCAGATAATACGGGCCGATATCGATCGAGCCCATGTCGCAGCCGATCAGGTCGGGCTGGCGCGCCAGCCCGGCGTCGAAAGCGGGTGTGGGGATGCCGTAGCCGAGCTGACCGGAGGCGCCGAGCAGGCGCAGCGGCCGCCGCGCCCGACGAAGCTCCGCCAGCACGCGACCCGAAGCACTCATATTTCCACGCGCAACAAAGGCGCGTGCTGCTGCGCGCCATACACATCCCGATCGCCGGGATCGCCGGCCATCAACGAGCGGACCAAAGTGATCTTGATGGCACGACCCGGCGGGTACGGGATCACGGCCACATCCGCCTCCGCGATGCCATAGAGGGCTGCGATCCGCGCCGGCGATAGCGCCGGGCTTTGCACCACGCGCTGGTAATCGGCTTCCGAGCCAAACATAACATCCAGCGTCAGCCGGCGCGGTCCGGCATTCTTGCTGCGGATCACCTGTGCAATGTCTTGCAGTTGCACGCTGCTATCCCGCCTCCGGACGATGCAGCACCGCACGCGGGCGCGTTACCGTCTGCCGGCCGCGCTTGAACACCGCCAGCGGATGGCAGATCTCCGCCACCGCCTGCTCCGGCGACCTCGCATCCACCACCACGATATCCGCCGGATTGCCGATCCTGACGCCGTAATCAGCGAGGTTCATCAGCCGCGCCGATCGCTCGGTCAGCATGGCGAAGCATTCGCGCAGCCGCTCGCCATGGCTGATCTGACAGATATTGGCCTGCAGATTGGCCATTCGCAACAGCGAACAATCGCCGTACGGCGTGAACGGGTTCAGCACATTGTTGGTGGAGATGGAGCAGTTCACCCCATGCTCGACCAGGACATGCGCATCGGCGACGCTGCGGCGGACGCTATGGTCCTGGTCCCGCCCGCCCATGAAAAGATCGGTCGCCGGCAGCACGGTGACCGCCACGCCGACATCCGCCAGCCGCCGCGCCAGTGCTTTCAGCTCCGCCGGCGGCAGGGTGGAGTATTTGCTGCCATGACCGATCGCGACCCGACCGCCCAGCCCGAAGCGTTCGGTCAGCTCGCAGACCAGATGGATGTCCATCCCCTCGCCGGCATGACCCGAGTCCAGATGCATGTCGATATCCACATCGAACTCGCGCGCCAAAGCAAAAATACGGCGGATATGCCCGGCATGGTCGGGGTCATAGTTGGGCGCTGCGCCGATCACCTTGGCGCCACGCCGCAGCGTTTCGATCAGCAGCGAGTTGGCGCGCGGATTATTGGTAAGCCCCTCCTGCGGAAACACGCAGACCTCGATATCGATCGCCCATGCATAGCCGCGGCGCAGCGCCTCGATCGCCTCGAAGCTGCGCAGCTCGAGCCCGCCGTCCAACTCCAGATGTGTCCGCATCCACGTAGTGCCGTGTTTAATGCACTTCTCCAGCGTCTGCGCAGCCCGCCGATAAACATCCTCGACGGTGAACGTATGCTTCACCGCCGCGACACGCGACACCGCCTCGGGCTGGCGGGCGGTCTCGGGCACGCAGCGGTCGATGATGGCCGACTTGTCGAGATGGATATGCGTCTCGATGAACCCGCCGCAGACAAGGCACCCTTCGGCATCATGTTCCGCGGCGGATGCCTGCAGGTTCGGCTCGATCGCAACGATCCGCCCGGCGGACACGCCGATATCCACCGGCCCCACATCCGGCGTGCCGGCAAGCAGCGCATTGCGAACAACCAGGTCCATCAGCCCGCCAGAAATCCGGTAACTTCAGCCAGCAACAGCTCCAGCCGGTCGTGGTGCACCCAATGTCCGGCGCCGTCCACGCCCAGCACGCGTGCCTGTTGAAAGAACGCCAGCCGCCCGTCAGCGGCAGGATCGGTGGCCCAGCTCTCTTTCCCCCACACCAACAGCGTCGGGCACACAATCCGCTCCCACAGCCCGGCGATCTCCTCGCGCGTCATGTCGTACGGCGGCCAGATGCGGACATAGGGATCGAACTTCCAGCTATAGGTCCCGTCCTCGTTCTGGTTCACCGCGTGCTGCGTCAGATGCCGCGCCTGTTCGGGCGTCAGCCGCTTGTTTGCCTCCTGCATCCGCCGCAGCGCCTCCTCGATCGAGGCATAGCGCCGCGGCAGCCGCGCGGCCATCGCCCGCTGTTCATCGACCCAGGCGCGCATACGTATCTCGATCGGCCGTCCCGGCTGGTCGCCGGCGTTGCGCGGACCCGGACCAAGGCCCTCGATTGCCACCAGCCGGCGCACGGTCTCCGGATAGATGCCGCTGTAACGCAGTGCGATATTGCCGCCGAGCGAATGCGCCACGATCGACACCGGCGCGAGGCTTTGCTGATGAATAAGCTGCGCGAGATCGTAGATGTAGTTGGCCATGGTATAATGGCCGGAGCGCGACCATGCGCTGTCGCCATGGCCACGCAGGTCGGGAGCGATCACATGCCATTGCTCTCGCAGTGCGGTCGCCACCCAGTCCCAACTGCGGCAATGGTCGCGTCCGCCGTGCAGCAGCAGAAGCGGCGGCGCGTCCGGGTTACCCCAGTCCACGTAGTGCAGCCGCAGCCGTTGCGAGAACCAAACGCGCGACACCGGCCCGGGCAGGTTACGATGCGGCATCAATCGATCGCCGGCCGCCGCTTGTGCCATTCTGTCGCGCGCTCGAACGCCGCGGCGACGCGCAGCACTGTCGCCTCTTGCCAGTACCGTCCGACGAACTGTACCGACAGCGGCAAGCCGTCGCGCGACATCCCGGCCATCATCGCTAATGCCGGATGCCCGGTCACATTGAACGGCGTGCGCGCTTGGCGCGGATAGGTGCGCGTGACTTCCGCCGTATCCTCGATCCAACAAGCAGGATCCATGGAGCTGGCGCACAGCAGGATATCGACATCCCGCAACGCCTCCTCGACGGCGGCAATCATCTGCGCCCGGCGCCGTTGCGCCCCGACATATTCCGCGGCGGCGATGAACGCCCCTGCCATGAGCCGCTGCCGAGCAAGCTGCCCGTAACCGCCCGGCCGCGCCCGCAGCCACGGCGCATGGACCGACCATGCCTCGCTGGCCAGGATCACCCGGTTCACCGCGGCAAATTCATTGAGCGAGGGCAGGGCAATCGTCCGCACCTCGGCCCCCGCCAATACCAATACCCGCGCCGCCTCCTCGATCGCGGCGGTCATCTCCGGATGCGCCGGCATGTCCGTCTCGTGGAAGTGCCGGACGAAACCAATACGCAGGTCGCGCACTCCAAGCTCCGGCTCGCGCGCGAAACCATAAATCGACGCGGGCGCGCTGCCCGGATCGGCCGCATCATGCCCGGCGATCGCCTCCAGCAGCAGCGCCGCGTCCGCCGTGCAGCGCGTCAACGGGCCGACATGATCCAGCGTGTAAGCCAGCGGGAATACGCCCCGGCGCGAAACCAAGCCATAGGTCGGCTTCAGCCCGACAATCCCGCAACAACTCGCCGGGTTGCGCACCGAGCCGCCGGTATCTGTCCCGAGCGCCAGCGGAAACAGGCCCCCCGCCACGCCGGCGCCCGAACCTGACGACGATCCGCCCGGATGATGCTGCGGGTTCCATGGATTGCGCGCCGGCGGAAACGGCAGGTCGAAGCTCGGACCGCCGATCGCGAATTCATGCGTCGCCAGCTTGCCCAGGATCACCGCCCCAGCGGCCCGCAGCTTCGCCGTGACGGCGGCGTCCACCTTCGCGATATTGTCGAGCAGCAGCTTCGAGTGGCAGGTGGTCGGCAGGCCGGCGACGTCGATGATGTCCTTGATCCCGACCGGGACCCCGTGCAGCGGCCCGCGCCGCCGCCCCGCCGAGATCTCCCGCTCGGCTGCCCGCGCCGCGTCGAGCGCCATCTCTGCGTCCAGATGCACGAACGTATGCAGCACCGGTTCGAGCCGCGCGATCCGGCCTAACAGCGCCTCGACCAGCTCTACCGGCGACAGCCGGCGCGCGGCGATAGCCTGCGACGCCTGGGTGGCCGAGAGCCAGCACGGCTCCGTCACAGCCCGACGCCGGGACGCATTGGCGGCCACGGCTCGGCCGCCGGATCATCTGGGACGTGGATGACTCTGGCCGTTTGCGCCGCGTGAGCGGCCGCGGCGGCGACATCATCGGGGTGATCCGCCAGCGCTTTGTCCAGCCCGGCGGCCTTGGCCAGAGCGATCATCAGCTCGCGATCCATATCGATCCTCACCTATGCGAGGCCAGCAAGCGGGCCTGTGGTCTAGTATGCACCCACCATACCTCTCCCGCACTGCGGGCGTGGTCGCCGCGCGAGCGCGGTGGGTGAGGGGGTCTCATCTCAGATTGTCCGTCCCGGACGGCGCGCAACGAGACGCCAGTGAGCACAACGTGCCCAGCCACCACCCCCCGCAGCCACCGCATTGACACCGCACTACCACTCCCCTATCCACCCCCGCTCTTTTCGCCGCCACCCGGGACGCCCCGCGCCATGAAGTCCGCAACAGCCTGCGATCGGCCAAGACCCGCGACAAGAACTGCCGCGTCGTGCGCCGACGCGGCCGCGTCTATATCATCAACAAGAAGAACCCGCGGATGAAGGCCCGCCAGGGCTAGCCCCACACGATCAGCCGGTTGTGGTACTCGGTGATGTCACCGGGCGGCATCGCGCCGTTCTCGGTGGCAGCCCGCAGGTACGCGCGCTGGCCTTGATCGCCGATGCCAGGGCGTCTCGCGCGTTTGCAGCGAACCCCCCGGCCCTCCCCACCAACGTTACGTCAGGGCAGCGGGGGGAAGCCCATCCGCCGCGTGTTACCGTCGCCGGACGGGTCGGCGATCGCGATATAGCTTCTCACGTGCTTTCCCCTCACATCCCGAGCACATCCGTCATCGAATAAAGTCCGGGTGGCTGTCCCACCGCCCAAAGCGCCGCACGCACCGCGCCGGCCGCGAAACTGCGGCGGTCGAAGGCGCGATGGGTCAGCGCGATATGCTCGCTGTGGGCGGCGAAGATCAGCGTATGCTCGCCCACCACCTGGCCGCCACGCAGCGCCGCGAACCCGATGGCCCCCGTTCGCCGCGCGCCGGTGTGGCCATGCCGGCCGCTCTCCATCACCTCCGCCAGCGCCACGCCTCGGCCTTTGGCCACCGCGCGCCCGATCGCGACCGCAGTGCCGGACGGCGCATCGACCTTCTGCCGGTGGTGCATCTCGACAATCTCGGCATCGTAAGCCTCGGCCGGCAACGCCGCCGCCATCCGCTCCGTCAATGCCAGCACGAGGTTCACCCCGGCGGAGAAATTCGCTGCATACACCACCGGAATCCGCTGAGCCGCCCCGGCCACGGCCGCCTCATCGGCTTCCGACAGGCCCGAAGTCCCCAGCACCCACGCGATCCCCGCCTCCCCAAGAGCGGCGGCATGTCCCTGGGTCGTGGACGCATGGGTGAAATCCACGATCACCTCGGCCGCCCGCGACAACTCGCCGACATCACCGGACCGCCCCGCGCCGCCGGCGAGCACCGCTCCGGCCGCCGTCACTTCTTCCGCGACCAGCCGGCCCATCCGCCCAGTGATCCCGGCGACGCCGATCCGGACCGTCATCTCTCCCTCCCTCGTCCCCGACCGCAGGCTCGGTCAACCGAACTGATGGGGCAAGACGTTCCCCGAGCAGTTCTCCGAAGAGGCGGTGAAGATGCCAATACCCGGGACGCTGCTCTTGCTCGCCCCCACCCTCGCCGCGGTGCTCGCCCGCCGCTATGGTTGCCCGATGCAGGGACGGAGACAATCGATGCAAGTGCCGGGCCTTCAACGACGGGGTTTTCTCAAACTCGCGCTGACCGGCTTGGCGGCAACGCAAACCGAGGCGTTGGCACAGGACGCGGCGGCGGTCATCGCACCTATCCAGCGCTTCTATGTCACCCTGCTCGCGGTCATGAAAGCCGGCCGCATGACCCTCTTTTCCCAGCGGTACCAGATGCTTGCCCCCGCTCTGGAACAGGCATTCAACATCCCGGCGATTGCGCGCGCCGCAGTCGGATTGGCCTGGTCGTCGTTTCCGCCCGCTCAGCAAGCGCAGGTAATGGCCGCGTTCACCCGCTACACGGTCTCGACCTGGGTTTCCAACTTCGACACCTATTCCGGCCAGCGGCTCGATGTGCTGCCGAACACGCGCACCGCCGGCAGCGCGCAAGTGGTGAACACGCAGATCGTCTCGCCGTCCGGCAAGACCAACGTCATCGACTACGTGATGCGCCCCGCGGGAAGCTCGTGGAAAGCGGTTGACGTGCTGCTGGACGGCAGCATCAGCCAAGTCGCGGTGCTGCGTTCCGACTTTGGGGCGATCGCGATCAGGGGCGCCGGCGCGCTCGCCGAAAGCCTGGACCGCAAGTCCGCCGATCTGATGGGTAGCATGGCGCCCGTGTAAATGCGACGCAGCCCACCGAGGTCGCGCTAGCCAAGCCGGCTACCGCGAGAGGCGTTTCGGCAGACTTGGCCGTCAGCGAGAAGCCAAGACCGGCGAAAGACGGGCCCACGCCAAAATCCAAAGCAGCAGGCGCGTGCGGTCCAAGTACGCCGCCTTCGCAACAACCGCAACTCGCCCGATTTGCGCCAGCACGCGGGCTGCCCTGCACCCGTCCCACCACGCCATCAATCGGCTGCCGCACGCTTCCTCGGGCTCCGTGGCGATTTTCAATTCCGAGTGGCAATCGGCTCTCCGTCAGGCACCAACTCCCAACGGGCAAGCCAATCACCAAACGTCCGCCCGATATCGATCAATGCACCGCGGTCAGTCCACGCGCGCTGATCGCACCCAGCTCCTGCAGCCGCGCGAATAAAGTTTCCGCCGGAATGTCGGATCGTCCGACCTCCAGACAATCGGAGAACTTGTCGTAAATCTGCGCCTCGGTCAGCGGTCGCGATGCATGACCCGTCGCTCGCGCCACCGGCTCGCCCGCTATCATCTCGCCCGAAGCAAGCTCGATCCGCACCGTGTCAACCGGCGCCGCACCCGGCAGCTCCGGATCGTACTCGCTCGTTGCCTCCGTCCGCACCCGGCGCATCAGCGCCTGCACATCGGGCCGCTGCACGAACTCGTCCGTCAATTCCCGCAGCCCCACCCGCTTGGCAACGATCGCACCCGCCATCGCGAACTCGATGCTGAATTTTGCTGCCAATCCGGTCCGCGGCTCGTGGTTGCGCAGCACCGTGGCGAAGTAGTCGCTGATGCCGACAGTCACGCTTTTCACATCGTCCGGCTTCACCGGATGCGCCGCCAGCAGATCCAGCGCGCAATCAATCGCCCGGTGCGTGCAGTAACAGGTGGGGTATTTCTTGATCCCCAACCCCTGCGACAGCAGCGCCCAGTCCTCGCCCAGCCGCCCCTCGCCGGTACGGTCCTCGGTCCCCGCGGGGGAGATCGCATGCAGAAACCCCTGCGGATGCTCGAGCGCATCGGGGCTGGCGGTAAATCCCGCCTCCACCAGCCGCACCGCCATGATCCCCGAATGTGCCGCGCGCCCGGCATGGAACGGCTTGGTCATGGTGCCGAAATTCGCCATTAGCCCGGCGCTCTGCGAGGCCCCCAGCGCAATCGCCATCGCGGCGCGGCCGGCATCGAGTCGGCGCAGCCTGGCGCAGGCCGCCGCCGCGCCGACCGCGCCATACAGCCCCGTCGGGTGCCAGCCCTTTGCATGCATCAGCCCCAAATCGCGACGGAACAACTCGGCCCAAGTCTCATACCCGGCGACATAAGCAACCAACAGATCGCTGCCGGACGCATCCAGCGCCTCCGCCTCGGCTAAGATCGCCGGTACCAGCACGGTGCTCGGGTGCCCGCGCAGGGCAACGTCGTCGTAATCGAGCGCATGCGCGGCCGTGCCGTTAATCCACGCCGCCTCCGGCGCCGGCCCGTGCTCGCGGCCGAAGGTGATCGAAGCCGGCCCCGCTCCCGGCGCCAGCACGCTCTTCATAATCTGCACCAACTCCTCGTTGCGTCCCGCAACCATCGTGCCGATGCAGTCGATGAAGCCCAACCGGGCGACGCGCATCGCTTCCTGCGGAATACGGTTCGCTGACAGTTCGGCGACGAACCGGCCGAGCGCCTGTGTGAGACCCATTCTGTCCTCCCGCGCCGGAGCGCCGAGCTTTGCCGCGCCCACGCTGCGCCACGCCGCCGATGCTGTCGAGATCGTCCTCGCGACCCGTCGTCTCCTTGTGAAGAGCGCTGGACGCGGCGTCACCTATCTCGTAGCGCTTGCCCGAACGCCGCTTGCCGGGAAAGGAGCTGACGATGGGTTTTCCGGTGACCGTTCTGCAACTCGGCGGGTCCGTGGCGCTGCTGCTCTGGGGCATGCGCATGGTGCAGACCGGTGTGCAGCGTGCGTTCGGCGCCCGACTGAGAAGCTTTCTTAGCACGACCCTGCGCAACCGGGTCACGGCATTCCTCGCCGGCCTGGGCGTTACTGCGATCCTGCAAAGCAGCACCGCGACCGGCCTGATGGTCAGCGGCTTCGCCGCGGGAGGCCTTGTCGATCTGGTTCCCGGCCTCGCGGTCATGCTTGGCGCGAATGTCGGCTCCACGCTGATCGTTCAGGTTCTGTCCTTCGATGTCCTCGCGGTCGCCCCCGTGCTGATCCTGCTCGGTGTGCTGCTGTTCCAGCGCGCCACCGCCGGACCGCGCGATTTTGGCCGCGTGCTCATCGGGCTCGGCCTCGTGCTGATGGCCCTGAACCAGTTCATCGCCCTGCTCGCGCCCTACGAGGACGCGCCCAGCATTCGCCTGCTGCTCGGCGCTATCGCCACCCAGCCGGTGCTGGACGTCATCCTTGCCGCCGGCCTCACCTGGGCTGCGCATTCCAGCATCGCGGTCGTGCTGCTGATCATGTCTCTCGCAGCGAACGGCACGGTGCCGCCCAAGTCAGCCTTCGCGCTCGTCCTCGGCGCCAACCTCGGCACCGCGATCAACCCGGTCCTCGAAGGCGCAACCGGCGACGATCCGGCGGCCCGCCGGGTGCCGATCGGAAACCTCGTTAACCGTATAATCGGCGTCACTGTCGGCCTGCTCGTCCTCCCCTACGCCGGTCGCCTGCTGGCCGCTACCGATGTCAGCCGCTTGCGCGAGGTCGCCGACTTCCACACCGGCTTCAACTTGGTAATGGCCGTGGTCTTCCTCCCCCTGCTCGGGCCCTATGCCGCCTTCCTGAAGCGTTTGCTGCCCGCGCGGATCGACCCGGCGGATCCCGGCAGGCCCCTTTATCTCGACCCCTCGGCTCGCGAGACGCCGGCAATCGCGCTGGGCGGCGCCGCGCGCGAGGCGTTGCGGATGGCCGACGTCCTGGAGTCCATGCTGCTGGGCCTGCGCAATTCGTTTGAACGCGGCGACCGCCGGCGGATCAGCGAAACCAAGCGCCTGGATGATGTGCTCGACAGAGTGAACGCGGCGATCAAGGCATACATCACCTCGCTCGACCCCGAGGCAATGACGGACGAGGACCATCGCCGTGTGCGGGAAATCCTGGTCTTTGCAACCAATCTCGAACATGCCGGCGACGTGGTGGACAATAGCCTGCTGAGCCTTGCACATAAGCGGATCAGGCGCGGGCTCACCTTCTCGCACGAGGGTCAGGCGGAGCTGCTCGCCCTCCTCGACCGCGTCATCGGTAATGTGCGCACCGCCGCTTCGCTGTTCATGATCGGCGACGAACGCAGCGCACGTCTGTTGGTCGGCGAGAAGGAGGAATTCCGCAACCTGGAAGTCGCGGCGACCGATGCGCATTTCGAGCGCCTGCGTGCCGGGCGCATCGACACCGCCGAAACGAGCGCGCTGCATCTGGATGCGCTGCGCGACCTCAAGGGCGTCAACGCCCACCTTGTCGCCGCCGCCGCCTATCCTGTGCTGGAACGGAAGGGCGAGCTGCTGCCCACCCGCCTACGCCAGGATTTGTAAACGACCGCGAGCGAAGCGTGGCGGGACGCTACACCGCTCGCTCCGTCGCTACACCTGCATACGCGCCCGCAGTGTCTTCAAGCTGCCGCCCATCTTCACCGAGCCCGGCAACGGATGACCAACGATGTCCTCCGCAAGCTGCGCCACCTCGATCAGCCGGTCGAGATCAATCCCCGTCTCGATCCCCATCTCGTCCAGCATGAACACCAGGTCCTCGGTGCAAACATTGCCCGCGGCGCCCTTATGCGCTGCGAACGGACAGCCGCCCAGTCCCCCCACCGCGGCGTCGTAGATCGCCACGCCCATCTCCAGCCCGGCATAGGCGTTGGCAATGCCCATGCCGCGCGTGTCGTGCAGGTGCAGCGCCAAAGTCAGTTCGGGAAACCGCTCGCGCACCTTCCCAACCAACTCCCGGATGGATTTCGGCGTCGCCCAGGCCATCGTGTCGGCCAGCGAGACCACCGCCGGCCGCACGCCATGCGCGGCGCAGACGTCGAGCATCGTCTGGATCAGGTTGAGCACGCGCCCATGCGGCACCTCGCCCTCGAAATTGCAGCCGAACGCCGCCATGATCCCCGCGCGCTCGAATGGGATGCCGTGTTGTTTGTATAGCTCGATCGTTTCATGCGCCACGCGGATGTTGTCCGTCATCGAGCGCTGCTGGTTACGCTGCAGGAAAGTCTCCGACGCGGTCAGCGAGAACCCACCCTTGATGTCCAGCCGTCCCGCCGCCAGCGCCCGCTGCAGTCCTTTCATATTCAACCACAGTGCGGTGTATTCCACTCCCGACTTGCGCCGGAACCCAGCTACCACTGCATCCGCGTCCGCCCATCCCGGCACGCGTTCGGATTGACGAAGGAGGCGACCTGGATGTGGTTGACCCCTGTTTCGCTCAGCGCATCGATCAGCTCGATCTTGCGCGCGGTCGAGATCGGGCCTTTCTCGAACTGAAAGCCTTCGCGCGGGCCTTCCTCGTTGATCTGCACGCGCGTCGGGAAATCGGACATTTCCGGGTGCCCTCCGTGCCCTGGTGGCAAACCCTTACCACAGGACGGCGAAGGACGTCAGAACACGGGGATCACGCTGTTGGCGTTGCCAGGCGCAAAGAAGCCCCATTTCTGATTATCGCCTCCATTCCAGCCGCCTGTGTGAAGCTCCGTTCCTTCGTTAATCGTGCCGCCCCAGGCGTCCCAGTTCTGCCCTGTGTCCCATTTCGGACGCACAGCATAGAAGTAGCCGCTGCCGCCCTCCTGGCCGCCAAGATTCCATTCGGAATGGTCATCGATCTGCTTTGGATCAACCAGCAGCACCGGGTCACGGTTGCCACCCGCGCGCGCCGCAAGCCCGGTCGCCTTGTTGATGAGTGCGAAAGTGAACCCGCTACGAACAACAAGAGACCATTGGACGCTGGGGTCCGCCTTGGCCTGATCGGGATCGCACCGCTTCAACGTCAGACGGCCGTTCGGCGAAGCCGCCACTGCGAAGTTGGTGTTGGCACGCGGGCGGATATCGAACAGCAAGCCTCCATCCGGCACGAAGCGCCATTTCTGGTTCGAACCCACCGTTCCAGCCGCCGGTATGCACCGCCTGGCCCGGCGACGCGCCGCCGCCCCAGACATCCGCGTTCTGCCCGGAATCCCATTTCGGCCGCAGAGCGTGGTAATCGAGTCCCTCATCGCCGCCGAGATCCCAGCGCGCATGGTCGTTCGCCAGACCGGAACTCCAGGGCACCAGCAGGATCGGATCAGTGTTCCCGCCCGCCTGCAGCGCGAGCGGCACGGCCTTATTGATGATACTGAACCCATTGTCGCCCCAGTCGTCGATCCGCCACAGCTCGGTATCGTTGCCCGCAGTTGGTGGATCGATAATTGCTTTCCTTTGAGGATCCTTCGCATCGTAGGTCAAAACCATGCGCGGATCGGCCATCGACTTGATCCTGTTGTACACCGGGAGCTGATGCAGCCAGACAGTCGATCGGCCCCCGAAGGCGCCCGGACCATTGCCGTTTGTCGGACTGTCGTCGCCGCCGCTGGCGATGAGATTGGACGGGAGCTTGCTGGCCACCACGCCGGTGGCAATGGCGGCGCCGGCGCCGAGGATCGCGAAGCTGCCTAAGGTTGCGGCGCTGAGCAGACCTCCGATCAGGCCGACCGCCAGCTTTGGATTGGTGGCCATCCAGTCGAGGACTTTGACGTAGTCCCAGTCCCATGTGTTGAGATTGCTGCCGTCGAGATACGTGGCGCCGGTGAGACTGTTGGTCCATTGCGTCCCGAACCGGCCGCAGAAGGTGACCCAGTGCTGATCGGTCAGCGGCGCGCCATCGTCGCCGCGCCCGATCAGGATCAGTCCGCCGTTCTCGTACGGTTTCCACACGGCGTTCGGTTTCCGGTGCACGACATCGACAACATCAACGATCCCGGACTGTCCGCCGGTGACGATCCAATCTTCCTCGTTCAGATTGATCGCGTTATATGACGCATGGCCATTCAGTGCCGACCGCACGATCGGATGCTCGCCGTCGGCCTCGTACTGTCCCGGCACAAACCACGCTTTCGTTCCGTGCTGTTCATAGCCGACAGCGAGTATGCTATCGGGATCCGTGGCGAGGACGCGTACAGCGATGCTCTCGATGTCGCCTTGGTGCCGGCCGTAGTCGTTCAGGATGCAGCGGAAGTGGCTGCCCGACCGCAGCGCGTTGACGGTCTGCCCGCCCTGATAGGCGTAGAGAAAGAAATAGTTGATATCGATATACGGGCCATTGAACTGCAAGGCCACGTACATCGGTGCGTTGACTTGGCCGTTGACCGGTGCGGCCCCGGGATATTGGCGCGGGTCGATGTCCACATAAGTGCCGTCGGTCGTGTCGAACGGTCCGAGCCGCGACGGATCCCCCTGCAGAGGCACATTGAGGGCCGGGTTGCTGTGGCTGCGAAGCGTAGCATTCGTGAGAAGATGCTCGATGCTGCAGGGGAATGAGCGCTCGTCAGGGTGAAACGTGACCTGAGGCGCGAAGCGCAAGATATGGTCGGCTTTCAGCGGAGCAGTATAGCTCGGATCCGTGGGCGTCAGTGCGGCTGGCATCGCGGGCATCCTTCGGTCGTGGGGCCGGATGCTCGTCCGGATCTGTTAACCAACAGTTAACGGTCCGTCTGGAGGCGCTCTACTCCTCCTGCGCGACCGGATTGCGCAGCACGCCGATGCCGCTGACCTCCACCTCGGCAACATCGCCATGCCTCATCCAGAGCGGCGGTGTCCTGTAGGCGCCACCCCCGCCGGTGGTCCCGGTCACGATCACATCGCCTTGCTCGAGTACGTGAGGGTCGAGATGTACTCGATCAAAGTTGGAATATCGAAGCAGAGGTCATCCACAGTCGCGCGTTGCACTTCTTCGGTGTTCAGCCGGGTCAGCAGCGTGGCGCGCGTGATGTCCCCGGTCTCGTCAGGTGTGACGATCCACGGACCGAACGCGCCCGAATGATAGAAATTCTTCCCTGGGGCGAACTGGCCGGAGTGGCGCTGCCACTCGCACCGACCCCTCATTGTAGCAGGCGTACCGGCAATCACTTCTTGCGCGCGTTTTCGGCACGTGCCGGCAGCAGCTGCCCGATGATCACGGCCGGCTCGCCCTCGTAATCGTAAGTTTCCGAGGCTTTCGGCCGGATCAGCGTTTCGCCGTGGCCCACCTGGCTGTTGGCGAAGCGCGCGCAGATGATCCGCTTCGGCCGGCAACTCGCGCCCGCCATCCTTGATGTGGGTGACATAGTTCAATCCGACGCAGAGTATACAGAGCCGGCGCGTCTTCCCGAAGCGCCATCCCATCCTGTCGTGCTACCAAGTCGGCAAGCCAACTTTTGCAGTGCCGAACAGTTCGTCACCACCCCAACTGCATAACCGCGCCGCAAAGCCTGCCGAGCACGTCATTCACGTCCGCCCAGGGTTTGATCTCGGCATAACGCGAAGGCGAGTTCGCCGGATAAACGGCGCACCAACGCCGCGGCGGCTTCGCCGACCGGTTCTTCGTAAGTGCGAATATCGCCTGGTGCCGCAGGTTATCCGGAGGTATTCACCCCGCCAGAGACGCCCGCTTCCTCGTCCTTGGCGGCCCTGTTCTACAAGGTCCGGCTATCGAGCAACGCCGTCAGCAAGTCGAACAGCACGGCATCATAGCGCCGCGTCATAGGCAGTATTTCAGGCTCGCTGGCTGGGGGACCTGGATTCGAACCAAGGCTGCCCGGTCCAGAGCCGGGAGTTCTACCGCTAAACTATCCCCCAAACCGCGACAGCTCGCAGATAGCACGCACCCCGCGGCCAGACAACTGGCCGGCTCGCGTTCCGCCCGCCCGCGCCCTAGGCTTCCCCATGCCCGATTTCATCCCGGCACCCGCTTCACTGCCGCCAGGCACCCGCGTCTATGCAGTGGGCGACGTGCATGGCTGCCTCGACAAGCTCATCGCCGTGCACAACGCGATCGCTGAGGACCTTGCCGCACGCCCCATCGGCCGCGCGACCTTGGTCCATCTCGGGGATTACGTCGATCGTGGTCCGGACTCCGCCGGCGTGATCGACCTGCTCGCCGGGGGTAGGACGCCGGCCGGCTGCGATACCGTGAACCTTATGGGCAACCATGAGGACCTGATGCTCGCGGCACTCGCCGCAGGCACGCCGCGAGCTGTGCAGAGCTGGATGATGAATGGCGCTGCCAATTCGCTCCTCAGTTGGAGTATCCCCCGCTCTGCCGAACCCAACTCCTGGCCGGACCGCCTGCCCCCGGCACATCTGGCCTTCCTGCGCTCTCTAGCCGCGAGCCACACAGTTGGCGGCTACATCTTCGTCCATGCCGGCCTGCGTCCCGGCATCCCGCTCGATCGCCAGGACCGTGAGGACCTGCTTTGGATCCGCGAGCCGTTCCTCTCGTCTCCCGCCGATTTCGGCGCCGTCGTCGTGCACGGGCACACGCCGCGCGCCAAGCCGGAAATCCGCCGAAACCGCATCGGCATCGATACCGGCGCGGTGATCGGCGGGATCCTGACCTGCGCGATATTGGAAGCCCACGGCGTGGCCTTCCTCAGCCGCTGATGCTCGCCTCCGCATTTACTTGCCACGATGCCGGCCTGTTGTTAGGGCCTTGATCCATGGATCAACTATCCCGGCCCGGACTTACCCCCGCAGCCCCCGACCCGGCTGCGGCACTCCGGCGTTTATCCCGGGCCAGCGTACTGGTGATCGGCGACGTCATGCTCGATCGCTCCATCCATGGTGAGGTCACACGGGTCGCCCAGGAATCACCTACCTCGATCCTGAGGGAGCAGCGCGAGGTGGCGACTCTCGGCGGGGCCGGCAACGTCGTGCGCCACCTCACCGCACTCGGCGCTGCCACGGCCTTTATCGCGGTGGTCGGCGACGACCCGGCTGGCTCGGATCTCACTGGCCTGATTGGCGGGCAGCCGAATGTCGAACCCTGGCTGCTGGTTGAAGGCGGCCGCACGACCACGGTGAAGACCCGCTATTTCGCCGCCGGCCGTCAGCTTCTGCGCGCCGACCGCGAACAGACAACCCCGATCGGTGCCAAGCTGGCCGAGCGGATCCTGCGGATCGCCCGCGATGCCACGGCGGCGACCGGCGTCACCGTATTGTCCGATTACGGCAAGGGCGTGCTCGCGGGCGAGTTGCCGCGACAGCTCGTCACGGCGGCACGCCAGGCCGACCGCAAATTGATTGTCGATCCCAGGGGTGGCCCCAAGGGCATCGATGTCTCGCCCTATGCCGGCGCCGATCTCATTATGCCTGATCGACAGGAGCTGGCTGCCGCGACGAATATGCCGACCGAATCCGAGGCCGAGGTGATTGCCGCAGCAACGACGCTGCGCGCCCGATACGGCTTCGAGGCTGTGTTGGTGACGTCGCCCGACAGCGAGCTGACCCTGATCGACTCAACCGGTGCCCAGCATTATCCCGCCGGGGTGAGCGCGATCGATCACCTGTTCGGCGCAGGTGACAGAGTGGCTGCGATCGTGGCGGCCGCACTCGCCGCTCGCATGGATATTGCCGAGGCGACACGCCTCGCTGATGCCCTGCTGTGGCCGATCGATGCCGACAGCGAATTCGCGGTTCTGCTGGAGCCGGGCGCCGCACCCACGCTGCCCGTCACTCCACCCGCATAGCTGCGCACAATTCAATGAAACTCGCCGGGTCCTGCGTTGCGGAAAGCCGCCCGGCTGCGATCAGCGCAAAGCGCTGCAACAACGCGCGCACTGAACGGTACCGGGTCCGGAGGCGGTTTGGTTTGAGTCAGGCCACCATAGGGAGCTCGTTCGGTTGTTCATAGTGCCGTGCTTCGGCTTCGGCGGGCGGGATGTTGCCGATAGGCTCGAGCAGACGCCGGTGATTGAACGAATGCACCCATTCGAGCGTGGCGAATTCCACGGCTTCAGCATTCCGCCAGGGGCCGCGCCGGTGGATCACCTCGGCCTCGAACAGCCCGTTGATGGTTTCCGGGAGAGCGTTGTCGTAGCTGTCGCCTACGCTGCCCACCGAGGGCTCGATCCCCGCCTCTGCCAGACGCTCGGTGTAGCGAGTTGAAACATATTGGCTGGACTCAAATGGTTGTCGCAACACCTTGAAGGAGGAGTTGCGATGACGAGGCGCAGGCGGCGTTCGGATCGGTCTGGTCGGGCACCATTGTTATCACCAGGTCGCCCGGTGATGGCAGGACGAGATGAGCAGCGCCGGTTCTGGGCGGCGATCGCCATAGGGATGGCGAGTGAGGATGCTGCGGTCCAAACTCGTCGGAAAGCGCATCCTGCATTTTGCGCCAGAGAAGATCGTGATGCCCCGGATGCGACATAACAGGCTGTATGAAGCCGCCGACCTGCACCAGCCTTGCGTCACGCATCGCGTGGACATCGCCCTGGGTGCCGCTGCCGGATGCGAGTTACGACATGGTGATCGCGCATCGTGTACTGGAGCATATCGGCGACGATCGCCAGGCAATGAGGGAATTGTTCCGCCTGCTTGTTCCAGGCGGCGGTGCTGAGCGTGCCGATCAATGCGACACGACACGGCACTTATGAAAACCCGCCATCATCGATCCAGACGAGCGCTTCGCCCATTTCAGCGGCGAAGATCACGTGCGGTACTATGGGCTCGATTTCGCCTACCGTCTGACAGAACGGGCTGCTGCGACGAATGGCTGATCATCGCGCGGAAATAGAGCTTGCTTGCCCCGCGCGGGGGTCCGATAGACCCCTGATCGGCACGAATGATATCGAGTACCGCTTCCGTGGTGATCCGCACCATGCCGGTCGCGATATCGCTTCGGCCACCCGGCGGCAGGATAGGCACGATCGCGCTGCTGTGGTCGAACGGCTGTCTGGCGCCGAACAGGCCGTAGCTGCGGGTACCGACGGCGGCTGCCAGGTTCATCGCACCAGTATCGTTGCCAACGTAGAACTCTGCTTCGGCGAGGAGTCCCGCGAGTTCCGCCAGGTTCCAACCGAGCGCAATATGCATCCGATCCGCGCGACCGCCGAGACGCTCGCGGATTGCATCCGCCAGCGTGGCTTCCGCTGGACCGCCGATAATGACGAGGAGCGGCCAGCCGCTGTCGAGCAGGGCCGCCGCCAACGCCGCGAAGCGACCTTCGCCCCATTGTTTGTACGGCTCCGAGGTGGCGATCCCGATGGCGACGAACGGAGCGGCGGCATGCCCCAAACGCCGGCGCGAGAGGGCACGGGCGGCCGCCGTGATGGCCAGGCGCGGCTCGGGCTCCTGCGGGATGCCGGCCGCCGCGAGCCAAGCGGTCGCCTGCTCGTATGGATGCATGGCGAGCTGGGGCCCCGAAAGGAACGGTCCGCGATTCAACAGACGGCGTTGCCAGCCGAAGCCGTAACCGTAGCGGCGCGGGATGCCGCCAGCGAACAAGGCGGCCGCGAGCATCCGGCTGTGGTGCAGCAGGATCGCGGCATCAAACCGGCGGCGTCGTAATTCCTCGGTCAGCCGGACAAATCCGGCGATGCCGTCGTGGCGGCCGCGACCTTGCTCCGGGTTACGATCGAGCCAGACGACGTCCTGGATGATGGTCTCGCCTGAAAAGAGTTCGCCCGCCGCGGAACGCGGTTTTGCCACAAGAATGATGGGCCGACGGACAAACCGGGCAATGGCGCGGATATGCGGCAGGTGCCAAGTCATGTCGCCGATACCAGGCAAGGGCTGCACCACCGCAATACGCTCTGCGTCCGGCGGAATGATAATCCCGGCTGCTTGCGTCAGGTTCGGGTTGTTGTCCACGCTTTCTTGGGCAGCCCTCAGTTCCGCGTAACGAGTGAGCCCGGTCAGTTGCCCTGCTGCATCGGCTTCTCGCAGTTGATCATCCAGGGCGTTCCGAAGCGGTCCGTCAACATGCCGAAGCGCCTGGCCCAGAAAGTCTCTTGTATAGGCATCCGCGCCGTCCCGCCTTCTTCCAGCGCGTGGAAAATGCGCTCGGCCTCCGCAGGTTCATCGACGCTGATACAGACAGAGAAGCCCGCCATCGGTTGGCGGAACTGGCTCGGAGCATCCGAGCCCATCAATGTGTTGCCGCCGACCGTCAGGCGCGCATGCATGACTTGGTTGCGTGAGGCGGGGTCCGTCTGCTCGGCCATGGGCAACTCGCCAAACTTCATCATGAAGAGGATCTTCGCGCCAAGCACCTTTTCATAGGACCCGGAACGCCGCCTCGCACTGGCCGTCGAAGGTCAGATAAGGGTTCATCTGCATCGTTCTCTCCTCTCGTTATTCGGCAAAACGCACCGCCGCGACCGGGGGTAGCCGCGCATCCGGCATCGTCCACGATTCGCCGGCATCCTCGGAAACCCATAGGCCGCCGCTGGTGGAACCGAAGGCCAGACGCGTGCCGCTGGCATCCACCGTCAGCGCATGGCGCCATACGAGGTCATAGGCATGGCGCTGCGGCAGGCCCTGGCCCAGCACGTCGAAGCTATGCCCGCCGTCGCATGTGCGCGCCACCACCACCTTTCCGTCCACCGGAATACGACGCTCGTCCTTGATCGCCGGGACGAACCACGCGGTATCCGGGTCATGGGGATGTGCCGCTACCGCGAAGCCGAATTTCGACGGCAGGATGGCGGTGATCTCCTGCCAGCTATGACCGGCGTCTTCGGAGCGGAAGACGCCGTTATGATGCTGGCACCACATCACCTCCGGCTGCGCGGCACAGCGGGCCAGCATGTGTACGTCCTGTACGATCGGGTCCGCGCGTCGCTCCGGCGGCATGTATTCGTTATACATGCCCTGGTTGATGATCCGCCAGGACGCGCCGGCATCGGTGCTTTCCCAAACGCCCGCGCAGGATACGCCGATGCGTATATCGGACGGATCGCGCGGATCGATCAGCACGACATTGATTCCCGGCTGCTCGCCGCCGGCGACGCCCATCCATTGCCGGCGCTCCGGCATCTGCCACAACGCTTCGTTCAACGCCCACGACACGCCGTCATTATCTGAGCGAAACAATCCACCCGGCATTGTCCCCGCCCAAAGCCGCCCCGGCACGCCGCCCGGCTCGAGCCACCAGATGCGGCCGAGCGACCAGGGATGCGGGTCGTCACCATTATCCTCCGGTTTCGCGGGAAACGCCGGCGCGGCAAGTTCGACCCATTCACCGGCCCGCTGACGTTGCCACAGCTTGGCACCGAAATGACCGAGATCGAGCGCCGCATAAACCGCGCCATCATGTTCCAGTACCGCGGAAACCGGTTCGCCGAGGAACTGCGTATCGACGATGTCCCACACGCCATTGCGGCGAGCGATCTCGAACAGGCCCTTGCGTGTGGCCACATGCAGCCGATCCGCCATCCGTCTCTTCACCCTCCCGAGAGCGCCTGGAATACATAGATCTCGTCGCCTGGCCCAACCGGGTCGCTCAGTCGCACGCGATCGCGCACCGGGTCGCCATCGATATAGACCGCGATATGGCGGCGCAAAGCACCCTGATCGTCAAGGACATAACCGCGCAGCGCCGGCCGGGCAGCGAATACCCCTGCCAGCACCTCACCGAGGGTCGCCCCGTCCACCATTGCAGGCGGCGCGCTGACGAAGCGCTCCAATGCGCGTGTGAACAGCACGGTCGGCACGACGTTCCTTTTTCCCCAGCCCTTTACATCGAGTTGTTGGGTTGATATCAACCTTTATCGCCGATGTCAAAGCTCGATCCACTGCCGTTCGCGACCACGCTTCACGTCCGCGATAGCTGCCTCTGCCTCCATGTGCAGCGCGCGGCGCGGGCCTTGGCACGGCGCTATGACGACGCATTGCGGCCGGCGCAGCTCACCAGCGGCCAGTTTTCCTTGCTGATGTCGCTCAACCGTCCCGAGCCGCCGAGCATCGGTCAGGTCTCAGCGTTGCTGGCGATGGACCGCACGACCCTCACTGCCAATCTGAAGCCGCTGCAACGGCGCGGGTTGCTCAGGGTGACCGTCGATGCGGCGGACCGGCGCAGCCGCCGCATGCGCCTGACCGCCGCAGGAAAGGCGGCGCTGGGCGCGGCCGTGCCGTTGTGGGAGCACGCTCAGGCCGAGACCGGACGCCGGCTCGATGGTGCCGGCGCCGACCGGTTGTGCGAAAACCTGCGCGCTCTCGCCTGATCTGGTCTATCGTTGCACCTACACGAAGCAGGCAGGATCATGATTGCCACGACGATCGTCGCCAACGATTGTCTTTCTCGCTCTCGTGTTGGTTGCCGAAATAACTTGTCGCGCAGTCGCAGCTCCAGGTAGACCCCATCTATCAAACTCTCGGGAGAAACGGGCATGAAGAAGATCGGGTCGCAGGAAAACAAATCTCCTTCTCAGCTGATAGACGCGAGAATCGAGGAGCTAGGCGACTGGCGTGGCAAGATGCTCAGCCGGCTCCGTACGCTGATCAAGGAAGCCGATCCCGAAGTTGTCGAGGAGTGGAAGTGGAGAGGGGTACCGGTGTGGTCGCATGGCGGATTGATCTGCACAGGCGAGACTTACAAGAGTGTCGTGAAGATGACCTTCGCCAAGGGGGCGGCTCTGAAGGATCCTTCGGGCATCTTCAACTCCAGTCTCGACGGGAACGCAAGGCGTGCCATCGACTTCCACGAGGGCGAGAAGATAAATGAGGAGGCGTTGAAAACTCTCGTTCGCGCCGCCGTGACCCTGAACAAGCCCAGAGCCCAAACCTAATTACGTAATTAAACATTCTGCGTAGAATCCCTCACGAAGTCGCCGAAGTTCATAATTTACACCAGCCGCGCCTGGCGCACCGCCGCCCCGATGAAACCGGCAAACAACGGGTGCGGCTCGAACGGCTTGGACTTCAGTTCCGGATGATACTGCACCCCGACGAACCACGGATGATCGGGAATCTCCAGCGTCTCCGGCAGCACGTCGTCGGGCGACATACCGGAGAACCTCAGCCCGGTGGACTCCAGGATCGTGCGGTAATGCACATTCACTTCGTAGCGATGCCGGTGCCGCTCCTCGATCGACGGCACCCCGCCATAGAGCTCGCGCACCAGGCTGCCCTCGCTCAGCAACGCCGGATAGGTGCCCAGGCGCATCGTGCCGCCAAGCTCGCCGCCCTCCATGCGCCGCTCGATCTCGTTGCCCCGCGCCCATTCCGTCAGCAGTCCGACCACCGGCGTGTCGCACGGCCCGAACTCGGTCGAAGAGGCGTCAGGCAATCCGGCAAGGTTCCGTGCCGCCTCGATCACCGCCATCTGCATGCCGAAACAGATGCCGAAGAACGGTGCCTTCCTTTCGCGGGCGAAGCGCACCGCCTCGATCATGCCGGGCGTTCCGCGTTGGCCGAAGCCGCCGGGCACCAGGATGCCGTGCACCCCTTCAAGCCGTTGCACACGGTCGGATTGCTCGAAGATCTCGCTATCGACCCAGTCGAGCCGGACGCTCACTCGGTTGGCGATACCGCCATGCGTCAGTGCCTCGGCCAGCGACTTATAGCTGTCGATCAAGTTGGTGTATTTGCCAACCACCGCGATATGCACCTCGCCTTCCGGCGTGTGCACCGCTTCGACGATACGCTCCCATCGCCCGAGATCCGGCGATCTATCGTGCGGCAGGCCGAAATAACGCAGTACCTCGCGGTCCATGCCCTGTTCATGGTAGCGCAGCGGCACAGCGTAGATCGTATCGACATCGAGCGCCGGGATCACCGCCTCGGGGCGCACGTTGCAGAACAGCGCAATCTTCCGCCGCTCGCCTTCCGGGATCGGCCGATCGCACCGGCAAAGCAGGATCTGCGGCTGAATGCCGACGTTCAACAGCTCCTTCACCGAATGCTGTGTGGGTTTCGTCTTCAACTCGCCGGCTGAGGGGATGAACGGCACCAGCGTCAGGTGCACGAACATCGCCCGCTCAGGCCCCAATTCATTGCCGAGCTGGCGGATCGCCTCCAGGAACGGCAGGCTCTCGATGTCGCCAACAGTGCCGCCGATCTCCACCAGCACGAAGTCGAACCCGCTCGTCTGACGCAGGATCATTTCCTTGATCGCGTCGGTGATGTGCGGGATCACCTGCACGGTGGCCCCGAGATAATCGCCGCGCCGTTCCCGCGCGATCACCTCCGAATAGATGCGCCCGGTTGTGGCATTGTCGGCGCGGGTGGCATGCACCCCGGTAAATCGTTCGTAATGACCGAGGTCGAGATCGGCTTCCGCCCCGTCATCCGTGACGAATACCTCCCCATGCTGATAGGGGCTCATCGTCCCTGGATCGACGTTGAGATAGGGATCGAGCTTGCGCAGCCGCACGCTGAAGCCGCGCGCCTGTAGCAGCGTGCCGAGCGCCGCGGCCGCAATGCCTTTGCCCAGAGAGGAGACCACGCCGCCGGTGATGAAGACGAACCGCGTCATGGGCAGTCAGTTTACGAACCCGAACTCGGGGGAGGGGAAGCCCCCTAAGGAGGCCCGTCAGTGCGGGACGGAGGGACCCGCGGGCGGCGTCGGCGCGGGAGGGGTGGGCTGGACGGGCGCCGACTTGGGCGGCAGGACCGGCGTGGTCTGGGGCATGGCGAGAATGGAATTGCCGACACCGCCAGTGCCGCGGTTCAGGACGGCCATGGTCAACGACAGGCCGAGAAAAATCGCCGCCAGAATGGCCGTGGTGCGGGTCAGCAGATTAGCGGTGCCTCGGCCGGACATGAAGGCACCCATGCCCTGCGAGCTGCCGATGCCGAGTCCGCCGCCCTCGCTGCGCTGGATCAGGACGACACCGATCAGCGCAATAGTGACGAAGACATGGATGACCATGAGGATCGGCATCATAGGCGGTCGAGGGTCCTTGTATTGGGCGGGCGGTCTTAGCCCCAGTGCGCCGCGCGGGCAATCGCGAGGAAATCGCCATCCGTAAGGCTGGCTCCGCCGACCAGAGCACCATTGACCTCGGGGAGAGCGAGCAGGGCGGCGGCGTTGGCCGGCTTCACCGAGCCGCCATAGAGGATACGGATAGCGTGCCCATCCTGACCGAACTGGCGGACCAGCTCCTCGCGGATGAAAGCGTGCAAGGCAGCGACCTCCTGCTCACTGGGCGTCCGGCCCGAGCCGATTGCCCAGACCGGCTCGTAGGCGATCACACCCTGGAAGCCTTTTGGCAGACTGCCGGCAAGCTGCCAGCCGACCACTTCGGTCTCCTGCCCGGTCTGGCGCTGGTCCTCGGTCTCGCCCACGCAGACGATCGGGGTCAGCCCGGCGGCCAAAGCGGCTAGGGTTTTCTCCCGGATCAGCTCGTCGGTCTCGCCGTGGCCCTGCCGCCGTTCGGAGTGGCCGAGAATGACCCAGCTCGCGCCGGCATCGCGCAGCATCGGCGCCGAGATGTCGCCGGTATGCGCTCCCTTCGGTTCCTGGTGGCAATCCTGACCGCCCACGCCGATGGCGGAGCCGGCGAGAGCCTCGGCTACCGAGAAGAGCGTGGTGAAGGGCGGAAACACGGCCAGCTCGGCCGCAAGGCCGGATGCACCGGCGCGGAGGTCGCGAGCGAGTGCGGCCGCCTCCTCGCGTAACAGGTGCATCTTCCAGTTGCCGGCGATGAGCTGCGTCATGCTGGAAGCTTCGGTGCTTGTGCGGCGCTGTCGGTCGCGACTGGTTCGTCATAACCGAAGGCGGTGAGAAAGTCGCCGAATGTGGCTGCAAGCTTCGCTATATTCTCAAGCGGCAGATCGCGTTGCCAGCGCCCGACGGACGCCGCTGGGCTCCTGCTGGTCGCATGGCCGGCGAAGATTTCTCTCTCCGCGAGCGCAGCCCCTTTCGCCAGGGCACGCCGAAGCCCGAGGAACTCGCCAATCCGCGCGCGTGTGCTGGCGGGGTCCCGCAGCATGTCTTCATAACGGAGCAGCAACACGTCGCCTGGTGCGGCTTCACGAATATCCAACGCCTTGGCCCTGAACGTCATAAGCGTGCGCTGCGCGTCCTCCGCGGAGGTGTGCCAGAAGGACTGGTACGAACAGACGATATCGCGCGGATCGCGGATCAGCACGATCTCTCTCAGGTCCGGATAGACCGCGCGGACGAAGTTGCGCACCGGATCGAAGATGCTGCATTTCTCCGCGAAATAGAGCGCGCCGCATTTACACTGGTCGAGCATGAGGCGCTGATAGAAGCCGGTGATGATCGTCTTGAACGCCTCTGCTATCACTGGTCCGGAAAAGTCAACGAAGAAATCCGAAAGCCCATCGCGTTGCGTCAGCGCGCCGGCGAAATCAGCGTGGTGGAACGGATTGAAGCCAAGGTGAAACGGATCGTCGTAGATCATCTCCGCAGCCACCGAGCGCGCCGGGTTGCCGGGTAGCGTCAGGACGTCATACGCCTTGGCGTAATAAGCGGTAAGCTTCATCTCATACGGGTACTGATCAACCATCGCGACGGCCGGATCGTCTCCAAGCCAGCGCATCAGCAAAGTACTGCCCGAGCGGCCCGCAGAGGTCACCAGCAGCGGGCGGAGCGGGTCGAGCCTGCGAATCGGTCGCGGGTTGATCAGAACATTGCCACTGCGCAGCAGCGCGCCGGTCTCGAGGAACCTGACGGTGACCCGGTGGGTGTCGGTCAGCGGGAGCGGTGTTTCGAAATAGTAGCGAAACCCGTGGCGGCCATCACCGGCCCAACCTTGCGCCCGAAGGTCCTCGCGGAGCTGGTCGGCATGGACGACCACTACGTCCCGGCCGCTGACGTTAACCCGGAGCGCGACCCGCTTCCCCAGATCGTCGTGGTCAACCGCCCAACCTTCGATGTAGCGGTGCTCGGCATGATCCAGATAGCCGGCTAGCATGGCCGCGTTCCTGCTCCTCACGCGTCTTTACGCTCATGGATACACAAATGTGACGCTCCGGCGTAGTCCGATGTGACCCGCGCGTGCAATGCAGGTCGCTGGCAAACCGAACGGCTCAATCCTATGGTGCGGCGTTTCGCTTCACCTGGGATCGTGACCACGTGCTGACCGCCTTTCGTCGCTACTTGGAAACCTGGCCTGTCCGGGTGTTTTTCGGGATCATGGTGATCGCGTTCGTCGTCTGGGGCGTGGGCGACGTCGTGCGCCAGATCGGCACCTCGACCTGGGTCGCCAAAGCTGGAGGAGAGACGATCGAGCCGCCGCAGTTCGAGTCGGCTTTCCAGCGCGGCATGGCGCAAGCCGAGCGCCAGCTTCCCGCCGGGCAGGACGTCACCCCGGCGCTGCGCCAGCAGGTCGCCAATGAGGCGTTGCAGCAGATGATCGGGCAAGCCGCACTGACGCAGGAACTCACCAGGCTCCGGATCGTGGTGCCGGATGCGGCGCTGCGCGAGGCGGTGCTGGGCATGCCCGCGTTCCAGGGCCCCAACGGCCAGTTCGACCGGGCAAAGCTGGACGCTGTGCTGAGCAGCAACAATCTCTCGGAGCCGCAATTCCTCGATATGGTGCGCGGGCAGATCGACGCACAGCAACTGACGACGGCAGTCGAAGCGGGGGCAAGCGCTCCTGCTCTGCTGACTGGGAAGCTGTTCGATTTCGAGCAGGAGAAACGCTCGGCTCTGATGGTCGAAGTCCCCTTCGCAACCGAGGCCGCGCCGCCGGCGCTCAACGATGCAGAATTACAACGCTGGTACGACGACCATCCCTGGCAATACCGAGTGCCCGAGTTTCGCCGGATCAAAGCGGTGGTGCTGACCCCGGATAGCTACGGCAAGACCCTCACCGCGAGTGACGCGGAGCTCCGCGCCTATTACGACGCCCACAAGGCGGAGTACGTCACCCCGGCGCGGCGGTCGGTGCAGGTGGTCGTGCTGAGCGACGCGGCCAAGGCAAAGGCTCTGGCGACGCAATGGCGCGGCGGGGCGGGGTGGGACGCGATTCAACAGGCAGCGAAGACGGCCGGCGGCACCGCGGTCGAACTGGACGACACGACAGCCCAGGGGATCCCCGAAGAAAGCCTCGCGAAGGCCGTTTTCGCCGCGCAGCCTGGCTCAGTGGGTGAGCCTGTGCACACGGCGCTCGGCTGGGACGTGTTCAAGGTCATCCAGGCGAGCCCGGGGACGAACCAGGATTTCGATGCGGTCATGGACCAGATTCGGGCACGGGTGGTCGCGGACAAGGCGGTGAGCGGGATTTACGACGTCGCCAACAAGATCGATGACACGCTCGGCACCGGGTCCGGTCTCGACAAACTCCCGAATGACGTAGGCCTGATCGGCGTGGAAGGGACCCTTGATGCCGACGGGAACACGAAGGACGGCAAGCCGGCCCCGATCCCCGGCCCGCCCGAACTGCGCAACGCGCTGATCGAAGCCGCATTCAAAATGCCGCCCGGCCAGCCTCCGGCGCAGCTTACGGAGGTGCCGGCAAAATCCGGGCCGGGATCGTCTTATTTCGCGGTGACGGTGGAACAGGTGTTTCCGGCCGCCGAGAAACCCTTCGCCGAAGTGAAGGACCAAGTGGCGGCCGACTGGACCGAAGCGGCCCGGCAGAAGGAAGCGGAACAAGCAGCGACGAAGTTGCTGACTGCGGTCCAGGGTGGCCAGTCGCTGAACGATGCCGCAACGGTTGCCGGATTGACGGTCCGGCAGACACCGCTCGTCTCGCGCAGCAGCGAAAATGCGGATATCCCCGCTTCGTTGCAGCACGTCCTGTTCGGGCTCAAGCCGAAGGAACCCGCCATGGTCCAGACGCCGGACGGGTTTGTGGTGGCCGTGGCCGATAAAATCGAGGTGCCCACGCCGAAGGAGGACCAGGCGGGGTACAACCGCATCGCCGAGGTTCTGACGCGCTCGATCGCCGGGGATCTGGCGACAAGCTTCGCCGAGGCCCTGCGTGAGCGGGCCAATCCGCGGATCAACCACGCCGTATTCGATTCCTTCGTCAACAGCCAATAGAGGAAGAATCGATGAACGTCGCGATGCCGTCCGGCTTCGCCGGGTTCCGTGCCCGTTACGATGCGGGACGCGGGGCGCTGGTATGGCGGCACGGCGTGGCAGATCTGGAAACGCCGGTGGCGGCTTTCCTGAAATTGGCGCACGGGCGGCCGAACAGTTTTCTGCTGGAAAGCGTAGAAGGCGGGTCGGCGCGTGGGCGCTATTCCATCATCGGCATGACGCCGGACCTGATCTGGCGGTGTCGGAACGGGCGCGCCGAGGTGAATCGCCATGCCAGCGCCGCGCCTCATGCCTTTGTGCCGGAGGACCGACCGGCGCTGGACAGCTTGCGGGCTGTGATCGCCGAGACACACCTCGATGTTCCAGACAACCTGCCACCGATGTCAGGTGGGCTGGTGGGCTATCTGGGCTACGACATGGTCCGATTGATGGAGCGGCTGCCCGAGAAGAACGCCGATGGGATCGGGGTGCCGGACGCGCTGCTAGTCCGCCCGACCCTGTTCGCCATTTTCGATAACGTTAATGACGAGTTGACACTGGTGGCACCGGTCTATCCGCGGGAGGCAATGACTGCCGAGGCCGCCTGGGCAGCGGCCGAGGCTCGGTTGAATGAGGCACAAGGTGCGCTGGACCGGCCGCTGCCGCACCCGGCGCCGGCGGTGGCCTTGCCGGGTTTGCCGCCGCCGGATTCCAATGTGGCGAAGCAGGATTTCCTGGCAGCGGTGCTGCGCGCAAAAGAATACATCGCGGCGGGCGACGCGTTCCAGATCGGTACTCAGCCAGCGCTTCTCCGCCCCATTCGCGCTGCCACCTTTCGCACTCTATCGGGCGCTCCGCCGGATCAACCCTTCGCCCTTCCTGTTCTTCCTCGATTTCGGCGCGTTCGCCGTGGTGGGATCCAGCCCCGAAATCCTCGTGCGCCTGCGCAATGGTGTCGTGACCTTGCGCCCGCTCGCCGGTACCCGCCGGCGCGGTGCCACGTATGACGAAGACCAGGCACTGGAGGCCGAGCTTCTCGCCGACCCCAAAGAGCGGGCCGAGCATCTGATGCTGCTCGATCTCGGCCGCAACGATGTGGGACGCGTGGCCGAGATCGGCACCATGAAGGTCACGGAGAGCTTCGTCGTCGAGCGCTTCAGCCATGTGATGCATATCAGCTCGAACGTGGAGGGAAGGCTCCGCGGCGATCTCGATGCGCTGGATACGCTGGTGGCGTCGTTTCCGGCCGGCACGCTATCGGGCGCCCCGAAAGTGCGGGCGATGGAAATCATCGAGGAGCTGGAGCCGACGCGGCGCAATATTTACGCTGGCTGCATCGGTTATTTCGCTGCCAACGGGACGATGGACACCTGTATTGGCCTACGCACCGCGTTGGTGAAGGACGGCACGATGTACGTGCAGGCCGGCGCCGGCATCGTCGCGGACTCCGATCCGGAGTCCGAGCACGAAGAATGCCGGCAGAAAGCCCGGGCGCTGTTCCGCGCAGCCGAGGAGGCGGTGCGGTTCGCCGCGGGGGAGTAGCCCTCCGCTTCGCTTATCCAGGCTCAGTCGGCTGCCAGCACCATCTGCCGCCGCGCGATCGCCGCGCCCACATAGTCATCGATTGCTTCACCGACCTGGTCGGCATGATGCGCAAACACGTGGTCGGCCCCGGCAAAGACGCGGTAATCGACCCGCACGCCCTTCTGGGTGTTCAGTTTCTCGACCAGCTTCCGCACCGAAGCCTCCGGCACCAACTCGTCGGCATCCCCGTGGATCATCAGCCCCCCGCAGGGACACGGGGCGAGGAAGCCGAAATCATAGTGACTGGCCGGCGGCGCGACGCTGACCCAGCCGGAGATTTCCGGCCGGCGCATGAGCACTTGCATGCCGATAAACGCCCCAAACGAATATCCGGCGATCCACAACCCGCCGGAGTTTGGGTTGACGGCCTGCATCCAGTCCAGTGCCGCCGCGGCGTCGCTGATCTCGCCGATGCCGCCGTCATAGCGGCCCTGACTGCGACCAACACCCCGGAAGTTGAACCGCATTACCGAGCAGCCCAGGCGCTGGAACGCTTGGTACATCGCGAACGTCACGCGATTGTTCATGGTGCCGCCGTGCAGCGGGTGCGGATGCAGCACCAGGGCTACAGGGGCCCCGCGCTCCTTCGAATGATGATAGCGACCCTCGAGCCGACCGTCAGGGCCGGCAAACATGATCTCAGGCATAGCGTCCCGAATTCCACTTTATATTTGCTTGCCGGCGAGCATGACACGGACCGCCAAGGTCTGTTCCGTCGCCGGCCGTTGACTGTTCAACCCGTACCCTTACGGCACCCCCACGATGCCAATCGCCATAGTACCACCACAAACTAGGGTACTGGCCCCCGCAGTTGCACCCCGTCACCAAGGGGCGAATTCTTGATCCGCGCCCTCGGAAATCTTAGCTTCCTCCAGCCAGACCGGCTGGGCTGCCCCCGAGCCCGAACCCGAACCCGAAGAGAGTATACGCGCCTCTGACGCGCCCTGTATAATGGAATGTCGCATGCCTTTCATGTTCTTGCGGGAGCTTGTTCGAACCTATCGGGAACGTGATCCGGCTGCTCGTTCAAATATCGAAGTACTTCTCTGCTACCCCGGATTGCATGCTGTCATGTGGCACCGCCTCTCACACGCACTCTGGGAGCGGCGGCTCCGCTTGGCTGCTCAATTCTCTTCTCATTTGAGCCGGTGGGTAACCGGTATCGAGATTCATCCCGCCGCCATACTGGGGCGACGGCTGGTGATCGATCATGGCATGGGGGTCGTGATCGGCGAGACAGCCGAGATCGGCGACGATTGCTACCTTTATCATCAGGTGACCCTCGGGGTTGCGCGCACAATGGGCGGCAAACGCCATCCCACCGTCGGTAACAATGTGATTATCGGTGCGGGGGCCAAAGTGCTGGGCCCCATCCTGATTGGAGACAACGCGCGCATCGGGTCGAATGCCGTGGTGGTGGACGCCGTGCCGAACGACACCACTGTCGTAGGCATCCCGGCGCGCCCGGTGGACCGTAAGCTGACCCGTCGACCCGGCTTCGATCCCTACGGGATGCCCTGCGACGACAGCCTCGACCCGCTGCTGCGCGACCTGGAAGGACTGCGCAGCGAACTTACGGAACTGGAGGCCCGTGTAGCCCGCACCGCGGCCGCCCAACCGCAACGCCGGCCAGCCGCGGCGGACTGAAGTGCAGCTTTCCACGCGCGGCCGCTATGCAGCCATTGCAAGGGTTGAACACGCCGGGAGCACTGACTGCGTGCCGACGTGCTCGCCGATCCGTTTGGCCCAGATCGGGGCGCCGCAGCGGCCCAGTCGGTGTCACCTCGAGCAGCTTTTTGCTCGCCTGCGCCCAGCCGGGTTGGTGCGCTCGGTCCATCGCTACTCCCTCACGCGCGAAGCCGAGGCCATCCCGATCGGAGACATCCTGGTCGCAGTGCAGGAGCCGATCCCGGAGACACGTTGCAATGACAAGGGCGGCTGCATGGGCGAGCCCGAGCCATGCCGAACGCGCGATCTGCGGGTGGAGCTGGGGCGACATATCGCTCTGTTCCTCGATGGGGTAACGCTCGCCGACGTGCTGGCTGACCAGGTGACAGGCCGGGCCATGGACCCTTCGCCCGCCGGACACTTGGTGGCGAACAAGCTGCTGAACGATGCGATATTATCTTGATGCCAATGCCTCCGAGCCATTGCGCCCGGAAGCCTGGGAGGCGGTGTGCGCGACGCTGGCACTGACCGGCAATCCTTCTTCGGTGCACGGTGAAGGCCGCGCCGCCCGGCGTGTGCTGGAGGAGTCGCGCGAGGTGATCGCGGCCCGCTTCGGCGCCACGGCGGAGCGGGTAGTGTTCACTTCGGGCGCCACTGAGGCGAATGCGCTGGCTTTGCATGCACTTGGCAGCGAGAGAGCGATTATCGTCGGAGCGACCGAGCATGACTCGGTGCTCGCCCATGCCGCCGGGGCACGCCGCCTGCCGGTCGATCGTCTCGGTATCGCCGACCTCGGAGCGCTTGGCGCGATGCTGGCGGAAGGGCCGGCGCTGGTCGGGCTGATGCTGGCGAACAACGAAACAGGCACCGTGCAGCCCGTCGCAGAGGCGGCTCTCCTCTGCCGTCGGTTCCGCGCCGTGCTGCATGTCGATGCAGTCCAGGCGGCCGGGCGAATGGCGGTCGATGTCGAGGCGTTGGGCGCGCACAGCCTGGCATTGTCCTCGCACAAGTTGGGTGGACCGAAGGGCGCCGGCGCGTTGCTGCTGGCACCAGACGCGCCGGCCCCCAAGCCGCTGATCGGCGGCGGCGGGCAGGAGCGCGGCTGGCGCGGCGGCACGCCCGCCCTTCCGGCGATTGCCGGCTTCGCGGCGGCAGCACGCGTTGCCGGCGAAGCCGCCCGGCTTACGCCGCTGCGCGACATGGTCGAGACTGTGGCGATACGGCACGGCGCCATGATCTGCGGCGGCGGGCCCAGGTTGCCCAACACGACGTGCCTTGCGTTGCCTGGCATCCGCGCCGACGTCCAGGTCATGGCGCTCGATCTCGAGGGAATCGCCGTCAGCGCCGGTGCGGCCTGCAGTTCCGGAAAGGTGGCGGCGAGCCATGTGCTATCGGCAATGGGGCTCGGCGCTCTGGCCGGGCAGGCAATACGGGTCTCCTTGCCGTGGAACGCCGATGCGGATGCAGTCCGGGCTTTCGCGGACGCCTATCCCCGCATGGCCGACCGGCTGCGATCCGCTCTGGTAGCACGGGCCGCTTAAGCCCAGATCGCCCGTCATGGAGTTGCCGTCGCGCCCGAACCGGCCGGTCTATCTCGACAATCAGGCGACCACGCGCTGCGATCCGCGCGTGCTGAAAGCGATGCTGCCGTTCTTCACCGAGCAATACGGCAACCCGCACAGCGTTGAGCACGGAATGGGCCTCGCAGCCGAGGCGGCGGTCGAAACCGCACGAGCGGCCGTGGCCGGGTTGATCGGCGCCAATGCAAACGAGGTGGTGTTCACCTCGGGTGCGACCGAAAGCAATAATATCGCGATTAAGGGCGCCGCGCGCCATGCGGCCCGAATGGGCGATCCGCGCCGGCGGATCGTGACCGTCGCCACCGAACATAAATGCGTGCTCGAATCGGTCGGCGACCTCGCCGCCGAGGGATTCGAGCCGGTGTTCCTGCCGGTCCGCGCCGACGGCCTGCTCGATCCGGCGGCGCTGCATGCCGCGCTCGCCGAACCGACACTGTTGGTCAGCATCATGGCGGTCAACAATGAAACCGGTGTGGTGCAGGGCATTCCGGCGCTCGCGTCGATGGCCAAAGACGCCGGCGCTCTGTTCCATACCGACGCGGCCCAGGCGGTCGGCAAGATCCCCATCGATGTTGCCGCCTGGCGCGTCGACCTGTTGTCTGTTAGTGGCCACAAACTATACGGGCCGAAGGGTGTCGGCGCCCTCTATGTCCGCCGCCGGCCGCGGGTCCGCCTGATGCCGCTGTTCTCCGGCGGCGGGCAGGAACGCGGGTTGCGCTCTGGCACGCTGCCGGCACCGCTGATCGTGGGGTTTGGCGAGGCGTGTCGGATTGCCGCCCTGGAAACGGCAGGTGAAGGCGCCCGCATCGGCGAATTGCGCGACCGGCTGTGGCATCGGCTCTCAGCCGAGATACCCGGCGTGCTGATCAACGGCAGCCTCGCCGCCCGCATTCCCGGCAATCTCAATCTAACTTTCCCCGGTGCAACCGCATCCGAACTCATGGCCCGAACGCCTGAGCTCTGTGTCTCTACCGGCTCGGCCTGCTCCTCCGCAACGATAGAGCCCTCATACGTTTTGCGGGCCATGGGCATCAGCGACGAGGCGGCGGCACGCAGCTTGCGCATCGGCATCGGACGCTTTACCTCGCCGGCCGACGTGGATTATGCCGCCGCCGCCTTGGCCGCGGCACATGCCGGCACGGCGGTTCCGGCCTGAACGGACACACGATGCCGAAGATGACTTTCATTGAACGCGATGGAACGCGCCGCGAAGTGGACGCGCCGCTCGGCCTGTCGGTGCTGGAGATCGCCCATCAGCATGGCGTCGATATTGAAGGCGCCTGCGAGGGCTCGCTTGCCTGCTCGACGTGCCACGTCATCATCGATCCGGCTTGGTTCACACAGCTCGCGCCGCCGACCGAGGACGAGGAAGACATGCTGGACCTCGCCTTCGGGCTACAGGAGACCTCACGCCTCGGCTGCCAGATCGTCATTACGGACGCATTGGACGGGCTGATCGTGAAACTTCCCGCCGGCAGCCGCAACCTGCTCAACGAATGATGGGCTTCGTACTGCGTGGGAAGACCAGCGGGCTCTGCCCCCTGCACCCCCGCCAGGGGCGACGGCCCCTGGACCGCGGCGGTCCGGGTTTCGCCCTGAAGGGGGCCATGCCGCGGCACTGCGCGTCGTTCTGTCGGTTCGGGCCTCCTTCAGGGCGAAGCCAGAATGGGTTCCAAGGGCTCGCCCTTCGTGGGGGGTGCAGGGGGGCAATGCCCCTTTGGCCTTCCTTCGCGTAACACCATGCGAATCATGGTTGCCATGTCGGGCGGCGTGGACAGTTCGGTCGTGGCTGGGCTGTTGCATGAGGCCGGCCATGAGGTGATTGGTGTCACCTTGCAGCTTTACGATCATGGCGCGGCAACCGGGCGGAAGGGCGCCTGCTGCGCCGGCCAGGATATCCACGATGCGCGCCGCGTCGCCGATCGTCTGGGAATTGCTCATTACGTGGTGGACGCGGAGACGCGGTTCGCTCAGGCGGTGATCGAGCCGTTCGCGGCAAGTTACGCAGCGGGGGAGACGCCGGTGCCCTGCATCCGCTGCAACCAGACCGTGAAGTTCACCGACCTGACGGCGCTGGCGCGCGGTCTTGGAGCGGCGCGGCTGGCGACAGGACATTACGTGCGCCGTTGTGAGGGGCCCGACGGGCCGGAACTGCATCGGGCCTGCGATCTGGCGCGTGACCAGAGCTGGTTCTTGTTCGCACTCACGTGCGAGCAGCTCGACACGTGCGTGTTTCCGCTCGGAGAAATGGAGAAGTTCGCGGTACGGGCGGAGGCTGTGCGGCTCGGCTTGCCGGTCGCCTACAAGCCGGACAGTCAGGACATCTGTTTCGTGCCGTCCGGAGGATATGCGGACATTGTGGGGCGGCTGCGGCCGGAGGCGCTGGCGGGCGGAGACATCGTCGATCATATCGGCCGCGTGCTCGGGCGCCATGATGGGATTGCCCGCTATACCGTCGGACAAGGCAAGCGGTTGGGTACGGCTGCGGTGGTCCGGGGTGAGCGGATGATGGTGGCAGCGCTCGATGCCCCGGCGAGGCGCGTGGTCGTGGGGCCCCGCGGCGAGGGTACGCGCGTGGTGCCGCTGGGAGAGGTAAACTGGTTGATCGAGGTGCCGGAAAATGGTTCGCGCTGCACAGTGAAGCTGCGTGCGCGCGACGCTCTGCGGCCGGCGACGATCACCGCGTCAGGTCCATCCGAGGCTGTTGTGCTTCTCGACCAGCCCGCGCTGCCGGCGCCGGGGCAGGCCTGCGTGGCGTATGTGGGAGAGCGCGTGATCGGCGGCGGGTTCATCCGCCGCGCGGTTGACGCGGCCGGGGTGAGCACCCTATCTGGCGCTTCTGCCGGAACGGTGGCGGCGTAGCTCAGCGGTAGAGCAGGGGAATCATAATCCCTTGGTCGGTGGTTCAAATCCGCCCGCCGCTACCATTCGTCAGCAGACGAGCCGGCCAACGGGGCGCGGTTCCCTATCGGAGCCCTCGATGGCCACAGCGGATATTTCAGTTACTGACTCCGGCGGCGATTTCATCCGCGACATTATCCAGGAGGATATCGCCGCGGGCAGTGTGAAGGCGGTGGTGACGCGCTTTCCGCCGGAGCCGAACGGCTATCTGCATATTGGCCATGCCAAGGCGATTTGCCTGAATTTCGGGGTAGCCCAGGAATACGGCGGTCGCTGTCATCTGCGTTTCGACGACACCAACCCGACCAAGGAAGAGCAAGAATATATCGACGCCATCAAGCGCGATGTGCATTGGCTCGGCTTCGATTGGGGCGAGCATCTGTATCACGCGTCGGATTACTTCGAGCAGCTCTATGAATGGGCCGAGCACCTGATCCGTGCCGGCAAGGCGTATGTCGATGACACGCCGCCCCATCAGATGCGGAGTCAGAGAGGCACGTTGACCGAGCCGGGACAGAATTCACCCGACCGGTATCGCTCGATCGAGGAGAACCTCGATCTGTTTCGCCGCATGCGCGCTGGGGAGTTTCCCAACGGTGCGCGGGTGTTGCGCGCGAAGATCGACATGGCGTCTCCCAACATGAACCTGCGCGACCCGGTGCTGTATCGGATATTGCATGCGGAACATCCGCGTACCGGCAATACGTGGTGCATCTATCCGACCTACGATTACGCACACGGCCAGTCGGACGCGCTTGAAGGCGTCACGCACTCTCTGTGCACACTCGAGTTTCAGGATCATCGGCCGCTCTATGACTGGCTGATCGAGAATCTGCCGGTGCCCTCGCGGCCGCATCAGTATGAATTCGCAAGGCTGAATATCGCTTACACGGTGATGTCGAAACGCGTACTCACGCGGCTGGTGACTGAGGGCCGGGTCTCCGGCTGGGACGATCCGCGCATGCCGACGCTTGCGGCGATGCGCCGGCGCGGCGTGCCCCCGGCGGCGCTGCGCGACTTCGTGCGCCGCAGCGGCATCACCAAAGCGAACAGCGTTGTCGAATTTGCGGCGTTCGAATACGCGATACGCGAGTTGCTGAACCGGACCGCGTCGCGCCGGATGGCAGTGCTGCATCCACTGAAACTGGTGATCGAGAACTGGCCGGAGGGCCGGACGGAAACGCTGGAGGCGGTCAACAATCCTGAAGATCCGGCTGTGGGGACTCGATCCGTAACCTTCGGGCGCGCGCTATATATCGAGCGCGAAGACTTCATGGAGAATCCGCCGAAGAAATTCTTCCGCCTCGCGCCCGGCCGCGAAGTGCGGCTCCGGTACGGGTATTTCGTCACCTGTCGCGAGGCAGTGAAGAATGTTGCCGGCGAGGTGGTCGAACTGCGCTGCACGTACGATCCGGCAACGCGCGGCGGCAACGCCCCGCCCGATGGCCGGAAGGTGCAGGCGACGCTGCATTGGGTTGCCGCCGCGGATGCCATCACGGCGGAAGTGCGTCTCTACAATCATCTGTTCACCCGTTCCGATCCGGGCGCCGACGGCGACATCATGGCCGATCTCAACCCAGACTCGTTGGAGGTGCTGAACGGCTGTCTGCTCGAGCCTGCATTGGCCTCGGCGCCGATCGGCGAGGCAGTGCAGTTCGAGCGGCTGGGTTACTTCTGCGCCGATACCGATTCGGCGCCCGGCAAGCCGGTGTTCAACCGTACCGTGGGGCTGCGTGATACCTGGGCGAAGGTGCAGGGACGCGGCGCGCTCTAGCCGGAGAGCTGTATGCCTTCGTGGCGGAGCAGCCATTGCTTGCGGGGAATGCCGCCGCCGTAGCCAGTGAGTTTGTTGCCGGCGCCGATGACGCGGTGACAGGGGACCACGATTGCGACGGGATTGGCGCCGTTGGCGAGGCCGACCGCGCGGCTGGCGGTGGGCTGGCCCATTTGCGCGGCAAGACGGCCGTAGGTGGTCGTCGTACCAAGCGGAATGGTACGCAACGCTGTCCAGACCCGACGCTGGAACTCGGAACCGTCGGCTCGCACCGGTATGGAGTCGAGCGCAGCCAGATCGCCATCGAAATACGCCGTAATACGCTGGCCGAACCCGCCGGTCCCATCACCCGGTATCAGAGAATACGAACCGTACTGCCGACGCAGCAGCGTGTGCATCCGGCTCTCGTAATCCTCGAAGTCGAGCCCTCGCAGCGCTTCGCCGTCAGAGACGAGCAGAACGGTGCCGATCGGCGACGGTATCCGGTCGAGATACAGTTTCACGTAGTTCCTCCACTGGGGCCGGTACGGCCGCGCCGGGTGTCCAAAGATGCAAGGCGGCGTAAGCGCGCCAGGGCCGCCAGGCGGCGGCGCGGACCAGAAGCTGCGCGGGGCTAGGCCGGCCGGCCTCCGTCGCCATGGCGCGCAACAAACCGATATCAGCCGCGGGAAATGCATCCGGCTCGCGCAATGCGCGCATCGCGATGTACTGCGCGGTCCACTCGCCGATGCCGGGGAGCGTGCGCAGGCGAGCAACCGTTTCCTCCAGGTCTCGGCCCGGCTCGAACAGGCGCGGGTCGGCAGCCGCGGATGCGGCAAGCGCGGCGATGGCGGAGGCGCGCGCCGGCGGCATGCCGAGTGGGCCGGCCAATTCGGCACCGGCGAGCCGTGCAGGATCGGGAAAGATATGCATGAGACCGGACGGATCGTCGGCGGCCGAAACGGGCACTCCATACGCCGCGACCAATTTGCCGGCGAGCCGCGTAGCCGCGGCGACAGAAATTTGCTGGCCGAGGATGCCGCGGACGGCAAGCTCAAAGCCGTCCCATGCGCCGGGTACGCGCAGGCCCGGTCGGGCAGCAACAAGGTGCGCGAACTGCGGGTCTTCGGACAGATGCCTACCGATTATGGCAGGATCGGCGCCGAGGTCGAAGATACGCCGGATACGCTCGACGATCACCGGCAACGCCGTGACTGTCGGGAACCGGATGGTTGCAACCAGCGCATTCATTCCCTCCGGCTGCACGGCTATCGTACCGTGCCGGCCGTCCAGCGAAATCGTGCGCCTGTAGCAGTCTGGCGTCACACGCTCCACGCCGGGGACCGCACGCGGCGCGAGAAAGCCGATCATCGCCGCCCAGTCGTAAGGCGGCTTGAAGAACAGTCGCAGCGTGATGGCGGATTCAGCGTCTCCCGGCACGCCGCTGCGGCGCAGACAACGCGGCGGGCGACCATACAGCGTGCGGAATGTATCGTTGAACCGGCGCACGCTGCCGAAGCCGGCTGCGAGCGTGACATCCGTCATCGAGAGCTGCGTATCGGTCACCAGTTGCTTGGCGAACAACACGCGTCGCGTTTGGGCGACCGCCTTCGGCGACGCGCCGAGATGCTGGCGAAACAGTCGCCGGAGCTGCCGCTCGCCAACTCCAAGCCGGGCAGCTAATCCGTCCACTGTGTCCTCATTCAGAGCCCCGGCGGCAATCAGCGCCATAGCGCGCGAGACGGTGCTGGAGGTGCCGTGCCACGCGGCGAGGTCGGGCGTCGTCTCCGGTCGGCAGCGCAGACACGGGCGGAAGCCGGCAGCCTGCGCGGCTGCGGCGCTCGGCATGAAGACGATGTTCTCGAGCTTTGGCGGCCGCGCGGGGCAGATTGGGCGGCAGTAAACTCCCGTGGTGCGGACGGCGGTGAAGAACCGGCCGTCGAACCGCGCATCACGGGTCAGCAGGGCGCGATAACAGGCGTCGCGGTCGAGATGCATGGCGCACAGCATGCCAGGGAGCGCGGTGGTATTCTCGCCATTTCCGGACCTGATTGGAGGATCATGTCTTATCGCGAAGGTCCGCCGGCATGACGAAGCGGGTCAGATGCGCGGTGCCACGATCCAGCCGGCGCCACGCGCAACCAATGGCGAACTCTGCCAGCGCTGCTGTGGGGAATTTGTCGCTCATGCGGCGGGCCGCCTCGCCTGATGCAGGGGCGGCGAGCTGAACAGCGAAATCCTGCACGCCCGGATTGTGACCAATCAGCAGGACGCTTCTCACGGTCTCCGCCACATCGCGCAACAGCGTGAAAATCTGCGCGGCTTCGGCCAGATAAAGCTGCTCGGTCGGTTCGGTGAGCGGCGTATCGTCCCAGGGTTCGAGAGCGTCGAGTGTCTCCATTGTGCGGCGGGCGTTGGAGACCAGCACGAGATCCGGCGCGAGGCCCAACCGGCGCATCGACTGGCGCATCAGCCCGGCATCGCGGTGGCCGCGCGGCGCCAGCGGGCGGTCACGGTCAGCTAGCCGCGGATCGCCACGCAAGGACTTGGCGTGTCGCAGGAGCAGGAGCTGGTGCATCGCCCGATCCTGCCATCAGAGGTCTATCCAGGACAGGTGGCCCCCCTTTCCGGCGCCGGTGTCGAGGAAGATCGCCGTGCCGCCCAGGGTTCCGCGCCTTATATACGGACGCCCGTCGGTGCTGCGCCGGTCATGGCCGCAATACACGGTCAGACCAGCCGGGATGCGATCGACCCAGCGCAGGCTCCGCTCCGGATAGCCATCCGGCTGCAGGCGTCCGGTGGGCTCACCGAACAAAGCGCGGGCCACGGCACCCTGGACGCGGCCCACGCCAACCTCAGGCGGCGGCCCGTCCAGCATGTCGGTGTGAAAGCCGCCATGCACAAAGAGATCGTTTTGATAATGGACCCAGGGTGGCGCCCGCATAATCTCTTCCAGCGCCCGGCCGCGCAGGTTTGCATCGAGCTGCGCCAGCGTTTCATCGAGATTTTCCTCGTGCCGCACCGGTTTGCCGGCGAGTGCGCGGGCAAGCTTGTGATCGTGGTTGCCGAGCAGAAACAGGCCGCATCCTTCGTCGATCAAGCGAAACATAATGCCGAGTACCTCGGCACTGCGCGGGCCATAATCAGTGAGATCCCCGAGCTGCAGGACAAAGCGGTCGGTCGCTGCGGCATAGGCGAAAGCGGCAGCATCGCCGTGCACGTCACCTACAACACGCAGCTTCGCCCCGGGTGGGACCGCGCGGAGGGTCATCCATCGACCCGTCTGATCGTGGCGTAGGCCTCGAGTGCTCGCTGCCGGCCTTCGGAGAGATCGACCAGCGGACGCGGATAGTTGCCTCCGAGCACAATGCCGGCGCGTTGCAGCGCGCGGGCGGGCGCTTCCCAGGGGGCGTGAATGAAGCTGTCGTCCAGGTGCGCGAGTTCCGGTACCCAGCGACGCACATAAGCGCCGTCTGGATCGAATTTCTGGCCCTGCAGCACGGGGTTGAAGATCCGAAAATAGGGCGCGGCATCGGCACCGCAGCCGGCAACCCACTGCCAACTCGCGCTGTTGTTGGCGAGGTCGGCATCAACCAACGTATCCCAGAACCAGGCCTCGCCGTCCTGCCAGGGGACGAGAAGATGTTTTACCAGAAAAGAAGCAGTAATCATGCGCACCCGATTATGCATCCACCCGGTGTACCAGAGCTGGCGCATGCCGGCATCGACGATCGGTATACCGGTGCGGCCGCGCTGCCACGCCCGCAACCCGGCCGAGTCGCGCCGCCATGGCATGTTTGCGAAGTTTGGGCGCAGCGGCACTTCGGGAAGCTTCGGGTGATGCCACAGCAGATGGATGGAAAACTCCCGCCACAACAGCTCGCGCAGGTAGCGATCGGCCGAGCGACCGTCCATCGCTTTGACCGCGTGCCAGACTTGGACGGGCGAGATTTCTCCGAAATGCAGGTGTGGGGACAGCATCGAGGTCGTCTCGATGCCCGGATGGTCGCGGCGCCCGGCGTAGTCGGCCAGGCCATTCTGCAGAAAGTGTCGCAGCCGGGCATTGGCCCCAAACTCGCCGGGCGTCCAGGTCTCGCGCAGTCCGCCCGCCCAGTCCGTCTGGGCCGGCAATAGCGCCCAGTCGCTGATCGTATCGGACGCAATTTTCGGCACACCGGGGATGCGGCGTGGCGCCGGGTTGGGCGGCGGTGCGCCCTTGCGCGCAAGAACAAGCCGGGCGAATGGCGCATAAACCGCGAAAGAACCACCGGCCTGAGTGTGCAGATCCTCCTGGTCGAACAGGGAGACGGTGCGGAACTGATGAAAACCTACCTGCTTCGCGGCGAGGGTTCGAGCGAGCTGCATATCTTGTCCGCGCACCCAGGGCTCGACCGCATAGCCGGCGAACACATCGGTTGCATTAAGATCAGCAATTACACGCAGCACTTCGTCTTGTGTCGATCCGCATCGCAAGATTAGAGAAGCTCCGGCAGTTTGCAACCGTTGTTGCAATGCAGTCAGGCTATGATGCAACCACCAGCGAGAGGCCGCGCCGGGTTTCCACACTCCGGCGGCCGTCTCGTCGAGAATGAAAACTGCCGCGACCGGCTGCCCGGTGTGCACAGCCGCATGCAAGGCTGCGTGATCGGCCAAGCGCAAATCGTTCCGAAACCATAGCATAACCGGCCGGGGGGATGACATATGGCTGACATGCGTCAGCCACGGGCCGAGGCAAGGCTGAAACTGTACAACCGTTCGCGTCCAAGAAGAAACACACGGCCGCCGCGCGGGAACAAACGGCTGATCGCCGGGTCGGCAACCTCGAGGCCGCCAGCATAGGCGCCGAATGCGGGCAGGATCAGCCGCCTGCCGTCGGCCACAAAGCACGGCCGGCTGACCTGGCAGCCGCGGGCCGGAATGGTGGCCTTCGGGTGGTAATGGCCGCAAATCTCCCCCGGCTCCCCGTGCTGCTGTGCCTGGTGACGAAACACCAGAGGGCCGGCCGTGAAGCTGGTCACCCATTCGCCGCCGAGGCCGTCAGGCGGGTCGGGGTCATGGTTGCCCTGCACCCAGACGAAGCGTCGCTCGGAAGTCATGGTGCGCAACCGCGCGGCCTCGCCAAGAGGCAATCGGCCCGAGGCGGCACCGTCGTGGAATGAGTTGCCGACCGCCAGGACGATGCTCGGGCTCCAGTGCCGTAGTAGGATGGCGAGCCGGTCCAGCGTGGTCTTGGTGTCCCAGGGCGGCAGCAGCATGCCGTGGCGTGCGAAGGACGAGCCCTTTTCCAGGTGCAAGTCGGAGACGGCGAGCAGCCCAGCCGCAGGCCAGAAGACTGCGCCGGAGGGATCCAGCATCAGCCGCTCGCCCGCCAAGTGGATCGGTGCGGCGCTCACCCTGTGGGGCCGAACAGATCTTGCTGCGCGGGCGCGGGGCGCCGACGGGCGAGATTGGCGCGGTGAACCGGCGGCAGGTTCCGCCCAGGAAGCGGCGGCGGAACGTCAGTCGTGGCTTCGGCGATGATCGCTTCGGCCTCGGCCAGCAGTTTTTCCTCATCGGCATCGGAGCGCACGCTTTCGCGGCCGATCTCCAGCAGCACGGGAACTGCGAGCGGCGAGACACGCGACAATGCCATATGCACGATACGGCCGTTCACACGCCGCAGCATACCGGCGATGCGGCCGAGGTCGATCAGTCGGCCGGCCGCGTCGGCGCGGGCGGCGCGCAACAGGATGTGGTCCGGCTGGTGCCGGCGCAGCACATCATAGATCAGGTCGCTGTTGACGGTGACCTGCCGGCGTGTGTTTTCCGCACCCGGATGATGGCGCTCGATTAGCCCGGCGATCACCGCGACGTTGCGGAAAATCCGGCGCAGCATGGAGGTTTCCGCCAGCCAGGTTTCGACGTCGTCGCCCAGCATGTCTTCATCGAACAGGGTTGCGACGTCCAGCGGCTGGTTTGCCGACCAGATACCGAGTACATAATCGGTCGCCACGAAACCGAGCGGGGCGAAGCCGGCGCGCTCCATTCGCTTGGTCAGCAGCATCCCGAGTGTCTGATGCGCATTGCGGCCTTCGAAACAATACGCGACGAGGTACCAGCGATCGTCGCGGGGAAATGTTTCCACCAACAGGTCGGTCTGGCCCGGCAGGCGCGAGCGCGCTTTTTGCAGCCGCAACCATTCCTGCTCGGAGTTGGGGAAGACGGACCAGCTCGCCGGGTTCTGCATAAGGCCGCGCACACGGTTGGCGAGATTGGTGGTCAACGGCAGCCGCCCGCCTTCATAGGCTGGCACCATCGGCTCGCCGGTACCACCTTCGATCGCCTCCACCACGGTCTCGTGCAAGCGGACGAACCGCAGCAGCCGACCGGCGAACATGAAGGTGTCGCCGGGACGCAGCAGGCCGACGAAATACTCCTCGATCTCGCCGAGCACTGGACCGGACCGCTTTTTCTTGCCGATAAGCCGCACCTTTAACAGCGGCGCTTCGACAATCGTGCCGATATTCATCCGATGCTGTCGCGCGATCCGCTCGGAGCGCACATGCACGCGCCCTTCCGAGTCGCGGAACAACTTGCGGTAACGCTCGTAACCGGAGAGCGCGTAGCCGCCGGTCTCCACGAAGGCTAGCACGTCGTCGAAATCCTTGCGGGTGAGCGCGGCGTATGGGGCGGCCCGGCGCACCTCGGCGAAGGCGTCGACGGGGTGAAATGGCGCGGCGCAGGCCAGCCCGAGCAGGTGCTGGGCAAGTACATCGAGCCCGCCGGGGCGCGGGGGATCACCGTCGAGTTCATGCGCGGCGACACCAAGCATCGCGGCTTCGCATTCCAGCACCTCGAAGCGATTGGCGGGGACCAGGACGGCGCGGCTCGCTTCGTCCATGCGGTGATTGGCGCGGCCGACGCGCTGCAGCAGGCGCGAGACGCCTTTCGGCGCGCCGACCTGGATCACCTGATCGACGCCGCCCCAGTCGATGCCGAGGTCAAGAGAAGACGTGGCGACTACGGCACGCAGCTTGCCCTCCGCCATCGCTGCCTCGACGCGACGGCGCTGCGCGACCTCCAGGCTGCCGTGATGCAGCGCGATCGGCAGCGTCGGATCGTTGAGCCGCCACAGCGCCTGGAACATCAGCTCGGCCTGGGCGCGGGTGTTGACGAAGACGATGGTCATGCCGGCGGCGCGGATTTGTGCCATCACCCGCGGCGCTGCTTCCAGGCCCATATGGCCGGACCAGGAGAGCGCGCCTTCCGGCAGCATCATGGCCAGATGCGGGGGAGTGGCGTCGGGGACTTCGATCACCCGGTTGGCGCCGACGTAATCCTGGATGGCCGAAGGGTGGGCAACGGTGGCGGAAAGGCCGACGCGACGCATGGCAGGCGCCAGCGTCGCGAGCCGCGCTGCGCAGAGGGCCAGGGCGTCGCCGCGCTTGCCGCCGGCGAGCGCGTGCACCTCGTCCATCACCAGCGTTTTCAGGCCGCCGAAGATGACGGCGGCGTCGGGCAGCGAGAGCAATACAGCGAGGCTTTCGGGCGTGGTGAGCAGGATGTGCGGCGGCGCTTCGCGTTGGCGGGCGCGTCGGTTTGCCGGGGTGTCGCCGGTCCTGGTTTCGATCGTAACCGGCAGCCGCATCTCCTCGACGGGCTGCAGCAGGTTGCGGGCGATATCGGTAGCGAGCGCCTTCAGCGGGCTGACATAGAGCGTGTGCAGGCCGGGGCGTGGGTTGTCTGCCAAATCCACCAACGTTGGCAGGAAGCCGGCGAGCGTCTTGCCGCCCCCGGTCGGGGCGGTCACCAGGATGCTCTCGGCTTCCTGCGCCGCCGCAAGCATGGCGAGCTGGTGCGGGCGCGGGTGCCAGCCACGGCCGGCGAACCACGCCTGGAAGGCTGGAGGAAGGGACGGTTCGCCGGGCGGGTTCATATGATTATGCCCAGAATACCAGCGGGCCTGCCGGTTGTCCGCTCCGGCGACCGGCTATCCGCGACGGCTTGTGTGCCTGTGTCAACACCTGGAGTGACCAGAATGACCCTAAGCCGACGCTGCGTTATAGCTGGGCTCGGCGCGACTGCGGCGACAACCATTCTGCCTGTCATCGGCCGGCCCGCCGGCGATGAATCCACAATCCCAACCTACCGTACCGCGAGTGATTTGGTGCAGGCGCTCGCCGCACGGCACATCTCCGCCCGCGAACTGCTGAATGCCGCCATCGCACGCATCAAGGCGATCGATCCGAAGATCAAGGCTGTCGTCGTGTGCGATTTCGATCGGGCGCATGCGATCGCCGATGGTGCAACGCCGCGTTGCGCGTGGCGAACGCCGCCCGATGCTCGGCCTGCCCATGACTGTCAAGGAACAGTTCAACGTCCGCGGGACTGCCGACGACCTGAGGGTATGCCAAATTTCGGGACTGGCGCCCGGACGCGGATGCCCTCGTGGTGCAGCGGCTCAGGGCCGCCGGCGCCATCATAATCGGCAAGACCAATGTGCCGGTCGGGCTCGCCGATAGGCAGAGCTACAACCCGATGTACGGCACAACCAACAACCCCTGGGATGTCAGTCGCACCCCTCGCGGACCCTCGGCAGTGCGGCAACAGCGCTCGCGGCCGGGTTCATGCCGTTGGAGCTGGGCTCGGATCTCGGCGCCTCGCTCCGCGCGCCGGCACATTTCTGCGGTGTATTCGCGCACAAGCCTTGCCTCGACTTGGTACCGCAACGGGGTTCCGGCTACCCGGGGTCGCCGGCGATCGCGGCTCGTGCGACATGTCCGTGGTAGCCCCGATGCCATGCAGGCCGCCGATCTCGCGCTCGTGGCCGGACCGGATGAGTTGTGGGATGGCATCGGGTATAAGCTCGCCCTGCTGTCGCCAGGGCACGACAGACTGGCGGATTTTCGCGTGCTGGTCATCGACACTCATCCGCTATGCCCGACAGCGGCGAGCGTCAAAGCGGCAGTCGAAACGCTGAGCGATCGGCTCGGCAAGACCGGCTGCACCGTCATGCGAACGAGCCCGGCGATGCCCAACCTGGCGCGCACGACGCGAGACTATGACGAGTTGTTAGCGGCAATTTTTAGCACCCATCTGTCGCCGGACGAACGCGCGCTCATCGAGGCGGCCACCACAGCCCTGTCGCGGAGAACCTGGGCCTCGAGGCGGCGGAATTGCGGGGGCTGACGATGAGCCATGCAGCCTGGATCAATACAAGCTGGATCCCCGAAGGGTTGCGGGTGCGATGGCAGGCCTCGTGTCAGGAGGTCGATGTCATGCTGTGTCCGCCGATGCTGACCCCGGCCTTTCCGCAGGATCACTCGCCGATGGCGACGCGCCATGTCGATGTCGATGGCAAAAAGTTTCCATACGGCAGCCAGGTCGCATGGTGCGCTGTCGCAACCCTGAACGGCTTGCCGGCAGCTGCCGCCCCGATCGGGCATGCCGAAAGCGGGCTGCCGCTTCGGGTTCAGATCATCGGCGGCTACCTGGAAGATCGGACCACGATCGCTTTTGCCGGACGGATCGAGCGCGAATTCGGCCCTTTGCCCGGCCTCTGAGCTTTTCGTAGGCGCTCAAACGACCCGATACATAAGTTCGTCCCCCGCGGCCAGACGTCGGCAATTCTCCAGAGCAAGCGCGAAACTGCGGTCGAACGTCGCGGTGGTCAGCCAACCGATATGCGGGGTCAGCACCACGTTCGGAAGCTGCAGCAGGGGGTCATCGGGCCGCGGCGGTTCGTGGGCGAAAACGTCGAGCCCAGCCGCAGCGAGGCGGCCGGAACGCAGTGCATCGACCAGCGCGGGCTGATCCACTAAGCCGCCGCGCGCCGTGTTCACCAGCACCGCCCAAGGCTTCATGCGCGCAAGCGCCGCCGCGTCGATCAGCCGCTCGGTCTCCGGCGTCAGTGGCAGATGGAGGCTGACCACATCGGACTCGGCCAGCAACACCCGTAACGGGCGGAACTCCCCCGCCGCATCGCCGCGCGCGGTTCGCGCCGTATAGAGGACACGACAACCCAGCGCCTTCAGCACCGGCGCCAAAGCGCGCGGCACGGCACCATAGCCCACCAATCCGACGGTACGCCCGCCAAGTTCTCCCAGCCCGTCTTGCAACGCGGGATCGACAGCGAACCCAAAACCCTCACGCATTGCCGCATGAAACAGCGGCAGACGGCGCAGCCCCGCCAGCATCAGGGCCAGGCTCAGCTCGGCGACCGCTCGCGCATTGCTCCCCGGCAGATTGCAAACGGCAATACCGCGCGCCCGCGCCGCTTCCAGATCGATGGTATTCACCCCGACGCCGATCTTCTGGATCAGCCGCAACCGCGGCGCCGCCGCGATCAGCCCGGCGCTGGCGGGCGTCAGCACGTGCCACAGCACATCCAACCGCGCCAGCAAAGCCGCATCCGGTTCAGCGGCCGGGACGATAAGGATCGCATCAGACGAAAGCGCCTGCAGCCTCGCCGCCAGGTCCGGGCCGGCGGCATAGTGGAAGACGACATTCACCGCCGCGACCGGCCCAGGGCCGCACCGCCGGCAAAACGCGCGCGCGCGCCCAGTGCCTCCTCAATGCGCAACGCCTCGTTCCATTTCGCCATGCGCTCACCGCGGGCGAAACTGCCGACCTTGAGCTGACCGACACCCCAGCCGACCGCCAGATGCACGATGGTCGTGTCCTCGGTCTCGCCGGAGCGCGCCGAGACGATGCCGGCAAAGTTGGATTGCCGGGCGGCTTCCCAGGCCTCGCGCGTTTCCGTCAGCGTGCCCCGCTGGTTGGGCTTCAGCAGTACCGCATTGACGCTGCCACGATGCGCTGCTTCACGCACCCGCAAAGCTTGGCTGACAAGGAAGTCGTCGCCGACCACCTGCACGCGCGCGCCGACCTCGCGGGTGAAGGCGGCGAACCCGACATCGTCATCCTCGCCCAGCGGATCCTCGATCGAGGCGATGGGATAGGTCTTCACCCAGCCCGACAACAGGCGGATCAGCCCTTCGCTGTCCAGCTCGCGATTTTCCAGCACCAGCCGGTATTTGCCGCCGCGGCCGAAATTGGTGGCGGCAATATCGAGCGCGATGGCGACCTCGCTGCCCGGCTTGAACCCGGCGCGTTCGATCGCCCGCACCAGCGTCTCGATGGCCTGTTCGTTGGTTGTGAAAGCGGGCCACCAGCCGCCCTCGTCGGCAACGCCGGCGAGCTGCCCGGCTTCGACCATCAGCGCGCCGGCCGCGCGGTACACCTCGGCGGTCCAGTCGAGCGCCTCGGCGAAGGAACCGGCGGCCGGGCAGACGACAAGAAAATCCTGGATATCGACCCGCTGCCCGGCATGCGCGCCGCCGCCGAAAATCTGGATCTGCGGCAGCGGCAAGGTGATCGCATCGGCGCCCCCGAGATGGCGATACAGCGGCTCGCCGGCGGAGGCAGCCACAGCATGTGCCGCCGCCATGGACACAGCGAGCAGCGCGTTGGCGCCGAGCCGCGATTTGCTCGGCGTGCCGTCGAGCGCAGCTAACTTACCGTCGAGCTCCGCCTGGTCGGCGGCATCGAGACCGACGATCGCTCGGGCAATTTCGGTGTTCACATGTGCGACTGCCCGCGTCACATCATAGCCGCCGAATTTTTCCCCTCCATCGCGCAGGTCGAGGGCCTCGCCGGTACCCGTGGAGGCACCGGCCGGCGCCATGCCGCGCCCGACAGCACCGTCTTCCAGCAACACGTCGGCCTCAACAGTGGGACGCCCGCGGCTGTCCCAAACGCGGCGGCCATGCACGAACGCAATCCGCGTGTCGCTCATCAAATTCCCCCTGCCCCAATCAGTTCGTTCGTCCATGCCTCTCGGACCATGCCAAGCCGATCGACGGGCGACGCCAACAATGCGCGCGCGGTGCGGCGAACCCGGTTCTTATCCCGCTCGTCCGTGATGTATTCGACCGGCGATTTTCCATCTACCCGGGCGAGGAGCAGACCAGGGAGTAAATGTGCGGCACGCGCTTCGAGCAGGCCGCCCGCCTCCCAGTCCACTTCGGTCAGATAAAATTCTGCCAGCGCGTCGAAGCAGGCCAGAAAGCCGTCGCGAGCGGCAGGGGTCCACAGGCATTTCAGCAAGAGGTGATTGAGGCAGAAGGCTAGGTCGAATGCAGGGTCGCCCCACCAGGCGCATTCCGCATCGAGGAAGACCGGCCCGCCCGGACCGGCCAGGATGTTCTTCGGGCTGACATCTCCGTGCACCAGCGCGTGCTTGTTCGCCTGGGTGGCCGCCACGAGTGCATTCAATGCCCTGGCGCGGTCCGGATGGGCTCGCGCCGTCGCGACCAGATAGGGCTCGAGGCGAATGGCGTAGAAAATATCGTCGGTCGGAAATTCGGCACGTGTCGCGGGATCCGCGGCGGTGGCGGCATGGATGCGCGCCAGGCTGGCGGCGACGTGTGCGGCGAAACCAGGGTCGGCGCGGCCATCGCGAAGCTGCGTTTTCCATAGAGGATAGGCATCCGGCGGCAGGTACTGCATCGCCAGCGCGCCGGTCGCTTCGTCCTGGCCCAGCAATCGCGGTGCCGCGTAGGGAATGGCGGCGTTGGCGCGCTGCATCCAGCGCGCCTCGTACAGGTTGCGAGAGACCGGGGCGCGCCAATCAGCGGCAACACGCAGTTGCGGCAGGGCGCGCTTCACGCAGACCGGCCCGGAGGGCAGGTCGATCCGCCAGATATCGGATGAGACGCCCCCGGTCATGCGTTCGCCGGTGAGCGCGTAGCCCGGTGAAAGCAGGCCCATCCGCGCCAGCGCCGCGGTGATCTCGGCCGGCGGTTCGCTCATCGCCAATCGACGCGGGCGGGGAAGCTGTCGTATGAGGCACCCACAATGAGCCTCGCGGTGCTGCGCCCCCTCCTCCTGACCCCCTCCCGCAAGAGGAGGGGGGATGGCGTATGAAGCCGCTGCAAGCCTTGCTGGTCGTCTCGTTGGAGCAGGCGGTAGCCGCCCCTTATGCGTCCTCGCGGCTGGCCGATGCCGGGGCGCGAGTGATCAAGGTGGAGCGCGCCCAAGGCGATTTTGCCCGCGCCTACGACAGCGTGGCCAACGGGCTTTCCAGCTATTTCGTCTGGCTCAACCGCGGCAAGGAAAGCCTCACCGCCGACATCAAGGATCCGGATGACGCGGCGCTGCTGCACCGGATCATCGCCCAGGCGGATGTTTTCATCCAGAACCTCGCGCCTGGCGCCGCCGCGCGTGCCGGGTTCGGCAGCGACGCCCTGCGCGCGCGCCATGACCGGCTGATCACCGTCGATATCTCCGGCTACGGCGACACCGGCGAGTATGCGACGATGAAAGCTTATGACCTGCTGGTGCAGGCGGAATCCGGGCTTGCCATGATCACCGGGCACCCGGCCGGCCCTGGCCGGGTCGGCGTCTCGGCCTGCGACATCGCCTGCGGCATGGCTGCGCATGCGGGCATCCTTGAGGCGCTGATCGAACGTGGCAAGACCAGCCGCGGCAAGGGGCTGAAGGTCAGCCTATTCGACGGAATGGCCGACTGGATGACCGTACCACTGCTCTTCTACGAGGGCACCGGACGGGCCCCGGAACGCCTGGGGCTCGCCCACCCGTCCATCTGCCCCTATGGTGCTTTCGCTCTGGCCGATCGCTCGCTGGTGCTAATCGCCGTCCAGAACGAGCGCGAATGGGCGGATTTCTGCGCCCGCTTCTTGCACGAACCCGACCTGCCACGGCGCCCGGGCTTCGATCTCAATGTCAACCGCGTCGCCAACCGCGCCGAGGTGGACGGCCATATCGCCACGGTGTTCCGCCAGCTCACCCGAGAGGAGGCTGCGGATCGGTTGCGTGTGGCCAACACGGCCTTCGGCTTCGTCAACGATGTGACAGCCTTCGCGCGCCACAAGGCGCTGCGCCGCACGACGGTTGACACCCCCAACGGCCCGGTTTCCCTGGCCGCTCCGCCCGTCATTGCCTCGGACGGAGCGCGCACGCTCCGGCCGGTACCCGCGCTCGGCGAACATACCGCCGCCATCCGGGCCGAATTCGCGGCCTGACCGCGAGGATGCGCAACCGCCAGCCCCGCGGTTCGCTTGTCTCAGCGCAGAGCGGGGCGTATCCGTCCGCGGCTTCGATGAAGGGGAGAATGATGTCCGGGGCGGCTGTCGCGGCCACGCAGCGCCGGCGCGCACCGGAACTCAGCATGCTGCTGGCGGTGCTCGGCGTGGTTTACGGCGACATCGGCACGAGCCCCCTCTATGCCTTCAAAGCCAGCCTGATACTGTTCAAGGATGTGCGGATCTCCGACACCGAGATCCTGGGCATCCTCTCCCTGATCTTCTGGTCGCTGATCCTGATCGTGACGGTGAAATACGTCATGCTGGTGATGCGCGCCGACAACCGGGGTGAGGGCGGCATCCTGGCACTCATGGCGCTGGCCCAGCGCGTCTGCGTCAGCCCTGCCATGCGCGCCACTGTCGGGCTTGTGGGCATCGCCGGTGCCTGTTTGTTCTTCGGCGACGGCGTCATCACACCGGCGATTTCGGTCCTCTCCGCGGTCGAGGGCCTGGAGGTCTCCGCGCCGGGGCTCAAGGAGTACGTCCTCCCGATCAGCGCCGTGGTGATCATTGGCCTGTTCGCCGTCCAGTACCCGCGGCACCGGCAGCGTCGGGCGCCTGTTCGGGCCGATCATGGCGGTGTGGTTCATCGCCATCGCGGCACTCGGGATGGGCCAGCTCATCGTGCACCCCTACGTGTTGCTGGCGCTCTCGCCCGGTTATGCGGTGGCGCTCTGCGCCGAATACAAGGCTATGGCGTTCATCGTCCTGGGCGCGGTGGTGCTGTGCGTGACCGGTGCCGAAGCGCTGTATGCCGATATGGGACATTTCGGCGCCCACCCGATCCGGCTGAGCTGGACCTGGTTCGTGTTGCCGGCGCTGGTGCTCAACTATTTCGGCCAGGGAGCGCTGATCGTCGGTCATCCGGCCGCATTGGACAATCCGTTCTTCCGGATGGGACCGAACTGGTGCCGCCTGCCGCTCGTCCTGCTCGCCACGCTGGCGACCATCATCGCAAGCCAGGCGGTGATCTCAGGCGCCTACTCCGTGACGCGCCAATGCATGCAACTCGGCTTTCTGCCCCGCATGACCGTGCGCCACACCAGCCCGCGCGAAGAGGGGCAGATTTACGTGCCCCAGGTGAACCTGGCGCTCGCGGTCGGCGTGCTCCTGCTGGTGTTCGGCTTCAAGACCAGCAACAACTTGGCTTCCGCTTACGGCATCGCGGTCACCGGCACGTTCCTGTGCACCTGCGTGCTCGCCACCGTGGTGTTCCGCCGACAGTTCCACTGGCCACGCGCCGCCGCTCTCGGCGTGTTCGGCTTCTTCTTCGCCATCGATTTCGTGTTTTTCGCCGCCAACACGATGAAGGTGATCGAAGGCGGCTGGGTGCCGCTGGTGTTCGGTCTGTCGCTCATGGCCCTGATGACATCGTGGAAACGGGGCCGAGACCTGCTGCTCGCCCGTTGGCGGCAGGACAGCCTACCCCTGGCGTCCTTCCTGGCGCGGCTGCCGCAGTCACGCACTGTGCGGGTTCCAGGATTGGCGGTGTTCCTGACCGGCAACCCGGATTACGTCCCGGCCTCATTGCTGCACAATCTCAAACACAACAAGGTGCTGCACGAGCGCGTTCTGTTCCTGACCGTGCAGAACCTCGACGTGCCGGAGATCGAGCCGGAGCGCCGGATCGAGACACAGGAACTGGCCACGGGCATCCATCGCGTGATTCTGCGGTACGGGTTCATGGAAAGCCCGAACATCCCGCGTGAACTGGAATCGCTAAACGATCGTGGGGTGAAGTTCGACGCAATGCAGGCCAGCTATTTTCTCGGCCGCGATGTCATGGTGCCGGCGCATGCCCCCAAACTGTCGCTGTGGCGACGCTGGCTGTTCCTGGTGATGGCGCGCAATGCGGTACCAGCGACCGAATTCTTCCGCATTCCGTCCGACCGGGTAGTGGAACTGGGTGTCCGGGTGGCGATTTAAGGGTCATGTCCGAATCCCGCTTATGGCGAGTAACGGCGCTGCTGATCCGCGCACCTGAACTGCCCGCCGGCGATACGCGCTGTGGCATCGAGCTCGACCTTTGCCTGACGCCGCGCGGCGAACCGGACCCGGCCGCCGGCGACACAGAGGCGGCTTGGCGGGTGCGGCGGTTCTGGCGCGATCGGCCCGATTGGCATGGCTTTCTTGTGCCCCTTGATAACGGATGGGGGTTGCGCGGCCACAGCGACCCGGACGAGCCGCTGCGTGTGATTGAGGGCCGCAGCTTCCGACCGGGAGAATACTTGACCTTGCGGCGCCCCAACGGCGAGGAATTGCTGTTCCGCATCGTCAGCGTATTGGCGCGAGAACCATCGCAGGCCATGACGCGTTCGTAATTTGCCGGCATCGGTGGTGTGAGAGTAGCGAAACCAAACTGGCCTTTGTGCCGTTGCAGACAATGCCGACGGGATCGGGTCGAATGAAAAACGGCCAGCGAACCTCGCGATTTCGTGAGCCGATCGCCACAGACCCTTGTTCCATAGGCAATTCGGCCGCGGCACGATGGACAGGTAAACCGATTGCGAGTCACGAAACCAAAAGATCGCGTCGCGTTCGATTCAAAAGCAAAAGGCGATCTGCGGTCAGCCTCCGCTGCTAGGGGGAGCAAGGCTGGCGCAGGCGGAAGAAAGGGTCTGACATGAATGCTTCCAATCCGGATGTGAACGACGGCCTTGCCACGGTTCTGCGCACCACGATCGTGGAGTTGGTCCGCCGCGACGGGCCCGATCTTTCGGCGCGCCAACTGAGCGTGTTCCTGACTTGCTATTTGGAAACCGACGCGCAAACGGTTCGCGGCTTGGCCGCGCGGCTCGGCGTTTCCAAGCCGGCGATCACGCGCGCGCTCGATCGGTTGACCGAGTTCGATCTGGTAAAACGCAAGATCGACCCAATGGACCGTCGCAGCGTGCTGGTACAGCGGACCCCGGCCGGGATGACTTTCCTGCGCGAGTTGCGCAACATCTTGCGCGACGCTGCGGCGGGCCTGAAGCTCGGCACGGACGCGGCCGCTCAAGGGCGGGCCCGTACGCACGAGTTGCGCGCGGCCCACTAGCGATCCATCGGCAGTGCGCGACGGGACGGCCTCGGCTCCATGGATGACCGGGGCGCCGCGCCAGGAAAAGGTGGCCTACGACGAGTTGGCGGCCGCGCTTGAAGCGTTGCTTACCGGCGAGACCGATCCCACCGCCAATGCTGCGAACGCAGTTGCGGCGATCTATTACAGCCTGCCCGCGCTGAACTGGGCCGGCGTTTACCATCTACGAGGCGCAGAGCTGGTCCTCGGGCCGTTCCAAGGACTGCCTGCCTGCGTACGCATCCCGCTCGGTCGGGGCGTCTGCGGCACGGCCGCGCTCGAGCGGCGCTCGATCCTGGTGCCGGATGTCGAGTGCTTTCCCGCTCACATCGCCTGCGACACGGCATCGCGTTCGGAGCTGGTTACACCGCTGATGCGCGACGGACAGGTGCTCGGCGTCCTGGATCTCGACAGCCCGGAACCGGGGCGCTTCGACACCGCCGATCAAGCCGGCTGCGAACGGCTGGCGGCAATCATCGCCCACCATCTCCCCGGTTGACGGCCGCAGCCTCCCCTGGCCACCTTCTGCGCTCACGAGCATGGGAGGATTTGGGGCATGAGCGACACGCCAATGAGCCGAGGTTTGGCGACGCGGCCTCGTACCGGCTGGGGTTGGTTCGTGGCTCTCGGCGTCATCATGATGCTGCTAGGAGTGTTCGCGTGGTTCGACGTGATCGCGGTTACTCTGGCGGGCACCATATTCATCGGCGCGATGCTGCTGGTCGGCGGCGTCGTCCAGGTCGCCCATGCGTTCATGGACCGCGCATGGGGTGGCTTCGCCCTGCAACTGCTGGCCGGCATCCTGTATGTGATCGGCGGGCTGCTGATTATGGCCGAGCCGATCCGTGGTGCCCTCGTCATCACCATCCTGGTCGCCGCGGTGATGATTGTCGGCGGCATCACGCGAATCATTATGTCGGTGCGCCACTGGCATGTGGGCGGCTCGGGTCTGCTGCTGATCGGCGGAGTGATCAGCGCCATCGTCGGTGTCGCGCTTTATCTGACGTTGCCCTGGTCCGGCCTCTGGGTCGTGGGCACTCTGATCGCCGTCGAGCTGATCTTCCACGGCGCAGCCTGGTTCGAGTTCGGACTGGCCCTACGGCGGCGGTAGCGGAGGTCCCGGCCGGTCAGTGCATCGGCGTGGGTTGGGCTTCACGGAACGGAGTGCCGCTCTCGGCCAGCTCACGCAACAAGCGGGATGGCGCCCAGCGTTCGCCATACTGCTGATGCCAGGCGGCGATCTGGTTATAGACGTTGCGCACGCCGACGCCGTCTGCCCAGAACATCAACCCGCCGCGGTAGCGCGGGAACCCGAAACCGTGCAGCCACATCACGTCGATGTCGCTGGCGCGATAGGCCTTGCCTTCCTCCAGGATGCGGCACGCCTCGTTTACCGAGGCAAACAGCAGCCGGTGCAGGATCTCCGTATCCGTGAAACTGCGTTGCGGCACGCCCAGCTCAGCGGCGACCGACTTGATGATGCGTGCGATCGCCGGATCAGGATGCGGCGTGCGGTCGCCCTTTTCATACCGATACCAGCCCGCCCCTGTCTTCTGCCCGTAGCGGCCGAGCTCGACGATGCGGTCGGCGATCGGCAGCCTGCGGTATTTCGGGTTTGCGGCGGCGCGACGCCGGCGGCCGGCGGCGCCGACATCCAGGCCCGCAAGGTCCCCGACCGCGAAGGGCCCCATCGGATAACCGAAATCGACCATCACCTTATCGACCTGCTCGGGCAGGCAGCCTTCTTCCAGCAGGATCATCGACTCAGTAGTGAATGGCGCGCGCGAGCGGTTGGCGACAAAACCATCGGTGTTGCCAGCCATGGCCGAAATCTTCCCGATACGTCGGCCCATCTGCATGGCGGTAACCAGCGTTTCGGGCGCGGATTGCGCCCCGCGCACCACCTCCAATAGTTTCATCACATTGGCCGGGCTGAAGAAATGCGTCCCGGCAACGTCCTGCGGGCGCTTCGTCTCGGCGGCGAGCTGGTCGATATCGAGAGCAGAGGTGTTGGAGAACAGCAGTGCTCCCGGCTTCATCACCGCGTCGAGCTTGGCAAAAACCGGCTTCTTGACCTCCATTTCCTCGAACACCGCCTCTATGACGATGTCGCATCCGGCGATGTCGTCGTAGTCCGACACCGGCTGGATCTGCGCAAGGCAACGCTCGCTGTCCTCCTCGGTCATGCTGCCGCGGCGGACCGAGGTGGCGTAATTCGCGCGGATCCGATCGAGGCCACGATTGAGGGCCTCGGGCGTGCTGTCCATAATGCGGACCGGGAAGCCGGCGCCAGCGAAGCTCATAGCGATGCCGCCGCCCATGGTGCCCGCGCCGACAACGGCCACGGCGGCAAAGTCGCGGGGCTTGGTACCAGGGGGAATATCCGGCAGTTTCGCGACTTCGCGCTCGGCAAAGAACGCATAGCGCAGCGCGCGCGCCTCTTCGGCGTTCTCCAGTTCGGCGAACAATTCCTGCTCGCGCTTCAGGCCCTCGTCGATCGGCAACCAACAGGCGGCTTCGACCGCAGCGATGCAGTTGTAGGGGGCTCTCTGATTGCGTGCACGGCGGGCGATCGACTGGCGCATCGCTTCGAACAGGTTGGGATCGCGCCTGGCTTCCTCCAGCTTCTCATCGCGATCGCGCACCCGCGGCAACGGACGGCGGTCGGCAATGCGCTGCGCATGGGCGATCGCCTCAGCACGCAGATCGGCGCCATCGTCCAGCACCGCATCCAGGATGCCGTGACGCGCGGCTTCCGGCGCCAACACATGGCGGCCGGATGTGATCATCTCAAGCGCAACTTTCGGTCCGGCGAGCCGGGGCAGCCGCTGCGTGCCGCCGCCGCCGGGCAGGATGCCGATCAGCACTTCCGGCAAGCCGACCTTCGTGGTGGGCAGCGCAATGCGATAGTGGCAGGCCATCGCAATCTCCAGCCCGCCGCCGAGGGCGTAGCCGTGGATGGCCGCGACCACTGGTTTTTCGCTCGCATCCAGGATGTCATAGACGCGCTGCCCCAGCGGCGGCCGCACGCGGGGCTTGCCGAACTGGCGGATATCGGCGCCGGCGATGAAGCTGCGGCCGGCGCCCATCAGCACCATGGCGCGGATCGCCTCGTCGGCATTGCCCTGGCGGATCGCCGCAATGATCCCCTCCGGCACGCCTGGGCCCAATGCGTTCACCGGCGGATTATTTACGGTGATGACGCCGATCTCGCCCTCACGGTCGAGGCGGACGGGTGATGGTTCGGTCATGACGTTCGCCCCTTGGTTGCTCGATGTATGCCCCACGCCGATTTCCCTGGCCAGCAGGGGCGCTATCCACCGCCTCGCCCTCCGCTATACTCCCCCCAATCAGCGCGAGGGACCCATGATGGCATCCAACCAGACGCAGCATCCGGAAACGTTGGCCCTGCACGCCGGATGGCGGCGCGACGAAGCGACCCATGCCGTCGCGGTCCCGATTTACCAGACCACTTCCTACCAGTTCGACAGCGCCGAGAACGCGGCAAACCTGTTCGCGCTGAAAGAACTCGGCAACATCTACACACGCATCATGAACCCCACCAACGATGCGTTCGAGAAGCGCATCGCCGCGCTGGAAGGCGGCGTCGCGGCTCTGGCGCTTGCCTCCGGCCAGGCGGCATCGGCCTTTGCGGTGCTGAACCTCGCCCGCGCCGGTGACAATATCGTCTCCTCCACCGATCTATACGGTGGCACCTGGAACCTGTTCGGCAACACGCTGAAGGATCAGGGCATCGAGACCCGCTTCGTCGATCCGGCCGACCCCGAGGCTTTCGCCCGCGCCACCGACGACCGCACCCGCGCCTATTACGCCGAGACGCTGCCCAACCCGAAACTGATCCCCTTCCCCATCGCCGAGGTCGCGGCGATCGGCCGCACATTCGGCATCCCGCTGATCATGGACAACACCGCCGCCCCCACGCTGGTGCGCCCGTTCGACCATGGCGCCGCAGTGGTGATGCATTCGGCCACCAAATATATCGGCGGCCATGGGAACTCGATCGGCGGCGTGGTGATCGATGGCGGCAATTTTGATTGGGAAGCGCATGCCGACCGCCAACCGGCGCTGAACACGCCTGATCCCAGCTATCACGGAGCGGTCTGGTCACAGGCTGCCAAACCACTCGGCCCGGTCGCCTATATCCTCAAGATGCGCGTCACCTTGCTGCGGGACCTCGGCGCCGCGCTCAGCCCATTCAATGCGTTTCTGTTCCTGCAAGGCATCGAAACGCTGCCGCTGCGAATGCGCGAGCACAGCCGCAATACCCGTCTGGTCGCCGACTTCCTGGCCACGCGCCGCGACGTGACCCGCGTGATCCATCCCGCCCACCACGCCGGCATCGGCGCCGAACGCACGGCGAAATATATGCCGCACGGGCAAGGCGGACTGCTCGGCTTCGAACTTGCCGGCGGGCACGAAGCCGGGCGGCGGTTCATCGACGCGCTGAAGCTGTTCTATCACGTCGCCAATATCGGCGATGTCCGCAGCCTGGCGATCCATCCGGCCAGCACCACGCATTCGCAGCTCACCGATGACGAGCAGATGGCGACCGGGGTCACGCCGGGCTATGTCCGCCTCTCGGTCGGGATCGAGCACCCCGACGACATCATCGCCGACCTGTCCCAAGCCCTCGACGCTGCGGCAGGCTGATACGTTTCGTGCATGGATCGCGCCGCCCACACACCTCTCCCGCTCGCCGGAGAGGTCGGTTTGCAAAGCGAACCGGGTGAGGGTAGCCGCTACACCGGAAACGGCGCCGCCTTCATCCGTTCCATAGCGAAGCGGCTGGTTACGTTGCGCAGCGGAACCGCGGCGATCAAACGCCGATAAAACGAGTCATAAGCACTGATGTCCGGCACCACGACATGCAGCAGATAATCGACATCGCCGCTCATGCGCCAGGCATCGACGATTTCCTCCATGCCGGCGATCACTTCGGCGAAGCGCTGCAGCCAGAGGCTGGAATGATCGGCGGTTTCGACGGCGACGAAAGCGGAGACGGGCAGGCCGATTTTCTGCGGATCGAGCACGGCGACGCGGCGGAGGATGATGCCTTCCTGCTCCATCCGGCGGATCCGCTTCCAGCACGGTGTCGCGGTCAGCCCGACGCGGTCGGCGATTTCCGCCAGGGACAGCGAGGCGTCCGCGGCGAGCAGGCGGAGGATTTCGCGGTCAACGCGGTCCATCTCTTTGCTGGCCGCCATCTGGAGCTTCCCTGCCTCCCTTCGTGGCCATAGCCCGGCGGAAGAGAAAATTCTACTATCTCAGCAGGGTTGCGCCGTAAACCTCCGGCTCGGCGCGAGAAGCTCCGACTGCGCCGCCACGATCTGCAGTTCGCGGGCGCCGGCTTCCGCCGTGCGGCGGAGAATGCCGTGCATCGACGATCCGGCCCGTTCCAGGGCCGCACGGGCGCTGCCGCTGGCCAGGCGGTGAAACAGGAACAACGCCGCGATGGCATCGCCGGTGCCGTTGATCTCGAGCGGCAGCAATGGCGTGCGCAGCAGGTGAAACTGCCCGTCCTCCACCGCCAGCATGTCGATACTGTCGGCCGGCGTCGCCTCGGTGCGCAGGCTGGTGAGCAGCACGATGCGCGGGCCGGTTCCGCGCAGGCGCGCGGCGAGTGCGCCGACCGCTGCCTTGGCCGTCGCAAGCGTGGTGCAGGAACACCCGGCCAGGAGTTCGAGTTCGAACCGATTGGGCGTCGCGAGATCGGCGGCCGGGAGTGCCTGGTCGCGCAAATACTCGGCGATGCCGGGGCGCACATACACGCCATCCTGGTCGTCACCGATCACCGGGTCGCAGCAGTAGAGAGCGGCGGGATTGGCTGCGCGCACGCGCGCCACGGCGTGCAGGATCGACTCGCCGATCCCGCGATCGCCCATATAGCCGGACAACACGGCGTCGCAAGTGGGCAGCACGCCGCGCGCCTCGATGCCGTCCACCAGCGCGCGCACGGACCCGCCGGTGAAGACATCGCCGGTCCAGTGGCGGTAGCCGGTGTGGTTGGAGAACTGCACGGTGTTGATCGCCCACACTTCCGCGCCCAGCCGCTGCAAGGGAAACACGGCGGCGGCATTGCCGACATGGCCGTAGGCAACCCAGGACTGGATCGAGAGGATGTTCATCGGGCGCTCGCTTGGCTCGTGCACAGACGCAGACGCATGGTTCACCGGGAGGCCCGAGGCACACCATATGACCGGCCTCGTCAATGACCGCTTCGGGTGGTCTAGTGACGGTCCGGTTTCGGTGACTCCTGAAAAAAGCGGTCATGTGCAGATCAGCGGGATCGGCAGGATTGCCTCAATCAGGCACCCGCAACCGGTCGAGAGTTTCAACATACCTTCCGGAAGTTTCCTCAGTTTCGAAAGCCATACAACGGATCGTGCGGCCCGGAATCCTGAGTGCCCAACGTTCAAGACGATCAGCACCGTTTTGACCATATCTTTCGGAATGGGCAACTCTTGAAAATGCCGCTGATGACCTGGAAGTCTTGCAATCCGGTCTGGTGAAGTGCCGCCGCGCGAGGTGGCGATAAAGCGGTAAAGTTTTTTGTCGAGGACGTCCCGTCCTGGGCTACGATCACATGAGCGGAACTTGCTAGTCAATGATCGGGGGATAGGTGATTATCATAGCGCCTGGTAGCTGCATGTACGCTCGAACGGCATGCCCGATCACGCCCGCCTCAGTGGTAAGCTCAAAGGCGTATCCCTCGAACGCGCCTGTCCCGATGAAATCAATGCGATTTGGCCCACTTATCTGCAAAAACGACCCTTCACCTTGCGGAAGGTCCTCGACAATCGCGTTTACCAACGCTTCCATTGCGTTGCCACCTAACGCCCTCGCAAACCCAGGATTACCGTTCGCGTATTGCCCTATCGCACCGCTCAATTGATGGGGGGATATTGGCGCTCCTCGACTGCTTCCGCCGAGCTTCATTATGAGGTCTTTGTTGGCATTGAGAAAGGCCTGCGCTTGCCGGACGATGTCTTGGAACTTGGTCAAAGCCTGTTCACCTGTTGAAGCAAGGTTTTCCTCGCTTTCGGGCGCAAGCGCCTCGACTTCGGTTGCAAGCGCCCCAACCTCATTGGAAAGCGCTGGCAGGGTTTCAAGCTCATCCCCGATTTCCTGCTGGAGTGCTGGGTTGGTTGCGATCATTCCGATCGCGCCAGCTCCGAGCGGTAACGCTGACATCGACAATGATTGTACACCAGTGGCGGCCGTTGCAAAAAAGGACTGCACACCAGCGGCGATTCCTGGCGCCGCTTCCAATATAGCGCCGGCTGTGGCGACCGTAGCCGCTGATGTTGCAAGAGCGAGTGAAGCGTTTTGCGCTGCGCGTAAATTCGAATCGTTGGTCAGAGCGTCGAGTATCGGTGTGCTGCCGCGGTATAAGAGCCAACTAGCGAATGGGCTGTCCGCCATCGGATTGAAGGGCACAGTTCCCGATCCCGGAGGGGACGCGGGCGGCTGATCCTGCGCGGGGGCAAGAGACGCCAAGTCCGTCCCGGCCAAAACATCGTTGATGTTTGTAGGTTGGCCAGTGTCAACGGGGCCTGGACCCGAAGCTCCCACTGCCTGCTGAATTGCCGCGTTCGATTGAGCTTCTTGGCCAGAGGTCAATGGCGCGTCAATTGGCGGCGGAGCGGGGACCCCAGCGGACTGCGTAGTCGTTGTCGTCGTCGTAGAAGTCATTTCTCCAGGGGCCGGCACGAAATCAGCCGGAACTGGAGTACCCGGCGGCGGCCGCTCAATATCGATAGGGGCAAACACAAAGTTTCCGTTGGGGGTCAAAGCTCCCAGCACCGATCCGTCGCTGGCGGAGACAATTACGACAGGGCCTCCGCCAGCCGGTTGCAAAGCGATCATTGATCCATCTGGCGAGGTGAACTGGTTGTATGCGCCATCCCCCAGTTGACCAAAATCGGTCCATCCCCATGGCTGCCCATTTACCGATAACGAACCAACTCCGGCGTAAGTCGGGCCAGTCGTGTCAGAAGCGACGTTGGCGTTGGCAGGAGCCGCATCGTTTTGGGCCAACAAGTCCGGTGACGATAGCATCGACGGAGACGGACCGTCGTCGCCAAAGGCAGCCTGGGCGTCGCTCGAAATCTCCCCCGTTGCCGCACCATCTCCTACACTGATGACTTCTTCAATGTAACCGATCCCTGTAGTGAATGGGTCCTCATCCGCCTCCGTGGTAAAGGGGTCTGCATACGAGCTACCAGTAAAGGGATTCTCGCTCGGTCCGTCATCAAAGGCACCACCGGCGCCGCCGCCGAGCACCTTTCCCAAAATGAATCCGAGTATTGGGGAAGTAGGAGCTACCGCCGACGCCGCGGCATTCGCAATTTGCTGCTGACCATATTGCGGGTTGCCGAACCAGTCACTCGAGCCGTTGACCCAACCACTCATGATTGGTACCTCCAATACCTGCTCACCCAATCGCAACCGTCGTGTCGTCGGGGTCGAAGCGGTAACCAGGCGGAAAGACCGGCTTTGGTGGGGTGCTGCCGTCTTTGTTGCCGCATTCGATAATTAGGCGCCATGTGTCGTCATTATTGTGAATCCGTGCTGCAACCACGAGCCCGCTTATGGAGGTTGGCTGTCCTGAGGATGCCCCAAAAAGAGCAGTCGTAATCGTCACGATTGTCTGGTTCACCAAGACGGGGCCGCGAAAGATTACGACGGCCTCGATCAGGATAACATCGAAGTACTCGACGCGTACCACGGGTTCGCCCGCTCTGACGGGGTCGCCCGGATTCTTGTAGACCCCCGTGACCACGCCGGCGATAGGCGACAGCAGAATGGTGTTCAGATAAGCGATCTGCAGTCGATAGACATCGGCGTCAATAGAGGCCAGTTCGTTCCCAAATATAGTTGCAAGATTCGGTATGTTTTGAGCAGACTGCAAGGCCGAAAACCGCTGGTCGATAAGGCTGATCTGCGCACGCTGATACTGCGCCTTCGCATCATAGAACGGATGTCTGAAAGCTTGGTCTGAGGTCTGGACCGTTTGATCTTGATGCGTGTAATTGACATCGTCTTGGTGCGATTGATTAACGTTCGAATTCGTCTGATAGCTGGAAGTCATCTGGCAAGTGGTAGAGGTGCCTGGAATATTGGTACCAAGCCAGCCGGTAGTAAAACCACCGGCGTCCACTGGAGGGATCCAACGAATTTTCTCCTCCCACGGCCAATCGGGGAACTCAGAGCCCGAAAAAACCTGGTTCGGCGGCGCACTCGGGCTGATGTCTCCCAGGGGGTTCTTAGACGAATCGCCCGGAGCAACGATTGTGGTTTCACCTGTCTCGCTGTTCGCCGCAAATCCATAACCCGTGATGTCGGACGACAGAGTACCATTAGTGTCGGAAGATATCTTTTGGAGTATATTGTGAGCGTCAACTCCCGCAGACCCATCTTGTCGCCCAGCGCTGGCGTATGCTGCGTTAAGCGCCGACCATCGACTTTCATTGACATCGCTAAGATTGTCCAATCTAGCAGACTTAGAAAATGGGTTTGGAGGTGCGCTCAGACCAAAATCGGGCGGGTTGAAATAGTATGTGTCCATAAAGGAAATGATACGACCCTGATTCGCGTACTTTGCAAGATATGCGTTCTGACGCATGCCGATCGCCTTCTCGAGCGCTGCCTTCTTGGGCTCTGCTCTCAGTGTAGCTAATGTAAATGGCGCAACGTCGGCTTGGATCTTCAGAAAGTCGTACAGCAGACGAGACGAATCTCCTCCCGTCAAAGTGGGTCCGGACGCTGTAGCGCCCGCAACCGTTGTGGAAATCTTCAATGCATTGCCACCTGAGCCGCCCGTCGCCGCCGCAAAAATAAGGAGGGTCGCAGTCGCGAAATAGATAAAGTCTATTGTATTCGCGTCGTTCGACTCTCGAAGTGTCTTCACGGCAGACGCGAGCGTGACATCAAGTGTTGCGCCGATGAGAAGCTGATTCCCTGTCGTAAGCGAGCTGACGAAAGTCCACGTAGTGCCGTTCAGAACCAGCGTGGTGTTAGTCGCGGGGTTCGTCGTGAACGTGATGCTTCCGGCTGCGGGTAATGTCGGCCTTGAGCCGACGATTGAATAAAACAAATCGAAGTTGAAGGCCGGCACGGTTGCGCCAAGCAGGCCCGCGTTTGGGTTGAGGGTCAGATTCAGATCCCCGAGAATCCCATCCGCCTGAAAGCAAAGATGCGAGGCGAAAAACGGCCTCACGTGTAATGAAACGGCCTTCGCGGGGAGTGGCGACGGCGACGAACTGGCGACAGCGGGCTCTGAAACCTGAATACTTCTCAAAGGCAGCGCAAACTTCGAAGAAGCGGCGGCAGCAGGCTCTAGAACCCCTACAGTGTCCGGCATGAGGGCTACTCCTCAGATGGTCAGTCCGTGATGATACATGCAACGACAGACTCGAGCCCGGCCGCACAGGTGCCGTAGACGCCCGATATATCTAGAACTTGTATCGAGACGCATTCGCCAGGCTGAAGGACTCCTATTGGAGTTTTGGTGCCACTACTCAGCGCACCCACCAATGTGCCGAAGGTTACGTCCTCCCCGAAAATGTCGTTGCGGATGTGCAGAATCAGAGGTTTTGTGAACGATATAGGGTTGGGGATCTTGGGGGAGCCCCAAAGGAAATCTATTCCGGGCCAGGGCCAGGGACCAGAGCCCACACCGGGCCCGCGGACTCTCACTTCGTAACTCGGTCGGCCCCCGTGAGCGTACAACGCAGTTAACGGCGAGGTTGCGGATGATGCGCGCATCACAATTTCCCCCCATGGCGGCAGGCTGCCAAGCGAATGGCAGCGCAGGGCTGAAGTAAATACTGCGGTTGCAAACTGAAGCTGAACCGCCGCATCGCACCCCTCGCGATGCCGAGACCGGAACTCAAGTGACGCTCACTTCGCTGATATTGACTGTGACGCAGGTCACAGTGTGCGCCTAACCCATCGTCACAGACCCGTGATGTCTTGGTCCTGCGTAGGGCGTGGTTCTTGCCTATCAGGCTGACGGTGAGGATTGTCGCTGACTGCGCCGAGCCGGCCGCTGTCGCATAGATGCGCAAGAACCTCATCGTCTGGGCGGACCTCCGCCGTGAAGCGCTCCTCGGATCTCATGCTCCGAGATCACTTGGTGGCCGAAATATCACAGCCAGAATCACGAGCAAAGACATTTATGATCGTCTCTGTCAGGCCCGAGGGAGCTTCGGCGTGCCGAACGAGGCTTCTAACCAGAACGAGTGGCTCGCGCGGATCCGGTACGATGGTCCGCTTGCTCCGACGCGCGATGTTCTCCATCGCCCGATTGCTGCGCATCCTACCTTATCGCTACGAAAGCCTCGACATCATGCTGGGATGGACGCCGCAGCTGGACGTGGCGTCTCTGCCCGAAAGATGATGACGGGCGGCCGGGGTGGGTATTGTTTCGAGCAGAACATGCTGTTCCGGGCGGGGCTCCGGTCCATCGGCTTTGACATAACGAGCCTTCAGGGCCGGTTCGTGCGCGCCCTGGCGATCGACGTCCCGCGTCCCGCGATCCAGATGGTGCTGCAGGTGAACCTCCCCGAAGGACCGCACATCGCCGATCTCGGCTTCGGAAACCTGGCGCCGACCTGCGCCTTGCGGCTGGACACGCGGACCGGAGCAGGACACCCCACGAGCGGATGCGCTTCGTCGATGTCGGGGCGAGCCGACGTGCACGCCCCGGGCCACGAACATCATCGCGGCTCGGCCGCATCTGACGGCAGGCGCCTCACCATGTTCAATGAGCGCACCAATCTGGGCCGCGCGAATGGCGGGGTGGAACGGCGCGTGCTGCGGGACGAATTCGGCCTTGCCCGCTCTGATGATGAGCTGGGCGCTATCATTGGTGCGCGCGCGGCATGGAGTGCCGGGGTCTTCGCACCTGTTCTTCGGGTGATCTGATGGAAGCGGAACGCCGTGCTGCAGGAGTGTCAGCTAACGGAATTGGTCATCGCGACCGTAAGCGTCTGAGTTGGGTCGAGAGCGGCCCATCGATATGGGCGGTCGCCTACCATGTCCCAGGCCGCCACGCCTGCATCCGTTAGCGTCAGAATACTAGGAAGCCGCGATCCGCTCCATCCCGTCCATATAGGGCCAGAGCACCCGCGGGATCAGAATCGAGCCATCCGCCTGCTGATGGTTTTCCATCACCGCGATCAGCGCGCGCCCCACCGCCGTGCCGGAGCCGTTCAGCGTGTGCACGAAGCCCAGGCCCTTGCCGTCGGCGGGCCGGAACCGCGCATTCATGCGGCGCGCCTGAAAGTCCCTGGTGTTGGAGCAGGAGCTGATTTCCCGCCAGAGCTGCTGGCCAGGCAGCCAGACCTCCACGTCGAACGTCTTCGCCGCGCCGAAGCCGGTGTCGCCGGCGGCAAGAATCACCCGGCGATACGGCAGCTCCAGCAGACGCAGCACAGTCTCGGCGCAGCACGTCATCCGGTCGTGCTCAGCCTCGCTCTGGTCGGGAGCGGTGACCGAGACCAGCTCGACCTTGTAGAACTGGTGCTGACGCAGCATACCGCGGGTATCGCGCCCCGCCGCCCCCGCCTCGCTGCGGAAGCACGGGGTCAGCGCGGTCACCCGCCAGGGCAATTCGCGCTCGGGGATGATCTCGTTCATCGCCAACGCGCTGAGCGGCACCTCGGCGGTCGGGATCAGCCACCGTCCGTCGGTCGTCTTAAACATCGTATCGGCGAATTTGGGCAACTTGTCAGCGCCATACGCGGTCGCATCGTTGACCAGCAACGGCACGCCCGTCTCGGTGTAACCGTGTTCGCGCGTGTGAAGATCAATCATGAACTGCCCGAGCGCGCGCTCCAAGCGCGCCAACGCGCCCCGCAATACCACGAAGCGTGTCCCAGCCAACTTGGCGGCGGCAGCAAAATCCATCCGCCCCAGCGCTTCGCCCAACTCGAAATGCTGGCGCGGCTGAAAACCCAGGTCGCGCGGCTCCCCATGCTGGGCCAGCACGACATTGGCGCTTTCATCGACCCCGTCCGGCACATCGGCGTCGAGCACGTTGGGCAGCACTTCCAGGAGATGTTGGATCTCCTCATCGAGCGAGGCCGCCCGCGCCGCCAGGCCCTCCATCTCGGCGCGCAACCCAGCCGCTTCGGCTTCGAGGGCGGATGTATCGGCGCCGGCACGCTTACCCTGCCCCACCTCCTTCGAGATCGCGTTCCGCCGCGCCTGAATCTCCTGCAACCGTGTCAGCAGCGCCCGCCGTTCAGCATCTTGCGCAAGCAGATCCGGCGAGACCGGCGCCAAACCGCGGCGCGCCATCGCCGCATCGAACGCGGCCGGATCAGCGCGGACGGCGCGAATGTCGTGCATCGGTTCAGATATCCACCGGCTTCGGCTCGACCATTCGCGCGGCGAACACCGATATCTCGTACAGCAGGATCAGTGGCAGCGCGAGGCTGCACTGCGTGATCACATCCGGCGGGGCCAGGATCGCGGCGATCACGAACATGCCGACATAGGCATACCGACGAAACCGTCCCAGCGATTTCGCCGATACGATTCCCGCCTTGGCCAACAAGGTCAGCAACACCGGTAACTGGAACGTCACACCGAACGCGAAGATCAGCTTCATCACCAGGTCGAGATACTCGCTGACCCGCGGCATCAGCTCGATCGGTACCCCGCCGCCGCCGTTCGGGGTCTGGAAGCTCGCGAAGAACTTCCAGGCGAAAGGGAACACCACGTAATAGGCGAGCGCAGCGCCCATTACGAACAGGACGGGGCTTGCGGCCAGGAACGGCAACAGCGCCCGCTTCTCGCTGCGATACAGGCCGGGCGCAACGAACAACCAAATCTGCGTGGCGATAACGGGGAAGCCGATAAAGATGCCGCCGAACATCGCCACCTTGATCTTGGTGAAGAACACCTCATAGAGCTGGGTGTAAATCAAATGCGGAGTTGGCATCCCCTGATGCTCGAGCACGTGTGCCAAAGGTTCAGCCAGAAAATAGTAGATGTTGCTGGAGAAATAGTAGGAAACCCCAAACGCCACCAAGAAAGCAGCAAGCGAATAGATCAACCGCCGCCGCAGCTCCATCAGATGCTCGAGCAACGGCATCGGCTTGTCGTCGATCGGGTCGTCTATTTGCTCGATATGGTCCACGTCGGTTCCGGCATTGATCTTGGGTCAGGCTCGCGCGGTCAGTGCAGAGCGCGGTGTTGCTCCGCGATCGCGGGGGGGATGAACGCCGGCGCCCCGCCGTCGATCCGGGCCCCCGGGGACGGCAGGACATGCGGTGGAATGAATGCCGGCGCGCCCGTCTCGGCGGCGATCGCCCCCTCCGTCTCGACCTCGTCCGGCCGCTCCATCTCGGCAACCGCCGCTTCCGCCGCGGGCTCGGCCCTGACCGTCGCTGCCGTGTAGCTCGTGTCCAGCGGATTGGTAGCGAAGGTGTCGCGCAAGCTGCGATCGGGATCGACCGTATTCTCGACCATCGACTTCACGTCGAAATTGCGGATCTGATCGAGCTGATCGCGCACCTCGCCCAGATCCGCCTCGCGCACCATCTCATCGACATGAGTCTGGAACTCGGCGGCCATCCGGCGCGCCTTCTTGATCCAGCTCGTCACCGCGCGGATTGCGACCGGCATGTCTTTTGGACCGATCGCGATCAGGGCGACGACGGCGATGACACCGAATTCCGACCAGGCAAAATCGAACATTTCAGGAAATCGTCTCCCGCGCGGCTAGCTAGCAGGAAAGCCGGCCTGCGGAAACACGCGGGCGGTGAACATCATGCAAGCCTATGCCTCCCTCTCGGCCCCCAATGAATCCTCGGGAGGTTGAGAAGGTTGCGATGAGGCGGAGCCCTCCGGGTTGACTGGTTCCACTAGCAGATCCTCCTGCCGCGGCAGGTCGCGCAGGTCCGTCAGGCCAAACTGCGCGAGAAATCCCGTCGTGGTGCCCCAGAGCGTCGGCCGTCCCGGTGCATTCCCGCCGGCCTTTTGGCGCGATCAGCCCGGCTTCCAGCAGCGCATCCAGCGTTTGCTGCGAGAGACTTGTGCCGCGGATCTCTTCGATCTCCGGCCGGGTAACCGGTTGATGATAGGCGATGATTGCCAGCGTCTCCATCGCCGCGCGCGGCAGCCGCCGGGGGATTTCCACCACCTTGCGCAGACGCGGTGCCAAGTCGGCCGCGGTACGAAACATCACGCCGCCAGCCGCCTCCACCAGCTCGACCCCGCGGCCGGCATAGCGGTCACGGAGCGCCGCGATCACCATGTCGGGGTCGGCGGACTCCGGCAGGATTTGCCCAAGCGCGCGCGGCGTTACCGGCCCGGCCGAGGCAAACACCATCGCCTCCGCCAGGCGCAGCCACTCTTCCTCCATCGGTGCGGGTGCGGCATCGCTCATGGACGCTGCTCCGCGCGCTCCGCCCGATGCAGCAGGATTGGACCGAACGGCTTTTCCTGCCGCAACCGCACGACGCCGTCGCGCGCCATCTCGAGTCCGGCCATCAGCGTGCTCGCCAGCGCAGCCCGACATTCCATCGGGCCCGCCATGGACTCCGGCAAAAACCGCTCCAGACTGGCCCAGTCAGGCACGCTGCCCAGCATCGCGCCGAGCCGCCCCAGCGCATCCTTCACCGTCCAAAGCGTCAAAGGCCGCGGCCGGTATTGCCGGCGAGCGCCGCTCCGGCGCATGGCCGCCAGATAGGCCCGGAGCAGGCTTGGCACATCCAGCGCCAAGCGCGAGCGGTCAATCTCGGTATGGTCCTCCGGCGCGCCGCGGGCGAAGACCTCCTGACCCAACACGGGACGCGCTCCCAGCCAAGCCGCCAGGGTGCGCACCGCCTCCAAAGCGCGCAGCCGCCCGGCAAGCATGCCGGCGGCGGTCTCGCCTTCGTCCGCCGGATCGGTCCCCGCCGGCAATAGCAGGCGAGATTTCAGCCAGGTCAGCCAAGCCGCCATCACGAGCCAGTCGGCCGCCAGCTCCAGCCGCACGCGGCGCGCGCCCTCGATCACCGCAAGGTATTGCTCGACCAGCGCGACGATGGAAATGCGCGCAAGGTCCACTTTCTGCGTACGGGCAAGGTCAAGCAGCAGGTCGAGCGGGCCGTCGAACCCTTCGAGATGCACGACCAGCGCGTCGCCCGATGATTCAGAGGAACTGCTCATATCCCCCGCCGACATGATGGCCGGAAAGATGCAGCAGGAGTTGGATCGCCCAGGGAATCACTGTGCCCAGCGCTTGGTGGAACGGATCGAAGCGAATGCCGAGATCGGACAACAGGCCCGGCAGCAGGAACACGACCAACAGGACAATGACGATCCCCGCCCGCTCCAGCCGCGCCCAGCCGCGCGCCCAAGCCACCGGCAACAGCCCGACCGCGATCCGCCCCCCATCCAGCGGCGGGATCGGGATCAGGTTGAACAGCCCGAGGACGAGGTTGCTCAGGATGAAGTAGAACAGGAACGTGCCGATAACCGGATGACCGGAAAGCACCGCATCCAGATAGGCGCCTGCCCCTGACATCAGCACGCCGGGCCGCGGCAGCAGCAACGCCCCGAGCCAGGCCAGGAAGAAGTTCATCGCCGGTCCGGCCGCCGCGACGATCATCATGCCGCGGCGGGGATCGCGGAAGCGCCAGGCGGACACCGGGACCGGTTTGGCCCAGCCGAACATGAAGGCGATGCGGCCGATCGTAAGAAGCTGCGCGATCAGCAGAAAGCCCGGCAGCAGGATGGTGCCGACGCGGTCCACATGGCGCAGCGGATTGAGCGACAGCCGCCCGGCGCGCTTCGCCGTGTCGTCGCCCATGGCGAGCGCCGCGTAACCATGCGCCGCCTCGTGCAGGGTGATGGCCAGGATCGCCGGTACCACCGCGAGCGCCAACTGAAAGATGAAACCGCTCACGCCAGCAGCCGGCCCCGTTCGGCGGCAAGCGCCTCGGCATCCAGGCTGATCCGCCGGCTGTCCGCGAGCGCACGTGCGGCGGCCAACCGCGCCTGCGTTGCGGGCGTCACCTCGCGGCAGGTCTCGAGCAGGCGCGCCGTCGGATCAGGCTCCCCGCTGCAATACAATGCGAGGTCGCAGTCCGCCGCCAGAGCCTGCCGCGCCAGCTCGGCAGGCTCGCCGGACAGTGCCTGCATCGCCAGATCGTCGGTCACCAGCACTCCTTCGAAGCCGATTCGCCCGCGGATGATCGTGCCGATCACGGTCGGGGACAGCGTCGCGGGCAGGTCGGCGTCCCAGGCCGGATAAAGAATATGGGATGTCATGAGCCACCGGAGGTCGGCATTCAAGGCAAAGGGAAGAACATCCGCTTCCAGCTCGCCGTTATCGACGACCGGCATGAGTGCATGACTGTCCACCCCCGCACGGCCATGACCCGGCGCGTGCTTGCCTACAGGCTGCACGCCAGCGGCCAAAAGCCCCTGCGCGGCTGACCGGCCCAGCGCGGCGACGGCTTCGGGATCTTCGCTGTAGGCCCGATCACCAATGGCGTCCGACGCACCCGGCACCCGGCGATCCAGCACCGGCGCGGTCACCACATCGAACCCGGCCGAGGCACAATCGGCCCCAATTAACGCTCCGGTCAGCCAAGCCGACCGCAAACCCGCCTCCGGCCGGCTTGCGAACAGATCCCCGATTACAGCGGCGGCCGGATGCGCGCGCCAATGGGGCGGCCGAAGTCGCGCCACCCGGCCGCCCTCCTGATCCACCATGAGTAGCGCCTGTGCCGGCAGCACGCCCCGAAGCGCGCGGACCAGCGCAGCGAGCTGTACCGGGTCCACAATGTTGCGACCGAACAGGATCACGCCGGCCGGCGGAAACGCCCGAATCATCCGGTTCTCCGCCTCCGACAGCGCGAGGCCGCCGATACCGACGATGGCAGCCTTCATCAGGTCGCGTCAGGACCGAATGATGTCGCAGCTTTCGCCTTTGGCCCGCACCTGGTCGCAAAAACTCTTCGCGGCGGCAGCATCGGTGAAGCCGCCGGTGCGCACGCGCCACCAGGTGTGACCGCCGACATCGACCCGTGCGATCGCCGGTTGCCGACCTTGCAGCAGCCCGCCGAGCCGGTGTTGCAGCAACGTCCACTCGTCCTTGGCCGCGGCTTCGGTCGGTAACGCCGCGAGTTGTACGGTCAGGTGCGCCTCGACCAAGGGCGCGACAGCGGCCGGCGGCTTGGCAACCAATGCCTTTATCTGCGCCGCCGGTAGGGCCGTTTGGGCCGGCATAGCAGGGGCAGTCGTGGGCATCGTCGTAGGAGGCGCCGTCGGTGCCGGTATCGCGGCCGGATGCAATGCCTGCGGATCCGGCGTTTCCGGCGGCGGAGCCAGCTTGTCGGCGCTGCCGTCGCCACCGCCTCCCCCGAACAGATCCGTGTTTGCCTCCGACATTTGCATGCCACCCGGATTCGCGGGCTTGACCCGCAGCGGCCCGGTTGGCGGCGCCACCACCGGGACCCCGCCCCCGCCACCGTGCTGGTCCATCACCGACCACGCCCCGACCACCGCCAGCAACACGCCACCTAGCCCTGAGGCAATCAAGGCGAGCCGCTTTGTCGCAGGATCCATGCCGCGCGACCGCGGCACCCGGTAGGTGGGAGTCCGGATACCCATTTCGTCCGACACGTCAGCGCATCTCCTCGACCGGCGTCACGCCCATCACCGCGAGGCCGGAACGAATGACCACCGCGGTGGCCGCCACCAGCGCCAGCCGGGCCAGCGTCTCGGCGGGTTGGCCGGTCTGCAGGAATCGCAGCGTGGCGTCGTCCTTGCCTCGGTTCCATAGCATATGAAAATCGGCGGCCAAGTGATAGAGAAAAAACGCGATTCGGTGCGGCTCGCGAGCGTCCGCCGCAGCCGCCACCGTGCGTGGCCACGCAGCCAGCCGGCGAATCACTGCGAGTTCCGGTTCCGCACTCAACCCGTCCAGCGACACGTCGCCCAGCGCGGCATCGCCAGTACGCTCGGCCCCGAACATCTCCGCGGCGGCACGCAGCACGGAGCGGCACCGGGCATGGGCGTACTGGACGTAGAAAACGGGGTTATCGCGTGTCTGCGCAACCACCTGATCGAGGTCGAACTCCATCTGCGCGTCGGCCTTGCGCGTCAGCATGGTGAAGCGGATTGCGTCCTTGCCCACCTCCTCGATGAGATCGCGCAATGTTACGAAGGTATTCGCGCGCTTGGACATAAGCACCGGCTGGCCGCCCCTGACGATATGCACCATCTGGCATAGCAAGGCCTCGAACGATGCATCGCCCCGCGATATCGCTTTCACTGCTGCGCGCAGGCGCGGCACGTAGCCGCCATGATCCGCCCCCAGCACGTCGATCAGCAGTTTGAATCCGCGCGCGACTTTGTCGGCATGGTAGGCGATGTCGTTGGCGAAGTAAGTGTTGGAACCGTCGGATTTGCGCAGCGGCCGGTCGATATCGTCGCCGAACAGCGTGCTGCGGAACAGAGTCTGCGGCCGCGGCTCCCAGTCCTCCGGCAACTTGCCTTTCGGGGGATCGAGTGTGCCTTCATACACCAGACCCTCGCCGCGCAGGCGCTCGATCAGCGCATCGGCGGCACCGTTTTCGACCAGCATCCGCTCCGAGGTGAACACTGCCTGATCGATGCCGAGCGCGCGGAGATCGTCGCGGATATTTCGCATCATCGCCGCGACGGTCATGTCACGTACCGTGTCGAACCAAACTTCCGGCGCCGCGATCCCGCCGGTTCCGCTCGCCAGCGAGGGTCCGTACTCGGCGGCCAGGGCTGCGCCGACGGGGACCAGATAATCGCCGCGGTACTGCAGGCCGCCCGGAACCTCGGCGGCGAATTCCTCTTCCGTCAGCGGCGAGCCGACAGCCTGCAGGTATCGCCGGTAGGTCGCCCAGGCGAGAGCGGTAACCTGCGCGCCGGCGTCGTTGATGTAAAACTCCGTGGTGACCGCATAGCCCGCTTTGGCGAGCAGCTTGGCGAGGGCATCTCCCACAACTGCCCCGCGACAGTGGCCGACATGAATTGGGCCCGTGGGATTGGCGGAAACGTATTCCACATTCGCCGGCAGACCGCGGCCGATCGTGCTGTCACCATAGGCTTCCCCGGTGCGCAGGATGGCCGGTAAGACGCTTCGCAGAGAGGCGGGTTCGAGACGGATATTTATAAAGCCCGGACCGGCCGCGACCGCGTCGGCGATCTCCGGTGCCGCACGCAGCGCCTCGACGATCGCCACTGCCAGCTTTGCCGGCGGTTGCCGCGCCGCTTTCGCCGCCACCAGCGCCGCGTTCGTCGCCATATCGCCGTGCGCCGCATCCCGAGCCGGCGAGACCTCCGCCCGCCGCGCGACTTCGTCGGGGAGGTCGGGCACGGCGCTTCGCAGTGCGGTCAGCACACGCTCGCCTAGCTGCGCAAAAAGATCGGTCATGCTGACCAGCCCTTATCCGGTGACCGACAGATCAGTTAGCCGCCGGTGCTCGTCCATGGCATAGCGGTCGGTCATGCCCGCCACATAGTCGCCGACGGTCGTCGCGGCGCGCTGCGTTCCCGCCTCTCCCGCCCGTGCCCGCCAATCATCGGGCAACACCGACGGATCAGCGAGCAGCAGTCGGAACAACTCCTCGGTCAGCCGCCGCGCCTTGGCAGTCATCCGGTTCACCCGCCAGTGACGGTACATCCGGGCGAACAGGAAATCCCTGACCGCCTGATTCGCCTCCGCCATCGGCGGGCTGAATGCGACCAGCATCCGCTTCGCGCGCCGGAGCGCGTCGGCGTCCCGCGGTGCGAGCTTGGCAAATCGCCGACCGGTTTCCTCGACCACATCGGTGATCATCGCATCGATAACACGGCGGATCGTCTCATGGCGCAGTCGCGGCGGCGGCACATCCAGGCTGGCGCGACGCGCCGCCTCCAAAGCCTCATTGATCACTGGCAAATGCGCAATTTCCTCGGGGCCGAACAGTCCGGCGCGCAGTCCGTCATCGAGGTCGTGGCTGTGATAGGCGATATCGTCCGAGAGCGCCGCCACCTGCGCCTCGGCGCTTGGATAGGTGCCCAGCTCCAGCCGATGGCGCTCGTTGTACTCAGCGATATAGCCGGCCGGCCGCGACAGCGGCCCATTATGCTTGACCAGGCCCTCCAGCGTCTCCCAGGTCAGATTGAGCCCGTCGAAACCGGCATACCGGCTCTCCAGCAGCGTCACGACCCGCAGCGACTGCGCATTGTGGTCGAAGCCGCCGAACGGCTTCATCGCCAGGTTGAGCGCCTCCTCCCCGGCGTGGCCAAAGGGTGGATGGCCGAGATCGTGCGCCAGGGCCAATGCCTCGGTCAGGTCCTCATCGAGTGCAAGGGCACGAGCGATCGAACGTGCGATCTGCGCCACTTCAAGGGAATGCGTGAGCCGGGTGCGGAAGAAATCGCCCTCGTGGTTGACGAAGACCTGTGTTTTGTACTGCAGGCGGCGGAACGCGGTGCTGTGGACGATGCGGTCGCGGTCGCGCTGAAAGGGCGAGCGTGACGCCGCTGCCGGCTCCGGATGGAACCGGCCGCGGCTGGCCTCGGCGCGGACGGCATAGGGAGCCAGGGACATGGCCGGGGCTTACACCGGGCGCCCGGCCGCTTCAATTCAGCCGCGCTGGACCTTATGTTACCGGCATGGACACACAGAGCTTCGGTCTGACCGACCGCGCCGCCGCGCGGATCGCCGAGATCATCGCCGCCGAGGGCCGCATGTCAGCGCTGCGGGTCGCCGTGCTGGCCGGCGGCTGCAGTGGCTTCCAGTACCGCTTCGAACTGGACGAGACGACGCAGCCGGACGATCTGGTCATCGAGCGCGGCCCGGCAAAAGTTATCGTAGATCCGGCGAGCCTCGATCTTCTCGCCGGGGCTGAACTCGACTTCACGGATGAGCTGATGGGCAGCCATTTCGCCGTGCGCAATCCGAATGCCAAATCCGCTTGCGGCTGCGGCACCAGCTTTTCCGTAGAGTGAGGGAAAGAGAAAATTCACCACAGAGACACAGAGGCGGGGGGTTCATTGTTTCTCCGTGCCTTTGTGTCTCTGTGGTGAATCTTCCTTTCTGCCTACGGCGTGAAAATCGCCACCTGGAACATCAACTCGATCCGCCAGCGGGAGCGGCATGTCTGCCGCTGGCTGGAGCAAGTCCAGCCCGATATCCTGCTGTTGCAGGAAACCAAGTGCGAGGCGGCAGCCTTTCCCGCACTGAGTTTCAGCGGTCTCGGCTACACCGCGGAGGCGGTCGGGCAGAAAGCCTATAACGGCGTGGCCGCGCTCTCCCGTGTGCCGTTCACCGTTACAAATCGGCGCCTGCCCGGTCTGACTGATGAAGACGCCCAGGCCCGCTATATAGAACTCGAAGCAGACGGGATGACTGTGGCGGGCATTTATCTGCCCAACGGCAATTCGGGCGGCGATGCCGGTTTCGCCTACAAGCTCGCCTGGATGGATCGGCTCGCCGACCGCGCCGCCGTGCTGCTGGACTCCGACACGCCGCTGGTTATTGCCGGCGACTTCAATGTCTGCCCCGCCCCGGATGACGCTGCCCCCGGCACGCTCCCGCCTACAGACGCCCTGGTGCGACCGGCGACCCGTTCGCGCTTCCGCCGCCTACTCTGGCTCGGGCTCACCGACGCGGTGCGGGCGGTGCATCCGCACGGAGTGGTTTACACCTTCTGGGACTATCAGGCTGGCGCCTGGCAGCGCGATCTTGGGCTGCGCATCGACCACGTGCTGCTGTCGCCGACACTGGCCGAGCGCCTTACCGCCGCCGATCCGTGCCGCACTGAACGCGACGCACCGCAGCCATCGGACCATGTACCGGTCGTGGTGGAACTTTTGTAGCTCTCCCGTTCAGGCTATCCGGTGCTAGTTCGATCCCATTTTGCGAACATCGCCTTGAACAATGCCTTCGATCGGCTCAGGCCTTCGTCAGTGAAGACGACCGACTTCGCCTCGCTGCGCGGGTTCTCGATCATCCCGCGCTGATACAGAAGATCCAGCGCGCCCCAGTCGTGGCCCTTCCAAGCACGGCATCCATCGTGCAAGCCCAAATAGAGCAGCGCCAAAACGGCATCGGCGATCCGATCCTCATCCGGTGACATGGCACAGCCTTTCGCGCACCCATTGCTGAAACACGAACACGCCGGACTCCTGCGGCAACAGCACGCCCTGTTTGTGTGCGAGCGCGTGCAAGCCTGCCTGGTTGAGCTCGCAAGCCGCTCCGTCCTGCTCGAGCACGAGCCGGCCGAAATCGACGACATTCGCCAGATCGAAGCCTGGTTGCGCCAGCGTCTCCCGCGGGAACAGCCATTCGGCGGTAAGCTCGATCAACTCCGGCCCCAACGGGCGCAGCGAAACGACACGCGCGTAATCGACGTGCCCGACCACGAACATACTGGGCCATGCCGTTATATAGGTCTGGCCCGCCCGCCGCTCCTGCTCGGTCAAGCGCGGGAACGTCACGCCATGTACCTGGCCGTCCATCGACCAGGTCTCGGCCCCTTGCCGCAATCCGCCGCGGTGGCGGGGATCGCTGCTATCGCGGTGGCGTTGCCAGTCGGGATCGTCGTAGGGGCTGATGATCGAGCGGCCATAGATCGGCACCAGCCGGCTGAGCTCCGGATGGACGCCGGGGCAATGGTAACACTCGCTGAAATTCTCCCAGAACAGTTTCCAGTTGCAGGCAAGCGTCATGCGATGGGTGTGGCCGATGGCGAGATCGGCAAGCAGCCAGTTTGCCAGCCTTTCGGCATGGGGGCGGAGCGCCGTTTCGAACGGTGGCGCTTCCTCGCCGGAGACGTTGATAAAGATGCAAGCACTCCATTCTGTCACGCCAACTCTGTAGAGGGGGTAATCGGTTTTGTTAAAATCATCGACGGAGGCTATCGCCGGAAAACCGAGAAGGTCGCCTTGGAGGCTGTAGGCCCAGCGATGGTACGGGCATTGGATGGCGTTGGTCTTGAGCCTTCCCGCGGGTTCGGTGCAAAGCCGCGAGCCGCGGTGACGACAGGTGTTGTGAAATGCCTGAAGCCGGTGCCCCTCATCGCGCAGGACCAGGATTTCCTGGTTGCCGATGGTGAAGACGCGAAAGGATCGCGGGCCGTCCAGCGCATCGGCGCGGCAGACATAGAGCCAGTCCTTGTACCAGATCGCCGACAGTTCCCGATCGTGATGCTGCCGGTCGTAGTAACAGGCGCTCGGCAAAGTCGGCTCGGGCTGCGGCAACCCGCGGTAGGCTTCGACACTTGCGGTTTGCGGCTGGTGCATCGACGCTTCCTTCGCACGAATTGCGAGAGCGGCGATCCTACTGGACCGCCGTCTCTCGATCCAGCCATGATGCGGAACCACACGAAAAGGACGACAAACGTCATGCCAACCATCCCCAAGGTGCTGCAATCGCACATCAACGCCTCCTTCCCGAACGAGGTCTGCCTGATCGCGACCGTGCTGCCGAGCGGCTTCGCCCAGGTCACGCCACGCGGCAGCACGATGGTTTTCGATGACGACCACCTTGCGATCTGGGAGCGCGGCAAGGGATCCACCAACGCCAGCTTGAAGGACGGAAGCAAAGTCACGGTTTTCTTCCGCAAGCCCCAATTGCGGACGGATGGAGTGCTGCCGAAGGGTGGTATAGCGCGCTTCTACGGCATCGCGGCGCTGCACCAGGCGGGACCAGCTTATGAGGAAGTCTGGCGGCGCCTCGTGCAGCCGGAGAAGGACCGGGACCCTGAGAAGAAAGGCTTTGCTGTGCTGATCGAGGTTGAACGCGCCGAAGATCTCGACGGGCAGCCGCTCGCGCTCGACTGACGATAATTCGGTCAGCGTCGAAGCGATATGGTGCAGTCCGGGCGAGCGGCATGACCATGTTCCCCCGCGAAAGGAGAACCGGTCATGTTCGATGGATTGGGTGCGGCAGAAATCGTCCACCGGCCAGCGTGGCACTGCGGAGTCTCGGCGATGCTACTTGCGTGGCGGCAGCGGCTGCGTGAGCGCGCGGAGCTTGCCAGGCTGACGGAACGCGATCTGCGCGATATCCGGATGACGCCGTCGGAACGGCTGGCGGAACTCCGCAAGCCGTTCTGGCAGTTGTAGAGTCGCGACAGCCCAGGAGCGCGTCATGTTTGCTGTCATCTTCGAAGTCGAGCCGCGATCCGAGCGCTGGGACGATTATCTGCGCTACGCCGGAGAGTTGCGCCCGGAGCTTATCAAGATCGATGGTTTCCTCGACAACCGGCGATTCCGCAGCCGTCGGGAGCCGGGGCGGCTATTGTCGCTCTCGTACTGGCGGGACGAAAAATCGTTGGTGCGGTGGCGCAGCCACGGCGGCCACCATGCGATTCAAGCGAAAGGCCGGTCCGAGGTGTTCCGCGACTATCACCTGCGCGTGGGCGAGGTCACCGCCGAGGACCGCAAGGCGCTGCCGCAGCTACGTTTCGACGAGACGGAGACCGGCACGGCCAAGATGGTGACTGTCCTCGAGGAACCGACGGTCAATTCGCCGCCGGAGCTGGGTGGGCTGGTGGACTGGGAGATGTATGACGGCATCACCGTCGAGGCCAGCCGGGTCCTGCTGCTGTCGTGGCGTGATGCCGATGCATTGAACGGCTGGGCGGGGTCGGCCGCGCAGAACCGGCGGGATGTGCGGGTCATTCGCGACTACGGCATGCACGACCGCGCCGAGGCGCCGCAGTTTCACGCGGGATAAAGCAGGACTCGCCAGAAGCGCCGGGTCAGGGCCAGGGCGAACAGGCCCTCGACGCCGGTCGCGACCGTCGCCCATTGCGCGCCGATCGCATTGGCCAGCAGCCCGAGATGCAGGAAGCCGATCGGGCCGACGCCGATGCATACCGACAACAGCCCGAGCATGCGGCTGCGCATCTCCGGTGGGGCGAGCAGATAAATCAGTGTCGCCTGCATGGTGCTGAACCCGGCGCCACCCAATCCCTCCACCAGCAATGTCGCCCCGGCAGACAGCGGCGTCGGCATCAGCGCGAAGGCGATCAGCATCGCCGTGTAGAGGACGATGCCGCCCAGGTACACGCGTCCATACTGCCGCGGGCGCACCCCGACGGCGATGATCACGGCGCCGAGCAGCGCGCCGGCGCCATCCATACTGGCGAGCACCCCTGTTGGGGCGGCGGCGAGATGCAGATGTGTCTCGGCGATCACCGGCACCATGCTGGTGAAAGGCCAGGCGAATAGGTTGTAGATGATGGTCACCACCAGCGTGGCGACGAGACGCGCATCCTGCCGCGCGAAACGCAGACCCTCGGCGATGCCGGCCAGGACGGAAGCACTGCTGACGGCGTGGTGCGTGCGTGAACGCAGGCCGAGAGCGGCGACCAGCGCGGTCGCATACAGGACCGCATTCAGCGCGAACACGCCCTGAATGCCGTTCCCGGCGAGGACAAGGCCGCCGATCGTCGGGCCGATCATGCGGGTGCCGTTGTTGGCGCCGGTGTCGATCGACATGGCGAGCCCCATGTGCTCGCTGCCGACGACTTCGCCGATGGCGGCGCGGCGCACCGGATTGTCCGCCGCCCAGGCGATGCCGTTGACGAAGGAACCGATCGCCACCTGCCAGATCGTCAGCCCGCCGGCGAACGCCGAGAGCGCGAGCGCCGCGTCGGTGGCCAGCAGCAGCAGGATTACCGTGACCAGTGCGTGGCGGCGCTCGATGCGTTCTGCCCAGGCGCCGAGAAAAGCGCCCAACAGCCCCATCGGCAACAGCCGTAGCATCGTCATCATGGCGACGAGAAACGGCGAGTGCGTGTGCTGGAACACGAACACGGCCACGGCAAGCGTCTCGATCCAACGCACGGTAAAGCTGATCAGCCCGGCGTACCACAAGCGCCAGTATTCCGCGCCGCCGAACGCTCGTGCCGGGGCGAACCGCGCCGCGCTGCTTTGGCTCACGTGGCGGACGTTCCTCGTCGTTTCTATCGCGCCATCCTGCGCGCCGGCGGGTCACCTCGCAACCTAGGGCGGCGTCGGGTACGGTTGCTGGCGGCAGGGCGGAGGGATCGATGGCGCGCAGCATCGCGGCTGGCATGGGTCTGGCGGAGTTTCCGTTCGATGGCGCGGCGGGATTCTGGCGCTTCGTTGATCTGTGCGAAGCCGGCGGGGTGGATTCGCTGTGGCAGACCGACCGCATCGTCAGCCATGTGCCGATCCTGGAAAGCCTGACGGCGCTGGCGGCAATTGCCGGGCGAACGCGGCGGATCAAGTTCGGCGTCAACGTGCTGTCGCTCGCTTTGCGCGATCCGGTGCTGGTGGCCAAGCAATGCGCGACGATTGATGTGCTGTCGGAGGGGCGGTTGCTGTCGGGATTCGGGATCGGCAGTCCGCTGGGGCCGGAATGGGCGGCGCTGCATATCGACACTCGCACGCGCGGGGCGCGGACTGACGAGGCGCTGGAGATTATCGACAGGCTGTGGCGCGAGGAGCGGGTGGATTTCGCCGGCCGGCATTTCCGGCTGACCAGAGCGGCGATTGCGCCGCGTCCGGTGCAGGCGGAGATGCCGATGTGGATCGGCGGGTCATCGCCGGCGGCAATCCGTCGCACGGCTCGGTTCGGCAGCGGCTGGCAGGCGGGACCGGAAACGCCGGCGCAGGCCGGGGCGGCTGTGGCGGCGATCAAAGCGGCGTTGGCGGAGGTGGGGCGGACGATCGATGAGGATCATTATGGGGCGGGGATTCCGTTTCGTTTGGGGCGGGCGGACGATCCGGGGATGGACGCCGCCTTCGCCGCGTATCGGGCGCGGTCGGGGCGCGATCCGTTGGGCTATTTCGTAATCGGCGATGCGCAGGCGATCGTTGCGCGTATCGGCGAATACGTCGATGCCGGACTGTCGAAATTTATCCTTCGGCCGGTGGCGCGGGGTGATGAGGAGGTGCTTGCGCAGACGCGCCGGCTGATCGAGGAGGTGCTGCCATGTATGGCGGCGATGTGGCCGCGCGGCCATACCTGAACGGCGACTTGATATCCTAAGCATAATGCCCGTCCAGGCGTTCGCTGACCGGGACAGGAAGGAGCTTTATGAGACTGGCAAGACCCGACGCTTCGGGAATGTCGTTGATGTCGCCTTGCGTAAACTGGACATGCCCAATGCTGCAAAGGCCCTGACTGACCTCCTCTCCCCGCCTGGTAATCGATTGGAGGTTTTGGGAGGTGATCGCGCCGGCCAGCACAGCATTCGCGTCAACGACAAATGGCGGATTTGCTTTATCTCGACGAATGCTGGCCTATCAATGTCGAAATTATAGATTATCACTGAGGAGAAATCCATGCCGCGGATTCATAGCCATCCCGGTGAGATCTTGCGGGAGGAAGTTTATGACGCCGCTCGGCTTAAGCGCGAATGCGCTGGCGCGCGACCTGTACGCGCCACCCAATCTGATCGCCGCGATCGTCGCGACAGACAATCCGCGCGCCGTCACACCTGATACGGCGCTGCGGCTGGCGCGATATTTTCGAACCACACCCGAGTTCTGGCTTAATCTACAGGCGGCTTACGATCTGTCTGTTGCAGCCTTCGAGCGGGGGGCACAGATCGCCGATGAGGTGCGACCAGAGCAGCGTGATGGTTGGTATCGGAATCGGACGGCATCATCATCCTGCGGGAGGACGTCGCCCCAGCATAATGGTTGGGCCAGGGGAAGTCCCTGCTCGCCGCAATCAGACTAGATTTGCGAATAGCCGGAGCCTGGCGTGTCTATGCCGCGGCCGCAGGCGGTTTCGATCAGGCCATACTCCTTCAGGATCTGCTGGCTGTAGGTGACCCGGCCGTTTACTTTTCCCGCCGGTTCGGTTGCCAGCAGCAGCGCGGCGCGCGCCATGAAGGTCGGCGGCTCGCCGCGTGGATCATCCATGCCTCTCACCAGTCTGTGGAACACGGTGCCGGGCGTCGGCACGACGCGGGACGGTGATACCGCCGCCACGGCGATGCCGCCATACTGCGCCACCTCCTGCGCCAGGCCCTGGGTGAACCGCTCCAGCGCGGCCTTCACCGCACCGTACATTGTGCCGCCCCGGACGGAGGTATCGGCATAGGGGCCGCGGCCAGGGCCGATCGCCGCGCCCGAGCTGATGTTGACGATCGCACCGGTGCGGCGGGGCATCATGTCCTGCAATGCCAGTTTCGCCAGCATGAACGGCCCGTGCACATCCACCGCGAAGGCACGCATCCATCGATTGGTCGGCATCTCCGCAATGGGCTGGAAGTACGAAAGCGCGGCATTGTTCACCAGCACATCGATCGGCCCGTACCTCATGCGCCCGTTCAACCAGCGTCGCGCACTCGGCTTCATTGGAAACATCCGCCCCGATCGCCATTGCCTCACCACCGGCGGTGCGGATGCGCTCCACCGTGCGCGCGAGCGAACCTTCCAACATGCGATGGTCGCCCTCGTTTAGCGTGCGCGCGGCGCAGACCACCTTGGCGCCTTCGGCGGCGAACAGCTCGGCGATCGCCTGGCCGATGCCGCGCGAGGCGCCGGTAACGACTGCAACTCTTCCGTCGAGCCTGCCCATCGTCAGACGCCTTTGAAGGCGGGCAGCCGGCGCCCGGCCATAGCGCGGATGCCCTCGCGGAAATCCTGCGTCTCGCGCAGCCAGTTCTGCTCCTGGTATTCGCGCTCGGTGGCCGCTTGCACGGCGGCAGCCAGGCCGCGGCGCAGCGTCTCGCGCGTCGATACGACAGCAAGCGGCGCCGACTGCGCGATTTCCGTGGCCAATGCGTGTGCGGCCTCGCGCACCCGATCCTGCGGCACGAGTTGGTCGAGCAGGCCCATCGCCTTAGCCTGCTCGCCGGTGAAGCGTCGGCCGGTGTACATGATCAGTGCGGCATTCTGCGGACCGACGAGGCGCGGCAGGGTGGCGGTCAGGCCGAAGCCCGGATGGAAGCCGAGTCGGGTGAAATTGGCAGAGAGCCGCGCTTCAGGGCAGCCCATGCGGAAATCCGCCATGACGGCGAGGCCGAGCCCGGCGCCCACCGCGGCGCCCTGCACTGCGGCGACGATCGGCTTGGCGGTGCACCAAAGGCGGATCGCCTCCTTGTAGAGATGCCGGCCGCGCTCGATCGGCTCCGCGCGTCCGTCCTCGCCGCGACGGCCGAAATCGGCGCCGGCGGAGAAATGCTTGCCGGCGGAACAGAGCACGACGGCGCGGCAGTCCGGCTCAGTGTCGAGTCGCTCCAATGCGTCAGCCAACTCGGCAATCATCGCCACGCTGACGAAGTTGTTGGGCGGGCGCTGCAGCTCCACCGTGGCGACGAACCCGGTCAGGCCGACGCTGATAGACGGCTCCGCCATCGCTTCCTCCTCAGGCGGCGCGCGCCATCGCCAAAGCCTGCCACACGCGCTCCGGCGTTGCCGGCATGTCGAGATGCGTCACGCCGTCGGCGGCCAGTGCATCGATGATCGCGTTGATCACCGCTGGCGGGCTGCCCACGGCCCCCGCCTCTCCGGCGCCCTTCACGCCGAGCGGGTTGGTGGCGCAAGGGATCTCCAGCAGCTCGACCTCGATGTCCGGCAGGTCCTCGGCGCGCGGCAGCGCGTAATCCATGAAGGTGCCGGACAGGAGCTGGCCGGATTCGGCGTCGTAGGCGGTGCGCTCCATCACCGCCTGGCCGAAGCCCTGTGCCACCCCGCCTTGCACCTGGCCGCGCACGATCAGCGGGTTCACAGCCTTGCCGAAATCGTCGCACACGAGATAGCGCACGACCTCGACCTTGCCGGTTTCCGGGTCCACCTCGACCTCGGCCATATGGCAGCCATTGGGAAAAGTGTGGAACTGGATATCGGCGATTTCGGCGGCGTCCAGTGTGGTGGCCTTTTCCCCGCGCGCCGCTTTCTGCCGCTGCGTTTCCGCCAGTTGCAGGATGTCGATGCCGCGGTCGGTGCCGACGATGGTGAACCGGCCGTCATCGAAGCCGATATCCGCGGGGGCGGCTTCCAGCACCTCGGCGGCTGCCTGCTTGCCCTTCTCGATGACCGTCTGCGCAGTGAGCAGGATCGCCTGGCCTTCGGAATAGAGGCTGCGCGCACCGCCAGTCCCGAAGCCCACGGGGATTGTGTCGGTGTCGCCCTGGCGGATACGGATTTTCTCCCCATCGACCCCCAGCCGGCTGGAAGTGAGCTGGACATACGCGGTCTCATGCCCCTGCCCGGTCGATTGCGTACCGACATAGACATCGACGCCGCCATCCTCGGCGAAGCGGATTTCTGCCCGCTCGGTGGGATCGCCCCCGGTGGCTTCCAGGTAGTAAGCGAGGCCTAGGCCGCGCCGTTTGCCGCGTTCCGCCGATTCGGCACGACGGGGGGCGAAACCGTCCCAGCCCATCCTCTGCAGTCCGGCATTTAGCACGGTGCGGAAATCGCCGCTGTCGTACACTTTGCCGACCGGGGTCGCATGCGGCATGGCGCTCGGCGGCACCATGTTGCGGCGACGCAGCTCAATGCGGTCCATCCCAATATCGCGGGCGACCGCGTCGATCAGCCGCTCGACGAGATAGTTGCTCTCGGGACGACCTGCGCCGCGATAGGCATCCACCGGCACCGTGTTGGTGAACACGCCGATCACGTTCGCATAGACCTGCTGGAACCCGTACACGCTGGCGAGCACGCCGGTACCGGCGAGGGTGGGGATGTAGGGCGCGAAAGTGGAGAGATAGGCACCCATATTGGCGATGTTGCGCGTGCGCAGTGCCAGCAGCCGCCCGTCCCTGTCGGTCGCGATCTCGCCGGTGGTGACGTTGTCGCGACCCTGCGTGTCGCACAGGAACGCTTCCGACCGGTCGGCTGCCCATTTCACCGGCCGGCCCAGCTTGCGCGAAGCGTAGCAGGTCAGCACGTGCTCGGCGTAGAGAAACAGCTTCATGCCAAAGGCGCCGCCGACATCCGGCGTGATCACCCGGAACCGGTCGCCATCGACGCCGAATACGCCCTTGATCAGGTCCTTCACCAGCCAACCGCCTTGCGTGTTGGCGTACAGAGTCCAGCGGCCGGCAGCGGTATCGTAATCGGCGATCGCCGCGCGCGCCTCCATGGAGGAGACCACGACTCGGTTGTTGACGACAGTCAGCTTCGTGATGTGCGCCGCCTGGCCGAACAGCGCCTCGGTCGCCGGTTTGTCGCCGATCTCCCAGTCGAACACCATGTTGTGCTTGGCGTCAGGCCAGACCAGCGGCGCGCCGGGATCGAGCGCGCGCACCGGATCGGCGATAGCGCGCAGTATGTCGTACTCGACCATGATCAGTTCGGCGGCATCGCGCCCGGCTTTCGCGGTTTCCGCGACGATGAAGGCGACGGGATCGCCCACATGGCGCACCGCGCCGTCGGCCAGGGCGGGATGCGGCGGGCTCGCCATGCCGGAGCCGTCGCGGTTGTCGAGATGCACCGCGCAGGGCACCGGGCCGATTTTGTCCGCCTTAAAGTCCTCGGCAGTGTAGATCGCGACCACCCCGGGCGCGGATTTCGCGGCCGAGATGTCGATGCCGCGAATTGCGGCGGCGGCATGCGGGCTGCGCAGCACGACGCCGGCCAGCATTCCGGGCAGTTGGATATCGTCGGTGTATCGCCCGCGGCCCAGGAGCAGACGCGGATCCTCGACGCGGCGTACGGGCTGGGCGAGACCGAATTTGGCCATTTGTGTCTCCGGCACGGTGGGTGCCGGAGAGTGTACGCCTTTACGTCAGGATTGCGACTCCGGCGACAGGACGATGCAGTTCTTGTGGCCGTGTGACATGGCGGCGCAGGCTTTCACCGCCGCCTCGCGCGACAATCCGCCGAGTCGCGCCCGCCACAGCGTCGCGTGCGCCGCGTGCACGGTCGCGACCTCCGAACGGGCGGCGGCGAGCTGCGCATGAGCCTTGACCTTGGCGTGACTGGTAGCTGCCTCCGCCTCTCGCGCGCGATCGAATGCGCCTACCTGGATAGCCCAGCCGCCGGTCCCGCCTTGGGTGTGCCCCGGGGGGGCGGGCGCCGCTTCGGCGCTGGCGATCAGGTGGAACCCGCGAGTTTCGTGATGCGACGGGGTGTGGAGATAGGCCATCTGGGTGGAGTGCCGCTCTGTCCGTCGCGGCGGCTCGGCCAAGCGAGCCAGACGCGTGGACGAATGCCGCGACGGATGGTGGGCCGGTTCGCGGCTCGCCAACAGCAGACCGCCGCCGTAGCGCAGTCCCGGCGGGATATCGATCGGCAACGCGTTCATCGCGTAATCTTCCGCAGGCGATCGGCGCGCCGGATAGATGCCCTCGATATTTGGCGCGATCATCGCGATGTAGCGCCGCGTCTCGTCCGGCAGCGGCCGTTCGTTCGCGAGGTAATCGTCCAGCCGATGCGGCCCGGCATTGTAGGCGGCGAGGAAGCCCGGCGAGCCGTAGATATCGTACATCTCCCGCATGTACGCCGCACCGGCCAGGATGTTGTCGTGCGGATCGTAAGCGTCGTCGGTGAGATTGTATTGCGAGCGCAGGTCGTCATAGGTCTGCGGCATTACCTGCATCAGCCCCATGGCGCCGACCGGCGACGTGATCAGGTGGTCGCCTTGATATTCCTCGCCTTCCGACTCGACCGCCATGACCGCGCGAATCCATTGCTGCGGCACATCGAAGCGCTGCGCGGCTTCGCTGATATAGGGGCCCCAGGGATCGCCGGGCGGTCCGGGCGGCGTGTAATTGCCACGCGCATGCGCGGCGTATTGCGAGGCCTCCTGCGACTGGTCGATCGCCGACGGCGCATGACTGGCGCAAGCCGCCAGCAGCGCAAGGGCGGAGACACAGGCCAGCGCCCGGATCCGCGGAATCGTTTCTTTACCGGCAAGAATACGGCAACGTGTCATCGCGCAACACCTTACTGTCGTGGCACGGCCGGAATGGCCGGAGGGCACGACGACCGGGCGGCCGCCGCTCATGTGGGCACTCAGGAGTCGAGGCTAAGTGCCTAACCTACTTCTCACTTCCCTGCAAGCTCAACCGGCAGGGCGCGCCGGCCCAAATGGTATCGGAACATTTATCGAACATTGCCAACGTGTTCACATTGAGGGAACGATACTGGACAGTGACGATTCGCGCAGAAGCCAGGATTGTTGCTGAGGCAACGAAACTGCCGATTCGCCGCCCATCGTGCGGCTTTCTTTGCGCAGTTCCGGGTGCCGCTTGGGCGCGGCGCAAGGGCGACGGCTTGACCGGGCCGGGGGCGCCGCCTATCAAGCCGCCATCGTGGGTGGGGTGCGTAGCTCAGCGGGAGAGCACCGTCTTCACACGGCGGGGGTCACTGGTTCAATCCCAGTCGCACCCACCAGTGCCCGCGGTCCCCCTCCTGGTCCAGGACACAAGATGCCGCAAGCGACGGAACAGCAGATCACCGACTGGCTTGCGGGGCAGCAGGAGGCGATGATCACGCTTTTGCGCGAACTGGTGGATATCGACAGCGGCAGCTACAACAAACCCGGTATAGACGCGGTCGGCGCCGCGGTGCAGCGATTCCTCAAGGCGCATGACATACCGATTGAAACCATCCCGCAGCCGAGGCACGGCGATTGTCTGCGTGCGGCCGTTCCCTGGGACGGACCGACCAGCAATGCCGGCGGGAATGTCGTGCTGATGGGTCATCGCGACACGGTGTTTCCGGACGGCGAAGTGACCCGCCGGCCGTTCGCCATAAGCGACGGCATTGCTTACGGCCCCGGTGTTGCGGACATGAAAGCCGGGCTAGTGATGAACTGTTTTGTGCTCGCCGCCTTCGTGAAATTCGGCGGCGCGCCCGCCCCGCTGGTCGGACTGTTCACCGGCGACGAAGAGATCGGCAGCCCGGAAGGCCGCACGGTTATCGAGGCAGAGGCACGCCGCGCCCGTGCCGTATTCAACAGCGAACCGGGCCGCGTCTCCGGTAACGTCGTCACCGGCCGCAAGGGCGGCGTGTTCATGCAGATGCGCATCATCGGCAAGGCGTCGCATTCCGGCGGAAACTTCACCGCCGGGATCAGTGCGATCGAGGAGCTGGCCCGCAAGATCCAGGCGATTCACGCGCTGACGTATCTCGACCGCGGCGTGACGCTGAATGTTGGGCTGGTGCGCGGAGGACAGAGCGTCAACACCGTGGCGCCCTGGGCAGAGGGTGAAATCGACCTGCGCTATATCTCCCCACCCGACCGCGAAGACGCCATGGCGCGGATCGGCCGGATCGTGCAGCAGAGCTACGTCCCGGGCACCACCGCGGAGCTGACCGTTCGCGGCGAATTCCTGCCGATGGCGCAGAGCGCAACGGCCAAGCGGCTGTTCAACCTATATGTGACCGCCGCCGCCGATAGCGGCTTCGCAACAGACGGGGAGTTCACCGGTGGTTGCGCCGATTCCGGCTTCACCGCCGCGGTCGGTGCGCCCACGATCTGCGCCGTCGGCCCGGTGGGCGGGAAAGCGCACAGCCCGGATGAGTTCCTGCGGCTGGACAGCCTGGTCCCGCGCGCCCAGGCCTGCGCGCGCGCGATCCTCCGGCTCGATTTCGGCTGGGCTGTGATCAGCTAGTCTAAAGTCTAACCCGCAATCAGCTCGAAGCGGTCAACATCGACGAGGCCGCGATCGGTGATCTTCAGATGCGGTATGACGGGCAGCGGCAGGAAGGCGAGTTGCAGGAACGGTTCCGGCAGCGGACAACCCATTGCGCGCACGGCGTCGCGTAAGGTTTCGAGGCGAGTGCGTACCGTCTCGAATGGATCGAGGCTCATCAACCCGGCGAAGGGCAGTGGTAATTCCGCCAGTACCTGCCCGTCACGCGCAGCGACGAAGCCGCCGCCGAGTTCGATCAGGCGGTTGACTGCAAGCGCCATGTCGTCGTCACCTGCGCCGACGACGCAGACATTATGGCTGTCATGGCCGACCGAGGATGCGAGCGCGCCGTCACGCAGGCCGAAACCTTTGACGAAGCCGCGCCCAATATTGCCGTTGCGTCCGTGACGTTCCAGCACGCAGACCTTCAGCAGATCGCGCGGCGGATCGGCGTGTCGCTGACCGTCGCGATAGGGCAGGTCGGCGTGCAGGTGCTCGGTCAGAATCTTGCCGGGAATGATGCCGATCACCGGTGTCGATGGCCCGGCAGCCGGGTGAGCGAAGCTCGCCGCGGTGACCGGCGTGAGATGCATCGTATTGCCGCCGGGCGGAGCCGGCAGAACACGGTCGGGGAAGGAGTCCGCGCTGACAGGGTGGCCGCGCCGCAGCACAAGGCTGATCGAGCACGATGCGAGATCATCGAGCAGCAGGATATCAGCGAGATAACCGGGCGCGATCAGGCCACGGTCGCGCAAGCCGAAGCCGCGCGCGGCGGACCAGCTTGCGGCGCGATATACGGCGACCGGGGAGGCTCCGAGGGTGATCGCGCGCCGCACCAGATGATCGAGATGGCCTTCTTCCTCAATGTCGAGCGGGTTGCGGTCATCGGTGCAGAGTCCGAGAAAAGGCGACGCGAGATCGTCGATCAATGGCGCCAGTGCTGTGAGGTCTTTCGATACGGTGCCTTCGCGGATCAGCACCTGCATGCCTTTCGTGAGCTTTTCGCGCCCTTCAGCGAGGCCTGTGGTTTCATGGCAGTTCCGAACACCGCAGGCGAGATAGGCATTCAGCGCTCGGCCGGAGAGCAAGGGCGCATGGCCGTCGATATGCTGGCCGCTGAAGGCCGCAAGCTTGTCGAGGCAATCGGGATCCTTGTTTAGCACACCTGGCACGTTCATGAACTCCGCCAGGCCGATCACTTTGGGATGGTCACGGTATGGCAGCAGGTCATCGGCGTTCAGCCGCGCGCCGGAGGTCTCGAGCGGTGTAGCCGGAACGCACGAAGAGAGCTGCACCCGCAAGTCCATGACGGTGACGACGGCGCTGTCGAGGAAATATCGAAGTCCAGTGCGTCCGAGAACGTTGCAGATCTCGTGCGGGTCGCAGACTGCTGTCGTGGTGCCGCGCGGCAGCACGCAGCGATCGAACTCACCCGGGACGACGAGCGTGCTCTCGCAATGGACGTGACTGTCGATGAAGCCGGGAACGGCGATGCGGCCCCCGGCATCGATTTCCTCCATGCCGCGGTAGCTTTCGCGCGTGCCGACGATGGTGTCGCCGGAGATGGCGATGTCGCCCGCATGCAACTCGCCGGTGACGAGATCGAGAAGGCGGGCGTTCCGCAGGACGAGGTCGGCCGGGACGCGCCCGAGCGCTTGGTCGATGCGCCGCTCCAGTATCTGACGCAATGCCGTTTCCTCCACAAGCGGTGTAGGGGCAGGGGCTTGCGCTTGCAAGCAGCAGGGGTCGCTCTTGAGGCAACCGCGTCGCCCGAGCGACAATCGGACGAACACCCGGAGATCGAAATGGCCGTCATTCAGTCCAACACCGTCGATGCCGTGCTGAACCACGTGGATGCTGGGGTCGACGAGTTGCGGGAGCGGCTGTTCGTGCTGCTGCGCATCCCCAGCATCAGCGCCCAGCCCGCACATCAGGGGGATGTTCGCCGGGCCGCCGAATGGGTGTGCGGCGAACTGGCCGGGCTCGGGTTCAGCGCGAGCCTGCGGGAGACGGCGGGTAACCCTGTGGTGGTGGCCCATCATCCCGGGCCGGACGGGTATCGCGGGCCGCACGTGCTGTTCTACGGCCATTACGACGTGCAGCCCGTCGATCCGCTGGAGCTGTGGAAGAGCCCGCCCTTCGAGCCCCAGCTTGTCCAGGGCCCACGCGGGCCGCGTTTCGTCGCCCGCGGCGCGGTGGACGACAAAGGCCAGACGATGATGTTCATCGAAGCGCTGCGTGCCTGGAAACAGGCGGGCGGCGGCATTCCGGCGCGCATAACCACGGTGATCGAAGGCGAGGAGGAGGTGGGCAGCCGCAACCTCGAACCGTTCCTGGAGGCGAATCGCGCCGAGCTCGCGGGCGATTTCGCGCTGATCAGCGATACCGGCATGTGGGACATCGACACCCCGGCGATCACCACGCGGCTGCGAGGCATGGCCTATACGCAGGTGACGCTCCGCGCGGCGAACCGAGACCTGCATTCGGGGCTGTATGGCGGTTCGGCGCTCAACCCCATCAACACGCTCTGCGTTGCGCTGGGTGCGCTGCACGATGCCGATGGGCGAATTCAGCTCCCCGGCTTCTATGACGGGGTGAAGGAGCCGACCAACGCGCAGGCGGCGCAATGGGAGTCGCTGCATTTCGACGAAACCGCGTTTCTCGGCGATATCGGGTTGAAATATCCCGTCGGCGAGCATGGGCGCCCCGCTTTGCAGCGCTTATGGGCGCGGCCGACCGCGGATATCAACGGCATCTGGGGCGGCTATACCGGGCCGGGCTCCAAGACGGTGATCGCCTCGGAGGCGTTCGCGAAAGTTTCGTTCCGGCTGGTGCCGGGGCAGGACCCGAAGAAGGTGGTCGACGGCTTCCGTCGCTTCCTGACGGAGCATGTACCAGCGGACGCGCAGATACAGGTGGAAGCCTTTACCGGCTCGCCGGGCATCGAGGTAGCGACGGACTCGCCCTGGATGAAACTGGCGCAGGCGGCATTGGCGGAGGAGTTCGGCAAGCCGGCCGTGTTGATGGGGAGCGGCGGGTCGATCCCGGTCGTGTCGTCATTCAAGCGGGTGCTGGGGATCGACAGCCTGCTGATGGGCTTCGGCCTCAACGACGATCAGGTTCACAGTCGGAACGAGAAATTCGAGCAGAAATGCTTCCATCGCGGCATTCGCTCGCACGTGCGGCTGCTGGCGAAGCTCGGAGGTTGAGGCGGTATCCCCCCAGGACGAGCGCACGCTTCGCCACGCGCCTTCTGTGGCGAAGGCAGATGCTCTTAAACTCGGCCCCCACTACCACGTTGGCCATCGTGCGGGCGTGTTAGCGGCCATCCCGCGGTTGGCGAAGCGTGTGGACAAAGCGAAGGGGGATTCCCCCGACGCGGCGCGGTGTGATTCGACGCTGATCTTCATGCGGGAGATCAGCGGTGATCCGAGGGCGGCTGAGCGATGACGAATGGGGGTTCTTCGAACCGTTCGTAACCGAGAGCGGGCCGCTTCGGGGGCCCCGCCACGAGACCATCGGCGTACGCTGGACGCGATCTTTTGGATCACCCGCACCGGCGCGCCCTGGCGTGACCTGCCGGAGGAGCTGGGCAACTGGAACTCGGTCCATCGCCAGTTCCGCCGCTGGACCGTGAGTGGGCTCTGGGACCTGATGCTGGCCGCTCTCGCCGAGGGTGGCGGCGGCGACGCGCTACAGATGATCGACAGCACCATCGTCCGCGCCCACCACTGCGCAGCGGGTGGAAGGGGGGGACTCAGAAACAGGCTCTTGGCCGTTCGCGCGGCGGCTTCTCGACCAAGATCCACCTTCGGGCCAACGCTGAGGGTCTTCCGATCGGTCTCCTTCTAACGCCCGGCGAAGCCCATGACAGCACCGTCTATGCCGATCTGATGGCCGAGCACGATATTGACCCCGAAGTGCTGCTGGCCGATCGCGGCTACGACAGCGATGCCATCCGCGAGGACGTTCGGGCGCGGCACGCAGCGCCCGAGATCCCCACCAAAAAGAGCCGCCGCGTTCAGCACTCGGTCGACCGCGCCCTCTATGCCCTGCGCAACCGCATCGAGCGCTTCATCAACTGCCTCAAGAACAGCCGCCGCGTCGCTACCCGCTACGATCATACAGCCAGCAGCTTCGTCGGCTTCGCCATGCTGGCCTCCATTCGACAGTGGATCAACTTTGTCCACGCGGCCTAGCCCGGTCAGCGTCTCGATCGAGACGGTGGTATGCAAGAACGCTCGCCTTTCGTACCCGTGCCTGCCTCTCGCCATAAGGCTTCGAACGCGATGTCCATGCCCTTCTCCCTTGCTGCATGCGCTGAGATGCTCTGGCTGGACAAGTCCATGGACTGGCGCCTGCGACGCCTGACAGAAATGGGCTTTCAGTGCGGTATCTGGAACTGGACGAACCACGACCTTCGTATGCTGGCAAACTCGGGGGCGACGTTTTCGTCCATGACTGGGTATCTGCGGGGGCGCCTGGCGGACGACAGCGGCGCCGAAGAGCTTCTGGCCACGGCGCGGCAATCCATCGAGGTCGGCAAACGGCTGAACGTGGCTCGGCTCAACCTTCACGGCACCGGCTTGGACGAAGGAGGGGCACCCGTCACCCCATGCGAAAGCGTTACCGGAGCGATGTGGCTGAAGGCGCGCGATACGCTCGCACGGATTGCCGATCTGGCTGAAGAACAGGGTGTGGTGTTCATGCTCGAGAACCTGAACCTTCCGGTCGATCACCCTGGCGTGCCCTTCGCGCTTGCCCGTGACACACTGACGCTGGTGTCGTCGATCGATCGTCCGGGGCTCAGGCTGAACCTTGATCTGTATCACGCGCAGATTGGCGAAGGTAACCTCATTGAACTTTGCCGCGCCTCTCTGCCCTGGATCGGCGAGATCCAGGTGGCCGACGTGCCGGGGCGCAAGGAGCCGGGTACCGGCGAAATCAATTACGCGGGTGTCGCGAAGGCGCTCAGGGAGATGGGCTATTGCGGTGCGGTTTGCATCGAGGCCTTCGCCTCCGGCGACGTGGAGACTGCGCTTGAGGCTTTTCGGACGGCATTCGCCGCTTGAACGCGGATTGCTTCGCTGCACTCGCAATGAGAAGGCAAGTCTCTGATCCAGGACATTCCGATGGCCCTGCTCGAATTACGCGGACTGCGCAGCAGCTTGGCTGGCCCGTTCGACCTTGCGGTGGAGCGTGGCGAGTGCATCGCCATCACCGGTCCGTCCGGCGCCGGCAAAAGCCTGTTGCTGCGCATGATCGCCGATCTCGACCCGAACGAGGGAGAGGTTTTGCTGGATGGGCGGGAGCGGCAGAGCTGGCCGGCGCCGGCTTGGCGGCAGCAGGTGGTCTATAACGCGGCCGAACCGGGCTGGTGGGCCGAGCGAGTCAGGGACCATTTCCCGGGCCCGGCACTCGCCCGCCTGCGGGAGATGATGCCGCTGCTCGATCTTGCGGAACCGTTGCTGGGTGCACCGGTGATTCAGCTTTCGACCGGTGAGCGCCAGCGCATGGCGGTGATCCGCGCGCTGGCGCTTGGGTCTCCGGTGCTGTTGCTGGACGAGCCGACCGCCGCGCTCGATCAGGACTCGACCGGGCTGGTGGAGGAATTGTTGGGCGAGCGGCTGAGCGCCGGCACCGCGATCGTGGCGGTGACGCACAATCTGGAGCAGGCGCAGCGGCTCGGGTCGCGGCGGTTTCGGATGCAGGCGCGCCGGCTCACGGCGGTATGAAACCAATCCTGCTCTCCTGGCCGGACCTGCTGATCGCGGCGGTGCTGCTGCTGGTGGATGGCGCGCTGTCGGTGTGGCTGCAGCTCGCGTTGCATCGCCAGCTCGCCTGGGCGGCGGCGAGGATGGTGATTCAGCTCGTTGTTGTGGGCTTGATTTTGCGTGCGGTGTTCGCGGTGTCTTCGCCGGCGCTGACGCTTGGCGTGATCCTGGTGATGGTGGCGATCGCCGGACGCGAAGTGGCGGCGCGACCGGAGCAGCGGCTGACTCGATTTGGCAATCTCGCGGTCGGCGCCTCGGCGGTTGCATTTGCAACTTTTCTCACCTCGATCCTGGCTTTGACCACCGCAATTCGACCGACGCCGTGGTTCGATCCACGCTATTCGATCCCGCTCGCGGGCATCGTGCTGGGGAATGTGCTGAACGGGGCGAGCCTGGCGCTCGATGGCGTGCTGGGCGGGGTGGTGCGCGAGCGGGCGGCGATCGAGGCGCAGCTCGCGCTGGGGGCAAGCTATGCGCAGGCGACCCGGGGCCTGGTGCGGGCGTCGGTGAGGCGGGCCTTGGTGCCGGTGATCAACACGATGTCGGCGGCGGGGATCGTGACGCTGCCCGGGATCATGACCGGGCAGATCCTGGCGGGGATGGACCCGCTGGAGGCGGCGAAATACCAGATCCTGCTGATCTTCCTGTTAGCCGGCGGGAGCGGGCTCGCGGCCGTCGCGGTGGTGTATCTGGCGATGGCACGGTTGACGGACGATCGTCAGCGGCTGCGTCTGGATCGCCTGGTGCAGCGGTGAAATGCGCCCACCTTGGTAAGCCGAGGCCCCGATGCTTCAGCACGTACCCAAGGTTGGCCGTGTGGTGCGGGCTGGTATTGTCGGTCCGACACAGAGATAACCGAGAACGCAGCGATCTCGGAGAAACAGGGATCATCCAGGCCGGTGGCGGTGGACCGAACAGATCATTGGGTTGGGCATCAGGGTAGATGCTCTGCGATCTCGGCGAGCTCCGTGTTGAATGTGTCACGCTGCGCCAAACGTTCGGTTCGGATCAGGCTCCATCGCTGCGCGGAGTTCGGGCCGCTGATATTACATCTCGTGCCATACCTGGGTAGAGACGGTATGCAAGACAGGCATGGGCTCGCTGCCGATCACGCTGATGCCCAGCCCGTCATGCGCCCAGACGAAACCAGTGGCGTCGTTGCCGTGCACCTGCTGCATCGGCGTATTCATGCCCCGCTGCTCCATCGGGCGGATGAACAGCGTAATGCGATCTCCTCGCGCATTGCTGTAGAGAAACATACAGGCTGGCCCCTGTTGCGTCGCCAGCAATCGGCCGCCGATCAGCCGATAGCCGGATTTGGAGAGGTCCGGCGGCGACACTGACCGGCCGAGCCGGTCGGACAGCCAGTTGACCATTTGGGCCTCGTGCTCGGTGCCGAACTCAACCGGGTGCATGGGATCGGTTGCGAACACGCGCTGCGCGGCGACTGCTTCCATGCCGACCGACATGATGCCCTGCGGCCCGCTCGGACCATGAGCGAACCAACCCGCGCCGCCGCCGAGAACCAGGGCAAGCACGATGGATGCCGCCATTTGCCAGCGCGCCCAGCCGCGCCGCCCGGCGCGCATCTCCAGCAGCCGAGCGACACTGAGCCCGGCCGGGACTGGCTCCCGCGCTTTCCAGGCGAGCGCGTCGCGCAATGCCTGGCTCGCCGCCTGCCAGCCGGCGACCCGCGCCGCCGCCTCCGGATGCTCCTCGAGATAGCGCTCGACAACGGAGCGCCGCCCGGGATCAAGGAACCCGTCTACATACGCGTGCAGATCGTCCTCGCCGATCGGAGCGGTCATTTCACCCTCCGCAACGCCGGCCGTTCGCGTCCTTCAGCGAAATCGCGCAGCCGGTCCCGGGCGCGGCTCAGGCGCGACATCACCGTGCCGATCGGAACCCCGAGCAGGCTGGCCACTTCGCTGTACTGAAAGCCCTCTACAGCGACCAAAAGAATGACCTGGCGGTGCTCCTCGGGCAGGGTCTCGAGGCCGCGCAGGACGTCCCGTATGTCCGCGCTGGCCGGCTGGGATGGCGGTACGGCAAGATCGGCCTCGACGTTGTCCGCCGTTACCTGGGTGCGGCGTTTCATGCGCCGCCAGCGGCTGACGTAGAGGTTATGCATAATTGTGAACAGCCAAGGCTTGAGTTCACGTTCGTTCCTGAGCGTGCCGATACGGTCGATGGCGCGCAGCAGACAGTCCTGCACCAGGTCGTCGGCGTCGCTCGAATTGCGCAGCAATGTCCAGGCGTAACGACGCAAAGCCGGGATATTCTCCTCCAGTCTCGCAAGCGCCGGCATCATTGCTCCCCAGTAGCCGATCCACGGCCGCTTGAACCGCGGCTCACGTCTGTGATCCGGGCCCATGCGAGGTCAGTTGTAGCCCCCAGCCCGCCGGGGGCCACCGGGCGATTTGGCGGCCGGTTGCATATGGTCGGCGCTGCGAAGGAAAGACGCCAGGCGGACAGGACTATTCCCGGGTGTTGTACCCGTGCCGACAGCCCTCAGTGGGAACGCGCAAAGCAATGGTACCTATCTGGCGCAACTCGAAGCGTTTGATCGAGCGGGCCTTATTCCGCCTGTCCACGACTCACGTTCTGCTCGCGAGTGCGCCGATTTTGGTGCGCCCGATCGATGTCGGAGTTACGAACGGCAGCCGGGATGCAATGGGTCACGTTTTCGTGAACCAGCCCGTAATGTTTTGCGTGAGACAGCCCGGCGAATTACCGGTTTCTCTGGACCAATGTTTTGCGCGGAAGCGGTATGGGGCGTACAATGCGGCGTCCACCGACTGGGACACTGTCGAGCCTGCTCGCAGTCGCATTGCTGGTTGGCTCCTGCTCTAGCACACCCGTCACTCAAGCCATTCCCGATGAGGCGACCATCGCCGGGCGACATGTTACATCATTTCCAGTTGCGGATGAGGACTACTTCCGTGCAATGGACGGAGGGCTCCCATTAACCCCTGAGGAAATCAAAGGTCGGGATACCTGGCTGGTCTGGACTGGAGGAGATGACCGACTCTGGAACGAAGTGACAGAATATACGTTCGGTAATTTTGATCTTCTGAAGATACTGTCTTCCTATCCGGGCCTGAAATCCAGCCGCGACAATCGTTGGAACTACCTGGGTCTGGTGAACGAGCCCTGCTTCGAGAAAGCCACGGGGCCGAACCCGCAGCGTTATGGATTGTGGCTTGACGTCAGGCGACCCGATTGCGCGGCAGATCCATTTGAGAATGAGCAGAAGTATCCGGGTGTCGCGATCGGTGCGCGCGGTAAGAATGGCCTACCCGTGGGTTCGTATTACGGTTACGCGACCGGGGTCGTAGGATTGCGCCTGTTTCCTAATCCCGATTTCGACGCTGCTGCGGCTCGCAACTGGGACCCTGTCCGCTATTACACCGATCCGAGTTACTACAATTCCAAAAGCCTCGTGCGGCCTTACCGCGTCGGCATGTCCTGCGCGTTCTGCCATGTGGGACCCAACCCCGATCGTCCGCCGTCGGATCCTGAACACCCGGCCTGGGAGAACCTGAGCTCGTTGGTTGGCGCGCAGTATTTCTGGGTTGACCGGATATTTTCCTGGGCCGCGGATCCTTCAAATTATTTCTATCAAGTACTTCATACTGCCCGGCCAGGCTCACTGGATACGTCCCTTGTGGCGACCGACTACATCAATAATCCGCGGACGATGAATGCGATCTACAATGTCTGGCCTCGGCTTGGGGCGGCATTGCGGTGGGGACACGAGACGCTGGCTGCTGGCGCGCTACAGAATGCACAGTTCAACGATTACGTCAGCTCGGGGCCGCTCGTGCAGTTCTTCCGGCCGCCCAACACCGTGTGGACGCCGCATGTCCTCAAGGATGGATCCGACTCGGTAGGGGCCTTGGGTGCCCTGAACCGAGTTTATGTCAACATCGGGCTTTTCAGTGAAGAGTGGACGCGGCATTTCACACCCATTGTGGGCGGCACACCACAAAGTCCAATACGGATCGCCGATCTTGATGCCAATTCGAGTTACTGGAAGGCGACCGAGTTGCAGACGCCCGATATGGCGCTGTTCCTGATCAAGGCATCCTATACCCACAAGCTCCGGGACGCGCCTGGCGGCGCGTCTTATCTGAACCAGGACGCGGCAACGTTGTATCGGGGCAAGGTAGTGTTCGCAGAAAATTGCGCACGCTGCCATTCGAGCAAGGCGCCTGAGGCGCCGGCAGGGGCAGATCCAGGCGCTTGCATCGGCCCTGGGTACCTGACCTGCTTCACGCGGTACTGGAACTGGACAGAGACCGAAGATTTCAAGCGGCAGATGCGGCCGATAGTCCTCGCCCCTGACTTCCTAGACAATAATTATCTGTCGAATGACATGCGAATACCGGTCACACTCTTGCAAACGAACGCGTGCAGCCCGCTCGCTACCAACTCGATCCGCGACCGCATTTGGGATAACTTCTCTTCAGAAAGCTACAAGGAGCTTCCTCCGGTTGGGGATATTACAGTTTACGACCCGTTCACTGGGCGTCCGCGCCCGTTCTCAATGCCAGCAGGGGGTGTCGGATATACGCGTGTTCCAAGCCTGATCAGCATTTGGTCCACGGCTCCTTTCCTGCTGAACAACAGTGTTGGGCCGTTCAACCCGAGCCCGACCGTCGCGGCGCGCATGTCCTCGTTCAACAGCTCGATCGCCCAGATGCTGTGGCCGGAGCGCCGGGACCATGATCCAATCCTTGGCAACAGCATCCCGGGCGTAATAGATCGCACGACGGCCACGAGCTATCTTCGGATACCGGCCGGCTATCTTCCTGAATTTGTTCGCCGGTCAGAAGCAATTGCCCGCCTAATCAACCCCGCTTTGTTTGACGGCCAGGGCGGGCTGCAGATCGGGCCCATTCCGAAGGGGACGCCGGTGGACCTGATCGCAAATCTGCGGCTTGTGGCAGAGACCGATGATCCGGTGCAGCGCGCGGCGCACGATACGAAACTCATTGGTGTTCTGGTGCGCGCGGTGTTTGACCTGAAGGCGCTCCCCGCCAACTCCAGCGATGAACAGCAGATACAAGTTTTCGCTAACTTATCAGAACCGCTCTTCGAGCTCAGCAAGTGCCCGGATTACGTGGTGAACCGGGGACATTACTTTGGGGCTCAATTGAGCGATGCGGACAAGGGCGCCCTGATCGCGTTCCTTAAAATGTTCTGACCGGCCGGGCTGCCATGGCGCGGGTACCGACTCTGTCGAGCTCTGCTCGGATATCTCGCCGGAGTGTCGCGGCGGCGGCGACCGGGTTCATGGCTGCCCTAAGCGGCTGTATCCGGAACTCGGGTTCATCTGATATCCAAATTACCGGAACTCCGGTATCCAAGTCCGCACCGGTGGAATATGTGGTCATCGGCTCCGGAGCTGGTGGTGGGCCGGTCGCCGCCAATCTGGCCCGCGCCGGCCACAAGGTGGTCCTGATCGAGGCCGGCGGTTCGGATGAAGGGCCGCTCTACAGCGTTCCAGCATTTCATCCGCTCGCCACCGAAGACCCGGCGTTGTCCTGGGCCTATTACGTCCGACATTATGCAAATCAGGCGCAGCAGTCACGGGACAGCAAATTCGTCCCTATCGAGGATGGTATTTTCTATCCTCGTGCCGGCACACTTGGTGGCTGCACTGCTCATCATGCGATGATCACGGTCACCGCTAACGCCGCTGATTGGGACGACATTGCTGAACTTACGGGTGATGAGTTCCTGGCGCGGTGAGAACATGCGGCGCTACTTCGAAAAGCTAGAGCGGTGCGGCTACTGCGGCGGGGCGTTAAACTCGGCGTTCGACCTCGGTCGTCATGGCTTTGAGGGTTGGCTCCCCACGCAGATCAACAATCCCCTGCTGCTCGCCCGCGACGCTCAGCTCAGAAAAATCGTCGCAGATGCCGTACTCGCAGCAGGTTTCCCGGCACTTTGGGAACCGCTGCTTTCGGCCGGACTTGACCCGAATGACTGGCGAGCTGAACGCGACGGACGTTCGGGTATTTACAACATCCCCGTCTCGGTTGACCGAGCACGACGGGCCGGAACGCGGGAATACCTTCAGGCCACCGCAAAGGCACTTCCGAACAACCTCTTGATAAAGACGCATGCACTGGTCACACGGATTATTTTTGACGGGGTCCGCGCCGTAGGCGTAGAATTTCTGGATGGCGCTCACCTCTACCGCGCTGATCCTGGCGCGGCGCGGTCCGGTCCGGAACCCGTACCACGGAGGCAGCTTCGGGTCACTCGTGAGGTGATCCTGGCCGCGGGCGCCTTCAACAGCCCTCAAATTTTGAAGCTGTCGGGGGTAGGACCAGCAGAGGAGCTAACACGCTTCGGGATCCCACTCATCGCGCACCGTCCCGGAGTGGGACAGAACCTGCAAGATCGGTATGAGATTTCGGTCGTTAGTCGAATGCGGCGTGACTTCCCGTTGCTCGCACCCTGCCGGTTCGAATTGCCCTCAAACTCCGGATCGACCGATCCGTGTTATGCTGAATGGCTCAACGGGGGAGGTCCGTATGCGACGAACGGAACGGCGCTCGGGATCATTCATCGTTCGTTTCCGTCCCGCCGCATTGCTGACCTATTCGTGTTCGGGGTGCCCGGATGTTTCCGGGGCTATTATCCGGGTTATTCTCAGGCCATCAGGGACAAGGATTTTTTCAGCTGGGTGATCCTGAAGGCCTATACGCAGAACACAGCGGGTAGCGTCACGCTGCGCTCTCCCGATCCGCGCGACCCCCCAATAATTGATTTCCGCTATTTTTCCGAGGGTTCCGACTCCGAGGGAACGGACCTTGCCTCAGTTGTCGCAGGTATCGAGTATGCACGCGGTTTGAGCGCCTCGATGTACCGCCCCGGCGGCCCGGCGGTGGAGGAGGTAATTCCTGGGGCTTCGATCCGCTCGGCCGCCGAGCTAGGCCGCTTCGTCGCTGACCAGGCCTGGGGTCATCACGCGTCCTGCAGCAACAAAATGGGCGTCTCTTCCGATCCCTACGCTGTCGTCGATAGCCGGTTTCGCGTGTATGGAACGCAAGGGCTGCGGATCGTCGATGCCTCGGTGTTTCCGCGTATCCCGGGTTATTTCATCGTCACCCCGATTTACGTAATCAGCGAGAAGGCGAGCGATGTCATTCTCTCCGATGCGGTCACCTGAAGCAGGCTGGAGTGCCAAGCGATACGCGAACTGGGTCCGCCCGCGTTAACGCGCTCCATCTGCAGCCGCTCACGCAAGCCCTGCCACTCCGTCCGGACGATGAAGACGTGTCCTGGAAAGGAGGGAACCGCCGAGGAACGAAACTTGCTGGTTTTCGAACGTCACGCTCGGCCATGTGCGGCCAGCAATCGCGCCAAGCGATCGAATTCGGCGATGGTCAGCGTCTCGGCCCGCCGTTCCGCGGCAATGCCGGCCGCGGTCAGCAGCGCTTCTCCGCCGAGCGGCCGCAGGGCCGAGCGCAGCATTTTGCGCCGCTGGCCGAAAGCCGCCGCGGTGAGGCGTTCCATCGTGTCGAACAATGCCGGGGCGGGCTGCACCTGATGTGGCACGAGCCGGACGACTGCGGACCATACCTTTGGCGGCGGTACGAACGCCGCCGGCGGGACGCGCAGCAGGATGGAGGTCGCGCAGGTCCACTGCGTCAGCACGGAGAGACGACCGTAAGCCGGCGTATTCGCCGGCGCGCAGATGCGTTCCGCCACTTCGGCCTGGAACATCAGCGTAAGACGCTCGAACGCGGCGGCCTGCCGCAACCAGCCGACCAGCAGCGGCGTGGCGATGTTATAGGGCAGGTTCGCAACGACTGCCCTTGGCGGCAGGGTCAGCGCGCTCAACTCCAGGCCAAGCGCGTCCGCCTCGATCAGTCGGAGCCGCCCGCCGGACTGCGCCGCCAGCTCCTGGATGGCGGCTGCGGCCCGCGGATCGACCTCGATGGCGGTGACGTCGGCGGCATCGCTGTCGAGCAGGGCGCGGGTGAGGCCGCCGGGGCCCGGCCCGACCTCAATGACGTGGCGGCCGGCAAGGTATTGCGCGCCGCGGACGATCCGCGCCGTCAGGTTGCCGTCGAACAGGAAATGCTGACCCAGCGTGCGTCGCGCCGCAAGGTGGTGCCGTGCGATGACCTCGCGGAGCGGCGGCTCCCAATGGCCCAAGAGACCGTTATGCGGTTCCGCCGGCGCGGATCTCGATCTGTGCCTGGCTGCGCAGGTCCTGCTGGAGCTGACGCGACTCCAGTTCCACCCGCTGCGAGAACAGTTGCTCCTTGATCTCTTTCGCCGTGAGCTGGGCGACGTTCTGCTCGTCGCGGGAACAAATCATCATCACGGCGATCCCGTCAGGAGCGACAATCGGCTGGCTCGCCGTGTCCGGCGGTAGCTTCGCCATTATGTCGCGGAACGCGGGCGGACTCAGGCTTTCCAGCCGGACGGGGCCCGGGTCCGCCGGCCGGGGTGATTTCAGCTCGGTGGCGAGCGCTTCCATCGCCGGACAGCCTTTCGTGGTAGCGCTGATCTGCTTTGCCTTCTGCAGAAGCTGTATCTGCGCCGGAGTTGGCGCCTGCGGGTTCAGTTGGCCGGTAAAGGGAAGGAACACCTGCCGTACCGACAGCACCGTGGCCATTTCGTTGCCGATCTCACGTTTGCCATAGAGCGTGACGATATCGACACCGCCCGGCACCGTGATCGGGTTGCTGATCGCGCCGGGCGGCATTTGCGTGACCAGTTGCGCGACCTGCGGATCGAGCTGGTTCGGCTGCACCCAGCCGAGATCGCCGCCCTGCAGCGCCGACTGGTTCTGGCTGAACTGCGCCGCCACCACCGGGAAGGGCGCGCCCGCACGCAACTCGTTGATCACCGTTTCGGCGAAGCGCTGGGCGTCGGCAGCGTTGGCGCGCTCCTCCACGGGGATGAAAATCTCGCTCACGTGATACTCGGGCCGACCGGCCAGTTGCGCTTCCAACCGCTGCTGTTCCGCCACTTCCGCATCCGTCGGGATCGCCCTGGGCCCCAGCTTATGGCGTAGGACTTGCGTCCAGCCGAGCTGGGTCCGGATCTGATCGATAAGGGTCGTGAAACTCACCCCGTCGGTTTCCAACTGATGGCGCAATCCGCCGGGCTTCATCCCGTTGCGCTGCTCGATGCCGACGATGGCGGCCGCAAGCTCCTTGTCGGTGATAACAATGTGCTCGCGGGCGATCTCCTGCATGCGCAGCCGCTCATCCACGAGCTGGCGGGTGATCTGCGCCTTCAGCCGGTCCAGAATGTCCGGCGAGATCGGGAAGCCGGTCGCCAGGGCGAAGAGCCGGGTTCGGTTGTCCACATCCACGTTGGTGATGGGCTGCCCGTTCACCACGGCGACGATCCGGATCGCCTGGACCGAGGCGGGGGGGGCCGGGCGGCGCATCGGCAAGGCGGCGTGCACCGAGGCGGCGCAGACAAGTGCCAGTCCCAACGCGAGGATGCTTCGGGTCAGTGATGTCGGCATGGGCGGGTTCCTGGTTTCACAGCGCGTTGAAGCCGAATGTGCCGATGGTCTTAAAGGTGATCTGGAACAGCAGGGTCGTGGACTGACTCTGGCCGTTTAGCTCCGTATACTGCCGATAGAACTTCACATCCATGATAACGCATTCGTTCTCATAGATCGCATCGCCGCCTACCGACACCATCGAGTTGCGGGCCAGGTCCCGGCGGGCAAACCCGTTCGAACCGATAGTCACCCCAGCGTGAATTGGCCGAGAGGGTGATTTCGTTGCGTCCGACGTAATAGGCCGACCCGGCCGGCGGGGGCGGCGCCTGGTCGTAGTAGTAATAGGGGTTGTCGGTCGTGTACAGGTAGCCGACGGCGACCCGCAACAGGGGCCCGCCGACAGAGGCGCTGGCGTCGGACATCCGCATGTCGCCATTGCGGTGATCCACACGAAACCGATAAGTCGAGTTCAAGCCAGCTCGTAGGCGTGAAACTCAGATGCCCGACAATGTCGGAAACATTGTCCCTGAGCCCCGAGGTTTCCGGCAGCCACGTGGTCTGTTGCGTGTTGTAGGACTGGCCGACCAGGCCATCGAGCACGGTACCCCCGATATACCAGGCACTGTGCAACGCGATAGTGGCGCGTGATCCGCCCTGGATCCGGTCGATCCCGCCGAACCGGTTGAAACCGAACAGCCGCGTGTCGTTGAATTCGAAATCCAGACTGTCCTCGTTCGGGTATTTGTCGATTTGACTGTCGCCCTCGTTGGGCCCGGCCAGGAATTCCACCATCGGTTCGATCACCTGGGTACCCCAGGCGCCCGAAGTCGCGCGCAAACGGCCACCGGCCGTCAAGCGCGGCCTGCGGCACGTCGCGGGCATCGCTCACATTCGGCGTGTTGCCGAAGTTCGGCTGCTCGTTCATGTCGTTGGCGTTATAAGCGGCGGCGGTATTGTGCAGTTTCAGGGTCCAGAGGTCGCCAAGCGGCCCGGTGAACGGTCGGTCCCATTCCAGAGCCAGGTTGCCGCGCCGCGTGTCCGTGCCGTCGCTTCGGATCACGTTGAACAAGCCGGTATCGACCGAAAGCCGGCCGCCGAGCGCGTCGGGTTCTCCGAAATAGCTGTATTGGTACCGCGGCAGAACGAGCGGAAGCTTGCTGTCGATAATGGTGTTCGTGAGTCCCTGATAGAATCGCGTATCCACCCGCGAATAGGCGCCCTCACCGAAGCCTTCCAGAAAGATGTTGCTCGACAGGAGGGTTGTCTGCCCCCCGAGGTCGTGGCTAAGGCTGAAATCGTTCACATAATCCGCCGAGGACGCGCGGTTGATGCTGAAGCCGGCGCGCCATGTCGGGTCCAGATTGAACTGGCCGTTCGCGAAGATCGTGCCTTGTAGGGCATGCTCGAAATAGCCGGTGGACCCGTTCACGGTTATCGAGCCGAAATTGAAGCGCCGGCGGTATTCCGCGTCGATCTGCGGGCCGCCCTTGCTGCTCAGCAAAGGGGTGAAGGTGGCGTCCGACTGATCGTCGATCACCCAATAATAAGGCTGAGCGTAGAAGACGCCGATATGCGAAGTGCTGCCGAGCGACGGTGCAAGCAGACCGCTGGTGCGTTTGGAGGTAGGCTCGGGGGTCCAGAAATACGGAAAGTAGGCCACTGGGATCCCGTACATCTGCATCTCGGCATCGGTGTACTCGATCTTCTTATGCTGCGCGTCCTCGGTCGCGGTTCTCGACCGGATCTGCCATAGCGGCGGCGCGTAGGGATTCTTCTTGCAGAGATTGCAGGTGGAATACACGACCTTGGACATGGAATTGAGCACGCCCGCGGTGCGCCGCCCGCCATTGGCTGCCAACTTGCCGTTCTGTGCCAGTCGTGCGCGAATTCCCTGCAGCACGGCATCGCGCATTCCCTGACTGAGCTCGGCTTCGTCGGCGAACAGCACCTGACCGTCCGGCTCGATCAGCGTGATATGGCCGCGCGCGGTGGCGATATTGGTTCGCCGGTTGAAGGTCACCTCGTCGGCGCGCAGGACATGACCGTTCTGCCAAGCCTCGACATGGCCCTTGGCGATCACGAGCTGCTGGTTCTGCTGATACTCGACGCTGTCGGCGGTGAAAGTCACCGGCTGATTGGCATTGGGTTGCGGGCCGCTCGTATGCAACTCGCTGAGTTGGCCCTCGGCCGGCCCGCCGGTCAGGATCGATGTCAGGGCGGCGATCGCGAATACGGCCGCGGCGCCGCAAACCCGGGCGCCGCGCCAACTCGGCATCTATCCGTCCTCCATGTGCAGCAACAGCGCGAGCGCCAGCATCATGCCTGCCGCCGCCGGGACCCAGGCCGCCAGCATCACCGGAATGGAGCCCGACTGACCAAACTCCTCGGCCATTTTGGAGATCATGAACAACAGGAACCCGGCGGCCACGCCGCTGCCTATCATCCGCGCGACACCGCCGCGGCGCGCCGGGCGCATGGAAAATCCGGCGGCGACCAGCGCCATGGTGGCACAGAACAGCGGCAGCGCGAGCAATGCCTGAAAATGCAGGCGGTGTCGGATCGAGGAGAAGCCCGACCGGGTGAGCAGGCTTATGAAGCCGGGCAGTTCCCAGACTGACAGCGTGTCGGGGGAGGCGAAACTCTCCTGCACCCGGGACACAGTGAGGTCGGTCGGCAACAGAATCGTGCGCGGGGGATCGGGCGTAGTGTCCGGCCGCATGGTACGTGCATCGTCCAGCGTCCAGTCGCGACCCACCAGAATGGCGCGCGTCGCCTCGATCCGGCTGAGCAGTTGATCGGCGTCGTTCAGCCGGAACACCGTCACCGTCCGGGCGCTCAGCCTGTTGCCGCGCAGCGACACGTCGTTCGCATGCAGGATCGCGGTCCCACGCGGCACCAGCCCGTGATCCGCTTGGCGCAGCCAAAGCTGCCCGTTAGACAAAGCGAGCGGCCCGCCGCTGCTGTCGAGATAGGTGTTGGCCAGCGTCTCGGCGCGAGCGAACAACGCAGATGAAAGCGGCGTGACTGCGGTGGTGGCAAAGACGCCCATCAGCAATGCGCAGGCGACCGGCGCGGTCAGGAACTCCCAGGCTGACACCCCAGCCGCGCGCGCCACGATCAGTTCCGATGAACGGGTCAGCCGCCAGAAGCAGAACATCCCGCCGAGCAGGGTGGCGAAGGGCAGAATCTGCAGCGCAAGGTAAGGCAGCCTCAGGGCCTCAATCCCGGCAACCACCGCGAACGTGGCATCGGGGTGAGTGGTCGAGCGGCGCAACAGCTCGATGAAGTCGAACAGCGACACGAGGCCGCTGAGCGCGGCCAGCATGGCCAGCACCGAGACCACGAAGGCACGCGCGATATAGATCGAGAGAGTGACGGCGAGGGTCATGCTGCCGGGTTCGTTGCATCCGCCGGCGGCGTCGTCACGAAGGATAGAACTCCGAACGAGTCCGGCTTGAACAGCAGCCAGGCGCAAATCAACGCCGGGATGATCGCCTCGACCCAGACGAGCGGCAGCCATGCGTTGTCGCGCGCCGCGAGGTCCTGCACCATCAGTTCCAGCGCGAGCAGGCCGACCACGGTCAGCACGCCGCCGAGCGGTCGCAGCAGGCTGCCGTGGCGGCGAAATGCTCCGGTGAGGACCGAGAAGAGCGCAACCAGGGCGAACGACAATGCGGTGAGCGGGGTGGTGAGGCGCTTGTGCCCCTCGGCGACCCACTTAGGCGCGTCCCGTGGGTTCGCCGGATGCGGATCAAGCAGCGCCCCGAGCGACACTTCGCTCATGTCCGGCGGCCGCGCACCCTCACTGTGGGCGGAATCGGCAAGATCGAGCACATTTTCCCGGAAGGTAAGAACGTCCAGCCGGCCGGTTTTCGGATCGATCTCCTCGCGAGTGCCGTGGAACAGCAGCACCTCCGGCCCGCGCGGCCCCTCAACCAAGCGGCCGCTTTCAGCCAGGATGGTAGCGTGGCGGCGATCGCGCGCATCGTCGATCAGGATGCCGCGCAGATCCCCGGCCGGATCGCGCGAGCGCACATAGACAGTGACATCGGGGTTGACCTGCGTGAACACGCCTTCCTGCAGGAGGAAGGCGACGACCTTATTGCGAATCTCCCACTGGAAGTCGCGAAATTCGCGAAAGCTCGCCGGGACGAGATAGAGGTTAAGTATGTAACAGGCGACCATCGCAAGCAGTGAAAGGGCGAGCGCCGGCCGGGCGAGTGCGAACGGGGAAAGCCCGGCAGCCCGCATCACCGTCAGCTCGCGATCGCCGGCCAGGCGCTGGTACACGAACTGCACCACCACGAAGGTGGTGATCGGCAGGATTACCGCGATGAAGCTCGGGATCAGCAGCGACGTCAGTTCGAGGAAGACGCCGAAGGACAGCCCGTGATTGACCACCAGCTCCACGAATCGGAGCGATTGGGTAAGCCAAATCAACGCTGTAAGCCCGCCGGTCACCGCGAGGAGGGCCAGGAAGAGCTGACGAAAGATGTAGCGGTCGAGCCGGGTGATCAGCCTGCCGGTTCGCTTCACGTTTGGGCAGTCTCCTGAGGACGCAGCTTGCCGCCCGGAGAAGGCGGGCTCCGGTTCTGCGTCAGCCAGCCTGCGGATGCAAGCCGGTTGAAGCAGGGGTTTGTCTCCCCTGCGACCTAAGCCGCGCGCGGCTTAGCCTCGGTGCGCGACTCGGCAAGGTGGTCGAAGCGGCGCGTGTAAGTGCCCAGCCCCTGAGTCTGCGAACGTAGTTCGATGATGAGGTCGTGCAGCTCCGCTTCCGGCACCAGCGCCTCCACATCGTCCCAGCCGGGCCAGCCCTCTTTTTCGGCGTAGCCAAGGATCTGGCCGCGACGCCCGGTGATCAGGCGCTGGGCCCGGGCGGTGAAGTCGTTGGGGATGGTAATCGTCACCTGGTCGATCGGTTCCAGGATCACCGGATCGGCGGCGGCCAGACCCTCCTTCATGGCGATCTGCGTGGCAGTCTTGAACGCCATGTCGGAGCTGTCCACCGAATGGAACTGCCCATCGACCAGCGTGACCGAGATATCGACCACGGGGTAGCCGAACGGGCCCTTCTTTGCCGCTTCTTCCGCCGCTTCGCCGACAGCGGGGATGAAGTTCCGCGGCACCGCGCCCCCGACGATCTTGTCGATGAACTCGAACCCGGCGCCGCGTTCGCGGGGCTTGATATCGATCTTCACGTCGGCGAACTGGCCGTGGCCGCCGGTCTGCCGCTTCAGCCGTCCGTGCTGGTGGACGGGCCTGCGGACAGTTTCCTTGTAGGCCACCTGCGGCTTGTGGGTGGTGATTTTCAGCGCGTAATTGTTGGCAAGCCGCGCCACGGCAGTATTGAGATGAATTTCGCCCTGGCCGTGCAGGACAGTTTCACCAGTATCCTGATGGTGCTCGACGGTCAGCGCCGGGTCTTCTTCCCGCAGCTTCTGCAGCGCACTCGACAGCTTTACGTCGTCCTTGCGGTCGGTGGTGGCGATTGCCAGCGAATAGACGGGCGGCGGTGCGGCGGGGAACGGGAGTTGTTCGGCGCTGGCGCCCGGGGAGATGGTAGCGCCGGTTGCGACACTCTCGAGCCGGCCGAGCGCGACCAACTCCCCGGCCTCGGCTTCGGGCGCTTTGGCGAGTTCGCCGCCGTTGACGTGATAAATGCCGCCTAGGCGCGAGCCGCCCAAGGTGAGTCCGTCCTTGATGGCGCCGCGCCAGATCCTTGCATAAGAGAGCTTGCCGGTGTGGCCCGCGTGCACGGTCTTGAACACCTGTGCCAGCGGCGGTCCCTGTTCAGGTATATCGTGACGCGCGTTGGTCTGCTGCACGCCAGGGGTGTCGTGGCGCAGCGCCTTCCACAGCCGGCGGATCCCGCCCGCATGTTCGGCGGCGCCGAGCAGCACCTCGATCACGCTGCCGGCGGCAAGGTCCTTGCTGAGATCGCCGTAAATCTCCTCGGTGCTCGGCTGAATGTCCTCCAGCACCTTTTCGAGCAGCGCGTCGTCGTAATCAGCGAGGGTTTCCAGCAGCTTCGAGCGGGCTTCCCCGCGGGCGTCCTGCATCTCCGCGGGGATCTGAACGAGCTCGGATGGTTGGCCCTTGCGATAGCGCCAGGCGCGCTCGCTCACCACATCAACATAGCCGGCGACGGCCTCGCCTTCCATGATCGGTACCTGGCGCAGCACAAGCGGCCGCTTGGCGTAGCCTTGCAGCGCAGCCAGCGTGTCGGGCAGGGCGCCGTCCAGCGCGTCGATCTTGTTGATAAACAGCATATGAGGGACGCCCTGATCGGCAAGACACTTCATCAGCGGCGCAGCCGCTATGGCGCGCGCGGGCGTCGGCTCGCAGACCACGACGGCGAGATCGACCACGGCAAGCGCGGCGGCGGTCTCGTGCGCGAACTCGATGGAGCCGGGGCAGTCCAGCACCGCCCAGGGGTCGCCCAGATAACGGCAGTGGCCGATGCGGAGCTCGGTCGTCATGGGGCGGTTGCGCGGATCGGCGGGCCGCTTCACCGGCGCTCCGGCCGCTTCCAGCAACGCTTCGAACAGGGTGGACTTGCCGCTGCTATAGGGGCCGACCAGGGCCACCGAGCGAGGACTTCTGCCGTTCTTGGTTCCGGACATGGGGATGCCTCCCTAAAGGGTCGGGCGATCCTAGCCGAGATTACCTGACGGGGAAGCCGCCATGACGATGGTGTGACGGCGCACGGTTCAGGTTATTTTCCAGGCGCCGGACGGCGTCTTGCACCAGTTTACGGTATAGGACCGCGGCGTGCTGCGCGCACGCAGGTGGATATTGTATCTTACCTTGCGGCAGGCCATGCCATGCCGTGTAAAACTTTGCAGCACAGTCAGGGTGCCGCTGTTGCCCGAAGCCGGATTCGACCACTGGTCTTTCGCGCCGGCGGCGACTGTATCGTGCTGATAAAGCCGCGCGCCGGCGTCGCCCATCATTTGCAGGTCCTGATCGCTCAACCCGCTGCCGATGCGCGAGGTGCGGAACGGATTGACCTGCGCATCGGATGCGACCGGGAGAAAACCCAGGCAAAACGCAAGCAGCAGCACTGGCGAGCGAGTCATGAAACCCTCTGGGGTGGAGAACAGCACCAGCTTCCCTCAGTTCGCAGCGGGTTGCAATCGTGCTGGAACGTTGCGGGGTTCCGTGGTGTACTCCCGGCTTGCCGCGGGAGGATCCCATGCATCTCTTCAAAGAACACGCCGTGCAAGATGTCGAGGCAGCGGCTAAGGCGATCCCCATCATCGACTACGGCCCGTTTTTCGCGAATGAACGCGGTGCGCTCCCCTGGCTCGCCGCCCAGGTCAGGCAGGCGTGCGAAAAGGTGGGTTTCTTCTATGCGCTCAATCATGGCGTGCCGCAGCCGCTGATCGACCGCGCCTTCGCGGCTTCCCGCCGGTTTCATGCTTTGCCGCTGGAACAGAAGCTCGCGCTGCGCTTGAACCAGAACAATATCGGCTATCTGCCCATGGACGCTTCAGTGCAGGGCGCCTCGACTGTGCACAAGGCCACCCGTCCCAACCTAAACGAAAGTTTTTTCATCAGCCACGATCGCGGCCCGGACCATCCTGGCGTTCTCGCCGGTACACCTCTGCGCGGACGCAATCAGTGGCCCGACGATCTGCCCGGGCTGCGCGAAGACATGGCCGCGTATTTCCGTGCGCTCTGCGATCTGTGCAATCGCATGCTGCCGGCGTTCGCGGTGGCGCTGGACATGCCGGCCGATTTCTTTGCTCCGCATTTCGGACGCGAGCCGCACGCCAATCTGCGGTTCCTGCATTACCCTCCGCAGGACCCTGGCGAAGACAACCTGTTCGGCCAGGCGCCGCATACCGACAACAGCTTCATGACGGCGCTGGCGCGCGCCGACGTGCCGGGTCTGGCAGTGCGCCTGCCCTCGGGCGAATGGTTTCCGCCGCCGGTAATCGCCGGTACCTTTCTGATCAATCTCGGCAACATTATGCGGCGCTGGTCGAATGACCGGTTCCTTTCGACACCGCACGGCGTGCTGAACGAGTCCGGCACGGACCGCTATTCCATTGCCTATTTTCACGGCCCTGACCCCGATACGCTGATCGAGTGCCTGCCCTCATGCACCGGCACGGACAACCCTCCGCTCCACAGGCCGGCCGTGTATCGCGACCTCATTCTCGAATTCTATCGGGCCAACTATTTTCACCAACCGGGCCATCGCTCAGCGGCCGCGCTCGGTACCCCGTAACCGCAATGGCTTGGCGAGCGGAACTTGCTGCACCGCACGGCTGTTTTTTGCGCTCGCCCATCCATAGGCGCATGCTGGCAGGAAGGCAGAATGGTTTGCATCCGAGGGGAACGCCAGCATGACGACGATCGCAGCAATCCTGGTCCATAAGGGGCGTCACGTCGTCACCATCGGCCCGACGGCGCGCATTTCCGAGGTGTCGCAAGTCCTGGCGGAACGCCAGATCGGAGCCGTGCTGATCGAAGACAACGCCAGCCAGCTTCTCGGGATCGTGACCGAGCGGGACATCGTTCGCAGCCTCGCGGCGAACGGATCGCGCACGCTGGAAATGACCGCCGGTCAGCTCATGACCCGCGCCCTGCGCACCGCTACACCGGCCATGACGGTGGCGGAGGCGATGCGGGAAATGACGGTGGGCCGCTTCCGCCACATGCCGGTGCTGGATGGCGACCGGTTGGTCGGCGTCATCAGCATCGGCGATGTGGTGAAGGCCCGCATCATGGAACAGGAATACGAAGTCGAGAGCCTGAAGACTTACGTCGCCGGCTCTGCCTGAGACGCCCTGCTCGAGCGAAGCGCCAGCCCCCGGTTTACTGGGGCGGTGGGGTATAGTTTGCGCTGCCCACGTGCATATTGTTGTCCCAGACCGGCTTGCCGAGATTGACCTGCCGTGGCGAGGTGACGGCGCCGCCGGCCGCGCCAACGCCGGCGCCCACAAGTGCGCCCACCGCCGCCCCCGGCGGTCCGGCGATCGCGCCTACCGCGGCGCCTGTGCCGGCGCCAACGCCGGCGCCGCCGGCCGCCCGGCTCGGCTGACGGTTCCCGCAACCAGCCAGCAACGCCAGGCTGCCCACGACCAGCACGACCCTGCCTGCATGTTTCATCATCCGATTAACCCTTCGCTTACTGCACCGTCGCGTCACCTTGCTTAATCGTGGCGCAATCCGATCCGTTGTCACGGCGAAGCATCACGTTCGCGTGCGATAAGCTCGTGTTGGCGGGCCTAAGCCCGATCGACACGTGCCGCATAGCAACCGGGCGCGGCGAAATGAATGTGCAGGTACGCCGCTCGGGGATCAGCAAACAGTCGCTCGATCGCCGTTTCCAACTCGGCTCCTCCAACCAGTTCCCAGCCGACCATCATCGCCTTGGAATCGAACGCGCGCACGGCCAGGCCGCGCAGGCGGAGTTGGTCGGGAATAGTGTCAATCGCATCGAACTGCTGTTCTCCTTTGCGCACGTAAATCGCGTACCGCATGCGGTACGGGGAATCGACGGGATGATGTTCGTGGTTGACCAGGATAAGGTCGTCGCCCGCCTGCGAGTCGGTCAGGCTGATGCGGCAGGGATAGCCGGGGTTCCGGTCATCGGCGATCCGGCGTACCGCGCCGCGCGCTGCCAGCTCCGCATCCGATAGCGCGAACAGGTCGGCAAACAATTCGGCCGGCAGGCCTGTGATGCGAAACATCATCGTGATCCTCCGCGGTGGTGGGTGACGATCCATATGCACGGGGGGCGGGCCGGGTGCCCTCCGGTCCTTGCGCCGGCTCGGCATCCGCTTCCGGCCCTGGACGGTGGCCCTTGCAACTGACCTCTTCTATTGCAGAAGTAAACCGTCATGGCCGGGCCATCCGTGTCTTTGTCTTTTCTGGAACGCGACGGTAAGCGCGTCGAAGACTCGACAGGCTGGCCAGGTGGTATGAGATCGTGTCCGTGGTGCTCTATGCGATCTCCACGTGCTCCGCGTGAAGGGTTTCGACCTCTCCCGCAAGTCGCTCCGTGACTGTGTGAAACCAAGACGAGTTCTCATATCAAAGGCAAAGACAAAGCCGAAACCATCCGCGAGGGGGCGAGCGCATACGCGAACGTAAAGCGGTTCCGCTCATCGAGAGGTTGAGACCAATTCAGGATCAGTTCGCCGCCCTCTCCCGGACGGACCAGCACGCAGCCGATAAGGCCTTCTTCGACGCGGCGACGCACAAGATCCTTGTAGGGACTTCCATCGAATATGCGGTCGAGAAAACTCGAACTTCCACGGGGTTTCCCCCACAAGCACCTCAAGCTTGCGCGTCTACCATTCCGCCACGACCGCATCGGGGGTAGAAGGCGCGGCATATAGCCGATGACCCGCTCCCCTTCAATCGCCGCGCCCGAATGGCGCACCGAGCCAGGCCACACCCCCTATCCCGAGGCCCTGGCCCTCATGCAAAACCGGGTCGCCGCCATCCGCGCCGGCACGGCTCCCGAGCTTATCTGGCTGGTGGAGCATCCGCCGCTCTACACCGCCGGCACTTCGGCCCGACCGGACGAGCTGACCGATCTCAGGCGCTTCCCCACCTACCAGACCGGCCGCGGCGGCCGCTGGACCTATCACGGCCCGGGCCAGCGCACCGCTTATGTGTTGCTCGACCTCGCCCGCGCGCACGGCAGCGTCCCCGCCCGCGACGTGCGCTGCTACGTCCACGCGCTCGAGGAATGGCTCATCCGCACCCTCGCCCGCTTCGATCTCCGCGGCGAGCGCCGCGAAGGCCGCATCGGCATCTGGATCGCCGACCCGGCTGCCCGGACGGAGGCGAAGATCGCCGCGATCGGCGTGCGCATCAGCCGCTGGGTGAGCTGGCACGGCGTGGCACTCAACGTCGCCCCCGATCTCGCGCATTTCAGCGGCATCGTTCCGTGCGGCATCCAGGGGCACGGCGTCACCAGCCTGCATGCACTCGGCATTCCCGCCGACATGCAGGAAGTGGACGCCGCCTTGCGCGCCGCCTGGGATGAGGTGTTCCAGCATGAACCGCAGTTTGCAGGCAGCTAACGCCCCACACTTCGACGAGGCGTTCAGAACGCAGTTACTCGAGCTGTTCAGGTGGCGACGCGACGTCCGACGCTTTCGCTCCGACCCGGTGCCCGTGGCCGTACTGGATGAGCTGTTGGAGATCGCGTGCCTGGCCCCGTCGGTCGGCCTCAGCCAGCCGTGGCGTTTTGTCACTGTCGGGGACAAGTCGCGCCGGTCCGCGGTTCGTGGAATTTTCGAAGCGTGCAACGCGCACGCTCTCGCCAATCAGGACGTCGGTAGGGTTGCACTCTATGCACGCCTGAAACTGGCCGGCCTCGATGAAGCGCCATGCCACCTCGCCGTGTTTGCCGATCCCGATCCCCAACAGGGACACAGGCTTGGACGTCGCAGCATGCCGGAGACCACGGCCTATTCCGCGGCAATGGCGGTACATACGCTCTGGCTCGCCGCCCGGGCCAGAGGATTGGGCCTCGGCTGGGTCTCGATCCTCGATCCGGAGGCGATGACGACGGTGCTCGAAGTGCCGAAAGACTGGGTTTTTATAGGCTATTTTTGCCTGGGTTATCCGCAAAGCGAGGACGACACGCCCGAGTTGGAACGCGCTGGATGGGACTATCGAAGATCCCCAGCCGTTATGCGCATCCGGCGCTGACAACGGACAGGAGCTCGCGCCCCACCCTCCGAACCGTATGTGCGGCTCTCAGCCAGGTAGTTTCTGACGCACGCAGTCGAACCACTCGCGGCCGGACACGTCGGCATCAGGAATGCGCAAAACGGGGACCCGGCCGTTCGCCGCGCTGGTTCGCAGGCTGCCGCCGCTCAGCAACGTCAACACATTGTTCGCGCTCGTCTGGTTCAGCGGCACGGCCGTGGAGAAGGAGCCGGAGCCAAAACGTGCCGGGACGCTCCATGATCCCGCCGACCCGGCAAAGCGAAGCTGGGTGCGGGTGCCTTTGCGCAAATGCAGCCGCCGTACCGTTTCGCCGGCGAGGGTGAACGCAATCCTGTTGTCGCCAACGCGCACGGCCAGCGACAGGCCGCGATGCGTCGCATGAGCCTCACAGGCCGACTCGGCCATCGCGAAGGACCAGGCGGCGCCAACCGGCGCGGGCGGCGCCTCGACATGCGGTGCCGGCGGCCGCGGGACCACAACCGGCGCGGCCGCCGGCGGCAGCTGTCGGTGGCACGCCGCAAGCGGCACCAACAGCAGGCCGAGCATGGCCCAGCGCCTCATGGCGCGGCTCGCACTGAGAACCGCCGCCATGGACCAAGCGCATAGACGGCGACGTCCCGGCCCACCGTATCCACCCGCCAGGCATAGTCGGTCGTCGTGGCGTTCAGCCTGACAACCGCGGAAGGCTGATCGACATAGCTCGCGAACACTTCGCGCAGCGCACCCTGGCCCAAGGCAATGACTTCGACGAAGAAACGTGCGGCGATCGGCTGCGCCGGCGCGCTCCAGGTCAGCTTGACGTCCACCGGGCCACCTTGCGCTGTGATCGTTGCACCGTCATCCGGCATCAGCGGAGCCACCGGCAACACCGGTGCCGCTGCCGTGAGAGCCAGCAGCAGCACTGTCAGACGTCGCGGGACGGATCCCACCGGTCAGCCGGACGGCAAGGCGATCTCGATCGTGCCGGGCCGCGGCAGCCCCACATCCCGCGGCAGCCTGACTAGAGTCGCTGCACCGAAATCCTCGTGCAGGCGGCGCTCGAGCTGCGCCGCGGCCGCACTGTCCTGGGCGAAGAAGAACTTGATGCCGGGTTTCTCCGTCCGGCCCGGCACCGGGAACGGTTCGCCGACCTCATAGCCTTCCGCCCGCATCGTTTGTGCCAATCGAGCGCCGCGCTCCGCGGCAGTCGTGTCGCCGCGCGTATAGGTCAGCACGACATGAACCAAAGGACCGGTCGGCAAGGCAGGGCTCTCCGGCCTGGCTTCCGACGCTTGGGGCTGCGTAGGTAGCCCTGTGTTCGATGGCGGTGACACCGGCTGCGCGGCCGGGACGGCGGACACCGGAGCGGCGGGTACGGGAGACGAGGGTATGGCTGCAGCCGGTGCGGGAGCAGCGGGAACGGATTCGACGGGTACGGCAGGAGCTGGAGCGGCCCCTGTCAAACGAGGTGCGGCGGGCGTTGTGGAGGCCTGTCTCAGTGGCTCCGGCGTACCCCCGGCTGTGGCACCGCTGACAGCGACCGCGGCCCGATCGGCGACCATGGCAGGCGCCGGGACCTGTTCGTGGCGGATGACTTTGCTGCCCAGCATCAGAACCGCCGCGATGCTGGCCAGAGCCAAGACGCCCACCGCCACAAGAGCTCGCCGGCCCCGAGGTGACGGTTCGTCAGCTTCCAGCGCGAACTCGTTGTCCACCCCTCCGTTCCGGATCGCGAGCGCCTGTTTGACATGCCCTGCGCTGACCCGTTTGGCCTTGTCCTCGGCCGCGACGTGCAAAGCTAGTCCGAGCAGAGCGTTCAACAAGCGCGGCACGCCATCGCAGTGCCCAACCAGCTTCCGGAGCGCAGCCTCGGACAGCATGTCGGCCGCATGGCCGAGCTGAGTCAGCCGTTCCAGCAAAAAGCCTCGGGCCGCATCCGGCGACAGCGGCGAGAGTTCCACCATTAGCACGTCCGAGCAATGCTCGAAGCGCTCGCGTGATGCCGGCAACACGGCGAGAACGACGATCGCCTCGGGATCACGACTCAGCTCGGCGAGGCGCGCCGCGCTCATGCGATCCGCTTCGTCCACCAACAGGATCTCGATCCCCGCGGTCTCGAGCGGCGCGTCGCCCGATTCGAGCAGTGCCGTGATGAAGCCGGATACGCGCAAAGTGCTCGCGAGATCGCGCAGCAGCGTCGTTTTGCCGGTCCCCGGCGCGCCAACCAGGACAACGATGCAAGGACCAGCCATGACGTGGTCCAGAATTCTACCCCGGGCCGCTTTCCACGCGGGGTGCGCAATCACGCGGGGCGAGCGGCCAAGCGGGTCGGACGGGTCCTTGCCGATCGGCAAAGCCGCTTGCTCCACGTCTGGGGCCGGCCTAATCATTTCGCGCCTTTCGCATTCCGGCGCCAAGCCGTCACCGCCCGGTCGCTCCGAACTCGACGCATACGTTGGCAATAAGCGATAAATCTTTGGCCACAAGACAAGCTCCGGGTAAAGCCCGGCGCGGACTCAGCCCTTCGGGTTCAGCCGGCGAGATGCAGCGGCGCCTCGGTACGGGCTTGCAGCGCATCCAGACTCAGCCCCGGCACCATGTCGATCACCATGAAGCCGCGCTCGGCCACTTCGAGCACCGCGAGGTTGGTATAGACGCGCTTGACCGCGCCCACCGCGGTCAACGGATAGGAGCAGCGGCGCACCAGCTTGGGCGTGCCGTCCTTCGTCGTGTGCTCCATCATAACCCAGAGCCGCCTGGCGCCGGCTGCGAGGTCCATCGCCCCGCCCACAGCCGGTGCGGTGTCGTTCTCGCTCGTGGCCCAGTTGGCGATGTCGCCGTTTTCAGCCACCTGGAATGCGCCCAGCACGCACAGGTCGAGGTGCCCGCCGCGGATCATGGCGAAGCTGTCGGAGTGATGGCAGAAGCTCCCGCCCGGGCGCAGCGTCACGTGCTGCTTGCCGGCATTGATCAGCCACGGATCTATCCGGTCCTTCGGGGGCGCCGGCCCCATGCCGAGCACGCCGTTCTCGGAGTGAAAGATCACCTCCCGCTCCATCGGCACGTGATCGGCCACGGCCGTCGGCATGCCGATGCCGAGATTGACGTACCACCCTTCCGGGATGTCGCGCGCCACGCGGGCGGCCATTTGCACGCGGCTAAGCGGCTTGATCTCGGCAATGGCAGTATCGGGCATGGGCGCTTCTCCGCGTTCGGGCAGCGGTGGATCACCGTAAGCCAGGCGGAGCCTGCGGTCCATGTCACGAAGCCATCTCCGCGGGCCGCCGCACGATCACCGATCGGCCGTCATCTGGGACGGGCAGTTGTGAAAGCGTGTTCTCGATCAAACGAAGACCCAGCGCAGCCGCGGTCAGCACCAACTCCGGGTGAAACTGCACCGCCTGCATCGGTAGACTGACATGCTCGACGGCCATGACCACCCCGTCCGCGGTATCCGCGGTAACGCGCAACGCTCGCGGCAGATCGCCGCGGCGTGCGTGCAGCGAGTGGTAGCGGCCGACCGCGAACCGCGCCGGCAGTCCCTCGAACAATCGTCCGCCATGCACGCACACCTCTGATTGCTTACCGTGCATCGGCGCCAACAACTGTTCGAGCCCGCCGCCGAGCCATTCGACCATCCCTTGCAGACCGAGGCATACGCCGAACGTGGGCAAGGCGCGCCGCCGCAACAGGGTCAGGGTTTCGGTCATCGCGAAATCATCGGGTCTTCCGGGACCCGGAGACAGCACAACGAGATCGGCAAGCCTCCCTTCAGCCAGTTCGGCGCGGGCAAGATCAGGCCGCAACGTGCGGACCTCCGCCCCGGCGGCGCGGTAGTAGCCGGCCAGGGTGTGGACGAAACTATCCTCGTGATCCACCAACAGCACGTGCGCGCCGCGCGCCGGCTTCGCCGGAACCGGTGGTAGCGCGCGTGACGGGACCGCCCCGGCGATCGCGGTGACCATCGCCGCGGCCTTAAGTCTCGTTTCAGCCTCCTCCTCGGTCGGATCACTGTCGTGCAGCAGGGTGGCACCGGCCCTTACTTCGGCGATGCCCGCCTGCATGCGGATCGTCCGCAGCGTCAGACCGGTGTTCATGTTGCCATCGAAGGTGACGCCGCCGATCGCCCCGCCGTACCAGCGGCGCGCGCTCTTTTCTTCCGCTTCAATGAAGCGGATCGCCCACCGCTTGGGCGCGCCGGTGACCGTGACGGCCCAGGCATGGCTGAGAAAACCATCGAGCGCATCGAATTCCGGACGCAGCACACCCTCGACATGGTCCACCGTGTGGATCAGGCGCGAATAAAGTTCTATCTGGCGACGGCCGATCACCCGCACGCTGCCGGCCTCGCACAACCGGGATTTGTCGTTGCGGTCAACATCCGTGCACATCGTCAGCTCCGCCTCGTCCTTGGCCGAGTTGAGCAACTCGCGGATGCGCTCGGCGTCCTCCAGCGCGTCGGCGCCACGGCGGATCGTGCCGGAGATCGGACAGGTCTCGATCCTGCGCCCGGCGACGCGCACGAACATTTCGGGTGACGCCGCTACCAGGAACTCGCCGTCCCCAAGGTTCATGAGCGCGCCGTAGGGTGCCGGATTGGCGCGGCTCAGCCGGTCGAAGACGGCACTCGGGGCATCCGCGCAAGGGGTGGCGAAAAGCTGGCCCGGCACGACCTCGAACAGGTCGCCGCGGGCGAAAGCGGCGCGAGCGCGCTCGACCAGCGCGGCGTATTCACCCGGCGCGTGGTCGCTCTCCGGCGGCGTGGTATTGTCGGGCGTCGGTCGGTACGGCATCGCCGCCGTGGCCCGGGGCAGGCCGGCCGTGGTGCGGTCGCCAATGACGAACTCGTAACAATGGCGTTCCGCTACCTGGCGCAGATGATCGACCACCAGCAGTTCATCCGGCTGGAACAGCACCAGATCGCGTTGATCAGCCGCGCGTGGCAGGTGCAGCGGCATCGGCTCGAACTGGAACACGAGGTCGTAACCGAAAGCGCCGTAGAGACCGAGTTGCTGGTCCTGCGCCGAAGCGAACAAGGCAATAATGGCGCGCAGCACGCTGAAGATGCTGGGCTGGCGGCTCCGCTGCTCTTCGGGGAAACGGACCCCCGGCGGATGCACGCCGCCTTCGAGACGGGTGGGCTGCACGCGCAGCGCCGCGACGGCCCCCGTCGTGCGCAGGGTCGCGGCGATGGCGTCGAGCAGAACCTCGCCGCGCGGGTTGAGCGCCTCGATGACGAAATGGCGCCCACACGCGGTCAGCATCAGTGGCGGATCACTGAACCCGATATCCCATCTGGTGTAACGACCGGGGTAATCGAAGCGGGACGACAGCAACACGCCGCGCTGCCGATCGAGCAGGGTCGCGAGAGAAGCTGTATCGCCGGGGTAGGCGAGGGGATGGACCGTGCGGTGAATGTCGATGCCGCCGGCGGTCTTATAGTGGTCTTGCAGCATGGGAACAACTCCGGAAAGCGGTCGTCCCGGAGTCGAGTTGCGTGCGTCCGCGGAAAAACGAAAGCCGCCCCGAACCCGGGACGGCCTGGTGAAAGATCACGGCTGGCCGCCCGCGGTTACACGGGCCACCACCAGCCTGCGGTGAAGGCGAACGAGTGCATCACCCGTAGCGTATCAGCAGGGGTGGCCGCGGGCAACACCGTGTTGCGGCCGTTCAGAAGCCCGACGGATCGCCGTACGGGACGTGCAGCACCCGGTTGACGAAAATCCCCGGCGTGTGCACGTGGTCCGGGTCGATCTCGGCCAGCTCCTTTATATGCTGGGACTGCACGATGGTCAGCCGGGCCGCCATCGCCATCACCGGGTTGAAGTTCCGCCCGGATTTTCGATACGTCAGGTTGCCCCAGCGGTCGGCCTCCCACGCCTCGACCAGCGCCACATCGCCGGGCAGAGCCTTTTCCGCGACATACATCCGGCCGTCGATTTCCCGGGTCTCCTTGCCTATTGCCATCCTCGTGCCCACGCCCGTGGCGGTGAAGAACAGCGGAATACCCGCGCCGGCGGCGTGCATCCGTCCGGCGAGGGTTCCTTGCGGCACGATCTCGAGCTCGATTTTCCCGGCGCGGTAAAGTGTCTCGAATACGACGGGATCAGAGGAGCGCGGGAAGGAGCAGATGATCTTGCGCACGCGGCCGAGGTCCATCAGCCGCGCGAGGCCGACCCGCCCGACCCCGGCGTTGTTGCAGGCGACTGTGAGATCCTTGGCGCCCTGCTCGATCAGGCCGTCGATCAGGGCGTTGGGTTGCCCGACGGCGCCGAAGCCGCCGATCAGCACGGTCGAGCCGTCCTTGATGCTCTCCATGGCTTCGGCCATCGAGCGGACGATCTTGTCGATCATGCGCCGTGTTTCCCCTCTTCGCCGGGGAATGTCAGCCGATTGCGCGAAGCGCGCAACGCCTGCCGGTGATGATCGGAGCCCGGGTTGGGCTTTCAGCGCCCGAGTAGCTCGGCGTTCTTCGACCAGACCATGGCGCGACGAATCTCGGAGTCCTCGCCCTTGCGGCGATGGTCTCGCGGGCCCGGCCGCTCCCGCGGCGGTACGTCGAGGCGCAGTACCAGGCGATCGGCCAACACATCCAGATTCTTCGTCGCCCGTCGCGGCAGCGGGATGCCCACACGGGAGCAATAAGCGACCAGCAGCGCGACCAGCCCTTCGGAGCTCACGGTGACCGTCTCACCTGTCCGCCCGGATTCAGCACCGAAGACGATAATCCGCTCATCGGGACGGAACTGGACTACGGCGTAACTGTCCTGGTTCAGGCCGAGCGCTCTCGCCAGGCGCGGCACCGCCTGGACGGCGCACCGGACCTCGGCAGCATCGAACGTAACGATACGCGACTCCGAAACGGCCATGGATGGCTCCCGACCGGCCCGGACACGAGCCGTGCTTGGTGCCTCAACTCCCACCGCGGAATGAAGGAAGCGCTAACGAGCAGGGCCGCGATAAAGAAAAGCCGGCCAGGGCAGGCCTGGCCGGCTTTTCGGAGGTTCCAACCATGACCACACATGGCTGGCGCCTGCCGCTCATCTTGGTGGTCCTGATCGTGAAGGTCAAGATTTCGCGTTGGGAAGAAACGCTAGGCGCCGCCCGGCCCGGGCTCGTTTTAGGCTTGGCCGGGCACCTCCATTCTATCCCACCTCCACTGCGGTGTTGAAAAGCTCACCGGCGTCGAGGTGATACTGCGCACTTCGGAAACAGGCATTTTTGCCTCCTACGGACGGAGACCGGCAGGGTCGCGTGTCACCCTTCCAGTGCGAAGGAGACGCTAATGCTGGTTAGTCGGCAGCCGAGAGGAGACGCTCGGTTTCCTGCAGGATTGCGGCGGCGAGCCCCTGACCTTCCGCTCCCGCCTGGCGTGCGAGGCCAAGCGCATGCAGTTCTTCGGCGACAGCGCCAGCCGCATCAGGCCAGGGCATGCGGTCGGTCGCACGCAGGCGCGCGAGCAACTCCCGCAACTCAGTCAGCGGGTCAGTTGGCGGTTCCGTGGTCGCCTCCGGGGCGAATAGGTCGGGCTGGCCGGGGCCGAATCGGGACATGCTGCATGATACCATCCCGCTGAGGAGTTGCCGAACGTGGCTCCGTGCGCTCAGGATAACGAGTCATGTCCCGCAATATTCTCACCGATTATCTAGCCGAGGTCACCCGGATTCGCGCGACGCGTGCCGGTACTGGCGAGATCAGCTATTATGGGGCGCTTTCTGGCGCCCTGAACGCGAGTGGCGAGAAACTGAAGCCACGCGTCTTCTGCGTCCCGAACCTGCGCAATCGCGGGGCGGGGTTTCCCGATATGGGTCTGTTCACCGGCACTGGCACTCGCGCCCTGGACGACTGGCCAGACGCCCGGCCGCCGGAGCGTGGCGTGGTGGAGGTGGATGACATCCCCGCGGATCTGTCGGGGAAGCGCTACAGCGCCCAGGTTCGCCGGTATCTCACCGAATACGGACTGGTTCTGGTTACCAATTACCGCGACTTCGTGCTGCTCGGGCTGGATGCGGCCGGCAAAGCTGAAGCGCGCGAACGCTTCAGCTTCGGCTGTCCCGACCCTGCGAGCTTCTTCGCCCTTGCGCGCGGAACGCGCCGCCCAGACGGGTTGGCTGCACGCTTCGCGGAGTTCCTGGAGCGCGTGCTGCTGCATCAGGCGCCGCTCGCCCGCCCGGAGGATGTGGCCTTCTTCCTGGCCTCATACGCACGAGACGCATTGTCCCGCGTCGATGAACAAGCGAGCCTGCCTGCTTTCGCCGACCTGCGGAAGGCGTTGCAGCAAGCACTGGGACTGACGTTCGAGGGCACCAAGGGTGAGCACCTGTTCCGCAGCACCCTCGTGCAGGCCTTGTTCTACGGTGTGTTCAGCGCCTGGGTGGAGGTTGCGCGCGAGGGCGGCAATTTCGAATGGCGCGCTGCGGGCTGGAATTTGCATGTTCCCTTTATCGACACGCTGTTTCAGCGCATCGCGACGCCGCAGGCATTGAAGCCGCTGGGCCTCGAGGAGCCGCTGACCTGGGCGGCCGCGGCGCTGAATCGCGTGGATCGCACAGCTTTCTTCACCCGCTTCGAAGATGCGGACGCGGTTCGCTATTTCTACGAACCATTTCTCGCGGCTTTCGATCCAACGCTGCGGAAGGAACTTGGAGTTTGGTACACGCCGCGTGAGATCGTTCGCTACATGGTCGAGCGGGTTGATCGCGTGTTGCGGACTGAGCTTGATGTTATCGATGGCCTGGCTGATCCTTCGGTATGGATTCTCGACCCAGCGTTTCGATCAGCGAATTGCGCGCTTCGGGGACTGGGCCTGTGCAGAATATGGCCAGATTCGATGCGATCACCGGGCGCGACAAACTCCTCAAGGAGGAAGCGTTCTCCGAACGATCACTCCGGAAGATCGCACTGTACCCGTTCGATGTCCGCTGGGCTTATCATACGAACGTGCGGCCGGTCTGGAATGAGCCACGACCTGAGCTTGTCAGCCGAGTGTTTTCTGGGAATGGCTTCCTTGTGACGCGATTTCGCTCCCGCCGTCCCGAAGAGGGTATCCCGGTAGCATGGACGACAGAACTCGCCGGCTACCACTTATTGGACCCGAACTCACACCCCATTCCTGTCCAAACAAGTCGCGGCTCCCCCAATCTGTCTGCCGCTGCCCGTGACTGGCTGGCGGCTCTCGGGGTGCCGATTCTGGACACCACTGACGTCGCAAGTCTCGTTTGGATCCACGTGCTTGCCATCAGTTATGCACCCGCATGGCTGGCAGAGAACGGGGACGCTATTCGCCAGGGTTGGCCCCGGGTGCCGTTGCCAGACAATGCGGCGCTACTGCGCGCCTCTGCTGCGCTCGGCGGCCGCACCGCCTCGCTGCTTAACCCTGACATTCCGGTTCCTGGCGTGACCGCTGGAACGCTCGACAATGCTCTCGGCTCTATTGGTGTCCCGACGAAACGCGGCGGCAAATCAATGAGCGAATCCGACCGCGAACTCACTGCTGGCTGGGGCCATGCCGGCAAGGATGGCGCGGTGATGCCCGGTCGCGGCCAGCATGCCCTGCGCGAGTACGGTCCCGACGAGGCAGCTGCCGCCGCAGAGGCAGAACTGCTCGGCGCCCGAACCTACGACATCTTCCTCAATGCCGATGCGTTCTGGCGCAACATTCCGGACGCTGTCTGGAACTTCACCATCGGCGGCTATCAGGGTACTCAAGAAATGGCTTTCCTACCGTGAGAAACCACTGCTCGGCCGCGCACTCACGCCCGGCGAAATACGCTATGTCCGGGACGTCGCCCGGCGTCTCGCAGCACTCCGTCTGATGGGGCCCGAGCTCGATGCCAACTACCGCACGTGCGCCGCCGCGCACCGGCCGTTGACGAGGCCAGACTGAACCCTATTCCACCTCCACAACGGCATCCGCCGCGAACGCCCCCTTGCCTTCCGGCATCGCAAACACCGGGTTGAGATCCACCGAGCGCAGGCGCTCCCCCGCCTGCGCGGCAAACACCGACAACCGCGCCAGCATCTCCGCCAGCGCGCCAATGTCCGCCGGCGGCCGGCCGCGCGCCCCCAGCAGCAGCGGCGCACCTCGAATCGAGCGGATCATCTCCTCGGCCACGTCCAAACCGAACGGGGAGCGGCGGAACACCACATCCTTCAGCACCTCCACGAAAACCCCACCGAGCCCGAACATCGCCATAGGGCCGAACACCGGATCGCGGCTGATGCCGAGGATACATTCCACGCCGTCCCGCATCTGCTTCGCCACCAGCACGCCCTCGATCCTCGCCTGCGGCGCCGCGTCGCGCGCACGATCCATCAGCACCACAAAGCTGTCCCGTACCGACGCGGCATCGCCAACACCCAGCAACACCCCGCCGATCTCCGATTTATGCATTATGTCCGGCGACAAAATTTTCATGACCACCGGAAAGCCGAACGCCGCCGCCGCTGCCACAGCTTCCTCGGCACTGGTGCAGGCGCGCTCCGGGACTGCAGTGATCCCGGCCTCCCCAAGCAGGCGTTTGGCCACTGCTTCCGAGGGCGTCGTGGCCGGCAACTCGATCGGCGGCACAGAAGGCAGCGGCCCCGGCGGCGGCGCCGCAAATGCCGCGCCGAACCGGCCCATCGCGGCGATCGCTGTCACCGCGCGCGATGGATCCTCGTGACAGATCCAGCCTTGCTCATCCAGTTCGCGCAACCGCTCCGGCGGCGCGATCACAGAAAGCACATACAGCCGGTCCGGATAGCGCTCCCGCACCGCATTCAGCGTCGCCAGCATGCCCGGCCAGCGGCGCGAACTGGCAACCATGGTAAAGAAGCCAAGGATCGAGGCGTAGCCGCCATCGCGCACCACGGATTCGAAGAACGGCTCCAACAGAGCGAGATCGTTGCCGACCTGTGCGGTCGCATCCACCGGGTTGCGCGGGGCACAGAAGGAAACCAGCTCACGCAGCCGCGCCTGCGCGTCCGCCGGCATCGGCGGCATCGGCAGCCCCACCTGCTCCGCCACGTCGCTCACCAGCACGCCGGCGCCACCGGAGACGGTGATCATGCCCAGCGTGTTGCGCGCGGGGTAAATGCGCCGTGTCGCGGTCTGCGCGATGTCCAGCATCTCTTCGGTGCTGCGTGCGCGCACCACGCCAAACTCGGCCATCACCGCCTCGGTCACCGCATCATCCCCGGCGATGGAAGCGGTGTGCGACCTAGCCGCCGCGGTGCCGAGCGCGCTGCGCCCCACTTTCATCATCACGATCGGCTTGTGCCCCGCCCGGGCGGTTTCGAATGCAGCAATCAGTCCCGGCGCCTCACGGATGCCTTCGATATAAGCGGCAATCACGTCCACTTCCGGGTTCTCGGCCAGCCACCCGATGCATTCGCCGACCGTTACATCCGCCTCGTTCCCGGTCATGATGCAGAGCGACGCGCCGATCCCGCGATTGCGCGCCAGCGTGTAGAGATGCGTGCCATAGGCGCCCGACTGGCTGGCGATGCCGATCCGCCCGGGCACTGGCCAGCCGCTGTCGAACGAAGATGAGAATGTTGCGTAATAGCCTTTGCGCCCGTCGAACACGCCCAGGCAGTTGGGACCCAGCACGCGCAGCCCGTAACCGCGGGCGGCAGCGATCATGCGCCCTTGTGCTGCTTCGCCGGCGGCATCGACTTCGGCGAAACCGGCGGTAAACACCACTGCCGCTTTCACGCCCCGCCGACCCAGCTCCTCGATCGCCTGCACCGCGATGGCTGCCGGCACAGCGACCACGGCGACATCCGGCGCCTCCGGCAACTCGGCAACCGAGGCATAGGCTTTCATCCCTTGCACTTCCGGCCGGTTCGGGTTCACTGGGTAGATCGCGCCCTTGAATCCGCCCGCCTTCAGATGCGCGACCGGCCGCCCGCCGATCCGCGTCGGGTCGTTCGAGGCGCCGAGCACCGCGATCGAGCGCGGCGCAAAAAGCGGGGTCAGCCCGGCAAAGCGGGCGGTGGTCTCGTTCATTGCGGCGATCCTCCCCCGCCACTCTGTGCCGCACACCGATTGGCAGGCAAGACGCGCCCGCCCTACATCGTTCTCATGTGAAGAGGGAGAAATGCGTGCACGCGAGCCCGCCGCCGATTGAACGGATTTGGTTCGCTGTGCCCGAAGCGGCTGTTGAAGCCTACGAAGCCGCACTGAGCAGCGTTTGCAACAGCGTCGGTTTCTTCCGCGACGAGAACGGCGGAAACTGGCTGATCGAAGGCATTACGATGGGCGGTGCAAACACGGCGGAGCTGACCGCCGCGCTCGCTTTGGCAGCCGCACTTACCGGTGTCACCGTCGAGCCCGCCCGGGAGATGCTGAGCGCCCAGCACTGGCTGGCGCGCAGCTATGCCTCGTTTCCCGAGCAACTGATCGGCCGCCACTTCGCCATTCGCGGCAGCCACATCGAGGCTCCCCGCGCACCCGGGCGGATTACCCTCGCGCTCGATGCCGGCCTTGCCTTCGGATCCGGTGAGCATGGCTCGACGCGCGGGTGCCTGCGCGCATTGGAGCGTGTGGCGTACCGCCGGCCGTACCGCGTGCTGGATCTGGGCACCGGCTCGGGGATCCTCGCCATGGCCGCTGGGCGGCTGCTGCGCCGGCAGGTGCTAGCCACCGATATCGAACCCTGGTCGGTGCGTCTCGCCCGACAGAACGCGCGCACCAATGGGGTCGGCCGGTTGGTCACCGTGCGGCTGGCAGATGGCTGGAACCACCGCGTCGTGCGCGCCGGCGGGCCGTATGACCTGGTGTTCGCCAACATACTCGCCCGGCCGCTGACGCGCATGGCGACGCATCTCGCCCGGCATCTCGCTGCGGGAGGAACTGCCGTGCTGTCGGGACTCCTCGCGCGAGAGACGCGCGACGTGCTGACAGCACACAGACGACACGGGCTGACGCTGGAAGCGCGGATCAATGACGGCGCGTGGACGACGCTGGTGCTGCGAAGACACTAGCCCCTTTATGAACGCCAGCAGGTCGGAATTGATCGTCTCCGCTTCCGTTGTCGGCATGCCGTGCGGGAAGCCCTTGTAAGTTTTCAGCGTTCCGTTCTTCAGCAGCTTGGCGGATAACGGACCGGAAGCGGCATAGGGCACGATCTGATCGTCTTCGCTGTGCATGACCAACACCGGGACGCTGATCTTCTTGAGGTCTTCGGTGAAATCGGTCTGGGAAAAGGCGACGATGCCGTCGTAATGCGCCTCGGCACCGCCCATCATGCCCTGACGCCACCAATTCTGGACGACAGCTTCCGAGGCTTTCGCGCCCGGCCGGTTGTAACCGTAGAACGGCCCGCCGGCAGGTCGCGATAGAATTGCGAACGCGCCGGTCATGCGCGCTAACGCGATACCCATGATGCAGGAAGAACAGCAATTGTGCATCCCAATCATCGGCCGACAGCAGCCAGCCGTGGCCGAACACGATCGGCTGGCCCGAACCCCTTTGTGGTAATCGTGCTCATTGCTCTTTCTCCTGAAAATGACCCGAGGTTAGCGCGCCGCACCGTCCAGAGTGCCGCGCACGATCTCGCCGTATGACGTGGTCTGCCCTGCCTCCGCCAGATATCTCCGCACGCCCGGATCGAGCAGTGCAGCCAGCTCAGCCTCCTGTTGATAGTTCGGCATCAGAACATGCAAGTCCGGATGGGGGTAAGAGGCAGGGTGGAAATAAATCTCGCTGATACCGTCCGGCAGGTTCGGAATAAGCTGCAACACCCGTTCGGTCGTCATCGCCCCGCTCCAGGCAGTGCCGAAACAATGATCGTTCGTCAGCAGGCCGGCGCGCCGCGCTTGCCAACGCAGCAGGCGCGTCCAGTGGAACAACATGCGGCCGCTGGGCGACGGCGGCGCGCCGCTGGCCGCCAGCACCGCCGGCGGCTCGGCCGGCACACGCAGCGCACGCAGACCGAATTCGTGGCCGATCCCGATCAGCAGCCGTCCCACCACCGGATGGAGATGCATGTGCTTGTGCGCATTGGCATGATCCAAGGCGAGGCCGGTCTTCGCAAAAGCAACGAACTGCGCGCGGATCTCGGCCGCAAGCTCGCACCGCACGCGCGACCGGAAACCGTAAGCCATCCCGAGCCGGAACTGCGCCGATGGAAACTGTCCCTGCGCATCGACGAGATCGGGGATGGCGGAGGCCGGCAACACCGCCGGCCCCTCGATCGTCACCACATGCAATCCCACCGCAAGCCCGGGCATCGTCTTGGCGCGACGCACCGCATCTGCCGTAGCGGGTGCGGCCACCATAAGGCTCGCCGAGGTGAGCGCGCCGCAATGATGCGCGCGCTCCACCGCTTCATTCACCAACTCCGAGAGGCCGAAATCATCGGCCGAAACGATAAGCTGCTTCAGGCGGCCGTTTCGTGCGCCACCCGCGCCAACTCAGGCTTCGCTCCGTCGGTCAGCATCTCCATCTGGCCGGAGATCTGGCCGCCATCCTCCACCTGCAGGCGCCGGCAGCGCGCCGTCCCCATCACGCGGCCGGTCGCCCGCACGATCAGGCTGCCGCGGGCGGTCAGCGTGCCGTTGATCGTACCGGCGATCTCGGCGTCTTCGACCTCGATCTCGCCCTTGAACATGCCGCCAGGCGACACCGCGAGTTCGGTCGCGTGGATCATGCTGGCCTCCACGGTGCCCTCGACGACGAGGCGTTCGGCGTCCTGCACCGTGCCCTGCACGCTGATTCCGCGCCCGACCACCAGCGTGCGGCGCTCGGCAGAATCGCGGACGGCGGGGCGTTGCGGCGTCGCACCGGGCGCGAGGACCGGGCGTTGCGCGGGCTGCGCCGGGCCGATTGTGGGTTGCGCGGGCGTGAACGGGGGACGGGCCATGGGATGCGCCTCCTTCGATGGGGCAGGTCGGAACGGCGGGACGCCAAGGCCGGAATCGGCCGGCGCAGTGGATCGCTGATCCTGCTGCTCGGCGCGGTGACCGTCCGAGTCGGATGCAGGCAGGCCGGCCGGTAGCGTCGCTACATCGCCGGCCGAACTCATCGTTTTTGCGTCGCTTGAACACGGGCTCACCTGGATGATGACGGGCATTGTCGGACTGTGACATCGCTCAGCGGCTAGCACGGCACTCCGCGTCGCACCAAGAGAAACAGCCACACAATCCGCATCCGCAACCGAGCCTGCCCCTGTCGCGCTGCGCGGTGCGCGCGTAACCTGCGGCGCAGCAAAGGGGCAGGCGCGATGCAGTACACGACGCTGGGCAGAACGGGACTTCGCGTCAGCGTGGCCGGGCTCGGCGCGGGCGGATTCAGCCAACTCGGCCTCGCCACTGGCAAAAGCGAATCGGATTCCGTGCGCATCGTGCAAGCGGCGCTCGAGCTCGGCGTCAACCTGATCGACACCGCCGCGGCTTATGGCACGGAAGCGGTGGTCGGCAAGGCGATCGCCGGCCGGCCGCGCGAGCAGGTGGTGATCGCCACGAAAGTATCGCCGTTTCGCGGTAGCGAACGCATGTCGCCGCAGCAGGCGATCGAAAGTCTCGACACATCGCTGCGGTTGCTGGGCATCGACTGCATCGACGTGTTCCAGCTCCATGCGGTACCGCCGTCCGGCTATGAGTATGCACGCGACGTGATCGCCCCGGCGATGCTCGAACAGAAGGCGAAAGGCAAGTTCCGCTTCCTCGGCATCACCGAAACCGCGCCGAACGATCCGGCGCACGAGATGCTGGCGCGCGCCGTGCCGGACAAGGTGTGGGACGTGGCGATGGTGGCATTCCACATGCTGCACCAGAATGCACGCCAAGCGGTGTTTCCCGCCACGCGCGCGCATCGCGTCGGCACTCTGCTGATGTTCGCGGTACGCAGCATCTTCGCCCGCCCGGCGCAGCTCGCCGCGACGATGCGGGAACTGTCCGCCGGCGGCAAAGTGCCCGGATGGCTCGCGGAAACCGACGACCCGCTCGGCTTCCTCGTGCGTCCTGGAGGCGCCGGCAGCCTGACCGACGCGGCCTACCGGTTTGTGCGCCATGAGCCGGGTGTCGATGTGGTGCTGTTCGGTACCGGCGACGAAGCGCATCTGCGGGCCAATATCGAGTCGATCCTCAAGCCGCCGCTGCCCGAGGTGGATCGCGCGAAGCTGGATAAGTTGTTCGGCCGCCTCGTCGGCATCGGGCTGGACGTGCCATCGGCGCAGGCGCGAGGCTGAGCCGCATGCCGCAATTCGATATTCTGGGAATCGGCAATGCCATCGTCGATGTGGTGGCGCAGGCCGATGAGCGGTTCCTCTCGCGTCACGCCATGCGCAAAGGCAGCATGGCGCTGATCGATGCGGCGACCGCCGAGTCGCTCTATGCGGTAATGCCGCCGGGACGCGAGAGCAGCGGCGGGTCGGCGGCAAATACCTGCGCGGTGGCGGCCGCGCTCGGAGCGCGCGTTGCGTATCTCGGCAAAGTCGCGGACGACCAGTTGGGCGCGGTGTTTCGTCACGACATCACCGCCACGGGCGCGCATTTCCCGTCCGCCCCGCTGCGCGGCGGCGCCCCCACCGCGCGCTGCCTGATCCTGGTGACTTCGGACGGGCAGCGTACGATGAACACTTATCTTGGCGCCTGCACCTCCTTCAGCGAAGCGGACGTGGATACTGCGTTGGTGGCGGACTCGGCAGTGCTGTACCTTGAAGGCTACCTGTTCGACCCGCCGGCGGCGCAGGCCGCGTTCCGCCGCGCCGCGGCGGCGGCGCACGAAGCCGGCCGGCAGGTGGCGCTATCGCTGTCTGATCCGTTCTGCGTCGATCGGCACCGCGCCGCGTTCCGCGAGCTGGTCCGCCGCGACATCGATGTTCTGTTTGCCAACGAAGTCGAAGTCGCCAGCCTGTACGAAAGCGATAGTTTCGCCGCGGCGATGGAGACCGCCCGCGCCGATGTGGCGTTGGCGGTGCTGACCCGGAGCGAGGCCGGCAGCATGGTCCTGCGTGGCGCGGAGACGATCGCGATCGGCGCCGAACCCACGCCGGTGATCGACACCACAGGCGCGGGCGACGCCTATGCCGCCGGATTTCTGGCTGGGTTAACGGCTGGTCGGTCCCTCATGGAATGCGGGCGGCTGGGCAGCATCGCCGCGGCCGAGGTGATCAGCCACTACGGCGCCCGACCCGAGACGGATCTGCGCAAGCTGACACAGGCCGTTTGACCCTTACCGGACAACCGTCTCGCCGGAAGTCACCGGCACTACACGGCCCGCCGCAGTACGGGTGTTGGGCCCCGCGGGGTCGGGTCCCAGGATTGGGTTCCGGCCTGCGACGCAGTTTTCGCTTTCGCCTTCGATTTGAAGGCGCCCCGAAGTTCGGCCCGCTAAAGACCATGCTGGACGGGGCCCCTCTGCCATCCCCCGCGATCGGGGCGGCGGCGAGATCTCCAGTTTAGCCGTTGTTGCGGTTACCCAGCAATTGCAGCATCAGCATGAACAGGTTGATGAAGTTCAGGTACAGGCTCAGCGCGTCATAAACGCTGCGCTTGGCGGCCTGATCCGTGCCCTCTGCGTAAGCATACTGGAGGTAAGTCGCCTTGATCCGCTGCGTGTCGTACGCGGTCAGGCCGGTGAACACCAGCACGCCGATGATGCTGACCAGGAACTGCAGCTCGGTCGAGCGAACGAAGATATTCACCACGCTGGCGATGATCACCCCGATCAGCCCCATCATCAGGAAGCTGCCCCAGCGGCTCAGATCGCTGCGGGTGGTGTAGCCGTAGATGCTCATCGCCGCGAATGTGCCGGCGGAGATGAAGAACACCCGCACGATCGAGGTGCTGGTGTAGATCAGGAAGATGTTGGTCAGGCTGAGGCCCATCGCGGCGCAGAACAGCCAATAGAGCGTCTGCGCCATCTGCCGGGACAGCCGGTTCACGCCCAGGCTGAGCACCAGCACGAAGCCCAGCGGGGCGAACATCGAGATCATCGCCAACGGGGAGACGGTGTGCATCGGCCCGTTGGCCGTCATCACCGTCGGGTAGAAGGCGTTGATCGCCGAAGTGTTGGCGATGAGGTAGGCGATGATCCCCGTCAGCAGCAGACCGGAAGCCATCCAGTTGTACACCCGCAGCATGTAGCCCCGCAGGCCCTCGTCCAGCACGACGGAGGTAGCGGTGGCGCTGCGGCTCGGGTACGTCCTGTAGTCGGGACTGTAGGCCATGGGTTCCCTGTATCCTCTCAGGCGGGTGGTTCCCCGCTCACGAAACATTGGCGGTGGCCGATTTGACTTCAAGCGAGGCCCCGTTGGCCTACGCTTTAGTCATTCCGCAGCCTCGGTGCCGCCTTGGCCCGCAACGCGGCTGCGGTACCAGCATAGCCGAAGACCAGCATCATGGCGAGTGCCGCAAAAATCGTGGCAGCGAGGGTGCCCGGCAGGAAACTCCAGCCGGCATGCATCATGTAGTGCATGACGCCCCAGCTCGCTGTGGTGCCGATGACCGCGGCGATCATCCCGGCGGTAAGGCCGAGCGAGGCGAACTCGACCAGCCAGGCCGTGCGGATCTGGGCGCGGCTGGCGCCGAGCGTCTTGAGGATCACGGCCTCTTGGATGCGCCTGTCGCGGCCGGCGGCGACGGCGCCAATCAGCACCAGAATCCCGGCAATCAGGCTGACCGATCCGGCTGCGGCGAGGGCGGCGGCGATCTGGCCCAGCAGGGCGGCAAGCATGGCGAGCACGCCGTGCACCTCGATGCCGGTGACGTTGGGCAGGGCGTCGGTGACGCGCCGAAGCAGCGCGCCTTCGTCGGCGGGGGCGAGCCGGACCGTGGCGATATGCGTGTGCGGCGCGGCTTCCAGCAGGCCGGGGCTGGCGACAAGGATGAAATTCAGGCCGAGGCGCTGCCAGGCGATGTCGCGCAGGCTGGCGACCGTCAGGGTGACGTCGCGACCGAGTACGTTGACGGTTATGGTGCCGCCGACCGCGAGCCCCCAGCCGTGGGCCAGTCCGGCATCGACGGAGACCAGCGGCTTCCCAGAGTAGTCGCGCGGCCACCAGTATCCGGCCACCAGGCGCGTGCCCGTCGGCGGTGTGGCGGCGTAGGTCAGCCCGCGGTCGCCGCTGAGCGCCCAACGGGTTTCCGGCGTGGCATGGACCTGAGCGGCGGGAATGCCGTCGATAGCGACGATACGGGCGCGCAGGCTCGGGACAGTGTGAACGCTCTCGACGCCTGGAGTGGCGTGGACCAGCGTTTCGAAGCGGGCGACCTGGTCGGGCTGGATATCCACGAAATAGAAGCTGGGAGCGTGGGCGGGAATCTGCTGCAGGACGTCGCGGCGGACATTGCCCTCGATCAACGCGACGGTTGCCAGGACCGAGAGGCCGAGGCCGACCGATGCCAGCATCAGCGGAGTGGGAGCGCCGGGGCGGTGCAGGTTGGCGATGCCGAGGCGGATTGTCGCGGCGGCGGGACGGACGGCGCGGGCCGTGCGCATCAGGGCGATGCCGCCGAGGCGAAACAGGCCCAGCGTGAGCGCGGCGGCGGCGCAGAACCAGAAGGCGAAGAACCGGTCGGTGGACGTGGCCACAATCAGCGCGATGAGAGCGGCCGAGAGAGCCGCGGCGGCGGCAATGATCGAGCGGGCGGGGCGGGTTTGGGCAGGCAGTATGCCATCGCGGAACAGGGCGCCGCCCGGAATGCGGGCGGCCCGGCCGAGCGGCCAAAGCGCGAAGCACAGGGCCGTCAGGGCGCCATAGGCGGCGGCGAGGGCGAGCGGCCCGGGGTAAAGCCCGCTCACCGGCGGGACCGGCAGGATGTTGCCGAGCCAATGCATCGCCAGCAACGGTAGAGTGGCGCCGGCGATCACGCCCACGGCGATGCCCACGGCGGCAAGCGCCATGACCTCGATCAGCAGAACGGCGAAGATGAGGCCGGCGGAGGCGCCCAGACAGCGGAGCGTGGCAATGGTGCGGGCGCGGGCGGCCAGCCAGGCGCGGACCCCATTGGCGACGCCGATGCCGCCGACGAGCAAGGAGGCCAAGCCGACCAGGGTGAGGAAGAGCCCCGTCTGGTCGATGGAGCGGCCGACCCCGGGGGCGGCATTCTGCGGCAGGCGGATGCGCCAGCCCTGGTTGGGAAAGGCGGCCTGCAAGGCGGCGGCGACTGCCGGGGCGGCCGATGGATCGGGAAGCGCAGCGCGCAAGGCATAACTGACGAGCGAGCCGGGGACGACAAGGCCAGTTGCCGGAAGGGCTGCGGCGTTGATCAGGACAGGGGAGCCGAGCAGCGCCGGGCCGGCGATACGGTCCGGCTCGAAGGTAAGGGCGCCGGTGATGGTGAAGGTCTCGGTGCCGAGCCGGGCGGTGTCGCCGGGATGGAGGCCGAGGCGGGCGAGGACGATCGGGTCGGCGAGCAGGCCCCATTGCTGGTGCTTCCCGAGTGCGGCGGCGACCGGCTGAGGCGGGTCGATGACAGGGGCGCCGACGAGCGGCCAGAAATCGTCCACCGCCCGGAGTTCCACCAGTTGGCGCTCGCCGGAGCGGGCGACGAGGAGCGAGCGCATCTGGGTGAGGGTGGAGAGCCGGGCACCGCGGGCTTGCAGCCACTGACGGAGTGCCTCGGTCGGCGGCTGGGCGCCGGTGCCGACCTCGACATCACCCCCGAGAAGGCGACGGCCGCCTTGCGTCAGCCCGGCGTCAGTGGCGGCGCGGAGCGTGCCGACGGCGGCGATCGCGGCGACGCCGAGTACCGAGGCAGAGCAGGACGATTATGAGGCCGCGCACCCCGGCACGGAGCTCGCGGCCCGCCAGGCGAAGCGCGAGCATCAGGCGACCGTGGCCGGTGCGGGTGTGGCGATGCGGCCGTCGGCAATGTGCACGATGCGGTCGCAGCGGGCTGCCAGCGCCCCGTCGTGGGTGACCAGCAGCAGGCTGGCGCCCGTCTCGGCACGGCGGCGGAACAGCAGATCCATGACGGCCCGCCCGGTTTCCTGGTCGAGATTGCCGGTGGGCTCATCGGCGAGCAACAGGCGGGGCTCGGCGACGAAGGCGCGGGCCAGGGCAACGCGCTGCTGTTCCCCGCCTGAAAGCTGGCCCGGCAGATGGGTGAGACGGTGGCTCAGGCCCACATCGTCGAGCGCAGCCGCGGCCGTGCGGATCGTCTCGCGGCGGCCGGCGAGTTCCAGCGGGAGCGCCACGTTTTCCAGGGCTGTCATGGTCGGGATCAGGTGGAAGGACTGGAAGACGATACCAATCGCGTCGCGGCGCCAACGCGCCAGCGCGTCCTCCGACAGGCGGGCGATCTCGTGGCTGTCGAAGACGATGCTGCCGCTGCTGGCCTGTTCGAGGCCGGCGAGCAGCATCAATAAGCTGGTTTTGCCGGACCCTGAGGGGCCGACCAGGCCGATCGCCTCGTTGCGGCCGAGGGTGACGGTGACGCCGCGCAGGATGTTGACCGGTCCACCAGCTGAAGGCACCGTCAGGTGCAGGTCCCGCACGCAAACCAGCGGCTCGGGCGGGCGGGGGATCGGCTGGATGGCGTCCATGGCGGCTTCATATGGCCTCCGCGCCTGGGTGCGTCAGGCCATGCTGGCAGTGCTGGTATTGGCGGCGGGCGCGGCTCCGGCTCGGGCGGCGCCGGTGCGGCTGCTGGTATTGGGGGACTCGCTCGCGGCTGGCTATGGGCTGCCGCATGACCGGGGGTTCGAGGCGCAGCTTGCAGCGGCGCTGCGGGCGCGGGGCCAGGTGGTTACCATCGTGGATGGCGCCGTGTCCGGCGACACGACGGCGGGCGGGCTGGCTCGGCTCGACTGGGTGCTGGCGGACGGGGCGGATGCGGCGATCGTCGAGCTCGGCGCGAATGACGGGCTGCGCGGCGTCGATCCGGCGGACATGCGAGCGAACCTGACGGCGATCCTGAACAAGCTGGCGGCGAAACATATTCCGGTGCTGTTGTGCGGGATGTATGCGCCGCCGAATTTGGGCCCCGATTATGAGCGGCAATATCGGGCGGTGTTCGACGCGCTGGGGCGGCGGCCGGGGGTGATCTACGAGCCGTTCTTCCTGGAAGGCGTGGCCGAAGTGCCGGGCCTGATCCAGGCGGACGCGCTGCATCCGAATGCGGCCGGGGTGAAGAAGGTAGTGGCGCTGATCCTCCCCAAGGTGGAGCAGTTGCTGGCGGAGGCACCGTGAGGCTGTTCGTGGCGCTCGATCTGCCGTGGGAGCTGCGGGAGCTTCTGTCGGGGCTCTCCGGGCGGGGCATTCCGGGCGCCCGCTGGGTGCCGGCGGAGAATTATCACCTGACATTGCGGTTCATCGGCGAAACGCCGGCGTTCCGCGCCGAGGAGATCGATCAGGCCTTGACGGCGCTGAAGGTGCGCGGGTTCGCGTTGACGCTGGCCGGGCTGGGGACGTTCGAGAAGGGCGGCCGGGCGGTTTCGCTGTGGGTCGGAGTGGAGCGGAACCCGGCGCTGGATCATTTGCGGGCGAAGGTGGAGACGGCGTTGCAGCGTGTGGGGCTGGAGCCGGAGCGGCGGCGGTTCGCGCCGCATGTGACGCTTGCGCGGTTGGATAATGTAGTGGACGGGCGGCTGGGAGCGTTCCTGCAGGCGCATAATCTGTTTCGGGCGCCGGCGGTGCCGGTGAAGCATTTCACGCTGTTCAGCTCCCAGTTGGGGAAGGAGCAGGCGGTGTATACGCCCGAGGTGGAGTATGCGTTGGATTGAGGTGGTGGATCGTACACGCGAGGCAGCGGAGGAGCGATGAGCGAACTCTATGAAGCTGACGTCGTGCTCTGGAGCGAGCGCCAGGCCGACTTGCTGCGCCGGGTCGCCGCCGGCGAGCGCGTCAATGATCAAGTCGATTGGGAGAACGTCGTCGAGGAGATCGAGAGCGTGGGCAACGAACAGGTGCACGCGGTTCGATCACTGCTCATGCGGGCATTGGAGCATGATCTCAAATGCGAAGCGTGGCCGCTTTCGCGCGAGGTTCCCCACTGGCGTGCCGAAGCCAGACGATTTCGGATCGAAGCGGCGGACCGCTTCACCCCGTCAATGCGACAGAGAATTGACCTGACGGCGCTGTACCGGAGGGCCCGGCGTCTGTTGCCCGACATGATCGACGACACGCCGCCGCTGCCAATGCCGCAGATCTGCCCAGTGACGCTCGATGAGTTGCTGGCGGAGGAGCCCTGAGCTGCCGGCACATAGCCGCTGCAAGCCCGGCTGATGCCTGCGGCCCAGGACTTGAGGCCGTCGCGAACGACGGGACAGGATAGGGGGTCGTTGCCGCGACGACAGCCGAGCACTTACGACGCGAATGCGCCGAGAAAGTCGTAACATTGCTAACCAGTCGATGTAATTGCGCTACGCTAACGTAGCGGCGCGAGATAGCATCAGGACTCCAGTTTCACCGCGCGAGCCAGCCAGAGTTTCGCCTCGTCGTCCCGTCCTAGAGCACGTTTAGGCTGACTGGAATCACGGCGAGGGCTTCCGAAACGGGGCGACATGTGATTCGTAGGCTTCCGGTTGGACGGACCGGAGGCGAGATGCTGTTTCAGCGAGGCAAGTCTTATTCACCTGATCTGCGGGAGCGGGTGTTTGCTGCCGCCGGCGATGGCAGAAAGGTGGGTCAGATCGCCCAGGGGCTGCGCGTCAGCGTCTCCTATGGTTCGAAGGTGTTGAGCCGGCGCGCCAAGACCGGGGAGACCACGGCGCGTCCGCAGTGCGGTCACGTCAGGCCCAAGCTGGCCGATCTGCATGCCGCAATCCGCCAGCAAGTGACCACCCGGCCGGATGCCACGCTGCCGAACTGCGTGCCTGGTTGCTCGAGACCCACGACGTCTCGGCGAGCCAGGGATTGCTGTGCAAAACGCTGGCCGAACTCGGCCTGACGCTCAAAAAAGTCGCTCCGCGCGGCCGAACAAGACCGCCCTGACATCGCTGCGGCACGCGCGCAGTGGCGCGAGAAGCGGCCTGAGCTTGACCCCGGCAAGCTGATCTTCATCGACGAGACCTGGACCAAGACCAATATGACCCGGCTCATGGGGCGGGCTGAATGCGGCAAGCGCCTGGTGAGCGCAGTGCCGCATGGGCACTGGCAGACGACAACGTTCATCCCCGGCCTTCGCCAGGGCGGGCTGGTCGCGCCCGGTGTGTTTGATGGCGCCGTCAACGGCGAGATGTTCCTCGCCTATGTCGAGCAGGGGTGCGGACGCTGAGCGCCGGCGATATCGTCATCATGGACAATCTCGGCTCCCATAAGGTGGCTGGGGTGCGCGAGGCGATCGAAGCCGCCGAGGCAGTTCTGCTGTATCTTCCGGCCCTACAGCCCGGACTTCAATCCGATCGAGCAGGCTTTCGCCAAGCTGAAATCGCTCCTGCGCGGCAAAGCCATGTGTACCGTCGAAGCACTGTGGAACGCGCTGGGCAAACTCCTCGACGCCTTCACACCCACCGAGTGTACCGCGTTCCTCCGGCATGCCGGATATTTCCAGTCAGCCTAAATGGGCTTTAGCGGATCCCAGAGACCAACAGCATCACATGCATACGCTGGCGATGGCCAGCCGATCTGTCAAAGCCGCATAATGCGCACTTATGGCAAGATGTCCTAATATAATACCAATGGCCATTTCCTACGACCGGTCTCGCCCAACTCGGTCGCGTGACGGCCAGACGGCTGGCTTCACGGCCGGTCATTCGCTGACCAGACCGAAGTATTGAAAACGGGGGCTTTTCGTCGGGTAGTTCCGGTGCAATTAGGCCATCGTTTCTGCTTGCTCCGCCCTAATCTTGGCGTGGGCAAAGCGGTGGCACGTTGGGCACAAGAGCGCGAGATCGCAGGGGTCGGTCCAACGGGCGCCGCCAAGAGCCAACGGGTTCTTGTGGTGAACGTCAAGCAGCGAGCGAGGGTCGATTGGTGACCCACCCACACGGTCGCTTGGGTTGAGTCCACACTCGTCACACAGCAATCGCCCTTCAGCTCTGCGTTCCCTGATCAATTGCCGTACCAGCCGCGTCGCGCGAATGTACTCCTTGCGGCGGCGCTCAGCAGCGAGACCTTCAAGATCGCGGTCTAATTCAGAAGCGTCTCTAAAGTCAGGGAGCGAGCGGATTGCCGACACCAAAAATTCCACCGCTCTTAGAAGATTCAAGTCAGTATTGGGGTTCTGTTCCAGATCGTATATGCCGAAGAAAAACTCGTTGTCATCAGGACATGACTCTACAATTGGGTATTTGGCGTCGGCTTTCGACAACCTAATGCGCAGTGCGTGGACCCTTTCACCGCATTAACGTCAGCATCTGCGATCCGCCGCGATGCGATTGGTGACGGATAAGATTTGATGATCTCGGTGATCGGGGTCAGCCGAGGTGCATTGAACCCGAACCAAATTTGTCGTCCAATATTTCCCGTGTAGCAGTCCAACCAGAGTTGCAGGCTTGGCCCGCGGGGACCCATCGTCGCCAATACGGCATACCAGCCCTTAGTGTCAGTCGTCTTCGAGTTGAGTGAACGCTTGAATCTGATAGGACGTCGGTCAATCCGATCGCGCAGCGCGTCTCTAAGAGCAGCCGCAACCCGTTCAAGCCTTTTTCTATCGGCAACGGGAGTTTTCGACATTCCTGATCTGCTCCGGCTTCTCCGTCGATATAGCAGGACCTCGCCGATATCAAGCGCGCTAATGTTGACCTCAACGGTTTCAAGGCGGACAGACTTGACAGGCATGAGTCTTCGGCTCGCGGCATCAGACACAAGTGCACCGACGGGAGGATAAGCTGTCCGCCTAACCCAGCCTTTTCAAGCGAACGCCCGCACCGTGGACAATTTTCCAGCCAGGTTGATCAGCCATTTCGCTATCGGCCAGACCCGGCCTTGAGCCGAATGTCTGATTTTGACGCATTCCTGGCCACAAGCCGACCAGCAGAATACCCCCCGAAGCAGTCACCGGAGGAAGCCGCCGGCATAAGAGGGCTGCTCGGTCAACTGCACCGCGACCAGCCGCAATGCGGGCAGGTCAGGCAGCCGGCCTCCTTGATGAGACCGGGCTGGCTGCATCGGGGGCAGAACGATCCCGGCGTATCCCCGCTAGCAGTGGAGATCGGCGTGATCGAGACTGTTTCCTTGGATACGGCCAGGAAACCCGTGTCGATCATATGCCGTTCCACGACGCCGCCGATCGCGGCGATCAGCGAGGGGACATAGCGCCCGTTGCTCCATTGCCCGCCGCGCGGATCGAACACCGCCTTCAGCTCCTCGGCGACGAAGCCGACATCGCCGCCGCGGCGAAACACCGCGCTGATCATGCGTGTCAGTGCGACCACCCAGGCGTAGTGCTCCATGTTCTTGGAGTTGATGAAGATCTCGAACGGCCGCCGCCCGCCGTCCTGCTTGATATCGTTGATCGTCACATACAAGGCGTGCTCGCTGTCCGGCCAGCGCAGCTTGTAGGTTTCCCCGCTCAGCGTCTCCGGCCGCGCCGGCACGTCGCCGGCCGGCGGTGGGGGCGCCAACGCCAGCACGGATCCGGTGACCGCGTTCGGCCGGTAGGTGGTGCAGCCCTTGCAGCCGGCAAGATAGGCCTCGCGATAGACATCCTTGAACGCGTCGAAGCGGATATCGGCGGGGCAGTTGATGGTCTTCGAGATGGCGCTGTCCACGTGGCGCTGCAGCGCGGCTTGCATACGCACATGCTCGGACGGCGTCAGCGTCTGCGCGGTGACGAAACAGGGCGGCAACGCCGCCGCTTCTCCGAACATGCGCCGATAGAGCCGCACGGCGTGATCGGTCACCTCCTCCTCGCGCGTCGTGCCGTCCGGCTCGCGCAGCTTGCGCGTATAGGCGTGGGCAAAGACCGGCTCGATACCGGAGGAAATGTTGTCGGCCAGCAGCGAGATCGTGCCGGTGGGCGCGATCGAGGTGAGCAGGCCGTTGCGTATCCCGTGCGTCGCAATCGCCGCCTGCACATCGGTGTCCATGCCGCGAATTGTCTCGCCGGCCGGATAGGCGTCGGGGTCGAACAACGGGAACACGCCCTTCTCCCCTGCGAGCTCGGTCGAGGCGAGATAGGCGTGGCGGTTGACCAGATATGCCCAGCGTTCGGCTCGGGCGGCGGCTGGCTCGGAGCCGTAGGTGAGCCCGCACATCATCAGGGCGTCGGCCAGTCCGGTTACGCCAAGCCCGATCCGGCGTTTCGCGTGTGCTTCACGCCGCTGGTTGTCGAGCGGGAAACCGGACACGTCGATTGCATTGTCGAGCATGCGAACGGCGACGGAGGTCAGTGCGGCGATCTCGGCCTCATCGATACGCGCCGCCGCGGTGAACGGATCGCGTACCAGCGCGGCAACGTTGATCGACCCCAGCAGGCAGGCGCCGTAGGGCGGCAGCGGTTGCTCGGAGCACGGATTGGTTGCGTGGATCGTCTCACAATAATGAAGGTTGTTGCGAGCGTTGATGCGGTCGATGAAAAGCACGCCCGGCTCGGCGTAGTCATATGTCGCGCGCATGATGCTGTCCCACAGCATGCGCGCCTTCACCGTGCGGTACACGTGTCCGCCGAAGACCAGCGGCCAGTCGCCATCCACGTCGAGCGCCGCCATGAAGGGGTCGGTGACCAGGACCGAGAGATTGAAGTTGCGCAGCCGCCCCGGCTCGCGCTTGGCGGCGATGAACGCCTCGATGTCCGGATGGTCGCAGCGCAGCGTGGCCATCATGGCGCCGCGCCGTGCGCCGGCGGACATGATGGTGCGGCACATCGCGTCCCACACATCCATGAAGGACAGCGGGCCGGAGGCGTCGGCGCCGACGCCCCTGACAGGGGCGCCCTTCGGCCGCAGCGAGGAAAAGTCGTAGCCGATCCCGCCGCCCTGCTGCATGGTCAGCGCCGCCTCGCGCAGATGCGCGAAGATGCTGCCAAGGTCGTCTTCGATGTTGCCCATGACGAAGCAGTTGAACAGCGTGACACGCCGCTCGCTGCCGGCACCGGCCAGGATCCGCCCGGCGGGGAGGAAGCGGAAGTCTTCGAGCGCGGTGGTGAAGCGGTCCTCCCAGAGGGCCGGGTCGTTCTCCACGGCGGCCAGCGCACGGGCCACGCGGCGCCAGGTTTCCTCGATGGTGCCGTCGATCGGGGTGCCGTCGAGGCGTTTCAGCCGGTATTTGGCGTCCCAGATCTGGCGGGAGATCGGCGCCAGGGTGTCCGCAACGGTGGTGGGGGCTTCGCGGGTGATCGCGTCCATCGCAGGTATATAGACGTTCAGGCGGGCGTCTTCCACCAGATGTAGGGGCGGCCTAATACGTCGGATACGCCCGGGGCCAGGTGACCTGGCTGGGCGGACCGGGCGGCTCCGGCGGTCCCTTCTTTCCGCAGGCCGCCAGCGACAAGGACACCACCAATGCCGTCAGCACCAGCAGGCGGCTCACAGTGCGGCCAACCATCGCGCCGCCTCGCGTGCCACATTAACCGGCGCGGTCCCGCCATAACTGGTGCGCGACGCCACTGACGCCTCGACGCTCAGCACCGAGAACACGTCTGCGGTGATCCCTGGCTCGACGCTCTGCATCTCGGCGAGCGACAGGCCGGCGAGATCCACCCCTTTGGCCTCGGCCATCGCGACGAGCCGCCCGGTCGCGTGGTGCGCCTCGCGGAACGGCAGCTTCAGCACGCGCACCAGCCAGTCGGCAAGGTCGGTCGCGGTGGCGAAGCCGGTGCTAGCGAACTCCCGCATGCGCGCCGTGTCCGGGGTCATGTCGCGCACCATGCCGGCGGTAGCGGCCAACGCCAGGGACCAGGCGGCGGCAGCGTCGAATACCGGCTCCTTGTCCTCCTGCATGTCTTTCGCATAAGCGAGCGGCAGGCCCTTCATGACCGTTAGCAACGAAACCAACGCACCGGTGACCCGGCCGGTCTTCGCCCGCACCAGCTCGGCTGCGTCGGGGTTGCGCTTCTGCGGCATGATCGAGCTGCCGGTGGTGAACGCGTCACTCAGCCGGACAAAGCGATAGGGGGCGCTGCACCAGATCACGATCTCCTCGGCGAAACGCGACAGATGCATGGCCGAGATCGCCGCTGCTGACAGAAACTCCAGCGCGAAGTCGCGGTCCGACACCGCATCCAGGGAGTTTGCCATCGGCCGGTCGAAGCTGAGCGCCTGTGCCGTTGCCTCGCGGTCGATGCGGAAGGAGGTACCGGCCAGAGCCGCCGCGCCTAGCGGGCATTCGTTCAGCCGTCGGCGGCAATCGCCCAACCGGCCGCGGTCGCGGCCCAGCATCTCCACATAGGCCAGCATATGGTGGCCGAAGGTGACCGGCTGAGCTGTCTGCAAATGGGTGAAACCGGGCATCGGATCGCCGGCGTGGATGGCGGCGCGCTCGGCGAGCACGCGCATCAGGTCGGTCAGCTGCGCCGTCAGCCCATCGATCGCCTCGCGCACCCAGAGCCGGAAATCCGTCGCCACCTGGTCGTTGCGGCTACGCGCGGTATGCAGCCGTTTGCCGGCCTCGCCGATCCTCTCTGCAAGCCTGGCCTCGATGTTCATGTGGATGTCTTCCAGCGCCTCGGAGAACGGGAAGCGTCCGGTCTCGATCTCCCGGGCGATGGCGTTCAGGCCGGCACTGATGGCCTGCGCATCTTGCGCCGTGATCACGCCCGTCCTGGCAAGCATGGCGGCATGCGCCAGCGAGCCCTGGATGTCCTGCCGCCACAGCTTGCGATCGAAGCCGATCGAAGCATTGATCTCCTGCATGATCACCGACGGACCGGCGGCGAACCGCCCGCCCCATTGGGCGTTCGCGGGCGCGTTGCGGGGTTCGTGCGTATCGCTCACGGAGGCCTTGCGATGATGGAAGCGACCCGCCGAGGGCTGCTGGCCGGAACCCTAGCGGCGGCCATGATGCCGCGCAAACCGAGTGCGGCGGCGACGGAGGAGCTGGTGCGGCTCAAGCTGATCGAACCGCCGGTCGCGCCGCCCGATCTGTCCTTTACGGATGCCGAAGGTCATACACACACGCTGAAGGAGTATGTCGGTAAAGGCGTGGTGCTGAACCTCTGGGCCACGTGGTGCGCGCCCTGCATCGCCGAGATGCCCTCGCTCGACCGGTTGGCGGGGACGCTCGCGGATCGTGGCATCGTGGTGCTGCCGCTGTCCTCCGATCACGGCGGCGCGGCAGCGGTGCGGCAGTTTTACAAGCAACATGCGATCACCCGCTTGCCCGTGCTGCTCGACCCGGACGGCAATACCACCCGCGCACTCGGTGTCGGCGGCATTCCGGTGACTTTCATCATCGACCGCAAGGGGCTGGAACGCGCCCGTGCGGAAGGCAGCGAAGACTGGAACAGCGATGCCGCTGTGCAGCGGGTGCTGCAACTCTGCGGCGTGTGACCGTTCCGCGGCGCGTTGAATGAGGCGCGCGAACCATGTTAGTCGATTCGATCGCGACCGTAGGGGATCGTCTCATGCGCTTCGTGGCCTTGCCGGTTTTACTCGCGTTGACCGGCTGCCTGAGCTTCAGTAGCAGCAATCCGCCCCCGCCGGCGCCCGCGTCCACGGTCGTCCTGCCGCCCGGCACTCAGGTCGTTTGCGCGAACGGCGCCCTGCCGCCCTGCCGCTGATTCAGCCTGCCTGACGCGGTCCATCACCTGGCCGGCGAATACGACGCCGTCGGCGCTGACAGGCAGGCCGGCGATGTGCAGCGCCTCGGCGGTCCAGGTGTTACAAGTGAATGCTGCGTCGTATGGGCCGGCAGCGGCGTAGAACAGGCTTCCGGGATAGGGTCCGTCGGCGATGGGCCGCGGTATAGCGGCACTGTCCTGCTTCAAATACGATGCAATGAAAGCATTCAGCCGCGCGCGCCCGGCGGCGGACAACGGCAGGGACACCACATGCGCCGGCCCGAATGCGATTGCCGGGGATGTGCGCAAGCCGGTCACCAACATGGCCGCTTGCGATGGCAGCAACGCGCGGATCATCGTGAGCAGGTCGGTGTGATGCCCCATGTAGTACGCGCGTTCGCCGAAGCCGAATACCAGATACTGCGCGCTCGGGAAAGTTTGTCCAACCGCAGCGAGCCGTCCCCGCAGGTCGGGCACCGCGATCCCGATATCCGTGTGCCATTCGCGATCTACCACATACACCGCCGTGACAGCCGGTGCGGTGCCTGGAGGCAGTGAAACCGTCCTCGAGCAACCGGCGGTCAGCCCAGCAGCGAGCCAGATAACAATCGTCCTTATGCAAGACCCCACGTCTTCAACGCGTCGTTCATCATGCCGATGATCTTGTCCGCCGCGGCGCCCTCGCCGGCCTGCGCGACCAGCCAGGCAACAAAGCCCGCAAGCCCCGATCCGCCTTCATGCTGCACGACGGCGGCGAAACGCTGCTCGACCGCGGACTTGTATATGGCTGGGTCGAGTGCATGCACCGGCCAGGGATCCAGCGCCTCCGGTACGCGCGCATCGCCGCACAGGGGAATTATCGGCCGATACATACCGTCCGGGTATTGCACCTCATAATCGGCCAGCGATACCCCGTCCCAGGTATCCTTAAACAGCGGGTTGCCCGCCGGCAGCACGAACACGTTGCGGAGGAAGTCCTGGCAGTTCTGTCGGCCGAGCAGGTAGTCATGACGGCGGAAGGCAGCGCTGGCAAAGCCGATAAAAGCACTCAGTCCGGCGGTTGCCAGCGCGTCATCGCCGAGCTTGTCCCCGCGCGTCGCGGTGATCATGAACCGGCTGAACACGCCGGGGTCGGCGGCCAATAGCAGGTCACGGGTGTCGTAGCGTGTCTGCTGCAGCACGGCGCCAAGAAAGCTCTCCGCGAGCGAGAGGAGATTGAGAGCGATGGTCCCCGTGGGATCGGCCTTGCCGGCGAACGGGTCGATCAGCAACACGGCGCGATTCGCTTTCATGCCGTCACGGGGATTGCGTCCGGAGATCCCGGCAAGCGCCGTCCGCGCCAACTCGATCGGCTCGTTGTCGGTGACGCCGCCATCGACGGCGAGGAACGCATAACTGTCCTGCAGGCCGCTATCGCCTTGCAGCACCGCCCAGTCCGGCACCAGCGGCAGGATGACCGACGCTCCGTTTTCGGTTGCGCTGGGAACCGCCAGCACACGGTAGCGGTAGTCCTCCAGCGGACGGTTCAGCCGGCGCGGCGGAAAGCCGATTGGGAAAGCCGAGGTGGCGCAGGCGAATTGACCGAAGCTCATCCAGTCGAGCGCGTTCGGCAGGCGAGCGTTCTCGAAGCCAAGCGAGAACTCGTCCGGGCGCAGCGCGTCGGGTGTGCTTCCGGGATAAACCACGGCGACGCGCACGTAATCGGCGTGGCTGACGAAGCTTTCAGAAAGATCGATTTCGCCGGCGGGACCGGGATGGCTGCCGAAATCAATGCGATACGGGATTCCGTTCAGGTTGGTGACGGTGAGGATCAGCCGCAGCGGCTGGGCGAGATAGCTGCGGGGCGTGTATGGCCCGAAGGCGGTGCTGACCAGATAAGCGGCGGCGCTATCGATCACCTGACCGTTCAGCACCGACACCGGGGATGCATTGGCGCTGATATCGCTGGTTTTCAGCATCGCATCGAGCGTGAGCCGGTTCACCCATGTATCGTAGAACGGGTTCTGCACGGCGATATCCGGCGGCGTGCCGCGGGAGACGGGTGGGTAGCCGTAAGCCAGGGCGCGGGCTGCGATCGCGGCGTTCACGCCGCCGCCGGAGGTGCCGCTGATGACCCGGATGACGGACTTATGGCGTGGAATGCCGGCGTCGCCGTGATCGCGGCGAGCGGTCCACTCATTCAGCGCTTCGAACAGAAAATCGAGCGCGCCGGCTGTGTAGGCGCCGGAAGAGACAGTGCCGCCGAGCACGAGGGCAATTTCGAACGTATCGGGCGGCACCTCGCCGGGTGAGTCGAATAACTGAGTTATCTCGGCGTCGGTAAGTGCCTGTGTGTTGACGGGCATGGGTGCGCCTCGACAGATGTGCAATGGTTGCCTGACGGTTCGCTCGGGTCAAGATGATCGAGGGGCGATGATTGCAGCGCTGTGAAGCAGCTCACAGCTTCGCGCGGGGCCATGACGAATAGTGCGGCATCGGCAACCCGCGAGAGGTTCAAATGCAACTTCGCGGCTTTGGAGAACGCCTGCGCACGCTGCACGATCGATTTTGGGCCGTGCCGCCGGTGCTTGTCGGGATGAGCGCGTTGATGGTCGGCGTGGCGACGGGCCGTATCGTGCTGCCGGCTCCGCCAGCTGATACCCAGGGCATCGTCTTGTCGCAGCTAGCCGAGGCGGATGGCGCGCTGTGCGCCAAATTTGGTTTCCCGCCGGGAACGGAGCGATATTCCTCCTGCAAACTCGAGCTGCAGGACATGCACCGCCGGGACGCGGAGCTGCAGTCGGTCAGCGAATTCTGATCAATGCAGCCGCGTTCGCAGCTCCTCCATCACCGCGCGGGCACGCGTCGCTGCTTCGCCTTGCGGCTCGATGGCGAGGAAGCGTTCGAAGCAGCGCAACGCCGCGGCGACGTGATCGAGCCGCTGGTGCATCAGCCCTGCCTCCCGCCACAGCGCGGAATGGTCCGGAGCAACTCGCAGCATGTCCTCGGTGCAGGCTAGTGCACCGCGCAAATCGCCGGCATCGAGTCGGCGCGCCTTGATGTTGTTCTGTAATCGAATCAGGATAGCGCGTGCGTTCATCGGGCGCAGCACGCCCGGCCGCAACTCGGCGCGCTCGCCTTCGACCCGCTTGATCAGCGCCCGGAGGTCGCGCGCATCGAGCGCGACGCCGCCTTCGAACACGTCCAGCACGAGCTGCGATCCCTTGCCCTCCAACGCGAGGAGGAAATGCATGGGGAAATCCACCCCATGCGCGCCCCAGCCGGCGGCCCGCGCCGCGTGCAGCCAGACCACGCCCAGCGCGACGGGAAGCCCTTTGCGCCGCTCGATGACGCGGATGAGGTTGGCGTTGGAGGGATCGTCGTAGTTGTCGCGATCGCCGCGAAACCCATAACCGCCGACCAGCAGACCACTGAGGGCCTCGGCGCGCACCGCGAGATCGGCGCCTTTGATGCGACGTGCCTGTGCCACCGAGTCGCGTGCAATCGCCGAAAGGTCCTCGCGCGCGGCCTCCCAATCGGCTTCGGGCGCATCGACGCGCGCGAGATGCAGTGCTGCATCAGCGATGTCGATTTCCGTATCGGGCAACAACCCGATGGCATCGAGCGCGGCACGCGGATCAAGTGGAGCGGGCACGGCGGACATGGCGTAAGTGGTACGGCGTTGGCCAGCGGGCCGCAAGCGGGCGCCCTCCCCCCGGTTCGCTACGCGAACCGGGTCCGAACCGGGGACATAGGTGACAGTTTGGCCCGACGACATGGGTAACAGGTTTACTGGTTGGCATGGAGGTGACCCATGCCGTGGCAGAGGACCGGACCCATGGACGAGCGGATGTCGCTGATTGTGAGCTGGCAGGAGGACGGGCTTTCGATTTCGGAGCTGTGCCAGCGCTATGGCGTTAGCCGCAAGACCGGTTACAAGTGGATAGAGCGGTATGAGAACGAGGGTTTTGCCGGGCTGTGCGACCGCAGCCGGGCGCCGCATCACTCTCCGCGGCAGGTGACGGGGTCGATCGCCGAGGCAGCGGTAGCGGCGCGGCGGGAGCACCCGAGCTGGGGGCCGCGCAAGCTGCGGGCGTGGCTTTCGGCGCGCGATCCGCAGGTGGTGTGGCCGGCGGCCAGCACTTTGGGTGTGTTGTTCAACGAAGCGGGCCTGACGGTGCCGCGGCGCCGGCGCGAGCGGGTGCCGCCGCGCAGCGCGCCGTTTGCCGGCTGCGAGGGTCCGAACGCGGTGTGGACGGCCGATTTCAAGGGCTGGTTTCGCACCGCCGACGGCGCGCGCTGCGAGCCGTTCACGTTGTTGGACAGTTGGAGCCGCTATCTGTTGCGCTGCCAGGCGGTGCGGCGGACCGATACCGCGACGGTGCAGGCGATCCTGGCGGCGGCGTTCCGCGAGTATGGCCTGCCGATGGCGCTGCGCAGCGACAACGGCTCGCCGTTTGCCGGACGCGGCGCCGGCGGCTTGAGCCGGTTATCGGTGTGGCTGATCAAGCTTTCGGTGCGGCCGGATCGGATCGATCCAGGCTCGCCGCAGCAGAACGGTCGGCACGAGCGGATGCACCTGACGCTGCAGCAGGAGACGGCAAGCCCGCCGGCGGCGAGCTTGCGGGCGCAGGCCCGCAGCTTCGCGGTGTTCCGCCGCTGTTACAATGCGGAGCGGCCGCACGAGGCGCTGGGCCAGCAAGTGCCGGCGCGGCATTATCAGCCGAGCCCGCGCGCCTACACCGGCAAGCTGTGTTCGCCGGAGTATCCTGGCGTTGAGCTGGTGCGCCAGGTGCGCTCGAACGGCGAGATCAAGTGGCGTGGCGAGCGGGTGTTCCTGGGCGAGCCGTTGATCGGCGAACCGGTCGGGCTGCACCCGATCGCCGACGGCGAATGGCGGGTGATGTATGGCCCGATCGAGCTCGGTTTGCTGGACGCGAAGGGCCGCTTGCGCCAGCCGCGGCGCCGCCGCCGTCGGGTAGCCTGTGGATTTGTGGACAACGCACGCGCGTTGCCCACAACCCCACAGGGCCAACAACAACCGCAAGCCGATCTGGTTCGATGACGGATGAAAAGTGTTACCCATGTCGCCGGTCTATTCTGTTACCCATGTCGCCGGTTGGACAACCGACCTGTCCCGCTTGCGGGAGAGGTCGGTCTTATTCGGCGGCGGGGAGATAAATCTCCTTGCCGTGCTCGGCGAACTCCTTGCTCTTCTGCTCCAGTCCGGCGAGGCGCGCGGCGTCTTCTCGCAGATCCTGAGTGATCTTCATCGAGCAGAATTTCGGCCCGCACATGGAGCAGAAATGCGCGACTTTGTGCGCGTCCTTTGGCAGCGTCTCGTCGTGGAAGCTGCGCGCCGTGTCGGGGTCGAGCGAGAGGTTGAACTGATCCTGCCAGCGGAACTCGAAGCGGGCGCGGCTGACGGCGTCGTCGCGCAGACGTGCGGACGGATGGCCCTTGGCAAGATCGGCAGCGTGCGCGGCGATGCGATAGGTGATGACACCGGTCTTCACGTCGTCGCGGTTGGGCAGACCGAGATGCTCCTTCGGCGTGACGTAGCAGAGCATGGCGGTGCCGAACCAGCCGATCATGGCGGCGCCGATCGCCGAGGTGATGTGGTCGTAGCCGGGCGCGATGTCGGTGGTGAGCGGGCCCAGCGTGTAGAACGGCGCCTCGCCGCATTCGGCGAGTTGCTTGTCCATGTTGACTTTGATCTTGTGCATCGGCACGTGACCGGGGCCCTCGATCATCACCTGGCAGCCTTTGTCCCAGGCGATCTTCGTCAGCTCGCCAAGAGTTTCGAGTTCGGCAAACTGCGCGCGGTCGTTGGCATCGGCGATGGAGCCGGGACGCAGCCCATCGCCCAAGGAGAACGACACATCGTATTTGCGCATGATATCGCAGATGTCGCCGAAGTGCTCGTAGAGAAAGCTCTCTCTGTGGTGGCTCAGGCACCAGCGCGCCATGATCGAGCCGCCGCGGCTGACGATGCCGGTGGTGCGGGTGGCGGTCAGCGGCACGTAGGCCAGGCGCACGCCGGCATGGATGGTGAAGTAATCGACGCCCTGCTCGGCCTGCTCGATCAACGTGTCCTTGAACACCTCCCAATCGAGCTTGTCCGGCTCGCCATCGACTTTCTCCAGCGCCTGGTAGATGGGGACGGTGCCGATCGGCACCGGCGCGTTGCGCAGGATCCAGTCGCGGATGTTGTGGATGTTGCGCCCGGTGGAGAGGTCCATCACCGTGTCGGCGCCCCAGCGGATCGCCCAGACGAGTTTTTCCACTTCCTCGGCGGCGCCGGAGGTGACGGCGGAGTTGCCGATATTGGCGTTGATCTTCACCAGGAAGTTGCGGCCGATAATAACTGGTTCGAGCTCGGGGTGGTTGATGTTGGCCGGGATGATGGCGCGGCCTTTGGCGATTTCGTCGCGGACGAATTCCGGGGTGATGAAGGCGGGAATATCCGCGCCGAAATCCTCGCCGTCAGCGCGGCGGTCTTCCGCGCCTTTCAGCATTTTCTGCCGCCCGAGATTTTCCCGGTGCGCGACGAAAATCATTTCTTCTGTTATGATACCGGCACAAGCAAAGTCGAGCTGGGTTACCGGCTGGCCTTGGCGCCCGCCGTACACGGGATGATCGGCGGGACAGAGGGGCACGAGGCGATCGCCGGTGATGTTGCCGTTGTCCTCGGGTTTCACCGCGCGGGCGTCGAGGCGGGCGAAGCCGCGGCGGGCGATCCAGTCGCGGCGCACCGGCGGCAGGCCGGCTTCGAGGTCGATCGTCAGTGCCGGATCTGTGTAGGGGCCGGAGGTGTCGTAGGCGCGATAGGGTTCCTCGCGGGCCGAGGGGTCGAGGGGGATTTCGCGGAACGGCACGCGGATGTCGGGCCGGGTTTCCGGCGAAGTGTATATTTTGCGCGAGCCGATGATGGCGCCGGTGGTGACGCTTGATGGCCGGACGGCGGCCTTGGACTGGACCGTCATGGGCGTTCTCCTCATGGCGTTCCGGCGTCGGTTTGGGGGATGGAGAGTGCCCGTCCCTTCGCCGGCATGACCCGGATCAGGTTCAAGGGTCACCGGCGCCGGTGCTTTGGTTGGCTGCACCCCTGCCGGACTCTCAGCCCCTGGATTGGCGGGACCCCCCTCGGTGTGTGGGAGGATGGCGGAGGGGGGCGGGGGTGTCAAATGGGGAACAGTGGGGGCGCGATCTGGAGAGGCAACCGGGCCAATGATATGCTACCTCTGCTCGCAGCGGGAGTGATCCCGAAGATCAGCGCCTGCATCTACTACACGAAACCAGAGGGCCATTGTCTCCAAAAACTCATGGCCTGCCCATCCTGATGCGCCAGGGATTTCGCTCTTCCCTCAGCTTCATCTGCCTTTTTGAAGGCGCCGGCCACCATCTCGTTTCTAGCTTTGTCGCACAGATCTTTGGACACAAATTGCGACCCTATGAACGTTATACCGCCATTTACATGAATGGCGACTTGCCACCCGGCATGAGCGCTCGAGCTTAGAATCAAAACCAAGGCCAAAGGTCGCGACAGCAACCCTCATCTCCGTGCCTCAGCCCGCCGCCTCGTCGTGCTTGCTGATCGCTGTAATGAACCGCTGCATGACAGGTACCCAGGAGGAGAGGCGATCGCGGACATCCTTGATGCGTACCGGGTGACCATTGCGAAATGGGGTCCAGGCTTGGCCGGGGGGCAACTGATGCACATCGCAGTCAAATGCGGTGGCGAGTTCTTCGACGTACCGCCGAGCGAGGTCGTGCGGGACTCGAGTGGAGGCGAAATCAGTCCACAGGACGCCGTTGGACATGATGTATCCGAGATTGACCGGCTTGCTACCAGCAGGTCGCGCCCATTTCAGATTGAGTGAGGCATGAAACTCCGGATAGACGCCGATCGCGTCTGCTTCCTTGATGAGCGTTTCGAGTGGCTGTCGAAGGCCAGGGGTCTTGCCTTCCAGCGCCTTCCAGAACGCCTCGGAACTTAGAACTCTCTGTCTGTTCGGGCAGCGGGCCGGTCGAAGTAATCGATTTAAGGGCCTGGTCCGCCGGGACGGCCTCAAACACGTATCGCTTGACCGTTTCCGTCTTTGCCAGCGTGCGTGGCCGGACCAGGTAAGCATCGGAGTTCGGCATCTTGAACACCGCCAGTTCGACGAGAGCGAGGGTGAAATGGAACCTTGCATAAGCATCCAGGCCGCCGAGCAGAAGTTCCGCCTCGCTGCGGATGCCATCACCGACGATCAGGAGCAGGGCGCTCCCGCGGCGGAGATTGCGCGCCACGCTGTCAACGAAACGCTCCTCGGGAAGTTTTTCGGCCGCCGGGATCGCTTCGTAGAGTGATTTTGGCTTGCCGTTCGGACCAAAGGTACCGCTGAGCGCCGCTTTCTCGAAGGCGTCGTAACTCATGCCGAAGATCGCGACCGCGTAGTCCAGCACCTGCGCCAGCACCTTCCGGCGCGCTTCGGGATTGCGGAACAGTTTTGTTTCTACGATCGCAATATCGCCGGACGGCGACATCAGGAGATTGTCGATGTAGCCATGCCCATTAGCCGGCATCTCCCGACAGATCGCGTGGAAGGGGCCAAGGCCGGGTTCGATCTCGGCGATCGGCAGACAAGCCGGGTTGTCGTGAATAAGGTGCTGGAGCCACGCCTCATCAAATGCACCGGTGCCCGCGGGAGCGAGTTTCACATGATCAAGCGGGTGGCCAGCGTGGTTTCCATTAACCAGGACGGGGATGCCCACGAGGTCGTTCATGATAGTTCTTCCCCGATTCGGAATAAACTGGGTATCGTTTTTAGGTTATCCAACAGTCCGATGCAACTCCGGTCTTAAGATTGGCGAATTCTGCTTGCCGGTCAGCCTGACGCCGGCACGCTCAATCGCCCTTGGCGACGCCGTCGCGGTGCGAGTCACCCCCAGCCCTGCAATCCATTGTTGGTGATCTCGATCGCCTGCACGGCGGCATTCATCTCGTCGATCTTCAGCGCGTGTCCCATTGCCTGCAGCGCACCCGCCAGGCTTGCTGCCGGTGTGCCGCGCTCGAGCTCCTGTGCCCGGTTCTGCGCACCCATACGGGGCTGCTCGATCGCTGTTCGCACATCCTGGTGCAAGGCGAGCACACCGATGATCGTCTCCGCGACCGAATCGATGATCCGAGCACCGCCACCCGCACCGACAACAAGCTCGGGGGCGTTGTCCCGGCCGAAAACGATGATGGGCGCCATCGTCGTGATCGGGCGCTTGCCGGATGCTGCCGCATTTGCCGCGCGCAGGCCGCCGACGACCGGATTCTCGGCGAAATTCGTCACCGCATCATTGAGGATGATACCATCCACCAGGATAGCGGTGCCGAAATTCAGGTTGATCGTTGTCGTGAAGGACACCGCATCGCCCTGGTCATCCACGATCGCCAGATGCGTCGTCGCCGGCAATGCAACCGGTCGGATGGGGGCAGCGCGGCGTGGTGCACTGTCTCGCTGTCCCACATAAGAAGGACCGACCCGCCGCCCAGACCGGAGGATTGCGGCTTGATCGCCGCGAGGACCATCTGTCCGGCGATGGCGGCGTCGATCGCCAAACCTCCATCGCGCAGCACACCGAGCGCGGCATCTGTGGCAAGCGGGTTGGCGGCGGCAGCCATGTGGTCGTACGCTGTAACCGGCTGGGCGGACGCGTGGATGGCCCGTTGTCCCAACAGCGCGAGGGTCGCAGCGAAGATCAGGCGCATTTCCGGACTTCCCGACTCTGCTCGCGTCAGTAAATACCGGGGATCAGCCGCGACGTGCTCGCGCGGTAGGCATCATACTCGCTTCCGAACTGTGCGTGCAGCAGCGCCTCTCCGCACGCATTCGCGCGAGAAGCGGCGGGAGAAGGAGTGCTGTAAGCAGTACCCCCACGCCCGAACGAAACGCGAAACTCCACCCCGACGCATTGGCGAGCAACCCGAGATAGCTTGGATGGCGGATGACCCCATAGACCCCGCTCGTGACCAGCGTGTGGCCTGGCTGGATCGCGACCAGTCCGCTGAACCGGTTGCCGAGTACAAACACCGGCCAGATACGCAGCGCGCCACCCACTGCGAAGAGAGCAACTCCCAACCAACGGATTGCATCCCCATCCAAAGTCCAGAATCCCAACCGGTCCGTATATGCCGGCAGATAAGCCGCTAGCAGGCCGATCGCCACGAAAGCGATGAGGACCCAGCGATTGCCACGATCTTCGCGCTCACCGGAGCTGATATTGCCGCGCGTGAAGAAAGATGTACCGCTGAGCACGAACAGGATGATCGCGACTGCGATCAGGGCGGGATGGGCGAAGAAGGCGGCAAACCCGCCCCAACCGAGTATGGCGAGCCCCAGGTAAAGAATGGTCGCCAGCGTGGTGGCTAACATCAGCCTCACGGTTCACCAAGCAGCGCCAACAGTCCTTGCAGCAACTGCGTCGGACTCGGCGGGCAGCCGCGGATCACCACGTCCACCGGCACCACTTTCGCGACTGCGCCCACGCAAGCGGCACTGCCGGCAAACACGCCGCACCCGGCCGCACAATCCCCAGCCGCAACCACCCATTTCGGCGCAGGAGTCGCTGCGTAGGTGCGTTCCAACGCCACCCGCATGTTGTGCGTCACTGGACCGGTCACCAGCAGAACATCGGCATGCCGCGGTGAGGCGACGAAATGCAGGCCGAACCGCTCCAGGTCATAGAAAGCATTGTTGAGTGCGTGAATTTCCAATTCGCAACCATTGCAGGAGCCGGCATCGACTTCACGGATCGCCAGGCTCCGGCCCAGCCGCCGACGCGTCGCGACGTCGAGCCGCACTCCCAAGGCAGCAAGCTCAGGCTCGATTGTGGGAGTCAACTCGGTGACCGGCGGGCGCAATCCCTGAAGCAATGTCTTCAGCATGGTCCCGCCCTACAGATCATGCCCGGAATAGGAGCAGTTGAAGGATTTGTTGCAGATGGGGAAATCCGCGACGATGTTGCCCTCGATCGCCGTCTCCAGCAGCGGCCACTGGAACCACGACGGGTCGCGCAGATGGCTGCGTATGACGCGCCCATTCTCGACACGCACCCAGGCAAATACGTCGCCGCGGAATGCCTCAGCCATCGCATATCCCTCGCCCGTCCCACCCGGCAGTTCCGCGCGGATCGGTCCCGGTGACAGACGATCGAGGATCTGCTCAAGCAAGCGCAGGCTTTGCTCCACCTCCTTGATGCGGATCCAGACGCGCGCATTGACGTCGCCCTCGCGCAGCACCGGAACATCGAAGGAGAGCGCGTCATACGGCGCATAACCCGGCCGGCGGCGTGCATCGACATCGCGTCCGGAGGCACGGCCGACATAGCCGCCGGTCCCGAAAAGCTGCACCAGCTCCGGCCGCACCACTCCGGTACCGACGGTGCGATCCTGCAGTGTGGCGCTGCCGTCATATAGCGCAACAAGCGCCGGAAAGCGGTCGCCCAACTCGCGAAGCATGGCGCGCAGACCTGCATCGTCTGACAAATCGCACGCGACACCGCCGGGAATCACACAATCCATCATCAGGCGATGCCCGAACAGGATGCGGAGACACGCAGCACGCGCTCGCGCAGCAGTGCGCAATGCGCCAGCATGAGGCTGAAGGCCGCGTCATTGCAGACCGCGCCGATATCGCCGAGATGATTGGCGATTCGCTCCAGCTCTGCCATCAGCGCGCGCAGCCAGACGGCACGCGCAGGTGGTGTGACACCAACCGCTGCCTCGACCGCACGTGCGAAGGCGATCGCATAGGCCACCGTGCTGTCGCCAGAAACGCGCCCGGCCAGCCGTGCCGCCGCTTCGATCGGGGCACCCGCCATCAACGCGTCGATGCCCTTGTGCACATAGCCCAGCCGCTGTTCGAGCCGAACCACGGTCTCGCCGTCGCAGGTGAAACGGAAATGCCCCGGCTCGATGATGCCGGCATGCACCGGCCCCACCGGAATCTGGTGCAGGTTCTCGCCTTCCACCGGCAGGAATGGATAGGCCGCAGGGTCAGGTCCCGTGATCGAGCCACGGACGCATATCAGGAAGTCCGACAGGCTCCAGGCCATACAGATCGCGCACGGCGCGTTCCAGCCGGATCGCCGGGGGATGCAAGCGGCCGATCGAGGGGAACCGTCCATCCGGACAGTTGATGGCGATCAGCCGCACTGTGTTATCGAACAGCGCCAGATGTGCCCGGCCCGGCTCGCTCCACAAGGAGACCAGCGCCGCCTCCCCGGCGGCCAGACGCATCGCCGCATCGGCCCAGGCATTCATCCCAACAACGCCGCCACATGTTGGAACCATATCACCAGCGGACCCGGCAGCCAGACGCCGGCGATCAGCACCAAGGCGAGATGCGCGAAGATCGGTATGTAAGACGCGCGCACAGCCTCGACCGGACCGCGCGGCGTGCCGAAAGCGATCCCGGTCACCCGCAACAACAGTGCTCCGAACGAAACCAGCAGGCCGGCCACGAGCAGAACCGCCAACACCGGCTGCCGTGCGAAGCTGGAACTCACCACCAGGAACTCGCTCGTGAACACCCCGAATGGCGGCAGTCCGGCAATCGCCACGACCCCGGCGACCAGGGCCCAGCCGAGCAGCGGATGGGTCTCGGTCAGACCACCCATCTCCGCAATGCGCTGCGTGCCCTTCACTTGCGCCACGTGACCGACCGAGAAGAAAATCGCCGATTTGGTCAGGCTGTGCATCGCCATCTGCAGCAGGCCGGCGAAATTCCCGAGCGGCCCCGCCATCCCGAACGCAAACACGATGATGCCCATGTGCTCGATCGAGGAGTAGGCGAACAAACGCTTGATATCGCGCCGACGGTACAGCATGAAACCGGCGAAGATCAGCGAAACCAGGCCGAGCGCAATCATCAGCGGACCAGGCGCGATCGCTCCCGGCGCGGCCGCCATCAGCATCTTGAACCGCAGCAGCGCATACAGCGCCACGTTCAGCAGCAGACCCGATAGCACGGCGGAGATCGGTGTCGGCCCTTCCGCATGCGCATCCGGCAGCCAGGCATGCATCGGCACCAAACCCACTTTCGTCCCGTCACCCAAAAGCAGGAACACGAACGCCACATTCATCAGCGCCGGATCGAAGCCATGCGCCTGAGCCACCAGCACGGTCCAGACCATGCCGTCGGCCCCCGGCCCCACCACCGGCCGGGCAGCCAGATAGACCAGGATCGTCCCGAACAGCGCGAGCGCGATGCCGACGCTGCCCAGGATGAAATATTTCCAGGCCGCCTCGATCGCCTCATGCGTGCGATAGATGCCGACCATCATCACCGTGGTCAGTGTGGCCAGCTCCACGGCCACCCACATCAGGCCGATATTGTTGGCGGTCAGTGCCAGGTTCATGCCGAAGGCCATGAGCTGGAACATGGCATGGTAGAAACGGAGATAAGCCGGACTGAGACGGCCGGTCGCCAGCTCGTGGCCGATATAGCTGGCGCTGAATATGCTGGTCGTGAGCCCGACAAAAGTGCCGAGGACGATGAACACCACGTTCAGGTCATCGACCAGCAGATAACGACCCGGCTCCGGCCGCTCGACGAGCAGCAGCAAAGCGCTGGCGAAGGCTACGGCGCTCACCGCGACATTGATGCGCGCTGAGCGGCGGTAGTCCGTCTGCGACGCCAGGATCACCGTGCCGAGCAACGGTGCCGCCAGGACGCCAACCAACCCGATCATCGGCTCTCTCCGCGGAAACGATCGAGCTCCGCGACATCCACCGTGTCAAAGCGCTCGCCGATGCGGAACAGGAAAATGCCGATAACGATGAAGGCGACCAGGATGGAGAAGGCGACGCTGATTTCCACCACCAGCGGCATCCCTTGCGCGCCCGTCGCCGCCAGGCTGATGCCGTTGTCGATCGCAAGGAAACCGACCACCTGGCTGACCGCGTTGCGCCGGGACACCATCATCAGCAACCCGATCAACACGATCGACAGAGCGAGCGCGATGTCCTGCCGCGCCACCGGATCCGCCTGTGCCGTGACCGGCAGCATCACCTCCAGCGACAGCGCCACCAGCGCCATTCCCGCCAGCATGGTCGGCCCGATACCGACCACCGGCTCGATCTCGCGGTGAATGCCGAGGCGGAACACCATCCGGCGCAGCGCCCAGGGGATGAACGCCGCCTTGAACAGCAGCGCGATCAGCGCGGTGATATACAGATGGGGCGCGGACTGCAGGTGAGCTTGCCAAGCCACCGACAGAGCCAACAGCCCGGCCTGCAACGCCAGCACGTTCAGCAGCGGATACAGCCGATCCTGATACAGCATCATCAGCCCGGCAAGCACCATCAGGCCGGCGAGCATATGGGCGATATCGAACGACAGACCCATCACAGCTCCGCCGAGACGAACAGCAGCAACGTCGCGAGCAGGCCAAGCATTAGCGCGCCACCCAGCAGGTTGGGCACACGAAACACGCGCATTTTTGCAATCGACATATCGAAAATCGCTAGCAGGGTGCCGGCAATCAGGAGTTTCAGCAGATACGCCGCAATGCCGAGCAGATAGCGTCCCGCTTCGGCATCGCCGGTCACCAGACCGAACGGGAAGAAAATGCAGGCGATCGCCGAGATCATGAGCAGCAGTTTGAGCGCCGCGGCCAGCTCGATCATCGCGAGGTGGCGGCCGGAATATTCCAACACCATCGCCTCGTGCACCATGGTCAGCTCCAGATGCGTGGCGGGATTATCAACGGGGATGCGCGCATTCTCGGCCAGCGCGACGATCACGAACGCGACCAACGCCAGCGCCAATGACAGGCGCAGACCTGCTGCGGGTGAGAGCATGAACTGCGCGATGGTGGAAAGCTGCGTCGAGCCCGCGGTCAGCGCCAGCGAGAGGATCACCATCAGCATTGCCGGCTCGGCGAGCGAGGCGATCATCACCTCGCGCGAGGCGCCGATCCCGCCGAAACTGGTGCCGATATCCAGCCCGGCCAACGCCAGCAGGAAGCGCGCGGCGCCGAGCAGGGCGACGATGGCGATCAGGTCGCCGGTCCAGGAAAACAGCAGCCCGGTCGCAAAAGTCGGCACCAGTGAAGCGGCCACCCAGGTGAAAGCGAAGATCAAATACGGTGCAGTGCGGAACAGCCAGGAGGCGTTCTCCGCCAGCACCACCTCCTTGCCGAGCAGGCGGCGCAAGTCGCGATACGGCTGCACGACGGGCGCACCTCGCCGCCGTTGCAAACGAGCCTTGATCTTGCGGACCAAGCCGGTGAGCAAAGGCGCGACCAGCAGGACCAGAGCCATTTGGCCGCCCTGCACCAGAAGCGGCCCGATCACTGCCATAGCGCCAGGGCCAGCAGCAGAGCCACGAGGGCAAGGAACACGAAAGCAAGATAGCGACGGATGGTCAGGAATTGGAACCGGTTCAAGATATCGGCCGTCACCGCGACCGCGCGCGCAATCGGCGCATAGAACGTGTCCCACACCAGGTCACGGCTGGTTTTGTGGATGCGCGCCGGCGCGAGGTCACCCGGCGGCGGCATTATCACGGTTTCCCGCGCGCGGAACAGGGTCGTGCCGAACACGCGCCGGATCGGCTGGGCGAAACTGTCCGCACTGTATTGCGTGAGCGGACTCGGATCGGGAAAACCGCAATCCCAGGCGGGCGCACGGCGCACCGCCTGCGAGGCGAAGCGGTGGATCGCCCATGCTGTCAGCCAGGTGGTCGCGGCAAGGAATCCAAAGATCAGCAGCCCGTTATAGGAACTGCGCGAGGCCGCTACCGGGGTAATCGAGATCCATGGCAATGCGAGTTGCGCGGGCATTCGTGCGCCCAACAGCATCTGGGTCACCGGCGCCAGTGCGTCGATCATGACTCCCGGAACAATACCCGCCAGCAGGCAAAGCGCCGCAAAACCAAGCATCGCCGCAAGCGACCACCGATCGACCTCGGCAGCTTTTGTCGCGGCTGCGGTGCGTGGGCGGCCCAGATACGTCACGCCATAGGCTTTGACGAAACACGCAGCCGCCAATGCCGCGGCCAACGCCAGCAATGCGCCGTCGGCGGGAATCATGACCTTGAGGCCCCATTGCGGCAGGCCCGGGCGCAGCAGGATGGCCTGAAACGTCAGCCACTCGGAGACGAAACCATTCAGCGGCGGCAGCGCCGATATGGCCGCGCAGCCGATCAGGAACGCAAAGCTGCTGACACGCATACGATGGATCAGCCCGCCGAGATGCTCCATGTCGCGCTCGCCTGTGGCGCTCAGCACCGCGCCGGCGCCGAAGAACAGCAGGCTCTTGAACACTGCGTGGTTGAACACGTGAAACAATGCGGCGGTCAGTGCGAGCGCGGCGCCGGCCGCGAATCCGTCCGCGCGGAACGCCATCGCCAGACCCAGGCCGATGAAGATGATGCCGATATTCTCGACCGTGTGATAGGCGAGCAGTTTCTTCAGGTCGTGCTGCATCAGCGCATACAACACACCCAGCACGGCGGTAATGCCGCCAAGCGCCAGCACGACCACGGCAGCCCACCAGGTCGGTACGCCAAGCAGATCGAATACGATCCGCACAAAGGCATAGACGGCGACCTTCGTCATCACGCCGCTCATCAACGCCGAGACGTGGCTCGGCGCGGCGGGGTGGGCGAGCGGCAGCCACGCATGCAGCGGCACCAACCCTGCCTTCGAGCCCGCCCCCAGCAGCACCAGCAACAGCAACAGCGGCACCAATCCCGCGGATGGATGTGCCAGCCGCATCGCCTCGAACGCGTAGCCGCCCGTGGGACCAGCCAACAGCCCAAATGCCAGCAGCAAGCTAAGCCCGCTGAAGCAGGCCATCAGCAGATAGACGTAGCCTGCGCGCGTGTTATCTTCCCGGTGGTGCGACACGACCAACGCCCAGGAGGCAAGCGACATCAGCTCCCACGCGAACAGGAAACTGAATGCATCATCGGCCAGCAGCACCAGGAACAGTCCGGCAAGGAACACCGGATAGAAGGGCAGAACACGCTGGGGCTCCGCTTCGTGGCGGCCATAGCCGAGCGCGTACACGCTCGCGCCCATCCCCCCCAGGCCAGCCACGAATGTGAAAAACGCGGAGAGCGCATCGAGTCGCACATGCGCACCGATCCAGGGCAGCCCGAGCGGCAGGACGACGGCGGATGGCGCAGTGCCGAGCGCGCCCAACGCGAGCAGCCCGAGCAACCCGCAGAGCGCAGCTGCTCCGCCGTAAACGGCGGTATTGCCCCAGCCGCGCGAGGCGCCGACCGCGCCAACGATACCGAGCCCAAGCAGACCGGCGATGCCGATCAGGAACGCGACCAGCATCGTTATGGAGTCCGGAGCGAAGCCCGGCGCATCAGCCGAACGCCCCTGCCGCGCCCATGGCTGGGAGAATTTGCGCCGATAATCTCGATGCCAGCCTCGTGCAACGCGCCGATCAGCTTCATCAGCGAGTCGACGGTGCCGCGCACGACGCCATCACTCGCCTCCATGCGCTGGATCGTCGGCAGGGAGAGCCCCGAGAGTTCAGCCAGTTCCCGCTGATCGATATTCAGCAGAGCACGGGCGGCCCGCATCTGAGCGGCAGTAATCATGTATAGAACATCAATATCGCCGGGTCACGCGTATTTAGGCATGCATGCCATATCGAACGCGGGAGTTCAAGCCGCCGGTAACGAATGGCTATCGAAGTGTTGCGAAAACGCCCAAGCCCGCGGCAATCCGGCTACGGGCCGCTGGAGGGTCGAAGGATGCGGATACGCATTCGCCGGACCATCCGGTGGGGCAGGTGGCGGGTGCGATTGGCAGTCGCATCCGCCGTTACCTGCTCAACCAGGGGCGGGGTCGCCGGAGAGCGACCTCGCTGCCCGGGTAACTACCACACCCGGTCCCGCTCCGCGACTATTTTGTTCGGGCGCGAGACTAGCGCGCCGCCCCGAGCGCCCAGGCCAGCACGCCCTTTTGCGCGTGCAGGCGGTTCTCCGCCTCGTCGAACACCACCGATTGCGGCCCGTCGATCACCTCCGCGGTGACCTCCTCGCCGCGATGCACCGGCAGGCAGTGCATGAACACCGCATCCGGCGCCGCGCGCGCCAGCAGGGCTGCGGTTACCCTATAGGGCGCCAGCAGATTATGCCGGCTCTCCTTCGGATCGTCGTTCATGCTGATCCACGCATCCGTAACCACACAACGCGCGCCCTCTACCGCCGCGATCGGGTCGTCAGTGAGCTCGATCCGGCCGCCCTGCGCGCGCGCCCAATCGAGCAGCTCCGTCGGGGGACGCAACGTCTCCGGCGTCGCCAGCCGCAAGGTGAAACCGAAGCGCACCGCCGCCTCGATCCAGGTGCGCGCCACGTTGTTCCCGTCGCCGCACCACGCCACCACCTGGCCGGCGATCGGGCCACGATGCTCCTCGAACGTCATTACATCCGCCATCAACTGGCACGGATGCGACGTATCCGTCAGGCCGTTGATCACCGGCACGGTCGCGAACCCCGCCAGCTCGTGCAGCTTGGAGACGCGGTCGGTGCGCAGCATGATGGCATCGACATAGCGCGACAATACGCGTGCCGTGTCGGCCGGTGTTTCACCCCGACCGCTCTGCATGTCGCGCGCGTTCAATACGATCACGTCGCCACCGAGCTGGCGCATGCCGACCTCGAAGGAGACCCGGGTGCGCGTCGAGGGCTTTTCGAAGATCAGCGCCAGCGTCTTGCCCGCGAGCGGGCGCGACGAAACACCGCCGGCGCGCTTGAAGCCGGCGGCGACGTCCAGCATCTGACGCAGCGTCTTGGTATCAAAGTCGCGCAGGTCGAGAAAATGCCGCAATCGCAGCCCGCCGGCAGCCAAATGGCTGCCGGCCGTTGTTTTGCGGAGCGACGCACTCATTTCGCCGCTGCCTTGGCCGCCGACGGCAGGCATCGCCGGGCGGCTCGGTCCAGCATCTCCAGCGCGGTGTCGATATCCGCGTCGGTAATGACCAGCGGGGGTGCGAGACGCAGCACATTCTCCCCCGCGGTGATCGCCAGCAGGCCTTCGGCGATGCAGGCGGCCTGCACTTCGCCTTGCGGGATCGCGCATTTCATGCCGATCAGCAGCCCGAGCCCGCGCACATCCTCGAGCACCGCGGGGTAGTTTCGGACGATCGTCTCCAGCCCAGCACGCAGCTTGCGCCCCTTGCGATCGACCCCATCGAGGAACCCCGGCGCCAGAATCACGTCCAGCGCCGCATTGCCGGCGGCGCAGGCGAGCGGATTGCCGCCGAAGGTGCTGCCATGCGTGCCAGGCACCATGTTCTTCGCGACGAACTCTTTGGCCAGCACGGCGCCGAGCGGGAAGCCGCCGGCAATACCCTTGGCGACCGACATCACGTCCGGTGTGATGCCCGCCCACTCATGGGCGAACAGCTTGCCGCTGCGGCCCATGCCGGACTGCACCTCGTCCATTCCGAGGATCAGCCCGTATTCGTCGCAGGCGGCGCGCAGGTCGCGCAGGAACTGCATGTCGGCGGGACGCACCCCGCCTTCGCCCTGCACCGGCTCGACGATGATACCGCCGGTCGCGGGGCCGATCGCGTTGCGCACCGCATTCATGTTGTTGAAGGGCACATGGTCGAAGCCATCGACCTGCGGGCCGAACCCCGCCAGGTATTTGGCATTGCCGGTCGCCGCCAGAGTGGCGAGCGTGCGGCCGTGGAAGGCGCCTTCGAAGCAGATGATGCGGAAGCGCTCGGGCTTGCCAGTCTCCGCCATCGTCTTGCGGATCATCTTGATCATGCCCTCGTTCGCCTCGGCGCCCGAGTTGCAGAAGAACACGCTGTCCGCGAAGGTCGCCGCCACCAGCCGCTCCGCCAGTCGCTCGGCCTGCGGGATGCGGTACAGGTTGGAGACGTGCATCACTTTCGCGGCCTGATCGGCGATCGCCTGTGCCAGATGCTTGTTGCCGTGCCCGAGCGAAGCGGTGGCGATGCCGGAGCCGAAATCGAGGAATCGTCGCCCGTCCACCGAAACGAGCCAGGCGCCTTCGCCCCAATCGAAGGCGAGTTCGGCACGGGCGTAGTTCGGCATCAAGGCGGATATCATCAGGGTTTGTTCCCTCAGGTTGAAAAAAAATGGTTTCAGTGGCTTTCCCGGACGGGCCGCACGCGGCCCGACACGGGAAGCGAGAATTGTTGGCGTCTGGCGGCCCTGGTGTCAAACGAGCGTGAACCAGGTCGTGCTTTGGCTTGGAATCTCCGGTGCAACCGTTATCGCTGGGTCTGCCAATCGCCGAAGCAGGCGGCTGGCTTCTCGCGGCAACGCGGGGCAGGGGAAACGACGGAATGCAGGGCCCAACGGCGGCAGCGGCGCGGGAAGCGACGGGACCTGGTCCTGCCGCGCCTCTGTTGCAGGTGATGAATGTGTCCAAATCCTACGGGCATATCAGGGCGCTCACCGACGTGAGCTTCGACGTGCACGCTGGCGAGGTGGTCGGGCTGGTAGGCGATAACGGCGCCGGCAAGTCCACGCTTGTCAATATCATCGCCGGGGCGATCGCGCCGTCATCCGGTGCGCTGCGCATCGATGGGCGAGAGGTCCATTTCCGCTCCGCTCTCGACGCCCGCACGGCGGGCATTGAAGCGGTCTATCAGGACCTCGCGCTCGCCCTCGATCTCGACATTTGGGCCAACATCTTCCTGGGACGGGAGATTCTCCGCCCTGGTCTGCTGGGGCGCCTTGGTATGCTGAACAAGCCCGCAATGCGGCGCCAGGCGGCACAAGGCCTGGGGCGAACCGGCATCCGGGTCGGCTCTGTGCGCACGCCGTGCCGGTCCCTTTCGGGCGGCCAGCGCCAAGCGGTGGCCGTGGCTCGCGGGCTGATCTGGGGCTCGCGGCTGTTGCTTATGGACGAGCCGACAGCGGCGCTCGGCGTGGAGCAGCAGGCCAAGGTCGGCGAGCTGATCGCCGCGGTGCGGGCCCAGGGGGTCCCGGTGATCCTGGTCAGCCACAACATGCCCCAGGTGCATGCGCTCTGCGATCGGATTGTGGTGCTGTTCCGCGGCCGGAAAGCGGCGGACCGTGATGCGCGGTCGATGACCATGGAGGACACCATCGCCAGCATCACCGGCGCGGATCTTCGCGACCGGCAGGCGCCGGGCCCGAACGCATGAGACTGTTCGACCCGACACGCGACACGGATGCTGTGCTGCTGCCTTCAGGGAACGCATCGTGGCGCCGGGCCATCATCGAATTTCTCTCGCGCCACGGCGAAATCTGGACGCTGGGCATTCTGGGCGTGCTCGTGCTGATCTTCGGCCTGGCCAGCCCGGACTTCTTCAGCCGCGCGAGCTGGCTCGCGACATCGCAATTCGCCGTCGAATACCTGCTGTTGGGATTGGGCGAAACCTTCGTCATCATCACCGCCGGCATCGACCTGTCGGTCGGCGCGATCCTCGGCTTCTCCGGCATGGTGGGTGCGATCGTGATGCGGGCGCTGATCGCGCGGGAAGCAGGTATGGCCCTGGAAATGACGGCGGGCGTGATCGCCGCGCTGGCCACCGGTACCGCCATCGGCTCGCTGAACGGGGTGATCATCACCCGGCTGCGCCTGACGCCGTTCGTCGTGACCCTCGGCACACTCTCGATGTGCACCGGCGGGATCTACCTGCTGAACAATGGCGAGAATGTCGGCACCATTCCAGACGTCATCGGCACCGCCGGTTCGCTGGCGATCGGCGGCTGGGTTCCGGTAACCGTGCTGATCACCGCGGTCTTCTGCATCCTGTGCGCGTTTCTGCTGAGCGAGACGCAGTTCGGCCTGCGCACCTACGCGGTCGGTTCCAACGGCGTGGGCGCCGCGCGGGCCGGTGTCGATGTCCGCCGCCATCTGGTGAAGGTGTATATGCTGGCCGGATTCCTCTCCGCGGTTGCCGGGCTGATGGTGATGGCGCGCTTCGCCTCGGCCTCCGTGCAGGCCGGCGCCAATGACGAACTCGACGCGATCACCGCCGTGGTGATCGGCGGCGCCAGCCTGTTCGGCGGGCGCGGCACGATCCTCGGCACGGTGATCGGCGGTTTCGTGATCACCGTGATGGTGACGGGATTGATCCTGATCGGCGTGCAGCCATTCTGGCAGCAGGTGGCGGTCGGCGCGATCCTGATCTTCGCCGTCGCCGTCGATCAACTGCGTGACCGGCTTCTGGACGCGATCTGACAGGGAGAATCCGATGACACGGAAAACACGGTTCTTGTTGGCGCTGCTGCTGGCCGGGCTCGCCGCGCCTGCCGGGTTGCGCGCAGCGGATCAGAAGACGATCGCCCTGGTTCCCGGTATCGCCACCGATGCGTTCTACATTACGATGCAGCGCGGCGCGGCGGTGGAAGCGAAGCAGCTCGGCCTCAATCTGATCTGGCAAGGCGGCAGCGAGTTCTCCCCCGAAACCCAGATCCCGGTACTGCAGGCGCTGTTCGCCAAGCATCCGGCCGCCCTGCTGATCGCGCCCACCAACGACAAGGCGCTGATCAATCCGATCAAGCAATTCACCGACGCCGGCATTCCGGTGATTACCGTTGATACCACCATATCGGACGCATCCATTCTGCGCAGCCGCATTACCTCGGACAATGCACAGGGCGGCGCGGCGGCGGCGGATGCGATCGCCAAATTCGCTCACCAACAGGGTGAGGTGGCGGTGATCAACGTCAAGCCGGGCATCTCCACCACCGATGCCCGCCAACAGGGATTCATCGCCGAGATCAAAAAATATCCGAAGATGAAGGTGGTGGCGATCGAATATGACGACGACAGCCCCACCAAGGCGTTCACCCAGGCGCAGCTCCTGCTGCTGAAATATCCTGAGCTCAAGGGTATTTTCGGCACCAACGTCTTCTCCGGCGAAGGCGTCGGCAAAGCGGTGGTCGCCACCGGCAAGAAGGGTAAGGTCGATGTTGTCGGCTATGATGCCGAGCCCGACGAGGTGAAGCTGCTCAAAGACGGCGTGATCACCACGCTGATCATGCAGCAGCCGGCGGAGGAGGGCCGGCTGGCGGTGCAATACGCCGACGACATTCTGACCGGTAAGGCGTCCTCGGTCCCCGCGTCGAAGCAGCTCGACAACGTCACTGCCACCACCCAGAACGCCAACGACCCGGCCATCGCCAGGTATTTCTATCAGACACAACTAGCACCCTGATCACCCGGTTGATACCAGCCGTTCGGCGCTGTCGGCCTCGAACAGTTCCATCAGTTCTTGCGCGGCTTGCTGCGTGCTCTGGATCAGCGCCTGCTCGTCATGCGCGATCGCGTGCGTCTCGACCAGCGTCCGTTCGTCGCGCTCACGGAACAGCTCGATGGCGCGCTCCGCAGTCGGCACCGGCACATCGAGATGCTGCAAAACCATGCCGGTCAGTTTCAGGCTCGATTCGAATGTCTCCCGCACGATCCCCGCGATATCGAGATCCATCAGTAGATGCGCGTGCCGCCGGTTGCGCGCGCGGGCGAGGATTGTCAGATGCGGAAAGTGGCGTTTCGCCATCTCCGCGACCCGCAGCGTGTCCTCCATCCCGTCGAGCGCCACCACCAGGACGCGGGCATTCTCCGCGCCCGCGGCCCGCAGCAGCTCCTCGCGTGCCGGATCACCGAAATACACTTTGCTGCCGAACCGCCGCACGACCTCGATCTGGCCGGGGTCCTTGTCGAGTGCGGTGAAGGGAATGCTCTGCATGCGCAGTACGCGTCCGACGATCTGTCCCACCCGGCCGAAGCCGCAGATGATCACCGAAACCGCCGGCTCGTCGATCGTGTCGTAAACCGGCTCCTTGCGCGCGGTCAGGCGCGGGATCACCCAAGCCTCACCGGCTGCGAACAGCACGGGCGTCACCGCCATCGACACGGCCACGACCAGCGTGGCCAGGCTCGCCACGTCGTGGGCCAACGCGCCGCTTGCGACCGCGGCGCCGAACAGCACGAAGCTGAACTCGCTGCCACCCGGCAACGCCAGGCTGAAGCGCAGCGCGCTTCGCACATTCCGGCGTTTGACCAGTCCCAGCACGAAGGCGATCGCGACCTTCACCACGACCAGCACCACCACACCGCCCGCCACCAGACCGGGATGCTGTGCAAACAGCCCGAGATCGGCCGACATCCCCACCGAGATGAAGAAGAACCCGAGCAGCAGGCCTTCGAACGGTTCGATATCGGCCTGCAGCTCGTGGCTGTACTCCGAGTCCGACACCAGCACACCCGCCATGAACGCGCCGAGCGACATCGACAGGCCGGCCCAGTTCGCCAGCGCCGCCGTGCCCACCACGATCAGCAGCGCGGTCGCGGTGAACACCTCCTGCGTACGCGCGCCGCCGATCAGCCGGAACACTGGCCGCACCAACAGACTCCCGCCGACCAGGATCACCGCGGCAGCAACCAGGCCGCGTGTCACCTCGATCCACGGCACGTGCGTCGGCACGCGGGCGCCGGACAGCACCGGCACGATCGCAACCAATGGAATGAACGCCATGTCCTGGAACAGCAGCACGGCGAAACTGTCGCGCCCCGCCATGGAGGGCAGCAGCTCGCGTTCCGCCAGCATCGGCAGCACGATCGCTGTGGAAGACAATGCCAACCCGGCACCCAGGATCATCGCCCCCGGCCAAGCCATGCCAGCCAAATGCGCCAGCCCGGCCAGCGCCGCCGCGCTCGGCACCAACTGGCCGAGCCCTAAACCGAACACCGCCCGGCGGAGCACCCATAGCCGATGCGGGCGCAGCTCGAGCCCGATCAGGAACAGCAGCATCACCACGCCGAGCGCGGCAACGCTCCCGATCTGATCGACGTTCGTCACCAGGCGCAGCCCGGACGGCCCGATAGCCACGCCCGCAACCAGGTAGCCTAGAATGCTGCCGAGCCCGAGCCGGCGCGAGATCGGCACGGCAATGGTGGTTGCCGCCAGCAAGGCGACGAGTGTTTCCAACATGCGAGGCTCCTGATTTGCCGCCGGCTTCCAACAGGAGATATGCTTCCCGCACCGGAGGCATGACATGCAATCCTATCGGCCGACGATCTGCGGCACGCGTCATGCGGTATCGGCGGGACATTACCTCGCCACCATGGCGGGTTTCGCGATCCTGGAGGCCGGGGGCAACGCCATTGACGCCGGCTGTGCTGCCGGCGTGGCGCTCGGGGTGCTGCAGCCGGACCTGGTGAATTTCGCCGGAGTTGCGCCGATCATGCTGCGGCTGGCCGACGGCACGGTGGAAACCATCGCCGGCCTCGGCCATTGGCCGCGTGCGCTGGAACCCGACTTTTTTATGTGCCGCCATGCGGGGCGTATCCCCGAAGGCATCCTGCGCACGGTCATACCGGCGGCCCCGGATGCCTGGATCACCGCGCTCGAACGGCACGGCACGATGAGCTTCGGCGATGTCGCCGCCTCGGCGATCCGCTTCGCCGCTGAAGGTTTTGCGGTCTATCCGCTGCTGGCGCATTCGATCGCCGCGCACGAAGCGGCCTATGCCCGCTGGCCGCAGAACGCGGCAATATTTCTGCCCGGTGGCAAGCCGCCTTCTGTCGGCGACAAGTTCGTGCAGGCTGATCTCGCCAACACGATCCAATACATGGTGGACCAGGAGAAAGCCGCAGCGCGTCATGGCCGTGCGGCGGGACTTGCCGCGGCGCGCGACGCTTTCTATCGCGGCGACATCGCGCGCGAGATCGTCGCTTTTCATCGCAGCGAAGGCGGGCTGCTGTCGGCCGAGGACCTCGCCGAGTACCGCTCGCGGCTCGAACCAGCGGTCAGCCGCCACTGGCACGAGCATGATGTGATGGTATGCGGCCCGTGGTGCCAGGGCCCGGCACTGCTCGAAGCGCTGCTGTTGGTCGAGCAGATCGGCTTGGATGGAATAACGCACAACTCGCCTGAGTATCTCCACCTGATGGTGGAATGTCTGAAACTTGCCTTCGCCGACCGCGAACATCTCTTCGGCGACCCGGCTTTCGTCGATGTGCCGATCGACCGTCTGCTGGCACCTGAAACTATCGCCTCTCGCGCGTCCTGCGTGAATGCCGATCGCGCGTATCCGGAGATGCCGCCGCCGTTCGAGGGCGAGGCGGGGGACTTCGCGGTCCTCGGTGCGGCGCTCCCGCGCGTAGAGGCGGACACGTCGTACGCCTGTGCCGTGGACCGCTGGGGGAATGCCTTCAGCGCCACGCCGTCAGACGGCTGCTCGTCCTCACCGATCATTCCCGGGCTCGGCATCGTCCCCTCCTCGCGCGGCTCGCAAAGCCGGCCCGATCCCAGGCACCCGAGCGGCGTCGCGCCCGGCAAGCGCCCACGCCTCACGCCCAATCCGGCGATCGTGGTGACGCGCGACGGCGGCGTCATGCCCTTCGGCACACCGGGGGGCGATGTGCAGACACAGGCGATGCTGCAGGTGCTGCTGAACGTGCTGCATTTTGGCATGGACCTGCAGACGGCGATCGAGGCGCCGCGCGTCGCCAGCTATTCCTTCCCCTCCTCTTTCGCGCCGTTCGAGTATTTCCCCGGCAGGCTCGCGGTAGAGGGGCGTATCCCGGTTGAAACGCGCGATGAGTTGGCGCGGCAAGGGCATCAGATCCACCTGTGGCCGGACTGGACGTGGCTTGCCGGCAGCGTGGAGGCGATACGCACCTATCCGGCAACCGGACTGATCGCTGCGGGTGCCGATCCCCGACGGCCGGCCTACGCCGCGGCGATCTAAAGAGTTCAGATGGCGCGCGGCTTCCGGCACCACCCTCGGTTCTTGAGTTTTCTGCTTGTCGTCGTCGCGGTGGTGAGTCAGCTTGCGCTCGGGGCGATGGTGCTGCCAGACGACTCTCCCGCCGGAGAGATCGCGGCCCTCGATGCCGTTGCCCTCCTCTGCGGCCACCTACCTGGTCATGATGGTTCGCCCGCACACAGGCACCGAACAGGCCATCCGGCGCTGTGCCCGGTCAGCATCGCGCTGGCGCTGCCAAGCGCCATTCCCACCTCCGGGCCCGCGCTGCCGGTTTCGTACGATACCGCCCTGATTATCCGCACGAAAGACAGGCCGCCCGCGCGCGGGCTGCCGGCACGAACGGCGCGAGTCGGCGCACAGCGGGCGCCTCCCCTGACCGCCTGAGATCACCGTGTGACGCCACGCCGATAAGCGCGGGCGTCCAGCATCTCATGTCCGAGGAAAGGATTGCTTCGTGCGAAATGCACTTTCCGCAGCCGCCCTCGCCTGCGCGGGCTTGTCTGCTCTTGATCTCCCGGCGGACGCCCATGTGGTCGTCGGCGACCGCGTGTTCCGCATGTCGGCACCATCCTGCAAGTCCACTTCTTCGACGACCTGTTCCGAAAACCATCGGCAAATCGCTCTTCCAGTAATGCAAAGGAGTCACCGCATGTACCCAGTCCGCACGATCGCGCTTGCGGTCGGTCTCGCCCTGATCGCGACGCAGGCCTCGGCGCACGCATTTCTCAAGACCGCCAGCCCCGCCGTTGGCAGCACAGTGTCGCAGGCGCCCAGCCAGGTGGTGATCGACTTCACCGAAGGCGTGGAGCCACGGTTCAGCACAATCGCGGTGCAGAACGCGCAAGGCGCGCGCATGAACAGCGGCCGGCCGCATCTGGTCGGTAGCGACACGCGGCTCGGCGTGGACCTCAAACCGTTGCCGCCCGGGACTTACACTGTGGTCTGGCACGCAACGGCGATCGACACGCACAAGACCCAGGGTCGATTCACTTTCACCGTGGTATCGAAGTGAGGCCGCGGCGCCGGTGACGCGACACACATGCCGGTTTTCGTTCCTGACGGCGGGCCCGCTCTCGTTCTGGCGCGCGGGCTCGCCGTGGCCTTCCTGCTCTCGGTATCCGGGACGCTGACATTTCGCGTCGTGGTGGCACCGCACGCTCTGGCGAGGCTGTCGCCCGAGGTGGTCGCGCCGGTCGAGCGCGGGCTGCTGCGATGGTGCCGGGCCGGTCTTCTGTTTGCGGCTCTCGGCTTGTGCGCCTGGCTGGGCGTGCTGACCGTGTATCTCGCCAACCCCGCGACCGCCGGCGCCTGGCTGGGCGATCTGGGGCCGGTATTGATCGATACCAGCTTCGGCCACGTCGCCCTGCTGCAATTCATCCTGCTGGCTATCACCGGGGCAGTGCTCGGCGGGCGCCCCGGCACGATGCGCTGGAGGTGCGCCCTGGTTCCGGGAACGGCTGCAGCGATTGCGCAGATGGCGCACGGGCATCCCTATGCCATGGCATCGGGGGTGAGCCTTCTTGAAGTATCGGAGGCACTGCACCTGTGGGCCGCCGGCGCCTGGCTCGGCGATCTGGTGCCGCTGCTGTTGGTGCTGCGGTCGGCGCCGCCGGCTGCCGCGGCAAGCGCGGCGCACCGGTTCTCGCCCTTGGGTCAACTTTGCGTCGCGATTCTGGCGGTTACGGCCTTCCTGCAAGGCTGGGTACTGGTCGGCAGCACGAAGGCACTGTTCCATACCGCCTATGGGTGGACGGCGTTGTTGAAGCTCTGCCTGTCTGTGGTGCTGCTTGGTTTTGCCATTCTCAATCGCTATTGGCTTGCACCGGATTTGGGCGGAGATGCCCCCACCGCTGCCCGCCGACGGTTCATCGTCAGCGTGTCTTTGCAGACGGGATTCGGTTTGTTGATTGTGCTGGCCGCCGCCCTGTTGGGCCAACTACGTCCCGGCATGTCCGCGGGGGTGACTGGCTGAGAGACTGTCATGCACGGGCGTCACGGTATTATCGTATTCTCGGTGGCAGCCGCCTTGTTATACCAGCGGCCCTTTCCGTTGAGTGCTCCGACCGAGCCGGGCCGCTGGTATCAGAGTCTTGGCTTCGCGCGCGGCCGCCCCACCAACCCCGCGCGCCATACCAGCGGCCCGGCGCGGTGGAAGGGTCACCGCGCCGGGCCGCTGGTATTACTGCTGACTGTTGCATATCTCTGGCTGCTCGGCGGCACGATGCCGCGCGCCGTCCCGGCGATAGGCGGGCCTTTCACTCTGACGCAGGACAACGGCAAGACGGTCACGCACCGCGATTTCCGTGGCCGCTATCTGCTGATCTATTTCGGCCATACCTCCTGCCCGGACATACGCCCGAGGACGCTGACCGCGATTGCGGATGCGACGGACATCCTCGGCAACCGGGCGAAACTGCTGCAGCCGGTTTGGATCACGGTGGATCCTGAACGCGACACGGCGGCAGTGTTGCACGATTAGGCGCGTGCCTTCGGTCCGTCGATCGTTGGGCTGACCGGAACACCCGCCCAGATCCATGCCGTCGAGCGGGAGTATCGGATTTCCAGCGCCGTGCATGCCACCGGTCCTGGCGACTATACCGTCGATCAGACCGCCGTCCTGTTTCTCATTGGGCCAGATGGCCGGTACCTCGCCCTGTTGCCAGCGGACGAGAGCGGCGCTGATATGGCGCGGCGTCTTGCCCATGGTTTGAAGGGCTGACATCGTGTCCTGACGCGCTCCAGAGGTCACGTTCGCAATGGAAAGTAAAACACGACATTCAATCGCGGCTGTGATGATCGCCGTTGCTGGCGCCTTTATCGCCGTATCACCGGCGGCGGCCGCTCAATCCTTCGATGGTACATGGACCGTCGGGGTCGCGTGCGGCACCGCGCCGGACGGCGCCCACGGCTACCAATGGACCTTCACCGCCGAGGTGCGGGATGGCGCGCTCACCGGGCAGTACAACACGCCCGGCAGTATTCCCTCCGGAACCCTGACAGGCCGGATCCGCCCGGATGGCGACGCCTTTCTCGTCATGCGGGGACTGACCGGCGATCCGCGCGCCACGGTCGGCGGCGTCCCACGCGGAACCCCGTTTCATTTCACCGCCAACGCACATTTTGCCGGAAATGCCGGCACGGGAACGCGCAACGAGCTGCGCCAATGCAGCTTATCGTTCCGTCGAACCTGATCCGCAGGTCGAGGGCGATGAGCGCAATGGCGGCGGACCCTTCTGTTGCAGGTCACGGCCGCACAGCTTCGCATCGAGTGCCATCCGACGAGCGATGGACTGGCGCCAAGACGCCCGACGATTTCGTCACCGTCGATCTCAATACCCGCACACTGGTGCATTTCTCGGGTCTTCCGAGCGCCGTGCGTCCAGTGCCGGATGGGCTCGGCTTTGATGCTGAGCTTGGCGACGGCCTGTGCGATGCGTTGCGCGGGCTGCTGGGACAGGCGGCTAGTGGGGAATCCGCGGCGCTCGATTTCTCTGCCACAGCGGCTTGTCTGCTTCCTCCCGCGGGTTTTGCCGATGCCTGGCGTGTCGTGCAGTACCTGGAAAATCAAGATCTGACCTATGTCGGCCACTCCGGTGCCGCGCGTCGCCATGCTGGCGGATTCGACGGATCGCAGGTGCTGGTATGCGCACAGCCGCAGCCGGGTCGCGACAGCGTTGGTGCTCGCTTCACCCGGCATACCGACGTTGTTTATGGGTGAGGAGTTCCTGGAAGACAAGAACTGGAGTGATGACCGTGGGGCGGGGACCTGATCTGGTGGGAAGGGTTGAACGGCTCTGATTCGAGGATGCGCGACTTCCTGCGTTTTGTCAGTGATATGGTCCGGCTTCGGCGCTCCGAGCCCGCGTTTTCGGCGGGCGGCGCCCGGGTTTCGCGCGCAGACAATTACGACCGCGTCCTTGTACTGCATCGCTGGATCGAATGGCAGGGAGGGAATGTAGTCGTTTATCGCCAGCCTGGATGAGCAGGCGGGATATGGCTACACTGTAGGGCTGCTTTTCGCCGGCCAATGGCGGGAAGTGTTCAACAGCGACTACTACGACAACTATACGAATCCGGCAGTGATCGGCAACGGGGGTGCCATTCAGGCTACGGGCGGGCCGCTGGATGGTTTTTCCGCTTCGGCCGCGCTGACTCTGCCGGCAAAACGCATCATTGTGCTTGCGCGGTGAGTCAGCAGCGTCTTGCCCGACCTAATCCCGCTCCGGCAGGACCTCCGTCTTGACCGCCAGCACTTCGCCCATCCAGGTCGCATGCACCGTATGATCGTCGCGCGGGCGTCCGGATTCCGGATGCAGCAGGATGGTCAGCCCCATGCGGTTCAACATCAGGAAGGGCACCAAAGTCGGGAACAGCTCCGGCGTGAAGGCGATCTGATACATCGGCTGCACATGCGGTCCCACTGGGGTATCGCGCCAGCTCCCCATTCGCGCGGCGAACCGCTCCTCCACCCACCGACGGAGCAGCGCCGCCCGCTCGCGGCTCTCCGCGTCGTGGAAATAGACGTGGGCGTGGTAATCCTGGATCGTGTCGATCTCGCGCGGTACGTCAGCCATCGGTTTCCTCCAGTCGTTGTTTCACCTCGCGTTTGGCAACCTTGCCGTAGCCGGATTTCGGCAGCTCCGGCCAAAACACGAAACCCGTCGGCCATTTGTATTTGGCCAACCGCCCGTCCAAATGGCCGAACAGCTCTGCATCCGGCACGGGCCTGGCCGCCACCAGCACGGCGACGCCGCACTCGCCCCATTTCGCGTGCGGCATTCCCACCACGCAGGCTTCGTGGACGTCCGGATGAGTGAGCAGCGCTTCCTCGATCTCGCGCGGATACACGTTGGAACCGCCGGAGATGTACATGTCGGAGGCGCGGCCGGTGATGAAGACGAAGCCGCGCCTGTCCATATGGCCGAGATCGCCGGTATGGAACCAGCCGGCGGCGAAGGCTTTCGCGGTCGCGTCCTCGTTGTTGAAATAGCCGGCCAGCACGGCCGGTCCGCGCACGCAGATCTCGCCGGTCTCACCGGACGGCAGATGCCGGCCTTCGGTGTCCAGTATCGTTACATCCATGCCGGTGCGCGGATAGCCGCAGCTCCCGACCGGCATCGCGGTATCATCGAGGCTGTGCATCGCGGGCGGCAGGACGGTAATGGCGCCGGTCACCTCGCCCATGCCGTAATACTGCACCAGCACCGGTCCAAGCTTTTCCAACGCATGTACTTGGTCGGCGCGATACATCGGCGCGCCGGCGTAGATCACGTAACGCAGCGAGGAGTGATCGTAGCGGTCTACGGCCTCGTGCCGAGTTAGCATCGTCAGGATCGTCGGCACCGTGAACATGTTGGTGGCGCGATGCCGCTCAATGAGCCGCCACGCCTCCTCGCAATCCAGCCTGTCGCCCGACAGCAGCACGCTGGCAGCGCCGCGCGGCACCTGGATCAGCGCGTGAATTCCGGCCCCATGCGACAATGGCGCCACCACGAGCGATACGTCGTGCTCGGTCGTGCCGGGGATCAGGTCGGCCAGATGGTTGTTGACGACGAACTGCAACTGCCCGTGCGTGAGCACGGCTGCCTTGGGCCGGCCGGTGGTGCCGGAGGTGTAGAAGAACCAGGCCGGGTGGTCGCGATCCACGTCGGCAGGGATGGCGAGAGGGGCGTGATTGGCGACAAGCTCGTCCCAGCGGGGACCCTCACCCGGTTCGCTTCGCGAACCGACCTCTCCCGCAAACGGGAGAGGTGATTTGTTGCAACCCAGCCGTAATTCGAGGCGGAGAGCTGGATTCGCTGCCGCCGCGGCGGCGGCGTGATCGCGGAAAGCAGTATCGAAAATGTGGGCTGCCGCACCGGAGGATGCGGCCAAATAGGCCACCTCGGGGGGCGTCAGCCGGAAATTGGTGGGCACCCAGACGGCGCCGATCATCCAGGCCGCCCACATCGTCTCCAGCAGCGCGGTCGAGTTGCGCGCGTGCACCAGCACGCGGTCGCCCTCGCCGATGCCGCGCGCTGCCAGCCCGGCTGCCGCGCGCTGCACGCGCCCCGCCAATTGGCCCCAGCTCCAGATCCGCTCCCCGCGGATAATCGCCGGCCGGTCGGGAAACCGCCGAGCGGTTTGCAGCAGCAGGCAGGCGAGATTCGCTGTTGGAATCAGCGCGCCGCCTCCAGGATCGAGACGTAATTGGCGACTGCGGCACCGCCCATGTTGAACACGCCGCCCAAATCCGCCTTAGGAAGCTGCATCCCCTCCGGCGCCTGGCCGGTAAGCTGCATCGCCGCCAATACGTGCATGGAGACGCCGGTGGCGCCGATCGGGTGCCCCTTGGCCTTCAGCCCGCCCGAGGGGTTCACCGGCAAGCGGCCGTCCTTCTGTGTCCAGCCCTCCAGCACCGCGCGCGCGCCCTGGCCCGGACTGGTCAGCCCCATCGCCTCGTATTCCAGCAGCTCGGCGATGGTGAAACAGTCATGGGTCTCGACGAAGGAAAGGTCATTTAGCGCCAGTCCCGCCGACGCGAGCGCTTGTTTCCACGCTATCGCCGCGCCCTCGAACTGAGTGATGTCCCGCTTGCTGATCGGCAGAAAATCGTTCACCTGCACGGCAGCGCGGAAGCGCACCGCCTTGCCCAGACCCCGCGCCGTCTCCTCATCGGTCAGCACCAGCGCGGCGGCGCCGTCGGACACGAGCGAGCAGTCGGTGCGCTTCAAGGGCGGTGCGACATACGGGTTCTTCTCGCTGATGGTACGGCAGAACTCGTAGCCTAGGTCCTTGCGCATCTGCGCAAACGGGTTGGCCACGCCGTTCTTGTGGTTCTTCGCCGCGATCGTCGCCAGAGCGTCCGACTGATCGCCGTACCGTTGGAAATAACGCTCCGCAATCCGCCCGAACACCCCGGCGAAACCGGCCGGGATATCGGCTTCCTCTTTCGTATAGGCGGCCTTCAGCAGGATGTCGCCGACCTGCGGTCCCGGCGTTGCGGTCATTTTCTCTACCCCAACGACCAGGGCGAATCGTCCCTGGTCGGCGGCCAGGAAATTGCGCGCGCCGTGCACGGCGGCCGAGCCAGAAGCGCAGGCATTCTCGAACCGGGTCGCCGGCTTGAAACGAAGCTCCGGCAGGTGCTGCAGGACCAGCGAGGCCGGGAAGTCCTGGGCCGAAAAGCCGTTGTTGAACAGGCTGACAAAGGTCGCATCGATCTCCGCCGGCGTGATCCCCGCATCGGCGATCGCCGCGCCGGCAACGCGACCGATCAGGCTTTCGATGTCGGGGTCTTCGAGCTTGCCGAACGGCGAATGGGCCCAGCCGACAATGCAGGCTTCCGTCATGGCGCCCTCCTTCTCTGGTTGAGCTTGTCTTAACGCAGCCCTGCCATGAAGGCGAATGCGGCCGCGGCTGGATCACGTATCCGGCGATGCGAAATAAAGCCCCTTGCACCAGATGTAGCCTTAGCTACAATAACGCGGTGAAGCCAGTAAGGAGGCTGAGCGTGAGCGACGTGGCCGGGCGCACTCTGTCGGAGCGGACGACTTTTGCCGCGCGGGAGGTGCTGGCTGGCCGCCGCCGGGGTTTCGGCGCGATCCTGCCCTTTGCCGGGCCGGCGGTCGTCGCCTCCATCGCCTACATGGACCCCGGCAATTTCGCGACCAACATCCAGGCGGGAGCCGGATACGGCTACGACCTGCTCTGGGTCGTGTTACTGGCCAACGTGGTCGCCATGCTGTTCCAGGCCATGTCGGCAAAGCTCGGGATCGTCACCAACCGCAACCTTGCCGAGCTATGCCGCGACCATTTCCCGCACTGGCTGGTGATCGCGATGTGGCTGGTGAGCGAGGTCGCCGCGATAGCCACCGACCTTGCCGAGTTTCTCGGCGGCGCGATCGGGCTTTCGCTGTTGTTCGGAACCCCGCTGCTCTGGGGGATGGTTGCGACCGGTGTGATCACCTACGGGGTCTTGCTGCTCGACCGCTCCGGCTTTCGCCCAATCGAGTTGGTGATAGGCGGTTTGGTGGGCCTGATCTGCCTGAGCTACCTCGTGGAGTTGATGATGGTCCCGCCGGACTGGCACGCGGCAGCGGTGCACAGCGTGCTACCGCGGCTGCCGGATGCGGCCGCGGTGACGCTGTCGGTGGGGATCATCGGCGCCACCGTCATGCCGCACGCCATCTACCTGCATTCCGGCCTGACGCAGAACCGGACGCCGGCACGCAACGACGCGGAACGGCGGCGGCTAGTGAGTTTCTCGAACCGGGAAGTGGTTGTGGCGCTCGTTGTGGCCGGGCTCGTCAACATGGCTATGGTGATCATGGCCGCCGCGGCGTTCCGCGCCGGCCACAGCGACGTCGATCAGATCGAGACGGCGTATCATACGCTCGGTCCGCTGTTCGGTGCCGGGGCCGCGATCGTGTTTCTGGTCGCCCTGATGGCGTCCGGTATTTCGAGCTCGGCGGTGGGCACGATGGCGGGCCAGGTCATCATGCAGGGCTTCGTGGGATTTCGCATCCCGCTCTGGCTGCGCCGGTTGATCACCATGGTGCCCGCTTTCTTCGTGGTTGCGGCGGGCTACAACGCGACGGAGTCGCTGGTGCTCAGCCAAGTGGTGTTGAGCCTCGCGCTGCCGGTGCCGATGATCGCTCTGCTGATTTTAAGCGGCCGGCCGGCGGTTATGGGACGTTTCGTCGCCGGCCGCGGCATGATCGCCGTGGCAGCGACAGCCACGGTGATCGTGCTGGTGCTCAACGTGATCCTGTTGCTGCAGACGGCGGGCGTGGCTTTGCCTGGCCTTCCCGCCTGAACGTCAGGCGACACTCAGCCCGCCATCGACGTAAATATCCGCGCCATTGATATAGCCGCCGGCATCAGAGCAGACCAGCATGGCCGCGCCGACGAGATCGTCGGGCGTGCCGAACCGGCCCACGGGAATGCGCGTCTTGATCGCCTCGCCTTCCATGCTCGCCAGTTGGTCGCGGTTGCGCGCGGTGGCGATAGCGCCGGGTGCGAGGTTATTCACCGTTACACCCCGCGGCCCGAATTGGCGCGCGAGGTTGCGCGCCCAGTTGTGCTGCATCGCCTTGCTGCCGGCATAAATGAACATGCGGGGTGACGGCCGCTGCTGCTGCACGCTGCCGATCGTCACCACGCGCCCCCAACCGCGTTGCGCCATTGGTGGCACGAGGGCCTGCAGCAACTCCAGTGTTGCGCGGAGATTCACGTTCACCTGTCGGTCGAAATGTTCGGGCGTGATCGCTTCCAACGGCTCGACGAGCTCGATCGAGGCGTTCAACACCAGGATGTCCACGCGAGGCATCGCGGCAAGCACATCCTGTGCGAGGCGCGCGCCCGCGCCGGGTTCGGCGAAATCGGCCGCGAAATCCTGTGCGATGCCGCCGGCCGAACGGATCGCCGCAAGCGCATCGGCAGCGTCTGCGCGTTCATCGTCGGTGCCGCGATGATGCAGGGCGGTGGTTGCGCCAAGCCCGGCCAAGGCTGTCGCGATCGCGCGCCCGATTTCGCGTCGGGCGCCGGTGACAAGGGCAACGCGCCCGGTGAGGTCGAAGGCAGCAAGCGGCGATAACGGCATGCTTCCGGTCCGTTATGGTGTCGCGATCAGGCTGCCCGACGTTTCGCGGCAGCAGCCGCTCGAACCGGCGCGAGCAGTTCGAGCTCCGCCTCCTCCTCCGGCTCGCCCCGTGTCAGCGCCCGGTCGGTATAGGTTTTCGCGGCGGCATCGCGGTAGATCGCGCGCGCGGCCAGCAACAGCCGGAGATTGACGCCGCCGAGGACGATGTGCTTGCGCAAGACTTCAAGCACGAAGGCCGGCCAGAACAGCCAGGCATTCGGCCGCGGCAGGCCGGGGCGGCGTTCCGCCGGATGCCGCAGCCGCACCACGCCGCCCTGCAGGGGGTGCACGTTCTCGATCGGAACGGTGGTCGCAAAGGTGACCAGCAGCCGCACGAGGCTGCCCATAGGCAAGCCGGTAGCGGCGGCACGCCTGAGCAGCGTGAGCATGTGGTCCCGAGTGTAATATAGCGACCATGCCTCGCGATAGATCGCCTCCCACTCTGTCCGGCTCATTTTCGGATGCGCCGTGCAGACATGCTCGACGTCGTATTTGTTGAGATCGGCGTCCATCGCGACACCCTGCCTCCAGAGCTTCTGGTGATCCTCCGAGCCCGGCAATGGCGTCAGGCAGAAGAACTCCAGCAGGTCGATCGGCAGCTCACGTTGAATGACCGCGATATCGTGACGGATCGACTCCGCGGTATCGGCAGGGAAACCGAGAATGTAGCCGGCGAGCGTGATGATGGACTGCGCCTTCCAGGCGAGCAGCATCCGGCGGTATTCGGCGATCTTGTTCTGCCGTTTCTTCGCCATCAGCAGATTTTCGGGATTGATGTTCTCGAGTCCGATGAACACGCGGGTGACGCCGGCGCGCTTCGCCTTCTCGATGAAGCGGGGAATTTTGTGGCACAGCGTATCCACCTGGATCATCAGGCCCAGTGGAATGCCATCCCGTTCCCGCAGAAGGATCAGACGGTCGAAAATAGCTTCCCAGTCCTTGTTGCGGGCGAAATTGTCATCGGTGACGAAGAACTTGTGGACGCCCTGTGCCCAGTTCAGCCGCACCAGATGTTCGACATCGTCCGCCGAGCGATAACGCGACTTGCGGCCCTGCACGTTGATGATGGTACAGAACGAGCATTGGTAGGGACAGCCGCGCCCGGCATCGAAGCTGGAGCACACCCCGTAGGTGCGGGTCACATATCGCTGCGGCAGGAACGGAACCGGGGTCGCCCCGATCGCGGGAAGATCGCTCATGAAATCGTAGAGTGGAGCGAGTCGGCCGCCGGCGGCATCCCGCAACACCTCGTCGAGTCGTCCCTCCACCTCGCCGGCGAACATGGCGATGCCCATCTCGCGGCAGGTGTCCAGCCCGAGCGCATGGCCGTCGATCATCGAGATGACACCGGAGACGTGGAAGCCGCCGATGATGACGGCGACACCCGCATCGCGGAACGGGCGGGCAATGTCGAGAGCGCGGGGGAACTGGTTGGATTGCACGCCCACGAGGCCGACCAGCCCGAAATCCGCCATGCGCACGGAATCGCCGCAGCAAAGCCGGAATATCAACCCGGGTGTTGGTCTCGTCGATAGCCTCGATATCGATCCCAATATCCGAACCGAGCACGCGGCGCTCCGCGCAGTCCTCGGCTATGCTGTATAAGGCTGCGAGCGAGTTCGATGGAATGATCGATCGCCACCAGCGAATCACATAGCCATCATTATCGTAGTGCGATGGCTTGATCAGCACGAGCTGGAATCGCCGTTGCGGCGGCGCGGCATCTAAAGGTACCATGCTCCAAGCTTAGCATGAAACGCGCAGCGCCCCTAATGGGCCGTCCACCCGCCATCTATGACAAGGCTCTGACCCGTCATGTAGGCCGACGCGTCGGAGGCCAGAAACACCGCGGCTCCGACAATGTCGCGTGCTTCGCCGAACCGTCCGATCGGCGTGTGATCGAGAAAAGGCTTCGATAGCGTTTCGTGATGCAGCAGCCCCGATGTCAGGTCCGTATCAACGTATCCGGGCGCCAGGCAGTTCGCCCGTACCCCGCGCTTCGCCCATTCCAACGCAAGGGCTCGGGTCAGCATCTCCACCCCACCTTTAGAGGCGCAATACGGTGCCGAGCGGGTCAGCCCGACATGACCGGCGACCGAGCTGATATTGATGACGGAACCGGCGCCGCGCTCCGCCATCGCGCCGCCGATATGCTTGCAGCATAGGAACGTGCCTGTCAGGTTCACATCGATGATCGCCTGCCAGTCGGCCAGGCTGATCTTCTCGACCGTGCGCCAGATCGGGTTGATGCCGGCATTGTTGACCAGCACATCGACCTGTCCGAAGCGCGCCAGCGCGGCATCGCGCAGGGCGGTCACGTCGGCTCCCCTGGCGATATCCGCGACCTGCACCAGACAATCGCCGCCAATCGCGGCCGCCGCTTCCGCCAGCGTTGCCTGCGTTCGCCCGCTCAGCACCACGCGGGCGCCGTAGGCGGCCAACGCCTCGGCGATGGCGCGTCCGATGCCGCGGCCGGCGCCCGTTACCACCGCAACCTTTCCGCTGAGATCGAACAGCCTGTTCACCAGTTCGGCCCGTCTCGCAGCACCTTCCGCGCCAGGCTCCAGCGATGCACCTCGGACGGGCCGTCATAGATGCGGAAGCCGCGCACCTCGCGGAAGATACGCTCGACCAGCGTCTCGCCGGTCACGCCCTGGCCGCCCATAATCTGCACGCAGCGATCGGCCACCCGCCAGATCGCTTCGGAGCACACGACCTTGGCCATCGACGATTCGGTTCCGCCGCGCTTGCGCTGGTCCAGCACCCAGGCGGTGTGCCAGATCGCCAGCCGCGCGATGCGGATATCCATCTCGTTGTCGGCGAGCATGAAGCCGACTCCCTCGTGCTCGCCCAGAACACGGCCGAAGACCTCGCGTTTGCTTGCATAACCGGCGGCGATCTCATGCGCCCGTCGCGCCGCGCCGAGCCAGCGCATGCAATGCGTCAGCCGCGCCGGCGCGAGCCTTACCTGGGCATAGCGGAAGCCCTTGCCCGGCTCGCCGAGAATATCGCCTGCCGGTACGCGCACGTCCTGGAGGCGCACGACGCAATGGCCGCCGGGAAAGCCCTGATCGAGGCTCTCCATAGTCCGCACCACCTCGATGCCCGCCGTGTCCATATCGGCGAGGAACATGGTTGCGCGGCCGTCGTCGCCGGCGGCCATGATGATGGCGAACCCTGCGCCGGCCGCGCCGGTGATGAACCATTTCTCGCCATTGATCAGCCAGTGATTGCCGTCCTGCACCGCGCGCGTTTTCAGCGCCGCGGGGTCGGAACCGGCGCCGCCCGGTTCGGTCATGCAGAAACAGGAACGGATCTCGCCGGCTGCCAGCGGGCGTAGCCATCGTTCCTTCTGCTCGGTCGTGCCGACCGCCTCCAGCAGATGCATGTTGCCTTCGTCCGGGGCGGCAATGTTCATCGCCAGCGGACCGAGCAGCGAATAGCCGGCCTCTTCGAAGACGATGGCCTTGCCGACATGCGAAAGCCCGAGGCCGCCGAATTCCCCCGAAACATGCGGCGCCAGCAACCCCGCCGCTTCGGCCAGTGCATTCAACTCGCGGCGGAAGCCATCATCCGGTCCGTGCCGTGTCTGCCGCGAATCATGCTCCAGGGGCACAATCTTGTCGCGAATGAAATCACGGGTCCTTCCTTGCAGTTCCAGAAGGTCGAGCGGGAGGAAGAAATCCATCAGAACGCGCGCCCCTGCGCGATCTCCTGGGAGAATTCCAGGATGCCGGTGCCAATGGCCGACAGCGGCGCATAACGCGGGTCGGTTGTGCCGCCGCTGCGGTAGCGATAGCCGAGCTGCAGGAAAATCACCGCCAGCTTGTACATCGCCAGCACGCGATGGAACAGGAAGTTGGACATGTCGCGCCCGCTGATGGCAGCGTAGGTCTCCACCGCTTGCCGCCTTGTCAGGAAGCCCGGCTGATTCGCCGGCATCTGCGCCATATCGTGCATTGCCGGGGGATCATCCGGCTCGACCCAGTAAGACAGCAGCGTGGCGAAATCGAACAGCGGATCGCCGCGCGTGCCCTGGTCCCAGTCCACCACCGCGACGGCCGACAAATCGCGCGGATCGAGGATGACATTGTCCAGCTTGAAGTCGTTGTGCAGCAGCGTGGGCGGACCGTCCGCGATCAGCCGCCGCTCCAGCCATGCCCCGACCTCCGTATGCAGGGCTTCGGTCCCAGGCTCGCTCGCGGCCATCCCACGCTTGCGCCACCCGGCCACGGCGCGGGCCAGGAATCCGTCTGGTCGCCCGAGCTCGCCGAGTCCGATCTCGGCAGTATCCACACCGTGGATGGCGACCAGCGTTTCCAGCAGCACTTGCGAGAGTCGCGCACCGGCCTCCGGCCGTCCGGCCAGCTCGGGGGGCATACTGGCGCGGATTACCAGCCCGGGGCGGTATTCCAGGATCTGGAACGGCGCGCCGAGCACCGCCGGATCGCTGCAAAGGAACAGGCTGCGCGGCACGAAAGACAGCGCGTCCGGCAGCCGGCTCAGGATGCGATGCTCGCGCGCCATGTCGTGGCTGCCGGCCGGCAATTCGCCCATCGGGGGCCGGCGAAGCACCGCAGGCCGGCCGTCGAGATGAATCAGATAATTCAGGTTGGCGAGGCCGCCGGCGAACTGCCGCGGCGGCGGATCCCGGTCCAACGCAAGCCCATATGTGGCGAGATGCCGCCGCGCCGCATCCCAGTCGAGCGGCACGCTATTCGCCGGCAGCCGCAAATTGGGTTCTTGGTCCACCGTCCCTCCGTCCCCGACCCTGCGAAAGCGCTTTGCTCCGGTCAAGCCGCTCGCCGGGGCGCTCGGAATGGGCTATTGTTCACGAGGAATTAACACGCGACCGAGCGGTCCTGGGGTTCTTCGCCTGCCATGCTGGAGTTCCGATCACTCAACGCCCCGGGCCCGGACTTGATGCTCACGAACCTCGCCAAGTCGTGGGGCGCCACGCGGGTGCTGGACGATCTGACCATTACGGTGCCGGGCGGCGGTTTCACCGTGCTGTTGGGAGGCTCCGGCTGCGGCAAAACCACCTGCCTGCGGCTGATTGCGGGTCTTGACCAGCCGAGTGGCGGAACCATTCGGATCGGCGGCCGCGACGTCACCGCGCTACCGCCCGCCGCACGCGGCGTCGCGATGGTGTTTCAGTCCTACGCGTTGTTTCCGCATCTGTCGGTGGCCGAGAACATCCTGTTCGGCCTCAAAGCGCGCCACGTTTCCCGCGCCGAACGCGAGCGGCGCCTGGCGCAGGCGGTGGATCTGCTCGGGATACGGCCTCTGCTGTCGCGCAAGCCGGGGCAGATTTCAGGTGGCCAGCAGCAGCGCGTGGCGCTGGGTCGCGCGATCGTTGCACAGGCGCCGGTGTGCCTGATGGACGAGCCGCTCTCGAATCTGGACGCGCAGCTTCGCGCGGAGATGCGGCGTGAGATCGTCGCCCTGCAACGCCGCCTCGGCCTTACCATGATCTACGTAACCCATGACCAGACCGAGGCGATGAGCATGGCCGATCAGGTGGTGGTGCTGCGCACCGGGCAATTGGAGCAGGCAGCGAAACCCGACGAGATTTACGACCGGCCCGCCTCGGCCTATGTCGCCGGCTTCATTGGCTCGCCACCCATGAACCTGCTGCCGCTCGAGCGCCGCGATGGCGGCATGGTCGTCGCCGGTACCGACGGGCCTGCGCTCGCCCCGGGCGGTGACATCGAGCTGCTGGCCGGCATCCGTCCGGAGGCGCTGGCTCCCACCCGCCCCGGCGGCTTCGATCTGCTCTTGCGGCTCGCCGTCGAGCATGGCGAATATCTTGGCGCCGATACGATCCTCACCGGCCGTGTGTTCCCGACATCGCACCGTCTGCAGGCACGCCTGCCCGGACGATGCCGCGTCGCGCCCGGAGAGGTACTGCATCTCGGCTTTTCGCCGGATGCCGTGCACCTGTTCGACTGCGTGTCGGGAGCACGCACAGCACCCGTTCCCGTACTCGCCTGAACGCGGGCAATCACAACAGGGAGGAAGCCATGCCACTGATCACTCGCCGAGCGGCTCTCGCCGGTGCCACGTTGCTTGCCGCACCCGCTATCGTGCGGGCACAGAACGCACCGCTGGAAATCCAGTTCTTCTTTCCGATCGCGGCCGCCGGGCCGATCACCAAGATCATCGACGGCTATGCGCGCGATTTCGAAGCCGAGCACAAGGATATCCGCGTCAAGCCGGTCTATGCCGGCAGCTACGACGACACGATCGCGAAAGCCATTACGGCGTTCAAGGCTGGCAAGGCACCGCCGCTCGCTATGCTCGGCGCCATCCAGGTATTCAGCCTGATCGATCTCGATGCGATCGTGCCGATCGACGACCTGGCCAATACGCCCGAAGACAAAACTTGGCTCGGCGGATTCTGGCCCGCTTTCATGGCGAATGGCACTGTCGAAGGGCATGTCTGGAGCGTGCCGTTCCAGCGCTCTACTGCTGTGCTCTACTGGAACAAGGATGTATTCAAACAAGTGGGCCTCGATCCGGAAAAACCGCCGGCGAGTTGGACGGACCAGACGGAGATGGGGCGCAAACTGGTCGCGAAGTCGGGCGACTCCGTTAGTCGCTGGGGCGTGCAAATCCCCGCCACGGGCGGCAGCTACTGGCTGTACCAGGCACTCGCCGCCGAAGCGGGACAGGAGCTGATGAACCGCGCCGGCAACGAGACCTATTTCTCCGCGCCGGGTGCCGTCGAGGCACTGGATTATTGGGTGGCGCTCGGCAAGGAAGGCGTGCAGGCGCCCGGCGTGCTCGACTGGGGCGCGACACCGAACGATTTCGTAGCCGGACGGGCCGCGATGATCTGGACGACCACCGGCAGCCTGACGTTCATCAAGAATAACGCCAAGTTCCCCTTCGGCGTCGCCATGCTGCCGGCGGACAAAAAGCGCGGCTCCCCGACCGGGGGGGCCAATTTCCATGTCTTTGCAACAGCCACGAAAGCCGAGCGGAATGCCTCCGTGCTGTTCATCAAATGGGTGACGTCGCCCGAACGAGCCGCACAGTGGGGCATGGACACCGGTTACGTCGCCACCAGGCCGGACGCCTGGGAAACACCCAAAATGAAAGAATACGTCGCAAACTTCCCTCAGGCTGCCGTCGCCCGCGACCAACTGCCCTACGCGGTCCCTGAACTCTCCACACACGACAACCAACAGGTCACGCTGCCGCTCAACAGCGCCCTGCAGGCCGCCCTCGCTGGCACCAAAAGGTCCAAAACTGCGCTCGCCGAGGCGCAGGCCAACGCCGACCGCCTGCTGCGGCCTTTCCGACGCACATGAGGGAAGAGAAGTTCCAAGTGGGCTCTGCCCCCTTGGGACCCCCGCCAGGGGCGACGGCCCCTGGACCGCGATCCTGGCTTCGCGCCCCCTTCAGGGCGAAACCCAGATGGGTTCCAAGGGATCATCCCTTGGTGGGGGGTGTAGGGGGGCAAAGCCCCCCTGGCCTTCTTCCCCTCATGAGCCGGGAAGCCGTGCAGGGCTGGTTGTTGGTACTGCCGGCGGTGGTGTTGCTGGCGTTGTTCACACACTGGCCAGCGGTGGAGACGGTATGGGCAAGTTTGCATTCCACGCCTGTACCGCGTCATCCCTCGCGGTTCGATCCGGCGGTGAATTTTGCCGCGATGATGCAGGACCCTGTGTTCTGGCAGGTGTTGCGGAACAACTTGGTTTATGCCGCGTGTACTATTCCGGTAACGATGGCGCTGTCGCTGCTGATGGCGTTGGGCGTGAACCGCCGGATGCCGGGCCGCGCATTTCTGCGGCTGGCGTATTTCACGCCGACCATTCTGCCGATGATTGCGGTCGCAAATATCTGGCTGTTTTTTTTCACGCCGGGTTATGGCCTGATCGATCGCGCCCTGTCGCCCTTCGGTTTCGGCGACTGGAACTGGCTGGGATCAGCCTCCACGGCGTTGCCGGCGATGATCATCATCGCCATCTGGAAGATGGCCGGCTTCTACATGATCTTCTATCTCGCCGCGTTGCAGTCGATGCCGCCCGAGCTGGGCGAAGCCTCGGATCTCGAGGGCGCGTCGCGCTGGACCTTCTTTCGCCGGGTAACCTGGCCGCTGTTGATGCCGACCACGCTGTTCGTGTTCGTCAATGCGGTGATCGATGCGTTCCGGTTGGTCGATCAGGTGATCGTGCTGACCAAGGGGGGGCCGGACAATGCGACGGCGCTGCTGCTCTATTACATCTACCAAGTCGGGTTTCAGTACCTGGGACACCAACTATGCGGCGGCGCTGACCGTTGTCTTGCTGCTGATCCTGGCCGGTGTGGCGGGGCTGCAGTTCGGGCTGATCGAACGGCGGGTGCACTATCGATGAGTGTGCCACCCACCCTCCCGTTTGCGGGAGAGGTGGGGTGTCCAACCGGCGACATGGGTAACAGAATAGACCGGCGACATGGGTAACACTTTTCATCCGTCATCGAACCAGATCGGCTTGCGGTTGTTGTTGGCCCTGTGGGGTTGTGGGCAACGCGCGTGCGTTGTCCACAAATCCACAGGCTACCCGACGGCGGCGGCGCCGCGGCTGGCGCAAGCGGCCCTTCGCGTCCAGCAAACCGAGCTCGATCGGGCCATACATCACCCGCCATTCGCCGTCGGCGATCGGGTGCAGCCCGACCGGTTCGCCGATCAACGGCTCGCCCAGGAACACCCGCTCGCCACGCCACTTGATCTCGCCGTTCGAGCGCACCTGGCGCACCAGCTCAACGCCAGGATACTCCGGCGAACACAGCTTGCCGGTGTAGGCGCGCGGGCTCGGCTGATAATGCCGCGCCGGCACTTGCTGGCCCAGCGCCTCGTGCGGCCGCTCCGCATTGTAACAGCGGCGGAACACCGCGAAGCTGCGGGCCTGCGCCCGCAAGCTCGCCGCCGGCGGGCTTGCCGTCTCCTGCTGCAGCGTCAGGTGCATCCGCTCGTGCCGACCGTTCTGCTGCGGCGAGCCTGGATCGATCCGATCCGGCCGCACCGAAAGCTTGATCAGCCACACCGATAACCGGCTCAAGCCGCCGGCGCCGCGTCCGGCAAACGGCGAGCCGTTGTCGCTGCGCAGCGCCATCGGCAGGCCATACTCGCGGAACGCCGCCGCCAGGATCGCCTGCACCGTCGCGGTATCGGTCCGCCGCACCGCCTGGCAGCGCAACAGATAGCGGCTCCAACTGTCCAACAACGTGAACGGCTCGCAGCGCGCGCCGTCGGCGGTGCGAAACCAGCCCTTGAAATCGGCCGTCCACACCGCGTTCGGACCCTCGCAGCCGGCAAACGGCGCGCTGCGCGGCGGCACCCGCTCGCGCCGGCGCCGCGGCACCGTCAGGCCCGCTTCGTCGAACAACACACCCAAAGTGCTGGCCGCCGGCCACACCACCTGCGGATCGCGCGCCGAAAGCCACGCCCGCAGCTTGCGCGGCCCCCAGCTCGGGTGCTCCCGCCGCGCCGCTACCGCTGCCTCGGCGATCGACCCCGTCACCTGCCGCGGAGAGTGATGCGGCGCCCGGCTGCGGTCGCACAGCCCGGCAAAACCCTCGTTCTCATACCGCTCTATCCACTTGTAACCGGTCTTGCGGCTAACGCCATAGCGCTGGCACAGCTCCGAAATCGAAAGCCCGTCCTCCTGCCAGCTCACAATCAGCGACATCCGCTCGTCCATGGGTCCGGTCCTCTGCCACGGCATGGGTCACCTCCATGCCAACCAGTAAACCTGTTACCCATGTCGTCGGGCCAAACTGTCACCTATGTCCCCGGTTCGGACCGGGGGAGGGGCAGTTGGGCATAAAACAAATGGTTAGCCTAAGCTCGCATGCTCCGCGCCGGGATGCCGCTGACCGCCTCGATCCGCTGGCGCGAGGTCAGCGTGTCCGTGCACGGCCCAGTAATCAGGTCCAGCGTCAGCCCCATCTCTTCCAGCACGCGCTTCGCTCCCAACGCGCCCAGCGGATCAAAAGCTGCCAGGATCGCGGTCGGGCGCGGCCGGCGCGGCAGCAGGCATTGCAGGAATTCAGGGACGCTGGTCCCCAGCAGATCCCCCCCGCACTCTATCAGCACGGCATCGGCCTGCAGCGAGAGGCAAACATCGAGCGCCTGCCCGAAGATTTCCGGCGCATCCGGACGGCTGCAAGGGAAAGTCGTGGGCACGCCGAAATCGAGGCAGTCGAACACCTGGGCCGCCCCGAAATCCCGATAGACGGCCGCTTCCGTGACCGAGGTGGTGCCTGTCGCCTTCAGCACCACGACCTCCTCATGGCCCTTCCCGAGCAAGGTCCTGAGCAAGGTCAGCCCGGCGGTCGTCTTTCCCACTTCCACCGACGTACCCAGCACGAGATACACGGGCGCCCCGGCGTCGGTCGCGCCAGGTGCGGCGCGGACCGCGTAGTCCCGCAGCGACAGCGGCTGCCAGTCCGCGTCGATAACGGCCCCCAGGTACTTCGCCTTCCCGAGATAGCTCTTCGGTACCGGCGATGCCTCGATCAACGTGCCGACGATGCCGCTTTCGGCCAGCACCCAGTATTCCTCGCCCGGCACCAAGCCGCCATCGGGCACGCCGCCCACGGTCCAGCGGACCGATTCCCGGTACCCCGGTGTCGCGAGGAAAATATCGCCTGGTACTATGGCCATGCTGCGGCCGGACGCAGCCTCGACAAGGATCGGCGTGGCCTCAGGCGGGAACTCGAAGACGCCGACGCAGCCCTCGATGCCGGGGATCGCCGTCCAGCGGGCGCCACCAAGGTCTCCGACCCGCCGGAGCGTCGAGAGTCGCTTATAGTTGGAGGGTAACGTTCCCTCCGTCATCGCGAGACGCCCGGGATGCTATTTCCTATTCGGATTCAACTGGTGCTGTTTCGCCTCGCGAACCAGATGAACTTCGCCTTCTTCCAGCCATTTCTTCCGGTCTTCCGGGATGTTGAGGTGCTTGGCGAGGTCGTTGATGTTCTCTTTCTTCACCTGCACGCTGTGGATGATCCCATGCGTTTTGTTGGGTGGCAGCGGCCTCATGGCGTCTTTCCCCTCCGTGAATGCGATCATCTTGGCCACCAAGACACGGCTGTAAAGCCACTGCCGCTAGGATCACAACCAGCGCGCCTCACGATTTCGTGATCGAGCCTGTGATTTGCTTCACGCTTCTGCTTTTTCTTGAGACCATTCAATGGTTCCGTGTTACGCCCCGGCTCTGATGCGGTGAGGAAAAGACGATGTTCTGCCCGCGCTGTCGGGCGACAGTCGCGAGCGGCAAGAAGTTCTGCGGCGACTGCGGCAGCCCGCTTCCCTGGTTCTGTCATGTTTGCGGGGGCGAAAACCTGCCGCGGAACCGCTTCTGCGGGGAATGCGGCGCGCCCAACGCGGCGATCTCCTCCGGCACTGTCGGGCCCGCGCCTGGCGCGGCTCCGGCGTCCGGTGAACCCGAGAGACGCCATCTGACCGTCGTGTTCGCCGACCTTGTCGGCTCGTCGGCTCTCGCCGGCCGGCTCGAGCCGGAAGACTTCCGCGATGTCATCGATGCGTGGCGAAACTGCGCGACCGGGCTGATTGCCCGGCACGGCGGCTTGGTCACGCGCCACATGGGCGACGGCATCCTGGCCTTCTTCGGTTATCCACGCGCCCATGAAGCCGATGCGGAACGGGCGGTCCGCGCGGGCCTGGCAATCATCGAGGCTGCGGGGCGACTGGCAACGCCCGCGGGTCCACCGGGCACGCTCGCCACGCGCGTCGGCTTGGCGACCGGGCTTGTGATCGTCGGCGACCTGATCGGCGCCGGTTCCTCACTGGAATGGTCGGTTATCGGTGAGACGCCGAACCTGGCGGCCCGCCTGCAGACGCTCGCCACGCCGGACATGTTGGTCATCGACGACGTGACCCGTCAGCTCACCGGCGGAATGTTCGAATACGCCGACCTCGGACCGACTGTCCTGAAGGGCATGCCCGCTCCCGTTCGCCCCTGGGCCGTGCTGCGGGAGAGCCGTGTTGAGAGCCGGTTCGAGGCCTTGCGCTCCGGTCCCGTTCCGATGGTCGGCCGAGAGGAGGAAGCCGGCCTGCTCCGCCGCCGATGGGCCAAAGCGCAAGGCGGGCTGGGGCAAGTGGTGGTGCTGGTCGGCGAATCCGGCCTGGGCAAGTCACGCCTGATTGCCGCGTTCGAGGAACAACTCGGAAATACCCGCCGTTCGGTCCTGCGCCTCGCCTGCTCGCCGCATTTCCAGGACACGCCGCTTTATCCGCTGATCCGCTATTTCGAGAGCGCCGCCGGTTTCTCCCGGGCCGACACACCGGGAGAGAAACTCGCCAAATTGCAGGACCTGCTGCGGAACACGGTCGGGTCCGAAGACGCCGAGCTGGCGGCTTTGACCGACCTCCTGTCGATCCCGATACCCGCGGCCGGCGCGGCTCATCGCACGCCGCAGGTGACCAAAGAACTCACCTTCAGGGCGGTGCTCCGCCACGTTCAGGGGCTGGCCGGGAGCGCGCCCCTGCTGGCGGTCGTCGAGGATTTTCACTGGGCCGATCCCACCACCACCACCCTGCTCGATACGCTGGTGAACCAGGTGGCGCAATTCTCCGCACTCCTGCTCATCTCGGCCCGACCGGAGAAGGGATTGCTGTGGACCCTGCACCCGCATGTCAGCACGCAGTTGCTGAACGGGCTGGATCGCAGCCAAGCGGCCGTACTTGTCCGCCACGTCGCCGGCGAACGGAAATTCGCCAATGAGGTGGTGGCACGCATCGTCGAGCGCTCCGAAGGCGTGCCGCTGTTTATCGAAGAGCTCACCCGCAGCATTTTGAATGCGGGCCCCTCCGACCGAGCCGGCGACCCGCGCGCACCGGTGACCGGGTCGGCAGCCGATGCCGTACCCACGTCACTGAAGGCGCTCCTTATGGCCCGGCTCGATCAGCTTGGCTCCGGCAAGGAGGTCGCCCAGGCCAGTTCGGTCATCGGTCGGGAGTTTTCCTTCGAGATGCTGCAAGCCGTCGCCGGACCCCCCGCGACACGGCTGGAGCAAGGGCTCGCCGAACTGGCACAGTCAGGGCTGATCGTGCCGGACGGAACGCCGCCGAACGCCACTTACGTATTCCGACACGTGCTGATTCAGGACGCGGCCTATACATCCATGCTGCGCGACAGGCGCCGCGGTTTCCATCTGCGCTACGCCGAGGCGCTGGAGGCCGATCCGACCGGACCGGCCAGCGCCGCGCCCGAACTGCTTGCCGCCCAGTTCGCCGAGGCGGGAGCAGCGGAGAAGTCGATCGACTACTACCTGAAAGCCGCGGCGCGTGCGACCGGCCGCTTCGCCCTCACGGAGATTCTCGGATATCTGCAGAAAGGATTGACCCAACTCGCCAGCCTGCCCGCCACCCAGGCAACGCAGCATCGCGAACTCGAGCTGCAGGTGGCGCGCGGACGGGCCCTGATGGAGCACCGCGGCGCCGGCGATGAAGAGGTTCGTGCGACTTTCCAGCGTGCGCACGAACTCTGCCTTGTCCTCGGTGGGACCGAGCTGTTGCTGCACGTCCATGACGGACTGGCGAACCACCACTTCGCCCATTCCGAGCTCGACAAGGTGGTCGAGCACGCTGAACGCGCCGTCGAGCTTGGCTGCCGGACCGGCAACCGTCACGCCGTGGTCCTGGCGCATCGATCGAGCGGTCATGCGAAACTGTTGCTCGGCCGGTTTCGCGAGGCGCGTGAGGATCTGGAAAAGGCAATCGCGGCCTACGAAGGGGAAATGGCCATCACGCGCGACCCCAAAGTATCGTCATGCAGTGCGTTGGGCATTTGCTTGACGGCGCTCGGACTTCCTGAGTCGGGCGCGGCAATGAACTTGGCTGCGGTAAGCCATGCCGAAGCTCTCGCGCACCCGATCAGCCTCAATCTCGGTCTCAGGCGTGCGTGCGTGCAGGCGATGATGCAGCGCGACGCGTCCCACGTGCTGGAGCTGTCGGAGCGCCTGCTGAACAATCAGGCCGAATACGAGACATTCCGTGGCAGCCGGGAGGGCGTGTTCTTCGCGACCTGGGCGCATCTGCAGACGAACAACGATCCGGCTCTGCGCGCCCGGCTGCGTACCACGCTCGACCAATTCGAGGGTGCGCGCTTCCTGAACCTGTTGCCTTTCTTCATGCTCGCGGCTGCCGAGCTGATGGAATTCCAGGGTGAGCTCCAGGAGGCCGACGCACTGCTGCGCCGTGCCGCCGACATGGTGGAGAAAACCAACGAGCGCTGGTGCGAGGCCGAGATTCCCCGCCTGCGTGCTCACCTGACCAGCGACCCGGCCGCGGCGGCCCATCTGTTGGAAACGAGCCTTGCGCTCGCCCACGAACAGGGCGCCTTGCTCTGGGAGGTTCGGGCCGCGACCGATCTGGCGAAACTGTTGAATACCCAGGGAAGGGGTGACGTTGCCCATCGCCGGCTGGCTCCTGTGCTTGCGCGGCTGAACGAGGGATTTGCCATACCCGACATCCGTTCGTCCCGCGAGCTGCTGGAGGAGCTCTGCCCAGAGATGGCAGGGTGATACTGTTATGCTGAGCCGCTACGTCGCTTTGGTGAGCGAGACCCCGAAAATCGAATTAGGCGAACTCGCCGCCGTTGCCGCGGCGGTGCAGAAGCAGGTGACCCGCGACTTCGCTCCGATTTGGGACGTTCCGGCGAACGTCAGTGCCTTCGCCTCGCTGGAGGAGGTTCCGCTCGACTACTGGCCCGTGCTGATCAAGGACGAGCTGGATCGTGCCGAGGCCGCCGGCTATCACGAGGACGATCTCGGCCAGCCCTGCGCCCTGGTACGCTGGACGGAGGACTGGAGCGTGACGGCCAGCCACGAAACCTTGGAAATGCTGGCCGATCCCTGGGGCCGTCACCTGATCGCCAGCCGGTGCCCGCGGCACCCGCATGACCGGGTCAAATTCCTGGTCGAGGTTTGCGACCCGTGTTCCGACGCCAGCTATAAGGTGAATGGGATTTCCGTATCGGATTTCTATACGCCGCGTTACTTCGACCCGGTCCCCACCCCTAGCGTGCGATACAGCTATCTCGGTGCCATCACCGAACCCCGCCAGATACTGAAGGGCGGATACCTGACCTGGCACGATCACGCCGAGCGCAAATGGTTTCATCGGTCCTGGTTCGAGGGAAACGAACCCAAGGACGCGGAGGTACCGATACCCGCGATCGTAAAGGGCAATATCCGCGCCGCGATTGATCGCCATTTCGGCCCGCTGCGTGACCGTGCCAAGCAGAAGGATCACCCTCCTGCGGAGCGGACCGGCACCGCATTCGCTAACCGGGCAGCAGACATCCGCAAGGCCTTCGTCCACGGTGGCTGAAGATCAGCCCCCCGCCGCCTCCAGCGCCTGGTCGAGATCGGCAATCAAATCCTCCGCCGTTTCCAGCCCTACCGACAGCCGGATCACATCCGGCCCGGCGCCCGCCGCCAAACGCTGCTCGTCCGTTAATTGCCGGTGCGTCGTCGAAGCGGGATGCAGGATCAGGCTGCGCGTATCGCCGATATTCGCCAAGTGCGAGAACAACCGCACGCTCTCTACCAGTTTCGTGCCGGCCACGTAGCCGCCCCGCACGCCGAAAGTAAACACCGCGCCGGCCCCGCGCGGCAGGTATTTGCGGGCCAGCGCATGATAAGGGCTCGACGGCAGGCCGGCATACGAAACCCAGGCCACCGCCGGATGCCCGGCCAGGAACTCCGCCACTTTCTGCGCATTCGTGCAGTGCCGCTCCATCCGCACATGCAGCGTCTCCGTGCCGGTGATCGTCAGGAAAGCGTTCATCGGGGCCATGGTCGGGCCGAAGTCGCGCAAGGCGACCGCCCGTGCCTTAGTGGTAAAGGCGAAATCGCCGAAGTTCTCGTAAAAGCGCAGGCCGTGATAGGCGGGCTCGGGCTCGGTCATCGACGGAAAACGCCCGCCCTGCGTCCAGTCGAACCGGCCAGACTCGACGATGATGCCGCCCAGCGAATTGCCGTGGCCGTCGAGGAACTTCGTCGTGGAATGGCAGACGATGTCCGCCCCCCATTCGATCGGCCGGCACAGATAGGGCGTCGCCAGCGTGTTATCGACGATCAGCGGAATGCCCGCTTGGTGCGCGATCTTCGCTACCGGCTCCAGATCGACGATGATGCCGCCGGGATTGGCCAGGCTTTCCAGGAAGATCGCCTTGCAGCGCGGCGTCAGCGCGCGGCGGAAATTCTCGGGCTCCGTCGGATCGACAAAATGACAGGTCCAGCCGAGCTTCTTGAACGACAGGCCGAACTGCGTCAGCGAGCCGCCGTACAGGTTGCGAGAGGCGACGAACTCGTCCCCCTGCTCCATCATGGTGGCGAAAATCAGGAACTGCGCCGCATGGCCTGACGCCGCGGCCAGCGCAGCACGGCCGCCTTCCAGGCTGGCGACCCGCTCCTCCAGCACCGAGACAGTGGGATTGGTCAGGCGTGTGTAAATATAGCCGAAATTATGCAGGTTGAACAGCGAAGCAGCGTGATCGACGTCGTCGAACACATAGGCGGTGGTCTGGAAGATCGGCGTGCTGCGCGCCCCCGTGGTCGGATCGGGTGCGGCGCCGGCATGCACCGCGCGCGTCTCGAACCCGTAGGTGACGTTCTGTGATGCCAGCACGCGCGGCTTCGGCCGCCGGTCAGTCGGCGCTTGCGGCGCGCGGTTGCTGATGATGCCGGAATTCACCCCGCTCCAGGATAATTCCCCGCCCAGCCGCCCGTATTCGATCTTCGGGCAGCGGTTCATCACCACTTCGATGCCGGCCGCCTCCGCCCGGGTGGCGGCCTCGTCGTTACGGATGCCAAGCTGCATCCACACCACCGGTGCGCCGATCGCGACGGCGTCCTCGACGATCGGCGGCACTTGGTCGGAGGCGCGGAAGATCTCCACCATATCGATCTTGTCGGGGATATCGCGCACCGACGCATACACGCGTTCCCCCAGCAGTTCCTGCCCGGCAAGACCCGGGTTGACCGGGATCACGCGGTAGCCTTTGCCCTGCAGGTATTTCATCACGAAATAGCTGGGGCGGTTCCAGTTGGCCGAGGCGCCGACCAGCGCGATGGTGCGCACGGTCGAGAGGATGCGCCGCAGCTTGGCGTCGGAATAGGGCAGCGGATCGAGCGCGATCATGCGCGTCCCTAGGGCGCGCCCATTCTGCATGCAAGGCCGCCACCCGCGCCGTGATCGCCAGCCGTCTGGCTCAGCGCCCCCGCGCGCGCATGAAACTCTGCACAAACTGGCGCTGAAACAGCAGGAAGGCGACCACAAGCGGCGCCGTCGAGAGTAATGTCGCGGCCGTTATGATAGCCCAATTGGTACCCTGATCGGTGGTCGAGAACATCGCCAGCCCCACCGTAATCGGCCGCACATTCACCGAATTGGTGATCACCAGCGGCCAGAGAAAATTGTTCCAGTGAAAACTCACCAGCACCAGCCCATAGGCGATGTAAGTCGGCCGCGCCAGCGGCACATAAACACGCCAGATCCGTCCCAGCAGACCCAACCCCGCCAGCCGGGCCGCATCATCGAGGTCCTGCGGCACCGTACGGAAAGTCTGCCGCAGCAGGAAAATGCCGAAGGCCGACCCTAGATACGGCAGCGCAATCCCCAACAGCGAGTCCACGAGCCCAATCGCACCGATCGTCTTGTAGTTCTCGACCATCAGCACATCGGGCGTGATCATGAGTTGCAGCAACACCGCCGCGAACAGGATGTCGCGGCCAGGGAAGCGCAGCCTGGCAAAAGCGAAAGCCGCCGGCGTGCACAACACGAATTGCGCCGCCAGCACCATGCTGACGAGCAGCACCGTGTTGATCATGTACTGGCCGAACGGCGCCATGCCCCAGGCGTCAGCGAAATTGCTCAACGTCAGCGGAATCAGCAGATCAAAGCTGCCGACCGCCGAGGCGGGATGCACCGCGCTCCAGATCGCCCAGAGCAGGGGCAAAATCCAGAGCAGGCCAAGCAGCCAGGCGCCGAGGGTCTCGACCCTCACCCGGCACCCCGTAGCAAGACCGGGGTCGCCGACCCCTCCCGCAAAGGGGTTGCAAGGAGAGGAGGGATCACAAACAGCCAGCTCGCGGATGCGCCTGGCGCCAGACCCGCAGCATCCCGGCCTCGTCCACGGCTGTGTAACGCTGCGTCGTGGACAGGCTCGCATGACCCAGCAGCTCCTGGATCGAGCGTAAATCGGCGCCTCGCGCAAGCAGATGCGTGGCGAATGAATGCCGCAGCGCGTGCGGCGTCGCCGTCTCCGGCAGGGCGTGCAGCCGGCGGAACTGCCGCAGCACGCGCTGCGCTACCGCCGCATCCAGCCGCTTTCCTCGCGCACCGAGGAACAGCGGGCTGTCCGGCGCCCGGTCCGGGTGGAACCGCAGCCAGTCAGCCACGACCGTCCGTACTGCCGGCAGCACCGGCACGATCCGCTGCTTGGAGCCCTTGCCCGTCACCCGCAGAGGCTCCGACCCGCCCGGCAGCGGCGCATCCCGTACATCGAGCGCCAGCGCCTCGGCGATCCGCAGCCCGCAGCCGTAGAGCAATGTGAACAGCGCAGTATCGCGGGCCTCCATCGCCGCGGTCCTCGCAACCGTCCCCACCTCCTCGGCCACAGACCGCGCGGCGGGCTCGGAGAGGGCGCGCGGTGCCGGCCGCCGCGTCCGGGGCGTGGCGATCAGCCGCACCGCCGCGTTCTCCACGCCGCACCGCCGGACCAGGAAACGGAAGAAGCCGCGCACCGCCGCCAGCTTGCGCGCCCGTGTGGCAGCGACCAAGCCCGCCTCGTGCTGTGCCGCCAGCCAAGCCCGGAAATCCGCGGGCCGCAGCCCGGCGAGCGCGGGCAAATCGGGCTCTCCGCCTAGATGCTGGGTCAGAAATCCGAGGAATTCCGCCAGGTCCGCGCCATACGCCTCCACGGTCAAGGGCGACGCCCGCCGCTCCTGCCCGAGCCAGAGCAGGAAGCCTCGCCGTGCCTCCTCGGCGGTCATGCCTCAGCGTCCCAGCGCGGCGCCGACCGCCCGGCCCAGAAACGCCAGCGCACCACTGCCCTGGGACGGATCGAGCGCGGCCGGATCGCGGGAAACCAGCGCCAGCAAGCTCGGCGGACCCGGCCAGGGCACCCGGATCAGCGCATCGGAGCGCGCCAGCCGCGCCGCCTCGGCGTGCAGCAGCACGGCATCCGGCGGATCCACCCGGAACGCCACGTCCCGGCCGTCCAATAGCCGCTGCACCTCGCCTGTCGGCAACGGCCGCGTGCCAGGCAGATAGTCCTCGACACATAGCGCCGCTGCATCGACGGCCAGCAGGCCCGGCAGCTCGCCCGAGACGCAGTCCGCCGGGTCGCGCGTATGGATCAGCGCCAGCACCGCTTGCTGCACGCGCAGCGCGAGGCCGGCTGCGGCCCGCCCGGCCGCGAGCACGCCATCGGCCCTCGCGGCCATCGCCGCCGCATGGCTTCGTTCCGCCCGTACCATCGCCGCCATGTGGTCGGCTAGCGGCTCGCCATGCACGCGGGACGGCGGCGCCAGCACCCGGTACAGCTCGGGCGTTTCGGCCAGCCACGATGGCCGGGCGCGCAGGAACGCTTCGACGAGCGCCGGGTCGATGGCGTCCTGCGGTTGCGGGTCAGACAATGCGCTGACCGGTCTTGGCCCAGTCGGCGAGGAAGGCAGCCAACCCCTTGTCCGTCAGCGGGTGATTGAAAAGTTGCCTTAACACTGCCGGAGGCACTGTCACGATATGCGCGCCCAGCTTCGCGGCCTCGACCACATGCAGGGGATTTCGCACGCTGGCGACCAGAACCTCGGTCTCCAAGCGTGGATAATTGCGGAAAATGGTCATGATATCGGCGATCAGCCCCATGCCGTGCTGACCGACATCGTCCAGCCGGCCGATGAACGGGCTGACGAAACTCGCGCCGGCCTTGGCCGCGAGCAGAGCTTGGGCCGGCGAGAAGCAGAGGGTCACGTTCACCATCGTGCCGTCGTCGCGCAGCTTGCGGCAGGCGCGCAGCCCGTCCGGCGTCAGCGGTACCTTGATGGTCACGTTGCGCGCGATCTCCCGTAAGACGTGCGCTTCTTCCAGCATGTCCTGGTATTTCGTGGCGGCCACCTCGGCGCTGACCGGTCCGGGGACGATCGCGCAGATCTCGGCGATCACGTCCCGCATCTTCTTGCCGGATTTGGCGACCAGCGAGGGGTTGGTGGTGACGCCGTCAAGCAGCCCGCTTTCCGCGAGTGCTTTGATCTCGCCTAGATCGGCTGTATCGACGAAGAACTTCATGGCGATGTCCTGCGGAGAGAGTGTGCGACCATACAACGCGGGGCAGGAGGACCGGAAGCAAATGCCGGCCCGCCGCGTGGCGGTCATGCTGCCCTATCCGTTCCCGGGGCCGTTCGACTATCGCCTGCCACCAGAGCTGGACCCTGAGCCGGGCGATGTCGTGCTGGTGCCGCTGAACGGTCGCGAGACGGTGGGCGTGATCTGGGATGGCCAGCCTGGGAAGGCCGCGCCCGAACCGAAGCTGAAGCCGGTTTCCGCCTGCCTGGATACGCCGCCGATGCGCCAGGCGCTGCGGCGGTTCATCGATTGGATGGCCGCGTACACCCTGACACCGCCCGGCGAGGTCATGGCGATGGCGCTGCGCGTCCTGCCGCCGTCGGCGGAGCTGCAGGTTTCGGGCTGGCGGCGCCCCCTCCCCCCATCCCCCTCCCGCGAGGGGAGGGAGGGTGTGACGGAAGGGCGGCGGCGGGTGTTGGAGGCGCTGGGGCAGTGCGAGCCGCAGAGTACCGCGGCGCTGGCCAAGGCCGCGGGGGTCGGGGCCGGTGTTATCCACGGCATGGCGAAAGCCGCGCTGCTGGTTGCGGCTCCGCTGCCGCCGGAGCGCCCGTTCGTCCAGCCCGACCCGGAGCATCCCGGTGCGGCGCTCTCGCCCGATCAGCAGGAAGCTGCCGCGGTGCTGCGCCGGGCTGTTGCCGAGCGGGCGTTCTCGGTCACCTTGCTTGATGGCGTCACCGGGTCGGGCAAGACCGAGGTGTATTTCGGGGCCGTCGCGGAAGCCCTGCGGGCCGGTAGGCAGGCGCTGGTGCTGTTGCCGGAGATCGCCCTGTCGTCGCAATGGCTGGAGCGCTTCACCCAGCGCTTCGGGGTGGCGCCGGCGGTCTGGCACTCCGACCTGTCGTCCCGCATTCGCCGTATCACTTGGCGCGAGGTGGCGGCCGGGCGGGCGGTGGTGGTCGTGGGGGCGCGTTCCGCGCTGTATCTGCCATTCCCCGATCTCGGGCTGATCGTGGTGGACGAGGAGCACGAGACTGCCTTCAAGCAGGAAGAAGGGGTGGTCTATCACGCCCGGGACATGGCCGTAGTCCGGGCGCGGTTCGAGCAGGCGCCGGCCGTGCTGGTTTCTGCCACGCCGAGCCTGGAGACGATGGCGAATGTCGAGGCCGGCCGCTACCGCCGGATCACCCTGCCGACGCGCCATGGCGGCGCCCGCTTGCCGGCCGTCGAGGCAATCGATTTGCGGGAGACGCCGCCGGAGCGGGGGCATTTCCTGTCGCCGGTACTGATCGCGGCGACCCGGGAGACGCTGGCGAAAGGGGAGCAGGCGATGCTGTTCCTCAATCGCCGGGGTTATGCGCCGCTGACACTGTGCCGCGCCTGCGGGCATCGGATGCAGTGCCCCAACTGCACCGCCTGGCTGGTGGAACATCGCACGCGCCGGGTGCTGCAATGCCACCATTGCGGCCATGCTGTACCGATCCCGGAGCATTGTCCGGCCTGCGGCGCCGCGCACAGCCTGACGCCGGTGGGGCCGGGGGTGGAGCGCATCGCCGATGAGGCGGCGGTGCTGTTCCCGGAGGCGCGGCGGCTGGTGATGGCGAGCGATACCATTCCGGGGCCGAAGGCGGCGACGGAAGCCTCGCAGGCGGTGGCCGCGCGGGCAGTGGACCTGGTCATTGGAACGCAGATCGTTGCGAAGGGTTGGCATTTTCCTTTTCTGACGCTGGTGGGCGTGGTGGATGCCGACCTCGGTTTGGCAGGCGGGGATTTGCGGGCGGCGGAGCGGACCGTGCAGCTTCTGCATCAGGTGGCCGGCCGGGCCGGACGGGCGGAGGCGCCGGGGCGGGTGTTGCTGCAGACCTTCTCGCCCGAGCATCCGGTGATGCAGGCGCTGGTTGAGGGCGATTTTGCCGGGTTTTTGGCGCGGGAGGCGGAGCAGCGGCGGCCGGGGCACTGGCCGCCTTATGGACGGCTGGCGGCGCTGATCGTCAGCGCGGATGCGGCGCATGTGGCGGACCATGTGGCGCGGGAACTGGGGCGTGCCGCGCCGGGCGGGGCCGGGGTGACGGTGCTGGGGCCGGCGCCGGCGCCGTTATCGATCCTGCGCGGACGGCACCGGCGCCGTCTGTTGCTGAAGACGCAGCGGGATGTCGCGGTGCAGCCTATTTTGCGCGAATGGCTGGCGAAGGTGCCGGTCCCGCGCGGGGCGCGGGTGGAGGTGGATGTGGACCCGGTTTCGTTTCTGTGATGCCCTCACCTCTCGCGCAAGGCGGGAGAGGTGAGGGGTTACAGCATTCCCAGTAGAGTCCAGATTTTGTGCAGGTCTTCGACGACCGTGGGTACTCTCCAGGGGGTGTATTCGAATTGAGCTATAATGCTCAGCGCGGCGCGCAGGGGTTTTGTAGGTAAAAGTCCGTCGAGGAGCTGTCGTTCTATTTGGCCGAGCTCGGTTATAACTTCGTGTATTTCCGGGGTGGGGTTTTCGTGGTTATGCAGTGCTGTGCGGACGCTGCGGAGTGTCTCTCGGAGTTCGTCGAGCGTGACGGGATGTGCGGGCTGTTCCGGCATATGATGTGGGTGGTTGGTTCGCCTCGGCGTTCGGGGGATTGGGGGGTAGTTCGTTATCCGGTAGCGGCCCGGCAAGGAGGGCCGGGGCGGCGCGCCGGCTGAGACGATGTGTGCTTAATTGCGTGTCTCATCGAGGGGGCGCAGTCCGGGGGGCGAAGCGTACACTTGGCCGATTTCGGGGGGTGCGAAGTGTACGTTCGGGCATTTTGGGGCGCCGTGAAGCGTACGCTTGGGCTGTTTGGGGCGTCGGGAAGCGTACGCCTGACCGGGGGAGCGGAGTGCGAAACGTACGGCTTAGGTATCTCCGGTGTCTCGGTCTTCGGATGAGCGTAAAGGAGATCCTGGTTAGAGCGACTCTGTCTCGTTTGCCGGGTTGGGCGGGCGGGTGTTCGATGTGGGTGATGGCGATCGCTTGGCAAGGCGGTCCACGGTTGTCGGGCGAGCCAAAGCCGACCGGTTTCCGGTTTCACCCGCAACCCATCCCGCACAGTCACGAGCAGCGCGCAAATCTGACGCCGTGGCGCGCTCTGTTCTGAGCCAGACGTGATCGACCGCCGCGATGCCAACATCGTGCGATCAACGACAATCGCCCGTGCCGGTCAATCGGGCCGCTGCCGGGGGGCCACGCTGACTCTGATGGTGCGTTGGTCCTTGGCCGCCCGGCAAACATTTTGCATCATGCAGCCATGAGGATTTGCTTCATCGGCGACAGCTTCGTGAATGGCACAGGTGATGACGATTGCCTGGGTTGGGCTGGTCGCCTTTGCGCCGAGGCACGGCAACGCGGTCACGACATTACCCTCTACAACCTGGGCATCCGCCGCGACACCTCCGGCGACATTGCGGCCCGGTGGGAGCGAGAGGCTACAGCCAGGCTACCGCCTGAACACGATGGACGGCTTGTCTTCTCCTTCAGTGTCAATGATTGCGTTCACGAGACCGCAGGGCAGCCCAGGGTCTCGGAGGACCTGGCTGTAGCCAATGCCCGTTCCATCCTGTCGCGCGCGCAGGCGAGATGGCCCATCTTGATGATCGGCCCGCCTTGCGCCGGTGAGGCTGCTCTGGATTTGCGCGTCGAGCATCTGTCCGACCGCATTGGGTTGCTTTGTAAGGAACTTTCGGTGCCTTTTCTGCCGGTCTTCAAGCACGTAGAGGGTAGCGAAGTCTGGCGTCGTGAGGCGGAGCAGAGCGATGGAATTCACCCGAATCGGGGCGGCTACTCACTCATCTATGAAGCTGTTCTGATGTGGCAGCCCTGGCGCGATTGGGTGTTCTAGAGCTCTGTGCGGCTCGTCCCCCAAGCGGGTGTGCGTACATCAAAAAAAGTTCGGGCATTCGGCTTGCCCCCTGCGGCCAATGTGAATGCCTTTGGCCGCCACCTCGGCATGAACGCGCGGCGCCCGCAAGTGCTGCGGGAGGCGCCGTGCGCGGCATGAATTTCTGCCATCAGCACCGCATCTCGATCTCGACATGGCGGACCCTCCAACGCAAATGCTCGGGTGTCCTGGAAACCGGGTCAACTCCTTTCCTACGATGCACGCCGTGACTTTTTGGCGGCGCAGACGGCCTGTGACCGTCACATGGAAACAGAAACAAAGGCCATGAGCCAAGCTTAGGCCTGCATCTCTGAACCAGAAAATAGGCCCTACCGCCAGAATGGTGAGGAGCAACTGAAATCGACATTTGCGACGAGTGCGGTGCGACGTTCCATAACGCCCGTTCTGAAACTGGCGCCGCGCCCTGGGTCGCAGGCCTCACCTAAGGGGCTGCGCCCACGGCTTGGGGGTGGCCTCCTGGTTCTCGCAGAGCAGCGAACTATCCGGTCGGCCGAATGTGAAGCTGACGAATGACATGACATCCGAGCGGCAGTTCAGCTTGCTTTCAGAAGGCGACAATCAGCATAATCGCCAAGAAGGCGGCTATGCATCGGAGCCTGACGGACGGCACGCATTGACGCTCAGGTGCCGACCAACAAAACGTACATGGTCCGAAGGGGTGAGAAATATGTGCACAATAGCAAATGAAGGCTGGGCATCGACCGCTGTCGCTTGCGTCAGCGCCCTGGCGCTACTGGCGATCTCGTTAATGCCGGCGAGGACTGGCGCGCAAACAGTGAGCACATCGTCCACGACCTTCACTAAGTCGGAGTCGACCGGGACCGTTTCTGTCGTTCCCGGTACGGCGATGCCGGTTGATTGCGTTCGGTTGGCGAAGGAAATCTGCACATTTGAGGTGCGTGGGTCGGAAAAGAGCATTGCGTATGAGGGACCGGGTGAGTTGACCGAGCGTGTCACGGTCGACTTCACCAAGCCCGTGTCGTCCGGTGCTGGCGTGTGTTTCCCACAAATGGGTATCGGAACGATCCACACCTCGCGCGGTGACTATACCTTCTATAACCAAGGTGAGACGTGTAGGCCGCCCCAATCCGCCGGCGTCGCTCCGGGCTTCGGCAACACAATGTTGCACGCGGTCATTACCGGCGGCACAGGCCGGTTTCAACATGCCATAGGCACGCTAGCCGTCACCGTAGTTTCGCACCCACCGGCAGTCACGCTCTACCATACTTCCGGCGCGATAATAGGAATGGAAGCGGCCCCCTAGTCCGTAATATGCCCTGCGATGCCTCTGGCGGTTGGGCCTTGGACGTGGATGCCCGACCTTCGCTGCCTTCGCGCATGACGGTGGGGAGCGGGTGATTATTCACTGTTGTGGCGGCCGGGTGGGGAAGCGTTCATACGGAGAGCACAGAGAATCCACGGAGCACCGCGGAGATAGTCATCTGCTGGAGGGCGGTTTGAGCTAACGGTAATCGGTCAGCTTGTGATTATCTGCGTGCATCTTCTTGCACCTGCATTTTGGAATCTTTCTTTGACAATGCGGCCGAGACGCAGTGACGAGGCGATAGCAAGAAAGGTTTTGATGCAGACGCCGTTGACAGACGAACGGAAGAGCTGGCGATCACGGCGGACGCGAGTGTCGCTGCTCGGGGGCCCAAGAAGGAGGCGCGTATCGCCCCCAAAAGGAAGACGTGGATGGCCGGGCCAAGCCGGCCATGACGAGTGGGCCCCGCTGCGGTCAGGCGCGGGTGAGCAGTTCCAGAAGATGCCCGTCGGGGTCACGGAAGTAGAAGCCGCGTCCGCCATTCCAGTCGTTCAGCTCGCGGTTCTCGGTGTGCCAGGGATCGCTGCCATAGACGAGCCCAGCGGCCTGGACGCGCTGCAGAATGGCATCGAACTCGATATCGCTGACATGGAAGGCGTAATGATGGGGCTCGACCGCGGTCGCGTTGTCGAAATCGAGGGTAAGCTCCGCGTTGACCCGCACCGGGGCGAAATGGCCTTTCGGTCCCTCATAGGCCAAGCCGAAAACATCGGCGAAAAACCGCGCCGCGGCGTCTTTGTCGCGGGCCGGCACGATGGTGTGGTTGAGGGTGATCGTCATGGCTGTCTCCTCAGAACCCCGTTCCAGGCGTCCCCGATCCCATTTGGCTAGATCGGCGGCAGCGTCATAGGTCGCTTGCAGGAACTCGAGCAGCGTTGCATCCGGCGAGTCCGCCTGCCGGACAGCATCATAGGGCAGAATGAACTGGCCCAGGCCCTGGTCGTAGAATGCTGCCGCGGGCCGGAGCGGTGCCTGCGGGAAGCCGGCCGGTTCCGGATAAGCATACGAGTAGAAGGCCGGCTGCTCGATGCCGTTGCCGCCGGGCCAGAAACCGCAACTGCTGACCTCATGCGAGTAAGCCTCCCGGGTGATGCGATCGGCGTCGGGCTTCGACGGAGCGGCGCGGCCGGAAAAGCGCGTCACCGCAAGGTCGAAGCTGCCCCAGAAGAAATGCACTGGGCTGACCTTCCCGATGAAGCGGGCACGAAACGCGGTAAAGAGGCGGTCCACCTGCACCAGGATGCGCCAGAATCGCTGCGCGTACTCTGGGTCGTAAGCCGCATGCTGGCGGTCCGTCTCGAACGGGATCGGATCGGTGATCTCGACGGGGGTGGTCCAGATGCGAACCTCGAGGCCGAGCGTCCGCAGCCGCTCCATGACTGTTTGGTAGAAATCCGCGACCGTCATGGGCCGCAAGGGCAATGAGTCCGTCGCGCCGTCGCTGGCATGGATCGTCAGCCGATGGTCGATGAAGTCGAAATCGATCTGAAAGCTGCGGCGGCCGTGCGGGATCGGGGAGGTCGTCAGTCCGCGGCTGGTGACATACAGCGGAACCTGCCACCAGTGATTGATCAGCGGCGCCTGGGCCAGGCGGATCTTGCCGATCACCTGCGTCCACATATGCAAGGTCGCATAGGTATCGCGCCAGGTGGCCAGCGGCAGCTCTGGCCAGGCGGTCTGCCCCGGTTCGCTACGCGCAAGCGCCATCGAGAATCTCCGTGCAGTTTCTGCCGCCGATCACGTCAGAGCCGCGCCGGCGGCGACAGCCGCGCGTTGCAGGGCCCGGTCCAGGCTGGCGAGCGGAAACCTGCGCCGCAGGGCCAGCTCGAGATATGCAACATCATACACGGACAGCCGGCGCTGATATGCGAGTTGCATAATCTCCTGCCACGTGCGGGCAGGAGTTTCGAGATCGGTCTCGATCGGCAGGCAGGCGAGATCACCGAGTGTTTGTCGCCGCCATGATGGACGGATCGACCCGCGCCGTTCACTTCGCAGCAAAACGGCGCCCACCTCGATGTGCCGTGTCGCCGGAACAACCGCGCCGGGAAACACCGTTGTGTCCGCGACACGAGCAAGCAGTCCGATCGCCTCCGCAGACGCTTCATCGGGCAACACCGCCGCGAGCGCCACCGACGCATCCAGCACGATGGCTACCCATGATTGCTGGCTATCGGCGTTCTTTTTCCAACATCGCGTGCAGTTCACCTTCCTGGAACCGGACACCCGCCGCGGCGAGCTGCTCGCGCCGTCTGTTCAGATCATTCAGTGCGTTGCGCGCCCCGTCGCGATCGATACGGCGGCGCTCGGGAACCAACCACGCCACCGGATGGCCGTGGCGCGTGATCACCACCTCCTCGCCGCGCTCGACCCGGTCAAGCAGAGCGGAAAGATGCGATTTCGCCTCGGAGGCGCCGACGATGACAGGCCTCGCGAGTTGATTCATTGCCGCCACTTAGACCAGAAGTCGGACGGTTCAAGGCGGCGCAACGCTCTGGCCTGCCCGCGGCGACCTCGTGTTGCACCCGCACAACCCCCATGCTAGAGGCCCGCCGCCGGCAAGGCGCGCCGGCGAACCGTGCCGCGCGCTCGCGCGGCTCCATGCAATACGGGGACGGAGTTGGCCTCAACAGGCGGAACGACGACCGCATCGGGCGGCGGACTGGCCGACCGCTACGCCGCCGCGCTCTATGGATATGCCGAGGAAGCCCGGGCGCTCGACCAAGTCGCCACCGAAATGGACCAGCTCGGGCGGCTGATCGATGAAAGCGGCGATTTTCGCCGGCTGCTGGAATCTCCGCTGATCGATGTGCACCAGGCCAGCCGGGCCGCGATCGCGGTGCTGGAGCAGGAAGGCTTCGGCAAGCCGGTGCGGGACTTCGTGGGCGTGGTCGCCAGCAACCGCCGCCTGCGCAGCCTGCGGCAGATCGTCGCCGCGTTTGCCGCGCTGGTCGCCGAGAAGCGCGGCGTGGTCACCGCCTTCGTCGCCTCGGCCCACAAGCTGAACGACGTGCAGCGCCAGCAGCTTCGTGCCCGGCTGATCGAGGCCGGCTACGGCAACGTCAATATCGCCGAGCAGGTGGAACCCGAGCTGCTGGGCGGGCTGGTCGTCCGCGTCGGTGCCCGCCTTTACGACACCTCTTTGAAATCCCGCCTGCAGCGCTTGCAGTACGCCATGAAGGGAGCCGCCTGAGATGGAGATCCGCCCGGCCGAGATCTCGGAGATCCTGAAGAAGCAGATCGCCGCGTTCGACACCGAAGCCAATGTCGCCGAAACCGGCCAGGTGCTGAGCGTAGGTGACGGCATCGCCCGCGTCTTCGGCCTGCAGAACGTGATGTCCGGGGAGATGGTGGAGTTTCCCGGCGCCGGCATGCGCGGGATGGCGCTGAACCTGGAGACCGACAATGTCGGCGTGGTGATCTTCGGCGACGACCGGCGGATCCGCGAAGGCGACACCGTCTCGCGCACGGGCGCCATCGTGGAGGTTCCGGTTGGCGACGCCCTGCTCGGCCGGGTGGTCGATGGGCTCGGCAATCCGATCGACGACAAGGGGCCGATCAAGACGGACGAGCGCCGCCGGGTCGAGGTGAAGGCGCCGGGGATCATCCCGCGCAAGTCGGTGCATGAGCCGATGCAGACCGGGCTGAAGGCGATCGATGCGCTGATCCCGATAGGCCGCGGCCAGCGGGAGCTGATCATCGGCGACCGCCAGACCGGCAAAACGGCGGTGATCATCGACACCATCATCAACCAGAAGCCGATCAACGCGAGCGGCGACGAGAAGCGGAAGCTCTACTGCATCTATGTCGCCATCGGGCAGAAGCGCTCCACGGTGGCGCAGTTGGTGCGCACGCTGGAAGAGAACGGCGCGATGGAATACTCAACCGTGGTCGCGGCGACGGCGTCCGACCCGGCGCCGATGCAGTTCCTGGCGCCCTATACCGGCTGCACGATGGGCGAGCATTTCCGCGACAACGGGCGGCACGCGGTGATCTTCTACGACGACCTTTCGAAACAGGCCGTCGCCTACCGTCAGATGTCGCTGCTGCTGCGACGCCCGCCGGGGCGCGAGGCGTATCCGGGCGACGTGTTCTATCTGCATTCGCGCCTGCTGGAGCGCGCGGCGAAGATGAGCGACGAGTATGGCGCCGGCAGCCTGACGGCGCTGCCGGTGATCGAGACGCAGGCGGGCGACGTATCGGCCTATATCCCGACCAATGTCATCTCCATCACCGACGGCCAGATTTTCCTTGAGACGGAGCTGTTCTTCCGCGGCATCCGTCCGGCGGTGAACGTGGGCATTTCGGTGTCGCGGGTGGGCTCGGCGGCGCAGATCAAGGCGATGAAGCAGGTCGCCGGCCGCATCAAGCTGGAACTGGCGCAGTACCGTGAGATGGCGGCGTTCGCGCAGTTTGCTTCAGACCTGGATGCCTCGACGCAGGCGCTGCTGGCGCGCGGGGCGCGGTTGACCGAGCTGCTGAAACAGCCGCAGTACCAGCCGATGCCGGTCGAGGAGCAAGTCGCGGCGATCTTTGCGGGGGTGCGCGGGTATCTGGACAAGGTCGATGTCGGCAAAGTGACGACGTTCGAGGCGCAGTATTTGTCGGAGCTGAAGTCGCGTGCGCCGGATATTTTGCAGGCGATCCGCGCCGACCTGGAGATCAAGCCGGAGACGGAGAAGAAGCTGACCGCGCTGCTGGACGGCTTCGCCGGATCGTTCCAGTAAGGGGCGCGCGATGCCCAGCCTGAAAGCGCTTCGCACCCGGATCAACAGCGTCAAATCGACGCAGAAGATCACCTCGGCGATGAAGATGGTCGCGGCTTCGAAGCTGCGGCGTGCGCAGGCCCAGGCGGAGGCGGCGCGGCCCTATGCCGAGCGGATGCAGCGGATGTTGAGCGCGCTGGCTGCCTCGGTCGCCGACAGCCCGACGGCGCCGCCGTTGCTGGTGGGCACCGGGAAGGAGCAGACGCACCTGCTGGTCGCGGTGACCGGCGATCGCGGGCTGGCGGGGGCGTTCAACGCCAATGTCGGCCGGGCAACGCGCACCTTGGCGCGCCGGCTGGAGGCGGAGGGCAAGACGGTGAAGATCCTCGCCGTGGGCCGCAAGGGACGGGATTATCTGCGCCGGGAACTCGCCAGCCGCTTTGCCGGGGATGTGAACTTCGTGGGCAAGCGGCGACTGGAGTTCACGGATGCGGAGGGGATCGCGCAGCAGATCACCGCAATGGTGATGGCGGGCGAGGTCGATGTCTGCACGCTGATCTACAACCAGTTCCGCTCGGTGATCTCGCAGGTCGTGACGGAGCAGCAGTTGATCCCGGCGCCGATCCCGGAAGGGGCCGCGGATACCGAGGCGCTGGGCGGCGCCAGCTATGATTTCGAGCCGGACGAGGAGACGATCCTGTCGCGGCTGCTGCCGCAGAATTTGGCGATCCAGGTGTATCGGGCGCTCTTAGAGAGCAGCGCCGGGTTCTTCGCCTCGCAGATGACGGCGATGGACAGTGCCACGCGGAATGCCGGGGATATGATCAAGCGGCTGACGCTGAACTATAACCGCGCGCGGCAGGCGAATATCACCAAGGAACTGATCGAGATCATCTCGGGCGCCGAGGCGGTCTGACACACCCTCACCCGGTTCGCTGCGCGAACCGATCTCTCCCGCAGGGCGGGAGAGGTGTTGGATAAAAGGAACGGTAATTATGGCGAGCAATATTGTTGGACGCGTGACCCAGGTGATGGGAGCGGTGGTGGACGTGCAGTTCGAGGGCGACCTGCCGTTCATCCAGAACGCGCTGCATACCAAGCTGCAGGACCGCACGCTGGTGTTGGAGGTCGCGCAGGAGCTGGGCGAGCGGACCGTGCGGACGATTGCCATGGACAGCACGGATGGGTTGGTGCGCGGCCAGGAGGTGGTGGATACCGGCGGGCCGATCACCATGCCGGTGGGACCGGAGACTCTCGGGCGGATCCTGAATGTGATCGGGGACCCGGTGGATGAGCGCGGGCCTATCCATACCGCTCAGCGCTACCCCATTCATCGCGATGCACCGACCTTCGAGGACCAGGCGGCCGAGGCCGAGATTTTGGTCACCGGCATCAAGGTGGTGGATCTGCTGGCGCCTTATCTGAAGGGCGGCAAGACCGGGCTGTTCGGCGGCGCCGGTGTGGGTAAGACAGTGCTGATCCAGGAGCTGATCAACAACATCGCCAAGGCGCATGGCGGTGTTTCGGTGTTTGCCGGCGTGGGCGAGCGGACCCGTGAGGGCAACGACCTGTATCACGAGATGATTGGGGCGGGCGTGATCAAGCTCGGTGAGAATGGCAGCACCGAGGGATCGAAGGTGGCGCTGATCTACGGGCAGATGAACGAGCCGCCGGGAGCGCGGGCGCGGGTCGGGCTGTCGGGGTTGACGGTGGCGGAGTATTTCCGCGACGAGGAAGGGCAGGACGTGCTGTTCTTCGTCGATAACATCTTCCGTTTCACCCAAGCGGGCGCGGAGGTATCGGCGTTGCTGGGGCGCATTCCCTCGGCGGTGGGATATCAGCCGACCTTGGCGACCGACATGGGCGCTTTGCAGGAGCGGATCACCTCGACGAAGAAGGGCTCGATCACCTCGGTGCAGGCGATCTATGTGCCGGCCGACGATCTGACCGATCCGGCACCCGCAACATCGTTCGCGCACCTGGATGCGACGACCGTGCTGTCGCGGCAGATTGCCGAGCTGGGGATTTATCCGGCGGTGGACCCGCTGGATTCGACGTCGCGTTCACTCGATCCGCGGGTGGTGGGCGAGGAGCACTATGCAGTGGCGCGCGAGACGCAGCGAATCCTGCAGACGTACAAGAGCCTGCAGGACATCATCGCGATCCTGGGCATGGACGAGCTTTCCGAGGAGGACAAGCTGGTGGTGGCGCGGGCGCGCAAGATCCAGCGGTTCCTGTCGCAACCGTTTCATGTAGCCGAGGTGTTCACCGGCTTCCCGGGCGTGTTCGTGCCGGTTGCCGACACGGTGCGCAGCTTCAAGGCGATCTGTGCGGGCGAGTATGATCATTTGCCGGAGGCGGCGTTCTACATGGTCGGCACCATCGAGGAGGCGGTGAAGAAGGCGGAGACGCTGAAGGTCGCCGCCTGATGGCGGTTGCGCTGGAAATCGTGTCACCGGAACGGTTGTTGCTGTCGCGACCGGTGGATATGGTGGTGATCCCGGCTTCCGAGGGCGATATGGGCGTGCTGGAAGGCCATACGCCGATGATCGTCATGCTGCGCGGCGGGGTGATCTCTTTGTATGAGGGGGATCGGGTCGCGGACACGCTGTTCGTTGCCGGCGGGTTCGCCGAGGTGACGCCGGAGCGCTGCACGGTGCTGGCGAATGAGGCAGTGCCGCTGGCGGAGCTGCAGCGCGCGGAGGGTGAGCGCCGGCTGGCCGAAGCCGAGGCGGCATTGGCCAAGGTGGAGCCGGCCGATGTGATGGCCGAGGAACTGGCGCTGGAGCGCGTGCAGTCGGCTCGCGCGATCGTCGAGGCGGCGGATGGGTTGCTGACCGGGCGGTGAGTTTCTGCTGCTCGCGCTGGACCCGGAACTGAGCTGCCTGCTCAGGCCGCAGAGATCAGTAGTTGCTCAAAGAGCGGTCTGCCTTGAAGCGAGGAGCGCTGGAAAGCCCGGCTGTTTGGAACGGTTGATCCAATGTTGGTTTGAGCGCGGCGTCGATCTGATCACGCGCGTAAAATCGTCCCGGATTAGCAGCGTATCTACAAAGAAGGACGTCCCCTCTTTAGGGGGAAACGGACTCTCCTGGGGCAGGAGGCTGATTTTGGTGTGCGGCACCATAAGGGTGATCATCCCGCCGGATGCCGTCGCTTTGTTGACCGCAGGGGGCTCTCAAGGCTCGTAGGCTGTCCTGCATAGTCTCGTCCAGATGCCTGCACGGAGATGGAAGGTCTCGCCGGGCTCGAAAGGCGGCTCACCATGCTGATATGGAGTGGTCGGCGCCAATTCCACACTGACGGCTGCCTTGCTGGTCAAGCTGGTTCCACTGAGGCGGGCTGGGCGCCAGCTTGGTCGAGGGCGGCCCTGATATTGCATGCCGCCCGGGCGGCGGCTTAACTCCGGCCAGGCAGGTTCGGCCCCCGATGGATTGCGTCCCTTTCATCCCCGTGGGGTTTTCCGAAGACTATCAATCTCCCGTCACGGTCGAGATCTGAACAGCGGATCCATTCCCGTATGCTGGCCTACACCATCCGCCGTATCCTCACCACCATCCCGGTGATGCTGTTCGTTTCGCTGTTCGTGTTCAGCCTGCTCTACATCGCGCCCGGCGATCCGGCGGCGATCATCGCCGGCGACCAGGCCACGCCAGCGGATATTGCGCGCATCCGGATCTCGTTGGGGCTCGACCGGCCGTTCCTGGTGCGCTTCGGCGACTGGCTGTGGCGCATCCTGCATGGCGACCTCGGCACGTCGATCTTCACCAATCTGCCGGTGACCCACATGATGGCGCAGCGAATGGAGCCGACGCTGTCGCTGCTGGTGCTGACGGTGCTGCTGTCACTGATAGTGGCGATTCCGCTGGGTGTCGTGGCCGCGTGGAAGCAGGGATCGTGGATCGATCGGCTGGTGATGGCGCTGGCGGTGTTCGGCTTTTCGACCCCGGTCTTCGTGGTGGGCTATCTGCTGGCCTATGTCTTCGCGCTCCGGCTGGGGTGGTTGCCAGTGCAAGGGTTCACCCCGATCAGCCGCGGCCTGTGGCCGTTCCTGCGCACCCTGATCCTGCCCTCGGTGGCGCTGGGGTTGATCTATATCTCACTGCTGGCCCGCATCACCCGGGCCACCATGCTGGAGGTACTGAGCCAGGACTATGTGCGGACGGCACGCGCCAAGGGCCTTGGGCAGGGCGCGATCCTTTACGTGCACGCGCTCAAGAACGCAGCTGTGCCGATCGTGACCGTGGTGGGGCTGGGCGTGGCGGTGCTGATCGGGGGCGCGGTGGTGACAGAGACGGTGTTCGCCATTCCGGGGATCGGGCGGCTGACTGTGGATGCGATCCTGCAACGCGATTACCCGGTGATCCAGGGCGTCGTGCTGTTGTTCAGCTTCGCCTATGTCATCATCAACCTGATCGTCGATCTGCTGTACACCGTGTTCGACCCGAGGATCCGGTATTGAGCACCACCCTTCCCGCTGGTCTTCCCGGTGGTGCCGCCCCGTTGCCGGAGGTGCTGCCGCCGCTGCGGCGGCGCGGCCGGGCCCGCACCTTCATCCGACAGCACCCGACCATCGTGGTCGGGGGGTTTTTGCTTGGGGCTATGGTTTTCATCGCGATTTTCGCCCCTTGGCTCGGGACGACCGATCCGACGGCGATCGCCCCGGCCAAGCGCATTCGCGATCCCTCGGCGCTGTATTGGTTCGGTACCGATATGCTGGGGCGCGACATTTACTCGCGCGTGCTGTATGGGGCGCGGGTCTCGCTTGGCGTCGGCTTCGCCGTGGCGATGGTGGCGGCCACGATCGGCACCGTGGTTGGTGCAATCGCCGGATTCATGCGCGGGCTGGATTCAATCATCATGCGAATGATGGACGGGTTGATGTCGATCCCGCCCATCCTGCTGGCAATCGCGCTGATGGCGCTGACCCGCGCCTCGGTTGAGAACGTGATTATTGCGTTGTCGGTGCCGGAGTTTCCGCGGATAGCCCGATTGGTCCGCGGCATCGTGCTGTCGTTGCGCGAGCAACCCTTCGTGGAGGGCGCGATCGCCGCCGGCACGCGGCTGCCCCGCATCGTCTGGCGCCACATCCTGCCAAATGCGTTCGCCGTGCTACTGGTGCAGGCGACGTTCACCGGCGCCTCCGCGATGATCAATGAGGCGATCCTGTCCTTCATCGGCGCTGGCACGCCGCCGACCATCCCCAGCTGGGGCAACATCATGGCCGAGGGCCGCGCGCTCTGGCAGATCAAGCCGTTCATCGTGTTCTTCCCGGCGATCTTTCTGTCCCTTACCGTGCTGGCGGTGAATCTGCTGGGCGACGGCTTGCGCGATGCGCTCGATCCGCGGCTGGCGAAGCGGCTCTGATGGCGCTGCTCGAGCTGCGCAATTTGCAGACGCATTTCCGGACACCGGACGGGGTGGCGCGGGCGGTCGAGGGACTCTCGCTGAATGTGGAGGCCGGGGAGACGGTCGGCGTCGTGGGCGAGTCCGGCTGCGGCAAGTCGGTCACGGCGATGTCGATCCTGCGGCTGATCCCGGAGCCGCCCGGGCGGATCGCCGGTACGATCCGCTTTCAGGGGCGCGACTTGTTGGCGCTGTCGGAGCCGGAGATGCGCGCGATCCGCGGCAACGAGATCTCGATGATCTTCCAGGAGCCGATGACCAGCCTCAATCCGGTGCTGACGGTGGGGCGGCAGATCGGCGAGACGCTGCGGCTGCATCAAGGGCTGGGGCAGCGGGAGGCGGAGGCGAAGGCGATCGAGGCGCTGACGCTGGTCGGCATTCCGGAACCGGCGCGGCGGGTGCGCGAGTATCCGCACCAGCTCTCGGGCGGCATGCGCCAGCGGGTGATGATTGCGATGGCGCTGGCGTGCAATCCGAAGCTGCTGATCGCCGACGAACCGACAACGGCGCTGGATGTGACGATCCAGGCGCAGATCCTGGACCTGATGCGGGACCTCAAGCGCCGGCTGGGGTCGGCGATCATGCTGATCACGCATGATCTCGGGGTGGTGGCGGAAATGGCCGAGCGCGTGGTGGTGATGTACGCCGGGCGCAAGGTCGAGGAGGCGCCTGTGCGGGAAATTTTCGCCCGCCCGCTGCATCCTTATACGCAAGGTCTGCTGGGCGCGGTGCCGCGGCTGGGTGCCTCCGTGGGGGTGCGGGGGCGCGGCCGGCTGACGGAAATCCCCGGATTGGTGCCGAGCCTGCGCGAGCCGATCCAGGGCTGCGCTTTTGCCGGGCGGTGTCCAATGGTGACGGCGCATTGCCGGGAGGTGGTACCGGCGATCGAGGCGAAGGCGCCGGGGCATGAGGCCGCGTGCCATTACGCTGGGCAGCGGATGGCGGCGTGAGGGCACGCTCGCCCTCACCCCAACCCCCTCCCGCAAGCGGGAGAGGGGAATCTTCCCGGCCCCTGGCGGGGCTGTTGGAAGTCGAGGGGCTGAAGAAGCACTTTCCGATCCGTGGGGGGGTGCTTGGCGGCGTGACCGCGAAGGTGTTGGCGGTCGATGGCGTGAGTTTCGCGATTGCGCGTGGCGAGACGTTGTCGTTGGTAGGGGAGTCGGGGTGCGGGAAGTCCACCGTGGGACGGGCGATCCTGCGGCTGATCACCCCGACAGAGGGCGAAGTACGGCTGGACGGTCGGCGCATCGACAACCTGCCCGGCGCGCAGTTGCGGCCGATCCGGCGGCGCATCCAGGTGGTGTTCCAGGACCCGTTCAGCAGCCTCAATCCGCGGATGACGGTGCGCGAGCTGCTGGCCGAGCCGATCACCAATTTCGGCCTGGCGCGCGGCAGCGAGCTGGAGGACCGTATTGTCGGGCTGCTGGATAAGGTGCGGCTGCCGCGGGATGCGATGCGGCGTTTTCCGCACGAATTCTCCGGTGGGCAGCGGCAGCGGATCGGCATCGCCCGCGCGCTGGCGCCCGGGCCCGATCTGGTGATTTGCGACGAGGCGGTCTCGGCGCTGGATGTCTCGGTGAAGGCGCAGATCGTCAACCTGTTGGCGGAGCTGCAGGATGAGCTGGGGCTGGCGCTGCTGTTCATCAGCCATGACCTGGCGATCGTCGAGCATCTGACGCACCGGGTGGCGGTGATGTATCTCGGGAAAATCGTCGAGCTGACCGACCGCGCCACGCTGTTTGCCGAGGCGCATCATCCCTACACGCGGGCGCTGCTGTCGGCGGTTCCGGTGCCGGACCCGGACGCGAAGCGCCATCGGATCATCCTGAAGGGCGATGTGCCGAGCCCGATCGATCCGCCGAGCGGCTGCCGGTTCCATACGCGGTGCCCATTCGTGTTCGATCGCTGCCTGACGGAGGAGCCGGAGCTGCGGAGCGTGGGAGAGGGGCACGTTTCGGCTTGTCATTTGGGGGACGCGGCGAGTGTGCCCGTGGGGGCGGAGGCGATCTCCACAGCAGCGGCTTAAGTGCCTGCTGCGACGCACACGGCAGTGCGCTTGGTCGGATTGCCAGGTACAAACTGGGGCCGCTTGACCGTCCGCCTGCGGCCCGCACATTGTGCGCCGAGATACCCGGCCGCCGGCCGGCTGGCCAGACGGCTCGAAACAACAGGGGGACGCAATGCCTCAGGTATCCCTGACGGTGAATGGAAAGCAGCACACGGTCGAGGTCGAGGGGCGCACCCTGCTCGTCGAGCTGCTGCGGGAGAAACTGGGCCTGACCGGCACGCATATCGGCTGCGACACCAGCCAGTGCGGCGCCTGCGTTGTGCACGTAAACGGCGAGTCGGTGAAATCGTGCACGATGCTCGCCCTACAGACGGAGGGTGCGCAGGTGCTGACGATCGAGGGCCTGGCGAAGCCTGACGGCACGCTGCATCCGATGCAGGAGATGTTTCGCGAGCATCACGCGCTGCAATGCGGCTTCTGTACGCCGGGTATGGTGATGAGCGCCGTCGATCTGGTGCAGAGCCATCCCGAGGGTCTGACCGAGAGGCAGATCCGGGAGGGGCTGGAAGGCAATCTGTGCCGCTGCACCGGCTACCATAACATCGTCAAGGCGATCGCCGCCGCATGGCCGCTGATGCACGGCAGACAAATGCCGGCAGCGGCGGAATAACGGCGGACAGGGGGGAGACAACATGCCTTTCGAGGGGATCGGCGCTTCCGTCCGCCGCAAGGAGGATTTGCGCTTCATCAGCGGGCGCGGCGTTTATACCGACGATATCAACCGGCCCGGACAGCTTTACGCCGCGATACGCCGGTCCGACCGGCCGCATGCGCGGATCGGGGCGATCGACGCGGCGGCGGCCAAGGCGACGCCCGGCGTCGTCGCCGTGTTTACCGGCGCCGATATGGCGGCGGAGAATATCGGTGGGCTGCCCTGCGGCTGGCAGATCCACAACAAGGACGGCTCGCCGATGGCGGAGCCGCCGCACCCGGTGCTGGCGGTTGGCAAGGTGCGCCATGTCGGCGATCCGATCGCGGTGGTTGTCGCTGAAAGCAGGCAGGCGGCGCGGGACGCGGCCGAGAAGCTCGACATCGAACTGACTGACCTGCCGGCGGTGGCGACGATGCGTGATGCGCTCGCCGCGGGTGCGGCGCTGGTGCATGACGATGTGCCCGGGAACCTCTGCTACGACTGGCAGATCGGCGACAAGACTGTGGTGGACAATGCGTTCGCCGGGGCGGCGAAGGTGGTGAAGCTGGAGCTGAACAACAACCGGCTGATTCCGAACGCGATGGAGCCGCGCGCGGCGGTCGGCGATTTCGATCCGTCGTCCGGCGATTACACGCTGTATACCACCAGCCAGAACCCGCACGTGATCCGGTTGTTGATGGGCGCCTTCGTGCTGCATATACCGGAGAACCGGCTGCGCGTCGTGGCGCCGGATGTGGGCGGCGGTTTCGGGTCGAAGATCTATCACTACGCCGAGGAGGCCATCGTCACGTGGGCCGCCGGCAAGGTTCGCCGCCCGGTGAAATGGACCGCCGACCGCGCGGAAAGCTTCATGTCCGACGCACATGGCCGCGACCACGAGACGGTAGCTGAAATGGCGCTGGATGCGGACGGCAACTTCCTTGCGCTGCGCGTCGCAACGCTGTCCAATATGGGCGCCTATCTTTCCACCTTCGCGCCGTGCATTCCGACCTATCTCTATGCCACGCTGCTTGCCGGTGTTTACAAAACCCCGGCGATTTATTGCGAAGTGAAGGCGGTGTTCACCAATACTGTACCGGTGGATGCCTACCGCGGCGCCGGCCGGCCCGAGGCTACGTTCCTGTTGGAACGGCTGGTCGATGTCATTGCTCACGATACGGGGATCGACCGGATCGAGCTGCGGCGGCGCAACTTCATCCCTGCCGACGCGTTCCCGTATCAAACCCCGGTGGCGTTGCAATATGACAGCGGCAATTATCAGGCGAGCCTGGATGCGGGGTTGAAGGAAGCCGAATACGCCGGGTTCGAGGGGCGCCGCCGCGAGGCCGCCGGCAGGGGCAAGCTGCGCGGCATCGGCGTATCGACTTATATCGAGGCTTGCGGCATCGCGCCGTCGGCGGTGGTCGGTTCGCTCGGTGCGCGTGCCGGGTTGTATGAATGCGCCAACGTCCGGGTGCACCCAACCGGCAGCGTGACGGTGTTCACCGGAACGCACAGCCACGGCCAGGGGCATGAAACGACCTTCGCTCAGCTCGTGCATGAGCAGCTCGGCGTACCGATCGACCAGATCGAGGTGGTGCACGGCGACACGGCGAAGATACCGTTCGGCATGGGGACCTATGGCAGCCGCAGCCTCGCGGTCGGCGGCAGTGCGATGGTGAAGGCGATGGACAAGATCGTCGCCAAGGGCAAGAAAATCGCCGCGCATTTGTTGGAAGCTTCGGTGGACGACATCGAGTTCAGCGGGGGCAAGTTCTCCGTGGCCGGTACCGACAAGTCGAAGACGCTGACGGACATCTCGTTGGCTGCGTATGTGCCGCATAATTATCCGATCGAGGAGCTGGAGCCGGGGCTGGAAGAAACCGCCTTCTATGACCCCAAGAATTTCACCTTCCCAGCCGGCTGTCACGTGACGGAAGTGGAGATCGACACCGACACCGGCGTGGTCGAGGTGGTCAATTTCGTCGCGGTGGACGATGTCGGCCGCGTCATCAATCCGATGATCGTCGAAGGGCAGGTGCAGGGCGGGGTGGCGCAGGGGATCGGGCAGGCGCTGATGGAGAATGCGGTGTACGACAAGTCGGGCCAGCTTCTGAGCGGATCGTTCATGGATTACACCATGCCGCGCGCCGGCAACGTGCCGAATATCCAGGTGGGAACCTCGGTCACGCTGTGCACGCACAACCCGCTGGGGGTAAAGGGCTGCGGCGAGGTCGGCGCGATCGGCAGTCCGCCGGCGGTAATCAACGCGGTGGTCGATGCATTGCGCGATTACAAGGTACGGCATTTGGACATGCCCGCCACGTCGCCGAAAATCTGGTCCATCCTGCAAGCCGGACAGCCGCGGATGGCAGCGGAATAAGGGGAAACAGCCGATGTATGATTTCGCTTATCAGAAACCGGCCAGCGTGGATGAAGCCGCCAGGCTGCTCGGCGCTGATCCCGAGGCGAAGGCGCTTGCCGGCGGAATGACGCTGCTTCCTGTGCTGAAACAGCGGCTCAATCGGCCTTCGGCCATTGTTGATCTTGCCAAGACTGGAATGGTGGGGATCACCGCGGGCGCCGACAGCGTGACCATTGGCGCGATGACGACGCATGGCGCGGTGGCGAACTCGGCGGATGTGCGATCGAGAATTCCGGGGCTGGCCGAGCTCGCGAGCTGGATCGGCGATGAGCAGGTGCGCCACCGGGGGACGCTCGGCGGCAGCCTGGCCAACAACGATCCGGCGGCCTGCTATCCGGCCGCGTCGCTCGCACTGGGTGCGACGATCAAGACCAACAAGCGCGAGATCAAGGCGGACGATTTCTTTCAGGGCATGTTCACCACCGCGCTGGAGCCGGACGAGCTGATCACGTCGGTAACCTTCCCGGTGCCGCAGAAATCCGCCTACGAGAAGTTTCGCAATCCTGCGTCGCGGTATCCGATTGTCGGGGTTTTTGTGGCGAAATTTCCTGGCAGCGTGCGGTTGGCGGTGACCGGCGCTGGGCAGAACGGGGTGTTCCGCCACAAGGAGATGGAACAGGCGCTGTCGGCGAATTTCTCGCCGGACGCTATCGCCGGGATTACGACGCCGGCGAGCGGGCTCAACAGCGATATTCATGCAAGCTCGGAATACCGCGCGCATCTGGTCGGCGTGATGGCTCGCCGGGCTGTCGCTCGGGCGTGACCCTCACCCGGAGCGCTTTGCGATCCGACCTCTCCCGCGCTTCGGGAGAGGTGTATGCGTTGATCGGGCATAACGGCGGTCCGCCGCTGGAGCTTGAGGAAGAGCCGGGCGCGATCTCGTGGCGGTCCTGGTGCTGGCGGCGCGCGCATAAACGCGCCTGGAAGACGCCGCCGCGGGAGATTGCGCTGCGGCGGCTGGCGCGAGCTGAGATGCTGGGAATGTCGTATCGGGAGTACACGCTCGAGATTTTGGAGCGGGGGGTGTTTCTATGAAGCCCTCACCCGGTTCGCTTCGCGAACCGACCTCTCCGGTAAGCGGGAGAGGTGACGTGAAGCGCCGTAGTCTGTTGAGAGCTGCGTTGGCGGGCACGGCGGCGCTGAGCGTACCGGCGATTGGGCGGGCGGCGGAGCAGAACACGATCAGCTTTATCCCGCAGGCGGATCTTGCCTCGCTTGATCCGGTATGGACGACGGCAGACGTTACGCGGAACCATTCGGTCCTGGTGTTCGACACGCTTTATGGCGTTGACAATGATTACCAGCCGCATCCGCAGATGGCGGCAGGGCATGTAGTCAGCACCGACAGGCGGCAGTGGGATATTGCGCTGCGCGACGGCCTGAAGTTCCACGATAATACGCCCGTGCTGGCGCGCGACTGCGTTGCCACCATTGACCGGTGGAGCAAGATCGATCCGTTCGGCGCGGTGCTGATGGCGGCGACGGACGAGCTGTCCGCCCCGTCGGACAAGGTGATCCGCTTTCGATTGAAGCAACCGTTTGCCCTGTTGCCGAATGCCCTGGCCGGGTTCAACTGCTGCATTATGCCGGAGCGGCTGGCGAAGACGCCGAACACCCAGCAGGTGACGGAGATGGTGGGCAGCGGGCCCTTCCGCTACATCGCGGCGGAGCGCGTGCCCGGCTCGCGCGTGGTGTATGAGAAATTTGCCGGGTACATGCCGCGGTCGGACGGCCCGGCCGAATACACGTCCGGTCCGAAGATCGTGTATGTCGATCGCGTGGTCTGGACGGTTTCACCGGATCCGGCAACCAACGCCGCGGCCATGAGTGCGGGCGAGTTCGACTGGTGGGAGAACCCGACCATCGATCTCGAGCCAGTGCTGAAGCAGGACAAGAACCTGACCGTTGTGGTGAAAGACCACATGGGGGAGATCGGCTGTCTGCGCTTCAACAGCCTGTTTCCGCCTTTTGACAATCCGGCGGTTCGCCGCGTGGTGCTGTCGGCGGTGGACCAGAAAAACTACATGGAGGCGGTCGCCGGGGCGGACCCGTCGCTGATCAAGAACGATGTCGGTCTGTTTGTACCGGGCAGCCCGATGGCGAGCACGGTCGGCGTCGATTCCATGCGGGGAATGAATGACCCGGCTAAGGTCAAAGCCGCCCTGGATGCGGCGGGCTACAAGGGCGAGAAGATCGTCGTGCTGGCTGCGTCCAACTACCCGACCATCAACGCGATCGCGCAGGTGGGCGGCGATATGCTGAAGCGGATTGGCTTCAACGTTGATTATAAGTCGTTGGACTGGGGCACGGTGGTGCAGCGGCGGGCGAGCCGCAGCCCGCCGGGTCAGGGCGGGTGGAACATCTTTTTCACTTTCCTGGGCGGTGCGGGGAACGTCACCCCGGCTTTCGCACCCGCCCTGCGGTCCGACGGCAAGGGCTGGTTCGGCTGGCCGACGGACGCGAAGATGGAGGCGTTGCGCGCTGCGTGGTTTCAGGCGCCGGATCTCGCCGCGCAACAGAAAGTGTGCGCGGAGATGCAGGCGGAGTTCTTCCAGAACCCTTCCTACGCGCCGCTGGGGATGTATTTCCAGCCGACCTGCTTCCGCGCAAACCTGACGGGGGTGCCGGAGGGGATTCCGCAGTTTTATCGGGTTCGCCGCACCTAGCGGCCATTCGCTTTATGAAAGAGCGTTGCTACGGGGCGCTGCGCAAAGGAGCTTCAGAGCAATAACCGCAGCGGCCAGCACCACCACGGCGGCCGTGAGAAAGACGGAACGCAATCCGGCCCAACTTGCGACCAGCCCCAGCGTGGGGGTGCCGAACCCGAGCGCCACGTCGAGGCAAGCGGTGTAGGCGCCCATAACGAGGCCACGACTTTGTGGCGGTGCGCGGCGGACCGCTTCCGCACCCAGGCCAGGATAAACCAAGGCAAAACCAAGGCCGGTGAACACGGCCCCTGTCGCGGCGAAAACACGGTTGGATGCCAGCCAAATGCATGCCAGGCCGGCCGCTTCGATCATGATGGACATGAGGGCGACCCTGGCTCCTCCCAGCTTGTCGGGGATGTGGCCGAGGAAGAACCGCGCGACGACCAACGAAGCCGCGAAGGAGCTGAACAGAACCCAGGCCGGGTTCCATTGCTGGTTCGTCGCCAGCAGCGAACTGAAGGCAATCATCGTGCCGAAGCCGATGCTGCTGAGGGCAGCACCCAATCCCGGCATCCAGACCGCTCCTGCCACGCTGAAGATGCCGGCACGCATGCCACGATGCAGGGGAGCAGCCTTCAAAGGCAGCACGACAAATGTTGTCGCCAACGGAATGAGGATCGTCGCCGCTGCCACGGCTGCGAAGCCGCCGCTGCCGTAGAGCATCGTTCCGAATGGCGCTCCGACCGCCAGAGCGGCAAACATCGCCATGCCGACCCAGGCAATCACTCGCCCCGCATGCGAGGGGCCGGCAAGGGCCAATCCCCAGCTCACTCCACCCGTGATGATGAAGCTTTCAGCGACGCCGAGAAGGGCGCGCCCACTCAAGAGTATGGCGACCGACAGACGCGGTGCGGCGGCGAAGCCGAGCGATAGTAGATAAACCAGGCCACCCGCAACGGCCGTCATCAAGCCGGCAATAACCGCACTCTTGGCACCTCGACGATCGGAAACGTGCCCTGCCCAGACCCTCGAAGCGAGAGAAGCGACAAACTGGCTGCCGGTCACAAGGCCGACAAAAAATGTGCTAAGGCCGAGATCCTGATGCACGTGGAGTGGCAGCACCGGCAACGCAATCCCGATGACCAAGAAGCCAATCGAAACAGCGGCCATGATCGGCAGCAACACGACGGAGACGGGAGACGTCGCGGGCCGGGAGAAGGATGTTGCGGACACTCAGGGCATGCTCCGCATTTTGGGCTTCATGGTCTGCGTTCCTTGTCGGGAGGCAAAGCGCTATCGTTGCCGCGTGGCGAGGGTGCCGCGCAGCGTGGTGAATTCGTTGATTCTCAGGGATTAGAGCGGGTTGTATCCGGGTTTCTTGTACAGCGTGTCCGGTTTCGCAACTATGTCCGGCTTGTAAACCTTCTCGACCCAGTCCTCGGGCGCGATATCCTCGAGGCTCACCGAGATCGCATTTTCAGTGCAGTTGGCGCCCTGCATCACTGCCTTGGTGACTTCCGCGGCAAGCCTGGCCTTCTGCTGCTCCGATCTGCCGGCAAGCAGTTTGACGATTACATGGGGCAATTTTCCCTCCTTCGGTCAGAGTTCCTGACAGGTTGGCCGAAATACGACCTCGTTTATGTCCACGTCCTCCGGTTGGCTGATCGCAAACGCAACCACCCGCGCGAACAAATCAGCCGGAATCGAGGCGGCTGCATAGAATTTGCGGATCCGCTCGGCGGCATCCGGGTCGGTCACGCTGTTCGGCAGTTCGGTTGCCACCGCGCCAGGCGAGATCACCGTGGTGCGGATGTTGTAGGGCTTCACTTCCTGGCGCAGACCTTCGGACAGGGCCCGCACGGCAAATTTGGTCGCAGCATAAACCGCGAAGCCGGGCCCCACCCTGTGTCCGGCAACGGACGATACATTGATGAAGTGCCCGGATTTCTGCTGCTTCATTTGGGGGAGTGCCGCGGCGATGCCGTACAGCACCCCCTTGATGTTCACGTCGATCATTCGGTCCCATTGATCGATCTGCAGGCGCTCGAGCAGCGCCTGCGGCATCAGCCCAGCGTTGTTGATCATCACGTCGATGCGTCCGTATGTTCGCACAGCCCCTTCGACCAACTCCCTGACCTGCTCGCGATGCGTGACGTCCACCGTCATGGCGAATGCCTTGCCACCAGTCGCGGTCAGCTCGCGCGCCAAGGATTGAATTCGATCAGTGCGGCGCGCACCAAGCACGACACTCGCGCCGTGTGCCGAGAGAAGCCGGGCGGTTGCCTCGCCCAGTCCGCTGCTCGCACCGGTGATAACGACAACCTTGTCCTGGATTCCTTGTGTCATGGCAATTTCCTTCAGCTCGCGACAGTCTGTTGCATCCATACTGGATACCGCTCTCCCTGGACTGCGATTCCCGATACCGCGCGGTCGAGGTCGCGCAGATCCTCCTGTATCAGCTCGATATTCAGTGCGCCGAGATTCTCGTGCAGACGATCGAGCTTCGTTGTGCCCGGTATAGGAACGATCCACGGCTTCTGCGCGAGCAGCCACGCAAGCGCGATCTGCGCGGTGGTCGCCTGCTTCCTCGCCGCTATCTGGCTGATCCCATCAACCAATACTCGGTTCGCTTTACGCGCCTCCGGCGTGAAGCGCGGGACCGAATTGCGGAAGTCTGTCTGCTGGAACGTGGTCGTTTCGTCGATTGCGCCCGTCAGAAAACCCTTCCCGAGAGGGCTGAAGGGAACGAAGCCGATCCCCAGCTCCTTCAGGGTCGGCAGCAGCTTGGCTTCGGGCTCCCGCCACCACAGCGAATATTCGCTTTGCACGGCCGTAACAGGCAGGACGGCGTACGCGCGACGGATTGTGGCCGCGCTCGCCTCGGAAAGCCCGAAATGCCTGACTTTGCCCTCTGTAATCAGGTCCTTTACCGCACCCGCTACATCCTCGATCGGCACGTTCGGATCGACGCGATGCTGGTAGAACAGATCGATGACATCGCTCCTGAGACGTCCGAGCGAGGCTTCGGCGACCTGCTTGATGTGATCCGGACGGCTGTTCAGCCCTCGGTGCACCTGCGGCGCGGAGGGGTCGAGGTCCCACCCGAACTTCGTGGCAATCACCACCTGACCTCTGATCGGTGCGAGCGCCTGGCCCACAAGGTCCTCGTTTGTGAACGGGCCGTAGCTCTCCGCAGTGTCGAAGAACGTTACGCCGCGATCGACGGCCGCACGGATCAGATTGATCATCTGCTCGCGGTCTCGGGGCGGCCCTTGGTTGGCACTCATGCCCATGCAACCCAGCCCGAGCGCCGAGACCTCGAGACCGCTGTCTCCAAGTTTGCGTGTCAACATGATGCCTTCTCACCTCCAATCCGGGCTGCCCGTGCGCCGGTAGTGCGCATCGCCCACGCGCTCCATCCAGTCGCCGGCCGAGCCATCGAAGTTTTCCTGAACGGCAATGTGGCTCATTGGCGCCGTGGGCGTGGCGCCATGCCAATGCTTCTCCCCCGGCGCGAACCACACCACATCGCCCGGCCCCACCTCCTCCACCGGGCCGCCTTCGCACTGAACCCAGCCGCGTCCGGTCATAACGATCAGAGTCTGGCCCAGCGGATGGTTGTGCCATGCCGTGCGTGCGCCAGGCTCGAACGTGACGAAAGCCGCAAAGGTACGAGCTGGGTCAGGTGGACTGGCCAGCGGGTCGATGCGCACAGCTCCGGTGAAGTATTTGGCCGGGGCTCTTGCCGAAGGCTGAGAACCGCTGCGCTTGATTTCCATAACGATCACCTGGGTGCGTCAGACGGACCTCAGCCAGACTTGGCTGACCGTGCCGCTACTTCCGGTATTGGTCGTCGTTGACCTTTTCCATCCAGGTGACGGGCGAGCCGTCGAGCTTTTCCTGGATGGCGATATGGCTCATTGCCGTGGCGGGCGTGGCGCCATGCCAGTGCTTCTCGCCGGGTGGGAACCACACGACGTCGCCTGGCCGGATTTCCTCGATTGGCCCGCCGGCGCGCTGCACCCAGCCGCAGCCGACGGTCACGATGAGGGTCTGGCCTAGTGGATGTGTGTGCCAGGCCGTGCGTGCCCCGGGTTCGAACGTGACGAGCGCCATCGACACACGCGCTGGTTCCGGGGGATTGTTCAGCGGGTCGATCCGCACTGTCCCGGTGAAATACTCGGCCGGGCCTTTTCCGGACGGCTGCGAGCCGCTTCGTCTGATCTCCATGTCAGGCTCCCATCCTGCGACGCCGCTGAATTTGGTGCCGCGACCGCGTCGAATTAGCCCGCTATGATCCGTATGGAGTCATTAGGGTGGCTAATGAATGGCCCGCGACAGCTTCCACGATCTCGTTGCTTTCCTCACAGTCGCGCAGGAGGGGAGTTTCACCAGGGCGGCGGCAAAGCTCGGCGTGTCTCAGTCGGCACTGAGCCAGACAATCCGCAGCCTGGAGGCACGGCTTGGCTTGCGGCTGTTGACGCGGACGACCCGCAGGGTCGCGCCGACCGAGGCGGGCGAACGCCTGCTTCGCGCCGTTGGTCCGCGCTTCGAGGAGATCAACGCGGAGCTGGCCGCGCTAAGCGAGCTGCGGGACAAGCCCGCCGGCACCATCCGCGTCACATCGACCGAGAATGCTGCCACGGCCGTGCTGTGGCCCGCCCTCAAGCGCCTGTTGCCGGACTACCCCGACATCAAGGTGGAGATCGTCATTGATTATGGCCTGACGGATATCGTGGCGGAACGATACGATGCCGGCGTGCGGCCCGGCGGAAACGTGGCGAGGGGCATGATTGCCGTGCGCATCGGGCCGGACATGTGCATGGCGGTGGTCGGCGCGCCGTCCTACTTCGCGCAGCGCTCGCCGCTACGGACGCCGCAGGACCTGACTGCTCATGACTGCATCAATCTGCGTCTGCCGACGCATGGGGGGCTATACGCCTGGGAGTTCGAGAAGGACGGGCATGAGCTCCGGGTACGGGTCGAGGGGCAGCTCGTGTTCAGTACCCGCAGCACTGATCCTCAATGCGGCGGCGGACGGGTTCGGGTTGGCGTATCTGCCGGAGGAACAGGTGCGGAAGCAGCTCGAAAGCGGTCAGCTTGTGCGGGTGCTTGCGAACTGGTGCCCACCGTTCTCAGGGTATCATCTCTATTATCCGAGCCGCCGTCAGCCGACACCCGCATTTGCGCTGCTGGTGGACGCGTTGCGGTACCGCCCCAGGACGCGAACTTCGCGAAGTATTTGAGCTGACCTGCAAGTGACGGTGTGGAGTTGCCCCAGTATTCGCCTACGCCCCTGGGGGCTATCTCAATGCTGCCGAATTGCTGGCCGACGCCTTACGAGAGCGATCGTTGTCTTTCAACAGTTATTATTCCGCGGCGGCGGGCAGGCTTCCGCCGAGGCGCAGGCCGCGGGCGGCGTAGTCTGCGGCGACCTTGACCGCCTCGATCATGCTGACCGCGCTCGCCTTGCCGGTACCGGCGATATCGAACGCCGTGCCGTGATCGACGCTGGTGCGCAGGATCGGCAGACCCAGCGTGACGCTGACGGTGCGCTCGAAATCCATCATCTTCGCGGCTATGTGGCCTTGGTCATGATACAGCGACAGCACCGCGTCGTAGCGGCCGATCCGCGCCATGTGGAACACCGAGTCCGCCGGCACCGGGCCGCTGATCCGCATTCCTTGCGTGCGGGCGGCTTCGATCGCCGGCCTGATCGAACTCGATCTCCTCGCGGCCGAACAACCCGTCTTCTCCGCCGTGCGGATTGAGCGCGGCGACGGCTAGATGCGGTGTCTGATAGCCGAGCTGCGCCAGCGCCTTCATGCTGCGGTCGATCCCTTTCAACACGCGCTCGCGCGTGATCAGCCGGCAGGCTTCGACGAGCGACACGTGGCGGGTGAGGAAGAAGATCTTCAGCCCGCTGATAGTGAACATCGTCATCTCTTCGGCCGCGCCGGTATGCTCGGCGAACATCTCGGTGTGGCCGATGAAGGGAATTTTTGCGGCCTTCAGCGACTCCTTGTTGATCGGCGCGGTCACCACGCCGGCGACGCGGCCCGCCATCGCCAGCTCAATCGAGGCGCGGATCGCCGCATAGGCAGCTTCGCCGCCGAGCGCCTGCACCTGCCCCATGCGCAGCACGGCTGGATCGGTGCTGTCCTGGTGCAGCACGTCGATCACCCCGGCTTGATCGGCGCAGTCCTCCGGCCCGGCGATGCGATTGAGCCGCGCCGCGAGGCGGCAGACCGTGAGAGCGCGGTCCAGCACGCGCGCATCGCCGATCGCGAAGCAACGGGCGACGTCGCGCACTTCCTGCGACACGAGCGCTCGGACGGTGATCTCTGGCCCGATACCGGCGGGATCGCCCATGGTCGCGGCCAGAAGGGGCTTGTTCATCGCAGTGTCCTCTCGCACCCGGGCGGGCAGGATACCACCGGCCGGCTGTCGGGGGTAAAAGCTTAGCTGAACCAGTCCAGGAGGTCAGCATGATCAATTTCGGCGCGGCGATGTTCTTCACCGACTATTCCATGACGCCCGGCGAGCTTGGCCAGGCGCTGGAGCAGCGGGGCTTCGAATCGGTGTGGGCTCCGGAGCATTCGCATATTCCGGTCAGCCGGAAAACGCCATTCCCCGGCGGCGGCGATGTTCCCAAACGATATTATGACTGTATGGACCCGTTCGTGACGCTCACCGCGGCTGCGATGGCGACCAGGCGGTTGAAAATCGGCACGGGCATCTGCCTGGTGGTGCAGCGCGATCCGATCCAGACCGCCAAGCTGGTGGCGTCCATCGATCAGGTCTCCGGCGGGCGGTTTTTGTTCGGCGTGGGCGATGGCTGGAACCAGGACGAGATCGAGAACCACGGCACCGCGTTCAAGTCGCGCCACAAGCTGGTGCGCGAACGCATCGAGGCTATGAAGGAGATCTGGAGCAAGACCAAGGCGGAATATCATGGGGAGTTCGTGAATTTCGATCCGATCATGGCCTGGCCGAAGCCGGTGCAGAAGCCGCATCCGCCGGTGATTGTGGGCGGGGCGTTCCCGTATTCGGCGCGGCGCGCGATCCGCTATGGCGAGGGCTGGATTCCCCATGCAGCCCGCGACACCTATGCCGAGATCGCGGACATGATCCCGCAGTTCCGTCAGATGGCGACGGAAGCGGGACGCGATCCGGCCTCGATCGAGATGACGATCTGGTCGCCGCGGCAGGAGCCGGACCTGATGAAGCGGTATGAGGATCTGGGCATTTCGCGCGTGGTGTTCAGCCTGGACTCGGAGAAGGCGGACAAGATCATGCCGGTGATCGACAAGCTCGCCGGGCTGATCCGGACGGTGAATGGTTGAGACCTTTCGGCGGAGCAAATGAGCGATCTCTATGAAGACGATGTGCTGCTCTGGAGTGAGCGCCAGGCCCAGCTGCTACGGCGGATGGCTGCTGGCGAGCGGGTCAACGATCAGGTGGATTGGGAGAACGTCGCCGAGGAGATCGAGAGCGTGGGCAGGAGCGAATTGCACGCTGTCGAGTTCTCATCTGGTGCAGGCGCTGTTGCATATGCTGAAGGCGCGGGCTTGGCCCCTCGCGCGGGACGTACCGCATTGGGAAGCGGAGACGCGCGGTCACCGCGCCGACGCGCGCCGGGCGTTCGTCCCTTCCATGCGGCAGAAGATCGACATCGCCGGGTTGTATCGCGATGCCCTGCACCGGATGCCCAACTCGCATGACGGCCAGGCGCCGTTGCCGATTCCGGCGGAATGCCCGGTGACGCTCGATCAGTTGTTGTTTGGCGACTGAGGAGAGGAGTGCCGCGAGTGTGAGCGCCGGCTGTTTCCGGTCAGCCTGAACGCGCTCCTCTGGCGCGGCTTCGTTCTACACGCGCGCCGGAGCCTGCATCGAACAGGTGAAGAGATTGCGGATCGGCGGCGAGGCCGATTCGCTCCCCGATCGCAATCATATGTCGGCCCGGCAGGGCAGCAACGACGCGCTGACCGGCGAACATCCCGTGCAGATGCGTCTCTGCGCCCGTAGGTTCCACCAGATCGACGTCCATCGTCAGGGCGGGATTTGCGCGCGCGATCCGCAGCGCCTCCGGGCGCACACCGGCGATCACTTTCTGCCCGTCAGCAGTCGCGCTGTCTGCCGGCAACGGCAGCACGCCGCGATCGTTCACGCGGACCATCACCGTATCGCCGCGCCGCTCGACACGCCCCGGCAACAGGTTCATCGCCGGGGAGCCCAGGAAGCCGGCGACGAACAGATTTGCCGGACGGTCATACAGATCGAGCGGCGAGCCCATCTGCTCCACCCGGCCGGCATTCATCACCACGATGCGGTCGGCCATGGTCATCGCCTCGATCTGGTCGTGCGTGACATACACCGTCGTGGCGGCCAGGCGTCGTTGCAGCGACTTGATCTCGGCGCGCATCGCAACGCGTAGCGTTGCATCGAGGTTGGATAGCGGCTCGTCGAACAGGAACACGGCGGGCTCGCGCACCGTCGCCCGCCCCATCGCCACCCGCTGGCGCTGCCCGCCTGAAAGCTGCTTCGGCAGTCGGTCGAGATAATCGAACAGGTTCAGCATCCCGGCCGCCCGATCGACGCGCGTGCTGATCTCGGTCTCGCGCCGCAGCCGCGGCCCGTAGGCGATGTTCCGCCGCGCGGTCATGTGCGGAAACAGCGCGTAGGACTGAAAGACCATGGCGATGTTGCGCCGTTGGGGCGGCACATCGTTGGCGCGCACGCCGCCGATCGACAGCTCGCCCTCGCTGATCGTCTCCAGCCCGGCGATCATGCGCAGCAGCGTCGTTTTGCCGCAGCCCGACGGCCCTACCAGCACGACGAACTCGCCATCCGCGATGTCGAGGCTCACAGCATGGATCACCTGCAGCTCGCCGTAACGCTTCATCACCTGCCGGAGCGCGACCGTTGCCACTGCGTCTTATTCCCCGTCCCGGGTTGCACAGATAGATGCGGCTGGCATGATCCGGCAACCGCAGGGATTTGGAGGAAACACATGCGAGTTCTCGTACGGCCGTCTGGCTCTGACCGCCGCGGCGGCGTGCCTGGGCGCTTTGCTGTCGCTCGCGCCGCAGGCGGTGGCGAAAACCGTGCTCCGCGTCACGCTGGCCCAGTACAGCAATAAGACCGGCCCCTATTTCGAGGACCTCGCCAAAGCCTTCGAGCAGAAGAACCCGGACATCGAGGTCCGCTATGAGGTAGTGTCCTGGGATACGCTGCAGCAGAAGCTCACCACCGAGATCGCCGGCGGCGACAATGGCGACATTTCGATCATCGGCACGCGCTGGCTGGTCGATTTCGTCAAGCAGGGCATCGTCGCGCCGCTCGACCCGTATATGAACCAGGAGTTCCGCGGCCGTTTCATTCCGGTGTTCCTGAAACCGTCGGAGATGGACGGCAAGACCTACGGCCTGCCGATCGCCGCCTCCGCCCGCGCGATGTACTACAACACCGCCATCCTCAAGCGCGCCGGGATCGACGCGCCGCCCGCCACCTGGGATGACCTCGTCGCCGATTGCGCGAAGGTCAAGGCACTGAACGAGGCGAACACCTATTGTTACGGGCTTCAGGGCAAGGAAATCGAGACCGACGTCTATTACTATTACGCGATGTGGAGCTATGGCGGCGATATCCTCACCTCGCAGAACACCAGCGGCCTGGCCACGCCGCCGGCGCTGACCGCGGCCGAGCTCTACAAGAAGCTGATCGATCAAGGCTACACGCAGCCGGGCGTCACCGCATATAACCGTGAGGACGTGCAGAACCAGTTCAAGCAGGGGCACATCGCGATGATGATCACCGCGCCGTTCCTGGCCAGCCAAATCAAGACGGAAGCGCCGAAGCTGGCCTACGGCGTGGCGCCCGTGCCGAAGGGAACCACGCAGATCACCTACGGCGTGACCGATTCGATCGTGCTGTTCGCCAACTCACAGCACAAGGCGGAAGCCGGCAAATTCCTCGACTTCGCCTTCCAGCCGGAGATACGCGCGCAATTCAACCAGAACGAGGGGTTTCTACCGGTGCTGAAATCGGTTGCCGGGATGCCGCAATTCGCCGATGATCCGGTGCTGAAAGTGTTCACTTCGTTGCTGCCGAATGCGCGGTTCGCGCCGCTGATCCCGAACTGGGAGCAGATCGCTGATTCGACGATCAATGCGTTGCAGGCGATCTATCTCAATCAGGCGCAGCCGAAGCAGGCGCTCGATCAGGCGGCGCAGAAGGTGGATGGTATCCTGAAACAGCAGTGAGGCCGGGCGAGAGATCATCGAAGGATTTTCGTCCCTACCTTCTGATCCTCCCCAGCTTTCTGCTGACTGCTTTCATCATCGCCTATCCGCTGCTCGATCTGGCGAGCACCTCGGTGCACGCGGTAACGCGGTTCGGACAGGTGCGCGGCTTCGTGGGGCTAGGCAACTTTGCCAGCGTCCTCGCCGATCCGCTGTTCGCCGAAAGCCTGTGGCGCACGCTGGAATGGACGGTGGGCGTGGTCGGCGGGACGATCCTGGTTTCGCTTCCAGTGGCGCTGATATTGAACCTGCGTTTCATCGGCCGCGGTATCGCGCGGGGGCTGGTCATGCTGCCGTGGGCGGTGTCGCTGACCATGTCAGCCATTGTCTGGCGCTGGACCCTGAATGGGCAGAGCGGATTGCTGAACCTGACGTTACAGGAGTTGGGGCTGATCAAGATCCCGATCGTGTGGCTGGCGAGCGGCAACACGGCGTTCCCGATGGAGATCTTCATCGGCATCCTGGTGTCGGTCCCGTTCACGGTCACGATCCTACTGGGCGGGCTTTCTTCGCTGCCGGGCGATATCTACGAGGCGGCGGCGATGGAGGGCGCCGAAACCTGGCAGCAGTTCCGAACGCTGACGTTGCCGTTGCTGTGGCCGTTTCTGAACATCGCAATCGTGCTGAACATGATCTACGTGTTCAACTCTTTCCCGATCATCTGGGTGATGACCGAAGGGGGCCCGGCAAACGCTACCGATATCCTGGTGACGTATCTTTACAAACTGGCGTTCGTGTTTGGCCGGATGGGCGATGCGGCGGCGGTGTCGCTGCTGATGTTCGCGATCCTGCTCGGCTTTACCCTGATCTATCTGCGGCTGGCGCGTCGGGGTTTGGCGGATGATTAAGCGCAGCCTGCTGTGCTGGCTGGCGCTCGCACCGCTGGTGGTGGTGAACCTGTTCCCGTTCGCGGTGATGCTGGCGACCGCGGTGAAGCCGCCGGAGGAGGTGCTGTCCGCGGCTCCGGCCTGGCTGCCCAGCCGGTTCGACTGGCACAATTTCGCGGCGATGTGGCAGGCCGCGAATTTCGGAACTGCGCTGCTCAACAGCCTGTATGTCGCGTTCCTGTCCGGAGCGGTGTCGATCGCGCTCAGCATCCCGGCTGCCTATGCGTTGTCGCGCTTCCGTTTTCGTGCTCGCCGGCCGTATCGGGATTTCCTGCTGGTTACGCAAATGCTGTCGCCGATCGTCTTGGTGCTGGGGTTGTTCCGGCTTGCGGCCGCTTTGGGGTTGCTGAATTCGCTTAATGCTTTGGTGCTGATCTATGGGGCGTTCCAGATCGCGTTCGCGGTCTGGATGATGCAGAGCTATTTCAGCTCTATCCCGGTGGACCTGGAGGAGGCGGCGTGGCTGGAGGGCGCCTCCCGGCTTCGCGCCATCTGGGACATTTTCCTGCCGATGTCGTTGCCGGCGCTCGCGGTAACGGCGATCTTCACTTTCATCAGTTCCTGGAACGAGTTTGCCGTTGCGCTGACGGTACTGCGGAGTCAGGATCAATATACACTGCCGATCCAGGTGTTTTCCTTGGTGGCGGGGCGGTATTCGGTGCAATGGGAGCAAGTGATGGCGGCAACCTTGGCGGCGACGCTGCCGGTGGCGGTCGTGTTCCTGTGGTTCCAGCGGTATCTGGTGCGGGGATTGTCAGTCGGGGCGATAAAATAGCGCACATTGGTGCCCTCACCCGGTTCGCTTCGCGAACCGATGTCCAACCGGCGACATGGGTAACAGAATAGACCGGCGACATGGGTAACACTTTTCATCCGTCATCGAACCAGATCGGCTTGCGGTTGTTGTTGGCCCTGTGGGGTTGTGGGCAACGCGCGTGCGTTGTCCACAAATCCACAGGCTACCCGACGGCGGCGGCGCCGCGGCTGGCGCAAGCGGCCCTTCGCGTCCAGCAAACCGAGCTCGATCGGGCCATACATCACCCGCCATTCGCCGTCGGCGATCGGGTGCAGCCCGACCGGTTCGCCGATCAACGGCTCGCCCAGGAACACCCGCTCGCCACGCCACTTGATCTCGCCGTTCGAGCGCACCTGGCGCACCAGCTCAACGCCAGGATACTCCGGCGAACACAGCTTGCCGGTGTAGGCGCGCGGGCTCGGCTGATAATGCCGCGCCGGCACTTGCTGGCCCAGCGCCTCGTGCGGCCGCTCCGCATTGTAACAGCGGCGGAACACCGCGAAGCTGCGGGCCTGCGCCCGCAAGCTCGCCGCCGGCGGGCTTGCCGTCTCCTGCTGCAGCGTCAGGTGCATCCGCTCGTGCCGACCGTTCTGCTGCGGCGAGCCTGGATCGATCCGATCCGGCCGCACCGAAAGCTTGATCAGCCACACCGATAACCGGCTCAAGCCGCCGGCGCCGCGTCCGGCAAACGGCGAGCCGTTGTCGCTGCGCAGCGCCATCGGCAGGCCATACTCGCGGAACGCCGCCGCCAGGATCGCCTGCACCGTCGCGGTATCGGTCCGCCGCACCGCCTGGCAGCGCAACAGATAGCGGCTCCAACTGTCCAACAACGTGAACGGCTCGCAGCGCGCGCCGTCGGCGGTGCGAAACCAGCCCTTGAAATCGGCCGTCCACACCGCGTTCGGACCCTCGCAGCCGGCAAACGGCGCGCTGCGCGGCGGCACCCGCTCGCGCCGGCGCCGCGGCACCGTCAGGCCCGCTTCGTCGAACAACACACCCAAAGTGCTGGCCGCCGGCCACACCACCTGCGGATCGCGCGCCGAAAGCCACGCCCGCAGCTTGCGCGGCCCCCAGCTCGGGTGCTCCCGCCGCGCCGCTACCGCTGCCTCGGCGATCGACCCCGTCACCTGCCGCGGAGAGTGATGCGGCGCCCGGCTGCGGTCGCACAGCCCGGCAAAACCCTCGTTCTCATACCGCTCTATCCACTTGTAACCGGTCTTGCGGCTAACGCCATAGCGCTGGCACAGCTCCGAAATCGAAAGCCCGTCCTCCTGCCAGCTCACAATCAGCGACATCCGCTCGTCCATGGGTCCGGTCCTCTGCCACGGCATGGGTCACCTCCATGCCAACCAGTAAACCTGTTACCCATGTCGTCGGGCCAAACTGTCACCTATGTCCCCGGTTCGGACCCCGACCTCTCCCGCAATGCGGGAGAGGTGGACGACCGCGACGGGGGCTGATTTCATTCAGGTGGATCGAAGGAGCAGAGCATGAGCGCGACACTGCCGGTGATCGAAGACTTGCGGCGCCTGCTCTACACACCCGTGATCTCCGATGTGCTCGACGGATTCGGCTTGATGCGCCAGGCGCTGCCGCCATTCATCCGTCCGCTCGACGAGTTGCTGACGCTGCTCGGGCGTGTCCGGACCGGGCGCTATGTGCCTCTCGCGGGTGGCGCCTCGCAGCCCAATCCCTACATCCTGGAGATGGAGCTGATCGACGCCTTGCAGCCGGGCGAGGTTCCCATCCTCGCCTGCGACGGCCCGACCGATCTGATCGCGCCCTGGGGTGAACTGCTGTCCACAGCGGCGCGCGCCCGCGGTGCGGCCGGCTGCATCACCGACGGGTTGGTGCGCGATATCGCGCGGATCCGCGCCATGCAGTTTCCGGTGTTCCACGGCGGCATCGGACCGCTCGATACGAAAGGGCGGGCCGAGATGGTGGAAAAGGACATGCCGGTCAGCATCGGCGGCGTCCGCGCGGCTCTGGGTGACTGGGTGCTGGGCGATATCGACGGCGTTGTGATCATTCCCGCCGATCGTGCCGAAGCAGTGTTCCGCGCCGCGCTTGACAAGATCGAGGCCGAGGATACCACCCGCGCGGAACTCGAAGCGGGCGCCAGCCTTCAGGAGGTGTACGCCCGTTACGGCGTTTTGTGAAAGAGAGGTCAGCCATGTATCCGGACGTGCAGCTCTTCATCGAGGGCAAATGGACCAAAGCTGCCGGCGGGCGGACGATCACGGTGGAAAATCCCGCCACCGGAGAGACCATCGGCCATGTGGCGCACGCGGACCGCGCCGATCTCGACCGCGCGCTGGAAGCGGCGGAGAAGGGATTCCATGTCTGGCGTAAGGTCTCGGCTTACGACCGCGCCAAGCTGATGCGCAAAGCCGCCGAGATCCTGCGTGAGCGCGCCGACACGATCGCGCGGATGATGACCTTGGAGCAGGGCAAGCCGCTGCCGGAAGCCAGGCTGGAGACCCTGGCCGGCGCCGACGTGATCGACTGGTTCGCCGAGGAAGCACGCCGCACTTATGGCCGGGTTATCCCGGCGCGGGCCGAAGGCATTTACCAGCTCGTGATCAAGGAACCGGTGGGACCCGCCGCGGCGTTCACGCCGTGGAACTTTCCGATCAACCAGGTGGTCCGCAAATTGTCGGCCGCGCTGGCAGCGGGTTGCTCGATCATCGTCAAGCCGCCGGAGGAAACGCCCGCGTCACCGGCGGAGCTGATCCGCGCCTTCGTCGATGCCGGCGTGCCGGCCGGCGTGGTCAATGTTGTCTATGGCGTGCCGGCGGAGATTTCAGAATATCTCATTCCCCATCCGGTGATCCGCAAAATCTCCTTCACCGGTTCCACCGCGGTGGGAAAACATCTTGCCGCACTCGCCGGCGAGCATATGAAACGCGCGACGATGGAGCTTGGCGGACATGCGCCGGCGATCGTCTTCGACGATGCGGATATTGAGACCGCCAGCAAAATCCTGTCGATGAGCAAGATCCGCAATGCCGGGCAGGTGTGCATCTCGCCGACACGGTTTCTGGTCCAGGAGCCGGTATTTGATGAGTTCGTTGACAAATTTCTCGGTCATATCAAGCGGGTGAAAGTTGGTGACGGGCTCGAATCCGGCACCCAGATGGGGCCGATGGCCAATCCGCGCCGCATTCAGGCGATGGAGAGCTTCGTGTCCGATGCCGCGAAACACGGGGAGCTGCGCACGGGAGGCAACCGCATCGGGAACAAAGGGAATTTCTTCGAGCCGACCGTACTCACGGATGTCTCCACCGATGCCCGCATCATGAACGAGGAACCGTTCGGGCCGGTGGCGGTGATTAACCGGTTCCGCACCTTCGACGAGGTGGTGACCGAGGCAAATCGCCTTCCTTACGGGCTTGCATCGTATGCCTACACGCGATCCGCGAAGACTGCGGGTGCCATTGCCGCAGCGGTCGAGGCCGGAATGATGTCAATCAACCATCACGGTCTGGCGCTGCCCGAAGTCCCGTTCGGCGGTGTGAAGGATTCCGGCTATGGCTCTGAAGGTGGGCTGGAGGCGATCGAGTCTTATTTGATTACGAAGTTCGTGTCCCAGGCTGGGTTGTAACCGGCCCTCACCCGGTTCGCTGCGCGAACCGACCTCTCCCGCGTAGCGGGAGAGGTGAGTAGGCTGGGGCAGAACTAAACCGTTGCACTGGCGCGGCGAATTTGGCATGGGCATTCGGCCGGGCTGGCAACAACTCGCAAGAGGAATGGGATGTCGAAGGCCTTTATTGCCCAGGTCATCAGGGACTCCGCCGATCTGACGGGCGCGGCGGCCACCCGAACGGCTGGTCACCTGATGGACGCGATCGTCAAGGAGTTGCGGAAGTCGGGTAAGTTCACCCTTCCCAGCTTCGGTACTTTTGTTGTGCGCAAAACCCGGGCCCGTAAGGGGTTGAATCCCCGTACCGGCAAGTCGATCAAGGTGAAGGCCGGCAAAACCGTACGGTTCAAGGCTTCGCCCACGCTCAAGAAGGCAGTCTGAGCCGACACACACCACCGTCTTCGGGCCGGCGGTGTTATGGCGTCCTCGCGGTTCTGCTCGGTACGCTGGTCGTCCCGCTGGACTCCGCGGTCAATGTCGATTTCCCTTCTCTTACCAGCCATTTCGCGCTGCCCATCCCGCTGATCCAATGGGTGGTTATCAGCTATACTTTGACTACCGCCAGCCTGATGCTGGCGTGCGGCCGCGCCGGCGACTTGTTTGGACATAAGCATGTGTTTCAGGCGGGATGCGCATGCAGCGCCGCCGCGTTCGTGTTGTGCACGCTTGCGCCGAGCTATGTCTGGTTGTTGGTGTTCCGCGCGGTTCAGGGAGTCGGCGCCGGGCTGGTCCTGAGTTGCGGGCCGGCGCTCATCACCGGCCTTTATGCGGAAACCGAGCGTGCGCGGGCGCTTGGCCTCTACAGCGCCGGGTTTGCTGGCGGCGGCGCGCTGGGCGCGTTGCTCGCCGGCATTCTCATCGCGCGTTTCGGGTGGAGTGTCGTCTTCTGGGCGCGCGCACCGCTGGCTGTGCTGGCCGGCGTGCTCGCGATCGGGCTGCCTTCGCCGCTGCGCGGGGCGGGTCGCGGCGGCTTCGATGTGGCGGGGGCGGCCCTGCTCATGCTGACCGTCACGGCTTGCCTGCTGGCGCTGAACCGGATCCGGGATCCGATCCTCTGTGTGTGCCTGACGGCAGTGACAGTGCTGGGAATCATTGGTTTCATTCGCCGTGAGCGCCGCTTCGCGCACCCGATCATCGATATTCGCCTGTTCCGCAACGGAGCTTTTGCATCGGCCAATATGGCGAACCTGCTGATCAATCTGGCGGGTTTCGCCGTGCCTCTGCTGGTGCCGTTCCAGCTTGCGCGCCTGCCCGGCCTCTCGGTGGCCCAGGCCGGGGCGCTGCTAGCCCTTTCGTCGGTCGGGATGATCGTGGGTGCTTCGTTGGCCGGACGGCTCGCGTTGCGTATGTCGCCACGTACTTTGTTGCTGGGCGGAGCGGGGTTGGTAACTGTCGGTTTGTTTGCTGTTGCCGGGCTGGCTGACGGAGCCGCGGGCTTGGCTGGGGCGATGCTGATCCAGGGGGCGGGGCAGGGGGTGTTTCAGGTCGCCTATTTCGACCTTGTCACCGGGATGATGCCGGTCGAGCATCGCGGGGTTGCCGGCAGCCTGGGGATGTTGACGCGCTCGCTTGGACTGGTCTGTGGAGCGAGTCTTCTTGTGCTGACATTCGAGACGATGCGGAGCGGAGCGGGCTTTGCCGGCGGCTTTCGCGGCGCTGTCCTGTGTGCCGCCGCTGTTGCGGCGGTCGTTTTCTGTGCTGGGCTTCTCAGGTCTCTGGCCCGCGCACGAAGCACATGATGCCGAGCGTCGGGGTCCAGCACACGACCGCTCGTCCGGTCGGATTATCGTTCCGCTTCAGGATCGCTTCGGCCGGGACCTTCTGCCATTGGCCCTGGATCATCGCCTCGTAGTGGTCGCCCTGGATCCGGAAGTCCGTCTGGCGGCAATCCGCCTCGGAACAGCAGGAAATGCCGGTTCCGGGCTGCATCAGGCTGTGAAACCACGGCGCAAGGGTCGGATCAGCGTTCGGGGGTGAGCGCGCGGATGCGGCGGCGCACGCGGACGCAATCAGGGCGGCAGCGAGCAGCAAGCGAGCCATCAGGCGCTCCAAGCAGAGACTCTCCTGGTGAGGTGGCAACGCCACCCCCATCCTCAAGTCTCACTGTCCTCGCGCGCCAAACGACTCTCGGTGAAAGCATCAGGCGGCTTTCGCCTGGTGCGCGATGCGCATCAGGCTGTCCAAGAGGTCGCGCGCGGTGCGCAGCCGGGTATCGAGGTCCATCTCGCGAACGATGGCAAGCTTGTGGTCGGGACGAAGCCTCACGAGGCCGCCTTTGCTGGCGAGCCAGGCGACCAAACCGGCCGGGTTGCCGAAGGCATTGTGGCGGAATGTGACGACCATGCCTTTCGGGCCTGCCTCGAGTTTTTCCACCCCGGCCTCGCGGCAGGCGCGTTTCAGGGCGACCACGGCGAGGAGATTGTCCACCTCTCCGGGCAGGGGGCCGAAGCGGTCCACCAGTTCGGCCGCCATCGCCTCACCTTCGGCATCCGAGGCCAGCGCGCCGATGCGGCGGTAGAGGCCGAGGCGAACCGGCAGGTCCTTCACGTAGGTCTCAGGGATCAGCACTGGTAGGCCGAGGGTGATGTTGGGCGTCCAGTCGCGGTCCACGGCGGTGCGGCGGCCCTCGCCGGCGCGGATGTCGGCGACGGCGTCCTCCAGCATTTGCTGGTAGAGCTCGATGCCGACTTCCCGGATATGCCCGGACTGCTCCTCGCCGAGGAGGTTGCCGGCGCCCCGGATGTCGAGATCGTGAGAGGCGAGGGTGAAGCCGGCGCCCAGGCTGTCCAGCGTCTGCATGACTTCGAGGCGCTTCTGGGCGGCGGCGGACAGGCGATGGTTCTGCGGCCAGGTCAGGTAGGCGTAGCCGCGCTGCTTGCCGCGGCCGACGCGGCCGCGGAGCTGATAGAGCTGGCCCAGGCCGAACATATCGGCCCGGTGAATCACCAACGTGTTCACCGCCGGCATGTCGAGCCCGCTTTCGACGATGTTGGTCGAGAGCAGGACGTCGAACTTGCCGTCGCTGAATGCGGTCATGACTCGCTCGAGCTCGGTCGGGGCGAGGCGGCCATGGGCCTGGCCGGTCTTCGCCTCCGGCACGATCTCGGCGAGGCGTTCGGCCATGCGCGGCAGGTCCTCGATGCGTGGAACCACGCAGAAGACCTGGCCGCCGCGGAACCGCTCGCGCTGGATCGCCTCGCGGACCACGACGCTATCGAAGGGCATGATAAAGGTCCGCACGGCCAGCCGGTCCACCGGCGGCGTGGCGATCAGGCTCATTTCGCGCACCCCCGTCAGCGCGAGCTGCAGGGTGCGCGGGATGGGCGTGGCGGTCAGCGTCAGCACGTGGACGTCGGCCTTGAGCTGCTTCAGCCGCTCCTTGTGGGCGACACCAAAGTGTTGCTCCTCGTCAACGACCAGCAGGCCGAGGGCGGAGAACTGGATCGACTTGGCCAGCAGAGCGTGGGTGCCGATTACGATGTTCACCGACCCCTCCGTGATGCTCTTGCGGATCTCGGCGGCTTCCTTGGCGGGGACCATGCGGGAGAGCTGGGCGATGCGGACCGGCAGCCCCTCGAAGCGGGCGGCGAAGGTGCGGTAGTGCTGGCGGGCCAGCAGCGTTGTGGGGACGACCACGGCGACCTGGGCGCCGCCCATCGCGGCGATGAAGGCGGCGCGCAGGGCGACCTCGGTCTTGCCGAAACCCACATCACCGCAGATCAGCCGGTCCATCGGCCGGCCCGAGGCGAGGTCTTCCAGCACATCGGCGATCGCCCGGCTCTGGTCCTCGGTTTCGGCAAAGGGGAAGCGGGCGCAGAACTCGTCCCAGCTTCCCTCCGGCGGGGCCATGGTCTCGGCGGAGCGGATCTGGCGGGCTGCGGCGGTGCGGATCAGTTCGGAGGCGATGTCGCGGATGCGCTGCTTCATCCGTGCTTTGCGGGTCTGCCATCCGGCGCCGCCCAGCTTGTCGAGCGCGACGCCTTGCGCCTCGCTGCCGAAGCGGGAGAGGACCTCGATGTTCTCGACCGGGAGGAAAAGCTTTTCGTTGCCGTCGTACATCAGTCGCAGACAATCGTGTGGGGCGCCCGTCACGGTCAGAGTGGTCAGGCCGTCGTAACGGCCAATTCCATATTCCTGGTGCACAACGAGATCGCCCTCGGCGATCTCGGTGGCTTCGGCGATGAACTGATCGGCGCGTTTGCGCCGGTGGGGTGGGCGGCTGATCCGCTCGCCGAGCAGATCCTGCTCGCCCACCAGCGCCAGGCGCTCGGCAACGAAGCCGCGTTCCACGCCCAGCATGATGAGGGAGATTGAGCCGGCGGGCTTCCGGCGGACCGCGGCCCAGGAGTCTTCCTGGGCGTAGTCCTTCAGGCCGTGTTCGCGCAGAAGGTTGGTGAGACGCTCACGCGAGCCGCGGGTCCAGGCGGCGAGCACGATGCGCCGGCCTTCATTCGCCCAGCGTTCCGCCTGGGATTTAAGTTGGTCGAAGACGTTGCTGCCAGTTTGGGGGAGCCCGGCGGATGGGGTGTGGCCGGTCTGGACGAAGATGGGACCGGGGCGGCCGGAACCGTCCACGCCGACCGCGCCCTCGGGTTTGGCGAACGGCGTGAAGGCGAAGAGCGGGCCGCCTGCCAGCATGGCGTCCCAGCCGGCTTGGTCGAGGTACAGGCGGTCAGGGGGCAGGGGCCGGTAGGGAAGTTCGCCTTCGCGTGGGGGACGGCAGCGGGCCTCATAATGGTCGGCGATCATTTCGAGTCGGGCGGTGAGCACCTCGTCGGCCTGGTGATCGAGGCTGACGGAGGCACGCAGGGAATCAGTATCGAAGTAGTCGAGGAGAGTCTCCATGCGGTCGTGGAAGAGTGGCGTCCAATGCTCCATCCCGGGGTGGCGGCGGCTCTCGGAGATCGAGTGATAGATCGGATCCTCAGCGGCCGGCTGCCCGAAAAGCTCGCGGAAACCGGTGCGGAAGCGGGAGATCGAAGTCCTTGTCGAGGGGAACTTCGGAGACTGGGCGGAGGATGATACGACCGCGCTTGTCCCCGCTGCGCTGGGAGGTGGGATCGAAGACGCGGATCGACTCGATGGTGTCCCCGAACAGGTCGAGGCGGACGGGATCGGGCTCGCCGGCGGGGAAGAGGTCGATGATGCCGCCACGCATGGCGTACTCGCCGGGCTCCATGACGGTGCCGGCGCGGATATAGCCGCTGGATTCCAGGAAGCGGGCGAGCTGTTCGGGCTTGATGTCGCCGTTGGTTTTCAGCTCGCGGCTGGTGTTTTCGAAGGCGGCGCGCGGGGGGACGCGTTGGACGAGGGCGTTGACGGTGGTCAGGACGATGCGGGGGCGGTCGGGGTGCTCCAGCAGGCGGGTGAGGCTGGCGATGCGTTCGGAGACCAGCGTCGGGTTGGGGGAGACGCGGTCGTAGGGGAGGCAGTCCCAGGCGGGGAAGCGAAGGATTTCGGCTTCGGGGATTACGAAGGCAAGGGCTTCCGCGAGGCGGGCCATGCGGGCGTCGTCGCGTGTCACATGCAGGATGGGGCCGGCGAATTCCGCACGGCGCCGGGCGAGGAGGAAGGCGTCCCAGCCCTCCGGGGCGCCGTAGATCGGGGTGGTCATGGGCGGTTCCTTCGCCCCCTCTCCCTGTCCCCCTCTCGCAAGGGGAGCGGGCAGGTGCGTTGCTTCTCCGCTCCCTCTCCTGACACTTCCATGATGCTGCGGAGCATGGGGGTGTCAACGTGGGGGGGGATGGGGCGGCGGCCGGTCAGCCAATCGGCGAGATCGGGATCGGGCAGGTCCAACAGCTGTTCCAATGCGTCGAGTTCGGATTCGGTGAAGTCGGCGATGCGCGGGGCGATAAAGCCGCCGAGCAGAATGTCGTTCTCCTGCGTGCCGCGGTGAGTGGCACGGAACAGCATCCGACGGCGCCGCGCGTCAAGCGCGGGCAATTCTGGTTCAGACATCCTCGCGATGTCATATAGCCGCGCCATTAACCTGTGTCAGCGTGGAACACGATCCTCTCGCGCCGCTTTTCGCGCCTCTGACCCGGCTGCGCGGCATAGGGCCGGCGGCGGCGCCATTGCTGGCGCGTGCGGCAGGCGGCGAGCGCGTGCTCGACCTGCTGTTCCACATGCCTGAATTCGTATCTGGACCGGCGGGCGAGGCCCTCCATCCGGCAGGCGCGAGCGGGGGAGATCGCTACGCTGACGGTGGAGGTCGTGCGGCACGAGGCGCCGGCTAATCCGCGCCAACCCTGGCGGGTGGTGGTGACGGACGGGTCGGGCTTCGCCGAGCTGGTGTTCTTCCGGTTCAACCGGGAGAAGCAGATGCCGGCAGGGGCGCGGCTGCTGGTCTCCGGCAAGGTGGAGCAGTTCGGCGACCGGGTGACGATGCCGCATCCGGATTATGTCGTGCCGGCGGACCGGCCGGAGCGGCTGCCGGCGATCGAGCCGGTGTGGCCGCTGACCGCGGGGCTGTGGCCGCGCCAGGTGGTGGGGGCGATGGCGGCGGCGATGGAGTGCATGCCGGAACTGCCGGAGTGGCATGATCCGGCGCTGCTGCGGCGGGAGCGGTGGCTTGGGTTCGCCGCTGCATTGCGGGCGGTGCAGACGCCTAGCGAGGTGCCCGGCGAGGGGCCGCGGGCGCGGCTAGCCTATGACGAACTGCTGGCCGGGCAGATCGCGGTGCATGTGGTGCGCGGGCGGGTGCGGCAGCGGCCGGGCCGGGCCTTGGCTGGCGACGGGGTGCTGCGGGCGCGTGCGCTGGCGCGGTTCGGGCATCCGCCGACGCCCTCGCAGCTTGGGGCTTTGGCGGAGATTGACGCGGACCTGGCGGCGGCGCGGCGGATGCTGCGGCTGCTGCAGGGGGATGTGGGCTCCGGCAAGACGCTGATCGCGTTGCTGACCATGTTGCGAGCCGTGGAGGCGGGGGCCCAGGCGGCGCTGATGGCGCCCACCGAGGTGCTGGCAAAGCAGCATCACCGCACCTTGTCGCGGCTATGTCCGGAGCCGGTGGCGTTGCTGACCGGCGGGGTGAAGGGGGCCGCGCGGGCCCGGCTGTTGCGCGGGCTGGCGGATGGCTCCGTGCGGATGGTGGTTGGGACACATGCGCTGTTCCAGGAGAGCGTGGCGTTCCGCGACCTTGGGGTGGCGGTCATCGATGAGCAGCACCGGTTCGGCGTGACCCAGCGGCTGCTGCTGGGGGAGAAGGGGCGCGAGACCGATGTGCTGGTCATGACTGCCACACCGATCCCTCGGACTTTGCTGCTGACGCAGTGGGGCGAGATGGATGTGAGCCGGTTAACGGAAAAACCGGCGGGGCGCGGGACGGTGCGCACTACGCTGCATTCCCTGGCGACGCTGGGCGATGTGCTGCGCGGAGTGGCGCGCAAGCTGGAGGAGGGGGCTCAGGTCTTTTGGGTGTGCCCTATCGTGGCGGAGAGCCAGGCGCTGGATGTGGCGGCGGCGGAGGCTCGGTTCGCCGAACTGCGCGGGCGGTTCGGGGACGCGGTGGGTCTGGCGCATGGGCAGATGCCGGCCGAGGCGCGGGATGCGGCGCTGGCCGGGTTCGCAGCCGGGCGGGTGCGGTTGTTGGTGGCGACGACAGTGGTGGAGGTGGGCGTCGATGTGCCGGCCGCGAGCGTGATGGTGATCGAGCACGCCGAGCGGTTCGGGCTGGCGCAGTTGCACCAGTTACGGGGGCGGATCGGGCGGGGGGCGGCGGCGAGCTTCTGCCTGTTGCTGCATGACGACGGGCTGACCGATACGGCGCGGCGGCGGCTGATCTTGCTGCGGGACACAGAGGACGGGTTCGCGATCGCGGATGCTGATTTCCGCTTGCGTGGCGGGGGGGATGTGCTGGGGACGCGGCAGGCGGGGCTGCCGGGGTTCCGGCTGGCCGATCCGGTGGCCCATGAGGGGCTGCTGCACATGGCGCACGGGGATGCGGCGCTGCTGGTAGAGAAAGATCCGGGGCTGACGGGGCGCAGGGGGCGGGCAGCGCGGCTGCTGCTGCGACTGTTCGGGCAATGGGATGCGATGAAGACGTTGCTGGCGGGGTAAAGGGTAACTCTACATGTGGGCCGGAGTTTGGGACGCGGATGAGACATCACGCGGCATCGGCCGCGTCGGCCACCTGTTTCTCTGCCCGGAACTTCGTGACCGCCCGCTCCACATGCCGGCTGAACACGTATTCCGCCGGACGCTGTCCCTCCAACGGGATCTCCGGCGCCATCGGCCCGTCGGTTCGGATACCCCGCACCGCCTGCGCCGCCGCCCGCCAGGGGCGGCGGATCGTCTCGGTCACCGCCGTCGCCTCATATCCGGAGTGCACCATGCAGTCGGCGCACTTCTCGTAATTCCCTGTCCCGTAGCGGTCCCAGTCGGTTTCTTCCATCAGCTCGCGGAACGTTTTCGCATAGCCCTCGCCCAGCAAGTAACACGGCCGCTGCCAACCGAAATAATTGCGGGTCGGGTTCCCCCACGGCGTGCAATGGAAACTCTGATTGCCAGCAAGGAAATCCAAAAACATTGAGGACTGGTTGAACGCCCACTTCCCTTTCCACGCGCCTTTGCCCTGGCGGGCGAAAATCCCGCGGAACAACTCCTTCGTCTTGCGGCGATTGAGGAAATGCTGCTGATCCGGCGCCCGTTCATAGGCGTAACCGGGGGACACGCTGATCCCGTCCACCCCCATCGTCATCACGTCGTCGAAGAACGAAGCAATCCGCTCCGGCACCGCCCCATCGAACAGCGTCGCGTTGATGATCACCCGGAAGCCGGCCGCCTTCGCCGCTTTGATCGCCCCGACCGCCCGGTCGTACACGCCGTCCTGGCACACCGACCGGTCATGGTCTTCCTGGTCGCCGTCCAGATGCACCGACCAACTGAAATACGGTCCTGGCTTGAACAGGTGCATCTTCTTCTCGAGCAGCAGCGCATTCGTGCACACGATCACGAATTTCTTCCGCGCCACGAGGCCCTGAACCACCTGGTCGAGTTCCCGGTGCAGCAACGGCTCACCGCCCGCCAGCACCACCACCGGCGCTCCGCACTCATCGACCGCCTCCAGGCACTCGGCGACGGACAATCGCTGGTTCAGGATCTCAGCGGGATAATCGATCTTGCCGCATCCGGCGCAGGCCAGGTTGCAGCGGAACAGCGGCTCCAGCATCAGCACGAGCGGGTAACGCTTGCGGCCGATCAGGTGCTGCTTCAGGACGTAGGCACCGACACGAATCGCCTGATTGAGCGGAACCGCCATCGACAAAAACCCTCTTAAACGTCTGCCAGCTCGGCTGGGAACCGGAAGCGGACATTCTCGGCCACACCGGTATGGGTGGAAATGTCGATCTCCCCGAACCGGCGCAAGCCCTCCAGCACGCCTTGCACCAGCATCTCCGGCGCCGAGGCTCCCGCCGTCACTCCCACCGACGCGATGCCGACAAACCATTCGGGCCGCAGCGCGCCGGCGTCGTCGATCAGATAGGCGGGTTTGCCCAGCTCTTCGCCGATCTCGCGCAAACGGTTGGAGTTGGAGGAATTTCTCGACCCCACCACCAGGATCATATCGACCGCCTTCGCCAGTTCGCGAACCGCCTGTTGCCGGTTCTGCGTCGCGTAGCAGATATCCCGCACGTCCGGCCCGACAATGGCCGGGAACCGGGCTTTCAGCGCCGCGATGATGCCCCTTGTGTCGTCCACCGAAAGCGTTGTCTGGGTGATGTAGGCGAGCTTTTCCGGGTCGCGGACCTCCAACCGCTCGACATCGGCGACGGTTTGCGCGAGGTGGACGGTGCCCTCGATCTGGCCGATCGTGCCCTCTACCTCGGCGTGCCCGGCATGGCCGACCAGCACGATCTCGCGCTCCTGCGCGGCGTAACGGCGGCCTTCATTGTGCACCTTCGCCACCAGCGGACAGGTCGCATCCAGGACCGGCAGGCCGCGATCGCGCGCCAGCTCTTCCACCCGCCGAGCCACGCCATGGGCAGAGAACACCGTCATCGACCCGGGCGGGATCTCGTCCAGTTCATCGACGAACACCGCGCCGCGCGTGCGCAGATCCTCCACGACGTGGCGATTGTGCACTATTTCGTGTCGTACATAGATCGGCGGGCCGTATTTCTTCAGCGCCCGCTCGACAATTTCGATCGCCCGTTCCACCCCGGCGCAAAAACCGCGGGGCTGGGCCAGGATGACGCGCAGCATCAGCTAAGCTCCCGCCCCGGCTCGCCGGACTGTGGTCGCCAGAGTCGCGAACGAATATTACACCCCCACATTACATCCCCATGAGATCCCCTGGGCGGACCGGCCATCAATGGCCTGGCAAGCCGCCCCGGAGGTAAAGCCGGCCCGTCCCGATTGCGAGAAGCTTTCGGAATGGTGAAAAGGTTGTGGCAGATCGGCAACAGCTGCGGATCACAACCGTTGTTGACGCATGGCGCGCTCACGGGCATCCGATATCAAACTGCGGGCCATGCGATGACAGGTCGCAAAAAGGGGTGGATTCCGCGCGGATGAATGTCAGCCTTGTCGATACCGAGCTCGCGGCCACAATGGCGCGGGTCGCTCAGCTCGTGGAATTGGCGCTCAACTCATTGCTGCCCCGGCCGGAAGGGCCCGAAGCCCGGCTGACGGAGGCGATGCGCTACGCGGCCCTGGGCGGCGGCAAGCGGTTGCGCGCCTTCCTGGCCATGGAGTCGGCTGCCCTGTTCGCGGTCTCGCCAACCAGCGCGGCACGCGCGGCGGCGGCAATCGAGATGCTGCATGCTTACTCTTTGGTGCATGACGACCTGCCGGCCATGGACGACGACGATCTGCGGCGGGGGAAGCCTTCCACCCACCGCGCCTTCGACGAGGCCACCGCCATTCTGGTCGGCGATGCCTTGCAGACCCGTTCTTTCGAGGTACTGGCCGACCCCGACACGCATTCCGACCCGCAGGCGCGTTGCGAACTCATCGCCGCCTTCGCGGCTGCGGTCGGGCCTCGCGGCATGGTCGCCGGCCAGATGATCGATATGGTGACGCAAGGAGAGACCCTGGATGCCGCCCAGGTCAACCGGCTGCAGGCGCTCAAGACCGGACGGCTGATCCAGTTCAGTGCCGAATTGGGCGCCATACTGGGCCGTGCGCCGGTGCAGCAGCGTCATCTGCTGGCCGCCTATGGCCGCGATCTCGGCGCCGCGTTCCAGATCGCCGACGACCTCCTGGACGCCGAGGGGACCACGGAAGAGACTGGAAAGACTGCCGGAAAAGATGCCGCCGCCGGCAAGGCCACCATGGTCAACGTACTCGGGGCCGAGCGGGCGCGCGCGCATGCCGAGCTGCTGTCCCGCCAGGCGGCGGGTCATCTCGAAACGTTTGGCGAGCGCGCGAGGCTCTTGCGTGCACTCGCCGCCTACGCCGTATCGCGTCGGAGTTGAGCATGAGCCCAGTGAACACGCCTCTTCTGGATCGGGTGCGCATCCCGGCCGACCTGCGCAACTTCTCCCAGGAGCAGTTGCGGCAGCTTGCGGACGAGTTGCGGGCGGAGACGATCGACGTGGTCTCGGTCACCGGCGGCCATCTCGGCTCGGCGCTCGGCGTGGTGGAACTGACGGTGGCGCTGCACGCAGTGTTCGATACGCCGCATGACCGGCTGCTCTGGGACGTCGGACATCAGGCTTATCCCCACAAAATCCTGACCGGACGGCGCGACCGTATCCGCACCTTGCGCCAGGGCGGCGGACTCTCCGGTTTCACTCGTCGGGCGGAGAGCGAATACGACCCGTTCGGCGCCGCGCATTCCTCAACCTCGATCTCGGCCGGGCTGGGCATGGCGGTCGCCCGCGATCTCAGGACTGCCCGGGGCGAGCGTGACGACCGCAACATCATCTGCGTCATCGGGGACGGGGCCATGAGTGCCGGCATGGCCTATGAGGCAATGAACAATGCCGGCGACCGCCACTCCCGCCTCATCGTGATCCTCAACGACAACGACATGTCGATCGCACCGCCGGTCGGCGCCATGAGCGCCTATCTGTCGCGGCTGATGTCGTCGCAGAGCTTCCTCAGCTTGCGCGATCTCGGAATGAAGATGGCGAAGCGCTTCCCGCGCGGGCTTGAGCGCACCGCCCGCCGCGCCGAGGAATATGCCCGCGGCATCCTGACCGGCGGCACGCTGTTCGAGGAGTTGGGCTTCTACTATCTGGGCCCGATCGACGGGCACAATCTGGACCATCTGCTGCCGGTGCTGCGCAATGTGCGCGAGGCCGAGGAACATGGCCCCATCCTGGTCCACGCCATCACCAAGAAGGGGAAAGGATACCAGCCGGCCGAGGAATTGGCTGACAAATACCACGGCGTTTCCAAGTTCAACGTGATCACGGGGGAGCAGGCCAAGGCGCCGCCCGGCCCCCCGAGCTACACGAAAGTATTCGCCGAGGCGCTGATCGCCGAGGCGGAGAAGGACCCGGATATCGTCGCGATCACCGCGGCGATGCCCTCCGGTACCGGGATCGATAAATTCGCCAAACGCTTTCCGGATCGCGCCTTCGATGTCGGCATCGCCGAACAACACGGCGTAACGTTTGCCGCCGGCCTTGCCTGCGAAGGCATGAAGCCGTTCTGCGCCATCTATTCCACCTTTCTCCAGCGCGCTTACGACCAGGTGGTGCACGATGTCTCCATCCAGGGCCTGCCAGTGCGCTTCGCCATGGACCGCGCTGGACCCGTCGGCGCCGACGGCGCCACGCATGCCGGCAGCTTCGATGTGACCTATCTCGGCTGCCTGCCCGGTTTCGTGCTGATGGCGCCGGCGAACGAGGCCGAGCTGGTGCATGCCGTTGCCACCGCGGTGACGATCGGGGATCGCCCCAGCGCGTTCCGCTACCCTCGCGGCGAAGGCGTCGGCGTTCCCTTGCCGGTGGTTCCGGAAATCTGGCCGTTAGGCAAAAGCCGCCTGCTGCGGGAGGGCAGCTCCATCGCTATTCTCTCGCTCGGCACGCGCCTCAATGATGCGATGAAGGCGGCGGACGAACTGGCCGCGCGCGGCCTGCCCGCCACCGTTGTCGATGCCAGGTTCGCCAAGCCGCTCGACACTGGGCTGATGGAGCAGATCGCCCGGCACCACGAAGTGCTGATCACCGTCGAGGAGGCGTCGATCGGCGGCTTCGGGTCCGCCGTGCTGCACCACCTCGCCTGGAAGGGGCTGCTCGATCGGGGTCTCAAAGTGCGGCCGATGGTGCTGCCGGACCGGTTCATCGACCACGATTCCCAAGCCAAACAGCTTGCCGAGGCGGGCCTGACCGCGAAGGACATCGTCGCCACCGCGGTCGCCGCGCTCGGGCTCAAGGGCAAGATCCTACGGGCGGCCAGCGCCGGATGATGCCATGGCCGTCGCAGCCGTGCTCGCTGCGCTGCTGGCGGGAGTAGCGAGTTTGCAGTGCCTGGCCGGCTGGGTGGCTGTGCTGCGTTTCGCGCACCGGCCGCACCGGGTTCCGCGTGCACGGCCGCCGGTTACGATCCTGAAGCCGCTGCATGGCGGCGAACCGATGCTGGAAGCCGCACTCGAATCGGTTTGTCGGCAGCGTTATCCGACATACCAGGTCGTGTTCGGGGTTCAGGACGCCGGCGACCCGGCCGCGGCCGTGGTGCGCCGCCTGCAATCGCGGCTTCCCGGCCGCGATATCGCGCTCGTCGTCGATCCTACCTTGCACGGGCGGAACCCAAAGGTGGGCAATCTGATTAACATGTTGCCGACCGCCCGCCACGATTTGCTGGTCATCGCCGATTCGGACCTGCATGTCGCGCCCGACTATCTGGACGCGCTGATGGCCGCGCTCGAGCCTGCCGGCACCGGACTGGTCACCACACTTTATGCCGGGCTGCCTGCCGAGCAGTGTCTGCCAGCTCAACTCGGTGCCACGCAGATTACCCATTCTTTCCTTCCGGGAGCTCTGCTGGCTCGCGCTATCGGCCGGCAAGACTGCCTCGGGGCTACGATGGCCCTGCCGCGCACCATTCTCGTCCGGATCGGCGGTTTCGAGGCGCTGGTGGATCATCTTGCCGATGACAACGTGCTCGGCCGGCTGGTGCAGGGGCTGGGGCTAGCCGTCCGGCTGGCGGGCGCGGTGCCGCTGACCACCGTACCGGAAAGCAGTTTCAGCGCGCTGCTTCGGCACGAGCTGCGCTGGGCGCGGACCATCCGCGCCCTGGTGCCTGGCCAGTTCGCTGCCTCGGTGCTGCAGTATCCGATCTTCTGGTCGCTGCTGACGCTGCTGCTGGCATGGTTCGCCGGCTGGGCCTGGGTGGTGATCGCGGTCGCCTGGGCGGTTCGGGCGGGAGCCGCGTGGGGCATCGACCGAGCGCTGCGGCGGTCTGCCGGAACCGTCCTGCCGCGCCTGCCGGTCTGGTGTCTGCCGCTGCGGGAGCTTATGTCCGTCGCCGTGATGATCGCCAGCTATGCCGGGCTGCGCGTCGATTGGCGCGGCTACACGTTGCACGCCGATGAAGGGCTGAAATCGAGATGATGAAGACGCTGTTCCTGCAACCGCCTTCTTTCGACGGGTTCGACGGCGGTGCCGGGTCCCGGTATCAGGCGCGGCGCGAGATCCGTTCGTTTTGGTACCCGACCTGGCTCGCCCAACCGGCGGCGCTGGTTGCCGGCAGCAAGCTGATCGACGCCCCGCCGGCGCGGCTGGGCATGGCACCGGTGCTGGCGGAAGCGCGCCACCACGAGCTTGTCGTCATCCACACGTCCACACCGTCCTTCGCGGCCGACGTGCGCGTGGCGGCAGCGCTGAAGGATGCCAATCCGGCACTGAAGATCGGCTTCGTCGGGGCGAAGGTGGCCGTGCAGCCGGAGGAGAGTCTGCAAAAGGGCGCACCGATCGATTTTGTCGCCCGCAACGAGTTCGATTTCACCATCAAGGAGATTGCCGAGGGCCGCGACTGGGCCGCGGTGGATGGCATCTCCTGGCGTCGCGCGGACGGGCGGATCGTCCACAACAAGGACCGCGCGATCCTGGAGGACATGGACCAGCTACCGTTCGTGGTGGATGTCTATAAACGGGACCTGCGCATCGAGGATTATTTCATCGGTTACCTGCTGCACCCGTATGTGTCCCTGTACACCGGCCGCGGTTGCAAATCCCGCTGCACCTTCTGCCTGTGGCCGCAGACCGTAGGTGGCCATCGGTATCGCGTGCGCTCGCCGGGGCATGTCGCTGAGGAGATCCGGCTGGCCCGGTCCTACTTCCCGCAGGTGAAGGAGTTCTTCTTCGACGACGATACGTTCACCGACAATCTGCCTCGCGCCGAGGCGATCGCCCGGGAGCTTGGAAAGCTTGGGGTGGTCTGGTCGTGCAACGCGAAGGCGAACGTGCCACGCGCGACGCTGAAAGTGCTGAAGGACAACGGGTTGCGATTGCTGCTGGTGGGCTATGAGAGCGGCAACCAGCAGATCCTGCATAACATCAAGAAAGGGATGCGAATCGAGGTGGCCAGGCGGTTCACCAAGGACTGCCATGAGCTCGGCATCCGTATCCACGGCACGTTCATCCTCGGGCTGCCCGGCGAGACGACCGAGACGATCGAGGAAACGATTCGCTTTGCGACCGAGATCAACCCGCATACGATTCAGGTGTCGTTGGCCGCGCCGTATCCGGGCACGTTCCTGTATAACCAGGCGGTCGAGAACGGCTGGCTGGACGCTGGCCATGCCGAGCTGGTGGACGATCATGGCATCCAGATCGCGCCGCTGCACTATCCGCATCTGACGCATACGGAGATTTTCGACAACGTCGAGACGTTCTATAAACGGTTCTACTTCCGCGCGCCGAAGATCGCCGCCATCGTGGGCGAGATGGTGCGCAGCCCACAGATGATGAAGCGGCGGCTGCGTGAGGGTGTGGAGTTCTTCCAGTTCCTGCGGGAGCGGCATAAGGCGGCGGCGTAGAGCGCGCGTTGGTCTTGGCGGCTTTGCGTCGGCGGTAAAAAGAAAGTTCGGCCACGAAGACACGGTTCTTCTCGGTGCCTCCGTGTCTCTGTGGCTAGATCTTCTTCTGGCGTGCCTTATACCAGTCGGCGAAAAGATTGACACACCGCGCCGCAAACGTCATCGCGAGCGGAGCGAAGCAATCCAGTGCCGGCACACTGGATTGCTTCGCTGCGCTCGCAATGACACGGTCTCATGAGTTCGAGCTGAAGGTCGGGCACCGACGACCGTGGATGGCCGACCTTCGCGGGCCATGACGGCTTATACCAGACTAATCCGGCAGCACCTCGACAGCCATCGATTTCACCAACGCCAGCACCGGCGCTCCCGCCCGTAGCCCGAGTTTGCTCACCGCGTCGGGCGTGACGCGCGCGAGCAGGTCGCCGCCGTCCAGCATTACCTCCACCAACGCCGCGTGGCGTGAGGGATCGTCCACCACGCCGCGCACCGTGCCGGGGATGACATTGTGGACGCTGATTGCCTCCGGCGCCGAGGTTGCAAGGATCACCTCACGGGCCGGCACGCGCAGCCGCAGCGCATCGCCGATCGCGCCCGGCTGGAGCGGCACCCACAGCTTCCGTCCCGCCGCCGTCAGCTCGGTCAGCTCTCGGGCTCGGTCATGTCCGACGATCCGTGCGGTCAGCACGGCGCCGGCATCATCGCGCGCCGCCAGCGGCAAATCTCCCCGCGCCAGCACCTCCGGCAGCGGGCCGGCGGCTATCACGTGCCCGGCGCGCAGCAGCACCAGAGTATCGGCGAGACGCACGACCTCATCCAACGCGTGCGTCACGTACAGAATCGGCAGCGCCAGCGCGTGCTTGAGCCGGCCGAGGTAAGGCAGAATCTCTGCCTTGTGCTGCGCGTCGAGGCTGGCGAGCGGCTCATCCATCGCCAGCAGCCGAGGCTGCGACAGCAACGCGCGGCCGATGGCGACGCGGCTCTTCTCGCCGCCGGACAGCTTGAGCGGGCGGCGCTGCAGCAGCGCGCCGATCTCCAGCAGCGATACGACGTCATCGAAGGCGATCGGGCCGGCAGGAGCCCGACGGAGCCCGTAGCGCAGATTGGCGGCAACGGTCATGTGAGGAAACAGGCGTGCATCCTGGAAGACCAAGCCGATTCGACGCCGTTCGCCTGGCAGGAAGACGCGTGTGGCGCTGTCCGTTAGCACCGTGCCATCGATCGCGATCCGCCCGGCGGTCGGGCGCAGCAACCCGGCTACCGCGGCGACGATGCTGGATTTGCCGGCACCCGACCGCCCGAACAGCACCGTCGCACCCGGCGTCGCGGCAGTGAACACGACATCCAACCCCAGGCCGGGAAATTCGTGACGGAACGCGACCTCCAGCATCAGCGCCCGATGCGAAGGCGCAGCTTGCCTCCCAGCCATTCCGCAATCAGCAGGAATGCTATCGCCAACACCACGGAGGCGATCGAAAGCCGGGCTGCGGTGGCCTCGCCGCCGGGGGCCTGCAAGGCGGAGTAGATCGCCAGCGGCAGTGTCTGGGTCTGGCCGGGGATGTTGGCGGCGAAGGTGATCACCGCGCCGAACTCACCGAGGGAGGCTGCAAAACCGACGATCGCCCCGACCAGCACGCCCGATCCGGCGAGCGGCAGCGTAATCGTGAAGAACCGATCGAACGGGCCGGCGCCAAGTGTGCGCGCGGCCTGCTCAAGCCCGGGATCGACCGCCTCAAGCGACAGCCGCACCGCACGCAGCATCAGCGGGAAGATCATGACCGCACAGGCCAGCACGGCGCCGGCACGCGTGAATACGAGGCGGACGCCGAACGTGCCGTATAGCCAGGCGCCGACCGGCCCGTGCAGGCCGAACAGCAGCAGGAGCAGCCACCCGACCACCACGGGGGGCAGCACGAGCGGCAGATGCGCTACCGCGTCCAGCAACGCCCGGCCGGGGAAGCGACCGCGCGCCAGTGCGAAGGCCAGGGCAACGGCCACCGGAAGCCCAAACCCGACGGCGAGCGCGGAGACGTCGAGGGTCAGCCGTACCGCAATCCACTCATCAGGAGTGAGGAAGCTGATCGCCCGTCTCCACCCCGAAGCCGCGCCGCTCGAACACCGCGCGCGCCTGTGGTCCCATCAGGAACTGCATGAACGCGCGGCCGTCTGGGGTATCACCGCTGTTTACCACCGCGAAGGGATAGGTGATCGGCGGATGCGTATCCGCCGGGAAAACCCCGGCGATCATCACGTGTTTCGATACCGCCGCGTCGGTCGCATAGACGATGCCGGCCGGCGCCTCGCCGCGCTCGACCAGTAGCAGCGCGCCGCGCACATCCGCTGCCGGCGCCAGATGCTGCTGGGCATAATTCCAGACGCCAAGTTTCTTAAGCGCCTGTTCCGCATAGATGCCGACCGGCACGTGCGCGGGGTCGCCGGTGGCGAGCCTGCCGTTTGGGCCGAGAACCGCGGCGAGGTTGAAGCCCGGCTTGATGCCCACATGCATGGGATGGTTCGCCGGTACGATCAGCACCAGCCGATTGGTGAGCAGGTCGCGCCGTGTGCCAGGGGCAATCAGGTCGCGTTTGGCGAGATAGTCCATCCATTGCTCGTCCGCCGAGGCGAACAGGTTGACTGGGGCGCCCTGCTCGATCTGCCGCGCCAGCGTGGAGCTTGCGCCATAGGAAAAGCGCACCGGCGCGTGCCCTGCCGCCTGCCATGCCGCGCCGATATCGTTCATTGCGTTGGTGAGGCTCGCGGCGGCAAACATCGTCAGATCCGGAGAGGCGGATCGCCCCGGATGGAATACGGGCAGCAGCAGAAGTGTGGCGAGCAGCAGGCGGCGCATGACTATTCCCCGATATGGCGGGCGGACGATATCGCCGCCCCGCCATATCGGCAAACCCGTCTCTGTCGTGCTTTCCTCACATGGTGAAGCGGGTACGTCATCCAGATCGGCTCGGTCTCCATTTGCGCGTCGTGCTGGGCGGCGAGGTTGCGCTGGGTCCCGGCAAGGCCGAGCTGTTGGAGGGGATTGCCGAAACGGGCTCCATCGCCGCAGCTGGCCGGCGAATGGGCATGAGTTACAAGCGCGCCTGGACGCTGGTGGAGGAGATGAACACGATCTTTGCTCAGCCGGTCGTCGATGCTGCGAAGGGCGGTGCGGGCGGTGGCGGCGCTGCGCTCACGCCGCTGGGGCGACGGGTGCTGGAAGCCTATCGCCGGCTGGAAGCCACGGCGGCCAAGGCCGGTCGCGCGGAGGTGGAGGTCATGCGCCGGGCGATACGGCGGGGGCGGTCGGAGGAAGGCTAATTGCCGTTTCCATACGCGAGCCGGTATCGCGCAACTGCCGCCAGCTCAGTAAACCACCAACTCGGGCAAGGGCTGGTTGTCGCGGATGCGCTCGTAGCCGAGTATGGACAAATCGAGCGTCTGGTATTTGCCGAACCGGACCAGCTCTGAAACCGCGCGGCCGGTGGCCGGACCGTGCTGCACGCCGTGGCCGGAAAAGCCGGCGGCGATGATCAGGTTGCCGATCTCGTGATACGGGCCGATGACCGCGTTATGATCGAACAGGCACATGTCGTAATGGCCCGCCCAAGCGCGCACCATGCGCAGTTGCTCGAGCGCCGGAATGCGATGGGCGAGCGCCGGCCAGACCTGTTCTTCCAATAGATCGAGGTCGGGATCGAAATCCTCGCCAGGGTTGGGATCGGCGTCGGGCGGCGGCGAGATGCCGCCGATGAAGCCCTCGGCTTCGGGACGTATCCAAGCGCCGGACGTGTCGAACACCAGTGGCATGCCGGCATTGTCGAGGGGCGCGCGCAGCACGAACACCGTGCGTTTGCGCGGTTCCACAGGCAGGGCGATGCCGGCGGTCGCGGCGATGCGGCCGGCATGGCGGCCGGCGGCAATCACAATGTGGTCGGCGGCGATGCGCGCGCAGCACGAACACCGTGCGTTTGCGCGGTTCCACAGGCAGGGCGATGCCGGCGGTCGCGGCGATGCGGCCGGCATGGCGGCCGGCGGCAATCACAATGTGGTCGGCGGCGATGCGCGCGCAGCACGAACACCGTGCGTTTGCGCGGTTCCACAGGCAGGGCGATGCCGGCGGTCGCGGCGATGCGGCCGGCATGGCGGCCGGCGGCAATCACAATGTGGTCGGCGGCGATGCGCGCGGCTTTCGCGGTGCGGACGGCGGTTGCCGTGTTGCCGTCAAGCTCGATCTGGGTCGCTTCGTCGGTAACGTAACGGGCGCCGCGGGCGATCGCCTCCTCTCGCACGCTGCGCAGCAGACTGTAGGCGTCGAACCAGCCTTCATTGGCGAGGCCGAGCGTGGCGCAGGCGAGGTCCGCGGTGTTGAGCCAGGGGAAGCGGTCGGCGATCGCAGCGGGGCCTTCGAACAGCGCGACCTGGGCGCCTTCGGCGAGCTGCATCCGCAGGTTCGCCCTGAGCTGGCCGGCACCGGCTTCATTGGCGAGGATCAGGTAGGCGCGGCGGACCAGACCGACACGTTCGGCGCGTTCTTCGAGGAACGATGCACCGAAGCGGGACATGTGGAGATTCACGGCGAGCGAGAATTGTTGGCGGTAGGACGCGGCCGACAATGTCGTGGAGGCGAACTGGTAGCTAGGGTCTTTTTCCAGCACCACCACCTCAGTGTGCGGGGCGAGGAAACAGGCGGTACAGGAGCCGATGATGCCGCCGCCGATGATGACTGTGGGTCTGGTCATCGGTTTCAGCTCGCCATCTGGACGGCCCAGCGCGTCAGCACCGCGCAGCCGGCCGCGAAATCCTCCATGCGCATTGCTTCATCGGGGTTATGGCTGCCGTTCTGGTTGCGGACGAACAGCATGCCGGCGGGGATGCCGGCCTGAGCGAACGCAGCGGCGTCGTGGCCGCCACCGGACGGCATGGCGCGACAGGGGATGCGCAGCGCCTGGGCCGCGCGGGCGAGGCCGGCTTGCACGGTGTCGTCCATCAGGCTGGCGTCGCCGGCGGTTTCCTCACCGAGCTCGAAGCGCACGCCGCGACGGGCTTCGATGAGGGGCACGAGGCGGTGCAACTCGGCGAACATGGCATCGACACTGGCGCGCTCGATGCTGCGAATGTCGAGCTGAAACCGGGCCTCGCCGGGGATTTTGGTGAAGCCGGCCTGCTCGGTGGTGGCGAGCACGCAAAAGGTGCAGACGAGCTGGTGGCCCTTGGCTTCAAGGATGGCCCAGTGATCGTCCAGCCGGTTCGCCAGCTCGGCGAGCGCGATGGCGGCGTCGCGACGATAGCGGCGGGGCGTCGCGCCGGAATGGTTGTATTCGCCAATGACGCGGGCCTGCCGAAGCCGGCGTGCGCCGGGAATGCCGGTGACGATCCCGATCGGGATTGCTTCGGCATCCAGCACGGGGCCCTGCTCGATATGCAGCTCCAAATACGCGGCGGTGTTGTCCTTGGTGAGGCGGGCCTGGCCGGCGCGAGCGGCATCCGGATCGAAGCCTTGCGCCCGCATGTGCTCGGCGAGTGTCCGTCCTGTGTCCAGGCGGCGTATCTCCAGCGCGGCTGGCGGCAAGCGGCCGAGCGCGGCCTTGCTGCCGGGGTAGGAGAGGGGGAACCAGGCGCCCGCCTCCTCGGCGCGGATAGCGACGACGGTGATGTCGCAGCGTGGGGTGAAGTCGGCATTCTGCATCCCGGCGACTGTCGCCAGGCCGGCCAGCACGCCGGCCGCGCCGTCGTAGTCGCCGCCGTGCGGGACTGAATCGAGATGGCTGCCGAGCACGATCTGTTTCGCGTCGCGCTGCTGGCCGGGCAGCGTCATGTAGAGGTTGCCGGCGCCGTCGGTTTCGGTGTGCAGGCGCAGCCCTTCGGCGGTGGCGCGGACCAGATCGTGCGCGGCCTGCTCGCCGGGGCCGTAGGCGTCACGCGTGACACCGGTGCCGTCGAAGGTCTTTTCGTGCAAGGCGGCGAACAGCCGCGTGGCGAGGTCGGTATCGGGTGTCGGGGTGGCGGCCATTTCGGGCTCCGGCGTGCGGGTCGGGCCAGCGTGGCGGGAGTGGGCCGGTTTCGCAACGCAGCCCGGCGGGCACCCTCACCCGGTTCGCTTCGCGAACCGACCTCTCCCGAAGGGAGAGGTGGACTGGCGCGTGCAGTCGCTCGTAGGGGCGGTTGCGTATTACAGCGCGCGGCAGAGCCGCATCGCGTCCAGCACGGCGGCGTGAATGTTGCGGCTGGCTACGGCGTCGCCGATACGGTGCAGTTCGAAGCCATCGGATGGGCGCGGCTGGGGTTGAAGCTGAAGGAGCGCATCGATGTCGGTGACGCCGTCATTCGATGAGCGGGGCCTGAGCGCGTTGTAGAGCTCCGCTGCCGGGCGGGTGCCGTGTTCGACGATGATCTGGCCCGCGCTGCGCTGCACCGTTGCCTCGGTCAACAGGTTGCGGAACGTCGCCATGATTCGGTTGCCGCGACGCTCGACCTTCTCCAACTCGTGGTCGAAAGTCGTCGGGACGCCGAGGCCGTAAATCCGACGCTTCCAGATGGCGCGCTCTGCGTAGCTGAGTTCCTGCGCGAGCTGCGCGTCGATCGAAACCAACGAAACGTCGCGCCCCTGAGCGACCGCCAGTTCCGCGACCTGCGCCGCGGGGTGTCGGCCGGTGCCGTCGTAAACGATGATCTCCGAGCCTAGCGACACGCTGCCGGTCAGCACGTCCCAGGCATTGGTGCAATGCTCCGCACCGGGGAGCCAGTCGAGATCGGGCGTGCCGCCGGTAGCGATGATCACCGCGTCGGGTTGTTCGGCGAGAACGTCGTCGGGTTCGGCGAAGTGGTTGAGGCGAACGTCAACGCCGAGCCGTTCGAGCTCGCGAGCGCGCCAGTCGATGATGCCGATAAGATCTTTGCGCCAGCTCGCTTGTGTTCCCATCAGCACCTGACCGCCGGGGCGCGAGGCCGCCTCGAACAGCATGACGGCATGGCCCCGTTTGGCGGAGACGCGGGCGGCCTCCAGGCCCGCGGGGCCGCCGCCGACGATAACGATTTTGCGCTGCGGTCCGGACGCGGCAGGGATGGCGTGCGGCAGGGTGAGCTCGCGGCCGGAGGAAGGGTTGTGCAGGCAATGCGGGCGGTATTGCGACTGGCAATGCGTGGCGCCCACGCAGGGGCGAATTCGACGTTCCTCTCCGGCTGTGATTTTCGCGACGATGGACGGATCGGCGATATGCGCCCTGGTCATCGCCACCATGTCGAGCAGCCTCTCGCGGATGGCGTACCGCGCGGTGGCAATATCGGTGATGCGGGCGGCGTGGAAGACGGGAAGTTTCACCTGCCGCTTGAAATCTGCGACGCGGGCGAGCCAGGGCGCAATAGGCGAGGCCATGCCTGGCATGCTGTCCACCGCAAGCGCCAGCTCGGTGTCGATGCGGCCGTAATTGGCGTTAAAAAAGTCGAGCACACCCGCGCTTTCGAAGAGGCGGGAAATTTCCACGCAGTCTTCGAACGAGAGGCCCTGTTCGTCATGCTCGTCGATGACGAGGCGAAGCCCGACCACGAAGTCGTCGCCGGTACGGCGGCGGATCTCTTCGTGAACCATCAGTCCGAAACGGCAGCGATTGGCGAGAGAACCGCCGAAGCGGTCCGTCCGTTGATTCGTCTTGGGCGACATGAACTGGCCGATCAGATGGCCGCCGGCATGGGTCTCGATGCCGTCGAGCCCGCCTTCCTTGCAACGAAGCGCCGCCGCGCCGAAGGCTTTCACGACCCGGGCGATGTCGTGCTCATCCATCTCCTTCGGGAAGCTGCGGTGCAGGGTTTCGCGCAGCGGCGACGGCCCGATGGTGGGAAGCCAGCTGGAAGCATAGGGCTCGCCGCGCCGGCCGAGATGCGTGATCTGGCACATCAGCGCCGCGCCATGGGCGTGGATGCGCGTCGCAAACTGCTGGAACCAGGGGATGATCTCATGAGTGCCGACGTTCAGTTGCCGGAACACGTTGGGTGAATCCGGCGCGACATTCGACGATCCGCCGAACATCGTGAGCGCGATCCCGCCCTGCGCTTTGGCTTCGTGATACGCCTGATAGGCCTCCTTGGGCATGCCGCCTTCTTCGAGACCGCAGGCATGGCTGGTGCTCATGATGCGGTTCTTGAGGACGAGGTGCTTGAGCCGCAGCGGCTGCAGCAGCGGGTCTCGATCGGTGTTCTGCATTCTGATCGCGTTCTCCGGGGTTTGGGGAGGTCCGGCCTCTGGGCCCGGTATATCTTGATCGCCGGGGAAGGGATGCGGCAAATGTTTCTCCGGCATGGGGTGTCCCGACATGCAGCCAAAACTTCTCGTCGCCGCATTGCTGCCCGGCGACGTCATCTCCCGCGCGCGCGTCGAATTCGACGCGCTGGTGCATGAGGGAGCCGACGACATGGGCCCGGAGGAGGTGGTGCGCGCAGCGGAGGGTCATCGGGCTGAAGCGCTCCTGTTTGCCAACACGCTGCGCTGCGGGCGAATGTGATCGCGCGCCTGCCGGCGAGTGTAAAGGTGGGAGCGACCAGCAGCGTGTGGGCTACGACCATATCGATGTAGCGGCGGCGCGGGCGCGCGGGCTGATCGTAACCAACACGCCCGGCGTGCTGACGGATTGCACCGCAGATTTTGCGCTCATGATGCTGCTGGCGGCGGCGCGGCGGGCGCACGAATACGACGCGATCATGCGGGCGGGCTGGCGACGCCGGATCGGTCAGGGCGACCTGCTGGGTGTGCGGGTCAGCGGCAAGCGGCTGGGCATTCTGGGCATGGGCCGGATCGGCCAGGCAATGGCGAAACGCGCGCGCGGATTCGACATGACGGTGCTGTATCATCAGCCGCGACGGCTGCCAGCGGAGCGGGAGTGCGGAGCTCGTCACTTCGCCGATTTGCGGGAGATGCTGCCGTACTGCGACTTCTTGTCGTTGCCCGCGCCGGCAAATGCGCAGACAGACCGGATCATCGATGCGGCGGCATTGTCGCTGCTGCCGCGCGGGGCGGTGCTGGTGAATGTCGCGCGCGGCTCGCTAGTGGACGAGGACGCGCTGTATGATGGGCTGACTTGCGGGCATCTGTTGGGCGCCGGGCTGGACGTGTTCCGCTCGGAGCCCGATTACGATTTGCGGTTTCGCGATCTGCCGAACGTGATTCTGTTGCCGCATATCGGCAGCGGTTCGGTGAGACGCGCAACGCCATGAGCTTCCGGGCGCTGGATAATATTGCCGCGGTGCTGGACGGGCGGGGGCCGGTCGATCCGTTGTGGAGGTAATTATGGGCCACGTCGGCGGCGCGGACCACCGCGGCGCTTGGCGGGGTCATAGCCGCCCCCACCCGGGCCTAGCGGTTCGGGTGTGCGGTCCTTGCGCGGGCGCAACGCGGCGCTGGCAACCGGCGGCGGCTCGAGGCCGAGTTCGAGGGCTTCCAGCCGGCGGATCTCGTCGCGTAGCCGGGCGGCTTCCTCGAATTCGAGATCGGCGGCGGCGGCTCGCATACGTTTCTCCAGCTCGGCGATGGAGGCTTTGAGGTCTTTGCCGACGAATTCCGCCGGGCCGGCATCGGCGACGGGGGCGACGGTGACGTAGTCCTGCTCGTACACCGAGGCGAGCACGTTGCCGATCTGTTTGCGGATGGATTGCGGCGTGATGCCGTGCGCCTCGTTCCAGGCGCGCTGCTTGTTGCGGCGGCGCTCGGTCTCCTCGATCGCGCGACGCAGGCTGTTGGTCATCGTATCGGCATACAGGATCACGCGGCCGTCGATGTTGCGGGCGGCGCGGCCGATGGTCTGAATCAATGAGGTGGCGGAGCGGAGGAAGCCTTCCTTGTCGGCGTCCAGGATGGCGACCAGCATGCATTCCGGGATGTCGAGGCCCTCACGCAGCAGGTTGATGCCGACCAGGACATCGACGACGCCGAGGCGCAGGTCGCGGATGATCTCGATGCGCTCCAACGTGTCGATATCGGAGTGGAGGTAGCGCACCTTTACGCCATGCTCGGTCAGGTATTCGGTGAGGTCCTCGGCCATGCGCTTGGTCAGGGTGGTGACGAGTACGCGCCCGCCGAGCGCGGCGATCGTCCGGCATTCGGCAAGCAGGTCATCGACCTGTTTTTCGACCGGACGGACTTCGACCACTGGATCGATCAGGCCAGTGGGACGGATCACCTGCTCGGCAAAGACGCCGGTGGTGCGTTCCATCTCCCACGGGCCGGGCGTGGCGGAGACGAACATGGTTTGCGGCCGGTAGGTTTCCCATTCCTCAAACTTGAGGGGGCGGTTATCGACGCAGGAGGGCAGGCGGAAGCCGAATTCGGCGAGGATGGATTTGCGGTTGAAGTCGCCGCGGAACATGCCGCCGAGCTGCGGCACGGTGACGTGCAATTCATCGACGATGAGCAGCGCGTTTTCGGGGAGGTATTCGAACAAGGTGGGCGGCGGATCGCCGGGGCGACGGCCGGTAAGGTAGCGCGAGTAGTTTTCGATCCCCTTGCAGCTTCCGGTGGTTTCCATCATCTCGATGTCGAAGGTGGTGCGTTGCTGCAGGCGTTCGGCTTCCAGCAGCTTACCTTCGGCGACCAGCTCGTCGAGTCGTAGCTTCAGTTCTTTTTTGATGTCGATGGTGGCCTGGTGGAGGGTCGGGCGCGGCGTGACGTAGTGGCTGTTGGCATAGACGGTGATCGCGTCGAGTGCCGCGGCTTTTTCGCCGGTGAGCGGGTCGAATTCGTGGATGGCCTCGATCTCGTCGCCGAACAGGCTGACACGCCAGGCGCGGTCCTCATAATGGCTAGGGAAGATGTCGATGATCTCGCCGCGCAACCGGAAGGTGCCGCGCTGGAATGCCTGGTCGTTGCGGCGGTATTGCAGTTCAACCAGGGCTTTCGCCAGCCGGTCGCGGTCGATGCGGCCGCCGGTTTCAAGCTTGACCACCATGCGCGCATAGGTTTCGACCGAGCCGATGCCGTAGATGCAGGAGACTGATGCGACGATGATGACGTCGTTGCGTTCGAGCAGCGCCTGGGTGGCGGAGTGGCGCATGCGATCGATCTGCTCGTTGATTTGCGCGTCTTTTTCTATGTAGGTGTCAGTGCGGGGCACGTAGGCTTCCGGCTGGTAGTAGTCGTAGTAGGAGACGAAATATTCCACCGAGTTGTCGGGGAAGAAGTTCTTCATCTCGCCGTAGAGCTGGGCGGCGAGGGTCTTGTTGGGGGCGAGGATCAGGGTGGGTTTCTGCACCGCCTCGATCACCTTCGCCATGGTGAAGGTCTTGCCCGAGCCGGTGACGCCGAGCAGCACCTGGTCGCGCTCGCCCTGGTTCACGCCCTGGGTGAGTTCGGCGATGGCGGTGGGCTGGTCGCCGGAGGGGGCGTAGTCGGAGACGACATTCAACTGTCGCGTGTGCGGCTTCGCCGGCTGTTTTTGGGGGATGAACAGCACGGGGGCGGTGGTGCGAAGCAGGGTGGCGGACATGCGGGGCTCCTGAGGGTGGCAGAGATGGCGCCTGGAGAGCGGGGAGTCGAGGTGTTATTCCGTGACCTTGACCGTCCATGTGCAAGCCCATCCGCCTGGGGGCGGCATGAAGCGCAGCGAAGCTTTGCGCCGGCTGAGACCGTTTCTAGTCGACGTGGTTGCGCCGATCGTCGCGTATTACGGTTTGCGAACGGTTGGCGTCGGCGATCTGCCGGGCCCTGCTCGCCGGGGGCGGCGTGGCGGCGGCCGATGCGGTGATATCCCTTGCGATCGAGCGACGCGTGCGCCGGCTGCCGATCGTTCTGTGCGTGATGTTCGCGCTGACGGGCAGTTTGGCGTTCGCTACGCGCGATCCGCGCGTGGTCTTGCTGAAGCCGGCGATCGTCTCCTCGGCGCTTGGAGCTTATCTTCTGGCAATTTCCGCCAGCCGGCGGGCCCTGTACGCCGCTTTGGAGCCGCTGATCGCGCGCGGGTCGGCGGAACGTGCCGCGCGATGGAAACGCGCCTGGGAGGAGCAGGCGTCCTTGCGTCGGAGCATGCGGCTTGCGTGCGTGCTGGCGGGTCTGCTGATGCTTGCGGAAGCGGCGGGGAGGGTGGCGATCGTCTTTTGTTTTCCGGTTGGTGAGTCGCTTTTTCTGGCGCATGCGCCGGCGGTGGTCCTGGTGGTGGCGCTGGTGCTGATCGTGCGGTTTCTGGTGAAGCCGGCCGTGGTTCGTGCGATGGCGGACCGGGGGATCAGCTGAAGTGGGCTGGCTCTGGGGCGATCGGGAGTTTGGAGGTATAGCGGAAGCCGCTGGATGCGTGACTGCACGGCCGCGCCTCGCGGTCCACGGCAGGTCTTGCCGCGCCACTTGGCGTGAAGGTCCGGATCGGTTGCCACACCTTCTGCGCGACGGGGATCATAGTCCATCCCGAGGAAGGCGGGTCACTGAAACGCGCAGGTTATGGCCGCACACAAAAGCCCGCGCACAACCAAGCTGTACGATCGGACTGGGAATAAGATCACGCTCGAAGAGGTAGAGCGCATAAAGATCTGATGCCTGCTTAATCGGCGGCTTGCCGGTCCCTTACTCATTAAATTCGTCAACCCAGCGCCTCCTCGTCCAGGGCACCAAGTAGCTGATTAATACGATCTTTAACAGCTATCGTGAACTTTCTGGAGGAGTCTAGACGTTCGGCTTCATCAAAACTCCAAGTGAAGACACATGCAAGTCCTGGTCTCGGAGTGGCTGTGGGCCGCTGGGTATTGGTGAAATCGTTGTCGAAACCTGATCGTTCGGCAAACTCGACGATTTTTGCTTTCACCAACATATCCCAATTATCGTTCCAGTTTGAGCGAGGGATTTGCACCACACTGTCGATATTATCCCTCCAGTATGACATATACTCAGCGACGGGTAAGGTCGTTGTCGTCCAGCAAAAGCCCGCAGCCATGAAACCGAAGTGGAAGTTTGGCCAAACACTCCACTGATCGTTGGTTAGCATGAGAAGTCGCTCAATCGCGTCTGGTTTCTTGTAGAAGACACGCGCCTGCTGCAACGTGTCAGCGGGCCACATTGCCAGTTCTACGGTCCGTTCCTTTTCGTTATAGTTGAGCCGGGCAAGAGCCACGGCCAAATGTCTGCCCGGAAGAGTTGGAGCATCACTTCCAAGCACTTCGCTCAAGACCATATTAAGTCGCCTGCCTACACGGGAAGGCTCCGCTTCACACCGTCGAAGCGTGTTGAAGGGTCCCAAATACGCGAAATTCCTGTCAACGAAGTCCAGGAAGTCGGTGAGTAAAATTCGGGAATTATCCGCTTGACATACCACGATCAAGATATAGATGATGGTCGGCGTGACAGGCCGGCGGCTGAGACTGATGCGATTGAGATGACGCCAGCGATGGTTGATGCTGGCGTCAGCGTTTTGCTGTCTGAGAATGGAGTTGGCGACGGGGTTGGTTTTTTTTCGCCATCCGAGGTGGCAAAGAAGGTCTTCTTGGCCATGGATAGCGTGCGGAAGTCCATGATCGGTTAGCATGAACCATAAAATCTCGGCAAATCAGGATCGCGTCGCGGCACCACCTGAACTCTGCAAGAAGCTCCTTATTCTTTTCAAGCAACTGTTGTAGGTTGAGTGCTCTTCGGTTACCAAGTAGCCACTGTGGAACTATATAGTCTGGCATTCCAAGTGCCGGGCTAAGTCCCCAGCGGCGCTTCTTCGAAGAGATCAACATTAATGGGGAGTGCACCACGTTGTTTCGCATATCCTCTAGCTCGTCACCGCGATCCAATATCCATTTTACATCGGAGGGGAAATCTGGGAAGTTCTCTTTTTCAATTTCTGTAAGGTTAGCTGCTGCGGCCCGCAGAAGTCTGCGTTTGTCTCTATCAGAATTCAGAACATGCCACGCCTGCCTCACCTGCTGCCCTTTGTAATTGTCTGTCGAATGGATGGCGCCGGCTATTAGAACTTCAAACGTCCAGCCAAGAACCTCATGGAAAGAATTCCACGCAAGGGCTAATTGTCCGATCGCCTTAACATACGGTTCAAACTGAGGCTCAGTGAAGCGATCGAACCCAATCCTCTTCCTTTGTGCTGCCGTCATGCTATCCTCTGCTCATGAATAATCAGGGAAGCGACGAACGGCGCCGGGATGCGATGCTCTTGCGGCTGCTGAAGACCCCTCCCCAACCGCGCCCCAAGCGGGAGAGCGGCGGGAGAACGTCGCCTAAGCGGAAGAAAGAGTCGAGTCCGAAGAAGGGGCGGTCGTGCAGCCCGGGCCATCGAGAAGGCTAGCTATATGGAAGAGTTGGAATGGGCTGCCAGATTGGCGCTTGGGATTATTCGCGGCGAGCGCCCGCGCCGTAACCCTGAAGCGTGGTCTCAATCAGCGAATGAGCGTGCTTTCTTGCGGCGCTGTCTAGCCCAAGAGTTTCCATTACCAGCATACATTGATCCAGCACTTCCACGATCTCTGCCTGATCAAGAATCCCCTTCGATCGCAGCCGGTTAAGGACCACTGAGGCTAACGCAAAGGCGGCAATAGCGGTCCCGCTTTCGCTCATCGATCGCTTTCCTTCCGTTTACGCCACCGCCGAAATGCTACCGCCTTTTGCTTAGGCGTGACCGGCTTGACGAGGCTGTCGATACATCAACCGCTTGCCAGCAGCGCAGCGGCCCGCTCCGCGTCGCCGTAGCCTAGCGCCGTGCGGTGGTTGAACTTGAAGTCTGCTTCCGCAAGGTAGCGGTGTAGGTGAGCTTCCGAAATGTGGTGGAATTGCCCGTAAACCGACCGCTTCAACAGCGCGAAAAAGCTCTCCGCGGAGTTGGTCGTGTAGAAGCCGCCGAGCCGTGCGTATTCGTCCGCACTGTGGTTGACCGTGCCGTGTCCAAAAAATTCCTTGCCGATGCCGGGATAAACGGGGCTTTCGTCCGTCATAATCCATGATTTGCGGTCGGCATTGCGCACGATCACATCCCGCAGGGTCTTGGCGGTCACGTCAGCCACACGGCGGGAGCGGGCGCGGCCACCACGTTCGACCATGGTAAGAACGGCCACTTTGGGCGGCGGATCGCCGAACGCCTTGTTGCGCGCTTTGCCGCCGATGTAGCTTTCGTCGGTTTCGACAACCTCATTCGTGCCGCCTAAAGGGCCTGACGTATCGACGCCTGCTGCCGCTTCACGAAGCCGATGGAACAAGAACCAAGCGGTCTCATAATTTGTGCCGAGCATCCGGTGGAGTTGATGCGCGCTCATAGCCTTCTTGCTGGACGCCATGAGTTGAGCGGCCAACACCCACTTGGTCACGGGGATGTGCGACCGCTCCATGACGGTTTTCATGGTTACGGTGAACGGCTTGCGGCAGGCCCGGCACTTGTAGAGGCCGGGGCGTGTGCTTTTGCCCTTCATGAGCGTGGCTTGGCCGATCGTGCCGCAATGGGGGCACACGGGACCATGGGGCCAAAGCAGACTCTCTAGGTGCTCGCGCGCCTTGGTCTCGTCGTGGAAAATCGGGTTCGTCAGATCGACAGTTTCGCGGGGCTTACTAGCCATGGCGCCTTACCTCGTTGATGGCGCCATTCTACCTATTGGGCTTGGTATGTCAAGCGGATAATTCCCTAAAATTCGCTCGGCACCACCAACCAACCCGCGCGTCTCGCTAGCAATATCAGTGAATGCGGCAAGGACATCGCGCCAAGATATTTTTCGAACAGGGCCTTCAAAAACCACCGGTTGGCCAAGAAGATTTATATTGCCCGCTTGCCAATCGCCGCCATACCCGCCTAACTTGGACTTTAGCACAATCACCGCCTCGTCCCCGTAGCGGATGATGCCATCAAGCACCTGACCGCGGTCAGATTCCAAAACGGTGGCCGGTGGATCGGTAGCAACATCGGCTAAGCAGAGGACACTGGTACCCTTTATAGGTTCGTGAGTTGCGGGCTGATCTTCACGCGTTAGAACGGTACTCTGCTGCGTGTCGAAGGCGGCAGGCGCGAGGGAGTGTAGGAGCAGCTTGCTCTCGATCAGAGAGAGCCACGCCTGGTGCGCTATCGGGCAATAACGCAGGACAACCAGGAGCGCTCGGGTAAGTTGGTTCTCGTGGTTAGGAGGAAGGTTCTTCCATGGTTCAAAGAAATTCAGTCTGTCGTGCATGAGTCACCTTGCACTGCTCTTCGTCATTTCAGCCATATGGATATTCATCACGGCACGCGCACTGCGCGCTTTCGTTCGGACCGTAGCCGGTGGTGGAGATTCGTTCAAGGGCGTCCCTCTTCTGCGCACGTGCGCTGCTCAGACGCGATATTACGTGGCATTCGATCAGAGAAAGGCGCTTCATGCCGCTCTGTCGCAGCCAGGGCTAAGTTCGCCATCATCGCACGCAACGGGTCCGGCATCACAATGGAAATTGCGGTTCCCCCACGTAAAAAGATGCCTGCACATCTCCTGCACGTCGCAAGCGCGGAAGCGCACGGTCAGTGAACCCATCCGCCTCCTGCACCGCGCTCTGCGACGGATGAAACAACCAACCCGCCCATCCTCCGCCGTCTCCGGCGCGAACTGCAGCACCACCACATCGATCGGCTCCTTCGAAACACTCCCGCTCAGTGCGCCCGCGCCGGCCGGCCACGACGCGCCGCCTCCTCTCGCGCCCGGGCGGCGGTGATGGCCTGCCGGATCTGTGCGGCGGTGAAGGAACGCGCCGGCAAGTTTGGATTGCCGAGACCGATCTCGATCTCAACGATGCCGTTCCGACGGAGCAGGCCGAGCCCTGCGGCGAGATGCTGACGGTTGACACCGGCCATCTCGAGTACTGGTCGGAACTCGCGCGCCGCGGCGCCCGGGCGTTGCGAGAGGCCGGCATTCCGATCGTGCCGGTCTGGTCGGAATATGAGGAATGGCCCCGGGGCCGCGTTCTCTATGATTGTGCGACGCGACGCTTCGTCATCCGGGCTGACCGGCTGCTCCACCAGCCGGCGTTCGTCCGCCTCATTGCCGATCGCTTTCAGATTGCCGCGGCCGACGCGATAATCCTTCCCGACGACCATTACCGGAGCGTCAGGTGTGTGCCCCTGCCGGTCCGGCATGGTGCGGGCGGCGAGCGCGCGTGCGTCAGATGCGGACGTAGAGCTTGATCGCTGTTTGGCCGCGTGGTTCACGACGTGATTGAGTGACCCATGTTCGCGCGTCTCGACATCAATGCGTCCGGCAGGTTCAAGTCCGGGTCTTGGGCACGGCTTGTCAAACGGCTGGTGAAATGACAATCGCCCCGCCGGGGTGGCGGTACCCGCCAATGATGCACCCTGCGGGCACCTGTAGGGAGGTGGGGATTGTGGACTATCACAGGGGGTTGCTATGGCCGAACTGATCCATCGCGATGAACTCTATCGTGCTGATTTGTCGGATGTGACCACGGGCGAGACTCTACCACCGGTAACGCCGGGCGAGGTGCTGCGGATGGAGTTCATGCAGCCGCTCGGACTGTCGGCGCGGGCGCTGGCTCGCGAACTTGGCATTCCGCCGAACCGCGTGACAGGCATCCTTGGCGGCGAGCGAAGTGTCACCGCCGAGACGCCGCTGTTGCTCGCCGGGCGTTTCGGAACGAGTGCCGAGTTCTGGATGAACCTGCAGACGGCGCACGATCTGGAGATGGCTCGGCGCAGAATGGCACGAGCGGCGTAGCTCGGTTCGACAAGGACTGACCAATCCATGCCCAACGGCCGCTACCGAATCGGCTTCGACATCGGCGGGACCTTCACGGATTTCATCCTGCTGGACACCAAGCAGTCGGAGATCCGGTTGCACAAATGCCTCACCACCCCGGCCGACCCGTCGCTCGGCGCGCTCGCCGGCCTGGACGAACTGCTCGCCGCCGCCGATCTGCGCCTCGCGGATATCAGCGACATCGTGCACGGCACCACGTTAGTAACCAACGCGCTGATCGAGCGCAGCGGTGCGCGAACCGGCCTGATCACCACGCGCGGCTTCCGCGATATCCTGGAGATGGGCACGGAACAGCGCTACGACATTTACGACCTGTTCCTGCGATTCCCGGAACCGATCGTGCCACGCCTGCACCGGCTGGAAGTGGCCGAGCGCATGGATCGCGACGGTCGCGTGATCACGCCGCTGGATGCTGCAGAATTGCGTGCCGCCGCACAGCGTCTGGCGGCCGACGGCGTCGAGGCGATCGCGCTCTGTTTCCTGCACGCTTATCGCAATCCGGTGCATGAGCGGCAGGCGGCGGCGGTCATCCGCGCGGCGTTGCCGCATGTTGCCGTGTCGCTCTCCTCCGAGGTGGTCGCCGAGCTGTGGGAATACCAACGCTGCGCCACCACCTGCGCCAACGCGTACGTGCAACCGCTGATGCAGCGCTACATCGGCAAGCTGGAGCGCGAGCTGCATACGGGGGGCTTTCGCGGGACGCTGTCGTTGATGCACTCCGCCGGCGGACTGTTGTCGCCGGAAACCGCGCGGGTGTTTCCCATCCGGCTGTTGGAAAGCGGACCGGCGGGCGGCAGGCTGGCGACGGCGTTTTTCGGTGCCGCGGCCGGCAAGGCGGATGTAATTTCATTCGATATGGGAGGCACGACCGCCAAGGCCTGCCTGATCGAGAACGGACGGGCCGAGATCGCGCCGATCATGGAAGCGGCGCGGGTGCATCGCTTCAAGAAGGGCTCGGGCCTGCCGATCAAGGCGCCGGTCATCGACATGATCGAGATCGGCGCCGGCGGCGGGTCGATTGCGGCCATCGACGAGGTGGGGCTACTCCGGGTTGGCCCGCGCTCGGCCGGCGCCGATCCGGGGCCGGCCTGTTATGGGCGGGGCGGGACCGATCCCACGGTCACGGATGGCTGTCTGCTGTTGGGATATTATGATCCCGGTTTCTTCCTCGGCGGCCGCATGGCGCTGGATCGCGGCGCCGCCGAACGTGCGCTGGCCGAGGTCGGCGCGCGGCTTGGGCTGGATGCGGTCGAGACCGCCTGGGGCATCCATCGCATGGTGGTGGAGAACATGGCGGCCGCGGCGCGAATCCATATCGTCGAGAAGGGCAAAGACCCGCGCCGCTACGCGATGGTGGCGTTCGGCGGCGCCGGTCCGGCACATGCGGCGGAGGTCGCGCGCATCCTGGGCGTGCGGCAGGTGCTGGTCCCGCCGGCTTCCGGCGCCGCTTCGGCGCTGGGATTCCTCGCCGCGCCGTTGTCGTTCGAGCAGGTGCGCAGCCATCCGCTGCGGCTCGCCGCGCCAGATGCCGCGGCGACGATCGGTGCGATTCTGGCCGCGCTGGAAGCGGAGGCGCGCGAGAAGCTGCTGGCTGCCGGGGTCGTTGCGGGCGATATCGTCACCGAGCGCTCGGCCGATATGCGGCTGGAAGGCCAGATGCACGAGATTACGGTAGCGCTGCCGGCAGGTGCGGTACCGGACGAGCGGATCCCGGAGATCCGTGACGCTTTCGCTGCCGCTTATGCCGCGCGCTACACCTCGGTTTACGAAGGGGTGGGCATACAGGCGATCTCCTTCCGCGTACGTTGCCGCGGGAAATTACCGCCCCTGTCGCTGACTGAGCCGGCCGGGAGCGGTGGCGAGGCGCTGAAGGGCAGACGCGCGGCGTTCTTCTCGAATGGCTTCATCGATACGCCGGTTTATGACCGCTACGCCCTGGGCCGAGGCGCGGTGATCGCGGGGCCGGCGATTATCGAAGAACGCGAGGCGACCACCGTGATCCTGCCCGGCGATACGGCGCGAGTGGATGCGAGCGGGGCATTGGCGATCGACATCGCATTGCCGGCAGCGCCGGCCGCGCTTGTGACTGTCGGCACGCCGCTCGATGCGGCGGCGGCGTTGATCGAGGCGGATCCGGTATCGCTCGAAATCATGTGGAGCCGCCTCGTCACGGTGGTGGAGGAGATGTGGCAAACGATCTGCCGCACCGCCTTCAGCCTGATCGTCTCCGAGGCGCAGGATTTCGCCTGCGACCTGCTGGATGCGAGGGGAGAGAGCCTGGCTCATTCGCCGCGGGCAATGCCGGTGTTCAACCTGACGCTGCCGCGCGCGGTGAAGGCGCTGCTGGCGAGGTTTCCGGCCGATACGCTGAGACAAGGCGACGTGCTGATCACGAACGATCCCTGGCTGTGCGCCGGACACCTGTTCGACATCGCCGTGGTGACGCCGGTGTTCCGCGATGGCGTGTTGGTGGCGTTAACCGGCACGGTCGGCCATGTCGGCGACATTGGCGGCACGAAGGACAGTCTGCGCGCCCGCGAGATCTACGAAGAAGGGATTCAGATCCCACCGATGATGCTGTATCGCGCGGGCGAGCCGAACCATGACCTGCTGAGCCTGATTGCCGAGAATGTGCGCAAACCGGAGGAAGTGCTGGGCGATATCCACGCATTCGTGGCCGCCAACGCCCTCGGGGCGGAGCGGCTAACCGCGTTCATGGACGAGTACGGGATGCACGACCTGCGCGCGCTCGCGCATGTGGTACAGACCAGGGCGGAAAGGGCGATGCGCGACGCGATCCGCGCCTTGCCGGACGGCGAGTACCGCTCGGAGATATGGAACAACCCCCTCGGCGAGCGGCTGCACTATCCCTTGCGGATCACCGTCCAGGGCGATGCGGTGGAACTGGACTTCGCCGGCGCGCCGGAGCAGTTGCCGCAAGGCGGGCTCAACTGCACCTACAGCTATACGGCGGCGCATTCCTGTTATCCGATGAAATGCATGCTGAGCCCCGAGGTGCGCAGCAACGCAGGCTGTTACCGGCCGTTCACGGTGAAGGCACCCCCGGGCTCGGTGCTGAATTGCGACAGGCCGGCTTCGGTAAACCTGCGGACGCGAGTGGGATGGTATATCGCGCCCAACATTTTCCGTGCGCTGGCCGAGGCGGCGCCGGACCGCGTGCAAGCGGCCACAGGCCTGCCGGTGGCGGTCAACATCTATGGCCGCGATGCGGACGGCCATGTGTATGCCGATCATTTCTTCATGGGCGCCGGGCAGGGCGGCTCGGCCCATGGCGACGGCAAATCGGCGCTGCTGTATCCGACCTCGGCCGCCAATACGTCGGTCGAGCTGATGGAGGTGCGCGCGCCGGTGCTGGTGCTGGAGAAGAGTTTCGTCATCGATTCCGGCGGGCCGGGTCGGCATCGCGGGGGATTGGGCGTGCGCACGCGGCTCCGTAAGCTGCATGACGATGGGCTGCCCACCCTGGCCTCGGTGTATCCCGAAGGGGTCGGGGTGACCGTCGAGGGGCTGCGCGGCGGTCATGCCGGCGGAGGCGTGCATGGGGCCGTGCGCGATTTTGCCGGCAAAGTGGTGCATGATTGCGGCACGGGAGAGCTGGTGACACTGACGAGCACTGATCAGGTCGTGGAGATCCAACTCGCCGGTGGCGCGGGGTATGGTGAACCGCGCGAACGGCCGGCCGTGTTGGTGGAGCAGGACGTGGTGGAAGGCTATGTTTCGCCGGAGGCTGCGAGTCGGGAGTATGGGCTGCGCAATCCAGCGGGGCGAGCGGCGGAATAGCATCCGGGGAGTCCGGCCATGAGCGATGTCGTCACCAGCAGGCCGTCAACAGTGCCCCGACGTGGCGCGCATCCGCGCTTCTTCGAGATGGCGGCGCTGGTGCTGATCGCACCGCTCTGCGTGGTAGGCGCGATCATCGGCGCGCAACTGATCGTCACGTTGGGTATTACCGCGAACACGTCGCTGATCGGCGCGCTGGCGGGAATGATTTTGGCGCGCGTGCCGCTGGCGTGGTTCGCCCGCTATCGCTCGGTCCACGTGCAGAACCTGGCGCAGAGCGCTATTTCGGCCGCCACATTCGGCGCCGGCAACAGCCTGTTGCTGCCGATCGGCATTCCATTCGTGCTGGGCCGCTCGGACCTTATCCTGCCGATGTTCCTGGGCGTGTTCCTGGCGATGCTGCTCGATGGATACATGCTGTACCGGATGTTCGACTCGGAGGTGTTTCCGGCGACCGGCGCCTGGCCGCCGGGGGCCGCAGCGGCGGAGGCAATCCGCGCCGGTGATGAGGGCGGGCGCAAGGCGGGCATTCTGGGCATGGGCGTGCTGCTCGGGATTGCCGGAAACTGGTTGGCTGGCATTCCGATGTCGGCTTTCGGTGTGGCCTTCATCGGCAATATCTGGGCGCTGACGATGTTCGGGGTGGGCCTGCTGCTGCGCGGCTACTCCATGCAACTGTTCAACAACCCGGTGTTCGCCGTGGTGGTGCCGGGCGGCGACATCGCCAAGGCCTACATCCCGCATGGGATGATGGTCGGCGCCGGTATCGTGGCGCTGGTGCAGGTGGGCATCATCATCCTGCGCCGCGGCAAGGCGCGACTGGCGGACGGGAGCCGCACGCCGGCAGAGGTGCGCCGCTCGCTCGGTCTCGGGGCGGTGGCCTATTTGGCAATTGCTGTGGTGATTGCGCTCGCGGGGGGCATCTGGAACGGGCTGTCCAGCGGGATGCTCATCGGTTTCTTGGTCTATGCCGCCTTTGCCGCGCTCGTGCATGAGTTGATCGTCGGCCTGGCCGCAATGCATTCCGGGTGGTTCCCCGCGTTTGCCGTGGCGCTGATCAGCCTGGTGATCGGCATGTTGATCGGGTTTCCGCCGGTGACGCTGGCGTTGCTGGTGGGCTTTTCGGCCGCCACCGGTCCGGCGTTCGCCGATATGGGCTACGACTTGAAGGCCGGGTTCATGCTGCGGGGTGAAGGCGCCGATCCCGGTTTCGAGCGGGATGGGCGGCGCCAGCAGTTGCTCGCCGCGATGTTTGCCTTCCTGGTTGCCGCCGTTGTGGTGTTCGTGTCCTATAAAGGGTATTTTGCCCGCGGCCTGGTGGCGCCGGTGGCCAAGGTCTACGTGGCGACTATCAAGGCCGGCTCGTCATCGGCGGTGGCCTGGGCGCTGTTCCTGTGGGCCATACCGGGCGCGATCATCCAGTTCCTGGGCGGTCCGCGGCGCCAGTTGGGCGTGCTGCTGGCGACCGGCTTGTTGATTCCGTTTCCCGCAGCCGGTTTGGCCGTGCTGGCGGGCATCTTGTGTCGGCTGGTTTGGGAGCGTCTGCCGCAGGTCGCTTCGGTAGAGAGCATGCAGGTGTTTGGTGCCGGGGTTATCGCCGGGGACGCGCTGTATAGTTTCTTCAGTTCGATGGCACGCAACTTCGCGGTCAAACGCTGATAGTAGGATTCAGTACGCCTTGCGGTTCTATGTTTAGAGCGTGATCGCTTCTGGTTCATCTTTCCGGCGAGCGCTTCGACAAAGCGAGTGATCGCTTCAAGCCGTCTCGCTGCGTCCGTCCCACTGCAGAATATACAGCCCGGCATCGTAGTCGGTGGCATAGATCAGCCCGTCCTCGGCCACGAAGATATCGGCGGTGTGGCGCATTTTCGCCCGCCCGCGGAGCGGCTCGATCCACCGCGTCGGCATCGGCGGCACGAACCAGCCGGTCTCGCGCGGACGGAACGGATCGGCGATGTCGTACACCCGCACGCCGGCGCTCTGGTAAGTCGCGAAGATTGTGGTGGAGCTGCGGAACGAGCCGGGCCGGTTCTCATGCAGGTTGTGCGGACCGAACTGGCCGCCCTTCGCCACGTAATCCTGCTCCACGGGCACGGGGAAGGTGGCGATCGAGACGGGGTTCGTCTTTTCGCGGATATCGAACATCCAGATGCGCTTCATCTGCTCCTGGTCGATGTTCAGCGTCGCCTCGTCGGCCACCACGCAGAGACCGCGGTCGTGAAGCGGCAGCGCGCTGTGCGTGCCGCCGCCGAAGGGCGGGCACCAGGTGCGATGCGCGAGCAGCTTCGGTGCGGATTTCTCGGCCACGTCCAGGATCGTCAGGCCGCCATCGCGCCAGCTTCCATAAGCGATATCGTCTGCAACCACCGCGTGATGCAGCGCGACGCGATGCGTCCAGGTTTTCGTCTCGCCGGTATCGGCGTTCATGCCGGGGATCCACCAACGGGCGGCCTCGCGCGGCTTGGTCGGGTCGGCAAGGTCGATGATCAGCAGGATATGGTCGGTGAAGCCGTCCAGCAGGGCCGAGGCATAGGCGTAGCGTCCGCCGGTCCACCAGATGCGATGCAGGCCGAGCCCGGCGACGTCCAGGAAGCCGATGGCACGCGGATTGGCGGGATCGCTGATGTCATAGACGCGCATGCCCGCGGTGAAATCCTCGCCGCGGACTCCATAGCGCCGGCTGTCCACCCGGTCGGGCGAACCGCCGTAGTACTCGCGCATGGTCATCAGCGCCTTCATGTCCAACTCCTCAATGGCGAGGAGCAGGTCGTCGGCGCTCTGCAAATGCAGGCTCCAGGAGTTCTTGTGTCCCGGCAGCACGTTGACCAGGCGGGGCGCGCGCGGGTCGCGGACATCGACGACGTTAACGCCGCGGCTGGTGCGCGTGCCGAGATAAGCGTGCCCGCGCGCCACCATCACCTGCACGCAGTCGCCGCGGCCGTTGTTGTCGGTGTGGCCGACGAAGGAGATGTTGCGCGCGGATTCCGGGGTCATCAGACGGGAATCTCGCCTTTCAGCATCAGCCGGTAGAGATAACGGCGCTCGTTCATGTCGTAATCCGGATTGGCTTGGTGCAGGACGCTGCGATTGTCCCAGATAACCATGTCGCCATCACGCCAGCGGTGGCGGTATTCGTATTTGCTCTGCGTCGCATGCGTCATTAGCTCGGCGATCACCGCCTGCGCGTCGTCATCCGGCATGCCGATGATTTCTTCCATGCGCACCGGGTTGAGATAGAGCGCCTTTCGCCCGTTCTCCGGATGCGTGCGCACGATAGGATGGATGCCGGGCGGGGGCAGGGCGCGCAGGCTGTCGGGGTCGATCGCGCCGAGCGGGCGCGGGCTGTATTTGCTGAGATAGACGTGCTTGGCGCGCAGCCCGTCGATGCGGCGCTTCATTGCCTCCGGCAGCTCATCATACGCCAGGTGCATGTTGGCGTATTGCGTGTCGCCGCCGTGCGAGGGCAGTTCCACGGCGAACAAGGTGGTGGCCTTGGGGGGAGCCGGGTGGTTCGAATGGTCGGTGTGGAAGGTCTCACCAGGAATGATGCGGCGGCCGTCCACGATCTCGTCGTTGGAGACATAGGACACATCCGGATGCCCGGGCACGTGGTGAGCGCGCTTGTCGTGCTGCTGCAGCGCGCCGAACACCTGTGCGGCGGTCTTGAACTGCTCGGGTGTGAAATCCTGGTCGCGGATGACCAGGACGTGGTGGGTGACGAAAGCGCGGTTCAGGGCGTTGCGGGTGCCCTCGTCCACCGGCTCACGCAGATCGATGCCGCGGATTTCGGCGCCGGTATGCCCTGTCAGCGGGGTGAGGGAAAAGGACATCTGGCCGGTCCCTGCGCTTGTCGTTCTCAGAGACGGTACGGCGGCCGGGAACAGCGGGTCAACTGGACGCGGCGAACCGCTCAGGATCGCGTTGGATCGAGCACGACGCGGCCGCGCGCACCTTCGGCAACGCGCCGGTACGCGTCCGCGGCGTCCGTCAAGGACACGACGCGCTCGATCACCGGCGGCAGAAAGCTGCCGTCCTCGAAGCCGGGCGTGATCGCTTCAAGCATGCGCGCGGAGGCGACGAGATCGCGTTTGAGCGTGTCGACGCCGAACATCTGCGTTTCGTTATGGTAAAAATCGACAAGGTCGAAGCTGACCTGCCGCTGCCCGGCGGATGAAATGATCGCCAGCCGGCCGCGCGGGGCCAGAATCGCCAGCGACTGCGCGAACATCGGACCTCCGACCGCGTCGAGAACCACATCGGCCCCGCGGCCGCCGGTCGCCTCGCGCACAGCCTTGGCGGCCTCGCCTTGCGGCGGCGTGATGATGACATCCGCGGCGCGGCGAACCGGCGCGTCGGGATGCGGCGCGGCGCGGTCGATGCCGATCACATGGGCGCCGATGCGTTTGCCGATCTGCGCTCCGGCGCCGCCGACTCCGCCTCCGGCGCCGGTCACCACCAGGGTTTCACCCGTCTGCAGCGCGGCGTATTCGACGATGCCGCACCAAGCGGCCATGAAGGTCACGCCGATCGATGCGGCCTGCTCGTGGCTTAGCCGGGCTGGTTTGCGGCGCAGGCTGGCCACCGGCACGGCGATCCGCTCGGCATGCGTGCCGTCGCGGGTGAAGCCGACATCGCCGCCGGTGCCCCAGACCTCGGCATTTTTCCATTCGGCGGGACCGTCGATAACGACGCCGGAGTAATCGCGTCCGGGCGTGCGCGGCAGCGTGGTCTGCGGAAATCGTCCGGCAACATTGCCGACATCGGAGGGGTTGATCGAGGCGGCCCGGACCGCGACCACTACCGTACCCGGACTGGCAACCGGGTCCGGCACGTCCGCCACATGCAGAACGGAGGGATCGCCGGACCGCTCGAAGCGAAGTGCGCGCATGTCGGCAGTCGAGGCGCGAGCGGGCGCCTCGGTCAAGAATGTCGGGCTCACACCATCTCGTGATACTAAGGTCATTGCTTAACTATCCGGGGTCCGCGATAGTTAGGCGCATGCTTAACCGAAGCGCCGGGCTGGACCGGCTTTTTCAGGCCCTCGCCGATCCGGCGCGCCGGGCCATGATGGAGCGGCTAAGCCGGGGGCCGGCGCCGGTGAGCGAACTGGCCCGGCCGCTCCCGATGTCGCTGCCGGCGGCGATGCAGCATCTCGGCGTGCTGGAAGACGCGGGTTTGGTGCGGTCGGAGAAGGTTGGCCGCGTCCGCACCTGCGCGATTGAAGCAGGGGCGCTCAGCCTCGCTGAGCAATGGATCAACGCAAGGCGGATCGAGTGGGAAAACCGGCTCGACCGCCTGGGCGCATACCTGAAAACCTTGGAAAACGAAGGAGATGGGCATGGCTCAGGTGAATGAGGGGAAGCCGTTGCGGCTGTCCCGCGTCTTCCATGCGCAACGGGAGACGGTGTTCAACGCCTGGGGTTCGGCTGAGCATGTGAAGCGCTGGTTCTGCCCGGAAGCCTTCACGGTGCCGGACGCCAGGGTGGAGATGCGGGTCGGCGGTCCGTTCGAGGTCTGCATGCGCTCGCCGGCCGGCGAGGAGCACTGGATCCGCGGCACATTCGTGGAAGTGGTGTCGCATAGCCGGCTGGTGATCGACATGCGGATCACCGACGGCGCCGGAACAGCGCTGTTCGGGGCGCGTACCGAGGTCGATTTTTCCAACGCGCTCGGCGGGACGCAGATGGACGTCGTGCAGACCTATACGCTGATCGACCCGTCGAAAGCCTGGATGGTGGCGGGCGCGCCGGAGGGATGGCGGACGACGCTCGACAAGCTGGAGAAAGAGGTCGTGCGGATGCGCGGCGGCGGCGAGACCGGGGTGCGCTCGGTGGTGCACGCCACGTTTCACCTGGAGCGCCGCTATGAGGCGCCGGTCGCGCGGGTGTGGCGGGCGCTGACCGAGCAGTCTGCCAAGGACAAGTGGTTTGGCGGCCCGCCCGGCCGCTGGGAACTGCTGGAGCGGCACATGGATGTGCGGGTCGGTGGCAGCGAGCGAGCGAAGGGGCGTTGGGAGGGTGGCGTGGTGTCCACCTTCGACGCCGTTTATCACGATGTCATTCCGAATGAGCGGCTGGTTTATAGTTATGTGATGCACCTCGACGAGAAGAAGATCTCGGTGTCGCTGGCGACGCTGCAGTTGCGGGCGGAGAGCCGGGCAACGGCGCTGGTGGTCACCGAGCAGGGCGCGTTCCTCGACGGCTACGACGATGCGGGCTCCCGCGAGCACGGCACCGGGATGCTGCTGGATGCGCTCGGGGCGTCGCTCAGGGATTCCGGCTAGGCGTTCAGCGCCCGGCGCAGCGCTTCGTTCACGAGCGCAGGGTTGCCCTTGCCGCCCATTGCCCGCATGACCTGGCCGACGAAGAAGCCGAACAGCTTGTCCTTGCCGCTTCGGTATTCCGCGACCTTCTCGGCATTGGCCGCCAGCACCTGCGCCACCGCAGCATCGATGGCGCTGGTGTCAGTGACCTGGCGCAGGCCCTTTTCTTCGATGATCGCCGCCGCGTCCTTGCCGGTCTCGGCCATTGCATCGAACACATCCTTGGCGATGCGGCCGTTGATCGTGCCGTCCGCCATGAGGTCGAGCAGCTTACCGAGAGCGGCGGCGCTGACCGGGCTGTCGGCAATCGTGCGGCCGCTGCGGTTCAGGGTGGCAAACAGATCGCCGGTCACCCAGTTCGCCGCCTGCTTTGCGTTGCGGCCCCGGGCGACGGTTTCGTAGAACGTCGCGATCGTCTGCTCGGCCACCAAAACGCCGGCATCGTAGGGCGGCAGGCCGTATTCAGCGATGAACCGCCGTTTCTTGGCGTCCGGCAGTTCCGGCAACGTGGCCTTCAGTTCGGCGACCCAGGCTTCGTCCAGAACCAGGGGCAGCAGGTCGGGGTCGGGAAAGTAACGGTAGTCATGCGCCTCCTCCTTGCTGCGCATGCTCCGTGCGACCCCGCGCCCGGAATCGAACAGACGCGTCTCCTGCTCGACTGCGCTGCCGGATTCCCAGACTTCGACCTGGCGCTTCGCTTCCGCCTCGATCGCCTGCATCACGAAGCGGACGGAGTTGACGTTCTTCACTTCACAACGCGTGCGGTAGGGCTCGCCGTGCTTGCGCACCGAGACGTTCACGTCGGCACGCAGCGAGCCTTCCTCCATGTTGCCATCGCAGGTGCCGAGATAGCGCAGGATGCTGCGCAGTTTGCGCAGATACGCGCCGGCTTCTTCGGGTGAGCGCAGGTCGGGCTCGCTGACGATCTCCATCAGCGCGACGCCGGCCCGGTTGAGGTCGATGAAGGACTTGGTCGGATGCTGGTCGTGCAGGGATTTGCCGGCATCCTGCTCCAGATGGAGGCGAGTGATGCCGATCTGCCCGGTGCTGCCGTCCGCCAGTTCGACCTCCAGCGTGCCTTCGCCGACGATCGGGTGCTGGTACTGGCTGATCTGGTACCCGGCGGGCAGATCGGCGTAGAAGTAGTTCTTGCGGTCGAAGCGGCTGACCAGGTTGATGCGCGCGTTCAGCCCAAGGCCGGTGCGCACGGCCTGCGCGATACATTCGCGGTTGATCACCGGCAGCATGCCTGGGAACGCGGCATCGACGAAGCTGACTTGCGTGTTCGGGGCGGCGCCGAACGCGGTGGCGGCGCCGGAGAACAGCTTGGCTTTGCTGATGACCTGGGCATGGACTTCCATGCCGATGACCACTTCCCAGGGGCCGGTCTTGCCCTCGAGGGTGTAGGTCATGGCTCGGCTCCCGCACGGACCGTCGGCAAGGCGTCAAAGCAAGCGGCCTGCTCGAGCGCTGCCGAGACCGCGAACACGGTTGCCTCATCGAACGGCTTGCCCATCACCTGCAAGCCCAGCGGCAGCCCATTGGCATCCAACCCGCAGGGCACCGACATCCCCGGCACGCCGGCAAGGTCGGCGGGGCCGGTGAACAGATCGTTCAGATACATCTTCACCGGATCGTCCATGTTCTCGCCCTGGGCAAAGGCAGCGGAGGGAGCCGTGGGCGTCAGCAGCGCATCGACTTTCGCGAAGGCCTCGGTGAAGTCGCGCAGGATCAGCGAGCGCACCTTCTGGGCCCGCAGATAATACGCGTCGTAATACCCGGCTGAGAGCACATACGTGCCGAGCAGGATTCGCCGGCGTACCTCGGGGCCGAAGCCGGCGGCGCGGGTGTGTTCGTAGAGGTCTCGCAGCTCCTGGCCGTCAGCCCGCAGGCCGAAGCGAACGCCGTCGTAGCGCGCGAGGTTCGAGGACGCCTCGGCGGGCGCCACGATGTAGTAGGCCGGCAGGGCGTATTTCGTGTGCGGCAGGGACACGTCCACGACCTCGGCCCCGGCGTCGCGCAGCCATGCCACGCCCTGATGCCAGAGTGCCTCGATTTCGTCCGGCATGCCCTCGGCGCGATATTCGCCGGGAATGCCGATGCGCAAGCCTTCAACGCTGCGGCGGCAGGCTGCTTCGTAATCCGGCACCGGCACATCGACGCTCGTGGAATCCTTCGGGTCATGCCCGGCCATCGAACGCAGCAGGATGGCGCAATCCTGCACAGTCCGGCCGAATGGCCCGGGATGGTCGAGCGAGGAGGCGAACGCTACCACGCCCCAACGGCTGCATCTTCCGTAGCTCGGCTTGAACCCCGCAATGCCGCAGAACGACGCCGGCTGGCGGATCGAGCCGCCGGTATCGGTCCCGGTCGCGCCCATCGCCAGCCGTGCCGCGACAGCCGCGGCCGATCCGCCCGAGGAACCACCCGGCACCAACACCGCATCTTTGTCTTGCCTGCGCTTCCACGGGTTCTCAACCGGCCCGAAGCCCGAGGTCATGTTGGACGAGCCCATCGCGAACTCGTCCATGTTCGACTTGCCGAGGAACACCGCGCCGTCGCGCAGCAGGTTGGCGCTGACCGTGCTCTCGTACTGCGGGACGAAGGGGCCCAGGATCTTGCTGCCCGCGGTGGTGCGCACACCCTCGGTGCAGAACAGATCCTTGATCGCCAGCGGGACGCCGCATAACGGCCCGCCTTCGCCCTTCGCGAGCGCCGCGTCGGCGGCATCCGCCTGCGCCAGCGCGCGATCGGCGGTGACCGTGATATACGCGTTGAGCCGCGGGTTCAGCGCGTCGATCGCCGCCAGATGCGCCTCGGTCAGCTCCCGCGCGGTGAACGCCTTGCCCCGTAACCCGTCCCGCGCCTCGGCCAGCGTTTGGTCGGTGAGCCTCATTCAACCACCTTCGGAACGGCATAGAAGTCGCCGATCCGCTCCGGCGCGTTGGACAACACCTTCTGCGGATAGCCGCCATCCGTCACCACATCGTCCCGCATCTTCAACGCCATGTGCACTGCGCCGGTCAGCGGCTGGACGCCCTCGACGTTCACCTCATTGAGCTGCTCGATCCAGCCGAGGATGCCGTTCAGCTCGGCTTGCAGCTTCTCGATCTCCGAGTCTTCGACGCGGATGCGGGCCAGCGCTGCGATGCGGCGGACAGTCGCAGGATCGAGCGACATGACAAATCCTTGGCGGGGTGGAAAAGCGGGAGCATATCGGCCGCTATGCCCCTGTTCAACCTGACCGAGCTGCGGGCCAGGCTCGGCAAGGACCAGCGGCTGATCGGCATCGATCCCGGCAGCAAAACCATCGGCCTCGCGTTGTCCGACGTGCGGCTGACCCTGGCTTCGCCCTACGGCAGCCTGCGGCGCGGCAAATTGCTGCACAACGCCGCGGAAATCAGCGTCATTGCGCGAAAGGAAGGCGCGGGCGCGCTGATTGTGGGGTTGCCGCTGTCCATGGACGGCAGCTTCGGTCCGGCGGCGCAAGCCGCGCGCGACTGGGCGCTGGCGCTTTCGCAGGCAACGAACCTGCCGGCCGCCATGTGGGACGAACGCCTGACCTCCGCGACAGCCAACCGCTTCCTGATCTCGGAGGCTGACCTCGGCCGCAAAAAGCGCGCCCGCGTGGTGGACCGCCTCTCGGCTGCCCTGATGCTCCAGTCGGCGCTGGAGGCGCAGTGAGTAAGACCAGGGGGCTTTGCCCCCTGGACCCCCTTGGCCTTCTCAAGCCGCAAGCGCCACTGGCTTTGGGCGGGGGATTTCGTCAGCGGTGAGGGTTTCATGTGCCAGGAGTGCGGCGGCGCCTTCGTCGAGGGCTGGGCGGTTCTCGCCCAGGATGGCGACGGCGCGTTCCAGCGCGGTTTCGAGGTGGCTGCGCACTGCCTGATCGATTTCGCGGGCGGTTTCCTCGCTGAAGCGGCGCTGGCGCCAGAAGGCGCCCGGTTGCTGTTGGAGGAATTGGCTGCCCTGGTCGGTGTCCCAGGCGACCGGGCCGAGGCGGGGGTCCATGCCGTAGCGCAGGACGATGCCGCGGGCGATGTCGGTGGCCTTGGTAAGATCGTCGGCGGCGCCGGTGGAGACGTCGTCGCCCAACAGCATCTCGGCTGCTCGGCCGCCGAGCAGTACGCACATTTTGTTTGCCAGCTCCTGCCGGCTCATGAGGAAGCGGTCCTCCGTGGGGTTCTGCATGGTGTAGCCGAGGGCGCCGATCCCGCGCGGGATGATGGACACTTTCTGCACCGGGTCGCTGCCGGGGATGGCCATGGCCACCAGGGCGTGGCCCATCTCGTGATAGGCAACGGTGCGGCGCTCTTTGGGGACGAGGATGCGCGAGCGCTTTTCCAGGCCGGCGATGATCCGCTCCACAGCCATGGTGAAGTCCTGCATGGCAATGGCATCGGCGCCGCGGCGGGTGGCGAGCACCGCAGCTTCGTTGGCGAGGTTGGCCAGGTCCGCACCGGTAAAACCGGGGGTTAGGCCGGCGATAGCCTCGAGCTTTACGTCCTCGGCGAGAGTGAGCGGGCGGAGATGGAGGCGGAGGATCTCGATGCGCCCCTTGCGGTCCGGGCGGTCCACGAGGACTTGGCGGTCGAAGCGGCCGGCGCGCAGCAGGGCGGGGTCGATGATCTCCGGGCGATTGGTGGCGGCGAGGACGACGATCGCGGTTGAGCGGTCGAACCCGTCCATCTCGGCGAGGAGCTGGTTGAGCGTCTGTTCCTTCTCATCCTGGCCCTGGATCGGGCTCGCGTTACGGGCGCGACCGAGCGCGTCGAGCTCATCGATGAAGATGATGCAGGGGGTCTGCTTGCGGGCCTGGGCGAAGAGGTCGCGCACGCGGGCGGCGCCGACGCCCACGAACATCTCCACGAACTCGGCGCCGTTGGTGGAGAAGAACGCCACGCCGGCTTCGCCGGCGATGGCACGGGCGAGCAGGGTCTTGCCTGTACCGGGCGGCCCGACGAGCAGGATGCCGCGCGGGACGTGGGCGCCCAGCCGGCCGAACTGCTCGGGATGGCGCAGGTAATCGACGAACTCGTGCAGTTCCTCCTTTGCTTCGTCCACGCCGGCAACATCGGCGAAGGTGGTGGTCACGCCGGTCTCGGCGGCGAGTTTGGCCTTGCTGCGGCCGATCGACATCAGCCCGCCGAAGCCGCCGCCCAGTCCGCCGCCGCCGCGTGCGCCGGACAGCCCGCGCATGGCGACCAGCCAGATGCCGACGAAGATGATCGGCGGGATGAGCCAGGAGAGGAAGACGGACCAGCCCCCGCTAGCGGACGTGCCGGTGTATTCGACGTGATGCTGCTGCAGTTGCTGGGCGAGAGCCTGTGGGACGGACGTGGTGATGAATTCGGTGGTCTTGCTGCCCGGCAGCGGAGCGGTGAGCTGGCCCTGGATCTGCTGGCCGGAGACGACGACTTTCTTCACCTTGCCCTGGTCGAGCAGCGTCTGGAACTGGCTGTAGAGAAGCTGCTGGTTCGGCGCATTGCCGCGGCCGGCGAACAGGCCGGAGATGACGATCGCCAGCAGCGGCACCCAGAGCCACCAGATCGGGAAGGAGGGTTGCGGCTTCTTGGGGGGTGGCACGGGGGCTCCTGACGGCCGGAACGGTCGAAACGAGAACCGGCGGCGGATTGACAGGTTTCGGGGCGGTCTTCACGTTCCATGTATGCACAGCGCCGGCCTGTTCGACCTGCAGGTCAATGGATTTGCCGGTGTGGACTTCAACGATGCGGGGATTGGGGCCGAGGGGCTGGACCACGCGCTGGCCGCGATGGCGCGGTGCGGGGTGGCGTACTGCCTGCCGACGGTGATTACAGGGCCGGCCGAGGTGTTGAAGGCGCGACTGGCGGCGCTGGATCGGGCGGTGGCGGCGAGCCGGTTCGCTGCGATGGTGCCCGGATATCACCTGGAGGGGCCGTTTCTCTGTCCCGAAGAGGGGTATGCGGGGTGTCATCCGGCTGCGGCGATGATCGCGCCCGATGTGGCACTGCTGCAGCGGCTGGAGGGCGGGCTGGCGCGGCCTATCCTGCTTGTCACGCTGGCGCCGGAGCGGCCGGGAGCGGAGGCATTCATGCGCTGGGCCACGGGGCGCGGCAAGGTGGTCGCGATCGGGCACAGCGCCGCCTCGGGTGTTGATGTGGCGCGGGCGGCTGCGGCCGGGGCGCGGCTTTCCACGCATCTCGGCAATGGGGTGCGGCGGGTGCTGCACAAGTTCGATAACCCGCTGATCGCGCAGCTTGCGGAGGACCGGCTGGCGGCGAGCTTCATCGCGGACGGGATTCACGTGCCGCCGGCAGCGTTGAAGGTGATGCTGCGGGCGAAGGGGCCGGAGCGAAGCATCCTGGTGACGGATGCGACCGCGGCGGCGTTGGCGCCGGCAGGACGCTATGAGCTGGCGGGGATGGCGATCGAGCGGACGGAGGATGGGACGGTGCGGTTGCCAGGAACGGCGACCCTGGCGGGCTCGGCACTGGCCTTGGATCAGGCGGTGCGGAATGTCGCCGTCTGGGGGCTGACCTCGTCCCAGGAGGCGGTGCGAATGGCGGCGGACGCGCCGATGGCGCTGATAGCGCCGGCGCTGCGGGCGCACGGGATCACAGTGGCACCTTCGGTTTTGGAGTGGTCCGAGAGACTGGAGCCTCGGCCGGTCGCGGCATGAGCGGCGGGCTGGAGCTGTTCGACCGCCGGGCGGTGCGGCAGCACCGGGACCGGGCGGTCGGGCAGGTTTCCGCCGTTGCGGGGCTGTTGCGGGAATTGGCGGAGCGGCTGCTCGATCGGCTGGATGATACGACGCGGCGGTTTTCGCGGGCGCTGGATGTCGGCGGGCGGGGGGTGGTGGCGCCACTGCTGCTGGCGCGGGGCATCGAGGCGGTGAGCTCCGATTTGTCGCCGGGGATGGCGGTGCTGAATCCGCGGCCGGTGGTGGCGGCGGATGAGGAATTCCTGCCGTTCGGGCCGGGGAGTTTCGACCTGGTCGTGGCCAGCTTGTCGCTGCATTGGGTGAACGATTTGCCTGGGGCGCTGATCCAGTTGCGGCGGGCGCTGCGGCCGGATGGGCTGCTGCTGGCGAGCCTGCCGGCGCTGGGAACCTTGGCGGAATTGCGGACTGCCCTGACAGAGGCGGAGGCGGTGTTGAGCGGGGGGGCGGCGCCGCGGGTGTCGCCGTTTGCGGATCTCCGGGACTGCGCCGGGTTGCTGCAGCGGGCGGGGTTCGCGTTGCCGGTGGCGGATGTGGAGGAAATTCGGTTGATCTATCCGGACCCGCTGATCCTGCTGCGGGAGCTCCGGGCGGCCGGGGAGACGAATGCGCTACGGCTGCGGGATCGGCGGATTCCCCCGCGGGAGCTGTTCGCCGCGGCATTGGCTGCGATGCCGGCGGAAGAGCTTGGGGTGCCGGTGATGCTGCGGCTGGCGTTCATGACGGGGTGGGCGCCGGCGGCTGTTGGGGCCAGGATATAATGGTGAGTTCGGGCCAGATCGCTTTGGCGCGGGCGGCTTTGCGCGTGTAGTCGGCTTCGTTGGCGAGCGCAGGATTGGGGCGGATGGTCAGGGCAAAGAGATCGTCGAGGCCGAAAGGGGCGGCGATGTTCAGGGTATCGTCGGGCTCCAGGCGGACTCCGATGGCATGGACGGGGGCAGCGTAGCGCCCCAGGGCTTCGTCGGTGGAATGCAGCGGTTTGTACGGGGAGCCGAAGCGGGCTTCGAACCAGAGATGGACGCGGGCCTGGTTGCGGGGCTCGACCCGGGCCGGAGCTGTGGTTGCGGCTGCGGCTGTGACGCGGCGGATGACGGCGTCCTCGGCGGCCCAGGAGAGGTCGAACGAGTCGAAATAGGCGAGATCGTAGTCCTTGATGCCGGTGCGGGGCGGGCGGCTGGTGAGGACGTTCCAGACGGTCTGGTAGATGCAGCCGGCGACGAGGCGCCATTGCGGGAGCTGAAGCGGTCGGATCGCGTGGAAGAGGCGCATGAGGTCGGGGTCGGCGCGGATGATGGATTCGAGGCGGTGGCGGTGGGATGGCATTGCGGGGCGCGTTGTACAACAGGCCGATTTGGGGCGCTGCGAGTTGTACAAGAGGGGCTTTTGGGGCGGTCCGAGATGTACAACAGCGCTCTTTGGGGCGTCGCCAGTTGTACAACCGGGCTGAAATCGGGTGCGCCAGAAGTACGTTTGGGCTGTGGAGCGTCTCGTTTATTGGATGAGTGTTAACGCTGCACTACTTTCGGTGGTCCAGCGGGCCGGCTGTCGCCGGCCAGGACGATCAGAGGACCTCCGCTGTCAAGTTCCGGAGTCGCCGATCAGAGGGGATCGACCGGTCGTGATGAATGATGCGGGTGCGGCGTACCGCTGGACAGTCGATCTCGAGCGTGGGCAGCTAATGTTTGAATTTGGCGGCGGTTGCGTTGTCTCTGCCCGGCATAAGCACGTGAATGGCCGAGAGATTGTTTACGATCCCCCTTTTACCCGGAGGTATCCTTGCAGCGAGGACAATGTTCGCGATTTCGTGGCGCGGTATGGCGCGGAATACATGGCATCCGATCTCGAACGGAACCAATACGTACGGTTCCGGACGGAATTTGTATTCGATCGCTTTGTCGGATTGGCGCGTGACGGCATTCATCGAATTCTGGACTTCGGATGCGGCGCTGGTCATTCCTTGGACGCCCTGCTGAGCTATTATCCGAAGGCCCGGTTTGTTGGCTCGGACATTTCGGCCGAACGCCTCGGCATGCTCGAATCACGCCTGCCTGATGTCGATCGCGAACGGACTGACATCATTCACATGCAATCCCCAGCCGAGTTGGATTCGCTCGGCAGTGATTTCGATGTGATTAATCTCAATGCCGTCTTTGAGCATCTGCTTCCTGACGAACGGCGGCTGCTCTTGCCCGCTCTTTGGGGCAAGCTCGCGGCCGGTGGCTTTCTCGTGCTGACAGAGACACCCTGGCGCTGGTTCCCAATCGAGACACATACGACCAGCCTGCCGCTCATGAACTACCTTCCGGACAGACTCGCGCTTGGCGTAACCAGACGCTGCGGGCAGTATGACGCTACGCTGACCTGGAACGACGCGCTCAGAGACGGCTTGAGGGGAGCGACAGTTGCAGAGATCATCGGTTGCGTTGATACCCGACCAGGCACCCTGCGAACTCGTCGAATCCGATAAACCAGACGCACGCGATCTGCTCGAGGTTTGGTGGTGGGGAGAATGCCGGCACACTCGGCAGAAGGCGCTGGCCTATCAGGTGCTGAGCTGGCTGCGTCGTTTGACTGGCATCGTCGTATCACCCTGGGTGAACATCGTGCTTCGAAAGGCTGGAGGCGGTTGAGGCCTGTCAGGGCGGGACGCCCTTGTCGGACCCGACTGCCGCTGGCAGAACCTGCCGCCCGATGACGACCGCGATCCTGACGACGGAAACCCGCGGACTGCTGCCCATGCTGGATCGTATCGCGCTGGGCGCAATCCTGCTGACTCCGCTTCTGCTGCTGCATGCCAGGGGCTTTGCTGAAGGCACAATCGCAGTTGCCGATCTGTGTTTCCTGGCCCGCTGCGCGATCACCCGGCATTGGGCGTGGGTGCGCACACCTTGGGTTTACGCGGGAGCGGCCTGGTGGGGCTGGCTGGTGGTGTGCTCGCTGCCGATTCCGGCGTTGGGCCTAGGTGAAGGAGGCGCTCCCTCGTTAATCCAGGGAGTGCTCGTTGTGCGTTTCCTGGTGCTGATTGCTGCTATGGAGTTCGCGATCCTGCGCGATCAGGCGCCACGACGATGGTTCGGCTGGATCATCATGGCATCGGCGGCGTATATCGCGCTGCAGTCTGTCGTGCAGTTCACGTTCGGCCGGAACCTGTACGGTGATCCACCTGGCCCCGAAGGCGTGTTGACGGGACCGTTCGGGAAGCCGCGTGCCGGGACGGCACTGGTCCGTATCCTGTTCCCGGCGCTCGTTCCACCTGTTACGGCACTGCTGCGGCGCGGCGGTGCGCGGCGACTGGCGGGATATGCACTGTTGCTGGCCGGCGTGGCGGTGATGGTGCTGATGGGCCAGCGCATGCCCCTGCTGCTTACCTGCCTCGGCCTGGTCGTGGTGGCGTTGCTGCTGCGACGGCTGCGCCTGGTCATGCTGACTGCCGGCGTCGTAGCGGCAGCGCTGGTGGCGCTCTCGCCGGTGGTAGCGCCGGCGGCGCACTACCGGCTGGTGTCGAAGTTCTCCGCGCAGATGGAGCATTTCGCGACCAGTCAGTACGGCCAGCTTTACGCCAGGGCGCTTGAGATCGGGGTCCAGCATCCGCTGACCGGGCTTGGCGCGGACGGGTTTCGCTATGGCTGTCCACAGCCTCGCTATTTCCGGCCGAGTTTCGACGGCAGCCAACCGCACGGAGGCGGCGCCGCGATCTGCTGGCATCATCCGCACAATTATTATTTCCAGGCGCTGGCCAATGGCGGCTTCATCGAGCTTGCGCTGTTCTGCTGGCTCGGCGTCGCCTGGCTGGCCGCGATGGCGGCTGGGCTGCGACGGCGCGCCAGTCCCGTGCTGACCGGGTTGTTCGCGGCGGCGGTGATCCAGCTCTGGCCGATCGCATCGACGACCGGGTTCACCACGATGCCGATCGCCGGCTGGTCGTTCCTGATGCTGGGGTGGGGAATGGCCGAAGCCCGTTGGTGTTCTGCCGCTGCGCCGGCCGGCGATGGCTGACACCGGCGTACGCATCCTGGTTTCATCTGAACAGCTTCGTGTTGCGTACGACTACGTGGTTGTCGGGGGAGGCTCGGCGGGTGGCGTGCTGGCGCACCGGCTCGGGCGGGCTGGACGGCGCGTGCTGATTATCGAGGCCGGCGGGACGGCGGAGCTGGCAGCGATCGCCGATCCGCCGGACTGGCCCGCGCTGCAGGGCAGCGAGGTTGACTGGCACTATTCGACGATCCCGCAGGCGGGGCTTGGCGGTCGAATCATACCGTATCCACGGGGCAAGGTGGTGGGCGGTTCGAGCGCCATCAACGCCCTGGCTTATCAGCGGGGCCACAAAGCGGCCTACGATCGCTGGCCGGCAGGGTGGCGCTACGCCGACCTGCTTCCGTATTTCAAGCGCGCGGAGACGTTTTCCGGCGGGGCCGACGCCTGGCGGGGTGGCGATGGTCCTCTACATGTGTTGTCTCTCGCCGACGTCACGGACCGCAATCCGGTTGCATCCGCCTTCGTCGAGGCATCGCAAGAGTTGGGGTTTCCGATGACGCCCGATCTGGGAGGGGCGGTCACGACGGGCGTCGGTTGGAACCAGCTTACCATCAGGGGGCATGTTCGCGACGATGCCGCGACTGCCTATCTGGGAAGCCTCGAGCGCGTTGTCGTCGATCTGCTCGTCGGCACGGATGTGCTTGGTCTGGTGATCGAGAGCGGACGATGCGTCGGTGCCCGGCTGGCTGGGCGTCTCGCGCGGGCCGAAGTCGAGGTGTTGCTCTGTGCCGGTGCGATTGATTCGCCGCGCCTGCTGATGTTGTCGGGGATCGGGCCTGCCGATCAGCTTCGATCTGTTGGTGTTTCCGTTATCAAGGATCTGCCCGATGTCGGCCGTCATCTCGAGGATCATCTGCTGCTCGCCGGGGTGGCGTACCGATCGCGGAAGGAGGTGCCGCGGTCGCATTACAACCATGCCGATGCGCTTCTCTATGTCCCGCGCAGCGACGCGAATGAGAGCCCTGAACTTCTGGTGATGTGCCTGTCGCTGCCGTTCGTGCTGCCAAGCGTGGGGCCGCTGGCTGCACCGGCGTATGTGCTCGCGCCGTGCTTGATGCGGCCGCGCAGCCGGGGCAGCGTGACACTCGCGTCCGACGATCCGCTCTCTCCGGCGCTGATCGATCCCAATTATCTTGCCGAGCCGGACGATCTCGAGTTGCTTGCGGAGGGTGTGGCTCTCGCGCGCGAAATCGGGGCGGCGGCTGCATTCGCCGAGTGGCGGGCGCGGGAAGTTTATCCCGGTGCCGAGGCGGAAAACGTCGCCAACCGGCGCGATTTCATCGTTCGCGCAGCGAATTCTTTCCATCACCCGGTTGGCACATGCCGTATCGGATCCGTCGTGGATGAGAGCTTGCGGGTTGCCGGCGTGGCTGGTCTGCGCGTCATCGATGCTTCGGTACTGCCGGGGATTCCGCAGGCGATGATCAACGCCGCCACGATCGCGGTGGCCGAGAGGGCGAGCGATCTACTGCTGGCAGGATAGAAGTTACTCCGGTTTCGATTGGGACAAATTGCTCCGCAGATTTCTGGAACGATAACGTTATGGAGAATCCCGAGGGTCTGTTGCAGGTGATACGAGGAGCACTGGAGAGTCTCCAACCTCACCCCGACCCTCTCCGCCCCGGCGGGGGTGGAGAGGGAGGTGAGCCGATAAGGCGATACGGGCGCGTGCGGAGCTGCGAGGCAGTGGCGGCGATGACAGCGAAAGCAGCCAGCATCAACAGGACGTCTCCGATCGCCGCCAATAAAGCCTGCTCGCTGGCGGCGACCGTGTGCTCGCCGACCCCTGTCGCCAGTTGGAGCCGCCATGACAGCACCGAGGATGCCGCCGCCACGCCGAGGCCAGTGCCGAACATGCGCATCAGGTTGAGCAGGCCGCCGGCCTCGCCTGACTTGTCGGTTGGTGCGGCGCTGACGGTCGCGCTGTTGTTGGGGGCGATAAACACACCGAGCCCGGCGCCGAATACCGCCAATGCGAGCATCACGCCGGGGAGGCTGCCGGACGTTCCGGTCAGCAACCTGACGAGCGCCAGCACCGCCGCGACGCAGATGGCCATTCCGGCGCCCATTACGAGACGCGGATGCCGCTCGTAAAGTGCGCCGCTGAAGGGGGCGACGAGGCCGAGCGCAATCGGGATGATGGTCAGCCGAAGTCCGGCTGCCAGTGGTTGATCGTGGTAGCCGCGCACGAGGGCGAACGCCATGGCGAAGAACATGCCGTACAGCATTGCATACGACAGGATCGCGGCGATGCAGCCGCCGGAAAAGGCTGGCCGTCGGAACAGGCTGAGGTCGATCAACGGCGCTGGCGTCGTGCGCTCCCTCCAGACGAAGGCCGCGATCAGCGCCAGCGCCACGCTGACGCAAGCAATCGTCCAGGCCGACAACAGGCCCCAGGCGTTGCTTTCAGTGATCGCCATCAGCGACGCGATCAGCGCCGGCACCAGCAACAGCGCACCTCGCCCATCGAAGCGACGATCCGTGCTCAGATTTGTTGTCTGCGGCACGACCAGCCAGCCGATGACAACGGCCGCGAGCGCGACCGGCACGGTGACCCAGAATATCCACCGCCAACTCAGGGCACCGAGCAGGAAGCCGCCGAAGGCCGGGCCGACGCTGACGCCGACGGCCTGCGCGGCGGCGAAAATCCCCATTGCCCGTCCCCGCCGGTGCTGGCCCGCCGCGGTGACCAGGATGACGACGCTGTTGGCACCCAGCATCGCGCCGCCGATACCCTGTCCGACGCGGAATGCGACCAGCCAAAGAAGGCTCGGGGCGAGACCGCACAATGCCGAGGAGAGTCCAAACAGGCCGAAGCCGAAGAGGTACATCAGCTTGCGCCCGGAAATTTCGGCAATCCGCGCAAACACGGGCAGTACGGACGCGAAAGCGAGAACGTAACCGACCGCCACCCAACTCACCATGTTCAGCGGCGCATCGAATTCGTGCTCCAGCACTGGCAGGGCGAGCTGGACGATGCTGGCATCGACCTGGCCGACGAACGCGGCGATGCAGGTGGTGCCGACCACAAGCCAGGGATAATACGATCGCCGCACGACAAACCGGGCGGGCGCCGGTTCGCGGCCGGCGAGTACGATATTGCGAAGTCCATGCGTCCAAGCAAGGGCTGGATGCCGACCGTCCATATCCGGGATTTGCCTTGCGAAGATCGGGTATCAGGGGTTGCCAGATTGAATCGTTCTTCGTCAACCAGGGACCAACCGGCTAGTCGGTCGACTTTTCGATAGCGCCTACCGTCGCGTCCCAGAAAAGACGTGGATGGCTGGGACAAGCCCGGCCATGACGGCCAACGGCGGCCATAGGAGGCGATGTCCATGCCGATGACGCGAAGCGAGGCGGCAGCTTGTTGGGAGGCGAACGCGGAAGTCTGGACGCGGCACGCTCGGGCTGGACTTGATGTTTACCGCGATCGGGTCAACACGCCGGCGTTTCTGGACATGCTGCCGCCAATCGCCGGACTGTCCGGGCTTGATGTCGGCTGCGGTGAAGGAGGCAACACACGAGAGCTTGCTCGCCGTGGAGCCTGTGTGACGGCGCTCGACATGTCGCCAACCTTCCTTCGGCATGCATGTGATGCCGAGAGGAAGGAGCCCCTCGGCATCAAATACGTGCACGCCGACGCTGCCTGCATGCCGTTCGCGGCCGCGGCCTTCGATTTCGTGACCGCCTTCATGTCGCTGATGGATATGCCGGACCAGGCGGTGGTGCTGTCGGAAGTCCATCGCGTGCTGCGACCGGGCGGCTTCCTACAGTTCTCCATCCTGCATCCGTGCTTTGTGCCGCCGTACCGGCGCGTGCTGCGGGAGCCGGACGGCACGATGGTGCGTGCAATCGAGATAGGCGGCTACTTCAGCAACATAGACGGTCGCGTGGACCGATGGTGGTTCGGCGGCGTCTCCGCTGAGGAGCGCGCACGGATTCCGCCCTTTCAGGAACCACGGTTTCATCGCCCTCTGAGCATCTGGCTCAATCTGGTCGTGGCGACCGGGTTCATATTGGAACGTCTGGGTGAGCCCTGCGCGGACGAGGCGCTTGCGGCGGCGGTGCCAGCTGTTGCGGACACTCTGGTGGCGCCGCTTTTCCTGCACGTCCACGCACGCAAGTCAAAGACTGTCAGAAACGGACGCCGACGCCCAGGCTGATCACGCTCACCCCGGTGCTGTATTGCCCGACCAGCGTCCCGGCTGTCGGAGCGATGGAGTAGCTGATCGATGAACTGCCGACCCCGAACTCGTGCAGGAAAGCCGAGCGCGCTCGTACTCGCGGGGTCACATCGTAAGCGAGGCCGACCCCGAGCAGGATCGTGTCCTGATTGGGCAGCCGGGGGCTGCGCGTGCTATTGGTGACCGGGCTCTGATCATACCCGACGCCGCCTTGCAGCAGCCATTTCGCCGCCCGGCGCGGGCGGTAATCGACGCCGACCGAGCTCAGCCAGGTGCTGCGGAATTGCAGCGGCAAGACGCTGGTGATGCCGTTCGTCCCGTTCACGATCAGCGCTTGCAGCACCGACCAGTGCGTCCACTGCAGCGTGGCAAGCGCGGTCACTTCGGGGGTGAGGTCCCAGGCCGCGCTCAGGGTCAGCACGTCGGGTAAAGTGATGTGTGTGGTGTTGGGGGAACCCAGGAACGCAAGCTGCGCGGCCGTAACGGGGCTGAGCGCGGCCAGCGCGGGCGGGATGAAGATCGAGGTCGTCCCGTCGATGTATTCTTCCAAGCGCGAGCGGTAATCGACGCCCATCCGGTAGCGGGGCGTCACCTCCCAGAGCATGCCGAGATGGTAGCCCACGCTTGCCGTGCTGCCGTGCAGATCGACCGCGGGGTCGCCGGTGAACTGCGCGACCGGGCCGATATTGACGGCGTTGGTCAGCCGAGCGCTGAACACGTCGATAATCGGGCCGCCGCCGATCGAAAGATGCGGGGTGAGCCGGTATGCCACCGCCGGGGCGATCTCGACGTCGGTGATGGAGGATACCTCGCCCTGGTAACGGCCAACGAAATCGCTTGGATAGGCCGTTTCCAGTCCGAACGGCGCTTCCACCGCGAGGCCGAACTTCAGCCGTTGCGATGCACTCCAGACCGCCTCGAAGGCCGGCGTGACCGCCGGATGGGCGGCGTTGCCGCCCGAGGAGCCGGGAACCGCCACCCCGGGGGCGAGGATGTCCTGTCCGCTGAAACGGGCCGAGGGGAACAGCCCGTTGACGCCGAGATCGATTTCGCTCGCATCCAGCCGGGTCATCGCGGCCGGATTGGTCCAGGCGGTCCCGGCGTCATCGCCGGTCGCGGCCATGCCGGCGAAGGCGGTGGCCGACCAGTCGGGGTCGCCTGGACGGATCTGGAACCCGTTCGCTCTGACGGGGGCGGCGCGCAGGAGGGCGGCTACTGCAAGTGCGAAGGCAACGTCGCGAGCAAGGCTCATGGCGTGCGTCCCAGGATCGGCATCGCGCATCGCTATACGATGGCTACCCAATTCGCGAGGTTTGGGGGGTTCCTGCTAGGTTGTGGGCAACGAACGGTTGCAAAAAGCGAAGGAAGACGCGAACCTACCCCCGAGCAGTTCCACGGGGGTGACGAGTACCATGGCGTCGATAGTGATTGTCGACGATTCGGCGGCGAATCTAAAAATTTACGCAAAGCTTGCCGAAACGGTAGGGTCTGGCGCGAAAGTGTTCACTTTCAGCGAGCCGTGGAAGGCGCTGGCCCATCTCACTGAGGGAACCACCGATCTCGTCGTCACCGATTACAAGATGCCGAAGATGACCGGGGCGGAGATGATTTCGGCAAATCCGCAGGCTGCCGAGCGGCGCGGATGTGCCGGTGATTGTAGTCACCGCCTATGATGACAGGGATTTCCGGATCGAGGCGTTGAGCGCCGGCGCCACCGATTTCCTGCGCAGCCCGGTTGATCACCAGGAATTCCAGACGCGCGTCCGCAACCTGCTGAAGCTCGGCTGTCAGCAGCGGATGATTCGCGACCGGGCGCTGGCGCTGGAACGCGAGCTGCAGGCAAGCGAGCGCCGGCGCGACCAGTGGCTGCGCGAAAGCCGCCAACAGCTCGCGCAGGTGATCGACACCGTACCGGCGATGATCAGCGCGACCGACGCGAGCGGGCGCTGCATCTTCGTCAACGCCTATCAGACCTCGGTGCTGGGCGAGCGTGATCCCGAGGGGCCCTGCTGCGAGCGGGGCGCGGAACTTGATCGGCTCGTCGTTACCTCGGGGCAATCGATTCCGGGTTTCGAGGAACAGATCATCGATCGTACCGGCGAGTCGCGCACGTTCATTACCTCCAAGACGTCTCTGCTGGCGGCGGATGGCGAGATCATGGGCGTGCTGACCACCTCGCTGGACATCAGCGAGCGCAAGCAGGCCGAGGCGCGGCTGCGGTTCCAGGCGCAGCATGATCACCTGACCGCGCTGCCCAATCGCGGCTATATGTATGAGCGGCTGCGCTACGAGCTGGAGTCCGCGCGCGAGTTGGGGCGTATGTTCGCCCTGCATTTCATCGACCTCGACCGGTTCAAATATGTCAACGACGGGCTCGGCCATCATTGCGGCGACCGGCTGCTGCAGCTCGTCGCCGAGCGGTTGCGCAGCGCGACGCGCAGCAACGACGTGGTGGCGCGGCTGGGTGGCGACGAATTCGCGGTGCTGCAGGTCGATGCCGATAGCGCGGCGGATGCTGAGGTCTTCGCCGACCGGATCAACCGGCTGCTGGTAGAGCCGGTGGTCATCGACGGGCGCGAGATCGCGACCAGCGCCAGCATCGGGGTGACGCTGTTTCCGCGCGATGGGGCAAGCCCGGAAGAGCTGCTGCAAAATGCCGACCTTGCAATGTACCGGGTTAAGGCCGGCGGACGCAACGGATTTGAGTTCTTCGCCCCCGAGATGCTGTCCAACGCCCGGCAGGCGATCTGGCTGCAGGGTGCGCTGCATCGGGCGCTCGGCGAGCAGGATTTTGTGCTGCATTACCAGCCTTTGATCGAGCTCCGCAGCGGACGCCTGGTCGGCGCCGAGGCGCTGCTGCGTTGGCCGCGGGAGGATGGCAGCTTGGCATTGCCCGCGGATTTCCTGCGTGTCGCGGAAGAGAGCAGCCTGATGCCGCAGATCGACGAATGGGTGCTGCGCGAGGCATGTCGGCAGGGGCGGGACTGGCTCGATCGCCTCGAGGTTCCGCTGCGGCTGTCGGTGAATGTTTCGCCGGCGCAGTTTCATAGCAGCAGTTTTTGCGCGCTGCTCGGCAGCGTGCTCGCCGAGACCGGATTTCCGCCTGCCCTGCTTGAACTAGAGCTTACCGAGGGAACGCTGCTGCAGAGCAGCCGCAGCCTCAGCGCGCAGCTTGAGCTACTGCGCGGCCGCGGCGTGCGGCTGGCGATCGACGATTTCGGCACCGGTTTCTCTTCGCTGGCGCGGCTGGCCAATCTGCGCGTCGATCGGCTGAAGATCGACCACTCCTTCGTCAGCCGGCTCGAAGATCCCACCAACATGGCCGTAGTGCGCGCGGTGATCAGCCTCGGCCGCACGCTCAACATCGAAGTGCTGGCGGAAGGGGTCGAAACCGAGTACCAGCTTCGACAGTTGGCGCAGGCCGGTTGCGACCTTGTGCAAGGATACCATTGCGGCCGTCCTATGGGTGCGGAGCGGTTCGAGCGGTATCTGGAAGACGGGATGCCGGCGCTCGCCGTCGCGGTGTAGCGTTCGGACCCGCCGATGACCGATATCGTGCGGACCTGGCGCGTACTGCGGGACCACTGGCGCGCTAATCCCGGCGAGCATCAGATGATGCTGAACCGCCTGCTTGCCGGGCTGCTGGTACTGTCGTTCAATCGATTCACTGGGGCACCTCTCGGCGGTTGGCCGCTGGTTTCGGCGGGGATTTATATTGCGCTTGGTTTCCTGCTGGTGGCTCATTCGCTCGTGTTCCCGGGCGGCAATCCGTGGCGGCGAAGCGCGGCCATGCTGCTCGATCTCGGCGCCATCAGCTACGAAATGCATATCGGCGGGGCTGCCACGGCGTGGCTGTTCCCAGGCTATCTGTGGGTGATCATCGGCAACGGGTTCCGCTTCGGGCCGAGATTCCTGATCGCCGCCATGCTGCTGTCGATCGGCCTGTTCGGGCTGGTCGCCGGCACTACGGTGTTCTGGGCCGGCCAGGTGCCTTTGGTGGTGGGCGTGGTGGCGGGGCTGGTGATCCTGCCGCTCTACTCCCTCGCGCTCATTAGGCGGCTGTCGCAGGCGCGCAGACAAGCGGAGCAGGCAAGCCAGGCGAAATCGATGTTCCTCGCCAGCGTCAGCCACGAACTGCGCACGCCGTTGAACGCCATTATCGGCATGGGCGTTTTGCTCGGGAGCACGCAGCTCAACAGCGAGCAAAGCGAGATGAGCCGGACGATCCTTACCGCGGCGCGCAGCCTGCTGTCGCTGATCGACGGCATCCTCGATCTGTCGCGGATCGAAGCCGGGCGCATGCCGGTGACGCGGGTCGATTTCGATCTGGCGCCGGTGTTGGGTGAGCTTGTTGTTATCTTCGGACCGCAGGCACGGTTGAAGGGCCTCCGGCTGCATGTGCACGTCACCGCGCGAACCCCGCACCGTTTGTACGGCGATCGGCGTCGGCTGCACGAGATCCTGCTGAACCTGGTGGGCAACGCGCTGAAGTTCACAGAGCGGGGCGGTATCGACATCGTGGTCGATGCGCTGCGCGAGGCCGGCGGCGAGACGCGCATCCGGTTCGCGGTCAGCGACACCGGGATCGGCATTGCCGCCGAAGCGCAGGAGCAAATCTTCGACAGTTTCACCCAGGCCGATGACACGATCGTCAAGCGGTTCGGTGGCACCGGGCTCGGCCTCGCTATTACGCGCCGGCTGGTGCACCTGCTTGGCGGCGAGATCGGCGTGCAGAGCGCGCCCGGGTCCGGCAGCACGTTCTGGTGCGAGATCGGGTTCGGCGTGCTGCCGCGTCTTGCTTGCGAGCCCGGCGCGTTCGCCGGGTTGCGTGCTTTTGTGCTGAGTGCCGAGCCGGCGGCGGCGTCGCTTCTGGGGCGGATGGCGCAACTCGGTGTTCGCATCGAACAGGTGGACGGGGACAGCGCGGCCGCGCCAGGAGCGGCGGCCTTACTTGCATTTGAGCCGAGGGAGACGGCAGAGTTTTCGTTCGAGACGCTGAGCTCGACCGGCTGCGTCGCCGTCTATGCGACGCAGACCGTGCCTCCGGCCGCGCTAACGCAGGCGGTGACGAGCGTTCTGACGCTGCCAGTGAGCGACGATGAACTGACGGGCGTGCTGCACCTGGTCACCTGCCTGCAGGCGCCGGCGAAGGCTGCCGAGCCGCCGCGACTGCCGGTCGCACGCGAGAGCTATCGCGTGCTGATTGCCGATGACAACGTGACGAACCAGCGGGTGTTGTCACGCATCCTGCGCTCGGCGGGTCACGAAGTGGCCGTGGTGAATGACGGGGAGCAGGCGTTGGACGCGCTATCGGAGCAGCCGTTCGATATTGCCGTTCTCGACGTCAACATGCCCGGCGTGGGCGGCATTGAGGCGGCGAAACTGTATCGCTTCGCCGCGATCGGCACGCGCCCGGTGCCGCTGGTTGCATTGACCGCCGACGCCACGCCGCAGACTCGAGATCTGTGCCTCGATGCCGGCATGGCGGCCTGCGTCGTCAAGCCGGTGGAGCCCAGCGTATTGTTACACCTGATCGACGATGTTGTCGGCAAAGCGCGCGAGGCTGTCGCGCCGCGACCGGCGGCCGATGGCCGGGTGACGCCCATTGCATCTCATGCGCGGTTTCGCGGCAGCGTGCCGCCGCCGCTCGATCCGCAGATGCTGGCGAGCCTGGGGGCGCTGGGGGGCGATGCTTTCGTCACGGAGATCGCCGAGAGTTTTGTCAGCGAGGCTCGGATGAACCTGGCGGAGCTGCGTGGCGCGGCGGAGCGCGGCGATGTTGCGGCATTTCGGGCGCGAGCGCATGCGATGCGCAGCATCGCGGCGAATATCGGCGCGCGTTCGCTTTGTGATTTGTGTCTGCCTTTCCAGACGGCGTCGGGCGATGAGTTGCGTGGTCAGGGCGGCGGCTGGGTGGGGCAGATCGAGGCGGAGCTGAACCGGGTCGAAGCGGCGCTTGTGGACCGGCGTGAGGGGAAGAGTGCGCGCGGGTGAAGCCCCTCACCCGGCATGCTGCGCACGCCGACCTCTCCCGCGAGCGGGAGAGGTGTCGCGGGAGGTCGGCTTGCGGAGCGAGCCGGGTGAGGAGGCCTAATCCGCGGCGTCGAGTTGCGGGATTGTGTTGCGGATGCGGAATCGGTCCTGTGCGGCGGCGATGCGGCTCATTTTGCGCAGGTCGTGCTCGGTGAGGCGCAGCGCGGATTCGACCCACAAATCGGCGATATCCCGCAACTCCTGGATTGGGATCGCATCGACGCGCCGGCGCACCTTGTAAACCGCGGAGCGCGCGAGCCGCCGCGAGCGGTTGCGGGCGATGTAATCGCGCACTGCCCGCTCGCCCTCGCCGGTCTCGACGACTATGTCGATCACGCCGAGGGCATGCATCTCGTCGGCCGTGTAGATTTTGCCGCCCAGTATGATCTCCTCCGCCTTGCGCGACCCGATGCGGCGTGACAGGTAGGTGTAGGCGCCCATGCCGGGGAACAGATTAAACAGGATCTCCGGCAGGCCGAACTTGGCGTGGCGCTCGGCGATCAAGACATCGCAGGACAGCGCTGCCTCCAACCCGCCGCCCAGCGCATCGCCCTGCATCAGGGCGATGGTGACGACGCCCTGACCGTAGCCCGTGTAGTTCGCATAACCCGAGGTTACGCAAGCCTGGGCGTAGAGACGCAGGCCTTCGCTATCGCGCTCGCGGATTTTCTCGGCGAAGAGGGTGAGATCGCCGCCGAGGTTGAAGACATCGCGCGCCCGGGACGCCAGCACGAAGGTTTCCACCGGAGGCGGGGCGCCGGCCGGCGTTCGTGCGAACAGCTCGCCGATGGTTTGCTGCATATGTGCAAGATCGACGAGAAGCTGGCAGGTGAAGCTGGGACGCGTGCGGGGCTTCAAGAAGCACCAGAACGTGTTGTCTTCGTCGGTGAGGACCACGTCGAGCTCGCTGTACTGTTGCTGGGCGACCCATTGCGGCGGCGTGATCCAATCCGACTTCGAGCGATCGGGAACGCCGGGGAATATTTCGGCGTTGTGGGCGTCGGTGTGAGTGGGGTCGAAGCTACGGACTATTTGCTTCATGTCGGGGATGAATGTCATGGCGGGCTCCTTGCGGTGTTCGTTCCCAGAACCGACGACGGTCCGGCATCTGCTTGGTCGCAGGCTTCGAAGCGAAAATCGATACGCAAATTGCAAACAACGCACCGCTGTGTTGATGTGGAGAAAATTTTGTTCTTAATTCACTCGCGATGCATCTCGCAAAGAGACGGAGCGGGTTTGGCGATAGATTGAGGGCCTGTTCGCGGAATTTGAGCCGTTGCCAGATGGGGGAAGAAGGAAAGGGAATTGTGATTAGGCAAGAGTGGTAAACCGGGGCGGGTCCAGCCCGCAGACGATGTCGCCGGCAGGTCCTGGCGGCGCACGTCGATCGCCCAGCGCTTGTTGCATGCGGTCGAATGCGCGCGACATGAGGCTGAACCGGCACACGAGCGCGGCGGCGGCGCTGGCGCCGCCAATGCCGGCGCCGATGAGATGACGCCGAATTCTTTCGGTGGTGTTCATGCCGCGCAGCATCGAGACGCGGCCTTCAGGGGCAAGGCAGGGGCGCTTGTTTCGGAACGGCGATCGGGCAAGCATGGCACCGGGAGGACCGCCTATGGTCGATTTGGTGCTGCGTAGTGATACCGTGGTTACGCCGCAGGGCGTCGGCGCGCACGACATCGCGATCGAGGGCGGACGCATCGTGGCTGTGGGCGTGCCAGGCAGCCTGCCCGTGCCACACGGCGCGCGGTTGGTCGATGCACGCGGCAAAATCGTCATGCCGGGCGGGATCGACCCGCATGTGCATTGCAAGTGGCTGCTGCCTAATCCGGACGGCTCGCACGGGCTGACCGATCCGCCCGATGTGGTGAGCCGTGCCGCCGTGCATGGCGGGACGACCACGATCATCGATTTCACCCGCTGTTCGCAGGGCGATACCCTGCAGGACGCGATCGAGCGGCGCGAGGCGGACTGGAAGGGGCATACCGCCTGCGACTACGCGCAGCATCTGATGGTGGAAGGGGCGCTGCCGCTGACACTGTTCGGCGCGTTGGGAGAGGCGATCGAGGCAGGCTTCGCCACGATAAAGATATTTACCACCGATATCACTCCGAGCCGGAAAGGGCGAATGGTAGATTTCGGCGATATCTGGGAGGTGTTCCAGGTGCTCGCCGGGAAGGGTGGGCTTGGAGTGATCCATGCCGAGGACAACGACATAGTGATGCACATGTACGGCAAGCTGATCCGCGAGGAGCGGGCCGGGTTCGCCAACATGGCGGAAGTGCACAACACACTGTCGGAGGACCTGTCGTTCCGCCGCATCATCCGGCTGGCGGAGAAGACCGGCACCGCGATCTACATGATGCACACATCGGCGGCGTCGGGGGTGACGGCGATCCGCGAGGCGCGGGCGCGCGGTGTGCCGGTGTACGGCGAGTCGTTGCACCAGTACATGTTGTACACGAGCGAGGATTACCGACGGCCGAACGGGCAAATTTATCATACTTATCCGTCGCTGAAATCACGGGAGGACCAGGCGGCGTTGTGGGCCGGCACGCTGGAGGGGTCGATCAACTGCGTCGCGACGGACGAGATCTGCTGCACATTGAAGCAGAAGATTCAGGGCGTGCGGATCGACGATACGACGGGGGGAAATGCCGGTGTCGAGCCGCGGGTGGCGCTGATGTACACCGAGATGGTGGGGCGGCGGGGATACTCGCTGGCCCGGTTTGTCGATCTGGTGTCCACCAATGCCGCCAAGATCATGGGGCTGTATCCGCGCAAGGGTGCGCTGGCGGCAGGGGCGGATGCAGATATCTGCGTGCTCGATCCGGCGGATAAAAAGGTGATCCGCGCCGCCGACCTGCACGAGGCGGATTATACGCCGTGGGAAGGGCGGCAGATGCTGGCTTGGCCGTGCCTGACGGTGCTGCGCGGCAAGGTGGTGGTGGAGGATGGGCGGTGGCTGGGCAGCCTGGACGACGGGCAGTGGCAGAGGCGGAAGATAGCGCCGGAGATTTTGGTCCGGCCCTGCCTGTGACGAATGCCGAGCTGCGGACGCTGTTGGTGGATTGCTTGCGGCTGTGGGCATTTGAGGGGCGGGTGACAGTTGGTGCGAGCGGGGTCGAGATCACGACGGCGCGCGGCTGTTTCGTGCTGCGTCGGGCGGAGTCGGACGAAGCGCCGATGCGCTGGCGCCTGAGCGCGTTGCCGGAAACGGCAGGGCATAGGCCGCGTTTTGCACCTTCGATCGCCGCGATGCTCACGGCGCTCCGAAACGCGGTCGAATGATACACGGTGGAGCAACGGGATGAAGATCACCGGTTTCGAGACGATCAGGCTGGGCGAGTTCCCGAACCTGCTATGGCTGCATATTCTTACCGATCAGGGACTGATCGGGCTCGGGGAAACATTCTTCGGACCGCGTGCGATCGAGGCCTATATCCACGAAACGGTCGCGCCCTTGTTGCTTGGCAAACCTGCCTTGCAGATGGACCGGCATGCGCGGACATTGCAGAGCCAGTATCTAGGGTTTTCCGGCACGGGCGTGGAAATGCGCGCCGCCTCGGCGGTGGATATCGCGCTGTGGGATCTGTTCGGGCAGGCGACCGGACAACCGTTGTATCAGTGCCTGGGCGGCCTCTCGCATGAGCGGGTGCGCATTTATAATACTTGCGCCGGATACCGCTATGTCCGCGGTGCGATAGGGCAGAAGACGGACAATTGGGGGCTGGATGCCAAGGCGGAGGGTCCGTACGAGGACCTGGATGCGTTTCTGCACCGTGCCGACGAGCTGGCGCACTCCTTGCTGGAGCAGGGCGTCACAGCGATGAAGATCTGGCCGTTCGATTTCGCCGCCGAGGCGACGGAGGGGCGGCACATTGCCGCGGCCGACCTGGAGCAGGCGATGGGGCCGTTCCGCAAGATACGAGAGGCGGTCGGCGGCAGAATGGATACCATGGCGGAGCTGCACTCGCTGTGGACGCCGCCGGCGGCCGAGCAGGTGCTGCGCGCGCTGGCGGAAATCCGGCCGTTCTGGGTGGAAGACCCGATCAAGATGGTGAACGCCGATTTGTTGGCCAGTCTGCGTGCCCGCAGCGGCGTGCCGATCTGCGCAAGTGAAACCATCGCGACGCGGCGAGCCTTCCGCGAGTTCCTGCAGGCAGACGCCGTCGATGTGGTGATGCTGGACCTGTCGTGGTGCGGCGGCATCGGCGAGGCGAAGAAGATCGCCACCCTCGCCGAAGCCTGGGGCCGGCCGGTGGCGCCGCATGACTGCACCGGGCCGGTGGTGCTGACCGCCTCGGTGCACCTGTCGCTCAATTGCCCGAACACGCTGATCCAGGAGACGGTGCGCGCGTTCACCACCGGCTGGTACCGGGAGGTGATGACGGAGCTGCCGGACATAAGGGACGGTTTTGTGTATCCGATGAGCGGCCCCGGATTGGGCACCCGGCTGCAGCCCGAGCGTTTGCAGGGAGCCGACTGCGAACGGCGTATCAGCCGGGCGTAAGCACGGCGACGGAGGGAACCGTGCTCACGGAGCCGCACCAGGCGGTCATGGACCGCGCGGTCGCCTATCTGGTGACCAACTACAACCCGCGCGGGGAGTTCATCGGCTGGCTGATGATATCCTCCATCCTGGTGGAGGCCTGGGATCTTTACTCGATCGCCTTTGTGCTGATCTTCATCCGTGAAATTTTTCATCCTTCGCCCGTACTGCTGGGGCTGGCCGCGGCAGGGACGCAGGGTGGCGCGGTCATCGGCGCGCTGCTCGGCGGGTGGCTGTCCGACAAGATCGGGCGGCGGCGTGTGTTTCTGTCCACCATGGCGATGTTCGTGGTTTTCGCCATCCTGCAGGCCTTCGTGCCGAACATGGCCTGGCTGGTGGTGGTGCGCTTCATCCTGGGCATTCCGCTCGGCAGCGATATCTCCAGCGGATATACCTACATCATGGAGTCCATGCCGCGCGGTGAACGCGAGGTGATGGGTAATCGCTGGCAATTCATGTTCGCGATGGGCGAGGTGTTCACGCTCGCAGTGATCGCGGTGTTCATCGCAGTGGACCTGCCGCACGACATCGTCTGGCGCCTCACGTTGGGGCTGGGTGCGGTGCCGGCGGCGGTGATCTTCATACTGCGGCACGACCTGCCGGAGACGGCGGTCTGGCTGATCCGGCATGGGCGTTTCCGCGAGGCGAAGGAAGTGACCAAGACGATGTATGGCGATGCTCTGCCGATGCTGCCGGACGAGGACATGGTGATCGAGAAGCCGCGCCCGACCGCGTTCCTCGCCGATATCAGGCGCGACCCGATCCGCTGGCGGGCGACGCTGTTCGGCTGGATCGCCTGTTTCGCGCAGAGCACCGAATTTTCCACCTTCGCGTTCTATATCCCGGTGCTGTTCGTGATGGTGGGCGTGTCAGGGATACTGGGCACCAATCTGGTAACGCTTGCGCTATATATCATTGCGGCGATCTCCGGCTGGGTAGGTCCGCTGATCACGCCGAAGATCGGCCAGCGCGGGCTGAGCATCGCCGGGTTCGGCATCGTGCTGGTGTCGCTGCTGGTCGCGGCCGCGGCGCTTTACACGGGGCATGTCGAGATCCTGCCGTTCGCGGCGGCTGCAATGCTGTGGGGGCACTACTGGGATGCCGAGAATGTGGTGACCATTCCGGCCATGGTAGCGCGGCCGGAATATCGCGGTACGGCGACGGGCTTTGCCTATATCTTCGTGAAGCTGCCGGCGTTCCTGTCGATCTTCCTGTTTCCTGTGCTGTTCAACGCGATCGGTCATGCGAACGCGACGCTGTTCACCGCTATCTTTCCGCTGATCGGGCTTCTGGCGGCGATCTTCATCCTGCCGGAAGTGTATGGCTTCGAGCACGATTAGAGGAGGCCACGTTTCGCCGGTGGATTTGGGGTGGATGGAGCAAGGAAACCGAGTTGGCGGCGCGATCAAACTCGGGCGGTACGCTGACGCGATCCAACAATGCCTTTACTCGGTCGGCGAGAGCGATCGGGGTTGTCTCTCCCTTCAGCCCGCACGCGCGGCAGATCGCATCGGGCGAGCCATTGAGGAGATCGGTTTGCAGTCGGCGAATGTTTTCTCCGTTCAGGATCGCCGAAAGTTGCTGAGGGCCAATGTACTGAATCGAATGTTTGATCAGGCTCGGTTCCATATCACTTCCGGAATACGCTTTCTGGCTGACCGCGCAATAGACGCAACGGAGATTACAGCGGGAAGTAAGGGCCAGGAGTGAGCAGCTCGGACGATGCTGCTGGACACATGACGTAACCCTCCGAACTGCCGCCCGGCCCGCAGACGGGGTTAACCCGCGGGTCCCGTTGGGGGCAGGGTTGCACGCTCAGCTTACGCGGAACCGTGCCACCGCCGAGGCATCGAAGGCGAGCCCCCAGCCCGGCGTACTCGGCAGCACCAGTTCGCCCTTCTCCAGGGCCGGTGTCGCCTGGAACAATTTCAGCATCCACGGCATGTATTCCACCGTCAGCCCGTTCGGCACCGCCGCGATCAGGTGCAGGTGGAACTCCGGGATTACGTGGCTGACCACCGGCAGATTGAACGCCCCCGCCATGCCGGCGACCTTCATCCATTGCGTCACGCCGCCGACCCGCACAAGGTCGATCATCACGATATCGACCGAGCGCGCCTCTATCATGTGGCGGAAGGGCACGACGCCCCAGACATACTCGCCGCCGGCAATCGGCGTGGGCAGGGCGGCGGTGACCCGTGCCAGTCCCGGATAGTCGTCGGCCGCGGTCACGTCTTCCAGCCAGAACAGGCCGACATCCTCAATTCGCCTGCCGATATCGATCGCCTGCTCCGGCCGCCAGCGCTGGTTGATGTCGCACATCAGCCTGATGTCCGGCCCGATCGCCTCACGCACCACGCGCGCCCGGGTAATTTCGTCTGTGACCGTGGTCGTGCCCGGTAGTGCGAGTTGCATTTTCATCTCGCCGAAGCCCGCTTGTTTCAGCCGCGCCGCGGCCTGCGCTGCCTTGTCGTGCGTCAGCCCGCGGCGCAGCGCGCCGGAGGCGTAAGTCGGCACCCGCTCCCGCGCACCGCCGAGCAACTTCCAGATCGGCTGACCGAGCGCTTTGCCCTTGATGTCCCAGAGCGCCATGTCGATCGCCGCGGCGGCGAGGGTGAAAATCCCGCCCGGTTCGCAGCCGCCCGCCGCTGCGCGCAGCTTGCGGATGATGGCTTCCGGCCGCAGGGGGTCCTCGCCCACGGCGAGCGCGCCGAGCGCATCGACGGCGGCACGTAATGCACCGGTGAGCGCGCCGCCGTAGAAGGTGAGCCCGATGCCTTCGACGCCGTCCTGGGTTTCCATGCGCAAAGTCACGATGGGCCGCATTGCGCCCTCGCGCTCCGGCGCGTTCGCCAGCGGCTCGTCTTCCGGAATGCTGAGGATGTCGGTCGAGAGATGCTTAATCTTCATGGCTTCCTCCGGTGTTGCCGCCGATCGTGGCAGACAGGATGCCGGCAAGGAAGATTCACCGCAGCGGCACAGAGGCGGGGAGGTTCTTATGCGATGGCGTGACGCAAGAGTATGATGAGGCGCTTGCATCCGGCACCGGAGAAACGCTCATGATCGACCGATGGATCACCTTCGACTGCTTCGGCACGCTGATCGACTGGCATTCGGGGTATCGCGCGTTGCTGGCCCCGCTCGCCGGGCCGCGGACCGAGGAGTTGATAGCCGCTTACCATCGTTTTGAGCGCGAACTCGAGGCTGAACGGCCGCATCGGCTGTATCGCGAGGTCCTGACGCTGGGCGTGGAGCAGGCGGCGCGGCAGATCGGAATCGCGCTGCCACCGGACGAGGCTGACGTATTGGCTCGCCGATGGCGTGAGCTGCCGCTGTATGGGGATGTGCCGCCGGTGTTGGCTGCCTTGCGTAAGGATGGCTTCAAGGTCGGTATCCTGACCAACTGCGACGACGACCTGTTTGCGGGCACGCTTGAGCGCAATCCCGTCCTGCGTCCGGACGTTGTCGTGACCGCGCAGCAGGCCGGCAGCTACAAGCCCGATCTCGGGCATTTCCGCCGCTTCGAGCAGAGCACGGGAGTTGATCACCGTAATTGGGTGCACGCCGCTTGCAGTTGGTTCCACGATATAGAGCCGGCGCGTCGCATGGGTGTTGCACGTGTGTGGGTGGATCGGGACCGTACGGGCGATGATCCGGCTGCAGCGTCGCGCGTGTTGCCGGACCTTGTGGATCTGCCGAAAGTCGCGGCGGGGCTGATTCCTGCCGGACAGGTATAGTCCCCGTTGGAACTATTATTGCCTTCAGGCGGCATGGTTAGCGTTCGTGTCGACGAGTTTTCAGCGATTGACAGCAATTTGGCGGACCAACAAGGAAGTTGGGTAGAGCATGGATTATTTTTCGGAGCTGTTAATGGTTAGAGGTTAGACCGACACTCCTATCTCGATCAGCGCGTACCTGAGAGGGTCAGAGACTGGCGTCCACTGAACAATATAGTGTCCTCCGATTTCGACCGCGCTGTCTTTACTTCCTGTGGGTTTCTGAACGCGCCCATGCAGCGGGCGTTCCCCGCGAAAGAACCCGTATATTCCCTCCGCGGGACCTCTATAAAAGAGAGGATTGTCGACGAAGATTATCACGGCAGTCGAGTGGAATCCGGCACAATTCAGCTCCTCAGCGAACACCACATCCTTACAGAAACTAAACATCTGTTCAGGGTACTGGCCATTTCTAGGGGTACTTTAACTCGATGGCATATCGGAGATCGCTTTTATCGGTGGAGAAAACCGAAATGTCGATCTCCCGCTTCGTGAAGGGCAAGTCAGAAGAAAAAAAGTAGCTCACATTCCGTTCAAAGCGGATTTTAAACTCCGGCATCCTCTGTCGTAAAAATCCTCCGAGTTCGTGCTGAAGGCTAAATTCATTGTATATCTCTATGTGATCGTCTTTGATCAACCTAGCAAACTTGTGCATAATGGAAGCTAACGGGCTCATAGCCTTCTTTCCACATTATATGATCACAATAACCACATTCACATTAAAGACTCAAATACTCAGGGGAGTTGATGTGGCTGGTTGAAACAGGTCAGTCCAAATTTGAAGCTGCTGCAATTTTCAAGGGGCCGCCATCCAAACTGGCAGCCTTATCTCCTTGCCTCGAAGCGGTAGGGGCTGGCGCTTGTTGTCAACGGGTCGAGCGCCAGACGGTGCTCCAGCGGCGGGAATGCTCGGCTGCGGCAGTCCTGTCGGTCGCACAAACGGCACGACAGGCCGATCCCCACCCGGGCCCGTTCCAGATCCAGACCATCGGCGTAAACCACATCGGGCGCGTGCGTGACGGCGCAGCCCATTGCTACAACATGCGTCGGCCGCGGTTCGCCCCAGCGTGCGGCCGGCGCCTCCAGCGTGCGGGCGAAGCACAGGAATGCCGCGCCGTCCGGCAGTTCGGCGATCTGCACTTGGACCTCGCCCGGGCGCGCGAAGGCGGTGTGGACCACCCAACGCGGACACGAACCGCCATAGCGGGCGAACGGAAACCCGGCGGCCGAGAACCGCTTCGATACGTTCCCCGCGGGATCGACGCGCAGGAAGAAGAAGGGGATGCCGCGGGCGGCCGGTCGTTGCAGCGAGGACAACCGTTGGCAGGCTTGTTCGTAGGACACGCCGAACCGCGCGGCCAAGGCCGCTGCGTCGTAGCGCAGTGCCTGTGCGCTCGTCAGAAACGGCGCATAAGGCATCAGCAGCGCGGCCGCGACGTAGTTCAACAGCCCGATGCGGATCAGCATTGCCGCTTCGGCCGAGGACGGCGCGGCCGCCTGCACGATGCCATCCACCGCCTCCCGCGCTTCCAACAGCGCCAGTTGGAACGCCATCTGAAAGCCGCGGCTCTCGCGCGGCAGGGCCTCCGACAAGGCGAGGCTGCGCGCCGCCGGATCGTATCGCCGCAACGCGCCGGCAAGTGGCTGCACGGTTACGGTCAGCCCGTGCACGCGGCGCAGCCGCTCGGCGATGGCGTGGTTCATCTCATGGGGGGAAGCGCCTAGCTCGGCGGCGAGCGTCTCGGCCGCAAACTCCAGCGCCGGAAAATGGTTGGCGTGCTCGTCGAAGAAATCCCGCGCCTCCTCATTGGGCAGCAGCACCCGCCGGCCTGAAGGCAGCGCGATTCCCCCAGCATCCTCGCGCGCCACGCGCCAGGCGCGATAAAGCGCCAGCACGGCGCGCGCGGCATTCGGGGCGGTACCGGCGAGCTGCGCCAGCTCGGTTTCCGGCACGTCTTCCGCGCCTAGCAACGGGTCGGCGAGTGCTTCGCGCAGCCCGACCTCGAGCTGGCGCTCGGCACTGCCGGACAGCGCCGCCAGATCGACCCGCAAGGTCTCCGCCAGCTTGATCAGCAGCGATGCGGTCACGGCGCGCTGGTCATGCTCGATCAGGTTGAGATAGCTCGCCGAAATCCCCAACCGGGTGGCGAGCGCCTGCTGCGTCAGGTCCCGTTCAACGCGCAGGCGACGCACCGTGCGGCCGATCAGTGTGCGGGTCATTTTTACAGCCTTTACTCAAACGGCGGCGCGGCAGTAAACACTTGACGCTATTCCGTGGGGTTAACACGGATATCGGCTGCACTTCGCTCCTGCAATGTCAATACTTCACCGCCGCAACAGGAGAACCCGTATGCGTCCGCATCCCATCCAATGCCGTGCCCCCGATGGCGGGCAGGGCGGCTTCGGTGATCCCGAGCGTTTCGCCGGAGTCCAGCGCGACTACACGCCCGCCGATGTCGAGCGGCTGGCCGGCTCCTTCCGCATTCGCCACACGCTTGCCGAAATGGGCGCTGCCCGGCTTTGGCATCTGCTGCGCACGCAGCCCTACGTGCCGACGCTCGGTGCGCTGACCGGGAACCAAGCATTGCAGCAGGTCAAGGCTGGCTTGCAGGCGATCTATCTGTCGGGCTGGCAGGTGGCGGCCGACGCCAACACCGCCGGGCAGATGTACCCCGACCAGTCGCTCTATCCGGTGGATTCAGTGCCGGACGTCGTGCGCCGGATCAATGCGGCGCTGCGCCGGGCCGATCAGATCGCGGTCAGCGAAGGGGCGGGCGACGGAACCTACTGGATGGCGCCGATCGTGGCTGATGCCGAGGCCGGATTCGGCGGCGCGCTCAACGCTTACGAGCTGATGCGGGCGATGATCGAGGCGGGTGCTGCCGGCGTGCATTTCGAGGATCAGCTCGCCAGCGAGAAGAAGTGCGGGCATCTCGGCGGCAAGGTGCTGGTGCCGATCGCCCAACACATCCGCACACTGAACGCGGCGCGGCTAGCGGCGGATGTAGAGGGCGTCGCCACGGTCCTGCTGTGCCGCACCGACGCGCACTCAGCGCAACTGCTCACCAGCGACATCGACGAGCGCGACCGCCCCTTCATCACCGGCGAGCGGACCGCCGAAGGGTTCTGCCGCATCCGCCCCGGCATGGGTGTGGATTATGCCATTGCCCGCAGCCTGGCCTATGCGCCCTATGCCGACCTGCTGTGGTGGGAGACCAGCGAGCCTGATCTGGGCGAGGCCGAGCGCTTCGCCGAGGCGATCCATCGGCGCTTCCCCGGCAAGATGCTGGCCTATAACTGCTCGCCGAGCTTCAACTGGGCGAAGAAGCTGTCGCCGGAGGCGATCCGCGCCTTCCAGCGGGACATCGCCGCGATGGGCTATCGCTTCCAGTTCGTGACCCTCGCCGGCTTCCACAGCCTGAACCACGGGATGTTCACCCTGGCGCGCGACTACCGGGAGCGCGGCATGGCGGCCTATTCCGAGCTGCAGGAGGCGGAGTTTGCCTCGGAGGCGGCCGGCTACACGGCGACACGGCATCAGCGCGAGGTCGGCGTCGGCTATTTCGATGCGGTGGCGATGGCGATCTCTGGCGGCCGGTCCTCCACGACGGCGCTGTCCGGCAGCACGGAGGCGGCGCAGTTCCAGCCGCCGAACGCGGAGCCGATGGCGGAGCCCTACGACGACGGCCTGGTTCACGCCCACACCTGGGCTGCCAGCGGGGACTGAACCGCCCGGAATTTCGCTACCGCGTGGGCCCGCCTCACCCCTCCCTCTCTCCCCGCAATAGCGGGTGGAGAGGGGGACGCGCTGCGGTTAAGCTTGCTTCCCATGATCCGTCCCGCCGCCTCAGCCGACCGGCCCGCCGTCGAGCGGATCGTGCATGATGCCTACGCCCATTACATTTCTCGCATTGGCAAGCCGCCCGGGCCGATGCTCGACGACTACGCCGCCCGGATCACGGCCGGCGAGGTCTGGGTACTCGCGGATGAAGCGGGCGTCGCCGGCGTCCTGGTGCTGATCCCGGCGGCCGATTACCTGCTGCTCGACAACATCGCCGTGGCGCCCGCCCGCCAGAGACGTGGATACGGCAAAATGCTGCTCGGCTTCGCCGAGGCCGAAGCCGCCGGCCGCGGCTACGGCGAACTCCGCCTCTATACGCATGCGCTGATGCACGAGAACATTGCCATCTACCGGGCGCAGGGCTGGCAGGAATACGCACGGGGCAGGGACGGGGGCTATGACCGGGTCTTCATGCGGAAGCGCCTGCCGACCTGACCGTTTGCCGACTATCTTCGGCCGGGTCAGCCGGAGAGCACCGCATGTCGTTCAAGGTTCAGGTCGGTCCGCCGCAGATCTCAATCCACCAGGGCTATGTGGTCCTGGTCTCCGAGCCGGATGGCCAGATCAACTGGCCATCAGATCGCGGGCTCTATCTGCTGGATACGAGGCTGATCAGCGCCTGGGCGGTCTATGCCAACGGCGAACCCTGGGAGCTGCTGAACGGCGGCTCGCTGACTTATGACAGCGCCCGCATCTTCCTGATCAATCGAGCTTTTCTAACGGAAGACGGCCCGGTGGCGGCGCACACGCTGGGTCTGGTGATCAATCGCGCCGTTGCCGGCGGTCTGCATGAGGACTTCGACGTCACCAATTACGGTCGCAAGCCGGTGCGCTTCAACCTGGAGCTCACTGTGCGCTCCGACTTCGCCGACACATTCGAGGTCAAGCACGGGAAGATCGTACGGCGCGGTCGGATCGTGACTGAATGGTCGGATCGGGACCAGCGGCTGCGTACCGTCTATCGCAACCGCGACTTCATCCGCGCTGTGAGTATCAGGCCGACATGCGGCGATAGCGACGCGGTCTATGCCAATGGGCGGTTGAGCCTGGAGGTCCGGCTCGATCCGGGAAAGACCTGGCACGCCTGTGTGCTGTATGATCTGGAGGACGGTGAAAAGCACTACCACGCGCCGCGTGACTGCGCGCAACACGCCCATCGATCACCGCATGCTCAGGAGGTAGCGGAATGGCGCCGGCGCGTGCTGAAGATCAGCACCTCCAATGAGGCGTTCCACGATTTCTATCAGCAGGCGATCGAGGATATGGCCGCGCTGCGCCTGCCGGTGGAAGGCACCGACCACATGGTGTTCGTCCCGGCGGCCGGCCTGCCGTGGTTCGTTGCGCTGTTCGGCCGCGACAGCCTGATCGTCAGCCTGCAGAACATGCTGGTTTATCCGGAATTCGCTCGCGGTGCGATCGACGTGCTCAGCCGCTATCAGGCCAAGGAGCGCGACGATTATCGCGACGCCGAGCCCGGCAAGATCCTGCACGAAATCCGCTACGGCGAGCTCGCGCATTTCCGGCTGATCCCGCATACGCCTTATTACGGCACGGCGGATGCCACGCCGCTGTATCTGACCGTGCTGCATGCTGCGTGGCGGGCGGCCGGCGATGACGGGCTGTTGGAACGCTATTTGCCGCATGCCGAAGCCGCGCTCGGGTGGATCGACAACTGGGGCGATCGCGACGGTGATGGTTTCCAAGAATACCAGACGCGCTCGCCGGCCGGATACGAGAACATGGCGTGGAAGGATGCCGCGGATTCGATGACGTATCCGGACGGCACACCGGTGAAGGGACCGAAGGCGCTCTGCGAGCTGCAAGGTTATGTGTATGACTCTTGGCTGCGCATGGCCGAGATCTATGAGGCGCTCGGCAAAGCGGAGCGCGCGGAGATGCTGCGGGACAGGGCCGGGCGCCTGTATCAGCGCTTCAATGAGGTGTTCTGGGACGAGAAGGGCGGTTTTTACGCCTATATGCTCGACGGACAGAAACGGCCAGTCTGGACGGTGACCTCTAACGCCGGGCACCTGCTGTTCTCCGGCATTGTACCGGAGGAGCGGGCGGGCAGAGTGGTTGCCCGGCTGATGCAGCCCGACCTCAACTCCGGCTGGGGTATCCGCACGTTGTCGGCGGACCATCCTGCTTACAATCCGTATTCTTACCAGAACGGTTCAGTCTGGCCGCACGACAACGGCATGATCGTGCAGGGGTTCAAGTGCTACGGCTTTGTCGAGGAAGCGGCGCAGATCGCGCACGACATCATCGACGCGGCGAGTCATTTCCTGCTGAACCAGATCCCCGAACTGTATGCCGGCATCGAGCGCGGCCCGAATGCATTTCCCGTGCAGTGCCTCGGCGCCAATGTGCCGCAGGCCTGGGCCGCCGGATCGGTGTTCATGCTGGTGCAGGCGTTGCTGGGCATCCATCCGGACGCGCCGCGCGGGCGGCTTTATGTCGATCCCTGCCTGCCGGAGTGGCTGCCCGATATCACCTTGCACGACCTTCGGCTCGGCAAGCAGAGGCTCGACATCCGGTTCTGGCGCGACGAGGGCGAGACGCATTTCGAGGTGCAGCGGGGTGATCCGGCCATTGTCGAGCGGCGTGGCGCACCCGTGTTGCTGCATTATCGGCGCGAGGGCGCGCCGGCGTGACGGCTTCTATGACCACGGGCGCGGCGGTGGTCGAAAGCCTGATTCGCCACGGCATCGACACGCTATATGCGCTGCCCGGCGTGCATAACGATCATCTGTTCGACGCTGCACAGCAGAGCGACGGCAGGTTGCGCGTGCTGCATCCGCGGCACGAGCAGACCTCGGCTTACATGGCTTTGGGGGCCGCGCTGGTGACCGGGCGTCCGCAGGTGTTTGCGACTGTGCCGGGACCGGGGTTGCTCAATGCCGCGGCGGCGTTGCTGACCGCTTACGGTATGGGAGCGCCGGTGATCGCGCTTGCGGGCCAGATCCCGTCCTTTGCGATCGATCAGGGACACGGGCATCTGCACGAAATCCACGACCAGCTCGGTCTGCTGCGTCACATCACGAAATACGCCTCCCGCATCACCGCACCGCATGAGGCGCCTGAGCTGATCGCACAAGCGGTCGGTGCCGCGATATCGGGGCGCTGTCGGCCTGTCGCGCTGGAGTGCGCGATCGACACCTGGGGCGTGACGGGTCCGGTGGCGTTCACGCCACCTAAGATGCCTTCCGTTCCGCCAGTGGACCAGGATGCCGTCCGGCGCGCGGCGCAGCTTCTTGGCGGTGCAGCCCGCCCGCTGATCGTGGTGGGGGGCGGCGCCTTGGACGCCGGGCCGGAGGTGCAGGGGATCGCCGAGATGCTGGAGGCGCCGGTCTCCTCGTTCCGCCGCGGGCGCGGCGTTATACCCACCACGCATCGCCTGGCTGTTTCCTTCACGGAAGGCCACCGGCTGTGGAAGGATGCCGACGCCATTCTGGCGATCGGCACGCGGCTTTACTGGCAGCAGAGCAACTGGGGCGTCGATGCCGATCTGCCGGTCGTCCGGCTCGACATCGATGCGGAAGAAATCAACCGCTTCCGCCGCCCGACCTGCGCCCTGTTGGGGGACGCCGCCGCAGTTCTGCGCGCGTTGCTGGCCGAACTGCCCGCCCATTACCGTGCGCGCACGGGACGGGCGGAGGAACTCGCCCCCATCCGCGGTTGGTTCGCGGATCGGCTGTCCCGGCTGGAGCCGCAGATGAGCTTCCTGCGGGCGATCCGCGCCGCGCTGCCGGAGGACGGGATCTATGTCGAGGACGTGACACAGATCGGCTTCGGGAGCCGTCTCGCGTTTCCGGTGTACGCGCCGCGCACTTTCCTCTCGCCCGGCTATCAGGACACGCTGGGCTGGAGCTACGGCGTTGCTTTGGGCGCTCAGGCAGCCTTGCCGGGACGGAAGGTGGTCGCGGTGTGTGGCGATGGCGGATTCATGTACCAGGCTACGGAACTGGCGACCGCCATGCGACATAGGCTTCCGGTGGTGGTGGTGGTGTTCGATGATGGCGCATTCGGCAATGTCCGACGGATTCAACAGATGCAGTACGGTAACCGGCTGATCGCCAGCGACCTCGTCAATCCGGATTTCGTCAGGTTCGCTGAAAGCTTCGGTATGCGCGCGTGGCGGGCAACCTCGCCCGAAGCGCTGGAGCGCGCCTTGAGCGAAGCATTGGATTGCGATGAGCCGGGGTTGGTACATGTGCCGGTGGGAGAAATGCCGAGCCCCTGGGACATGATTCTGCTTCCGCGCATTCGCGGTCTGACCGATGCGTGGCGGCCGGCCATGCCATGAGCAAGGCAGTGGAAAAGCCGGTAGACTCTGACGACGCGCGCGGTGCCGTGGCGCCGTGGCCTTACCGTGCGGACTTCGCCGCAGCGGTATTCTTCTAATTACGCAAAGTATCTGCGTCTTGGCGGCACGCTGAACGTACGAGAGCTCGTCGCCGGCTTCACAGCCGGGTACGAAAACCAATACGATATGGCCCGTTTCTTCTTCTTCTGTTTGACCTTCGATCAGATCATAAAAGAGGGACTGCAAGGTGATTTGGCGGAATTGGGCACCTACAAGGGGCATACGGCAACTCTGCTTGCCGCCATCGCGCGCAAGCTTGGCAGGACCGCGTATGTATTGGACACGTTCATCGGGTTCGATAAAAGTGATGTGAAGGGCATCGATTCCGGCACTGATGTCAAGATGTTCAGCGACACCTCGCTGGAGGCGGTGCGCGCTCTGGTGGGCGAAGACAATGTCCGCTACATCAAGGGATACTTTCCGGAAACGGCATCACAGTTGCCCGCGGCCGGCGAGTATTGCCTGGTCCATATCGACTGCGATCTTTATGCGCCGATCCGCAGTGCGCTGGAGTATTTCTATCCGCGCGTCGTGCCCGGCGGTTTTCTGATCGTACACGACTATTCCAGCCTGGCCTGGTCGGGCGCCGACAAGGCGGTGGACGAGTTCTTCGCCGACAAGCCGGAGGCACCAGTCGCTTTGCCGGACAGTGCGGGCAGCGTGGTTGTGCGAAAGGCCAGGACCAACCACGGCGGCGAGGGTTGGCTGCTGCGCAAGCGCGCGGCGCTGCTTTCTCCAAATTGGGTGTCGGCGGCGAATGGCGGTGTGCGTGACCTGCTTGGCGAAGGTTGGGGCGCGCCGGAAAATTGGGGGGTATGGGGCGTCGGCGAAGTCCACGATCTGCACATTGTCCGACCGCGATCTTTGCAGGGGGACGTGATGTTTGAAGCAGATGTCCAGGCTGCATTGGCCGGGCCCCGGACCTCGCAGCAGGTCGAAGTGACGGCCGCGGACCAAACACTGGCAGTGTGGGAATTCACGCACAAATACAACAAGGGCATACGCGGGGTACGTGTTCCTGTTGCGGACCTGGCGAGACACGATGGCGAGTATCTGTCGATAGTCTTGCAGTTTCGGCCGCAGCAAATCGAAAGCCCGCGTGATCTGTCGCCGGAGTACACGGATGACAGGCCGCTGGGCATGGCAATAAGCCGCATTCGTTGTTATCCCGCGCAAGGACGGGATGCGTGGCGGCCTGCATCGCCGTAGCGCCAATCACGTTCTATGCGACGGCGGGGAACACGCGGCGGAGCAGCGCGTCGACGCCGAGGCAGCGGCCAGGCGGATCGATCACGAACAGGAACTGGATCACGATCAGGAAGAAATAGGTCCACGGCCATTCGCCGGGCGCCGAATAGAGGCCGAGCCAGAGATTGAGCCCCATCAGCAAGCCCAGCAGCGCACCCCATCGGCTGAGCAGGCCGATGATCAGGGAGACGCCGATCGAAACCTCGATGGCATAGACCAGCGGCCCGAAGATATCGATCTGCGGAATGACGATGCTGCCGACCAGTTTGCTCTGCAGCGCAATGGCGGCGTGATCGACCTCCTGCTTCATCCAGTAGAGCAGGCCGGCGTAATTCGGCGGCACCTTCCATAGCGATTGTTGCCACCACATGGTGCCGATCAACACGCGCGCCAGCCAAATCCCAAGTTGACGCCAATGCGGCTGCCCGGCGTTCCGGTCCCAGGCGGCGAGCGCAATCACGATGCTGCCGGCAAGCAAGGCCCAATAAATCTCGGTCAGGGCGCCGGATTTGGTCATGAAGGCGATGACGTCGGTCAGCGGGTTAGGGCGCATGGGTCCCTCTCAATTTTTCATCGCACGCCAGGCACCGATGGTGACTGCCAGCAGGCGGAGCGCGTCTGCCGCACCGTTCGCCTCGCCCTTCTCGAAGTCGCCTTCGACTTGCGCCATCTGGTTGGTGACATGCGCAAAGCAGAGGTACATCCTGTATCCGTGCCGCGGCAAACGCATAGAGCGCCGCGGCCTCCATCTCCACCGCCAGCGCGCCGGCGGCGCGGGCCCGCGCGATCGCCGCTTCGGTTTCGCGGAACGGTGCGTCGGTGGTCCATGACGCACCGCGATAAACGGACAGCTCGCTCTCGCCCAGCGCCCCGGCGACGGCGGCGGTGAGCTGAGTTGGGGCCTCGGCGAAATCGGCCGGCGGCAGATAGTGATAGCTGGTGCCTTCGTCGCGCAGCGCACGGTCGATCAGCACGAAATAAGGGGTGGGGCCGCTCGGGATGATCTGCCCGGCCGAGGTGATGCTGACCAGCAGGCGGCAGCCGCTGGCGAAAAGCTGTTCGGCGAGCAGCACGGCGAACGGTGCGCCGACCGCGCAGGCGATGGCGCCGATATGGTGGCCGGAGTCGGTGAAGAGGTAGAGGTCGGTGTGATAGCAAGCCCAACCTTCGTCCCGCCGCGCCCGCCCGGCTTGCCGCAGCGCGTGGACGATATCGCCGTCGGGGTCGAGCAAGCAGATCGCCGGCACCGGGGCGAGCGGTAGGTTTTTCTGCCGACGCGCCTCGCGCAACAGGTTCTCCGGACGGAACACCGATGGTGCATCGTGCTGCTTCGCTGCCAGGATCGGTGGGCCTGGGGCGGGTGTCATGTTCTGGTTCGCTGCATATCGACTTCCTCCGAGAGCGCATACTACGATCGCGCATGGCTGTTGTCCCGATCCGCGGCCTGTTCGAGGCTCATCTGACGGTCCGTGACCTGGACCGTTCGATCGCCTTCTACCGCGACACGCTGGGGCTGCGGCTCGCGCATGTCATCCCGGTGCGCAACGTTGCGTTCTTCTGGATGGGCTCGCCCGGACAATCGATGCTTGGGCTTTGGGCGATCGGCAGTGCGCCGCTGTTTATGCGCTTGCATATCGCGTTCGAGGTGGTGCTGGATCAGGCGATTGCGTCGGTGGAGCGGCTGCGTGCTGCGGGGTTGCGGCCGCGCTCGGGCGATGGCGAGGCGATCGAGGAGCCGGTGGTGCTGTGCTGGATGCCGGCAGCGAGTGTGTATTTCGACGATCCGGACGGGCATTCTCTGGAGTTTATTTGCATGTTGCCGGACAGACCGCGTCCGGAAGCCGGAACGATGCCGCTGTCGGAGTGGAGGAGGTTGTCGTGACCGATCCGGTCCTGGTCGAGCACCGTGATGGTTGGTGGAAGCTCAGCCTGAACCGTCCGGACAAGCTGAACGCGCTCAACTCCGGCGTGCTGGAAGCGCTGGTAGCGGCGTTCGATGCGGCCGAGGCGGATAAGTCCTGCCGCGCCCTGCTACTGACGGGGGCTGGTCGCGCCTTCTGTTCCGGCCAGGAGCTGGGACCGGCGGTGATGCCGGGGCCGGACGGGCCGCCTGACCTGGAGCCGATCGCAGACGCCTATCATCGCGGACTGGTGCGGCGCATTCGGATACTGCCGTTGCCGGTGATCTGCGCAGTGAACGGCGTTGCTGCGGGCGCCGGCGCCAACCTGGCGCTGGCCTGCGACATCGTGCTGGCGGCTCGTGGCGCCAGCTTCGTGCAAGCCTTCGTGCGTATCGGCCTGGTGCCGGATTGCGGCGGCAGCTTCTTCCTACCGCGTCTGGTCGGCGAGGCGCGCGCCCGCGCGCTGGCGATGTTGGGCGAGCCGATATCCGCGACCCAGGCGGAGACCTGGGGAATGATCTGGAAAACCGTGGGCGACGCCGAGCTGATAACGGAGGCGGAGGCGCTGGCGGCGCGTCTTGCGGTGGCGCCGACCGGCGCGCTTGCTTTGATGAAACAGGCTTTTGCTGCCTCGGCGGGGAATGGGCTCGAGGCGCAGCTCGCGTTGGAGAGCGCGCTGCAGGGCGAGGCCGGCCGCAGCGCCGATTATGCCGAAGGCGTGCGGGCGTTCATGGAAAAGCGCAAACCGGTGTTCTCTGGCCGCTTGTGATGGCGGATGACCTCGCCACTCTGGCTCGCGCCTGCGCCGCAGCGATGTGGGCCGAGGACCGGGCGAGTCTGGGGCTGGGCATGTCGCTGGAGGAGGTTGGGCCTGGGCGCGCGGTGCTGAGCATGGTGGTGCGAGAGAGCATGGCGAACGGTCACGGGATCTGCCATGGCGGATTTATCTTCGCGCTCGCCGATTCGGCGTTCGCGTTCGCCTGCAACTCCCGCGGCGAGCGTGCCGTTGCACAGCACTGTGCCATAACCTTTCTGCGGCCGGTGCGGGCCGGTGAAACATTACGCGCCGAAGCGGTGGAGCGCGTGCGCGCCGGCCGGTCGGGCATCTACGATGTGCGGGTGAGCGGGGAGGACAAGGAGGTTGTCGCGGAACTGCGCGGCCATTCCCGTAGTATCGGAGGCCGGTTCTTCGCGACGGAGGCGTAGCCATGCCAGGACTCGATCCGATCGAAACCGCTTCGCGCGACGAGATCACCGGGTTGCAGTGCGAGCGGATCGCCTGGACGCTGCACCACGCCTACGACAATGTGGCGCATTATCGATCGACGTTTACCGTTGCCGGCGTGCATCCGGACGGTTTCAGGCAGTTGGAGGATCTGCAAAACTTTCCGTTCACGACCAAGGCGGATCTGCGGGCGAATTATCCGTTTGGCATGTTCGCGGTGCCGCGGGAGCGCATCGCCAGGATTCATGCGTCTTCCGGGACGACCGGCAAGCCGACCGTCGTGGGTTATACGGAGAGGGATTTGCAGACCTGGGCGCATGTGGTCGCGCGCTCTATCCATGCCTCCGGCGGGCGGCCGGGCATGACGCTGCACAATGCGTATGGCTACGGGTTGTTCACCGGCGGACTCGGCTTGCATTCCGGAGCGGAGCGACTCGGTTGCACGGTGGTGCCGGTTTCCGGCGGCATGACCGAGCGGCAGGTGCAGTTGATCACCGATTTCCGGCCGGAGATCATCTCGGTGACGCCGAGCTACATGCTGGCGATTCTCGACCAATTTCGCAGGCAGGGCATCGATCCGCGGGAGACGTCTTTGAAGATCGGTATTTTTGGGGCGGAACCCTGGAGCAACGCCATGCGGCGCGAGATCGAGGACGGGTTCGCGATCGATGCGGTGGATATTTACGGATTGTCGGAGGTGATCGGTCCGGGCGTGGCGAATGAATGCGTCGAGACGAAAGATGGGCCGACGATCTGGGAGGATCATTTCTACCCGGAGGTGATCGATCCGGAGAGCGGTGCGGTGTTGCCGGAGAGTGCGTTGGGGGAGTTGGTGCTGACCTCACTGACCAAGGAGGCGATGCCGGTAATCCGCTATCGCACGCGCGACCTTACGCGGCTGTTGCCCGGCACGGCGCGCACGATGCGGCGGATGGAGAAGATCACCGGACGGTCGGACGATATGCTGATCGTGCGCGGGGTGAACCTGTTCCCGACGCAGGTCGAGGAGCATGTGCTGCGAAGCCGGATGCTGAGCGGGCATTACCGGTTGGTACTGACGCGCGAAGGGCGGATGGATGAGGTAACGATCGAGGTGGAGGCGCACGGCCATGCCAGTGCGGATGCCGTAGAGACGGAGGCCCGCGCGATTGCCGCGCGGGTCAAGCAGACGATCGGGCTTTCCATGCGGATCGCGATCCAGCCGCCGGGGACGATCGAGCGCTCGGCGGGGAAGGCGCGGCGGGTGGTGGATCGGCGGGGGGAGCGGTAATTCGCTTTCAATCCGCCATGAAGCGCCGTGCCGCGGCAAGCGCGTCGGCGATTGTGACCTGTTTGCCCGCGCGCCCGAGCTGTTCCCGGACTTGGCCGACGATATGAGTGCGCACTGTCGCCGGTGCCTTGAGGACGGCGCTGGCCAAAGCGGCGCTGACGGTGGGGGGCCATGTCGCCTCGAGCCCTGTCCGTGTCGCGCCGAGCAGGGCATTCCCCACTTCACCCTGACCCTCTCCGCGTCGGGGGGCGGACAGGGAATGGCGCAGCGTCGCTGTGGCGGTGGCGTTCACCGCGCCGTCTGTAACTATCACGCCATATAATATTCGTGCCTGCTCGACGGTCAGAAGACCGTACAGGACCTCCTCCAGCACGCGCGCCGGATCGCGGGTGAGCGGATCGCCGTAGCCGCCGCCGCTCGGGGTGATCATCCGTAATACATCGCCGGGATGCAGCTCCAGGACATCGATGCGGCCGATATCGCGCTCATTCAGCACGCAGCGTGCATGCGCGCCGGCGCCGCCCCCGACGAGACCCCACGGTTGGAAACGAAATCGCTCCAACCCCCGCACCGTCATCACCGAGGAAAATCCGACGTTCTCGATCTCGATCCGCATCGCGTGGCCACCGCGGAACCGTCCCGGCCCGGGCGTGCCTGGCTCCAGTGCGAAGCGGCGGATCACCAAAGGTGTTTCCACCTCCACCACCTCGATGGGCGCGCTTTTCAGGAAGCCGACCGGCTGGTCGATGCCGTCCACGCCGTCGCCTCGTGCCCGACCGCCGCTGCCGCCGATGAACGGTTCCACGACACTGACATGTCGCTGCCCGGTTCGCGGATCGGTCGATGCAACGGAAATGATCCCCGCCTGGCCGGCGCCGGCCGCCGCGATCCCGCCCGGCACCGCTTGGTTCAGGCAACCGAGGATCGCGTCATAGACGCGCATGACCGCAACCCATCGATTGCCCATCGCGGCAGGGAATTCCGCGTTCATGAAGGTGCCGCGCGGTGCATGCGTGCGGATCGGGCGGATGATGCCGCCGGAGATCGGGATGGTCGGCTCGATCGTCTGTATCCAGTTGACGATCGGCATGCACAGGAATGGATGCGGCCTTTCGCTGGTGGTGAAGTTCAGGGCGTAGCGCACCTGCGGATCGCTGCCGGCAAAATCCATCTCCAGCGTTTCGCCGCGTTTGCTCATCCTCGCCTGCATGAAGATGAAGCCGTCGCCTCGGAACGCCTCCAGGTAGTCGTGGAAGATATAATCGCCGTCGGTCAGCCGAGCGATCGCCGCCCGCGCCTTTGCTTCCGATAGCGCCAATACATCCTGCACGCTGACGAGGAAATCCGCGGTACTGTAGCGGTCGCACAACTCCTGAGTCCGGCGATCGAGCAGCGCCAATCCCGAGAGCATGGCCTGCAGGTCGCCCCAGATCAGGTCCGGGATGCGCGAATTGTCGGCGAAGAAGTGCCACAACGGCTCGTTCAGCTCGCCGCCGCGGTAGAGCAGGCTGGGGCGCATCCGCACCCCTTCCTGAAACACTTCATAGTTCGTGGGCGATATGCTGCCGGGCACCGAACCGCCGATATCGGAGGCGTGGATGAACGCCCAGCCGAAGGCGATCACCTGTCTGTCGCGGAACACCGGACGCAGCAGATGGATATCCATGGTGTGCGTGCAGAGAGCATCGCCGGAGAATGGGTCGTTGCTTATGATAATGTCACCAGGTGCGAGGCGCTCGATGCCGATCTCGTCCACCATGCCGCGGAGGTTTTGGCAGACGGAGGATGTGACGCCGGCGCGCATCGGGTAAGCGAAGAATTCGCCGTCGGTGCTGGCGAGCGCCACCTGGTAGTCCTGCGTTTGTTTGACGAAGGTGGTGTAGGCGGATCGGTAGGCGACGTTGCTGGCTTCTTCGGCGATGGCAGCGAAGCGGTTGCGCATCACCTCGGTGCGGACCGGGTCCATCTCAGCGCGCCTTCTGCAGGATGAGATCGCCAAAGCGGCCGAGCTCGACGGTGAAGCCGGGCGGGATCACCACCGTCGCGGTCTCCTGCTCGATGATGGCGGGGCCCGTGCCGTTCCAGCCTGTTGGCAAATCGGCCCAGCGGAACAGGGGCGTGTCGTGCCACTCGCCGTCGAAGCGGGCCGGGCGGCTGCCGCAGGGCGCCCCATGAGGCGTTCGTGCCTGCGCCGGCACCGCAGCGGGACGCGGCAGCCGGCCGCGGATGCGCACGCGGAGTGCCAAGACCTCGATCCGCGTGCCCGGCTCGGCATGGCCATACAGGCGATAGTGCTGGGCATGGAAACTCGCGGCGATGGCGTCCAGATCGCCTTCCTTAGCGGCGGCTTCGTCCACCGGCGTATCGACCGTGAACGATTGGCCCGCATAGCGGATATCAGCCCCATGCTCGAATTCAGGCGCGATGTCGGGCGCCTGGGCGGCGAGCCAATCGCGCCCCTCGGTGCGCAACGCCGCGTAAATGTCGCGCAGCAGTGCCGATGTCAGCGCCAAGCCATGCACCGTGCGTACGACGTCGTACAGCAGGTCGGAGACCAGGCCGCCGAAGGCGCAGAACACCGAGGAGACACGGGGGACGACCACGCGGCCGATGCCGATCTCATGTGCCAGCAGCGGACCGTGGATCGCGCCGGCGCCGCCGTAGATCATCAGCGTGAGCTCACCGGGCTCGACGCCGAGCCTGGCGATGAAGGGCAGCGCGTTGGCGAGCATGTTGGACGTGGCGACCGCGATCACGCTTTCCGCGGCATGCGTCACGTTGCCGCGGAGCGCGGATGCGATCGGGCGCATCGCCGTCTCGGCAAGGTCGCCGCGCAGACGCAATCCGCCGGCCAGCGGCGCATCTTCCGAGAGATAGCCACAGAGCAGATAGGCATCCGAAACTGTGGGCGCTTCTCCGCCCGTGCCGTAGCAGGCCGGGCCGGGTACAGCGCCGGCGGAACGCGGTCCGACTTTCAGCACCGGCCCGTCGAGCCAGGCGATGGAGCCGCCGCCGGCGCCGATTGCCTCGATCGCTGTTACGGGCATCATCAGCGGGAAGTCGCCGACCCGCCCGTCATGTGAGACCATAACCCGCCCGTTGTGCACGAGCGAGATGTCCGTGCTGGTGCCGCCCATATCCATGGTCAGCAGCGAGGGCTCCGTCAACATGGCGCCCAATTCGGCGGCCGCGGTCACGCCGGCTGCGGGGCCGGAAAGCAGTGTATGGATCGGCATGCGGGCAGCCTCCTTGGCGCCCATGACCCCGCCGTTGGATTTGGTGACCAGCAGGCGCGCATTCGGCAGTGCATCGCGGAGGAATTGGTCGAGCTCGTCGAGGTAACCCGACATGGCGCGACGGGCATAGGCGTTCAGCAGGGCGGCGCAGGCGCGCTCATATTCCTGCGCCTGCGGCCAGACTTCGTGCGAAAGGACGAGGTCTACGCCCGGAATGGCGGCGCGGATGGCTTCCGCCGCGGCGCGTTCATGCGCCGGGTTGCGGTAGGCATGCAGCAAGCAGACGGCGATCGCTGCGGCGCCGGCGGCGACCGCCGCACGGGCGGCGGTGATGGCGTCTTCCGTGCGGAGCGGCGTATCGATGCTGCCGTCGGCGAGCAGCCGCTCGGTCACTTCGAACACCATCCGGCGCGGGATCAACGGCGGCGGGCGCGTGCTGAACAGATCGACCGGACGATCGAAACGCAACCGCGCGATGGAGAGGATGTCGCGGAAGCCTTCAGTTACCAAAAGCGCCAGCGGCGGCCCGCTGCGCTCGATCACCGCGTTGGTGCTGACTGTGGTGCCGTGCACGATAAGCGCCGGATCGGTGCGGCGGATGCGCCCGGAGTTCAAGAAGCTGCCGCAGGCCTGCCTTCACGCCTTCCGCGAAAGCCGGCGGGGTGGACGGGAGTTTGAACGCCTTCACTGAGGTGTAGCCGTTGGGGTTGCCGTCCCAGAACGCGAAGTCCGTGAACGTGCCGCCGATATCGATGCCGATCCTGAGCATGACCACAGGATCATGAGGGTCCGTCATCCCGTCAATCGAGCCCGCGCGGCCTGGATCGCGATGTGAAGCCGTACGTCTGGAAGCATGCGCGCCGCATAAGCACCGCGCGTCGCTGCTTCAGGAGGCGATCCTTCACCAAGGATAGCCGCGGAGGTCGATCACTCCAGACTGCGGCGCGTCACTCACGCCGGCAATGACCATCGGATGATTCGCCCGAAACTCGATGGGACCATTGGGTTGGTTGACGACAAGCCTTCCTTCGAATAATGCCAGCCTGCCCGATTGTATAGCGGAACCAATTCATCGCGACAGAAAAGAAGCAAAAACAGAACACCATGCTCGCTGACCAGGTAGGAAACAGCTTCTCCTATCGCTCTGGTCGCGAAACCGCGGCCTCGCTGCTCAGGAAGAGTCATAATTCCCCCGACACCTCCAACTGCGACATCGACGCCGTTGTGGGCAGCAAGGCGGGTCACCATGCCGACTCGCGACACCAATCTCTCATGGCTCCAAACCAACACGCTCCATATTGGAGGCGCCCATGTGATGGCTCGACCGGGCCTAGCCGCATGTGCTTCGGGTGGGTAGGTAGCCTTCCTCAGTGCGTGCAATGCAGAACGTTCTTCGTGGTTGAGATCTTGATCTGATTTTATTTCGATGCGGATGCTCCCTCCGATGCCGGCCGATGCGAACAGCCTTGGAGGCAGTGTCTCTCGACCGGCAATCAATGGCGTCCCGCCTAGCAGCTCAGGCTCGAAGCTGGCATCCTCCGCCAAGCGGATCCCCTGATTCAGTTTAATTCAGCGACTTGCCGCGCATCTCCCGGTCAGGCGGTAAACGTGAAGCTGCTGCCGGTGGCGCAGAGCACCAGCTTCTCCGGCATCTCCTGCCTGGCAAGCGCGATGAAGTTCTGCCCACTGCAGTGCATCGGCAGTACGTGCTCCAGGTTGAACGTCTTCAACTGCGCCATCACCTGACGCAGATAGTCGTCCGGCGCCGGAGCAAGATGGAAGCCGCCGACCAGTGCGTAGATCTTGTCGATGCCGGTGATGTCCTGCGCCCGCTTCAACGTGTTGATGATCCCGGCATGGCCGCAGGAGCTGATCACCACCAGTCCGCGATCGCCCAGCCGGAAACAGGTCGCGTGCTCATGCCAGTGCTGGTCGGGCTCCGGCCTTCCGGCCAGCTCGTCGGCTGTGAAATGACGGTTCAGATATGCGTTCGCGTCGCAGCCCAAGCCGTCATTAACGCCGTATTCCACCCAGGTGTTCGGCAACACGTGTTCGATGCTGACGCGCGGAACGATGCCGGTGGTGAAGGCATGGCCTTCGATAATGATGGGCATTTCCGACAGCACCGGCTGTACGCCGAGCGCCTTCAACCTGCTTCGATCCAGAGGCGCCGAAACGAGTGAAACTGCCATCCGGATTGCGATTGAAGCGATAGCAGAAATCGTCCTCGCCGCCGGTGTACAGGCGCAGGTCCTTTCGCATGCGCGGACGCTGCGCCTCCAGGAAGCCCATCAGGCCACCGACATGGTCGTAATGGCCATGACTGATGATGAGCGCGTCCACTTCGGCGACGTCGATCTTCATCAGTTCGAGATTGTTGGCATAGACATCGGAAGTGAAGCCGAAATCCAGCAGATAGCGACGGGTCTCGTTGCCCTTCACCGACTCGAGGTGCAGCGCCAGTCCCCACTCGCTTTCCAGCGTCTTGCCTTGCGCCGCCTCCGGGAATCCGGTGCGCCGCACCGCGAGGTCCGGCAGATCCACTCCGCGCAAGAAGATATCATGGGTGCCGTCGGTGATCTCCCGCACGGTCAGTTCGTCGATGACCGGCGCGTCGATCCGTACGGGCGCGGCACGAGCGGAGCGGTCGAGCGGGGCGCTGCAGGTCAGGAGCGCTCCGCCGAGCATCGCGGAGCCTTGCAGGAAACGGCGACGATCGAACGATTGCAGCATCTCAGATGTGCCTAGTTTCGGTAGTATCGTTACCGTAGCTGCATAAGCAGCGGCGGTCAATCGCGGGGTGAGCCCTCACCCTGTTCGCTTCCAAACCGACCTCTCCCGCAAGCGGGAGAGGTGAAGGTCGTCGATCGCCGGAATTGCCCAGGAGAGCCAACATTTTGGTGCTTGCTATCAACCCAGAGGCTTGCCGCGGGTCTCCGGGATCAGGCTGAACACGATCATGCCCGCCAGGCAGATCGCCATGATGTACGCCGGCATGCCCCAGGTGATTTTCGCCTGAATGAAGGCGGTGGCGATCAGCGGCGCGGTGCCGCCGAAAATCGCGCTGCACACCGCATAAGGCAGGCCGATGCCGGACGTGCGCACCCGCGTCGGGAATACTTCGCACAGCACCGGGGCGAGCACGCCGTTGCTCATGGCGATGAACAGGATGCCGACAATGTCCACCAGCAGGAATGTCCCGAAGCTGGCATGATGCAGTGCATCGAACAGCGGGAAGGCGAAGATGAAGAACCCGCCGACCGCGCCGTACAACAGCGGCTTGCGACCGATGCGGTCGGACAATGCGGCGAACGCCGGCACAGCCACGCAATACACCGCCATGGCGATGGTGCTGGCCCCGAAGCCCTGCGCCAACGGCAGGCCAGAAGCGAGATGCGCGTAGGAAGGCAGGAACACGGTCCAGGTATAGAACTGCACCGTCCCCATCTGCAGCACGAAGACGAACAACGTTTCCCTGGGGAATTCGCGCACCGCCTCGATCAGCGGATGGCGCGCCAGCGCATGGCGTCGCTCGATCGCCTCGAAATGCGGCGTCTCCGGCAGACCGAGCCGCAGCCACAGCCCGTAAACCGCGCCCAGCGCGCCGATGAAGAACGGGATGCGCCAGCCCCATACATCGAGTGCCGAACGCGGAATGTAGTTGGTGGTCAGCGCGGAGACGCCGGTGGCGATCAGGATCGCCGCGCCGATGCTGATCATCTGCCAGGAGCTGGCGAGCGCGCGGCGGTCGGGCGGGGAATGTTCGACCAGGAACACCGATGAGCCCTGGAACTCCCCGCCGGCGGAGAAGCCTTGCAACAGCCGGGCGAACAACAGGATCAGCGGCGCCGCGAGGCCAATCGCGGCGAAAGGCGGGCAGACCGCGACGATCAGGCTGCCGAGCCCCATCAGCACGATGCACAGCGACAGCATGCGTCGCCGGCCGCGCTTATCGGCATAGGGCGAGAGCACGATCGAACCCACGGGGCGCATCAGGAAGCCCAGCGCGAAGGTGGCGAGTGTGGCGAGCAGCGCTGTCGCCGGATTGCCGGCTGGGAAGAACTGGCCGGCAAATGCGGCCGAGAGCAGGCCGTATATGGTCCAGTCGTACCACTCGATCAGGTTGCCGAATGCGCCGCCGACGATCGTGGATGTACCCGTGGCGACGCCCATCGCCGGGACAGTTTGCTCGGACATGCAAGTCTCCTTCCGAGTCGGTGCTTACCCGGCAATCCTGACCGTCCTACCGAAGCGCGGCAACAACCGCGTCCCGTACGTCACCCGGCTGGCCCTCGACAGCGGCCAGCAGGCGACGCAACTGACCGCGCAGCTCATACACCTGGTCGAGCAGCGACAGCACCACCGGGATCGCCTCCTCGCCCACATCCATGCCGTAGCGCAGATCGCGGATCAGGCGGATGCGGGCGATGTCGATCTCGCGGAACTCCCAGACCTCGCCGGTGGAATCCGGCTGCACCCAGCCACGCTCGATCCAGGCCGTCAGCTCGACTGCCTGGACATCGCCGAACAGCGCGATGACAGCCTCGAACTGCATCACTCCGTCTCCAGGTCGGCGCGCGGGTCGAACGGATGCTGCGGTTTCCAGCCCCGCAGGAAATCGGCAAGGGCCGGTTCATTGCCGGGCGGCAGGACCACGTTCAGCTCGACATACTGATGCCCGTGCCCGGCGACGCCGCGGCCGCGCAGCCGGAGCCGTGTGCCGGTGCCGGACCCCGGCGGGATGGTGACCCGCACCCGGCCCTTGATTGTCGGCACTTCCAACGCGGCCCCCAGCACTGCCTCCTGGATCGTCACCGGCAGTTCGAGGATGATGTCCTCGCCTTCGCGGCGAAACAGTTTGTGCGGCGCGATCGCCACTTCCACCAGTGCATCGCCGGGCGGGCCTTCGCCGATGCCGGGTCCGCCTTGCCCTTTCAGTCGCAGCACATGTCCGTCGCTCACGCCGGCTGGAATTCGCACATCCAGAGTGCGCCCGTCCGGCATGTTAATGCGACGGGTGGTGCCGTTGACGGCGTCGAGAAAAGAGATGGTCAGGGTATAATGCTCGTCCTGGCCGCGGAAATTGAACTGTCGTCCGCCGCGCGCTCCGGCACCGCCGAAGCCTTGCGCGCCGAAAGCCTGCGCGAAGATGTTTTCCAGGTCTTCGGGATCGATGCCGCCGGTGGAGGCGCGGTATTTCTGCCGGCCCGCCGCATCGGCGTATTCACGGTAGAACGGACGTTGCGGTGCTGTTTCGTTACCAGCAGCATCGATTTCACCGCGGTCGTAGCGCGCACGTTTGTCCGAATCGGACAGCAGGTCGTTGGCGGCGTTGATTTGCTTGAACCGCTCCGCAGCTTCCGGTTTGCCGGGATTGAGATCCGGATGGTATCGCTTAGCGAGCTTCCGGTACGCGGCGCGGATCTCCGCTTCGTTTGCGCCGCGTTGCAGCCCCAGCACCTGGTAAGGATCGTCGGCCATAAGCTCAGGTGCCTGTCCAGGCCGGCGCGCGTTTGGTCAGGAACGCGTCGATGCCTTCCGCGGCATCGCGCGCCAGCATATTGCGGGTCATGACCTCGGCCGCGTAGCGGTATGCCGCTTCCAGGTCGAGTTCTGCCTGGCGGTAGAACGCCTCCTTGCCGATTGCCAGGGTAAGCGGGCTTTTGGCGGCGATCCCGGCGGCGAGGGCGAGGACGGCTTCGTCCAGCGCGGGTTCCGGCACCACGCGGTTGACCAGCCCGATCTCGCGGGCGCGCGCCGCATCGATCAGTTCGCCGGTCAGCAGCATCTCCATCGCGGCCTTGCGGCCGACCGCACGGCTGAGCGCGACCATCGGCGTGGAGCAGAACAGGCCGATATTGACGCCGGGCGTGGCGAAACGGGCGGTCTCGGCCGCGACGGCAAGGTCGCAGGTGGCGACAAGCTGGCAGCCCGCCGCAGTGGCGATGCCATGCACGCGGGCGATCACCGGCTTCGGCAGGCGCACGATCGCCAGCATCAGCCGCGAGCAGGCGGCGAAGGTCGCCTCATAGGCGGCGCGGTCCGGATTGGCGCGCAACTCGCGCAGGTCATGGCCGGCGCAGAAAGCCGGGCCGGCAGCGGCCAGCACTACGGCTCTGACTGCCGGGTCTGTTGCGATGCGCCCCAGTTCTTCGGTGAGCGCGGCCATGAGCTCGTGGGAGAGGGCGTTGCGGGCGTGCGGTCGGTTCAAGGTGAGCCAGGCGATGCCGTCGCGATCGCCGCGGAGCAGGACGGCTTCTGTCGCGGAGACGTCGGTTCCCGGGGGCGCATTCATGGCATGATCTCCTGAGCGGGCTTATCATTGTCGCTGGACCCCGCCATTCCAAGGCGCAGGCAGGACCAATGACGGATACCGACACCGAACCGAAAGGGCGGCTCGAGCTGCGCATGGTGGCCATGCCGGCCGACACCAACCCCGCGGGAGACATTTTCGGCGGCTGGATCATGTCGTTGATGGACCTCGCGGCCGGGATCAGCGCCCGCGGCATCGCCAAGGGCCGGGTGGCGACGGCGGCGGTCTCCAATCTCGCCTTTCTGCGGCCCGTTAAGGTTGGCGACGTCATCTGCTGCTATGCCGAGCTGCGCCGGATCGGACGGACGTCGATCACGCTGGGCGTGGAAGCCTGGGTGCTTCGGCATGGCGAGGGGGAGCGGTTCAAAGTGACGGCGGCCGAGTTCGTCCTGGTGGCGGTGGATGCGGAGGGGCGGCCGCGCGCGGTGTCGCTCGTGACGTGAGCTCAAGCTGGAACGCACACAATTGAAGCCGCTTGCGGTCTGCGCCACCTTCAGGAACGAGGCGCCTTATGTCCTGGAGTGGGTCGCCTACCATTCCATGATCGGGTTCGATCATTTCGTTCTCTACGACAACAAGAGTGCGGATGACGGCGCAGCATTGCTGAAGAGCACGCCATTCAGCGACAACATAACCGTAATCGATTGGCCGAAGGAACCTGGCCAGCTTGCGGCATACCAGCACTACATTAACCATTTTCGTGACCGGTTCGAGTGGACGGCCTTCATCGATGTGGATGAGTTCGTTCACCTGCTCGATGGCCGCAGGGTAGGCGATTTGCTGTGTAACCAGGAACGGTTTGCCGGCGTTCTGCTGCAATGGCTGATTTTCGGACCATCCGGTTGGGAACAGCGTCCCCCGGGACTGGTGATCGACAATTATAGCTGGCGCACGCCAGAGGACGAAGCGGGGAATCGTCACGTCAAGACGCTGGCACGGAATGCAGCGTTGTCACACGCCGGCCCGACGCCGCACACATTCGAGTTGGTTGGCCCAGTGTGCGACGCCACCGGACGAGAGTGTCCGAACCAGGCGATTCAGGACAACCCGTCACATGAAGGCGCCGTGATCAATCATTACTTTACAAAGTCGAGGCAGGAATGGATCGAAAAGCTCGGCCGGGGTAAGGCGACCACCACCAGCACTGATGATCAGTATCGGCTGGAGCTGTTCGACCACGTAGCCTCAACTGCGAAAACCAGGGATGAACGGATGCAAGGCTGTGCCTGGGCGCTCCGGCGGGTGCTTCATCCGTATCTGCCATTCGGCCGCCTCCGCCGTCGTCTGTAACGTCGGTCGTTCCGCTCGCAGCCGCACCGCCGACGCGGCGGTCATCCGCGGCAAGCGATGGCGCCGCTCGCTCGCCGGATCGGTCCTGCGTCTTTCATAACGTGCCTGGCGGGCACTACGGCAACATGATGATCAAATACATGGCGGGGCTGAAGCTGAAACAGAGAATCCCTGACGTGATCCTGTCGAATTTCTCGATGCCGTTCTGGAAACTTGAGCATCCACCCCTGCCGAAGAGGGACGGAGACATCGTCGTAAGTGCCACGGATGAACAGCGCCTAGATATGCAGCGTATCGAGTACCTGCACCGCTCTGGCCTGGCTCATCGCGTGGAATGGACCGGCTATGGGCAGCGAATGGAAAACTTCCCCGAATTAGCGGTCTGCCGGAAGGTTTTCTCACACCTCGAAACCGACCCTTTGGGCGAGACGTTCGATCAGACGCATCTTGTATGTCCGGTTCGTGGCGGCGAGATTTTCGACGGGCGCCACGGCGGCTACACGCTGCTGCCGGCGGCGTTCTACCGCGATCTGGCAGGTCAGCTTGGTCTGCAGCCCGTCTTCATTGGCCAGCTCGAGGACAACGTATATGTGGACGCGCTGCGCCGGACCCTGCCGGACGCGATCTTCGCGGCGAGCGGCGGCCCAATGTGGGATTTCCAAACTATCCGGAAGGCGCGGAACATCGTCGTCCCGGTCAGCACGTTCGCCTGGGTAGCCGCTTGGTTGTCCGACGCACAGCAGATTGTTCTTCCGGTTTATGGGTTGTTCAACCCACAGCAATTTACCGAGCACGACCTGCTGCCGCTCGCGGACCCTCGATACACATTTTACCAGTTCCCAGTCCACTGGGCGGTTCCGGTTGACCAGGTGCTCGAAGCCCATCGCTCGCTTGAGGGGCAATGGCAAGCCACCTCCCCTGACAAATTCATACGGTTCTGATGATGGGTGATGGCGCGATCCGCTGATCGGCCGTATCATCGATGGCGGATACTGCCATTGCCAAAAGCTGAAACCGGGCGATGACGCTTCGCTACACCGATCAGCCTAACCCCGATCTCCTGCGACTGCTTCCAATGACCGCGCGAACCGTTCTCGATGTCGGCTGCGGCACAGGAGCGCTCGGCGCGGCTCATCGCGTGCGCATCCATGGCGCCCGCCTGCTCGGCATCGAGCGCGACCCGCAAGCAGCGGCGATCGCCGCCACGCGGCTGGACGCGGTTGCCTGTCTCGACGTGGAGCAGAATCCCTTGCCGTTCGCGCTGGACGAGGGGATCGACTGTATCGTCTATGGCGACGTCCTGCAGCAGCTTCGCAATCCCTGGAATCTGCTGCGCGAGCATTTGAAGGCGCTAACGCCTGGCGGCACGGTTCTGGTCTGTGTTCCCAATGCCGAGCATTGGAGCTTGGCGGCGCGGCTATTGCAAGGAAAGTGGCGCTATGAAGAGGCGGGGCTGCTGGACGAACGCCATCTGCGCTGGTTCACCCTGCGCACGATCCTGCAAGCCTTGCGTGATGCCGGCCTTACAGTCGAGGAGATCCATCCGCGCGTGTTCGCCGACCAGGCGCGACAATTCACCGAGCTTCTGGTGCCGGCGCTGCGAAAACTTGGCATCGATCCCCAGAACTACGCCGCCCGCGCATTGCCGTTGCAGTACGTGCTGCGAGCCCGGCTTGCGGAAGCAGAGCCGACGGCGGTTTCGCCGCGGCAAGGCGTTTCAGCCGCCGACATCGCTCGGGAGATCGTCACCATCGAGCCGTCGGTGCACTTCGTCCCGCGTGAGCCTGTAGAGCTTGACGGCTTAACGGACGAGATCGCCCCGCATTTCGCCTGCGCCACCCATACGGCGGAAGTCCGGAGCTTCCGGTTCAGCGATGTCGTGCTCAATACAGCCTGTATGTTGTTATTCGATGGCGAACGTCCGATCAGGGAGACGAACTATCTGCTGTCCGACAGCGAATACCGGCGCGCCCGAATCGCGGACGACCAAGTGATCGAACTGCCGGCGGATCAAACTTATATTATCGGCTGCAACAGGGATCATGCAAATTACTATCACTGGCTGATCCAGGCGATCCCGGCGATCGACAGCAGCGTGCGTGTGCGCGGTTCGGTGCTGGCTATACCTCCGTTGCAGGCTTGGCAGGAGCGCAGCCTGGAGCTGCTCGATCTGGCCGACATGCCGCGACTGACGCTCGACTTGCGATCCCAGTACCGGTTTCCGGACGTTGAATACAGTGAGTTCCTGAACGGCTCCGCTGCCTTCCGTATCTCACTGCGGGCGATGCAGACGTTCCGCCGCATGCGGGCGAAAGTCCCGCACCAGCCATGTCCGCATGAGATAATCTATGTGGCCGGGACGGGAAACGAGACGGAGCTGATCCGTCTGCTCGAACAGGAGGGCGTCGGGATCATAATCCCGGGGTCATTGTCGCTGGACGAGCAAATCAACACGTTTCGCGCCGCGCGCATGGTGATCGGGCCACACGGGGCGGGCCTGTCGAACATCGTGTTCTGCGAGCCGGCCACAATTCTGTACGAACTGATCCCTGAACACGACCCCAATTCCTGCATCAACCGTCTCGCTCTTGCGGCGGGCGTGCATTATGTCGCGGACGCGTTCCCGAGCCGTGGTGGTGACTACGATCTCGACCGGATCATCGGTCGGATCAGGGCGCTGCGGGCGCGGATCGCGCAGCCGGCTGCCGCAGTCAGCCTTACTGCGCCTTCGCCGCCGCAAGAGGACCTTCCGCTCGAGGCGCTGCTGATGCATTTCGAGAGCCTCGGCGATAGTTGCGAGTTCGGTCTCGTGCAGCGTGAAGCCGGCGCCGAACCGTTGAGCCTGTTGCGTTTCGCCAGCCCCCATATCCCGGTCGAGATGCGGCCGGATGCGATCGCGGCGGCGCTGAAGAATGAATTCAATGGCCTCGGGAACCCGGATACGATCCGCCTTACGTTCGAGGGAGAGCGCCGCGAGATCATCGTGCATGAAACGGCCTACCGGCTGATGCACCACAGCTTCAAACACAAAGGCGAGGTTGAGCTCGAAGATTTCTGCCGCAGGGAAACAAAACGCCTCATCTTCCTCCGCGACAAGCTGCTGGCCGATTTGCGGGCGGCCGAGAAGCTTTGGGTTTGGAAGTCCAACGTCCTGATCTCGGATCAGCAGATCGAGGGCTTGCTCGACGCGGTTCGCGGCTTCGGCTCGAATGTCCTTTTGTGGGTCGTGACCGCCGATGCGGATCATCCATCCGGAACCGTGGAGCGGCTGCGACCCGGTCTGCTGAAGGGTTATATCAGCCGGTTTGCTCCGTACGACGACGCGCTCGATATAAGCTTCGATGATTGGTACGAGCTGTGCCGGAATGCGTACGCTTCGTGGCGCCTTCTACTGCAGCGATAAGCCAAGCTGCCTGTAGAGGCTCAGGAAATCGAAGTTGTTCCAGCCTTCGGCAATTCTGCCGTCTTTTACGCGCACCATGCACATCCCGGTCACAGTGACCGGCTTGCCGGTGGCCGCGAGTTCGAGACCGGAGCCCGTGTGCGTGGCGGTGACCAGACACCGCGCCGCCATCATGTCGCCATCGCTCAACGCATGCTCGATGGTGATGCGGATATCGGGAAACGCCGAGCGGAATTGCTGGACGAAGCCCCGCAACGCGTCCGGTCCGTGAGCCGGCTTGTCCCCGACCAGCCCATGCGCGATGCAGTCTGGCGTGGCGAGGCGATCGATCGCATCGAGGCGCCCCTGGTTCCAGACCTGCTCGAACCACTCGTGCAGTATCGTGTCCGTCCGTTTCGGCATGTTCTCCTCCTTGCGTCAGCCGGCGAGCCAACCGGCCAACGCCCCACTCATGCAGGTCGCGAGCGTACCGGAAAGAATCGAGCGGAGACCCAGCTCCACCACCTCATGCCGCCGTTCCGGCACCATCGCGCCCAGCCCGCCGATCACGATCCCCAGGCTGCCGAAATTCGCGAAGCCGCACAACGCATAGGTCAGGATCAGCCGCGACCGTGGAGAGAATACGGCCGGGCCGATATGGCCGAGATCCGAATAGGCGACGAATTCGTTCAAGACGGTCTTGGTCGCCATCAGTGACGCCGCGGTGGCGCTCTCTGCCCAGGCAATGCCGATCAGCCACATCACCGGGCGGAACGGCCAGGCGAAGATCCGCTGCAAGGTGATCGGCCCGCCCCAATCCGGCAGCAAGCCAAGCGCGCTGTTTACCAGCGCAACCATCGACACCGCGACCAGCAACGTCGCCAGGATGCCGGCGAGGATCGGAATACCGTCCAGCGTGCCGCGCACCAGCGCATCGAGCGCACTCGCCGGTGGGTCGCGCACAACCAACCGGGCTTCGTCTCCCGGTTCCGCCGGTCCGAACGGCACCATCATGGCGGCAACCGCCAGCCCGGCCGGCGTGCTGACGACCGAAGCGATCAGGATATTGCCAAGCGCGTTCGGGATCACCGGCGCGAGGAAGCCGGCGTAGATCACCATCACCGTACCGGCAACTCCCGCCATACCGCAGGTCATCAACGCAAACAGCTCACCGCGTTGCATGCGCGCGAGATACGGTCGCACGAGGAGCGGCGCCTCGATCATGCCGACGAACACGTGCACCGCGGCGCCCAAAGCCAATGCACCGCCGATGCCCATGGCTCGCCGTAGCAGCCACGCGAAAGCGGCGGTGACTCGTTGCAATACGCCCCAATAGAACAACAGCGAGGCGAGCGCGCTGATCACGATCACCAGCGGCATTGCCTTGAATGCCAGGATGAAGCTGGCGCCCGGGTGCGTCTCGACGAATGGCAGCGTCCCGCCGCCCAGATAGCCGAACACGAACCCCGTGCCAGCGTCCGTCGCAGCCTGCAACGCGTTGGCGCCGCGGTTCAGCAGCAGGATAACGTCGATGGCCGGTGGGAACCGTGTCAATAGCACCGCGAGAAGTAGCTGCAGTGCGATGCCGGCGAACACCGTTCGCCACGGTATCCGGCTGCGTTGTTCCGACAACACCCATGCCACGGCGAGCAGGCCGGCCTCGCCCAGCAGAGCGTGCATCAGCGGCGTTGGTTGAACGGGAAGTAAGCGGGAAACTCCCCGACTTTATGCATATCCACTTCGACGAGGCCCGGTCCCTTATGTCCCAGCGCGTGGCCGACCGTAGTGCCGAAATCGTCAGCACGTTCTACTTTCCAGAACGGAATGCCGGCAAGCTCGGCAAGCCCGCGCAGATCGGGGTTCTGCAGATCGGCGAAGAAGCGGCGGCCGTCCTGGGTGGCGTCTTGAATGCGCTTGATCACGCCATAGCCACGGTCGTTCATCACCACGATGGCAAGGTCGAGACGCTCCTGCACCGCCGTCCACAGCTCGCCCACGTTCAGGAAGAAACCACCATCGCCGGTCATGACGATGGTCTTGCGTCCTTCCGCGGCGGCAGCTGCGCCGATCCCGAGCGACAGCCCCTGACCGATGCCGGCGCCCACGGGATACACGTTCTGCCGCGGGTCGTAGAGTGGGAAAATGCGGTTGCCCCAGGTGGTGTTGCTCTGGGTCACGTCACGCACCCAGATCGCATCCTTGGGCAGCACCGGACGAAGCTGGTCGGCGAAGCTGCCATAGACGCCAAGCGTGCCGAGATACTCCGCACGCGCACCCTCCTTCAAAGCGCGGAACTGGCCCTGATACGCCGGATCGACGGCGAAGCATCCTTCAATTCGCCGGAGCAGGCCGGCCAATGCCAGCCTGGCATCACCGCAGACGAAATACTGGTTGGGATAGGTGCGGCCGTTGGCAATGGGATCAATATCGATCTGGATGAGATTGGCCGGCAGCTTCATGGAAAAATCGCCGGTCTCGTGCCCGCGCAACCGAGCGCCGACCACCAACAGCAGATCGACGGTCTGATAAAAGTCCTGGATCATTGGCATGCCGTTGCCGTGCAGGCCGCCCAGGCTGCGGGGATCGTCTTCCGGCACGATGCCGCGCCCTTGGAGGCTGTTCACCATGATGAAGCCGAGATCCAACAACCGGCGCACCTCCGCGCTGGCGTTGCGCGCCCCGGCGCCGGCCCACAGCATCGGGCGGCGGGCGCGCAGTACGCGCGCCGCCAGCTCATCGAGTTCCGCCTCGGCCGGGGCGCGCGGTTGCGGCAAGGGCAGAGTGAAGCCATCCAACAGGGCCGGGCGCTCGATCGGGGCGCGCTGGATGTCGATCGGCACCTCCACGCTGACCGGCCCGGTCGGCGGCGTCAGCGCTTCGGTCGCCGCACGGGTCAGGATGCCCAGCGCCTGCTGCGCCGAGCGGATCCGATACGCCTCTTTCGAGACCGAGCGCAGCATGCCGAGCTGGTCGTAGGCGTCGTGCACCGTGCCGAGCGCGCGGTCGGCGAATTTCGTCATCGTCTGGCCGGTGATGTGCAGCACCGGGGATCCGGCGAACCGCGCTTCCACCAGCCCGCCGACCGCATTGGCGGCGCCGGGGCCGGTGGAGGAGAAGATGACGCCGAGCCCGCCCGAGGCGCGGGCATAGCCATCTGCCATATGCGCGCCACCCAACTCGCCGCGCGCCATGATGAAGCGGATGGTGTTGCGCCGCCCGATCGCGTCCAGCATCGGGATGTTATGCACCGAGGCGATGCCGAAGGCGGTGCTTACGCCGCAGGCGGAAAGGAACTCCGCCACCAGATCGCCGACTGTATAGCTCATGGCGCCGCAACCCCTATTCTGCCTGGGAAAGTCAAATGCGATTTGCGTGGGCGGGCAATAGCGCCCGTTTATTTGGCCATCCGTGAAGCAGAGGTGCCGGCGCAGCTCTGCGCGGGTTGCCGGCAAAGCCCGTCGATGAAGACATCCACCAGACGCAGCACGTTCGCCTGCCAGCCGGACTTGTCCTGCGCGTAGCAGATGCCCACGAGCGTTCGCAGAAGGTCCTCCGCGCTGACATCGGCGCGGACCTCGCCGGCGGCTATGGCTCGCTGCAGCAGAGCGTCAACGGCTCGGGTCAGGCGATCGAGGGAATAGGCAGTGAGGTGCGAGGTGCCATGCGCGGTGAGGGCGAGTGCCGCCGACATGCCCTTTTTCGTTGCGACGAATTCGACATTCGAACGCATCCAGTGGCGCAACGCGCCAACCGAATCAGTCGTCGCTTTCAATTGCTCGGCGAGTTCAACGAGTTGCTCCACCTCGCGGCGATAAACCCCCTCGAACAGAGCTTCACGGGTTGGAAAATGGCGGTACAACGTTCCAATCCCGACCCCGGCGCGGCGGGCAACAGCTTCGAGGCTGGCATCCGGACCGCCGCTACTGAAGACTGCTTTGGCAGCTTCGAGGACGCGCTCGCGGTTGCGCAATGCGTCTGCCCGCGGCCTCCTCCCGTCCTTGGCTGGGTCGTCTGCCATTTCGCCCGGCTCCCGGCTTGAAAAGCGGAGGCAGCCTCCGCAAATGCGCGGAGGTCCGCAACAGCCTCATTGGAGCACCACATGAGCCTGTCAGTCACATTTACCGTGAACGGCATCGAACGAACGGTCGAGCTTGCAGATCCGCGCGTCACGCTTCTGGATCTGCTTCGCGAGCGCCTGGACCTCACCGGAACCAAGAAAGGGTGCGACCGCGGGCAGTGCGGCGCCTGCACGGTGCTGCTCGATGGGCGACGCATCAATTCGTGCCTTGTGCTCGCGGTCGGTCAGGACGGCGCGCATGTCGAGACGATCGAGGGCTTGGCGCACGGCGACGAACTGCATCCCGTTCAGGCTGCGTTTGTCGCGCATGATGGCTTCCAGTGCGGGTTCTGCACGCCGGGCCAGATCATGAGTGCGGTCGGACTGATCCGGGAAGGTTACGCAGGCGACGACCCCGAACGGGTGCGTGAAGGAATGAGCGGAAATCTGTGCCGCTGCGGCGCTTATGCCGGGATCACGGAAGCGGTGCTGGAGGCACAAAGAAGCCTCACCGCCGCCGACAGAAAGGAAGCCGCATGAACAGCTTCGACTACGTCAGGCCGGCGACGATTCCCGAAGCCGTCGCCGCTGCCTCGGAGCCCGGCGCGGTCTATCTGGCGGCCGGTACCAACCTTGTCGATCTGATGAAAGGCGGAATTGTCCGTCCCAAGCGTCTTGTTGACATCACTCACCTGCAAGGGCTTGATCGGATCGAGCATCTGCCGGACGGCGGTGCGCGAATCGGTGCGCTCGTGCGCAATGCCGATCTCGCCCACGACCAGGACTTCAGGCGGCGCTTCCCGGCGGTGGCGGAAGCGCTGCTTTCAGGTGCTTCGGCGCAGCTTCGCAATGCGGCGACAGTCGGCGGCAATCTGTTGCAGCGGACACGGTGTGCATACTTCTACGATGCCGCCACAGCCTGCAACAAGCGTCAACCAGGCTCCGGCTGCGATGCGCGCGGGGGCGAAACCCGACTGCACGCCGTGCTGGGATGGAGCGAGAGCTGCATCGCTACGCACCCATCGGATTTCTGCGTGCCGCTGGTTGCGCTCGACGCCGTCGTGGAGATCGAGGGCAGGACGGGACGGCGGGACGTGCCGCTCGAGGCGTTTCACCGTCTGCCCGGCAGCACGCCGGAGCAAGAAAGCGTGTTGGAGCCGGGCGAGTTGATTGTTGCCGTGCAACTGCCGGCCGAGGCGGCCGCATTTGCGCCGCGTGCCCGTTATCTGAAGGTTCGCGAGCGCACGTCGTATGCCTTCGCGGTCGCCTCGGCGGCCGCTGCGCTGCGGATCGATGGCGGCATGATCGCCGAGGCACGGATCTCATTGGGCGGTGTCGCCGCCAAACCTTGGCGAGCCCGTGCCGCGGAACAGGAGCTGCGGGGCGCGCACCTAGACGCAGCCACGTTTCGCCGGGCTGCGGAGGCGGCGCTGGTGGATGCACAGCCCTCCGGCGACAACGCGTTCAAGATCGAGCTCGCGCGCCGGATCGTGGCGCGAACGCTGGCGCTCGCCGCTGCCGGCACGCCCGAACGCGTGCCTGCGCTTCCGGCTTCTCCCTTTGCGGCCAACTCCGGAGTTATGATCCATGCCTGAGATTGCTCTGACGACGATGGCCGCGCATGTCCGGCACGGGTCGAATATCGGACAGCCGCTGACCCGGCGTGACGGCGTGCTGAAGGTGACGGGCCAAGCCCATTACGCGGCGGACAACCACCCGCCTGGAATGCTGTATGCCGTCATGGCGGTGAGCAGCATTGCGAAGGGGCGTGTCATCGCGCTCGATCTCGCCGCCGCGAAGGCGCATCCCGGCGTGGTCGAAGTGATGACGCCGGCGAACAAGCCGCTGCTGGCGCAGGACCCGGACGAGAAGACCGATCCATTCACGTTCCGCATGGAACTGTTGCAGAGTGACCGCGTGCGGTATGCGAACCAGCCGATCGCGGTGGTTATCGCCGAGACGCTGGAGGCAGCCACCGAGGGCGCGGCACTGCTGTCGCCGCGTTACGAGACGGAACAGCCACGGATCGGACTGGATGGCGGGGAGAGCTTTGTACCTCCCGTGGTGGGCGTCGGCAATCCGTCCGAGGTGCATCGGGGCGATGTAGAGGCAGCCTTGACGGCGGCGGCCACGCGCATAGAGGCGGTGTATGACACGCCACCGCAATATCACAATGCGATGGAGCCGCACGCGATCGTGGCCGCCTGGGACGGCGACACGCTGTCCGTGGATACGCCCAGCCAGGGCTTGGTAATAGCTCGGGGGCGGATAGCCGGGCTGTTCGGCATCGATCCGGAGAAAATCCACATCCGCAGCCCGTTCTTGGGCGGCGGGTTCGGCTCCAAAGGTCTGATCTCCGGGCCGCAGGTCCTCGGCATCATGGCGGCGCGACTGGTCGGCCGACCGGTCAAGTTGGTGCTGCGCCGGGAACAGATGTTCGGGCCGGTGGGGCACCGGTCGCCGACCCGACAGACGATCCGCATGGGTGCCGACGCTGAGGGAGCACTGACCGCGATCAGCCATCACGCGAAAATCACGACGAGCAGCTTTGACGATTTCTTCGAGCCGGCCGCCGATGTTTCTCACACGCTGTATGCAAGCCCTGCGATCGCAACGTCGTATGCTGCGGTGCGCGTCGATACCGGCACGCCGCTGTTCATGCGGGCGCCGGGCGAAGCATCAGGAAGTATCGCGCTGGAAAGCGCGATCGACGAAATGGCGTATGCGTGTGAAATGGACCCATTGGCATTCCGCCTGAAGAATTACGCCGAGACGGAGCCGGTGTCCGGCAAACCGTTTTCTTCGAAAGCACTGCGCGCGTGCTATGCGCAAGGTGCCGAACGTTTCGGCTGGATATCGCGTCCCCTCGCGCCGCGGCAGATGCGCGACGAGGCCGGGCTGCTCGTCGGCTGGGGGTTGGGAACGGCGACCTTCCCGGCCCTGATGTTTCAGGCGCAGGCCAGGGCGGTGCTGCGCAGCGATGGAACCGGCGTGGTGGAGACCGGGGCGCATGATATGGGGCAGGGCGCCTGGACGGCGCTGGCCCAGATTGCGGCCGATAGCCTGGGGCTTGGGCTGGAGCAAGTCACGTTCAGGGCGGGTTCGTCCGATCTTCCGGACGCCGGAATCGCCGGGGGCTCGGCACATACGGCGACCGCCGGCATGGCGATCCACGCCGCCGGCGCTGATGTCATCGCCAAACTGGCTGATCTGGCGACGGGTGACGAGCGGTCACCGCTGTTCGGGGCCGGGAACGCCGGTGTGATCGCGCGCGATGGCCAACTATTCCGTCGGGATGACGAGAGCAGGGGAGAAAGTTACGCAGGTATCCTTGCGCGCGCCGGGGTGGTGGAGATCGAGGGCCATGGCAGCAGCGCGACGGATGAGGCGGTGCAGTCGGCCTATGCCATGCACGCGCATGGGGCGGTGTTCGCCGAGGTCAAGGTTGATCCGGATTTCGGGCAGATCCGCGTGACCCGACTGGTAGGTGCTTTCGCGGCAGGTACGATCATCAACCCGCGTTTGGTGCGCAGCCAATACTACGGCGGCATGGTCTGGGGGGTATCGTTCGCTTTGCACGAACATGCGGTGATGGATCCACGCTCAGGCCGTCCAATGAACCCGAACCTTGCTGAATACCATGTGCCGGTGAATGCCGACGTGCCGTCGCTTGAAGCCATTTTGGTCGAGGAGCGAGACCCGCATGTCAATGCCCTTGGGATCAAGGGGGTGGGCGAGATCGGGATCACCGGAACGGCGGGTGCGATCGCCAACGCTGTCTGGCACGCGACCGGGGTCCGCGTCCGCAGCTTCCCGATCACCCTCGATCGTTTGATCGATCGCGCCTCATAGCCGCGCGCGAGCTCGACGGCGGGATGAATGGATTCTTGCTTGCGAAGTGGGTGCATGACCACCACGCGGGTGTCGATCTGATCCTCCCTGCCGCCGTCGAATCTACAGCTACGCAAATGCGGGAACGGGTCCCCTCGCTTTTAAAGCTGGGCCTATGGTTGGGCAAGAGCGGGAGCGGGGAACGGGTGCCTGAAGGCGCCGCCGACCGAGAGCGTTCGTCGGCGTTCGCGCCAGCGTCGTTATACAATCTGTATGCAGCAGTTCGCGTCGGAAGAAACTGCGACGTATGCAATGACTTATATTACACGCCGCAAGCGGAGAGGAACTCCGTCACCAGATCGCCGACGGTATAGTCCATCACGGCATTCCCCTGAATTATAGCACGCCAACCCTTCGCCGGAACAATCAGCGGAGCTTCGCTTCGAATTCTTCTGCATCTACATGGAGTTGCAGTTGATCTTTGGCCGGCAGCATAAACTGTTCAAAGGATTCAACCCCGTGCGTGATTCCCGACATTCGAATAATCGCCTCGATAGATCGTGCTCCATGATGATATTTAGAGACCGTCAGAAAGGCGCGCAACACGGGCTGCGCGATGCGCAAAAGCCCGTCCTCCCCCTCAAATAGGTTCTTTCCATATTCAAAAAGTCTCGAGCGAAACAGCGTTGCCCTCCGCAATATGTAAAGTGGATCGTCCGTTATTCCCGTCTGCGGATCGGGACCGCGAACATCGATAACTCCATGCAGGCGGCTAACGAAATCGGGCAGTTTCTGCTGCCGCGTTTCATCGGTAATTTCCAAGATTTCAGGATTGTAAAATTCCTTTAGCGTTCTGGCGGTAGCCCCCGCAAAAACAAATATAGCTCGTTCAATTGCGTGTTCCCGCGCATCGTCTACAAACTTCCCATCCTGCATGGGGGCCAAGAAAAGCCTCAGCCAAAACCGCGCTTGGTCGTTCAAAGCGGTATCGAACTCATCAAAGAATAGTAACGGAATTCGGTCGTGAAGAACCTCATCTCGTGCACTGTGGAATTCTCGCGTAAGATCTCGGAAAGACGTAAACTGCGAAACATTCGCTTCGATAATTCGCAAACGGCTTCCGCCGAGGCTGGTCGCAATCGATTTGATGCCGAATGACTTTCCGGCACCAGGAGGACCAAAAACCGCTATGGACAACGGTCGCTTCGTGCTTACGGATGCAAGATGGTTCTCTATGAGGTTAGCAACGGCTCTGTAACTCTCTATCTCTTTAGGATCAACGGTTAGGAACTCACCATACCGAAGATAAGGAATGTTTGCTAGTGTCTTGCTGCCGGCGCGTACGAATCGAAACGCAATATCTTCCACAGGCCCTATCGTTTCGACCAAGGGTGGCGGATTAACGTGCCCTGAAGTCGGGACGATATCAAAGGCCTGGATTTGGCGCGCGACGAAGGAGTCGATATCTGGAGCAGCAAAAATCGCATCGAGATCAAACGCGCATCCTTGGAGATCACCTGCGTGGCTGCGCCTGAGCCCCCTCTGGTAGAGGTTACAAGCGGCGTTAAGCCCAAACTTGACGGCGTGCACGACCCTATCGCACCCAGGGTCAAGCAGATTTCGAACCGGGTCGCGGATAAATGATTTCGGTAATTCTGCGCGGGCGAGACTGCCGACCAAAGCTGCAACGAAGGCGGTCGTCGCTCCGCTCAAGCTACTTCGCTCGCCTTCCTCAAACTTAGCACGAGTTCGCCTTATAAGATCACCTTCGATGCCAGAGGGATCGCAGAGGAGCCTGATAGCCGGTTGAGTTCCGTGCGGCACAATGGCCGCCCCATCGATGTCAAAACGTACTACTACATGCCCGATGCGTTTAAGCTCCGCCACTGGGCCGTCCTCGTCGAGGCTAGCACGTCCAAGATTACTGATGGTGCGGTCCCACGAAAGGCGATAGCTCAGATCGACGTTTGCCCGTCGTAGATCCGACGCATTTACAACAATGACAACATCGCAAAACCACTCCCGTCGTTCACATATAGCGGTCCACAGCGCTCCTGGATGGCAGTCCCGCCTAGGCAAATCACCTCCTATCTTCAGAACGAGGGTACGCCTCCGGTCGGATGGCCGCTTAGGCAGAGATAGGATTTGCGGCCATACCGGAGTTCCATCCGATGCGGTGGGGAAATCGCGAAAAGACCAGCCCGCATCATCTATGACGAGAAGGTCCGGATCAGCAGTTGCGGCGAGTCCATCTATTGGAATGGTTAGGGCCAAGGGTTTTTCGATCTGATTTCCGGAGGATACACCAGTGCTGAAGCCCAGAAATTGCGACACGCGCCACTGGAAGGCTTCTACTTGCCGACCCTTAAACGGTTCAATTAAAGCTAAGGAATGTAGAAATCCTTTCAGAAATACAGGCGCAATACCGCCCTCGCCCTGGACGATCTCGCTTATCGGCTTTGCCCGCTCACCGTCCCCATGCAGGCTGACCGGGGAGATCGTTTCATATAGGTCGTTGCAACGCAAGACATGGTGAACCATCTGGTCCAGGAGCAGACTTCCGCCTGGCGTCTCGTGCCAGATCCAACCTCGCGGAAGGTCAGCGCTTGGCATGTCTTGTCCGTCCGACCGACGAACCGCCACGTCACGCTTCTCTTGATACCAGTCAATAGCGGCATCACCGAACACAAGTATTTTCTTTGCCATTGTTATAGGTGGGCCCATTGCATCCTGCTGCACTCCATGTAAAATTAAACCGATGCGGCGCACTCGCCCTTAGGTCGCGAAGCGAAGGGCCTGCGTTCGGATATCTCGGAACGCAGGTAGATCCGTTGAAGCCATGCTTTCGGACGGCTGCTTCATCATCTCCTTCACACGCTCATCGCAGAATCGGGCAATGCTTTCCCACAACTCTCGCCGGCCCCCAGTGTCTGACAAAATGCATTCCGCCACCCGGACCCAAAGCTCGACTATATGGTCAGCCGCTCTCTCACGGAACGATTGCACCTCTCCCAGGATTTCCCGCAGATCGTTCGAGGGCGGGCGCAGCTCACCAGCGAAGAAGCCTGTCTGTATGACACTAAGACACAGCCTGTTGGTATAAATTTGTCGTTGTAGCTCTTCTCGAATCTTCTCCGGCACATCTCGTCTAAACTTATCACGGGCAAATGCACCTCTTGCCGAAAGCAGATCTCGTCCCGCGGTTTGTAACAGATTGTCTCTGGCCGGTTCTGTCCACCCAATCGATCTGTGCACCGACTGACGGCTGAAGAACCAGGCATTTAGGGACAGCGAGGCGCGTTCCGCAACAGCACGAGTCCATTCAAAGTCGTACTCGCGGCATTCGGCTGCTATTCTGTCAAGGAGCGATAATGCGGCGTCGAAGTCTCCTTTGCCGCGCAGGCGCATACAATTCACGACGGCTCGCAGATAGTCAAACTCGCCTTTGCTCGCTTTTGTATCACGCTGCTGTGCCAATACTTCGTGAGCTTTCTGTAGAAAGCGCCCTGCTGACTCGAAGTGATTGGCGGCACAGGCGATCGCGCCGGCGAAAAAAAGTACCCGGTACTGACGTTCCTCGGCGAGCAAGCCATTCAGCTTTCCCGTTAGGCGTTCCATTCGGTGCTTGTCGTGCCGTTGGTCGATGAACTCCTCCACAGAGCGCAGACCAATTATGTCGCTAAAATCCTCGTTCAGGAGAGAAGGGCTGCGATGGGTTGCCAGCCCCGGAGCCTGTCGTCCACGGCCACGATGCCGCGAACTGATGCTGATTAGCTCTTGAATGACGAGAGGAAGCTGCACACCCGCGATGTCATCAAAGATCTCCTGCTCCAGCCGAGCCAGGGCGGTAACCTTAGCCTCATCGCTAGCCACTTTCGAAAGGCGATTCAGCAGCACCTCGTAGTCTCTGACGGCAAGGCCGTTACAGAGTGCGGTTGAAGTGTCTGTTGCCTCGCGCCACAAATCCAGCAATCGTGAAGCGGTTACAGTCTGCCACTCAGAGCGGTTGATTTCTTCCAGCTCTTTTCGTGGCTCATGCTCGAGGCTATAGAGACTACGCATATCTCCCATTTCTATCCTACCCAGGGCGGTATCTAGCGTGTCTTTCAATCGGCTAAACAGATCCATCAGTTTGTACCCATTAGGAATATCGGAGCAGTTTAAGATTGGCACATACTGCCACGGCCTGCGTAGCACGTAATCATCGAGGTCCTGATCAGCTATCGACCAGAACTTCGCCTGATAGACATCATGTACCACATCGTCATCTGTAATCAAAACAGCCCGATACGGCGGAGACCGCGCGCGCAGTCGTCTATTGAGAGCTATCGTTTGTGCCAACACGATTGCGTCATGCTCCGCACGTACTTCGACGCTCTCCTCGTGCCGAAGCCGATCAGCTTCGGAGTAACTTTGCAGGCGAGATCGTGCCCGATCTTCCTTCCGGGGTAAAATCGCCTCAAACCATGGAGTGATGTCGCAAAACTCTAGTTCACTGAGTGGTAGAACCTGCTTCGCTTTCGTCAACCTAAGCCATCGATGGGCTTCGAGCATCGCTCCAGAAAAGAGGTTGGCCAATGCCGTCGGGACGGATCGAACGATCTCCAGTTGAGTTCTACGGTCATAGGAGCTTAGATCTCGAAGCTTAGCCGCATATTCGTCGATAACAGCGGCTGCCTGGTCTATCGGGGGCCGTGTGGGACCTTGGCGGCCTTTGCGCACGACTTCCCGAAGCATTGAGGCCACTTCGACGGCATGCGACGGAGCAAGCCGCGGAGCGGTGCGCCAAAGTCGGCTTTTGTCCCCTCCGATTGCCACGTCCTGGGAGAGGAACAGGAACTCGGACGTGATCGCGGCAAATGTTGTAAGAACGGGGTCTGGTCGGAGAGGCTGAGATCTGCGCGAGCTATGGAATGGATACACCCGATTTGCAGTACCGGCGGGATCCAGAAAGAGCTTTATGACATCAGCATCGACGATGGGAACTATGACCCCCCCTTCTTCCTTAAATGTCCTATCGCGTTCATTCCAGGCGGCAGCCTGGCGCAGTCGCCGGGCACCGAGATAAAGGGTCCCGAGGTCGTCCGAAGCGGCTACCGCCGTCATTATGCGTGTCCCGATACCTGCGAGATCTGGCGAGCCGGCACTCCGGCGAAGAAGGGGTCGAAAGAGGTTGCTAACAGCCCCAAGAGCGGGTCGGAGTAAGCACTTTCTCCTGTCGGTTCAGCTTTGATAGGGTTCACCCTGGGTGGGCTTAAGGCCGAGGGCAGCGGGTCCGTCTCCGCAGCGAATGCTGGTTTGAACTTTAAGAGCTTGTCCCAGAGCCGGTTTCGCAGCAATGCAACCGTATATTGCGGCTTCAGATCTATCCCTATATGCCTGAGGAGGATTGGCGGGTCTGGCGTAGTATAGCGCCGCACACGCCGAAATGCGGAATCTTCGCCGATAAGAGAGGGCCTGAGTGGTGCATTATCACCATCGAACAGGAGCTCGAAAAACCATGGTTTCCTATTCGGTAACATTTGCCAGAAGGTGGAATCGGACATCTCTTGCAACTGCCCGAGCGGAGTGCCCAGCACGTATCTCTCGAGAGAAGATATTACGGCATGCATGCCGGGAAGATCGTCAAGTAGGCGATCGAGAAAGCGCTGTATTGGAAACCCGCCAGAGCTCAGTCGACAGAGACTGCCCCGAACATCTTGCAATCCTTCGACCCAATCGATGTCTCCCGACCGGACCATAGCGCGAAGCCATCCGGGAGCGTATTGGTCACGCCATATCCGTTCGCTTTGGCGTATATCATCAAGCAGTGCTCTGGAACCTGACACGGGCCCGAGCTGGCACGCCAATTCAACACAAGCTGAAAGGAGCGAATCCTCTCGGTCCTCACCGAAGGGGCGCTCAAAAATCAGGTAGCGTAAAACTCGCGGGAGGTCCGGCGCACGGATCATTCTTGCCAACGCAAGAAGATGAAGCATCGCCGGCTCTCCTCTGGCAAGAGTCCAAAGAGCGATCGTATCACAGACCACATCGGCGAAGTCAGGAAGCTTGCCCGGCACTCTCTCAATGCACGCCATAATTTCATGCGCCAAGTCTTCCTCTGGATGTATAACTGCGGGCCAGAACGCGGTGTGCCGTTGGACTGCCTGATCTGTACTCGTGTATGCGGCAAGACCTCGCGCTAACCAGCGCTGCAAGTCGCTACGCGACCAGGATTGCACTTGATGTTCGAAAGAAAAGGGCCCCGCGAGTGCGGGGTGCCGCCTCTCTTGAAACCTGGGTACCTTTACCATCCTCTCAGGATCTCCTCAATCAACTCCTCTGTGGTGCGCGGACCAAGCAAACGACTGAGATGATCCGAGATCCTGACCGGAGGGCCGGTTTTGACAATTCCAACCAACTGCAATTGAATGTGGTCACGGAGACGACCAAGAGGTAAGAGCTCAATAATTGCTTCGGGCGCTCCATCGGTTTGAGCCAGTCCACTGCGGAGACGTCCCAGATGCACTGTACGCCCCCAGCCGGTATTATCCGGCGTGTCTGGAATCTGCCGAAAGAAGTCACACCGCCAAGCCTCTAGGGCCGTGGGGGCGCCCATCTTGATCCCGGTTTTCGCGAGTTCCTCAAGAGCTATATCGGTCCGAAGCTCAACGAGAAACTCACCGCTAGCGTAGTCAAGACCGAGCACATCTCTCACATTATCGGCAACCGTTTGCTGGGAGCAAACTCCTAACAAGGTCAGCCAGTCTGGATCGGCCCGAGTGATAAACACGACAAACTCGTTACGACCGATCTGAGCGGCGGAATCGAGATGCTGTCTGAAACCAGTGGCTATATCCTCCATCGCTTGTTCCGGTCGTGCTGATTGGTCAAGAGGACCAAGCATTAACTTAACACTCTCAACATAATCGCGGCTGAACACCAAACGCCCTTCCCGCTGCCAAGTCACGTGATCCTGAGGAAAGAAAAAGGAGTATTTCACAACTAAGGCAATCGCGGTCGACATACCAGCAGTTATTTGGCGCCGAAAGAACAACTCCTTGTATCGCTGAGCTAGTTGCTGATTAAAAACTTCCTTTGCTCGCCTCCCATCCCGGTCGGGCAGGTTGCCGTGCATTTTGGCACATGCTTCGAGGAATGTACGGCAGTCCGCACGCGGCACATATTGGCCCGAGAGCGCTGCTGCCAAGTTTGCCAGCACGACTTGGCCACGCTGCTCTTTCGCGAGGTCGCCGAGGAACCTTCCGGCTGAAGCCAGTAGACCAGTTCTGCCAAGCCGGCTGCCCACTTGGTCAGCTCCCTCTCTTGGTCGCTGAACGCGATCGTATGTTACGAGGAGGGCGTCAGTCAATCGTATGGGATCAGGATGACGTAACCATCAATGACATCGCGGTCCTAACAAGCGGCTTGGGACATAGGTGAGCTCCCGGGAACGTTGCAGCGTGCTATCGAGTGTGTTTGCTAGCGTTCGGTTTCGTCGGTGTCGGGCTCGACCTCGATATCCGGGCCGATCGTGTCGGCATCGTCCTCGAGGTCGCCTGCATCTTCGATGACGTCCTCCTCGGCCTCGTCCTCCACGCCCTCGACCTCGATATCCGCCTCCTCGACGCCGGGAGCGGGAACCGGCTTCTTCGGGCGCTTCTCCTCCGCCACGTTGCCGCTCGGCCGGCGCACGCGCGGTTGCTCGGTCGGCTGCTCCGTGCCGCATTTCGGGCAAATCGTCGGCGAGCGGCCGAGGTCGTAGAAGCGCGTGTTGCAGGCCACGCAGACGCGCTTGGTGCCGAGTTCTGGCTTCATGCCGGGACCTCGTGTCGGAAAGCCGGCGCCCATGCCATCGGGCACCCGCGGTGTCAAATGCATCTTGTTGGGAACCCGGCACGCGCCGTGATAAGCGGCCCTGATGGATGCACCTTCGATCCACAAGCTGCTGTCGCGCCGCACCGGCGCCCCTCTCTCCGGCCGGACGGCCGTTCCGGGTGACAAGTCGATCAGCCATCGCGCCCTGATGTTCGGCGCGTTGGCGGTGGGGGCGACGCACATCTCCGGCCTGTTGGAGGGCGAGGACGTGCTGCGCACCGCCGCGGCAATGCGGGCGCTGGGCGCCGAGGTCACACATGCGCGCGACGGCACCTGGTGCGTGGCGGGCCGCGGCATCGGCGGCCTGACCGAGCCTGCGGATGTGCTGGACATGGGCAATTCCGGCACTGCCGCCCGGCTGCTCTGCGGCATCCTGGCGAGCCACCCGCTGTTCTCGGTCATGACCGGCGACGCCAGTCTGCGATCCAGGCCGATGCGGCGGGTAATCGACCCGCTGTCCGCTTGCGGCGCCCGCTTCCTGGCGCGGCAGGGTGGTCGCCTGCCGCTGGCGATCGAAGGCGCGCGCGAGGCGCTGCCATTCGACTATCGCGTGCCGGTGCCCTCCGCCCAGGTGAAATCGGCTGTGCTATTGGCCGGGCTTAACGCGCCGGGCATCAGCCGTGTCGAGGAGCCGGTTGCCACGCGCGATCACAGCGAAAACATGCTTCGCCATTTCGGCGCCGAGATCGCGGTCGAGGCCGCCGGGGCCGGGCGGGTGATAACGCTGCGCGGCCAGCCGGAACTGCTGGCTGCTGATGTCTCGGTCCCCGGCGATCCATCCTCCGCTGCATTTCCCCTCGTGGCGGCCCTGATCGTGCCGGGCTCGGAGATTGTGCTTGAGGCGGTCGGGCTCAATCCGCTGCGCACCGGCCTGCTCGCCACACTCGCGGAGATGGGCGCGGACGTGACGGTGGAGAACCGCCGCACCGAAGGCGGCGAACCGGTCGGCGATCTGCGCGTGCGGCACGGCACTTTACGCGGCGTCGAGGTGCCGCCCGAGCGCGCGCCGAGTATGATCGACGAATATCCGGTGCTGGCCGTGGCTGCTGCCTATGCCGAGGGGACCACGCGCATGCGGGGGTTGGCGGAGTTGCGGGTGAAAGAAAGCGATCGCCTGAGCGCGACCGCGGCGTCGCTCGCCACCGCCGGTGCGCGGGTAGAGATCACCGGCGACGATCTGGTCGTCCATGGCGCCGGGCATCCGCCCGAAGGCGGTGGGATAGTCGCGACTCACATGGACCATCGCATCGCGATGAGCGCGCTGGTCCTCGGCCTGGCGACGATCGAGCCGGTCGGCGTAGACGATGCGTCGTTCATCGACACCAGCTTTCCCGGCTTCGTTACCATCATGAACCGGCTGGGCGCGTCTTTGGGGCCGGCGTGACGGCCCCCATCGTCGCTATTGACGGACCAGCGGCGGCGGGCAAGGGAACGCTCGCGCGTCGCCTGGCCGAAGCGCTCGGGCTGCCGCACCTGGATACCGGCCTGCTCTATAGGGCCGTCGGCCGCCGTGTGCTGGATGCCGGCGGCGATCCGTCCGATCCCGCCATAGCCGAAGCGGCGGCTCTGGCGCTCATCCCGGCCGACCTGGGCCGCGCCGACTTGCGGGGGCCGGATGCGGACGCCGCTGCCGCGGCGGTTGCCGGCATCCCGGCGGTGCGGACGGCGCTGCTCGCTTTTCAGCGTGGGTTCGGCGCCGCCGGTGCGGTGCTGGACGGGCGGGATATTGGCACGGTGATCTTTCCGGATGCGCCGGTGAAGCTGTTTGTCACCGCGAGCCTCGCCGCCCGCGCCCGCCGCCGCTGGCTCGAGTTGCACGCCCGCGGCGTTGCGGCCAGCCCGGAGGCAGTGGAAGCCGACATGCGCGCGCGTGACGCGGCGGACGCGGCCCGGGCCGCTGCCCCGCTGCGACCCGCGCCGGGCGCCATGATCCTGGACACGACGGAGCTGGACCCTGACCAGACGTTCGCCACGGCGTTGGCGGAGGTGCTCCGCCTGCTCCGCAGGGGAGCGTTTCGCCCTGGCGCTTGCGGGGGGAAAGGGAGGGGGGAAGGGACGGTGTGACGAAACCGGGGCGGTTGGGCTGCCATCCTCACCCGCCACGCTGCGGCTGCGAGCTCTCCCGCGGGTTGGGTGAGGTGATCGTGTGCCTTGCGGGAGTGGCGCTGAGGTAACGTAGCCGTGAACCGACAGCCGAGAGCGGAAGCCGCTTCTACTTGACTTGGCGGGTTCGGGGCGTATTTGTCCCCTATCACGCGTGATGCGCGTGTATCCGCCGCAATCTCCCATTGGCCCGCGGTCCGCCGCGGGCAAGTCGTGTTTCCGGAGAGGAACGCGCATATCAGAACGGCCTCCGGTAGCGAACCGGGATCGTCACGGAACCAACTCACCTCATGGCAGCATCCGCCACCGCCCGTGCCCTCGAACCAACCCAGGACCATTTCAGAGGCGAGAATTTCTCCGCCTTGCTCGACGAGACGCTAGGACGCGACTCCGGTTTCGACGGGTCCGTCGTTACCGGGCGGATCCTTCGCCTGACCGAGGATGTCGCGGTTGTCGATGTCGGTCTGAAGTCCGAGGGACGCGTCGCGCTGAAGGAATTCGGCGCGCCCGGCAGCAAGCCCGACATCAAGTCGGGCGATCTCGTCGATCTCTACGTGGAACGCTACGAGGACAAGGACGGCTCGATCGTGCTGTCGCGCGAGAAGGCGCGCCGCGAGGAAGCCTGGTCCAGCCTGGAGAAGGCGTTCGAAACCTCCCAGCGCGTGAACGGCACGATCTACGGCCGGGTGAAGGGCGGCTTCACCGTCGATCTCGGCGGCGCCGTGGCCTTCCTGCCCGGCTCACAGGTGGATATCCGGCCGGTCCGCGATGTCACTCCGCTGATGGGCTCGCCGCAGCCGTTCCAGATCCTCAAAATGGACCGGGCACGGGGCAACATTGTGGTGTCCCGCCGCGCCGTGCTGGAAGAGACCCGCGCCGAGCAGCGCAGCGAGCTGATCCAGGGCCTCAAGGAAGGCCAGATCCTCGATGGCGTGGTGAAGAACATCACCGACTACGGCGCTTTCGTCGATCTCGGCGGCGTCGATGGGCTGCTGCATGTCACCGACATCGCCTGGCGGCGGATCAATCACCCGAACGAAGCGCTGCAGATCGGCCAGCAGGTGAAGGTGCAGGTGATCCGCTTCAATCCGGAGACCCAACGCATCAGCCTAGGGATGAAACAGCTCGAGGCCGATCCGTGGGAAGGCGTGGCGGCGAAATATCCGCCTGGAGCCAAGTACACCGGCCGCGTCACCAACATCACCGATTACGGCGCCTTCGTGGAGCTGGAACCGGGCGTGGAGGGGCTAGTCCACGTCTCCGAAATGTCCTGGACCAAGAAGAACGTCCATCCGGGCAAGATCGTCTCCACCAGCCAGGAGGTGGAGGTGATGGTGCTGGACGTGGACGCGTCGAAGCGGCGTATCTCGCTCGGGCTGAAACAGGTTCAGCGGAACCCGTGGGAGCAGTTCGTCGATGAGCACCCGATCGGATCGGTGATCGAAGGCGAGATCCGGAACATCACCGAGTTCGGCCTGTTCATCGGCCTGTCGCCGGACATCGACGGCATGGTGCACATGTCGGATTTGTCCTGGGACGAGCAGGGCGAGACCGCGATCACAAAATACAACAAGGGCGATGTCATCAAAGCCAAGGTGCTGGACGTCGATGTGGAGAAGGAGCGCATCAGCCTCGGCATTAAACAGCTCAAAGACGATCCCGCCGCGTCGGTGTTGGATTCGGTCCACAAGGGCAGCGTAGTCACCTGCGTGGTGACCGCGGTGCAGGCGAACGGCATCGAGGTGAAGGTGGGCGACGTGCTCACCGGCTTTATCCGCCGGTCCGAGCTGGCGCGCGACAAGTCCGACCAGCGTCCGGACCGTTTCGCGGTGGGCGAGAAAGTGGATGCCAAGGTCACCGCAATCGACCGTGCTACCCGCAAGCTCCAGCTCACCATCAAGGGCAAGGAGATGGAGGAGGAGAAGCAGGCGATGGCGGAATACGGCTCCTCCGATTCCGGCGCCTCGCTGGGCGACATCCTCGGGGCCGCGATCCGCCGCCGCAATCAACAGGCCCAATCGGAAAACGGGTGATCGAGAGCGGCTGACCGAACGCAGTGTCGCTCGAAACCGACCTGCTTATCGACAGGCGGCGTCTCAAGCGCCGCCTTGTCTTTTGGCGGGTGATCGCGGTGTTGGCCGCCGTCGTCGCCATCCTTGTCGGGATCAGGGGGCACGGGCTGTTGCCGGGCGGTGCCTACGTCGCGCGCTTGCCCGTCGATGGCATCATCACCGAGGATACGAAGCTTACGGGTGCGGTGCGGAAACTCGCAGACAATAAGGCGGTGCGCGCGCTGGTGGTTGCCGTCAACAGTCCGGGCGGCAGCGTGGCCGGGGGCGAGTCGCTGCATGATGCGATCGCCGCCGTGGCGGCGAAAAAGCCGGTCGTGGTGGTGATGGGCGGCTTGGCTGCTTCCGCCGCCTATATGATCTCCGTCCCGGCCGCGCGCATTTATGCGCTACCCGGCACTTTGACCGGCGATATCGGGGTATTTCTGCAAACCTTCGACATGGGCGGCCTGCTGGGTAAGGTCGGCATCGGCTCCGAGGTGATCAAATCCGGCCCGCTCAAGGACGAGCCGAATTTCATCACGCCGCTGACGCCGCAGGCGCACGACATGCTGCAAGGCATCGTCGCGAACCTGTACGACCAGTTCGTCGGCATCGTGGCGGCCGGTCGTCACATGGACCCGGCAAAAGTCCGGCAATTGGCGGATGGCCGGCCCTATACCGGTGAACAGGCGCTGTCGCTTGGGCTGATCGATGCGATCGGCGGCGAGCAGGATGCCCGCGACTGGCTGGCGAAAACGAAGGGGATTGCGCGGGACCTGCCGGCTCGCACCGTCAGCACGGAGGGACTGGCTGCCCGGGCGTTCGATTCAAGCTTCGGCCAGATGTTGAACAATCTTTCGAAAATGGTTGTTTCACAATGGGTTATTCTTGACGCGGCGCAGGCTCTCTGGCAACCTTCCGGTCATTGAACGGGGAGTGGGACCGGGCCGGCTGTCCGGACGGGGGATGACAAAATCGGAGCTGATCGCCGACCTGGCGAGCGCGAACCCGCACCTGCGCGGTGGTGATATCGAGCTGATCGTCGCGACAATCTTCGATGAGATCAGCCGCGCCCTCTCGCGCGGGGAGCGGGTGGAGCTGCGCGGGTTCGGGGCTTTCACGATCAAGCGCCGGAATGCCCGCACCGGCCGCAACCCGCGTACCGGCGAGGCTGTGCCAGTGGAAGAAAAAGTCGTGCCCTTTTTCAAGGCCGGAAAGGAGCTGCGAGAGCGGGTGAATGTGGGCACATCGGTCAAGCACAGCGCCGTCAGCCACGCAGCAGTCTGACTCCGAAGCCGCATGCGCCTGCTGATTGCCGCGCCGTTCCTGCTGGTGCTGGTTCTGTTCGTGCTCTCCAACCGCGCTCCGGTGACAATCGGGCTCTGGCCCACAGATTATTCCTGGGACGTGCCGCTGTCGGTCGCGCTGCTGATCGCGGCAGGGATTGCATTCCTGTTCGGCGCATTGTTGGTGTGGATCACCGAACTCAATCAGCGTCGGCGGGCAAGGCGGGCAGAGGCGATGGTGCGACTGCTGGAAGAGCAGGTGCGGGAGCTGAAGGCTCGGCTGGCGCCGCCGCTGATGCCGCCGCCCTGATGGCCAGCCGGCTGATTGTGGCTCTGGACACCGCCGATCCGCAGCGTGCGCGCGACTGGGCGGGCGCGGTCGCGCCGCATTGCGGCCTGTTCAAGCTGGGGCTGGAGTTTTTCCTGGCGAACGGGCCGACAGGGGTGGCGGCGATCAGCGGCCGACCGGTTTTCCTCGATCTTAAGCTGCATGACATCCCGAACACCGTCGCCGGGGCAGTCCGTGCGGTGCTGGCTTTGGCCCCGCGAATGCTGACCCTGCACGCGGCCGGCGGCGCCGCGATGATCGAGGCAGCGCGCGCGGCGGTCGGATCGGCCGGACCGGCACGGCCCCTGTTGCTGGCGGTGACGGTGCTCACCAGCCTTGATGCGGCTGCGCTCGCCGCCACCGGGATCGCACAGGTGCCGGCGGAGCAGGTGCTGCGGCTGGGACGGCTTGCGCTCGCTGCCGGCGCCGACGGGCTGGTGTGCAGCCCGCACGAAGTGGCACGGCTGCGGGATGCGCTGGGGGACAAGCCGAAACTGGTCGTTCCCGGCATTCGTCCCGCCGGCGAGGATCGCGGCGACCAGGCAAGGGTGATGACGCCGGCCGAGGCAGTCGCCGCCGGGGCTGACTGGATCGTGGTCGGGCGGGCGATCACCAGTGCCGCAGACCCGGCCGCCGCTGCCGCTACGATCGCTGCCGAAATCGCGTGAGCGTGCAGGTCAAAATTTGCGGCATCAACGATCCGGTGGCGTTCGACGCGGCCGCCGGCGCGAGGGCGGACTGGATCGGCTTCGTGTTCTTCCCGCCCTCGCCGCGTTGCGTGACCCCGGCGCAGGCGGCTGCGCTGTCCGCCTGCGGCATCGGCGGACCAGGCCGTGTCGGGCTGTTCGTCGAGCCGTCCGACGCGGACATCGCCGCCGTGCTGGCGGCGCTGTCTCTCGATGCCTTGCAGATCTATGCCGGGCCGGCGCGGGCGGCCGAGATACGCGCACGCGTCGGCCTGCCTGTCTGGCGGGCGGTCGGCATCGGCGCTGCGGCCGAGCTGCCAGCAGAGATGGAGGGCGCGGACCGGCTGGTGATCGAAGCCAAACCCCCAGCCGGGGCGAGCCGGCCGGGCGGCAATGCGGCGCGCCTCGACTGGCCGCTGCTGACCGGCTGGCGTGCACCGGGCCCCTGGATGCTCGGCGGCGGCATGACGCCGGATACCGTCGCTGATGCGGTCGCGGCGAGCGGCGCGACGGCAGTCGATGTTTCCTCCGGCGTGGAGCGTTCGCCGGGGGTGAAGGACCCGGCGCTGATCCGCGCCTTCATTGCGCGGGCGCGCGGCGGGTGACCTGATGGCGGCGGATGGTCTCGCCTCCGGCGGTCTGTGGGTCGCCGAGGCGAATGCGCCGGCGTGTGGTGCGGCGAACCATCGAGCGCCACGGAGCGCCACTGGCCGACATCGCCATCGGCTGGGACGACCTCATTCCGCTGCGGTCGGTCCCTTGACCTTCACCGGCTTCTGGGCAGCGAGCTGCTGCTTCAGTCGTTCCACCTCGGCGCGCAGGGCGGCGATCTCCTCGGCGGCCTCGGACGGCTCGGGGCTCGTCGCGAGCCCCGCCGTCGCCGCATCCGGCGGGCGATAGAGCGGCGTGAACAGGCTCAGCGCCCGCTCCATAATTGCCATGTTCTGCCGCCCCACTTCCTCCATGGTCGCGTTGCCGAACGGGAACAGATTGCCCATCGTGCGCTGCATTGCGGCGCGGAGCTGCGCCTGTTGCTGGGCAAAGGCCGCCATCGACTGTTCCAGATAACGCGGGACCAGCGCCTGCATCTGATCGCCGTAGAAGCTGATCAACTGGCGCAGGAAGGCGATCGGTAGCAGGTTCTGGCCCTTGCCCTCCTCCTCGACGATGATCTGCGTGAGCACACCGCGGGTGATGTCGTCGCCGCTTTTCGCGTCGTAAACCACGAAATCGCGGCCCTGGCGCACCATCTCGGCCAGGGTTTCGAGCGTGATGTAGCTCGAGCTTTCGGTGTTGTACAAGCGCCGGTTGGCGTATTTCTTGACCACTACCGGCGGTGCCGCCGGTTTGGGTTCACTGCTGGTGTCTTCGGCCATTCTTGCCTCGATCACGGACTTGCGCGCCACCATACATAGGAACGCCGCGGGCGAAACCTGTCTTTCCACGTGAAGGCGCTGCCCCCTATGGTCCGCGCCCGCGAGGAGGGCGGATGACGGATGACGACGGGCCCGGACGACCCGGTCGATCTGCGGCGTTTGGCGCAGGACTGGATCACCCTGTGGCAGAGCGAGCTTGCGGCGCTGGCCGCGGACCGCGAGGCGCAGGAACTGTGGCAGAAGCTGCTGGCGCTGTGGGCGGGCGCGGCCGGCGCGCTGTTGGCCGCCGGGCATGACAGAGCGGACCGACGCGCCGGGCCCGATGCAGCGCCGCGGGCCGCGGCCGCTGCTGCTGCACCTGATGCTAGGGATGCTGAGGTCGAGCGGCTGGCCCGGCGCGTTGCCGAGTTGGAGGCACGATTGGCCGAGCTGGATCGCGGAATGGCTCGCAGCGGCGACGGGCGAAGCCAAGGCCGGCCTGCCGCCCGGCGGCACGATCCGGCGCGATGATGCCGCGCTGATTGCCGGGATCGCGGCTTACCGGCGGCATCCTTGGCGCCGTGAGCTGGCGGACCCGCCGGAGATCTGGCGCGAAGGCGGCAGCCGGATGCTCGACTATGGGGCATCCGGCGACGGCGGTGGCCCGGTGGTTTTGTTCGTCCCGAGCCTGGTCAACCGCGCCTATGTGCTGGACCTGGCGCCCGGCCGGTCGATGCTGCGCTGGCTGGCCGGGCAGGGGATGCGCCCGTTGCTGCTCGATTGGGGCTGGCCGGGCGAGGTGGAGCGGCGGTTCACGCTGACCGACTATATCGCCGGCCGGCTGGAGCGGGCGCTGGTCGCGGCGGCCGGGTTGGCGGGACCTGTGGTGCTGGCCGGGTATTGCATGGGCGGCACGCTTGCCGTGGCGGCGGCCGAGCGGCGACCGGAGCTGCTCCGTGGCTTGGCGTTATTGGCTGCGCCCTGGGATTTCCACGCCGGGGATGCGCGGCTGGCCGTGGAGGTGGCACGCATGCTGCCGGTGCTGGAGCCGGCGATGGCGCTTGCGGGCGCGTTGCCGGTGGACTGGCTGCAGACGATGTTTGCCATGCTCGATCCGTTCGGGGTGGGCGAGAAGTATCGGAGCTTCGCGCGGCTGGATCAGGCCGGCGAGCGGGCGAGGCTGTTCGTGGCGCTGGAGGATTGGCTGAACGACGGCACCCCGCTGGCCGCGCCGGTGGCGCGGGAGTGTCTGGCCGGGTGGTATGGGGAGAACCGGCCGGCTTCGGGGACGTGGCTCGTCGCCGGGCTGGCGGTGGATCCGTCGCGGCTGCGGTTGCCGGCTTTCGTGGCGGTGCCGGGACGGGACCGGATCGTGCCGCCGGAATCGGCTCTGGCGTTATGGCGGCTGATCGAGGGCGCGGTGCTGCACGAGCCGGCGGCGGGGCATATCGGGATGGTGGCGGGGAGTTCGGCGGAGCGGGCGCTGTGGCGGGCGCTGGCGGAGTGGGTGGGGAGTACTGCGCGGAGCAGGTGCTAGTTCACACAGCTTGGAGGTAGGTACGTCGATCCGACGTTAACGGTCCCGCAACGCCCGTACGCGACGGTATGCACCGAGCGGTGCAAACCGGTGGCACGAGCAGGCCCTTGGGCCACCACTGTGACAGCCCTGCATCGGAGAGAAAGCTGAAAGGAACGGTGTTGTACAAAGCGCCCCCGACCAATTGGGACGAAAGTTTGTACCTTGCGACCAACCCGGACGTGCGCGAGGCAATAAAGCACCCCAACAATAATCTCATTGAGAGCGGTTACGATCACTATATCCGATTCGGCATCATAGAGGGTCGCACACCAGCTTGGCGGAACTCGAACCCGGCAACAACAATCCCGGATCAATCCGCCATTCGGGAGCTTGCTAACGTAACGCACTTACCAGAGTGGGCAGCGAAAGAGCTGCTTAAGCATGCACAATACGAACCAGCTCTGGAGTTACACCGTGATGAGTTTCCGTTATGGAATCCGTTTGGAAGAGCTAATCGTGGACAGTTGCTTCGACAGCTTTGTGCCGATCTGAAACACGAAGCCTATGATTATATGTTTTTCCTGCCATGGTTAAAGCGAGGAGGCGCAGATCTTGCCAGCATCTATCATATTCAGAGCGCTGCAAAGCTTTCGCAAAGAATTGTTGTGGTCCTTACTGAGGATTCAAAGAGCGATTGGCTATCGAAGCTTCCCTCCGACGTCGACATTCTTCACTTCGGCCAAGCGCTCGGTTCATTATCTCTGGAAGAGCAGTCCTTGTGCTGCTATCTTCTGATAGTCGCTCTGCAACCTCATCGGATTCATGTAATTAACAGCCACCCGGCTTGGAACCTGCTTAATAACAGTGCACACGCGCTTTCCGAAATTACGAGGCTGTACGTGTCGCTGTACTGCTATGACTACAGCGACACGGGGGAGCCTGTAGGATACGCTCGCACAATTCGGCAATGCGTTTATTTTCTTGAGAAGATATTCACAGATAACTCCCCCTTTGCATCACACTTGATTCACGACGTTGGTGTTCCTCCCCGAAAGATCGCTGTGTTGCGTCACCCCGTGCAACGGCGGATTTGTCTGCCCGAGCCACCTGCTCACTCTCGTCGTATTCTGTGGGCGAGCCGAACTCGATAGGCAGAAACGCCCTGACCTACTCATAGAGATTGCTCGACGGCTGCCATTCCTAGCCTTTGATGTGTATGGAACAGCCGTATTAGAGGAATCTTCAGAAGTTCTCAAACGTTTTGAACTATGCCCCAATATCAATTACCGTGGTCCCTTCGACGATATCTGCCAGATATTATCATCTGAGGAGTACCGCCTCTTTCTATATACTGCGGCATGGGATGGGCTTCCCAATATCATCCTAGAGGTTATGGCTGCTGGCTTGCTTGTCGTCGCGAGCACCGCGACAAGCCTCGAACGTGATATCGGTTCCGAGAACTGCATACTGGTCAAGGAGATAAATAATGCAGACGCCTACGCCGATGTCATCAAAACGATTTTTGCATTTCCTAGAGATGCCGAGTCAGTCAGGAGGAATGGACGTGCCTATGTACTCTCGCGCTTTACAGAGGAAGGGTTTTCCAATGACCTCCGCAACTCTGGCTACCTGGATGACCCGCAAGGGGCGTGCTCGGCAGTGGCGCTCCCGGCTATCTCAGCGCCCAATATAATCCTTCCCGCCCCCCAGTTGAGAAATCGAAAGCAACCGGACGACGCGGGCTCGAACAAACGAAAACGGAGAGGGTCGGCCTCATCTAGATCTCGCCAATCCGCAGTTGCCAAGGCACTCGGACCTATGTAGGAGGTGGTTTAACCATGATTATCAGCCTCCTTGTTAATGCGCATGACGAAAAGCTGCTGTTGTGTCCAGCTCTACGGAGCGCTCAAAGGGCGAGGGATATATGTTTGCAGGCCGGCATCTCGGCCGAGACGGTTGTTGTAGCGGATCGACCAGACACTGAGACCACGGAGGTGATCGAATCCTGGCGTAATAGGGTGTCCCGCGTCGACTACGTCGATTTTGGCAACTTAGGCCTCGCGCGCAACCACGGTCTCGCGGTCGGGGAAGGTGAGTATTTCTGTTTCTTGGACGGAGATGACGTGTGGCAACCGGACTGGCCGCTGCTCGCCTATCGCTACTCACGCGACGGGGATTATCAGAATACCATATACCACACCGAGGTGTTTGCCGGATTCGGCGCTGAACACTTTCTTCGTTCCCAAATAGGAACGTCGGACCTCTTGTTTCACCCCAATCATCTTGTGGCAGCATGGCACTTCTGCAACAACCTTTTTGCACACAAAGAGATTTTCCAGCGACATCCTATCGATCAGTACGACCATGAACGAGGCTTTGGGTCAGAAGATTGGCACTGGAGCTGTCAGACATGCTTCGCAGGCATACAGCGGGTTACCGTACCCAAGACTGCCTATTATTATCGACTTGATTCCCGAAAGGTAAGTCTTGGCAAAACAGCATGGCTGGCACTGCAGGAGACTCCGTTGTTTCAGCGGGATCCCCGGATATTAGATTATCACCGCCATATAGGAGTACGGTTTCCCTCAGCCTCACTGTTGAGAGACCTCAACGAGATCAAGAATTCCAACCCCGCTCCTGATTGGATTGCAGCAAGTATAGCTCAATCGCGGGATTTCGAACCGGATCTATGGCTGCTTCAGGAAAAGCTGTCTTCGTTGCGAGTTGAGACACCACGACTTTACGTTGGGGTTGCAGCGGCATTCTCCGAAATCCGTCGCTTAAAGGATGATGGTGGATCAATTGGCGTGATTTTCGTCAAAACATCCGGCTTGGCGCCACATGAGTTCGCTAGGTTAGCCCGTACTCTGGTTTTTCTGTCGGAGAAGGTTCCTCTTCTTGTTGGGCTTGATCGATCGATAATCCCAGACATGCCGATATATCGCGATGGCAATATATTATACCTGCATTTGGAGTCCTTGTTCGAGAACGACGGATTTGTCCCATACTCGCTGTTGCAGCTATTAATAACTACGCTGGTGCAGTTCCGACCAGCTTTTGTTCTCAATGTTATGCATTGGTTGGGCGATGCGCTATCCAACTATCGCACCTTAATCGCAAACATGGGACTGCGTTATGTGTATCTCGGAAAAGGTGATACACCTTGCGATGGCATCTCTGAGGACCAATATCTTGCTTCTCGCATACAAGGTGGGGTGAGCTGGTATTCCGAGATATGGCTCGGGAACAACAGCGCCTTACCAGATTATCTAAGTCATTTTCCTCAGTATGCTAACATTCGTGTTATCTCACTGGCTCATACGGATATCTCTGATGTGTTGATGGCGGCAGCGACAGAGGAACAACCGAAAACTAAACATCACCGGATTGAAAGCAGTCAGTACGGTATTAATTCTGCCCGGTGGATCAGTAAACTACGACCTCAGGTTTCTTGCGTTCTAAACGTTCATAAGGAAAAGGAAATCCTGATACCAACGCTTCGTTCGATCGGACGGATGTTGGATAGGGCAGAAGAGCACGGCTCCAGCTCGGAACTCATCATAGTATGTGACAGCTCGGATTCGGACACGCGGCAGATCGTGGAACAATTCTGTGTTGTTGAACACGGCCGCTTGGTCCGGGTCCTTGAGATCCAGGAGCAGGATCTCGGAGCGGCAAGGAATATTGGCATTAACGAGAACTCGGGGAGAGTTTGTCGCTCTCCTCGATGGCGACGATATATATTCAGACAACTGGATCGTAGAGGCGCTTCGATCACTCGTCAACCATTCGAACTGCGGGACAGCGGGCGACGCGGAGCTTATTGCCGTCCACCCAGAACTGAACATTTACTTCGGCAGGGAGAACCGGCATTTCTGGCATCCGACCTGGGGTACGCCGGGAGTGCCGCCGCAAGGTCTGTTGTTCGAGAACTACTGGACATCGCTTACCTTTGGCAGGGCAGGACTATATCGCCGTATTCCGTTCGCCAGTGTCCGAGCCCAAAGCGGTTTCGGTTATGAGGACTGGCATTGGAACCTTCAGGTGTTAGCAGCTGGTGGCACCCACAGAGTAGCCTCGGTTACGTGTCATTTTATACGGCTGAAGGAGAGCGGTGGCCTTAACGAGGTGTCGGCTCGGAGCCGGTGCATTATAAGACCCGCAGCCTTTGTGCGGGAGCTAATTCGGCAATGAAACTGGAAGAAACCGAACCCGCTCGACAACTCTTGCGAGAGAACACAGACCTTATTGCAGGAAGCCGGGATCTGGCTCGTATCATGTACTCGGTCCACATATCGCTTAGGCACAGGTTTATCTTTGTAGAGACTCCTAAAGCGGCGTGCTCCACGATGAAGCTATTACTTCAGAAGCTAGAGGTGAACGAGCGGGAGTGGCACAGGTGGGGATTCCACCTGCATGATAGGCAGTTCTCTCCATTACTCAATCCTCTGCAGGTGCCATCGTTCGCTAGACTGCGCACGGATCCAGAATTTAAGAAGTTCTGCGTGGTGAGATCGCCGCACACCCGCCTTCTTTCAGCCTATCTAGACAAGATCTGCAGGGGTGGACCGCACCGGGAGATCGTGCTTCGCCTCCTGCGGAAACCGATTGATGATAATTGCGATATTAGCTTCGCCGATTTTGTACAAGCAGTAACTTTACAAGATCCGTCAGACATGGATTTTCACTGGATGCCGCAGTCGTTGCTGCTGATGACTTCAAGCTTCGCTTACGACCTTATTCTTCGAGCAGAAGAGCTGGACCGCGATATCTTGGGTTTGGGAGCCCTTTTGGGGCTTGACCTATTGCCGTTCTATCACCGCGTTGAGGCGGGTCGAACCGACGCCCGGCTTAGAATGAGCGAGCATTATTTCGATCCAGACCTGTTCGAACTTGGTTTCACAAATATATGCGGACGATATCCGGGAGTTTGGCTTCGACGGCTTTGGCGGCAGAACGGCATGAGTGCCGAGCGAAGCGAGCGCTCGTGAGGGCGAGATCGCATAGGACGACACTCGGGACGCCGCGTATCAAGAACCGGCAGGGTCCAGTGGTCGCAACTTATACAACTAAATCGCCATCGCCCACCGCGCCGCATCCCAGCCCGGCGCATACCGCTGGTTCGTCGCCTCCGCGTTCCGGTTCGCCAACGGCCGAGCGTACAGTGGGTGTCGCATGCTGCGCACCTCGTGCTCCACCTGGAACAGCAGCTTCCCGCTCTCCACATCGACAATATCCGTAAATCGGGTACTGATGCTGATCGCTCTCCTCGGTGATCAGCCCACGCTCCACCAGCTTCTTATGCGGGCCCGAGAAATCCGCGAGCGTGATCTGTATATGATGCCCGTCATAGGGCGGCAGCTTCGCCGCGGTCTCCCGGAACACCGCCCGGTTGCCGTCCCCCAGCACGGCCCAGGCATAGGCCCCGCGCGCATCCTCGCTCACCCCGGCAACCCCGCCCAGAATCTCCCGGTAGAACCGCACGATCGCCGGCAGGGACGTGCCCTTCGGAATATCGAACTCCACATACGGCATCCCCAGCGTGATGCGACCGAACCGCGCCGCGTCCGGCGCGTGGCAGCGGATGCGGTTGCCCCAGGGACAGGTCGTCTCCACCCCGTCATTCGTCTGCCGGAAACTGAACTTCGTCCCCTCCAGGTCCTTCTGCACGGCGTGCAGGCGGCGCAGCAACGCCTCGATGTCCGGCAGCACAAGCCCCGTGGTGCCGCGCACCACCTGCGGCGGGCGCGCCGGCAGATGGAACTGCGCGCGGCCCACATTCACCCACATATTGGAAAGCCCGGTCATCAAATAGGGATCGCGCGTCAGGCCGAGCCCCGAAATGTAGAAAATCGTCGCCAGCTTCTGGTCCGGCACCGTGACATTCACGTGCCCCAGCTCGACGATATTGCCCAGGTCCTCGATCGTGCGGTCATACACCGGCTTGCTCGCGACCGTGTCGTTCATCTCCCGCTCCTTCTTCCCCCGATGCGGCGCATCGTAACCCGCGCCGGCTGCTAAGATACCCCGAACAGGCCCCCCAACCGCGCCAGGATTGCCAGATGCTGATCGGCATCACCGAACATCTGGTCGATCATGGTCATGCGCTTGAAGTAGTGGCCGACCTTGTATTCCATCGTCATGCCGATCCCGCCATGGAGCTGGATCGCCTCCGGCCCCACTTGGCGCCCCGACCGGCCGATCTGCACCTTGGCCGCCGCGATCGCCCGCCGCCGCTCGGCCGCACCCGCCTGCCCCGCCATCACGGTCGCGAACAGCGCCATGCTGCGCGCCTGCTCCACCGCCGTGAGCATATCCACCGCCCGGTGCTGCAGCGCCTGGAATTGGCCGATCGGGCGCCCGAACTGCTGGCGCGTCTTGAGGTAGTCGAGCGTGATCTCCTGCATGGCCGCCATCACGCCGACCGCCTCGGCCGCCAACGCGGCAATCGCTTCGTCCACCGCGTGCTCGATCGCCGGCAGTGCCTGCCCCGGTTCGCCCAGCGCGATCCCGCGCGCGCCTTCCAGCATCACCTCCGCGCCGCGTAGTCCGTCCTGTGTCGGATAGGTCCGCCGCGTTATGCCCGGCCCGGCGGCATCCACCAGGAACAGCCCGATCCCCTCCCGGTCCTGCCGCCCGCCCGCAACCCGAGCGGTCACCAACAGCCGGTCCGCGCAGTCACCATGCAGGACGACGCCCTTGGCGCCGTTCAGCACCCAATCGCTGCCGTTCCGCCGTGCCTCTGTCCCCACATCGGCCAGGTTCCAGCGCGACTGCCGCTCCAGATGCGCGAAGGCCAGGCGCAGCTTGCCTTGCGCGATCAGCGGCACCAGTTCCGCCTGATCCGCCGCGCTGCCGGCGCGGCGGATCAGGCCGCCGCCCAGCACCACGGTGGCGAAATAGGGCTCCAGGATCAGGCCGCGGCCGAACGCCTCCATCACGATCATGACCTCGACCGCGCCGCCGCCGAACCCGCCATGCTGTTCGGCGAAGGGCAGCCCGAGCAGACCCAGCTCCGCGTATTGCGCCCAGACCTCGCCGCTCCAGCCGTCCGGCTCCGCGGCGTATTTCTCGCGCTGCTCGAACTGGTAGCGGTCGGCAATCAGCCGATCGACGCTCTCCTTCAGCAGCCGCTGTTCTTCCGTCAGGTCGAAATCCATCAGAGACCCAGGATCGCTTTGGCGATGATGTTGCGCTGGATCTCATTCGAGCCGCCGTAGATGGAGACCTTGCGATAGTTGAAATAGGTCGGGCCGGCGCCGGCGGCATACTCGGGCCCGACGAACGGCTCGTTCTGTCCTTCCTCCGGCGGCTGGTACGGCATCACGTACGGGCCGACCACTTCCATCATCAGCTCGGTCAATTGCTGCTGGATCACCGACCCCTTCAGCTTCAGGATCGAGGAAGCCGGGTTCTGCCGGCCCTTCTCGCGCTTCCTTTCATCCGAGACGACCCGGAGCTGCGTCATCTCCAGCGCCTTCAGCTCCACTTCAACGGCCGCCAGCTTTTCGCGGAAACGCGCATCCTCGATGAGCGGCGCGTCGCCGACCCGCTCCAGCGCGGCAAGCTGTTTGATCCGCGCCACGCGTGCCTTGGAGGCGCCGACCCGCGCAATCCCCGTGCGCTCGTTGCCGAGCAGGAACTTCGCATAGTCCCAGCCCTTGTTTTCCTGGCCCACGAGGTTTTCCGCCGGCACTTCGACATTATCGAAGAACACCTCGTTCACCTCGCGCCCGCCATCGATGGTGACGATCGGGCGCACGGTGATCCCCGGTGTCTTCATGTCGATCAGCAGGAATGAAATACCCTCCTGCTTCTTTGCTGCCGGATCGGTGCGGACCAGGCAAAAGATCCAGTCGGCGTATTGCGCCAGCGTGGTCCAGATCTTCTGGCCGTTGACGATATACTTGTCGCCGCGCCGTTCGGCACGCGTGCGGAGGGACGCGAGATCCGATCCGGACCCCGGTTCGGAGAAGCCCTGACACCAGAAATCATCGGCGTTGGCCGCCCGCGGCAGGAAACGGCGCTTCTGCTCGTCGCTGCCGAATTGCGCGATCACCGGGCCGACCATCGTCACGTTGAAACCGATCGGTGGCGGCACATGCGCCTGCTGCAGCTCGTCCTGATAAAGATAGACCTGCACCGGAGACCAGGGCTGGCCGCCCCATTCCACGGGCCAGTTGGGCGTCGCCCAGCCGCGCGCATTCAGGATGCGCTGGGAGGTGACGATGTCCTCCTTCGACAGGTGCTCGCCCGCGGCCACCTTCGCGCGTATCCGCTCCGGCACCTCGGTGCGGAAGAACCGCCGCGCGTCTTCGCGGAAGGCCAGCTCTTCCTCGGTGAAGCTTAGATCCATATCCGTCCCCGCGCCAGCTACCGGACGGTAGTCTGGCGTAGCGGATTAAGAAAGCCTCCCGCAAGCGGGAGAGGTCGGTTCGCGAAGCGAACCAGGTGAGGGCCCCTACACCACGATCCGCCGATACAAATGCCACGTCGCATGGCCCAGCACCGGCATCACGACCGCCAACCCCAACAGGAACGGTACCGAGCCGATTACCAGCCCGGCGGCGATGATCAGCCCCCAGGCCGCCATTGGCACCGGATTGACCCGGATCACGCGCAGCGAGACCCCCACCGCGGTCTCCGGCGGAACGTCCCGGTCCAGCATCAATGGAAACGATACCACGCTCAGCGCGAATGCCGCGGCGGCGAACAAGAATCCGATCAGGTTGCCCGCCACGATCAGCGTCCAGCCGGCCCGCGTGGTCAGCACTTGGTGCAGGAATGCGCCCGGGGTCGGCGGCACATGCGCGCCGAACAGCGCCTCATAGAGCTTCTCCGCGACCACCAGCCAGACCACGAACAACACCGCCAGCGCGATGCCGAGCCGGATGATGCTCCAGATCGCCGGCGAGCGGAACACGTCGAACGCGTGCCACCAGGCGATGTCCAGCCCCTGCTCGCGCCGGCGGCTCAGCTCATAGAGACCCACCGCCGCGAACGGTCCCAACAACGCGAAGCCGGCGACCAGCGGGTAAGCCAAGTGCAGCACCTGCTCACCCATCACCGCCCGCCCCAGGATCAAGCCGATCACCGGGTAAATCGCGCACAGAAACAGGTAATGTGCGCGGTCGGCGCTGAAATCATCGAAGCCCTTGGCAAGCACCTCGCGAAGATCGGCAACGCCGATTCGCCGCACCAGTGGCGTGGTGGACTGCGCGTCCTGCTGCAACGCGACGTCATGATGACCGGAGGCGGCGACGTTCGATGCGGCGTCTTTGAGCTGATCCCACCCCCAGACAACCGGATTTCGGATAGTCATGCTGCTCCTCCGAACCTTGTTCGTTCGAGGGGCCGCGGCCGCTGGTCACGCCGAAGCCGCGACCCGCTACGAACCCGACATATGGGAAGCCGCGCCGGGTCACGCCAGCCGAGGCGTCGAATCCAATTCATCCTTGAGTGCCACACCCGAAACGCCGCGGCGGCACATCGCACGCAGGAGAAGCACGATCCGCGCCGCGGCCTCATCCGGTCCGATGCCCGCCGGACGTATGTTGGAGACGCAGTTGCGGTCCGCATCTGTGGTAGCGCCGTGCGGCGCCCAGGTGATGTAGGCGCCCAGGCTGTCCGGCGCCGACAGGCCAGGGCGTTCGCCGATCAGCACCAGCACCGCTCGCGCTTGCCGGCGCGCCGCGATCGGATCGCCGATCGCAACGCGGCCGTTGCGCACGACAACCGGCGCCGCGACCGACCAGTCCGACAGCGCCGGGCGCATCGCAACCAGCACCGGTACGGCGTGCGCCTGGACAGCTCGTGCCGAGAGCCCGTCGGCCACCACGACAGCCAGGTCGCAAGGCCCGGTGACGCCGAGCCGCGCCTCGGCCTCCGCCGACAAGCGCCGCCCGAGATCGGGGCGCAGCAGATAGTCGTGGCGGTCCGCGACCGCGCTCTCCACCGCCAGAACCCCATCGGCCCAGCCGATCGCTCCCAGGTCGGCTGTCAGCCGGGCGACATCCAGTTGCGCATGCACCGCATCGCGTGCGCGGGCGTGCGCCAGGCGAAACGCCAGCAGCGGCACGGTCGCGATCGAAGCACCCGCCCGGGCCAGGCCGATCCGCGCCGGCGTGACCGCGCGGGCAGCGGCCCAGATGTCGGGCGGCTCAGCCATCCGGCAGCAGGCGGCGGAACGACGGCGGCAGGGCCGGGGGCCGCACCCGCGCCGCCGGATCCAGCAGCCCCTCGCGGTCCAGCCACGCTTCGAATTCCGGCGCCGGACGTTTGCCCAGCAGTTCGCGCACAGCGAGCGCGTCGTGAAACGACGTGCTCTGATAGCCGAGCATCACGTCGTCGGCCCCCGGCACGCCCATGATGAAGTTCACCCCGGCGGTCGCGAGCAGGGTCAACAGCACATCCATATCGTCTTGGTCGGCCTCGGCATGGTTGGTGTAGCAGACATCGCAGCCCATCGGCACGCCGAGCAGCTTGCCGCAGAAATGGTCCTCAACGCCGGCGCGGATGATTTCCTTGCCGTTGAACAGGTATTCCGGGCCGATGAAACCAACCACCGTGTTGACCAGCAGCGGATCGAATGCGCGGGCCACGGCATAGGCACGCGCTTCCAGCGTCTGCTGATCGACGCCATGATGCGCGTTTGCCGAGAGTGCGCTGCCCTGTCCGGTCTCGAAATACATCACATTGTCCCCGATCGTGCCGCGCCGCAGCCCCAACGCCGCGTCGCGCGCCTCGCGCAGCAGCGCGAAGTCGATGCCGAACGCCCGGTTCGCCGCTTCGGTGCCGCCGATCGACTGGAACACCAAATCGACCGGCGCACCACGACCGATCAGCCCCAGGGTGGTCGTCACGTGGGCCAACACGCAGGACTGGGTGGGAATGTCCAACCGCGTCCGGATTTCCTCCAACAGGTCCAGCAGCCGCAGCGTCCGTTCGGGGCTGTCGGTGGCCGGATTGACGCCGATCACGGCATCGCCGGATCCCAGCAGCAGCCCGTCCAACACGCTGGCGGCCACGCCGCGCGGATCGTCGGTCGGATGGTTGGGCTGCAGCCGCGTGGAGAGCCGGCCGGGCAGCCCAATCGTGCCGCGGAACCGCTTCACCACCTGGCGTTTGGCGGCGATCACCAGCATGTCCTGGATGCGGCAAAGCTTGGCGACCGCCGCTGCCATCTCCGGCGTCAGACCCGGCGCCAGCGCCGCGATTGCGTCGGGCGTCGCCGAGTCGGACAACAGCCAGTCGCGAAATCCCCCGACCGTCAGGTGCCGCACTGCGGCGAACGCATGCTGATCATGGGTATCGACGATGAGCCGGGTCACCGCATCGGTTTCATACGGAATGACCGCCTCATCAACAAATACACTCAGCGGCAGGTCGGCCAACGCGAACTGCGCGGCGACCCGCGCCTCCTCCGATACCGCAGCGACCCCGGCCAGCCGGTCGCCGCTGCGCGCCGGCGTCGCCTGCGCGAGCAGCGCCGCCAAGTCATCGAAACAATAGCGGTGTCCGGCGACCGTCGCCTGCGAGCGCATCGGTCAGCCCGGTTCACCCTCTCGCGTTGTCAGGGAACGATCGAGGTCGCGGACGCGTAGCCGTCCTATCGTCAGTTCCTCGATCACCAACAGCCTTACATCGCCCCGGCGCGCCCGCGCCCGACCCAGCACCAACTCGCCGATGCCCAGCCGGCCGATCGCCAGCGCACCGACCGCCAATGCTCCCACGGCCAGCGCTCCGGTCGCCACGGCGCCGAGTGCGAGGGCACCCACGCGGACCGCCGGCAGCTTAACCTGACGCAGCGTCGGCAGTGTCTGATGGCGCGTCTCCTGCACGGGCGATCCCCCTCTCAGCGTGAGGCGAGTGTCGGCCTCGGAAGCGCACCGAGCAAGAGAATCAGCGCACCCCAAGCTCGGCGGCGAGCGCGTCGAACTCCTCCCGCACGTCATTGATCGTCGGCAGCCCCAGCGCGGACAACTCGCGGTGCACGCGCTTGGCAGGCTCCGAGTTGAGGTCGCGCCGGAAGTTGGTGACCACGTCAGCAGCACTCGAGTAGCCGTGGAACCGCTCGATCTCCGTTTCGGTCCGGCGCTGCACGTCCCTCAGTTTTGCCCGCCTGGTGCCTGAGAAGTTCTCCGTATCGGCGTTCAGCACCGGGCGGAATGCCTTGCGCTCCAGGAACTCGACGAGCTTTTTCTTGGCGTCGCTTTCAGCCATGGCGGAGGCCCTCCTCGGTGGTGCAACGCGGTCCCCCAGGACGAGTTCGAACGGCAACCCGCACCCGCGGGTTCCGTTCTACACGCAGTGTTCCAACATCGAGGAGAAGCTGAATGTCGGACGAATATGCCGGCTGGCGCCGCGACCGTGAGCGCGACTGGTACGGCCGTCCCGAGGGACGCGACGAGGATCGCCGCTGGCGCGACCGGGGCGATCTGTACGCCTACGGGTCGGGGCGCCCGGAGCAGGGCTGGAATGATAGCCGGCGCGATCGCCACTGGGCGCGCGAGGATCGGTATGGACGAGAGGATTGGGGCGGCGGCTCCTACGGACGCGATGACTGGGGCGGCCGCTACGGGCGCGAGGACTGGGGCCGCGACTACGGCGGGTCGAATTACGGCCGCCAGGGAAGGTGACATGGGGCGGCCGATGGGCGGTTCATACAAATCCTGGCGCGCTTACGGCCGCGGCTACGGTCCGGAGCGTGACTATGATTGGCGCCCCTCCGCTTACGATCGTCGCGATCGGGGCTGGTGGGACCGAGCGTCCGACGAAGTCTCGTCGTGGTTCGGCGACGAAGACGCCGAACGCCGGCGCCGCGAAGACGAGCGCGCGAGCCATCGCGGTCGCGGCCCTCGCGGTTACACGAGATCGGACGACCGCATCCGAGAGGACATCAGCGACCGCCTGACCGACAACCCGATCCTCGACGCCAGCGACGTCGAGATCACCGTCGCCTCCGGGGAAGTGACGCTGATCGGATCGGTGGACAGCCGCTACTCCAAGCGCCTGGCCGAAGACATCGCCGAGGACGTCTCCGGCGTGCGCCACGTGCAGAACAATTTGCGAGTCCGCGAGTATCAAGCGCGCGATTCGATTTCGGGCACTTCGTCCGGGATCGCCGAGAACGGCCGGACGTCGGACCTGGGACGTGCGACGCAATCCGGCAGCACGGGCACGACGGCGGCGACATCGACCACGACACGTAATCGCTGAGACTTCGGTCGCCATGGCCGGATTTGCCCAGCCATGGCGATCCACAGTTACGCTGCGGCGCGGAAGATAATGCTGGCGTTGGTGCCGCCGAAGCCGAAGCTGTTGGACAACGCCATGCCGATCTTCCGCTCCTGCGCCGCGTTCGCGACGCGGTCGATGACGCTGTCGCGGCTCGGCGAGTCGAGGTTCAGCGTCGGGGGCGCAACCCCGTCGCGGACCGCCAGAATCGAGAACACCGCTTCGACCGCGCCGGCCGCGCCGAGCAGGTGACCAATCGCCGACTTGGTCGAAGACATCGCCAGCCCGTCGGCGGCGGGACCGAACAAACGCTCGACCGCCTCCAGTTCCAGGTCATCCCCGAGCGGCGTCGATGTGCCGTGGGCGTTCACGTAGCGGATCTGGTCGGGGGAAACGCCGCCGTTCTTCAGGGCCGCCTGCATCGAGCGCAGCGCACCCTCATGTCCCTCTGCCGGTGCGGTGATGTGATAGGCATCGCCCGACATCCCGTAGCCGGCAATCTCGGCATAGATCCGGGCACCTCGGCGCCTGGCGTGCTCATACTCCTCCACGACCAGCACGCCGGCCCCTTCGCCCATCACGAAGCCGTCGCGATCCTTGTCCCAGGGACGGGAGGCGGCCGTCGGCCTGTCGTTGAACCCGGTGGACAACGCGCGGGAGGCACAAAAGCCGGCAATGCCCACTTCGCAGACCGCCGCTTCGGCTCCGCCCGCCACCATGACATCCGCATCGCCGAGCATGATCAGCCGGGCCGCATCGCCGATGGCGTGAACGCCGGTGGCGCAAGCGGTCACCACGCAGTGGTTGGGTCCGCGGAAGCCGAACCTGATGGAGACCTGCCCTGAGGCAAGGTTCGCCAATGCCGAGGGGATGAAGAACGGCGAGAGCCGGCGGGCGCGCCCTTCATGGACCTGCACCGAGGCCTCGTAGATCGTCTGGAGCCCGCCGATGCCGGAACCGATCAACACACCGGTGGCGTTGCAATCGTCTTCACATTCCGGGTTCCAGCCGGAAGTCCTCGACGGCTTCGGTCGCCGCCACCATCGCGAGCTGGATGAACCGGTCCATTTTCTTCTGGTCCTTGACCGGTATCCATTCGCCGATGTCGAGCCGCCCTTCCTGCTTCGAGCCGTGCGGCACCTGGCCCGCCACCTTGCACGGCAAGTCCTTGGTGTCGAAGGCCTGGATCGCGGCGATTCCCGATTTGCTGTTGATCAGGCGATTCCAGACATGCTCGACCCCGAGGCCGAGTGGGCACACGATGCCCATCCCGGTCACGACAACGCGCCGCATTTCCCCCATGACTTCCTGCCGGTGTCGGGCTCAGGCCGCTTTCTGTTTCTCGATGTAGTCGATCGCGTCCTTCACCGTGCTGATCTTTTCGGCGGCATCCTCGGGGATTTCCACGCCGAACGCTTCCTCGAACGCCATCACGAGTTCGACCGTGTCGAGGCTATCCGCGCCAAGGTCATCAATGAAAGAAGCTTCCGGAGTGACTTTCGATTCTTCGACGCCGAGATGCTCGACCACGATTTTCTTCACCCTGTCGGCGATTTCGCTCATCGGCTCTGCAACTCCTGCCTTTCGTCTGTTGGTGAGAATCCTGTTGGGGCCGTTCCGCACCGTGCCCCCCGCTCCGGGCCCGTCGAGCAGAGCCCAATGAACCGCTGAACCCGCGTCGGACAATCGAACCCGGGCGCTTAGCATGGTTTCCGCGCGGGTCCAACCGGGGGCCCGCCTCAGAACATCGCCATTCCGCCATTGACATGCAGCGTGGCGCCGGTGACCCACCCGGCCTCTTCGGAGGCGAGATAGACCACCGCGGCGGCCACGTCGGCCGGCTGCCCAAGCCGGCCAAGCGGGATCGCCTGCATGGCTCGGGCCTTGTTCTGCTCCGACAACGACTCGGTCATCGGCGTTACGATGAACCCCGGTGCCACGACATTCACGGTGATGCCGCGCGATGCGACCTCTTGTGCGAGCGCCTTGCTGAGCCCGATCAGCCCTGCTTTGGCAGCGGCATAATTCGCCTGGCCGGCATTGCCGGTGGCGCCCACGATCGAGGCCACGTTGACGATCCGCCCGGCCCGGCGGCGCAGCATGCCGCGCAACGCGCTGCGCGCCAGACGGAACGGCGCGGTCAGATCCACATCCAGAACAGCCTGCCAGTCTTCATCGGCCATGCGTAGCGCCAGCATGTCGCGGGTCAGCCCGGCATTGTTCACCAGGATCGCCAGCGGGCCGGCGGCTGCCTCGGCGCCGGCGACCAGCGCCTCCGGTGCCGCGGGGTCGGCGAGGTCGGCCGGACAAGCATGGGCGTGCTCACCGAGTTCCGCGGCCAGCGCGGCGAGCGCATCCGCACGCGTACCGGAGAGCACGACGGCGGCGCCCTGCGCGTGCAGCGCCCGCGCAATCGCCGAACCGATGCCGCCGGAGGCGCCGGTCACCAGCGCCGTCTTGCCATCCAGCCGGAACATCCCAGCCCCCTACACTGCTTTGAGCACGGCTTCGACCTCGGCCGGTGCGGCTGCCGACAGCACGGCGGCATCGGGGGCGATCCGCCGCGCCAGACCGCTCAGCACCTTGCCGGCACCGAGCTCGAGGAAGCTGTCCACCCCCAGCGCGAGCATCGCCAGCACACTTTCCCGCCAGCGCACCGTTGCGGTTACCTGACGGATCAGCAGGTCCCGGATCTCCTCCGGATCGGTCGCCTTGGCGGCGGAGACATTGGCGATCAGCGGCACGACCGGCGGATGCGGCGGGGTGTCGGCTAGCGCCTCTGCCATCGCCTCGGCTGCGGGTGCCATCAGGGCGCAATGGAACGGGGCCGAGACAGGCAGCAGCATGGCCCGACGAACGCCGCGGGCCTTGGCGATCTCCACTGCCCGCTCCACCGCCCCGCGATGGCCGGAGATGACCACCTGTCCCCCGCCATTATCGTTCGCCGGTTCGACGACTTCCTTTTCATGGGTTTCGCTCTCGGGCACCGGCGCCGCTTCCTCGCAGATCCCGGCGACATCGCCCAGCTCCACCCCGATCAGCGCGGCCATCGCTCCTTCGCCGGCGGGAACCGCCTTCTGCATCGCCTGTCCACGCAAGCGCAGCAGCCGAGCCGCGTCGGCGAGCGTGAAACTCTCCGCCGCTGCCAATGCACTGTATTCGCCGAGCGAGTGTCCGGCGACCACCGCCGCCTTTTGTTTCAGTCGCCATCCGCCTTCCCGTTCCAGCACGCGCAAGACGGCGAGCGACATCGTCATCAGCGCGGGTTGCGCGTTTTCGGTCAGTGTCAGCTCTTCGAGCGGTCCTTCGAACATCAGCCGCGACAGTTTTTGCCGGAGGGTTTCGTCCACTTCCTGGAATACTTCGCGGGCCGAGGTGAACGCGGCGGCGAGGTCGCGCCCCATGCCGACCGCTTGGCTGCCTTGGCCCGGGAAGACGAAGGCGTGGACCGGCATGGGTTTCCTCTCGGCGTTTGTGGCGCGGCGGGTTAGCGGCGGCCCACGCCCAAGTCAAACCACTCCCCTCCCCCTCCGCTTGCGGGAGGGACGCGAAAAGGGCCGCCGCAAATCATTGGACCGAACACACACCCAGCTTGTTTTGGTCCGCCGGATGCCCAGGCACCGGACCCAGCTTGATGCTGGCGAATGATGGCTGGTCCTGCGTCGGGAACGGTGTGCTTCCGGCAGGATAACAGTTGGACGCGAGCAGGAACGCTATAACGTCCGCATATTGGGTCGGCGACAGAGACCCCGACGCGTTCAGCGGCATCAACCGGAACACCAAATAACGGATCACCTCCAACGTCCACCCGTTCTGCTGCGAGGTCTTCAGGAAGTCGGTACCGGCGACGGATGGAGCGGCCACGCCCTGCAACGTGCTGCCGTGGCAACTTACGCATTTATTGGCGAAGACCTGCGCTCCGGCTTCCGCCTGCGCTTTCGTATAAAGGGTAGGAAGCCCGCCGGACCCTTCCGCGTGCTGCGCGGCCGGCGATGCGGCCGGCTGTTGCACGGATTGCCCCGGCGCGGCCGAAGCTTGCCGGCATTGCTGGGCCACAAGCGGTGCCGCGGCGGTATGCAGCACGACAGAGTCGTTTTGCACCGAAAGGTCGGAGGCTCCCGGCGTCTCTTCGAACCTGTAATTCCCCGGACGGTTGGGCAGGGTGATCCAGGCGATGTATCCGTCATGCAGGCCATAGGCGGCGGTCGTGGGCGGCGGGGCACAGGCATCCACCTGCCGGGCAGCGCCGGGCACCCCGAGCACGGTGGTGGCGAGCGCGCCCTGAAGGCCGCCGAGCACGCCGGTTTCGCTGCTGCGTCCCTCCGCGACCTGCAGATAAACAAGGGCACGAGAGTTGGCGTATTGCCAGTCCATCAACTCATGCGCCCGCACGCCATCACGCAACTGGGCTACAGCCGCGCGCATGGTTGCCTCCGCGCCGCGCAGGGGCGCGGCCCAGACCGGCGTTTCCTTGCGGTCGAGCAGATGGTCGATATGGCCGATGCTGCCCTGCGCGTCGCCGGGATTGCCTGCCGGGGCGACGTAATCCGTCCCGCTTGCGCCTTCGAGTACGTTGATTGCCCGCTGGCTGGCGCGGTGATAATCGTTGCGATTGGTCGAGAAGCTGGCCTCGGTCTGCACCAACTCGTTGATCGCGGCACGCAGATCGTTCAGCGCGGCCATCGCTGCCTGGTGGTCGTCTGCCTGCGCCGCGCGAGACGGCACCGGGCGCCACACAAGCGCGGCAAAGAGAAAAGCCGCCGGTCCGACGATCCGGACCGGCGCGGAGAAACGGAACGGCATCAGAATCCTGCTATTTGAGGCTGAACGCACTGATGATTGCCGGCATGCCGGGATTGTCCGGCAGTTCGGGGATTTTGGCATTTCCGGCAGTGCCGGACGCCACGACGATGTACTCCTTGCCGTTCGCCTCATAAGCTTCGCTCGGCGCCTGGATGTAGGAACCGGTGTCGTAGCTCCACAGGACGTTACCGGTTTTGGTGTCGAAGGCGTTTTCGACGCCGCCGAGATTGCCGGAGAACACCAGGCCGGAGGCGGTTACCAGCGCCCCGCCATAGTTCGGCAGGTTGAAATTATGGCGCCAATTGAAGATGCCATTGGAGACGTCGATCGCGTTCATCTGCCCGGTGTTGGGTCCAACCAGCTTCGGGAAAGCGCCGCCGATATAGAACTGTCCGGCGATGTACACGGCCTCCTTATCGGCAGTCCAGAAGCCGCATTCGTTCTGGCTCGGCAGGAAAACCGTGTTGGTGGCCGGATCGTAGGCGCCGCCCTGGTACTCGATGCCGCCCAGCGTATTGGGGCAAGCGATGTTGCCTTCGACGGTCGGGGCGTTTTCCTGTCCCTTCTGGAAGGCGGCCGCCGTATGGTCCACCAGCTCGCCGGTGTTCGCATCCACGATCCAGAAATTGCCGGCCTTGTCACCGGTGGCGACCAGCTTGCGTTCGTCGTTGCCAACTTTGCCGGTGAACAGGATCGGCTGCATCGGCGGATCCCAGTCATGCGTATCGTGCGGGATGAACTGGTGATACCATTTCATCTTCGGCTGCTGTCCTGAAAGATCCAGCGCGATCATCGAATCGGTATAGAGGTTCGCGCCCTCGCGCGCCGTGCCCAGAAAGTCCGGACAGGGATTGCCGACATTGAGATAAAGCGTCTGCGTCGCGGTATCGATGGTCGCTCCACCCCAGGTGGCGCCGCAGCCGCGCTTCCAGGAATCGCCGGCCCATGTGTCGTGGCCGGGCTCGCTGGGGCCGGGGATGGTTTCATATTCCCATATACGGTGACCGTCTTTCGGATCGAACGCTGTGATGTAGCCGATCCCGCCCCAGTCCCCGTTCGATACGCCGAGCAGCAGCATGTCCTGGTTGGTGTTGGGATCGTGGTACGGCACCGGCGCCATGGTGTAGAACGAGTTCGACGTATCGTGCACGGCGACGATGTCCCACACTTTCTGTCCGTTCTCGGCGTTCAGCGCCATCAGATGCCCATCCAGGGTGCCGATATACACGTTGCCGTCGAGCAGCCCGATGCCGCGATTGGCAGCGAAGGCGATGACATGCGGGTTGTTCGTCACCTCCCATTTCAGCTTCCCGGTTGCCGCATCCAGCGCATAGACATGATCGTGCGCCGAGGTGACATACATCGTTCCGTGCCAGACGATCGGCGAGGTCTCCAGCGGGCCGCTGTCGTCCATCTGGAACTTCCAGGCCAGCGTCAGCCCACGGACATTCTCGGGGGTTATCTCGGTGGCGCCGCTGTAGTGATTGCCGGTGTAACTTTTGGCCGGCAGGATCCAGTCGGCATTATCGGCGGCGGCGTTGACGAAGTCCTGCGGGCTCGGGGTGTTCATCGCCATGCCCTGTGTCGCCGCGCCTGGCGATGGCTGCGTCGTCTGCGCCGTGGCGCCGGAGGCCGCGGACAGGACAAGGCCGACCGCCAGCGGCAGCAGGACCGATCCAGACTCCAACAAGTCACGAAGTTTCATCGCGCTCCCTCCAATGCAATTAGCGATTGCTCTTGATCATTGTCATGGCGCCGCGTGTGCATCGCGCGGTGTTTGAACCAGTGCAACGTTTCGGGGCAACCGGCCAGTCACCTGGGCGTGAGCCATGTAAATTCCCCGCTTGCCCGTACCGGCGATCCGTGCTTTACGCCCCGCTTCCCTGCCGGGGGCGGCGGCTCGTCCCCGGCTATGCCCGTTTGGGCCTCCAGCCAGAGGGAGACTGACCAGTGCCGCTCTATGAATGCGTGCTCATCGCTCGCAACGATGTCACGCAGCAACAGGTTGATGCGATCGCCGACAACATCGCGAGCCAGCTCGAGGCTGAGGGCGGCGGCGTCAAGAAACGTGAGTACTGGGGCCTGCGCGGCTTGGCCTACCGGATCAAGAAGAACCGTAAGGGCCACTATATGCTGCTCGGGCTCGACGCTAAGCCCGCCTTCATCACCGAAATGGAGCGCCAGCTTCGTCTAAATGAAGACATGCTGCGTTTCATGACGCTGCGCGTGAACGAGATCGAGGAGGCTCCCTCGGCCATTCTATCGCGCAAATCCGACGAGCGAGAGCGCACCTTCCGCGGACCGCGCCCCGCCGGACGCTTCGATTCCGGACGCCGCCGCGGCTATGACGACCGTGAGGAATTCCGCGCCCGCGAAGGCGCTCTGGACGATTTCCGCGCCGGAGTCGAGGAGTAGCCTATGTCCGACACCACCGAAATCAATCCCGCCGCCCGGCGGGCCGCAGTCGGCGCGCGCCGGCCATTCTATCGCCGCCGCAAGTCCTGCCCGTTCTCTGGTCCCAACGCGCCGAAGATCGACTATAAGGATGTCCGGCTGCTGTCGCGCTTCCTGTCGGAACGCGGCAAGATCGTGCCGTCGCGCATCACCGCGGTTTCGGCCAAGCGCCAGCGCGAGCTCGCTTTGGCGATCAAGCGTGCGCGCTTCCTGGCCCTGCTGCCCTACATCGTGACCTGACGGAGGCCGCCATGCCGGCTGTGGAACTCATTCTGCTGCAGCGTGTCGAGCATCTCGGCCAGATGGGCGAGGTGGTCAAAGTCAAGCCAGGTTACGCGCGCAACTATCTGCTGCCGCAGAAGAAGGCGATGCGCGCGACGAAGGACAACCGGGCGCGGTTCGAGGAGCAGCGTACCCAGCTCGAAGCGCAGAACCTGCGGCGCCGCGAGGAAGCGGAACGCGTCGCCGAGCGTGTCGGCGGGCTGTCCGTCGTGATCATCCGCCAGGCCGGCGAGTCCGGCAGCCTGTATGGATCGGTGTCCGCCCGCGACGTCGCCGAGGCCGCGACCACGGCGGGTCTCACGATCGACCGCCAACAGGTGGTGCTGAACCACCCGATCAAGACGCTGGGCCTGGCGCCGGTGCGCGTGGTGCTGCATCCGGAGGTGTCGATCCCGGTGATGGTCAACGTCGCGCGCAGCCTCGATGAGGCGGAGAAGCAGGCGCGCGGCGAGCGGGTGGGCGAGCAGGCTGAGGAGCAGCCCGAGATCGATGCGGCTGGATTATTCGAACCCGGCGCCGAGCAGCCGGGCGTGTAGCCGCCGCCACTCGCGCGCGGCTATACGGTGAACTGCTCCGCGATGATGCGTTCGGACAGTCCCTGATCGGGGTCGAACAACACCGTCACGCTGACATTCCGATCCTCGCACACTGAAACCGATGTGACATCGCGCACTTCGGTAGAATCCGCCACCGCAGCGACCGGACGTTTATCGACCTCCAGAATGTCGAATAGCACCTCAGCCGTGCTGGGCAGCAGCGCGCCGCGCCACCGCCGCGGGCGAAACGCGCTGATCGGAGTCATCGGCAACAAATTGGCCGAAAGCGGCACGATGGGCCCGTGCGCCGACAGGTTATAGGCGGTCGAGCCGGCCGGTGTTGACACCAGCACGCCGTCGCAGATCAACTCCGGCAGGCGCACCCGCCCATCCACCGTGATGCGTATCTTGGCTGCCTGCGCAAGCTGACGCAGCAGGCTGACCTCGTTGAACGCCAGCGCCTCCTCCTGGGCGCCGCTGACGGTCACCGCATGCATGCGCAACGGGTGCAGCACCGCGGCCTGAGCGGCGGCCAGGCGTTCCAGCAGCCCATCCTCGCGGAACGGGTTCATCAGGAAGCCGACGGAACCGCAGTTCATCCCATAGACGGGAACCGGTCGGGTCAGCACGCGGTGCAGGATCTGCAGCATGAAGCCGTCGCCGCCCAACGGCACCACGACTGCGGCCGAACCGAAATCGCAGTCGCCGTAGTGTGCCTTGAGCCGCTGCGCCGCTTCTTGTGCCGGTCCGGTGGGCGCCGCCACGAATGTTATCTCGCCCGCCTGGACCGCCAGGGGCCGGATTGCCGCGGCGCCAGCCTCCAGCGCCGGCGCGCTCAGGTCAGGCAAGCCGTCGATGCTCCAGCACGGGCATGTCGCGGCGCACGCGGACGGTGAGGTCCGGATCGATGCGCGCGGTGGCCCAGCCGGTGCCGTCCGACGTCTGCGCAACCACGTGGCCCCAGGGATTGCAGATCATCGAGTGGCCATAGGTGAAGCGCGGCTCGTTCCTGGCGCCGTCGAGGTGCTGGCCCCAAGTCGCGGCGGCGACCATCCAACATTGCGTCTCGATCGCGCGGGCGCGGATCAGCGGTTCCCAATGGTCCTTACCGGTCTGCAAGGTGAAGGCCGAGGGCAGGAAGATCACCTCGGCGCCGGCACGACGCAGCGCCAGGAACAGCTCCGGGAAGCGGACGTCGTAGCAGATCGCAAGGCCCAGCCGCGTCCCGTCGGCCTCGCAGGTCACAACATCATCGCCCGCACCGTAGGTGTTGCTCTCCCGGTAGCCGGTGCCGTCGGGGGCGACGATGTCGAACAGATGGATCTTGCGGTAGCGCGCGATCTCGGCGCCATCCGGGCCGAACACCACGGTGGTGTTGAACAGCTTTTCGCCCGCCCGCTCGGCCAGTGAGCCGCCATGCACGTGGATGTTTCCCCCCGCGCGACCTCGCGCAGGAACTCGTAGGCCGCCCCGCCGGATTGATTCGAGCCGGCCGGCGGCAGCACCTCGGCCTGCGCGAATTTCTCGGCCCGTGGCCCGCCAAGGCAGGTCCACATCTCCGGCAGGCTGACGAGGTCCGGGCGGTCGGCGCTTACCGCCTGGTCGATCAGCCGCCCCGCCTGGGCGATATTCGCCTGCTTGTCCGCGCCCGGATTCATCTGCACGACGCTGAGGCGCACGCTGGGGCTCCCATGCTTTTCGGCCGTCCGGGAGAAAAGCGGAAGCGCTGCCGGTTAGCAACCGGGGTCAGGTATTATGCGGCCAGTCGAGGCGCGGTTCCGTGCGGTCCGGCCGGCGCGCACCGCGCGGGATGCTGGACGGCGGCGGCGCTCCACGCTCGCGCATTTCCATCTCGTGGGCCGGCGGTGGAATCGGCGGGCGGGTGGTCACCGGAGTCCGCCGCGGCAACCCGACATGTTCCGGTGTCGTATAGACCTCGTCGAACTCCACGGCCCGCACCAACTCGGGCAGCCGCAGCGACAGCGTCCTGATCTCGGCGTGAATCTCGTCGAGTCGCGCCTCCAGGCCGTCCAGCCGCGCCTTCACGCCGATCACGCTGAACGGCACCAGCAGGAAAGCGAGGCCCCACAACAAGGTGGGCACAAGCAGCACGAGCGGCACCCACCATGGCAGCCAATCGGGCAGATTGAAGGGGAGCGTCATGCGCGCAAGCCTAGCACCCGACGCCGACAACGATCCATCGCTCGTGACAAGTGGATACGTCGTTTCATCTCTGGATTTCACCATCGAGCCGTGTCAAAGCCTTCGCCGTTCGCAGAAGCTGGTACATGCATGATTCTCCTGATTCCCGGCCCGGTGATGACAAGGCCGGAGGTCCGTGATGCGCTTCGCATCGACCTCGCACCTTGGGACAATGATTTCCGCCCCTTCTACGAGTCGATCCGCCGGCGCGTGCTGAGGATCGCCGGCGGGCGGGAGGGGGAGCATGCGACGCTGCCGTTGCCGGGCTGCGGCCATTTCGTCACCGAGGCAGCGGTCCGCACCTTTGTGCCTGTAGGGGGCAAGATCCTGATCCCGGCTACCGGCGCCTATGCCGACCGCATGATTCGGCTAACGCGGGAGGCCGGACGTATCCCGGTAGTTCTGCCGATCTTCCAGGAAGCTCCTGCCGATCCGGCCGTTATCGCGGCCGAGCTGGCCGCCGACCCGACGATCGGCCATCTCGGCATGGTCTATAGCGAGACGGGCAGCGGCGTGGTGCACGACGTACCGGCGATCGCGGCCGCTGTGCGCCCACTTGGCCGCCGGGTGATCGTCGATGCGGTTTCGGCGTTCGGCGCGCTGCCCTTCAGCATGGCAGCACATCCGGAAGTCGATGCGGTGGTGTTCACGGCCAATAAATGCCTGGAAGGTGTGCCGGGCGTAGCCTTTGCCGTTGCTCCCGTCGAGCGGCTACAGGCCAGTGTCGGCAATGCCGGAAGCTGGTCGCTCGACCTCGCTGATATCTACAGCCACGCGCTGCGGCACGGCTGGGGCAGCGCCCGCTTCACCCCGCCGGCGCAGGTGCTGAATGCGTTCAGCACGGCACTCGATCTTTATGAGGCGGAAGGCGGACAGGCTGCGCGGCTTGCACGCTACACGGCGAACATGCGGACCTTGTACGAAGGCGTGCGTGGCCTGGGGCTGATTCCCTATCTGCCGCCGCCGGCGCAAGGGCCGATCATCGTCAACGTGCATGCCCCGGACCACCCCGCGTGGAACCTGCAGCACTTCGTGGATGCGCTGAAACGACGGGGTTTCCTGATCAGCAATTTCTACAATACGCCGCAGCCGAGTTTTCGCGTCGGCTGCATCGGCGCGATCACGCCCGACATCATGCAGGCAGCCGTCGCCGCCATGGGGGCCGCGCTGGCGGAACTCGGGATCGGCCAGCGCAAAGTCGCCTGAGATGGCCACCGATCTGGAGATTGCGCGCGCCGCCACGCTGCGGCCCGTGGGCGAGATCGCGGCCCGGCTCGGCATCCCTCCCGAGGCGCTGGAACCGTATGGCCGCTTCAAGGCCAAGATCGGCTTCGCTTTCATCCGTTCGGTGGCGGACCGGCCGGATGGCGCACTGGTGCTCGTCACCGGCATCAGCCCGACCCCGGCAGGCGAGGGCAAGACCACCACGACGATTGGACTCGCCGACGCGCTGAACCGGATCGGCACGCGGACGGCGATCTGCCTGCGCGAGCCCAGCCTCGGGCCGAGTTTCGGGCTGAAGGGCGGGGCCGCGGGCGGCGGCCGCTCGCAGATCGCGCCGATGGACGAGATCAACCTGCACTTCACCGGCGATTTCCACGCTATCACGGCGGCCAACAACCTGCTCGCTGCGATGATCGACAACCACCTCTATTGGGGCAATGCGCTCGGCATCGATGTGCGGCGCATAAGCTGGCGGCGCGCGCTGGACACCAACGACCGCGCCCTGCGCAGCATCGTGGAAGGACTAGGCGGCGTGGCAGGCGGCGTGCCGCGAGAGGACGGATTCGACATCACCGCCGCTTCCGAGGTGATGGCGGTGTTCAGCCTGGCTCGCGATACCGCCGATCTCCAGGCCCGGCTCGGCCGTATGATTGTCGCGCAGACCCGCGACGGCCGCGCCGTCACCGCGCGGGACCTGAAAGCGGACGGCGCGATGGCGGCGCTGCTGCGCGAACTCACTGCAGCCCAATTTGGTGCAATCGCTCGAGGGCACGCCGGCGTTGGTCCATGGCGGCCCGTTCGCCAATATCGCGCACGGCTGCAATTCGGTGATGGCGACGACGCTAGCACTGAAACTGGCCAATGTCGTGGTGACCGAAGCGGGCTTTGGCGCCGATCTCGGCGCCGAGAAGTTCATCGATATCAAGTGCCGGTCGGCCGGGCTGCGGCCCGCTGTCAGCGTCGTGGTCGCGACCATCCGCGCCTTGAAGATGCATGGCGGCGTGGCGCGATCAGAGCTCGGGCGGGAGGATGTCGGGGCCGTCGCGCGCGGCGTGGTGAACCTGGTGAGGCATGTCGAGAACATGCGCAAATTCGGCCTGCCGGTGATCGTCGCGGTGAACCATTTCAGCTCGGACACGGGAGCCGAGTTCGCGGCGGTGCGCGACGCCATTGCTGCGCTGGATGTTGCCGTGATCCCGTGCACGCACTGGGCAGACGGCGGTGCCGGCGCCGAAGCCCTCGCTCGGGAGGTGCTGCGAGCTGTGCACGCCGGCGAGGCTCGGTGTGAGCCGCTCTATTCCGCGGAGCTGCCGATTGCCGAAAAGATCCGGGTGATCGCGCGCGCGATATACCGCGCGGCCGATATCTCGCTGGGTCCTGGGGTGGCGCGGCGGCTCGAAGCCTTCGAGGCAGCCGGTTATGGCGGCGTTCCGGTCTGTATCGCCAAGACGCAGTACAGCTTCACGGCCGATCCGGCGATGCTTGGCGCGCCCGAAGGCCATATCCTGCCTGTGCGCGAAGTTCGCCTTTCAGCCGGCGCCGGTTTCGTCGTTGCGATCTGCGGCGACATCATGACGATGCCTGGCCTGCCGCGCGTGCCCTCCGCCGAGGCGATCTGCCTTAACAGCGACGGGCTGATTGAAGGGTTGTTCTGACGCGCCGGCGGCAAGCGGGGCGGTACCGCCCCGCTCTGACCCGCATCATGCCCGTTGCCGCCTTGCGAAGCCAAGGCCGAGCAGTCCTACCCCGAGAACCGCCGCTGCCGCAGGCTCCGGAACCTCACGCTTGTTGTAAGCGACATTGTCGAACTCGAAGGCATAAGCCGAGCTTGTGGCCACGACTTTGTTGAACGGCAGAGTCGAATTGATATTGACGTAGTAGGTGCCATCAATGCCCTGATCGCCATTCGCGCTCGCTGTGACGTCGCTTCCGGTGATGCTGCCGACCAGCGTGGTGCCGTTGTAAAAGCTCAGCGTATTGTATGTATCGACCGAGCCCCACAGCAGGCCGAGATATCTTTCGAAGCCGGGCATCGTCAGCGTGGCACTGCCAATTCCAGCCGTTATATAGGTTGTCGTATCGGGACCGTCGGTCGGATCGACGAACAGAGCGCCGTTGCCGTTGGACAGGTAAGGCGCAGCATACCGGCCTCCGGTCGAGCCCTGCACGGCCTGCCCATCCGGCGTGAACGATACGGTGATCCCGCCGCTCGTGCCGCCGGTTGCGCCCAGCGGCAGATTATCAAAGTTGACATAGCTGACGCCGGTCGGCGCACCGCCTACCGCTGCACTCACTGTGAGCGTTGCATGAGCATCACCGGCCGCGAGTGCGGCGCTAATCATACAAATCGCGAGAGCTGCCGCCATGACCCGAGACATCGGGGGTCCTTTTTCATTCATCTGTCTCGGAATTTATACAGCTTGGCAGCCAGGCACAAGATTTTTGCTTGTAAGATGCAATCCTCGCACCCGCGCACGCATTGGTATTATGCGGTATCGCGTAGGCAGGTGTTGTAGGAAGGTTCCACTCGGAGCAACAACAGCCCGATGCGCCGGCTCAGCGGCGTTACAATCTCCGTGGCGCTCCGTGGATTTTCCCTGTTCTCCGTGTGAACCCTTTTCCGACCGTTGCAGCCATACGCCGGCGTCGCGTAATGTTAGACGCCGAACCCCGTATTCAGCATTGTCATCGCCGTGGTCAGCCCCACGCCACCGGCATGGCCCGGCAAACGGGCTGGAACGACGGCGAACAGCGCCCAGCTTTTGCTGGCCGGGCGGTAATCGACAATCGTCGTGCCGGTGCCCTGGAGGCATACAGCCCGAACAGACGACTTCCTCAAAATGTAATCACCGTTCGCAGACCCAACACGGCTTCATTGCCGATCCGCTGCGGCGGCGCGAGCGGGTTGGGAATGCCGCCGCCGGGATTGAACACGTATTGGAAGTCCGGCTGGAGAACCCACCATCCCGCCGCCTGGTACTGATACGTTACCTCGATGAAAGTCTCGGTGCCGCGGACCGGGTAAGCGGCGCCGGCGAAGGCCGCTATGTCCTGATCCAGCGCGCTCGCCGCACCGCTGACTTTCGCCACCCCGAAGCCGGCGCCGACCGTGTCGTTGTCGCGTCCGGAAAACGGTGCTTTCAGGACAACGCCGCCATCGGCGCTGAACGAAACCAGGTTGCGATCCGCCGGCGCGCCGGTCAGGCTCAGAAATAAGCCGAGCGAGCGCGCACCCTTCGGGTCTGGCCGCCAGATCATCTGGTCCACCAGGCCGTACAGACTGTAATTGCCGTGGTGCATCCGGGCCACGCCGGTGCTGTTCGGATCAGCGAGTGACAAACCGTTGGTGTCGAATTGCTGATCCGGGAACCAGCCGGTGTCGTACCAGAATCCGAGCTTGTAGGTGCCGGGCAGACCAACAGGTTGCCAAGTGTATTGTGCCTCGGCGATGAACAGCGCCCCAGTGTTCAGGTTGAATTTCGTCCCCCAGCGCTCCGGGCCGAGCACCTGCGAGTCGTTGTTGAACGGACCGCCAGGCGGATTATCGTCGAACACGCCGGCCAGCACGGTCGTGGCCCCGGTCGGTTGCACCCGCAAACGCACGCCGAGCGAGGACAGCGGATACATTGGCCCCCCGGCGTACAGATCCTCGGACGGCAGCACGGGTGAGCTCATGGCGCTATTGACGAAAATGCTGGCATACTGGCTGAGCATGAACTCCTGATCGATGCTCTGTTGGCCGATCTTCACGTCGGCCTTGCCGTCCAGGAACGCTTGTTGGTACCACAGTTCCCACAGCCGTGTGGACGCATTCGCCTCTATCCCGCTGGCGGTCTGCAATGTGTAGAGATTGTTGGCGCTGAGGTCGCTGCCATGGATCTGCAGCGCGCTGACATTGAAGGTGCCGCCGTTCCAGCCGAAGGCTTTTTTGGTGTCGATCCCCAGGCTGATCTCGGTCGCGCCGTCATAGTTGGCCCCTTGCTGGACACCGCCGGTGACATTGCCGAGTTCCTCGCTGGTTTCCTGCAGGCCGAACGAGAGGCCGTCATCGGCCAGGCTCGATCGCATGCCGCCCGGGTCGCCCAGGAGATTACTGCGGGAGGGCGCAAACAAATCCGTAAAAAGACCCGTTCCGGCCTGCTCCTGCACGGCCGGTGCCGGCGCGGGTTGTGCGTTCGCCGACAACCCGAATGCCAAGTGAGCGCCGGACAGCAACACGGCATTACCGATGCGGCTGGCTACCTTTCTCTCGGCACGCAGCCTGGCCATCGCGGTTCCATGAATGCAAATGAGAGCCATTCGCATAGTGGCCCCATATTACAGATGTCAAGCACATGGTCGGCCGAGGCGGGCTACTAGCCGAGGTATCGGCCACACGGTACCCTTGACTCTCGCATGCTCACAGATCTGCCGAACGTACTCACCCTCTCGCGCATCGCGGCTATCCCGGTGCTGGTCGCGCTGGTCGCGGTTCGGCAACCGGGCGCGGATCTCGCCGCCTGCATCGTGTTCAGCGCCGCCGGGATCACGGACTACCTGGACGGGCATTTCGCTCGCAGCCGCCGCCAGCAATCGGCTCTTGGCCGCATGCTCGATCCCATCGCCGACAAGCTGCTTGTCGGCGCTGCGCTGATGATGTTGGCGGGCGAGGGGCGCTTCGGCAGCTGGACGCTCTATCCGGCCGTGCTGATCCTGCTGCGGGAGATCCTGGTCAGCGGCCTGCGCGAGTATCTTGCCGGAATCCGTGTTGGCTTGCCGGTCACGCGGCTCGCCAAATGGAAGACCGGCTTTCAGATGGGCGCTCTCGGCACGCTCCTGGCCGGAGACTCGTCCGCCGCGCTGCTCCACCTGTCCTTCCTGCCCGTTACCCTGATCGGCACCGCCATGCTCTGGGTCGCAGCCGCGCTCACGTTCCTGACCGGTTGGGACTATCTTACCGCCGGGCTGCGGCACGCCACCGCCGGACGGGCCCACCCTCCGGCCCAACCGAGTCCGGTGCCGCCGCCATGAGCTGCCGTTGAAAGTGCTCGGGGTCGTCGGCTGGTCCGGCAGCGGCAAGACAACATTGATCACCGCGGTCCTTCCGCTGTTGCAGGAAGCGGGCCTGACCGTCTCAACCATTAAGCATACGCATCATGGCTTCGATATGGACCGGCCCGGCAAGGACAGTTTCCGCCACCGGGAGGCCGGCGCGCATGAGGTCCTGGTTGCCTCGTCGCGACGCTGGGCGCTGTTGCACGAGGTTGTCGGCGAGGAGCCGGAGCTGCCGGCCCTCCTGGCCCGGCTGCAGCCGGTCGATCTTGTGCTGGTCGAAGGCTTCAAGACGCATCGCTTCGCCAAGCTGGAGGTTCATCGGCCGGCGCTCGGCAAGCCGCCGATCTGGCCACGGGAAACGGGTGTGATCGCGGTGGCGACCGACGTCGCCGGGCTCGACTGCCCGCACAAGGTGTTGCCGCTCGGCAAGCCACACTTCGTGGCGGAATGGATCCTGTCGCTCAAGGAGCCTTGAGCCCTCGCCGGCTTATCGGCAGAGTGCGTGCGATCGGCTTTCGGCACCGATCGGAACTCATCGCCTTTCCTTTCGGAGCTCGACCCCTTCGGAGCCTTTCATGTGGCGCCTCGCCTTGCTCGGCCTGTGCCTGGGCCTGACCGGTTGCGACTTCCATACCTGGCATCGGGTGCCGTACGTGGCCGGGCACGACCCCTACCTGCCGCGCGGCGACAGCGAGAATCAGCGGCGCGCCATGGGGGTGCCGGTGAACATCCAGCCGCTGGCGCCGGAGCCGGGCAATGTATGGCCCGGGCCGATCCCGGCCGAGCCGTCGCTGCAGCAGCTCGAACAAGGGGGCGGTCAGCTTCCGAACGAGGCACCGCCGCCGGCGCTGCCGCCGGAGCGCGGCAGTTCCACGCCGCCGCCCAACCCGGCGCCTGTCCCGGTGCCGCAAATCCCGCCGGTGCCGCCGAGCGCCAGCCCGGCCCCGCCAGTCGCCGGAGTCCCGCCGGTTATACAGACCCCGAGTGGTCCGGCCGTGCCCAGCACCGGCACCGGCGCTTATCAACAGATCACGCGGCCGAACGGCGGCACCGCGATTGTCGTTCCGAATGGCAACGGCACCAGCACGGTGATCAACTCCGACGGCACCGTGGAGACGATCCCGACGCCCAAATAGGGCTGGATAGGGCTCATGCACGACGTCCTCATCAAGCTCCGCTCCGATGCAGCGATCGGCACCACCGACCGCCGGCTGTTCGGTGCCTTCGTCGAGCATCTCGGGCGCTGCGTCTATGGCGGCATCTACGAACCGGACCACCCCAGCGCCGACCAGCGCGGCTTCCGTGGCGACGTGCTCGCCCTGGTGCGCGAGTTGGGGCCAACGATCGGTACGATATCCCGGCGGCAATTTCGTTTCCGGCTACAACTGGGAGGACGGCGTCGGTCCACCGGCGGAACGGCCACGGCGCCTAGACCTTGCCTGGCTATCGACCGAGACCAACCAGTTCGGTACCAATGAGTTCATCGACTGGTGCCGGACCGCCGAGGTCGAGCCGATGCTCGCCGTCAATCTTGGCACGCGCGGGCCGGATGCGGCGCGCCGTTTCATAGAGTACTGCAATCACCCTGCCGACACGACTTTCTCCGATCTGCGGGCCGCGCACGGTTGGCGCCAGCCGCACGGCGTGAAGTTCTGGTGCCTCGGCAACGAGATGGACGGGCCCTGGCAGATGCAGGCCAGGACCGCGGAGGAATATGGTCGCGTCGCAGTGGAGGCGGCCAAGATGATGCGCTGGGTGGATCCGACGATCGAACTGGCGGCCTGCGGGTCCTCCGGGCGCAACATGGCGACTTTCGGTGCCTGGGAAGCCACCGTGCTCGGGCACTGCTTCGACCACGTGGATTTCATTTCGTTGCACACGTATTTGAACAACTATGCGGGCGACACCGCGGCGTTCCTCGCCAGCCCCGACCTGATGGACGAGTTCATCGAGGAGGTGGTGGCGATCGCCGATGCCGCCGCTGCGCAGCACCGGTCGCGCCGGCGCATCATGCTGAGCTTCGATGAGTGGAATGTCTGGTATCGCACGCGCCGTCGGCCTGAGGACCGGATCAAGCCGGGCTGGCCGGTGGCGCCGCCGATCCTCGAAGAGGTCTATACGATGGAGGATGCGCTCGCCTTCGGCGGCGCCTGCATCGCCTTACTGAATCACGCCGACCGCGTGAAGGCCGCCTGTCTCGCGCAACTGGTGAACGTGATCGCGCCGATTATGACCGAGACCGGCGGCCCGGCCTGGCGCCAGACGATCTTCTGGCCGTTCGCTCATATCAGCCGCTTCGGGCATGGCCGCGTGTTGCGGGCCGAGAGCGATTCGCCGACCTATGAGGCTTCATATTTCGACCCTCGCGGCGCGACGGATCTCTATTTTTCGGTCACCGCACCTTATTTGAGGTGCGCGGCGGTGCAGGGTGAGGCAACCCTGGCGTTGTTCGCGCTCAATCGCCACCTGCACGAAGCATTGCCGATCGATGTGCAGCTCAGCGGCTTCGGGCCTGTATCGCTGATCGAGGGACTGCAGCTCCGGGACCCGGATCTGAAAGCGGTGAACACGAAGGACGATCCCGAGCACGTGGCGCCGCAGCCGCTGAGCGGCATCGAACTGATGGAGGACCGGTTGCGCGCCGAACTCGCTCCTGCCTCGTGGAACGTGATCCGCGTGGCTCTCGAAGGACATGCGTCATGAACAGCACAGACGATCCGCAGGCAAAACCGCTGCGTATCCTCTATTTCGCCTGGCTGCGCGAGCGCATCGGCGCGGCGGAGGAAAGCCTCACAGTGCCCTCCGGGATCGGCACGGTCGGCGCGCTGACGGACTGGCTGGCGGTGCGCAGTCCCGGCCATGCCGTCGCGTTCGAGAACCGCCGCCCGATCCGTTGCGCCGTGAACCAGGACTTTGCCGATGCCGCTACGCCGATCCGGCCGGGCGACGAGGTGGCGTTCTTCCCTCCGATGACCGGCGGCTGAGTGATGGCCCGGATCCGCGTGCAGACGGAGGATTTCGAGCTTCGCGACGAGTATATTGCCCTGACCGCCGGGCGGACGGATATCGGCGGCATCGGCTGCTTTGTCGGCACGGTGCGGGACAGCGCCCAAAGGGACGGTACCCACCAGCGGCGGATCGAGGCGCTGATGCTGGAGCATTATCCAGGCATGACCGAGCGCGCGATCGTGCGCATCGCCGAGGAGGCAGAGCGGCGCTGGGACCTGCTGGGCTGTACGGTGATCCATCGCGTCGGCCGGTTGCCGCCCGGCGCCAATATCGTGCTGGTGCTGGCAGCCTCCGCGCACCGCCAAGCGGCGCTGGAAGCCACTCAGTTCCTGATCGACTGGTTGAAGACGAAAGCGCCCTTCTGGAAGAAGGAGCAGTTCGTCGATGGCGTCGAGGCGTGGCTCGCGGCGCGTGGATCCGACGATACAGCGGCCGCGCGCTGGGAGCAGCCCTCACCCGGTTCGCTATGCGAACCGACCTCTCCCGCGAGCGGGAGGGGTGAAGGATAGCCGAACAGCACGGTCGCCCGCTCGCGCCAGAGATAAAGGGTGGCCGAACAGCACACCTCTCCCGCTCGCGGGAGAGGCCGTTGTCCAACCGGCGACATGGGTAACAGAATAGACCGGCGACATGGGTAACACTTTTCATCCGTCATCGAACCAGATCGGCTTGCGGTTGTTGTTGGCCCTGTGGGGTTGTGGGCAACGCGCGTGCGTTGTCCACAAATCCACAGGCTACCCGACGGCGGCGGCGCCGCGGCTGGCGCAAGCGGCCCTTCGCGTCCAGCAAACCGAGCTCGATCGGGCCATACATCACCCGCCATTCGCCGTCGGCGATCGGGTGCAGCCCGACCGGTTCGCCGATCAACGGCTCGCCCAGGAACACCCGCTCGCCACGCCACTTGATCTCGCCGTTCGAGCGCACCTGGCGCACCAGCTCAACGCCAGGATACTCCGGCGAACACAGCTTGCCGGTGTAGGCGCGCGGGCTCGGCTGATAATGCCGCGCCGGCACTTGCTGGCCCAGCGCCTCGTGCGGCCGCTCCGCATTGTAACAGCGGCGGAACACCGCGAAGCTGCGGGCCTGCGCCCGCAAGCTCGCCGCCGGCGGGCTTGCCGTCTCCTGCTGCAGCGTCAGGTGCATCCGCTCGTGCCGACCGTTCTGCTGCGGCGAGCCTGGATCGATCCGATCCGGCCGCACCGAAAGCTTGATCAGCCACACCGATAACCGGCTCAAGCCGCCGGCGCCGCGTCCGGCAAACGGCGAGCCGTTGTCGCTGCGCAGCGCCATCGGCAGGCCATACTCGCGGAACGCCGCCGCCAGGATCGCCTGCACCGTCGCGGTATCGGTCCGCCGCACCGCCTGGCAGCGCAACAGATAGCGGCTCCAACTGTCCAACAACGTGAACGGCTCGCAGCGCGCGCCGTCGGCGGTGCGAAACCAGCCCTTGAAATCGGCCGTCCACACCGCGTTCGGACCCTCGCAGCCGGCAAACGGCGCGCTGCGCGGCGGCACCCGCTCGCGCCGGCGCCGCGGCACCGTCAGGCCCGCTTCGTTGAACAACACACCCAAAGTGCTGGCCGCCGGCCACACCACCTGCGGATCGCGCGCCGAAAGCCACGCCCGCAGCTTGCGCGGCCCCCAGCTCGGGTGCTCCCGCCGCGCCGCTACCGCTGCCTCGGCGATCGACCCCGTCACCTGCCGCGGAGAGTGATGCGGCGCCCGGCTGCGGTCGCACAGCCCGGCAAAACCCTCGTTCTCATACCGCTCTATCCACTTGTAACCGGTCTTGCGGCTAACGCCATAGCGCTGGCACAGCTCCGAAATCGAAAGCCCGTCCTCCTGCCAGCTCACAATCAGCGACATCCGCTCGTCCATGGGTCCGGTCCTCTGCCACGGCATGGGTCACCTCCATGCCAACCAGTAAACCTGTTACCCATGTCGTCGGGCCAAACTGTCACCTATGTCCCCGGTTCGGACCCCGCCGCGCGTAGCGGGGCGGGTGAGGGCTACTCCGGCGGCAGGAATCGCTGCTGGCGCTGAATCTCGGAGATATCCGCAGGCCTCTCGAACGGCTCCGGCAACACCTCGCCCGCCTTCCGCGGCCGGCCGATAGCGCGGAACCAGTCTTCCAGCCCGGCCGGCATCATCACCCATAGCAGCCGCATCTGCCCCGGCCCCGCGTTGTGCACTGTGTGCCATAAGCCCCGGCCGACCAGGATGATGGTCTCCGGGCGAACCTCATATCGCTGCTCCGCCACCTCCGCCCAACCCTCGCCGGCATAACAGAACAGGATCTCGTGGCTGCGCTCATGCGCATGCCGACGGATATGCCGGCCGGGCTCCAGCACCTGGATGCCGGCCGAGAAATCGTCATATGGCGTGTTGTACGGCGTCAGTTTGTTTATGATGTAACCAGTGGACGGCAGCGGCTGCCACCATCCGTCGCCTTCGTTCGGCGCCAGCACCACCGCGCGCCCCCTCGCGAACCCCTCCATCGGCTCCCCTCCTATTGGCCTCTCCGGAAACCGCGTTCTACGCTCGCAGCCGGAGACGACCAATGCGGAGGCCGGCGCCGATGGAATTCGGCATGTTCCACGAGTTTCAGCGCGGCCCGGGCCAGTCCGAGGCGGACGCCTTCGCCGAAGCCTTCGAACAGGTGGACGCCGCCGAGCGCTGGGGGCTGGACGCGATGTGGCTCGCCGAGCTGCATGTCGCGCCGGAACGCTCGGTGCTCGCCGCGCCGCTGAATATCGCCAGCGCCATCGCCGCCCGCACCTCGCGCATGAAAATCGGCATCGCCGTGCAGGTGCTGCCGCTCTGTCATCCGCTGCGCGTCGCCGAGGAAGCCGCCACCGTCGATCACATCAGCCATGGCCGGCTGATCTTCGGCGTCGGCCGTAGCGGCTTCCCGCGCACCTACGAAGCCTATGGCATCTCCTACGCCGAAAGCCGCGAACGATTTGCCGAGGTGCTGGAGATCGTCCGCCGCGCCTGGACGCAGGAGCGCTTCAGCTTCGACGGCCACTTCTATCGTTTCCATGATGTCTGCTTGGTGCCGAAACCGTACCAACAGCCGCATCCGGAAATCCGCATCGCGGCCACCAGCCCCGATACGTATCCGGCGATCGGTGCGATGGGCTTTCCGATCTTCTGCGCGGTGCGCCTCGGCACGCTCTCGGAACTGGCGCCCAACATCCGGGCCTATCGCGATGCATACGCCGCCGCCGGTCATCCGGGGCGCGGCCAGGTATTCCTGCGCGTCCCCGTCTATGTGGCGGAGACCCAGGAGCGTGCGCGCGCCGAACCGGAAGACAGCATCATGCATTTTTATCGCTATCTCGGCGCGCAACTTACGGATTCCGCCAACCGCGCCGGCGCACGCGCGATCGAGCAACGTGCCGAGCGCGGCCAGCGCCTGCAGACGATCGATTACGACGAGGTGTTGCGCGAGAAGATCATCGTCGGCCCACCGCGCGCGGTGAGGGAGCGCCTCGCCGAACTGCAACAGGAACTCGGGCTGGACGGCATCCTGGCGGAACTTAACTGCGGCAGCCGCATTCCCCATGACCGGGTAATGCGCTCACTCGAACTGCTCTGCCGCGAAGTCATCCCTCCCGCTCCCGTTGCGGGCCCTTAGCGGGAGGGATGAAGGGCACGCCTGCGGATTGGGTGAGAAACTCCACCTCTCCCGCGTGCGGGAGAGGTGGCGCGACCGTGTCGCGCCGGTGAGGGTGTCAGCGCAGCGCCGCCGGAAGCCGCGCGATGGCGTGATCCACCAGACGCGCATCCGCATCCGGTGAAAGCCCGTCCGCGATGACCCCCCGGGCCGCCGCTGTAGCAACGTCCACCGCCGTCAGCCGCACCTCGTCCACCGCCGCTTTCTCCGCCGCGGCGATGCGGTCGAGCGCCATCTGTTCGCGCCGCCGCGCGGCTGCCTGCGCCTCCGCCGTCGCTGCCGCTGCGAGCCGCTCGGCTTCACCGCGCGCACCTTCGATCAGCGCCTGTGCTTCCTTCAACGCCGCCTCCCGCCGCTGCCGCGCGTCCTGCAACATCTCCTCGGCCTCGTGGCGCAGCCGGCCGGCCTCCTCGAGTTCCTTGCGTATCGCGGCCGCGCGGCTGTCCAGCAGACCCGCCAGTGCGCCCCACAGACGTTTGCCGAAAATCAGGAAGAACAGGACGAAGGCGACCGCCACCCAGGTCCGCGACTGCGTCCAGAAGCTGTGCGCTTCCATGCTGGCCCCCGTCAGGCCTGACCGCGGCCGGCCAGCACCGTTTCCACCGCGCGTTGCAACCGCGCCGGTTCGGGCGGCGTGCCGGTGAGCCGCGCGATCACCGTCTCCGCCGTCTCGGTGGCCACTTCGCGCAACGCCCGCATCGCTGATTGGCGCGCCTCGCCGATGCGCGTCTCGGCTTCCTGCAACTGCGCCTCCAGCTTTTCGTTCAGCGCCGCCGCCTGTGCCGCCGCCTTCTGCTTGGCGGCATCGAGCGCTTTGTTGATCGAAGCCTGCGCCTCGGCACGCGCCCGCACGCTCGCTTCGGTCATCTCCGCCACCGCGTGGTCCGCCTCGGCCTTCGCGTTTCGCGCCGTATCAAGGTCGGCCGCGATCGCCGCGGCGCGCCGCTCCAGCACACTGCTCACCTGCGGCAGGCCCCACAGCCAGCATAGGATGAGGAAAACGACGAAGATCACCGCACCCCAGCCGACCTGACCGATGGTCAGTGGGTTGTGGAAGTCGAGCTGCGGCATGCCTTGCGCCACGGCCGCTTGCGGCAGGCAGGCAAGACCCGCCGGGATCAGAACGGCCGCAGGACGCAACGGGCGCAAACGCGGCATCGGCTCAGACGAACAGGATGATGAAGGCGATGACCAATGCGTAGAGCGCCACCGCTTCCGTCAGCGCAAACCCTAGAATCGCCAGGCCGAACACCCGGTCGCGCGACGCGGGATTGCGCGCCACGCTGTTCACCAGGGCGGCGAAGATGTTGCCGATGCCGACGCCCACGCCAGCGAGCGCAATGACAGCGAGGCCAGCACCAAGTTGCTTGGCCGAAGCGAGATCCATGTCAGGTCCTTTCTGTTTCGGAGATCAGTTGCGTAGCTGCTAGTGCAGGTGCACCGCGTCGTGCAGGTAAATGCAGCTCAGAATGGCGAAGACATAGGCCTGCAGCACGGCTACCAGGATTTCGAAGCCGATCAGCAGGACATTGACCCCGAGCGCCAGTCCCGCCGGAACGATCCAGATCAGGCCGGCCGCGCCCAGCATGACGACGAAGGCGCCGAACACCTCCAGCATCACGTGACCGGCCATCATGTTGGCGAACAACCGCACCGAAAGAGAAATGATGCGCGAGAGATAGGATAGCACTTCGATCGGCACCAGCAGCGGCAGCAGCGCCTTGGGCACACCCTGGGGCACGAAATAGCTGAAGAAATTCAGCTTGTGGATCCACAGGCCGACCAGCGTGACCATGATGATCACGACCAGTGTCAGCGCCAGCGTCACCGCGATATGGCTGGTGAAAGTGAAGAAATACGGGAAGACGCCGAGCAGGTTCCCGAACAGGATGAACAGGAACAGCGTGAAGATGAACGGGAAGAAGCGGCGGCCTTCGGGACCGATCGTCTCCACGCACATGTTGTAAGTGAACTCGTAGATCATCTCGGCGGCTGACTGCAGCCGGCCGGGCACCATCGCACGCGGACGCATGCCGGCCCACAGCAACAACAGGGTCAGCACCATCGCGATGATCATGAACAGATTGGACTGGCTGAAATCCAACCTGGTGCCGAGCGGCCCGAAGACCGGGTGCAGCTCGAACTGGCTCAGTGCGTCGATACCGCCGGATGCAGCCAATGCCCTCGTCCTCGCCGGCTATGACCGGCCCGCTGAAGGCGGCCGGCGGTTGGTTTCGTCCCCGGACCTCGCCTGTCGCGGCGCGAAGGTGCGCCAGACATTCAGGATCCCGGCGGCGCCTCCCAGCGGAACGAACGCGATGAGGAATATCGGCCGCGTGCCGAACAGCCGATCGAGCCCCCAGCCGATGGCGCAGGCCACCAGCAATGCGCTGACCAGCTCCACCGCCACCCTGAGCCCGATCCCGAGCGCGGAAGGCTCCTGGCCGGACTCATCGCTTCGCTGGCTGGGCCGGGGATCGAGCCCCTGCCGTTCGCGGGCAGCGCGCAGCCGCTCCTCGAAGGAGCCTGGTTCCTCAGTCATGTCCGCCCCCGAGGCATCCCGCTTTGCAGGCCGCCCTGCCGGAAAGCGGGCGGTTGCTACAAGGGGGTATCTTATGTGTCAAGAACGGGTGGGCGCAGTGGTCGCCGCATCGCCACGACGCCGCACTCTGCCAGCCATGACGCCCGGCCGGCGGCGGTCCTCAACCCGCCGTGGCGAGCCGGGGCAGCACGAACCGACAGCGCGACGCTTCGGCCGACTCACGAAGCAGGCTGTCAGCTGGGTCACAGAATGTTCGGCCGCTCTCGTATATCCCAGCGGAACCGCTCTCAAAGGAGATCGGGTCGTCCGGTCGGAAATTCTCGGAGAACATGGCCAGGACGACGCTCCGCTCGCATGACGAGGAGACCGATAAATCGCAATGCGTACCGACGGTGGTTGGGGATCCTGGCCTGCGGCGTGGCCTTGCCGCTTGCGCTGGGAGGCTGCCCGCCGACACCGGTGCCGCCCGCCTCCTTCGGCATCACCGCATCCACAAAGCCGATCGATCCGTCACAAGGCACGTTTGAATTATACATCACAGGCACGGGCTTCACCAAGTTCGGCACTGTTTCCGTGCGTTATGCAAAAATACCCAATCTTCCAAGTCCCACCGCCGGAGCGGGCGCTCCGACCACCGTGGATGCAAGCGGAACTATCCACTATGCGGAAGCGATGGTCTGCACCAGCAAGAATCCGAGTGATGCGCAGGGTACCGTCTTCATCGTAATGAACGACAACGGATCGGGGAACTTTGCTGATACCAACATATCGGCAGCGCCCTGGGTGAACACAACCCCGGGCGTTAGGTGCGGTCAATAAGTGTCTCGGCCGCACCAGTCTCGCCCCTCCCCTTGCGGGAGGGGACGGGGGAGGGGCCGGTCACCGAAACAGGCCGATTGGTAAAGAAACCTGCAAGCGGCCCGTTCGGGGAAGGTTCGGTCAACGTGGAAAGTACCGGTAGAGGGTGCTTCCAACACGTGCGTATAAACCATGACCCATGGAGGAAACGATGACAAACGAGGCGACTGATGGACCTCCGAAACCCACTCTCTCATTTTCGCGACCTAAACGATGCGTCAAACCTCTCACGGCGAGTGCTGTCGACCATGGAACCGGCTGAAGATCATTTGCGGCGCGATGCGACCTTCGCCATCGGACTTGCCGTACGGATACTCGCCCTCCCGACTTTCAGGCTCGGAAAGTAACCGGACGTATCATCTCAGCCATCAAGTACCCTGCGCCTGGAGGAGCGTGTAGCGATAATTCAGATGCTGGACGTGATCTTTTAGAAATCCTCGGGCGCAATCACGTTCTGCGGCCGCGGCCCCAACAGCGCAGCTCGCATCGTCTCCGCCCCCTTCACCCGAATATCCTCCCACGCCTCAGGATCATGAAACGCCGAATGTGGCGTGATGATCAGCCGCCCCTCCACCCAGGCCTCCCGCGCCCGATACGCCCGGATCAGCTCGGGCACCGGCTCGACCGGCGGCTCCACCGGCACCACATCCAGCCCAACCCCCGCCAGATGCCCCGCCCGCAACAACTCCGCTATCGCATCGATATCCACAATCGGCCCCCGCGCCGTATTCACCACCACCGCGCCCTTCGGCAGCAGCGCCAGCTCCTCCCGCCCCAGCATCCCCCGCGTCTCCGGCGTCAACGGCGCGTGAACGGAAAGCGTATCGCTCCGGCCCAGCAACTCCCGAAGCGTCGACGTCCGCTCGATCCCCAGCGCCAGCTCGGCTCCGTTCGGCAGATACGGATCGAAGAACACCACCCGGAACCCGAACGCCTTGGCCCGCAGCGCCACCGCCGTCCCGATCCGCCCCAGCCCGATGATCCCGAACGTCAGCACGCCAAGCCGCCGGATCAGCGGATCGAATACCGCCCGCCACGCCGCTGGAGGATCCCGCCGCTGCCACTCATGATGCAGCAACAGCCCCCGCCGCAGCGCCAGCACCAGCGCCATGGCATGATCCGCTACCTCGGTCGTGCCGTAATCCGGCACGTTGCACACCATGATCTGCCGGGCCGCCGCTGCCTTGCGGTCGATCGAGTCATATCCGACGCCCATCCGGCACACCGCCCGCAGCCGCGTGAACCGCGCCAGGTCCGCTGCCGATACTTTATGGCGCATGATCATCAGCCCGTCCGCCGCCGCGCAGTCCTCGTCGGACAGGTCCGCCAGCGACTGCGTCGCGCGCATGAGCGCCCGCACCTCCGGCCCGTAGATCCGCCGCTCGACCGAATCCTCGGGATAACTGCCCTCCGGATACAGCACCGTCCACGTCATCTCTTTGTTTCGCCTCGCTTTCCTGGTCCTGCCGCATCGCTCACCATGACCCCCTCCCGCCGTCAAGGCTTGCCCTTCCGCCGATCCTGTCAGACGACAGACAGGCCAAGGGAGCACGCCAATGAAGATCGCCGAGATCAGGGTCCGGGTGTTTCGCTACACCTCCAGGCAGGTGCGCGACAGCGACGGCCACACCCATCCCGGCGATCCGCACGAGGCGCGTCAGGCGCTGCTAACCATCACCGCCGATGACGGCAGCGAAGGCCATTGCCTCGCCCCACCCGAGGTGGTTCGCCCGCATCTGGTCAATGGTTTCATCCGCCCCGTCCTGCTCGCGCAAGATCCGTTCGACCGCGAGCGCATCTGGCAGGACCTCGCGCATTGGCAACGCGGCAGCACCGGCCAGCTCAGCGATCGCACGCTCGCCATCGTCGAGCAAGCTCTATGGGACCTAGCCGGCCGCAAACTCGGCCTGCCTGTTTACAAACTGATCGGCGCCTATCGCGACATAGTCCCCGCCTACGGCAGCACCATGTGCGGCGACGAGATGAAGGGCGGCCTCGCCACGCCCGAGGATTACGGCCGCTACGCCGAATGGCTGCTCGGCCGCGGCTACAAGGCGATTAAGCTGCACACCTGGATGAAGCCGGTCTCCTTCGCCCCCGACCCGCGCATGGACGTGAAGGCCTGTGCCGCCGTGCGTGAAGCCGTCGGTCCGGACATCCCGCTGATGCTGGACGCCTACCACGGCTACTCCCGCAGCGACGCACTCTGGCTCGGCCACGAGCTGCAGAAGCTCGGTTTCGCCTGGTACGAGGAGCCGATGAACGAGGCCTCGATGAGCTCCTATGCCTGGCTTGCCGCCAATCTGGACATCCCGGTGATCGGCCCGGAAAGCATGGAGGGCAAGTTCCACACCCGCGCCGAATGGATCAAAGCCGGCGCGTGCGACATCACTCGCACCGGTGCGCACGATGTCGGCGGTATCGGCCCTAGCCTGAAGATCATCCACCTGGCCGAGGCGTTCGGCATGGACTGCGAGATCCACGGCAACGGCGCCGGCAACCTGACGCTCTGCGCCATTCAGAAAAACGGAAGTTGGTACGAACGCGGCCTGCTGCACCCGTTCCTGGATTACGACCAGGTCCCCGCGTATCTGAACGCCCGCCCGGACCCGATGGACCCGGACGGGTTCGTCCATCTTTCACAGCAACCCGGCCTCGGCGACGATATCAATTTCGACTATATCGACGCCAACCTGGCCTGAACCGCTGGTTACGGCACCATCGTGTTGGGGCGCCCGCCGTAATACACATCGATGTCGCGGCCGCGCGTGTCGTTCCACACATCCATCTCGCTGGCCGCATAGGCCGGCCCACCCTCCAGCCGGTCACGGTCGATATCGACGACGTAGCCGCCCTGCTCGACATCGTATTTGAGCTGGTTCCACGGCAGCGGATGGTATTTGTCGCCGATCCCAAGAAAGCCGCCGAAGCTCAGTACCGCGTACTCCGCCTTGCCCGAGTATTTGTCGAGCATGACATCGTAAATCGAGCCGAGCCTGTCTCCCGCCGGATTGTACACCGCGGTGCCGTTCACCTTGCTGGCGGCGATCACACGACCGCCGGTATCACTCGGATCTTGCATGCTGGCCACATGAAGTCTCCCTAAGTCGCGCAGTGAAGCGATACCGGTGGGAACGTCGCGTCACAGCGAAAGTTCCGGAACGACCACCGGGCTGACCCGACCACCGTCTCCCGCTACGCTCGCCCGATGCGTTACATTTCCACCCGCGGGCAGGCGCCCGAGCGCGATTTCAGCGGCGTCTTGTTGGCCGGGCTGGCCGAGGATGGCGGGCTCTATGTTCCGGCCTCATGGCCCCACCTCGCCGCGGATGAGTGGCACACGCTGCGCGGCATGCCTTACCCGGAGCTGGCCGCGCATCTGATACAGCCCTTCGTCGCCGACGCGATCCCATCGGAAACTCTCGCCACCATCTGCCGTGACGCCTATGTGGGATTCGGGCACCCGGCCGTCGTGCCGCTGGTGCAACTGGACACCAGCCTCTTCGTCCAGGAGCTGTTCCACGGCCCCACGCTCGCCTTCAAGGACATGGCGCTGCAGGTGCTCGGGCGCCTGTTCGACCATGTGCTCGCCGCGCGAAACCAGCGCGTCACCATCGTCGGCGCCACCTCCGGCGACACCGGCTCCGCCGCTATCGAGGCCTTTGCCGGACAGGATCACGCTGATATCGTCATCCTGCATCCGCACGGGCGCACCAGCGAGGTCCAGCGCCGACAGATGACCACGGTGCCGGCCGCGAACATCGCCAATATCGCCGTCGAGGGCACGTTCGACGACTGCCAGGACCTCGTGAAAGCAATGTTCGCAGACGCCCCGTTCCGCGAGGAAATGCGGCTTTCCGCGGTCAACTCGATCAACTGGGCCCGCATCGCCGCCCAGGTCCCGTACTACGCCGCCGCCGCGCTGGCGCTCGGCGCGCCGGACCGGGAGGTATCGTTCAGCGTTCCGACCGGCAATTTCGGCAACGTCCTGGCGGCCTGGACGGCGCGGCAGATGGGCCTGCCGATTAATCGGCTGATCGTCGCGTCGAACCGCAACGACATTCTGGCGCGGTTCCTCGCCAGCAATGACATGTCGACCCGGACGGTGGAACCCAGTCTTTCGCCCAGCATGGACATCCAGGTCAGCTCCAATTTCGAGCGCCTGCTTTTCGAGCTGCTGGACCGCGACGCGCGGACCACGGCCGATACCATACAGGGCTTCCGCCGAACCGGCCGGATGTCCGTGCCGGAGGCCGCCTGGCGCCGGGCCGCCGACCTGTTTCGCGGCTTCCGCCTGGACGATACGGGCACCGAGGCCGAGATCGGCCGCCTGTACTCCAGTTGCGGCTATCTGGCCGATCCGCACACCGCTATCGGCATCGCTGCGGCCCGCACCACGGCCCCGGCCGACGTGCCGGTTGTCGCTATGGCAACCGCGCACCCGGCAAAATTCGCCGAGGCAGTGGAGCGCGCCACCGGTTTCCGCCCAGCCTTGCCGAAGCGGCTCGCCGACCTGTCCTACCGCGAGGAGCGCTATACCGTGCTGCCCAACGACATCGCCGCCGTCCAGGCACAGATACGGGCGTTCGCGCGGCGCAACACGCCTGTTTAGCGGCCGCCCGCTTCTGTAAGATCGCCGGATGACCCGGATGGAACGCCGTGCCGTTCTTGCGGCTCTCGCCACCTCGCTCACCCCCTTGCACGCGCGGGCCGCCCAACAGGCCGGCCAAGTCGAGTCCGCGCGCGGCGAGTGCTATGCAACGACCGCTTCCGCCCGCCGCAACCTGAACCCCGAGGCACCGGTGTTCATCGGCGACTCCGTCGGCACCGGCGTGCAATCCGCCCTCGCGCTGCGCCTTGGCGAGGCCACGGACGTACGCCTCGGGCCGGAGGCGCGACTGCGCATCGATCGTTTTATTGTCAATGCCGGTGGCACTCTGGTCCTGGAGCGCGGCGCCATGCTGTGCGACCACGATCCGAACGTCCCTGGTTACGACATGAACGTCCGGTCGCCCTTCGGTCTGATGGCCGTGCGCGGCACCCGCTTCTGGGGCGGCCCGAGCAACGGGGTATTTGGGGTTTTCGTCGATCGCGGCACCGTCGCGGTCACCGGCCGGCGCAAGACCGTGCTCGTCACCGCCGGTCTCGGCACCAATATCGCCTCCCCCGGCGCTGAACCGACCGACCCCGCTCCCTGGGGCGCCGCGCGCATCAAGGCAGCGATGGCCTCGGTGTTGTAAGCCCGACTGGCGAAAACACCTCGACCGGCTCGCTCTGCCCGCGCACCGTGACGGTGCCTATCGGCCGGATCGATCCTGGGGGCAGCCGGGCCGCCGTCCCCGGGCCGATGCAGATACTGGACCCGAGTTCCTTGTTGGCCGCCTCCAACCGCGCGGCGCGGTTGATGGCGTTGCCATGCGCCGTGTAGTCCAGCTTCCGGCTGCCGCCCACGTCGCCGACGATCGCCGGCCCTGTCTCGATGCCGATGCGCGTGCGGCCGAGCCGCAGCCGCCGCGCCAGAACAGAATTACGGATCTCCTCCGACGCTGACAGCAGAGCCACCGCGCAGGCGACTGCCCGCTCCGGGTGCCGGTCGAGCGTAAACGGCGCGTTGAAGATCGCATGCACGGAATCGCCGACGATCTTGTCGATCATGCCGCCGTGCTCGGTCACGATGCGTGACGCAGCGTCGAAATAGGCGTCCAGCAACGCGATCAAGTCTGCTGGTTCGGCGCGCTCGGTCATGCTGGTGAAGCCCTCGATATCGCTGAACAGCGCGGTTATTTCGCGCATCTCGCCTTGCAGCCGCAGCGCCGTGGGGTCGGCGGCAATGCGCTGCACCACTTCGGGCGCCAGATGCTGCTCGAAGCGCGCCCGCAGCAGCCGGGCCCGCCATTCGTCGCGCGCGTAGCGGGTCAGCGCCATCGCACCGAAACTGGTGAACGCCACGGCCGCTGGCCCGGCCGGATCGACCAGCCATCCGCCGCCGGGTACCGCCGCGACGGCGATGCCGGCCCAGCCCAGGCACAGCAACAGCGCCAGCACCGCGGCGGCAGCCGGTCGCAGCCGAAGGGCGCCAAGAACGCACAACCCGCCGAGTATGGCCGCACACGCAATCTCTGCACTGCCCAGCCAGGCTGGCCGATAGGCGACCGCACCCCGCAGCAGCGCATCCACCGCGGTCGCCTGGATCAGCACCGATGGCGTGACCGCGGAAACCGGCGTGACACGCAGCCCGCCGAGTTCCGGTGCGCTGCCGCCGACCAGCACGATCTTCCCCGCAAGTGTACGGCTCGCCCCCGCATCATCCAGCAGCCCGCCCGCGGAGACCGTGTGCGCGGCCCAATCGCCCCGCCGACGCGCGATCAGCCGCAACATGGCGTCCGGGCCCAGCGGTACGCGCACATCGCCGATCTGCAGCCGGCTCTGCGCATCAATCAGCAGCGCGTCAGCCGCCTGGGCAACTCGCACGATCTCCACTGCCAGCCCGGCCCGCAGCGTGTCACCGGTTAGCACGAGCAGCGGCACGCGGCGGACCGGGCCGTCGCCATCCGCCGCTTCCACCAGGGCACCGAGACCCTGCGCGGCGTCCGCCAAGCCGGGAGCCGGACCGATGACCCCGTCGGCCCGCCAGAGTCCCGGCAGCAGCACCGCCGTGCGCGCCAGGATCGGTGTTGCCGGCAGGTCCTCGCCGGCCGCGCCGCTCTCCAGCCCGAAACCGAGCACCACCGGACTGCCCGCCAGCGCCTGCCGGAGCATCGCGTCGCCATCGCCCCCAGCGGTGAAACGGTCGCGGCCGGCCAGAAGGATGTCGAGCCCGACCGCGCGCGGTTTCCCGGCGGCCACCGCGGCCATCACTTGCGCGAGGCGTGCCCGCGGCCACGGCCAGGGTCCGAACTGCAGCAGGCTGGCGTGATCGATATCGACCACCACCACGCCAGTATCGGCGCCCGACTCCGGAACGAGCGGCAGCAGCAGGTCGAACGCGCGCTCCCGCAGGCCGTCGCGGATCACGGCCGGCGACACGCACCAGAACCCCAGAAACAAACCGACAGCGGCGATGCCTACGATACCCAGCGGCAATCGCCGGCGCGCGCGCATGGCTATACGTCAGCGGTCGCCCAGCAGGTGATCGAGTTTGGTGTTGGTCTGAGAACGGCGGATCATTTCGAAAATCGACCACAAATCGGACGTTTTGGACATCCGGCTCTCCCTCACGCTCCCGAAATATGGTGGCGCCCGTCGGCGCATGCGAGCTAACCTCAACGCCCATAACTTCCAAGCCGGAAGCCCCTTCGGGAGGAGCAATGAGTTATCGGCAGATCCGGGTAGAGCCGCTTTCCGCCACGGTCGGCGCGGAGATTGACGGCGTCGATTTGGCAGCCCCACTGGCCGACGAGGCCGTTGCGGAGATACGCCGTGCATTCGGCGAGTACGGAGTCGTGTTCTTCCGTGATCAGCGACTGACGCCAGACCAGCACGTGGCATTCGCCGAACGCTTCGGTCCAATCGAGATCAATCGGTTTTTCACGGCCGTGCCCGGCTATCCGATGGTCGCCGAAGTGCGCAAGGAACCGCAGCAGCGCGATAACATCGGCAATGGCTGGCATACCGACCACAGCTACGATCAGGCACCGGCGCTTGGGTCGATCCTGGTTGCCCATGAAGTGCCGAAGACCGGCGGGGACACGCTGTTCGCCAGTATGTACGCCGCCTACGACGCGCTGTCCGACGGGCTCAAGGCAACGCTCGACGGCTTGCGCGCCTGTCACTCGGCCATGAGGGCCAGGCGCGCCGCCGCGATTTTGCCGGCCGCATTGGCAACCCGGAATTGGCGACCCAGGATGCTGTCCACCCCGTGGTGATCCGCCATCCCGAAACCGGCCGCAAGGCGCTCTATGTAAATCCCGGTTTCACGCTTCGGTTCGAAGGTTGGACCGAGGAGGAATCGAGGCCGCTCCTCGGATATCTCTACCAGGACGCGATACGGCCGGAATTCACCTGCCGCTTTCATTGGCGCCCCGGCTCGGTCGCATTCTGGGACAATCGCGCGACCTGGCACTTCGCGGTGAACGATTACCAGGGGGAGCGCCGCCTGATGCACCGGATCACCATCCAGGGCTTGCCCCTGCATTGAAACTTGACCGGTATGCAGCCGCATGCACTGTTCACGGCCAATCCGGCGGTTGAAAGCCGGTAAAAACTGATCAGGGGAGGATGCGCGATGCCAACACGGCCTCCCGCGCTGCCGCGGCGTCGGGTGCTCCGCGGAACCGCTGCCGCCGCGGGTTTGCTCGTCCTGCCCGGGCGGGCACCGGCACAAGGCGGCAAGAAAAAACTCGATGGCGTGACGCTGCACGTCGCCTGCTACAGTCACACCTATTCCGAATTCCTGCGCAGCTATTTGCCGGAATTCGAACAGATGACCGGCGCCAAGGTCGTGTACGAGACACCGGCCTTCCCCATCTACAACCAACGCATGGATATCGAGCTGTCCACCCGCTCGCCCGCGCACGACGTCATCAACGTGACGTTCATCTATTCGGGGCGCTGGGTCGGCGCCGGCTGGACGACACCGCTCGACGATTATTTCAACGACCCGGCAAAGACGCCGGCGGATTTCGATATCGCCGACTTTCTTCCGGGCAGCACGGCGGCGTTCAAGGATCGCCAGGGACGGCTGCACGCGATCCCATGGATCGCCGACGCCCAGATGGCGGGCGCTTCGCGCTATGATCTGATCGAGCAGGCCGGCTTCAAGCAGCCCGACACGTTCGATCAGATGCCGGCGTTGTTGAAGGCGCTGAAGGCGAAAGGCGGCCCCAGCCCGTTTGGGACCGAAAACCATTACGGATGGCAATTTCCGCCCTACCTGCTGGCCTTCGGCGGCCAAGTGTTCCGCAAGCCGCCGGATGATCTGCACCCGATGCTGGACACGCCGGAAGCGATCCACGCCGCGGACTTCTTCTCCGCGATGCTCCGCGAATACGGCCCCGACGGCGTGCTGACCTATACCTCCGACCAGTTTGACTCAGGGGTTGCTGGACGGCCGCATCAATTATTCGACCTACAACCAGACCTTCCTGGTCGAAATGGCGCAGCCGGACAGCAAGGTCGCCAAGACCTGCGCTCTGTCGATGGAGCCGGCCGGACCGGCCGGCCGTTTCCCGAATGTCGCCTCGCATGGCTGGGGCATTCCGGCCGCGGGGAGGCAGAAGGACGCATCGTGGGAGTTTATCACCTGGGCAATGTCCAAATCCTTGCTGCAGCGCATGTTCAAGGAGAAGGGCTACAGTTCGACCACCCGCGAATCGATCATCAAACTGCCGGAGTTCCATGACAGGCTGATGATCAACGGCTTCGACGGAGCGAAAATTTACGAAGACACGCTGAAACTGGCCGGCGAAGGCTACACCGTTTACCGCACAGTACCACCCTATCCGCCGATCGATCGCGAGCTTGACAACGCAATACAAACGATCGTCTCACAGCAAATGAGCGCCAAGGCGGCAATGCAACGCGCCCAGCAGAACTCACTGCGGGCGTTGAAGCGGGCCGGCGTCAACCTGTAGCTTCGCTGTTGCCCCGGGGCCGGTGGCCAGCGAAACAAGGATCGACCTGAGAGCCGTCGCGCCATCGCTGGTCGCGCCCACGCGTCCGACGCTGGCCGGTCACTGGGCGCGCGAGCAGCGAAGGGCCCGTCGCTGCGGCTTGATGCCGGCCCTGAGCGCACTTGCCTTGGTGACGCTTGCCCCGGCGGTTTGGCTCGTCGTCGTCAGCCTGACACCGCTCTCGCCAGCCGAGCCTGGCTCATTCGATTTCTCCCTGCCTTGGCAGAACTATCAGCAGGCCTTCACCTCGCCGGAGTTCGTACGGTCGGTTTGGGTGCAGGTCGAATTGTCGTGCATCACGGTCGTCTCGCAGCTCATTTTCGGGGTTGGCATCGCGCTGTTGCTGGACCGACCTTCGAGGCTGCTGCAAACGGTGCGCACCGCCTTCCTGATTCCGATGGTGCTGCCGCCCATCGTCGTGGCGATCATCTGGAAGATTATCTACATCCCGGCGATCAGCCCGCTGCACCGGCTGGCAGCCTCGATCGGGTTGCCGTTTCATTCGCTGATCGCCAATGCCAGTACCGCGATCTGGGCGATCGCCGCCGCGGATACCTGGGAATGGTTCCCGTTCACGATGCTGATCACTTTGGCGGCCCTGCAGATGGTGCCGAAAGAGCCGCAGGAAGCCGCGCGCATCGATGGTGCAGGCCCGGTGCAGTTGTTTTGGCACGTGCGGCTTCCCTATATTCGCGGCGCGCTGGTGGTCGCGGTGCTGTTTCGGCTGATCGACAGCATCAAGGCGTTTCCGCTGATCTATTTGCTGACAGATGGCGGACCCGGCGGTGCGACCGAGGTCACCAACTATTATGCCTTCGTGCAGACCTTCAATTTCGCCTATTGGGGCTACGGCAGCGCGGTCGCCGTACTGCTGGTGGCCGGTGTCTTCATTCTGAGCGTCCTGATCAGCCGGGTCGGCGGCGGTATGGTGATCGATGAGTAGCCGCACGCTGCGGGCCTGGACGCGCTATGCTGTCGCGTTGGTTCTGCTGGTCATCGTGCTGTCCCCGGCCTTGTGGCTGGTGCTGATGTCGTTCAGGCATGAGAGCGACATCATGTCCACAAGCCTGCTGTTCCGACCGACCTTGCAGAACTACGCCCTGGCCTGGACTGGCCAGTTCGCCGGATCTTTCGGTCACAGCGTTGAGGCCAGCGTCAGTTCCACCTTGTTCTCGCTGCTGATCGGCGTGCCGGCGGCTTACGTACTGGCGCGCTGGCGCTTCCGTGGACAACAGCAGGTGGCGTTGTGGATTCTCGTTACGCGCATGGCGCCGCCGATCGCCTTTACGATTCCGTTCTTCCTCGCCTACACATGGCTCGGCCTGATGGACACTGTCGCGGGTCTCGCACTCATTTATGTCACCTTCAACCTCGCCCTGGTCATCTGGACGATGAAGGGCTTTTTCGATGCTGTGCCGCGCAGCCTGGAGGAGGCGGCCTGGATAGATGGTGCCGGCGTCTGGAGCGGTTTCGCGCGAGTAGCCCTGCCGCTTGCCGCCCCGGGCTTGGCGGCAACCGCGATCCTCTGTTTCATTCTGTCGTGGAACGACTTCTTCTTCGCGCTGATCCTGACCCGAACCGATGCCATGACGGCACCGGTGGCGATCGTCAACTTCATGCAATATGCCGGCTTCGAATGGGGCAAGATCGCCGCTGCCGGCGTCTCGGTGATGTTGCCCGTGCTGGTCTTTACCCTGCTGGTGCGGCGTTACCTCGTCGGTGGCCTGATGGCAGGTGGCATCAAGGAATGACACCATTACCCACTCTCAGGTAGTCACCACCGACCTCAAGGTCCTTGACGCGGCCCGGACCCGAGCAGCACTGCCGTTCGACCGGCTGATCCCTGCCCTGCGCGACGCCTTCGTGGCCGGCGCCGCGGCCCCGCTCCGCCACCGTCACGATCTGCCCCAACCGGACGGCACCACAGCCTCGCTACTGCTGATGCCCGCCTGGCGGCCGGGCGGCTTCATGGGCGTGAAGCTGGTCTCGGTCCTCCCCGGTAACGGCGCACGCAAGCTGCCCGCCGTCTCGTCCAGTTATCTCCTCTGCGACGGCGAGACCGGACGCCACCTCGCCCTGATCGACGGTACTGAAATCACCGGCCGGCGCACCGCTGCCGCATCCGCGTTGGCAAGCTCGTTCCTGGCCCGGCCGGATGCCGCGGCGCTGCTGGTCGTCGGTTCGGGCCACGTTGCCGGACTGTTGCCCGCGGCTTACGCGGCCGTGCGCCCGATCACCCGCGTCGGGGTCTGGAACATCCGCCGCGACGGGGCCGAGCGGCTCGCGGCACAACTTCGCGCCGAGGGCTTCGCTGCCGAATCTGTCACCGACCTCGCGGCAGCGACCAGGCAGGCCGACATCATCTCCTGCGCGACGCTCGCGCGTGAGCCGCTGATCCAGGGCGATTGGCTTCGTCCCGGCACGCATCTCGATCTGATCGGCGGCTTCATACCTTCGATGCGTGAGGCCGATGACGAGGCGGTCCGACGTGCCCGCGTGTTCATCGACACCGAAGCCGCGCTGGCCGAATCCGGCGACCTGATCGACCCGATTGCCAACGGTGTGCTCCGGCGCGAGGACATCGCCGGCGATCTCCCCCGGCTGTGTCGCGGCGAGGTGCCAGGACGCCGCTCCGCGGACGAGATCACGTTCTTCAAATCAGTGGGCAGCGCGATAGAGGACCTCGCTGCCGCCGCGCTTGCCTATATGGACGACTCTATCCCCTCGAAAGGAACTCGCATTGGAAAAGCATGAGGTGCCCGAAGCCATCCGCCTGACCCGGCTGCCGTCCGGCCTGACCGTCGTGACCGAGCGGATGGAGCGTGTGGAGACGGTGTCGCTCGGCGCCTATGTGGCGACCGGCTCCCGCCACGAGACCGAGGTGGAAAACGGCGTCTCCCATTTCCTGGAGCACATGGCATTCAAGGGCACCGAGCGGCGCAGCGCCGCCGCTATCGCCGAGGAGATCGAAGCGGTCGGTGGACACCTGAATGCCTACACGGCGCGCGAGCAGACCGCTTACTACGCCAAGGTCCTGAAGGAGGACACGGCGCTCGCCGCCGATATCATCGGCGACATTCTCTGCCATTCCACCTTCGAGCCCGAGGAACTGGAGCGCGAACGCGGCGTAATCCTGCAGGAGATCGGCCAGGCCAACGACACGCCGGACGACATCATCTTCGATCACTTCCAGGAGGCCGCTTATCCGGGCCAGCCGCTCGGCCGCTCGGTACTCGGCAGCGAGGAGGGCATCCGCGGCATGCCGCGGACGATGCTCACCGGCTATATGCGCCGGCACTACGCTGCCGCGAATGTCGTTGTGGCCGCCGCCGGTGCGCTTGATCACGAACACATCGTCGGCTTGGCAAAGACGCATTTCGCCGATCTGGCCGTCGATCCCGCTCCGGTCGCGCTGTCCGGCCGTTATCAGGGCGGCGAATTCCGGGAAACCCGCAACCTCGACCAGGTGCACATCGTGTTGGGCTTCCCGTCGGTCGCCTATGCCGATCGCGACTTCTACCCCACCCTCTTGCTCTCGACCCTGCTCGGCGGCGGCATGTCGTCGCGGCTGTTCCAGGAAATCCGGGAGAAGCGCGGCCTGGTGTATTCGATCTACTCCTTCACCGCGCCATTTATGGATAGCGGGCTTTTCGGCGTTTATGCGGGTACCGGCGAAAGCGAGGCCGAGGAGCTGATGCCGGTGACCCTGGAGGAGCTGCGGAAGGTGCAGAACAGCGTGACCGAGGCGGAACTGGCACGGGCGCGGGCGCAGGTGAAGGCCAGCCTGTTAATGTCGCTGGAGAGCACCGGCAGCCGCTGCGAACAGCTCGCCCGGCAGCTTCAGGTATTCGGCCGGGTGATCCCGGTCCAGGAAACCGTTGCGCGGCTGAACGCGGTCACGGTGCAGGACGTGCAGCGGGCCGCTGCGCGGCATTTCCGGTCGGCCCCGACACTGGCCGCGCTCGGCCCGGCGGACCGGGTGCCCGGTCTGGCGACCATCGCCGACGCCCTGGCCGCATGAGCCGCTCACCCGAGCGCAGCGTTCCCCTCTCCACCCGACGGCTTCCCGCGGGCGCGGGAGAGGTGATCGTGCCCGAATGCGACCGCCGTGCCCGAAAGGCATAACAGCAATGGATCATCTCGAGCTGCTGCAGGAGCTGATCGCGCGGGCCCGGGCCGCCGGGGCGACCGCGGCGGATGCCGTGTTGATCTCGGGCACCTCGCTCTCCGCGCAGCGCCGGCTCGGTAAGACCGAGCATGTCGAGCGCTCGGAAGGCCGTGATCTCGGGCTGCGGGTGTTCGTCGGCCCAAAATCCGCGATCGTTTCCTCCAGCACGATGGACCCGGCCGGATTCACCACGCTGGCCGAACGGGCTGTGGCGATGGCCCAGGCGGTGCCGGATGATCCCTACGCGGGCCTCGCCGACACCGCCGCGCCGCCCGAACCCGTCGCCCTCGATCTGGAAGACGCAACTGAACCGGATACCGAGGCGCTGGTAGCGCGTGCCTCGGTTGCGGAGGAAGCGGCACTGGCGGTGAAGGGGGTGACCAACTCCGAAGGGGCCGGAGCCGGTTTCAGCCGCTACGAATCGCGGCTGGTGACCTCCGCCGGATTCGCCGGCCATGCGGTGCGGACCAGCCATTCGGTCTCGGCCACGGCGCTGGCAGGCAGCGGCACCGGCATGCAGCGCGACTACGACTACCACAGCGCCGTGCATCTGGCCGACCTGGACGATCCGGCCGCCATCGGCCGCAGTGCCGGCGATAGGGCGGTCGCTCGGCTGGGCCCCGTGCGGCCGGCCACCGCGAAACTGCCCGTGGTCTATCACCCGCGCGTGGCTGGCAGCCTGCTCGGCCATCTGGCCGGCGCGATCAACGGCGCCGCAATCGCACGCGGTACATCCTTCCTGAAAGACAAGCTCGGGCACCGCATCTTTGCATCCGGTATCGCCATACACGACGATCCGCGGCGGGTGCGCGGGCTGCGTTCGCGCGTCGCCGACGGCGAGGGCACCCCGACCGCCGCCCGTGCCCTGGTCGAGGACGGCGTGCTGCAAACCTGGCTGCTCGACAGCCGCTCGGCCCGGCAGCTCGGGATGATCTCGACCGGCCATGCGGTACGCGGCACTGGCGGCCCGCCATCGCCGGCCGCCAGCAACCTCTATCTGTCGCCCGGGCGGCTCTCGCCGGACGAGCTGATGGCGGATATCCCTCTCGGGCTCTACGTCACCGAGCTGATCGGCATGGGCGTGAACGGTGTCACCGGCGATTACAGCCGGGGCGCGGCGGGGTTCATGATCCGCAACGGTGCGATCGCCGAACCGGTGGCCGAGATCACCATCGCCGGCAACCTGCTGGAGATGTTCACCCAGCTCACCCCGGCGAACGACCTCGTCTTCCGCCGCGGCACCGATGCGCCAACCGTCCGCGTCGAGGGGATGACAATGGCGGGAGCCTGACCTCCCTGACAGCGCGCCGCGCGACACACCATATTCCGCGCGGGTAACAGGAAAGCGAATGCGCTCCATGCGTGCCATCCCAGCTCTGCTCGCCGCCGTCGTGGCTGTAGGCCTCGCGCTTGCGCCGAGCCTTGCCGATGCCCGGGCGGGCTCCGGCGGATCGTTCGGAAGTCGCGGCGGCTATACTTGGTCCGCGCCCCCGGCGACGCGCACCGCCCCTTATTCCGCTGCGCCGATGGAACGCAGCCTGACGCCGAACCAACGCCAGCCAGGTTACGGCTACGCCAACCCCGGCTACCGCTCCGGCTTCGGCTCCGGCTTCTTGGGCGGACTGCTCGGCGTGGGCATCGGCAGCCTGCTGTTCGGGCACATGTTCGGCGGTTTCTTCGGGTTTTTCGGCTTCCTGTTCAGGATCCTGATCCTGGTCCTGATCGTCCGCTGGCTGTTCCGGCTGTTCCGCGGCTCCTCCCCGGTGTTCGCCAGCGGACCCTCCATGTTCGCGCGCGGACCGGCCACCCCGCCGGGTCCCCGCCCCATGCCGATGGGGTCGGCGCCGCCGCTCGCCATCTCGCCGGCTGACTACCAGGCCTTCGAGCGAGTCCTGCATGAGGTCCAGGCGGCCTGGAGTGCGCAGGATCTCAATGCGTTGCGTGCTCTCGCCACACCGGAGATGGTTGGCTATTTCGGCGAGCAACTGGCCGAGCAAGCAAGTCGCGGTGTGCGCAACACCATCTCCGACGTGCGCCTGCTGCAAGGCGATCTCGCGCAGGCCTGGTCGGAAACTGGGCGTGATTACGCCACCGTGGCGATGCGATTCGCGATGCTCGATGTGACCCGCCACGCCGCCGGCCGCATCGTCGATGGCAGCCCGACCGAGCATGTCACGGCCACCGAACTCTGGACCTTCGTCCGGGCGCGCGGCGGACGCTGGATACTCTCGGCCATCCAGCAGGCCCGCTGACGCTTGGCGGCTCCCAGGGCCGCGCCGTAGGATGACCCGGCACATATAAGCCGGGAGGAAATCGAATGCGGCGTCTGGGATGGCTGTTCGCCGCCCTTCTGGTTGCGTTGACTGCGGGCACGGCAACGCAGGCAGCGGAACCGATCACCATCGGCTTCGGCATGGCGCTGACCGGCGGACTGGCGCCGAACGGCAAGGCGGCGCTGCTGGCTATGCAGATCTGGGCCGAGAACACCAACGCCAAAGGCGGACTGCTCGGCCGGCCGGTGAAGCTTGTTTATTACGACGATCAGAGCAATCCGGCGCTGGTGCCCGGTATCTACACCAAACTGTTGGATGTGGACAAAGTCGATCTGGTGGTCGGCGGCTATGCCACCAACATGGTTGCGCCGGCGATGCCGGTGATCATCGCGCATCAGCGGACCTTTCTCGGCCTGCTGGCGTTGGCGGTGAACAGTCAGTTCCACTACGACCGGTATTTCTCGATCGCACCGACCGGCGGCCCGCAGCCGAAGCAGAGCTTCTCGGCGCCGTTCTTTGCCGTGGCGGCGGCGCAGAACCCGCAGCCGCAGACGCTCGCCATCGTGGGCGCCGATGCCGAGTTCCCGAAGAATGCTATCGCCGGCGCAATGGCATTGGCGAAGCAGGACGGGTTCCGGATCGTCTATAACCAGACCTATCCGCCGAGCACCGCCGATTTCACCCCGATCGTGCGCGCCATCCAGGCAACCAATCCGGACATGGTGTTCGTCGCGTCCTATCCACCGGACTCGCTGGGTATGATCCGGGCCGCGAATGAGGTCGGACTCAAAACCAAGCTGTTCGGCGGCGGCATGGTCGGGCTGCAGAACACGGCGATCAAAACGCAGCTCGGGCCGTTGCTGAACGGCATCGTCGATTACGATTTCTGGCTGCCCGTAGCCGGGTTCGCCACGCCCGCGGCGATGGACTTCCTGAAGCAGTATCAGGCGAAAGCGGCGTCTGCCGGCGTGGATTCGCTCGGCTATTATCTGCCGCCTTTCGCCTATGCCGACATGCAAGTCCTGGGCGCCGCGGTGGAGGGAACCAAGAGCCTCGATCAGGCGAAACTAGCCGACTGGCTGCGCAGCCACAGCTTCGATACCGTGGCCGGCCCGATCACTTTCGGGCCTGGTGGCGAATGGACGCAGGCGCGCGTGCTGGAAGTGCAGTTCCAGGGTGTGCACGGTCACGACCTGGAACAGTTCAAGAGCCCAAAGACAGAAGTGATTCTCTACCCGGAGACCTACAAGTCCGGCGCTTTGATGTATCCCTACACTGAGGCGAAGCGCTAGAGCGCATTTAGGCTGACTGGAAATATCCGGCATGCCGGAGGAACGCGGTACACTCGGTGGGTGTGAAGGCATCGAGGAGTTTGCCCAGCGCGCTCCACAGTGCTTCGACGGTACGCATGGCTTTGCCGCGCAGCAGCGATTTCAGCACGGCGAAAGCCTGCTCGATCGGAGAGGAACATCTCGCCGTTGACGGCGCCATCAAACACACCGGGCGCGACCAGCCCGCCCTGGCGAAGGCCGGCGATGAACGTTGTCGTGTGCCAGTGCCCATGCGGCACTGCGCTCACCCCGGCTGCGACAGCGCATTCGCTACTATGGCTTCCTGAGCAACTGTCAGCGCACCCGCAAGCTGGCGTTGTGCCGTGAACTACTCGCGGTGCCAGCGGCCCCCGTTCTGCCCGAGGACTATCGTGACCGACACGAAGGGCTGACTGGGGTATCCCTGCGGATCTGCCCGCACTGCCACCTGGGCAGTATGGTCGTTGTCGAAGTTATTCCGCGTCCCTCTACCTGTCAGCCTGTGCCGGATACGTCATGATCTCGCACCGACGTTTCCCAACCTTCTGCCAGCTGGACCACCTGCCAGATCACCATGGGCGCGCTCTTGCCGGTGCTGGGTTGTACCGAGATGCAGCGGTCGCCCCTTGGTCGTACGCTGGCCATCTTGGCCCATCCGTCGGACGGCTCACGTCACGAACATACTCAAGCGGATGCCCATAGGCGTATCTTGAGCCGAGCGATGCACGTTCCGACTGCATCCAATGCCCATACCGCAGCCAATGGGGGCGCAATTTAGTCCAATCCGTTTTTAGCTCACCGGCGCGGCGCAAGCTTGGGCGCCCCTCGAGGCAGCCGCGTTCGCCGCGCCACCACGCTAAAAACGCTCTGCTTGTGGCAAGTCAGGCAGGGCGGCGACGGCAATCGTTCGCCGAGGGGGTATTCCGTCGGCGCTCACAGGCGTTCACCACTGCTGGCGGACGCTGGGTGCAGGCGCGAACGGCGCTGCCCCTTGGGGCATTCCTGGCCGCCGCGTTTTGGCTCATTTGGCTCTATTGTCCTGCCTGATGCCGCAACGAACTGATTGTCAGACGGGGGCGCTGATTGCCAGCGCCTCCGTCGCGACAACCGGTTATGAGTTAGGGATGGCGCTGATCTGTTGCGGCGTGAGGTCGTTTGCTGAGCAGTGGGGCTGCCAGAAACCGGGAGTTTGCGGCGGCCCGTAAATATCGAGTGTGCTCGGCGGATAGATAATGTTATCGGCCCCGGCGCCACTTCCATTGGGCCCAGCTGGCGTACCGTCAAAGCCTGCCAGCTTGCGCATGCGGAAAGCAATTGCATGGTCGGCGCATGAGGAATCGCCGCTTACCCCCAGCCCGCCGATGACTTGCCCGTTTTGGTACAGCGGAACGCCACCCCCAAAGGTGATGATCCCGCCGGGTATCTGCCCTATGCCGGTGCCCTGCGGGTTAAAGACCGGGTTGAACGGATTAGAGTTGTTTAATCCGTAGAGCGAACCGCCCGGCTGAGTGGCGGCGTACAGGTTGGCGGTGGATAAGGCAAACAATTGGTTGCTGAAATCATTGGCGGCGCTTGCCTTGGCGATTGCGATATCGCGGCTGCCCGGCCAGGCATCCCCGGTCTTGATGACCGAGCAAAGGAACCCGAACCGATCGACGACCGCCGACCACATCTGGTTCGGATGCGGCTTGAAGAGGCCTCCATTATTGTCGGGCAAGTTTACCACTTTTGTGAGTTCACTTTGGACGTGGTTTACCACCGAGCGGGGTATGGCGCATCCCGACTCCGGATTAAAATTCTGAGATTGTGCGAAGGACGAGAAACCGAACAAAACAAACGCAACCCCGATGCCGGTTTTATAGAATGTTCGCATTTTTGCACTCCCCTGTTTGGACGTCACTTATTTGGTTTTGATAGGTTTTACCTTAACCGGGTTCCCCTCCCGCGACAGGAGGCGGAACTCAGCGTGCACTTTATAAGCTAGATGATGCTATAAGAAAATGGGAATTTGCCATTATGGGTCACATTTCCCGTCGGCAGAAGCATTCCCCTACCTGACACCATCGCGGATTGGCAATGAGTCCGATTCACCTGCGGCTTATTTGTAGCCGGGCCGTCCACGCAGAGATCGAGCGTGCTGCCGTCGCGAGCGGGATGAAGACCAATGTTCGAGGCTGGGATCGAGGCCGCGCTCGACGGAATTACTACCATCGAAGAACTGGTGCGCAGCGTCCGCGCCGAGGCCTGGTCCCCTGTCCCTGAGTTTCGCTACCTCGCGATCACTCAGGCCGGCTAGACCAAGCGCGGCGTAATGGAAGCAGCCCGCGAAGCGGAAGTGGTCGTCCGGCTGCAACGGCAGGACAGAATCCCGATGCGCGCCGCCCCGGTGACCGCGCGTTTATTTTCCGATCTGCTGAGCAGCAGCTTGGCCGTGGCCGCGCGCTGCGGACCCAGGAGGTGACCAACTTTACCCGCGAGCTCGCCATATGCTGGAAGCCGGGCAGGACATTGCCTACGTGCTGCGGTTTTTGGGCGAAACCGCGCCCCATGCGCGCGTGCAGCGCGTAGTTGGGGAGAGTTGCGCAATGCGGTCCGCGACGGCAGTCCGCTGGCCGATGCGCTGGCCCGCCATCCGAACAGTGTCTCGCGGCTCTCGTGCGCACCGGCGAGGTGGGCGGCACACTCGCCGCCTACATTTGGACCGTCTCGCCTCGCGACTGGAACGCGAGCCGAGTTTGAAGGCCGGCATCATATCGGCCGTGATCTACCCGATTCTGCTCGTGATCGCGGCGATTGGCTGGACCCTCCTCCTGCCGTTCTGTCAGCGATCAGGCCGGGGGGGGTGGTTCTATCAGGGCTGGCGCCACGGGCGGAATATCTGGTTGGCCGAAGCGGCCGCCGGTAGGGTCCTGGCCCTTCTGACCGGCGGCGGGGAACGGGAATGCGGTGCCTGAGTTGCAGCTCAGCGGCTGTGACGGAGCGACCCGAGCGCACGGCGCAGGACTACGCCGGTTCCGCTGCCGGTACTGCGGCAACCAGTTCAACGAACGCAGCGCCGGCCTGCTGAACCGGACCCAGTACCCGAGCGACGTCATCGCGCTCGTGATGCTGCGCTATCGGCTGACCGTGCGGGAGGCGTTGGAAGAGGGACTCGCAATCGCGACGCGTCTGATTCTGGCATTTCGCGAGTGAAGGCCGGTACAGCCGGGAAGAGAGATTCTCCGCGAGAACAACATTAGGTTGCAGAAAGAATTCTTGCACACCAGCAATATCCTCGATAAACAAGTCGATGTCGTTCTAATTGAGGCTGGCAACCTTGCGGGAACAGGTTCATCTCCTCCAACCCGCAAACGTATCTAGCATTGCCGGCAGGGGGTGCACGCGATGCCTGCGCGTCCGGTACTGTATGGGGATAGTGGCCCCCCCGGGTCATGTTTCGGTGGCACCGCTCGCGCCCGCGGTTTAGCTACGACAACGCCTGCACTAAGCCCAGGGCTTTTCCTAAAGAGAAGCGGCGACACGAAAGGCCGACGGCGCCGGCAGCAGCCGCTGGATCGCGACGTGAACCCGGCCATTGCGGATGGCGATGATCTCCTTCCCCGGAGGCTTTGCCACCTCGCCCTTCCGCCATTCCGCGCGATCCTTACCAACTACAAGCGGCAACTATATCGAGACGCACCGATGTCTCCAGGATTGTCACCCTGGTCATGCTCGAGGTCAAATTATTCAGAGTGTGATGGATCCTGGCCGAAACTCGCGATGCGTTACGACGTCCGCGGAAAGGAACGGTGTGAAACTGCTGCCATGCTTCATTGTCGAGGCTTCAAAGATGAGTAGCGATGAGGTAACCACGATCGAGGCATTTGGCTCGACCAGCCTGGTTCAGGATGGGAGCAATTACTTTCTTGATGCGACTGACGGTTCGGCGGTTGAGCTGAGCTACGGCGGCGCGCCGGTTGTGGTCGGCCAGTTTGGCGGCTGGGCGCCGATTGGCGCGGAGAAGACCACGAGCGGCTATGAGGTGGCATTGAAGCTGACAGGTGCCGATCAGTATATCGTGTGGACTGTCGACGACAGCGGCAATTACCTTTCAATGCCTCTTGCCGGCGTGCCGGGATCAAGCGCCGCGTTGGAATCGTTGGAGACCAGCTTCCAGCAGGACCTGAATGGCGATGGCACGATCGGTCTTCCTCCGCCAACGGTGATCGAGGCATTTGGCTCGACCAGCCTGGTTCAGGATGGGAGCAATTACTTTCTTGATGCGACTGACGGTTCGGTGGTTGAGCTGAGCTACGGCGGCGCGCCGGTTGTGGTCGGCCAGTTTGGCGGCTGGGCGCCGATTGGCGCGGAGAAGACCACGAGCGGCTATGACGTGGCATTGAAGCTGACAGGTGCCGATCAGTATATCGTGTGGACTGTCGACGACAGCGGCAATTACCTTTCAATGCCTCTTGCCGGCGTGTCGGGATCAAGCGCCGCGTTGGAATCGTTGGAGACCAGCTTCCAGCAGGACCTGAATGGCGATGGCACGATCGGTCTTCCTCCGCCAACGGTGATCGAGGCATTTGGCTCGACCAGCCTGGTTCAGGATGGGAGCAATTACTTTCTTGATGCGACTGACGGTTCGGCGGTTGAGCTGAGCTACGGCGGCGCGCCGGTTGTGGTCGGCCAGTTTGGCGGCTGGGCGCCGATTGGCGCGGAGAAGACCACGAGCGGCTATGAGGTGGCATTGAAGCTGACAGGGACCATACCAGGTGCCGATCAGTATACAGTATGGGACCTCGACAATAGTGGTAATTACCTTTCAAGTGCCCTTACCAACGAGTCAGGGGCAAACGCCCAGTTGCAATCGGTCGAGACCAGTTTCCAGCAGGACCTGAACGGTGACGGTACGATCGGTATTTCTCAAATCACTGATCCTGACGACAAGCCACAGTTTATTTACCAAGGGGTCGATGGAAACGGTGTACAACTATATGAAGTGAAATGGAACGTCCTGGGCTCACATCCGTTCGCCGTTCGAGTGCTCGCCCCGGATCATCCGTCAACGGATTACCCACATAGCTTCCTCTTCGCGTTGCCGGTCGAAGCTGGGCTTGCCCAGTCAGGGTTCGGCAGCGGTCTGGACCAACTCCAGCAACTCGGTGTTCAAAATCAATATGACACGACAATCGTTGAGCCAATCTTCCCTATTGATCCGTGGTATGCGGACAATCCCAACAATCCAACCATCGACTTTGAGACATTTACGGGAGAGCTCTTGCCCGCGTGGGTCGATAGCACTTTGGCCACCACCGGAACTGAGAAGAACTTGTTGATCGGCTTTTCGAAGTCGGGCTACGGTGCTCTTGATCTGCTGTTTAAGCATCCATCTGCCTTCGATGCTGCTGCTACATGGGATTTCCCGGCAAACATGATGTCTTACGGCGACTATGGATCGAGCTCGAGCGATGATTATGGAACCGATGCAAATTTTCAGGACAACTATCGGCTGACTGGCAGCTTCATTGATCAATGGAAATCGCCGTTCATGACGCAAGATCGTATCTGGATTTCTGGGTATTCTCAGTTCCAGACCGACGTCGCGGACTTCGATGCCCTGCTAACATCGCATGGCGTCTCGCACACCCTTGCAACGCAAATATACGAAGCCCATTCCTGGCTTGGCGGCTGGCTGTCGGACGCCGTAGCGGGGCTTTACGGCTTGGAGCAAGACTTGATTGGCAGCGTCCCGGCGACGACGACGTCAACCTCGTCGAGCCTCGCAGCCGTCGGTTCGGGAAATACGTCTCTTGGTGCTGACCTGCAACAATCAACGTTGATACCACCGTCTGATCTACTCTCGGGTCACGCCTAGTCTTAAGAGTTTGACTCGAATCGCCTATGCAAGACCGGACGTCTGATTTTGCTTGAAGGTGCGTGCTCATCTTGATTATGTCGCGGCCAGGCGACGCGATATGAGCTTGACGCTGGCAATGTAGAGCCAGGTCACCGCGCTCTCGACGGTCGCTTCGACATCCTTTGCCAGGCGGCGGTTGCGGTTCAGCCATGCGAAGGTACGTTCCACCCACCCAACGCCGGGGCAGCAACACAAAGCCTTTGGCCGCGTCCGACAGCTCGCGCCAGGTCTAGGTGCAGCGTGCCAGGCCAAAAGCCCGCTTCAAACAGGAGATATTGGCCTCGACCATGGTTTCGATGCGGACGCCGCGTCTCTTGTGGAAAGCGACATCCGTCATGCCGAGGGCCTTGGCCTCTGCGATGTTGTCGGCTCTGGCATAGCCGCCGTCGCTGGCCACTTGGCGCGGCGGCCTGCCGTGGCGCGCGAGCATGGGCAGGAAGCGCTCGGCACCGGCCGGGTTTCCGGTCTCGACGACAACGTCGAGGATCAGGCGCTGCGACCGGTCGCCAGGTTGATTTTGTGGCCGTACTGCACGTCGCGGCCGCCCTTGACGATGAAGTCCGCGTGCGGCTCGAACGGCTGACCAATTTTTCGCTGGCCGGCACCGCTTCGCCCGCCGTGCCAGATCAATCTGACTTGCCTGATCGCAACATCTTGGCGTTTTCGCGGGATAGCTCGGTGGCTAATCCGGCAGAGTTTGCGCCTTGACAGTCGTCAGGGGCTCCTGTTCCGATCATGGGAACGCGGGAATTACATCACTCAGGTAACGGTTCTATGGAACCAAAGGGCGCCAGTCAGTGCACCTCGTAAGTGTTGATTCTGTTTGCACAAATGGAGCGGGCGAAGGGATTCGAACCCTCGACCCCAACCTTGGCAAGGTTGTGCTCTACCCCTGAGCTACGCCCGCGGCCCGCTTCCAACCGGCGTTACCTACAGACCCGGCGCTGCCTTGGCAAGAAGGTCCCGGCCCCAAGCAGCCCTCCGAGAACCGCTCTGGACGTCCATCCCGGCCCGCCGCATGGTCCGTGAGCGCCCAAGCTTGTCACCGCCGGGGCGCCGTAACATCTAATCGCGGCATACTCGGGCAGGCTAGGAACACACAGCGTTATGGACGTCATCATCGGCCAAAACCAATCCCCCGGCGCCGCGGCCAACATGATCTCCGACGGCGACCAAAAGACCTTCATGAAGGACGTGATCGAAGCCTCGCGGCAGGTCCCGGTCCTGGTCGACTTCTGGGCAACCTGGTGCGGGCCCTGCAAGCAGCTCACGCCCATCCTGGAAAAGGTCGTCCGCTCGGCGGGCGGGCGCGTGAAGCTGGTCAAGATTGACATCGACCAGAACCGCTCGCTGGTGCAGCAGCTCGCGCAACTCGGGCTGCCCATGCAATCCGTCCCGACCGTGGCGGCGTTCTGGCAGGGCCAGATTGCCGACCTGTTCCAGGGAGCGCAGCCGGAATCGGAGGTGAAGCGCTTCGTCGAGAGCTTGCTGAAGCTCGCCGGCGGATCGATGCCAACGGACGACCTGCTGGCCGAGGCGAAAGCCGCGCTGGAGGGCGGCGATGCCGAAGGTGCGGGCGAGCTGTTCAGCGAGTTGCTGCAACAGGAGCCCGAGAACCCAGAGGCCTGGGCCGGCCTGATCCGCAGCCTGATGGCCCTCGGCCGCGAGCAGGAAGCCGCCGATGCCCTGGCGCGCGTCCCGCCCAAGCTGACGGACCATGCGGAAATCGCCGGCGCGCGCAGCGCGCTGGCTCTGGCCCGCGAAGGGCGGGAAGCCGCCGGGCAGCTCCGCAGCCTGCAAGCGCGGGTGGCCGCCGAGCCGTCGGACTTCCAGGCCCGCTACGATCTGGCGACCGCGCTCAACGCCAGCGGCGCGCGGGAGGAAGCCGCCGAACACCTGCTCGACATCATCCGCCGCGACCGCGGCTGGAACGACGGCGCTGCCCGACAGCAGCTTCTGCGGTTTTTCGAGGCCTGGGGAGTCGAGGACCCGGCCACGACGGCCGCCCGCAGAAAGCTCTCCGCTCTCTTGTTCTCCTGAGCCGGACTGGGATGCCGGGCTTCCACCCGCAAACCGCCGATCTCCCGACCGACTTTCCGGTGTTTCCCCTGGAAGAGGCGCTGTTGCTCCCGCGCGGCAAGCTGCCGCTCAATATCTTCGAACCCCGCTATCTCGCGATGGTGGAAGACGCGCTCGGCGCCGGGCGCATGTTCGGCATGGTCCAGCCCGATCCGGCCCAGCCGCCGACCGAAGTGGGTCCCGGCCTGTACCGGGTCGGTTGTCTCGGGCGGCTTTGCTCGTTCGCCGAAACGGATGACAGCCGCTATCTGATCACGCTGACCGGGGTCGTCCGCTTCACCATCGGCCAGGAAACCGGGATGCGCCGGGGCTACCGGCGCGTCAGGGCGGATTTTTCCCCCTATCTGGATGACCTCTGCCTCGAACCACGGCCGATCGGCATCGCCTTGGAGACGTTGCTCGATACCCTGCGCAGCTACTTTGCCCACCGCGGCTTCGAGGCCAACTGGGACGCCATCCGTAAGATTCCCGACGACCTCCTGGTCGTGACCCTCGCCATGATCTGCCCGTTCGAGCCGGCGGAGAAGCAAGCTCTACTGGAAGCCCCCACCGATGCCGAGCGTGCGGTCGCCCTTTTGGCCCTGCTGCAAATGGGCGCCGCCGTCACCGGCAATGCCGACACCCACCGCGTGAGCTGATCCCCCAAGGTCTGATCCCAATGTCCGATCCCAGGTCCGAAAACCCTGTTCCCGTCGATCCGCGCTTGTTGGAGATCCTCGTCTGCCCGCTCACCAAAGGGCCGCTCGAATACGATCGTGCCCGGGGTGAGCTGATCAGCCGGAAGGCGGGTCTCGCCTATCCGGTGCGGGACGGGGTTCCGATTATGCTGCCGGAGGAGGCACGGCCTCTGGAGGAGTAATGCCGGCGACCACCGAGCTCCGCTACGACCGCGCCACTCGCCGGCTCGAGGCGGCGTTCGACGACGGCACGCGGTTCTCGCTGCCGGCGGAATATCTGCGCGTGGAAAGCCCCAGCGCCGAGGTGCAGGGGCACGGCCCAGGGCAGAAGACGCTGGTTCCCGGCCGGCGGCATGTCGGCATCATATCCATCGAACCGGTGGGCAATTACGCCGTGCGCCTGGTGTTCGACGATCTGCACGATACCGGCATCTACTCCTGGGAGTATCTGCATCAGCTCGGCCGCGAGCAGGACGAACGCTGGCGAACCTATCTGGACGCACTGGCCTCGCGCGGGCTAAGCCGCGATCCATGAAACACTGGCAACTCGACCAGATCGCCTGGGACCGGTTCGAACCGGCCAAGGTGGATCCGGCGATTGTTCCGCTCGTAAAAGCCGCAGCAATGGTGGAGCGGAACGGCACGGATTACGCGATCTATCTGAACCGTGTGTTCCATGACGATCCGGATTTCCGTCAGGCGGCCGATAACTGGGCCGTGGAAGAAGTCCAGCACGGCGATGCGCTCGGCAAATGGGCGACGCTCGCCGACCCCGGCTGGGACTATGCGGCGGCCTTTGCCCGCTACAAATCCGGATACCGGCTGCCTTTGGAGGCCCAATCATCCGTCCGCGGGTCCCGTACCGGCGAGCTGATCGCGCGCTGCATGGTGGAAACCGGTACTTCGAGTTACTACACCGCCCTCTGCGAGGCGACCGCGGAGCCAGTGCTGCAGCAGATCTGCCGCCTTATAGCGGCCGACGAGTTCCGCCATTTCAAGCTGTTCTACGACCATATGCGGCGCTATCTCGGGCGAGAGCGGATCGGCCTGCCGCGGCGGCTGACGATCGCCTTGGGCCGCATCGGCGAGAGCGAGGACGACGAGCTCGCCTTTGCCTTCCATTGCGGCAACGAGCCGGCAACTCTCGCCTACGAACGACGCCGTTGCATTGCTGCCTATATGGGCCAGGCGATCGGTTACTACCGGTTCCGCCATGTCGAACGCGGCATGGGGATGATCTTCAAGGCGGTGGGCTTGCCGCCGCGCGGACGGCTCTCGGATATCGGCGCGCGCGTGACCTGGTGGCTGCTGGCCCGGCGGCGCCTGCGCTTCGAACGACAGCTCGGCCGGACTGCCGCAACTGCCTGAAGCTACGTCTTGAGGAATCGAACGAGTGATTATGGGGATACCTGAAACGCGAGCCAGCCAACGTCAATCTGTGTGCATCTGTGGTTCCAGTTTCTGCTCCCCTCAGGGACCGTCGGCGCTGATCGAATGGCCGCAAGGGAATGGAACCACAGATGCACACAGATACACACAGATGCGCCCCGCAGCTTGCTGATCGGTTGGTAATCCAAGGGCCTGATGCCTTCAGATCATATCCTATATGAACAAGGGAGAGGAAACGTGCAACGTCGCCACTGGCCACGCATACTGCTGGTCATCCCGTTCATCGCCGTGCTTTGGGTTCCGTTCTTCAACCGCGCCGAGCCCACGCTGTGGTCGTTTCCTTTCTTCTACTGGTACCAACTGCTGTGGATCATCGTCAGCGGCATCGTGATCGGGCTCGTCTATCTGCTCGAACACCGCACTGGGTCGTGATCCGATGAACGGGGTTGCGCTCACCGTCTTCGTGCTGCTGTTCCTGCTGGTGACCTGGCTTGGTTTCGTTGCCGCGCGCTGGCGGCGCGGCGACCTGACTTTGCTGCATGAATGGGGGCTGGGCGGCCGCCGCTTCGGCACGGTCGTGACGTGGTTCCTGCTCGGCGGCGATCTCTACACCGCTTATACGTTCATCGCGGTGCCGGCCCTGATGTACGGCGCCGGTGCGTTGGGCTTCTTCGCCGTGCCCTACACGGTGATGATCTATCCGATCCTTTATGTGGTGTTTCCCCGTCTGTGGGCCGTCTGTCACCGGCATGGGTATGTGACGTCGGCGGATTTCGTCCGCGGGCGCTTCGGCAATCGCTGGCTGGCGCTGGCCATCGGGCTCACCGGGATGATCGCCACGATGCCGTATATCGCGTTGCAGCTCGTCGGCATGCAGGTGGTGATCGGCGCGCTCGGGTTCACCACGACCAGCCTCGCCGGCGATTTGCCGCTGATCATCGCGTTCGTTATTCTTGCGGCCTTCACCTACACCTCCGGCCTGCGGGCCCCGGCGATGATAGCCGTGGTGAAGGACCTGCTGATCTACATCACGGTGATCGCCGCGATCATCGTGGTGCCGATACAGTTGGGCGGCTTCGGCAAAGTGTTCGGCGCCGTGCCGGCGGCCAAGCTGCTGTTAGCGCCGCCGCCGGCGGGGTCCTGGGGAACCTACGGAGCGTATGCCACCCTGGCCCTCGGGTCGGCCCTGGCGCTGTTCCTGTATCCGCACTCGATCACCGGCATTCTCGGCGCGTCGAGCGGGCGGGTTATCCGACGCAATGCTGCGGTTCTGCCCGCCTATTCGCTGCTGCTGGGGTTACTGGCGTTGCTCGGCTTCATGGCGCTCGCGGCGGGCCTGGCAAAGCTTCCGGCATTCGCCGGGGGGTTCAAGCTCTACACAAACAATTTCGCCGTGCCGGCGCTGATTTTGTCGGCGTTCCTTCATGGTTCGTCGGGCTTGCTTTCGCCGCCATCGCGATCGGAGCGCTGGTGCCGGCGGCGATCATGTCGATCGCCACCGCCAATATCTTCACGCGCAACATCTATCGGGAGTTCATCCGCCCCGCCTGCACGGATGCCGAGGAAAGCACGGTGGCGAAGATCGCCTCACTGGTGGTGAAGGCAGGCGCCCTGATCTTCGTGTTTGCGCTGCCGCTGCAATACGCGCTGTGGCTGCAACTTTTGGGCGGCGTGTGGATCATCCAGACGCTGCCGTCGGTGATCCTGGCACTCTACACCCGCATGCTGAACGGCTGGGCACTGCTGATCGGCTGGGTGTGCGGCTTCATTCTCGGCACCTGGATGGCTGCCTCGGTGAACTTCGCCCCGGTCTATCCGCTGTATCTGTTCGGCACCACGATCCCGTGTTACATCGCGCTCTCTTCGCTGATCGTGAACGTGGTTGTCTCGGTGGTGCTGTCGCTGTTGTTCAATCCGGTGTTGCCGGACCGCCAGCGCGACGTAACCGTCGCGTCCGATTACGCCTGAGGCTCTTCAGGGCCCTGAAAGGGTCTCAATCGCAAAGTAGTGCCGGCCGGCTGATTCAGATCCACCGGACGCGCGAGTCCACCTCTCCCGCTGTCCGGGAGAGGTCGTGTCCAACCGGCGACATGGGTAACAGAATAGACCGGCGACATGGGTAACACTTTTCATCCGTCATCGAACCAGATCGGCTTGCGGTTGTTGTTGGCCCTGTGGGGTTGTGGGCAACGCGCGTGCGTTGTCCACAAATCCACAGGCTACCCGACGGCGGCGGCGCCGCGGCTGGCGCAAGCGGCCCTTCGCGTCCAGCAAACCGAGCTCGATCGGGCCATACATCACCCGCCATTCGCCGTCGGCGATCGGGTGCAGCCCGACCGGTTCGCCGATCAACGGCTCGCCCAGGAACACCCGCTCGCCACGCCACTTGATCTCGCCGTTCGAGCGCACCTGGCGCACCAGCTCAACGCCAGGATACTCCGGCGAACACAGCTTGCCGGTGTAGGCGCGCGGGCTCGGCTGATAATGCCGCGCCGGCACTTGCTGGCCCAGCGCCTCGTGCGGCCGCTCCGCATTGTAACAGCGGCGGAACACCGCGAAGCTGCGGGCCTGCGCCCGCAAGCTCGCCGCCGGCGGGCTTGCCGTCTCCTGCTGCAGCGTCAGGTGCATCCGCTCGTGCCGACCGTTCTGCTGCGGCGAGCCTGGATCGATCCGATCCGGCCGCACCGAAAGCTTGATCAGCCACACCGATAACCGGCTCAAGCCGCCGGCGCCGCGTCCGGCAAACGGCGAGCCGTTGTCGCTGCGCAGCGCCATCGGCAGGCCATACTCGCGGAACGCCGCCGCCAGGATCGCCTGCACCGTCGCGGTATCGGTCCGCCGCACCGCCTGGCAGCGCAACAGATAGCGGCTCCAACTGTCCAACAACGTGAACGGCTCGCAGCGCGCGCCGTCGGCGGTGCGAAACCAGCCCTTGAAATCGGCCGTCCACACCGCGTTCGGACCCTCGCAGCCGGCAAACGGCGCGCTGCGCGGCGGCACCCGCTCGCGCCGGCGCCGCGGCACCGTCAGGCCCGCTTCGTCGAACAACACACCCAAAGTGCTGGCCGCCGGCCACACCACCTGCGGATCGCGCGCCGAAAGCCACGCCCGCAGCTTGCGCGGCCCCCAGCTCGGGTGCTCCCGCCGCGCCGCTACCGCTGCCTCGGCGATCGACCCCGTCACCTGCCGCGGAGAGTGATGCGGCGCCCGGCTGCGGTCGCACAGCCCGGCAAAACCCTCGTTCTCATACCGCTCTATCCACTTGTAACCGGTCTTGCGGCTAACGCCATAGCGCTGGCACAGCTCCGAAATCGAAAGCCCGTCCTCCTGCCAGCTCACAATCAGCGACATCCGCTCGTCCATGGGTCCGGTCCTCTGCCACGGCATGGGTCACCTCCATGCCAACCAGTAAACCTGTTACCCATGTCGTCGGGCCAAACTGTCACCTATGTCCCCGGTTCGGACCGTCGGATTGCGAAGCGAACCGGGTGAGGGTGCCGGGCGCGAAGTCCTCATCCGCGCGCTGTGCGCGGGAAGACCTGACTGGCGGCCTCACAACCGCGGCGTGCCGCCATCGATTATTGGAACCGACGAGCGTAGCGAACCGCGCACACCATTAGCTAGGACGTTCCGACCCCCTTTTGCCGCTCCCGAGAGCCGCCCTTCGTTGCGGTAACGTCGCGTCGCCTCTGCGCCCACTTCAGCCATTCAGCTGAAAGTCGGCGGGTCTTGCCCTGAAGCGGTGATGGCCGATAGAGAAGATTTCGCGTAATCAGCCACGAAGCCAAATGAACGCCGTTGAGATTGAAGAAGCCATATCCGCCCTCGCCGAGCAGACGTTCGACGCGGAGGAGTTTCCGTTCGCCTTCCTGCAAGCCTTCGGCAACAAGGAGACAACACTCAAACGCCTGCGCAAAGGCGAGTCGAACAAGTCCGACCTGGGCGGCGTCCTTCAGACCAACAACATCCATATCGCCGTCGCCGCCCCAGGCGAGGTCACGAAGGCCGTAGGCGCGTTAAAGGCCAGCCCGGCGACCGTCAGAGCCAAGGCAAAGTTCGTTTTGGCGACGGACGGGGAGACGCTCGAGGCCGAGGATCTGGCGAGTGGCGAGACAGTCGCCTGCGCCTATGCCGATTTCCCGAACCATTTCGGCTTTTTCCTGCCGCTTGCCGGCATCACGACCGTCAGGCAGATCAGCGAGAACGCCTTCGACATCCGGGCCACCAGCCGCCTGAACAGGCTTTACGTCGAGCTTCTGAAGGATAATCCCGAATGGGGCACGGCCCAGCGCCGCGCCGACATGAACCATTTCATGGCGCGGCTGATCTTCTGCTTTTTCGCCGAAGACACCGACATCTTCAACGGCACCGGCCTGTTCACGGCGACGGTCGAGCAGATGAGCGCGCGGGACTCATCCAATACCCATGAGGTGATCGGCGCGCTGTTTCGCGCCATGAATACGAAGATCGCGGATCGCGCTGCCGCCAAGCTGCCTCGTTGGGCCGATGGTTTTCCTTATGTGAACGGCGGGCTTTTTTCCGGCCGCATGGACGTGCCGCGTTTCAGCCGTATCGCACGCTCCTACCTGCTTCACATCGGCAATCTCGATTGGACGAAGATCAACCCCGACATCTTTGGCTCGATGATCCAAGCGGTCGCGGAGGATGAGGAGCGCGGCGCGCTCGGGATGCATTATACCAGCGTGCCGAACATCCTGAAGGTACTCAATCCGCTCTTCCTCGACCATTTGCGGGCACGGCTTGAGGAAGCGGCCGACAATCCCCGCATGTTGCTAAACCTGCGCAAGCGCATATCGCGGATCAGGGTCTTCGACCCGGCCTGCGGCAGCGGCAATTTCCTTGTCATCGCCTACAAGGAAATGCGGGCGATGGAGGCGGAGATTAACAAGCGACGCGGCGAAGCTGATCGAGTTTCGGAAATTCCCCTCACGAATTTCCGTGGCATCGAGTTGCGCGACTTCCCCGCCGAGATCGCGCGTCTCGCCCTTATCATCGCGGAATTTCAGTGCGATGTGCTCTATCGCGGTCAGAAACTCGCTCTTGCGGAATTTCTGCCGCTCGACGCGCAGAACTGGATCACTCGTGGCAACGCATTGCGGCTTAATTGGCTGACTATCTGTCGGCCGACAGGAACGGGCGTGAAACTGCACGCCGACGACCTTCTGAATACACCATTGGATCAAACGCAAATTGACTTCGAGAATGAAGGTGGTGAGACGTATATTTGCAGCAATCCGCCTTACCTCGGTTTCACATGGCAATCGCCAGAGCAGAAATCCGACCTACAAGCAATATTTGAAGGACGGACTCAGAGTTGGAAGTCTCTCGACTATGTAGCCGGGTGGTTTATGAAGGCTTCTGACTACGGCACGCGAGCCAACGCCGTGACCGCTTTCGTGGCGACAAACTCCATCTGCCAAGGTGAGCAGGTGCCAATTCTATGGCCGCTAATCTTTGAAACCGGCCATGAAATCTCCTTTGCTCATAGATCGTTTAAGTGGGCAAATCTCGCGAGCTACAATGCAGGCGTAACTGTTAGCGTTATCGGGATATCAAACCATGCAAGTAGACCCCGTCGTCTTTATTCAATCGCAGACGACGGGACCGTCATCGTCAAGGAAGTCGAACTCATAAACGCTTACCTGGTGCCCGGGCCCAACGTCATAGTCAAAGCGGCATCCCGGACGCCAGCGGATAGAGCCCCTATGGTTTGGGGCAACAAGCCGTCCGACGGTGGAAACTTAATTTTGTCGGCATCAGAAGCGAGCGAAGCGATAAGACGTGAACCATTCTTGTCCAAGTTAATACTCGATTTCGTTGGCTCGCAGGAATTTGTGAAAGGGATAGTTAGGAGATGTATTTGGATTGAGGATGACGAAGTTGATGCAGCCTCGATGTCTACTTTCATCACAGACCGTTTTTCAGCTGTCCAAGCTATGAGAACGGCAAGCGCAGCCGCGTCTACACAAGATTATGCCGACAAATGTCACAGGTTCAGACAAATCCAAGGGCGCGGGACACACTATTCTGTTGTCGTTCCAAAGGTCACCTCTGAGTCGCGTCCATACCTTCCTGTAGGGATTCTCTCTTCGCATACGATTTGTCTCTGATAATGCTTTTGCACTGTACGACGCTCCTATTTGGACCGTGGCGTTCATAGCGTCTCGGTTGCATATGGTTTGGGTGCAAACCGTTTGCGGGCAGCTAGAGACTCGTCTGCGTTACTCCAACACGATGGGTTGGAATGCTTTTCCGTTTCCGATGCTTACCGAGAAAAACAAGGCCGACCTGACTCGCTGCGCCGAGGACATCCTGCTGGCGCGCGAGGCGCATTTTCCGGCGACGATCGCCGATCTTTATGACCCGGAGAACATGCCCGCCGACTTGCGGGAGGCCCACGAGCGCAACGACGAGGTGCTTGAGCGCATCTATATTGGCCGGCAATTCCGCAACGACACCGAGCGGCTGGAAAAGCTGTTCGAGCTTTACACCAAGATGGCCGCAGGACAGCGCACGACGAGGAAACGCAAGGCGGGGGCACGCGCATGACCGACGAAAGGAAATCAATCCCCTCCGTCTCGGTCTGCTACGCCCACAACGGCAGCTCGACCAGGACCAACGCGCTTGGCATGCGGCCGATGCAAGAGCGCGCCTATGAGAAACGGGGCGAACAATACCTTCTCATTAAGTCGCCGCCGGCCTCCGGCAAGAGCCGCGCGCTCATGTTTATCGCACTGGACAAACTCTACAATCAGGGACTCCGTCAGGCGATCATCGTCGTGCCTGAGAAATCGATCGGCGCGAATTTTCATGACGAACCGCTGACACGGTTCGGTTTCTGGGCGGACTGGCATTTCGAGCCCAGGTGGAACCTCTGCGACGCACCTGGCTCGGACAACGGCGGCAAGATCAACTCGGTCGAGGCCTTCCTGCAAAGCTCGGACAAGGTGCTGGTCTGCACGCATGCCACCTTCCGGTTCGCGGTGGACAAGTTCGGGGTGGAGGCGTTCAACGGCCGGCTGATCGCGGTGGACGAGTTCCACCACGTCTCCGCCAACCCCGATAACAAGCTCGGCCTGCATCTGGGGCAGTTCATCACCCGCGACCGCGCACATATCGTGGCGATGACCGGCTCCTACTTCAGGGGTGATGCCGAAGCGGTGCTCGCCCCGCAAGATGAGGCGAAGTTCGATATGGTCACCTACACCTACTACGAGCAGCTCAACGGATATGAGTACCTGAAGCAGCTCGACATCGGCTACTTCTTCTACGCGGGCTCCTATGCAGACGACATACTGAAGGTGCTCGACCCCGCCGAGAAGACGATCGTTCACATCCCGAGCGTCAACTCGCGGGAGAGCACGAAGGACAAGATCAAGGAGGTCGAGCACATCATCGAGGAACTGGGCGAATGGCAGGGGACCGACCCCGCGACCGGCTTCCAATTGGTCAAGAGGCCGGATGGCCGGGTCCTGCGGATCGCCGACCTGGTTGACGACGATCCCGCAAAGCGGGATCGGGTTTCTGCCGCGCTGAAGGACCAGGCGCAGAAGAACAACCGGGACTATGTGGACATCATCATCGCACTTGGCATGGCGAAGGAGGGCTTCGACTGGATCTGGTGCGAGCACGCGCTGACAGTTGGTTACCGGTCGAGCCTCACTGAGATCGTGCAGATAATCGGCCGCACGACCCGCGACGCTCCGGGCAAGACCCGTGCGCGTTTCACCAATCTGATCGCCGAGCCGGACGCCTCTGAGGAAGCCGTTACGGAAGCCGTCAACGACACACTGAAGGCGATCGCGGCGAGCCTGTTGATGGAGCAGGTGCTGGCGCCCCGCTTCGAGTTCAAACCGAAGAACCCGAACAGCGGCCCGACCGCTGGCTTCGACTATGGCGAAGGCGGGTACGATCCGAACAAGTGCAATGTCGGATTCAGCGAGGAACAAGGCCGGTTCGAGATCGAGATCAAAGGCCTTGCCACGCCCAAGAGCAAGGAGGCACAGCGTATCTGCCAACAGGATCTGAACGAGGTCATAGCGACCTTTGTTCAGGACAGGAGCACGATCGAGCGTGGGATTTTCGACACCGAGCTGGTTCCCGAGGAGCTGACCCAGCTCCGCATGGGCAAGATCGTCAAGGACAAGTATCCCGAGCTGGATGAGGAGGATCAGGAGGCCATCCGCCAGCACGCTGTCGCGGCCCTTAACCTCACGCAGAAGGCCAAGGAGACCGCCGCGGGCGGCGCTGCCGGCGAGGGCGAGAGCAGCCCCAACACCACCTTCGTTGATGGTGTGCGCAGGTTCGCCATGGACGTGCGCGATCTGGACATCGACCTGATCGACCGCATCAATCCGTTCGGGGAGGCTTACGCTATCCTCGCCAAGACCATGAGCGAGGAGAGCCTGAAGCACATCGCGGCTGTCATCGCGGCCAAGCACATCAACCTGACGATGGAAGAGGCGCGGGAACTCGCCAAGCGGGCATTGAAGTTCAAGCAGGAGCGAGGCCGGCTGCCTTCGATCACGTCGCCGGACGCCTGGGAGAAACGCATGGCCGAGGGTGTGGCCTTCCTCGCCCGCATTAAGGCGGAGGCCGCGCGTGGATAAATTTACCCATGAGGACGACGCACTCCTTGAAGAGCTTGGTGTCGAGGTGGAGACGAAGCGCGAATCGAGCCGGACGCCGCGCGAGGAGCGGATCATTGCCGGCTTCGAGGAGATTCAGCGCTTCGTCGAGCAGCACGGATATGCGCCGCGGCATGGGGAAAACCATGATATCTTCGAGCGCCTGTATGCCGTGCGCCTTGATCGCCTTCGCGAGCTCGACGAGTGCCGCACTTTGCTTGAACCGCTTGATCATAAGGGGCTCTTGACACGGGAACAGACGGCCTCGACCAGCGTGCCGGATGATCTCGATGATGACGAGCTTCTGGCACAGCTCGGTGTGGAAGCCGCGCGGGCGGCAGACATCACCGAACTTCGTCATGTCCGGTCGGCGGCTGAGAAAAGAGCAGCTGAGGAGATCGCCAATCGGCAGAAGTGCGAGGAGTTCGCCCGCTTCAAGCCTCTGTTCGAGCAGGTGCAGAACGAACTCGGCGCCGGTCTGCGGCAGACGAGACGGTTCGAGCGCAAGTCCGAGATCGCACTCGGCCGGTTCTACATTCTCGGCGGTCAGAAAGCCTATGTCGCGGCGATGGAGGAGCCCTTCACTAATGAGCAGGGTAAAATCGACGCGCGGCTTCGCGTGATCCTCGACAATGGGACCGAGAGCAATCTGCTCATGCGGTCCCTGCAAAAGGCCCTCCAACAAGACCCCGCCGGGCGGCGGATCATCGAACCCGCGGCAGGTCCGCTGTTTGCCGATCAGAATGAGGAAGGGGACGAGTCAAGCGGCATCGTCTATGTGCTGCGGAGCAAATCCAATCATCCGGTCGTCGCGGCTCATCGTGATGTCCTGCACAAGATCGGGGTGACCGGCGATGATGTCGCGCGGCGGATCGCAAATGCCCGCCTCGACCCGACGTTCCTCATGGCGGATGTCGAGATCGCCGCGACCTACGAACTGTACAATATCAACCGGACCAGGCTTGAGAACGTCATCCACCGCGTCTTTGGCACGGCCCGCCTTGATATCGAAGTCAAGGACCGCTTCGGCCAGCCGGTCATCCCGCGAGAGTGGTTCCTCGTACCGCTTTTCGTCATTGACGAAGCCGTCGAGAGGATAAGGGACGGAACGATCACCGCCTACACCTATGACCCGAAAACCGCTTCCCTCACGCGCGCGGCGAGATAGAAGTTCCCGTGCTCCCGTTAATGGGGCGACTGGACGTAATGGCCGCTTTTGCCTCTTTGCCGACTGAAAGTTGCCAACCCCTGACGAGTCTCAGCCCCCCGTTCGTCACCCAACCCGTTAAAGCTAACCTAACGCCGCAAGGATAAAATCTGCGAACAGCTATAAGCAGCTTAATAACGCCGTGGCCAGTTGTACAACCGCCGCCCCTCGAAATCCACCTGTTGTACAACTGAAGGCGCCCCAAATCGCTCCGTTGTACATCCCAGGCCGCCCCAAAATCCGCTGTTGTACAACTGAAGCCTCCCGAAATCGCTCTGTTGTACAACCCGGCCCCTCGCTTCCCAACCGTACGGGTCACCGCCGCAGCTATAATTCACCCCCCGCTAACCCCCGCCGGTCACCCTCCCCCCGGAGGTGCCACGTGCCGGACCAGGATCGACTCACGCTGCTGCGCGCCGCCCTTCAGCACCTCGAAGCTGCCCGCTTCACGGACGCCGAGGCCCTCTGCCGCGACCGGCTCACCAAGCACGCCAACGACCTGGACGCAGCCGCGCTTCTCGGCCTGGCGATAGGCGCCCAGGGACGCCTCGAAGAAGCCACCCCGCTCCTCGATCGCGTCGCCCGCGCCCGCCCGGATCAGCCGCACCCCTCCCGCGACCTCGCCGACCTGCTCCGCCACGCCGGCCGCCACGCTGAAGCAGCCCAGCAGTACCGCACCTGGCTAAAGCACGCCCCAAACGACGCAGCAGCGCATCACGCACTCGGCCTCGCCCTCGCCGAGGATGGCCAGATTACCGCCGCCATCGAGCATTTCCGCCGTGCCGTCACGCTCGACCCAGTACCCGCGATGGGCTGGTCCAATCTCGGCATGATGCTGAAAGTCGAGCAGCAATTCCCCGCCGCGCTGGCCGCCCATGACGCCGCCGTAGCGCGCGCGCCCACAGACCCCCGCATCCGCGTGAACCGCGCCGTGGCGCTGCTGCACGCCGGCCGCCTGGCCGAGGCCTGGCGCGATTACGAATGGCGGCTGCGCCTGCCGGGCCATACATCGCTGCCACTCGCGACCCTGCTGCCCGACCTGGCAGTGCTCGACCTCGCCGGCCGCACCGTCCTCCTCACGCATGAGGAAGGGTTCGGCGACACGCTGCACTTCGTGCGCTACGTGCCGATGCTGAAGCGCCTCGGCACACGCGTGGTGCTGTCCGTGCCGACGGCGCTGACCCGGCTCCTGGCCGGCACGGCCGAAATCGTGCCGCCCGACGCCGCCACGCCGCGCTTCGATTTCCACTGCCCGTTCTTCAGCCTGCCGCGCGCCTTCGGCACGACACTGGAGACGATCCCGGCGGATCTCCCCTACCTGACCGCCGATCCGGCGCTGACCGCACATTGGGCGGCGCAACTCCCGCAGCACGGATTGCGAGTCGGGCTGGTCTGGGCCGGGCAGGCGAGACCGTGGCTGCCAGGCTTCAGCACGCTGGACCGCCGGCGCAGCGCCGCACTCGCCGATTTCGCACCCCTCGCGAACACCGAAGACGTTACGTTCGTCAGCCTGCAAATGGGCCCGCCCGCGGCCGAAGCCCGCAACCCACCGGCCCCGCTAGTGCTGCACGACCCCATGCCGGACGTAACCGATTTCGCCGATACGGCAGGGATCGTCGCCAATCTGGACCTGGTGATCAGCGTCGATACCGCCGTCGTGCACCTCGCCGGCGCGCTGGGGAAACCCGTCTTTCTGCTCGACCGCTACGACAATTGCTGGCGCTGGTTTAGCGGGCGCGAGGACAGCCCCTGGTATCCGCGGCTTCGCATCTTCCGCCAGGACCGTCTCGGCGACTGGACCGCGCCGATGCAGCGTGTCGCTGCCGCGCTGCGGGACTACGCCGCTTCGGCGTGCAGCCGGGTCAGCTCTGTCTCCAGGAACCGGGCAATCGCGCCGGGGCCGGACAGTGCCGTTCCGGCCCGTCCGTCACGCGCCTCCGCTTCGGCGTTGTAGTTCGTGTTGGTGTTGACGTCGTACACCAACACCCGCCCGTCCTCGCCGGCGATGAACTCCACCCCGGCGACCTCGATCCCGTGCCGCGCCAGGAACTGCTCGACCCGCTCGCGCAAGCCGCGCGGGATGCCATCGACGATACGGAATTTCGCCGGCGGCGCTTCACCCACAGGGCAGTTCGCGTCGCCGACCGCGCATACATCCGCCGGGCACAGCTCGAAGCCCTGGCTGGTGTCCACCTCGACCGCATAGAGAAACCGGCCGCCGACGAACTCCGCCCGGGTGATCACCGGGCGCTCGGCGCGGACATATTCCTGCAAGAGCTGTAAGCCATCGACGGGCGGCTCGTACTCCGTGCTCTCCACATACCCGGCCAGCGCGACGCTGCTCTGGAACAGCCGCACGCCGAGCCCCTTGCCGCCCCTGTTGGGCTTCAGGATCACCGGTCCGCCGGCAAAATGCCGCTCTGCAGCCGAAACCAGCTCCTGGCGCCCGGCCACCAGCACGGTCCGCGGCGTCGCGATGCCTTCGCTCTCCAGTGCCGCGTATTGCCGCGCCTTGCTGATCTCCAGATCGAGCGCCGCCGGGCCGTTCACTACACGCCGTCCCCACCGCACCAGCCAAGCGAGCACCGCGGCGGTCAGCTCGGCGCTGAACCGGTGGTCGCGCGTATGGGAAGAAGCGCTCATCCGATTGTAGAACACGCCCTCCGGCGGCGGAGCGGCCAGGTCGAACGTCCCAGCATCGAGGAACCATTCGGTCCAGGGCAGGCCCCGGCGATCAAATGCCTCGCCAAGCGGCGGCAGCCAAGCCGGGTTCTCGTGCAGGACATGAATGCGCGGCGCCATGGTGATCTCCCGGAGCGTCCTCCAGAGGAGATGGAATTTCTCCAGCGCCCGCAATAACCCAAGCGTAAAAAGCGCAAATGTTCTATTGCAAAGCCATCGCGCAGGTAATTCTCCCCTATGCACCCTCGAGGCAGCACAAGACTCTCTCAGGCGGGTGCCGCTACCGGCTAACAAGCCCTACACTTCCCGAGTGCCCTCCGAATCCGCCCCGACATGGCCAGACTGACCCTGCGCGCGGCCGCCCTGCCGACCGCCGGAGCCGAGCAGGCCCTGAACTGGCCCCTGACGCTCTGGGCCATGGTCGGGGTCCAGCTCGTGATGAGCATCTCCTTCACCGTGCTGTCGCCGATCATGCCGCTGTTCCTGCCCGACCTCGGCGTGCGAGCGCCGAGCCAGATCTACCTCTGGGCCGGAATTCTCGCCTCAGTGACCTCTTTCGTGGGGACGTTCACGGCGCCAGTCTGGGGCCGCATGGCCGACCGTTATGGGCGCAAGCTCATGGTCCTGCGCTCCAGCCTGGGCATAGCGGTGTTCACCGCCCTCATGGGGATCGCCCAAACGGTCTGGCACATGCTGGTGTTCCGCTTGCTGATGGGAGTGTTCGCCGGCTTCAACTCGGCGGCGATCGCGCTGGTGGCGGGCCAGGTGCCCGACCGGCGCCTCGGCTATGCGCTGGGCTGGCTCAGCACGGGCCAACTCGTCGGTTCCCTGATCGGCCCGGTGATCGGCGGCGGCATCGCCGACCTCACCGGCAGCTACCGTGCGCCGTTCTTCTTCTCGGCGGCAATCTCGACGCTTGCCTTCCTGCTCGCCTGGTGGGTCGTACCGGAACGCTTCGTCCGACCCAAAGAGGGGAGGCGCGGCGCATCGCTGGCGACCGCCGTGCGCCTGCTGTCCGGCACCAAGGGGCTTGCCGCGCTGCTCGTGGTGCTGCTGCTCGCGCAATTCGCGGTCCAGGCCATCCAGCCAATCGTCACGTTGTTCGTCCAGAGCCTGATCGGACCTGTGGCGCAACTGGCGACACTTGCCGGCGTGGCCTTCTCGGTGACTGGGCTGGCGGACGTCATCGCCTCGCCTTTCCTGGGCAAGCGCAGTGATGAGATCGGCTATCGACGCGTGCTGCTGATCAGCCTGGCGGGCGCCGCGCTGATGACCGCGCCCCAGGCACTGGTGCACAGCTATTGGGGCTTCGTGGCGGAGCGGTTCGGCGTCGGCTGCTTTATCGGCGGTATTTTGCCGACCGCGAACGCACTGGTCGGCCGGCTCGTGTCGGCCTCCAACCGAGGCTTCGTGTATGGCCTGACTTCATCAGCCTCGTTCCTGGGCATTGCACTCGGGCCGCTGACCGGCGGCGGCGTCGCCGCTTGGGCAGGGATCCGCTGGGTGTTCGTGGTGACCGCCAGCCTGCTGGCGATCAACCTCCTATGGGTCTGGCTCGCCGTGCCCGCCGGCGTGGACCGGCTGGACCGTCCGGCGGAGCCGGTCAGTCCGGAACCCTGATCAGCAGATCCTCGCCTTCCACTTTCAGCTCGAACACCGGGAGGTCAGTCTCCACCGGCGCGCACAGCGCCTTGCCGGTACGCACATCGAAACGACCCGCATGCAGCGGGCACTCGATCTCGCCGTTCTCCAGCCACCCGTCGGAGAGCTGAGCGTATTCATGGGTGCACACATTGTCGGTGGCGCGATATTCGCCGCCGGGCAGGTGATACAGCGCGATCTCGCGATCACCCACGCGCACGCCGATCACGCCGTTTTCCGGCACGTCGCTTTTCGCAGCCACGCGCACCCAGCTTTCAGCCATGAAGGAGTCTCCCGGTTTGCCGGGGATTAATGCCAGCGCCGGCGGGTAAGGCCAAGCTGCCCTTGACGGGCCGTGGCCGGGGCTCGCACGCTCAGGGCGAGGCAGGCAACACAACTGTCAACGGGATCAGGGGGCTTCGGAATGGGACATTTACGCCTTGCCGGGTTGGGCCTCATCGCCGGCCTGGCGCTGCCGCTCGTGCCGGCAAGTGCGGCGCCGTTCCAGTGCCCGCATAAAGGCGGCGACTTCGTGTTCGGGCAGGAAGCCAATGTGAACAGCCTGGACCAGATGACCTCCGCCGCGATCTCCACGCGCAACATCGCGATGAACATCTTCGAAGCGCTGATGACGCGCGACGAGAACAACCACCCCATCCCCGATCTTGCGGACTCCGTCACCGAATCGCCCGACCACCTCACCTATACATTCAAGCTCCGGCAGGGCGTGCATTTCCAGAACGGCAAGCCGATGACCTCGGCGGATGTCGCCGCCTCGTTCAACCGCTACAGCAAAGTTGGCATCGAGCGCAGCATGCTGGATAACGTGGACCGGTGGGACACGCCCGATCCGGATACGTTCGTGATCCATATGAAGAAGGTGCAGCCGACATTCCTGACGCTGCTCAGCTCCTTCAGCGTGCCGATCGTCATCATCCCGGCCGAAGACAAAGACGTGCCGCCGATGCAGCTCAAGCCGATCGGCACCGGCCCCTATCAATTGGTGCAGTCGATCCCCGGCAGCTACGTGAAACTGAAGCGCTTCGAGGATTACAAGCCGAATACCAATTTCGAACAGCGCACCGGGTTCGGCGGCTACAAGCAGGCCTGCTTCGACACGGTGACCTTCCGCATCGTGACCGAGCCAGGCGCGCGCGTTGCCGGCCTGCAGACCGGCGAGGTGCAAGGCGTGGAGGACGTGCCGACAAAGTCACTGCCGACATTGAAGAACAACAAAAACGTCACATTATTGCCCTTGCCGAACTGGTGGATTCAGATCGCCGAACCGAATACGGCCAACCCACCAACCGATAATCTCGACTTCCGCAAAGCCGTTCAGGCAGCGCTGGACATGAACCAGATCATGCAAGCGGCGACCGACGGCAATTACCGGCTGAATGTGGGCTTCCAGTATCCGAACCAGCCCGACTACTCGGACGCCGGCAAATCGACCTACAACCTGCACGACCCCGCGCTGGCAAAACAGTATCTGAAGAGATCGGGCTACAAGGGCGAGCCAGTCGTCTTGCTGACGGACAAGGATTACACGCCGATGTACAACTCGGCGCTGGTGATGCAGCAGCAGCTTCAGGCAATCGGCATTAACGTCCAGCTCAAGGTCACGGACTGGCCGACCTCGATCGCGATCTCGACCAACCAGGTCACCGGTTGGAATTTCTTCTTTACCGGCTGGGGCACCCAGCCGGCATTAGGCGGAACTCGCCGTCATGACCTTCTTCTCCCAGCCGCAGCCCACGTATTTTCCGCCCAAAGGACATCCTGATCCCGAAATCCTGAAAATGTGGACCGAGTTGAACAGCGTGCCGACCGAGCAGGACCGCAATCACGTGTTCGCAGAGATGCAGAAATACGTACTCGACCAGGTCTACGCCGTCCCGTTCGGCTCGCTGACCAAAGTGCAGGCCGTACGCTCGGATGTGAAAGGGTTCGTGCCATTCCGCATCCCGCGCATGTACAACGTGTGGTTCGCGAAATAGGGGGCATGAAGCGGCGTGCTGAGTGTCGTCCTCCGCCGGATCGGCAGCGCGCTGCCCATCCTGTTCATGGTAAGCCTGATTACCTTCGCGATGATCCATCTGATCCCCGGCGATCCCGCCGCGGCGATCGCCGGCCTGAGCGCGACACCGGACCAGATCGCGGAGATCCGGCACAACCTGGGACTGGACCAGCCACTGCTGACTCAGCTCTGGCGCTGGTACGTGAACCTGTTTCACGGCAACCTGGGCACATCGCTTCTGTTGGGCGAACCGGTCAGCCAGGCCGTCATGATCCGGCTGCCGGTGACCTTCGGGCTGTCAGCCTACGCGCTGGCGATCACGCTCGTGCTGGGCCTGGTCAGCGGCATCCTGGCCGCGTTGCGCCACAACACCTGGGTTGATCAGGCGGCCATGGTGTTCTCGATGTTCGGCATCTCCGTGCCGAATTTTTATCTCGGGCTGTTGATGATCATTGTCTTCGCCGTCGATCTCGGCTGGTTGCCGACCGGCGGCTATATCGCATTCAGCGACGACCCGGTCGGCTGGCTCACCAGCATGACCCTGCCGGCAATCTCGCTCGCCTTGCTGCTGACCGGACTGCTGGCCCGCATCACGCGATCCACCATGCTGGAGGTGCTGCGCCAGGACTACATCCGCACCGCACGTGCCAAGGGACTGCCCCGACGGCAGGTCGTGGTGAAGCACGCGCTGTCGAACGCGCTGATCCCGATCGTCACCGTGATCGGCATCATCATCAGTCTGCTGCTCTCGGGCGCCGTGGTCACCGAAACCCTGTTCTCGCTGCCGGGCATCGGTCAGCTTCTGACGCAAGCCGTGCTGAACCGCGACTATCCGATGGTGCAGGGCGGCGTGCTGGTGGTCACCGCGCTCATGGTGCTGGTGAATATCGGCGTCGATGTGCTCTACGCCGTGCTCGATCCCAGGGTGCGCTACGATGCCGCCTGATATCGCCATCGGTATCGGCACGCCCGTCGAGCTGGACGAGCCGGTCCGCCGGCATCCCGCCGCCGTCGCGGTGCAGCGGCTGCTGCATCATCGCCTGTTCCTCACCGGCCTGGCCTTGTTCGCCGTGGTGTTGCTGGCCGCCGTGCTGGCGCCGGTGATCGCGCCCGCCGACCCCGACAAGCTGGACATGAGCACCACCTTCGCACCGCCGAGTTGGGCGCATCCATTCGGCACCGATAATTTCGGCCGCAGCCTCTGGTCGCGGGTCATCTGGGGCGCGCAGCTTTCGATGCTCATCGGCTCCGTGGTGGTGGCAATCAACGCCGTGCTCGGCACCGCGATCGGCGCCGCCGCCGGCTATTTCCGGCGCCTCGACAACGTGACGATGCGGGTGAACGATGCGCTGATGGCGTTTCCGCCGATCCTGCTGGCGATCGCCGTCACCGCCGTGCTCGGCCCGTCGATCATCGACGTGATCATCGCGCTCGGCATCGTCTATACGCCCCGCACGGCCCGCATCGTGCGCTCCTCGGTGATCGTGCTGCGGGAAATGGAATACGTGCAGGCCGCGGTGGCCGCCGGCGCTGGCCATTGGCGCATCCTGCGCCGACACATCCTGCCCAATGCGATGGCACCGCTGATCGTGCAACTGAGTTTCCTGTTCGCCTACGCGGTCCTCACCGAAGCGACCCTGAGCTTCCTCGGCGTCGGCGCGGTTCCGCCCACGCCCACCTGGGGCAACATCATGGCCGAGGGCCGGCAATATATGACCGACGCCCCCTGGATCATCGCCATTCCTGGCGCCGCGCTGATGATCACAGTGCTGGGACTCAACATGCTGGGCGACGGATTGCGCGACGTGCTCGACCCGCGGTTGCGGATCCAGGAATGAGCCTGTTGGAGGTGCACGACCTGACCACCGCCTTCCAGGTTTCCGGCGGCGAGATCAACGCCATCGAGCATGTCAGTTTCTCCCTCGATGCCGGCGAGGTGCTCGGCATTGTTGGCGAATCCGGCAGCGGCAAGAGCGTGACCGCCCTGACGATCATGGGCCTGCTGCCACAGCCGCCGGCGCGCGTGGCGGGCGGCGAGGTGCGGTTCGAAGGCCAGGTGCTGACGAAACTATCCGACCGGCAGATGCAGAAACTGCGCGGCCCGGGGATCGCGATGATCTTCCAGGAACCGATGACCTCGCTGAACCCGATCTTCACCATCGGCGATCAGCTCACCGAGACGATGCGCGCGCACGAACGCGCCTCTCCCGCGAAGCTGCGGCAGCGTGCGGTGGAGATGCTGGACCGCGTCGGCATCCCCTCGGCGGCGCGACGGATGGATGATTACCCGCACCAACTTTCCGGCGGTCAGCGGCAGCGGGTGATGATCGCCATGGCGCTCGCCTGTCGCCCGCGGCTGCTGATCGCCGACGAGCCGACCACCGCCCTCGATGTAACCATACAGGCGCAGATCCTCGACCTGCTGCTGGACCTGCGGGACGAGTTCGGCATGGCGGTGATCGTCATCACGCACAACATGGGCGTGGTGGCCGAAACTGCCGACCGAGTAATGGTGATGTATGCCGGCCGCATCGTCGAGGAAGCCCCGGTCGCCACCCTGTTCGATAATCCGCTGCACCCTTACACGCGTGGGCTGCTGTCCTGCGTGCCGTCTTTGCAGGACGATCGCGACCGGCTGGCTGCCATTCCCGGAATGCTGCCCGACCCGCGCCATCGGCCGCACGGCTGCCGCTTCGCGCCCCGATGCGCCCACGCCATCCCGGCCTGCACCGCTGCGATCCCGCCGCTCGAGCCGTTCGGCAAGGGCCAGGCCGCAGCCTGCATCCGCGTATCGGAGCTGGTTGAAGCGTGACGTGCAAAGGGTTCACACGGAGCGAGGCGCATCGCCGATTGCCCGCTCAACTCCACCTTTCCCGTTCTGCGCGAGCAGTCGCTGGGCGAAGCGCGGCGGGTGAGGACAGCCGCGGCCCGCCATGGACGTAAATCTGCCTGAACCAACCCTGATCGCGGCCTCCAACCTCTCCAAACACTACCCCGTCCGCGCCGGCTCCTTGCTCCGACGCCACCACCTGTCGCTGCGCGCGGTCGATGACATCTCGCTCGACATCGCGCCCGGCGAGACGCTCGGCCTTGTTGGCGAGTCCGGCTGCGGCAAGTCCACCCTGGGACGCCTGCTGATCCGGCTCATCGAGCCCACCGCCGGCGCGATACAATTCGAGGGCCAGGACATCACCGGCCTTGCCGGCGCCGCGTTGCGCGAACGCCGCCGCGCGATGCAGATCATCTTCCAGGACCCGTACGGCGCGCTCAATCCACGCATGTCGGTGGAAGAGATCATCATGGAGCCGCTGTTGATCCATGGTGCGCACCGCGGGTCCGAAACCCGCGCAACGGTCGCGCGCATGCTGGACCTCGTCGGACTGCCGGCGCGCGTACGGGATCGGTTTCCGCATGAATTCTCCGGCGGCCAGCGCCAACGCATCGGCGTTGCCCGGGCGCTGTCACTGCATCCGAAATTCGTAGTTTGTGACGAGCCGGTTTCAGCGCTGGATGTTTCCGTGCAGGCGCAGATCGTCAATCTGCTGGCCGATCTGCAGCGCGAGCTGGGCCTGACCTACCTGTTCATCGCCCACGACCTGGGTGTGGTGAAGCACATCTCCACCCGGGTCGCGGTGATGTATCTCGGCAAGATCGTGGAGGTGGCGGAGAAGCGCGTGCTGTATGCCGCGCCGCTGCACCCCTATACGCAGGCGCTGATCGCCGCGGTGCCGGCGCGCCATCCGCGCGAGCGCAGCCGCGGGCGGGAGCGGCGCGAGCGGCTTGCCGGCGACATCCCGAGCGCCTTGCACCCGCCCGCCGGCTGCCGCTTCCATACGCGCTGCCCGCACGCCATGCCGATCTGCCGCGAGCAGGAACCGCGCACGGTCACGCCGAGCCGCGGGCATGAGGTGGCGTGCCATTTGGTGGGGTGATGGGCGGAGGTTCTGCGGAGCCGCCAGTCTCTGCGGGGGTCCCACCTATTCACAATTTCAGCGAGTTTAAGCTCGGCCAGTATCGCCTGTTGCCGATATCCTTGCGCCTACGCCGGTTAACGTCTCGACTTCGCATTGTCCCTTCTTTTAAGAGAGCGCCAGCCCTGGGGGTGAGATGCTGTTTCGATCATTGGCCGTCCTGGCGCTGGCGTGTCTTTGCTGGCCATTGTCCGCCTCCGCTGACTTTCCGCCTGGCATCGCGATCACAGTCGAGGGCCAAGCACCTGCGATTACAGACATGCTCAACATCGACTACGATCGCTTCTTCGCCAGCTATGACAATCTTGAGCACTTCCTCCCCTCCGAGTGGGACTTCCGCAATCGACCGATTTCTGTTGCCTGACGCACATGAGCTTTTCCGCTTCACGCTTACGCGGACACAAGCCGCGACGATGCAATGGGGGCATACCGACCAGGCGGACATCGAAGCTATACCTGGTTTTCTTATGAGCGACTGGGCGCATCAGGCGATCGCAGCGCAAAATGCGAAAATCGACGCCAAGCCGCCACAGACTGCGGAGGATATCACCCTGGATAAACAGACGCTAGTCGGAAGAGGTCCGCGTAAGGGGTTACGTGGCTTGCGCAGAAAACGCGCTTCCTTGCTTCCTCTACAGTGACCGGACGAATTTCACGAAGGGGCTCATGTTCAACCCCACTAACCTGCCGCGGGGTGACCGCAGTCGGCTGATGGCGTGCAATGTCCTCATGCCCTGCACTGCGGTTATAATTGCCAGGGTGCTTAACGAATTCATGCACGGGATCCAGTCTCGCACAATCTTCTGGGGTGACAATATCAGCGAGGCCCGTTCTGTTACCAATCGGCCACCAGACCGCGCCAAGCTTGTGGGGAGCGTTGTAACGCTCGTAGGTGATGCGCAATGCGATGCAGTGTCTTGCTGACTTTCACAGACAGGGATGCTTGAGCAGGAAACCGCCCGGTTCGATGGCGATGCTCTGCCCCGAGCGGACCGCAAGAAACTGCTCGACTGCAACCAACTCTTCCGCGATGGCTGCCCTGCTATAGTGACCGGGCGGGTCGAGGAAGATACGGTCCAGGCAAGCTCTATTGGTTGGAAAGAATGATGCATACAGACATGATATGGCCGCTCGAATTGTGTGAACGCCTGCTGCTCGACCAGAGCATGCCCCTCGAGCACTGCTGTGCCGGCACCGGCAATTTTTCTCGCACGGAGAAAGAGGAGAGCACGGTGACCACGGAGAGAGCGGTTCCCGCCGCCGGATCAGACCACGTAGCGACGGAGGCCCTCTGTCAGGCGCGGCGCGTTGAAGTTCAACAACAGGCCCACACGGATGCCGCTCATGCGGAGATAGGTGCGGAGTTGCATCTCGTGGACCGGCAGAATGGCCGGGACGGCCTTGATCTCCAGGATGAGCTCACGCGCGACGACGATATCCGCCTTGAAGCCGTCACCAAGCGGTACGTCTTTATAGACGACGGGAATCGCGACCTGCCGCGCGAAGACAATCCCCGCCTGCGCCAGCTCGTAGCACAGGCACTGCTCGTACACGGACTCCAACAGCCCGGGACCGGTGTGACGGTGGACCTCGATCGCCAGCCCGATCACGCATTCGGTCAAAGGCTCCGCTAAAAGCATAATAACCCTTCTCCGTGATCACCGTGGTCTCCGCGCTTTCTCCGTGCTAAAAATCAAAGAAACGTCAGCCCTCGACGCCGGTAGCCTGGCGCCGGCGATGCGTCGCGCCAGCGGTGGCCCTCGGCTGGCGGATTGAACACCGTTACCCGGTTAACCGTTCAGCGCGCGCCCGGCACGAACGCCGGCATCACCGCTTCCGCCACCCATTGGAACTGCTCCAGCATCACCGCCTTCGGCGTGCCCATGCTGGTGCTCAGGTTGATATGCTGCATCCCCGGGAAGCGGCCCTCGATCGCCCTGAGATGCTCGATGAGCTGGTCCGGCGTCCCTGCGAACCACGACCCCAGCTTCATGTAATGCTCCAATGTTGGCACGTCGGCCGCCGCCCACCCGCCGCGCCGCTGCGTCGCCGACACCTGCGCTGGCGTAACACCCGGCACGAACCCCAACGGAGCAAACATTTTCACATGCTCCTCGAAGAACGGCGTAATCTCGCGGATCGCCTGTTCGCGCGTCTTCGCCAGATGGAAGAAAATCCCCACGGTCAGGTTCTCGCCCAACTCGAGCTGCTGGCCCGCTCGCGCCGCGGCCTCCCGGTAAGCATGGATCGGACCCTCGGCCATCGTCGCCGCGCCGCCGCCCACCGCGCCCTTGATGCCGTGCTTCACCATGAAATCCAGCCCGCGCGGGCTGGCGCTGACGATCGGTTGCCAGCATTCAACCGGGCGATGCACCGGGCGCGGCACCAGCGTCAGTTCCTTCAACTCGTAGCCGCGATACGGCACGCGCGGCGGCAGGGTGTAATGCCTGCCCGTATGCGCGAATGACTCGCTGTTGAACGCCTTGAAGATGATCTCGACCTGCTCCTCGAACAACTCGCGGTTGGCGTTCTGGTCGAGCATCGGGGCGCCGAACGTCTCCACTTCCCGCGTGTGATAGCCGCGGCCGACCCCGAACACGGTGCGTCCCTGGGTCAGGATGTCGGCCACGGCGAAATCCTCGGCCAGGCGCAGCGGATGCCACATCGGCGTGATGTTGAACCCACAGCCGGTCTTCAACCGCTTCGTCACATGCGCGAGATGCACCGCGACCATCAGGATGTTGGGCAGGACCTCATAGCCTTCGTGCTGGAAATGATGCTCGGCGAGCCACAGCGTGTCCCAGCCGAATTGGTCCAGCGTCCTGGCCACGGCCTCGGTCTTCTCGAACACGGAAGCCAGGTGTTCATTGGAATAGCGGCGCTCATTCGCCGGCGTGGCGTCCTGGCCCATATCGGGCAGGTCCACATGGCCAGGATAGACGGTAACGAATTTGCTGATCATGCCCGCGTCCCTCCGAATGGCTCGCGAGTGTGGCGCAAACAGCTCAGTTTCACCAGGGGACGCGGGGCGGCTTAGTAACTGCTTGCGGGAACCGGCCCCCCGTGATGGAGTTGTTGGTTCAGAAGGAGAACGTCATGCGCCGCAAGCAACAGGCCGGCCCTGCCCGTCCCGAACCACCTTGGATTCCCGCCGCCATGCTCGGGATCGCCATCAACACGCTGGCGGCGAGCGTCATCGCGATGAGCGCGAGCGTGGCGATTGGCAAGTCGGTCCTGCGCGGGATGTAGTTATACCCCCGGCCCGGCGCGGTGACTCTTCCGCCGCGCCCGGCCGCGGGTATGGCCGCGGGGTTGGTGGGGCGGCCGCGCGCGAAACCAAGAACTCTGGTACCAGCGGCTTGGCTCGATCGGAGCGGTCAACAGAAAAGGCCGCTGGTATCAGGACGGGGCGGCGGTGCGCAGCAACGCCAGACTGGTCCGCAGCGCGGCCTCGACGTTCTCCAATGGGGCGAAAGGCTCCAGGGAAACCAATCCGCGATAGCCGCCGGCAAATAACGCGCGCAACTGGCCGGGCGTATCCAGCCGGTCGTCCTCTCCGACAAGGACGCGATGCGCGTCCTTCATCTCGGCATACGCGAGCCCGTGCGCATCAACCCCAGAAACATGCACAAGCCCAGTGCGCTGGGGGAACATCTCGCTCTCCCCGGCAAGGACATGATGGAACGTATCGTGCAGCAGGGAAAACGTGCCGCCACCACCGACGGCATCGACCGCCCGCAGCGCGTCACGCTTGGAGCGCAACGCGCTCTCGGCGAAGCCGAGCGGTTCGATAAGCCCGTGCACTCCAGCAAACTCCAGGATCGGACCGAGTGCGGCAAGCGCGGTCCGCAGGTCGGCTGTGCGCCGGGCTGCGTCCCGATTATCGGCTGGGTCATTGACTGGGCACAGTACCAACGCACGGGCGCCGCAGTCCCGGGCGTAGCGAGCCAGCGCCCTCGCCTCGGCGGCGCGCCCATCGCTCCAGTCATCGAACCGCTGCAAGGCGTTGATCGCGGCGATGTGCACGCCGGCCTGCTGGGCGTCACGCAGCACCGTCTCAGCCGGCGTGCCGTCGGCGATCTCCACGCCGGGCAGGTCGTTGCGAATCTCGACCTCCGTGACGCCGAGATCCACGGCAAGCTGACTGAAGGCACGAAACCGGCGGCCCGGCGCCACCATGTGGTTCAGGGCGAACTGCATGACGGCCGGTCAGTTCTGTGCCGCCATGCCTTTGGCCGCAAGTTCCTGCCGCGCCTTCTCGCTTTTGCCCAGGTCAAGATCCATGCCACGCAGCACATGCGGCGCCTTGGTGAACTGTACGGCGTCATATTGGATCACCTCGATCCGGTTGCCCCAGGGATCAAGGAAGTCGAGGAACGGTCCGTCCACCATCCGCGCCCCGGCCGCCGCCGCAAGCTCCCGCACGCGCGCGCGATCATTCACCACCACGCCGAAATGCCGCATAGCGTCCGCGTGCGGCGCGGTTGTTTGCATCAACGCGAGGAACTGGTCGCCCATATCGATGAACGCTTGGTGCTCGCCGCGTCCGCGCAGGGTGAAATCGAAGATGCGCCCGTAGAACTCGAGCGCGGCGTCGATATCGCCCACCTCCAGCGCCACATGGTTGATTCCGACCAGACGCGGTTTATCGCTCATGCTCTGCCTCCAGAAGTCCGAGTGATATCAGCTCACTCCGCAGCGCGGTCGGACCTGTAAAATGCACCCCGTGCATGCCAAGCGCCGTCGCCGCCGCGGCATTCACCGGATTGTCGTCGATGTAAACGAGGGCGGTCGGATCCAGCCCGCTGCGCTGGATCAACAACCGATAAATTCGCGCATCGGGTTTCACCAACCGTTCCTGTCCGGACACGACGATGGTTTCGAACCAGCCGAGGAAGTCATACAATTCGAGCGCGATAGGGAAGGTCTCGTGCGACCAGTTCGTCAGCCCGAACAACCGTGTCCCGGCCTCCTTCAGCTCGTGCAGGATATCGACCGAGCCTTCGATCGGTCCCGCCAGCATTTCCGGCCAGCGGGAGCGGAACGCGTCGATCAGTTCGGCATGCCCGGGATGGCGTTCGCGCAACACAGCACACGCCTCCGTCCAGCTTCGCCCCCGATCCTGCTCCAAATTCCAGGCCGGCGAGCACACCTCGGTCAGGAATCGCTCCATCTCCGCCTCGTCGGGGATCAGCTTGCGATACAGATGGCGCGGGTCCCAATGTATCAGGACGCCGCCAAGATCGAAGACGACGCCGGAGGGTTTCGTGTCCATGCGCCTCTGTTATCCCGCCCGCGTGCCTGGCTCAAGATGAACCGGGCCGCACAGCAGATTGCCGACATCTATCGCGAACTGGGCCGGCGCGGCTTCGTCCCCGGCAGCGCCGGCAACGTCAGCCGGCGAACCGCCACAGGCATGCTGATCACCCCGAGCGGTCGTTCGGCCGATTCCATCACGGCAGAAACCATTGTCGAGATCGTCGGGCACGACGTCGCCGGCGAAGGCGAGCCTTCCAGCGAATGGCAGATGCACGCGGCGATTTACGCCGCCGTCCCCGCCGCCCAGGCGATCGTGCACACGCACGCGGAGGCTTGCACCGCTCTCGCGTGCCTGAACGAGAAGCTGCCCGCCTTCCATTATATGATCACTGCGTTCGGTGGCGACGATGTGCGCTGCGTACCGTATGTCACCTTCGGCACCCCGGAGCTGGCGCGCGCCGCGGTCGCCGCGCTGCAGGGCCGCAGCGCCTGCCTTCTTGCCAATCACGGCATGATCGTGCACGCGCCGAGCCTCGACAAGGCGATGACCGACGCCATCGTCCTGGAAAGCCTCTGCCGACAGTACCTGCTCGCCCGCGCCGCCGGCACGCCGCGCCTGCTGACGCGGGCTGAACTCGCCGCCGCCCGCGAGCGCTTCAAAACTTATGGGCAAGCCGGCGTCAGAAGCGTGTGCTGATCACGATCAGCACCACCCCCGCCACCACAAGCAACAGTCCGGCGATTTCGTTGCGTTGGAGACGTTCATGCAGGTAGAAGCGGCTGAACAGCAAGGTGAACAACACCTCTACCTGGCCCACCGCACGCACCAGGGCGACATCGGTCAGGGTGAAGCCGGTGAACCAGCAGGCGGATCCCGCCGCCGACAGGACGCCAACCCAGCTCGAACTGCGCCACGTCGTCAGCGCCTTGCGCAGCTCTGCCGGATGCCGCCAGGCGAGGAACGATCCCTGCATCAGCGTTTGCAGCATGGTTGTAACAAATAACACGAACAGCGCCCGCACAAACACGCCGCCGGCGGTAGCCTGGGACGCGAGCTTGATAAACACCGTTGTCAGCGCGAAGAAGAACCCGGCGGCGAGCCCGCACAAGGCCGCCGGCTGGACGGTGGCAGCGACCAATTCGCGCGGTCGCATGCCGCGTCCGCCCAGCGACAAGGTCAGCACCCCCACGCCCCCGACCGCGATGCCGGCCCAGGCAAGCGGACGCAGCGCCTCGCCCAGAACGATCAGCGCAATGATCCCGCTCTGTGCCGTTTCTGTCTTGGAATAAGCGGTTCCCACCGCAAAATTCCGGAACTCGAACGCCATAATCAGCAGGTTCGTTGCGAAGATCTGGCACAGTCCGCCGGCCGCCGCGTAAGCCAACATCGCCGGCCGCGGCGACGGCAGGCTGGCGCCCGATGCATAGAGCGCCATCAGCAGGAACCCGAGCGCGACCGGCACGCCGTAAAGGAAGCGCACGAAGCCGGCGCCGTTGACCGAGAGCAGGCTGCGCAGCTTCTGCTGCGCGGCAGTACGCCAGCATTGGAACAGTGCGGCGGTGATGGCGATCGGGATCCAGAGGGGCATTGCCAAAGGACATTGACAGAGCGAAGCCCGAAGGCGCCAACAAAGCTACATCGGCGCACCGGCCCGTCAACCGGGCGCCGGAAAGGAGGCGCCAATGCACCGGTCTCTCGCCATTCTTGCTGCGTTGCCGGCCGTGGCCGCAACACAGACCGCCGCCACGACTATCCTGCATTTCGCGGATACGGAAACCGTGATGGTGCACCCCGATGAACTCGTCGCGAGGCTGCGTGCCGAGGCGGTGGCGCCTACCGTCGCCGCCGCGCAGCAACTGGTCAACAAAGCGATTGCCGCGGCACTGGCGCAGGCGCGGCAGACACAGGGGATCGAGGTTTCGACCGAAGGCTACACGACCTGGCAGCCAACGCAGCCCCAACGCTGGGAAGCAACTCAGACAATTGTGCTTCGAAGCCAGAACGGGCCGACCCTGCTCACGCTCGCCGGCGATCTGCAAGCGCGCGGTCTGGCAATGAGCGATCTTGGCTGGCAGCTCTCGCCGGAGGCGATGCGTAAGGCGCGCGATCAGGCGATGCGTGAGGCAGTGAGCGGATTACACAGCAAGGCGGACGAGGTCGCCGGGCTGTTGGGGCTGCGCTTCGACTCGTTTCAACGAGTCAACCTCGTCTCCTCGCAACCGACGCCCCTGCCGCGCGTGATGATGGCGATGGCAGCCGGGGCGCCGCCAAGTGCGGTGCCCGAGGACGTGCCAGTAAACGCGAGCGCCGAAGCCGACGCCGTGTTGGTGCCGAAATAGCTCCGGTCAGATGTAATGCTCGGCCAACGGAGCGAAACCGTTGAACCGCTGGCTCGCGTAGGTGCTCACGTAAGCGCCGGTGGACAGCAGTTCCACACGGTCGCCACAGGAGAGCGCGAGCGGCATCCGGTAGTTGGCTTTCTCATACAGGATGTCGGCGCCATCGCAGGTTGGGCCGGCAATCGCCACCGGCCCGGTGGGCGTGCCGTCGTGTTGCGTCTTGATGGCATAGCGGATCGCCTCGCCTTCTGTTTCGGCAAGGCCGCCGAAGCGCCCGATGTCGAGGTACACCCAACGCACCGGATCCTCGCCGCGGCGGCTGACCAGCACCACCTCAGCGCTCACGGCGCCGGCATCGCCGACGATGAAGCGGCCCGGCTCGATCACCATCTCCGGCAGCGCGTTGCCGAAATGCCGGGTCATCGCGCCCATGATCGCCTGGGCGAACTGATCGATCTCGGGGACGTCGTCCCGGTAACGGGTGGGGAATCCGCCGCCCAGATTCATCATCCGCAGATTCACGCCGGCCTCTGTCAGGTCGGTGAACAGCATCGCCACGCGGCTGATCGCCACGTCGTAGGCCGAGGTGGTGGTCTGCTGACTGCCGACATGAAACGACAGGCCGTACGGGTCGAGGCCCATATCGCCGGCGCGCAGCATCAACTCCCGCGCATTCTCCACGGTGGTGCCGAATTTGCGCGACAGCGGCCAGTCGGCGCCGTCATTGGTGACGCGGATGCGGCAATAGACGCGCGCACCCGGGGCGTCGCGCGCCAGCTTCTCCAGTTCCTCGGTGGAATCGAACGCAAACAGCGACACGCCGACCGCATGCGCGCCGCGGATCGCCGAGACCTTCTTGATCGTGTTGCCGAAGCTGATCGCGGCCGGAACGGCACCGGCGGCAAGACATAGCTCGACTTCCTCGAAGCTCGCGGCATCGAAGGCGCTGTCGAGCTTGACGAGCCGCTGCAGCACCGGCGTGGCGGGATTGGCCTTCACAGCATAATAGATACGCGCCAGTGGCAGCGCGTGCCGCAGCGTGCGATAATTCTCCTCGACGCGATCCACATCGAGCACCAGGCACGGCGTTGGCGGCTGGTTGTCAGCCAAGAAGCGGGCGATTTTCGGGGTCATCGCACCGGGCCTCCCTCTGCAGGACGCCCGCCTTTTAAAAGGCGACGGGCGCAGTTGACGAAACGGTCGAACGAACCAGCGACCAAAGCGAGTTGCCAGAACGCTTGACGTCGTTGCGTAACCACGAGGGCCAGAGGCACGTGCGTTGCTGCGTAGTGGGCGCACATAGGCCCCCCACCCTGGGAGTGCAAGGCGAAACCCGCCCCTATATCGAAAAAACCGCTGCGAACGACCGCGGTTAACGGTTTGGGAAGCTTCCGGGGAGGCGAACAGGGTGAACAGTCAGCCCGACAGAGCGGGGCAGCCGTTACGGCCCGCCGCAGGGCGCCGGCATCGACGCCAGCGCACGTGGCGCGACTGGCGTGGCATGTTGGTCGCCACTTTCGAGGCGCTGGTGTCTGACCGCGGGTCGATGGCCGCCGCCGGCTGCGCCTTTTACGCCACCCTGGCGCTGTTTCCTGCCATCACCACTCTGGTCGCGCTCTACGGGCTGGTGTTCAACTCCGCCAATGTGGAACCGCAGCTTCGTTATCTTAGCGGGCTGCTGCCGCCAGCCGCCTTTGCCCTGATCGCCGACCGGGTGCACGACCTCGTGGGCCAACCACCGGCGCAGCTCGGAATCCACTTCATCGTAAGCTCTGTGGTCACTTTCTGGAGTGCGGCTACGGGCACGAAATCTCTGCTCTCGGCACTCAACGTCGCCTATAATGTTCCGGAGCAAAGAAGCTTTCTCCGCTTTCAGATGGTGGCTTTGGGCATGACGCTCGCCGCGATGCTGGTGGCCGTGCTCGGCATCGCGGTGCTCGTGTTCATCCCTGTGGTGATCAATTTTATCGGTTGGACGGCGCATGGCGCTGCCTTGATTCACGGCGCCGCGCTGGGAATGCTTGTCGCCTTCGTTGCTGCTTCCAATGCAGCGTTGTTTCGTATCGGGCCGTCACGTCGCCGTAAGAGCGGCCAGCGGATTGTTCCCGGCGCCGCGGTCGCCACGCTCCTGTGGTTGGTGGTTTCCGTGCTGCTCACCTTCTACGTTGCCAATCTGGCGAGCTTCGGCGCGACTTATGGACCCATCGCTGCGGTCGTCGGCATCATGCTGTGGTTTTACCTGACCGCTTACGTCGTCCTGCTGGGGGCCGAACTTAACGCTCAGCTTGAGAATGAAGCCTCGCCAACCGGACAATCGTCCCAGTTCTCTGTTCGTTCTTGACAGGACCCGAAGGGGTTGCAAGAGTCCGATTCGAACGAACGGGGAACAGGCAGTCATGCGGACAGTCGAACGGGACCTGTCGGGGGTCGAGGCGCTCGCGATTTCGGGCCTGGCTGAGGCCGACCCGAGCCCCGCTATGCCGACGCTCGCCCGCCGGGGTCGCGGAGCGACGCTCAACCCTCCGGTGCGGTTCGACCCTCAAACGAGCGGCGCTTTCGACGATGGATGGGGAACCCTGACGGGGGAGTTCGGCGAACTGCCACCGCTTCCCACCGAGCTGATCCGCGATGCGACCCGTTCGGCGATCAGTTGGAACAGTTCACCCGACATCGGCTTCGATCGGGCGGTCAATCCCTATCGCGGCTGCGAGCACGGCTGCATCTACTGCTACGCGAGGCCTAGCCACGCTTATCTGGGCTACTCGCCCGGCCTCGATTTCGAGACCAAGCTTCTCTTTAAACCGGACGTCGCGGCCTTGCTGGAAAAAGAGCTGCGCAAGCCCGGCTACATACCGCGCAGCCTAGCGCTCGGCTCCAACACCGATCCGTACCAACCGGTGGAGCGCACGCTGAAGCTGACCCGATCCATCCTGGAAGTGCTGGATCGGTTCAACCATCCTGTCAGCATCGTCACCAAATCGGCCGGCGTGCTGCGCGATCTGGATATCCTTGTGCGCATGGCAGCGCGCCGGCTGGCGCGGGTCTATGTCTCGGTAACCACATTGGACTCGGCGCTGGCGCGTCGGATGGAACCCCGTGCCGCGACCCCGACCCGCCGCCTGCATGCCATGGCTGAGTTGTCGCGCGCGGGAGTACCCACCGGGGTGATGGTGGCCCCGATGATCCCCGGCCTGAACGACGCCGAGATGGAACGCATCATGGAATTGGCGACGCGGGCAGGGGCGCGTCATGCCGGATACGTGCTGCTGCGCCTGCCGCATGAACTGCGTCAGATGTTCGAGGACTGGCTGGCGACCCACTTCCCAGACCGCGCACGGCATGTGCTGAGCCTGATACGGGAGACGCGGTCGGGCGCCCTGTCCGACCCACGCTTCCACCATCGGATGGCGGGACACGGGGTGTATGCCGATTTGCTGCTGCGCCGCTTTACTCGAGCCGCCCGCCAGTGGGGTCTCGATGAAGCACGGGAAGGCCTGGACTGTACCAGCTTCGCCGTTCCGGCGGACGAAACCGCGCGCGCCGAGGACCAGCTTTCGCTCTTCTAGATGTCGTCGCCAAGCTCGGTATGCCCATCGACGAAAGGGCCCAAGAAGCCAACAGATTGCTGCCGCATCCGTGACAACACTCCCGAGCCGGATGCAAAATTGCGTCAGCCGCCTGGGTACCTCGTCATGGCAAAAGAAGCCAAAGCCTGCAGCTACCTCGAAACCGCGCGCAACCTCGCGCCACTGATCGGCGAACTGCGCGGGAGGTTCGATCGCGAGCGCCAACTGCCGCCCGAACTGGTCGATGTCCTCGGCACAGGCGGCCTGTTCGGCATGTGGCTGCCGCGCGCGCTCGGCGGGCCGGAGCTCGATCCGCTGTCGTTTCTTACAGTTATCGAAGAACTGTCCCGACTCGACGGATCGGTCGGTTGGTGTACCGGTCATCCCCGCCGGATACGGCCGCCTCGCCGGCGCACTTGACGAGACGGTGGCACGCGAAATCTTCGGCTCTGGGCGCTCGGTACTCGTCGGCACGCTGAATCCCACCGGCAAGGCCGTCGCGGTCGATGGCGGCTATCTCGTCACCGGCAAGTGGGGCTATGGCAGTTTCATCAGCCACAGCCAGTGGGTTCTCGGCAACTGCATCACTCATATCGGCGACGCGCCCCGGCGTACCGGCGACGGCAGCCCGGACCTTCGTCTTGCGATCTTCCCCCGCGAGGACGTCGAGGTGATCGATATGTGGCATGTCGGCGGCCTGCGCGGCACCGGCAGCAACGACTATCAGGTGACCGAGTTGTTCGTCCCGGAGAAACGGACCATTCCGCTGCCGGGTTTCACTCCGGTGCCGCGTCAGCCCGGTCCGCTTTACGCAGTGCCGATGACCAGCACATTCGTTGCCTGCATCGCGACCGTGACGCTCGGCATCGCCCGCGCGGCGATCGAGGCGTTGGACGAAATTGCCGGAGCAAAGACGCCGATGGGATCGCAGTCGGTGCTGCGCGAGAAACCGTTCGCCCAGACCGACCGGGCACGCGCCGAGGCACTCGGTACGCGCCGGGCATGCCTACCTGTTCGATGAGATCGACCGGGTCTGCCAGGATGCGCTTGCCGGACGACCGATCCCGATGCAGAGCCGTGCGCTGGTACGGCTCGCCGCCTGCCATGCGACGACATGCGCGATGCAAGCGGTCGATCTGGTGTATGCGCTCGGCGGCGGATCGTCGCTGTTCGAGGGCAACCGGCTCGAACGATGCTTCCGCGATATCCACGCGGCCGGGCAGCACATCGCCGTCGCGCCGATGGCCAACCTGGAGCCGGTCGGGCGCGTGCTGTTCGGCCTCGATCCCGGAATGACCCGGTTCTGACCGCGCCTCAGCCGCCCTCCCCGGTGTCTACGGTCCCGGTCAGTTCCACCCCCTCGTAAAGCTCCGCCAACGGCACATCGACGCCGATTTCCGGCATCCGCAGTACGGCGCCGTCACCGGCGATGATCTCGCTCACCCAGTCATCGTCCTTGCGGCGAAAGACAATGGCGGCGGCGTTCGTCTGGTCCAGCATTACGTAGCGCTGGACCGACGCCGTGGCGCGATACTCCTGGAGACCGTGTGAAAAACGCTCTGCCAAGGGGAACTTGGCACCAATCCGGCCGGCCAATCGCGCGTTGAGCGGCACAGCGCAGACGCCCAGGCTGCGAATGAGGCGTCGCGCGTGACGTTCCAGCCAACCGCGGGGCCGCCGGTTTTCAGCCCGGAACCGCTTTCACCGCTGCCATCAGTTCATCGAAGGCGCTGAGGTTCAGCACCCGCCTGATGTTGTAGGCGAGCGCCGTCAGGCTGAACTCGGCTCGGACCTTTTCCAGACCGCGCATCAGGAATGCCCCCTGATACATCCACTGCTTGATGGTACCGAACGGGTGCTCAACCGACTCGCGGCGTTGGTGCAGGATGTCAGGGCGCTGCACCAACCGAGCGGACATCCGGTCGAGCACGGCCTCGTTCTCCAGCCGCGATACGGAGCGGAATTGGTTGCCCGTGCATCGCGACCGCAGCTTGCAGTCGCGGCAGGCAGCGCGGTTGGCGTAGTTGATCTTCTTCAGCCCACGCAGAAGCGATGAGGAATACGGCTGAAGACGCCGCCCGGGAGGGCAGATAATACTGTCCGTCTCGGCATCGTATTTGAACTCGTCCCTGCGGAACAGACCCGCCTTGACCGAGCGACCGCGCTGCGGGCGCGGCACATAAGGCACCATCCCGGCCTTCTCGCAGGCCTCAATATCCTCGGTCTTGAAGTATCCGCGGTCCGCAACGACGTCGATCGTCTCGACACCAAGTATCTCCTTAGCAGGTTCAGCGGTCTGGGTCAGCAGGCCCATGTCAACCACTTGGTTGGTGACCTGCTGCTCGACGATCAGCTTGTGCTTGGTATCCACTGCGACCTGCACGTTGTAGCCGATCGCAACATGCGTATGAGCCGCCATCGCCCGGCTGTCAGGATCAGTCAGCGAGAGCTGGTTCTCGCCGGTGCGGTCCAGCTCCGCCAGCATCTCCTTGCAGCGCTCGCGCCGCTCGCGAACTGCCGCGATCTTCTCCGCCAGGTTCTTGACCCGTGAGCCGCTTGTCCCCTGCTCGGCAGCGTCGCTCCGGTCGAGACGCTGTAGATAATCGTCGAGCTTCTTATCAGCCAGCTTGATGAATTCGGTCAGCGACGCACGAGTAAAATTGCGGTCCTTGTTGTTGACGGCCTTGATCCGTGTCCCATCCACCGCCAGCAGCTCGCGCCCGAACAGGTCCAACTGCTTGCACAGCAGCACGAACTGGCGGAACACCGGGCGGAAGGCCTTGCGGTTGTCGCGGCGGAAGTCAGCAATGGTCTTGAAGCCGGGCTTGAGATGCCGCAGCAGTCAGATCACCTCGATATTGCGGTGGGTCTCGGCTTCGAGACGGCGGCTGGAGCGGATGCGGTTCAGATAACCATATATGTAAAGCTTCAGCAGATCGGCGGGAAAATAGCCAGGACGGCCGGTCTGTTTCGCCTGAACATGCGCGAACCCCGCGGTGGCGAGGTCCAGCCCGTCCACGAACACCTCGATGAACCGCACGGGGTTCTCATGGCCGACATAGTCGTCCAGCGATTCGGGGAGAAGCAGGGTTTGGCAACGGTCATGACCGGTGATGTGCGCCATGTCCCGATTCTAACACAGACCCGCGCCGCGCCGGAATCCGTTGCGGGGGAGTTTTCACACGGTCTGCAAGAATTTCGCGCCGACTTGGCAGCAGGTTACGGCGCAGCCGACCGAAATCCCCCGCGCGTGTTTCCCGGTTGCTGATCGCCGCCCAGTTCCGCGATCTCTCGCCAACGTGCCGCCGAGAAGGAACTTCGGATCGTGGCGCGGGCGCGCGTATCACCTGGAGAGACATCCTGATGCGGCGCAGCCTTGGCGGCAGCACGATACGAAACGGTTCGCCTCAGCATCCGTCAGATCAAGGAGGCGTTTCCTCCGCGAACCGCTCGGAGTCACGCTTTCCTTGATCCCTGGCAGGAACTTGAAGCAACCGGCGACGGCCTCGCTCTGTTCCTTGGCGAACGACAAATCTCTTTAAGGAGGAGCAGGCAATGGCCGAACATATCGTTGCGATCTTCGAGACCGAGGCCGCTGCCGACGCGGCGGTGCGGGATTTAGAAGCTGCGGACCTTCCGGCATCGGCGATCCGGCGCTACCGACCAAACTCCGACGAGGGGACGACGGCCGGCGGGGCCGCTAGCAGCACGACATCCAGCTCGGGAGGCGGATTCTTGGGCTTGGCTTTTGGGTGAGGAGGCCAGCAGCCAAACTACCTATTCCTACTATCCACGTGACGAAGAACGGTTTGTACAGGGCGCGCGCGCTGGCAATGCAGTTCTCGGCGTAGTGCTGCAGGATGACTCCACGATTTATCAGGTAGTGACGATCCTGGAAAGGCATCATCCACTTGAAATGGAAGAGGAGACCGACGAAACAGACGTTGGTCTTTCAGGTGCGGAGCTGTCCTCTCAATCAGGTCGCCTTGCAGCCACCGAAGTCCCTCCCTCCTTGGGCACCGTCACTCCCGGGTCCACTCCGGTCGCCGACAACGCACCGCCCCCCGTTTCTGCATCTGGCACGGAGGAGGTCATCCCCTTGGCCGAGGAGCAGCTCGAAGTAGGCAAGCGAGTGGTAGACCGCGGCGTAACACGGGTGCGCCGTTATGTCGTTGAACGGCCGGTCGAGCAGGACGTCACCCTGCGTGGGGAGCGCGTGATGATAGAGCGGCGTCGCCCGATCGAAACCACCAGTGCGCCGGGACGGGCCTTTGAAGAACGTGTGGTCGAAGTGCACGAGACGGAGGAAGTCCCGGTAGTGGCAAAAACGGCGCGCGTCGTAGAGGAAGTGGCGATCCGTAAGGAGGAGACCAAACGCACGGAAAAAGTGCAGGATACGGTCCGTCGCGAGGATGTCGAGGTTAGCGGCGACAAGGGGCGGCCGGTTTCCGGGACAACGCCGACGCAGGGAAACTGACGGTCGCGTTCAATGCGTCACGGCGGCTCTAGCCAGCCGGGTGAGGTTGGTGAAATCGATCTCGGAGATGGCCGAATAAGCCCTCCGACGCTGAGAACGGCCGAGGTGGAGGAGTTGGGGCATAGCGGCAGGTCAAAGGCGGCAGGCACTGTCGAGCGCCCGCCTCCCCATCTGCGTTTTCCTCTCTGGCGCCGCCTGTGAGCGCAAGAATTTTGCATGGCTTGCAAACCCACACAAAATCAACCTTTAGGCGGCGCAGAATCCGGTGCGAATGTCTGCTCAAGGCCGGTAGCGACTGGCAGACTCCTTCAACCCCGATGTTCGGTCTAGCTCGTGGATCGCCGAAAGCTGCGGTTCCCCTTTCAGCCACGATGGGGACCTCGTCCACCAGCGGCAGGCGTCAGCTTTGGGTCGATACCTGCCTCCGCGAAATGTCCGTCTGGCGTCCCGACTGCCCAAAGCCGCCATTCCGCACCTCCAAGATCGAACATTACGTCGCCAGCAACAAAACTCCGAGCGTGTTGAGAACGGTCCTGAGACAGGGCCGCCCAGGCGATGTCAGCGGCTATCCCGACTGAAGGTTCTATCCCAGCAGTCCCCCGGCATGACTCCTTGTTCCCGCGCAGCCGCGGATCCTCTGGCTGCCGGACACTATCCGAGCCGCCCGCTGAATCCCGGCGCTCCGAGCGTGCCTTGGCGGCCGTGGCGCCCTCAAGGCCTCGCGCTGCGTCCGACCCGCAAAGCGCGGGCAGGGACCCTGACCACGCCATGGCCGCCAAGAAAGGCGCGGCGATGCCGTCATACGGCGCAGTCTCAGCAATCGCTCGTTACGACATCCATCCGATAGTGACACCAACCCTTGAAGTTTAGCATGTCTAACACCACCCTCCCGCCATGTCCATTCAGAACCCAGGCGATCTCGCCCTCCAGCTTCCGGCCACCACTTACCATCAGCTCGTCCAGAGGCTGCGCGGCACGCTGCCTCCGCCGCTCACCGACGACCCCGAGAATCTCATCCGCCGCAACCAGGCCCTTATTGCCCGCATCGCGGCGCTCTGTCCCGCCAACCCCGCCGAGGCCGATGTCGCCGCGCTCTACGTCGCTGCCTCCGAGCAGTGGAAGCATGGCTTCCGCCTCGCGCAGCAGCCCGACATCTCGCCCGAATGGGCAATGAAATGCCGTGCTCAGGCCAACAGCATGATGCGCCAGGAGCAAAGCGTGCTGCGGCTGCTCTTGCGCATGCAGGCCGCCCGAGAGAAGCGCGAGTCAACCAACGAGAGCTGCGATCGCGCCGCCTGGACCGAGCACTGCGCCCTCGGCCTCATGGCCGAGGCGCTGGAACCGCACGCACGGCCGTTAGCAGCGCAGCCGCTGCCACCACCGGAGCCACCGCCGGACCGTGAACTAATGGAAGAACCGCAGCCAGACCTGCTCGCCGGGGCCGAGCAATACGCCATCACCTACCCGGAGCGGGCCGCCCTGATCCGCCGCAACGGAGGCCTGCCCGAAAATGTCACCTTCGGCCCGCCCGGGAACCATCTGGTCGAAGCGCTCCGCACCGCCGACGGCCCCATTTCACTGCCCTCGACCGCGAATACGCCAACCCGGCCATCTCACCAGACGACCCGCACTCCCATGTGCCGATAAACGAGATGCCGATGAGACCGCCCCTGCGGACCGCCGCTTAAGCGGGCCAAGCGTGACCCCAAACGTCAGAAACCCTACCGCGCCGCGAACAGCCCGTTGGGATTAATCCCCAAAGCCGCCACCGTCGCCGGATTGAGCTGCCCGTTCGGCTGCAGGCCGCGGCCCTGCTGGAAAGCTGAGATCCCGGACTGCGTCTCCGCGCCCCACACGCCGTCAATGGCACCGTGGTAGAAGCCGAGCTGGCGCAACCGCAACTGCACCTCCTGCACGCCGCGCGGGGTCGGTGTCGCCATCGCAACCGGCGGCACGGGCTGCGGCACGGCAGCCACCGACGTCGTGCCCAGCACTTGGTCCGCCGTCAGGCCGAGTGAGGTCAGCGTCGATTGATTGAGCTGCCCGTTCGGCTGTAAACCATGCGTCTGCTGGAACTGCTGCAACGCAGCAACGCTGTCCGGGCCCCATTGGCCGTCGATCCGGCCGCCATAGACGCCCTCCTGCCGCATGCGCTGCTGCACCATGGCGACCGCGTTCTGGTTCAGCGGTTGCGCATAGACCAGCGGCACCGTCTGTGCGCCGGCCATCGGCGCGGCCGTCAGACCCACCACGAGCGCACCGGCCAGAACACCGAGTTTCCGCATCACGACCCTCCTTCACTGACAGGTGGGAACGCGAAACGGTGCGATCAGGTTGCGGTTATGATGCTTGGGCGCTGGCGAACAGACGCTCGATCGGGTCCCAGACGAAGGCGGTCTGCACGACGCCGCGGCCGCCGACACGGATCACCTGCTCGGCCGCCGGCCGCCCGCCGAGGCGTTCGTAAAACCACCGGCTGGGGTTGTCACGCAGCACCCAGAGATAGGCCGACCGGCAGCCGCGTTCGCATAGGAACGCGGCCGAAGCGCGCATGAGCCGCCGGCCGACACCGCGGTCCCGCCAATCATCCAGCACATACAGCGTCTCGATTTCACCATCCGCCAGGTGCAAGGCCGGGGCGCGCGCTCGCCCGGCGGTGGCGAAACCGATGACGCGCGGTCCCGAACCTGGGGGCACATCGACACCGGATGCGGTCGCGACATGCACGCCGACGCCGCCGCGGATCGCACTGTCATAATGGGCTGCCTGGCGCGGCACCGAGAGGCGCGCCAGGAAGCTGTCGGGCAGGATGCCGGGATAGGCGGACCGCCAGGCCGCGACGTGGACCGAGCCGATCGCCACCGCGTCGGCAGTGCGCGCACGCCGTATCCCGATCACGCGCGCCGCTCCAGCACGGCGGCGAAGAACCCGTCGGTGCCGTCCCTCGCCGGTGTCAAAGTCATGAAATCGCCCCTGGAACAGGGGCGGACAGCGAATGCCGGATGACCGGCGAGGAAGCCCGACACCTGCGCCTCGTTTTCCTCGAACAGCAACGAGCACGTAGCGTAGATCAGTCTGCCGCCGATGCGAACCAGTCTTGCGGCGGTTTCCAGCAGGGCCGCCTGTTTCGGCACAAGCTGGGCCAGATCCGCCTCAATGAGCCGGCGCCGGGCGTCCGGGTTGCGCCGCCAGGTGCCGGTGCCGGTACAGGGCGCGTCCACCAGGACACGGTCGAAGCTGCCGGCGCGGCGCTTCAGAACCTTGTCTCCCGGCGCGAGCAAGTGCCGCTCCACATTGTGCACGCCGGCGCGGCGCAGCCGGCGCACGGCCGACTCCAGCCGCGGCGCGGAAACGTCGCAGGCCAGGATATGGCCGCGGTTTTCCATCATCATGGCCATAACGAGGGTCTTGCCGCCCGCGCCGGCGCACAGATCGGCAACACGCATCCCCGGGCGCGCATCCGCGAGCAAGGCGACGACTTGGCTGCCCTCGTCCTGGATCTCCACCGATCCGGCACGGAAAGCAGCCCCCGTGGTGACCGGACGGCGGCCGGCGACACGCAGCCCCCAGGGGGAGAGCGGGGTTGGCTGGGCCTCGATCCCTTCGGCGGCCAATGCGGTCCGGGCCTCCTCGCGGGTGGTCTTCAGGAGATTGACGCGGAGATCGAGCGGCGCCGGCTCGATCAAAGCTGCCAATTCCCTCGCCAGTGCCGGGCCGAAGCCTTCGGCGAGCCGGGGCAGCAGCCAATCCGGGATTTCGTAACGGACGGCGTCCGGCATGGCCAGATGCTCGAGTGTATGGCCGGCCAATGGCTGGATTCGCGTCCGTTCCTCGCCAGACAATGCCGCGGGGGCGAACCGGCCGCCGGAAAATGCCTGGTCCAGCGCGGCAAAGCTACCGCCATGCAGCAGCAGCGAGGCGGCGACCAGCAGCCGCGGCGTCGGTTCGGCCCCCTGGGCAAGCCACCAGGACAGCCGGCGCCATTCGCGCAGAACACCCCAGGCGCGGTCGGCGATCACCCGGCGGTCGTTGCTGCCGATGAAGCGGCGCGCACGGAAGAACTCGTTGGCGACCGCATCTGCGGGCCGAGGATCGGCCTCGATCGCTATCAACAGATCGATGGCGGCAGCCAGGCGGGCGGCAGGAGTCAGGTGAGTGCGCGCTCCAGCCCGGCCAGGTCGGCGAGTTCCGAGACGGTGCCGCGCAGCCCATATTCGTCGGGCAGCCCGGTGCGATTCACCCGGAATACCCGAAACCCGGCTTCGCCGGCGCCGAACGCGTCCCACGGGTTGGACGAGACGAACGCCATCTCCGCTGGCGGCACGCCGAACCGGCTGGCCGACAGTTGGTAAACCCTCGGATCGGGCTTATAGGCCTGCACCGCATCTACGCTGAGGACGGCATCCAGAAGGGCGGTAATGCCGGCGGCCTTGACGGCCTCGGCCAGCATGGTCGGCTCGCCATTGGAGAGGATCGCCCGGCGGATGCCCCGCGCCTGCAAGCCGCGCAACACCGCCGGCACTTCGGGGTAGGGATCAAGGCACCGGTAGGCGCCCAGGATGTCAGCCAGCAACGCTTGATCGTTGATGCCGTGGCGCACCGCCACATAGGCCAGCGACTCCTGTGCCAGAGCCCAGAAATCGCGATAGCGGCCGGCCAGCGAGCGCACCCACGTGTATTCGATATGCTTGGTCCGCCATTCCTGGCTGATGCGCTGCCACTCCGGGCCGAGCCGCCCGGCGTGCCGGCGCATCGCCGCGTCCACGTCCAGCAGCGTGCCATAGGCATCGAAAATGACCGCGCTGACCATGGCACTCAATCCTGCCGGTAATTCGGCGCTTCCCGGGTGATCGCCACGTCATGCACATGGCTTTCCCGCAGCCCCGCCCCGGTAACCCTGCGGAACCGCGCCTGCGACTGCAATTCCGCGATGGTGCGGGCGCCGGTATAGCCCATGCCGGCGCGCAGCCCCCCGACAAGCTGGTGCACCACCTGCGCGACCGGCCCCTTGTAGCCGACCCGGCCCTCCACCCCCTCCGGCACCAGCTTCAACTGGTCCTTGATGTCCTGCTGGAAGTAGCGGTCGGCCGAGCCGCGCGCCATCGCGCCGAGGCTGCCCATACCGCGATAGGACTTGTACGACCGCCCCTGGTACAGAAATACCTCGCCCGGAGCCTCGTCGGTGCCGGCCAGCAGCGAACCCACCATCACGGCATCCGCGCCGGCGGCGATCGCCTTTACGATGTCGCCTGAGACCCGCATGCCGCCATCGGCGATTGCCGGCACGCCGCGCTCGCGGCAGGCGGCGGCGCATTCCAACACGGCGGTGAACTGCGGCACGCCGACGCCGGCGACCACGCGGGTTGTGCAGATGCTGCCCGGGCCGATGCCGATCTTCACCGAGTCCGCGCCCGCCTCGATCAGGGCAACTGCCCCTTCCGGCGTGGCGATATTCCCGGCTACGACCTGGATCGCGTTGGAGAAGCTCTTGATCGCTTCCACCGCCTGCAGCACGCCCTGCGAGTGGCCGTGCGCGGTATCGACCACGATCACGTCCACCTCCGCCGCGATTAACGCCCGCGCCCGATTCGCGCCGGCGGCGCCGACGCCAGTGGCGGCGGCGACGCGCAGCCGGCCCAGCTCGTCCTTGTTCGCGAGCGGATGTGCCTGCGCCTTGTCCATGTCCTTCACGGTTATCAGCCCGATGCACCGATAGGCTTCATCCACCACCAGCAGCTTCTCGATGCGGTGCCGGTGCAGCAGGCGCCTTGCTTCCTCCGCACCCACGTCGCCGCTGACGGTAATAAGGTTTTCCCGGGTCATCAGCTCATAGACGCGCAGCCCGGGATCGGTGGCGAAGCGCACGTCGCGATGCGTCAGGATGCCGACCAACCGTCCAGTGTCCCGCTCCACCACGGGGATGCCGCTGATCTTGTAGGTGGCCATCAAGGCGCGGGCGTCAGCCAGGGTCTGGTCGGGATGGATGGTCACCGGGTTCACCACCATCCCCAATTCAAACTTCTTGACCTGGTGGACCTGCGCCGCCTGCGCTTCCGCGTCCATATTCTTGTGGATCACGCCTATGCCGCCCAGCTGCGCCATGGCGATCGCCATCTCGCTTTCGGTGACGGTATCCATGGCCGCCGAGATCAGCGGCACGTTCAGGCGGATATCGCGGGTGAAGCGCGTTCGCGTATCGGTTTCGGTGGGCAGGACCTGGGAGTAGCCGGGCACGACCAGGACGTCATCGAAAGCGAGCGCCTCGTCGATGCGGGGCGGGGCGGGTGGATCGGGCCTTGTATCGAATGCCATGGTTCCGAAAGCCTTTGCGAACCTTGGCGGCTCCTCATAGGCGTGTGACCGGAGCCGTGCAAGCTGCGAGAACGACCTGACGTTGCCGTGGAGTGAAGCTTTGCCCGCGCCGGCTGCCGCTGCCCTGACCCTACTGCCCCCCACGATGGACCGCCTGCCGGCCTATGCCGCCGCGTTGGAAGCCGGCTGGTCACCGAACACCTCGCGCGATGTCAGCGGCGAGCAGCTTACCGCCATTCGTGCCGATCCCGAGGCGTTTCTGCGCGATCTCAATCGGCATGAAGGCGGCGGGACGATCGTTCTGCCGGGCGGCAAGGAGGTAACCCGCCTGCCCGGCCGCGTCTTGTGGATGTGGGACGGCGATTTCTGCGGCTCGATCAACCTGCGCTTGGTGCCCGGCACGGAGGACCTGCCGCCGCATGTCTCCGGCCATATCGGGTATGCCGTCGTGCCGTGGAAACGGCGGCGTGGGTATGCGACGCGGGCGCTCGCGTTGATGCTGCCGGTCGCGGCGGAGGTAGGGCTCGCTCGAGTGCTGGTTACCTGCGATGACGACAACGAGTTTTCACGCCGGGTGATCGAAGCCAATGGCGGCGAATTCGTCGGTACGACACCACACGCGGATGAGGCGAGCAAACGCAAGCTGCTGTTCTGGATCGGCATCCGGGAGAAGCTGCCGACCGTACCCGTAGCATGCGCAAACCCATGACGCTCCAGCAATTCCTGGCCTGGGAAGAACGGCAGGAGTTTCGTTATGAGTTCGATGGATTTCAGCCGGTGGCGATGCCCGGCGGCACTGCCGCACATTCGGCCATCCAGCGAAACCTTCTTTTCGTGCTGACGGCGCGACTACGTGGAAAGCCCTGCCAACCGTGCGGCAGCGATCTGAAGGTCGAGGTCGTCCGCCGGAACCGCTACCCGGATGCTTTCGTCATCTGCAAACCAGTGGCGCCGGGTGACACGGTCGTTGCCGGCCCGACGATCATTTTCGAAATCCTAAGCGAGGGCACGACGGATACCGATCTCGTAGTCAAAAACCGGGCAGACCGTGTGAAAAGCGCTCTGCCAAGGGGAACTTGGCACCAATCCGGCCGGCCAATCGCGCGAGCCGCTTTCACCGCTGCCATCAGTTCATCGAAGGCGCTGAGGTTCAGCACCCGCCGGATGTTGTAGGCGAGTGCAGTCAGGCTGAACTCGGCTCGAACTTTTTCCAGACCGCGCATCAGGAATGCCCCCTGATACATCCACTGCTTGATCGTACCGAACGGGTGCTCAACCGACGCGCGGCGTTGGTGCAGGATGTCAGGGCGCTGCACCAACCGAGCGGACATCCGGTCGAGCACGGCCTCGTTCTCCAACCGCGACACCGAGCGGAATTGGTTGCCCGTGCATCGCGAGCGCAGCGGACAGACAGGACAGGCGGCGCCGTTGGCGTAGTTGATCTTCTTCAGCCCGCGCATGAGCGACGACGTATAGGGCTGAAGACGCTGCCCGGCAGGACAGATAATACTGTCCGTCTCGGCATCGTATTTGAACTCGTCCTTGCGGAACAGATCCGCCTTGACCGAGCGACCGCGCTGCGGGCGCGGCACATAAGGCACCATCTCGGCCTTCTCGCAGGCCTCGATATCCTCGATCTTGAAGTAGCCCCGGTCCGCAACGACCTCGATCGTCTCGACACCAAGTATCTCCTTCGCTGGTTCGGCGGTCTCGGTCAGCAGGCCCATATCGACCACCTGGTTGGTGACCTGCTGCTCGACGATCAGGCCACCATGCGCAGAGCCGACATCGGCGCAACGAACCCTGCACGATTGCTTACGATCCAGCGACGAATATGTCAGCCCTTATACCAGTTGGCGAAAAGATTGACACACTGCTACGCTCGCAATGACACGGTCTCTTGAGTCGAGCTATTGGCCGCTTGGTATTTCGGGCGCCAGGACCCCGGGTTCAGGAAACGGATCGCTCCTTTTGCGTCGCGCTGGGAGGCGGCAAAGATTGCCTTGCCGATCAGCGAAGGTTCGCGCGCCCTGCAGCGCCCGAGGACGCTGGCCCGCGTCGCCTGAATCGCCTTGTCGTTCGCGGCGGCTGTCGCGGCGAGTTCCGCGAGGTGCGCGGCCAGCCGGGTCCGGCCGTCTTCGGCCAGGATCGCGGGGCGCTGCGCCAGCTTGCCCGCGCCGCCCGCCAGCGAAGCCAGTTCGGCGGCCAACTCGACCGCGGGCGCGGACACCGCGTGCAGGATCTCGTCCAGCGAACGGCCCTGGTTCATCAGCGAGAGCGTCTTAGTAGAACGCCTGCATCCGGCGCAGGGCGGCCCAATCCGGCATGTAGCGCTGGAGCGGTCGCGCAACCATACGAAGGTGGCGTCGTCCGTCTCACCCCGGCCATGCAACAGCTCGATCCGGTCGCCGCCGATCGTCAGGGACAGCGTATCGTCGTAGACCTCGTCGGGACGCGCCGTCGCCACAAGAGCCCTGTCACTACACCGGCGTGCCTCTTCGACCGCAACGTCCTCCTCACGTGTCCTCTCCCCGACCCGTCGAGCAGCCGCATACGAGTGTATCAAGGAACGATTAACTCCGCGTTGCTATGGCTTCCCGCTCTGGGCCATCTCCGCGGGAGTCAGTTGGAACCCCACCCAAATCGTATAGGCAGCGCCGGACCTGCTGGCACTGACCGGCAGGCGCATGAACACCGGATCGCCGGTCAGCCATACCTTGTCGAGGTTTGGCGGAAACGCCACCCGGTTGGCATAAACACGCTTGTCGAGGATCTGTTCACCCTGCGCCACCGCCACGAAATACGTCACGTCCGCTGTGCGACCCGGCGCGGCGGGGCCGCGGTCGAGCTCCATCGTCACCATTACGGTGGTGTCCAGCAGATTGGCGTTGGGGCCGGGCTCGCACTTACCCGCAACCGTGACGACGCGCCCCTGCAGCATGAGATCCGTCAGATCGTGCGCCGAGCCCGGCCGGTAGCGCGTGAGGTCTGCAGCCTGCGGGAGCAGCGAGGCCTGCGGGCAGGCGGGCGCGAACTGGTCGCGGCCAGGGCCGCAGCCGGACAGACTAGCCAACCCCACCAGCAGCAACACGCAGAGACAGCGATGGATCATCAGGCACCTCCGGGGCCGGGAAGGCCCCGGTCATCGTGGGCGGGGCGGCACGTCGGGCATAGTGCCGGCAGGCGCCGTGAGCGACAATCACCCGCTGCGACCAGCGGTGCCCGCACCATATGTCCCGCACTGCAAAAGAGAGCCGCCGGTCGCGGCGGTGCGTGAATGATCGATGCCAGACAAGCCTCCTTTGCGTGTTTTGCTCGCCAGCCCCCGCGGCTTCTGCGCTGGTGTCGACCGCGCCATCCGCATCGTGCAGCAGGCGCTGCGTCGCGACCGTCCGGTCTATGTCCGCCACGAGATCGTGCACAACCGCACGGTCGTCGAATCGCTCGAGGCGGAGGGCGCCGTGTTCGTCGAGGATCTTGGCCAAGTGCCGGAGAGCGGCGCGGTCGTCTTCTCCGCTCATGGCGTGCCGAAAGCGGTGCCGGTCGAGGCTCGTCGCCGGCAGCTCGCGTATTTCGACGCGACCTGTCCGTTGGTGAGCAAAGTGCACCGCGAAGCCGAGCGTCACTTCATCAAACGAGGCCGGCACATCCTGATGATCGGCCACGCCGGCCACCCGGAGGTCGAGGGCACGATGGGTCAGCTTCCGCCCGGCGCGATGACCCTCGTGCAGGATGCAGAGGATGCCCGGCGCGTCACCCCGCCGCAGACCGAGCGGCTCGCCTTCATTACGCAAACCACGCTCTCGGTCGATGACGCGGCCGAGATCATCGACATCCTGCAGGAACGCTTCCCCGCGATCGAAGGCCCGCGCAAGGAGGATATCTGCTACGCGACCACGAACCGGCAAGCCGCGGTGAAGGCGATCGCGCCGGAATGCGACCTTGTCGTGGTGATCGGCAGTCCGAACTCGTCGAACTCTCAGCGCCTGCGTGAAGTCGCCGAGCGGGCGGGCGCGCGGGCCGTCCTGTTGCCGAAGGCCGCGGCGCTCGACTGGACGCTGCTTGGCGGCGTGCAGACGCTCGGCGTTACCGCCGGCGCGTCCGCCCCGGAATCGCTGGTGGAGGACCTGCTCGCTGAGCTTCGCGGCCGTTATGAGCTCTGCATCGAGGAACGCCAGGTCACACGCGAGGAGATCGCCTTCAAGCTGCCCGCAGCGCCGGGCTGATGGCGGTCTATACCGAGGTCACCGACGAGGCTCTGGCGGGCTTCCTTGCCGAATACGATATCGGCCGCATGGTTGCATTCCGCGGTATCGCGGAGGGCGTGGAGAACAGCAATTATTCGCTGCGCACGACGGCCGGCGACTTCATCCTGACGCTCTATGAGAAACGCGTCGATCCGGCAGAGCTGCCCTGGTTCCTCGGCCTGATGCGGCATCTTGCGCAACGGGGCATCGTCTGCCCGTTGCCGGTGCGCGGCCGCGACGGCGAGGCGCTGCGGCATCTGGCAGGACGTCCCGCCGCCATCACCACGTTTCTGCCCGGCGTCTGGCCGCGTCGTGTGCGGGTCGAGCATTGCGCGCCACTGGGCGAGGCGCTGGCGCGGCTGCATGTCGCCGGCCGGGACTACGCGCCGACCAGGCGCAATGCGCTCGGGCCGGAGGACTGGGCGCCCCTGCTGGCCCGCGCTCGCCCGCGCGCCGACGAAATTATGTCCGGCCTCACGCCGGAACTCGACAGCGCGCTCGAGCGCATCCTGGCGTCCTGGCCGGTCGGGCTGCCCGAAGGGCATATCCATGCCGACCTGTTCCCCGACAATGTCTTTTTCCTGGAGGGCAAGGTCTCCGGCTTGATCGACTTCTATTTCGCCGCCACCGATCTGTTGACCTACGATATTGCTGTCTGCCTCAATGCGTGGTGCTTCGAGCCGGATTTCTCCTTCAACGTCACCAAGAGCCGGGCGCTGCTGCGGGGGTACGCCACGATCCGTCCGCTGGCCGCGGCGGAACGGGCGGCACTGCCGGTGCTGTGCCAAGGCGCGGCAATCCGGTTTCTGCTGACACGGTTGTTCGATTGGCTGAATACGCCGCCCGGGGCGCTGGTCACCCGCAAGGACCCCATGGAGTATCTGCGCCGGCTGCGGTTTCACTTGGCGGCGCGGGACGAGCATGCCTACGGACTCTGAGGCGCCTCCGCCGGCCGCTGAGGCGGTGGAAATCTGGACCGACGGGGGGAGCAAGCCCAACCCGGGTCCCGGCGGCTGGGGCGCGGTGCTGCGCTTCCGCGGCCAGGAACGCGAGCTGTCCGGGGCGGAGCCGGCGACCACCAACAACCGCATGGAGCTGACCGCCGCCACCGCCGCGCTGGAGGCGCTGACCCGCCCCTGCCGCGTGGTGCTGCATACCGACAGCGAGTACCTCAAGAACGGCGTGACCCGCTGGCACACCGGCTGGGTGCGGCGGAACTGGCGCAATGCCGCGGGCGATCCCGTCGCCAACATGGATCTGTGGCGCCGTCTGCTGGCCGCCGCCGCCCGTCACGAGATCGACTGGCGCTGGATCCGCGGCCATGCCGGGGATGCGATGAACGAACGCGCCGATGCGTTGGCCACCACGGCACGCCGAAGTCTAGGGCTGTAGCAATAGCCAGAACGGCGAGTATCTGCGGGCGAACAATTGCATGCTGGCAGCGGCGATAAGCCCAGCATAGGAAACGCTCGGTTGCATTCCGCAAATCGACCAGATGCGGCAAAATCCGTCATCAAATATGTCAAGGACTTTTTCGGTCGATGCGTATGGTGTAATCAGGACGATGACGTCGTTGAGAGCCGTACGGTGCCGCTATAAGATTGCTGACCACCGCCGAGTTGCTTGGCGCGTTTGGCAAGCATGTCAACGCTTCGGACCGCCTTGATATTGCCGTAGCTTGGCTTGGGCAATCGCGAGCGTTAGAATTGCTACTTCGTAGGTCTGAGCAGTGAATGCTGGGCACCCGCATTATAGCCGGTCTATCGGGCAATGGCACGAACCCTGTCGCGTTGCGGTCTCTACAACAACAAGCTCGGGTTCAACTGAGGATCGCCAGTTCAGCCACTGGAATCTTTCATCCTAAATTCTATCTGTTCCACCGATTCAGCGAAAGAACCTGCTGGATCGGTAGCTCGAATTTGACCATGCAAGGTTTCACATACAATTCCGAGCTCATTAATGAGTTCAAGGACGACGGCACGAGCTTGCAATGGTTCGAGACTGTTTGGGACAGCCTTCCAGGTGACCCTAGTGCCATCATTGATCAGTACGAGCAACACTGGAGACGTAGCCCGCCAGCCCCGAGCCGCCCACCCGGTAATCCCGTGCCGGAAGGCGGATCTTTAGAAAAGATCGGTTCACGGTTAGGGCTTCTGCAGCCCAATATGTCGTGGGAACTATATGTCCATGCGATCCGCTCCTTGGACGGATACTGGGCGAGACAACGATTTAACCATTGCTTCTCTGTTCTCAGCGACGAGTGGAGTTGGGTCGACACAATCTCCAATGGCAATGATATCAGCCATCCGTGCAGATTGGGACAATCTTACGGCAACCGAAAAAAGGATCCTCCTTGGAATAGAAACTCGGGATGCCTCCGGAGCATGGGGACTACTGGGCAATATGCATGGAGCGCCCAGCGCTGTCAGCGCATTTTATAAGCATGGTAGCATCCGGACCGGAATCAGACAGATTCTTCAAGCGGTGATCGATGCAACAGATCAGCGATGATTTTTGGAAGCTGCTGTCCAGGCAATTCGCTCGGTTAGGCAGTTGGATGGCTTCGGGCCAGCAACCGCCGCACGCTTGATTGCACTTGCGCGCCCAGACCGGGGCATCTCCGTGAACCAAGGCTCAGCTCCGCAGCTGTCGCAATTAACGGGACTCCCGGCAAGTGCCCCGATTCTTGGAGACGAAAACAACTACCCGAAACTCCTGGGTTGGCTATATGGGCAAGCGTGGTATAATACCAGCGAGCCAATTGACCCACTTGAGCAAACCATATGGTCAATGAGGGCAGCACTCATTGACAGCTTCGTGTATGTACCCGTTTGACTTGCTATGAACAATGGAGAAACTAGACCAGCCCGCGTACTTTCATTGGCCAACCAATCATCTGCTGATCTCTGATCACTGCTCAGCAAGGCAAGAGATGATGTAATATATTATACGTCTACATCTTCTCGCTTTCCAAGAAGAACCGGACCATCTCCCTTGTCGCGTCTGGTCCGTGCGGATCGGTATATGAGCCTGCGGGGCTGCCGCCCGCCCAAGCGTGCGCGGCGCCATGGATGATCCATTGCTCGATTACTGCGCGCCCGGCAGCGTCGGTACCCACGGTGCGACGGTAAGAATGGCCCCCGACCACCTGTCCATAATCAACCCGCTTTCCGAGCAGGGCGCCGCCTACCGATTGCGCCACTATGGCGTCGCCGTTCCGCGGGTTCACGGTCGTATCTCCGTCTCCATGGAACACGATCGTTGGAACGACCGTCCGCCGCGGCGAGCCGGATACCGACCCGGGTGCCCCATGGCGCATGGCGTTGAACGCTGAGGGCATATCCCGCGCGGCTCCGCAGGCAAGTCCCGAGTGAACCCCAACAGCAGCGTAAATGTCCGGGTAGGTGTCGCCCATGATCATGGCAGCCGCACCCCCGGCCGACAGCCCGGCGATAAAGACTTGCTTCCGATCCACAGTGTAGTCGGCCATCACCTGGCGGGTAATCCCCGCGATCAGCGACGGCTCACCGGCACCACGCCTTTGATCCTCCTCGTTGAACCAATTCCAGCACCTATGCATGTTCGCCGAGCAAATCTGCGCAGGATATACGACCAGGATGTTACGCTCCTCCGCGACATCGTTCATGCGCGTGCCCACGGCGAAGTCGTCCGGGGATTGTGTGCAACCGTGCAGCATCACGATGAGCGGCAATTCCTTTCCAGCGGAGTATCCGCTCGGCACATACAGCTTGTAGGGACGGCTTCCGGCTTCGTTTGAAAAAGTGCTTGCTAGAAACTGCGCGCCTTCCGGCACGGTCACCGATGCTGACGGGACGTTGGGTTTGACGCGAACCAAGTCCCTCAATCGGATCTTGCCGAGAAAAGTTCGTGCCTGCTTCGGTGTAGCGCTGGTTCCCCCATGCCGGGTCGTGTTTATCCGTTCGGCCACCCCGTCGAGGAAAGGCGGCTCGTGCCCGCTTTGCAGATCGATGGCGCCCGATCCTTCCGCCAATCCGCCGAGCATGCGTTGGATAGCGACCGTTGCATCCGTCAGGCGGCCCGCACCAATGAGTTCGATGGCTCCGCCAAGTCTGTTGGGCAGGTTATCAATCATGTTTGCTACCTCGTGCAGGGAACCCCACAGGGCATTCCCGTTCGGAACCGAAAATCGGCTTCCGTCGTGTCGTAATCCCAGCAGCTGAAGCGCCTTGGGATCGCAGGCACATGCTCAACGCGTGCGGTCGGCAAGTGCCTTACGAACTTCGGGGCTGGCGTGTAGTGCACCGAGCACGGTTACTGACGCGATTGCGCCACGGGCCAGGTCGGGCGTGACGTCTGCCGCAATGGTCACCAACCCGAGCACGTTGATATGCAGTCGGTCTCCAGCGGCCCGTGCATCCTCAAGAGCCTGTCGGCTATAGTGCCGAAGGCCGAGCTCTAGACTCTGCCGCGTTAGCGATTTTCGAACGACCTCGGTGTGCCGTTCGAGTTGGTTTCGGATGGCCGTGCGAATGAAGTCCGTCCTGTTCGAATAGAAACCCTCGGCAACCATCAGGTCGATGTGCCCGAGATCGACAAAGCCGAGATTGATGGTGATCTTTTCGGTATCGGCTGCCTTCGAGGGCTGCTCAGGTCCAACGATCGCCATCAACCACCATCCCATTTCCATCCAGCGGGATGGTAAATAGAGGTCTCCGCTCGGCATTCAAGAGCGGACGTAGCGGATTGAAGGAAAGGCTCGTATGGATCCGTGAGAGATATCCAATCGAAGAATGACGGCGGCGCGGATTGTAGAACCCCTCGAGACGTGCTCCCCGTGATGCAACGGCCCGCCTGTCCCGCCGTTGGCCCGCGTGGAGACACCCCAACGCCGGCCAGGTGCTGCACCCGAACGGCGGTACGGTGGTGAACGGCTAGCTCACACCTCCATCCGCCAGATCAGCGACAACACGCTCTCACGCGCCTCCACGAACTCCGGGCTCGATTTGATCGCGCGAATGTCGCGTCCCGCCGGTTGCCGGCAGAAATTCACCTTCAGGTGCTCGACGATGCGGCCCGGGCGCGGCGACATGACGACCACATCCGTGCCGAGATACACCGCTTCCTCCACGCTGTGGGTGATGAACACCACGGTCATTCCCGTACGGCGCCACACCGCGTGCAGTTCCTCCTGCATCCGCTCGCGCGTCAGCGCGTCGAGGGCGCCGAAGGGCTCGTCCATCAGCAACAGCTCCGGATCGTTCGCCAGCGCGCGCACGATCGCCAGCCGCTGCTGCATGCCGCCCGACAGCTCATAGGGATATCGGTTGCGAAATTCCCACAGGCCGACAGTGCGGAGATATGTCTCCACAGTCGCCGTACGCGTGGCGGCGTCGGCGCCGCGCATCCGCGGTCCGAAGCCGGCATTCTGGGCAACGGTCATCCAGGGAAACAGGGCCGGCTGCTGAAACACGACGCCGCGGTCCGGTCCCGGCCCGGTGATCGGCTGCCCGTGCAACGTGACGCGGCCGGCAGTGGGCCGGATGAACCCCGCCAACGTCTGCAACATCGTCGTTTTGCCGCAACCGGACGGACCGACGATGCAAACGAAATCACCCCGGCCGAAGCTTAGATCCACCCGCTCCAGCGCGCGCACCGCGTCGGGACCGGCGCCGTACTGGACCGTGACATCCGAAAACGCGACGAAAGGTGGTCCGGTCGCAGCCTGCGCGCCAACCGGACCAACCTGCGGAACCTTATCCTGCAACAGCACGTTGCAGGAACTCGGTGTTCGTGCCCTTCTGGAACGTCTCCAGCCCCGGGGCGGAGCGGATGCTCTTCTGTTGTGCCAGGAAGTCGGCGGTGCGTTTCAGCACGGCGATGAACTTGCCCGGATTTCCTGGCGTACCGAGCCACTCGGGCGAAAGTTGGTCTCGCTGGGTGACGAAATCGTATTCCTCCATATCGTGTTTCGCCACATCCGCTGTCACTCCCGCCTGTTTGGCGACGATCTGCGCTGCTTCATCGGGCTTGTCCTTCCACATTGCCAGCGCCCCCCCATAGGCCTTCAGGAATCCCACCACAGCGTCCGGATAATCCCGGCTGAACGATTTGGTGGCGACGATCAGGTCGGCAATCACGTAACCAGCGGCATCCAGCTCCTTGTATGTGGGATAGAGCACGCCGGCGTCTTCAAGCATTTTCGACTTTGCCGGCGCCCAGACATAGCCGGCGTCGATATCGCCCCGATGCCAGGCTGCCACCATCGCGTTCGGCGACATATCGAGCACCGTTACATCCGCCTGCGTCAGCTTGTTGACGGCCAGAAAGCCCAGCAGGCGAAAATGCGATGTGGAGCCGAACGGCGTGGCGACTTTCTTGCCCTTGAAATCGGCGGGGTTGTGAATGTTGGCGGATCGGCGCACCACCATGTCTTCAGCCGGGCCGATATTATCCACCATGCCGATCAGTTCATACGGAAGGCTTTGACTCAGCCCCGCGGCGGTGGGCGAGGAGCCGATCGCCAAGCCAAGGTCGAAGCTGCCGGCGGCGATGCCGGTGTTGATTTCCGCCCCGCTCCCCGCCTCGCTCCATTGAATTTTTGCCCCGGCCATCTGGTCGAACCAGCCCTCCCCTTTTGCAATCATTGTCGGTTTGGTCTCCACGAAGAACGCCACGCGAATCTGCTCCGGTGTCTTGGCCCGGGCACCGCCGATCGCCAGGAACGGCAGCGCAAGTCCGCTGCCGGCCGCCTGGATGATCCGGCGTCGTCCGATCGTTGTTGGCTGTCCCATTTGCTTCTGTCTCCCCGTTCTTGTCTTCCTGAGCGTGTTAGGCCTTGCCGGCCCAATGCACCACCCGCCGCTCCGCCGCCAGCAGCACCCGGTCGAGCGCAAGTCCCATCAGCCCGATCAGGATGATACCGACAAAAACATAATCCGAACGCAGAAATCGCCCCGCATCCAGGATCATCCAGCCAAGCCCGGTGCTGCCGGCAATGATCTCGGCGGCGATGAGTGTCGCATACACCACTCCGATCGCCAGCCGCGCCCCGGTGAAGATTTCCGGCAATGCCGATGGCAGCACCACATGGCGGAAGATCTGGAATTCGCTGGCGCCCAGCGTGCGCGCCACCTGCACACGCTGCACGGACGTGCTCTTCACGCCGTCCATCGCCGCAACCGCCGAGACGGGTAGCGCGGTCAGAAACAGCAGCAGCACCTGCGAGAGCTCGCCGATGCCGAACCAGACGATCAGCAGCACCAGATAGGAAAGCTGCGGCAAGGGGCGCAGAAACTCGATGAACGGGCTGAACGCCGCTTCGACCTTGCGATTATATCCCATGCCGAGACCAAGCAGCGTACCAGCGACAGCGCCGGTGACAAAGCCGGCCAGCACCCGTTCCAGGCTGAGTCCGGCATGCGTCCAGAGCGAGCGCGACTTGTAGCCGTTCTGCAGCAGATCGAGCAGTGCCGAAGCGACCAGACCGGGGCCCGGCAGGAAAATGTCGCGCACCAGATCGAGCTGCGTTGCGACAGTCCATGCCGTCGCGATCAGGCCCAGCGACAACAGCAACGGCCAATGCGCGCCGAGCCAGGAGCGCAGCGAGGGTATCCGGATCACTCCACCCCGCGCCAGTGAATGACTGCCCCGTCGATGGCGCGGACCACCCGGTTCAGCAGCATGCCGAGCAGCCCCAGCAGGATGATCGCCATCATGATCACGTCGTTGCGCAGGAAATGGCTGGCCGAGAACACCATCCAGCCGAGCCCGTCGGTGGCTGCCATCAGCTCCGCCGCGACCACGGTGGAGAATGCCACAGCCAGTGCGATCCGCGCCCCGGTGAAGATCAGCGGCAGCGCCGAGGGCATGATGACGAAGCGGAACACCTGCCATTCATTGGCGCCCAGCGAGCGGGCGACCTGCAGCTTCTGCTGGTGCGCGGATCGCACGCCCGCCATGGCGCTGCTGGCGACGATCGGAAACGCGCTGAGGAACAGCAAGGCTATCTTCGAGCCGTTTCCGGTGCCGAGCCACAGGATCAGCAGAATCAGGTAAGAGAGCGGCGGCAGCGGGCGCATGAACTGGATGATCGGATCGAGCGCCGAGCCCACCTTGGCCCGATAGCCCATCAGCAGACCGAGCGGGATGCCGAGCAAGCAGGCAAGCAGGAAACCCGCACCGCAACGATAAAGGGTAGAGATGATATCCTCCGGAAGGGTCGTCCCGCGATAACCGTTGCGGAGGATATCGAGGAAGGTCGCCGCCACTGTGCTCGGTCCGGGCAGCAGGTCCGACGGCACGAGCCGAAGCTCGGCGATCAGCTCCCACGCCACGAACGCCGCGAAGACGGCCGCCACGCTCAACCAACGTTCCGGCGAGACCCGCACGGTTGTCCCTGTTCACCGAAGGGCCTCCAGGGTACCGCGATCCCGCGAAACCGGTCAAAGGCGGAGAGCCGCCAGGGGTGAAACCGCATCGATGATTACCACTTGACACGGATAATTGGCTGGCCAAACGTGCAACATGTGCTCCGAGGCCGAGGTGCAGACACAAGCGGTCGTCAACGGCACAACCGACCGGGCCGGTTCTATTCTGTCTGCCGACGCTCGCGCGATCCTGGAGAGCATCGCCGACGCTTTTTACGCGCTCGATACGTCCGGGCGGTTCATCTATGTCAACCGGCGCGCGCTGACGTTCTGGGGCCTTTCCTGGGACGAAGTGATCGGCCGTACCATTTGGGACAAATTCCCGCAGATCATCGGAACCCCGATAGAAACTGGTTTGCGCCGCGCACGTGATGGTGAGTCCATCACCAGCGAGGAGGTCTCCCCGGTTGTCGGCCGCTGGGTATCGGTCAGCTTCTACCCCTCGGCGTTCGGTGTGTCTGTTTACTGGCGCGACATCACCGACCGAGTCGAAGCGGCCCAGCGCTTACGCGCGTCCGAGGAATATCTCCTGCTGGCGCAGGAAGCCGCGGGAATCGGCACCTGGGCATGGGACCTGCGCACCGGCCAGATACGCTGGTCCAGCGGCATGTTCCGGGTCCTGGGAGTCGATCCGGCAACGCCGCCGGAGCATCTCTACGAGGCCTGGATGCGGGTTCTGCATCCCGCCGACCGCGCCGACGTGGTCGATGCCGAGACCCGCCGGCTGAGGGCGCAGGTCGGCCCGTTCTCGCACGAATTCCGCGTCATTCGCCCCGATGGCGAAGAGCGCTGGATTCTCGCCCAGGGCGCCGTTTCGGGCGAGCAAGGCCGCCCGGCGCGCATGCTGGGCCTGAATATCGACATCACCGAGCGCAAACGCACCGAAGCGGCGCTGCAGGAAAGCCAGGAGCGGCTCCGCCACCTCAATGAACGGCTGGAACAGGAAGCCGAGCGGCGGGCCCGCCAGCTCGCCGAAAGCCGCGCGCGGCTGCAGACCTTCTTCGACATCTCGCTCGACTGGCTCAGCCTGTTCCGCGCCGAGGCAGATGGCAGTTTCGTTTATGTCGATCTCAACCCTGCCTGTCAGCGGGCCTACGGTCTGATACGCGAGCAGGTGATCGGTCGCCGTGTCGACGACATATTGGGCGCCGAGCAGGCGGAGGTGCCGCTGGGGCATCTGCGCGCCTGCCTGCGTACCGGCCAGTCGCAACGCTATCAGGCGCGGCGGACGCTCGCCGGACGCACCCGCACGATCGACGTCGTGTTCGTGCCGGTTCCGGTCGAAACCGAGGATGGCGAGCGGCTTATCGTCAGCACTGCGCGTGACCTGACCGAGCAGGAAGAGCTGGAGGCACAGCTCCGCCAGGTGCAGAAGCTCGAACTCGCTCGGCCAGCTTACCGGCGGCATAGCGCACGATTTCAACAACCTACTTTCGGCCGTGCTGGGCTCGCTTGAACTGGCGATGCGGCGCATCAGCGATCCGCGAGCGCTGAAACTATTGGGAACTGCGGTGCAGGCAGCGGAGCGTGGGGCCAAACTTACCGCGCAGATGCTGGCCTTCTCGCGCAAGCAGGACCTGACCATGCGCCCGGTCGATGTCAACGAGGTGATCCGGCGCATGGAGGAGCTGCTCGAGCGGACGCTCGGCCCGGCAATCCACGTCATCCTCGCGCTTGACCCGACGCTCTGGCCGGCAATCGCTGACCCCGTTCAGCTCGAAGTGGTGCTATTGAATCTTGCGGTGAACGCGCGCGATGCCATGCCATCCGGAGGCGAGCTCCGGCTGAGCACCCGCAACATCTCGATCGAACCGGCAGGCAACGATGAAGCGTCGCTGTCGCCGGGCGATTACATCGTGCTTTCCGTCGGTGATACCGGCGAGGGCATGTCGGCGGAGGTGCGCGCTCGCGCCTTCGAACCATTCTTCACCACCAAGGAGCCGGGGAAAGGCACCGGTCTCGGGCTACCCCAGGTTTTCGGCTTTGCCCGCCAGGCCGGCGGCACTGTTGCGCTGGAAAGCACGCTCGGACGGGGTACGATCGTTTCCGTTTACCTGCCGCGAAGCCTCTCGCAGCACATCGAGTCGATCGAGCAGCCGCTCCCGCCCGCAGTTTCGGTCGATAGCCTGCGCATCATGCTCGTGGACGACGACGCCGCGGTACGCGAGCTGACAAGGGAGATGCTGATCGATCTGGGCCACGCAGTTGTTGCGGTGGAGAGCGGCCCCGCTGCGCTCTCGAGGCTCGCAACGGATCAAACGTTCGAACCTGTTGCTGGTGGATTTCGCAATGCCGAACATGAACGGCAGCCAATTAGCGACTGCCGCTCGGTGCCTGCACCCGAACCTGCCGATCCTGTTTATGACCGGATATGTCGATGCCGACGCCCTGCGGTCCTGGTCGGACCAGGGTTATCGCACGTTGAACAAACCGTTCCAATCCGAAGACTTGGCCGCGGCGATCGGCGAAGTTCTGCGGATCGTCAGCCGCCCTTCACCCCACCCGCCGTAAGCCCAGCCACGATTTCTTTCTGGATCAGCAGGGTCAGGAGCAGAACCGGCGCAGTCACCACCAGCGCCGCCGCCGCCAGCGGGCCCCAACTGATCTGCTCGAATGTCAGCATGTTATAGACCGCGATCGGTAAAGTCCGCGTCGTACGTCCGGCGAGTACGATGCCGAACAGGAAGTTGTTCCAGCTCATGATGAAGGCGAGGATCAGCGCCACGGTGACGCCGGGCCGCGACAACGGCAGGGCGACGTGGCGGAACGCCTGCCAGATCGTCGCGCCGTCCACCAGCGCCGCCTCCTCGATTTCCCCGGGAAGCCCCTCGAAGAAACCGATCATGATCCACACCACGATGGGCACTGTCAGCACGAGATGAGTAATGGCGATGCCGGTCAGCGTGTTGATCAACCCGATCCACTGAAACAGGATGAACAACGGCACCAGGAACGACAGGCCCGGCGTCACCCGAGCGATCAGGATCAGCGCCGCCACCTTCATCGCCTTCGCCTTGGCAATGCCGTAACCCGCCGGCACGCCGACAAGGAGCGCCACAAAGGTCGCACTGCACGTCACGATCAGCGAATTCACCGTGTATTCCAGGAAATTATTCTCCTGGAAGACTTTGACGAAATTCGCCAAGGTCGGCGGGTGCGGCACGAACACCGGCGGGAACGCCATGTTGTCAACCTCGTTCTTCAACGACAGCGACAACATCCACAGGAACACGAACAGCGCCGGCGAGATCAACACCAAGATCGAGAACCACAGCCCCAGCGTCCCGCCCAGGCGGCGAATGCGGCCCTTCGTCGTGCGTCCCGGCCTCATTGCCATTGCGCCCGTTGCCGTAACATCAGCAGCACCAGACTGACCGCAACGATCAGCGCGAAGAAAACGATCGTCACGGCGGAGGCATAGCCGAGATGATAGTAGGCAAACGCCTCGTTATAAAGGAAGAGGTTGATCGTCGTGCTGGCGCTGCCCGGGCCGCCCTGGGTGATAACGTAGATCACGTCGAAGGATTTCAGTGCGTCGATGGTCCGGATCACGGTTGCGACCACGATAAACGGCCAGAGCAGCGGGTAAGTGATGTGGCGGAACGTCTGCCAGGTATTCGCGCCGTCGATCAGCGCTGCCTCGTATGGATCGACTGGCAGCGAGGCTAGCCCGCCGAGCACGATCAGCATCACTAGCGGTGTCCATTGCCATGTCTCCACCATGGCGAGCGTCGGGATCACTGTGCTTTCCGAGAACACCCAGGTGAACGGCGGCAGACCAATCGAAGTCAGCAGGTAGTTCAGCACCCCGAGTTGCGGATGGAACATCATCGCAAACACCAGCGCCACGGCGACTGGCGTAGCCATCATCGGCATGATGAAAACCGTGCGGGCGAGCCCGCGCAGCGGAAATCGGCGATGGAAACACAACGCCGCGTAGGTTCCGATCACCACCGGCGCAGTGACGGCGATCAGGGTGAAATAGAGCGTGCGCAGCACCGCCCAGCCGAAATTCGGGTCGGCGAACAAGTGGCGGAAATTGGCCAGGCCCACGTAGTCGATCGCGCCGCTCGGCTGCCACTCATGGGCCGACATGAACAGCGTGAACAGCCACGGAAAGACGATCACCGCCACGACGACCGCCGCCGCCGGCACGGCGAACGCCCAGTAACGCCGTGCATAGCCCCGGCGCCCGCTGCCCGGCGCGATGGCGGCGGTCGCGGTCAGGCTGCCGGCCACGTCAGCTCTGGTTCGAACTTGTCGAGGACCGGCTGGAATTCCGCCGTGGCCTGGCGCAATTGCGCAGCGGGATCGGCACCGGTGATCATGTTGGTGAGCGCGATGCCGAACGTGTCGCGGAACTCCGTCACCGGCACGATCTCCGGCAGGCCCGGCCGTGCGATCTTCTGGCACTCTTCGGCGGCGGCGAACCACTCGGGGCCGAACGGGCTTTTCTGCACGATCGATTGGTCCTGATAGACCGAAAGCCGGCCCGGCGTGCCGGAACCGGTGCGCAGAATCTCCTCCGCGATCGGTTTGCCGGTGGCCCATTGGCAATACAGATAGGCGGCGCCATGGTTCTTCGAGGCCACGGGAATGCCCATCGCATCGGTGAAACTGGCTGAATGCTGCGCCTTCGGACCTTTCGGCAGCGGCGCGAAGCCGACCTTGCCGACGACCTTCGACTTCGTCGGATCGACCAGCGGGGCGGAGAACCCGATGCCGTCGAGCCACATCGCGGCGCGGCCCTGCGCGAAGGTCGTCTGGCATTCGTACCAATTGAAGCCGATGCTGCCGGGCGGTGCGGTCTCGCGCATAAAGTTCTGATAGAGCGTCGCCGCCCAGATCGCTTCCGGCGTGTCGGTCAGCAGTTTATTGCCGTCCGGTGTGACGGTCGCCTGGTCCTCGCCCAAGAGGAAGCTCGTCCACACCGGGACATTAGCGTTCTTCAGGCCGCGTCCAACGAAGCCATAGACGCCCTTCGACGTAACGGTGAGTTTGCGCGCCGTGTCGAGCATCGCGTCCATCGTCTGCGGGAAAGCGAGGCCCTTGGCAGCGAAAATCTCTTTGTTCCAGTAAACCAACCAGAGATCCGGGTTGATCGGCAGTGAATCCATCCGTCCGTCCGGCTGCGTCGCCGCCTGCACCGCGGCCGGGCTCATGTCGGCGAAATCATAATCGGGCGCGGTGAGCGTGGGGTTCGCCAGCAACGGCCGCATATCCAGGAGCCACTTGGCACGGCCGAACAGCCGCTTGGACACGTGCAGCGACACCATGATCACGTCGAAGCTGGGCCGCCCCGCCGCGAGTTCCAGCGCCGCTTTCGGGCGCTGCTGCTGTTCGGGCACCTGTTCCGAGCCTACGCTGATGCCGGTGAGCGCCTCGAACTCCTTCTGGTGCTTCTGCAGCACGTCGCTGCGCGGGTTCTTGGAGAGATTGACCTCGATATGCTGGCCCTTGAACTGCTTCCAATCGAAACCGGTGGCCGCGCCGGCACGCCGGACGATCGCCGGCGCTGCAAGCAGGGCCGCAGACGCTCCGAGCAGGCCGCGACGATAGATCATGGGTTTCGTCCTCCCTTCGAATCATTCTTGATGAAGATGAGCACTATATCTATGCTACGATCCCATCAATTGGCAACCGGACCCGCAAAGCCTTGCCTCGAGCCGTGGGCAGATTGCGCGGTAGCTTTTAACGCGCTGCGATCACGTTATCATAACCCGGCAGGTCAGGGGGGAAACGCCGTTCCATGCAAACAGACTCGGAGTTCAACTTCATCATCGTGGGTGCTGGCTCGGCGGGCTGCGTGCTCGCCAACCGACTGTCCGCAGACCCGCAGAGCCGCGTGCTGCTGCTGGAGGCCGGCGGCAAGGACACCAATCCCTGGATCCACATCCCGGCCGGATTCTTCCGCAACATCTTCCACCCGAAGATCACGTGGCAGTGGCAGACCGAGCCGGTGCCGGCGCTGAACAACCGCAGCGTCCCCTGGCCCCGCGGCAAGGTGCTGGGCGGATCGAGTTCCATCAACGGGCTAATCTATATCCGCGGCCAAAAGCAAGATTTCGACCTCTGGCGCCAGTTGGGCTGCACCGGCTGGTCATATGACGACGTGCTGCCCTTTTTTATCAAATCCGAGGACCAGCAGCGCGGTGCCAACGAGTACCACGGAGCGGGCGGCCCGCTTGCGGTGTCCGACCTGCGCTCCAGGCACGAACTGAACGACGCCTTCGTCGCCGGCGCGGAGGAGCTGGGATATTCCTACAATCCCGATTTCAACGGCGCCGAGCAGGAGGGTGTGGGGCCGCTGCAGCTCACCGTGCGCGGCATGTGGCGATGCAGTGCCGCCCGCGGCTATCTGCGCCCTGCCATGCGCCGGCCCAATTTGAAAGTAGAGATAAAGGCGCTGGCGCATCGCGTGCTGTTCGAGGGCCGGCGAGCCGTCGGGGTAGAGTTTTCCCAACAAGGCGGGATCCGCCGCATCCGCGCACGGCGCGAGGTGATCCTGGCCGGTGGTTCGATCAACTCGCCGCAGCTTCTGCAACTGTCCGGCGTGGGCCCGGGCGAATTGCTGCAATCCCTGGGGATCGCGGTGGTGCATGACCTGCGTGGGGTCGGCGAGAATCTACAGGACCATATCGGCGGGCGGGTGCAGTACAAGGCGCGCAACCGCAACACCTATAACGAGGTGTCGCGGGTCTGGCATATGAAAGTCCAAGCCGGGGTGCAGTACGCGATTGCGCGCGGCGGTCCGTTGATGACCGGGGCAGGACCGATCGGTCTCTTTGTGCGTACCCGCCCCGAGCTGGACTCGCCCGATATCCAGTATCAGTTCCTTGCCGGCAGCCTGGACAAGGCGGGTGATCCTATGCACTCCTGGCCTGGCTGCAGCGGCGTGACCATACCGTGCCGGCCGGAGAGCCGGGGATGGCTGCGAATCCGTTCCTCCAACCCCATGGATCCCCCTGCGATCCAACCCAACTACCTGGCGACGCAAGGTGATCGCGACACGATCGTTGCCGGCATGCGCATTTTGCGCCGCGTGTTCCAGACGAAGGCGATGCAGAAGCTGGTCACCGAGGAATACATGCCGGGCCCGGACGTGCAGACCGACGAAGAATGGGTCGAGCATGTGCGGCGGACGGGTGGCACGACCTATCACCAGACCAGCACGTGCACGATGGGCACGCACCCGATGGCGGTGGTGGACCCCAGCCTGCGGGTTCACGGCGTCGAGCGGCTGCGTGTGGTCGATGCCTCGGTGATGCCTACGGTGATCTCCGGCAACACCAACGCGGCGACGATCATGATCGGCGAAAAGGGCGCGGAGATGATCCTGCGCGGGAGCTGATGCGGCGGACCAATAAAGGCTCGATTTGTCGTGATGCGAAGCGGCTGGCGGCACGTGGCGACGTTGCAGTTGGCAAGCCGCTTCACGGTGAAGCGGCGGTATCGTGAAGGACGGTCAGAGATCATGAAGCAGAACTCTACGGACGATCGGCTTCGCCAGCGCGCTTCTGCTCGCGGCGGCCCCGCTCGGCTTCGCTGCGACCGGCGGCGGGGCCGGCACTTACAACATCCCTCCGACCGGCACGGCCGGCGGCAACGCCATGACGACCGCCCCCAGCAGCGGCGGGAACAGCAGCGGGGCCAATTCCGCAGTTGCTGGGCTTTCGTCAACGACAGGGGCGACCGGGGCGGCGAATGGCGGGGTCGGCGGGACCAACGGCGGCGGGACCGGCACGACCGGCGGCATGGCCGGCGGGATTGGCGGCTCGGCCGCCGGCAGCGGCGCCGGCGGTGCGGGCGCGGGCGGCGGGACCGGCGCGGCCAGATAGCCGGCCGATGCAAGCCCCGGCGTGACACGCCCTTGTCGGGTCGGGGCCGATCTCCTAATGCCCTCTGCTCGGCAATGAAGGCCCGCAGGGCGGAGTAAGGAGGGAACCAAGAGATGCGCACGCCCGTTACCCGCATCGGCATTTTGTCGGCGATCGTGTTGGGAGCGGTACTGCTGGGCGGAGGTTCGGCCGATGCCGCCGCTGCCTGCACCGGACCGCAGCAAACCATTTCCTTCGCCAACTGGGCCGCCGCGGAGACCGCAACCGCGAAGGAGGTGAATGCCTCGATCGCGGCTTTCGAGCAGGCGAATCCGTGCATCGAGGTTAAGCTGATCGCCATACCATTCGCCGAAATGGTCAGCCAGCTCACGGTCATGACGATCGGCGGGAACACGCCGGACGTCATGGAGCTTTCCAGCGGCATGCCGCAAGCATTGGCGGCGCAAGGAGCGCTTGCCGATCTGCGAAAGGATGCCGCACCGATTATCAGCGATATCCAGCCGGCGATCCTTCAGGACGGCGAGTATCAGGGCAAGCTGGTGGCGCTGCCGCTTTCGCTGACACCGCACGGCTTCTGGTTCAACAAGGCGCTGATGAAACAGGCCGGGCTGGACCCATCCAAGCCGCCCGAGACGATCGATGAGATGACGCATGATATGGCGATCATCAAGGCGAAACTTCCCAAAGTATATCCGTTCGCGATGATGACCGCGAAGGGCGCCTACGCGGTGGTGAACATGTGGCCTTGGTTGCAGGCGTTCTGCAAAACGCCGCCGATGAGCGGCGGCCATCTCGGTTGGGCGCAGCCTTGCGCGGTCCAGGCGTTCACCTGGTTCCAGAAGATGGCGAAGCAGGGTTGGATGCCGGTCGGCAACAACATGAAGGACAACCGGCAACTGTTCGCGACCGGCCAGGTCGCCTTCACTATCGATGGTCCGTACATGCGCGGGATCGTTGGTTCGATCAATCCAAAATTTGCCGGTAATGCGGACTTCGCCGATACATTCGCCGCGGCGAAGGTGCCGGTAGGGCCAAGCGGCGAGTCGCGCACGGCCATCGACATCCATCAGATCGGCATGGGCGCGCACAGCGCGCGTGAGGCAGCGGCTTGGAAATTCGTGCAGTTCATGGTGAGCAGCCCGGACGATATGCGCGACTTCATCATCCCGGAGGGTGGCCTGCCGCCGCTGGTCAGCCTGCAGAAGCAGTTCTCATCGGCGCTGGACCAACCGTACCAGCAGGCCTGGATCAACGAGATCATCCCCGAGGCGCGGCCGATCCCCTATGACCCGAACTGGTTCCATGCCAGCGATTTCATGGTCAATGCCCTGCAGAAGGTGGTGAACGGCGGTGACGTGAAATCGGCGCTGAGCGATCTGGAGAACCAGCTCAAGCGTCTCTATCCGCACGACCAGTCGTAAGCCGCCGCCGCATGCTGCGACGGGACCGCGCCTTCGTCTTCGGCACGTTGGCGCCGGCGGTGATCGTGCTGGTGTTCATCTTCATCTATCCGCTCGGGCGGAGTATTTCCTACAGCTTTACCGACTACAATCTGATCAACCGCACCAACGAGTTCGTCGGGCTGGCGAACTACAGCCAGTTGTTCAGCGACCCGACCTTCTACACCGCGCTGATCAACACTCTCGCGCTCGGTATTTGCCCGGTGATCGGTGGCTTCGTGATCGGCTTCGCGCAGGCACTGGTGCTGAACGAGATAAGATGGGGCCGCAGCTTCCTGCGCGGGCTGGCTTTGCTGCCCTGGGTCGTGCCGCAGGTCGTCGTCGCCTTCCTATTCGAGTTCATGTACAACCCAAGCGTTGGCGTGTTCAATGTGCTGTTGCGCGATCTCGGCGTGATCAATCAGTTCCAGCCGTGGCTCGCGCATCCGGCCACCGCCCCGGCCGCCGTGGTGCTCGCCTATATCTGGAACGAGACTCCGTTCTTCATGCTGATGCTGCTCGCCGGCCTGCAGGCGATCCCGACCGACGTGATCGAGGCGAGCGTGGTGGACGGCGCGAGCTGGGTGCAACGGCTGCGCTATATCATTATTCCCGGTCTGCGCCGTATCATCGCCATCAGCACGATCCTGATGGTGATCTGGAATTTCAATAATTTCAGCATTATCTGGCCGTTAACTCAGGGCGGACCGGTGAACTGGACGCTCACCTTTTCGGTATGGGTGTACCGCGAGGCGTTCCAGAATTTCGATCTCGGCTATGCAGCGACGGTCGGCGTGCTGTGGCTGCTGCTGTTGATGGCGGTCACTGCTTTGTACATCCGCACGCTGGCCGGTCGCGACGCCGCCGTATGATCCGACGTGCAATCCACGGACGGCGCAATCGCACGGCAGTTCGCAAAGCCCATCTGGGACGCGTCGCTTTATGGGTGCTGACGGCGGTGCTGCTGGCGTTTTCGCTGCTGCCGATCGTCTGGATGGCGTTTACCTCATTCAAGACGCAGGCCGCCGTCTTCGGAGCGCCGGGCGCGCTGCTGCCGCATCCGTGGACATTGTCGGCGTACCGCCAGGTGCTGGACAGCGATTACTTCCTGATCTATTTCAAGAACAGCATCATCGTGAACATCGCGGCGAGCCTGATCACGGTGGCGCTGGCGACGCTTGCCGGATACAGCTTCTCGCGCTTCCGGATCCCCGGCAAATCAGCGCTGATGCTGGGCATCCTGGCGATGCAGATGTTTCCTTCGACGGGTACTGCTGATCGCGCTGTATGTCGTCTTTCGTCAGCTTCATCTGCTCAACACTTACACAGCGCTGATCCTCTCTTTTGTCACCCATGGGCTGCCCTTCAGCATCTGGATGATGCGCGGCTTCGTCGATGCGGTGCCGGTGGACGTGGAGGAAGCAGCGATGATCGACGGCTGCGGACGGATGGCGGCGCTGCTGCGTGTCGTGGTTCCGATGATGCTGCCGGGCATGATCGCGGTCGGCTTGTTCGGCTTCCTTGCCGGATGGAACGATCTGGTCTGGGCTCTGACGCTGACCACATCGCCGAATATGCGGCTGATTCCGCCCGGCTTCGTCGCGACCTATGTCGGGCAGTTCGAGACCTACTGGAACCAGCTCATGGCCGGCTCGATGATGGTGAGCCTGCCGACCATGCTCGTGTTCGCGTTCCTGCAACGCTACCTCGTCCAGGGGCTGACCGCGGGAGCAGTGAAGGGATAGGTACAGGGAGGAATCCGCATGACCGCGATGGCCGAACTCGCGCCCGGGACGCTGGATCTGTTGCGCCGGGTAAGCACCGATACCATCACAACAGTGCTCATGACGCATGGCATGCGCACGCGCGCCGTGCGGAACGTCCGGCCGGTCAATCCGGCGCGGTGCCACTTCATTGGCCCGGCCTACACGCTTCGCTACGTGCCGATCCGCGAGGATTTCACTGACAGGGCGAGTCCGGTATCGCCGGGGAGCCACCTGCACGGCCGGCTGGACGAGATCCCCGCCGGCAGCGTGCTGATGGTTGATATGGGTGGCGACGAGACGTCCGGCGCCATCGGCGACGTGATCGTGGCGCGGCTGATCGCGCTGGGAGTGGCGGGCGTGGTCGTCGATGGCGGGATGCGCGACGTGAGCGTGCTGGCCGGGATGGCGCTGCCGGTCTGGAGCCGCGCCGCGGCGCCGCCGCCCAGCCCGCGCTCGCTGATGGCGGCCGATGTGCAGCAGGTGGTCGGCTGCGGAGGGGTGATGGTGCAGCCCGGCGACATCGTGGTGGCGGACGGCGACGGCGTTGCCGTAATCCCCCGCCACCTGGCTGATGACGTCGCCCGGCATGGCGCGGAGCACGAGGAAGTGGAGGCCTGGATCAAAGCCCAGATCGAGCGCGGCGCGCCGCTTTCCGGTCTTTATCCGCCGACCGAAGAGGTGATGGCGAAATACCGCGCTGCCAAAGCCCTTGGCGCTTGAGCCACGGGCAAAAAAATGGCGGGGCTTTGCAGCCCCGCCAAGTTTAGGGAGGAAACGTCCAAGAAAGCAGACAGCGCGGCCGAAGCCGCATTGCTGCGATGCACAACGTAAGGCTACCCCGGCTTCGCTTCAAGCGTTTTTTTGCATCGCAGCACGGCGCCCTCCAAATCGCTAAGGATAGCTTAGGAGATCGCCCGTAACCTGCGGAAATGCGCGGGTATTTGCTGCTGGTCCTGTTCGGGGTCGGAATCGCTTTTTCGGCTCTTGCGAATACGCCGCCCACCCCCATCGGCGCACCCGGGGCGCTCTGCGAGCAGGCTATCGCGGTGGCGGAGCAAGGGCACGCGATACCGAGGCGGTTGCTCGCCGCGATCGGGCGGGTGGAGAGCGGGCGGCGCGATCCTGTCAGCGGTTCGTACGCGCCCTGGCCCTGGACCGTCGATGCCGATGGCAGCGGCTATTTTTATGAGAGCAAGGCGCAGGCGATTGCGGCCGTTCGGCAGTTCCAGGCGAGCGGGATCCGCTCCATCGATGTTGGTTGCATGCAGGTGAATCTGATGCATCACCCGGATGCTTTCGCCAGCCTGGAGCAGGCGTTCGACCCCGCCGCCAACGCCGATTACGCGGCGCGTTTTCTGCGCCAGCTTTACGCACAAACGAACGACTGGGGCCAAGCTGCGGCGGAATACCATTCCGCCACCCCGGCCCTGGCGGAGGATTACCGGCGAAAGGTGATGACGGCCTGGGGTCAGGCGCCAGTCGGGCCGGGCACTCCGGGTGTGCCGCCCATGGCGGCGGCCTGGGCGGCGACCCTGGGCAGTCCATTCGGGGCGGTACGGTCCTTCGGGTTCAACGTGCCGCGGCGGGGGATGCCTTCACCGATGGTGATCCGGAGCGCGCCGGGGGCCGCGCCCGGGCGGAATCTGGCGGCGTATCGGTCGATGCCGATTCTGATTGCGAGCCGGGTGCGCGCGGGAGGTGAACCTCATATGCGGTAGCGCGCAGCCGCATGCTCCTGGCGGAAGTTGGGCAGCATGGCCAGCCGGGCCGCGTTGAAGCTGTCCCACTGCCCCATATCGGGAAGTGGCGGAATGGTGATCGTCTCACGGCGCTCCAAGCCGACAAGGGCGGCATCGACCAACTCGCCGACCTCCATCATTGCCGGGATCTCGGCCGGGGACCGTCCTGAGCGTTCCCAGATCTCGGTCCGGGTCGCGGCCGGCAGCACCGCCTGCACATAAAGGCCGCGAGCGCCAAGTTCTGCCTGGAGGGTTTGCGAGAAGCTCAATACGAATGCCTTGGTCGCCGGTAAGATGCCCGGCATGAACTCGGGCGCGACCACGAGCACCGACCCTCGGCTCGGCATAGTACGCCTCCTTCGCGTCGGTTATGCCTCGCATACAGAATTCCTGACAGGCTCCGCCCGGAACTGTCAGCAATTCGATGGCTAGGGCGTCTAACTCATAACTAGGCTATATGTCAGGCGTTCATTTCAGATAACGAAGCCCCGCTGCGCAGCCGCCACGGCCGCCAAGCCACACGCGGGCGCCGTATCGCAGCGGGCATGATTGAGACGTTGGATGCAGAGGAGCTTCGAGGATCGGAGTTTGCAACCGAAACGGTGCGGCAATGCGCTGCGGCTTTACCGAGCGAAAAGTTGCCGGGACGGGCGGGCGCAGGCACGATGCGCTCGCCGCGCGGGACTGACCCCGGAGGGTCGCACCATGCTCATTCCGACGCACGCGCAACCGCAGCGCCGGCCCGCTGAGCTGTTCACCAACCGTGAGCGGGCCAGAGAGCAGTTCATAACGGCCCTGGAGAAACCCCAGGGCGCCGAAGAGCACCGCGTGCTGGTCTGGTCCGCACCAGGCGGGCAGGGGAAGACTGCGTTGCTGGAGGCGTTCGAGCGTATCCTGAAGCGGCGCAACGACAACGCCCGAAGTCTGTCGGCACCACGTCCGGGATTCGCGCTGATCGATTTCAACAATGCAGTCAGCCGTTCCATTGCTCTGGCGCTGCTGTCCATACGCGAGAAGCTCGGCGAAACCGTGGGGCGGCATTTTTTCCCGGCATTCGACACGGCGTGCCTGCGCTACATGATGATGACGGAGCCCGGGGCGAACATCAAAGACCTTCGCGCGCGGCTGTTTTCCTCCGGCTCCGAAGCGTTGGATACTATCACCCAGGCCATCGAGGCCGGCGGTCAGGTCGCCGGACTCTACTCGGGGCTGCCGGGCTTCAGCCTGCTCTCGAAGTTCGGATCGAAGCTCGTAGGAAAGGCAGGGCACGCGCTCCATACGTGGTGGACGGAAAGCGGCGAGCGCGTATTCGCCGATATCCACGAGCTGTCGCAGGACGCGCTGCTGCGGAAACTGCCGAGCTATCTCGGCCTCGACCTTATCGACACACTGGCCGCAAAGCGTGCGTCGCGCCTGGTGGTCATGATTGATACCTATGAGGCGCTGTGGCGCGGACACGGGCTCAGGGACGGGCCGGGCGCATTGCGGATCGACGATTGGGTGCGCCTGCTGGTTCAGGATGCGCCCGGGGTGCTGTTCGCGATCGCCGGCCGTGACAGGCTGCGCTGGGGAGAGCTCGACTCCGATTGGGTAGGTGTCATCGAGCAGCACATGCTGGGCGGGTTGACGCGGCCGGACGCTGAAACACTGCTTTCCAAGTGGCAGGTTGTCGAGCCCGAAATCACGGCGCGCATGATCGATGGGGCGCGCAGCCGGGAATTCGGGGAGATTGACCTCGCCGACAATACAGCAGAGGCGTATCTGCCTTTTTATCTCGAGCTTGAGGCGCGGACGTACGGCAACATCAAGGCCGGTGGCGAGACGCCGAAACCAGAGGATTTCGGCGGGGATCACCCGCAAATCCTGGCCCGCTTTTTGGATCATCTCGACATCGAGACGGATAAGCTGCTGCGGGTTGCGAGCTATCCGGCCATGCTCGATCCGGCGCAGCTGGGTATGTTGGCGGAGAAGTTCCTTGGCGGCCGAGCGAGTGCCGACTGGTCACGGGTTTACACGCGCAGCCTGGTTTCGGAGGAGCGGGACGGCACGCGGTTCCTGCATGATCTGTTACGCAGCACACTACAGGAACGCGAAAGACGTGAGCGGCCCGAGCTTTACCGCGACATCCACCGGGCGCTGTTCGCGTGGTTCGAGGAGCGATGCGGCTCTGACGAACCGAAGTCCATTACCCAGGAGCACGAACGAGCTTTCCTAGCCGCGCTCCGGCATCTGTCCAGGATCGACGAGCGGGAAACCGTACGTTGGTCCAACCGGCAGATGCAGCGGTTCGGTAACGCTGCGCGGTGGCGTGCTCTCGAAGAGGCCTGCGGGATCGTGCTCCCGCTCGCCGATCGAGCTTTCGGCCCAGAAGATCCGTGGACTACGGCGAATCTCTTCTCGCTTGCGTCCGCATTGGCCGCCAATAGCCGCTATGCCGAGGCTGAGCAACTCTACGGGCGGGTGCGGGCGATCGTGGAGAAGACGCTCGGGCCGGAGCATCCCTCGACCGGGGCGACGCTGATTAACATCGCCGATGTTTATCGCCTCACGAGCCGCTGTGCCGAAGCCGCGCAGTTGTTAGCAACGGCGCTGCGGGTACTCGTGGCGAAGCTGCCGTCGCGCCATCCGCGCATCGGAAGAGCGCTCCTGGGGCGGGGTCAGGTTCACGCGGCTTGTGGTCGCAGGCTGGAGGCCGCTCGTGATCTCAAGGAGGCGATCGCGATTTTCGAAGCGGCCGGGATGCGACCCGAACAACGATGGGCGCGGGAGGCGCGAGAGGCTCTCGAGGCGTTGGGGCCGAATAATCTTCGACGGCAGGAATGAACGTAACCGCGAACGTGCTTCTTGCCGGCTTATTTTAGCGATCGTCGGGCCTCGTCGCCCGGGACGAGGCGACTGTGGGAGCAGTTTACTACGAGCTGGCCAGTAGCAAGGTGCTGTGGCTAGGATAGGTGCCAGTTGCGTTATTGTTGACCGTTCTGGCGCACAACCGCACTGGATCGCCACACCCCGCTTCGCGGGGCTCGCGATGACGGGCGAGCCAGCGTCCTCGTCCCCTGTGCCGGCCGGCATAGCTGCTAATGAGCTCAGCCCGACCGGGCCCCCCTCCATTGCAGTGGAGTTGAGATGTTTTCCATGCTTAAAGGATCGGCTTGCCGCCAGTCACTGCGACCGTTGCGCCCGAGACATAGCTCGCCTCGTCTGTTGCCAGCATGACATAGACCGGCGCCAGTTCCTTCGGCTGGCCCGGACGCTTCATCGGCACCTGCTTGCCGAATTGTTTTACCTTCTCGGGCGGCATGGTCGAAGGGATCAGCGGCGTCCAGATCGGGCCGGGTGCGACGCAGTTCACGCGGATGCCTTTCTCCGCCAGAAGCTGCGCGAGCCCGGCGGTAAAATTCTGGGTCGCGCCCTTGGTTGTTGCGTAGGCAAGCAGTTGCGGGCTGGGCATATCGGCATTCACCGACGTGGTGTTGATGATCGCGCCGCCCTCCCGCATATGCGCGATCGCCGCCTTGGTCAGGTAGAACATCGCGTGGATGTTGGTGCGGAACGTAACGTCCCATTCCTCGTCGCTGATGTCTTCGATCGAGGAGAAGCTGGCCTGGTGCGCGGCGTTGTTCACGAGGACATCGATCCGGCCGAAGGCGGATTTCGCCTTCTCGACGATCGCGCGGCAGTGCTTCGGGTCCTTGATGTCGCCCGGCACCAGCACGCATTGCCGTCCCGCCTGTTTCACCAGGCGTTCCGTCTCTTTCGCATCCTCGTCCTCGTTGTAATAGCTGACCAGGACATCGGCGCCCTCGCGGGCGAAGGCGAGTGCCACGGCGCGTCCGATGCCGCTGTCGGCGCCCGTAACGATGGCCTTCTTCCCGGCGAGCCGCCCGGATCCCTTGTAGCTCGCTTCGCCGTAATCCGGCTCGGGCTCCATCGCCGCGCTGCGGCCCGGCATGGGCTGTTGCTGTTCCTTGAAGGGCGGCTGGGGAAGATCTGCGTTCATGAGCGCCTCGGGGCTAAGGAGAAGAGTGCTGCTGCAACGGGGGCGAACGCCGGCGGTTGCGCCGGGACTTGAGCGCAGCGCACACTCGCAGCCGCGTGAAAAGCCGGGGAGGCAGCGTGGACGTCGTGGTCGAGAACGTGCTGAACGCGCTCGCCGCCGGGTTGATCATCGGCTGCCTCTACGGGCTGATGTGCATCGGGCTCGGGCTGATCTTCGGCATCATGAGGGTGGTGAACTTCGCCCAGGGCGAGCTGCTGATGCTGGGGATGTATGTCAGCCTGTACCTCGTCGGCGTGTGGGGCGTGCTGGCATTTCTCGGACCCGCGGCGCCGTTCGTCGGCGCGCTGATTGCCGCACCGGTGCTGTTCGCCGGAGGCGCGCTGTTGCACCGGCTGCTGCTGCGGCGCGTATCAGGGCTGAGCACGTCCGGGCTGTTGGATGAAGGCGCGTTCGGCCAACTTATTATCACCCTCGGCCTGTCGCTTATTCTGCAGAATGCCGGGCTGATCCTGTTCGGCTCCAGTCCGCGCAGCGTGCTGACACCGCTCGCCGCCCATGCCTTCATACTTCCCATTACCGGCGATGCCATGCTGTTCCTCAACAAGGCGCGGCTGCTAGCCTGTTGTGTGGCGATCCTTGTCGCCGTTGCGCTTTGGCTGCTGATGGAGCGCACGCGGATGGGCAAGGCACTGCGGGCGGCGGCCGACAATCCGGTGGCCGCCACCTATATGGGCATCGACGTGGACCGGGCGTACCGCATCGCCTTCGGGCTCGGCGCGGGAATCACGGCGGTCGCAGGCGGGTTGATGGCGACGTATCTGTCGTTCACGCCGTTCGTCGGGCTCGACTACGTGATCATCATGTATTCGGGCGTGGTGCTGGGCGGGATGGGCAGCATCCTCGGCGCCTTCTGGGGCGGGCTCACCGTCGGCTTCGTGCAGCAATGCTCGGCATTGGTGCTGCCGCCGCAATTGCAGAACGCGGCGATCTTCGTGGTGTTTCTGTTGATCGTGACGCTGCGACCGCAGGGCCTGTTCGGCCGGTCGGCCGAACGCGCATGAGAGAGGGAGCAACGCGGCGGCTGCGGCGAGACGGTGTGGCACTCGCGGTGTGTGCGGTCTTGTATCTGTTGCTGTCCGCGGCAGTCACCAACAGCTACTACCAGCTTATCCTGACGCTGGTGCCGATCTGGGCGGTTATGGGTCTGTCGTGGAACCTGATCTCCGGTTACAGCGGCCAGGTTTCGTTCGGGCACGCAGCGTTTTTCGGTCTGGGCGCCTATACCGTGACCTTGGCGCTGGTTTACTGGCAGCTCACGCCCTGGCTGGGCATTCCATTGGGGATGCTGGTCGGCGCGGCCGCCGCGGTGCTAATCGGCATGCCGACGTTCCGGTTGCGCGGACATTACTTCGCGCTGGCGATGCTCGCCTATCCGCTGGCCATTCTGTATGTGCTGGAATATCTGGGCTTTCAGGAAGTGCCGCTGCCGATGCACCGGGTGCATCCGGTGCTGTTCCTGCAATTCACCGAGCCACGGCTTTACACGCTGGTTGCCGTGGGCCTGCTGGTGCTGGCGATGCTCGCGTCGATGGCGGTGGAGAATGCGCGTTTTGGCCTGGCGCTGATGGCGATCCGGCAGAACGAGCTGGCGGCGGAGGCGGCGGGCATCGATACGTGGCGATGGAAGATGCGGGGCCTGGTTGCCTCCGGCGCAATGGCCGCGGCGGCGGGCGGGCTGTATGCGTGCGTGCTGCTGGTGGTGACGCCTGACTCGGTGTTCGGCGTGTTGGTGTCGGCGCAGGCGCTGGTGGTCACGCTGTTCGGCGGCGTGGCGACGATGTGGGGGCCGGTGATCGGCGCGGCTGTGCTTATTCCGCTCGCCGAGATGCTGAACGCGCGGCTGGGGAACGTCGTCCCCGGCATACAGGGGGTGGTGTATGGGGTGGCGATCATCGCGATCATGCGGATGGCGCCAGAGGGGCTGTTCTGGATGTTTCCCTCACCGGCCCGGCTTCACCGTGCGACCTCTCCCGCAAGCGGGAGAGGTGAAATTGTTGACCGCCGCGATACTTCACCTCTCCCGCTTGCGGGAGAGGTCGGTTGGCGCAGCAAACCGGGTGAGGGCCTGGAGGTGCGCGGTCTGTCGCGCAGCTTCGGCGGCCTGCGCGCGGTGGACGATATCACCTTCACCGTGCGGGCCGGCGAGATCCTCGGGATCATCGGTCCGAACGGCGCCGGCAAAACCACGCTGTTCAACCTCCTGAACGGCGTGTTGCCCGCGGATGCCGGAAGCGCCCGCCTCGCGGGACGCGAGATGCTCGGGCGCAAAGTGCACCAGATCGCGCGCATGGGGGTGGGACGCAGCTTTCAGGTGGTGCGCAGTTTTCCGCGTCTGCCGCTGCTCGACAATGTGGTCGTGGGTGCATACGGCGCAGGACTGGACGATCGTGCGGCGGTCGCCGCGGCAAGCGGCGCGCTCGACACCGTGGGCCTGCTGACGATCGCCGGCCGTCCCGCGGGGCTGCTCACCAACAAAGAGCTGCGGCTGATGGAGCTGGCGCGTGCGCTCGCCGGCGGGCCGCGGCTGTTGCTGCTGGACGAAACACTGGCCGGCCTGGGGCACGCGGAATGCGACGAGCTGCTCGACGTGCTGCGCCGGCTGCGTGACGGCGGACTGACCATCGTCATCATCGAACATACGATGCACGCGATGCTGCGCCTGGCGGATCGCTTCCTGGTGCTGGACCACGGGCGGGTGCTAACCGAAGGCAGCCCGCGCGCGGTGCTGGAAGACCGCGCGGTGATCGAAGCGTATCTCGGCCGCAAATGGCTGGAACGACAATGCTCCGCGTGACCGAGCTTGCGGTTGCCTATGGCGGCCTGCGCGCGCTCGCCGGCGTGTCGTTGAGTGTGGGTGACGGACAGTTCGTCGCTGTTGTGGGACCGAACGGGGCCGGCAAGACGACGCTGTTCAAAGCAATCGCCGGGATCGTCCGGCCGCTGGCCGGGACGATCAGTTGCGCCGGCAAGGACCTGCTGGCGCGGCCGGCGGCGGCGCGCGCGCATCTCGGGATCGCGCATGTGCCGGAAGGGCGGCAGGTGTTCAAGACGCTGACGGTGCGCGAGAACCTGGAGATGGGCGCCTATACGGCGGCCGGGCGGCGCGGTTTCGCGCACCGGCTGGAGCGCATTCATGCGCTGTTTCCCATCCTGGCCGAGCGGGCGGCGCAGCTTGCCGGCACGCTGTCCGGCGGCGAGCAGCAGATGCTGGCGATCGGGCGCGGTCTGGCATCGGCGCCGCGCCTGTTGATGCTGGACGAGCCATCGCTCGGCTTGGCGCCTTCGGTCGCGGACCTGATATTCGAGCGCATCGCGCAGATCCACCGGGAGGACGGGATCGCCATCCTGCTGGTGGAGCAACGGGTCGCCGAGGCGCTGGAACTGGCCGACCACGGGTATGTGCTGGAGACCGGGCGCGTGGTTCTGGATGGCCCGTATCAGGCGCTGCTTGCGGATGACCGCGTGCGGCGCTCCTATCTCGGTCTGGGCGCGATCTGATAGGGCGGCCGATCAGCGGGGTGACAGAATGCCTGAGCCGAGCCTGGAGTTATTACAGCAGATGGTGCAGCGTGTTCTCGATGCACAGACCATGCTGCGCGAGGATAACCGGCAGATGCGTCGGCGTTTGTCGCGGATCGAGCATGCGCTGCTATCGCTGCAGCGCGCCACGTCGATCGGAGCGAGCAGGACACTGAGATACAGGACCAGATTGACCGGCTGATCTCGCGGCTTGAGCGTCTTGAGGAGCACACGGGTTGAACCGGACGGCGGAGGGAGGAAGAAGATGACGCAACTTGTTGGGCGCCGCACGAGTTTGGCGCTGGGCGGCGCTGCGGCGCTGGCCTGGCGAGCACGCGCACAAACACCGCAGGAGATAGAAATCGCGCTGTTGGTGCCGCTGACTGGCCCCTGGGCGCGCGAGGGCATCCTCGAGCGGATGGGCGCCGAGATGGCGGTGGACGACATCAACGCCGCCGGCGGGATTAAGGCGCTCGGTGGCGCGAAGCTGAAGCTGCTGGTATACGACACGCAGGACACGGCGGAGAAGGCGAAGGACGCGGCGCAACGGCTGTTGGCGGAGAACCCGGGCGTGGTCGGCGGCATCGGCTGTTGGCTGAGCACTTTTACCCTGGCAGCGACCGAAGTGACCGAACGGGCGAAGCTGCCCTGGCTGACGCTGTCTTACTCCGATGCGATCACCGATCGCGGCTTTCATTATGTGTTCCAGACCTCGCCCACGGCCAACAAGCAGGCCGAGGACGTGGTGCCGATCATCATGAACCTGGCGCAGGCGACCACCGGCAAGCGCCCGACCAAGGTCGCGATCATCGGCGACAACACCGCAGCGAGCGTGAGTTTTTTGAAACCGATCCGCGCGCATATCCTGAAGGACGAAAAGCTCACGGCGGTGGTCGATAAGATCTACACGCCGCCGCTGGCGGATGCGACGACGCTCGTGCAGCCGGTGCGGGCGGCGCGGCCGGATTTCGTGCTGCTGCTCTCGACCAATGTGCCGGACGACAAGCTGCTGGCGGATGCTTTCACCGAATACGGCATGGGCGGCGGCAAGCTGCCGCTGATCGGCAATGGCGGGCATTGGGCGACGCCCGAGCTGTTGAAGACCACCGGCGCCGACATCCTGCAGGGCATCATCGTCGGCCTGGCCAACTGGCCGGGCAAGGACCTCGACGCGCTGTCGGCGCGGTTCGTCAAGCGTACCGGCGAGCAGTGGTTCGGCCACGATTCCATCTTCGCTTATGCGCATGTCAGCATCCTGGCCTGGGCGCTGAACAAGGCCGGCGCCCCGGACCGGGAGAAGGTTGCCGATGCAATCCGAACCATGGACATCACCGACGGTCCGGCGATTTATTGCCCGGGGCATCACCTCAAATTCGACGATAAGGGACGGCGCGTGGATGCCGAGTTGGTAGTCGTGCAGTGGCAGAATGGCCGGCCGGTGACGGTCTTCCCGCAGGACATGGCGGTGGCCAAGCCGATCTGGGGAGCCTGAAACTATGCCGGAAACGCCGGTTTATGAGATCTATGCGGTACGGTATGCGCACAACGCGCTGGCGCGGCGGTCGGGCAATTTCCTCGGCGGCGATCCGCATGACGCGCCGATGCCGCTCGATTACTTTGTGTGGGCGATCAAAGGGCCGCGAACTTTCATCCTGGATACCGGTTTCGACGCCGCGATGGGGCGGAAGCGCGGGCGGGAGTTCCTGCGGTCACCGGCGGTCGGGCTGAAGGCGGTGGGCGTCGAGCCGGATGCAGTTGAGGACGTGATCGTCTCCCATATGCATTACGATCATTGCGGCAATTACGACCTGTTCCCGCGCGCCCGGTATCATTTGCAGGACCGGGAGATGGGATTCTGCACCGGGCGCTGCATGTGCCATGCGGCGCTGCGGATGGCGTTCGAGGAAGACGACGTGATCGCGATGCTGCGGAAGCTATTCGCCGGACGCGTGCAGTTTCATGACGGCGTGGAGGAGATCGCGTCGGGGCTGTCGGTGCATCACGTGGGCGGGCACAGCAAGGGCTTGCAGGTGGTGCGGGTATGGACGCGGCGCGGCTGGATGGTGCTCGCGGCCGATGCCAGCCATTTCTATGCCAATATGGAGGAAGGGCGGGCGTTTCCGATCATCCACAACCTGGAAGATACGCTCGAGGGATATGCGACGCTGCGGCGGCTGGCGAGCGCACCGGGCAACATCATTCCGGGGCATGATCCGCTGGTGCTGGCGCGTTATCCGGCGGCGGCGAAGGGGTTGGAGGGGATTGCGGTGCGGTTGGATGTAGAGCCGAAGGCGGCATAGCGGGATCAGGCGGCGATCACCTCCAGTTCCCCGTCCTGCGGCTGGCCGGCGTTCACGGCGGTGATGTCCTGCGGACAGGCGGACACCGCGACCACCAGATCGATCGCGGCGCGCAGCAGCACATAGCTTCCCGGTTGATTTGTCGGGGGCAATCGGTCCAAACGGCCGTTGCTGTCAACCGGTACGTTCATGAACGCGTTGAACGGGGAAGGAGTTCATGGGATCTGCACGCCAAGCGTCGCCAGCGCTTCGTGCAGGTTGTCCGAACAGTTTCGGTGATACGCAGTGACGCCGAGCTCCCGATATATCCACAGATTGCAGGCGCAGAGCAGGATATCGTGACGGCCTTGCGACGTGTCCTCCTCGATCGTCAGCAGCGGGCGGCGGTGATTGCTGATCAGTGAATCGCTACGACCGACATAGATGCGACTGTTGCGCGACCGGGTATGAGCCATCGACATATACTCGGGGTGCTCGGCGGCGCTGAAGGCCCAGGTGTCCAGCACCTGGTTACCGCGCGGGTTGATCAGCTTCAGGGCGTCGCCGGCTTTTACCGTGACGGCGACACCGTGCCGGGCGGGAATGCGCATGATCGTTTCCTTTGTCAGCCGCGCAGTGCGCGCGGCACGGTGCGAGAGGCGGCGAGATGCCGTTCGAGTGCTTTTACCCCGAGACTCGCCGGGATACTTATGGCGACATAGATGAAGAAAATGATGGTGTAAACCTGGAGATATTTGAAGGTATCAGCGGCGATCAACTAGCCGCGGAAGATCAGTTCGCCGATCGAGATGGTTGAGACCAATGCGGTGTCCTTGAACAGCGAGATAAAATAGTTCCCGACAGGCGGCAGCACGATACGGATAGCCTGCGGCAGCACCACCAGCCGGAGGATCAGGCCGTGGCGGAGGCCGATCGCCTCGGCGGCCTCCCACTGGCCCTTTTCTACCGCCAGGATGCCGGCCCGGAACACTTCGCTCGGATAGGCGCCGTAATTGATTGCCAAGCCGAGCATGCCGGAGACGATCGCCGGCATGCGGATACCGACGAAAGGAAAGACGTAGTAGATGTAAAAAAGCTGCAGCAGCAGCGGCGAGCCACGTATCAGCTCCACGAAGACGGTGCTGGCCCAGTAGGTTGCGCTTTTCTGCGGCTTGAGCCGTGCAAGTGCGAGCAGCAGCCCCAGCAGCATCGCCAAACCCAACCCTACCAGCAAACAGGTGGTGGGGAACGACCGGCACGATGACGATCGCAATCCGGTGGCACGGTGGATGCGAACATAGGTGCTTAGATGGGGTAACGGGCCGGCGGCGAGCTAAAGGATTCAGATCACATGATCGGGCCGCAAGCGGCACAGCTCGGCGTCGGTCTCGGTTTCGACCTGCACCGTGGTGTGGCCGATCCCGAAGCGCTCGCGCAACTGCACAGACAATTCATGCAAGCGCCTGTCGTCGACGGTGCCCTGGCAAACGAGGTGCGCCGTCAGCGCAGTCTCGGTGGTACTCAGACCCCAAATATGCAGATCGTGGATCTCGACCACGCCCGGCAGTCCGGCGAGATAGTCCTGCACCTCCTGACGTGAGACGCCCTCCGGCACGGCATCCATTGCCAGATCGATGCTCTCGCGCAGCAGGCGCCATGTTCCGATCGTGATGGCCGCCACAAGCAGCAGGCTGACCACCGGGTCTGGCCAGAGCCAGCCGGTGAAGCGGATCAGGACCGCCGCGGCGACAACGCCCGCCGACAGGCCGGCGTCGCTCGCCATGTGCACGAAGGTGGCCCGGAGGTTGAGGTCGCCGGTACGTCCGCGCGCGAACAGGAGGGCGGTCGCTCCGTTGACCAGGATACCCGCGGCGGCGATGGCGATCACCACAAGCGTGGCGATCGGCTCGGGCGAGACAAGGCGGCGAATGGCCTCGACGCCGATCGCGCCGACGCTGATCAGCAGCACGGCGGCGTTGATCAGTGCCGCAAGAATGGAGCTGCGACCCCAACCATAAGTGCGCCGCCTGGTGGGCGGCCGTTGGCCGAGCCAGCTCGCGGCCCAGGCCAGCAACAGACCCAGCACGTCGCCCAGGTTGTGGACCGCATCAGCCAGCAAGGCCACGGAATGGCCGGCCAGACCGCCAAGCACCTCGGCGGCAACAAATGCGGTGTTCAGGGCCGCGCCGATGGCGAACGCCCAGTCATGATTACCGCCGGACTCGGGGTGATGGTGGTGGTCGTGCGGCATACCGGCAGGGTAGCCAAGCGACGCAAAACCCGCCACATCCGCGGTTTGCTCGCGGATAGATGATGGCCTATAGGCCGCAACCGTCCCATCTGTGGCGCACTCCGGCCGTTTGCCGGTCAACAAAATCGGCTGAAGGACCGACGGTCAGGAACCCATGTTCGGCGTGTCCGTCGGCTCGCTGGTTGCCTTCGCCGTGCGGCACCCGGTGCTCCAGGCGGGCTCCATCGTCCTCGCCACATTCATCCTGGAGGACGCGGCGACGATCCTCGCGGCAATGCAGGCATCCGCCGGGACCATTTCGATCCCGCTCGCGATCGGCTCACTGTACGTGGGCATCGTGCTGGGCGACGCCGGGCTTTACGGGCTGGGGCGGCTGGGCGCGTTGGTGCCCTGGCTGCACCGGGTCCTGCCGCCGCGGCCGACCGAAATGATGCGGGAATGGCTGCAAGGCCGGGTGTTCAAGGTGGTGCTGATCAGCCGGTTCCTCCCGGGGGTGCGGCTGCCGACCTACACGGCTTGCGGCTTTCTGGGCGCCAGCTTCCGCCCCTTTATCCTGGCCAGCATGATGGCGACCGTGTTTTGGACTTCGGGGTTGTTCGCGGTCTCGATGAAGATCGGTGACGTGCTGATAGCGCATTTCGGCGTGTGGCGCTGGGCGGGTATCGTCGGGATGATTATTTTCGTGGTACTGGCCGGCCGATTCGCCACAAGGCTCTGGAAGGACGCACATCAGGAATGAAGCTCGAAGTCGCCCTTCGGACGGCCCGTACTACGGCGCCGCGGGAGAAGCTGGTCTCGTTCTTCGAGTTCTGGCCGGGCTGGCTGTTCTATACGCCGGTCGTCCTGCAGTGCCTGGCGCTCGGCGTGCGCTACCGCTCGCCGGTGGCGCTGACGGCGGCCAATCCGGCGATCGACGCGGGGGGGCTTTGCGGGGAGTCGAAAGTCTCCATCTTGGACCAGGTCGGCCAGTCGGCACGGCCATGGCTCGCCCGCTACACGAGCGTGACGACCCATCCGTGGGACGGCAGAGCGGACTTCGCGGCGGCGGAGCAGGCCATGGAAGCGGCCGGGCTCGGATATCCTTTGGTGGCCAAACCGGATGTAGGCTGCAACGGCACCGGCGTGCGGCTGATCGGTGATGCGGCCGATCTTTACCGTTACCTGGCGGCGTTTCCGCGCGAGGAACGGGTCCTGCTGCAGGAGTTCCTGCCCGAGGAAGGGGAGGCCGGGCTGTTTTATGTCCGCCATCCGGATGAGAAGCATGGGCGGATCACCTCGATCACCCTGAAATACCCGCCGGTGGTCACCGGCGACGGGCGATCGACGCTGCGCGAGTTGATCCTCGCCGATCCCAGGGCCGGGCAGGTGGCGCATCTCTATCTGCCGCGGCTGGCGCACCGGCTGCACGAGGTGCCGGCCCAGGGCGAGCGGGTGCGCCTCGTGTTCGTGGGAAACCATTGCAAGGGCTCGATCTTCCGCAATGGCGCGCGGCACGCGACCCCGGAACTGACCGCCTGCTTCGACCGGATTGGCGCCGCCCTGCCCGATTTCCATTTCGGGCGCATCGATGTGCGGTTCAGCTCCTTGGCCGCGTTGAGCCGAGGCGAGGGTTTTCGCATCATCGAGATCAACGGAGCGGGGTCGGAGGCGACGCATGTCTGGGACCCGGCGACCTCGCTTCTCGATGCATGGCGGGCGCAGTTCTTCCATTACGGCGAGGCCTACCGGATCGGCGCGGCCAACCGTGACCGGGGCCATCGCCCGACCGAAATCGGCAACCTTTTCAACCTATGGCGTCGCCAGAAGCGGCTGATGGCGGCCTATCCCCTGAACGATTGACCGCCGTCGCCGACGGTGAGGATGCAGCATGACGACAATCCAGGCCATCGCCATGGCGCTTGTGCAGGGCGCCACCGAATTGTTCCCGGTCAGCAGCCTGGGCCACGCGGTAGTGATGCCGGCGCTGCTGGGCTGGAACATCGACCAGCACGCCCCGTCCTTCCTCCCGTTCCTGGTGATGCTGCATCTCGGGACGGCGGTGGCGCTGCTGCTGTTCTTCTGGCGCGACTGGTGGGCGCTGGCGATCGGGATCTTCGGGCTGGATAGCGCGCATCAAGTGGCGGAAAGCCGCCGCGTGTTCGGGCTGATCGTAGTGGCGACGATACCGGGGGTGGTCGTCGGCTTCTTGCTGGAGCATTTCTTCCGGACGCTGTTCGGCAGCCCGGTGGTCGCGGCGGTGTTCCTGATTGTGAACGGGGTGCTGCTGCTGGGGGGCGAGCGTCTGCGGGGGCAGACGCGGAGCCGGCCTCTGTCCGCGCTGTCGATCGGCGATGCGGTGGCGATCGGCTGCTGGCAGTGCACGGCGTTGGTTCCGGGTATTTCGCGGTCCGGGGCGACCATCGTGGGCGGGCTGCTGCGCGGCATAAACCATGAGGGCGCGGCGCATTTCTCCTTCCTGATCGCGACGCCGATCATCCTGGGCGCGACGGTGCTGGAGGTACCGAAGCTGCTGCATTCCGGCGTTGCACATGATGTGGCCGTGAATGCGGCGGTCGCGGCGGTCGTCGCCGGAGTGACGGCATTCGCCAGCACGGCTTTCCTGATGCGGTATTTCCGCGGCCATGATCACTGGGCGTTGAATCCGTTCGCTTATTATTGCTTCCTGGCCGGCGTCGGCAGCCTGGCGGTTCTGTTGCTAGGCTGAGAGGCGGAGGGGCGTGGAACCCCGCCGGGCGTAAGCTGTTCAACAGCTTGCGGCGATACGGTGAGGCGATACGTGGTCCTGCCGAGCGAAGGCTATCCGATCTCGACCGAGGCGATCCGGGAGTGGTTTCGGCGCACCTATGGCCGCGAGGCGACCGAGAAGGAGGTTGGCGAGGTCCAGGCCGCGCTGGCGAAGCGGGATTCGGGACCGCTGCCTCGGCGGGAACCGGCGCAGCCCGGCAGTCGCGAACCGAAGACGGGGTGATCCAGTCGGGGCGGTGCCGCTCATTGACCGTCGCAGGAACACGCTCGGGCTGCTGGACCTTGTGACGGCGATCAGCCTTGAGGGCGGCCTCGGCGCCTGGGCCGCTTCGGCTGTTTTGCCGGCGAGCTGTCGAGCGCGATTATGACGGATCTGCCCTGGCTGCTCATCCGGGTTTCCTGGTTCCATGCTGTTGACGATCCATGTTGCGGTGTTTGCGCGACTGACGGGGCGTTGAGTTGGCGGTATGGGACCGCTATGGCGTAACTCGGTTCTCCGGTGCGGCTTTTCGCCGGATTTGTTGGTGATTTGTTAAGGATTGAGTTAGCTATATTGACTGACGGGTTGGGCAAGAGGTTCGATATGTCAGAGGAAGTGACCGGGGGCGCTCGGGTGTTGAACCGCGGGGGCGAGGTGCGGGGAATACCGCGGGAGCTGACGCCGGGGGACCGGGAGGTGAAGCGGCGGACCCGGCAGGCGGCGGCGCGGCTCTATGCCGAGTATGGCGCGGCCGGAATCAGCCGGCGCCGGGTGGCGGCGGTGGTGGGGCGGGACCGCGAGCTGCTGGCGCGGCTTTACCCAGAGGATGCCGACCTGCTGTTGGACGTGCTGGTGGAGCATGTCTGGGCGCTGGATGCGGCCGTGTGCCGGGCGATAGATGCGCCGGCGATCGGGGCGTTCGAGCGGCTGGAGGCGGTGATCCGAGGCTGGCTCGACCAGGCGGCGGCGGAGTGGGCGGAGCATCGGTGCCTGTTGTTCTGCGTCCGGACATTGCCCGAGGCGATGCGGCAGTCGGCGGTGCTGAAGTACCGGATGCTGCTGGAGACGGTGATGGAGCTTCTGGGCGGGGTGGTGCCGGGATTGGCCGGGCGGGGTTCGGCGGTGGAGTCGTTGCTGGGGACGGCACGGGCTTTGTTGAGCGATGTTGGATGGTGGCCGGATGGGCTGGCGCGCGAGGAGCGGGCGCGGGCGGCTCGGCGGATTGCGGGGATGCTGGTGGCGGCGGCTGAGGCAGAGGTGGCCGGCGAGTGGCGGCGGGGCTGTCCGGCGGCTGGGGCATTGGATGAGCGGCTGCATCTGGTGGAGTCGCATGTGGCGCGGGCGCGTTTCGCCGGGCTGTTGGATGCGGTGGCGGAAGGGGCTGAAGTGGTGGTGAAGCGGCGGGGGAAGTGCGTGGCGAGGGTGGTGGGGATGGGATAGCGGGGCGGGTTGTACAACAGGCGGTTTTGGGCGGCTGCGGTTGTACAACTCGGCGAATTTGGGGGTGCTGGGATGTACAACCGGGCGGTTTGGGGCGTTGGCGGTTGGACAAAACGGGGTTTGGGGGTGGGCTCGGATGTACAACTGAGGCGGTTCGGGTGCGGGGGCGGGCGGGTGTTGGTGGGACGGCGGTGCGGGATGATGTTGCGGGGGCGGGCTGAGGGTTAACGAAGTATTCGCGGTTGCTGCTTGCGGTGGGCACTGTTGAGGGTAACCTGGTCGCCCCGGTCGGCCTGAGACCTCGGATTGCGTTCGGCGCGAGGCGATTCGGATCCTGATCCTGACAGGGCAACCGGGCGGTCGGAAGGAAGCATTACGGGCGCGGAGCTGTGCCATGAACGGCATCAATGCTGCTCGCTTGGTCGGCATGATGGGGTCAGGGTCCGAGGCCCGCTTGCGGGTCGAGCGACGCGAGAGGCCTTGACGCCGGCATGACGAACAAGACGATAATTGAAAGTGCCGAGACCGGACGCAGTGCGTCTTCGGAATAGTCGGGTTCCGGTGCGGCAAGAGCGGGCGCACATTTCGTTATGGATGCAAGCTCGGGGAGCGTCCCACCAGCTCGGCAGGCGATACGCGCCCCGGGTATGGTTCCGTGGCGGCGCTGGTGGTTCAGGCGCGGCTGGATGCTTGTGCTGGCTGTGCTTTTGGTTGCGACTGGAAGCTTGTTGTCGCTGCTGTTGCCGACGCGCGGTAATCCTTATGCGCCGCCGACGTCCTGGCTATCGCTACAGAGGTGGCTGGCGCCTGGCGAAACCAACGGGTTCGCTCGGCTTCCGGGGATGAGGGGTGCGCTACAGGCGGTCGCTTTTGATTCGTCCGGTCACCACGCGCTGGCTGCGGGCGATAGTGGCACGCTGCTGCGCAGCTTGGATGGCGGGTCGAGCTGGCAGCCGGTTGCGTCGGGAACCAAGGAGAACCTGATCTCGGTGGCGTTCGCGCCGGACGGGCGCGGCGCGCTGGCTGCGGGCGATAGTGGCACGCTGCTGCGCAGCTTGGATGGCGGGTCGAGCTGGCAGCCGGTTGCGTCGGGAACCACGCAGAACCTGATCTCGGTGGCGTTCGCGCCGGACGGGCGCGGCGCGCTGGCTGCGGGCGATAGTGGCACGCTGCTGCGCAGCTTGGATGGCGGGGCGAGCTGGCAGCCGGTTGCGTCGGGAACCACGCAGAACCTGATCTCGGTGGCGTTCGCGCCGGACGGGCGCGGCGCGCTGGCTGCGGGCGATAGTGGCACGCTGCTGCGCAGCTTGGATGGCGGGGCGAGCTGGCAGCCGGTTGCGTCGGGAACCAAGGAGAACCTGATCTCGGTGGCGTTCGCGCCGGACGGGCGCGGCGCGCTGGCTGCGGGCATTAGTGGCACGCTGCTGCGCAGCTTGGATGGCGGGGCGAGCTGGCAGCCGGTTGCGTCGGGAACCAAGCAGGACCTGCTGTCGGTGGCGTTCGCGCCGGACGGGCGCGGCGGCGCGCTGGCCGCGGGCTGGAATGGCGCGCTGCTGCGTAGCAGTGATGGTGGGGCGAGCTGGCAGCCTGTTGCGTCGGGAACCAATGAGATCCTGTTGTCGTCGGTGGCGTTCGCGCCGGACGGGCGCGGCGGCGCGCTGGCCGCGGGCTGGGGTGGCACGCTGCTGCGCAGCCTGGATGGCGGGTCGAGCTGGCAGCCGGTTGCGTCGGGAACCAAGGAGAACCTGATCTCGGTGGCGTTCGCTCCGGACGGGCGCAGCGCGCTGGCCGCGAGCGCTGGTGGCATGCTGCTGCGCAGCTTGGATGGCGGGTCGAGCTGGCAGCCGGTTGCGTCGGGAACCAAGGAGAACCTGATCTCGGTGGCGTTCGCGCCGGACGGGCGCGGCGCGCTGGTTGCGGGCGATAGTGGCACGCTGCTGCGCAGCTTGGATGGCGGGTCGAGCTGGCAGCCGGTTGCGTCGGGAACCAAGGAGGACCTGACCTCGGTGGCGTTCGCGCCGGACGGGCGCGGCGCGCTGGCTGCGGGCGGTGGTGGCACGCTGCTGCGCAGCTTGGATGGCGGGGCGAGCTGGCAACGGCCGGTGCATAAGCGCAGACCGGCGCCGGTATGCTGGCTGTTGTGGGTGCTTGGGTTTCTGCTTGTCTTCCCAAGCTTTGTCTCGCTGGCGCCGGAGCCTCGTCCCCCCGGCGACATGGCGCAGATTTTCGCGACCGACCGGCCGCTGCGGGCGGGCGATACAGATGTTGCCGGGGCGGCTGGGCTTGCGGGACAGATCGCAAGTTTTCTACAGAACCCGCGCACAGAGCCACCGTTGACGATTGCCATCACCGGTGTCTGGGGCAGCGGCAAGAGCAGCGTGCTCAGCCGCCTGGTGGACGCGCTGAAAGCCAAGGGGAGCCGGCCCGTCTGGTTCAATGCCTGGCATCATCAGGGGGAAGAGAATTCTATTCGCCGCCTTGCTGGAAGCGGTTCGGCGGGATGCGGTGCCGCCCTGGTTCTCATTGGCAGGGATGGAGGTGCGGACACGTCTGTTCCTGGGGCGGCTGCGCAGGAAGCCGGTGCGCACTGTGCTCGCGCTGGCAACAGCGGCGGCCCTGCTCGGGTTCGGTCTGGCGGTGGAATGGCCGTCCTTTGTCGATATACTACGGGCGATCCGGTCTCTGGCGCAGCAGCAGAAAGATGCAAAAGAAACGATGCCGGCCTGGACGCTGCTCGGCGGGCTGGCAGCGCCGTTCGGGCTGGGTTTGGGCGTGTTGCTGGTGGCAGCGGGATTTCGCGACCGACTGAAATCAGCCGGGCTCGATCCGGGAAAGCTGGTAGCGGCGGCGCGGAAATCGGTGCGGTGGAAAGAGCTGGGGGTGACGCTCGGTTTCCGCGCGCGGTTCGATGCAGCGTTGCAGGAGGTGACGGAGGCACTTGGGCGCCGGACGTTGACGGTGCTGATCGACGACCTCGATCGTTGTCAGCCGGCGCAGATCGCAGAAGTGCTGGAGGCGGTGAACTATCTGGCGGCCAGCGGCGGTTGTTTCATCGTTCTGGCGGTCGCGAAGGAACAGGTGCTAGCGGGTGTGGGATTGGCGAATGCCGAGATCGCGAAAGAGCTTTATCCGCAACTCGATGAGCGCGCTGCCCGCGAAGCGCATGCGAAGGATTTTCTTCGCAAGCTGATTCAGATCGAAGTGCCGGTGCCCAAATTCGACGCGGAGGCGGCAGAGCGGCTGTTCGGGGCTGCGATCGCTTCGCAGCCGGTGACGCGGCCCGATCGTGCGTGGATGGCGGGAGTGACGGCGATCGCGCTGTGCGCCGGGTTGTTTGTTGCCGGGACAATCGGTCACGGTTTGTATGCGCCGCTGGTGGATGCGTGGTAGCAGGCCGCGCCGCGTGCGGAGACGAAGCAGGAGGCGCCTCCGCCCTGGCTGACAGCGCTGTCAGAGCCGAACCCTGGCCCAAAGCCAATTCCTCCGCCTCCGCCTCCACCTCCGCCAACGCTGACCGCCGGCGCGTTCGAGCCGGGGCACCCAGCTTCACCATCAAAGCTCTGGCTGTTGTTGCTTGTGCCGGTACTCGGGGGCGCGGGGTTGGCGATGCTGCTGCATGCGCGTCGGCCGCATGCGCCGGAGGACGTGGACACACCAGAGTTTGCTCGCGCGCTGGATCATTGGGCGGGAGCGGCCTGGCTTGGGTCTGGTTCACCACGAGAGATGAAGCGCTTCCTCAATCATCTACGGTTCGCGGCCGCGGCGCCTGAGGCGGCTCTACCGGGCGGCGTTTTGGTCGGCTTGGGCGTATTTGCGCTCGTTGATGTGGACTTGGTGCGTTCGTTTGCCTCGGGTGGGCGTGATCTGTTGGCAGCGGCGCAAGAACGCATCGGAACCGAGGCGGTGTGGGGCACGATCTGCGACACGGCCGACCGGGGCAACCTCCGCAGGTCGGAGCTGCCCGAATTCAATCCACGACAGGAGGATGCGGCGCAGTTTTTAGGGTTGTGGGAGGGCGTGCGCGTTCAGGCGTGATACTGGTTGGCGTTTCTACAGCAGGAAGGCAGGAACAGGTCACGTCCGTCAAGCTGGTGTAGAATTGTGATATAGCCGAAGGACCGATCGGAGCCGTTGCGCCGACGGAGTTGGGAATTTGCCGTGCGATAGACGGCACGGTTAGTCGTGCTGCGACCGCGATCATCGCCGTCAAGTCCTGCGCCTTCGGCGCACCGCTGCGCGGCTGCGGGACTTGACCGCGATGCCGCGGTCGAGCGTTGGGCATAGGTGCCGTCGATACCGCAGTCTGTCTGACGCGGAGCGTGGTCATGCCGCGGATGCGATCTGTCTGGTCTCGGCTTCATTAGCCGGCGCGAGGAGTTCCGCCATTGCCTCGATCTGCATGTAACGGTGCTGCAGCTGCCATTCATCGTTCTGCTCCAACAGCACCGCGCCGATCAGCCGAATGATCGAAGCTTCGTTGGGGAAGATGCCGACCACGTCGGCCCGCCGCTTCACCTCCTTGTTCAGCTGCTCCCGCGGATTCGTGCTGTGTAGCTTGCTGCGGTGCTGTTCGGGGAAGTCGAGATACGACAGAACATTGGTCTCGCTGTCGTCGATGAATGCCGCGAGCTTCGGCCATTTCTGTCGTAGCTGGTCGGCGACATGTCGCCGCATCTGGCTCGCCTGCACCCGATCCGGCTGGATGAACGCCTGACGCAGCGCCGCCACCACCATGCTCTGCTGGGTCTTTGCCACACAGGACAGCGCGTTGCGCATCCAATGCACCCGACAACGCTGCCAGGCAGCGCCGAACACCCGGCGGATCGCTCCCTTCAGCCCCTCGTGCGCATCCGAGATCACCAGCTTCACCCCGCACGGCCCACGGCGCGCCAAGCTCTTGAGGAAACCTGACCAGAACGTCTCCGCCTCGGAGGGGCCGATATGCAGCCCGACGATCTCACGTTTGCCCTCGGTGTTCACTGCCACGGCGATTATCGCGGCAACCGAGACGATACGGCCGCCTTCGCGCTGCTTCAGGCAGGTCGCGTCAAGCCACAGATAGGGCCATTCGCCGCCAAGCGGGCGGCCCAGAAACGCATGCACCCGTTCATCGCTCTCCTTGCACAGTTGGAGACCTGCGACTTGCTGATCCCAGACAAGCCCATCGCCTGCACCGGCTCGTCCACGCGCCGGGTTGAGAGGCCGCCGATCCAGGCTTCCTGGATCACCCCGATCAGTGCCCTCTCCGAGATCTTTCGTGCCTCGAGAAACGGCGGAAAGTAGCTGCCCTGCCGCAGTTTCGGGATGCGCAGCTGCAACGAGCCAAGCCGCGAATCGAACACGCGATCGCGGTAGCCGTTGCGCCAGGTCGTGCGCTCGCCGCTGCGTTCATAACGTCCGGCGCCGATCAGACCCATGAAGCCGAGGGCCTAATTTGAGAATGGACCAAGGTTTCAAACTTTCTTTTCATAGGTAACACCGGATGTACACCCGCACCCGACGCACCCCGCCGATGTTGCATCAGCCGCCCCCACCTGTCCCCACCTCAACCCGATGCCTCCCACCCCAAGGGTCCCGTACCACCCCACCGCCCTCATCATAAGAAGGCCCTACCGGCACCTTCCCGAACCCGCCCGGCACATCCAGCACATACGTCGGCCACGCCAGCCCGGTCACCCGCCCGCGCAACCCCTCCAGCAACCGCCGCCCCTCCGCGATCGGCACATGAAACCGCGCCGTCCCCGGCGCCGCATCCAACTGATGCAAGTAATACGGCTTCACCCGAGCGCTCAGCATCGCCCGGAACAGCCCCTCCAGCGCCTCCACACTGTCATTGACGCCCCGCAACAGCACCGACTGACCCAGCACCGGCACGCCCCGCCGCTGCAAGCGCGCCAGCGCCGCAATTGCGTCGCCGGAAAACTCCCGCGCATGGTTCGCATGCAGCACCACCCAAACCGGCACCGCAACATCCAGCGCCGCCGCCATCGCCTCGGTCACCAGCCGAGGTTCCGCCACCGGCACCCGCGTATGCACCCGCAACAAGCGCATATGCGGAATGGCCGCCAGCGCACGAACGATCCCTCCCAACCGCCGAGCCGACAACATCAGCGGATCGCCCCCGGTCAGGATCACCTCCTGGATCGCCGGGCGGTCCGCGAGCCACGCATAGGCCGCCGCCAGCTCCGCCTCCGACAGCACGCCGCCATCAGGCCCGACCTGTTCGCGACGGAAACAGAACCGGCAATACACCGGGCAGGCCAAAATCGGCTTCAACAACGCCCGGTCCGGATACCGGTGCACCACGCCCTTGATCGGCGAAAACGCCCCGTCCCCAATTGGATCGGTCCGCTCATGCGGCGCGGTCACCAGCTCCGCCGAGTCCGGCACGAACTGCAAGCCGATCGGATCGTCCGCCCGCTCGATCAGCGCCCGTATCGGTGCCGGCACGGCGATAGCGTACCGCTCGCCCACCGCGGCAATCGCGTCCCGATCCGCCGGCGCGATCAGTCCTGCCGCCACCAGCCCGTCAGCGTCACGCAGCGTTGCCGGCATTATTCAGCGGCTGACCGACCCCGCCCCCGGATACGCCCCAGTGCCGCCGGTCGCCGCAGCGCCACCACCGGTGCCACCCACCAAATTCACCGGTCCCGGCGAGGTCCCGCCCCGGCTGGTCTGCGTCCCGGTGTTGCGGATGCAGTCATTCACCATCTGCTGCTGAGAAAAACTGTCGGCCAGCCCCTGTGATGGGTTCTCGGTCAGCCCAGTGCTGGATTGCGGCGTGAACGGGTCCTGGATGCGATAAATCTGATCGCGGTTCTGCAGCCGGTACGCCGTGTTCGCTTGCTGGCGGCAGGCGGTATAGGTGCTCCGCTCGGTTACCGATTGCGGCGGCGAGGCACCACCCGCCTCGCAGGCCGCGAGTCCCAGCAGTACCGCCAGCCAAACCACAGGTTTCATGCCGGAGCCCCCGAAATCCGCGCCTGCACCACCGGCGGCGCCAGCATCAGCGGCGCCAACCGGGCCCGGAAGACGCCCTCGTCGAACCGCGCCTCGGCCGTCAACGGCGCCGTTGCCGCCGCCCGCAACAGGGACACGTCCAGCTCCGCACCGTCCCGCTCCAGCCGGAAGAACGGCGCCGCCCAGGGCGCGCGGGCGAGCAGATCGACCAGCGCCAACAGCCGCAGACACAGCGCGAGGCCGTAGAAACTTCCCATCCCGACCGATCCGTCCACCGCGCTGGCCCAGCAGCACGCATCCCGGTCCGCCAAAGCGAGGTCCGTCGTCGTCCCGTCATGCCGGCGAAACCGGAAACCGCGCACCGCGCCCCAGGACGCCGCGATCGCCGCGTCCCGCGCCGCGTACCAGGCGTGTTCCAGGTCGCGCCCGCGCACAGCCGGCAACTCCTCCGGCGGCAGGTCAACCAGGTAGGTCCGGGCCCCGTCCGGCCCTACGCCAACCCGGATGGAAGGGGACTGATGCTTGACACTCATCAGCCCGAAGGATGGACCTGCAATTCTCCCGGCGCCAGTCTTGACGTCGCCGAAACCGGAGATTCCCCGCATGGACCCCGCCCGCCTGACCGCGACCGAGGCCGCCCGGCTGATCCGCGAGTCCCGCCTGCACCCCGCCGATCTGTTGGAATCCTGCCTTGACCGCATCGCGGCCCGCGAGCCGCACGTCCGCGCCTTCGCCTGGTTCGATCCCGACGCAGCACGCCGGGCTGAGGCCCGTCCCGGCCCCCTGCACGGGCTGCCTCTAGGCGTGAAAGACGTGCTGGACACCGCCGACATGCCGAGCGAATACGGCTCGCCGATCTGGTCCGGCTGGCGCCCCCGCGCCGACGCCGCTGCGGTCGCCTGGGCCAAGACCGCCGGCGCGGTCATTATCGGCAAGACCGTCACCACCGAGTTCGCCACCCGCAAGCCCGGTCCCACCACGCATCCGCACACGCTTCGCCACACGCCCGGCGGCTCCAGCAGCGGCTCCGCCGCCGGCGTCGCCGATTGCTTCTTCCCGCTGGCTTTCGGCACACAGACCGCCGGCAGCATCATCCGCCCGGCCGCGTTCTGCGGCATCGTCGGCTACAAGCCGAGCTACGGCCTGATCGACCGGGCCGGCATGAAGATCATGTCCGCCAGCCTCGATACGATCGGTGTCATGGCCCGCAGTGTTGCCGATTGCGCACTGCTCGCCGGCGCCGTCTCCGGCGCCGATCTCGGCGACCCGGAGCAGAAGCCTGACCGCGCCCCCCGTGTCGGCCTCTGCCGCTCCCCATCCTGGCGCTCAGCGTTACCCGAGACCAATGCCCTTCTGCCGCACGTCGCCGAAACCCTCGCCCGTGGCGGAGCGCAGGTGACCGACTACGAGCTCCCGGGTTGGTTCGATGCGCTCATAAACGCTCATCCCATCATCATGAATTACGAGAGCGCCCGCGCTCTGGGTTGGGAACTTGCCAACGCCCGCGATCAGATCAGCCCCGAACTGCTGGAACGGCTGGATTTTGGATTGGCGCGGACTCAGGTGGCGATTTCCGGTGCCCGAGCAACTTTCGCAGAGACGCAGGCTGGTTTTTCGCCCGTTACCGCAGGGCTTGACGTGCTGATAACCCCCTCAGCGTCAGGGCAGGCGCCGGAAGGCCTGAGCTGGACCGGCGATCCCGTCTTTAATTTCATCTGGACCAGCCTGCACGTGCCGTGCGTTACAGTCCCCGCCGGGGCCGGGCCCGATGGGCTCCCGCTAGGCATCCAGATCGTCGGCCGCAACGGAGAGGATCGAGCTCTCCTCGCCTGGGCTCAGTGGATCGCTGCGCAGGTCTCGGCTTAGGCGATCTGCCGGATCGTTACGGCGTCCTGGGCAGCTTCGGCTACCGGATAGGCCAGCGTCTGCTCGGCCAGCTCGACCTCCAGGATGGCGCCGGCCGGCAACAGTCCCAACTCGGCATCGCCACTGGTCCAGCGCCACAGCGCGTGTTCATCACGCTCGACGTTCCACCAGCCCTTGCTCAGCGTCGGGTCGTCGAGAGCGACAGTGCGAACGTCGTTGCCGTGCCGCAGCGTCAGGCGCTTCACCATGACACCGAGTTCACGGTGATCCTCAACCCAGGGTTCGAGATCGCACGGCGCCACCTTGCGTGAAACGAGGCGTACGCTGCCCGGATCGACCGGCATGATGAAGGCATAACGGCTGCCCGATGCGACCGCCGGCCTGATCCGGCGCCCGGCCGCGATCAGCGCAAGCTCCGGATCACGGGAGACCTCGGGCGGCTTCGGCATCACATAGCCCAGTGCCTCTGCGCGCGAAGCGAGGCTTCGCCAGACCGGCTTCACTTCTGCCGCTCCGCTTGCGAACGGCGCGCAGGACCCGGCCTCGCGGAGCCCCTGATCCCTGCCCCCGCGGAAATCCGGATGCAATTCTACGACCCCAGCCGCATTCTCGAACCCAGCGCGGTTGCCGGTATCGAGGTAACTTTCCGCCGGCAGACCCTCGGCCAGCAGCACGTCGTGCACATCCAGCTCGACGTGATAATACGTGATATAACGGACGTTCGGCTCTTCCCGGATTGTTGTCCCATTCCGCAGCAGGCGCGCCGGAATCAGCTTGCCCTCGATGAACAGGGCATGGTCGGGCGAGACCAGCAGATCACGTCGGGGCACACCTTCGGCAATGGCGCCGGCATCGATACGAATCGGGCGCACCATCCGCGGATCGGCATGACGCTGGATGTCGAGACTCCGACGGCCGATCCATTTCACTGCCCGCGTTCCACCCGAGGCGAGCAGAACCAGATCGCCCTCCCGCAGGTCTTCCACAGCAACCGGCCCGGCCGGCGTATCTATCCCGGTGCCGGTAACGAAGCAGGCGAAGAAAATGTCGGACCCGGAGAACGCGAAATTGCTGGTCGTATATTGACCGCTGTCAACAACGAACTCGTCGGTGGGACCGCTCGCAAAACCAGCGGTGAGCGTTCCACCACCGCTTACATTCTGTATCCAATGTGTATTTGTGACCGTCCGGCCAACAACATCGATAGTATCGCCTTGGAGCCACGTATTGATGCCGTTCAGGAGCGACGCATTGTACCCCAAGTCGAGGATTAGTTCCGCGCCATGCCCGGCCGTATTGTCGAAATTGATCGGCGCCAGCAGATAACCGTTCACACCGGCCCCTATCTCCAGCGCCCCGTTGTTGCCGATGTCGTAATTGTTGCCGCCAGACACCACGGTGAAGCTGGCAAGGTCCATCGTTGCGCCGTTGGACACGTCGAACGTATCGAGCCCAACCGCGGTAATGTCGGCGAGCGTCACCGTGACACCGACCCCGCTGACGTCGAGCGTGGAGAGAGTCCCGAAAGTGACCGGGGAGTACGAGCCGGATGCCGTGAGCGTCTCGGTGACGCCGGAGCCTATGGTCAGTGGTGGCATGGCCTCAACCTCGCGGTGTTTCGGTCAGAGCACTTGCATCGTCCGCACGTATTCGGTTCTTCGAAGAAGTGACTATGCATGAGGATATCAGGGACGTTGCCGGTAATCGAGCGGGCGATCTTCCGTTAAGATTAACCTGGCGTCAATCGAAATTGCCGCGCCTCGCGCTGAACCCGGTGGCCCGGAAACAGGCTGTCGGCCGGTCCACTGCGCCGCCATCAGAGCCATACGCCGTTCCGCCTCGCCCATCACCTCCACCGGTATCGAGTCTTCCTGGATACGGAGATAATTCAAGGTCAGCATGAACGCCAGCGAGCTCATCATGGAGGCCGGAATCCACACGATCACGCCGCCGATATGCTCATCGTTCAGCGCGCTGATCGTCGGGTAGAGGCGCCCGCACAGATCGTAAAACCTATAGAGGTCGTGTACCGTGAAGGTCAGATACGATCCCAGCATGATCTGAGGAAACATCACAAAAATCGTGGTGACCATCCGCAGCGCGAAGCTGACCCGGGCCGGCGGGCTGGGGCGCGGATCCAGGATCAGGCACCAGAACAGCAGCCCGTCCACCACCATGCTCCAGTTCATCAGCGAATAGAGCCGGTGATCGATCATCGCCTCGAAATTCACCGCCGGGATCAGCCAAACGTCGATCAGCCCGACAAACAGCACCCCGGCGATCACCGGATGCTGCACGACATACAGCGCGCGCCGCAGCCGCGGATGGTCCACCACCCGGCGCAGCGGTGCCGGCATTCCGCGATAGATTGCCGCACCGGGCCAGGACAGCGCGATCAGGAACGGCCCCAGATGGTGCATCGCCAGATGCTGCAGCCGGTTCAGGAAGAACATGTGCTGCGCCATGTAGTCGAAATGCGTTTGCAGCACGGAGTAGATCAGCGCCGTCCCGGCGACGAAGGAAATCCGGCGCGCGATGTTCGGCCGCTCCGCCGCCGGGCTTAAGGCCACACCGCGAGCGTACCACCACAGCCCCAGCGCCACGGCGAGGAATTCCGGCCAGGAGAACTCCCACGGCGCCCAGACCGGCATCGATGCCGGAAAGTCCAGGCACAGCCACGCGATCGCCACGCCCGCGGCGATGATGCCGAGCGGGACGGCCGCATCCACCGCTCCATCGACCATTGGCGCGTCATTGGGCGTGTCACCGGCGGCCAACGCCTGGGCCATGACGCTGTCCTGGCTCAGAGCATCGCGCTCAGCCGGGCGAGCCACCCCGGCTTAGCGCCGTGCAGCAGCCGCCTCAGGTCATCGACGGTCCCGTCAATGTCGGGGGTCGTCGTCGCCATCGAGGCGATCAGCAGCCGGGGACTGCCGTCGCGGTCGAACACATAAATTGCCGAGGAATGCGTGACCTCGTAGGGATGCGCCTTCGTCGCCGGGGTCACGGAATAGGCCAGCCGGTAACGGCGCGCGAGCTGCGCGATCTGGTTCGCATCGCCCCGCAACCCGACGAAATCCGGGGAGAACGCGGCCGTGTACTCCTTCAGGATCGGCAGCGTGTCCCGATTCGGATCGACGGTGACGAACAGCAGCCGCAGATCGGCGGCATCCTTGCCCAATCGCTGAAACACCTGGCCCACCCGCTGCAAGGTCAGGGGGCACACATCGGGGCATTGCGTGTAGCCGAGATACAGCAGCGTGACTTTGCCGCGGAAATCCGTCGCCGTGACCGGCTTGCCGGTCGTCGCGTCCGTCATGCTGAAAGCCAGCGACGGCACGTACCCGGAGACATCCACATTGTGCCACTGCGCAGCCAGCCCCGGCCGCGCCCACATCACCGGCGCACTGAACGTCAGCGCCGCGAGCAACGCGCGCCGGCGGACAGGTCGAGCCGACAGAATATCGATGGATCCCATGACCCGCCGCTTTACTGCAAACGCCGGCCGCCGGCCTGAAATGTCGGTTAATTCGCCGCCAGCCATTCTCCTCACACGATCGGCTCGTTGACTTCGCGGACCAGCTTGCGCCGCATCGCCTCCCCGAACTCCACGTAGTCCTTGCAGACAACGGCAAAGGATCCCGGTCCGCCGATCACCTCGCGCGTGTAGCTCTCCAGCAGATCCGGCTCCTCGTGGAGGATGCAGAGCCCGTTGATGGTGATCCCCGCCGCCGCCATGCGGTCGCGGATCGGTACCGGCGAGACGCCCGCATTCGACCGACCGTCGCCGACCACATCGATGATCTGATGCGCTGCACGTGCGGGCGCCCCGGCAAGCAAGCGCAAGGCGGTCAGCAGCGCCTCGCCGATCGCCGTCTCTCCCGGCGGCACCGACCGCGGCATGTTTTCCACCGCATCGGCGAACCCCTTCGCGGTCGCCTCGGAATCGACGCGCGTCCAGCCGGCGATCACGTCCTGCGCACCCACCCCAGACCACAGGATCAGTGAGCACAGGCTGCCATGAGCCGGCCCGCCGGTCAGGCCGCGGATCACCGTCGGCTCACGCAACGCCGCCGCCATTCCTCCGGCGATCAGATTGAACTCGTCGAAAGTGACGCTCGCGGACCCATCGATCGCCAGCACGAGCGCCAGATCGACTGCATCCATCCGCGCCGTTCAGGCGGCTTTCGACATCTCAATGGGTGGGGTGATATCCGCCGGCAGCGGGCAGACATAGGGTGCGTCCTTCACCCGCGCCTGATGGTCCGCCTTGGCGCGGGCGATCAGCGTCTCGTCACGGATCGCGTCGATGGCCGTGCCGGCCATCACCTTGGCCACGTGCACCATCCCCTTATGAGCCGCCGGCAGCTTGCCCTGGGCCGTGAGCTGCCAGGAATGCCCCGGCGTACCGATCGCATACGTGGCTCCGCGAGCCTGCACCGTCGGCACTACCCAGCTCACATCGCCCACATCGGTCGAGCCCATCATCGGCGCCGATTGAGCGTCCAGCGGCACGATATCATCGCACAGGCCCAGCCCCTTCTGCATCGGCAGCCCGACTCGACGGAACGCCAACTCGATGTCCTCCTCGGTCAGCGTCGCCTGGATCTTCGCGGCGAATGCCCGATCGGCGTCATCGAACGGCGGCGGCCCGAGCCGCATGAGGTTGTCGTGCATCGCCCGCTCCAGCGGTGCATTTCCCATCAGGTTGGACACCGCGCTGATCACCTTGTGCTCCACCTTGGTCTCGGTCATCAGCGCCGCGCCTTCGGCCACCTTCTTCACCCGCGCGATCAGCCGCGTCAGTTCGGGCAGGTTCCGCGCCCGGATCAGGTACCGCACCTTGGCGCGCGCCTGCACAACGTTCGGCGCGATCCCCCCGGCATCCAGGATCGCTGAATGCACTCGCGCGTCGGACGGCATGTGCTCGCGCATGTAATTCACGCCCACGCTCATCAACTCCACGGCGTCGAGCGCGCTGCGCCCGAGATGCGGCGCCGCCGCCGCGTGCGAGGCGCGGCCGAAGAAACTGAAATCGATGCGCGTGTTTGCGAGCGATCTCGCCTCGTTCACGCCGGCAAAGGCGGCCGGATGCCAGGAGACGGCGATATCAACGTCATCGAATGCCCCGGCCCGCACCATGAAGCCCTTGGCCGCGCCGCCCTCTTCCGCCGGGCAGCCGTAGTAGCGCACGCGGCCCTTGATGCCATGCGCGGCCAGGTAGTCCTTCACCGCGGCCGCGGCGAGCAGCGAGGCGGAGCCGAGCAGGTTATGCCCGCAGCCATGCCCGTTGCCGTCGCCGGGCAGCGGCCGCTTTTCCGCCACCCCGGCTTCCTGGCTCAACCCGGGCAGCGCGTCGTATTCGCCGAGGATGGCGATCACCGGCCCGCCCTCGCCCGCCTCGCCCATCACCGCAGTCGGGATGCCGGCGACCTCACTCGTGACGCGGAAGCCTTCGCGCTCCAGCATCGCCGTGTGTTCGGCGCAGGAGCGGGTTTCGGAATAAGCCAGTTCCGGCATGCCCCAGATGCGGTCGCTCATGTCGGTGAACGCGTCCTTCCTGGCATCCACCAAGCGCCAGATCTGTTCGGTGTTCTGCATCGGAGATCCCTTCTACGTCGTGTTCCTCCTACGACCTGCGCCAGGCAGCCGCAACGGAGCGGGCGAACCGGCGTGCCTCTCATCTTTCATTGTGGACTGACGGCCTAAACGAAAATCGCCGACCAGGATGGTCCTGGCCGGCGTTTCCAAGGGAGACAAGCATGAGCAAGCATGCCTGCCTCTTGCCGATGATACTCGTCCGGATCGTTATCAAAGTCAAGGTAGCGGTGAGGATAGGTCGGCGGTAGGGCTGGGGCCAGTCTGTTCAGAACGGACTGGCCCTGCCCCTGGAACCCTTCGCGGCTTGCTATCCCGCCCGCATCAGCACACGAACATGTGCCGCGGCCGAGGCGGCCAGTGCATCGAGATCGTAACCGCCTTCCAGCACCGAAACCATGCGTTCCCCGGAATGGCGCGCCGCGATGCGCATCAGTTCGGCCGTTAGCCAGGCGAAATCCGCCGTCTCCACCCGCAATTGCGCCAGCGGATCGGCTTTGTGTGCATCGAACCCGGCGGAGACGATCAGCAGCTCGGGGCCGAAACGGTCCAGCGCCGGCAGGATCGTTTCTGTCCAGGCAGCACGGAATCCGGCGCTGTCGGTGCCGGGGGGCAGCGGCACATTCACGATGTTGCCGGCGCAGCCCCGCTCGGATGCGGCGCCGGTGCCGGGATAACAAGGGCTTTGATGGGACGAGGCGTAAAACAGCTCGGGATCGTCGGCGAACATCGCCTGCGTGCCGTTGCCGTGATGCACGTCGAAATCCGTCACCGCGACGCGGCGCAGCCCGTACCGGCTCCGCGCCCACTGCGCGGCAACGGCGACATTGTTGAACAGACAGAACCCCATTGGGCGCGCCGGCTCGGTGTGGTGCCCGGGCGGACGCACTGCCGCGAAGGCGGCCCGCGCCCAGCCTTGCATCACCGCATCGACCGCCATCACCGCGGCGCCGGCCGCACGCCGTGCCGCCTCTGCGCTGCCTTCACTCATGGCGGTGTCGGGATCGAGCTGTTCCAGTTCCCCCGGGCCGGGCCGGATGGCGAGAATCGCCGCCACGTATTCCGGCGGATGCACCAAGGCGAGCTGCTCGTCGGTGGCCAACGGCGCCGTTTCGCGCAGCAACGGGGCGAATTCCTCGGCCTCCAGCGCGGCCAACACGGCGCGCAGCCGGGCCGGACATTCCGGGTGCCAGTCGCCGGGATCGTGCGCCAGGCAGGCCGGATGGGTGATCAACGCCGTCGCCATCCTATTCGTCCTTCGGCGCGGGATCGCTTTCGCGGCGGCGGATCAGGAAACTCAACACGCCGCCGTCTTCGCTCCAAGCCAGCAGCGCGTGTCCGGTTTCCCGGCAATACGCCTGGAAGTCGGCGATCGAGGCGCGGTCCGTGGTCAGCACGCGCAACCGCGCCCCCGGCTGCATGCCGCGCAGCGCGCGGTTGGCCCGCAGCACCGGCAGGGGGCATTTCAACCCCTTCACATCGAGAACCGTATCGGACATTGGCGCCATGAGACCCCGGCCGGAATGCTTGAGCAAGCGCCGCCGGGCTCGCATGGTGGCGCGATGCAAATCGGTATCGACCTCGGCGGCACCAAGATCGAGATCATCGCGCTGGCCCCGGACGGGACGGAGGCGCTGCGCCGCCGCATCGCCACGCCGCGTGGCTACGAGGCGACCCTGGAGGGAATCGCCGGGCTGGTGCGGGATGCGGAGCGCGAGCTGGGCGTTACCGCCACGGTTGGGATCGGCATTCCCGGCGTCATCAGCCCGGCAACCGGGCTGGTGAAGAACGCCAACTCGATCGCGCTGAACGGCCACGCCTTCGACCGCGATATCAGCGCGCGGTTGGGGCGCGAGGTGCGGGTGGAGAACGATGCCAACTGTTTCGCGCTGAGCGAGGCGACGGATGGCGCCGGTGCGGGATGCGGGTCGGTGTTCGGCGTGATTCTGGGCACTGGTGTCGGCGGCGGCGTCGTGGTGAACGGGCGCGTGCATCGCGGCCGGCATTGCGTCGCCGGCGAGTGGGGGCATACGCCGCTGCCCTGGCCGCATGCGGAGGAAGTGCCCGGGCCGCGCTGTTGGTGCGGGCTGTATGGGTGCCTGGAGACGTATGGGTCCGGTCCGGCGCTGGCGCATTCGTGCGACGGCCCCGGCGCGCATGATGCGAGCGGGATTCCGGCACGTGCCGCTGCGGGGGAGGCACGGGCGGGACAGGCGCTGGAGCGTCACGCCGACCGGCTGGCGCGGGGGCTGGCCGTGGTGATCAATGTGCTCGATCCGGAGGTGATCGTGCTGGGCGGAGGATTGTCCAACATGGAGCACCTCTACAGCGCGGTGCCTCGGTTGTTGTCGCGGTATGTGTTCAGCGATGTGGTGAACACGCCCATCGTGAAGAACCGGCATGGGGATTCGTCGGGCGTGCGCGGTGCGGCGTGGCTGTGGCCCGGTGGAGGGGGATAGGGGCGCTTCTGACAGTGTTAGTTGGACCGCGTTCGTAGAGATCCTTTGGGAACTATATGAGCTGAATAAGCAGAGTCACGAATTTAGGAAGCGGAAAAACAGTTGGGCAAGGCGCGGGAAGTCGCCGCCGTCATTGTGGCCACGTCGGTAGGACGGAGGTCATCGTTGCCAAAGCTGGCATGTGTTGTCGCTGCTAGAGCATCTACGCCTCGGCATCGGCCATCAAGCGAGCAAGGTAAATCCGAGTGCGGTGTTAACTGCTTTGTTCAGCGCGTCGACAATAGAATTCACAACAATTTGCGCCTCGAGGGCAGCCAGGGACACCACCGTGTCCACAAGTGTTTGAATCGCATCCTCCTCGGAATCAATCAAAGCCTTGGCGGTCACATCACTGAAAATTCCTGCCAGCCGCTTCTCGACGATGGAGGCCAACTGGATCGCGATATCCTCAAGATGAGGCACGACGAACCCATTTATGTCCTGCCGCAAATCCCTGCCCGCTGTGCTCACGGCGGCGGCTCCGGCGTTCGCCCCGGCCTGCAGAGCTCCTGTAATTTCGTCAGCAATCGACATCATATGCCTCCCTGAAGCTACTTCGCACTCGGCGCTTCCCGACCCTCGCGGTAAATTACGGCGTCCAGTTCGATCACAAGCGGGTCAACCAGAACACCATGAACCGCGCCTTGCGGAGGTTCGAACAAGCTTCGGCATCTGGTGACAGCGATCGCCTCTTCCTCGCTGGTCGGTTTCCCAACTTTGACTGAAGTTGGCCGGGCTGAGGTCGGCGCCCCTGTGGTCGCGCGGCCTTCTTCGAGCGCGAGAAAATATTCGTCGGGCAGCCAGGGCAGTTTGCACTGCTGGTCCAGAATGAACGGAATACCAGGAGATTTTGCGGTGCTCCCGGTTACCTGCTGCATCATTCGCGTAAAGATACCTGGCAAGGTCTCACAGTGCGTTGGCCCCTGCACGGTTGAAGACCCTGCTGCCAACGCGGTCGGCAGAGCTTGTTTGAACTCGGCTCGAACGGGGCCGCTGATCGTCGCTAGAAAGCGGTCGCAAGCGGTTGCCCCAGGATCGATGCCGATTTCTATTTCGCTCATGGTCTCTATTGTGCCGCGCCACTCCTCCAGCTTTGCCTGAACGTCCGGGTTGCGCGGATCGGCTGCTGCGGTGCCGGCTGCATCACGCATATGGCCCTCCCAGGTGACGACGTCCGAAAGCATGTCGGTCGCTTTCCTTTGCAGATCTGCATTGTATGGCGAAACCCACTGCACATGGCAGCCAGCCAGCAGCAAACCTGCTATTCCCGGAGCCATGGCGCTTAAGAGTCGGCGGATCCCGAGGCGGTTTGCCAACTCACTCACGCAGCAGCGCCTGTCCCATCCACCTTCTCCTGCGGGCTCGGCCCGGAGCCCTTGAGTCGGACGAATGTTTGCAGAGCATCAAACCAGAACGGAGCACCAAAGATCGTGCTGACCGCGGCCAGCAGCCAACCGATCCCGGCGGCCACCCAGTCCCAAGGCCCCCAGTTAAAGCCGAACCCGCGCTGGTCCCACGCGAACGGATAGTGGCCGGCGCTCCAGCCGATCGGCACGCCCGCCTGCTCGATCTGCTTCACCGCCTCCTCATAGGTTGAGCTCTTGTTTACCGAGACAAGCGCCTTCTCATCCAGCGGCTGCAACCACAGCGTCTTGCCCGCCTGAACCACATCGATGTTCAGCGCAACGGCAATCACCAGCGCGATGAGAAACGAAATCAGTTGCGTTTTCCGTTTGTACGTCCCGCTGACGCGATCCATCGAGGTATCGAACCAGGTCGCGATTTCGGTATGCATTTTCGAGACATCGCCGGCCGTGCGATCGATTGTCTTGGTAAGGAAGTCCCGCACCTGCCCCTCCGGCACGGCGCGGGAAATCGCGGCCTTCATCGTCGCGATGTCGGGGAAGCCGGAGGTCGGAAGGTTCACTACATCCAGCAGCGCGGTGGCGAATTGCTTGGGATCGATGTAGGCAGGCCGGTTTGCCTGCAGATCTTTGTCCGAGGGGGTCTGCGCCGTTCCCTGTGACCTTGGGTTGATCAGGGCATGATTATAGAGGTCGCGCGCAAGGCCGGTGAATTTCGGGTCGTTCAGGACTTTGCCCACCTCCTTGAACAGCGTGGCGGAGCGCAGGCCAAGGAAGGAGGCGATCCCCTCGGTCACGGCGCTGGTCGCGAGGCTGATCGCGAGGAATATCACGATGACGCCGACGATCACGTCGAGGACGGTGCTGCCGAACATCCAGTTCCTCCCACAGTCTTTTCGAATTGGTGCCTCTGGTTTGCGCCCGTCATTATCACGGTTGCTCTGGCGCATACTATCGTAATTTGACCCCCACCCCTCTCTGCGACGAAGAGGGAAAGAGAGCGTGAGATCGTCATGCTATTACATGCGGTCGGCTCGCAGCCGACGGCTCCGCCCGGACCTCCTCGCGGCGCGCGCCGGCGGCGCGGCGCGCCGTGCGGTAGATGTGCGGCACCCAGCCTCCCAGTGCCATAGCCAGCAGGCTCGGCAGTATGACCCAGACGGCGATCATCCAGCCGGCAATCGGGAACGGCACCACATCAGCCAGCCAGGCCATGGCAGCACCGACCGCCATGACAGTGCCGCAACCGCCAGCCTCGGCGATCCGCAACCACGCGGGCGGCACGCTCTCAATCGGCCAGTCGTCGCAGCAGTAAGCGACGGCCGTGCACAGCATCCAGCTCAACCCGATCAGCACCTCATCACCCGTCAGTCCGGAGATTGGATCGGCATCCGCAAGATGGAATGCGAGGCACAGCGCGCCGGCGACACAGGCCGAGGCGAGTCCTGCGAGCACGTAACCGGAGTAACGCGGATGGCCGCCTGCCGGGCGGCTGAGTACCGCGAAGCGCTGCATCAACCATACGGTCGCCGCCACGCTTCCCAGGCGCACCAGAGCGATCTTGCTTGCCATCAACAGCGCACTCTGCTGCGGATGCGGCACGCCGGGAATGTGCGAGAACACCAAGCCCAGGACGACGAGGTACAGAAACACCCAGAGTGCAAGCACCGTCAGGCTGTCGATCGGAAACTCCGGCCGCGCCATCGGTTCCGCAGTCGCAAACCCGACAGAGCGCAGGCGCCTGACGATCTCCTGCTCGTCTGGCTCCGAGCGCAGCACCGCGCGCGCAAGGAACAGAGCCAGTATGCGGAATGTCTCGCGACAGCTTTGCGCGAATTGCTCGCGCCGCTCCTGCATCAGTTCTTCATAGACCTCCTCGGTCTCCACCGCGCGCAGGCGGGCAGCCACGGTGAGTGAGGCCGCCGCTTTGCGGATGAAGGCGCCCGTGTGCTGATCGAGCGTGTCCCATTCCTCGGCCGCTTCGGCGAAGAAACGTCCGTAGCGGGGCGTCGAAGTCAAAGCGCGAAGCTGGTCGTAGAGTTTCACGACGGCTGTCAGGCGGTATTGCGACAACGCAAGCCCCTCACCACGATCGGCGCGAAAATGCTCGGCCAGATGCTCGCCGAAACTGCCGTCGCCATAGACATCGCGCAAAGCGGTAACATCTTCGGGCTGAACCCAAAAACTCTGTGTGGTCAGTCCCGCGGCGCGACGCTTGGCTTCGGCTGGAATAGCGCCCCACTCATGAAACTGTGCCAGAATCCAGCCGTCCAACGTTTTCAACGCCGGGACGGAGGACAGCATGGTGGTCATCGCCAAGGTAGCGATCAGCGGCGCGGGCAGCGCCGGATTGTCCGCGTCACCGAGCATCATGGTCCGCCAGGGGCCGAGTTCCAGCAGCAGGGACAGAGCGATGAAGACGACAAGCGCGCTCAGGATGTAACCGAGACAACTCCACCAATAGAGCGCCCGCAACGTCGATGACCGGTTGGAGGTCGGCGTGTTGAACCGGTTCCACGCGTAAACAGCGATGAGTGCGGCGCATCCGATATAAGCCAGGCCGGCCAGGTGTCCGTTCATAGACGCCTCCCGCTCGCTTTACCGAAGGAGCGGAGCACAATCCTGCCGGGCAGGCTGTGAAGTAACTCACAGCGATGGTATGAAGCCAGGCTAGGATGGCGATATCGGTGGAAGGGAGGAACCCATGCGCACCATCAACGCCGCCGGGCTGGCGCTCATCGAGCATTTCGAAGGGCTGCGGCTGGAAGCTTATCAGGATGTGGCGGGCATCTGGACGATCGGCTACGGACACACGCGCGGCGTCTATCCGGGCATGACCATGACCCAGGAGGAGGCGCAGCAGGCGTTGCAGGACGATCTGCTCACCGCCCAGGGCGCGGTCGAAAGCGCGGTCGGCACCGCGCCCACCAGCGATGAGCAGTTCGCTGCGATGGTGTCGCTCTGTTTCAATATCGGCGCGGGGAATTACCGGTCCTCGACCGTGCTGCGCCAGCATCGGGCGAGGAATTATCCGCCGGCGGCGGACGCATTCCTGTTATGGAACAAGGCCACGATCAACGGCGTGCTGACGCCGGTCGCCGGCCTGACAGCTCGGCGCACAGCCGAGCGTCAGCTTTACCTGAGCTGAGACGCGGCATGCGAGCAGCCCTGCTGGCTTGCGTATTGCTGTGGTCCGTGCCGGCGCTCGCCGCAGCGTCCTGCGAGCAGACGGCGGGCGCCCGACGCGCGGCGACCTATGTACGGCAGTGCCTCGAAGTGTCGCCGGCGACGCACCCGCCCTGCAATGCGGCGAACTCGTGCCGGCTGATCATCAGCGAGATCAGGCGCGGGTGCGGGATGTTGGATGCGGAGAAACGACCGTCGTTCTGCGCGGGGTATGGGCGGTAGCGCTCAGACTATCATTTCTATCAGGAACGGTCCGCGGCGGTGCAACGACTGTGAAAACAGATCGGCGAAAGTCTCGCAACTCTCGGCCCGCGCCGCGTCCACGCCCATCGCTTGCGCCAGCCCGACCCAGTTCAGGTCCGGATTGCCGAGGTCCAGCATATCCAGCGCCGTTCGTCCCGGGTTAGCCCCGACATTCGCCAGCTCGCCCAACAGGATGGCGTATTTCCTGTTGGAGAACAGCACGGTGGTAACATCCAGCCGTTCGCGCGCCTGCGTCCACAACGCCTGCAGCGTGTACATCGCCGACCCGTCGGCTTGCAGGTTCACGACGCGGCGGCCCGGCGCGGCAACAGCGGCGCCGGTGGCGATTGGTGGTCCGCCGCCGATTGCGCCGCCGGTGACCTGCAGCCAATCATGCGGAGCGGCGGCGTAGGTTGCCGGGAAGAAGCCGCGGCCGTAGGTAACCGCTTCATCGGCAACTACCGCCTCCTCCGGCAGCAGCGCCGCGAGCGTCTGCGCCACGCTGTCTGGCGTCAGGACGCCGCGCGCCGGTGTGGGGCGTGGCCTCGGGTCCGGAAGTGCGGCCGGCTCGGCTCCCAGTTCCTCGGCCAGCCGCGCCAATGCGTCGGCGGGGTCCTGCTCGGGGCGGGCGAGCACGTGCAGCTCGGCCTCGGGCGGGACAGGCGAGCCCGGCTTGCCGGGATAGGCGAAGAAGATCACCGGCTTGCGGCAACCGACGAGGATCAGGGTGCGGAATTCGGCGAGCGCCTTCACCGCCTGGTCCACCGGATAAGGAATGCGGTTGACTGGCACCCGTCCGCGCCCGCGCGCGATACGTGCGTTGGAGCCCATCGCCATCAGCTTGGCGCCGGTTGCCGCGGCGATCCGGTGCGCGGTCTCCAGCGCGGCAGAAAACAGCGCGTCGCCGCCAAGTACCTAACAACGTGGGTCCGCCGCGGCGGAGCACCCCGGCCGCTGTCCGTATCTGATGCGGGTCGGCATGCGGCCGGGCCGGTGGCGGCAGAGGGTGGGCGACAATGCCGCCCTCGGTCCAGGCGGTGTCGGCGGGCAGCACCAGTGTCGCGATCTGTCCCGGCGCGGTGCGCGCGGCCTGTACGGCCGCAGCGGCATCCCGCCCCACTGTCCAGGCGGAAGTGGCGGTGCGGACCCAGGCGGAGACCGGCCGGGCCCAGCCTTCGGTGTCGGCGGTCAGCGGCGCGTCGAGCGGGCGGTGATAGGTCGCCTGGTCGCCGACGATGTTGACGATCGGGGTCGAGGCGCGTCGCGCGTTGTGCAGGTTGGCGAGACCGTTCGCCAGGCCGGGGCCGCAATGCAGCAGGGTGACGGCGGGCTTGCCCGCCATGCGGGCGTAGCCGTCGGCCGCGCCGGTGACCACGCCTTCGAACAGGCCAAGGATGCAGCGCATCCCGGGAATGCGATCGAGCGCGGCGACGAAATGCATCTCCGAGGTGCCCGGATTGGCGAAGCAGGTATCGACGCCGCTGCCGAGCAGCGTATGGACCAGGGATTCGGCGCCGTTCATTGCGGGGTGCTCCGGAGTGGCGAGGACAGCCACACTGCGCAAAGCGGCGCGGCGCGGCAACCGGAAGCTCAGGCGATGAGCGGACGGCCGAGCCGCTCGATGACCGGGGCGAGAACGGGGATGACCGGTTGCAACTGTTTCAAGTAATGGCGATGGCCGTAGCGCGAGCGGCAATAGAGCGGCTCCGTCACCTGCGCATAGCTGGCGGTGCGCACATAGCGGCGGTCCTCGTGAAACCACAGGCATCGCGGATCGTACTCGGCGCCGATGAAATCCAGGGTAAGGCGGACAGTCGCTTCCTGATCATCGACGATATTCTCGTAGCGGATCACCAGGTATCGCGTGATGCCGCGGCCGGGGCGTGACCCCGGTCACAGAAGCAGCGCGCCCGACGCCCACGCGAGACCGCCGGCCTTGATCGGCATGCGCGCCGGCCCCACCCTGCGGCGATGCCGGAGTTCGTGCGGCGAATCCCCGAGGGCGACAACCGGGAGCGGCTGATCTGCCGTGACTGCGGCCATGTTGCCTATGAGAACCCGAAGATCGTGGTGGGTTCAGTGGTCGCCGCACGCGGCGCGGTGCTGATGTGCCGGCGCGCAATCGAGCCGCGCCGCGGCTTCTGGACGCTCCCGGCCGGCTACCTGGAACTGGGCGAGACCGTGGAAGAAGGCGCCAAGCGCGAGGCGTGGGAGGAAGCGCAGGCGGAGATCGCGCTCGACGGCATCCTCGCGGTGTTCAGTATTGCGCGAATCGGCCAGGTTCAGATTATGTTCCGTGCCCGGTTCGCGGCGGCGGATGAGCCGATGCCGCGCTATGCGCCCGGGCCCGAAAGTCTGGAGGTCGTGCTGTTCCCGTGGGAACGGATTCCGTGGGGCGAGATTGCGTTTCCATCCGTGCACTGGGCGTTGCAGGCCTGGCAAATGGTCGGGCCGAATTCGCTCGGCGCGCCGGCGCGCAATCCGGCAGACGATCCGCGCGGGGTGCGGCGCCCCGGCGGAGCGTGAGGCGAGCCGTGGCGTGCCTGTTCCTGGCCTTGGCCGCCGCCGGCCCGATGCGGCGACCCTCTTTACCCATCCCGCCGATACCGCCGGCACACGGGCCGCCCGATCGCGCCGCCCCGGTCCCTGATCCGACTATGCTGGCCCCCCGCGATGCTCCCACAGCCGGAGTTACGCTCGAGCCCGAGTTTTTCTCACTGCGCTATTACAACCAGAGCGGCGGCTATACGCCCGGCTCGCAGGTCGAGGCGCAGCCCACGCGACGGCCACCATTGGCCCCTGGTCTGCAGATCAACGTGCCGCTGCCGTGATCGCCGGTTTCATCGCTTCCGCGCCCGCATGGCGGCAAGGAACTGCGCCATCATCCGGCGTGGCTCGTCGGTGTCCCAGGCGGCCGTGAAACTGTCGATGCCGCGGGCGATCGCCTGATCGACGGACAGATCCTCCCATTCAGCCACCAGCGCCTTTTGCAGCCGGATGGCACGCGGACCGCATTGCAGGATCGCCGCGACCACGCGCTCCACCGCGGCATCCAGCTCATTTGGGGCGGCGACTTCCTCGACGAGGCCCCAGTCGAGCGCGCGGGCGGCGTCGATCGTCTCGCCGGTGAACAACAGGCGGCGGGCACGGCCCCAGCCGATCAGGCGGGGCAGCAGCGCCGCCTCTATGACCGAGGGAATGCCGATGCGAACCTCCGGCATGCCGAACCGGGCATCGGTGGTCGCCAGGCGCAGATCGCAGGAGGCGGCCAGCTCCAGCCCGGCGCCCAGCACATAGCCCCGATTGTCGGGACGGGCAGGGCTCGGAACACGGCGCAGGTCTGATGCACGAGCGTGATGTATCCCCGCGCCGTGTCTGGCTCGAGCGCCGCCATCTCGGTGATGTCGGCGCCGCCGATGAACGCCCGGTCGCCGGCGCCGCGCACGATCACGACACGCAGCGCCGAGTCTTGCCCCAGCGCCTGCACCGCTGTGATCAGTTCGCCCATCAGCGCGCGGTTCAGCGTGTTCAGCTTCGCGGGATTGTCGATGGTCACCGTCGCAAGGCCGCGATCATCGCGCTCGACCGATATTGGCAACGCCCCTCCCCTGTCGGTCTTGCGGCCGGATGACGCAATGCAATATGGCGTGCTGCGATGCAACAAGGAACCGGCCGATGTCGCTGACCCCGCCTGTTTCGCGCGACCTGCTGCACACCCGCGCGATCACCATCCACGGCTACCGGCGAGACGACGGGCTCTACGATATCGAGGCGCAGCTCACGGACAGCAAGTCGTACGAGTTCGATAACGAGGACCGAGAGCGCATCCAGGTGGGCGAGCCTTTGCACGGGATGTGGATGCGCATGACCGTCGATGAGCGGATGCGAATCACCGCCTGCGAGGCGGCGACCGACCATGCACCCTACACCGTGTGTCCGCAGGCAGCCCCCAATTTCGCCCGTCTTGCCGGGCTGACGATCAAAAGCGGGTTCCTTAAGGAAGCGGCCGCACTCGTGGGCGGCGTCGTGGGATGCACGCATTTGCGCGAATTGTTGCAGCAGATGGCCACCACAGCCTTCCAGACCATCGGCCCCGCCGTAGCGCAGCGCGAGCTGGGTCGCTCGCAGCGCGACCCCGATGCGCTCGACCGACGGATCAGTGAGCATCTGGGCGGGCCGCCCCGGATGCTGAACACCTGCCTTGCCTACGCGACGGACGGCCCGGTGGTGCGGCGGCGGTGGCCGCATCTCTATACCGGCGGCGGGTCTCAAGGAATTGCTGCGGGCGCGAAGGTTGCGCAGGAGGACCGGCAGCCATAATTCTGCCCTCGGGATTGGCGGCCCCTTCGCCGCCGGGGAGAAAGCCATGAGCGGCTCGGCAAAGCGGTCCGTCACCATGACGCTCGACGGGTCGAACAAATCGACCAGCCTGCCCCTGGTCGAGGGGACGATCGGGCCGCCGGTCGCCGATATCCGCAAGCTCTATGCCGATCTCGGCATCTTCACTTATGATCCGGGCTACGGCGCCACAGCCGCCTGCGAGAGCAAGATCACCTATATTGACGGCGACGAGGGCGTGTTGCTGTACCGCGGCTACCCGATCGAGCAGCTCGCCGAGCACTCGAGCTTCCTTGAAGTCGCCTACCTCCTGATCCATGGCGAACTGCCGACGCAGAAGGAGCAGGAAGCCTTCACGCTCGGCGTAATGCGCCATACCATGCTGCACGAGCAGATCCGGCAGTTCTACAACGGGTTCCGACGCGACGCTCATCCGATGGCAGTGATGTGCGGCGTAGTGGGGGCATTGTCTGCCTTTTATCATGATAGCCTGGACATCACGAACCCCGAGCACCGCACCATCAGTGCGTTCCGGCTGATCGCGAAGATGCCGACCATCGCGGCCTGGGCGCATAAGTACAATATCGGCCAGCCGTTCATGTATCCGCACAACGAGCTTGGCTACGCGGAAAATTTCCTCCGCATGTTCCACGCCGTGCCGCCCGAGAAATACCACGTTAACCCGGTGCTGGCCCGGGCGATGGACCTGATCATGATCCTGCACGCGGATCATGAGCAGAACGCCTCCACCAGCACGGTGCGGCTGTCCGGCTCCACCGGGGCCAATCCGTTTGCCTGCATCGCCGCCGGGATCGCCAGCCTATGGGGGCCGGCGCATGGCGGGGCGAACGAGGCGGTGCTGAAGATGCTGGCCGAGATCGGCCATGTGCGGAACATCCCGGAGTTTCTCTCCGAGGTGAAGGACAAGGGCCGGCACGCCCGGCTGATGGGCTTCGGGCACCGCGTGTACAAGAATTATGACCCCCGCGCTCGCATCATTCAGCGGGCCTGCCACGAGGTGCTCGGCGAGCTTGGCATCAAGGACGACCCGTTGCTCGACCTTGCCATGGAGCTCGAAAAGATCGCGCTGAACGACCGGTATTTTGTTGATCGCAAGCTGTATCCGAACGTGGATTTTTATTCCGGTATCATTCTCAAGGCGATGGGATTCCCGACCAGCATGTTCACCGCCCTGTTCGCGGTCTCCCGCACCGCCGGCTGGATCAGTCAGTGGCAGGAGATGATCGAGGACCCGCAGCAGCGGATCGGTCGGCCGCGGCAGATCTATACTGGAGCGCCAAGGCGCGACTACGTGCCGCTCGACCGCCGGCACTGAGTCCAGGGGCTGTCCGGCACTTGCTGCCGCATCGTTTCAGCAGGTGAAATTCGTCTGCGGGCAGCCCCTGTGGACAGCTTTACCCACCGGCTGTTGATAGAATGATTGAACAACGACCCACAACGGGCTTAGAAGACTCAGTATTTCTTTCCCACTAGTTAAGCAATGGCCGCTCATTCCGCACAAAGTTGCTAAGTGCCCTTCGGAACGCGTCGCGAACATTTGCATCTCCGATCAAACGTGATCCGCGATTCTCACGATTTCGCGAGCAAACTGCTCATGGCCTCTTCCAGCGTGACCATGCAATCGTGTTCTATGCATCTCATGGTTGTGTCCATCCACGCTGGAACGGCAGAATGACGCGCGATGCAGGGCAGAAAAGGACCGCTAAAGCCTTGGATTGCCTTGTAAGAGATCGACTGCGACTCTGGCCGCAGTGCCCGCCTGGGTTGCAGGTCGGCCGGCGGGGGACCGCTTGGCTGCGCGGTCGTCCCTGCGAAGATCTCGGCACCTGCCATCCTTTTCTGAAGCTCCCGGGCAGCACTCGGCTGCGTACCCTGCCGGACGGGCTGTGGCTCAACTTCGGCGGCACCCCTGTGGACGCTTTTGTGGATATCTTCGCCGTAGAGGCGTGCGGGTCGCTGCAGAACCTGCTGGACAAACGCTCCCGGTTCGCGCCCAGCACGCACTCGCTGCTGGCAGTCTGTCCGGTGCCATGGCTGCTGGCGCCGGTTGCGCCCGGCGATGCGACACCGCGCTGGAAGGCCACCGGAGTGCTGCGTCATGAGCCGAGCCTGCCCTTCGTGCTGCCGGTGCGCGACATGCGGGTGATGTATGGTTTGAAGCGCAACGACTACGCTGGTTTCGCACGCCACCAGTTGCCGCATGCGCACGAGTATTTCGTCCCCATGGAGGCGCTCACCGCGAAGAACGGCGATAAGGACCCGGCGCTGCGGTCGATGCTGGCTCACGCCTCTGCGGAGGCGAATTTCCTCACCGAGCCGTTCAGTATGTAGCCGGACGGGAGATCCCGGCGGCTACCATCACGCCGCGGGCTAGATCGGGCCGGTCGGTGATCAGCCCATCGATGCCCCAGCCGATCAGGCGCTGCATGTCTTCCGGCCGGTTGACCGTCCAGGTCAGCACGCGAAGCCCGAGCTCATGCGCCTCCTCGATCAGCTCTTGCGTTAGATCGACATGCTCGGGTGCCCAGTTTGGCCCGCCCTCGGCGGCCACGGCGCGCGGGACGGAGCCGCCGAAATCAGCCGGGCTGGCTCCGTCCCACCATAGCTGGGCTTCCGCCACCGTTCCGGCCCGGGTGAGCCAAGCGAGTTGAACGTCGGGACGCGTGCGGCGAAGATGGCGCGGGCCGCGCCAATCGAACGATTCGACGGTGATGCGCCCCGTAGCACCGGCCCGATCGGCGGCTTCGACCACGGCCTGCGCCATCTCGGACGCGGGCACCGTCCAGTGGGGCTGGTCGGGTAGCGTCTTCAGCTCGAGAATCAGGTGCGTATCGATGGCTGCGAACACGTCCTCTAGCCGGGGGATGCGCGCGCCGTCGGCAGGTGATTGCTCGGGGTTGGCGGCCGCCACCGTGCTGCCCGGACGGGCGCGGCCCACGTCGTAACCCGCCAGTTCGGCTGCCGTGAGGCTGCGGATGAGCTTGCCGCGCACAGGTAGCCAGTCGCCGCCGGCGCGCACGAGATCGGGGTTGAGCGCCGGATCATGACAGACGACGGGAACGCCGTCCGCGGTCACGCCGACATCGAGCTCGATGCCGTCAACCCCGAGCGCCACAGTCGCGGTGAAGCCCTCGATCGTGTTCTCGGGAAACAGGCCTCGCGCACCGCGGTGACCGATCAACAGGGGGGATGACATGGCGCGCCACTGCTACGACAAATCCCGGCGCGACAACACGGGCGAGCAATGCATGCGGGTGATCTTTTCGGCGATCTGTCTTGTTGCGGGCCTGCTGGCCGCGTTCCACGCCGGCGCCGGCGAGGTCTGCCGCTTTTCCGGTACCACCGATTATTCCGGCAGGCTCGCGGTGACCACCAAAGCCGATACCGACCGTTCCGGCGTCACGACGGTGGATGTGCTGGGCGCGTTCACCGGCACGCCGAGCCTGTTCGTGCACGTGCGTTACCTGATGGAAGAGATCAGCACCTTCAAATCAGGGCAGTTGCAGACCGTGGCCGTGAATACGCGGTATCTCGTCGATGGCCGCATCGTGCGTCAGCTCTGGGACGTGTTCGAGCGGGGCAAGGATGGTCTCGAAGGATACCGGATCGAGGGATCGCCGGCCGATATGCGACGCCAGCATCCTGGTTTCGTTGGGCACTGGGATCCGGCGACATTCGGGCAGGCTTGGCTGGAGGACTTTTGGGCCGCGCATCCTGACCGGCGCCGCGATCTCGATCTGCCGGCCGACGCGGTACGGCCGAACCTTCGCTCCCCGCTGGCGCTCGCCTTTTATTGGAGCCGCTGGGTACCGCGCGGCGGCGAGACGGTGTCCGTGTTCATGCCCGGCTATAAAAGGGACAAAAGCGTCACTCTGACGATCACCGCCGGGCCGCCAGGCGACGGCTGGCAGCGCTGGCAAACCACGGTGCGCTATCCGGGGCTGAGTCTCGCGCATCCATCCACAGCTGCGGCCTGGGTTTCACCGGACGATCATCTGCTACAGCTCGCCGGTACGGTGGAGACACGCAGCCGCACGGGCTCGGGCATCATCAGGCAGGAAGGTTGTACCGGCAATGCGGGATGACGCCGGGGCGCAGCGGGACGCGGCCTTGGTTTTCCTGTGGATGCAGCTTGCCGGTGCGTCGCGGGCGGAGAATATTTGATCGCATGGCAGAGAAGGTCCTGGGTGTGCTGGGCGGCATGGGACCGCTGGCGAGCGCGCATTTCATGCTTCGGCTCACGCAGCTTACGCCGGCCGAGCGTGACCAGGACCACATCCCGACCGTGCTGTGGTCCGATCCACGTGTCCCGGACCGCACCCGCGGCCAGCTGGAGGCGACGGCAGATCCCCTGCCTTGGCTTTTGCGCGGCATCGCCGGGCTGCGGCAGGCCGGTTGCGGGGCGATTGCGATACCGTGCAACACCGCGCATGGCTGGTACGGGCAGATGCAGGCAGCCGCCGGCTGCCCGATCCTGCACATCGTCGATGCGGCCGCGGCCGAGCTGCGGCGGCTGCGCGTCGGCGACGCGGTGATCGGCGTGATCGGGACGCAGGCCACGCTGGCGATGCGGTTGTATCAGGACGGTCTGGGGCGGCTTGGCTGGGACTGTGTGACGCCGAACGACCAGGAGATGCGGCGGCTCGTCAGTCCGGCCATCGCGCTGGTGAAGGCGGGCAAGGTGGTGGCGGCGTTCCCGCCGCTGGCGGAGGCGGTGCGGTCATTGGCGCAGCGCGGCGCCACGGCGGTGGTGCTGGGCTGCACGGAGATCCCGCTGGGGATTCAGGCCGGGCCGGCGGACTCGCTCGGGGTGACGCTGGTGGACACGATCGACGCCCTGGCCCGCGCGGCGATCGGTTGGGCACGAGAGTAGGGAATCCCACCTCTCCCGCTTTGGGGGGCCTTGGGGGAGAGATCGCCGCGCACAGCGCGGCGGGTGAGGGCGTCAGTCGCAGGCGCAGCCGCGGGTCGGGCCGCGGTCGCCGCGCACGACGTGATGGTCGATCCACTCGGCGACCAGGCGGCGCGCCTCGTTGACCGAGGCCTCAGGGTGGTGAATGCGATACAGCACCGTGCAGGCCCGGAACGCCGCCATGTCGTCGCTGCCGAGCTGGCGCAGGTCGCGGTACGCAGTGATCACGGCTCGCTCGCATCGGCGGGCAATCTGGCTGACGTCGTTGCCCATCGGGCGCACGCTCCTTATTGCGAATCGCTCGCAAGAACGAGGTTAGATTACGGACCGATCGTTGGCGAAGCAAGGGCCGTCATCCGAGATGACGGGGCGGCTAGGTTCTGCCTGGTTTCGATTGAAAGCGCGGGCGATTGGGGCGATGAAGGACGAGCGGCGGGAATGGGCGAAGATCGAGGGCGACGATTTACTGGCCGGCTGGCGGCGCGGCAACTGCCGGCCGAGCGCCCCTTTGCCGCCGCCCACGACCGACGAGGAACGCCGAGGGCGGGAGGCGGCGGTAGCTTCTGTTGGCACGACAATTACGGATTACTTGAGACCAATTTTACAGTAAGTATATTATGAAACAGTACTGTTGCTGGTTCCGCAGCAGAAATACAACGTCTAGAATCCGAAGGGAACAGTGAGAAGAAACTGCCTAACTATCCGTGCTCCGGCTGAGCCGACGGATGCGGCTGTCGTACTCCGCGCGATCGACATAGAAGCCGCTGAGCAGCCGATAGCCTGTATCCGGTCGGAAACCGCTGCGCCCGTGCAGCAGGCGCCGGTTGTCGAACACCGCCATCTCCCCGCCCCGCAAGCGCAACGCAACCTGGCTGGCTGTGGCGCGGGTCTCTGCCATGAACAGGCAGAGGGCGCAGTAATATTGGAGAATCGTCTCCGCCTCCATGTCGAGCGGTTCGGCCAGATGAGCGCTGTAGCGGATTTCCGAGATGCGCCCGCGCTCATCCAGTCCGATCACCGGCCGATGCACCCGGATGTCATCGTCGGCGTCTTGGAAGCGGAAGGGGATTGGCACGCGGGAGAGCAGGGCGAAGGCCTCCGGATCCTGCGCGTGGATTCGCTCGGCGATTGCGAAGCCGTCGGCGAACACCGAGTTGCCGCCCTCGGCCTCGTTGCTGATACAATGGAGAAACTGGTAGCCCGGCGGCAGTTCGTGGTTCGGCAGGTCCGTGTGCAGCGGCAGTGCCTCAGCTGTATAGGCAAGGGCATTCGGGTTCGGTTTGCTCTCGACGCGGAAGGACAGCCCGAAATTGGTTGGGCGCAGGAAGCCGATCCGTCGACCGATCGCGAACCCAGCTTCCGGATCCGGTGCCACTCCCTCCACGATCGCGAGCCCAAGCTGCTTGGTCGCCGCCAGGAAGTCCAGCAGGGTGGCATCGCTGCCCAGCAGGGCGCCGGCCTCGAAGCGCGGCGGGGCGAAGCCCAGCGGCCAACTCTGCGACGGCAGGTCGGCCGGGTCGTGCTGCCGCCGGCCAGGACGGTGCCCATATAGCCATCCCGCATCGAAACGACTCTCGTGGCGCGGCTCCGTGTCCCACTCGATCCGCAGTGCGTTTCCGTTGGTGGTGAGCGTGCGTGCCGTGATGTGGGATTGGATGCTCAGCAGATCGAACTGTCGCTCCTGCGTGTCAGGATGGAAGCCCGACGGGCAGTTGTCGCGCAGCCAAGTGGCGGGATACTCGGTCCGGGAACCGTCATACCATGTGATCCGTACCATCGGACCACACGACTCCGCAGCCGTGATCAGCATGTCTCATGTCCTGGTTGGGAGGGTGAAGAAGCGTTGTTCAGGCAGCCGATGGCGGCGGCCACCAAGCGCTTCGCTTCACCCAGCCGTAGAGCAGGACGAGGCACATGCGCGGATCTTTGCGCCTCCCGCGCGTTCGTCGTCAAGCGTGCTGCGATCAGCCGGGGAAATATGAACGGGCTATGCTCGACGGTGATGAACAGGTCAGTGATCTCGATCACGGAGGTGGCTCTGCAACCCGCCAAAGCCTTGCCTTCCATCAGCGCTAAAACCATTTCCCCAACTTGGGGTCGCTCGCGTGGATGGAGACTGATGATGTCCGGTGCGAACACCAGGCGCGCTCTATGCTACGGTGCGCTGATTATGGCCTTGGGTCTGGGTGGCTGCGCCTATGGGACGTCTGGCTACGCCTCGTCGGGCTATCCCGGCGCCTGGTCGGGTTACGATTACGCGCCACTCGCCCCTTATCCTTACGGGGGTTTCGGCTTTTTCGGCGGCGGGTTCGGCGGATTTGCCGACCATCATCACTTCGATCACGATTTCCACCATGACGATCACGCGTTTCATCACGAAGGCTTTGCTCACCATGAGCCTGGTTTCGGCGGCCGTGATTTCGCGCACGATCAATCGGTCCATCATGAATTCGGCCATGACCACGGGCACGACCATGGGCACGACTTCCGCGATCACGGCTGACCTGTCGCCCGAATTAAAGTGCAGCGCCACACCGCGACAAGCGTATCGATGTTCTCACACAAGGCGCGGAGCGTCGGTTCATCGCGTTTGAACCCCTTGGCCAGCCAGCCAATCGCTACCGTGCTGCGACAAGATCGTAAGCGGACCGTCAGACGGCGCTCGTTCGATCGCCTCGCGGGTGCCGTCAACGTGAGCAATGCTGAGTGTGTTGCCGGCGGCGTTGAGGGATGTTGTTGGAGCGACCGAGATAGAGAACTTTTCCATTTTCGCAGAAAAGGTAGACACCCGGTTTCGGAAGAGTTGCGTCCTTCATATACGGCACCGAGCCCATTAGGCGTTCGAACTTCGGATGCAGCGCTTCGACCGCAACCGCCGCCTCGGCTATCCCGCGTCAGCACCTACGGGCAGACGTTTGGCGCGCTCGACCTTCGACCTGTTCGCCATCGTCAAGCAGATCGTGGACGCCAAGGCGCAATTTCGGTCACTGGCAGAGCCGTGGACCGACACAGTCACCAGCGTCGGGCGGCTGATGATTCCCGTTCTCGGCGGCCTGGCGGACGTAGAGCGCGATCTAATCCGCACCCGCACGGCGGAAGACCGCGAGCGGGCGACATATGGGCCGACCGCCGAAGCTCACGCCGCAGCAGCAGAAAGAAGCACGGCGGCGGCGGGATGATCGGGCGCTGTGGCAGTATGGACGCGAACTCGGTCAGAGCCGGGAGCATCGGAAACTATGCGCTGGCGATGCCGACCGGGGAGATTGTCGCCGCCCTGCCTGACCTTCCACAAGCCGATTCTGCGGCCCCCGCGAGGTTACGGCCCAGCAGGCAGGCGCCAATCGTCCCCGCGGTTCGCCCGCACGTGAAAATTTGGTTCAACACGTGCTCGGTTTCCCCAGCAGCGCGGCGTACGTGATTGCGCCGATCGAGGCGCCAAGCGAGAAGTGCAGGAAGAGCATCGCCTGGCGGAATGCCGCCTCTCCCAGCGCCACGGATGTCTGCGCCACATCGACGCCTGACATCGATACCACCCTGTCGAGTGCAAAGTTCAGCGCCATAATGGGGAGCATTGCGAGCATCCAGGCCGTACCATAGCGCAAGACGTTGCCGCGCATCACCGACACGCTGCGACGCCAGCCGGAGCCCCCGAGCGCCAAAACGGTGAAGTAAGGGATCTGCCGGATGATGCCCCAAAGAATGAACGCGCAGACAACAGCGAGGAACACCGCACCGGGCACGGCCAGCCCGCCGAAGCACCGCCCAATATCTCCGATCACGCACGCCGAGGCGCGGCGCGCGGTAACCGTCAGGGTGAGCAGGATCGGCAGAGCGAGCACCACCAGCATCCAGCCGTAGGTGACGAGCAGGAAGCCGACATACCGCCAAAACGGGCGCTTGAAGTAGAACGGATCGAATTTCTCGCTCAGCAGCAGGTGTCGCCGCCACGAGATGCTGAACGACAGGAGGAACTTGAGACCGGTGAGCCAGGCCAGCACGGCGCCAGCCAGTTCGTACCAGGGCGATCCAAAGAGCGCGGAGATCACTGCGGACAGGCTGTGGGCGTTGCCGACCATTTTGTGAAACAGGAACTCCGCGAGCACCAGGAACACGATGGGCGGCCAGATCGCCTTCAGATGGAGCAGCAAATGGTTTTGGATCAGCCGGTAGGCCCGCTTTGTGGTGGCGAAGACCGGCAGCCTGCTCGGCATGAACTATCTCTCAGGAGGATGAGGGCATCAGCGAGACGATGCAGCTATCGTTCGACTGCAGGAAGAGGATGATGATGCAAAGGACACTTTATACCAGCGGCCCGGCGCGGTCGGAGCACTCAACGGAAAGGGCCGCTGGTATTAGTCCTTCCGCCGGCGGCTTTGCGCCGCCTCCTCGATCTCGCGAGTCCAACTCTCGGCGCCGCGAGTCGCGTTCGCGACGGTATCGGCGGGTCGCTTCTGGCCTTGTTGGTCCCTCGGCATTTTGCTCCGGCTGATGCTGAGTTGGCTGACAGGCTGGAACGATCGCCGAACAGGATGGCACACTGCGCCCTTGCCGCACCGTCCAAGCAACCGGCCGGTGCCAACCCGGCATTGCGCAGTCCAGGGACAGCAGCTTCAACGCGGCATCGCCATTGGGGAAACGGCCGCGTGTCCTGATGATCTTGCGCAGGCTCCGATGCAGGCTTTCCACCGCGTTCGTCTTTGTAGATCATGGCCCGGATCTCTGGCGGAAACGCGAACAAGGGAGCTACCTGGTCCCAGGCCCGCCGCCCAGCGCCTCCAGCGGCCAGCGCGGCCGAGGCGCCGTGTCCAACCCGTCCACCAACCCGAGCCGCAGCCGCTCGATCCCTGCCCAGGCCACCATCACCGCGTTGTCCGTGCACAACCGCAACGGCGGTGCCACTACCCGGAACCCACGCTCGCCCGCGGCTTGCGCCAAAGCCGCCCGAATCGCGCCATTCGCCGCCACACCCCCGGCGACCACCAGCAACCCGCCCCGGTGACGTTCCGCGAACATCGCCATTGCGTGCACGACGCGATCGACCAGAACATCCACCACCGCGGCCTGAAAACTCGCCGCCAGATCGGCGGCAACGTCCCGCGGCAAAGCCCCCGCCGGATGCCGCGCCACCTGCTGTGCCACCGCCGTCTTCAACCCGGAGAAACTGAAATCGCACCCCGGCCGCCCGCGCATCGGCCGCGGAAAATCGTACCGCGCCGGGTCGCCCTCGAGAGCCAGACGCTCCAAAGGCGGCCCGCCCGGCCAGCCGAGGCCCAGCAGCTTCGCCACCTTATCGAACGCCTCGCCGGCCGCGTCATCCACAGTGCCGCCGAGCCGCACATACCGCCCAACCCCCTCCACGGTCACGCACTGGCAATGCCCGCCGGACACCAGCAGCAGCAGATACGGAAACGGCGCACCGTCCTCGCAGAGCCCCGGCAGCCGCGCGGTCAGCGCATGCGCCTCCAGGTGGTTCACCGCAACGAACGGCACTCGCGCGGCCAGTGCGATCCCCTTCGCCATCTGGCTGCCGACGATCAGGCCGCCGATCAGCCCCGGCCCGGCGGTCGCGGCAACGCCGCCCAGTTCGCCGAATCCCACCCCTGCCCGGTCCATCACGCCGCGCAGCAGGTCAGGCAACAGCGCCAGATGCGCCCTTGCGGCGATCTCCGGCACTACGCCGCCGAAAGCGGCATGAGCCTCCTGGCTGGCGACGCTCTCGGCCAGCACGCGCCCATTCGCGTCCAGCACGGCAACGGCCGTCTCGTCGCAGGAGGTCTCGATCCCCAGCACCGGGTCCATCACCGCTCTCTACTATCCGCCGGCGCCCCGCGGTAAGACCGCGCCATGTCCGCTCGCCTGCATGACCGAGCCTTGCCGCTGCGGGTCGGCACGCGCGGCTCGCCGCTCGCTTTGGTGCAGACCCGCGACTTCCTCCAGCGCCTGCGCGACGTCTGCCCGGCGCTGCGCGGCATGGACGCGTTGCAGGAGCATCCCATTCGCACCACCGGCGATGCTACCCAGGGCACCGGCACGCGCCTCGCGGATATCGGCGGCAAGGGCCTGTTCGCCAAGGAGATCCACGAGGCGCTGACGGACGGACGCATCGACTTCGCGGTGCACAGCCTGAAGGACCTGGAAACCGCCCTGCCCCAGGGCATCGTCCTCGCTTGCACGCTGAAGCGCGAGGACGCACGCGACGCGCTGATCCTGGGCCGGCGCTGCAACACCGCCGATCCGGCCGATCCCTGGGCCGCGCTGCCCTGCGAAGCCCTGATCGGCACCGCCTCGGTCCGCCGGCAGGCGCAACTGCTGCACGCCCGGCCCGACCTGCGCATCACCACCCTGCGCGGCAATGTCGGCACGCGGCTCGAGAAAGTGGCGCGCGGCGATTGTGATGCCTCGCTGCTGGCGCTTGCCGGGCTGCGCCGGCTCGGGTTGGAAGACCGCGCCAGCCTCGTGCTTGACCCCGAAGTGATGGTGCCGGCGGCCGGCCAGGGCATCGTCGGCATCACGGTCCGGGCCGCCGATACCGATTTCCGCGAGCTGCTGGCCGGCATCGAGGACCCGCATGCAAGGGCCGTGGCGACGGCCGAGCGCGCCATGCTGGCCGCGCTCGACGGTTCCTGCCGCACGCCGATCGGGGGCCATGCCCGGCTCTTGCCTGACGGCAGCCTGCAGCTGACCGGGCTGGTGGCCCGCGCCGATGGCTCCTTCCTGCTGAAGCGGAGGCTTGCCGGCCGGCCGGCCGAGGCGGCGTGGATCGGCGCGGAACTCGGCGCGGCCCTGCGCGCCGACGCACCCGAGGACCTCTTTGCCTGACGCCGACGAAGTCCTGATCACGCGCCCGCTGGCTCAGGCCCAGCAAACCGCGGACCGTGTTGCCGCGCTGGGCCTGCGCCCGGTGATCGCCCCGCTGCTGGAGGTCCATCGGATCCCCGCCGCGCTGCCGGATCACGCCGACGCCGTGCTGCTCACCAGCGGCAATGCAGTCGCTGCTCTTCCCCGCTGGGCCGGCGACGGTCCGGTCTTCGCCGTCGGCGACGCCACCGCTGCCCTTGTATGTACGGCCGGATTTTCGAACGTATTCAGCGCCAATGGCGATGTCACAGTCCTGGCCGCGCTGGTCCAGGCGCGCCAACCCGCCGGCACCTTGCTGCTGCTGACCGGCGAAGGGCAGGGCGCTGCGCTGGAAACCGCGCTGCGCGAGCAAGGGCGCACGATAACACGCTGCGCTGTCTATCGCTCGGCGCCGGTCCCCGCCCTGCCGCACCCGGCCCGCGGCGCCCTTGCCGGCGGCCGCTTGCGTGCCGCCCTGTTCTTCTCCGCCGAGACGGCACGGGCTTTCGTGCGTCTGGTCCACGCAGCCGACCTTGCGGAAACCACCCGGACGGTGACCGCTTGCGCTATCGGCAAACCAGCCGGCATGGCATTAGAACCCCTGCCCTGGCGGCAGGTCAGAATCGCCGCGCGACCCACTCAGGACGAGATGCTGGCCCTGCTGCGATGAGCGAACCGCAAGCCCTGCCGCCGCCGGAAGACGCCGAGCCCGTCGAGCCGGCGCCCCAGGTTCCGCCGCCTGAACCGCCGCCACGCCGGCCGCGCGAGCGGAACCTTGTGCCGTGGCTCTATGTGCTCGGCTTCATCGTCCTGGCGCTCGCCCTGATATGGATCTGGCAGAACCCCATACCCGGTTCGCAGCCCCCGGCCCCCGATCTGACCCCGGTCGAGCGGCAGCTCGCCGCGTTGCAGGCGAAAGTTGCGGCACTGGAGCAACGGCCGGTGCCGCAGCAGCCGAACCTGGCGCCGCTGGAGCAGCGCATTGCCGCCCTGGAACAGCGCCCTGCACCGGCCGCCCCTCCTCCGCCCGACCTGACCCCGATCGAGCAACAGATCGCTGCCCTGAAAGCGCAAGCCGCCAAGCCTGCTCCCGCGCCGGATTTGGGCCCGATCAACCAGCGGCTCGATGCGCTGGACAAGCAGTCTGGACAGCTCCACGACCTGGCCGCCCAGCAACAGACGCTCGCCAAGCAGGTTCAAGACCTGCAATCCGGCCTGAAAAACGAGCAGGACGCCATTGCCGGCAAACTCCAGGCCGTCACCCAACAGGCCGCCAGCGCCTCCGCGGCGGCCGACAAGGCGAGCCGGCTGGTGCGCGTCGTCGCCGCCCGGCTCGCGCTCGCGGCCGGCGAACCGCTCGGACCGATCCCGGATGCGCCTCCCGCGCTCGCCCGCTTCGCCCAGACGAAGCCGCCGACCGAAGCCGGCCTGCGGCTTGCCTTTCCGGACGCCGCCAAGGGCGCCTTTGCCGCGAGCCAGCCGGATACCGAAGGCAAACCCTTCGGCGAACGGCTGTGGCAGCGGGCGCAAAGCCTTGTCACCGTGCGGCAGGGTGATCGGGTGATCGTCGGCAACCCGGCTGCCGGCATCCTGGCCGAGGCGCAGACCCGGCTGAATGCCGGCGATCTGGCAGGCGCGGTCGCCGCGGTTTCCACACTGAGCGGGCCGCCGGCGCAGGCCATGGCGAGCTGGCTCGACCAAGCCAAAGCGCTGCTGGCAGCGCGCGCCGCCCTCGACGCGATGGCCGCGCAGGCCTGATGCGCCGGGTTCTGCTTGTCCTTCTGGTGGTCGCGGTGGTCATGGCCGTGGCCTGGTTCCTTGCCGGGCTGCCGGGCACAGTCACTGCGCAAGTGGGCACCGTCACCTTCCAAGCGGCCGTCTCGGTGGTCGCGGTCGGCCTGCTGGTCTGCTTCGTGGTGCTCTATGTCTTGTTCCGGCTGCTCGGCGCGCTGGTCCGGCTGCCCCGCACGCTTCGCGCAGAGCGAGCCGCCCGCAACCGCCGTACCGGCGATACCGCCACGACCCGCGCCTTGGTGGCGCTCGCCGCCGGAGAATCGGCCGATGCCCGCCGGGAAGCGGCACGGGCGCGCCGGCTGCTGGGCGACACCCCGCAGACCCTCCTGCTGGCCGCCGAGGCCGGGCGCATCGCCGGACGGCCGGAGGAATCAGAGGCCGCGCTGCGCCTCCTCACCGCGCGGCAGGATGCCGCCTTCCTCGGCTATCGCGGCTTGCTGCGCGACGCGGTGGACCGGCTGGACTGGGAGGCGGCGGCCGTGCTGGCCCGCGAGGCGGAGCAGGCGCATCCCGGCGCGGCCTGGCTGCGCGAGGAACGCGCCCGCCTCGCCGTCCGCACAGGGGCCTGGGGCGATGCGCTGACCCTCGCCAATGCCGACGCGCCGAAAGCCGCGCTGGCCACCGCCGCCGCCGAGGCGGAGCCGAACCCGGCCCAGGCGCTTCGCCTGGCGCGGCAGGCCTGGAAGGAAGACCCGGGGTTCGCGCCGGCAGCGCTTGCCTATGCCCGGCGGCTCCGCGAGGCCGGGCGCGAGAGTCGCGCCCAGGCGGTGATCCGACAGACCTGGGCCAAGGCGGGCACGCCGAACCCGGAACTGGCCGAGTTTGCCCTCGCACCATTATCCGACAAGCTGGCCCGCTATCAGGCTGCGCAACGCCTCGCCAAGGCCAATCCGGAACACCCCGAGACCCGGCTGCTGTTGGCGCAAACGGCGGAAGAAGCGGGGCTGCTGGGCGAGGCGCGGCGCCATCTCGAGGCGGCTCAGGCGGCCGGGATGAACCAACGCCGGCTCTGGCTGCTGCTGGCCGCAATCGAGGAGCAAGAACACGGGGATACCGAGGCCGGCCGCCTTGCGCATCGCGAGGCACTGCGCCGTGCGGCGAGCGCCGAACCCGATCCGGGCTGGTATTGCAACGCGTGCCGGACACCGCAGGCGCATTGGCAGGCTGTCTGTCCTTCCTGCGGCGCGGCCGGGACGCTGCGCTGGGGCGCCCCGGCCCCGTTACTAACGCCACGCCTGGAAAGCACGCATGAGGCCAGCGCCCGGCCGACAGCATGAGAACTATGAGCTGCTGGTTCGCGTCGCGCAGCGGCAACCGCCGGTGCTCACGGCCGTGATGCATCCCTGTGATCAGGTCTCGATCGAAGGCGCCGTTGAGGCCGCTCGGCTGCAACTGATCGTCCCCGTCCTGGTCGGACGCCGGCCCGCATCCGCGCCGCAGCCGCAACCGCCAGGGTCGATATCGCTCCGTTTCAGCTCGTCGCATCGGCGCACAGCCACAACTCGGCGGTCGAGCTGGTCCGCCAGGGCAAGGCCGAAGCCCTGATTGAAGGGCAGCCTGCATACCGATGAGCTGATGGGCGCGGTGGTCGCCAACTCCGGCATCCGCACCGTGCGGCGAATCAGCCACTGCTTCGCCATGGACGTGCCGGGGCACGCGGACCCGCTGGTCATCACCGATGCAGCGGTGAACATCGCCCCCACACTCGCCGACAAGATGGACATCGTGCAGAACGCAATCGACCTCGGGCACGCCATCGGCTTTCCCAAGATCCGGGTCGCCATCCTCTCGGCCATGGAGACGGTGAACCCCAAGGTGCCGTCCACGATCGAGGCGGCAGCCCTCTGCAAGATGGCCGACCGCGGCCAGATCACCGGCGCCGAGCTGGATGGACCGCTGGCGCTCGACAACGCCATCAATCCGGAAGCCGCGGCAATCAAAGGGATCGTCTCGCCGGTCGCCGGTCGTGCGAACGTGCTGGTGGTAGGTGACCGGGCCGGCGTTTTAGACGCTGACTCCCAGGAGCATCGTCGCGAGGGCGAAACCCGCATGGAGTCCGATCCGCCTCGTCATTCTTTCGAGGTTCATCTCAACGCCCCTGCAGATGACCGATCGATTTGCCTCAATCGCCGGGATCGCTCTTAATGTTGGACAATTCCTTTCAGACGAGCAACGCTTATTTGCGCGTCACCAGTTGCAAACATGATGCCCACGGCAGCCGCCATAACTGCCGTGCACAACCACCCCATCGCCCATAGAGGCCGCGGCAAAACGAAACGGCCCATCACGTCCGGCCGCATCGCCATCAGCATGATGATCACCATCAGCGGCACCGCAACCACGCCGTTGATCACCGCCGACCAGAACAACGCCTTGATGGGATCGAGGTCAACGAAGTTGATGAGGATCCCTATCATAGTAGATACCGCGATCGTGCCGTAGAACGCCTTGGCATCCAACGGCTTGCGGTCGAGACCGGTGGGCCAACCGAACGCCTCGCCCAGTGCATAGGCCCCGGAGCCGGCGAGCACCGGAACCGCGAGCAGGCCTATGCCGATGATGCCGACGGCGAAGAGGACGAAGGTGAATACCCCCGCAATCGGCCGCAGCGCCTCAGCCGCTTGCGCCGAGGTCTGGATGTTTATGATACCATGCGCATTCAAGGTCGCCGCGGTGCTGACGATGATGAACAGGCTGATGATGTTCGAGTAGCCCATCCCCACATACGTGTCGAAGCGAATCCGCCGGATCTCCGCCGGCGCCTCCTCCGGGTCGGCCAACAGCGTGTGCGCCGCCGTGTCGATCTGCTCCTCCTCGGCCTCCTCCGAGGACTGCCAGAAGAAGCAGTACGGCGTGATTGTCGTGCCCAGCACCGCGACGACGGTAACGACGTAATCCGCATGGAGGGAGAAATTCGGCACGAAAGTACCGATAGAGGACCAGCCCCCAAGGCACCTGCACCGCGAACGCGACCGCCACATAGGCGAGCAGCACGAAACTGGTCCATTTCAGGATGGCGACGTAGCGCTCGTAGCGGGAGAACACCTCAAGCCACACGCAGACGATCGCGAACCCGACGATATAGAGGCCGACCGAACCGCCGGTGAGCAGCTTGAGCGCCGCAGCCATCGCGCCGAGATCCGCGCCCAGATTGATAATGTTTGCCGTCAGCAGCAGCCCGATCATCGCGCGCAGCAGCCAGGGCGAGTAATGAGCGCGGAGGTTGCCGGCAATGCCCCGGCCGGTCACCCGCCCCATCCGCGCACTGATTTCCTGGATCGCCGCCATCAGCGGAAAGCAGAACAGCATCACCCAGCACATCGCGTAGCCGAACTGCGCACCCGCTTGCGAATAGGTAGCAATCCCGCTCGGATCGTCGTCGGAGGCGCCGGTGATCAGTCCCGGGCCAAGTCGCGCGAGCAGCCCTCCTGCGCCGGGCCGCGGGCGGCACGATGGCGGGCGATGCGGCCGGCCAGCACGGCAAACGTCCCGTCGCCGGTGACGGCGAGGGCCGTTTGCCCGGTGCTGCTGCGCTGGTCGCGATCCATGGATATCACCTCGGGGCAACTATACAGCGTACGGACACCACTTGCCGGGCCTTCCGTTCCCCCTCCCCTTGCGGGAGGGGAAAGGGGAGGGGGCGAAACCCAGGATGGCCGAAATACACCCGGACCGCCCGGCCTCAGGTGCGCGCAGTGAGTAGATTGTCAATTGCCGGAGTTCAACATGCGATCAGTTTGCTTGAGACAAAATGGCTTCACTCGCTTTTCCGTTGGCGTTGCCCTATGTTTCGCTATTATCTACTGCGGTCTCGTGACCTGGGGCGCGAGCGCTCTTGCCCAAACCGTGCTGCCGACTGCTCCGTATCCTGTCGGAATGGCACAGGTGGAATTTATCGACCCGGCCGAAGGCGGTAGACCTCTGGACTATATGCTGATCTACCCGGCCGCTCCGGATAGCGCCGCCGTTCCTTTCAAGATATTCTTGTCCACCAATTTGCATCTGTACAAGGATGCGCCGATCGTGTCCGATGGGCTGAAGCATCCGCTCGTCATGTTCTCGCACGGGGCCGGCGGCAATGGCTCGGGTTATGCCTGGTTCGGCGAATACCTGGCCTCGCACGGCTATCTCGTCGCCATGGTCTATCACTATCGAGCCAATACGTTCGATTCGAGCGCATTGTACGTGCGGAACAGAATCTGGCAGCGGCCGCGCGATGTCAGCCTGGACATCACCCATCTGCTCCAGGACAAGGTTTGGGGCCCACACATCGACCCGAATCAGATTGGAGTGGCGGGGCATTCGCAGGGGGGATTTACCGCCATCTGGATCGGCGGCGCCAAGATCAATCCCGACTTGTTTCTGCAGTATCAGCGCGTATGGAAGAACAACCAAGTGGTACCCGCGTATCTGCGCGAACAAATGCGCCTTGACGCCGAACCCGCGCTTGACGTGCGCGACGATCGGGTGAAGGCGGCCTTTGCGATGGCGCCCGGCGATATTCAGGGATTCGGCATGGATGCGGCCGGGCTTCGGCACATGGCGATCCCAGTCTATATCATCGTCGGTGCCGGCGACACCACAACGCCGCCCAAGGAAAACGCCGAGTTTGCGGCGAAATATATCCCGCATGCTCAGCTCGACGTGCTGCCCGGCCCGGTTGGCCACGAGATCTTCGACAACGAGTGCGACCAGATAGGACGGGACAACTATCCCGAGGCCTGCAGCGATGCCCCCGGCGTGGATCGGGCCAAGCTGCACGAGTACATCGGGAACGCCGCGTTGAAGTTCTTCGACAGGAATTTGGGCGTGCAGCAATAAACAAATTCGCCTCCCCTTGCGGGCGGGGAAAGGGGAGGGGGCGGAACCAGGGATAACCGAAGTGCCGCCCGCCGCTAACAAAAGGACGAAGCGCGCCTCGATGTGGTCCGGTCGCTTTGCCAACTCTGGGCCTGGATGGGCTGGCCGATGCACCGGGCCATAGTCGCAAGGCCTCGATTGCGGCGGCGAACGTGGCGCGCGTTATTACCGCGGCGATGAGCCCGCCGCCAGGCAGACAATCACGTTGTTGCCGCCCTTGAGCAGATAACCGCAAGCTGATCACGCGCACCGAGGCGAACCACACTCACGTCGAATGGCTACGTTTCCTTAAGCAAATCGATCGGCAGACACCGGGTGGTCTCGACCTGCATCTGAGCGCCGACAACTATGCCACCCACAAACACCCGAAGGTGCAAGCGTGGTTGGCGAGGCACCCCCGCTTTAGAATGCATTTCACACCGACCTCGTCGTCCTGGCTCAATCCCGTCGGCGCCGATGACGCCCTCAAGCCGGATGGCATTTCGGTGCTCGGCTATCGACAGGCCGTCTATTTCGTCGGCCTGCGGGGCTAGCTGCTACTCACCGCCAGCCCCGCGCCATAACGGCTCGCTCCTGCGCGGAGGTAAGAGGCCTCCCGACGATACCGAGTCGGGGCATGTCATTGACGATCAGGGATCGCGCGGAGCGTCTCGCATTCGGGGAGGGCGGGCCGCCGCGCAGAAACAAATTAGAGGCCTCGTCCCCTCCGGGAAAAGCTGTACCGTTTGCGGCTGTGCTACTGCCGGCGGAACCAGACACGCTGCTTAGTCCACCGGCCGATTGGTTGCTGGCTACACCGCCCACCCCACCTGGGCTCCCGCTCGACTGGCTACTCCCTCCAGTTTGACCGCCGCCGCTGGCACTTCCCTGGCCGCCACCGCCGTTGCCGCCGCCGTTGCCACCGCCGCCACCGTTGCCGCCATTGCCGCCGCCACCGCCGCCAGCACCGCCGTTGCCACCGCCGTTGCCGCCACCGCCACCGCCGTTGCCGCCACCGCCACCGCCGTTGCCGCCGCCGCCGCCGCCGCCGTTGCCACCGCCGTTGCCGCCACCGCCGTTACCACCGCCGTTGCCGCCGCCGTTACCACCGCCGTTGCCGCCGCCGCCACCGCCGTTGCCACCGCCGTTGCCGCCGCCATTACCGCCGCCGCCGCCGCCATTACCGCCGCCGCCACCGCCGTTACCACCGCCGTTGCCGCCGCCATTACCGCCGCCGCCACCGCCGTTGCCGCCGCCGTTACCACCGCCGTTACCGCCGCCGTTACCGCCGCCGCCGTTGCCGCCGCCGTTGCCGCCGCCATTACCGCCGCCGCCGCCGCCGTTACCGCCGCCGTTGCCGCCGCCGTTGCCGCCGCCGTTACCACCGCCGTTACCCCCGCCGTTGCCGCCGCCGTTGCCGCCGCCGTTACCGCCGCCGTTACCGCCGCCGTTGCCACCGCCGTTGCCGCCGCCGTTGCCACCGCCGTTGCCGCCGCCGTTGCCACCGCCGTTGCCGCCGCCGTTGCCGCCGCCGTTGCCGCCGCCGTTACCGCCGCCGTTACCACCGCCGTTGCCGCCGCCGTTGCCACCGCCGTTGCCACCGCCGTTGCCACCGCCCTTGGCCAGCGTCTGGGATGCCGAAATTGGCAAGAAATTGTCAGCAAGCACAAAGCTGACGGCTGTAGCTCCGGCTCTGCCGAGTATCCATCGCCGTGAAAACGCGAGATTTTTCATCAACTCACCGTGCTTCGCCGCTCATTATGCGGCGCATGTCATCACACCGCCTGTGCTGATCACGATGGTCTGCCCACATCACATCTCAGTTACCAACTCCCTCGCCAGTGTATTTGTGCATGCCTTGGTTTCTAATAACACGACCAAATCTCGAGTGCCATGAAGCACCTGTTCATGATCGCCACACTCGTCGGGTTGTCGGCCTGTGCGGTTCCGAACATGGCGCCGCCGGGTGAGCTTCCGCCTCTAAGCGCGATAGCTCAAGCGCGGCGCTTCGCCGCCTGGCAGCATGCACTCGAGCACAATGCGTCTGGGAAAACTAGCTTGTGGAAGGTTTCTGCGAACCTGCGCGGCAGCATCGCCCCTATCGATACCTATTTTTCTAATACTGATGGATGGTGTCGAGACTACGAGGAGATGATAGCGAGCGGAGCAAAACGATATGGAGTAGTTGGAATCGCGTGTCGCAAGCGCGGGCGGCGTTGGTTGGTGTTGGACATTCGACCATTCACTGAAGCAGCCTCGGCTCAATAGGCAGGCTTTGCGCGCTCTGGATCAGGAGTGATTCCTTCCCGCTTGTCCCTGGATGACCTGAAAAACCTCGGTTGGACTTGACCGCAGACACCTCAGAAGGTGGGTCGGATCGCCATGATCGCTTGATTTAAGGGCGGCAGCGCACGTACCGCATCACCAGAGTTTAGCCGACTGAGTGCCTCAGTAATCTGTGCCGCAGCAACGCTGGTGCGCTCGGACGCGACGTTCCCAGGTGCAAACACGATCGAAGTTTGAGCTGCTTCCAACAGACCGCGGGCCTCTGTTGAGTTATTCTCTATCAACGCTTTCCGTGCTGACAAAAGCTCCTTTACCGCCGATGGCGCCTCGCCAATGCTTGTCCGGGGGGGCATGGAAGGAAGCTCGCGGAACGGCACACGGTGGATCGCCTGACGAGCAGCGACTGGCGTAATATGTTGGAGAGAAACCCTGCTGTTCTCGGCCTGCAGTATGTGCTCACGCGCCTGTGATAAGCGTCGGGTTGCATCAATAATTTCATTTGAAATGTCGCTGATCTGCGATCGCAATCGGTCCCGTTCTGCGGTAAGCGCCGCGACGTCCCTTGTCCGGCTTGCGATCTTTGCGTCCAATTCCGTGAGCTGTGAGATTGCCAGCGTCGCACTCCCCTGATCAGTTTCTGAAGCATCGCCCTGCATTATGCCCCGGTCGGGTGGTAGAGACTGCGCAGCTTCAAGCGATGTAGGCTGGGTCGGTTTAAAGGCAGGCGTGCCAGCCTGCTGCGCTGTGGCCGACGAGGTACGCGAAGCGGACGGCAGGTTCGGCGTCGCGGCGGCGACCGTCGTGGGCGCCTCAGTTGGCGGGACGGGCTGCCGAGACGCAGCAGTGCCCGGCTCCATCGCCGCGTCCAGAGATGGGGGGGAAATCGGCGGAACCCGAGCTGCCGGGCTCACGACGTGTTGTCCAACCGGCCCGGTTCCGACCGTCGGCGGGGTGGAGACGGCGGCGGTCGGAGCAACTGCGGCGGACTGTCCGGTCCCCGGGGACGTCGATGCCAAGACACCCGTTCGGACAGCACGTTTGCCCGCTGCGTCGGATCCTGATGAGGCCGTCCTGCTCATCGGCTGGTACACACTCCAGGTCATCAGCGCCGCAGTAGGAACAAGGTAGATCGCGGCAAGAAGCGCCATAGCGGCGGCGCGGCGACTCCTGAAATGAGGCGGCGGCTCGCTGATCCAGCTCACCATCGCGTTGGTGGAAGTGTCGTCCCCGCTGGCCTGGATCTCCGAGACGCTTTGTGGAGTAATATCAGCTTCCGCGCGGACCGGCTCGACTGTGCTCGCTTCTATGCTGCCCCCCTGCGCTTCGACAGCCTCTTCCACGTGCGCGCCGGTGACATGTTCGGTACGCTCCTCGCCGGCGAAGAACAGAGCGAGCCCGAGCAACACTACGAGCAGGCGTGGTACTCCGTGGCTATGGGCAATGAGTCGCGCCCACCCCGATATCGTAAGACAGTCGTTGGGTAATCCCAGTTGCGCCAATCGCTCTGCCACGAATGCGCACGCTTCCTCCGGCGACAGCGTCGCGAGCTGGACGATCGTTACGTTGGGATAGCATTCAAAGTGCTCCCGGTTCTCGGGTATCGCAGCAACGACGACAATGCCGCCAAGGCTTCGGAGCTCGTCAAGCCACGTCACGCTGACTCGATCGGCTTCGTCCACCAGCACAATTTCGGCAGCGCCGATCTCGGGTGAGCTATCAGGGACGTCCAGCAGACAGACGGTCCGACCGCGTTCACCAAACGTTGTCGCCAGGTCGCGCAGCAGAATTGATTTGCCTGTCCCGGGAGGCCCGAGCAGGGCAATGAGGCCAGGGCCGGCGGCCGCCCGGGCCAGTATTTTCTCGCGCGCCTCCCGCCATGCCGGGTATGCGATTGGGCGTGCTGGGCGGCCAGCAGACTTCAGCAGATGGCTCGCCGTCATCGGCGTACCCTGTCCTTGTTGTCGATCAGCCGGATCGATCATTGCGGCGCCTGTGCGGGGTTTCCAGCTTGTTCGTCTCGATTCATTGGATCGAATGCCATATCGCGCGAGCGGTGCGCCTGCGACGCGCACTACGTCGCCGACAACGGCCACTGGTAGATCCAGATTGTGGCAAGAATATTACCCCCGGTAAAGCTCCACCGCCTGGGCCGGAGACGCGGGGAACGCTTAAATCGTTGGGATTGGTAAGGGCGACGATGACGTGATGGCCGGCAGTCGAGACCGGAGCCGTGCCAATCCGTTGAGTGTGGCTGCACTTATAATTACACTCAATCGGTTAGCGCTCGCAGTATTCTCGGACACCTTCTGATGACCTTACCCCCCCGCTATCCGCCATGCCCCCCGCAACCGCGCCAGAAAACCATCCAACTGATCCAGATCTCGGTAATGGATCCGCACCGTCCCGCCGCGCGACGCCGCGACAATCTCCACTCGCAGCCCCAGCTCGGTTGAGACATCCCGCTCCAGCGCCAGCGTGTTCGGATCCTTCTCCGGCTTTTCCACCGCCGCCGGTTTCGCCTTCTGCGACGCCAAAGCCTCCGTCTCCCGCACCGAAAGCCCCTTCGCCAGAACCATGTCCAGCACCGTCTCCGGAGCGGGATGCATCAACAACGCCCGCGCACATCGACCTGCAGGCCGAAGCAGCGAGCCATGGAGGCGCCGCGCCGCATATCAGTTCTCAACCCCGCCTCGGTAGCGGCGAACGCGAGCGAGACGGTCTGGCGGAAGCCGATGGCCTGCCCCGTCTCATGTTCCAGCGCGTCGCAGGACGCGCGGCCGATCTGCTCGGACACGCTGTTCCACATCGGCTGCATCACCAAGAGCTTCCCCGCCGTGTTGACTCTGCAGTTCGCGGCAGCCGGCTTGGGAAGGCTCCGCCCGACCTCATGCGCGGCGAGATGCTTCGCCACGCTCATGCCGGGTTGCTGCTGGGCGGATGTTCCAGGGCACCGATAAGTCGTTCGGTTTCTCGCTGATCGCGGCCGAAGCGACGGCCGAGGGCGATTAGCTCGCTGAACAGACCAAGCTGCAGCAGTAAGACCAAAGCATCAAACATCACCCTGACTATCGCGGGAATCGTTGAATCCTCGAAAAGATGTTCCCCTTTGCGATGTAAGATCAGCGTCGGAATGGCGTTGGTCTGATCGGCAATCGTGAGCAGCGTTACGATCACCGGGATTACGAAGACTAGCGATGCTAGCGTCCGCCAAACCACTTGATAAAATGGAGACATCTCGCCATGCTCCGGGTTTAGCGGGGTGGTGATAACAACGATGGACTGAATTAGGCGGAGACGCACGGGATCGGATTGGTTGCTATTAAGTAGAAAGCGGAATGTAGTTGCGAGGCGCCCGAGCACAAGCCACACAATGTAATATCCAATCATTCCGATAAAGGGAAAAATCAACCACAACAGATCTCTGTCGGTTTCCAGCCCGAAGATCGGAAACTTGAACGTTCGAACAGCAACAGAGTCATCGTAAAACAGCTGAAGCTCGTGACTCCAAAGGTTCTTCTCAATCGCGTCGTCAAGCTGCGGGGATCGCTCAGCTGTACTCAAAAGTTTCTTCAAGCTGTTGCACTCGCTGTCGTCACGGTGGTAACGACAGCGTACCTGGAGGTTCATATTATCATAGGTGTACTGCCGTGCGGGGTAAGCAAAAGCATTCAAGCCATAAAGCAGTACGGCGATATAGACGATTATGAATACATAGATCACGGAGCGCGCGCGATCACTCGCCTTATCGAGCACCGCGAAGTAGTCATCGAACTCCGCTTTTTCCATCGTCCCTCTCCGGTTTTGTAAATGACCCTGTCATTCCGACTGAGCGGGTCCCGAAATTAACTCGACGGCACTTGAGACGACGCGATGCGCCGAGAAGATGGGGACACCTTACGGGCCGGTCCCGCCCTTCTTTATCTCGGCATTTTTCTGAAGTTGGAGTGACAACATGACTAGCTGGGAAAGTACTCCTTTGTTATAGGAGCTCTCCCATACTATGGTCTCACGCTGCCGTCCCAATGTATCATGGATACTTCCATATCGACCGAGACACACCCATTTCTCGCGTTCGGAAGAAACGAACACCCCGCCAATGCAATGAGGCGGCGAGACAACATGGAAGCATCCGAACCCACAGTCTTGCTCAAGCTTTCTGGCCGGATCCAATATGTTTAGCTTACGTACTATATCACCGATATGGATACGGATATCTTCGATAGGGGTACTGATATCCTCGGTGGGCGGAGTCTTGGCTCCTATACCCAATACATAGAGGTAGAACGCGCGGAGTACCTCGAGAACTTCCGCATTCGTTTCCGGACTATGTCCCAGGATTGCTCCCATTCCTCCGTGGCCTGTAGCCCAATTCCGTTGTAGGAGCTAACGATCTGTGATACACCACCGACAGGAACTACTCTAGTTACCTGATTGCCGAGCGGGATGGTGGCGCTCGGGGTCACGGAGTTCGATGTCTTTATGGTTCCCTTCTGGATCAAGAAGATTGACGGGATCGCAAACTGATTACGGCATAGCTCAGTGAGATTATCAAGCACCTGAACGGTGTAAATTGATCCTACGCTTGCGCCGATATCTGTCGTGTTATCGTGCAACTGTTGCACGGAGCAGCCCATGAGCCATATAGTCGCTCCTAGACACAGGATGATCCTGAGCATAGCTTGCGGGCACCAGATCGGCATTGATCCCTCCATGCAGCGATCGATGTTCGATTCCCAGTCATGAGCCAACCGGGGTCTGGCCCCCGCAGTAACCTGTGGGAAAGGAGTTGGCTGTGATCTATCTCACAATCCGATCAAGGAATCGCCGGCAACCAGCCCGTAAATCTATTGCCCCGCTATCCGCCATGCCCCCCGCAACCGCGCCAGAAAACCATCCAACTGATCCAGATCTCGGTAATGGATCCGCACCGTCCCGCCCCGTGACGCCGCGACAATCTCCACCCGCAGCCCCAGCTCGGTCGAGACATCCCGCTCCAGCGCCAACGTGTTCGGATCCTTCTCCGGCTTTTCCACCGCCGCCGGTTTCGCCTTCTGCGACGCCAAAGCCTCCGTCTCCCGCACCGAAAGCCCCTTCGCCAGAACCATGTCCAGCACCGTCTCGGGAGCGGGATGCATCAACAACGCCCGCGCATGCCCTGCCGTCAGCCGCCCCGCCTCCAGGGCCCGTAGCGCCGCATCCGGCAATGCCAGCAGCCGCAGCGTGTTCGCCACATGCGAGCGCGACTTCCCCACCGCCTGTGCCAGTGCCTCCTTGGTCATCCCGAACTGCTCCAACAGGCGCGCATACCCCTCCGCCTCCTCCAACGGATTGAGGTCCTGCCGCTGCAGGTTCTCCACCAGCGCGGCCGCCATCGCCTCGGCGTCTTCCAGCTTCCGCACCAGCACCGGCACCTCGTGCAGCCGGGCCATCGCCGCTGCCCGCCACCGCCGTTCGCCGGCGATGATTTGAAAGTGCCCGTCCGCTGCCGGGTGCGGCCGTACCAACAACGGCTGTAGAATCCCTCGCGCCTGGATCGAGCCAGCCAGCTCCTCGAGCGCGCCTGTATCCATCGATCCGCGCGGCTGAAACGGCCCCGGCTCCAACAGATCGAGCGGCACCTGCCGGACACCCCCCGCGTCGGCAACCACCGGGAAGGCCGCATCACCCAACAGCGCCGCCAGCCCCCGCCCGAGCCGCGCGGTATCCTTCATGCTCATGGCTGCGCTCCGATAACTGTTGGGCGTTCGCGTTTCAACAACTCGCCGGCCAGGCGCACATAGGCCTGAGCGCCTGGCGAGCGGAAATCATACAACAACACCGGCTTGCCGTGGCTTGGCGCCTCGGTAATGCGAATGTTGCGAGGAATAACAGTTTCATATACTGTGTTACCAAAATAGCCCCGCGCATCCGCGGCGATCAGGTCGGACAGGCTGTTCCGCTTGTCATGCATGGTCAACACGATACCCTGCAGCCGCAACGCCGGATTGAACCCCCGGCGTACCGCATCGATCGTGCGCAGCAGCCCGCTGATCCCCTCCAGTGCGTAGAACTCGCATTGCAAGGGCACCAGCACCGCATCCGCCGCCACCAGCGCGTTCACCGTCAACAGTCCGAGGCTCGGTGGACAGTCGATCAAAATGAAACTGTATGCGCCCGGGGCCGTCCGCAGCGGCGCCAGCGCATCCCGCAACCGGTATTCGCGGCGCTCGAACGCCACCAGCTCGATCTCCGCCCCGGCGAGGTCAGGCTCGGCCGGAACCACATCCAGGTTGGGTATGCCCGAGGGCCGGACCGCATCGCCCGGCGGCGTCTCCAGGATCATCACGCAATAGGAGCCGAGGGTCCGGTCCTCCCGCGCAATCCCCATACCGGTCGAGGCATTCCCTTGCGGATCGAGATCGATCAGCAGCACCGGCTCTCCGCCCGCCGCCAGGGCCGTCGCCAGATTCACCGCCGTCGTGGTCTTGCCGACCCCCCCTTTCTGATTCGCAATCGCCAGCACCCGTGGCGGCCTGACAACAGATGGCGGGGCGTCAGGCAGGTCTGTTTGCACGCTGCAACCCGGATATGCGGAGGATCACGCCGCCGGCCGCGGTGCGACTCGGGAAGCGCTCCACTCGCATGTGCCATCCCGCCAGAGCTGCCGTCAATTCGCGATCGACATCCGCCCCCTTGAGAAACAGGCAAACCCCGTCAGCGGTGAGAAACGGCGCCGCCAATTCCAGCAGCTTCGGCAGGGCTGCCACTGCACGAGCGGTCACGAGCGGAGCGGGCGGCACTTCGGCGGCTTCGGCCCGCATGGCGTGGACATTCACAGGTGCACGCAGGACACGGGCCGCTTCCCGCAGAAACGCGGCTTTCCGCTGATCCGCCTCTATAAGATCAAACGCGACTCCCGTTTCCGCCGCCAGAATCAGGCCGGGAAATCCTGCCCCGGACCCCAGATCGATGCCGCGCGTGACCCCAGACGGGATCAGCGGGGCGAGCTGAGCCGAATCGTCAATGTGGCGGTCGCGGATATGAGCTTTGTCGGCCCGGGAGATCAGATTAATCCGCCGGTTCCACCGGCGTAGCAGGTCCTCAAAGGAGGCGAGCGTTTCACGTGAAACGCGAGATTGCGACTCGCTTGCGGACATGCGCCACAATGGCAGCCAGAGCGGCCGGAGTCATCCCTTGCAGGCGTGCAGCGGCGCCCAAAGAAGCGGGCTGTCCCCGCGCCAACCGCTCCCTGATCTCAGTCGAAAGGCCGCCGATCTCCTCGAAGGCCACATCCGTCAGCGACACGGCTTCTTCCCTGCGGAAGCCGCGGATATCCGCCTCCTGCCGGTGCAAATACCCAGCGTAGCGGGCCTGAACCTGAATCTGATCGAGCGCCCGAGCTGGCAGATCCCGCAGCCAGGGAAATTCGGCCGCGAGCATCTCTATTTTCGCGTCGGGGTGCCCCAGCAGCTCCCACACTGAGCGCCACCTTCCATCGGCCGGCCGCGGAATGCCAAGCGCCTGAAGGTTGCCGGGCAAGGCTCCGTCGCTTTGGGCGCGGGCAGTGCCCTCGGTTACATTGACCTTATACCGGGCAAAGCGCGCCGCGCGCTCGGGTCCAACACAGCCCCAAGCGACACCCGTCGGGGTGAGCCGCAAGTCGGCATTGTCGGCTCGGAGAGTGAGGCGGAATTCGGCGCGGGAGGTGAACATGCGATACGGCTCACTCACGCCTTGGGTGGTCAGGTCGTCGATGAGCACGCCGATATACGCCTCGGAGCGGTCCAAGCCCACGAGCTCACCACCGCCGGCGCGCCGGGCGGCGTTGATCCCCGCCATGAGACCTTGGGCGCCAGCCTCCTCATAGCCGGTAGTGCCGTTGATCTGCCCGGCCAGGAAGAGTCCCGGGAGGACACGCACCTCCAGGCCGGGCCTCAGCGCCCGGGGATCGACATAGTCGTATTCCACGGCGTAGCCGGGGCGGATCATCCTGGCCTGCTCGAGTCCGGGGATCGTCGCCAGCAAATCCCGTTGGACGTCCTCCGGCAGACTGGTCGAGATCCCGTTCGGATAAATCGTGTCGTCGTCCAGCCCCTCGGGCTCGAGGAAAATCGTGTGCCGATCGCGTGAGGCAAACCGGACCACCTTGTCCTCGATGGAGGGGCAGTAGCGCGGGCCCGTACCGGCGATCTGTCCTCCGTAAACTGCGGAGCGATGCAGATTGGCGCGGATGAGGGCGTGAGTCGCCGGGGTGGTCGCGGTGATGTGGCACAGGCGCTGCGGATTTTCGATGCGGGCCGTCATCGTGCTGAAGGGTTCCGGGCAGGTGTCGCCGGGGTCGGGCGCCAGTCTCGCCCAATCGATCGTGCGACCGTCCAGGCGAGGCGGCGTGCCGGTCTTCAGTCGGCCTAGCGGCAGTTTCAGGCGGGCGAGGGTGTGGGCGAGGCCGATCGCCGGTTGCTCGCCGGCCCGCCCGGCCGGAGTTTGGCGTTCCCCGATATGGATGACGCCGCGCAGGAAAGTTCCGGTGGTAAGCACCGCGGCGCCGCAAGGGACGCGGAAGCCGTCGGCGCACGACACGGCGCTGAGGCGGCCAGTGGGGTCGATCTCGAGGTCTTCGGCAGCGGCGGCGCGCACGGTGACGCCGGTAGTGTGGTCAAGAAGCTCTCGGATAGCACGGCGATACAGCGCGCGATCGGCCTGTGCGCGAGGGCCGCGCACGGCCGGCCCCTTGCTCCGGTTCAGCAGCTTGAAATGGATGCCGGCCATGTCAGCAGCGCGGCCCATCAGGCCATCGAGTGCGTCGATCTCGCGCACGAGGTGGCCCTTCCCGATGCCACCGATTGCCGGGTTGCACGACATCTCGCCAATCGTGTCGAGCCGGTGGGTTAGCAGCAGCGCCCGGGCGCCCATGCGTGCGGCGGCTGCCGCCGCCTCGCAGCCGGCATGGCCGCCGCCGACCACCACCACGTCGTAGCTTTTGGTATTCATTCCTCTCCATACACTGCGTATGCGCAGAGTTCTCCTGGCGGGCGGTTCTTATCGCCGGGACCATTGTCTCGCCAGAGCGGATCCGAATGCGTTATGGCGCATTCCGGTGGGAGGGGAGGCATTGAGGTTTCGTATGTAATGTTATTTCCCGATGCAGAACTGGGCGAAGATCGTGTCGAGGATATCCTCCACACCGACCTGCCCGGTGATGCGGCCGATTGCGCGTAAGGCGAGGCGGAGATCCTCGGCGCGGAGTTCGGGCAGTTCGGCCCGGACGGCAGCGGCGAGGCGGGTGGCAGCGTCCTGAAGAGCGGCGCGGTGGCGCGCTCGGGTCAACGGAGGAGGGCCCGAGGCGGCGGTTAGGGCGCGGGCTTCCTCGGACAGGCGGTCGCGGAGAGCGGCGAGGCCCTCGCCCAAGAGGGCGCTGACGCCGATGGCGCCGGGCGGGACGACGCCGCCGAGGTCGATCTTGTTGGTGATCTGGAGGTGGGGGGGGTCTTCTCCGTGGGTGTCGCGCCTCCTCCCCCTGACCCCCTCCCGCAAGGGGAGGGGGGAGGCGATTTGAAGGATGAGGTCGGCGGCGGCGGCGCGGGCGCGGGCGCGGCGGACGCCCTCGGCCTCGATCGGGTCGGTCGAGTCGCGCAGGCCGGCGGTGTCCACCAGCGTGATGGGGACGCCGGCGAGCACGATGCGGGCTTCCAGGGCATCTCGGGTGGTGCCGGGGGTCGGGGAGACGATGGCGACGTCGCGACCGGCGAGTGCATTCATCAGCGAGGATTTGCCTACGTTCGGCGGGCCAGTGATGGCGAAGACCAATCCTTCGCGCAGGCGTTCGCCACGGCGGTTGTCCTGCAGGTGGGCGGCGATCTCGGATTGCAGGGCGGCGAGTTCGGTTGCGATGGCGGCTTCGGTTTCCGGCGGCAGGTCTTCGTCGGGGAAATCGATCAGGGCTTCCTGGTGGGCCATTAAAGAAAGCAGGCGAGCGGCCCAGTCGCGGTAGATAGTGCTGAGTTCGCCCTCGAGCTGGCGCAGTGCCTGCCGGCGTTGCGCGGCGGTTTCGGCTGCAACGAGATCGCCGACAGCCTCGGCTTCGAGGAGGTCCATCCGGCCGTTGAGGAAGGCGCGGCGGGTGAACTCGCCGGGCTCGGCGGGACGGGCGCCGAGGGCGACCAGCGCGTCGGCAACGCCGTCGAGAACCGCACGGCCGCCGTGCAGGTGAAGTTCGGCTGAATCCTCGCCGGTGTAGGTGCCCGGACCGGGGAGCCACAGAACGATGGCGCGGTCGAGTTCGGTGCCGGCGGGATCGCGGAGGGTGCGGAGGGAAGCGTGGCGGGGGGCGGGGAGCTTGCGGCAAAGGCCACTGAGCAGGGTGGGTGTGGCCGGGCCGCTGATGCGGATCACCGTGATGGCAGCGCGGCCCGCACCCGAAGCGGGGGCGAAGATGATGTCGTTGTCCACGCAGGGCAGCAAGCGCCCGGAAGGGCGCGGGTCAAGCGGGCTACTTGCCCAGGGCATCGATTGCTTGCACCAGCGGCGTGGGTGGAAGCCGCAGCCAGCTACTGTAGGGCTGGCTCAACTCGATGATCACCAATACGGCACTCGCTACCGCGAACGCAGCTACCGCAAGCGTCGCGATCGCTGTCCCGGTGCGGTGAACGGTGATACCATATCCGAAAAACAGCAGCGAGGTCCAGGACACGAGAACTGTTAAGAACGGCCAGGACATCGAGTTGGTGATTTGCAGCGTTGTCAGTATTCTCTGGTCTGCTATGGAGGAGGCGATTTCAGCGGCCCGCGAAAGTCGAAATTTCTGTGCGTCCGTTGTTGGCTTCAGCGAGTCCAGCGATGCAGCGAGAGCGTCAATGACGGCGCTACTCTCCGCGATCGTAGGGGGTGTGTCTCTGCCGCGTCCCCAGTCGTCCTCGTAGGTTTCGATCGCGCCCGCTTTGAGTTGGGCGCGAACGGGCGCCGCTTCGGGGCCATAGCGGCGCAATACCCCATCAAGTTGCAGCAACCTGGCTGCCGTCACTTCCAAGCCGCTCTTCTGGTTGTTGTAGAATGTATTGGCCGAGGCGATGAGCAGGCCGAGAACCAAGGCGGTCATCGTCCCGACCAGCCCCGTAACACGATTGATCAGCTCGCGTGTGTCGTCGGACATGTGACGTTGTGGCGGCCACCGCCGCAGGGTCAGCCCGAAAACGCCGCATCCGAACGTGACCGCGGCCACGACAAGCACCGTCCAATCCTGAAGTCATTCAGCCGCCTCATCGCCGAGGGTGTGGTGTCGCGCCCCTGCTCCCTTCCGCAAGCCGAGGGCAGGCCGGCCTAGCGCCAGATGTTGGAGGTTGCCAGCTCGATCAACTCGTCCGTACGCCCGTTGAGCACCGTACGCAGCATATAGAGCGTGAAGCCCTTGGCCATTTCAGTTGTGACCTTGGGCGGCATGGACAGTTCCATGCGATTCACGACGGCATCGATCACCGCCGGGCCGGGATGGGCCAGCGCTTCGGTGAGTGTCGATTCGACCTGGGCCGGGTCGCTGATGCGCGTCGTCCGCCGCAAGCTCACCTAGCGCGCGCGATGGCTGCGGATGAACGCGGCCGCCGGGCCGCCCGCGGCGTCGCAGTGCATCGGTGAAGCCGTTGAGGCTGTCGCCGACCACTCCGTAAATGCGCCTGACGCCAGCCGCGGCGAGCGCTTCTGCCATCTGGTCGGCGACGGTGCGTGGCATGGCGATGTCCGTTGTGGGGCTGCACGCGGAGCAGCAGGGCCACATTGACCCGTCCGAGGGCCGCTCACAATCTTGGGCGGCCACGCGCCAGAGCAGCCGAGGAGGCCGAACGTGTTGAACCTGTATCCCCGGCGAGAAGAGCATGGCGAGCCCTTGCCCGATCGGGAGGACGAGTCTCAGGCGGCCAAGCCGATATGGTGGGATTTGTTGAATGGAACCGAGAAGGAACGGGACACGGTCGAGCGTCTGACCGGGCTGCGGGTGCCGACGCGGGCGGAGGTCAGCGAGATCGAGAGCTCCAGTCGGCTGTATGTTGAAGGGAATGCGTTGTATTTGAGCGCTCCGGTGATCACTCACGGGCCGTCCGGCACGCCGGGGACATCGGCCGTGGGGTTGGTTCTGTCGCCGCAGTATCTGATAACGGTGCGGTTCGGAGCGCTGCCGGCGTTCAACGCGTTCGCCACCCGGTTCAGCTCTACTGCCACTCATCCTGCCACGAGTTGCGAGGCATTCGCCGGGCTGCTGGAGGCGATCGTGGATCGGCTGGCAGACGTGCTGGAGATGATCGGGGCGCATCTGGACAAGACCTCGGGGGAGATCTTCCACTCGGGGGAGAGCCGACCCCGCCGAGCCGATCAGATGTTGCGCGAGAACCTTCGGCATGTGGGGCGGATGGGGGACCATATCTCCAAGCTGCGGGACTCGCTTCTGGCGTTCGGGCGGATGGTTCCGTTCGTTACGGATAACGCGGAGGAGTGGATACCGCAGAAGCTGCAAGGTCAATTCAACGCGCTGCGCAGCGACATAGCGTCGCTGAGAGACTATGACGAGCACCTGAGCAACAAGGTGCAGTTCCTGCTGGATGCCAGCCTTGGGCTGATCAGCATCCAGCAGAGCGATATTTTCAAGATTTTGACCGTGGTTTCGGTTGTTGGCATCCCACCGACTTTGGTGGCTGGGATTTACGGGATGAATTTCAAGAACATGCCGGAGTTGAGCTGGGCGTGGGGGTATGAGTATGGCTGGGCGCTGATTATTGTCAGCGCGGTGATCCCGTTGATCTGGTGCCGGTTGCGGGGGTGGATCTGATACCGTTTCGTGGAGGCGCTGATTTCGTCATGCCGGCGCACGCGACAGAAGATTCAAAACCGAACCCACGAAGCAGCGGAAACGCTTGTTGCGGTTACGATCCGGAGTCTCCTTGCGGTCTGCGGGAACTATGTACTTGCAGGCGCGCCGGGTTGCCGAACGCGGTTGCACCGTCTGGCACATCGCGAGTGACTACGCTGCCCGCGCCGATCACTGCATGGTCTCCGATGGATATTCCGGGCAGAATGATAGCGCCCGCCCCGATCCAGACGTTTCGCCCGATCCTCACCGGACGCCCAAATTCAAGGCCGGACGCTCGCTGAGCCGGGTCGCGCGGATGGTCGGCTGCAAGGATCTGCACCCCCGGCGCGACCTGCGTACGATCACCGATGTTTACCTCGACGACATCCAGGATCACGCAGTTGAAATTCAGGAATACACCCGCGCCGAGCCGGATGTTGAAGCCATAGTCGCAGTGGAACGGCGGTCGGATAACCGCGCCCTCTCCGACAGATCCGAGGCGCTCCAGTAGGAGCGCGTGCCGCTCGGGTGGTGTTTTATCGAGTGCAGCGTTGTAGCGCGCGAGCCATCGGTGCGTCGCTGCCAACTCGGCTTGAATTTCGGGGGCGCTCGCATCGTAGAGCTCCCCGGCCAGCATCTTGTCCTTTTCAGTGCGTGCCATTTTATCCCGCTTCCGCTCCAATCGGGGACAATATCGCGATCCGCGGGTGCTTCGGCACAACGGATAAGTCAAGAAATTTGCAGCACGAGCCGCCTTAACAGAATGGGGGTGTTGTTGCGTCGGCTTTGACGCCGCGCCCGACAGCGCCACACACAAAAAGTAAATCACCCATTCACGGCGGCATGGTGGTCGGCGACGAGAAAGGCTTGGTTGCATCGGTCACAAACATAACCAAGACGCTTAGGTCACTAGTGCCGCTGCTGGACACCTGCATCGGCGTGTCAGGCGAATGTCCGGGCATGGACTGATCAGCCGAGACACGTTTTATGCCGTCGGGCATCTTTTGGGTGAGTTCGCCGCTCAGCACGTAAAAAGTTTCCACCCCCGGATGCATGTGCACCGGTGTTTTGGCACCGGGCGGGCCACCGGCCCGGTTGATGCGCAAGAGGTATTCAGGGGCGGTGAATGAGGGCACAGGCCCTATCTCAGCCACCTTGCTACCGCCGGGCGACGATCCGCCGGGCGGCCCGAGCGTGAAGAGCCAAGCTTTGCCGGCGACTTCAGTGGCGAGCGCCGTCGGGCTTGCAACGGCTTGCGCCTTGGCGAGAGTTGGGAAGGTGTCAATGCGCCAGAACAACGGGCCAGGTGGCAGCTGCGAAACCCTCTTTTCTGCCACCGGTGTGATGTCGAATTTCTGCGCTTGGGCCGCCGTCGAGAGAAGCAATGCCCCGATCACCGTTATCCATACGATAAGTGAGCGTCGGAAAGAGTCCGGGAGACTGATCTTGCCCATCGTGTCCCCTCCTTTTCTGAGCTGCTCGGAATGAACATCTTCGGCCAGAAGCCGAGAGTAATGAGCTTACCGTATGGTGCCAACCCCTCCGCCTGGCGACGCACTATGCCCACGTCAGCACCTACAGCCAGACCCTTGACGCGCAGCTTGACCGGCTACGCGCGGCGATGCACCCACATCTACCGAGAGGAAGTGACGGGTGCGCGGCGCAACCGGCGGGAATTGCTTAAGCTCCTTCGCGTGATAGGCTCCGGCGACGTGGTGACGGTGACGCACATCGACCGGTTGGCCCGCTCGACGTTCAACCTGTTCGCCATCGTCAAGCAGATCGTGGACGGCGGCGGACAATTCCGGTCGCTGGCCGAGCCGTGGGCCGACGCGTCCACCAGCACCAGGCGGCTGTTGATCGCCGTGTTGGGCGGACTGGCCGATGTAGAACGTGACCCCATCCGCACCCGCACCGCAGAGGGGCGCAGCCGGGCGAAGGCCGCGGGCAGCACATGGGCCGTCGCTCGAAGCTCACGCCGCAGCAGCAGAACGAGGTACGACGGCGACGGACGCGAACTCTTGCGGAGCTTGCCAAGAATTACAATGTCGGGGCGCGCGACGATTTCGAGGCTTGCGCTGTCCTGCCTTACGTCTTCACCAGCTTGGTGAAATCCGATCATTGCTCGACACGGAAGGCGCGGATGTCGCGCACGGATGCAGGCAGCCACTGCAGCGCCTTAAGCGCCATTATCGCGCCGAACAGATTCGCCAAATCTTCCGAGGGCGTGGTGTAGAGGCTGCCTTGCACCCGCTCGAACCCGAAACCGGCAAGGGTGCTGCCGATGTCGGCATAGGCTTGCGACACCCCTTTGGGATGGTGCTGCGCGGTGTCGGCAACCACAAGATGAACGCGATAGCGAACATCAGCGCTCGCGTGGATCGTCCAGAATTTCCGCGAGGCGATGGTCCAATTCCTCGCCGGTTTCGACCACGCGCACACGCATGCGGCGATCACCGCCGGGCAGTTCGTCGCCTGTGCCGATGATTTCATAGACGTATGGCCGCTTGGCGCCGCCACTAAGGGTGTGCCGACGTGAAGATCCGCTCTGGCAGCTGCGAAAGCCGGACAATCTCCTTCGGCCAACGCCGGTCTTTGTGTCGCCAGCGAGACTCTGGAGAGGGCGAGACTGGTCATCAGATGGGGCCGCTTACGTAATGTAATGCCAGCGGTCATGGGATTAACGTTCTACCTGGCGGTCCGCCGACATTCGTCAGGCAAAGGCGCAGCCCTGTTCCTAGGCACCTATCGTGATAGATGTGATGACCCTTGAAGATCGGCCATCCCCTTTGCGGCGAAACGAGATGCCGATGGGAATGAGCTTCTCCAGCGGAATTAGCGCCGCCCCCTCCACCCGGCCCCCTCCCGCAAGGGGAGGGGGAGTTGGTCGCGGAGGACGCGGGCGGGGACTTCCTCGACGGCCCCGCGCGGCAGCGTGCCGAGCTGGAGTGGGCCGTAAGCGATGCGGATCAGGCGGGTGACGGGAAGGCCAAGGTAAGTCATCAACCGGCGCACTTCGCGGTTCTTGCCTTCGCGCAGGCTGACGGTGAGCCAGGCATTGTCGCCTTTGCGCGAGTCGAGGCCGGCGTCCACCGGGCCGTAGCGCATGCCGTCGATCGCGACGCCTTTGGCGAGGGCGGCGAGAGCGTGCGGGTCCGGCTCGCCATGCACGCGCACGCGGTAGCGGCGGATCCAGCCAGTGGCGGGGAGTTCCAGGCGGCGGGCCAAGGCGCCGTCGTTGGTCAGCAGCAGCAGCCCTTCGCTGGTGAGATCGAGGCGGCCGATGCTGACGACGCGCGGCAGGCCCGGCGGAAGGTTGTCGAACACGGTCGGGCGCGCTTCGGGGTCGCGATGGGTGGTCACGAGTCCGGCCGGTTTGTGATAGCGCCAGAGGCGCGTGCGGTCGGGCGCGTCGATCACTATCCCGTCCACGCGCACCAGGTCGCCCGGCGTGACGAAGGTGGCGGGGTGCTCGATCGTAGCGTTGTTGAGCTTGACGCGGCGGTCGGCGATGAGCCGCTCCGCGTCGCGGCGGCTGGCGACGCCGGCGCGCGCCAGCCATTTTGCGATTCTTTCTCCGCGGGCGAGTTCGGTCACTCGCAGGCGGCGATCAGCGCGTCAAACAGACGGCGATCGCCGGGGTCGATGAAATACTCGGGGTGCCACTGCACGCCGATGCAGAAACGGTGGGTCGGGTCCTCGATACCCTCGATGATTTCGTCCGGGGCGACGGCGTTGATGACGGCTCGGCCCGGATCGCGAACGGCTTGGTGGTGGGCGGAGTTCACCTGCATCTCGGGGGTGCTGACGATGCTGTGGAGGCGGGTGCCGGGGCGGATCGCGACAGGATGGCCGGGTTCGTGGCGGGGGTTCGGCTGTTCGTGTTCCAGGGCGCCGGTCACGGCGTCGGGGATGTGCTGGATGAGCGTGCCGCCAAGGGCGACGGCCAGGAGTTGTTGGCCGCCGCAGATGCCGAGCACGGGCATGGCGCGCTCGATGGCGCCGGTGGTGAGGGCAAGCTCGGTGTCGGTGCGGCGTGCCTTCAGGGTGACAGTGGCGTGGCGGGCGGGGTCGCCATACAGGGTGGGATCGACGTCGAAAGCGCCGCCGGTGACGACCAAGGCGTCGATGCGGTCGAGATAGGCGTGGGGCAGGGCGGGGTCGTGCGGCAGGGCAACGGGCAGGCCGCCGGCGGCAGCGATGGCATCCATGTAGTTCTGCCGCAGCGCATACCAGGGGTATTTCGAGTAGCCGCCCGGTTGTTCGGCATCGAGGGTGACGCCGATCAGGGGGCGGTTGCGGTTGTTGGTCATGGCGGGGTTGCTAGACCCGGCATCCGTGCGCGGGCAAGGAGCGGACATGTCGCCGATGGAGATGGCTCTCGATGAGGCCCGGCGAGCGGGGGCGCGCGGCGAGGTGCCGGTGGGGGCCGTGGTGGTTGGACCCGGCGGGGTGGTGTTGGCGCAGGCGGGGAATGAGGTGGAGGCGCGACGGGATGCCTCGGCCCATGCGGAGTTGCTGGCGTTGCAGGCGGCGGCTTCGGTGCGGGGGGAGAAGTGGTTGGCCGATTGCGAGCTGCTGGTGACGTTAGAGCCGTGTCCGATGTGCGCGCAGGCGGCGAGCTTGTTCCGGGTGCGGCGGCTGGTGTTCGGGGCTTATGACGCGAAGGGGGGCGGGGTGGACCACGGCGCGCGCGTGTTCGATGCGGGGTCGTGCCATCATCGGCCGGAGGTGATCGGCGGCGTATGCGAGACGGAGGCGGCTGGGCTGTTGGTGGCGTTTTTTGCGGGGCGGCGGTAGAGGTGGGAGCGCGGCGCGATTGTGATCTCCACACTTAAGTGATTTGCGATTGGATGCGGCAATCCGAGTCAAATTGCTTAAGGGCGGTTGACCCCCTCCCCCGTCCCCTCCCGCAAGGGGAGGGGGGAGGGTAAGCCGATGTCGCGACGGTAAAAGCCGTCGGGGCAGTCGAGTTTGTCGATGGCCGTGTAGGCGGCCTGGCGGGCAGCAGTGAGATTGGTGCCGGTGGCGCAGATGGTGAGCACGCGGCCGCCGGCGGCGCGCAGACAGCCCTCGGCGTCCAGCTTCGTCGCGGCGTGGAAGATCTGCACGTCGGGGACGGAAGCGGCTTGATCGAGACCTTTTATCTCGCTGCCTGTCTCCGGCGAGTCGGGGTAGCCGCGCGCGGCCAGGACGACGGCAATGGAAGCGTGGTCGTGCCAGCGCAGGTCGAACTGGCCGAGTTCACCCTCGCAGGCGCCGAGCAAGGCCGGCAGCAAATCCGATTTCAAGCGTAACATAAGTGCCTGGCATTCCGGATCGCCGAAGCGGACGTTGAACTCGATCAGTTTGGGTCCATCGTTGGTCAGCATGAGACCGGCGTAGAGAATGCCGCGGAACGGCGCGACGCGACGCGACATCTCGGCCAAAGCGGGTTGGATGATCTGCTGCATCAACACGTGCTGCTGCTCGGGCGTGAGCGCGGGTACTGGCGAGATGGCACCCATGCCCCCGGTATTCGGCCCGGTATCGCCTTCGCCGACGCGCTTGTGGTCCTGCGCCAGCCCGAGCGGGATGGCGTGCTCGCCGTCGCAGAGCGCGAAGAGTGAGACTTCCGGGCCGGCCAGGCATTCCTCGATGACGACCGAGGCGCCGGCGTCGCCGAAGCTGCGCGCTTCCATCATGGAGTCGATCGCGGCGAGGGCCAGGGCTTCGGTCGGGGCCACGACAACGCCTTTGCCCCCTGCCAGACCGTCGGCTTTGACGACCAGCGGGCCACCGCGCCGGCGGACGAAGGTGCGTGCGGATTCTGCGTCGTCGAACCGCTCCCAACGCGCTGTGGGAATGCCGGCGGCGGCGCAGATTTCCTTGGTGAAGCTCTTGCTGCCTTCCAGGCGTGCCGCTACCTGGGTGGGGCCGCAGCAGGCGATGGCGGCGGTCTCCATCGCATCGGCGATGCCGGCGACCAGCGACGCCTCGGGGCCTGGAACGACCAGATCAATGTTCCGTTCGCGCGCGAAGGCGACCAGGGCGGTGATGTCGGTCGCGGTGATAGGGACGCACTCGGCGTGCGCGGCGATACCAGGATTGCCGGGGGCGCAGTAGAGCTTGGTCAGCAACGGACTGGCCGCGATTGCCCAGCAGAGCGCGTGCTCGCGTCCGCCCGATCCGACCACCAGCACGCGCATGGCGCCTCCTGCTTCAAGCAGCGGCACGCGTAGCATAGGGTGGAGCGATGGACGATCTGCGGCTGCCCGTCACCAATGTACCCGAATACACCGTTTCGGAGATTTCCGGCGCGGTGCGGCGGACGCTGGAGGGAAGTTTCGGCCGCGTGCGGGTGCGCGGCGAGATCACCGAGTTGAAGCGGCATAGTTCGGGGCATGTGTATTTTTCGCTGAAGGATGCCGGCGCCAAGCTTGCGGCCGTGGCGTGGCGGTCGGCGGTGCCGCGATTGGGGATGGCGCCGGAGAACGGCGTGGAGGTGATCGCGACCGGGCGCATCACCGGTTACGCAGAGCGGTCGTCCTATCAGCTCGTTGTCGATCGGCTGGAATATGCCGGCGCCGGCGCGTTGCTGGCGCGGATCGAGATGCTGCGGCAGCGGCTGGCCGCCGAGGGGCTGTTCGATCCTGGGCGGAAACGCGCATTGCCGGTGCTGCCGGCAGTCGTCGGGGTAATCACCTCGGAGCGCGGCGCGGTAATCCAGGACATCCGGACGACGATCACGCGGCGCTTCCCGCGGCCCATCCTGCTGTGGCCGGTGCCGGTGCAAGGGGAAGGCGCCGCGGCCCGAATCGCCGCGGCGATCGCCGGGTTCGATGGATTGGCTGATAGCGGCAGGCTGAGGCGGCCGGACGTGCTGATCGTGGCGCGCGGGGGTGGTAGCCTCGAGGACCTGATGGCCTTCAATGATGAGGCGGTGGTGCGGGCGGCTGCCGCTTGCCGCATTCCGCTGATCTCGGCCGTAGGGCACGAAACGGATACGATGCTGATCGATTTCGTCGCCGATCGGCGTGCGCCGACACCGACCGCGGCGGCGGAGATGGCGGTGCCGGCACGGATCGACCTGCTGGCGGACCTGCAGCAGAAGGGGTCGCGGCTGACCGGCGCGCTGAACCGGCTGAGCGCCGAGCGGCGGCTGCGGTTGGGCCGGGCCGAACGGGGGTTGCCGGATCTGCCATCCTTGCTCGGTGGATGGCGGCAGCGGCTGGATGACCGGGCGGAGCGGCTGGGCCTGGCCTTGCCGAACCTGCTGGCGGCGCGGCGAGCGGGGCTGGATCGGGCGGAGCGGCACATGCCGGATCTGCCGGCCCTGATCGCGGCGGCGCGGCGGCGCGTGGCCGAGTATGACGCGCGCTCGGTTGCGGCGCTGCCAAACCTGATCGAGCGCCGGCGGGCCGGGCTGGCGTTATGCGGGCACAAGCTCGTCGGGGGGCTGCGGCACTCGGTCGGCGGTATCCATTCCCGCGCCGGGCGGCTGCTGGGGCGGCTGACGGATGCGCCCTTGCGGGCCTGTCTGCGGGAGTTGACCGCCAAGGTGGCGGGGACGGGGGCGCGACTCGAGTCGGTGTCGCCGTTGGCGGTGCTGCAGCGGGGTTACGCGCTGGTACTGGACAACACCGGTCACGCGGTGGTCGCGGCGGCCGCGGTTTCGCCCGGGGCGCGGTTGCGGCTTCGGTTCGCCGACGGCGAGGTTGGTGTAACGGCCGACGGAGCCGCCCGTTCGGAGCGGCAGGGCCGGCTGCCGCTGTAGGCTGTACACGGCGAATTGAAGACTGGGGTGAAACGATTGCAAGCCGTGGAAAATTGACCCTTTCCGCCATGCGGGGCTATTCGGAAGCGCCTTTCGTCACGCCTGATCCGCACCCCCATCAAGGGACGAGCAACACAATGAACACGAAACTTGTCGGCGCCCTTGCCGCGGTCGCGCTGCTGTCGGCGTGCGCGAACAAGACTACCGCCCCGACGGCGATCAACACCGGCAACGGCGCGTCGGCTGCGACAGCCGGGCCGGTACCCGGCAGCGAGGAAGATCTGGTTGCGAATGTCGGGGATAGGGTTTTCTTCGCGTTCGACAGGTCGAATTTATCGCCGGAGGCGCAAGCGACGCTGGATCGGCAGGCGGGTTGGTTGGAGAAATATCCCAACGTGCAGGTGCTGATTGCCGGCAACTGCGACGACCGGGGGACCGAAGAATACAACCTTGCGCTCGGGCAGCGCCGGGCCAATGCGGCACAGGATTACCTGGCGGCGCGCGGCGTGTCGGCGTCGCGGATCAGGACGATCAGCTATGGAAAGGACCGGCCGACCGCGCTGGGTGATAACGAGCAAGCTTGGGCGCAGAACCGGAACGCGATCACCTCGGTGCAATAAGCGCGCGACACCGCGTGTGAGCTGGTGACCGGCGGCCCAACGGCCGCCGGTTTCGCATCGGCGGCCGGTTGCATAAATTCCGCGCGGAGCGAGGAGATGCGCATGAGCTTGGCGTCGTTCAGGATTGCGGCGATGGCGGTCCTGCCGGTTCTCGTCCTGATGTTTGCGCCTCCGGCGATGGCGCAGATGGAGAGCCGGGAGGCGATCGCGCTACAGGATCAGATCCTGGAGCTGCGGCATGAATTGCAGATGCTGCAGGCCCAGGGCGGCGTCGCGACGGGAGCACCGCAGGCCTATTACGCGCAGCCGGCACCGCCGGCCACGAGCGAGGGATCGGATATCGTGCCGCAACTGCTGTCGCGGGTGAACGCGCTGGAACAAGAGATGCGGGACCTGCGCGGCCAGGTGGACGAACTGAGAAACGCGCAGCAGCAAGCGACGGCGGACCTGGGCAAGCGGATCGATGATCTGAGATTCCAGCTGCAGAACCCGCAAACCGCGGCAGTTGCGGCTCCGGCTGTGGGGGCCACGGTTGCTCCGCCCCGGACGGCGCCGGCCACCGGCGGGCTGACGGCGCATGCGGCCACCCCGCCGCCGCCGGCTTCTCCCGGGCCACGAACGCCGGAAATAGCGCTGCAGGAGGGGTATGCGGCCCTGGCGCGCCGCGACTACACCGCGGCGGAGAGCGATGCGCAGGAAGTGCTGAGCCGGCGTGCCTCGCCGCGGGCCTATGACGCGCAATACCTGCTGGCGCAGGCACTGGCCGGGCAGCATCAATGGTCACGCGCGGCCATCGCGTATGACGACACATACAATCGGTCGCGCAAGGGGAACCATGCCGACGAGGCCCTGCTCGGGCTGGCGAACTCGCTGACGGCGATTAACGAAAAGCGGGCCGCGTGCGACACTCTGAACAAGCTGCACACTGAGTTTCCGCACACGCGGCCGGCGTTGCGGGATCAGATCGCGGCGGCGAACGAGCGGGCTGGGTGCCATGCCTGACCCTCGCACCCGCACCCGCCGCGCTTTGCGCAGCGACCTCTCCCGCAAGCGGGAGAGGTGTTGCGATCGGCGCTCCTCGGTGAGCGGACATTAGCCGGTGAGGCGGCCGAGGATGTAGCCGAGGCCGACCGCGACCAGCACGGCGGTCAGGGGTTGGTCGCGAATGATTTCACCCAGGCGTGCAACCTGTTCCTGCGCCTGGCCGCTGGCCTGGTTATAGAGACCCTGGGCCTGCATTTTCGTATCGCCGACCGTGTCGCCGATTGCCTGTTGCGCGCGCCCGAAGGTGTCGCGTGCCGCGCCGGCGATCTTGTCTCCCGTGTCGCTCATGTTGCGTCTCCGTTAGGTTGAGGCAGGGTTTCAAACATGGCGTCTCGGCTGGAGAATTTGCGGAGAGATCAAGCGGTGTTGTGGGGATGACCCCGCCGCCGCACAGTGACAGCGATCCGAGGGGAGGCATTTCGGTATGACAACCGTGGTCATCACCGGCGCCGGCGGCAATATCGGCGGCAAGCTGCGGCACCATTTCGAGACGCTGGGATGGCAATTGCGCTTGCTGGATAATCGTTCCGCGGATCTGCCGGTGCAGAGCGCCGATCTCGCGATATGGGACGAGGCTTGGATTCGGCAGTTCCGCGACGCCGACGCCGTGATCCACCTGGCGGCGGACCCAAGCCCGCGAGCGAACTGGGAAAGCGTGGTGCGGGAGAATTTCGATCTCACCCTGAACGTGTATGAGGCCGCAGTACGGCAAGGAGCGCGGCGGCTGGTGTTCGCCAGCTCGAACTGGGTTGTTGCCGGGCATCGGTTTGAATCGTGGCCGCTGACCCCGGAGACGCCGCCCTATCCGGTGAACCCGTACGGTGTGTCGAAACTGGTCGGCGAGCGGCTCGGCCGGTCCTACAGCGAGCGATGGGGACTGTCGGTTATCTGCTTTCGCATCGGCTGGAACCAGCGCGACCCGGGCAATCTGCCCAGATCCGACATGGCCTGGGGATTGTGGGGGCAAGGGATGTGGCTGTCCGACCGCGACCTGTGTCAGGGGTTCGAGAAGGCGGTGACGGCCGATCCCGGGCTGCGCTTCGCGGTGCTGAACCTGATGTCGGACAATCAGGGGATGCGCTGGGATCTAGGTCCGACCCGCACGGCGATCGGCTACGAGCCGCTCGACCATTGGACACCGCAGGAGACGGAGGCGGGCCGCACGGCGACAGAGGCGGCGCGGCATGCGCGGCGGCTGCTGGAGATGACGGAGTGGTTCATTCAGGAGCAGCGTTGGTGAGCGCGCCGGAATGCGTGGTCGCGGCGCGGGCCGAGCTGGGCGAGGGCGCGGTCTGGTGCAGCCTTCGGAACGTGCTGTGGTGGGTGGATATCAACGCGCCGGCCTTGCATCGCTTCGATCCGGCCTCCGGCGACGATTGCGCCTGGCTGATGCCGGAGCCGGTCGGGTGCATGGGGCTCGGCGCTGACGCACGTGTCGTGGTGGCGCTTGCCTCCGGGCTCGCCTGGTTCGATCCGGCGAGCGAGAGGGTGGAGATGTTCCTGCCCATCGAAGCGGATCAGCCCGCTACGCGGCTGAACGATGGACGGTGCGATCGGCAGGGCAGGCTGTGGGTGGGGTCCATGGCGCGCAAGGGGGGCGAGCCAATCGGGACGCTGTATCGTTGTGATGCGCGGAGTCCCGTGGCCGTGCTGAACCATATCCGGGTGCCCAACTGCACGGCGTTCAGTCCGGACGGGAGCACGATGTATTTCACCGATACGCCAACCAACCGGATCAGGGCTTTCGACGTTGAGCCGGCGAGCGGCGAGATTTCCAACGCGCGCGAGTTCGCCACTGTGCCGGAGGCCGACGGGCACCCGGACGGCGCGACGGTGGATGCCGAAGGCGGCCTCTGGGTGGCGCATTGGGACGGATGGCGGGTCTCGCGGTTCCATGAGGATGGCCGGCTGGACCGGAGCATCCGACTGCCGGTGCCTCGTCCGACCTGCTGCGCGTTCGGCGGCGAGGACCTTGGGGACGTTGTTCGTCACCTCGGCGCGTACAGGGCTTGATGAAGCGACGCTGGCACGCGCGCCGCTCTCGGGCAGCGTGTTCGGCGTCCGGGCTGGTGCGAGAGGGGTTCCGGAGCCGCGTTTCGGCGCTGCCGGCTGAGGTCATGGCGGCCGACGCGCTGCTCGAACTCGAAGATCTACATGTGCGCTTTCACACCGAGAGGGGCATCGCCCGGGCGGTGGAGGGGGTTTCGCTCTCGATCCGCCCGGGCGAGACGCTGGCGCTGATCGGCGAATCGGGTGCCGGCAAGTCGGTGACCGGGCTGGCGATCATGGGGCTGATTCCCGGCGGGCCGGGGGTGGAGATCACCGGCCGCATCGCGTTTCGCGGCCAGGACGGGCAGGTGCGCGACTTGGCGCGGCTGCCGGCACGGATGCTGCGGCGGATCCGGGGCAACGAGATCGCGATGGTGTTTCAGGAGCCGATGAGCTGCTTGAACCCGGTCTATACCGTCGGCGACCAGATCGCGGATGCGGTGCGATTGCATCAGGGACGTGGCCGCGCCGAGGCGTTGAGCTTGGCTGAGGAGATGCTGGCGCGGTTGGGGATTCCCGATCCTCGGGCGCGGCTGGCGGCTTATCCGCACCAGATCTCTGGTGGTATGGCGCAGCGGGTGATGATCGCCATGGCGCTATCCTGCCGGCCAGCCCTGCTGATAGCCGATGAGCCGACCACCGCGCTGGATGTGACGGTGCAGGCGCAGCTTCTGGAGCTGATCAAGGCGCTGCAGCAGGAGATCGGGATGGCGGTGCTATTCGTCACCCACGACCTGGGCGTGGCGGCGGAGATCGCCGACCGAATCGCGGTGATGTATGCCGGGCGTGTTGTGGAGGAGGGGCCGGCGGCGGCGATCTTCGCCACGGCGCGCATGCCCTATACGGCCGGGCTGCTGGCTTCGGTGCCGCGGTTGGTGGTGGACGACCGGCCGTTGCGGTTGACGGCGATACCGGGCGAGGTGCCCAGCCCGCAGCATCATCCAGTGGGATGCGCGTTCCATCCACGCTGCCCGCATATGCGGCCGGGACTGTGCGATGCCGCGGTGCCGCCGCTGGAGCCATGCGGGACTGACCATAAGGTGCGCTGCGCGCGCTGGCGGGTCCTGACGGGCGAGGCCGTTGGGTGAGCGGACCGCTGCTACGCGTCGAGGGCCTGCGCAAATGGTTCCCGGTCGGGAAGGCTGGATGGAGACGAAGGCCGGCGATGTTGCGCGCGGTCGATGGCGTGTCTTTCACCATCGATCGGGGCGAGGTGTTGGGGCTGGTCGGCGAGTCGGGGTCTGGGAAGACGACGGTCGGGCGCACCGTGCTGCGCGTGTATGAGCCGGACGACGGACGGATCGAGCTGGACGGCGTGGACATCGGGCATCTGTCGTCGCGCGCTTTGAAGCCGCATCGGCGGCGGATGCAACTGGTCTTCCAGGACCCGTTCGGTTCGCTGAATCCGCGCATGACCGTCGGCGAGGCGGTGGGCGAGCCGCTGTTGATCCAGGGGCTCGTCGCCGGACGGGCGGCGCGGGTGGAGCGGATAGTTGCATTGTTGCGGATGGTGGGACTGCCGGCGGACGCGGTGACGCGTTATCCGCATGAATTCAGCGGGGGGCAGCGACAGCGGATCGGCATCGCTCGCGCACTGGCGTCCGAGCCGGCGCTGTTGGTGGCGGACGAGCCGGTCTCGGCACTGGATGTTTCGATTCAGGCGCAGGTGCTGAATTTACTGCTGGACCTGAGGGGGCGGTTGGATCTGGCGATGCTGTTCATCGCGCATGACTTGGCGGTGGTGGAGCATGTGGCTGACCGCACCGCGGTGATGTATCTCGGGCGGCTGGTGGAGATTGCCGGCAGCCGGGAGCTGTGCCGGCATCCGCTGCATCCCTATACCGAGGCGTTGCTATCGGCGGTGCCGGTGCCCGAACCGGGGGCACGGCAGGCGCGGATCGTGCTGTCGGGCGAAATCCCGAGCCCGGTCAGTCCTCCGTCGGGCTGTGTTTTCCGCAACCGCTGCCGTTATGCTTTGCCGGCCTGTGCGGAGACGGTGCCGGCCTTGCGGGAAGCTGCGCCTGGGCATTGGAAGGCGTGCATCCGGGATGATGTTTTGTAGAAGGTTATCCGGTGGGAGGAGGAAACTGATGCAGGAACACGCTCTCGGCCATTTGCCCGGCACGCGCTATCCGGACCCTCGGATCGAGGCGTTGGACAAGCGGTTCACCTACAAGCAGGGCAATGCGGCGATCGAGCGGATTGCCACCGGTTTCCGCTGGGCGGAGGGACCGGTGTTTTTCCGCGACCTCGGCTGTCTGATCTGGAGCGACATTCCGAACAACCGGATAATGCGGTGGCTGGAGGAAGACGGGCACGTGTCGGTTTTTCGTGCGCCCTCCAACTACGCCAACGGCAATACGCGCGATTGCGAGGGGCGGCTGGTTACCTGCGAGCATGATACAAGGCGCGTTACCCGCACCGAGCATGATGGGCGGATCGTGGTGTTGGTTGATCGATTTCAAGGAAAACGGCTCAATGGGCCGAACGATGTCGTGGTGGCAGGCGACGGAGCGGTGTGGTTCACCGATCCGGGGTATGGTATAGATGGACCGTATGAGGGGCATCGCGCGGAATGCGAGCTGCCGCGCCAAGTCTATCGTTTGGATCCGGAAAGCGGCGAGGCTGCTGTTGTCGCCGACGATTTCACTCGTCCCAACGGGCTGTGCTTCTCGCCGGACGGGCGCAAGCTGTATGTGGTGGATACCGGGATCACGCATGGGGGCCCGTCGCATATCAGGGTCTTCGATGTGGACGGAAAGCGACTCGGCCAAGGGCGTGTGTTCGCGGAGGATTTTGCTCCGGGGATGACCGACGGTATTCGGGCAGATGCGGATGGGAATATCTGGGCGGCAATGGGCTGGGCTGATGCTGGGGAAGACGGGGTGCGCTGTTATGCTCCGGATGGTGATTTGATTGGCAAGATTCATTTGCCGGAGGTTTGTGCAAATCTATGCTTCGGCGGGCGCAAGCGGGATCGGTTATTCATGTGCGCGAGTACTTCGGTCTATGCGCTGTATCTGAATGCGGAAGGGGCGCAGCGGCCTTGAGCGAAGGCGATTGCTGATCCGACTCTAGGTTAACGGTGGTGGGCCCCTTTCCCCGCCCCCTCCCGCAAGGGGAGGGGAGAAGGTTTCGGTTAGGGTGCGCTCTATGGTTGCGATGCTGAACGGTTTGGTCAACATGGCGGTGTTGGCGAAGCGGGGAGGCAGCATCGACGCGTCGTAGCCAGTTGCGAAGACTATCGGCAATCCTTTTGCCAAGAGTTCGTCGGCGACGGCGTAGGAGAACCCCCCGTTCAGGCTGACATCCAACACCGCGCCGTCCAGGGCTTCCGACTGCGCCAGGGCGAGCGCCTGATCCGCGCGAGCGACCGGACCGACTGCCTTTCCGCCGAGATCCTCGATTATCTGCACCATGACAAGTGAGGGCAGATACTCGTCCTCGACGACGAGAATACGCTGTCCGTTCAGCACCGCAGCCGTCACCGCTCTCCTCCGTCCGGCGAGAGAGGCAACTCCAACCGGCATACCGCACCGTCAGGATGAAAGGTCAGCGCCGCAGTGCCACCAAGGATATGCGGCACGCTGCCTTCGATCACCCGTGAGCCGAAGCCTCTTAGTGGATGGGTATTTTCGATGCGGACGCCATATTCGCGCCAATCAAAGATCAGGGTACTGCCTGCCGTTCCGCGGCTCCGTGCGCCAGGCGATTTCGACCTGGCCGTTTTCCGCTTGGAGTGCGCCGTATTTGATCGCGTTACTGGTGAGTTCGTGGACCGTCATCGACAAGGCCTGCGCATCACCCGGAGAGAGATGCACGGCAGGCCCGCTGCTGGAGTAGTTGGCGCCTTCGCTCGCGCCGGCCGCGGCCAGCTCGAAGCGGATGATGCTGTCCAGTGCCACCACATCCGACGGGCTCTTGACCAGCAGATCCTGGGCACGCGCAAGCGCGGCAAGCCGCGCCTCATAGGCGCCGAAGAACTCGTCAAGCGTACGGTTGCCGCGTCTTGTCTGGAGGGCGAGCGCCTGCACGTTGTTGAGGATATTCTTGACCCGGTGCTGCAATTCCCCCATCAGCGCCTGTTGCCGCATCTCGGCCCGGCGTTGCTCGGTGATGTCGCGGATGGTCAGCAGAACAAGGTTCTGATGATCGAGACGACGCCCGTTGAGCAGCATGATACGCGGACCGATGGCAGCGAAACTGTGCTTCACCTCAAAATCATCGAATGCCGTGTGCTCCGGGAGGATGGTTTCCAACAGGTGGCGCAAAGCGGGAATGTCCCACTGCCGATTATCAAGTTCGTAAATGTGCCGGCCAACGATCTCCTCCGGCCGGACCCTGAAGTGCTCGTAGAAGCTGCTGTTGGCCGAATGAACACGCAGGTCCCGATAGAGGACCAGGAGAGCCTCGCGCACGCTGTCGATCAGGTTGTCGATGAACTCCTTATGGCCTTCGAGCGTGAATTTCAGGTGCTCGTGCTCAGTCACGTCGGTGAAGACGAGCACGATGGCGTGGGTTGCATCCTGGCGCCGCACGGGGATCGCATTGAGCAGCATCGTGCGCCGGCCGATCGTCTCGAACGCGTGCTCGACCCGATAGTCCTCAAGGTTGGGCCCCTTATCCAGCAGATTTGCGAGAAGACGGCGAAGCTCAGGGATGTCCCACTGGCCGTTGCCGAGTTCGTAAACCGGCCGGCCAACCGTTTCGGCGTATGTCACGCCGAACTGACGGCAGAACGCTGGGTTGGCGAGCTCTACCCGCAGAGTCCCGTCGAGAACCAGGAGCGGGTGAGCGATCGCCTCGACGATCGCCTGCCGGTCGGAGGTGGGTGTGCCGGACATCCTGGGGTCTGCTCCGCGGATCGGGCCTTCAGCGCCGGGTGGCGCGCGCCTGGAGCCGGACCGTTCGCCGTGTGCGCGGAGAGACCTTTGGCTGACCACCGTGGGCCGGCAACGCTACGTCGAAGGTTGAGGTTTCCTGGTCAGGCGTTCACATCGGGGCTCAGCCAGCCTGGTTGCGCGCGCGCACACCCCGTTCGATCGCGGTCGCGATCAGCGGGTCGAGATGCAGCTCGGTGCGGATGAATTCCAGCATTTCCAGGCATTCCCGGACGGTGACTTCGTCCGCGGCAACGACCTCACACGCCAGCGCATAAGCGGTTTCCCGCATTTTTGGATTGAGGGCGACGCGAATGAGCCCGGCGGCGTGGCGCAGTCCCTCCTCCTCATTCAGCAGGCTGACCGTGGTTTCCGTGGCTGTCCGAAGCTGCTCGCTCGAGAAGTCGCGAAAAGCCGGCAAGGTCTGCACGAGGCCGGCCATGACCCCGATCTCCCGGTCGGTCATCCTGCCATCGGCGGCGGCGACGAGGACCATAGTACAAACGAGCGCCTCCGGCGCATCGAGTTCGGCGAGGGTCGGCATCGGCAACAACTCCGTGGCGTTCAGCGGAGGGTGCTGGAGGCGGACACCGCATTCAAGCGGGCTGCGCGGCCTCTGACAGGAAGTTGCGCGTTTCGTTGACTGCCTGCGCCAGACCCACCCGCCGCACGACAACGCCCGCGGGGAAGGCGGATAAGAGCCGCGCCGGTGTCTGCCTGTCGAGCAGCACGAAGACGCCGCGATCGGTCGCTCGCCGGATCAGCCGCCCGAAGGCCTGCCGCAGCCGGAGCCGCGCCACCCGGTCGTCGTATCCTTTCGGATCGCCGGCCGAGAGGTGAACACGGCGCTCGCGATGCAGAATGTCGGGGCGCGCCCAGGGCACCTTTTCGAACACCACCAGCCGGAGCGCGCGACCGGGCACGTCCACCCCGTCGCGCATCGCGTCGGTGCCGAGCAGGCAGCTCTCTTCCTCGGTGCGGAAGACATCGACCAGCGTGGCGTTGTCCATTGCATCGACATGCTGGGCGTAGAGCGGGAGGCCGGCGTCCTCCAGCGCCGGTGCGATCCGCTCATGCACCGCAATCAGGCGGCGGATCGCGGTAAACAGGCCGAGCGCGCCGCCGCCAGCAGCGACGAACAGCGAACGATAAGCGGCAGCCAAGGCGGCGATGTTGCCGGCGGCAACGTCCGTGACGATGAAGGCCCGCGTCTGCGCCGCATAGTCGAACGGGCTCGCCACCGCCGCGCGGACGGCCGGCGAGGGCAGGTGATGGGCGCCGATGCGCGCCTCCGCCGCCGCCCAGGCCGCTTCCTGGTCGGTATCGCCGGAGTCCCGCAGCGTTGCGGATGTTACCAGCAATCCTTGCGCCGGCGCGGCCAGAGTCATTGCGAACGGTACGGTGGGATCGAGCCAATGCCGGTGCAGCCCGACGTCATGATCTCTTGGCCGGTCTGAGCCTCCGCGCCGGTCGAGCCGGATGAACATTATGGCACTCGGCCGGATGCCCGGTTCCGGTGGGGGGTCGGCCAAGCCGCGCAGTATCGTCAGCCAGGAGTTAAGCGGAGCCAAGCCGCGGCGGTGGATCGAGCGGCAGGCCGCCTCGATGCGGTTCCGGGTAGCGCTGTCGAGGTCCTCGGCTTCGTCGTCCAGCCGGGCGGCGAGCCGGTCGCGCAGGACCTCCAGGGGGTCGGCGATGCGCACGAAAGCGCGGCCGAGCAGCATCGCGGCTCCGGCCAGCTCGGGCAGCGGTTCGAAGAGGTCGCATTCGAGCGCTGCGGCCGGACCGCCGGTGTCGTCGCCAGGAACGCGCGCCAGCACCTGCCGGCGCAGCAGGCGGAGGAACGCCTCGGTCTGGTTCGGTCGGCCGGCATCGAGGCCGGCCAGTTCCGGGCCGTCCTCCGCGAGCCGCATCGCCCAACCGGGCGAGGGGAGCGCGCGGGCCGCCTGCAGCGCGGCATCCAGCATCGTCTCCAGCGATGGATGTCTGGCGACCAACTCGTCCAGCCGCCGTCGGAGCCCGCGCGCCCGCGACCGGCCGCCCTCGGCACCCAACAGCCAGCGGCGCAGCTCGGCGGTCTCGACACCTGACAACACGGCCGCGAAGGCGCCGTCGGCCGCATCGAACAGGTGATGGCCTTCGTCGAATACATAACGGCTGGGCACGGCGGCTTCGTCGAGCCCGCCCCAGGCAGCCTGAGTCATGACCAGGGCATGGTTCGCGACCACAAGCTCGGCGGTGCGGGCGCGGCGGATCGTGTGCTCGACGAAGCAGCGGCGCCAATGCGGACAAGCTGCGTGGATGCACTCGCCGCGGCGGTCCGCGAGCGCGAGAATTGTGCCGGTGCCGAACAGCTCGCCCATCCAGCCGGGCAGGTCGCCGCCTTGGATGTCGCCGTCCCGTGTGGCGAGTGCCCAGCGGGCGATCAGACCGAGCGGAATGACGGAGGTTGGGATCAACCCAGTGGTGGCCGGGGTCAGCGCGTCCTCAAGGTTCAGCAGGCAGAGATAGTTCTCGCGGCCTTTGCGCACGACCACGCGGCGGCGGCGTTCGGTGGGATCAGGATACAGCCGGGCGAGCTCGGCATCGATCTGCCGCTGCAAATGCCGGGTGAAGGTGCTGATCCAGACGCTGCCGCGGTTCTTTTCGGCCCACAGGCTGGCAGGGGCGATATAGCCGAGGGTCTTGCCGGTGCCGGTGCCGGCTTCAGCCAGCACGAGGTGCGGATCGCCTCGGGTTTCACGCGGGCTGAAAGCGGCGGCGGCGGCACCCGCGTAATCGGACTGCCCGGGGCGCTGCTCGGCCTGGGATCCCAGCATGATGGCGAGCCGGCGGCGCGCTTCCGCTTCCGGGACCGGATGGGCGGCGGGCGGAGGCATTGGCGCGACCTCCTCCCATTCCGGCAGGCGTTTCCAGACTTTCAGCGCCTGTGATGAGGGAGGGGCATCACGCTGGCCGAGCGCGGCCAGGACGAAGGGTGCCCAGCCCCAGCCGGCGCGGGCCATGCGGGAGGCGAGTCCGGCCGCGTCGCGGTTCAGCAGGAGGTCGCGTCCCGCGGCGAGCTGCCGCAGCAGCCAGGCGGTGATGTCGGGCAGCACGGCCGCTTCGGCTTCCGGGCCGCTGCGGGGCAGATCGAGGTCGAGCGCCAGGCACATTCCGCGCGGCGTGGGGGTCGCGGCGCGGGCCGGGAAGACGAATGCGAACAGCTCGAGCAGATCGAGGTGCGGTCCGGGTCGCAGGCCGAGGCGACGGAAGGTGGCGGGAGCGTGCACGACGAGGGGGGGCGCCATGCCGGTCAGCCGCGCGGCCGCTTGGTCGGCGGGCAGCGCCATCACCTCTCCATCCTGGGTCAGGATTGCCGCCCGGCCGTGGCCCGCCACGAGAGCGGGCACGTCGGGCAGCAGGATCGAAGCGGTCAGCGGCGAGGGCTCAGGGCGCGGCACCCGCTCATTATACCGCACCCTGGTGCGGCGTGGTTAACGGATCCGGCTCGTACCGCGGGGGGCCGAACCCCTATTTCTTGTTGCTGTTGTTTTTATTGTTGTTTGTGTAGTTAAATGCCTGCATCTTATCGAGCTGATTCTGCGTCGCATCGGGCATCAACACCTTGTTGTCGGCGTTGAGCTTGGCGTCGCCGAACACCAGCCGGTCCCAGGGCACCACGGTCTTCTTATTGTCGGTGCTGACCACCACTTGCAGTTGCCCGTTCTGGGACGCCAAGACGTCATCCACACTGCCGACCTTCTTGTCGTCCTTGTTGTAGATATTAGTCCCGATCAGCTTGCTGATCCGCACAGCGCCATTGTCGGCCAGCAGCGGGTTGCGTTGCGAGGGTGGTATCCCGGTGGGGTTGATGGTGGCGGTCCCGATCGGGGCGTTTGCGCCGGAGGGCGGTGCGGCTTGCGTGCTGGCCGAGGTGTCCGTTGCCGGCGGGTTTGTCGCTTGCGGATTTGCGGGCTGGGGATTTGCGGCGGCGGTTTTTGCAGCCGGCACATTCGCCGGCGGCGTCTGCGCGGCGGTCTTGGAGTTGTTCGTGGCGGCATTGTCCTGCGGGTTGGCCGCGTTCGTCGTTTGCGCGGAGGCCGACCCGAATCCGAGCGCGAGTGTCACGGCAATGGCAGCTAGCATTTGGCTCTTCATCGATTTGTTCCTCACCGTCACTGGCTTTGCGAAGAAAGCGGCTCGGTCCGCGGCTGGTTCCGCGCTCAGCGGGGTGTGAACATTCATTTGGGCGCGAGCGGCAGCAAGCGAGTCACCCACCTGGACAAGCGTCAGACGGGGATTGCATATCGTCCCGATCAGAAACCGGGAGATCTCCATGCGCCTGATCGCCGCAGTCGCCGCCGCTGTTTTGGCGGCCTTTGTCTCGGGCGAGGTCCGCGCTCAAAGCGATCAGGGGCCGGTCAAGGTCGGCGTACTGACCGACATGTCGGGGTTGTATTCCGATATCGGCGGCAAGGGCTCGGTCGAGGCGGCACAGATGGCGATCGCCGATTTCGGCGGCACCTTGCTGGGCAAGCCGATCGAGCTGGTGTCCGCCGATCATCAGAACAAGCCCGATATCGGCGCCGGCATCGCCCGCAAATGGTACCAGAACGACGGCGTGGACGTGATCGTGGATGTGCCGACGTCTTCGGTGGCGTTGGCGGTGGAGGGAGTGTCGAAGGACCTGCACAAGATCGTGCTGTTCAGCGGCGCCGGCGCTTCCGACATCACCGGCAAGGCGTGCTCGCCGTATGCTGCGCACTGGACGTACGACACGTACGCGCTGGCGCACGGGACGGGCGGCGCGATCGTGCGCCAGGGGGGCAAGACGTGGTATTTCCTGACCGCCGATTATGCGTTCGGCCACGACCTGGAGCGTGACACCGCGGCGGTAGTGGAAGCGAGTGGCGGCAAGGTGTTGGGCCAGTCGCTGGTGCCGCTGAACACGGCGGATTTCTCCAACTATCTGCTGGCGGCGCAGGGCTCCAAGGCGCAGGTCGTGGGGCTGGCGAATGCCGGGCAGGACACCACGAATGCCATCAAGCAGGCCGCGGAGTTCGGGCTGACGCAGAGCGGGCAGAAACTCGCCGGGCTGTTGGTGTTCATTACCGATGTAAACAGCCTGGGGTTGAAGACCGCACAGGGGCTGGAGCTGACCTCGGCGTTCTACTGGGACCAGACGGACGCGACTCGGGCGTGGTCGAAGCGGTTCTTCGCGGCGATCCATCACATGCCGACGATGAGCCAGGCGGGCGTGGCCAGTTCGCTGGGGCATTATTTTGCGGCGGTGAAGGCCGTGGGGTCGAAGGACCCGGACAAGGTGATGGCCGAGATGCGGACGATGCCGATCAACGATTTCATGACGCATGACGGCAAGCTGCGGATCGACGGGCGGGTGCTGCGGGATTTGTATTTGTTCCAGGTTAAGACGCCGGCGGAGTCGAAATATCCGTGGGACTACTACCGGCAGCTTGCGATGATTCCGGCGGATCAGGCGTTCCGTCCTCTGGATCAGGGCGGGTGTCCGTTGGTGAAGCAGTAAAGTTGGTGGACGAGAAGCCAGAAGGCGTCAAATCGGAGCCGGCATCGCCGTTCCCGCCGACTCGGCCGGACGATGTGTTTGGCGTCGTGCGGCGGCCAGGCCCGCCGAAGACGTTGGCGGACATGGAAGCCGCAATTACCGCCGAAGTCCGCCGGCAACAGACCAAGGCGGCCGCCTGCCGGTGAAATAGGAAAGTCCACCCGGGGCTTCTGTCACCTCCTGTGATCAGGGTCACAGCGTGCGGCCGCGACTCCGGCTAAACCTGTCATGTTCGGTGCTGACTTCTGCTGACAGGAGCGAGCCATGGCCGGTGTCGAGTCCGTTGTACGTGCGCATTTCAAAGCCATGCGTCAGCTTGCCGCCACGATGGCGCTCGATGAGGAGAAACAGCGGCGCGTGCTGCTTCTCTCGGGGCGGGACTGGCCCAATTGGTCGTCGTTCGCGGAGGATGGTCCGCTGCCGCCGCACCCCGAACCTTCGCTGATGCTGCGCCGTCTCGGAGCAGCGACGTACCGGCTCGCCAGCCTAAGCGAGAAGCGGCGCTGAATTACGGTCGTTCACACCGATAGGTCGAGCAACGAACCGCGGGGGAGAATGCGGGTCGGCGTGGCGGACGAGCCGTCCGCCGGGGCGGGTCCTGGCTGCGGCGCGGCCTGGGGTTGCGCCGTCCGGCCGAAAGGCCGCAGCGCGTCGGCGGGCCGTATGTTAGACAAGCCGCCGATGTTGAGCCCGGAAGGCGAGACGGAGGACACCATAGGGAAGATGATCGCGCGCATCCGTTGATGATTTCTGAAGGGGATGACCGCGGGGGCGTATCGCCGGGCCTAGCGGGTGGACTCAAGTGCTGCCACGCCGGGTAGCGTTTTTCCTTCGAGCCATTCCAGAAAGGCGCCGCCGGCGGTGGAGACGTAGGTCAGCTTCTCCAACACTCCTGCCTGACGCAGTGCCGATACCGTGTCGCCGCCGCCCGCCACGCTGCGCAATCCACTATCCGCCGCCGCCGCAACCGCTTTGGCGAACGCCACCGTGCCCGCGTCGAACGGGGCGGTCTCGAATGCGCCCAGCGGGCCGTTCCATACCAACGTCTTCATCGACCCGAGCCGCTCCGTCAGCGCAGCCACGGTCTGGGGCCCAACATCCAGGATCATCATATCGGGCGGCACTGCTGATATCGGCACCGTCCGCGTCGGCACCCCGGGTTTCAGCTCTGGTGCGACGACCGCATCGACCGGCAGCATTACTTCGCAATTGCCGCGCTCGGCCTGTTCGAGAATTTGTGACGCTGTCGCGTGCAGGTCCGCTTCCTGGAGGGAGCGGCCGACCGAGAGCCCGCGCGCGGCCAGGAAGGTGTTCGCCATAGCGCCGGCGATTACCAGGATATCCACCCGCCCGATCAGGTTCCCGAGAAGTTCAAGCTTACTTGACACTTTGGCCCCGCCGACCACCGCCATTACCGGGCGGGCCGGATGACCAAGGGCGGCGTCCAGCGCCTCGAGCTCCGCCTGCATCAGACGTCCGGCACAGGGGGGCAGCAAATGCGCGACGCCTTCCGTGCTGGCATGCGCCCGGTGGGCCGCCGAGAATGCGTCGTTCACATATACATCCGCCAAGCCGGCAAGGGCCGAGGCGAAGGCGGGGTCGTTCGCCTCCTCGCCGGGATGGAAGCGTGTGTTTTCCAACAGCAGCACGTTGCCCGGAGCCATACGCTCGACCGCCTGTTGTGCGGGAATGCCGATACAGTCCTCGGCGAAGCGGGCGCGAATGCCGAGCGTCTCGGTCAGCGCCGGGGCCAACAGGGCGAGCGACATCGACGGAACGCGTTTGCCGTTCGGACGGCCGAAATGGCTGCACAGGATGACCTTGGCACCCTTCTCCGCCAGCTCGCGGATTGTCGGACACAGCCGCTCGATTCGCGTGCGATCGGTGATATGTCCGTCATGTACCGGCACGTTGAGGTCGGCGCGCAGCAGCACGCGCCGGCCGGAGACGTCGAGCCCGTCGAGCGTACGAAACGCCATCGCGGCGCTTACACGCTGCCGAACAGCGCCGCGGTATCCGCCATACGGTTCGAGAAGCCCCATTCGTTGTCGTACCAGCCCATCACCCGCACCATCTCGCCATCGACAACGGCGGTCTGCGGCGCGTCGAAGGTGCAGGACGCGGGCGAGTGGTTGAAATCGATACTGACCAGCGGCGCCGTGTTGTAGTCGAGGACGCCTCGCAGCTCGCCTTCCGAGGCGCGCTTCATGGCGGCGTTCACTTGGTCTTTCGTGGCCGGCTGCCGCAGGTTCACATCGAGTGAAACCAGCGAGACATTCGGGGTCGGCACACGGATCGCCGTGCCGTCGAGCTTGCCTTTCAGCTCCGGCAGAACGAGGCCGACTGCCCGCGCCGCGCCGGTTGAGGTGGGGATGGTGGAGACAGCGGCGGCACGCGCACGGTGCAGGTCGCGGTGCAGCGTGTCCTGGAGGCGCTGGTCGCCGGTATAGGCATGGATGGTCACCATGTAACCGCGGAGGATGCCGAAGGTCTCGTGCAACACCTTGGCCATCGGCGCCAGGCAGTTGGTGGTGCAGGAAGCGTTGGAGATCACCGTCATGTCGCGGGTGATCGTCTTATGGTTGACGCCATACACGATCGTGGCGTCCACCCCGTCCGCCGGCGCCGAAATAAGCACCTTGCGCGCGCCTGCCTGGATCAGCGCTGCGGCCTTCTCCTTGCTGGTAAACAGGCCGGTGCATTCCATCGCGACATCGACGCCCTGATAGGGCACCTTGGTCGGGTCCTTCTCCGCAGTGACCCTGATTGGGCCCCAGACGCGCCCGCCAAAGCGTACCGTGATGTTGTCGCCGGAGACTTCGAGCTGGCCGGGAAAGCGGCCATGCACGCTATCGTAATGGAAGAGGTGAGCATTTGCTTCCGCGCTGCCCAGATCGTTGATCGCCACCGGGACGATATCATCGCGCCCGCTTTCGATCATCGCGCGCAACACCAAACGCCCGATACGGCCGAAACCGTTGATAGCGACCTTCACGGACATCTTGCTTCTTTCCTCTATGTGTTACTGGCAGGCGCTAGTTTAGCCGTTTCTTCACGGCGGTCACCACCGCTTCCGATGTGATGCCGAAATTTTTGTACACATCCTGCCACGGACCGGATGCTCCGAAGCTGGTCATGCCGATGAAGGTTCCATCCGGCCCGAGCCAGCGCTCCCAGCCGAACGGGGAGGCTGCCTCGATCCCGACCCGCGGCACGCCGCCCAGCACCTCGGCCCGGTATGCCTCGTCCTGGGCGGAGAACAGCTCCCAGCAGGGCAGCGACACCACGGCGACAGGGATGCCTTCCTTGGACAGCGCCTCGCGGGCGTCCATGGCGATGGAGACTTCGGTGCCCGTCCCGATGATGGTCGCTTGGCGCGGCCCCTCAGCTTCGGCGATGACATAGCCGCCACGGGCGCAGCGGTTCTCCGTCACGTCGGTGCGCAGCGCCGGGACTGCCTGGCGGCTCAGCACAAGCAGGCTCGGGCCATTGGTGCGGCGGATCGCCAGTTCCCAGCACTCGGCGGTCTCCATCGCATCGGCCGGGCGGAAGACATGGATGTTGGGCATCGCGCGGAGGCCGGCGAGATGCTCGACCGGCTGGTGCGTCGGCCCGTCCTCGCCAAGCCCGATCGAATCGTGCGTCAGCACGTGGATCACCCGGACGCCCATGATGGCGCCGATCCGGATCGCCGGGCGCATGTAGTCGGTGAACACGAAGAACGTGCCGGTATAGGGGATGAGGCCGCCATGCACGGCGATGCCGTTGGCGGCAGCGGCCATGCCGTGCTCGCGGATGCCGAAATGGATGTAGCGGCCGGCGTAGTTGCCCGGCCCGACCGTGCCCATCGACTTCACGAAGGTCAGATTGGAGCCCGTAAGGTCGGCGGAGCCTCCGACCAGCTCTGGCGTTGCCGGTACCAGCGCTTCCAGCGCTTTCTGGCTTGCCGCACGCGTGGCCAGCTTCGGCTTCTGGTCCGCGATCTCCTGTTTCAGTGCCGCAACCGCTTCGTGCCAGGCCTCCGGCAGCTTGCCGGCGACCGCCCGCTCGAAATCGCCGCGCATGGCGTGCCCGGTGAGGCGTTTGAGCCAAGCCCGCCGTGCGCCGGCCCCTCGCGTCCCAGCGGTGCGCCAGCGCTCCAGCAGGTCCTCCGGCACAGTGAATGGCGGCTCGTGCCAGCCGAGCGCTTCCTTCGCGCCGGCCGCCTCCTTCGCGCCCAGTGCCGATCCGTGCACTTTCTCGGTGCCCGCCTTGGTCGGCGCTCCGAGCCCGATGATGGTGCGGCAGACGATCAGCGTGGGCTTGCGCGAGCGCACCGCGAAGGACATGGCGGCGGCGATCTGGGCCGGGTCATGCCCATCGACCGCCTTGGTGGCCCAGCCTTCGGCGGCGAACCGCCGCTGCGCGTCCTCGGTGCGCGCCAGGGCCGTATCGCCGTCGATCGAGACGTGGTTGTCGTCGTAGAGGAAGGTCAGCTTCTCCAGCCTGAGATGCCCCGCCAGCCCGATCGCCTCGTGGCTGATCCCCTCCATCAGGTCGCCGTCGGAGCAGAGCACCCAGGTGCGGTGATCGACCAGCGACTTGCCGAAGCGTGCCGCCAGCATGCGCTCGGCGAGCGCCATGCCGACCGCTGTAGCGATCCCCTGGCCGAGCGGGCCGGTGGTGGTCTCGATCCCACCGGCATCGCCGTGTTCCGGGTGTCCCGCCGCCGGTGAATGGAGCTGGCGGAAGTGCTTGATGTCCTCGAGCGTAGGTGCCGCAAAGCCGGTGAGGTACAGCAGGGCGTAGAGCAGCATCGAGCCATGGCCGGCCGACAGGACGAAGCGGTCGCGGTCCGGCCAGGCCGGATCGGCGGCGTCGTATTTCAGGAACCGGGTCCAGAGCACCGTCGCCACGTCGGCCATGCCCATCGGCATACCGGGATGGCCGGAGTTCGCCGCCTCCACGGCGTCGATCGCCAGGGCCCGGATGGCGTTGGCCATAGTCCAGGCGGTTGTGTGCGGGCGCGCCAGAATCTCCGCCTGTCGGGCGAGCACCGGGTTGTCCGCATGAAGTTCGGCGACGTCAGCCATGACACCTCCTGCCGGGCGGGGCGGCTATAGGGCATAGGGTTTGCCGCCCGGCAACCCGGGAGGCGGGATCAGGCCGGCCGCTTCGGTTTCCTGGCGTTGGCCCTGGCGTCCTGCCAATTCCAGAACCGCATCACCCAGGGCACGAACCACGGGTTGCCGCGATAAAGCGGCACTGTCGGGAACGGCCGGTCGGCGAACACGGTTCCGGCCTCCCCCGCGCCCATGATCCGCCGCGCTGCCTTCGTCCCGAGATAGGTCCCCATCGGCACCCCGGCAAAGCAGTACCCCATCGCATATGTGATCCCGTCCTGGCTGCCGAGATGCGGCCAGAGGTCGAAGGTGCCGGCGCAGCGCCCGGTCCAGGCGCGGCTGAGGGAGACCCCGGCAAGGTCGGGGACGAGCCGGTCGAGCCGGGCTTGCAGCACCCCGGCCATCACCAGCGGATCGGTTTCCCCGTTGCCGGTGCGCCCGCCGAACAGGATGCGCTCGCCATCTGGCGCCCGCCGGATGAAGTCGATGTCGTGGTTGTCGTCGAGGCAGGTGCGCCCTGTCGGCAGCACGCGATCGAGCACCGCTGTCGGCAGTGCTTCCGTCGCCACCATGAAAGCGTCGAACGGCACGACGCGGCGAGCGAGCCACGGTGTCGCCCGTCCGGTATAGCCATTGGTCGCGGCAAACACTTGCCGCGCCTGCACGACGCCGCGCCCGGTGGTCAGCGCGAAGCCGGCGCCATTCCGCGCGATACCGGTGACCTCGGTGTCGGGATGCAGCGAGGCTCCGGCGGCTCGCGCCCGCACCAGCAGCCCCTGATGATACAGCCCGGGATGGAGGCAGGCGAGATCGGGTATCACCGCGACACCGTGATAGGCGTCCGAGCCGATCTCCGTATGCTGTCGGGCGCGCGGCACCATTTCGTAGTCCTGGCCGAGATGCTTCCGGCGCAGCTCCAGCTCCTCGGCGATGGTCTCATACTGGGCCGGCGATGCCGCCAGGATGCCGCGTCCGCAGACCTGGAAGCGACAGTCGATGGCCTCGGTTCGTATTGTTTCCGCGACGAGATCGAAGGCGGCCTGCAATTCGCGATACACCGTTACGGCGAATGCAGCGCCGCGTTTCTTCAGCAGCTTGCCGAAGGCGTGCTTGAACGTGCGCCCGACATAGCCCGCATTACGCGAGGACGCGCCGATCCCCAGTGCATCCCGCTCGAGTACCGCCACGTGCCGCCCGGCGCGCGCCAGGTGGAGCGCCGCAGTGATGCCGGTGATCCCCGAGCCGACGATCGCCACGTCCACCTGCCCGGGCAGCGCCGGAGCAATGTAAGTCGGCCGCGGCGCCAGATCCCACCAATGCGGTTGCAGCCTGAAATCGGGCGCGAGCCGTGCCTGCGGCGTTCGCATCAGTCGTTCTCCTTTGCCCGTGCGTGATCGAGCGTCAGCCAGCGGAACAGCTCCTCGGTCCTCGCCCGCAGCAGCGCTGTGTCTTCGCGGCGCGACCAGTCGTGCACGCCTTTGCGCGTGCCCGGGCGCGATGGCAGCGTGGCGAGCTTCGCGGGCGGCTCCGGCGTGCGGTCGAGATCGGGCTGCAGAGAGCGCGCGAACTGCACCATCGTCTCGATGCCGCCGAGATCGGCCGATTCCAACGGCCCGGTGATGCCGAGCCGGCGGCCGATGGTGTTGCGCACGACCGTATCGATCGCCTCGGCCGATGCCGCGCCGCTGGCCCATAGCGACCAGGCTTCGCGCAGCATGGCGAACTGAATGCGGTTGCCGATGAAACCTGGAATCTCTCGGTCGATCACAACCGGTTCCTTGCCCGCGGCGCGAATCTGGATGCATGTCCAGTCCAGCACGGCCGGGTCGCAGCCCGGTCCGCCGCACACTTCCACCAGCGGGATAAGTTGCGGTGGATACCAGAAATGCGTGGCGATCACCCGCTGGCGGTGCTTGACCCGCTCGTTGAGCGCGCTGGCTGGCTGACCGCTGGAAGAAGCCAGCACCACCGACGGTGCGCAGAGTGCGTCGAGTTCCGCGAACAGAGCGCGCTTCAGAGTCAGGTCCTCGGTGATCGCTTCGATCACCAGCTCGGCTTCCGCGGCCGGGGCGAGCGATGTTCCGGCGGTGATCCGGCCGAGCGTGTCAGTCGCCTCGGCGCGCGTCAGGATGTCGTGGCGGACGAAATCGTCAAGGCTGGCCTGGATGCGGTCCCGCGCCCGGTTGAGACTCGCTTCCGACCGGCCGATCAGGAGAACGCGGGTTCCCGCCGCGGCGAATACCTGGGCGATGCCATGGCCCATGATGCCGTTGCCGATCACGGCCAGGGTGCTGAGAGGCGCCATCCGCTCCTCCGCCATTGCCGGATTTTGGTTGGGCCGGCGATGACATCTCACCTTAGCAATTCCGGCCGGGAAAGGCATACAGGGGGGCGACGCGGCGGGACAGGGCCAGGCATGGGCAAGGGGCGGCTCGAGGCGTTCACCGACGGCGTGATCGCCATCATCATCACCATCATGGTGCTGGAGCTGAAGGCGCCGGCAACCAACAGCCTTGCCGGCCTGGCCGCGGTCGTCCCGATCCTGCTCGCCTACGCCCTGAGCTTCCTCAATGTGGGCATCTTCTGGAACAATCACCATCACATGCTGCACGCGACCCGGCAGATCAACGGGACCGTGCTGTGGGCCAATATGTTCCTGCTGTTCTGGCTGTCTCTTGTGCCGTTCGTGATCCGCTGGATGGATGATGCGGGGTTTGCGCCGTTGCCGACGGCGACCTACGGCTTCATTCTGGCGATGAGCGCGATCGGTTACACGCTGCTGGAGCGGAGCATCATCGCTTGCAATCGAAAGAATCCTACCCTGGCCGAAGCCGTTGGCAAGGACCGCAAGGGCAAGCTGTCGCTGCGGGCCTATATCGCGGCCATGCCGCTGGCTTTCGTCAACCCGTGGATCGCCATCGCGATCTATGTCGGCGTCGCCGTCATGTGGTTCATCCCCGACCGGCGGATCGAGTCGATCGCCCTGAACCGCGGCTCCGATTCGGCCGAATGAACGCTTCACCGTCCGGCCGAGGCCGGCGGAGGAGATGGAGCGGGTTTGGTTGCGGGGACGAGACCGACGCCATAGGGTAGGCAACAACGAAACGGGGAGATTGTCGGATGCGTAGGATCGCAATTCTTCCGCTGGCTTTCTGCGCCCTGCTGGGGGTGCAAGTGGCTCGGGCGGCCGTGGGCGACAGCGCCGGCCAGCCGCTGGTGATCGCCTTCAATGGTGGGGCGGTTACGCTCGACCCGATCATGCGGGCCGAAAGCACGACGACGGCGTGGCAGGGGCACATCTTCGACCCGATCACGATCGAAGGCACGCATGGCGAGTTGCTGCCGCGCATCGCGGTGAAATGGGAGAGCCTCAATCCGACGACATGGCGGCTGACCTTGCGGCAAGGGGTGAAGTTCCAGGACGGAACGCCGATGACCCCGGACGATGTCGGACAGTCGATCCTGGACACCGGTCGGAACCCGAAGTCGCAGTTCCGCGAACTCGCGAACGGGGTCAGCGGCTACACGGTGAGCGGGCCGGATACAATCGACGTGACGTTCAGCCAGCCCGATCCGAATTTCCCGCTGCATTGCGAAGGCATTCCGGTAATGCCGGAGGCGCTGATCAAGAAGGAGGGGCGCGAGGCTTTCGCCAATCATCCCCTCGGCACGGGACCGTACAGTTTTGTTTCATGGCTGGCCGATGATCATCTCGATCTGGCTGCATGGGATGGGTTCTGGGGCGACAAGCCGGACTTTAGATACGTGCATCTGGAGAGCATTCCGAACGGCGCGACACGGCTGGCTTCGTTGCTGTCGGGACAGGTGCAGGTAGCGGAGAAGATTGATCCTTCGGACTTCCGGCGGGTGAAGGACAGCGGCAAGGCGTATATCTCGCTGACGCCGGGACAGCGCACGATGTATCTGGCGATGGACTATTGGCGCGAGACCGGGTCGCCTGGCATGCCGGGCGGGGGGAAGAATCCGTTCATGGACCCGCGGGTGCGCGAAGCGGTGTGGATGGCAATCAACGTACCGGCGATCAAGAACAAGATTTTCAATGGCGCGGCGGAAGCCGCCGCCCAGTTCACGGCGCACGGCGTGGAGGGGTTCGATCCGGGGCTGAAGGCGCCTGAGTACAGCGTCGCCGGGGCGAAGAAGCTGTTGGCTGAAGCGGGGTATCCGAACGGGTTCACGGTGCGGCTGGATGGGCCGAACGACCGTTACCTGGAGGACAGCCTTGTCGAGCAGGCAATCGGTGGATTGCTGCAGCAGGCCGGGATCAAGGTGTCGGTCAATTCAGTTCCCAAGGCGGTGTTCTTCCCGCAGGTCGATAAAGGCGACTTTACCATGTATTTCGCCGGTTGGGGCAGCAACAGCGCAATCACCACCTGGGGCGCCGTGTTCCATTGTCGGGACCAAAAGGCGGGATTCGGCGTAACCAACCGGGAGCATTTCTGTGACGCCGAGGCCGACGCGACGATGGCCAAGGCGGGCAGCGATTTCGACACGGCGGCGCGCACCAAGCTGATCCAGCAGGCATACTATGATGCCGATCATGTCAAATACGCCTACCTGCCGCTGTATTATGAGGACGTGATCGCCGGGGTAGCGAACTCGATCGCTTATACCTCTCGTCAGGACGAGCAGATTTTCGCCTGGCAGATGACGCGTAAGCAGTAGGCGCGGTGGGACAATTCGTCGTCAGGCGGCTTGCGCAGGCGGTGTTTACCGTCTGGGTGGTGGTAACGCTGGTGTTTGCACTGATTCATGCGACCGGCAACCCGATTGCCGTGCTGGCGCCGGAGACAATGAGCGCGCATGACCGGGCGGTGCTGGCGGCGAGCCTGGGGCTGGACCAGCCCATCCTGGTGCAATACGCGCGCTATCTCGGCGGCGTGCTGCACGGCGATCTCGGCTTGTCCTACTACAGCGGGCAGCCGGCGATGGGGCTGTTGCTGGAGCGCGTGCCGGTGACGGCCGAGCTTGTGCTGTTGGCAATCGCGGTGGCGACGGTATTCGGTCTTCCGTTCGGGATTTTCTCGGCGATCTGGCCGGACAGCGTGGTGGACCGGGTGCTGCGGGGGATTTCCGTGCTCGGGTCGTCCGTCCCGACATTCTTCCTGGGGATTCTGCTGATCTTTGCCTTTAGTGTGGCGTTGAATGTGCTGCCGGCATCGGGGGCCGGCAGCATCGATCATTTCATCATGCCGGCCTTCACCTTGGCGTTCTTCCGGATTGCGTTGTTCACCCGGTTGACACGCAGCAGCCTGCTCGAGACGTTGTCGCAGAATTATGTGCGCACGGCTCGGGCGAAGGGTCTGTCCGAGCCGGTGGTGGTGATCAAGCACGCGCTGCGTACGGCGATGCTGCCGCTGATCACCGTGTTCGGCTTGCAGTTCGGACAATTGTTCGCCGGGGCGGTGATCACCGAGACGATCTTCGCCTTGCCGGGCATGAACCGGCTGGCACTGGAGTCGCTGTACCGGTTGGATTATCCGGTGGTGTTATCGTATGTGATCGTCGTCGCAGCGATGTTTGCAGCGATCAACCTGATCGTCGATCTGCTGTATGGGGTATTCGATCCGCGGGTGGCTCATGCGGGGTAGGCTGCCCTGGGTGTCGATCGGGATACTACTTGCGCTGGTGCTGGCGGCGATCCTGGCGCCATGGATCGCACCGCATGATCCGGAAGAACAGTCGTTGTTGTCGCGGCTGGACCCGCCTGTATGGATGGCGGGCGGCGATCCATCATACCTGCTCGGCAGCGACGGGCTTGGGCGGGATGTGCTGTCCAACATTCTGTTCGGGCTGCGCGTGAGCCTGCTGGCGGGGTTCGTGTCGGTGGCGATCAGTGTTGTCATCGGCGGGGTAGCGGGGTTGCTGGCGGGGTACCGGAGCGGGGGGTGGTTCAACGGCATCGCGATGCGGCTGGTGGATATCCAGCTTGCTTTGCCCGCAGTGCTGCTCGCGTTGGCGGTGCTGGCGCTGACCGGGCGCGGGCTGTGGAAGGTGATTGCGGTTATTGGGGTGGTGGGTTGGGCGCAATATGCGCGGCTGGTGCGGGCGAGCGTGCTATCGGAGCGGCAGCGGGATTATGTGATTGCGGCGATGCTGGCGGGGGCGTCGCCGGCGCGGATCGTGTTCCGGCACCTGCTGCCGAATGTGCTGGGACCGTTGCTGGTGCAGATTTCAGTGGATATTCCGCGGGCCGTGGAGCTGGAGGCGTCGCTGTCGTTCCTGGGGCTTGGGGTGGCGGTGACGACGCCGTCATTGGGGCTGCGGGTGGCGCAAGGCTACCAGTACCTGTTCAGCGGGGCGTGGTGGCCTTCGGTGCTGCCGGGGGCGGCCCTGGTGCTGTTGGTGCTATCGGAGAACCTGATCGGGGATTGGGTGCGCGACGCGCTCGATCCGCGGGCGAGGCGGCGAATGGCGGGCACGGGGTGGTTTCGTGCTGGGTGGCAGCGGGTTAGGTTTGGCGGCCAGAGGATGGGTGGCCGAGCGGTTTAAGGCAGCGGTCTTGAAAACCGCCAACCCGCAAGGGTTCGTGGGTTCGAATCCCACCCCATCCGCCATGTTATGTACCTAGCGAACCATATCGCTGCTTTTTTGCCGCTTGGATGAAGCGGGCTAACTCGGTGGCTGGGCCGTCCGCGCCCTCAGCGTTTGCAGATAGGCGATGATGTCCTGCCGGCGCAGTGCGTCCGGCAGCCGGTAGGGCATCAGCGCCCCCGGGATGAAGGCATCCGGACCGGCCAGCCATTTGTCCAGCGTCGCCGCGCTCCACACCAGACGCGCATGGCCCAGCGCGGTGGAATACGGGTAGCCCGGCACGCTCCCGGCCGCCCGGCCGACCACGCCTTCGAGCGGCGGCCCTACTTTGCTGCCCTCGAGCGAGTGGCACTCCGCGCAGACCGTCGCGAACAGCTTACGCCCGGCTTCGGCGTCCGGCGGGCGAGCCTCGAACCGGGCGAGGTCTTCCGCACCTTTCGGCCGCAATGACGGGAAGAACGTGTAGGAAAGCGTGATGTCGCTCACATCGGCCGCATCCGCATCTGCGGCCATGCGCGGATCGACAAAGAAATCCACCGGCATCTCCACGCTCTGATGCGCCCCGAGCCTCTCCTCGGTGAAGCAGAAGCATTGGACCTTCTTGAAGTAAGTGCCGATCTTTGCCGGCGTGACGTTGAACGTGGCGTGCCCGACGATGTCGTGGTCCGACAGGTTCTCGGCCCTGAAAAAGACCAGCGTCTCCTGACCGAGATGCACCCGCACCTGTCGCTGCACCGGGGCGAAGCGCCACGGCATCCCGGGTGCCACATTGGTATCGAATGATACCGTCACTATGCGTGGCAATTCCGTGGCGCTGTCCGCCGCCACGCGCTGTGTGGTGCCGAGTGCGCCGGTGGCCTGGCAGAACAGCCGGTACAGCGTGACGGAATAGGAAACCAGCGTGGTCATCACGCCGACAGCCAGCAACAGCCCGGCGAGGGTCACGAACTTGCTGCGAAGCCGCGGCGGCGGAATACGGGCAGGCATGTGCCGGCTCCACTATCACCACGCGATTTGCCTGGCAAAAGCTCGGGATCAACTCGGCCGCCCGTCCGGTGTGCAATCCCTCGTCTGAACCCAAAACAGGAGATGTCCGCCATGGCAAAGCAACCATCGACGGCCGCGCGTGACCGCGTGCGCAATACCGTTCCCAAACTGGTGCAGGCGACAGAAGAATGGCTGTTCGGTGACATCTGGGAGCGTCCACAGCTTTCCAAACGCGACCGCAGCCTGATCACTTGCGCCGTGCTGGTCGCGACCTACCGCCCCGAACAGCTTCGCGGCCATCTGCAGCGCGCGCTGGCGAACGGGCTCTCGAAGGAGGAGCTGTCCGAACTGATCACCCACATCGCCTTCTACGGCGGCTGGCCCTGCGCGATGACCGCGGCCAACGTCGCCCGCGAGGTGTTTGAGGAAAACGAGTAGGCACATGCAGATCGGCTTCATTGGGCTCGGCACGATGGGGGCCAGCATGGCCGCCAACCTGCAAAAGGCCGGGCACGCGCTGGTCGTGCACGATGCCCGCCGCGACGCAGCCCAGCGCCATATCGCGGCCGGCGCGCGCTGGGCCGCGACGCCGCAGGCTGTGGCCGAGCAGACCGAACTGATCTTCACCTCGTTGCCCGGTCCGCCGGAAGTCGAGGCGGTGGCGCTCGGTCCCGGCGGGCTGCTCTCCGGCATCCGCTCCGGCACCGCCTTGTTCAACCTCACCACCAATGCGCCGGCGACCGTGCGCAAGGTGCACGCGGCCTTCGCCGAAAAGAGCGCGCACGCGCTGGATGCGCCGGTCAGCGGCGGCCCCCGCGGCGCCGCCTCCGGCAAGCTCGCCATCTGGGTCGGCGGCGAGCAGGCAGTGTTCGAGCAATGGAAGCCGGTGCTGGACGCGATCGGCGACCAGGCACGCTATGTCGGGCCGATCGGCGCCGGCTCGGTCGCCAAGCTGGTGCATAACTGCCTGGGCTATATCCTCACCACCGGCCTGGCGGAGGTATTCACCATGGGCGTGAAGGCCGGCATCGAGCCGCTGGCGATCTGGGAGGCGGTACGCCAGGGCGCGCTCGGACGACGCGGCGCCTTCGACGGCATGCCAGATCAGTTCCTTTCCAACCAGTACGAACCGCCGGCTTTTGCGCTTAAACTCGCCCACAAGGACGTGTCGCTCGCCTGCGCGCTGGGTCGCGAAGTCGGTGTGCCGATGCGGCTGGCCAACCTCGTGCTGGCGGAAATGACGGAGGCCCTGAACCGCGGCTGGGGCGACCGGGATTCGCGCTCGGCTATGCTGTTGCAGGTGGAACGGGCCGGCGTGACGATCGACGTCGATCCGCAGCGTCTGGCCGAAGCGGTCGAAGGCATGAAGCGCTGATGGATCTGCCGCGGCCGGTTGCCCTCACCCGGGCATCCAATGTGCGCGATCTCGGCGGCTGGCCCGCCCAGGGCGGGCGCGTCCGCTTCGGCTGCGTGTACCGCGCCGCAGCCTTGTCGGGGCTTACGCCGGAGGATGCCGGCACGTTGTCGGCGCTGGGCATCCGCACGGTCTGCGATCTGCGGGGCCGCGCCGAGCGTGCGGCAGCGCCGCCGCGCCTCGATGATCTAACGATCCAGTCGCTGCCGATCGAGCCTTCGGTCGGCGCTTCGTTGCGCGACATTCTTGCGACCAGGGCGGCAACCGGCGAAGACGTATTGACCCTGCTGCACAAGGCCTACACCGCCTACGCGCTCGATTGGGCGCATTGCTATCGCGCGATTTTCGACGTGCTGCTGCGGGACGACGGCCCGCTGCTGTTTCATTGCTCCGCCGGCAAGGACCGTACGGGCTTCGGCGCGGCGCTGATCCTGACCGCGCTCGGCGTGCCGCGCGAGGCGGTCATGGCGGATTATCTCGCCAGCAACCGCCTGTGGCGGGGCGAAGCTGATATCGCTGCCGGGCTGCCGCCGGACATCGCCACGAAACTGCTTCTGGTCCATGCCGAACTGCTGGATACAGCCTTCGCGGCGATCGAAAGCGAAGGTGGTTTCGACCGTTACGCCCAGCGGCGGCTCGGCCTGGATGCGGCCCGGCGCCACCGGTTGCGCGAGCGGCTGATCGAGTAACCGGGGAGTGGAGCCGCGATGAGAAAACAACTGATTGCTCTGGCCTGCGCCATCGCCCTGATCGGCTGCGCGGCCCAGGTCGATACGGCTCGGATGCCCCCCGTCTCCGGGCTGGGGGATCCGGCGAATTCCATCTCCTACACGGCCTGGGCCTTTTCCTCGCCCGCGAGGATCCGCAATGACCCGGCCAACGCCGCTCGGGCGGTTGCCGCGTTGGATTACCTAGGCGGCGTGCTGAACTCGAACATAAACTGGTCGTCCCAGGCCCCGCTTATCGGCAGCGAGATGCTGCAGGCGCGCGAAGCGGTGCGGAAGGTACTCGGCGTTGCGCCGACCGCAACGTCCCAGGAAGTGGTGAACAGCATGATCACCGTCTCCTTGGCTCTCGGTGCGGGCGACCGCGCGGCAGCGCTGCAGGCGCTTGGCCCGCCGATCTTCACGCTGGGGCCCGAACGGACGCTTGCGATCCTGACCGACATGCCCCCTGTCCGCGTTGCGAATATTGCGACTCAGCACGCGGAAGGCGCGCTCAACGGCACGTTCTGTACGCTCGGCTGCTATAGGTCAGCGATCTAGTGGTTTGCTGAAGAGAACTGCCGATTGTTCGTTCGCCCACACGCGCGGCAGTGCTCGTTTGACGCGCCAGGCAACGGAGCATCCACGAATAATACTTGAGCCGCACATACCCTTTGTCTGAGTTGCCTTCAGCAACCTGGATATAACGCCAGCACACGCAACGCTTGATCTGGCTTCGTCATGCCGGCGAAAGCCGGCACCCAGGCTGCTCCACCCGAATTCCGCCTCTCATCTGAATTTCGGCTTCCCAAACTCTTCGCGGTCGCGGCTCGTCGCACCGGCAACCAGTCGCCCGCCGCGGCCGTTACCACCCACTCGCCGGGGCGGCCTGGTCGATCCCGGCCTGCCGCGCAGCGTAGGTGGTAGTGGCCCTGGCGCCTAGTGTCGGCCGTCCAGCCCGCATGCCGTATCATGAAAAATACCGGAGTTCGCCGGGGCCGATGGGACGCCGATTTTTGCTTCCTGCGCAAGTATGATTCCCGCGGATGGGGGTCGTCCGATTCTCCAAAGCTGTCCCGCTTCCAAGACGATTTTCTTTGCCGCAAACTTGGCCGCAACCCAGGCAGAGGCGTATCGTCAGGTTGGGGACTACGGCCAGATCCTATCCGGGGTGCCCGAGTTGGTGTTGGTAGCCTCTGCGCGTAAACGAGGATCCAGTCATTGCCTAACGTAAGCAGCCTCATTCGTGTTTCGCCGGGCGAACTCGACGGCTTGCTCGATCAGGCACGAGCGGAGCGCTGGTCGCAACTTGCGTTGGTCGGTCCTGGAGTGGGGCTTAGCGACCCGACGGAAGATTGGCCTGATTCGTTGAAGGCAGCAGGGCGAGCTTTTCAGCTAACCGCCTTTGTCGAAGGCTTGGCTGACAAGCTCCAATCACTGACTGGACTCACCTCGCTCGATCTGTGGAGCAACAACATCGGTGCTGACGGCGCCAGGGCGATCGCTGCATCGCTCACCGGTCTCACCTCGCTCAATCTGGGTGACAGCAACATCGGCGCTGACGGCGCAAGGGCGGTCGCTGAATCGCTCACCGGCCTCACCTCGCTCAACCTGAGTGGTAACAACATCGGCGCTGACGGCGCAAGGGCGATCGCTGCATCGCTCACCGGCCTCACCTCGCTCAACCTGAGTGGCAACAACATCGGCGATGACGGCGCCAGGGCGGTCGCTGCATCGCTCATCGGGCTCACCTCGCTCAATCTGGGTGGCAACAACATCGGCGATGACGGCGCCAGGGCGATCGCTGAATCGCTCATCGGGCTCACCTCGCTCGATCTGTGGAGCAACAACATCGGTGCTGACGGCGCCAGGGCGATCGCTGAATCGCTCATCGGCCTCACCTCGCTCGCTCTGTGGAGCAACAACATCGGCGATGACGGCGTCAGGGCGATCGCTGAATCGCTCATCGGCCTCACCTCGCTCGCTCTGTGGAGCAACAACATCGGCGATGACGGCGCCAGGGCCATTCTCGACGCGTGGTCGTCACGGCGCAGCAGCCAGCTTCGCGATTTAAACCTTCGTGATAATGCAGGCGTCGCCGACCTACTGCCGAAGGAAGTACTTGAGGCAGGCGACGCTCAGGCCATTCTTGCGGCGCACCGACGCTTTGCTGCTGCTCAGGCAGCGAGGACTCTTCGGCCACTCAACGAATTGAAGCTACTGGTCGTAGGCAATGAGGCGGTCGGCAAGACTTCGCTGCTTCGGTATATGATCGAGGGCAAGCCTCGTAACCCCAGCGAAGGCAAGACACCTGGGATCGTTCAGCACGAAAGGATCCTAATCCGGGAGTGGGCTCCGGATAAATCTCAGGTGCAGCTCAATATCTGGGACTTTGGCGGTCAGGAGATGATGCGCGGCACGCATCGGTTTTTTGCTGACGGCACGCAGCCTCTATCTTCTGGTCCTTGAGGATCGCCGGCAAGACGACCGCTCAGTCTACGATTGGATGAAAACCATTCGTAACCGTGGTGGGGAAAGCCCGGTTATCGTCGCTATCAACAAATCGGATGAAGGCAAACAGGATCTTCGCCTTGATGAACGGGGCTTGAAGGAGACCTATCCTAATATCGTCGATATCAAACGAACCTCCTGCGACCCGGGCCCGTGGGCCGCAGACAGCATCGAAGCGCTGCGCCGGCAGATTGTCAGCGTAATCCTGGCGGACCAGCGCCTCAAGCATGTATTGGACGGGATTCCAGGCAACTGGTTGCAGATCAAGCACCAGGTAAGCGCTCTCGCGAGCGAGCATTCGGTCTTGCGCCACGCGGATTTCGCCACTCTTTGTCAGCATCCCGGCGAAGGCAACCAGCCGATCGTCGATGACAACGAGCAGCGAGCACTCCTTCAACTACTCCATCAGCTTGGCACCATCGTTGCGCATGGTCTGGAGCGAGAGGCGTCCGCCGCCCGCCGGGAAGTCAGTCTGCTTGATCCCAATTGGCTGACCGGCGCGGTTTACCGCATCCTGGAGATGGCGAGCACAGTTGATCAGGAAGGCGAATTTCTCCGCCACAAATTGTCCGAATGGCTTAATCCGGATCGCTACCCTGCGGAGCGACACGAATTCATTCTGGATATGATGCAGGACCCTGAAATTGCCCTTTGCTTCCGTGTGCCAATACACCAGGAAGAGCGTTACCTTGTCCCAGAGGCCTTGCCAGCGAACCGCCCCTTCCTGGGCAAGTGGCCGGATGATGTCCTGCGATTCCGTTACCGATACAACTATTTGCCGCCAAGCCTGATCCCACGCCTGATCGTCGAGTCCCATCGCAACGTCTTACCGGGAAGACCTCGCTGGCGAACCGGCGTTGTTCTTGTCACCCGCGATTGCCAGGTACTGGTTCTGGCGGATCCCGATCAGCGGCGTATCGACCTGCAGGTCGATGGCCCGACCGGAATGCGCCGGGCGGCCCTCAACGTCGCCCTGAACGATCTCGAGGCGGTGCACGCGCTGAACCCTGAAGCCGAACCTGTAGCACAGGTACCGCTGCCCGACCGCCCGGATGAACAGGTCAGGTACGACTATCTTTTGGAGTTGGAGCGTCGCTTTGGCCCAAACTACGCCTTTTTGCCGGAAGGTGCCAAACGCATGTACGAGGTTGGAGAGCTCTTGGAGGGCGTCCGGCGTGACCAGAATCCCCTACCGAAACGGCCGTTGATCGCTGATGATGTGAATAAAGCCGCGGGAACGCATACTGTTATCCTCATCCATGGCATTCGAACCACGGCACTTTGGCAGGGTACAATCAGGAGAATATTGGAAGCCCAGGGTTTCGCGGTCCAGCCGACAAATTATGGGAAGTTTGATCTCCTGCGTTTCCTGTGCCCCGGCCAGTTCTTTCGCCGTCGGGTTGCGGATGATATTACGAGGCAGGTCAGACAGACGATCCGACTGGCCGAGGGTGCGAAGTGCTCGATTATCGCGCACAGCTTCGGCACCTTTATTGTTGCCATCATATTGCGTCGCCACCCCGATATCGAATTCAGGAGAATTATATTTTGCGGCAGCGTTGTTCGGTACAGATTTCCCTTTGAAGAGTACAGTTCCCGCTTCGAGCGCCCCCTGATCAATGAGGTTGGGACAAGGGATGTCTGGCCAGTGCTCGCCGAGACCGTCACCACCGGCTACGGCTCGGCCGGCACTTACGGATTCCGCCGTCCAGGCGTTCGTGATCGATGGCACAATGGCAAGTCTCACAGTGCGTTCTTGAAGCGAGACTTCTGCCTGCGGTATTGGGTACCTTTTTTGCGCGATGGTACGATCATCGAGGACGATGAAGACGCTGAACCACCGCCCTGGTGGCTCTCGATCGTAACCACCGTCCAGCCGCGGTATCTCATTGCGATCATTCTGATGGTGTTTGTCGGATGGTTTGTAGCCCGCTTTATCCCAACCTAAGTTATGCGCCGAACCTATCGCTTACGTGCCGGGCGGGAGCATGCTACGAATCCACAGGTTTGACCGCGCTCCGCTCCCCAAGAAAGCGGCATTGATGCCGTAAATGGCACATAATGCTCCCGGTGCACCCTCCGGTTACGTACGGAATGTAACAGCACTTTGGCCATCGCGGCCCAATCTTAGTTGTACGGCCGAGCGGGGTTGGCGATTTTCATCAGGCAACCAGTGGGGTTCTCTTGCGGATATCGGCCCGAAGATCCTGGACCTGATCGATCTCTGAGCCCCGCGCCCGATCACGATGCACTCGGGTACCTCCGCGACCGACCCACCGCCGACCCCAAAAGAAAGTACACGTTGCATAAACGAGACGAGCGCCGCCCCAATCGTACGTTTCGCGCCCCCGATTTCGGGCCAATCGTCCGATCCACGCCGCCCCAAAACTGCCAATCGTACGATTGGCAACCCCCGAATCGACCAATCGTGCAATTCGCCAGCAACCGCCAGCGTCTCGCCCCACGACACACCGAACCAACAGCCCGACAATGGCACTCCACCCGTTAACGAATCAAAAACCCCCAAACCGACCCCCCAATCAACAGATCCCCAATTGCGACTCGGCCCGCGCTTATGGCAGACCCCGGCCATGATCGCCCGCCGCCCGCTGCTCGGCACCCTCCCCGCGCTCCTCGCCACCCAAGCCCTCGCCGCGCGCTCCCTTGCTCAATCGGGCAGCTTCGCCGCCTTCCTCGACAGCGTCCGCATCGAGGCCCGCCGCGAAGGCATCGCCGCCGCCACGCTCGAACGCGCCTTCGCCGGCGTCCAACCCAATGCCAAGGTCCTCGAACGCGAAAACCACCAGCCCGAATTCACCCTCACATGGGCCCAGTACCGCAACCTCCTGGTTACCGACAAACGCATCGAAGCCGGCCGCGCCGCCTGGGCCCGCACGCGCCCCACTTTCCTCCAGGTGCAACAGGCCTACGGCGTCTCCCCCGCCGTTATCCTCGGCATTTGGGGCCTCGAATCCAGCTTTGGCACCCAAACCGGCGATTTCCGCGTGGTCGAGGCCCTCGCCACCCTTGGCTGGACCAGCAGCCGCTCCCGCTTCTTCCGCTCCGAGCTCATCGCCGCGCTCCGCATCCTCAACGCCGGCGACGTCACCCCGGCCCGCATGACCGGCTCCTACGCTGGCGCCATGGGCCAGCCGCAGTTCATGCCCAGCTCCTATCTCCGCTACGCCGTCGATTTCACCGGCAGCGGCCGACGCGATATCTGGACCAGCACGCCCGACGTACTCGCCTCGATCGGCAACTATCTCGCTTCCAGCGGCTGGCACCCCAATGAAACCTGGGGTCAGCAGGTCAGCGTCCCGCCCGGCTTCAACGCTTTCGGCCGCGATGACCGCCAGCCCGTCGCCACCTGGCTCCGTGCCGGCATCCGCCCCTATGGCCGGCTCCTCGCCCAGCCCGGCCAGCTCGCCGCGGTCGTCATGCCGGACGGCCCGGGCGGCCAAGCCTTCTTCGCCTACGGGAACTTCACCGCCATCCGCCGCTACAATCCCTCCGATTTCTACGCCCTCGCTGTCGGCCTGATCGGAGACGAGATCCTCGCGTGATCCGCGCCTTGGCTCTGCTTTGCGCGCTGCTCCCCGCCGCCTGCACACGACACGCCCCAGCACCCCCCGCGCCGCAGCCGCATTACGTGCTCGGGGCGCCCTATCAGGCAGGCGGCGTCTGGCGCTACCCGCGCGAGAGCTTCAATCTCGACACGACCGGCATTGCCGAGACCTACGCCCCCGGCCATCCACCCCTGACCACCGATGGCGAGGTCTTCGACCCGAACGCCCCCGCCGCCGCCCACCCGACCCTCCAACTGCCGGCAATCGCCCGGATCACCAATCTGGAGAACGGCCGTCAGGTCCTGGTACGGATCAACGACCGCGGTCCGGCGTCACCGCACCGCCTGCTCGAGGTAACCCAGAAAGCCGCGCAGCTCCTCGGCTTCCCGCCCAACGGGACCGCCCGCATCCACCTGCAGATCCTCCCCACCGAGAGCCACGCCGCCATCGAAGGCCTGCCCGGCCAGCCCCTGCTCGCCGTCGCTGCCGCCCCGCGCACCGCCGTGCAGGAAACCCCGCTCGGCTCGCCGAGCAGTACGCCCCAGCAGGCGGACGCCATGCCCCAATCGGCCCCAGCCCCGGCAGCGCTGCCGCTGCAGCTTCCGGAGTCCGTCACCCAGACGATCCCTGACCCCGGCCAGCTCTGGATCGCGCTCGGCACGTTCCTCGGCCGCCGCTACGCCGCGATGCAGCGTGCCCGCCTCTCCTTCCTAGGTCCTGACATTGAGCCCGTTTATGCCGACGGGCAGCAGGAATATCGTGTCCGAATCGGGCCGTTTGCGACAGTGTCTCAGGCAGACGCCGCGCTGGATCAGGCGATCGGTGCCGGCGCCACCGACGCACGCATCATCGTCGAATAGGAGAAGGGCTTGATGCTCACCCGCCGCACTGCTCTCAGCGCCGCCGGCGCTCTCGCGGCCTTCCCGGCCGCCGCCCAGCGACGCGCCCCGCACCCGCACGGCCACGGGGAGCCGAAACCGGATGCGGCGCCCAGCAGCCCGGCGCAGACGCCGCTGGGCCCGGTGGACACCTCGGCGAAATGGGCCTTCATCCAGGATTTCACCAGCGGCGCCGAGCTTCTCAACAAGCAGGCCGACGACGAGATGACCCCCTCGTCAATGACCAAGCTGATGACGCTCTACATCGCCTATTCGCGGCTGAAGGACGGACGGCTGAAGCTGGACGACAAGCTGCCGGTCTCCGAAAAAGCCTGGCGCATGGGCGGGTCGAAAATGTTCGTCCAGATCGGCACCACCGTCTCCGTCGAGGACCTTGTCCGCGGGATCGAGGTCGACTCCGGCAACGACGCCTGCATCGTGCTGGCCGAGGCGATCTCCGGCTCCGAGCAGCAATTCGCCGATCTGATGAACGAGACGGCCAAGAAGCTCGGCCTGACCCATTCGCATTTTCTGAACAGCACCGGCTGGCCGGAGGACGGCCACTACATGAGCTGCCGCGACATCGCCACGCTCGCCGGCGACATCATCCGGCAATTCCCGGACTATTATCATTACGCATCGGAAAAGACATTCCGCTACAACAACATAGAGCAGCAGAACCGCAACCCGCTGGTCCAGCGCGGCACCGCCGACGGCCTTAAGACGGGCCATACCGAGGCTGGCGGCTACGGCCTCGTCGCCTCCACGCTGCGTGGCAACCGGCGCGTGATCCTGGTGCTGAACGGCATGGACACCATGCGGGAACGTTCGGAGGAGAGCGAGCGGCTGATGGACTGGGCGTTCGCCAATTTCGAGGACGTGAGGCTGTTCACCGCCAGCGTCCCGGTCGAGCGCGCGCCGGTTTGGCTCGGCGACAGCGCCACCGTGCCGCTGGTCGGTACCGGCGACGTCGTCGTGACGATGCCGCGCGGTTGGCGCAACACGGCGAAAATCCAGGTGTCGTTCGATTCCCCAGTACGCGCGCCGGTGAAACGCGGCGCAAGGCTCGGCACCCTCGCTGTCAGCGGCCCGGGCGTCCCCAGCCTCGAGGTACCGCTGTATGCCGGAGAGGACGTGCCGAAACTCGGCCTGCCCGGCCGCGCCGTCGCCGTGCTGGCGCATTACGTGACCGGAAGCTGAGGCTCTGCGCGGCCGTTTCATCACGCTGGAAGGCGGCGAAGGTGCCGGGAAAACCACGCAGGCCCGCCTGCTGACCGAGGCGCTCGCCGCGGGCGGCCTGCCCGTGTTGCGAACGCGGGAACCGGGCGGCGCTCCGGGCGCGGAGAAACTGCGCGAACTGCTGCTGTCGGGCGAGGTGCTGTTCTCGCCCCCCGCCGAGACGCTGCTCCATTTCGCCGCCCGCGCCGAGCATGTCGAGCGCACCATCCGACCGGCGCTGGACGCCGGTGCCTGGGTCGTGTGCGACCGGTTCTATGACTCGACTATGGCCTATCAGGGCTACGGGCTGGGCGCCGACCGGGAGATGATCGCCACTTTGACTCGGTCGGTCGGGCTGACGCCCGACATCACCTTCGTGCTGGATGTCTCGCCGGATCTGGCTTCGGCACGGCTGGCTGGGCGCGGTGCCGCCGACCGCTACGAGGCGATGGACGCGGCGTTCCACGCCCGCGTGGCCGCCGGCTTCCGAGCGATCGCCGCCGCCGAGCCAAACCGCTGCGTGCTGATTGATGCGAACGGGACCGAGGCTACGGTGCATGCGTCCATCATAACGGCCCTGCACGCGCGCCTCGCGCCTTCCTCCCCCCTCCCCTTGCGGGGCCCGCAAGAGGAGGGGTTTAGAGGTTAGGTGTTCATCGCGTCGAAAAAGTCGTTATTGGTCTTACTATATTTCAGCTTGTCCAGCAGGAACTCCATCGCATCAGTGGTGCCCATGGGGTTCAGGATGCGGCGCAGGACCCACATCTTCGAAAGCGTGCCACGCTCGACCAGCAGTTCCTCCTTGCGCGTGCCGGACTTGGTGATGTCGATTGCCGGGAAAGTGCGCTTGTCGGAGAGCTTGCGGTCGAGGATGATTTCCGAATTGCCGGTGCCCTTGAACTCCTCGAAGATCACCTCGTCCATGCGGCTGCCGGTATCGACCAGGGCGGTGGCGATGATGGTGAGGCTGCCGCCTTCCTCGATGTTGCGGGCGGCGCCGAAGAAGCGCTTCGGCCGTTGCAGGGCATTAGCATCCACACCGCCGGTGAGCACCTTGCCGGAGCTCGGCACCACGGTGTTATAGGCGCGCGCCAGGCGTGTGATGCTGTCCAGCAGGATCACCACGTCGCGCTTGTGCTCAACGAGACGCTTGGCTTTCTCGAGTACCATCTCGGTCACCTGCACGTGGCGTGTAGCCGGCTCGTCGAAGGTGGAGCTGATGACCTCGCCCTTCACCGAACGAGCCATGTCGGTGACTTCCTCGGGCCGCTCGTCGATCAGCAGGACGATCAGGAAGACTTCCGGATGATTGGCGGCGATAGCAGTGGCGATGTTCTGCAGCATCACCGTCTTGCCGGTACGCGGCGGCGCCACGATCAGAGCACGCTGGCCCTTGCCGATCGGCGAAATCAGGTCGATCACCCGCGGCGTATAGTCCTTCCCCGGACCCTTGGCGACGGACTGGAAGTTCTCAACTTCCATCTTGAGTCGTTCGTCGGGGTAGAGCGGCGTCAGGTTATCGAAATTGATGCGATGGCGCACCGCTTCGGGAGGCTCGAAATTGATGGTGTTGACCTTGAGCAGGGCAAAGTAACGCTCGCCGTCCTTGGGGGCGCGGATCTGGCCTTCCACCGAGTCGCCCGTACGCAGACCGAAGCGACGAACCTGGCTGGGGCTGACATAAATATCGTCCGGTCCGGGCAGGTAATTCGCCTCAGGACTGCGCAGGAATCCAAAGCCATCAGGCAGGATTTCCAGCGTGCCTTCGCCGCTGATCGCCTGGTCGTTCTCGGCCAGGTTCTTGAGGATCGCAAACATCATGTCCTGCTTGCGCAGGGAGGATGCGTTCTCAATCTGTAAGGATTCGGCGTAGCTGAGTAGGTCGGCGGGGGATTTTGCCTTGAGTTCGGCGAGATGCATCTGGAACGCCTCGGCGGTCTTCGTGTGATGTGATTGGGGCAGAGGCTCGGCGGGAGCCGATATCGCGTAGCGCGCCATCGTTCGCCGATGGCCGGCTCTGTCCCAGAGGGTAGGTGAATGACAGCGGCGGTTGACTGCCGCCCGATGGAGGGACCCTGAAGCGAACCGTTGCTTCCGGCCTCCGTCGGTTACGGAAGTGGCCCATCTGGCGTGCAAAGTCAAGAGACTCGGCGGGCCGTAGGCGACGGCTGCATTCAGAACGGGCGAACGATCACCATGATCACGATCAGCACGACAAGGACGGTGGGGATTTCGTTTACCACGCGGTAAAAGCGCTGGGGCCGGCGGTTGCGGTCGTGCAGGAAGTCCTTCCGCCAGCGTGCGAGAGCGCCATGCAAGGCGGACATCACGATCACCGCAGCAAGCTTGACGTGCCACCAGCCCGCGGACCAGTCGAGCACTCCGGGGGTGAGTACCAGGATGATCCCGAAGGTCCAGGTGCTGATCATCGCCGGGTTAATGATTTGCTTCAGGAGGCGCCGCTCCATGACCTTGAAACGTTCGCTCTCGGCCGAGCCGGGACGGGTTTCACAGTGGTACACGTAGAGCCGGGGCAGGTAGAACATGCCGGACATCCAAGCGATCACCGAGATGATGTGGAATGATTTAGCCCAGAGATAAAACGGGGCCAGGAAGCCGATGGTCATTCGCGGCCCCCGGCAAGATCTCGGAACAGGACGGGTAGCTCAGCCAGGTCATGAAACGGGACTGCCCCTGAGGCAGCCAATACGGCGCCGTCGCCGTGACGGCTGAAGCCGAGACAGGCCATCCCGGCAGCGATCGCACCTTGGACGCCGGGAACCGAGTCCTCGATCACCAGACAGGCAGAAGCGGGAACACCTTCAGCGCCAGCGGCCGCCAAAAACAGATCCGGTGACGGCTTGCCATGCGCAACATCCGTGAAGCTGTGCAACCGCCCGGCAACGACCGGGAGAAGTCCGTTGCAGCCGAATTTCGCTTCCATTTCGGCATGTGAAGAGTTGGAGGCAATACGCCAAGGTAAGCCCGAAGCAGTTGCGGCGGTCATCGCTTCGCGGGCACCCGGCACCATCGGCGCGTCGTTGCGCAGGACGGCGACGATCTCCGCCATCACGTCAGCTTGCCAGCTGGATGGCAATGAGCGGCCGAGTGCGGCTTCGATCAAGGGGACCATGGCGCCGAGATCGAGGCCAAGGAAACGGGCACAGCACTCCTCGGCAGTAATCGGCCAGCCAAGCCGGTTTAGTTCAGCCGCGACGACCGCGTTGACTACCGGCTCACTGTCGATCAACACGCCGTCGCAGTCGAAGATTACGAGCGCCAGCCGTCCAATCCGGTCACGCAGATGAGCAAGATCTGTCACGCCTGTGCCCGAAGGGGGCAAGCGCCAAACTGCGCCGGACAGTTGCGCCTATTGCGATAGCTGCAGAGACCCGGACCCGCCTCCCTGGCCCGCCGAACCAAGTGGGCCAGAGCCTCGATGAACACAGGCTCGCTGTTCGGCGTGGGCACGCGGATATAGCAGGGGACACCTAGCCGCTCAGCAAGGCAGCGGTACTCGATATCGAGTTCAACCAGCGTTTCAGAATGCTCGGAGACAAAGGCGATCGGCACTACCACCAGCCCGACCCCATCCCGGGCGGCGCGCTGGATTTCGTCCTCGGTGCTCGGTTCCAGCCATTGCTGCGGGGTTGCGCGAGACTGGTAGCAGACTTGCCAATCAACTTGTTCCTGACCGATGCGGCGCATCGCGGCAGCGGCGGTTTGCTCGACCTGCCATTGATAGGGATCTCCCGCCCGGACGATCACTTCGGGCAGACCATGCGCGGAGAACAGAACCCGAAACCCGAGTGTTGGTGCAAGTGCCTGCCGAGCATCGGCGATCGCTTGGCGCAGCAGCCTTGCGATTGCTTCGATGAACGCTGGATCATCCGGATAGCAGCAAAGTGTCGTCACCGGGGCGATAAGACCGATCCGTATCGCTGCATCCCGCCACGCGGTTAGTGAACTGCCGGTCGTCGTGGTGGAGAATTGCGGATAGAGCGGCAGAAGGACAATTTTGTCTGGATCCCAGTTCCGGACCGCTCGAGCGGTCTCCAGGCTGAACGGATGCCAATAGCGCATCGCGATGAAACATCTGACGGCGAGGTCCGGGAGAGCGGCTTCCAGCGCCTCAGCCTGGGCACGGGTGAATTCGAGCAACGGTGATCTTCCGCCGAGATAGGCATAATTTGCAGTTGCAAGCTTCAACCGTGCCCGAACGATAGTGCGGGCAAGCAGGGGACGAACCAAGAACGGTACCCGCAGAATTGCCGGGTCAGCAAACAGGTTTCGTAGGAATGGTTTTATCAACTCCGGTCGGTCTGGTCCGCCCAAGTTGAACAGAACGACGGCCAGACGCGACCTGTCTTCAGCTCGCACGTATGAGCCCTATCAGTTCGCCAACGTGTGCGACCGGCGTCTCCGGCAACACGCCATGACCTAGATTGAAGATGAAAGGCCGACCGCACATGGCACTTAGGATGGATGATACTGCCTGAGCAAGAGCCTTATTGCCCGCGAGTAGCGCCAACGGATCGAGATTCCCTTGCAAAGCAATCTGGCGCGGGATGATCCTGGCAGCGACAACCGGATCAACGGCTGTATCGAGCCCTACGGCATTGGCCTTTATCAATTCGGCATAATCCTGAAGCATCAATCCGGCGAGACGAGGAAAGCCAAGGATGGGAACGGTCGGAAACCGCATTCTCAAGCAGGCAACGATTTGCTGCGTCGGGCGAATCACATAGGCACGGAAAAGGGCCGCCGGCAAAATCCCGGCCCAGGAATCGAAGATCATGACCGCCTCTGCACCTGATTCGATCTGAGCTGCCAGATAGGCAACCGTTGTTTCCGTCAAAATTTCCATGAGGCGACAGAATAGCGCCGGATCGCGATAGGCCAGCAAGCGGGGGGCAGCGAAGTCCTTCGATCCCCTTCCTTCGATCATGTAGCAGGCAACCGTGAACGGCGCACCGGCAAACCCGATCAGAGCGGTTTTGGGATGATCTGCCGCAAGCGCTCCCGCGACCTGCCGCACCGTCTGGAGGATGGGTGCAATGCGCTCCAGCATTCGTTCGGGACGCAGGGAGGCCAGATCCGAAGTTTCCTGCAAAGCTGGCAGAACTGGCCCTTCTCCGTCCCGGTAGTCCACCTCCCAGCCGAGCGCCCATGGAAGCATCAGGATATCGCTGAACAGTATTGCGCCGTCGAAGCCGAAGCGGCGCACCGGTTGCAGGGTAATCTCGGTGGCCAGCCCGGGCGACGTGCAGAGCCTGATGAAGCTACCGACCTTATCTCGGATTGCACGATACTCGGGAAGGTACCGGCCGGCCTGCCGCATCAACCAGACAGGGGGTGGCCAGACAGCTTCTCCCTGGAGCACGCGCAGAAGCGGCTTACCGGCCTCGGAGATCATCGTCTTTCCTAGTCTATCAAGAGAGATGAATTAAGAGATAGAAGTGGTAGATAAAGCCTGTGGAGAAAGGGGTACCCGGCTATTACGGCAAAGACAGCGGACTGATCCACAGCAGCGACATGGACTAAGATATTGAACCTGTGATTCGAACCAACATGATCCCCATGATCGGTCTGCGCCGGATCGCGTTTCCCCGAACGTGGTCTGGCAGTGGGGTATTGGAGCCGTGACGTGGTTCCTGTGGCGAGGCTTGAGCATAAGGGCTCGTTTATCCCCAGCTTTCGCGCTATGCTGATGTCATGCCGCTCGACCGGATGAACCTGCATCTGGTGTCTGACGCGACCGGGGAGACGCTGAACGCGATCGCCCGAGCCACTACCGTGCAATTCGAGCATGTGCAGATCGTGTATCACCGCTGGAGCTTGATCCGTACCCGGTTTCAGCTTCATCGGGTACTCGAGGGAATCGAGGCAGACCCCGGCCCAGTGCTTTCGACGCTGGTCGATAAGGCGCTGAGGACCGATCTGGAGCACACGTGTCATCGGCTTGAGCTGCCGGTGGTGAATGTGCTCGACCCGGTGATGAACCTGCTACAGGAGCATATCGGTGAGCAAGCTGGCGCGCGTCCGGGCCGGCAATATGTTCTGAACGCGGATTACTTCCAGCGTATCGACGCCATGCACTACGTGCTGGCGCACGACGATGGGCAGGCCCAGGCCGGCCTGGCTGAAGCGGATGTCGTCCTGGTCGGAGTGTCGCGTAGCTCCAAGAACTCCGACATGCTTTTACCTGGCCAATCGGGGGATCAAGGCGGCCAACGTGCCGCTGGTACCAAGTCTCCCCGAGCCCGAAGGATTGGAGGCAATTGGTGTTCCGGTGATCGGTCTGACCTTAGAGCCACGAGCGCTCATCGAGATCCGGCGGCACCGGCTGCGCCTGATCGCTTCTCAGGATCATTCAGCCATTGTTCGTCAGGACAGCGTGGACTACGTGGACGAGGAGGCGGTGAAGAACGAGTTGCTTTGGGCGCGTCGGCTTTGCAACCGGCGCGGATGGCCCGTCATTGATGTGACCCGACGCTCGATCGAGGAAACTGCCGCGACGGTGCTTCAGCTTATGCAGGCTTGGCATGACCGTCGGCGAAAAACTGAGACAGCAGCAGCCCATTGACGTTGCGTCGCAGCCACGGTGGCTTAGATCCAATACTAAGCTCACATTTTCGTGTTGTCGCGCGAGGGCTTCTGTGCCAAGTGGAAGAACCCCCGGATGCGAAAAGTGCATGTCCGATCAGGCTCCCGTTATCGATCTTGATGCTGAGGCTGACCAGATCTCGGTCCAGGCGGTGCCTGGAGCGGTCTTCGTTCGCCTTCGTCGGGAGCGGCTGGACGGATCGATACGCCGGATGTTCGTTGAAATGACGGTCGGCGAAGCTCTCGCCCTCGGGCGGGAGCTGGAAAGCTGCACCCGACAGGCCGCCATGCACGGCGATCCCTGAGAGCCCGTCCCCCTGCTCAGCCGTCACGCGATGCTGCTGCAAGATCCGGCAATTCGTTTGGTTCTGGCCAGTGGATCTGAAACACGCCGATCTCTGCTGGCTGAAGCTGGTATCCTGTTTGCCATCGAGAGTGCGGCAATTGATGAAGCGGCTATCAAACAAGCAGCGCGAGCTGCCGGAGACACACCTGAGCAAGTCGCTCTGCTGCTGGCAGAGTTGAAAGCACGCCGCATCGCGGAACACGACCCCGAAGGCTTGATAATTGGGGCCGACCAAATTCTGGTATGCGAGGGCGCGTGGTTCGACAAGCCCGCCGATATCGCGGCAGCTCGTATCCAGCTTACCGAACTGCGTGGCAGAACGCATGAACTGGTGACCGCGGTCCTCTGCCGGCGAGGCGAACAGCGTCTCTGGCAACACGTGGCTCGGCCAAGACTCACCATGCGTCGGTTTTCCGATACCTTTATCGACGACTATCTCGAAGCCGAGGGAGAAACCGTGTTGAACAGCGTCGGCGCCTACCGGCTGGAGAAGCGCGGCATACACCTGTTCGCCCGAATCGAGGGCGAGTACGCCGCAATCCTGGGGTTGCCTCTGTTGGCGTTGTTCGAATTTCTACGCCAACATGGTGTATTGAATCGTTGAAACGTCAGCCGATACGTTCGCGCAATGCGGTCGTCAATTCGCGACGCCGCGCCCATAGGGATCGATACCATGTGACGCGTGGGGCGGCTTGATAGGCCAGCATCCGCGAGCGGGAGACGTACACCCGCGCGGCGTTAGCCAGGGCCCGAGCCAAATCCGGCATTGCAAGCAGGCGCAGGAATCGCTCCCGGAGCTCGTCAGGGTTGCGGAATACAAGGCCTGTTACTCCGTCTTCAACGGTATCGCCATAGACGATGTGGCTGGCCAAAGCCGTAGCCCGGCACGCACCGGCTTCGACGAATTTGAGGTCCGACTTGGCTCGGTTGAACACCGTATCCGACAGCGGCATGAAGCAGACCTCGCAGCCAGCGAGCAGATCGATGTAGGTATCGTAATCGCAGAGTGGGGTGAAGGCCTTGTGAGGTGTTTCCAGGGCTTCGAAGAAGGCTCGATCATGCACAACCTGAAACCGCAACCGGTCGCCGGCGACATCCGCCACGTCGTTGATTGTAGGAACCAGCGGTTCCCAATCGCGTTCCCGATTGAGGGCGCCGAAGAAAACGGTCAGGCAATCCGGGTTCGAGAAATTCGCCGGGTCCCGCAGCTCGCGAATCATCGTTTGGGAACACCATCACTTCGGGATTGCGAGTCCTCAACACGTCCGCGAGTACCGGTGAGGTTGTCTGAACCGCATGTACACCTCGGAAGGTGAGTTGATCACTCTCCCGGAGTGCACGAAAGAAATCCGGATGATCGTCGAACTCAGTGACCACCAGCCAACCGTCGCTTACCAAGGAGTGCAGCATCTCGCGGCCGTCTCGGCCGGTCAGTATCGGCCGGTGGAGCACGTAGACGTGCGGCTGCTCAGGATCGACGGTCGGCAACTCACCTGAGGTGACGACCTGAGCGAAGACGGACGGGTCCGTGCTCATCGCTTGCAACGGGTGTACAGATCCGGACGTGCGAGACACCACCGACCGGCTCCAACATGGTCGCAGCGATGGTCAGCCGCGCTTGCGGGCGCTTGCGGGCGCGCCAAACATACTGGAGTGGCGATGCCCGGTTGGCATATTCCTGCGGATCGATCCGCATCGCCCGCAGTGACGGTTCCATTGCGGCGGTGAAGGTGTTTGCTTGGTCCGTCTCAAACAGACGGGGGTGCACATCACAGAGTGTCAGTCCAGCCTCAAGCAAGGCCTGGCGCATGCTGTCCAGACTGAACCAGCGCAGATGGGTGACATCGAGCAGTCCGTCAGGTTGATACCCCCAGTCTCCGCGTAGGAGATGATGCAGAAAACTCCAGTGTTCGAACGTTGGGGACGCAGATCAGGACCGTACCGTGCTCGCTAAGTGCGGCTGTATGGCGGCGAAGCACAGCCCAGGGATTCACCAGGTGTTCGAGAATGTCGCCGTAGATCACGCAGTCGATCGCGCCATCGATATCAAACGGAAGCGGGCTCGTTTCGACGTCCGTAATCGCAACGTCGTTAAACCTTTGACGCGCCGCCGCGGCAGCATGCGGATCGACCTCGATGCCGAACAGGCGGGCCCTAGGATTGCGCCGCCTATAGGCCGCCCCAAGTGCGCCAGTGCCACAGCCGACGTCCAGTACGATACCGGCGCTGAGCGGAATTCGCTCCAGGAGATCGACGTTCGGATAATCGGGGTAGGCCAAGCGGTACTCCGGGGAAGGCAGCGAAATAGGCTGTCAGCCGCCTTGCAGCGAGGCAAGGGTATTATCGTGCGCGGGGCCGCGCGCCGAACCAAAACTCTTACGCCAATGGGCTCGGCTCAGTCAGAACGGTCAGAAGGGGCCACCGTTATAACGGTGGTTGATAGGTGAAGCATTTCTTCCTACGGTGGATTGACGTGATGGGGTGACGGGCTCAGAAGGGCGGCCCCGACGGGGATGGGAGATTTCCAGCTTGCAGCCGACCGATATTCGCGACCCGACGTATTTCCATAAGGTCGTGGACTGCCAGTGGGCCTGTCCAGCGCATACGCCAGTGCCGGAATACATTCGGCTTATTGCAGTGCAGCGATATGCCGATGCGTATATGATCAACTGGTGGTCGAATGTCTTTCCCGGAATTCTCGGGCGTACCTGCGACCGGCCCTGTGAGCCGGCTTGCCGGCGGGCCCGCGTCGAGGAAGAGCCGGTGGCGATCTGTCGCCTCAAACGAGTTGCTGCCGATTACAAAGGGGACATCCGGGCGCGTCTGCCGCGACCTGCGTCCCGGACGAACGGCAAACGCATCGCGCTAGTGGGCGCCGGCCCGGCAACATTGACGGTTGCGCGCGACTTGGCGCCACTTGGGTACGATTGTGTGGTGTTCGACTCCGACCAACGCGCCGGCGGTATGATCCGCAGCCAGATCCCAAAATTCCGGCTGCCTGAAACCGTGATCGATGAGGAGGTGGGGTACATTGTCCAACTCGGCCCTGAGACGCGTCTGGGCGAGCGTGTTGCCAGCCTGAAGGCTTTGCTGGCGGAAGAGTATGATGCGGTGTTTGTCGGATCAGGCGCGCCGCGTGGCCGCGACCTGACGATCCCCGGCCGGAAGGAGGCCGCAGCGAACATCCACATCGGGATCGACTGGCTGTCCTCGGTTTCGTTCGGCCATATCAATCGCATTGGCAAGCGGGTGATCGTGCTGGGGGGCGGTAATACCGCGATGGACTGCTGCCGGTCAGCTCGCCGCCTGGGCGGCGAGGACGTCAAGGTGATCGTCCGCTCCGGTTTCGAGGAGATGAAAGCGTCCCCCTGGGAAAAGGCGGATGCGATACGAGAGGATATCCCGATCCTCAATTACCTCGTTCCGAAGTCGTTTACCCATACTGGCGGGCGGTTGACCGGCGTGATGTTCGAGAAGGTCAGGGCGGAACACGACGCCAAGGGGCGCCGCAGGTTGGTGCCGACGGGGGAGCCGGAGCAGCATTTCCCCTGTGACGACGTGCTGGTCGCCGTGGGGCAGGAGAATGCATTTCCCTGGATCGAGCGCGACATCGGCATAGCCTTCAATGAGTGGAACATGCCGGTTGTCGATGAGATCACGATGCAATCGACACACCCGAGGGTGTTCTTCGGCGGCGATGCGGCGTTCGGACCGAAGAACATCATTTGGGCTGTGGCGCATGGGCACCAGGCTGCGATTTCGATGCACCTTCTTTGCGAGGGCAGGGATGTGCGCGAACGGCCGCCGCCGATGGTGACGCTGGCCAGCCAGAAGATGGGCATCCATGAATGGAGCTATGATAACGACGTCTCGCCAGACCATCGGTACGCGGTGCCGCACAAGGAGAAGGCGCTGGCACTAAGCGACATCAAGGCGGAGGTCGAGCTGGGGTTCGATGATCGCCTGGCCTACAAGGAGGCCGAGCGCTGCCTGAACTGCGACGTGCAGACGGTGTTTACCGATAAGCTGTGCATCGAGTGCGACGCTTGCGTGGATATCTGCCCGGTCGATTGCATCAGTTTCGTGCAGAACGGCGACGAACCGGAGCTGCGGTTGCGGCTTAACGCGCCGGCACACAATCCGACCCAGGCGCTCTATGTCTCCGGCCCGCTGAAGACCGGGCGGGTGATGGTGAAGGACGAGGATGTCTGTCTTCACTGCAGTCTGTGTGCCGAGCGCTGTCCGACGGGCGCATGGGATATGCAGCGGTTCCTTCTGGATGTGGCACAGGCGGAGCACGCATGCTGCAAACACTGAGCCCCGTGGCGCCGCTGCAGCGGGTCAACGACTTCGTCGTCAAGTTCGGGAACGTCAACGGCTCGGGCTCGGCCAGCGCCAACACCCTGTTCGCTAAATCGATCTTACGGATGGGAGTGCCGGTTGCGCCGCGCAACATCTTCCCGTCCAACATCCAGGGCTTGCCCACCTGGTACGAGGTGCGGGTATCAGAAGCCGGATATCTGGGTGCGCGGGGTGGCGTTGACCTGATGGTAGCGATGAACCCGCAAACCTGGGACCAGGACGTCGCCTCGATCGAGCCGGGTGGCTACCTGTTCTACGACTCGACCAAGCCGCTGCCTGCGACGAAATTCCGGCGCGACATCGTCGTCGTGGGCATGCCGCTGACCGAGATCTGCAACCGTGAATATACGGATACACGGCAGCGGCAGTTGTTCAAGAACATCATCTATGTCGGCGCATTGTCGGCGCTGCTGGACATCGATATCGGCGTAATCGAGACGCTAATCGGCGAGCAGTTCCGTGGCAAGGACGCGCTGATCCAGCCAAACCTCCGTGCGCTGCATATGGGCCGGGATTATGCGAAGGCACATCTCGACTGCCCGATAGGTCTGCGGATTCGTAATGCCGATGCAGTGGGGGACCGCATCTCGATCGACGGCAACAGTGCAGCCGCACTCGGCGCGGTATATGGTGGTGCCACTGTAGCAGCATGGTACCCGATTACCCCGTCTTCCTCGCTGGCCGAGGCATTCATACGCTACTGCCACCGTTATCGGGTGGACAAGGAAACGGGGCGTCACCGCTTTGCCATCGTGCAGGCCGAGGACGAGCTGGCCTCGATCGGTATGGTGATCGGCGCAGCCTGGAATGGTGCGCGGGCCTTCACGGCGACCTCGGGGCCAGGCATCTCGCTGATGCAGGAATTCTTCGGGCTCGCGTATTTTGCCGAGATTCCGGCGGTGATATTCGACGTACAGCGCGCCGGGCCGTCCACAGGCATGCCGACCCGCACCCAACAATGCGATGTGCTGCCCTGCGCCTATGCCTCACACGGCGATACGAAACATGTACTGCTGTTCCCAGAGGACCCGCACGAGTGTTTCGAGTTTGGCGCGATGGCCTTCGATCTGGCCGACCGGCTGCAGACCCCGATTTTCGTTATGCTCGATCTCGATATCGGCATGAACGAGCGGTTGTGCCGGCCTTTCGCCTGGGATGATACGCGGCCCATGGACCGCGGCAAGGTAATGACAAAGGCGGAGCTGGAGGCGGGCAAGGATTTCGGCCGTTATCTCGACGTCGATGGCGATGGCGTTCCTTATCGCACCTATCCGGGCGAGCACCCGACACGCGGCGCCTATTTTACCCGAGGCACCTCGAAGGACCGTTATGCGCGATATACCGAAGAGGGACCCGCGTACGCGGACAACATGCAACGGCTGCTGCGTAAATTTGCCACTGCGAAGGATCTGGTGCCGCTCCCGGTAATCCGCAGAACGCATGTGCTGACGCGCCTCGGTGTGATTTATTATGGCTCGACCAGCCCGGCCATGACCGAGGCGGATGATATCCTGGCGGAACAAGGGATCGTGCTTGACTTGCTACGGGTGCGCGGGTTCCCCTTTCATGACGACATACGGGCCTTCATTGCTGCGCATGACCGTGTGTTCGTTGTAGAGCAGAACCGTGACGGCCAGCTTCGGATGTTGCTGGTGAACGAGCTGGAACTCGACCCGAAGATGCTTGTGCCGGTGCTGCACTATGACGGGTCGCCGGTCACCGCTCGATTCATCGCCCGCGCCATTGCCGAAAGGGTGGCGTCGCTGAATCTTCCGCTTCATGAGGCTGTCGCATGACCTTCCTGCCGAAACCGGCGTTGCACCACCCTGAACTGCCGGTCAACGGATTGGGGTACAGCCGGCGCGACTATGAGGGTTCGGTTTCTACTCTGTGTGCCGGGTGCGGCCACAACTCGATCAGCGCAGCGATCGTGCGAGCCTGTTTCGAGCTGGAGTTACCGCCGCATCGCATCGCAAAGCTGTCGGGAATCGGGTGTTCGTCGAAGACCCCCACCTATTTTCTAGGTGCGTCGCATGGATTCAACTCCGTGCATGGACGGATGCCGTCGGTGCTGACCGGGGCGAACCTGGCAAATCGTGAGCTGATCTATCTCGGCGTTTCGGGCGATGGCGATTCGGCCTCTATCGGGCTTGGCCAGTTTGCACATGTCATGCGGCGCGGCGTGAACATGGTCTATATCGTCGAGAACAATGGGGTGTATGGCCTGACAAAAGGGCAGTTCTCGGCGACGTCCGACAGGGGCGCGAAGTCGAAGCGCGGGGTGGTAAACCGCGACGCGGCAATCGACCTGATCGGGATCGCACTACAACTGGGTGCAACCTTCGTGGCGCGCGGTTTTTCCGGCGATAAGGCGCAGCTTGTACCGTTGATCAAGGCGGCGATTACTCACCAGGGAGCAGCATTCATCGACTGCATTTCGCCGTGTGTGGCGTTCAACAATCACGAGGGCTCGCACAAGAGCTTCGACTACGTGCGGGCGCACAATGAGGCAGTGAACTATCTCGACGTGATCGCCGGACGTGAGGAAATCGTCGTCGATTATGAGCCGGGGACGGTGGAGATCGTGCGCCAACACGACGGGTCGTTGCTGAAGCTGCGTAAGCTTGCGAACGACTACGACGTGCACGATCGGATCGCGGCGATGGAGTATCTGGGACAGCGGCAAAGCGCCGGCGAGATAGTGACGGGGTTGCTGTATGTCGATCCAGAGCCGGAGGATCTCCACCGTCATATGAATACGGTGCAGACGCCGTTCAACGAACTGGACGAGGCCGCGCTGATACCTGGCGCGGCAGTCCTCGAAAAGCTGAATGCCAGTTTGCGGTAGGAACGACCCGCGCCAAGCGCGCAGCTAAGCGGTGCGATCGACGGAGGTGCCGAGGGCGGCCTGGGCAGCGGCTAGGCGTGCGACGGGCACGCGGTACGGGCTGCAGGAGACGTAATCGAGACCAGCCTGTTCGCAGAAGGCGATCGAGGCCGGGTCGCCACCATGCTCGCCGCAAATTCCAAGTTTCAACCCGGGCTTTACGCGCCGGCCTTTCTCGGTGGCGATGCGCACGATCGCTCCGACCCCATCGATGTCGATAGAAATGAAGGGATCGCGGGTGAGAATGCCTTTCTCGACGTAGTGCGGGAGGAATTTGCCGGCATCGTCGCGGGACAGACCGAACGTGGTCTGGGTAAGGTCGTTCGTGCCGAAGCTGAAAAAATCGGCCACTTCAGCGATGGCGTCGGCGATCAGTGCCGCCCGAGGCAACTCGATCATGGTACCTACGGTGTATTCGATTTCGCGGCCGGATCGGTGGAATACCTCCTTCGCGACTTTGTCGATCTGCGCGCGGGTGATCTCCAGTTCTTTTTTCATCCCGACCAACGGAATCATGATTTCGGGAATCGGTGCATTGCCGGTCTCTGCGGCCACAGCAAGCGCCCCCTCGAAAATCGCGCGGGCCTGCATCTCGTAGATTTCCGGATAGGTGATGCCCAGGCGGCAACCGCGATGGCCAAGCATCGGGTTGGCCTCGGCTAGGTCGGCCGCGCGGCGGCGCATGGCTTCCGTATCGGTCCCGAGCGCCTCGGCAACCTCGGCGAGCTCGGCTTCGCCATGCGGCAGGAACTCGTGCAGCGGCGGATCGAGCAGTCGGATCGTTACCGGCTGTCCGGCCATGATGCAGAACAGCGCCTTGAAGTCGTCCCGCTGATGGGGGAGCAGGCGCGCCAATGCCGCACGGCGTCCGGCTTCGTCGTGTGCCATGATCATTTGGCGGACGGCGCCGATACGCTCGGGATCGAAGAACATGTGCTCGGTTCGGCAGAGCCCGATGCCTTCGGCGCCGAACTTGCGGGCGGTTTCTGCATCCAGCGGCGTTTCCGCGTTGGCTCGCACGCCGAGCCGGCGGGCGTCGTCGGCCCATTGCATCAGAGTGGCGAAATCGTCCGATATGGCTGGTTCGATCATCGGGACACTGCCCACGAAGACCTCTCCTGTCGCACCGTCGAGCGTGATCGTGTCGCCAGCCTGCACGGTGCGGCCTGCGGCCCGCAAGGTCTGCGCGTTGTAATCGACCGTGATCCCGCCGACGCCGGCTACGCAGGGACGGCCCATGCCGCGGGCGACCACGGCGGCATGGCTCGTCATGCCGCCACGCGTGGTGACGATGCCACGCGCGGCATGCATACCGTGGATGTCCTCCGGGCTGGTTTCGATGCGTACCAGAATAACCGCCTCGCCTTTGGCGGCGCGCGACTCGGCCTCATCGGCATTGAAGACGACAGCGCCAGACGCGGCGCCCGGGCTGGCGGGTAGGCCCTTGGCGAGCAAGGTGCGAGATGCACTGGGGTCGAGGGTGGGGTGCAGAAGCTGGTCGAGTGCAGCAGGGTTGACCCGCCGCACTGCTTCCTGCTGATCGATCAGCTCCTCTCGCGCCATCTCCACCGCCATTCGCAGGCTAGCAGCCGTCGTGCGCTTACCGCTGCGTGTCTGCAGCAGATAGAGCCTGCCCTTCTGGACGGTGAACTCGATGTCCTGCATGTCGCGGTAATGCCGTTCGAGCTTGTGACGGACCTCCTGCAACTCTGCGAAGGCGGCGGGCATGGCGCTTTCCATCGGTAATTCGTCCGCCTTGGCGCGGGCATTCGATAACGGCTGCGGGGTGCGGATGCCGGCGACCACATCCTCGCCCTGCGCATTCACCAGATATTCGCCATAGAACGCATTCTCGCCGGTTGAGGGGTCGCGGGTGAAGCAGACACCGGTGGCGCAGTCGTCGCCCATATTGCCGAACACCATCGCCTGAACATTCACCGCCGTGCCCCACTCGGGGGGGATATCGTGCAGGCGGCGATAGGTGATGGCGCGCGAGTTCATCCAGCTTCCGAACACCGCCCCGATAGCGCCCCAGAGCTGTTCATCCGGCTGTTGGGGAAACGGCTTGCCGATCTCCTGCTCGACCATGGCCTTGTATTCGGCCACGACCTGCTGCCAATCCTCAGATGTTAATGCAGTATCTTCCGTGATGCCGGCGGCAAGTTTGGACTGTTCGATTATCTCTTCGAAGCGATGATGTTCGACGCCGAGCACAACGGAGCCGTACATCTGCACGAAGCGACGATAGCTGTCCCACGCGAAACGAGGATCGTCGGCTTCTCGGGCGAGGCCTTCGACGGTGGCGTCGTTCAAGCCGAGGTTCAGCACGGTATCCATCATGCCCGGCATGGAGACTCGGGCACCTGAGCGGACGGAGACGAGCAACGGGCGGTCAGGATCACCGAAGCGGCGGCTGGCGGCTTGTTCTATCCGGGCCAGCGCCTCACGGACCTGAGGTTCCAGATCGGCGGGATAGTTGCGACTGTTTTCGTAAAAGGCAGTGCAGACTTCCGTGGTAATGGTGAAGCCAGGCGGGACCGGCAGGCCGATGCTCGCCATCTCGGCGAGATTAGCGCCTTTGCCACCGAGCAGGTCGCGCATATCGGCACGGCCCTCATTATGGCCAGCCCCGAAGCTGTACACCCACTTGGCCATAGCGGAACTCCGTTCAGCCTTCGATATGAGAGAAATCGGCGACTTGGTTCATCACCGCCCGAATGCTGTTCAAAAGACATAAACGATTGCGGCGCAATTCGGGCTCGGGCGCATTAACAATCACGCGATCGAAGAACGCGTCGAGCGGGGCCCGTAGCTGGGCCATTTCTGCCATCGCGCCGGAGAAGTCCTCTGCATCCAAGCATTCCCTAATAGATGAAGAGAGTCGGTCGCGCGCCTTCAGGAGCTCGATCTCTTCCGGTTGCCGCATGGTCTCGTAGCTTGCCCCATCGCGGAATGGTCCATCCTTGCGCTCCTCGATCCGTAGAATATTGGCAGCACGGCGATAAGCGGTGAGCAGATCGTTGCCCTCCGGCGCGCCCAATAAATCCGCAACGGCGTCGGTTCGCTGGATGAGCCGGACGAGGTCGTCATCCGGCCGTGCCTGAAAGACTGCTGCCATCACATCATGCCTGGCACCGTCCAAGCGAAGCTGGACGCGCAGGCGCTCGATGATGAACGCGAACAGATCGTCGATGTCGCGAGCGGCCCAGCGCTTCCCCAGCCCCATAAAGGCCTTCTCAATCAGCGAGCGCACCGGGATACGCAAGCCATGGTCCAGGACGATGCGGATAAACCCGAGTGCGGCGCGTCGGAGCGCATAGGGGTCGCCAGAACCGGATGGTTTTTCGCCGATAGCGAAGAAGCCGGCAAGCTGGTCCAGCTTGTCGGCAAGCGCAACGGTGATCGACACCGGGCCGGGCGGAACCGCGTCGCCCGGACCTTTCGGACCGTAATGATCTCGGATCGCATTGGCAATCTCCGCCGGTTCGCCGTCGTGCAAAGCGTAGTAGCGGCCCATTACGCCTTGCAGTTCGGGGAACTCGCCAACCATGCCGGTGACGAGATCAGCTTTCGCGAGTTCCGCCGCCCGCTCGGCATTAGCGGGACCGGCGCCGACCAGCGGGGCGATGAAGCGCGCGAGCTGCCGCAGGCGACGCACCCTGTCGCCCTGGCTGCCGAGCTTCGCGTGGAAGGTGATCTGATCGAGTTGCGGCACGCGCGCGGCGAGCGACGTCTCACGGTCAAGATCCCAAAAATAACGCGCGTCGGCGAAGCGGGCGCGCAACACGCGTTCATTGCCGGCGATAATGGCCGCACCACCGTCATCAGCCTCGATATTGGCGACGAAGCCGAACCACGGGGCGGGCGTCCCCGATTCGGTGCGCAGCGCGAAATAGCGCTGGTTGACCCGCATCGAGACCTGCAGAACTTCCGGCGGAAGGTCCATGAACGTGGGATCGATCCGGCCCAGCAGCGGCACCGGCCATTCAACAAGTCCGACAACCTCATCGAGGAGTCCGGGATCGTCAACAACGATCAGGCCTCTGGCGCTTGCCTCCGCCTGCAGCGCAGAAGCAATGCGGCGCCGGCGTTCCGCCACATCCACCAGCACGCGGTGGGCCGCGAGCTTCGCTCGCCAATCGGCGCACGACGCGACCGGGAAGACTCCGGGGGCATGGAACCGATGTCCTTCGGTGAGATTGCCGGCGGCAAGTCCGTTGCCGTCATCCGCGCCCTCGCGCAGATCGAATGACACCACCGCGCCATCCAACAGGCACACAATGCGGCGCAGTGGGCGGACCCATGTAAAGCTACTAGCGCTCCACCGCATGGATTTAGGCCAGGCGAAGTGCCGCAGGAGCTGTGGAAGAGCCGAAGCAATCAACACCTGGGCCGAAACAGCGGCAATGATACGGTCCAGAACCCAGTAGTCGCCCTCCGAGTGAAGCTGCTCTCGGGTAGCGTCGTGCTTGCGAAGGAACCCGGCAATCGCCTGTTCAGGCGCGGAGAGCCGCGGACCGCGTTCAAGCTTGCGCTCCGCCGCGACTTCCGCTTCGACCTGGGCGCTGAGGGCAATATGGCGGGGGCCGTAATATGTCTCAACAAGGTTCGGCGCCAACCCAGCTAGTACCCTCAGAGACTGCCTTTTCGAGTTCGACGGCTGCGCCGGACTGCATGCGGGCCGGGATCTCCTCACTGAACAGCTCCAGGAAAAGCTCCGGCATCTGGCCCTCGGTGTTTTCGGTCTGCTACGGCGCCGGGATCGCCGCCGGGTCAAAGCCGACCGGTTCGCGGGCGCGCAAAGCGATGTCGCGGGTAATGTCCATGATACGGTCGTACATCGCCTGACGGGCGAGCTCACGTTCGAATCGCTCGCGCAGGGCCGTGGCGACTGCTGCCTCGATGCTTTCGCCGGTTAGCTCAGTTAGCTCAGAGGCTAGTCGGCAGGCATCTTCGTCGGCGATCCTCAGCTCCGCTTTCATGTCGTTTCCTCTTCCATAAGTTCCAGATTGTTGGGCATTAACTCGCCAGCGATCCAGGATTCGCAGCAGGCTTTTGCCATAGCGCGGACTCGGCCAATATAGCTGGCTCTTTCGGCCACGCTGATCACGCCGCGTGCATCCAGCAGGTTGAACAGATGGCTCGCTTTGATGCACTGATCGTAGGCCGGTAACGCCAGAGAGCGCCCGAGAAGGCTTTCACATTCGTGCTCGGCATCGGCGAAGTGCCGCGTAAGCATATCGGTGTCGGCAGCTTCGAAATTGTAGGTGCTGTACTCGCGCTCGGCGCGCAGAAACACATCGCCGTAGCGAACGCCGGCGCCGTTAAAGTCGACGTCGAAGACGTTTTCGACATTTTGCACATACATGGCAAGTCGTTCGAGACCGTATGTCATTTCGAAGCTGGGCAGCGTTACCGGAATGCCGCCGACTTGCTGAAAATAGGTGAACTGGCCGACTTCCATGCCGTCGCACCACACCTCCCACCCAAGGCCCCAGGCGCCAAGGGTGGGGCTTTCCCAGTCGTCTTCGACAAAGCGGAAATCGTGGTGCAGCGGGTCGAGGCCGATTTCCCGATAGCTCGCCAGGAGCAGGTCCTGCGCGTCGGGTGGGCTCGGCTTCATGATCACCTGATACTGGTAGAAGTGCTGCAGGCGGTTGGGGTTCTCTCCGTAGCGGCCGTCGGTCGGGCGGCGGCTGGGCTGCACATAGGCGGCCCGCCATGGCCGCGAGCCCAGTGCGCGCAACGTAGTCGCGGGATGGAAGGTGCCGGCGCCCATCTCGACATCGTAAGGCTGCAAAAGGACGCAGCCCTGCCGCACCCAGAACAGGTGCAGGCGCAGGATCAGATCCTGAAAGCATAGTGCCTCGTCGGCGTGCATTGAGCCCGGCTGACCTTGGTGCGGCGCAACGTAAAGCATCACCGAGGGAGTGCGTCCAGACGAGCTGGGGCCCCGCGTTGAAGTGGCGTTGCGGTGTCGCTAGATTCGCATCGACGCGAGCCGTGGCCGAGGGGGACCCCAGATGACCAACGAGGAACGCGACATCATCGCCAGCTTCATTGCGCGGGTTGCCGGCGCAGGGCCGCAGAGCCCTTGGTCGGGCGCCCCCGTACCTGCGACGACCCCTGCCCTACCGCCCATCGATCGGGAGGCGGATGGGTTTATCGCCGAGCAACTCCAGCGCTACCCGGAGGCGCGGTACCGGCTGACCCAACTGGCATTCGTCCAGGAGCACGCGTTGGCTGAGGCCCAGAACCGCCTCAGGCGACTTGAGGGCGAGTTGCAACAGGCCCAACAGGCCGCCGCTGCTCAGCAAACCCCTCCCCAGGGCGGGTTTTTCAGCGGACTGTTCGGGGGAGGGCGCTCCCAGTCGCCCCCTCCGCCGCCGGGCAGACCTTGGGGGCAGCAGGGCGGCGGCAGTCCAGGGTATCAGCCGCCGCCCCCCCCAGCGGCCCAGTATCCGCCAGGATACAACGCAGGAATGTTTCAACGGCAGGGCTCGGGGTTTCTCGGGTCGGCCCTGACAACCGCGGCCGGCGTGGCCGGCGGAGTGCTGGCCGCCGACGCGATCCGGGACATGTTTTCCGGACCACGGGAAGGATACGGCATGGGGCAGAGCCCGTTTGGATCGCCGGGCGTCGGCGGTGTCGATCCCGGCAGCGTGGACCAGGGAAACTGGACCTCACCGGGCCCGGGCGCGGATCAGCCAGACCAGGGGTACGTTGATTCCGGCACCTGGGATCAGGGCAGCGATCAGTCGGCCTGGAACAACCCAGGGAATGACCCAAGCGGCGGCGGCGGATGGGACCAGAGCGGCGGGGATCCGGGCCCGGATCCCGGCAGCGGCGGAGATGATGACAGCTTGATCTAGCTGGCTAGTCACGCGGAGTGGTCCTGATAGCCCCGGCGGCGCTTGGCGCGAGCGAGGTGGGCGAGGGCGTTGATGGCGGCGCTGGCGTCCGGGTGGGGATTGAGGCGGACGTGGCCCTGGGTGCCGATGCGCCCACTGACGGGCGAGGAGGGCGCGGCCACGCTGTCACTCCCCTGATAAACCCGGTTCCTACGAATCCCACACAGAAAAGCGTCAGAGCAGAAGCTTCGGGGATCGGTGTGGAAGAGACAGCAGGATCGCGGATAGACGCGGAGAGGACCGGGTCGAACTTTAGCGTGGCAAGGTAAGCGATGTTGTAGAAAGTGACTGGCTGACCCCAAATCCCGACAATTTCGTCAAGGTTGTTGAGGTTCATGGCAGTTGTGCCGCTTGCGCCAGGCACATTGAAGATTGTGAAATGACCGTTTGTGTCGAGGAAGCCATATGTCGTCGATCCGATCGCGGTAGTGCCCATGATCTGCCCCAGCACGACCTGCCGAAGTTGCTTCATCTGCTCCTCATCGAGCCGTGGCTTGGCGCCCGGACGGGGGCGGTCGTGTAGTCCATCCAGGCCCTCGGCGTTGTAGCGACCTACGGCGTCGTGTAACGCCTGCCGCTCCATCCCGGCCAACCGTGCCGCCTCGGCTCGCGTCATGCCCTCGAGCGCGTTCGCGATCGCCTGCAGGCGCGCCGCAGCCGTGCGATCCGGCTCCTGCCGTGCACGCTTCCGAAGCTCCGCAGGCGATATGGACACACCAAACCGCCGCAACAGCTCGGCGCATTGCGCAACAGCCGCATCGGGATCGAACGGCGGCCGAACCTCCAGCAACGCATCCAGCACGCCGATGTTGCCGTCGCGCAAGTGACCGATCGCCAGGGTCATTGCATCGCTAACACCCCCACTAGGATCGCAGAAGGCGGCATAGATGACGCCCGGCTCGGGGGGCAGCTCCTTGCGACCCCAGCATGTGACGGCATCTACAGTCTCTCGTGTGATGAAATCCGCCAGATCGTCGCGAAACTCGGCGCCGTATTCCGCCCGCGCCGCTTCGGGATCGGACTCGTACGCCTCTTCAATGATCGCCGGGTCGATTGCGGGGTTCATCACCGGCAATGGCTATATCGATCGGGGCGGCGCGTTCAACAACATTGACGTACCCGGCGCTATGCCGGGGTCTACTTCCCCTTCTGGTATCAACAATCTGGGCCAGATCGTCGGGACTTATGTCGATAACCAGGGGATCCAACACGGATTTGTAGATACCGGAGGGCACTTCCGCGCTATCGACGTGCCAGGAGCGCCGCCCGGATCCACCATCCCCGACAGCATCAACGACCGTGGGCAGATCGTCGGCACTTACTTCGACAGTGCCGGACCGCACGCCTTCCTGGAGGCGCGCGGCGTTTACACCACAATTGACGTGCCGGGTGCGACACCATCCGGAACGGCTTTTGGCGGTGGGATCAACGACGCCAGCGGCTTTCGTGGATTATGATGCCGCTGAGCGCAAAGTATAAGGTAGGAGACCTTCCTAGTCCCGTATCACCACTTTCATCAACGTACATGAGGTACAAGGTTCCCGCTTCCCCTGTCGAGTCTCTTTCTGGTAGGATTGCACCATGCAAGCAAGGTCAAGCCCAAGCCCGACCATCCCGAGCAGTATCAGCGCTTCGTGGAGGCGGCGCGCCAGGTAGGGGCGGACGAGAGCCCGAATGGGCCGTGCAGCGCGCGCGCTACATGAGCCTGGAAACCATCGCCCCTTTGAGCGATACCCCCACCGTCAGCCTGCCAGCCATCGCAGCCTGACATGGCGGTCCAACCCGCCGAGGAGCTCAGTTCCTACACCACGTCTCGGGACATGATCGGTCCTCAACTTTCAAGATATGACTTCTGGTAACCGCAAGTGAGTGATATCGCCCTCCTCCAGCTTGTCTCGAATGATGTCAAGCTTCTGACGGCGATCAATCAAAGGCGATGTGGCGCTGCGGAAGCGCGACGTTATTTCAACCCGGCGGCCGAAGCCAAGCCTCGGCGCACACGGAGCGTTCTTTGCTGTCGGCGGTCCATATTCTCGAAGATAATCGGCGAAATTGACCGCATTCTCGTCGACATCGATCAGAGTCTCGCACGGAGCTCCTTCTGCCCAAACTACGTCGTGATGTTCGAGTTTAATGTGGAAAAATTCCAATTCGTTGAGCCGTGCAGCGTCATACAGTGTAATCGTCGTGCCGTTGATTAGGTTGCATACCGGCACTAGGACATCATCGATAAGCAATGCATGCGCCTTGGTGACAAACAAATCGGTGTGCGGCGTATCGGGACCAAGAGCTGATCGAGCGACACGAATTGGGAGAACATCCTTGACCCATGCCTTGGTCGGATCACTTCTTCCAAACCGGTAGCGGCCGACCCACTGAATGGGGCGCATCCCGCCGAACACAGTCGGAAGCAAATCACCGACGACAAGGTCTTCAACCTTCTTGCCGCCATCTGCGGTTCGGATCGTTGTACCCCTTAAGAAGCAGCTCGTATGGGGTCCAGGGTGGGGGTCGGGTCCATGGTGCGGGCCAGGTTCATGGCCGTGGGCGTCCGCCGGAACTGCTCTCATTGCATAGGAGACTATCACGGATGCCGCAAGAGCGCCAATCTTTACGAGATTACGGCGCGATCTCTGAATTCCTGTCGGCCGATTTGCCGCGTTGCCCGTCCCTGGCATCGTTCGTCTCCCGCCGTGGGTCGTTGGGTCGCCCAAGTCTGCTGTCCTGTGTAATAGCGTCTGGGACCCAAGTCTATACAAAAAACCGAATAGTTTTACAATTACTAGTTGAGTTGATGGCGATTATACAACTTCGGAATGTTCTGGTACTGCAAAGCTCCCTTCAGGATCGGCTTGTAAGAGTCCTCTCTGATCGGGGTGTCTGGGGTCGAGCTGTTCCTCGTACCGACAGCCATTCCCGTAGATTACTCGCTTCTCTTCGCGGTCGGGGCTTGGCCGCCGCATGATGGGGTGAGAAGAGCGAGGCGTCTCAATCTGTCCCGCGACCTTCGGGGCATTGCTGCCCTCCGGCTCCGGACGCTCAGCGAGATCGCCTCGCCCATCGTCCCCACGGGAACGACGCGGTTCCGCCCTCATCAGGCGGGAACTGAAACTCCTCTCGTCATGCAGGGGTTACCGACGCCGCGGTTTGTTTGGCCCGACGGAACTCGGTGCCGTCAGCCCATATGCGGTGTAGGATCATTGCCAGTTTGCGGGCGACTGCCACACGTGCGCGCGCCATGCCTCGGCGTTTGGCGATATTCATGCCCCAAGCCCGCAAAGCCGAGCATTTGGTGCTGCGGATCAACAGCGAATGGGCGGCTTCGTATAGCGCGGTTCGAGCCGGCTCATCGCCGCACCGGCTGATCCGGCCCTGCACATCGGTCTCCCCGGATTGGTAGCGCCTGGGCGTCAAGCCGAGGTGTGCGCCAACGTCGCGCGATCGGCGGAAGCGATCCGGCCGATCGATCGTGGCGGGGAACGCAAGGGCGGTGAATGGCCCGACACCTTGCACGGTCATCAGCCGCCGGCATGTTGGCTCGATACGCACCGCGTCGAGCACACGCTTGGTGAGCTGGTCGGTTTCTTGCGTCATTACGACGATGCCCGACAGCAGTGACTCGGTCAGGGCAGCCCAGCACCGGATCGTCAGTGGCCAGCTCAGTCACTCGCGCAGCAAAGTTCCTCCGGCTCGGCGTGCCGACCTTTAGCCCGGCTTCGCGCAGCAGCGCTCGTATGCCGTTTTATACATCGCGCCGTTTATTGAGCACCATCCGTCGCGCGGCCAGCAGCGCACGCCAGGATCGGCAGCACGGGTTCTTCACATGCACCGCGCGATACCTGCGGATTGCGGCGAGGCGGAGGAAGGCGAGTGCGTTGTGGTTGCGGTTTTCCCAGTCTTTTGCGAGCCGACGGCACCGGTTGAGCCAGGCGATGGAACGCTCGACGATCCAGCGCTTGGGTTCGACGACGAAGCCTTTGGCGTGATCGCTGCGTTTGACGATCTCGACCACTGGGCCGCGCATCGTCTTGGCGAGGCCTTCCTGGAAGACCCGTTCACTCTGCTGCGCGGCGGCAGGTCCTTCGGGATGTAGCGCCACTGACAACCCGTGCTCAGCACATACATCACGCCGTTGACGACTTCGCATGTTCACCGTGCGCTTGCCGCCACCGCGCTTGGCAGGCCGGATCAAGGGCTCGATCAGCTGCCACTCCGCGTCGGTGAGGTCGCTGGGATAACGCAGCTGGTCACGGTCATATCGACGGCGGTTCTCAGTCGTCCACATCGGGCACCGAATCGGTGCCACACAGCGAATCACAGCCAAACCGATCCGTTCAAGCCGGTTCCGTTAAGCGATTCAAATGACTCTCAAAGTCGCCGGACGGACACTTAGCGCCACCGCAAACAGAGCGTTGCAGTGTAGGTTGACTTACCCGCTCACACGTGCGTCCATTGGCATGAATCTCGCTTCGCATATATTGCGAATATCCCCGCTCACCGCGAACTTCTGTCCCTCCTCGCATAGGACAGGAGCGCCTCGCAGAGGACGTGCAGCTCGGCAACGGGTTGGACTGCCCACCTCACGGCAGCTCTCTCCGCCTCACGGTCTCACGAATAGACAAACACCGCGTCGTTCAGGTCGGTCGCCGGAATTGCATCCTTCTCGGTCCAGTAGTCCTGTGTGTGCGCCCATTCGGGCTTGTCACCGCGCTTGGGCAGCAGGTGCATTCCCCGCTGCATGTAGCCGGGATTGAAATTCTCCTCGTCGATCCAGGGCAGGATCCGCATGTCGCTGTCCTCCGGGGGCAGCGCGACTTCGATCTTCTTCGCACCGCGCTGATGCATGTGCTTCAGCAGGCGACAGACGAAGTCGCCCACCAGGTCTGCCCGCAAAGTCCAACTCGCGCGGAAATAGCCGAATACCCACACCATATTCGGCACGCCAGTGAACATTATGCCGCGCCAGGTGACGGTATCCGCGAAATCCAGCGCCTTCCCGTCGATGACAAAATCGATGTCGCCCAGCACGCACAAATCGAACCCGGTCGCGGTCACGATGATGTCGGCACGCAGTTCCTTGCCCGACTTCAGCAGCACCCCCTTCTCCGTGAAGCGCTCGATTTCATCCGTAACGACCGATGCCTTGCCCGATCGGATCGCCTGGAACAGATCGCCATCCGGGATGAATGCCAGGCGCTGCTGCCACGGGCGATAGCGCGGCGAAAAATGCGTCGCGATGTCGTAATCGGGGCCGAGATGCTCGCGGGCGCTGTCGAGCAGTTCCTGGCGGACCTTTTCCGGCTCCTCGAAAGTGCGCTTCGTGAACAGCGCCTGATCCAGCAGGATCCGCCGCCGGACAATCTCGTGGATCCAGGCCTCATCGACCTGCAGCTCCCGCAACTCCTCGGCTAGCGCAATCGCATTGCGGCCGGCGCGGAAATAGGTGGGTGAGCGCTGTAGCATCGTGATGTGCCCGCACTCGGCCGCCATGGCGGGGATCAGCGTCGCTGCGGTGGCGCCGGAGCCGATCACCAGGACAGCCTTGCCCTTGTAGTCGAGGTCTTCGGGCCAGGTCTGCGGATGCACGATCCGGCCCTTGTAGCTTTCCATCCCGTCCCAGTGCGGGGTGTAAGGTTCGGTGTGCCGGTAATAGCCCTGGCACATATAGAGGAAACCGGAAGTGAAACGGAACGGCTCGCCGGTGTCGGTGCGGGTGCCCTCGATCGTCCATAGATTGTCGCGACTGGACCAGGCGGCCGAGGCGATGGTGTGTCGATACCGGATATGCGCGGCGAGGCCGTTCTCCTCGATCACCTCGCCCATGTAGGTCAGGATTTCCGCCGCGGTCGCGATCGGCACGCCGGTCCATGGCTTGAACCGGTAGCCGAAGGTGTGCAGGTCGCTGTCGGAGCGGATGCCCGGATATTTATGCGTGACCCAGGTGCCGCCGAAGGTTTCCTTCGCCTCGAGCACGACGAAGCTGGTGCCGGGGCATTGCGTCGTCAGGTGATACGCGCCGCCGATTCCGGAGATGCCGGCACCCACGATCAGCACGTCGAAGTGCTCGGTTTGCATGTGCCCGGCTTACCCCCGTTCCCGAAGCCGCAGGAATCGTCCGAACGCACTCAACGTCGCGTCCGAAACATGATGCTCGATCCCCTCGGCGTCCTGCTCCGCCGCCTCGGCCGGCACCCCCAGCGCCACCAGAAGATCGACCACCAGCCGATGCCGCGCCCGCACCCGCTCGGCCAGGCTCTCGCCGGGCTCGGTGAGGAAGACACCGCGGTATGGCTTGGCAACCGCCAGGCCTTCGCGTTTGAGCCGCCCGATCGTTTTGATCGCCGTGGCGTGCGAAACTCCCAGCCGCCGGGCGATATCAGTCGGCCGCGCCTCGCCCTCGCTGGCCAGCAGGTCCGAGATCAGTTCGAACATAATCCTCGAGCAGCGCGCCCGACTGCGCCGAGCGCGCCTTGCCGAACCGGCGGGCCTGGGTGGGCTCGTTCGGCATTCCGGCGCGCTGCGCGGTGATCGGAGGCTCTGCCACGATTCCGTCCTCGACCATCGCCCGACCATGACGCGGCCCAGCAAGCCGAGCAACACCGGATTACAGAATGGCGGCGGCGGCGTTCTGGCGGCGTGCCGTGGCGACCAGGCTGGCGACCGCGCACGAGGCCAGCCGTGTCAGCACGGAATCGGCACGGCTGGTCAGGATAATGGGCACCCGAGCGCCGAGCACGATGCCGGCGGCGTCCGCGCCGGCCAGGAACGACAGGCTCTTGGGCAGCATGTTGCTGGCCTCCAGGTCAGGCACCACGTCAACCAGACGATCGGGCTGGGCAGCGTTGTCGGCAATCCAAACCGATGGGGCAACCAGGACTCTCAGTACCTCGGAAATTCGCGGATAGAACCTCCAGTTGAATGGGGTTGCGGCGACATACAGCCTTCAAAACGGAACCAGTAGCATCCTCGTGGTCAGCAGTGATTCGTCTGTGGTAAGCCGCTGGTCGATGCGCGCGCGGGTGAGCCGAACCGAGCTTTTCCTCAGGTCCTGAAAATCGGCCTGTTGGGGTTTGCGGCGTCGCGCCCTGGGCGCGCCACGTGATCGTGGAGGAGCGCCGTTGGCTGACCGATGCGGACTATGCCGCGATGCTGGGCATGGGGCAGGTGCTGCCGGGTCCGAATACGGTGAATGCGGCGGTGATGATCGGCGACCGCTTCCAGGGGCCGGTCGGCGCCTGCCTCGGCCTGCTCGGCATGATGGCGATGCCGCTGGCGATCCTGATCGCCCTGGCTTCGGTTGATGGGCAGGTGGCGGGAGTGCCGGCGGTGCAGCGGCGCTGGCCGGTGCGGGGGGGCGGGTGGTGGCGCGCTGGACGATACGGCATGGATACGGGCGGGCCGCGACGGGCTGGTGCCGACCGCGCTCGGTCTGATCCTGGCGAGCAGCGTTGTGACCGCGCGCGCGGCGGACCACATGCGCTGGCGTCTTTGATCACCGGCGCGACGACGGGTTTTGTCCTGGTGAGCGGACGCAATCCGCTTTGGACCCTGGGCGAGGCGACGGCAGCGGGGATGGTCGGCTGGCTGTTCGGGTGCAGCCCTGATCAGTTGGTGAGGCGCGCTTTCTGCTGATTTTGCAGCTCCGCGCGGACCTGCGCGGCGAGAGAGGGATTGGCGCGGCGTATCTGGCCGATACGCAAGGTGGCGGCAATGGTGGAACTCGGGTTCGCCTCCCAAGCTTCGAGGAACAGTAAATCGGCGGCGGTGGTCTCGTCGCGGACGGATTGCAAGGCACGGCGGACTGCGTCTGTACGCGGCAACTGCCACTGATCGGCGGTGGCGGTCATCGGCTTCTCCCTTGGGGTTATCCCCTGATTTCTGGCCTCGCGAGAAGCAGCATCGGGACGCCAGGGTGGCGATCCAGTTAAGCGCTCGGCACGCCGCTGGCCATCGCCGTTCGATGACAGGGCGCTGAATTAAAATTGTGCGCATAAATCCGTTTCGATCCGATTGCGGCGAAAAGAGCGTAATTCGGCGCCGGCTCGCTGTGGAGAGATCTATAGGAGGGAGACGTTGGGTGGCGCGGCGGTCGGTTGCGGGGCACGGTGCTTGCTTCGGGCTGCGCGCTTGACTCGCCCAACCGCCGGTGATCCGCTGACGGAAAGCTCACAAAATGTGCGGGGGTCGTCCATGCGTCTCGTTCTGCGCCATATGACTGCGTCTTTTGCCTGCGTCCTGGCGCTCGGCGGCGGCAGCGCCACTGCGGCGACGATTACCATCGCCACCGTCAACAACTCACAGATGGTGGAGATGCAGAAACTCTCCTCGCAGTGGGAGCAGCAGACGGGCAACCACATAAACTGGGTGGTGCTGGAGGAGAATGTTCTGCGCCAGCGGGTCACCACAGATATCGCGACCAAGGGCGGGCAGTTCGACATAGTGACCATCGGGTCGTACGAGACGCCGCTGTGGGGCAAACAGGGCTGGCTGGCGACCCTGGGTGACCTGCCCGGGAATTACGACTACAACGACATCTTCAAGTCGGTGCGGGATGCACTGTCGCTGGATGGTAAGCTGTACGCGCTTCCGTTCTATGCGGAAAGCTCGTTCACGTATTATCGCAAGGACCTGTTCGACAAGGCCGGGCTGACAATGCCCGCGCAGCCGAAATACGACGAGATCAAGCAGTTCGCGGACAAGCTGACGGATCGGGGCGCTCAGCAATACGGCATCTGCCTGCGCGGCAAGCCGGGCTGGGGCGAGAACATGGCGTTTATCGACACGCTGGTGAACACGTTCGGCGGACGCTGGTTCGACGAGCACTGGAAACCGCAGCTCGATACGCCGGAATGGCACAAGGCGATCAGCTTCTACGTTGATCTGATGCGCCGCGACGGACCGCCCGGCGCCAGCTCCAACGGGTTCAACGAGAACCAGGCGCTGTTCGCGACGGGGCATTGCGCAATGTGGATCGACGCGACATCAGGCGCCGGCAGCATCTATGATCCGGCGACGAGCCAGGTGGCGACGAAGACCGCGTTCGCTCCGGCGCCGATCGAGGTGACGCCGAACGGTTCGCACTGGTTCTGGGCCTGGGCGCTGGCAATACCGGCGACCTCGCGGCAGATGCCGGCGGCGAAGGCGTTCATCGCCTGGTCAACGTCGAAGGCCTACATCGACCTCGTCGGCAAGACCGATGGCTGGACCGTGGTGCCGCCCGGAACGCGCGCCTCCACCTACAGCAATCCGGATTATCTGAAGGCGGCGCCGTTCGCGAAGGTCGTCGAGCAGGCGATCCAGACCGCCGATCTGGCTCATCCGACGCTGCAGCCCGTGCCCTATACCGGCATCCAATATGTGGCGATCCCGGAGTTCCAGGCGCTGGGCACGTCCGTGGGTCAGCTCATGGCCGCGGCGCTGACCGGGCAGACGACGGTGGATGCCGCATTGAAGCAGGCGCAGCAGCAGGTGAGCGCGGTGATGCAGCAGGCCGGCTACACGCAGTAGCCCGCTCTGCCATGGACAGGGTTATCGAGGCACCGGCCGGGCTGGGTCCGCCGCGACGGCGGGTCCGGCGATGGCGCGTCAGCGAGACGCTGCCGCTGGTCGCGCCGTCGGTGGTGCTGCTGCTGATCTGGATGATCGTGCCGCTAGCGATGACCCTGTTCTTCTCGTTCCGACGCTACAACCTGCTCAACCCGATGCTGCATGGCTGGGCGGGCATCGCCAATTACCGGTTCCTGTTCATCGATCCGGCGCTTTACTCCGCCTTGCTGGTCACCGTGATCCTGGTCGTGGCCGTGCTGTTCATAACGGTGGCGGGGGGCGCGATATTCGCGGCCCTGTTTTCCAATGACTTCCCCGGCCAAGGCGTAGCAAGGGTGCTGATGATCTCGCCGTTCTTCGTGATGCCGACAGTCAGCGCGCTGATCTGGAAGAATCTGCTGATGAACCCGGTGAACGGGCTGGTCAGCTATCTGATGCGCGCGGTCGGTTTGCAGGCGATCGACTGGTTCGGCCAGTTACCGCTGTGGTCGGTGATCTGGATCGTGTCCTGGGAATGGCTGCCCTTTGCGTTCCTGATCCTGTTCACCTCGATCCAGTCGCTCGACGCGAGCACGCTGGAGGCGGCGCGGCTGGACGGCGCCGGGCCGATCGCGGTGTTCCGCCATATCCAGGTGCCGCATATGGGCCGGGCGATCAGCGTCGTGATCATGATGGAGACGATCTTCCTGCTCGGTGTGTTCGCAGAGATCTACGTCACCACGGCGGGCGGGCCGGGGATTGCAACCACCAATCTTGCGTTCCTGATCTACCAGCGCGCGCTGTTGGCATTCAATGTGGGCGGGGCCTCCGCGGCCGGAGTGATCGCGATCGTGCTCGCCAACATCATGGCGGCGTTCCTGGTCAACACCATCGCCAAGCGGCTCGACGTATGAATCGCACGCATCCGGCCGTGGGGATCATCTGCTGGCTGGCGGCGATCGCAATGTTTTTCCCGCTGGTCTGGATGCTGCTGGCGAGCTTCAAGACCGAGGTGGAAGCGGTGCAGACGCCGCCGCTGATCGTGTTTCACCCGACATTGCAGAATTACAGGGATATCTTTGCCCAGGCGGATTACCTCGCCTTCTTCTGGAACAGTGTGGTGATCTCGATCGTGGCAACGGCGATCGAGATCGTGATCGCGGTGCCGGCCGCGTTCGCCATGGCCTTCTATCCGACGAAGCGCACGCGCGGCACGCTGCTGTGGATGCTCTCCACCAAGATGCTGCCGGCGGTCGGCGTGCTGGTGCCGATCTATCTGCTGGCACGCGACCTGGGGCTGTTGGACAGCCGCATTGCGCTGATCATCATTTATGTGCTGAGCAACCTGCCGATCGCGGTGTGGATGCTGTTCACCTTCTTTCGCGAGACGCCTAAGGACATCATCGAGGCGAGCCACATCGACGGCGCCGGGGTGTGGGATTCGGTGGTGCAGGTGCTGCTGCCGCTGGTCGCACCGGGGATCGCCTCGACTGCGTTGCTCAGCATCATCCTGTGCTGGAACGAGGCGTTCTGGAGCCTCAATCTGACGGCGCATGCGGCGGCGCCGCTGCCGGCGTTCATTGCGTCTTTCTCGGCCCCGCAGGGACTGTTCTGGGCGAAACTGTCTGCCGCCTCGGTGCTGGCGATCGCGCCCATCCTGGTGTTCGGCTGGTTCAGCCAGCGGCAGCTTGTCCGCGGGCTGACGTTCGGCGCGGTGAAGTGAGGAGGTGACGGTGTATCTGGAGAGATTCCGGCTGGACGGCTGCACCGCCGTGGTCACCGGCGCCGGGCAGGGGATCGGGTTCGCCTGCGCCGAGGCGCTGGGCGAGGCGGGCGCGCGCATCGTGGTGGCCGAAAAACTCGGCGAGCGGGTGGCAGATGCCGTCGGCAAATTGCGGGTGCGCGGCTTCGATGCCGCCGGGGCGGAGCTGGATGTGACCGACTCCGCTGCGGTGGAGGCGCTGGCCGAAAAGGTGGAGCGCGAGCATGGCGGCGCGCAAATCCTGGTCAACAATGCCGGCATCGCATTCAGCGATGTGCGCGCCGAGGATACCACCGATGAGCACTGGCGCCGGCACATGGATGTGAATGTCGATGGACTGTTCTACTGCTGCCGCTCCTTCGGCAAGCGCATGCTGGCGCGCGGCAAGGGCGCGATCGTCAATATCGGCTCGATGTCCGGGTTCATCGTCAACAAGCCGCAGCCGCAGAGTTTCTACAACGCCTCCAAGGCTGCAGTGCATCACCTGACGCGCTCGCTGGCGGCCGAGTGGGGCGATCGCGGCGTGCGGGTGAACGCGGTGGCGCCTACTTATATTGCCACGCCGCTGACCGTGTTCGGCACGCAGAACAAGGCGATGTACGATGTCTGGCTGGAGATGACGCCGATGAAGCGCATCGGTCAGCCGGAGGAGATCGCCTCGACGGTGTTGTTCCTTGCTTCCGATGCTGCGAGCCTGCTGACCGGCAGCATCGTAGTCGCGGATGGCGGTTATACCTGCTGGTAGCATGACCGAGGCGGTAATCGGGGTGGATGTCGGCACCGGCAGCGCGCGGGCCGGCGTGTTCGACCTCGCCGGGCATCGGCTGGGCATGGCGGTGCGGCCGATCCGCATCTGGCGGCCGCATCCCGATCATGTGGAACAATCGGCTGACGACATCTGGGCGGCGGTCTGCGCGGCCGTGCGGGAGGCGTTGGCGCAGGCACGGGCGCCGGCGGTGCGCGGCATCGGCTTCGACGCCACCTGTTCCCTGGTGCTGCGGGATGCCGAGGGCCGAGCGGTGCCGGTGAACGACGACATGGCCGAGCGTGACGTGATCGTATGGATGGATCACCGCGCGACCGGCGAGGCCGAGCGGATCAATCAGGGCGGGCACGCCGTGTTGCGCTATGTCGGCGGGGTGATCTCGCCGGAGATGCAGACGCCGAAACTGCTGTGGCTGAAGCACAACCTTCCGGAGAATTTCGCCCGAACACGCCGGTTCTTCGATCTGCCGGATTTCCTGACGTGGCGGGCGACTGGGGCGGACTCGCGTTCGCTGTGCTCGACTGCTTGCAAGTGGACCTATCTCGGCCATGAGCGGCGCTGGGATGCGGAATATTTCCGCGCGATCGGACTGGGCGAACTGGCGGATGAAGGGTTCCGGCGGCTCGGCACCGAGATGCTGGCGAGCGGCGCGCCGGTCGGAGCGGGCGTGTCCGACGCGGCCGCGGCGGAGCTTGGCGTGCCGGCGCGCACGCCGGTCGGTGCTTCAGCGATCGATGCGCATGCCGGCGGCATCGGCGTGATCGGCGCGGGGCTGCAAGAAGCGGAGCCGGCGATGCTGCGGCGACGGATGGCGCTGATCGGCGGCACATCGAGCTGCCATATGGCGGTCTCAGCCGAGCCGGTGTTCGTGCCCGGTGTGTGGGGACCTTATTACGCGGCGATGCTGCCGGAGCTGTGGCTGAACGAGGGCGGCCAGTCGGCGACCGGCGGGCTGCTCGATCACGTGGTGCAGACGCATGCCGCTTATGTGGCGCTGCAGGCCGAGGCGGATGACGGCGTGTATGAGCGGCTGAACGAGTTGTTGGAGCAGCATACGGAGCTGTTTCCGTTTCCGGCAGCGGCGACGGCCGGGCTGCATATTTATCCTGATTTCCATGGCAACCGCTCACCGCTTGCCGATCCGACGATGCGCGGGATGATTTCTGGCCTGTCGCTGTCGGCGGGGCTGGCGGAGCTGGTGCTGCTGTATCTGGCAACAGTGCAGGCGGTGGCGTACGGCACGCGGCAGATCGTCGAGGCGATGAACCAGGCGGGCTACGCGATCGACACGATCTGTGCGACCGGCGGGGGAAGCCGCAATCCGGTGTTCCTGCGTGAGCACGCGGATGCGACTGGTTGCCGCATCGTGCTGGGAGACGAGCGGGAGGCGGTGCTGCTGGGGGCGGCTATGCTCGGCGCTGTGGCGGGCGGGTGTCATGCGGATGTGCCGGCGGCGATGCGGGCGATGGCGCGGGCGGGGCGGGTGGTCGAGCCCGGGCCCGATGCGGTGCGGCGGTTTCATGATGCGAAATATGCGGTGTTCCGGCGGATGCAGGCGGATCAGCGGGATTATCGTGGGTTGATGGCGTGAGCGGCAGCCGAGACGCGCATCTTCTCACAGGTCGCCGGCGCTCACCTGGTACCGAAAATCGTATATACCACCTGCCTTATGAGTGTCGCCTTCCTGTGTAGTCGAACTGGATCGCCACGCCCCGCTTCGCGTGGCTCGCGATGACCGGCGAAGCAGGAGCACCGACGGTTGGCGCGGCCACAGACTATCGTCGTGGCGCGCTCCTAGTCGGCTGCGCGGCGTTGTTGTGGAGCACCGCGGGTCTGCTGGTACGCTGGACCGCCACCGATCCCTCGACCACCTTGTTCTGGCGCGCGGTGTTCGCCTCCTTCGCACTTCTCGGCTGGCTCCGGCTAACCGCGCCCGGGCGGATGCTGCCGGCTTTTCGCGGACTCGGACCGACCGGGCTGATGCTCGCGCTCTGCTTTGCGGCCTCGATGATCACCTTCATCAACGCACTTGCCCTTACGACCGTTGCAAGCGTGATGGTGTTTCAGGCGATTTCGCCGTTGATCGCCGCTTTGCTGGCCTGGGCGTGGCTGCGCGAGCGGTTGAGCCGAAGTACTCTGCTCGCGATCCTGGCTGCTTTCGCTGGTGTGATCGTAATGGTGTCGGGCGATCTCGGCGGTGGGGGCTGGACGGGGGACGTGATCGGCTTGGTGATGGCGATCACTTCGGCGCTGACGATCGTGCTGACGCGTCTTGATCGCCGAGTCTCTCTGGCCGCGGCGACGTTTGCAGGCATGGCGATCACGATCGCCGTCACGCTGCCGACGGCGGGGTTTGCGCTTCCCTTTGGTGATTACGCGCTGCTGCTGCTGTTTGGTGTCGGACAGATGGCGTTCGCGCTTGTGCTGTTTACCTCGGGCGTGCGGCTGATGCCGGCGGCTCCTGCCGGGCTCATCACCTTATTGGAATGCGTGTTGGCGCCGCTCTGGGTGTGGCTCGTGTTTGCCGAGACGCCGGAGCTGCGCACCGTCGCCGGCGGGGTGGTGGTGCTCGGCGCTGTCGTCATGTCCACGATCCGGCGAAGGCCCTCACCCGCCACGCTACGCGCGGCGACCTCTCCCGCATGGCGGGAGAGGTGATAGGGCAGGCGCCGGTATCAGTAGCGGTAGAGGTCGTGTTTGAACGGCCCTTGGGAGAGAACGCCGATATACTCGGCTTGTTTGGGGGATAGTTTCGTCAGTTTGGCGCCGACCTTCGCCAGATGCAGCGCGGCCACCTTTTCGTCGAGCTGCTTGGGCAAAGTGTAGAGCCGGCGTTCGTATTTGCCGCGCGGGGCGGTGAACAGCTCGATCTGCGCCAGCACTTGGTTGCTGAACGAGGCGCTCATCACGAAGCTCGGATGGCCGGTGGCGTTGCCGAGATTCACCAGCCGCCCTTCCGACAGCACGATCAGCCGCTTGCCGTCGGGGAAGACCACCTCGTCCACCTGCGGCTTCACGTTCTCCCAGCGGTAGTTGCGCAACGCCTCGATCTGGATTTCCGAATCGAAATGACCTATATTGCAGACGATGGCGCGATGCTTCATCGCCCGCATGTGGTCGAGCGTGACCACATCGACATTGCCGGTCGCGGTGACGAAGATGTCGCCGACCGAGGCGATGTCGTCCATGGTGGTGACCTGGTAGCCTTCCATCGCCGCCTGCAAGGCGCAGATCGGGTCCACCTCGGTCACCATGACGCGGCAGCCGGCATTGCGGAGCGATGCCGCCGAGCCTTTGCCGACATCGCCGAAACCGTTCACCACCGCGACCTTGCCGGCCATCATCACATCGGTGCCACGGCGGATACCGTCCACCAATGACTCGCGGCAGCCGTAAAGATTGTCGAATTTCGACTTGGTCACGCTGTCGTTGACGTTGATGGCGGGTACCAGCAGCGTGCCGTCACGGGCCATGTCGCGGAGCCGGTGCACGCCGGTGGTGGTTTCCTCCGATAGTCCGCGGACATCGGCCATCAGCTCCGGATATTTCTCGTGCATGAGCTTCGTCAGGTCGCCGCCGTCGTCCAGGATCAGGTTCGGCGTCCAGCCACCTGGCCCCCGAATGGTCTGCTCGATGCACCACCAGAAATCTTCCTCGGTCTCTCCCTTCCAGGCGAAGACGGGCGTGCCAGCGGCGGCGACCGCGGCGGCGGCATGGTCCTGGGTGGAAAAGATGTTGCAGGAGGACCAGCGGACCGTGGCGCCGAGGGCGGTGAGCGTCTCGATCAGCACGGCGGTCTGCACGGTCATGTGCAGGCAGCCGGCGACCCGGGCACCTTTCAGGGGCTTGGAGGGACCGTATTCGGCGCGGATGGCCATCAGGCCGGGCATCTCGTCCTCGGCCATGGAGACCTCCTTGCGGCCCCAGTCCGCCAGGGAGATATCCTTAACCTTGTAGTCGGTCGTCGTGGCCATGCTGGGTTCCTCGGCTGGGTGGCGGCGATATATAAAGATATCTCTATATGTGCAATACCTTCCTGACGAGGAGCTAATGTCCGGCAGCAACACGTACGAAGCGGACTTCTATGCCTGGGCGAACCAACAGGCAGCGCTGTTGCGCGAAGGCCGCCTGGCCGAGGCGGACATCGAGAACATCGCCGAGGAGATCGACAGTATGGGGCGCAGCGAGAAGCGCGAGCTGATCAACCGGCTTGCCGTGCTGCTGACCCGCCTGCTCAAATGGCAGGTTCAGCCGATGCTGCGGGGGACGAGCTGGCGCCTCACTGTCCAGGAGCAGCGCCGCATGCTGGACCGTCACCTAAACGACAACCCCAGCCTGCGGACGAAGCTGCAGCAGACAATCGCCGATGCGTATGGCGATGCCTTGCTGCAAGCGCAAAAGGAAACCGGGTTCCCGGCAGGCGCCTTCCCGATGACCTGCCCTTGGACGCGAGAGCAGGTGCTGACAGAAGGATTTCTGCCCGAATAAAGACCGAAGGAGCCGTCGATGCGGTTTGGACTGTTCGGAGGCGCGCGGACCAAGCGCATGGCCGGCAGCAGCCATGCGGGGCTCGGCGACAGCCACTCCTATCGCGGGTTCATCGATTACGTGATCGAAGCCGAGCGGCTCGGCTTTGAAAGCGTGTTCCTGGTCGAGCATCATTTCACCGGGGCCGGGCAGGTGTCAGCCTCGATGACGCTGCTCGCTTACCTGGCCGCGCGGACGCAGCGCATCCGGTTGGGCACGGCCGTGGTGGTCCTGCCGTGGCACAACCCGGTGCTGATCGCCGAGCAGGCGGCGACGCTCGACCTGCTGTCGGGCGGGCGGCTCGATCTGGGCGTGGGCAAAGGCTATCGCGCGCCGGAATTCGCCGGCTTCTGCATCCCGCAGCAGGAGGCAACCGAGCGGTTCGACGAGGCGATCGAGGTGATCCGCAAGGCCTGGACCAGCGAGGGGCGGTTCTCGCACCACGGCAAACGGTGGCATTTCGAGAACGTGGTGGTCGAGCCGGAGCCGGTGCAACGGCCGCATCCGCCGCTTTGGCTGGCGGCGGGTAGTCCGGACTTCATCCGCCGCGCGGCGCGCGAGGGCTTCAACCTGTTGCTGGACCAGTTGGGCTCGACGGGCATCATCATCGAGCGCGTGGCGTTGTTCCGCGAGGCGTGCGCCGAAGCGGGGCGGGCGTACGACGCGTCGATGGTGGCGGTGGCGCGGGCGTTGCAGATGGTGCACAGCGAAGCGGAGCGCGAGGAAGCCTATGCCATCCGGGCGCAGACCTGGCGGGTGATCGGCGATCTCGCCCGCGGCGAAACGCCGCCCGAGGATGTCCGCCGCGACGATTTGCCGTTGTTGGGAACGCCGGAGGAGATCGCCGCCAAGCTCGAGCGGTTGCGCGCGGGCGGCGTGGAGACGGTGCTGCTGGTGGATCCGAAGGCGTCGGTTGTTGGGCTGCGGGGTTTTGCGCAGGAGGTGATGCCGTCCTTCCGGGCGGCGCAGGCAGCGGAATAGCGCCGCGCTCATACGAAGTTCGTTGGGAGGAATTATGGAACGATCCTTGTCCGGCGTGTCGCGACGCGCGGCGCTCGGCGCCGCTGCGGCGGGGCTTGCCGCCGCGCATGTGCGTCTCGCGCGGGCAACGGACGCCGATGCGGGCCCGGTTGCGGACATTCTGCCGGAGGTGGACAGGCTCGTCGCCGATGCGATGGCGCGCACCGGCATACCCGGGCTGGCTGCCGCGGTGGTTTACAAGGATACGATCGTGTATCTGAAGGGCTTCGGCGTGCGTGAGAAGGGCCGGTCCGATCCTGTGGATCCCGACACGGTGTTTCAACTTGCGTCCTTGTCCAAACCGGTGACCTCGACGGTGATCGGGGCGCTGGTCGGCGACGGGTTGGTCGGATGGGACGACCCAATCGTTGCGCACGATTCCGCTTTTGCGATGTTCACGCCCTGGGTGACCAGCCAGGTGACGCTGCGCGACATGCTGTGCCATCGCAGCGGGCTGCCGGACCATGCAGGAGACCATCTGGAGGATATAGGTTTTGATCGTTCAGCGGTGCTGCATCGGTTGCGCTATCAGCGGCCGGACAGCAGTTTCCGTTCCCAGTATGCCTACACGAATTTCGGCTTCACCGAAGCGGCGATAGCCGCGGCCAGGGCCAGCGGCAAACCGTGGGAGACCCTGGCGAGCGAGCGGCTGTACCAGCCGCTCGGGATGCAGGCCACCAGCTCGCGCTACGCCGATCTGATCAGCGCGGGCAACCGGGCGCGGCTGCACGTGATGCTCGACGGCAAATGGGTGGCCCGATACACGCGCGATGCGGATGCGCAATCGCCGGCGGGTGGGGTGAGTTCGTCGGCGCGTGACATGGCGGCGTGGATTCGGCTGCAGCTTGCAGGCGGCACACTGGGCGCCAGCCGGATCGTTGACGCCGATGCACTGGCGGAGACGCATCGGCCGCAGATGATCCGCGTGCCGCCGCCGAAGAATCCGTCGGTGGATCACGCCGGGCTGTATGGTCTGGGCTGGAACGTGGAATACGATGAAGCGGGGCGCGTGCGACTGGGTCATTCGGGCGCTTTCAACCTTGGAGCCGCGACGGCTGTCAGCCTGGTTCCGGCAGCGCAGCTCGGCATCATCGTGCTGACCAACGCGCAGCCCGTCGGCGTGCCGGAGGCGGTGACCCGCAGCTTTCTTGACCTGGCTTTGACCGGGAAAGTCGAGCGGGACTGGTTGGCGCTTTTCCAACAGGTCTTCGAGCAGGCGATGGCACCCGATTACGGCACCGCGATCGACTATGCGCACCCGCCATCGCCGGCGGCGCCGGCACTGCCGGCCGATGCCTATGCAGGTTCGTATGCGAGTGACCTGTTCGGCGAGCTTGCGGTTGTTGCGATTGACACCGGTCTCAATCTGAGGCTCGGTCCGGCGGGTGCCGTGTATCCTATGCAGCATTTCGACCGCGACGCGTTCAGCTACCAGCCGAGCGGAGAAAACGCCTATGGCAGGAGCGCGGTGACGTTCGCGATCGGCGCCGGGCGGAAGGCGACGGCGGTGACGTTGGAGAATCTCGACCGGCATCAGCAGGGCACGTTTCAGCGGACTGGATCGAAGACATGAGCCGCATCATCTGCCTGCGCAGCATCCGGATCGAGGAGCGTCCCAATCTTCTCTGGGTGGAGATCGACACGGATGAAGGACTGACCGGACTCGGCGAGGCGTTTCGCGGCACGCAGGCGGTCGAAGCCGTGCTGCACGAGCAGGTCGCGCCCTGGCTGCTCGGGCGCGATGCACGCCGGATCGAGGCGGTGTCGCGGCACCTGCTGCGGCCCTATGTGGGTTTCGGCGCATCCAGCGCGGAGGTGCGGGCGGCGAGCGCGATCGATCTCGCCTTGTGGGACCTTGCCGGGCAGCGTCACGGCGTTCCGGTGCACGAGGCGATGGGCGGGGCCGTGCGCGACAGCATCCGCGCCTACAACACTTGCGCCGGATACGACTACAACAGCCGCGGCGATCGGCGCCGCGCGATCGGCACGGCGGACGCGGCGCTCGGGCCGTATGACGACCAGATCGCGTTCACGCGCGATGCCGGCGCGCTCGCCGAGAGCCTGCTCGCGGAAGGCTATGCGGCGATGAAGATCTGGCCGTTCGATCCGTTGGCGGCGGCGAGCGGTGGCCAGATGATTTCGCGCGAGGATCTGCGGCGCGGGCTGGAGCCGTTCGGCAAAATCCGCGCCGCGGTCGGCGACCGGATCGAGGTGATGTGCGAGCTGCACAGCATGTGGTCCACGACTGCGGCGGCGCGCATCTGCCAGGCCTTGGAAGAGTACGACGTGTTCTGGGCCGAGGACCCGATCAGCCAGATGAACAATATCGGCGCGCTGGCGGATCTGCGGCGGCGCACCCGTACCCCCGTTTGCGCCAGCGAGACACTGGGCGGCAAGCTGATGTTTCAGCAGCTTCTCGCGGCTGATGCCGTCGATGTGGTGATGCTCGACCTGAGCTGGTGCGGCGGCCTGACCGAGGCGCGCAAGATCGCCGCGCTGGCGGAGGCCCACGAGAAGCCGCTGGCCCCGCATGACTGCACCGGGCCGGTGGCGTTGATGGCGGGGCTGCACCTCGCGCTGCATGCACCGACGGCCATCTTCCAGGAAGTGGTGCGGGCGACGCTGGCGACCTGGTATCGCGAGCTGGTCACGGTGTTGCCGGCGGTTAGAGATGGCGTCGTGGCGGCCCCGACCGCGTCGGGATTGGGGACGGCGCTGCGCCCGGAGGTGAAGCGCCGGGCTGACGCGGTGATCAGGGAGCTGCGGGCGGAGTAGGTGCGATCCGCAGCATTGTGCCGTCCGGATGAGTGATCTCGATGATGGTTTCCAAGCGAACCAGACGTTGCGACTGACGCAGCACCTCGTCGGCGAGTCGATCGACCTTGCCGGCGAGTGACTGCACACGCTCGTCGATCAGGATGATCGAACGAATGGCGGAGATCGCTTCCCCATAAAGACTCATGATGCGGGCTGGCTCAGGCGTGCCAGGGTGTCCTCGAGCTTGCGCTCCGTCGCGTCTAGCCGCCGCAAGGTCTCGGTATGGGTATGGGCCAAAACGTCGATCAACTCGCGTAGCTCGGCGGCTTCCTGAACCGCCTGTTCGTCGTACGCTTCCACGGCACGGCGGACCAGCTCGGCGGCGGACACGCGCCCGGCCTGAACCGCCTTGGCGTCGAGCGCCGCTTTTTCGGCCGGGGACATCAGGACAACGACCCGTTCACTGACCCGCATCACCGGGATCTCCTTGCTACATGTGCAGGCACATGTGCTATGCGCAGGGCTACGTCAAGATGAAAGTGACGGCCAGGATCGCCAGGCCACCAGCGATCCAGGCAACGTAATCGCCCACGAGGCCGCTATCCAGCCAGGGCAGGGCACCAAACATCGGCTTGTTCATGTGGTCCACGACCGAGACCAGCAGCGGCGGCAGCCGATGCCGCCAGAGATCGAAGCCGGCAATCAGCAAAGCCAGCGTGATGCAGATCCAGGGGGTAAACGGATGCGGATCCGACGGTGGCGGAATTGCAAGACCGCGCAGCCCCGAGGACGTCAGGAAACTTGCCGTCACGGTTCGGGCCACCCGTTCGATGCTGTCGCTGGAGATCAGGGCCGCAGCCAGGAGGAGTGCCGCCGGCGAGAGCATCAGCCAGACCGGACGGTTCGCTTTCTCCCGCTCCTGTTCCTCGGGCGCGCGCTCCTCTTCTCCTGGGACCGGACCCAACCCGGCAAATATCCGGCCGGCCGCCCGCAGCACGGCCGCGCCGGTCAAGGCGGTGCCGAGAATCATGGGAGCGTCGATCCAGGCATGTCCGGCCTCGGTCGCCGCAGCATCGATCGCGCTCAGGCCGTGGTCCATGATGCCGAGCGGCAGTCCGCCCAGCAGCAGCCCGCCAAGCGCCATTGCGATACCGGCCGGCCAGTGGTCGCGGCCGGCACCCCGCAGATCGAGTTCATCCACCCCGCCGAGGCTGGCGAGACAGATGCCGGCAATCATAAACAGCGCCGCCTTCACCAGCCCGTGGCCGACGAGGTAAGTGAGAAAGCCGGCCACGCTCGCCGGCGTCAGTAGCGCCAGCGCGATTACCAGCACGCCCATGTGCGAAATCGTGGAGAAGGCGAGCATGCGCTTGAGATGCCGTTGTTCGAGCGTGCTGATCGCGCCCAACAACACTGTCGCGACGCCGAGCCAAAGAATGGCAGTGTGGAGCACATGCTGTACCGCATGGTCGGGAGCGAACACGGTCCAGGCCAGCCGCAGCACGCCGAACAGGCCGAGCGGCACCATAATGCCGGAAAAGATGACCGAAAGCGGACTCGGCGCGACGGCATGGGCGTCCGACAACCAGAAATGCAGCGGTACCATCGCCCCCTTGATGAGCAGTGCGGTGGCGATCAGGCAGAAGGCCGCGGCAATGAGAGGCGAATCCGGCGTCTGGCGAACGCTCTGCTCCAGCGCGCCGAAATCGAGCGCGCCCGCCTGCAGATAAAGCAGTCCGATGCCGCCCAGCAGCATGTAGCTGCCGAGCCCGTTGGTTACTGTGAAAGTCAGCGCGCCCTCCAGCGCCGATTCGTTGAGGTGGTAGGCCGTGAGCGCGAAGGCGGCGACGCTCATGACCTCGAACCAGACGAACAGGTTGAACAGGTCATGGGTGCAGACGAAACCGATCATCGCCGCCATGAACACCAGCATCATGGCGTGGAACTGCGTGCCGATTTCGGCGAAGAAACCCCAAGCGAAGATGAAGGTCACCGCTACCAGCAGAGCGATGAACACCGCGAGCAACGCGCCTGCCTGGTCGATGACGAAGGCGATGCCGATCACCTGACCGTCGCGCGGATGCCAACCGCCGAACCAATAAGCGAGCGGTCCCGCGGCCGAGCGGTGCAGCAGCATGGCGGCGATGACGCCGGCGAAGATCGCGGTGGCGAGCGCGATCACATCTGGCGTTCGTCCGGGCAACAGCTTGTTGCACAGCAGCAGCACGCCGGCGACGGCAAGCGGCACGACAACCGGAATGGGGACCAGCGCGGTCATCCGCGCCGATGCATCGGCCGCAGCCTCTCGGGATCGAGCGTCCCACATTTTCGGTGCAGCCGCAGCGCCAGAGCGAGCAAGAGCGCGGTCACGGCGGCGCCGACCACGATATCGGTCAGCACCAAGGCCTGCACGACTGGATCGACCGCCGGCGTACCCGGCGGCCGGTCATAAAAGATCGGGGCCGCCGCGCCCCAGCGGTAACCAACAGCCAACAACAGCACATAGGTGGCGGACTGCACCACGGACATGCAGCCAATCAGGTGCACGTAATGGCGGCTGCTAACGATCCCGTACAAGCCGATGACGAACAGCCAGGCCGCTACGGCCCAGGGAAGAACCGTCATTTGTCTTCCTCGGCACGGGTCTCCTCGAGGAATTCGACGAACAGGATGCCGAAGCCGCCGATCACGGCTAGTGCGACACCGAAATTGAGGATCAGCATCAGCCCGCCGGAAAGCATCGCCTTCAGATGCCCGAGCGGCAGCGTGTTCTGCAGATAGAGAGCGCCGGAAATGATCGGCACCAGTCCGGCGATTGCGTAAAGCGCCGCGCCGCCGCCTTCCAGTGCATCAAGCAGTCCGTTGCGCATGATACGACGCCAGCCGGCATAGCCTTCGCCCAGATACAATAACAGCAGGCCGGAGGCGACGATCACGCCGCCCTGGAAGCCGCCGCCCGGCGTCACCGTGGCGTGCAGCACGACATAGAGGCCGAACAGGATGGTAACAGGCGCGAACAGCCGCGTGGCGAGCACCAGGGCCTCGCTGTGGGGGGGAACATGACGGCCGGGCACCGTGGCGGGCTTGGCCGTTGTCGTCTCGCCGCGGTTACCCCGTAGCAACACCGCTGTACCGGTCACTGCGGTCATCAGCATGATCTCCTCGCCGAGCGTGTCGAAGCCGCGGATGTCGAAATTGACGGCGCTGACCATGTTGGTGACATGCCGTTCAACAGGGGCGATGCGGTTGACAACATCGCCGTACGGCAATGGGTGGGCGCCGAAAGCCGGCATGGCGCCGATGACCCGCGGCAACGGAACCGCGATGCAAACGAGCGCCGCGGCAAACATGACCAGCCGAACCCCGGGTGTCATCGTTTACTCCCGGGTGCGGTCGGCGGGAATCGCGGCGAGCACGACGAAATAGAGCAGCGGCAGCGCCGCGGTGCCGACGGTGATTTCTGAAAATGCCACGTCCGGCGCCTGCAACGCGAAGAACAGCAGCGCCAGCGCAAGGCCGTTGACCGCGATCGCGAAGACTTGGCGGCGCGGGTCGCGCGACAGCACGACCCCGGTACCGGCGACCGCGGTCAACAGAAACAGGATGGCCAGCAAAAGGGTCATGGTGGCGCGTTGTCCTCCCGCCGGTGATAGAGCGACCGGCCGGTTGCATGGCACAACGCGGCCCCATTTACCAGTATGCAAACAACAAGGAACAGGATCTTGAGTACCGTTTCAGTATTGCCCAACGTCGCCCAGGCGGCGAGCAGGACCGGAAGTCCGGCAGCTACGCCGACGAACGAAACGCAGTGCTGCCTGTCGAACGCCTCGCTCAGGCGAAAGAAACCGAGACAGCCCAGCCATGCGGCGGCGACCGCGACGGTCAACAGGAGCACGATCAGGCCGCTCACAACCAGCGCTCCAGAAAGATGGCCAGCACCAGCGTGCCCGGCAGCGACAACAGCGACAGAGCGAGCGAGAGATCGAGGAAGGAGGGTTGGCCGAATGCGATACTGAGGGTCACCAACGCCAGGACGGCAATCACCGAGGTTAACTGTACGGCCACGAGACGATGATCGACGCTGCCGCGCAGCGCGGTCCAGGTCGGCAGGGCGGAGGCCAGCAACAAGGCAATCGCGGCGGCCAGCCAGGGATTTACACTGGCCATTCGTGGTCCTCCGCTGGCGGGCGCGGCACCAGCCGGTGCATCAGCAGGCCACGCGGCGGCTCCGGCACGTCGATGACGTAGCTGTTGGGCGCGATCGAAGCGGCGAGCATGTCGATGCCGCGATGCGCCGCGGCCTGCGGCGTGTGTCCGCCGGCCTGAAATGGCTGGCGGGTCAGACCGCCGCGCACCATACGGCCGAGAATGGCGCGGGTCAGGCCCCAGCCGACCAGAGCCGTGTCCCTGGCAAGCGCGCGCGCGACGCGCAGGCCGAGACGCAGCCAAGGCGCCGCGAAACGGAAGCGCCGGTGCGCTTTGGTGCGCACGTACCAGTGATAGGCGGCCGCCAATCCGCTGGTGACGAGCGCGGCTACCAGCTCCGCGATCGTCGCCTGGCCGACGAAGAGCAGATAAAGGCCGAATAACAGAATCCAGACGAGGAACATTCCCGGTCAACGGTTCCGAACCACCGCGGTTTCCCGCCTATGCGCGCGGGTGCTGTGTCAGGGTTAGTCGGCAGGGGCCATGGAGGTGGTTCTCAGGGTCGTCTTATTGCGCGACTAGGGAGATAACGCGATCGAGAGCGTCGTCGCTTCACTGGCGATGAGTGCCTGAATCAGATCGTCGGGCGGGTCGAAGCTGACGTTCTCAGGCACCCGCCGCAAGGGCTACGATAGTCGCACATTTGCGGAATGGTTTTGTGCCAGTCGCCAACCGAGCAGGATTGGATCGAGGCGGAGCAGTCCGTGATGCATGGTCTTGGATCGACCTGTGGCCCAGCATCTGTAAACGGCGAACCACTATGTGGACAGGGAGCGTCCCAGGACCGTAGCTTCTGAGTTGGTGCGGCCGGCAAGATGCCGCAGGGGAGCGTCGGCACGATGGCTGGATACATTGCGGGCGCGGTTCTTGTTGTCGTGGCGCTTGGCATCTGGGTGCTTCGCCAGCGATCGTATAGCATCAGAGCGCGCAACATCACCGGCAATGTGCAAGTCGGCGATAGCAGTGGCACGATAAACCAGACCTTTTCTGCGCCGCTCGGCTCGCAGCCGGGCGAGCGGTCACAGCCGGATCGGGTTGCGTGGGCGATCGGGATCGTTGGCGTGCTGGTGGCAGCGGCGCAATTCGCATGGGACATCTGGAAAAAGTGATGCCGGGCTGGCTTTTCGGTTGGATCAGCCGGCTGAGAGCGCGCGATATCGTTGGCAATGTCATTGTCGGCGGCAACTCGGGCATTGTCTATCAGGTTTTCGGTGCCGGGCCACCGCCTGCCCCACCGACGATCCCATGGACCGAGGCGCTGCCCGAGGCGGGTTCACCATTCGAAATATTCAACCTGCTGTCGTGGAAGTCGCGCCTCGTCACCGAACTGCACGGGCGGGAGGCGGAAAAGCGTTCGCTCCTGGAATGGGCGCGGACCGGGCCGCGGCTGCGAATTCGTTTCCTGGTCGGGCCCGGTGGCGCCGGCAAGACGCGGCTCGCCGCCGAGGTCGCCGAGGCGCTGACCGGATGGCATGCCGGCTTCGCGGCGCTGGAACGTGCGACGACGCTGCCGTTGTCGCGGAGCGGGCTGTTCATCATTCTCGACTACCCCGAGGCCTGGCCGAAGGAAGTCGAAAGCCTGTTGCGGGAGGCAGCGCGCATGGCGCCTCCTCCGGCGCCGATCCGGTTGCTGCTGCTCAGCCGCAGACCACTCAGCGAATGGAGCCGCATGATCGACGACTGCGGCGCCACAACGCTGTGCGACGCACAGGAAGTGGGGATCGGCGCGCTGCCCCCGGAGACCGCGCTGAGCTTGTTCCGTGACGCTGCGGCCCGGCTGGCGGCGCATCGCCGCCGTGCCGCACCGGTTGTGGATGAAACGGCGTTTCTGGCGTGGTTGCGGCAGGAACCGGACTTGCATGCATTGCCGCTGTTCATCACGGCGGCGGCAATTCATCTGGTCGATGAGCCGGCGAATACACTCGGGCTTCGCGCGGGAAAGATCGTTGGTGAGCTGGTTGAACGGGAACGCAAGCGCCTGGATGCCGCCGGCGCAGCGGTCGGTTTCCGGCCGAGTGCCCCCGCAAGTCTCGGCGGAGCCTCGCGCCTGGTGGGGCTGGCGGCACTGCGCGACGGGCTGGATGCAGCGGCGCTGCGGCGGCTGGCAGTACCGGAGCTGGAGATCGGCACGCCGGTGCCGACGCAGGTTGTCGATGCGGTGCGCGCGGCAGGACTGATGCACGGGGATCGTGTTTCGGCGCCGGCGCCGGATATTGTCGCAGCCGAGCTGTTGCGGCAGGTGATCGAGGATGCGGACGACCGGGGTCCGGCGTGGATTTGGGAGACATTGAGTGATCCTGGGTCGCTGCAAGTGGAACTGATCGACCGGCGGCTGCATGACATTGTGACACTGCGCGGTCCGGCGGAGCGGCGCGTGCAGGGCTGCATGGTTGCGGCGGTAACCGGCCAGCCGGAACGCGCAAAGCTGTGGAGAAGCTTGTTCGATTCCGATGCGAGGGGATTTCGCCTTAGCCCTGTGTCCGTCGCCATTGGGCGCGCCTTGTTGGAAGGAGTACAGCCGGCCAGCGAGGAACGGGCTCTTATCCTCAACAATCTATCCGTCCATCTGAGCGATGCCGGCGACAATGCGGGCGCGCTGGCGGCGATACGCGAGGTGGTGGAGATTCGTCGCCGGCTGGCGCAGGAGAATGCGGCGCGGTTCGCGCCTGATCTCGCGTTGAGCCTCAACAACCTGTCGCTCCGGCTGAGCGATGCCGGCGACAATGCGGGCGCGCTGGCGGCGATACGCGAGGCGGTGGAGACCTATCGCCGGCTGGCGCGGGAGAATGCGGCGCGGTTCGCGCCTGATCTCGCGATGAGCCTCAACAACCTGTCGCTCCGGCTGAGCGATGCCGGCGACAATGCGGGCGCGCTGGCGGCGATAAGCGAGGCGGTGGAGATCCGTCGCCGGCTGGCGCAGGAGAATGCGGCGCGGTTCGCGCCTGATCTCGCGTTGAGCCTCAACAACCTGTCGAACCGGCTGAGCGATGCCGGGGACAATGCGGGCGCGCTGGCGGCGATACGCGAGGCGGTGGAGACCTATCGCCGGCTGGCGCAGGAGAATGCGGCGCGGTTCGCGCCTGATCTCGCGATGGGCCTCAACAACCTGTCGCTCCGGCTGAGCGATGCCGGGGACAATGCGGGCGCGCTGGCGGCGATAAGCGAGGCGGTGGAGATCCGTCGCCGGCTGGCGCAGGAGAATGCGGCGCGGTTCGGCGCAGCACTCGAGCGAAGTTTGGCGGTGTTGGCGCGGTTGGAGAGGCCCTGAGATCGCGGTGCCATCGAGTGCAGTGCGCGACGTTGCGCATGATACCAGCGGGAGCAGATCGAGACCTGCGTCATCGCACCGCTCCGAAGGTGCGTGGCGATCCGTCGCCCGCGGTTCGGAGCGGCTCGCCTGGATCGCCACGGCCCTGCGGGCCTCGCGATGACAACGGAGGGATGGGTCATGGCCTGGTGCCGCTGGTATCGGCGGCCCGGCTTTGCAGCCGTCATCTGCTGAACGGCAGGACCGGTTTTGGCCGGAATCAATACCCGATGTCATGGCGAAAAGACGTGGATGCCCGGGCCTCTGCCGCACATGCGTGACGTGTTGCAGGGCAGAGCGGCGAAGCGATTCGCGAAGGGGGCAATATAAATCCAAATGACGGTGGAGATTGCCTCGCCGCTTCCGCGGAGGTCGCAGTGACGAATAGCGAGCAGCCCAACGCCTACGCCGCTTCGGGCGGCCATAGAGTGCAAGCTGATCGAGACCTGCGTCGTCGCGCCGCTCCGAAGGTGCGTGGCGATCCGCCCGCCCGCGGTTCGGAGCGGCTCGCCTGGATCGCCACGGCCCTGCGGGCCTCGCGATGACAACGGAGGGATGGGTCATGGCCTGGTGCCGCTGGTATCGGCGGCCCGGCTTTGCAGCCGTCATCTGCTGAACGGCAGGGCCGGTTCTGCCCGGAGATTGCTTCCCCGCTTCCGCCGAACAGCCGACGCCTACGCCGCTTCGCCGGGCCAGAAATCATCGGCGATTATCTGCTCAAATGACCACGGGCACGCGGGCGGGAAAGTGTCTTCCGGCAAGCCCGTTTCGCTCTCCGCTTGCAGCCGGGCAATGCGGTAGCTCTCGGAAATGGCCTCGTCGAGCACCGCCTTCAGGCTCGGGTTGTCCTTCATGTGGGAGGCCAGGCTGATACGCTGCGCACGGATCGTGTTGCGCCAGTTATTGCTCCGTAGGCCGGGTTGAAACTGCCACTTGAGCAGGTGCCGGCCCATGCTGTCGATCTCCTCGGCGATATGCTCGATATCAGCTTCGGATAGCCGTCCCGCGCGCAGCAGGGCGGCTTGCTCGTTCGCCCAGGCGTAGAAATCGCGCTCGTAGAGCTGCGAATTGCGCATTGTAGGGTATCCCCCCACCTCATCGGCCCGGCAGGATAAGTCCATAAACGCGGCCGGTTGAGCCGAAGGCGCCATAGACGAAACCGCTATCCACATAGACCAGGCCGCCGCCGCTGGTAACGGTCGGCACGTGCTGGTGCCATGTCACCAGGACCCGGTGTTGGTAATCCGCGGCGATCTGCGGTGTTTCGGAGTGATATGCGGCCACTGAGCTGGGCCAGTTTCCGGTGCGGCGGTACAGCGCGTTCAGGAAACGCTCGGCGAAGACTGTGTTGGCGGCGGGATCGAAAGCCTGATCGAGCGAGGCAAACGCCTCCGGGTGGTGCATCAGGTTGACCTGCATGCAGCCGACATCGATCGACCGCACGCCCTGTGCCTGCAACGCTGCGACAGCGGCGACGGCCTGCGCCTTCGTCGCGAAGAACTGCCCGATGCCGTCGGCGTCGATGGTCCAGGGCCAGGGGCGCATGGCGCCGGTGCCTGGGTCAGGCCGGCCGCTCTCCACCTGGCCGACGGCCGCCAACAGTCCGGGCGGAGTGTGGCCGATTGCCTCCGCGGTGCGGATCGCCTGCTCGCAGAGAGAGGACGGGTCCCGCGGAGGAGCCGCCTGCGCCGTGACCGATGCCGCGATCAGCAGGAAGACGCATAGCGCCGACCGCACGGATCAGTGCTTCACCGTGGAGGCCTGGTAGATCTCCTCGATGGCTTCGGCCAGCGCGGTGTTGAACGTTTTATCGTCCATCGACACCCGGAGGTCCTGGACCAAAGCGCGGGAGAAGCTGGCGATCATGCCGTGATTGGCGGCGAGGCGCTTGCAGGCGTCGGCGCGGGTGTAGCCGCCGGAGAGGGCCACGACCCGCAGGATGCGCGGATGTTTCACCAGGGACAAATAGTGGTCGGGGGTTTCGGGCAGCGTGAGTTTGAGCATGACCTGCCGGCTTTCCGGCAAAGCATCGATGTGGCGGGTCAGTTCCGACAACAGGATGGCTTCGGCGCCGGCCTTGTCGGGGCTCTTGATCAGGACCTCGGGCTCGATGATCGGCATGAGCCCGTGGCGGGCGATCTGCGCGGCGATGTCGAACTGCTGCTTGACGTTGGCGGCGATGCCCTCCTTCGAGGGCAGATTGATGACCGAGCGCATCTTGGTGCCGAAAATGCCGAGCTTCACTGCGCGCGTGAGCAGCGCGTCGAGATCCGGCATCGGCTTCATCATGCTGACGCCGTCCTTCTCGGGCTCGAGCCCCTTATCGACCTTGAGGAAGGGAACGACGCCGCGCTGTTCCCACAGAAACGTGGGTACGGGCGTCCCCTTTGCCTCGCCGTCCATCGTGCGCTCGAACAGGATGGTGCCGATGACCCGGTCGCCGGTGAAGGAGGGCGCGGTGATGATGCGAACCCGCATCTCATGCATCATGCGGAACATCTCGGCTTCACCGCTATAGGCGGTGTCCGGGATGCCGTAGAGGCGCAAAGCGCCCGGCGTCGATCCGCCGCTCTGGTCGAGCGCGGCGATGAAGCCGTCCTTGCCGGACATCTGTTTCATCATGTTGTCATCGGCCATCAGCATGTCCTCCAGCGGGAGCCGCAGGGAAGCGCGTTCGGCCGGCCGATGCAATCGGCGTCAGTGGAGGATCGCTTCTGGTCGGCGAAGCGATCCTCCTCAAACTCTTTGCTTGAGAGCGTGATTCACGCTTTCCGACGTGTTCGCCTCAAGCGATCACGCTCTAGACCGGCGGCAGCATCCGGCCCAATGGCCGGCCGCCAAACAGATGCATGTGGAAATGCGGCACTTCCTGGCCAGCATGTCCGCCCATATTCGCCAGCAGGCGATAGCCCTCGACCTCCAGTCCGAGCTCCTTCGCTATGGTCCCGACCGCGCGCATGAACCCGGCGACCTCCTCAGCCGGCGCGGTGCTGAAATCGGCGAAGGAGACGTAGCGGCCCTTGGGCACGATCAGGACGTGCACCGGCGCTTGCGGGTTGATGTCGTGAAACGCCAGCGCCCACTGGTCCTCATAGACCTTCTTGCAGGGAATCTCGCCGCGCAGGATGCGGGCGAAGATGTTAGTCTCGTCGTAGGCCCCCAGCCCGCTCACCGGCATCCCGGCCTCCCCTGCTTACGTGCGATCAGGGGATTTTCGTCGTCTGCGGGCCGAAGGCAACCGGCAGGTCGCGTGCGCGGGCGGCCTTCTCGGCGATACCGCTGATCCCTTCCCGCCGTTTCAGCTCGGCCCAGACTTCCTCGGCGTCCACGCCGCTTGCCACCCACAGGACCAGCAGGTGGTAGAGGACGTCGGCGCTTTCGGTTACCACCGCGTCGCGGTTGCCGGCCACGGTCTCGATCAGGCACTCGATCGCTTCCTCGCCGAATTTCTGCGCCACTTTGTCCCGGCCGCGCGCCAGCAGCCGCGCTGAATGGCTTACCGCCGGATCGGCTTTGCGCCGCTCCAGCACGACCGCGAACAGCCGGTCGAGCACGGTCGAGTCTGGCTCGACCGCGGACGCAAGCACGGGCCCGCGTGCCTCGGCCCCATTGGCAAGCACACCCGGTGTGCGCGTTAGCTTTGCCTTGGCGGGTTTGCGCCGCTTCAGTTTCTCGGGCGGGCGCTTGACGGTTTTCTTCTTGGAGGGTTTGGCCATCGCTTCGCCTCAGGCGACCTTGCGGGGTAAACGCACTGGAAGCCCCGCCGCGGCGAGGGCCGTTTTTGTTTCAGCTATGCTGAATGTGCCGAAATGAAACACGCTCGCCGCCAACAGGCCGGTGGCCCCGGCGCGCGCGCCGTCGATAAAATGTGCGAGCTGACCGACGCCGCCCGAGGCGATCACCGGCAGGCGCACCCGTCCGCATACGGCGCGCAGCAGATCGAGATCGAACCCGAGACCAGTGCCGTCGCGGTCCATGCTGGTCAGCAAGATTTCCCCCGCGCCCAGTGTGGCCAGGCGCGCGCACCATTCCACCGCATCCAGCCCGGTGCCGCGCCGGCCGCCATGCGTGAACACCTCCCAGCCCGCGCCTTTCCGCCGGGCGTCCACCGCGGCGACGACGCACTGGCTGCCGAATTTCTCGGCGGCTTCCCGCACCAGTTCAGGCCGCGCCACGGCCGCCGAATTCATGCTGCATTTATCCGCGCCGCATAGCAGCAGCCGTCGCATATCCTCGATCGAGCGCACGCCGCCGCCGACGGTCAGTGGCAGGAACACCCGCGCGGCGGTGCGCGAGACCACGTCGTAGATCGTGTCGCGGTTCTCGTGGCTGGCGGTGATGTCGAGGAAACAGAGCTCGTCCGCGCCGGCGTCGTCGTAAACCGCCGCCTGTTCGACCGGATCGCCGGCATCGCGGAGGGAAACAAAATTCACCCCTTTGACGACACGGCCGTCCTTCACGTCCAGGCACGGGATGATCCGCAGCTTCAGCATTCGGTCACTTTGTACACGGTCTCGTCGTGGGCGTTGCAAGCGAGAAAGCACCAGCACGGGCCCAAGGAGCGCCATGTGGTGGGCAAATGCGCACGAGTCAGCGAACAAGCTGTGAATTTGTCGATGCGCAGCCGCTTCAGTTGCTCAACAGGGCGAGTGCGGCCGCAGGGTCGATGCGTTGGTCATAAAGAGCGCGGCCGACGATGACCCCGGCGATGCTGGTCCCGGCTGCCGCTTGCCGGAGCGCGGCCAGATCGTCCAGCGAGCTCGCTCCGCCCGAGGCGATCACCGGAATTGTCACATGGCGGGCCAGCTCGACCGTTTGCTCCAGATTGAGTCCGGTCAGCATCCCGTCGCGGCCGATATCGGTGTGGATGATCGCCGACGCGCCGGCATTCTCGGCTTGGCGCGCCAAATCGGTCGCCGACAGAGAAGATGTCTCCGCCCATCCGTCGGTCGCCACCATGCCGTCGCGGGCGTCGATGCCGACCGCGATGCGCCCGGGGAAGTCGCGGCACGCCAGGCGCAGGAAAGCCGGTGCCTTTGCCGCGGCGCTGCCGAGGATGACGCGTGTCACGCCTTCTGCCAGCCAGCGCTCGATTGCCGCGATGTCGCGGATACCGCCGCCAAGCTGCACCGGGATCGACACCGCATCGAGGATCGCCTTCACCGCCGCAGCGTTGGCCGGGCGGCCCGCAAAGGCGCCGTTCAGATCGACGACGTGCAGCCAAGTGAACCCCGCTCGTTGCCAGGCGCGGGCCTGTGCCGCAGGATCGTCGGCATAAACCGTCGCCTGGTCGAGCTCGCCACGACGCAGGCGCACGCACTGCCCGTCCTTGAGGTCGATTGCCGGATAAAGCGTGAGGCCAGTCACTCAGGCGCCTCGCGTCGGCGCGTGGTCGGTTTCAGCAGCTTGTAATAATAAAAGCCGCGGACGGTCTTGCCGCCGACCCTGGCATAAGACGGATGCACGCCCCAACGAACGAAGCCGAGCAATTCATAGAGGCGTATCGCCGCGGTCTGCGTCTCCCGCACATCGAGGTTCAGCACGTGATAGCCGATTGCCCGTGCTGCCTCGGCGACCTGCAGGGTCAACATCCGAGCCATGCCGTGCCCGCGCGCATAGGGGGCTACGAAGGAGTGCATGAGGGTGGCGGAGAAGGCCTGGGCCTCGTTATTGCGGGGCGGGCGCACGAGCTGGGCGGCGCCGACGATCACGCCGTTCAGCCGCGCCAGGAACAACTGCCGTTCCGGTACCAGCAGCGCGCCGCGGTAATAGCTTTCCAGAGAGCGGCGACCCGGCGGGTGGACCCAGCCGAAGCCGCCGCCTTCGATGATTGCCGCATGGGTGGCCTCGCAAAGGGCATGCAGGTCGTCGTCGGTGAAAGCGGTCGCCCGCTCAACGGCTAGCTGCGGGGCCGTCTCGGCCGGTGCCTCTGCCATTCAGGGTGTCCATCGAAGGAAGTTCATCAGGATCCGCAGGCCGACGGCCTGGCTTTTTTCCACATGGAACTGCGTGCCGGCGCGATTGCCGGCGGCGACAATGGCCGCGACCGGCCCGCCATAGTCGGTCGTTGCAATCACCTGGGCGGGGCGGGCCCCCGCCAACGCATAGCTATGCACGAAATACGCGTGGTCCCCCGGCTCGAGCCCGTCCAGCAAAGGATGCGCGCCGGCGGCGAAGTGCAGCGCGTTCCAGCCCATCTGCGGCAGCCGCAGCCCGCGCGGGTTCATTGCGGCGATCTCGCCCTGCATCCAGCCGAAGCCCGGCGTCACCGCGTGCTCCAGCCCGCGTTCGGCCATGAGCTGCATGCCGACACAGATGCCCAGGAAGGGCGTGCCGGTGCCAGTGGCCGCCTCGATGGCTTCGGCCAGGCCGCACGCCTGGTGCAGGCCGCGCCAGCAATCGGCGAATGCACCCTGGCCGGGCAGGACGATGCGGCTGGCGCGGGCCACACGCTCCGGATCGGCGGTGACGACGACGTTATCGGCGATGCCCGCTCGCTCCGCGGCGAGCACCAAGGCGCGCGATGCAGAGGCCACGTTGCCGCTGCCATAGTCCACCACGGCGATCGTCATCGCGCTAAATCCGGCGGCATGTAGGCGGCGCCAAGATCGGGCCGCGCGGTCAGCAGGCGCGCCAATGCGGCGTCGGCATCCTGGGCCGCCAGCACCTTGGCCATCGTGTATCCGCGGAGATCCAGCGACCAGCGCAGCAGGTCGCGGCCGATCAGCCCGAGCAGAACGGCGAGGCCGAGTTCCAGCACGGCACGCGCTGCGCCCCCCGCGAAGGCGCCGATCAGCACGCCTGCGGCCAGCGCCAGTACGCCGGCAATCCAGGCGCGGTGGACCAGCAGCCATAAGCCGCCGAACAGCAGCGCGCCCCAGGAGAAACCTTCGCGCACCAGTAACGGCTCGCTGCGGGGGCGCAGATGCGCGGTGTAGATCCTCACAGAGAGCCCTTGGTGGACGGGATCGCGTCTTCCGCGCGCGGGTCGATCTCGACCGCCATGCGCAGGGCCCGCGCCGCGGCCTTGAAACAGGCCTCCGCGACGTGATGCGCATTGTGCCCGGCGCGTCGTGCCACATGCAGCGTGACCGCGGCGTTCGTAGCGAAGGCGCGGAAGAACTCCTCGAACAGTTCGGTATCCAGCTCGCCGATCCGCTGCCGCTCGAAGGGGACGTCCCAGGCGAGGAACGGACGGCCGGAGAAATCCACCACGACCTCGGCCAGTGCCTCGTCCATTGGGATCACAGCATGGCCGAAGCGGAAGATCCCGCGCTTGTCGCTGATCGCCTGCGCGAAGGCCCGGCCGAGCACGATGCCGACGTCTTCCGTGGTGTGGTGGCAGTCGATCTGCAGGTCGCCGGCCGCCCGGAGGGCGAGGTCGAACAGCCCATGCCGTGCCAGGGCGACGAGCATATGGTCGAGAAAGCCGATGCCGGTGTCGATCTCCGCCTGGCCCGATCCGTCGAGGTCCAGGGTCAGGCTGATATCCGTTTCATTCGTGGTGCGGGTGACCGTCGCGGTCCGGGCCATGCGCGGGACCACTACTCCACAAGAGGGTCACTCGCCAGGGGTCGGCGCTCGGCCAAGTTGTCGCGACGTTGGTCCGCGGCGGACGAACGGCACCATGCGGGCCAGCACGTCGTCGCGCAGCACGTAGTGGTGAGCGAGGGCGGCGGCCGCGTGCAGCCCCGCCACGATCAGCACGGCATTTGCCGCCAGCGCGTGCCAGCCGAAGATCTGATGGTCGAGGGTGTTGTCGGTGCCCGGCATCTTCGGGATGTGAAACAGTCCGAAGATCGATGACCCCCGCGACCACATGGTGGCCAAGCCCAGCAGGACGGCGGCGATCACCAGCAGATAGAGCGCGAAATGAGTCACTCTCGCCGCCAGTGCCAGTACCCAGTGTTCGTCGGGCGGCAGCATCCGGCCGCGCTCAAGCCGCCAGACGACGCGGACCAGCAGCACCAGCGCCAGCGCCACGCCAAGGACTATGTGCAGTGAAATGTAATCGGTCCGCAGCGCCCCTCGGGGCACATAGGAACGGGTCTGGCCGATCACCCACAGCAGGGCGACAAGGCAGGCGGTGAGCCAGTGGAGGACGACGGTCGGCGTATCGTAGCGTTGCAGGCGGACTGTTGGGTCTTCCGGTCGTGATCGTATGGTCATGCGGGTCCTTACAGACAAAACGTTTGCTGGTTCGGACGCCTCCTCCCCAGAGGTTTTTCAGCTGTTGCCGATGAGAATGCCGCAGGCGAACACGAGTGCGCCACCCACCGCCACCTGGAAGGTGGCCGATAATGGCGGGGTGTCCATGTATTTCCAGCGAATCCAACTGATGGTGCCGAGCTCGGCCACGACGACAGCCACCGCGACCACCATCGCGGTCCAGAAGTTGGGGATCAGGAAGGGCAAAGTATGGCCGATACCGCCGAGCGCCGTCATCAGGCCGGTGATGAGCCCGCGGATCAACGGCGCACCGCGGCCGGTCAGGCTGCCATTGTCGGACAGGGCCTCGGCAAAGGCCATGGAGATGCCGGCGCCGACAGACGCGGCCAGGCCGACCAGGAAGGCATCGTGCGAACGGCCGGTGGCGAAGGCCGAGGCGAAGACCGGCGCAAGCGTCGAGACCGAACCGTCCATCAGCCCGGCGAGCCCCGGCTGCACGACGCGCAACACGAATTGCCGCCTGGCCGCGCGTTCCTCTTCGGCGCGCACCGGACCGGGGACATTCTCCTGGATCAGGCGCTCGGCGGTGCGTTCGTGCTGCACCTCGGCCTCCGCAAGGTCGCCGAGCAGTTCCCGGATGGAGGCATCGGTACTGCGGGCGGCGGCACGGCGGTAGAAGCGCTGGGTCTCCAGCTCCATGCTCTCGGCGAGGTCGCGCACGGCGTCGATGCCGAGGGGGCGGAGCTGCCAGACCGGCTTGCGCTGGAGGAAGCCGCGCACATCCTGGCGGCGGATGAGCGGGATATGTTCGCCGAATTTGTGCCGGTACAGCTCCAGCAGCCGCCTTCGGTGCTCGCCCTCTTCTTCCATCATTTCCGAGAACACCTTCGCGGAGCCCGGATAGTCCTCGCGCAGTCCATCGGCGATGTCGGCGTAAATGCGGCTGTCCTCCTCCTCGTTGGCGATCGCCAGGGCGAGGACCTCTCGTTCGGACAACTCGGAGAAGTCGCGCATGGCCGGCAATGTGAGCGGCATCGGCCGAAGGTCAACGGGCCGGCGCCATCCTGCGAATGATTCGCAGACGCAGGCAATCCATCAACGTTCTCAGGCAACGATCCCGGACCGATTTGCCTTCGCTGTCGGCCGATTTATCATGACGTCAGGGTGGCCGTCGCGAGTGGCGGTCCCGCAGGGAGAAACGAATCATGAGAGTTAAGCACGAGTCCGGGCTGCCGCGTCGCTCCGCGTTGAAGCTGGGCGCTGCCGCGGCGGCACTGCCGCTGGTCCATATCCGCACCGCCGGCGCGGCCGGGAAGGTTTCCATCGGCTTTTGGGATCACTGGGTGCCGGACGGCAACAAGGTGATGCAGCAGCAGGTCGATGACTGGGCGAAGAAAAACATGGTCGATGTGCATGTCGACTTCATCACCAGCGTCGGCAACAAGCTGTTGTTGACTGCGGCGGCGGAAGCGCAGGCAAAGACCGGCCACGACTGTATTGCGCTGTATATGTGGGATGTGGTCAATCACGCCGATGCGCTGGCCGACCACAACGATCTGCTGAACCGACTGATCTCGAAATTCGGGCCGGTCAATGAAACCTCGACTTACATGGCGAAGATCAAGGGCACGTGGCGGGCGCTGCCGACCAGCTCCGGCACGCAAACCAAGCCGCCCTGCGCGCGCATCAGTTGGTTCAAGAAGCAGGGGCTCGACATCCAGGCGATGTATCCTGCCCAGCCGGGGCACAATTCGATGCAGGATACCTGGACTTACGATGCGCTGTTCAAATACGCCGAAGCCGCGAAGAAGGATGGCGTCACTTTCGGGATGGGCCTCGGCAGCAACCTCAATACCGACGGCATCGACCAGGTGGGCGCGATGTTCCGCGCCTATGACGCTGCGCTGATCGACAGCGAAGGCACGATCCAGGTGAAGTCCGACAAGATGAAGCAGTTCCTGGAGAAGGCGCAGCAATGGGTGAAATTCTATCCCGATGACGCGGTCAGCTATGACGACGCTTCCAACAACCGAGCGCTCATCTCAGGCAAGAGTGCGCTGATCTTCAATCCGCCGTCCGCCTGGGCGGTGGCGAAGCGCGACGCGCCGCAAGTGGCCGCGGATTGCTGGACTTTCTCCTGTCCCTCCGGTTCGGCGGGCCGTTTCGTCCCGTCGCTTACTTATTTCTGGGGTGTCTGGGACTTCAGCCCGAATAAGACCGCGACCTTCGATTTGCTCGAATACCTGATGCAACGGGAGCAGGTGGAGGCGCGGGACAACGTCGTGCAGGGCTATGACCTGTCGCCGTTTCCGTCGATGCTGGATTTCCCGATCTGGGCGGAGGTCGAGCCGCCGAAGGGCACGGTTTATAACTATCCGATCCGCCCGTGGCACGACGCGAAGCCGAACATCACCGGTGCCGAGGCTCCGCCCGACGTCGCGGTACAAATCTACAATCGCGCGACGCACAACGGCATGCTGGCACGACTGAAACAAGGGCAGTCGATCGATCAGGTGATCGCCTGGGCGGGCAACGAGCTGGAAGGGTTTACGCGGTAGGGATTGGCGAACCGCTTGCGAGCGTGATGACGCTTGCAAGCGGTCTCCCAGATGGCGATTGCCGCCGGGGCCACCGATGGAAGCGGCACCACTGAGTTCCCTCTCCGGCCTTCGGGGGCGGAGAGGTCAGGTAAGTGAGGGCAACCGCACGAGCCGGCCGGCTTCTTTCTAGTCCGGATAAGCTCCCATCCGCGCATTCGCGGCGGTGCTGCTCGTCGGCTCCTCCAGCGCAAAGGCGGTGCGTTCGTATTCGGCCGCGAGAACCAGCATCGGCGAGCGGGCCAACTCGTCGATCGTTTCACCGGCGAGTTGACGAAACCATGCAGCCCTTTGCCGCAAAAATTGTGCGTCCATCGTGTGCTCCCGAAGGCAGCAATATGGCAGTGCGCCCGGAGTCCGCCCTCATCAACCGGACGTGCCCGGAATCAAAGCTTTGTGTTATCCCCTTCGCATGACGAAGCATGTCGTGGTGATCGGAGCGGGCATAATCGGCGCCGCGAGCGCGGCGGAATTCCTCCGGGACGGAAATCGCGTGACGATCCTGGATCCCGGACCGCCAGGCGGCGAGCAGGCGGCCAGCTATGGCAACGGCTGTTGGCTCAGTCCCAGCTCGGTCGTGCCGCTGTCGCTGCCGGGTATCTGGCGCAGGGTGCCGGGCTGGCTCGCCGATCCCCTCGGGCCGCTGACGATCCGCTGGACGTACCTGCCACGCCTCGCGCCGTGGCTGCTGCGGTTCCTGCGCGCGGGGGCGACCACTGCCCAAGTATCCGCCACGGCTCGCGCCTTGCGCCCGCTGGTGGAGCGCGCCCCCGAACGGCACCGCCGTCTGGCCGAAGAAGCCGGCGTCGGTGAGCTGATCAAGCAACAAGGTCAGCTCTATGTGTTTCCCGACCGCGCCGCGTTCGAGGCGGAGGCGCTCGCCTGGCGCCTGCGCCGAGAAAACGGCGTGCGCTGGATCGAGCTCGACGAAAACGATTTGCGGCAGCGCGAGCCAGGGCTGGACCGCCGCTACACTTTCGGCGTCTTCGTGGAAGATGGCGGGCATTGCCTGAACCCCGGCGCGTATGTCGCGGCGCTGGTGGACTCGGCGGTGGTGCATGGGGCCGAGCTGAAGCGCGCCTCCGCGCTGGGCTTCCGCATGGAGGACCAGCGCCTGCGCGCCGTGCGGACCGATGCGGGCGAGATCGCCTGCGATGCAGCGGTGATTGCCGCCGGCGCTCGCTCCCGCACCCTTGCAGCAGCGGCCGGCGATACCGTACCCCTCGAAACCGAACGGGGCTACCACGCGATCATCGAGCACCCCGAGACCGGGCCGCGGCACCCGGTGATGCCGAGCGACGGCAAGATGTCGATCACCATGATGGCGCAGGGGCTGCGGATCGCCGGGCAGGTTGAGCTGGCGGGCCTGGCGGCGATGCCGAACTGGCGCCGGGCGGAGATTTTGCGCGATTTCGCGCTGCGGATGTTCCCAGGCCTGCCGCGCGATCTGCCGGCTTCGCGCGTGAAGGTCTGGATGGGGCACCGGCCATCGACGCCCGACAGCCTGCCCTGCATCGGGCCTGCCTCGGGCTGCGCCGATGTGATCCACGCCTACGGGCACGGCCATATCGGATTGGCGGCAGGAGCGCTGACCGGGCGGCTGGTGGCCGACCTCGTGTCCGGCGCTAAGCCGGTGGTCGATCCCACGCCGTACGCGCCGCAACGCTTCCGAAGTCGCGCGGCCGCAGCCCCGCATGCATCCAGGTGATCAGCGAATAGATGTCATAGACCGGCACGCCGAGCGCTTCCCGCAGCAGATGCGCGTAGGGCGGCATGTTCGTGCATTCCAGCACGATGGCGCCGATCCCATCATGATGGCGCACCAGCTCCTGACCGGCCTGCAGAATGTCCGCGGCGGCGAGATCGACATCCATGTCCTCGCTTTCACCGCGGATCAGCACACGGAAGAATTCGCGACCATTCTCGGTGCCAGCAATCGGCGTATCCGCCGGCACGCCGGCCGCTTCCAGATGGCGCGGCGTGAGCGTACCGGCCGACACGGTAATCACACCCACAAGCTTGCCCGGCGGCAGCATCGCCTGCACCCACGGCACCTGCATCAGCGCGCTGGTCGCTACCGGGACGCGGACATGCGCGGCCAGCTCGCGCTGGAACAGCGAGAGGAAGCCGCAATTGGTGGTGATCGCCTCGGCGCCGTGGGCCACCAGCTCAGCCGCCGCATCGAGGAACGCGTCGAGCAGACCGGCCGCCCCGTTCAGCACCACCCGCTCCGGCGTTGCCTCCTGCACAACACGATACAGCACCGGGAAGGGCCATGTGGTCGCGTTCCCCATATCGCCTGGAATACGGGGAAAGCGCGCTTGGAGCATCAGGATGCCGAGCGGGGCGCCGTAGATGGCCTTGCCGCCCTTGGCAATCGTGGGTTTCATGCCGGCGAGCTTGCCCGAATTGTCCCGACTTTCAAGGAGAGGACCGTCCATGCCAGAGCGGCCGTTCACCCAGGCTGACCTCGACGTGCTCAAGCAATGGGACACGCCGACGATCTGCAACGGGCTGGAACTGACGAGCCCGGAGCGCCGGGCGATGGGCTTCACCACGCATCCGCTGGTGCCGATCGAGCCGAAGCTGCCGCCGATCGTCGGCCTGGCGCGGGTGGGCATGATCCGCGCGAAGGAGCAGCCGCGCGGGAAGGTGGCGGATCGCGTCGCCTGGTACGACTATGTGGCGGGTGCCGATCTGCCGACTATTATCGTGCTGCAGGACCTCGATGATACGCCTGGCTATGGCGCTTGGTGGGGCGAGGTACACTCCACCGTGCACAAGGCGCTGGGCGCGCTTGGTTGCGTCACCAACGGATCGTATCGCGACATCGACGCCTGGGCCGAGGGGTTCCAGATCATCGGCGGCTCGGTCGGGCCGAGCCATGCCTGGGTGCACATGGTCGATTTTGGCAAGCCGGTGAACGTGCACGGAATGAATGTGACGCATGACGACGTGGTGCATGCCGACCGGCATGGCGCCGTGGTGGTGCCGGCGGATGCGGTGAAGAAGCTGCCGGCGGCGATCGAGCTGATCGGGCGGCGGGAGAAGGTGATCTTGGATGTCTGCCGCGATCCGGCGTTCACCCCGGCCAAGTTGCGGGAGGCGATCCGGAAAGCGGGGGAGATTCACTGAAGTTGAGATGACGACGGGCGTGGGATTTGGGCGCAGCCATGCTCTTGAAACGGCACCCGGCCGAGCTATGCGAAGCTTGGCAGGACAAATTCGTAAGATTGATTCGCGTTGGCGCCAGAAGACGCAGCAAGATTCAATACTCCCGGGCGCCAGGATTCTTTCCTGTCTTTCGGTGGTCCGGACCGGGGCTCGCGGACAAAGCGTGTTGCCCTCAAAGTGGAGGAACGGTATCCTAAGACGCGAATCGCGCGCTGTGCTACCTGAGGGCCGGGGTCTCATCTCCGGATCTCGCGAACCGCGAACGTGGGGACGAAGCCAGAACCGCCGCTGATCATGCCGAAGAATATTCACGAGATACGCGATCCGGTTCACGTGTTCGTCCGGTTGGATAATCACGAACGCGAAGTGCTCAATTCGCGCCCCTTCCAGAGATTGCGACATATACACCAGTTGGCGCTGACTTATCTTGTGTATCCTGGGGCTACGCATAAGCGCTTTGAGCATTCCCTCGGTGTGATGGAGCTTGCGAGCCGTGTATTTGATGTAGTTACCGATCATGCCAATGTAAGAGAACCCGTTCGCGGCTTGTTGCCGCCGCTCGATAACGACGATGAGTTGCGCTACTGGCGACGGGCGCTGCGTATGGCTGCCCTATGCCATGACCTCGGCCATTTACCGTTTTCACACGCTGCTGAAAGGGAGCTTTTGCCGGAGGGATGGGATCACGAGCGGCTAACGTGTGAGCTCATTGGAAGCCCAGAGATGAAGGCAATCTGGAGTAGCATGACTCCTCCGCTCCGGCATACAGATGTTATGAAGCTGGCGGTGGGACCAAAGAAGGCGAAAGATATACAGTTTTCGGTATGGGATACAATTCTCTCGGAAATCGTCGTCGGGGATGCCTTCGGCGTCGATCGAATGGACTATCTTTTGCGCGATTCGCATCACGCTGGCGTCGCCTATGGACAATTCGATCACTACCGACTGATCGATACGCTTCGTATATTGCCCACGGCGCCCATCGAAAATCACGACGATTCCGACGAGCCGGCCCTTGGGGTTGAAGAGGGAGGGATACAATCCGCGGAAGCGCTGATGCTAGCTCGCTATTTCATGTACTCTCAGGTCTACTTTCACCCAATTCGCAGGGTATATGATATCCATTTGAAGGATTTCCTGAGCGCGTGGCTGAATGACGGCGCCTTCTCAGTCGCGATTGAGAGTCATCTAGCCATGACTGACAACGAGGTAACCGCAGCGCTTCTGCAAGCCGCATTTGACGAGAATAAACCTGGTCACACTCATGCGCGTCGCATCATGCGCCGCGAGCACTTCAAGCTTTTATACGAACGAAGCCCATCGGACATTCAGATCAATCCAGAGGCGGGCAGCGCCATCTTCGCAGCGGCACAGGAAAGATTTGGGGCTGAATACTTCCGTCACGACCGCTATCTCCAGAAGAGCGGTGCTCCCGACTTTCCTGTGCGAATGCGCTCGGGTGAGGTTGCCTCATCTCTTGTGGTTTCAAAGACTTTGAACGATGTTCCTGTTGTATCCGTGGATTTTGTATTCTCCGATCGATCCAAGATTGCCGAAGTTGCAACATGGCTAAGCAAGAACCGAAACGATATCATCAAACCCAAAGAAGAGGAGGCGGATGATGGACCGACTTAAGAGAGCGGCACTGCTAACGCAGTTAATAGAGCAGCTACGCACAGCCGGCAGTTGGTGCGGGGAAACTCACGTCCAAAAAGCGGCTCTCTTTCTCCAGGAATTAATGGGAGTGCCGTTCGGCTTCGAGTTTATCCTGTACAAGCATGGCCCCTTTTCGTTTGACCTTAGGGACGAATTGACGGGGTTGCGGGCAGATGGTCTCATCACTCTTGAGGCGCAATGGCCTTATGGCCCCAGGATTGTTCCTACAGGGCAAAGTCGATATATACGCCAACTCTCGTCTAAAACGTTAGCTAACTATGAACGCAGTATTGCTTTCGTTACAACAAAACTCGGCAATAAGGGCGTAGCAGACCTAGAGCGATTTGCTACCGCATTTTATGTCACCAAACACGGACGAGACGGCGCTTCTGTACGAGAGAGAGCCGGGAGCCTAACTGAACTCAAACCGCATATTCCCCTAGATAGCTCACTGGCAGCCGTTCACGAGGTCGATGGAATCATCCAAGAGGCTAGAGCGCACACATCACACAACCGTGCGTACTTTATGCCCGATTTGGCGGGCGTTGACTCGGTCTAGGGCAGCCGCAATCATTCGTGAACAATGATGGAACGGGTCTTACCCCATGAACGTCATCTCCCCCTCCACCCGCTTGACCGGTGTCTCCGACACCGAATGGCAACTCCGCTGCGACCTCGCGGCGCTGTATAGGCTAGTCGCGCACCATCGCTGGACTGACTTCATCTACACGCATATCAGCGCCCGCCTGCCCGGTGCCGAGCACCACTTCCTGATCAACAAATACGGCGTCAACTTCCATCAGATGCGGGCCTCGGATCTGGTGAAAATCGATCTCGCCGGCAATGTGGTGGAGGAAGGCGAGGCTCGCAGCAAACCGGTCAACGCCGCCGGCTTCACCATCCATTCTGCCATCCACATGGCGCGGCCGGACCTGATCTGCGTCGTCCACACGCATACCGCCGCCGGAATCGCTGTCTCCGCGCAGAAACACGGGTTGCTGCCGATCAGCCAGCACGCGCTGAAATTCTACGGCCGGCTCGGCTACCACGGCTACGAGGGCATCGCGCTCGATCTCGACGAACGCGAGCGGCTGGTGAAAGACCTCGGCCCGCACAAGGCGATGGTTCTACGCAACCACGGTCTGCTGATGTGCGGCACGTCGATTCCAGATGCGTTCATGACGACCTACATGTTGGAACGCGCGTGCCAGGCCCAGGTCGCCGCGCTCGCCGGCGGCAGCGAGCTGATCATTCCGCCGGAAGAGGTCTGCCGGTTCACCTCGGAGCAATTCCGGGATACCGAAGACGATGAGCACTACGCGATGGTGTGGCAGGCCGCGCTCGACCTGATCGAGCACGACACGCCTGATTACCGAAGCTGATGCGCGAGGTACGTTCCTCGGCCTGTCCGCACGATTGCCCGTCCACCTGCGCGCTCGAAGTCGAGGTGCTGGACGGCGCGCGCATCGGCGCAGTCCATGGCGCGGCAGCCAATACCTACACCGCCGGCGTGATCTGTGCGAAAGTCGCGCGGTACGCCGAGCGCATCCATCACCCCGACCGGCTTACCCGTCCGTTGCTGCGCACCGGCTCGAAAGGCTCGGGGCGGTTCCGCGAAATCACCTGGGACGAGGCGCTCGACCGTACTGCTGAACGCCTGACCGAGATCGCCGCCGAACACGGCTCTGAAGCGGTCTGGCCGTTCTACTACGCCGGCACGATGGGGCTGGTGCAGCGCGACGGCATCAACCGCCTGCGCCATGCGATGCGCTACTCCCGTCAGAAACTGACGATCTGCACCTCGATCTGCGAGGCCGGGCTGGCGGCCGGCGTCGGCGGCTATGTGGGGCCGGATACGCGCGAGATGGCGAAATCCGACCTGATCGTGATCTGGGGCTGCAACGCGGTTTCGACGCAGGTCAACGTCATGACCCATGTCACCCGCGCACGGAAGGAGCGTGGGGCGAAACTGGTTGTGGTCGATCCCTATAGGAACGCCACGGCGGCGGTGTCCGACATGCACCTTGCGCTCCGGCCCGGCACCGACGGCGCGCTGGCCTGCGCAGTGATGCATGTCGCCTTCCGCGACGGCTGGGCCGACCGCGCCTATATGGCGCGGTACGCGGATTGCCCCGACGAACTGGAGCGCCATCTCGCCTCCCGCGGGCCCGGCTGGGCTTCCGCGATCACCGGTCTGCCTGTCGAGCAGATCGAGGCCTTCGCCCGCCTCTACGGGTCCACCAGGCGCAGCTATATCAGGCTGGGCTACGGCTTCTCTCGCCAGCGCAACGGGGCCGCCAACCTGCACGCCGTTACCTGTATGCCGACGGTTAGCGGCGCCTGGCAGCACGAAGGCGGCGGCGCCCTATGGAGCCATCGCGGTATCTATCATTGGGACAAGACGCTGATCGAGGGCCTCGATGTCCGCGACCTCAGCGTGCGCGAGATGGACATGAGCCGCATCGGCAGCGTGCTCACCGGGGACCGGCGGGAGCTGGGCGACGGACCGCCAGTGCACGCGCTATTCATCCAGAACCAGAACCCGGTCACGGTCTGCCCCGACAGCAACCGCGTGCGCCGCGGCTTCGCCCGCGAGGATCTGTTCGTCTGCATCCACGAGCAGTTCATGACCGAAACGGCGCGCTGGGCCGATATCGTGCTGCCGGCAACGATGTTCATGGAGCACGACGACCTGTACCAGGCTGGCGGCCACACGCATATCCAGATCGGGCCTAAGCTGATCGATCCGCCGGGTGAGTGCCGCTCGAACCACGAGGTGATCAACGCGCTGGCCGCCCGGCTCGGCGCGCAGCATCCGGGCTTCCGGATGACCGCCTGGGACATGATCGATGCCACCCTGTGCGCCTCAGGCTGGCCGGATGCGCAAACCGTCCTCGCGCAACGCTGGGTCGATGCGGCCCAGCCGTTCGAACAAGTCGCATTGCCTCACCGGCTTTCCGCAGCCGGGCGGCCGGTTCCGCTTCGCCCCCGACTGGGCGCGCATCGGCCCTGATCACGCGCGGATGCCGCGCCTGCCGGACCATTTCGCTATCGGTGATCCGCTCAGCGTCGAGCGGCCCTTCCAGCTCGTTACCGCGCCGGCGCGCAGCTTCCTCAACACCAGCTTCACCGAGATGCCGTCATCGCGCGGGCGGGAAGGCCGCCCGACCGTGCTCGTCCATCCGGGTGACGCGGCACAGCTTGGCTTGGTGGACGGCGGCAAGGTCCGGCTCGGCAATCAGCGCGGGGAGGTGGTGCTGGAGGTGCGGATCTTCGACGGGTTGCAGCCGGGGGTTGTAGTCGCCGAAAGCATCTGGCCGAGCGAATGCTTCGAGGGCGGCATTGGCATCAACGCCCTGACCAGCGACGACCCGGCGCCACCGATGGGTGGCGCGGTGTTTCACGATACGGCGGTGTGGATGCAAGTCGAGGCTGTCGCCCTGCCTCTCGCAGCCGAGTAAGCGTCTCGGCCCACACTCAGGCCGGCGATTTTTTGCGACTCGGAGGACGGAATTCGTTCAACCAGCGGTTGGAGTGTGGTATAGGCGGTCCGTGTCCGGCCCTGCCGATTTCCCCTACCCGCCGTTCTCTCCTGGCCAAGCCGTCGCCCCGGCCCGTGCGCGCCGCTGGCGCGGGCTCGGCGCACGTCTGACCGGCTGGCTGCGGCAGTGGATTTATGCTGGCTACGAAACCCAGCTTCTGCACCAGGTGCGGGCGGGACCGATGCCGCGCCATGTCGGGCTCATCCTCGACGGCAACCGCCGCCAGGCGCGGCTTGCCGGGATGCGCGATTTCCGCCGCATCTACGAAATGGGCGCCGGCAAGCTCGATGAGGTGCTCGACTGGTGCGCCGAGCTTGGTGTTCGCGCGGTCACGCTTTGGGTCTGCTCCACCGACAATCTGGCCCGGCCGGCCGAGGAGGTCTCCGGCATCCTGGCCGCGATTGAAGCGAAGATGCGGAGCCTGGCGGCAGACCCGCGGATCCACCGGCTGGGCGTGCAGGTTCAGGCGATTGGGCGGCTCGATCTGCTGCCCGCCCCGCTGTTGGCGGCGATCGAGGCGGCGCGCCGGGCCACTGAGGCCAATCGGCAAATGACGCTGACCATCGCCGCGAATTATGGCGGGCGGGAGGAGATCGCCGATGCGATGCGCTCACTGCTGGGGGAATTCACTGAACGCGGGTTGGCGCTGGCGCAGGCGGCGGCGGAGGTGACGCCGCAGGCGATCGCCCGTCATTTGTATATGCCGAGCCTGCCCGATCCGGACCTGATCATCCGTACCAGCGGCGAGGTGCGGCTCTCCGGCTTTCTGTTATGGCAGAGCGTCTATAGCGAGTTCCACTTTACCGACGTGAACTGGCCGGCGTTCCGGCGCATCGATCTCTTGCGGGCGATCCGCACCTTCCAGTCGCGCGAACGCCGCTTTGGCCGCTAAGACCGGGCCAAAACGCCGACCCGCAGTCGATGAAAGCGGCGCCACAGCCTCCCGGGGGCGGAGACGTCGCCACTGCACGGCCGGCCACTTTTGGTTTTAATTAGCCCTCGATGCAGGTCGATGCACACCACCATGTCTGGCGCCTCTCGCGCGGCGACTACGGCTGGTTGACTCCAGACCTGTCCATCCATCGCGACTACACGCTGGACGATCTGCGTCCGCTCCTCGGCGGGATCACCGCGACCGTGCTGGTGCAGGCGGCACCGACTGAGGCAGAAACCGCGTTCCTACTGGAAACAGCACGCCACTCGGGCGGGCTGGTGCGCGGCGTCGTCGGCTGGACCGATCTCGCCGCGTCGGACGCGCCGTCGCGTATTGCTGGCATGGCGACCGATCCCTTGGTGCGCGGCCTGCGCCCGATGTTGCAGGACATTGCTGATACGGAATGGATTCTGCGCCCCGAGGTGGCCGCCGGGCTTCGCGCCATGACGACCGGCGGCCTGTGTCTCGACGCCTTGGTCCAGCCGCGGCATCTGCCGGCGATATTGACTCTCTGCGCGCGCCATCCCGACCTGCCAGTCGTGATCGATCACGCGGCAAAGCCAGACATCGCGCATGGGGTGTTCGAGCCCTGGGCTTCCGATATCGCCCGCGTTGCACAAGAAACTGCCGCTGTATGCAAAATTTCGGGACTTATCACCGAAGCGGCGCGCGATTGGCGCGTGGATGACCTGCGCCCATATGTGAATCATCTGTTGAAAACATTCGGCCCGCAGCGCCTTATTTGGGGCAGCGACTGGCCCGTCGTCGAACTCGCCGGCGGCTATGCGCGCTGGCTCGCAGCCACCCGGACGCTGCTGGCCGGATTGCCGCAAACAGACTGCGACGGGATCGAGGGTGGTACGGCGGCTCGATTTTATCGCCTGAACACAGATGTAGGCAAACGTTGACATTTTGATCTTGCGGCAATCGGCCGGCCTTTTTCTGGCACGACACCGCGCCTGAACCGGCCCACTCGCCGAACCGGCCTAACTCGGCGAAACTCGGTGGGTGATCCGGATCAGCAGCACGCTCGCGATCGACGACCGCGCCATCACGGAAAGCTTCGTGCGTGCCTCCGGTCCGGGCGGGCAGAACGTCAACAAGCTCGCCACCGCGGTACAGCTTCGTCTCGATCTCGCCGCATCGGGACTGCCCGATGATGTGCGCGCGCGTCTCGCCCGGCTTGCCGGCAGGCGGCTGACCCAGTCGGGTGAGTTGGTCATCGTTGCCCAGCGCCATCGCACCCAGGAACGCAATCGCGCCGCGGCGATGGACACGCTCCTGCGGCTGGTCCGCCGCGCGGCAATCCCGCCGACCAAGCGAATCGCTACCAAACCCACCGCAGCGTCTCGCAAACGCCGGCTGGATACGAAAGCGCGTCGCGCCCGGCTCAAGCAGACCCGCGGCACGCCCGCTGCCGAAACCTGAGCGCCCGACGTGAAAGACCGCCTTGCCACGACGGTGGCAGCGATCCGCGAGACCCTCTTCCCGCCCGACCCGGGCATGCTCCGCTTGTTCACCGCGTTGCGCGCCACGCTCGGGGCTCTGCTGACCTTGCTGCTCGTGGTCTTGCTCAGCACGGTCGTACCCACGCCGGCCGCGGATCGCCTGCTCGGCTTCATCATCGCCCTGTTCGCCGGAGCGACCGTACGCGACCCCCGCAGGCGCGCGCAGGCGATCACGATGGCATTGGTGCCGGTGGTCGCGATTCCAGCCAGCACCGCGGCGGCACTGCTGCTTCATCATGAGCTGATGAAGGACGCCGTGGTGCCGGCCATCATCTTCGCGGCGACCTACGGCGCCGCGCGCGGGCCGCGCTGGGGAACGCTCGGGCTGATCGCGTTGATCGCGTATATTGTTGGCCTCGTCACCGAACTTCCGCCATCGACCTTGCCGGTCCGCTGTATCGTCATCTGTCTGGCCGCGGCCGATGCGGCGCTGCTCCGTCTCGTGCTGCTGCCCGAGCATCCGGCGGCGGAGCTGCGTCGGCTGCTGCACGATGCGAGGCGCGGCATCATCCGCCTGCTCGCCGGCATCGATGCAGCACTTGCCAACGGCGCTTGGCGCCTGGGCGGACGGCATGCATTGCAACGCGCCCTCGACAACTTGGCGACCACCATCCTGATGGTGCAGGTGCGATTGCCGGCGCTGGCGGAGACGCCGCCCGGCCTAGGGTTGCATATGCTGGAAACCGAGCTGGTAGTGGAGCGGCTCGTGCGGACGGCCCTTCAGGATCTCGGCCGGCCCGGCGAACGCGGGGCTCTTCGCCAGACTGTCGCAACCCTGCAGGCCGCTTTGACCACCGACCGTGAACCGCCGCCCCTGCCGGAGCAGTCTGGCGGACTTGCGGGCGCGTTAGGGTTGCTGGCCCGGGTCCTGCGCGAGCACCCGGTCGGGCCGGCGCCGGCACCGTTGCCGGCGCAACCACCCTCCGCGGGCCTGTCCCCGGCGATCCAGTCAGCCATCGCTGCCACCCTCGCCATTATCGGCGGCGAGTTGATATCGCCGACCCGATGGTATTGGGCGGCCTTCGCCGCGTTCATTACCTTCCAGGGCACGCGCTCGCGCGGCGAGTCGATCGCCAAGGTAATGCAGTTCATGGCCGGCACGCTCGCCGGCGTGGTCGGGGGCGTGTTCGCGGCGGTGCTGTTGTCCGGACACACCGGGCTCACGCTGACGCTGATCGTCGTCGCAGTGTTTCTTGCCTTCCAGGCGGCGCAGGCCGCGTACGGCATGATGGTGTTCTGGATCACCATCATCCTCGGCCTGCTGTTCGGGATGCTCGGTTACTTCGCGCCGGAGCTGCTCTTGTTGCGATTGAAAGAAACCGCGGTCGGTGCCGGCTGCGGCGTGCTGGTGGCGAGCGCCATCATGGTGCGCCCGACCTACGCTGTCGCGGATGCCGCAATGGCCGCCCTGCTGCGCGCGATCCGGCGCACCGTGGACGCCGCCGCTCAGTCACTGCTGGACGGCACGCCCGATCCGAATTTGCCGAGCGCGCTGATCGAGCTGCAAAGCCGCTTCATGGACCTGCGCACCGCCGTCCGCCCGGAGCTGCAGGGCCTGGGCGCGACCCGCCATGCCGGGCTGCGCCAACGCCTCGTCCTGTTGGAGGGCTGCCAGGCGTGGACACGCGAGCTGGGTAGGATCTGCCTGGATACTCCCAAACCCGACGATCCGGCGCTGGTGCAGACCGCACGCGCAACGGCGGCTCGGATCGACGCGCGCCTGGCGGACCTCGCCCGCGGCTCGCTCGATGACCCGGTGCCCGGCGATCCCGAGCTTTCGGTCGGCCTGGCGCAAGGCGATCTGGACAGCCCGCCGGTGCGCCTGCTGATTCGCATTGAGGCTGCGCTGAGCCGCTTGGCTCGCCAGAGCGTCATTCGGTCGGCGTGAGCCGCCCCGAATTGATCCTCGCTATTGGGTGCCACCGCGCGCGAACCTCAAGACAAAGCGCCGCTGCTATTATGTTACTCCGCCGCGGCCTCTTCGATCTGCGGCAGCAACCGACCCGGCGCATCGCTCTCGCGCTCGAGCACGAGATGCCGGTCATGCAATGCGGCGACCTCCTCTCGATGCGCAATCGACACAATAGTGGTATGCGGCAGTCGCGTCTTGATCGTGCGATAAAGCGCCGCCTCCGATGCGGGGTCGAGACTGGCCGTCGCTTCGTCCAGAAACAACCAATCCGGCTTGGCGAGCAAAGCGCGCGCCAGCGCAACACGCTGTTGTTCACCGCCTGACAGGACCTGCGGCCAGTTTCTGCCTTCGTCGAGATGCGGCACCAGGCCCGGCAGGCCTGCATCCTCCAGCGCGCGAACAACATCGGCCTCGGCATACGCAGCGGCGGGTTCGGGATAGGTGATGACGTGTCGCAACGAGCCAAGCGGGATGTAAGGCCGTTGCGGCAAGAACAGGCAGCGCTCGGTCGGGCGCTGTACCTGGCCCTCCCCGAACGGCCAGATACCGGCCAAAGCACGGAACAAGGAAGACTTGCCCGATCCGGTTCGGCCGGTCACCACGACAGAGGTTCCGGGGGCGAACGTCAGGTTCTCGTCGGCGAGCAGCTTGTCGCCGCCCGGCACCTCCAGGGTCAGGTTCGACATCCGGACCGCGCCATCGGGTGACGGCTCCATGATCAGGCCGTGGGCGCTGGCGGCGCGCGCGATCACCACGGCGCGGTGAAACGTCGTGAGTCGTTCGACGATCGCGGTCCACTGCGCCAGCGTGGGATACACGTTGACAAACCAGGACAGTGCGTTCTGGACGCGCCCGAAAGCGTCGGCAATCTGGGTCAGGCCGCCCAGTTCGATCTGGCCGGTGAAATACCGCGGCGCCGCGACGACAAAGGGGAAGATGATGGCCACCTGCGCGTAGCCGGAGGTGAGTGCGTTCAGCCACTTGGTCCAGGTCATGATGCCCCACCAGTTGCCGATCACACGGTGGAACCTGTCGAGCAGATTGCCCTTTTCTTCCTCCTCGCCGCGGTAGAGTGCGATGCCCTCCACGTTTTCGCGCAGGCGCACCAGCGCATAACGGAAATCGGCTTCCACCCGCTGCTGGCGGAATCGCAACCCGATCAGCGGGCGGCCGACGAGGTGGGTGAGCCACGTGCCGACGATCGCGTAGAGCAGTGCGACGAACACCATATAGCCGGGAATGGTGACGCCCAGGACCCGAAGGTCGCCCGATATGCCCCATAGAATGCCGACAAAACTGCCAAGGGTCACCACATTGGAGAGAAAATCGATTGCCAGCGACAGCGTGTTGGCGACGAAGTCGCGGATGTCCTCGGCGATACGCTGATCGGGGTTGTCGGTACCGATCGCCGCAGCATCGGTGGTCAGGCTGATGCGGTAATAGGCGCGGTCCGCCAGCCACTCATTGAGGAAGCCCGTCGTCATCCACCGACGCCAGCGGATCTGCAGCCATTGATTGAGGTATGTCGAGTAAACCGCCACAACAATGTAAACTGCGGCGACGGCGCAGAAACCCGGCATGATGAAACCGCTTGGCGTGCGCCGCCAGGTCAGCAGCAGCTCCCAGAACGCCGTTTCATTCTTCATTTGCAGCGCGTTGAAGAACAGCCGGTTCCAGAAGTTGAACACGACATTCATCCCGACCATCGACAGATTGAGCACGATAATCGAGATCAGCAGTGTCCAGGCCGACCAGCGCTCCTCGGAACGAAAATAGGGGCGCGAGAGCTGCCACACATCACGCAGAAAGGCACGTATGGATTTCATTGCGACGCGGGTCTCTCGGTTGGCGGCTTGAGCATTTCATCCAGGGCAGCCAGCCAGCGTGTGATGCGCCGGCGGTTCATCCCGAAATCTCCATAGCCGTACACGCTGCGGGAGTACAGCAGAAGGGTACTGGCATCGGCACTGCGCGGCATCGCCTGTACCATGATCAGGTCGGGGAAATTGAAAACGGCGCTGCGCACCACCCAGTGCCGTTGCAGGTTCGCGGCGTAATCGGCGGCCGGATAGGTTCGGGGCTGCGAAGCGGCCACCCGGCCAATCGCCGCAAACAGCCGGGCAGCCGGAACCGGGTAAACCGCAGTGGCGATATCCGGCCTGGGCGAGAAGTCTGCTGGCGCTGCGAGGGCAGTGTTTGGCGTCGCCGGCCGTTCGATATGGGTTGCGTCCATCAGCGGCGGGACCGGCAAGCCGCTCGCACCCATCGCCGCGCAGGCCGGCAGGACAAGGCCAAGCAGCCAGCCAAGCAATGTCATGCAGCGTGGAAGATCGACATCGGCTGGAGATGGCGCATTAGATGCGCCCGAGCAAGCACGCAACTGGCTGATCTTACGCTTTCCTTGACGGGAACCGAGCGGCTTCTTAGCGTCCGTTCATGAACACGGTCACACGGGCGCATCTGGCCGAGACCATCTACGCCCAGGTCGGGCTCTCGCGCAATGAGTTCGCCGAGCTGCTGGAGACAGTGCTCGAGCGTATGGCCGCGACGCTGGAGGCGGGAGAGTCCGTCAAGATCAGCGGTTTCGGCACCTTCTCCGTGCGCCAGAAGGGCCGCCGCGTGGGGCGCAACCCCAAAACCGGCCAGGAGGTACCCATTCTGCCGCGCCGCGTGCTGGTGTTTCGCCCGAGCCACGTGCTGAAGGCGCACGTCAACGGCATAGCGCCGGGATCGGCCGATAACCTCTCGGACGGCGCCCGCATGCATGATGAGGACGAATGAGCGATGCCGATGACCCTGGCGGCGGCACACGCGCGCGTCCGAAAAAGGCTCCGACGGCGTTCCGCACGATCAGCGAAGTCGCCGACGAACTGCACATCCCTCAGCACGTGCTGCGCTTCTGGGAAACCAAATTTATCCAGGTGAAGCCTCTCAAGCGCGGCGGCGGCCGCCGGTATTACCGTCCGGACGACATCGCCCTGCTGCGGCGGATCTCCGATCTGCTCTACATACAGGGATATACGATCAAGGGCGTGCAGCGCCTGCTTCGGGAAGGGGGCGGCAAACTCTCCGACGACATCCCGCCAGCAACGCTGGACGAGCGGGCGGAAGCGGAAGCCGAGCAGGCGGGCGGGGCGTCGCCCGAGCCCGAGCTGCCGATGCCTGGGCTGGCGCCCTCATCGCCGCCGGCACGGCCCGTGCGCTCCAGAGCGGAGGCGGATGTGGAGCATCTGCGTGCGGCACTGCGGGAGACGTTGCGCGACCTTGAGGAGTTGCGGGCCTTGCTCCCGCATCGCGGATCGGAGTGAGCAAGATTTGCCTGCGAGGGTGCCCCGCTGCTACAGAATACAGCCAAGTCGGAGCGTAGCGCAGCCTGGTAGCGCATCAGTCTGGGGGACTGGGGGTCGTGGGTTCAAATCCCGCCGCTCCGACCATAAACATCCGACGCGAATCTTTCATGTTTCTCGCTGCGTTATTCCGGCTTGTTTTGTTGCAGACCCTGTCGTGCCATTGGCCAGAGATGGGTGGAGCGGGTAGAGAGGCGTTGCAGTCCGCCGGGCGGACGGAATGAGGGTCGGAGATGGATAGGCGAGAAACTTGGCGAAACCGCAAGTCCCGCAAACGCAGGTTCGATGACGAAGGTCCCGGTCGGGAGGACCCGTGGCGCCCCACTCCGATGCCGGGGGAGCGGCCTGGGTTTCAGTCCCCCTACCGGGCACCGCCCCGCGGCGCGCCCTCAATCGAGGGCGGCCCCGAGCTTGGCGGGACCGTCAAATGGTACGACCCCGGCAAAGGGTTCGGCTTCGTCGAGCTGGAAGACGGGTCCGGCGACGCCTTCCTGCATGTCAGCGTCGTCGAGCGGTTCGCCGGCGGTGTGCCAGGGGCCGGCGCTTCGATCAGGGTGCGCGTCGGGCGTGGACCTAAAGGCCCGCAGGTGGCGGAAATCACTCAGCTTGGTCCCGCACCGGCGCAATCCTCCGCCCCTGCACGCCGGCAGTCCTATGCTCCTGCCGCCGCCTCCGGCCAGGAAGTGCGGGGGACGGTGAAATGGTATAACGCGCAGAAGGGGTTCGGATTCATCACCCCTGAGGACGGCGGCAAGGACGTGTTTGTCCACGCCTCGGCGTTGGGCCGCAGTGGAATAGCGGAGCTCTCGCCGGGCCAGACCGTCCGGCTGCAAGTGGTTCCCGGCAAGAAGGGCCCCGAAGCCGCCTCGGTTTCCCTCGGCTAGGGCTTTCGGCGAAACCGGCTCCACCAAGGTCATGGCCTGGCTTGGCCCTGCAGCAGGATCTGACGCCCGAGGAGGCCGTGAAAAGCTATCGCTACATGCAGCCCGGCCTTGAAAGGACGCCCTGGAACACGATTAAGGCAGTGGTGATCGATCCCTTCGGAAACCTCATCCGCTTCTGCCAGTCGATCAGGCAAGCGGCCGAGCGATGACCGAAACTCGAGTCACCAGCGCGGTCGCGGCGATCGTCCTGGCCGGGGGTGAGGCGAGACGGATGGGGGGCGGGGACAAGCCCTTGCTGGAGGTCGGGGGACGGCCGATGCTGGCGCGGATCGTGGCTTCCTTGGGCGCCGACCACGACCAGATCGCGATCAGCGCGAATGGCGATTCGACGCGGTTCGCAACGTTCGGGCTTCCCGTTTTGTCCGATGATCCCTTCTATCGGCAAGGACCTCTGGCGGGCCTCCTGGCCGGGTTGTCCTGGGCGGCGAGTTTAGGAGCGAAAGAGCTCCTGAGCGTCCCGGGCGATACACCCTTCCTACCTCCAGGCCTTGCTGCGCTTCTTACTCCTCCGCCAGCTTTCCTCGAGTGCGACGGGACACGCCACCATCTTGTGGCGCTGTGGCCCGTTGCAGTCAGTGACCAGCTCTGCCGGTTACTGTCCGCGCCCGGACCACGCGCGGTGGCGTATTTCGGACAAATGATCGGCGCTCGGGCGGTGCGGGTGGCCGGCCAGCCGTCACATCGGTTCCTGAATGTCAATACGCCGGCCGATCTGGCATCGGCGCGCGCCATCGCCGGCCTTAGCCAAAGCGACGAAATGCGTCATCGCTTTGAGCCGCTGGTATAAAAGTGGATGCAAAGTTCTCGGCGAAGCGTAACCGCGGGTGGTGGTCGGCGAATCGAGGCGCTCGACGGTATCCGCGGGTTCGCAGCGGTGGTCGTCGTCATCGATCACTGCCTTATGGTTTTCCCCCGTTTCAGCGACCGGATTGCGCCGTCGCTGCGAAGCGACCCGGTTGCATTTTTGTTGCAATCGACTCCGCTGGGTTTGGTTTGGGACGGAACAGCGGCAGTGATGGTGTTTTTCGTTCTGAGCGGATTTGTCCTGTCGCTCCCCTGGCTTGACGGGCGGCCGCTGTCCTATCCTATCTTCGTGATCCGGCGGGTGTTTCGGATTTACGTGCCGTACATCGTCGCGGTGGCGCTCGGCGTCGGACTTGCGAGCGGGCTGAGTGGATTTCGCCCGCCAGCCCTCAGCACATGGTTCTATACGACAAATTGGGCCGAACCGTTCTCGGTTCAGGTCGCGCTCGATCAGCTTTTTATGCTAGGCAGACATATCAGCTTTGATAATGCAACTTGGTCGCTTAATTACGAGATGCGTATCTCTTTGGTGTTTCCTATACTGCTGCTGCCGCTGTTGCGTTTGCGGTTCTACGGTGCCGTTCTGTCCATCGTGGCTGCTGTGCTGCTCGCCAAGCTTGCGCAGAGCCTGGCGGGCGCATCCCCTTTGCTGAAAGCGACGGGCATGACCCTGCACTATGCAGCCTTGTTCATCCTTGGTGCAGCCGCTGCGCAGCTATCTGGTCGGATGCGGCGTCGACTGGAGGCATTACCGGGATGGGTGACGCTCGGCCTGTGCCTTCTGGGATTGCTGATCCTGGCGTTGCCCTCGCCCTATCAGCCGGATTTCTGCATGGGATGCGGTGCAGCGATGATCATTCTGATTGCGTCGACGCACGGACCCGTCGCTCGATTCCTTGAGCGTCCAGCGGTTCAGGTAACCGGACGGATCTCTTACAGCTTGTATCTCGTTCACCTGCTTGTGCTCTTGAGCGTCGTGCACCTGACGTATGGTGTCGTCCCGCTGTCTTTGGCTGTGGCCTGTGTGTTGCCTCTTTCGCTGTTGCTGGCCTGGCTGTTCAATCGCGCGGTGGAGCAACCGGCGATCAGGCTGGGGCGAAGCCTGTCCAATGGCCGGTTCACTCCGGTTCCGCAAAAGACTGTTGTGAGCTGATCAATACCAATAAGCAATAAGGACATGCTGAGTACTGATGTTTGCGTCGTGGGTGCGGGGCCAGTCGGCGGGACATTCGCCTGCCGCCTGGCTGAGGCCGGCATCGCTACGACGGTTGTCGATCGGGCGTCGCTTCCGCCGATGGAGCATCCCGCGTTCGACGGCCGTGCCTATGCGATCGCGGCAGGCTCGCAACTCCTAATGGAGGAGGCGGGGCTATGGGCGGCGCTGTCGGAAGGAAGCTGTCCCATTCTCGGGATTCGGGTGAGTGACGGACGGCTGGGGCGTCCGGCTTCGCGGCTGCACATGCATTTCGCGCACGAGGAACTCGGTCCAGGAGCCCAGCCATTCGGCTGGATGATCGAGGCCCGCAACTTGCGGATCGCCCTGAACGCTCGTCTGCGCGCGCTGCCGGCAATCCATCTGTTCGCGCCAGCGGAAGCGGCGATCGAGCGAACGGCGGAGGCGGCAACCATTCGTATCGCCGGGGGGCCGACCGTGCACTGCCGGCTGGTAGTGGCCGCCGAAGGACGCGACTCGCCGCTGCGGAAGGCGGCCGGGATACAGGTCACCCGGCTCGCATACCGCCAGACCAGCATCGTCTCGGCGATCAGCCACGAGAAGCCTCACGGCAACAGCGCAATCGAACATTTCCTCCCTACCGGGCCGTTCGCGCAGTTGCCGATGCATGCCAGCCTGGACGCGCAGAGCGGAGGAGCGCCGAATATCTCCGCTGTTGTCTGGACCGAGCGCAGCGACATCGCCGAGCACATGCTGGCGCTGGATGATGCTCGCTTCGCTCATGAGATCCGGAGGCGGCTTGGGGACCACCTCGGCGCGGTGCACCCGGTCGGACGACGCTGGCGGTATCCGCTCTCGGCGATGCTGGTGCATCGATACAACGATACGAGGCTCGCGCTGATCGGGGACGCAGCCCACGGTATCCACCCCGTTGCCGGGCAGGGATTGAACCTGGGGTTTCGTGATGCGATTGCGCTGAGCGAGTTGCTGATCGAGGCGCATCGGACCGGCACCGATCCTGGTTCGCCGGCGCTGCTGGCCCGTTATCAGCGCCGCCGACGGCCGGACAATCTCGCCATGCTGGCGGTGACGGACGGGCTCGATCGGCTGTTCAGCAACGACAGCCGGCTGATGCGGATGGCGCGCGACATGGGCATCGGTGCCGTGCACCGTACCGGGCCGCTCAAGCGGCTGTTCATGCGGCGAGCGATGGGGCTGGCGCTTCCGGGTCTCGGGTGAGGTGTTTATCCTGCCCGGGTCAGAACCGGGAGGAAGAGCCAATGGCGCCGACAATTCTCATCCCAGACAACCCGCTCAGCTCCGCGGAGGTTATGCGGGAGCTCGCCCTGGCAGGTTTCGACATTGTCCTGACACGTGCAGGCGGTCCGGAATGGACCCGGGCGCTGCCCGAGGCCGAATACCTTGTGGGCCTCGGGGAGGTGAGGATGGATGACGGGTTCTACAAATCGGCGCCCAGGCTGAGGCTTGTTCAGCTTCTCAGCGCCGGTTACGACCGCGTCGATATCGAGGCGGCGCGGCGAGCCGGTATTCCCGTGTGCAACAACGGGGGCGCCAATGCGGTGGCGGTGGCCGAGCATGCAGTGATGCTGATGCTTGCAGTGTCGCGGCGCCTGCTGTGGCAGCATAGCATGGTCGCGTCCGGACGCTGGCGCGGCAATGACGTCGCCTCTGTGCGGCTATATGAGCTTTACGGTCGGACGCTTGGCATCGTCGGGCTCGGCACGATCGGCAAAAAGGTGGCTCGTCTGGCGAGGGCGTTCGGTCTCGAAGTGCAGTATTACGATATCCTGCGGCAGACCGAGGACCAGGCCGATGCGCTCGGGGTGCGCTTTCGCCTGCTGAAGGAGCTGCTGCGCACTTCCGATATCGTGTCGCTCCACGTGCCGCTGACGCCGCTGACGCGACACATGATCGGGGCGCGCGAGCTCAAGCTGATGAAGCCGACGGCATATCTTATCAATACCTGCCGTGGGCCGGTCATTAATGAACCGGCGCTCTATGAGGCGCTGACTGACGGCACGATTGCCGGGGCCGGTCTGGACGTGTTCGAGCAGGAGCCGCCGCAAGCCAACAATCCGCTGTTCGGGTTGGACAACGTCGTGCTGAGCCCGCATTTCGCCGGTCCGACGTGGGACAACCAGTACAGCCGTTTTCGCAATGCGTTCGATAATGTCCAGCGCGTAGCACGCGGAGAGAAACCGCTCTGGATCATTCCGGAACTGCGGTAGCCGATTAGTTGAAGAACCGCGCGGGGCGGAAATCCGTCAGCTCCTTGGATTGCCGGCTCCGGACGATCTCATCGGCGATCACTCGACCCAGGAAGGGCGACATCGTCACGCCGCTATGGGTGATCGCCAGATAATATCCGCTCACACGCGGGACCGGGCCGATGGCCGAAAAATGGTCGCCCGGGATCGGTCGAATGGCGATGCGCGCAGCTTCCGGGCTTGCGTCACCGATCGAGGGCAGCAGCCGCGAAGCCCGTGTTACGAGATCACGGGCCTCGGGCATGTCGGCATTCAGTTTTGTATCGATGGATAGTGTTGCGTCGGTCGGGTTCCAGTGCAGCATCAGGCGCCCTGCTCCATCCGGATGCGCGTCGATCACCGATGTCCGCACGACGCGCGACAGGCTGGTTGCCACTGGCGGGGTGAACACCAGGAAGCCGACCGTGGGCGCCAACGTTAGATGCAGGCCGGCGTCACGCATGGGGTCGTTGGCCCAGCGGCCGGCGCAATTCACTATGATATCCGCTTCGTGCCGGGTGCCATTGGCCATGAGCACGCCGGTCACGCGGCCTGCGGAAAGCAGGATTTCGCTGACACGGGCGCCGCAGAGAAGCCGGGCGCCATGGCGGCGCGCGGCCGACAGCATCGCGTGCGCATAGGGTACAGGGTCGAGCCAGCCTTCGTCGGGGAAGTAGGCAATCGGCGCATCGTCGACGATGGCCAGGTCGATGTCGGGCTCCAGCTCCTGAAGCTGCTTCGGCGTGATCCACTCCGCGGCATATCCCCAGGCGCGCAACCGCTCGATATTGGCCCCTTGTTCGGCGCGCGCCTCGTCCGGCACCCATTCCACGCTGCCGCCGCCATGCCACCAGGGGGTGGCACCGAATTCCTCGCGCAAGGCGGCGTGCGCCTTCATGCCGGCGACGTTCAGGTCGTGGTACGGGCGTGGCGGCTTGTTGTGGGCATTGGTCCAGGCAAAGCTGATGCCGGATGTGCCGCCGCCGACGCGGCCTGCTTCAAGGACCAGCACCTCCGCTCCGGCTTCCGCCAAGCGAAAGGCCGCGGAAGCGCCCATGACGCCCGCCCCGATTACGATCACTTTCGGCATCGATCCCGTTCCTTTTGTCTTGTCGAGTAGCTCAAGGCCGCATCCCGAACCGGCTCGGCCCCGGCGTGCGGAGCGGCGCTGCTAGATTGGCGAATTCACAGAGCAGCCGCCGAGTGTCGCGGGGATCGATGATCTCCTCGACCCAGAACGCCTCCGCCGTACGGAACGGCGAACGCAGCGCATTCAGCCGCGCATCGATCTCCTCCAGTTTCGCTGCCGGATCAGGTGCCGCGTCGATCTCGGCGCGGTAGGCAGCCTCAACGCCGCCTTCCAACGGCAGCGAGCCCCAGCTTGCCGATGGCCAGGCGTAACGGAGCGCGAGGCGCCCGCTCGGCTGATGGCCGAGGCCGCCCACGCCGTAAACGTTGCGGATGATGACCGAGCACCAGGGCACCGTCGTCTGGCAGATTGCCGACAAAGCGCGCACGCCCCAACGGATTACCGCCGAGCTCTCGGCCGCGAGCCCTACCTGAAAACCGGGACAGTCCACCAAATGGACCACGGGGAAATGAAATGTCTCGGCCAGATCGACAAACCGGATGATCTTACTACACGCATCCGCCGTCCAGGCGCCGCCGTGATACAGCGGATCGCCGGCCATCAGGGCGACCGGCCAGCCATCCAGACGCGCAAAGCCGGTAATGATCGGCCGGCCGAAGCGCTCCCCCATTTCGAAGAAACTGTCGCGATCGACCACACGCTCGATGATCCGCCGCATGTGGTAGGCTTGTCGCTTATCGCGCGGCACGGCCGAGACCAGCGCTTCGTCCGCTCGCGCCGGATCGTCCCAGCCACGCACACGCGCCGGCAAATCCCAGATCGATGCTGGCATGTAGGAGAGGAAGCGGCGCGTGGCCGCGAAGGCCTCCCGCTCATTGTCCACGGCGTGATCGACGGCACCGCAGCCGGTCTGGACCTCCCAGCCGCCCAGTTCCTGCTTGCCGCGCGGCTCGCCGAGGCGCTCGACCACCGGCGGGCCAGCGACGAAAACCGCCGACAAGCCCTTCACCATGATGGAGTAGTGGCTCGCCGCCAGCCGGGCAGCACCAAGGCCGGCGACCGAACCTAGCCCGAGCGCCACGACCGGCACCATGCTCATGTTGGCGGCCACCAAATCGAAGGACGAGCCTTCCGATAATCCTCCAGGGAGGTTTGCGCGTCCGGTGGTTTCGATGGTTTTCACCGACCCGCCGCCGCCGGACCCCTCGATGACCCGGATAATCGGGATGCGGAACTGGGCTGCCATTTGCTCCGACATGCGCGGCTTGCCTTTGATCGAGGCATCCGCGGACCCACCGCGCAGAGTGAAGTCGTCGCCGGCGATCACCACCGGGCGCCCATCAACAGTGCCGCGCCCGAACACGCAATTGGCAGGATGAAACGTCCGCAGGCGGTTGTCCGGGCCATACTCACCCTTTCCCGCGATCGCGCCGACTTCGTGGAAACTGCCGGGATCGAGTATGCGATCGATCCGCTCACGCACTGTGAGCCGTCCGCCGGCATGCTGGCGCGCCACCCGCTCCGCTCCGCCCAGCGCTGCCGCCAGCGCCTCACGGTGGTGTAGTTCGGCAAGCTCCGGCTCCCACCTTGCCGGCTTGGCTTGCGTGTCGTTCGGCATGCGTGGACCGTCCGCTCCGCTTTGCCCCGAGCTTAACAGCTTCAGCGGAGGACGGAATGACTGAGGATATTCGCTACGAGGTGCGGGACGGGATTGGGCGGATCACCTTCAACCGGCCAGCGGCGCGCAATGCGCTGACCTTTGCCATGTATGAGCGCCTCGCTGAACTCTGCGCCGAGGCGGCCGAAGATCCAGATATCCGGGCCCTGGTCCTTACCGGAGCGGGCGATCGGGCGTTCGCGGCCGGCACCGACATCTCACAGTTTCGCAGCTTCACCCGTCCGGAAGACGCGATCGACTATGAGGCCAGGCTCGATCGCGTCCTCGATGCGCTGGAACGCTGCCCCAAGCCGACCATTGCCGCAGTTGCTGGTGCTTGCACCGGCGGTGGCGCCGGCATTGCGGCGGCATGCGATATCCGGCTGGCTGCGCGAGGGGCGCGCTTCGGCTTCCCGATTGCACGCACGCTGGGGAACTGCCTGTCGATGTCGAACTACGCTCGGCTCGCTGCCCTGATCGGAGCTGCCCGGGTCATAGACATGGTCTTCACGGCGCGGCTGATTGAGGCGGAAGAGGCCAAGGCGATCGGTTTAGTATCCGAGATCCTGGAGAACCAAGCTGCCCTTGCGGTGCGGGCTGAGGCGTTGGCCGGCCTGGTTGCCTCACACGCACCGTTGACGCTGCGCGCCACCAAAGAGGCGCTGCGGCGATTACGGGTGGGCGAGGCACAGGATCGCGATCTGATCCTGATGTGCTACATGAGTCAGGATTTCCAGGAAGGCCTGGACGCTTTCCTCAGCAAGCGATCACCGCGCTGGCAAGGTAAGTGACTGACCGAGCAGTCAGGATCCTTTCAGTTCGGTCAGCAGGTGCTGCGCCTCGTTCTTCTCGTTCGAACTCGCCCTGCGCGGAGGCGACCTGCTGGAGCAACTTCATCGCCGCGGCTTTCTGCCCGGTGTCCTTCAGCGCGACGGCATAGTGGTATTGGATTCGGGGATCGGTCGATCCGGCGGTCGCCTCCCGCAGCAGCACTGCGCCGGACGCGGCGTCGCCGCTCTCGGTCAAGATCCATCCTAGGGTGTCGGCCGTCTCGGGGCTGGGTCCGATAAGATAGGCTTGTTGCGCAAGCTGTTTCGCCTGGGTCACGCCAAGCTGCTGATCCACCCAGGCAAGATTATTGAGTGTTCCCGGGTCGTGCGGGTCCTTATCCAATACGGCCTGCAGGTACACCTTCGCCTCAGCGTATTTCCGCTGGTTGATATCGATCGTTGCCAGCAGTGACGCGACTGCGAGGTCGTCTGGATGCTTGGTGTACCAGTCCTTCAGGACGTTTTCCGCCTCCGCTGGCTTGCCCTGCCGTTGCAGCGCGTTCGCGAGGCGAGCGGTCAACACCTGTGAGGGCGTTGTCGCCGCAGCCGCCTGGTACGCCTTGATTGCAGCGTCGAGCTGGTTATCCGCCATGTAAATGTCGCCCTTCAGCGCCAGCAGAGGCGTGAACGTGCGGTTTTCCGTGTAAAGCCCGTCTGCGGTGGAAAGCGCGGACTGAAGGCCAGTCGCCTTGAGATCGATCAGAGCGTAATCGAGATAGAGCTGGTAGTTGTCAGGCAAGGCTGCGATTCCAGCCTTGATGGTGTTTCGCGCGCCCTCGGCATCGCCGGCCTGCATTTGCAGGGCAGCGAGTTGCCGCCGGGCGGCAAGGTTGCGGGGATCTGAATTCAGCATTTGGGTCAGTGTCGCCCGGGCCTGATCTGTCTGCTTCAACGTGAGCTGGGCTGCCGCCTGCAACCCGAACAAACCCGTTGGAACAGGGCCTGTGGCGGCAATCGACGCAATAAGATCGAGCGCCTTTTGCGGTTTGCCGGCGCGGATGTAGAGGTCTCCGAGTGTTTGAGCGAGGCGGACGTCCTTCGGCGCTGATTGTCGCGCGTGTTCCAACAGGGTCTCCGCCTGGTCGAGACGGCCCGAGGCAACAAGGCTCTGGGCAAACATCGTCAGGGCGGGTTCGGCGATTGGATTCTTGTCCAGGATGTCCGAGAGGATCTTCTCTGATCCCGCCGTGTCGCCCTGCATGGACAGCACCCGGGCCAAATTAACTCTCGCGGGTATGAAGTCAGGGTCCTTCTGGACAATCGCCTCGAATGCAGCGCGGGCGCCCGGCAGATCGAGCTGTGATTGCTTGAGAAGCCCCTCTAGATTCCAAACGACGGGTCCATCTCCGAGGGCTGCGCGGATCTTCGTCAGCTCGGCGGCCGGCCTCTCCGGGTCGCCGGTCTTCACCGCTGCCACGAACAGGGTCTCGGCGATCTGCGTCTGCTTCGGATCGAGCGTCAGGGCGCTTTCCAATTGCTGGACCGCCTCGTCCGGATGCCCGGCATCCAATAACAGCCTGCCGAGCTGGGCTTTGAGTGCCGGATTGTCGGGCGCGGCCGCGACAGCTTTGCGCAATGCGTCCAGCGCCGGCAGCACTTGGCCACTGGCAACATCGGCTTGGGCCAACAAGTCGTAGGCCTGGACGTCCGCGTGTCCGGCAGTGGCGAGCTTGCTCAGCGCAGCCGCTGCAAGGTCCGGCCGCTGGCGCTCCATCTCGATGCGGGCGAGGAGTTTGGCGCCGGCGGGATCGTCGGGTACGTGACCGGCGTATTTGCTTGCCGCATCCTCCGCGGCGCCGAGCTGGTGGAGGCTCTCGGAAACCAAAGCGTGGAGGTAATACCCGCGCGGCATGCGCTCGAAGAGTGGATTCAGACGTTGCAGCAGCGTATCGGCGGCCTGGTCCTCATGTGCCTCGTGCAACAGGGCCGCTTTAAGGTAGAGTGCCTCGACGTTCGTCGGCAGCAGCGCCAGAACGGCGTCGTCATCGGTTTTCGCCTCGGGGAACTTGCCGGTTGCGATCAGCAGGTTGGCTCGCGCCAAGCGCGCCGGGATCGCCGGCGGGCTGTCCTGCACTGTTTGGTTGAGAAGGGTGAGAGCACCTGGAATGTCGTTGCTCTGGGCCATGATCTGTGCCTTGAGCACGCGGCCTTCAACCGACTTCGGATTGATCGATAAGATATGCCCTATCCGATCAAGAGCCGTTTTGAAGTCGTGCTTGGCCGCGGCGACACGCGCATCGGAGAGCCATGCTTGCTCGTTTGAAGGGTCGGCCTGTTCGGCTTGCTGCCAACTTGTCTGGGCTGCCGGGAGATCGCCGAGCGCCAGTTGAGCGGCCCCGCGATCAACCAGCATTTCTGCGTCCAGCTTCTTATCCTTGCCGTTCGGCTGAAACTGCTTGAGGAGGTCCGCGGGGCGGTTCTGCATAAGCAGTGCCTGCCCGATCAACGGCGTGGTCTGCAGCCGGTCGTATCCCCGCGCCTCGGCATCACGGGCTTGCTGCTCCGCGGCGACCGGGTCGCCCAACTCGAGTTGAACCTTGGCAAGCAGGAAGCGGGCCGTGGCGTTCTGCGGATCGGCGCGTACCGCGTTTCGCAGCTCGATCTGAGCGGTTCTGAGATCTCCTTTTTGCAATGCCGAGCGCGCATCGGCCATGTAGTCGGCAGCGTGGCCGGTGATCGGCCAAATTCCCAAGCAGGCGACGATCGCAAGCGATGCCAGGTCCCGGATAGTCATGTCAGTACCCTGTAGTTCTCCGGGCGCCGCTTATCACGAAACCGCGCGGGGATGCCATCGCGGATCGCAGTGCTAGCGAGGACGGCAGGATGGGGCGGATCGGGGTGCGGTGGAGGGGTGCGGGCATACCGTCAGGTGCAATTGCCGGAATAAACCGCTACGGTAGGGTTTGCCATGACTTGGTCGATTGTAGTGCGCGATCCGGGCGGTGCCTTCGCGGTTGCGGTGGCGACTCGCGCCTTTGCCGTGGGCGCCTTCTGCCCCTTCGTACGGTCCGGAGTGGGTGCAGTGTCCACCCAATCGATGACGAACCGCTATCTGGGCCCGGCCGTTCTGGACGGAATGGCGCGAGGGCTACCACCTGCCGCAGCAATCGACGGGGCCCTGTCCGGTGACGCTGGACGCGGACTTCGCCAGGTTCATGCGGTGGATTGCCGCGGCGAGACTGCGGGCTGGACGGGGCAGAACTGCGTGGAATGGTGCGGCAGCGTGACGGCAGCGGGGGTGAGCGTCGCGGGCAATATGCTGGCTGACGGGCGGGTGATCGCGGCCACGCTCGAGACGTGGCTGGCGCATCCCGAAAGGGAGACTCCCGAAAGGCTGATGGCAGCAATGGAAGCCGGCGAGGCCGCTGGGGGCGACCGGCGGGGTCGTCAATCGGCGGCGATGAAGCTCATTTCAACGGAGGATTTCCCCGACCTCGACCTGCGGGTGGATGATCATGCTACGCCGCTGCCCGAACTGCGCCGCCTGTTGGACATCTGGCGGCGGGAGGGAGCACCGAGGTTGGCGCTGGCCCCCTCACGAGCCAATCCCTCGGGCTTCATCGATATGGACGCGATCGAGGCGAGGTGGGTCGCGCAGGGGATCGATCTGCGCTTCCGCCGCTGACCCCGGGTCTTCTGCCGGCCGGACGGCCGGATTATGCTGCATTCACGGTGTGTAAGGGACGCGCCGGACCCAAAGGAGACGCAACGATGATTACCCGCAGGCAAACCGCACGCTTGCTGACCTCGACCGCAGCCGTCGGGCTGCTCGCCAAGCCCCTGGGCGTGCATGCTCAGGGCAACGAGAAGATCGTCAAGATCGGCATCGACCTCTCGCTTACCGGAGCGGACGCCGAGAGCGCGCAACGCATTCTGCACGGCGCGCAGATGGCATTCGATCAGGCGAACGCCAAGCACGAGATCCCCGGCTACCAGATACAGGTCGTTACCTATGATGATGGGACGGCGACAGCCGGCCAGTACGACCCGGCGCAGGCGGCGACTAATGCCCGCCGTATGATCTCCGATAACGTCGTGGCAGCGGTCGGGCCGATGATGAGCGGCGCGGGCAAGGCCATGGCGCCGATCCTGAGCGAGGGCGACCTGGCGACGATCACGCCTTCTTCCACCAACCCGGACATCACGGATCCGAAATTCGCTTCCGAGTATGATCCCAGTGGCAAGGCGATCTACTTCCGGACAGTAACGACAGACGCTTTTCAAGGTCCGGAGCTGGCGAATTATTTCGCCGAGAAGCTCGGGGTAAAGACCGTCTACATACTGGACGATAGCGGCGCGTATGGCGTGGGTCTCGCCGACGCATTCCAGCGGGAGGCAGAAAAGAAGGGCATCAAGGTGCTTGGGCGAGACCGGCTTGATCCGAAGGCGGCCGACTACACTGCTGTTCTCACCAAGATCAAATCACTGAACCCTGATGCGCTCTATTACGGCGGCGTCGGCCAAGCTGGCGTAAAGCTGGCCAAGCAGGCCTATGATATCATCCCCAAGGTGATCAAAGGCGGCGGCGACGGCGTATATTCGGTGGAAATGCTGACCGGAGTCGGTTATCCCGCCAACCAGGGCTGGTATGCCACAATCGCTTCGCCGCACACCACGGAAGATGCCGACGCGGCAGCTTGGGTCAAGGCGTATAACGACAAGTATCACACCCAACCCGATGACTACGCCATCACTGCCTACGACGCGGGTCTGGTGATCGTGGACGCGGTCAAGCGCGTGGTCGCAGCCGGCAAGCCGGTGAACCGGAACACCGTCCGTGATGCTATCCAAACGTCGCATGTGAAGACGCTGCAAGGCACTGTTTCATTCGACAAAGGGGGCGATCTGACCGATCGCACGATCAGCATCTTCCAGATAAAGCAGGACAAAAACTATCCAGCAGACGATATCCTGCACCAGTATCATTACGTGGGCATCGCGCCGCAGGCCTGACGGCCACCGCCCGGCCCCTCTCCCTCCCTTCCGGGGGAGAGGGGTATCGTGAAAACCGCGTGACTTGTGGCCCGGTCCTTGCTAGCCACGGGTGCGCACGGGCGCTAACGAACGACAACACAGGGGGTTTCAGGGATGATTACACGTCGGGCTGCCGGACAGTTGCTTGTCTCGGCGACCGCGGTGGCGGCGCTGGCAAGCGTCAACACCAAGGCCTATGCAGCAGACAAGGTGGTGAAGGTCGGGGTCGATCTGTCGCTGACCGGAGCGGACGCCGAGGATGCCATCCGCGTCCAGCACGCTATTCAGATGGCGATCGATGCCGCCAATGAAGGCGGCGCGGTGCCCGGCTACACGTTCGTAATGGACGTGATGGATGACGGCACCGCCACGGCGGGACAGTACGATCCGGCCCAGGCCGCCACCAATGCCCGTCGCATGGTTGCGGATCCGCAAGTGCTCGCGGCGATCGGCCCGCAGATGAGCGGTTCGGGGAAAGCCATGACCCCGATCCTGAGCGAAGGCGACCTCGCCACCATCACGCCTTCATCCACCAATCCCGATATCACGGACCCGAAATTCGCCGCCCAGTTCCGTCCGGCCGGGAAGCCGATTTACTTCCGCACCGTCACGACAGACGCTTTCCAGGGACCTAACATGGCCAATTTCCTGGCCGAGAAGCTCGGCGTGAAATCGGTCTATGTGCTCGATGACAGTGGCGCTTACGGCGTGGGAATGGCGGATGCCTTTCAGAAGGAGGCCGAGAAGAAGGGCTTGAAGGTGCTCGGTCGCGACCGGCTGGACCCGAAGGCGGCGGATTACACGGCGGTGATGACCAAGATCAAGGCGCTCAATCCGGACGCGATCTATTATGGCGGTGTTGGTCAGGCCGGTGTCAAGGTCGCCAAGGAGACCTACGACACCATGCCGAAAGTCATCAAGGCCGGCGGCGACGGCGTGTTCGGTGCCACATTCTTGTCCGGTGGCGGCTTCCCCGCGGTGGACGGCTGGTACGCCACCCAAGCTTCGCCGCACGTCACCGGCGACGAGAAAGCAGCCGAGTTCGTCAAGGCCTATACCGGCCGATGGGGCGTCGGTCCGGACGACTATTCGATCACCGCCTATGATGCGGCGCTGGTCGTCATCGATGCGGTCAAACGGGTAGTGGCGAGCGGGAAGCCGCTAACCCGCTCTGCCGTGCGCGACGCCATTCAAACATCCAAGGTTCCGAGCATCCAGGGTGTGATCTCGTTTGATGCGAATGGAGACGTGTTGGACCGCACGGTGAGCGTGTTCCAGATCAAGCAAGATACCAAGTCCAAGGTGGACGACCCGAGCGCCCAGTACAAGTACGTCGGCGTGGCGCCGCAGGCGTAGCCCTCACCCTATCCCTCTCCCCGTTCGCGGGGAGAGGGAGTTGCCCCCAACTGCCAGAGCGAAACCCTACCGAAATGACCTTTACCGACCTGCTGGTCCAGCAGACGATCAACGGGCTGAGTCTTGGCGCGATGTATGCGCTGCTCGCGCTCGGCTTCACCCTTATCTACGGCATCCTGGAGCTGATCAACTTCGCCCACTTCAACGTCTTCATGATGGGCTCCTTCGTCGGCATGTGGGTGCTGCAGTCCTTTGGGCTGTCGGGTCAGTCGGTGATCCTGACCGGGCTCCCGCTGGCCGGCGTGCTGCTGGCGGCGTTCGTCGTCACCATGCTGTTCGCCGGTGGGCTCGGCATGCTGATCGAGCGGCTGTCGTTGCGTCCGCTGCGCGGCGTCAAGGGCCCCGCCGCGATGATCACGACGATTGGCGTGTCCTACATCCTGTTCAACATCATCCTGCTTGGGGCGGGCGCGGATTCGAAGAACTTCCCGAACCCCTTGCCGCCGCTCAGATTTCATATCGGCGGCGCCGTGCTGGATATCCGCGTCTTACTGATATGGGGCGTCTCCTTGCTGCTGATGGCCGGACTATGGTTCTTCACGCAGAAGAGCAGGCTGGGCAAGGCGATGCGGGCCACCGCGCAGGACCCCGAGGCGGCGCGGATGATGGGCGTGGAAGTCGATAAGGTCGTGCTGGCCGCGTTCTTTCTCGGCTCGGCTCTGGCCGGCGCCGGCGGCCTGATCTTCGGGCTCTATTACAACTTCACCAGCTTCATCATCGGCTTCACCGCCGGGCTGCGCGCGTTCACCGCCGCCGTGTTGGGCGGAATCGGCAACGTGCCGGGGGCCATGGTGGGCGGCCTCATCATCGGGCTGATCGAGGCCTATGCCGGCCAGTTCCCCGGCGCCGAGTGGGCCGACGTGATCATCTTCTCGATCCTGGTGCTGGTTCTGGTGTTCATGCCAGCCGGCCTGTTCGGGCGGTTGGCGCCGAGCAAGTCGTGAGCGGAGAAGAAGCGATGCCGAAAGCGACCACGGGGATCGCCGACGCCACGGCAGCGACGGGGCGGCCGGGCGCCGCCGCTTGGTTAGCCCGGCCATTTACCGCGATTCCCAGCGCGCGTCGGCAGCAGGTGTTGTTGCTGATCGTGCTGGCGGCCGCGCTGCTGTTCCCGGTCTATCACAGCAACGACGCCGATATCGACGCGATGGCGAACGCGCTCGCTTATGCGACGCTGGCGCTCGGCCTCAATATCGTGGTCGGCTATGCCGGGCTGCTCGATCTCGGCTACGCCGCGTTTTTCGCCATCGGGGCCTATACTTACGGCGTCCTCAGCTCGTTCCAACTACAGCCGGAGTGGAGCTCGTTCTGGATACCGTTCCAGCATCTCGGCCTCGTGGCCCAGATGGCCGGCGACAACAACACCACCGTGGTGCATTTTACCTTGTCGTTCTGGCTGGCGCTGCCCCTGGCGGCGGTGCTCGCGGCCGGATGCGGCGCGGTGTTCGGCCTGCCGACCTTGCGGCTGCGCGGCGATTACCTGGCGATCGTCACCCTTGGCTTCGGTGAAATCACCCCGATCGTCGTACGCAACTGGGCCAGCCTGACCAACGGTGCGGCCGGGCTGAACGGCATTGCCGCCCCGCATGTCCTCGGCTGGAGTTTTGGTGTCGATGCCACGCCGTATTACTACGTGGCGATCGGCATGGTCGTGCTGCTGGTCTTCATCAGCGCCCGACTGCGCGATTCGCGAGTGGGCCGCGCCTGGATGGCAATCCGCGAGGACGAGATCGCGGCCGGCGCGATGGGCGTGAACCGCACCAGGTATAAGCTGCTGGCCTTCGCCATGGGTGCCGCCTTTGCCGGCATGACCGGCGTCTTCTACGTCGCCAAGCTGCAGACCGCGACGCCGGAGATGTTCGGTTTCCCGGTCTCCGTGATGATCCTGGTGATGATCGTATTTGGCGGCATGGGCAGCCTCTGGGGTGCCGTCGTCGGAGCGATGATCCTGCAGCTATTGCAGTCCTGGTGGTTGCAGGACCTGACCGGCTGGGTGGATGCGTTTGGACGTTGGGTCGGCAGCGCCTGGATCGCGCACATCGATCTGGTGCCGTCGATCGAGCTGATCTTCGGCATAATCCTGGTTTTCATGATGCTGTTCCGCCGCCAGGGCTTGATCCCGGCGTACCGCCCCAGCGAGGCGCTGACATTCGAGCAACAAAGCGCGCAAGTGCGGCTGGGCGGATTTGCCGACCTCAAGCTGTCGGGGCTGGGCGGGGAGGTGAACACCGGCGCCCTGGCGCTCGAAGTCAGGGATGTGACCGTCAAGTTCGGTGGCTTGGTTGCGCTAAATGCGGTGGATATCGACGTCCCGGCCGGCGGGGTAGTCGCCGTCATCGGACCCAACGGGTCCGGCAAATCGACGCTGTTCAACGCGATCACCGGACTGTTGCCGGCGGATGCCGGCAGCATCCGCTTCCACGGTGAGGAGATACTGGGGCTGCCTGACTACCAGATTCTCGACAAAGGCATCGCCCGTACGTTCCAGAACCTTCGCCTCTTTCCCAACCTGACCGTCTTGCAGAACCTGATGATTGGTGAGCACGCACGGCTGCGCACCGGGGTGTTCGCCGCAGTGCTCCGTCCCCCGGTACGCGCGCCGAGGAGAAGGCGGCGGTCGACTGGGCAATGGAGATCCTGTCTGTATTCGGTAATCGGCTGGCGCCGCGCGCCGGACAGTTGGTGAGCGGCCTCTCTTATGCCAATCGCCGTCGCACCGAGATCGCCCGTGCGCTCGCGTCGCGCCCGCGGCTGCTGCTGCTGGATGAGCCGACGGCGGGCATGAACCCGGCGGAGACCCTGGAGTTGGCAGAGCAGATCCGCGGATTGAAGAAGCTCGGTTTGACGGTGCTGCTGATCGAGCACAAGCTCGACGTCGTCACCGCGCTTGCCGACACCGTCTATGTGCTCGACCACGGCGAGGTGATCGCGCACGGTACGCCGGCCGAAGTACGCCGCAACGAAGAAGTATTGCGCGCTTATCTGGGCCGCAATGCGCAGGCCGCCATAGCGGGCGAGGCGCAGACAGCGGGGGCCGCGCATGTTGCTTGAGTTCAAGGACGTCGATACCTACTACGGCGACCTCCACGTCCTGAAGGGTGTCAACTACACGATCGAGAAGGGCGAGATCGTCTGCCTGCTGGGCGGCAATGCCTCGGGCAAATCCACGACGATGAAGACGATCATGGGCGTGGTGCGCCCGGCGCGGGGAACCGTGATCTACGAGGGCGAAGCGATCGAGCGGATGCCCACGGCCGAGCGGGTGAAGCGCGGCATTGCGCCGGTGCTGGAGGCGCGACGTCTGTTCCCGCGCATGACCGTGTTCGAGAACCTGGAGATGGGCGCCTACCTGCGCAAGAAGGGCGCAGACTTCGATGAGGATCTCGAGCGGGTCTATGAGTTGTTCCCGCACGTGAAGGAGCGGCGCAACCAGATTGCCGGTACCTGTCAGGCGGCGAACAGCAGATGGTGGCAATGGGTCGTGCGTTGATGGCGCGCCCACGGCTGTTGTGCATGGACGAGCCGTCGATGGGCCTCTCGCCGCTTTATGTCGAGCAGGTGTTCGAGATTATTCAGGCGATCAACCGCCAAGGCACCACGCTCTTTATGGTGGAGCAGAATGCCAACATGGCGCTGTCCATCGCGCATCGAGCCTATGTGCTGCAAACCGGCCAAGTGGTGCTCTCGGGCGGCGCGTCGGAGCTTCGCCAGAATCCTCTGATCCGCGAAGCTTATCTAGGTGAGATGCAAGTGCCCGCGGCAGCGTGATCCCTGGGGCGCCCACGAGGGAGGATCACCAGTGACCGGGTTGACTGGCGCTCTGCTGATAGCAGCCGTGCTCCTCCATGCATCAGCATCGCCGGGTCAACCAGCCAATGCTCTGAATCCGGAGACATGGGTTCAGGCGCGGGTCGAGGCGGGGCTTAAGGCGGACCGGGCGGAATTCGCCGCGGTGGTTTGGCTGGACGGTGATCGAATTACCGGCCGGGTGACAAGCTATTCGGCCGTGTTCCACAATGATTTTTTCATGCGTCGCGGGCAGATCATCGGCGATTTCGCCGCGGGCGATGCGACCATGACGATGATCTAAAAGTCAACGGGACCCGCTTCGACAGCGGTTGGAACGGTGAGAATCTGCACGTTTCCGTTCACGGCTATTTCAAGCAACCCGGTTCGCGCAGGATATCGACCTACAGTGGCGCAGGTGAAGACACTTTCGATGGCATGGACGCCGTTTGCCTGTCTAGTCTAGGCGAGGAGCCTGTCCGAGAACTCGCTAGTACACCGCGGCGGATTATCCCGGCGGCACCGTGCGGGGCAGCGAACCGGCCGGCGGCAGCGCGCCGGGCGGCAAAGCTTGGGGGTTCGGCGCCGGAGCGCCGGGTGCGCCTTGCAGGATGAGGCCTCCGCCCATGTAGGCCTTGTTCGCTTCCGGGGTGAACGGACCTTTGTCGATCGGATGCTGGTTCAACTGCGCGTTCCTGGCGTTCGTGCCGGTGCCGGTCGGGGTTTGGGCGAGAGCGGGGCCGCCGGCCAGTATCGCCAGCACGGCAAGCCCGCAGAATGCACGCATGGTGGCGCCCTCCTTACTGGTTCAGTTCGCTGATGTGCGTGGCTTCGTTTCCGAAAGCAATCGCGGGGGGCCGGCGCCGCCGGCCAACTTTGCTTGATTCGATTGCCACGCGCGAACGCCGTCGGTGACACGTTCGTGGAAATTGTCCGGGCCGATCAGGGCCTCGATACCGGCGAGGCGCATGCATTCGCGTACATCGTCGCGCACGCGGGCGCAGGCGAACGTTGTGCCCTGGTTGCGGAGCAGTTTGATCGCCTCGAGCAGCGCATCGGCGCCGGTGACGTCGATCAGGTTCACCGCTTCGGCGTCCATCAGCACGTGTCGCGCGGGCGGACGGCTGGCGGCGAGTTCGGCCTGCAAGTCGGTGACAAGGCGTCCGATGCTGGCAAAGAATATGTCGCCGCCTGGGCGCCAGAGCAGCAGGCCCGGGAAGCTGACCGCCTCGGGACGGTGTGCAATGTCGCGATAGGCCTCGGTGCCGGGCAGCTGGCCGAGTACGGCGCCGTGCGGGTGGCTCGTCTGGTAGATGAGAACCAGCAGCGACAGAACGACGCCGAGGGCGATGCCTTGCAGAACGCCGACGCTGAGCTCGCCGGCGATGACGATGAGGGCGATAGCGAACTCCCACCGGCTGCGCCTGAGCAGATCGCCCAGATAGCGCGGGTTCGACAGATACAGCATGGCGGCGATGACGATGGCGGCGAGCGCGGGGTGCGGCAGGCCGCGGAACAGGGGCGTCAAAAAGATCAGGGTCAGAAAGCAAAAGAGGGCCGCAGTGACGTTGGCGAGTTGGGTGCGGGCGCCAGCCTCCATGGCAACGGAAGTTTTCGACAGACTGCCGACAACCAGGAAGCCTCCGCACAGACCGCTCAGGATGTTGGCGGGACCGTGGGCGATCAGCTCCTGGTTCGGGGCGATGTCGCTGCCGGTCTGCATGGCGACGGCCTTCGCGGCGCCCAGGGCCTCGGCGTAGCCGACCATGACGATGGCGAGGGCGCCGGGGGCGAGTTGACGGAGGATTGTGGGCGCGAGGACGGGCAGCGTCAGGCGGGGCAGGCCAGACGGGAGGTGACCCACGACGGCGATCTCGGCGTCCCGGCCGAGCAGGCCGACGAGGACCGTGGAGAGCGCGGCGACAACGAGCGCGGCCGGAACGCGCGGGGTCAGGCGGTGCAGGATCAGTAGGACAAGCAGGCTGAGGAGTCCGGTCAGGGTCGAGGCGGGCGCGGCGCTCGGCAGGTGCCGCAGAAGGAACCAGAGCCGGGTGAAGAAATTGCCTGGCGTGCCGGTGATCCCAAGCAGCGCCGGCACCTGGCCGATGACGGTGACGCAGATCAGGCCCTCGATGAATCCGCGCATCACCGGCCTGGGGATGAACGCGGCAACCCAGCCCATGCGCAACACACCGAAAAGCAAGAAGAACGCGCCGATCAGCATGGCAAGTGTGGAGGTGAGCGTGTTGAACTCCGTCGTGCCCTGGACTGCGACGGCTCCCACTGTCAGTGCGGAGATCAGGCCAGTGGCGGTATCCGGGCCGACGACGAGCAGACGCGACGTGCCAAGCAGAGCGTAGACGGCCAGCGGTGGAACGATGGTGTAGAGGCCCATGATCGCCGGGACGCCGACGATACCGGCATAGGCCATTCCTTCCGGGACCATCACGGCCCAGACCGCCAGGCCGGCAAGAATGTCCGGGAGCAGCCATTCACGGCGGTAGCCGCGCGTCCAGCGGACGATGGGTGGCCCTCGCATAGCGGGGTCATACACCGGATGCTCCGGGTGGGTTAGCTTGACAGAATCAACGAATCCGTTGATTCTGTCTCTTATGTCTTCGGCCAGCGCCGTTGAGACGATCCGCGGCTTTTCCCGCTGCTACACGCGGCGGATCGGGCTGCTGCATGAGGGGCTGCTCGGAAGTCCGCTGTCCCTGGCTGAGGGGCGGATCGTCTATGAGCTGGGGCGGCGGGGCACGGCGACAGCCTCGGTGCTGGCGGGAGATCTGGACCTCGATGGCGGGTACCTGTCCCGATTGCTGCGGAGCTTCGAGGAGCGCGGGCTGATTGCCCGGCGAGTGGCGGCGGACGATGCACGGCAGCTCGAAGTGTCGCTGACCGAGGCGGGACAGGCGCTTTATGCGGGGATCGACGCACGCTCGGCCGATGAGATCGGACGGTTGCTCGCCGGGCTGGCTCCGGCGCAACGGGAGCGGCTGACGGCGGCGCTGGGGACGGCGGAGGCGATCCTGTCCGGGCGGGCGCTGGAGGGGGGGCCTATCGTGCTGCGCGATCCACGGCCGGGCGATATCGGCTGGGTGATCCACCGGCATGGCGCGCTGTATGCGGCCGAGTATGGGTGGGACGCCACGTTCGAGGGCATGGTGGCGGAGGTCGCCGGAGCGTTTCTGCGGACGCATGATGCGGCGCGGGAGCGGTGCTGGATCGCCGAGCGGGATGAGGCGATCCTGGGCTCGGCGTTCGTGGTGCGGGAGAGCGACGAGCTGGCGCGGCTTCGCCTGCTATATGTGGAACCAGAGGCGCGGGGGTTGGGCATCGGGCGGAGGCTGGTGCGGGAGTGCCTGCGGTTCGCCAGGAGGGCAGGGTATCGGCGCATGACGCTGTGGACCAACACGGTGCTGACCGCGGCGCGGGCGATCTATGCCTCGGAGGGGTTCCGGGTGACCCAATCGAACCCGCATCGCAGCTTCGGCAACGACTTGGTGGACGAGACCTGGGAGCGGGAGCTTTAGGGCGCTCGCCCGGTTCACGTTTGCGAACTGAGCTTTTCCGCTGAGCGGGAGAAGTGGATTGGCCCGATCAGGCGAGGTGGAACCAGGTGGAGGCCAGGGGGTCGTCTTCCAGGGCGCGCAGGACGGCAGCGTGGCCGGCTTGGGTGCGGGTGACGGCCACGATTTCCTCGAAAAATGGGACTTCGCCGCGGGCGCGGGCGAGGAACAGCGCGGAGAGCGCGCTGGCCGCGGGCGCCCTCGGCAGGCAGCAGGCGCAGCCGAGCGGGTGAGCCGCAACAGGCGCGGCGGCGGAGAAGCGGGCGGCGGCGCGGCCCTCGGGAAGGAACCCGTCGCCCTCGATCAACAGGGCGGTCGTGGGGCCAGCGTCGGCTGAGGCTCCGAATTTCAGGGGAACGCTAGACATAAGGATATCTTTATGTCAGACATGTGCGACATGGAACCCCTGCTCAACGCGTTGCGTGCCGCGGCAGAGCCTACACGGCTTCGTATCCTGGCGCTCGCGGCGCAAGGCGCGTTCTGTGTCACGGAATTAGTGGAGATACTGGGGCAATCCCAACCCCGGCTGTCGCGGCATCTGCGGCTGTTGTGCGATGCCGGGCTGCTGGAGCGGGTGCGCGAAGGGACGAATGTGTGGTTCGCGGTGCCGCTCGGGGCGTCGCTGGCGCGCGATGTCTTGGCCCGGCTGCCTGGGGACGATCCGGTGCTGGAGTCCGATCGGCGGCAGGCGGCGCGGGTATTGGCAGAGCGGGCGCGGATCGCCTCCGAGAGTTTCCGGCGACAGGGCGCGGATTGGGACGAGATGCGGGCTCTGGAGTTGCCGGCGCCGGCGGTAGAGGTGTCGCTGCTGACCCTGGTGCCGGAGGATCAGGGCGGCCGACTGCTGGATATCGGCACCGGGACAGGCCGGGTGCTGGAATTGCTCGGGCCGCGGGTGCGCGAAGGGCTGGGCGTCGATGCCAGCCGGGCGATGCTGGCGCTGGCGCGGGCGCGGCTGGCGCGGGCGGGCTTGTCGCATTGCGCAGTGCGGCTGGCGGACATGTACCGGCTGCCGCTGGCGGATCGCAGCTTCGATCTGGCGATCCTGCAGATGGTGCTGCATTACGCCGATGATCCGGGCGGGGTGCTGGCCGAGGCGGCGCGCGTGCTGCGGCCGGGCGGCCGGCTGATCGTGATCGACCTAGCCGCGCATCAGCGGGCCGATATTGTCGAAAAGTTCGCGCATCGCTGGCCAGGGTTCGGCGACGACGCGATGCACCGATTTCTAACGGCGGTAGGCACCACTGCCGGTCGGGCTGAGCGCGTGCCGGGTTCCACCAATTTGCCCGTTCGCATCTGGACGGCGAGCCGGACCGAGGCTGCTCCTGCAACTCTTGCCGAACTGGTTATGTGATGTCTCGACCGCATTTGTTGGATGTACTGCGCGACCAGGTCCTGCTGTGCGACGGCGGGATGGGCACGCGGGCGCAGGCGCTGCATCTGGATGTGGAGCGGGATTACTGGGGGCACGAGAACTGCACCGATGTGCTGACCCTCTCGCGCCCGGATTTCGTCCGCGACGTGCACCGGAGTTATTTCGAAGCCGGCGCGGATATGGTGGAGACCAATACGTTCGGCGGGTCGCCGGTGACTCTCGGGGAGTTCGGGATCGCCGACCGGGCGTTCGAGATCAACAAGCGCTCGGGTGAGCTGGCGCGCGAGGCGGCGGAGGGCTTCGCCGATGGCCGGCATCGCTGGGTTCTGGGCAGCCTCGGGCCGGGGACGAAGCTGCCGACGCTAGGCAACATCGCCTATGACGCGCTGGAAGCGGCGCTGACCGAGCAGTGCCGCGGCCTGATCGCCGGCGGCGTCGATGCGATCATGGTGGAGACCTGCCAGGACCCGCTGCAGATCAAAGCGGCGGTGAACGGTGCCAAGCTGGCGCGCGCGGAAGCGGGTGCGGAGACGCCGGTGTTTGTTTCCGTCACGGTCGAGACCACCGGGACGTTGCTGGTTGGACCGGACATCGCGGCGGCGGCGGCGGTGGTGAAGGCGCTCGATGTCCCGCTGATGGGCCTCAATTGCGCGACCGGGCCGCAGGAGATGGCCGAGCATCTGCGCTGGCTGGCGCAGAACTGGCCCGGGCTGCTGTCGGTGCTGCCGAATGCGGGGCTGCCGGAGTTGGTGGATGGAAGGGCCCACTTCCCGCTGAGTCCGGCGGAGCTGGTGAGCTGGCTCGAGCGTTTCGTGGCCGAGGACGGGGTGAACCTGATCGGCGGCTGCTGCGGGACCGATGTGCCGCATATCGCCGCGCTGGATGCGATGCTGCGGCGGCGCGGAGGGTTCAGACCGGTGCCCGTCTTGCGCAAGCCGGTGTGGGTGCCAGGGGTGGCGTCGCTATACCAGGCCGTGCCGCTGCGGCAGGAGAACGCGTTCTTTGCCATCGGCGAGCGTTGCAACGCCAATGGATCCAAACGCTGGCGGGAGTTGCAGGAGAAGGGCGACTGGGACGGCTGTGTTGCCATGGGCCGCGACCAAGTCGGCGAGGGGTCGAACGCGCTCGATGTCTGCACGGCTTTCGTCGGCCGGGATGAGCTGGGCGAGATGACCGAGGTGGTGCGGCGGTTCACTTCGGCGGTGAATGCGCCGCTGGTGATCGACAGCACGGAAACGCCGGTGATCGAGGCGGCGCTGAAGCTGCACGGGGGAAAGCCGATCATCAACTCGATCAATTTCGAGGATGGGGAGCAGCACGCGGCGGACCGGCTGGTGCTGGCGAAGCAATTCGGCGCGGCGGTGATCGCACTGACGATCGACGAGCAGGGGATGGCGAAGACGGCCGAGCGCAAGCTGGAAGTGGCGCGGCGGTTGGTCGAGTTCGCCTGCGGTCGATACGGGTTGGCGCAGTCCGATCTGCTGATCGATCCGCTGACGTTCACGATCGCCACGGGGAATGAGGATGACCGCAAGCTGGGACAGTGGACGTTGGAGGGGATCCGGGCGATCCGCGAGGAGTTCCCGGAGATCCAGATCATCCTGGGGCTTTCGAATATCAGCTTCGGGCTGAACCCGGCGGCGCGCGCGGTGGTGAACTCGGTCTTCCTGGACCATGCGGTGCGGGCGGGGATGACCGGGGCGATCGTGCATGTTTCGAAGATCCGGCCGCTGCACCTGATCGCGCCGGAGGAGGTGAAGGTCGCGGAGGACCTGATCTTCGATCGGCGCGCCGAGGGTTATGATCCGCTGCAGCGGTTGTTGGAGATGTTCGCAGACCGAAAGGCCGCGGATGCGACGGTGAAGAAGCGGGCGGAGACGGTGGAGGGGCGGCTGAAAGACCGCATTGTCGATGGTGACCGCAAGGGGCTGACCGAGGACCTGGACGAGGCGCTGAACAAGCTGGCGCCGCTGGATATCATCAACACCGTGCTGCTGGACGGGATGAAGGTCGTGGGCGACCTGTTCGGCGTGGGTAAGATGCAGTTGCCCTTCGTGCTGCAAAGCGCGGAGACGATGAAGGCGGCCGTTGCCTATCTGGAACCGTTCATGGAACGGGTGGACGGGCAGGAGAAAGGCACCATCGTGCTCGGCACGGTGAAGGGCGATGTGCACGACATCGGCAAGAACCTGGTCGATATCATCCTGACCAATAATGGCTATCGGGTGGTGAACCTGGGGATCAAGGTGCCGCTCGCCGACCTGCTGGCGGCCGTGCGCGAGCACCGGGCGCATGCGCTCGGCATGTCCGGGCTGCTGGTGAAGTCAACCGTGGTGATGCGCGAGAATTTGGAGGAGATGTCGAGGCAGGGGCTGGAAATTCCGGTGCTGCTGGGCGGCGCGGCGCTGACCCGCTCGTATGTCGAGGACGATTGCGTGCGGTCGTATGCGTGCGGCCGGGTGGCTTATGCGCGGGATGCGTTCGATGGCCTGCATTTGATGGACAAGGTGACGGGCAACGGGTTCGACGATTACCTGGCGGCGGTGCAGGCCAAGCGGGTGGGCAAGCCGCGGAACACGGCGCGGGTGCTGGGCCAGGCGGATGCGCGGGCGTTCCGGCCGGTGGATGTGGCGGTGGTGCAGGCGCGGCGGCGGCGGATCACGCGGGGGGTGGAGATTCCGCGTCCGCCGTTCTGGGGGGCGCGGGTGCTGGAGGCGGCGCCGAAGGCGATCGTGCCGTTCGTGAATGAGCGGAGTCTGTATCAGTTCCAGTGGGGGTTCCGGAAACAGGGGCGGTCGCTGGAGGATTTCCTGGGGTGGGCGAAGCAGGAGCTGCGTCCGGTGCTGCGGCGGATGCTGGGGTTGTGCGAGGCGGAGGGGATTCTGGCGCCTCGGGCGGCGTATGGGTACTGGAAGGCGGCTGGGCAGGGGAACGATCTGCTTGTTTTCGCTGAGGATGGGGTGACGGAGGTGGCGCGGTTTTCGTTGCCTCGGCAGCCGAAGGAGGATGGCGAGTGCATCGCGGACTTCTTCCGGGATGTGGACGATGTCGAGCGGGACGTGATCGGGCTGCAGGTGGTGACGGTGGGGCAGAAGGCGTCCGAGACGGCGCGGAGCTGGTTCGAGGACAACCGGTATCAGGATTATCTTTATCTGCATGGGCTGTCGGTGGAGATGGCCGAGGCGATGGCGGAATATGTGCATAAGCGCATAAGGGCCGAGCTGGGGTTCGCCGGCGAGGACGACCGCGACATGGAGAAGATGCTGGCACAGGGGTATCGGGGCTCGCGGTATTCATTCGGATATCCGGCGTGCCCGAAGCTGGAAGACCAGGTGCCGTTGCTGGAACTGCTGGGGGCGGAGCGGATCGGGGTAGAGCTGTCGGATGAGTTTCAATTGCATCCGGAGCAGTCCACGAGTGCGATCGTGGTGGTGAACCCGCGGGCGAAGTACTTTTCGGTGTAGAGGCCGATCGTACGACGGGCCGTTTCGGGGTGCATTGGATCGTAACGATTGCGCTATCCCGGTGCACGCCGGTGCGGATGTGTTGTTGAGATGCTGACGACCATTCTGAGATTGTAGCGTGACGGCGTTAGAATGGCGTTACCGGGTCAACGGCGGGAGACTCGTTGAGGCCGGATTCACGTTTCCCCAGAAGCGAGCATGCGGTCGGGCGGCGCTTCTGCCCTTAGCCGACATCCGAACTGCTTTCCTTCGGGTCAAGCCTGAGGGCAGGGTCGGGATCAACGCCCGGAGCTTTGGCGAGCGAGGGACGGATGCCGGCACGGACGGCGAGATACAATCGGACGGCTGGGCCGTCGGAGAATTGACGTTTGTGGAGGCCGGGTCAGCCGACCAATTGCTGTTTATCAACTTACCTGGTAAGCAACCTCAGCCTCGCATGCGGGCAAATTTCAAGTTGCAGATTTTCACCAAAGGAGGCACTATAGAGGAACGTCGCTGCAATCTTTGCGATGCGTTGGGCGCGCAAATCGAGCAATGGTAATCTGTATGTGCAACTGGGTTCAAACCCAGTGTATCTAAAATCCGCCAAACTGCGGGCCGGTAGATCCACTGCATCGGATCGTTCTCTCTTCCTGCAGTGCTTAATGAAAGACCTAGAAGCAGCGGGTTTTTGCGCCCGAGCTCCCCACAGCCAGGATGATCGGTGGGTGTTCACGCCTCCCAGTGCGAATGCGCAGGCGGTGCGCTTGCACGAACTTCGTGCCAAGCAAATTAGCGAGTTGCAAGAGTTCATACAGCGCATGGAGGACGAAGGCATTCTTGCTTTCCTGGGCGATGGACACTCGATTGACCCGGTTCGTATCCTTCCACAGGTTAGGTTCTGCGAGTCCTCGGTCGACCACGATACCTTTCGCTACGGGAAATTTTTTCAACAAGTGCCCACGACAAATCGTGTTGGTCGCCAAATCCGTTGCTTAGTTTACGATGTTGGACAATTACGCCCATTTCTCATGGGTGTGTTTGAACTATCCAGCGGGGCGTACACACTTGGATGCCGCGATGATTATCTCCGTTGGAAGGATATCTCACGAAAGGTTATCAAGGACCACGGTCTTCGTCGGACAATGGATTTAGCATCCCTAATATCCCTTCCCCCTTATAACCTGTTATTAGGTGGTAAGTTGATTGCCGCGCTCTCCTTCTCGGACGCTGTGCTTCATGAAGTCCGCTCCCGGTACCGATCAGACTTGCTGGGGGTCGTAGCTACCTCAGCAACTGGATTGCATTGCGCAATCTTGAACCGAATCGGTCTCCGACCAGGCGGTCTCTTCCGCCGGATTGGACAGACTAGTGGGTACTCAACCCTTTTTGCCACTCAGTCCACGCTTAGTGCAGCGCGGCGCTTTCTTCCAGGTTACGTCAGTGCGCCGCTAGGCGAATTCTCCACTTCGGTCAGACCGCTCCATGTTCTGCGCATAGCCATGAGAGCTTGCGGTATATCGCCCGAACACGTTCTGCGCAGCGCCTACCCAAAGGGCGTGTATTTTGGCTCCTTGGCAGACGATCTCGTCGCCGCGCTCCGAGCAGGTAAGACTGCTCGTCATCAAGGGCTGTCTATTGAGCATATCAGTGAGTACTGGAGGGCCAGGCACCTCGCGAAGGCTATTGCTGACCCCCAAAGGATCGTGAAATTTCTTGGTTACCAACGCCGAGGCCCCTTCAATTCAGAGATGTTGAGGTAGGTCATGTTCTGGGTCATATTCGACACAAGCACAAAACGAGATTACTATCGCGACGTTCACAATTTGCTAGCTATGTCGCCTGGAGATACAATTCGGTACGATTACAACGAAAAGCATTTGTCGCCAACCGCTTCAGAGAAAGCGGGGAAGGGACTGAACTATGCCGACAAGGTTTTACTTGCATACGTTCAGACCAGGAGTTTCAGCAAAGGAGACTCTGATCCGGTTGGTCCGATTCCGTATGAGAAAGGATTATGGGTTGGCACCCGCATCGCACTGCTGCGCCACCTGAGACTTTCAGTAAATCGATATTACTTTTACCTTGAGGTTTTGGGATATCCCGATGTAAATAACGCGGTATTCGGGGAGATCATGCACGGTCTAGCAGCCGCAGGAGATGCACCATTCTCGAAGTGGGTAGCCACATCAGAATTGGATGCCCAGTTTGACGCTCTGACGCAAGGAGCGGCGTCCGACACGTGGGCAGCGGTCATCAATCAAATTGGCGTTTTCCCCTCGCAATTTGCTGGTGACAGCTTTTGGCGGATCAGCAAGATCGTGAAAGGGCCACAAAAATCGGGCGTTCAACCGCTCCTTCGCGAGCGTTATGAAGTCGTATCTGGCACAAAGAGCATATCGGCTATTGAGGCAGTTTTCCCAATCCTCGAACTGGATAACGTCGCACTTGAGATCGAGAGTCGGCTTCCCGAAACGGGCGAAGAACCCCGGAGCAAGGAACCCGAGGTGGCTAGGGAGATCACGTTCGAAGCCGCATCGGATGGTCCACTCAAGGAGTTCAATAGCAGGACATTGACCCTGAGGAGGTACGGTAGAGACTCGATAGAAGCGGAGATCGACGGCACCGACCGAGTCTCTGCCAAGCGCTATGAACTAAGGATGAAGACTGGCCCAGCCACGGGATCTTACCCCATCGGCCCTGAGTTCCCTTTGCGATTTGAGGTCGCAAAAAGCCCTATAAGAGCCTATTTGGGGCTGCTATTTGCATTGGTTGGGGTCGTCAGCGGAGTCGTCGGCGTCGCGGTGCTCAAGGACCATATCGGGTGGGGGGTCGTCCTCGTTGCCGCCGGTGTGCTCGTTGGCCTTGTTGCTTATTTCCTGTGGTCGGGAAAGGTAAAGTTGCCGGCACCAAAGTGATTCTGCTGAATTGGAGGTGAAAATGGCACTACTCAATAGACAGTTCACCTACAAAGGTCGTATCAAAGTCAGCTCCGCTGATCTGGCACTTGCCAACAGCGGTAGAAAGACCTGCACCATAAGGTTAGGGACTCTCAACGTTGATGGAGAGTTCATGGATCTGAGCGACGGACGTGACTCATTAAAAGTAGTGATCATATCGATAGGAACCTGCAAATACAGAGAACTGACCCATCAGCACGCGCAGTGGGAGGGGTTTTGCACAGTAGAAGAACTTCGGGAAGATCTGGCGAAGTATTACCGGGACGTTGAACCAGATCAACCCATCACCATTATAAGGTTCGAGCGGGTAGTTGTGTAGGTAATAGAGCCGGTCCGCGTGCAGCAGGTTCGCCTCTCATCTCAGCGCGCCGAGAGGATGAACCCTCCCTCCCGACCATCGAGGAAGGACCCCAAAGCGCGCCCGTTCACCGTGACAGGATGATGACTGACGACGCGGCCGGTTGAGCCGAATGTGCGTTGATAAAAGCTCATTGACATAGACCAGGCCGCCGCTGGCGGTCAAAATCATTGCGCGATCCATGGCGAGCGATGCCGGGGACAATGCCGGCGCGCTGGCGGCGATCCGCGAGGCGGTGGAGATCCGTCGCCGGCTGGCGCAGGAGAATGCGGCGCGATTCGCGCCTGATCTCGCGCAGAGCCTCAACAACCTGTCGGGCCGGCTGAGCGATGCCGGCGACAATGCGGGCGGGCTGGCGGCGATCCGCGAGGCGGTGGAGATTCGTCGCCGGCTGGCGCAGGAGAATGCGGCGCGGTTTGCGCCTGATCTCGCGTCGAGCCTCAACAACCTGTCGAACCGGCTGAGCGATGCCGGCGACAATGCGGGCGCGCTGGCGGCGATAAGCGAGACGGTGGAGACCTATCGCCGGCTGGCGCAGGAGAATGCGGCGCGGTTCGCGCCTGATCTTGCGCAAAGCCTCAACAACCTGTCGCTCCGGCTGAGCGATGCCGGCGACAATGCGGCGGCGCTGGCGGCGATAAGCGAGGCGGTGGAGATCCGTCGCCGGCTGGCGCAGGAGAATGCGGCGCGGTTCGCGCCTGATCTCGCGTTGAGCCTCAACAACCTGTCGCTCCGGCTGAGCGATGCCGGGGACAATGCGGGCGCGCTGGCGGCGATAAGCGAGGCGGTGGAGACCTACCGCCGGCTGGCGCAGGAGAATGCGGCGCGGTTCGCGCCTGATCTCGCGATGGGCCTCAACAACCTGTTCGAACTGGCTGAGCGATGCCGGCGACAATGCCGGCGCGCTGGCGGCGATAAGCGAGGCGGTGGAGATCCGTCGCCGGCTGGCGCAGGAGAATGCGGCGCGGTTCGCGCCTGATCTTGCGCAAAGCCTCAACAACCTGTCGCTCGGGCTGAGCGATGCCGGCGACAATGCGGGCGCGCTGGCGGCGATAAGTGAGGCGGTGGAGATTCGTCGCCGGCTGGCGCAGGAGAATGCGGCGCGGTTCGGCGCAGCACTCGAGCGAAGTTTGGCGGTGTTGGCGCGGTTGGAGAGGCCCTGAGATCGGGCTGCCATAGAGTGCAAGGCGTGACGCGCGCATGATACCAGCGGGAGCTGATAGAGACCTGCGTCGTCGCGCCGCTCCGAAGGTGCGTGGCGATCCGTCGCCCGCGGTTCGGAGCGGCTCGCCTGGATCGCCACGGCCCTGCGGGCCTCGCGATGACAACGGAGGGATGGGTCATGGCCTGGTGCCGCTGGTATCGGCGGCCCGGCTTTGCAGCCGTCATCTGCTGAACGGCAGGACCGGTTTTGGCCGGAATCAATACCCGATGTCATGGCGAAAAGACGTGGATGCCCGGGCCTCTGCCGCACATGCGTGACGTGTTGCAGGTCAGAGCGGCGAAGCGATTCGCGAAGGGGGCAATATGGAGATTGCTTCGCCGCTTCCGCGGAGGTCGCAGTGACAAATAGCGAGCAGCCCAACGCCTACGCCGCTTCGGGCTGCCATAGAGTGCAAGCAGATCGAGACCTGCGTCGTCGCGCCGCTCCGAAGGTGCGTGGCGATCCGGCGGCCCGCAGCTCGGAGCGGCTCGCCTGGATCGCCACGGCCCTGCGGGCCTCGCGATGACAACGGAGGGATGGGTCTTGGCCTGGTGCCGCTGGCATCGGCAGCCCGGCTTTGCAGCCGTCATCTGCTGAACGGCAGGACCGGTTCTGCCGGTCAGCATAGCTGATGACCTGGTGGAGATTGCTCCCCTGCTTCAGAATTGCTGAAAGTTCCGGCCGAGGCCGCCGCCGCCTCACAGCGCCCGGTTCGCCCGCGCCATCACCGCCTCGAACAGCACCTGAGCCCCGGCCGCGGCCTCCTCCGGCAACATGCTCTCCGCCTCATTGTGCGAAAGCCCGTCCTTGCACGGCGTGAAAATCATCGCGGTGGGCACGCGTCGGGCCACATACACGGCATCGTGGCCGGCCCCTGAGACGATCTCCCGTGCCGCATATCCCAACCGAGCCGCGGCCTGCCGCACCAGCTCCACGCACCCCGGATCGAATGCCTGCGCCGGGATCCGGAACAGCCGCGTCAGTTCAAGCTTCACCCCGCAGTCCCGCGCAATGAACCCGGCCTCGCGCGGGAACTGCGCGTCCAGCCGGTCCACCTCGGCCTCGTCCGGATGGCGGAATTCCACGGAAAACCGCACCTCGCCAGGGATCACGTTGCGGCTGTTCGGCGAGACCAGAAGCTGCCCGACCGTGCCCCGCCCGTCCTCGCCATGCGCCCGCATCATCCGGTCCACGAGGTCGATCACCCGCGCCGCGCAGACCAGCGCGTCCTTCCGAGCCGAAGGCGGCGTCGTCCCCGCATGCAACTCCTGCCCCAAGGCTACGGCATCGTACCAAACCTGTGCCTGGGCCCCGGTCACGATCCCGATCGCCTTGCCTTCCCGCTCCAGGATCGGGCCCTGCTCGATATGCAGCTCGAAATACGCATCCGCCGGAAACGCCGAGGCCCGCTCCGGGCCCTGATAGCCGATCCCCTCCAGCGCCGCCCCGACGCTCATCCCCTCCACATCCGTCAGCCCACGCACAGTCTCCAATCCATACACCCCAGCCCAAACCCCCGACCCCATGAGGCTATGGCCGAACCGGCTGCCTTCCTCGTCGGTCCAGTTCACCAGTTCCAGCGGCGCCTCGGTCACGATTCCCAACTCATTGAGGCTGCGGACCACCTCCAGCCCAGCCAGCACCCCGAGGGCCCCGTCGAATTTTCCCCCCGAGGGCTGGCTGTCGAGATGGCTGCCGAACAGCACCGGCAGCCGGGATGGATCGCGCCCCTCGCGCCGGGCGAACATGTTGCCGATCTCATCCACGCGCACGGTCAGGCCGGCTTCCTCGCACAGCACCCGGAACCGGTCGCGCCCGCGCCGGTCCACCTCGCTCATGGCCAGCCGGCGAACCCCGCCTTTCGACGTCGCGCCGATCTCGGCCATCCGCATCAGGCTGTCCCACAGCCGCTTGCCGTCGATCGGCTGGTTGGTCCGCGCAGCCATGAACGCCCTCCCAAAAAGCGGCCGCATCTTGCCCGCCGCCGGCCATCCTGCAAGTTTCCGCGCCCGTAGCGGAGTCGGCCGGTGGCACGCGCTTATTTCCCCCTTCTAGTCCTCGCGCTTCTCTTCTCCCTCTCCGCCTGCAAGCTGATTGATCAGACGACTTTCGCCCCCTCCCCGTCCAAGAATCCCCAGCTTCTCCCCACCCCGGCGCCGCCGGCCCCGCCGATCGACAAACGGGTCGCGCTGCTCACGATCGACCAGGGCACATCGGCCCAGCAGACCCGTCCGTTGCTGGCCTATGCGATCGGCCAAGCCCGGGCGCACGACCCGAACGTGCAGTTCGACGTCGTCGCGGTCATCCCGGCCGCCGGCGATTTCGACGCCGCCCGCGCTGAGGCCGGCGCGATCATGCAAGAGATCGTCGCCGCCGGGATCCGGCCGGATCACGTGCATCTCCGCGCTGCCGTCGATCCGGCCATCGGCCGGCGCCAGACCCGCGTTTATGTCCGTTGAAGTCGCGAGCCCGCGGCGGCTGATCAGCCCGCACGCCGAGGGGGTCGTCCTCCTCGTGGCCACGGCCGTGAGCTGGGGCATCAACTGGCCGATTGCAAAATTCGTGCTGTCCGAACTGCCGCCCTTCTCCATGCGGACCCTGTGCAGCGCGCTGGGCATCGGCTTCGCCTTTGCGCTGGCGTGGCTGTGCGGCGAGAAGCTGCGACCGCCGCGGGGCCAATGGGGCCCGCTCGCCGTCTATGCGACGCTCAACTACGGCGCCTTTGCCGTCTTCACCACGCTCTCGCTGTGGTGGCTTCAGGCCTCCGAGGCCATCATCATCACCTACACCTTGCCGATCTGGGCCGGGCTAATGGCCTGGCCGCTGTTGGGCGAACGGCCGACGCCGGCGCGGGTCACCGGAATGCTGCTCGGCATCGGCGGGGTGACGCTGCTGGTCGGCGCCAATGGGATACAGGCGTCCTGGACCACGCTCCCCGGCATCCTCTCCGGATTGCTGGCATCCTGGCTGTTTGGGCTGGGGACAGTGATCGCCAAGCGCCACCCCTTGGCCATGCCGCGTGTCGCCGGCGTTGCCTGGCAGGCGACGCTCGGGGTCATTCCCGTCGCCCTGCTCGCGCTCGGTGAGCATCCGATTTGGGGGCGGGTCAGCGCCCTTGGCTGGAGCGGCTGCCTCTATATCGCGCTGCTGCCGATGACTCTTTCATATCTGTTCTGGTTTCGCGCACTGCGGCTGCTGCCGGCGTCCACTGCTTCGGTCGGGCTGCTGCTAGCGCCCGCCGTCGGCGTGTTCGCCTCGGCCGCGTTGCTGGGTGATCCGCTGGGGCCGCGCCAACTCATCGCGCTCGCCGTTACACTGGCCGGGGTCACGCTGTCGGCACGGTCCTGAACCGGAGTTAACTCCTTTGCACGCGCAGGTACGCATATGCGAAGGGCCGCGTCTCAGCGATAATCCTCCGATGCACGAGCATCCGTTCCACGAGGTACTGCCGGCAGGCGCTTGCCGAGATCCACGCCCAGGGCCGGTATCGGCGCTTCACGCCGGTAGCGAAGCAAGCCGCCCGGTTCCCCTGGTACCGTCAGGCGGACGGGTCCGAGGTGCTGGTCTGGTCGTCCAACGACTATCTCGGGATGGGCAGCCATCCGGCGGTGATCGAAGCTGCCTGCGAGGCCGCCCGTGCGATGGGCGCCGGCGCTGGCGGCACCCGCAATATCAGCGGAACCAGCCCCGCCCATGAGGCGCTGGAAGCCGAGCTCGCGTCGCTCCATGGGAAGCAGGCGGCCTTGTTGTTCACGTCCGGCTTCATCGCCAACCAGGCCAGCCTCTCCATCATCCTCAATTCGCTGCCTGGGTGGATGGTCTTTTCGGATGCGAAGAACCACGCCTCGATGATTGCCGGGATCAAAGGCTCGAAGGCGACCTGCCATATTTTCCGCCACAACGACACGGCGCATCTCGCCGAGCTTCTCGGGGACGCGCCGCCCGAGGCTCCCAAGCTGATCGCTTTCGAGTCCGTTTATTCGATGGATGCCGATATCGCCCCGATCCGCGCGGTCTGCGACCTGGCCGAGAGCTTCGGGGCGATGACCTATCTCGACGAGGTGCACGCTGTCGGCCTGTACGGACCGACCGGCGCCGGCGTGGCCGAGCGCGATGGCGTCGCCGGCCGGGTGGATATCATCGAAGGCACGCTGGCCAAGGGTTTCGGCTGCCACGGCGGCTACATCGCCGGCCATGCACGGGTGATCGACACGATCCGCTCCACCGCGCCGGGGTTCATCTTCACCACGTCGCTGCCCCCGATGGTCGCCGCTGCCGCGCTGGCGAGCGTGCGCCACGTCCGTGGCGATCCGGGCCGCCGCGCCGCCCTGTTCGAGCGGGCTGAGGCCCTGAAGCAGCGCTTCGACGCAGCCGGCCTGCCGCTGCTGCCGTCTGCGAGCCATATCGTGCCGCTGCATATTGGCGATGCGGCCCTTTGCACCGCTGTCAGCCGGCGGTTGCTGGCCGAATTTGGCATGTACGCCACGCCTATCAATTACCCGACGGTGCCGCGCGGTGCAGAGCGCCTGCGCTTTACCCCGACGCCGCTACACACAGACGCCATGATGGATCGCCTTGTCGCCGCACTCTCCGCTATCCTGCGTGCCGGGGAGCGTCAGGCGGCTTGACGTGTGACCGGCCGCTGCTGCGGCTCAATCCGGGCCAGGGACGCCGGCTTCGCGCGGGGGCCCCTTGGGCGTTCAGCAACGAGATCGCCATGCGCCCCGAATACCGCCGCCTGGAACCGGGCACGCTGGTCCGGCTCGAGGGCGATGACGGCGTGCGGTTCGGCACCGCCATGTTCAACCCGCACAGCCTGATCGCCGCCCGCGTGCTGGACCGCGACCCCGACGCGGTGATCGATCTGCCGTGGATGCGCGCCCGGCTGCGCCAGGCCATCGCGCTGCGTGCCCGGGTCTGCGACAGCCCGTTCCACCGCTTGGTGCACGCCGAGGCGGATTTCCTGCCCGGCCTGGTGATCGACCGCTACGATGAGGTGGCCGTGGTGCAGGCCAATGCCGCTGGGATGGATCGTCTGCTGCCGCTCGTGCTCGAGGCGCTGCTTGCCGAGCTTCCGCTGCGGGCCGTGGTTGCCCGCAATGAGGGACCCGCTCGCCGGCTCGAGGGTCTGGGCGAGGGGGTCGTGCTGTTGCACGGAACGGACACGCGGGCCGCAGTGATCGAGGGCGGTGTCCGGTTTCCTGTCGATCCGCTGGAGGGACAAAAGACCGGCTGGTTCTTCGACCAACGCCCGAACCGCGACCGTGTCGCGTTGCTGGCCGAAGGCGCACGGGTGCTCGACGTTTTCTGCCATACCGGCGCGTTCGGTCTGCGCGCCGCGGCCGGGGGCGCCGCATCAGTGGTGCTGGTGGATTCCAGTGCGCCGGCGCTGGAGCAGGCGGCCGAAGCCGGTGCCGTGAATGGATTATCTGACAAGATCGTGTTGCGGCGGGGCGATGGGTTCGAGGTAATGGCGGAGCTGGGTGGCTCGGGCGAACGGTTCGATATCGTGGTCTGTGATCCGCCCGCCTTTGCCAAATCGCGCAAAGATGCCGCCGCCGGACTGCGTGCTTATAGGCGCATGGCCCGGCTGGGCGCCTCTCTTGTTGCCCCGGGCGGGTTCTTGTTCGTGGCATCGTGCAGCCACCATGCGCCAGTGGGCGACTGGTCGGCGGCGATTGCGGAGGGGCTGTATCGGGCCCGGCGCGAGGGACGCATCCTGTTCACCGGCGGAGCGGGGCCGGATCATCCGGTGCATCCGCACCTGCCGGAGAGCGCGTATCTGAAGGTGCAGTTGGTGCAGGTCGGGACTGACCCCAATCGTGCAATCTCCCCGGGATCATAATCTGCGCAGTTGCTGAGAGTAGCGAGCTGGCACCGAAAGTGGGAAGCGCTGAGTGGCTGACGACACGGGAAGTCGGCGGTCTGTGACCGGGGCCGTAGGCGATTTTCCCTCCGGCACGGACTGGCGCTTGCGAGCAGACTTACGGATGCGTATTATGCAGATGAGAAAGAATGGATCATTCATGCGGTCTGACGTGGTGATGAAGTCTGTGCGGCCGTCTTCTGTACTGGACAGCGCGTTCGGTTTGAGCGCCATCAGGGCGCTGGCGGCGCCGTTCCTGGCTCGGCGGAATAATACGATCGTATCGCATGACGCAATCCGCCCTGAGCTGGAACGGTACGGCAGACCTTCGATTATCATACTTGGCGTAGGTCATTCTGGAACATCTGTCTTGACCAAGATGCTGTTCGAATTGGGGTGGAAACCCAATCAGGCAGACTCCCAGTATTGCGAAGAAACTCGTTTTCGTGAACTTAACATCAAGCTTTTGGAAGAATTGCGGCCCCCCGAGGAGTTGCAGACGTTCATCAGGCAACTGGAGCAGCCGTTTGCCCTGAAGGATCCTCGCTTTGTCCTGACATGGAGGCTGTGGCTCAGTGCGTTTGCATCGGAAGGTATCGAGCCGCTGCTCCTGTATATTGTTCGTGAGGCAACAGCATTGGAAGAGAGCTACAAAGTACGGCGCATTTTGGTGGACGGACAGCCCGGCTCGTTCAATCATCCGGTCACCGAACTGCGACATAAGGCCGATGAAGCATTTCAGCAATGGCCATACGGAAAACTGTGTTTCTCGTATGAAAGTATTCGACGAGCCGTAGCCGCGTTTAGTGTGGCCCGGAAGAGGCGAAATAGGACAGGCGGGCTTTGGAAATAGGTTTGCACACTGGCGCCCCTGTTCCCCAGAAATCTTTGGCGTTTATCGCATGAATTCTCACGCGCAAGGAAATGTGTTTGGCCGGTCAGAACGACCGAGGCTAACCCATTCCGACGCAAGCGTTGTCTGGCGTAGAGCTGACCGGCGAAGGAGAGCGCGATGAGTTGGAGCTTCGAGACGCTCGGTAATGCGATGGTTCAGCTTTTTGAAGGTGGTAATCCGGTGCTGGTCACCGACCCCTGGCTTCTCGGATCGGCATATTACGGAAGCTGGGAACTCGAGCGTCCCTTGACTGAACAGCAGATCAGCAATGTTGCGCGTTCGCGATACATTTGGTTTTCACACGGCCATCCCGATCATTTTCATCCGCCTTCCTTTGTGAAGCTTTCGCGCGACTCGCTCGTGCTGCTTCCTGATCACTATGATCGGGAATTGGCGCGCGGGTTGACCGAGCATGGGTTCAAATACCGCATTCTTCCTAACAAACAATGGGTGCAGCTCGATAGCGAACTGCGAGTGCTCTGCGTCGCAAACGAGAATATGGACGCTATCCTAGCCATTGAAGCTGGCGGCGCCCTGGTTCTCGATAAGAACGATTCGCCTTTCTGTGGTGAGGACGCCTTTTTTCGCAAGCTTGTGCGGAGGTATGATCGATCGTACCTCCTCGCGCTCTGCGCCTTCGATGCAGATATGATCAACACTTACGATGAGAATATGCGTAGCTTGATCGGGGAACCGGGGGATTGGAAGCCTGGAACTGTGTGGGCCGCCGCGCGGACAGCGGAGATGTTGGGGGCCAAGACGTTCTGTTGTTCGTCCTCACAGCATGTGTATGTTCGCCCCGATTCCGCCTGGGCCAACGATTACCGGATTACCTGGGATGATATGCAAACGCTATGGACGTCGGACGATGTGCGGCTGGTCGCACCCTACAGCATCGTGGACCTCGAAACCGGAGAAGCGCGTGCAGGACGCTCGCCGCCACACGGTCCCGCAACGGGGCGGCTTGTCCCGACGACCGACGCCGATGACTGGAACGAAACTCTAAGCTCGGAGGAGTGGGACCAAGTTGAGCGTTTTGCACGGCAGTTCGAGACTTTAAGGCCCTGGCAGGATTTTGTCGCTTTCACCGTGGGGGGAGAAACGCGCCGCTTTCTTATCCGAAAGGGCGCATATCGGAAGGATCCAAAGAGGCTTGTCGGAGTTAACTTCATAGTGCCGCGCGCTTCCCTTCTTGAAACGGTAAAGTACGGCTACTTCGATGATCTGCTGATCGGCAACTTCATGAAGACGCAACTCTTTAATATGGAACTCTACCCCCATTTCTCGCCTTTGGTAGCAAAGCTTGGAGGCAACGCGAAGGTGTTGACGCGAATGCAGCTCTGGAAATTCCGTTTGCATTTTCTCCGTGCGTCACCGCTTGCATTTGTACGCTATCGGTGGCAACTGACTAGAGAATACGCGCTGATGCCCGCGGCGAGGCGTTGGGCATCTCGATTGGGCGTATTTGACTTGCTGAAGCAGATGCGTTCCACTGTTGTAGGCGCTCCAAAGCGCATCAGCCAGTGATCTAGAGCGCGACTGCGGGGACCCAAAGCTTTAAGAAGTGTGATGGCACCAGAGCCAATACGCGTGTTGTTGTGCTGTAATATTCAGTACTTTCAGCATTGCGCTGTTCTTTTAGCTTCCCTGTTGGAACAGAACTCGAAATCATCCTTCGAGATCCTGGTGGTAACGAGCGCTGAACCCGGATCAGAAGAACGCAAACTACGGCGCTTAACGGATAAATATGACAATTGCCATCTGACTTGTCGCGTCTTCCAGCCTCCCGAGGATGTATATCTGCCGATACACCGGCATTATACGAGTGACATCTACACGCGTTTATGGGTTGCCGATTTTTTCCCGGCGAAAGATAGAGTCCTGTATCTCGACTGCGATATGGTCGTGGTCGGCGATATCACGGAACTGTGGCAAGCCGACCTTGGTACGTGTACCATTGGTGCAGTCTCGATCCCTGGGTTGAACAGTTGCGAACGGTTGGGCATACCCGGGCAGTTTGGTTTCTTCAATTCGGGAGTGATGTTGATTGATTTAAAAAAATGGCGCGACGGAAATGCTAAGGACCGTCTGCTTGCTTTTATTCGTCAATATGGTCCTACGCTGATCAGTGATCAGGATGCTCTCAATGCATGCTTCTATGACGATCGGACGCCGCTACCTTATGTTTGGAACGTTATAGCGCCGTTTTACTTTCCCGCCAGTTCTCACCGGCTTGGGCTGACACCCGTACAAATAGCCGAGATAACCGCGCATGCACGGATTGTGCACTTTAACAGTGCGTCAAAGCCCTGGATGTATATGGATAGTCATCCCCGCAAGCAGGATTATTACAAATACCTTGGTTTGACGGAGTGGCGCGATTTCAAGCCGGCTGACAAGACGCTGCGCAATCGGTTGTGGAAGAACGGTTCGCCCTGGGTTCCAGGCGCGTTGAGGCGCTTAACGCGCGCAGCTCGTCGCCGCTCCGCTCGGATACCGGCTCGGCAAACTGATGCGCGATGGTAGGGTAGATTTCCATTCTTATAGCTTGGCTTATGAGAATTTCTTCGGTCCGAATTATATTGCCTGTCGCGATGATGATTCCGATCTGATCAGATTAGTCACGTCCAAAAGATGAGGGCCTGGTGGGGTCAAGGCAAAAGTGGGTGGGCGAGACGCTACGACCCGGCTAACGCGCCGTCTAGCCGGATTTACATCCCTATGCCGATATTCTTGTTCACGCCGAAGAATAAATGGCATGCGAGCATAACCAACAAGCTGAACATGATCGATAGCACTAGAGCTGTGCCCAGAAATCCTGTAGTCGAGTTCGAGCGGGCTCTTGAGTTTTTGCCTGGTCCCTTTTCCTGACCAGGTTCCTCGTAACTGAGGCGTCATCGCCTTCTCTCTATGAAGAGAGGTGGTTACTGCCGACAAGCTATTTCCGCTCGGAGATGCGAGCGGTCTCAAAGAAGTTCAGGAGTGTCGCTCCTCTCGCCGAACCTGCTTGCGGTGGTCGCTTGCTGTGCGTGATCTCCAGTTTGTGCGGCCTCGGAACCGTCCCAAGTCGGTCATCTGCTGGGGCGGGGTATCCGGGCCGCCCGGGACAACATCATCGTTCATATCGAAGGGCCACCAGTATTTGGTTGGTGATCGCGGATCCCTTAATGTCCACAGAACGAGCCATGCGACACCCGTCAATTCCAGCAAAAAGATGATCGCGCTCATGCAGCGCCTTTGGAATTACCGGTACGCCAGCGGGCGGCCTGTCCTGCCCATTCCGGGGCTGCAATCCTCTGGAATTGCACCCGTCGCGCCGAGTCGGTGATGGCCTTAGTTGATTGTACTTCCTTGAGCACAATGGCTCGGGTCGCCGCAAGAATCGTCAGTAGCACAAGATAGACATCCCAGATCGATATCGGCAGGAAAGTGCCCCCGACGGCATAACCAACGATTGAGATCTGTAGCATTCGAGCGAGAGAATGCGCCCATCGAAGCTCTGGCTTGCCCTCCGTCAGTCGGCTCATACGCATCGTGGTCAGAACGCCAACAACGGTGAGACCCACCCATGTCACGAAGAGGATCAAACCGTTTTCGGCCAGCATCTGCATCCAAATGCTGTGAATCTCCATCAGCCTTCCGGGCATTATCTTCACATCCCCGGTGATTGAGTTCACCACCACGGGTTGGGGGCGAACCACGCTATCGATGACCTCGGGATGATCCGTGCCATGAAAACCGACACCGGTCCAGGGGTGATGCCGGAACAGCTCCCAGGCGACTTTCCAACTGTACAAACGACTCTCGGCGGATCCTTGTGTCTGGTAACTCTTGATAGTCTCCATGCGATCCAGCCAAGATTGCGGCATTACAACATACAGCATGCCTGCTAAGGCGAAACAGGCAAACAAGGACACGAGCTTGTGTTTGCTTTTCCACCAAACGACAGCGCCTTGTGCGACGATTGTAATGAAGGCACCTCGTGAGAAGCTTGCCATCGCCGTGAAGACCGCGATAAACATAGCCAGCAAGAAGCCGGCTCGAATGCTCGCATACCGCACGTTCTGGCGAAGGTGATTGAGGATCGGCACAAGGGCAAGCAGGGCAACGGCAAACGTATTATTGTCTCCAATCTGCGACCTAAGCGGGCCTAAAGCATGATGATGCCCCAGTGTCACCAATGTCGCCCCGCCCTGCTCCAGGACATAATAGCCAAGCGATAGAGTGATCAGCCACAGCATGGCATCAACCCTGTGCTTGGTTGTCAGAAGGGATTCGCTGATGATCAGCACCACGAAGATCTTCGTCGCAGTGATCAGGCCTTCCCATTCATTGAACCCGCTCGCAACCAGCCTCCCATGCGCGGCCTGTTTGGAGAGGGTCGCCACGGGGATCGCGAATTGCGCCGTGATCCAGATCCCGACCAGGAACAGAATGCAAAGGATAGAGTTGGGTGAGATGGCGATCCGCTTCGGCTCCGTACGGCTAATGGCCCATCCTATCACCGTCGCAATGAATGACGCCAGCGCCCAGGGGGGATAGGTCCCGATCCCCCACGCCTCCTGCTGGGGGTTCATGAAAGAGACCCACCAGTACGCCATGACGCCGATGAAAGGATTGCCTATTGCGACCGGCAAAAGGAACAGCATCTCGGCGAGAAGCAGGAGGGATCGCAGACCCACTACAGATGCATTCCTTTTCCTTACGGCTGGGCGATGGGGTCGGTACATTCCGGCCATTAGCGCCCGTGGACCGGCGGCTCACTTACCCGCTTCGCACCTCCTCCCGCAAGTGAAACACGTCCGACGGCAGCGCCTTGCTCACAACCGCGTTTGGAGCGACGCGAAAGGACGGCGATCTCGCGGTCCAGCGCGCCCGCAGTCGGAAATGCCGTCGGCTTACCGAGCCGCGCGACGGCTCGCGCCACCGCGGCAGCCGCGGCCACCAGCACATGGACCATCAAGGCGCGCCCCACCGCGTACAAGGAAGGGCCACCCCCGTCCATCCGGGGCGGAATCATCGCACGCACCTGTCACCGCTGAGAGCTACGACCCCGTGACCACGCACGCGTCTGAGACTTCGTCCCGGCTTCGCGCAACCCCACAGCAGGACAAGTCGAGCGACCGTTCTCGAGATCTGCCCCCAGGCCCGGCCCGGCGGCGCCGGCGCTGCTGCTCTTGCTGCCGCACCGCGCCGGCCGGAAAGCGGGGCAAATGCACAATGCGGCTGAAACCGCGAACGAAGAGTGCACTTCCACAAAGGGGAATTGCGAGGTATAGTTGTCGATCAATGGCTGGCTCCTGCCACTTAGGGCCAAACGGCTCGTTCAGTACCTGTGTAATGACCCGAGATAGGCAGGTTCGCCTGAGTGATCCACAACTCCCGAGAGATAAATGCTTGCAGGCAAGAAAATCGTTGTTGTGCTGCCCGCATACAATGCTGCCCAAACCCTGAAGCAGACTTACGACGAGATCCCGCACGAGATTGTTGACGACGTTATCCTGATCGATGACGCCAGCGTAGACGAGACGGTTGAGATGGCACGATCGCTGGGAATCCCGACGATTCGCCACCGCCATAATCGCGGGTACGGAGGCAACCAGAAGACCTGCTATACCGTTGCGTTAGCACGCGGCGCCGACATTGTGGTGATGCTGCATCCGGATTACCAGTATACGCCGAAGTTGGTGACGGCGATGGCTTCGATGATCGCTTCGGAGGAGTTCGATGTGGTGCTAGCCTCTCGCATTCTCGGCCGTGGCGCCCTGGTTGGCGGGATGCCACTATACAAATATGTGGCAAATCGGTTTTTGACTCTGTTCGAAAACATCCTGGTCAACCAAAAGCTATCAGAATACCACACCGGATATCGAGCATGGAGCAGAACCGTGCTGCAGAGACTGCCGCTGCAAAGCAATTCCGAGGACTTTGTTTTCGACAATCAGATGCTGACGCAGTGTGCTTATTTCGGTTTTCGAATCGGCGAGATCAGTTGCCCCACAAAGTACTTCGCTGAGGCATCATCAATCAACTTCACGCGCAGCATCATCTACGGATTCGGTGTCCTGAAGACCGCGATACAGGTACCGGCTGCAGTGTATGGGACTGATCTCCTCGCCCCTATTCGCCGATGCAATCGAGGCACGCTTGCCCAAACTCACGGAAACGGAAGTGGGCCGGTCACTCGTTGGAAGCGGACCTTTCGCATGATCTACACAGGACGCGCGGGCTGGCGCCTGTCCGGCCGGGGGCTTCTGGCGATTGGCTTGGCAGCGTCGGTTGTTTTAGGTTTGGCTGTGGCGTGGTATTCGCCTGCAGGATTGATCGAAGCCACGAACGCCCTGGTGCAAGCCTTCCGTAATCTTGGTGTCAGCGGGGCGATTGTCTTCGGCCTCATGCAGGTCGTTGTGGCGGTCAGCGGCATATTACCCGCTTCCCTGCTCGGAGTTGCGGCCGGCGCGATCTACGGTCTTTTGCCCGGTTTCCTGCTGGCGGCGGTCAGCACCATGGCTGGCGCGGTGATGGCCTTCTTTGTTAGCCGATCCTTGTTCCGCCCGAGCGTGGAGCGCCTGCTGGCTACCCGTCCCCAATTCCGCAACTTCGATACCTTAGTCGCGCAGGACGGCTGGCGGCTAGTGTGCCTTTTGCGCATCTCGCCAATCATGCCGTTCTCCGTCACCAGCTATATGTTCGGTCTTTCGTCGATTGACCTACGAGGCTACACGATCGGTACGCTTGCTTCGCTACCGGCTCTGTGCGGCTATGTCTTCATAGGCTCACTCGCCGATGCGAGCCTGTCTGCCTTGATGACCGGTGCTGGTCCATTCCGCTGGATTTTGCTTGGCGTTGGCGGCTTGGCGACGTTGCTTCTGACCCTTCGTCTCGGTCAAATCGTCAGCCGGCTGGGTTTTGCGTCGCCACCCGTCGCAATCGGCGGTGACCGGCCCCTAAAAGACGACTATAGCGCACAGGGATGACAGGAGAGCGGAACGTGAAAAGGAACGAGTACGGCGTTTGGTACAGCCCGCGGGTTGTCGAACCCATACTCGCAGCCCTGATCTTCCTAGCTCTTGCCATTTTATTGCAAAAGCTGGTTGGAGCTTTTAGCAACGACTTCGGGGCCAGCAGCGACGACGCGGCCCATTTTGTCTCCGCAGTGATGGTGCGGGACTTTCTGATCAGTGGCGAATTTAGCCGCCCGATCGCCTTTGCGAAAACGTTCTACCTGCACTATCCAAAAGTTGCGATCGGCCAGTGGCCTCCCTTTCTCTACTTGGTCTTAGGCGGCTGGATGGTTGTCGTTGGTAAGTCGCGCATTGCTGCGCTCGCGCTGGTAGCGATTGCCGCCGCCGCAACAACAACCTTAATTTACTTGATCGGACGACCCCGTATAGGGCGCTCACCCGCGCTGATGGCGGCCCTCGTGTTCCTGCTATCTCCGCTGGTTCAACAGTCGACCGCTCAGGTGATGACCGAACATTTCGTCACTCTGCTGATGTTGGCGAGCGCGCTTCAGTTCGCTCGATATACCAGCACTGGTCGAACGTATGATTCTCTTCTATTCGGCGTCCTGGCTGCTATGGCAATTCTTACCCACGGCAACGCTTGGGCATTGGCGCTCGTGCCAGGCTTGGCGATCTTGCTCACGCGGCGATTTGATCTCCTTCGACGCCTATCGTTATGGCTGTCGGTAATTCCGGTTTTGATCACCTGTGTGCCCTGGTACTTAGTAACTACGCGGGGTATCGTGACGTCCTGGGCCGCCAGTTCAGGTGCATCCTCGTATCCAATGATCGCTGCGCCCTTTTATGCGCGGGCGATGTGGCAGGCTGTAGGTTTGACTGTTGTGGTCATGGCCGTAGTAGGGGTTTGGGCGGCGGTCATTCGACCATGGCGCAGCCGCGCCGTGGATCCTGTGTGGGCGACGCTTGCGGCATTAATGGTGGCGACTCTTATACTGCATTGTGTTGTACCGACCGGTTTGGCAAGTCGTTTCATGGTTGCCGTGATTCCGGAAGTAGTGTTGTTCGCAGCTTACGGTATCGCTTGGCTCGCCAGTGCTGTGGCTGGGTTTTCGGTGAGGCTAAACTGGAGCGTAGTGCTCTCCTTGCTCGTGGCGCTCGCGTTCCTTACCGACACTTTCATGCTGGCCCGTATCCCGCTACGGTTCGTTGGCTTCAAGGGTCCGACACGACTGCTTCTGGCCCAGTCCGCGGCAACCTCGCCCGCTTTCCTTGTGATCTCCGACGAGAAAGGCGAAGGGGCCGTGGTCGCCGAAGCCGCACTCGACCAGAAATGGCCTGGCAGCTTCGTGTTGCGGGGCAGCAAGCTTCTGGTCCACGAGGATTGGCAAGGACGAAATACCAAGGATCGGTTCCCCTCCCTGGAGGAACTCGCGCGCGTGTTGAATAAAATTCCTGTAAGCGGCATCTTGCTCGACGGATCGATTCCGCCCGATCGCCGCGAGCCGTTTCAAGAGCGTGTCCGCAATTTGGTTGTTGCAAACCCCCAAATCTGGGAGCGGATCGCGTCGGCATCCGTCGATCGCCAGGGACGGGTCTTCGCGAACGCTGTAGAAGTGTATCTGCGCCGTCCGGTTTCGGGAGCGCTGCCGCAGCGGGTCAATCAGGATCTACTCAGACGCTTGATTTTTGATAATCTCAATCGCTGAACTCTTGCACAGCCTCATTCGGCGGCGGCCAACAGGGCGGCCCCCGCCGCCAGCGGGCACAGCGGCAGCGCTGCGGCCAACACTGCCCCCAATAGCAATAAATGCGGCCACGGACTGAGCCCGGCGGCGGCCGCGTCCGCCGCCGCCGCCCCGAACACGAGTACCGGGACTGCCAGCGGTAACACCAGCAATGGCAGCAGCACGCCGCCGCGTCGTGCCCCCAACACCACAGCCGCCCCCGCCGTCCCCACCAGAGACAAGGCAGCCGTTCCCGGCAGCAGGCCTAGCACTAACACGGGTAGGGCCTGCTCGGGCAATCGCAACATCTCCGCCAATGGGGCCGCGGCCAACAGCAGCGGCACCCCGGTCACAACCCAATGCGCGCAGGCCTTGGCCCCCGCCACGCCCGCTGCGGGCAAGCCGCACAAAAGCAGCAGATCGAGCGAGCCGTCCTCGAAATCGGCGCCGAACAGGCGATCCAGCGGCAGCAGCGCCGCCAGCAAGGCCGCCACCCAGATAATGCCGGGGGCGATCCGCCCCAAAACCTCCGGCCCCGGCCCGACCCCCAGCGGGAACAGCGATACCACCAGCAAAAAGAACAGCAGCGCTGCCAATGTGTCGCTGCCGTGGCGCCAGGAAAGCCGCAGCTCGCGCCCCAGCACCGCTCCGAAGCGGCTCATCCCAACCGCAGCTCGGCCGCCTCAGCCACGGGCAGCGGCATGTGCGTTGCCGCCACCGCCACGCCACCACCCGCTGCATGCCGCGCCAGCAACTCCCCGAACAGCGCCACCGATCGCGCATCCAAGCCTGAGGTCGGTTCATCCAGCAGCCAGAGCGGAGCCGCCGACACCGCCAACCGCGCCAGCGCCAGCCGTCGCTTCTGCCCCGCCGAAAGCATGCGCGCCGGCAGCTCCGCGAGCTGCTTGAGCCCCAGCGCGGCCAGCCCCGCCGCGACCGCCCCGCCGCCCAGCCGCGCGGTGAACGCCAGGTTCTCCGCCGCGGTCAGCCCCGGCTTCACGGCATCCAGATGCCCGACATAAGCCACCCGCCGCGCGTGGCCCGGCAGGTCCGCCAACGCATCCTCGCCCTGCCACAGAACGCGTCCACTCGCCGGCCACACCAACCCGGCCAGCAACCGGAGCAGCGTCGATTTCCCCGACCCGTTGGGCCCCGTCACTACCAGCACCCCGCCCTTCGGAACCGCGAAGGCCAAATCGCGGAACACCAGGCGCTCGCCGCGGAACGCCGCGATACCTTCCGCCTCCAGCATGGACGGGCCCCGGCCCCTGTGGTTAAAGCGCCGCCGCCACGAACCATCTGAAAGCGGCGGCAGCCGCCCTAAACCACGGCGTGCCGGACCACACAACACGCCGCAGCACGAAGGACGGGCGATGACCACGATCGGGCAGGACAGCCTCAAAACACGCCGCACCCTCACCGTGGAGGGCAAGCGCTATGAATATTTCTCCCTCCCGGCCGCGACGGATGCACTGGGCGACATCTCCTGCCTTCCGGTCACCCTGAAGATCCTGTTGGAAAACGTGCTCCGGTTCGAGGACGGGCAGGGGTACAAGGTGGACGATGCCCGCGCCATCGCCGGCTGGGTCGGCAATGCGCATTCCGACAAGGAAGTGCCGTTTCGCCCGGCCCGCATCCTTATGCAGGATTTTACCGGGGTTCCGGCCGTGGTGGATCTCGCCGCCATGCGCGACGGCATCACGCGCCTCGGCGGCAGCCCGCAGAAAGTCAACCCGCTGATCCCGGTCGATCTTGTCATCGACCACTCGGTGATGGTCGATGTCTATGCCCGCCCGGACGCCTTGCAGAAGAACGTCGATATCGAGTTCGAGCGCAACGGCGAGCGATACCGCTTCCTGCGCTGGGGGCAGGAGGCGTTCGACGATTTCCGGGTCGTGCCCCCAGGCACCGGCATCTGCCACCAGGTCAACCTGGAATATCTCGGCCAATGCGTGTGGACCGCCACTGAAAAAGGCGAGACCTTCGCGTACCCGGATACGCTCTACGGCACCGACAGCCACACCACCATGGTAAACGGGCTCGGCATCCTGGGCTGGGGCGTCGGCGGCATAGAGGCGGAGGCCGCGATGCTCGGCCAGCCGATCGCCATGCTGATCCCGGACGTGATCGGCTTCAAGCTGACCGGCAAGCTGCCCGAAGGCGCTACCGCCACCGACCTCGTGCTGACCGTGACGCAGATGCTCCGGCGCAAGGGCGTGGTCGGCAAGTTCGTCGAGTTCTTCGGCCACGGCCTGGACGAGTTGACGGTCGCCGACCGCGCCACGATCGGCAACATGTCGCCTGAATACGGTGCTACCTGCGGCTTCTTCCCAGTCGATCGGGTGACGCTCGATTATCTGCGCCTGACCGGGCGCGACCCGCACCGCATTGCGCTGGTGGAAGCCTACACCAAGGCGCAGGGTCTGTTCCGCGAAAGCGGGGCGCCCGACCCGGTGTTCACTGATACGCTGGAGCTCGACCTTTCGACGGTGCAGCCCAGCCTGGCGGGGCCAAAGCGCCCGCAGGATCGCGTGGCATTGAGGGACGCCGCCAGCGCTTTCAAGACGGAGCTGACCAAAAGCCTCGGTGTTCCCGCCAACGATGTCGGCGTGAGTGCCAAGATCGAGGGTCGTAATTACGAGCTGACCCACGGCGACGTCGTGATTGCCGCCATCACCTCCTGCACCAACACCTCCAATCCATCGGTGCTGGTCGCCGCCGGTCTGGTTGCCCGTAAGGCGCGCGCGAAGGGGCTTACTCCGAAGCCTTGGGTGAAAACCTCCCTCGCCCCGGGGTCTCAAGTGGTGACCGAATACCTGGAGAAATCCGGCCTGCAGCAGGATCTCGACGCCCTGGGGTTCAATCTGGTGGGCTATGGCTGCACAACGTGCATCGGCAATTCCGGCCCGCTTGATCCGCCGATCGCCGACGCCATCGAGGACAACAAGCTGGTTGCCGTGGCGGTGCTATCAGGCAACCGCAATTTCGAAGGGCGCGTGCATCCCAATGTGCGGGCGAACTATCTCGCCTCGCCGCCGCTGGTGGTTGCCTATTCGTTGCTCGGCAAGATGACTGAGGACATCACCACGGCTCCGCTCGGCACGGGCAAGGACGGCAAGCAAGTTTATCTGCGCGATATCTGGCCCACGAACCGCGAGATAGCCGAGATCGTCAAGGCGGACGTCCTGCGCGAGCAGTTCCTCAAGCGGTACGGTGAGGTATTCAAGGGGCCGAAACAGTGGCAGGCGGTGCAGGTCGAAGCGAGCGAGACCTATCGCTGGTCCGATGGTTCCACCTATGTGAAGAACCCGCCCTATTTCGAGGGCATCACCCCGCAGCCGCCGCCGGTCACCGACATCAAGGGCGCCCGCATCCTGGCCGAGTTCGGCGATTCCATCACCACCGACCACATCAGCCCCGCAGGCTCCATCCGCAAGACCTCGCCCGCCGGCGAGTACCTGCTCGAACGCCAGGTGCTGGAGCGCGACTTCAACAGCTACGGCTCCCGCCGCGGCAACCACGAGATCATGATGCGGGGCACTTTCGCCAATATCCGCATCCGCAATGAGATGGTGCCGGGCGTCGAAGGCGGGATAACCAAGCACCTGCCGTCCGCCGAGCAGATGTCGATCTACGATGCGGCGATGCGCTACAAGCAGGAAAACGTGCCGCTGGTGGTATTCGGCGGCAAGGAATACGGCACCGGCTCGTCACGCGACTGGGCGGCAAAAGGCACGCTGCTGCTGGGCATCAAGGCCGTGATCGTCGAAAGTTTCGAGCGCATCCATCGTTCCAATCTGGTCGGCATGGGCGTGCTGCCGCTTGTCTTCCAGGAGGGAATGGACCGCAAGCGCCTCGGCATCACCGGCGAGGAGGTCATCGACATCGCCGGGCTCGCTGATCTCCATCCGAGGATGGAGTTGACGCTGACCATTCACCGTCCGGACGGCAAGACCGACAGCGTCCCGGTGATCTGCCGGATCGATACGCTGGACGAGGTCAACTACTATCGCCACGGCGGCATCCTGCATTATGTGTTGCGCGGTATGGCGAAAGCGGCCTGAGATACCGGCGGGCCGGCGATGAACGACCGACCGACGCCGCTGATTGACCGGGCGGTAGCGGAGCGCCTGGAGCGTAACCTGGGCCGCGTGCTGCTGACCACTCGCTGGCTGGTGGCGCCGATCTATGTCGGCCTACTCGCCACCGAGGTCTTGCTTGCCGTCAAGTTCGTGCAAAAATTCATTGTTGGCTGGCAGGGATTCCTGCAGCTTTCCGTCACAGATACGATGCTGATCGTTCTACAGCTCATCGATATCGCCCTGCTCGCCAATCTGGTGCTGATCGTCGTTTTCGCCGGATGGTCGGCGGTGATCGGGCCATTGCTGATCGGCAAGGACTCCGGTTTCACTGGCGTCGGCCTGAGTGCCGTCAAATTGCGACTGATCGCCTCGATCGCCGCCATCGCCGCCATTCAGATACTCGAAACCTTCATACATGTGGACAACACCTCTGCGGTGCAGGCTCTGTGGCAACTCGCCATCCTGCTCGGCATCGGCATCACCGGCGTGTTGCTGGCGCTGATGGACAAGCTGGCGGGCGATCACTGATGCAGGTCGGCATTCAGTTCTTTCCGGATATCGGCCCCGAGACAAAATCCGCCCGCGATTACTGGCGCGACGCGCTGCGTCTGGTGGATCTCTGTGACCGCTACGGTTACAGCCATGTCCGCACGGTCGAGCACTATTTCCACCCCTATGGCGGATACAGCCCGAACCCAATCGTGTTCCTCGCTGCCGCGGCACAGGTGACGCGGCGCGCGCGACTGGTCACCGGGGCGGTGCTGCCCGCCTTCAACAACCCGCTGAAACTCGCCGGCGAGATCGGCATGTTGGATGCGCTCTGCGATGGGCGTCTGGATGTCGGTTTCGCCCGCGCGTTCCTGCCGCACGAGTTCGCCCGGTTCGGCGTGCCCCTGGATGAAAGCCGTGCGCGTTTCGAAGAAGGTATCGAACAGGTGCGTCTGCTGCTGGAGCAGGAGGGCGTCTCCTGCACGGGACGCTTCCACAGCTTCCGCAATGTCACCTCGTTGCCGAGACCGACGCAACGTCCCCGCCCGCCGTTCTACGTCGCCGCGCTGTCGACGCGGGAGTCCTTCGAGCGGGCTGGTGCGGCCGGCCACGCGATCATGGCGATCCCGATGGCCGGCGGCGCCATGGCCGATCTGATTGCCGCGTACCGGGAGGCTCGCGCCGGCGCCGGCCACTCGGGTCCGGGGACGGTGATGCTGGCGTTTCACATGTTCTGCCACCGCGACCAGGCCGAAGCGGAGGAACTCGGTCGCGGGCCGCTGAACCGCTACCTGCGCTCGCTGGTCGATGCGGCGTCGGACTGGACCGCCGGCACGTCTTCGGCCGACTACCCGGGGTATGACCGGGTGATCGCCGGTCTCGCCGCCGAGACTTTCGAGACGCAGGTGGAGAAACACGCCGCCTGGGTCGGTACGCCGGCGCGCATCCTGGATGCTGTTGCCAGCTATCGGCGGCAGATCGGAGATTTTGAAATCGCGTCGTTGCAGGTGAACTTCAACGACCTGCCGCTCGCAGCCGCAGAGGCTTCGATGCGGTTGTTCGGCGAACAGGTGTTGCCACGGCTGTAGCTTGGCGGCGGCTGGTGTTCACCATCGGCCCGGGGCTGGTGGTCATGCTGGCCGACACCGAAGCAGGCAGTGTCATAACCGCCGCTCAAAGCGGTGCAGAATGGGGCTATCGGCTGGTCCTGCCGCAATTCCTGCTGATCCCAGCTTTGTTCCTGGCTCAAGAGATGGCTGCCCGGCTTGGTTTGACAACGCGGCAGGGATTGGCGCGCCTTGTACTGCGCAGCTCCGGGAAGATACCGGCTTGTGTGCTGCTCGCCGCCCTGGCTGCGAGTTGCGCGGGGGGCTTGGTGACGCAACTGAGCGGCATCGCCGGGGTGGGGCAATTATGGCGCGTGCCGGCTTGGCAAACAGTTGCCATAGCAGCCTGTGGCTTGCTGGTGATTATATGGACGGGCGGCTACCGTACGATCGAGCGCGTGGCCATCGTTGTCGGCCTCTGCGAGTTGGCCTTCATCATATTAGCCTGGCTGGCACGGCCGAGCGTGACCGAAATGGCGGTGCAGGCGCTGCAGGTGCCGTTTCGCGAGCCTGGTTATCTGTATCTGTTGGCGGCGAATCTCGGTACTTGCGTGATTCCCTGGGCGATATTCTACCAACAGTCGGCGAGCATCGATAAGGGACTGGACTACACCCATCTGCCGGCGGCGCGTGTGGAAACACTCTGTGGCGCGGCGCTTTGCCAAATCGTCACGGCGGCAGTGGTCATCGCGGCGGCGGCCGCTTTCGGGCGCGGCGCGGCCGCGGGACATCCGCTCGATCAGGTGAGCGATATAGCTGAGGCATTCGCTGCTGCCGGGCCTGTCGCCGGCCGCGCCGTGTTCGTGCTTGGGCTCACCGGGGGAGCGCTGGTAGCGGCGGTTGTCGTCTGCCTCACCCCCGCATGGGCTTTCGGTGAGGTACTGGGGGTGGGTCACTCGCTCAGCGCGAGCCCGGCCAGGGCGCCCTGGTTCTATGCTGCTTTCACCGCGGTGCTGGCAGCCGGCGCCACGCTGGTGGGATCCGGCGTGAACCTCGTACGTCTTTCAGTCGGTGCGGGCGTGTTGAACGCGCTGCTCCTGCCAGTCGGTACTGTATTTCCTGTACCGGGCCGCCCGCCGCGAGCTGCCGGCGAGCCTCCGTCCACACGGAGCCTATGCCGTGGCCGTAGCGATCGTATTTGCGCTGATCGCCGGTTTGGGGGTGTATGCGGGTCTCGCGGGTATGCTGTGAGGGCGGCATGAGAGAGGGAACGGCAGCCAGGGACAGCGGTCTGGACGCGCTCGATGAGCAGCCGGTTTCCCCAGCGCAACGCTACGCCGCGATCCTGGTGGCCTTGGGCGAATTTATCGACGGCTACGACCTGATCGTGATGGGCGGCGCGCTGATCCTGTTGCGCCCCCAGTTCGGGCTTTCGGCATCCGAAGTCGGCGCGCTCGGCGCTTCGACTTTTCTTGGCGCCATGGTTGGCATGCTGATCTTCGGAGACATGTCGGACCGTTGGGGACGCCGCGCGATCTTCGTTGCCAACCTGATCTTTTTTGTGGTGTTTTCTATTCTCTCTGCCTTCGTGCAAACAGTGCCGCAGCTTTTTATCGCGCGCTTTCTCGTGGGCATCGGCGTCGGTATGGATGTGCCGACCTCCGCGGCCTATCTGGCCGAAATCGCCCCGCGCCACCGGCGCGGCATTATCGCCGGCTCGCTCCTCAACATCACCTGGATCCTGGGGGCAATGACATCGACGCTGATCGCCCTTCCGCTCATTGCCCTGACGGGCGACGCAGCCTGGCGCTGGATGTTCGGCCTGGCGGCGCTCCCGGCGCTGCTGGTGCTGATCGGCCGCCAGGCCCTGCCGGAGTCGCCGCGCTGGCTGATCGCTCATGGCCGCATCGAGGAGGCTCGGCACGCGCTGGCCCGCTTCGGCATTGCCGTGGACGGTGCCGCTTTGACGGAACCGCGCCGGCAGGGTTCCTATGCCGAACTGTTCGGACCGAGGTGGCGCAAGCGCGTCTGGTTGACGGCGCTGGTTTTCTTTCTCAACTGCGTCGCCGGCCCGCTCTCGACCATTGCGGCGCCTTATGTCCTGCGCACAGTGGGCGCTCTGTCAGCGGAGGCGAGTTCTCGGCTTCAGTGCGCTGGTCTGGCTGACCGGGTTATTCGGCGTGTTCTGCGGGTTGTTCCTGATCGACCGCATCGGGCGACGGCGGCTGTTGCTGGTTGCCGCAATTCCGGAGGGGCTGGCCGCGCTGTTCATGGCCTTCGCCGGGCCGGCACACCCGCCGCTGTTGATCGCCGGGTTCTTCGCCTTCAGTTTCTGCAGTTGGTTGGGCCCGGCGGTGCTGACCTGGGTGTGGTCGAGTGAGCTGTTCCCGACGCATCTGCGTGGCCGCTCGCAAGGATTCTGCAATGCGACCTGCCGGCTGGCGATTGCGATCAACATTTTTCTGATCCCGGTGGGGGTCGCTACAGTGGGGTTCACCGCTTCCATCGTGATTCTGTCCATTCCGCTGTTCGGACTGGCTTTGCTGGTCAGCCGCGTGCCGTTCTTCGACAGCCATGGCCGCAGCCTGGAGGCGCTGGTCGGCGAATCACCCACGCTTATTTAAGCTTTCGGTAGAGAGTTTGGTGTCTGATCCGGTCGAGCCGTCCGGAGGAGGCATCATGCTCGTCGCTTCGCCAGCCGTCCCGGCCGTCGGGGACGAACCTCCGGTCATGGCCGAGCTCACCGACATCATTCGCACGGTGCTCGATCAGCCAGAGATTGCGATTACTATCGAAACAAGTGCGGAGGACGTTCCCGGCTGGGACTCGATGACTCATATCGCCCTGGTGGTCGAAGCGGAGTGCCGGTTCGGGATCAGCTTCGCCGCGGCCGAAATCGAACAACTGCGCAATGTCGGCGAACTCGCCCGGCTGATCGAGGCTAAGCGCGTCGCCTGACCGCATCGTGCTGTTCAACTCCTACGTCTTCATCCTGGCGTTCCTGCCGCTGACTTTTTGCGGATTCTTCGCGTCCGCGCGGATTGGCCGTACTGCCGGCGGGGTGTTCCTCGTGCTGGCCTCTCTGGTTTTCTATGGCTGGTGGCGTCCGGCCTATGTCCCGTTGCTGCTGATCTCGATCGGCTGCAACTTCCTTCTCGCACGACTGATAGCCGCGAACAGCGGGAGATGGTCGGACTGCTTGCTCCTGGCGGGCGTCGCGGGAAATCTCGCGGCTCTCGCGTATTTCAAGTATTTCGGGGCGCTGCTGAGCGGTTTCCACCTCGCATTCGCCGCGCCGGCACTGCCGCTCGGCATCAGCTTTTTCACCTTCACGCAGATCGGCTTCCTGATCGACTGCCGGCACGGGCTGGCGCGCGAGCGCGATCTGTTGAGCTATGCGCTGTTCGTGACGTTCTTCCCGCATCTGATCGCCGGACCGATCCTGCACAATCGGGAAATCATGCCGCAATTCGCGGCGGCCTCGACGTATCGGATTTCGGCAGAGAATCTGGCCGCCGGGTCAGCGATCTTTCTGATTGGCCTGCTCAAGAAGTGCCTGCTAGCCGATCCGCTCGCCGCAACCGTAGCTGCGGGCTTCGCGCATCCCGATCAGCTCGGATTGTTCGGCGCCTGGCAGACGGCGCTCTCCTACTCCTTGCAGCTCTATTTCGACTTCTCTGGCTACTCCGATATGGCGATCGGGCTGGCGCGTCTGTTCAACCTGCGTTTCCCGGCCAATTTCAGCTCGCCTTACAAGGCGGCCAGCATCATCGACTACTGGCAGCGCTGGCATATGACGCTCACGCGCTACCTGACACTCTATCTCTATGATCCGATCGCGCTTGCCATCACCCGGCGGCGCGTTGCCCGCAAGCTGCCGGTCAACCGCGCGGCGCGCGCGAGCGCTGCGGGTTTTACCAGCATGGTGGCGATACCGCTGATCCTGACGATGACGTTGGCCGGCATCTGGCACGGCAGCGGGGTCACGTTCCTGATATTCGGACTGCTGCATGCGCTCTACCTCGTGGTCAACCACGCCTGGCGTATTTTCGTCCCGCGCGGCGTGCGTGTGCCATTGGTCGCCAGCATCACCTTGACTTATCTATGCGTGCTGGTCGGCTCGGTGGTGTTCCGCGCGCCCTCTCTTGGCGTTGCAGGGCAGATTCTGGGCGGGATGCTGGGGCGCCACGGAGTGTCGTGGCAGCTCGTCGGGACGGCGACATTTGTTCGGGCGGCTTGTCAGGGCATATGGCTGGCCGCCTTGTTCACGATTGTTTGGGCGGCACCCAACACGCAGCAGATCATGCGCGCGGCTGCCCCGACCCTGGAAGCGGTACGCGGCGCGTCACGCATTGCCTGGAGCCCCAGCCTGCCCTGGGCGGCGGCATTCGGCTGTGCTGCGGCGATTGGGCTCGCTGCTATCGGCGGTACCAGTGAGTTTCTTTACTTCCAGTTCTGATGAGAGTGATTTCCGCCCGTTGTTATCTGGCATTCTCCGCCGCAGCCGCGCTCGTTGCGTTCGGATTGATCTGGGTCTGGGTGGCCTTCATGCCGCTCGCGTTCCTGGATCCCGAATATGCCGCCTGGCACGCCAAGGAACTGCTGCTGGCGCGCTGCGATCTGGGCTCGATGCTTGTGGTGGGCGATTCGCGCGCCGCAGTTGATATAGAACCGGTGTTACTGCCGGTGAGCACCACGAACCTCGCCGTCGGCGGGGGCGAGCCGATCGAGGCCTATGCGGCGCTGCGCCGCGCGCTTGCCTGCGGCACGCCGCCCGCTCGCGTGATCGTTTCCTTTGATGCCGCCCATTTCATGCTGCCCGACCTGTTCTGGGAACGCAGTGTGGGGTTCGGGTTCCTCGACAGCGGCGATCTCGCGCTGCTTCGAACCGCGTCACAGCGGCTCGGCGACTGGTCGGTCTATGGCATGACACGTCCGGATCACCTGCCGCCGCGGCTTCGAGCGGCGCTGTATGGCCTGCGGTTTCCGTCACTCTATTTCGGCGCGTTGTTGCATGGCGGCATTTTCCTGCGCTGGTGGGAGAACGCCAGCGCGCTGAGCCACGCACTGTCGGCGCGGGGACAGTATTTCTTCGGTACGGCGGATGGTTGCGATGTTGTTGCAGTGGAGGGACATCTCGAGCGTTTTGCCCCGCTGCCTGTGCTCGACTGGTATTTCGACCGCATGCTTGCATTGTTGGCTACGCACGGCATCGCCGTCGATTTCGTCGCAACGCCGATGAACGAGGCGCCATGGCACTCGGTGACGCCGCAGTTGCGCGACGGCTTCGTCGCGTACCTGGCGCGCTATGCGGCGAAATACCCCAACTTTCACGTGGTCGGCGATTCTATGCCGCACTGGCCGGACCGGTTTTTCGGCGATGAGTTCTCCCACCTCAATCCGCACGGCGCCGCTTTGTTCAGCGCCGAATTCGCTGGCTGGCTCCGCACCGCGACACCGCCGCGGCTGGCGCGTGAGTAATCACGCCGCATCGTCGCGCTTATCGCGTATCTTTACATACGCCACCTCGGCATGTTGTTCGCAGTACGGCTTGCCGGGCACCGAGGCCGCGTCGCAAAAATGGAAATCGCGCGTGCCCGGCTCACCTATTGGCCAGCAGCAGGTGATTACCCGACCGTAGCGGGGCGGCGGCACCGGCTGCGGCCGCGGGGCGGGAGCGGAAAGAGCCGGCCGGAGCGTGCCGCCGAAGGCGGGGGCAGGAGCGCGCGTGCTGGCCAGCGGCGGTAAAGTCGGCCCGGCAACTCGCGGCACCCGTGGCCGGCGGGGGCGCGGCTGCGAAGATCCGTCCCGGCGGATCGGCGAAGGCCGCGCTGGCAAGTCGAGCCGATGGGCTTTGCCCACCACGGCGTTCTTCGAAATGCCCAATCGCCGGCCGATCTCCGCGGTGGAGTGCCCTTCATCCCAGAGCCCCCGCAACCGCACGATGATGTCTTCGCTCCACTCCATCTTGTGGCCCCTCGACCATTTTGACCGCAACATACGGTATCGAGGGTTGCTGGCTGGTGACAACAGAACAAATCGTGACCGCCACAAAAACTTGTGGACAACTGCCTCTAGAACAACAATCCCTTGCGTAGCAGGCCGTGTACGCCCTTCTCCCCGTTGACTGTTTGCGTCGCGTGGAAATCCGCTGCCAGCGAGCAGAACAGGTACGCCTCGGCCCAGGAGAGATTGGTCCGCTCGCATCTGGAAGAATGCCTCGAATACTCCGGAGCGACTGAGCCGCCAGAACCGTTTCCAGACGCTGTTCCACTTGCCATATTCGCTGGGGAGTGCGCGCCAGGTTATGCTGTGTACAGTGAAGTAGTGGACGGCCTCGAGGAATTTGCGATCATCATGTCCCGGCTCTCCCCGGCTCGATTGTGCCGCATCAAACACTTCCAGCACGATCAACCAATCGCGCTCCGTCATTCCCGTCAGCATGTCCGGCTCCCTGATGCCGGTCACGCAGTGATTCGAACAAAACCCAATTCGGGAACCCGTCAGAAAAGCATGTCAGGGATTCCGTCCACACCGCCTAGGTCGCCGTCGCTCTGAAAGGCAGATGCACGCTGAACACACGACTTGATTGTGACGCCCTCGGCCGCTTCCAAACCGCGGGGCGGGCGCGCTCATGCTTGCTTAACATAGGCCTGTTTCACTCGCGTGCATGCGCGTTCTCGCCCCGCCGGTACCGGCGGCATTCCCATGGCGCCGGGCCGCGATCCGCGGCCTTTCGCTCGAACTGTGGCGTCACGACGGAGCCTTCGCCGCCGTAGTGCCGGCGGCGGTACGAGGGACGTGGTGCCGGTTCCGCATCTCGCTGCCCGACTCCTCCGCCCTGTGCACCTTACGACTCGGCACTGCCGCCGAGGCTCCTTGGGCCGTCGAAACCATCCTATCAGCGTCCTCGTGGCCTCCCGCCAGCGATCGCCGCGATGCCGTTCTGTTCGTTCCGCCGGAAGCCCGTCACCTCTTGCTCGAGGTGTTCGGCGACGGCGCACCGCCAAGCAAAACCGTGCTCTCCTGCACGGCGTTGTCCTATGCGCGGGCCGCCATACCGGGGTTGCTGCGGCATTCGACCCAGGCAGGCCGAGCCATAATTCGCGCGGCCCGGCGCGGCCGATCGGGGTTGATCCAGCGCCTGCGCCCCGATCTGGCGACCCTGACCATGACTCCGCGCGCCGCGGATCACTATGCGCGCTGGATCAGCGTGTTCGACCATTGGCCGCCGTGCGAGATCGCCCGTCTGCTCCGTTCGCCCCGTTGCGCGGATCACCCCACGATCGCCGTGTTCGTCTTCCATGCGAGTGAGAATTCGGATGCATTGCAGGCATCGCTCGCCGCCCTTCGCAACTGTGCCCTGGCATCCGCGCCGCAACTCATCGGACCGGGTGACTCCCTCGCTGCTTCCGTTGCGGCGACCGACGCTGAATACGTGGCCATTATTCAGGCGGGTGAGGTTCTTCCCGCCCACGCACTTTTCGTGCTGGCAGATCAGGCGGTGACGCTGGGGCGCCCGGACATCCTTTATGCGGATGAGGACTGCCTCTCGGCGACGGGCGAACGGCACACGCCCCTGTTCAAGCCGGAACCAAGCCGCACGCTGATGCTGTCGGCCACGCTCGCCCGCAGCGTCTGGCTCGTGCACCGCACGCTGATGGAGCAAATCCCCGAACCGACCGCTCCCTGGGCCGAGGCCGTCCGGCTCGACGCATGGCTGCGCCTGCAAGAGGCTGGCCGGGCAGTTTCATCGCGCCGCGTTCCGTTTGTCCTGACGCATCGACGCCACGATGCCGAATCGGCGATGCCGGCAGCCCTGGCCGCCGTGGTGGGCCGCCATATCGCGCGTACTGGCCTCCCCGCGCGCGTGGAAGCTGGCACATCACTCCGCATCCGCATCACCGCCCCGCGGGATCGGCAAGCGCGGGTAAGCATCGTCGTGCCGTCAGCCTGCCGGGCCGCGCATGTATGGCGCTGTCTCAGAAAACTGCTGGCTCGCACCGACTATGCCGCATTCGAGGTGATCGTCGTGGTCGCCGGAAAGCTGCCGCTCGATCATCGGCAGGCGGAGATGCTGGCCCGGCTGTGCACCGATCGGCGCGTACGCAGCCTAGTGGTCGAGGCCGACCGTTTCAACTTCGCCGAAGCGAACAACGCTGCCGTTCAACAGACGGACGCTCCCTATATCTGCCTGCTGAACGATGATGTTGCTCCACTCGACTCAGGCTGGCTCGCCGCCATGGTTGGGCATCTCGCAGATCCGGCAATCGGCATCGTCGGCGCGCGTTTGCTCTACCCGGACCGCAGCATCCAGCACGCCGGCATCATTCTGCGTCCGGACGGCACCGGCGAGCACGCGCATCGGCTGCTGCGGCGCCGAGCGACGGGTTATGGCGGGCGGGCAGTGCTCAGCCAGGAAGTCTCGGCGGTAACCGGCGCGTGCCTGCTGACGCGCCGGAACCTCTATGACCAGCTCGGTGGGCTCGATCCCAGCTTCGCCAGCGCGTTCAACGACGTGGATTTCTGCCTGCGCGCGCGGGCCGCCGGCTGGGGCGTCGCATTGGCCACGGAGGCGGAACTGATCCACTACGAATTGCTGTCCTACGGGCGCCATTACAACAGGGGCGAGACGGCACGCGGCGCCGCCGACCGCGCACGCATGCTGGCCCGCTGGGGCTCGGTGTGCGCCGCGGATCCGTTCCACAACCCAAATCTGGCGCGCCACGCCGGAGGCCTGTGGACGCCCGCCTTCCCCCCACGCGTGACGCGCCCAGGTTCGATCGACGCCGGGGCAGATTAGGTGCCTGTCGTGTCGTCAGGGGTGGCAATGGCGCGGCACGATTTGAGTTTGGCGAATGAGTTCTCGATCAGGCGCCCCGCTTGTAGAGATGTCGATTGGTTTCCGGCGGGATCACCGCGGTTCTGCCGGATGCCGCCAGAGGCTCGATGACCGGTTCGGCGGCATCAAACGCCGTATCAGCTATCAGCGCATCGACCACGCCCCAATTCAATACCGAGGACGCTGAGAGCACCGAGGTCACAGAGAAGGATTTACCAAAATGCTCCACCTCAGCTACCTATTCTCGGTGAATCCGCGAAACGCGTGCGGGATCGCCTGGATTTCCTCGATCACGCGGCGACGCGTCCCCGGCGGGTCGTCCGGGTGAAATTCCAGCGTTACGGTGTCCGTCAGCCCGCCGAACCGGCGCGCGACCGCTTCGGCAAGGCCCTCATAAGTCGCCCGCGCGCAGAACAAGTCGAGCGTCTCGTCCGAAATCAGTGCCGCCATCTCGCCCCACTTGCCTTCGCGCGACAGCGTGTAGAGACGTGCTCCGAGATCACCCAGCCCGTGCAGCTCCAATACGCGCCGATAAGCCGGGGTCGAGCCATAGAAACCGATCCTGCGCCGCACCGTCTCGGTCGCCGACCGCACCGCTTCCTCGTTTGGACCCGTGGCGATGAACCCGCCGCCTGTCACCTCGAACTGCTCGAACGACTTGCCCGCGGCGGACAACTCAGCTGCCAGCAGCGGACGCACCACCTCCTCCAGGTAGCGGCGCGTGGCGAAGCCGTGCAGCCGCACGCTATCGGCCGTGCGGGCCGCCGTTTTCAGCATCAGCGGGCCGACCGCGGCCAGCGCGATCGGCGGCAGTGGCAGACCGACGGGCGGCGGCGTGAACTCCGGCGTCATCAGCGTGAAGCTGTAATACTGCCCGCGGAAATCGAGCCGCTCGCCATATTCCCAGCAGCAAAAGATGGCGCGCAGCGCCTGCACATACTCGCCCATGCGGGAGGCCGGCGCGATCCACGGCACACTGAAGCGCCGCTCATTGTGCGCCTTTACTTGGCTGCCCAGGCCGATGACGAAGCGTCCGCGCGAATGCCGGTGCAGATCCCAGCTCTGGTTCGCCACGATCATCGGGCTGCGCGGGAAGGCGATGGCGACCGAGGTCGCGAGTTGCACGCGATCGGTCGCCAGCGCCGCAAACGCAAGCGGCATGAACGGATCGTGCCGCAGTTCGTTGGTCTGAACGCCGTCGTACCCATCTTGCTCTGCTTGCTGCGCGGCCGGCCCGCAGGCGAGCCAGTCCGCGACCGGCAGCACCATCGAGACCCGCATCAGGCCGCGTCAGCGCCCGTGCGCGACAGCATCGTGAATGCGCGCGAGATCCACCGGCTTACCGACAAGCGCATCGAAACCCGCGGCGACGGCCCGCCTGCGATCCGCCGGTCCGTCATAACCGGACACCGCAATCAGATGCAGGTCGCGGAACCGCGGGTCGGCGCGGCAGGCATGCGCAAACCCGAAGCCGTCCAGCTTCCCGGGCAGGGTGAGATCGCACAGAACAAGATCAGGAATTTCACGACCCAGCCGCTCCAAGGCGGCGGTCGCATCATGCGCTACAGTAACGTGATAGCCCTCGAGCTCGAGCAGTTCGCCCAGGGTCTCCGCGACATGCAGATCGTCGTCCACCAGCAGGATCCGTTTGGGTGCGGTGCGGCCCGGGGCGCCAACACGGGCTTCATCCCGGCACGGCTCCTGTGCGTTCATCCCGTCCTCAAGCTCCCGACCGCGGGTCAACAGCCCCTTGCCGCGGATTCATTCCATTATGCTATCGCTCGCCAAAGCGAGGAGTCACATTGGCGTGGGTGCACACATACGCGTGATGGTCACAGCGGGATCGCCAGCAGCGTGTCGAAACGCTCATTGTCGCAGACGACCAGGCGCTCCGCGAAACGCATTCCATCCGGCTCGACCCGAATTCGATCCAGATAGACACCTGCCGCAAACAGGTCGATCCGGCCGTCGCGCATGGCGCGCACTACGATGAACGGCGTTTCCGCCGCGACCTCGTCAGAGGTCGTCCCGGTGATACAAGGCATCCCGACGATGTGCCGATAACTCTGCCGCTCATAGATATTGGCCCGCCGCAAGGCGGTGACGCGATCACTCAGCATCGCTCGGGAATCGGCATAGACGATGCCGGCCGCATAACCGCGGCGATAGTTTTCCGCCGTGGTGATCTTATAGAGGCAGTGCTCCTGGAAAAATTCCGGCCACGCCTCCAGCCGGTCGGCATCGATGGCCGCCGCATAAGCGCTGTTGAGGCCGACGAGGCGAAACAATAAATCCGCGTCGCCCATCGGCTTACATCCCGACCGTGGTGCGCCATAATTTCCAGAAGCCGCGCACCGCCGCTTCGGTAGCGCGGGTGTCCTGCGTCTCGGCGGCAGCCCCGCCCATCTCCACAACCGATTGCTCCGTGCCGGCCGCGGCCACGCCGCGCTGCACGAAACCACCGACGCAGCCATCCTCCATCGAGACATAGCCAGCCGGTCCGACCAGGTTCAACTGCCTCAATCGCAACTGCCTGAGGTCGGGCGGATCGTCGGCAAAGCCGAGATAGGTCCAATTCAGGTCGGTCGTTTCCAGCCCGCGCGGAACGAAATGCCGCACCGCGATGCAGTTGCGGACCTGCTGCAGCACGAAGGTCGGGAACACGGTCAGAATCTGCAACTGGATGTCGTCGCCGAACTCCTCGCGGGTCTCAAGCATGCTGGGGTCGGCCAGGCTGTAACCTTCATCGACGGACCGCATGCCCTGATACGCGGTATCCCGGGCCTCCGTGGGCACGCGCGTGGCGCTCGCATGGTGCCCGCCCGACGGACTGAGCGTGACACCGCCGCCAAGCGAGAGGCGGTTGATGCGGAAAGTAGCAAAGAACAAATGCAACAGGCTGGCGTGATAGGTATCCCGAACGTTTTCCGCATACAGCTTCCAGTTGTTCGGCAGTGTCTGCGTGAACCGGCCGATGATCTCCACCGGGCGGCGCAAGACACGCCGCATCTTCTGAACGATCTCCGGGCCGAGCCAGTCTTCCAGCGGCGGCGTGAGGTCGGAAAACGTGCCGAATACCAGCCCGCACAGGACCGTGGTGCGCAGCCTGCGAGGCCCATGCGCCTCCGGATGGCAGTCGTCCGGCAAGCCACCCTTGCCGTTGACACCATGGCGGAACGCGACGGAGCAAAGATTGCCCGCGAGATCGTAGCGCCAGGCGTGATAGACGCAGGTGAAATCCTTCGCCCCGCTGCCGCCTTCGTCCAGGCAGATCAGCGCGCCGCGATGCGCGCAGCGATTCTCGAACGCGCCGACAACGCCCTCCTGGGAGCGCGCCACGACCACGGGCATGCGGCCGACGAAGGTCGTGCGCCAGTCGCCGGGCTTGGCGATTTCGATTTCAAGGCAGAGGAAGTTCCACACCGGCCCTTCGAACAGGCGGTTCTGCTCCGTCTCCAGAACGTCCGGGTCCTGATAGACCCAGTAGGGCACTCGCGTCAGCCCGTCCGGCCAGATGCTGGGCGCCGTCGTGACGATTGCCTGGTCCATGGCGACCTCCCTCCCGGCCGGCACCGTGCGCCGGACCCGATCGCTTTGACAAGCGCTCAGTCCAACTAATGACCACTCGGCGCCGCCGCGGGTGCCGCAGCCTTGCGCAGCAACGGCACCAACAGCGTGGCGATCAGGAAGGCGACCATAATAGTGCGGAACGCATCGGCATAGGCGAGCGTCGATGCCTCCCGATAAGCAAGGTCCCAGAGCTGCCGCAGCGCACCGTCATGACCGCCGGCCATGCTGCCGGGCAGCGCGCCGTAGCGCTGCGTCACGCCTTGCAACAGCCGGTCCATCGCCCCGTTGGCCGGGGTCAGGTTGGAGGCGATCATCGTGAAATGGAAATTCGTCTGGTCGTTGATTACTGCGGCGCTGACGGCGATCCCCACCGCACCGCCCAGATTACGCATCATGTTGAACAGACCGCTGGCGTATTTCAGCCGCTCCGGCGACAGGCTGCCCAGCCCCAGATTCACCGCCGGCGCCACCGCGAACACCTGGGGGAATCCGCGCAGCACCTGCGGCAGCAGAAACTGATCCGCGCCCCAGTCATGCGTGATGAAGCTGTAGCTCCACATCGCCAGCCCGAAACAGGCCAACCCGAACATCATCAGCCAGCGCAGGTCGAACTTGCGTGCCAGCACGATGTAAACCGGCACTCCGAGCAGCGAGGCGACGCCGGTTGAAAATACCGCCATCCCCGTCTGCCAGGCGCTGAACCCGCGCACATAGCCCAGGAACAGCGGCGTCAGATAGATCGTGGTGAAAATACCGATCCCGGTGATGAACGATAGCAGGCAGCCCAGCGAGAAATTGCGGTTGCTGAGCGCGCGCAGGTCAACGACCGGGTTCCTGAATGTCAGGCTGCGGACAACGAACAGCCCCAGCGACACTCCGGCGATCCACGCACAGGCGCGGATCGTCGCATCGCTGAACCAGTTCCAGCGCGTTCCTTCCTCCAGCACGTATTCCAGCGTGCCGAGGCCGACCGCCATCAACAGCACGCCGGGATAATCGGCGCCGCGCAGCAGCGACAGGTCCGGCCGGTCGATGCGCACCATCAGCGGCACCAACAGCGTAATTGCCACGCCAGGCGCCAGGTTGATGTAGAATAGCCAGTGCCAGTTCAGCGTATCGGTGATCCAGCCGCCGACGATCGGTCCCAGGGTCGGCGCGATCGAGGCGATCGTGCCCACCACGGCGGCGGAATAAACCCGCCGCGGCCCCTGGAAATAGTAAAACGATGAGGTGAAGACCGTCGGGATCATCGACGCCCCGAGCAACCCCTGCAGCGCGCGGAACAGGATCATGCTCTGGATATTCCAGGCGAGCCCGCAGAGCATGCTCGACGCGGTGAACCCGGCGGCCGAGGCAGTGAACAGCCAGCGCGTGGAAAACACGCGGGTCAGCCAACCGGACAGCGGGATCATGATGATCTCGGCGATCAGATAGGCTGTCTGCACCCAACTGATCTGGTCCTGTGCCGCCGAAAGCCCGCCGCCGATATCCTGCAACGAGGACGCGACGATCTGGATATCGAGCAGTGCGATGAACATGCCGACGCACATCACCGCGAACGGAAGAATGCTCGGCTGCGCCGGCAGGCGCGCGCCGCTCATGGCTTGGCGCCGGGTCGTGTATCGACGCTGACGGTGGTGGAGAGGCCTGGCCGCAATGTGCCCAGCATCCCCTCGCCATCATCGAGCGCGATGCGCACCGGCACCCGCTGCACGATCTTGGTAAAATTCCCCGTCGCATTCTCCGGCGGGATCACGCTGAACACTGCGCCCGTGCCGGGTGCGAGGCTCAGGACATGGCCATGGAAGACATGCCCGGGCAGCACGTCGGCCACCACCACTGCCGACTGCCCCGGCACCATGCGGGCGAGCTGATCCTCCTTGAAATTGGCATCAACCCAGAGCCCATGCGCCGGGATGACGGACAGCAGATAGGCGCCGTCCGTTACATACGAACCGACCCGCACCGCGCGGCTCCCGACATAAGCGTCGATCGGCGAACGAATCTCGGTGTAACCGAGATTGAGCCGGGCAGTCTCCAGGTCGGACTGCGCCTGCGCTACCGCCGCCTGCCCCTCTTGGATTTCCGCCTTGAGGACATCGAGCCGCTGTCGCGCCGCGGCCAGACCGGCGTCCGCGGACTGGATCGCCGCCTGCGCCTCCCGGTCTGCCGCCTCCGTCCGCTCGGCATTCTGCTGCGACCCGGCGCTGGTATGGGCCAGGATCGCATAACGCTGCGCGTCGTCATGCGCGAACCCGGCCTGCGCGACCCGAGCCGTAAGCTCAGCCTCTGCTTGCCGGATCATCGACTGCTGCAGCACGTATTGTGCGCGCAGGCTGGCGAGCGTCGCGACGCGCCCACTCACGACCGCCTGCGCGTGATCGAGCGCGGCCTGATAGTCACGCGCATCCAGCCGTACCAAAAGCTGCCCGGCCCGGACATGCTGATTGTCGGCCACCGCAATCTCGGCAACGAACCCGGCGACATGCGGGGAGATCGCGGTGACGTCGCCGCCGACATACGCGTCGTCGGTGGACTCGAAGAAGCGACCTTCCGTCCACCAATTATGTCCGTACCACGCCACGGCGGCGGCGAGGCAAGCGGCGAGCGCCGCCATCACGACCCGTTTGGCTGCCCGCCGTGTGCGGCCCTTTGCCGGCGCGACTGTGGTGTCCCGCCCGGCGACGGTGGCGCTCATTGCCCTGCTGCCTGCGCCGGAGGCGACGCATGGCGGCGGCGTGTGCGCTCATCCGCGGCCGGCCCGGCGGCAGATCGGAACGGCGGCGCTGTCAGGGGGCGTCCGCTGATCCGGTCGATCATCACCGGATCAGCAACCGCCCCGGTCTCGCCATCGACGATCACGATGCTGGGCCCTTCCGGGGCAAAATGTTTGTTCCCCCAGGCGAGCAGCGCCCACAGCACCGGGCGAAAGTCGCGGCCTCGCTCGGTCAGCACGTATTCGTCTCGCGGCGGACGCTCGCTGTAGCGGCGTCGCTCCAGCAGCCCGGATTCCACAAGGGCATTGAGCCGGCGGGTCAGCATGTTGGGGGCGATATCCAGGTTCTTCTGGAACTGCTCGAACCGGGTCGAGCCCTGAAAGGCGTCCCGCAGGATCAGGATGCTCCACCACTCGCCCACCCGTTCCAGGCTGCGGGCGATCGGGCATTGCATGTTGCCGAAGCTGGTGCGTCGCATGGCTGGCTCACCTCGGGGTCACTAGCAGCATGCTAGTATGGGATGGCGCCTAGCATCATGCAAGTGTCGCCAGCTTGACTTGCCACTCGCCCCCTTCCCACATCCGCCACACACGACAGGGGAAAGCCATGAAAGCACTGTCAGCGGAGGCGGTGCGCCAGTACCAGCAGGCTGGCTACACCGCCCCGGTCCGCGTCCTGATGCCCGACGAAGCAGCCGGCTTGCGCCGCCATCTGGAAACTTACGAAACCGCCAACGGCGCCCTGAAAGGCCCGCTGCGGCACAAATCACATCTGCTGTTCACCTGGCTGAACGAGCTGATCCGCCACGACCGCATCCTCGACGCGGTCGAGGACATCATCGGCCCGAACATCCTGTGTTGGGGCAGCAGCTTCTTTATCAAGGAGCGGCACGACCCGTCCTTCGTCTCCTGGCATCAGGATTCCACCTATTGGGGACTGGAACCCCCCGATATCGTCACCACCTGGGTCGCGCTCTCCGAAAGCGATGCGGCGAACGGGGCGATGCGCGTCATCCCGGGCAGTCACAGGCTCGACCAGATCCCGCATCGGGACACCTTCGCCGCCAACAACCTGTTGTCACGCGGGCAAGAGATCGAGGTGGAGGTGGATGAAACCAAAGCGGTGATGCTGGAGCTGCAACCCGGCGAGATGTCGCTGCATCATGTGCGGCTGATCCACGGCTCCGACCCGAACCCCTCCGACCGCCGGCGCATCGGTTTCGCCATCCGCTATCTGCCCACCTATGTGCGGCAGGTTGTCGGCAGCCACGACACGGCGACGCTCGTGCGCGGCGTTGATGAATTTCATAATTTTGAACCGGAGCAACGACCGCAGGCCGACATGGATGCCGCGGCGATCGCCTATCATGCCGCCGTGACCGGCGCACATGCGCAGATCCTGATGCGCGACACCGGCCGGGCGATGCGCGTCTGAAGCGCCTCAACCCGGCATCACGAACGGCGCTGGATCCTTGAAGCGGTTCAGCACGTTGGTGGTGAGCCGGAAAACGTTATTGTCGAAACCGTTCCAGCTGAGTGAACCGGCGTAGGCGATCGAGCCGGTGGAGAACACCGCGCCACCATTTGGCGTTTCGAAGAACGTGATGTCGGCGTGGATATCCGGATTGATCACGGCGTCGGTGGCGCCGTGCGGTACCAGCACTTCCTCAGCCACCAGTTCGTAGCTGTTGGAATGGTTTTCGCTGCGCGCGACCACCAGCGCGTGCGGCGGCGTGCCCAGGCGGGGATCGATGGCATCGATTTCCAGCCCCGCCGCGCCGCCCTGCAGCACGCCGAAATCACCGATCAGCTCATTGTCTATCCCGGCGAACATCCATCCAACACGCGGATCGTCGGCCACCGCCGTGCGCCGGTAATAGCTGCATTTGTCGAAGCCCTGGCTGATGAACCCCACGCCGACCAGGCGCTGAGGCGCGCGTGCGTTGCGTCGCCACAACCCGCCATACTCTCCAGTGAAACTATGGAAAGCCTCGCCGGGCTCGGCGTCCCAGGCGCGCACGCCGCCTTCCGCCCGACGCACCTCGATCACCCCGCGCCGTGTCGGGTGATGCGCGATACGCCAGTAAAACCCGTTGCCGCCCATATACATCAGCCGGCCACCGCGGCGCAGATAGGCCTGGAACGCGTCCAGCATCTCCGCCGAGTCGTATTCGGGATGCGAGCCGGTGATCACAACCCGGTACGGCGCCAGCAGTCCGGCGCCTTCGTGATGCAGGTCTTCCTCGGTGATCACATCGTACTCGCCGCCGAGCTGCTCCAGCCAATCGACGATGAACAGGTCGAGGTTGAAGTTCCAGTGCCGCCCCGTCGGCCGCACATTCTGCACCGGCCGGTGCCGGCTGGAATACGCCACGCCGCTGCCGTCGGAGTGCCGGTCATAGAGCGACAGCCCCATCTCGGGATGCTCGATCAGCGACGCATCGATATCGTCCAGCACCATCGCCCGGCCGTGATAGCGCTCGGTCGCCAGCGACAAAAACCGTCCGACATTGTTGAGATACGCCGTATAGGTCGCCGTCGCGGCGAGGAAGGCGACCGGTGGGCGCGCCGTCCCCCGCGGCGGGCGGACGAAGAACGGCACCCAGAAATCGAATCCGTCGGCGGTCAGGCGCGCGGCATACACGCCCGAGCGCAGCGTATCGGGCACGGTGAATTCGAAATCCGGCTCCCAACACGCATCCACCAGGTCGTCGTCATGGAAATGGATGGCGCCGTATTGTTCCGGCGCATGCATCCAGCATGTCTCGCCGCCGTCCCAGTTCCAGCCCGGTACCGCGCGGGTTGGCTGGTTGACGATGCAACCATCAAGCCGGAACGGACCGCGGTCGCGGATCACCTCGGTCGGGATATCGCGGCTGAAATCCCAGGCCCCGATAAGGCCGCCGCAGGTCAGCGGCACGGCCGCCAGCGAGGCCGGCTCGACCACGCCTTCGGTCAACCGCGGACTGTCGATGCGGCCGTTGAAATGGCCGGTGAAGTCGAGCCCGCCCCAGCAGGACGGACCATGCGCGGCGCCGTTGCTCCAGGCGGCGAAGGTCAGAGCGCCGCCTGCCGCAGGTTGCCCATTCGTCGTTGCGGTGGCAACCACCGGCCTTTCCGTGTGGAAACCGTGCCCGGCAACCGGCTCCTGCACCAACGTCATCGTCCCGCTCGCCGCATCGAAGCCGGCCGCGACGAAATACCACCGGCGGGCAGAGAGTTTCTTACCCGCCGACACGCACGCCACTTGTCCGCTTCCGGCGCCGAAGCGAAAAGCCACGCCGTCCGCGCCGATCTCCAGGCCGAAGCCGGTTTCGGTGGCTTCACACCACGTTCCCATGATCGCCTGCCGGCCCTTGGCCGGCGTGGTCGGCATGACAAAGGCCGTCATGGTGAAGCTGCTGGTCGGCGCCAGCGCCGGATGCGCCGGCACCACGGCAAGCGATCCGGCCGGAATTGCCTGGTACCTGCCGGCATGAGCACCGTTGCAGTCCGCCGCCACCGGCTCCGGCGCGAACCGCGTCGCCAGCGGCCCTGCATCAGGCTGTTTCAGCCGCACGATCTGCGCCTCGTAGCGATCCGTGCCGAGACAGCTCACCATGAAGCGCACGGTGTCGCCCGGCGCGGCGCTCCAGCGATCGCAATAGCCCATCACCGCGCTCATTCTACCGGACACTCGTCGCCGGCGAGCGCGGCCCAGCGCAGCCGGAAAATCTGCCACTCGGCTTCCTTGAGGTCGGTAAAAACCGTGTTGGTCCGTCGTGGCGCGATCCGGCGTCCCGGCTGCATCACGCCCAATGTCCAGCGCTCGCCCGGGCGATCAACGAACAGCACATGAAACGGCGCGTCGCTCGCCGTCCGCATCAGATTGAGCAGGTATTGCAGGTCCGGGCTGTGCTCGCCGAACGGATTCTCGCGAAATTCGCGTGCGAGGTCGAGCCGCGTCTTGTCGAACCCGTACACGTCGGCACCTACATCACTGCTTGAACCACACGTTATACATGCGTGGATTGTAGAACGGGATATAATGCTCCACGTTGGCGCGCACCCCCTGCACCTTCGGCATCACGCCGAACGGGATGACCATCACATCCTCAAAAGCGAGTTTCTGGGCGTCGGCGAACGCGGCCTGCCGCTCGGCAAGCGTTTTGCCGTTGGACACCGTATTGAAATCCGCCATGAACTGCGCCGGCACTTTGCCGCCGGGAGGCGTGAATACCGGGCTCGGCTCCGCCATCGCGCGCAACGTCTGCATGCCGCCCTGCGCGACGTAGGTGATCCAGCCGGTGAAAAAGAAGTTCCAGTCCGCCGAGCCTTTCAGACTGGTCTGCAATGCGGTCGGCCAGTCGAGCACCTCCAATTGCGCATTGATCCCCACCGCCTTCAACTGTTGTGCCATGACCAACGCGGAGTTGTAGAGAATCGGATAATCCTTGTTGGTCAGCAGCACCACTTTTTCGCCGTGATATCCGGACTGCTGCAACAGCTCCCGCGCCTTGGCCGCATCGTGCTGGTCCAGCAATGCCCTGCCTGCTTCCGTGTAATACGTAGTGCCGGGGTATTGCAGCGACCAGTTCGGCTTGTACTGGCCGTCGCTCGCCGCCTGCATGATATCGTGGAAATTGACCGCGGCCTGCACTGCCTGACGGAACTTCACGTTGTCTGTCGGCGGCTGCGACCAGTTCGGATAGGTCACGTTCAGCCAGAAATTATCGAGCTTCTCAAGCCGGATGTTCTTGTCTTCCACCAACCGCTTCTGCGCGACGGTCGGCACGTCCTCCACAGCCTGCAACTCGCCCGTCTGCAGGCCGGCCACCCGCGCGCCGGGCTCCGTCACCATGCGGAAGGTCACGGTATCCAGGCATGCCAGCTTGTAACCGCCGAAACCGTCCTCGTCGGTATAGCGGGTATCCGGCGCATAGCCGTCGAACCGCTTCAGCTTCACATAGCCGTCCGGCATGAACTGCACGAGCTGATAAGGGCCGGTGCCGACCGCCGGCAATTGCTGCGGCGGGGCATTCGCGTTCTCCTTGGGCACGATCACAATTGGCACGGTGATCGAGGACATGCTCTCCAGGAAGGTCGGGCGTGGCTCCTTCAGCACGATGCGAAACGTCGCGTCATCGGGTGTTTCGAAATGATCGACCGGTGCCAGGATGGAGCGGTCGATGCCGACGCGCTGATAGCGCTCGAAGGAAGCCTGCACGTCCGCCGAGGTCATCGGCTTGCCGTTGTGGAAATGCACGCCTTGACGCAGATGGAACGTGACGCTGCTGTTGTCCGGGCTGATATCGACCGACTGCGCAAGCTGCAGCAGCGGCTTCATGTGCTCGTCGCGGGTGACCAGCGTCTCCCAGATATTCATCGCGATGTCGCGCGTCGAAGCGGCCGAGGATGTCATGATGTCCAACCCGGCAACATTCGCCTCCAGCCCATAGGTGAAGTCGCCGCCCTTGTGACCGCACTGGAAGGGCTCGGCGGCGACGCAGAACGGAACCCATGCGCTGGCGGCGCCAGCTAACAGCAGCGTGCGCCAGGCGCGCGGCGTCCACGGCATCATGATACTCCTGTGTGTCGGCGAATGCTGCGGCGGCCGGCGAGTTGCGTCAATGTTGAGGTCCCGCCAAAGCCTCCCTATCGTCTCCACAGTAACACCGCCGTGGAGGCTCCGTTGGACCCCAGCGTTTTGCCGTTCGATGCCGACGCCATGCTGGACGGGCTGCGCGGCTGGGTCGAATGCGAAAGCCCCACCTGGGACGCCGCCGCCGTCAACCGTATGATGGACATCGCCGCCCGCGAGTTGATCATCGCCGGCGCGCGCGTGGAACACATTGCCGGCCGCATGGGCTTCGGCAACTGCGTGCGGGCCAGTTTTCCGCACCCGCTGCAAAACCAGCCCGGCGCGCTGGTGATGGGGCACCTCGACACCGTGCATCCCATCGGCACGCTGGCGAAACTGCCGTTCCGCCGTGAAGGCGACCGCGCCTGGGGGCCGGCGATCTGCGACATGAAGGGCGGCAACTATCTCGCCTTCGAGGCGCTGCGTCAGCTCACCCACGCCGGCATCCGGACGCCGCTGCCGGTGACTGTCTTGCTGACCAGCGACGAGGAAGTCGGCAGCCCCTCCACGCGCGACCTGATCGAGGCTGAAGCGGCGCGGCACAAATACGTGCTGGTGCCTGAGCCGGCGCGGCCCGATGGCGGCGTGGTTACCGGCCGCTATGCCATCGCCCGCTTCAACCTCGAGACGGTCGGTCGTCCCAGCCACGCCGGCGCCCGCCTCGCCGAAGGCCGCTCGGCCATTCGCGAGATGGCGCGCAAGATCATCGAGATCGAGGACATGACCGGGGAGGACTGCACGTTTTCTGTCGGCGTCGTGCATGGCGGCCAATGGGTCAACTGCGTCTCTACCACCTGCAGCGCCGAGGTGCTGTCGATGGCCAGGCGACAGGCCGATCTCGACCGCGGCGTGGCCCGCATGCTGGCGCTGTCGGCCAGCGCCAACGACGTGCAGGTGCGGGTCACACGCGGCGTGACGCGTCCGGTGTGGGAGCCGGATGCGCGTGTAATGGCGCTTTACGAACGCGCCAGGACGGTCGCCCGCAGGCTCGGGGTCGATCTCCGCCATCAAAGCGCCGGCGGCGGCTCGGACGGCAACTTCACCGGCGCCATGGGGATTCCGACTTTGGACGGGCTCGGCGTGCAGGGCGCCGGCGCGCACACGCTCGACGAGCATATCGTCGTCGAAAGCCTCGTCACCCGCGGTCGGTTGCTGGCGGGGCTCCTCGCCAGCCTCGATTGAGCGCGACATGGACGCTGTCGCGCGCCGACGGCGTGGTCTGCTGTGGCGCATTGTCGTGGCGCGTCCACGCTTCTGGGCCGGTGTGCTGTGTGGCCTGATCGCCTGGGCGGTGCTGTTTCGGTATTTCCGCGCCACCACCACAGCCGTGCTGGCCTGGGACACCGGCGTGATCGTCTTCCTGGCACTCACCGCGTTGCTGTTCACCACCGAGCGGGCGAGCCACATGGCAGCCGATGCCGTGCGCCAGCAGGAAGGCGAATGGACCGTCTTTTCGCTCACCATTGCCGCGACAGTGTTCAGCCTGGTCGCGATCCTGGGTGAGTTCGCCGACACCAAGGACATGCATCCGGCGCAGAAGAACCTGCATATCGCACTGGTCGCGATAACGCTGATTGCATCCTGGCTGATGGTGCACGCTACCTTCGCCTTTCGCTATGCGCACGAATTCTACAGCAAGGACCTGGGCGGCCCGGATATCGACCGTGGCCTCGAATTTCCTGGCGAGAGGAACCCCGACTATCTCGATTTCGTCTATTTCGCACTGGTGCTGGGAATGACCTTCCAGGTGTCCGACGTGCAGATCACGTCACGCAAGCTGCGCCGCCTGGCCGCGCTCCATGGGCTGCTGAGCTTCATGTTCAACACTATTATCTTGGCGCTGACGGTGAACATCGCCGCCGGACTGGTGTGAAAGGTCAACATGTCACACAGCTATGAACAAGGCCGCCTCGATCTCCCCTTCGTCGGCCATTGCACCTTCGGCAAGCGGCCCGTCTGCACGGACTGGGACCGGATCGAGGCTGATGTGGCGGTGCTCGGGATACCCTACGATATGGGCACGCAATACCGTGCCGGCGCCCGCTTCGGACCGCGCGCCATCCGCGAGGCCTCGACGCTGTTCTCCTTCGGCCATGGCGGCGCCTACGACCACGAAGACGATCTGGTCTATCTGCCGCTCGACAAAGTGCGGATCGTCGATGTCGGCGATGCCGATATCGTGCACACCGATACCACGCGCAGCCACGCGAACGCCGAGCGCGCCGTCCGTCAACTGCTGGCATGCAACGTGCTGCCGGTGATGCTGGGCGGCGACCACGCGGTGAACGTCCCCTGTATTCGCGCGTTCAGCGAGCGCGGGCCGATCCATATCGTGCAGATAGACGCGCATCTCGACTTCGTCGATGTCCGCCACGGCGTGCGCGAGGGCCACGGCAATCCGATGCGCCGCGCGGTCGAGCAGAACCATGTCAGCGGGCTCACGCAGCTCGGCATTCGGAACGTATCCTCGACCGCGCGCGAGGGCTACGAGGAGGCGCGGCGCCGCGGCTCGACCATCCTTTCGGTACGGCAGGTGCGGCGGCTGGGAACGGCGGGTGTGCTGGAGCGCATCCCCGCCGGCGCACGCTATTATATTACCATCGATATCGACGGGTTCGATCCCTCGATCGCGCCCGGCACCGGCACCCCGAGCCATGGCGGCTTCCTCTACTATGAAGTGATGGAATTATTGCAAGGGCTGACGCAGCGCGGCGATATCGTCGGTATCGACCTGGTCGAGGTCGCGCCCGCCTACGACCCGTCCGGCATCACCGGATTTCTGGCTGCGCAGGTTTTGCTCAATTTCCTGGGCTATATTTTTGAGGCGCGCTCGAGTCTATGACGAGCGGGCGAGGTTGGCCGCGCGACGCTCGATCTCCTCCGGCGCCACGTCTTCCACATGCGTGGACACGTGCCAGACATGGCCGAACGGATCCATGATGGTGCCCGTCCGGTCACCGTAAAACTGCGTCTCCACCGGCCGTAACGGCTTCGCTCCCGCCGCCTCGGCGGCCTTCACCACAGCATCCGCATCCGTTACATAAAGATGCAACGAAACGGCGCGGGCGTGATCCGGACCCGGCGCGACGGCGCCATGCTCCGGGGCCTCATCCGCCAACATGACCAGCGCGTCTCCGATCACCAGCTCCGCATGTCCTACGCGGTCGTTCGGCCCCGGCAGCCGCATGCGCTCCGTCGCGCCGAACACCCGCTGATAAAATTGGATCGCACGAGCCGCGTCGCGCACGATCAGATATGGCGTCAGGCTCGGATACCCTGCTGGCCTGCCCTCAGTTTTGCTCGCCACGGATCGCCTCCTTTCGCTGACCGCTCCACCGATAGCAGGCCTCCAACTCGATCGCCACTCACGACGACGCGCGGCAGCATGCCTGCGAAAACCGCGCGCGACACTTATATGCAGCCGACGGACGTACCGGACGGGAGCGAGAGATGCGCGCATGGCGGGTGCAACTGGTTACTCTGCCGGCGCGAGAGCCGGCGCCGGCCGGGGCGATAATCCGCATGCAAGCCGCCCCCGTGCTCTCCTACATGCGCCAGGTCATCGATGGTTCGCTCGGCTACATTCTGCCACCCTTCCCCTTCACGCCGGGCACCAACGGCATCGGCATCGTCGAGGCGGTCGGACCGGGCGTTCGCCACATAAGGCCCGGACAACGCGTGCTGCTCGATCCGCATCTCGTGGCGGATGAGCGGGCCGCAAACCCGGCGCAGATCCTGATCGGACTGACCGCGACCGCGTCCTCTGAATTCGGCGACACCGCCGACGCCGCGCGGGCGCTGCAAACCGATTGGCCGGACGGCACGTTCACAGAGCTTGCCCACATGCCGGTCTCGGTGCTCACGCCGATGCCAACCGCGCTGGACGCAGTGCCGGCGGCGCGAATGCGCGGACTGGACCTCACGGCGATTATCATGGAGCCATCCGCATGATCGCGCTGCGCCACGTCCTGGCCCTCGCATTGCTCTGCGCCTCGGTTCGCGCCGGCGCGGCCGTTCCGACCGATGCGACAGTGCCAACCTACCACGGCGAGCAAACCCGCAGCGGCGATTACATCACGCCGACACTCACCTGGCAGACCGCCACCGCCATGCACCGGGATCCCGCTTTCGACGGCAGGGTCGATGGCCACGTCTATGTCCAGCCGCTCTACTGGCGCTTGCCCGGAGCGACGCGAGGGTTGATAATCGTTGCAACCGAAAGCGATGTTGTCGCCGCGCTCGATGCGGAGACTGGCCGGACGGTGTGGCATGTAGCGCTCGGTCGGCCGGTGCCGCGCTCGCGACTGCCCTGCGGCAATATCGATCCGCTCGGCATAACCGGTACTCCGGTGATCGATCCGGGTGCCGGCGCGATCTATCTCGACGCGATGGTGGACCAGGGCGGCACGCCGCAACACCTGATCTTCGGCCTGCGTCTCAGCGACGGCACGGTGCTGCCCGGCTGGCCGATCAACGTCGAGACAGCCCTGCGCCAGCACGGCGTGCCGTTCATCCCGCGCCAGCAGAACCAACGCGCCGCGCTCGCTTTGCTCGCCGGTCGCGTTTTCATCGCCTATAGCGGCCACTGGGGCGATTGCGGCACCTATCACGGCGTCGTCCTCGGAATCGAGACCGCGACGCCGCGCCCTGTTGCTGCCTGGGCCACGCGCGGGCTCAAAGGCGGCATCTGGGCGCCAGGCGGGATCAGCGTCGCGGACGGCTCGCTGTTCTTCACCACCGGCAATACCGAAGGCGCGGAAAGCTGGGCGGACGGCGAGGGTGTAGTCCGCCTCGGCCCCGATCTGGCCCGCACCAACAACCCGCGCGACTACTACGCCCCGAGCGATTGGAAACAGCTCGACGACGAGGATCTCGATATGAGCGGCGTGCCGCCGCTGCCGGTCGATGTGCCGGGCCTGGGCAGCGTCGCACATCGTATCGTGGCACTCGGCAAGGACGGCAACGCCTATCTGCTCAACCGTGACGATCTCGGCGGCATCGGCCGACAGATCGCCATCCGACACGCCGGTGGCATCCCGATCATCACCAGCCCGGCGATCTTCCCCGGTACGCGACGGCGCCCTCGTCGTGTATCAGGCACGCGGTGCCGTATGTCCGAACGGACGGACCGGCGGTCTGGCGGCCCTCATGGTAACGGCGACCGCTCTGACCCCGGCTTGGTGCGCGCCGCTTGACGGCCGCGGTTCGCCCATCGTCACCACCACCGACGGCGCCGCCGACCCGATCGTCTGGGTTGCCGGCGCCGAGGGCGATGACCGCCTGCATGCATTCCGCGGCGATACCGGCCAACCGATCTGGACGAGCCCGGAGGCCATCACGGGATTGCGCCACTTCGTGACCATCCTCGCCGCCAACAACCGGCTCTATATTGCCGGCGATGGACGGATCACCGCCTTTGCCTGGACCGGACGATAGGCTGATCGCCGACGCGGTCGAGGCCGGCATCCACCGCTACATTGAGTTGCGGCGGGAACGCGTGCCGGCCTTCGTGGACCGCCATTTCAGCCTCCGGGGCAGTGCCGCAATGCACGGCTCCGCAGTCGGTCTCGACCTGCTGCGCGCGCCGGCCAACCTGGTTCTTGCCGGCCCGCATGCGGGGATGAAGGCCGCCGGACTGCTGGCCGGACGGCTCGGCCGACAGCGCATCGCGCGCGCGATCGAGGCACGCAGCCTGCTGCTGCGCACCGACGTCTCGCGGCGGATCGACTGGCTGGTGTTGACCGAACTGCTTGAACTTCCCTGCTGCCAGCGCGGACGCGAAGCGAAGCGTGATGCACTGGCGGAGACGATCCTCGCCGATCCCCGGCTGATCGCGCTGGCCGAGAACCGCCTGCGCGCGGTCGGCAGGCGCGCCGACGACCCCACCTTTCGCGCCCGGCTGAATGAGGCGATGACCAGCTACGCCGCAACCCGCGCTGCGGCGGCCGAGATCACCACCTCGCTCTTGATGTTGGGTTCCGGCGCGCTGGCGCTGAAGCAACTGACGCCCGGGGCCGTCACGCTCGGCCCGGCGCTGGCGGCGATGATCGCGCAGCAATCGGCAGTGGCGGCCTTTCCGCTCGGCGCCGGCCTCGGCGGGCTTTGGTACGCCATGTTCCCGGTCGCGCCGCCCGCCCTATTGGTCGCCGGGCTGACCGGCGGGCTGATGGTCGCCGCATCTTTTGCCGCCGCATTCGCTGGGCTCGCCACCGACCCGATCCAGCGCCGGCTCGGGCTGCACACGCGCCGGCTCAACCGGCTGTTGGATGCGCTCGAAGCCCAGATGCTCGACCCTGCTGCCCCCGCCTACGTGGTGCACGATCACTACGTGGCACGGCTGATCGACTTGTTCGACTTGCTGGGCTCAGCTTACCGCTTGGCTCACGGGTAGAGCCCTCACCCGCTTCGCTCCGCGAACCGACCTCTCCGGCGAGGGGGCCCGCAAGCGGGAGGGAGTAGAACAAGCCTCACAGACCCGATCAACCACTCTCGGCACAGCGCACATTCGGCGCATCGGCCGTTGCGTCCGGAATCCACCACATGAAACCCGCATCTGCCGGCAGCTTCATATCGAACGGCATCACAAGCATGTCATCCATGTCCCCCCTGGTTTCATTGGTACCTGACGAGCGACCATCGCCAGCTGGGCCGGCTCGACGAATTCGATCTGCATGATATGGGCCTCTCGTCAGTCGATGTCTTTCACGAGCTCTCCAAGCCCTTCTGGCGCGCCTGATCTGGTTCCGCCCAGAGAAAATCCTCCATGCGAGCGACTTCCGCGTCAAACGCGGTCCGGAAAGCCGTCGAAGACGGGCGGCCGGCAACGAAGCCGGCCCGTACGTCCACAGTCTGGCCCCGGCGGTCAACATTGACCCAGCCGATAACCGCATCGTCCCAGAGCAACGGCATCGCGTAATAGCCGAAGCGGCGTTTGGGCGGCGGGGTGTAAGCTTCGAAGCGATACGACCAGTCCCAGAAATGCTCGAATCGGCGTCGGTCCCACACCAGCGGGTCGAAAGGCGCCAGAAATCGCACGCGCCGCCGTACCTGCCCCGAGAAGGGTAGGTCGGCCGGCCGGATATAACGAATCCCGTCAGCCTCCTCCGCCTGCAAAGCTCCGGACCGAAGCAGATCGTGTATTGCCGATGATCGAACCCCGGGTCCGAGAATAGACCGCGCCACCGGCGCCATGGTCGCGGACAGGGTCTGCATCGAGACAGGCGCCAGGATGCGCGCGACCAGGAGCGTAAGATGCTCGGCGCGCTCCGTCCGGCTGCGAGTCTCCTCCGGCGCGGCCCTGGCTTCGTACACTCGCACGCTACCAGCACGATGCACCACCCGCAATCGACCATGATGCAGCAAACGGTGCAGTGCGCGCGTGGTGGCCTTCGACATCCCGCCCCATCCGTTCAGCTCCTGCTCGCGTCCGAAGCGGTCAGCCAACGCCGCCGGGTGCGTCGGTCCGAGGTCCCGGACGAACGCCAGCACCTCGGCCGCCAATCCGGATGGGAGGTAACGTCCGTCCGGAAACTCGGGATCGTGGCGCGGCAAAAGCATCGCGTGCACTGTGGGCGTGGCGAATCCGTATGCATGGAGATAGGCTTCCTCCAGCCCGAGCGTAGGATAGCGGCGTTCCAGATCTCCGGCGCGATAGTCCACAGCGCGATGCCGCAGGATCAAATCCTGCGCCCGCGCCGGCGCTCGGATAGGATCTGCTTGGACGAAGCCAAGCCGGTCGAACAGACGACCGAGCGGCACCAAGGGCCCGAATGCACTCACCAAAGCACTTCGTCGCAGGCGCAGAACCGCCTTATTCAAAGCGATAGTATCGTTTGGCGTTGTCGTGAAACAGCGCGCGTTGCTCGTCAGGCGAAAACCCGTTGACGATCTGCCTGAATGCCTTGCACATCGAAGCGTAGCTCATGTGTCGCTTCGCCACTGGATAGTCCGTGCCGAACATGGCGCGGCGCGTGCCGAACGCGTCGATGCAAGTCATCACCGTCCGCCTCAGCGTCTCGATGCTCTTGTCCGGATCATAGGCACCGAAATTCGAAACCTTGATCGCGATGTTCGGCATTGCCGCCATCGTCGCGAGGCCCTCCTCCCAGCGCTTGATTCCCTCCGGATCACGGTCGTTCGGTGTGCAGCAATGATTGATCAGGAAGACCTGCTGCGGAAATTCTTGCGCCAGAACCGCTACTTCGCCGCTCTGCCACGCGTTCATCAGCAGTTCGAGCACCAGGCCGTATTTGGCCAGCAGCGCGAACCCGCGCCGCCAGTCCGGCCGCTGTAGCAATCCCGCTTCCGTCCAACGCTTTGCCGGGTCGGGATGCCAGCGGATCGTCTCCCGCACGCCAACCACGAGTGGATGGTCGCCGTAATACGCCAGGATTGTTTCCACATCGGGCGAGCGCAGCGGTGCATAAGCAATACAGCGGCTGCCAACATTACGCGGGTGGGGGATCGACTCGAGCCACTGCGCTTCTTCAATCGGATTGCGCCGTCGGTCCCACACCGCCTCGATATACACCGACCCGGCGAGGTTCTCCCCGCTGGCATCGGCGAGATAGTCATCGACAAGATAGTTGCGCCGCAGATAGCCGATATCGCCGAGCGCGGCGATTGCGCTGTCCTCATTCTGCAACCAGGGATGCCGCCCAAGCGAGAGGTTCCAGAGATGATGATGCGCGTCGATGATCGGTCCTTGGTAGAGCGGGGCCATCAGACCTCCCTCCGCGCCACCAACCAGGCCGGATCGAAAAACCGGTCCGCCTTGCCGTCGTAGGGCAACCGCGTAATGTCCCAGTGATCGATGAACGGGGCGTACGCGGACCATACGGGCGGGCCGCCACAGATATAGACGACGCGCTGCGGGTAAGCGGCAAGTGCTTCGGCTGGCGCGAGGCTCGACCGGATCTCGACGATCGTGCGGTCCTCGAAGGCGAAGTCGGGGAAAGAGCGAAATGTCTTCGGTCCTGCCAGTAACACGTGACCGCGGCTGAGCGCGAAGAAGCGCTGCACATCGGCAACATACTCCGCTCCCTTCGCACCCTCCCACGGAAGCTGGCCGTAGAGACCGAGCTGCCCTCTCTGGCCGATTGCACAAATGACTCGAACGTCACCCATTTCGCTGACGCGCCTGCTATCGCCGGGGACACAGCAGCCCTTGCCGTCACGATAGGTCAAAGCCTAGCGTTGGCAACCGCCTCAGAGGAGGATCACGATGTCGAAATCGCAGTCCGCGTTTACCCTCGCGGTCCCCATCCCGTTCGATCGCGACCGGCTCGACGGCCTGATGGACGAGGCAGGCATCGACGTCCTGATCGCCTCCTCCAAGCACAACGTGCAGTATCTGATGGGCCACGATTACCGGTTCTTTTTCTTCGACTACATGGATGCGATCGGCCGCAGCCGCTACTTACCGTTGTTTGTTTACCCAAAAGGCGCTCCGGACAAAGCTGCTTATTTCGGCCATCGGATGGAAGCTTACGAAAAGCAGGCTCGGCAATTCTGGGTCCCGGAGATGCGGCCCTGCGCCTCCGGCACTCTCGACGCCATGGACGCCGCCCTGGAGCACATCACCCACCTCGGCGCCCCTACCGCGCGCATCGGCATCGAGACAGCTTTCTTGCCCGCTGATGCGCACGCCGCCCTCCGGCGAGGCATCCCCAACAGCGATATCATCGACGCCCTGATCGTGCTGGAACGCCTGCGTGCGCGGAAAACCCCCGAAGAGCTCGAGAAACTCCGCAAGGCGTCGGAACAGGTGATCGCCTCAATGCTGGCCGTCATGGCGAGCCACGGTCCCGGCACGACCAAGCGTGAGTTGGTCGAGGCGCTGCGACGCGAGGAAGTCACGCGCGGCCTCACCTTCGAATATTGCCTTATTACCGCCGGCACGGGCCTCAACCGCGCGCCATCGGATCAGCCCTGGCAGCAGGGCGACATCCTCTCGCTCGACTCGGGAGGCAATTATCATGGCTATATCGGTGATGTCTGCCGCATGGCGATTCTTGGCGAACCGGATGCCGAACTTGAGGATATGCTCGCCGAGGTTGACGCGGTCCAACAAGCGGCCATGCGTCCGGTCCGCAGCGGCGCTCTCGGCGAAAGCATCTATACGGGCGCCGCGGCGGTGCTCGAGCGCTCGCCGCATCGGCAGCAAATGGAGTTCGTGGCCCACGGCATGGGGCTGATCAGCCATGAAGTGCCGCATCTGACCGACAAGGGCCCGGTCCCGTACCCGGCCGACGATGCCAGGCGCCCGCTGGAAGCCGGCATGGTGCTGTCGATCGAGACGACGCTGCAGCACCCCACGCGGGGTTTTATCAAGCTGGAGGACACTGTCGCCGTCCAGGATAACGGTTTCGCATTGCTGGGGGACCAGGGCCGCGGCTGGAACCGCGGCGGCACGGCTTCCGCCGCGTGAGGGCATGCCAGACGCATTCGATCTTGAGCGATTCGTTGCGGCTCAGTCATCGGTTTTCGACACCGCGCTCGCGGAACTGAGAGCGGGCCGCAAGCGCAGCCACTGGATGTGGTTCGTCTTCCCGCAGTTGCGGGGCCTGGGTGCTTCCTCGATGGCGACCTTCTACGGCATCACCTCGCTCGCCGAAGCGCGAGCCTATCTGGCTCATTCTGTGCTCGGACCAAGGCTGCAGCTCTGCACGGACGCCGTGCTGGCCATCGAAGGCCGATCACTCCACGCAATCTTCGGCTCGCCGGACGACGTGAAATTCCGATCCTGCATGACGCTGTTCGCCCTCGCTTCGGGGGCGGCCGACAACCCCTTCCGCGGGGCGCTTCAATGCTACTGCGCCGACCGGATGGACGAACGCACGCTGGAGCTTCTTGCCCAGAATCAGTGATGGTTGAACAGCGAGGAACTGGGGCGAGCGATGGGATTCGAACCCACGGCATCCAGGACCACAACCTGGCGCTCTGCCAACTGAGCTACGCCCGCCATACGCCGCGGCCTTTACGATCCTCAACCTGTGGCCGTCAACCGACCACGACTGAAGTAGCGGCGGAGCCGCTGAACCGCTTCGTCAAGCACCTCCAGCCGTTTGCAGAAAGCAAACCGGGCGTAATGTCGGGGCGGGTCCGGCCCATCATAAAACGCGGTCACCGGGACTGCCGTGACCTTGGCATGCTCAGTGATGTGACGACAAAACGCGACATCGTCCAGGCTCATGCCCAGGGGACGGAAATCAGCCGTGATAAAATAGCTGCCTTGCGTGGCCAGGACCGGCAGACCGATTGCAGCCAGGCCGGTCCCGAGACGATCCCGCTTCTCCTGCAGGTCCGCGGCGAGCCCGTCGAAATAGGCGCGGTCTTTGGCCAAGCCGACCGCAACTGCGCGCTGCAGGTTGGGCGGCGTGGTGAAAGTGAGATTCTGGTGCGCCTTGGCAACCAAGCTCGCCAGCCTCGCCGGGGCGGTCACGTAGCCGACCTTCCAGCCCGTCAGCGAAAAAGTCTTTCCGGCGCTGCCGATCCGCATAACGCGGTCGCGCAAACCCGGGAGGGTCATGAGCGGGATGTGGCGCCATCCGTCAAAGGTCAGGTGCTCGTACACCTCGTCGCAGACGGCATAGGTGTCATGCCGGACCAGCAGATCAGCGATGAAGGCAAGCTCTGCCCCGGTGAACACCTTGCCCGTGGGATTCATCGGTGTGTTGAGGAGAAGGGCCTTGGTCTTGGGCCCGAAGGCCGCAGCGAGCTCCGCCCGAGGCAGGTCCCATTTCGGGGGAGAGAGGCGGACCAGCCGCGGCGTCGCCCCGAGCAGGCGAACCACGGGCAGATAAGTGTCATAAAGCGGCTCGATCAGCACCACCTCGTCGCCAGGATCGAGCAGCGCTATCAGGCAAGCCGTTATCGCTTCTGTTGCCCCTGAGGTGACAACTACCTCCGTCATCGCATCGACCGCGATCCCGTAGAACCGCTGGTTGTGGGCGGCAACCGCTTGGCGCAGTTCGGAAACACCGGGCATCGGTGGGTATTGGTTGCGCCCATCCATCAGGGCGTCCGCCGCCGCCCGCAGGAGGTCCGGAGGACCGTCGGTGTCGGGAAAGCCCTGGCCGAGATTGATCGACTGATGCTCTGCCGCAAGTGCGGACATCACGGTAAAAATCGTCGTGCCAAGCCCGCTCAGCAGTGAATTAGCGCTCTTCACGCAACACCCCCTGGAGGCGCCGCAGTATCCGGCCCGGCCGGCGGCCGTCAATTGGCCTGCCTAAATTACGGGCATGTCCCCTGGCCGGCGCCTAGCGCCTGGGCTAAGCACCCAAAGGGGTCGCCGCACTCGGCGCGTCCCTCGCCCTGGCACGGCGCGTGCAACCAAACAGGAGGCCCGGCTGCCCGGGAGTATCTGGACGATGAAGAAGATCGAAGCGGTCATCAAACCCTTCAAGTTGGACGAAGTGAAGGAGGCGCTGCACGAGGTCGGATTGCAAGGAATCACGGTCCTGGAGGCCAAGGGCTTTGGCCGACAGAAGGGTCATACCGAGTTGTACCGCGGCGCCGAGTATGTAGTGGACTTCCTGCCTAAGGTGAAAATCGAGGTGGTCTGCGAAGACACGATTGTCGAGCGGGCGGTGGAAGCGATCATCAATGCAGCCCGGACCGGGCGGATCGGGGACGGCAAGATCTTCGTCTCCTCGGTCGAGGAGGTGATACGCATTCGTACCGGCGAACGCGGCGAGAGCGCCATCTGAGCGCAGCGACGCCCGCGGTACGACTTTCCGCCGGCGGCGGGACCGACTACACAGCCGGACACCATTGGGCCCGCGTGGTGCGGACCCGGACCTACGCGACACGCGCGAACCGGGACTGACCGGGAGCGCAGAAATGGGGATGAAGAGGAATGGCGAAGAGGCCAGGCAACGGCAACGGCGATGCTATCGGCCGGGTGATGGAAATGCTGAAGCAGCATTCCGTCGAATATGTGGACCTGCGGTTCACCGATCCGCGCGGGAAATGGCAGCATACGGCACAACACGTCTCCACCATCGACGAAGATACGTTCCGCGATGGGATCATGTTCGACGGCTCCTCGATCGCCGGATGGAAAGCGATCAACGAGTCTGATATGATCCTGGCGCCCGACGCTGAGACGGCGGTCCTGGATCCTTTCGCAGCCAAGCCGAGTCTCGTCCTGATCTGCGATATTATCGAGCCATCCACCGGTCAGCCGTATAACCGTGACCCGCGATCGACTGCCAAGAAGGCAGAAGCCTATATGCGATCGACCGGCGTGGGCGACACGGCCTATTTTGGTCCCGAGGCCGAGTTCTTCGTGTTCGATAGCGCGAAGTTCGGAGTTGGCGGCAATTACGGCCTTTATCAGCTCGACAGCATGGAAGGCCCGCAGGCCGGGCTGAAGGACTATCCGGAAGGAAATATGGGCCACCGCCCGGCGGTAAAAGGCGGGTATTTTCCGGTGCCGCCAGTTGACAGCGAGAGCGATCTACGTGCCGAGATGCTGTCAACCATGGGGGAAATGGGCGTTTTGATCGAGAAGCACCATCACGAGGTGGCTCAATCGCAGCATGAACTCGGCATGAAATTCGGCCCGCTGGTGCGCATGGCAGATTCTTTGCAGATCTACAAATACTGCATCCACAACGTCGCGCACAGCTATGGCAAGACGGCTACGTTCATGCCGAAGCCGATCTATGGCGACAACGGCTCCGGAATGCATGTGCACCAATCGATCTGGAAATCGGGCAAACCGCTGTTTGCCGGCAACGGTTATGCCGACCTTTCCGAATCGGCGCTTCACTATATCGGCGGCATCATTAAGCACGCTAAAGCTCTGAACGCGTTCGCCAACCCGACAACCAACAGCTACAAACGTCTGATTCCTGGCTTCGAGGCGCCGGTCCTGCTGGCTTATTCGGCGCGCAACCGGTCGGCTTCTTGCCGCATTCCTTATGCGACGAACCCTAAGGCCAAACGCGTGGAAGTCCGGTTCCCCGATCCAGCCGCCAACCCATATCTCGCCTTCAGCGCCATGCTGATGGCTGGCTTGGATGGTATCCGCAACAAAATCCATCCCGGGGACCCGATGGATAAGGACCTCTATGATCTGCCGCCGGAGGAGTTGAAAGGGATACCGACGGTGTGCGGCAGCCTGAGGGAGGCGATCGGATCACTGGAGGGCGATCACGAATTCCTACTTGCGGGCGACGTATTCAGCACGGACCAGATCGAGAGCTATATCGAGTTGCGGTGGAACGAGGTCTATCGCTTCGAGCATACCCCACACCCGGTTGAATTCGAGATGTATTACTCGGTTTGACGCCACCCGACTGCTTGGCTGTGAGTGTATCAACCCCGCCCTAGAAGGGCGGGGTTTCGTTTTGGAGCAGACGAATTGCCTAGGATATGAGCATGTCTGCCGTCTCTCCATCCAATTTGTACCGGGTCGGCCGGCGGTCGCTGCGGCATGGTTCTTGATTGCGCTTTGTCCGAAGGATGCCACCGGAGGACAAGGCGGAGACATGAAACTGATCATGGCCATCATCAAGCCGTTCAAGCTCGACGAGGTTCGCGAGGCACTTACGCCCCTCGGCGTGCAAGGATTGACCGTGTCCGAAGTAAAGGGGTTTGGTCGGCAGAAAGGTCAAACCGAGATCTACCGCGGCGCCGAATACCACGTGAACTTCCTGCCTAAGGTAAAGATCGAGGTTGTCGTGCAGGCTGATCTTGCCGAGCAGGTCATCGAGGCGATCGCCAACGCTGCTTACACCGGCAAAATCGGCGACGGCAAAATTTTCGTCATGGATATAGAGCGAGCGGTACGTATTCGTACCGGCGAGCTCGATATGGCGGCCCTGTGACTGAAAGCGATAGAGGGGAACCAGAGACGATGATGCGATCCCGCCTTTTTCGGGGAGCTGCCGGACTGACCGTCAGCTTACTAATTGTCAGCCCGGCCCTGGCGGATACGCCGGCGCCGAAGATCGACACAGGCGATACTGCCTGGATGCTCGCCAGCACCGCCTTGGTGCTGATGATGACGATACCCGGTCTGGCGCTGTTCTATGCCGGCATGGTCCGCAAGAAGAATATCCTCGCCACCATGATGCAGTCTTTCACGATCTGCTGCCTCGTGACCATCGTCTGGATGGTGGCTGGCTACAGTATAGCGTTCACGAATGGCACGCCTTATTTTGGCGACATGTCCCGCTTCTTCCTCAATGGCATCGCAACGAACTGGGACAAGCCATTCACGCTCGGGGCAGGCGTGGACAGTGCCATCCCAACCACAATCCCTGAAACTGTCTATATGATGTTCCAGATGACGTTCGCGATCATCACCCCGGCCCTGATCGCAGGAGCATTTGCCGATCGGATGAAATTCAGCGCCTTACTGATATTCATGACGTTGTGGTCGCTGTTCGTGTATTCACCGATCGCGCATTGGGTCTGGAGTGCCACAGGCTGGCTGGGTGCAGGCGTTCTGGGGCTTCCGGGCGCGGCGGATTTCGCCGGCGGCACGGTGGTTCACATCAACGCCGGCATTGCCGGTCTGATGTGTGCTCTGGTGCTTGGCCGTCGCGTGGGTTTCGGTCAGGACAATATGGCCCCTTACAACGTGTCCTATGCGGTGATCGGCGCTTCGCTGCTCTGGGTGGGTTGGTTCGGTTTCAATGCCGGCTCGGCCGTGGGGGCCAATGGCCGCGCCGGTATGGCAATGGCAGTAACGCAGATCGCCACGGCTGCTGCCGCGCTGGCATGGGCCTTCGCGGAGTGGGGCGCTAAAGGCAAGCCCTCCGTGCTCGGGGCAGCATCGGGAGCCGTTGCGGGACTGGTGGCAATCACGCCGGCTTCCGGCTTCGTCCTTCCGGGGCCGGCGCTGCTTATCGGCATCGCGGCCGGTGTTGGTTGCTTTTGGGCTTCGACCGGCCTCAAACGCGCTCTCGGCTACGACGACAGCCTCGATTGCTTCGGCGTGCATGGCGTTGGCGGCATTATAGGTGCGTTGCTGACCGGTGTCTTCGCGTATGGCCCGCTGACAGCGACCGCGCAGGCACCACAAGGCGTCAATATCGGCGGGCTGCCGCAGCTTGGATCACAGGCAATCGCCGTCTGCACCACGCTCATCTACAGCGGTGTCATGACGCTTGTCATCCTGATGATCACAAAGGCGCTCGTCGGACTGCGTGTCGGCGAAGAAGAGGAGCGCGAAGGACTCGACCTGGTCCTGCATGGCGAGCAGATCTTCTGATCCGAGGCCGAATGCGAACGGAACCTCTCCCGCCCCTGCGGGAGAGGTCGCCGCGCAGAGCGCGGCGGCGAGGGCTCAACTGTTGACCGCCTCCAACTCGAAGGCTGCCGCCATGAGTGCCCGGGTGTAGGCTTCACGTGGCCGGGCAAAAATCGCCTCTGCCCCACCCTCCTCGACGATCCGGCCACGGCGGAGAACCACCACGCGATGCGCCAACGCCCGCACGACTTTCAGGTCGTGACTGATGAATAAATATGCAAGGTCATGATCCTGCTGCAGCCGCCGCAGCAGATCGACAATCTGCGCCTGAACTGACATGTCGAGTGCGCTGGTCGGCTCGTCCAATACCACGAAGCGCGGTTTCAGCACCATTGCGCGGGCAATCGCGATCCGCTGGCGCTGTCCGCCGCTGAACTCGTGCGGGTAGCGCTCCACGCAGTTCGGCGGCAGTCCCACTTCCCGTAGTTCGGCGGCAACCCGTACCGTCCGTTCCTCGCGCGTAAGTCGTGGTTCATGCACGCGCAGTCCCTCCGCCACAATGTCTCCAACAGTCATTCGCGGAGACAGGCTGCCGAACGGATCCTGAAACACCACCTGCATCCGCGCGCGCAGCCGGCGGAGCGCGCGCCTGTCGAGCTTCGCAAGGTCTTGACCGTCGAAACTGATGAGCCCTTCTGCGTGCACCAAACCCAACACGGCGAACCCCATCGTGGTCTTGCCCGAGCCGGACTCGCCCACTAACCCGACGGTTTCGCCTTCGTGAACGGTGACCGAAACACCATCCACGCCGCGTACTTGGCCGACCACGCGCCGCAGCACGCCACGACGGATCGCAAAATGCACGCGGACATTCTCCGCCTCGGCCACAGCCGGGGCATTGGTGCGGAGCCGCACGGGCGATCCCTTCGGCACGGCACCCAACAGCATGCAGGTATATGGATGCTGTGGCACCGCAAAGACCTGCGCCACCGGACCGGCCTCGACGATGCGGCCATCCTTCATCACGCATACCCGGTCGGCATAACGCCGAACGATCGACAGGTCGTGCGTGATCAACAACAGGGCGAGGCTGCGCGCTGCCTTAAGCTCCGCGAGCAATTCAAGGATCTGCGCCTGGATTGTCACATCCAGGGCGGTGGTCGGCTCATCCGCGATCAGCAGCGAGGGATCGTTGGCGAGTGCCATAGCAATCATGACGCGCTGCCGCTGGCCGCCGGAAAGCTGGTGAGGAAACGCGTCCAGCCGGTGTTCGGCATCGGCGAAGCCCGCTTGGCTCAGCACCTCGACAACTCTGGCCCGCAGTAAAGCGCGCAGCGTGGGCCGGTGCAGGGTGATCGCCTCCGCCACCTGCCGCCCGATCCGGTGCAGCGGGTTCAGGCTGCTCATCGGCTCCTGGAATACGATGCCCGCCAGCTCTCCCCGGGCGCGGTGCAGCACGGCCGGCGGGGCACCGATCATGCTCTCCCCGTCGAGCACGATTCGTCCGGTCGGATTGGTCGCCCCATGCGGGAGAAGTTGCAGCAGCGAGAGCGCGGTGAGCGACTTGCCGCTCCCGCTCTCACCGACCAATGCCAGGGTCTCTCCGCGATGGAGAGCGAAGGAGACGGTCTCTACAACGCGCTTCTTCCCGAAGGCGACGGACAGGTTCTCGACCTCGAGCAGGCTCATGAGAAAAAGCGAAAAGATTCACCACAGAGACGCACAGCCACGGACAAGGGCTCGGGTCCTCTCTGTGTCTCGGTGTCTCTGTGTTGTCTCACGTTCCGACCAATCGCCGCGGATCAAAGGAATCGCGCACCGCTTCTCCTACAAAGATAAGCAAGGTAAGCAATCCGCCTAGCACCACGAACGCCGTGAACCCGAGCCAGGGCGCCTGCAGGTTGTCCTTGCCTTGGGTGACCAGTTCACCCAGCGAAGGCGCGCCCGGCGGCAGGCCGAAGCCGAGGAAGTCGAGGCTGGCGAGGATCGTCACAGAACCGGACAGGATGAACGGAAGGTACGTCAGCGTAGCGACAGTCGCATTCGGCAGGATATGGCGCACCATTACGCCCCGGTTGGACACCCCGAGCGCCTTGGCGGCCCGAACATAATCGAGATTTCGGCCGCGCAGGAATTCCGCTCGGACGACGCCGGTCAGGCTCATCCAACTGAACAGCAGCAGAAACACCAGGAGCACCCAGAAGCCGGGAGTGATGATGCTGCCCAGAATGATCAGCAAATAGAGCTGCGGCATGCCGTTCCACATCTCGATGAAGCGCTGGAACAGGAGGTCAGTGACACCGCCATAATAGCCTTGCACGGCCCCGGCGGTGACGCCGACCACCGAGGAAAGCGCGGTCAGCGCGAAGCCGAACAGCACCGAGACCCGAAAGCCGTAAATCACCCGCGCCAGCACGTCGCGGCCAAGATCGTCGGTCCCTAGCCAGTGGGTCCACGATGGCGGCGAGGGGGCGGGGCTCGGCAGGTTCTTGCTGATAGTGTCGTAGCTGTATGGGATCAGCGGCCAGATCATCCAGCCATGCGTCCGGATCGCGCGATCGACGTCCGGATCGGTAAAGTCGGTTTCTGTCGGTAAGAAATCCGGACCGAACGTGGTCTCTGGATAATCGTACAACACCGGAAAATACCAATGGCCCTCGTAATTCAACACCAGCGGGCGATCGTTGGCGATGAACTCAGCGAACAGGCTGATCACGAACAGGGTCAGGAAAACCCAGAAGCACACGTAGCCGCGCCGGTGCGCCCGGAAGATCGCCAGCCGGCGCCGCGTGACCGGCGAAAGTCTCATGACTTGCCTTACCGTCGCGTCTCGAAGTCGATCCGCGGATCGACAATCGTATAGAGGGTATCACCGACGATCTGCATCAGCAGGCCAAGAAGCGTAAAGATGTAAAGCGTGCCGAACATCACCGGATAGTCCCGCTGGATGGCGGCCTGGAAACCGAGCTGGCCCAACCCATCGAGCGAGAATATGATCTCCACCAACAGCGCGCTGGTGAATAGAATACTGATGAAGGCCTGCGGGAATCCGGCAACGATCAGCAGCATAGCATTTCGGAAAACATGCCCGTACAGCACGCGCCGCTCGCTGGCGCCCTTGGCGCGGGCGGTCACGGTGTACTGCTTGCGGATCTCTTCCAAAAAGCAATTCTTGGTCAGCATCGTCAGGCTGGCAAACCCGCCGGCAACCACTGCCGCGATCGGCAGCGTCATGTGCCAAGCGTAATCAGCGATTCGCGCCGGCCAATTCCAGTCTGCCGAACCCTGGCTGGTCAGGCCACGCAGGGGAAACAGATGCAGGTAGCTGCCGCCGGCGAACAACACAACCAACAAAATGGCAAACAGGAAGCTCGGCACCGCATAGCCGACCAAGACAACCGCACTGGAGGCGATGTCGAAGCGGCTGCCATCGTGTACCGCCTTTCGGATGCCAAGCGGGATGGACACGGTATAGATAAGCAAGGTGGACCACAGACCAAGCGATACTGAAACAGGCAGCCGCTCGGCGATCAGGTGCAGCACGCTCTGTCCGCGGAAGAAACTGCGGCCAAAATCGAAGCGAAGATAGCCGCTCACCATATCCAGGAAGCGCGTCAGCGGCGGCTTGTCGAAGCCGAACATCTTACGGATTTCGGCCAGCACATGCGGGTCGATACCGCTCGCGCCGCGATAAGAGCCCTCTGCCGCCAAGTCGGAAGCCGGTCCGGAAAGAGCAGACATCGTGCCGTGGCCGCGAAGCTGCGCGACCACCTGCTCGACGGGACCGCCAGGCGCGAATTGCACCACCACGAAGTTGATCGCAATGATCCCGAGCAAGGTCGGGATCACCAGCAACAACCGACGCAGCAGGTAGGCGCCCACAGGCCTATTTGCCCGATTTGCGCGCGGCGTCGATGCTCGCCGCCTTCGCCGATTCTACCCACCAGAGATCGAAATTGAAGCCTTCACGGATAGGTTTATCAGAGTGTCCGAAGCGGTCCCAGTATGCGATATGGAAGCTCTGGCTACCCCAGCCCGGCACCAGGTACCACCGCCACAACAGGACTCGATCCAGCGCACGCGCGGCAGTTTGCAGTGCTTCACGATCCTGCGCCCCGACAACATCGTTGATGAGTGCGTCAACCGCCGGGTCACACACACCGGGCATATTCATGCTGCCCTGGGCCTTCGCCGAGGCGCAGGAGAAGTAATCGCGCAACTCATTCCCCGGGATATCGCTCTCGGGGTACGTCATCAAAGTCATGTCGTAGTTGAAGTCATCGGTCAGGTGTTGATATTGCGCCGGATCGACAGTGCGCACTTGCACATCTATCCCAAGGTGTTTCAGCGTCTCAGCGTACGGGATCGCGACACGTTCATAGGAAGGGTCAGGCAGCAGAATGGTGAAGCGCATCTGCTGACCCGCCGCATCCTGAAGCTGCATCCCCTTCACGCTCCAGCCTGCCTGTTGAAGGAGTTTCAAAGACTGCAGCAGCTCCGTCCGGTCGTTGCCGGAACCGTTTGTCACCGGCAGCGTGAACGGCTTGGTGAATAGATCTGGCGCTAGTTCCTTCCGGAATGGATCGAGCAGCTTCAGCTCGTCTGCGCCTGGGAGTCCGGATGATGCGAGATCGCTGTTGCTGAAGTAGCTCGATGTCCTGGTATATTCGCCATAGAACAGGTTCTTGTTCGCCCACTGGAAATCGTACGCCCAGGCGATCGCTTGCCGGACAAGGGGGTTGCTGAAAACCGGGCGCCGCGTGTTCATCGCCCACCCCTCCATGCCCGTCGGCAGGTGATGGCGGATATCGGCCTTGATCACACGTCCTTCCTGCACGGCAGGAAAATCGTAATCTGTCGCCCAGCGCTTTGCGATGTTCTCTGCCCGCAGGTCGACATCGCCGGCCTTGAAGGCCTCCATGGCAATCGCGGTCTCACGGTAATACTCGATGCGCACAACGCCGAAATTGTTTGTGCCACGTGCCGTCGGAAGGTCCTTCGCCCACCAGTTCGGGTCCCGCTCGTAGCGAATGCCGCGACCCATCTCAAAGCTGGCAATACGATACGGACCAGAACCGACCGGCGCCTCATGCAGCGGCTCGGCAAAGTCGCGTCCTTTGAACCAGTGCTCGGGAAGCACGGGCAATTCGCCGAGGACAAGCGGCAACGCGCGGTTCTCGTTCGAGTTGAAATGATAAACGACGCGCGTCGGGCTCTCGGCCGTGACATCCTTCACAGCCATCATCTGGATGCGGAAACTCGGCCGCCCCTCGGCGAGCAGGGTGCGGAAAGTCCAGACGACGTCTTCGGCCGTGAGCGACTGGCCATCGGAGAACCTCGCCTCCGGCCGGAGGTTGAAAGCGACCCACATGCGATCGGCCGGAATCTCGACGGTCTTGCAGATGTGGCAATAGGCCGTCGCGACCTCGTTGGCGGACGGCACCATCATGCTTTCCCAGACATGCCCCACCGTCGAGCCGGCCACCGAGCCGCCGGGCAGCGCCACCCAGGGATCGACCATTCCCGCGGCCGCCGTCCCGCGCAGGATAAAGGGATTGAAGCTGTCGAAACTACCGATGGCTGCCAAGGTCACGGTGCCGCCCTTCGGGGCGTCCGGATTAACGTAGGGAAAATAGGGGAAGTTAGGCGGCAGCTCCGGCGTGCCCAGCACGGTAAGGCCATTACTGGTAGTAACCGGCGCGTCCGCCGCCGCGGCACATACCGGAACGAGCACGAAAAGCAGCGCAAGCACGCGCGCGATCAAGGATAACACGCATGCTTCATGCCGCCGAACGACGCCGTTTGGAATTGAATTCGCGGTAAACCTCATGGCGCCAACGCCGCGACCGCCGCGCCCAGCAGGGCCGGGTCTCCGATAGCAAGCACCCGCCCATCGCCATCGGCGCGCAGTGCCTTGCCCACCCAGTCGGTCATACGCCCTCCCGCCCCCTCGATCACCGGCACCAGCGCCGCCCAGTCCCAGGGCTTCATCGTGGCTTCTGCGATGATATCGATGTGCCCAAGAGCGAGCAGGCCATAAGCGTAGCAATCGCCGCCCCAGGAGACGCGACGCACCGCGTCGGCCAGGCGTTGCCAACGCGGAGCCTCCTCTCCCAGCAGATACGGGCCTGTGCAGGACAGCTCCGCCTGTGCCAGGTTCGGGCACGGGCGACAACCGGCCTGTCCACCAAAAGGTCCGCGGAACGTGGTGGTCCGGTCCCTGACGCCGATCCATCGCTCGCCGGTAATCGGCTGATCGATCACGCCGAGCAGCGGACGACCCTCTTCCACCAGGCCGATCAATGTGCCGAAAACCGGCCGGCCGGTGATAAAGGCCTTGGTGCCATCGATCGGGTCAATCACCCAACGAAGCCGCGCATCCGGTCGATCGATGCCGAACTCTTCGCCCTGGATACCATGCTCAGGGAACCGCTCTGCCAGTATTGCCCGCATCGCCTGTTCCGCGCTGCGATCGGCGATAGTGACCGGCGTGCGATCGGCCTTCAGCTCCGCGGTGAGCGCCGCACGAAAGAACGGTCGGATCACCGCGCCGGCAACATCGGCCGCGGCTTCGGCCGCCGCGACCAGAGCCTCCATCCTGCGCCTACTGGCCTTTGGGTGCCGCGGGCGCGGCACCGGCGGGGGCCGCGCTGGCGGACGGAGTTGCCGGTGCTTTCGGCAGCGGTTCCGGGTGCGGCGACAGAGTGTCCAGATAGGCGATCACGTCAGCCCGCTGCTGCGCGTTCGAAATCCCGGGAAAGGTCATCAGTGTCCCCGGCGCGTAAGCTTGCGGGTTTGTCAGCCATTTATCGAGCGCGGCGAAGGTCCAGGGCTGGCCCTTGTACTTCTCCAGCGCCGGGGAATAGCTGAACCCGCTCTCATGGTCATGCGGGGCGCCAACGATACCGTAAAGATTCGGACCGACGATCGGTTTGCCGCCCTCGTTGAAGCTGTGACATGCCGCACAAATACCGCTGGCGAAGGCCTTGCCTTTGGCGACATCGGCTTTTGCCAGCCGCGTATCGAGGTCGCTTTGCGGCGAGGGCGGCGTGGAACCGCCGGCCGGGGCAGCCGGTTTAGCCGCCGCGGCCGTAACTTTCGGCAATGGCTCCGGGTTGTCGGACAGCGTGTGCAGATAATCGATCACATCCGCCCGCGTCTGGGCATTGGGAATTCCGGGGAAGGTCATCCGTGTCCCGGGAGCGTAGGCGCTCGGCTTATAGAGCCATTCGTTCAGCGTGTCATAGGTCCACGGCTGGCCTTTGAACTTCTCCAACGCGGCGGAATAGTCGAAACCCGCTTCGTGGTCGTGTGGAGCCCCGACGATCCCATAGAGGTTCGGACCGACAATGGGTTTCCCGCCCTTATTGAAGCTATGGCACGCGGAGCAGACTTGGTTGACGAATTGTTCGCCGGTCTGGAGCTTCGCCGAAGCGAGCAGCGGCGCGAGTGGAGGTAACTGTTCTGCCGGAGCGCCACCGGAAGGCGACGCCGGCTGCATGCCTTGGATGCTGATCGGCGATTTCGCCGGCTCGCTCTCGTAAATCAGATTGTCGCCGATCAGGCCGGTTAAGAAAAAGGCGATGCCGGCAACCAGGATCGCGGCAACGCCCTTGTTGACCTCCATGCTGTCCATGCGACGTAAATTCTCCGCCCGATCCGTCACCCCAAACGCGGCACATCTCCACCATCCGCGCGTCGTTGCGCCCCGCTGCGGGTCTGCCTAAGTTGGCGCGCACCATAGGGAAATGACCCGAGACCTGCAATCCACCGCCATGCGGCCAACCCTCCCGCCTCGCATTCCGTGAACCCGATCGTCGTCATCCCCGCGCGCATGACCTCGATGCGCCTCCCGGGCAAGCCGCTCGCCGATATCCACGGCCGCGCGATGATCGTGCATGTGCTGGAACGGGCGCTGCAGGCGGATGTCGGGCCAACCGCCGTCGCCTGCGCGGAGCCGGAGATCGCCGAAGTGGTGCAGATGGCGGGCGGCCGCGCGGTGCTTACCGACCCGACGCTCGCCACCGGCTCGGATCGCGTCCATGCCAGCCTGGCCGTTCTTGATCCGGACCGCCGGCATGATGTCGTGGTGAACCTGCAAGGCGATGTCCCAACGGTATCCTCGGAACAAATCCGCGCGGCGATCCGCCCGTTGGCGGACCAATCGGTCGATATCGGCACGGTGGTCGCACCGATAATCTCGGTGGCGGAGGCCGACACAAGCTCCTTCGTCAAGGCCGCTTGCGCCTTTCCGCCCGGTCAGGACTGTGCCCCGGTGCTTTATTTTTCACGCCTCCCGATCCCTTGGGGCGACGGACCACGCTGGCATCATATCGGTCTGTATGCGTTTCGCCGCGCCGCGCTGGACCATTTCGTCGCGCTGCCACCAAGCCCGCTCGAGCAGAGCGAGCGGCTGGAGCAACTGCGCGCACTGGAGGCCGGCATGCGTATCGCTTGCGCCCGTGTGGACCATGGGCTTTTCGGCGTGGACACGCCGGCCGATCTGGAACGCGCCCGCCGGCTTCTGGCGCCGAGGCAAAGCCGGTGACGGGGGCGATTGCCTTTCAGGGACTGCCCGGCGCCTACTCCGACCTGGCGTGTCGGACCGCCTATGCCGGCACGTCCACGCTGCCGTGCGACAGCTTCGAGTCAGCAATCGAGGCGGTGCGCGACGGTCACGCCGATCTCGCCATGTTGCCCTGCGAGAACTCGTTGGCGGGCAGAGTTTCCGATATGCATCACCTGTTGCCCGATTCTGGGTTGTTCGTGGTGGGCGAGCATTTCCAGCGTATCGAGCACTGCCTGCTGGCTCCGCCAGGGGCGAGCGTGGAAGGCCTGAAGCGCGCTCACTCGCACAGCGTTGCCCTTGGCCAGGTTCGGCATTTCCTGCGCCGCCTGGGGCTGCAGCCGGTCACAGAAGCGGATACGGCTGGCGCGGCGAAGCTCGTGGCTGGTTGGTCTAACCCGGAGGATGCGGCCGTTGCCTCCTCCCTGGCAGCCGAGATTTATGGGCTGCAGATCTTGCGTGCCAATGTCGAAGACGCTGCCCACAACACGACGCGTTTTTACATCATGGCGCGCCGCCCGCGGGCGCCCGACCCGGCGGTTCCGCGACTGATCACCACTTTTGTGTTCAGGGTTCGCAATGTTCCTGCCGCCCTCTACAAGGCGCTCGGCGGGTTCGCCACCAACGCTGTCAATATGACTAAGCTGGAGAGCTATATGCTCGGTGGGCAGTTCACCGCCACTCAGTTCCTCTGCGACGTGGATGGACATCCGGAGCAGCCGGCTTTGCGTCGGGCGCTCGAGGAGTTGTCGTTCTTTTCGTCCGAGGTGCGGGTATTAGGAGTTTATCCGGCGGCGCCGTTCCGCCTCGCCCAGGATCCAGCCGAATAAGTCAACTTCCCGAGCCCTGCGGCGGAACCAGGTGAATGTCAAAGGATACCGGTGCCCGGAAGCTGCCCCAAAACACGTGGCGCAACGTGACCGCGAACATCCTGCTGCTGGAAGTCAACAACGGCGCCGCCGCCCGCTCGCAGGCGGCGTCGCCGTGAACACAGACGGCAACCATGCCGGCTGTCTTGAGAGCGGCAGCATTCACCCACGGCGCCTTGTGTTGATCGAAGGAGAGGAAAACCGCGGGATGATCGATGCTATAGAACCCGATGGCATTTTCGTACGGATCTGAGCCCGCGACATAACGCAACCGCGTCCCGATCTCTTCGTGCCAGAGGCGAGTCACGAGGACAGCGAGTTCCTGGCGCGGCTCGGTTGCTTCCGGGTCAGGGCTCGTTCGGAATGTGACATAAGCGATCGCCGGGGAAGCCAGCAAGGCAGCGACGGCGATGGCGCCAGTCGGTAATCCGGCTCGCCTGAATAGCAGGCGGGCATCGAACCGGGGCACGACCCGCATCAGCAGGAGCGGCAACAGCGGAAAGATCCCGATCGTCATGTTCGACGAAATCTTCAACTCGAAAAGCAGACCGAACAGGGCGGTCAGCAGGATCGGCGCTACCACGAGCACAACCAGAAGCGGATCACGCCACTGCCGCGGGGCCCGCACACCGGCGGCACCAGCGCGCATGACGGACACAAGCAGGACCAGCGCCAGCGCATGATACAGCGTCACGGAGGCAAGGAAGCGAAGACTGTATATCACCGCTCGCGTGAGGCCGAGGCCGGTGCGTCCCCAAATATAGACCACCGGCGGTGCGTCATCGCGCAGCAGCCAGACAAGATGCGGCAACACAAGCGTGCAACAGACGGCGATCGAGATGGCGGGGCAGGCTGAGCGCCAGTAATCGCGTCCACGCGGATGCACCAGTGACGCCGCGAGGCAAGTGATATCCAGGGTAGCGGCGTAGTATTTCGACAACAACCCGGCCGCCAGCAGGACGCCGAAGCATACCGCCTGCGACCGGTCGCGGGTGTTGATGGATGTCAGCAGGAAGTAGAGAGTCCAAGGCCAAATCGACAGGAAGATCGAGTTGGCATTGTACCTGTAACAAAGAAACGTATAGAATGGTGTTGATAACAGCAAGACGAACGCGGCCAGTCTTTCCCAGTCGGCGGCAAACAGCCCGATCAGCCGCCAGCAGCCGAGCAGCCCCACCGCCGCATTGAGCACAGCCAGCAGGTTGAAGGCCCAGGCACGGGTGGGAAAAATTCCGAACCACAGCCCGGCGATCCAGGCCCAGAAGGGCGGATGCTGGTTGTAGCCCAGCCGGAACTCCCGGCCCCAGCTATAGGCCTCGGCGACATCGCCATGCAGCGACATGCCGGCATTCGCGATCGTGCCGTACAACGTCCAGACCAGCACGAATGCGATAAAACAGGCCAGTACTAAAACCGGTCCGACATCGGGCGGGGCCGCGACTGGGAGGCGGTCGGTGACGAGCGCGCGTCTGTCCAGAGAAGCGCGTTCCTGGGCTGCGCCGAGCGCGCAAATCGGCTTCACGGCGTGACGGTGCCCTACGCCTTGGGGAGATTGATGGTAAGCCGTGCGCCGAGCAGTTGACCGCTCGCATCGCGACGGTTCTCGGCCATGATGCGGCCGCGCAAAGCCTCGACAATCTGGCGGCTGATCGACAGGCCCAGTCCGGAATGCTGGCCGAAGCGTTCATCGGTCGGGCGTTCGGAATAGAATCGGTCGAACACCTGCTCCAGCTTGCCGTCCGGTATACCGGGACCGTCATCGTCAATTATGACCTGCACCATCCCGCGGTTTTCCTGCGCCTGGATGCGAATCCGTCCCCGCGGGGGGCTGAACGATTCGGCATTATTAATAAGGTTGCGGAACACCTGCACCAACCGGTCCTCCACGCCGCGCACCGTCAAAGGAGCGGCAGGAACTTCTACCTGAAGCCACGGATCGTCCTCGCTCCGGGTCGCGTCGTGCAGCTCCTTCAAGGTGCGCAGCATCGGCACGATGTCCACACGCCCGGTCATCACGCGCGACAGCTCCGCATCGACGCGCGAGGCATCGGAGACATCGCTGATCAACCTGTTCAGCCGGGTGACATCGTCATTGACGATTGCCAGAAGCTGTTTCTGCCGCGCCGGGTCCTCGATGCGCCGTAGCGTCTCGATGGCGCTGCGGATCGAGGACAGCGGGTTCTTGATCTCATGCGCCACATCGGCCGCGAAGCGCTCGATCGCATCCATCCGCTGCCACAACGCAGCCGCTGAATCGGCCAGCGCAACGGCCAGTGCGCCCACCTCGTCGTGCCGCGCGAGCAGTGAGCGCGGCACGCTGCCGGTCCGTCCCTGGCCCTCGCGCATATCGGCTGCGGCGTCCGCGAGCCGCAGGATGGGTCGGGCGATCGTGCGCGAAAGATACCAAGACAACAGGACAGTGAGTCCCAGGGCCAAAGTGAACAGGCCCAGGATCGACATGCGGATGGCGAACAGGCTGGCATCAACCTCGCGGGCCTCGCGGGTCAGCAGGATTATGCCCACAGTGTGACGATTGCGCTCGATCGGTTCAGCGACGGTCACCAGCAGCCGGTTATCGCGGGTCCGGCGGATATAGGGCGGCATCTCCCGGCTCTGATCGGAACTCGACAGCCGTAGCTCCTCCTTCACGTCGGGCTGCCATTCAGGCCCGGCACCGCCGGGAGTCAGATCGACCGCGCTAGGCATCTGATGCGGCAACAGAGAGAGGATCCTGTCATAGACCCAGCCGATCGCCCCCAGAACGCGCCCGTGATTAACCGCCGGCGGCAGTTCCGGGCCGCGGGGCTGGCCGTTCGCTTCCGGCAGGGTGGAATTCGGCAAGCACAGTGCCGTCCGGACTATAAATCTTGGCTTGTGCATCCGGGGTCGGCTCGGTCAATCGGCGCAGCAATGGGCGCGCAATCTCCGGTACCAATTTCGGATCGGCCGGATTGGTCGCATTCACGGCACTTTCGGCCAATGCACCTGCATAGACCTTGGCCTGCTCGCGCAAGGCCAGCACCTCCGCCTCCAGCAACCCGTTCTGATACTGGTCCAGATAGAGCAATGCGGCCAGCAGCAACGCCAGCGGCAGCAGGTTGACCAGCAGGATGCGCCGCAGCGTGGGAGAAAACCAGCGCGGCCCGACGGCCGCGTGCGGACGTCGGTCTTCCGCCCGGGACAGCCCATCGGCAGACGGACGATGCCGAATGGGAAGCTGCAGCAACTTAGTGTTCCTTGTAGCGGTAACCGATGCCGTAAAGCGTCTCGATGTGGTTGAAACTGTCATCAACCGTACGGAATTTCTTGCGGATGCGCTTCACGTGGCTGTCGATCGTGCGGTCGTCCACGTAGATGTTCTCGCCATAAGCGGCGTCGATGAGCTGATCGCGGCTTTTCACCATGCCCGGCCGCGCCGCCAGAGCCTTGACCAGCAGGAACTCGGTCACCGTGAGCTGTATGTCCTGCGCCCTCCAGGTGCATTGGTGCTTGGTCTCGTCGAGCGTCAGGTCGCCGCGTACCATCACCCCGCCGGGAGCAGCACCCGACCCCTCGGCGCGCGACGCCTCGTTGCGACGGAGCAGGGCGCGGATCCGCTCGATCAGCAGCCGCTGACTGAACGGCTTGGTGATGTAGTCATCGGCGCCCAGCCTGAGCCCCATCAGCTCATCCACCTCCTCGTCTTTTGAGGTGAGAAAGATGACCGGCATCGCACTGCGCTGCCGCAGCCGCTGCAACAGCTCCATCCCATCCATGCGCGGCATTTTGATGTCGAGCACCGCGAGATCCACTGGTCGGGCGGTGAGGCCCTGCAGTGCACTTTCCCCATCCGTGTACGTGCGGACCTGGAACCCCTCCTGCTCGAGGGTCATCGAGACGCTCGTGAGAATGTTGCGGTCGTCGTCGACCAGGGCGATGGTCTGTTTCATCAATGCATGCTCCGAGACCACAAGGCACGAGGCGAGTTTCGGGCAACCCGATACCGCTCTGATCCCTTTGGGGGGAGATTGTGGCGCATTGTGGACCCGCAGGGAACGACCATGGCGACAGCCGCTTTCGAACCACGCCGCTTCCGCACGGCCGCGGCGCATTACCGCCCGGGGCGGCCGGATTACGCGCCGACCTTGATCCGTCGCGTGGCGCGACTCTGCGGTCTCGGCGCAGGATCCCGCGTGCTGGACCTGGGCTGTGGACCCGGTCTGCTCTCGGCTGCATTCGCTCCTTTTGCCGACCAGGTGGTCGCCGTCGACCCAGAACCGGAGATGCTCGCCGCCGTGGCGAAGCTCGCGATTCCGAATCTCCAGTCGGTCCGTGGCAGCTCTTTCGATCTGGGACCGGCACTTGGCCGGTTCCGCCTCGTGACGATGGGCCGCTCCTTCCATTGGATGGATCGAGCCGACACGCTCCGACGTCTCGATGCCCTGCTGAAACCCAGCGGCGCCGTGGCCCTGTTCGACACCTCGCATCCGGACCTCCCGATTAACGCCTGGGCGGCGGAGTTCAGGGCGCTGCGGCGCGGCTACGAGGATGATGCCGATCACCCGCGCCGCACGTCGGGATGGCTCCCTCACGAAGCCATCCTGCTTGAAATCCTCATTCAGCCATCTTGAAACGCTGTCGGTGATCGAATCTCGCCAGATATCGCCGGGTTCCCTGGTCGATCGCGCCCTGTCGATGTCGGGCACCTCTCCTGAGCGGCTTGGCGCCCGCGCCCTGGATTTCGCGGGAGATATTGAGCGCCTGATGTTACCGTACGCCCAGGACGGGATGGTAATGGAGGTCCTGGAATCGCGGGCGCGGATCGGCTTCCGCCCCGGGGAAGAGCCATGAGTGGAGCCCGCTCCTGGACCGCCCGCAAGTTGCTGCGCGCCGCGCATCAAGGAAGCCTGGCCACGGCCGCTGCCGGGTTGCCTTTTGCCTCTCTGGTCACCCCGGCAACCGCTCCCGACCTCTCGGTGCTGTTGCTGTTGTCGGACCTTGCCGAACACACGAAGCATCTGCGCGCCGAGCCCAACTGCGCCCTCCTGGTCCTGGGCCCTCCCGTGGCGAAAAATCCGCAGACCACCCCACGTGTTGCTGTCAGCGGCGTGGCGGAACTTGCGAACGACCCGGAACTACGCTCGCGCTATCTTGCCATTCATCCTTATGCCGCGATGTATGCCGATTTCGCCGATTTCCACTTATGGCGCATTCGCCCGGCCAGCGGTTTGTTCGTCGGCGGCTTCGCCCAGGCGGCTCGGTTGGGAGCGGCGGAGCTCACTGCCGATCCGGCGGCCACAGCCGCCATCCAGGCAGCTGGCGGCTCGATCATGGACGAATGGAACCAGACCCGCTCTGACGTGCTGGCGCGCATGGCGGGCGAGCCCGGACCTTGGCGCATCGCGGCGCTGGATGTGGACGGATGCCACCTCGCGCAGGGCGAGCATGTTCTTCGGCTGGACTTCCCAACCCCGGTCGTCTCCGAAGCAGAGCTGCGGCGGGAGTTGGCGCGGTTCGCGGGCGGTGATTAATCCTTGCTCTTTCTGCAGGAGGACCGGCGGTGCTCAGGCTTGGATATAAGGCGTCGGCAGAACAGTTCGATCCGCGTACGCTGCTGGCTTTCGCGGTGACGGCGGAACGGCAGGGGTTCGAACTCGGTCTTCGTCAGCGACCATTTCCAGCCCTGGAAGCACACCGACGGCCACGCGCCCTCGGCGCTCGTCTGGCTCGGCGCGCTCGGCGCCAGCACGCAGCGGGTCGTGATGGGCACCAGCGTGCTGACCCCAACCTTCCGCTATCACCCGACGGTGGTGGCCCAAGCGTTCGGCACGCTCGGCGCGATGTTCCCCGGCCGGGTGATCCTCGGGGTCGGTACCGGCAAGTCGCTTAATGAAGTCCCATCCACCGGGATGGCATGGCCCGAGTTCAAGGAACGCTTCGCGCGCCTGCGCGAGGCGATCGCGCTGATCAAGCGGCTTTGGCGCGAGCAGCACGTCACCTTCGAGGGCCAGTACTATCGAACCAAGGACGCCACGATCTACGACCGGCCGAATGAGCCGGTGCCCATTTATGTCGCGGCGGCGGGCGCGTTGGTGGCGAAATACGCCGGCCGTAACGGGGACGGGTTCATCTGCACCAGCGGAAAGGGCACCTCCTTGTATAAGGACACGCTGTTGCCGAACCTTGCCGAGGGCCTTGCCGCATCCGCGCAACCGGGCCGGCCCTACGACCGTATGATCGAGATGAAGGTCTCTTTCGACACCGACCACCGGCGTGCAATGGAAGACACCCGGCATTGGGCGGCCCTGGCACTGACCCCGGAGGAGAAGGTGTCGGTCGAGGACCCCCGCGAAATGGAACGTCTAGCCGCCGCCCTACCGGTCGAGCGCGCCGCCAGCCGGTGGATCGTGTCCAGCGATCCGGACGAGCATATCAACAAGATCACGCCCTACGTCGAGCTGGGCTTCCGTCACTTGGTGTTCCACGCGCCGGGTACCGATCAGGAGCAATTCCTGCGTCTCTACGGCGCACAGGTGCTGCCCAGGCTGCGCCAGCGCTTCGGGTGAGTGCCTTCGCCTCGAGCACGCTTGAGTTATTCGCCGTCCCGGGTCTGCCCATCGTGCAGCCCGGTGACGATATCGCCCGGCTGATTGTCGCGGCTCTCGCGGACGCCGGGCGCGAGTTGCGCAACGGCGACGTTGTCGTGCTGGCGCAGAAGATCGTTTCCAAAGCCGAGGCGCGGCTGGTGGACCTTGCAACTGTGGTCCCGTCGCAGGCTGCCATCGACCTTGCCGCGGCAGTCGGTAAGGATCCGCGTCTCGTGTCCGTAATTCTGTCGGAATCGACCCGCGTCGTGCGCAGCCGGCCAAACCTGCTCATCATGCAGCACAGGCTGGGCTTTGTGATGGCAAATGCCGGCGTGGACCATTCGAACGTGGCCGCGCCGGGTGAACCCGAACAGGTGTTGCTGCTGCCCACCGACCCGGATCGCTCCGCCGCGCGACTTCGCGACCAGCTGGCTGCCTTGTGCGGTGCGGAGGTCGCGGCGGTGATCAGCGACAGCTTCGGCCGCCCCTGGCGCCGAGGCAGTTGCGGCATCGCGATCGGCGCCGCCGGACTCCCGCCCCTGGTCGATTTGCGCGGGCAACCGGACCTGTTCGGCCGCACGCTGGAAGTGACGCTGGTTGGCCTGGCCGACGAGATCGCCGCCGCCGCCTCGCTGCTGCAAGGCCAGGCAGCCGAAGGCCAGCCGGTGGTCGTGTTGCGCGGGCTGCGATGGTTGGCCCCCGAGGCCCCAGCAGCGTCACTCGTGCGGCCTCCGGAGGAGGACCTTTCCGGTGATTGTCGCGCTCTCCGGCGGGATCGGCGGGGCCAAACTGGCACTCGGCCTGAGCCGGGTGCTGCCGCCGGATCAGCTCCTCGTGGTCGCCAATATCGGCGATGATTTCGAGCATCTGGGGCTGGCCATCTCGCCCGATCTCGACACGCTGACCTACACTCTGGCCGGGCTTGATAACCCGGACTTTGGTTGGGGGCGACGCGACGAGACCTGGTCGTTCATGGAAACGTTAACGACGCTCGGTGGCGAGAGCTGGTTCCGGCTTGGCGATCGCGATCTCGCGCTGCATGTGGAGCGTACCCGCCGGCTCCATGCCGGCGAGCCTCTCTCGGCGATCACCACCGATTTTTGCCGCCGCCTCCACGTTGGACCGAGGCTGCTGCCGGCGAGCGACGACCCGGTGCGCACCCATGTGTTGACCGACGCGGGCTGGCTTGGGTTTCAGGACTGGTTCGTGCGGCAGCGCACCGCGCCCGCCGTCCGCGGCTTGCGCTTCGAAGGTGCCGACCGCGCGCGGGCGCATCACGACGTGGTAAAAGCCCTGGAACGAGCCGAGGCGGTCGTCATTTGCCCCTCCAATCCTTTCATAAGCGTCGATCCGATCCTGGCCGTACCGGGGATCCGGAAGGCGTTGCTGGCGACACCGGCTCCGACCGTCGCGATCTCGCCGATAATCGGCGACCGCGCCGTGAAAGGCCCGACGGCGAAGATGATGGCCGAACTCGGCCTCGCCGTCAGTGCCCGCGCGGTCGCTGAGCATTACGGCGAGTTACTGGACCTCTACATCGCCGACGAGAATGACACCGGCACGGTGACCGGTCTGCATCCCCGCATCATCTTCGCGCCTACGCTGATGAGCACGCTGGCCGAGAAGGAGGCGCTGGCCCGAGTCGTGCTGGACGCAACCGCGGCGCAGCAATGACCGGTGTGTGGGCCGCGGTGCCGGTGAAGGAGTTCGCCGGCGCCAAGCAGCGACTTGCGGCGCTGCTAAGCCCAGCACAGCGGGCGCTGCTCGCGGCGACTATGCTGGAGGATGTACTCGCCGCGCTCGTCACCGCACCGCTGGCCGGCATCATGGTGAACACGGCGGACCCCGGCGCGGCGGCATTGGCCCGCCGCTACGGCGCCCGCGTGGTCACCGACGCCGCCAGCAACGGCCATACCCCAGCCGTTGCTGCCATGGCGGCGTTGCTGGCGGCGGAAGGTGCCGAAGCAATGCTGACGCTTCCGGGCGACATTCCGCGGATCACGGACGCCGAGATCGCAACCCTCTGCGCCGTGCGGCGACCCTCCCCATCTTTCACGATCGTCCCGGCTCACGACGAGCGTGGCTCCAACGCCGTGCTGGTCGCGCCGCCGCAAGCGGTGCCGCTACGGTTCGGTGACGACAGCTTCTTTCCCCACCTCGCGGCGGCCCGGCGCGCAGAAATAGAGCCGGTCGTCACTACGCTTCCTGGGATCGGCCTCGATATCGACCATCCGGAAGACGTGCAGCGATTTCTGCGCACGACGCCCGTCCAGCACACACGAACGTCGTACCTGCTGACGAAGTGGGCCCGCTCCTGAACCTCTCCCGCTTTTGCGGGAGAGGTCGCCGCGCAGCCCGGCGGGTGAGGGCCGGCTACCGAATAATGAGCCCCTGTCCGGTCGGGATACTCAACACCATCGTTCCGTGGCGCTGCGCGAATTCGTCGAACGCCGCTTTCTGCGCCGCATGCGTCGCCCAACCGTAGTCGTCAAGCAGGATTACCGCGCCCGGGACAAGCCGGTCCCAGAAGAATTCGATCGCCGCAAGTTCCGGCTGCACGATGTTCATATCGATGGAAAGATAGGCCACGGCTCGATCAGACGGAAAAGCCGCTAGCGACTTCGGCACCTCGCCGCGGACCAGCCGGCAACGCGGCCAGGGTGCGAAATTCGCCTGAGCCTCCGCAAAGCATTCCTGGTAGGCGGACTGATTGTGCCAGGCAGCAATGCCGGCCCGCTCGGCCGGGCTCATCTGCGCCTCGGGGATGCCGTTGAACGTGTCGAATAACCAGAAGTCCTTGTCGAGGCGGTTGAACCCCACCCACTCACAGATCGCCGACGACATCATGCCGGTATCGACGCCACATTCGACGAAATCGCCGGGCAACAGCGACGCTTGGTTGGCGGCCCATAACGCGACATGCAAAATCCAGCGGTTGTCGTCGATATGCACGGTTTTCTTACCGCCACGCGTCCATCCACAAGCATGAGCGCGGCGAAACCGTTCGTCAGCCAGGAAATCCGGGTTCTTGCCATAGGTGCGCAGCCCGCTGCCGTTGTAGCTCCAGGGCTGCGCGATCGGCCGGCCGCCGGTCGGGAACACGATCTCCCCGGTGTCGTATTGCATCGCGATCGCGCGCGGCAGCGTGTTCAGGTCCATGCTGGGCGTCCTTACATCAGCCGGTCGGTCCAGGTGCGCGGCGTCCGTTCGTTGCGGATCTCGATATCGAGGTGATAGCGGAACCGACGCGGCCCGACCGCCTTGATGTAATCCACGATATCGCGTAGCCCATCGTCAAGCTCGCGCGTGGTGCGGTAACCGAGCAGATCGCGTGCCTTACCACTGCTGCAGAATGCGTTACGCACCTCCTGCGGACGGTCGCGCAAATGGATCGCCTGGCCCTCGAAACCGGTGATATCCTTGAGCCGGCGGAACAGGCTGTTGATGGAGACGAACTCCTCGTCCGGCCCGATATTCACCACCTCTCCTAAGCCGCGCTCGCTCAACCCCATCGCCAATAGACAAGACAGGCAGTCCTCGACATGGCTGAAACAACGCGTCTGCTCGCCGTCGCCATAAATGTAGGGCGAACGACCCTGCAGCATGAGATTCGTCATGATGCTGGCGACGTTGCGGTACGGGTCGTCGAACTTCTGCCGCGCGCCGATGATATTGTGGGGCACCGCGATCGCGTATTCCAGCCCATGCACCTGCGCCAGGTTCACCAGCGCGCGTTCCGCCGCCGTCTTGGCAATTCCATAGGGGTCCTGCGGCCGCGGCTCATAGGATTCCAGGAACGGCACGGCGTTCGTGCCATACCGCGCCATCGAACTGCAGAACACGATCCGGCGGGCTCCATTGGCGATCGCCGCCGAGAATACCGCTACCGATCCGGTCACGATATTGTCCATGATCATCGTCGGCGAGAACACGGACAACCCTTCATACGCGGTAGCGGCACAGTGATACACCAGCTCGCAGCGACGCATCACCTTCGCCATGGCGTTGAAGTCGCGGCAATCGTACTGATAGAATTCCGCGTCGGGTGGCACATTCACCAGCTCACCGCCGAGCAGCGAATCGCATCCCACCACCTCATGGCCGAAAGCCAACAAATGCTCGGCGAGGTGGCTGCCCAGAAACCCGGCTATTCCGGTGATGAACACACGCATGTCTGTTACCCGCTCAGCGCATCAGCACGGCGCGCAGCGCCTGGCCGCCTTTGTTAAACAACTTTTCGATAGAGATGGACTGGAATTCCAGATGGCGGGCCAAGGCGCGTAGCTTTCCTTCAGTATACGCCGAGCGATGGAATTGGCCCGCGCCGTTCTGATTGCCGAAGAACATCGTCTGTAAAATCCCCCAGCGTTGGTCGAGCGCTCGTCCGCAGCCCGCGTAGTGATCCTGGTGGCCTACGACGTAAAAGTCCTGCCAGTCGTCACGCGCGGCAAGAAAAGTGGCGCATACCCACTCGAAATCCGGCACTTCCAACGTGAGCCGGGCCCCGGGGCGCAGCACGCGGGCCATCTCCAGCCAGACAAGTCCTTCTTCGGCGAAGGAGAAATGCTCGAACACATGCTCGGCCAGAACTTCGTCAACCGTGCCGTCCGGATAGGGCAGAGTGGTGACGTCGATATCGGTGAACACTCCCGGCACGCGCGCCGTGCGGTCGATGTTGATCCATCCCGGCAGCGGCTTGTCGCCGCAACCGATATGCAGCCGAAGCCCGGAAACTTTGCTGCCGTCCATGTCAGGCCGCCGCCGACATGCGCGGTTCGCCCGTGGATGCGGCGATCTCCAGCCGCTCGAGTGACAGGTCTGTGTCCGGCACGAGGGCGCCCGCCGCGTCCAACGTCTCGGCGATGCTGTGGGCCAGCCACTGCGCCGCCGTCGGCTCTTGCATCCGAAGCAGTTGCAGCAGCCGGGGAAGCGCCGCCCGCAAACCAGCCGCTTCTTGTTGCATCTGCGGCAGCCAGCGGTCGCGGAAAATGGACGGCACATCGCGCATCAGCGCGAGCCGGCTTGCCAGCGGCAGCGGCGCCGCCGTCGCCATCTCCATATGCGCATAGGCGGTCGTGATCAGCGGCATGCGCCAGCGTTGCTCGGCCAGCACATCGTCGAGCGGCAGTCCGACACGCGCCTGCAGCGTGGCAGCGCGGGCGAGCTGGCCTACTGGCTTGCCCCCGTCCCGCCGCCAATAAAGCGGTTCCGGCACATGGCGAATCCCGCCATACAACGCCAACTCGGCGAGCAGCACATGATCCCACCCGGCACGATAGCGAATGGGCGACAGCCGATCGCTTGCCGCACGCCGATATACGCCCCAGAAACTCGGCGAGGAGGTGTAGCGCTGCATGACGTGGCGCGCGCGCGCCAGCGGATCGGGACCAACCGCCAGAAGCCGGTGTTCCGGCGGATAATATCCTTCAATATGACGCTCTCCGCGAAACACCAGTCCGCTCGCGTGGCACATCGCGCAATCCGGATCGTCCAGCAGCACCGTCATTATGCGTTCGATGAAATCCGGCGCGATCACGTCATCGCCGGATTTCGGCATAACGTAGTCGGAGTCACCGAACCAGAAGGCGCGCTGGAAATTGGCAATGGCGCCGCCGTTGCAGCGGTTGCGGTGCAGCCGGATCGACGGATGACGCGACGCGTAGGCCTTGAGGATGTCCCATGTTCCGTCGGTCGAACCATCATCGATCAACGTGACGGCAAGAGCCGGCCAGGTCTGCGCCAGCACGCTCTCGACTGCAGCGGAAACCGTCGCCGCCCCGTTATAAACGAACAGGTTCACATCGACGGTCGCCGGCTCTGGCATGTTGCCGCGTACTCCTGCGTACGAGCCGATGATCGCCGTACTCGCTTGCCGCGCGGTTAACGGCGGCGCACCAGTCGCGCCAGGCGAAGCGAAGCGCTTCTCCCAAACCGCGTCCGAACCGCGGCGCATCGCAGAGCGGGCTCGCCTTCACCCGCGAACGCAGGCCGGCACGCAACGCGGCGAGCGCCGCGACGTCCGCCGCCCTCGCAACAGCGAGCTCGATATAATTCGCCTCGCTGCTCGCCGCCCAATCTTGCAGGCCGACATTACTGAGATGACTTAACGAGTGCCGCGAGGAGAACGTCTCGCCGGGGAGCGTCACGATTGGCACTCCCATCCACAACGCCTCGCAGGTCGTCAGCCCGCCGGAGTAGGGGAACGGATCGAGCACGATGTCGATGTCGTTATACTGGCCGAGAAAATCCCGGTGCTCCGATGACCCGCGCAGCTCGATCCGGTCCGTGCCGATCCCCAGCCTAGTAAATGCCGCGTTGATCCGATCGGCCAATTCGGCCTCGGAAAATTGGTGTGTCTTCAATACCAGGCGCGCATGTGGGACCCGGCGCAGCACCTCGGCCCATACCCGCAGCACGGTCGGCGTGATCTTGGCAAGGTTGTTGAAGCAACCATAAGTGATAAATCCGTTCGTCCTTGCCGGCAAAGACGCGACATCCGGCGCATAAGTGGGCGGGCTGTAGCAGACATAACCATTCGACAAGCGCAGGATACGCTCACTGTAGAACTGTTCCAGCTCGGGCGGTGTTTCCCACCGATCGGAGATGATCCAGTCCATCTCCGGCAGGCCGGTCGAATGGGTCTGCATGCCCACCCACTTCATCTGCAGGGGCGCCAGCCGGTGGGCGCAAGCGAACATCCGGCCTGAGTTCGCCATACCCGCCGAGATCGATCAGCACATCGATCTGCCGTTCCCGTGCCAGGCCCACCAGGGCCTGATCGTCCAGCAGCTCAATCTCATGCCATTCGCAGGCAATGGCCTGAAAGCGGCGCGCGATGGAATTGGCGCTCTTCGCTTGGGCCAGGCAGATGATTTCGAAACCCGCCGGGTCGAGCGTCTCAAATCCCGCCACTGTCAGCCAACCCACCGGATGCGAGCGCAGCGAGCCCGACAGCAGACCGATGCGCAGCTTGCGGTTCGGATCCGGCGAATTCTTAAATTCGTAAGCCGGACCACGCGGCAGCAGGGCAGCGCAGCTCTGCAGAACCGAAAGCAACTCGGCCCCCCCGATCCCCGCTCGATACGGAAGCGCATTGGCGAGAATGCGATGCGCCTGAGCGGAGGTCGGATCAATGGCGATCGCCTGGCGCACGGCACCCTCGGCCTCCTCATGCCGGCCCAGGCAAACCAGCGCGTTAGCAAGATTGCAAAGCAGGCAAGGATCGTTCGGCGCCAGCTCCAGCGCCCCTTCCAGCTCCTGGCGAGCCTCCGCGTGGCGGTGCATACGCATGAGCAACGTCGCCAGACCATTGCGCAGTTCTACATTGGCCGGCTTAAGCTCGATCGCCTTCTGTATCAGCGCGCGCGCTTCGCGCAGGCGGTCGGCCCGAGCAAGCAAGCCGCCCGCCAGCCTTACCAAACACGGGGAGTCCGGCGCCAACGTCAACGCCGCTTCGACGGCCTCGATCGCCTCCACGCACCGGCCGAGACGCTCCAGTGCCATGGCGATCGCCGCGAGCAGAACCGGATTCGTCGGGTCGTCCACCGCGGCCACCTCAAGCCGCGCGAGTTCCGCTTCCAGCTTACCCACCGCATGCGCCGCGGCCACGCGATGCAGCGCATACTCCAGAACCGCTGGCTCCAGGCGATGCGCCTCTCCGAAGGCGCTCTCGGCCACCTCCGTATCGCCGGTCAACTGCAGCGCTATGCCGAGCGCATCCCAGGCTTCCGCCCGCGACGGATTGATCCCGATGCAGCGCAACAGCAGCGAGCGCGCCGTGGTGCCGTCGCCCCGTTGGATCAACAGGGCGGCGCGGGCCACCAGAGCCTCTTCACGTCGCGGATTGATCTCCAACACCGCAGCGTATGTCCGCTCCGCATCCCCGGCGAGGCCCTCGCGACGCAGACTCTCGGCCAAGCGCAACAGTGGTTCGTCCCACTCCGGCAAGAGGTCCGCCAACTCACGCATGATACGCCGCGCCCGTTCGCGGGAGCCTGCGTGGTCCTCGGCGATCGCCAAATTCAGCAGCGTTACCGGAGAGCGATCGCCCTCCGCGCAGGCCCGGCGCAACAGCGCCAGCGCCTCGGCATGCTCGAGATGGCCGAGATCGTCAGCCAGCATGCGGGCGCCGCAGTACAGCAAGCCAGCCGGGCACAGGCGCATTCGCCTCGTCGCGGACCGCCTCCGGCTCGAGCGCCACGACGTCGAAGCCGGCCTGTCGCGCTGCGGTCTCGATGTAAAGCGCGGAATGCGCGTAGCGGCCATCCCGCTTGAGGGTCCAGCCACGATCCGGGCCGGCCGCCGACATCGCTTCCGCCGATAACAGGAACAGGCCGCCGGGCCGGAGGCGCCGGATCACGGCCACCATGAAATGGTCGAGCGCGCCGATATAACAGAGTACGTCGGCTGCGAAGGCAATGGCGTAATTCGGCCCGTTCATCGCCAGGAAATCGAATACGTCCGCCTCGTGCAGCTCGGCATACAGTTGCTTCGCAGCCGCCTGCGCCAGCATTTTCGCTGAGAGATCCACCCCGATAAACGGCCCGATCGGAAGGTCGGACACCGCCACCGCCACCAGCCCCGTGCCGCAGCCGAGGTCGAGCGCCGGACCAAGCTGGCCTTCTTCCGGGAATAAACCGTACCCGAGCAAAGCCGCATGAATGAGACCGGGGATCCGATAGCCGAGCGAGATGAGATGCAGATCGAACCGGTCAGCATAGCCGTTGAATACGCCGCGCACATAGTCGGCCGGCGCACGATCGTTTCCGGGCAGTGCTCCAGAGGCCGAAACCAGGTGGCGAACGTAAGGATCCTCCGGACCAAGTTTCAGTGCTTCGCGGTAAGCCTCGGCGGCTTCCTCATGGCGTTCGAGGCTGGACAGCGCATGCCCCTTGAGCCCGAAAAGACATGCATCCGTGACGCCGTCGTGTATCGCCGCATCCGCCAGGACAATCGCTTCCGCAAAGTTCCGCCGCCAATTCGCCAGCAGCACGGCCGCATTGCGCAGGTTGAGGGCGCCGGGCAGCGCGGCGATCGCCGCAGCGAGTGTATCTGCGGCAGCCGCCAAATCACCGCCGGCCGCCTGCGCCGCCGCGAGTGCCTCGCGAAAGCTGGGGTTGCCGGGGTCGTTCGCCACCGCTTCAGCCAGGCAGCGCACCGCATCGGCCGACCGGCCCAGCTCCATCATCGCCATCCCTAGGATCGCCTTGCCGTGCGGGTTGGCAGGATCGAGAAGCACCGCTTCGGCGGAGTCCGCTGCGGTGCCGGTGAAATCGTCCAGCCGGTAACGCACCTCGGCCCGGCAACGACGCAAGCCGGCATGTGCGGGATGGTCGGCGATAGCCGCGTCGAGCTCGGCCCGCGCGATCTCGAGCCGCCCTTCCCGCATCGCTAACACCGCCCCCAGTTCGGCAACCCGCGCCGATGGCAGCGTCATGCGCCGCACCGCCCCCAGCACCGAACGGGCAGCTCCAAGACGGCCGGCGGCTATCATCTCCGCCAGGCGGGTGGTCAGAACGTCACTCGTTGCGGTCGCAACCAGCGTATCCATTGCGGGCTCCTTTTGAGCCGGGGGAAGCAGGTCGCCTTACACCACCAGCCCCTCGGCCTGGACGGCGAGCGCGGTGAGGCTTGGCGTGCTCGTGCTGGTGTTTTGGCTGCGGGCAGCAAGCAGGTATTTCTGCACGAACGTCTCAACGAATTGCGGATTCCGGAACTTGCTGATATCCACCCGCGAGGAGATCGCCTTCTCCTGTGCCTCGAGCGGCTGGAATGCGATCTGCTCCGGAATGCCGAGAGCGGTGGTGACGACCGTACGCATGATCGGATCGCCAAGGATCTGATCCACCGAGGTGATCGAGGACGCTTCCTGCCGGAAGGTCAGCGCGTCGGACAATCCGGGCGTGGTCGCGTCGAGCGACTGCCGCCAGGTGACCTCGGCATAGGCGTTGGCAATCGTGCTGATCACCTTCGGGTTCTGAATAATCGACAGACCCTTGTTGGCGAAGTCGTATGTCTGCGCCACGGATTTCCACTGCGTGTCGGACAACGCGTTGGCAAGTGATGCCGGGTCATTCGTGTTCAACAGAAGCGCCTTCTGAGCCAGCGCTGTATAATGTGTATAGGTCCCGAGCCCGTTGGCAGTGAGCAGAACCTGCAGCGCTGTGGGATTGTCCAGCAGTTGCTGCGGGGTGGTGGCGCTATGCACCGCTTGAGTAAACGCGTTGATAGCGCGCTGCACGGCCGGCTCGGCTGCGGTCGCCTTGATGTCCTGTGTCTGGTTCCGCTCGGCATTCTCGAGCGCCGTGACCGGGTTCTGCCCCAACGCGTTCGCCGTCGTCGTTCCGATGCCGTAAATCGTATCCAACAGACTGCCCGCGATGCCGCCGGTGCTGGAACCAGCGAGCCCGCTGTAGAGCGTGGTCAGGTAGCTGAGGGATGTGCTCAACGCCTCTGTTCCCTTAGGCGTTGCCGGATAAGCCGGCGGCAATATGTTCGTTGATAGAGATCAGAAAATCGAAATCGGGTGTATCGCGATCCATATCCCGCTGCACAGCTAAACCGACAGACACGATGGACGCCCGCAGCTCGGTGGGCAGCGGATTGGCCGGATCGCGCATCAGGCCGATGACGGTGACCCAGAGCTGGCGATTTTCCGCGAGCGCCCGGGCGAGCGTCACGGCATTACCCCCCCGCCCTGCATTCAAGGCTCCATTGGCCTGGCGAAACACGTCAGCCTGCTGCTCGCGCATGCTGCGATGGGCGGCCGCCGCACGATAGGCCTGGGCGGCCTGCATCATGGACTGCATAACGAGGGACTCCGCTGTGGTGAGTTCGAAGGCGCCATGAGCGGCAACCGGGCCGCTTGCCGCCCCAGCACCGCGTCCTCATGGCGCATGATGCGGCGGACCAGCTTGAGCGCGCGATAACAGTCATCCGCTTCGGCCGCCGAGAGTGCGGTATCCAGCAGGTCACGAGCGGAATCGGAGGTGGTGGCCTGCTTGAACTCGGTAACGAGCTGTCGCGCCGAAGCCAGCCCGCGCGCCCGCTCCTCCTCAGTGCCGATATAGGCGGACTGCATGGCAAAATAGATCCGCCGGGCCGGGCTGTCAGCCTGATCCGGCGGCATGATCTGCTTGCCGAACAGGAACCGCGCCCGGGCCGTCAGCTCTATACGCGACTTGGTTCGGAAACGGATGGCCGCACCGTTGACGATCATCACCTCGCCAGGGCGTAGCTCCAGAACCAGGTTCGACATCGAGGTTCCCCTGACGAGCGTGGCGTGCGTGGCCAGACCGCGTAGTGAGGCGCCGGGGCCAACGCCATCAGCCCCAGCGCCCTACGGGCCTAGGCGTTCTTGACCAGGGTCAGCAGCGTCTGCGGGGCCTGGTCGGCGAGCGTCAGGGCCTGCGTGCCGAGCTGTTGGCGAATTTGCAACGCCTGGAGTTGCGCCGATTCCTGTGCCATATCCGCATCGATCAGCGCACCGAGGCCTGTGTTCAGCGCGCCGATCTTATCGCTGTTGAAGCTGATCTGGTTGGTGATATAGTTTGTCGCCGAACCGTAATAGTTGAGTTCGGAACCGACGTTGTTAAACTGCGTGCTGAAGCTACCGCCTGTAGTGACCAGTTTACCAATCGAGGCGATCATAGTCGAGGTGACGCTTGAGCTGGTAATGTAGGAGCTGAATGTGAGAGCATTGTATAAGCCTGACCCGCTGTAGGTCTTGATGCCATATGTCGAGCCCACCTCGTTTCGTATCGTCGTGACGCTCGAGAATGTGCCGTTGCTGCCAGTAATGTTGCCGATCAGCGTCTTACCATTGTAATCCCCATCCTGGACATCACTCTGGAGGTTTTGTAGCAACGACTTGTACTGCTGCACGTACTGCGAGCGCGAGTCACCGGTTGTGTTCCCGTTCGACAGCTCGACCAGTACGTCATGCATACTGCTCATGATCGTCTGGATACCGTTCAGGGCTGTCGTCGTCGTGGACAACAGGCCCTGCACACCACCAAGCTGTTGGTTGGCGGTGGTCAACGCAGAAACATCGGATCGCACCGACTGCGCCACCGCGTAGGCGGCACCGTCGTCGGTAGCATCCGACACGCGATAGCCGGTGGAGATCTGTTTCTGCGTCGCGTTGAGCTGCGAGGTGGTCATGTTGAGCGATTCCAACGCGACCATAGCGCCGACATTGGTGTTGACTGAGTTCAGTGTTCCGGACATGGCATCTTCCTTGCCCACAAATGGTTACGGGTAACCCCGCTTTTTGCGGGCATGGTCCTACTCTGGCGGATGCAGGTTAATGGCGGATGAAGCCTGCCGCGTTCCCTTCACCCCACCGGCAGGAATTTCACTAGCGAAAGGCCGCTGACGCCCGAGATCACCTGATACGACGCCTGAAGTTGCGTCTGTACCAGGGAAATGTCGGACAGTGTCGAGGCCATATCAGCGTCCTGCACCGAAGAGACCTGCGCCGTCAGGGCGGTCGTGGTGTCCGACAGGGTTGTCTGCGTCGTGCTCAATTGCGTCTGCCGGTTCCCCAGCACACCAACGTCTTCAGCCATCGCCGAGATCGCCCCACTCAGACTCGTGCGGGTATCCTGCACCAGGTCCTGGAACCCGGAATCGCTCTGTTGCGCGCTTGTCAGCGACCCGATCGTCGCCAATGCCCGCAACACGTCCCGCACGTAAGATCCCGTGGTCGAACCGCCGGTTGATGACACAGCGCTGTTCGCACTGGCCAGCAGTCCGGTTTGCTCGACCTGATCCTGGCCCACCTGCACCACCGGCGCCTGCTGCTGCAATGTCGCCGCCGGCTGCGACATATAGGTGGAAAACGGCGATGTCCCGGTCGCATTGGAACTGGCGATCGCCAGGGTGGACGCGGCCGTGGCGGCGGCGCCATTGACGCCCAGACCTCCGACGGCCGTGTTGATCTGGGTGTAAAAGCCCGACGAAAGAATACCATCCGGATCGGGGACCGGCGGGTTCGATGAATCCGCGCCGCCGAAGACGTACGTATTCCCGTCCGTGCTGTCGAGCAGCCCGGCGACCTGTACCAATGCGTCGCGGGCCGAGGCGGCGACCGTATCCACCTCTGACCCGTCGGTGCCCTGCAAGCTATCCAACTGGGAGAACAGATTGGAGGCGACCTGCTGGATCTGCGTCATCGCCGTCTGTGTCACCTGCATCGAACCGGAGGCGGCATTGATATTGTTCTGCCAGGTCTGCAAGTCAGCGAGTTGCGGGTTGAGGTCCAGCGAGACGGAGGCGGCGGCGCCGAGCCCGCCATAGGTGTCGGCCGTCAGGCCGCTGCTCGCCTGCTGTGTCAGCTTGTCGAGGTGCTGGCTTATGGTATTGGCGTCCTGCACCAGGCCCGCCAGCAGGCCGTAGCTCGACGCGGAAACGCCGTCTAACGAGCCGCTCATCAGCCGCTCACCGTTCCCAGCAGCTCGGTGAACATAGACTGCACCACATTCATCACCCGCGCGTTGGCGCCGTAGGCGTTCTGAAGCGCGATCATGTTGGACATCTCCGTGTCGAGGTTCACACCGGTTTCGCCGGAAAGTTTGCTTTGCAACGTGGTTTGCACCGCCTGTTCGGTCGTGAGCTGGCTGGTCGCGTCGGCGCTGGCGGCGGACTGCGCGCCGATCAGCGCGGTAGCGAGCCCGCCCAGCGTGGTGGGTGCAACATAGGGCGCGTTCAGCGTTCCAGTCGGCCCGAGGCCCGTGGTGTGGCTCCCTGATAACGGCCCAAATGTGTTGTCCAGCACCTGCGTGATCACGGTGTTGAACCCGGCGAGGCCGGATGGATTCTGCGACGGAATACCATCGCGCACCGCTTCCGGGTTCGCCTGCACCGCCGGATTCACCTGAATCGCCGCCGCGAAGCCGACGTATCCTGTCTGCACCGGGGTGCCGCCGCCAGCCGGTACATTGCCGGATCCGTCCGTGAACAGCGGCAGCCCCTGCGAGGCGAAGCCGCTGGAGAGGTTCTGCGCGAACTCGTCGAGCTCCGCCTGGTCTGTCGGCAGCGTGGCGTCGCGCAATGTGATGTCGGCGCCGAGCTGCCCGCCCTGGAGCGCGCCGGTCACGTCCGTGCCGCCCAACGTGATCGCCGGTACTCCACCACCCGGATAATACACCCCCGCCTGCATCGTGGCGCCGGTGGTACTCAAGGGATTTGCCTGGCCATGGATCGGTAGCTCGACCCCTCCGGCCGTGGTGATCAGCATGTCGCCATTCGGCTGCTGCAACACGTTGATGTTCAGCATCTGCGACAGCGACGCCACTTGGGCGTCGCGCTGATTTTGGAGGTCCGCCGTGCTCTGTCCGCTGGCCTGTGCCGTCATGATCTGGTTGGACAAAGCGCCGATCGTTCCAAGCGTGGTGTTGATCGTCGTCACGTCGTTGACGATACTGTCCTCGGCCGTCTGACGCTGCGCCGTATAGGCGTTGCTGACCGTGTTGATGCCCTGGGCCAGCGTGCCGGCCGTTGCGACCACCTGACTCTGCTGCGTCGCGTTATCCGGGCTATTCAGCAGAGTGGAGAACTGGTCCTGCAGCTTCCCAAGCAGACTGGCCAGATCGCTGCCCTGGCCGGGTGTGCCGCTCACCGCATCAAGGGCGGAAAGCGCCGTCTGCGTCACCTGCAGCCCGGCAACCGCCGCGTTCTGGCTGTACACTTCCGTCTGCAGTTCCGTATCGACGCTGCGAGTCGCCGGCCCCGTGACCACGCCCATGCCAATGCCGCCGGCATCCAGCGCCTGCTGGGTGCCCGTCTCAGTCACATACCCAGGCGTGCTGGCATTCGCGACGTTGTGCGATACGAGCGCGAGCTGCGCGTCGATGTTGCCGAGACCGCTGGAGGCGATCGACAGTGCGCTGTCGAGGTTCATGCAAGCTGTGTCCTCGCGCCCGCGCTCATGTCTTCATATTGATCGTTGTCTGCAGCAGGTTGTCCGCTGTGGTGACCATCTTCGCGTTGGCGCTGTATGCCTGCTGCGCCACGATCAGTTTGCTGAACTCGGTCGCGATATCGACGTTCGAACTCTCCACCGACCCGGTGACCAGGTTGCCAGCGCCGTTGGTGTTGACCGATTGCGCGATCGCGTCGCCGGAAGCCGAGGTGGCGGTGAAGGCCTGCCCGTTCTGCCGTTGCAGCGCATCCGGATCGGCGAAGGTGATCAGCGGCACCTGAGCGATGGTCTGCGACTGGCCATTGTTGTAGTTCGCCACCACATTGCCGCTGTCATCCATGGTGATGCCGGTGAAGGCGCCCGGCGGAACCCCGTTCTGACTCAAAGTGCGCAGGCTGTAATCGCTCGCAGCGAACTGGGTAACCCCGTTCGCCTCGCCGAAATCCCCCAGATTGAGCGAAATCGTCTGCGCGCCGCTGCCGAAATTAGCCCCGAGCGTCAAGCTCGCCGGCGAATTGGCAGCAAAGGCCGATGCGGTAACGCTGCCTGTGGTAGCCCCGAAGCTGCCGATCGTACCGGCCGCTACGCCGTTAGTACCGAACTGCACGTCGGCGGTGCCGATCGTGGTGCTCGGCGTGTTGTCGGGCGAACTGATCGCGACCGTCCAGTCATTGGCAGAATTCTGCGTCCAGCTCAACGTGACCGCATGCTGGTTGCCGAGCGAGTCATAGACATCGACTTGCGAAGAGGGTGTACTGCTGCCGGCCGAAGTCGGCAGGTTGGCGGAGAAATCCACCTCCGAGGTTGCGATCGGATTGAACTGGGTTTGTGTGATCTGCAGCGGCGCGACCTGCGATTGGTTTACCACCCCTGTCGCCGGATTTACCGACCAGCCTTGCAAATATTCGCCGGCGCTGTTCACCAGATAACCGTTCTTGTCCATCTCGAAATCGCCAGCTCGTGTGTAATAGGTCTGGCTGTTGAATACCGGCGCCGTGCTGCCGGGAACGGTGCCGTCCTGCTCGGAAACGGCAAAGAAGCCCTGACCGTCAATAGCGAGCGCTAGCCGATCGCTGCTTTGGGTGATCGTGCCCTGGTCGGCGTTGGTGTAATTCGGCTTTGTTGTCACCGCCCCCGGATCGTTCTCCTCGGCGGTGCTGGTGGTCAGATAATCGATGAAGCTCGTATCCACAGCCTTGTAACCGACTGTTTGGCTGTTGGCGACATTGTCGCTGATATTGCCGAATGCAGCCGATTGCGCGGACAGGCCGCTGACTGCGGTGGTAAGAGCGCCGAACAGCGACATGCTGACCTCCAAGGGCGATGCACCCGGGATCGCACGAAGCATGCCAAGCCCCATTGCAGAAAATCCGACCATGCGGCGGGCCTTAGCATGCTCACGCGGCACAACTCGCCGGGCAGATTCTGCCGGGTGATTGCAACTGGGACGACCTTGCTTGGCTTCTATAGAGCCGCGGACGCGTGGCAGGCATCTTGCTGGAGTCAGGCCAGGAGAGACTCCCGCATGCCTGTCCGCCTGCTCACCGCGAACTTGCCCACGCCAACTGTCCCCCCAGCCGTCTCCGGGCTCGCCGCCCCGTCGGAAGCGGGCGCATCCGACTGGCTGGACAAGCTGCTCTCGGCGATCACTGGGGTCGAAACGGCCGACGATGCGGCGCTCCGCCCGACCCCGGAGGCCGGCTCGCCACCCCCGGCACCACAGTCCGGACCCGTATCAACGCCCATACCTTCGCGCGTGACGACGCCGCGCTCGAACCGGGCCGAGCCGCGCGAGACTCATACCGGGCCTCGAGGCGGGCATTCGCCGCAGCGATCGGCTGCCGCGCCGTCCGACTGTCAGCCCGCGGCGCCGACACCAATTCCGTCCGGACCTGCCGCTCTCCCGCGCATCACGGCGCCGCACGCCAACCTAGCCGCGAATACGAACGCACCTTCGACCAACCATCCGGATGAACCCGCCGTTCGGTCCCCGCCGGAGCCGCAAGCTGCGGCGCCGGCCGTTGCTGGTCCCAGTCCTGCCCCACAAGAGCCGCCCGGACTCTCCCGCCCTTTGACCGTGCCGTCCCAAAACCCTGAGCCGTCGCCCACGTCGGTGACGCAGGCGCCCGCGCTGCCGGTGCTCCAACCGCCGGCAACGATAATGGCTGCTGCCCACGCACCCGCGACAACACCGACCGCCAACCGTTCCGCCGCCAACGCCCCCATGCCTGCAACGCAACTCACCCCGGTCATCGTCTCCCTCGTCCATAATTCAGTCGGCCCGCAGCATCTGACCCTGCGGCTCGATCCGCCGGAGCTCGGCAATGTGCAAATCCGGCTGGAGCGCCCGCCTGACGCGCCGGCGCGGATCGAAATCACCGTGCAGCGCCCAGAGACGCTTGCCCTGCTGCAACGCGATCAACCTCATTTGCAACAGGTGCTCGACCAGGCCGGGATTCCGGCCGAGGGGCGCACAGTCAGCTTCCACCTCGGTCCGCAGGACCAGGGGTCGCAGCGAGACGGCCAGAGCCAAAATCGAACATCACCTGTAACAGCGCCCGGCCCGCAAAACAGCGACACCGACGATTTACCGCCCCAGACGTTGCCCGTTCAACGATGGTGGCGCGCGGGGTTGGACATCACCGCCTGATTCCGAACAGGAGTACACTATGAGCATGGCATCCGTTGCCGCCCAGCAGAGCGCCGCACTCGCTGCCGCCACTGCCGCCTCTTCATCCGCCAGCACAAGCGCCTCGTCAGGATCGTCCGCATCGAGCTCCACCTCGCAGACCAGCCAAAACGCCCTCACCGCGCTGTCCGGCAACTTCTCGGATTTCTTGAACATGCTGATGACCCAGTTGCAGAACCAGGATCCCACCAGCCCGATGGATACGGACCAGTTCACCAGCGAACTTGTCCAATTCTCTGGCGTCGAGCAGCAGATCAATACCAACGCCAGCTTGACTCAGTTGATCCAGCTCACTCAGGCAAACGAGACCATTCAGGGCACCGGCATGGACGGCAAGCAGATCACCGTCACCTCGAGCCAAATTCCGCTGCAGAACGGTTCCGGCTCAGTGCAATTCACCGCCCCTCAGGCGGAACCGGTAGCAATCGCGATCAGCAATTCGAACGGTCAGCAGATCCGCGACGTCACGCTGACCGCGAATGCCGGATCGAACACCTGGACCTGGAACGGCGAAGACAACAACGGCAATTCCGTGCCGGACGGCGCCTACAACATCGCCGTCATCGGCGCCAACACCGATGGCAGCACCACACCGCTGACCTTCACGGTCACCGGCACCGCCACAGGTGTCCAGAACACCAGCGCGAATGGCGCGCAACTCGAACTGGGCGCGCTGAATGTCGGCTTCGGCTCGATCGTCTCCGTCGCACCGTAGAGGTCAGCATGGTGCTTTTCCTGGCATGAACGGCAAGACACTTTCCTTCAACGCTGCGCACAGCAGCCGCCTATGCCCCGCAACATAGCCAGGACGTGATTGGACAACCTGCCGTACCGTGCCGCGCCAAGCGCGTTCATGAGTTTGGCGAAAAGGAGACACGTCCATGACCACATCCTGGCGCATGACCCGGCGAGCGGCGCTGACCTTGGGCGCCGCAGCCGCATTGCCTCTGGTACATGTGCGCACTGGCCGCGCCGCCGGCACTCTCAAAGCTGCGTTCTGGGACCATTGGGTCCCCGGCGCGAACACAGTTTTGCAGAAGCAGGTTCAGGACTGGGCAAAAAAGAATAACGTTGCAATCGAGATCGATTTTATCACCAGCATAGGCAATAAGCTGCAGCTCACCGCGGCGGCCGAGGCGCAGGCCGGCACCGGCCACGACATGATGACCTTTTTCACCTGGGACGTACACAACTACCAGGCGAAGCTGGCACCGGCCGACGCGGTCATGAAATCCCTCATCGCCGCTAACGGACCGTTCAATAAGGTCTCGGAGTACCTCGCCCACACGAAGGACCACTGGGCGGCCGTGCCGGCCACTTGGGGCACGCAGACCAAGCCGTCCTGCGCCCGAATCAGCCTGCTCAAGAAATACACCGGCGTTGACGTAACGCAGCTCTATCCGGCGCATGAAGTGAAACCGCCGGAAGCCCCCGACTGGACCTATGAAGGTCTGTTCATGAAGGCAGCCGAGGCGGCGCAGAAGAACGGCGAGACCTTCGGCCTCGGGCTGGGCCAGACGACCGACAGTGTGGACTGGGTCGGCGCCCTGTTCGCCGCGTATGGCGCCGAACTCGTGGATGTCGACGGCAAGCCACAAGTGAAATCCGACGCGGTGCGGCAGGTCCTCGAATACGCACAGAAGCTGGTCGGCTATCTCCCCGCGGACGCGGTCAGCTACGACGACGCCTCTAACAACCGCGCCCTCATCTCCGGCAAGAGCGCGTTGATCTTCAACCCGCCTTCGGCCTGGGCGGTGGCAAAGCGCGACGCACCGGCCGTCGCGGCAGACTGCTGGACCTTCCCCAACCCGGCGGGGCCCAAGGAGCGGTCGATCCCCTTCCTCGGCTTCTTCTGGGGTGCCTGGCAGTTCAGCCGCAACAAAACTGCGGTGATGGACCTGATCCACACCTTGATGCAGCGCGACGCGGTGCAGGAACGAGAACCACACACGATGGGCTACGATCTGCCGCCGCAGAACAGCATGATGAACTTCGACATCTGGTCGCAGGTAGACCCGCCGAAGGGCACCATTTACAACTATCCGATCCGTCCGTGGCACCAGGCCGAGGCGAGCATCGCCTATGCGCCGGCACCTCCTGACATCGCGGTACAGATGTATAACGCCGCGATCGGGCCGATGATGCTGGCGAAACTGAAGAGCGGCATGTCGGTCAAGGAAGTGGTCGGCTGGGCCGACAACCAGGTGCAGGGCTATATGGAGCCATAGCTTCACGTCGGTCCGGCGCCTTCCCTCACGGCTGCGGAACAGGCAGACTGGCTGCCATCACGCCTGCAACGACAATGCCCGGGAGGCAGATGGAATGACGAGGATCAACCGCCGGACCGTTCTTGCGGGCCTGGCCACCGCCTCGGTGGCTCGGCCCGCCATCATCCGGGCGCAAACATCGTCTCAGCCGGTGAAGGTCGGACTGCTGTCTGACCTGAGCGGACCTTATCGCGACAATGGCGGCCCGGGAACCAAGGCGGCGGTGGATATGGCGGTGGCCGATTTCGGCGGCTCCGTGCTCGGACGCCCGATCGAGGTGCTGCAAGCCGATTGCCAGAACAAGCCGAACGTCGCCGCCGCCATCGCCCGCCAGTGGATCGACGAAAACGGCGTCGATGTGCTTGCCGACGGCGCCGCGACCTCCTCTGGGCTCGGCATCCAGCAGGTGTCACGCGAGAAGAAGCGCATTTATCTGATCACCGACCCGGCGGCCACCGATTTCATCGGCAAGCAATGCTCACCCTACGGCTTTCAGTTCGCCTACGACACGTATGCACTCGCTAAGGGAACTGGCCTCGGGCTCACCAAGGCGGGCGGCGACTCCTGGTTCTTCATCACCGCCGATTACGAATTCGGCTATTCGCTGCAGAAGAACACCGAGACCTTCGTCACGCAGGCCGGCGGCAAGGTGCTGGGCAGCGTACGTGCGCCGCTGGGCACCAGCGATTTCTCGAGTTACCTCATCCAGGCGAAGGCCTCAGGGGCGAAGGTGATCGGTTTCGCCAACGCAGGCACCGACCTGCAGAACTGCCTGAAGCAGGCTGCCGAGTTCGGCATCGCCAAAGGTGGCCAGCGGATGGCTACGTTGCTGATGGCGATCACTGACGTGAATTCGCTGGACCAGGAGATCTGCCAGGGCCTTGTTCTGACCAACTCCTTCTATTGGGACCTCACGCCCGAGACGCGCGCCTGGACCGCACGTTTCGCCAAGACTATCAACCATCCCCCGACGATGCAGCAGGCCGGCGCCTATGCCGCGGTGCTGCATTACCTTAGGGCGGTCAAGGCCTCGGGAACCGCAGATTCCGATCCGGTCGCCGATAAAATCCGGGCCACCCCGGTAAACGATTTCTACAACACCAACGTGCAGATCGACCCCGATGGCTGCGTGCGGCACCGGATGTATATCTGGCAGGTGAAGGCACCGGATGAGGCCCAGCACAAATGGGATTTCTACAAGCAGATCGGGGTGATGGACGGCAAGGACGCGTTCCCCCCGCCCGCCATGTTCGGCTGTCCGCTGGTGCACGCCTGAAGCCGGGTTGCCTGCCGGCAGAGCCACGCGCTAGAAAGCGCCGGCCTTCCAGCGCTGCTGTAGCTCAGTGGTAGAGCACTCCCTTGGTAAGGGAGAGGTCGTCAGTTCAATCCTGACCAGCAGCACCAGCCCCACTACTGCTCGCCATCAATGTCACTCCGCCGGATGCCCGGCGGGCAGCCGCTCCAATCGGCGGTCGTGACCCAGCAACAGGACCACAACACCGGAAACCAGCGTGCCGCAGGCGATCGTCAGCAGGCCCAGGGTGAAGCTGCCCGAGGCATCGCGCACCAAGCCCATCGCATACGGCCCCACGAACCCCCCGAGATTGCCGACCGAATTGATCAACGCGATCCCGCCCGCGGCCGCTGTCCCCGTCAGCATCGCCGTCGGCAAGGTCCAGAAGGTTGGCGCTATCGCCGCTTGGCCCATCTGCGCGAACACGATCGCCACCATCAACAGCACGGGATTGCTGATGAACACGCAGACCGCCAGGCCCAGAAACGACAGGAAGCAGGCCGCTGCGCAGTGGATGTTGCGCTCGCCGGTACGGTCGGAGTGCAGCCCCCAGGCAACCATGGCAATGGCGCCGAACACGAACGGGATGGCGTTGATGAACCCGGTGGCCAGGTTGCTGACACCGAAGCGCTTGATGATCTGCGGCAGAAAGATCACCAACCCGTAGCCCGCGACGTTCTGGCCGAAATAAACCAGCGTCAGCAGCCAGACGCGGCCGTTCGACAACGCCTCGCCGAGGCCGAAATGGCGCACAGCTTCGCGACGCGCACGCTCGGTCGCCAATCGTTCGACCAGCCACTGCTGCTGTGCTGGCGTGAGCCAATGGGCCCCCTCGGGTCGGTCGGTGAGCACGATCATGACAACGACACCGAGAATGACTGCCGGCACCGCTTCCAAAATGAATAGCCACTGCCACCCCGCCAGGCCCCATGCGCCATTGAGGGACAGGAGCGCGCCGGAGACGATCGAGCCGACGATCACCGAAAACGGGATCGCCGTCATGAACAGCCCAATGATGCGCGAACGGTAATAGGAGGGGAACCACCAAGTGATATACAGGATGATACCCGGGTAGAACCCAGCTTCGGCCAGCCCCAGCAGGAAACGGACACCGTAGAAACTGCCCTCGCCCTGCACCGCGGCAGTCACCCCCGAGATGATCCCCCAGGTGATCAGGATGCGCGCGATCCAGCGCCGCGCGCCTACCCGTTCCATGATCAGGTTGCTGGGCAGTTCAAACAGGAAGTATCCGATGAAGAACACGCCGCTGCCGAACCCGAACACGGCGGCGCTGAAATGCAGGTCGCGGTTCATACTCAGTCCGGCGAAGCCAACATTCACGCGATCGAGATAGGCGATAAAGTAGCAAATCATCAGCAAAGGAATCAGGCGGCGCACGACCCGTTGCATGGTGGCGCGCTCGATCTCGTTCCCCGCCGGGTCGCTGAGCAAACCAAGTGCCATCCGGACTTTCCTCCTGGGCGATGAATTTGCGCAACCATAACGCCGACGCGAAGCTCGCGCCGTCAAGCCGCACAAACGGATCGCTCATTCGTGAGCGCGGCGCTCTTCGCGACGGCCCAACGGGCGCGCCGGTGCGCTGAGCGTCAGGGTCTTCGCCCCCGACTCATACCGCTCTGCACTGTTGTTGACTCGGGTGTGATTGGGAGCGGCACGGGGAGCGCTGGTTGGGTGACGGCCTGACCTGATGGGGTGGGCTGATGGGCGGCAAGCGCTTGGTGATTCGTGACGACATATCGCCTACGGAGCTTCGGAAGCGTGCACGGCAGGAGCCGGATCGCACGGCTGCGGCGCGCATGCAGGCGATCGCGAACGCGCTCGAGGGCATGACGCGAGCCGAGGCGGCACGGTTGGCCGGGATGGAGCGGCAGGCGTTACACGACGCGGTAGGTCGCTACAACGCCGAGGGCCTGGATGGACTACACGACCGCCCCCGTCCGGGCGCCAAGCCGCGGCTCGATGAGGAGCAGATGAAGCAACTTCGGCAGGTCGTGCTGGACGGTCCGGATGCGGAAGAAACCGGCCTGTCGGCATGGACATTGGCGGACCGGGGCACAGCAAATTATGTGACTATCTTACGGGAGCTACCTCGCGCATCCTGTCTCATTGGTTATACTGGCGGGCGCTCTCAGACGACCAGCTTATGCCGTGGGGCAAATGGGCGGAACATTTGCGGCAGGCCAGGAGACCGCTCGCTGAACAGCAGTCGCACAAAGATGTCGCGTGCCAAGTTGATAATGTCAGCGTGCGTATGCTACTGTGGCCGCATCGCCTGATTCCTCCCGATGACTTCATAGCTCCATGCTATGACGAGGCTCTCATGAAGGCGGCGGTTGTCCGCCTGAAGCGGTTTGCATTCCTCGATGTGATTGAGAATCCCGAAATGCCAACGAATCTTCAAGCGTGGCTTCGGCAACCCGTCTTGTATTCCCTTATGAACGAGACTGCACGCATCCCACCATCCCTGACGGGGCCGCTGCACAATGAGATTACTTCTGAAACTGTCATCCTGATCGAGACGCGCGGCAGGCTGGAAACTATGGATGCCCGAACGAATCACCGGCGCAACAGTGGACGCGGTACGACGACACGCTGCCTTGCGCATGTCGCACGACACGCATGGCTGATGGCAGCCTGAGCCTCAGTCGATCCGCCCCTCGTTTCCGAGCACCGCACGCCAGCCTGCCGGGCCCCATCCTGCTATGCGCTGATTTGCGTTTTCGACGTGTCCGCCTCAAGCAATTCAGCACCCCAAGGCCTTGCAGCCGCTCAGGGCGGCGATGGCCGCCGTCCACAGGATCAGGGAGATCAAGCGAGGCACGAGGCAGTATCCTTTTTGACAGGAGAGGGGTATGACGCACCACGCGGCCTCAGTCGATCCGGCCCTGGCCTCGCCGTCTCGGGGGCGACACCGCCGCGGAACAGCCCAAGCTGCGCGCAGGTCGGTTATGCCACCGCATTCATCGAGCCAGGAGTCCGTCCGCTTCCAATGGGGGTTCTGCTCGGTGTAACGTATGAGGGTGCCAGCAGGTGAGTAATGCATACATGGACGAAGACAAGTTCAACATCGCCGTTCGGAAATTTCTCAAAGAGGTCGGGGTCACCTCGCAACGCGTGATCGAGAATGCCGTCCATGACGCCGTGAGAACCGGACGGCTTCGAGGCGACGAGACGCTCCAAGCGAAGATGACGCTCGAAATCGCCGCCCTGCCCATCGAGCACGTGGTCGAGGGCGAGATCGAACTCGGATAGCCGAACGGACAAACAGCGAGTCCGCGGGACTGGCGATCTCCCCGACCCTTGCGACCACGTGCCGCGCCGTAACCAATCCGCGCATCAGAGCAGGTCAACCGACGTCCAGAGGTCCCGTCTCCTGCCTTGCACGACCATATCGGCTGCAGCAACCCGCGTATTGCCGCGCAGGGCGAAAAAATGCAACATCAACCTTGAAGGCGGACGTCAGAGCTAGGCAGCGTGTGCGGCCGCATCAGCTGGGCGCCCGAACATCAGACGTACAAAGGAGCCCGGCATGGCTTTGGCCGGGCGCGGCGTGGGGGCAAAGGCCGGCACGGCAAAGGGGCGCGCCGCGCTACTTGGCGGCCGGTGTCAAGGCGTTCCTTATGGGCCGCCCGTCGGCATGAAGGCATGCAGCGGACCAAGCCAAAGGTGCGCCACCAGCAAGAGTGGCACCGTCAGGAGAAGTGCGATGACGATCGCAGCCGTGAGCAGCCCTGCGGTCGTGTCCAGCGGATTGCGCCTGCGCCGCAGTTGGTAGCGAGTCACCGCCTCGGCGCCCTCTTGCACGCAGCCCGAGCCGCCTGCGGCCACCATGCATGGCCGGCGCTCCAGCCTGCGAAGGCATGCGTGCCCTGGCGCGGCACATAGGAGATGCGCAGCAGGCCGCGCAGAAAGCCTGGTTCAAATAACACGTGATCGCGGATTGCCATGTGGGTTGCGGCTCCATCTGAGGTCGGGCTGACTCGGAATCAGGGCGCCGCCGAAATCGTATGCGGGCTGCCCAAGATCGTGAAAGTCTCGCGCGTGACGATACTCGCCCCGCGTGAACATAGCGATGTCGGCCACGTGCATGCCCGCACCAGATCACAGCGCCGGCGACCACACCGAGGAGTGGTCGGCTGGCTGGAGACCCAACTGGCGCGGCGGGCGGCGCGCGGGCACACCACATGACCGACCTGCAATCGTAACATGTCCGTTGAAGTTTTTCTCTCGGGGTCTGGCCTGCCGCTTCCACCACCCCTGCTTGGCCCGCACCTCCCCCCGGTGGCGGCTGTCAAGGTGTCCAACCGGCGACATGGGTAACAGAATAGACCGGCGACATGGGTAACACTTTTCATCCGTCATCGAACCAGATCGGCTTGCGGTTGTTGTTGGCCCTGTGGGGTTGTGGGCAACGCGCGTGCGTTGTCCACAAATCCACAGGCTACCCGACGGCGGCGGCGCCGCGGCTGGCGCAAGCGGCCCTTCGCGTCCAGCAAACCGAGCTCGATCGGGCCATACATCACCCGCCATTCGCCGTCGGCGATCGGGTGCAGCCCGACCGGTTCGCCGATCAACGGCTCGCCCAGGAACACCCGCTCGCCACGCCACTTGATCTCGCCGTTCGAGCGCACCTGGCGCACCAGCTCAACGCCAGGATACTCCGGCGAACACAGCTTGCCGGTGTAGGCGCGCGGGCTCGGCTGATAATGCCGCGCCGGCACTTGCTGGCCCAGCGCCTCGTGCGGCCGCTCCGCATTGTAACAGCGGCGGAACACCGCGAAGCTGCGGGCCTGCGCCCGCAAGCTCGCCGCCGGCGGGCTTGCCGTCTCCTGCTGCAGCGTCAGGTGCATCCGCTCGTGCCGACCGTTCTGCTGCGGCGAGCCTGGATCGATCCGATCCGGCCGCACCGAAAGCTTGATCAGCCACACCGATAACCGGCTCAAGCCGCCGGCGCCGCGTCCGGCAAACGGCGAGCCGTTGTCGCTGCGCAGCGCCATCGGCAGGCCATACTCGCGGAACGCCGCCGCCAGGATCGCCTGCACCGTCGCGGTATCGGTCCGCCGCACCGCCTGGCAGCGCAACAGATAGCGGCTCCAACTGTCCAACAACGTGAACGGCTCGCAGCGCGCGCCGTCGGCGGTGCGAAACCAGCCCTTGAAATCGGCCGTCCACACCGCGTTCGGACCCTCGCAGCCGGCAAACGGCGCGCTGCGCGGCGGCACCCGCTCGCGCCGGCGCCGCGGCACCGTCAGGCCCGCTTCGTCGAACAACACACCCAAAGTGCTGGCCGCCGGCCACACCACCTGCGGATCGCGCGCCGAAAGCCACGCCCGCAGCTTGCGCGGCCCCCAGCTCGGGTGCTCCCGCCGCGCCGCTACCGCTGCCTCGGCGATCGACCCCGTCACCTGCCGCGGAGAGTGATGCGGCGCCCGGCTGCGGTCGCACAGCCCGGCAAAACCCTCGTTCTCATACCGCTCTATCCACTTGTAACCGGTCTTGCGGCTAACGCCATAGCGCTGGCACAGCTCCGAAATCGAAAGCCCGTCCTCCTGCCAGCTCACAATCAGCGACATCCGCTCGTCCATGGGTCCGGTCCTCTGCCACGGCATGGGTCACCTCCATGCCAACCAGTAAACCTGTTACCCATGTCGTCGGGCCAAACTGTCACCTATGTCCCCGGTTCGGACCAAGGGTTCGCTGCTGACGGGCCTGCATGCCGTCGTGGACCGCAGGCGCTCGCTCAACGCGGGGAGCAGAGTGTACGTCGTGGCGATAGCCGCCCAGTTAAACACTGAATAGGCGCGGATAACCTAAGCTAAAGGGCGAGGACAAGGCGACCTTGAAGCCCCAACATTGTCGTGATCTGGGTCTTCGCCACGATGTTGAATTGGCATTGATTTTGCCGGTGCCGACGCTCGGACTTGAACCGAGGGCCTACTGATTACGAATCAGTTGCTCTACCGCTGAGCTACGTCGGCGCTGCTCGACGCCTATAACGCCGCAGACAGCGCACCGCAACATCAGCTCCGGCCGCCATCCAGGCCGCAAGCCTCCGCCAGCAGCGTATAAGACCGGCGCCGGGCTCCCGCATCATGCAGCGTCGTCAGTATCGCGATCTCCTCCGCGCCGTGCGCCGCGGCCAGCGCGCCTAGCCGCTCCGCCACCGCATCCGGCGTGCCGAAGAGGGCCCGCTCGCGCAGCCCGGCAACCCGCGCCCGTTCGGCCTCCGTGTACTCGTGGGCCGCAGCCTCTTCCGGCGAAGGCAAGGCCGTGAACATGCCGCGATCCCGCCGGAGCCGCCACAGTGCCCGCGAAGAAAACAGCCGCTCGGCCTCCGCCGGCGTCTCCGCCGCCATCGCCCAGACGCACAGGGCGGCGTACGGCGCCGGCTGGCGCCCGCTCGGCCGGTACAGCTCCCGATACACCGCCAGCGCCTGTTCCGTCCCGCGACCGTCGGTGATGAAATGGGCGAAGCAATACGGCAGCCCGAAATAGGCGGCGACCTGCGCCCCATAATCGGAACTGCCGAGCACCCACACCTCGGGCACCGTCGCCCCTTGCGGCTGGGCGATTATGTCGCGGAACGGGTGCCCCTCCACCAGTTTCTCGCCGGCGAGCCACGCCAGCAGATCGCGCACCTGCGCCGGGAAATGATCCGCCGCGGTCTCCGCCAGCGGGTTGAGCGCGAACGCGGTGCGCCCGTCCGAACCCGGCGCCCGGCCGAGCCCGAGATCGATCCGTCCTGGCGCGATCGCCTCCAGCACGCGGAACTGCTCGGCGACCTTCAGGCTGGAGTAGTGGGGCAGCATGACGCCGGCACTGCCGACGCGGATGCGGGTGGTGGTGGCGGCGATGGCGCTGATCAGGATCTCCGGCGCGGTGCCGGCCTGGCTGGCGGAGGCGTGGTGTTCGGCCAGCCAGTAGCGGGCGTAACCGAGCGCTTCGCAATGCTGGGCGAGGGCGATGCTTTCCCGGATCGATGTGTCCGGCGCGCGGCCGGTCACGACGGTGGATTGGTCGAGGACGGAGAGTTTCATGGTGGGGAGGGAGATGGGGCGCGGGCCGGCCTTTCGCATCGTTGGAGAGGCGACCCTGCGGTGGCAGAGCAGGGCGACACACTTTTCACCGGCGCGCCTGTCGCCGGAGCGCAGGCCCCGCCGTCAAGCTTTCCGCCACGATCGCCCGCTTCCGTTCCGCCGACCGGCATCGGCGCGGCGCGGTGCGGTGTTCGCCGCTATCCGGCATGATTAGCAGGATTGGTTAGGGCGGCTTACACGCGTCTACCACCTGCTCATCGGAAATCGGCTGTGCGGGCAGGCCGTCAATCCCGCTTATGGCGCTGTATAGCGACTCCGAGACAGTCGAAAAACAGAATATTAGCTTCGAGTAAACCTCAGAGAATTTGCACGATGCTACTATCCTGGAGATCTGGTCCGACAAGGTATAGGAGTTTGCTCGGTAGGCATCGTAAGCTTGAGTTAGACACGAATCCATAATGGCAAACAGACCCGGTCTGCTTGGAAGCTGCTGTCCATGAAGAAGTATGGTAGCATCAGTCCCGCGCAAAAGCATGTTCTCATTCGTTAAACCATCAATATACCTCTCGTAGGACGAACGATAGGCCGAATGCAGCGCTGCCCTGACCCGCAAGAGATCTCCAGGAACCTTTGCGTTCCACCGGATATAAGCTTCGTCGTACGCCGTCTTGCGGGCGTCGGTTTCGCCTTGGGGCGCACCTCGGCGGATCGCCGAAATCACCAGCGCCGCTCGCTCGCGACGCTCATTCACAAGGTCGGATATATCACTGACTGACGCGAGTGCGTTGTTCCTCGTTGATGCTTCGACGTCATGGCTATGGCTGAGAGAGTTCAGCCACCATGCCAGGTAAGTACCCAGCAAGCCTGTCAGGAGAAAGCCGACGACAGCTACGATGAGTGGATTTCGAGACAGCTCCGCCAGCGCTGGTTTCCAGGCGAGTAGATTCACTGACTCGTTCGGGCACTTCATTTTCGGTGGAGATTTGGGCAAAGTGCCGTCAAAATCCGCCTCTTGCTGATTTGCGGTATTGTCGTTCATCGTTTCCTGATCGTTGTTCTTGCGCCACGTATCCGCCCGCCTTCCAGGCGGCGACGCCATGTTGTCTAGCGCATCGCGTTCGGATCAGTGCATACGATCTCCTCCTTCAGAACCCGGCGGCGGTGCCGAACAGCCCGCGCAGCACAGCATAGAGCAGACCGCCGATCAGGAACCCAACCAGGGTGCCGTTCACTCGCACGAACTGCAGGTCCTTGCCGACGCGCAGCTCCAGCTTGCCACTGATGGTCTCGGCATCCCAGTTGCCCACCACCGCGGCGATGAAGTCGGCAAGCCGCTCTTGTGCCGCCGGCAACAGGCTGTGCACCACGCGTTCGGCAGCGAGCTGCACCCGCGCCCGCGCCGCCGGATCGCTTTCCAGCATCGCCCCCAGATTATCCAGCGCCGCTTCGATGATCGTCATCGTGCGTCCGTTCGGTTGTGCCGCATCGGCTTCCACCGTTCGGCGCAATCGGGCCCAGACGTCCCAGAACCAGGCGAGCACCGTCTCATGTCCGACGACACGGCGCATCGCCCGGCCAATCTCGGCCGCGCGGGCGGGATCGGTTTCCATGCGCTCGATCTCGCCGCGTACCCATTCGTCGAAGGCGGCGCGCAGCTCGGAGCCATCGGGGCTCATTTTGTCCAGCTCGGCATTGACCGCGGTCAGCACCCGCCGGGCGATCGAGGCGCCCAGCGCCCATCCGACCAGCCGGCCGCCTTGTTCGCGCACCCGGTCCTCGATCACCACGCGCAGGACCTGCTCTTTGTCCGCCAGCAGTGTTTTCAACTGGCCAAGGACGAAGCCGAACACCTCCTGGTGGCGACCGCCCTCCACCAGCCCATGCAGGGCACGGGCCACCACCTGGCCGGCACCCGGACCGCCCACAAGACGGGGCACGACATGTGCGATCAGCCGGCGGGCACGGCCGTCCTCGAGCGAGGTCAACAGACGCGGCAACATCGCCGCGATCGCCTGGGCTGTCGGGCGGGCAGACACGGGATCGGAGAAGAAGCGGTGCAGTATCCCCGGAAGGTCGAGCCGGGCGAGCACGCCGCTGACCTCCTCGTCGGTGAAGACGTGGGTCGCGACGAACCGCCCGAGGGCGCGGCCGAGGCGCTCCTTCTGCGCCGGAATTATCGCGGTGTGCGGGATCGGCAGCCCGAGCGGATGGCGAAACAGCGCGGTGACCGCGAACCAATCGGCGATGCCGCCGATCAGTCCGGCCTTGGCGGCGGATTGCAACAGCTCGCCAGGCCAGCCGGGCGGCAGCGCATAGCTCGCCACCATCAGCGCAGCCATCAGGATCAGAAGCGCGGTGGCGATCGCCTTGTGGCGGTGCAGCGCCTGCCGCAGCTCGGCGTCGGGATCGGGCCGGTTCATGGAAGGCTTCCATATGGGGGCCGGGCACCCGGACAGGAGCCTCGGTTTCGCTTGCCAATGACCGCGGCGTAGGCCCATCCTCGACACGCCCGGCTAAACCGACAAGGCTCGCGATGGGCACTCGCCCAAGCCGACGCCAGTACCGACGCTTCAGCCCGCCGCCCGAGCGCCGGCTGGTCGGAAAGCGCCCCCCGACGCTCGGCCCCCCGTGTGCTGGCGTGGATTTTCGCGGCCTTCGTGGTCGCCTTGCTCGTCGTCGGAATGCATTTGTTGTATCGCTAAGGTCGTTTTTGCTGGCTTCGCTCTCGATTCTGTGCACAACACGCAGGAATGCGACGCGTGCTCTGGCTCCTGCTCCTGCTCTCCGCTACACCAGCCCTCGCACACTCCGCACCTTACCAGCCAGCAAGCTGCGCACGGGCGATCACAACCGCTCAGCGGGTGCGTGCGCTTCCCTCCGGTCTTCTCGACGCGGTGGCCGTGGTGGAAAGCGGCCGGCGCGACGCGCGTACCGGGGCGGTTACGCCCTGGCCCTGGACCATCAATGTGGAAGGTCAGGGCTTCTTCTTCGCCAGCAAAGCGGCTGCCGTTACGGCCGTGCACGAGCTGCAAGCGGCCGGCCTCCATTCGATCGATGTCGGCTGCTTGCAGATCAACCTGATGTATCATCCGACGGCGTTCACCAGCTTGGAGCAGGCGTTCGACCCGATGGCCAATGCGCGCTACGCCGCCTCCTTCCTGACCGTGCTTTACGAGCGCAGCCAGGACTGGTCGAAGGCCGTGGCGGATTATCACAGCCAGACCCCCACGATCGGCGCGAGCTACAAGACCAAGGTGCTCGCCCATTGGCATCCGCCCGCGGGCACCGTCAGGCGCTATGCCGACTTCCTGCCCCGCGCCGCGGTATATCGGGACTTCCGCTCCGGCGCCTATGCCGACTTTGCCGGCGCACCGGATCAGCCAAGCAGCCGCTGAAGCGGCACGGCCGGGTCGGCCAGCAGCACGGGATCGACCGGCTTTCGGGACTTGATGAGCGCGGTGCCGGCGCGGATCTCCCGCGGCGCGTCTGCCGCGCTGACGCCGACGAGCGCGTCATCCTCCGCGAGGTGCACGGCGACAAAGCTCGGCGGCTTGTTGACCCGCACCACCGTCCGCGCCGCATCTCCGGGCAAACCCGCCACCTGCAGATTGACGCCGTGCTGATCGGTCCAGAACCAGGGGATGTCGTCGTAGGGCGTGGCGTCGCCGCACATCGCCCGGCCGACGGCGATGCCATGGTTCTGCGCGTGCTTCCAGGACTCCAGGCGCAGGCGCCGGCCGTAGAACGGATGGAGGAACGCGGTCACGTCGCCTGCGGCGTAGATGTCCGGCTCGCTGGTACGCCCCAGCTCGTCCACCGCGATGCCTCCCTCCGCGGCAATCCCGGCCGGCACGGCAAGCTCCAGATTGCGCTCCATCCCGATGCCGGCGACCACGAGGTCCGCATCGAAACGCTCGCCACCGCGGCACAGCACGCGCGCCGAACCGTCCGCGCCGTGCTCGACTGCCTCGACCGTCATATTGAAATGCAGGTCCACCCCGGCCGCCCGATGCAGGCCGACGACAAAGTCCGCCACCTCCGGAGAGACGCAGCGTCCCAGGGCGACCGGCGCGGTTTCCAGCACGGTGACGGCGCAGCCGCACGCCCGGGCGGACGAGGCGATTTCGAGTCCGATCACGCCGGCGCCGACACAGACGACACGCCGTGCCGCGCGCAGTCGCTCGCGGAGAGAACGCGCATCCGCCAGCGTGCGCAACAGGTGGACATGCTCAGCCCCGGGAACAGAGAGGCCGCGAGCCCGCCCGCCGGTGACAAGCAAAAGCCTGTCGTAGGGAAGGCTGCGTCCGTCCGCGAGCGCCAGCCGGTGTGCCCGCGCGTCGATGGCGGCGACGCGGGTTTCCAGGATCAGCTCGATGCCCTGTTCGGCGTAGCGACGTTCGTCGTGGAAGAACAGGATCGGCGGCTCGGGATCCTGAGTCAGCATCCTTTTAGAGAGCGGCGGACGTTCGTACGGACGCCAGGGCTCCTCGCCCACCAGCAGGATGCGGCCGGCAAACCCCGCCTGACGCATCGCCATGGCGGCCCACGCCCCGGCTTGGCCGGCGCCGACGATCACATGCGTGGCATTCATCGACCAATGCTACGTCTTGCCGACGCGGTGTCCAGGCTGAGCGAGCACCGATTGCCTAGCCAGGCCCGCGCGACCCTCCTGCGCTACCCGCGCGCCGAGACCGCCGCGCATTGGATCACTACAGGCATGCACGAGAACCTTGACCTCGCGATGAAGCAGGCTTTGCGCGAGATGATCGCGTTGATCACGCGCGGAATGCAGCCAGACGGCGCACTTGGTCCAGTTCTTCGACAGCACGACAGCGCGCGCGCACGTCTCGGCTGCCGGAGCAAAAGGGGGCAGCAGCGCCAGGCGTTCGGCCGCTCGCGCGGCGGCTTCTCGACCACAATCCACCTCAAGACCGATCTCGACGGCAACCCTCTCGATTTCCATCTGACGGGTGGCGAGGTCAGCGACAGCAGAGAGTTCGAGACGTCGCTCGACATCGGTCCTGACATCCGCCCGCGCATCGCGATGACGGACAAGGGATGTGACAGCCAAGCCAACCGGGCGGCGGCACTCGCGCGCGGCATCACACCGGTTATCCCGCGCCGCGAAAACTCCAAGCAGAGAGGGAGGTTTTTCCCGAAACGCCTCTATAAACTCCGGGCGCGCATCGAACAGACGATTGGCAAGCTCAAGCGATTCAAACGCGTTGCCATGCGCTGCGAGAAGACCGACATCAGCTACTCAGCCATCGTCAGTTTCGCCTGCGGGCTGATGTTGGTTAAATCCGTCCACACGGCCTAGTACAAACTTACATTTAACCTCTGGTGCGCAGGGCCTGTGCGAGATTGACCCGAGCCACCGTTTCGAACGCCCGCGAAATGCGCAGGGAGTAGAAGAGCTGTTTGCGCTGGGCCAGGGCTGAGAGGAATTTTTTCGATTGCCGCTGCCAGTCGCGTGCGGGGATAAAATCGCTCTCGGCCCGAAGGCCCGCCGTATTGCTTTGGAACCGGTAGTAGGCTGCGCCGATCGACACCAGGTCAAGATCGAGCAGCCAATGCGTGATCGCGTTGCAATGGCCGTTGGCCAGCTCGCCGGCGGCGTGGCGGCCGGTAGCCTCGATCGCCTCGGCGACCTGAGCGATGTCGCGGCGCGGCAATCGGGCGGCGAGACCCGCATGGCGTCGCCACAGCGCGGCGGAAGCCGTTTCGTTATCGCTCCGGCGCGGATCGTAAATGGCGTCGTGATAGACGATGGCAGCGGCGATCAGCCGCTTGGCGGCGGGTTTCGCGAAACGCCCGCCGCGCGACAGCCGACGGTGCTGTACCCAGAGATCCGCGAGATGATCCAGGCCATGGTAATGGCGGCCCGACGCGCTCATGCGCCGGCGCACGTTTAGCCGCACCGCAGCGCGGAGCGGAACATGACGAAACAATTCGTCGAGCGCGAGAGATCGGCGTTGCGACTGCATCAGCCGACCGAACTGCTAAGCATCCGAGCCATCTGCCCACGATCGCGGAGGTCGATCGGAAAGGCAATGAATTTCGTCGGGAACCAAGTGACCGGGGTCACAGCGGAGGCGATTCACGCTTCTCCGTTACCGGATAGTAGGATGAGTGGTGTCCACCGGCAGTGACGACCTGTTCGGTCCGGCGACGCGGCCGGAAACGTCCGAGGAGACGCCGGCCGGCGCGCGGCCACTGGCCGACCGGCTGCGCCCGCGAAGCTTGGACGACGTGGTGGGTCAGGATCACCTGGTGGGCCCCGAGGGCGCGCTGACCCGGATGCTGGCGCGGGGCTCGCTCGCGTCCCTGATTCTGTGGGGTCCTCCGGGCACAGGCAAGACGACGATCGCGCGTTTGCTGGCGGCACGCGCCGGCGTCGCTTTCGTGCAGCTTTCGGCGGTCTTCTCGGGGGTGGCCGATCTCAAGCGTGCGTTCGAGGAAGCCGCCCGACGCCGCCGCGCCGGCCAGGGGACATTGCTGTTCGTTGACGAAATCCATCGCTTCAACCGCGCGCAGCAGGACGGGTTCCTGCCGGTGGTGGAAGACGGCACCATCACGCTGATCGGCGCCACCACCGAGAACCCATCCTTCGCCCTGAACGGCGCCTTGCTGTCGCGTTGCCAGGTGCTGGTGCTGCGCCGGCTCGATGACGCGGCGCTGGAGGCATTGCTGGAGCGCGCCGAGGCGGCACTCGGGCGGACGCTGCCGGTGACCGCGGAGGCGCGCGCCACGTTGCGGGCCATGGCCGACGGAGACGGGCGCTATCTGTTCAACATGGCCGAGCAGATCGCCGCCCTTCCGGCCGACGCACCGGTGCTGGACCCGGCCGCTCTGGCAGATCTGCTCGCACGTCGCGCGGCGCTGTACCGATAAGGATCGCGAGGAGCACTACAACCTGATCTCGGCGCTGCACAAATCCCTGCGCGGCTCGGATCCGGACGCGGCGCTCTACTGGTTCGCGCGCATGCTGGCCGGCGGCGAGGACCCGCGCTACATTGCCCGCCGCCTGACGCGCTTTGCCGCGGAGGATGTCGGTATGGCCGATCCTGCCGCGCTTGCGCAGGCCCTGGCGGCCTGGGAGACCTACGAGCGGCTGGGCAGTCCCGAAGGCGAACTGGCGATCGCGCAACTGGTGGTCTATCTCGGTACCGCGCCGAAATCGAACGCCGTTTATGCGGCGTTCTCGGCGGCACGCGGCGCGGCGAAAGCAACCGGCAGCCTGATGCCGCCGGCGCATATACTCAACGCACCGACGCGGTTGATGAAAGACCTCGGCTATGGCGCCGGCTATGCGTACGACCATGCGGAGGAGGAGGCGTTCTCGGGGCAGAACTACTTCCCCGATGGGATGGCGCGGCACAGTTTTTATCAGCCGAGCCAACGCGGATTCGAACGCGAGGTCGCCAAGCGCCTCGAATACTGGTCCAGGCTGCGCGCGGAACGGAACAGATGACGACCCCAGCGCGCCTTCACCTGCTTGCCGCGCGCGCGCCTCGAATTGGGAAAAGCAACAGGGCGGCTGCAAGACCTAGGACTCCGCCGAGCAGCGTCTCCCACGCACGCGCGGCAAGCAAGAACGCCGAGTGTTCGCCTGCCACGGCCATTGTAACGATCAGCGTGAACGCCCAGGCGCCGCAGGCGATGTCATACCGTTCGGGCAGCGCCATAGCGTAGATCCGATATCGCGAGCGCCGCGGCCGACCAGATGAGCAATAGCATGTCCGCCGCAAGCGGCAGGCACGCCAAGCCGAGCGGAACGCCGAACGCAGTACCCACGCTGCGACGACGCACTCGATCCGTGCGAAATGTCCGACAGTGTTCCCAGCATCGCGGCGATGCCGTAGGCGTCACTAGGCGGAGGCCTTTGATGCGACGATGGGTGGCGGGATCGACCCGCTCCAGCCACGCCAGCGATGAGGACACCAGCATGGCCGACACCGCAGCACTGATCACCGGAGCGGCGCGCGGCATCGGCGCGGCGATCGCTGCACGCCTGGCGCGCGACGGCTATCGCGTCATCGCGACTGATCGCGATGCAGCCGCCGCCCCAACCGGTGGACGCGCCGTGCGCTGCGATGTCTCGAGCGAAGCCGAGGTCGATGCGCTGATCGGGGAGATTGCCGCGCGGGAGGGGCGGCTGGATGCGCTGGTCTGTAATGCCGGCATCTCGATCCGCCAGCCGATCGCGGCGCTGAGCCTCGATGAATGGTCGCGGGTGATCGGGACCAATCTCACCAGCACCTTCCTTCTGGTGCGCGCCGCCGAGGCGATGCTGCGCGCCGCGCATGGCGCGGTGGTGACCATTGCTTCAACGCGGGCGCATATGTCGGAGCCGAACACCGAAGCTTATGCGGCCTCCAAGGGTGGGCTGGTGGCGCTGACGCATGCGCTGGCGATCAGCCTGGGTCCGGATGTGCGGGTGAACTGCATCAGCCCAGGCTGGATTCTGACGAAAGGCCCGGCGCCGGGAGCGGCCGATCATGCCCAGCACCCGGCTGGCCGGGTTGGCACGGTGGAAGATGTGGCGTCGCTCGCCGCCTGGTTGCTCGGCGGTGAAAGCGGGTTCGTCACCGGCGCCGAGTTCATCATCGACGGCGGCATGACGCGCAAGATGATCTATGTGGAATAAGGGGCGGACTGTCGCGCGATGCGTTCATGCCCGGACGAGGTATGAGTCGCGCATCGCCTACAGGACGCGACAGAGTCATTATACCAGCTCGGCGATTTTGCGTATCTCGCCCAGCAGGTAATCGGATAGCGACATGCCCGCCAGCGCGGCACGCGATTTGAGGCGCCTGTGCAGCGTCCGGTACATTGCGGATCTGAATTATGACTTATACCAGCGGCCCCTTCTTCTGACCGTTCTGACCGAGCCGGGGCCGCTGGTATAAGAGTCTTGGTTTCGCGCGCGGCCGCCCCACCAACCCCGCGCGCAATACCAGCGGCCCCGATCGATGATAAGAGTCATCGCTCGAGGCCGCTGGTATTACATGCCCGCAGAACATGAGGACATGTGCCACGCATGCCGAGCCTTCAGCCTCGCATCCCGCTCCGCGCGAGCAGGTCCCGCAGCCACGCCATCTTCGCCTCCGCCCCGGCAACGATATAACTCTGATCCGTTCCGGAGCCGAGATACCGCGCGCCCATCGCCAGGTATCGCGCCATGTCATCCTGGTTGTTGATGCCGCCCATGCCCATCGTCTTGCCGTGCGCGCGGCAGGCCGCGCCGACCTTCTCGTAGGCCTTGATCACCCGCGGATGATCCACCTGGCCGGAAATACCCATCTCGGCGGTCAGGTCGAAGGTGCCGATCAGCAGTACATCCACACCTTCTACGGCGGCGATGGCATCGGCGTTCTCGATCGCCCGCGGGCTCTCCAGCATCACGATCGTCAGCACCTCCCGGTTGATTGCTGTCTGAGCCTCGGCCACGTGCGGCGGGCGGAAGCGATAGACCGGCGGCGGGCCGCCCCAACTGCGTTTGCCATCCGGCGGATAATGGAATGCTGCGGCGGCGGCGCGCGCCTGCTCGGCCGTATCGACGTGCGGCACCGTGATGCCGAGCGCACCGTTGTCCAACAGACGCGTCGCCTCGTCGAGCGCGCCGGCGCAGACGCGCACGACTGGCGTTACGCCCGCCGGCAACGCCGCCATGCAGAGCTGCGTCGCCTCCTGCACGCTGAAAGCGCCGTGCTCCATGTCGATGAACAGGATGTCGTGACCGGTCGAGGCGGCGATCAGTGGCGCTGCCACACTACGCAAATGATGCACGCCGAAGCTGATCACGACGCCGCCTGCCTGCAACTTGCGCTTCGCATGGTTCTGGATCAGTTCCATTCGTGTCCTCCCTTCCTTTATGCCTGTCTTTCATTCGGGCATTGCGCCAGCGGCGGCAAGCTCGCCTGCTCGCGTGGCGCTTTTTTGACGGAACCGGCAGCCCTGGGGCATGGTTGCAGTTACGTGGAAAGCCATGCGGGGGTGGCGATGCAGGCTACGCTGGATGCGGTTCTCCGGCGGTTCATCACCATGGGCCGGCTCACCATCCGGTGGCCGGACGGGTCCAGTTCCACCTATGCCGGCCCGCCCAACTCCGGGCCCGAAGCGACCATCCGTTTGCGTGATGCACGCACGGTGCGGCGGCTCGTTTTGACTCCGGCGCTCGGCTTCGGCGAAGCCTATATGGATGGCACGCTGCAGCCCGAGGGCGGCGGCATCGAGACCGTGCTGGACGTGGCGGTCGTCAACTTGATGGCGAACGGCAACCGCCATCCCTTCGCCCGGCTGCACCAGGTGCTGGCGCAGGCCAAACGCCGCATCGATCAATACAACCCGGCGCCGCGCGCGCGCCACAACGCTGCCCACCACTACGACCTGAACGGGCGGCTCTACAGCCTCTTCCTCGATCGCGACCGGCAATATTCCTGCGCCTATTTCCCGCGCGGCGACGAGACGCTGGAGGAGGCGCAGGCAGCGAAGAAACGACACATCGCGGCAAAACTCTGCCTCGACCGGCCCGGCTTGACGGTGCTTGATATCGGCTCCGGCTGGGGCGGCCTAGCGCTCACCCTGGCGCGCGACTATGGCGCCCGCGTGCTCGGTATCACGTTGTCGAGCGAGCAACTCACCGAGTCGCGCGCCCGCGCGGACGCCGAGGGGCTCTCGGGTCGCGTCGAGTTCGAGCTGCTCGACTACCGCGCGGTGGCGCGCAGCTTCGATCGCATCGTCTCGGTCGGCATGTTCGAGCATGTCGGCGTCGGGCATTACCGCGCGTTTTTTGAGATGGTGGGGCGCTGCCTGAAGCCGGACGGTGTGGCGTTGCTGCACGCGATCGGCCGCAACGACGTGCCGGGCAGCACCAATCCATGGATCGCCAAATACATTTTTCCGGGCGGCTATTGCCCGGCATTGTCGGAAGTGCTGCCGCCGATCGAACGCTCGCGCCTGCTGGTGACCGATATAGAGATCCTTCGCCTGCATTACGCCGAGACGCTGCGCCATTGGCGGCGACGTTTCGGGGCGAATCGCGACACGATCGCCTCGATCTACGATGAGCGGTTCTGCCGGATGTTCGAATTCTACCTGGCGGGCGCGGAATTGTCGTTCCGGCGAGAAAACATGATGGTGTTCCAGATTCAGCTTGCGCATAGCCAGAGCGCTGTGCCGCTGACGCGCGACTACATTGCGGCGACCGAGTCGTCTTCCGCCGCCCATCAGGGCGAGGTGTCGCCGGAGCTGCGCCGCTCACGCTGAGCCCTCGCCGCTAGGGCGAATCGCGTTCCCCCCGTTATCCACCCCTATCCACAGGGAAGCTGCCCTTCGGGGCAACCGGATGCTTCGGTATGATGACGGGACCGTGAACACCGAATCGCCCCTTTTTGGCCTTTCTCAACGGCTTCCACCGTCGAATTTGCAGGCTGAACAAGCTTTGCTGGGGGCCTTGCTGGCCAACAACAAGGCCTATGAACGCGTCTCGGAGTTTCTCGTCCCGGAGCACTTCGCCGACCCGCTGCACGGCCGGATTTTCCAGGCGGTCGCGCGGCGTATCGAAGCGGGGCAGCTCGCCGATGCCGTCACCCTGAAGGCCGAATTCGAGCACTCCGGCGTACTCGAAGAGGTCGGCGGCACGGCGTATCTGGGACAACTCCTCATCGCGATGGTGGGCATCATCAACGCCGGCGAGTACGGCCGTGCGATCCATGATGCTTGGTTGCGCCGGCAACTGATCGATGTCGGCGAGACGGTGGTCAACAACGCCTTCGGCGCCGAACCGGAACTGGACGGCGAAGCCCAGATCGAGGCGGCGGAGCAGTCGCTCTTCCAGCTCGCCACCGATGGCGGGACAGGCGGCGGCTTCATCAGCTTCGAGCGGGCGCTGGTTGAGGCGATCGAGGGGGCGGAGCGGGCGTTCAAGCGAACCGGCCACGTTTCCGGCCTGACGACGGGGCTGCGGGACCTGGACGCCAAGTCGGGAGGGCTGCATCCCTCGGATCTGGTGATCCTGGCCGGGCGGCCGGGCATGGGGAAGACCGCGCTCGCAACCAAAATCGCCTATTCGGCGGCCAAAGTCCTGCTCGCCGAGGCGCGCCAAAGCGATCCGAACGCACTGGCGAAGAGGTCTGTGGCAATTTTTTCGCTGGAAATGAGTGCCGAGCAGCTCGCGACCCGCCTTCTGTCCGAGGAATCGCGGATTTCCGGCGACCGCATTCGGCGCGGCGACATCGGGCAGCGCGATTTCGACCGGTTCGTGGCGGTGAGCCGAGAAATCGCCGGACTGCCGATCCAGATCGACGATACGCCGGCGATAACTATGTCGGCGCTGCGCACGCGTTGCCGGCGGCTCAAACGCACCAAAGGGCTGGCGCTGGTCGTGGTGGACTATCTCCAGCTCATGCGTCCCGCCGCGGGCACGAAGCCCGAGAACCGCGTGCTGGAGATCAGCCAGATCACGCAGGGGCTGAAGGCGATCGCCAAGGAGCTTTCGGTACCGGGTACTGGCATTGTCGCAACTGTCACGGGCCGTGGAGAGCCGGGAGGACAAGCGCCCGCAGCTCGCCGATCTGCGTAAATCCGGCACCATCGAGCAGGATGCAGACTCGGTGATGTTCATTTATCGCGACGAGTATTATCTGGCGCAGCGTGCGCCGAAGCAGATGGCCTATGACTCGGAGGAGAAGTTTCAGAGCCACCTGGACAAATGGCAGCGCGACATGGAAGCGGCGCACAACAAGGCGGAGCTGATCATCGCCAAGCAGCGGCACGGACCGACCGGCAAAATCGACTTGTTCTTCGAGGCCGAGTTCACTCGCTACGCCGATCTGGATCAGGCGCACAGCATGGATGACTGAGGCACGCGCCGGCGCAGTTCTGGAGATCGATCTCGGCGCGATCGTCGCCAACTGGTGCTCGCTGTGTACCAGGCATCCGTCCGGACCGGTTGCCGGCGTGGTGAAGGCGGACGCCTATGGACTCGGCGCGAGGGAGGTTGCGCCGGCGCTGTACGCCGCGGGATGCCGGCATTTCTTCGTGGCGCTGTTGGACGAGGCGCTTGCTGTCCGGCCGCTGGTGCCCGGCGCCATGCTGTCGGTGCTGAACGGGCTCGGTCCGGGCGCGGCGGCTGAGTACATCGCGAAGGACATCACGCCGGTGCTCGGCTCGCTGGCGGAGATCGAAGCCTGGACCGAAGCGGCGCGCGCGGCGGGCCGAAACCTGCCGGCGATTCTGCACATCGACACCGGCATGTCCCGGCTGGGGCTGAGCGCGGCCGAGCTGGCGCGGCTGAAGGGCGAGCCGGGACGGCTTGCCAGCATCGCGCTGCGCTACGTGATGACGCATCTGGTGTCGTCCGAGATGGCGGACGATGCGCTGAACGAGGAGCAGCTCCAGCGTTTTGCTGCGGCCTGCGCCGGCCTGCCGGCGGCGCCGCGCAGCGTGGCCAATTCGTCCGGTATCTTCCTGGGGCGGGGCTGGGGCTCCGATCTCGCGCGTCCGGGTGCCGCGCTGTACGGCATCAACCCGACGCCGGACAGACCCAATCCCATGCGGCTGGCCGTCGGGCTGCGCGCGCGCGTGCTGGCCGTGCGGCACCTCGAGCCCGGCGACAGCGTGGGTTACAATGCGACCTGGCGGGCGCCGCGGCCGAGCCGCATCGCCACCGCGGCGATCGGCTATGCGGATGGGTGGCATCGGGCGCTCTCGAATCGCGGGGCCGCCATCTTTGACGGCCGGACGGTCCCGCTGGTAGGGCGTGTCTCCATGGACCTCACCACTTTCGACGTGACGGAGCATCCAAGGGTGCAGCCGGGCGAGTGGCTCGAGCTGATCGGACCGGCGCAGACGCCGGACGATGTAGCCGCCCTGGCAGGGACCAACGCTTACGAAATCCTCACCTCGCTCGGGCGTCGGTTCCACCGGATCTATCGCCCGGCGTGACTGCGATCGTGGACAGCCTGGCTATCGTCGGGCGCGGCGTGATCGGCGCCTGCCGGATGGTCGGCGAACTGGTGCTGTTCGGGATCAGCGGCGTTTCGCATTTGCTGCGGCCACCGTTCTACTGGCGCATGTTCCTGCGCGCGCTGGTGGAGATGGCGTATTTCAGCCTCCCGGTGGTGGCGCTGACGGCGATCTTCACCGGCATGGTGCTGGCGCTGCAGAGCTACACAGGGTTCGCGCGGTTCAGCGCACAGAGCGCAATCGCGAATGTGGTGGTGATCTCGATCACTCGGGAGTTGGGGCCGGTGCTTGCCGGCCTGATGGTGGCGGGGCGCATCGGCGCCGCCACGGCGGCCGAACTCGGCACGATGCGGGTGACGGATCAGATCGACGCGCTGACGACGCTGTCCACCAATCCGATGAAATACCTGGTCGCGCCGCGGCTGCTCGCCGGAATCATCGCGCTGCCGGCGCTGGTGGTGGTGGCCGACATCCTTGGCGTGATGGGCGGTTTCATCGTCGCCAACGTGAAGCTCGGCTTCGGCGTGGCGGCCTATCTGACCAGCACGTTCGATTTCCTGCAGACGATGGATGTGGTTTCGGGGCTGGTGAAGGCAGCGGTGTTCGGGTTCCTGATCGCCCTGCTCGGCTGCTACCAGGGCTATCACAGCCGCGGGGGCGCGGCGGGTGTGGGCTCGGCGACGACGGCGGCGGTGGTGTCGGCCTCGATCCTGATCCTGGCGTTCGACTACGTGCTGACCGAGTTGTTCTTCGCCCGATGAGCGGCGAAACGCCGAAGATACGCATCCGCGGCCTGCGGAAATCCTTTGGCCAGAAGGTCGTGCTGGACGGGCTCGACCTCGACGTGATGCCGCAGACCTCGACGGTCGTAATCGGCGGGTCCGGCACCGGCAAGTCGGTGCTGCTGAAATGCGTGCTGGGGCTGCTTGAGCCGGACAATGGGACAATCGAGGTGGATGGCCGCGATATCCTGCGCTTGCGGCGCGCCCAGCGCGACGCGCTGCGCTCCCATATCGGGATGCTGTTCCAGAACGGGGCGCTGTTCGACAGCCTGCCCGTCTGGGAGAATATCACGTTCGGACTGTTGGCGCAGCGCAAGGTGACAAGGCGGCAGGCGCGTATGCGGGCCGGCGACATCCTGGGCCAGGTCGGCCTGGCGACAACTGTCGGGGATCTGTATCCGTCCGAGCTGTCGGGCGGCATGCAGAAGCGGGTGGCGCTGGCGCGGGCGATCGCAGCGCAGCCGGACATCATGTTCTTCGATGAGCCGACCACCGGCCTCGATCCGATCATGGGGGCAGTGATCGATGGGCTGGTGGTGGATTGCGTCAAGCGGCTGGGCAGTACGGCGGTGGCGATCACGCATGACATGGCGAGCGCCCGGCGGATCGCCGACACCGTGGCTATGCTGCACCGGGGGCGCATCATCTGGAGCGGGCCGCCATCCTCGTTGATGAACAGCGGCAATGCAGAGGTGGATCAGTTCACCCACGGGCGCCGCGAGGGGCCGATCGAGATGGCGCTCAGGGGGTAGCCAATGCGAGACGTTCTGCACGGGCGGCTATACATCGGCAATCGCCGCTATTCCTCATGGTCGATGCGGGGCTGGCTCGCGGTGCGACTGGCCGGGCTGGACGTGGAGGAGGTGGTGATCCCGTTCACGCAGTCGGGGCCGACGGAGGCGATCGCCCGCCTCTCGCCCAACGGGCTGGTTCCTTATCTGGAACATGCGGGCGCCCAGGTCTGGGAATCCCTCGCGATCATCGAATACTGCGCCGAACTCGGGTCGCTGTGGCCGAGCGATCGACGGGCGCGGGCGCATGCGCGGTCGATTGCTGCCGAGATGCACGCCGGGTTTCGCGGCTTGCGCGAGGCGATGTGGATGAACCTCGGCGCCGATTTCGCCGGACGGGGTCGGACGCCGGAGGCACTGGCCGACATCGCGCGCATCGAGGCGCTGTGGGCGGAGACGCGGCAGGCGTTCGGCGATGGCGGGCCGTTTCTGTTCGGAGCCGTCTTCGGCCCCGCGGACGCCATGTTCGCCCCGGTGGTGACGCGTTTCCTGACCTGGCGCCCGGCACTGTCGCCGGAAACCGGGGCGTATTGCCACGCGGTGCGCCAGCATCCGCTGGTCGTTGCGTGGTACGACGCCGCGGCGCAGGAGCCGGAGTCCTGGCTGCTCCCGCGCTACGAGAACCCTGGATAGTTACCGCCAGAGCGTGATTCACGCTTTCCGACGTTCCCGCCTCAAGCGATCACGCTCTAGCGGAGGCGGCGGAACTTGTGCAGGCTGCGCAGGTTCTCTGGCCGCGGCTTGTCGGGGTAGGTCTGCGGCCAGTTGGTCCAGGACACCTCGCCCACATACAGATTGCCCTGGGAGTCGACGGCGAGTCCGTGTGGGGCCATGAATTCGGTCAGACCCAGCCCAGCATGGAGCCCGCCGAGCCGGCCGATGCGCTTGCCGGTGTGATCGACGATGCTGACGCGCGGACCCAAATTGGGGATGTTGCGGTTGACCGACATCACCGGCCCCAACTCGCCGATATAGCAGATGGGGCACTTGCCTGGCGGCATGAACAGGCCGCAGGGGCGGTGCAGATTGTTCCACTGCGTCTCATACCGGCCGTTGCCGTCGAACACCTGCACGCGGTGATTCTCCCGGTCCGCGACATAGACCCAGCCATCCGCGTCGCAGGTGATGTTGTGCACGATGTTGAACTCGCCGGGATCTGTGCCGGGCTCGCCCCAGGAGAGCAGCCATTTGCCGCTGGGGTCGTATTTGTGCACGCGGGAATTGCCGTAGCCGTCGGAGACGTAGATTTCGCCTTTTGGCGATAGCGCCGTGTGGGTGCAGCGGTGGAACGGCTCGCCACTCATGTAGGGCGCCGGCTTGCCGGGGATGCCGAGCGTCATCAGCACCTTGCCGTCGAGCGTGCAGTGCCGGACGCTGTGATCGCCGTCGTCGGTGAGCCAGAGCGTGTCGTCCGGGCCGACATGCAGGCCGTGCGCGCGGGGATAGACGCCCTCACCCCAGGAGCGCAGGAAATTGCCGTCGCGGTCGAACACGATCATCGGGTGTTCGCCGCGGTTGAACACGTAGACATTGTCGTTGCGATCGACGCCGACGGCGCCGATTTCCTTGAACGACCAACCGGGCGGGAGTTTCGCCCAGTTCTCCACCGGTTCATAGGTGTATTCGTTGTTACCGATGGTGGTCATTGGGTTTCCTCCGGTTTTCTTTGGGTGTTTGCAGCTTCTCACGCTCGGTGACGGTCCGCCAGTAGTGCCCTCAGCCAGCACTCCGCTGACAGCGCTCCCCGGCAACAGACGAGCATCAGCGTTCGCTGAACAGTTTGCCGCCTTTGGCCTTGTTCTCCCGTGATGACTCGATGATCTGCACCATCACTGCCTCGGGCGCGACGTCGAAATTGCGCACCACCGCGTCGGTGATCTCCTGCACCAGTTTGCGCTTCCGTTCCACCGAGCGCCCCTCGATCGCATAGACGAAGACCTCCGGCATTCGTGCCTCCCGCTGCTGACAGTCGCGTGGCAGCATAGCGCGACGGGACGGAGAGGTAACATGCTGACAGGCGAAGCCGTGGTCGCGATCTGGAACGGTATCGCGCCGGAGGCGCGGGCGCAGTTCTACGACTGGCACGCGAACGAGCACATGCCAGAGCGGGTCGGCGTCCCGGGCTTTCGCCGCGGTCGGCGTTTCATCGCGGCGGATGCGGCAACTCACCCTGAGTTCTTCACGCTCTATGAGGCCGAAACCATCGAGGTCCTGAAGGGCCAGGATTATGCCAACCGGCTCAACGACCCCACGCCCGGTACACGCACCACCACGGCGCAATTCTGCAACACGGCCCGCGCCCTTGCCCGCGTGCTGGGAAGCTGCGGCCCAGGTATGGGCGGCGTGATGCTCACGATCCGCTTCGACGCCGATGCCTCCGCCACGGCATCGCTCGCCGAAGCGGTGCGTTCTGCCATTTCCCGGCCGCGGCTCACCGGCGCGCATCTTTGCCGCGCCGACGAGGCTGCCTCCGGCGTGCGCACCGCCGAGACGCGCGATCGCGGCGACATCGAGGTGCCGCCAGGCTGGTTCGTCCTGCTGGAAGCGACGGATGTCGCGGCGCTGGCCGGCGCGCTGCCGGACGCCGCGCTTACCGCCGCCGGCGCGCACCCGCCTTTCCAGCGCGGCCTCTATCGGCTCGAATATGTGCGCACCAAGACGGGGTTCGCACCATGATCAAGGTGGGCATCGCGGGTCTGGGGCGGATCGCCGACCTGCATTTCCGGGGTTATCGCAACAATCCGGACGCAAGCGTGGTGGCGATCTGCGACAGCAATCCGGCGCGGCTGGCACGCCGCCGATTGGCTTTCCCGGACGCGGCCGCGTACAGCGACTATAGGGCGTTCCTGCGCCATGAGATGGACATGGTGGAGATCCTTTCGCCGCATCCGGTGCACGCCGAGATGGCAGAGGGGGCCTTTGCGCACGGGCTGCATGTCAGCGTGCAGAAACCGATGGCGATGAGCATCGCCGAGTGCGACCGGATGCTCGAGGCCGCGAAAGCCGCCGGCCGGCATTTGAAGCTGTTCGAAAATTACCTGTTCTATCCGCCACTGGAGAAACTGAAGGCGCTGATCGCAGATGGCGCGATCGGCCGCCCGCTGCACATGCGCATGCGCAGCCTGCATGGCGACCCTGTGACCGCCTGGCCCACCGAACCGGAAACCCAGCAATGGCGCCATGCACTGACCCAGGAGCGGCGGCACGGCCGGATTACGTTCGACGACGGTCATCACAAACTGGCGACGGCGGCGTGGCTGTTTGGTCCGGTCGAGGAGGTGTTCGCGCGCATCGAATGGCGGGAAGCACCAAACGGGCTCGTGGACTCGCCCGCCAGCATCATGTGGCGGCATGCCGACCCGCAGGTGCATGTCATCTGGGACTGCGTGCACGTCCCCGGGCTGCGCATCCGCACGGATTACTACGCTGTCGATGACAAGTTCGAGGTGATCGGCGAGCGCGGCATCCTGACCGTCAACCGCTGCACCGGGCGGATGATGGACGAGCCCGTGCTTACGCTGTACCGCGATGGTGACCTGCAGGCCTTCCACGGCATCGAAGACGATTGGGGCGAGAGCTTCCGCCGCTCCACGCTGGCGTTTATCGCATTGTTGAAGCACGGCGAAGGCCGGCCGGTCTTGACCGGCGAGGACGGACGCGACCTTTTGCGCCTCGCTGATGCCATCGACCAGTCGGCAGCCGGGAACCGTCCCGTAAGGCTGAAGGAGGCGAAGCCATGATCCGTCCCGCCCTGGCCGCGCTTGCCGCTATGTTGGTCGCTGCCACGCCGGCGGGGGCGCAGATACAAGTGGTCAGCATCTCCAATCCCTGGATACGCTTCATTACGCCACAGACGCCGGCGGCGGGGTATTTCACCATCACCAATGCCGGCGCCCATCCAGTGGTGATCACCGGCGCGTCCTCGCCCAATTGCGGCATGGTCATGCTGCATCGCAGTCAATCGGTGGGCGGTACCGAGCGGATGGCAATGGTTTCCAGCGTGACCGTCCCGGCGCATGGCAGCGTGAGTTTCCAGCCGGGCGGCTATCACCTGATGTGCATGTCGCCGAGCGGCATGACGGCTGGGGGGCATGTCCCGATGACTCTGCGGTTTCAGGACAATCATGAGATGACCAAGGACTTCATGGTGCGAGACGTGAAGGCCGGTTAGGCCATCGGATGCGGTCCGTGCTGCGCGAAGCCGCAAAAGCTCGTGTATCGGCCATGGGTTTGTGGGCGCTGCCTGTCCTCGGCTGTGTGCTCGCTTGGTTCTGCCATGCTCGTCCCGGGGCACTGCCGGTCTGGGCGCCTTGGGAGTTTTCCTGGACGGCCTTCCTCGGCACCGGCCTTGCCCTCTATTGCTACGCGCTCGGCCTTGCGCGCAGTCGGCCGAGCGAGCGGCCCGGCGCTTGGCGCCAAGCGGCCTTCGGCTGCGGCGTGCTGCTGATCTATGCGGTGTGGCAGACCCGCTTTCAGTACATGGCCGAGCACATGTTCTTTCTGAACCGGGTGCAACACATGGTGTTGCATCATCTCGGCCCGTTCCTGATCGCGCTGGCCTGGCCGGGGGAGACGCTGCGGCGCGGCATGCCGGCGCCCTTCCAACGGCTGACTGATGCGCGGCCCGTCCGGCGCATGGTCGCGGTGCTGCAACAGCCGGTGATTGCTGCCCTGCTGTTCGACGGCCTGCTGTTTCTCTGGCTGTACCCGCCGGTTCACATTCGAGCGATGCTCGACGTCCGCCTTTATCGGTTGATGAATGTCAGCATGGTCGGCGACGGGCTGTTGTTCTGGCTGTTGATCCTCGATCCGCGCCCGGCGCCGCCGGCGCGGTTGTCTTACGCGGTGCGCTTGGTTCTGGTGATGGCGGTGCAGCTCCCCCAGATTATGTTGGGCGCACTGATCGCTTTGGTCTCGCGCGACCTTTACCCGGTCTATGAGCTATGCGGCCGGCTCTATCCGGCAATAGACGCACATCTCGACCAGCAGCTCGGCGGTTTCGTGGTGTATTATCCGGGCGCGATGATGAGCGCCGCGGCGGGTCTGATCCTGTTCCGCTGGCTCTGGACGGCCGACGCCGCTCAAAATTATGGCGACGGTGCCACCATCGGCCTTCATCCAGGTTAAGGCGCACGCAACTCACGGGAGCGTGCCATGGCAGATCCGGTCTATAAAGTCCTCGAACTGGTCGGAACGTCGCCGAACAGCCTTTCGGAGGCGATCGAAACCGCCGTCTCACGCGCCGCCTCTACCATCCGCGGCCTGGGATGGTTCGAAGTGACGCAGATCCGGGGTTCATTGGAAAACGGCGGCGTGCAGGATTATCAGGTTACGTTGAAAGCGGGGTTCAGGCTCGACGACTGAGCCGGTGGACGATCCTCGCCGGGCGTGGATGACTGCTGTCCGTCGGGGAGACTACGGCACCGCCTGGGAGATCAACGACGCGGTTCTGGGCGCCGGCGGTTTCGTGCCTGATGACCCGCGATTGCCGTATCATATGCGCGCGGTATGGGACGGGCGGGACTTCGCCGGACGGGACGTGCTGGTGCGCTGCTATCACGGCCTGGGCGATACGCTGCAATTTGCCCGGTATCTGCCGATTCTGGCGCGGCGGGTCGCATCCCTGGCGTTGGAGGCGCCGCCCGCTCTGGTGCCATTGTTGCGGGGCGTTGCCGGTGTGGACCGGCTGATCGCGTTCGATGTGACGGCGCCGGCGCCGCCCAGCGCCTGTGATTTCGAGATCATGGAAGTATGGCAGGCGCTGCGCCGGCCGCCGGAGGAGGTGCCGCCGCTTGCCTTGCCTGTGCAGCCTGAGCATCCGCCAGGAGACGGGCTGCTGATCGGCGTTTGCTGCGAGACGGGGGGATGGGGTGCGGATCGCACTGTTCCCCTCGCCGATCTCGCCCGTGCGATCAGTCTGCCTTCTGTGCGGCTGCTTCGCCTGCAACGCGGCCGCGGGGAGGCCGTGCGCTGGATCAATCGGGATGATCCGCTGGACGATATGCGCGCTACCGCCGCCCGCGTCGCCGCGTGCGACCTTGTCGTTACCGTCGATACGATGATCGCCCACCTTGCCGGCGCGCTGGGAAGGCCCGTCTGGCTGCTGCTGCATCACGTCGCCGACTGGCGCTGGATGGACGCGCGGCACGATTCGCCCTGGTATCCGACGATGCGGCTCTATCGGCAGGCGCAGCCCGGCGGTTGGCACGAGCCGCTCGCGATGGTTGGGCGCGATCTTGCCGCCCTGGTCGCGATCGGGCATCCCGAGCCGTTCACCGGGCAGGAGCTGTCGCAATTCACAGTGCGCTAGGGGCGGTCGGCGGCTTCATCGTCGGGACGATCTCGACGCTCGGTTATGGCGGGGTGTTGGCGATGATGGCGATCGAGTCCGCCTGCATTCCGCTGCCTTCGGAGATCATCCTCCCTTTCGCCGGGTTCCTGGTCTCCACCGGCCGGTTCAACCTGTTTCTGGTGGCGACCGCGGGGGCGCTCGGCTGCAATCTCGGCTCGGCGGTGGCTTACGCGGTCGGCGCCTGGGGTGGGCAGCCGTTCGTCGAGCGCTGGGGCCGTTATGTGCTGATTGGCCGACACGAACTGACGCTCGTGCAATGGTTCTTCAAGCGATGGGGCGGCATCACCGTGCTGATTTGCCGCATGCTTCCGGTGGTGCGCACGTTCATCGCGCTGCCCGCCGGCATCGGCCGGATGCCGCCGTTGCGGTTTCATCTGTACACTTTCGCGGGGTCCTGGCCCTGGTGCCTGCTGCTGGCCTATGTCGGTATGAAGCTCGGGCAAGCCTGGGCCACTGATCCGCGGCTGCATGCGGTCATGCGGAGGTTAGACATCGCCGTTTTGGCGGTGGTGCTGCTTGGTGTGGCCTGGGTTGGAATCCGGCTGTCGCGTGCATGGCGGCGATAGTCCGGTGAAGTGTTGCATGGTGCCCGGCTGGGGTTGCTGCTATCACGCCCCGCATGCGTGTCGGGAAGCCGCGTGTCGCCCTGTTCGTGACCTGCCTGGTGGATCTTTATCGCCCGACGGTGGGCTTCGCGGCGATCAGGTTGCTTGAGCAGGCTGGCTGCCAGGTGGAAGTTCCGCGCGCGCAGACCTGCTGCGGACAACCGGCGTACAACTCGGGCGATCGTGCCACCGCGCGCGAGCTGGCGCGCGGCATTCTGGATGCTTTCAGCGGGTACGATTATGTCGTGGTGCCGTCCGGTTCCTGCGGCGGCATGCTGCGCTGCCACTTGCCGCATCTGTTCGACGACGATCCCAACCTGCGTGGCCGCGCCGATGCCTTAGCGGCGAAGACATACGAGCTGGTGAGTTTTCTTGCCGATGTGTTGAAAGTGGAGGCGCTGGCGGAGGCGGGCGTGGATGGGCCGGTTACGTATCATGACAGTTGCTCGGGGCTGCGCGAGCTTGGGATAAAGGCGCAACCACGACGCTTTCTGCGCGCCGCCGGTATCGACGTGAAGGAAATGGCGGACCCGGAGATCTGCTGCGGTTTCGGCGGGACGTTCTGCGTGAAGTATCCGGAGATCTCGGTGCGCATGGTCTCCGACAAGGTGCGGGACATCGCCGCAACCGGTGCAAGCACCGTGCTCGCCGGCGATTTGGGATGCCTGCTGAATATTGCCGGGCGGCTCACGCGCGAGGGCAAAGCGGTGGCGGCGCGGCATGTGGCGGAGGTGCTGGCGGGGATGACCGGAGAGGTGCCGCCGATCGGCGAACCGCGCCGGCGGTAGTGCCGGCCGGGCGTTCGGCTGTGCGACGGCGCTGGCCAAATCGCGATGGCGGAACTGCCGCCGGGCGGCCCCGTGATGCTCTGCGGATGGTGCCTCGCTGGCACCGTCCCCTCCCCCAACCCCCCTCCCGCGAGGGTGTCCAATCGGCGACATGGGTAACAGAATAGACCGGCGACATGGGTAACACTTTTCATCCGTCATCGAACCAGATCGGCTTGCGGTTGTTGTTGGCCCTGTGGGGTTGGGGGCAACGCGCGTGCGTTGTCCACAAATCCACAGGCTACCCGACGGCGGCGGCGCCGCGGCTGGCGCAAGCGGCCCTTCGCGTCCAGCAAACCGAGCTCGATCGGGCCATACATCACCCGCCATTCGCCGTCGGCGATCGGGTGCAGCCCGACCGGTTCGCCGATCAACGGCTCGCCCAGGAACACCCGCCGCCACGCCACTTGATCTCGCCGTTCGAGCGCACCTGGCGCACCAGCTCAACGCCAGGATACTCCGGCGAACACAGCTTGCCGGTGTAGGCGCGCGGGCTCGGCTGATAATGCCGCGCCGGCACTTGCTGGCCCAGCGCCTCATGCGGCCGCTCCGCATTGTAACAGCGGCGGAACACCGCGAAGCTGCGGGCCTGCGCCCGCAAGCTCGCCGCCGGCGGGCTGCACTGAAAGGTAAACGCCGGCCCAAACTCAATGCCGTGCTCACCGATCCGAAAACTGCAGGGACATCCGTCATGCTGACGGACTGGTACGGTGGTCAGACCCGCGAGCTGGAGTATGTCTCCGGAACCGCCGTCTGGTATCACAACGGCATGCCCCCGGCTGCGATCCGCTGGATTCTGGTGCGTGATCCGTCCGGCCAGCGCGACCCACAGGGGTTTCTTTGCACCGACCTTGACCTCGAACCCACCGCAATCCTCAAGCGCTTCGTGTCCCGTTGGCGGATCGAGACAACCTTCCAAGAGGCACGTGAACATCTGGGCGTCGAGACCCAGCGGCAATGGTCGGATCTGGCCATCCTGCGCACCACACCGGCGCTCCTTGGACTCTACTCTCTGGTGACCGTCTGGGCGCATGGATTGACGCAGCATCCCAGCACTGCCGTCCGCCCCAGCCATGCCGCCTGGTACAACAAACGCCAACCGACCTTCAGCGACGCGATCGCCACCGTTCGTCGCGTCTTGTGGTCACCGCCGCATTTTTCCATGTCCCGGTCCAGCTCCGAAAGCACAGAAATTCCGGTCACCTTGTTAAATCAATTCGTCGAGACTTCTATGTCTCGCCGCCTGAAATGCGGAACTCCCGTTGATGCCGCGCGGCGGCACGCCTCTTTTCAGTAGCATGCCTCTTCATAGTAGACAGTCCAGTGTGGATTTAGCATGGAAGACCAAAAACAGATCTTCGTTTATGTGGTTGCCGCGGTAGCGGCATGCGCCGGCCTGCTGTTCGGCTACGACACAGGCGCGATTTTAGGCGCGATCCTTTTCATCCGGTCGGATTTCGGGCTCACCCCAATCTTCGTCGGCGTGGTGACCAGCGTGGCCCTTGCCGGAGCGACCCTCGAAGCAAGCGCGTCCTCGGCGCGTGCCACTACGTGATTATCTCTCGTTCGTAGGGGCTGACGTTGTAGCCAAAGGCGATCTTTGGTCAAAGATCTAGGGATGGCGTCAGCACCGCCGCGCGGTCATGTTTCTCGCCAGCGGGAGCGTGCGTCAGCCCTCACCGGGTTCGCTTCAAGAACCGACCTCTCCCGTAGCGGGAGAGGTGGACTGTGCTCAATTCACGTGGCTCCTGTCGCCCATCAGCGCCGACAAGGTCGGCTCCATGGCCGCCGCCATCTTCGCCTGCGCGGCCGCGTCGGGATGCAGTGGCGGCTCGGGCGGGTGCATTTTCGGATCGAGGAACATCGCCGGATCGAATTGGCCGTTTTTCATGAACACGCCGGTAACGTCGAGATAGGTCACGTCATCCACCTTGTGTTCGCCATACTCCGCATCGAGCAGTCGATTGATCTCCACCGTAGTGTCGCTGATCCAGACCGAGCGCTCGCTCGGCAGCACGCTCAGAAGTAGAATCTTGGTCCGCGCCAACCGCTGCCGGAGCTCGCGGATGATCGCGTCGATCCCTTGCACCGTATCGGCGGCGGACCAATGCGGCCGACCCATATTGTTGGCGCCGATCAATACCACCGCGACCTTCGGCGAGATGCCCGACACCTCGCCATGGTCGATGCGCCATAACAGGCTCGCGGTGGTGTCCCCCTTGAAGCCCAGGTTCACGGCATGGCGATCGCCGTAGAAATGCTGCCAGGCCGGCTGGAAATCCCGCCTCTCCCAGTTCTCGGTGATGGAATCGCCGAGAAAGACCAGATCGACCGGCCCGCGATGCAGTTCGGCAAGCTTCTCTTCGTGGCGCTGCCGCCACCACGGCAGGTCCATGCGGGAGATCGGGGTCGCAGCGAGCACGGTCCGGGCCTGGCCGGGCGAAGGGAAGGCAAGCAGCAGGGCGGCGAGAACCAGCAGCAAGCGCGAGAGAAACACGGGCAATTCCGGCAGCGATGACGTGCGCTGCCTAGCAGCCGCGGCCGCGGCGGTCGATACTGCCGGTTGACGCATCCGGCACCTTCCGGCAACGAAGCCGCGTGTCCTACCGGCAGAAACACCTTCTCGCCATCGAAGGGCTGCATCCGCAGGCGATCGGGCACTTGCTCGACCTTGCCGAGAGCTACGTGTTGCTGAACCGCTCCGGCAAGACGCAGCGTGACCTGTTGCGCGGGCGCACCCTGATAAATTTGTTCTTCGAAGACTCGACGCGCACGCGCACCAGCTTCGAACTTGCCGGCAAACGTCTCGGCGCCGATGTCATCAACATGTCGGTCTCCACGTCATCGGTGAACAAGGGCGAGACACTGCTCGACACCGCCGCGACACTGAACGCCATGCGCTGCGACCTGCTGGTCGTGCGCCACGACCAGTCGGGCGCACCGAACCTGTTGGCGCAGAAAGTCGATGCCGCGGTGATCAATGCCGGTGACGGCACGCATGAGCATCCAACGCAGGCGCTGCTGGACGCACTGACGATCAGGCGCCGCAAGGGGCGGCTCGAAAACCTGGTCGTCGCCATCTGTGGCGATATCGCCCACTCGCGCGTCGCGCGGTCGAACATCCATCTGTTGACGACAATGGGCAGCCGGGTGCGGGTGATCGGCCCACCGACACTGATTCCCGCCGAGGTCGAACGCCTGGGCGTCGAGGTTTTCCACGACATGATGCGCGGTTTGGCAGACGCCGATATCGTCATGACGCTGCGCCTCCAGCGTGAGCGTATGCAGCGCGGACTGGTGCCGAGCGCGCGCGAGTTCTTCCGCTTCTATGGCCTGGACGCCGACAAGCTGGCCTGTGCCAAGCCCGACGCGCTGGTGATGCATCCCGGGCCGATGAATCGCGGCGTGGAGATCGACAGCGCCGTGGCCGACGATCCCCAGCGCAGCGTCATCAAGGAGCAGGTGGAGATGGGCGTGGCGGTCCGCATGGCTGTGCTGGACACGCTCTCCCGCGGACCCGGGAACGAATGAACCCCGACACGCTGTTCACCGGGGTCCGCCTGCTGGATCCCGCCGCAGGCCTGGACGAGCGCGGCGAGTTGTTGGTGCGCGACGGTCGCATCATCGACCTGGGTCCGTCGCTTGGCCGGCCCGATGGCGTGGCGGTAGTGCAGGAGGACGGCGCGATCCTCTGCCCCGGCCTGGTGGACATGCGGGCCGCGCTCGGGGAGCCCGGTTACGAATATCGTGAAACCATCGCGTCGGCGGCGCAGGCGGCGGCGGCCGGGGGGATAACCACCCTGGCGGCCCTGCCCGACGCACGACCGGCCATCGACGATCCGGCGTTGGTGCGGCTGTTGCGCGCCCGCGGCGAGGAGACCGGCAGCGTCACGATCCTGCCCTACGGCGCCGTGACGCGCGGGTGCCTTGGCGAGGAGCTGGCGGAACTCGGGCTGTTGCGCGAAGCCGGCGCCGTTGCCTTCACCGATGGCGGTCGCGCGATCGCCTCGGCGCGGCTGATGCGGACCGTGCTGGCTTACGCCAGCGGCTTCGGCTGCCGGATCGTGCAGCATCCGGAGGAGCCGTCGCTCGCGACCGGCGGCGCGGCGACCGAGGGAGAGCTGGCCACACGTCTCGGCCTGCCCGCCATTCCGGCGGCTGCCGAGGCGATCCAGGTGGCGCGGGATATCCGGCTGGTCGCACTTTCCGGCGGGGCGGTTCACTTCTCGCCGGTATCCACCGCCGAGGCGCTCGATCTGATTCGCCGCGCCAAGGCGGACGGGCTGGCGGTGACGTGCGATACGGCGCCGCCTTATTTCGACCTCAACGAAACCGCGATTGGCGAATTCCGCACCTATGCCAAGCTGTCACCGCCGCTGCGGGCAGAAGCCGACCGGCGGGCAGTGCTGGCCGCGCTGGCGGACGGGACGATCGATGCCATCGGTTCGGACCACCAGCCGAGAGATGCGGACGACAAACGGCTGCCCTTCGCGCAGGCAACGCCGGGAGGCACGGGGCTCGCCACTCTCCTCGGTGTGACGCTGGCGCAGGTGCATGGCGGCGCTCTCACCCTGGCGCGGGCGATCGATCTGCTGACTGCGCGACCCGCGGTGCTGCTCGGGGTAGCGGCGGGGCGGTTGGCGAAAGGTGCCCCGGCGGATCTGTGCCTGTTCCATCCGGAACGGATCTGGCGGGTGGAAGCGGGACGCATGCCGGGCAAGGCGCAGAACACGCCGTTCGACGGAAGGCCGCTGGAGGGGCGGGTGCTGGGCACCTGGAAGGCCGGGCGACGCGTCTTCGGCTAGCGACACTCCGGCGCCTGCCAAGGGTCCAGCAGCATGATGCCTGCCCGGGAGAAATCCGCCGTGTTGCAGGTAACCACGCCAAGCCCATGCACCAGTGCTGACGCCGCAAGCAAAGCGTCCGGACCGGCGTAGGTGTAGCGAGCTTGGCGCGGAACGCAGGATTAGTATTAATCGGCGGTCAGCCCGGGTGGCGAGGCGTCAGACCGGCGGCGGCGTCGTGAGCGATGAGCGAGGGCGCGCATCTCGTCCGCTATGACGCGATGCGGGGCGGCGTTCCTGTGAGGCGTAGCCGGCCACTGTGGACGGCCCGCGCCGTGGCGATTCTGCCGGGTGTGATCTCCTTCACTGCCTGCCCTGCTGGGACGGGGTAGCTACCCCGGCAGGGGGACCATGCAGATGAACGTAGATGACCTTCGGCAGCGCGCTTGGCAAATGCGGGAGTTGGCGCTTTTCGTTTCCGATGAACGAGCACGCCAGGATGCACAGTTGCTGGAGGTGCATTACCAGCAGGCGGCCAACGCACTCGAACAGGCTACCTTTGTGAGATCGGCGCGGTCGGTGCGATAAACCACCGGCCAAAAAAGCCCCCCGCCCGAAGGCGAAGGGCCAAATTGTAAGGACACAACGGAGCGCCGCGTCGTGTTCGGGGAGGAACGTGCGTGTTGACCACGGCAGCGGGCGCGCCTGTTAGGCACATTCCGTCATAGCGCCGCCTGTGACGCGACAGCCAAGGGTAGTCGTGCGGCGGTATTAAGACCGTTTCTGGGCACGACCTTAAAGTGGAAACCGGGTCAAGTCTTCTCCGTTGCTGAAATTCCACTCCCAATGTGGAAACTGCACGGAAGGAGAATTTAATGCCCGCTATGCGCTTCATCCCGGGGATAGCAGCGATACTGCTGACGACTGCGGTCGCTCAGGCGCAAACCGAGGCGACCTGTCCTGTTACCTCCTGCGCGGCGCCACGCGTGACCACGATATCCAGCGGGGTGCGCCAGGCCGAGCAGGTAAAACTGACGGTCACGGATGCAATCGCGCTCGCGGAGCAGCATGCCGGCGGGAAGGTTGTGCAGGCGAGCCTACTGCTGCGGGGCGGCAACGCCAGCTATACCGTGGTGGCGCTGCCGAATGTCGGGGAGGTGTGGCGGGGCAGTGTGGATGCGAACTCCGGCACTCTTATCGACGAGCGTGTGACGCCGTTGAAGGATGCGGCGGCGACCGATCAGGTCGACCCGACCAAGGCCAAGCTGGCGGAACAGGCGAGGCTGCCGCTGCTCCAGGCGGTGGAGCGAGCCGAGGTCAAGTCTGGCGGACGGGTATTCGATGCCAGCCTGGAGAACGCCAATGGCCGTCCGGTCTATCAAATGCAGGTGGCGCGCTACGATGATGTGGAGGATCTCGTGGTGGACCCGGCCGATGGCGCGGTGACCCTGGCGGCGGACTGACCGCCTTTGCCTGACGATCCCGAGGCCGAGGCGCGGATGCGAGCCTGGCGGTCAAGCTGCGCGACAACCGCCACATCGATGATTTCCGACCCTGGAAGGGCGCGGGCTGACAGCGTGTTCCGGTTGTTCAATGAAACCGCGCCACCATCGCTGGCGAGCGATCGCGTCCGAATGGCGAAACTGCTGCGCCGGCACTCGCCGACATTCAAGGATTGTCCGCTCGATGGCCTGCGCGGGGCCGTACTCTATGCAACGCCCAAGTTACTGATTCTGCTCCCCCAAGCGACCCGGCGTTACTGCCGCCCTCCCCTCTTGCATGGTACGGCTATTTCCACTATTCTAGAAAGATGGAAAAATCAGACGCCCTCGCTGCTTTGGCCGCCCTCGCGCAGGAATCCCGCCTCGACGTGTTCCGACTGCTTGTGCAGGCCGGTGCTGAGGGAATGCCCGCCGGTCAGATCGGCGAGCGATTGGGCCTGCCGTCCGCTACGCTGTCATTTCACCTGAACCACCTGAAGCAATCCGGTCTGGCGAAGTGCCGCCGCGAAAGCCGCTCGCTCATCTATACGGCCGAATATGCCGCCATGAACGGGCTGCTCGCCTATCTCACCGAAAACTGCTGTCAGGGCGACCCGTCGGCATGCGGCGTCGATCTCTGCACCCCGGAAACCCGTTTTGGAAGGAGTTGTCCGCCATGAAGCGCCTGCACGTTCACGTCTCCGTCGATGATCTCGCGCACTCGGTCCGCTTTTACAGCACGCTTTTCGCAGCGCAGCCGAGTGTCACCAAATCCGATTACGCAAAATGGATGCTGGACGACCCGCGCGTGAATTTCGCGATCTCGACACGCAGCGGGCAGACCGGCCTCGATCATCTCGGCATTCAGGTCGAGAAGCCGGACGAACTGCACGAGGTTTACGGGCGGCTCAAGCAAGCGGATCGCCCGGTGCTGGAAGAAGGTGCCACGACGTGCTGCTACGCGCACTTGGAAAAGGCGTGGATTGCCGAACCGCAGGGGCTTGCGTGGGAAACGTTCCTGACACGCGGCGAAAGCAACGTCTACGGCGTCGATATCGATTTGACGCCTCTCATGGTTGGTGTCTGCTGCACAACGGAAAGACCGCAAGATGCGTGCTGCGCGCCAAAGCGTGAGCTTGCCGCCAATGCCACATGCTGCGGCCCGGAAAAGGAATCGGCTGCGGCTGCATGACACACGCGCCCTTCAACGTCCTCTTCTCCGCCTTGATCGTATCGCTCGCGCGTCGGGTCGAGGCTATCGGCCGAATGCGCCCCGATGCTGCAGAGGAACAGGCGTCGTGAGCGTCACGATCTATCACAACCCCGATTGCGGCACGTCGCGCAACGTCCTCGCCCTCAACCGTATTCCGAGGCCCACGCCATGAGTGAAGCCGCAATCGTTACGCCGGGCAAAGCGCCCTCGATGGGAACGTTCGAGCGTTACCTGACGCTGTGGGTCGCGCTCTGCATCGTCGTCGGTATCGCGCTCGGCCAGTTGGCCCCGCCCGTTTTTCATGCGCTTGGGGCGGCGACGGTTGCGCAGGTCAATTTGCCGGTCGCCGCGCTGGTCTGGTTGATGATCATTCCCATGCTGCTGAAGATTGGCCTCGCGGCGCTTGGACAAGTGAAGGAGCATTGGCGCGGCATCGCAGCGACGGTCGGCATCAACTGGCTGGTGAAGCCGTTCTCGATGGCGGTACTCGGCTGGCTGTTCATCGCGCATCTCTTTCGGCCGTATCTGCCAGCCGGGCAGATCGACGGCTACATCGCCGGGTTGATCTTGCTGGCAGCGGCTCCCTGCACGGCCATGGTGTTCGTGTGGTCGAACCTTGTGGACGGCGAGCCGCATTTCACTCTGTCGCAAGTGGCGCTCAACGACACGATCATGGTCTTTGCGTTCGCGCCCCTTGTGGCGCTGCTGCTTGGCCTGTCCTCGATCATCGTGCCATGGGACACGCTCATTCTGTCCGTGGTGCTGTATATCGTCGTGCCGGTGATCGTTGCGCAGCTTTGGCGGCGGACACTCATAACGCAAGGCGGCCCGGCGGCACTTGCCCGCACGCTGCGGAAGCTTGCGCCGCTGTCCTTGTCGGCGTTGCTGCTAATGCTGGTGTTGCTGTTCGGTCTGCAAGGCGAGCAGATCATGCGTCAGCCGATTGTGATCGCGTTGCTCGCGGTGCCCATCGTGATACAAGTCTATTTCAATGCGGGGCTGGCTTACTGGCTGAACCGGAAGCTTGGTGTCGAGTGGTGTGTGGCCGGGCCGTCGGCGCTGATCGGCGCGAGCAATTTCTTCGAGCTGGCGGTGGCGACGGCGATTGCGCTGTTCGGCTTTCAGTCGGGTGCCGCGCTCTCAACGGTCGTCGGCGTGCTGGTGGAAGTGCCAGTTATGTTGTCGGTCGTTCATATCGTGCGCCGCTCGCGCGCGTGGTATGAACGGGGCCGGTTTGCTGTGCAAAATTCCTGATTTTATCCATCGCGACCCAGACCGCAGCCGTCGTCGGCGAACACGCTGGCGGATGGCGCGGAGTAAGCACACCCGCTGCGGCGTCCACGTAGACGCTCAAGGGAGAACACACGATGACGTTTTCATGGAAACCGACCGCTGCCGCTCTGATGCGCCTGATTATCGCTCTGTTGATCGGATTTCTTTACGTCCTGCCCCGAGCCCTTCTCGGAGCGGCGCCGGCGGCACCGTTCGCGCTTGAGCGCACCATTGCACTGAAGGGTGTAACCGGTCGCATCGATCACCTGGCGGTCGATCTCGGCCGCAAACGCCTGTTCGTTGCCGAGCTCGGCAACAATACGGTGGACGTGATCGATCTTGCGGGGGGAGCCGTGATGCATCGCATCGAAGGCCTCAAACAGCCGCAAGGCGTCGCCTACGCGCCAGACACTGATGTGTTGGCTATTGCGAATGCCGGCGATGGATCGGTGCGCCTGTTCCACGGCGTGGATCTGGCGGCTGCGGGCATGCTCGACCTCGGCGAGGACGCCGACAATATCCGGCTCGATACGCACACGGGAAACCTGGTGGTGGGCTACGGAAGCGGCGGACTCGCCGTGATCGATCCGGCGAAGGCCTCGTTCATAAGCCGCTTTCCGCTGTCGGCGCATCCCGAGGGCTTTCAGCTGGACCCGGATCACCGCCGCGCCTTCGTCAACGTGCCGGATGCGCGCCAGATCGCTGTCGTCGATATGGCTTCCGGCCGGCAGACGGCGAGCTGGCGAGTGCCGGATGATCTTCGCGCCAATTTTCCTATGGGGCGCGACGTGGCGCACGCCGTGATCGCCGTGGTTTTTCGCAATCCCGCGCGCCTCGTCACTTTCGACATGAACACCGGGAAGCCGATCAACACCCTCGCGGCCTGCGGGGACGCTGATGATGTCTTCTTCGACGCCAAACGCCGCCGCATCTACGTCAGCTGTGGCGACGGCAGCGTGGATGTCTGGCAACACGACGGCTCCGGGTATCGTCACATGAATTCGTTCAAGACGGCCTCCGGCGCTCGCACGTCGCTTTTTGTCCCTGACCTTGATCGGCTATTCGTTGCGGCCCGCGCGGGTTTTTTCGGATTGGGTTCGGACGCTGCCGTTCTGGCGTTGCGGCCGGTGGACTGAGAACCTGTCGGCGCATAAAATCGGTATCATGACGAGTTCGCGCAAGACGAAGCGAAGTATTATCAGAAGCACAATCATACCGCCCCAAAACATTCGCGAGCGGTGCGAATCTCTCTTGAATTACGCAACGTGAGGGGCGGGTGAACCTACGGTTTGCCCGCGGCGCGCTGGAGCTTCTTCGTATAATAATAACAGGCAACCGGGGGGACGGACTCCGCCCAGCGACGGACTGCCGCATTCGCCCGGAGTCCCTTACGAAGTTCGGAGACAACATTGGTGTCGATCAGCCAACCGCGTATCGCGGCCGTCACGCCTCCGGATCCGGCATTGCACCTGCCGGAGCGGGCTCGCGAAGCGGTGCGTCTTCAAGCTGCTCCAGGGGCGCCAACGGGCTATCGGCAAGCAGCGCCGCCAAATCGGTGCTGGCTGCCGCTGGGGCCAAGCGCGCATAGTCCTCGGCTGACAGAACCACCACAGCCTGCCGTCCAGGCACGCTCACCCGCTGGCCCGCTCTCGCGCGCTCGCCGTACCAGTTCGCTGAACCGGGCCTTGGCGTCTTCGAGCTTCCAGTCCGACCATGGCCCGGGAGGATGTCCCAGGGGCGTCAACATAGGAGTTCCATCTGACCAATCTGGTCTGATTACGGTCAAAGGGACGTTGCCCGGCAACTTGAAATGAGCATGACTCCTTGGCTCTTTATTTTCCTTGGCTACCTGCTCGGTTCGATACCGTTCGGCCTGTTGCTTACGCGTGCCGCTGGCCTGGGCGATATCCGCCAGGTCGGGTCGGGAAACATCGGCGCCACCAACGTGCTGCGTACCGGGCGCAGGGGTCTGGCCGCGGCGACGCTGGTACTTGACGCCGCGAAGGGTGTGGCGGCCGTATTGCTCTCAGGCTGGCTCGGCGGACCACAGGCGGGATTGTGGTCCGGCGGCGGCGCGGTGCTGGGGCACTTGTTTCCGGTCTGGCTCAGCTTCCGCGGCGGCAAGGGCGTTGCCACCGGGCTGAGCGTGTTGCTCGCCGCCGCGTGGCCGGTGGGCGCAGCGGCGTGCGCCACGTGGCTGGTGGTGGCGGCGTTGTGGCGCCGATCCTCGCTCGCCGCGCTATCGGCGTTCGCGCTGGCCCCGCTATTCGCCTGGGCCCTGGCCGGCCGCGGCACCGTTTACTTCTCCTTGGCGATCGCCGTGCTCGTCTATGCGCGGCACCACGCGAATATCCGCCGTCTGCTCGCCGGAACCGAGCCCCGGATCGGCGCCTAACGACACTCTCGGAAAGGACCTCACCGATGCGCCGCTCATCCGGCGAGACGCACGGTCGCGACCACCTGCGCCTCGCCCGCACCGAAGGCGTGGGGCCGATCGCCTACCGGCGTCTCATTAGCCGCTATGGCTCTCCTCTCGCGGCCATCGAGGCGCTGCCTACCCTCGCCCGCTCGGGCGGCCGGACGGCTCCGCCCCGGGTCCTCACTGTCTCCGACGCGGAGCGCGAGCTGGAACTTCTGGCAAAGCTGGGTGGCCGGCTTCTGGTGTTCGGGGAGACTGATTATCCGCCTTTTCTGGCGCTGCTCGAGGATGCGCCGCCGGTGCTGCAAATGCTCGGCGATCCCGCGATTCTCCCTGGCCGTGCGGTCGCCGTCGTGGGCGGGCGCAATGCCTCGGCGAACGGAAGACGGATGGCCGAGACCTTGGCCGAGGAGTTGGCGACCGCCGGGCTTGCTGTCGTGTCCGGCCTTGCGCGTGGCATCGATGCCGCCGCGCATGAAGGCGCACTTCGGACCGGTCGGACTATCGCGGCAATTGCCGGCGGGCTCGATTGCCCCTACCCGCCCGAGCATCATGAGCTGCATCGCCGGTACGGGTGCCGTGCTGACGGAAGCGCCGCTCGGCATGGTGCCGCAGTCACGGCATTTCCCCCGCCGCAACCGGATCATCGCCGGGCTTGCGCTCGGCGTGGTGGTCGTCGAGGCGGCGTTGCGCTCCGGCAGCCTGATCACGGCGCGCATTGCACAGGAGGCCGGGCGGGAGCTGTTCGCGGTCCCCGGCTCGCCGTTGGACCCGCGCGCACGGGGCTCCAACGACATCATTCGTCAAGGCGGTCATCTCACTGAAACAGCGCAAGACGTGCTGGAAAACCTGCCGGATCACCCGTTTCGCCTGGGACTCGCCCGCGACCCGCTGTTCGCCCGCGCCGGTGTCATGTTGGCGGAGGAGGCCGCCGATCCCATCGAGCCAGCCTCCCCGTCCGAGCTTCCACAAGCTCGCTCACGGGTCGCTGACCTGCTTGGGGCCTCTCCGACCGCCGTTGACGATCTCGTCCGTAAGTCCCAGTTGTCCTCGGCTGCCGTGATGGCGGCCCTGCTGGAACTTGAACTTGCCGGCCGGATCGAGCACCTGCCGGGGCAGCGGGTGGCGTTGCTATCCTGATCCGCCGACCACGTGAGGACCCAGGCTTAGCTTTGCGTTTCGTTTCCCGTCTTGTTCCCCATGTTGTTCCCCGTATTATTCCCTGGGGCGCTTAGGATCCCATGCCGGACGTCGTCGTCGTCGAATCCCCCGCTAAAGCCAAGACTATCAATCGTTATCTCGGTGACCGGTTCACTGTTCTGGCAAGCTTCGGCCATGTCCGCGACCTGCCGCCCAAGGACGGCTCGGTCCGTCCGGAGCAGGACTTCGCCATGGACTGGGAGGCGGACGCGCGAGGGGAGCGGCAGGTCGGTGCTATCGCCAAGGCGCTGAAGGGTGCACGCACGCTTTATCTGGCGACCGACCCGGACCGCGAAGGCGAGGCGATTTCGTGGCATGTGCGCAACATGCTGGACGAGAAACGCGCGCTGAAAGGCGTCGATGTCCGGCGGATCACCTTCAACGAGATCACCCGCAGCGCCATCCGCGCCGCCATGGAAGCGCCGCGCGACCTCGACCAGCCGCTGATCGAGGCCTATCTGGCGCGCCGCGCGCTGGACTATCTGGTTGGGTTCACGCTCTCGCCGGTCCTGTGGCGCAAGCTGCCGGGCAGCCGCAGCGCCGGGCGCGTGCAGTCCGTCGCGCTGCGACTGATCTGCGAACGCGAAGCCGAAATCGAAATCTTCCGTCCGCGCGAATATTGGTCGGTCGAAGCAGAGTTCACCACGCCGGCCGGAACGCCGTTCACGGCCCGGCTGACCCATCTCGACGGCCGGAAACTCGAACAGTTCGATCTGGCGAACGAGGCTTTGGCGTTGCGTGCCAAGGCGGCGGTGGAGGCGGGACGGTTCCAGGTCGGCTCGGTCGAACGCAAGCGGGTCAAGCGAAATCCGCCGGCCCCCTTCACGACCTCGACGTTGCAGCAGGAATCATCGCGCAAACTGGGCTTCGGCGCGCAGCAGACCATGCGTGTGGCGCAGCAGCTTTATGAAGGCGTGGATCTCGACGGCGAGAGCGTCGGGCTGATCACCTATATGCGCACTGACGGCGTGCAGATGGCGCGCGAGGCGGTTTTTTCCATCCGCGATCACGTAAAGGCCGTGAACGGTCCTGATTACGTTCCGGCCGCTCCGCGCGAATACACCAGCAAAGCGAAGAATGCGCAGGAAGCGCATGAGGCGATCCGGCCGACGGATGTCGCGCGTACGCCTGACAGCGTGGCTCGGTTCCTCAGCTCCGACCAACGCCGGCTGTATGACTTGATCTGGAAACGCGCCGTCGCGTCGCAGATGCAGTCCGCCGAACTGGATCAGGTCACGGTCGAGGTAGCAGACGGCCCAAATGGACAAGGACGGGGTATCCGTCTGCGCGCGACCGGCTCGATCGTGACCTTCGACGGGTTCCTCAAACTGTATCGCGAGGATCAGGACGACACGGCCGAGGAAGAGGAAGGCCGCATGTTGCCGCCCATGGCGGAGCGCGACCCGTTGGGCCTTGGCGTGGTCGACGCTACCCAGCATTTCACGCAACCGCCGCCGCGCTATTCGGAAGCCAGCCTGGTCAAGAAACTGGAGGAGCTTGGGATCGGCCGCCCCTCCACCTATGCCTCGATCCTATCGGTGTTGCAGGACCGCAAATATGTGCGGCAGGACAAGCGCCGGTTCATCCCCGAAGACCGCGGGAGGCTGGTGACTGCCTTCCTGGTCGGCTTCTTCGAGCATTATGTCGAAACCGGCTTCACCGCGCAGATGGAGGAGAAGCTCGACGACATCGCCGAAGGTCAGGCCGATTGGCGCGCGGTGATGAGAGCATTCTGGGATGACTTCTCCAAAGCCGTCGAGCAAACCAAGGACCTCAAAATCAGCGACGTCATCAGCGCGCTGGACCAGGAGCTGGGGCCCCACTTCTTCCCGCCGCGTGAGGACGGCAGTGATCCGCGCGCCTGCCCGGCGTGCGGAACCGGCCGGCTGGGGCTGAAGCTAGGGCGTTATGGCAGTTTCATCGGCTGCTCGAATTATCCCGCCTGTCAGTACACGCGCCGTCTGGCGATCGAAACCGGCGACGATCAGGGCGAGACGCTGAAAGAGGGCATGCGCGTCCTCGGGCGAAATCCGGATACGGGCGAGGAAATCACGGTCCGCCGCGGTCCTTATGGACTGTACGTGCAGCAGGGCGAAGCCAGCGAGGACAAGAAAGCGGCCAAGCCTCGGCGTACGTCGCTGCCCCGGGGCATGGATGCCGAACAGCTCACACTGGAGCAGGCAATCGCCCTTTTGCACCTGCCGCGGACCATCGGGGTGCATCCCGAGACGAAGGAGACGATCGAAGCGGGGATTGGCCGTTTCGGCCCCTATGTACGGATGGGCGCGATCTATGGGTCGCTCGACCGGGATGACGACGTGCTAGCGATCGGGATCAACCGCGCCGTCGATCTGATCGCCCGCAAGATGTCCAGCATCCGCACTTTGGGCGCGCACCCGGGGGATAAACAGCCCGTGGCCGTGCGCAAGGGGCGGTTCGGGCCATTCGTGCAGCACGGCAACCAAGTGGCCAACGTGCCGCGCGGGGTGTTGATGGACGACGTCACGCTGGACGGCGCGCTCGCGCTGCTCGCTGAGAAGGGCAAGGCGCTGAAGCCGCGCGGAGCGGGGCGAAAGCAGGCGCGCAAGGAACGGGCGGGCGGGCGGGCACCGGCGCCGACGGCCGATGCCTCAAAGGGCCCGGCGCGAAAAACCGCGGCCAAACGGAAGAAAGCGGCCCGCCCGAAGCGCGCGGCGACCAAGCGCCAGAAGCAGGCGGCGGAGTAGTGGCTGCTTGATGTCGCTGTAGTTCAACGCCATACTACGCGGAGGTAGTAGGGAAGCGCCCCAGCCATGATAATGCCGGTATCCGTGCGCCTGGACGATGAGGTTAAAGACGTGCTGGAGCAGGAGGCTCGGCAGCGTCACATGGGCTTGTCCAGCTATCTGCGGCTGATCGCAGCGGAAGCGGCCGAGCGGGTGCGGCGCGAGCGGATTCGCCGCCAGAGTGAGGCGGTGGGTGCCTATGTCGCCCGTTCCGAGCATGCCCGCGGCTTCTACGAGGACTGGGGCTCGCTGCTGACCCCTGATGACGCCCCGGATCGCGCCCCGGATCGCGACTGACAGTTGGGCCGGTTCCAGGCCGGGCAAATCGTGGTCGCGGACTGGCGCGACGCCCTGCCCAAGGAACCCAACAAGCTCCGCCCGGCAATCGTCATCGAGCATGACGAGCTGTTCGATGTGGCCTATCCCAATGTCATCCTGGTGCCGCTGACTGATGATGCGCGGCTTGCCATTCCCGAGCTTGCGGTGGCGATCGACCCCACGGCGGACAACGGCTGCACGAAACGCTGCTGGGCGCTGTCGCATTGCGTGGCGACGACTTCGGGGAGTCGGCTCAGGCCGACACGGTCCGCTATCATGCCCGAGCAGCTCGCTCTCATCCGGCGACAGGTGGCGGTGGCGATCGGGCTGGGGCGATCGGGCAGCGCGAGCATCAGCGGGAGGTGAAACCCGGCCATGCCGGACGAGCACGCGAGCAGCCTGACCAAGGCCGAACGGGAGAATGTCAAGGAACTCGCCGCGCCGCGCGCGCCGGTGATCTACGAAGTCGTTCGCCAACAGGGCGACGAGGAACTGCGCCGCCCCCCTGGGTCGCTGTTCTGGTCGGGCATCGCCGGCGGCGTTACAATCATGGCTTCGGTCATTGCCGAGGGAGCGCTCTACAATAAGCTGCCGAGTGATGTCCCTTGGCGGGATGCCGTAGCGGAGATCGGCTACAGCCTGGGGTTCATCATGGTGATCCTCGGGCGCATGCAGCTCTTCACCGAACAGACGATCGTCACGGTGCTGCCCGTGATGACGCGGCCGAGTTGGGAAGGGTTGGGAAAAACCGCGCAATTATGGGCGATCGTCTTCATCGCCAACATGCTGGGCGCATGCGCTGCCGCCGCGATCAACGTGAAGTTTCATCTGATGGGTTCGGCGCTGCTTGGCGCCATGCTGCAGGTGTCCGGCGGGCTGCTGCACAAGACGGCACTGGATGTATTGCTGACCGGCATCCCGGCCGGTTTTCTGATCGCGTCAGTGGCGTGGATCCGGGCCGGCGTCAGCAACGGCGAGTTCTGGATCGTGCTGGCTCTCACCTACACGATTGCGCTCGGGGATTTCACCCATGTGATCGCCGGCGGGGCGGAGACCTTCCTGCTGCTGTTTGCTGGGCAGATCGGCGCGGGCCAGGCGATCGGCGGGATCATCCTGCCCGCGCTGCTCGGCAATATCGTCGGTGGGACCGGGCTGTTCGCGCTGCTCGCTCACGCACAGGTGCGCCAGGAGTTGTAGGAGCACGCACTTGCACGGTGGTGAGGGCCGCTCTACCGCTTGGGCCGGACAATCCAGGGGAAACGCCATGAAGCTCCTCGCTGCCGGCCTGCTCGCCGCGGCCGGGCTCGCAGTTGCACCGGTCCAGGCAGCGCCCGCCAAGCCCGACCTCGTGTATTTCATTTTTACCGGCTACGCTTATCCGTATTTCGCGCCGATGGCGGAGGCGGTGAAGCAGGCCGCGTCGCATTATCCGAACATGTCGATCCGCATCGTCAATGCCAACAACTCCGCCTCGCAGGAAATCACCGACATCAAGGAAGCGAGCGCGGCGGGCGCCAAGGGCATCATCCTCAACACCATCCAGGAATCGGTGACCGGCGCGGCGCGCCAGGCGATGCAGCAGGGGATCCCGATCGTGACGGTGGATCGCGACGTATCCTCGCCGGCGGCACGGATCGCGTTCATCGGCGACAATGACGAGACGCTCGGGCGTGAGGAGACGCAATACGCGATCGACACGCTGCGCCAAAAGAACCTGCCGAAGCCGTGGCATGTCGTGGTGCTGCAGGGCACGCTCGGAGCGAGCGTCAGCGTCGGCCGGCTCAAGGGCACGATGGATGTGCTGGATCCGCTCGTGAAGGACGGCTCGGTGCAGGTGGTGCTCAACCAGTCGGCGAATTTCGAGACCGCGGCGGCGCAGTCGATGATCTCGGCCGAACTGGCGAAGACGACCGACATTCAACTGATCGTATGCGCCAATGATGCGATGGCATTGGGCGCGATCAATGCGCTGAAGGCGCATGACATCACCCCTGGTCAAAAGACCTTCGTAGCCGGCGCCGATGCGCAGCCGGAAAGCCTCGATGCGGTGAAGGCCGGGACCCAGCTCGACACGGTAACTCACGCGCCGTTCGTGGAGGCGTATTGGGCCGTCGAGGCAATGGCGAACGAACTCGTCAGCCACACGAAACCGCCGGCGGCGAAATTCCCGCATGGGGACGTGATCATCCCGATGACGCTGGTGACCAGCCAGAATGTTGGGCAGATCGCCGCCTGGGGCACGCCGGAAACGATTCCGCCGCTGCCGTATGGCAAGTCTCAGGCCTATCCGGTGGCGGCCAGCAAGTGAGCGGAACCGAAGAAGCCGCACCCCTGCTGTCGGCCCGGTCGCTGGTGAAGACGTTCGGACCGGTGCGCGCGGTGGATGGCGTCAGCCTGGACGTGTACCCACAGGAAGTGGTCGGGATCATCGGCGACAACGGGGCGGGCAAATCGACGTTTCTGTCGCTGTTGACTGGGTTTCACCATCCTGATTCGGGACAGATCGTGTATCGCGGCCGGCAGGTCGCGGTCGCATCGCCGCGCATTGCCCGCAACGCGCTGAAGATCGAGATGATCTATCAGAAGCTGGAACTGGCCCCCGATCTCACGGTTTGGGAGAATCTGTTTCTGGGCGAGGAGTTGCGTCGTTATGGCGTGTTTGCCGATCGCGGCGGGATGCGCCGTCGCGCCGGACAGGTGCTCAGCGAGTTGGGCCTGAAGATTTCTGCCAATGATCTTCTCGGTGAGTTGTCGGGAGGCGAGCAGCAGGCCGTGGCGATCGGCCGCGCACTGCTGTTCGACCGCCAGATCATCATCATGGACGAGCCGACGGCGGCGATTTCCGTGCAGAAAGTGCAGGACGTGCTGGCCCTGATCCGCCGCCTGCGGGATGCCGGCAAGTCGATCCTGATGGTCAGCCACCGGCTGGAGGACCTGCTCGCGGTCTGTGACCGCATCGCGGTGTTCTATCACGGCACCATTCGCCGCGTGATGCCGAACCAGGGACTCGGCGTCAGCGACCTCGTGCACGCGATGTTCTGACCGATGCAGCTTGCCTCCAGGATCCATCACGTTGATGACATCTGGGCAGCGCAGGAGCTGTACCACAGCAATGGCTGGACCGACGGGCTGCCGATCGTGCCGCCGACCCGCGAGGCAGTGGAGGCGTGCCTGGAATGGGCGATGATTCCGCCGGACCATCTTGTCGGCGTCGAACCGGTCCGAGCGGTGCCGATCACGGCGGAAAAACTCGCGGTCAATGCGGTCATGGCCGGCTGCCTGCCGATGCACTTCCCGGTCGTGTTGACAGCGTTCACCGCGATGCTCCAGCCGGAGTTCCTGTTGCATGGCGCGACCGCTTCGACCGGCGGCTGCGCCGTGTTCGTGGTGCTCGAACGGTCCGATCCGTCGCGAGCTGGGCGCGGATGGGATCTTCAACGCGCTCGGCAACAGTGATCGCGCCACCGCGGTGATCGGCCGGGCGCTGCGGCTGGCGCTGATCAACATCCTGGAGGTACGGCCGGGCGGGATCGATCGTTCGACGCTCGGCCATCCGGGCAAGTTCAGTTACTGCGTCGCCGAGGACGAAGAGGACACAAGCTGGCTACCGCTCTGCGTTCAGCGCGGGCTGCCGCCGGAGGTTTCCGCTGTGACCGTCATGGCGGCCGGCGCGCCGCGGCAGATCATGAATGAGTGGACGACGGCGCCCGAGGACATCCTGGAGACATTCGCCGCGGAGATGCGCGCCAATATGCGGCATTACTCGATCTGGCCAGGCAACTACGCGTTGGTCGTTCCGAAGCAGTTGCGCGACCACTTGCAGGCGGCGGGCTGGAGCAAGAGCGATGTCGCCGCCTTTCTTCATGAGCGGGCGCGGGTGAAGCGCGGGGAGTGGGCCGAGGTCGGCAAGAAGGTCGTGGTGCGGGACCGCGGCGACGCCATCCATGGCGCACTCGAAACTCCTGCCGAACTGCTCGTGGTCGCTGCCGGAGGTCCGGCCGGCGGGTTCGGCGCGGTGATCCCGCCTTGGCTTGGCGGCAAGAGCAGCGCGGTGACATTGCCGATCGGGGCCTGTGTTGACTGCGGGCCGGACGAGCGGCGAAGCTGACGCGCATGGCCCTTCAGCTTCTCGATCCGACGAACGAGACGGCCCCGCCACTGGGTGACCCGGCGGCGCGCCCCGCTTCGCTTACCGGCAAGACCGTCGGGTTCATCTCCAACGGGAAGGAGGGGACGCGCGGCTTCTTCACGCATCTCGACCGCATGCTGCGCAGTGAATTCGGCGTTGCCGACGTGATCCTGCGCGTGAAGTCGAATTTCAGCGCGCCCGCCGATCGGGACATCGTCGATGAGATTGCGCGCTGGCAGGCCGTCGTTACCGGTGTCGGCGACTGAGGCTCCTGTTCGTCGTGCAGTTTGCATGACGCACTGACGGCTGAACGTTTTGGGGTTCCTGCGATGGCAGTGATGACCGCGAGTTTCGTGGGCGCGGCTGAGCTGATGGCGCGGGTGCTCGGGTTCCCCGGCTACGCGTTCGCGGTGATCGCGCATCCAATCAGCAGCGTGGGTGACGATACGCTGCGCCTGATGGCCGACACAGCGATCGAGCAGGCGCGGCATCTGTTGCTGCGGGTGTGACGCCGCGGCAAGCAAGAAAGAAGATTCACCACAGAGACACAGAGACGGGAGGTTTGCACAGAGAAAGAGTATTTACGCCTCGCCTACGGCCGCCGCCGCCTCGGACAAACTGCGCCCAGCGCACAAAAATTCCTCTGTGCAAGCCTCCCCGGCTCTGCGTCTCTGTGGTGGTACTATCTTGCTTTCAGCCGTATCATTTCGCCGCGACCGCTCCGCGCGCCTGCAGCCCGGCGAGTACCAGGATGCAGGCGACGAATATGTATTCGTAAAGCGCCGGCAGCCCGACCAGGACGATCACGTCATTGATCACCCCGATCACCAGCGCGCCGAGCGCGGCGCCGACGATCGTGCCGCGCCCGCCGGTGAACGGGATGCCGCCCAGGATCACCGCGGCGATCGCCTCCAGCGAATAGCCCTGGCCGGTCAAAGGATAAACCGAGTTCCTGCCAGCTCGTGATCATGATTCCCGCCATCGCGGCGGCAAATCCCGATACCGCCAGCACGGCGAGTTTGACCTGGCCGGTGCGCAATCCCACCGCCCGCGCCGCATCCTCGTTCGATCCCGTCGCCTTGATCCATGCGCCGGCCGGGGTCAGCGATATCACCCCTTGCGCGATCAGCACGACAAGGAGCGCGATGATAATAAGGGTCGGCATCCCATCGACGGTCCCCGCAATCCAGTCGAAACTGAATTCGCGCGGCGGATTGGCGGTATCGGGGCTGATATAGTTGCCGCCATTGAACAGCAGCGCCACGCCGCGCAGGCCCCAATACGTCCCGAGCGTGACGATGAAGGACGGGATGCGCCCACGCGCGACCAGAAACCCGACCAGGCGTCCGCTCAGCGTCCCCGCCGCCAGCGTTATCAGGATCGCAGCGCCGCCCGGCACTCCCTGGATGACGAACAGCCATGCGAGCAACATGCCGGAAGCCGCGAGGACGCTTTCTACCCCGAGATCGATCATGCCGACCATGACGACGAAAGCCTCGCCGACGCTCGCCACGACAAGGAAGCTCGAGCTGGTCAGCAGCGCGGAAATGTTGCGCACGGTGAGGAACGACGATGAGCTGACACTGGCGGCGAGCCCAATAAGTATCAGGAAGCCAAGCGGCCGCCGTATCTGACCGGGCCGGCCGAACAGCCAGCGCCCGAGCCGCCGACCCCTCACTGGTTGCGCCTACCCCGCCGCCGCGCGCCGTCGCCGTCGCGGCGTGGGCAGCTCCGGGGCATCCTCGACGCTCGCCAGCGCCGCGAGCGACACCTCGCGCAACTGTCGCAATTTGCTTTCGTTCTCTACCTTCAGTCCGAACACATCCTTGACATAGAACACATCGACGGCCCGCACGCCGTATGTGGTGACATGCGCTGAGGTGATCTGCAGCCCCTGCTCGCTGATCGCCGCCGTGACATCATGCAACAGGCCGGGACGGTCGCGCCCGTTCACCTCGATCACCGTATGGGTATGCGACGCGCGGTTGTCGATCACCACGCGCGGCGGCACATGGATGGCATGCAGGCGCTTGCCGAGCAGGGTTTTCGACAATTTATGGATTTCGGCGGCGAGCCTGATGCGTCCCGACAGCGCCTGCTCGATCAGCACCGACAGCCGGGCCAGCCGGTGTGGGGCGTCGAATGTCCCGCCGGCCGCATCCTGAATCCAGAACGTGTCCAACGCCATGCCATTGGTCATCGTATGGATGCGCGCATCGACGATCGACGCGCCCGCCACCGCGAGCGCTCCGGAAATCTTGCTGAACAGTCCGGCATGATCGGCGCAATACACCGTGACCTCGGTCACCGCGCGCGCCGGCAGCGGTTGCGTATCGACCGTGAGTGGCGCCTTCCGGTTCTCCGCCTCGCGCACCAGCCGGGCGTGCCGGGCATGCGTTTCAGGATCGAAGGAGAGCCAATAACCAGGATAACCCAGCGACGTGAATACCTCCACCTCCGCCGGGGTCCAATCGGACAGGAGTGTCGCCGCGGCCTGCTTGGCGCGCGCTACGCGAGTGTCGCGCTCGGTGGTCGCCAGGCCCCCTTCCAGCACCTCAGCGACCCGCTGGTAGAGCTCACGCAGCAAGGTGGCTTTCCAGCCATTCCACACCTTCGGCGAGACCGCCCGCATGTCGGAGACCGTGAGTACCAACAGCAGCCGCAGCCGTTCCGGCGATTGAATAGTGTCGGCGAGGTCGAGTATCGTTTTCGGGTCGTCGATGTCGCGCTTGAAGGCGGTTTCGCTCATCAACAGGTGGTGCAGCACCAGCCAGGAGACCGTCTCGGTCTCTTCCGCCGTCAGCCCCAGTTCGGGCCCCACCTGCGAAGCGATTTCCGCACCGAGCTCGGAATGGTCGCCGCCCCGCCCCTTGGCGATGTCGTGCAACAGCAGAGCGAGATAGAGGGATCGGCGCGACTGGATGTGCTGAATAAGACCTGACGCGACTGGGGCGATCTCGTGCAGCTCCCCCCGTTCCAGCGTATTCAGTACCCGGATCGCCTCGATCGTGTGCTCGTCCACCGTGAACACGTGGTAGGTGTCGAACTGCATCTGACCGACGATGCGTGCCCAGTCGGGCAGGAAACGGCCGAGAAATCCCGTTTCGTTCATGATCGCCAGCCAACGGGCGCCGTCGGCATGTTCGCGGCGGCCGCAGAGCAGATCCATGAAAAGCCTGGCTGCTTCCGGATTGCCGCGCAGCTTAGTGGCGTTCCGTTCGTTGCGGACCAGCGACTGGATCGCCAGCGGATGCAGCGCCAGGCCGCGATTCCGCGCAAGCCGCAGGATGCGCAGCATCTGGACCGGCTCGACGTCGAAATCGCGCCCCGACAACGGCAACAGCTTGCCTTCCGCCAGGACGAAACCGGCCGAGACCAGCGTTTTGTCGGTCTCGGCTGCCAGGGCCGGCGGCCCGAGCGCGGCGCGCAGAATCGCCGGCTCCAGCACGCGGGTGAGCCGAACCACGTCGCGGGCTGTAAGGAAGTAATGGCGCATGAAGCGCTCGACGCCGTCCTGCTTTCCATGCCGCGTGTAGCCCATGCGGGCACCAATCACCGGCTGCATGTCGAAAGTCAGACGTTCCTCGGGGCGTCCGGCGACGTAATGCAGATGGAACCGCACCGTCCAAAGGAACTGCCAGGACCGGCGGGCATGCCTTGCTTCCATGGCCGAGAGCACGCCGGCGACGTCCGCCAGCTCTCCCATGGTTTGCGTGTCATAGACGTAGCGCGCAATCCAATAGAGCGTCTGCAGGTCGCGAAGGCCGCCACGGCCTTCCTTGATATTCGGTTCTACAACGAACGGAGATTCGCCAAACTTCTTGTGGCGGGCGTCGCGTTCCGCTTGCTTAGCCAGGATATACTCGCCCGGGGCAGCGCTCTTGCAAGCGGCGCGAAAACGGTCGTGAAACAATGCGAACAGCGCCGGGTCACCGGCCAGATGACGCGCATCGAGCAGCGACGTGCGGATCGTCGTGTCGCGCGCGCCCTCGCTCAGGCATTCCTCGATCGAACGCGTGGCGTGGCCCACCTTCAACCCGAGATCCCACAAGAAGTAGAGCATGTACTCGACGACCTGCAGCGTATGCGCCGCCGGCTTTTGCGCGGTGAGGAACAACAGGTCGATGTCGCTGAACGGCGCCAGAGTTCCGCGCCCGTAGCCTCCGGTGGCCGTGACGCTCAGGACTTCCGGCTCCCCCAGCGCGTCCGCCGCATGCTCGAACAGGGCAGTGATGAGCGCATCCGTCAGCCGCGCCAGCATCCGCGCCGCTTGCAATCCGGTGACGTGGTCCTGCTCGAACGCGTCCTGGACGTGGTGCTGGATATGAGCCAGATGACGGCGGAACGCACCGAGTGCCGCCTGCCGCGAGACCCCCGGCTGGGACGCAAGCCTTAGGCCCTCCGTCAATATGGCGGGCGTGGGGTCGGGGCTTTGCGGCGTCGGCGTCAACATTCGGGCAGACCGTACTATGTCGCGGCATCGCCGGAAACCGGCAGCAGCGATTTCAGGCGGTACAGTGTCTCCAAAGCCTCGCGCGGGGTGAGGCGGTCCGGATCCAGCTCCATGAGGGTCGAAATCACCGGATCGGGTGCTGTTTCACATGGGGCGGCGTCACGATCAGGGGAGTCGGTACCGGCGAATAGCGGCAATGCGGCGAGCGGGCCTGCCGCCTGTTTTTCCAGCATCGCCAGCAGAGTCGCGGCGCGTCGGACCACCGGCGCGGGCACCCCGGCGAGCTCCGCGACATGCACGCCCCAGGACCGGCGGGCGGCGCCCTCGGCCACTTCATGCAGGAAAACCACGGCTTTCCGCCATTCCTTCACCCGCATGGTGTGCGGTTTCAGGCGCGGCAGCCGATCGGTCAGTTCGGCCAGTTCATGGAAATGCGTGGCGAAGATGGTGCGGCACGCGGCCGCGGAGTGCAGTGCTTCCAGCACCGCCCAGGCAATGGCGAGCCCATCGAGCGTGGCGGTGCCGCGCCCGATCTCATCCACCACCACCAATGAGCGCGGGCCCGCCTGATGCAGGATGGCAGCCGCTTCGGTCATCTCCACCATGAAAGTGGAGCGACCGCGGGCGAGATCGTCGGCCGCGCCGACCCGACTGAACAGCCGGTCCACCGCGCCGATCCGGGCGGACTCGGCCGGGACCGGCAGGCCGGCCTGCGCGAGCACCACCGCCAAGGCGTTCTGCCGCAGATAGGTGGACTTCCCGGCCATATTCGGGCCCGTCAGCAGCAGAACCCGACGATCGGGGGACAGATCGCAATCGTTCGGAACGAAGGCGGAGCCTTTCTGTCCGGCCAGCGCGGCCTCGACCACCGGATGGCGCCCCGCCTTAATCAGGAACCCCGGGTCTTCAACCACGACAGGACGACACCAGGTCCCGCCCTGCGCCAGGCTGGCAGCGGACTGGGCAACATCGAGCAAAGCGAGCGCCTCCGCGCAGGACGCGAGCGGCTCAGCTTGATCGAGCGCGGTACGGACCAGACGGGCGAAGACTGCGCGCTCCCGGGTGGCGGTACGATCGGCCGCCTCCGTGATGCGGCGGTCGAGGTCGGACAGTTCGAGCGTGGTGAAGCGGGCGCCGTTGGCCATCCCCTGGCGGAGCGTCAGCTCCTTGTTCTCGCGGAGTTTCTCCACCGCGGGGGCGGGCGCTTCAATCACATAGCCAAGCTGCGCGTGATGGCGGATCTTCAGGCTGGCGACGCCGAAACGCTGTGCGTAATCGAGTTGCAGGGTGGCGATGACCCGGCGGCTATCATCCCGCAGGGCGCGCTCGGCATCGAGCTCAGGATCGAAGCCAGGCCGGATCACGTTGCCCTCTTCCAGCCGGAGCGGCGCGGGATCGGTCAGCGCGGCGGCAAGTGTCTGCTCCAGGGCGGGATCGGGGGACAGCGACACAAGAGTGCCGGCCAGCAGAGCCGGCAAAGAACCATCGAGCGCGGCGGCTGCGGTGCGGGCCGCACCGAGGCCGTCGCGCAACGCGGCAAGATCACGCGGGCCGCCGCGCCCCGCAGAAAGCCGGCCTAGCGCACGCGCTATATCCGGGGCGGTGCGCAGGGCGGAACGCAAGCGATCCGTCGTCTCGGGGTTCGCCCGCAGCCAGGACCAGGCGTCCTGGCGCCGGACAATCGTTGCGGGGTCGGTCAGCGGGGCCGAGAGCCAGGCAGCCAGCAGCCGGGCGCCAGGCGCGGTGACTGTGCGCTGCACCGTTGCAAGCAGGCAGTGTGGTCCGCCATCGCGGGCGCGCAGGATTTCCAGGCTCGCGCGGGTGGCGGCGTCCATCGCCAGTCGGCCGGTCTCGCCCTGCGGCACCGGACGGGAGAGCCGGGGCAGCGCACCCGCCCCGGTGGCGCGAACGTAATCGAGAGCGGTGGCGGCGGCGACCGCCTCGGCATCGGCGAACCTGCCGAAAGCATCGAGGCTGGCGACACCGAAAGCCTCCGCCAGACGCCGGCGCGAGACAAGCGGGGGCGAAGCGACCGTTTCCGGGGCGCGCTTCGGCTCGTGATCTCCGAGCGCGAGGGTAACGGGCGCAAGTATCTCGGCTGGCTCGAGCCGGCCAAGCAGGGCAGGAAGGTCTTGTGGATTGAGGGCGGCGGTCTCGAACAGGCCCGTGGAGATGTCCAGCCAGGCAGCGCCGAGCCCATCGCGATCCTGGGCGAGGGCGACCAGCAGGTTGGGCCGGCCGGGTTCGAGCAGCGAATCTTCGGTGATCGTGCCGGGGGTAATCAGGCGGACGACTTCGCGGCGGATCGGCGCTTTGCCGGTCCGCAGCTTGGGGTCTTCCATTTGCTCGGCCACGGCGACGCGAAACCCGCGGCGGATCAGTCGGGCGAGATAAGCCTCGGCGGCATGCACCGGGACGCCGCACATGGCGATGGGCTCACCGGCGTGCTCGCCGCGGGCGGTGAGCGCGATGTCCAGCGCGGCGGCGGCGGCTTCGGCGTCGGAGAAGAACAATTCGTAGAAATCGCCCATGCGGAAAAACACCAGCGCGTCGGGGTGACGCTCCTTGCAGGCGAACCATTGCGCCATCGCCGGGGAGGCGCGCGCTGCATCCCGGCCGGGCGGCGTGGGCGACTGTGTTTGGGAACGGGGAGCCGTCATGCCCCTGGTTTACACGGCGGCCTTACGCCCCGGCGAGGGCGCTACGGCCGGAGCGGTCAGCGCGTCCTGAACCGATAGCGGAACCGCTCGCCGTCGGCTTCCACCCGGCCTGCGGTCGGTGCCGGGAAGTGCACCGGCAGCACCAGTGTCTCGGTGTCCGCCACCTCGCCCAGGAATCGCCGGCGGGACTTCGCTGCCATCGCCGCGTCCCAGTCGAACACGGTGGACCAGTCGGGCTCCCGGCATTGCAGCGCGTGGTGCATCATGTCGCCCGTAACGACAGCGCGCATCCCGCCCGAGCGGATATTCACGCAGCAATGACAGGGTGAATGACCCGGCGTCGGCGTGAGCCAGGCGGTGTCGTCGAGCTGGAAATCGTCTTCGACGAGCAGCGCCTGGCCTGCTTCGACGACAGGCCGGCAGTTGAACCGCCAGACATTTCCGGGCGGGTTTTCGCCGCGTGCATCGGCGGCCTCCCACGCTTCGTATTCGCGGCGGTGGAACACGTATTTCGCCTTGGGGAAGGTCGGTACCCAGCGCCCGTTCTCCAGCCGTGTGTTCCACCCGCAATGATCGATATGCAGATGCGTGCAGAACACGTAGTCGATATCCGCGAAGCGCAGCCCGAGCGCATAAAACCCGTCGAGCCAGGGCTGTTTCGGGAAATCCATCGGCGCCGCGTAGCCCTTGTCCTCGCCGGTACAGGTATCGACCAGGATGGTGTGCCGCGGCGTCTGGACGACGAATGTTTGATACGTGATCACCAGCCGGTTCGATGCAGCGTCATACACCAGCGGCCCAAGTTCGCTCAGATGCCGCCGCCCGATATCGGGGTCGTAGGCGGGAAACATGTCCTCCGGCCGGCGCCAGGGTCCGTCGCGTTCGATGATGCTGGTGATCGACACCTCGCCGATCCGGATCTCGTCCATGTTTGTGCCCTCCCGCCGCGGCACCGAGCATAACAGGCGAGGCCTGCTGCTGTAACGACCGCGTGGAAAGCCGCGGCTGGTTGTCCCCGATGCAACGGAACGGGTCTTGCTGCGTTGCAGCAGTCCGGCAGGTCCACCCGGCCCCGCTCGGATCGCAGCACATAGGGCTTCATCATGGATCTTTTCGGAGGCACACAGGACCCGTGGACCTGGCAGGCAATCCTGCTCCTCTGCGTCATCGTCCTCATTATCCTGGCGCTCGTGAACCTGGCCGTGGCACGCCTGGCAGAGCGGTGGAACCCGCCGAAGGGCGCTTTTCTCGACGTGGACGGGGTGCGGCTGCATTACAGCGACAGGGGCAGTGGGCAGGCGGTCCTGCTTATTCATGGCAATGCCGTGAGCGGGGACGACTACAACACCAGCGGCGTCGCCGAGCGGCTGGTCGGGACCTGCCGCGTCATCATCTTCGACCGGCCCGGCTTCGGTTACAGCGAGCGGCCGCGCTGGCGTCCCTGGGCGGCGTTCGAGCAGGCCGAGCTGCTGCACAAGGCCTTGCAGCAGTTGGGGGTGGAGCGGCCCGTCGTCGTAGGCCACTCCTGGGGAACGCTGGTCGCCCTCGCCCTCGCCATCCGGCACCCGGCGGATACGCGCGGCCTTGTGCTGCTGTCCGGCTACTACTTTCCGGCCTTTCGCCTGGACGCGCTGATGGTTGCGCCGGTCGCGGTCCCCGTGCTTGGGGACATTCTGCGCTACACCATTTCGCCGATCTTCGGCTGGCTCACCATGCCGCTCACGAAGCGCGCCATGTTCGCGCCCGCGCCGGTCACGCCGCGATTCAAGGCCGAATACTCCTCGGCCATGGCGCTGCGGCCGTCCCAGATCCGGGCAACCTCCGAGGACGGCGCATGGATGGTTCCGAGCGCGATGGGTCTGCAGGCCGATTACGGCGCGTTGTCGTTACCGGTGGCCATCATGGCGGGCGACGGCGATAAGATCGTCAGCCCCCGTCATGCCGAGCGGCTGCGAGCGACGATTCCCGGCAGCAGCTTGCAGATCGTGGCGGGCGCCGGGCACATGGTCCACCACGTCGCAGCCGAACAGGTCATGGAGTGCGTTCTCGCGGTGGCCACGACGCGCGGGGCTCCAGCCGCTTTGGATGAGCGGCACTCCAGGGTCCAGGCATCCGCAGCGGGTGTGACCGAGACCGCGTAAACCGCGGCAGCCAGACTGATGGTTGCCGGCGGGGCTCCACGTTAGAGCGTGATCGCTTGAGGCGGACCCATCGGAAAGCGTAAATCACGCTCTCAAGCAAGAATTAGAGCGTGATCGCTTGAGGCGGACCCGTCGGAAAGCGTGAATCACGCTCTCAAACAAGACTTAGAGCATGATCGCTTCGCCTACCAGAGCGATCATGCTCTAAGCTCCGACCGCCATGCAACGCGCCGTCGTCGTCATGCTCGATGGGTTGCGCCGCGATTTCGTGGATGCGAACCGCACGCCGCGCCTTGCCGAATTCGCGGCACGGGCGGCGCGCTTTCCCGATTATCGCACGGCCTTCCCCTCCGCCACGCGCGCCGTCTCCGCAAGCTTCGCGACCGGCTGCCACCCGGCGCGGCACACGCTGCAAGGCAATGCGGTGGCGCTGCTGGAAAACGGCGCGCTCGTGCCGCACGATGTCGGCCGGCCGGATTTTCTCGCGCACAAGCGCGCGGTCACCGGCCAGGCGCTCGCGGTTCCCACCCTGGCCGAGCGTCTCGCCCCGCATGGCGGCGCCATCCTGTTCAACAACGTCTCGCCCGGCGCCGCCACCGCGCACGACCCCGATGCGCACGGCCATCTGTATCATCGCGTGGTGTCGCGCGGTCCCGCCGGCGCGCCGCTCGCCGATCCGCTGCGCGTCACGCTGGACGCGGCCGGCGACCGGGCGATGACCGAGCGCTTCATCGCCGAGGCGCTGCCGCGCCGGCCCGCCCTCGCAGTCCTGTGGCTCGGCGAACCGGACCACATCCAGCACGCGGTTCCGCTCGGCTCTCCCGAACATCTCGCCGTGCTGCGCGAGGCCGACCGCAATGCCGGGATGGTCATCGCCGCCGTGGACCGCCGACGCGCCGCCGGCGACGACATCATGCTGATCGTCGGTTCCGATCATGGCCACGAGACGGTCAGCGGCATCGTCGATGTGGAAGCCGAGCTGGTCGCCGCCGGGCTGAAGGACGGCGCGGACTCGACCGAGCTGCTCGCCCTGTCGAACGGCACCGCTTCGCTGATCTACCTGCATCCCGACCAGGAGAACCGCCGGGGGCGGCTGCACGATTTTCTGCGCACGCGGCCATGGGCCGGCGTAGTCGTGCCGGAGCGGGAGCTGGGCCGCATCGGTCAGGCGCCGCATCACGCGCTCGCCTTCGCCGTGTCGCTGCAAGCGGACGCGACAGCGAATGAATACGGCATTCCCGGCGCCTCGCTTGCCGCGCTGCCGCGCTGGGACAAGAGCTGGCGGATCGGGTGCGGCCAGCATGGCGGGCTGGGCACCTACGAGCAATCGCCGCTGCTGATGATCGAGGGCGCCGGGTTCGCGCCCGGTGTCCGTCCCGACAAGGCGCATATCGTTGACCTTGCCCCGACGATCCTGCGTCATCTCCAGCTCCCGGCGACCGGCATGGATGGACGCGCCTTGCCGGAGCGATCGGGCAACGCACTGCCAAACGGAGGTCCGCGCCATGAGTGACGTGCAGATCCTTGCCAGCGGCTTCGGCTTTGCCGAAGGCCCGGTGGTCATGCCGGATGGCGCGGTCGTGCTGACCGACATCAGACAGGGCCGCGTCTGGCGGGTGACGCCGGACGGAACCAAAACCGTGCTCGCCGAGACCGGCGGCGGGCCGAACGGGCTGGCGATCGGTCCGGACGGCGCGCTCTATTGCTGCAACAACGGCGGCGGGCTGTATCCCCCGGACCATTTCATGGCCATTGCTCCGGCGCCGGATTACGCCGGCGGCTCGATCCAGCGGATCGACCCGCGCGATGGCACCTTGCGCACGCTCTACACGGAATGCAACGGCCACCGCCTGTCCGCCCCGAACGACCTGGTGTTCGATTCGGCAGGCGGCTTCTGGTTCACCGATCTCGGCAAGCGATATCCCCGCCACCGCGACCATGGCGGGTTCTATTATGCGCTGCCCGACGGTTCGCGGATCACCGAAGCCGCTTACCCGATCCTCAGCCCCAACGGCGTCGGGCTCTCCCCCGACGGCACGGTGGTCTATGTCGCGGATACCGAGCCGGCGCGGCTCTGGGCCTTCGATGTCGAGGCACCCGGCGTGGTGCGCAAGGCGCCGTTCCCCTCACCGCATGGCGGGCGGTTGGTGGCCGGACTACCCGGCTACCAGCGCTTCGACAGCTTGGCCGTGCAGGCGAACGGCGATGTCTGTGTCGCCACTTTGGTCAGCGGCTGCATCACCGTGATCGCGCCGGACGGCCGCATCGTCCGTCAGGTGCCGATGCCGGACTCGCATCCGACCAACCTCTGCTTCGGCGGCCCGGCGCTGCGCACCGCCTTCGTCACCCTGTCCGAGACCGGGCGGCTCGGCGCGCTCGACTGGCCTGAGCCCGGCCTACGGCTGAACTTCCAGAGCGCGATCGCTTGAGCGACTGTCTTGTCTGTCGAGCGTCGGTGCGACCCCGACGAGAGCGGCGAGCCGACGCTGTCTGAGGCTTGGCCGCTTGCCACGTCGCTAGTGTCCGCTCCTTTGTATAAGCACTGCTGCCACCCGGGCCAGCTTGGCGCGAAGGCGTGCTGTGCCGAAGTTCATCAGCCTGCCAGCGGCGCCCGGACCATCAACACAGCGGCGAGCACGTCGTTGCGGGAAGGCGGGCAGCACTGAGCCTATCTTGCGCTCCCCAGCGTGGAGCCGAGTTTTCAAACGGTCTGCTTGAATTGTGCGCGCAGGGCCTCGGGCATAGGACTCACGCCCGGCAGCGCTCGAGCAAACCTGTGAATCAGCTCACTGCTTACCGGCAGCTTTTGTGCTATGTTGCACAAAGCGTCGACGGGCTGAAAAGTCGCGCCTGCTTCACTTCGCCCGCGCGCCGGGTCCGGCAGAACCGTTGGAGGCCGTGGTGAGAATAGATTCCTCGGGGGACGTAAACAGAGGGGTTAGGCCAGGATCATTTATTATTGCTGCTGCTATATACTTAGCGGCAGCCTTTGTGACGTGGGGCATAGTCTTGATTCCATCCGCCATCCTGTGGGTGATTGCCCATGCAATCTGTCACCGCGAGATAGAGAACGCTCGGAACGGCCCCACGCAGTTCAAGAAGAACTTTCCCTTCCGATTCTACGGCGAGATCTTTGGGGATTTTCAGCACGTCTTCTACCATGAGGAGCAACTGACACAGGAAATAATGGGGACGATTGAGCGCGAGCTCAAGTCGAGAACGCCAGTGTCGGCCCTTGAACCTGTCAGAATCATCGATATCGACAGGAACCTTAGCAGCACTGAGAGCCGAGAGTTCCTTAAGGCAGAGGCTCAGCAAACACGGCGAGGAACGAATGTAACGCTGCTGCTCTCTCTGTCGCAATACGGAAAGGTTCAATCGGTTCGCTGGTGGGTTCTCGCGGGCGGTTATGTGGATCATGATAAGCAGTTTAATTTCGTTGCTTGGTCACCGTTAACGATTTGGCTCTGGATTATTCCTTACCTGCGCAAGAAGTACGATGTCGTATCGCACATCCGTACGGTTTATGCAGCAGCATATAATGACATTGACGTTGCAACTCGGGTACGATGTCTCCACGATACTGTGTTCAATGCTATGGTTACTGTACTCGAAAACTACGACATTGACACCAGTGATATCAAAGCACAACGCATGCAGGTTATGAACATTTCGATTTCTGGTGGTCGGGTAAATATGGGCAATGTAGTCCAAGGAGCTATGAACAGAGTTGCCGCAACAGTTAGAGGAGAACAAAAGCAATGAGCGCCGGCAAATTGAGCATCGTAGTTTCTGGGGGAAATTCGACCTTCGGCAACGTTTCGCATGGCGACGGAAATACCAACGTCGGGGAATTACAAATAGTTGACTCTGGGAATGAACAAGCATTCCTTGGGAGCGGGAGGCTGACGATGAACGAGAGTACGTCACACGGTCAGAGCGGCGGTGTTAACATCTCCGGCACGATCGGCACCGTCGCTGGTGACATCGTCGGCCGCGACAAGACCGTTGCCGGCCCCTCTGCCGCTGCGCTCGATGACGCGTTGCGTCCGGTGCACGACGCAATCAAAGCCGCGCCGTCTAAGGTGCAGCTGGAGGCCGAAGCAAAACTGGCAGCGCTGAAGCACGAAGCGGCCAAAGGCAAGGATGCGAATGACGGGGTAATGGCCAAACTGGTGGACGGACTAGTGGAGTTGGTGCCGCCGGCAGCAAGCGCCGTGGGGAGCGCCTTCGGCACGCCGATCCTTGGGACGCTTGTCGGCCCGGTGACGAATTTCGTGATAGACAAGCTGCGGGCCAAGTAAGACGGACCGTGTTCCCGTCCTGGGAGGTTGCTGGCCAGAGCGGTTGTGTCAAAAAATCTCTGGCGCCGTCGGCATCCCCAATGGGCAATGACATTCTGGACAACGAAGATGTGCTCTAGCAGTTCGCTGAAAAACCCGCCCGGTGACCGGATCGATTGCATTTAGAATTGTATGTTTCTGGTTGTTTGCCCCTGACCAGGCCCAGCAGCACCGTGCTGCGCGATTCCGACGCGGCTCGGCTGCCATTGGCCCAGACCCCTGCTTTATGCACGCAGCAGTTTGGGGATGCGGATCAGGTTGTAGGCAATCAGGTTCAGCAGGAAGTCGGTGGCAACGCGAGCCAGGCCGCGATGCTTGCTCCGGCGCATCGTCCCGTGCTGCTTGCCCCAGCCGAAGATGCACTCGATCATCGCCCGGCGGGTCTGCGACATCCCGTAACCCGCATGTCGCGTGGTGCGGCCATCGATCGCACTGCGCCGCCGCCTGCCGGGCTTGGTCTCGGCATCATTGCACGCCACGTGCGGGGTCACCCCCAGGTCGCGCAAAGCGGCGACGTGATCGGCGGTGTCGTAAGCCTTGTCCTCGCCGACGGTGATGCGGCCTCCGGCCGCCTTGAGCGCCGGGCTTTCAGCATCGCCTCGGAGGCCCGTCGCTCGGCGGTGCCGTCGGCCTGCGTGACCGTGCCGGCGACCGCCAGGCTGTGGCGGTTCTCCATGACGGCATGCCCCATATAGGACAGCTTCGCTTCCCGCCCGGCGGCCTTGCGATAGAGCCGGCTCTCCGGGTCGGTCACACTGGCATGTGTATCGTGCTTGCGCCTCTGGCCGTGAAAGTCGCTGCCATCGCCATCGCTGTCGCCTTTCGGGCGGAAGCTCTGAAAGCGTTGTCGTGGGCCTTCCGGTGAAGCCAGTCGGGAAGCCGGACGCGGGAAATCCGCACGTCCGGTTTGATGAGCGGCAGGGCGACGCCGAATGGCTCGAACCGCTGCGCCCGTTCTCGACTTTACCCTGGCGCGGTGACGGCACTCAGCAGGATCCCCTCGGCTCCGCCGATGGCCTGCGGCCGCCCGGCGCAGACGTTGTGCTGTGGACGCCAACAGCCAAAGCAATGCAACCAGTTGGTGGGGAAATACAGCGTTGTCCGCCCCTGGTGGCCGAACGGACAGTCAACCGAGAGGGCTTCGTCAAAACACAACTTGATCCCGGATAGATTGCCGCCGGCATGGCTCGGCCCTTCGCTCAGGAACAAATTCCTTGACTTCTGCCCCACACCTATGTTCTTGTTCCGTTCATGCCCGCGCCAACCGGCTCCGCTCAACCCGTCCAGACTGACGCCCCGCGCAACCCCGCGCCGGCCGACGGGGCGTCCGCGCCCAGCGGGGCGGGCGCGCCCAGCGGGGCACCCGCGCGCATCGGCCGCGTCCTCCACCTCGCGCGCCGGCTCATCAGCTACGGCAAGGACCTCGCCGACAGGCTGCGCCAGCAGGCCGGCACCCCCGCTTTCAAACTCCTCGCCAAGCCCTTCGGCACCACCGATCTCGCCGCCATCCTCGCCCAAATCACCCGCGGCCTTCGGCTCGCCATCGCACTGGAAGAACGGCTCGCCCATCGCGCCGCCCAGGGCCAGGACATCACCCCGTCCGCCCCGCGGTCGCCCTCGCCCCGCACGTCAGCCACACCCAGGCGCCGCACCTGTCCGCCCGGAACCAGCGCCGGATAATGTCGTGCCGCTGCCCACGCCGGAGCAGATCGCCGCCTTGCTGCGCCGCCGGCCGGTGGGCGCGGTGCTCGCCGAGATCTGCCGCGATCTCGGCATCCTGCCCGGCCACCTGGAACCAGAACTGTGGCGGGAGCTGCATCGCGCCATCACCGAGTACGGCGGCAACTTCGCCGGCTTTTTGATCGCAGTGTGGGATCGGACGTTTGGCGTCGCGCAGGCCCGTGCGCAGTTGGCGACGCCGCGATCACACCCGCCCACCCCGTTCGCCGCCGCCACCGGCCCGCCCTGAACCAGCGGCTTCCAGGCGTGATCCGCGGGGCCAGCGCATGGCGGCCCCCGCCGTCCGGATTCGGCCATGCCGGATCGCAGGGCGCGGGATGCGCAAACACCCCCGCGCGCCTCCTTCGCACCTGCGCTCCAACCGCGGCGCCGGCGGCAGCACGACCGCTCCCCGCTTCGTGCCCGGCCAAGCGCCGCTGCCGCGCCCCCGGGGCTCCGGTGCGTGCGCCGAGCCCCGCGCCGCCATCGCACCCCTGGTCACCGGCGCCGGACCGTCCGGAGCGCCGGACCGTCCGGAGCGCCGCACCGTGCGGCAAGAGAGCGGACTCCCGCGATCAGCCACCCGAACGGCGCAAACCGCCTGAACCGGGGACACGTTGCTGATTCCATGAAGCGGGGCGGCCGCGGTTCACGAATACGCCAGCGCACTCTTCGCCGTCGATCTGGAGGGTTACCATCGCAGCCGAAGGAGACATCGCCGATGCGAGTGCTTGCGGTGCACCCAGGCCCGCTGATGTACACACGGGTCTTCCTGCGGCTCGAACCGTTGGGGATGGAGCTGGTCGCGGCCGCCGCCGTCCGCGACGGGCACGAGGTGCGGCTGCTCGATCTCCAGGTGGCAACCCATCGCGATTACCACCGCATGGTGAACCGCTGGCGGCCCGACCTGATAGCTTTCTCGTGCAACTACCTGGCCAACGTGCCGGAAATCGTCGACCTGGCGAAAGCCACCAGGCGCCGCCACCCGGACACGCTGATCGTGGTCGGCGGGCACAGCGTCTCCTTCACCGCGCGCTCGATGCTGGAACACGGGGAGGGCGCGATCGACTGCGTGCTGAAGGGCGAAGGCGAGGCGGTGCTGCCGGCGCTGCTCGCGGCCATCGCGGCGGGACGCTCCATGGCGACCGTGCCGGGCGCCGTGACGTCCACGGCCGAAGGGCCGCGGCCGGTGTTCGTCGACGACCTCGACGCGCTGCAACCCGCGCGCCATCTGCTCCGGCACCGGCGCAAGTATTTCATCGGCACCCTCGACCCCGCCGCCTCGATCGAGTTTTCCCGCGGCTGCCCCTGGGACTGCTCGTTCTGCAGCGCCTGGACGTTCTACGGCCGCAGCTACCGGCTGAAATCGCCGGAACGCATCGTCGATGACCTGGCGGCCATCCCCGAGCCCGGCGTGTTCATCGTGGACGACGTCGCCTTTGTCCGCGCCGAACACGGCATGGCGATCGCCGAGGCGATCGCCCGCCGCGGCATCCGCAAGCAATACTACCTGGAAACCCGCGGCGACGTGCTGCTGCGCCACAAGGAGGTGTTCCGGGAATGGCGCAAGCTCGGCCTGAAGATGATGTTCCTCGGCCTCGAAGCGATCGACGAGGAAGGGCTCAGGAAGTTCCGCAAACGCGTGCCGCTGTCGGCCAATTTCGAGGCCCTCGACTACGCGCGTTCGCTCGGCATCAACGTCGCGATCAACATCATCGCCGACCCCGACTGGGACCATGCGCGATTCGAAACCGTGCGTCAGTGGTGCCTGGAAATCCCCGACGTGGTGAATATCAGCGTCAACACCCCGTATCCCGGCACCGAGACCTGGGTCACGGAATCGCGCAAGCTCACCTCGCGCGATTACCGCCTGTTCGACATCCAGCACTGCGTGCTGCCGACCACGCTGCCGCTCGATGAGTTCTACCGCGAACTCACCACCACGCAGCAGGTGCTCAACCGCAAGCATCTCGGCTGGCGCACGCTGCGGCAGGCCTCCGGCGTGTTCGCCAAGCTGGCGCTGAAGGGGCAAACCAACTTCATCCGTAATATGTTCCACTTCAACAGCGTCTATGATCCGAAGGCGCTGCTCGCCGATCACGCAAAGCCGGTCGCCTATGAGCTGCCGCTGCCCCCGCCGACGCAGGCCAAGCCGGACCGCCCATCGCTCTACATTCATGCCGACAGGCCGCATGTCAGGGCGGTAGCGGCGCAGTAGGTATCTAATCGACGACCGGCCCCGGCGGCGGCAAGTTAGCGGGTGGTCCCAGGGGCCGCGGCAACGGCGGGTTCGCGGGCGGCGGGGGCGGCGCGGGCGACACCGAGGCTGCCGGCGGTGGCGCCGTCGGCAGGGACGGCATCGGCGGCGGCGGACTGGTGGTCGGCTGTGGCAGCGACGCGGCGGGTCCCAGTGGCACGGGCAGCCCCGATGTGTTGGGTGTTCCACCTGAGTATGGTTCCGACGGGTAGGGTGCCGGCGGCGGCGACCCGGGCGGAGCCAGCGATATTGGCTGGCCTGAGGACGCCCCTGGTGGCGGAGGGGAGGCCGGCGGCGGCGGATAAACGGGCGGCGCCACGGTGGGGGGCGGCGCCGGCGTCACCGGTTGCGCCGCCCCGCCGGGCAGCAGCCATTCGCCCAAAGACCGGCGCACCCGGTACTCGAACTCGACGTTCATCTGCTGCATGAGCTGACGCGTCAGCGTCGCCAATGCACCCTGCAGGTCGCCACCGAACCCGGCGATCTGCCGCGTGACCGTCGCCTGCGCGAATGCCGCCCGTACTCCGGCCGACGTATAGATGTTCAAGGTCACCGAAAACGCACCGGTAATCGTCTCGCCGGTCTGCATCATGCTGGCGTTGTTCACGACGAACACCGCCTGACCCGCCGTGCCGCCCGCCCGCAGCCGTTGTTGCGCCATCAGATGCAGCGCCGCGATCGGCGAGATCGGGTCCTGCTGGGTCACATCGGGCGGCGCACCCGAGGGGACATACCGGTCCTCGATGCGGATCGTCGCGACGTTGAGGTCGAGCACCCGCAGGTAGCTGAAATCGAGCGGCGGTCCCTGTATCGCGGGCGGGGCTTCCCCACCCCCACAGGCCGTGAGCAGCAACGGAAGCAACAGGGCGAACCAGCACAAGCGGGCGCGCATGCCGACAATCTCCGGGCAATGAGCAACCGGACAGGAGCAAAGCTGCGCCGCAGGGTCAATGCTCGGCCATCGTGTGGCTGCCTCGAGCGCACAAGAAAACCGGCGCGCCGCAAGCGACAGTTCGATCAACAGCGAAACCGGTTCGGGTCGGCCGCGTCGATTGCCGGTGCACGGGAGTCGCTGCCCGTCGGCGGGCCCGTCCTGCTGCGATCTCCCGGATAGGAGCAGGCCATCGCAGCATGATCGCTTCGCCTACCAGAAGCGATCATGCTCTAATGCCGTGTGACTCGGCTCACCACGTCCTCGCGCGGAAACCGGAAGTCGAAATTGCAGAACTCGCAGGTCATGACGATGTCGCCCTCGACCGTCATGTGGTCCAGGTCATCCGGCGGGAAGCCTTCCAGAATGCCGGCCAGCCGGGCCCGTGAGCAGCGGCAACCATACGAAAGGGCGCGCGCCCGGTCGGCGGCGACGCCCTCAGTGTGGAACAGGCGATACAGCAGCCGCTCCGGCGCCAGAGCATCATCCAGCAACTCGGCGTCGGTGACCGTCGCCGCGAGCATCGTCGCAGTGCGCCAGCTCTCCTCCTGCTCGTCCTCCGACATCGCCGGGTCCACTCCTCCGGCGCCGGCGATCTTCTCCAAAATCAGTGCCGCGGCGCGCCAGCCCGCTGACGTCTCGGCGCAGGCCAGATGCAGCGCGCAGCGCAACTGCTCGGAGGTCTGGAAATAATGCAACGCCATGTCGGCGAGCGTGGCGCCCTCGATGCTGACGATCCCCTGATGGCGGTGTTGTTCCGGTCCCTGGTCCACGGTGAACGCCAGATACCCGCCGCCGAGCAACCTTGCGGCGCTGGGCGTGTGGTCGCCGGCGACAGCGGCGGCGATGCGCCCGGCGTCGGCACGCGCATAGCCCCGGAGCGCGCCGCCATCGGTGCAGTCGGCTAGCAGCAGGGAAACAGGACCGTCACCCTTCGCCTGCAGGCTGAACGAGCCGCGGAACTTGAGCGCCGAGGCAAGCCCAGCCGAAAGCGCTAGCGCCTGGCCCAGCAGGCGCCGCACAGCCGGATGGTTGTCGTGGCGGGTCAGCAACGCGTTGGCAAGCGGCCCGAGCCGGATCAGCCGTCCCCGCACCGGCTGGCGCGGCAGGAAAAACGGCGTGATGCCGCGTGCCACGACGATGTCGGGCACGCCCGGTCGTTCGCTGTCGAGGAAGGCTGGAATGTCATGCATCGGCTTAAGATAGGGGAGCGGACGGGCCGCAACCACCATCCGCGGCATAACGCGCGACCGTCCGCCCGGCGTAAGCCGCCGGCCCGACGTAACGCATCCCCAGCTTGCGCGCGACGCCCATCGAGGCGGTGTTGCGCGGATCGATGTCGGCGACCACCATCGGCAGGCGCAGCCCGCCAAGCGCGTGCGCCAGCACCGGGCGGGCCGCTTCGGTCGCATAACCGCGGCCCCAGGCACGACGCTGCAGACGCCAACCGATCTCGATCTCCGGGCCGAGCAGATCGAGTGGCGTCAGCAGGACCCAGCCGAGAAACGCACCGTCGGTGAGAATCGTCCAGTAGCCCATCCCCGGCGGGTACGGGTGATTGATCCGTTCGATGACGAACGTGCGGTGCGCCGCGGGATCGCGCCAGGGGCCGGCAATGAACCGCGTCACCTCCTTGTCGCGGTCCATGGCGAGACACTTCTCCAGGTCCGCGGGTTCGCGCGGGCGGAGCAACAACCGCTCGGTGCGGAAGCTCGGACAATCCTTCATGCGCGTGCGGTATCCTCGGGACCGACAGGCTCGGCGTAATAGTGCTCCAGGATCAGCTTGATGCAGCCTGCCGTCGGCACGGCCAGCAGCAGCCCGATGATGCCGAACAGCATCATCCCGACGATGAAAGCGAAGATCACCACGACGGGATGCACCGTCACCGAACGGCCCAACGCGATCGGTCCGACCAGATTGTCGATCGAAAGCCGCAGCACCAGGGCGTACAGCATGACGAACACGGCGGTCAGCTCTCCGTGTTGCAACCCCGTCAGCCCGACGAGCAGCAACGATGTCAGTGGTCCCGCTACCGGGATGAGTTCCAAAAACCCGACCACCACCGAGAGCAGTGCGGCCGCCGGTAGATGGAACACGAGCCCGAAGCCGATATAGGCTGTGAACGCGGTGTACAGAACCACGCATACCAGTCCCACCACATAGCGCCGCAGCATCGGCACCAATTTCGGCAACATCTCCTCCACGCCATGCCGCCGCTCTGGTGGGATCAGCCACAACGCACCGGCCGCCAGCCGCGGGCCGGATATGAGGAAATACGGCACCAAGACGAAAGTCAGCACGACGCCGGCCAGGGTGGCCAAGCCGATCCGTAATGCCAGCACCACCTGGGCGGCCTGAAACAGTTGCGTCGCGTCGTTCTCGACACTGGTACTGAGCTGCTGCGGCGTATAATCCTTGCCGAACAGTTCGAAGCCTTGCGGTCCGGCCAGGCTGCGCAAGGCCTCGTCGATCATTTTCGGCAGCCTGGCGGCCACGCGGGCCATATCGTTGTAGGCAGTCGTGCCGATCCACCAAGCCCCGAACGTCACGCCGCCGATGATAAGCAAACTGAGCAGGACGGCCATTGGCCAGCGATGGCCATTCATGCGCCGGGCCGAGTAGGCCATCACCGGTTCGAGCACGAAGCCGATCACCGCGGCGAAAACAAACGGAATGAGCGTGTAGCGCAGCGTGTAGGCAAGCAGCGCCAGCACCATGCCGGTGATGGCGATCGGCCAGCCGCCAACCGGGGAGCGGCGCTCGCCCCCAGGTCCGTGATCATTCGGCGGCGGCGGCATGCGTCGGCGGTTGCACCGGGCGTCTGCGGCTTGTCTGCCCATAGCGGTGCAACAGCGTAGCGCGCGAGATCCAAAGCTCGGCACGCGTGCGTCGGAAGCAGTGCCGCCGCAAGGCTGCCGGATTGAAGGCGCGGGCAAAGGCCCAGAGCAACATATCCTCGCCCAGTCCGCGCAGGCCGGACGGTCCGCTGGCTTCCATCAGTTCGAAACCGAAGCGGGTGGCCGCATGGCGGAGTTGCCAGCGCCGCCGTCGCCGGCCTAGAGCGACGCAGGCATAGACCGCGCGCACGTCGCCCATTGCCGGGTCATGGTCCAGCAGGTCGGCGAGCTCCCGGAGCGAGGCCGCCATGTGTCGTCGTACTAGCATGGCCCAGCGGAAGTCGGCGCCTCGGCGGAAAAACCGCGGGAGGTGCTCGTTCCAGATATGCAGCATGAGGATTGGCTCGCCCGCGCGGATGCAGGTGCCGTCGCACAATGTGATGTCGCGCGGGGCCTCCAGGTGCGAAATCCGCAACAGGCAGGACGGGTCGCGGGTGAATTCCCGAACGCCGTGCCAACGCCTCAGGAAGATGTCCGCGGTGCCGACCACGAACGCCCAGATCAGGTCGGGCCAGCGCCGCTGCCGGCGCGGTAGTGGCGCGCTGGGGTGCGGAAGGATGCGGTCCCGATCCGCCGGCGCGGTGGTCTGTCCGAGCACCGCGGCCCAACCCGCCTCACCGAAAAGTGTCACCATGCTCATGCGCCGACACCTGCCATGATCCGACTATTGCTTACCGAAGCGCCTCCGCCAACAATGGACCATGTCAGGCCACAAGCTCGATTGTCTGAAATGCCCTAGCCTTTGCTGCCGCATGGCCGGTTATGTCGAGGTGAGCCGGGCGGATATAAGGCGGCTGGCCCGATTTCTCGGCCTGACTGTGCGCTCTTTCGAGCAGAAGCACATTGTCGAGACGACGCGCAAAGGCGCCAAGCGGATCAAGTCGGGCTATGACACATGTCAGTTCCTGGGCGAAGACCGGTTGTGTACCGTCTATGAGGCGCGGCCGCATGACTGCCGCGGCTATGTGTGCTGGAACCAACAGGACACGACGGTGTACGAGTTTGCCCGCTTCTTCCAGACCTCGCCGGCGTCCTTGCGGGAGGAGGAGCGAAAGGAACGGAAGTAATCGAATCCTATGCAAGGACGGGGGCGGTTGCCGCGGGATCCGTGATGCTGACAGTACCGGTCTCGACATGCCCGGCAAGCCGTATTTCCTCGCGAGTAGTGCCCGCGACACTCACAGTTAGATCGTACCAGAAGCCGCTGGCCTGCAACGCCCAGCTCTGCTGTACCGACGCGCCGGGCGGCAGGGTGACCGTGCGGGCTGACTGGCCATAGGCATTGTCGGCGACCTGCACGGTAAGTGCAGCGCTGCCCGGATTGATCAGTGTCAGCGCAAGCCCGCCCGTTTCGCGCATATGGCGCGTCTCGACCCGCATAGTCGCGGGTCCGCTGCGCCGGAACGCGCGAAAAAAACCGTTCGGCCCGGTGACATGGAACACCTGCACATCGGTCCCCCGCAACGGAAACGAGTTCGGTCAGCTCCACACGGGTGCCTACCGTATAGCGGCGCGGCGTCTCGTCGGTGTCCTCGCGATATGCATAAAAGCACGCAGCCGCGGTGCCGTGGTTTGCCAGGCGTAACGTCAGCACATCCGGATCACCGGCGATCTCATCCACGGCAAGGTCGTAGGGCAGCGGTCTTGCCGGGCGCACGCCCGCTTCCTGCGCACCGACATCGGCACCTATGCTTCGCGCCGGGACGACAGGGTTCGGCAGACCGCAGGATGCATCGACCGACATGAGGTAGCCCCGCGTATCCGGCAGCGACGGGCTGCCCTCGCGAGGCGCCGAAAAATCGAAGGCCGACGTCAGGTCGCCGCACACCGCGCGCCGCCACGGGGTGATGTTGGGCTCGGTCACCCCGAACCGGCGCTCGATGAAGCGTATCACCGAAGTGTGGTCGAACACCTCGGAACAGACGAAACCACCCTTGCTCCAGGGCGAGATCGCCAGCAGCGCAACTCGCGGACCAAGCCCGTAGGGCAGGTGATCGACATGAAACCGCGCGGCATCGAGCGGATTGACGTAGTCATGCACTTCGCCTTCGGTGCTGATCGGTACTCTTGCCTGGCAAGGCCGAGGTGGGCGGCTGCGGCGGCACGATGTGATCGAAATAACCGTCGTTCTCGTCGTACATGATCAGCAGCGCCGTCCGGCCCCACACCTCCGGGTCGGCAGTCAGCGCATCCAGCACGCGCGCGATATAAACAGCGCCATACCCCGGGGTCCAACGCGGGTGCTCGGAAAACGCGGCCGGCGGCAACACCCAGGACACTTGCGGCAGGCGGCCGCCGCGCACATCCGCCGCAAGGTCATCCAGAGTGCACCGCACCATGGCACGCTGGTGCAGTGGGGCGTCCTGTGGCGCGTCGATGAACTGGCGAAAATTCATCAGCACGTTCAGACCGAAATTGCCGTCGTATTCCTTGTCTGGCGAAATCCCCTGTTGGTACACCTGCCAGGAAATTCCGGCCGCCTGCAGCCGCTCCGGATAGGTCGTCCAGGTGAACGGCGGCAGCGTTCCATTTTCGAACTGGCGATTGACGTAATCGGCGTTGTCGAGCAGCGGTCCGCCGCCTTTCCCCGACGCATCAACTGTACCGGTCATCAGATACATCCGGTTGGGATGCGTCTGCGTCGGTGTGGAGCAGAAATAATTGTCGCAGATAGTGAATGCGTCGGCGAGCGCATAGTGGAACGGTATGTCGGCGCGCGTGTAATAGCCCATCGTGAGGTCGGTTTTGTATCTGGGCCAGCGATCGTTGCGGCCAGCGGCGATCGCGCCGTGCGTCGGGTACCAGGTATGATCGAGGTCGAGCACGCATTCCGCGCTGGTGGTTTGCGTCGCGAGATGGAACGGCAACACCTCGGCCGCGGGGTCGTCCTTACGAGGCTGGAACCACACCGGCTTGCCGTTGGCGCGGCGAACCGGGAAACGGTCGTTGACGCCGCGCACAGCGGATAAATGCCCGAAATAGTGGTCGAAGGAACGGTTTTCCTGCATCAACACCACGATGTGCTGCACGTCCTCGATCGTGCCGCTACCCGCAGCCGCTGGCATCGCCAGGGCGCGCCGGATCGAGGGCGGCAACAGACCGACAGAGACGGCGCCGGCGCCGAGACGAAGCAGGTCGCGCCGGCCGGGCGGCGCCATCTCAGCCGGCGAGCTGCCGCAACAGGTCGGCTTGCGTCAGGATCTGCGGCAGTATGACAGCCACGCCGTCGCGCGGGGGGAAATACACATACAGCGGAACACCGTCGCGCCCATGGGCGCGTAGGAAGTTGGTGATTGCCGGATCCTGCCGCGTCCAGTCTCCCTTCAGATAAGCCACCTGATGGTCCGCAAAGGCCTGCTGCACGGCCGGCGTATCGATCGCCAGGCGTTCGTTGACCAGGCAGGTCACGCACCATGCTGCAGTCATGTCCACGAAGACCGGCCGGCCGGCTGAGCGGAGTGCCGCCAGGCGGGCCGGCGAGAACGGCTCGCTGCCGGCGGAGGCCAATGCCGCCGGCGTCACCGGCGGCATACCGGCGATTCCGCCCAGCATCGCCGCGAGCCCAAACAGGCCAACTGCTGCAAGGGCTTGGCCGAAGCGGCGGGTGCGCGGCCCGGCAGCCTGGGTCGCGCCGAACACCCAGGCGGCGAAGCCCACCAACACCAATCCTGTAACCGCGGCCAGAACGCCGGCCGGCCCCGCTTCCTGGCTGAGCACCCAAACGAGCCAGGCGGCAGCGGCATACATCGGAAAGGCGAGCACCTGGCGCAGCCGGTCCATCCAGCGACCGGGACGTGGCAGGACCCGGACCAAGCCGGGAATCTCCGCCAGCAGCACGTAGGGCGCGGCCAGACCCAGGCCCAGAGTGAGAAACACTGCCATGGTGAGCACGGGCGGCGCTGCGAGGCCGCCGGCGATCGCTGCGGCCATGAAGGGCGCCGTGCAAGGCGCCGCGACCACGACAGCCAGAAGGCCGGTGAAGAAACTTCCGATATTGCCGCCGCGCGCGGCGAGGCTCCCGCCCGCCCCTGTCAGCCCGGCACCGATCTGGAATACGCCCGACAGGTTCAATCCGACGGCGAACAGAAGCCAGACCATCGCGGCAACGAAGGCCGGGGACTGGAACTGGAAGCCCCAACCGGCGGCCACTCCGGCAGCCCGCGCGCCGATCAGCGTTCCGCCGAGTACAGCGAACGCGGCGAGCACCCCTAGCGTGTAGGAGAACACGTGCGGGCGCATGCGGCCATGTGCCGCTCCCTTTGCCAGGGCCAGCACTTTCATGGCGAGAACGGGAAACACGCAGGGCATCAGGTTCAGGATCAGCCCGCCCAGGAAAGCGAGGCCGAGCAGGCGCGCCACCGGCAATGCCGGAGCGGCGGGCACTGGGCCCGGCACGGCGCTCAGCGCGACGTCGGTCTCCTGCCCCGTGCGGTCCACCACGGCCAGGATGCCGCGCAGCCCTTCATCGGGTTTGAACGCCGCGTCGGGCGTAAGCGCCAGCACGAAACTGCCGTCGCGCACCGAGAGGCGCTGCGGTGCGGCGTCCTTTATCATGCCGGACTCGGTGGGGATGAACCATGCGTTGGCGACCGTCGCCGCTCCCAGCTCCGGCCCGGACACCCAGAGCCGCCCGTCAGGCGCCACCCGCGCCTGCCACGGCGAGGGCATCGGCAGCGCCCGATCCGCGCGCGCGAACAATGGCGCTTCCGCCGACGCAGTTGCGTGGCCCGCCGGCAGATCCAGGCGGAACGTGCCCTGCTCCGGCACGCAGATATCTTTGCAGACAAGCCAGGTCGCACTGACCTCGACCGGGGTGGCCGAGTTGCCCGGCGCCGGCGTGACGGTGAGTGGAAGCAGCACCTCGCCGGTATAGGCGTAGGTGACCAGCCCGCCTTCCTTGACCCGCCGAGGGGTGGGCCAGGCGATCGGGCCGGCCTTCGCGCCTTGGGGCAGCTTTATTTCCAATGCCGGGGGTACGCCCGCCTCGCCCGGGTTCTGCCAATAGGTGTGCCAGCCGGGGGCAAGGCGGATCCGCAGGCCGACCCGGAACGGCGTGCCGGGCGACACGGCATCGGTGTCCGATACCAACGTGGTGGTGTCGTGCGCACTCGCCGCCGGCGCACTCTCCAGTGCCGCTGCTGGCCGTACCGGCCAGCAGCAACAGGAGCATCAGGCCGCTAACCAGACGGCTGGTTGATGCAGACCGCCGATGATACCCAAGCGCCATGGCGCCCGATCTTCCTGTTGCTGACGCGCTGCCGGCGCTTCATGCCACAATGGCGGCCGAAGGCAACGCGGTTTTGCTCGCCGCGCGCCCGGACCTGTCACCCGTCCGGGTGACGAAACGGTCATGCTGAAATTCTTGTTGCAACCGCATCGTCACGCCATCTGCTGCGCGAAAGGACCCGCCCTTATGCACGCCGTCCGAAGCACTTGGCTCCGCCCGCGAGCCTTGGTGCCGGCCCTCATGCTGCTGACCAGCGCCTGCGCCAGCACCATGGCCTCGCAGAGGGCCGATGGGCGCGCGATGCCGGACAGTTTCGCTCCGCTGGTCAAGAAGGTCCTGCCCTCGGTGGTGAATATCGCCGTCACCGAAACGGTCAGCGGCGGCGATGTGCTGGCGCAGTTGCCGCCGGAACTTCGGGACACGCCGCTCGGGCGCGAATTCCGCCGCCGCTTCGGCAATCAGCGGGAGCAGGTGATGGGCGCCGGTTCCGGTTTCATAATCGACCCCTCAGGAGTGATCGTCACCAACAACCATGTGGTCGGTCACGCCAGCAAGATCGCCGTGGCGTTGACCGACGGCACCCAATTGCCGGCGCATGTCATCGGCACCGACGATCTGACAGACGTCGCGGTGATTAAGGTTGACGCGAATCGTGCGTTGCCGGCTGTCAGTTGGGGTGACTTCGAGCAAGGTGGAGGTCGGTGACTGGGTTCTGGCCGCCGGTAACCCGTTCGGGCTGGGCGGCTCGGTCACGGTCGGGATTGTTTCGGCGGAGGGGCGCGATCTGGGTGAAGGGCCCTTCGATCGCTTCTTGCAACTCGATGCACCGATTAACCCGGGCAATTCCGGTGGGCCGGCTTTCGACCTCGCCGGTGACGTGGTGGGCATGACGACCGCTATCGTCTCGCCCTCGGGCGGGTCGGTCGGCATCGGCTTCGCCATCCCGAGCAATGCCATCCGACCCGTGGTGGAGGAATTGCGTACACGCGGCCGGGTCGATCGGGGGTGGCTGGGCGTGGCGGTGCAGAACCTGCCCGGCGATGAGGGCCAGCACGCCGGTGTCGAGATCGCCGGCGTCATGCCGGGCGGGCCCGCGGTCCGGGCGGGATTGCGGACCGGTGACGTGGTGGAGGCGGTGGACGGCCGGCGGGTGGAAACGACTGTCGGGCTGATCCGTTCCGTTGCCGAGAAGGCACCGGGCAGTACCGTGGAGGTCAAGGTGCGACGAGGCGGGCACCAATTGACGGTCCCCGTCACCGTCGGCCGCCGGCCAGCGGAACAATCGGATTGAAAGGTCAACGGAGGACGTCATGCGCATCCTGGTGGTAGAGGACGACAAGGACGTGGCCGGCTTCGTCGTGCGCGGCCTGCGCGAGGCCGGGCACGTTGTGGAACACGCCGACAATGGTCGCGACGGATTGTTCCTGGCCGCGAGCGAGAGCTTCGACGCAGTGATCCTGGATCGCATGCTACCGGGCGGGATCGACGGCGTGCGATTGCTGGAGACGCTGCGGGCCCAGAACAACACCGTGCCGGTTCTGATCCTGTCGGCGCTCGCCGAGGTTGACGACCGGGTGCGCGGGCTGAAATCGGGGGGCGACGATTACCTGACCAAGCCCTTCGCCTTCACCGAGTTGCTCGCCCGTGTCGAAGCGCTGACGCGGCGGGGCAAAGGAGAGGGCCCGGTCACCAAGCTGTCGGTGGCCGACCTGGAGCTCGATCTTCTGTCACGCCAGGTGAAGCGAGCCGGGCAGAAGATCGACTTGCAGCCGCGCGAGTTCCGCCTGCTCGAATACCTGATGCGGCACGCCGGCCAGGTGGTGACACGCACCATGCTGCTGGAGGGCGTCTGGGATTATCATTTCGATCCGCAGACCAATGTGATCGACGTGCATGTCTCACGGTTGCGCCAGAAAGTGGACAAGCCGTTCGCCAGTCCGCTGATCCATACCGTCCGCAACGCGGGATACATGCTGCGTCCCGAGACCGCGTGAGCCAGCCGGCTCTGGTCGAGGACGCCGGCGCGGAGGAAGCCCGCGTCGCGCCGGAACGGCGGCACCGCGTTGTGTTCCTCAACTCCGCCGGCGTCCGCTTCGCCGCGATCTATGCCGGGTTGCTGGCGATCAGCGTCGCTGCGCTTGCGGCGTTTTTGTGGTGGGCGACGGCCGGCCTGCTGGACCGGCAGGTGGAGGCTACGATCCGGACGGATGCTGCCGGGCTGGCTCAGCGTTGGGAAGAAGGGGGCGTGCCAGCGCTGATCCTGTCGATCGAGGACCGGCTCGCCGAGAACGTCGAAGACGACGCGATCTATCTGCTCGCCAACCCTGCGATGCACCCGCTGGCCGGCAATCTTGCCCAGTGGCCGGCCGTAGCGCAGCGGACCGACGGCTGGTACGAGCTGCCGGTCCAGCGCGCCGGCGTCGGCTCGCTCGCCATGTTGCGCCGCTACGATCTGCCTGGCGGCTACGCCCTGCTGGTCGGACGCGACGTGCGCAACCGCGCACAGCTTCGTCGCCTGCTGACTGATGCGCTGCTCTGGGCGATGGTCGTGGTGCTGATCATGGCAACGATTGGCGCGCTGGTGGTGCGCAGCCTGTTCCGCCGGACGCTTGCCAATGTCTCCGCGACCGCGGCGGCGATCGCCAGCGGCGATTTCGCCCAGCGGGTGAAGCTGACCGGCCGCGGCGACGAGTTCGACCAGCTCGCCGAGACGATTAACGACATGCTGGACCGCATCGCTCGATTGATGGACGGCGTACGGCAGGTGTCCAATGCGATCGCGCACGACCTGCGCACGCCGATCACACGCGCCCGCGTCCGGCTGGAGGAAGCCGCCATGCATGCGGAGACACCGGCCGAATTGCGTGCTGCGATCGAGCGCGCGACCGCTGATCTCGACGGCATCGTGGCAGTGTTTCAGGCCCTGCTCCGCATCGCCGAGATTGAGGCCGGCTCCCGCCGCTCGGCTTTCGCGCGGCTCGACCTGGTTCCGCTGCTCGGCCTGGTGGCTGAATTGTATGACGCGGTGGCGGAGGAACGTGATGTTAGGTTGGTGCTGGATGCGCCCCAGCATCTACCCGCCTATGGCGATCGCGACATGCTGCAGCAGGCGATCGCCAACCTGGTGGACAATGCGGTCAAGTTTTCGCCGCCGGGCGGCATGGTGCGGATTTGGGGGCGGACCGAGGCTGCCAGAGTTGCCGTGACGATCTCCGATCAGGGGCCGGGTATTCCGGCATCAGATCGAACGCGGGCGACCGAACGGTTCTTCCGCGGGGAGAGCGCCCGCAGCACGCCGGGGGCAGGATTGGGACTGGCCCTCGTCCAGGCAGTGGCGCAGTTGCATGGCGGTGAACTGCGTCTCGGCGATGCAGCGCCGGGCGTGGCGGCGACCCTGGTGCTGCCGCGCAACGAAGAGGGTAAAGACTGATGCCGTTTACCGGGTTGTCATTGGGCTACCACGAACCAGTTACGGGGGGCGACGTAGTACTCTCGTGATGTTCGCCCGGTTTCCTGCCGCTGCCTTCTTCTCTCCCGTCGTTATTATCGGGTTTGGAATAACTCTTACCCAGCCGGCGAGGGCTCAGGAGCCGATACAGATCACCACCGATACGCCGGCCTATTGCCGCCAGTTGCTGGACCGTGTGAGCGAGCTGGTGCAAGCAGCCAGCACGCCGCCGCCCGGCGACGTAACGAGCCTTGCCGCCGAGGGCGAAAAGATGTGTGCCGAGGGCGAGGTAAGAGGGGGGATTCTGCGCTTGCGGCGGGCTGTCATGCTGCTGTTAAGCCAGTCCGGCGACCCATCTGGTTGACCGCACCGACGCGGTCATCCACGCCGAAACACTATCCTCCGGTAACACTCATATGTCGCGCCACTGCCGGCCGGTCGTGACGGCGATCGATGATGAAGTCATGTCCTTTCGGCTTGCGCGCGATCGCCTCCTGGATCGCCTCGTCAAGCTCGAGATCGCTCGCCTCCGCGCGCAGCACCGCGCGCAGATCAGCTTGGTCTTCCTGGCCCAGGCACATGAACAACGTGCCGGTGCAGGTAAGCCGGACACGATTGCAACTTTCGCAGAAATTATGCGTCATCGGCGTGATGAAACCGAGCCGGCGGCCGGTCTCCGCCACGGTGAAATACCGCGCCGGCCCGCCTGTACGATAATCGGTCTCCTGCAAGGTCCAACGCCGGCGCAACCGTGCCCGCACCACTGAAAGCGGCAGGTATTGCTCCGTCCGATCGCCGCTGATGTCGCCCAAGGGCATCGTTTCTATCAGGCAAAGGTCGAAGCCGTTGCTGCCGCACCAGCGCAGCAGGTCGTCGAACTCGTCCTCGTTCACGCCCTTCATCGCGACGGCGTTGATCTTGATCGCGAGGCCGGCGCCCCTGGCGGCGAAAATGCCCTCCAGCGTCTGCTCGATCCGCCCCAGGCGCGTGACGGCCGAGAACCGACCGGGGTCCAATGTGTCGAGCGAGACGTTCACTCGCCGCACGCCGGCCGCGCGCAACCCGGCGGCATGCCGGGCGAGCTGGGTGCCGTTGGTGGTGACGGTCAGCTCATCGAGCCCCCGACCGAGGCGTGCGCCGAGGCTTTCGAACAGGCGCATCACGTCGCGCCGCACCAACGGCTCGCCGCCGGTGATCCGGATCTTGCGGGTGCCGAGCCGGATGAATGCCGCGCAGACCCGATCCAGCTCCTCCAGCGTGAGCACGTCCTTTTTCGGGAGGAACTGCATGTCCTCCGCCATGCAATAGACACAGCGCAGGTCACAGCGGTCAGTGACCGATACGCGGAGATAGGTGATCGCGCGGCCGAACGGGTCGATCACGCTTTTAGCCTGCCTGCTGCCATACGCTTCACTTGCGCCGTCCCGGGTCAGGCTTCAAGCCGGGGCGGTGCCAGGGAGGTATCCGGCCGGTCATCGAAGAGTTCGAGTTGCACTACGCCGGTATCGACCAGCACTTTCCCGGCGTGCTCGAAGTTCACGGTCACACGGTGGCCGATCGCCGATTGGACCTGACCCAGGCCCCACTCGGGATGCCCCGGATGACGGACCCATAATCCCGGAGAGAAGGAACTTGGTTGCGGCATTGAGGGACTCTCAACCAGAGAGCGCTCGCATGCAACTGCATGTTGTCCGATCGTAAGAAAAATGTCGACATTTATCGGAAACCGGATTATTAATGATACGTTCTGAATGCGTCGCCGGCAGAACGTGCGGTTCGGGAGACGTGGTTCGGGGAGACAGGGACCGGCATGGACGACGCTCTGCGTCTCGCGCAGCTTTTGTGCCAACGGTTCTGCGACGAGGTGGGTGAAAGCATCGGCGTGCTTCGCGGCAACTTGCAAGTAGCGCTGCGCGGCGGCGAGCGGTCGGCTGATGCGCTCCGCGCTGGTCTGGAGGCGGCCCATGCCTTGGGCCGCCGAATGGAAATACTGCGGGAAGCTTGGGAAGGCAGCGGGCGCCCGATGGGTATGCAACGCCTGAAAGATCTCGCGGCATGGCTACCCCGCGGAGACAGGTTGTCGCTCGACGTCTTCGGGATGGAGGCCGAGGTCGAGTTATGCCCGGCGCTCGGCCGTATCGTCCTGAACGCGCTGCTGGTCGCGGCAGAAAGCCTGCCGCGAGGTGGCACGGTGTCCCTCGGCCCTGCCGGTAGAGCGGATCTCATGGTCCGCATCGCCGGTCCGCGCGCGGCTTGGCCCGACGGGTTGGCGGAGTGGCTGGCCGACGAAAGTGCCGCCTGGGCCGCCCTGACCGCACTGCGTCGGGTGTCCGGACCAATGCTCGCCATCGTCGCTCCTCGGCTGGGCTTTCGGGTCTCGCTTCTGCTGCCGAGCGGCCGCGCGGGGCGAGGCCCGGCCCCGCTGCTGATCCGTCCCGCCGCGCCGCCCTAGTAGTGGGACAAACCTGAACTGCGGTAAGGTGAATACGCGGTCTGCGCAGCCCAGGCGGCGATATTTGGCGCGAGGAACGCCCTGATGCCGATTTCGTTCCAGCGTTTGGCGCTGGTCACGATGCCCTTTACGCGTGGCACTACAAGGGTCGCCTTTCGGCAGTAACGCGCCAAGTGCAGCACGCGGACGAACGTGGTTTCGTTGGCGAAAACTGGCCGCGTGTCAGCGATCAGTCCGCCGCCGCCCCGATCGGCAATCCCGCGCGTACCGCCTCGCCGAAAGCCTCAAATATCCGGCGGGACACGGCGTCGGTTGGGAAGTCGTATTCAGGATGCCACTGAATTCCGACCGCGAAGCCCGCGGCGTTGGCAACTCGGACCGCCTCGATTGTTCCGTCGGGGGCGTAGCCCTCCGCCACCAGCCTCGGAGCCAAGCGGTCGATGCCCTGATTGTGTAGCGAGTTCACCGCAATGCCGGTCGCTCTCGCGATCTGGTGCAGCCAGCTTCCGGGAACCACCCGGATCGTGTGCGCCTTTCCCTGGCGGACCTTGGGCGACGGTTGCAACGGGGTCGAGTGGTCAATTCGGTCCGGCAGGTCCTGTAATCGCTGGTGTAGAGTGCCGCCCAAAGCGACATTCAGCTCCTGAAAGCCCCGGCAAACCGCGAGCAACGGCACGCCGCGCGCTACAGCGGCACGGATCAGCGGTAGGGTGGCCGAGTCCCGCGCCGGGTCTTCATGCACCCCCTCGGGATGCGGGGGACCACCATAAAGGCTGGGCTGCACGTTCGACCGGCTGCCGGTCAGAATGATTCCGTCGAGCCAATTCAGCAGGGTAGCGACACAGGCGGCCGTGGGGCTCGCGGGGATGAGCACCGGGACGCCACGCACCACCCCATCCGTGGCCCGAACATAAGTGTCCGACGCAGCGTGGTTCGGCATCCCGAACAGGCCGAATTGCTTCGTGCAGCAACTGATTCCGATGAGAGGCTTCACCCCAACGCCCGACGCACAACAGATGCCGAATAGACAACATCTATGTCAAAAACGCGTCAACCCTTCTCTGGTGCGGTGCATTAACGGAAGGGCACGCCTGCGTCGCGGTCTCACAGCATCCCATCGAGTGCATGCCCCCGCGCGACCGGGTCAAGCAGAGTTGTCCAATACTCGAGCGCGCATCCGATCTGAGGCGGCAAAGCCGGATATCGTTCCTTGATGGCCGCAGCGGCAACAGTGCCCGCCGATAACGGCTCAATGTAAGCCCGCGCCAAGGCCCATCCGAGCGCCGAGCCGGGATGGTGCAGCGGCGAGGCCGGCCCTTCCAGGGTCACGACCCGTTGCTCCAGCGCCTGGCATGGGCTGGAAGCATGTTCATTCACTAGCGGATAGACGCAGCCGACAGCGATTGCCAAAGTACTGGCGAACAGCAGCTTCCCCAGCATTCCCGCTCTCCCCGCCGCAACGGCTCAGCCGCAGAATGTGTCGAGTACCGCGGTCTCGCGGCATGGGCCGGCATGATCCGCGGCGATCCGCTCGTAGAACTGCGCCGTGGCCAGGAAGAGCTGGCGCGCTGCGGCATCTTCGCCGGTGAAGCCTGCGATTTCTTCCATTTCTGCCACCCAGCGATAGGCTTTTGAGTACATCCCGGGCGTCTGGCGCGTCAGCCAAGCGAGAAGTTGCGGCTGGCTCGTCTCAAGCTCGCGCCGCAGATGCGCCTCCGTGCCGCCCCGCTCCGCCGCGAGCATCATCATCGCGCCCAGGGCGGTGAATCCCTTGGTAACCCCGGCATAAGACATCTTCATTGCTGAGGCGACGCCGATCGCGCCCTGAAGCACGGTCATCTCCAGACCGTGCTTCGTCAGTGCCGCAACACCAACAGCCGCCGGACCGGACAGATAAATTACCGTGCGAGCGCCGGAGCGCGGCGGCGGTCCGATGATACCCCCGTCGACGAACGGGCACTGGGTCGCCGCGACCACAGCGGCAATCCCGCGGACCGTATCGGGGTTGACTGCGTTGCAATCGACATAAACCGGTTTGCGGACGGCCCTGATCAGGGCAGGAGCGAGCCGTTCCGCCAACGCCAATGCATCGCCAGGGGGCACGATGGACAGGATGAAATCGGCTGCGGCGATCTGAACGTCGGACACGCCCGTCATGCCGGCTTCGCGCGCCCGCGCGGCGCTCGCCTGACTACGGTCGGCCAGCGAGGTGCGCACCTCGATCCCATTCTCAGCCAGTCGCCGTCCGACGGCACTGCCCATGGCGCCCGGCGAAATCACAGCAACGATCGGTTGCATGAGGCGTCCCCTTCCCTTGCGGCTCCAGCCAGTGCGAAACTAGAGGACAAGAGTCCGATCAATGCAACGGAGAGCTGGGATGATCGTCGATCTGCGTATTTACAAATGCAAGCCCAATAAGATGAACGACTGGGTGGCTCTGTACAAGGAAATGGCTTGGCCACTGCAACAGAAGTATCTGGGCCGCTGTCTCGGTTGGTTCACCACGGTGGAAGGCGAGCTGAACTGCGTGGTGCATTTGTGGGGTTATGAGAGTCAGGCGGATCGCGAGGCGCGTCGCAGCGCCATGCAGGCCGATCCAGCGTGGCAAGCATTTCTCAAGCGGGGCGGCGAACTTGATCTGTTGGTGAGTCAGGAAAATCGCATCTTGCGACCAACCGATTTCTCGCCGGTGAAGTGAGCCTTCGCAAAGGTGATAAAAGGCGCCGATTGAGCATCCGGCGGGGATCATCATGTCGCAGCCATGTCGCCGACCAGTGGACTGGCTGCCATCAATTTTTTCCTGGCCGATGTAGCCGGCGGCTTGGGCCCCTTTCTCGCCACGTGGCTGGCCGGCTCAGCGAGATGGTCGCCCGAGCGGATCGGTTTCGTCATGACGGCCGTCGGAGCGGCCGGGCTGGTATTCGCTGTTCCAGCGGGCGCGCTTGTCGACCGTATAGGCCGTCCGAGGTTGTTGATGGCGGCGGCGACCGCCGTAACCGTGCTTGGCACCTTGGCCCTGCTACCGACGCGGCAGTTCGGTCCGATCTTGGTGTCGCAGACCGGCGTTGCGGCCGCGGCCACGCTGATCGCACCGGCTCTCACGGCGCTCACTCTCGGCATCGTCGGCAAGGACGCCTTCCCTAGCCAACAGGGCCGCAATCAGGCGTGGAATCACTCGGGGAACGTGGCAGCCTCTGTCACCATTGCCTTGTGGGCGGGAAGCACCGGAGGCCTTGCAGCATTCTGGGTTTTCACCGCCATGGCCGCGGCCAGCGGGCTCTCGCTCCTGCTGATCCGAGGTCACGATGTGGACGACCACCGTGCGCGTGGTCGAACCGAAGGGGAACCGAACGTCTCCCTCACCTTAATCCTGAAAGACCGCCGGGTGCTGCTGCTCTGCTGCGGCCTGATGACCTTCCATTTGAGCAATGCTGCCATGTTGCCCCTGCTCGGCCAGCGGCTGGCCGACATCGGCCACGGCAACGCCACGCGCTGGCTCGCCATCTGCATTATCGTGGCGCAACTAACGATGGTAGCCGTCGCCACAGCAACGGCTTGGTCCGCAGCCGCATTAAGCGGTCCTGGTTGTTCGTAATCCCCTGCCTCGTGCTCCCCGTGCGCGGCGTCATGGCCGCATTCGGCTGGACGCCCGAGTGGCTTCTGCCGATCCAGGTCCTGGACGCGTGTGGCGCTGGTCTGCTCGGCGTCTCGGTACCGATCCTGGTGGCCGACTACACCTGGGGGAGCGGGCGCACGCAGACCGCGCTTGGAGCGGCCAACGTGTTCCAAGGAGTCGGCGCCGCGTTCTCGCCCACACTCGGCGGCATGCTGGTTGTGAAGATCGGCTGGACCTGGGCCTTTCTTGGGCTCTCGGTCCCGGCGGTGGTGGCATTGCTGATCGCAGTACAACTCCACGTTAGGCCAGGAGACCGAGACCCGATCGTGGGGACCGGCTGGTCACCCCTCAGGGCGAAGCGCTGAACCGGCGGCGACATGGCCGGCTGCGCTGGGTGCTGGCGTTGCTTATATTGAGGGGTGTCAGATGGAGGGAGCGCCGCCTTGTACGCACAAGCGCTGAATGCGCGTGAAACGGCTCCGGTCGAAGACCCCGCCGAACTCGCCCGCTTTCAAGCCCGCATCGATGCGGAAGTACGCATCGAGCCAAACGACCGGATGCCGGCTTCCTATCGGCGCACCCTCATCCGTCAGATCAGCCAGCACGCGCATAGCGAGATCGTGGGTATGCTCCCGGAGGGGAACTGGATCACGCGCGCGCCATCACTCCGTCGCAAGGCAGCGCTCCTGGCCAAAGTACAGGACGAGGGCGGCCATGGGGTCTACCTCTATGCCGCCGCGGAGACGCTGGGTGTCACGCGCGAGGAGATGGAGGACGCGTTGCTCACAGGCAAAGCCAAGTACAGCAGCATCTTCAATTACCCGACCCTAACCTGGGCGGACATCGGTGCAATCGGCTGGCTGGTCGATGGCGCGGCCATCATGAACCAGATCCCGCTCTGCCGTTGCTCTTATGGGCCGTACGCGCGGGCGATGATCCGAATCTGCAGGGAGGAAAGCTTTCACCAGCGTCAAGGATTCGAAATTATGCTGACGCTCTGCCGCGGCACCCGGGAGCAGAAGGCGATGGCGCAGGACGCGCTGGACCGATGGTGGTGGCCCTGCCTGATGATGTTTGGCCCGGCGGACAGCCAAAGTCAGCACAGCGATCAATCCATGGCGTGGAAAATCAAGCGCACCTCGAACGACGAGCTGCGGCAGAAATTCATCGACGCCGCCGTGCCGCAGGCGCATTACCTCGGCCTTGAGGTTCCGGATTCAGCCCTGTCGTTCAACGTTGAGACAGGACATTGGGAGTACGGCCCCATCGACTGGGATGAGTTCCGCCAAGTCCTGGCCGGCAACGGTCCATGCAATCGCGAACGCTTGGCCGCTCGGCGCAAGGCCCATGCGGAAGGCGACTGGGTGCGCAGGGCCGCGCTCGCCTACGCTGCCAAGCGCCGGGCGTGCGAGCAGCGCGAAGCCGCATAGGAGCGCAGCATAGTGGAGAATACGACCGCGAACATGCCGCTCTGGGAGGTGTTCATCCGCAGCCGCAACGGGCTGTCCCACAAACATGTCGGCTCCTTGCATTCAGCTGATGCAGAGATGGCATTGCAAGCCGCAAGGGATGTTTACACGCGGCGAGGCGAAGGTCTTTCTATCTGGGTTGTGCCTTCAGCGGCGATCATTGCGAGCGATCCAGGTGATCGGGCCATCCTGTTCGAACCGACGGCGGACAAGATCTACCGCCACCCCACTTTCTACGAAGTGCCGGACGAAGTCGGCCACATGTAGCCCGAGCGAGCGGGAAACATGGCAACCACCTCGATCACCGTCGCCGAAACGCCTCTGGTTCTTTATGTCCTGCGCAGGGCTGACGACGCGCTGATCTTGGGGCATCGCCTGTCGGAATGGACCGGCAACGCCCCCATGCTGGAGGAGGAGTTAGCGCTCGCCAATATTGCGCTCGATCTGATCGGGCAGGCGCGTTCTCTTTATGCCTATGCCGCGCTCTCCGAGGCCGCGTGCCATGATGAAGATAGCTACGCCTACCTTCGCGACGCCTCGCAATACCGCAACCTGCTGCTGCTTGAGCAGCCGAACGGGGATTTCGCGCAGACCATCGCGCGACAATTCCTCTACTCTGCTTTCGCTGACCTCTATTGGAGGGCCATGACTCGCTCAGCCGATCCCGCATTGGCCGCGGTCGCGGCGAAGTCGGAAAAGGAGAGTTCTTATCATCTCCGGCATGCCTCGGAATGGCTGACCCGCCTGGGGGACGGCACGGATGAGAGTCGCCGCCGGACCCAGGATGCAGTGGACGCCCTGTGGAGCTACACAGGTGAGATGTTCGAGGCAGATGAGACCGAGCGTGGTCTGATTGCGCAAGGCATAGCAACCGATCCCGCCACATTATGCGCGGCCTGGGACGCCGTGGTGGACCGTGTCCTGCAGGATGCCACGCTCAGCCGTATCACTCCCACTTGGATGCAACGCGGCGGCCGCAGAGGGCGGCACAGCGAGCATCTCGGTCATATCCTCGCCGAGATGCAGCACCTGCAGCGCAGTTATCCGTGTGCCATCTGGTGAGCAAGCCCACCCTCTCGCCCAGCTTGCGTGAGGCCGCATGGCGGGCTGCCGCGGCAGTTGCCGATCCCGAAATCCCCGTCTTGACGATCGATGACCTCGGTATCCTCCGGAACGTAGAAATCGCTCAGGACGGGTCGGTCGAGGTCACGATCACGCCCACCTACTCCGGTTGCCCGGCGATGGCACTGATTGCGATCGAGGTCGAACTGGCGTTGGCGCGTGCCGGTATGCCGAAGGCCCGGGTCCTGACCGTCCTCTCTCCGGCGTGGACAACTGAATGGATAAGTGAGGACGGGCGGCGGAAGTTGCGCGATAACGGGATCGCTCCGCCACCCCCGCGCGGATCTGATCGCCCGGTGACCTGCCCGCTTTGTGGTTCAGGCGAAACAGAGTGCCTGGCGGCGTTCGGATCCACCGCCTGCAAGGCAATCTGGCGCTGCCGTTCCTGTCGCGAGCCGTTCGATCACTTCAAATGCCACTAAATCGCGCTCGATCTCCGAATCCGAGCACTGGGCCGGCCACGATTTGATTCACCAAATAAGGTACGGGATTGTCGCAAGTGGAGTCAGCGCCGCGGCTCTCGCCTCCTCTTCCGCCCGCTCCGTGTCAAAGCCTACTGAACGCGCCAGACTGGCACCATGCAGCCCGCCCAATACCCAGCAGGCAGGAAGCTCGACTGCCGCCGCCCCCGCGATGTCCGTACGGAGGGCGTCACCGACCGCAAGTACTTTCGACGGGGCAACTGCCAGACGCTGCAAAGCGGGTTGATAAATGGCCGGATCCGGCTTTCCCAAGGAGCGCACATCTCCGCCCAGTGCGCTGTATCGGAGCGCCAAACTACCCGCACACAACACGCGAACCCCACCCCGTATCACCTCCACGTCCGGGTTCGCGCATACCATTGGCAGCCGATGGCGAGCGCACTCCTGTAAAATCGGTTCAAAGGCCAGAATGTCTGTGGGATTGCGGTGATCATCGGGGCCGGTATTGAGAATAAAATCCGCCTGCGATAGCCGATCGACAAGTTGTAAAGGAAGCCCCTTGAGAAGGGGGCGATCACGCTGCGGCCCCAGGTGCCATACACGCGGTCCGAGTTGGGCCCACCACAGGTCCGGCGGATCGATCAGCGCTTTTCGGACCGCCTCGCCGCTCGTAAGCAGGTCAGTGTAGAGTTCGTCGGCAATGCCCATTCGGCGCATCATCGCCTTTACCGGAGCATTCGGCCGAGGAACATTCGACAGGAGCAGCGTTCGCTTGCCAGCGGCTTGCAAGTGCTCGAGACAGCGGACCGCGTCGGGAAAGGCATTGACCCCGTCGTGGATCACGCCCCAGAGATCGAGGATAAAGCCGTCAAAACGCTCGGCCAAGGGCGCGAATCGGGCAAGATGTTCCATCAGGCGGCTCTCGCTAAACGCTCCGCATCACTACCGATCGCATTCTGTAGGCTGCGGAAACCGGCTTGCCGCAGCGCTGCCGCCAACTCGGCTTTGAGGCGCGGGATCAAGGCAGGCCCATGATAGGCAAAGCCAGTATAGAGCTGAACCAGCGACGCACCGGCCTGGATCTTCGCGAACGCGTCGCCGCCCGAAAACACCCCTCCGACTCCGATGAGGCACAGGCGACCCTGCGCCAGCAGGTGCGCGCGGGCCAACATAGCAGTCGATACGGGAAAAAGCGGGGCGCCGGACAGCCCCCCGCCCTCATGGGCCAGAGGCGAGATCAGCGATGCCGGCCGGGAAATCGTCGTATTGGAGATGATAAGCCCTTCAATGCCACAACCAATACAGGTTTCGATCACCGCCTCGAGTGCCGTCGGCCCTAGGTCGGGGGCGATCTTGACCAGAACAGGCGGCCGGCGCGGAACCTGCGCAGACAGCGCTGAGAGAATCGAACGCAACTGTTTGTGACCTTGCAAGTTGCGAAGGCCGAGCGTATTGGGAGAGGAGACATTGACCACTGCGTACTGTACCATAGGGCGCCACGGCCGCAAGGAGAGATGGAAAGTCTCGTTCTGGCTCGGTGCCTTCCTTATTGATGCCGAGATTAGCCCCAATGGGAAGCTGTCCCGGGCGAGGCGCCCGCAAGTTGCTAATGTAAGCTTCTAATCCCCCGTTGTTGAATCCCATCCGGTTTATAACCGCGCGGTCCGCCACAAGGCGAAATAATCGTGGACGTGGGTTTCCCGGTTGCGGACGGAGAGTTACGGTTCCCGTTTCGATGAATCCGAACCCAAGGCGTCCAAGTCCGCCCAGGGCTACGGCATTTTTATCGAAGCCGGCAGCGAGCCCTACCGGGTTACGGAACTGGATCCCGAGGGCCCGAACTGAGAGCGCTGGGTCATCTTTCGAGCGATCCTGGCCCGCTGGGCCGAAGCGAAGCGCCTGGAGAGTCAGGTGGTGGGCAGACTCGGGCGGCATCAGGTGGAGAAGTGGCAGCAGGGCGGAGGCGAGCGACATCGAGCGGTGTTATGCCCCGAAACTCGTCGTCGGGACATCGCCCATCTTGCCGGGTGGCCTCGAAGCTCCGAGATCGTCCGGGATATGTGGAACCAGCCGTACCTGGAGACGTGCTGCCGGTCCGCTCTGCACCGGCTGGTGCTGAGCGGGTCGGCAGGACGTCCGAGTGATGGAAAAGACGCGCCTTGCTTGACGCGCATGGCTGGGATGGGCTTCGCCCGGCTATGCTTGAACGGTCGATATGAGATCACCGACGGCGGACGCGACCGTCACAGAAACGAGATGTCAATGACTCGAACCGTTAGGTCACCGCCTGCGTTTCAAGGCCGCCAGCCTCGCTAGGCATCAGGCAGAGAAGGCGCGCACCATCTGCGGCAGACACCATCATCATGTCGCCGGGAGCGAGCATCTCGTCGGCACCCGCAAAAAATCCACATTGTTCGATCGTGTCCAGCCGATGACCCTCAGCCTTGTAGTGCCATAGAGTAAAGCTGTTCGCGTAGGCTAGAACCGAAAGGTTCCGAATGGTGAAAGACATCGGCAGTTGTTCCTTTGTACATGCAAAAAGGGCCGCTGCATGGCAGCGGCCCCTTTTGCGGGGGGACTTGTCTCTCGGGCACGGTTTGCCCGCCGACGCCCTCCTTCTATCGGGGATCGCGAAAGCTGTCAAGGAATATTTTCCTCTTTGGAGAGGCGATCATGCAACTATGCCCTTGACGCGGAGGGGCCACTCTAAACGCTCCAGCGCCTCCCGCCAAAGCCTGGCTTCATCGCGCTCGCCTGCCTGGGCGGAATCGGGAGAGGTCTGACGTTCGCCCCAGATCCGCAGTATCCGCGCGTGAATCAGATCAATCCGCCGTTGCCGATAAAGACTGTCCAGGCACTTTATCACATCATCCGGTTCGCACGGCCGGGTGACCTTACCGGATCTCGCGCCATGGCTGGCACCCTCGTGGCGTGCGATCAGAGCAGCCACTGTCCAGAACCACGCCTCTTCCACGCTCCGAAATGGCTCCGACCGAAGGGGCACTGCGGCGCGGGGCACCGAGGCCAAACCGATTTGACGTAGTGGAGCGGGCATGATCCTACCCCTGTGAGTGCACGCTAAGGCCGAACAGAGCGACGCTATAAAACCACAGGTTGCACACAATCGCAAGCCTCTGGTGTTTTTTCCTATTCCATCTCGCGCCAAATCCTAGGAAATTCGTATCACGATTGGGGCTAGGCTGGCGCCTTTGTAGAGGCTCTTAGTATGAAACATGAAGATGTCTGGGGTGGGATCGATACCCTTGCGGCAGAGAACGGACTGTCCGTTTCAGGGTTGGCCAAACTCGCTGGGCTTGACCCGACCACGTTCAATCCGTCGAAGCGGCGGACCCCAGAAGGCCGAGCCCGCTGGCCAAGTACGGAGAGTGTTGCCAAAGTGCTTCAGGCGACAGGCGCCAGTCTGGATGGATTTGCCGCTCTGGTCAGAGGTGCCCGCACTCTCACCAGCGCTGGGAATGGGCGCACCTCGGTTCGCCGCATCCCACTCATAGGCCTCGCCCAGGCTGGGTCCGATGGCTATTTCGATGATGGAGGCTATCCAATCGGCGGCGGATGGGACGAGGTGAGCTTGCCGGACGTGGCAGATCCCAACAGTTATGCGCTGGAGATTAGCGGCGATTCGATGGAGCCGGTTTTTCGCGATGGCGACATCGTAATCGTCTCGCCAGCTGCCCCCATCCGACGCAACGATCGCGTTATTCTCCGAGCCGTTACGGGAGAGGTCATGGCCAAGCAGCTTTCCCGGCGTTCCGCTCAGCGGATTGAGTTGCGCAGCCTCAATCCTGCGCATCCGGATCGTAGCTTCGAGCTCGGAGAGGTGGCATGGGTGCACCGAATTGTTTGGGCCAGTCAATAGGCCGCACCGATTTGCTTTGACTGTCTGTGCTGGACACATCATGCCATCCGCGGGCGGGGTATCGAAACTCGACAGGAGGTGCTCGATGTGCCCTGAACCTAAGTTTGTTCTCTGCTGCAAATAGAGGATCTGATGGGGCAACTGATCGACGGCGTTTGGGACGACCAGGATGGCCCATATCCTAATGTTGCTGGCCATTTCGAACGGCCGATTAGTGCTTTCCGCAACTGGATCACACCCGACGGACGGCCCGGACCCACTGGTCACGACGGTTTTGCTGCAGCGCCAGGTCGATACCATCTCTATGTCTCGCTTGCATGCCCAGGGGCACACCAAACCCTGATTATGCGCGTGCTCAAGGGCTTAGAACTTATCGTGCCGCTCTCTGTCACCCACTGGCTTTTGGCCGACGGGGGTTGGGCCTTCACACCGGGGGAGGGAGTTATCCCCGATCCGCTGTTCAATAGCCGGTTTCTGCATGAAATCTACTCTCGAGGCGAGCCACACTATACGGGCAGGGTGACCGTTCCGGTACTCTGGGACAGGCACACACAAAGCATCGTCAGCAATGAGTCAGCCGACATCGTCCGAATGTTCAACAGCGCGTTTGATGGGGTTGGTGCTAAGGCTGGTGATTTCTGTCCTAAGTCACTTGGGCAAGATCTCGACGCGCTTAATCGGCGAGTTCACGATACCGTGAACAATGGCGTGTACACGGCGGGATTCGCAACGGCACAGGGCCCTTATGAGGAGGCGGTCAACCGATTGTTCGAAAGCTTCGACTGGCTGGAGAGCCGTCTTTCGCAATCGCGTTTCCTCTATGGGGATGTGCTAACAGAAGCAGATATTCGACTGTTTACAACACTTGTTCGCTTTGATTTGGTTTATTCTGGTCAGTTCAAATGTAATCTGCGTCGTCTTGCAGATTACAAGCACCTTTGGGCTTACACCCGAGATATATACCAGCGGCCTGGGATAGCCCGGACTGTTAACGTGCCGCATATCAAGCAGCACTACTACTTGAGCTATCGTCTAATTAACCCTAATGGCATCGTTCCGGTCGGTCCTGAGATTGATTTCGACAGGCCGGCCGAACGAGGCAAGGATATAGCGCGCCTGCTGACATTTTGAATGGCAGGGGAAAGGCGTGAACGTGCGCAACCTGAACAAATTAACTTACGTGCATCCGCTCCCGGCCTCCGTTGCGATGATCGGCGGTCGCATACGGCTCAGCGGCACTTCCCTGACATCATATTATTCGACGAAGCTGGCGCGCATGAGGAACACCGCGCGTCAGAGACTCACACCAACAAATCGCTGTCGATTACCGACAATAGGACATCCTTCGCCGAGGTTGGGAGAGATTGACCAGTCTATCAGGAATTATAATCTGCTGCATGCTCTCCCGACTGCCTCCTGCGTTCGGCTTGGCAGATTCTAAATGACCGCCTCAGTCTCGCCTCAATCGACTAAGGAAACCCTGGAGCAATCGCTTGCTCGTGCTCAATCCGCTATGCAGGCAAAGCGATATGGAGAAGCGAGTGGAATCTGTAATGACGTACTCGCGGTAGCTTCTGAGCATCCTGCTGCTCTCGCCCTGCTCGGCGTTGTCGCCGCCCGTACTGGCCAACCGGAGCGTGGAATTGAGCTGCTGGAGCATGCGCTCAAGCAGCGTCCAACCGTGGCCGCTTGGCATGCCAACCTGTGTTCGCTTTACCGATCGGTTGGCCGCATTCGTGAGGCGCTGGTTGCCGGGGAGGAAGCGGTGCGCCTATCCACCGATAGCCCGGACCATCTCGTCAATCTTTCCCTTGTGTTCAGTGACCTTGATGAACGAGAGCGCGCAATGGCTTGTCTGTTGCGGGCTCTTGGCCTTAATCCGTCCCATGCTGATGCTCGACTGGCATTAGCCCAAAATCTGCTTGCGTGTGGTGAGTTTGAGCCGGGCTGGATAGAGTATGAGTGGCGCAACGAGACAGAAGCAGGCCGCGGTCAACTTCCACGCATTACCTCTGCGCCGTGGAACGGTATGCGTATCCCAGGCGGAAAGATTCTGCTCGTGGGAGACCAAGGATATGGCGACACGATCCAGTTCGCACGTTATATCCCGATGGTAGCGGAACGCTGCCAACAGGTCATTCTTGGCTGCAGTGCTGAGTTGGCTCCTCTGTTGGCAAGAATCCCCGGGGTCGGCGTGTGCTGCCACAAGTGGAATGAAATACCCGGACACGCAGCACATTCACGACTTTCGAGCTTGGCGGGCCTGTTTCATACTCGGTTGGATACAATACCCTGTGGTGTGCCCTATCTGAGCCCAGATCGAGTTCGCATAGACGCCTGGGCAGAGCGATTAAATGAACACCTTCCTCGGGGGCAGCGGCGGATCGGCGTTGCGTGGAGTGGACGACCGACGCATCCGAACGATCGACGTCGGTCTCTGCGCCTTGAGCATTTGGTTCCGTTAATTAGTGCCGGGCAAACGACTTTCGTTTCTCTTCAAAAGCCGCTCCCTCCGGCCGATTCTCAAGCGTTATCATTATTTCCAGGGCTGTTCGATACTTCACCTGCCCTAACAGACTTTGAGGAAAGTGCCGCTCTGATAGCAAATCTTGACATGGTCATTACGGTGGATACGGCGGTTGGCCATTTGGCAGGTGCGCTCGGTAAGCCAGTTTGGCTTCTTCTGCCCAAGGCAAGTGATTGGCGATGGTTGCTGGATCGCTCCGATAGTCCGTGGTACCCAACCGCGCGTCTTTTTAGGCAGCGCACGCCAGGCGTTTGGGGGCCAGTGATTGAGGAAGTTGCCACAGCCCTGAAAGCTGACCTGGGCGCGACGTCAGAGAGGGTGGGGGCACCATGATGACAAAGCTGTATCAGCCAAACCCCCAGGTAAGCGAGATAGGGGCCTCCGGTCTGTTCGATGGACAGTGGTATGCGGTCACCAATCCGGACGTACGCGCCGCGGGCGTCGACCCACTGACTCACTGGGTCACGTTTGGATCGCGGGAAGGGCGTAAACCTAACCAGTATTTCGAGCCTAGGTGGTACTTTGGGTGTAACCCCATCGTGGCTGCCGCAGGACTAGACCCGCTGACACATTATCTCAGGCATGGTGAGAAAGCAGGAAGATGGCCAAGCCCCAATTTCGATCCTGAGTGGTATCGAACAGCTTACCCCATTCCTCGGGGAAGCTCCGCGCTGGGCCACTTCCTTGCAAATCGACTGACGGGCCGATTCGCCCCGAGAGCTGACCTATATGCGGTCTGCCACCTTCCTGCATATCAATCAGAAATTCGGGCTGGCCGGGATCCGTTTGCCCGTGCTTTGGAAGATGCCGCCAAAGAGGAGCGACATCCCTATCCTGATGTAATAATCGTCGCCGCCACTGGATTGCTCGACCCTGACTTCTATCTCGTTAACGGGACGGACGTAGCGCAAGCATCACTCGATCCAGTGCAGCATTTTTGCCGTTTCGGATGGCAAGAAGGACGAAAGCCGAACATGTATTTCGATACAGAATGGTATCGGAGAACCAATCCTCAGGTTGCGCATATAGGAATCAATCCTCTTATACATTACATAGTGGAAGGAGAGAAAGCCGGCCGCCGTCCCATCATCTATTTTGATCCCGAGTGGTACAAGAAGGTCAACTCGCTCGCCGACGAGGAGAGTGCGTTGGCACATTATCTAGTTCATCGTCGGATTCAGACGTATAGCCCGACCCCAATGTTTGACGTTAGATGGTACGTCGATCGGTCCGGCGCAGATATAGGATCTAATCGAGATCCATTCGCGCACTATCTCCGAGCGGGCGCTAAAAGAGATCTGGACCCGTCGCCGAGCTTTGATGCAGCCGCTTACAGGAGATTATACTTAGGGCGACCGAGCCGGGTCTTCCATAATCGATTGCGACCAGATAGCTACAGTCCTCTTGTACATTATCTCCATACTCGATACTGCTAAAATGCTTGTGTGTCCAGGACGTTCCCCATGGCCGATATCCCGCTTAACCGCGTTGCCTCATGTCGGCGTACATGAAGAAGGACCACGGCTAACCGGTGCAGAGCCGTCAGGAACGGATGGTACACTCAGCGGGATAACCTGACTAAACGCCGACAAGGCGGAAAAGCCCAGTTCAACAACGTCATGAAATCTGGAGAAATGGGGAGAATGCCTACGAGTTCCTGGATTGACGCGATTACACTTTCGGCGGGATTGTCCCGCTTTCTGCCCCGGGCTAACCGACTCTAATGACTCGCCATCTTCCCGGACGGACACTAATGTTTGTGGAAAGCCATAAGGCTCGTTTGCCCGTCTGCTATTGCTGTCTGGAACGCTTTCGCTTAGGCGCTGTCTACCGCAGCGCTATTCACTACCTGCAGGCCTAGGCCGGTAAGCAAATTGACCAGATAGCGGGCCCAACCCTGTGCCACAGCCGTTCAGGAGGAGCGCCGGGAGATACGCGATTAACTGGCGACGGTTCATGCCGCGGCTCATGGCGTGACAGATCCATGCAAGCCAGAATTCGCCTCAGAAACCATCGCCTTTGGCGGGGCCCCCCCATGCAGCAAACCCGCGCGATAGGCGATGACCAACTGCTCCACACTTGCTACTGTGCTTGCGGCGCTAGTACCCAGGTTCTCATTCTCCGGCCAGAGGACACCAACAATACCGCCGACCAGTAGCGGAATGGCCTGAGTCCAGGTCATAGAGCCGGACGCGACGGCTCCTAAGCACGCAAACAGCGTCGCTACCCCTGCTCCTGTTGTGGACTGACGCGCCCATGTTCTCACATTCATTGCCCTTCCTTCTATATACTTGGATGTTGCCCTTTGCGCTATCACAGCAAAATGTAATCCTCTATAGACTGTTGGAATCCTCATCTCGAGCACGGAAGTATCGGTCGATTTCCCGGCGAAGATGGGGCTTGTTCCCGGATAATTCGAAGACACCCCAAGTGTTGCGAAGCAAATCCGTCTCGGGGTCAAAGGAATTCCGAGTTAGGATCGTCCACCGATCAACATAAGCCCGTTTCTCTTTAGATCCGTGCCAAGCGTGTTCTATCGTCCCTGGTATATAGCCAATGTTTTGAGCGATATGGTGAGTAGCGCGATCCTGCCAATGCAACAGTGGCCGCATGTAGCCGGCCGAGATGCCACCAGGAACGCTCTCTCGCACGCGGCCGATCAGCGCTAACGCCATGTGGTGGTCGCCGGCTCCCAGTGCCGCGGTTTCGATCAGACCGCCAAGCAGCGTGAGCGCGCGCCGGGTAGCGGCCCAAGCGTATCCGGGGTGCGCGAACTCGTAACGGGAAGCGCCGTTTGGAGAGATCGGGCTACCCTCATGCACCATGCGGCAAAAAGCTCGATGAGCCTGCAGGTGATCGTCGTCCGGCCCGAGATCATAGCAATCCGACCAAGGTTGCACCAAGTGGTACTGCTGCAACGCATGCACCGTCTCGCTGGACCAGCCGCACTTGCGGAACTTCACATCGGCGTCGATCCAGGCCACATAGCGCCAGCTCGTCGGCAACCTCGCTAGGCCGAGATTGATGAGATTTTCTTTGTTCCACACGAGTGTCTTGGATCGCACCGGAACGTGGTTGACGTGTCGACTGCCCGCCAACTCGAACGGACGATCGCCGTAAGCGCATTCGACCGTGGTAAGCGAAACACCTGAGTCGAGCATGTGCTGCTCGAAATCTCGATAGAGACGCATACGGCTTTTCCACCGGATCGGGTTGGCGATCACGGTAACGACGTGAAGCTGATCCATGAGAACCTCTATTGGTCGAGAGAGACTGGCGATTGGTCGAAAAACTCGGCGCAAAAGGCGACTACGGAGCTCAGAGTCCGTCCGGCGACTTCATGAAGGATTGCAGAGCTTCCTGAGCATGAGTCGGATGGAAGCGAGGTGGAAGAGGGCAAGCGCGTTGTGACTGCGATTTCCCAGTCCTTGGCGAGCCGACGGCAACGATTGAGCCAGGTGATGGTGCGTTCGATAAGCTATCGTTGTGACCCCGCGACGAAACCTTTAGTGCTGTCGCAACGTTTGAAGATTTCGATCTCCAGGTCGGCATGACACCGGCGACGCCGGCCTGGAAGATTGGGCCAGTATAGGCGCCGTCGGCGAACAGCTTCCGCCGGAACGGGAATTGTCCAAGCAAGGTGGAGACCAGCAGAACACCACCGTCGCGGTCCTGAACGTCAGCGGCGGTCACCAGCGCGTGCAGCAGCAGACCAAGTGTGTCGACGAGAATGTGGCGCTTTTTTCCCTTGATCAGCTTACCTGCATCGAAGCCGTGCGGATCGATGGTAGAGCCCGTTTTTCCGCGCTCTTGACGCTCTGGCTGTCCAGGATGCAGGCGGTCGGACTCGCCTCACGCTCGGCCTGTTCGCGACCCTTCACGTAGAGTGCGTGGTGCATCTTCTCCAACCGTGCCGCCCCAGCCCCACTGGCAGAAATAGCCGTTAACCGTGCTGCGCGGGGGCAGGTCCTTCGGGATGTAGCGCCCCTGGCAGCCGGTGCTCAGCACAATACATAATGCCATTGACCACCTCGCGCATGTCGACGGTGCGCTTGCCACCGCGGCGGTTGGCCGGCGGGATCAGGCGTCGCGAAAGTTGGTAAGTGATTCAAATGAACTCGGGAAGTCGACGGACGGACACTCAGATCGCAGTAGGCATCAAAGGCGCTCCGGCGCACAAACAACAGTACGGCGACCGCGTTGCTAGGCGCTACGCGCGATCATCTTGGGAGAAACAGTCGACTATCACGGGCTATGAGCGTTTGATCGGATCACTATCGGATAACGGCCAAAAGGGCTTTCAGCACGTCGGGGAGACTCGCTCGGGCAATCTCGACCATCACCAGAAGCACCATCCCGATAATGACCCAGCGCATCAGCGCCTGAAGATTGGCCTGGCCGTTGACGATGTGGCCGTATCGCTCAGCGCAAGCGGCCTCATGCGCGGTGATCCGCTCCTTTGCCGTCGCGCTTTCAGCAGTGAGAGTGTCGAGTCGCTGGCGCACCCATGCGGCTTCCGCCGCGGAGAATCCTGCCCCTTCAACCATATCGGTCTCCACACAAGACATTGCGAGCTCCCGCTATGGGAAGAGCCAGCCGACAACCTGTTGCAGTTGCCCGGCGCTGTGATCACGACAGCAGAGAGTTGGTGCCCGACAATATCCGCCGCCGCCCTTAATCAGATCGGGCTGTCGCTAAGCGTAATCGGAGTCGTAGTTGCCGCGATGGGGTAGTTTATGTTCCACGAACTGCCAAGATCGGTTCCCATGTCCCAACCGACCGGCTTTGTGATCTGTGAAAAGTTGTCTGTGACCGAGTTGCCCCGGCCCATATCGGCTGTATAGTTCGAAGCACCGAGCGGTGTGTAGGAACCATACGGATAGAACAGCAGGCATTGAGCGCTCGTATTCACGAGCGCCTGTGAGAGAGTCAATTGGAGGTGTCTGGCGTCAACTCGCGCGCAAGCCGATGCTGGCACGAGTGTCCCCGGCGAAGAGATCGAGCCACCATCCATCACAAGAAAACCGCAGCCGAGCGGGGCCTGCCCGGGGGGCACAATGAGATCATTGCCAGCATCATGCTGGATTGTTAGAACGATGGTCGTGTTGTCCTGCCGGTAGGCATGTATAATCGTCGGTCCACCAACCACGGGAAGACCCGATGGGATAGATGAAAAACTGTCGTTACGAGCGGAAGCATACAGTGTCCGCGCGATCGCGGGGACGGACCGTTGGGCGAAAATCTTGAGGTCCGTGTAGGATCGGTGCTGATTTTCACCGGCCACCATTACCTGAGTTCCATCCGGGTTCTGCTGATCGTTGAGGTCGTTGCTGTCCGCCGTCATCAGCGGAGCCATCGTGACGTTTTGGGTCGGATCCGCCATCAGCGAGGCGATCACCTCGCGATGCATCTGGATACCGTCCGTGTTGCCGAACGGGATGGCGTTCCACCAGATCACCGGCATGTTGGACCACGTGGCGCCCGGGATCATCGCGCGGAACAGCTGGATCCACCGTTTTGCCGCGTGCTGGAACCGCGTCCAGTCGCTCGCGTAGGAGCGGTAGCTGTCGGTCTCGCTCCACCAAAGGACCAGGGCGCAGATGTCCCCTTGGTCGGCGGCAGAGAGGCTTTGAATATAGTTCTCCACCTCCTGCCCCATCTGGCCGATGGACCACCCGGACGGATCGGAGCCATCGAGCGGGTCCTGCAGAAAGGTGCCCGCATAGGTCGGATTGGCGACCTCGGGGTAATAGTAGATACCCATCCCGGGATTGCTTGTTCCGGCGGTGCCGTTCTGAGTCTGCGAAGCGCGACCGTAGGCCACCGCCCCGAGATACCACGCGAGCCCCTGCGCCATCAGGAGATCGGCATTCACCGAGGTATAGATGGCGTTGTTGCAGTTGCTCTGGCCGTTGAACGTCAGCAGCACGCATTTGCGCGGGCCGAGCGCCCAGCGGGTCGAATAGGTGCCGAGCCCTGAAATCTCTGTGGCGGTCAGCGCCCGCTCCCAGGTCGCCGCCTCGTGGAACCAACACTGCGCGGCCGCATTGTTGTTAGGTGGGCCGGCCCCGCCGTGAAGCATCAGCAGGGTGGCCAGCCCGTCGCCGGAGATCGGGTTCGTTACCCCGGTAGCCGCCGCGGCGCCGTCCAGCCACACATCGACTCCCTCGCCCGGAGTGTTGCGGATGATGACCGCATGCGTGTGCCGCCGCGTCATTGTCGCCGAGAGCACCATTGCCGACCCGGAGCCCGGAAACAGTGTCAGGTGCCCTGATCCGCCGGAGCCATCCACCGACAGGATAGGCGTGCCGTTCGAGGACAGCAGGCAGCTCGCCGTCGTGTCGGACTGATACGGATTTTGCTTCCAGTTCGGCCGCGTCCATACGAAGAAGCGCGTCCAGGCCGCGCTCCCGCCCATTGGCACGTTGGCGACCTGGAAGCCGAGGCCATAGTCGAGCGTCGGGTAGTAGGGGCCGCTCTGGAGGTCGTAGCCGATGCCGCCGAGCGTGCCCGACAGCCGCGGCGTGGCAACCGGCGTGTTGGTAGATGCTCCATAGCGAGCGATCGGCCGCTGGCCGCCACTGAGGTCCGTTATGCCCCCGGCCGCCGGCAGGCCCCAGGACGCGAGCGGGCGCGCCGAGCCATCCTGCATGTTCGCGTAGCTGGAGGCATCCCACCAGCTCGAGAGGCCCGGGATGGCGCTCGGTGCCGTGCCAGAGCCGCCGCCCCCTCCACCACCGCCACCATTCGTCGTGCGGAGTGGCCGCCACAGTACGGGCTTACCGGGCGCGCGGAGCATCGCGCGCTGCGGTCCAACCAAAGCGACAGACATGCGGTCCCCGTCAGGTGATCGTGAAGGCGACGGGGGTGCCGCCGCTGACCGGCTGGGTCATCTGCACTACGCTCGCCTCTATGGTCCCGCTGCTGTTGGTCTCCACCGCCCAGAAGTAGTAAGTTCCCGGCGTGGAAGGCGTCGGCATGTTGAACGCATACCAGTAATTGTGGCCGCCGTTCACGTAGGTTCCGCTGGCCTGGACCATGCCCGCGGTTGAGGTCGGCGCCACCGTGGGCGACGTGTTCCAGCCGAAATAAACCGCTGCCGGAGCCGTGTGGCTGCCATCTCCCGCCGTCGTCATGTCCGTGGCGTTGACCCCGCCGCCGCCCGTGCTGGAGAGCCCGTGCGCAAAGGTGGTCCCGGTGCCGAGCGGCTGATAGCCGGAGCCCATCGCATAGTTACCCGAGGAACCCGCCTGAGTGGTGGTGTTCACCGTCCCGGTGAAAGCCGAGCTGCCGGACGAGTTTACCGCCTGAACCTGGGTGTCATACTGGATCGCCGCGGTCAGGCCCGTGATCGTGTAGCTCGTGGTGCTGACACCGGTTTGCTGCGTCCAGCTCGACGTGCCGGTCTGGCGCCACTGGACCGTATAGGTGCTCGCCGCCCCGTGCGTGCTATCCTGCGCCGGCGCAGTCCAGGACACCGGAATGGTGCTCGTGGTCGTGGATCCGGCGGCGAGCCCTGTTGGCACGTTGGGCGGATAGTTGACGGCCGCCCCCGTAGTGCCCTGGGCGATCGCCGACGCGGGACCGGAGCCAGCCGCATTGACGGCGATAACCTCAAAATCGTATTGCGTCGAAGGCGAGAGCCCCGTCGCCGTGAAGCTGCTTCCCGACGCACTGCCGGATCCCGTCCAGGCACCACCGACCGAGGTGACGCGCCATTGGACCGTGTAGCTCGATAGCATACCGCCGGACGCCGGAGCGGTCCAGGACAACGCAATCGAGTTCAACGTCGCGGTTCCGACTGTCAGGCCGGTCGGCTGTCCGGGAAGCGTCAGCGTTGCGCCGGCGCCGCTGATCTCCACGAAGTTGAGGTTGCCGCCCGAGTAGCTCGCCGCTGAAACCTTCCCCACTTGGCTGACAGGGATCGAGAGCGAGCCCGAGGATGTGGTAAAGCCGGAGTTTAGCGTGACGGCGCCGCTCGATGCGTTGATGATCGTGCAGGTGAAGCCTGAGCCTTGGGTGTTGAACGCCGGGCTGATCGTCACCGGCTGGCTGCACACCAGGATGGCGTTATTGTGGATCGAGCCATCGAGCTGCGTATTAGTCCTAATCTCAATAATAATTCGTTTCCAGCCCGGGAGATGCCCTACGATCCAGGTCCAGACCGCTGCGAAGGTCTGCACCAGCATGGTCGAGCTGCCCTGTCCGACCCATAGTGTGTCGGTGTCGCTCGGTTGCGTAGCTGCCGCCCCCTGGTCGATCGTCTCTCCTTCCAGGAAGTTCGCATATGTTATGGTATCGTTCGTGCCGCTCTGATTGATACATACCAGATCAGTAGCCGCAATTGTAGAGACCGTTGTGCCGTCATTCACGACGGCATTTCCAAGAGCAGAGAGGGTTCCGCTACTCAGAACGAGACCTGATCCAACAGTAACTGTCTCCGGCCCACCAGGTCCTACGCTGTTTCGGCCCAATAGAGCGCCTGTCGGCGTTAATATCGCAGGTTGGGTTGTAGCCAGCAGCATGCCCACCGATACAGATCGAGTGGTTCCGGATTGGTTGATCGGAATTTCGTCAGATGAGTCAACGGACGTTGCAGGCGGAAGTTGTTGGATCGTCGGCATCAGGTTAGTATCCTGGAGCTGTGATACAGCCTTTTCAGAAGGAAGTTATCCGACCTCAGTTGCGTCAACTGATGCCACCCAGTGAAGTGGGTATCCAACGGCACCGATGACTGTGATGCCAAGGCCTCCATTTACCGTATCAGCCGCGACCGTGATTGACCACGCACCACCCGAGCCGATTGCCTTCATTGGGGTGATTGTGGTGCCCCCGCCCGTCAAGGTGACGGTGGCGGCGCCGCTGCCGCGATGCAGCAGCAGACCGTCCAGCAACCACGTGGCTGCATCAGCTTCGTTATAGTGTCGGGCCATTACCATCACCCGCAGACCATACAGTGTCCAGTCTTGGATGTTCACTGTATTGACACCGCTCGGTGCTGCACTGTCGGCAGTTAATCGGGTGGGAGTCGCATCGGTGGTATAAGTGCCGAGGATCTGCGTCGTTTTCTGCCGGTACCCCGCTGCTACCGTTGGATCGGAAGACCAAGCCAGCACCCCGCTACGTCCGCGATCACTGGCGTTGGCTCCCCCAGGGGCCGAGGATTGTCCTCCTGTAATGCTGTTCTTGAACCCGAAGGCGACCCCCACCGTACCCGTAACGGTATTTGAATTTCCTCCTGAGACACCCGCTTGGCCCGTGACAGTGTTCGCGCTCCCGCCGACGATAGCTGCCTGTGCCCCGCTCGCTACCTGGGTCGCAGCAACTCGGTTCATTTGTAGATCGACAGCGGACGCGCCCCGAGCGCCGCCCCCCACTGAGGTACCATCAGGTATCCCAGCAACAATGCCTCCCCCACCCGGTGCAAGCATTACGGATGCGGCATTTCCCTCGGCTACGAGCGCGATCCCCGGTTGAATTGCCCCCACTGGCAAGCTTTGAAGCGATCCGGTTCCTGCTCCGCTTCGGATGAGCTCCAGATGCTTCGCTCCGCTCAGGCCTCCTGTTGTAGCCTCCAACGCCAGGGTGGCCTGTGGACTGCCGTCGCCGGTCCCGATCGACGGGTCCGTTGTGAGCCAGAATTTCTCATGCAAATGAGTTTCAGTTGTTGACGGACTATTATTGTTGGCATCGCGCACCATAAATAGATCTACCGCCCCTATTGACGAGGGATCGATAGTAATCCACTGCGAAACCGTTCCTCCGTCGATAAATGGAGCAACGATTTTCCATCTGATTACATTTGGCTGCACAATAACGGGAGTAGCTGCTCCCGTTTCGACAATCATGGGGTTGTAGATTGCACCCCAGCTCGTAGTCCCCAGTCTATAGCGGGCTATCCCCGTGCCATCCGTCGTTCCGACAGATGACATGTTAGATATTTGGATCTCGCCGGTATGCTGCATGTCAAAGTTGATCGTTGCCCCGTACGCAAACCCGTCGAAGCATTGACAAGACGACTCGTGTCCTTGAAATAGGAAACCGGTCGTGCCGCTCCACCCGTCCTGAGCCTTCTCGTAACCACAGCGAATCAGCGTGATACTACCTACGTTGCTAAGTTGATAACCGACCTGCCAATGGAGAGCGAAAAAGTTAGCAAGTGTCCAGCCGTCCGACTGATCGTGCAGATAAAACGCTGGCCCAGGTCGGCGCCAGCAGTTATTAGAATTTCCTTGGGTAACTCCATAATATGGTACGCAATGGAAATTGCTCAGATAGGCATTGTCACCGGCCCAGGTTGCTTCCAGTATGGTTATGCAATCCGCTTGTACACGGTTCGCATATAACTCGCCGGCCATTGCCAGAATACCGGTTCGAAACCCGACGACCTGCAGATCCTCGAGCACATTGTTACCTGAGTTCGTGGGGACAAAGATTCCTATGCTTGCACCAAAGCGAATTTCCTGGCCGCTGACCACCGCGGCAACTATAATCGGGCTACTCAGCGTGACTGTAGACGCCGTCAGAGACGTTATGGTGGTCCCAGAGGGGATGCCCTTGCCATGGACCGCCATTCCTGCAATCAGGCCCGTGGTCGAAGTAAATGTCAATATACTCGTTCCTACTGCTGCCGCAGCAGTGGTCACTAAGCTAAGCGCTTCTGAAGTCCAGCCTGAAACCGCTGAAATTACCTGGGATGCAGTCGGACTCGTCAGCAAACCAGCCCGAAGCACCTTGAGGTTCTTCAAATGCGCCGCGTAACCGATAACAATGGAGTAGGAGGGATTCAGCAGGAAACCACAACCGGTAAACAAAGCATTCTCCGATTGGTTTCCGAATGGGGCGGTCCCCTCGACTATGACGCCAGCTGGGAGATTAACGTTGCCGCTATTGATCAGGTAGAACTTCCCAGCCGGAAGAAAGACCCTCTGCCCTGAACTGAACTTTGCCAAGAACGAGTTTATAGCTGCGGTATCATCCGTAATCCCGTCGCCCTTTGCGCCAGATGCCTCCAGCGACACACCTACACCATCGACATATTGCTTAGTACTCGCATGCATCGCAGCCGTCGGATCGGCAGCTAACGTGAGATTGCCCGTCATGGAGCCACCCGCGACCGGCAAGGCTCCGAGTGTCTGGGCATCTACGTATTGTTTGGTGCTGGCGTGCAGCGGTGCAGTCGGATTGCCCGAAAGAGTAAGCGCACCGGTCATCGCTCCACCCCCCAGGGGTAGCAAGCCTCCGACTTGGGTATCGACATACCGTTTGGTGACAGCATTTAGCGGTAAAGTGGGGTCACCTGCCAGGGACAGCGCTCCTGTCATAGTGTCGCCTGTCCTTAGCAAGGCAGTGCTTGCTAGATTACCAAGTGTCTCCTGCCCAGCCTCTCCGTTCACGAGCATCTGAGACGCATTGATATTTGTCAGCGCCGAGATCCCGCCCATAAATTGGCTGTACGGAACTGCGGCATTGCTCCCGGCCTGACCGATCGAAACGAGATCGTTCGCACCTGGCACCGTGCCGCGCGGCAACGTGGAGACGAGGTACGGCGTAGCCGTTGCCGAGAGAGTCCCACTGTTCAGCGTCAGATTGGCTCCAATTGTAAGTTCCTCGAGGCCACCGGTACCAGCGCTGCCCCGACCAAGAACAGTGCCGCTTGCTAACGACAACTCCGGTTGATACCCGCTTAGGAACTGAGCACGAGTGATGCTCCGAGCAATACCGTTCTGACTTACCAGCAATTCATCTGCATCGGAAGCCGCAGTCGCAGGCGCCAACTGACCAACTGTGGGCATACTGATATACGCTCCAATTGTATGCCTCGCCCCTGCAGAACTCGCGGGACGAAGTACGCGAGGGAACTAGGAACTTAGAACCGGGTTTCCACTCTGATCCGTGATAACCAACCCGGAATCCGTCTCGATTGCCATGGGTGGTATTGGCAAGATTGACAGAGGGAGCACAGGAAGCAGAATACTCCGCTGCAGGGTCCTGCCGCTTGTCATACCGATCAGGACGGTTACGACATATACGGTGCCGACTTGTCCGGCCGACAGCCACAGCACAACGTTTGTGCCGTCCGCCGCCACGCTATTGAGCGTCAGGTCGCCCGGGTTGTTGGGTGAGATCGTTACATCGATAGTGGCGATGCCATCGCCAGGATCACCGATAATCGCAGCTGATACGTCGAGCTGGTAATCAAGGATATCGTTAGGATCCTTAATCGGCCAGCTCAGCGGGGGTGGACTATTGGCTGCCGCCCCGCGCGGGACCGGTACGAAGCAGTCAAGCGAGATCGCGCGAGCCCGACTTGGCTTGGAAACATAGGTTGCTGGTGTAGCCATAAAGAACTCCCGAAGCGAATCTCCACCTCCTGAGGAGGCTACCACCTCACGACGACGTAACCAGGCGCTCCGGGGCCGCCGGCATTGGCGGTGCTGCCGCTGGGACCGGTCCCGGCTCCAGAGGCACCTCCCCCCGGAACCAACCCGTTACTGGCTTGGCCATTGCCAACACTTTGATTGCCGCCGCCCTGCGCACCTCCTCCTCCAAGCCCGCCATAGTTTCCGCCCCCATTTCCTCCACACCCACCTTGAATGTTGACGTCGCCTCCGGAGCCACTGCCGGCAATATTACCGAATGGTGCGTTGGCAAAGGTATTGTTGCTGTTCAGGCTACCACCCGATGCACTCACGTAACTCCCAAAGCTGCTGGATCCACCGCCGCCGAGCGGCGAGGCACTGGTCGTGCCTGCTGGACCACCAGCCCCCACCGCCACTGCGATTGCGGCGCCCGGGGTGAGTCCCGTAATACGTTTCCGGGCGTAGCCGCCGCCGCCGCCGCCGCCCGACGGAACTCCGGGTGCCGACGCAAAGGAGCCTGACCCTCCGCCCCAAACCTCGACTTCTACCTGGGTCACCCCGGGCGGCACGAGAAACGTACCCGATGACGCGAAGGATTGTACACCGGAGGCAAACCCCGGACCAAGGCTCGGTAATTTCCAACGGATGAACGGCGCGTTTGCGATCTGGGATATATTGGTCGCTGTTATCGCTGACTGCCCGTAATTCACGGTAATGGCGTACAGTCCGACCCAACCACCCGGATCCACCGCCGGCGTAATCTGCGATCCAGTGTTGGCTGGTGTTCCTGCCTTTAGTTGCAACCCTACACGCTGGGTTCGTTGTGTATTTTGTGAGACTCCCGAGTTGCTCGGGCCGCTGTATGGTTGCGCGGGGTTCGCCGCATTATAGTACGGCAGAACAATGGGGTCTACGTCTGATTCCTGAAACAGAGCTTCAATCAAGTAATTAATGGACTGCCCCGGCGTGGCAGGTGGCGTCAGCGTAAAGGAAGTTGGCGTCAGGTTGATTCCTATCTTCACCAGGGTATCGCTGTTGTCTGCTGGCAATGATCCATACGCTATGGCATCTACATATTGCAGTGAGGCAATGCTGCCGGATCCAATTGTTACCGTAAGGGACGCTGGGACCGTGGGCGAGCAGGCGAGGCCATCTACGATCGTGTTTGTCCCCAGCACCGCCTGAGCAAGATAACCCAATGCGACCATGGCGTTACGATTGATGCTCAGCAGATCAGTATCGAGCGGGATGCTTCCAGGATAGACGATATTCCTGTCCATAATGACCCTCTGCTGAAGCTCAGTTGCTGATTAGCGTCCAGCCAATGCTGGCAGCCGGCAGAACGCCGGTGATTGCGGCATTAATGTCGCTGTCCGTCACCTGCCCCTGCACCATACCGAGGCTGGCATATTCAATTATGCCGGCACCGTACCCTCCGGCAGAGTTGTTCCACCCACTTACCGATGCAATCCCACCCCCGACTGGGCGATATGCCGTGATGAAGCACTGATACGGCAGACTGAGGTTTCCCCATCCTCCAATCGTCCCGTAACCGAGACCCCCGCCGATCCCTGCCAGCGAGCCGTAGCTCCCGGTATCCCCAATACGCGCCGGCTCAAAAACGATCGGCTCGCGCCCGGTTAGATCCTGCAGCACTGAATTCAGTGCCGCTCGTGTAGCCCGATCACGGAACAATTCTCTCCGAATCCGGGCACGAAAAGCGTCGTCGCCCTGGCCGCTAAGCCGTGGCAAACTAGATCCAAAGAAGTCCTGTGAGATGATGTCGAGCCAGACGTCGCTGGCTGTAGCAATCCGAGCCTGCGCTTGGACGTATTGCAGCAGGCTATAAAGCCAACTCCAGGCAGCTGCGAGACCCTGAAGCAGGCCGTCCAGCACCGGACTCTGATCCGGAAACCAGCGGGCGGGCAGGACCGCTCTGATCCGCGCTGCCATGTCTTGCTGGTCACCTATCATCTCAGTCCACCGCCACGGTGCCAGCTTTGATCACACCAGTGGGATGCGGACTGATATCGCTGACACCGCCATTGACCGCTAGCTGCATGACATTAATGACACTGGACGACGCGGCGTAAGCAACCTGCGCCACTCTCGTAAATGGCAGAGGGGCACCGATGGGCAACGAGTTAATATAGGACGTAATGGCACTCGCGACCACTGGAACGACCAGAGTCTTTGAAGTCGCTGTGGAGACAGCGATTGTAAGATTGACATTGGCGCTGGTCACAACAGGGGCTTGTACCGAAAAGGTCGATCCGAGGGGGCGCACTGCCTCTATTGCTAAGCTCGCCCTCGCCAACAGAGATACGGGTGGATTCCCGGTGCCATCATCTACGGTGACTACAAAATTACCTGGGTGTACGTTGCCCGTCGTGTCGGCGTTCTCGCTTACAACACAGTTCAGACCCTGCTGAATACTATTAACTGCATACTGAACGGCCAGTGGCGTAGCTCGCGAGAGGCTCTGCACAAAGTTCTGGAACCGGGATCGAAACGCCGCGTCGGTTTCCGCATCGAGGCCGTCTTGGGTGGGTGCCGCATTGACAACCGTATCGATACCAGGTATTGCAGTGACCAGAAGGGTTATAGTCCCGGCTTGGACGTTTCCTGCACTTCCCGCTACCTGGGCCACAACTGCGACAGTCAGCGATCCAACGCCTGCGGCCAACAAGTAGCCGTTCGAAGCTGCCAGCCAGTTTGGATTCGTGATATCCGTTGTGACAGCGAATGTCTGAGACCCGTCCGCTGTGCGAACCAGTGCTCCCACAGGAACCAGCGCAGGCGCAAGGGGAGTGAACCGAGAGAAGGTGACGCTTCCCATCGCTGCGACCGCTGGCAGCCGAGTCAGCGTCATATCGGCCATCCAACTGTCCAGATCACCGCCGGTACTGGTTGCCGCCCGTGTGCTCTGAAGCACCTGCAAGATAAGCCACTGCATCCAAAGCGCGATGGATGCATTCGCCTCCAGCAGGGCGCGTGTGGCAGACCCCACCGTTAGATCCAGCAGTTGCGAGGCGGCCGCCTGCACCGCTGCCGCCATGTTCTGAACCAAGCTATTGAAGGTTTGGAGGGACAGTTGCATCGCTATGGGCTCACCGCGAACGAGAGGACCTGTGTCTCACCCGCGGGTGCATCGACATAGCGGATGTGCACGTAAACCATCCCTCTCGATCCAGCGGTACCAACATCGACATCGATCACTGGCTCTGGCTCGCGCGCCACGGTCAATTCCTTGAATATCTGGCTGCGTATGACCGCCCGTATCTGGAGCGCATCAGACGGTTCGCCGACAAAGCGCGACAGCCCGGCTCCATAATCCGGCTGCCAAATGTATTCGCCCGGATTAGTGAGTAGTCGCCGCAGCACACGCTGCTGCCCCCATACTGTGCCTGATGCCATTCCGATATCCCCGGAAGGGCCAATCGTAAAGTCCGAACCCCATTGCTGAAACAGATCCGCCATGGCGATCAGTCCTGCTGGCTCGGCACAGACGTAGTCCCCCCGCGCGAATCTATATGTGTGTGCGTGTCGTAATGCGTTCGAAGATCTGCTAGAGAATTGTGCTGATCGTAAACGTTCCCGCTAGCACGAAGGTCTCCTGCAACTGTTACAGTCCCGCTGACAGACACGGGGCCATTGATATACACGGTGCCGTCGTTCTGTAGCTTCAGCGAACTGCCGGTGCTGTGCACAAGCCAAAACTCACCGGCCGGAGCCGCAGGTGTCTGTTGCGTTGCCGAAAATGCTCGTCCGATAATAAGCCCGTGCTCCGCATCCCCTTCCTGCGCCAGCACCAGAACCTGGTCGCCGGGTGACGGCGGGCAAGCAACTCCCCACCCCGGGCCGGTCCATGGGGAAAGGATCGGAAGCCAACCGGTCAGCACACCTTCAGGCTGCAGACTGACCCGGGCAGTGGCACTGGTCGGATCAACGGACGTCACTAATGCGAAACGAGGCTGAGCCTGGCCCTCGACGAGTGCTCCACTCTGCGCTTTCAAAGCGTTCAGGAAACGCTCCATCGGGGCTACGAGCCCGTCAGGCCGTTGACCGGCTCCGGTGAACTCGCGCTCAGAGTGCGTGGTGAGGTATTTTTGCACCGGATACGCTGGGTAAAGCCATTGCCGCTATCGAAGTGCCGCTCAATGGTGTCTACGTAATAGGTCTGGTCGAAATCAGTACCCGTCCCGGTCAGCGCCACCGCGCTGCGGGCCGTCAATGATAGCTCTCCCGGCATTGTCGCCTCGATGATCCGCTCATGCGCTATCAGCTCGGCGACGCGCCGCTGTGCATATTGCAATGCCTGATCCGGCGTTAGGTTCGGGCGCACAAACACGTAGCGTTGTGCCGTCTCCGAGCTGGCTGGACTCGCCGTCGCATCATTCATCGACGCCAAAACAGTTTGGACGCAGGTGCTCTGATTACGAGAACTCCAGCTTCTGACGGTGACCTCCAGATCCCGAGCTAAAGTGAGAGAGCGTCGCATCTGCAGTGTTACCAGGCCCGCAGTGTCTAGGATTACGGCGCCGGCGGCATCTACCAAAGTCGGCTGGAAGAACAAGCTGGTTCCCTCTACAAAGATGTCGTAACCCTCCTGTCGAGCGAGCAGCACCAGCAGATCCCATTCGGTGCTAGCCCGGGTGAACTGGCTCAAAGTGACGCGGTCGTGCTCGCTTTCGTAGTATCGCCCGATCGGTGTCGTGGTCGGGACCACGACGGGAGCCAAGCCGTGTCTCTGGGCCAGAATGGTCGCGACCTCACTCGCGGTTCGGTTACTGAAGGTCTCTTGCGTTCGGCTTTCAATTAGACCCGCGGTGAGATCACGCCCTTCCAGTTCGAACTGTTCCGACAATGGGGTCAAGTGAGACGGTATCGATTTCACCTTGAACGAGACTTTTGAACCCAGCGCCGTCAATGCTGAACTGTAGATCTAGAGAAATGCCAGATGTATCAGCCCAAAATCCAGCCGTACAGATCGGATCTGTGCCAAGAGCCAAACAGACCTGGAACGAGTCCGCAGCATAGCAGTTGGTAGAGATGACTTCCGCTTCCATTACGCCCAACACCGGAACCCCGTTCGCCAGCAAGACGACGCTTGGAGCGCGCCAAGCGGCCCCCCCTTCATTGGGCAGCAACACCGCCTCCTGCATTCGGATCTACGTCGGGTATCTGTAGCGTAACGACGCCTACGATCATCGGATCGGAGAGATTGTTGAGCTGTGCGATCCGGATCCACTGCGTAGCGTCACCAAGCTCCGCCGCAGCTACCTGAAACAGGTTACTTCCAGCAATCGAGACGGTTCTCATACTCTACGTACTAGCGTTGTCAAGATTGACTGCTGCGCGGCCTAGATAACTGTTGGCGGTGGTCAATGCAGCAAGCCGTTGAGCTGCACCAACTGCAGTGGCCAACTGCTGAATGCCATACTCGGAAGACGTGGGTCCTTGTAGTTGTACGCCGCCGCCGAGCTCGCCCTCCGCTGATCCCAGTGCTGCTGCGGCGGTGGACTGTGCCGTGACGAAAGCGCTTTGTGCAGTGACGAAATCGGCAGAACTGCGTACACAGGCGTTCGGCGCGGCAACAGCGGCCTGTAAGTTGCTGAAGTCCAACCCGGTCGCCTGTGATAGCCCGACGGCAACCGAAATGTCAGACATTACGTCTGCGGCAAGCGAGATGGCTCCCTGAATAGGAGCGCTAGCCTCATCGCGCAACACAGTGCAGATCAGACGATATGGAATCCAATAACTGTTCTGATAATGTGCCTGGAACTGACGAATAATCACTCTGTAGAAGAATACATCCCAAGCGAGCGGTAATACTCTACCGCTGGCTCGTAATTCGTCCAAAGTGCGAGCTCTAAGTGTTGCATCTGCTCCAGAGAAAACCCCCTCGAAACAGATATCTGAATCATCCCGGCCCAGAGCGTCGATAATTCGCCCTCCACCAGCCAGTCGATGAATGGCAAGGCGCTGGCCGCCACCGAAAGGCACGCAGGACGGAATTTCAAAGTTCTCGAAACCCACCGGACCTAGCGTCAGCACGACGGTCGACATCTTATCGTCCTATTCGGGTGGCCAGTCGGGCAATAGCCTACTCAGTATCAGGCGCCAGTTACCGGACCAGGCCAGCTAGGAGACAACCTAGGATCTATTCCCGTAAACCCTTGTTGCGGCCGCGTAATCCGCTCCGAGAGGCGATCAGAGATCCAGCGGCCTAACCGCATTCCATCGAGAATAAGGTCCCCTTGGTCTGCGGACACGCGGGATGGCTGTTCCGGTTTTTCGAAATCCCGCGCTCCCGAAGGCATCGCCGGGTTGGCTGAAAGAGCCGGTTGATATCTCTCATTGCCCTCCTCGAGAGCCGCGGGATTCGGTGAAGGCCGAGGGACTAGCGACAGCCGCTCAAACTGTGCTGGAGCCATAAGCGGCCTACCACCTACGGTGGTCAGCATCGGGGCGGTGAGGGAACCCAGTGCCGCGCTCGCGACAGCGGTGTTCGGCCCCACAACCTCGTCGGCAACTGGAGCACTAGGGCTCTGCGCTTGCCCCGACGGTAAATTCGGGAGCGCGGGACCAAGCGGCACAGGTGTCACCCGGGTCGGTTCCGCCCCCTGACCCGGGAAGGGGGAAACCGGCGGCGACACCAATTGCGCAAAGCTACAAAGATCCGGGGCGGCATTCCTCGCCTCCGCCGGTGGGACCGGTAGGTTAGGAACAAGGGGACTGCAAGGAGCGACCGGCGCCGGTAGGAACCCAACGGCTCTAACCGGGATTTCCTTCTCGGAAATCGATACGCTAGTCGGAACACGCGGTGCTTGTGCTGTTTGAGCCTCTGTACAGCGGGTTCCGTCCTGGACCTTTGGTTCAGGAGCCGCCGCTCCCAAGGGCGACCTCATTACTGTGGGCGCGCCTTCGGACTGATCCTCCGTTTTCTCGGGCCTGCGCTCCGGCGAGCGGGGTGAAGGGGCCTTGCGTGCTGTTTCCACTGAGACCAGTGGTTCTCCCGGCAACACGACCTGTCGACCGAGGCGCGACAGCTTCAAAACCTGACCTGTACTCGTGCCGACGGCACGGTCGAGCGCGGCAAGGTCGCGTCGAATCGACGAGATCCCGGCCGAGACCCCGTCCTCTAACGCGAGCCTGACGCCGATCGTGTACGCTTCGACCACCTCAGCTTCCCAGGATCGTGTGCACAGCCGCCGCCATGGCCTCAACCACACCCACCGAGTATGTCGCCGTAGCCGCAGCCAGATGTGCTCGTGGCGCAGCCGTACGTGTGCCAACCTCCCGATCCACCACAGCCGGATCATTTATCTCGAGGATCGCGGCATCATCGCCGGCGGCGTAACCCGGCGCCGGCTCGCACCCAATCGCTGACAGGACCGACTTGAGTTCCGCGACGCCCGCTTCAAGCGCTTGGTATGTCGTCTCGCTCATGTCGAGCCGAGTCAGCGAATCCGCGAAGGCCTGCAAACCGTCGATACCGATCAAGATCAGTCCCTCCAGCTCAATTTAACCCAGTCGAAAACACGTCCCTCCAACGTTCCGAGAGCCACAATAAAGGCCAGGCGCTCGTCTTCGGGAAGGCTAAAAGCAACGTCGAACGGCACCCCGTTCCTGACCAAGTATAGGCAATCGATCAGGTCGGGGTGCCGACTTAGTTTCCCGCGACAGCGCCCTCTGGAGCCGCTGGATCCGAATCGGCACTAAGCGCGATGGCGATCGCACTGATACCGACGTCCCCTAAGCGGGACACCATTGCCTCGATCTGCTGCTCATTGGTTGGCGGCGGCACAGGAATGTCGTCGACCGCTATCACGGAGCAAGCCAGCACGGCCATCCCCAACCAGGGCTGATTGTGCGCCAAAACAGGCCCCGCGGCCTTAAACAAGCGCAGTTTATCGAGTGCAGTCAGTCGGCGCAGTGAAATACGCCGTCCTCCAGCGTCGGTTATCGTTGGTATCTCTGTGGCTGCAGCAATGATCGATGCTGAAGGACTCACGATCAGATCCTCATACGGCGGATGGCAAAGAACTCGAGTTTCTGTTTGACACTGGCGTCACCCTTCCACTGACCGGCGCTGACCAACTTGAAAGTGACAGTGTCGTACTGATAGGTAGATGTAGAACCGTCAGTCTCGTTAATGTACCTGGTACATCGTGCCGGGCGTGGCCGGCCCGCCATTGAAATACTGCTGCTCAGCCGCGGCTATAAAATCGTCCACTGCCGAATTGCCACGCTCGACCTCGAAAGTGCCTTCCCAGCCCTTGGGCAGCTCGGTACCCATCGGCGTACCATCGAGCCGACTGAGTCGCACTGATTGAGTAAGCTGCCGTGCCTCGAAGCCGGTCACATGTGCCAAATCAACACGTCCGGCAGGGCCGATTACCACAAGCTGGGTATCGCGGCCGACAGAGAAGTTCGTGAGCGACATGGGAGCTCCTTACGACGATGGGCCAGTGGCAGCCGGCTGCCCACCCGGCAGCGTCTGCACTGAGACCTGCACGGTCTGACCGCCTTCCAAGTTGACAATGAACTTCTCATTGATCCCCTGGTACTGCACCTGGGCATCCGATTGGACATAGCCGAGGCCGGTGCGGCCAGCGGGATTGTTGCTCGTATCACAGACTACATTAAAAGGCAGGCTGCCATCCGTGCTCCCAAGCAACCCCTGGTTCAGCATGTTCTGCAGAAAACTCAATTGGGTGGCACGAATCCGGCGAAACAGGTCCGCATTGATGACTTGGCCGACATAAGTACCCATTCCAGCAGCAAGAGTCGCTGCGATGTAATTGGTTAGGCGTGTATAGTTATCGCCATCGATGGCAGGATTAGACGAGGAATTATGACCTCCTCGCACACCCCAGTAGCTGCCCCCGGGTTGCGGATTGCTGATCACATCAATCCCAGCGCCAAGCAGGGCAGTCAGATCGGCGGAAGAATACGACGTGCTCTGGCCCGACCCGGGCGTTCCAGATTTTTGACTTCCGATTATCCCATAGAGCTGTTTGTTGAGGCTTGACTGTTCCGGCGAGAGATTCGCTAAGCGGCCAGCGGCGAACCCTTGTGGCGAAACCAGTCGGATCGTGTTGTTGACCTGGTCGGACCACCAGAGCCAATCACCAAACATCAGTTTTGCGGCATAACTGTCCAAGCCGGCGGCATTCTTCGTCGTCACCGCGTCCTGAATCGTATCCCCCACGGGACCCGTCAGGATCATATAGACCCCTTCCTGCAACCCAAACCCCGCCTGAGTTGTCCACTGAGTGGAATCATCAGCATCCGCCAGCAACGCAATCCCGCAGCCCTGGCCGCGAAGCGCATACATTCCGGTTCGGGGCGGGATATCCAAGCCAACGAGTTGCACCGCAGCGACACCCAGCGCTCCATCAGAGCCGGGCGTGCCGGAACCAAGCGAAATCGAGAAAGCGGCCGGCGACGCAGTCGCCCCTCCAGAGTTGGCAATGATGAGCTGGGATGGCCCCCGTTGCGATCCCTGGCCTTGATTCACCGCTGCCGCCAGGACGGTCCAGAATGCCGCCCCTGAACCACTGAGATTGTCATAGACCTCGGGCTGCAGACCCGCCAGGCCGACCGTCAAACGCCATGTGTTCAACTTGGACCCGGCGCCCAACGTCAGCTCGATCTGATTTCCGAGGGACCCCGTATAGAGTGCGGTGAACGTGGCCGTTGTAGAGGGAACAACCGCTTGCGCAGCGGTATCGGTTCCATCGGTCACGCGCACGCATCGGAAATTCTGTGCGCCTTGCTGAACCGCAGTCGCCACTTGCGTGCCCATATCGTATTTCGGGCGATAACCGGGCCGAAACTGAGCGCATAATCCGCCATCGTGGCTGCAATCACCGGCTGCCCTACCGGCCCCCATGACGCCGTCCCGACTACCCCGATCACGTTGGTCGGCACACCATTCAGCATCAGGTTTTGCGGCGGCACGATCTGCACGTACAGATCGGGTACGACCAGAGCCGTGGTGTTTATGCTTCCTTGTTGAACGATCGGCACGGCCTCAACCCTCCTTTACCGAGCTCGCGACGCGTACCACATCATGAGCGTGCTCGCTGTTCAGTAACTCAGCGATGCGAGCGTTGTCGATAACGACATCGCCGCGGGCAAGGCCACCAAACGGCCGCACCACAACCAGATGCATGTCCATAAAATCTCCAGTAATCAGACGGTAAAAGTGGCCGCGTTTAGCTGCAGGTCGCCGAACAGCATCGCCGGCGCATATAGTGTCAAGATGGTCGCGTATTCAACTCTATAAAGAAGATCACGTCGATAGAGCAGCGTATCCTCGGATTGATCAAATACAGTGGTCCCCGCATATAATAGTCTTCCTTGGGTGCCATCATCCAAATCGATAAACGATAAGGCCGCGAGCGCCTGATCAATCGCGCTAGCGGCCGTATCCCGCGTCGCCGGTGTCGCACACCAGCAGGTCACCCGGAATACCTGCTCTTGCCGCCGCACTTCCTTCTTTGCGGGTGCGTCTGCCACTACGCGAGCCAGCAGCTCGCCTGCGCCGGTCAGGGTTATGGTACTGCCGAAAAGTGGCACGATCCGGTCCGCGCGAGCCAGCACAGCGATGTTTGCCGCTACCGAAGCCGGAGTGTCACCGGCCTGTGTACGGTAGGCATAGCTCTGGCCGTCCACCAAGATTCCGGCTACCTGACCTGGATCTGCGCTGCCACCGAACGTCACATTCAGGCTAGAGACCGAGGCCGTCAGGGTGGCCTTCGCGGGGGGCGCAACCCATTCCTCGACGTACCGTGTCGTAAGTCGCCCGCTACCATGGCTGGGAAACACGGTCACATTGATGACGCCGTTACGGAGGTCGTTGTCCAAAGCGGCCGAATTCGGCCATCCGCGATAAATTCGACAATCCGGCCCGGGAACACTTGCCGCTCCGGTACCCTGCGGATACAGGGCGGCTGATGCCACCGCTACCAGCGCGGTCTCGACGTCGGATTGGTCCGCCATCAGTTCGTCGCTTGCTTGACAGTCAAACGCCAACCGAGCTCGCTGAGCTCCGCAGCCGCGACGACAGCGGACGACGGAGATCATCACGCATCAGATCCCCTGGAAGCAGCACCGTCCCTGCGAGCGCCGGCAAGAGGACAGTCCAGAACGGCACGGTACTGTCCGCCGGCAGGCCAGCCGCCGGTTGCGTCCGACCGGCCGCGGCCAGCACGCTTGCTGGCCAGTTAGTAAGCAACGGTTTCGGGTTGGCTGCCGTCACCCCGCCATATCCGTTTGTTTCCGTCACGGTCGGTGCCGCAGGTCGAGAAAACGACACGACTCGATTGGTGCGCACACATAACACCGGCAGCAGCGGTTCCTGAGACGCAATGAACCAGTTCACTCTGTCCTGTCGCAGATAGTCGCCCACGCGGGTGTAGGCAGCATCAAAGATACCGTGACAAAGCGGTTCCCCATAGGGATTCGGACGCTCGAACTGCCCGCGCGTGCCGCTGAACAGTACCGGCAGACGAAGAAACCGGTTCTCTGGAGCCAGCGGATCCGATGCCTCCTTCGGACGATATGCGTCCGCGGTGGCGCCGGCGACACGGGCCGCGACGTTGAGCCCCCAGCGTATCCTGTCCTGAATTCGAGCCTGCGCCATTCACACCACCAAAGTGATGCCGCCATCAGCCAAACCAGCCCCCGGTGGGACACCAAAGAACCGGCACAGACGTCGACGCCAATCGTCCAAGAGGGCAGCGCGATCCCGCGCTTCGGTCCGATTCCGCGTCCACACCGCTGCCTGATCGGTATCCATGCTATCCGCAGCCCGGGGCACCGCAAATTCAAGCGCCGCGAGTTGTGCGAGATAGCGCCGGACAATCGCCTCCTCCTCAGAGGAAACATTGTTCATCCGGAACTCGAGTAGACCAAAGACCTGATAGAACCGCCAGTTCTCGAATCCCGCAGCTCCCGCCCCATAAGCCGGGTAGCCGCAGAATCGGCGTATGTCAGTCTTCTCTGAATCTGTGAACATCAGAGGTAGGAGCCATCGCCGCGCGTGAGGAGAACGTTTCCGCTACCAGTCGCAAGCACAACAGCCGCATACGTTATCAGCGGGTTTACCGACAACATCACACGGTTCGTCGCCAGAACCGGCATGTCCGCACTGGTCGCGGTGACCGATGGGTCGGCACCGAACCGGACGTAAGCGAGCGAGCCGGTCGTGTTGGTGATCACCACTGACTCCCCACCACCCGCCAATGCGACGCTGATGGAGGTTGTCCCCGCATTCAGCGATACCGTCCCCGCCGGACGGAACGGCTGCGTTGCTCCAATCGACATGTGCGCTCCGCCCTTGCCTGATCAGCCGATATGTTCGATCATCACTGCACGCTTGAATGTCGCGTTGGTCGCGGTAGGAACTGTGGACGGATTGGTGGTCGTATCAGACGGAGCACAAAATCCACCAATCCAGTACCACGATTGCGCGATGATCTGCTGCAGCCGATCGAGCGGTTCACGGGTAACCATAGCAACGCAATCAACGATATCAACGATCGAGTCTTTCGGTGCGACATCCTCCGCGGCCATCCCAGCAAAATCGCCCTCGATCAGCGCCCCCTGCCCGCAAATAATCGGTCGGCGCACCATCAACCCTGCCAACGACGGATGGGCCTGAACAAACGCCTCGGTTGTCGGCACGAAGCGCAGACCGAGGAACTGGTTGACCATGCCCTGCCGGAACACTTGGTTAGCCGAGGTCGCGCCCTGGAACAACTGCTTGAAATCCGGATCGGAGAAGAGTTGCCGAGCCGACACTGGGTCGAGATAGCAGTTGTAAACACCATCGATCTCTGGGACCGCATTCATACGAAGTTTCGATACCGCATCCAGGAGGCAGCTCATCGTGAGCGTATCGCCCGCCAACAATGCACTGGTGTTGCCGCGTTGTGACGGACGGATAATGACCGACGCGTTGGCTGCGAGGACCGTATTCCCGGCGGTCGCGTCGTTGACGGATACGTTGCCCGAGAAGGTCAGTACCCCAGAAACGCCATTGGGTGCCGACGAGACGTTGGTGCTGTCAGCCGCGGTGCTGATCAGCGTATAGCTGTCGCTGCCGACCGTGACGGTAATCGGATTGGACGAACTGACTGGCTGCTGCACTCCATTCACGAAGGCACTCATGAACCCCCGAATGTCGTCCACGGAGACTGCCGGGCCCGGGCTGCTCAGTGTAGAGCGCACGCGTGTGTTGCCGCCAAAATACGCGCAAACAGTGCGTTACGGGCCAGCTCATCCAGACTGCGCGCTGCCTGTTCGCCATTGACGTAGGCATTTTGCAGAAACTGGCTCGCAATCCCCACCCGGCTCGTTACCATGTTCAAGTCGGTGGTCGCGGCGTAATGATTGATGGTGATCGTGTATTGTTCGACACCCCAGGTTGTAGGGGTAAGCCCGTTATCGAAGTTAGTATTGGATGCCGGTTGTAATGGGGTCGTCACACTTGGTTTCAGGCCTGCCCGAGTCTTGGTCAACGTCTCGCCGATCCCAACCGCAATCTCTTCGCGGTCGGCGCATGCGCGGTAGCCGAGTCGTGAGCGTAGCGCTTGTTCGAATTCACGCTCCAAGAACCCCTGCTGAATGATCGGCTGCAGGGCGGCAGGAAAGTTCTGAATACCCATAACCAAGAATCCTTCGATTAAGTTTAACGACGATTAGCCACGGTGCTTCAGGAGGGTCGCACGTGCGGCCCGGTACTCATCATCGGTCATCTCGGTCGCTAATTTCTGCCGGGGTGCCTGAGCAGGCGGCGGGTTTGTCGGGCTGGAAGATGATGGTACGCCGAACAACCACGGTTTTGTCCGCTTCATATCCGCCATAAGCTCAGCACCGCCCTCTATTTCGCCGTGCGCACTCAGCTTCACAGCGGAAAGCTCGACGAGCTTCAACCCATCAAGGTCGATCATGCCGGCTCGTACAGCCTCGGTTTTCAACTCGGCACGGATTAGTCGCGCCTGTGTCTCTTGCTCGAGAAGCTCGATCTGCCGCTCCAGCGCACCTGTTCGCAACCGAAGCGCCGCGAGTTCCTCCCCCGCCTCGTCGATAGGAGGGGTCGGATCCTGTTCCGTCATCAGGCGCTCCCGCTCGTTCTGGAAGTTGTAAGATCGGACGCGATGCGAGCCAATTCTCCGGGAACGTCCTCCACGTCGTAGGTCGCCGCGATCGATTTAACTGCCGTCTCGCGGCTGATCTGGCCTGCCGCAGCTAATGCGGCGAGCGTCTGCGCATCTTTTTGTCGGTCATCCGCAGTGGGCGGGACCAAGCTGGGCCAAATCAAAGAGAGCCGTGCCGCCGGATCCAATGGCGGCACATTGCGGTCGTAGACCCTGAGAGGATAAATCTGCGCCGCCCGCAGCACCATGCGCGCGAGAGCCAGCAGGGCACCTTCCCCATAGCTCACGCGAAGATTGTCCGCTAGCCACATCAGGCCCTGGTTCATCAGCTCCAGAGCGCGACCCGACTGCGCAGCCGTCAGCCTATCCGCGCTGCTCCGATTGCCGTGAATGCTTTCCAGCGCCAGTTCGCGCAGCGTTCGCACATAATCCAATACAGCCGTCGCCGCCGTGCCGCCGATCTCCAGCAGCTTGGCATCTCCCTTTTCGCTAACGACCAGGGCGTTGCCCGCACCTTTGACAATCTCACTATCCGTGCTGGCGGGTTCCTTTATAAGCAGCGTCGGATCACTGCTGTACTTCAGACCACGCCCAGCCTGGCTGAGCTGGTAGTCAATCTCGATCTGTGTCTCGATAGCGGCCCGGAAAGTGCATGCACCATCGTTGAGATCGCCCGTTGAAGAGGGCCCCGGTAGATTGCGAATCCACACCATTGGGACGAAGCCCAGCCCGTGTTGCACCGAGCGCTCCGAATCGACCTGCGGCTCCGAGTCGCTACCAACCTGTTCCGGCAGGAACCAGATTTCTGCTTGCGCATCCCATTGCCGGGCGAACCAGTAATCTTCGTTCGGATCAGCGATATCGTATCCGTTCTCAATTAACGTGGTACCCCCGACCTTGTATCGTTCGAAAACCTTCTTGAGTGTGTCGGGCCTTTCCGGATCCCAGACTGGTGTCAAATAAGCAGCATCAATAACGTTGAAGAACAGTCGGCCTTGTAACAGCCGCATCAGCACTGCCACCGATCCGACAGAGCCGCGGACTGCCGCCTCCGTCATGACACGATTGAGATTGCTCTCCTTGACAATGTCGCCGAGAACCGAACGGACTACCCGATCTGGGCTGTCGATGGTTGGAAAGTGCCCCTCACTGAATAGCAGAGAGACGCTGTCCTCCACGACTACTCGCGAGAGCGCATAACGCACGTTGGGACGCCGATTGCGTAGCGGGATATAGTCTCCCCCACCGCCGCGCTCCTCGTGGAATTCGTACGGCAAAACGTCGTAGAGTGTGCCATCTAAGACCCGCCGCAGAATGTCTAGCTTGCGGGCACGTGCTGGATAGTCCCGATCGTACGGGATTAACTTGCATATCGTCTCGAACATGGGATCCCATGACAGTGAGGCTCCGTCCGAGCGGGCGGAAGGAGGTTTGCTCTGTCTCCGCGCTTTCCAGAGAACAGTCTTATCGGGCAAGCAATGGGATGCTTATGCGCCGAGTGGGTGCGGCGCTCTCGGTCAGCAGCATGAAGGCACGGGAGAGCGCATCCACTTGGTCGTCCTTGCGCCCGTAGGGAAAGTCGCGCAATTCCTCGAGTAGAGCGCCGTTCCAATCAGCGCGGACAAGCAACAGATTGCCGGCCTCAACTTGAGCAGCAACAGGCGTGGCACGCGTCACCTTCGAACCCGTTTCGCGCGAGGCAGTCGCGTGATAACCGGCAAGCTGTCGGATAAAGTCACCGGCCTGGGAACGGCCGGCTTGGCCGGGATCCTCAGGCAACCCGATCATAACGGCGTGGCCGTCTGCCCTCGCAGCGGCTACAAGTGCGTCCCGAACCGCCCCTGGCGATCCACGAAAGCGCACAATGTCCAACACCACCCAGCGCCCATCGCGCTGAACGCCCAGTTTCAATCCCACCGTCCAATCGGGATCATTGCTGCCGCTGTCAGGCGTGGCCGCTAGGTCCCAGGCACGAACGCAGCGGACCATGGTTTCGGCGGGCGATGGCTCGACGATCTCGATCCGTTCGACTCTGAACAGCGCCCCTTGCATGGGCCGAGGCGACTGCTGGAACAGCGCCAACCACACACGCTCTCCGGCCGCCACTCGTTTGCGGAGCAAGGCGGATCGATCTTCCCATTCAGGCCAAATCGGATCGCCGCTTGTCCGCCCGAGCGGGTCGCCCGACTCAGCCAGCGCCGGAATCCGGACGACACGCCACTCCGCCGCGTTATGGGTCAACAGGCGACCCGCAAGGTCGTCCTCATGCCAGCGCGTCATCGCCAGAATGACCCGCCCGCGCGGTTTCAAACGGGTCGTCAGGTCAGAGCGATACCAATTCCAAAGATTATCCCGCGCCCTCGTATTATCCACCTCGGCATGAGATTTTATCGGGTCGTCTATGATAGCGAGGTCTGCTCGCCGTCCCGTAATTGGCCCGCGTACGCCCGTAGCGAAATATTCGCCGCGACGGGTGGTCTGCCACCGCGCGGCTGCCCTATTGTCCCGCGCCAGGCCATACTCCAGCAACCCGCCATGTTCGGTGATCAATGCCCTGACCTGACGGCCGAAATGTTCTGCGAGGCCAGCGGTGTGCGATGCGGCAATGATCGAACTGCGCGGATGATGGACGAACCACCAAGCCGGAAACAGGATAGAGGCATAGGTTGACTTTGCTGAGCCAGGCGGCATTAGCACCATGAGCCGGTCGGTCTCCCCGCGACTGATCCCTTCAAGCTCAGAGATCAAGACGCGATGGTGCGAAGCCGGCACTTGCTCGACAGCGCCGAGGGCGTGAACAGCCCAATCATAAAGACTGCCTAGAACCCCGTTGCCATCGTGCGTCAGCCCGGACAAACTTCCGGAACCATTCGCAGGGTCGAGCATGTCGCCGATGGCTCTTCATGAAGACGTGCGGGAGTGGCGCTGGAGCACCTTCGCTGTCTCGCCGCGCCGCAGCGGAGAGAAGGCCCCTACATTACCGCTAAATCCAAGATCACTCCCACAGTCCGGGAGGATTTTGTTGGTCGATCAACCGATCTGGCGTGCTGGGCACACCTCGTCATCATGCCCATTCATATAGCCGATGTTGGGGTGATTGGGCAAGGCTTTTTTTCCTACCGACGGAAGTTTTTCGGTTGAGCCGGCCCGTCGCCCTCACGATGAAGGTCCCCTGATGGTTTCCAGTCGATTTGACGCTGTACTGACGATTCTGATGTCGGTACTGACGATCGGCCACCTTTCCGGGTTAACGATCCATCGGGCACACTCCTGTCCGCAAGCCATTCGCGGCAACGCTACAAAAAAGAGAGAGACATCAATGGGCATCTTCGGCGAAGAACTGACGCGATCCATCGATCGGCACCCGCTCGCAACCTCTGTCGCCGCGGACCGTGCGCCAGTCGTTCTGGTCGTGGAAGACGGAACTTACCTCTCAGCCGCGATCTCCGAGATCTGCCATTTCCTTTCGGTCAAGGTGAAGCATCTCTCGAGTGAGGGGGATCTTATCCCGATGCTGGTGGATCTACGCCCAATGGCCGTCATGGCGGCTCTCGATGCCATGGGTCAGGACGGATGTCATGTCATGAAGACAGTGGCGCACTACGATCCCAGCTTACCGATTCTGCTGCTTACAGGAGGTGATCATGCGCTGACGGGCGCCGCCGACGCTGTCGAGGAAGTTTGGGGTCTCACCCGCGTCACGAAGCACGCGGATATACCCTCGGCAGCCGAGCTCGTCGAATTTTTGTTCCATGCCGGACAAGAAAGCCACTGTCTGGGGTTGATGCCGATCTGATCGCGTCCTGTTCAGATCACGGTGAAAGCCAGACAGGTTCAGCGATGCGCGACAGCAACGCCGCATGCGCCGCCAGTTCGGCCTCGGTCGGAACAATCAGCTGCGGAACTCGCACGCCATCATCGGCGTAGCTCATGATGGTGAACTCGGTTTTTTGGGTCCGGAGCAGCAGGCCTCGTTGACGTCCCCCAGTCAACTCAACATAGACCTCGGCGAGCAGCCGACAATCAAGCAGCGCGTTATGCTTTGTCCGAGCCGAAAGATCGATCGAGAAACGACGGCACAGCGCATCCAGGCTGTTGGGTAGTCCTGGAAACTTTGTTTTTGCAAGATGGAGCGTATCGATCATGCGGGAGAACTCGAGGTGAGGCATCCCCAACGCAGCAAGCTCGGCATTCAAGAACGCAAAATCGAACGGGGCATTGTGCGCGATCAGGGGCCCATCGCTCAGGAATCCCAGCAAATCCGAAGCGACTGCGGCAAATGGTGGTTTGCCGGTAAGATGGACTCTGGTGAGTCCGTGGATACGAGTCGCCTCGTCAGGAATATCCCTCTCCGGATCAATCAACGCGTGAAAATATGACCCCGTCGGCAGATCATTTACCAGCTCGATGGCCGCCACCTCGATGATTCGATGCCCGAGGTCGGGCTCCAACCCTGTTGTTTCCGTGTCGAACAACACGCTTCGGGTCATTCCGGAGCTCCGCGATCAATCTGGCGAGTGAGCGAAATGCATGATGGCGCGACAGGCCTGTGCGTATCACGCGGTCCGCGTGCCGTCGCTTTTCAGAATCCGGCATTTGGCGCATGATCAACGCGGTTATCTCAGCCGGCGTCATACGTCGCCGTGAGCGCACGCGATGCTCCTGAACGGCGCGCGGTGCCGAGACCACGACAACATAATTCACACGACGATCGCCACCGGTCTCCAGCAGGAGAGGGACGTCGAGCACAACAACGGATTCCGACGCTCGCTGCGCTCGCGCTAGGAAAGCTTGCTCCTCCTGACGAACCATCGGATGAAGGATACGCTCCAGCCGGTGCAGTGCCCCGGGATCGCTGGCCACGGCCTGCCGCAACGCAGTTCGATCCACTACGCCCGCCTGCACAACCCCAGGGAACTCCAGTTCGATCCGGCGGACCGCGCGCCCGCCGCGCCCCTGCAACCGATGAACCACCGCATCAGCGTCGAAGACCGGGATTCCGGCTCGTCGGAATACCGTCGCGGCGGTGGACTTCCCCATTCCAATCCCGCCGGTTAGGCCAATCACCTTCATGCCGGAATCAGATCAGCCGCGACAAGTCGCCGGAGCTCCTCGTCCACTACCGGGTCAACACCGAACCACGCGGCGAAACCCGGGCGCGCCTGATGAAGCAACATCCCTAACCCGTCCACCGTCCGAAAGCCATGTTGCCGGGCCGCTCGCAACAACGGAGTCTCCATCGGTACATACACGATATCCGCGACCACCAGTCCGGGTTTAGCGTTACTGAAATCAAACTCCAGACGCCCCTGACCGGCCATACCTAAAGGAGTCGTGTTAATCAGCACTGCGTGCTCGGAAACAGCCGACGCACGGTCGGCCCAATCCACCAGCCTTACCTCAGGTAAATCGCGAGCTATCTCGTCTCCACGCACTCTCGACCGATTGCAAACCGTGACAGCGACGCCATGCTGCAGCAGTACTGCCGCGACTGCTCGCGCCGATCCACCGGCTCCCAACAGCAGGGCAGGGCCGCTGGCCGGGTCAACATTGTGGTCCCGCAGGTTGGCAACAAACCCAAATCCATCCGTGTTCATCCCGGCGATCTCGCCGTCGTGGAAAACAAGAGTGTTCACCGCTCTGGACCGCCGAGCGACATCGTCCACTCGGTCGCAGAGCTCAAAGGCGGCCAGTTTGTGCGGAAATGTGACATTCACCCCGGCAAAACCACTATGTTTCAACGCAGGAATAACCCGAGCGAAGTCCTCTGGTCGGATCGGCAAGGGAATATAGGTGCCATCAACCCCATACCTTTGCAGCCAGAGGCCATGAATGTATGGCGAACGGGAGTGGGCTACCGGCCAGCCGGCGATCCCTGCAACACGCGCTGCTCCGGAGAAAATCGGCATAGTCACAGCATTCCGCACCGAATGCCAAAGATCAACTCTACTTTTAGCGGGCTTGTGCGCTTGCTTCGCTGCGGGTCGCGCCAACACGCCCCGCCAGCGCCCTCGCCATGAACGCGTCCAGGTCGCCGTCCAGCACCGCCTCCGGGTTCCCCTTTTCCACCCCGGTTCGCAGATCCTTCACAAGCTGATAGGGCGCCAGCACATAGCTTCGGATCTGATGTCCCCAGCCGATATCCGTCTTGGCATTCTCCTGCGCGGCGACCACCGCCTCACGTCGTTGCAGCTCTGCTTCATAAAGCCGCGCTCTTAGCATCGCCATCGCCGTCGCCCGATTCCGATGCTGGCTCCTGTCGGTCTGGCATGCCACCACGATCCCGCTTGGCATATGGGTGATTCGAATGGCGCTCTCAGTCTTGTTCACGTGCTGCCCACCGGCACCAGACGCCCGAAATGTGTCCACCTTCAGATCACTTTCGTTAATTTCGATATCAATGCTGTCATCGACAACAGGATAGACCCAGACGCTTGCAAAGCTGGTCTGCCGGCGTGCTGCCGCATCGAACGGGCTGATCCGCACCAGCCGATGAACCCCCGCCTCGGTCTTAAGCCATCCATATGCATTCGGCCCGCTAACCATAAGCGTAGCTGATTTGACTCCGGCCTGCTCGCCCTCGCTCTCCTCCAGAAGCTGAACTTTATAGCCGTGCTGCTCCGCCCAGCGTGTGTACATCCGGATCAACATCTCGGCCCAGTCCTGCGCCTCTGTGCCGCCAGCACCAGCATTGACTTCCAGATAACAGTCGTTCGCGTCGGCCTCGCCGGAGAGCAAGCTTTCGATCTCTCGCCGGCTGGCTTCTTCCGCCAACGCTCGCAGGTTGGTGATTCCTTCGGCCACCATCGCCTCATCACCGTCTGCTTCTGCCAGTGCGATCAGTTCCACCGCGTCGCGAACCTCGGTCTCCAGCTTGCGCACGGCCTCCATTTGCGAAGCGAGTTGATTCCGCTCACGCATGACCTTTTGAGCAAGGGCCGGACTACTCCAGAGTTCCGGATCCGCGGATCGCGCGTTCAACTCAGCGAGCCGGGCTTCCGCGGCATCCCAGTCAAAGATGCCTCCTCAGCAGTGCGACCGACTGCCTGATCTGCTCGTTCAACGCGTCAGCTTCAGTGGACATTCCGTAATTTCCAGGGCAGCCGTCAGTATAGACCGCCGAGCGAACTGTCCACGCCACCGACGCTGCTCGGATTGCCGGGGGCTCCCGCGGACGCATCCTGCGCCGCCTGGCTATCCGTCGTATTCGCCACTTCCCCAGCACCAAGCGGACCCGAAGCTCCGGGAATCTGTCCCGGCTTGAAAGCATCCACCACCGTGCCCGTTCCGGTTGACCAAGATGCCATTGTGACTCCCGAAGGCTGTGGGAAACTCAACAGCCGGCAATTCTTGAGCGCTGCCGCCATATAGTCATGCCAGATCGGTGCCGCGACTGCTGCGCCCGTCTCGTTGTCGCCGAGGCTCGCTGGATTGTCGAACCCTACCCAGACGACAGTCACCAGATCCGGGCTAAAGCCGGCGAACCACGCATCGGTAAAATTTTGCGTCGTCCCGGTCTTCCCCGCAATCGGCCGATGCAGGCCTGCACCAGCCGGGACCCCCGTACCTCGCTGCACAACGCCCTGCATCATGGTAACGAGCTGGAATACGCTTTGCGGATCGCTGAGTTGCTGGCGCTGGTCGTTCAACGCGGGGGGCGTGTCCAGCGCGTCACAGACGCATTCCGAACCGCCCGGACGCCAAACGACATGGCCCTCTCGATCCTGTACGCTATCGATCAGGGTAGGTATCACCTGTCGCCCGCCTTCATCTAGGCTGGCATATGCACCAGCCTCACGCAGCACCGTGGTGTCGACTGCGCCCAGCGCTGCAGGCAGAACTTTCGGCATGTTATTCGACATCCCGAAAGACTCTGCCGTCTGCACCACCGCGTTCATTCCCACACGCTGCGCGACACGAAGCGTCACTAAGTTCAACGACTGCTCGAGCGCGACTCGCAGCGGTGTCGGTCCACCAAAATTATTCTCGTAGTTATGCGGCCGCCACACTCCCGCTGCACCCTGATACACCACCACCGGGGCATCCAGGAACCGTTCGCTCGGGGAAATGCCCTTCTCCAAGGCGGTCAAATAAACCATTGGCTTGAAACTGCTGCCCGGCTGTCGTTGCGCCTGGGTTGCCCGATTGAACTGGCTTGCGTCGAAGCTCCAACCCCCCACCATGGCTAGCACGCGCCCGGTTGTCGGATCGAGCGATACAAGCGCCCCTTGTACCTTCGGCACTTGGCGTAAAGTCGCCTGCTGAGGCTCGCCGGCCTCTCCGGGCTGCACCAGAACAACATCGCCGGGCCGGACCATCTCGGCTAAGTTCCGATACACAGCCGCAGGTTTTCCGTCAGCCGTCATCGGGTGATGCCATGTATCACCGCCGAGACGCAGCACGCCCGTATGTTGGATGGGAGGTGAGCTTCCGCTCGCAGAGTCCAACCAACCGATGCGAGCCTCGGTTCGAGATACCGCCAGGACCGCCGCAAGGCGCCAATCCTGCAGCATCCCATCAGGCGGACTTATCGCAGCGAGCTGGGTTGCCCACCGCGAGCGATCTGCAACGTCGATATGACCGACCGCACCCCGCCAGCCGCCCATCTTGCGGTCGTAATCCATTAGGCCCCGACGAACAGCCACCTCGGCTTCACTTTGTAACGTTGTATCCAGGCTGGTACGAATGGTTAGCCCGCCTTGCATAGTCATATCGCTGCCGAACTGCGCAACGAGTTCCCGCTGCACCTCGCTCGCAAACCAGTTGGCCCCCGGGATAGGCGCCCCCGGCTGAAACCCCACTGGGACGAGCGGCTCAGCTTTTGCCGCGGCGGCCTGCGCAGCGGTGATCGCATGATCATCCGCCATCCGGTCCAGAACCCAGTCCCGCCGAGCCTTGGCTGCGGCGGGAAATCGAAACGGATTGTAGTTGGACGGCGCCTTAGGCAGAGAGGCCAGCAGGGCATCCTGCGCTAAAGTCAGTTGATCAAGTGGCCTGTTGAAGTAAGCCTGCGCGGCGGCCGCGACACCATATGATTGTTGCCCCAGATAGATCTCGTTGAGATAAATCTCCAGAATCCGTTGCTTGCTGAGCACCTGCTCGATCCGAAGTGCGAGAACTGCTTCCTCGATCTTGTGGATCAGATCCATGCGGCCGCTCAACAGCATGTTCTTCGCGACCTGCTCAGTGATCGTTGACGCGCCAAGCGGCCGACGACCATTTCCTACATGCATGAGATCGTAAATCCCGGCTCGCGCGATTGCGAACGGGTCGATACCAGGATAACGCCAGAAATTCTGGTCCTCTGCCGAAATAAACGCTGCCTTCAGCAGATCCGGAATGGCGGAGTACGGTACCACGATGCGTCGCTGGGAGGCCAGGTCGGCAATCAACCGCCCGTTCCCGGCGTAGATACGGCTCATGGTAGGCGGCTGGTAACCGCGCAACCCCTCGACACTCGGTAAGTCGCGGCTCAGTCGCTCCCATGCGAGCCATCCGCCGACACCCGCCACGGCGACGGCCGCGGCGAGCACCCCAAGCGCGCCGCCCGCGAGTCCGCGCAACCAGCGACGCCGCGGGCGTCGAGGCGGCACAGGGCTAGGGGACCGCCGAGGTGCTCGAGGCGGCGTCAAGGGCTGTCGTGCAATGAGAGGTCCTGGCATGGCGGCACCCATATGGGCCCTCTGCCGGGTCGCAACCAGCAGGTCAGCCGCGCCCTCGGTCGTGATCGCCGCTTGGGCACGTCAGTCAGCCCGCGACAGTCTTCGTCGCGACGGTCGCAAAATAGGCATCTACCGCCCCGCTCATTGCTGCGGCAACCCGCGCGCGATGCGCCGGTTGCCTCAGGAAAGCTTCGTCCTGCGGGTTCGACATGAACCCCATTTCCACGAGTACACTCGGAATCTCAGCCGATTGCAGCACCACGAACCCGGCATGCCGATCCGGATTTGGCAGCATCCGCACATCCTGCTCGAGGCTGTCCACCATCTGCCGCGCCAACCGGGCTGAGCCGATGCGCGTCTCTCGTCGGACCAAACTGGCAAGAATGCGTGCCACATCCGGCGAAAGAGCCTTGTAGGCGGGCCCCAGAAATCGGTCGGCACTGTTCTCGCGCGCGGCCAACTCCGCACTTTGCATATCCGACGCAGAGTTCGCCAGCGTGTACACGCTGGCGCCCCGAATGTCGTGCTGCGGCAGGGCGTCGGCATGCATCGAAACGAACAGGGCTGCCCCTTGGCGCTGTGCAATCTCCACCCGCTGCTCCAAGGGGATGAACACGTCCGTTGCCCGCGTGACGGCCACGCGATAGTGCCCTCGCGTCTCCAGCAGGCGCTTCAATTCCAGCGCGGCCGTCAAAGAGATGTGCTTCTCAAAGGTGCCGGACACGCCGATTGCTCCCGGGTCCTTTCCGCCATGTCCTGGATCCAGCATGACGAGTGGGGCGTGGCGCAGGTCCGGCATCACGGCGGCATGGCGGGGGCCCTTAGATTTACGCTCTGCCGCAGCCATTGCCCGTCCCCAGCGGCCTGGCACCAGAAAGGTGCCGAACACACCGATGGCGGTTCCGACGTGCCCAAGTAAGAGGCGTCGGCTCCACAGGTACATCCATACCCTCATCCTTAATCTAAAATCTAGGGATTCGCAGCTTACATATTGAATAGGGGCCCATTAACTGAGCTGCGGCGCCGGCCTCGCCTATCGGGCCTTCACGTGCCATCCTGTCCCCTCGATCGGAGGACAATCGCCAAATGCTCGCCTGTCAGCGCGCTCAGTTCGACATGCCGCGCGATATCTGCTGGCTCAATGCCGCCGCGTACTCGCCTCTGCCCAAAGCGGGCCAGCAGGTCGGAGAGCGCGGCGTTGCCCGCAAATCACGACCCTGGGAAATGCAGTCGGACGGGGCTCAGCAACAATTTGAACGAGCCCGTACTGCCGCCGCTCGCCTTCTCAACGCCGACCCCGACGATGTCGCGCTGATTCCCTCCGTCAGCTACGGGGTGGCCACGGCCGGCCGCGCGTTGCCGGTCGCGTGCGGCTCACGAGTGCTCGTCCTCGAGGATGATCACTCCTCTCCCGTGCTGGAATGGATGGGTCGGGCCGAATCGCAGAACATTGTTCTGGAGATCGTCAAGAGACCGGCCGACGGTGATTGGACCGAGGCCGTCCTGGCGGCCATCTCCCGTCGTGGTGCGCCGCCTCTGGCGCTTGCCTCCATCTCGTCTGTGCATTGGGCAGACGGCGGCTTGATCGATCTCGACCGCGTTGCTCCCGCCCTGCGCCAACGAGGCGCTCACCTGGTGATCGATGCCACCCACGCAGTCGGCGTCATCCCGCTCAATGTGCGTCGTCTCGATCCGGATTTCCTTGTCTTTCCAACCTACAAGTGGGTGTTGGGTCCCTATGGCCGCGCCTTCCTCTACGTGGCAAAGCGTTGGCAGCACGCCGTGCCGCTGGAGCAGACCGGCTCTGGGCGTCGCGCCATCGATTCCGAAACGCCTCCGTATCTGCGCGATACCAGCTACCTGCAAAACGCCCGGCGCTTCGATATGGGTGAGCGAGATCACTTTATCACCCTGGAAATGGCCGCAATCGGGATGGAAATGATGGCAGGCTGGGGTGCCCACGCGGTTCTCGGTCGACTGCGCATGTTGACCGCCCGCCTTGCCGAGGGCCTGGCAAGCACGGGCGCGCTGCTTCCGAATGAGAGCGTGCGCGCGCCCCACATCCTCAGTCTCGCCTTCTCGAACGGAATGCCCCCAAGGCTCATCGATCGACTGGCAGCCAAGAATGTTTTCGTCAGCCCGCGCCTGGGCCGGATCCGCATCAGCCCGCATGTTTACAACGATGAGATCGACATCGACCGCTTCATCGAGGTGTTCCGAACCGCTATCAGATGATCAAGCAACCGCTCGATTGCTTCTGGCGTCTCCCAGGCGAGCGTTACGCCCGCAACAAGCACGGTGCCCCGTTCGACAGATGATAGTCGCGCCGCATCCTTGGGCGTCGTCACCAATAATGCATCCAGCCCGGCCGCTCGATCCCGCAGGTTCCGAAGCGTCCTCGAGGAAAACTGATGGTGATCCGAAAACGATTCTTCTCCGACCAACACGGCCCCGACGGCCCTGAGTGTGGCAAAGAACTTCTCGGGCCGCGCAATCCCGGCAAAGGCCAGCACACGACGACCGGAGAGTGCCGCGGTCTCCGGCTTCGGGACAAGGCGTGCATGCAGCACCGGCACGACATCGCCCAACATCCGCAGTGCTCCCGTCGCGTCGTCGCCAATAAGCACGGCCGCCTGACACCGTCTCGCTGCGGCCGCAACCGGTTCCCGCAGAGGCCCCGCCGGCAACACGCGCCCGTTGCCAAAACCGAAACCTCCGTCGATCACCAGCAACGACACATCTCTGGCAAGGCTTGGGTTTTGCAAACCATCGTCCAGCACGAGAACGTCCGCCCCCGCCGCCACTGCGGCGCACGCAGAAGCAGACCGTTCGGCTCCCACCCAGGTCGGAGCAACTGCCGCCAACAGCAAGGCCTCATCCCCGACTGCATCTACCAAATCGTTCGCGGAAACGCGCCAAGGTCCCCGCACAGCACCCCGATAACCGCGCGACAGAAAATGAACCCGCAGCCTTCGATCGCGCAGACGCTGTCCTATATCGAGCGCCAGGGTTGTCTTGCCGGCTCCGCCAAGCGTCGCGTTACCGCAGCATAGGACAGGGACCGGCACCTGCCTGCTTGGCCTTGCTATGCGTCGCGCCGCCGCTGCCGCCGCGATAGCCGCGATAGGTGAAAGGAGGCGCGGGAGGATATAGCCGCGATCGCCCGACCAAAAATCAGGCTGCCGCACCATCAGACCGAAACTGTGGAAATCGTGGCTAGGACCGCTTCGGCAGCCCGCGTGGCTAGGCTGCCGCTGTCCTTACCTGCCGAGCCGGCCCGCTCGCCGGCAGCTTCCCGCCTTGCCGGATCGCGGAGCATCGTCCTGACCCATTCGGCAATGGATCGCCAATCAGCAACGGTTGTGATCGCCTCTGCCTCTTTGAGCACTCGCACCGGCTCGGCGAAATTCGCCATGAACGGTCCCGCCGCAACGGCACAACCAAGCCGGGCTGGCTCCAGCGGGTTCTGGCCACCCCCTGGCGACAGCAGACTCTTCCCTACGAGCGCGATTCCGGCGAGCCTGTACCAGAGGCCAAGTTCGCCCAACGTGTCGGCCAACCAAATGCCGCCAGGTTCCGGGCTCTCCCCCCGCGATCGTCGCGCCAGAGGCGTTCCGTGCGCGATCGCGGCGATCTCCTCTCCACGTTCCGGATGGCGCGGCGCGATGATCGTGACGAGCTCCGGAAAATCGGAAACTAGGCATCGGTGTGCCGACAACACAATCTGTTCCTCGCCCGTATGTGTGCTGGCAGCGACCCAACACGGCCGCCCGCGAAGTGCACACTGCGCCAATGCCAGCTCCACTTCGTTCACCGGCAAAGCGGGGGCGGCAAACTTCAGGTTTCCACAGGTGGCCACACCAACGGCCCCCAAGGCGCGCAGTCGCTCCGCATCCGCTCCGCTCTGCGCTTGTATGGTTACAAAACACCCTAGCAGCGTGCGCGCCAGGCCAAGTGAAGCCTGCCAACGCCGGTAGCTGCGATCCGACATGCGGGCATTCAACAGCACCATCGGTATCCCGCGCCGGCGGCAGCCGGCGAGCAGATTTGGCCATAGCTCACTTTCCACCATGGCCGCTGCATCGGGTCGCCAATGATCCAGGAACCGCCCCACCCACCGAGGCACGTCCACCGGCACGAAGCGATGGATCGCTCGCCCGCTGAGGCCTATTTCCGGCAAGCGGCGCTCGAGCAGCACGGCAGACGTCACGGTTCCGGTCGTTAAGAGTAACGAGGCATCCGGGGCCAATCGCATTATGTCCAACAGGACCGGCAGGACAGAGACACTCTCCCCGACGCTCGCCGCATGAAGCCAGACCAGCCGGCCATTGGGCCGGGGCGTCGTATCGAGGCCGCGCCGCTCCGGCAAACGTTCGGCGAACTCCTTCCCCAGCCAAACACGTCGCCGCAGCATCAGCCGCACTACCGGCGCGCCGACCGTGGTCAGCGCCGACCACGCCGAGAGAAGAGGCGTCATCCGGCGCAGCCTCGGTCAGCGCGATCAGCCGCATCGGTCAGAGCGTCGCCGATCTGCCCGACGGCGTCCCGCCATGCATTCCGAGCTACGGTCATCGGCGGCCCACATACGACCACTCCCCGGCCGAAAGGCAGCGGAACCACGAATCGGTCCCAGCTTCCGAGCTCCCACCGGCGCGAGGTCTGCGCGGCACATGGCAGAATCGGCACGCTCGACAGGGCTGCGATCTGCGCCACGCCCGGCAGCGCCTGCCGACGCGGCCCGCGCGGTCCATCAGGACTAAGTGCCACATGATCGCCTCGCTCGAGCAGGCCCAGAATCGTGCGCAGTGCCGCGGTACCTCCCCGCGAGGACGACCCTTGCACGATATGCAGCCCAAAGCGGCTCATCACAGCTCCCTGGAGGCGTCCGTCGCGGGAACGACTCACGAGGATGTGCACCCTTCCAACTCGCGCCTCGGGAAGGCGACGCGCCAACACAAACAACATCGGCATCATTGATCCGCGCTCGTGCCAGAAAGCGACGATCGCCGGCCGGCCTGCGGCATGGGGCGCCAAATTCTCCCGCCCCTCCAAGGTCCAACGCGAGGTTCGGAGCGCCAGCTTCAGATACCACCCAAGCAGCCGCGCCAAGGCCATTTGCATCGCCGGATGGCGCAGCAAGCGTTTCATGGAGGCGCCAGTACCAGCGCAGGGTCGGGCCTGTCCAGCCATCCACTGTTCATCGCCGGGCTGCGCTCGCATACTCGTCGGCGATGGGGAGAGACTGATGCCAGCCAGGACGTTCAGCAAGCCGGCAGCCATCGTCTTCGATACATTCGGCACAGTCGTGGATTGGCGCGGCAGCCTCATTGCCGACCTCACCAACTACGGCCGTGAACGAGCCATTCAGGCCGACTGGGAGGCACTCGTGGACGCCTGGCGCGACGCCTATCAGCCTTCCATGGACCGCGTACGATCGGGCGAGATCCCCTGGACCCCACTCGACAAGCTGCACCGCGCCTCGCTCGAACGGCTGGTAACGGAGCTTGCGATTGCCGGCCTGACCGAGACCGACCTCTGCCATATCAATCTCGGCTGGCACCGGCTTAATGCCTGGCCCGAACTCGCTGCCTGGCCTCACGCGCCTCAAACACCGCCACATCATTGCCCCGCTGTCGAACGGAAACGTGTCCCTGCTCTGCAATATGGCGAAGCATGCCGGGCTCCCATGGGACATGATCTTCGGGGCCGATCTATTCGAGCACTACAAACCCGATCCGGAAACGTATCTCGGCGCCTGCAAGCTGTTGGACCTGGAACCCGGCCAGGTAATGATGGCGGCCGCCCACAATGGTGACTTGGCGAATGCCCGGAAAACCGGATTACTGACCGCCTTCTTCCCCCGCCTCGCGGAGTACGGTCCGCGCCAGATGCGCGATGTAGTCGCCGAGAGTGACTGGGACATCATCGCTCGCGATATCCAGGATCTGGCTGATCGGCTCGAACTCGTGACCTACGATACGATCATTGTCGGTGGCGGCTCGGCGGGCTGTGTGCTCGCCAATCGTCTCTCTGCCCGTAGTATCCACAAAGTCTTATTGCTGGAGGCCGGTCAGGACACACCACACGGCATGGTCCCGCCGCAAATTCTCAACTCCTATCCGGGCACCGCCTATCTCGACCCGCACTTTCACTGGACCGATCTCAAGGTCACCACCGAAGTCATTTCCCACAACAACCCCGACGCGACCCGCCCGCCTCTGCGCAAATATGAACAGGCCCGCGTGCTTGGCGGCGGCTCGTCGATTAATGGCCAGCTCGCCAATCGCGGCGCACCAACAGACTACGACGAGTGGGAAACCCGCGGCGCCACCGGTTGGAACTGGCATGCCGTGCTCCCCTTCTTCAAGAAAGTCGAGCGCGACATGGACTTCGACGGCGAATGGCACGGCAAAGACGGCCCCATTCCGGTTCGCCGCATCTTCCGCGAGCTCTGGCCGGAACACGCCAAGGCTGTCGCCGAGGCTTTCAGGCAGGCCGGCTTTGAGTTTCTGCCGGATCAAAACGCTGAGTGGCGGGACGGCTATTTCCCGATCACCATCTCCAACGCTTACGAGCGACGCGTCTCCGCCGCCATCGGCTATCTCGATCCCGCTACCCGTATGCGCGAAAACCTCACTATATCGACGGCAACACAGGTCACCGAGCTGCTGTTCGAGGATCTACGTTGCGTAGGTGTCAAAGCGCTTGCTCAGGGCACTCTGCACGAATTTCACGCGAACGAAGTGATCCTCTCTTGCGGCGCCATCCACACCCCGGCGCACTTGCTGCGCGCTGGCATAGGGCCTGCAGGCCACCTGCGAGATATGGGCGTAGAAGTCAGGGCCCATGTCCCCGGTATGGGCCAGCATCTGATGGACCACCCTTCAGTCGCTGTTGCGGCGTGGCTGAAGCCACATGCGCGTATTACCCAGGAGTGGACCCGGCGGCACATGTACGTCGCCCTACGCTACTCCTCGCACCTTGACGGTATTCCACCGGGAGACATGTTCCTGGGCGTCACCAATAAATCGTCCTGGCATGCAGTCGGCGAGCAGATCGGATCCTTCATCCTTTCGGTCTACAAGACGTATTCGGATACTGGACAGGTGCGCCTTGTCTCGCGAGACTGGCGCGATGAACCTGTAGTACAGTTTAACCTGCTCTCCGACAGGCGTGATCTCGACCGCATGATGGACGGCGTCCGGCGTGCGGCCGAATTTCACCTCTCCCCCATCATGGAGTCGGTAATCGCGGACCCGTTTCCCGCCAGCTACAGCGACAAGGTCCGGCAGGTCGGTATTCTCAGCCGCAGAAACAAGCTGCTCACTGATGCCATCGCACGTTTGATGGACGGCCCAACTGCGCTGCGGAGGTACCTGATCCGCACGCTCATCATGGAGGGTTTCACGCTCGAAGGACTGTTGCGTGACGACGACCAGCTCGAGGCATTCTGCCGTAAAGCGGCTGTCGGCGTCTGGCATGCTTCGTGTACTTGCCGCATGGGGGCCGAGGATGATCCGATGGCCGTAACCGATCCCGCCGGCCGTCTGCGCCGGGTGCATGGACTTCGCCTTGTCGATGCCTCGATCTTCCCCGTCGTGCCCTGTGCGAACACCAATTTCCCCGTTCTGATGACCGCCGAGAAATGCGCCCAAGCTATCCTGGATGGGCAGTAGTACCAGCGGCCCGGTGCGCGGGGTTGGTGAGGCGGTTCAATGGCGTTGGCCTGAATAAGTTCGTACAGAGGCGCCGGTCCTGGTTTCCATCGCGACGATGACCTGCTGTTACCGGTAAAGCGCCACTCGGCAAAGTCTGCCCGGCTGTTAACACAGCCTTAGGCATCAACCTGCATGCTCCATCGACATCTCCCGCATGGAGATGACGAGGAGCCGGGCCCCGTGCAGCATCGCCCGCTAAAAGGCCGGCGCCCATCATGAAACCGCTTCTTGACGGGATGAAGGCGCTTGGCCCCGCGCGCCTTGCGGCCCTGGGTGTTGTGGGACTCGGCACACTCGTCCTTCTGGCCGTGTTGTTGCTCTCCGGCGGCGTCAGACCTTTGGCGCTGCTGTATGCAGGTCTTGACTTGCGCGATTCGGGCCAAATGGCCGACCAGCTTGCACGAGCCCACATTCCCTATCGTCTGGAAGCCGCCGGCACGGAGATTATGGTTCCCGCTGACCAAGTGCCGCAGGCCCGGGTTCTTCTCGCCCAACAAGGCCTCCCCGCAGGTGGGACCGTCGGTTACGAGATCTTCGACCGCTCCCAGCCCCTCGGCACGACCGAATTCGAGCAACGCATCGATGAGACGCGGGCCCTCGAAGGCGAGTTGGCCCGCACGATTCGCGCGATCTCCGGTATACGCGACGCTCGCGTGCACCTCGTCCTGCCACACCGGGCACCCTTCGCCCGGGATCAGGATAACGCTCAGGCAAGTGTCCTGCTCACGATGGCCGGAGCTGCACGGCTCGACCGCCAGGGCGTACAGGCGATCCTAAACCTGGTCGCCGCGGCCGTGCCGGGGCTCAAGCCCGAGAACATAGCTGTCGTCGATACGCGGGGCGATCTGCTGGCGAGGGCCGGAGAGCCAGTCGGGCCCGAAGGCACGGCAATGTCGGCCGACGAGATCCGCCGCGCGACCGAACTACGCTTGGCCCGTGCTGTAGAAGAGATGCTGGAACGCAGCTTCGGCCCTGGCCATGTGCGCGCTGAGGCCTCGGTGCGCATGGACTTCGACCGGGTGAACGTAACCGAAGAACATTTCGATCCAAACGGACAAGTACCCCGCAGCGAACAAAGTGTAACTGACAAGAACGACTCCGCTCAGCAAGCTGCAACTGTATCCGTGCAGAACAGTCTGCCGAACGCGCCAACAGCAAGCACTGGCGCAGGGACGCACGAGAACCGACAGGAGGAGACCACCAATTACGAGATCAGCAAAACGGTACGGACTCTGGTGCACCAACAGCCGCAGATCAGCCGGATCAGCCTCGCGGTAATGGTGGACGCGGCCAAGGTGCACTCGCAAGCCGACCTGACACAGGTCGAAGATTTGGTGAAGACCGCCATCGGGTTCGATCAGAAGCAGGGCGACGAAGTCCGAGTCGTCAGCATGCCTTTCGTTGCCGAGCCCTCTCAAACCTTGCCTCGGTCCTTTGCACCGCTCGGTCTTCCCATCGACAAGGCCGATCTTATGCACTTGGCCGAGACGGCCCTGTTCGGCGTGATCGGCATCATGGCGCTGCTCCTCGTCCTCCGGCCTATGGTGCTGCGAATCACCACCCTTCCCCCCAGCAAGCCAGATGCCACCACCCCTGCATTGGCACCGCCCGGGTTGGTGATGCCGATGGCGTCACCCATCAGTGCACTGCCTGCGCCGGAGATAGCTATGCTCGAGGACGAAAGCATGGTGAATGTTGCCCAAATCGAAGGGCAGATGCGTGCCTCGTCGATCCGCCGCCTTTCCGAGTTGGTGGAAAAGCATCCAGACGAAGCGGTCGCTATCGTACGTAGCTGGATGACCCAAGAGAGCTGTTGATATGCTGACGTCGGAAAACTATCGCACTCTGAGCGGATCGCAGCGAGCGGCAATTCTTATGCTTACCCTCGGCGAGGAGCTCTGCAGTCGCCTGTTTGCCATGATGCATGAGGACGAGATCAAGGAGATCTCGTCTGCCATGGCACAACTGGGATCAGTCCGGGCGGACGTGGTCGAACGGTTGTGCTTCGATTTCGCGGACAACATGGCAACCGTTGGCAATCTTGTCGGCACGTTTGAGAGCACAGAGCGCCTGTTGCAGAAATCACTGCCGCGGGATCGGGCCGCACAGATAATGGATGAGATCCGGGGCCCGGCCGGAAGGACCATGTGGGACAAACTGGGCAACGTCAATGAGGCCTTGCTGGCGAACTATCTCAAGAATGAATACCCACAGACCGTCGCGGTAGTTCTTTCCAAAGTGCGCCCGGAGCATGCGGCGCGGGTTCTTGCCTTGCTTCCGGACAGCTTCGCGATGGAGGTGGTCATGCGTATGTTGCGCATGGAAAGCGTCCAGAAAGAGGTGCTCGACGGCGTCGAACGTACCCTGCGTGCCGAGTTCATGTCCAACCTTGCTCGCAGCACCCGTCGAGATGCGCATGAGATGATGGCTGACATCTTCAACAATCTCGACCGGCAGGCTGAAACACGCTTCCTCACCGCTCTGGAGGAACGCAACCGCGAGGCGGCGGAGCGCATAAAATCCCTGATGTTCACCTTCGAGGATCTGCAGCGCCTCGCATCGCAAGCGATTCAAGTGCTTGTGCGCGCTGTGGAAAAAGACAAACTCCCGGTTGCCTTGAAAGGTGCATCCGAGAAAGTCCGCGACCTCTTCTTCCGCAATCTCTCCGAGCGAGCCGGCAAAATGCTGCGCGAAGAGATCGACGCGCTCGGGCCAGTCAAGCTGCGCGATGTGGACGATGCACAGGCCGGCATCGTCCAGCTCGCCAAGGAGCTTGCCGCCCAGGGGCAAATAGAGATCGGCGAAGGCAAGGACGAGGAGCTGGTGTACTGAATGGGGGGCCCGTTCGATCGGGGTTCGCTCCGAACTCCCACCCTGTTCGCTGAAGACTTCGACCAGCCGCATCGGGACGACGGCGGCGAACCGCAGGTCATCCAGCCTTCGTATAGCGCTGTCGAGCTTGCGGAGGCTAGCGCCAATGCATGGGCAGAGGGACATGCAGCCGGGCTTATCGAAGCCTCGAAACAGTTCGAAGACTCGCTGCACGCCGCAACGCGATCGACGGTCCAACAGCTCTCGGCACTCCGCTTGGAGCTGCAAGCTGATACCGAATCCCACGCAACCGCGATTGCTCGATTGCTTCTCGACACCATGGCGACGCTGTTCCCGGCACTCTGTGCTTCACATAGTGAGACTGAGATGCGTGCTGTCCTCGACGCGATTCTACCTAGCGTCGTCCATGAGCCCTCTGTTGTTCTCTCGGCGCATCCGACCTACACCCCGCTTTTAACGCAATGCGTCCGCGAGTTTGACTCCGACCTTTTCGCACGCACCCGGATTGTCGGAGTGGAGTCCATGGCGCCGGGCGACCTTCGAATCGCATGGAGCCACGGTGTCGCAGCACGTCACGCCCGCTTGGTATGGAACCGCGTTGCCGCGGCGCTGGCCGAGATCGGGCTGCTCTGTCCCCAGCCCTCCCAGGAGTTGCAAGATGCCGCCTGAAATCGAGCTCGCGGAGTTGCCGGAACCCGGCTCGAACGAGGCCGGCCCCCTGCGCGGAGCGCGTGACCTTGAAGCGGTTTACGACATCCCCGTTACTGTGAGTGCCGTGCTCGGCAAAGCGACCATGCAGGTCAGCCAGCTTCTCAAGCTTGGCCGCGGTGCGGTCGTCGAGCTTGATCGTAAACTTGGCGAAGCAATCGATATCTACGTTAATAACCGGCTTGTCGCACGCGGCGAGGTGGTCATGGTTGATGACAGCCGGCTCGGCGTGACAATGACTGAGATCGTCAAAGCCGATCGGGCACCCTGATATGCGTGTTCTCATCATCGGCTCGCTCGCCGGCGAACTGGGCCAAGCCGCTCGCATCGCTCTGACCCGGGGGGCACAGCTCGATCAGACGGACGATCTCTCCTCCGCCCTGACACGCTTACGCGCCGATGCTCGGCTCGACCTTGTGCTCTGCGATGTCGTGCATGAGGTCGGCACGGTGGTTCGCGCACTGGCCGCTGAACGGATGGCGATTCCCGTTGTAGCTTGTGGTACGGGATCCGATCCAGAACTCGCAGCGCGCGCCATCCGCGACGGCGCGCGCGAATTCCTGCCCTTGCCGCCTGATCCCGACCTGATCGCCGCCATCCTCGAAGCTGCCGCTGGCGAGAGTCACATGATGATCGTGCGGGATCCGGCGATGGCAGCCGCCGTCCGCCGGGCCGATCAAGTCGCAGCGTCAGAGGCCTCGGTGCTGATCTCCGGCGAGTCGGGCACCGGCAAGGAAATCCTCGCTCGCCACATTCATCGCCGCTCGCGTCGAGTTGCCGGCCCGTTTGTTGCCCTGAACTGCGCCGCGATTCCGGAGAACTCTTCTGGAATCCGAGCTGTTCGGCCACGAAAAAGGCGCCTTCTCCGGCGCGGTAGCCCGACGTGTCGGCAAGTTCGAAGCGGCCGATGGCGGCACGCTGCTGCTGGATGAGATCAGCGAGATGGACCTGCGGTTGCAAGCGAAACTGCTGCGCGCAGTGCAGGAACGAGAAATCGACCGATTGGGCGGGACAACTCCGGTCAAGGTGAACACACGCATTCTAGCCACCACTAACCGCGATCTCGCCGCCGAAGTCGCCCGCGGCTCGTTCCGCGAGGACCTTTTTTTCCGTCTCAACGTTGTCACCTTGCGCATCCCGCCCCTGCGTGAACGTCCCGGCGATCTCGCCGCCCTCGCCGAGCACTTCTCCCGCCGCTATGCTGAGGTGAACGGGTTGCCGTTTCGTCCCCTCGCACCATTCGCCATCGAGCGTCTGCGCTCGCACACTTGGCGCGGCAATGTTCGCGAATTGGAGAATACGATCCATCGTGCCGTCCTACTCGCCGACGGCGACGCAATTGGACCCGAGGCGATCGAGCTTGGTCCCCCAGCACCGATTGCCTCGCTTTCTTCAACGACATCCGCGCAGAGCAATCTCGGTGTTTCAGGTCTCGTCGGGCGCAAGGTGCAGGAGGTCGAACGAGATCTGATTCTCGAAACACTTGGCCATACACTCGGCAACCGCACCCATGCGGCGACCATTCTTGGTATCTCGATCCGTGCACTCAGAAACAAGCTTCGTGACTATGCAGCGCAGGGCGTACGGGTTCCGCCGCCCTCCGCCGGGATCGCTGCCTAGCGCTGCATGGTCCGCACTCTCTTTTTCCCTTCCGAATTAGCGGCGCGGGTTGAGCGGTTTGCGCCTGGCAGCGATGTCGGACTCGCGATCGGCGTCGTTGCCTTGCTTTCGGTCCTGATCCTTCCGTTGCCCCCGCTCGGACTCGATTTCGCACTCGCGATCTCCATCACCTCCGCGATGCTCGTGCTCATGGTCGCCCTGTTCTTGGCCAGACCGCTCGATTTCACCAGCTTCCCCACCTTGCTGCTGCTGACAACACTCCTGCGTCTTTCCCTGAACGTCGCCACGACGCGCCGTATCCTGTCCCATGGCCATGAAGGTCCGCTAGCCGCCGGCCATATCGTCGCAGCATTCGGCGGCTTCCTGATGGGAGGCGATGTCGTGATCGGCCTTATCCTGTTCGCCATCCTCCTGGTGGTGAACTTCATGGTTATCACCAAAGGTTCCGGTCGCATCGCTGAGGTCGCCGCACGTTTCAGCCTCGATGCAATGCCCGGTAAACAGATGGCCATTGATGCCGATCTCTCGGCAGGACTCATCGATGAGAAGGCAGCCCGACGGCGGCGGCGTGAGTTGGAGGAAGAGAGCGGCTTCTACGGCGCCATGGACGGCGCCGCAAAATTCGTGCGCGGTGATGCTGTTGCCGGACTCATCATTACCTCCATCAATATCATCGGTGGCCTCGCCATCGGTCTGCTCCGTCACGGCATGCCGGTGACGGACGCAATAGCCACCTTCACCACACTGACCGTGGGCGATGGCCTCGTCTCGCAAATCCCCTCCTTGCTTGTCTCCATCGCCGCGGGCATCGTCGTGACCAAGGGTGGGACCGAAGGGACCGCTGATGCTGCTTTGATCCGCCAGCTCGGCGGCAGCCCGAAACCGCTCGCTGTCGCCGCTGGCGCGGCCGGCGTGCTTGCGTTGCTCCCGGGCTTACCAGCATTTCCCTTCCTCGCACTGGCCGGACTCGCCGGTGGCGGAGCTTGGCTGCGGCACAAGCATCCCCCTGCCCGGGAGCTCGCACCGCCGGCCGCGCCGGCACCCACCGAGCCGCCCATCAGCGACGCCCTGCGCATTGATCTCATTCGCCTGGAACTCGGTTACGGTTTGCTGTCTCTCGCCGGCGGCGATACACCCCGCCTCACCGAGCAGATCAAAAGCCTTCGGCGTGCCATTGCCGCTGAAATGGGATTCGTGCTTCCGCCGGTCCGCATACAGGACAACATGCAACTCGGTGCAGACGCCTATTCAATCCGCATCAAGGAAATCGAAGCCGCTCGCGGGGAATTGCGAACGACGATGCTGCTGGCGATGAACCCGCGCGGCGGACTTCCCGACCTGCCCGGCGAGCGAACGTCCGAACCCGCTTTCGGCTTGCCCGCCCTCTGGATTCAGCCGAGCGCAAAAGAGGAAGCGATGTTCCGCGGCTGCACGGTGGTCGATCCACCCAGCGTCCTCACCACCCATCTCACCGAGATCGTGCGCGAGAACATGGCGGAACTCCTCTCCTATAGCGAAACCCAGAAACTGCTGGACGAACTCCCCCGCGAACAGCAGAAACTGGTCTCCGACCTCATTCCAGCGCAAATCACTGTGGGCGGCGTTCAGCGCGTATTGCAGGCTCTGCTGGCTGAACGCGTCTCAATTCGCGATCTCGCCACCGTTCTCGAAGGTATTCAGGAAGCCTGCGCCAGCACGCCGCGTGCTCTTCCGGCTATGGTGGCTCATGTCCGAACTCGCCTCGCCCGTCAGATCAGCGATAGTCACACCGGTCCGGGTGGCTATATCCCGCTGATCACTCTATCCCCTGCATGGGAGGCGGCGTTCGGGGAAGCCCTGACCGGACCTCCGGACGATCGTCAACTCGCAATGCCGCCTACTCAGCTTCAGGATTTCATCCAGCGGCTCCGGGACGTCTTCGATCCCGTCGCGTCCTCCGGCGATGCACCGGTGCTGCTGACCAGCGGACCAATCCGCCAGCATCTGCGGGCCATCCTCGAGCGAATTCGACCGAACACCCCCGTCCTGGCCCAAACGGAGATCTTCCCACGTGCCCGTATCCGCACGGTCGGCACGATCTAATCGTGGCCAATCTGCACCTCAATACCCAACCTTGTTCGCGAGCTGTTCGCGCCATCCCTTGCTCGCGGCAGGGGCGTAGGGCTCGTCAGTTTCGCTGTCGCGGAGCTCGAATTCGCGGTTCGGCTGCCTCTCCATCTCCTGTCGAACGCGCGCGAGGGCCTCGTCCGGGGACCCGAACTGACCGATCATGCATCCATCGATAAACAGATTGTACGGCATGCGGGTGAAACGTGCGGTCAACCCGGGGGTTGCGGGAAAAGCTGGAGCGGGTGAAGGGAATCGAACCCTCGTATGCAGCTTGGGAAGCTGCCGTTCTACCATTGAACTACACCCGCAACCCATCCAAACGGCATCACGGATCATAGATGGGATGGGTTGACGGCGCAACGGGGCGGCCATAGACTCTCGCTCGGCGGGTCACCGTCCCTCGCGATTTGTCCGGCCGGATTGCGGCGAGGCTAAATAAGCGCGCTAAAGAGGCCCGCGAAAGCCGTGCAGGCTTGCGCTCCTCCGACGGTCGGGCTGCAGCGCAACAGGGGCCTGACATGCAGATTAATGCAACACACCTCCGCCCTGCCACCCGGTTGGTGCATGGCGGAATCCAGCGTACTGCGTTTGGCGAAACCGCCGAGGCGCTCTTCCTGACGTCCGGCTATGTGTACGAGAGCGCCGAGCAGGCCGAAGGCACGTTTACCGGCTCTATCGAGCACTACCAATATTCCCGGTTTGCAAACCCCACGATCGCAATGCTGGAGAGTCGGCTTGCCTTGGTCGAGGGAGCCCAGGCGTGCCGGACCATGGCAACTGGCATGTCGGCCGTCAGTGCCGCGTTGCTGTCCCACCTCAAAGCCGGCGATCGGGTCGTTGCTTCCCGGGCCCTGTTCGGCTCCTGCCACTGGATCGTTTCCACCTTGCTGCCCCGATACGGAATAATCTCGGAGTTCGTGGACGGTGCCGATCTGGCGCAATGGAGCAGCGCGCTTTCACGTCCTGCCCAACTCGTGCTGGTCGAAACTCCCTCCAACCCGATGCTCGAACTCGTGGACCTCCGAGCAGTTTCCAAGATGGCGCACGCTGCCGGCGCGATACTTGTCGTGGACAATGTGTTCGCGACCCCGTTGCTGCAACAGCCCCTCGTTCTCGGCGCCGACGTGACCGTTTATTCGTGCACCAAGCACATCGACGGTCAGGGTCGCGTCTTGGGCGGCGCTGTACTCGGCTCGAAAAAATGGATCGAGGAAACGTTACAGCCGTTCGTCCGCAACACTGGTCCAACTCTGTCTCCGTTTAATGCGTGGCTGCTCCTTAAAGGTCTCGAGACGCTGCACCTGCGCATTGAAGCGGCGTGTCGCAGCGCCGCTGCGATCGCCGACTTGCTGGCCGATCTTCCGGGCGTGGCCCGCGTCTGGTATCCAACGCGCGCCGACCACCCGCAATACAGTTTAGCGTGCGCGCAGATGACCGGCGGTGGGACCGTGGTTACATTCGAAATAGCCGGTGGAAAGCCATCTGCGTTCCGCCTCATGAATGCCCTCCGTTTGATCGCTATCTCTAACAATCTCGGCGACTCGAAATCGCTGTGCACCCATCCCGCCACCACAACTCATATGCGGATTGGCGCCGAAGAACGTGCAAGGCTCGGTATTACTGACGGCGTTATCCGCCTGTCGGTCGGGCTCGAAGACGTAGCAGATCTCGAAGACGATCTGATCCAGGCTCTTCAGGCTCAGTACTCCGGGCTGGACAATGCCGTCTGAGACTACTCGAATCGGGCTCGGCGAAGCAAAGCAGTCGTGTGATGGCTGAGGATTACACCAAGACGACCCGGGGGATCCGCGTTTCGGTTCGCTCCTTCTATCTCGACGATCAGTCGCAGCCGGAGGAAAACCGCTACGTCTGGGCATATCGTGTTCGGATCGAAAACAATAGCCGTCAGGCCGTGCAGCTCATGCGACGCACTTGGCGCATAACCGATGCCCACGGCCGCACACAGCACGTGCATGGCGAAGGCGTCGTCGGCGAGCAACCCCTGCTCGAGCCGGGGGAGAGCTTCGAATACACCTCCGGCACGCCGCTGGACACACCGTCCGGCTTCATGGGGGGCGCCTATCACATGGTTCTGCCGTCCTCGGGCGAAAACTTCGACGTCGTGATCCCGACATTCAGCCTGGACAGCCCTCACCAACCCGGCCGGGTTCACTGATAGCCGAGTTACGCCGCCTTGCCTACGACGAGCTTGCAGCCATATCCCTGCTGTTCGAAGGATTATAGGCGATATGCGGATGAACATTGTCCCGCCCACCAAATCCAGCGCGAGCGTCTCCCGGACCAAACCCTCGCGCGCCGAGGCAGAGGAAGCCGTCCGCACTCTGCTGCGCTGGGCTGGGGACGACCCCTCGCGCGAAGGTTTGATGGACACTCCCGGTCGTGTTGTTCGTGCCTATGAGGAGTTCTTTGCCGGTTATCAGATTGACCCGGTAGCCCTCCTCGAGCGCACTTTCGCCGAGACGGACGGTTACGACGAGATCGTGCTGCTCCGAGACATTCGACTCGAAAGTCACTGCGAACATCACATGGCTCCGATCATCGGCCGCGTGCACGTCGCCTATCTGCCGCACCGCCGGGTGGTCGGCATCAGCAAGCTCGCGCGCGTGGTTGAGGCGTACGCTAAGCGCTTCCAGATCCAAGAAAAGCTCACCGCCCAGATTGCCAATACTATTCAGGATGTCCTGCAACCCCGTGGCGTGGCCGTTATCATCGAAGCCGCCCATGAGTGCATGAGCACCCGCGGCGTGCACAAACCCGGGGCGACCATGGTGACAAGTCGCATGCTCGGCGCTTTTCGTGACGATCCCTCCACCCGCCGCGAGTTGCTCGCCATGATCGGTAGCCACGGCACCAGCGTGAGCGGCGACTGACCGCGGCGCAACCCGCCGCAGCCGCTCGGATGCCGTCGCGATCGGGATGCACGGGGGATGCAGATCTTGTAGGCTGCCCCCATGACGTGGTCCATTCTGGTACGTGACCGTGCCACCGGTGCGCTGGGCGCGGCGGTCGCTTCCCGTTTTTTCGCCACGGGCGCCATTTGCCTGCACGTGGAAGGCGGAGTTGCCGCGCTGTCCACCCAGGCGCTTGTTAACCCGATGTATGCCGTGCATGCCATGCCGCGGCTGCGCGCCGGCGAGGACCCGCAGGCAGTGCTTCAGTGTCTCATCAGGGCGGATGCCGGCGTTTACCAGCGTCAGTTGCATATCATCACCGCCTCGGGGAACATAGCCCAGCACACCGGAGCCGGTTGCATCTCCTGGGCCGGCGATGTCCGTGATGCCGATATTTCGGTGGCGGGTAATATGTTGTCTGGCGCAGCGGTCGTGCATGCCACATTGGAGGCGTTCCGGATCGCGGGCGGTAGCCTTGCCGAACGTCTGCTGAGTGCCATGGAGGCGGGAGAAGCCGCCGGGGGCGATAAGCGCGGCAAACAATCCGCCGCGCTGAAAATCTGCACCCGCGATCCGTACCCCGATCTCGACATCCGCGCCGACGATCACCCCGATCCGCTTTGCGAACTGCGCCGTCTTTACCGGGTGAGCCAGGAGCGCTTCGCGGTTTTCCGGCGTTTTCTGGCTGGTACCGACAGTCCTTGTGGCGTATTCGACCGTGAAGTCATCAGTGCCGCGGTCGTCCGCGAAGGCGGCGTCCCCTGAAGGAAAACCGATCGATGCGCAGGATCTGTTTTGTCCTTTCCACGTTGCTGGCGTTCGGTTTCCTCGCCTGCACTACTGCTTTCTCGCAGGAGAATACACTGCATATCGGACTCAGAGAGGATCCCGACCTGCTGGATCCTATCCTGGGCTCCAGTTATGTCGGCAGGATCGTATTCGCCGGACTTTGCGACAAACTGTTCGAACATTACCCCGGATCTCAGGATTGTTCCCCAGCTTGCAACCAGCTTTGAATACAGCGATCCGACCCATCTGATCATCCATTTGCGCTCGGGTGTGCAGTTTCAGGATGGCGAACCGCTGGATGCGGATGCAGTCAGGTTCACTCTCGATCGCGCCCTTACTGCAAAAGGCAGTATGCGCCGTGGCGAGATCAACGTGATCAAGGCCATCACCGTGATTGACCCAGGTACTGTCGAGCTTGAGTTGACCTCACCTGACTCGCCGTTGCTTGCGGCACTCACCGACCGCGCCGGCATGGTGCTTCCCCCGCGAGCCGTGCAGCAGGCCGGGGATAAATTCGGCCTGCATCCTGTCTGCTCGGGTCCGTTCGCCTTCGTTGAACGAGTGCCGCAGGATCGTATCGTCCTGGCGCGTTTCCCAGGTTACTGGAACGCCGGCGCCATCCATTTCGATCACGTCATTTATCTGCCCAGCCCCAACGCGGCGGTGCGCCTTGCCAATTTACAGGCCGGAGCCCTCGACCTGGTGGAACAAATTCTGCCAACCGATGTGCCGGCCGTGCAACGTGACGCAAGACTCAAGCTGGCGATCGACGATTCGCTCGCGTACGAAGGCATCACTTTCAACACCGACAACGGCTCGGCTTCGAAAACGCCGATCGGCCAAAGCGCGCTCGTGCGCCGAGCGTTCGAACTTGCCATCGATCGCACCGCCCTGATTCAGGTCGTGTATGCCGGCATGTACTCACCGACAGCGCAGGCGAACCCGCCCAGCTCGCCTTACTATGACTCCTCGGTGCAACCGCCGCCTCGTGATCCCGCCAAAGCGCGGGCGCTTCTCAAGCAAGCTGGCGTTGCACTGCCCGTTTCGGTCGTTCTGACCATTCCCAACAATCCCGACCTGCAGCAGGCCGGCGAGGTCATACAGGCCATGGCCAAGGAGGCCGGCTTCGAGGTGAAAATTCAGGCCATGGAATTCGCCTCATCCCTGCAGGCCGGCTATGCGGGTAATTTCCAGGCCTATATGATAGGCTGGTCTGGTCGCTCCGATCCGGACGGCAATATGTGGCAATTCCTGCACACGGGCGGTACTTTCAATTACGGACACTACTCCAACCCGGCAGTGGACAAAGCATTGGACGAAGTGCGTCTCTTCACCGACATCCCGAAGCGCCGCGGCATCTACCATCAAGTCTGGCTGGAGGAGCGGGAGGATCTCCCGCTGCTCTATCTTTGGGCCCCCAAGAACATAGTCGGATTGAGACGGTCACTGGGTGGTTTCGTGCAGGTACCGGACGGCATGATCCGCCTGCAAGGTATGCAATTCGTACATTAAGCCCCCGCGGTCAAGGGTCAACTGATCGCCGCTCGGTATAATACCGATCCGCCTAGAAACTGACCTGCTTCAGGTATGGATAGTCCGTCAGCGAGGTCAAGCGCTCTGCCGTCAGCGCGTTCCATGCTTTGCAGAGCGCGTCGAGGATGGCCTCATAGCTGTTGAGAAGCCTGTGGCTGAGATGGCGCTCGCGCAGATAGAGCCAGACGCGTTCCACCGGATTGAGTTCTGGGCTGTAGGCGGGCTGTAGCAGCAAGGAGATGGTCTTGGGCACCATCAGGTCCTCGGCGATATGCCAGCCGGCCTGATCGGCGACCATCACGGCGTGCTCGTCGCTGGCGAGCGTGGCGGCGAACTTGTCCAGGAACAGTTGCATGGCCTGCGTATTCAGTTCCGGCAGCACCAGCGCGAACGCCCGGCCGGTCTTGGGCTGAACGGTGGCGAACAGGTGAGCCCAGGTATAGCGCTGATCGCACAAGCCCGGCCGGCGCTGGCCGCGGGTGAACCAGCGATGGCAGACCCGCCCCTTCTGGCCGAACCTGGCTTCGTCCTTACATGAGAGTTCGATTGTCAACCGCGTTTTTGCGTGCGAGCCCCTGTTCTCGGATTGTTGGATTTGGACGAGGGTAACGTGATCCTTCGGGTCCGGGGCGGTCCTGCGTCGCAGCAGCCGCTGCGTCACCTTACATGCGGTCGGGGCGGCACGAAGCCCCGCACCAGAATGCCTCATGCACGAGGCGTTGCCCCGACGAGACGCGACCCACCTGAAACGCGGTGGCTGCGGCCACCAAAGAGGAAGACGGTCGCGCTCCCCGTGTCGCCGCCGGCGGTGAGGCCGCCTACGGCAACTCTATCAGCCTACGCCGCGGTCGTTGCGTCGGCCCTGATTGCAACGCCGTCCGGCATCACGCCGGTCTCGGCATAGCGCCAGAGCGCGATCAGCAGCTTCCTGGCCATTGCCACGATGGCAATCCGCCGCGTGCGCCCCTGCAGCGTGCCAACGCGCTCGCGAAACCAGATGGCGAGCGCGCTGCCCGGCTGGTAGCGCAGCCACAGCCAGGCGAGCTGGATGAGTGTCGTGCGCGCCCGGGGATTGCCGGCGCGGCTGATGCTGCGATCACGGTCAACGCCGCCGCTCTGGTAGGGCATGGGCGCGATGCCGACGTAGCTTGCAAGTTGACGGCGGTTGTCGAACGAGCGGTAGAGTACCTCACGCACCAGCACGGTCGCGAAATTCGTGCCGACGCCACGGATGCGCTGGAGCGCGGTAATTTTCCGGATTATCGTGTCCTCCGCCGTTGCGGCCAGCGCCTCAGTGCGCTCGGCCTCGATCTCGCGGATCAGCTCCAGCACCAGGACAAGCCGACGCCGCAAGCGGTCCAGCTCGGTTCGCAGCAAAGGCGGCAGCGTGCGTCCGTCGCCGGTGCGCAGCGCCGCAAGGTCGCGTTCCCATGAGCGCAGCGATGGCCTGCCCCGGATGCCCTGCGTGAACAGCAGTGCCTCGATCCTGTTCTCGATACGCAGCTTTTCCTGCACGAGGTGCTCGCGCTCGCGATGTGGTCGCTTGGCATCCTCCTCCTCCGGTGTGGGGACGCGCACCATGCTGCACACCTGGCGATCTCCTCCCAGCCAGGCGGCGAGCACGCGCAGCATGCCCTCGGCATCGAGCCGGTCGGTTTTGGCCCGACGTGCGCGACGGTTCACCAGAATGCTGGTCGGCTCGAGCACGTAAGCAGCGATGCCGTGCGCCGTCAGCAATCGATGCAACCAGAACCCATCCCGACCTGCCTCGAAGCAGCAGACGACGTCCGCGCTCCCGCCGAGCTTGGTCGTGGCGTGCGAGCGCTCCTCTGCAATCAGGGTCAGCAGCGCGGTGGTGTTGCCGCCCTCCACGCGGTGCAGTCGCGGCTTCTCGGTGCCGGCCAGCCGCACGCCGACAAGCCACGATGAGAAGCTGAGTTCGATGGCGACGTGGATAGCATTCTGGGATGGCATGATGGCGGGCTCCTGGTCTCGGTTCGGACGCTTCCCAATCTTGGACAATTCATCCTGGCGGTGTCCTTCCTCATAGCATCTGAAACCAGAGTGTCAGGCGTTTGCCCGGATTGGCCGCTGCGATGCGATCCAGCTCATTTTGAAGCCCCCTTTTGCGAACGCTTCCCGCGCTGCCGGATCGGCCTTCGGGTGCGACGGCCTGGCCTTCTGCCGCGACAAGCCGAGCTTCTTCATCAGCTTGGACATGTGCCCCGCGTGGTAGCGCACGCCCCAGCGGCGCGTGACTTCATCGCACAGGTCCGCCAATGTCCATGCCGACAGGTCGGTTTTTTCCGCATCCGGACCGTCCAGCACGACCTGCCGAAGTTGCTTCATCTGCTCCTCGTCGAGCCGCGGCTTGGCGCCCGGACGGGGGCGGTCGTGTAGTCCATCCAGGCCCTCGGCGTTGTAGCGACCTACCGCGTCGTGTAACGCCTGCCGCTCCATCCCGGCCAACCGTGCCGCCTCGCCTCGCGTCATGCCCTCGAGCGCGTTCGCGATCGCCTGCATGCGCGCCGCAGCCGTGCGATCCGGCTCCTGCCGTGCACGCTTCCGAAGCTCCGTAGGCGATATGTCATCACAAATCACCAAGCGCTTGCCGCCCATCAGCCCACCCCATCAGGTCAGGCCGTCACCCAACCAGCGCTCCCCGCGCCGCTCCAAATCACACCCGAGTCAACAACAGTGCAGAGCGGTATAATATTGCACCAGCTGGCACGCTCGTACCGGCGCCTTTATCTAGCTGCTCAGCGACCGGTACCAGCTTGGTTTACGCTTCTCCTTGAACGCCGTGGTACCTTCGCGCCCCTCAGGAGAATGGCGCTGCACCCAGCTTTCGTGCGCCAGCAGGTCCATCTGCCGCTCGCTAAGCAGCAAACCGTTGGCGCCCAGAAAGGAACGCTTGGTCATCGCGATCGCCGATGGCCCACCGAGCAGGATCGCATCCAGCGTCTCGGCCAGCCGTGCCTCGATACGCTCCGGCGGCACCACTTCGTGAACCAGCCCGATACGGACTGCTTCTGCGGCATCGAAGCGCTCGCCGGTCAACGCATAGCGACGCGTGTGACGCAGACCGATCGCGTGGACCATATGCGTGGAGATCGGTGTGGGTGCCACGCCCACCCTGACCTCCGTCAGGCCGAAGATCGCGTCCGGGGTGGCGAAAGCGACATCGACGCAGCATATCATGCCGCAACCGCCGCCGAAGCAGGCGCCCTGGATCAGCGCGATCGTGGGGTAGGGAAATTCGTTCAGCAATTGCATCGCGCGCGTAGTGGCCATCGAGGCTGCGTGGTTCCGGTCGGGCGGATAGACGGTGGCGCGGGCGAGCCAGTTGATATCCGCACCGGCCTGGAAGTGCTTGCCGGCTCCGCGCAGAACCATCGCCCGCACGGCCGGATCGCCGCCGAGCGAGCGCAGGCCCGCGGTCAACTCCACCAGCATATCTTCGTTGTAGGCATTGCCTATCTCGGGTCGGTTGAGAGTGACGGTGGCGATGCCGCTCGCATCGAGGTCCAGCAGGATCAGGGGCATGAAGCCATCCTCGTCGGCTCGGCGCACGGGCGCGAGATACGTAACCGAGAGGCTGGCACGGGATCATTTCTGCGACAAGTCACCGGAATCGGCGCTTCCTTTCTTCCCCGGGTCGGATCAGATTGTCCCGCCATGACGGCCGCTGTTCAAATTCACGGGACCTGCGTGTCGCGCGAAGGAGCAGGCGTGTTGTTGATGGGGCCGCCCGGCTCCGGCAAATCCGACCTTGCCTTACGACTGCTGGCGCGCGGGTTCTCGCTGGTCGCCGACGACCGCGTCGTGGTGGCCGGGCTTCTGGCCCGGCCGACCCCCGAATTGGCGGGTCTTCTCGAAGTGCGTGGCCTCGGCATCGTGCGCCTTCCCTATGTCGCGGAGGCAATCCTGGCGCTGGTGGCCGAGCTCAGCGAGCCGCCCCGCTTGCCGGAGCCGCGGCGCCACAAAACGCTCGATCTGCCGGTGGTGGTCACGGAGCCGTTCGCCGGCTCGGCGCCGGAGCGAGTCGCACTGGCGCTGGACTGTGCGCTTGGACGGGTCAGCCAAATCGCAGGAACCTTCGCCTCGTGAGTGCGCCGGCGGAACGGCTGCGAGTGGTGCTGGTGACCGGCCTCTCTGGGGCGGGAAAGATTTCGGTGCTGCGAGCCTTGGAAGATCTCGGCTACGAGGCCGTGGACAACCCGCCGCTATCGACGTTGGAGGAGATCGTCAGCCGCACCGACCGTCGCCTGGCGATAGGGGTGGACGCGCGAACCCGCGGCTTCGACGCCGGGCGGATAATGGAGGCGCTGGCCCGTCTTGCGGCCAACCCGGCGCTGCGCCCCGAACTGGTTTACGTCACCGCGGAAGACCCGGTCTTGCTGCGCCGCTACACCAAATCGCGACGCCGGCATCCGCTGGCCCCGCAAGGCCGGGTGATCGACGGCATCATCGAGGAGCGGGCACTGACCGCGGCATTGCGCGACCGCGCCGATCTGGTGCTCGACACCTCGGAACTGCCGGTCGCGGCGATGCGCCGTGTGGTAGAACGTCAGTTCGGCGCCGGCGCGGCGGGGGAAGCTGGCTTGGTCGTGACCCTCGTCTCCTTCGCATATCCGCTCGGATTGCCGCGCGACGCGGACCTGGTATTCGATGTCCGCTTTTTGCGAAACCCGCACTATGATCCCATATTGCAGCCCAGAACCGGGCTGGACCCGGATGTCGGTGCCTACATCGCGGTCGACCCCGATTTTCCCAGCTTCTACGGCAAGGTGACCGGGCTCCTGGAGCTGCTCTTGCCGAGGTTCTTACAAGAGGGCAAGAAATACGCGACCATTGCTGTGGGGTGCACCGGGGGGCGTCACCGTTCGGTGTACATCGTGGAGAAACTGGCCGACCGGCTCACGTCGCGTCTCGCCGGGCGCGCCGAGCGGGGTTGGCGCGTACTTGTCGCTCACCGCGAACTGGCACGCGAGGGCAACGCCGCTGCGTATCTCGCGGACCGTCCGGGTGCGGGGCAGGGCGGGACGGATCGTTCGAACCGACGGGGGCTCACGCTCCCGCGCGGATCAGGCGCAGGAGGCCTGAGACCATGAAGCCTGTTGCCGGGTTCTTAAGGCAGGGGCGCTACAACAAGCCATGATCGGCATGGTCCTGGTCACCCATGGACGGTTGGCGGAAGAATTGCGCTCCGCCATGGAACACGTGGTTGGCTCGCAGCGAAACGTCGATACGGTCTGCATCGGGCCGGACGACGACATGGAAAGCCGGCGCGCCGAAATCGAATCCTGTATCAAGCGGTGCGACACCGGCGACGGCGTCGTGCTGCTGACCGATATGTTCGGCGGAACCCCTTCCAACCTCGCCATTTCCATGATGGAGCACCGCGGTGTGGAGGTGATCGCCGGCGTCAACCTGCCGATGCTGGTGAAGCTCGCGAAGGTGCGGTCCAACCAGCCCTTGGCGGACGCGGTGAACTGCGCCGAGTCGGCCGGCCGCAAATATATCGCCGCAGCGTCCCACGTCCTGCAGGCCTGTCCTGGGGTGAACGCCAGCGGAACCGGGAAGGTGAACGGCAGCGGCGGCTGCTGCGACGGGCACGGATGACCGAACCGGACGGGTCCGGTCCTTCGGGCACCTCCGATCCGCCTGCCTCCGGTGAACCTGTCCTGACCCGGGTCGTCCGCATCACCAACAAACGCGGGCTGCACGCGCGTGCCGCGGCCAAATTCGTGACCTTGGCAGAGCGTTTCGGCGCCTCGGTGGAGGTGGCGCGCGACGGTCAGAGCGTCCCGGCTCGCTCGATCATGGGGCTGATGATGCTGGGCGCCGGGCTGGGCGCCGAATTGGAGCTGCGTGCCGAAGGGTGGGACGCCAAGGAAGCATTGGACGCTTTGGCTGCTCTGGTGGAGTCAGGCTTCAATGAGCAGGGCTGAACCGCCGCCCCCGCAACATCAGCGCCTTTCAGGAGTATTGAAGAAGCCGGCCGGCCGGCCGGAGACCGTGTTCCTCGGCATCCCGGTCTCTCCCGGCGTCGCCATCGGCCCGATTTTCGGAGCGACGGAGCCCGAAGCCCGGATCACCAGGCTCAAGATTCATGCGGCCGATACCGGAGCGGAGGGGGCACGGCTCGAGGCCGCGATTACGCAGTCGCGCAGGCAATTGGACAAGCTTCGAGCACGGTTGGCCGGTTTGCCCGAGGACAGCCAGGCGGAAATCGCTCCCCTGATTGATGCCTATCAGCGCATGCTCGGCTCATCCCGGCTGATCCGTGGCGCGCGACGCCGGATTAGTAATCTGCTGGTTTCGGCGGAAAGCGCGGTCAACGAAGAGGCGGAGGAGATCGCCAAGGCCATTGTGTCCCAGGGCCAGCCGGGAATGCCGGCGGAGGACCAGGCGAGCCTGCGCCGCCGCGCCGACGAGGTCCGCGAGATTGCGCGCCGGCTGATCCGGAACCTCACGCGGGCGCCGTTCCGCAGCTTTGCCGGGTTGCCGGAGGGCGCCATCCTGGTCAGCGAATCGCTGCGCCCGGCCGACGCTGCCTTGCTCGACCCCGCCCGGCTCGCGGGCGTGGCCACCGAAGAGGGGGGCGCCGAAGGGCATACCGCCGTGATGCTGCGGGCGCTCGGAGTGCCGGCGGTGCTCGGCGTCACCGGGATCGCGCATGCGATCAAGCCGGGCGATCTGGCGGTGGTCGATGGCGGCACTGGCCGCGTGGTGCTGAACCCCTCCGAGGCGCAGCTAGTGGCCGCCCGCCGCGCGGTCACCGCTTTTGCGCGCGAACGGCAACGCTTTGCCCGACTCCGCCGGTTGCCCGCCGAGACCCTGGACGGCGAAACGATCGAGCTTCAGGGCAATCTCGAGCTGCTGATCGAGCTGCCGTTGATTCAACAGTCCGGCGCCTTCGGCATCGGGCTGCTGCGCACAGAATTCCTGTTCATGAACCGCGAGACGGTGCCGGACGAGGACACTCAGGCGGAGTCGTATCGTAACATCGTCGAAGCGATGGGCGGCGCGCCGGTGGTGATCCGCGTGCTGGACTGGGGCGGCGAGAAGGAGATCGAAGCGTTGGCCGCCGCCGGGCTGGTGCACGAGGCGGGCGATCCCAATCCCGCCTTGGGCCTGCGCGGCATCCGCCTGTTGCTGCGCCAGCCCGAGCTGTTCGAGACGCAACTCGCGGCGATCCTGCGCGCCGCCGTCGCCGGGCCGGTGCGGGTGATGCTGCCGATGGTCACGACCGTGAGCGAGGTGCGGGCGGCCCGCGAGATCTATGAGCGGGTGGCGCGTCGGTTGCGCCGGCGCGGCGACCGCATTCCCGACAAGCTGCCGTTGCTGGGCATCATGATCGAAACGCCCGGCGCGGCGCTGTCGGCGGACGCCCTGGCGCTGGAGGCGGATTTCTTCGCGATCGGCACCAACGATCTCACCGCCTACACCTTGGCGGTGGACCGCGCGGCGAGCGATGTGGCCGCGCTGTATGATCCGCTGCATCCGGCAGTGCTGCGGCTGGTACAGTTCGCCACCGAGGCCGCGCTCCGCATGCGTATGCCGGTGTCGGTGTGCGGCGAGATGGCCGCCGACCCGCGGCTGACGCCGCTGTTGCTGGGCCTCGGCCTGCGCAGCTTCAGCATGAACGCGGCGGCATTGCCGCGCGTGAAACAGGCGGTGCGGTCCGCGACGATCGACGACTGCGCTCGTTTCGCCCGGCGCGTGATGGAGCAATCGGATCCGGGGCGGATCGAAGAGTTGATGGCGGGCTTCGGCACCGAACGCAGCGATTAGAAGAGTGCCACGTGGCCGTGTCTTGACGCTGCCGCACGGCGCTCGCTTCATGGGCAACAGTCGCAATGAATGTCGGCTTGCAGCCGGCAGAACTCCGGGGAGACGTTTATGCGTTCAGTCAAATGGGCCGTCGGCGCCGTGCTCGCGGTGGCGGCAATCGCGCTTGCCGGGAGCCTGCGAGCGGCGGAGGGGCCGATCGTCATCGGCGCCACGATCTCCGAAACCGGACCCCTCACCGTCGATGCCAGCTATCAGGTTCGCGGCATGGAGCTCGCCGTTGACCAGGCGAACGAACATGGCGGCTGGCTCGGCCGCAAGCTCGAGCTGAAGCTTTATGACGATAAGAGCGATCCCGGCACCGCTGTTCGGCTTTATACACGGTTGATCACCGATGACCGAGTCGATCTGCTGATCGGACCGTATTCCAGCGGCGTCACACAGGCGGTCGCGCCGTTGATCAACAAGTATCGTATGACAACTATCGATCCGGGTGCGTCGCTGCCTGACATTTTTGTCAAAGGCAATGAGTGGAACATCCAGGGCACGGCATCATCCTTGCCATACCTGGAAGAGTTGCTGCCGCTCGCGAAGCAGGACGGGGCGAAGTCGGTCGCCGTGCTGGGGCTGAAATCCGCCTATTCGCTCGCCTGCTACAAAGCGCGTGTGGAACAGGCGCAGAAGCTGGGCATGCAGGTGGTGTATCAGGCCACCTACTCACTGCCGACACCTGATTTTGGCGCAATGGCGCTCGCCATCAAGAATGCCCATCCGGACGTCGTGCTCGGCTGCACCTATTATCCCGAACTCGGTCGGGCTGACCCAGGCGCTGCATGACCAGGGCTTCGCGCCTCGCTTCCTCGCTATGACGATCGGGCCGGTGGAAGCCGCTTTCGGCAAGGCTGTCGGCAAGCTGGCGAACGGGATCATCTCCAACACGAGCTGGTGGTACAATTACAAGACGCCGGGCAACCAGCAGTTCATCGACAGGTACAGGGCGAAATACAACGAGCTGCCGGACTACCACTCAGCCGTGGGTTTCTCGGCGGTCCAGGTCCTGGCTGCGGCGGTGGAGGCGACGAATTCGGTCGACCAGACGAAACTACGCGACTGGATGCTGCACAACAGCGTCGAGACGATCCAGGGCCCGTTCAAGGTCAACGAATACGGTCTCTGCACCGGCTATGCGCAGCATCTGGTGCAGGTGCAGGACGGCCAGTTGAAGCTGATCACCCCGCCTGATCTGGCGCAGGCGAAGCTGATAGTGCCATACCCGGGCACTTAGCGGCGTCGTGCTGGCTGTCCAGCTCATCGTTAATGGCGTTCTGCTCGGCGGCACTTATGTGCTTATCGCGCAAAGCCTCAACTTGATCTTCGGTGTCATGGGCGTGGTGAACCTCGCACATGGCAGCTTCATCGTCATGGCCGGACTGTTCACCGCCTGGTTCACCGGCCATGCGGGGATCAGTCCGCTGATCGGGGTGCCGGTGGTATTCGCCGCCACCTTCGGCATTGGCGCGGTGTTTCAGCCGATCCTGCTCGAGCCGCTGGTGAAGTACGGGCGGCGGGCGGAGCTGCTGAGCCTGATGGTCACGTTCGGCCTGAATTACGTGCTGGTCGAGCTGGCGCTGCAGGTCTTCGGCTCCAACTACGTGTCGATCCCCTATTTGCAGGGTACCTGGACAATCGGGGGCGTCACCATCGGGCAGGCGCTGTTCGTTGCCGGAGCGGCCGGTGGGTTGCTTGCCGGGCTGCTGCATCTGGGACTGAACCGCACCCCGTTCGGGAAATCATTGCTCGCGGCCTCGCAGAGTACAACTGGGGCGATCTGCTGCGGCATCGATGTCGGGCGGATGCGGCTAGCAGCTTTCGCCCTCGGTGTCGGGCTGGCAGCGGCGGCCGGAGCGCTGCTGGTGCTGGTTATCCCGATGGCTGCCGAATCGGCGGATGACCTGACGATACTGGGGTTCGTCATCATCGCGTTGGGCGGCCTGGGGAACTATAAAGGCGTTGCCCTGGCGGCGTTACTGCTGGGGCTGGCGCAATCGGCGGTCGGCTTCTTCGTTGGCGGCGATGCGGAGAACGTGCTGCCTTATGTGCTGCTGATCGCTTTCATGGCGGCCCGGCCGCAACGCTTCCTGCGGACCGCTCGGTGATTGCACGCGTCCTGCCGGCGGCGATTGCCGCGGCAGTGTTCGTGGCAGTGCCGTTGCTCGGCTCCGCCTATGCCCTGCAGTTCGCCACCGATGTACTGACCTTCACCGCGCTGGCGTATGGATGGAACCTGATCAGCGGTTTCACCGGCTATCTGTCGTTCGGCCAAGTCTCGTTCTTCGGCATCGGCGGCTATACCGTGGGGCTGTTGGTGCGTGATACGGGGATGCCATGGCCGCTGGCGGTCTGCGCCGGCGGGTTGCTGGGCGCAGTCGTGGCCGCCGTGCTCGGCCCGATCATGCTGCGGCTGCGCGGCATCCTGTTCGCGCTCGGGATGTTTGGACTGGCCCGCATCCTGCAAGTGCTGTTTTCAGATTGGAGCTACGCGGGCGGCGGCAATGGCATGACCTTGCCGGCGGTGCTGACGCCGGTTGCGGTCTACGTGTTCATGGCTGCGGTTGCGGTCGCCGGGTTCGCGCTGAACGCGTATTTCGCCCGCTCCGGCTTCGGGCTGGATGCGATGAGCATCCGCGAGGACGAGGAGGCGGCTGCGGCGCTCGGGGTGCCGACGACCAGGGTGAAAGTGATCGCTTTCATCGCCGCTGCGGTGTTCCCGGCACTGGCGGGCGGGCTGGTCGCCTGGAACCGCAGCTATATCGACCCGCCGAGCATGTTCGATCCGACCGTCGGCTTGCAGACCGTGGTGTTCGTGTTGTTCGGAGGGATCGGCACGGTGTGGGGGCCGTTCCTCGGCACGTTGGTGCTGATGCTCCTCGGTGAGCAGTTCCTGGTGCATTTCCCCAACCTTGAGCTAGCGCTGTATGGTGTGGTGGTCATCCTGACGGTGCTGGCATTTCCGGGCGGATTGGTATCGCTTGCAAATAAATGGGGATGGCTCCGGCGACCGATCGTGCTGGCGCCACGCGAACTGCCGCTGGGCGCACCGCCCGCGGTTGCTTCCGCGGGTGGTGACGAGTCGGTGCTGGAGGTGCGCGATCTGACGGTGCGCTTCGGCGGGTTGCTGGCGCTGGATCGTGTCTCGTTCAGCATCCGGCCGGGCGAGACGATCAGCATCATCGGCGCGAACGGGGCGGGCAAGACAACGCTGTTCAACAGCATCACCGGCTTCGTCCCGGTCACCAGCGGCGATATCCGGTTCATGGGCCGCTCGGTCGCGCGCTTGCCGGCATTCCGCCGCGCGCGGCTCGGCATGGCGCGCAGCTTCCAGATACCGCGCGTGATGGGCGCGATGACGGTGTGGGAAAATGTGGTGCTGGCGGCACGGCACGGACGGCAAGGACATCGCGCAGTGGAGCATGCCGGCTGGGTGCTGCACACGGTGGATTTCGCCGCGTCGTGGCGCGATCCGGCGGCTCGATTATCGCCAGGGCATCAGCGGTTGTTAGAATTTGCCCGCGTGCTGGCGCTGAACCCGGAACTCGTGCTGCTCGACGAGGTGATGGCGGGGATGACGCGGGACGAGCAGGAGGAGGTGCGCAGCGTGGTCCGCCACCTGCGCGGATTTGGGGTGTCCGCGGTAGCCTGCGTGGAACATGTGATCGCCGCGATCGCCGATTTGTCGGACCGGATCGTGGTGCTGGACTTCGGCCGCAAGATCGCCGACGACGTGCCAGACCGGGTGTTGCAGGATCCGGTGGTGGTGCGGGCTTACCTTGGCGAGCCGCAGTGAGATGACTGCGCCGGCACTGACATTACGCAATGTTATCGCCGGTATCGGGCCGCTGACGATACTGGACGGCATTTCGCTCGAGGTGGGTCCCAATGAGGCCGTCGTGGTGCTGGGTGCCAACGGCGCCGGCAAAACCACGCTGCTGCGGGCCATTGCCGGGCTGATCGCGCCACGGTCAGGCGAAATCGCGCTATACGGCGAGGCGATTGCCGGGCGTGCGGCGCATCTGGTGACGCGTGCGGGCATCGGTCACGTGCCGAGCGGGCGCGAGCTGTTTCCTCGGCTGTCGGTGGCTGATCATGTCGAGCTGGGTGGCCGGCTCTGTGCTGCGGAACGGCGCGATGAGTTGCGCTCCCGCGTCTATGCGATGTTCCCGGTGCTGTCGGAGCGCGCCCAGCAACGCGCTGGCACGCTTTCGGGCGGCGAGCAGCAGATGCTGGCGATCGCCCGCGCGCTGATGACGGATCCGCGGGTATTGCTGCTGGACGAGCCTTCGACCGGACTGGCGCCCAAGATCGTACTGTCGGTGTTCGAGACATTGGCGGCGATCCGGGCTCAGGGTGTGGCCGTGTTGCTGGCCGAGCAAAGCCTGACTTTGGGACTATCGGCGGCCGACCGCGCCTATGTGATCGACCATGGACGTATCGCGCTTTCCGGGCCGGCCGCCGAACTGGCGCAGGATCACCGGGTGGTGGATACGTATCTCGGGCGGTAGATGGAAAGGATTCACCACAGACACCAAGAGGCGGGGAGAATTATCCGAGTACTCCCCCGCTCGGGGTCTCCGTGGTGAATGAAGGAAAGCAATGTATCTCGGCACCCAGATCACACCGCGCGATGATTCGGATTACCGCATGTGGGCGCAGCTCGGCGTGCAGCACGTCTGCGTCGATCCGCCGGGCAATCCGCATCATTGGTCGCAGGATGACCTCGATCGCCATCGCGAGCATGTCGAGAGCTTCGGCCTGACGCTGGACATGGTGCAATTGCCGCTGGCGTCGCGCCCGATCGAGCGGAGTCAGAGCCCACATATTTTGCTCGGCAAGGAGCCCGAGCGGCAGCGCGAAATCGATTCGATCTGCGCGCTGATCGAGCGGCTGGCGAAAGCCGGGATTCCCGCTGCGAAGTATAATCTCAACATCATCGGCATCCCGCGTACGGAAACGGAAACCGGGCGCGGCGCCTCACGCAACGCCGCGTTTCGCTGGAGCAAAGCTGATCAGGATGCGGCCCCTGGCCTCGCCGGGGCCCTCGACGGGGAGGAGAACTGGGCGCGCATCGAGCATTTCCTGCGCCACGTCGTGCCGGTTGCAACCAGCAACAAAGTGCGGCTCGCCTGCCACCCGCACGATCCCTACACGCCGCCCGGCTATAAGGGCGTCACGCGAGTGCTGGGAACGGTGGAGGGTCTGAAGCGCTTCGTCACTACGCATGAGAGCCCCTACCACGGGCTGAATTTCTGCCAGGGCACAGTGGGCGAGATGCTGGCGGACCCGGGGCGGGAGATCGGCGATGTGATCCGCTGGTTCGGCGAGCGCGGCAAGATCTTCAACGTGCATTTCCGGAATATCCGCGGCCGGCGCCTGGATTTTATGGAAGTCTTCCCGGATGAGGGAAGCATGGATATGGCAGCGTCACTGCGCGCTTATCGGGATGTCGGGTACCAATACATGCTGATGCCGGACCATGTGCCGGAGATAGACGGGCGGGATCCTTCGGGGACCGCGTTCGCGTTCTGTTATGGTTATATCAGGGGATTGATGGACGCCACGGCGGGGGCTGAAGTGTAATACCAGCTCTCGAAAAGAATGACGTACAGGCGCGGTTGTAGCACGGGCTGGGCTTTGAGAAGCGCGACGCGCAACCCGTGCGGGAGATTGCTTCGCCCCGCCGCGCTTCGCTCGCGGTCCTCAGGCGGAGATAGATCTGCGGTTCGTGCACCGGCAGAATGCGTTCTATCGATTAAGCAGTCTGGGGGACCGAGGCGGCGATGCGCCTTGATCCGATGATCTGTCTGTTCAAGCCGCGACCGGCGTGGATCATACCTGTTTCTCCGAGGTCTGTGTGTCCTCGGCGATCTCTGTGTTGAATCAACACTACCAGCCCGCACCATAAAGGCAACCTTGGGCACGTGCTGTAGCATCAGCGCCGCGCTTATCGAAGTACTAATCGGCCCTCCGGCCATTGCTGTGCGTCGCCGTACATCGGCCGATAGAAACGATGGTGTAACCACTCATGACACCGACCAGGGATTTATGAGCGTCAAGCCACAACCCGCGAAACCTTGCGTGTCACGGGTGGCTAGGCTGGCGCCGGCGGCCAATGCGGTTGCGGCAATCAGTGCGTCAAATCCTTCGATCGGATTGCCGGTTCGCCGTCGGAACAGGACGATTTCAGCATGGCGGGCTGTCGCCGCTGCGCCGAAGGGCAGGATGCGGCCAGCGAAATCCTCGGCGAACATGGCTTCCGCGGCCGTGGCCAGCGTGCTGCGCCTTCGTCCCTCGGGTAAGACAGCGATGCCGTACAGAATCTCGGCCTGATTGATGCAGGTCGTGTAGAGCAATGAACGCGGCTGTGCAGCAGTCCAGGCCGACACCGCGGGATTAGCTTCCGCGCGCATAAGCTCGGAGATAACGTTGGTATCGAGAACGATCACCGATCAAAGCTCGGAGGATCTCCGATCGGAACAGGAGGATGAGCTCCCAGTTCCACGCCGCCAAGAGGCTGAAAGCGTCGCCTGATGGCAGCGGCGAGGTTCGGCTCCTGTTCGTGGTCCCTGGCCAGCGCGGTGTTCAGGATGGAACGAAGCTCGGCCTCCATCGAGTGACCGTGACGCGCGGCCCGGACACGCAATTGCTCTTTCACCACAGCGTCGATGTTGCGAATCGTCAATGTCGCCAAAAAGTCTCTCCTTTGAGAAGGCAATGTAGGCAACGCTGGCATTGCAAGCAAGTCTGCATGAACGATCCTCCGGCTTTTGACCCCATCCGGGTCTGGTCCTATCCTCGCAACGGAACGGAGGCCCGGCGGTGAGCACCCCCGCACCCGGCGCAATCGACTGCGACATCCATCCCGCTCTGCCGGGCACCCACGTCCTGCTGCCCTATTTCGACGACTACTGGCGCGAGATCGTGGTGATGCGCGGGCTCGAGCGGGACAGTTTCGAAACGCATAACTACCCGGCAGGCGCCCCGCTCTCCGGCCGCTCGGATTGGCGGCCCGCCAATGCCAAGCCTGGGGCGGATTTCGACCTGCTGCGCAGCCAAGCGCTGGACGCGTTCTGTACGCGCTACGCCATCTGCAACGTGATCCATGGCGCGCAGACCATGTTCAGTGAGGACCTTTCCGCCGCCTTCTGCGGCGCGATCAACGACTGGCTGCGCGCCGAATTGCTGGACCGCGATCCGCGCCTGCGCGCCTCCATCGTAATCCCGGAGCACGGGCCGGAGCTGGCCGCGCAGGAGATCGACCGCTGCGCTCCCGACAGACGCTTCGTCGGCGTGCTGATGCTGGCCATGGCCGAGCTGCCGCTTGGCCGGCGGCAGAACTGGCCGATCTACCGCGCCGCCGAGCGTCACGGGCTGCCCATTAACATCCATGCCGGCAGCAGCTTCCGCAACCCGCCCACCTCGCTCGGCTGGCCGTCCTATCTGCTGGAAGACTACGTGGTGCAGGCGCAAGGTTTTGCTGGCGTGCTGAACTCGCTGATCACCGAGGGCGTTTTCATCGAGTTCCCCCGGCTGAAAGTCGTGCTGATGGAATCCGGCGTGACCTGGCTGCCCGCCTGGATGTGGCGGGTCAACAAGACCTGGCGGGCGATGCGCCCCGAAGTGCCGTGGAACAAGATCCCGCCGGCCGAGATGGTGCGCCGGCACGTGCGCCTGACGATCCAGCCCTTCGACGCCCCACCCCGGCGAGACCAGGTGCAACGCATCATCGACGAAATCGACTGCGAGGAGTTATTCCTGTTCGCCACCGACTATCCGCACTGGCATTTCGATGCCGCCGACGCGGTCCCGGACGGCTTGCCGGACGAGCTGGTGCGCCGGATGCTGGTCGAGAACGCGATGCAGACCTACACACGGCTAGAGGAGTAAGGCGATGAATGTTCCGGTCCTGGAGCGCACTCCCGACACATCCACCCAAAGCCTGTTGGGGTATGTCGATTGCGACGTGCACATCTATCCCGCCAAGCCGGCGGAACTCGATGCCTTCCTGCCGGACCGCTGGCGCCGGCATCGCGCCACGATCGGCGGCCGCACGCGGCAGGCCTTCGCTTTCACGGCGAACTATCCGCGCATGTCGCCGCAGGTGGGAATGCGGCTCGATTCCTGGCCGCCGGGCGGAGGCATTCCGGGCTCCGACCTCGACTTCCTGAAAGAACAGTTGCTCGACCTGTTCGGCGCGTCGCACGGCGTCATGCTGCCGCTGGTCGGCCGCTGCTCCGACGAACGGAATGTCGAGTTTGGCGCCGCGATGTGCACGGCCGTGAACGATTGGCAGGCCGCGAACTGGTCGGATCGCGAACCGCGGCTGAAAGGCTCCGTGCAGGTCCCGGTGGAATACACCGAGGCAGCAATCGCCGAGATCGAGAAGCGCGCCGGGGACCGGCGCTTCGTGCAGGTGCAGATGCCGCCGCGTGGGCTAGAGCCGCTCGGCCGCCGCCGCTACTGGCCGATCCTGGAAGCCTGCGCGGCCAACGGCTTTCCCATCGCGCTGCATCTCGGCGGCACCAGCGGACATCCATCGACCGGCGGCGGATGGCCCTCCTTCTACCACGAGGAGCACCCGTCCTACTGCCAGAGCATGGAGGCGCTGATCACCAGCCTGGTCTGCGAAGGCGTCTTCGAGCGTTTCCCCGATCTGCGCGTCGTCCTGGTGGAAGGTGGTTTTGCCTGGCTGCCGGCACTGACATGGCGGCTCGACAAGCACTACAAGCGCCTGCACGAGGAAGTGCCGCATCTCAAGCGCCTGCCCTCGGAATACATCCGCGATCATGTCTGGGTGACGACGCAGCCGATCGAAGAACCGGAGCGGCCGGAAGACATGCTGGCCACACTGGAATGGGTCGGCTGGGACCGGGTGATGTTCTCCACCGACTACCCGCACTGGGACCAGGACGATCCGCGCTACGCCTTCAAGGTTCCCCTGCCGGAGAGTGGGCGGCAGAAGATCTTCCGCGACAACGCGGTGGCGTTCTACGGCTTGGAATGAGCCTCCACGTTGTCGCCGAAGCGGGCGAGATCGCGCCGGGAACCTGCAAGATCGTCACCGTGCGAGGGCGCGAGATCGGCGTCTTCTTCGTCAACAACGAATATTTCGCGCTCATCAACCGCTGCCCGCATGAAGGCGCGGCACTCTGCCGCGGCCGGTTGTTCGGCTTCATGGAAGCGGATCGGCCGGGCGCCTACAGGCTGGTCCGCAAGGGCGAAATGCTGCGCTGCCCGTGGCACGGCTGGGAATTCGATATCCGCACCGGCCAGTCCTGGTGCGAGCCCGACAGCGTGCGGGCGCGCACCTACAACGTGACCGTCGCGCCGGGCGAAGACCTCGCGAAGGGGCCGTTCCTCGCGGAGACGGTGCCGGTGCGGGTGGAGCAGAACTACGTCGTGGTCGAAGTCTGACCAGCCGCATCCCCCGCAGGGCGGCCGGCGAGCACCTCTCGGAGCGCCCCGAGCAGGTTGTCCAGTCGGATCGGTTTATCGAGCAGGACAAGGGGACCTTCCCCCTCGTGCTGCAGCGTGCTCCGCCAGTCCGACGGGGCGTATCCGGTCATCACCACTACGGGCAGCTTCGGACAGATCGCGCGCAAACGCCGCACCAGCGCCCGGCCGTCGAGCCTCGGCATCCTGAGATCGGTCAGCAGCGCTGCGATCTTCAACTGCCCGGCGGTCTCCAAGGCTGCCTGCCCGTCAGGGCTGACGGTGACGCAGTAGCCCTGTTCCGTGAGGTAGTCATCGACTGTTGCCGCAAACAGCGCGTCGTCCTCGGCAACCAGGACGCGGCGGCAGACAGCATTCTGGACCATGTGCGTCGCTCCCCCTGACCCACGCCTGCAACATACCCCCAGGCCACGATCACCGTCGCGCCGCCCGACTCACCGCGCCGGCGGCACCCCCGCCTCGCGGAGCGCGGCAGCCTGCCGCTCGGCCAGGGCTTGCTCGTCGAAATCCTCAACCAGCCGGCGGAACAAGCGGCTCCAGTTCAGCTCGGCCCCGAGCCGCAAGAATACTCCGCCAAGCCCGATCGCCGAACGGTCCATCAACACGAATTCGCGCGGCGGGCGAACGCCGCCAGTGCGTTTCAGCCCAGCATGCACCCGCTCCGCGACCTCGCGCCCATACAGCGGGTCATTGGTCTCCTGGATGCGGCGCGCGCGGTCCTCCAGCAACGGTTCGTAGAGGAACTTGGCCCACATATTCAGGACGTCGGTCTTTTCGCGCGTAAGTTTGGTGAACCCCCAGGTCTCGTATGCCTGGTGCGCCTTCGCGTCGTCGCCGTCCCGCACCGCTTCATACAGGTCTATGACGCCGCGCACGAATTTCGGCGCGAACACCCGGATGGCGCCGAAATCCAGCAGGTTGACCGAGGCATCCGGCCGCACCTGGTAGTTGCCGAGATGCGGATCGCCATGGATCACGCCATAGCGGTAGAACGGAACGTACCAAGCATGAAACAACGCCTCGGCGATGCGGTTGCGCTCTTCGAGCGGGGGCGCCTCTTGCAGCCGATGCAGCAGCGGGCGGCCGTCGAGCCATGTCATCGTCAGCAATCGCCTGGTACAGTAGCCCGGGATCGGTGTCGGCACGTGCACGGTTGGCACATCGGCCAGCATCAGCCCGTAGAGCCGCATCTGCGCGGCCTCGCGCTCGTAATCGACCTCCTCGCGCAGGCGCTGGGTCAGTTCCTTGTAGATTTCCTCGTGATCGATCGCATTGTCCATGCGATGATAGATCGCCATGGCAACGCGCAATTGGCGCAGATCGGCTTCCACCGTGCTCGCCATGTCGGGATATTGCAACTTGCAAGCGACCTCTGTGCCATCTGTCAGACGAGCACGATGCACCTGGCCGAGGCTGGCAGCTGCCGCCGCCTCGCGGCTGAAGCTGGTGAACCTCGATTCCCATCCGGGCCCCAACTCGCTCGCCATCCGGCGACGGACGAAGTTCCACCCCATCGGCGGTGCGTTCGCCTGCAACTCGGCAAGCTGGTCGGCATATTCCACCGGCAGAGCATCCGGCACGGTGGAGAGGAACTGCGCCACCTTCATCAGCGGCCCTTTCAGGCCGCCAAGAACCGCCCGCAAATCTTCCGCATGCGCGCTCCGATCGGTCTTAATGCCGAAGACGCGCGCCCCCGCCACGCGTGCGGCGATGCCGCCCACCGCTCCTGACGTGCGTGCCATGCGGCGAAGTTCGCCGATCAGCGAGGCATCGCCCTCGTCACGCGCCATCAGGCGACGGTCTCCAGTTCATCGATGAAACCGGCAATCACGTCGAGCCCCTTTTTCCAGAACGCCGGATCGGATGCATCGAGCCCGAACGGCGCCAGCAGCTCCTTATGCCGCTTCGTCCCGCCGGCGCGCAGCATCTCGAGATATTTCTCCTGAAACCCCCGATAGCCGCCCTGGAACACGCCGTACATTGCATTCACCAGACAGTCGCCGAACGCATAAGCATACACGTAGAACGGCGTGTGGATGAAATGCGGCACATACGACCAGAACACATCGTATTCGGGCGTGAACTCGAACGCAGGCCCAAGGCTTTCGGTCTGCACCTCGCGCCAGATCGCACCGATCCGTTCAGGCAGCAGCTCGCCCTTCCGACGCTCGTCATGCAGCAGCGTTTCGAAGCGATAGAAGGCGATCTGGCGCACCACGGTGTTGAGCATGTCCTCGACTTTTGCCGCCAGCATCAGGCGACGGCGGCGCGGGTCGCGCTCGGCGTCCAGCATGGCGCGGAAGGTCAGCATTTCGCCGAACACGCTGGCGGTTTCCGCAAGCGTCAGCGGCGTGCTGGACAACAAATAGCCTTGCGCTTCGCTGGCGAGTACCTGATGCACGCCGTGCCCCAGCTCGTGGGCAAGAGTCATCACATCGCGCGTGCGGCCATGATAGTTCAGCAGCAGATAAGGATGCGCTGAGGGCACCGTGGGATGCGCGAACGCACCCCCTGCCTTGCCAGGCCGCAACGTCGCATCGATCCACGGGCGATCGAAGAAGCGGGAGCCGATCTCGGCCATTTCGCGGCTGAACGCGCCATAGGCGGTCAGCACCCGCTCGCGCGCCTCGTCCCAGGCAATATGGCGGTCGTCGTCATCCGGCAAGGGCGCATTGCGGTCCCAGTGCTGTAGCCTGGGCAGCTCCAGCCATTTCGCTTTCATCCGGTAATAACGATGCGCGAGCCGGCCGTAATCGGCGCGCACCGCCGATACCAGCGCGTCCACCACCTCATCCTCGACCATGTTGGCGCGGTTGCGCGCGCTGGCGGGCCGCGGATAGTGCCGCCACGTGTCAATGATTTCCTTGTCCTTGGCGAGCGTGTTGGTGATCAATCCGAACAGCTTGATGTTGCGGCCGAACGCCTCGCCGATGGCCCGACCGGCGGCCTCGCGCGCCGCGCGATCGGGATCCGACAGTTTGTTGAGAGCGGCGCTGACTGTGAGCTGCTCGCCGGTCACCGGGATGCGCATGGCAGCGACGGTCTCGTCGAACAACCGGCTCCAGGCCGAATGACCGGTGACTTCCTTTTCGTGCAGCAGTTTCTCCAGCTCGTCGGAGAGCTGATGCTGGCGGAACACGCGAAGGTCGCGCAGCCACGGCTGCCAGCGCGCCAGTGCGGGGTCGGCAAGCTTCGTCTCCAGCTCGGCGTCGTCGAGCCGGTTCAGCTCCAGCGTGAAGAAAATCAACTGGCTGCTGATCGCGGTCACCCGTTCATTGACGGTCTGGTAGAACCGCCCGATCGCCGGATCAGTCGAATTGCTGGCGAACAAAAGCTGGCCATAGGACATCAGCCGCCCGAGCCGCTCCTCGATCCGCTCATACTCGGCAATCGCAGCAGCTAGCTCGCGTCCGGACAGGCCGACCAGCTTTCCCGCCCAATCCGCCGCGAAAGCGCGCGCATCCTTGTCGGCTTCCTCGAAGTCGGCCTTTACAGCCGGACTTTCCGGCGCGGGATAGAGGTTCGAAAGGTCCCAAACGGGCAGGGCATCTGGCGGCGCGGCGGATTTTTCTGGTACTTCGATCTGCCGCATCGCTCGTGCATCCTGCGTTGATATGACGGCGTTGCATGTAAGCCCGTCCGGACCCGCGTCAAAGGGCGGCTGACCCGGGCGGCGGGAGGGGAGTTGCCGAGAGTCTATCCAACCTGGCCCAACCTGGCCGCCATGATGTTCGCCCGCGCCGCTGAGTGGCCGCGACGGCCCATGTTGCGCCACTTCCGCGACGGAAACTGGCAGAGCATCACCTGGGCCGAGTTCGCACGCTGCGCCGCTTCCGTCGCCCGGCATCTTACAACCGAGGGGCTCGTCGCAGGTGACCGGGTGCTGATCGTCTCCGAAAACCGGCCGGAATATCCGATCGCCGAGACCGCCCTGATGGCCATCGGCGCGGTCCCGGTTCCGGCCTATATCAGCAACACGGTCGAGGATCACGCGCATATCCTTCGCGATTCCGGCGCCCGCGCGGCGATTGTCTCCAGCCCCGCCTTGGCCGACCGTGTCTGCGCGGCGGCGGAGCGCTCCGGCGGTCTCGACCTGCTGGCGGTAATGGACGAAGCGCCGAGCGGTGCGCGCCTGCTCCCCTGGGCGGCGTTGGCCGGCGACACCTCGCCGCCGCCGGACGATGTCGCGCAGGCGGCAGTGCAAATCGATGGCAGCCGCCTCGCTTGTCTGATCTACACCTCCGGCACGGGCGGCATGCCGAAAGGCGTGATGCTGGCGCACCAGGCGATCCTGTCGAACTGCCGCGGCGCCTGCGAATTACTGCGTCCGCTGAACCTGAGGGACGAAATCTACCTCTCATATCTGCCGACAGCGCACAGCTACGAGCACACGGTGGGGCTCTTCTTCCTGCCGAGCATCGGCACCGAGATCGTTTATGCGCGCGGCGTCGAGCACCTCGCCACCGACATGCTGACGGTTCGGCCGACCATCCTGACCGCCGTGCCGCGCGTGCTGGAGGTGATCCGGGCACGCGTGCTGGGCCAGGTGGCGCGCCAGCCCGCCTGGCAGCAGCGCCTGTTCGATCTCGCGCTGGCGATCGGCCTCAAGCGCGTGGATGGGGTGCGGCTCAGCCCTGTGGAGCGCCTGCTGGACCCTGTGCTGGACCGCGCGGTTCGCGCCAAGGTGCGCGCGCGGTTCGGCGGCCGGCTGGTCGGCGCCATGTGCGGTGGCGCCCGGCTGGAGCCGGAAGTCGGGCGGTTCTTCCTCGCGCTCGGTGTTCTGGTCATGCAGGGCTACGGCCAGACCGAGGCGGGACCCGTCATAAGCGCCAATCCGCCGGATGCGATCCGCATCGACACGGTCGGGCGGCCGCTGGAAGGCGTGGAGCTGCGCATCGTCGAGGACGGCGAAATCCTGGTACGCGGCGAGCTGGTGATGGACGGCTACTGGAGCCGCCCGGAGGAAACCGCCGCCACCATACGCGACGGCTGGCTGCATACCGGCGATATCGGCACGCTCGATACAGACGGGTATCTGCGCATCACCGACCGCAAGAAGGATATTATCGTCCTGTCCGGCGGCGAGAATGTTTCACCCGCAAAGATCGAGGGAATGTTGATCGCGGAGCCGGAGATCGCGCAGGCCGTTGTGACCGGAGACGGCCGGTCAGGGCTTTCCGCCTTGTTGGTGCCGGCGGACGGAGCCGACGATGTGGCGGTCGCCCTGGCGCTGACGCGCGTGAATAAACGGCTGTCGGTCACGGAACGCATTCGCCGGCATGCGATCGTGGCGCCGTTCACCCTCGACAACGGCCTGCTGACGCCATCGCACAAAGTGCGCCGTCTGGCGGTGATGCGCGCAAACACCGAGGTGCTGCACAAGCTCCACGCCTGAGCCGCGCCGAACCCTTGAATATCGCATGTCAGCCGACCGCTGAAGCGGCGGCGCGAAACTCAAGGACCCTTATAGTAGTGACGGCCCGCCTTGTGTCGCATGTTCAGTGGATGCCCGTCCGTCGGGGTTCATCCCGCCGCTTGCAGCACGGCCACCAATTCATTCCGCCGGAACGGCTTCCTCAGCACAGCGATATCGTCGTTGGCGTGAAACCGCGCCACCCCCTTCGCCAGCTTCAAATACCCGTCGCTCAACCCCGAAGTCACCACAATGCGGGAATGAATGCCGGTCAGCAGGAGCTCATTCAGCACCTCGATCCCGTCCTTCTCCGGCATGATCATGTCGAGGACAACGACGTGGGGCCGGAAATCGAGAAAAACGTCGATCGCTTCCTTCGGCCGCGTCAGCTCCCGTGCTTCGTAACCAAGTTCGCCGGCGATCATCCCCACCACCTTGGCGATCCCCTTCTGGTCATCGATGACCAGCAGCTTTTTCGCAGCAACTTCCATGCCCCTCTCCTTCCCCAATCTCACGTTTGCGTGAGCGCAGGGGTTATCGCTGCCGCCCAGGACTCCAATCATCAACGACGCAGCAATTTTCCGTTAAATCTCAGTCAAAATGCACAAATGTTCATCGCGCGCCCGCACCGGCCGGCAAACGCCCTGGGCAATGGTTTCCAACATCATAATGTATTGATGCGCCTCTCAGGCGAGTCCAACGATGCGAGACGTGCAGAAACCGGCGCGCCGCACGAAGGTAACGGAACGTGGCAAATCGCCGCCTCGACGCGCTCCCCGTACTCCAGCGCGACACCTGAAGCTCAGGCACGAGGTCAACAATCTCCTCGCCATCATCATCGGCAATCTCGACCTGATCGCCCAATCCTCTCGCGGCAATCCAGAACTCGACGAAGTGGCTCGTGAAGCGCTGGAGGCAGCGCTGCGGATGACAGCTCTGGCTGACGAACTGCTTGCCGTGGGCCGCAAAGCGAAGACGAGGGCCAAATCACCGCGGTAACCATAACTTTGCCCGGCCTTTCCCCGCCTCTATGATCCCCAGCGTTCGACAACCGGGAGCAGGCAGCATGAGCGACGGCGGGACGGTTCGGATTGTGGGCATCTCCGGCAGCTTGCGGCGCGGTTCTTTCAATACGGCCGCGCTGCGCACTGCGCTGGAGCTGGCGCCCGACGGCATGCGGATCGAGCCGTTCGATCTCGCGCCTATCCCGCTCTACAACGAGGACGTCAAGCAACAGGGCTTTCCGCCGCCGGTCGCGGATCTGCGCCAGCGCGTGAAAGAAGCCGATGGGCTGTTGATCGCCACGCCCGAATACAATTACTCGATGTCGGGCGTGCTGAAGAACACGATCGACTGGGTCTCCCGCCCGCCGGACCAGCCTTTCGACGGCAAGCCGATCGCCATCATGGGGGCGAGCATGGGCGCGCTCGGCACCGCCCGCGCGCAGTATCACCTGCGGCAGTGCTTCATCTTTCTGAACGGTTATGTGATGAACCGGCCGGAGGTGATGATCACCCAGGCACAGAACAAATTCGATGCCGAGGGCAAACTGACCGACCAGCCGACGCGCGATTTCATCGCCGCCATGCTGACCGCCTTCAAGGCGTGGACGATCAGGATGCGAGGGCAGTAAGGCCAGACCTCGCTGCTAGACCGTCGCAACCGGCGTCGCCGGCGATCCCACCGCACCCGGCAATCTGAGCGGCGGGGCCGTCAGCAGGAACCGGTTGCGCCGGTTGGCGCGCAGCCAGTCGGCAAGTTCCGTCAGGTACCACATCTCGCCCAGATAACAGCCCAGCTTGAACAGGCAGTGCGCGTGCAGCGGCAACGTGGCGCAGAGGTCGTCCATGCAGGGACGGGCCGGCACTGCTTCCACCCCGTAGTTATCGGCGATCAGCGCCACGACGCCGCAATCGCTGATCCACCGCAGCAGCCCCGGATCGCGCCCATCCAACGTGCAGGCTTCCCCGAACAGTCTCTCTCGATCGGGCTGTTTGTTCATCTCCAGCAGCATCTCCGCGAAACCGGTGCGGAACAGCACGAAGTCGCCTTGCTCGACGCTGACCCGATCCTGCTCGCAGACCCGCATCAGGTCGTCGTAACCCACGATGCGGCCGGAGCGGCCGAAATGCGCCTCCAGATCCACCATCACGCCGCGGCCTTGCAGGCAGCTTTCCGCCATGTTCTCCACGCCGAGGTGCCGGGCACCTTGCGGCTGATCGCAGGGAGTCTGATTGCCTGCCGCGTCATAAAAAACCGGCCCGATAATGTCCCGGCCGGCGCGGAACCCGTTGTAGAACACGTCTTCCGGTTTGCCGTCGCCGTCCACGTCGAACATCTGCCCGACATGCGCCAGGCTGTCCCACTGCGTCGAGTATTGCAGCGTCAGGACCACTTGGTCGTCGCACACCACATCCGTCGCGGTGGGATCGTCGCAGCGCAGCGGGTAGTTCATGTTGGGCTTGCCGTCGCGCACGGTCGGCTTCAACACCGGCGGATGACGGCGCGGGCTCAGCACCGCGCCCCCCGGATAATCGAGCGGCAAGGACAGGCAGAACGTCTTGCCCAGCTTCACCTCCGCGATGCCTTGCAGCACTTTCTCCGGTGTCAGCAGATTGAGCCGGCCGCGTTCATCGTCCGGGCCGAAATCGCCCCAGGTCGAGCCCTCCGGACGGCGGGTCCAGCGCGGATTGTCCATCTCGTTCCCCTCGGTTTGCAGCAGGAGGCGTTCAACCATGAGCCGTCGAAGCCGTATCATAGCGGAGGTCGATTTCGAGCAGGACGGGGCGCAGCACGGTTTCTTGCGGCTGTTCCACTCCACCCACGCCTCGGCCTATGGGTTCATCCCTATTCCAATCGTGGTGGTGCGCAACGGCGCCGGCCCCACCGCCTTCCTGATGTCAGGCAACCATGGTGACGAGTACGAAGGCCAGGTCGCGCTCTGCGGTCTCAGCCAGTGGCTGACGCCGGAGCGGATAAGCGGCCGCGTCATCCTGTTGCCGGCGGCGAATTATCCGGCAGCGATGGCGGGCCGGCGCGTCTCGCCTGTGGATGAACTCAACCTGAACCGCATCTTTCCTGGCGATCCGGACGGAACGGTGACGCAGCAGATCGCCTGGTTCATCGAGCACGAGCTGATGCCGATGGCGGATATCTTCTGCGACCTGCATTCGGGCGGCTCGTCGCTGATGTATCTGCCCTCGGCGCTGATCAAGAGCAGCTCCGATCCGGCGAGGCAGCAGAAACTGCTGGCGGCGCTGCGCGCCTTCGCCGCACCGCAGGCCTATATGGCCGCGGCCGGCCCGGGCGGGGACGCTACGGCGTCAGGCGCAGCGGAGCGCAACGGCGTTATCGCGATCGGCACGGAACTGGGCGGCAGCGGCACAGTAACCCCGGCCGCCTTGCGCATCGCCGAGCGCGGCGTGCGGAACCTGTTGGTGCATGTCGGCATCCTGCCGGAGAGCGAGCGTATCACGGCGGACCAGCCGACGCGGATCTATCATGTGGGTGGCCAGGATTATTACACCTACGCGACAGCAGACGGAGTGTTCGAGCCCACCGTGGAACTCGGCGAGACGGTCAAGGCCGGCCAACTCGCCGGACGCATCCACACCCCAGAGATACCTTGGGCGCCCCCACTGGAAACGCGGTTTCAGCGCGACGGGGTCGTACTGTGCAAGCGCATTCCCGGCCGCACCGCGCGCGGCGATTGCCTGTTCCATTTGGGCACCGTGTAGCGCCCCGCTATCGCATCGGCCGCCTTCGCATTCCAGAAAAGGATGTCCACCGAGGACCGCGCGAAAAGATTGACACACCGTGCCGCAAACGTCATCGCGAGCGGAGCGAAGCGATCCAGTGCCGGCGCCCTGAATTGCTTCGCTACGCTCGCAATGACACGGTCTCATCGGTCGGGCTATTGGCCGCTTGGCATTATACTACCGCTCAGCCGAATGACCCCTCGACAAAGCCTGCCCCATCATCGTCATGGCCGGCCTTGTGCCGGCCATCCACGCCTTTTTTGGAATGGAACGCCAAAGCGCCGTCGCGGCATCGACCGACTGGCCAGCCTCCCACGGCCATTCTATGCAAAAGGTGGAGCAACAATCCAGCCATTCATCGTGCCGAATCGCCACGGCATAACCAACTCGGCCGCAAATCTTTTCCGCTCTCTCCGCGGCGCTCCATGCGATCTCCGCACCCTCCGTGCGAACCTCCTCTTCAAACCGTAACCCCACAGAAAAGGGCCCGACGCCAAAGCGCCGGGCCCCTCCGCCCTCCGAAGAACCAGCCGCTACTGCGACGATGTCCCAGACTTGCCGTTCGTCGCCGGCACGGTGGTGGAAGATGGGTTGGCCGACGAAGCCCCGCCGGCGCTGTTCGCGCCGACCGCGGTGCCCGCGGTGCTCTGGCTCGAATACGTGCTGCCGCCCGTGGTGTTCGACCCGGTCATGCCCGCGGGGTTGCCATTCCCGCCGCCGGAATTGCCGGCGCCGGCGTCGCCGGTCGCGGCGAAGGCGGCTCCGGAAACCGCGAAGACACATGCGGCGGCCAACAACAAGCTTCTCATGGTGCTCTCCTGGTTTGTTCGTCGGCTCCTCGCGGCCCCGACGTGACAAAGGGAAAAACGCTGGCAGGAGAGATCAGTTCGTTATCACGATAGCGAGAGAAACTGCCTGGGGTCGGGGCCCCGGCCCGCAGCGTGAAAACTCGGCTACAAAAAAGGACGGCGGGGTATTGCCCCGCCGCTCTTGAAGTCCAGCCAGGTTGGTTCGGTTACCAGCGGAACTGCAAGCCCAGGCCTGCGATATTGGAATGCACGTTGTTGAAGTTCGGGCCGGGGGCACCAGTCGAGAAGTCGAAGTTGCCTCGATAGCGCTGGCCATACAGGTATTCAGCGAGCAGCGCGAGGCCCGGGGCGATGTTGTATGTCACGCCGAACTGCAAGCCCTGATCGGTCTGCTGGCCGGGCAGCGTCCAGTAGCCCTGATACTTCCACTTGAAGTAAGCGCCGCCGATGCTCACCGGACCGGTGGTGTATTCAACACCCGCGACCCAGGCGACCGAGTCGCTGCCGCCGGAGTTAAGCGGTGCCATCTGGCCGTTATACTGGCCGCCGATCACGTTGCCGCCGACCGTGACGCCCGCGAAGGTCACGCCCAGGCCCACGTCCCCGACCGCCAGGTTCTGAAAGCTGGTGGTCGGGTGCAGGGTGATTAAGTGGCCGTGGATGTCGGTGAAGCTCGTGCCTCCAACGCCCGGATTGTTGAAGGCCGGATTCACATGGCCGCCGTAGGCGCCGATGACCGAGGCCGCCACGCCGAAGCCATTGAACGATCCGTTATACCGCAGACCGGCTTCGATCGTGTTCCGCCGGCGCTGCAGGTCGTTCGCCGCAGTGGAGGTGGACTGGTTGTTGCAGTTGATGAACCCTGCCGTTGCCGTAGCGCCGTTGCAGTTCTGCGAGTCAGTGATGTTCGCTGTGCTGGGCTCGAAGCTGAACGCGAAATCAACACCGGCGAACTTGGGTGACAGATAGACAATCTTAGCGCTGGTGTATTCGGCGCCGACATCGAAGAATGGCCAGTTCGGGGCCGAGCCCTGCAAACCATAGGAGCCGCCGTTCTCCCAGTCGTTGATGTCGCCGTTCCACCCGCCGGTCGCGATGTCGTCGAAGGTGGCGGTCAGCATGCTCGACATCGGGCCGTCAGTCTGCCCGAGACGCAGGATGCCGAGCTGGTCGGTGCCGAGATAGACGTAGTCACGCCGCCAGAATAAAGTGCCGCCCGTGCTGTTGCCTGAAGCACCCGCATTACCGGCGGTGCCGCTGGCAGGAAAGCCGGAGCTGCTGTTGTTCCGGATTTCCCAGAACACGCCGTATCTTAGCCCGTTCGTCGCCATCGCGTCGAAGCCCATATACAAGCGCGGATAGCCGATGATGCCGTAGGGCTGCATCTTGTCGCCGCGGATGTTCTGCGTCGAACTCCAGCCGTCCACGAAATATACGTTCTCACGCAATTCGAGGCGCACGATGATCTGCCCCGGACCGACGGTGGTCAGCGGCGTTTGCTTGAAGCCCGCCGACAAGGCCGGTGTCGCGGGTGATGCGACTGGAACAGGCTGCTGCGCCAGGCTGGGATTGACGACCGAGATTTCTGCCGCCTGTGCTACCCCAAGCGAGACGCCCATGATGGCTGCGGTGGCCATTAAGAGCTTGCGCATTCAATCCTCCTCGTTGCACCGGAGCAAACCCGGCGGGACCTGAAGGGACCGCGTCCGGCGTGGGCCGCAGACCTGAAGCGCAGTATGAGCAAGCAGCCGTCATTGGCGCAACGGGTCGTTCACCTCTCGCATGGCAATCACGAAACACTGTGGCCTGACAGTCACAGCCCAAGGATGGGCGCGGCGCCATGCCGCATCGTCATTGCGACCCCCGCAAAAGCGGGGGGAAGCAATCCAGGCCACCGCGGGAGGAGGTGCACAGGGACGATCCCTGTGTCTCTTGGTTAGAGTTTCTTGCTCGCTCCGTCACGGCCGAGCTTGGCTGGCTTGGCCCGCACCGTGAAGTGAATGTCTAATATATTAACCAATTCATGTTAGAACACCTGGCCAGCCGCATCGGACCACTGCCATGACCCAGCCCATGACCGAGCTCGCCCCCGCCATCCTCGACCACCTCCTCCACACCATCCTCACCGCCGTCCCGCCCCAGCCCGGCGAAACCCTGCCCGACCGCACCGCGCGCCGCGAGCTGATTCGCCTCATGCTGCTGGCCGCGAAACCCGCCGACGCGTTGCAGGGCCTCCTCGTCGCCCGCGCTATCATCGCCGAATACACCGCAATCAATTCCCTCCGCCGCGCCGCCACGCAGGACGTGCCGGACACCGTCGCCGTTCGCCTGCGTGCCAACGCCATCGCCCTCTCGCGCGAGTCCCGCACCACGCTGCGCAAGGTCGAACAGATGCAAGCCCCGCCCAGGCAGCCTCCGGTGCGTGCGGTGCGGAAACCGGCACCTCCCGCCGCCGCCGAGGCCGAGCCCGCCCCCTCGGTCCCCGGATCCCGCATCCCGCGCGCCGCCTGGCAGAGCCCGGACAAACTCTGGGATAAGATGACGATGGAGGAGCGCCGTATCGCGTTCGGCTACCGCTACGACCCCGTCACCAACTCCGTCCCGCCGCTCGAAAACGAACCAGCCAGGAAAGCCTGACCACGGAGACCCACAGGCACGGAGAAGCAGGCGAAGGCAAACAGCCCATACGCGCGAAGCGCAATTATCCTTTCTCCCCGTGTTCCTCCCTGCCTCTGTGCCTCTGTGGTTAACCTTGCTTACTTTCTTCGGGGAAAGGTTGCCTCTATCCCACCAACCGCCGGGCAATCGCGATCACCCGGTGCGCCTCGGTCCATAGCGCGTAAGGCTCCAGCTCATCCACCGGCGCCCACACCGCCTCCGAAACATCCGAACCGGCCACCGGTTCGCCCGCGGCCCAAGCCGCGGCATAATCGATGATCGTATAGTGAAACTGGATCCGCTCGCCGTCATCCCGCCGGATGTTGTTCACGGCCGCTGCCAAATGCAATTCCCCAACCGAAACACCGGTCTCCTCCGCCAGTTCCCGCCGCGCGGCTTCCTCCGTCGTCTCCCCCAGCTCCTGCGCGCCCCCAGGCAAGGTCCAGCTTCCCATGTTCGGCGGCTTGCCGCGGCGGACCAGCAGGACGTGATTGCCCCTCAGCACCACCACGCCGATCCCCACGATCGGACGCGGCGGATATTCGCGATCACTCACTGCGTCGCGCCGGCTGTGGGCGAGGTGTTCGGTGCGCTTGCAAGCTCGGCGAGGCTCGGCACCAGCGCGGCTTCCTTCCAGGCGCCCAGTTTGTAATTCCACCCCGCCACGCGCGCCTGCAGCCCGGCCGCTTCCGTCTTCGCCGGTGCGTCTCCGGCCACCGCGAACCGCGCCAGCAAATCCTTCCCGCTATGATACAGCTGCACCGTCACGGTCATGCCGTCCGTGGTAGTGAACACCGACTGGCCGATCGCGCCGCCGGTCGGTGCCGGCCCCGGCTGCACGTCATCGCAAGTGAGCAGCTCCAACCCGCGGGCGAGATCATCCAGCTTGTAACTGTCGAGCGCCTGATGGTCCTTCGGTTGCGTCAACGCGAGCTTGCCGTTCTTCGCGTCGAAAACCAGCGTCGTGCCGTCCCGCTGCACCGTCACCTGCGCGATCTTCGCATGGTCGATATTCAGGATGTCCCGCTGCAGCCACAGCGCCGGATCGGCGTCCACCGTCAGGCTGCCTTGCGCCAGCCAGGTCTGCGTCTCGCCAGGGCGGCGCACAAACACTTCGTCCGGCACGTTGCCCTCGGTCAGCACGCGCCGGTGCCCGACGATCAGTGCGGCAATCGGCTTGCCGTCGGGACCCAGCACACGCAGCAGGTCGGAGGTCGCGTCCTTCTGGTCCGGGTTCCCCAGCCCCAGGCGCGTGAACTGCGCCGGGTCGGAGGTGCGCGGCTCCACCAGCCGGAGTTCCGTCAGCGCGGTCAGCATCGCCCGCAACTTCTCCTGCTCCACCGGATAGCCGCCGCGATCCGCCAGCCCCCACACCGCACCCTGCTTGCGGATCACCGTGGTCTTGCCCTGGTGCATGATGTCCACTTCGGCGGCGCTTTGCAGCTTCTGCGCCAGGTCGGGAAACATCAGCGTGCCGGCATAGACGGACTGCGCGGCGCCCGGGAGCTGCGCGGGACCGAAATACCAGCCCGCCGCCAGCACGATCGCGCCGGCCAGCAGCAGCGAGAGGCCGCTGCGCGGCCTCATGCCCGCGCCTCCGCCTGTTGCGCGGAACGTGTCGCTTCGGTCCGCCCGGTGCGCGCGCGTACGCGCCGGCGGCCACGGATCAGCGCCATGACGATCGCCGCCAACGCGAGCAGCGCCGGCACCAGTACGATGTTGAACAGGATCAGTTCGGTCTTCAGCCGCGCGATGTCGCGGTTGAGGTCGAACTGCACCGCCCGCAACTTGGCCCGAGTGGCGATGATGTCTTCGTTGGCCGCCTGAATCGCCTGGCGCTGCGCCGGAGTGATCACCGCCGCGACGCTCTCGTTGGTGCCGCTGGCCGAGCCCGTGCGCAGCGTCTCCAGCCGCTTCTGCAGCTCATCGAGATGCGCCTGCAGCGCCTGCGCCGTCTTCTGGAACCGCGCCTGGGCCGCTGCCTGCATCCGGTCCACCAGGGTGAACGGCCGTGCCGTGGTGCCGCGGGCGCGCAGGCTCAGCAGCGCATCGCTGCCGGTCAGCGTGTCGATCGTGTTGGCGACGAACGCGCCGTTATCGCTGAACGGCATCTCTTCCTTCTGGCCGAAAAAGTTCTGCCTCGTCAGCCAGAACCGGTCACCGAGTATGTCGCTATCGGCCGCCACCACGATATCGGCGGGCCCGCTGGTCTCCGCCTTGTAGGCGGGGAAGTCGGCCGGACGTTTCTGGTCTTTGGCCAGCCGCGGCGGCCCGGTAAAGGCCGAGTGCAGCACGCCGCGAATGCGCGCGGCGATTACCCGCGGCCCGCCTGTTGGCTTGAAATCGGCCAGCACTTTATCGGGCTGCGGCATCTCTACCGCGCTCACCGGGATCAGCCCGGATTGCGGTCCGCTGACCAGCAGCGGCGTGAAGGCGATCTTCGCCGCAGGTGCCTTGGCGATGAAACCGGGTGTGGCGACGGTGACCTGCTTCAGGTCGGCAGTCGCCGGATCGTTGCGATTGATACCGTTGATGTTGAACCAGGCGACATAGTCGGTCACCCTGCCGGTTGCGGTCCGCACTTGCCAGGCGCCGTCCAGGTCGCCGACAACTTCGCCCGGATTGTATTCGATGCCCCAAGCTTTCAGCAGCTTGGGCAGATCGGATCCGGTATCGGTCGGCGGCATGCCCGTCTGCGTCGGCGTGGAGGCGAGCGTGTCCGACCATGGATCGAGCATCAGCATCAGCCGTCCGCCGCGCATCACGAACTGGTCGATCGCGTATTGCGTCGCCTCCGACAGATGCTGCGGATCGGCGACCAGCAGCACCCTGATGTCGGGCGGGATCACCTGCGCATCGATGGGGACGGTCTTCACGTCATTGGTCTGGCGCAGCAGCGTGATGGAGGCATAGGGCTGGCCTGCATCGCTCTGCACGCCTTGCCGCAGCGCCATCATCATGAGCTGTGGGTTGCCGTCCACCGGCAGGGACGCCATTACGCCGACCACCGGCCGCTCCGGGTTCGACAGCTCATAAACCATGCGCGTCAGGTCGTATTCCAGGAAGCGTTCGCGGGCGGCCTGGAAGAACGGGATGGTGCGCTGGTCGTCGAGCAGGTTGCTGCCGGCAAGACCGAAATAAACTTTCTCCCCCGCCTGGTCGAGCGGTACGCCCTGCAAGCCATCCGCCAGCGCGCGATCCTCCGTGCTGCTGAACGGCTCCGGGTTATAGATTTGCAAGCGAATTTTCCCGTGCGCCGCGGTGACGTATTCGCTCAGCATCTCGCGCACATGGTCGGCATAGGCGCCGTAGCCGGGCGCGGCGGCGCCGAGCTCGCGCGAGTAGAACAGGTTGAGCGTGATCGGTTCCTTCAGCCCGGCGAGGATTTTCTTCGTGCCCGGCGACAGGGTGTAGATATGCCCCGCCGTAAGGTCCGCCCGCACCCCGGCAAGCCGCGCATCGACGAATAGGTTTATCCCGACCACCAGCGCGAGGACGCCGATGACACCCGCAAATGTGGCCCAGCCGCGCGACCGCATGGCTCAGGCCGCCTTCCGGCTTTGCACGATCACCGCGTTCAGGAACAACCAGAACCCGATGAAAGTTGCAAAAAAGACCAAGTCGGGCAGGCTTACCACGCCGCGGGTGAAATCCTGGAATCGGTCGAGCACCGCGAGCCGCCGCGCCACGGTGGCAAGGGTCGGCACCTGGTGGTTGAGAAAATCCGTCACCAGCGGATAGGACGTCACCGCGAACAGGAAACACACCGCCACGCCCAGCACGAAGGCGATCACCTGGTTCTTGGTCAACGCCGACAGCGCCGCGCCGATCGCCAGGAATGCACCGGCCACCAGCAACGCCCCGATATAGCCGGACGCGATCACGCCGTTATCCGGATTGCCCAGCAGGTTCACCGTGATCACGAACGGAAATGTCAGCAACAGCGCGATCGCGCAAAACGCCCAGGCGGCAAGGAATTTTCCCACCACCGCCTGCCATTCGCGGACCGGCAGCGACAGCAGCAGCTCGATCGTGCCGAGCCGGCGCTCCTCCGCCCAGAGCCGCATGGTCAGGGCGGGGACCAGCAACAGGAACACCCAGGGGAGGAAACCAAAAAACGGGTCGAGGTTGGCCTGCCCGCTTTCGAAAAACCCGCCGACATTGAAGGTCAATGCGCCGATCAGGACCAGGAAGATCACGATGAACACGGTCGCGACCGGGGTGGCGAAATAGCCGGCGAGTTCCCGCCAAGCGATGGTGAGCGCGACACGCATGATCAGGCTGCGAGCTCCGGTGTCTTGCTGCGTTCCCAGGCGGCGCGGGCGGCGGAACGCGTCGTCAGGTCGCGGAATACGTCCTCGAGCCGCCCGGACGGATGGCGCGCCTGAAGCTGCACCGGCGTTTCGTCGGCAATCACGCGACCCTCGGCGATGATAATGGCTCGGGTGCACACCGCCTCGACCTCCTCCAGGATATGCGTGCTGATGATGATCGCCTTTTCCGGCGCCATGCGGCGGATCAGCCTGCGGACCTCGTGCTTCTGGTTGGGGTCGAGCCCGTCGGTCGGCTCGTCCAGCACCAGCACCGGAGGATCATGCAGCAGCGCCTGCGCCAGCCCGACGCGTCGCTTGAACCCCTTGGACAAGGTCTCCACCGGCTGCAGCCGCACCGCGTCGAGTTGCGTCAGCGCGAGCGCCTTCTCCAGCCGGGCGTTCAGACCGTGCCCGCCATAGCCGCGGATGCGCGCGGCGAAGCGGAGAAACCCGAGCACCGTCATGTCCGGATAGGTGGGCGCGCCTTCCGGCAGAAAGCCGAGGCTGCGCCGGGCGGCGAGCGAGTCCTCCTGCACGTCGTGCCCGCAAATGCGCGCTGTGCCGCCCGACGGCGGCATAAATCCGGCGAGCATCCGCATCGTGGTGGACTTGCCGGCGCCGTTCGGGCCGAGGAAGCCCAGCACCTCGCCGCGCACGACGCTGAACGACACCTCATCGACAGCAGTGAACGGGCCAAATCGCTTGGTCAGGCGATCGATCTCGATCGGCGCGGTCACGGTGCGACTGTCCCCCTGGTTCCTCGGCGCGGGCGGGATAACGCAATAGCGAGCAGATGCAAGCACGCCGAGGTGGACTAACCACCTATTTAACAGTGCCATCATTCCACTTGGCGCGTGGTCAGCGTCCCGTCGGCGCGTTCCACGATCGCAGCGACCCGGGCTTCGGCCTCGGCGAGCTTGGCCTCACAATGCCGGCGCAGCGCGGCCCCGCGCTCATATGCCTTGATCGCGTCCTCCAGCTTCTGCTGGCCGCCTTCCAGCCCGCGTACGATCTGCTCCAGTTCGGCGAGCGCATCCTCGAACGAGAGCTGGCTGACATCGACAGGCGGGCGAACGGGGTCAAGCATCGGCGAGTGCTAGAGCCTTGCGGGCGGCCGGCCAAGTGCCGAAGATAACAGAATGTTCTCCGGCAAGACCCTTGCAGCGGTCGAGCCCGCGACCCCAACGCCGCGCCATGTCCGGCCGCAAGCCGGCTCCAAGGCGTGCTTCGCCGCGATCGACCTCGGCACCAACAATTGCCGGATGCTGCTCGGCACCCCGACCGGGGACGGCTTCCGCGTACTGGACAGTTTCAGCCGGATCGTGCGCCTGGGCGAGGGGCTGCATGACACCGGCCGGCTCGGCGCCCCGGCGATGGAACGGGCCCTGACGGCGCTGCACGCCTGCGCAGACCGGCTCGCGCGCCGGCCGGTGCGGGGGTTGCGGGCGATCGCCACCGAGGCCTGCCGACGCGCCGCCAATGGCGCCGAGTTCCTGGCCCGGGTGAAGCAGGAGACGGGGCTCGGTATCGACATCATCACCACCCGCGAAGAGGCCGAGTTGGCCCTGGAGAGCTGCGCCTCGCTGCTGGTCGGGGTGGCGCGGCGGGCGCTGCTGTTCGACATCGGCGGCGGCTCGACCGAGCTGGCCTGGGTGCGGATCGATCCGGACGGACGGCTGGCCCTGATGGGCTATGTCTCCCTGCCGGTCGGGGTCGTGAGCCTGGCGGAGCGGTTCGGCACCGCCGGATTCTCGGCCGTCGGCTTCGACGCGATGGTCGCCGACGTGGCCGCGCGGCTGGTGGCTTTCGAGTCGGTGCACTGCATCGCCCACGAGATCCGCTGCGGCGGGGTGCTATTGCTGGGTACCAGCGGCACGGTGACGACGCTGGCCGGGGTGGCGCTGGGCCTGACCCGTTACCGGCGGCCGCTGATCGATGGCACGGTGCTGTCCAGCGGCTCCGCCGCCCAGGCGCTGGAGCAATTGCGGGCGCTCGGGCGCGACGGATTGGAGCGGCATCCCTGTGTCGGGCCGGAACGGGTGGAGTTCGTGCTGCCCGGCTGCGCGGTCTTCGCCGCGATCACCGAGGCCTGGCCGGCACCGCAGGTGGTGGTGGCCGACCGCGGACTGCGCGAAGGCATGCTGCTGCGGATGATGCGCGCCGAGCAGGGACGCCGGCCGGGTGGCTTTCGCCGGCCGTGACAGCGGGGAAAGGGCCGGGCGCTTCGCGCGGACTGGCGGTGCCGCTGAAGACGGCGCGCGGGCGAAGTGCCGCGTCGCAACGCTGGCTGGCCCGGCAGTTGAACGATCCGTATGTGCGGGCGGCCCAGCAACAGGGCTGGCGGTCGCGGGCGGCGTTCAAGCTTATCGAACTGGACGGGCGGTTCGGGCTGCTCCGGCCGGGGGCGCGGGTGATCGACCTCGGCGCGGCGCCGGGCGGCTGGACGCAGGTCGCGGTGCGGCACGGGGCGAGCGTCGTCGGGGTGGATCTGCTGGCGGTGGATCCGGTGGCTGGCGCGCGGCTGATCCAGGGGGATTTCACCGATCCGGACGTGCCGGCGCGGTTGATGGAGTTGCTGGGCGGGCCGGCGGATTTGGTGCTGTCCGACATGGCGCCGAACACCACGGGGCATGCCGCGACGGACCATCTGCGCATCATGGCCCTGGCCGGAGCGGCACTGGGTTTCGCGCTGGAGGTGCTAGCCCCGGAGGGCGGGTTTGTCGCGAAAGTGTTTCAGGGCGGGGCGGAGCGGGAGATGCTGATGCGGATGAAGCAGCGCTTTGCGAAGGTGCGCCACGCCAAGCCGCCAGCGAGCCGCAAGGAGTTCGAGTGAATTGTATGTGGTGGCGACGGGGTTCCGTTCCGGCGAGGGGCGCTGAGCTGGGCCGGTCGCTCTGGTTCGCCAGCGCCCGATCAGCGCCGTCAGTCTGCGCACGCCGAACGTCTTTCGCGGGTGCTGTGATGACGGCGTCTCAAGATGACTGGCTCATTTGTCGTGGACATGCAGAGGGTATTCGTGATCCCTGACGGCCCGTGGTTCACCCCGACGTTCGGGGCGGCCGCCGAACAGATCGCCGCGCTGCTGCCGCTGGATTGAGCTTCCGAGAACGCTCCTGCTCCCGCGCCTGTAAGTGTTTCTCCCTTGGGGCGCGTGCGCGCTCCGCGAGTGACCCGCCGTCCAGCGGCAATGAGCACATACGGGCAGCATCGGCGACACCCAAGGCCCGAAGAACCATCTCCGCGATGTCGGCTGCGTGGCCCTCGCCGGCCTCTTTCCGCAAAACCGATCGCATGCCCATCAGGCCCAGGCCCAGAGCGGCGTCGCAGCCCGCCTGCACCGATGCCACATGAAACCGGCCCGAAGCGAGACCCGCTTCGACGTCCTCGGTCAGGAACTCGCGCATCCGCACCCCCAAGGGTGCGGCGAGCAGGGCGATACGAACGATGACCCAGCCCCAGGTCGGGTCCTGACCGGCTTTGAGGATGAAACTTCGCACGGAGCACGCCATGCGATCCGCGGGATCGGGAAGCCGTCGAATCGAGTTCATCTCCTGAAGCAGTTCATCGCTGAGCTTTGCGGCCACCGCGACGAGGATGTCCTCAGTTTTATCGAAGTAGTTATAGAAAGTGCCACGCGCGACCCCGGCCTCCGTAACGATGTCGTCCACAGAAGCGGCATCAGGCCCAAGCCGCGAAAGCACCCGCGCGGCAGCCTCGATCAATGCCGCCCGGGTGCGGGCCCGCTTCTGAGCGCCGGCCCGGGACCGGAACTTCCTTTCCAATCTCGTTGCCATGTCGTTGACGCGATCGTCAGAATGGCATAAGTGTCAATTCAAGGGAAGGTAGAGCGTCGATGAGATATGGACTGGCCGCTGCGGCCTCATCGTCAGGCCGCCCCCTGCTGACGTTGCTGCAGCGTCCACGCTCCTTGCAGTATCGCCCCACACTGGCGTCTGGGCTCAGGCCTCGCCGCCGGCGCATGTCGTTCTTCAGCAGACCCAGGTCAGTTTCCTCGCCAATGCCGGGTGGGGCCACGGGACACTCACCTTCAATGGTCGCAACTACCCGTTTCGGCTGCACAATCTTGGCGTGTACGGTATCGGTTTCATGAAGCTTTCGGCCCGGGAGAGGTTTTTTTGGTCTGGCGAAGGTCGAGGATTTCGCTGCCCTTTATGGTGTCTTGCGTGCAGGCACGGTCGTTGCCGATCAGCAGTTGAAGGGCGGCCTGTGGCTGAAAAACACAAACGGCGTCCAGATGCATCTTGTTCCGCAGCGCGAAGGCGCCGCACTAAATCTTGGCGCGGATGGTATGGTCGTGGAGTTCGATACGCCTAGCGCGCAGTAGCCGGTTTTGCTTGGAGCCGCGGGCTCCGTACCGAAATCGAAGGAACGGGTAAATGAGATCATCGAAGGCCTTTTGGCTTGCCGGTGCCCTGATGCTCGCCGGCACCGGTGTCATTTCGGCGGCGCCGGCAGCGGAAAGGCCGAATATCCTCCTGATTCTCGCGGACGATATGGGTTACTCGGACGCCAGTCCCTACGGGAGCGAGATCTTCACGCCCAACATCGCACGCCTCGCCAACCAGGGCGTGATGCTGACGAATTTTCATGCTGCCGCTTACTGCGCCCCGACGCGCAGCATGCTGGTGACCGGCGTCGACAACCACATCGTGGGCCTGGGCAACATGGTCGAGCTTCTGGCCGACAACCAGGTCGGCAAGCCTGGATACGAAGGCTATCTGAATGGCAGGGCCGCGACGATCGCCACCATCCTGCACGACGCTGGTTATCACACCTACATGGCTGGCAAGTGGCATCTTGGAAAAACGCCGGAGTCGATCCCAGCCGCTCAAGGGTTCGAGGAGTCGGTCGGCGTGCTGGAGGGAGGAGCGGATAACTGGGAAAACAAGTCCTATTCGCCCGGTTATAAATCCGTGCACTTCTTCGAGAACCGGAAGCCGCTCGAACTGCCGTCAGACTTGTACTCAAGCAAATACTACGCCGATCGGATGATCGGCTACATCGATCAAAACGCGGCCGATGGCAAACCGTTCTTCGGATATCTCGCGTTCCAGGCGGTCCATCAGCCGCATCAGGCTCCTGCCAATTTTACCGCGCGCTATATTTCGACCTATGCGGCGGGCTGGTCACAAATCTCACTATTTCGGTACGAGCGGCAGGTCGAACTCGGCATTATGCCCCCTGGCCTGACCATGACGCGTCCTGCCGGGGTAGAGGCTTGGAACACATTGTCGGCGGATGAGCGGCGCATGGACGCCAAGCGCATGGCTGTATACGCAGGGATGCTTGAGTATATGGACATGAGCATTGGCCGGGTCCTGGCCCATTTGCAGGCCAAAGGCAAGCTCGACAATACCGTGGTCGTGTTCATGAGTGACAACGGGGGAGAGGCGGCGAAGCTGCAAGCGTTCTTCCCGGAATACTACGCGAAGAACTTCGATCTCAGCTACGAGCATCTGGGCGAGAAGGGTTCTTATTCCGAATATGGGCCGGGCTGGGCGTCAACATCGATGACGCCGTTCAGCAATTTCAACGGGTCGGCCGCCGAGGGAGGCGTGCGCGCTCCGTTTGTTATCCGCTATCCCGGCCACGTCGTGGAAGGCGGCCGGTCGGCGGCATTCGCTTATGTTCTCGATGTGGTTCCGACCTTGCTGCAATTCGCTGGCGTGGCACCGGTCCCGAACGATGCCGCACTTCTCAGGGGCAAGAGCATGGCCGCACTGCTTGAAGGCAAATCGTCGGAGATCCACGCGCCTTCAGAGGCGACCGGGTATGAGGCCGCGGGCGGTGCCGCACTCTACCGCGGGGATGAGAAACTGGTTCGGAGCGCGCCGCCGTATGGTGACGGCAAGTGGCGGCTGTACAACATCGCCAGGGACCCGACCGAATCGCATGACCTCGCGCAGTCGGAGCCGGCAACGATGCAAAGCCTGCTGACCGATTACGAAGCCTATGCGAAAAAGAACGGCATGATTGAAGTTCCGGCGGGCTATAACGTATTCGATCAAGCGCAGAAGAACGCCGCCAGAAAGAATTAGGTTTGGCCGTGCAGCGGGTTCTTTACGCGCTGATCGCGGCTGTGCTGGCCTGCGGCATCAGGGTGCCCTCCGCGCGGGCGCAGCAGAACACCACAGATGGATTGCAATTCTACATCACGCCCTATTTATGGATCGCCGGCGTAGGCGGAACATTGGAGGCGCCGCTCTCCCGCATACCATCCCTAAATGCTTCCGCGAACTTCGGAGACATTCTCTCACATCTTGATGCCATTCCGATCATGGGCGCTGCAGAAGTCAGGTATGGCCGGTTCGGGCTTCTGACCGACGTCATAGCAATTTCCGTGAAAAGCCGGTGTTTCGACCAACGGCGTCCTGCTTTCCGGGGGAAACATAAGGCTGACGCAGTTCATCGGGACGATAGCGCCGGCATACCGGGTCTTTGAGAGGAGCAACCAGTCGCTCGATCTTGGCGCCGGCGTGAGGGCCTTCGGGATGTGGACGAAATTCACCCTCTACTCCGGACGACTGCCCGGATTTGCAATATCGCCGAGCGCCAGTTGGGCCGCCGGACTGGCCGTAGCGCGATACCATTATCAAATCGATCCCAAATGGGGACTGACTGCCTACGGCGATATCGGAGCCGGGCCTTCTTCCGACTTGACATAGCAACTGCTCGGCACGGTCGATTACCAACTGACCAGATCAACGGTCCTGCGCCTTGGCTATCGACATCTGCAATTCCAATTTGGCGATGTTTTGAAGCAGAATATGAGAATGAGCGGACCTATCCTTGCAGCCACAATTCGGTTCTGATCGGTTCTCTGCACTGCCGTGCTCTGATCCAGGACACTGAGCGAGGTCAGCGAAGCGCCCCCACCGTCAGCCAGGGGAACGCCGCCACCACGATCAGTGCCACCACCAGCGTCAGCATATACGGCCACACCCGCCCGATCGACTCGTCGCTGCTTGCGCGACCAATCAGGCATGTCTGGTAGAACCCCACCCCAAACGGCGGCGAGAACAAACCGATGCCCATCGCCAGGATCGCCACGATCCCATAGTGTACCGGATTAATGCCCACCTGCTCCGCGATCGGAAACAACAACGGGCCGAACAACACCATCGCCGGCAATCCTTCCAGGACGCTGCCCAGAACGATGAACAGCACGATCGAAACCGCCATAAAGCCGATCTTGCCGCCGGGCAAATGGCCCATGATGTCGGCCAGCGTCTGCGCAAATCCGGCCTGCGTCAGCGCCCAGGCCATGGCGGAGGCGCTGCCGATGATGAACAGAATGGCGCCGGACAGCGAGGCCGTTTCGACCAGCAACGGAAACACCCGTCGCAACGGGAAGTGCCGATACACCAACAGCCCTACCAGCACGGAATACACCACCCCAACGGTCGCAACCTCCGTCGCGGTGGCAACCCCGGCGATCACCGCGTAGCGGATGACGAACGGCAGGATCAACGCCGGGATCGCGACCGCAAACAGCCGCATCGTTTGCGCCGCTCCGACAGGTTCACCTGCCGGCTCATGGCGACGTGAACGGAAGTAGATCAGGACAATCAGCGCCAGCGCAGCAACTCCAGCCGGCAACAGCCCGCCGTCGAACAACGCCGCGGTGGAAACGCCTGTCACCGCGCCGACAATGATCAGCACCAGACTCGGCGGAATCGTCTCCGACATCGCCGCGGCCGAGGCAAGCTGTGCCACCAGCTCTCCGGGATGGGACCCGCGGCGCTTCATCTCAGGCAATAGCACCGGCGCGATGGCGGCCTGATCCGCCGCCTTCGACCCCGAAATGCCGGAAACCAGATACATCGCGCCGATCAGCGCATAAGAGAGCCCGCCCCGATACCTGCCGACCAGTGCCGCGACGCAATCAACCAGAGCTTTCGCGATCCCGGTCATCTCCAACAGCAGCCCCAGCGCCACGAACATCGGCACCGCCAGCAGCTCGATCGACGACATCCCCTGGTTCATCTGGCTGATAATGACCGCAAGCGGAATGGTCGAAGTGAAATAGAAATACGAAACCGTCGAAATGCCGAAGGCAAACGCGATCGGCACGCCGCAGACAATAGCGGCGCCCACCATGCCGACGAAGAAAATCAGCAGCGTTGCATTACCGATGTCGTCGAACACCGGCTCCAGCGCCCAGAATACGAGACCAAGCCCCAGCGCAAAACCCAGCGTCAGCACAAGCTCCTTCCAGCTCGCACCGGCAAACAGCTGGCGCACCGCGAAATAGAGCAGAATGGCGAGCCCGATCAGTTCGCCGATGATTTCCCACGACCCCGGAATCCCCAGCGTCGGCGTGGTGATCGCCGCCTGTTGCTCCATGTAGCCGATGCCTGGAAACAGCAGGACAGACGTGAAGATCGCAACAATCAGGCCCGATACATGCTTGAGAGCATTCCGCGCCGGCGGGCTCAGACGGCCGACGACAACCGTCATCCGCATATGCTCGGACTGGCGCAATGCGATCACGGCTCCAAGCGTCACCAGCCAGAGAAACAGCATCCCCGCCAGCTCGCCCGTCCACACGAGCGGTCTGTCCAGCACGTAACGCCAGATCACACCGGCAAACAGAATGACGATCTCGCTCAGCACAAGCAGGGCGGCCACGAGCCTGCAGCCGACGTCAAGCACCCAATCCAGCATATCGAGCGAGCGCAGCACCGCCGGCTTGGCGACGCCGTCGCCCGGTTCAGCCGAGAGCGGCAGTGTATTTCTCAAGCGCCGACCAGAGCTTGTCGCCAAACTTGCCCTGCCATTCCTTGTAATATCCGGCCTTGACAAGCTGCGCCTTGAACGACGCCACATCCGGTGTGTTGAAGGTCAGACCCTGCGATTTCAGCTTGGATTCAAGCGAGCTGTCGAGCGCCTCATTGGCCGTTCGCTGTGCATCCGCCGCCGTGTTGAACCCGTCGCTCACTGCCTTCTGGTGCGCCGCCGGCATGCTCTTCCAGAACGGACCGTTCATGATCATCCAATAGCCAACCCACATGTGGTTGGTCATCGAGCAGTATTTCTGCACCTGATAGAACTTTGTCGTCTCGATGACGCCGAGGGGGTTTTCCTGCCCGTCCACCACTTTGGTCTGCAACGCGGTGTAAAGTTCCGACACGTTCATGGTCACCGGCGCGGCGCCCAGGTCCTTGAAGATCGAAAGGTTCATCGGACTGGGCGGCACCCGGATTTTGAACCCCTGCAGGTCCTGCGGCGTATCGATCGGCTTTGTGCTGGTCGTGATTTCGCGAAATCCCTCGTCCCACACCTTCTCCATGGCGTAGAGCCCGGTCTTCTCGATCTCCGGCCGCACCAGCGCCCCCACCTCACCATCCAGCGCGGCCCAGGCCGTTTTGGCAGCCTTGAACGCGAACCCGACATTATCGATCGCAGCCGCGGGGACCAGCGTCGCAAGTATATTGTCGCCGATGCCCATCATCTGCATGGCGCCGGCCCGCAGGTTCGACAGCATGTGCGTATCGTCCCCGAGCTGATTGTTCGGGAAGATCTGCACAGTCACTTCGCCGTTGGTCGCGGAGTTGATCTGTTCCGCCGCCGATTTCACATGCAGTGTCGTCGGGTGGTCGGCCGGCAGATCGATCCCGAACTTGATCACGCTGCGGCTCGCCGCTCGTGCCGGCCGAGACGCCAAAGCTACCGCCCCCGCGGCAGACGCCAAGAACTGCTTGCGGGTCAACGCCGATCCCATGAACGCCCTCCTGTTCTTCGGCGCCATCATGTCCACCGGACCGTCGGCGCCGTCAACGCGGACCCGCTCTGCCACCCTTTGGAGCAGAAGAGTGAACGTGCCGGTGAGACAGGTCTCCAGCGCATTGATGCAGACCTCGCCATCACCCTGCACCGCATGGCCGTCGCCGGCGGAGAAATTCGCTCCCGGCACGAACACCGGAAGGTAGAGCCGAGCCCCTTCCACGAGTTCCTTGTTGTCAAGATTGCCGCCATGCGCCCGCGGCTCGCGGGTGGAGATCGTGCCCATTCCGGCGGCGGGGCGACGCCCATCACGCCGAAAAACGGCGCAAGCGGCAGTTCAGTCCCCTAGGGAGGCGCGCAGAGGTGACGTTCGCGATCAATCGGGATATGGCTCAGATGCCGCTCGGAGAAATCCTCTGGAAGCGTGCCGCCCAACGGGCGGAAACCGCAGAACCCCAATCAGCGCCGAGCTCGACGCGATCGATCCGCACTTCCAGCATGTCGCCAGGCTCGGCGCCTTTCAGGGCCACCGGTCCGGGCCCCTTGGCGGCGACGATCGCCTCCAGCGCCGGCGGGACGGTGTAGCCGGAGCCCGGCGGCGGCATCACCTCGATGCCGCCGGCGGACAAGCACTCCAGCACGACGGTGTCGCCCGAGGCGATGGCGATCAGCGGCGGATAAGAAGCGTCGAAGCTGCCCCCGCGGAGGATGCGATGTGTGGGCACGAGCAAACTCCTGGTACAGGAGCCCCCGATCGTGGCCCACTGCACCGCACCGTCAAGCGCTCGTGATCAGCTCTGCGGCAGATGCGGCGGCAGGTTTCCCTGCTGGCGTTCGATGGAGTGTTCGGCCCGATGGTTGTCATCAGCCATGTTGTGTTTGAAGGCTTTAATGCCTTTCGCCAGCTCGCCCATCAGATTGCTGACCTTCCCGCCGCCGAACAACAGCAGGACGACCGACAAGACAATCAACCAGTGCCAGATGCTGAATTCGCCCATGCGCTATTCCTCCTGACCGGGCACGTGGTTGTCATGCGCGGCGGGCGCAAGCGAAGTATCGATTGCGTGCGGGAGCCTACGCCGACTTAATCAGGAGACCGCAACTCAGCTCTGCGAGGCGGCCGTGGTCTGCGCTGTGGACGCCTTGCCCGCAGTCGGGGGCGGGCCGGACAGCGTGCCTGTGGGCCGTTCCGTACCGGCGGCCATCGAGGCGTCGTCATCCTCCGCCATATTCTTCTTGAAGGATTTGATGCCCTTCGCGAAGTCACCCATCAGGCCGCTAACCTTGCCGCCGCCGAACAGCAGCAGGACGACCATCAGCACCACCATCCAGTGCCAGATGCTGAAGCTACCCATAATCCCTCCAAACCTGGGACGGCCGTTCGCTGTGCCGCGCGCAATGCTCGCGCGAGCGTCGGCGTTGTGGTGACATGGACCGCTCGGCGAGGTGATGCAAGCGCTGTTTCGCACGATGGCCGAACGCTCATCCACTCAATCCGAGCAAGCTCCGCAGCACATAGTCGGTATGGGCCCCGACGGCGGGCCCGGTCCAGCCGATCACGGCTTCCGGCGGGTCTCCGTCCAGGCGGATGGCCGGGCCAGGGTGCAGGGTTTGCCCGATCAGAGGATCAAGCACAGCTTGAATCGATTTTCGCGCGAGCAAGTGAGGATCGGTCGCGCAATCGGCGATGTCGTAGAGGCGCGAGCAGGGTACATCGGCGGCCTCCAGCTTCTCTTGAGCCTTCTTGGCCGGCAATGTGCTGGTCCAGGCGGCGATCGCGGCGTCGAGCTCCTCGCGATGGGCGCAGCGATCTGCGTTGGTCGCATAACGCGGATCGGCGGCGAATTCGGGGCGGCTGATCGTCCTGGCCAGCCGGGTAAAGATCGCGTCGGAGTTGCCGGCGATGCACAGCCATTTGCCATCGGCGCAAGGATAGGTGTTGGTCGGCGCGGCGGTCGGGATGGCCGCACCCACCGGCTGACGGACGCGCCCGTCCAGCGCGTATTCCGGCAGCATGCCCTCCATCAGGCTCAGCACGCTGTCCACCAAGTTCACGTCCACGACGCGGCCGCACCCGGTTCCGTGGGCGCGATCGCGCTGCCACACCGCTGCCAGCAGCCCGATGGCGGCATAGAGGCCGGCAAGGTCGTCGCTAATCGAGATGCCGCAACGTGGCGGCGGCAGATCGCTGCTGCGGGGCGGATGGGCGGTCAGGTGACGCAGGCCGCCGATCGCTTCCCCGATCGCGCCGAAGGCGGGTTTATCCCGGTACGGCCCGTCCTGGCCGTAACCCGAGATGCGGGCGAGTACTAACCGGGGATTGACCGCGTGCAGCGCCTCCGGCCCGAGCCCCAAGCGCTCGAGCTGGCCGGCACGGAGATTCTCCACCAACACATCGGCGCGGGCGATGAGCCGCAGGGCCACGTCGCGGCGCTGCTTGAGGTCTAACTCGACCGAGAGCTTGTTGCGCCCGTGAATACTGAACCAGACCGAATGTCCGTTCTTCGCGGCGCCCCAGCCCCGCACCGGATCGCCGCCCGGCGGCTCGACCTTGATCACTTCGGCGCCGAGATCGGCCAGGATGCGGGTGCAGAAGGGGGCGGCGATGTAGTGGCCGATTTCCACTATTTTGAGGCCGACCAGCGGACCTTTTCGTCCGGGAGGCGCAGAAATCGCCGGCGCAGAAACCATTCAGTAACCTTTCCCCGCTACAAGCGTCGTCATGGCTCCGGCCCTGCCGGCGCCTGTTTCCTCCCCGATGTCGCGTTACGCGACCACTCTGGGCGGTGCGCTCCCCGTGCACCGCCCATTTTTTTCTAGAGCATGATCGGTTGCGGCAGGCAAAGCGGTCATGCTCTCGGTCTTGGTTCGAGACCGTGATTCACGCTCTGCGACGTGTCCGCTCAAGCGATCACGCTTTGCTCTTTTGTTTGAGACCGTGATTTCCGACATATCCGCCTCAAGCGATCACGCTCTCATGCGGTTGTGCCGAATGGCGTTGTGCCGGCGCAAGCAACCGCCGGCAGCACTCGGTGTTGCAGTTCCGTCATCAGGAGCACGCGGGATGGAACGGCCGCTGGAGATCGCGTTTCACAACATGCAGCCCTCGGAGTCGCTGGAGGAGCTGATTCGTGAAAAGGCGGCCCGGCTTGACGAGCGATTTCCCCGGCTGATCGGCTGCCGTGTCTCGGTCGAGGCACTGCACCGCCAGCATCGGACCGGCAATGAGTACGAGTGCCACATCGTGCTCTCGATTCCTGGCCGCGATCTCGCGGTGAGCCGCCAGCCGCATCGGGCGAAGGAGAACTACGCCCATCCGGACATACGGGTCTCGATCCGCGAGGCTTTCGAAGCGGCGGAGCGGCAGTTGCAGGAGATCAAAGACCAACGGCCAGTGGACACCACGGCGCCGAGCGGGTCCGCCGTCACCGGCGAGGTGGCGCTGATCGAACCCGGCACCGATCACGGTTTCATCCTGACCAATACCGGCACCCAGCTTTATTTTCATCGGGACAGCGTGACCAACACTCGTTTCGAAGCGCTCGCCGTCGGTCAGACCGTGCATTACGTCGAGGAAGAAGGCGAAGCAGGCCCGGTCGCAACCAAGGTTCGGGTGGTGGAGCCGAGACCGGCGTGACCGCGCTTGCAAGCTGAATGATGGATCAAGACCTCGGCGAGGCGCCGCGGCCTGCGAGCGCTCCGGTGGGATCGCCGCCGGACGGTCCGCGGCGAGACCCGGCGCGCACGATCGCGCACATCCTGCGAGCTACCGCCATTTTGGTCGGCGTCGCCGCCCTGCTCTGGGTGATGGCGGATGCCTTCCTGGTCATTTTTTTGGCAACGCTGCTCTCGACAATGCTGCGCGGGCTCGGCCGCATGCTGCACCGGGCCACCCAGCTCAACATGACCGGTGCCGTGCTGCTGGTCTTCGTATTGTTGGCGGCGGCGCTTTGCGGAGCGGCCTGGTGGATCGGTCCGAAACTCGCGGTCGAGGCGAAACAACTCTGGACCCAGATTTCGGGGCAGCTCAGCGGGCTGCAATCGACATTGCACGGGCTGGGTATCGGTCAACTGGTCGGCGGGGCGAGCGGCGGAGTGCCGCATATGGTCGAGCTGGTGGCCACCTCGACCGTGGCTTTTGTCGGTGCGGTTCTGGTGATCGCCGCGACCTCGGTTTATTTCGCGATCGCGCCGGAGCTCTACATCGAGGGCGTCGTGCATTTGGTGCCGGTCTGGTACCAGGAGCGGGCGCGTTCGATCCTGTTGGAGATGGGCGCGGCCATGCAAGGCTGGCTGCTTGGACAGTTGATCGACATGATCGTGGTGGGCGTGCTGGTCGGCGGCGGGCTGACCCTGCTCGGCACCCCACTCGCGCTGGTGCTCGGGGTGATCGCCGGGCTGTTCACTTTCGTGCCCTATTTCGGCACCATCGCCTCGGCAATCCCCGCGCTGCTGGTCGGGCTGACCGGCGGGCTTCGGGCCACACTGTGGATCCTCGTGCTGTTTCTGGTGGCGCATGCGGTAGAGGGGTATTTGGTGGCACCGTTCGTTCAGCGGCGCACGGTGCACCTGCCGCCGGCCCTTACAGTGCTGGCGATGGTGGTTCTGACGGCGGTGTTCGGGATTTTCGGCGTGCTGATCGCCACGCCGTTGGTGGCAGTGCTGATCGTTGGCGTCACGCGCGTGTATGTAGAAGACATTCTCGGTGATTACGACGCCGGCGGCAGGGTGACGCTGCGCGGGCAGTGGTACTGGTTCACGCCGCCGGAGTAGGGCCGGGCGTGCGCTCGACAGGACGCCTACCGCTACGATCGGTGAAACAGGGCGGCCAGCTCGGCGGGCGTGAAGCGCAGTACGGTCGGTCGCCCGTGGCTGCACGTCGCGGCGCGGGGCGTTGCCTCCATCCGGCGCAAAAGCGCGTCCATCTCCGCGTGCGTCAGCCGCCGTCCGGCGCGGATCGAGCCGTGGCAAGCGAGCCGCGCGATCACCGCATCGAGCCGCGCAGCCAGTGCGGTGGTTTCATCCGTATCGGCCAGTTCCTCAGCCAAGTCGCGCACGAGCGGCGCCGGATCCGGGGCGCCGAGGGCGGCCGGCAAGGCACGCACCAACACCGCGCCAGGGCCGAACGGTTCCAGTGCGAGACCGAGCCGCGCCAGCGCCGGCGCGTGCGCCGCAAGTCGCGCCGCATCCGCCGCCGGCAGGTCAATGACCGCTGGCACCAACAGAGGCTGTGCGCGCACCTCGCCGGCCAGCATCTGCTCGCGCAGTGCCTCATGCGTCAGCCGTTCATGCGCGGCGTGCTGATCGACCAGAATGAGGCTGCCATCCGCCGCCAGGGCGATGACGTAGGTGTCGTGCACCTGGCCGAGCGGCGCGCCCAGTGGATGGTCCGGGCGCGGCTGCGGGACCGGCAGCGGACGCGCGGCGGGCGGCGCCGCGAGAGCCAGCTGTGCCTCGGCGAGGCCGGGCAAGGGCATTGCCCGGATAGCGCCTGCCGAGGGCCGCGGTGCGGCGAGCGCGAGCGCCGGCCGGTGCGCCGGCACCACGCCGGCCGCACCGGAGAGCGCCCGGCCGATCGCGCCGATCAGAAGGCCGCGCACCGCGCCGGGATCGCGGAAGCGCAGCTCGGCTTTGGTTGGATGCACGTTGACGTCGAGTTCCTCGGCGGGCAGGTCGAGCCAGAGCGCCACGACGGGATGCCGTCCGGCCGCGATTACGTCTCGATAGCCCACGCGAACCGCGGTGCGCAGCACGGGGTCGGCAACCGGCCGGCTGTTCACCGTCAGCGCCTGGGCGGCGGCGGTGGCGCGGGTCACGGTCGGCGCGGCGATAAAGCCGGTGAGGCGCAGGGTGCCGCGCTCCGCTTCGACCGGGAACAAGGCGGCGGCGGCTTCGGGGCCAAACAGCGCGGCCGTTCGGGCGGCGCGGTCCTGTGCCGGCAGATCGAAGACGACCCGGCTGTCGGTTTGCAGCCGGAACGCTACGCCCGGGGCTGCGAGCGCCAGTCGGCGGAGCGCCGTCTCGGCATGCTCCGCCTCGGTCGAGGGCTGCTTGAGGAATTTGCGCCTGGCCGGGGTGGCGAAGAAGATATCCTGCACCACCACCCGAGTGCCGAGCGGACCGGCCGCCGGCGTGACCTCGGACAGTGCGCCGCCTTCCAGGCGGATAGCGTGCGCGTAGGGCGCGCCGGGCGGGCGCGAGCTGATCGAGAGGCGTGCGGCGGCGCCGATCGAGGGCAGCGCCTCGCCGCGAAAGCCGAGCGTGGTGATGCGGCTCAGGTCCTCGGCGCGATCGCCGGGCAGCTTGGAGGTGGCGTGGCGCTGCACGGCAAGCGCTAGCTCGGCGGCGTCCATGCCGCACCCGTCATCGGCGACTTCGATGCGGTCGATGCCGCCGCCTTCCAGCGCCACGGCGATGCGTCGCGCGCCGGCGTCCAGCGCGTTCTCGACTAGCTCCTTCACCGCGGCTGCCGGCCGCTCGATCACCTCGCCGGCGGCGATGCGGTTGACGACGGATTTCAGGAAGCAGCCGGATGGGCATAGGGACGATTTACCACACGCGCCCTCGGCGGCTCGGGGGGAAGTCTTTCTTCTTCTAGAAAATTCCCTGGAGCCAGCCGCGCGGTTTGGGCTGAATGATCGGCGTCTCGCCGGTGTCCGGGCTTTGGCCGAGCGCGGCGTTCTGGCGCAAGCGCTGTGCCTCGCGGGTCGGATCGACGACGATGCCAGGCTGCGGCGTCGGGCGCCAGAACATCAGCCGGTCGGCGAAGCCGCGGCCGTAACCCTTAGCGGCGTCCTGGCTAACCTCAGCGCGGATGTCCGCTGGAGCGGGTGGACCGGCCTGCGCCACCAGGGCTTCCTGCCCCGGGCTCATGCCGGTGGCCGGGGCGTTAAGCGCGGTCTGCGGGATCAGCGCCTGTTCCGCGGCCTCCTGGTCGGGCACGTCCTGGGGACGCGGCGCTCCGGGCCGAGGCGGGCGGATCGCATAATCGGGCGGCATGGCGAGCGGCGCCTGGGTGGTGACGCTGAATTCGTCGGGCGTGTCGCGGGTGAGGCCAAAGGTGCGCGACAGCGAGCTGCCCGAGCAGCCGGCGAGCAGGAGGGTGGCACCGGCTAATATCAGCGGAACAGAAACCCGGGGAGCGTGGGTGCGGATGGTTGGCAACATGGCCAAATTCCTAAAGCCGGGTGGTGGGATTCGCAAGCGCGAAGCGGCTTTTCAGCCGGCGGACGCGTCGTTCGCGCGGTGCTCCGGGGCGTGGTCACGGCGGGTGAAGCGGGCGCCGAGGATCAGCGCGGCGACGCCGCAGACGATCGCGGCGTCGGCAACATTGAACACATACCATGACCAGTTGCCGAGATGCGCGTGGATGAAGTCGACCACGGCGCCGAAGCGCAACCGGTCGATGACATTGCCGACCGCACCGCCGGCGATAGCCCCCAGGGCGACAGCGGTGAGCCGGGTCTCGGCGCGGCGGAGCCAGAAGCCGAGCACGGCGACGATCACCAGGGCGAAAATGGCGAGGAGGGCGCCGCTGCCCGGGCCCAGACCGTTCAGCAGGCCGAAAGTGACGCCGCGGTTCCAGACCAGGGTGAAATCGAGCACCGGCAGCAGGCGCAATTGGCCGATTCGCGGCAGGCGCAGGATATCAAGCACCCAGTATTTGCTGGCCTGGTCAGCGGCCAGCACGACCAGCGCAGCGGCAAGGCCGAGCCTGGTGTGTCGGCCGCTTGTCATGCCGCGGCCTGACAAACCAGGCCTGACTCGACCGCGTCCACGCAGCGGGCGCAGAGCGCGGGATGGCGCGGCTGCTGGCCAACTTCCGGCAGCACGCGCCAGCAGCGGGCGCATTTGGCGCCGGGTGCCTTCGCAACCACCGCCATCGACTCGCCTGTGCCGAGTGTCGTTGTGAGTGACGATACGATCGCTATTTCCGTCCATTGATCGGGCCGCAGAATGGTTTCATCGCCCGCATCGAGCGGCAGTGTGACCGTAGCCTCGAGCGACGAGCCGATCAGATTGGCGCGACGGGCTTCTTCCAGCGGCACCGTGATTCGTCGGCGGATCTCGCGGATACGTGCCCATTTTTCTGCCAACGCGTCATGGCGCCATGCTGCCGGGATGGGTGGAAACAGTTGCAGATGCACGCTGTCTTGCTCGCCGAAGCGAGCGGTCCAGGCCTCCTCGGCGGTGAAACAGAGGACCGGGGCGAGCCACGTGGTCAGGCATCGGTGCAGATGGTCGAGCACCGTGCGCGCGGCACGGCGGCGCGGCGAATCCGGCCGGTCGCAATAGAGCGCGTCCTTGCGGATATCGAAATAGAAGGCCGAGAGATCAGTGGCGCAGAAGTTGTGCAGCTCGGGATAGACGCCGGTCCAATCGTAGCTTTCGGTGGCGGCGCGAATGCGCTGATCGAGTTCCGTCAGCCGATGCAGCACCCAGCGTTCCAGCTCAGGCATCTCGGCTTCCGATACGCTTTCGGCCTCGGTGAAGCCGTCGAGCGAACCGAGCAGCCAGCGCAGCGTGTTGCGCAGCCGGCGATAGAGTTCCGCGGTCTGTTTCAGAATCTCCGGGCCGATGCGGAGATCCTCGGTGGTATCGGACATCATCACCCAGAGCCGCAAGATGTCGGCGCCATACTGATCGGCGACGTCCTGCGGGGCCACGACGTTGCCGAGCGATTTCGACATTTTGCGGCCTTGCTCGTCGAGCACGAATCCGTGCGTCAGCACCGCCTTGAACGGCGCCCGGCCGCGTGTGCCGACGGCTTCCTTGAGCGAACTCTGGAACCAGCCGCGATGCTGGTCGGAGCCTTCCAGATAGAGATCGGCCGGCCAGGGTAAGCCGCGGGCCTCCAGCACGAAGGCGTGGGTCGAGCCTGACTCGAACCATACTTCGACGATGTCTTTCACCTGCTCGTAATCGGCGGGATCCCGGTCGTTGCCGAGGAAACGGGAGGGCGGGGAGGAGAACCAGGCGTCCGAGCCTTCTTCGGTAAAGGCGTGGACGATACGCGCCACTACGGCCGGATCGTGCAGCGGCTCGCCGGTACGTTTATCGACAAAGACGGTGATCGGTACGCCCCAGGCACGCTGGCGGCTCACGCACCAGTCCGGTGCTGCCGCCATCATCGCGGTAATGCGGTTGCGGCCGGTTTCCGGGACGAAATATGCCTCGCTGATCGCTGCCAGCGAACGTTCGCGCAGCCGTTCCGGTCCATCCATGCGGATGAACCATTGGGCGGTGGCACGGAAAATCAGCGGCGCCTTGGAGCGCCAGGAATGCGGGTAGGAATGCACGAGCTTGCCGCGGGCAAGCAACGCGTCTGCCTCGGTGAGCGCAGTGCAGATCGGATCGGCCGCCTTATAGACATGCAGGTCGGCAAACAGCGGCACCCATTTGTTGAACCTGCCGTCAGGGCCGACCGCGTCAGGGATTTCCAGCCCGTGCGCGCGGCCGAGATCGAAGTCCTCCTCGCCGTGACCGGGAGCAATATGCACGAAACCGGTGCCGGCCTCGGTGGTGACGAAATCGCCGAACAGCACCGGCACGTCATGGTCGTAGCCGCGCCCGCGGAGCGGGTGGGCGGTAACTGTACCTTCCAGCGCTGCACCTTTAAGCAGCCGGACCACCGTGTGGGTGGCGATGCCGGCTTGCTGAGCGAAATCCGGTAGCAGGGCCAGCGCGACCAGCAGACGGTCGCCGGCACGGGCCAGCGAGTCGGCTTGGACCGCATCGACATGAATCAGCGCGTAATCGAACTCCCGCCCGGCGGCGATGGCGCGGTTGCCTGGCATGGTCCAGGGCGTCGTGGTCCAGATCACCACCGCGGCGCCGGCGAGATCGACGCTCGGGGCACGGACGATCGGAAACCGCACCCAGATCTGGGTGGAGGTGTGGTCGTGGTACTCGACCTCGGCCTCGGCCAGCGCGGTTTTTTCCACCGGCGACCACAGCACCGGGCGAAGGCCGCGGAACAGGCCGCCGTTCAGCAGGAACTTGCAGACCTCGCCGGCGATTGCCGCTTCCGAGGCGAAATCCATGGTGGCGTAGCGCGCCGCCCAGTCGCCTTCGACCCCGAGCCGGCGGAATTCCTGCCGCTGCACCGCCATCCACCGCGCGGCGTAGTCGCGGCACTCGGCGCGGAGCTGCAGGATCGGCACGGAATCCTTGTCGCGGCCCTCAGCGCGGTACTGCTCCTCGATCTTCCACTCGATCGGCAGGCCGTGGCAGTCCCAGCCGGGGATATAATCCGCGTCATAGCCGGCCATCTGGCGGGTTCGGTTGACAACGTCCTTGAGGATCTTGTTGAGGCCGGTGCCGATATGGATGTTGCCGTTGGCGTAGGGCGGCCCGTCATGCAGGATGAATTTCGGCCGGCCGTCCGAGGCCGCGCGCAACCTGCCCCACAGGTCCATGCTGTCCCAGCGGGCCAGGATCTGCGGCTCCTTCTTTGGCAGATCGCCGCGCATTGGGAAACTTGTGCGCGGTAAAAACACAGTATCGCGATAGTCGCGGGCGGTGTCGGTCATGGGGATGTTCCGGAACTCGGGGTAACGCGCGTGGGCAGGCCGGCGCCGGTCAGCGCGGCGCCGGGGCAATAATTCGCGCGAGCCGGGTCCCAGGATGCATGCCCTGAGTATGTGCAGTCGGGCGCGCGAGGGTCAAGTTTAGAGCGCGGCGCGCATTGATCTTCGTCGTGATCTCTGCCCCCTTCTCGGCCCATGCTCCGCACCCTGCTGATCGCCAACCGCGGCGAGATCGCCTGCCGCATAACCCGAACCGCGCGGCGCATGGGGATCGAGATCGCCGCGGTCTATTCGGAGGCTGACGCGGGCGCGCTGCATGTCCAGGTCGCCGACCGGGCGGTGGCGATCGGGCCGGCGCCGGCGCGGGCGAGCTACCTGAACATCCTGGCGATCATCGGCGCCGCCCGGGCGAGCGGCGCCGATGCTGTCCACCCGGGCTACGGGTTCCTGGCGGAAAATGCCGATTTCGCCGAGGCCTGCGCCGAGGCGGGGCTGATCTTCGTCGGGCCTCCACCGGCGGCGATGCGCGCCATGGGGTCGAAAGCGGCTGCCAAGGCGCTGATGCAGACGGCCGGCGTGCCGGTGCTGCCCGGCTATCATGGCACGGCGCAGGAAGCCGCGTTGCTGGCCGAACAGGCAGGGCGGATCGGCTTTCCGGTGGTGATCAAGGCGGTCGCCGGGGGCGGCGGGCGCGGCATGCGGGTGGTCGCGCGCGCGGGCGATTTCGCCGCCGCGCTGGCCGCCGCGCAGCAGGAATCGGCCGCGGCCTTCGGCGATGACCGGGTGTTGATCGAACGCTATCTGCAACGGCCGCGGCATATCGAGGTGCAGGTCTTCGCCGACACGCACGGCAATGTCGTGCATCTGTTTGAGCGCGACTGCTCGGCGCAGCGCCGGCACCAGAAGGTGATCGAGGAAGCGCCGGCGCGGCTCGATCCGGCGCGGCGCGCGGCGATGGCGGAGGCGGCGATCGCGGCGGCGCGGGCGGTCGGCTATGTCAGCGCCGGCACGGTGGAGTTCATCACCGATGCCGCGGGCTTCTACTTCCTGGAGATGAACACCCGCCTGCAGGTCGAACATCCGGTCACCGAGATGATCACCGGTTTCGACCTGGTGGAATGGCAGTTGCGCGTCGCCGCCGGCGAGGCGCTGCCGGTTGCCCAGCCGGAGATCCGCATCGACGGCCATGCGATCGAGGCGCGCATCTACGCCGAGGATCCGGCGCGCGATTTCGCGCCCTCGACCGGGCGGATCACGGCGCTCAGCTTTCCGGAGGGCGCGCGCGTCGATGCCGGGGTGCGCGCCGGCGATACGGTTTCCGTGCATTACGACGCGCTGCTGGCAAAACTGGTCTGCCACGGCGCAACGCGGGCGGAAGCGATCGGCCGGCTGCGCCACGCCCTGGCCGCGACGCTGGTCGGCGGCGTGGCGAGCAACCTCGACCTATTGTTTCGCCTGATATCGAATCCCTGGTTCGCGGACGGCATCGATACCGGTTTTATCGCCCGCCATGCCGAGACTCTGTTGGCGCCGCTGGCCGCCACGCCGGAAACACTGGCGCTGGGGGCGCTTTGCGTTCTGGCGGAAGAGGCAGAAGCGGGCGCGCGCGAGGCGGTGGCGAGCGCTGATCCGTGGTCGCCCTGGCACGTTCGGGATGGGTGGTGGCTGAACGCGACGCCCGAACGTGAGCTGAGCTTCGTCGCCGGCGGGCAATGCTACCGTGTGCGGGTTCGTCGCGAGGGGATGGCATGGCGTGTTTCGGCCGGCGAGCGAGTGATGCGCGGCGCGGGGGCGCGCGACGACGATGGTTGGCTGACTGTCACATTGGACGGCGTGCGGGAACGGGTGGGATGTGTCCGTGAGGGTGATGCGCTCATGTTGCGTTGGCGCGGCGAGACATGGGTGCTCGGCCTGTCCGATCCCGAAGCAGCGGCGGAACTGGCTGATGAGGTCGGCGGGAAGTTGGTGGCGCCGATCACCGGGCAGGTAACAGCGTTGCATGCTGCTCCCGGGCAGGCGGTGGCGCGCGGCGATACTCTGGTGGTACTCGAGGCCATGAAGACGGTGTTCCGGCTGGCGGCCCTGGCCGATGGCGTCGTGGCAGACGTGGCCTGCGGCGCTGGACAAACAGTGGAGGAGGGCCAGCTTCTGGTCCGCTTCGCCGAGCCGAGCTGAGCGCGGATATTGCGCCTGTCACGGCGCCCGGCCAGAGTGTGCCGAGGCGGGCGAAAGGGCTCGCTGAGCCATTTGCTTATGTCGAGGGAGAAACGAATGATCGGCAGACGAGCGATCCTCGCCGGCGGGGTCGCCGCCACGGGTTTTGTCGCTGTCAGGCGGCCTCGGGGCGCGCCGGTGCTCAAGATCGGCAACACCATGCCCTATAGCGGGCCGGCGTCATCGTATGGCGCGATCGGCAAGACCGAGACCGCCTATTTCAAGATGCTGAACGAGCAGGGCGGCGTGGGCGGTCACACGATCGATTTCATTTCCCTGGATGACGGGTATCTACCGCCACGTACCGTCGAGGACGTGCGCCGGCTGGTCGAGGAGGAGAAGGTCGATTTCCTGTTCAACACGCTCGGCACACCCACCAACACCGCAATCGAACGCTATTTGAACCATGCAAAAGTGCCGCAACTGTTCGTCGCGACGGGCGCCGACAAATGGGGCGACTACAAACAGTATCCCTGGACGATCGGCCTACAGCCGAGCTACCGAACCGAGGCACAGATCTACGCGAAATACACACTGGCCCAAAAGCCCGACGCCAAGATCGGGTTCTTGTATCAGAATGATGATTTCGGCAAGGACTATCTCACCGGGGCGCGCGACATTCTTGGCAACAACTGGGACAAATACGTGGTGAAATCGGTGTCCTACGAGGTGACCGACCCCACTATCGATTCGCAGGTGACCGCACTACAGCAAAGCGGAGCGGACGTGCTGATTGCTGCCACCGCGCCGAAACAGGCGGCGCAATGCATCCGTGCGGTGCACGACCTCAACTGGCATCCGATGTTCTTCATGACCAATGTCTCCATCTCGGCCGGGTCGGTGATGCAACCGGCCGGGGCGGAAAACGGCGTCGGTATCATCACCAGCGGCTGGCTGAAGGACAACACCGATCCGGCCTGGGCGAATGATGCCGGGATGAACGAATGGCGCGGCTTCATGGCGAAGGAGATGCCGGGGGCCGACCTGAACGACAACAATTTCGTTTATGGGTACACGGCGAGCAAGGTAATGCACCATGTGCTGGTTGCGTGCAGAGGCAGCTTCTCACGCGAAGACGTGATGAAGCAGGCCACCAGCATCGCGACTCTGGAGGTGCCCACCTTGCTGCCCGGGGTCAAGGTCTCGACCAGCCCGACGAATTACCACCCGATCCGGGCCATGCAGCTTCAGCGCTGGGACGGCAAGACCTGGGTACGCTTCGGCGAGGTGATTGAGGGCCGATGAGGATCTCAAAGTCCTCTCTGATCGGGTGTCTGGGGTCGAGCTGTTCCTCGTACCGACAGCCATTTCCGCAGATTACTCGCTTCTCTTCGCGGTCGGGGCTTGGCCGCCGCATGATGGGGTGAGAAGAGCGAGGCGTCTCAATCTGTCCCGCGACCTTCGGGGCATTGCTGCCCTCCGGCTCCGGACGCTCAGCGAGATCGCCTCGCCCATCGTCCCCACGGGAACGACGCGGTTCCGCCCTCATCAGGCGGGAACTGAAACTCCTCTCGTCATGCAGGGGTTACCGACGCCGCGGTTTGTTTGGCCCGACGGAACTCGGTGCCGTCAGCCCATATGCGGTGTAGGATCATTGCCAGTTTGCGGGCGACTGCCACACGTGCGCGCGCCATGCCTCGGCGTTTGGCGATATTCATGCCCCAAGCCCGCAAAGCCGAGCATTTGGTGCTGCGGATCAACAGCGAATGGGCGGCTTCGTATAGCGCGGTTCGAGCCGGCTCATCGCCGCACCGGCTGATCCGGCCCTGCACATCGGTCTCCCCGGATTGGTAGCGCCTGGGCGTCAAGCCGAGGTGTGCGCCAACGTCGCGCGATCGGCGGAAGCGATCCGGCCGATCGATCGTGGCGGGGAACGCAAGGGCGGTGAATGGCCCGACACCTTGCACGGTCATCAGCCGCCGGCATGTTGGCTCGATACGCACCGCGTCGAGCACACGCTTGGTGAGCTGGTCGGTTTCTTGCGTCATTACGACGATGCCCGACAGCAGTGATACCGCTCTGCACTGTTGTTGACTCGGGTGTGATTTGGAGCGGCGCGGGGAGCGCTGGTTGGGTGACGGCCTGACCTGATGGGGTGGGCTGATGGGCGGCAAGCGCTTGGTGATTCGTGATGACATATCGCCTACGGAGCTTCGGAAGCGTGCACGGCAGGAGCCGGATCGCACGGCTGCGGCGCGCATGCAGGCGATCGCGAACGCGCTCGAGGGCATGACGCGAGGCGAGGCGGCACGGTTGGCCGGGATGGAGCGGCAGGCGTTACACGACGCGGTAGGTCGCTACAACGCCGAGAGCCTGGATGGACTACACGACCGCCCCCGTCCGGGCGCCAAGCCACGGCTCGACGAGGAGCAGATGAAGCAACTTCGGCAGGTCGTGCTGGACGGTCCGGATGCGGAAAAAACCGACCTGTCGGCATGGACATTGGCGGACCTGTGCGATGAAGTCACGCGCCGCTGGGGCGTGCGCTACCACGCGGGGCACATGTCCAAGCTGATGAAGAAGCTCGGCTTGTCGCGGCAGAAGGCCAGGCCGTCGCACCCGAAGGCCGATCCGGCAGCGCGGGAAGCGTTCGCAAAAGGGGGCTTCAAAATGAGCTGGATCGCATCGCAGCGGCCAATCCGGGCAAACGCCTGACACTCTGGTTTCAGGACGAAGCCAGGTTCGGCCAGAAGGGGCGGGTCTGCCATCGCTGGTTCACCCGCGGCCAGCGCCCGCCGGGCTTGTGCGATCAGCGCTATACCTGGGCTCACCTGTTCGCCACCGTTCAGCCCAAGACCGGCCGGGCGTTCGCGCTGGTGCTGCCGGAACTGAATACGCAGGCCATGCAACTGTTCCTGGACAAGTTCGCCGCCACGCTCGCCAGCGACGAGCACGCCGTGATCGTCGCCGATCAGGCCGGCTGGCATATCGCCGAGGACCTGATGGTGCCCAAGACCATCTCCTTGCTGCTACAGCCCGCCTACAGCCCAGAACTCAATCCGGTGGAACGCGTCTGGCTCTATCTGCGCGAGCGCCATCTCAGCCACAGGCTTCTCAACAGCTATGAGGCCATCCTCGACGCGCTCTGCAAAGCATGGAACGCGCTGACGGCAGAGCGCTTGACCTCGCTGACGGACTATCCATACCTGAAGCAGGTCAGTTTCTAGGCGGATCGGTATGACTCGGTCAGGGCAGCCCAGCACCGGATCGTCAGTGGCCAGCTCAGTCACTCGCGCAGCAAAGTTCCTCCGGCTCGGCGTGCCGACCTTTAGCCCGGCTTCGCGCAGCAGCGCTCGTATGCCGTTTTATACATCGCGCCGTTTATTGAGCACCATCCGTCGCGCGGCCAGCAGCGCACGCCACGATCGGCAGCACGGGTTCTTCACATGCACCGCGCGATACCAGCCGGTGCGCATGATCTGCGCGATGCCACGCGCGTCATTGCGATCGGTCTTGTTTGGCATCGCACCCATCGCCGCCTTCTGGCGTGTCTCGATGCAGATCGCTGCGATACCCGCTTCGGTGAGTGCCTGGTGCAGCCAAGCCGTCAGCGAGCACGCCTCGAGGCCGCGGGAAGTCCGACGGACGGATTCGTTGCCCTATAGCTGGATGTTCCCGTGAGAATACAGGGCATCGACATTCAAACCATGCACCAACTTCAGGTTGATCAACTGCGTGCCGCCCGCCTGCACCTGCCCGTCAGGGCTGAACATGATATGCGATCCGTCCGTTGCATCAACGATGCTGACATAATCGTCGATGTTGCCCGTCCCGGTGACCGGGTTGTACCCCGCCGCCTCGGGTGAGTAAAAATCACTGCCGATCAGCGTCAGGTCGAGCACAACATTATGGGCAGGGTTAAATCCCAACATAGTTTCCGAATCGCCGAGCGCCCAACCATGAGCAGGGTCGAACAGCACGAGATCCGCCCCCACAGTTGAGAGCAACACGTCGTTCGGCCCGTCCGGCCGCAGTTCATAGCCGTTCCCGCCTGTCGAGATCAGGATACTGTCCGCTCCTCCACTCTTGAGGTCGGTTCCGGACGAGCTGCCGATCAGCACATCGGAATAAAGCGAGCCACGCACCTGATTCATGTTGATCAGCACGTTTCCCTCGGCGTTGGCACCGTATCCGTGGCCGTTTTGCATATCGACCAGGACCGGTCCTGGGGATCCCGTGTAGATCGCACAGTTGCCGACATTGCCGGCAAGACTCTCGGTGTGCGGTGCCGAACCGCCGATCATCACGTCGCCCACCCCGCCGGAGACTGTATCGTTGCCTACGACAGGGTTATATGGGGAGCCATAGCCGTCGAAAATGATGTCTCCCGCGGTCGCATCATACACGGTTGGCCCGTTGTTCGTTGCAAACACAATCGTATCGCCGAGCGGGGGGCGGGGGTTTGCGCTGCCGCCGCTGCTGCCGATCGAGCCGTTTTCGCCGCTGAACGACAATGTCCACGTTCCGTCCAGCCCCACATGCAGCGAAAACCCGCCGTTGCCGCTCGCCGTGGTCAGATAACCCGGGAGCGCATCGAGGAAGAGGCCATGGTTAGGATCGTACCGCCAGAAAAGTTTGCCGCCGCTGGCCAACGTGGCGTTCTCGCCGACGGCAAAGGACGATCCGGCATAGTGGGCGTTGACCAGCATATCGATCAACGCCGGCAGGACGGATTGATCGGCCCAGCCTGCGCCTCCGAGCAGGCCCGAGCCCGCTGTGCCGGGGAATGTCGTGCTGTCGGCCGGCAACGCCCCGCTGTCGGTCACGAGCGGCGTGACGGCAACCGACGGGATGAGCCAATCAGCTCCGTTGTCGATTAAGCTATTGTTGTTGTTGTTGGTCACACCTGGTTCCCAAGTTTACGGTTAGACGACATGTAATTCCGTTGGCAATTCCCTCGACCGGCTTGCGCCTTCCTTGCATCTCGCCATCGCGCGCGACACATAGAGGGTCAGAGACTGCATATGAAACGGCTTGCGCAGTATCTCGAAATCGTCGGCATCCAGATCGCCGACTTCGGCGCGCCCGGTCACCAACAAGGCGCCCAGTCCCGGGCGTATTCTGCGAGCGGCGCCGATCAGCTCTCTGCCGCTCATTCCCGGCATGGCGTAATCGGTGACCAACAGGTCCACGGCACTCCTGCGATCTTTTAGGATCGCCAGCGCCTCGCCGCCGTCCCGCGCCAGCATCACCGTGTGGCCAAGACCTCGCAGTGCATCCTCCAGCACATGACGGACCTCGGGGTCATCGTCCACCGCCAGAATGCGTACCGCTCGACATTGCGCGCTGCGTTCGCCGGTTTCGCTTGCGGCGGGCGCGGCAGGAGCGGATGCGCGAGGCAACAAGACGGTGACCGTGGTGCCGACACCCAGCTCGGTATCGATGCGGACGTCGCCGCCGGACTTGGTGGCTAACCCATGCACCTGCGATAAGCCTAGTCCGGACCCGCTGCCCGGCGCCTTCGTGGTAAAGAACGGCTCGAAAGCCCGCTCCAGCACGTCCGGGGTCATGCCTGTGCCGGCGTCGCTGACCGCAATGGCGACATAGTTCGTGGGCTGGCCGTCCTCCGAGAGAGCGGGCAGCGTGCGTGTGGAGATCGTCAGCCGTCCGCCGCCCGGCATGGCGTCCCGCGCATTGATCGCCAGGTTCAGAATCGCCAACTCCACGAAGCCGGAATCGGCAAGTGCCGGCGGAAGCTCCGGGTCGAATTGCATGGCCAGCTCGATAGCCGGGCCCAATGTGCTGGTCAGCAGTCCGCGCATCCCCGCAATGATCCGGTTGAGATCGATCGCGGAGGGAGAAAGTCTCTCCCGTCGTGCGAAAGCCAGCAATTGGCGGGTCAACCTGGCACCGCGCTCGGCGGCGTTGAGTGCGTTCTGGACGTTGCGAGCGGCGCTGCCTGGCGCAGTTTGCAGCCGGATCGCCGCCAGTTCGAGCGAGCCCACGATGACCGCGAGAAGATTGTTGAAATCATGCGCGACGCCGCCGGCGAGCTGCCCGACCGCCTGCAGCTTTTGCGCTTGCAGTAGCGACGCTTCGGAACGCTCGCGCTCGGCGATCTCGCATTGCAGTTGCTCGCAGGTCTCGCGCCATTGCTGGGTTCGCTCGGCGACGGTGCGTTCCAACCCCTCCTGGTGTCGCCCAAGCGCCTCCGCCATGGCGTTGAAGGCGAGAGCAAGGCGGCCGAACTCCGAGCCAGGGGCCTCCGTGACCGGTGCACGCGCTGCCAGATCACCGCCGGACCAGCGATGAGCGGCGTTCAGCAGCGCCTCGGTTGGGCGGCGCAGCAGCCGCTCTCCCATGCTCCAGGCCAGCAAGAAGGAGATCGCCGCCCCTGCGACGGCGATCAGCGCCCCGATCCGGGTCGCCCGGTCGATGTCGGCGAGCAGCGGTGGCAGCAACACCCCGATGCTGACGAACAGCCCGATCGGCTTCTGGCTGGCAGGGACGAAGCCAACTAACCTGGGCTGGCCGTCATAGCCGATGACCACAGCTGTCCCAGCATGGGCCGCATGGATGAATGGGCGAACAGCGGGCGGGAACGGCTTGCCAACCCACCCGGCCGGATCGGGATAACGCGCCACTGTCAGGCCGCGCCCGTCGGCGATGCCGATCGTGCTATGAGGCGGGCGGTCGAGTTCGCCGAGGTGACGGCTGAACCAGTCCAGGCTGAGATCCTCGATGACCACACCCCGCCTTCCATCTGCCAGCATGATGGGCAGGCAGAATGGCAGCACGCTCTGTGCACCGCCTGCCGGGTCAACGAGTCCGACCTCGAATGTGCCGCTGGCGAGCACGCGCTGAACATGGGCCGCTTGCGTCGCGGTGAGTGCGGGCGGGGCCGATGGATCCGTGGAGCAAATGCGCCGCCCGTCGCCGGTGAACACGCTAAGAATGGTGTAAAATGGCAGGTCGGCCCGCAGCGCGAGTAGGCGATCGCGGCACGCGGGATCCGCGTTTCGTACGGTCGGGAAATAAGAGATCGAGATGGCGAGCTGGCGTGCGCTTTCGACCACGCTCGCGACATCCGCATTGAGCAGCTCTGCCTCGCCCAGCACATCTTCGGCCAGTCGCTGCCGCCGTTCCTCGCGCAGATGAATCTGCAGATAGATCAGCAAAATCGTCGGCGGCAGCGCCGCGACCAGGACCAGCAACAGCAAACGGATTCGCAGGCTTGCCTTCGTGAGCGCCGGGAAGCGACAACGGACCCATCCGATCAGTTTCGTCATCGCGAGCCGCTCCCGGTTCGGTAACAGGGCGGACGGATTATCCGCATGCGCAACAGGGAACCTACTTAGATAGGAGCTCGCCGGCAACACGAAAAATTGATCACGCAGATCCTCTTAGCCGCACTTGTCTCAAATACAGCTAACTATCCCGCTAACGGGACTGCATGTCACATCAGGAAAACACCCTTTCCCGTGGTCTGGGTGTCGAACAGCCGGTATGCCTCCTCGCACTCCTCCAGCTTCCAGCGATGCGTGAACAGCCGATCGACCGGGATGTCCCGCTCGACAACGAAGCGCGCGCATTCCGCCTGGCCGATGACCGAGAATGTCCAGGAGCCGATCATCGTCAGTTGCTTGCGCAGCACATCGGGACTAACATCGATGGTGACGGTGTTGCGCTCGCCGACGAAGCACATCGTGCCCCAGACCTTGGTGCTGCGGATCGCCGCGATGCGGCCTTCCGGCGCGCTCGAGGTGTCGAGCGTCAGGTCGGCACCCCGCCCGTGCGTCAGGTCCTTCACCGCCCCGACCGGATCGTTCGACCGTGGGTCAACCATTGCATCGGCGCCGAACTCCCGGGCACGGTCCAACCGCTCGTGGCCGATATCAAGTGCAATTACCCGTGCACCCATCGCCTTCGCGAGCTGCGTCGCCGACAATCCCACCGGCCCCTGGCCGAAGATCGCGATGGTGTCATTGCCCGACAAATTCATCCGTCGCAGCGCGCCATACGCCGTGCCGGTGCCGCACGAAATCGCCGCACCCGCTTCGAACGACAGCTCGTCCGCCAACGTCACCAGCGTGTTGGCCGGGACGCACAAATATCTGGCATGTCCGCCATGCGCGTTGTTGCCATACACTTTCACTGGCTGCCGCTGGCAGAGCTGCGACCAACCGGAACGGCAGTGCTCGCAATGCGCACAGCCCTGATAATGATGCACCATCATGCGGGCGCCAATCGCTGCGTCGGCCTCGCTCACGCCCGGACCGCGCGCCGCCACCACGCCGCACGGCTCATGGCCGGCGATGACCGGATTGGGATTTTGCGGCAGCCCGCCGACCGCGGCGCCCTTGTCGCCCTTGGGTCGGCGATACTGGTGCAGGTCGCTGCCGCACATGCCGGACGCCTTCATCTCGATCACCACTTCGCCCGGACCGGGTGTGGGATCGGGAAACTCCATCAGCTCCAGCTCGCGGCCGCCGGTGAAGACGATGCCTCGCATTGTTTCCTCCTGTTTCTCCCCACCTCGCACCGCCCTCGATGGGTGGAAGAAGGTTCTCTAGAACCGTTCGGGCGTGGGGAACAGCAGCGGAAAAGCGCTCAGCACATGCGGCTGGCAGACCGCCGGTGCGTCAAGATGCAGGCTCGCCCGGTCCAGCTCGGCAAGCCTGGTCGTACCGGCGAGCGCCATCGCCACTGCCACTTCCTGCTCCATTATCTCCAGCAGCCGCACGACGCCGGCTTCTCCTTCGGCCGCGAGGGCATAACAATAAAGTCGTCCGATACCGACCGCATCGGCGCCCATGGCGATGGCCTTGATGACATCCGTGCCGCGGCAGATCCCGCCATCGACGATCACCCGCGCCCGTCCGCCGATCGCCTCCAACACCTCGGGCAGCACGTCCATGACTCCCCGGCCATGGTCGAGTTGACGGCCGCCATGGTTCGACACGTAGATCGCGTCCACGCCGTGCTCGCAGGCGATTGCCGCGTCTTCCGCGGTGGCGATGCCTTTCAGGACCAGCGGAATCGCGTGGCGCGATTTGAAATGCGCGACGTTGCGCCAGGAGAATCCAGCCTGAAACTCATGCCCGGTCGCCGCCGTGCGCCACGGCTTCACGAACCGCCCGGCGATATCGCGCTCGCGCCGGGAGTAAGCCGCGGTGTCCACGGTGATGGCGAAGGCATTGTATCCCGCATCGAACGCGCGCCGCGCCACATCATCGGTCCAGGCATCGTCGCCGCGGACATAGAGCTGAAACACTTTCGGTCCTGCTGCCGCAAGCGCGGACTCTTCGAGCCCCGGCTTGGTCACCGAACTGACGATGATCGGCACCCCGAAGGCAGAAGCCGCTCGCCCGGCCGTCGCTGCGCCGTCCGGATGGAAGGACTCCAGCGACCCGACCGGCGCCAGCATCACCGGCAGCCGCAGCCGCATACCCAGAAACGTGCTGGTGCAATCCACGTGCGAGACGTCGCGACACACCCGCGGGCGCAGCGCGATCCGGTCGAGCGCGAGCCGGTTGCGCCGCATGGTGGTTTCCGTCTCGGTCGCGCCGATCAGATAACCCCAAATGTTATCGGAGAGTTTCGCCCGGGCAGCCGGAATGAATTCGTGCAGCGTCTGATAATCGCCCGATGGCTCCGCTAGATGCACACCTGCCATGGTTACCCCCTTGAATTCTTGCATGACGCCGTGATTGAGGACGGGCTGCAAGGGGTCAGGGCGATACCGGATCCCTGGGCGGGTCGGGGCGGGTCTCCGGCATAAATATCAGGACAATCAGCAGCGCCAACCCGCCGGCGGCAGCCAGGCCCAGAAACGCTGCGCGCAGCCCGAACGCGTCGGCGATCCAGCCGGCTGCCGTGGTGCTGAATGTCGAGCCGAGGCTGGCGGCAAGGCCGAAGGAGCCTATCGCCAGATTGAGGTAGCCGGTCCGCGCTGTCAGGTCAGCCGCGATCAGCGAGATCATGATGCCCATGACCGCTCCGCTGACACCGTCGAGCAGTTCGTACGCGACGAGCGGGATCGGCCCGGGCAGCGTGGCGAACAGCAGCCCGCGTAACGGCAGTGCTGCGAAGCCCAGGATGAGCAAAGGCTTGCGTCCCCAACTTTCCGCCGCGCGGCCCAGGAAGGGAGAGAACACTGCGACAACAGCCTGCGGCACGATGATGGAGGCCGAGGTCGCCAAGCCCACTGCTTTACTCCGCTCAGCCAGCGCGTTCAGCGCCACTGGCAGCATCGCCGCGTTGGCAAGGAAAAACAGCGCGACGCACAAAGCGAAGGTGTGCAGATGCAGCTCGAAGAACACGTGCCAGGGCCGCGCCGGGCGCTCGCGCGGGTGCAGCAGCGCCGGGTGTTCGTCGGTACCCGGGCTCGATCGAGCAGGGCTGGATCAGCAACAGGGCGGCAAGTGCCGGCAAGGTGATGGCCGCCGTGAGGAAGAAAACCGCCCGGTGCGACATATGGAAGGCGACCGCACCCAGCGCGGCGGCCGCGGCGGCGTTGCCGAGCGAGGCGTAGCGTGCATTGCCGCCCAGGCGCTCACCGAATTCGCTGTGGCCCGACAGGGTCAGGGTCATCGCCGCGATCGCCGGGGTGAGCACGGCGCTGCCGAGCGCGTGCAGGATTTGCGCGCCCCACACCGGTACCAAGCCGGGCCAAAGTGCCAGGATCAGCGCGCTCAGCCCGACCGCGCCGAGGCTGCCGGCGCAGGCCAGTCGCTTGTGATGGATATGGTCCACGAGCGCCCCGCCCGGTACCTGGCTCGCCACGCCGGCGATCGTGCCAATGCTGAGCGCCAGCCCCACCGCACCCTGGTCCCAGCCCGCACGGGTCAGATACACCGCGAGAAACGGCCCGAACCCGGTCTGCACGCCGGCTGTGAAGAAGTTGAAGGCGTTCAGGCCGATCCGGCTCGAAAGCGAGGGCGGCGAAACGGCCAAGCGGCGCTCCTGGCGAAAAGGGCCGGGCAGCTATGCCACCCGGCCCTCATTCTACAGGCGGCACGACCGCCTGTCTCTTGATTTGGAGTGGGATCAGTCGCCGACGGCGCGCAGCAGCGGGCGACTGCCGACGATCAGTTCCTCATAGACGTCGAGATAGTCCTCCGCCATCCGCCGGGACGTGAAGCGGCGCTCGAATTGCTGGCGCACCAGCCGCCGATCCAGCCGGTTCAGATTGCCGAGCGCCGTTACCGCCGCGGCTTCGTCGGGAACGATAAAGCCGGTCAGCCCGTGATCGATCACCTCCGGCACGGAGCCGCGATTGAAGGCGATCACCGGCGTGCCGCAGGCCATCGCCTCGATCATCACCAGACCGAACGGCTCCGGCCAGTCGATCGGGAACAGCAGCCCATGCGCCCCGGACAGGAACGCCGGTTTCTGTGCGTCATTGATCTCGCCGATGAACTCGACATGCGGGTTGGTCGCCACCAGAGGCGCGATCTCCTCGTCCCAGTACTTCTTGTCCGCCACGTCCACCTTGGCGGCGATCTTCAGCTTCATTCCGGCGGCGCCGGCGATGCGGATTGCCTTATCGACGCCTTTTTCCGGCGATATCCGGCCGAGGAACGCGAGATAGCCCTGCGTCACCGGCTGAGGCGTGAGAAGGCGCGACGGCATGCCGTGCAGCACCGTACGCACCCAGTTCAGGCCGGGGATTGGCAGGCGTTGGTGGTCGGAGATGGAAACGAAGGGTGCGTCGGGGAAGGTCTCATAGATCTCTTTGAATTCCGGCAGGTCGAGCCGGCCGTGCAGCGTGGTCACGAAGGGCGTGCGCTGCCGGCTGAACAGCGACATTGGGAAGTAATCAGTATGGAAGTGCAGCACATCGAATTCGTCTGCGCGGCGGCGCACCAGCTCCATCATCCGCATGTAATAGGCGATCCAATCCTTAACGTTTGGGTCGAGACGCAGGGCCTGATCCCGCATCGGCGCCAGCTTCGCCGAGGTGATCGAGTCACCACTGGCGAACAGTGTCACGTCATGACCAAGTGCAACCAGCGCCTCGGTCAGCGAGTAAACCACCCGCTCGGTGCCACCGTACAACTTGGGCGGCACCGCTTCGAACAGCGGCGCTATTTGAGCAATACGCATAGTATTTCGGCCCCTATTTCTTCCCGAAGGGTAAGCAAAGAACTTTTTCGACTTTGGATTGACTTTGCCCCCGGCTCACCTCTATCTATTGTTCGAATGTAGGGGGCGAATGTGGCGAGAATCCGGCGTATTTCTTGGCGAAAACGAGCCCATCAGCAAAACCGCAAACAAACGCCAACAGGAGCGTGCCCCCATGGGGATGGTCCATAAACTCGTCGCCGAACCGCAGCCGGCGTCGCCCGCCACCTTGCTGCCGCTACGGGCGCGCCCGTTGCGCTTCTTGTTCCACTACGTCTGTCGACACAAACTCGGCCACGCAGTGGTTTACGCTGCGATCATCGGCGCGGTGATCTGCAGCGTTTCCACCCAGTACGGGTTGAAACACCTGATCGACATCGTTGCAGCCGGACCGAACTCGGGCCGCCCGGTCTGGGGCGCCTTCCTGCTGCTTTGCGGGTTCGTCGCCGCCGACAATGCGCTGTGGCGGGTCGGCGGCTTCACCGCGGCACGCAGCTACGTCGCCGTCACCGGCGACATCAGGCGCGACCTGTTCGCGCATCTCTCCGGCCATTCGCCGGCGTGGTTCGCGGACCGGCTGCCTGGCGCGCTCGCCGGACGGATCTCGGCCACCGCCGAGGCTTCGTTCACCGTACTAACCACCGGCGGCTACAACGTGCTGCCGCCCTGCATCGCCGTAATTGTCTCCATCCTGTTCATCGGTTCGGTGAATCCGCCATTGGCAGCGGCACTGGTGACGATCGCCGCCGCGCTCGGTGGCCTTATCTATTGGCTCGCACAGCGCGGCACGCCCTTGCACCGCGCCTATGCCGGGCGCGCCGCCGGCGTGGACGGCGAACTGGTGGACGTGATCGGCAATATGGGCGTGGTGCGCGCGTTCGGCGCGACCTTCCGCGAACAACGCCGCGTCGGCCAAAAAATCGGCGCCGAAATGACGGCGCGGCGCACCAGCCTGATCTACCTTGAAAAGCTCCGGTTGATTCACGCGGGACTGACGGCGCTGCTGACCGCCGGCGTGGTGGGATTCGGCATCCTGCTGTGGCAACACGGTCAAGCGAGCGTCGGCGACATCGCGCTGCTCACCGCGCTGGCGATGACCATCCTGAACTCCACCCGCGATCTCGCGGTCGCACTGGTGAACCTCACGCAGCAGGTGGCGCGACTAGAAGAAGCCATTGGCGTCCTGCTCACCGCGCACGACCTCTCCGACCGGCCCGAGGCGATGCCGCTGCGGCTCAACACCGGCAATGTCGTGTTCGAGGATGTGCGGTTTGGTTATCCCGGCCGTCCGTCAGTGCTGGAAGGCCTCGACCTCACGATCAAGGCCGGCGACCGCGTGGGTCTCGTCGGGCCGTCGGGTGCGGGGAAATCCACCGTGCTCGCCCTGCTGCAACGCTTCCACGACATCGGCAGCGGACGCATCCTGATCGACGGACAGGACCTGCGCGACATCACCCAGGACAGCTTGCGCCGCGTCATGGCGATCGTGCCGCAGGACGTCAGCCTGTTCCATCGCTCGGTGCTGGAAAATATCCGCTACGCCCGCCCCAGCGCGTCGGAGCAGGAAGTGCTCGCGGCCGCCGAAATGGCGCACTGCCGCGACTTTATCGAGGCGTTACCCGACGGCTTCGACACCATCGTGGGCGACCGCGGCGTGAAACTGTCCGGCGGTCAACGCCAGCGCCTGGCAATCGCCCGCGCCCTGCTGAAAGACGCGCCTATCCTGCTGCTGGACGAAGCGACCAGCGCACTGGACAGCGAAAGCGAGCGAGCGATCCAGGCCGGCCTCGACCGGCTGATGCGCGGCCGAACCGTCATCGCCATCGCTCATCGGCTGTCCACGCTCAGCAATTTCGACCGCATCATCGTCATGGATCGCGGCCGCATCGCCGACGACGGTTCTCCCGCCGAACTTGCGGCGCGACCGGGACCGTACCGCGACCTCCTGCGCAAGCAGCATATGGAGCCGCTGCCGGAGGCGGCGTAAAGGGTAGGGGCAGAGCCCCTGGTCGCCCTGCAGCTCCGATAGCCGCGCCGTGAGCCGCTTGGTGGTGGTCTCGAACCGTGTAGCGCCGATTACCGAGGGGGAGCCGGCGGCCGGGGGGTTGGCCGTTGGTGTATTGGATGCCCTGCGGGCGCGTGGCGGCGTGTGGTTCGGTTGGAGCGGTGAGGTGGTTGCCGACCCGGTGGCTCATGCCGGGCGTGTTGTCGGTCCGATCACCGTTTTCACGCTCGATCTGTCGCGGCGCGATTATGACGAGTTCTACCGTGGTTTCGCCAATGGTACGCTTTGGCCGGTGCTGCATTACCAGATCGGGTTTTCGCGTTTCGCCTGGGCGGAGTTTGCCGGCTATCGGCGGGTCAACGAGCAGTTCGCCCGCTCGCTTCTGGCTCTGCTTCGCCCTGACGACCTTGTCTGGGTGCACGACTATCACCTGCTCTGCCTGGCCGAGGCGTTGCGCGCCGCCGGGGCGACGAACCGCGTCGGGCTTTTTCTGCACACGCCGTTCCCCGAACCCGGCGTGTTGATGACGGTTCCGGCGCATGCCGAGCTGGTGCGGGCGATGTGTGCCTATGACCTGCTCGGGTTTCAGACCGAGACGGATCGGACGGCGTTCGCGGATTATCTGGTCCGTCAGGCGGGCGGCTCGGTGTTGGACGACCGGGCGCTGACGGCGTTCGGGCACGTGCTGCGCACGGGCGTCTATCCGATCGGCGTTCATCTCGACCAGGCGCGTGCCGAGGCCGAGCACAAGCTGCATCGCCGGCAGGCGATGCGCTTGCGGTCCAGTTTGAATGGGCGCTTGTTGATCCTCAGCGTCGATCGGCTCGACTACTCCAAGGGTCTACGGCAGCAATTCCTGGCGTTCGAACGTTTCCTCGAGGATGAGCCGCAGCGCCACGGCGAGGTGTTTTTCATGCAGATCGCCCCGCCTTCGCGTGGCGACATCGAAACCTATCGCGAGATCCGCCATGAGCTGGAGGCGGAAGCGGGGCGCATCAACGGCCGTTTCGCCGATGTGGACTGGATGCCGCTGCGCTACCTCAATCGCGGTTTTCCGCGCAGCGCGCTGATGCCGCTTTATGCGGAGGCGCGGGTGGGCTTGGTGACGCCGCTGCGCGACGGGATGAATCTGGTTGCAAAGGAATATGTCGCCGCGCAGGATCCGGACGATCCGGGTGTGCTCGTGCTGTCACAATTCGCCGGAGCCGCGCGCGAGCTGGGGGCGGCGCTGATCGTTAACCCGCACGACGAGGCAGCTATTGCCGCGGCGCTGGAACAGGGCCTCTCGATGAGCATCGAGGAGCGGCGCGCGCGACACGCGGCGATGCTCGACGTGATGCGGCGGAACAGCCTGGATGTTTGGCGTGACCGGTTCGTGGGCGACCTGGAGGCCGTGGATGACCGGCGGCGCGAACCGGCTATGCTGGCGGGCTGACCGGGGAGAAGGAGCATCCGATGAGCATCACCATTCGCCAGGTGCATTCTGTGTTCGTGGGCGAGGTTGCCGGGATCGACATCGCTCGGGGCGTGACCGCGGCCGAGGTGGAGGTGATCGAGGCCGGGATGGATCGCTATGCGGTCCTCGTGTTCCGCGACCAGCGTATCACCGACGAGCAGCAGATGGCGTTCACCCGCAAGTTCGGGGAGATCGAGAATGCGCGCGGGGGCAACATCACGAAGGAGCACGAGCGCCGGCTGGGCCAGGGCATGATCGACGTCTCCAACCTGGACAAGGACAACCGCCCGTTCCAGCGCGACGACCGGAAGCGGTTGTTCAATCTTGGGAATCGGCTCTGGCATTCGGACAGCTCGTTTCGTGCGGTACCGGCGAAATACTCGATCCTTTCCGGGCGTCGTGTGGCGACCACGGGCGGCGACACGGAATTCGCCGACATGCGGGCCGCTTATGATGCGCTCGACGCGAAGACCAAGGCGGAGGCCGAGGAGTTGATCTGCGAGCATTCGCTGATTTATTCGCGCGGCTCGCTTGGGTTCACTGAGCTGGCCGAGCAGGAGAAGGCGATGTTCCGCCCGGTGCGTCAGCGTCTGGTGCGCATGCATCCGGTGAGTGGGCGGAGGTCACTGTATCTGTCCTCGCATATCGGCACGATTATCGGCTGGCCGCGGCCTGAGGCGCTCGCCTTCATCCGCGACCTGACCGAGCATGCGACCCAGCCGGTGTTTGTGTATGCGCATAAATGGCGACCGTGGGATCTGGTGATGTGGGATAACCGGCAGACCATGCATCGCGTGCGGCGTTTCGATGATACGGAAGCGCGAGACATGCGGCGCACCACGGTGGCGGGCGATGCACCGACGGTGGAGCAGCAGGCGGCGTAGAGAACAGGGGGGCGTCATCGCTTGGGGCCGCCGGTGCGGCGCCCCAGCCGTGCCCCGAACAGAAATCCCAGCCCCGTGCCGATCGCGGTCAGCACGGCGAAATTCAGCAAAGGCTTCGGCCTTGCGCCGGGCATGGCGCGCGCCGCGCGGATCACGTTTACCTTCCGCATCGGCGTCGCCGGACGGGCAGTGCGCGAAGGCGGCGGCTCCTCGCGACGATCCACATAATCGGCGAAGCGTTTCTGTTGCTCGGGGGGCCCGTAGAGCACGTCGAGATGCCGCCCCATCTCCAGCATTGAAGCGCCGGGATTGCCCTGCTCGATCGCCACTTGCGCCAGCGCGAACATACCGGCGCGCCGGCCGGCGGTGCAATGCACGAACACCGGCTTCGGCAGGCGCAGCAACTCCGCTCCGAAGCTGTCGAGGAGAGCGTTGTCCGCATTTTCGGCGGGGGCGGGGAAACGCGCGTACACAAGGCCCAGCGCAGCGGCGAGATCCGCCTCTTGCGTGGGCGTCAGCCCCGCCATGTTGTCGGTGTCCTGACGCAGGTCGAGGATGGCGCGAAAGCCGCGCTCGTGCAGCCGCTCGAGGTCCAGAATATTCAATTCCCGCCGGCCGACGCTGACTTTGCGGCTCAGGCTGATCTCGTCGGTATCGAACACGGAACCCTCCGGCGGATGCTTGGCCTTGACGATATCAGGTGGCAGGCGGCGAGGTTGAATCTCCGCGATGAAGGAGATGCGCATGTCCGGCATTGTCACGCTCAACCTGGCAGACCGTCGGCCGTTTGCCGGCGGACATGCGTTCGATGGCGCCGGACCCTATGAGCGACTCGTCGGCCGCGCCGAGTTCGCCGTCGATCCGCGTGCGGCTGCCAATACCGATGTGGTCGATCTCGACAAAGCGCCGCGCGATCGGGATGGGCTCGTCGCGTTCGCCGCCGATTTCATGATCCTGAAGCCGGTGGACATGGTGCGCGGTGACCGTCGGCTGTTTTTCGACTACGGCAATCGTGGCCACAAGCGCGCTCTGCAGTTCTTCAACGACGCCCCGGCGAGCAACGACCCAATCACGCTCGATCACGCCGGCAACGGTTTCCTGATGCGGCGCGGCTATGTGGTGGCGTGGCTTGCCTGGGAAGGCGACCTGCTGCCCGGCGACGGCCGCATGGTGATCGACCTGCCGGTCGCGCGCGATGGCGACCGTCCCATCACCGGCCTGGCGCGCGTGGAATACATCGCCGACCAATCCGGCATCACCACGCTGCCGCTGTCCGGCAAGGCCGCGGCCAGGAGTTACCGCACAGTCTCGCTCGACACGCGCAAGGCACGCCTGACCCGTCGGCGCTACCCTTACGACGAGCGTATCCCGCTCTCGCCGGAGGCATGGTGTTTCGCCCGGGTCGAAGGCGGGCGGGGCGGCGAGACGGGCGAAGCGGAGCGCGCGATCATCCCCTCGGACACGCATGTCCATCTGCCGGGCGGTTTCGAGCCCGGCTGGATTTACGAGCTGGTCTATACAGCGACAGACCCGGTGGTGCACGGGCTCGGCCATGTCGCGGTGCGTGACTTCGTCAGCTTCCTCAAGCATGCGACGGCTGGAAACCCGGTGCATGGCATCGAGAACGCCTATGCCTGGGGCCGGTCGCAGACCGGGCGCTGCCTGCGCGACTTCGTCTATCGCGGCTTCAACGCCGATACGGGCGGAAGGCGCGTGTTCGACGGCATCATGCCGCATGTTGCCGGGGCGGGGCGCAAATGGCTCAACCATCGCTTCGCCGCCCCGATCGTCTCGGGCGGCCAGCAATACGAGGATCACGTCAACCCGGCCGACAGCTTCCCGTTCTCCTATGCCTGGAGCACCGACCACCTGACTGGGCGGCGGGACGCCATCCTCAAGCGGCCGGACCGCGACCCCCTGGTGATCCACACCCAGACCGCGACCGAATACTGGAACCGTCGCGGCTCATTGGTGCACACCGACACGCAGGGTAACGACCTGGCGCAGCCTGACACGGTGCGCATCTATGCCTGGGCCAGCTCGCAGCATTTCGCCGATCCGCTGGCGGCGGTGGCGCGGATTCCCGCCTGCCAGAACCTGTCCAACACGGTCGCCACCTCGGCCCTCTTTCGCGCGATGCTCGACGCGATGGACCGCTGGGTGACAGACGGCACGCCGCCGCCGCCGAGCCGGATTCCGACCCGCGCCGAAGGCACGCTGATCAGCGCGGAGGAATGGCGCCGGCAGTTCCCGGCAATTCCTGGCGTGGTGGTTCCGGTCGAGCCCAACCCTTTGCCGCTGATGGATTTCGGCCCCGAGGCCGAGTGCGGCATCCTGACCAAGGAGCCGCCCGACCTGGTTCCGGGCAAGCGCTACACGATCCTGGTGCCGGCGGTTGACGGCGATGGCAACGAAATCGCCGGGGTGCGCGCGCCGATGGTTACCGCCCCGCTGGGCACTTATACCGGTTGGAACCCTCGGCCGCGCGGGTTCGGTCATGGTGCGTTGTACAAGTTCGAAGGCAGCTATCTTCCGTTCGCCGACACCGAGACCGAGCGCCGCATGACCGGCGACCCCCGACCGGCAATCCTGGAGCGCTACCCCAATAATATGGCCTATGTGGCGGCGATCGTGCGAGCGGCCGAGGCGCTTGTCGCCGCCGGCCTGATGCTGGAGGAGGATGTCGCGGGCTGCGCGGCGGCTGCGGCAGGGTGGGGCCGTCCCCGCCACGTGAGCAGGCTGGTGTAGCTCTGAGGCAACGGCTCGCCACCCGGAGCGTGTCAAGCGCAAAGATACGTTGACGAAATCGTGAGCTTTATAGATTATGGCCTTTGTAGGGCCGGCCAGTGGCCAGTTTGCGATTGCGCCAACTCGCCGCAGAGGCCGAATTTTTATCACGTCGCCTACCCGAAGGAACTACGCCATGACTCACGCCGTCGGTCCGTACTCCGTAGAGGAGCGCTTGGTTCACGGAGAGACCCGCTGGATCGCGATCCGCGCCCGCGGCGCCGAGTGGTCCTGGCTGACGCCCGAGGAAGCGGCGGCGATCGGGCGCGACTGGGTGGAGAGATATGGCGGCGGCCTGTCGAGCGCGCCGCGCCTGATCGCGGCGGAGTAGCTCGTCTAATCGGGCGAGAGATCGCCCCAGCTCGTGGCGCGCTCGATGCGGAGCGCGATCACCGGCAGGCCAGTCAGCTCCATCGCGCGCAACTGGTGGTAGCGGTCGCGCAGCACCCGCTGCGCGTTGTCGTGTTCCGGGCCGTCCGACAGGATCTCCGCCCGGCCGCGCAGCATAACCCAGCCAAGCCGCGACCAGTCCTCGTCGTAGCGGTCCACTGTGACGGCCGCGGCTGCGTTCTGCTCGATGTTGCGCAGCCGCTGCAGCTTCCGGTCACTGCGTTTCGGCTTCTGGTCGATGGTGATGTACAGGGTTTCGCCTTCGACGGCGTAGCAGACCGGTACGACGTGCGGCAGTCCTCCCCAGTCCACGGTCGCCAGATGGCCGACGCGGCGTGCGTCCAGGAACCGTCGTTCGCTTTCCGCCAGCATCGCCCCTCCGATAGAGTAGCTGCCGATAGAGTATCCGATCGCAGAGAAGCGTGAGTGGCTACCGCGCACGCTTCGACGCCTGAATCGGATACGCGAACAGGTTACAGGAGGGGACACGATGGAAGTCCAGCTTGATGGCCGGTCTGCGGTGATCACCGGCGCCAGCAAGGGGCTCGGCCTAGCGATGGCAACTCGCTTCGCTGCTTCGGGCGCCAACGTCGCGATTCTCGCGCGGCGGCCGGAGGTGCTGGAGGAGGCCAAATGCGAGATCGAGCGCACGGCCAAGGGGCGGGTCGTCGCAATTCCCTGCGACGTCTCCAAAGCCGATCAGTGCCGTCAGGCCTATGACGCAGCCATGAAGGCCCTCGGCAAGATCGATATCCTGGTGAACAATGCCGGGACCTCGCGGGCCATGCCGTTCGAACAAATCACCGACGAGATCTGGCAGGAGGACCTCGACCTCAAGCTGTTTGCCGCCATCCGGCTGAGCCGGCTGGTGTTTCCGCAGATGAAGGAGCGGCGCTGGGGCCGCATTATCAATGTGCTAAATATCGGGGCGAAAGCGCCGCGGGCCGGCGGGGCGCCGACCGCCGTCTCCCGCGCGGCGGGCATGGCGCTGACCAAGATTCTGGCCGGCGAGGGCGCGCCGCACAACGTGCTGGTGAACGCGCTGCTGGTGGGCCAGATCGTCTCCGACCAGTGGGTGCGCCGGCACCAGGCTCAAGGCGCAAATGTGCCGTTCGAGGAGTTCATCGGCAAACTTGCGACCAATATACCGCTGGGGCGGCTCGGTCGGCCGGAGGAATTCGCCGCCATGGCATGCCTGCTTGCGTCCGACCACGGTGGCTTCACCACCGGGACGGCGATCAACATGGACGGTGGCGCGTCGCCGGTGGTCTGAACGCCAAGGGGATTACCCTGGGAGGCGGCGTCCCTTGGGCCTTCCGACGAAAGGGACGGCAGATGGTATCGAAGATTATTCCGGTTGCGGTGTTTGACTGCGTGGTGTTCGGCGCCACCGGCGACCTGACCCTCCGCAAACTGTTGCCGGCGCTCTACTGGCGCTTCCGTGACGGACAGATGCCCCCGGGCTCCCGCGTGTTCGGCGCTGCCCGGTCGGACCTGGACGATGCGGCGTTTCGAGACCGGGCCGCCCAGGCGCTGGAGACGCATGTCGATGGCGCGGCGCTCGACCCCGAGACGGTGCAGCGCTTCTTCGCTTGTCTGTCGTACGTTCGGCTGGATGCGGCCAAGCTCGACGGCAACTGGGACGCGCTTGCCGGACGCTTGGACCCGGAGCGCGTGCGCGTCTTTTATCTGGCGACGGCTCCGGCTCTGTATGGCCCCATCTGCCGCAACATCGGGGCGCACGGGCTGGCGACGCCGCTCTCCCGCGTCGTGCTGGAAAAGCCGATCGGCCACGACCTTGCCTCCGCGCGCGAGATAAACGACCAGGTGGGTGAGGTCTTCTCCGAGGCGCAGACCTTCCGCATCGACCATTACCTCGGCAAGGAGACAGTCCAGAACCTGTTGGCGCTGCGGTTCGCCAACTCGATCTTCGAGCGTCTGTGGAACACCGACGTGATCGACCACGTGCAGATCACGGTGGCGGAGACGGTCGGGCTAGAGGGGCGCGGCGGCTATTACGACCGCGCCGGCGCGTTGCGCGATATGGTGCAGAACCATTTACTCCAACTGCTCTGCCTGATGGCAATGGAGCCGCCGGTCTCGCTCGATGCCGACCGGGTGCGCGATGAGAAGCTGAAGGTGCTGCGAGCGCTGCGCCCGCTGCAACCGCCGGAGATCGCGGCGCTGACGGTGCGGGGGCAGTATGCGGCGGGTGCCGTTGGCGGGCGGCCCGTGCCCGGTTATCTGGCTGATCTGGGCGAGGCGGCGCACAGCACGACGGAAACCTTCGTGGCCCTGAAAACGGAGGTGCGCAGTTGGCGCTGGGCCAATGTTCCGTTTTATCTGCGCACCGGCAAACGGTTGCCGGAGAAAGTGTCCGAGATCGTCGTCCAGTACCGGGCTTTGCCGTTTTCGATTTTCCCCCATGATGTCGCCGTGCTCGACCCCAACCGGCTGATCATCCGGCTGCAGCCGGAGGAAGGCATGCGGATGGAGATGATGACCAAGGAGCCGGGTCCCGGCGGGCTTCGGCTGACGCCAACGGCTCTGGATATCAGTTTCGAGAAGACGTTCGGCACGCGTTACCCTGATGCGTACGAGCGGCTGTTGATGGATACGGTGCGCGGGAATGCCACGCTGTTCATGCGTCGCGATGAGGTAGAGGCGGCCTGGAGCTGGGTTGAGCCGATCATCGAGGCCTGGGCGGCGCGCGCCGATGCGCCTCGGCCTTATCCGGCCGGGAGTTGGGGTCCGACGGCGGCAATCGCCTTGATCGAGCGCGATGGACGGACGTGGCATGAGAGCCAGGGGTGAACCTCGCCCGCTAAGCACAATCGAAACGTCGTCGTGCAGCAACGATCCGTGACTCACCAGGGAACGGTGCGGCCGAGGTAATCGAGATACTGCAAGCCGCCCTTGCCGGTCTGTGCCTCTATCGCGTTGGCAAGGTTCGGAATGCTCTCATCGACGCTCAGCCGAGCCGCGGGACCGCCCATGTCGGTCCGCACCCAACCCGGAGCCATGATCAGGAATGTTCGCAAGTCGTCCTTGTGGCGCGCCACGAAACTGCGCACCAGCGTGTTCAACGCCGCCTTGCTCGCGCGGTAAACCTCATATCCGCCCGCCTGATTGTTAGCAACGCTGCCCAGCCCTGAGGACATTACGCCGATCGTGCCGGTCGAAGCCACGAGATCCTGCAATGCCTCGACGACACGCATCGGGCTCAAGGCATTCGTAACCAGCACGCGCACGAATTCCTCGGTGGACACCTCGGCGATCGTCTCGCGGGTGTCATTCGTCACTCCGGCACTGACAAACAGCAGGTCGAAGCTCCGCCCCGCCAGACGGGCGCGGAGTGTGCTGACCTGGACCGGCTCGGTGATGTCGAGAGTTTCGATCGCCAGCCGCCCATTGGAGGTCTGCGCAAGGTCGTGCAGCTTGGTCCTACTGCCGCCTCGTACAGTTCCGACCACATGCCAGCCGCGCTTGAGGAACTCCTCGGCCATTGCGTAGCCGAGGCCGCGCGATGCGCCGATAAGAAGCAGGCGTTTGCTTGCAGACGTCATTGCTTTGTTCCTAACCGAGCAGTTGCCCTCCATCTACCACGATCGTCTGCCCGGTGACCCAGCACGCCAGCGGCGAGGCCAGGAACAGCACGACATTCGCCACTTCTTCGGGATGCCCCATCCGCCCGAACGGGATCGAACGGAACACACGATTATACAGCTCCGGCGCCTCCGTCTTGCGCCGGTCCCACACACCGCCGGGAAACTCGATCGAACCGGGCGCCACTCCGTTCACCCGTATGCCGTCACGCGCATACAACGCAGCCTGCGTTCCCGTGTAATGCATCACCGCGGCCTTGATCGCTCCATAAGGCGGCTGCCGCGCCGCCGGCCGCAACGCCGAGATCGACGACGTGTTGATGATCGTTCCCTTCAATTCCTTCAGCATCGGCAACGCCGCATGGCTCGCATGCACGATCGCCATCATGTCGATCGCGATGCTCGCACCCCAGCCCGCCTCATCATCGGCATTGCCGAACCCCGAGGCGTTGTTCACCAGCACATCGACGGCGCCGAGCGCCCGCGCCGCGTCGTTGATATAGCGCCCGATCGCCGCCGCATCGCCGAGATCGCAAACTCCGGCATGCGCGATGCCGCCGAAGCTCGCGATTTCGCCGCGCGTCGCATCCAGGGTCTCGAGCCCGCGGGCGCAGATAGATACGCCCGCACCTGCCTCGGCGAAGCCGAGCGCGATCGACCGCCCGATCCCCCGGCTGCCCCCGCAGACGATCACACGCTTGCCGGTAAAGTCGAACGTCATCGGTCCCTCCCGCCTGATAGGCTATGCTCTACCCCATGCGTGAACTGCTGACGATCGGCTACGAAGGCTGCACGATCGACGACGTGCTGGGCGCCCTGCGCGCCGCACGCATCAGCCTGTTGATCGACGTGCGCGCCGTGCCGCAGTCGCGCAAACCGGGTTTCTCCAAGCGTCAGCTTGCGGCGGGACTCGACGAGCAGGGCATCCGCTATGTCCACCTGCAGGCGCTCGGCACGCCGAAGCCCGGGCGCGACGCCGTGCGCGCCGGCCACCCGGACCGCATGGAAACCATCTTTCGCGCCCACATGATCGGCGACCGCCCGCAGGCCGAGCTGGCGCAGGCGACCGAGCTGGCACGGGCCGAGCGCGTCTGCCTGCTGTGTTTCGAACGCGACCACTTGCACTGCCATCGCCGCATCGTGGCCGAGATGATCGCCGAGCAAACAAAACAAACGATCACCAATCTGACGGCCGGCGGATGATCGAATTCGCCATCCGGCACTACGACAGCATCGGCTCGACCAGCGACGAGGCACGGCGTCTCGCCGAAGCGGGCGCACCGCATGGCACCGTCGTCATCGCGCGCGAGCAGACCGCCGGCCGCGGCCGGCAGGGCCGGCAGTGGGCCAGTCCGCCTGGCAATCTCTATATTTCGATCATCCTGTGCCTCGGCCTTGCCCACACACGCCTGCCTGAGCTGGGCTTCGTCGCCGCGCTCGCGGCGGCCGATACGGTCGAGGCCTTCACCGACCGGCTCGTGACGCTGAAATGGCCAAACGACGTGCTGGTCGATGCCGCGAAAATCGCCGGCATACTGACCGAACACGCGGATCCGGCGATCATCCTCGGCATCGGTATCAACGTGGGCCAAGCTCCGACCGGCACGCCTTACAAGACCACTACCCTAAACGGCCCCTCGGTGGATGCTGTCGGCGCCAGGCTGCTGGAAGCGCTTGCCCAGCACGTCACCCGATGGAGCCAGGACGGGTTCGCCCCGATCCGCGCCGGCTGGCTCGCACGCGCTCATCCGCCCGGAACTCCCCTCCGCATCATCCTGGGCGACGCTGTTATCGAAGGCCGCTTCGCCGATCTCGCACCGGACGGCGCCCTGTTGCTGCGGACCGGCACCATCACCCGCCGCATCCTCGCCGGTGAGGTGCTAGTGGCCCAGAGTGCTGATCGATAGGCGCAGACAGACACTAAGGGCTCGTTCAACTCGACGATCGCGCCGCATAACGTCCTGATCGCAGACTGGGTAATGCCGTAAAGCTGTTTTGAAACGAGGTACCATGATCCCTACACCGGCGGACAGGGCGGCACGGTGGACGACACATTGGCACGGCTGCTCGGACGGCCGCCGCTGACCATGGGCCAGTTCCTGACCGAATATGCCTCCGCGTTCCGCGCGCCTGCCAGCACGTAAGAACCATGCGCGTTGCCAGCTTGCCCATGTACGCACTGCCGGCACTGGAACCCGCAAACAAGGCGCTCTGGGCTTCGGTGCGCGCGGGGTTGTTGGCACGAGGTCTCGTCGATACGCCGGAGCAACTCGATACCGCCCAAGTCTCCGTGCCGGACGAAATCACTCGCAACGTCTTGTTCACGCAGGTCTGCGGCTTCCCGTTGTTCCGGCGCTACCGCGGCCAGGCGGTCCTGCTCGGAACGCCCTGCTACGACGCAGAAGGCTGCGCGGGCGCGACGCATCGCGGCGCCTTCATTGTGCGCGCCGCGGACAAAGCGCCCGACCTCGCTGCCATGCGCGGCTGCACCTTCGGTTGCAACAGCATCAACTCCAATACCGGGATGAACCTGCCGCGGCTGTCCTTGGCGAGAATTGCCGCCGGCACCCAATTCTTCTCCCGCATCGTATGGACCGGCGCCCATCTCCAGAGCCTGCGCCTGCTCGCGGCCGGTGAGATCGACCTCTGCTCGGTCGATTGCGTGACCTGGGCCTTTGTCGTCCAACACCTGCCGGAGTGGGCTGGCGAGTTGCGCGTTCTGGAATGGACGGAACCGAGCCCGTGCCTTCCTTTCGTGACCGCGATCGCCACGCCGCACGCCCAGATAAAGGCACTGCGGTCCGCATTGCACGAGGTGTTCGCCGCCACGGCGGCACAACCCGCTCTTGCGGCACTCCGCCTGCGCGGTCTCGCGCCTCTCACTGACAGCGATTACGACGTGCTCTCGGGCTATGAAATCGCGGCGGCGCAGCTCGGCTATCCGGTGCTCACCTGAGGCCGGCGATCATCGCGCCGACTGCGCTCCTGGCGGTTCTACAATCGTATGCAGAGATTATTCTCGATTTCCGAGATAGTTTATGCTTGGTTAATGGCATCCCAACCGAATGAGGGATCGCCCATGTCCGCTCCGCGAACGGCTCAGATTATTTTGTTTCCGACCCGCCAGCCTACAACACCGGATCGCCTCTCCGCTGTGCTCAGCGACCTTTCCGGCGCGCTCGTGGCACAGCAGGCCGCGATCGGCGCATGGCGCGGGGCACTCACTGAATTACAGTCCACGATGACCGGAACTCGATGGATCGGTACAGACCTACCGTGCTCGCCTCGCGGCTTTGGGCGAAAGTGTCGGAACCCTGCGCCAGGAAGCGAGCCGGTTGGAGCGTTGGGCGGATACGCTGGCCGAGCTCGGCTGATCAGCCCGGCTTATCTTCGGTGAAGAACTTCTGGCCGGCCGCGAAGTGGTTCGGCTTCATGAATACGCCGAGGATCAGCGCACCGTTCGGCGCCCGCGCCTCATGCGTATTGCCGGTCGGGCGCCAGACGAAATTGCCTGCCGTGCAGACGCCCTCCTCGTCCTCCAGGCTGCCCTCCAGCACATAGGTCATTTCCACCCCGGTGTGCTCGTGCAACGGCACGACAGCACCCGGCGCCAGCCGGAACAACAGCGTGGCGAGACCGGTCGCCGGGTCGGAGTACAGTGTCTTGTGCCCGATCCCGGGGAATTTCGAAGTTTCCCAGGGCGCGTTCACCACGTCCACGTAACAGGAGGGCGGTGACGGTCCGTCCGCGAGCAGGCGCTTGCGTGCAGTTGTCGTCTCGGACATCGGCGCTTCTCCATCGCTGCGGGATGCTGATGGTGCGCCCGTCCGCCGCGGCGTCAAGCGCCGCGGAGAAGCGTGGCCTTGCACGAAGAAGTCGCCTTCACATTGGACGGCCCGAAGGCTTGTCACGTTCCGAGCAGGCGGGAGACGAGATCGTCGATCTCTCGGGCTATGCCGTCGGCGGCGAGGATCGCGCGGATGGCGGCGCGATGGTGGGTGAAGTAGGCGCCCTCGCGGAGCGGGACCGCGGCGGAGATTTTCTCGGCCTTGGCGGCAGCTTCGGCCAGTTGCAGATGCAAGGGATCGCGACGGTCGAATTCGGGGATAGGGAGTTCCCAGATCAGGTTGTCGAAGTCCCGCGCGCCCCCTTGGCCTTTCGACTGCTTTGCCTCCAGGCGCACTCGCGTCTCCTCAGAATTGATAACGGCGCAAAGATATCGCGCTTCCGCAAGAGTCCGAGCGGCAGCCCGGTACGCCTTGTGCTCGATTATGGCGGACTGTTCTGTGACTATGACAGCAGCGGGTAAGGTTCCGGATGCGGCGTAGACGACGCGGGTGGCGGCCGTTGGCAACTGCGCGGTTAGCTTGCGCATGTAGTCAAGTTGCTGTGAGACGGTCATGCGAGGACGTCCATCGGCGCGCTTGTTGGAATGGTCCGCCCACTTTCCTTCGGTATATTTCAGCCACGCAGCCAAATGGCGGAAGCCGGCATCGGCGGCACCGCGGCTGTCCAGGATCCCGCGTCCGTGCGTCGGCACGACGCAGGTCGCAGGTGTCAGCATTCGGAAGGGCGCAATGCTTTCCCCGAGCAGAACAGGACGAAGAAACTGCAACTCAACGGGGCCGTGCGGTGGTTCCACGGTGTTCCAGGGCCGTTTGTCCTGGGGCCCGGTTTTGCCGCGCATACGCGGCGCGGCGGGGTTGTCGCCGAGTCTTCCGGCTTCTTCCCGCACGACGAAGAAGAAGCGGCGCGGGACGATGGTTGCGCCTTGTTTGAATCGCGCGCGATAGGGCGAGGCTCCTTCCAGTGTCGGGATTGGTGGCCACGGGGCTGAGGCGTGGCGAAGATGGCGGTCGGCCTCCGCTTCGGTGGCGTCCCGGCGTGGCAGATTGCCGGTGTAGCGTTCCACGGTGCTCGGCAGAGGTCCCGGCTTGCCGCTTTGTCCGATGAATACGGAAGCGGGAACCGGGAACAGCGGTTGAACGGTCTCGTCGAAGCTCCACGCTTCCAGGATGCGAACGTGAAGCCGGCGGAACTCGCCGCGCCAAAAGCGGGCCGGTTCAGCGCCGCATAGGGCAGGACGAAGCCGATGGTGCCGCCGGGCTGCAGATATCGTTCGGCGCACCGCGCCCAGAACAGGGCAGCGATATCCTGTTAAGTCGTCAGGACGCCGCCAACCCACAGGTTGAGTGGCCGGCACGCCTCGCGCAAATTGGTCTTCATCTCCGCGCTGAGATAGCGGTAAGCGATCCAGGGTGGGTTGCCGAGGACGACATCGGCACGGTGGTCAGGCTGAGAGAGCCATAGCGGCCGGACGAGGTTGCGCAGCACGTAGGGCCAGATATGGTTTCGCCCGGACTTATAGAGGCCGAGCAGGCGATCGAAAGTGGTCACCATGGCGTCGGCGTCCTCCGATGTGACGCCGTGGATGCGCAACAGAGCTTGCCGAATGCGAGCGGGTGAAGCTTCATCATTCAACCCCTCGGTCAGAACCTGAAGGCCGGGTTCGTACTTGGCTTGATCCTCGGCGAAGCCGGCGGGGACGCGCAGCGGTTGTTCGTTGGGAACCGAGACCTCCACGTAGGTTTTATCGCCGAGCGGCTGGACATTCCATTGCAGCGAATCGCCGAGAAAGACGGGGATGTGGATTGGGCCGGCACGCTGACTGATGATGTCGCTGAGCGCGAGCAGCCAGGTGACGCGGGCGATGATCACCGCGACCGGATGAACGTCCAGTCCTCGGACGCGGGCGGCGCACTCGTTGATGAGCCGGGAGGCTTTCCAGCCGGCAAGTCTTCCCGCTGTCAGGATCTGACGGATCGCATGAAACAGAAAGGTGCCGGAGCCGCAGGCGGGATCGAGGATACGCTGATGGAGCGGATCGCTGACCGCGCGGCGCGCGAGTTTCGCCGCCAGCCAATCGGGCGTGTAGTATTCGCCAAGGTCATGGCGCTGTGCCGGGTCGATCAGGCTTTCATAGAGCGCCTTGAGAACATCGACCTGGACATCCCGCAGGCGGAAGCGTGCCGCCTGGCGGGCGATTCGCTGGACGAGCGCCTTGCCGCTTTCATCCTGCAGAACCCAATCGAAAAAGTCGCTTTCGACCGCACCGTGAATGCCGGCATCGGCCAGCGCCTCTCCGGAGAGAATAGCCGCGGCGTCTTTGACCGGCAGGTCGAGCACGCGGGCGGCCACCGTTTTCGCCACGACCGTTAGAGTGGCACCGAACAGCGTATCGGCCCGTCCGCGCACCTCCGGCATGCGGACTTCGTGGTCGAGGGCGAGATATGCGGCGCCAAAGGCGTTGCGCAGGATGTCAGCGATCAGAGTACGAACGGTCTCGTGCCCGGGCCGCTGGGCGAGCGCGCGGGCGATCTCCGGCAGGTCGTTCCGGCGCCACGTTTCGTTCATGGACTCAGCGGATGGCTTGCGGCGCGCGTTTGGGCAAGTGTTTTCCCGACCAGCGGTCACGGGCTAGTCTCCACGCATGCGCCGATTCGCCGACCAGCCCGGATTGTTCGATTTTCCCCCTGGGGCTTCCAGCGGAAGCCTTGTGGATCAGTTGGACGAACATCCCGGGGAGGAGTTCATTCAGGGGATACGGGACGAGCTGTGCACGACGCTTGCGCTTGCGCGCGGATCGGAAGCGTTCCCGTGGGCGGATTTGACAAAGACGTATATGGCGGAGATGCGGTTCAACTCCATGTCGCGCTGGCTGCCGCGACAGGAAGCGCTGGCGCTGCGACAGGCGTTCGCGGCGGAGATGGACCGGCTCTACGAGGCGGCGGGCGAAATGCGGCCGGAGGTTCCGGGAGGCTGATCACTCTCAACCGGCCGCGACGGAGGCTTGATCGGCCGGACAGTGTCCCAACGGATTGGAACGAGTCCTGTCCGCAAGCAAAGCGCTCTGAGGCCGGTCCAGGGCGCAGCACCCTACGGAGATGCGCTCGGATGCACGGTGATGCCCTGCGCCTGCAATTGCGCCATCACCGCCTTGGCCGACGTATTTCCGGCTTCCGCCAGCTTGGCGGTCCCGGCCGCAAGCATCTGGAACTGCCCGCGCAGTTTGGTGGCCTGCGCCAGGGGGGCGTCCTGCGCTGCGTGGATCGCCATCAGCCGACCGTGCTCGCTCACCAACTGTTCGGTCTGGAACGCCGTGATCAGGAAGAACGCCGCCACGATCAGCGCGATCGGCAGCTCGATCCGCGGGATCTCCGGCATCAGGGTTTGGCGGCCGGGGCGGCCGCCTCGCCGATCCCGGCGCTCTTCAACAGGGCCTCGATCTGCGGATCCTTCGCCGACTGCATCTGGCTTTGCAGCGCACGGGTCAGTAGCGTGTTCACCGCATTGAGCTGCGCCGCTTGAGCGATGATCTGCTGCCGTTCGTTGACGTCCGCCTGCGCGTTCTGGTCGATAATCGCGAGCGCAATATTCACCACCACGAGCACGAGGCTTACTCCGGCGAGCATCGTCGCCCACTGGATCAACCGCTGCTGGCGGGTCTGCTGATCGGCGGAAGGCGGCCTCAGGGCCACTTTGACCTCATCGGTGCTGCGGAGCCACAGGCGGCAACCGACGCATACCGGTACATCCAGGACGGTGCAACGCTGTATGGAATCCGAAGACTTCTGAGGCGGTTCTCGACTATGCTTACGGTCTCGCACGAAGTCCCGAGGTGTCGAGTCGCATGGCCGCTGCCGTCAGGTCCGCCGGATCGCCTTCCCTGGCCCGAACAAAAGGGCGCCGACATTTCGTCTCGCCGGCCATTCGCGACCTGATGCGGCGTCGCGCGGCCGAGCTTGGCGGCCTGACGCTGGGTCTGTTCGGCCTCGCCTTGTTGCTGGCCCTGGCGAGCTATAACCCGTCCGACCCCAGCCTCAACACGGCGACGGCGCAGCGGGCGACGAATCTGGCTGGACCGATCGGGGCGACGTTGGCCGATCTGCTGCTGCAAGGGTTCGGCGTCGCCGGGGCGCTGCCCGGCTTCGCAATGCTGGCCTGGGCATGGCGGCTCGCGTCGCGTCGCGGACTCGGCAGCATGGCTGCCCGGCTCACAGTCACCGCCGCGGCGATGCCGGTGCTGGCGGCGGCGCTGCAATCCGTGCCGCGACTGAGCGCGGCGGCGTGGCCAACCATGGCAGGCCCAGGGGGCGCGGTGGGTCGCGTGCTGGCGCCCGCGGTACTGGCAGCCGGCCGAGGTTTGCTGGGTCCTGTGGGCGCTCTGATGGTGTGGGTGCTGGGCGCCGCGTTTGCCGTCACACTTGTTTTGCTGGCACTGGGCCTTTCCGGGGCGGAATGGCGGGCCTGCTGGCGCGGCATCGGGCGGGCAGCCCGCTTTGCCTTTTCCTCCGGCGGCAACGCCGCGGCGATCATCGGAGCGACGGCACGGCTTCCGGCTTTTGCTGCTCTGTCATTCGCTCGGCTGTTCCATCGCCGGCCTGTGGCCGGCGAGGAGTCGCCGGTACCTTTTGCCCGCGAACCGCCGCGCATGGCTCCGCTGCGTCCGGCCGCGGACCTTGCGCCTCCGACTATTCGGCCGGCGCGGCCGCCGGCTCGGCGTATCGCGCAGCAGGAAAGCCTGCCGCTGGCTGAGCCCGGCTGGCGCTTCCCCTCGCTCGGGCTGCTGACACCGCCGCCGGCGCGGGCCGCCACCGGTCCGAGCACCGAGGCGCTGGAGGCGAATGCACGTCTGCTGGAGACGGTGCTCAGCGATTACGGCGTGCAGGGCAGCATCGTCGAGATTCGGCCCGGGCCGGTGGTAACGCTCTATGAGCTGGAGCCGGCGCCCGGCATTCGGAGCGCCCGGGTGATCGGCCTGGCCGATGACGTTGCGCGCAGCCTATCGGTGACCGCGGTGCGCATCGCGACAGTCCCGGGGCGCAACGTGATCGGCATCGAGGTGCCGAACGCCAAGCGCGAAACGGTGTTCCTGTCGGAGATCCTGGCCTCCGACGAGGTGCAACGGCATCCCGGCCGGCTTCTGCTGGCGCTCGGCAAGGAAATCAGCGGCGCGCCGGTGGTCGCCGACCTGCAACGCATGCCGCATCTGATGATCGCCGGTACCACGGGGTCCGGTAAGTCTGTCGCCGTCAATGCGATGATCCTGAGCCTGCTGTACCGGCTGTCGCCGGACCAGTGCCGGCTGATCCTGATCGACCCGAAGATGCTGGAGCTCTCGATGTATGAGGGGATCCCGCACCTGATGGCTCCGGTGGTGACCGAGCCGGCCAAGGCGGTGACCGCGCTGAAATGGACCGTGCGCGAGATGGAGCGGCGCTACCGGGCGATGAGCCAATTGGGGGTGCGCAATATCGGCGGCTACAACGACCGCGTGGCCGATGCCCGGGCCAAGGGCGAAGTGGTGACGCGGCGCGTGCAGACCGGGTTCGATCCGGACACCGGCCGGCCGACCTTCGAGGAGCAGCCGCTGACGTTGGAACCGCTGCCGTTGATCGTGGTGGTGGTTGATGAGATGGCCGACCTGATGATGGTTGCCGGGAAGGACATCGAGGCGGCGGTGCAGCGCCTGGCACAGATGGCCCGCGCGGCCGGCATTCACGTCATCATGGCGACGCAACGGCCTTCGGTCGATGTGATCACCGGCACCATCAAGGCCAATTTCCCGACGCGGATCAGTTTCCAGGTGATCAGCAAATTCGATTCGCGCACGATCCTGGGCGAGCAAGGGGCGGAGCAACTGCTGGGTCAGGGCGACATGCTGTACATGATGGGCGGCGGTCGGATCACCCGCGTGCACGGGCCGTTCGTCTCCGACCAGGAAGTGGAAAAAGTGGTCGAGTTCCTGCGCGAGCAAGGCGAGCCTGCTTATGTAGACTCGGTCACCGAAGCCGAGGACGACGACGGCACCGCGGCGTTACCCGGGCTGATGGGTGGCGATATGGGCGAGAAAGGACTCTACGAACAGGCAGTGGCACTGGTGGCACGCGAGGGGAGAGCATCGACCAGCTTTGTGCAGCGGCACCTGAATATCGGTTACAACCGGGCTGCCAAGCTGATCGAGCAGATGGAGAAAGAAGGCGTGGTCGGGCCGGCGAATCATGTCGGGAAGCGAGAGGTTCTGATCCGTCAGGCGGTGGAGGATTGAGCGCCACGACGTTCCCACTTCGTCATGGCCGTCCCCGGACTTCGCCCGCTGTCACTGCGAGGGAAGCGAAGTAGTCTCCTGCCACGTGCGTTCGCGACTCACGCAGGACCCCGTTGTCCTGCGCATCGAAGTTCTGTCCTACAACGGTGAGTGTTCCTCGGACGTCCGCATGCCGTAGAAGCTCCGTCTCGCCTGAACGCGTGCCGCTTTCCCACAGCCGCAAAAACTGCGTGCCAGTTCACCGTTGGGGCTGGAGTTGACCCGGTTTCGTGGACACCCGAGCATTTGCGTTGGAGGGGTCCACCATGTCGAGATCGAGGCGAACTTATGCACCTGAGTTTCGTCGCCGGATGGTCGAGTTGGTGCACGTCGGCCGCTCGCCGGAGGAGTTGGCGCGCGAGTTTGAACCAACCGCGCAGTCGATCCGGAACTGGGGCGCCCAGGAGCGCGCGATGCCGGTTGTGGCGATAGCGGCCTGACGGCGGCGGAGCGCGAGGAACTCAACCGCGACGTGAGAACCCCCAGCTCCGCCTGGAGCGGGAGATGCTGTCAAAGGCGGCCTGGTTCGCTCGGGAGACGAACGCGATTCCACCCAAGGGTTCCGCTTCGTGAGCGATCATCAGCCCAGTATCCGATCGCCACGATGTGCCGGCTGCTGGGTGTCTCCTCCAGCGGCTACTACGCATGGGCGAAACACCAGCCGTCGCGGCGGGCACAATCCGATGCGGTGCTGATGGCAGAAATTCATGCCGCGCACGGGGCCTCCCGCGCGCACCTACGGGGCGCCGCGCGTTCATGCCGAGCTGGCGCGCAACTTCTCGTATCGAGCAGCCTTGCACTCGAAGCAGTGCGATCTCCTCCCGCTCCGCAAATGAGAGATACCAGCCGGACAGCGCCTTCGCTGATGGCCGAAACATCGCTGGTGGCATGCCGCCTGCCTTTCGGAACAATCTTGTTCCTACAGCCTGCGACATACCAGCTTGGACCGCAGCATCCTCACTCGCCATCCCTACCGCGATCGCCGCCCAGAACCGCCGCTGCTCATCTCGTCCTGCCACCGCCGGGCGACCTGGTGAGAACAATGCGCCCGACCAGACCGATCCGAACGCCGCTTTCGAATGCTCATCGCAACCTCCTGCGTCAGGTGTTGCGACGACCATTTGAGTCCAGCCAATACACCGCAGTCGAATTCGGCTGCCGCTGTCGTGAGGCGGGCGTGCGTCCCTCCATGGGGCTCGGTTGGGGATGCGTATGATAATGCCATGTGTGAAAGCTTCTACGCCACCCTCGAATGCGAGCTTCTCGATCGCTATCGGTTCAAGAGCCAAGCCAAGGCGCGAACTGCGATCTTCGAGTTCATCGAGGACTTCTACAACCGTCATCACTCCTCGCTCAACTACCTTTCGCCGATCGACTACGAACGACGGCATTATGCATGATCGTCGTTCCCCGACGATCACCAGACTGCCGCCGTGCTCGCGGCCGTCAAGGACGAGAGCCCTTCGGGCGGCCGCAAGGAGCGGACGTCCTTGACCGCCGCTGCGCGCGGCCATTGGAGCTTGGTGTGGGTCGCAACGAAAGACCGGCTCTGCCAGAGGGGTAGCTTCAAACCCGCTACCTCACCGAGAGAACGATCACGACGGCCACCCAGGAGAACGAAGTGCATCGCGCTCCGCTGCGCGGAACCCCGTGGTTCAGCTTAACTTTGCACGGCGAGTGTTCACGAGGAATGGTTGGACCTTCTCCGCCACGCGAGAGCACCGAGCAGGCCAACGCCGAGCAACGAGAAGGAGCCGGGTTCGGGAACGGAGAGAGACACCCCGCCAGACTGATAGTCGATTACAGTGTTGCCTGTGTCCGCTAGACTTATCACGCCGTCGCCGTAGCTGAGCGGCATACCCGGCCCCGCCCCATTGCTCCACAGATCTACGACGTCGCCGTTGTTGAGCGTAAACAGCACCCCGTACACGTCCAGGTAGCCCCCGGCCAACGCATAGTCGAGGCATGTGATCGGTGACCCGCCGGGATAAAGCAGGTTGTCGTAGGAAATCGCGGTGTCGAATGGTGGGGGATTTACGACGGGAAGCAAGCTGAGGCTCACCGGAAACGGGGGCCCCTTAGGTGGCACCGGGTTAATTGGCACCAGACCGGTGATCGCTGCGTTGGAGATGCCGATATTTACATCCGAAAGGGTGCCGCTGATACCGGTGATCGTGTAGGCGCCGGCGGGATCACCCACGACCGTATCGGGCGTGAAGGTGAACAAGCCGGAGCCGCTCGTGCCCGCCCCGCTGAATTTGAAGCCCGCCACTTCGGCCCGGGCCTGAGGGACCAGGGCAAGCGCCGCAATTACCGCGACGGCAGCCAAAAGAGTCGCTTTCATCTGGTTCTCCCCCTTCGATGTTTTGGTCAAAAATTGGCTTCTCTGGGGATTACGTCAGATTCATGTGCGTCGTGCAAGCCCGGGGGCCGCGCGTGCCGGCGTGCTATCGTTGAACGAGCAACACCGGCCACACGTAGCCCGGCATGACTGATCAAACCGCCGGACCGAACATCCCCGCGCGATCGGCACGCACCCGCCGCGCCTCGCCCGCCCGTCCTGTCAGCCCGGCGCGATCGAAAAACTCCAGGATTTGGATCGCCACCTTCCGGCCGTTGTCCAGCCGGTCGCGGAATGTCGCCGCGGTCAGACCGCTCGGAGAGTCGGCCAGCTCCGCCGCCGTTAGTGCCATCGCCGCGACGGTTTCGCGTAAAAAGAAATGATCCGGCGCAACCTCGATCAGCCGGCCCGCCCGCTGCAATCGCTTCAGCGTGGCGCGCAACACGGCCTCCGGCGCCCCTAGCGCCCGCATCATGTCGCGCGTACGCGGCGGCCGGTACGGCGCCGCCGCGATCAGCTCCCGAATCGCCGCCCACAGGCGCTCATCCTCCGCCGACAGGCTCGCCCGGTGGTTGGGCAGCCGCAGCCACGGCCCGTCCTGCGCAATCATCCCTTCCGCCAACAGCAGGTCGAGCAGAGCACGCACGGCGGTTTGCGGTGGACGGCCCGGCAACATCCGGCCGACTCGCTCGGGCGGCAGACCCGGCTGATCCGGCGCAGCCGCGTGATGCGCGGCCAAAGCGTCCAGAACACAAACGCGCAATGCCCGCATAGCGGACGGCGCAATAACCACCGGCCCCAGCAGCATAGCCGGCGCGGCCGCCAGCACCGCGGCGAGACGCGACGGCCGCAGGTTGCGCGCACGCGCATACGCCGCCAGCTCGGTGAAGCCGGGCGGCAAAGCCAACAGGCGGCCGAGTGCGCGCGCCGGGTCGGCCTGCTGCAACGCCGCGAGCTGAGCAAGCCTCGGCGGCGCATTCCGTCCTCGCAACGGCGGGAACGGGTCCAGCACAGTCCCTCCTCCCAGGGTCAGCGTGGCGTCCGCATTGCGCAGCACCAGCCGATCGCCAGCGAGCGCGCCGATCGAACCCGCCAAGGTCAGCCGCACCAGCGCCGTCCCGCCCGCGCTCAGCCGCTGCGGCTGCAGCGGCGTAATGCGCGCCGTGACATGCGCCGCGGCGAGGTGCAGGTGTACGGTGGTGTCCGGGCGCGGCGCCGGCGCCTCCGCCAGTAGCCGGACCCGGGTGTCGATCCGCGAGGTCGGCGCATGCAGGTCCGGATGCACCACCCAATCGCCGCGCGAGACATGCTCCTTCGCCAGCCGCGCCCCGGTGATATTCAACGCGACACGACAGCCGGCGACAGCCTCGACAGCTTGGCGCCCATGCACATGCAGCCCGCGCACGCGGACCTCGCGGCCGCCGGGCGAGAGCAGCAGATGGTCCTCTATAGCGATACGTCCGGCAACCAGCGTCCCGGCAACGACCAGGCCGGTACCGGCGAGGCTGAACACCCGGTCGATCGCCAGCCGCGCATGGCCCTCGGTATCGCGCTCGCGCGGCCCGAGCGCATCCAGCGCCGCGCGCACCGCCGTCACGCCGTCGCCCGTTAATGCGGACACCGGCACGACGGCGGCGTTCGCTAGAGCGGTCTTCGCCAGCAGGCCGCGGATCTCGGCCGCGACCGCGTCGATCCGCCCAGGGGCGAGGTCGGTCTTGGTCACCGCCACCACGCCGTGGTCGATCCCCAGCAGGCCAAGAATGGCCGCGTGCTCGCGCGTCTGCGGCATCACCCCGTCATCGGCGGCCACCACCAGCAGGGCCGCGTCGATCCCGCCGGCGCCCGCCAGCATGGTGTGCACCAGGCGTTCGTGGCCGGGAACATCGACGAAGCCCAGCGCTTCCGTGTAGGCGTAACCGAGATCGAGCGTGATGCCGCGGCGCTTCTCTTCCGGCAGCCGATCGGCATCGATCCCCGTTAACGCCTTGACCAGCGCGGTCTTGCCATGATCGACGTGGCCGGCGGTGCAGATCAGCATGCGGGATGCAGACGACGTGGTGGAACTAAGGCTGGCACGGATGCCGGATGCGGCGATCGTGGCGCAATTCCTGAAATTTGGCACGGTCGGCGTGTTGGGCTTCCTCGCCGACACCACGATCGTGTACTCGTTGCGTGGATCATTGGGCCTCTATTGGGCCGGTCTGGTTTCGTATCTTTTGGTCGCCAGCGCCAACTGGGCCCTGAACCGGATATGGACGTTCCAGGGAAGGGGCGGCGGGCCGCGCCACCGGCAATGGGCGAAGTTCATGGTCGCGAACCTTTTGGGTTTCGTGCTGAACCGCGGCGCCTACGCAGCGCTGATTGCCACCCTGGCGCTGGCGCGGGCGCAGCCCGTCATCGCGGTCGCGGCCGGCGCGGTCGCCGGGATGTTCGTCAACTTCACTCTGTCTCGCCAAGTGGTATTCCGATAGAGTTTTTAGCTGCTCTTCGCGCTTTGTTCGCATGACTTAAGCGGTGCAAGTATTGGCGTCCCCGCTATTAACCACAGAGTCAATTTTGCCGCGGAAAACTGGCCTTCCCAAAAGCAGACAGCGGAGGGGTCATGGTCAGCGGCGAAAATGCGATGCCCGGGTTCTGTCCGCCGAGCGCGACGGTGCTCGGTTTTCCGCTGCTGCGCGCGGACCGGCCGGCCGGCTGGCCCGCGGCGGCCAAGCGCGGTGAGGACCTGCTGCTCGGCGCGCTGTTGCTGCTGCTATTTCTATTGCCGATGCTGGCGCTCGCCTTGTGGATCCGGCTGGACAGTCCGGGCCCGGCATTGTTCCGCCAGCGGCGCATCGGCCTCAACGGGCGGGTGTTTCAGGTACTGAAATTCCGCACCATGTACCGGGAGTTCTCACAGCCGGCGACCTGCGAGCAGGCGCGGCGCTGCGACCCGCGCGTGACGCGAGCGGGCGCTTGGCTGCGCTGGTTGTCGCTCGATGAACTGCCGCAATTGATCAACGTGCTGCGCGGGGAGATGTCGCTGGTCGGCCCGCGCCCGCACGCGCCCGGCACCTGCGCCGCCGGCCGCCCGTTCGAACAGGTAGTGATCGGCTATAACGCGCGCCATCGGGTGCGCCCCGGCATGACCGGACTGGCGCAAGTGCGCGGCTGGCGAGGCGAAACGGATACCGAGGACAAGATCCTGCGCCGCGTGCAATGTGACCTGGAATACATCGAAGAGTGGTCGCTGTGGGCCGACTTTCGCATCCTTGCGCAGACGGCGCGGGCATTGGCTTCGCCGCAGAACGCATACTGACCCTCGCTCGTGGACCGGTCTTCTCACGTCGCCGGCGCCGTCGCGGCCCCGGAACATGCGTACGACGCGGACATCATCATTCTCGCGCTGGATCGGGCGTCCGAAACCGAAGCGGCGATTGCCTCCGCCCTGGCGCAACAGGACGTCTCACGCCACGTGTTCGTGGTCGATCAGGGCTCGCATCCGAAAGCGCTGGCCCGGCTCGCCCGGGCAGTCGAGGGGCGAGCCGACGCCACACTGGTTTCAACTGGAGGCAATCTGGGCGTGGCCCGGGGGCGCAACCTCGGCGCGACGCTTGGCCATGGCCGCATCATCATCAGTCTGGACAACGATGCCGAGTTTGCCGGGCCGGACACGGTGAGGCGCGCGGTCGCCGCAATGGATGCCGAGCCGGATATTGGCGCGCTCGGGTTCCGCATCGTCGAGCATGCCGGCGGGCGGGACGACCTTTCCTCCTGGGGCTATCCGACCCGGCTGTTGCCGCGTGCCGCGGAGAGTTTTGACGCCGTGACCTTCGTCGGCGCCGGCCACGCGATGCGCCGCGCGGCCTGGGACGCCGCCGGCGGATACGACCCTGCCCTCTTCTTCTGCTGGGAAGAATACGATTTCTGCCTGCGCGCGGTCATGCGCGGCTGGCGCGTGCGCTACCGCGGCGACATCGTGGTGCGGCATAAGGTCAGCGCGGAACGTCGGATGGCGTGGTCGGGCGCGCGGTGGTTTCAGTTCGTGCGCAACCGGCTCTACATCGAGCGGAAATGCGGCGCCTCATGGCTGGCGCTCGCGCCTCGGGTGATCGGATATGCGGTGAAGGGTGTGCGCCAGGGTTACGGACTTGAAACCGCGCGCGCGGTGGCGGCGGCGGCGCAGCTGCCAGTGCCACAAGCCCAGCCGCTTTCCACTCGCGCGCGCGATTACCTGCGGCGGAACGATCGTGCTCATCGCGGTTCGGTGCTGCACCGGCTGCGCAGCGAGGTGCTGGCGAGCCTGCCGTGAGAGCCGGCTTATGCTCAGTGCCGGCCCGCAATTCACGCATCATGCTCGGCCTACGGGGCGTCATCCTTTTCGATGCCAAGTACATCCGCACTGTGGCCCTGACTACTGCGACGCCAGCCCAAAAATCCGCAGGTCGCTTACACCTCTTCCGCTTCGCGAGAGGTCGCCGCGCGCAGGGCGGCGGGTGAGGGGCTTGCACGCCGGTCTCAACCCACCGGTCAGCAACACTGAAGAAGTGGGCGGCTCGTGGTTATGAGGTCGACGAGGATATCTTTTCCGATAAACGACCAGAGTGCGTGATGCCGCCGCAAGTACTTCCGTGGGTATAATTACAGGAGCAGCTCGTAGATCCCCTACGGCCGGAACATATCACGCAGTCCCCAACTGGCGACCGACGACAACATGTCCGCGACGGATATAGTCAATACGCGCCGGAGCGGGACGCGACTACTGCTGCATCTGCATGAGCCGGTCCATCGGCAGCATGTTCTGATTAAGGTGAGCCATAATCCACAGTGGGCCGACCATCAGTCAGGGCAAGCACATTGTTGGCGTTATCGGGCCGGAGATGACGCCGGGTCAGCAGCGTGCCTATCCCGGAGACTCTGCAGTGACCACAGCTAGTGGCCCACGGTTTGCCAAGTGTGGCCGTCGCCCTTAAGTTCTCCTGAGAGTTTGTATATCCAGCGATATACAACGGAATTACAGCCGCTGGCGCAGCAGCATGGCGAAGATCGGCAGATCGTCCACCAGATACCGTTTCGCCAGACGCCGCGGATTGCGCAACAGCCGGTGCAGCCACTCCAGCCCCGCTGCTTGCATCCAGTCCGGCGCGCGGGGCGTGACTCCGGCCAGATAGTCCAGGCTGGCACCGACGCACAGGCCAAAGCCGGTGGCCCGCCCTGTTGCCTTGATCGCCGCCGCGAGCTGCTCCTGCCGCGGCGAACCAACCGCGAGAATGATGAACCGCGCCGGATGGCGCAGCACGAATTGCACCGCCTGCGCCATCGCCGCCGGGTCGTTCTCGAATCCTCTCGGCGGATCGTAATGCGCGGGCGGCGCGATCCCCCACCGCCCCATTAGCCCGGACAGAAACCGCGGCGCAAGGCCAATGACGGTCAGCCGCTCCTCCCCGCCCAGGCGCCGCAACAACTGCATCGTCAGATCGCTGCCGGGCACCACGAGCGGTACACGCAGCCCGAGCAGCCGCGCTGCCCGCGCGACCACACGCGAGTCCAACAGACAGATCGCTGCATCCCGATAAACCGCCGCGAGCCCCCTATCGCGGCCGAGCCGAACCAAATGATCGGCATTCGGCGTCACCAGATAATCGAACGCCGCATCCGGTGGCCGCGCCATCAGCCGCGCCAGTACCGCCTCGCCGCTCAGGTCGGCGAAATCGAGGCCGAACAACGGCACGGTCGGCGTCACAACCCGAACCCCAAGGTCAGCAGGGTCATGTTCCGGTTGTAACTGCCGCCGGTCTGCGACGGCGCGGAGCCGCGCATCGCGGCGAACGTGTCAGAGGCCTGCAGCCGCATATGCCGGTTCAGCAGCCAGGTAACGCTGCCGCCGACCGACGTACCGACCTGTGATCCCCCACCCTGCAGGTAGTTCGCCTGCTGCACGCTGGCGAAGCCCTGCAGCAGGACGTTGGGTCGGTAATCGTAATCCACGGTCAGCCGTGCCGTCGTATAGGTGTAGCCGGCGACGCCTTCCTGTGCGGCATCCTCGATCGTGCGGGCGAGCGTGGCAGTGACCGTCGTCAGCCGGCTGGGCGACCACACCACATCGGCTTCTGCCACCGGCGCCGAGTGGCTGCCATATTGCGCCGCCGCGAACTGGCGCTCTTCCCAGCCTGCCAGCACGCGGATGCGCCAGAGCCCGTCGAGCTTCGTGTCGATCCCAGCCAGCGCGATCCATCCGGTGGAATCCCGCGTCGGCTGCCCGGGCTGGGCCTGCGTGTAGACAGTATCGAGACCGCGTAGCACGACCACGAGGTTGCGCGCCGTGGCCAGCTCATATTTCGCGGTCAGCCCGCCCTGAACTACCACGCGGTCGCGATAGGACTGACTCGCCGGCAGCCCCAGAATGGTGGTGGCTTCGTAGTTATAGGTGGAAACATCCAGCGCCGGGACCAGCGACACCCGCCCGAGCACCGCCGCATACGACGCCCGCACATCGTTCAGCTGGTAGCCGACCGGCTCATCACTCGGCACCGCGTCGAGCTGCGTGCGGTCCTGGTGCAGCCTGAGATGCGCGGCCGCCAGGGTCAGCTTGTCCTCGCCGACATCGAGCGTGCCGCCCAGCGAGCCGGTCCAGTCGAGCCGGCTCTGCGAAGGCGTGTTCAGGTAGCGGCAGTCATCGAGGCTGAAGAACCCGCCGATGCTGTCGTGGCTGCCGGTCGACCCGAGCTGCAGCGACGGATGGGTGCCGAGGACCCAGCTTCCCTGCGCCCCGTTGGCGGCGCCGAATACGTTGCTGTCGTAAGCAAGTCCTTCCTCGAGCTGCGGGTGCAGGGTGAACGTGCCCGCGTGCAGGCCGACAGGGTCGTAACGCGGGTGCGGTCGCAGCGGGACCAGGGCGGTTTCGTAGCCAGGTATGCCGTACGGCAGATATGCGGACAGGTCCTGGCCTTTTGCCGCGGCCCAGGCGATCGCCCCGCCCACCACAAGCAGGCTCCAGGCCAACGGGCGCATTTTTGCGTCCATTGGTGGATACAACGCCAAAGGTCTTAACGGAGGGTGATGCCCGGCCACCTCCCGTTGCGGGAGGTGGCTTCCATGGTGGACATGTCGGCGCGACCCGCCGCACCCGCGTTATCAGCTAACCGTCGTGCACGCCCGCGCGCCGGCTGATTGTGATGCCTGTTTAAACCGGCTCAACGACCCGGGGCCGCACCCGGTTGCCTTCACGCTCGCCGAAGAAGATGTCCGTAGTGATCTCGTCCACGCTGCGGCAACCGGTATAGCCCATCGTCTTGTCGAGCTCATTGCGGATGATGTTGATCGCGTGCGCCGCGCCGGCCTGACCGCCGACGGCGGTGCCGTAGAGCGTGGCGCGGCCAGTCAGCACCGCCTTGGCCCCGAGCGCCAGCGCCTTGGCAATGTCGGAACCGCGGCGAACACCGCTGTCCAGGATGACCGTGGCGCGCTCGCCGACCGCCTCCGCAATCTCCGGCAGCACGTCGATCGAGGCGACGGCGCTGTCCATGTTCCGGCCGCCATGGTTGGAGACGATGATCCCATCGACGCCGTATTCAATCGCCTTCACCGCGTCGTCCGGCCGGTTGATGCCCTTGATCATCAGCACGCCGGGCCACTTGTCGCGGAAGATGCGAATATCATCCCAGCAGAGCGAGTCCTGGCGCATTACCTCCCGCGTGCCCGCATCGCTGGTGATCGGACGCCGGTAAGGATCCGGGTAGTTTTCGTTCCGCGGCATGCCGATCGTGGTCAGATAGTGCATCAGCACGCGGAAGAACCAGTCGGGGTGCATCGCGATATCGATGGTGAACCGCGCCGTCGGATGGAACGGCAGCAGGAAGCCGTTGCGCGGATTGTACTCGCGGTTCGGTGGCACTATGGTATCGACAGTAACGATCAATACCTCGAAGCCGACCCGATGCGCGCGCTCGATGAGCTGATAGGATAGTTCGCGCTGCTTCCAGACATAAAGCTGGAACCACAGCCTGCCACCGGCTTCCTTGGCGATGGTTTCCATCGCGGTCATTGACCCGGTGGCCATAGTGAACGGAATGTTGGCGGCAGCGGCAGCTTTCGCGAGTTCCAGTTCGCCAAGATACCAGCACAGTCCGGCCGCGCCCGTCGGAGCGATTGCCATTGGCATCCCAGCCGGTTTGCCAAACAGTGTGGTCGCCATGTTGCGTCCGGACACATCGACCAGCGCACGGTGACGCAACTTGATGCGCTCGAACCCGGTGCGGTTGTTGCGCAGTGCGACCTCGTCCTCGGTGCCACGATCGATAAACTCGAACACGCCGCGCGGCAGCCGCCGTTTGGCCGCCAGGCGAAGATCGTTCACATTGTAGCAGCGATCGAGTCTCGACATCCGCGTTTCTCCCGATGACGGGATGATGAAGGGGTGTCCCTTGTTGTCAAGCACATGCGGCGGCTTGTATCGGCACTGACCGGAGCCTTGGGGAACCTCTGAACAAGCCTGGGCCGGGGAGGATGGATCGGAAGCGGACCGATCGGTTGATACGCGGAATCAGCAGGCGAGACATTCCACGTCATCATAGTGCCGGCAACGGAGATCCCTGTTGCCCGCACTCGCGCCCGCTTTCACCAGGACCCGCTCGGTCCGCGCCTCCCCATGTCTGGTTCGGCGTCAGCGCGGTCTTCCACCACCTCGGCCCATCCTTCGCCGTGTTGCTGTTTCCCGCTGTCGGCGTGCGCGGCGTCGCGTGGCTGCGGATCGCCTCCGCGGCGATCATCTTCGCCCCCTGGACCAGACCGTGGACCACCATCAGACGCGCCGATCCGCGAACGCGAATGCTGTTGCTCGGCCTCGGCGCCTGTCTCGCCGTCATGAACACGTCGTTCTATCTCGCGCTCGACCGGCTGCCGATGAGCCTGGTTGCCGCGATCGAGTTCGTCGGCACGATCGGGGTGGCGCTGTATGGGCTGCGCTCAGCCCGCAACCTGACGGCACTCGTGCTGGCTGTGTTCGGGGTGTTCCTGCTCATCAACGTGAGATGGTCGAGCGATCCGCTCGGCCTGGTCTTCGCGTTCCTGAACGGCGCACTTTTCGTCGGCTACATCGTGCTCGGCCACAGAATTTCCCAAGCCGGCGCAAGCGGCGGCGTCGAGCGCCTCGGCGCGGCCATGGCGCTCGCTTTCCTCTTCATCATGCCGATCGGGTTCCTCCAAGCAGCAAAAGCTATGGGCGCGCCGGAGCTGGTCCTCGCCGGCGTCGGCGTCGGCGTCTGTTCCTCGGTCATCCCGTACGTCTGCGATCAGTTGGCTATGTCGCGCTTGCCGAGAGCGAGTTTCGCATTGTTGCTGGCATTACTGCCGGCCACCGCCACCATCATCGGCGTCGTTGTCCTGCGGCAGATCCCTAGCGCGCGGGACCTGGCCGGCTCCTGATGCTGGGGGTGGCAGTCCACAGGCCTGCGTGAAAGCCCCCGGCCCTACTCTCCCGACAACTCACGCCGGCGGCGGTCCAGCTCGTCGCTGTATCGCCGTAGCGCGTATTGCTCTGTCAGCAGCCCGATTACGTGCTTGGTCTCCGGCCCGTCCACCACGGCCAGCGCGTCACTTTCCGCGCTCTCAAACATCGCCACCGCTTCCTTGATCGTCATCTGCGGCAGCAGCATCGAGTCCTGGTAGTGCAGCACATCGGCGACATCGTGGCCGTCATTCTCGACCGCGTGTGCCTCCGGCACCAGCACGATGCCGGCGTAGCGATCCTCGCTGTCCAGTGCCACGACGCGTTGCGTGGACCCCAGCGGGAAGCCGCGCCGGAACGCTTCCAGCGGCGTCTCCGTCCGCACGGTGCGGACTTCCCGGCGCATCATCCGGCCGACGCTCAGGCTACGCATCCACCCGACATCGACGGCGCTGCGGATCGCCTCGCCGCGCAAGTGGAAGCGCCACGTCGCGAAGGAGTAGCCGAAGGTGCGGCGCACGGTCAGCGCGGACAGCACGCAGGCGCCCAGCACGGCGATGGTCAGCGGCAGGCTGCCGGTAGACTCCAGCGCCAGGAACCCCATGGTGAGCGGGCCGCCGATGATGGCGACGGCCATCGAGCTCATACCCACCACCGCCATAGTTGCGGGTGGCACGATATGGGCGGTGCTCGCCAGCGCCAGGGCAGTGCCAAAAAACTTGCCGACGAGCGCCCCCAGGAACAGCGAAGCGAAGAACAGCCCGCCGCGGAAGCCCGAACCGATCGAGATCGAGGTGGCGCAGGCCTTCATCACAACCAGCAGGCCCAGCCACCAGACCGGCAGCGGCGTGTTGATCACCATGCCGATCGCGCCATGCCCAGAGGACAGGACCGCCGGCGTGACCAGCGCCAGCGTGCCCACGAACACGCCGCCGAGCGCCGGGCGAAGCCATGCCGGCAGGCGGGTCTTGCGGAACAGCACCTCACTCAGCGTCACGCCGCGCATGATCGCGATGCCGATCAGCGCGCAAAACACCCCGAGCGCGAGGATCGGCAGGTAATCCTGCGGCTCCAGGGTGGGCAGTATCAGCGTCAGCTCGAACGGCGCCGGTCCGAATGCGTGCAGCACCGATACGGCGACCAGCGAGGACACTGCGACCGGCGCGAACGTGCCAAGGGTATAGGTACCGATAATCAGCTCGAAGCCGTAGAAGGCGCCGCAGAGCGGGGCGTTGAACGCCGCCCCGATGGCGCCAGCCGCGCCGCAGCCCACCATCAGGCGCAGATCGCTTCGGCGCAGGCGGAACGCGCGGCCCAGGCGGGACGCAAGCCCGGCGCCCATCTGCGTGTATCCGGCCTCCAGGCCGATCGACGCGCCCACGCCGTTGGAGATGATGGTCTGCAGCATCACGGTGATGCTGTCGTTCAGCGACATGTGCCCGCCGTAGAGCGCGTTCGCCTCGATCGGGTCAACCGCCCGGCGGGGCCAGAAATGCGCGATGCCCAGGCCGAACAACCCCAGCGCGAGGCCGCCCAGCGGTGGCACTAGCAGCGCGCTCATTGCCGGGACACGCGCGGTGGCGCTTAGGTGCTCGTCCATATCAATGCCGAACAGCACGACATGCGCGAACTGGGCCGCCGCTGTCATGAAAAAAACGATCATACCGGCAGCGGCACCGATGAAGGCGGCCAGCACCACCAGCCAGATCTCGTCGGTGCGGACCAACGCCCGCAGGGTGAGCGGCGCATGCAGCACCGCTGCTCCCAGGGAGCGGTGTCGCCCCGGCCGCTCCCGGCGGGTGGACGCGCTTCCGGCGTCGCGCGGGACTCGAGAGCCCGCCAGCACGCGATCGCCAGGAGCAGAAGACATCGCAGGCGTCCAAAAAACGAAAGAAGCGGCCGACGCCGCCCCTCCGCAGCTTTAATGCCGCCGATGGCCGGCGTAATCAACCATTACCGACGAGATTATTGCGCCGACTCAGGTAACCCAGGCATCGAGTGTCCGCAGGGATACACCGAGCCGGTTAGACTAGAGCCCTCGCTCTACCCGCGTCGCTTGCAGGTCGTCTTGCACGAAGGCGCGCACCACGTCCACCACCGGCTCATGTGCCGTGAACCCCAGCGTGCGGGCACGCAACGGCTCGAATGCCGCCGGCCAGTCACCGACGATGCCGGCGATCACCGGGTCGGGCACGCGGCGGATCAGCGCCGAGGCGCCCGGCCGCACCATTTCCAACGCCTCGATCAGACGGGCGATCGTGGTCGCGACGCCGGGCGGGTTGACGCTGCAGTCGAGTCCCATCGGCCCGGTATCCATGCTTGCCGCGTGCAGCAACCAATCCACCGCGCGGCGCGGGCTCGCTATCCAGACAGTAAAGGCCTCCGGTACCGGCAGCGCCGTCTCGAGCCCGAGCAGCGGTTCGCGAATGATCGCCGAGAAGAAGCTGGAGGCCGCTTTGTTCGGCCGGCCCGGGCGCACGATGATGGTCGGCAGCCGGAGCGACACGGCATCCAGGAAGCGCCGGCGGGAGGCGTCGGCCAGCAGCAACTCGGCTGCGGCCTTGGCGGCGCCGTAACTGTTTGCCGGGACCTGCCGCGCGTCGTCCGTCAGTTTGGCACTCTGCCCGCCGCTGAACGTCGCCACGGATGAGGTGAACACTACCCGCGGTGGCTTGTGACCGGCGGCAAGTTTCCGGCAGGCGGCGATCACCGCCTCCGTGCCGTGCAGGTTGACCCGCATCCCCAGGTCATAATCCGCCTCTGCCTGCGCACTGACCACCGCGGCGAGGTGGAACACCAGTTCGGTGTCGGGCGGCAGCGCCTCAGCCGGCAGCGCGGCGATGTCGCCGGCCAGGCAGCGCACCGGAAATGGCGCTTCCAGGGGCGCGGGTGGGGCCAGGTCGAACAACGTCAGCCCGGTGACATCACGATCGCCGAGCCGTCCATCGCCGGCGAGACGCGCTGCCAGCTTGCGGCCCAGAAAGCCGCCCCCCCCAAGAATGGTGATCTTCATTTCCGCCCCTCCGTCCGCAGCTCCAAGGGCAGCGACACCCAGCGCAGCCCTTCCGCATCCTCGATCAGCACAAGAACGAATTGCCGTCGCTCGCGTCGCGCGGCATCGATGCGTCGCTGCACGTCCGGCGGCTGCAGCACCGGCAGCCGATCGATGTTCAGGATCAGCGAACCCGCCTGGATGCCGCGATCAGCCGCGGCGCTATGCGCCACCACGGTACGCACCGCGACGCCGATCGCCGTCGCCGCCAGCCCGAGCCGGTGTCGGATATTGTCCGTGACCGGCCCGACGATCAGCCCGAGATCGTCCCGCACGACCCGTCCCGGCGCCTGACCCTCCGGGATAACAGTTTGGGCGCCCACCTGAGGCGGAGGCGCCTGACCGATCACCACCGGCACCATCTGCAATGCACCGCCGCGCCAGATCGTGAGCCCGACCGTGCTGCCAACCCGGCTTTCCGCGATGATGCGATTGAGGATCCGTGGCTCCTCTACGGGCTCGCCGCCGATCTTGAGGATGACGTCTCCGGCGCTCAGCCCGGCCAGCGCCGCCGGCGAGCCGGGATCGATGCTGAGCACGATCGAACCGCCGGGGGTTACACGGCCGACCGCGGCGGCGATATCCCCGGTGACCGATTCCACATGTGCGCCGATCCAGCCGAGGACGGCATGGCCGTCACTGCGCAACTGGTTGACAATGAAACGTGCGAAGTCGGACGGGATCGCGTAGCTGATGCCGACCGACCCACTCTCGCTGGCCGTGGTGAACAGCGCCGTGCCGATCCCGATGACTGCGCCATTCACATCGACCACAGGCCCGCCGGAATTGCCGTGATTGATGGCTGCGTCGATCTGAATGAACGAGCCTGCCTCGCTCTCCGTCGTATTACGGTCGAGCGCGCTGACGATGCCCGAGGTCACCGTACCCCCGAGGCCGAAGGGATTGCCGATAGCGAAAACACCATCTCCCGGCCGCAACCGGTCGCTGTCGCCGAACGCCAATGCCGGCAACGGCCGGCCGGCATCCACGGTCAGCAACGCGATGTCGCTCTGGTCGGCCGCCGCCAGCAATGTCGCGCGCAGCCGGGTGCCGTCATTCAGGATGGCGATGACATCCGCCGCGTTCGCCACCGCATGCCGGTTCGTGACGATCAAGCCGGACGGATCGATGATAAACCCCGACGCTTCCGTCTTGTCCTGCTTCACCGAAGGCTGGCTGGCGATGTTGCCCGGCACCGCCGGGGTCGTGATGTATTTCGTCACGGCGAGATTGACGACGCTCGGCAGGACCGTCGCGAGTTGATCGGCAATAGTGGCATCCGACCGGGCGTCCGATTGCGCGTTCGCCGGGGAAATCCCCGACAGCGTCGTGACGAGCACCGCGCCAGCAATTGTCAGCCACGAACGCAACGCAGCCATCGCCCGGCCCTTGTCCAGTCCTGGATCGACTTTCTTGGAAAATCGATCGGGCGGCAATTGGCCGGGCTAAGCGAAACGCGTCAGCGCAGCAGCTCGCGCCGGGGGCGTTCGCAAGCCAGCCGGCGGCTATCGGCTTGGTTGGCCAGTTGCTGTAGGCGTTTGAGATCCAGATGCTCGGTCATGAGAGCCGCCCGTTTCGGTGGCGGCTTCCAACCCCGAATTGGCGGCCAGGTCAGTAATCTATGTCACAGGTCTGACACGGGCGCCCGACGCCGCAGCGATCCGCGTACTGGCCGTGCACCACGGTTGACTCCGGTCGGCTCGGGGTTGACCACATCCAAGCTCGACTCAACCCGTTGAACAAGCAGATCAAGGAGGGCACGTGGCCATAGAGGTCCCCACCATCGCGCGTCCGCCCAAAGACCTCGTTGCCGGTCTTGCCGAAATCGGCGCCGCCACCGCCGCCGGCGAGCTCAGCCGCATAGGTATCCGCAACCCGCATATGTGCGGCCCGGTGGCCTGGACGCCAGGCAAGGCAATCGCCGGACCCGCGTTGACGCTGCAGTTCATGCCCAAGCGCGAGGACCTCTACGGCGAAGCCGAATACACCGAGCCGGAAAAACAGCTTCATCGCCACGTGCTGTATCAGGCCGAGGCCGGTGACATCGTCGTGGTCGATGGCCGCGGCGATATGAGCAGCGGCGTGTTTGGCGAGATGATGCTGACCTACTTTGCCGGCCGCGGCGGCGCCGGCGTAGTGATCGATGGTTGCATCCGGGACTATCCGGAAGCGAAGAAGCTTGGCCTCGGCCTGTGGCTGCGCGGCGTGACACCGAATTTCCACACACAGACTGGCATCTTCCCCTTCGCCGTCAACGTGCCGGTCGCCTGCGGCAACGTGCTGGTGATGCCGGGCGACATCGTCGTGGCCGACGACGACGGCTGCGTGGTGGTGCCGGTCGCGCTCGCACCGCAACTCCTGGAACGCGCCAGCCATCATCACGAATGGGAGGACTTCTCCCGTCTGCGCCTTTCGCAGGGTGGCGATTTGCGGCGTTATTATCCGCTGTCAGAAGCTGCCATGGACGAATATCGGGCCTGGCGGGAAAACAACCCGAAGTAGGACATATCGGATGAAAGTAATGAATTTGCGCACCGCCGTCATCCAGGGCAATTTTCCCTGGGTGCTGGTGAAGGTGGAAACCGATGCGGGCATCACCGGCCTGGGCGAGGCCTATTGGGGTGCCGGTGTCGCCGAACTGGTGCACCGCGCCAAACCGCTGGTGATCGGCGAGGATCCGCTGAACATCAATAAGATCGTCGAGATCATGATCCGCAGTCTCTCCGGTGAAGGCTCGCAGGCTGGCGCGACGGTAACGGCGATCAGCGGCATCGAAATCGCGCTGTGGGACCTGCTCGGGCGCATCTGCAAAACCCCGATCTCGACGTTTTTCGGGGGCCGGTTCCGAGACCGCATCCGCATCTATGCCGACTGCCACGCCGGCGAAACGCCCGATCCGGCGGATTACGCCCGCAGGGCGCGCGAGGTCGCCGCCGAGGGCTTCACGGCGATCAAGTTCGACCTCGACACGCGCAACCCCTACACGATCGACATCAGCGACGACCCGCATCCGCGACGGCAGTGGTTCGAGCCGTTCAACCGCACGATCGGCTCGCAGGAGCGGCGCTGGATGGTCGATGTCGTGCGCGCGGTGCGCGAGGCGGTCGGCCCGGAAGTCATGGTGGCGATGGACGCGCACTGGAAGTTCAGCGTCAACGACGCAATCAAGCTGGCGCAGGCGCTGGAACCCTTCGACTTGCTGTGGCTGGAAGATCCCGTGCCGCCGGAGAACCTCGAAGCGCAGCGCCATGTAACCCACAGCACGCGCACGCCCATCTGCACCGGGGAGAATTTATACCGTAAGCACGGCTATCGCGAGCTGATCGAGAAACAGGCCGCCCGCATCATCGCGCCCGATATTCCCAAGATGGGCGGTCTTGCCGAGGCGAAGAAGGTCGCCGATCACGCCGACCTGTACTATATCCCGATCGCGCCGCATAACGTCGCCAGCCCGATCGGCACGGTTGCCGGCGCGCATGTCTGCGCGGCGATGAACAATTTCCTGGTGATGGAATATCACGCCCACGACGTGCCCTGGTGGGACGAGCTGGTGGAAGGAGACCCGACGATCGTCGATGGTTACATCCGCCTCAATGACCGTTCGGGCCACGGCCTGACACTGAACGAAGATGTCGCCCGGGCGCATCTGAAGCCGGGGGCCAGCTTCTTCGGCGAAGAGGCTTGATTTGTGAAATGCCGAAAACAACTCGCATGTCTGCACGCATTACGAGCGCAGGACGCAAGCGTTGGTTGCTTGACCGATGCGGTACCATCCGATACGTTCCGCTCCAAAGGAGATATCGCATGGTCCCGATGTCAGCGCGCTTAAGTTGGATCATCGGCGGAACAATTGCATCGGTCCTGGCAAGCGCCGCGCCCTCGCATGCCCAGCTCACGCAGGCGTACACCTTCAAGAACCTCACCCACGAGCAGACCGCTCCCACGACGGTCATCGATACCGGCGCCTTCTTCAACGCTGGCGGGCTGATCGCCGCGGCGGGCCAGTTCGACAGCGCGTCCCTTACTTATCCCGGCGCCGGCTCGCCGCAGAATCTGCCGTTCACCTCTCCGACGCAGTTCGGGATCGGTGTCGGTTTCGCGACGCAGGCGGCGATGGACGCCGCCTATCCGTTCGGCACCTACAGCATCACCGTGCTCAACACATCCACCAGCGCGTCGCAGACGGCGACGCTTTCGTACACCGCGGACGCCTATACGGCGGATGTCCCGGCCCTGTCGGCGGCGAGTTTCAACCTGCTGCAAGGCTTGCCGCGCGGCCCCGATCCGGTGCCGCTGACGTTCAACACCTTCACCCCGTCGCCGCTTGCCACTTCCGCCTTCACATTCTTCACCATCTTCGGCACCTCCGACGGCTGCAGCTTCCTCAGCCCCAGCGCCGATTTCTGCACCATCTATCCCAACACGCTGACGCCCGACACCACCTATACTTGGGAGCTCGATTTCAGCGACCGCATCGAAGCCACGGTTGACGGCGTGCTCACCGGCGTGAATTTCGACGTGCGTACCGACGGCGTGTTCACCACCGCCGCCGCAGTGCCTGAGCCGGTTAGCCTGGCACTGTTCGGCTCCGGCCTTGTCGCTCTGGTCTGCATGCGGCGTCGTCCGAACACCTGAAGCGGCCGCCTCTCTGTCCCGCTGTTCACCCTGGCCTCGCGATCATCCGCTCCAGCCCTGGTCAGGGCGCGCCAGACGTTCTCCGCCTGGTGCTCTGGCTCGGTCACCGCCAGCGGCGCAGCCTAGCAGGCGCTTCCGCACACTGAACGAGGATGTAACCCGGACGCATCTGAAGCCGGGGGCTAGCTTCTTTCGGCGACGAAGGCTTATGCCAGCAGCCTGAGCGGTTACGCCGGTTATTCACTTGCATATGCGCAAGCACATACTCATAATGCAACTATGAGTGTCGCCCTTGCCTCCACCGAGCCCAGCCGCACCAGCCGGCTGACCGCCCTGGTCAGCGCCAGGGAGGCCGAGCAGATTGCCCGCCTGGCCGCCGCGGCAGGTCTTTCCGTCAGCGCCTATCTCCGAGACCGGGCCCTCGGCGCGTCTGCCAGCCAGGACGACGCCGCCGTTCTCAGTGAGCTCGATAAGCTGATCGACCGCATGGAATCCGACCTGGACAGTGCAGTCACCGATCTGACTGCCACCCTTGCCCGGATCGACGCCGCGTGACCGACTGGCTCGACCGCCTTGCCCGCCTCGCCGCGCTGAGTGAGCGCGTCGCCACCCTCACCGACGGCGTGAAGACGCTGGCGAAGCGGGTGGAGGATCACCACACGCGGCTCGTTCGCCTGGAGACTGTCGTCGAGATCGTCCGTCCCGACGGCGCCGTCCTGCGGGTCGCGTCGCCTCCGCCCCGCTGAATCAGGCAGTTCACCGCCAGCGGCGCAGCCTCGCGGCCGCTTCCGCCATGTCGGCCTCCGGTCCGCAATAGCTGAAGCGCACGAACCGATTGCCGCGGGTCCGATCGAAATCGACCCCCGGCGTGGCGGCAATTCCGGTCTCCGCCAGCATGCGCGCGCAGAACGCGGCGCTGTCATTCGACCGCTCGCTGATGTCGGCGAACAGGTAGAACGCGCCCTCCGCCGGGCTCAGCCGGTCGAATCCAGCCCGCGGCAAGTCGCGCAATAGCAGATTGCGAGCGCGCCGATAGCGCGCAACATTGGCGGCAAGCTCCTCATGGCAGTCGAACGCAGCCTCGGCGGCTATCCGCGAGATGTGCGGCGCGCTGATGAACAGGTTCTGCGCCAGGCATTCGATCGGGCGGATCAGGTCCTCCGGCAGCACCAGCCACCCGACCCGCCAGCCCGTCATGCTGAAATATTTGGAGAAGCTGTTGACCACCACGGCCCCCGGATACACGGCGGCGGTGGCAATGGGGCTGTCGTAGTTCAGCCCGTGATAGATCTCGTCGCTGATCAGACGTACCCCGGCGGATTCGCACCAGTCCGCGAGGGCGGCCAACTCCTCTGGGTGCAGCATCGTCCCGGCCGGATTGCAGGGGCTGGCGATGATCAGCCCATCGGGTGGTGGATCGAGCCTCTCCAGCGCGGCAACGCTCGGTTGGAACCGCGTCTCGGGGCCGGTTTCCAGGATCATCGGCTGAATGCCGAGCGCCGTCAGGATGTTTACGTAAGGCGGGTAGAACGGAGCGGCGAGGGCCACCCGGTCGCCGGGATTGAAGGCAGCGAGGAAGGCGAGCGGGAACCCGCCGGACGCGCCCACGGTGACCGCGATGCGCTCCGGGTTGACCGCCGACCCGTACCAATGCCGGTAATGCGTGGCGATCCGCTCGCGCAGGCTGCGCCGACCGAACGCCTCGGTGTAGCCGAGGGACGCGCCGGAACGCAGCGCTGCCGTAACGGCCGCGACAGCGCCGGTCGGCGCTCCGGTGCCGGGCTGACCGATCTCCATGCGGATCACCGCTGGCGCATCGGCCGGCAGTGCCGCTTGCCGCGCATTGGCGGCGGCGATCACGTCCATCACCATAAACGGAGGCGCAGCCGCCGCGCGGCCGATCTTCAGGGTCATGCGCCGTCTTCGGCAAAGCAGGCGCCTCGCGCAAGCCTGCCATGAGAAGCGCTGCATGGCCGAAATGTGAGGCATGGGCGGGTGGAATCGTTACGCCGGCTGGCTCACATCCAATGCAGCCATTGGCCAGGGGAGACGATCCATGCCCGCACAGGATGCCAAGGACACCGCCCGGATGATGATCAAGCGTCACGGGTTGCAGGCGCAGGCGGTCGCGCTGGAGCGCGTGCAGGAGATGCGCCATCAGGGCGACGCAGAAGGGCTGGACCGCTGGCAGGCCATTTATGCCGCAATCTGCGATCTCCGCCGCAGCGCCGGCCAGAAGATCGGCCCCGAGGAGGCCTTCGACTACCGCTCGTAAGCCATCTTACCTGCGGCCGTAATCGTCCTCGAGCCGCTCGATGTCGCTCTCATCGAGGTGACGGCCGTGCTGCACCTCGATGAACACCAGTTCGGCGGTGCCCGGATTTTCGATCCGGTGCACCTCGCCGAGATCGATCACCGCATTCTGCCCGGCGGCGAGGTCGAGCGTGGCAGCCCCCTTCGTCACGCGCCCCGTGCCGCCGACGATCACCCAATGCTCGGCGCGATGAGCATGGCGTTGCAACGACAGCCGCGCCCCGGGTTTCACTGTGAGCCGCTTCACCGCGTAGCCGGGGCCTAGCGCCAGGACCTCCCAACTGCCCCAAGGGCGCTGATCCTGCTGGCCCGTCTCGTATGTTGTGCTCATTGTCGCTCCGCCTGCGAGCCGATTGACGGAGCAGACTGCCATCGCGTAGAGCCGAAAGAAAGTTGAAGGGGGAAGGGCGATGCGGGCATGGCTGGGAGCGCTTGGCGGCGCGGCGATCCTGGGCTGTCTTGGTGCCGCAGCCCCTGCGCACGCGAAAGACCTGACCTTCCTCTCCACCCAGCTTCGCCCCATGGAAGAGGCGCAGCGGACGCGCACGGAAATCCTGAAAGGCGCGCCGGTGCCGGTGGATTTTGTGCCGGAGGAACCGCCGCAGCTTGTGATCCATGTGCAGGCGGACATGAAATCCGGCTCGCCCTCGATCAGCCTGATTGGCGCGCTGCATGGAGAGTTGGCGCCGCTGGTGCCGCTCGGCGCATTGGCGCCGCTCGACGGAATGGACGCGCTGCTCCGGCAGGGCGGCGTGCCGATGGGAATGGTGACGCTAGCGCATCTCGGCACCGACCATCTGCAATACGTGCCGTGGATGCAGGCCACTTACATCATGGCGGCGAGCAAGAAGGCGCTGCAGTACTTGCCGCAGGGGGCGAAACTCGACAGCCTGACCTATCAGCAGCTTGGTGAGTGGGCGACGCGGGCGCAGCAGGCGACAGGGCAGCGTGTGCTGGGGTTCCCCGCCGGGCCGACCGGGCTGATGAACCGCTTCTTCGAAGGGTATCTGCTTCCGTCTTTCACCGGCGGCGTGGTGACGACCTTCATCTCGCCCGACGCCGAAAAGATGTGGGCGGATTTCAAATCGCTCTGGGCGCACGTCAATCCCAACTCCACCAATTACAACTTCATGCAGGAGCCGCTGCTGTCGGGTGACGTGCTGATCGCCTGGGACCATGTCGCGCGCTTGCAGGACGCCTTCCGCAAACACCCTGACGATTTCGTGGCGTTCCCGGCACCGGCCGGGCCGAAAGGGCGCAGCTTCATGCCGGTGGTGGTGGGACTGGCGATCCCCAAAACGGCGCCGGACGCGGCCGGTGCGCGTCAGGTGATCGAATATCTGCTGAAGCCGGCGACGCAGATCACCACGCTGCGCGTCAGTAGCTTCTATCCTGTGGTGAAGGCGCCGATCCCGGGTGATCTCGATCCGGGCGTGAAGGCGGAGATGGCGGCGGTGCAGGCGCAGCAGAACGCGCCCGATGCGCATCCGGCGCTGCTGCCGGTGGGGCTTGGGTCGCATAGCGGCGAGTTCGACCGCATCTTCAGCGATACGTTCCAGCGCATCGTGTTGCGTGGACAGGACATCCACCAGGTGCTGCAGGCGGAAGGCCGGCAGATGCAGCACGTGCTGGATGACGCCAAGGCACCGTGCTGGTCGCCCGACCCGGCCAGTCCCCCGGGGAACCAGGGTACGTGTCAGGTGAAATGAGCCGGACGGGTCTCAAACCGTATCTGCTGATTGCACCGTCCCTGCTGTTCCTACTGTTGTTGTTCTTTGTCCCGCTGGTCCAGACCGTCGCCTTGGCCTTCCAGACCAGCGCCGGGCCGGATTTCGGCAAATTCGCGCAGATGGTGCAGGACCTCGATTTCACTGCTGCCATCAAGGACACGTTCGGACTGGTGGTCGTCGTCGTGCCGTTGCAGCTCGCGGCGGCGCTTGGCATGGCGTTCATGCTCCGCAAGCTGCGCTTCGGTCGCGACCTTGTGCTGTGGATCTGGACCATCCCGCTCGGCATCTCCGATCTCGCGGCGGGACTGGTATGGCTGTCGATTCTGACGGAGAAGGGTTATCTCAACACGGTGCTGTTCCATCTGGGCGTGATTGCCCGACCGGAGAGCTGGCTCACCTACGAAACACCGACGGCGCTGTTCTTCGCCATCGTTATTGCCGAGTTCTGGCGCGCTACCGCGATCGTGTTCGTCATCCTGGTGGCCGGCGTACAGCTCGTTCCGAAGGAATACGAGGAGGCGGCGAGCGTGTTCGGCGCCACCGCCTGGCAGCGGTTCCGGCGCGTGACCTTGCCGCTGCTGCGGCCGTCGATCCAGACGGCGTTGATCCTGCGCACCGTGCTCGCGTTCGAGGCTTTCGCGGTGGTGCTGGCGATCGGCGGGACGAATTTTCCGGTGCTGATCAGCCAAGCCTATATCTGGGAGAATCAAAACCAGGATTACGGGGTCGCCGCCGCCTATGCGGTGCTGATCATGGTGATCACGCTGGCCGCGACGCTGGCTTATCTGATCGCGTTGCGCCCGCGTGCCGGTGAGCCGGCATGAAGCCGGTCAAGCGCGCTGTCTTCGTCGCCGGCGTGGTGTTGATATGCGCGTGGACGATCGTGCCGATCTATCTCGTCGCGCTCGGCGGCCTGGGCGGCGAGCAGGTCGTGTATGCCTGGCCGAAACCGTTCTGGCCACTGGCCTGGTCGGCACGGAATTTCTCCGCCTTCCTGGCGATCCAGGGCATCTGGTCCGCGATGCTGCGCAGCGTGGAGGTGGCGGCGCTATGCATGGCCTTCTCCATCGCGCTTGGCGCTCCGGCCGGCTATGCGCTGGCGCGCTTCGCCTTCCGCGGTGCCAATGCCTATCGCATGGTGATCCTGCTGACGCGAGCTTTCCCGGTGGGCATCCTCGCGCTTCCGCTCGCGGTCAGCTATGTGCGGCTCGGCATCTACGATACGGCGCTCGGGGTCGCGCTGATCCACACCGCGCTCGCGTTGCCCTTCGCAGTGCTTGTCACTTCCAGCCTGTTTCTCGGCATTCCGCGTGAGCTCGAAGAAGCCGCTTGGGTGTTCGGCTGCTCCGGTATTGGTTCGTTCCGCCGGATCGTGCTGCCCCTCGCGTTGCCCGGCGTCGCGGCCACGGCGATTTTCGCCTTTGTTATCTCCTGGAACGAGGTGTTCGCCGCCTCGGTGCTGACGGTGCGGCACAAGACGCTGACCGCCTTCCTGTTGTCCGTGCTGTCGGAATTGCCCTTGCAGGCGCAGTTCGCCGGGGGACTGCTGCTGATCATCCCCTCGGTGGTCTTTATCTTCTTCGTCCGGCGCTACCTGTTCGCGATGTGGGGGATTACCAGCCGATGAGACAGCGCTGATGGCGGAAATCCGGGTCGAGCAGGTGGTGAAGAGCTTCGGCGTCGTCACCGTACTGCACGACGTCTCGCTGACTGTGGCGGACGGCCGGTTCGTTGCCCTGCTCGGCCCGTCCGGCTGCGGCAAGACCACGCTGCTGCGCATCATAGCCGGGCTGGAGACGCAAACGAGCGGCCGCGTGCTGATCGGTGGACGCGACGTGTCGGCGCTGCCGCCGCGTGCCCGCGGACTCGCCATGGTGTTCCAGAACTATGCGGTGTTTCCGCATATGACCGTGCGCGAGAATGTCGGCTTCGGGTTGGCGATGCTGCGCGCGCCGGCCGATCGCGTCGCGCGCCAGGTGGAACGCGCGGCGACGCTCATGCATATCGAGGCGCTGCTCGAGCGCTTTCCGGCGCAACTATCCGGTGGTCAGCGCCAGCGTGTCGCCGTGGCGCGCGCGCTCGCGGTGGAACCCGCCGTACTGCTGATGGATGAGCCGCTGTCCAACCTCGACGCGCTGCTGCGTCTGGAAATGCGCGCGGAGCTGAAAGCGGTGCTGACCGAGGCCCGAACCACCACGATCTATGTCACGCACGACCAGACCGAGGCGATGGGTCTGGCCGACCGGATCGCGGTGATGCATCAGGGCCGGATTGTGCAGGAGGCGGCCCCTGTCGAGGTGTATCGACGGCCGCGCAGCATGTTCGTGGGCGGCTTTGTCGGCAGCCCGCCGATGAATTTCCTCCGCCTGCCGGTCCGGGACGGGGCGGTCCGGCTGGGTGCGCTCGATCTGCGCCCGCCCGCCGGCGCCGACGGCACGGTGGTGCTCGGCGTGCGTCCCGAGGACCTGACGCTCGCGTCCGAGGGGCTTGGCTTTCGGGTGCAGGTCGTCGAGCCGCTCGGACCGCATCTGCTGCTGACCGGCGACACGCAAGGCCAACCGATGCGGGTGATGGTTCCGCCCGATACGGTCGTGCGTGTGGGCGAGACGATCACCCTGCGCCCCGATGTCGCGCATCTGGCCTGGATGCACCCGGAGACCGGGGTGGCGCTGGAGGGTGCATGAGCGACGATATTCTCCGCGCCCGTGCGGTGCTGCAAGCCAATGATCGCGGCGGCTACACCGTGCCGACCGATCGTCTTTATCCCTTCCAGTGGAACTGGGATTCCGGCTTCGTCGCAATGGGATGGGCGACCTTCAATGAGGCGCGGGCGTTTCGGGAAATCGAGCGTCTGTTGGAAGGGCAATGGGAAGACGGGCTGGTGCCGCAGATCGTCTTCCATGCGCCGTCGGAGGATTATTTCCCCGGCCCCGATGTATGGGGGATCAGCCGGACGCCGCCGACCTCCGGCATCACCCAGTCGCCGATCCTGGTGAGCGCCGTGCGACGGATATGGCAGGGGGCTCGCGATCGGGCGGCTGCCGAGGCCCGCACGGCCGTGCTCTATCCGCGGCTGCTGGCATCGCATCGCTGGTGGGAGCGGGCGCGCGATCCCGGGCGGACGGGTCTGGTAACGACGCTGCATCCCTGGGAGACGGGCATGGACAACAGCCCGGCCTGGGATACCGCGCTCGCGCGGGTGTCAACGGAAACAACCACGCCGATCCGCCGGCGCGATACGGCGCATGTAGACGCCTCGATGCGCCCACGCGGGGAGGAATATCAGCGCTTCATCCACTTGGTGGACCGGTTTCGCGATGCCGGCTGGGACGCGGCGCGAATGCTGTCGGTGTCGCCGTTTCGTGTGGCCGATATCGGCACCAACGCCATTCTGCTGCGCGCCGAGCACGATCTGTTGGCGCTGGCGGGCCGCTTCGGAAACGCCGAGGAGACGGCAGAGATCGCTGATCGGATCATCCGAAAGGAAACCGCGATTAGCCGCCTGTGGAGTGAGTTCCCACGGTTTGTATCTGTCCTTCGACTTGATCGGCGAGGAGCCGATCGATGCGGCCACGTCGGCCGGGTTGTTGCCCTTGTTCGGCGGCGGCGCACCGCGCGCCCGCGTCGTGGCAATGGGAGAAACTCTGCGGCGATGGGCTGACGGGGTGCGGCATCTGGTCCCCTCCACTGCACCCGACGATTGGCGTTTCGAGCCGCGTCGCTATTGGCGCGGACCGGTCTGGGCTGTGGTGAACTGGATGTTGGCTGAAGGTCTGGCGCAGGAAGGCGAGCAGGCATTGGCGGCCACGCTGCGGATAGACACCGCCGGCCTGATTCGCACCAACGGCTTCAGCGAGTATTTCGATCCGCTGACCGGTGAGGGTATCGGCGGCGGGACCTTTTCCTGGACGGCGGCGATTTTCCTGGCTCTCGCCGGCGCTGATTGAACGAATAGCTATCGTCGCCATAGGGCCACTCGCGCGATCGTGGTCGTGCCTCGGCGCCGGACTCCGGCCATGCTGCGGCTCTTGCAACCCGGAAGGTCCGGCATGCCGGAAGGCATCGCGCGTCCTATCCCCACGATCGAGACCGACGTCCCGGCGCGCCTCGACCGGCTGCCCTGGGCGCGGTTCCACTGGCTGGTGATCTGCGGCCTGGGGATCGCCTGGATCCTGGACGGGCTGGAGGTCACGCTCGTCGGCTCGCTCTCCGGCGCGATCGCGGCAAGCCCGGTCCTGAAAATGTCGGCCGAGCAGATAGGGTTCACCGCCAGCGCCTACTTGGCCGGTGCGGTCGGCGGCGCGCTGCTGTTCGGCTACCTGACCGACGTGCTCGGGCGGAAGAAGCTGTTCTCCATCACCGTGCTGATCTATCTGCTGGCGACACTGGCCACCGGCGCGTCCTGGAGCTTCTGGTCGTTCGCGCTGTTCCGCTTCCTGACCGGCGCCGGCATTGGCGGCGAATATGCCGCGGTGAATGCGGCGATCCAGGAGTTGATCCCGGCGCGCCGGCGCGGCTTCACCGATCTCGTCATCAACGGCAGCTTCTGGATCGGCGCCGCGGTAGGTGCCGGCGGGTCGCTGATCGTGCTCGACCCGCAGATCCTGCCGCCGGAAATCGGCTGGCGCGTCGCCTTCGTGATCGGAGGCATCCTGGGCGGCGTCGTGCTGTTCCTGCGCCACTGGATTCCGGAGAGCCCGCGCTGGCTGATGACGCACGGCCGGCCGCAAGAAGCCGAGCGCGTCGTGCACGGCATCGAGGACCGCGTTGCGCATGAAACCGGCATTCCGTTGCCGCCGGTACCGCCGATCCGCATTCGCCTGCGCACTGACGTGCACAGTTGGTTCCTCGCCGGAATGCGCGCGCTGTTCACGCATTATGGGCGGCGAACCGTGCTGGGGGTGGTGCTGATGGCGACGCAGGCTTTCTGTTATAATGCTGTGTTCTTCACCTACGCGCTGATCCTCACGCATTTCTACGCCGTTGCGCCGGGCCGCGTCGGGCTGTTCATCCTGCCCTTCGCCGCCGGCAACTTCGCCGGCCCGTTGGTGCTCGGCCGGCTGTTCGACACCATCGGGCGGCGGCCGATGATCACCGCCACCTACGCGATCTCCGGCGTGCTGATGGCGATTACCGGGTGGCTGTTCGCGCATGGCGGGCTGTCGGCGGAGGCGCAGACGGGGGCCTGGACTGTGATCTTCTTCGTCGCCTCGGCGGCGGCCAGCTCTGCCTACCTTACAGTGGGCGAAAGCTTTCCACTGGAGGTGCGGGCAGTCGCCATCGCGCTGTTTTATGCGTTCGGCACCGCCGTCGGCGGCGTGGCGGGGCCCGCACTGTTCGGCGCGCTGATCGACACCGGCTCCCGGGTTTCCATCATGTGGGGCTATCTGCTCGGCGGTGCGCTGATGTTGATCGGCGCCGCGACTGCGGCGGTGCTCGGCGTCCGCGCCGAACGCCGCCCGCTCGAGGAGGTGGCTCCTCCGCTGTCATCGATGTAATCAGTGCATCAGTCTTTGCGGGCAATGACGAGAAGCACGAGGAGTCCCATCGCCGAACATGATGCTCGCCAACGGTCGCGCACGATGATCGTTTGCAGCCAGGGCAGCAAAATGATCGCCCCGACGCCGGCCCCGGCGAACCCGGCGACGCACGGACCAGTTCGGAAGAAACAAGGATTGCGCGGTGTACGTCATGAGGTTCGCACCGCCGCCAACCAGGACACCAAGTGTCGCATAGAGCTGCCATGGGTTGTCGATAGAGCGTGCCATGAGGAGCCCAATGCTCATCAGGCATACGCCGCTGCCGATGACGACTCGCGGGCCATTTCTGTCCATGAGTTGGCCGGAGATCAGGCTCAATAGTGCGGAGACCAGGAAGCCGAAGGAAAAGGCGCCGCGACGACGCCTCGATCCCATCCGAACTCCTTGATGAGCGGCGGCAACAGCAGCGAGAACGCCGTTCGCGCGGTGACCGCAATAGCCATGGTCACGAATGCGACTCCGATGATGAGCCACCCATAGTAAAACGGCAATCGCGAGGACCAGTGATACGGCACGACTTTCACGCGATATTCCCTCAGCACGTTACGATCTCTGTTTGGCTATGCACCATCCCAGCGTGGAAGCCACAGATCGATTACGTGTCAGGTAATGCGGCTTAGAAATCGGGAGCAGGCGTTCGCGCGGTAATTTGCTGCTTTGACCGGTATTCCTGGCCACTGAGCATACTGCATAACCGTGCTGCGAGCAGTCGCGAGTGGATGATTTGCCACGGCTCGCTCAGATGGTCGGGTGAATCGAAGAACGCGGCGCGTGCATACCGGCTATGGTTCGGCAGGTCCAGGAACTCACCCCCATTCGCCAGATACACCGCGCGGATCGCCGCCCGCGTCGCATCAGGCATCGGTGCATCGGCGAACTCCGTCGGCAGTCCGCCGATCATGCGCACGCCGTGCGCGTGACCCCACCGCAAGAACCCGGCGATCAACACCGTGCCGTAGCCATCGCGCACCGCCGTCGCTGTCGCGTGGAACGGCACGGCGTCTGCCAGCATGGCACGGTCGCCGGCAGCGCGCCCAAGCGTATGGCCGACATGATCGCCCCAGGCATTCATCTCCCCGCTCGCCTCCGCGCGGGGATCATGGAACCCGGTGCGTTGCAGCGTTTGCTCGATCATCGCCATCACGGCATAGGACAGGTCGAAGGAAAACAGCGCGCCGACCCAGCGCCCGGGCGACAGGCCGGACAGCGTGCCCCAGTCATGGCGGAACATGATGGCGGCGTCCGGTCCCACCTCCGTCGCGTCGCGCGTGTGCACATACTGCGCCTCTTCCATAGGAAGATAGACGACGTCGCCCGGATGCAGCAGCGGACGCCAGCGCGCGAACAGGTAGTCGAGCCCGATCCCCACCGCGACCCCGGCGTTTACGCAGGCCATGCCGATGATCGGCTCGATGACCTCGCAGCGATGCGAATAGGGCGCATTCGACCCTGCCAGGATCACCAGCTTGGGTCCGGCGATCGCCGCGCCGCGGGCCAGCTTGGCCTCGATCTGTTGGTCGAGATACCCGTAGGCCAACGGCCGGTCGAGCAAGCAACCGAACACGACGGCGTAGAGAACAACCGAGCTGAGGCAGGCAGCGACCAACCGGCGCATCAGAAACGAAAATACAGGAACGGCGTCACGCTCGGCGCGAACACCAGCGCTTGCACCGTCAGGGCGAATCCGGCCGTCAGCGCCCAGCCCTGGGCGCGCTCGGACAGCGCATGCACATGCGGCAGCGCCAGCACAATGATCCAACCCAGCAACAGGCAGGCCGAGACGGCAGGGAAGCTCAGCGTGCGCGCATCGCCGAGATGCTCCAACACGCCGACAGGTCGTGCCACCGCGGCGAGCGGCGGCAACCAGGCGATGATCATCTGCGGCAGCGCGATCCCGTTGAGCCCCGCCATACCGCGCAGCATGGCGCCGGTTGCGTGCATCCCTTCGGCTCGGAAGGGCACCCAGGCCAAGACCACCGCAAGCAGGGTCAGCGCCTGGGCCGGCAAACGCGGCAGCACCAGGCCGGTGCGCCGCCACGCCGCGTGCAGGACCAGGAACACCCCGTGCAGCCCGCCCCACAGCACGAAAGTCCAGGCGGCGCCGTGCCATAGCCCGCCCAGCAGCATGGTCGCCATCAGGTTGAGATGCCGGCGCGCCTCCCCGCGGCGATTGCCGCCGAGCGGGATATATACATAGTCGCGCAGGAAACCGCTCAACGTGATGTGCCAGCGCCGCCAGAATTCGGTGATGCTGGCCGCCTGGTAAGGGCTGGCGAAATTGAGCGGGAAGCGAACGTTCAACATGCAGGCGAGCCCGATCGCCATGTCCGAATAGGCTGAGAAGTCGAAATAGATCTGCAGCGCGTAGGCCAGTGCTGCGTACCAGGCCTCGAAGAATGTCAGCGCGGCACCATGCGCCGCGGCGCCAAAGCCGACATCGCTGAACTGAGCGAAGGTATCAGCCAGAACCAATTTCTTCCCCAAACCCAGCAGGAAGATGGTCATGCCCCGGGCAAGGTTCTCCGCCCGCGGCATCGCGATGGTTTTTACGGTAAGCTGCGGGATGATTTCCCGCGGCCGCACAATCGGCCCGGCGATCAGATGCGGGAAGAAGGCGATGAACGCCGCGTAGGGCAACAGGCCGGTATCGGCGCGCTCACCCCGGTACGAGTCCACCAGGAACATTATCTGTTGGAAGGTGAAGAAGCTGATCGCCAGTGGCAGAACCACATGCAGCATCGGGGCGGACCAGCCGAACGCCGGTGCGATGCTGCCGGCGAGGAAATCCGCGTATTTAAACCACCCGAGCAGGCCGAGATCGGCAGCGATCCCGCCGATCAGCCAAATCCATGCTGCCGGCCGGCGGTTTTGCTGAGTCAGGCGCAGGATGCGCTGACCGAGCAGATAGTTTCCGATGATAGACCCTGCCAACAGCACGACGAAGCGCGGATCCCACCAGCCGTAGAAGACCAGGCTGGTGGCGACCAACCAGCCGAGCGCAGGTCGTGCGCCGAACCGGCCGAGCACGAAGAATCCGCCGAGCACGATCGGCAGGAAGCCAAAGACGAATGGCTGCGAGTTGAACAGCATAGGGGCAACGTTGCATTGCCCCGGGATAACCCGCGGTTAAAGCACGCGATGGATGTGGACCGTCATGACCGGCTTTCGCCGGCCATGACGGTCATTGCTTCCGCAATCATCCCGCCCGCGCCACCTGCCGCTGCGACCGCCGGGGCGTCTCGACAAGCCGCACCGGCCCTCCTGTCAGGCGCTGAATCAAGCCTTCATACGCCGTGAGGTACGATGCCATTGCCAGGTTCTGCTCGGCGTAGGCTCTCGCAGCCTCGCGCAGCTTTCGCGCCAGGGCGCGATCCTCCAACACATCCAGGACCAGCCCTGCCAAATGTTTCGGATCGAAGAAAGCACCCAGAAGGCCGCTCTTCCGGTCCTGGATGAACTCGCGCACCGGCTCCGTATCGCTGCCGATAACGGCGCAGCCGACAGCCAAAGCCTCACGCAGCGACCAGGAAGCAACAAAAGGATAAGTCAGATACACATGCGCATCGCTTCTTTGCAGCAATTGTATATAACGCGTATAATCGAGCCGACCCGGAAACACCACCCGGCTTGCATCGAGCTTGTCGCCCAGTTCGGCCAACATCACTTGTCGCCACGTTTCGCGCGCCGGCGGGCTGCCGTAGCTCACGCCATCGCCGCCGACAAGCACCGCGACAACATCCTTGCGGGCTCGCTGCAGATACGGCAAGGCGCGCATCATGACGTGAAAGCCGCGATAAGGCTCCAGGTCTCGCGCCACGAATGTCACGAGCTTTGCATCCGGGGCGATCGTCTTGTCGCCGATGGTCAGCGGCTTGCGCCGGACCGAAGGATCCGGCTTGCAGACATCCAGATTGACGCCTTCCGGCAACAACGTGATCTGCTTTTGCGCCCAGTCGGGGTAAGTGGAAAGCTGCCAGCGCGTCGGAGTCTGGCCATGCCCGCCCAAGGTCAGGGCGAGGTGATTGATCGCATTTTTCGCGCGAATCCTCGGACAGTCGTCGGTGGCACTCGGAAACTCGGGGTCGAACCCAACATCGGCTCCTTCCGTACGATAGTAGAATTCCATGTATCCCAGCAGTGGCGTGCCGGGAAAAACGTCCGGCAGGTTGAGCAGCTCGCCCCAGCCGTGATGGCCGATGATGATGTCCGGTTCGAAACCGAGCGCCTTCAGCCGCGCAGCAGTAGCCGCAACCGCTTCCGCCCGGCGGCCCGCGGCATCCAGGTCCCGGGCGATCAGATGGGTCTCAGCCGGGCTCGCGGCCGGGCGCGCGTAGGGAACCTTTCGTACGCCCCCGACCAGATTCTGGTTGGGCTCTGTTATGAATACGATATCATTGGTTTTCACCGCGGCGAGTCGCCGGATAATGTGCAGGAACTGACCAGGAAAGTTCTGGTGTACGAAGAGGTATTTCACGGGATTTCGCGTCGCAGGTGTTAGCGATTGCGTTTCGCCGGCCGGCGAGCCGGTTCCTGCTTCGGTGCGGCAGCGGAGGCTTCTTTCGAATGGGCGCGACGGTGCAGCGTCACCTGAAACGCCTCGAGCGCCGCGAGGCTCTCAGCCTCGCACGCCTCGCCTTCCGGCACCGGCCCCACGGTCGTGCCGTCCACGAAGGTAGCCGTGTAGGAGCAGTCATGGGTTTTCGCGGCCTGCCCGGTCAGCCGCAACCTGATCCCAAGCAACGGCAAAGCCATCCCCCGGCTGCCGCAGAACTTACCGCCGCTGACCCAGGGAGAGAGCCAGCCGCGCCCCAATACGGCTTGATATTCGATCTCGCCGGGCGCGATCTCGCTGCGCGGGCTGATGCCGAATCCCTCGATCCAAAGCTGGGAACCGCGAACGCCGATCCACTCGCCGAACGAGCCTCCGACATCCCCCGTACGCTGCACATGGGCCACCAGTTCGGGTTCGCTCTCCTGCACCGGCGCGCGAACGGGTTGAACCGGCGGCGCACCGACGGGCGCCGCCGCGGCGGTCGGCTCCGCACTCAGGCGGAGTACCTGCACCCGTGGCGCGGCATCGGGCGCGGCGCCGGGATTTTGGTACACGGTCACCAGCACCTGGGCTGGGCCTTGGGCAACCCGCACCAGGGCGGCACCGTCGCCTCCCTCCAACCAGCCGTCCTCCCGGAACGTCGTGATGCGGACGGCGCCCGGCCGGGACGTCGGGTCGGGCGCCAACGAGACCCGGATCCCCGGCAGGCCATTCGCCCCGGCCTTCGGTGATCCTGGCGGTTGGAACACACAAAACAGTCCCCTATCCAATGTCATCAGGTGACCGGAGACCTTAAGCTCCGTCATCCGGCCCTGGGCCGGCTCGGGCGTGTTCGGCTTGGGTAGGTTCGGCTTGAGCGGGGATTTGATCGGGGAGCGGCTGGCGACGGCGACATCAGACATACAAGGACTCGCTGTTTTGGCGGTGAGCGGAAAGTTTTTCGACGACATTATCCGGTTGCGGCCAGCGGGGAACCGGGGCCCCGTTTCGGACAGATTGCAGGGCGGCCGTAAGCAGCGCGTCGTTGATCGCTTTCGGCCGCAGGCCAAGCGGTAATACAACGCCGCGTCCGGTCCGGCGGATCCGCTCCGCCGGCGCACCGATATCGAACGCTGCGGCGGACAATCCGGCTCGCCACAGATCGCTGAGCGCGAAGCACCAGGTTTCTGGCCAGATCGAGGGAATGAGCCCGAGAGTTGCCTTCTGGGACCGGATCAGCGCCTGCGCCTCGTGCGGGCGAAATTCTCCGGTCACGAACAGCCGGCCGGTCACCATCAGGCGTCGGTCGTCGATCGTGTGGCCCACCACTATGAACTCCAGCGGCAGATCGCGCGTCGCGGCGTCACGGGCACAGCCGAGCAGTACATCATAGCCCTTCGCAACCCCGATCGACCCGACGATGCAAACGCGGCAGCGGCCGTTCGGCGCAAGCGCAGGACGGTCCGGCGGCGGATAAAGATCCTCTTCATGCGGCACGACCGTCGGCCGCAGGTCCGGAAAATGCCGCCTCATGCGCGTGGCAGCGTCGTCGGACGGCACCAACACGCGCCTTGCCTGCTGCAGAATACGCGCCGAGCGCCGGCGCATAACGGCGACCGGTATGATCTCATCGAAAGCGCTGCCGGTATCGGCCACGCAAGCATCGCATGCTGTCGCGTCCGGTTCGCCACAGTAACGACGATCCGCGCCGATCAGGATCACGCGGGGGCAGATCCAGGAATAGTCGTGAATGTGCACATCATAGGGAAGCGCGAGCCGCGAGATCAGATCCAGAATGGCCGGTTTGTGGTCGAGCAGATGGTGCAGTTCCATTTCAACCGGATGCTCGGAGCGCAACAGACGCAACAATGCGGGTTCTTCCTGCGGAAGTCTGTATCGCAGGTTCGGATATGTGCCTTCTTCATCGCCGACCACGACGGCGTCGGAATCCGGACGCAACACGATGCAGCGTCGTCCGGCAGCGCGATGACGCGCGCTCGACACGCTCACGCATTGTTCGACGCCGCCGCCCTGGGCGTGGCTGATCAGGACCACCGCTTCGCCGCGGCGCGGCCGGGCCGCGCGCCAGCGGCCAACATCGAAACGCCGGCGGGGCTCCGCCAGCGGGTCCTTCGCCGCCCAGTCAGCAATCAGCCCGGTATAGCCGGGATGTAGTCGGCCCAACACCAACTGGTTCCGTTCCAGCAGCGCGTGGCGTGCCGGGCCGAACGACCGTCCGCCCGAATGAGCCACAAACACGCCAGTGGCGGCGACGTGATGCCATCCGAGGTTCCGGGCGCGCAGGCAGAAATCATTCTCCTCGCCGTAGCCTTGCGCGAAGACATCGGTCCGGAAAAGCCCAACATCATCCAGACAGTCGCGACGGATATACATGCAGAAGCCGATCGCCACTGGCAGTTCCACCACACCATCGCGGTTGACCCGGCGTGCCAGCGCGGACAGACGCCTGGTTTCATTCGCATCCGGCATGGCGTTCCGCTCCGCCGGGCCGGGATAGCTGACGATCGTGCCGCTGTTCGAAAACGGCGTCGCCGTGCCGATATCGGCGCTGGCATAGGCAGCTTCACGCAACCCGGCCAGCCAGCCCGGCGCCACAAGCGTGTCGCTGTTCAGCAACACGACATCGCGCCCACGCGGGGCACGTAGTCCGGCATTCGCGCTTGTCGGAAACCCGAGCGGTTCGGAATGCCGAAGCAGATGGATACGGCGCTGCGCAGCGAGATTGTCGAGCGCCCGCCGCAGGGCCGGATCGCGCGAGCCGTCGTCCACCACGATGACCCGGCTGGGTGCTTCGATGCTGGCCAAGACGCTATCGATGCACGCCAATGTCTCGGCCGCGGCATCGTGCACGGGGATAACGACGTCCACCTCGCGGCGCCGGAGTCTGCTCCGCCGTGTCGGGCGTTGTCCAACGGCGCCGATCGGGATCGCCGCAGGCGGTATATCGGCGGGCGCGACCGCCGAGCGAACCGCGCCGGCTGGAAACAGACACGACAGGGCGCGCGCGGCGGCATGTGCCTCGCGGCGCTCCGCCTCGGGATCGATCGGGCTGCCCAGCAGGTCGTGTCCGCCGCCCTGAACGCGCAGCCTCCCACGCAAGTCCGCCAGTCGAGAGGACGGGATCGAGAAACCCCGCGGACGCCCAAGACCGCCGCTCCCGCCCGAGGGCTCCGACGCAAGGATCTGCACGGTGCGGCCCGCCGCTGCTCGCACCGTCAGCACCGGATCGGCCTCCGGATCGCCGGGTTGCCAAGCCCAGCCGCCCAGCCCGCCGTCGGGGGACCAGACAACTCCTTCGATGCGTCGAAAAGCAGCGAGGTCGAGCGGGCTGCCGAGCAAATGGCGGCCGTTCGCAACGACAGACAGAGACGAGCCGGCCGCGAGCAAACCGGCCATCCTGTGCCGGCCGGACGAAACGGCGTGCATTTTGCCACACCCGCCTACGATCAGTTCCGCTACGGCCCGATGATCGGCGAGAGCGATGAAGATATCACTATCGGAGGCGATCCCGCACCAACCTGGCGCGCCGGTCGCGCGAGCGACAGCATCAGCTAGGGTGATGAACTCCGGCACGAATCTGTGCCGCGACAGGGCCGTCTTCAGCGCCTTCGCGGCTGCCGCGTGGTCACCAACCGCGTGATGCGTTCCGGCCAGGCCCAGCCATACATCCCGGACCACGCCGCACGCGTCGGAGAGGGCCGTGAAGAGCTCGCAAGCACGGCGATTATCACGGCCGACACAAGCCACGGCCAAAGCGAGCTGCAATGCGGGATCACCGGGGACCAGTCGGCAAGCCCGATCGAGCCACCGGATCGCCTCGGCGCCGTGTCCCTGGACAAGCATTGTCTGTCCTTGGTCCAGCGCCTCGCGCGCCAGTTCGTCAGGCCTTGCGGGTTGCGGGGGGCCGAAGCCGAGAAGGTGAGACACCCTATGTGCCGACGGCCCGGGCCTCGGGTTCCGGAACCGCGGCGGCCACGCGCGGCAGGGCGGCGATATCGCTGCGCGCCTCGGCCAACCCTTGGGCCAGTGCCCGCTCCAGCCAGGCCCGCGCCTGGTCGTAATCCGTCTCGCCAGCCAGGCCGCGGGCCAGATAGCGGCCCAGCATCATCTGCGCATAGGCGTGACCCCGCTCCGCGGCAGCGCGAAACCAGCGTTGCGCGGTCGGACGATCGGTCGGCACCTCATGACCGCCGCCATGCATCGCCGCGAGGGCGAACATCGCGCCCACATGGCCCCGCCCGGCTGCCTTCCCGAACAGCGCCAGCGCCCCCGGATGATCGCGCGGGCCGCCCCGCCCGTTTAACATGACCTCGCCGAGCGTCACCTCGGCTTCCGGCATGCCGATCTCGGCGGCGCGGGCGATCCAGGCGCGGCCTTCCTCGGGGTCGGCATCGATCCCGCGGCCTTCGAGCAGCATCCGGCCGTACCAGGTACTGTGCGTTGACGACACCATCGGCGGCTCGGCGCAGCCACTCGGCGGCCTTGCGCTCGTCGCGTTCGACGCCGATCCCTTCCGCGAGGCAGACGCCGAAATTAAAGGCCGCGACAAGATCGCCGGAGGCGGCGGCTTGCTCGAACCACTCCCGGGTCTTCAGCGCATCTTCCGCGCCGCCGACGCCCTTCAGCAGCAGGTTCGCCAGATCCGCCCGCGCTTCGCGGCTGCCCGAATCGGCAGAGAGCCGGAACCAGTGCGCCGCCTCCTCCTGGTCACGCGGTACGCCGGCGCCGGTCAGATACAGCATGCCCAGCGCGCGCGCCGCGCCTTTGTGCCCGGCCTCGCTTGCCCGACGGAACCACATGGCGGCTTCGGCGTAGTTCGGCGGCAAGTTCCCGCCCTTCGCGTAGAGGTCGCCGACCAGCGCGGCGGCTTCGGGGTCGCCGGCGAGTGCGGCCCGTCGCAGCCAGGACTCGCCTTCCACCACGTTGGTCTTGACCCCGAGGCCTTCCAGCAGCGCAAGCCCCCAGCGGGCTTGCCCCGACCTGTTGCCTTTGATCGCGCTCTGCCGGTAGAGTTCCGTGGCTGCGTCGCGGTCGCCCGCAACGCCGATGCCCCGCTCGGTCAGTACACCCAGCAAATACAGGGCGGTCGGCAGGCCGGCATCGGCGGCGCGCCGGAGCCAGGCGGCGACCTCGTGGTGCTTCGTTTGGTCCTTCGCGTTGCGCGACAAGCAGAGCGCGTATCCCAAAGCCCCTTGCGGGCATCCGGCTTCCGCCGACAGCTTGTACCAGCGCTCGGCCGCTTCGGGGTCGCGGATCGCTTCGGGGCCGGAGGTGAGTATATAGCCGAGCACGGCCTGGCCGTCGGCCGAACCGCCTTCGGCGGCACGCTTGGCCCATTTCAGCGCGGTCTCGAAGTCCGGCTTGCCGTCGCTGTCGTTGCTGGAGAACAGCGCCGCAGCGGCGCGCGACCCCGGCGCGACAGAGGGTGAACGCGACCCGCCGATCCCTTGGATCAGCAGCATCGCCAGCATCGATTGCGCTTCGACGTAGCCCTGCTCGGCCGCCCGCTCGAGCCACCGCACGCCGTCTGCGCGGCTGGGCGGGACGCCGGCACCCTCCAGATAGCAGCGGCCGACACGGTACTCCGCCTCGGCCAGGCCGGCGCGGGCGGCGCGCGAAAGCAGGCGGAACGCCGGCTGTAACCTGCCCTGTTCGGTCAGCCGCACCGCCCGGCGCAGCGCGGCGCGCGGCGAAACAACCAATGTCACGGCATCAAACATGCTGGGACCGGTTATCGGCAACTGCCAGCATCAGGGTTCGCGCATCGCCTGGGTTGCAACCGGCACGACGCGGCTCAGGAGGTATCTCAGCACCGTTTGCTTGCCGATTTTCACATCCGCCGTGACCGGCATCCCGGGCGTCACCCGGAAATCCGCCGGCACGCCGCGGAAAGCCAGCCGGTCGATTGCGATTCGTGCCCGATAATAGGGTTCAGTATCGTTCGGCGCGATCGGCACGGAATCTGTTTCCATGGCGTGCTGATCCTGCGCGGTGAAGCTGTTCGCTGTGATGATCCTGAGCGTGCCATACGCCAACCCGTATCGTGCATACGGGAAAGTATCGAACTTAATCGCAACCGGATCGCCGACATGCACGTAGCCATCGTCGCGGCCGGAGATATTTGCCTCGACCTCCAGCGGCGCGTCCGCCGGCATCAGTGTGATGAACTGTGCGCCGGACTGCAGCACCGAACCGACCGAGGCTCTGGCGATCGTCAGCACCGTCGCGTCGCGATCGGCACGCAACTCGACCAGTTGGCGGCGAAGCTGCGCCTTGCGGAGCTGCTCACGCGCGTCCGAAAGTTTTCCGACCGCTTCGGCGAGTTTTTCGGAAAGATCGGCATGCCACTGCTGAACATAGCCATCGCGTTCCGCGAGCAGCGCCTTGAGGTCGCGCGCTCCCGACTGCCCCGTTTCGATGGCGCTCTCGTAATTGCGCTGCATCTCGGCGCGGCTGTCCATCGCGGCCAGAGTGTTCAGTTTGCTGCCGACCTGTAGCCGCTCCAGGTCGCGCCGCATCTTTTCGACGTTCTGTGCAACCTCCAGCCGGTCGCGATAACCTTCCGCGTCGCTATTGGCACGCTTGATCTGCGCGACGAAACTGTCGATCCGTTCCTGGAAATTCTGCAGTTTGTAGGCGTATTCGGCCTGACGCTGGGCGAAGATCGCCGCCTGCAGGGCAAGATCAGTGTTGAGCCCGGTATAGATGAACGGCCGCCCCTCGGTTTCCGCCTGCATCCGGCTGACTTGCGCCTGGAGGTTGGACACCTGGGCGGCGAGCGCATCCACATCCGCGGTGGCGAAAGTGGGATCGAGCTGTGCCAGCACCTGCCCGGCCTGCACCTTCTCGCCCACATGCACGTCGATCGAGCGGACGATGGCGGTTTCCAACGGCTGCACGACCAGGACCGGGGCTTTCGACACCACCACGCCCCGCGCGCTCACCACGCGGTCAACCGGAATCAGGCCGAGCGCCAGCAGGATCGCCGCGAACATGCTGGCGATGATCCACACCGTGCCGCGCGCCGAACGCGGCACGGGCGCGCTCAGCACCGCCGTCGATGGGGATTGGAACTCCAGGATGACGGGCAGCGCCGGATCATCCCGGTCAGCCGACAGCTCAGTCCCCTTGGACGAGCGTGGGAGCGAGAGCTGCATGGCGAGGACCTTGGGGTTCGAGATGGCGGTTTTGCTGTGCCCAGAGTTGCCGATAAACCGAACAGCGTTCGAGCAGGACTCGGTGCGGCGCGAGATCCATGACACGGCCTTTTTCGAGCACCAGGATCTGATCGCATTCCGTCAGTGACGAGAGGCGGTGCGAGACGATCACCATTGTACGGCCGCGGCCGATGCGCAACAGATTTGCGTTGACCAGCGCTTCGCTTTCCGGGTCCAGCGCGCTGGTGGCTTCGTCCAGGATGAGGATGCGCGGGTCTTGAATGAGCGCGCGGGCAATCGCCAGACGCTGCTTCTGGCCGCCCGACAGATTGGGCGAGCCTTCTTCGATATAGGTTTCGTAGCCGTTCGGCATACGCTCGATGAACTCTTCCGCGCCGGCAAGACGGGCGGCACGCACCGCATCCTCCAACGTAAGTCCGGGCCGCCCGGCAATGATGTTGTCCCGGATCGAACCACGGAACAGGAAATTATCTTGCAGTACCGTGCCGAAGCTCGACCGGAGGTGCCGCAGGTTGATCTCCCGCAGGTCCGCATTATCAATCTTGAGGAAACCGGAATAGTCCCGGTTGATCCCCTGCAGCAGCCGGGTGATGGTCGATTTGCCGGACCCGCTGCGCCCGACGATCCCCAACATCGTGCCGGCGGGGACCGCGAAGGTGACCCGGTCGAGTGCCGGTGTTTTTGTCCCCGCATAGGTAAACGTAACATCGTCGAAACTGATCGCTCCGGCGAATTTCGGCCGCAGGCCGCCGGACGCCGCATCGGCCTCCAGCGGACGGTTGAGCACCGCCGCGGCTTCATTGATGGCGCCGCCCACCTCCTCGAAATCCTCGATCAGGCGGGCGAGGCCGACCAACGGCTGAGCGACGCGCTGCGACAGCATCATGAAGGCGAACAAGCCGCCGATCGCGAAGCCGCTGCTGTCCTGGAGCGCGATATAGACGCCGATCATGATCACGCCGATCCACATGAACCGCTCGACCGGCGTGACCAGCGTCTGCGGCCAGTTCGCTAGCCGGCCGAAGGCCAGGCGCCAGCGTCCGACCTCGGCCACCCGCTCGTCCCACAGCGCTTTGCGCTGCGGCTCGAGGGCGAGCGATTTCACCGTTCTGACGCCGAACACCGTTTCGCCGAGCGCCGCGTTCTTGTTGGTCTCGGCCTGGATGACGCGGAACAGCAGAAGCCGTAGCGGTTTCAGGAAGGCCAAGATGATCAGCGCGATAACACAGGCGCAGACCAACACAATCCAGGCCAGCGTGCTGTCCAGCCAGAACAGGAACGGCAGCAGCACGACCAGCGTCAGCAAATCGAGGAAGGTCGTCAGCAGCTTGCCGGTGAGAAACTCGCGCACCCGGTGGATCTGGCTGATGCGGTACATCGTCTCGCCGGCCGGGTGGCGTTCGAAGTAATCGAGCGAGAGGCGGATAAGTCGGTTGAACACGTGCAGGTTCAGCCTGGTGTCGATCCGCACGCCGACGGTGAGCACGATCAGCCGGCGGGCGAAGCCGAGCAGTGTCTCATACAGGATGAAAATACCCATGAGGACGGCGAGTACCGTTAGGGTGGAGTAGCTGTGATGCTCCAGCACCTTGTCCGCCACTGTCATGACCACGAGTGGCGGGAAAATGGCAAGGAAGCTCATGGTCAGCGATGCGATCCCTATATCGCGCAGGGATTTGCGCTCATGCAGGACCAGCCCGGCCAACCAGCGCATCGAGAATGGGGCATCGGCCTCGGCAAGGCCGCGGTTGGCCCGGAGCAGGACCGTCTCACCCGACCAGACCTCGGACAGCCGGAGTTCATCAACGGCGACCGCGGCTTCCCCTTCCGGTGCCACCGGGTCCTTGATGAAGACAACCTTGTGCTCGGAATTCGAGCCTACAAGCAGGCCCGCACTGCCGTCGTTGAACAGCAGCACGGCCGGGCCGGCGTCCTGGAAGCGCAACAGATGGCGCCAGCGCAGGCGCACGGCGCGCGACCACATTCCGGTATTCTGGGCCCAGGCCGAGAGCGAGGCGGCCGAGGGATCGGCACTGTTGTCAGTATTGCGGAATTCGGCCGGATCAAGTTCCAGCCCGTAGTAGCGGGCGGCCATGATGACGGCCTGCAACCGCGGATGCAGGCCTTCGTCGCCCCGGTAACGGGGGACGATGTTGCCCGGCCCAGCTTCGGATAGTTTCTCCCGGCCCACAGGACCCGAGTTTATTCCGTCGGACAGGTCCACGCGCGATCCCTCTCAGCGGCCGGCGACAGCGGCAGGGTTTCCGATCGGAATGGACCGGCAGAGCGATCCAGTCCCGCCAGCTTAACTCTCCGCCATTATGCCGCCATCCAGTGTCCAAGAGCAAACGAACTACGACAGACTTATGAAAATTCTCTTCGACCCCCCGGCTGGCACCTTCTATGACATGAAGCATGATCACGGAAAAGCGATTTCGTCAGCGTCTCGGGCCCGATCCGCGGTGGAGACAAAGCAACGGGGTGATGTGATGTCGCCAGCCGAGGACACAGTCGGGGCCTTTATTCCTGGGCCGCTTGTGGAGCTGCCACCGCTGGCGAGCGGCCGGCTGTCCGGGCTGAGTTTTGCCGTGAAGGACCTCTTTGATACGGCTGGAACCGTCACGACCTGCGGCAATCCCGATTGGGCGCGCACGCACCAACCGGCCGTCGCAACCGCCCCGGCGATCGTTTCCCTCCTGCAGGCCGGCGCGCGGCTGACCGGCAAGACAAAGACAGTGGAACTGGCCTATGGTCTGAGCGGCGAAAACATCTGGCATGGCACGCCGCTCAACCCACGCGCCACGGACCGCTTCCCGGGCGGGTCGAGCTGCGGCTCCGCCGCGGCGGTGGCGGCCGAGCTGGTCGATTTCGCGCTCGGCTCTGATACCGGCGGGTCGGTACGGATCCCGGCCAGTTACTGCGGCCTGTTCGGTATCCGGCCGAGCTTCGGTGCCGTCGGGCTTGCCGGCGCCCGCGCACTGGCCCCGAGCCTCGATACCTGCGGTTGGTTCGCCCGCACCGCCTCCATGCTCGCCGGGGTAGGGGAGGTGCTGTTGGGCGGGTCCCGCCAGGAACTGGCCGGGCCGATGCTCCGGTTTGAGGAGGCCTGGGTCAACGCTCAGCCGGAAGTGGCCGAAGCATTGCGCCTGCGGCTCGAGCGGCTGGAACAGATCCGCGGCCGGACCATCGGGCTGCGCCTGGCGCCGGAAGGCATCGATAGTTTCTTCGATCACTTTCGCACCGTGCAGGCGGAGGAGGCCTGGGCCACGCTAGGCGACTGGATCGAGGCCACGCAGCCGCGGTTCGGCCCCGGCGTGGCGGAGCGCTTCGCCGCGGCGCGCACCCTCGAGCCAGCCGCGGCTGCGCAAGGGCGTGCTTTCCGCAGGGTGCTTCAGGCCCGGATCAATCCCCTGCTCGCCGGCGATGCGGTGCTGGTTTACCCGACCAGTCCCTGTCCGGCGCCGCTGCTGACCGCCGGCCGGGCGGAGCAGGATGCGGTCCGTCAGGCCACGATTGGGGTGACAGCCATCGCCAGCCTTTGCGGCCTGCCCGAGGTCACCCTGCCGGTTGCCAATGTGAAAGGAGCTCCGGTCGGGCTGTCGCTGGTTGCCGCGCACGGCCGCGACAGTGCTCTGCTGGGATTTGCCTGTGACGCCGCCGCTGTGCTGGGCTTGCCGGTGTGACCGACGCCCCGGAGCCAGCATGCAGATCCGACCCGCCACCGACGCGGACATTCCCGAGATCCAGTCGATCTATGCGTATCACGTGCTGAATGGCACGGGCACTTTCGAGGAGGAGCCGCCGCCGGTCGAGGAGATATCGCAGCGTTTCCGTAAAGTGGTCGATCGTGGCTGGGACTGGCTGGTCGCCACAGACGCAACCGGCGTTCTGGGTTACGCCTACTATACGCAATTTCGCGATCGCTCGGCCTATCGTTTTGCCGTCGAGAATAGCGTCTATGTCCGCGAGGACGTCCGCGGTCAGGGTGTGGGCAAGGGGCTGGTAGCGCAGCTCATCGCGGATGCCACCGGGCAGGGCTTCCGGCAGATGATCGCGGTGATCGGCGATTCCGAGAATGCCGGCTCGATCGGGGTGCATGCGAGCCTGGGGTTTCAGATGGCCGGAACGATGCGTGCCGTGGGGCTGAAATTCGGGCGTTGGTTGGATGTGGTGACGATGCAGCGCGCACTCGGACAGGGGGCTTCGGATGTGCCTGAGTGATTGCCGCATCCCGCTCATGACAGGACGGTAGCAAACTACCCCTTCTTGCGAACGCCGTTTTTGCGCAGCAGGAACTCGCGGCCGATCTTCACCATCGGCACGCCATCGTAATCGACGATATCGGCCGTGGCATAGGTTTCGTGCCAGGTATCCGGAATGAAACTGCCCGTCCCCACGGCGTCGATCGGCGCCCTTGCATCAGCCATCACGCGGCATTTGTCCACGCCGAAGCCGGATGAAACGACAATCCGCACGCGCGGATAGCCGGCGGCGTCCAGCGCCTCCCGCGCACGCCATATTGCAGCGGCCGAGACGCCGGTGCCGACCAGATAACGCAGTTCGGTCTCGCTCCGATATCGGCGGATCGCTCCCGGCGCGTGCCGTTCGAGCACCGCGTAGCTTTCGGCCGGATCGAGCCCCTCCAGGAATCGCCCGCCATGGGTATCGAGCCGTACCGCGAGCCGGCCGGCGGCCGCGAGATCGGCGAAGCGTGCACAAACCGCGAGCGCATCCGTAATCTCATGGCCGAAATAATCGACCAGCACCGTCAGCGGCAGGTCAGGGAAGGTCGCGTGGAGCATCTCCGCGGCCCGCACAGTCGAGCCGGCATATCCGATCAACGAATGCGGCATGGTGCCGAAACCGCGCGCGGCGCCGAACCAATGCGCCGTGCCGTCATTGGCGTTGCCGACAAAGCCCCTGGCGCCTTCGAGCTTCGCCGCGGTGCTGCCGACCGAAGCCGCGTAGGCCATCATCTCCTGCATTTCGGCCCCGGCACAGTGGCGCGCCTCCATGCCGAGGAACTCGGCCTCCGGCAACGCGAGGCACATCTGATAGGCATTGTGCGCAGCGACGCAGGCCGGTCCGAGCTTCTGCAGCAGGATGGTCTCCAGGTCGGAGAGATGCACGAAGCTGCCGGTTATATACACGATCGGCTCGCCGGCGCCGACCCAGCTTCCTTCTTGAAACACCAAGTCGTTGTCGAACCGGGTCGCGCGCGCGGCCGCGACTTCGTCCAACCAGTTCAGCATCAGACGCGGGGCGGAAATCACCGGGCGGCGGAGGAACACCGCATAGGTGACCCGCTTGTCGCCGAACCGCTCGACCACTTCCCTCGTGCGGCTGAAATAGCTGTCGCCGCGGGCGGCGATATCGGCTTCCAGCGCGCGCATCGATGCGGCGCGGTCCGCGTTCATGACCCTATTGCGCGGCGACCGCCGGGGCGTGGCCGGTCAGCGAAGCCCCCAGGCGGCGCTCTTTCAGCTCCTCGGCCACCAGGAAGGCGAGCTCCAACGACTGCTCGGCATTGAGCCGCGGGTCGCAGAAGGTTTCGTACCGCTGCGAGAGGTCCGCCTCGGTGAGGCGGTGCGCCCCGCCCGTGCACTCGGTCACGTTCTGCCCGGTCATCTCCACATGCACGCCGCCGGCCCAGGTGCCTTCCGCGGCATGAATACCGAAGAAGCTGCGCACCTCCGACAGGATCGCATCGAAGCTGCGCGTCTTCAGGTTGGCGGCGGTGGAGATCGTGTTGCCGTGCATCGGGTCGCAGATCCATACCGCTTTGTGGCCGGCCCGCTCCACGGCACGAACCAGCGGCGGCAGGCGCTTCTCCACCTTTTCGGCGCCCATCCGGCTGATCAGCGTGATGCGTCCCGCCTCGTTGGCCGGGTTGAGCAGGTCGAGGATGCGCAGCAAGTCGTCGGGTTCCAGGCTCGGGCCTGCCTTCATGCCAATCGGGTTTTTCAGTCCGCGCAGGAACTCCACATGCGCGCCGTCGGCCTGACGGGTGCGGTCGCCGATCCAGAGGAAATGTGCCGAGCAGCCATACCATTCGCCGGTGGTGGAATCGACGCGGGTCAGCGCGTGTTCGTAGGGCAGCAGCAGCGCCTCATGCGCCACGTAGAAGTCTGTCTCCCGCATGTCGCGCGTCGTTTGGCTGGTCATACCGCACGCGGCCATGAAGGACAGCGTCTCGTCGATGCGGTGCGCGATGTCGCGGTAGCGGTCGGCGAGTGGCGAGCGCTCGACAAAGCCGAGATTCCAACGGTGCACCTCGTGCAGGTCGGCATAGCCGCCGGAGGCGAAGGCGCGCAGGAGGTTGAGCTTGCTGGCCGACTGGAAATAGGCGAGTTCCATGCGCGCCGGGTCGGGGATGCGTGCTTCCGCGGTGAAATCCGGTCCGTTGATGATGTCGCCGCGGTAGCTGGGCAGCGCGACACCATCCTGGGTTTCGCTATCGGAGCTGCGCGGCTTGGCAAATTGGCCGGCCATGCGGCCCATCTTCACCACCGGCAGGCTGGCGCCGAAGGTCAGCACCACGGCCATTTGCAGCAGCACTCGGAAGGTGTCGCGCAGGATGTTGGCGGTGAAATCGGTGAAACTTTCGGCGCAGTCGCCGCCGAGCAGGACGAAGGCTTTGCCTTCCGCCGCCGTCGCCAGCGCAGCCTTCAGCCGCCGCGCCTCGCCGGCAAAGACCAGTGGGGGGTAGCGGCGCAGCTTGCGTTCGATCGCCTCGAGCTGGGCGGCATCGGGATAGGCCGGCGCCTGGCGGACCGGGCGGGTGCGCCAGCCGTCAGGGGTCCACGGAATGGTCGGGGTCATGGGCTCGCTCCTGGGCTGCCCCGAATGGCTGCCCGGGGGCGTTATGGCTGGATTTTGCCCGGGAAGCTATGCTGGCGCTGGACGGTCATGGCCGGCGTAGGCAGCGAAGGCCGCCATGGCGAGTGCAGGGCGATCATAAGGGAAGCCCAAGGCTGCCTGTCAGGTCCGTCTTACGTTCCAGAAGATCGGGCCGTAGCCGTCCAGCACGCCGGTTATGTCGTGCTGGTACGACGTGGACCAGAAGGTCTGGCCGAGCGGGACATAGGGCACGTCCTGCAGCGCTTGCAGTTGCAACTCTACGGCGATCCTCTGTTGCGCTTCGACGTCCGGTGCGTCGATCCATTGCTGCCGCAGGGCCTCGATCTTCGGAGCGGTGGGCCAGCCCATCAGCGCATCCTTGCCGTTGCCGCGCAGGAATACGTGGCCGACGGGATTGGCCTGGTCGAGCCCGGCCCAGAAGGTGTTGAACACACCCCAGCCGCCTTTGTCCGGCGGGTCCATCTTGACACGGCGCTGCACGACCGTCCCCCAGTCCATCGACTGGTAATCGACGTTCAGCCCCATCTTCTTCATCTGGTCGGCGCAGACATCCGCCTCGGCCTTGAGCAGGGGGAAATCGGTGGGAGCCAACAGGATCACCTTCTCGCCCTTATAACCGGCGGCCTCGATCTCCTTTTTCACCGCGGCGTAGTCACGCGGCGTGGTGAACACATCGAGACCCGCGGTGCTCGCCATCGGCGTGCCGGGGGTAAAGATGCCGGCGGGCACGTGCCAGAGGCTCGGGTCGGTGCCGGCAACCGCTTCCATAAATTCGCGCTGGTCAATTCCCTTGAGCATCGCCCGGCGAATGGCAGGATTATCGAACGGCGGCCACAGTTCATTGAGACGCATGCAGGCCATCAGGCCGGTGGGATCGATGATCCGCACGGCCGTGCCCTGCCGCAGCAGCGGCAGCATGTCGTCGGTAGGATTTTCCCACCAGTCCATTTCCTTGTTCTGCATTGCTGCGACGGCAGTGCCCGGATCCTTGATCACATGCCACTCGACCCGATCGAAATTGGCAATCTTGGGGCCTGAGGTCCAGTCGGGCGCGCCGCCGCCGCGCGGCTTGTAGGCGTCGTTGCGTTCGTAAACTGCCAGTGCGCCGACCACCCGTTCCTTGGCGTTCCACTTGAACGGGCCGCTGCCGACCATCTCGGTGATCGCCTTGAATGGATCGGTGCTGGCGAGACGCTCGGGCATCATTGCGGCGAAATTGCTGCCCGGCTTGCCGAGCGCGTCGGGCAGCAGGGCGAACGGTTTCTTCAGGCGGAAGACGATGGTCTTGTCGTCCGGCGCGGAAAGCTCGTCGGTGTAGAGAAGCAGCGTCTGACCGAAGGGGTCGCGCTTGCCCCAGCGCTGGATCGAGGCGACGCAGTCGCGCGCCAGCACCTTCTCGCCGTCATGCCAGGCGAGGCCGTCGCGGAGCGTCAGCGTCCAGCGCCTGCCGTCGTCCTCGACGGTATGACCTGAAACCATCTGCGGCTGCGGCTTGTAGGTATGGTCGATGCCATACAGCGTGTCGAAGATCATGAACCCGTGGTTACGGGTGACATAAGCGGTGGTCCAGATCGGATCGAGAATGGTCGGGTCCGATTGCGGGATGAATTTAAGCACCCGCTGGCCGGCGCCGCGGGAGATACGAGGAGTAGCAAGCGCCGCAGTGGCAGCCCCGGCTCCGGCCAGGAAGGTGCGACGTTCCATCGGGTTGGCCTCCTTGGCCGTCGGTGCTCAAAGCGGGGCAGGATGATGACAGTCGCCGGCCATGCGGCGCAAGTACTGCTTCGACGGGGGAGACGACCTGATGCGGCGCATAATCCTGCTGCTGCTGTTCGCAGTATTGGCGAGTCCGGCCCGCGCGGCCCCGACAGGCGTTTCTTGCGCCTGCGCACGCGACTATGCCGGTGTATTGGCCCGCGTGCTGCCCTCGGTGGTCAACCTCTCAGTCGTCAAGGTCGAGGCAATGAACCCGAGCGGCGGGGAGGCGGCGGCTCGTCGGCTGCGCTTCTTCGGTTCCGGCTTCGTCGTCGATCCGTCAGGCATCATCGTGACCAACCGGCACGTGATCCAGGGGGCGATCGAGATCGTCGCGAGCTTCGCCGACAAGACCCAGGCGCGTGCGCATCTGGTCGCCGCCGGTCATCTGGTGGACCTGGCGGTGCTGAAAGTGACTGTCGGCCGCAAGCTGCCCGCGCTCGCTTTTGCCGATAGCGACAAGCTCCGCATCGGCGACCTGGTTTTGGCGATCGGCAATCCATATGGCCTCGGCACCTCGGTGAGCCACGGCATTGTCAGCGGGCTCAACCGCAACCTCAATCAGACGCCGTTCGACGACGACATTCAGACCGACGCTGCCATCAATCCCGGCAATTCCGGCGGACCGATGGTGAACATGCAGGGTCAGGTGGTGGGCGTGGACACCGCGCTCTATACCCAGACCGGCGGCGGCGACATCGGGATAGGCTATGCGATTCCGTCGAACGACGTCGCGTTCGTGGTGAAGCATCTCCTCGATCCGCATCTGCCGGCGCCCGGGTGGATCGGTATCACCGGCCAGGATGTCACGCCGGATATCGCCAAGGCTTTCGCGCTGCCGCGGATCGCCGGTGTTATTATCAAGGCGGTGGATGCTGGCGGGCCGGCCCAGCAAGCGGGGCTCCGCCCGGGCGATGTCATACTGGCGACGGACGGCACCATGCCGGCCGACACGCGCGAGCTGATCCGGTCCATCGTGCAGATGACTCCGGGGCAAAGCATCGGACTCGGCCTGTGGCGCAATCGTGCGCCGCTGACGGCGAAAGTGAAGGTGGGTGGATGGCCCGACTTGAGTTCCTCGAGCGCGAACACCATGGCGGACCCCTCCATGGTGGCGGTCGCGCCGTCGCCTGACCTCGGGATGGGCCTGGCTGAGATCACCGATGCAGCGCGCGAACGCTACAAGCTGCCGCCTGACCAGACCGGCGCCCTCGTCGTGCTGGTGACGAATGGTACGGAAGCCGGCGAACGCGATATCCAACCGGGCGACGTGATCACTAACATCGACGGCGTGCCGGTCACTTCGCCAGCGGATGTCGAACGGCTGATCGGCAAGGCGATCGTCGAGGAGCGGCAGTATTTGGCTTTTCTTATTCTCACCAAGGGCGGTTTGCGTTGGGAAACGTTCTATACTGGGACAGCAAAGCCTGGCTGACTGCGTCTTGGCAAGGGCCCGCTTGCGCGCACGGATAGAATCGGCATGATGACAAAGGGCATAACAGGCGGCCGGCAAAGGCCGCGAGGGGGGAACAATGAACACATCCATCAATCGGCGCGTGTTCTTGCGGCAGGCAGCCGTTGCCGGCACGGCTTTGGGCGCGCTGCGCGCTTACCGCGCCGCTGCCGCACCGGAGTTCAAGACCGTCACGCCCGGCGTGCTGACCGTCGCCATAAACGGCGATATGCCGATGACCAGCATTAAGGACGGCAAGCTGATCGGCACGGATGGCGAGATGATCGACGCCATCGGCCAAAAGCTCGGCCTGTCGGTGAAGCCATCGCTCATGGAATGGTCGGCGACGATCGAAAGCATCCGCAGCGGGCGCGCCGATGTGATGCTGGGCAACATGGGGTGGACGCCGGTGCGCGCCAAGGTGATGTTGCTGACGGACGCGATTTACTATGCCGGCACCTTCGCGACGATGAAGAAAGACAATCCACTGGACAAGCTGACGATCGGCGATATGAAAGGACACAGCATCGGCACGGTGACCGGTTTTACCATCGTGCCCGAGATGAAGAAGGTGCCTGGCACGACCGACGTGAAGCTGTATGATACCAGCGACGCCTGCATTCGCGACGTGGTGGCCGGTCGGCTCGATTATGCGGTGCTGGACGCGCCGACCGTCGATTACATGATCCTGCAGAACCCCGGCTGGGGCTTGAAACAAGTTCCGGTGGTGCATGATGCAGCGTTCCCGCAGCTCACCAGCAAGCAGGACACGGTGATGGGGATGAACCAGGACAACCCTGACCTGTTCGATGCGGTGAATGCCGGGGTGAAGTGGCTGTGGCGCACCAAGCTGAACGCCAAATTCCTGGCGCAATACGGCGTCGGCAATCCTGACTATCTGGTGCCGCCCGACCCCAACCCGCGCATCGGCGTTGACCGCGACGCGAACGACGATCCGATCGGCGCCGGAGCGCATACGGCGAAGGATTACTCATCGCTGTTTGCGTGACGGCACAAATCGCCGGGGAGCTCAGGGCGCTTGTGCGAATCGTTGATCTGCACAAGCGATTCGGCACGCTGGAAGTGCTGAAAGGCATCGATCTCGACATCCAGCCCGGCGAGAAGGTTTCTATCATCGGCCCGTCGGGCTCCGGCAAAACCACGCTGCTGCGCTGTATCAACTGGCTTGAGCGTCCGAGCAGCGGTCACATACTGATCGACGGCCAGCCGATCGGCGAAAAGCCGGCCGGCGGACGCCGCGTGGAGATGCGCGACCGCGAGCTGGCGCGGATGCGCGCGCGCATAGGCATGGTGTTTCAGCGCTTCAACCTGTTTCCACATCTGAGCGCGTTGGACAATGTGGCCGTCGGGCCGATCAAGGTGCTCGGCATTCCTGGCGCCGAGGCGCGCCGCGAAGCGCTGGCCCTGCTGGAGAAAGTCGGCCTCGTGCACAAGCGGGATGTTTATCCCGATATGCTGTCCGGGGGGCAGCAGCAGCGGGTGGCGATCGCCCGCGCTCTGGCGATGCGTCCCGCCCTGATGCTGTTCGATGAACCGACCTCCTCGCTCGATCCGGAGTTGGTGGGTGAAGTGCTGGCGGTGATGCGCCAACTAGCGGCGGAAGGCATGACGATGATCATCGTCAGCCACGAGATGCAGTTTGCCGAAGACGTTTCGGACCGCGTGGTGTTCATGGATCACGGACAGATTTTGGAAGAAGGGCCGCCGCACGCGATCTTCCGCGCGCCGTCACACCCGCGGACCCGCGAGTTCCTGCGTGCGGTGATCGGCCGGCAGGTGTTTCAGGCCGCGCAGGGATGAATCACGCCGGCCCCTGGGCGCGCACCATCGCGCAATTCCCCTATCTGTTCGAAACGCTGCTGCTGGGCGTCGAAATGACGATCATCGTCACGCTCGGCGGGTTTGTCGTGGCGGTGATGCTGGGAATGCTGGGCGCGGTGCTGCGCACGGCCCGCTTCCGCCTGCTGCGCGCGCTCGGCACGCTGTATGTCGATGTGTTCCGCTCGGTGCCGGTGCTGACCCAGCTTTTCATAATCTATTTCGGACTTGCCCAGCTCGGCGTAAAGCTGGCCCCGATACCGGCGGCGATCATCGGCTTCGGTATCAATGGCGGCGCGTATCTGACCGAAGTGTTCCGCGCGGGCATTGAGGCAGTGCATCGCGGCCAAACCGAAGCGGCGCTGTCGATCGGCATGACACGGATGCAGGCGCTGCGCATCATCATCCTGCCGCAGGCGATGCGGGTGATCCTTCTGCCTTTGGGCAATTTCGCCATCGGGCTGTTGAAGGACACTTCGGTTGCATCCTCGGTGGCCGCACCGGAACTGACATTCCGCGCGCATATGCTGGTGGACCAGACCTATCTCAGCACACAGATCTACCTAATGGTGGCCGCGCTCTATTTAGCAATGAGCCTGCCGCTCGGGCATCTGGTGCACCGGCTGGAGAGTCGCACAGCGCGGGAGCGACCGGCATGAGCTGGGCCGATCTGCGCGAGTGGATGCCGCAGCTTCTGGTGGCTGCGGGGGGCACGCTGAAGATGACGGTGTTCGCTTACCTGATCGGCATCAGCGCAGGGTTGCTGCTGGCGCTGGCGCGCATCTCGCATCGGCCGACCGTCGCGCGCGCCGCCGGCACGTATATCGAGCTGGTGCGCGGCACGCCGGCACTAACGCAGTTGTTCCTGATTTATTTCGGCCTCGCGTCGGCCGGGCTCGTGCTGACCGCCTTCACCGCGGCGGTGGTCGGGCTTGGCCTGAACTACGCCGCATACATGGCCGAGGTGTACCGGGCAGGCATTGGCGCGATCCATCGCGGCCAGCGCGAGGCAGCGCTCGCCATCGGCATGACTAACGCGCGGGCGATGCGGAGCATCATCTTGCCGCAGGCGCTGCGCATCATCGTGCCGCCGATGGCGAATTATGCCGTGTCGCTGCTGAAAGACACCTCGGTGGCGTCGCTGATCTCCGCGCCCGAGTTGATGCTGCGTGCACGCGACCTCAGCAGCGAGTATTTCACCCCTATGCAACTCTATCTGCTGGTCGGCGGGATGTATCTGGTTATGGCATGGCCCCTGGCGAAAGGCGCACGTTATCTGGAACTGCGTCTTGGCCCGGGACGTGTCGCAAGTTGAGGAGGAGAGGATGATCGAGGCGGCGGAGTGCGTGGTGATAGGCTCAGGGGCGCTCGGCGCCAGTACAGCTTTTCACCTGGCGAAGGCAGGCCGCGGCGTGGCGCTGCTCGATCAGCACGCGCTGGGCTCACAAACCTCACCACGCGCTGCGGGTCTCACATCGCAGGCCCGGGGCACCGACCTGATGACCGCGCTGGCCAAGCGAGCCGTGCGCAAGATCGAGACGTTCGCGCAGGAGACCGGCGAGACGCTGGTGTTTTACCAGCCGGGGGCGCTGAAGATCGCGCGGCGGCCTGAGCATGTGGAGCAATTGGCTCGCGAGCGCGAGCGCGGCCGGCGGTTGCAGACGGGCCTGCAAGAGATTTCGCCGGACGAAGCACGGGCGATGAACCCGTTCCTGGAAACTGCCGGGATCCTGGCGGTGAATTACTGTCCGACCGATCTCTATCTGGAGCCGTCGCAGATCCCGACGCTGTATGCGCGCGCGGCGGAGCGGCTAGGCGTGACGATGCTGCCGCACACGCGGGTGACGGGTATCGCGTTGCGGGGCGACGCAGTGGCCGGCGTGGAGACCGAGCACGGCACGATACGCTGCGAGACTGTCGTGGATACGGCCGGCGCCTGGCTGCGCGCCGTCGCCGCGCTGAGCGGTGCGCGCGTGCCCGTGGTGCCGACGCGGCATCAGTTGATGATCACCGAGCCGATCGACGGCGTGCAACCGCTGCAGCCGATCACGCGCGTTATCGATGCGAATGTATATGTGCGGCCGGACGATGGCGGGCTGATGCTGGGCGGCTATGAGGCGGATCCGGTGCAATACGACGCCGCCGCGTTGCCAACCGGGTTCGACATCGCCGAGTTGGAGCTGGATTTCGGCGTGCTGCGGCGCCTGGCCGATAGCGTGCGCCAACAGTTGCCGGTGTTGCAACGCGTACCAGGCGAGATCGCGGTGCGAGTGCATCGCGGCGGCCTGCCGACTATGACGGCGGATGGCGAGCATACGGTGGGCGCGGTGCCGGGCGTGCGTGGGCTTTATGTGGCGGGCGGGTGCTGCGTCGGCGGTTTGTCTATCGCGCCGGCGATCGGCGAGGTGCTGGCGGCTTGGATTATCGATGGAGCGCTGCCGATGGATCTGTCACCGCTGGCGCCCGGCCGGGAAGGCGTCATGAGCGAGGAGGCGCTCCGCGCCGCATGCCGGCTGCACTACGCGCATCACTACTGGGAGGATGTGCCGCCCGAATAAAAGCCGATCGATCCAAATCAGACCAGTTAGTCGGTTGAGAGGCGTTTTTCTGAACTGCCCCGGTTTAGCGGATAGGTGAGTGTCTGGGTTTATGATACCTGATGGGTTGGCATTTTGTCCTCCTGTTCCCAACCATTCTTTAGTTCGGCTCCTCTGGCAGAGCCGGTCTTTCGTTGCAACCCACACCAAGCTGCGATGGCGGCGCGCAGCGGCGGTCAAGGACGGCCGCTCCTTGCGGCCGCCCGAAGGGCTCGTCCTTGACGGCCGCGAACACGGCGGCAGGCTTGTCGGCGCCGGGAACGTGTTCGCATTCACGAGGTGATCGAGAGAACGAGCGGCGCGGCGGCACGCTGCAGTCTTTTAGGTGCGGCTGTTGCTCGTGTTCAGGAGGTTCCGGTCTGGATGCTGGACACCGCTGCCTGCCGCCCGGCACAGCTGGCGACGGAGCCGGTTGCGACGGTATCTGCCCTTGCGGCATCAGGCGCCGCACCCGGATGGAGTATCCTGCCGGATCAGACGCGGCAGACGCTGACCAGCCTGCTCACCCGATTGCTGATTGCGCACGCCGGCGGCACGGGCCTGGAGCCGAACGAACTCCCGGAGGGCGACAGCGGTGAGCGCTGACAAGATCGGCGCGCAACACCGGGCGCGCAAGGCAATGCTCTATGTGCGCCAGTCCTCGGCCCATCAGGTCCAGCACAACCGCGAGGCCAGATACTCCAGTACGCGATGCGCGACCGTCTGGCGCAGCTTGGTTGGTCGGAGATCGAGGTCATCGATGAAGACCTCGGCTGCTCGGCGGCGGGCGGGACCATACGCGCTGGTTTCGAGCGCATGGTCGCCGAAGTTTGCCTCGGCAGGGTGGTGCGGTGGCGGCCCGGGAGGTCTCGCGATTTGCCCGCAACAGCCGTGACTGGTAACAGCTTGTCGAGATGTGCCGCGTTGTTGATACACTGCTGGTCGATCAGGAATCTGTCTATGCGCCCCGGCAGGGCAATGACCGGCTGCTTCTGGGGCTGAAGGGGAGTCTCAACGAATAGGAGCTTGACCTGCTGCGGCAGCGCTCGCTGTTTGCGCGCTATGAGAAGGGGCGGCGCGGTGAACTCGTGGTCGCGGCACCGGTCGGCTTCGCCAAGTCGGGCGCGCGGCTGGAGAAGGATCCCGACCGCCGGGTCCAAGCGGCGATCACGCTCGCCATCGACAAAGTCGCCGAACTTGGCAGTGTTCGGCAGGCGCTCTTTTGGTTTCTCGAGCACAAGCTGGACCTCCCGACCAGGATCAACGGCGGGCCAGTAGAATGGCGTCCCCCGCGATATTCGACCCTCCACGAGTTTATCGCCAACCCTGCCTATGGAGGTGCATACGCGTACGGCAAGACGGGCGTCTCGGTGCATTATGACGGTGCGGGAGCCAGGGCGTGTGCCCGGCGAAAGCCACGCTCGGAATGGCTGGCGCTGCGGCCTGGCGCACACGAAGGTTACGTCGCCTGGGATCGCGCGGAGGCGATCCGGAAGATGGTGAGCGAGAACGTTCCAAGCGCCGGTACCGGCGGCGCGCCCAACCCGCGTGGCCGAGTTCGAGAAGCGAATTGCCGATCATGACGTCGCGGCACAGCCTCGGCCCTTGCGGCCAACGCGAAGGCCGTTGGCGGCCAGCTCGGTATGAACGCGCGGCGCTCCGTAGGTGCCGCGCGAGGCCCCGTGCGCGGCACGGATCTCCGCAATCAGCGTCGCATCAGCTTGTGCCCGCTGGGACGGCCGGCGCTTCATCCACGCAACGTAGCCCACCGGAGGAGACACCCAGCAGGCGAGACATGGTGGCAATCGGATACTGCGCGGATGCCGCTTCGCACCATTTCCCTCCGGGGGATCGCTTCGCGATGGTGATCGCTCGCGAGCTGGAACCTTCGGTGGGATCGCGTTCGTCTTCCGAGCGAACCAAGCGCTTTTGAGAGGATTTACCGCTCCAGCCGAAGGTGGCGGTTCTCACGTCGCAGACGGCTGAGCTTCTCGCGTTCCGCCGTGGTCAGCCTGCCATCGCCGCGGCCTCTGTCGCGCTTCGCGTGGGCAACACAGTTCCGGATCGACTGCGCCGTCGGCTCGAACTCGCGGGCCAGTTCCTCCGGCGAGCGGCCGGTCCGCACCAACTCAAGCATCTGCGGACGAAATTCAGGTGCGTAATCTAACATAAGTCGAGCGGATCAACTTCCCGCGCAGTGCATCGGCGGCTCATGCCCCCTCGGTAAGCAGCACCTCGAGCGTGAGTCGTACGTCTGCGAAAGCGGCAGCGGTGGTTGCCGTCAAAACTCAGTCAGTACCGTATGGAACAGATACACCATCAGCGCGATTCCCAACACCACCATGAGCACCGCCAGCGCCAGATCCACCCGCGCACCGTCGGTGCTCTGCTGCTGGCTATCGATCGCCCGACCAGTACGGACAAACCGCGCTGTCGCCATCACTACCATCGCCGTGCCGGCAAGGATCAGCGCGATACCCGCCACCCCGCCGAACCCGCCGCCCGGGACCGCAACTTCCTGCCGGCCGCCGGCCAGGGACTGTGCGGCAATTTTCAGGAACAGGTTGAATTTGGCCACCAGGAAGCCGAACGCCATCACGGCGATGGCGGTACGTATCCAAGCAAGGAACGTCCGCTCGTTCGCCGCATGATCGGAGAAATTGCGGATCATCGACGGCAGTTACGCAGTGGGTGCGACGTGATCCAGGCCAGCAATCCCGCTCCTGTCAGGCCCGTGGAAGGAATATACTGGACCATAGCGCTGCCAAGCCGTAACCCTAACGTCCAAATCCTCGACCATAATCGGGAGGCGACGATGTCAGGCAATACCTTCCAGAACACCGCCGATTTCCGCGGCGCAGCCTTGTTCCAGGGATCGACGATCCACAATGCCGGTCAGATCGCCGGCACGCTTCAGATCGCCGGCACGCTTAAGAATGCGGATGACCAATCCCGCAAGGAACTGCAAGCACTTCTCCAGCAATTGGCGGAGACACTGAAGACAGTGCCGGCCGATCGGGTCGAGGACGCCGAAGCCGTCGGTGCCTCGGCAGAGGACATCCTGAAAGAGAGTGCCAAAGACCAGCCGAACAAATCGCGCCTGCGCTCGCTGGCAAGCGCTTTCACCGCGACCGCGAAGTCGATTAGCGCCGCTGCGCCGGCTGTCTTGTCGATCGCCGACAAGATCGTCGGCATCATCACCAAAATTCACGGCCTTGGCTGAAGCAGCCCGAGTTCCGGCATAAGGAACCGCGCGAGCAGGCAGATGTCATCCAGCCAGGGCAGTTCGGGCTCATTCCGGAAGCCCGGCGACTTCCGGGGCGGCCTCGTTCCGCAGGCTTCCCCAATCGACAACAAGGGCCAACTGGCCGGCACGATCAACAACTATCTCGGCGCGGGACCTCCCGGTTTTCGCAGCAACATCCCCTCCCGCCGCAATCTCCCCTTCGTCGGCCGTGACGACCTGCTGGCCAAGATCCGTACCGCCCTCGACGACCCGTCCAGCGGCCGGGTCGTCCTCCATGGGCCTCCCGGCGTCGGCAAAAGCGAGCTGGGGCGCGAGTTCGCCCGACGCCACTGCGACACCTATACAGGCGGAACCTTCATAGTTGAGGCTGGCAAGCGGGCCATCGTCGTGGACCTCGCCCGGCTCGGACAAACCCTGCTCGGCCTGGACTACCCAGCCGGCTTGGCCCTGGGAGGATCAGTGCCTGCGGACTCTTTCCGCGCTCGGCACCGCGCCGAGGCTGCTGATCTACGACAACGTGCAGACGGAAGACGCCGTCGAACCTTGGCTGCCGCCCTCGGGCGTTCCATGCGACGTTGTCATGACCACGAATCTGGACCGCTGAGACACCGAGTGGACCGCGGTCGAAGTCCCGCCGCTGTCGACCGCCGACTCGACCGACCTGGTCGAACGCATCGCCGGCAAGGAAGTCTCGGCCCGGTTTGGGACCAAACTGGCGGAGCTCGCCGGCGGACTTCCGGTGCAGATCGTCCCCGCGGCCGCAGCCCTGGCTTATGAAAAGAAACGGGGACGTCTTGGATCCGCCGCCCTGACCATCGCGCAGGAAACTCAGGAAAGCTTCCTGGGCGTCTATCGCCAACTCGAAACCCTGTCCCAACTGCTGCTTCACGCCGGTGCACGGCTGAACCCGCAGCGCATTCGCCGTGATGAGCTGGAAAACCATCTGGTGCAGGCAGTCGGATGGAACGGCAGCGAGTTCCGCCATCGGCTCGACGCGTGTCTGGACCTGCATGTGTTGCAGGACGGCGACGAGCTTCGCATGCATCAGCTCTTTGCCGCGTTCCTGCTGGACATGTCGATGCCGGCAGACATGACGACGGCGCTGAGACAGATCGCCCAGATAGAGGCTCAGCGGATGACGCAACTTGCAACGGAACTGGCGGCAAATCCGACGCGGGCTGACCTGGCGGCAGTGCTGTTGGCATTTCCGCTCGATCCTGCGCGCTGGAAGCAGCGTGATGTCGAGATTTCCATTGCAGACGGTGAGACGATCGGTCGTGCGCTGTATGAGATCGGCGCATTCTCAACCGCACGTCCCTGGTATGAGCGCGCGGTTGCGCAGAAGGAACAGGGCGACGTGCACGGCCGCGTCGATCACGCAAGTCTTGCGGTCAGCCTCCGAGCAGTCGCCTATTGTTTGTCCCAGCTAGAGCGCTTTAGGCTGACTGGAAATATCCGGCATGCCGGAGGAACGCGGTACACTCGGTGGGTGTGAAGGCGTCGAGGAGTTTGCCCAGCGCGTTCCACAGTGCTTCGACGGTACGCATGGCTTTGCCGCGCAGGAGCGATTTCAGCTTGGCGAAAGCCTGCTCGATCGGATTGAACTCCGGGCTGTAGGCCGGAAGATACAGCAGAACTGCCTCGGCGGCCTCGATCGCCTCGCGCACCCCAGCCACCTTATGGGAGCCGAGATTATCCATGATGACGATATCGCCGGCTGTCAGTGTCGGCACCAGGACCTGCTCGACATAGGCGAGGAACATCTCGCCGTTGACGGCGCCATCAAACACACCGGGCGAACCAGCCCGCCCTGGCGAAGGCCGGCGATGAACGTTGTCGTCTGCCAGTGCCCATGCGGCACTGCGCTCACCAGGCGCTTGCCGCATTCAGCCCGCCCCATGAGCCGGGTCATGTTAGTCTTGGTCCAGGTCTCGTCGATGAAGATCAGCTTGCCGGGGTCAAGCTCAGGCTGCTTCTCGCGCCACTGCGCCCGTGCCGCAGCGATGTCAGGGCGGTCTTGTTCGGCCGCGGAGCGACTTTTTTTAGCGTCAGACCGCGTTCGGCCAGCGTTTTGCACAGCAACCCCTCGCTCGCCGAGACTTCGTGGGTCTCGAGCAGCCAGGCACGCAGTTCGGCCAGCGTGGCATCCGGCCGGGTGGTCACTTGCTGGCGGATTGCGGCAGGCAGATCGGCCAGCTTGGGCCTGACGTGACCGCACTGCGGACGCGCCGTAGTCTCCCCGGTCTTGGCGCGCCGGCTCAACATAGGAGGCGCTGACGCGCAGCCCCTGGGCGATCTGACCCACCTTTCTGCCATCGCCGGCGGCCGCAAACACCCGCTCCCGCAGGTCAGGTGAATAAGCCTTGCCCCGCTGAAACAGCATCTCGCCTCCGGTCCGTCCAACCGGAAGCCTACAAATCATAATTATTTGCGAATCCGGCGAGCACTCAGTCAGCGCGCTAGAGGGCGCGCTGCTGGGGCTGGATGCTGCCGGATCACAAAACCAGGCAGACCGTGTGAAAAGCGCTCTGCCAAGGGGAACCTGGCACCAATCCGGCCGGCCAATCGCGCGTTGAGCGGCACAGCGCAGACGCCCAGGCTGCGAATGAGGCGTCGCGCGTGGAGCAGATCGCAGCCGCCCGTAAAAATCAGCGACAAAGCCAGCAGCGTCCCGAGCTTTTTTAAATCGTCGAAGTGCTGAAATTCCGCAAGCTTTGCCGAGAAGGAGTTGCACCCGGCGAACGCGCTATAAACGGTGCTGATGAGCAGCAACTCTACGCAGCACCGAACGTGAACCCATTCCATAACGGCTCTCCACGTGCCGCCAACTCGCTGAACGATGTGTAGGTAAGCACACGGCCTGGGGGAAAAGCATCGCGCGGCAGCGCTCACATCGCCGAAAAAATCGAATCCGAAGTTAGCGCGAGAGTCGCCGACCCGCCCTGAACGTCGTTCCACGATGCTCCTTTCGTCCCAAACTCCGGCCTCAGCGAGTGAATAAAAGTCCTTTTATGTCAGAACTTACACCAACCGCCCGCACCAATGACTCGAACGTGCATCGGCGCGGCTCGGCGCGGTGTGATTCGCCGTCCCCTGGCGGATGGAGGGACGGCGAATGACCGTGGCGATCACACGTTTGGACCTGTCGGCGGCTGATCTTCGCCGGGAGGCAGCCTGCACCGAGGATGCGAAAGCGGCGCGGCGGATGCTGGCGATTGCGCTGCTGTTGGACGGCTGGTCGCGGGAGGCCGCGGCGCAGGCTTGTGCGATGGACCGCCAGACGTTGCGTGACTGGGTGCACCGCTACAACGAGCGCGGGCTGGAGGGTCTGTATGATCGGCTGCGCCGGAATGGGCCGCCGTCTCGGCTGTCGGCCGAGCAGCAGGCCGCGGTGGCCGGCTGGGTGGAGCAGGGGCCGGACCTGGAGCGGGACGGGGTGGTGCGCTGGCGCTGTGTCGATCTGCAACTGCGGATCAGGCAAGAGTTTGCCGTTGATTTGCACGAACGCACGGTCGGCAAGCTGGTGCGCAAGCTGTTGTTCCGACGCCTCTCGGTGCGTCCGCAGCATCCGCGGAGCAGGCCGGAGGAGCAAGTGGATGTCAGCATCGGTTCGGGGCTCTTGTAACCGCCGCACTGCCGCCCGAGGCAGCCGGCAAGCCAGTGGAGGTCTGGTTCACGGACGAAGCCCGGGTGGGGCAGCAGGGGACGATAACCCGGATGTGGGCGAAACGCGGCTCCCGTCCGCGTGCTCCGCGGGATCGACGCGACCAGTGGGCTTATCTGTTCGGCGCGATCTGTCCGCAGCGCAGCACCGGCGCGGCGATCGTCATCCCGGAGGTGAACATCGCGGCGATGAACGAACATCTGGCTGCGATCAGCCGACGCGTGTCGGCGGGCGCGATCGCGGTTCTGGTGCTGGATGGCGCCGGTTGGCACAGCTCGCCGCGGCTCAGGCTGCCGGACAACATCGTGCTTTTACCATTGCCGCCCTACGCGCCCGAACTCAACCCGGTGGAGAATGTCTGGGAATTCCTGCGCGGCAACCTGCTCAGCCACCGCGTCTGGGATACCTACGAAGCCATTATCCTCGAGGCATGTTGTCACGCTTGGAACCAGCTCATCGCCGCGCCGGAGCGCATCGCTTCCATTACGCAACGCGCCTGGGCCAAATGGTCCGGACCGGTCATCGGATAGGGCGGTTGGTATTACAGCAAACCATGCGCGATGCGCCTTTGCAATGTGGTTGCTGAATTCCTTGGGAGTGCCGTTGCTGAAGCCCCCCTTTACTCGCGGCTGATGATTGCCGTTCTGGGTGGGCTGGCGGACGTAGAACGCGATCTAAAGCGTGATTGCTTTAGGTTGACGCATATCCCGCCGCGTTGAAGAAGCTGCGGCACTCCGATGGCGTGAGCTGTTTGAGAAGCTTGCCGATAGCGGTCTCGACCTGCTCGAAACTTCGGGCATTCTCCTTGCGCAACAGGGTCTTCACCTTGGACGTTGGCGACCAGCCGCTGGCCCCTGGCGCAGCGGCCGTGCGTGCGGGTCATGTTGGTTTTCGCCCAAGTCTCATCGATGAAAATCAGCCGTGCAGCGGAAACCAGGCCTTGCCGCGCTTTCCATTGCCGCCGTCGGCGAGCGACATAGGCGCGGTCTTGCTCGCTGGCGCGCAGGCTTTTTTTTGAAGCTTGAGAGCCGTGTGATCAAGGAAATGCCAGACGCCATAGTAGCTGACGTCCACACCGCGCCCGGTGAGCTCGGCCAGCAGCTCGCGGCCGGTGATGTCAGGTTTCTCCGCCAGCCGGGCGCGGATCCACGTATCTTCGTCGGCCAGCGCAAACGGCTTCTTGCCGCCCATCGGCAAGGCTGCCGGACTGCCCGTCTCCGCCTTCCGCTTGGTCCAGCAACTCGCCGAGGAACGACTGACCTGATAGAGCGCCGCCGCGTCCGCCCGGCTCAGGCCGCCGGCAATCGCGGCAAAAACGCGCTCACGCAGGTCGAGAGAGTAGGGAGCTCCCATGCAAGCTGGCCTCCGCTCCAGCCGGCACCTTCAATCAGATGCGCCGGCGCCGGAATCCCCCACCAGCGATCCAACCTCAAACGATCATGCTTTAATCCGCAGTCGCACGGCGGAAGGCCGCGAGCGGGCGAAGGCAGCGGGCAGCACATGCTAATTCAGCGCCGCTTCCAGCAACTCCAGCGCGCGCTGCGCGAAACCCCGCATGTTCGCGATACGGTCGGCGCTGCCGGTTTCCAACGTAACCGCCCGCGAGACCGGGCCGTCAATCGCCATACAGCTATGGCCGGCGGCGTCGCCGTAGCGGTTGCCTGTCGGGCCGGTGGCGCCGGTCTCGCCCAGACCCCAGCTCGCCTGGCAGCGCTCACGCACAGTGCGCGCAAGCAGCGCAGCGTATGGCTCGGTCGAAGCACGCATGCCGCCGGGGAGCGGATCGGGAATCCCCAGCAGCCCCGTGCGTGCATACCGGGTATAGATGACGCTGCCGGCAATGAAATAGGCGCTGGCGCCGGGCACGGCGAGCAGGGCCGCGGAGATCAATCCACCGGTGGAGGATTCGGCGATGGCGATCGTCTCGCCGCGCTCTTTCAGCCGCGCCGCGATCCGTTCGGCGAGCGGCAGCAGATCCTGCATCGCTATTCTCCTTTCGCCAGGATGGTTTCGATAACACGTTGCGTTTCCAACGATTCCTCGCCGGGAATCGCCGGATCTCGGCCGGTCTCGATCGCGTCGAGGAAATCGGTCAGCACGGCCTGGTGCGCCGCGTGGGAGAATCCCATCAGGTTGGCGCCGCTGCCGGAGCCGCCTTCATCCGCCAGCGTCTCCTCGCGTCCGTCGATGAATGACAGGCGCAGGCTGCCGCCCTCCAGCCGGGCGGTGCCGCGCGCACCAATCACCTCGATCCATTCCGGCCGGCCGGGATGGAAGGCTGTCGTCGCCATGATAGTGCCGGGAGCGCCGTTGCCGAGCCGGACCAAAGCCGAGGCGTAGTCCTCGGTTTCCATCCGGTGCAGCGCCGTGCACCGCACCTGCGCCGCATCTATCGCCGCAATGCCGAGCAACCAGCGAAAAAGATCGAGCGTATGGATCGCCTGCGTGATCAGCACGCCCCCGCCATCCTGCGCGCGCGTGCCACGACCCGGCTGGTCGTAGTAGGATTGCGGGCGCCACCACGGCACCGACATGGCGGCGGCCTGCACCTCGCCCAATTCGCCGGTACGCAGCACCTGATGCAGGCGCCGGCTGCCCGGGCGGAACCGCATCTGCAGCACCACCCCGAGCCGGCGGTTCGCGCGCCGTCCGGCAGCGACCAGATGTTCGGCATCGGCAAACGAGGCCGCCAGCGGTTTTTCGCACAGCACGTGCTTGCCGGCGGCAAAGGCAGCTTCGGCGACCGCCAGATGCGCATTGGCGGGGGTGAGCACCAGCACGGCATCCACGGCCGGGTCATGCACCGCGCGCGCAATATCGGTCGTCACCGGCCAGCCATGGCGGTCTGCTGTTGCAAGCCGCGCCTCACTGCGCGCGGCGGCCCATACCACGCGGACACGTGCAGAGAGTTCCGCAAGCGCCTTGGCGTGCGGCTCGAGCGCGTTGCCCAGGCCGATAATCGCCAGCCCGATCACGATTGTTGCCGCGGGCGGAAGCGCGTTGCCCGGGCCTGTGCCTCCAAAGCCAGGCGGCAGACGGTGAACGCATGGCCCTGCGGCATCGCGGTTTCGGTCCGGTGCGCGACATCGGCAGCGAAATCGCGAAAATAAGTCACCGGCAGGCTCGCGCAATCGATGTGCTGCGTGCGTGCGCCGTTGACCAGGAACAGATGGTCTGTCCCCTCCCGGCCGGCGATATCAACGTATTTGCGCAACTCGATCGTGCCCTCGGTCCCAAGCACGAACAGGCGTCCGTCGCCCCAGGTCGGCAGCCCGTCGGCGGTGAACCAATCGACACGCAGGTAACCACGCGCGGTTTCGCTCTGCAGCATGACTTCACCGAAGTCCTCGAAGCCCGGATCGGTGCCGTATTCGCCGACCGCGCTCATGACGATGCTGGCGTCGCTCGCGTCGGTAAAAGCGAGGAACTGGTCGATCTGGTGACTGGCGATGTCGTTGAGAATGCCGCCATACGCCGCGCGGTCGAAGAACCAGGCCGGCCGCAGCGCGCGGTTCAGCCGATGCGGGCCGAGCCCGACCGTCTGCACCACGCGGCCGATACCGCCGCCGCGCACGATCTCCAGCGCCTTCAATGTAGATGGCGTAAGGAAGCGTTCGGAGAAGCAGACCGACCAGATGCGTCCGGTCTCCTGCACGGTGCGTTCGATCTCGGCGAGCTGGCCCGTAGTGGTGAGACCGGGTTTATCCACCAGGACATCTTTGCCGCGGCGCATAGCGGCGATGGCCACGGCCGCGCGGTCGCACGGCACCGCGGCAGTGACGATGAACGCGATGGAGGCGTCGTCGAGCAAACGGTCGCGCTCGACCGCCGGGATCTGCGGGAAGCGCTTCTGGAACCCGGCGAGCACGCGCGGATCGGTCGTCTGCGGGCAGTAACCGGCGCAATCCTGGCCGGCGTCCAGCAGACCCTGCACGAGGTCGTAGATATGCCGGTGATCGAGCCCGATCGCGGCGAAACGCGCCATGACCGCTTCCTCCCGTGATGCGGGGTGCTACGGTGCTTGGCTGGAAGCGGCACGGTCAAGCTGCGAGGGGGACGATGCTCACATTCTATTTCGCGCCTGGCTCGAGCTCCATGGCGCCGCATATCGCGCTGCACGAGATTGGCGTGCCGTTCGAAAGCCGGCCGCTATCATTCGCGCGCAAGGAGAACCGCACGGCCGACTATCTGGCGCTGAACCCGGAAGGCAAAGTACCGACGCTGTTGATCGACGGAAAGCCGCTGACGGAGGTCGCGGCGATCCTGTTCTATCTGGCGCGGCGCTTTCCGGAAGCCGGCCTGCTGCCCGAGGGCGACATCGAAGCGGAGGCACAGGCGATTTCCTGGATGTCGTTCGTCGCTTCGACGATCCATCCGGCGCGGATCAACGAAGAACGCTCCCGGCACGTGTTCGGAATCGCCGATCGAAAACTGGGCACGCGCGAATGGGTCTTGGATCGCTATTCGATTGCCGACATCCACCTGTTCCGGCTGTACTGGCGCTTCGTCAATTCGGTGCATCCCGCGCCTGGGCAGTTTCCCAATCTGTCGGCGCATTACGAGCGCATGATGGCGCGACCGGCGGTACAGCACACCTGCGCGATCGAAGCTGCGATCGGTTATGAAATTGCCGGCCATCAACCATCAGGCCCTCGGCCCTGATACAAAACGTCACGATTCGAGCACCTGCGTGCAAGGCGGAGATGCCTATGTTAGCGCTCGCCAACGGTGATGGAGAGCTCATGTGTACTGAGTTCCAGGCCGGATGCAGCCTTGCCGAGATAGTCCGCGATCCCCTCGTCAGATTGCTCATGGCCAGCGATGGCGTTTCGGAACGCGACCTGATTTCCGTCATGCAACGCGCTCAGCGCGCCGTCACCGCGAGTATGAAGAACCCGCGGCGCGAGCGCGCCAAACGCCGGCAAAGCCGGGCCAAGCCGCAACTCTCGGCCTAGAGCCCGCCGTCTTGCCCTTCCGGTTCGTTGCGCCAGAATAGGCGCCGTATCGATCGGAGGACGGACATGGCTCAGCGCGTCGCCGTGATTACCGGAGGGGGCAGCGGAATCGGCCGGTCCTCGGCACTGGCCTTGTTGGGCGACGGCTATGCCGTCGCGCTCGCTGGGCGCCGCAAGGACGCGCTGGAGGAAACCGCCGGCATGGCAAAAGGCGGCACGCCGCTTGTGGTGCCGACCGATGTGCGTGATCCGGAGGCGGTTGCCGCGCTGTTCGCTAAAGTGAAAGAGCGCTTCGGCCGCGTCGACGTGCTGTTCAACAATGCCGGCGGCGGCACGCCAAGCACTAATTTCGGCGACTTCACCTGGGAGCAATGGCAGTCAGTCGTCGCTGTCAACCTCAACGGCATGTTCCTGTGCGCCAATGCCGCGTTCCGCATGATGCGCGACCAGCGGCCGATGGGGGGCCGGATCATCAACAACGGTTCGATCTCCGCTCACGCGCCGCGGCCTGGCTCGGCCGCCTACACCACCACCAAGCATGCAGTGACCGGGTTGACCAAATCGATCGCCTTGGACGGGCGGCAATACGATATCGCCAGCAGCCAGATCGATATCGGCAATGCGGCCACGCCGATGACCGCGCGCTCCACCGAGGGCCAGATGCAGCCGCACGGCGCCATGATGAAGGAGCCGCGCATGGACGTGGACCACGTGGGAGAGGCGGTGCAATTCATGTCCAACCTGCCGCTCGACACCACTGTGCAGTTCATCACCATCATGGCGACCAAGATGCCGTTCATCGGCCGGGGCTGACCCGCCATGCGGGCGGCCTTTGCCCTGTTGCTGCTCGCGCTGTGGCATGCCCCGGCTTTCGCCAATGACCGGATCGTCTTCGGACTCGACTGGAAGGCGGAGGCGGAATACGGCGGTTTCTACCAAGCCATAGCGAAAGGGATTTATGCACGGCACGGCCTCGATGTAACTGTCGAGCAGGGTGGCCCACAGATCAACCACATGACGCTGCTGATGGCTGGCCGCATGCAATTCAACCTGAGCGGCGGCGCGGCGATCGAGTTCGTGCAGCAGCATCTGCCGTTCGTTGCTATCGCGGCGATCTTTCAGAAGGACCCCTCGGTGCTGATCGCCCATCCCGGCAGGGGCAATGACAGCTTTCCGGCGCTGAAGGGGAAGCCAATCGAGCTCTCCACCGATGCGCGCGCCGGATGGTGGCGGTTTCTTGCCGGCAAGTATGGTTACAGCGACAGCCAGATCCGCCCCTACACGTTCAGCCTGGCACCGTTCCTGGCCGACAAGCGGTTGATCCAGGAGGGCTATCTCGGCTCCGAGCCGTTCCTGATCGAGCAGCAGGCGCATTTCACCCCGGTGGTGCTGCCAATCCCCGATGCGGGCTATCTCGGCTACGGCAACATCATCGCCACCAGCACGAAAATGGCGACGGAGCATCCCGACCTCGTGCAGCGCTTCGTGGATGCCTCGATCGAGGGATGGCACTCGTATCTCTACGATGATCCGATGCCGGGAAATGCACTCATACGCCAAGCCAATCCGGACATGCCGCAGGACCTGATCGATTACGGACGCAAGGTCATGATCGGGCATGGCATCGTTAATTCAGGGGATGCGAAGACGCTGGGCATCGGCGCGATGACCGATGCGCGGTGGCAGGCGTTCTACAACTCTATGGCGGCGGTCGGGGTATACCCGAAGGGGCTGGATATCACGCGCGCCTATACGCTGCGCTTTGTCGATCACGGTGTGGGGCTGCAGGGGAAGTGACCACACGGCGGTGGAAAGGTCTCGATACCACGCGCATGCCGGTTTTCATCGGCTACGACCAGGCGGAACGTATGATCGGCGCACTGCTCGACAACGCAGCGCAATGGCGGCCGGACGCGGTGGTTGGCATCGCCCGCGGGGGGCTTGTGCCGGCAACCATGGCGGCGAGCATCCTGGCCGTGCCGCTGCACATGATTGCCTGCGAACTCGCTGACCGGCATCGCGAGCTGGATCGGCCCGCCACCCGAGGGCCGGCGCATCCTGCTGGTGGATGATTGCTGCAGCACCGGGCAGACGATGAATGCCACACGTCTGGCGCTGCGCGATCAGGGATGGATGGTGCTGACGCTGACCGTGACGCACGACCCGGAAACCACGTGCTACGTGCCGGATCTGTCGCATCCGATGCGTGAGCTGTTCCGCTTCCCCTGGGAGCGCGGCGAAGCCACGCCGGGCGCGCGGGCGCTGCGCGCCACGGGTGCGCGATCGGACCGGCGCATGGAGGCACCGTTCATCGGGTTCGAACTTGATTGCATCTCACCGGCAGCGCTGGCCGGCGACCGCGTGGTGGTGATCACCAGGCGGCCGGAGGGCGAGCGCCCCGACGCGATGGAATGCCTGGCGCGGAACGGCCATGCCGGCCTGCCGCTGGAATGTCGCCCCGCGGACTTGCCGGACGACGCTTTGACCGTGGCGCGTTACAAGGCCGAAACAGCGACCCGCTGGGGCTGCACGCATTTCGTCGAGAGCGATGCGGAGTCGGCCATCCGCATCGCCGGCCTGGCGCCGCATCTGGTGGTGTCGTGGCGGTCCGCCCCGGAGGCGCGCGATTGGCTGATCGGTGCCGCGATGCAGCCGGGTGCCTGAGGAACGCCCCTGGTACTTGCCCTGCCGCGTCAAAGTATGTTAATTACCCTAACCCACACTCTAACGCGAGCCCCGACCGCCCGATGAAACAACGCCCCTGGCCCGCCAGCCTCGCCGACAGCGCCGCGCTTCGCCAATCCAAGCGCCCCTCCTGGCGTTCGCGCGAACAGGAAGAGCGCCGCGACGCCCTCCTCGACGCCGCCGAACAGTTCTTCGCCGAAAAGGGCCTGCTCGAAGCAACGGTGCAGGAGATCGGCCAGGCCATCGGCCTCGCCCCCTATGCCGCCCGCGCCCAGTTCGGCAACCGCGAGATGGTCGTCGAGGCGGTGCTCGACCGCCATCTCGACCGTCTCATCGACCGCATCGGCACGTACCAATCGCATACCGAGGCCGCGGATGCGACGGCCACCGCGCCGCCATGACCGCCGCCGCCGCGCTGCCGGGCGTCGCCGAAAGCACCCGCCGCGGCGATCTCTGGCTGCACGGCGTATTCGCCGACGCACTCGCCGCCGCCGCGCCCTCGCTTGCCGCCCGCGAGCGCAACATCCTCGCCCGCTCGCTTCTGCTGCTGCTGGACCACTGGGCGCTGCGCCTCGAGCCCGCCGACACCGCCGCCTGCGCCGCCCTCGCGGTCCGCATGGTCCTCGGCGCCGCCCCTCACCCTCCCATCGCTGCGCGATGGGCCGCTCCCTCTCCACCCTAAAGGGTGGAGAGGGCCAGAGGAAAGCGCAGGACCCGCCGCCCCGTCATTGCGAACCCCGCGCAGCGGGGTGAAGCAATCCAGGCCACCGCGGGAACGGCCCCACCATCGAGCTGACGCGCATCGGCGCGGCCCGCCTCACCCTCCCGTCGCTTCGCGCCGGGCCCCTCCCTCTCCACCCTGAAGGGTGGAGAGGGCCAGAGGAAAGCGTAGGACCCGCCGCCCCGTCATTGCGAACCCCGCGCAGCGGGGTGAAGCAATCCAGGTCACCGCGGGAACGGCCCCACCAGGGAATGGAGAATACATGCCCACGAAGCACCCAGCTGTTTACATCATGACCAGCCAGCGCAACGGCACGCTCTACATCGGCGTCACCTCCAACCTTGTGCAGCGAGTGTGGCAACACCGAACCGGCGCATTCCCTGGCTTCACCCTGCGCCACAGCTGCAAATCGCTGGTCTGGTTCGAACTGCACCCCAGCATCACCGATGCCATCACCCGAGAGAAGCAACTGAAAGCAGGCTCCCGCGCCAGGAAGCTCGCCCTCATCGAAAAGGAAAACCCAACCTGGCGCGACCTCTACGACGATCTTCTGTGAGCCTTGTCATTGCGAACCCCGCGCGCGGGGTGAAGCAATCCAGGCCACTGCGGGAACAGAAACCCGTCAATCCGGGTTGCGCAAAAGCAAAACGTCCCGCCTTCTGCTTAGCGTACCAGCATCATTCCGCGTATTCTCGCCCCGGATTCGGCACTCGGAGCCCTAGTGAGCCATCTTCTAATCCAAGCCTACCTGAACGAGTTGCGTGACCTCCGGAAAGTCTCCGGCACGACGCGCGAGTCCGTTGTGCGAGAAGCTTTCAAGGACCTGCTCAAAGGCTGGGGCCGGGCGCTCAACCTGATTTTCGTTGCCGAGTACGAACACACCACCCCCGACAAGCGGACCCGCTACGTGGACGGCGCCCTTCTGCACGAGCTTCGCGTGCCCTTCGGCTACTGGGAGGCCAAGGACGAGAAGGACAACCTCGACGATGAAATCGCCTTCAAACTCCGTCGCGGCTATCCGCAGGACAACATCATCTTCGAAGACAGCCGCACCGCCGTGCTTATCCAGCACCGACAGGAGGTAACGCGCTGTCCCGCCGATGATCCGCAGCAGCTCGAACGCCTGCTCTCGCTGTTCTTCGCCTATCAGCGCCCGGAGATCGCCGAGTTCCGCAAGGCGGTCGCTCAGTTCAAGTCAGACCTGCCCGCAGTCCTCGGGGCACTTCGCGAGCGGATCGATCGCGCGCAGCAGGGCAAAAGCGCCTACCGCACCGCCGCCGCCGCATTCCTGGGCCATGCCCGCGCAACCATCAACCCGAGCCTCACCGAAGCCGATGTGCGGGAGATGTTGATCCAGCACATCCTGACCGAAGAGATTTTCTCCAAGGTTTTTGGCGACGACGCGTTCCACCGGGAGAACAACGTCGCCGCCAAGCTCTATGACCTGGAAGCGACGTTCTTCACCGGCGGCGTAAAGCGTGACACGCTGCGGGCCCTGGAACCGTATTACGCAGCCATCCGTGCTGCCGCCGCTCAGATCACCAGCCATCATGAGAAGCAGACATTCCTCAAAGTCATCTATGAAGGATTCTACAAGGTTTACAATCCCAAGTCTGCCGACCGGCTCGGTGTCATCTACACGCCGAATGAGATCGTCCGCTTCATGATCCAGAGCGCCGATTGGCTGTGTCAGCACCATTTCGGCAAGAACCTGATCGACAAGGATGTGGAAATTCTCGATCCCGCAACTGGCACCGGCACCTTCATCGCCGAGCTGATCGAGCACTTCCGTGGCCAACCGGTAAAGCTGCGCGCCAAATACCTCAACGAGTTGCATGCCAACGAAATGGCTATTCTACCCTATTATGTTGCCAATTTGAATATCGAGGCGACCTATGCCGCGGTCACAGGCAAGTACGAGGAATTCCAGAACCTCTGTTTCGTCGATACGCTGGACAATATCGCCTGGGGCCGCCACGCCGGCAGCAAAGGACCGCTCGGGGACCTCTTCGGCGCCATGAGTGAGGAGAACGTCGCCCGCATCCAGCGCCAGAACGAACGCAGGATCAGCGTCATTATCGGTAACCCGCCGTACAATGCCAACCAGCAAAACGAGAACGAGAATAACAAGAACCGCATATATCCGGCCGTTGATGCACGAATCAAGGAGACCTACATCGCTGCCTCAGCCGCCCAGAAGACTAAGCTTTACGATATGTACGTCCGTTTCTTCCGCTGGGCATCAGATCGTGTTGACGATAATGGGATCGTCTCGTTCGTGAGCAACTCTTCGTTCGTTCACAAACCATCCTTCGATGGATTTCGCACGGCGGCGTCGCAGGACTTCAATGAAGTCTGGATTGTCGACCTGAAGGGAGATGCTCGTAGCGCAGGCGCAGAGCGCCGTCGACAGGGCGCGAACGTCTTCGGGAATCAGATCAAGGTCGGTATCGCGGTCTACTTCTGCGTTAAGAAGAAAGGCCTCTCCGGCTGTCGCATCAGATATGAGTCGGCGCGGGACAATGCTAAGCTTGATGAAAAGCTCGACTTTCTTAGGAACGCGATCGGGAAGCGGAGCTTTGTCGATCTCCGACCTGACCGGGCAGGTTCGTGGGTTGGTCAGTCGGACGAAGACACGAAATCGTTTTTGCCTATTGCCGAGCGCGGCACCAAAGCCGCTCGGGTCGCGTCTCAGGAACAAGCGATCTTCAAGCTCTATTCTCTCGGAATATCGACTAACCGCGACGAATGGCTATACGATATGAACCGCAACAGCTTATCCGCTAAGGTGGGCTATCTTGTCAGCCGATACAAAAGTGTGCCCGCCGGCACCGACGACCTCCCGGCTGATATCAAGTGGTCAGAGACGTTGAAGCGACGGAAGATGACAAATTTATCAGAGGGGTTCTCGCCCTCTCGCATCGTTCCAGCATCATACCGCCCGTTCCAGGCGGTTTTGCTCTACCAATCCGATCTGTTTATAGACAGGCCAGGCCATTCAAATATTATGTTTCCGAGCGGACAAAAGAACGTCGCAATCTGCTTCAGCGACATTGGCTCGCGCACTGGGTACTGCGTGCTGGGCGTCGGAGGTCTTGCGGATTTACACTTCGGCGCAGCTGTGGACGCCTATCAGCAGGTCCCGCGGTACCGATTCAGCGAAGGCAAGCGCCTCGACAACATCACCGACTGGGCCCTGGCCCAATTCCACGCCCACTACGCTAGCCTCAGCCGTCCCATCACCAAGGACGCCATCTTCCATTACGTGTACGCTATCCTGCACGATCCGATCTATCGCCAGACCTATGCTCAGGATCTCAAGCGCTCCTTTCCCCGCATCCCATTCTACCCCGATTTCTGGCGCTGGGCCGATTGGGGCGAAGCTCTGATGGGTCTGCACGTTGCCTACGAGGCCGCCGAACCCTGGCCCCTCCGCCGTATCGACATCGCGGACAAGAAAGCCAGCGCGGCTGGTCAAACTCCGAAGCCCCTACTCAAGGCTGATCGCGAAGCAGGCACCATCATCCTGGACACAGAAACCCAACTCGGGGGCGTCCCCGCCGAGGCATGGACCTACGTCCTCGGCAACCGCTCGGCCCTTGAATGGGTACTCGATCAGCACAAGGAAAGAACCCCAAAGGATCCCACCATCCGCGCGAAATTCAACACCTACCGCTTCGCGGATCACAAGCAGCGCGTTATCGACCTCCTCTGCCGCGTAACGCGCGTGAGCGTCGAGACCATGAAAATTGTCTCCGCCATGCGTGCGCTCCCCCGAACAGCGCTGCGAACGACAGCCCCGGAAATCACTGCCGCCCGCGCGCAAGCCGCGAAATCGCATTGGCAAATCCGGCGCTACGCCAGCCTCGACGATATGAAGGGGGATGAATACGAATATTGGCAACAGCGGCCCGCGCATGAACGGATGCAAGCCGTCACTGAGATTTCAGCAGACACCTACCGCCTGACAGGTTCATCGCCCAATGCACAACGACTTCAAAGAACTCTTGTCCATCTTAAACGCTGAGGGAGTCAAATATCTGATCATTGGCGGCTATGCTGTCTCCCTGCACGCGCAGCCCCGCGCCACCAAAGACCTCGACATCCTCATCAAGCCCGACAAAGTCAATGCTGCAGCGCTTTTCCGTGCGCTGAGGAAATTCGGCGCGCCTCTCGAAGGCCTGCGGCCAGACGATTTTGTCGAGCACGGCTCTTTCTTCCGGATGGGAGCGCCACCGCTCATGGTGGACATCCTGCCCGAAATCAGTGGCATCGATTTCAACTCGGCATGGCGGCAGCGCACCATGCAGATCATCGATCCTGAAACCGGCCTTGAGGCTCCGTTCATTTCCGCCGATGACCTCATCGCCACCAAGCTGGCGTCTGGACGCACGCAAGACCTCGCCGATGTTGAGGCACTCCGCACAGCGCGGGATCGCACGGCAGCGGCAGCCAAACCGAAGCGCCATCGCACGGCAAAAAAATCTCCGCCCCGATCACGGCGCTGATTGCCGGCCTCAAGACCGGTCAAATAGACGGATCGCCCGCGCGCGCCCGCGATGCGGAATCTCCAACAGCACCGGCGGCCGGTACCGCTCGACCGCCTCGATCATCCGCGGCAACCAGCCGATTATGCCGGTGACTTTCGGCCAGTACGCCTCCCGCGCCCACCGGCCGCCAGGACAAACACCAGCAACCCCGATTGCTGTAATGCCAGCCGCTCATGCGGCCGGGTCCGCAGCTTGCGATCGAGCGTCAGCACAGCCCAACCGCCTTCCTCATGCAGCGCCGCAATCCACTCGTGATCCGTCACACCACGCCCGAACCGCTCAGGAATACTGATCGCTCGCCCACCGTCCGGAAGCAGCAGAGCATCGATTGCACGGGCCAGCGATGGCGGCAAATTCTCGTCGAACGCCAGCTTCAAACCGCGAGCGTCATCTCGAATGCCGCCGCCTGACGGACCGCCTCCGCCTCCGTTCCGAACATCGCGGCCACACGCCGCTCATCGCCGCGCTCGGCGGCCAAAGCTTCAGCCAGGGTGTGCGTCGGCACCCCCGGTTCAACAATCGGCCGGCCGAAAGACCGGCGCGGATCGACCAGCACCAGCGGCGTTTCTCGTCGCGGACGCCACGCGCGGATCAACTCGCCCGCTTCCAGATCGAACTCTCCTCTGAGGGTCCTTTCCAAAATCGGCAACAGCACGTACTGGTTCGCGACCAAATCGCGCGCTCGCGCGTCCCCGTTCTCGGCAAGCTCACGCACAAACACGGTTATACCGTCCGTCGAGAAGCGAAGCCGGTGCGTATCCTGGCCCAGCAGTTCGCAGCGTGCCTCGCCCGCGGCCCGCCGGATCACGTGCCAGGACACGCCGGCACGCAGGAAATGCCGGACGAACCGCACTTCAATCAATTCTCGGAATGAAAGCGCCGTCTTCCCATCCACCACCGGAAGATCGTGATGGATCACCGCCGCCCGGCGCGGCTTGCCCCTGCCCTGATGATAGCCCTGAACCCATCCGCGCACCCGCGCCGGCGCCACCTCCGCCAAACCCGCTGCTTCAGCGACCGTATAAAGGCCCACGCCCACAAACTCAGCAGTCGCGTTCAGTTCAGCGTCCTCTCTTGGCTCGTCCTAAATACCTCAGCCACGGCCCCGCAATTCTTTCTCGGCGGCCGAAGCGCCCTCAAGACCTCGCGCTTCGCGCGACCCCTCCGGGGCTGTCGGGTCTTGACCGCGCTCCGCCCGCCAAGAAAGCGGTTTGGATGCCGATGTGGCTACCTGTGCGGCGTTAAAGAACGTAGGCGTTGCGAGCATCTCGCCGACCGTCCTACCCGGTCCCGATGAAACTCCACCCCAGCCTTGACCCTTCCTCAACCCACCGCCCCTATCAGGCGAGGGTGTCAGCGCATCGCGCCCTCACTCAGCGGGTCATCGGCCTCGCCATCGCGGTCCACCGCACCCTCGGCCCCCGGTCGCCTCGAATCCGCCTACGAACAATGCCTCAGCTACGAACTGACCGAAGCCGGCATCCCCTACGCCCGCCAGGTCCCTCTACCGCTCACTACAAAAACGCCCATCTCGACCACTGCTACCAACTCGACCTCGTCGTCGCTCAAACCCTCATCCTCGAAATAAAAGCCATAGACCGCATCCACGAGGCCCCACTTCTCACCTACCTCCGCCTAAGCCGCCTCCCCGTGGGCCTCATCCTCAACTTCCACTCGGTCGTCCTTAAAGACGGCATCCGCCGCATGGTCCTCTGAGCGGCGTTAGATTCACCACAGAGACACAGAGACGGGGAGGTTGCCACTGACGAAGACTATTTGTGCTTCACACACATTCGCCGCCATCGCGCGCGCAGCGTATAAAATCCCCTCTGTGCAAACCTCCCCGTCTCTGTGTCTCTGTGGTAAATCTTCTTCTTTCTTCTCCTCTTAACTCGCCTTAACTCACCCTCCTACTCCACCACCTCCCGCTCCCGGTCAGTCCCGTCCCCCCCATCCCCCTCGTCCGGCTTCGGCAACGCCGGCGGCGCCGCCTCCACAATCTCGAAGTCCATCTTTCCATCCTTGAGCGTGACCTTCACCGCCCCACCCCGCACCAGCCGCCCGAACAGCAACTCCTCCGCCAGCGCCTTCTTGATATGCTCCTGGATCACCCGCGCCAGCGGCCGCGCTCCATACAACCGGTCGTACCCCCGCTCCGCCAACCACTCCTTCGCCGCCGACGAAAGCTCGATCGTCACATTCCGGTCCGCCAGTTGCGCCTCGAGCTGCATGACGAACTTCTCGACCACCCGCCCCACTATCTCCGGCGTCAGTCCGGCGAAAGTTATCGTCGCATCCAACCGATTGCGGAACTCCGGCGTAAACAGTCTCTTTATAGCCTCCTCGTCCTCGCCTTCCCGCTGATCGCGCCCGAACCCGATCGCCTCCTTGGCCAGGTCCGAAGCCCCCGCGTTGGTCGTCATGATCAAAATCACATTGCGGAAATCGACCGTCTTGCCGTTGTGATCCGTCAGTTTCCCGTGATCCATCACCTGCAACAAAATATTGAACAGGTCCGGATGCGCCTTCTCGATCTCGTCCAGCAGCAAGACAGCATGCGGATGCTGGTCGATCGCGTCCGTCAACAACCCGCCCTGATCGAACCCCACATACCCCGGCGGCGCCCCGATCAGCCGAGACACCGAGTGCCGCTCCATATACTCCGACATATCGAACCGGATCAGTTCGATCCCCATGGTGGCCGCCAACTGCCGAGCCACCTCGGTCTTGCCCACCCCGGTCGGCCCCGAGAACAGGTAATTCCCTATCGGCTTCTCCGGCTCACGCAGCCCCGCCCGCGCCAGCTTGATCGCCGCCGCCAGCGCCTCGATCGCCTTGTCCTGGCCGAACACCATGGATTTCAGGTCGCGCTCGAGGTTGCGCAGCGTCTCTTTGTCGTCGGCCGACACGCTCTTCGGAGGGATCCGGGCGATCTTCGCCACGATCTCCTCAACGTCCTTCAAGGTGACCATCTTCCGCCGCTTGTTCTCCGGCAGCAGCATCCGTGACGCGCCGACTTCGTCGATCACGTCGATCGCCTTGTCCGGCAGCTTGCGGTCGTTGATGTATTTGGCCGACAGCTCCACCGCCGCGCGGATCGCCTCGTCGGTGTACCGCACCTTGTGGTGCTTCTCGTAATTGATCTTGAGCCCACGCAGGATCTTCACCGAATCCTCGAGAGTCGGCTCGTTCACGTCGATCTTCTGGAACCGCCGCACCAGCGCGCGGTCCTTCTCGAAATAATTGCGAAACTCCTTATACGTGGTGGATCCGATGCACCGCAGCGTCCCCGAGGCCAAAGCCGGCTTCAGCAGGTTCGATGCATCCATCGCCCCGCCGGAGGTCGCCCCCGCCCCGATCACCGTATGGATCTCGTCGATGAACAGGATCGCCCCGGCCATGTTCTCGAGCTCCGAGACCACCGCCTTCAGCCGCTCCTCGAAATCGCCGCGGTACCGCGTGCCGGCCAGCAGCGCCCCCATGTCCAGCGCAAATATCGTTGACTTCGCCAAAACCTCCGGCACGTCGCCCTCGACGATCCGCTTGGCCAGGCCCTCGGCGATCGCCGTCTTGCCCACCCCCGGGTCGCCGACATAGAGCGGATTGTTCTTGGTTCGCCGGCACAGGATCTGGATGGTCCGCTCGATCTCCAGCTCGCGCCCGATCAGCGGGTCGATCTTCCCCGCCATCGCCTTCTTGTTCAAATTCACGCAATAATTCGAGAGCGCGTCCTGGTTCCGCCGCCCCGGCTTCTCCTCGCGCTCCTGCTCGTGATGTCCGTCGCTCTGGCTGCTTCCCTGCACCGGCCGAGAGGCCGACTTGCCCGGCGCCTTGGCGATCCCGTGCGAGATAAAGTTAACCGCATCCAGCCGGGTCATGTCCTGCAACTGCAGGAAATACACCGCGTGGCTCTCCCGCTCCGAGAACAGCGCCACCAGCACATTCGCCCCGGTCACCTCTTCCCGCCCCGAGGACTGCACATGGATCGCCGCCCGCTGCACCACCCGCTGGAACCCGGCGGTGGGCTTCGGATCCCCCGCCCGGTCGGTCGCCAGCCCCGAGAGGTCCTTGTCCAGAAACTCCCCAAGCTCCCCCCGCAGCCGATCGAGGTCAACTCCGCAGGCCCTCAACACGGTGGCCGCGTCATTGTCGTCGATCAACCCAAGCAGCAGGTGCTCGAGCGTCGCGTATTCATGGCGGCGGTCGCTCGCCAGCGACAGGGCCCGGTGCAGCGTCTGTTCGAGATTACGTGAGAGCATGCTGCGATCATTCCTTCTCGATCGTGCATTGCAACGGATGCTGGTTCTGCCTGGCGAGGTCCATGACCTGGGTCACCTTGGTCTCCGCCACTTCATAGGTATAAACGCCGCAGACCCCAACTCCGCGCCGATGCACGTGCAGCATGATGCGGGTGGCCTCTTCCCGGGTCTTCTGAAAAAATCGTTCCAAAACATGAACGACAAATTCCATCGGGGTGTAATCGTCGTTCAACATCAATACCTTGTACATAGCGGGCTTGCGCGTCTTTGGTCGTGCTTTGACGACCACGCCGGTGTTTGGTCCGTCACTGCCCCCGCGTTTGTCATTGTCGCTCATGTCGTCTGCTTCCGCGCCGCTGTGGCTTTCGCCGGCCCGCTCTCCAGGGAAGCAGCATATCGGAACCCGCCGCGGTGATAAAAGGCCTCACTGCGCCGACAGCACCCAACCCCCGCCTATTGCGTCGGCCGGCGAACGAAAAGGCCCGGGCGATGATCGCCCGGGCCATGAAATCATCTCCGAATGAGCGCGGGGATCAGACCGGCTTGGCAAACTTCTCGACCGCCAGGGTCACCCGGGCTGCCAAAGGAGCGAGCGTCTGCTCGGTCAGTTTGACGGACGCATCAGTGAGCCGGCCCGATTCGGCCATCGCCTTCTCCATGGTCGAGCGAGCGAGGTTGCTCTGTAGGTCGATCGCATCCTTCAAGGATTTGACCGACGTCATCGCTTTGAAGGTGGCCAGCGTCTCCTCGAACGAGGCCTGGGCAGTTGCGGCGACCTGCTTAGAGAGGTCCTGGACACCCGCGGCCCAGATCTGTCCGGACTTCATCGCCGCTTCCAGGTTGCCCTGGCCGAACGACACGAATTCCTCGGCGGTTTTCATCACCTTTTCAACTCCTTCCTTGACGCGGGCCTGGGTTTGCTCGAAGCCAACAGCCGCCTGAGCCATGCCCTCTTTCAGGCCGTTGATCGTCTGCTCGATACCCTTGGCCCCCTGGTCGTAACTCGCGGCGGTGGCCTGATAACCAGCATTCGCAGCAGTCGCGGCGGTGTCCTGCGCTACACCGGCGATTTCCTCGGTCTTCGTCTTGATAGCCATAGTGCTTGAGCTCCTTTCTGGGACTCGCCTCCGGGGTCGAGCCAAACTGTTTTTGCTGCACCGCAGCACAACCGCTACATAAGATACTGAACGGGGCTGTTCAACCGGAAAATTGTGCAGCGCACAATCCTCGCCGCGGCTGTGGTCGACGCCCGTTTTAAGGTCGGTGGGTAACCCCCTCAGTTTGCTTCGAATTGCCGAATTTTCATGCTGGACAGCGGGAACCGGCTGCGCTTACAATTCTGTCACAGGCTGGGAGAACGACGGACATGGCAGCTTGGCGGCGCCACGGACGCAATTTTTTATGTTCGCTTCCTGTGGTGCTGGCTCTTTTGTCGATCATGCACCCTGCCCGGGCTCAATTCGGGGACGACCGCTCCGCCGCGATCGTGATCGACGCCAACAGCGGCAAGGTCTTGCAGGAGCAGAACGCCGACGCGCCGCGTCGGCCGGCGAGCCTCACCAAACTGATGACCCTCTACATGGCGTTCGAAGCTCTGCGCGATCGCCGCATCTCTCTCGACGAGGCCGTGCCGTTCTCGGAAAATGCCGCTTCGATGATCCCGACCAAGCTCGGGGTGGGCGCCGGCGGCGAAATCACCGTCGAGCAGGCAATTCTTGCTATGGTGACGCTCTCCGCCAACGATGCGGCGGCGGCCCTGGGTGAGTTGCTGGGGGGCGACGAGTACCGATTCGCGCAAATGATGACGCTGCGCGGCCGTGCGCTCGGGATGACCCATACCACTTTCGCGAATGCCTCGGGCCTGCCGGCGGATGACCAGTGGACTACCGCGCGTGATCTCGCGGTGCTGGCCCGCCGACTGATCCTCGATTTCCCCGAAGACTACCACTACTTCAGCACGCCACGCTTCGTGTTCCACGGGCGAGTAATTCTCAACCATGACACGGAGCTGAAATCCTATCCGGGCGCCGATGGCATGAAGACCGGATACACGCAAGCCTCCGGCCATAACCTGATCACCAGCGCGGTGCGCGACGGGGTCCGCTTGATCGGTGTGGAGCTCGGCGCCCCCTCCAATGGCGTGCGCGATCTCCGCATGACCGCCTTGCTCAACGGCGGATACCAGGAGCTGGGCGTGCCGGTCGCGCGGCCGCCGCTGATCGCCAGCCGGCTTCCCGCTCTCATTCCGGTGGCGCAGGCCGAGGAGATTGCCCACCCAGGCTTGCGCAAGGTGGCTATGCGGCTGCGGCCGGTCGAGACAGACCGCCCCGAGTGGGCCATTCAGGTGGGCAGCTACCGGAGCCTCGAGGCCGCACGAGAGGCGTCGGCCAGGGCACGCCACACCAGCGGTGCGGGCGAGGTGCTCGTTACGCGCGCCGTTGTACATCATCAACCGATCTGGCGCGCTCAGGTGGTCGGCCTCAGCAACCAAGAGGCTCGCACTACCTGCGCCGCGCTCTCCCGGCATGGCGCCCGATGCATGGTGATTCATGCCGATGCCGACCGCCAAGTGGCGCGAGGCTAAGCTCCCTGCGGCGGAAAGCGTAACACTCCCGACTCGCCCGCAACGAACGCGCTGCTCGCAATGCCGATGAACAGCCCTGTTTCGATCACCCCGGTGGTCTGAGACAGAGACCGGTCGAGGGCACTAGGGTCGGCAATAAGTCCAAACGCGCAGTCCAGGATAAGATTGCCGCCGTCGGTGCGGAAGGGCGTGCCGTCGTCGGCGACGCGAAGGCGAGGATCGCCGCCCAGAGCGCTAATCCGGTCTGCCGTCGTTTCCCAGCCGAAGATAACGACTTCCACCGGCAACCAAGTCGCCCCGAGCTGGTCCACCAGCTTGCGGTCGTCAGCCACGATCACCAGCCGTTCGGACGCAGCGGCGACGATTTTCTCGCGCAACAGGGCCCCGCCCAGGCCTTTGATAAGATCGAGCGATCCGCGTGCGATCTCATCCGCGCCGTCGATCGTCAGATCGAGCCGCCGCTGCTCGGCAAAGCTCACCAGCCGGATGCCGCCGGCCCGCGCCTGTGCGGCGCTGCGCTCCGATGTAGCAATTGCCGTGATTGACAGCCCTTCCCGCACCCGTCGTGCCAAAGCCTCGATCACGAAATAAGCCGTCGAGCCTGTGCCGAGGCCCACCGCCATCCCATTCTCGACCAAGGTCGCCGCGGTTTCCGCCGCTGCGCGCTTCGCCTCCTGCACCGGGTCCATTTCACCCCCCACCAACCACCCGGACCCTAGAGCAACCGCTCGCGCCGGTCATCCGCCCTTGCACGGCGCAGGCGGGTTGCGCATCTTCGCCGGATTGCGCGAAGCGTGGGATCGAGCGGAGCAAGAGAGATGGACGGCGGGGCGGACGCGCGGCGCATTATCATTTACAACTCGAAAGACTTCGAAGGAATGCGGCAGGCAGGGAGGCTCGCCGCCGAGACGCTCGACATGATCACCCCGCATGTCCGTCCCGGCGTGACCACGGCGACGCTTGATCAACTCTGCCACGACTTCATCATCGCACACGGCGCGGTGCCGGCGCCGCTCAATTATCGCGGCTTCCCGAAATCGACCTGCACCTCGATCAACCACGTCGTCTGCCACGGAATCCCCGGCGAGCGCCGGCTGGAAAACGGCGACATTCTCAACATCGACGTCACGGTGATCCTGAACGGCTGGCACGGCAATTCTTCGCGCATGTTCGTTGCCGGCACGTCATCGACGAAAGCGCGCAACCTGATGGACGTGACCCACGAGGCGATGATGCGTGGCGTGCAGGCCGTGCGTCCGGGCGCATCGTTCGGCGATATCGGCCATGCAATTCAGAGCTTCGTCGAAAACCAACGTTTCAGCGTGGTCCGTGATTTCTGCGGTCATGGCATCGGGCGCCGCTTCCATGAACCGCCAAACGTCTTGCATTTCGGGCGCCCTGGCGAAGGCCCGATGCTGCGTCCGGGGATGTTCTTCACCATCGAGCCGATGGTGAATGCCGGGCGTCCGGAGGTGAAAATTCTCGACGACGGCTGGACCGCGGTTACGCGCGACCGCAGCCTCTCGGCGCAATTCGAGCACATGGTCGCCGTAACGGACGACGGGGTGGAAATCTTTACGCTCTCGCCCGCAGGTTACGAGAAGCCACCCTATCCGGTTGGCTGACCCGCCCGGTCGCCGACCGGGCGCGCACGGATGGCGACAGTGCATGACAAGGCGGTTGGCGCGGACAGGACTGGCGGAGCAGATCAGTTATCTAGAGGGACTGGCCCCGGACACTCCCGCGGGAGCCGAGGGACACCGCGCCCGCATGCGGACCCGCCTCCTGACCGCCGGTCCCGACGCCCTCGCCGACCACGAGCTATTGGAGATGGTGCTGTTTCTGGCGCTGCCGCGCCGGGATACGAAGCCGATCGCCCGTGCGGTGCTGACCAGGTTCGGCAGCTTCGGCGCCGCCATCGCCGCCCCGTTGCAGGATCTGCTGCGGATCGAGGGACTCGGGGAAGCCGGCGCCGCAGCCCTGAAGGTGGTGCAGGCCGCGGCGCTGCGGCTGCTGCGCAAGGAGGTGATGGACCAGCCGGTCTTGTCCAACTGGGACCGGCTGATGGAGTACCTCAATGCGGCGCTAGCTCGCGAGCGGGTCGAGCAGTTCCGCGTGCTTTATCTCGATTCGCGAAACCGCCTGCTGGCGGATGAAGCACAGGCCCGCGGCACCGTAAATCACACGCCGGTTTACCCGCGCGAAGTGGTGAAGCGGGCATTGGAGCTGCATGCCACGGCGATGATTCTGGTGCACAACCACCCGAGCGGAGACCCGACGCCGTCCGAGGCGGATGTGGCGATGACCCGAGAGGTGAAAGACGCCGGCGGAGCGCTGTCGATTCTCGTGCATGACCACATTATTGTCGGCAATGGCCGGTGGCTGAGCTTCCGCCGCGAGGGCTTGCTGTAGCCGCGAATCTCCCCTCATCTCCTGTCGCCGCGTGGTAATCCGTCAGTGCGATTCCTGGAGCTTGCAATGGTGCCGATCTTCGCGGGCCGGATTGTATTTGTCACCGGCGCGACCTCTGGTATCGGCCGCGGTGTCGCGCTGGCCTTCGCCCGCGCCGGCGCCACGGTTATCGGAGTGGGGACGAACGGCCGAGGGCGCAGAAACGCAGCGCCTGATCGAGGCCGGCGGCGGACACTTCGAATTCGCGCAGACGGATCGGGGCCAAGAGCAGCAGATTATCGCCGCTTTGCGCGGCATCTTGGATCGGCATGGCCGCCTCGATTGCGCCGCGAACTGCGCCGGGCTCGACGTGAATGCCGATCTGCTCGACTATTCCGCGGCTGATTTTGATCGGATCTTCGCGACAAAATGTACGCGGCCTGTTTCTCTGCCTGCGTGAGGAGATCGCGGCAATGCGCAACGGCAAAGGCGGAGCGATCGTAAACATCGGTTCCGTCGCGGGCGGTCGGCCGTTTCGCGGCAACAGTCTTTACAACGCAAGCAAGGCGGCCGCGGCCATGCTCACTCGATCCGCTGTCGTAGAGGCCGCCGCGTTCGGCATTCGCGTCAACGAAATCGCGTCAGGTCCCGTGGCGACACCGATGTTGGACGGCTATCTGGACCGGGTGCAGGCGACGAGCTCGTCGGTGAGCAAGGAACTGCTCGCCGGCCTGATTTCCCTCGGCAGGGTTCTCGCGCCGGAGGATATCTCGGCGAGCGTGCTGTTTCTATGCTCACCGGCAGCGGCCAACATCACCGGCGCTTCGCTCACGGTAGATGGCGGCTTTGTTTTGGACTAACGCGAATGAGTTTATATGGCTATCTCCGGCTTGGACCCGAGCTCTACCGAGAGCGCTTCGGCCTGAGCTTCGAGGACGTTGCGCCGAACATGCGCATCCGGCACCGACCCGGCATCGACATCTCGCAACAGGATAACCGCGACGAAGCGACCGATCTCATCAACAACGCGCAGCTTCATTACGACAGCCGTTATGCGAGCAGCACCGAATGGAAGCGGCCGCTCGGGGTCAGCACGCTCACGGTGCAGCGGCTGTTCGGGATGAGTTCGCGAAGCTGGTACAGGCGCCGCCTCCTGCTCGGCATTGACAGCATAGCACTGACGGGCCCGGTGTTCGGCGGCGATACGCTTTATGCAAGCTCCAGTGTAACCGGACTGGAGCCCGGCAGTGATCCTGATGTCGGGCAGGTTTCGCTTGCCATCGACGGAACCAACCAGCGCGGCGAACCTGTTGCACGAATTGCCTGCCGGATGGAGGTATACCGGGGCGGTCGACATCCCGAAGATCCGAGCGCCGGCGAGCCCGCCACCGAGGACCGGTTCCGGCTTTATCATCAGGTTGAGGATGGGGTGCTGGTCGAACAGACTGGACTGTATTTCGAAGACCTTGTCCCGGGAGAAACCTTTGAGCATTGGCCGGGCCGCACCATCGAGTTCGCGGAGGGCCGGCAGCACGCGCTGCGCTCCTTGGAGATCAACCCGCGCTGGAGCGACGCGGCCTATTTGGGCAAGCACAAGGCGGTCGAGCCGGCGATTTACGAACCGCTGGTACTGGGGGTGGTTACCGCGCTGACCACGCGAACGCTGGGGCGCGTCGTCGCCAATCTGGGATGGACAGCCATCGAACTGCCGCGCCCGGTTTATCCGGGGGAGACGATCTACGCACGCTCCACCATCAAATCCGTTCGTGCGTCGCAATCACGGCCTGATCAAGGTATCGCTGAGGTGGACACGGAAGGATATGTGATAAGCGGAGAGCTGGTGTGCAGATATCGACGCGCGCTGTTGGTGTATCGCCGCGGATGCGGTCCTTATGCCGCCGCGGGGTATTGAAGTGCGCATAATTGCTGCCGTACGAAACTTATTGCTTGAGAGTTCAAAGCACTGAAACCACCCGATGCGACCCGGCCCAGATCATCCGCAGCGCCACCGAGAGCACGATCAGCAGTCCCACCCAGGCAATCCAGCGCTGCCTTTCAAGCACGCGGGACAGCAGCTCGGCGGCAAGCCCCATCAGCGCCACAGACAGGAGCAGTCCGACTACCAGCACCCAGGGCGTGTCGCCGGCAGCACCCGCCACCGCCAGAACGTTGTCCAGGCTCATCGATAGGTCGGCGAGGATGATCTGCACCATCGCCTGCATCAGTGTTTTCTCGCGACCCGCTCCCGCCGGCTTGTAACGATGCTGTCGCAGCTCGCGGAACATTTTCCACGCCACCCAGAGCAGCAGGAGTCCACCCGCCAGGGTGAGGCCGAGGATCTCCAGCAGATCGAGCGCCACCAGGCCGAAGCCGATCCGGATCAGGGTGGCGCCGGCGATGCCCAGCAGAATTGCCAGCCGCCGCCGCCGCCCCGGCAGCCCGGCCACCGCCATCCCCACCACGACCGCATTGTCGCCGGCCAACGCAACGTCGATCAGCACCACCTGCACCAGCGCGACAACGTCGTGTGTCAGCCAATGCGGCATCGGCGCGATCCTCAGGGCTGCGGAAAGGCGCCCTTGCCAAGCGCCGGAGCCTGCGGTCTAGAAGCGGGCAGGCTCAGCAGAAAGTGGGCAGCCCCCCGATGGTTCCCCGTTACACACGCCCCGAGATGGCGGCGATCTGGGCGCCCGAAAACCGCTATCGCATCTGGTTCGAGATCGAGGCTCTTGCGGTGGAAGGCCTGGCCCGTGTCGGCGCCATCCCGGAGGTAGCCGCCCGCAGCATTCGCGAGCGCGGCGCTGCCAGGCTTGCACGGATCGGGCCGGACGACATCGAACGGATCGAGGCGATCGAACGCGAGACACGGCACGACGTGATCGCCTTCCTGACCTGGCTCGCCGAGGCGATCGGACCGGACAGCCGGTTCGTCCATCAGGGAATGACCTCCTCGGACGTGCTCGACACTTGTCTCGCGGTGCAGCTCACGCAGGCGACCGACCTGCTGCTGGGCGACCTGGACGCCCTGCTGGCCGCGCTCCGGCGGCGCGCCTTCGAGCACAAGCACACGCTCACCATCGGCCGCAGCCATGGCATTCACGCCGAGCCGACCACCTTCGGGCTGAAACTCGCCGGCCATTACGCCGAGTTCGCGCGCAATCGCGAGCGACTGGCGACGGCGCGCGCCGAGGTCGCGGTCGCCGCGATCAGCGGCGCGGTTGGCACCTTCGCGCACGTCGATCAGCGCATTGAGGCGTATGTGGCGGAAAAGCTCGGCCTCGCTGTCGAGCCGGTATCGACGCAAGTGATCCCGCGCGACCGGCATGCCGCCTATTTCTGCACGCTCGCCGTGATCGCCAGCGGCATCGAGCGGCTGGCGACCGAGGTGCGGCATCTGCAGCGCAGCGAGGTGCGCGAGGCCGAGGAGTTCTTCCATCCCGGCCAGAAGGGCTCCTCCGCCATGCCGCACAAACGCAACCCGGTATTGAGCGAAAACCTGACAGGCTTGGCACGGGTGATCCGCGCCGCCGCGATGCCAGCGCTGGAGAATGTTGCGCTGTGGCACGAGCGGGACATCTCCCATTCCTCGGTGGAACGGGTGATCGCCCCGGACGCAACGATCGCGCTCGATTTCGCGCTTGTCCGTGCAGCCGGATTGATCGAACGGCTGACCGTCTATCCGGAGCGGATGGCGGCAAATCTGGAAGCGCTCGGCGGGGTCGTGCACTCGGGCGAGGTGCTGCTGGCGTTAACGCGCGCCGGCATCCTGCGGGAGGACGCCTATCGCATTGTGCAACGGGCGGCGATGGCGACTTGGGAGCAGCTTGGCCAACCCGGCGCGCGGAGTTTCCGCGCGGCGTTGGAAGCAGAGCCGGAAGTGGCAGAACGCGTGCCCCCTACTGAATTGGACAGGGCGATGGACCCCGCGCTGCACCTGCGCGAGATCGATCGCATCTTCGCCCGCGTTTTCGGCGAGGCAGAGGAAAATTCATCTCTCCCGTCCTGCGGGAGAGGTCGCCACGCGGAGCATGGCGGGTGAGGGTTGTCGCGGCGTGTAGAACCTCACCCCGTTCGCGTTGCGAACCGACCTCTCCCGCCGGGCGGGTGAGGTGAAATTCGTCCACTCTCCGTGTGCACCCTCGTTCTGCTAATCCGACCCGGGCACGCTTGGCCTTTGGCACTCGCCGCCAATCGCGACGAGCGGCTTGACCGGGAATGGGACCCGCCGGCGGCCTGGTGGCCCGAGAGGCCGGGCGTGGTGGCGGGACGGGATCGAGAGGGCGGCGGCACCTGGATGGGGCTGAACCGCGCCGGCGTCACAGCCGCGGTGCTGAACCGCTCGGGCAGCCTGGGCCCGGCCCCGGGCAAACGCAGCCGCGGCGAGCTGCCGTTGCTTGCACTGGAGCATGCCTCCGCCGAGGCCGCTGCCGCCGCATTGCTGAAAGTCGATGCCGGCGTGTGGCGCAGCTTCAACATGGTGGTGGCCGACCGCACCTGCTGCATTTTCCTTTGCGGCCTGGGCCGGGGCCGGCCGGAGGCGCAGGTGCTGGCGCCCGGCCTGCACATGGTGACCGCGCACGACCCGGACGATTTGGGCAGCGCCCGCGTCGCCCGGCATCTGGCGCGCTTCCGAGCTGCGGCGCCGCCCGAAACGGATGACTGGCAGGCTTGGCGTGGCATCCTGGCTGACCGCAGCGGTTCCGCCACCGAGCAGATCAACGTGGTACCGCGCGGTGGCTTCGGGACCGTGTGCAGCTCGCTGTTGGCGCTGTCGGACGCCGCGCTGCCGCAGTGGCTGTTCGCGGCGGGCCCGCCGGACACGACCCGATTCGTCCCCATAGACCTGGAGTGACCGATGATCCTGGTGACCAACAACGAAGGCACGCTCGGTGCGCCCACCACCGCCCGTCTGTTAGCCGAAGGCAAGCCGGCGCTGGATGCGATCGAGGCCGGCATCCGGCTGATCGAGGCCGATCCGACCGTGCACGTACCGTCGGGCGCCGCGGCTGGCCGAACCTGTTGGGCGAAGTGGAGCTCGACGCCTGCATGATGGACGGCACCACGCTGCGCACCGGCGCGGTGGGCGCTCTCAAGGGCTTCCTGCATCCAGTCAGCGTGGCCCGCGAGATCATGCGCCGGCTACCGCACGAGTTGCTGGTGGGCGAGGGCGCGGCCCGATTCGCCCACGAGATCGGCGCGGAAACTACCGAGAACCTGATCGAGGACTCGCGTCGCGCCTGGCAGGCCTGGTTCGATAACGAGGTGCCGGCAGCTGACCGGCAGCGCTGGCCGGATGTCCCGTTGGCCGAGCTGTGCCGGCACGCTATCGACCCCGAAATCGGCCGGGACACCACGGTGTTCCTGGCCCATGATAACGACGGAAAAATCTGCTCCGGCACCAGCACGTCTGGCTGGGCATGGAAATATCCCGGCCGGCTGGGCGACAGCCCAATTATAGGCGCCGGCTCTTACGCGGATACACGCTATGGCGCAGCCGCCTGCACCGGCGCCGGCGAAATGACGATCCGCTGCTGCACGGCACGCTCGATCGTTCTCTACATGAAGGCTGGCGCAACCGTTGCCGAGGCGGTGATGGAAGCCGTCGAGGACATGCGCCGGCTCAAGGGCGGACTAATCAGCCGGGTGACCATCCACGCGATCGACGGCGCCGGCCATCACAAAGTGGTTGCGGTGAACGGTAGCGGCGACAACAAATATTGGCTGTGGGAGGAAGGCGACGCAGTGCCCCGTTCGTTGCCAGCGGAACCTGTGGTGATCACCTCGGCCGGCGGCCGGCCTTCGCCGGTGTCGCGCTACACACGCTGAGTTTTGATCAAAGACATCCGCATCCAGGACGCGTTACGTCGCGTTACGTAAGATGCTTTGCCTGTTACATGCAAAGTCTATATCTGCTGCGTCGTGCAAGGGTCCCGGATGAGAAAAATCCTGATCGGTCTGCTCGCGGCCGTTCTGGTTGCGGGGCTTGGTGGCTGGTTCCTCTCCTCCCGTCACGCTCTGCATGCCGCCGCGCCGCCGCCGACACCCCCTGCTGTACCGGTCACCGCCGCGCCGGTGAAGACGCAGGATGTCCCTGTGTATCTGCATGGCCTCGGTACCGTGCAGGCGTTCAATATGGTCGAGGTCAAGGCGCAGGTGAGCGGGACACTCGTCTCGTTGCCGGTGAAAGAGGGACAAGAGGTCAAGCCTGGCGACGTCATCGCGCTGATCGACCAACGGCCGTACAAAGCGGCGCTGGACCAGGTGACGGCACAGCGGGCCGAGGATGTCGCGCAGTTGCAAAGCGCGAAACTCGACTTGGCGCGCTACCAGGACTTGGCGAAAAAGGGCTTCTCCCCCATCCAGCAGGTGGACGATCAGACCGCCACCGTGAACAAGCTGGCGGCGGCGGTGCAGGCCGACAATGCGGCTATCGAGACCGCGCAGATCAATCTCGACTATTGCGTCATTCGCTCGCCGATCAGCGGCCGCGTCAGCCTGTATCAGACTGATGTGGGCAACCTGATCCAGGTGGCGAGCCAGACTGGGATCGTGTCGATCACGCAGGACAAGCCGATTGCTGTGGTGTTCACGCTGCCGGAAACCGATTTGCCGCGCATTCAGGATGCGATGGCGAAGGGGACTCCGCCCGTGGCGGCCTATACCAGTGACGATAAGACGAAGCTCGGCGACGGCACCCTGCTGACTCCCAACAATACGATCGATACGGCAACAGGCACGATCGCGCTCAAGGCCACGTTCCCGAACGACAACGACAGGCTCTGGCCGGGAGAGTTCGTCAATGCTCATCTCCTGGTGGAGACGCTGCCCAACGCCGTCACCGTGCCGTTGGCCGCGGTCCTGCATGGTCCGGACGGCCTGTATGTCTATACGGTGAAGCCGGACGACACGGTGCAGACGCAAGCGATCGAGGTCGCCTACCAGGATGCTGCCACAGCGGTGGTGACGAAAGGATTGCAAGCTGGACAGAGCGTGGTCGTTGCTGGCCAGTCCCGGCTGTCCCAGGGCTCGCGGATTGCGACGAAGAACAGCGGTACGTCGCCACCCGGCAACGGCGGCGCGAACAGCACGACGGCGCCTGCGACAACGGCTTCGCGCTAAATCGACCGCCCCAGCCGGCAAAGGTATCCGAATGAGCATTTCCACCCCCTTCATTCGTCGTCCGATTGCGACGTCGCTGCTGGCCGCGGCGGTGTTTCTTGCCGGGGTGGCAGCGTTTCCATTGCTGCCAGTGGCCCCGCTGCCAAATGTCGAATTTCCCACACTGACGATCACTGCCAATTATCCCGGTGCCAGCCCGGAAACAATGGCGGCGACCGTTGCCACGCCGCTGGAAACCGAATTCGGCCAGATGCTGCCGGGCCTGTCGCAGATGACATCCACCAGCGTGCTGGGCAGCACGCAGATCGCGCTGCAGTTCGGGCTCAACGTCAACATCAACTCGGCGGCGACCTTGGTGCTGGAGGCGATCAACGCGGCCGAGGGATCGCTGCCGAAGGCAATGCCCAGTCCCCCGACATTCCGCGAATTGAATCCCTCCGACGCGCCGATCCTGATCCTGTCGATGCAGTCCGACCTGGCTCCCATTACGGAGGTGGACAACTACGCCGAGAATATCATCGAGCAGCAGATCTCCCAGCTTCCCGGCGTCGGCCAGGTGCTGGTCGCCGGCCAGCAGACACCAGCCATCCGGGTGCAGATCGATCCCGCCAAGCTCGCTTCGATGGGCCTGACGCTGGAGGACGTGCGCAACGTGCTCGCCAATGCGACCGTCGACAACCCGAAGGGCAGCATCGACGGTTCGCAGCAATCCTACACCATCTATGCCAACGATCAGCTGATCACCGCGGCACCGTACAACAACATTATCGTCGGTTACCGGAACGGCGCGCCGATACGCATCAAGGACATCGGGCAGGCGGTCAGCGGGCCGCAGAACCGGGAACTGGCAGCCTGGATCAACGGCAAGCGAGCAGTGCTGCTGCTAATCTTCAAGGCTCCCGGAGCCAACGTCATCACGACGGCGGATGGCGTGAAGGCAAAGCTGCCGGCGTTGGAAGCCAATCTGCCACCCAATATCCATCTCTCGGTTGTTTCTGACCGCACTCTGACCATCCGAGCGTCAGTGAACGATGTCGAGTTTACGCTAATGCTGGCGGTCGCTCTCGTGGTGATGGTCATATTCCTGTTCTTGCGCAACACCTGGGCCACCATCATCCCAAGCGTGACGATACCGGTGGCCCTGCTCGGCACGCTCGGCGCGATGTATCTGTGCGGATTTCAGCCTCGACAATCTCTCGCTGATGGCTCTGACGATCTCGGTTGGTTTCGTTGTGGACGACGCGATCGTGATGCTGGAGAACATCTTCCGCCACATCGAAGGCGGCATGAAGCCGCTGGAAGCCGCCATCAAAGGCGCCGGTGAAATCGGGTTCACCATTGTGTCGATCAGCTTCTCGCTAATCGCAGTGTTCATTCCGCTGCTGCTGATGAGCGGTATCGTCGGTCGGCTGTTCTGGGAGTTCGCCATCTGTGTGTCCATGACTGTGGTGATCTCCGCCATGGTGTCGCTGACGCTGACCCCGATGATGGCATCGCGCTTTCTCACCTCCGAAGCGCATGGCCACGGCAGGATATACAACCTCATCGAGAGCTTCTTTGCCGGCATACTGCGATTCTACGAGCGCACACTGGATGTGGCGTTGCGCTTCCGCTTCATTACCCTGATGGTCTTCGTCGCCACGGTGACGCTGACGGTGATGCTTTATGTGGTGATCCCGAAGGGCTTCTTCCCGAACCAGGACACCGGCATCATGGTCGGCGTGACTGACGCCGCCGAGGGCATTTCGTTCAATGCCATGTCCGGGCTGCAGCAGGAGGTGAACCGGATCGTGCTGGCGGACCCGGCGGTAGCTTCGGTGGTATCCGCCGTTGGATCGGGCGTCGCCGGGCAGACCGCCAACAACGGGCGTCTCTATATCACACTGAAGCCTTGGGATCAGCGCAAGGACAACATCTATCAGGTGATCGCACGGCTGGATCGGAAGATGCAAGCGGTCAAGGGGATTCGCCTGTTCATGCAACCGATCGAGGACGTGCGGGTAGGCGCGCACCTCAGCAGGAACTCAGTACCAGTACACCTTACACGACGCGAATTCGGCGGAACTCAATGCCTGGGCGCCAAAAATCCTTGATAAGGTGCGAACCCTGCCGCAACTGACCGATGTTACCTCCGACCAGGAGATCGCGGGTACTACCGAAACGCTGACCTATGACCGGGACCAAGCCGCCCGGTTCGGCGTGCAGCCGGCTGCGATCGATAATATCCTGTACGATGCGTTCGGCCAGCGCGAAGTGGCGCAGTACTTCACCGGCGCCAAGGCCTATTACGTCATCCTGGAAGTCTTGCCCGGCGAGCAGGGCGAACTGGCGACGCTGCAGAAGCTCTACATCACGTCTTCCGGCGGCCAGGCCGTGCCGCTGACGACGTTGTTGCACGAGACCACGGTGCCGGTGCAGCCGCTGGCGATCAATCATCAGAGTCAGTTCCCGGCGGTGACGATCTCGTTCAACCTGAAGGGCAATGCCTCGTTGGGCGACGCCGTCAACGCAATCCAGAAAATGCAGGCGCAAATGGGTGCGCCGGTCACCCTGCAGGGGTCGTTCCAGGGGACCGCGCAGGCGTTCCAATCCTCGCTGAGCACCGAGCCATACCTGGTCGGGGCGGCGCTGATCTCTGTCTATATCATCCTCGGCATGCTGTACGAGAGCTACATTCTGCCGCTGACGATCCTGTCCACCTTGCCCTCCGCGGGCGTGGGCGCCCTGCTGACGCTGCTGGTGTTTGGTTATCAGCTCACCGTCATCGCGCTGATCGGCATCATCCTGTTGATCGGCATCGTGAAGAAGAACGGCATCATGATGGTCGATTTCGCCATCACCGCCGAACGGCGCGACGGGCTGACGCCACTCGCGGCGATCCGCCAGGCGTGCCTGCTGCGGTTCCGGCCGATTCTGATGACCACGATGGCGGCGATGTTCAGCGGTCTGCCGCTGATGATTGAAGGCGGAGCGGGCTCGGATCTGCGCAAGCCGCTCGGCTTTGCCATGGTCGGCGGATTGGCGCTCAGCCAGGTGCTGACGCTCTACACGACGCCGGTGATCTATCTCTATCTCGATCGCTTGCAGCACTGGCTGTCGCCGCGACGGGCACGCATGCCTCGGCTCGCCGCAAAGATGGGCGCGGTCGAAGGCGAAGCGGCAGATTAGGAAAGCCAACAAATGGAAACGTCCATACAGGTCGGCCGCAGCCTTGGCTTTCTGCTGCGCGATACATCGCTGCAGATGCGGCGACATTTCGTGCAGCGGGCGAAGAAGGCCGGCCTCAACCTGAACCGCTCCGAAGCCGCCGTGCTGGCGTATGTCTCGCAGTCGCCGGGCATCAGTCAAACCAGGCTGGCCAATTTCCTTGATGTCGAGACGATCTCGGTGGTGCGCCTGATCGATACGCTGCAAAGCGCCGGGCTGATTGAGCGCCGGCCCCACCCCACCGACAGGCGGGTCCGCACCTTGTGGCTGACCAAGGCGGCGGAAGGCGTGCTGGCGCAGATCCGGACGATCACCGAGGAGCTGGACACGCAGGCTTTGACCGACATCTCGAGGCAGGATCACGAGCGGCTGCTCGCGCTGCTGGACAGGATCCGCAGCAATCTTGGACAGCCTGGCGAGGCGGCGCGGGAACGTTCCGAGGAAGAGGTCGCCTGAGCGCCGCACCGGGCCGCCCGGCAGCGCTGTTGTTATAAAGCGATCGCGAGACAGTCCGATTGGAGCCACACAGACTCGCTCTATGATTCGTGGATTGTTCTCCGTGGCGTGCGCGCCGGTCGCATTCCGCTCATGATGCAGCCCGCTTTGCGCATCGGCCGGAATTGGAGCTGTTCGCCGAACCGCGGGCGTTGCCGCCGGAAGGCGTCGGTTCTCGGCGTTGAAGTGCTTCCTGTTGGAGGTGCTGGAGAAGATGCCGACCCGTCGCACGAGACCGAACTGCTGCGCCGCTTTATCCGGTACGGCGTGCTGCCGACCGTACGGGTCGATGATCCCGAGTTCACGTCCTCAAGACAGTTTAGCTTCATACGAACACAAAACCACCTCTCCTGCGTGCGAGAGAGGTCGGCGAGCGAGCGCGCCGGGTGAGGGCCTCGGGGCGCAATCCCGGTTGAAGAATCGCCGTGCGCCGCGCACGACATGCGCATGGACACGACCGCTTTGCATGACCGCCGGCCGCTGCTCGCGGACCATCGCCTGTGGCTGATGGGGGCGTACGGCTTCTTCTCCGGCCTGCCGCTTCCGCTGTCCGGGTTCACCTTCCGCCTGTGGCTATCGGAAGGCGGCGTGTCGCTCGCGTTGATCGGGCTGACGGCCAATGTAGGCCTCGCCTATTCGCTGAAATTCCTATGGGCGCCGCTGTTGGACCAGGTGCAGCCGCCCGGCCCGCTGCGCCAGCTCGGTCGGCGGCGCGGATGGCTGGCCGCGGTCCAGCCGCTACTCGCATTTTCGGCGGTGCTGTTAGCGCTTTCGAATCCCGTCGCTGCACCGGCCGGCGCGATCGCAGCAGCCGCGCTGGTGGCGTTCCTGTCCGCGAGCCAGGACATCGTCATTGATGCGTGGCGGATCGAGACGTTTCCCCCGCGGCGGCAGGGTGCGGCGATGGCGGCCTATGTATGGGGATATCGCGTTGCGTTGCTGGTCTCCGGCGCCGCCGCGATCAAGGCCGCCGATATCGTGGGCTGGCACGGCTCGCTGCTCGGTGTTGCGGGACTGCTCGCGTTCAGCGTTGTGGTCACGCTGCTGGCGCCCGAGCCGGTCACGCTGCGACGCCTGGTCATGGCGAGCTTCGTTGCGCGACTGACCACCGCGGTGGTCGAACCGCTGCGTGAGATCCTGTCGCGCCGCGGCGCGCTGACCATCCTGGGCTTCGTTGCGCTGTTCAAACTCGGCGAAGCGATGGCCGGCGTGATGACTGCGCCGTTCTACACCTCCCTGGGGTTCAACCGGGCCAGCATCGCGGTAGCCAACGGGCCGTTCTCGCTGGTGGCGACCTTTGCCGGGACAGCCGCAGGCGGCTGGCTGGTTGCGCGCCTTGGGGTCGGCCGGGCGCTGCTCTGTACGGGATGGGTGCAGACCGCGTCCATGGGGATGTACCTGCTGTTGGCAGTGTCGGCCGGCGAGCGACATGTGCTGTTCGGCACGGTGATCACGGAAGCGTTCGCGGAGGGTATGGCTGATGCGGCGTTCATTACGTATCTGTCCGGGCTTTGTTCGCCGGCTTTCACGGCGACGCAGTACGCGTTGCTGTCATCCTTGGCGGCAATCGCGCTGCGCACGGTGGGGGGGCTGTCCGGTTTCCTCGCCCAGGCCACAGGATGGCTGCTGTTCTATACGCTAACCATGTTCGCCGCATTGCCGGCGATGCTGCTGATGCTGCGGCTTTTGCGGCGCTATCCGCCCGCGGAGCAGGTCCCCGCGTAGAGCGTGATCGCTTGAGGCGGACACGTCGGAAAGCGCGAATCACGCTCTGAAACAAAGAGTCTCTACTCCGCGGCTGGTTTCAGATGCTCCTGCAGGCGCGGCATCAGCTCGACCAAATTGCAGGGGCGGTGCCGGTTGTCGAGCTGGAACAGCAGGATGTCGTCCCAGCCGTCCTTGATGGCGCCGGTGCTGCCCGGCAGGGCGAACAAATACGTGCCGGCGGCGACGCCGCCGACCGCGCGCGACTGCATCGTCGAGGTGCCGATCTTCTGGTAACTCAGCATACGAAACAGTTCGCCGAAGCCTTCGATTCGCTTGTCCAGCACACGGTCGAACGCCTCCGGCGTAACATCGCGGCCGGTCAGGCCGGTACCGCCCGTGGTGATCACCACATCGATGTCGGGATCCGCGATCCAGGCGCGCAGGCGGCGTTCGATCGCTGTCGCGTCGTCCTTTTCAATCGCCCGCGCCGCGAGCCGATGGCCGGCCTTGACGATGCGCTCGGTCAGCGCGTCCCCAGAGGTGTCGTCAGCTGCCGTCCTGGTGTCGGAAACGGTCAGGACGGCGATGTTGACTGGAAGGAACGGACGGTTTTCGTCGATCCGCGCCATGGTGCCTCCTCAATGCACACTCACCAGCAGTGTGCGCCCGGAGGCCGCCGGGCGAAAGCGGGGGAACTCGTCATCGGCAAGAGCGTCGAGGCTTGGCGTCGGCAGACCGAGCTTCGCCGCGCACATCCAGGTATAGGTCAGTGCACGCTCGACGAAATTGCGGGTCTCGGTGATCGGGATCGCCTCGATGAACAGCAACGGATCGTCGCCGGCGCGGATCTGCTTGCCCCAGCTCGAAAAGCTGCCCACGCCGGTGTTGTAGCTGCAGAGCAGGTCGATGAGATCTCCGCCCACCGTCTGGTCGCGGGCGAGGCTCTGCACCCAGCGCTGGCCGAGATCGAGGTTGAAAGCCGGGTCGCGCAACCGGCCTGCCGGGAGCTGGTCCTTCCCGGTCACGGCCCGTGCCGTGATCGGCATGATTTGCATCAATCCGCGTGCGCCCGAAGGGGACACGGCTTTCGCATCGAAGTTCGATTCCGCCCGCGTGATGCCGTAAACGAGCGCCGGGTCAAAGCGGAACCCGCCGGCGGGGTGCAGCTGCGGCAGCGGAAAACGAAGGTCCTCGTGCGGAATGCCCTCGGCAGTCTGTATCAGCGCGCCGATCTGGGTGGCGAAATCCATCAGCCCGCTCTGTGCCCCTACCAGCAATAACGAGCGGCGAAGCCCGCGATCATCTTTGACCTGCGGCCACAGGCAGCGCAGCTCCTGCTCAGCCCGCGCCGGTTGATCCACCTGAAACAAGGCGAAGGCGCGCAGTCCTTGCGGCGTTGCAGCGAGCGCATCGAGATCCGCTTCCGAAATCGTGTCGTTCTCTGGGATCAGTCCGACGCCCCAGCCGAGCTGCTGCCGGGCGATCAGGCCGTAGAAAGTCGATTTTTCCACCGCCGCGCGCTTCAGCCATGAGTCCGCGGCATCCGCGTCACCCAGTTGGCGTTCGGCACGCGCCGCCCAGAAAGCGGCGGCGGCTCGCGTCACCGAAGAGGAGACCGATGCGGTCGCCGCCTCGGTAAAGAAGGACCGCGCCTTCCTGATATGTCCCAGCCGCCAAGCCGCCAGCCCGGCGATCATGGCGGGACGGGCATCGCTTTTGGCATCGCCCTTGGCATCCCCTTGGGCATTCCTCTGGGCATCCCTCTGGGCATCCCTCTGGGCCTTCAAGCTGGTGCGCCAAGCCGCCGCGGCCACGGTCATGGCCTCCTGGTCGCGATTGGCAGTGAAGAGGCCGCGGGCCACGTCGGCGCGGAGCAGCGCCGCATCGGAGGGGTCGAGCCCTTTAGTGTGGGCGATGAGATGGAGTGCTGGTGTGTACTCGCCCGCCTGCACGCGGGCTGCGACTTCGCGCTCGAGCGGCGGATTGCGGAAAGCCGCTTGGGTCTCGGTGTCCGCGGGCCCCGGGTCGGCCGGTTTCGCCGGAGCGAGGCAGGGAACGGGCTGGAGGGACGGTGGGGCTACGCCCTGAGACAGTCGGTGGGCCAGCAAGGTGTGAATGGCGGGCGCATTCGGCAGCGCCGAGTAGCGGGTCAGCCAATTGGTGAGTTCGGCGACCGTCGCCCGATGAAACCGGCCGAGGTAACGGTCGGCCAGAATAGGACCGAGCAGCAGGGGGTCGCCCAGTTGCGCGGTCTCCCGCTCGGCGTCGGCCATGCGGCCATGCGCCTGGTCGGCGAAGATGCGTCGGACACGTGCCGCGTCGCTCGGGGTCAGCGGCTGCGGCAAGGCGACTTCCGGCGCGGTGCCGCCGGGCGTCTCGACGCGCGGGATCGCCATGGCGGTCTGATCGGTGCTGTCGTGCGCATGCGCGGTCGCCAACGCGGCGCTGGCAAGAAGGGCAGCGCCGGCCGCCAGCACCCGGCGCGCGGCCTGCGAAGCAAAGGAGGTTGATTCTGTCCCGGACATGCGGGCCGGCTACAAGGCAGGGGGGTGGTCAGCAACGGGACAAGCCGGGAACGCACGTCTCTTTTGCGAGAGGAAATACGAGAATCACGAACTTACGGGCCGTGCCTGTCTCACTTCCCTGCGATCATTTCGTCCCAGGCCCGTTTGAGGGCTCGCAATTCGGCCCAGGCGTCACGGCGCAAGGTCGCAGACCGGACCAACGCCGCGGGGTTGGGGAAAGGCAGCGCCTCGATGCGTGCCTCGCCGGCGATCGGCAGATCGACCCAAGTGCCAGGACGGCGCCGGCGCGGCGGGACGCCGAGCAGGGCGCGCACTGCCATCGGTCCCAGCAGAACCACGATCCGCGCCGCGCTGAGGGCAATGAGCCGGTGCAGGAAGGGCAGGCAGATCGCGATTTCGGTGGAGCTGGGGATGCGATCGCCGGGCGGCCGCCAGGGGATCAGCGGTGCAAGCAGGAGCCGGCTGCGATCGAGGCCGATGCTCGCCAGCATCTTGTCCAGGAAATCGCCGGTCGCACCGGTGAAGAGGCGGCCGGCGCGATCGTCCCCGGCGCTGGGCGCCTCGCCAATTGCGATCAGCCCGAAAGCGGGATCGCCCTCGAAAAGCACAGTATGGGCGGCAGTGTCACGCAGCGGGCAAGCTTCGAACCCGACGATGGCCGCTCGAAGGTTCTCCAACGTAGTGGCACCTGCTGCGGCCGCCCGCGCGCGCTCGGCCGGAGTGGCGACAGGCGAGGGCGAGACAACGCGGGCAACGGCCGTGGGCTGGCCCGCCCGTCCAGGCGGTGCAGGCGCCCGCAGCCGGTCCACCGGCGCTTCGGCCAGTGCTTCGTCCGCTCCCCACTCGATCTGCAGCCGCAACGCCGTGAGCGCGTCCATGCACGCTTCCTGCCTACCGGGCATGCTTTGCGCAATAGCCGGTGTCGCCTAGGGTCGCTGCAATCGACGGGAGGGCGTGAATGGCGGACGTGCCGCGCGAGTCCATGGAGTTCGATGTGGTGATCGTAGGCGCCGGTCCGGCCGGGCTGGCAGCGGCGATCCGGATGAAGCAGCTCAGCCCCGAGGCGGCCGTGTGCCTCGTCGAGAAGGGCGGCGAGGTCGGCGCCCACATCCTCTCCGGTGCCGTGATCGAACCGCGGGCGCTGAACGAGCTCATCCCGGACTGGCAGGAGAAGGGGGCCCCCCTCACTACCCCGGCGCGTGAAGACCGGTTCCTTTACCTCACCGCTACGCGGGCCATCCGGCTGCCGACGCCGCCGCAGATGCATAACCGCGGCAACTACATCGTTTCGCTCGGCAACGTCGTGCGCTGGCTCGGCCAGCAGGCCGAGGCGCTGGGAGTGGAGATCTATCCCGACTTCGCCGCCGCGCATGTGTTGGAAGAGGGCGGCCGCGTGGTCGGCGTGGCCACCGGCGACATGGGCATCGGCAAGGATGGCAAACCGACGGCCACCTACCAGCCCGGGATCGAACTGCGCGCGCCATACACGCTATTCGCCGAGGGCTGTCGCGGCTCTCTCAGCAAGCGGCTGATCGAGCGGTTCCGGCTGCGCGACGGACACGATCCCCAGACGTACGCGATCGGCATAAAGGAGTTGTGGGAGGTTCCGCCGGCCGCGCATCGGGCCGGACTGGTTGAACACACGATCGGCTGGCCGCTCGATCGCGAAACCTATGGCGGCTCATTCTTGTACCATTTCGGCGACAACCTCGTGGCCTATGGCTTCGTGGTTGGGCTGGATTACCGCAACCCGTGGCTCTCGCCGTTCGAAGAGATGCAGCGCTTCAAGACGCATCCGGCGATGCGTCGCCATTTCGAGGGCGGGCGGCGGATCAGCTACGGGGCACGCGCGCTGAACGAGGGCGGGTTCCAGTCGATCCCTACGCTGATCTTTCCCGGCGGCGCGCTGATCGGGGATGCGGCCGGGTTTTTGAACGTGCCGAAGATCAAAGGCACGCACACCGCGATGAAGTCAGGCATGATGGCGGCCGAGGCCGTGGCGGAAGCCTTGCAGGGCGAGCGCTCGCCCGAGCTGACGGGCTACCCCGATAGGCTGCGCGCTAGCTGGGTCTGGGACGAGCTTCGGGCGGCTCGCAATCTCCGTCCGGCCTTTGCGCGGTACGGGCTACTTGCCGGCCTGGGCTACGCCGCGGTCGATGCGTATGTGTTGCGCGGCAAGGCGCCCTGGACGCTGCGCCATCCGCACCCGGACCATGAGTTGCTTTTACCGGCAGATGCAGTGCCGCGAATCGACTATCCGAAACCGGATGGCATGCTGACCTTCGATCGGCTGTCGTCTGTGTTCATCAGCAACACCAACCATGAGGAGAACCAGCCTTCCCATCTGCGCCTGCGTGACCCGGCCAAAGCGATCGAGGTGAACTGGAACCGCTACCGCAGCCCGGAAATCCGTTACTGCCCGGCTGCTGTGTATGAGGTCGTCGATGCCGACCAAGGGCGGCCGCGCCTGCAGATCAATGCGCAGAACTGCGTGCACTGCAAAACCTGCGACATCAAAGACCCGACGCAGAACATTGATTGGGTGACGCCGGAAGGGGGCGGTGGCCCGAACTATCCCGGAGGCATGTGACTCGGAATGTGACGGGACGACGGTGGCGTGTGCGAACGTACCGCAGCGCGGCAAAAAATCTTCACGGAAGCTTGAATTTTCGCTGACGCTGGATCACGGCCCCGTTACAGTGGCGGTTATGTCCGATGCGAACGCCGCTCTTCGAGCGATCCTGATCTCCTCCCTTCTCTCCGCCAGCCTTGCCGGTGCGGCTCAGGCCGGCGGTACAGGCCAGAGCCCCGCACCCGCCGCGAGTGGCGTGTACTCCGATTATCTAACCGGGCGTTTCGCCGAAAATGTGGCGAATCCGCAAATAGCGGCCGCGGACTTCATGCGCGCGCTGGCGATCCAGCCCAACAATCCAGCCCTGTTGCAGGAAGCCTTGATCGCCAGCCTGATGGCGGGCACCCCGGATGCGGTCGCGCTGGCTCGGCGGCTGCCGGGTAATGTGGTTGCGGGAATGCTGCTGGGCGGAGAGGCCGCTCGGTCGGGCGACTGGCAGAGCGCGGTGCAGCGCTTCACAGCGTTGCCACAGGACGGGGCGATGCACTTGCTCCGGCCTCTGCTCATCGCCTGGGCCGAACAGGGGGCGGGTAGGACCGACAGCGCTCTGAGGGGACTCGACGCGCTGATTCCCGATCAGCAATACGGGACTCTTTATGCACTGCATGCTGCCCTGATTGCCGATCTTGCGCAGCGCACAGCCGAGGCGACACGGCTTTACCACGCGGTGGAAGCCCAGGATGGCGCCGCCAGCATTGGCGCCGCGCGGCTCATCGCCAGCTTCGACGCGCGGCAGGGGCAACGGGCCGCGGCGCTGCACATTTTGAATGCTGCCGCGGAAACGATGCCACTGGTGCGGATCGCCCTGCCTGCGATGGCCGCCGATCTGCAGCAGCGGCCCATCGCCAGCGCCTTGGACGGTATTGCCGGAGCCTATGTCGGGCTCGCGGCGGCATTGCGGGCAGATGAGCAGGACCAGTTTGCGATGGTGCTGCTGCGGCTTGCGCTGACTCTGCGACCGGACCTGACCACCGCCCGCATGCTAGCCGCGGACATCCTCGAGGGCCAAAATAATTTCAGCCAAGCACTCGACGTGCTGGCGCCCGTCGCCGAAAGCGATCCGCTCAACGCAGTGGTGCGGCTACGCCGCGCCGAGCTGGACAGCCGTCTCGGTCAGGAGGCCGAGGCAATGGCACAACTGCAGGATCTGGCGCGCGCGTATCCAACCAGTTCGCTGCCCGATTCCGAAGCGGGCGATATCCTTCGCGCCGACGGCAACTTCAGTGGCGCGGCACAGGCATATGAGCGGGCGACGGCGCGTATCGGCACGCCATCGCAACTCGATTGGCCTCTGTTTTACGAGCGTGGAGTCGCTTACGACCAGTCGGGGGAGTGGACCAAGGCGCAGGCCGATTTCGAGCTGGCGCTCAAACTGTCGCCCAATCAACCGGTCGTGCTGAATTACCTCGGCTATGGCTGGGCGGACCGGGGCGAGAACCTGATACAAGCCCGGCAGATGCTGAACCGGGCGTCGCAATTGCGGCCCGACGACGGCGCGATTACTGACAGCCTGGGCTGGATCATGTTACACCAGGGCGAGGCCAATGCAGCGGTGCGCACACTCGAGCGGGCTGTCGAACTGGAGCCCGACGATCCCACCATCAACGCTCATCTCGGCGATGCCTACTCGGCCGCCGGGCGTAAGACGGAGGCGACATATCAGTGGCGCCGGGCGCTGACCCTCAATCCGCTGCCGGCCGACGCAGCGAAACTGGAAGCCAAGCTGCACGAGACCACGGCGCAGGCGATGACACCGGCAACGTCGAATTTGGCCGTGCAAAGGTAAACCTATACCTGCATGTCACCGGGCGGCGGGCGGACGGCTACCATCTGCTCGACAGCTTGGCGGTTTTCCCAAAGATCTGTGACCGGCTGCGAATCGCGGCGGAGGATCTGACCGCGCCCACCCAGTTGGCTCTGTCCGTCGAAGGCCCGTTCGGCGCCCATCTGCCTGTCGATGAGCGTAACTTCGTCCTGCGGGCCGCACGAATGCTGGCCCAGCGGGCCGGCATTGCGGCGCGCGGGCGACTGATCCTCGAAAAAAACCTGCCGGTCGCATCAGGCATCGGCGGCGGTTCGGCCGATGCGGCGGCGGCATTGCGGCTGCTATGCCGCGGGTGGGGAATTGCCCCCGGCGGGGTCGATCTTACCGCGATGGCACTGGCGCTGGGAGCCGATGTACCGGCGTGCCTTGTGAGCCGGCCGGTGCGGATGGGGGGCGTCGGCGAGTTCCTGGAGCCGGCACCGCGGTTACCCGAGTGCGGGATCGTTCTGGTCAACCCGGGCCGACCTGTGTCCACCGCCGAGGTGTTTCAGGCTCGCCACGGCGCCTATTCCGCGCGTGCCTCTCTGCCTGACGAATGGGCCGATGCCGCGGTAATGGCGGCAGACCTTGCAAGCCTTCGCAACGATCTGGAGGAGCCGGCAATCGCCATCTGCCCACCGATTCGCGACGTGCTATCGGCGATCAGCCGTCAGCCCGGTTGCCTGCTGGCGCGGATGAGCGGCTCGGGCGCGACCTGCTTCGGATTGTTTGCAACGGCGTCGGCCGCACACCGCGCGGCGAACGGCATGGCATACACTTGGTGGCGATGGGGCGGAAGGCTGGAGTAGAGCCCTCACCTGGTTGGTTTCGCGAAGCGACCTCTCCCGCAAAGAGCGGAGGTGAATTCGGTTTCAGAGTGGCGCGCAAGCGGCGCTGAGCCAATCCCGCGCATCGGTCGGCAGTGCCGGCCCGACCTCGGCCAGCACGCGTGCATGATAGGCGTTGAGCCACTTCGTTTCACCCGGATCGAGCAGGCCACTCTCGATCATGTGGCGATCGAACGGAGCTAGCGTCAGCGTTTCGAAGCGCAGGAAGGGCTTGGGTCCCGCCGGTTCGACCGGCTGGACCAGCTGCAGGTTCTCCAGGCGGATGCCGTAGTGGTCGGGGAGATAGAATCCCGGCTCGTTCGACAAGATCATACCGGCCGCAATAGGAATCGGACGGGCGAGCCGCGACAGGCTGACCGGCCCCTCATGCACCGCAAGGTAGCTGCCCACGCCGTGCCCGGTGCCATGGTCATAATCGAGTCCGGCCTGCCACAGGGCGCGCCGGGCGAAAGCGTCGATGTGCACACCACCGACGCCCTGCGGAAAAACCAGGGTCGCGATAGCGATGTGGCCTTTGAGAACGCGCGTGGCGCGCTCGCGAACGGCGCGGGGCGGCGTGTCAGAGCCGGTCCAGATCGTACGGGTGATGTCGGTGGTGCCGTCGAGATACTGAACGCCGGAATCGATCAGATACACCTCATCGGGCCGGATCGGGCGGTTGGTTTCAGGCGTGACGCGGTAGTGGATGATCGCCCCGTGCTCGCCGGCACCGGAGATTGCAGGGAAGCTCTCGCCGCGAAACAGCGGACTTTCCGCGCGTAAGGCGCGCAGATGTGCCGCGGCCGACATCTCGGTCTCGGAGCCAGCGGGGCCGGCGAAAGCCAGCCAGTGGAGGAAACGGCATACAGCGACGGCATCGCGCAGGTGCGCATCGCGCGCGCCCTGCTGCTCGACGGGGTTCTTGCAGGCCTTCGGCAACAGGCAGGGGTCGGTCGCTGATAAGACGGTGGCGCCCGCCTCACGCAGGACCTGGCCGAACCAGACCGAGGAGCCAGCCGGATCAACCCGCACTCGCTTCCCTGCGAGCCGCCGCAGGGCGGGGCCGAGGTCGTCGGGCCCGGCCGTGGTCACCTCATTGCCGAGCCAGGCCCGGGTCTCGGCGGAAACCTTTGCCGGATCCATGAACAGCTCGGTGCGAGCGTCCGCATGAATGAGGGCAAAGCCGAGGGCGAAGGGAGTGAATTCCACATCGCCGCCCCGGATATTGAGCAGCCAGGCGATCGAGGCCGGATCGGAAATGACCGCCGCGTCCTGGTGCACTTTGCGCAGCGCCTCGGCGATCTCTGCCCGCTTATCCGCGGCGCTGCGCCCCGCGCGCTGTAGCGGGTGTGGGACGGCCGGGGTCTTCGGTGGCGCGGGCCGGTCCGTCCAGATCGCGTCGATCGGATTCCCAGCCATCGGACGCATGGTTAAGCCGGCCTCGGTGTAGCGCGCCAAGCCTTCCTCGGCGATCAGCCTGGGGTCGTAGCCGATCGCCGCACCGGGCGGTGTGTGGGCCGCCAGCCAGCTGGGCGGCGGGTTTTCGATGAGATGCTGGCATTCCCACAGAGCGGGGTCAGTCTGGTTCGCGAGTTGGAGGACGTAGCGGCCATCGGTGAACACGGCGGCGCGATCCGGTAGGACCGCGGCCAACCCCGCACTGCCGGTGAAACCGGTCAGCCAAGCGAGCCGCTCCGCTGACGGCGGCACGTATTCGCCGAGATGCTCATCGGCCCGGGGCGCGATGAAGCCGTGTAGCCCCTGGCGGGCCAGTTCCTGACGCAATGCAGCGAGTTTCTGGGTCGGATTCATCGGCGCCACCGCCTGACTGAGGCTCGGCGGCAACATATCTTCGCGACAAAGCATGCACTCAGCGCATGGCTGACGCGGAACGATCCGCGGTTCCACAAAATTACATCGTTCTTATGTTGCAGCGCGAAAGCCTCGGGGGTGCCACGCCATACTGACGCCGCGCCGGACCCACTGGCTGGAGTGGGGGAGTTGCCACCCATGAACGTGTCGATGAACAAGAGCGAGTTCGCTTTCAAACTGCCTGAGATGCTGTCCTATCACAGCACCTGGGAAGACGCTGACTACGAGCCGGTGCAGCCGCACCGGAACACAGGGTTGGTGGCCCGGACGGCCGGCGCGGTGAAGCGGTCGGTTGCCGGCTGGCTGGAGCGCCAGCGGGTAATGAACGAGATGTCGCGCCTGTCGGACCGCGACCTCGCCGATCTCGGCATCAGCCGCTACGACATCAAGCGGGTCTTCGATCCGGCTTTCGCCGCGGACCACGCTGCCCGCGGCCTAGGCCGGGACGCGTAACAAAGGGCCCTGCCTCGGCAGGGCCCTTTCTGTTACTGATCGACCACCGACCCATCGACGTGCGGGCGCATGCGGATCGGGCGCGGCCGGGTCGGGAACCGCCGCTCGGCGTCGGGCACCAGCTCGACGCCAATGCCGGGGCCGGCGGGAATCGGGATGAAACCGCCTTCCTGATCGGAAAGCCCGGTCGCGAGGGCGCTGCCGAGCAAGTCGGCGCTGCCGTCCAGATCGGGCGTGCGCGACGGGTACTCCTGGATCGCGAAATTGGGGATGCAGGCCGCGATCTGCAGGCATGCCGCGGTGCTGACCGGTGACAGCGGGTTGTGCGGCACGATCTGGGCGTCGTGCGCCTCGGCCATTGCGGCGATCTTCTTCGCCCCGGTTATGCCGCCGCACAGGCACACATCCGGACGCAGATACTCGACGGCGTGACGGGTCAGCAGCGTCTGGAACTGGTACATGCTCGTGAAACGCTCGCCGGTCGCGATCGGGATGTTGATCTTATCGGCGACCCAGGCCATCGCGTCGAAACTGTTGGGACGCAGCGGATCTTCGAAAAACATCGGCGTATATTTCTCAATACCGCGGCCGAGCGCGATCGCCTCGGGCGGCGTCATCCTGCGATGGATTTCGATACAGAGATCAACTCCGGCACCGACCGCTTCACGCAGGCGGCGGACATTGTCGATGGCCTCCTCGATCTTGGCGGCGTGCGGCTTGTAGTAGGGTTCCGACTCGTCTTCATCGAGCAGCGGGTTGAGATGGCCCAGCGCGGTGAAGCCGTCTGCCTTCAGCCGCTTGGCTTCCTCCACCAGCTTGTCGATCGAGCGGCCTTTTACGTGACCGTAAAGGCGCGCCTTGTGGCGCATCTTGCCGCCTAGCAGTTCATAGACGGGTACATTGAAGAATTTCCCTTTGATGTCCCACAGCGCGATGTCGATCGCTGAGACCGCGCCGGTGATTGCGCCGCCGGTGAAATGGTTGGCGCGCAGCATCACGTTCCAATGGTGCTCGATCGGGGCGGGATCCTTGCCGACGAGATACTCGCCGTATTTGGCGATCGCCGCGGCGGAGGCTTCGAGCTGGCCCCAGGTGCCTGACTCTCCGACGCCGGTGATGCCGGCGTCGGTGCTGATGCGAACGAACAGGAAGCGGTCGAGCAGCAGCGGCTCGACTTTGGTGATCTTCATGGTGCGGTCTCCGTGGCGTTTATCCCGGCACCCGCTCGAGCTTGCCCACGACGAAGATGTAGGAGCAGGCGCCGAGCAGGGCGATGCAGGCGATGAAAGTCAGCGGGCGGGTGAAGTCGCCGCCTTGCAACAGGAAGCCGATAATGATCGGCGCCGTGATGCCGGCGAGCCCGCCGATTCCGTTGAACATGCCGCTGGTAAGGCCGATCAACCGCTCGGGCGCGGTGGCGGAGACGAGCGACCAGTGGATGGAGGCGAGGCCGTTGGCGAAGAAGGCCAGCGATAGAAACAGGATGATCAGCCCCGGCGTGTTCACGAAATTGGCGCCGATAATGCTGGTGGAGAGCGCGAGGCCGCCGATGATGGGCGTCTTGCGCGCGACGCTCAGGCTGAAGCCGCGGCGATAGAGCCAGTCGGACAGCGTGCCCGAACAGAGCACGCCGATAAACGCGCCGAGGAACGGCAGCGAGGCGTAGAAACCAGCCTTGATGAAGGCGAGATGGCGGTAGGTGACGAGATAGGTGGGAAACCATGTCAGGAAGAATGTGGATGTGGTGCCCCAGGCGAAATGGCCGAAATAGATGCCCCATAGCTTGCGGCGGCCCAGCACCACACCGAGGTCGCGCAACACGGAGCCGCTACGCACGGTCTGCCGTGCGGTGATCCGGCTCGATAGGTCGGGGATGCCGCCGCTGCCGCGGATCAACTCGATCTCGGCTTGGTTGACGCCAGGGAACTGCGCAGGATCGTGGTAGGTGCGGCGGAACGCATACGCCCACATAAGCCCGATCACGCCGGTGAAGAAGAACACCGCCGGCCAGCCGAACGACACCTTGAGCCAAGCCAGCAACGGCGTAAGGAAGGCGAGGCCGACGAATTCAGCGGAGGTATAGACGGCGATACAGGTCGCGCGTTCGCGCTCGCCGAACCATGTCGTGGCGATGCGGTTGTTGATAAGAAAGCTCGGTACTTCGAACAGCCCGACCACCATGCGCAGCACGATCAGCATGATAAAGCCGGTGGACAGTCCGAGCGACAGCGTGGCGACCGACCAGCAAAGAATGCTCAGCGGGTAAAGAACCCGCGGATGCACCCGATCCACCAGCCAACCGCCGGGAATTTGCAACGGCGTGTAGGTCCAGCCAAACGCGGAGAACACAACTCCGAGCTGCACCGGATGCAGCCCGAAATCGCCGGCGATGCTAGGCGCGGCGATCGAGAGATTGCTGCGGTCGAGGTAGTTGATCACCACCGTGACGAACAGCAGCGCCATAATGATGAAGCGCCGACTCGAGGCGGTCAGCGCGGCCGCGGCGGGGGTCTCTGCTGGTGATTGCGAAAGAGACATGATATGCTTCGACGCTCCTCTGGATCGAGGCTATCCCCGGCCCGGCAGATGGGGCAAATCCGGCGACCGGGGCACGATGCGGGGAAAGGCGGGGAGTGGAAGCGATGAAGATCGGCTTGTTTCTCAACACGCAATTTCAGCCGGGCGAAAACGTCGCCGCGCGCATCCCGGATCTTGTCGCGCAGGTGCGCGCCGCGCGGCAAAGCGGCTTCACCTCGATCTGGTTTCCGCACCACTACCTCACTGCGCCGCTGCAGATGCTGCAGCTCACGCCCGTGATGTCCTATCTGCTGCCGGAAGCCAGAGGCATGATTATCGGCCCCGGCATCCTGATCCTGCCGCTGCTCAATCCCGTGCATGTCGCCGAGGAAGCAGCGACGCTCGATGTGCTGAGTGAGGGGCGGTACGTGCTGGGCGTGGGGCTCGGGTATCGGGAAGGCGAGTTCACTGCATTCGGCATGAAGTTGGCGGAGCGAGTGGGTCGGTTCAACGAGAGCGTGGGGTTGATCCGTCGGTTGTGGGCGGACCAGCGGGTGACGCATCGCGGGAGGTTTTATCAGGTGCAGGACGAAGGGATCAGCCTGAAGCCGCCGCGCGGCAGCATGCCGATCTGGGTTGCCGCGCAGGCGGACCCGGCAATCCGGCGCGCCGCGCGGATCGGCGACGCATGGCTGATCGTGCCGTCATCGACGCTGGAAACAGTGGCGGCGCAGATGCGCGTTTACCGTGCCGCGTTGGTGGAAGCGGGCCGGCATCCGGATTGTTTCCCGCTGGAGCGGGAATGTTATGTGGGGACCCGCCACAAGACGGCGTTCGAGGAATGCCGCGGGCCGCTGGAGTACAAATACGCGGCGTATGCGTCCTGGGGTTTGCCGGGCAGCACACAGATGCCGTTCGAGGATTTCGTACGCGACCGATTCATCATCGGCGATGCGGCGTATGTGAAGGAGGAGGTGACGCGGTACCGGGAAGCGCTCGGCGTCGATCACTTCATCATGCGCGTGCAATGGCCGGGCTTGGAGCAGGAAAAGGCGCTGGCCTCGATCCGCCGGCTCGGGGAGTGTTTCGCGTGAACCGGTTGCTGCGCCTTCTTGCGTGCGGCCTGCTCCTTCATGCTTCCTGCCCCGACATGGCATTCTCGCAGCAGCCGGCAGAGCAGACCGCCGCGACAAACGTCTTCAATGCGGAGCAACTCGATGCGCTGCTGGCGCCGATCGCGCTCTATCCCGACGAGCTGCTTACTCAGATCCTGATGGCCGCGACCTATCCGCTGCAGGTGGTGGAAGCTGCGCGTTGGATCGAGGACCCGGCGCACAAATCCCTCAGCGGTGATGCGCTCATGAAGGCGCTGGACCCGCTCGCGTGGGACCCAAGCGTCAAGTCCCTGGTGCCGTTCCCGCAAGTGCTCACGATGATGAACGGCAATCTCTCCTGGATGCAGCAGCTTGGCTACGCCTTTGCCGACCAGGAAGCCGCGGTGATGGACTCCGTGCAGCGCCTGCGCCATCAGGCACAGGCGAATGACAGCCTGCAATCCACGCCCCAGCAGGTGGTGCGTACCGAGGCGCAAACGATCATCATCGAGCCGGCGCAGCCCAACGTGGTTTACGTGCCAACCTACAACCCCACCGTTGTGTATGGAGCCTGGCCGTATCCCGCGTATCCGCCGGTTACCCTACCACCGCCGCCCGGATATTACGCGGGAACCGCGCTCGCGGCGAGGCTCGCGTTCGGCGCCGGCGTGGCGATCACCGCTGGCCTCTGGGGCTGGGCGCGGCCCGTCTGGGGCGCCGGTCAGGTCAACGTCAACGTCAACCGTTACAACAGTATCAACGTCAACCGGCAGCGAATCAGCTCCAATATGTGGCAACCGAACCGCCCAGGGGGACGACCCGCCGGCTTGCAGCGTGCGCCGGGTGGTCCTGTGGGGACGCCCGCTCGGGTCAACGGATTGCCGGCGAATGCGGTCGGCCGGCCGAGTGTTTCGGTACCGAGAAATGCCGTGAACCCTCCCGCGCGCGCGGCTGTTGGGCAGGGCGGTAATGCCACGGGTCGGCCAAATGTTGGGCAGAGGCCGCCGCAGAACCAGCGCAGTCAAGGCGGCAACGCAGGCGGTCGGCCGAACATTGGTCAGACTCCGCCACAGAACCGGCCCAACCTCGGCCAGGGCAACATAGCCAATCGGCCCGCAGCCGGCGGACAAGTGGCTGGCAACCGCCCATCCGTGGGCACGCGACCGGCACAGCAGCCTCGGACTCCCGGCGCGTTTGCGGGCATGAACGAGGGGCGCCAGGCGGCGCATTACGGTGCACGCGGCGGACAGAGCCGCGCCACCGGACAGGCGCAGCAGCGAGCCGGGGCGGGCCGCGCCGCTGCCGGCGGCGGTCGCGGCCATCGACGATGAGCGGAGCAAAGCTATGAGCAGCAAGATTGCGCATTGGGCATTGGGCGCGATCGGCGGCGCCGCACTCATAAGCGGCGTGTATGCGGCGGCGCCAGTGCAGCGGACCTACCCCTCGGCGGACGACGCGGCTGCGGCGCTGGTGCAGGCAGCGCGCACCGCCGACACGGCCGCACTGCGCGCGATTCTTGGTTCGGGTAGCGAGAATCTGATCAACTCCGGTGACCGGATCGCCGACCAGCAGGCGCTGAAACGCTTCGTCGAAGCGTATGACCAGAAGCACGCGCTGGTAGCCGAGGGCCCTGCGCGCATGGTGCTGGATGTCGGTCCGAACGACTGGCCGTTGCCCATCCCGATCGTGCAGCAGGGCACGAGCTGGCGGTTCGACTCCCAGGAGGGCGCACAGGAAATCATCGACCGCCGCATCGGCCGGAATGAGCTGGCCGCGATCCGCGTTGCGCTGACTTATGTCGATGCCCAACGCGACTATTTCGAGCGAATGAAACAAGCGACCGGAACCGGCTTCTACGCCCAACGGCTGGTGAGTACGCCCGGCCGGCACGACGGCCTGTTCTGGCCGGCGGCCGGCGACGAGCCCGAAAGCCCGTTCGGGCCGTTGGTCGCCCAGGCCCAGAATGAGGGCTATCCGGGCGAAATGGTCGCCGGCAAACCACGCCCTTACCAGGGCTACTACTTCCGTATCCTAAAGGCGCAAGGGTCCGACGCGCCGGGTGGCGCCAAGGACTACGTACAGGCAGGCCGGATGACCGGCGGCTTTGCGCTGATCGCCTGGCCGGCAAGCTTCGGTGCGTCGGGCATCATGACGTTTCAGGTGAACCAGGATGGCGTGGTGTATCAGAAAGATCTTGGCCCGGAGACCGCCTCTCTCGAGGCCGCAATCCTGCGGTTCGATCCCGATCTGAGCTGGGCGCGCGTGGATCTCGCCCAGTAGTAGGTCACAGACTGCCCAACCACACCGGATACGATTTGGAGTCCTCCAGCCGGAGCGGAACAGGCAAGCGACCCTCCCTGAATAAGGACCCCGCCGTGCGTAGCAAGGCGGTCTCCAGGGCCTCGCGCGGCCCGAACGACTCCAGCGCCAACGTCCACCAGCGACGCGAGCGGAACGTGATGGATGCCAGTTCCACTGTGCAGCCAGCATCCGCCCGCACCTCTCCACCCCCCTCGCGCGGCGCGCCAGTGTCGAGCGAAAAGCTCCGGCTCCAGCGGGTCTTGCCGATGACGGCTGTCGGCGCATCCTTGCGCAGCGCCTGTCCGAACGGCACGACCTCCGTGCCGCGCAACGTCCACTTGATCCAGCAATCGAGCAGACCGACCGCCGATTCCTCCAAAACGATCGGGCGCGGCGCCACTCGCAGCGCCTTATCTCGAACGTGCCTTTGCCCTGTTCGTCGGCACCGCGCAGCTTCACGCCTACGGTCTGACAATCCGCGAGCAACAGATACTCGTCTTGGCGGGTCTCCGGCTCTCGGCAAGCCGTCCCTTGGCAGAACCAGTTCGCAAGCTCGGATGGCAGCCAGCCTTCAACAAACCATCTGAGTTCAGCGCTCTCCACCAGCATCGGAGGGCTCCCGCACGCCGCTCCGCAGGAACGCGCGGACCCCGGGTTTGGCTGCCAGCACCGCCAACTGATGCGCGTCTGGAAGCTGCGGCCGGTCGCGGGTGGCATTGACCATGCACAGGAACCCGAGCGGCTCGCCCCGGTTGGCGCGGAACTGGTGCCAGCACCAGCCCGGAATCGTCACGAGGTCGAACGGCTTCACGTCCCTGACCTCCTCGCCGAGCAGGCATTGCCCATGCCCGCGCAGGATCATCACAGCATGCATGTGCTCGTGCCGCTCCAGCGTGGAATACCCGCCTTCCGCCATTTCGAAATAGCGCAGCTCACAGCCGAGCGCGGCCTCCGCGAATAGCACCTGACGCGAGATCGACCGGAACGGGGCGGCGTCGTCCTCCTTGTAAGGCTGGCGCGGAACATCATCCCATTCGTAGCCGTGCTGGAAGGGGCGCAGCCGGGCGGGCGCGGTCGTGTCAGAGGTCATCGATCCTGCCTGTATGGGTGGGTCGCGACGGCGCGCACGAACGCGGCGGCGGCCTCGGTCAGGCCTTCGCGCGCGGCCAGCAGGCTGCCGCCGATCAGCAACATCGCGTCAGGCCCGTAGAAATCAAGCATCTCCCGCACGCGCGAGAGGCCCATGCCCCCCGCCGGTACCGGCAACGCGGCGCGCAACCCCGGAGCCGGTTCGCGAGCCGCCCGCGCAAGCTGTCGGCAGAGGACGGGCGTGTAGCCGAAGCGCCCGCCGTGATTGGGAAAGATCACGGCGTCCGCGCCGATCAGCGGAAACAGCCGGCCGATCAGCAGATCCGGCGCGATGCGCGCAGCACCGCCCATGGTCGGATGCGCCATGAAGGCGATATTCGGGAATTCGCGCACCAATGTCTGCATAGTGGCGAAGCCGGCGATCATCGGCGCGATCAGCACCGTATCGACGCCGGCCCCGCGTGCCAGAGCGAGCTGCCCGCGCATCGTCTGCAAATCGCCGGAGAGGCTCGGCACGTATCGTGAATGGCCGGCGTGGCGGACCGCTTCGGCACAGACCGGCACGCGCGCGGCGAACGGCGCATAATTCTGATCGGCAAGGCCGTGATCGTCCTTCACGAAATCGACGCCGCCCGCAGCAAAGCGTGTGGCAAGGTCCGCCAGTCGCGCCGGGGAAAGTCCTTGCGGTTTCAGTGCCGAGCAGGTCAGTGCGCGGTCATGCACGCCGCTGCGCTCCCTGAACCCGGCGATCCCGTGCCGCGGGCCCCCGAAACCGGCCGCCATGTCGCGCGGCACCGCCAGGTCAATCAGGGCGACGTCGTCCTGCAGCGAGGTGTTGCCGAAAATCATGTTCAGCAACTGGCCGGCGTCCGTGCCGATCGTCGTGGCCCCGAGCGCGATGCGCGCGTCGAACCAGCCGCCGCCGCGATCCGCGATGCTTTCGACCCGCCCGACGATGTCGCGCAACACCTCCGGCGCGTCGATGGCATCGAGCGGCATCTCCACGCTCTGCTCCACGGCGATCGCCAAGGCCCGCGTCTCGACCGAAGACGCGTCCGCGCGCAGTCGGTACGTGGCGTACAAGCGCTCGTTCATGCAAATTGCCTCTGCCCGACGCGGTCGAGGATGTCGAGCAGGGCGGGACGCAGGCGGTGCAGTTCCTCCAGGTGAATTGCCGAGAGCCCGGCGAGGGTGTCTTCCGCGGCTCCCGTCAGGCTGAGATGCACTCGGCGCCGATCCTGGGGATCGTGCGTCCGCTCTACCAATCGGGCTTCCACAAGACGGTCCACCAGTTCGACCGCGCTGTGCGGCTGGATGCGCAGGCGCTCGGCGAGTTCTCCGACTGTGGGCAAGGCGTCCTTCGGTGCGGCCTTCATGGCGAGCAGGGCCTGGTGCTGGCGCGCGGTCAGTCCGGCGCTCCGCGCCGCCGACTGGCTGAATTCCAGGAAGCAGCGCAGCAGGTATCGAAATTCGGCAAGCGTTCGATACTCCTGCTGGCCGAGACGTGGCTTGCGCATGGGGTGTGGTCCTATATGTCGTGACACGATATATTCACGACAGAGAAGATAATGGAGATGAGGAGAATCGCAGCCCCAGCGGCGGACGCGGGTGCGGCCGGTCGCGCGCCCGCCGAAGGAATCCGGCATCTGGGGGATTTCACCACCAGCCCGCGGGTGCTGGTGATCACGGCAATCGCGGTGCTGGTGGGCACGGGCGGCGTGATTGCCGGGGTGGTCCTGCTGAACCTGATCCGACTGGTGACGAACCTCGCGTTTTTCGGCGCCTGGACACTGGCCAATCTGAAGATCGGCCGGTCCCCGCTGGGCGTGGCAACTGTGGTCGTGCCGGTGGCGGGCTCGCTGATCGTCGGGCTGATGGCGCGCTACGGCAGCGAGAAGATCCGCGGCCACGGCATTCCTGAAGCGATCGAGGCAATCCTGCTCGGGCGCAGCCGGCTGGACGTGAAAGTGGCGATCCTGAAACCGCTCTCTTCGGCGATCGCCATCGGCACGGGCGGACCCTTCGGCGCCGAAGGACCGATCATCATGACGGGCGGAGCGATCGGCTCGCTAATCGCGCAGGCCCTCCCGGTGAGCGATGTGGAGCGCAAGACGCTGCTGGTGGCAGGCGCGGCGGCCGGCATGACCACAGTGTTCGGCACGCCGATCGCAGCGATCATGCTGGCTGTCGAGCTGCTGCTGTTCGAATGGACCCCGCGCAGCTTCGTGCCGGTGGCCGCCGCGGCAATCATCGCCGAGGTGGAGCGTGGCTGGATCGGGCTGCCCTCGCCCTTGTTTCCATTCGCCGGCGGGATGGCAACATCCGCGCTGGCGCTGGGGTGCTGGCTGGCTGTTGGCCTGCTCTCCGGGCTGCTGTCCGGCGTGCTGACGCAATTGGTCTATGCCTGCGAGGACGGTTTCCTGAAACTGCCGATCCACTGGATGTGGTGGCCGATGCTGGGCGGGCTGGTGGTGGGTGTCGGTGGACTGATCGATCCCCGCGCGCTCTCGGTAGGCTACGACAACATCGCCTTGATGCTGGCTGGCGCGATTCCGCCGCTTAGCGCCGTGCGGCTGCTGGCGGTGAAGGCAGTGATCTGGTCGGTGGCGCTGGGATCGGGCACCTCGGGCGGCGTGCTGGCGCCATTACTGATCATCGGCGGCTGCATGGGCGCGGGATTGGCGCATGTGCTGCCCGCAGCCAGCCCGGGATTCTGGCCCTTGCTGGCGATGTGCGCGACCATGGGCGGAACGATGCGTTCGCCGTTGACCGCGACTTTCTTCGCGGTAGAGCTGACCGGCAACACGCACGTGCTGCTGCCCTTGGTGGCGGCCTGCGTGACGGCGCATTTGGTGACCGTGCTGCTGATGCGCCGCTCGATCCTGACGGAGAAGGTGGCAAGGCGAGGGCATCACCTGGCGCGGGAGTATCGGGTCGATCCATTCACTTTGACGCGGGTGCGGGAAGTGATGGTGACGAAAGTAGAGACCCTGCCGGAGAGCATGACGCTGCATCAGATGGCGGCGTTTCTGGCCAATCCGGCGACCAGGCATCCGAGCTTTCCCGTGGTGGACCCGGAAGGGCGTGTGCTGGGGATTGTCGATCCGCCTTCGGTGCTGAATTGGCGGCGGAGCGGGAAGGCGCGCGGTGCGACCGCGCGGGAGTTGCTGGAGAGCGAGAAACTGACGGTGGCGTATCCGGATGAATATCTCGATGCTGTGATGGACCGGATGATGACCGCTAATGTGGCACATCTTCCTGTGGTCTCACGAGAAGATGCGCGGCTGGTCGGATATCTCGGATGGCGGGACTTGCTGGCAGTGCGGACGCGGCTGCAAGCGGAGGAACGGCAACGCGTGGTCTTCTTCAGGGTTCGTTAGGGGGTTGAGCGCAGGGGTGGACCTCATGGCCGGGCTTTGCCCGGCCATCTCTCATGTTTACTTTATGCCGTCGGCAACAACCGCCTCAGTTTCTCAAGCTCTAGCCGAAGCCCTTTCTGAGCGTGCCAACCGTAATATGCGGCCACCCCAGATTGACGAACGTACCCGGCAACAGGCTTCTGATCGGAAAGTTCAGCGTGACCATCTGCGCATACTGAAGCTGCATGAACGAGTGGCCGTGATGTTTGTGTGTCACCTTTTCGATCCAGAACGTAGCATAGATCACCGCGGTCTGCGCATTTCCCGTTGGCGGTGGTGGCGGCTGGGCATCAAACAAGAACAGGATGTTCTCGGCGCCTCCGTTGAAGCTCGGCAGCGACACTGGGACGGTAGCCCCGGTGATGCTACTGTTCGGAGTGGCGAAGAAATCGATTTCCGTTTGCGAGGCGACGTTCAACACCGTCCCTTCGAAGGTGTAGCCGTCCTTCACCTGTCTATCGATCACCTGCTGGAGGACGATGATCGGATCGTTCACCATTGCCTGCGTTATGCCCGATGCCGCGAGAGTTGGCTCCGACGTGTCCAGCGGTGTTCGCGGGTTGGTCGGACTGTCCGGCACGGACAGGTTGTACTCGTTGAAAAGCGTGACGATACCCGGATTCGCCGCAGAGGTCGCTGCCTGAGAGGAACCGGCTGCGCTGAAGACTGGCGGCGCGGTGGCCGGCACGGTGGGCGGTGCGGCAATCGGTGTGCTGTTGAACGAGAGAAACTTCGAGCCATGAGGCGCGGCACCCGGAAGTCCCAAAGTCGGCGGACCCGAGAAATGCGCGGCGAGCCTTTGCACGAGGATCGCGTTGCCATGTGGGATCGAGCCCATCCGCGCGATCAGGTCCTCGCCGTGCGGCGCACTCTCGGGCGGCGCGGTCGTGTTGGGTTGCCGGACCCATATTCCGGGCTCGATGTGGAGCGCTCCCCCGGTGGGAAGATCCGTGATCTTTTGCAAATAAGTGAGCCCGTATAGTTCTATATCGTCCTGCCCAAAACCGCGATTCGGGATCGAGGAGCCGATCGGGTCGAATTTCAGGTGCTCCCGTGTCCTGTTCAGTTGCAGGTAGAGGTCCTGGTGATAGTGAAAAGCTGGTCGCGCGATCAGGTTAAATCCTTCCCCCTCCCAAGTGCCTGCAAGATCTTTCAAAAGTCCCAGATGATCGGAAATGTTGGCTGGACTGAACCGAATCGACGGCTTCAAGGGACCGATTTTTTGGTCCAATACGCGAAGGTTTGGTGGCGCCTCTGCAGATACATTCCATTCGGGCGCACGCCGCTCCACGACTTTCCCCCCATAGGCAGCCATAGCTTCCTCCTTCAGTTCATTTTATACCCAGTAGTGCCGAGAGCCTCCTCGAACTTTGGAAGTCCTGTGTTAAGCACCCTCCCTTTTGGGGACATCTCTCCGTGGGATTTGCGCTTTAGCATATCCGCTTGCCCGAAATCCAGTGTTTTTTCTTGCAAACGATCTAAACTGCATCGAATCAATTGATCTGGAATTCCATAGTGGAAGGGGCCGTCTAAGTTTCGCCGCAGGTCCGCCGTTAGACTCGGATTGACTGCCGCGCCCGGCGCCGCCGACCCTGGCGGAAAACAGCTTCTTCAAAAAAGGTTCGGCCTCGAAAGATCAGAATGCGGTCGGACCTATCTAGTATCTCTCGTAATCGGCTTCTGCAAGCAATACAACTACCTTTGCTACTGACCCTCGTAAGTGGCACAGACCGCCAACGGCCGGCGAAAGGTCTCGCGTCATCCACCTCGTATACTGTGAGGCAACATTCCGGGACCGCACGATGAGTGGTCCGGCGGACATTCGCCATGCCGCGCGAGCACTCAGACCTTCAACAACTCCTCATCATCTCTGAATCGCAATACACAGCATTGTGACGCTCGCAGAACCCTCTCTCACGATCTCGTGCACCTGCGACCGGGCGGCTCCTCGTAGGCTAAATCACACGGTTCATCTGCCCCTCCGGCAACGTGTGACCCGGGGCGGCAATGCGGCTGTTGACCAAAGCTGCAGGAGGAGCGTCCGATGTCCGATGCAAAGGCGGTCCCGTACGGCCGCAAGACGCAGCACAAGCCGAATGTAAGCGAAGTGCACATCCTGTGGATCACCGCGGGACTAGGCTGCGACGGCGATACGGTTTCCATCACCGCCGCCAGCGATCCCAGCATCGAGGACGTTCTCCTCGGCGCGATCCCTGGCCTGCCGAAGGTGCACCTGCACAATCCGGTGCTCGCCTACACAGTAGGGGACGCCTTTCTGGAGCCGTTCCATAAGGCGGCACGTGGAGAACTCGATAACTACGTGCTGGTGGTGGAAGGCTCGATCCCCAACGAGAAACTCAGCGGCGAAGGCTACTGGGCTGCTATGGGCTCGGACCCCAACACCGGGCAGCCGATCACTACGAATGAGTGGATTGACCAACTCGCGCCGAAAGCATTGGCAGTTGTCGGCGCGGGCACCTGCGCGACCTATGGCGGCATCCACGCGATGGAGGGCAATCCTACCGGTTGTATGGGGCTGGCCGACTATCTGGGTTGGGAATGGCGCTCCAAGATCGGCCTGCCGATCGTCAACGTGCCCGGCTGCCCGGTGCAGCCCGACAACTTTATGGAAACGTTATTGTATCTGCTGCGCCAACTCGCCGGACTGGCGCCGATGATTCCGGTGGATCAGGCGCTGCGGCCGAAATGGCTGTTCAGCAACACCGTGCATAACGGGTGCGACCGCGCCGCGTATTACGAGCAGGCCGATTTCGCCAAAGAATACGGGTCGCCGAAATGCCTGGTGAAGATTGGCTGCTGGGGCCCCGTCGTGCAATGCAACGTGCCCAAGCGCGGCTGGATCTCCGGCATGGGCGGCTGCCCGAATGTCGGCGGCATCTGCATCGGCTGCACCATGCCGGGCTTCCCGGACAAGTTCATGCCGTTCATGGACGAGCCGCCCGGGGCTGTGTTCTCGAGCGGGCTTATTCGCAGCTATGGCGTGCTGATCCGCAATCTGCGGAAGATCACCAACTCCACGCTGAACAAGGAACCAAAGTGGCGGCACAACCGACCGGAATTGACGACCGGCTATCATCCGCAGTGAACCGCCGGAAACGGGAGTAAACACCATGGCCGACATCGCGCGCGATATCGATACGCGGACGGGGACCGCGCCCTCCCGCACCCCGGGAAGCCTGGTCGAGATGAACTGGGACCCGATCACGCGTATCGTCGGCAGCTTGGGAATCTACACCAAGATCGACTTCGAGAACCGCAAAGTCGCCGAATGCCACAGCACCTCCTCGATCTTTCGCGGCTACAGCATCTTCATGAAAGGCAAGGACCCGCGAGACTCGCATTTCATTACCAGCCGCATATGCGGTATCTGCGGCGACAACCACGCCACCTGCTCGGTTTATGCGCAGAACATGGCGTATGGCATCCGCCCGCCGGCGCTCGCGGAATGGATTATTAATCTCGGCGAGGCCGCTGAGTACATGTTCGACCACAACATTTTCCAGGACAATCTGGTCGGCGTCGATTTTTGCGAGCAGATGGTGAAGGAGACCAATCCCGGGGTCTGGGCCAAGGCGCAGACCACCAAAGCGCCGCACAGCGCCGATCACGGCTACCGCACCATCTCAGACATCATGACCGCCCTCAACCCGTTCACCGGCGAGTTCTACCGCGAGACCTTACTGGTCAGCCGCTACACGCGCGAGATGTTCAGCCTGATGGAGGGGCGGCACGTGCACCCCTCGACCCTTTATCCCGGCGGCGTCGGCACGGTCCCGTCGGTACAACTGTTCACTGAGTACATGACACGGCTGGCGCGCTACGCCGAGTTCATGAAGAAGGTGGTGCCGCTGCACGACGACCTGTTCAACTTCTTCTACGAGGCGTTGCCAGGCTACGAGGAGGTGGGCAAGCGGCGCATCCTGCTGGGCTGTTGGGGCTCCTATCAGGACCCGGAGGTATGCGACTACCAATACCGCAACATGACCAAATGGGGGCGCGGCATGTTCGTGACCCCAGGCGTGGTGGTCGATGGCGAGTTGGTGACCACCGACCTGGTGGATATCAACCTCAACATCCGCATTCTGCTTGGCAGCTCCTATTACGACGGCTGGCAGAACCGCGAGACTTTCGTCAGGCAGGACCCGCTGGGCAATCCTGTCGATCAGAACCATCCGTGGAACCAGACCACCACCCCGCGGCCGCAGAAGCGCAAGTTCAACGGCAATTATTCATGGGTGATGTCGCCGCGCTGGCTCGACAAGCGGACAGGCGACCATCTGGCGCTGGATACCGGCGGCGGGGCAATCGCCCGGCTGTGGTCCACCGCGCTGGCTGGCCTCGTGGACATCGGCTACATCAAGGCCACCGGCCACAGCGTGAAGATCTATCTGCCGAAGACAGCGCTGAAGCCGGAGGTCGAGTTCGAATGGAAAGTTCCGAAATGGAGCAACGCCATCGAGCGTGACCGAGCACGCACCTATTTTCAGGCCTACTGCGCGGCGGCAGCGTATCATTTCCTCGAGAAGGCGTTTGCCGAGGTGCAGGCCGGCCGCACCCAGACCTGGACCGACTTCAAGGTGCCGGAAGAGGCAATCGGCTGCGGTTTCCATGAGGCCGTACGCGGAGTGCTGTCGCATCACCTGGTGATTCGGGACGGCAAGATCGCCAATTACCATCCGTATCCGCCGACGCCATGGAATGCCAGCCCGCGGGATCTACACGGCACGCCGGGACCGTATGAAGATGCCGTGCAGGACACGCCGATCTTCGAGGAGAACGACCCGGATAATTTCAAGGGCATCGACATCATGCGCACTGTGCGTAGCTTCGACCCGTGCCTGCCCTGCGGAGTCCACATGTTCCTGGGTAAAGGCAAGACCCTGGAAACTGTGCACTCGCCGATGTTCGGGCCGCGGCACGGCCATACATGAGCGAAGCCGACAATTCGCTCAGGCGTATCGAGGCGTTGATCGCGGAGCTCGAACTCGCTCCCCGATCCCGCTGGCCGCCGGCTCGCGCGTGGGCTGCTGGAGGTGGTGCTCGATCTGCATGGACTCGCGCTGGCGCAAATGGCGGCCGGGATAACCGCCGCCCCCGGTGGTTCGGCGCTGCTCACCCGGCTGGCCGAGGATCCGCATGTTCGCGCTGTGCTGCTGCTGCATGGACTGCATCCCGAGGAGCTGGCGGATCGCGTCCAGCGCGCCGTCGCGGCGTTGAACCATGAGCTGGCCGAAGATGACATCCAACTCACGGGGGTTACGCTCAATGGCGCGACCGCCCGGTTGCTGGTACGTCACGGCGGCGACATTCCGCCTGGATTGCAGCAGCGGATCGAAACCGCCGTGATCGAAGCGGCGCCCGAGCTGGAGCGGTTGGTGATCGACGGGCTCGACGTCGCCGAGGAAGAAGCGGGCCCGCTGCTGACGAGCTGATAAAGGACCGAAGATGGTCGTGGTTGCGCCGTCACAGAACTGGGTGCGCCAGCTTCGAAGTTTCGTTCAGCCGGCGTCGGTTGCCCGTTGTGAGCTGTGCGGCGCGACGATCCCGGAAGGGCACGGTCATCTTGTTGATACCCTCGGCCGACACTTGTTGTGCGCATGTCAGACCTGCGCCGCGACCGCCGTTCGGGCAAACTCGCGGTTTCGCCGGTTACCCACGCAAGTGCGACGCCTGGCCGATTTCCGTTTGAGCGATGCCGAATGGGAGGCGCTGCAAATTCCGATCGGGCTGGCGTTCATCTTTTACAGCACGCCGCAGGGGCGAGTGATCGCGCTGTACCCTGGTCCGGCCGGCGCAACGGAGTCGTTGCTGCCGCTGGACGGCTGGTCCGATCTGGTTGCGCGTAATTCGGTGCTTGCTTCCCTTGATCCCGATGTCGAGGCGCTGCTGATTGACCGCACGCAAGGACGGCGCGATCACTATCTGGTGCCGATCGACCGCTGCTACGCGCTGGTCGGGCTGATCCGAAAGCACTGGCGCGGCCTCGCCGGCGGAGCCGAGGTGTGGCAGGCGATCGAGCAGTTCTTCACCCGGCTGCGCACATCCGTCGGGGTAGCGGCGGACTGGTCGCATGGTTGACCTTGATTTCGCCGTCGAGCGGGCCAGCGTCGCCAAACATGCCGTGGCGCCCCTGCTGCTGCTCGCGCTGCGCATCACCAACAAAACACCCGAGACGCCGGTGCGCAACGTGCTGTTGCGCTGCCAGATCCGGATCGAACCGACCCGCCGGCGGTACGAGACGGCCGAGCAGGAGCGTCTGTCCGACCTGTTCGGCGCGCCGAGCCGTTGGAGCGAGACGTTGCGCAGTCTCCTGTGGACCTACACGGACGTGCTGGTCCCGGGTTTCGAGGGCGAGGGCCTGGTCGATCTTCCGCTGCCGTGCAGTTTCGATTTCAACATCGCCGCGACCAAATATATTCATGGGCTTGCGGGTGGCGAGGTGCCGCTGTCGCTGCTGTTCAGTGGCTCAATCTTCTATACGGATGAGGAAGGACGGCTGCAGATCGATCAGGTTTCCTGGACCAAGGAGGCTAATTTTCGGCTGCCGGTCAGGCTCTGGCAGGAGATGATGCAGCACTACTATCCGGACGGGATGTGGCTGTGCCTGGCGCATGACGTGTTCGACAAGCTGTATCGTTTTAAGCGTGAGCAGGGATTTGCCACCTGGGAGCAGGCGCTGGAGGCACTGCTGATGACGGAGGCCGCGCGATGAACCTGGAGCGCGTGTCGGCGATCGCCGCGGCGGCGCTGTACGAGGGCTACATCCTGTATCCGTATAGCCCGACCGCCATCAAAAACCGCCAGCGCTGGACCTTTGGCGGTGTATTCCCCCGGGAGTACGCCGAGGCAAACGGGGGCGACCCCTGCACCATCCAAGCCCAGTGCCTGCTGGAAGGCAGCACCGATACGAAGATCGAGGTGCGGCTGCGTTTCCTGCATATCGTCACGCGTGAAATCGGGGTCTTGGCAGAACTGCAGGCAATATTGCCTCTCGACCCAGCGGCGCTGACCCGGGTTGCCGTGCTGGAGCTGGACGGCACGCGCTACCTGCCCTGGGAAGAAGCCATGGAACAGGAGGTAGCGGAGATCTGGCCGCTGCCGCAACTCTTGGGCCGGACAGCAGAAACGGCGTACAGTTTTCCGCCCAGACACGACATGGAACCGATACACGGCAGCGACGGCCGTGTCGCCGGCGCGGTGATCAGGAGCGCTGCCAGCCTCGCCGGCGCTCTGATCGTCGCGGCGGAGCCGGTTGCCAATGGCGTGGTCCGACTCAGCGTGCGTGTCGAGAACCGAACGCCATTGACCCCTGAGATGCGCACTCGCCGGGATCTGGCGCAGCATCGCGCCTTTGCCTCAGCGCATCTCTTGCTCGGCGCGGAGGGCGGCGCGTTCGTGTCGCTGATGGACCCACCGCCGGCGCTGCAGGGGGCCGCCGCCGCATGCGACAACCAGGGCGTCTGGCCGGTGCTGGCCGGACAGCCCGGCGCGCGCGACATCATGCTCGCATCACCAATCATTCTCTATGACTACCCGGAAATCGCCCCGGAAAGTCCCGGCGATCTGTTTGACGGCACCGAGATCGACGAGATCCTCAGCCTCCGTATCCTGACGATGACGGATGCGGAGAAGCGCGACATGGCGGCGGTCGATGCGCGCGCACGGGCGCTCCTGGAGCGAACCGAACGCCTGGGCGCACCAGCGTTTGCCCGCATGCACGGCACCATGCATCGCGCCGCAACACCTCTTCCGCTCGCTGGAGAGGTCGGCTCGCAGCACGAGCCGGGTGAGGCCGAGGGCCTCGCCGTCGGCGATCATGTACGCCTGCGGCCGCGCCGCCGCGCCGATATCATGGATGTCGTGCTGCGCGACAAGATCGCCGTCATTGAGGCGATCGAGCGCGACTTCGAGGACAACGTGCATCTCGCGGTAACAGTGCTGGAAGACCCCGGCCGGGAGTTCGGCATGGACCGCATGCCCGGCCACCGGTTCTTCTTCGGCCTCGACGAAGTCCAGAAGCTTGGCCCACCATGAGCGGCATTCTGGTCGCCGGCATCGGCAATATTTTCAATGGCGACGATGCGTTCGGCGTCGAGGTCGTGCAGCGTCTGCGCGCCCGGCCGCAAGGTCTGCCGGAAGGCGTTAAAGCTGTCGATTTCGGCATCAGGAGCCTCGATCTCGTCTATGCCCTGCTCGACGGCCACGATGCCGTCGTGCTCGTCGATGCCGCGCCGCGCGGCGAGCAGGCGGGAACCGTGTCGGTCATCGAGGTAGCGCCAGAGGGCGTCGCCGATACAACCTTCTCGCCCCATGCGCTCGATCCGGCGGCCGCGCTTGGCCTGGCGCGCTCACTCGGTTCAGGCGATGCGCCGGTGTTCGTGGTGGCTTGCGAGCCGCTGACCCTCGGCGGCGAAGAGGGCACAATGGGCCTCAGCCCGCCAGTAGCCGCCGCCATCGAGCCGGCGATCGCCGCCATTGACGGACTGGTGCGACAGTTGCAGCAAACGGCAACAATAAGGAGCGTGCGATGAGTGCCGTGTGGAAGATCGGTCTCGGCTTGGCAGTGCTGGTGTTGATCGCAGTGAACGCGAAGGACGTGGCGCGATACATCAAGATCAGCACGATGTGAAACCGGCTGCGCGGCGATGTCCGCCGAGCTGATCCGGGTCAGCGGCTTGGTGCAGGGCGTGGGGTTCCGCCCCACGGTCTGGCGCCTGGCCCGCCGCTACGGGCTGCGTGGCTGGGTTGGCAATGATGCCGCCGGCGTCACCGTGTCGGTCTGCGGCCCAAGCGCCGATATCGCCGGCTTCATCGACGAGCTGCGCCGCGACCCGCCGCCTTTGGCGCGCATCGACGGCATCGAACGGATGCCGACACCAATCGAACCGAACGAAACCGGTTTCCGCATCATCGAGAGCCGGTCCGGCGACATCCATACCGGCGTGGTGCCCGACGCGGCGACCTGCCCGGCGTGCCGGGAAGAAACGCTCGATCCCAACGCGCGGCGCTACGGCTATCCGTTCACCAATTGCACGCATTGCGGACCGCGACTGTCGATCATTCAGGCGATCCCGTACAGACCGCGCCAAGACAACTATGCGGGCCTTCTGCCTGTGTGACGACTGCGCCGCCGAATACGCCGACCCCGGCGACAGGCGGTTCCATGCGCAACCGATTGCCTGTCCGGCATGCGGCCCGCGCGCCTGGCTGGAGCCGCCGGCTGATCCCGATGCGTTCGAGGCAGCGCGCGCGCTGCTGCTGGCAGGGAACATCGTCGCGGCGAAGGGGCTCGGCGGGTTTCACCTGGCCTGCGATGCGACCAACGCTGACGCGGTGACGCGGCTGCGTCGGACCAAGCGCCGCGACGCCAAGCCCTTCGCGCTGATGGCGCGCGATCTGGACGTGATCCGCCGCTTCGCCGTGGTGACCGAAGTCGATGCCGCGGCGTTGCAAAGCCCCGCAGCGCCGATCGTGCTGCTGGACGCGCTTGCGGACGCGCTGCCGGGGATCGCGCCGGGACTGGCGACGCTCGGCTTCATGCTGCCAGCAACCCCGCTGCATCACCTGCTGCTGCGCGACATCGATCGACCCTTGGTGATGACAAGCGGCAACATCTCCGATGAGCCGCAATGCATCGACAACACCGAGGCAATGACCCGGCTGGCAGGTATCGCCGATTGTTTCCTTCTGCATGACCGCGACATCGAACGGCGCGTGGACAATTCCGTCGTGCGCTTCATGGCCGGCAGTATCCGCGTGTTGCGGCGTGCGCGCGGCTACGCCCCTGCTCCGCTCCCGATGCCCCCCGGCTTCGGCACGGCGCCGCCGCTGCTAGCGATGGGCGGCGAGCTGAAGGCCACGTTCTGTTTGTTGCGTGACGGGCAGGCGGTGCTGTCGCACCACATGGGCGATCTGGAGAACGCACCGACCTTCGCCGACTATGAACGCTCACTCGAGCAGTACCACGAATTGTTCGCCCATGATCCGCGATTCGTGGCGGTCGATCAGCACCCCGACTATCTGTCCAGGACACTGGGAGTAAAGCTGGCCGGGCAAAACGGGCTGCGATTGATCGAGCTGCAACATCACCACGCGCATATCGCCGCTTGCATGGCGGAGAACGGCCTCGCCCTCGACGATGGTCCGGTGCTCGGCGTGGCACTGGATGGGCTCGGCTGGGGTACGGATGGGACAATCTGGGGGGGCGAGTTTCTGCTTGCCGACTACAGGGGCTTCCGGCGCCTTGCCTGTTTCAAGCCGGTCGCTATGCCGGGCGGCCCGCAGGCGAGCCGCGAACCATGGCGCAACGCCTATGCGCATATCGCTGCGGCGATCGGCCGTGAGCGCTTCAGCGCGATCTACGAGCAAACCGAGCTTGGCCGCTATCTGGCGACAAAGCCGCTCGCAGCCATAGACATGATGATCGCCCGCGGCGTGAATGCTCCACTGGCGAGCTCCTGCGGGCGGCTGTTCAACGCAGTCGCCGCTGCTGTCGGTCTGCGTCGTGACCGTGTGCTGTACGAGGGCCAGGCAGCGATGGAGCTGGAGGCGGCAGCGGAACAGGCCCCGGCGAGCAACGACGGTGCTTATCGGTTCGCCATTACCCGCTCCGATCCGGATGGACCGCTGCATCTGGACCCGACGCCGATGTGGTCCGGGCTGCTTGACGATATCACTGCCGAGCTGCCGGTCGAACGCATCGCCGCGCGCTTCCACACCGGCCTCGTCGAAGCAATGGTGCGGATGATCGGGGTGCTGCCGGGGGTCGAACGCATCGCCCTGTCCGGCGGCAGTTTCCAGAACCGGTTGCTGCTGCGACAGATGACGGACCGGCTGGCAAAGCAAGGGCTCGAAGTACTGACCCACCGCAGGGTGCCGGCCGGTGACGGCGGCCTTGCGCTCGGCCAAGCCGCCGTGGCAGCAGCTCGTGTGCTTGGTGGCGATACGGGAGAATAGAAACCATGTGCCTGGGCATCCCCGGACGAATCGTCGCCGTCATCGACCCCGCCGAGGCCTTGGCGATGGTGGATGTCGCCGGCGTGCGGCGCCCGGTGAATGTCAGTTTCGTCCTCGACGACCGGCCGGCCGAAGCCTGTATCGGTGAATGGGTCCTGGTCCACGTCGGCTTTGCGATGAGCCGGATTGACGCCGATGAAGCAGCGCGCACCCTGGCGCTGCTCGAGGAACTGGGAGAAATGCAGGCGGAGTTGGCGGCGATGGAAACCGGGGCCAGGCCCGGATAGGAGCGCGTATATGTCGGGCGAACAGCCGTTGACTGAGCTGTATCCGTTCCTGCACGGCGGGCGTCAGGACCCCGCGGCGCTGCGCATAGCGCTGCTCAACTCCGTGCGTCACAAGGCAGCAGACAGCGTTGCTGCCAAGCAGCGGTTCTTCGCCGAGCACGGCGCGGCCGTGGTCGCCGTGGCGGAAGAAATCGCCGGCGTCTATCGGCGCAACGGGCGCATGTTCAGCATGGGCAATGGGGGATCGAGCTGCGACGCCTCGCATTTCGCCGTCGAGTTCCTGCACCCCGTCACCGCCGGGCGGCCCGCACTGACGGCGGTCAATCTCGCCTGCGACATGGCGATGGTGACGGCGGTCGGCAACGATGTCGGGTTCGGCCATATCTTCCTGCGCCAGCTCATTGCGTTGGCGCGGCGCGGCGACGGGCTGATCGGTTTTTCCACCAGCGGCAGTTCGGAAAATCTACTGACCGCTTTCGCCAAAGCGAAAGAACTCGGCGTGGTGACCATCGGCCTGACCGGCCATGACGGCGGCAAGATGGCGCGGAGCGCCGACCTGAATCACTGCCTGGTGGTTGCAAGTGACAGTATCCACCGCATCCAGGAAACCCATCTGGCGATCTACCACATTTTGTGGGACCTGGTGCACACTCTACTTGCCGAAGATCGCGGTGGCCTGGCGGACGACCGATCATGAAATATGTCGATGAATTCCGCGATCCCGCCAAGGCGCGCGCGCTGGTCGCCGATATTGGCCGCTTGCTGCCGCAGATTCCGGCGACACGGCGCCGTCCGCTGCAGATCATGGAAGTCTGCGGCGGCCATACCCACACGATCTTTCGCTATGGTATCCAGCAGATGCTGCCCGAGGACGTGGAATTCGTACACGGCCCCGGCTGCCCGGTCTGCGTGCTGCCGATGGGGCGGGTCGATGACTGCGTGGCGCTCGCCGAGCAGCCGGAGGTGATCTTCACCACCTTCGGCGATGCCATGCGCGTGCCGGGCTCACGTAAAAGCCTGCTGAAGGCGAAGGCGGACGGCGCCGATGTACGCATGGTCTATTCGCCGCTCGATGCGTTGCAGATCGCCCGCAAACACCGGGACCGGGAAGTGATTTTCTTCGGTCTGGGCTTCGAGACGACGATGCCCAGCACGGCGATGACACTGATTCAGGCACGCGCCCAAGGCATCCGCAATTTCTCGCTGTTCTGCAACCACATCACCATCATCCCGACGATCAAAGCCATCCTGGATTCGCCAGATCTGCGGCTGGGCGGGTTCCTGGGTCCAGGCCATGTCAGCATGGTGATCGGCACCCGCCCTTATGCCTTCATCGCCGGACATTATCGCAAGCCGATCACCGTTGCCGGTTTCGAGCCGCTCGATGTGCTGCAATCGACCTGGATGGTATTGAAACAACTCGCGGAGGGACGCTGCGAAGTCGAAAACCAATATGGCCGGGTTGTCCCGCCGGACGGCAACCCACGCGCCTTGGCGGCGATCCAGGAAGTCTTCGAGCTGCGGGAGTTCTTCGAGTGGCGCGGCCTCGGGTCGATCGACCATTCCGGAGTGCGCGTCCGCCCGGCTTATGCGGCATTCGATGCCGAGCGAAAATTCGGCGTGCCCAATGTCAGCATTGCCGATCCGCGCTCGTGCCAGTGCGGCGAGGTGTTGAAGGGCGTGATCAAGCCGCATCAGTGCAAGGTGTTCGGCACCGCCTGCACGCCGGAAACCCCGCTTGGTTCGCTCATGGTGAGCACCGAGGGTGCCTGCGCTGCACATTACACCTATGGCCGACGGCACGTGCCGGAACCGGCAACAGCATGACTCTGCGCGACACGCACATCAACCTGTCGCATGGCGGCGGCGGCCGGGCAATGCGTGCGCTGATCGAAGACGTGTTCCTGTCGAACTTCGGCAATGAACTGCTCGATCCGCTCGAGGACCAGGCCGCATTGCCGCTAGCCGGGTTGGCCCGGCATGGCGACCGGCTCGCTTTCACCACCGACAGTTACGTGGTGGACCCGCTGTTTTTTCCGGGCGGCGATATCGGTGGACTGGCGGTTGCCGGCACAGTGAACGACCTAGCGGTGGGCGGCGCCCGGCCGCTCTTCCTGTCCTGCGGCATGGTGCTGGAAGAGGGGCTACCCCTCGAGGTGTTGCGCCGCGTTGCCGCGAGCATGCGGCGCATGGCCGATCGCGCTCGTATCACCATCGTTACTGGCGATACCAAGGTGGTCGAGCGCGGCGCGGCCGACAAACTGTTCATTAACACTGCCGGGATCGGCATCATCCCCACCGGGGTCACGCTGTCAGCGGCAGCGGCGCGGCCCGGCGATATGGTGATCGCCAGCGGCAGTCTCGGCGAGCATGGCGTGGCGATCCTGATCGCCCGCAACCAGCTCGCGCTGGAAGCGGAAGTCGCCAGCGATTGTCAGCCACTGGACGAGTTGGTAGCAGCGATGCTGTCGGTCTGCCCGGCAATCCGCTGTCTCCGTGATGCGACGCGTGGCGGTGCCGCGACCGTGCTGGCGGAATTCGCCCAGGCGTCCCGGGTTGGCATCCGCATTCGCGAGCGCGAACTGCCGATCACTGAGACTGTGCGCGGCGCATGCGAGATCCTCGGGCTCGATCCGCTCTATCTCGGCAATGAAGGCAAGCTGGTCGCGGTCGTTCCGGCGCCCGACGCCGCCGGCGTATTGGCGGCCATGCGCGCCCATCCGGCCGGAGCGGATGCAGCAGCTATCGGCGAGATCACGCCGGAGCCTGCCGGAACGGTGGTGCTCGAAACAGTATTCGGCGGCGAACGGATCGTCGATATGCTGACGGGCGAGCAGTTGCCGCGGATCTGCTAGCCATGCACGAGCTGAGCATCGCTAATGCCGTGGTCGAAGCCTGCGCCGAACGGGCCGCCGGCGCTCGTGTATTGCGTGTCCGACTGGAGGTCGGCCGGCTGGCGGCGGTGCTGCCCGATGCGCTGCGGTTCTGTTTCGATGTTTGCGCACAAGGCACCGACGTGGAAGGCGCCGAGCTGGACATCAGGGAGATCGACGGCCGCGCGGTATGCGATACTTGCCGTCGCACGATCGTGCTGGCACAGCCATACGGTCGCTGCGACTGCGGCGGCAGCCTGCGCATCGTCGCCGGCAAGGAGCTGCGGGTGAAGGACATGGAGGTGGCGTGATGTGCGCAACATGCGGCTGCGGCTCGGATCAGATCACCATCGATGGGGTGCAGCCGCACGACCACTCCCATGCCCATTCGCACGATCATCCGCACGAGCACCACCACAATCACGGCGACGCGCCGGCGCATAGCCACACCATCTCGCTGGAACAGGATCTCCTCGCCAAGAACCGCCTGCTCGCCGAGCGCAACCGCGGCTGGTTTGCCGGCCGTGAGGTGCTCGCGGTCAACCTCATGAGCTCGCCGGGGGCCGGCAAGACCAGCATCCTCGAACGCACAATTCGTGAGCTCGGTGGAGCGCGGCCCATTGTGGTGCTGGAGGGTGATCAGGCCACAGCCAATGATGCCGACCGGATCCGTGCGGCCGGTGCACCGGTTGTGCAGATCAACACCGGCACCGGCTGCCATCTCGACGCGCATATGGTCGCGCATGGCGTGGAGCGGCTGAAACCGCCGCGCGGCGCCGTGCTGCTGATCGAGAATGTCGGCAACCTGGTATGTCCGGCACTGTTCAACCTGGGCGAGCAGGCGCGAGTGGTGATCGTCTCGGTAACCGAGGGCGACGACAAGCCGGTGAAATACCCGCATATGTTTCATGCCTGCCAACTGATGCTGATCAACAAGATCGACCTGCTGCCTTACGTGCGTTTCGACGTGGAGCGCTGCATCAGCCACGCTCGTCAGGTGAATCCGCATATCGACGTTCTGCGTGTCTCCGCCGAGACCGGCGGCGGCATGCCGGAGTGGTATCAGTGGCTGACGCAGCAATCCGCCGTGGTGTGACATGCGACACGCGATTTCAGCCGTCGTCAAAGACGGGGCGGGAAACCTGCGCCTCAAGCTAGCCGCGATTTATGTGGTGCTGATCGCCGCTAATCTTAGCGCCTGGGCCTGGGCGCTAGTGGCATTCAGGCATTATCCGGTCCTGCTCGGCGCCGCGTTCCTGGCGTACGGTTTCGGACTGCGGCACGCGGTCGATGCCGACCACGTCGCGGCCATCGACAATGTCACCCGGAAGCTGATGCAAGAGGGTAAGCGACCCGCCGGCGTCGGCTTTTTCTTTTCGCTCGGCCATTCGACAATCGTGGTGCTTGCTTCTGTTGCTATTGCCGCGACCGCAACCGCCCTCAAGGACCGGTTCGGTGCATTTCAGAGTGTCGGCGGCGTTCTGGGCACGTTGGTCTCGGCCCTGTTCCTGCTGCTGCTCGCGGCCATGAATATCGTCATTCTGGCAGCAGTCTATCGAACCTTCCGCCAGGTGAAGGCCGGCGCGCCCTATATGGACGAGGATCTGAACATGCTGCTGGCCGGGCGTGGTCTGCTCGCCCGGCTGTTCCGGCCGATGTTTCGCATGATTCGGCAAAGCTGGCACATGTATCCGCTCGGTATCCTGTTCGGCCTGGGCTTCGATACCGCCACCGAGGTCGGGCTGCTCGGCATTTCGGCGGCTCAGGCATCGGCAGGCCTGTCGATCTGGTCTATCCTGGTGTTTCCGGCGCTGTTCACCGCAGGCATGTCGCTGGTGGACACCTCCGATAGCATTTTGATGCTCGGGGCGTACGGGTGGGCTTTCGTAAAGCCGATCCGGAAGCTGTACTACAACCTCATCATTACTTTTGTTTCGGTCATCGTCGCGCTGCTGGTTGGCGGCATCGAGGCACTTGGGCTCGCCGGCGACCAGTTCGGCCTCAAGGGTCCGTTCTGGGATGGAATCGGCGCGCTGAACAGCCATTTCGGCACGATCGGCTATCTTATCATTGCGGTGTTCGCGGTGAGCTGGATCGCCTCCGGCATCATTTACCGCGCCCGCGGCTACGACCGCCTGAAGATCGAAACCGGCTGAGGCATGCGCCTTGCGATCACACGCCTGGCAACTCCACCCGGTTCGCTTCGCCAAGACCTCTCCCAGAGGGTCCCAGCGGGAGAGATGGGCTCAATCAATCAGCCAGCATCCTCTGCGGGAAAGTACTAGCTGGCCACCGCATAGCAGGGATTCGCTGGCGGGCATGGTACAACGGTACAGGCGCGGTAGAGCGAAATTTCGGCATCCGCTAAGGGCAGGCCGACATCGCCCCCAGGCACGCCTTCCAACGCTGCCATGTGGGGCTCGCGCAGGCGACGCCGAACACCTCAGGATCGGCCATCGCCCGCAGGATGGTACGCCCACTCATCTGGAGGCAGCCGCCGGCGTGGCCTCCCCAGCGGGTTCAGCGTCCCAGCGCGCGAGATGCTCAGCCAGCACCCGCTCAGGCGACACCGCAGGGGGCGGAGCAGCGGCCAGGCCCAGCGCCGTCAAATCGAGCCGCAACCAAGTCTCCGCCGCCAGCCGCCCACGGTGGGCGTGGCCCGACAACTCCTCCCCGGCGTCCAGCCTAGACCAGATGTTCGCCTGAGATAGGGGCGACCCGTCTCACAGTATGCAGGCTTCCGAGGGTTGCACCGGATGGTCTGGTGCCGAGCCTCATGCATAGGAGACGGGCCTTGAAGCAGCTTATCACCTATATCGGTCTGGATGTGCACAAGGAGACGATAGCGGTTGCGCTCGCCGAGGGAGGCAAGCGGAGTGAGGTGCGCGAGTGTGGCAAGATCGCGAACACGGCAACTGCCGTGAAGGCGTTGGCTGCGAAGTTGGCGCGCAATGGCCATGAGCTGCGGTTCTGCTACGAGGCCGGCCCTTGCGGCTACGGCATTCAGCGACAGCTTGCCGCCGCGGAGCACGACTGCATCGTTGTTGCTCCCTCGCACTGCGCGGCATAGCGCTGGTGGCCGCGGCCACGCTGGTCGCCGAGCTTGGCGACATCACGCGCTTCGCCAATCCACGCCAGCTCATGGCGTATCTCGGCTTGGTGCCATCGGAGCACTCCAGCGGCGCCACGCGACGTCAAGGCGGTATCACCAAGGCTGGCAACGGTGCGGCACGACGGATGCTGATCGAGGCCGCCTGGAGCTATCGGTTCCCGGGACGGATCAGCCGCGAGCAGTTGCTGCGGCAGTAGGTCCTGGCCAAACCGATCCGTGACATCGCATGGAAGGCGCAGGAACGCCTCTGCCGGAGATATCGCAAGCTGGCACGAGCAGGTAAGCCACGCACCGTAGTCACCGCCGCGATCGCCCGCGAATTGGCAGGCTTCGTCTGGGCAATCGCTACGCAGGCGCCGCCCGCCGACGCCTGATGCACCGAGAGTAACGCACGACGCACGCCAAAGGAGATCACCACTCGCAACGACGCACCCAAAGCTGGGCAAGGCCGGAGGCACGTCACGGCCAGGAGAACCCTCGCAGACACTACCAGCCGGAGCTCCTCCGACGCTGGCTCCTAGACAGAGGAAGCTCCGCGACGCATCCCCGGTCCGGCGGTATCCAACCCGCGCATCAGAGCATGATCAACCGTCGTTTCATGATAGTGCCTCCTGCCCTGCTCAGCGGCGGTCATGTTGAATAGCTCAGACGATGAGCAAGGAATTTCCGTGCCTGCTGCTTGAAACGGCGAACATGAGAGCGCCCTGCTTCCGCAACTCCCATTCGATCGCAACAATTCGCGAGATGATGATCCGCTCCGGATAACTTGGCGCGCGACCGAGATGCGCGACCAAGGCGCGAGTCCGCTCCGCGGTGAAGCGTTGGCGCGTCCGCCGGCTGAATGTCCTCGGGCTGAAGATGCGGCCCGATGTCGCTTCCTGCGCGAAGCTGTTGCCTATGGCAGCCCTCGGGTAAGTCGTCGCAGTCATAGCGGCATTGCTGCGCTGGGCGAGCCTGGATTGGCAAGGATTTTGTAGGATAGTTTGCAGGATGGTGCGCCAGCGTGCGCAGAAGACGCGGAGTTGCGCGGCTATGATGGCTCGGTTCGGCGGAGAGGGTGGGACGCCCGTGACGTGGCGCGCCGATTATTGCTCCATCTCCTGGCGACGCTGTCGCCCAGCGGCGAGGTCCCGGGAAGCCAAGTGGTTCAAGCTGGTCGGAGTTCCGCTCGGTAACGGCACCGATCTCTACCCCAGCGGAGATGACGCGCAGACGGTGGAACCATGGACGCCTCCCGATATGTGGGATGGTCTCAACTCTGCACTGTTAAATCGCATCCTGGATCAGATCGAGGCCGGCTTGCCCAATGGCTCACGATATTCATCCGCGCCCAAAGCAGAGGGCCGGGCCGCCTGGCGTGTGGTGGTCGAGCACGCGCCCGACAAAACCGAGAGACAGGCCCGGGACGTCATCAAAGCCTGGCTCAAAACCGGCCTTCTGTTGGTAGAGGACTACGAAGATCCAAATCGCCGGGAGAAGCTCAAGGGTCTCCGCGTCAACGCCGCGAAGCGGCCGTCATGATTTGTACTATTGAACGTTTTCCAATCGTGCATCAATCGTGCAGACGCCTCTGCTCGGTCGTTGTCGGCGCCCTAGGGAAAAACCCAATCGGGCAATCGGCCCGATTGTGGGTTTTGCCAATCGGGCGCCAATCGGGCAGCCGGAGAGTTGCAAGAGACCACCCTGACCTCACCGCCTTGGCGTGTGGGGATGACGCAAACTCACTCGGGCGGAGCGGCCTGTGCGGATGGCTAAGGACGGGGCCGAGCTGCTCGCCGACGCATCGCCCAGTTCCAGGCTGATCCGGTCCACGTAGCGCCCCTCATTGCCCACATACCGGACCAGGCCTGTTTCCGTGCACACGTCACCCTCCCCATTGACCAACGATCACGCCCATCCGCGCCACAAATGCGCTCCGCGCACTCGGGCGATTCCTTTTCAATCTCCGTCATGATGGCGGTGTTGAACTCTTCCAGCCGCGCCAGGCTCTTCATCTCGCTGGCGATCTTCACGGCTGTGTCCAAGCATCTCCGCAACACCTCCGCCGAGGTCAACAACAACTTCGGATTGCGGACACGGCCATCATCCGTCTCCGCATACCCGCGACACCTTCTCGACGCGCGCGATGGTGACGCGCAGCTTGCCCATCACGTCGATCAGCGGCTCGCCTACCACAGTGCCAACAGTTGCGGGGGTCGGCATCGGCGGGATGGTGGCGACAGCCTTGGACGGCTCCCGCGGCGGCCGCTTGGCAGCCTCCATCGCAGCCGCTTCGAGCCGGCGCGTTACGTGGACGGAACCGGGCCCGGCGTCTTCCGTGATCCATCTGAACAGCGTGGTTCGTCCCTGCGCCGCGACCGAGGTATTTGCGAACGATCGCTGTCCTATCGAGGCCATCGGCGCCCAGGCTGGCGACAGCAGCCTGGACGGCGGCGCGAACTTCGTCGCGAATGGGATTTGGCATGGGACTGTTCCAATCTCACCTTGAGTCCCATGAGTCCCGTCACGACTGATGTGAATCCCATGTTATGGGCGAAACGCGGCTCCCGTCCGCGTGCTCCGCGGGATCGACGCGACCAGTGGGCTTATCTGTTCGGCGCGATCTGTCCGCAGCGTAGCACCGGCGCGGCGATCGTCATGCCGGAGGTGAACATCGCGGCGATGAACGAACATCTGGCTGCGATCAGCCGACGCGTGTCGGCGGGCGCGATCGCGGTTCTGGTGCTGGATGGCGCCGGTTGGCACAGCTCGCCGCGGCTCAGGCTGCCGGACAACATCGTGCTTTTACCATTGCCGCCCTACGCGCCCGAACTCAACCCGGTGGAGAATGTCTGGAATTCCTGCGCGGCAACCTGCTCAGCCACCGCGTCTGGGATACCTACGAAGCCATTATCCTCGAGGCATGTTGTCACGCTTGGAACCAGCTCATCGCCGCGCCGGAGCGCATCGCTTCCATTACGCAACGCGCCTGGGCCAAATGGTCCGGACCGGTCATCGGATAGGGCGGTTGGTATCAGAGGCGGATGTACACGGACGGTTACGGACAGTCAAGGACCATCAGGTTAGCAATAAGGCTGATGTGGCTGCGATTTTCGGTCGATTGCGAACGGTGGCGGATGGGAGGAATACGGAGAGGGAGTCCGCCAGAAGTGGCTTAAATCTGCCGGCTGCTACGCAAACTCCTGCTCCATCCTACAGTTTGCCATACGGTCTGAGACGCGGATGGAGCCGGACTGTAGCGGACACCGATTTACGGGAAGCCTGGCGCACCGGAATCCTGAACTTCAGCTCGATGATGATGATGATGCGCTGCGCCAGCTGGTGCGACGTCCGTCTCCATGGACAACACGCATCACACCATCACGGCGTCCCACAATGTGGGTTCAACACGACACTTACGATCATCCAACAGCTCGGGTCCGCTGGGACGTTTCCACAGAGATTTTGGCGGCTCTGGTGACGGTTGCGCCGGTCTTCCGGCCTCGGCTGCACCGCCTCGTCATGGCGCCTGAGCACCCGTCGGCTAACCATCATAAATGGCCTTCCGGAGCGCATCGGCCGCGTCAGCATAGTAGAGCAACTGCACTTTGGTTGCGGCTTCGTCAGATAGGTCCACCAGTGGCCTTCGGCACGACACTGGCAGCAGGACGGTGGTAGCCCCCTTCGCCAGGGCGTGCTCGACAACGTCGATGGGGTTGTGCGCCAGCTCCAACGACCCACCCAGGTTGATCCCACCGACAACTGCCATGCCGCCCTTCAGCGGACGCGCGAGTAATGCAGAAGCGAGTGCAACGAGGACGGCCACCCCCGAGTGAGCAGCAGACTTCGCCGCGTCGAAGGAACGCAATTGAACGGAGAACTCGTGCTCTCGCGGATTGCGATCACCCACCAATTCACCGGCTCGTGTGTACAGATTCTGCACCGCAAAATTGACGCTCTCACGAAACGCGGCCGGGGGAGACTGGTTTAGAATGCGTACTGTTCCGCCCGGTCCCTCGTTGACCTCGATGCGGAATAAACCCGTGCCCTCATCTTGGCTGCCAGGGCTGATGGCCCACACCTGACCGGGAGGAAGAGGATCAACCCCGATGCTGTCCTCGCTTTGCAGTTCCGGCGTTGCGACGAACTTCTCCACCCCATCCAGGCCCATGGTGTAGCTGAATTGAGTGTTGCGAAATTCGGCGCTGCCGATCCGCTTTTGCTGCTCTTTGACGCGCCTCCGCATCTCCAAGGCCAGGCGAACTGCCCATTCCAGGTCTGCTGCGGTGATCTCCTGATTGGGATCGGGATACAGCAGCTTCAACAGGCCGGAGACCGTCTTACTGACAGCATTCGTGTCCCGGCCCGAGAGCGATCCACCAAAGTGGACGCGCCCCTGCAGCACGCCCCTTCGAGTCTGAGAGCGCAAGCGCGTGAAGCATTCGGCCAGGACATCGCTTACCAATCCGAAGTGGTCTGTGAAGAGCGACCGATCTAGCTTCGGAATGTCCCACCCAGGCAGATAGGCGTGGATGCGGTCCATAAAGGCAGTGTCGTTCCGCATCTCGGGTGGCAGCGGACCGAACAGATGGCCGATCCTCTGTTGATGCTGCACGTCTACCTCAAAATTGCCGACCAGAACGATAGACCCTTCAGCGCGAATGCTTTCCCGCCCACGCGAGAACTCGCCACTCTCCATGTAGCCCTTCATGATGTTGACGCCGTCCCTTTGATCGAAGGACACGCCTGACACCTCATCGAAGCAGACCACATCGGTACTGGCACACCAACCCGCGTTGGCCATTCGCCATGTTCACGAACATGCGGGCCACGGTGGCCTTCCCCCCGCTTACAAGATGCGCGTAGGGCGACACCTGCTGGAACAGATAGCTCTTACCTGTCCCGCGCGGGCCAAGCTCCACCATGTTGTAGTTCCGCTCGACAAACGGGACCATTCGAAGCAAGGAGACGTCCCGCGCCCGCCGGTTGAGCTTCTCAGGCTCCAATCCCACGCTGCGGAGCAACAGCTCCTTCCACGCCTCGGTGGACAAGGACGTTCGCCCCGCGGCGACTTTCTCCAGAATGCCGCGCGTGGAAAGCTGGATTGGCCGGACCGCATTCACCTGAAACGGGCGGCCACCCTTCTCCTGAGCGATCGTCGCGTCATAGCCAAGCTCGACCTCCGCGTAGAACCCGCCAGTCAGCATACGCTCATTGTCGCGTACCAGCTCATCAGCAATCCGGACGTCGTTCAGCCGCAGAGTTGGCAGCGTCGCCAGATAGCTATCGGATCGCGCGTCCAGGCGGGCGGTGATGATGTCGATTACGCGCGCGGCACCCGCCTCGCGCGAACGCGACTTGATCAGCTCATCCTCGCCGGCCCGGATCGTGCGCGATGACAACTGGCTGCGGACAACCTTTATTCCCTCGTCGATTTCCTGCTCGTCAGTCGTTGCGCAATAGCGTCCGAGCATGAACTCGACCACATAGGTCGGCACCGGAAACTGGCCTTGGAACTGCCGGACTAAGTCCTTGCGCACAAGCAAGCCGTGGAATGCATCCGCGGCAAGGCGATCCAGATCGTCCATCTCCATCGCCTAACCCCCAACGACGACGCGCCGCGTTGCGACCACTTTCCCGCCGGAGTCGCGCAGTTCCAACAGGGCCTGCTTGCCGAGATGCGCATCCTCCGGCACCAACAAGCTGCTGCGCCCATCTGCATCCAACTCGCGCGGCTTGTCGGCGATCGAGTCGCCTTCGCCATCGGTGCCCAGTTTCAGATCGGCCATCAAGCCCTCGCCGCCATCCGCGCGCAGCCGCAACCGCAGGCCGCTCCACTCCGTCTCTGCGATCACCGCGCGGCGTGGCGCTAGCAGCGGTGCCACGATCAATTCGGGAACCACGCTTTCCTGCGGGCTGATGCCGCCATGCGCATACTCGGCGCCGCTGACGAAAACATGCGCGCCGGGCGCAATCGCAATCGGCACGGATAGGTTCCAACTCCACGGCCGTTGCGTGGCCGTCGCAGCCGCGCCCTCCTTCACCACGGCGCAGCGGCGCCAGCGGGTTTCGGCGAGGCCGGACGGCAGGTTCGCGGCAGGTAGGCCGCCGGGGAGGAGCAACCAGCCATGGTCAGTGGCGATGCGCAGCCGCCGCCCGGCGCGCACGAGACGCAGCGCCTCGGCCGCAACTGCCAGCAGTGCGGCGCTGATGCCGTCCGCCATGCGGGCCTGCTGCTCGTGCCCGTCCTTGTCGAAATGTCCAGCCTCGATCCAGCATCTCTCCGCGGGGTCGAGCGTCATCTCCGTCCGCCAGCCGAGCGCCGCCAGCTCGCGCATCAACACGGCATGTGTGACACGCTTGCCGTCTGGGGCCAGCGGCTCGAACCCTTCCGCCGTATCAGCGCCGTGCAGGCGGGCGGCGGCAGGGCTGGCGAGTGGCTTGCAGGTGGCGGTGACGCTCGGGAACCCCGTCCAGCGCCAGCTCACATCGACGGCCGCCCCTTCCGCGCAGAGCAGAGCTGCCAGACGATGTGCGAGGTCCATGCGCAGCCCATCGATGAACAGCACCGCATCGATCGCGGTCGGACAGGGCGATGGGGGCACGCCGCCGGACAACAGGGCCTGCAGTGCGATCGCCTCACGTTCCAGCCGGGGCGCGTAGAGTGCGCGCAGGGCTGCTACGACGGCCTTGCGGTCTTCGGGCAGGGTTGCGATCGCGCCGGAGTCATCTCGAGGAGCGGCGGCTTCAAGGGCGCGGAGTGCCGCGTCGTCCCCTTCCCACCCTTGGGCGGCATAGGCCTCCGCCAGTGCTTGCTCATCTTGCGCCGGCAGCGATGGCGTGTCGGCCAGACGCGCCAGGAACTGAACCGCGTCGGCAAGCCTTGCCTGCCCGCGTGCAGCCCACGGGCCTTCGCGCCTGCCAGAGTGCTCCTGCGCGAGGCGGCCGACCGCCTCCCGCGCCGTCCGCTCGTCGGCGTCACGGAGCTTCAGCAGTGCCGCGCGCAGCGTCGCCTCCGCCCGCGCGTTTTCCGAGGCGTAGACAACGGGATCGGCCGACAGGAGGTCGGGCGCCTCGATCGGCGCGAGCAGCTCTGCGACCGGCTCGTGAAAGCCGCGCCCGCCCCTGGCGAAGCGGTCCCATACCTGGCCCCAGCCGTTCTCGCGGCGCAGCAGCCGGGTGGCAGCGGTGGCAGGGGACATCCTGGCCGGGTCGAATTTCAGGTCGGCCTTGGCGCGGGCCCGGAATGCGGCGAAGCGAGCTGGGTCTGTCGCTGGACCGAGCGTGCCATCCAGCCAAGCGAGCGCATCCTCGGGGAGATCGGGCACCAGCAGGCTGTGCAGCCACGGAGCATCCACGTGCCGCCCCGTAAGTTCGGGGAGTGGCATCGTGAAGAGCTTGGGCGCGGCGGTGGCCAGTGCCTCGCGCGTCGCCTCGTCCTGCGCCACATCAAGGCCCAGCCCGCCATAGGCAGGCTTCGAGGAAAGGAAACCGCGCAGAGTCCAGTCCTTGGAATTGGCGTGGCCAAACAGCGCGCCGCCGACCACGAACCAGGTGAGCAGTTGCAGCGGGCGGGGGCAGTCCTCAGCGGCGCGAAGCGTCTCGCGCGCGATGCCGGGTAGATACAGGATGGCAGGCGTGTTTCCGTTCCAGACCAGCCCCGGGATGGCTCGGCCGCAGGCGGCGCGCAGCCAGATCGATGGGCCTTGGCGTTGCGGGGGATCGTAATCGCCGAAGGTGAACAGATTCGGCAGCGCTCGGAGGAGCGCGGGCAGCAGGGGCAAGAAGTCCTTGTTCGGGTCGCACCACAGCAGCGCATCGGGTGCAGTCTCCGAGCGCGGGTCGTGGTCCGCGGCGTTTCGCAGATCCTGAATAAGCGCGGCGAGGGGAGTTGTCACTGCGCCGCTCGCCATTGAATTTGGCGAACCAGGGGGCGGAGGCGACGTCCTTGCCGCGATCGACATCCTTGAGAATTTTCTCAAGCGGGCAACCGAGCACGTTGGCCTTGATGAAGGGCCGGATGTTCTGACGCACTCCATCATCCAGATCCGGCTCCCAGCCGAGCGGCTGCCTTTCGAGCGGTTTCCAACGAACGAAGATGTCGTACGGCGCCTCGCCTTCTAGGATGCGGGCGAGCCTGGCTTGCAGCATGCGCGCGGCCTCGGCGCGCGGATCGTCACCGAGCCGAGTGATCCAGTCGCCGAGCACGGTATACGCTAGGCGTTCGAGATTGGTGCGGGTCAGGCTGTGGTACTGGGTGATGGCGGTGAAACCGTCGGCGCGGCCGTCGGTGATCCACCACAGGAATGGCCGGTCCTGAAACAGCTTGGCGTGCTGGCGAGCTGCGTGGGTGCGCAGCCAGGCATCAAGCGTGAGTTGTTTCGGCGGCTTGTCCTTCGCCAGCTCGCAAGCGCCGGCGATAAGCGCGGGCTCGGTGTTCGGCGTCCAGGCATCGCCCCAGGCGGCGGCGCAATACGCGCGCAGCCGATCGGCAAGCGAACGTCCACCGAGGACGGGAACCAGTGCGAGTAACCCATCAGCATCGGCTTCGGGGAGCGTCGCCGCTTGGGCGACGCGTGCGCGGGCTTCGGTGGAGAGGCGCACCTCTGTGTCGGTTTCCGCCGGCCAGCGATAGCCGGCGAGGCGGGCGAGCGCGACATGCAGCGCGGTTCCCAGGATGGCGTGGCGCGGGTGGCCGTGGAACAGCCACTGCGTGGGATCGTCGGAGTAGGGTTCGGGCAAGCCGTCGGGGTATTTCTCGCCGGCGACTTTCTGCCAATGGGCGAGGTCGAAAGGGACTTTGACGAGCGTCGAGTTTGTAACCTTCAGAGCTTGATCAATGCGTCGGATGGCCAACCCGTATTCACGCGAGCGGCAGAATGCCCATAACGCGGGAATGTTTGCCAACTCAAACGGAACGATTGGGTTCACATTGTCATCGAAAACCTCGCCGTCGTAGAGGAGGGGCTCGAGTCCTCGCATTTTGTTAACTGCTACGCCTTGCTTACCCCAGGCATCCTGGCCGTGTAGCCGGCAACCAAGCTCCGCTCGCAGCTCAGCTGACGCTAAGGGAACCCGCAAAACAAGGCTGCGACCGGACCAAGGATCACCTGGGTTCGGAGTATCGAGCCAACGCACCCGCTGACTGTCCAAATCGGACAGTTCCCAAAAGCAGCGATGATAATTGGGGCTATCGCCAGTAGGTACCTGCCTTTACCGGAGAGCGCAAATCTTCCCAGGAGAGGACCTGCGCGCAGATCAACGAGAGAAATCCGAAAATCAGGATTTGCTACCAGCGAAGCCTGAGCCAAATTTTCAATTGGACCAGTCTTGACGGTGCCGTTCTTAATCCCTGGTTCTCGTCCATGGCTCGCATCTAATGCTGCCGAGGTTGCATCGGGCGGAGGAGCGGAGTCGTCAATGATGGTGAGCGCCGTCCTCGCAGCCCACCAGTTCATGTCGTGGAATGCAGCGGGCCCGAGATCGCACACCACACGAACGGTCTTTTCCTTGAGCAGGTACTCTCGAAGGCGCGCGTATGATCCGAGCTGGTACCAGTTTTGCGGAGATACAAGCGCCACTGCACCACCCGCGGCCGCTCGACGCAGCATCGCAACTAGAAATGCAGTGGCAAGATCGTGTTTTCCGAGGGAGAACTTGGCCGAGGCGAAGCGTGAAAGGCCGGATGCCATTTTAGGCGCGGCCAGGAACGGCACATTGGTCGATTGCAAGGTCCACCGTCGAGCGAGCATGGCGGCCGCATCGGCCATGCCTCTGGCAGCGATAGCACCCTCAGCCCGATCCGGCTCCACCTCGCGCACCCGCTCCACGAGGGTGGCGATGCTTTCTTCGATCCGTGCGACGCGTACCGGGTCGACGAGATCCCCTCCCACAGGCTCTATGAGGCTGCCAAGCAGTGGAGCTTCCTCGAATAAGTCATGCAGCGCAGCAAGTCCGCGCCGCAACTCGGTGTCGCCGTTGGCCAGGGCTCCGAACTGGTCTTTCGGCAACGGTGGCGGGGCGCCGACCCAGGCGACATTGGGGTTGGGTAGGGTTTGCGGGCCGCCCACCTTCCAGGCGGTCAACGCCAGAGCGAAGCTGGCGATCTGCACGCAGCGGCCGTCGATTTCCAGACCAGCGATGTTGTCGCGCAGCACGGCAGCAACCGCTTGGGCGGGCGTGGCTAGAGCGGCCTTGTCATCCTCCATCCGCAGTGCAGCAAGCGCCCTCAGGGCTTCGGTTAGGAAATGGCCGCTGCCGCAGCATGGGTCCAACACGGTCAGCTCGATGGCGAGGCGCGGCCAGCCGGGAAACGTGCCGGCGGCGGGGCGCCAAGTCCCGCCGTCTTTTACGAAACGTAGGTAGTCCCATGAATAGCCCGGCAGCGCGCAGGCGGCCCGCAGCGCGTCTTCATTCGGCGCGGTGCGCGCCAGCGCCGGGTCGGCTGACAGCACCCTGCCTGCCCACCAGGCACCCAGCGCGTTGTGCAGTAGGAAGCGCACCATGTACGGCTCGGTGAAGAATTGGGTCATCGCTGGCAGTTCTTCCGCGCCGACTTTTCGGCCTTTTGCCGCATCCGCTCTCACTTGGTCCTGCTCCGCCGCGCGCCAGAACTGATAGGTCCAGCCGAGACTGTCATCAGCGGCGAAGATCGCCGGATCCAGGCATTTCAGGTGGTCGCGCAGCGCCTTGGCGTGCTCGGGCGCCAGCGTCAGCGCTTCCAACGGATCGTCGGGCGGGAACACGCCAGGTAGCAGACGCGCGGCATGGGCCGCGGCGACGGACCATTCGTCCCCTCCGCTCGCCATCGCTGCCTCTTCTCGGCAATCGGCTAGCGAAATCACGATGCCTGCTTCGTCGCGCAGCAAATTGCGTTCCAGCAGAAAGCGGGCGAACAGCAGCCGATGCCACTGCACATAGGCAGCCGCTTCTGTCAGATGAGTGGTGTCCTGCGTGCCGTCTTTGTTCAGCCGGTCACCGAGCGAGCGCGCATGGGCGCGCAGCCGATTGCGTTCGATACGGCGGGATTCCAGACGCGAGGGCAACTCCGCCGCCGCCACGCCGAGTCGGCGCAGCGCCTCCGTCGCCCCCACTTCCGCCGCTGTGCGGGCCGATCTAATGGTGCCTTCGAGAGAGCGACGAAGGTCGCGGGAGAGATCGGGCATCCTCAATCTTTCGAATTCAGAAGCGGGGGCGGACAGGGCCTTTGACCAGGGCGGTGGCGAGTGCCTCGCGCACCCTGGCAAGCCAAGCGTCCAGCGCGGCGTCGTCATTCAGCGTTCCTGGTGCGGGGAGGATAATGGGCTGCACCTGTGGCTGCAGCCGCTCGGCCGCCTCGTCCAAGGCCGCCTGCACGCCGGCTGGTAGGCCGCGCGTGAGGTCCCCCCAGCCGGCCAGGCTGCGGGCGGTCAGCGCCGACACGATGTCCTCCGGGGCCGCCACCTCGGGCTGGAGGATCGGGAGCAGGCCATTCTCCGTGCGAATCCTGTGTTTGTCTTCCGGAGTGAGCGCGTTCCAGTTCGCGTCGCCGCGCAAAGCGACCTCGGCCTTGGCCAACGCCGCTTCGTAGGCTTGGTAAGCGGCATTCAATCGGCCACGCAGTTCGCCCGCAGCATCCTGGCGCAAGGGGGGGATCGGGTCCGGCTCTTCCAGCAGGCGGCGCCGGTCGCATATGTCCTCCACCGCCGCCTGTTGGCCGTGCGCGCCAAAATCCACCAGCCGCAGCGTGGTTCGGTAGGCCGGCACCCGCGCCGCGATGGTTTGGCGGCGGCTGATCCAGTCTGCATACGCCGCTTTGAGTGCGGGCGTGCGGGTTGCGGCCTCGATCAGCCGCTCGTTGCCGGAGAGCGCCTCGATCGCGTCGAGGTCAGGCGTTGCCGGTGCTGGCGGTGCCGGCGGATCGCCACCGGCCGCCGTTGCTGCCTCCCGGAGGGCTTTCAGGATCAGCGGCAGTTGCTCGGCTTCCTGGTCCGGCGGGACGTTGATGGAAACCGCCTGCCCGAGATCGCGAATTGCGCGCTTGTGGACCGTCGTAAGGGTGTGGGTTTCCGGCAGGAAGCGGCACAGTCCGATCTTCTGGCGTGGCAGGCTCCGCAGCACCGTTTCCTTACCGTCCTCACCCAGCACGCGGATCAGTCCGGCATGAGCCAGCACCAGCAGCGCGCCGTCTACCGCGTCCTGCGGCCAGCCAAAGGACGTTCCTTCGAATTCGTCACGCAGCTCCTTGCCCTTGCGGCCGGCGCCGAGCTTCGCCCGGATCATCTGGCAGACCGGATTTGTATCAGGCGGGCCGTTGTGTCCGACGGCTTTCAGCGCGTCCGCCTGACCGCGTCGAGCGTTCTTCTCGACGTCTTCCCAGCCCCGATCGTCAGCGATATCGAACTGCGGATAGAGGCGCACCAGGGCGGCCTGTGCTCCGCCGTGCAGACGGTCTTTGAGGTAGGTGCCGGACTGTTCGGAGCCGCCCGCGAGCAGCACCTTGGCGTCGCGTACTGCGGCCTCGACGATTTCCCTGATCCTGCGATCCGCCGAGCTGGCGCGTGCCGCCATAGCCTTCTGCGCCTGCTCGCCCTCTGCAGTCGAGGGGGCACCACGTTGATCGAGCACCGCCTGCGCGGCGAGCCGCTGGCGCAGTGCGTCCTCCAGCCCCTCGGCATCGTGGCGGGCGATCAGCAAATGGATGGTGGCATCGGTCTCCGGGTGGGCTGAAACATCATCCTCGACCGATTTCAGGGTTTCGTCCCAGCCGTTGTGGACGCGAACAATCAGCCCGTCGGCGGGGGCTTTCTCATTGGGTCCGAGCCGGACGAGCTTGCGGGCAACCGCGCTTCGCCCCTGAGCGACGGCAGAGAGACCTTTCAGGGCTTCGGACAGGGCTGCGTCGAGGGCGGTGCGGCGAGTTCGGGGAACCTCGGAGAGATTGTTGCGCACGCCGCGCAGCTCGGTGCGATAGGCGGCGTCCCACTCAGCGGCCTCCTTGGTTTGCAGCCGCCACACGTTCTCGATCTGCATGACGGCGCCAGCTTCTTCCAGCGCGGCGAGCGCGGCCGGTACGCTGCCACGCACCTCACCGCCGGCTTGCAGGTTCTCGATCAGCAGATCGGCGAGGGTATCGGTCGTGGCGCGCACGCCATGGAATTCGGCGTCGCCCTGGATCAGGCCGAGCATGTAGACGAGCATGATCACGCGAGCCTGGATGCGGTCGGGCTCGCTGCCCGCTAGTAGGCGGGCGATGCGCGCGCGGGTTTCCTCCGGCAGTTCGCCGGCGGCGAAGGCATCGTCGGCGAAGCGGGTATAGAGGAAGTCGGCCGGCACCGCATGGCCGAGCGGCCCGGGGGCGACGAGGCGGGCGGCCTCAAGGGCCACCGCCATTTGCGTGCGCAACGCGCCGGCCATGCCCGAGCGATCCAGCGCGCGCAAAATGCGTTCCCACACCCGGCGACGGCTGGGCAGGAGCGGCCAATCGAGCACCGCATCAGCGTTGTCCTCGGCGCGATGAGCAAGGCGGCTGCTGCCCAGTTGGCGGGAGATTTCGCCGGCGCGGGCATCCAGCATTGCGCGGACGTGGTCTGCGCCGGGACCGGATTTGCGGAGAACCGTCTTGCGGATCACCGAATCCATATCGGCTTCGCCGAGGTTGATCCGCACCTGGAAACGGCCGAGCAGCTTCTGAAGGTTATCCACCTCGTTCAACGCCTGCTGGCCGGTGCCGACCAGCAGCAGCCGCCCGTCGAACGCCGCGGCGAAGCTTTCTGCGATGTTCTGCACCTCCAGCACGCGGCTGGGATCGTTCTTGAGGAATTCCTGCACCTCGTCGAGCACGACGAGCGTGAGGGGCAATTCCTTGCGGTTGAGCAGCAGCGCACGGCGGACCGTCGAGGACAGGTCTGCGACGGTGATTTCCGGAGGCTGTGGGAAGTCGGCCTTCAACCGGTCGGACAAATCACGGGGGTTCGCTGCCAGAGACGGCTTCTCGGCTAGTACCGCTTGATGAAAAGCGGAGGAGAGGACAAAGGTACGAATCGCCGAGTTGAATTTATCGCCGAGCCGGGCGCGGACGGCATCGAGAATGCCCTCGTCAGCCAACCAGAAGGCGACGCGGGTGGCCCGGAAATCAAGCGGCAGGCCAACGGACTGCAAGATAATCCCGAGAGTCGCGAGCTTCGGATCGTCTGCCCCTCCGCCCAAGGTGCCGCCCGCAGCATGTAACCCCCCAGCACGCTCGGCCGCCGCGCGTAGTGCACGCAATTCCGCGACAAGATCAGGCGAGGGTTCGGGGATGAGGGCGCTTGGGCGGGAGCCATCGTCGAATGGTTGGTCCGTCCATAGGGCGCAGAGCATCTTGGCAAGATGCGACTTGCCGGACCCGTAGAAGCCGCTGATCCAAACCGCCTTTTGGCTGCCTTGAGCAAGCCCGGCTCGGAAGGACTCGAGTATGCGCAGCAACCCACGACCAAACTCGCCGTCGGTGATGAAGGTGCGGAGCTCATCCTTCAGCGTCTGCGTGGGCGCTCCGGGCGCCGGCGGGAAGACGATCTTCGCGACGCCATCGTTGGGGATACGGTAGGTTTCGGGCGGTTGTTGAAAGACGTCACGGTTCAGCACGACTTCGTTCCTGGTCGCGGTCGGATAACCAATTATGCCGGGATCGGCACGGCACGATAAGTCCACCCGTCCCGCGCATCGAGCAGCCGATAAACGCCATTTTCATGCCGGCCAGGGAACAGCAGCAGGAGTTGACCCTTGATGGAGGGAGCCACCTGGTCGGTCAGGGTCGAAACTCGCAATAGGCCGAACAGAGCTCCAGCCCCGATGAGCGCCAGGATGTCCTGCTCACCAAGGGTTTCGAGCTGAGTGCGAACGGTCGCTACGACATGCGCCTCGAAGTCAGGTAGCAAGCCGGCGAGTTCGTCCGGCTGTGCCGCAAGGGCTTCGAATAGGTCGTGAGCGGCGAACCACGTGGGAACGAGGCCAGCGACGTTGAGCGAGGCCCAACCATGGCCAAATTTGCGGGTCATGGCCTCGAATTCGTGCAACCGGCCCTGGACGCGGCGTTCCAAGCCCCGGTCGTAGTGCATGATCCAGACGCGGTAATCAGGCGCGGTATCCTTGGCCCACGGCAACGACACCTGTCTTCCGTATTGCCTGAGAAGATCATCGACTGTCGCCAAGTTCCGGAATCTCCAACTGCTCGGCCATCGGTTGAAGGACATCGATCTGGACCACGCCACCACCGGCCTTGATTCGGGCCAACCCCACGGACTCGGCGCGGCGAAGGAGGGCGAGGAGTTCTGGTTCGGAGCGATCGAGGACGCGCATCCAGGGCGATCGCAGGAGTGCTGGTCCCCCAAAGCCGGCGATCGCCCCAAGAAGGGCTGCAAAGGCGGTCGCCTCGGGTGACGGCTCGGCGAGGCACCGCCGCTTGTTGACTTTCCCGCGGAGGTGCCCGGATTGGGTCCACGACGACGCGCAGTTCTGCGCGAGCGATTTGAGCATCTTCGGCGAATAGCGGCTGGGGTGTCGGTTTTCGAGAGTTGCTGCCAAGTTCGAACCAGCGGACCGGGGTGCCAACGGGCGCGGTAAAAATCGTATTGAACGTGTCGCGCAGCAGCGGCTCGCGCGCGAGGGCACAGAGAAGGGCCAACACTGCCCTTCCCGAAGAATCCCGCGGCCAGAGGCGTAGCATCGCTTTCTGGAGGGATAGCGCCGACGTAATCCCATAGAGGGTGTTCAGGCGTGACAACGCCAGCCGGCGGGCCGTTCCTGTGGCCTTCGCCAGGACGTTGTCTATGAGCACCGCCTGTTCGACGCAGGCGGGCTGGGTGGCATCGGCGCTACCCATTAGAATGGCAAGTTCGGACAGCATCATCGTCTTGGAGAGATGGACGCCGCCGGGTGAGCGACGAAAGCCCAGCCGTTCAAGTGTAGCCGTCGGGCCACTGGGCATGAACCAGATGACGTGGTCTGACAGAGCCTGACGGGTTAGGAGATCGGAATGGCCGTCCATTTTGGGAGGTTACGGGATTTATTCGACCCAGGGCACCCTCCGCGCGTCGCAAGCGTGGGTGTCAACATTCTGCTCAGCCAGCCGACACCTCTATTGACGGCAATAGCTCAGGCCCATTGTTCCGCGGGCTTCCCTCGCGCCGATACACCGGCCGCGTGCGCAATATTCCGTCCTGTGCGGGACGCAACAGGGATCCCGGATCGCCTTCTACCTCGCCACGCCATGCTGGCCCCGTCGGCTGGTTCCAGTGTCACGGGCATGCGGTCGTGCGGCTCGGCCATCTCGGAATTCGCGGCCGTGGTGATGATGGAAAAGGTGCGGAGAATCGCCCCGTCCGCGCGCCGGGGGGCTTCCTCCCAAACCCGGCGAACGCCATCGGCTGGCCGTACTCCCCGGGCGATGGCATACGGCTGCTTGCCGCCCTCGATCACCTTCCGCGCGTGCAACGCGAATGCCGGGACGATCGCGCCGGCGGGCGTAAGCGTCACGGAACTAGCGAGTGGCCGTGCGTGCATTGATCGGCAATTGTGGCTTGCCCGGCCCTTTCGTCCAGTAGGGCGAGAGCCCCACTGCACCAGGTCGAAATGGCGCTCGCCCGTCTCGGGATGCCGGCGCACTACGGGGGCGGGCTGCCGGGGTCCGAAGTTCCACGACGCCCTCGATGTTGAGCACGGGTTGACCGTGCCGAAAACCCGCCGGAGCACCTCGGTGGGCAGGAGGCTCGCATAGCCCGACGGGTGTGAATCAGCACCCACGTGGGACCCAGGTCGAAAATGGGCCAACTTGTTGGAACGGCTTCGAAAATCGGGGTACAGATGGGTCCCGATCCGCGCCGATCGAGACCCACCCCGAACGAAATTTCCCCTCCAAGATCAGTGGTTTATCCGCGGTCAGCGATGGGTCCCACTTCGGTGCCGATTTACAACGAGGGTTACGAGCGAGAGCGCGAACGCTGACCCGCCGAGGATCGAGGCAATCTGGCGGCGGGAAACGAGGCAGCCTCACCCCGCGCGGGATGCTCAAGGGCGCATGGCGACAGGCCGCGAGAGGAATGACCGGCCCGGATGTTTTGGCGCGCCCGGACAGATTTCGAACTCCCGGCCCGTTGGTCCGAAGCCAACCGCTCTATCCGCTGAGCTACGGGCGCAGCCGCCGCGAAGGCTAGATGTTGTGGTTGCGCGCTGCAAGTAATCGTGGCGGGCGTTAAGTAAAAGCAAGCACCAGGCGCACCCCGAAAACCAAGTGCAAACCCCCCCCGTGTTTCTTCTCCGGCACCCGCAGGAGGACTTCGTTAATACTGCAAAAAACTTTACATAATGGGGCTTAATGTGATTTGCGAACTTCGCGCGATCTGATTGGGCCCCGCGCGCCTGCCTTTAACACTGCGGAGCTCGACGAGGAACCACCGCCGCAGCCTTTGCGGATATTTGATTTGGCTACAGAGGGACAAATTGCCAAAGTTCCACTTCGACCTCATCGTGCCAACGGGAATAGGCGGACGGGAAAAAAGATGCCAATAAGGACGGCGGCCTTTTGGCTTGCGGCTAGTGTGATCAGCGTAGTTCCCGGGCCGGCGCTATCGCAGCAGGTCGTTGGTCCCCTTGGAGCCTGTCCAGCGATCCCGCCGACGAATGAAATTATCACCACCTACTCCGGGAGCGTGGCGCTAAGCATTCTGTCAAAGGTCTTTGCTAGTTTCGGAGCGCATCTCGGGATTACTCCAGAGCAAGCCTTGGCAAAATATCCAGGCGCCGACGACCTTGTTAGGGATCTTACAGCATATGCGACTACATGCATAGCCATCAAACAGGATCGCACCAGCGGAGAGATTAGCGCCGACAGGGAAATAACACTTTTACTTATGACCTATGAGGCATGCATGCGTCATGTGATCCCGGACAAACTGTTGAGAGACGAACTGAGGAGCAATCCAACTTGAGAAAACTGGGCGTCGCGGCCATATGCCTTCTCCTTTCAGCTTGCTCCGGCGAAGAGCGCATTTCTGCGACGGCAACTGCGCAGCCCGTTGTTCCTGCAGACATCAGTGCTCTGATACAGGGTAAGGCAAAGCGCGACCAATGGTATGAAAACTATTATCGCAAGGGGCCGGATGGGAGATACTTGCCAAACCCGCAGTGCCGTGGCGCGCCAGATACAATGCCGTGCTACGATATTATCGCAATGACGGCAAAAGGGCGCGAGACAGCTGAAGCTAGCGTTGCCAACCTTACTCGAAAATTTCCGGATATAGCATTTCAGCTATGGACAACCCAACAACCTGATACCTACGCGATCATTGCTGCTATCGGACTGTCCCGCCAAGAAGCGGTCCAACTCACAGATGCTCTTCAGGCAAGAGGATTGAATGCGAGATTCTGGAGATGGCCAAAGTTTTCGGATAAAAGTGACCTAATCTGGCCATGGAGCTAGAGCTAATCCCGGATCGGTGGCTCGTGCCCTGCTCCCCGTTAGGACGGCAGGCGTGACGGTTGGTAGTCCCCGTTCTTATGGCCGTGAAACTCCCGGTGCCGAAAAGTGCTCTATTCGTGCTGCGGCACTAACCCTGCTCCTGATATGCGGCGGATGCACCATCTCTGAGCAGAACGTCTTCGCCGAACGCCTTCGTAGTCGGGGCATTCTAGCCCCACCTAAGGCTCCCACGAGAGGGGAGACAGTTTGCGACGAACTTCGGAAGCCGGGAGTTTATAGCATGGTTGCTGCTTGTGGGGGCAAGTGGCAGCACTAAACTCGGCGATGACATCTGGCGGCTGGTTGTGGCCAATGCCGACTGAACGAGGTTGAATCGTGCTCTGGTGACGATGCACCGACCCGCCCCGCAGCCCTACGCTGCAGCGCTTCTTCCAGCTCGACCGCCCGGCCGCGTGTCATGCCCAGCATGCAATCGGCCCCGGCGACCTCTCGGATCGTTCCTTCCTGAGCGTCATACCAGCCGCGCAATTGCACTTGCGGTAGGCGAGCCAAGCCCGCTCCGCCCGGATCAGCGCATCCTCGCGCGCCGGGCTTTCGGACGCTTTGAGCGCCGCCTGATAGGCCGCATTGAGCCGCGTGTCCCATTGCGCCGTCAGACCGTCGAGGCAATCCATGATGGCGACGGTCGTATCCTTCTGGTGGCAGGCGGACTCGGCCGCATCGTCCGCCGCGAGGGTCGTCGCTGCGAGTATCGGGCCGCAAGTGAACAGGATCACGGCCGCGACGGGCAGGCTTCGAGCGGGGATCATTGCCCGGCCAGTATGCAAAAAGAGCAAATGCCAGCCTAGCCCGTTTCTAAGCCCGCCTGATGGCCTCTGGCCGTTTTCCGCTAAGGGGGGTGCGGGCGCCATCCCGGGATCCCCCTCGCTTGGGCCCGGCTTTGCTACAGGTCAGCCGGCCCAAGACCGGTATGCTTCGCGATTCGTGCAAGCATACGCGGCCCGATCTCCTCAGAATCGTGGAACGCGAAGGTGTAGTCCGGCCACCCGGGTCGCGAGAGAGTCTTGTGTGACGTGCCCTGACCCCGCTTGATCTCCCAACCGATCCGGAGAAGGGCGCGGAGGACCGTACGCGCGCGCGAAGCCGGCCAGGTGCTCACGCAACGGCGAAGAACTCGCGCGCCTCGATCGGAAGCGGCTCGCCATGCTCAATACGATCAGCCACCACACGAAGGGCAAGCGCCTCTACCCTGTCCCGAGCTTCGGCCACCGTCTGGCCGTAGGCCAACACCCCAGGAAGTGCGGAAACCTCGCCGATCCAGCGGCCATCGTCCTCGCGCTCAAACTCGATTTTGAACATGGGGCACTCCTGCCAGTCGTTGATAACATGGGGTTGGTTAACGGCCAAATAAAAAGGCTCACCGATCCGTGTTCCATCGTCGGAGAACTTCGGACGCGGATCACTTAAGCCGCAGTGAAGGCCGACAGTTAGGAAATCGATCTCAGAACGATATAGGGCGGCAGGTCGGTGGTGGCGACCACGTGGCCGTCCAGTATGGCCCGGTGCGGCTTGCCGGTGGCGGCATAGGCGCGGAGCTGCTCACGATCTCGAGCATGGTCACGTCGGCCGGCGCCCGGCCCTCTGCCCGCAGTTCCCGGCCATCGCCGCGGTCGGTCTCGATCCGAAGCCACCGGCCCGCGCTCGCCTTCCGGTTCAGGCTTGGGCACCTCGATCGCGCTGCCGGTCCGGACCGGGCGGCAGTCCTCGTAGTCGAGGTTCTCGGGCGTGAGCTTCATCGGCTGGCCTCCGGTTGATTGGCGCGATAGCAGCGGCGCCGGAGCCATTCCTTCAAGACCCGCTCAACCACTGAGCGGTCATCCCGGGCTGCTGCCCGGGTCAAGGCCTCCTTGACCGGCGGAAGCCATCGACGATCTCGGCAGCACGCTGGTCGAGCGCCAGGCCTCGTCGGGCTGCTTGTCCATGTCGCCGCCTCACCCCTGCCGGTGACAAGGATCAGCTACACGTGCAGGTCAACGATCTCGGAGGCCGTCGGCTGTATCGATCGGACCGTGTTGGGCGCGATTCACTCCTGGGAAGCTGCTATTGGCCCCGCCCTGATCGAGGTGTCGTACGAGTATGGGGCCGCTCCTGGGCGGCCCTTCGTGCGTCAGGGCTGTAGGTTCAGTTCCCGCAGCCTGATCTGCATGGCGAGCCCGGAGACGTCGAACACCCGGGCCAGCGCCTCGGCGTCGTGCGCATCCGCATTCCACGCCACCCGCACAAGATTGCCCGGCATCAGCAGCCGCGCCGCCAGCCGGTTGGCCTGGCGCTCCATCTGGTCGCCAAGCCCGCTCCGGTACATCCGATCATCGGTCAGCTCGTCGTCCAGAAACTCACGATGCAGGAGGAAATGGGCGATCTCGTGGGCGAGCGTGAAGCGCCGGCGCGACGCACCGTCCTGGCCATTCACGTCGATATGGTAGCGGTCCCCGTCGCGATGCCGGATGCGCGTGACCTGGCCAGAAATGCCGGCCGGCAGAGCGGCGTCCATGTTCACGCTCAGGCCGAGCGACGTGGCCAAGTCCAACAGCGGCACGGGCGCGCGGTGGAGGAAGCTGGACGCCACCTCCACCTCCATCGGCGGATGGTAGGCCAGCGACGGGCGATCAGTGAAAAAAGCGCCCCGATATCCCCAGAACGCGCCGATGCTGAATATTATGGCAACCCCGATCAGGATCACCGCGGCACACGCGAGCGCCACCGTTACAGCATCGACGACGATCCGCGGCAGTGGTGCTGCCATGATCGATGATACTGCCCTGACGGCGCATCGTGGCGCCAGATGGCTGTGGCGGCAAAGAAAAGCCCCGCGCCGCAAGAAAACAGCACGGGGGTCTGACATGATCCTTGTTGGTGCCGGTATTGCAGCACGCCCCGGCAAAAAACGGCCGCGTCGAACAGGAGCACGACGCGGCCGCGTTTCATCAAAGGAGGCCCATACACGACTCAGCCTGTTTTGCTGTCACACCCCGGTTCGGCGCCCCACGTGTGATGTCAGCCACCTCTCGTCCGATGACCGCTTTGGGTGGGAGAACGAACCCGCTTCGCGGGAGTGGTGCGGGGTGTTGATGAACGAGTAGAGGCCCAGCTGTTGCGCCTCGATTGAGCGCGGCCCGGTGCGGGCGGAGCGTTTCGGCTTCCTTCAACCGAGAGGAGCCGACCGATGGACGAGACCATTCGCACCGCGGCGATCAGCCCACTGCGCCAGCGTCTGATCGACGATATGAACATGCGCCGGTTCTCGCGGGCGACACAGCACAACTACATTCGCGACGTGGGACGCTTTGCAACGTTCCTAGGACGCTCACCTGATACGGCGACGGCGGATGACGTGCGCCGGTTCCAGATCGAACAGCGCGATGCCGGCGTGCCGACGCCGACCATGAACAGCATCGTGTCGGCGTTGGGGTTCTTCTTCACGCACACCATCGACCGGCCGGACCTGGCCCGCAAGCTGATCCGGACGGTGCATCCGCGCAACCTGCCCGTGGTGCTAGGCCGGGATGAGGTCGCGCGACTGCTCAACGCGACCACCTGTCTCAAGCATCAGGCGGCCCTCTCGGTCGCCTATGGCGCTGGCCTGCGCGTGGCCGAGGTTGCGGCGCTCAAGGTCAGCGACATCGACAGCGAACGCATGTTGCTCAGGGTCGAGCGTGGCAAGGGTGGCCGGTATCGCAATGCCATCCTCCCGGCAGATCTCCTGACCTTGCTGCGCGAGTGGTGGAAGGTCGGGCGGCAACAGGGCGTGATGCACGCACAAGGCTGGCTGTTCCCGGGTCAACATACGACCAAGCCTAGATCGAGCATTGCCGCACCGCCGCCCTGGGCGGTCATGTCGAGGCTTGCGAGGACTGCGGCCACTGGCGGATCGCCTACAACAGCTGCCGCAACCGGCACTGCCCCAAGTGCCAGGGCGCCGCCGCACGCACCTGGTTGGCCGAGCGGGAGGCTGATCTGCTGCCGGTCGGATACTTCCACGTCGTCTTCACCCTGCCGACCGAGGTCGCCGACATCGCGCTCCACAACAAGGCCGCGGTCTATGACCTGCTGTTCCACGCGGCGTCCGAGACGATGCTGACGATTGCCGCCGATCCCCGCCACCTAGGCGCACGGATCGGCATCACCGCCGTACTCCACACCTGGGGATCGGCACTGACGCACCATCCCCATGTGCACATGATCGTGCCGGGCGGCGGCATCGCACTCGATGGAGAGCGTTGGATCTCCTCCCGACCGGCGTTCCTCCTGCCGGTGCGCGTCTTGGGCAAGCTGTTCCGCCGCCTGTTCCTCACCAGGCTAATCGCACTCCACGACGCCGGCGGGCTTGTCTTCTTCGGCAGCCTCGCATCACTCGCCGACCGGCAGGCCTTCCTGCGGCACCTTTCGCCGGCCCGCAGTAAACGCTGGGCAGTCTACGCCAAGTCGCCCTTCGCCGGTCCCGAAGCGGTGCTCGCCTACCTCTCGCGCTATACTCACCGCGTCGCCATCTCGAACCGGCGGCTGCTCGCCTTCAACGAGACCGGCGTCACGTTCCGCTACAAGGATTATCGCCGCGACCGCGCGGACCGGCAGCGCGTCATGACGCTCGGCACCGACGAGTTCATCCGCCGCTTGCTGTTTCACGTTCTGCCGCTCGGGTTCCACCGCATCCGTCACTACGGCCTGCTCTCCGCTTCGGGGCGCAAGGCCAGCCTCGCGCGTGCACGCGAATTACTGGCGGTCGCGCCGCCACCCGATGACGAACTGACGGAAGAGCCGATCGATGTCCATACGCCGTGTCCATGCTGCGGCGGACACATGATCATCATCGAGACCTTCGCCCGCTGGAGCCAGCCCAGGGCGCCCCCGCAGCGGCCAGACCCAACCGGGAGGACTTCTTCGTGACCCGGCACGGACTGCACCACACTCGGCCCGCAACAACCGCGCTTCGGCCGATGGCCCATCTTGTGCCCGATGTCGTCAATTGCGATCCGAGGCTTTCCTTCCACCATCATTTCAGCACAAGAAACCGGCGCGCCGTGCGCCAATGCCGCAACGGAACTACCCGCCAGACATGCAACGGCGACGGTCGAACCATTCCCCGCATCGGCCAAAAATCGAATTCCCCATAGACCAGTGCCTGCTCGCCGCGGGTTCGTTCATCCACGACTTTCGTACGCCTCCGGCGCCCGAAACTCTTCAGGTTTTCTGCCGGTCCGCTTTCAGGCGCCTGGACAGGAAACCAGACATTCACCCACGGCCGGGCCTGGCTGAGGGCAGACTGGCCAGGTCCGAGTGTCGGACGGCGACACGCAGCCGTTTGTCTTCACCCATTGCAGACATTTGGTAACTACGCGAACGCAACCAAGTTTGACCATGTCCTCGCATGTCTCCATGGTGAGCACTTCGCACACCTCCGGCCGTTCGACGGTGGCAGGCCGATTCCTTCGCACCGCACAGCGACTCTCTTGTAATGCGCACCTCCGGTGACACCGTCGTCGCATCATACAGTTGGCGACAGGTACGCCACGGGGAAGCCGGCGGCATTCAAGAAATTCCTATCCTGATAAGGTTAGGCCCTACATGTCGCTCGGGCTGCGCTTTCAGCAAAACGGACCTCAGGTGTTGTTCGCAAAAAGCGCTTGCTCCGCTGCGTGGTCGGCGAGGCAGCGAAGGACGGTCATGACGATCAGTGCCTGCTCGCGGTTGAGAGGCTCGCACAGCCGATCCTCGTCGCGCGACCCGTCGTGCAGGGCGCGCAGTGCCGTGACGAGATCGTCCATGCCTCGGTCTGCAAAGTGTGCCAGTACCTGCTCGAATTCAGATTGTTTGGACGGTTGGCGCAACGCCGCGAGGACGATGCCAATTAGGCCCCGGTGGTAGCGCAGATGCAAACGCGCGGTCGGCGTTGCCGCATATGAATGTCGCTCCCGAGCTTGATAGCGGCTCGAGGCTTCGACATCGCCCTGCTGGGTCGCGATCGTGGCGAGTATCCCGTATGTCTCCCAAATTTCCGCCGCATCCGGGTCGAGCGTCTCTCGGATTGCGACCGCTTGCTCGCCTAAGTTGCGGGCCTCACTAAGCCGCTGCGGATCGCCGCCTAACAGGTGTGCTAGGGCGCCTAGCGTTGTCGCCGCAGCGACCCGATCGTTTTCGGCATTGAACCCAGACAGAGCCTTGCGATACCACTGTTCCACTTCCGGCACAGGCCGACCCTGGACGCGGAAGACATTCGCGAGGGCCGACCACGTCGTCGCCGCATGCCTCCGGTCGCCCAGGCTATCGAAAATACGAGCGGCCTCCCGATAGACCTTCTCCGCGTCGGCGTTGGCACCGGTCGCCGCATAAGCCATACCAAGTTGATGATAGCTTATCGCAATGTCGCAGGGCTGATTAAGGCGCTCGAATGCCTGGAGACCGATCCGAAAACTCTCTATCGCAAGTTCCAGAAACTCTGGATGCAGGTAGCTCTTTTGCAAATAAACCATTCCGAGACGACCCGCGCTAGCACCCATACCCGATCCATCTCTGAGTTCCTGGCTTATCGCCATTGCTGATCGATACTCTGCTTCAGCGTTTTCCAGATCGCCCCGTGTCCTGTGCACATCGCCGAGCACGCAACGGGTGTCCGCCTCCAGATCGCGGAGCTGGCGGTCAGCTTGCAGAGTCGCCAATTCACTCAGTGCCTCCTGGAGCGTGGCTTGTGCTCGATCCAGTCGCCCTTGTCCGATCAGGCATACCGCCATTCGCCTAAGGATCGCTCCGCGTCGATAGGAAGGAGTGTTATCAAAATGGCAGATAATATTCGCGAATATTGCCTCGGCCGCGGCGAATTGTCCCCTTTCTGAAAGTCGATTCCCCAGATCCGCCTGCGCGAGAAACCAAGCCTCCGATCCGATCTTACCTGCGCGCTCGACGGCCCACTCTGTCAAGGCGTCCAGGTCGCGTGTCCTACCAGCGTCCTTTAAGTAGTGACGGACGCGCTCCGCGAAATCCGCGGCGAAGTCTTCCCCGTGCTCCAACGCATCGAACACCCCGGCGAGCAAGTTCGATAGCTCGAGGCGCGCGAGCACCCGTGCGGCTTCGCCAAACGCAAGGTCGGGCGCATAAAGGTCTGGATCATAAAGTGCCGCTGACAACCAATAATAAGATGACCGGTACCTCTGGCGAAGAACCGCTAGCTGCTCCGGCACAAGTCGCTCACGCATCGCGGAGGCCAGGGTCGGATGGAAGCGGAGGAACGGCTCGTCCCTCCCCGGGATTGCCTCCACCACCATAAGCCCGGCCTGCCGCAGTCCCTCGCGCAATCGCCCCCATCGTGCTTCGTCGAGGTCCAACACCTGGATGAGCACCCGCTCCCACGCCCCGTCGATAAACACGCCAAGGCCCGGCAGTGCCGCCTGCGCCTCCGGGTCCAGCCGCCCCAGCGATAGCGTCAGTGACGCCAGTAGGGGATCACCGTTCCTGGCCAGTTGCGTCCGCAACGCCTCGGCGACATCCGCGACGCGGCGCTGTTTCAGCACCCCCGTCAGCACGCCGATCGATAGCGGATGGAACCCGACCCGGGCGAACAATTCCCGCGCCACCTCCGGCGGGGGAATTAGGACGGACGGCTCGGGCGGCAGTTGAAGCAGCGCCTGAAACCAGTCCAGCGCATCCAGCGGCGCCAGCCCCGCTAGCCTCAAATGCCGGCAGCGATTGCTGCCCTCGGCTGAATAGTCCTTATGCCCCAAATCGTCCGGCCGAGTGGTGAGCAGCACTCGGCTTCCTTCCTGCGCCGACCAGGAAGAGGCTTCGGTCAGCAGGTCTGTCCGCGCCTCAGGTGTTAACGCCTCCAGGTTGTCCAGAATCAGGAGTGTTGATGTCCGCCGTAATGCTTCCAGAGCGGCCTTGGCGTCGATCAGGTCGGCGCCCAGCATCGTGCTGAGCGTGCTGAGCGCCAGTTGCACCGCATCGGCGCCCTGGAAGCCCGCGTATGATACGAAGCAGACCCGCTCGAACAGACCGCTGCGCAGCAGCCAACGCCCGGCCTCGATTGCCAAGGCCGTCTTGCCCTGGCCGCCGAAGCCCGAGATAACGATGCGCCGCGTGCCGCCCACGAACCAACTTTCTAAATAACGTAATTCTCGGGCGCGTCCATGAAATCCTGACTCTTGTGCTTCAAGCAGGTTGTGCCTCGGCTCGGGGAGCGCTTCGGAGGTCTCGGCGACTTGTTTCAATAGTGCACCGTCCGTGCCGGCCTGATACAGCGCGGGCACGAACCAATCCTGCAGCGTCAGCTGAACCGTCCCGCTGGGCCGCTGGTGTTCGCCACGTTCCGGATTAGCGTAAAGTTGAGTCCGAGCGAAGTCTAGCGCTGCGCCGATCGGCCGTCCGGCCGCCAGATCGCGATAAAAGTAGCGGCTCAACGCGCGGGTTGTGGCGACCAGCACCGATTGTGTCATCGCCAGTACCGACGGGATGCCCGCCCGAATCAGGCGCGGCGCGACACTGCCCAGGGCGTCCTCGCCGCTTACCATGGCGGACTGACAGGCAGAGAGGATGACGAGCCCGACCCGCTTGCTTTGCAACAGATCGCCAAACATCGACGCCGGGACGAGGTCGGAACTGTGCGCCTCGTCCTCGTCCTCAAACAGCAGATATCCTTGGTGCGCTGTAGTCTCGGATGTGCGAAGCAAGTGGCCTGGTGGAGGTGGGGAAGGCGAGGAGGCAGGCAGTGTTCCAGCGGGTGACACCATGCCGATGGCCCACCCGCTCGCCTCCTGCAACGGGATGGCCAGAGCAAAAGGCCGCGGCTGGTTTGATTCGCCAAACTGACGAATCAAAGGCGACGTCCGCAGTATGGACGTCCCTTGCCGCTCAGGCTGCCTCCTTGGCGCTCCGCTGTTCCAGCAACATCGCCACTTTGGCGGCCCCGGCGGGAGTGAAGCACGCTTGATCCTTCGACCACACAGAACCATCAGCCCGGGTGAAACTGATCATCTTGTGCGTCATCCATCCACGGTCGATGACGTTCTGATACGCCACCAACGGTGGCTTTTTCCCTTCCGGCCAGTAGCCGTCTGGACGGCGGCGGAAACACCAGTAGATTTTCTCCTCCAGGAAGTCGCCGAACCAAAGCGGAGGGACGCCACACGCCTTCGCGACATTGCTGATGGTGATCACGCCCGACGTATCAGCCAGCCGTGACCATGCCGCGGCCTGTGGCGCGAGCTCGTTGACCTTCGCCTCCAGCGCGATCACCTGCTCAGTATATCCGATGAGTGCCGCCCGGAGCGCACGGGGATCATTCAGCGGTTGCACGGCCGGCTGGGCACCTCGCTCGTATTCGTTCGAACCGCCGCACGATCTCGACCGTAATCTCCGTGGCGGTAGGCGTCTCGCTTTTGGCGGTGATGAAGAGCGCCTGCCGGCGGTTGAGGTAGAAGGACTTCCCAGGCCGGCCGCCGTTTTCGTCAGGGGTTTTTGCCATTGTGGCAAGAACCCCAAGCCCAGCTAAAGCTCCGCTTTGCCGGCGGATCAGTTTCCTGATGTCGATTGGTTGCGAGAAGCCAAGGCGCTCGGGCCAAGTCAGTATCGAGGATGCGCGGCTCACCTTCGACAGGCCGCACGACCAGTTCGCGGCCGGGGGGGCCTGCGATGATGGCGTTCATGGCTGGCCTCCATGTGACCGAAGCCACACGATGAACTCGGCACGCGGGATCAGCACGCGGCGGCCGATTTTCAGCCAGGCCGGCGCATCGGGGCGCCGCAGCAGTTTGTCGAGGCTCACCGTGCTGATGTGCGCGACATTCGCGGCTTCAACGCGGGTCAGGAACTCATCCGGGTTGGTTTGTTCGGTTGCAGTCATTTTGAGCATCACCTTTCAATTGGTGATGCTCGTTTGCTTTCACGACCGATTGGCAGTGGAGGTTCCTGCCCTTCGCAGGGACCGGGGCGCCATGCGGAGCGTGAACCAAATCTGTCGCCCGCGGATTGCGCCGATGCAACCGCCCCGTCGTTTTAGGGCAGCTCCGAGGTGAAACCGAACGGATTGCTGCCGGGAATGTAGTCATCGAGGGTGAAGGCCGGAAGCGAGAAGGGATCGGGCTGCTGTTGGTGCATCGTTTTCGCGCCGCACACCGCGAAATCGACAGAATATCCGTTCTCGCGCAGTTTCGCTGCGCAAGCCTGAAGATGACCGCCCCCAGTGCATACGTCGTCCACGAGCACGACCCGCCGTGGCAATCCCCCTGAAGAAGGGACGAATGCGAGCTCCTGATAAAGCTGCCAGGCTTGCCGCGGGCCGCCCGACTGCGCCTTTTCCAGTGTCTTCTTCCACCGCAGCGCCGGGTATGGAGTGACCCCTTGGCGCCATCTCGCTGCAAGTTTCTGCGTCAGCACCAAGGTCGGGAACGGCTCGTCAATGGCGGAGATCAGCGCCGACTTGTTGGGCACCGGGACAAGACAGATTCCACCGAGATATTTCCGGTGATGCAGGATTCGTAGAGTCGCCCATGTCACGAAGATTTCAGTCGCCACCTCCGGATGCTCCGGATCGATCCGCTTCCATTTTCCGTCCGGCGCCTTGATATCTGCATAATTAGAGAAAGCTCGCCCCTTCAACGCATGCACGAACACCAGTGCATCGTAATCAGTGCCGCGCATGCCGGAGACCGAGACAGTCAGATACTGCGCGAATGCTTCAACCGTGATCGGCATCGGAAGAAACGCCCAGCACACTGGGCAGCAGCTCGAAACGATCGAGCACGTGCACGGTCGGGTAATGCAGAAACTTGGCTGGCCAGCTCACGCGGTTGTCGTTGACTAATGATCTGAGGATGAAGAGCGGACGCCCGAGGTTCACGCATTCGACAGCCTGATGAAGCGTGCCAGAGGTATCCGAGGCCTCAATGATGACCGTCGCGTCGCACAAGGCGGCCATGGTGCGATTTCGCTGCGGGAAATTTGCCGGATAAACAGGGCTGCCCCACTCGAACTGCGAGATCAGCAAATGCTTCCGGTAGATTTCCTCTTGAAGGGGTGCATTGCCGCGGGGATTGCAGCGATCCATCGGTGTGCCGATGACTGCAATGGTCCGTCCGCGGGCTGCGAGGGCCGCTGTGTGCGCCTCGGTATCAACGCCGATTGCCAAGCCTGAAACGACGACGATCTGCCAGCGCGCTAGCATGGAGGCCAGCTTGCGGGTGCGCCTCACGCCGTCCGGAGAGACCGCTCGGGTGCCGACCACGGCTACGCAGGGAGATCGCAATAGCGACAGATCGCCTGCCATATAGAGCAGGACCGATCGGGATCTGCGATCGATCTTTTCGGGCGCAGAGAATAGCTCGCCATTCCCGGGTGCCGTCAGGGCCGGGCGACCGCGCATCTGGACCGCGTGATCGAGATACATATCGACCACGTCGATCGGCGGCGAATAGGTGTGGCGAGCAGCCCTCGCCGCTCTCGCTTCTCCAAGTGCGTCTATGGCCGGTTCCTCCGCTTTTGTCACCCGCCCGCCGCGAGGCCGCGGCGCCTTCGAATTGGCGATACCGCGCTTCATTTTCCTACCAACCTGAGGGCTGCCACTCCAGCCCATTTGCCGATCCCAGACCAGCCCGAGGCCGCCTTTGCCGCCCCGGTTCGGTGTCGTGAGAGGTCGCGGCTGATGCTGCTCATGAATTGCTCGGTCCACTGCGCCGCGTTGTCCCGGCTGAGTTGGTATGTGGTGACGGCGTGCTCGATCATGGCGCCGGGCTCCGCCTGAACGCGGCGGGTCCGGATATCGGCGGCGATGCGGTCCCTGAAAGCCCAGTACGCCAACGGACCGCGGATGGGCACGCGTTCCCGCTGCGGCGTAGCGCCTGGGCGACGCTGGGGTTCGGATGGCCGAGTGGGCGCGGCCGTCCTCCGCGCCGTCTGCGGCCCGCGATTGGCCCGCTGGCGCGTCGGCGGGGCGGTCATGGCGTGGCGCAACTCGGCCAGCGAGTTGTCCGCGGCAGCAACCGCCTTCACCATCCGTTCGGCGTCGGGATCCTGCCCGGCACAGATTCGCACCTTGCGTTCGCCCTCTATTGCGCAGCGTGCGGCAGCCTGTGCCGCCCGGCCGATGGCGATGATGATCTGGTCCCGGGCGGCGCCGTCATACTGGGCGGCAAGTGCGGCCGGTCCCGCGGCACGGCGGACGGCATCGACGAATCCGAGCCGGTTTGATGTCGCCTCATTGCCGGCGGCGAGAACAACGGCGTCTTCTTCCGGGATACCGCTGCGGATATGGGCTGCGGCCCATGCGTGCACCCTGGTGTCGCTCTCCGGTGTGGTGCTCACGATGCGGCCGCTGGGGCGGTCTCGCCCGTGAATCCGATGCAGAACAAGGCCGGCGCGGCGTCGCTCGGATTCGGGTTCGCCATGCAGCGGAAGAGCTGTTTGGTGCGCAAACCACCCTCCCCAATGCGGAGTCCGCATCCGCAAAGCGCCGTCACCTCCCTGTTCTCCCGGCCGCAGTCCAAGCACACGAACGCCTGGTCACCAACACGCTGCATCAGCCGGGAGAGGCATCTTCGGCATACATGGTCAACGGGGAGGTATCCGCCGTCAGGCATCGTTCCCAGGCCTCGCGAAGAACATGGCGCCCTCGGCCCGGCGTGCCGTGGCTATGATCGTCTCCACCAAGCCGGTGGTGCGCTCTTCGCGAACCACACGCACCCCGCCCGAACTCAACAACGGCTACGCTGACCGGATGAAGCCTGTCACACAGGGCCGGCCGGCTCCCTTTGGCGTTCTTGCCGACAAGAGCCTCTCTATTTCTATTGTAACAGCTTATGCAAAACCGTCCGTTGATCAGGCGCGCCGAATATTTTGTCCAACGGGCGCAATGGTCGCCATGGCCGTGGTCGCCTCGCTTGTGACGACCACCCGCTCTCCCGCATTGCCCGCACCGATTGGGCAGCCGCGGCAGTTCCACAGGGATTCGTTCGGATACACTCTGTAGCGCGGATCCTGGTTGGCCCGGCGCCACATGCGCGCGCATCCGGCGCGCATCATCTTGGCGTGAAGCTTCGTGCACTCGAACATATCCAGGGGCGGCTGATCGCTCATGCAGCAACGGCCATGGCGGCGACGACCGGCCTGGCGCCAGCAACGCGTGGGTGTTGGTGAAATACGATCCAGCGGTGCGCCGGACACCAGGAGCACGTGTCCGATGCGGTCGGCTCGCCACACATGCGCACCTGCAGGAACGCCGGATCAACAATCCATTGGCACCGGCGAGACGGCGATCGCTCGTATGGTACAGCGATCAACCCCGTGGTCACGCCGGCGCCTCGGCCGCCTGGCGCTGCTCCTGAACGTATGGACTGCCCGTTTCCCTCCCCAGCCGGATGAGCGCCTCTGCTGCCGCGGTATCGCCGTTGCGGGCGCGGTCCAACAGGCCACGCAATAGTTGACGCTGCGCCCTCTCCGACAGTGGAAACGCCTTTGCCGAAGGCCTGGGGCTGCTGCAGGGCTGCATCAAAGCATACCTTTCACCGCCATCACCCGGCGCAGGGCGGTGGCCAGTTCGGTTGATGGCGCCCACGCCGGCCGCGGGCGGCCGGTCCGTGCGGCAATGTCGGCGAGCTGCCCCACCGTGGCCAACAACAGCGCATCGAGGTGCGCCGCGTGCGCGACCAGCGCCTCCTCCTCCGCCTCGTCCTCCGCGCGTTGGAGCGTGAATTGCGCCGCGGCGTGCTGCTGCCTCGCCTGCTCGGCGGGTCCGTGAGCGGCGGCAACGTCCGTGTCCGCGGCGACCAACATTTGGGATAACCCCTCGCGATCGGCCTCAATCAGCGCGAGCGCGCCGGCGTCATCAGGATCATGCTTCCCCCGCACCCGGCGGCTGACGATGGCAGCGCGCTCCGCGTCCTTGGCAGTAATCCGGTCAGTGATGCGCTGCCGGTGGGCTTCTGCCTTCGCGAGCGCGGCGGAAGCCTTCTGTGATGCTGCGGCTGCGACCGCAACCTGACGCGCCGCACCTTCGATATCGCTGGTAGTCATGATTTCACCTCGATGAAACGATTATTGATGCCGAACCGGGTGGGGCGCGCGCGGCGCCTTCAACAGCTCCAGCTTCGCGAGGATGCCCTTGACCACCGCATGAGCGAGTTGGTCGCCGGCATCGACAACGCCCTCGGCTTCATCCGCCTCACGTTCGGCAATCAGTGCGGTCTGTTCGCGTTGAACGTCGCCAAGTTCGGTGTGGAGATCGGCAATGATCCGACGTATTTCGCTGGTCCGAACGCCAGACAGCAGGGTGGCGTGCAATTCCTTCTGGCCGGCCTCGATCTCGCCGCGCAGTTTGATTGCGCGCATCCCGAGCTCGGCGATACGGTCGCTGCGGTCGGCGGTCACGCGCGCACCTGGCCTGCGATCGGGTGCAGCTTGGCCTCGATCTGCGAAACCTCCGTAGCGCTGATCTGCCCGGACACCTGTAGAGACAGGGCTTTGCGGAGAATGTGTTGTGACCCTTGGGCGAACGCCGCGCGCCGCTGTTCTGCGGTCAGCGGGGGTGTCCGCGCTGGCGAGGTCATGGCCTTCGCCATACGGCGTCCGGTGCTCGAGCCGGGCATTTCTCTGATGAAAGCTGGCGCCGCCTGACGATGTCCGCCGCCCTCCGCAGCGCGAATTTCGTCTATGCGGGGCTGACGGCCCAATTTGTGTTCCAGCTCCTCCTCGACCGCCAGCGCCTTGCTGAACGCGTAGGAGCCTCTGACGCGCTGTAGCGTCAGGAGATCATTTACCAATTCATCAAAATCGCTGGTGGCCACCGGTTGCCCTCCAAATCGCGACACACCGCCGCAACTCGGGTCGTCTCATCACGACCGGCGTCGATGCCGGGTTTCAGCCGAGGCGAGCAGGAAGCGGCCGGCGAGCCTGCCACCGATCAGGCAGCGCGCCTCCGCCCTCGAACCGCCATATCGAAATACTTGAGGCTTCGGACCGGCTGTGCCGCACCTTGCGCCCGGTCCGCAATCACGCTGTATGCCTCTGCGCCAAGCAGGTCATCCGCCGCCCACGGCAGAATTGGCGACCAGTCGCCGCGCCAGTCCGGCGGGAAGCGCGCGGCTCGCGCGATCTTCTCGGCGGCAGCGTCGATAATCACGCCATGCGCAACCCACTTTCCCTTTGGGCGGTCCTCATCGTGAGTGGTCGGCTCAAATCCCTGGCTGCGGCACCATGCCTGGATGCCCCAGGGATCCTCGGTCTCCGGTTTCGCCCCTCGTTGCGCCGGACCCGTATATCCCCAGGGGCGGCGTTGACCGCGGACGGCCATCTCGAAATACCGAAGGCTTCTTACGGGCTGGACGGCACTCCGCGCCCGGTCGGCGATCACCTGGAACGTCCGATCGGTCACCAGGTCATCGGCCGCCCATGCGAGCAACGGAGACCAATCTCCACGCCACTCCGGAGGCAGGCCGGCGGCGCCCGCCACGTCCTCCGCGGCGCTGTCGATCACCACCCCATGCGCGATCCACTTGCCGAGCGCGCGGTCGTTCTCACTGACGGTAGGCTTGAATCCGCTGGCGGCGCACCACGCCTGAATACCCCACGGGTCCGCAGGGTCAGGGGGATGGGAGGGGGGTTTACCGCCCGGTATGGAGCCGAACAATGGCAGGTTCCTGTTGGTCGTGTGGGACTGTCCCCGGCGAGCGTACATCCGGCACGAGTTACGCCATGTGGCTTCCCAATCGAGCTTCGTTCCGTCCACCGCAGCACGCCAATAGTCCCAGAACTCAGCGAGTGCAGCATCAGGATCGAGCCCTACGCTGCGAGCGAAATCCATCCCCGCAGGTGATGGCCGCCAGCCATCCGGTAGTCGGCAGCCTCGGCGTTCACGCCCTTTCACTTTCGGCGAGCTCGCAGGCCTATTCTCGGGAGGTGGCGTGAGTGAGACTACGTCATCACTCGGGCCCGCGAACTCATCCGCTCCCTCTGGGTTAGATGAGGGTTCTTGATGGTTACTTAGGGTTCTGGGTGCAGGAGCCGCACCCTTTTGCGTCGAATCCTGCACCCTTTCTGTCGTGGATTGCACCCTTTCTGTCGAATCCTGCACCCGTTCAACCTCTTCATACGGTGCATCTGCTGCACCGTTTCCATCGGAATAGGGTGCATCTGCTGCACCCATGATGAGGTGGTAGATGCTGGGCTGGCGGCGCCCTCCTCTTCTCTCGGCAAAAATCTTCCCCTCGCGGATAAGCGACGTGATCGCGGCTTGAACTGCCCGCTCGGATAAGCCGGTCTCCTTCGCGATGGTGGCCACCTTCATCCAGCACGTTTCATTGCGATTGCCGGGCCTGAGCTTCGCGCGGTTTCCGAGAACGAACATCACCAGCTTGTTTCGGGGGGAAGCTTTCTGAGCGATCGCCCAGTTAATGGCGCTGTTGCTCATTTGCCCCTCCTGGCGTCGATGCGCTTCGCGACCGCATCCAGCGTGTTTTGTTGCTTGTCGCTGCGCTCGGCGTGATGGCAACCGGTGATCAGGCGATGCTTTTGAATAGCCCGGTCGCCGCGTTCCAGCGCGGCGTCGGCGTCCCTCTCATTGGGCGGCATGTTCGCCTCCCAGCTCCCGCTCGTTAATCCACCGCGTGATGGCCGACAGACGGTAGGCGACCCGACGCGGGGTCGGGTGAAAGTACTCGGGCCCCGTGCCGTGTTGTCGGTGCCTTTGCAGGCTTCTAGGGCTGCTATTCATCAGCTTTGCCGTTTCCCTCTCGTCGAAGGACGGATCGGCTGCTGCCTGGACGGCCTGGAGCCGACGCATGATATTGATCTGCTTGCTCATAGTGCCCGGTCCTCAATGAAGGCTCGCAAGGGTGTGCCGTAATGATGCTGCCTGTGTCGGCTTGCGCATCATCTGCAAGGCCGCTCGCTAGATACTCATGTTGCTCGCGACCTGACTAGCTGGATCGCAGCGTTGTATAGTGCGATCGCGCAAAGGAACGGTCATCGGCGATATTCACTAGGCAATCTCGAATCCAAGTGGTGCGACCATCATGGAGATGCCGTATGTGACCGCGCCGGAGATGCGGTACCGGACTCGCATGCGTGCCGACGTTATTTCGTCGGCCATCCCGTCGGTTAAGCAAAGCGGTTACGTACGGAGTGGTTTTCACCTTAACGTAGGTGTTGGTTGGCTTCTCCGGCCCCAGTCCATCATATGCTCGCCCGCGCACCTCTTCGGTGAGTACGTTTTCGGTCAGAAGTAGGAGCATTGCCGCGAGTACTGGATGGGCAGCATTGAAGATCACATGCCGGAGATTACAGGTCGCTGGCGGTCGTAGCGGAGATGGGTGACCGCATGCTCTGTAAACATACGCGGGGTCATCCTTGTTCACTTTGACAAGAGCACAGTCGCCAAGCACCAATGTTTTCGTCCTGCCTACCTTGCGGGGTAAGAGTTCACACGCGAGGAAACCGCGGTCGGGTAATAGGCCTGGAAATATGATATAAACAACGCTACCCTCTTCCCATGTATGAAACAAGACCCATGGCGCCGTGAACGGATGGTCGATATGTCCATGTCTATATAGTTCGAGGGCTCGGCTAGACTCTGACCGTATAACCTCGTTTGGCATGCATCCGAGATCAAACAGCAGCCCCTCCGCTATTGCGCGGCGGCCCTCTCTTACGATTTGGTCGAGAGGGATCGTCGCCTCATCAGCTGAGGTGGCGCTAATGTTCTCTTCCAACAAAGCGCGCCTAACGCTATCAACGGGAGCGAGCCAAGCAGATATCTCAAGTGGAAAGCGTTCCATTACATTTGGGTCCATCTTAGCACGCTGATCCGCCTGGCTGGATTCCGAGTAGCTCGAGAAGGCTGTCGCCGCAGATCAGGCGGCGTTTGCCAACCATGACGGGGCGAACTGCGCCGGATGTTATCAGTTCGTCGTGCTTGTGTGCCTCGCCGTAGTAAAGTTTGGGTGGCTTTCGACCCTGCATCCCTTCGATGTAGTCGGCGCAAAAGTGCGGCGTGCCGACAATCTGGAGGGCCATGCTACGGACTACGAGCACGTTGCCGATATCCTTCCGGTGGTGACGTCCCATCAGCTCGCCTCCCCGACAGCGATCCTGGTTCCACCTGATGCCAGCCTCTCCACGGAGGCATTGACGGCCATCGACCGGCAGCCCGGGCCGGGCTTGACCACCTCGATCAAGCCGAGTTTGACAAACTTCCAGTAGGTGGTGTTTCCGCGCCCGAGCTTCTGCCGTGCCAGCGAGTGCGAAATTAGCACTGGCCGGTGCTCAAAGTGTGGCGAGGCCATCTGGTCTTCTCCGCATCGTGTTGAACCGATCCGGAGACATCGCGGCTGGACGAGAGCAGATCAACAAATATTTGGCTCTACGTATTCCTGGGGGCCAATATTCGTGCCCCGAGACAGCCACTTGCATCAACGCGCGACGCGCTGTTCAGCTTGCGAGGCCGATCGTTACAATAGGGTGGCCAACTTGAGAGTGCTGACTGCCCTCTTCTTCATCCCATTCTAGAAATGCGTGAACAGAGGGCTCAGAGTTCGACTCGAATCGCCTATGCAACACCGGACGTCTGGTTTTAAATTAGTGACAGAGCTGATCTACGACACGCTAGACCATGACGTGGCTAAGTACCTCAAGGACAATAAGCCGCCCGCTGGGAATCAAGTGGCATCAGCAGCTCACGGAAAACTATGGCCCGCGGCAGCTTGTTTCCCGGTGCTTCGAAATCGTCGGCATGGCGAAGACCTGTCGATCGATGCACGAGCTAAAGGAAAGGGTCGCCGAACATTACGGTAATGGCGCCGCGCAATCGCCCCTGTACCTGCCCGAGCCGAAGACGCCGGGCAAAAATCTTCATGCGTAAGCGCTAAAGCGCGATTGCTTCAGGTTGACGCATATCCCGCCGCGGTGAAGAAGTTGCGGCAATCCGCTGGCGTGAGCTGTTTGAGAAGCCTGCCGATAGCGTTCCAGACCTGCTCGAAGCTTCGGGCGTTTTGCTTGCGTAGCAGGGTCTTCAGCTTGGCGAAGGCCTGCTCGACCGGGTTCAGGTCCGGGCTGTATGGGGGCAGGAAGAACAGCTTGCCCCCGGCGGCGCGGATCGCCCGCCGGATCGCCGGGCCCTTGCTCGGCCGTCCGACAGAACGTGGTCCCATAGGCAGGGACCTCGATGCCGCGTTCGATGTATTTGCGGATGGTCTTCGGGTCACGTCCCGTGCGCCGGGCGATGGCGGTGATCGAGACGCCTTGGCGGTGCAGTTCCAGGATCATCATCAGCTCTCCAAATCGAACCATCGACGCCTCCTCACGCGGAGGACATGCGCCAATGGCGGTTCGATCATTCCGCCGGGCCTAGCCCCAGCGGAATGATCCGAAAGGAACGCCAATCAGGGAATTTTCGAAGCCCACTTTCGGGGAGAATTGCAGGACCGATGACACCTCTCGGCGGCATTCGGCAATCTGGAGCGTGATGCCGCGGAAGATCTGACCCAGCGCTACGAGGCGCTGTGTGCGCACTACGGCATGACGCCGACGCGCAACAACCCGGGTGTCGCGCACGAGAACGGTGCTATCGAAGGCTCGCACGCCCACCTCAAGCGTGCTCTGCAGCAGGCCCTGCTGTTGCGTGGCAGCGCTGATTTTGTCGATCTCGATGCCTACCGCCGCTTCGTCGACGAGGTCGTCGGCCGCGCCAATGCGGGTCGCCGCAAGGCATTGGAGATTGAGCGGCCGCAGCTCAAGACACTGCCGCCGCGGCGCACCGATGACTTTGAGGAAGCGCAGGTCACGGTGACGCGCACCGGTGGGTTCTTTCTCCGACGGGTGTTCTACACCGTGCCTTCGCGGTTGATCGGCCATCGCCTCCGGGTCCGGCTGTATGATGATCGGCTGGAATGCTTCCAAATTGGTGCAGATCTTGCGGCGCGGACGCAGCATCGACGGCAATCGCCGCGGACATGTGGTCGATTATCGTCACATCATCCACGCGCTGCGTCGCAAGCCGATGGCGCTGCTCAATCTGGTGTATCGCGAGCAACTGTTCCCCCGCGAAGCGTATCGTCATGCCTGGGATTCGCTGATCGCCAAGCTGCCGGTGCGCAACGCCTGCCGCGTCATGGTCGGGCTGCTCGCGTTGGCACACGACCGGGCTTGCGAAGCTGAGCTGGCAAGCACGCTGGAGGCGATCCTCGCTGCCGGTGAGCTGCCTGATCTGGCGGCGCTGCGCCAGCAGTTCATGCCATCCAGCATGGCCGTGCCGATCGTGACGGTTACCTTGCCGGCGGCCGTTGCCTACGATGCCTTGCTCAATGCGCCTCAGGAGTGGCTGCGGCCATGAGCGCAATTGAAGTCGCCCGCTTCCCATCCTGTTTGTCGCGCTACACGGGACCTTGGCGAGCAACGGCTGACCCCTGGCGCAGCGGCCGTGCGTGCGGGTCATGTTGGTTTTTGCCCATGTTTCATCGATGAACACCAAGCGTGCCGCGGAAACCCTGCCTTGCCGCGCTTTCCACTGCCGCCGTCGGCGAGCGACATCAGCACGCTCTTGCTCGCTGGCGCGCAGGTTTTTTTTTGAAGCTGAGAGCCGCGTGATCAAGGAAATGCCAGACGCCGTAGTAGCTGACCTCCACACCGCGCCCGATGAGTTCGGCGAGTAGCTCACGGCCGGTGATGTCCGGCTTCTCCGCCACCCGGGCGCGTATCCACGTCGCCTCCTCCGCCAGCGCAAACGGCTTCTTGCCGCTCATCGGCAAGGCTGCCGGACTGCCCGTCTCTACCTTCCGCTTGGTCCAGCGAATCGCCGAGGAAGGGCTGACCTGATAAAGCGCCGCCGCTTGCGCCCGGCTCATACCGGCGGCAACCGCGGCTACAACCCGCTCACGTAAGTCAAGAGAGTAGGGAGCTCCCATGCAAGCTGGCCTCCGCTCAAGCCTGCACCTTCGATCAGATGCACCGCCGCGCCGGAATCCCCCGCCCAGCGATTCAACTTCAAACGATCATGCTTTAAGTCTTTGGTGCGTTTGCTCCATAATGCCGCATCTGGCAGTCTTTAGGGCCTTTGGTATTACAAAGCCGCAAAGCGGCCCGGCGAGTTGTCACACCCGTCACCCGGCCGCCTGTCGCTCGTGCAGATGCATGACCTCACCCGTGGCCCGCGCCGGGCAGGAGCAGAAGTTCGCCCACTGGCTCATCAGCTTGCGGCGGCGCTCAAGCAGGTCACCCCGTTGGTAGGCATCGTGAAGTTTGCCTTGCGTGTGTGCCAAGGCAGCTTCGGCAATGTCAGTCGGTTTGCCTGTTTCGCTGCACCATGTCCGGAACGTAGACCTGAACCCATGCGCCGTCAGATCGGCGCGCTTCATGCGCCGGAGCGTCATCAACAGCGCCATGTTGGACAGCGGTGCACCGCCTCGCTGGCCAGGAAATACAAATCCATCGGGCCCGAGCTCGGCTGCCTCGCGCAGCACGTCCAACGCCGTATCTGACAATGGGACGCGATGTTCGCGTGCCGCCTTCATCCTTTCGGGCGGCACCGTCCAAACGGCATTGCCCATGTCGATCTCCCGCCACCGGGCACCGATCACTTCGCCCGTTCGTGCCGCGGTCAGGATGGCGAAGCGCAACGCCAAGGTCCCCACGCCTTCCTGCTTCGCTAGCTCGGCCATAAAACCATCGATCTCGCGCCAGGGCAGGGCATGGTGGTGTTCCACCTTCCGTACCTTCCCCAGAGGCGGTAGCACGTTTTCGAGATGCCCTTTCCAGCGCGCCGGGTTCTCGCCCGTGCGCCAGCCGTGCGTTTTCGCGAAGTCCAGCACGGCCTCAATCCGGCCCCGTACTCTGCTGGCCGTTTCGGGCTTTGTGGTCCAGATTGGCCCAAGGATTTGCGTCACGTGCCCCGTCTCCACGGCAGCGGCCGGGAGATGACCGATGACGGGATTTGCGTACGCGGACAGCGTCGACGTCCATTGCGCGCAATGTTTGCTATTCCGCCAGCCGGCCTGATGCGCGGCGATGAATTTCTCGGCGCACGCTTTGAACGTGATGGCCTTGGCCGCGATCTTAGCAGCTTCGGCTTTTGTCTGCGCTCGCTGGGCAGCCTTATCGGTCAGCGGATCAATCCCTTCCGCTTTCAGGCTGCGAGCCTGTGAGGCTTTCTCGCGTGCCCGAGCAAGTCCGATCTCCGGGTAGCTGCCCAATCCCATCCAACGGGCTTTGCCGTCGATCTGGTATCGCAGCAACCAGTTCTTCCCGCTCGCCGCAGTGCCAGTCGCCGTCTTCCTCTGTCCGACGTGTAGGTAAAGACCCCGCCCGTCGTGGAGCACGCCTGGACCTTTGAAGTTGTCCACCTGTTTTGCGTTCAGCCGCTCCGCTGTCTTCGCCATCGGGATTCGAACTCCGCTCGCCCTAGCTGTATACTACACTCTATCCTACAAAACTTAGACGGATATAGGCGGATGACTGCGGACAGTCAAGGACATTGGCTGGCCTCAAGGCGCCTGTTACTTCGGATTTTTTTGGCTCATGCTGGGTAACTGCGAACAGAGGCGGATTGTTAATCTGGCGGAGAGGGAGGGATTCGAACCCTCGGTACCCATAAGAGTACAACGGTTTTCGAGACCGCCCCGATCGACCGCTCCGGCACCTCTCCAGCAAGCCGGTCTTATAGGGCGGGCGTCAGCGCTGCCGCAACCGACCCAGCCCCGGTCAGAACCGGTCCTTGCGCGCCCGCAGATCGGCGAAGCTCTGCACGTCCGGCGCCCGCAGGAAGGGATTTGCCGCCAATTCGTCCGATAAGAGCGATGGCACAGTAGGCTCGCCGGCGGCGCGCTGGCGCTTTGCCTCGGCGGTCCGCGCCAGCAACGCCGGGTTATCGGGGTCCACCGATAATGCAAACCGTGCATTGCTTTCGGTGTATTCGTGCCCGCAGCACACTTTCGTCGCAGCGGGCAGGGCGGCCAGTTTGCGCAGGCTGGCGAACATCTCGACCGCGGTGCCCTCGATCAGCCGCCCGCATCCCAGGCTGAACAGCGTATCGCCGCTCAGCAGGACGTCGCCATCGGCGAAATGGAAGTTGATCTGCCCGCGGGTGTGGCCGGGCGTGTCGATCACGGTGGCGGCGGCACTGCCCAGGGGAACGCGATCGTCCTCTTGCACTGCCAGATCAAGCGTCGGCAGCCGGTGCGCATCCGCCGCGGCACCGACGACCTTGGCGCCGAACCGCGCGCGCAGTGCATCGGTCCCGGCCACATGGTCGGCGTGGTGATGAGTGAGCAGGATCAGGTCGAGCCGGCCGCCGGCGCGTTCAACGGCCGCGATCACCGGATCGGGGTCGGCCGGGTCCACGATTGCGACCGCGCCACCGCTGTCGCTTAGCAGCCAGGCGTAGTTGTCGGAGAGAATGGGGATGGGCTCGGCGGTGATGCTCATAGCGGAAACCTAAGCGTCCCGCCGGTCGGCGGCAAATCGAGGGTGTGCTATAGGTCGGCAATGGCGGCGGACGCACATGCGGCAGCCGATTTCTACAGGACAGCCCGCGGCGTGGTCACCGCGCGGCTGCTGCGCGAACGGCTGGCTTTGCTCTGGCCGGATGCCGCCGGTCAGTCCGTGCTTGGGGTCGGCTACGCGGCGCCCTACCTTCGCCTGTGGCGTGAGCAGGCCGTGCGCTGCCTGAGCGTGACCCCGGCGCAGATGGGGGTTGCACGCTGGCCGCTGGGAGCGGCCAATCTAAGCTGCACGGCCGAGGAAGACGTGCTGCCGTTCCCCGATCTGATGTTCGACCGTGTCCTGTTGGTGCATGGGCTGGAGGCGGCGGAGAACGCGCGGCGGATGTTGCGCGAGATCTGGCGCGTGCTGAAGGATGACGGCCGGCTGTTGATCATCGTGCCCAACCGGACCGGCCTTTGGGCTTATCTGGAGTTCGACGCCGTTCGGCCATGGCCAGCCCTATTCGTTCGGCCAGGTCGGCCGGTTGCTGAGCTCCTCCTTGTTTCGGGTGGAGCGGCGGGATGCGGCGCTCTATGTGCCGCCCAGCAATCACCGGCTGGTGCTGCGCAGCAGCGCGCTGCTGGAGCGGACCGGGCGCCGGCTGGTGCCGGCACTCGCGGGGGTGACGATCACCGAGGCGGTGAAGGATGTGTATGCGGCAACGCCGGTCAGAGCGGTGCCGCGCCGGCGCTTGGTGCTAGCCGAAGCTGCATAGAAGCGTTACCGCCGGTACAACTTGCCGGACGCATTTGCGCATAACCGAAGGCAGCGCCGCATCGCCGAGATCGGATTGGGCGCAAAGAAATCCCTCGGCTGCGATGTGCGAGACCATGGCAGCGTAGAGGTCGATGTGCAGCTCGAAATGGGTGAAGCCGTGACGGACCTGTCCGGCGAATCGCCAGATTGCCGGCATGGGTGCGTGCGTCAGCGCCTCGGCACCGTCCCACGGCTCCGCGCGCCAGGCGGTGCCCGGCAGCTCGGTCATGCCGCCCAGCAGCCCATGCGGTGGGCGGCGGCGCAGCAGCACGCGTTCTTCCGCGTCCAGCAACCAGAAATGCACGCCATGGCGCAGCGGCCGTAACTGCTTTGGTGCTCGCCGCGGCAGTTCGGCGGCGACGCCCGCGCGGCGGCCGGCACAGCTCGCCATCCAGGGACAAAGGCTACAGGCGGGTGCCGCGGGCGTGCAGATGGTTGCGCCGAGATCGAACAGCGCCTGCGCGAAATCCGATGGTCGGGCCAGCGCCGCTTCGTCCTGCCCGAGATGGGACGCCGCCGCCCGGATCGCCGGCTTGGCACTTGGCAACGGAGACTCAATTGCAAACACCCGCGCAACCACCCGCTCTACATTGCCATCGACCGGAACACCCGGCTTACCGAAGGCGATCGCCGCGATCGCGGTCGCGGTGTAGTCGCCGATTCCCGGCAACGTTCGCAGCGTCGCGGCAGTGACCGGAAATCCGCCGGAAGCGACAACGGCGCCGGCGCAGGCGTGCAAATTCCGCGCGCGGGCGTAGTACCCCAGCCCCGCCCAGGCCGCGAGCACCTCCTCCAGCGGGGCCACTGCCACGGCTTCGATGCTCGGAAACCTCCTGACGAACCTCTCATAGTAGGGTATGGCGGCGGCAACGGTGGTCTGCTGGAGCATGACCTCGCTCAGCCATACCCTGTAGGGGTCGGGCACCTCCCCCGGTGCAGCGCGCCAGGGCAGGGTACGGCGGTGGCGATCATACCAGGACAGCAGCGACGCGGCGGGAGTGGTGAAAGTGACGGACACAAGACCCGGTATGGAGGGCGGCCAACGGCACGTCTATGGCCCCCGTCCAGTCGCCGCACTGCTGCTATCGCTCACGCGGCCGGCTTTCCGCCGGTACTCCTCCGGGTCGGCGCAGCTCATGGCCGACTGGGCCGCGATTGTCGGCCCGGCTTTGGCGTCGGTGACGACGCCACGTCGCCTCACGGCCAGTACGCTGACGCTCGCCTGCTCCGGCCCGGTGGCGATCGAGTTGCAGCATTACGCGCCGGAACTGATGGCCCGGATCAATGCCCATCTCGGCACGGAGACAGTCCGGCAATTGCGGTTCCTTCAGACCGGGGTAGCAGCGACAGCGCCGGAGCCGCCCGCAGCCCCCCAACCCTCGGCTGCAGTCGTGAAGCAGGCGGAGCGGGCGGTTGCCGATCTGCCACCGGGACCCTTGCGGGACGCGTTGGTCGCGCTCGGACGCGCCGTGCTGACCCCGCCAAGCCGCTCGACCGCGACTCGCATCAGCACCTAGAAGCCACATCCAGAGGTTCATCATGCTCGATCGCCGCACCCTCTTGTCTGCCCTGGCGGCCGGCCTTGCCGCACCGACGCTGGCGCGCGCCCAGGCCGCCACCGCCGAACAGACCGCCGCCTGGGAAAGCCCGCGCCAGGTCGGCAGCCCGAGCGCCAAAGTGACGGTAGAGGAATGGTTTTCACTTACCTGTACGCATTGCGCGCATTTCGCCCAGGAGACCTTCCCAGACCTTCGGACCAAACTGATCGACACGGGGAAGCTGCTCTGGGTCTTCAAGGACTTCCCGCTCGATCGGATCGCGCTGCAGGCGGCGATGGTGGGGCGGGCGCTGCCGCCCGACCATTATGAGCAATTCATCCTCGCGCTGTTCGCGAGCCAGGACCGGTGGGCGTTCGCTCAGGGCGTCGATTACACGAAGGAGCTCTGGGGCATGGCGGCGCTCGCCGGCATGTCCCGCCCCACGTTCGATGCGGCGATCGGCGACACCACCCTGCAGAACTGGATCCTGGCGCAGCAGAAACAGGCCGAGACCAAATACAATATCGACGCGACGCCGAGTTTCGTGATCAACGGCAAGATGGTATCGGGTGAAATGAGCTACGCCGAGTTCGTCAAGCAACTGCCGAACATGTCCTGAGCAGGAGCGCCGTTTGCCGGTCCGTTTTGCCCGCCTGCGCATTGCCGGTTTCAAGAGCTTCGCCGAACCGGCGACGATCGAAATTCTGCCGGGACTGACCGGCATTGTCGGCCCGAACGGCTGCGGCAAGTCGAATGTCGTCGAGGCGTTGCGTTGGGCGATGGGCGAGCAGAGCGCGCGCAGCCTGCGCGGCGGCGAGATGGACGACGTCGTGTTCGCCGGCACCGCCGGGCGGCCCTCGCGCAACATCGCCGAGGTAATGCTCACGATGGAGGAAACGGCGGGCAACGCGCCGCCGCCGTTCCACGAGCAGCCGGAACTCGAGATTATCCGCCGCATCGAGCGAGGTGCCGGCAGCGCCTTTCGGGTGAACGGGCGGGAGGTGCGGGCGCGCGACGTGCAGACGTTGTTCGCCGATCTTGCCTCCGGCGCGCGCAGTTCCGGGATGGTGAGCCAGGGCCGGGTGAGTACGTTGATCTCTGCGCGGCCGGAGGATCGGCGGGCGGTGCTGGAAGAAGCCGCCGGCATCACCGGGCTGCATGCGCGCCGGCATGAGGCGGAGCTGAAACTGCGCGCCGCGGAAGCCAATCTGGCACGCGCGGAGGATGCGCGCGGGCAGCTCGAGACCCAGCTTGCCGGGCTCAAGCGGCAGGCAAGGCAGGCGAGCCGTTACCGCAACCTCTCGGGCGCGATTCGACAGGCCGAATTGGAGCTGTTGTCGATCCAGCGTGCCCGCGCCGCCTCGGCTCGATCAGCGGCCGAGGCGGCGTTGGACCAAGCCCGCCGGGATGCGGCCGAGGCCGCAGAGGCGGTACGATTGGCGGCCGAACATGCGCGCAATTCAGCGGCCGCATTGCCTCCACTGCGCGAGATCGAAGCGGAAGCCCGCACGGCGCTGGAACGGCTCCGGATCGCCCAGGAACAGATCGCCGCGGAAGAGGGGAGGGCGCGCGAAGCGTTCGCCGAGGCTGACCGAAGGCTAGCGCAGCTTCGCGCCGATCTCGCCCATGCCGAACAACTGCGGCGAGATGCTGCGGCCGCCGATACGCGGCTCAGCGACGAGGAGGGGCGGCTTGCGGAGGAGTCGGCCGCGCATCCTGAACGGATACAGGCGGCCCAAGCAGGCGCTGTCTCGGCCGCGGAGGCGGCGCAGGAGTTGGAAGCGGCGGCGAACCGGGCGATGGAGCTTGCCGCCGAATTCGGCGGCAAGGGCGCAGGCGGTAGCGCAGGAATTGGCGACCGCCAGGCAGCGGCTCCAGCGGCTCGCGGAGCTTCATGCCCGGGTGGCCGCCGAACGTGACGAGGCGTACGCCCGATTGGTCGATCCGGCGTTGGTGGAGCGTGCTGTCGGCGAGCAGAAGGCGGCCGAAGCCGCGCTGGAAGCGAGCCGTACGGGGCTGGACACGGCCGAGCATGCTCGCATGGCGGCTCAGGCAGCACTCACGGAGGCCCGCGGGCGACACAACGCCGCCGTCTCCACGCGCGCACGGCTGGCGGCCGAGGTGGCTGCCTTGGCCGAGGTGCTGGCCGTGAAAGAGGGCGAGCAATGGCCTCCCATGGTGGACGCGCTGGACGTGCCGGCCGGATTGGAGGCGGCGCTTGGTGCGGCGCTGGGCGAAGAGCTGACGTCGGCTGCGGATCCGTCGGCCGCGCGGCATTGGCGCGAGCTGCCTGCTTTGGAGCCACCGCCGGCTTTGCCTGACGCTGCCGAATGCCTCGCCGGCCTTGTTCGGGGCCCGCCGGCGCTGGCTCGGGTGCTGTCGCAGATTGGGCTTGTCGCCGATCAGGCGGTCGGGGATGCCGCACAGCAATGCCTGAGGCCCGGCCAGGTGGTGGTCAGCCGCGAGGGTGCGGTCTGGCGCTGGGATGGTTACACGATTCGTCCCGGCACCCCGACCCACGCCGCCCTTCGGTTGCAGCAGCGCAACCGGCTCACGGCGCTCCAGGCCGAGACAGGCGCCGCCGAGCTTGAGGCTTCGGCGGCCGCCGAGGCCTGCGCGGCTGTCGAGGCGGTGGAGCTTGAAGCCGGACTGGCAGAGCAGCGTGCGCGCGAGATTCGCCGCGAGGCTGAGCAGCGGCTGGAACGCGCTCGTGCCGATCGCGCACGGTTAGAGGCGCAGGCGGCGAGCGTCGCAGCCCGGCTGGCCGCCGTGGAGCAGCAACTCGCTGGGCTGGCGCACGATCACGCCGAGGCGGAGGCGGCGGTCACGCGAGCCCGCACTGCGCAGGCGGACCTGCCCGATGTTGCGGCATTGCGTGACGCCGTCGATCGGGCTCGCGCCGCGTTGACCGATGCACGCTCGCGGGAGACCGCGGCCCGCAGCGAACGCGATGCGCTGGCGCGCGCCGAGGCGGCGAGGCTGGAGCGGCGGCGCGCCATCGACGCTGAACGCTCCGATTGGCGCGGTCGCGCTCTCGGCGCTGCGGGTCGGGTGGCTGATCTGTCAGCGCGACTGCACGAGGCGGAACTGGCGCATGAGCACCTTGCCGCTGCGCCCGCACAGGTTGCGGCTCGCAGAGCGGAGGCGCTGGCAGCGTTGCAAACGGCGGAGGCCACGCATCGCGCGGCGGCTGAAACTCTCGCCGCTGCCGTCCATACGGCTGCCGAAGCGGAGCGCATGAGCCGCGCCTGCGAGGCCGCCTTGGCGGGCGCCCGGGAGGCGATGGTGCGTGCCGAGGCAAGCGTCGAGCAGGCCGAGCACAATTGGGGCGTGGTCGCTGAGCGGATTCTGGAGCGGCTCGGCGCTTCGCCGATACTTCCCGATCCGCCTGTCGATGTCGGGCTGGAGCAGGACGAAAAGGCGAGACGTCGGCTCGAACGACTGGTCAAAGAGCGCGAGGAGATGGGGCCCGTCAACCTGCGGGCGGATGTGGAGGCTGAGGCGATCGAGACGCAGATCGCCGCGATCCAGCGCGAACGCGATGAGATCACCGATGCGATCGCCAAGCTGCGAGGTTCTATTGGTCATCTGAACCGTGAGGGCCGCGAGCGGCTCGCTGCAGTGTTCGAGCAGATCGACCGCAACTTCCAGGCACTGTTTTCGCGGATGTTCGGCGGCGGTCGGGCGCATCTGGCGTTGGTCGGCTCCGACGACCCGCTGGAGGCCGGGCTTGAGATTTATGCACAGCCGCCGGGCAAAAAGCTCGCCACGCTGTCGCTGCTGTCGGGTGGCGAGCAGGCATTGACCGCGCTGTCGCTGATCTTCGCGGTGTTCCGCTGTAACCCTGCTCCGGTCTCGGTGCTCGATGAGGTCGATGCGCCGCTCGACGACGCGAATGTCGAGCGGTTCTGCAACTTGCTCGAGGACATGGTGCGGGAGACCGAGACGCGATTCCTGGTGGTGACGCATCATCCGCTGACGATGGCGCGGATGGACCGGTTGTACGGAGTCACGATGCAGGAGCGCGGAGTGTCACGGCTGCTGTCGGTGGATTTGCAGGTTGCGGCGGGCATGGTCGAGCCGGAGCGCATGGCGGCTGAATAGGCCGGCGGACACAATTGGGAAACAACGCGGATACAATCCCGACCTATGGTATCGGCCAGGTGTTTCCAAGGGGGTGAACGAGATGTTCGGATGGAAGCGACTTGGCACTGCGGCTCTGCTCGTTGGACTGGCGGCTTTCGGCGTCGTCGCCGCACCGGGATCCGCCAAGGCGTGGTGGGCCGGCGGCTGGGGGTGGCGTGGCGGGGTGGGCTTCGGGCTGGTATTGCCGCCCGTCGTAGTGGCACCGCCGCCGGTTTATGTTCCGCCGCCAGTCTATTACCCCCCGCCCGTGGCTTATTATCCTCCGCCGCGGCGCGTTTGGGTGCCCGGTCATTGGCAGGGCGGTTACTGGCTTCCCGGGCATTGGGCCTGAGCTGCTTTCCTGGGTTCTGGGCATGGCGGGGCGGCATCGGCGCCGACGCCAATGCCGCCCACGATCCCTGCATATCAGGGCAAATGCAGGTTGGAAACGTTCTGGAATATTACGCTGGTGCCGTCTGTAAGGGTAACGTGAGTGGAGCCTCCGGAGACGGTCTGTGACTGCACCGGATTGCCAGCGAAACCGGTAAACGTCAGCGCATCCGAACCGACTTTGAAGCTCTTGATCAGATCGCTCCCCCCCTGGCCGGACATGAACACGTAATTGTCGTGGCCGCCCCCGGTAACGGTTGTGCTGCCGGAGCCAAAGGTCACGGTGTCATGGCCGCTGCCTTCAGTGATCACCGCCGCCCCCGACCCGCCGGTAAACTGGCCCGTGGCGGTGCCGCCGGTCAGCGTGATGTTGCCGCTTCCGGCGACAATCGTTGCCGGACCTGAACCCAAGTTGATATTGCTCATGCCGGCGCCGCCGGTGAATTCGAGCCGGCCGCCCTGACCGTGATAAATGAAAGACCCCGAACCGCCCTGCACAGTGGCAAGGCTGCCAGTCTTCTCGGTGAGGTTCAGCGTAGTGCCGTTCGCGGTGATCAGGTCGGTACCATTGTTGGTTATGACGGTGCCGCTGCCAGCCGCCCCGGCGGAAATTGTATCGTTCCCGTTGCTGGTGATCGTCGCGCCTTTGGCCAGCGTCAATGAGTCGGCCGCCCCGGCCGCGGTGATAATAGTTTCCGGAGAGCTGGAAGTCGTGAGCGTCAGGCCGCCTGCTCCCCCGACGATGGTATCATCGCTGCCGGTCACCTCTATGCTGAGCGGATCATTGCCGGCTGCAAAGCCGAAATCGGACTGACTGAGCACCAACGGTCCGGTCAGAGGCGGATCGGCGAACCAGTCAACCGTGCCGGTCTGGGTGATCTGGTCCCATGGCGGAGTCAGATTTCACAGCTGGTTCGCTGGTGAGATAGGTGGTGCCTGAGAAATCCGCCGAGCCGCCCCTGAGTAGCTGGCCGGGCGTCAAGCCGTAGATCTGATTGTTGCTGCCGGTTGGGACCACAGTCGTGCCATTCCAGAGCAGGACGTCGTCACTCTGGTTCTGGTCGTTGAGGATGGTGTTTCCGGAGAAGGTGAAGTCGGTTCCGGGATTGAGCGGCTTGTGTTCCTCGCCATAAGCAACAATAACAGGGTTCCGTGAGTTTGACCCCTGTTCGATGACGTTGTTCTCGATGGTCGCGTTGCCACCGTCTGGTATATCGATACTGTAGCTTGATGTGCCCGACGAGCCATCATAGATCAGGTTGTTCTCCAGCGTCGTGTTGAGTGCCCGGCTTTTCACCTCGTGGCCGACGAGCGCACCTTCGCTGATGCTGTTGGTCATCGTGAAGTCGGCGACCTGGTTGATGTAGATGTTGTGTGCCGGGAGACCATTGTGCGGATCGATGCCGGTGACGGTCGTAAGCCCGTTGTCAAGGAATTCGGATGCGTTGACAGTGATAGTTCCGGTACCGTTGACGAGTGGTGTCGCGAGCAGGCCCATATCGTTGTGCTGAAACAGATCGTCGTTGAGGGTCAAATTACCACTCTGATAGCGGATGCCGGCTGCATTATCACCCAGTGCGGCGGAAATCCTCGCGCCGGAGAAAGAAAAGCCATTAATCGTCACGTCCGGGGCGCTGTTGGAGGTGCCGACCGTCAGGATGCCCTTGTCGTTGGTGGGAGGTTTGGTGGCCACCATGTTGACCATGCCGCCGACAGCCTGGAGCGTTATGCTGTCGGAGATGGTGGCAAAATCATTTGTGTATGTGCCGGCCATCACTTGGATCACGTCACCGTTCTGCGAAGCGGCGATCGCTGCGGCAATAGTCGAGTATTGTTGGCCTTGGCCAACCGTCAGGGTTGCCATTTTGAACTCTCCTACTGGAACTAACGACTTTTATTCGGGCGAGCGGGGAATTGCCGACACCTGCGAGGGGGGCAGTTGTGAGGTTGCAGGTCGTGCGTTCTTTGTCTCAGTCGCCTAAGCGTTCATGCCCATGATAAGTAAAGATTGGTGAAGCAATATCGAATGATCCTGGAACAGGATATACGTAAAAAGAACGGGCACCACCGATGTTCTCGGTGTATTCGCGTACGGTCATTGGTCACCCCTTTTATGCGCGGAGAACCGCGCCAGTGGTCGGCCCGGTTCAACTCCGGGCCTGACAAGAATTAGCTAGCCTGGTAGTGCTGCCTTCAGGGTCGGATAGAAGTTGAAGCGACTGCGACTTCCTCGCCGGAGAGCGCCGGACGTTGTCATAGCGAAACTGCCCTTTCTGGCATTGCAACTTCAGGCGTTCGGTGATTCAGTTTCGTTTGCTTCACGCAGATGTGTTTCAACGCAAGCAAGAGCTGAAAGTCAAATGGAAAAAGCGCTCATGCGGGAATAAAGCAACGCATTAATCTCTGCCATCGAAAATGAATCGGCCATTCTCAAAAACTGAGACGATCCTGGCTTGCAGCGGTGCATGCGACAGCGGCGCTGCGCAGAGTTGAACAACTTGTGACAGCAACGGTGCCGTGCACCATGGCAGGTTGTATGGCAGTATCGGGAGGGTGCGGGTGATGAAGTGGGGCGTCTTTAGCCTGAGTCAGATACCGGATCAGTCAAAGCGATCGGCGGCTTTCGACGCCGATCTGCAACTGTTCGCACTGGCCGAGCAGCTTGGCTTCCACAAAGCCTGGATAGCCGAGCATCTCTTCTCAACCTATGGTGTCGTGACCTCCACGCAAGTCTATGTAAGCGCGATTCTACAGCGTTGTACGCATTTGCGCGTGGGCACGGCCGTAGTGGTGATCCCGTTCAATCACCCGCTACGCACGGCTTCGGACTTCGCGTTGATCGACGTGCTGTCGCATGGCCGCTTGGATTTCGGGGTCGGGCGTGCCTACCAGCCGCACGAGTTTGTCGGTCTCGGCGTGCCGATGAAGGAGAGCCGCGCGATGTTCCTGGAAGGTATGGACATCGTCCTGCGGGCCTGGACGGAAGAGCGAATCACCCATCACGGGCGGTTCTGGACGATCCCTGAGCCGGTGGAGGTGCTTCCCAAGCCGGTCCAGCAGCCGCACCCACCCATCTATCAGGCGACGGTCTCACCCGAAAGCTTCGCGCAAGCCGCGCAGGCCGGCTATCACCTGCAACTTGCCACTCCGTTCACCTACCGCACCTATCGCGAACGGTGGATTGACGAGCTACAGTTCCAACTCGGAGAATATGAACAGCAATGCCGGGAACTCGGTCGCGACCCCAGAGCGGCCGAGCGGATGCTGCTGGTGCCGTTCTTCGTAGCGGATACGCGCGCGAATGCACGCGAGATTTATGGACGCCATGTCGAGTGGTTCTACGCCAAAGTAACCGCCAACCAACTCGCCGGGGCGCCGCCGGGTGGCAGCGTGCAAGGCTATGAGCTGACCATGAGCGAAGGTCGTCGCACCCGGGAGCTGGGATATCTCACTTTCGATAAGCTGATCCAATACGGAGCGGCCATCGCCGATGAGCCGGAAGGATGCGTTGCCAGCCTCCGCGCCATGAAACAGCGCTTCGGTCTGACTGAGTTCGCTCTCTGGTTCAATATCGGCGGTATCGATCCTGCCCATTGTGAGCGTGCCATGAGGCTCGCCGCCGAGCGGGTCCTGCCCTTCGTGTGACGGATACTAACCTGGCGGCCCAGCGCGGACCGAAGTCCTCTCTTGTGCCCGCCAATGGGCGGCGCGATACCACCCACCGGTGAGCCACGCGAGCGAGCCAGGCAGCGCTGACACGCCATGTCGAGCGCGGTGCCCACCCGGAGCAACCTGATGTCGCGGTTCACCCCCTGAAGCAAGCGCCGTCGGCATCGAGGGGTAGGAACCGTGGTTGACCAGGCACTCATCGACGTTCGGTTGCGCCAGCGAGACCTACTGGCCGATATCGGCACGGCGGCCCTGAAAGGGACCGATCTCGATGCCCTGCTCCAGGAAGCTTGTCGCCTTGTGGCCGAAGGCCTGAACGTCAGGTTCTGCAAGGTGCTGGAGCTGATTCCCGGCGAACAGCGACTGCTGGTGCGAGCCGGGGTGGGCTGGCGTGACGGTGTGGTGGGACACGCGAAACTTGACGCCGGGGATGGTTCGGCCGCCGGTCACGCCGTGCGGACGGATAATCCCGTGATCTCTAACAACCTGGCGGAGGAGACCCGTTTCCAGACCCCGCGACTTCTGATCGAGCACGGAATAGAGCGTGCCATGAACGTGATTATCCGCGTGGACAGCAAGCCGTTCGGCGTGCTCGAGGTTGACAGTCGTCACAGCGGATTGTTTTTTGAACACGACATTGTGTTTCTTCGCGCGTCTGCCAACCTGCTCGGCGTCGCAATCGAGCGGGCGAGACGCGAGGCATCGCTGAGGGAGGAAGTTAGGCGGCGCGAAATTCTCGCCCGGGAGGCGGACCATCGGATCAAGAACTCCTTGCAACTCGTTGCCAGTCTGTTGATGCTGCAACGTTCTCGGCTGGAGTACCCGCAGGCCGTGGCAGCGCTTGACGAAGCGATCGCACGGGTGATGGCGGTGGCCGAGAGCCATCGCTCGCTGCAACAAAGTGCCGATCTTCGGACGATTGCGCTTGAGACCATGCTGTCCGATGTCTGCACCCATGTCGGGCAGCTCAGTGGGACGGTGGCTGTGAATTGCAGCTGCGAGGAAGGGATGGAACTGGATGCGGAGCGTGCAATCCCGCTCGGGTTGATCGTGAGCGAGTTACTAACCAACGCCTTTCAGCACGCCTATCCTGACGGCCAGCGCGGCATGGTGCGCCTGCACGCGACCAGCGCCGGCGAATTTTTCGAAATCGTCATTTCCGATGACGGCGTCGGGATGGCCGAAGGCGCTACCGCCAAGGGCGGAAGCCTTGGCGGTACCATCGTGAATGGTCTGACCCGGCAAATCGGTGCCGGATTGCGGGTAAACTCGCAACCCGGCCAGGGTACCAGGACCACTTTGCGCATACGAAGAACCGCCGACGCAGGTGGATGCTGACGAGTTTTTTCGGTCTTTGGAGTATGATCGCTTCTGGCAGGCGAAGCGATCATACTCTAACTCTTTTGTTTTGAGAGTGTGTTTCACGCTTCTCGACGTGTCCGCCTCGAGCAATCACGCTCTACCGCGCCACGGTTTTGTTTACGCCTGCCAGAACCGCTTATTCGCCTCGTATTCGGCCTCGGCATAGCTGATGCCGATATCCTTGAGCAGCGTCTCGTCGAGACGGGCCAGCATCATGCGCGAGCGGTGCCGTAAATAGGCCGCGCGCAGTATGCCCCACAGCGAAGCGGCAGGCTGTTGAGGGCGCCGGCCGCGCATGGTTGCGTCCCTGCGCCCCGGCACGGGACACGCGCGCGGGACAACCAGAAACGGCGTAGCGAGGGAGCGGCTGGACATTGACACCTCCTCTACCAACTCCAGTGACATCGCGGCATGTGGTGTTGCTGCCCGCATCAGGGAAACGAATTGAATTGATGGCAGGCATAAGCCATGTTGATGGCATGTCTCAGTCTCTCTCGCTTGATCCGGACCTGCTGCGGGTCTTCGTGCTGATCGCCGAGGGCCGCAGCTTTACCGGAGCCGCAGGCCTCGTCGGCCGCACGCAATCGGCTGTCTCCATGCAGATCAAACGGCTCGAGGAGCTGCTTGGTCAGGCCGTCCTGTCGCGCGGGAAGGGAGGTGGGGTGGAGCTGACCCCGCACGGGCAGTATCTGCTCGGGCGCGCCAGAGAGATACTGGCCTTGAATGACGAGGTGGTCACCACGTTCCGTCGGCCGCAGATCGCCGGGACAGTGCGGCTGGGGACGCCTGACGACTATGCGTTCGGTTATTTGCCGCCGGTCTTGCGGGGTTTTGCTGACAGCCACCCGGCGGTGCAGGTCGATGTTCTGTGCGAACCGTCGGAGGACCTGATCGAGCGGGTGAAACAAGGCCAACTCGATCTGGCACTGTTGTCCGAACACACCGAGCCCCGCAGCATGCCCGCGGTGCCGTTGTGGCGAGGCTCGCTCGTGTGGGTCACCTCGACCCGGTATGCGCCGCATCGGCTGGACCCGCTGCCGCTCGCCCTGGCCAGTCCGGACCCGCTTTCGGAGCGCAAGGGTTGCGACTGGGGCTGCGAGGCGGTTCAGGCGCTGGAGCGGGCGGGCCGGCGTTATCGGATTTCCTATACGTCCCAGTCGCAAGTGGGCACCCATGCGCCGGTGCTGGCCGGGCTTGCGGTGACGGTATCAGCGCAGGCTTGGCTGCCCGAAGGGCTGCGGCCGGTCCGCCCGGATGAGGGGCTTCCACGCCTTCCGGACTATGGGATCGTTTTGGTGAAAGGACGCCACGCGCGCCAGCCGATTACCGATGCCCTGGCGACGCATATCGAGGAAAGCAGCCGGCTGGATGCCCGGCAGGGGCGGGCGGCGTGAATTAGTCGGCGGGGAACTCGGCGGGGCGCAGCCGCCGCCCTAGGCGATCCAGCACGCCGTTTGCCATGCGGGGCTCATCGCCGACGAAGAAGCCGTGCGCCACGTCCAGATACTCGTTGATTACGACTTTGGCCGGGGGACCATCGATCATCATCAGCTCCGCCCCGCCCGCACGCATCAGGGCGCGCAGCACCGGATCAATGCGGGCCAGCGGCCAGTCCGCCGGTAGCGCCTCGATGAGCATGCGATCGATCGTATCCTGCTGCGCGATTGCTGCACGCACAATGCGCGCGAACAGCGGCGCCTCGGCTTCGGGGGCACGACCTTCCTCGAAACCTTCACTGCCAGGAAGATTGCCGAGCCGGTGGCGAACGAATTGGTCGATTACTGTTTCGGGGTTTTCCTGGCTTTGTTCGCTTTGGAACAGGGCTTGAACCGCAGCGACGCGGGAGGCGGTGCGAGCGCGGGATTTTTTGACCATCTGCCGCCGCCCCCTCCCCCTAACCCCCTCCCGTAAGGGGAGGGGGGACGCGCGCGCCCAGTTGGCGCGCCAGGGCGATCTGCAGCAGCGCCGCCACGGCTGCTTCCGCACCCTTGTTGTGGCCGTCGCGGGCCGAGCGCGCCAGCGCCTGCTCGATCCGGTGAACGGTCAGCACGCCCTGGCCCATCGCCAGGCCGAACTGCAACGCTACGCGCATCAGACCGCTGATGGTTTCCCGGCAGATGTGGTCGTAATGGTCGGTCTCGCCGCGGACCACGCAGCCGAGCGCCACGTATCCCTCGAACCGGCTAGTGCCGCGCAGGGCTAACCGGATCGCCTGCGGCAACTCGAAAGCGCCGGCGACGTCGAGCGTCTCGAAGCTCGCGCAGGCCTCGCGTAGGATGCGCTCGGCGCCGAGGGTCAAACCCTCGACGACCTCCCGATAGTAAGGAGCGCGAACGATCAGCAGATGTGGCGGCGCGCTCTCCATCCGCGGCGCCGTTGTTCGCCGTGCATCCTCGGTGCTCACGGCTTGTGCCCGGCGGTCTCGGGAATGGGCCGGGTCTCCACGATGTTCAACCCGTAGCCGTCCAGGCCGATGATCGTGCGGCGGCGATTGGATAGCAGGATCATCTCCTTGACGCCGAGATCAAGCAGGATCTGCGCGCCGATGCCGTAGTCGCGCAGCTCGCTCTGCGGCCGCGGCGACAAGGCGAGCTGGCGCACCCGGTCCGAGAGCGCAGTCTTGCGGTGCTCGCGGATCAACACGATGGCCCCGCGTCCTTCCTGGTTGATCATGTGCATGGCGTTATGCACCGAGATCCAGTGTGGGCCGCCGGTCATGTCGTCGAGCAGATCGACCGCGTGCATGCGCACCAACGGCGGCTCCGGGCCCGACAAATCGCCTTTCACCAGAGCCAGGTGCTCCTGATACTCGACGGTATTGGCATAGACAATCAGCCGCCACTCGCCGCCGGCCACATGGGTGAAGGCGCCTTCCTGCATGCGCCGGACCAAGCGTTCGGTGCGGCGGCGATGCGCGATCAGATCGGCGATCGTCCCGAGTTTCAGGTTGTGCCGCTGTGCGAAGGCGACGAGGTCTGGCAACCGCGCCATCGTGCCGTCGTCGTTCATGATCTCGCAGATCACCGCCGCCGGATAGAGCCCGGCCATGCGGGCGATATCGACCGAGGCCTCGGTATGCCCGGCGCGGATCAGCGTGCCGCCCTCGCGTGCCATCAGCGGAAAGATGTGACCCGGCGTGACGATCTCGTCGCGTCCGGATTCCGGGTTGATCGCAACTGCGATGGTGCGCGCGCGGTCATGCGCGGAAATGCCGGTGGTGACGCCGTCGCGCGCCTCAATGGAAACGGTGAAGGCGGTCTGATGCCGCGTGCCGTTATTGGCGCTCATCAGCCCCAGACCGAGCTGTTCCACGCGCTGGCGCGTCAGCGCGAGGCAGATTAAGCCGCGCGCGTGACGGGCCATGAAATTCACGGCCTCGGGCGTCGCGAACTGCGCCGGGATCACGAGATCGCCTTCATTCTCCCGGTCTTCGTCATCGACCAGGATGAACATCCGGCCGTTGCGCGCTTCCTCCACCAGCTCGTCGGCGGCGGAGAGATATTGCGACAGCCCGATGCTCTTGACGCCGTCCATCAGCGGAACTCCGCGAGTCTGGCGACGTAGCGCGCCAGCATGTCGATCTCGATATTCACCGGATCGTCCGTCGTAAGCCAGCCGAAACAGGTCACGGCGGTGGTGTGCGGGATGATGTTGACGGCGAAACTGGTTTCCTCGGCTTCGTTCACTGTGAGCGAAACACCGTCCAGGGCGATGCTGCCCTTCACGGCGATAAAGCGCGCGAGATCACGCGGGATGGCAAAGCGCCAACGGGTCGAGCCATGCTCCGGCTCGGGAGAGAGCGCGAAGCCGACCCCGTCCACATGACCTGACACGAGATGCCCCCCGAGTTCGTCGCCAATCCGCAGGCTGCGCTCCAGGTTCACGCGCGTGCCCACCAGCCAGCGACCGAGTGTGGTCTTCGACAGAGTCTCGGCGGAAGCATCGGCGGCGAACCAGTCCGCCCCGACGTCCACCGCGGTCAGGCAGCAGCCTGAGCAGGCAATCGAGGCGCCGACAGGAATAGTAGCGGTGTCGGTCCAGGGGACGGCGATCACCAGCCGCATGTCGCGGCTTGAGCCGATCGGCTCGATGGAGCGTACTGTGCCGATCCCGGTGACGATGCCGGTGAACATTCAGTCCATCCTCTCGAACTCGCTCAGCATGTCATCGCCGAGCGGAATTGAGGAGCGGCGACGAAAGCGCGGCATCCCCGTGAGTTTCAAAACCCCGAACCCCTGCACGGCGGGCCAGCCGCCGGCTCCCATCACCGCCGGCGCGTGAAACCAGGCGACCCTGTCCACCAACCCCTCACGCAACAGCGATGCGGCGAGTTGCGCGCCGCCTTCCACCAGCACACGCGTGAGCCCGGCCGTTGCGAGGTGCCCCAGCCCTTGCCGGAGGTCAACGCCGACGGGTGCGGGCGAGGTATCGATCAAGGTTACACCGGCCCCGGCAAAGGCGCGCCGGCGGTCGGGATCCGCGTCTTCGCGGACCAGGATCCAGGTGGGCGTCTCCCCGGCGGTGGCGACCAGCCGGGAGGTCAGCGAGGTCCGCACATGGCTGTCCGCCACCACGCGCACCAGCGGCGTCGGGCGGAAGCCCGGGAGGCGGCAGGTGAGGTCGGGATCGTCGGCGGCCACAGTGCCGGCGCCCACCATCACGGCATCATGGCGGCCGCGCAGCGCATGCGCTGCGCGGCGGGCCAATTCGCCGGTGATCCAGCGGCTCTCGCCGGTATCGGTGGCGATCCGGCCGTCCAGGGTGGAGGCGAGCTTCAGCGTAACCAGCGGCCGCCCGGCGCGAAGCCGGAGCGCGAACCCCCTAATCGCTTCGCGCGCGGCATCGGCCAGTACGCCCTCGGTTACCGCGATACCGGCATCGAGCAGGCGGGCGATGCCGGCCCCGTCAACACGGGGGTCGGGATCGCGGGTCCCGACTACCACCCGGGTGATGCCCGCCTCGATGAGCGACTCCGTGCATGGCGGCGTGCGACCCCAATGGCAGCAGGGCTCCAGGGTGACATAGGCGGCCGCGCCACGCGCGGCAGCACCGGCCCGCTCGAGGGCAACTGGTTCGGCGTGCGGACGGCCGCCCGGGGTGGTGACGGCGCGGCCCACCACACGGCCATCTCGAACGATGACGCAGCCGACCGCCGGGTTGGGCCACGTATTGCCGAGGCCGCGCCGCGCCAGCGACAGGGCGGCGGCCATATAAGCGACGTCTTCAGCGTAGGGCGGCTCGGCCATGCGGTCTATCTGGCCACGCCGGCAGTCTCTCCCAGTGCGCCGACGAATTCCTCGAAGTCCTTCGCCTCGCGGAAATTCCGATAGACGCTGGCGAAGCGGACATAGGCGACCGGGTCGAGCTCCTTCAGCGTGTCCATCACCAGCTCGCCGATCTGCTGGCTCGGAATATCGGTTTCTCCGGAGGCTTCGAGCTGGCGCACCACGCCGTTGACGATGCGCTCGATCCGGTCCTCGTCCACGGGCCTTTTGCGCAGGGCGATGCGGATCGAGCGGGCGAGCTTGTCGCGGTCGAACGGGACACGACGGCCGTCGGCTTTTACTACGGTCAACTCCCGCAACTGCACGCGTTCGATGGTGGTGAAACGCTGGCCGCACGCGCCGCAAAGACGGCGGCGGCGGATGGCCGCGGAATCCTCGGTGGGACGGCTGTCCTTCACCTGCGTATCGTCGTGGCCGCAAAACGGGCAGCGCATCGGCGGCTCAGCGGCCCGGATAAATCGGGAACCGGGCGCAGAGCGCCTGCACGCGTGCCGCGACGTCGCGCTCGGCGGCTTCGTTCGAACCGTCGTTGGAGCGGGAAAGGCCTTCGATGACCATGTCTATCATCAGTGCAACATCGCGGAACTCGGCGGTACCGAAGCCGCGCGTCGTGGCGGCCGGCGAGCCCAAGCGTATCCCCGAGGTGACAGCGGGTTTCTCGGGATCGAACGGAATGGCGTTCTTGTTGGCGGTGATCAGGGCGCGCTCCAGGCTGGCTTCCGCGGCCTTGCCGGTGACCCGCTTGGGCCGCAGATCGACCAGCGCCAGATGACAATCGGTGCCGCCGGTGACAATCGCAAGGCCCTGCTGCTTCAGCGTCTCCGCCATTGTTTTTGCATTATCCACGACCGCCTGTTGGTAGGCGCGGAACTCCGGCCGCAGCGCCTCGACGAAGGCCACCGCTTTCCCCGCGATCACATGCATCAACGGGCCGCCCTGCAGGCCGGGGAAGACGGCGCTGTTGATCTTCTTCCCGATCTCCTCGTCATTCGCGAGGATCATGCCCCCGCGCGGGCCGCGCAGCGTCTTGTGCGTGGTGGTTGTGACGACATGTGCGTGGGGCAGCGGGGTGGGGAAGAGCCCGGCGGCAACCAGGCCAGCGAAATGCGCCATATCGACCAGGAAATATGCACCGACCTCATCGGCAATGCGGCGGATGCGGGCGAAATCGATGAAGCGCGGATAGGCCGACCCCCCTGCGATGATCAGCCGCGGCGTCTCCTGGCGGGCGAGACGTTCCAGTTCCTCGTAGTCAAGCAGGCCGTCTTCCCGGCGCACGCCATATTGGACCGCGCGAAACCATTTGCCGGAGAGGTTCGGCGCCGCACCATGCGTGAGATGGCCACCGGCAGCCAGGCTCATGCCGAGGATGGTATCGCCGGGGTTCAACAGGGCCAGGAACACCGCTTGGTTGGCCTGCGCGCCGGAATGCGGCTGGACATTGGCGAAGGCGCAGCCGAACAGACGTTTGGCTCGGTCGATGGCGAGCTGCTCGGCGACATCGACATAAGCGCAGCCACCATAGTAGCGCCGTCCCGGATAGCCTTCGGCGTATTTGTTGGTGAGAACGCTGCCCTGGGCTTCCAGCACGGCGGCGGAGACGATGTTCTCGCTGGCGATCAGCTCGATGCCGTCCCGCTGGCGGGCGAGCTCGGCGCCGATGGCGGCGGCCAGCTCGGGGTCGGTTTCAGCGAGGGGCGCGGTGAAGAAGCGATCCGGGGTGCGATTTTGCGGGTTGTCGTTCATGCGGTCCCTTGGGGTGATGCCCCGGATAGGCGATTTAGCATGTGCGGAGGTGCTTAGCGAAGGGCCGGCACATCATGCCGCCTCAGCGCGGGTCACCCTGCGCCGTGGTGTCAGTGCATCGAGCACCAGATCGGCAATCATCTTCTTGTGCTTTGCGCGCAAGCGAGGCTCGGCAAGGTCGCGGCCGAACAATAGGCCGAACGTATGCCGGTTGGCGACGCGGAAGAAGCAGAACGCGCTGATCAGCATGTGGATGTCGATGGGATCGGCGTCACTGCGGAACATACCTTGCCGTTTGCCGCGGTCGAGCACATCCGTCAGCAACTCGATCGCACCTTCGTTGACCGCCTTGATCGCATCGGACTGAGCGATGTGCTGGCCATTGTGAATGTTTTCGGTGTTGACCAGCCGGATGAAGCCAGGATGCGCCTCGTGATAGTCAAAGGTGAAACCAACGAGACGGCGGATCGCTGCCTCCGGCGCGAGCCGGCCGAGATCGAGCTTCCGTTCGGCGTCCCGGATGTCGGCATAGGCGCGCTCGAGCACCGCCAGATAGAGCCCCTCCTTACTGCCGAAATAGTAGTAGATCATCCGCTTGACCGTGTTGGTGTGCGCGGCGATCGCATCGACCCGCGCCCCGCTCAGCCCATTCTCCGTGAATTCCTGGTGGGCGGCCTCCAGGATCGCCCGGCGCGTGCCCTCCGGGTCGAACCGCGATTTTTTCCCCGCTTCCATTGTTGTCGCACTCCTGCCGGCTGACCTTGCTTCTTGGACTGACCGGTTAGGCGGTGCAAGAAGACACTTGACTGGATTAACCAGATGGTCCATTAGGCCCCAGAAAACCAGCACAAAGGGATGGAACGGAATGGAACGCCATGCTCAGGACCGACCGTCCTACGTCGTGGGTCTGATCGGGGCCGGCATCCAGGCGTCCCGCACGCCCGACATGCATGAGCGGGAGGCGGCCGCGCAGGGTCTGCGCTACGTTTACAAGAGAATCGACCTCGACCAGCTTGGCCTGGGCACCGAGGCGCTGCCCGATCTGCTGACAGCGGCGGAGCGCATGGGCTTCGCAGGGCTGAACATCACGTATCCCTGCAAACAGGCGGTCATCCCGCTGCTGCACGACCTCTCGGAGGATGCGCGCGCTCTGCAGGCCGTCAATACCGTCGTGCTGAGTGGGGGCAGGAGGATCGGCCACAACACGGATTGGTCGGGCTTCGCAAACGGGTTCCGCCGCGGCCTGCCGGATGCGCCTCTCAGGCGAGTCGTGCAGCTCGGCGCCGGGGGCGCGGGCGCGGCGGTCGCCCACGCCGCTATGGTGCTCGGGGCGGGCACACTCACGATCTTCGACGTTAATAAACGGCGCGCGCAGGCACTTGCCGACGCGGTTTGCGCCCGCTTCGGCGCGGGACTGGCGGCTGCCGGCGCCGATCTCGCGGATGCCACAGCCAAGGCTGACGGGCTGATCAATACGACCCCGGTCGGAATGACCAAGATGCCGGGAATGCCGCTGTCGGCCGAGCTGCTGCGGGCGCGTCTTTGGGTTGCCGACATCGTCTATTTCCCGCTCGAGACGGAGCTGCTGCGGACCGCGCGCATGCTGGGCTGCCGCACTCTGGGCGGCGATGGCATGGCAGTGTTCCAGGCGGTCGAGGCTTTCCGCCTGTTCACTGGGATCGCGCCAGACGCCGAGCGGATGGCGCATCATTTCGGCACAATCGGAACCGCTCGGCCGAACTGATCGGCAATCTCTGCTGTGCTCGACCCGGCCTTGATCACATCACAACGGAACAGGAGGAAACAGTGTCCGCAACAACCTTTACAGGAGCCGAAATGGCGCTCGGTCCACGCCGGACGCCACGCAAGGCGGCGATCGCAAGCTGGATCGGCAGCGCGGTCGAATACTATGATTTTTTTATCTACGGCACCGCTGCGTCGCTGTTCTTCGGCCGGCTTTTCTTTCCGGGAGGCAATCCGCAGATCGCGACGATCGCGGCGTTCGCGACATTCGGCGTTGCCTATGTCGCGCGCCCGGTTGGCGCCGTGATCCTCGGCCATGTCGGCGACAAGTTCGGCCGGAAGAAGGTGCTGATTCTTACCTTGTTGGTGATGGGGCTCTCCACATTCCTGATCGGCGCTTTGCCCACCTATGCCCAGGCGGGAATCTGGGCGCCGATCCTGCTCGTCGCGCTTCGCTTGTTGCAGGGCCTCTCGGCTGCGGGCGAACAGGCCGGCGCCAATTCCATGACGCTGGAACATGCGCCGGCCAATCGGCGAGCCTTTTTCACAAGCTTCACGCTCAGCGGCACGCAAGGCGGGCTGATCCTGGCGACTCTCGTGTTCCTACCGTTCTCGCAAATGTCCGACGATCAGTTGCTGGCCTGGGGATGGCGCGTGCCGTTCTTTCTCAGCGCGATCGTGGTAGCAGTCGGCTTTTGGATCCGCCGCACGCTGCCCGAGACGCCTGCCTTCGAGCAGGAGGCCCGGGCGCACGAGACCGCGAAACTGCCGGTCGCTGTCCTTTTCCGCGAGCACTGGGCCGACGTGTTGCGAATCATCTTCGCAGCACTGATCTCGGTGGTCAGCACGATCTTCAGCGTGTTCACCCTCTCCTATGCCGTGAACACGATCCACATCCCGCGGGCCACCATGTTGACCGTACTCGTGCTCGCAAATGTGGTGGCTCTGGCCGCGATCCCCGCATGGGCCACGCTCGCCGACCGAATCGGACGGAAGCCGGTGTTCATCTTCGGCGCGCTCGGCTGTGCCGTGTTGATCTGGCCCTATATCTGGGCAATCAGCCAGAGTGACGTCGGGCTGATTTTCGCCTTCGGCCTGCTGCTGTCGGGTGTTGTCTATAGCGCTTCGAATGGCATCTGGCCCGCGCTGTATGCCGAGATGTTCGATACGCGCGTCCGACTGTCGGGGATGGCGATCGGCACCCAGATCGGCTTCCTGCTGGGTGGATTTGCGCCGGCGATCAGCGCCGGACTGATGGGACAGGGAGCGAATGGCTGGGTTCCTGTAGCAGTCTTCACCGCAGTCACCGCGATCATCTCGGCCATTTCGGCGTCCACCGCGCGCGAGACCTACCGCACGCCGCTCGAGCGGCTCGGTAAACCGGGGGCGATGCAGAAGGAGCACGCGCGATGAAACCCGTTGTGATCGCTGTTGCCATTACCGGCTCGGTGCCGCGCAAGAAGGATAATCCCGCGGTCCCGATCACGCCGACCGAGCAGGTCGAATTCAGTCATGCCGCCTACGAGGCGGGAGCCAGCCTGGTGCACATTCACGTCCGCAACCCCGACGAAAGCCCGTCCTCCGATCCCGCCCTGTTCGCGGCGGTGCAGGACGGCATCCGCCGCCACTGCCCTGGTATGATCGTTCAATTTTCTACCGGCGGACGGGGACGCGATCAGGCTGCCCGCGGCAGCGCGCTGTATTTGCGGCCCGACATGGCCTCGCTTTCGACCGGATCTGTCAACTTCCCGACGATCGTGTACCGAGAACTCGCCGGGGCTGGTTCCTGATCTTGCGGCGAAGATGCGCGAGTATGGCGTGCGCCCCGAGATCGAGGTGTTCGATCTGTCGCATATTCACGGGGCGCGGCGGCTGGTCGATGCGGGGCTGATGGACGATCGGCCCCACGTGCAGTTCGTCATGGGTGTGAAGAATGCGCTGCCGGCCGAGGAACACCTGCTGGACATCCTGCTGAACGAATTGCGTCGCGTTCTGCCGCACGCGACCTGGACCGCAGCAGGGATCGGCGCGGCCCAGGTGCGAGTGATCGAGTGGGTGTTGGCACGCGGCGGCGACGGCGTGCGGACCGGGCTCGAGGACAACATCCGCCTGAGCCGGGAGCGGCTGGCGGGGAGCAACGCCGAATTGGTTGGACTGGCGGCCGAACAGGTGGCCCGGCATGGGTGCCGTCCCGCCGACGCGGCCGAAGCGCGCACGTTGCTGAACCTCGCCCGGGCCGCTTAAAGGGCGCAGAGCAGGGTTAGCTGTTGGCGCGCTCCAACGCCGCCTCGGTGATGCCAAGTTTCGCGGCGGCTTCGCGCACTTGATCCCAGGTGCGCTCATCTACCGGAATGCCGGCTGCGCGTTCCCTGGCGGCCCGACGCTCCGGTTCGCCAGGCAACAGGATCTGCTCGAACCCGGACGCGAGGCGGGCGGAGCGGATATGCCCTTTCGTGGCTTCCACCGCAGCCGTGATGTTGTCTCGATCGCCGATCCGCGACAGGTCGATGACGACCGCGAACATGCTGTTGAGGATGCCGCCTTTGTAGGATTCGCCGGCGCGCATCCCGCCAGCCACTGCGCCGGCCATGATCTCGCACATCACCGCCAGTCCGGACCCTTTGTGCCGGCCGAAGGTGAGCAGCGCTCCGGTGCGGTCATCAATGAAACCGGTGGGGTCGTTGGTCGGGCGGCCCGCGGGGTCGATCAGGCAATCGTCGGGTACCGGGACGCCCTTGTTGCGCGCCACCCGAGCCTTGCCGGCGGCGATGGTGGTGGTCGCCATGTCGAGCAGCACCGGTCCGTCGCCGCCAGGGACGGCAGTGACGAAGGGGTTGGTGCCGAGCCGCGCCTCGCCGCAGCCCCAGGGCGCGGCGATGTCGCGATGATCGGCGACGTTGACATACCCGATGAAGGCCATGCCTTCGCCGGCTGCCAGCTCGCCATAAGTGCCGGCGCGGCCGATATGCGAGCTGTTGCGCAGGCCCAGCACGCAGGAGCCCAGATCGCGCGCGCGGCCAATGGCCCGGCGGACGGCCTCGGCGGCCATGCGCTGGCCGAAGCCGCGGCGCGCGTCCAGCACCAGCAGAGCGCCGAAATCGAGCACGGTCTCCAGCGTCTGGTTGGGGACCAGCAGGCCGTCCTGCAGCAGGCGGACATAAGCCGGCAGCATGCCGACGCCATGGCTGTCGTGGCCCGCGAGATTGGCCCGGACGAGGTGGTCGGCGACTTCACGCGTCTCCGCCTCGTCGCTGCCCATCCGGCGCACGATCAGGCTGGTGACCGCGCGGAGCCGGTCGGGGGTGAAGGTCGGCATTATCGGAATCCGGTTTGTCAGATCCACTTGCTACCTCACCTTGCAGAGATACAGAAGTGGCCCGGCAGAGATGTGCGCGTGAGGTGCTGGTTGTATGAAGGCTACAAATGCAACCTGTGGGGGCTTGTCAGCACGGCTGAAGATTGCTTGGATGTAAGCCATTCGACAAACCGCCAGGAGGAGACCGGCCGTGACCAGCTTTTCCAGGTTAGCAACAGTCGCTATTGTAACTGCTTTCGTATCAGTTGCTTCCGCGCAGGCGACAACCGTTTCTCGGATAATTTCAATGCGGAAAACGGGGGAGTGGGGCAGCTAAACTACACTGGATTCGCCAACTGGAATGTGACCGCGGGCAGCGTGGATCTGATTGGCAACGGATTTTTCGACTTCCTCCCGGGGAATGGTCTCTATGTCGATATGGATGGTAGCACCGGGCAAGCTGGCACGATCCAGACCAAAATGACGTTTGGGCCTGGCAACTACACGCTTTCGTTTGATCTGGCTGGCTCCCAGAGAGGCCCGGATGGCAAAGTCATGGTCCAACTCGGCTCCCTCAATCAAACTATTGATCTCCCCTCGGATGTCGGCTTCACGCTGGAGACCTTTAGCGTAACGATCGGTGCCGGCGGGGCTCAGCTCAGCTTTGCGAGCCTGATCCCCGGGGACGAAGGGGCGCTTCTGGACAATGTTTCGCTCACAACGTCCAGTTCCGTCCCCGAACCCGCTTCACTGGCACTGCTGGGTGTCGGCTTGATTGGGATCAGCATCGTTCGAACGGCAGCAAAGGGGCTAGTCAGCCTGCCACTGCCTAGCCCCGAACCGGGGGTCGAAGGTCGACTGTTGTTATTCTCCGGCCAGCCGCGTCGTGGTCAGCGGGGCGGCAAGCCGCATCAGTGACGCAATATCGGCGGTGGTATCAATCGAAAGCACCGCGTCAGCGAGACGTGCGGCCCGGTCCCTGCCCAGCACGCCATCCGCCAAGCCTGCGAACTTGCCGCGCAGCTCTACTTCGGTCAGGAAATTGCCCGGTTCTCCTTTCGGGACCACCACCTTGCGTGTGAAAGTCTGCCCGCGGGCCAGGATCGTCAGCTTGCCGGCCATGTTGGCGGGGAACTCCGCCTCGATCTCCGGATCGATCTCGCACCGGATCTTCGACAGCAGGCCGCGCACCGCCGGATCGTGCAGCAATCCATAGCTGTCCCAGCCCATCCGCCCGGTCGCCAGCGCACAGGCGATCACGTACGGTCCGCTGAACTGGCCGTCCACCACGTTGCGCGGATCGGCCTTCTTCGCCGCAGGCTCGCCGATCAGCATCTGGCCGGCTTTGGGCAGACCGAGCGTCACCGCCTCGATCTCGTCCGCCTGTAGCCCGAATTCAGCGCGCAACGCGATTGCCGCGTCGATGCCGGCATGGCCGTAGCGGCAGGAGGGGTACGGCTTCACGGCCGTCGCCATCAGTTCGAACACACGTCCGAGGTCCTGCAGGGCGCGCTCCGGCCGCGGCTTCGGAGCATAGGCGCGCATGAAGCCGTGCCGCCCTTCCAGGGCCTCGGCGGCGCCTTTGAAGCCCTCGCGGACGAGCGTGGCAGCCATCAGCCCGTTGCAGGCAGCCCAGCCGACCTGGAAGCGCTTCGTCCAGGCGCCGTTGGCGAGGAACTGCAGACTGCCGGCACATTGGCTCAGCGCCGTGCCGAGTGCGCCGGCGACGCCATCGGCGTCCAGGCCAAAGACCCGCGAAGCTGCGGCGGCCGCGCCGAACGCGCCGCAGGTGGCGGTGGGGTGAAACCCGCGGTCGTAATGTTCGCCAGCCGGGAGGGCCAAAGCCACCCGGCAGGTGATGTCGTAACCGGCAATGATCGCCGCCAGCACATCGGCGCCTGAGGCACCGGCCATCTCGCCGGCGGCGAGCGCGGCGGGGATCACCGGGGCGCCCGGATGCAGGCTGCCGGTCGCGTGCGTATCATCGAAGTCGAGCGAGTGGGCGAGCGCGCCGTTCAGGAAGGCGGCGCCGGCTGGGGTGTAGCGGGCCGCATCGCCGAACACGCCGGCATTACCGCCGGCCATGCCCATTGCGCGCGCCGCCGCAAGAAAGGAGGGCGTGCTTTCAGCATCATGGCGCGCGCGCACGATGTTGCCGACCAGGTCCAAAACCAGGAACCGCGCCCGCGCCACCACCTCGGCCGGCAAGCGGTCCAGCCGGATGGCGGAGGCAAATTCGGCAAGCTGCATCGTGACGGCCATGGCATTCGTCTCCTCCGCGGTGAGGCAATCTGGCGCAATCCCGGCGGCCGGAAAAGCCGGCCATCTGGCCTCACCCGCGCGAAGCCGTCACAATCGCGGCGGAAATGTCCGAGACCGAAAAACAGGTTCCGCACCGCGCCCTGCTGACCGGGTGCGTCATGATGGCGACGCTGATGCAGATGCTCAACTCGGCGATCGCCAACGTGGCGCTGCCCTACATGCAGGGCAGCCTGTCGGCGACGCAGGACGAGATCACCTGGGTGCTGACCTCCTACGTGGTTGCCGCGGCGATCATGACGGCGCCTGTGGGCTGGCTCGCCGTGCGCTTCGGGCGCAAGCGGCTGTTCATCCTGTGCCTGTCCGGCTTCACCGCGACCTCCATGCTGTGCGGCGCGGCGCAGTCGCTGACCCAGATGGTGGTGTTCCGGCTGCTGCAGGGGATGTGCGGCGCCGCCCTGGTGCCGCTGTCGCAGGCGACCATGCTGGACATCTACCCGTTCCACCGGCGCGCCTATGCGATGGCGATCTTCAGTTCGGGCGTGATGTTCGGGCCGATCATGGGGCCGACGCTCGGCGGCTATCTCACCGATATGTACAACTGGCGGTATGTGTTCTATGTGAACCTGCCGTTCGGCATCCTCGCCATTATCGGGTTGCTGGTGTTCATGCCGCGCACGACCCCGCAGGCCGAGCTGAGATTCGACTGGTGGGGATTTTCGGTGCTGGCGATTGCGGTCGGCGCTTTGCAGATGATGCTCGACCGCGGCCAGATACTGGACTGGTTCAGCTCGCGCGAGATCATCGTCGAGGCGACGCTGGCCGGGCTCGGCTTCTACTTGTTTATCGTGCATATGCTCACGGCGCGGCATCCGTTTCTGTCGCCGGCGGTGTTCCGCGACCGCAATTTCATCGCATCGGCCTCGATGACGTTCTGCATTTCCATGGTGATGCTGGCGACATCGGCGCTGCTTGCGCCCTATCTGCAGAACCTGGCGGACTACCCGGTGCTGACCACCGGCATCGCGCTGGCGCCGCGCGGGTTCGGAACGATGTTCGCGATGTTCTTCGCGAGCTGGCTCGCCAACCGCGTGGACCAGCGCAAGATCATGGCGGCGGGGCTGACGGTGCTGGGCTTTGCGCTCCATGAAATGAGCCGCTGGACCCCCGACGTGACGCAGCAGCAGATGATGGCGACGCTGGTGGTGCAGGGGATGGCCACCGGACTGATTTTCAATCCAATGACCGTGGTGGCATTCCTGACTCTGCCGGCGCATCTGCGCGGCGAGGCGACCGCGTTGCAGGCACTGGCGCGCAACATGGGCTCGGCGATCGGCATCTCGATCACCACGTTCACCCTGGCGCGCAGCACCCAGGCGATGCACGCCGATATCGTCGCCAACATCACGCCGTTCGACCGATTGCTGCAAGGGACAAGCGTGGTGGCGCACTACTTCAACCCGGCGACGGCGTCCGGGGCGGCCCTGCTCGACCAAGAAGTCAACCGGCAAGCGCAGATTATTGCTTACAACAACGATTTCCACATGATGGCGTTTATCGTTATTCCGCCGATGCTGCTGCTTTTTCTGCTGCGCCGCGCCAAGCGGCGGGCGGCAGTCGCGGAGTGACGATGGAACGGCAAGCCCTCTGTTTGGTGATCGCGGTACTTGCGATTGTTACAGTCGGCTTCTATTGCCGCCGGGACGATACGGACTCGGCCCGGTTCAGCACGCACAGCTATGGTTATGCGGTGGACATCAACCCGATGTTCAATCCCAGTCGTGAGAATGACGGCCGCAGTATAGGCCATAACAGCCTTGCGTTCGGCACCCTCACCCGGTTCGCTTCGCGAACCGACCTCTCCCGCAGAGAGCGCCAGAGGTGGAGTTGCGTTCACTCCTACTTCCCGGCGATGTCGTCCCGCAGCGGTGGGAGCAGCGCGGCTGCGTAAGCTGCCGGGTGGTCGATCAGCCAATGCGCCGCCTCGAGGTCGATCTCGCGACCCTCGGCGGCGGGGCACGCATCGCGGATCGCGACCGCTTCGGCCGCTGGAACCGGTGCGCGCGCCGTCCGCTCGCGCCGGATGTCGGCTGCCATTGGTTGTTCGCCTGCATCCAGCAGCGCGAGCTGCTGCTCGAGCCTGTCCTCGCCCAGGCTGGTGCAGACCTGCGGTAACACGCCGAGCCCCTGAACAGGCCAGCCTCGCGGCGCCAGCACGCGGCTCCAGGTCACGAACAACTCGCCGTTGTCGGGCAAGGTGGTGAAGGTCTGCACGAGCCCCTTGCCGAGTGTGGCGCTTCCCACCACCACACCGCGGCCACGATCGGCCAGCGCCGCGGCGAGAACCTCGGCCGCGCTGGCGGTGCGTCCATCGACCAGCACGATGACCGGCACGTCCTTCGCCATTTCCTGGTTCTCGGAGCGCCAGACGCGGTTTGCTGCCGGATCGCGCCCTTGCTCGAGCGCGACCACGCCTGGCGGCAGCAGCTCATCGGCTGCGTTGACTGCCTCAGCCAGTAACCCGCCACGGTTTCCTCGCAGGTCGAGCACCAAACCCGCCGGCGGGTGTCGTCCACTCAGCGCCTGCTCCACCGGCGCGACCATGCTGGCGCCCGTGTTGCGGCTGAAGCCGGTCAGGCGGAGTACCAACAGATCGGCGACACGAGCGGAGAACACGGTTTCCGGCGGTATCATCGAGCGGACGATATCGGCTTCGCGGAGTCGCCCATGCGCGGTGCGCCAAGCAATATGGACTGTGCTGAACTCCGGGCCGGCAATCCAGGAAGCGACCGTGGCGGGGTCGTTGCCGGTCGCCTCCTGATGATCGACGGAGACGACGCGGTCGCCGGCGTGAATTCCGGCGGCCGCGCCGGGTGCGCCCGGGATCGCAGATTGGACGATGATAGCCTCGCCGCGTTTCGCCAGTGTCAGCCCGGCGCCCGCGGCGCCCGAGAGCTGCGCCTCCTGCGCCGCCGCCTGCCCCGGCGGGACGTAACGCGAATAGGGGTCGAGATGATTGAACATCTCGTCGAAGAAGGACTGGATGATGCCCTGCGTGCCGGCGCGGCGCACCGGCACGGAAGCATTCCATCCCGCTGCGGTCAGCACGACGGCGGCGTCGGCCCAGGCTTGCGGCGATGTTTCCGCGGGTGCCGTGATCGCGTAAAGGCGCCGTTGCGGTGTAGCAAGCGCAAGCTGGCCACTGGTTTCGCCTGCGATCAGATCCGGATCGAGCGCGGTCAGCCCGCCCAAGCCCCATAATGTCAGTTGTTGGGCCGTGACCGGGTCGAGCGCTCGCGGCGTAATGAACGCAAGCGAGGCGGCATAGACCTGCTGCAGTAAAACCGGGTTGAAACCGACGACGGTTCGCATCTCGCTGCGGGCCGGAACCGCGATCACGAGCAGCAGGAGCAGGAGGCTGAGCCGGGTCACCTGAGGCGGGACCGTTTCCCCGATGGCCTTGTGCTGCGCCTCCGGCGTTCCGGAACGCCCTGCATGAGCTGGAACACCAGCCCGCCGGTGATTGGATTGGCTTCCCTGAGCCGCACCTCGACCTCCTGCGTCAGGCGAAAGACGAGGCGGGTGTGCCGACCGGTCAGCGTCTGCTCGCGCTCATCATGCGTCCAGCGATCATCCGGCAGTGCTGACCTTGGAACAATGCCGTTTGCACCGTTTTCAGCAATGGTCACAAAAAGTCCGAACCGTGTGACCCCCGAGACACGGGCTGGGAAGACAGCGCCGATGCGGTCTGCCATGAAAGCGGCGAGGTAGCGGTCGATGGCATCGCGTTCGGCGGTCTGCGCGCGGCGTTCGGTGGCGGTGATGTGCTGGGCGGTGTCGGCGAAGCGGGCGGCCTCGTCTTTGCCGAGCCCGCCCTCGCCGAGGTGCCGCGCGCGAATCAGGGCACGGTGCACCAGAAGGTCCGCATAGCGGCGGATCGGGCTGGTGAAATGCGCATAGCGCGGCAAAGCCAAGCCGAAATGACCGATATTCTCCGGGCTGTAAGCGGCCTGCGACTGGCTGCGCAGGACGACTTCGTTGACCAGTTGCGCCTCTGGCGTACCGGCGACCCGGCGCAGCACACGGTCGAGGTCGCGTGGATGCAGTTGATCGCCGGGCGGAAGGGAGATGCCGAGCCCGTGCAGGAAATCGCGCAAGGCTTCCACCTTCTCGGGCGATGGCGGGGCGTGCACACGATACATACAGGGAGCGTGGCGGCGCTCCAGCTCTTCGGCCGCCGCGACATTGGCGGCGATCATGAATTCTTCGATCAGCCGGTGGCTATCGAGCCGAGGGCGCGGCTGCACATCGATGACGTGACCGGTCTCGTTCAGCTTTACCTGCCGTTCCGGGAGATCGAGGTCGAGCGTGCCGCGAGCTGTACGCGCCTCGGCCAGTGCGCGCCACGCGCCGTAGAGGGTGCCGATCTGTTGCTGCGGCAGGCCGAGCGGGTCGCCCGCATCATGGGCGCGCTGCACCTGGGTGTAGGTCAGGCGGGCGGCGCTGCGCATCAGACCGCGCCCGAACCGATGCGCGGTCTTGTGCCCGTCCGCGGCGATGCGCAGCTCGACGAAAAGGCAGGCGCGGTCCTCGGCCGGGCGCAGGCTGCACCAGCCGTTCGACAGCGCTTCGGGCAGCATCGGCACGACGCGGTCGGGGAAATACACGCTGTTGCCACGCTCGCGCGCCGTGCCGTCGAGCGGCGAGCCGAGGCGGACGTAATAGGCGACATCGGCGATGGCGACGATCAGCCGGAAACCCGTTCCGTCGGGCTCGGCATAGACGGCGTCGTCGAAGTCGCGCGCGTCCTCGCCGTCGATCGTCACCAGCGATATGGGGCGCAGGTCCTCGCGTTTGCCGAGCACCGGGCCGCGGGCGGCTTCCGCCTCGGCAAGCGTATCGGCCGGAAAGACGTGCGGGATGTCGTGTGTGGCGGTGGCGATCAGGCTGATCGAGCGCGCCTCGCCCATGCGCCCCAGGCGTTCGATAACGCGCGCCGGCCGAGGGCCAAGCCGGTGATATGGCAGGGGCTCGGCAAGGACGATCTCGCCGGGTTCGGCGCCGGCGGTTTCATGCAGCGGAACGAGCCATTCGGCCTTGGCGCGCCGGTCGGTGGGCACAATGCGGGCTTCACCGGGGCCACCGCGGAAAACCCCCAGGATGCGGGCCGGCGTTTCCGCCAGCACTTTGATTGTGCGTCCCTCGTACCGGCCTGGTCCGGCAGGGCGCAGCCGCGCAAGAACACGCTGGCCTGGGGTCAGCGCCGGATGGCCGCTTTGTTCCGGACCCATCAGGATCTGCGGAGGCGGACCTTCGTCCTGCCACTGCACAGGCCGACCGATGGCGTCGCCGTCGGCATCGGTACCGGTGATCAGCACGAGTGCCACTTCCGACAGGCCGGGGCGCGGGCGCGAAGGGGGGCGCTTCACTGTCGGAGCCCGGCCTAGCCCGTATATCTCACACGCGATTGGTGCATCGGGGCTCTGCATCGGCGAAAGTTCTTGTGCGAGAAGCACTTTTGCTGAAGCGGAGGCGTTCCCCGATGCCAACAGAGTGTAACCCGACGCTGTTTGAATTTGCACCTGTTGCGGGCCGTGCGGTGGTGGTAGCATTCGACGGTGAAAGGCTGAGACCGGATGCAGGTTCGCTGCTGCTGGGAGCGACCAATGGTGCGATCGGGTTGGTGGACCGGTTCGCAGCCTGCTTCACCGACCATCGCTGCGCCGAGCTGATCGAACACGAGGTCGCCACGCTGGTTGGCCAGCGCGTGTTCGGTATCGCGCTCCGCTATGAAGACCTGAACGATCACGACCAGCTGCGACACGACCCGATGATGGCGATCCTGGCTGGCAGCTGGAAGCCCGCCGGGCCGAGTGCACAACGGTCGCGGCAAATCGACGCTGAACGGTCTGGAGCTGAGCCGGCCGGAGGCGACGCGCTACCACAAGATCAGCCATGATCCGGCGGCGATCGGGGCGTTGCTGGTTGATCTGTTTCTGCAGAGCCAGGCCAAGGCACCGGGGCAGATCATCCTGCACCTGATCCCAACCGACGATTCGTTGCACGGACGCCAGGAGGGCCGGTTCTTGCCGCGGCGCCTTCGCACCGTTCGTGCGACCTACTTCTCAAAGCGACCCGTGGCGTCACGATCGCGGTCGTATCGTCTCGTGAGCGGAAACGGCGGCAACCAGGACTCGCGACGGACGATCCAGCTTTCGTAGGTTGGCATCAGTTGGTCAGGGGCATCCAGGGATCCTAGGTTCACTTCGATTTCGTCTGCGCTGCGTGCGAAAATGGACGAGCCGCAGCGGGGACAGAAAAACCGCCCGACGTAGTCGCGTGTTTCGCCATCGATCGTCACCGCATCCTGAGGGAACACCGCGAAAGCGTGAAAAAGAGCCCCATTATGCCTGCGGCAGTCGAGACAGTGACAAAGGCCGACCCGGTATGGGAGTCCCGACGCCACAATTCGGACATTGCCGCACAGGCAACTACCGGTGAATCGGTCCATGCTGCGTCTCCTCTAACTAGTGCCCTGTGACGTTCATACCGCGGAGTATAACCGCTTACGCCGGGGTCCCGGCAGGGGCTGACCGTCTAACACGAGAGCGGCGAGATTGCCGCCGTACTCGGTGATCTCGCGGCAAAGTTCGTTGTGGCGGAACTGCGACGCAGCTCGCGGTCCACCACAGTCGGGGTGCGCGATCGCGAGCGTGCCGACATCATCCTGCTTCGCATCGAGGGGTTGGGCGTCCAAGCCATTGCCGCACGGCTCAACACGACGCCCAAGCGCGTCTCGATGTGGTCCGGTCGCTTTGCCAGCTCTGGCCTGGATGGGCTTGCCGATGCACCGGGCCGTGGTCGCAAGGCCTCGATTGCGGCGGCGAAAGTGGCGCGCGCTATTGCCGAGGCGACGCGCCCGCCGCCAGGGGTTTGGTGGGGCGGCCGCGCGCGAAACCAAAACTCTGATGTCGGAGCGGTCAACAGAAAGGGCCGCTGATATCACATCAGCTCTCCGCTTGAGAATGTGGAGCGCTGAGGAGAAGCTACGCCGCTTCCTGCACAGCCTTCATGAAGCGGTCGGCTTCGATGCGCAGAGTCTCGGCCTGCGCGGCCAACTCACTCGCGGCCGCGAGCGCCTGGCCCGCCTGGCTGCTCGTGCCGTCCACCGCCTGCGCCACATGGCCTATATTGCCGGTGACTTCGGCGGTTCCCGCCGCTGCCTGCTGCACCGCACGGGCGATTTCGCGCGTGGCCGCGCCCTGTTGCTCGGTCGCGCCGGCAATGCCGGTGGCGATCTCGTTCATGCGCTGGATCGTCTCGCCTATGGAGCGCAGCGTCTCAACCGCCTGTCCGGTGGCGCCTTGCATGGCGGCAATCTGGGCCCCGATCTCTTCGGTGGCGCGCGCGGTTTGGGTGGCGAGCGTCTTCACCTCGCTGGCGACCACGGCGAAGCCTTTGCCGGCCTCGCCGGCCCGCGCCGCCTCGATCGTGGCGTTGAGCGCCAGCAGGTTGGTGCGCCCGGCGATGTCGCCAATAAGGCGCACAACTTCGCCGATCTTGCCCGCTGCGTCGCTTAGACCGGCGACGCAGCGATCGGCGGCCTCCGCCTCGTTGACCGCCTGGCCGGCGATACGCGCCAATTCCGCGACCTGCCGAGCGATTTCCGTCACCGACGCGGCCAGTTCCTCGGCGCTCGCCGCGACCGCGCCGACATTGGCGGTCGCCACGTCCGAGGCGCTCGCCACCGCGGCGGTCCGGGCACCAGCGTCATCGGCGGCCTCGGTCATGGCGTGCGCCGTGGTCTTCATGGTTTCCGCCCGCACGCCGACAGTTTGGGCGATTTGTCCGACGGTCTGCTCGAAACGTTGCACCAGGCGTACCTGTCCGGTGATGCGGTTCCAGGTGACCATCGGCCCGACATAGCGGCCGCTTCGGTCAGTGATGGCCGAGGTGGTGAGCTCGAAGGTTTCGTCCGCTATGGTAATTCGGGTGCGGTCGGGCAGATTTGCCGGATCGCTGAACACGGCGCGTCTTTGCTCCGGGTCGGGATAGAATTGCAGCAGCGATTGCCCGGCGAGCTGATCGGGCGGCGCGGACAGATGCTCGCGAACAGGTTCGAGCATCTGCTCGGCGGCCGGGTTGACGAAGGTGACGCTGAGGTCGGCGGGATCGGCCATCATCATGCCGAGCGGGAACTGGGCGATCATCCCGCGCTTGACAAAGGCGTCGTGCGCGACGCCGCGCAGCACTTCGAGGGCGGCGGCCATACGGCCGATCTCGTCGCGGCGGCCGGCATGACCGATGGCGACATCGGTGTCGCCGTCCGCCATGGCCTGGAGCACGCGCGTCATCGCACGAATGGGGCGCGAGATCGCGCGGCTGGTCACCCAGGCGGAGAGCAGCAGCACAAGAGCGATACCGGTGGCGATGAGCAGGATCTGCGTCTGGGCCGCGTGTTGTGCCCGGGCAGCCTCGTCATGCGCCGCCTCGACGCGCGCGGAGACCTGCCTGGCGGCGGCGTCGAGACGCTGCGACATCGCCAGCATCGCGGCGTCGAGCGTGTGATCGACGAAATCGTTGAGATGCATGGTGTCGTCCACAACGGTGGCCGCCGCGTGCGCGATTGCTGCGCCGAAGGTCTGCACCACCTTGGCGTCGGCCACCGTCGCAGCCGGCAAACCGCTGGCCATCACCTCCTGCATGCGGGCATCCGCATCCGACGCTGCGTCGCGCACTTCGTTCGCTGCGCCGCGGTTGCCGGTGGCCAGGAACAGCAGCGCCGTGTTCTGCATGCGCGCCATCGCAAACTGATAGGCGGTGAAAGCAGTTTTGGCCCGGGCCAGGATCTCCGGCGGCACCGCGGCCTTGACGGCGCCGGTGACTGCGTCCACGCCGCCGGCGGCGACGCCGCCCTTGGTCAGCTCGTCCATGAAGGACGCAAGGCTTTCCTCGAAGGTCGAGCGGACCTCCAGGAGCTGCTTCTGCCGGGTGATGATCAGGATTTTGCGCTGCTCGGCCTCATGCGCGACGGCAGTCGCGAATCCGGTCAGCGCATCGAGTGCGCCGGCGAGCTCACCGCGTTCCGCCGCGTCGGTCTCGGTGGCCTGCAGCTTTTCGAGCACGGCGCGCATATCGCCGGCGACTTTGCCGGCGCGCGCCGCGAGTTTGTTGACCTCGGTGACCGTCTGGCGGGATTCCAGAGAGCGGCTGAGGGTCCGCATTTCACCGGCGCCGAGTAAAGCGTCTTTGATTTGCCGCTCCGCCGCAACCGCCTCACTGACACGCGATTGCACGGTTGCCGACAGCGTTAAGGCGTGTTGCGCCGACCAGCTGAGGGCGCCCAACAGTACGAGCGCGCAGCCCGCCGACATCGCCAGCTTCACCGCAATCGAGCAATTGCGCAGGAAACGCATGCCGGACCCCGCCGTCTTCTCCGGGGCGGCGATCCTGCCGGGTGGGGCTTAATCGGGGATGAACGAGGCGGACTGGACAGGTGTGGCCGGCGCGCTCCAGTTTCGCCGGTACATCACGCGATTGGAGATGCCATGCTGTTCGACTTCGCCGCTCTCAGCCCGGAGAATGCATACAAGCTGCTGGTCTCAACCGTGGTGCCGCGGCCGATCGCGTGGGTGACAACACAGGATGTCGATGGCACGCTGAACGCGGCGCCGTTTTCATTCTTCAATGCGGTGTCCGGCAATCCACCGGTGGTGGCGATCGGGATCGGCGGGCGGGCGCCGGGCGATGTGAAGGATACCGGCGGCAATATCCGGCGCACCGGGGAGTTCGTGGTGAACCTGGTCAGCAACCGGCTCGCGGAACAGATGAACATAACCGCTATCGATTTTTCGAAAGACGTGAATGAGTTGACGGAGGCGAAGCTGAAGACGACGCCTTCGACCAAGGTGAAGCCGCCGCGCATCGCTGAAAGCCCGGTGTCGCTGGAATGCGAGCGGCTGGTTATCGTGGAGGTGGGCGTGGACCGCGCGGTGGTCCTGGGTAAGGTGCTGGCGATTCACATCCAGGACGAGTTCGTGCTGGATGCCGAGCGCTGCTATGTCGATACGCCGCAACTGGAGCTGGTCGGGCGTATGCATGGCCGCGGGTGGTATGCGCGCACGACCGATCTGTTCGACATGCCGCGGATCGAGGTGCGGGAATGGGAGCGGCGGGGTTAGAGCGGCCTCGCTCCCGGGGGTGAAGCGTGTGCATACGAGAAAGCGAGCAAGTTTAACTACAGAGGCGGCGAGGTTTACACAAAGGAATGTTTATGCGCTGCGTACAAATCGCCGCAACGGCATCGACCGTATGCGAAGCACAGCTATCCTTCCTCCGTGCTGCCTCTGTGCCTCGGTGTCTCTGTGGTGAATCTGACTCCGCCTTCTCGTCTGGGCCTCACATCGGCCCTCAGTGCTGCGCCGGCAGCCGCACGCCGCCGGGGCCGATGAGCCCCGGATAGGGCGCCTTGAAACGATAGACCGTGCCGCTCACCGCGCCCTCCATGTAGATATACTGGTTGTCGGGGCCACCGAAGGCGAAGTTGGTGGCCGATGCATCGCCGTTCGGCAGCGGCACGTAGCCGAGGATTACGCCGCGCGAATCGTATTCGATGATGCCGCCGATGCCGAGCTGCGCCCACAGGTCTCCGTGCACGTCGTAATGGATGCCGTCCGGCCCGCCATTGCCGGGATTGTAGCTGCCGGTAGTGACGAAGAAGAACGTCAGATGCTGCGGGTCTTTGGCGCACATGGTGCAGGCGGGGTTCGGTCCGTTGAGGAAGGAATAGTAGAGCATCCGGTTGCCGGCGTAGTCGGCCACCGCCATCGTGCTGTCATCCGGCGAGATGGCGATGCCGTTCGGGAAATAGCCGCTCGTACTGATGCGCCGGAGCACCCCTTGTGCGGAGTATTGGTACACCGCCCCCATGTGGTCCGCGGTATCCGGTCCGGGGCCGGTTCCCCAGGGATCAGTGAAGTAGAGATTGCCCTCGGCATCGAAATCGAGGTCGTTCGGACCCTTGAAGAGCTGGTTGCGATAGGTGCTGACCAGCGAACTCAATTGCTTGCTCTGCGGATCGTAAACCAGGATGCCGAGATGGCGCGTAGTGAGATAAAGTTTGCCGTCGTGCCAGCGGGTGCCCTGCGGTTCGCAGGCGAAGCCGAGCGCCGCCGGCGGATTGCAGTTGACGACCGGGACCAGCTTCGCATCCGGCGTCAGATAGGAAATCCAGCCGCTGCCGATGGCAACGAACCAGAAATTGCCGGCCTCGTCGAAGGCGCCGCCTTCGAGGAATTTGCCTTGCGGCGTGTCGTGGATATCGGCGAACAGCGAGACCGGCCCGACGCCGGGCGGGGGCGGCGGCAGTCCCCAGGGCTGCACCGGTTCCGCCGCGGCGGGGTTTGGAGGCGCCGTGGGGCTGGCGGGCGCGGTCTGCTGCTGCGCGAATGCGGTGCCATACGATGCCAGCAGCGCGGCGATAACAAGCGACTGACTCCAGCCGAACCTTTGCCGTCCGGTCATGATGTCCTCCCCAGCGGTTTTGCCGGCGGATTAGAACCGGACACTCGCGTGTGTGGCTACGGGATCAACTCGCGTCTCTCGGGGAGTTGATGCGAGGTTCATCAGCCGGGAGTTGTTCTTAGTCAAAAAGAGTCAGCGCCGCGCTTCCAGGATCATGTTGAACGGTGTCTCGGTCGCTTTGCGCACATGGCTGAACCCAGCCTCGGTGATCGCGGCGGAGAGTTTCGCGAAGCCTGCCTGCGCGCCGAATGCCGCGCCCACCGGCTGGTCCAGCGAGGTCGGCACGCAGATCATCGTCGAAGCGGCGTAGTAAAGTCGGCCAACCGGATTGAGGTTGTCCTCCAGCCGGTCGCCGGCCGCCGGCTCGACGTTGCCGATGATCATCCGGTCAACCTGGAAGTGATGCTGCGCCAGCTCGAACTGCTGGGTCTGTCGGCGGAGACCGCGGAGGATGGGGAAGCGGCGCTGGCGCTGTGGCGGCGCGCGCATCATGCGGTCGTCTTGCTCGATCTGCACATGCCGATGCTGGACGGGTTCGGTCTGGCACAGGCAATCCGGCGCGATGAAGCCAAGCATGGTTTGCCGCGCAGCGGCCTGGTCGCGGTGACTGCCGACGCCCTGAAAGGCCAGGATACGCGTTGCTTCGCCGCCGGCATGGACGGGTTCCTGGCCAAGCCGATCGCGCTGGATGCGCTGGCGCGCACGCTGGGGCGCTGGATGCCCGAGCTTGCCCGGCCGGATATATCGAATGAAACGACACTGTTCGATCCCGCGGCGCTGCACGGCTTGTTCGGCGCGGATCCCGGGCGGCTCGCGGCGCTGGTGCAGAACTTTGCCGACAGTGCCGCTTGCGACATCGCCGCGATGCGGGTGGCACCGGCCGCGGGCCGGTTGGCGGCATCGGCGCACCGGCTCAACGGCGCGGCACGCATGGCCGGTGCCAGGCTTCTGGCGGAACAGGCCCGGCGCATCGAGGCAGCGGCCGGGGCCGGCGATCTCGCGGCCGCACAGCGCGCGACAGATGGGCTGGATCACCTGCTGGCGGAAACGTTGCGCGCGATGCGCTCAGTCCGGTGAGGGGACGAACATGTAGCCGATGCCGCGCACGCTGCGGATCGCCTCGGGTTTCGCGGGATCGCGCTCCAGCTTGCGGCGCAGGCGCATGACCCGGTTGTCGATCGCGCGGTCGAATGCCTCGGCGTCGCGATGGGCGATGGTTTCCAGAAGCCAGTCGCGGGTGAGCGGACGGTTGGGATTTTCCACCAACAGGCGGAGCAGGTCGAACTCGCTCGCGGCGAGACTGTCCACGCTGCCGTCGGCAAGAATAAGCACGCGGCGCTGCAGGTCGAGCATCGCCGTGCCCACGCGGATTTCGGTCAGACGCGGCGGCGGCGCATATGGCCCAGCGCGGCGCAGCAGCGCCTTCACGCGCGCGACCAGCTCACGCGGTTCGAACGGCTTGGCGATATAATCGTCGGCGCCGGATTCCAGCCCGACCACGCGATCGATGACGTCACCCGCTGCTGTCAGCATGATGATGCCGATCCGCGCCGACCGGCCGCGGAGCCAGCGGGCGAGCGCGAAGCCGTCTTCCGCTTCGTTCAGTTGCACGTCCAGCAGGGCGAGGTCCGGCATGGCGTGCCGCGCCAGGCGCTTGAGTTCGGCGCCGGAGGCGAGCGTGGTTGGCCGCAGCCCGTGCCGCGCCAGACATTCCGCGATGACCTGCCGCTGGAACGCTTCGTCTTCGACCAGAACGAGTTTCGCACCGGCCATCCGGACGAAGGTGATGCACCTGTCCGGGCGGAGGCAAGAAAAGAATGTACCACAGAGACGCAGAGGTGGGAGGAAAGATGGGGAGAGACCAACTCTCTGTGCTGTCCTCCCCATCTCCTGCGTCTCTGTGGTGAATCTCTTATCCGCCGAGAGGCGACCAAGCGGGGTCGGAAGCTTCCGTCGGCGTCGGGATGGTGCGTTCGTTGAAACCGGTGATGTCCACCGAAGCGAGGCGCGAGGAAAACCCCTCGCCGCGGTTGCCAGTGGCTCGCGACTGGCTGAAATACATAATCACCCGCCCGTTCGGCGCGAAAGTCGGCCCCTCGACGTCCCATCCCTGCGTCAGGATGCGCTCGCCGCTGCCGTCCGGATGCATCACGCCGATCGAGAAACTCGATTCGTCGCCGCCGAACCGGGTGAAGGCGATCAGGTCGCCGCGCGGCGACCACACCGGCGTCGCGTACCGGCCGCTGCCGAAGCTGATGCGCCGTGCACCGCCGCCTCCGGCGCCCATGATGTAGAGCTGCGGATCGCCGCCGCGATCGGAGTTGAACACGATCTGTGAGCCGTCCGGGCTGTAGCACGGGCTGACATCGATCGAATTCGAGTTGGTCAACTGGCGCATGCCGCGGCTGCCGATCTCGACCGCTACGATCGACGATCCCTGGCCGTGCGCCAGCGCCATGATCACGCTGTTGCCGTCGGGCGAGAAACGCGGGGCGAAGGTCATGCCCTGGAAGTCGCCGAGCACGCTTTGCCGGCCGGAGCCGACGTCAAACAGATAAACGCGCGGCTGCTGGTTTGCGTAGCTCATGAAGGCGATCTGGTCGCGCTTGGGGGAGAAACGCGGCGTCAACACTTCCCAGGCGCCGTTGGTGAGGAACCGGTTATTGGCGCCGTCCTGGTCCATGATGGCGAGCCGGCGGGTCTGCCGCCCGCGCGGCCCCGTCAGCGAGACATAGACGATGCGGGTATCGAAATAACCCGGCTCGCCGAGCAGCCGTTGATAGATCGCATCGGCGATAATATGGGCAATGCGGCGCCAGTTCCCCTGGGTGGTCGTATAGGCGGTGCCTTGCAACTGGGCCTGCGGCAGCACATCCCAAAGGCGGAACTCGACGCGCACGGAATCACCGCTGCCGGCGACCCGGCCGGTAACCAGCGCCTGCGCGCCGATCGCCGCCCAGTTCTGGAAATTCGGCGTCTCCGCGCCCGGCGCCCCGGCCTGCACGTAAGCCGCCTGGCTGATCACCCGGAACAGGCCGGAACTGGCGAGATCGTTGGTGATCACCTGGACCATGTTGGTGCCAAGCTGCTGCGAGCCGGGATCGGCGCCGGCGAAATCGGGAATGGCGATGGGGATCGGTGCGGCGCGCGCGCGGCTGACGTCGATTACCGCGCTTTGCGCGCCGGGCGCTGGTGCCGGCGCGCCCTGCGCGTGCAGCACGCCGGGGGCGACGAGTGCGCCAGCGGCGCCGGCAAGGAAAGCGCGGCGGCGCGAAAGTGCCTGGAAGCGGTCGGTCATACGCGTCTCTTCCATGTTTGCTGGGGTGCCGCAACGCGGTGGGGGAGAGTTTCGATCATTTCATCCCGGCGCGATTACGGCCTGAACCGGAACGTCAGCACGTTGTTTTTCCCCAACATTGTTCTTGGCAGGGGAAGATTGGAACAGTTCGGGTCGAGGACGGCGTTGATCGCGCGCTCCGCGAAGGCGCGGAAATGCGGATCGCCGAGGCGGCCCTGGTCCTGCGGCGCCACTTGCGCGATGCGGACCACGCCGTTGGTGTCGGTGGTAACCGTCAGCATGGCCTGCATCTTGTCGAGATCGAGGGCTTCCGGATCGGACGTCCAGCAGCGGCGCACGAAAGCGCCGATAGCGCCGCGTTCGGCGGCGGTGAGCGCGGCTGTGTCATTGCCCAGAGGCGTGCCGCCACCGTTCGGGGCGCCGCCTTGCGCCGGGTTGTAGCGCGCAGTCGGGGATTGTTGCTTCAGCTCGGCGCGGAGCTTTTCCAGCGTGTTGTCAAGCGCATCGCTCTGCGGGGCCGGATTCTTGGTGGGATTGGGCTGCGAGGTTGCGCTGGGCGCCGGAGGCGGCGGAACGGGCAGGGGCGGGACCGGCAAAACCGGCTGCGGCTGGGGCTGGGCCTGCGTTTGCGTGGGCTGGACCGGCGTGGGTGGCGGCGGCAGCGGCAGGGTCGGTGCCGGAGTGGGGGTGGGTTGCGGCGGTGGCGTAGGGGTCGGCGGCGCCGGGGCAGGCGTCGCGGCGGTGGGTGCCGGCGGTGGAGGCGGCGGCGAAGGCGGCGGTGGCGGCGCGAACTCGTTCGGATTGGGTTGCGGCGGCTGAACCGCGGGCGGCACAGGCAGCGGGACCGGCGTCTGAGACGGGGCGGGGACCTGTCCGGGCGTCTCGGCTTTCATGGAGGAGGTCGCTGTGCCCTGAAAGACCATATCGACCGCTTCTTCCGGCGGTGTCTCGGGGGGGCGGATGAAGGGAAGGCCGATCAGGATGGCGGCGATCAGGATGAGATGGATGCCGCCGGACAAGGCGGCGCCGCGACGCAGCTCCGGCGTGATGCCCGACGGGGTCATCCAAGTCCACATCAGGCGTGCTCAGCCGGGTTTCGCCTGAGGCGCCGGCGCAGTCTGCGACGCCGGCGCGACGTGCGGCGCCGGGCTGGCGGCCGGGGCGGAAGAAGCCGGGGCGTTGGCCGGCGGCTGGGCGAGCAGCGCCACTTTGGTGAAACCGCCCTCGGTGATCGTGCCCATGACCTGCATCACAAGCCCGTAGGAGATGTCCTTGTCACCGCGGACAAAGATACGGCGGGAGCTGTCGTTCTGCGATACCGCTTGCAGCTTGGCGACCAGTTCCGGGAGTTGCACCTCCTCGTTCTGCAGGTAGATTTTCCCTTCGGCATTGATCGAGACCGTCAGCGGCTGGCTGTCGCTGTTCAGCGGCTTGGAGTCGGTCTTGGGCAGATCCACCGAGACGCCGGAGGTCATCAGCGGCGCGGTGACCATGAAGATGATCAGCAGCACCAGCATGACATCGACCAGCGGGGTGACGTTGATGTCCGCCAGCGGGCGATAGCGCCCGCGTTTGCCGGCGAGCGGAGACACGGCCATGGGTCAGCCTCGCTCCTCGCTCTGTCGGGACAGGATGGCGCTGAATTCGGTGCCGAAGGCTTCGAGCCGGGCGGCAAAGCGGGCTAGGTCGTTGGTGATCTTGTTGTAGGCAAGCACGGCGGGGATGGCGGCAACCAAGCCGATGGCGGTCGCGAACAGCGCCTCGGCGATGCCGGGCGCGACGACCGCGAGGTTCGTGTTGTGCACGGCGGCGATCGCCGAGAAGCTATGCATAATGCCCCACACGGTTCCGAACAGGCCGATGAACGGGGCGGTGGCGCCGACCGAGGCGAGGAACACCATCCAACGCTCCAACCGGTCCATCTCGCGCTGGATGGTCACCACGATGGCGCGATCGACCCGTTCGCGCACGCCGGTGTGGCTGATATCGGCGCCGGCGACGCGCACGGTGCGGCGCCATTCGCCCATGGCAGCGCCGAATACGGCCGCCATCGGATGGGCGGGGCGCGTGCCTTCCTGATCGAACAGGTCTTCGAGGCTGCCGCCGGACCAGAACTTGTCCTCGAACGCATCGGCTTCGCGGCGCACGTTCCGCAGCGTGGACCATTTCTCGAACACCACGGCCCAGACCCAGATGCTGGCGAACAGCAGTCCGATGATGACCAGTTTCACCAGGATATCCGCCTGCAAGAACAAGCCCCAGATCGACAGGTCGCTGCCTGCCGCGGCCAGGTTCGCCGCATCGACTGCGCGGTCCACTCCTTCAACTCCTCATCCGGCGGGCGTTGCCGCCCGCATCGATTCCAATGCATCCCGCCAGCGGGGCGGGATACGGGCTGGCCAGTGGCCCCCCGGCGGCACACAGGCAAGCTCGACTTCGACCACTGCGCAGGGTCCTTCCGGGCCCTGCACCTCCTGACGCAGCACCACGGCGGCGGCGCGCATCCTGACCGGCTGCGTGACGACCACGAGCGAATTGTCGAGCCGGGCGGGGCGGAGATAATCCACTTTGACGCGCCGCACCACGAACATGAGGTTGCACTCGCGCAGCATTGCGGCATGGGGGACGCCCAGGTCGCGCAGGGCTTCCGTGCGCGCCCGCTCGGCGAAGCGGAGATAGTTGGCGTGATACACGATCCCGGCGGCGTCGGTATCCTCGTAATAGACGCGCAACCCGTAGCGGTGGCGGCCTTCCGAGAGCGTGGCGCCCGGGTTGCCGGTCATCCATCGTCGTCCCGCAGCAGGTCGAGCTGGTCGGGCAGGCGGGCAGGCGGGGCGAGATCGAGATGCCGCCAGCCCGGCACGCCGAGCACGCGGCCGCGGCTGGTGCGGAGCACCAGGCCCTCCTGGATCAGGAAGGGTTCGACGACATCTTCCAGCGTGTCGCGCGCTTCGGCGAGCGCGGCGGCGAGGGTCTCGACGCCGACCGGGCCGCCGGCATGGTGCTCGGCGATGCGCAGCAGGTAGCGGCGGTCCATCGCGTCGAGGCCGAGCGCATCGACCTCCAGCCGGGTGAGGGCGGCATCGGCGGTGGCCTTGTCCACCCGCGCGGCGCCGGCGACGGCGGCGAAGTCGCGCACGCGGCGGAGCAGGCGGCCGGCGACGCGCGGGGTGCCGCGGGAGCGGCGGGCGATCTCGGCGGCGCCGTCCTGGGTGAGCGCCATGCCGAGTTTTTCCGCCCCGCGCCGAAGAATGAGTTCCAGTTCCGCCGGGGTGTAGAAAATCAGGCGCAGCGGGATGCCGAAACGGTCGCGCAACGGGGTGGCCAGCAGGCCCGCGCGGGTGGTGGCGCCGACCAGGGTGAAGGGCGGCAGGTCGATGCGGACGGAGCGGGCGGCCGGCCCTTCGCCGATGATGAGGTCGAGCTGGAAATCCTCCATCGCGGGGTAGAGGATTTCCTCGATGGCGGGCTGCAGACGGTGGATCTCGTCGATGAACAGCACGTCGCGCGGCTGGAGGTTGGTGAGGATGGCGGCGAGATCGCCGGCCCGCTGGATGACGGGGCCGGAGGTGGCGCGAAAGCCGACGCCAAGCTCGCGAGCGATGATCTGGGCGAGGGTGGTTTTGCCGAGGCCGGGTGGGCCGTGCAGCAGGACGTGGTCGAGGGCTTCAGCGCGGGCGCGGGCCGCCTCGATAAAGATGGCGAGGTTTTCGCGGCTTGCTTTCTGGCCGACGAATTCGGCGAGGGTCTGGGGCCGGAGGGAGGCTTCGGCGGCGTCTTCCTCGCGGCGGGCAGGGGTGACGGTGCGGGCGGTCTCGCTCATCGGGCGAGTTCTTTGAGGCTGTCGCGGATCACGGCGTCAAGGCTGGCCACATCGCCGAGGCGTTCGAGGGTACGGGCGACAGCGGGTTGAGCCTCGGGGCGGCGGTATCCGAGATTGACCAGGGCTGAGACGGCATCGGCGGCGATGCCTGTCGGGGCGATGGGCGCGGCGGGCAGGCTGGCCGACGGCATGCCGCCGGCTTTTTCCCTGAGTTCGGTGAGCAGGCGGAGGGCGAGGCGGGCTCCGACGCCGGGCGCCCGGGTGAGGCTGGCGCGGTCGGCGGAGGCGATGGCGGTGACGAGGTCGCGCGGCGAGAGGGCGGAGAGAACCGAGAGCGCCACCTTGGCGCCGACGCCCTGGACGGTGGTGAGCAGACGAAACCAGTCGCGCTCGGCGGCATCGGCGAAGCCGTACAGCAGGATGGCGTCGTCGCGCAGGTGGGTCTCGATCAAGAGCTGGGCGGGGTGCGGGGTCCCGGGGAGGGCGGCGAGGGTGCGGGTGGAGGCGTGCACGAGATAGCCGACGCCGGCGACATCGACGACGCAGCTTGCCTCATCGCGCTGTACGATCTGGCCGATGAGCCGGGCGATCACGCGGTTCTGGCCTCCTGCCAAACGAGGCGGGTGGCGCGGTGATGGGCGTGACAGATCGCGACGGCAAGGGCGTCGGCGGCATCGGCGCGGCCGAGCGCGGCGCCGGGAAGCAGGCGGCGGACCATCATCTGCACTTGGGCTTTGTCGGCGCTGCCGGTGCCGACCACGGCGCGTTTGACGGCCTTGGCGCCGTATTCGGTGACCGGGACGCCGGCGAGGGCCGGGGCGAGCAGGGCGATGCCGCGGGCATAGCCGAGCTTCAGCGTCGCAGTGCCGTTCCGGTTGACGTAGGTCTCCTCGATGGCGGCTTCGTCGGGGCGGTGCGTGGCGATCAGCCCGGCGAGGGCTTCGTGCAGGGCCCGCAGGCGTTCGGGCACGCCCTGGGTATGGTCGACAGCGATCACGCCGTTCCCGAGATGGCGGAGGCGGTTGCCGTCAGCCTCGATCAGGCCCCAGCCGGTGATGCGCAGACCGGGATCGATGCCGAGCAGGCGGGTCATGCGGCGACTCGGGTTGTAGTGGTTGGGTAATCATAGGCCGATTGGGGTGGGACGGCACGGGAGGGTTTTGTCCCGGGACGGTATTGCCTGGAGAGCACGGTTCGTCTTACATTGCGTGTTAACTCTTGTATGCGAGGTCATCATGAGCCCCGTCAGGGCAAGCGCGGCTGATACCGTGACATTCCGGCTGGATCCGGCGCTAAAGGCGGAGCTGACGGGTCTGGCCGAACAGGAGCATAAGTCCTTGGGCGAACTGTTGCGTGAGTTGGCACGTGACCGGGTTGAGCGGGAACATCGTCTTGCGTTCGAGGCGGAGGCGCGGCGGCAGTCGCTGCTGATTGCCAAGCGCGCCCGGGATCCCGGCAGCGATGAGGCCGAGGTCATGCGCTGGATCGAGGAGACAGCCGACCGTGCCGGGTGGGAGGCTTGAGGCGCGGGGATCTGGCTGTAGCGGCTCTGTCCGGCGATTACGGCAAGCCGCGTCCGGTGTTGGTCGTTCAGGACGATGCGTTCGAGGCTTTGCCGTCAGTCACGGTGCTGCCGTTGACCAGCGATTTGCAGGATGCGCCGCTAGTTCGGGTTGCGGTGGAAGCCGATGGCGGCAGCGGATTGGAGCGACGGTCGCAGGTGATGATCGATAAGGCGGTGACGCTTCCTCGTGGCCGGGTCGGGCAGTGGATCGGTCGGCTGGATGGCGCCGCGATGCGGAGGGTGGATGCCGCGCTGGCCGGGTTCCTGGGATTGAGGCTCGGCGACTTAACCGGCGACCAACGGCGTTAAATTCGGTGCCACGACGCGTCCGCTTTACTAGGACGTCGCCTTCCCGAGCGTGTCCGCCGCGTGGGCGCCGCGGCGGCCCATCGGCTCCGGCCGACCCTTGGTCGTGTCGTGTCGCGTCTGTCGTTCCGACTCAGCATTGATCTCCGCCCCGAGCAGCACGACATAAGCCGACAGCCACAGCCACGTGAGCAATGCGATGATCGCACCCAGCGATCCGTAGGTTTTGTTGTAGTCGCTGAAATGCGCCACATAGACCGTGAACAGGATAGAAGCCACGACCCACAGCAGCGTTGCGATCACTGCCCCTGGTGAAATCCACCGCCATTTCGCCTCATCGCGGTCGGGAGCGTAGCGGTACAACACAGCCAGCAGCGTCATCACGAACACGATCAGCAACGGCCATTCGACGATATACGCCACCCATTTGGCCGTGCCACTCACGCCGATGCCGCTCAGCACCGCCGGCAGGCCGGCAATGAGCGCGATTGAAACTAATCCGCCGATGATCAGGCCGAGCGTCAGCACGATCGCGACAAGGTTGAACCGAAACCAGCTTCGCCGCTCCTCCTGCCCATAGGCGATGTCGAGCGCGGTGATCATGCCGCTCATGCCGCGCGAGGCGCTCCAGATCGACAGCAACAGGCCGACGACGACGCCGATGCTCAGGGCGCCGCCAGATGCGGACACAAGCTGGTGCAGCTCGCTGCTGATCAGGTCGCGCGACGATCCGGGCAGCAGGCCGGACATCGCGCCCACTTCCTTCTCCACCTGGGACGGATCGGCCACCAAGCCATAGATCGAGACCAGGGCGGCGAGTCCTGGAAACAGGGCCAGCAGCACGTAGTACGTCACGCCGCCCGCCACCAGCGAAAGGTTCTTCTTGCCGCTCTCGGCGTAGGCTCGCTTGAGGATGTCCTTCCAGCCACGGGGCGGAATGTCCTGCGGCCGCTCGGCTTCCCGGCCTCGGCCGGCTTCGGGAGGTTGCGATGCGTGCTCGTCGGCCACGATGCCCACCTTACTGCATGGTCAGGCTTTAACCGAACGGCAGCGAAGGCGGTTCCATTGATGGCTCACGGCCGGCGCGGCGTGCGGACCCATCCTTGCGGAGGGTTCAGTTGAGGTTTATGTTATTCCCTCGTCATGCAGTTATCCCGCACGGGGGACGCGGATGATGCGTGTTGCCACGATTGCGGCTATTGCCCTGGCACTGGCGGCCGGATCGGGTTCGGCGCGCGCGGGCTTTGTCGCCGCCTCGGACGATCCCCAGGTAGTGTTCTCGATCCCCGGCACCCAGACCGAAATCCCTGCGAAGATCGCCCCGAAGACCGGGCCGGACTCAACGATGTACGATCTGCAGGATCTTGGGCGGGCCCATTTCACGCCGAACGCCGATGTGGGCCGGCCGACCTTTAACAACGTGATCTCGGAGCCAGCTTCACTGGTCCTGCTCGGCGTCGGCATGGTCGGGATCGGCTGGGCGCGACGGCGACGTTAGACCGTGATCGCCTGATGGCGGGCACGTCGGAAAGCGTGAATCACGATCTTAAACAAAGACTTATACCGCTCTGCACTGTTGTTGACTCGGGTGTGATTTGGAGCGGCGCGGGGAGCGCTGGTTGGGTGACGGCCTGACCTGATGGGGTGGGCTGATGGGCGGCAAGCGCTTGGTGATTCGTGATGACATATCGCCTACGGAGCTTCGGAAGCGTGCACGGCAGGAGCCGGATCGCACGGCTGCGGCGCGCATGCAGGCGATCGCGAACGCGCTCGAGGGCATGACGCGAGGCGAGGCGGCACGGTTGGCCGGGATGGAGCGGCAGGCGTTACACGACGCGGTAGGTCGCTACAACGCCGAGGGCCTGGATGGACTACACGACCGCCCCCGTCCGGGCGCCAAGCCGCGGCTCGACGAGGAGCAGATGAAGCAACTTCGGCAGGTCGTGCTGGACGGTCCGGATGCGGAAAAAACCGACCTGTCGGCATGGACATTGGCGGACCTGTGCGATGAAGTCACGCGCCGCTGGGGCGTGCGCTACCACGCGGGGCACATGTCCAAGCTGATGAAGAAGCTCGGCTTGTCGCGGCAGAAGGCCAGGCCGTCGCACCCGAAGGCCGATCCGGCAGCGCGGGAAGCGTTCGCAAAAGGGGGCTTCAAAATGAGCTGGATCGCATCGCAGCGGCCAATCCGGGCAAACGCCTGACACTCTGGTTTCAGGACGAAGCCAGGTTCGGCCAGAAGGGGCGGGTCTGCCATCGCTGGTTCACCCGCGGCCAGCGCCGGCCGGGCTTGTGCGATCAGCGCTATACCTGGGCTCACCTGTTCGCCACCGTTCAGCCCAAGACCGGCCGGGCGTTCGCGCTGGTGCTGCCGGAACTGAATACGCAGGCCATGCAACTGTTCCTGGACAAGTTCGCCGCCACGCTCGCCAGCGACGAGCACGCCGTGATGGTCGCCGATCAGGCCGGCTGGCATATCGCCGAGGACCTGATGGTGCCCAAGACCATCTCCTTGCTGCTACAGCCCGCCTACAGCCCAGAACTCAATCCGGTGGAACGCGTCTGGCTCTATCTGCGCGAGCGCCATCTCAGCCACAGGCTTCTCAACAGCTATGAGGCCATCCTCGACGCGCTCTGCAAAGCATGGAACGCGCTGACGGCAGAGCGCTTGACCTCGCTGACGGACTATCCATACCTGAAGCAGGTCAGTTTCTAGGCGGATCGGTATTATACCAGCGGCCCGGGGCGGTGACTTTTCCACCGCGCCGGGTCGCTGGTATGGCGCGCGGGGTTGGTGGGGCGGCCGCGCGCGAAACCAAGACTCTGATGCCAGCGGCCCGGCTCGGTCGGAGCGGTCAACAGAAAGGGCCGCTGGTATTAGAACATCATCGGTTCGACTGCCGGAAGCGAGCATGCTCTAGGCCAAGTCTGAGCTACCCCCGCGCTCGCATCAGCCGCGCCTTGTCGCGCTGCCAGTCGCGGGCGGCGACGGCGGCGCGCTTATCGGCTTTCTTGCGGCCTTCGCCGATCCCAAGCAACACCTTGGCGCGGCCGCGATCATTGAAGTGGATCTGCAACGGTACGAGAGTGACCCCTTCGCGCGACACGGCACCGGCTAATCCGCGGATTTCCTTCTTCTTGAGCAGCAGCTTCCGCGGCGCGCGGGGTTCGAAGCGGGACAGGACCCCGCCCTGGTATTCGGGGATATAGGCGTTGAACAGCCACAGCTCGCCGTCCCGCTCCCCGGCCCAGGCTTCGGACAGGGTGGCGCGGCCGTGGCGCAGCGACTTCACCTCCGGCCCACGCAGCACGAGGCCGGCCTCGACCGTGTCCTTGATCGTGTAATCGAACCGCGCCTTCCGGTTCTGCGCGGCAATCCCGTGGGCGATCAGGCCTTTTTTGGACTTCGGCTCGGCCAATTCAGTTCAGCAGGCCCACTTCGGTCATCGCCGCGCGCACCTTCTGCCGCGTCTGCTCGGAAACCGGTGCCAGAGGCAACCGGCAGCGCTCGGAGGTCTTGCCGAGCAGGCTGGCCGCGAACTTCACCGGTGCCGGGCTGGTTTCGGCGAACAGTGCGTCGTGCAGCGGGACCAGCCGGTCCTGCATGTCGATCGCCTCGTTCACCCGGCCCTCCTGCCAGGCGCTGTGCATTTCCGCGCAGAGGCGCGGCGCCACATTGGCGGTGACGCTGATGCAGCCATCGCCGCCGGCAGCCAGGAACGCCAGTGCTGTATGGTCCTCGCCGGAGAGTTGGCAGAATCCGGCGCCGCAGCCGCGCCTCGTGTGCAGCGGGCGGGCGAGATTGGCGGTGGCGTCCTTCACGCCGATGATGTTGCGGTGCCGGGCGAGCCGCGCCATGGTCTCCACGCTCATATCGACAACGCTGCGCGGCGGGATGTTGTAGATGATGATCGGCAGATCCACCGCATCGGCGATCGCCTTGAAATGGAGATACATCCCCTCTTGCGTCGGCTTGTTGTAATAGGGCGTGACCACAAGGGCGGCGTTGGCGCCGGCTTCCTTGGCATGGCGGGTCAGGTCCACAGCTTCTTCCGTGCTGTTCGACCCGGTACCGGCGATCACCGGCACACGGCCTTTCGCGACCTGGATGGCGATCTCGGTGACCCGCTTGTGCTCGGCGTGGCTCAGGGTAGGGGATTCGCCTGTGGTTCCAACTGGAACGACCGCGACGGTGCCTTCGGTGATCTGCCAGTCCACGAACTCGGCATAGGCCTTTTCATCGATCGAGCCATCTTCCCGCATGGGCGTGATCAGGGCGACGATCGATCCCTTGAACATGAATCCCTCCCTCCGACACCGACCGACGGTGCCGAGCTGCCCTGTAGGCATAGGCGTGCCGGGATTGCGCCGCAAGGTCGGCCGGTCCGAAGGGAAGCATGGCCGGCGCATCTTTCTGCTACCAGATAGAGCCAGAATGGCACGCCCGACTCGGCTTGTTCTGGTCCTGCTTGCTCTCCTGCCGGGCCTGCTCGTGCAGGCCGCCCTGGCGCAGAACCCAATGGCCGCATTACACGCCAGGGACTGGCAGCGGGCGATGACCGATGCCACCGCCTACCCCGATCCGGTCGCCGGCAAGCTCGTTGAGTATTCGCGCGTGCTGACCCCCGGCGCGGCGACGTCCGGCGAGATCGCCGCCTTCATGGGGGAGAATCCCGATTGGCCGAATCAGGCAGCGCTGCAACGGCGCTTGCAGGAGGCGATTGCCGACGATCCCGAGGACAATGCGGTGCTCGGCCTGTGCACGGCCGAGCCGATCACCAGCCCGGCGACACTCGCGCGCTGCGCCGCCGTCCTGGCCGCGTCCGGCAATATGGACGCCGCGATCGCCGATGCACGCCAGGCCTGGGTGACCGGCTATGCCGACCCCGAGGGCAAGCCTGCTTTCCTGGCGCACTGGTCGGGCCATCTGACGCCGGCGGACGATTGGCAGCGCTTCGAGCATTTTGCCGCCACCGATCCGTCCGCCGCGGCGCAGCAGATCCCCAGATTGTCAACCCCGGCCCGGGCGGCTGCGCAGGCACGGCTCGCGCTCATCCATGACGCGCCGGATGCATTCGTCCGGGCGGAGGCAGTCGCTCCCGCCTATCACGACCCCGCTTTCGTGCTGGACGAGGCGCGCTACTTGCGCCGTGCGCATCGCGATGCCGATGCGCTGGCGTTCTGGCGCGGGCAAGGCGAGGCCGCCGAGCCGACGGCCGGCGCACTGCTCCCGGGATTCTGGGGCGAGCGCAACATCCTCGCGCGCGAGCTGCTGAAGGATGGCGACAACGAGGGCGCTTACCAGATCGCCGACGACCCTGCACAGACCGCGCCGGAGCAGATGGCGGAATCGGCCTTCCTCGCCGGCTTCGTGGCGCTGCGCAGGTTGCATGATCCGGTACGGGCAGCGGCGCAATTCCAACGGCTTGCCGCGGTCTCGAAGGCGGCCATCACGCAGGCGCGGGCGCATTTCTGGCTGGCCCAGGCGGATGTCGCGGCCGGGCAGGACCCGCGTGCCGAATATGACCAGGCCGCTGCCTACCCGACTACCTTTTTCGGCCAGCTCGCCGCGCGCGCTCTCGGAGAAAATCCGGCAACGCGCATCCTTGCCGCGCGCGACCCCGCCTATACGGCCGCGAAGGCATGGGACTTTGCCGGGCAGGAGCTGGTGCGCGCGGCGGCTTTTCTGGTGGCCTGGGGCGAGCCGGGGAGGGCACGCGCCTTCCTGCTGCGGATGCAGGAGGTTGCCCGCGATCCCGCGGACCAGGCTCTGGCGGCGAAGCTCGCCCTGGCGCTCGACATGCCGGACACCGCGGTGTTCATCGCCCGGCGCGTGGGGGTGGGCGGCGGCATGCTGCCGGGCGATGGCTGGCCGAGCACGGTCGAGCCGCCGGAAGGTACGGTGGACCCGGCGGTCGTGCTGGCGCTGATCCGCCAGGAGAGTAGCTTCGACCATGGCGCGGTCAGTCCGGCGGGCGCGCGTGGGCTGATGCAACTCATGCCGGGCACCGCCGAGAAGGTGGCCCAGCAGATCGGCGGCGAGCCGGCGACGCAGGCGTCGCTGGTGACCGATCCGGCCCGCAACATGCAGCTCGGCACGGCTTACATGCGAGAGCTGCTGGACCAGTTCGGCGGATCGCTGCCGCTGGCGGTGGCGGCCTATAACGCCGGGCCGCGGAAGGTCAGCGAATGGTTAGCAACCTACCGTGATCCGCGCACCGGCGCTATCGACATGGTCGATTGGATCGAGCTGATCCCCTATGGCGAGACGCGCAACTACGTCGAGCGCGTGCTGGAGAATGTGGTGATCTATCGCGCTCATCGCGGTGAGGCCGGTGACGAGACGCTGGCGCAATGGATGCACTGATGGCGGGTGTCGGCGATGATAGCACCTCCCTGTCCCCCCTGCCCCCTCCCGCAAGGGGAGGGGGAGTGGCACGGTTGATTGCCGGCGGGTTCGGCAGCGGGCGCGTGCCGGTAACGCCGGGCTCGGCCGGTTCGGCCGTGGCGATCCTGCTCGGATGGGGGTTGATGGGGGCGGGGGCCTGGGCGTTGCCGGCGGCGGCTGCCGTGGCGAGCCTGGGCGGGGTCTGGGCGATTCGAAGGGCGCGGGTAGAGGGCGACCCGGGTTGGGTGGTGATCGACGAGGTCGCCGGGCAATTCGTGGCGCTGCTGGGGTTGGCTCGGCCGACGCCACTCGGGATGGGTGCGGCGTTCCTGTTGTTCCGGCTGCTGGACATAACCAAGCCGGGTCCGGTGGGGTGGGCTGACCGGCAGCAAGGGGCGGCGGCGGTGGTGGCGGATGACCTGATCGCCGGCGGTCTGACCGCTGGTATCCTGTGGGCGGTCCGGTCACGTTGGCCGGCGATTTTCGGATAAGGGATTGTCTGACCCCGGGCTGGGCCGCGGCGTGTTGCTGGGAGCCGGGTCGCCCTTGCTGGGAGTTCTGGGCCGGATTGAGTTGGTTTTCTATACCGACTGGCTGACCAGCTTCCGGATCGCCACTCTCAGCGGCGGGGTTTGTCTGATCGCGGAATGGATCGGCCCGGCCTGGCGCGCATAGCAGACCATCCACCCGCAGAGTTCGATTGACGCGCGGGACAGGCCAGCGTCACCCAAGAGGGATGTTGACCTGGTTCGAATCGCTGCTCGACCCGACGGGAGGCGTGCCAACGGAGCCGCCGACCGCCGGGCTGGCGCGGTTCTACTGGCATTTCGCCCGTCAGGTGCGCTGGCTGATCGTAGCGCTGTTCGCCGCCGGCCTGCTGGTGGCCTTGGTGGACATCACCATCCCGGTGTTCATCGGGCGCGTAGTGACGCTGGTATCCACGCAGCCGCGCGACCGGCTGCTCGCGGTGGCCGGCTGGCAGCTTGTGGCGATGGGCCTGACGCTGCTGATCGGCCGGCCCTTGGCGCTGCTGTCGCAGTACATTGTCACCAATCAGATCATCAATCCCGGCGTCTCCAACATGATCCGGTGGCAGAACCACTGGCATGTGGTGCGGCAGAGCTGGACCTTCTTCCAGAACGATTTTGCCGGCCGGATCGCCAACCGGGTCATGCAGACCGGCCCGGCGTTGCGTGAAAGCATCGTCTCCGGCACCAATGCGGTCTGGTACATTCTGGTGTACGGTTCCAGCGCTGTGGCGCTATTGGCCGCCGCCGATTGGCGGCTGACCATCCCCATCCTGTGCTGGTTCGCCTCCTACGCGGTGATGCTGCGGAGTTTCGTGCCGCGCATGCGCGAACGCTCGCGCGCGGTGTCGGAGGCGCGCTCGACGCTCACCGGACGCGTGGTGGACAGCTATACCAACATCCTGACGGTGAAACTGTTCGCCCGCGCGCGTGACGAGGATGCCTTCGTGCGCGACTCGGTCGACGACCACACCACTGCGTTTCGCCGGCAGACGCGGATGGCAACCGGCTTCACCTTCACGCTCGCGGTGATGAATGCCGCGCTGGTAGTGGGGACCGGGGCGACGGCGGTGCTGCTGTTCCGGGGCGGGCACATCGCCGTGGGCGCGGTGGCGGCGGCGCTGCCGATGGCCTGGCAGATCGCCAGCATGGCCGGCTGGGTGGCGCAGAACGTCACCAACATCTTCGAAAATGTCGGCATCGTGCAGGACGGCATGCGGTCGATCGCGGTCGCGCGGCAGATGCCGGACCCGCCCGGCGCGCGCGAACTTATTGTCGATGCCGGCGCGATCCGCTTCGAGAGTGTGCATTTCGACTACGGCCGCGGCCGGCGTGCCCCGCTGCTGCACGGCATCAACCTGGAGATCGCACCGGGCGAACGCGTCGGGCTGGTGGGCCCATCAGGCGCCGGCAAATCGACGATGGTGAACCTGCTGCTGCATTTCTACGAACCAGCGCGCGGGCGCATCCTGATCGATGAACAGGACATCGCGACGGTGACGCAGGAGAGCCTGCGCACGCAGATCGCCATGGTGACGCAGGACACGTCCCTGCTGCACCGCTCGATCAGCGACAACATCCGCTACGGCCGTCCAGAGGCGACGCAGGCGATGATCGAGGATGCCGCGCGCCGCGCTGAGGCGCATGATTTCATCGTCGGCCTGGAGGACTGGCACGGCCGTGGCGGCTACGACGCCCACGTGGGTGAGCGGGGGGTGAAACTCTCCGGCGGGCAGCGCCAGCGCATCGCGATCGCGCGGGTGATCCTGAAGGATGCGCCGATCCTGGTGCTGGACGAGGCGACATCGGCGCTCGATTCGGAGGTGGAGGCGGCGATCCAGGATCGGCTCGACGAGCTGATGGAGGGGCGCACCGTGATTGCCATCGCGCATCGGCTATCGACCATCGCGCGGATGGACCGGCTGGTGGTGCTGGATCGCGGGCGCATCCGCGAGATCGGCACGCATGCGGAGCTGCTGGAAACCGACGGGATTTATGCCCGGCTGTGGCGACGGCAGTCAGGCGGGTTTCTGCCGGAGCTGCGCCGCGAGGCGGCTCCCTTCCCCTGACGAACTGCCGCGTCCATACTGGTGTCAATTGGCGCTCCAGTGGTTGATGCAGGGGATTCGCGGACGATGGATACAGTCGATACAAATTCAAGCATCGTCGCCGGGTATCGTGCGCGCACGCCCGGCTCGGCGGCGCTCGCGCGCGAGGCGGCCGGCCTGCTGCCCAGCGGTATCGCGCATGACGCACGCCATATCGACCCGTACGGCATCTACGTCGAACGTGCCGCCGGTCCGCACAAATGGGACGTAGATGGCAACCAATATGTGGATTATTTCGGTGGGCACGGCGCTTTGCTGCTCGGCCACAACCACCCGGCCGTGGTTGCCGCGGTACAGGCGGCGCTGGCACGCGGCACGCATTTCGGCGCCAACCATCCGGCTGAGATAGGCTGGGCCGCCGCGATCCGCCGCTTGGTGCCCGGCGCTGAGCGCATCCGCTTCACTTCCTCCGGCACCGAGGCGACCCTGATGGCGGTACGCCTGGCGCGCGCCTTCACCGGCCGCGGAAGACTGATCCGTTTCAAAGGACATTTTCACGGCTGGCACGACCATATGACTTTCGGTTACTCGAATCATTTCGATGGTTCGCCGACTGTCGGGGTCGTTCAGGGTGTCGCCGAGCAGGTCACGTTGCTCGAGCCCGGCGATGCCGCGGCGCTCGAGACCGCACTCGCGCCCGGCGATGTCGCCGCGGTCATCGTGGAGCCGACCGGGTCCAGCTTCGGCCAGGTGCCACTGCAGCCGGATTTCCTGCACACGCTGCGCCGCCTCACCGAAGCCCACGACACGCTTCTGATCTTCGATGAGGTGATCACCGGCTTTCGCGTATCCCCAGGCGGGGCGCAGGCGGCGCTCGGCATCCGCCCGGACCTGTCGAGTTTCGCCAAGATCGTGGCCGGCGGCCTGCCGGGCGCCGCCGTCGCCGGCCTGGCCGATATTCTCGACCGGCTCGATTTCGCGGCTGCCGCGCGCACGGGACGGGAGAAAGTGCAGCATCCGGGCACATTCAACGCCAACCCGGTGTCCGCTGCCGCCGGCACCGCCGCGCTTCGTGTGATTGCCGAGTCCGACGTCAACGCGCGCGCGGACGCGGTCGCGGCGGAGTTGCGCGCCGCGCTGAACGACGTGCTGGTTGAGGCCGGCCTCCCCTGGGCGGTTTACGGCACTTCGTCGGGGTTTCACCTGTTCGTCAATGCGCGCGGCGGTGCCATCACGCCGCAACGCTTCGATCCTGCTGCCGTGCCGCGTGAGGAGTTGACGGACCAGCCGAAACGGTTGCTGGGGCGGCTGCGGCTCGCGTTGCTGCTGGAAGGCGTGGACGTGAACGGGCGGATCGGTGGTTTCATCTCGGCCACGCACGGGCAAGCGGAAATCGAGCATACCGCGCGCGCATTCCGCTCCGCGCTCGCGCTGCTGCGCGCAGAAGGCGAGTTGTGACGCCATTGCGGATCGCGTAGCGTTCGACAAAACCGACGTCTGGGGGATCTGTTATGCCCATAACCCGCCGCACCGCGGTGCTGCTGCCTTTTGCCCTGCCGCTGGCCGCGCGCGCCGAAGCTGCCCCCGTGCTGATCGGCGCGACCTATCCGCTGAGCGGATCGGTTGCTTCGGCCGGGCATGAGATGCGCGCGGCGATCGACGTGGGGCTCGATATCGTCAACAACGCGCATCCCGAATTGAAGGACCTCCCGCTTGGCCCTACCGCCGGTCTGCCTAACCTGTCCGGCCGCCAAATCGCGGTCGAGTTCGCCGACCATCAGGGCAACCCGGCCGTGGCGCAGAGCCAGACGTTGCGGCTGATCACGCAAAGCCATGTGGTCGCCATGCTCGGTGCCTATCAGTCGAGCTGCACGCTCACCTCCAGCGCTGTCGCCGAGCGCTACGGCATTCCCTTCGTCGCCGCCGAATCCGCCGCCCCGAGCCTGACCGAGCGTGGCTATAAATGGTTCTTCCGCACTACGCCGATCGGCACCGATTTCGGTAAGACCTATGCCGAGTTCCTCGCCGAGGAGCGCGGCAAGGGCGAGAAGGTCGATCGCGTGATGGTGGTCAACGAGAACACCGAATACGGCACATCGACGGGCGATGCGATCATCGCCGCCTTCAAGTCCCATAATCTCACGCTCGCCGGCCGTATTCCCTACAGTGCCAACAGCGCCGATCTCAGCGCCGAGGTGCTGCGGATGAAACAGGCTAATCCGGACGTGGTGATCTTCGTCAGCTACACCTCGGATTCGATCCTGTTCCTCAAGACGATGAAGAACCTGGCATACAAACCGCCTATCGTGATCGGCGATGATTCCGGGTTCTCCGACCCTGCCTTCGTGAAGGCGGTGGGCGACATCGCCCAGGGCGCAATCAACCGCAGCGCTTTCGGGATCGGCAAGCCGGACAGTTCCAGCTACATCGTGAACGCGATGTACAAGGTCAAAACCGGCAACGACATGGATGATACCTCGGCGCGCTGCATGCAGGGATTTCTGGTGTTGTGCAACGCGATCAACCGCGCGGGCTCGACCGAGCCGGCGAAGATCCAGGCGGCGTTGCGGGCGACAGACCTGAAGCCGGAACAGTTGATGATCGGCTACAAAGGGGTGAAGTTCAACGCCCAGGGGCAGAACGAGCTTGCCTCCACCCTGCTCGTGCAGCTGCGCGGCAATGCCTATGTCCCGGTCTGGCCCGACGCATCGGCCACGGCGCCGCTGCAGCTGCCGTTCAAAGGCTGGGCGTGACGCAGATCATCGCGTGATCCTCGCGCAGGTCATCGCGAGCGGCCTGCTGCTGGGCGCCGTCTATGCGCTGTTCTCCTCCGGGCTGACGCTGATCTGGGGAATGATGAATGTCGTCAACTTCGCGCATGGCGACTTCGTCATGCTGGCGATGTATGTGGCATTCTTCGCCTGGACCCTCGGACATTTTGGGCCGGCGGTCTCCGTGCCGCTCGCCGCGCTGCTGCTGTTTCTGCTTGGCGGCGTGATCTATTTTTCGCTGATCCGCAGTGTGATGCGCGGGCCTATGCTGGCGCAGATCCTGGCCACGTTCGGCCTGGCGCTGCTGCTGCGCTATGCGGCGTTCTGGGCATTCTCCGCGAATTTCGTCACCCTGCCGGACACGCTGGTGGGCGGCACGCTGGAATTTGCCGGGCTGCGCTTGCAGGCGCCGCGCGTGCTTGCCGGCGTGGTCGCGCTGGCGCTGACGCTCGGGATGCATCTGATGCTGACACGCACGATGCTGGGCGCCCGCATGTTGGCGGTGGCGGAGGACCGGGCGGCGGCGATGTTGGTCGGCATCCGGCCCGACCCGATGCAGGCGCTGGCCTGGGGGCTGGGCGCGGCGAGCACCGGTATTGCCGGAGCGCTGATTGCGCTGTTCTACTACATCTCGCCCACTGTTGGTGAATCGCTGACGCTGATCGCCTTCGTGGTGGTTTGTTTGGGCGGGTTTGGCAGCGTGCCAGGCGCGCTGATCGCCGGGCTTCTGATTGGCGTGGTCGAGTCGCTTTCCGCTTACTGGTTCGGGCCGGTCTATCAGGATGCCGTGGTGTACGCGCTGTTCCTGCTTGTGCTGTGGGTGCGCCCGCAGGGGCTGTTGGGAACGACATGAAAAGGGTGCAGTGGCTTGTCCTGCTGCTGCTTGTTGTCGTCTGGCCGCTGCTGGTGGGAGATGCGTTTTACCAGCGGGTCGGCGCGCTGGTGTTGCTGGCGGCGATCTCTGCTTCCGCCTGGAACCTGATCGGCGGTTATGCGGGACAGATCTCGTTCGGTCATGCTATCTTCTTCGGCGCCGGCGCCTATTCGGCGCTGGCCGTGTACACCCATCTCGGCTGGCCGCCGATTGCGGGAGCGCCGCTCGGCGTGGTGGTCAGCCTGGTCCTGGCACTGCTGATTGGCACGCCGACCTTTCGGCTGCGCGGGCATTACTTCTCGATGGCAACCATCGCCGCGGCCGAGTTGATCCGCATTCTGGCCGCCAACTGGCCCTGGATCGGCGCCGCTGTCGGCATGATGGGGCCCGCCGCGCCGCGCTCCGTCGCCGACCTCACGTTCCGCAGCCCGCTTCCCTATTACTACATCTTCCTCGGCGTGCTGGCCGTGCTTCTGTTGCTGACCTGGGCGATGGAGCGGAGCCGCATGGGATACTATCTGCGCGCCATCAACGGCGGCGAACGGGCCGCGCGGAGTCTCGGCGTGCCGGTGCTGCGCTACAAGCTGTTCGCGCTGATGCTGTCGGCTTCGTTCACCGCGTTGGCCGGCTCGCTCTACGCGGTAATGATCGGCTTCGCCGACCCGGATAGCGTGCTGGGTATCCTGATCTCGGTGAAGATGGTGATCATCGCGGCACTCGGCGGCGCCGGCACGCTGTTCGGCCCGCTGCTCGGGGCCATTCTGTTGATCCCGCTGGAGGAATGGACCAATGCCGCGTTCGGCGGCTCCGGCACCGGTGTCACCTATGTGGTCTATGGCGCCATTATTCTGCTGATAACGCGGTTCGCGCCGGGCGGGCTGCTTGATCTCGCCGCGCGCATCCGGGGGCGGCGTGCTGCTTGAAGCCACCGGGGTGGTGCAGACCTTCGGCCGCCTGCGCGCGGTCGATGGCGCCGACCTGACGGTTGCCGAGGGCGAGATCGTAGGCCTGATCGGCCCGAACGGCGCCGGCAAGAGCACCTTCTTCAACGCTCTCGCCGGCGATCGGCAACCGACAGAGGGCCGGATCGTCTTCAACGATACCGATATCACCCGCGCCGGGCCTGAACGGCACGCACGGCTCGGCATCGCGCGCACCTTCCAGGTGCCGGTGACCTTCGAGGAAATGACAGTCGCCGAGAACGTGCTCGTCGGGGCCTTCCTGCGCCAGCCGCACCGCGCCGCTGCCGAGGCGATAACCCGGGAGGTGCTGGACTTCACCGGCCTTGCACCGATGGCGGAGCGGCGCGCGCGCATGCTCGGCACGCCCGGACGCAAGCGGCTGGAGATCGCCCGCGCGCTCGCCACGGGGCCGCGGCTGCTGCTGCTGGATGAAGCGCTTGCCGGTCTCAATCCCACCGAGATTCAGGCGGCGATCGCTCTCGTCCGCCGCATACACGCACGCGGCATCACGCTTGTGATCGTCGAGCATATCATGGAGGTGATCCTGACACTCGCCGAACGCGCCGTGGTGTTTCATCAGGGACGCGTGATCGCCAGCGGTCCGCCTCGCGCGGTGGTCAACGACCCGGCGGTGATCGCGGCGTATCTCGGCCACCGCATGTCGCGGCGGATGCAGGCATGAGCGCGTTGTCGGTGCGCAACCTTGCGGTGACGTATGGCGATCTCGTCGGCGTCGCCGATGTATCGTTGGAAGTGCCGGAGGGCGGCGTGGTGGCGCTGATCGGCTCGAACGGGGCCGGGAAAACCACCACGCTGAATGCAATCGCCGGGCTGATCCCGATTGCCTCCGGGCGCGTCGAATGGCAGGCGCAGAATATCGGCGGGTTGCCCGCGCACGCCGTCGTGCGGCGAGGCGTCGCGCTGTCTCCGGAAGGCTGGCGGCTGTTTGTCAACCAGACGGTGGAGCGCAACCTGCGGCTTGGCGCGACGGTGATTGCCGACCGCGCACGGGTCAATGCCGCGCTGGCGCGGGTATTCGAGCTGTTTCCTCGTTTGGCGGAGCGGCGCGCCCAACGGGCCGGCACACTCTCCGGCGGCGAACGACAGATGCTGGCGCTCGGCCGTGCGCTGATGAGCGAGCCGCGGCTGTTGTTGCTGGATGAGCCGAGCCTTGGGCTGGCGCCTGCGGTCGTGGAGAGCCTCTATGAAACCCTGGGCCGGCTGCACCAGGAAGGGCTGACACTGCTGCTGGCCGAACAGTCGGTGGAACTGGCGCTGGAGATCGCGCAGCACGCTTATGTGCTGCAGACCGGCCGGACGGTGCTGGACGGTCCCGCCGCCGCCTTGGCGCAGGACACGACGGTGCAGCGGATTTATCTGGGGCTGGCGGTTCAATGATCAGCGTCCGTCCCGCAGTCGGCGAAGATGATGCAAATCTACGTCGCGCAATCGTCGAACTGCAGGAGCATGAGCGGCAGATCAGCACTACGCGTTTGCCGGGCGAACAGATCGCTGACCGGTATCTCGCCTGGCTTCACGCGCAGGTCGCGGTGGATGGCGCGATCCTGATCGCCGAATGCGACGGCGATTTCGCCGGGTTCGTCGCGTGCCGGATCAGGGCTGAGGATTATCCCGCCGAAACGCCGGCTTCCAACCGCTTCGGCTACATCTCCGATATCTGCGTCATGCCGCCCTGGCGCGGTCGCGGCATTGCCGGCCGTCTGCTTGCAGCGGCGGAACGGCACCTCGCCCGCTCCGGCATCGACCGGCTACGGATCGTCTCACTCGCAAACAATGCCGCGGCCCGTGCCGCATACGCCAGATCCGGCTTCGCTCCCTATGAGATCTCGTTCGAGAAACCACTGGGAGGGCCGGCTCAACCATCGTCCGAGGAACCGATTGGCACCATCCGGCGCGCCTATGCCAAGCAGATGCTTGCGGTTGCCGGCGCGGACGGCGATGCCAGGCTGGAGGCCGCGTTCGCTGCCGTTCAGCGCGAGCGGTTCATCGGCTCGCCACCCTGGCAAATCCGCACTTTCGCCGGCGGCTACCATACGCTGCCATCCGCCGATCCGGTGCTGGCTTATCAGGATGTGCTGTTCTCCCTCGCGCCAAAGCGCGCAGTCAACAACGGCAGCCCCTCGCTGCATGCACACTGGCTCCATCACCTCGCACCCGCGCCCGGCGGGCGCGTGGCGCATATCGGCGCCGGCACCGGCTACTACACGGCACTGCTTGCCGAGCTGGTCGGACCACACGGCCATGTGCTGGCGATCGAGTACGACCCCGATCTGGCCGAGCGCGCGCGTGCGAACCTTGCAGAACGCAACAACGTCGCTGTGCTGCAGGACGATGGCGCGCTGTGGCCGCGCGACGCCACTGATTGTATCTACGTGAATTTCGCTGTCACCCGCCCGGCGGATGCGTGGATCGAGAAGCTCGTCCCCGGTGGCCGCCTGGTCTTCCCCCTTGGCGTGCCGGGCCCCCTGCCGCCCGGGCAGTCCGGCCAACGCTCCACGCACGGCGCCGGATTTCTGATCGAGCGCCGCGACTGTGGTTTCGCCGCGCGTTCGCTCGGGCCGGCGTTCTTCGTCTGGGCCGCCGCGACACTTGCATCCGCAACCGACGAAGCTGTCCTGCGCACGGCATTCGAACGAGGCGGCACCGACGGTGTGAAGAGTTTCATCTGGAAGCAGCCGTTCGAACCCGAGCACTGCTGGTTCGCCACCCCCGACTGGGCGCTCTGTTACAACGAACCCGCCTGAACGGCACCGCCCTGCACCCGCGCCGCGATCTGTCCCAGGGCATAATGCGCCGAGCGGACAGCGCCCTCCTGCCAGCCGGTGATCCACGACAGATGCTCGCCGGCGAACAGGAACGGGCCGTCGCCGGCCAGCAGCACCGGATAATGCGCGGTGCGCGCGGCTTTGCTCCAAATCGCCCAGGCGCCGCCGGCGAACGGTATGTTCTTCCACGCGACCGACACACCGCCGCGCAGCCACCGTCGGTATTCCGGATGCACATGCTCCCCGTCGTTCAGCGCATCGGTGATACGCTGCGCCGGTGATTTGGCGGCGAATGCATCGCCTTCACGCTGCGACCAGATATAGGCGCCGAGCAAAACGCCATTGCGCTGATGGATGCCACCCGACGGATACCAGATCTGCGTGATGTCGCGCGTGGTCCAGGAAATGCCGCCGTAGATCGCGTGGTCCAGCTCCCAGAACCGCCGCTCCGCCAGAAACCCCAGCTTACCGGCCGGCACGTAATCCACGGCGGCAATCGCGGCGCGTGTTGCCGGTGCGAAATCGGCATCGAGGCCGCGCAGCACCGGTAACGGAATGGTCACCACGACGAGCGGCGCCTCCAGCGCGCGCATCCTGTGCGTCTTGCCATCGCGCCACACCACGCGCGCGCCGGATGGCGTGCGACGCAGCGCCGTCACCTCCGCGCCGTAGATGATGCGCCCGCGCAGATGGCGGCCGAACGCCTCGCCGATGCGACCCATCCCGCCGACCGGCTGCATCATGGTCGCTGCCATGTCGCCGAGCTCGCCGAACTGCATCGGCCCCTGCCAGAACGACGATTGCAGGATCGCGCGCAGATCGAACGGGGCGTTCGCCGTGCCCTGCTCCATGCCGCCGCCCGGCGCCTCCGCCCAGCCGGCGCGCGGCGAACCGCGATAAACCAGGTCGCGGTCGAGCGCGCCGAACGCCCGCAGGAACCCGCGCAACTGTTCCTTGTCCTCGGTCGTCACCGCCTCGGAAAGCGCCGCCTGATCCACCGACTTGCTCGCCAGTTCCGCGATATACCCGCGCGCATCGTTCACCACGCACCGGTTGAGCTGCGGCGTCCCGCCGAACACCGCATCGTCCTGCATCAGCGCACCGCGATTGTCGTTGCACATGACCTCGAGCGGCACGCCGAGTTCTCGGCAGTAAGACAGGATGCCCTGGTGATGATAGGGCAGCCGCGCCGGCCCGGGATTGAGATAAACATGCGGCGCCCTATCCCAACAGACGGTCTGCACGCTGCCTGTCTCCCGCACCTCGTCGCCGCCGCGCAGCGACCAGTTGCGACCGCCCGGACGCCGGCGCGCCTCCAGCACTAGCGGCGCGTATCCCGCCTTGGTCAGCTCCAGCGCGAGCACCATTCCGGCGATGCCCGCCCCGATGATGACGACCCGCCGGCCATGCCCCGGCGGCAGCGGCGGCGAGCCGGCGTAAGCCTCGGGTAACGGCAGCAGCCCCATCGCCGCCATGGTGCGATAGGCGGCTGCGGCGCCGCCTGCCTGGCCGACCAGATGGATCAACCGCCGGCGCGACAAACTCACGGGCGCCGCGCACGCAGCGCGGCCGCCAGCGTCCCGTCATCGAGCACATCGAGCGCACCGCCGATCGGCACGCCCTGCGCGAGCCGCGTCACCGTAACCCGTAGCGGGCGCAGCCGGTCGCCCAGCCAGTGTGCGGTGGTTGCACCGTCAACCGTCGCCGGCAGCGCGAGAATGACTTCGCCCACACCGCCCTCCGCGACGCGTGCCAGCAACGGCGCCACGTTCAGGTCTTCCGGGCCGACACCGCCCAGCGCCGACAAAGTGCCGCCCAGTACATGATACAGCCCGCGATGCACGGTCGCGCGTTCCAGCGCCCAGAGATCGGCGACGCTCTCGACCACGCAAATCACCGAGCGGTCGCGATCCGGATCGGCGCAGATCGCACATGGATCGCGGCTGTCCAGATTGCCGCAGAGCGAGCACGGCTGCACCGCGCGTGCCGCTTCTTCCAGCGCCGTGGCCAGGGGAAGCATCTGCGTTTCCGGTTTCTGCAGCAACTTCAATGCTGCGCGCCGAGCGCTGCGCGGGCCAAGCCCCGGCAGTTTTGCCAGCAGATCGATCAGATGCTCGACTTCCGGACCGCCCATTTCGGATTCACCACAAGAACACAGAGCCAGAGAGAAGAAGACGTGCCGGCGATGTAAGCTCTTCTCCCGGTTTCCCTTGGCGTCTCTGTGTCTCTGTGGTTATACTTCCTGCTGCAATCAGAATGGCAGCTTCATCCCTGGGGGAAGCTGCATGCCGGCGGTGACCTTCTGCATTTCCTCCGCGGTGTTCGCCTCGATCTTCCGTTTCGCATCCGCATGCGCGGCGACGATCAGATCCTCCAGCATCTCGGTCTCACCCGGGTCGGCAAGCTTGGGATCGATCTTCAACCGTTTCATCTCACCCTTGCCATTCAGCGTCACCGTAACCAACCCGGCGCCGGACGCACCTTCTGCCTCCATCATCTCCAGCTTGGCCTGCATCTCCTGCATGCGCTCCTGCATCTGCTGCGCCTGCTTCATCAGGCCGGAGAGGTTCTTCATTCGTCGTACTCCATTTCGTCCACTGGTTCGGCCTCCGGCGGCGTGCCCTCCGGAACCTCCGGCTGCGCCGGCAGTCCGTAAGCGTCAACGCCTGTATCGTGCACGGCATCGATGCGCGCGCCGGGGAAGGCATCCAGGATGGCGCGCACCAGCGGATGATCGGCCACCGCCGCGCGTCGCATGGCATCGGCGGCGGTCCCCTGCTCGGCAAGCGTCGGCTCCCCGGCGGCCGTGGACAGCGCGATCGTCCAGCGCGTGCCTGTCGCCTCGGCCAGCAGCGCAGCCAGTCGCGACGCGACGTCTTTCGGCGCATCCGGCCGTGGCCGCAACTCGATCACCGGCGGAGCGAAACGGACGAGGTGCACCGAATGCACGAGATGCGCATGCAACAGAGCCTCGCGCCGCTCCGCCACCAGCGCCGTTACATCGCGAAAGCTGGTGAGTCGCGGGCCAGCCGGCGCCGGAACAGGTGCCGCGGCGAGCGTCGGCGCGCCGCCCGCTACTGCCCGCACCAGCCCGCCGGATGGCGGCGGTGCCACCGGCACGGACGGCGGCGCTGTTTCGGACGCGGTCAGCCGCCGGACCAGCTCCGCCGGCGGCGGCAGCTCCGCCACATGGCACAGGCGGATCAGCACCATCTCCGCCGCGGCCCTGCGATCCGGCGCCGCTTCCACCTCCTCGAGGCCTTTCAGCAGCATCTGCCAGGCGCGGGCGAGCGCCGGCACGGACAGACGTTCGGCAAGCGTCGCCCCGCGCGTGCGCTCCATCTCCGGGAGCTCGGTGCTGTCGCGCAGATCGGGGATGGATTTCAGCCGTGTCAGCGTGTGTAGCAGCTCCAGCAGGTCGGCCAGCACCGCGCCCAGATCGGCGCCGCGTTCATAGGCCCGCTCGGTGATCGCCAGGGCTGCGGCCGGCTTGCCGGCCATTACCGCTTCCAGCAGGTCGAACACCGCCTCCCGGTCCGCCAGCCCGAGCATATCCCCGACCTGCGCCGCCGTGACCCCGCCGTCGGTCTGTGCGATCGCCTGGTCCAACAGGGACAGCCCGTCGCGCACCGATCCGTCGGCCGCCCGCGCGATCAGGTCGAGCGCCGCCGTTTCGACACCGACGCCTTCCTTCGCCGCGATCCGGGCGAAATGCTCGGTGAGTTCCGTCACCCGGACGCGGCGCAGATCGAAGCGCTGGCAGCGCGACAGTACCGTGATCGGCACCTTGCGCAGCTCGGTGGTGGCGAACACGAAATTCACGTGCCCCGGCGGCTCCTCCAGCGTCTTGAGCAGCGCGTTGAAGGCGTTGCGCGACAGCATGTGCACTTCGTCGATTACGAACACCTTGGTGCGCGCCTGCATCGGCCGGAAGCGCGTCGCCTCGATCAGCTCACGCACGTCGTCGACGCCTGTGCGGCTGGCCGCATCCATCTCCACCACGTCCGGGTGGCGGTCGGCGAGGATCGCCACGCAGTTCGGACACTCGCCGCACGGGTCGGCGGTCGGGCCGCCGCTGCCGTCCGGCCCGGTGCAATTGAGCGCGCGGGCAATGATCCGGGCGGTGGTCGTCTTTCCCACCCCGCGCACCCCCGTCAGCATGAAGGCATGCGCCACACGGCCGGTCGCGAAGGCATTGCGCAAGGTGCGGACCATCGCCTCCTGGCCGATCAGGTCGGCGAAGACGGTCGGGCGGTATTTGCGGGCGAGAACACGGTAGGGCGCGGCCGGCGCCGGCTCGGGTGGTGTTGCGGTCGTGAACTCGTCGTCGAACAGGCCGGACATGCGGGGCTCCAGCCGCCGCGGCGGCCACCGGACGCGGAAATTGCGGGTGGGAGGCCGGATCGACGACCCGAGCGGAAACTCGTTGCGGCTGCTTCCTTCCGGACCTGACCGGATTGGCGAGACGCCCGTCCGCCGCCGACCTCCCAGGGGTTCATATCATGCCGCCCCGGGGGACGGGCAAGGTGGCAAGCAAACCGGGCGTCTTCCCCGTTGTGCCGCGATGACGCACACTCGCCAGGCCGAGCCGAATCGAAGCAGCCCCGTGCCCCTCATCATCGCCACCCGACCGAACGTGTATTCATCGAGCCCGCTCGACCGTGTCGGCGAACGGCGCGAGGACAACACCTGGATCGAAGCCAGACTGGACGATCCGGACAGTCTCTTCGTGCCGGTCTGGCGCAGCCGCAACCTTATCGCCGCACTCGATCAGGGCCAGCCGGACGCCGTTTACATCTCCGGCGAGGCCGCCTCCACGTTGCGCGACGCCGCCAACGCCTGGGCTCTGCTCGGCCTGCTTGAGGGCCGCGCGGTTTTCGCCCTCGATATCAGCGCCGCCGAGGATCCACAGCCGCTGCTGCGCGACACGCTGGGCACGTTCACCGACCTCCGTTCCGTCGGCTGGGGCGTGCCGAAGCCGGAAGCAGCGGTGCTCGCCCATGCGCGGGGGCTGATGCACTGGCGCGCGCGCCACCGCTTCTGCGGTGTCTGCGGCTCGCCCTGCGAGCCGCGCAGCGCCGGCCATGTCATGCTGTGCACCGGGTGCAAGACCGAGCATTTCCCCCGCACCGACCCGGCCGTGATCATGCTCGTCACCAGCGCCGACCGCGCTCTGCTGGGCCATTCGCGCCGATTTCCGCGCGCCAACATGTATTCGACGCTCGCCGGTTTCGTGGAGCCCGGCGAGAGCCTCGAAGAGGCGGTGCGGCGGGAGGTGCGGGAGGAATCCGGCATTGCGGTCGGCGAGGTGTACTACCACTCGAGCCAACCCTGGCCCTTCCCCGGCAACGTCATGCTGGGCTTTTACGGCGAGGGCCTGACCGAGGAGATCCGGGTGGACGATACCGAGCTTGTCGATGTGCGCTGGTTCAGCCGCGAACAGATCCGCGATCACGATGCGCATGGCTTCCAGCTTCCGCGGCCCGACAGCATCGCCCGCCGGCTGATCGAAGACTGGCTGGCGGCGGAATGAAGACCTCGGCTCCCTCTGCGCTGCTCGGCGCCGGACTCATTCTGGGCGCCTGCTCATCCTCGGGCCCGAAAACCGCGATCGACGCGCAATGCCAACGCGAGGCGGAAAACACCCCGCATGTGCGCGCGCTGATCGCGCAATCAGTGCCGGGGACCTACAACCTCACCTTCGACAAGAGCGTTTCGACGCCGCCGGTCGATGCGCAATTTGCGCTCCGCCAGGCCAAGCTGGAGTGCCTGCGACGCCACGGGGTCCCCGATACGGGCGTGGAGCCGGTACGCAACTACGGTTTCAGCCCGCTGGGATACTGAACGGACAGCTCGCGCGATCACGCCGCCGAGCGTGCGTGTTCGGGAATCGTCTGGGTGCCCATGGCTGGCGCGAAGGTGGTGGCCGGCTCGCGGATCATATAACCGCGGCCCCAAACCGTGCCGATCAGGTTGTCGGCGCCCGCCTGCGCCAGCTTTTTGCGCAGCTTGCAGACGAACACGTCGATGATCTTCATCTCCGGCTCATCCATCCCGCCGTAAAGATGGTTGAGAAACGCCTCCTTGCTGAGGACCATTCCCTTGCGCAGCACCAGCAGTTCGAGGATTGCATATTCCTTGCCCGTCAGGTGCACCTCCTGCGCATTCACCGTAACCTGGCGGCTGTCGAGATTGAGCTGCATCGGCCCGACCTGCAGCAAGGGCTGGCTGAACCCTTTGCTCCGGCGAACCACCGCCTGGATCCGGGCAAGCAGCTCCGTTTTGTCGAAGGGCTTGCTCATAACGTCGTCCGCGCCGAGACCAAGCGCCTTCACCCGCGACTGCGAACCGCCGAGGCCCGACAGGACCAGCACCGGCAGATGATTACGAGCCACCCGCATGCGGCGGACAACCTCGTAGCCTTCGACATCCGGAAGGTCGAGGTCGAGCACCATGATATCGTAATCGTAATGGCGAACCAGCTCCAGCGCCTCTTCCCCCGAGTCCGCGTGATCCACCACGGCATTACCGGAGGTGAGCATCATGGTGGTGCTGCGGGCCGCGGTAAGATCACTATCCACGAGTAGAACGCGCATGTCTGCCATCTCCTATGATCTTTATAGGCCAGTAATACCACCATAGCGTGTGCTTGACTATAGTTTTTTCACGCATTACGTGTCTTATTCTCCGCAATCATCTTCTACCACGAGTGATGACAATAGAAATGAGACAGATCGAGCTCCTGCCGGCAAGCCGGGACCGATGACCCAGCCCGGGTTCATGGATCGGGTTGCTGCCGCGACTGCCGAGCTGCGGACCATCTCGGCGCTTCAGCTTGAAGGCCGGGTGGTCGGTGTTTCGGGTTTGAGTGCCGAGCTGAAGGGGCTCGCCGGCCATCTCTCGGTAGGCGACCGGCTCGCCCTGTGCCCCCGCCAGGGTGCACCTGTCGTGGCCGAAATCGTGGCTTTTCGCGCCGGCGCGGCCAAGGCCATGGCATTTGGCAGCCTGGAGGGATTGGGGCCGGGCGCTCGCGCGATCGCCGAGGCAAGAGACCTTCGCTTCGGCGGCGGCGCCACCCTGGCCCCGTCCGCTGACTGGCTCGGCCGGATAATCGACCCGCTCGGGCGGCCGCTGGATGGCAAGGGCCCGCTTCGCCATGGAGCATCTCGCCGGGTCAGCGCGGGTCCCCCGGCGGCAACCGAACGTGCCCGACTTGGTCCGAGGCTGGATTTCGGCGTGCGCGCGCTCAATTGCTTCGCGACCTGCCGTCAGGGACAGCGTCTCGGCCTGTTCGCCGGCTCGGGGGTCGGCAAATCCGCTCTGCTGGGCATGCTGACACGGGGCGCCGCGTGCGACGTCGCGGTGCTCGCCCTTGTCGGCGAACGCGGCCGCGAAGTGAGGGAGTTCGTCGAGGACGAGCTTGGCGATGGGTTGGCCCGCTCGGTCGTCGTGGTGGCCACATCGGATGCTCCGCCCCTGCTGCGGCGTGAGACTGCTTATGCCGCCATGACGGTAGCGGAGTATTTTCGCGACCAGGGGCAGTCGGTGCTGCTGCTCATGGACAGCGTGACCCGCTTCTGCATGGCGTTGCGGGAGATCGGGCTATCGGCTGGCGAGCCGCCGGCCACCCGCGGCTATCCGCCCAGCGTGTTTGCCGAGCTGCCGCGCCTGCTGGAACGAGCCGGCCCGGGGCTGGAGCGGACGAGTGACCCGGTCGGCCATATCACCGCGCTGTTCACCGTATTGGTCGAAGGCGACGATCTCAACGACCCGGTCGCCGACGCGGTGCGGGGGATTCTGGATGGACACGTGATCCTGGACCGGCGCATCGCCGAAGGCGGGCGCTATCCGGCAATCGACGTACTGCGCTCCCTGTCGCGCACCGCTGCCGGCTGCAACAGCGCCCAGGAGAACGCCCTCGCGGCCCGCGCCAGGGCGATCCTGGCCCTGCATGCCGACATGGCCGACCTGGTGCGGCTCGGCGCCTACCGCAGCGGTGCCGATCCGGCGGTGGACCAGGCGATTGCGGTGGCGCCGCGTCTCGATGCGCTGCTCCGCCAGGGCCGGACTGAACGGACCAGCCTGACAGACAGCTTCGTGCAACTCGCAGCAGCGATGGATGCAAATGAAACGTGAACCATTGGCGGCGGTGGTGCGTCTGCGCTGGGCGGCGCAGGAAGACGCGGCGCGTGAACTCGCGGACTGCCTGCGGGTGGAAGCCGAGGCGCAACAGGCGGTTTCGGCGATACGGGCCGCGATTGAGCGGGAGACCGAGGCCGCGTCCAATCTTGACGCCGATGACGCGGTGGTGGAGGCGTTCGGGATTTGGCTGAAGCGCGCGCGCAAGGACCTGCGCGATGCCGAGGCGGCGCGAGAGAGAGCCGAGACAGACACCACGCGGTCCCGCGCGGTGCTGGCAGCGGCGCGCGCCGCCGTCAAGGCAGCCGAAGAGATGCTGGAGACCAAGGCAGCGATCCAACGCACCGAGGCCGGCCGGCGCGAACAACAGGTGCTCGATGAAGTCGGCCAGCGGCAGCGTCGATAACTCGAACAGGTTCACACGGAGAAGCGCGGAGCACCACGGCCCTCATTTGTTCGGCGCGGTGGCGGCGTCCCCCCGAAATATGCTCAATACCCGGCACGTTACGAATGAGGATCTGCAGTGCGCATTGCGATGATTGGCGGCGGCTATGTCGGACTGGTATCCGGCGCTTGCTTCGCCGAATTCGGCTCCGAGGTCGTCATCATAGAGGCCGACCAGGACCGTCTGGCCCAACTGCAAGCCGGCCGTATGCCCATCTACGAGCCCGGTCTCGACAGGCTGGTAACGGAGAACGTCAGGGCCGGCCGGCTCGACTTTTCCGACGACCTCCCGGCGGCCCTCGCCGGGATAGAGGCGGTGTTCATCGCCGTCGGCACGCCGACCCGGCGCGGCGACGGACACGCCGATCTGTCTTACGTGTTTGCCGCGGCCGAACAGGTCGCCCGCGCGCTGACCGGGTATGCGGTGATCGTGACCAAGTCCACCGTGCCTGTCGGCACTGGGCGGAAGATCGCCGAAATCGTCCGCCACGCCCGCCCCGACCTCGAATTCGACGTCGCATCCAATCCGGAGTTTCTGCGCGAAGGCAGCGCGATCAGCGATTTCATGCGCCCGGACCGCGTGGTGATCGGGGCGGAGACCGACAGCGCCCGTGAGGTGCTGCGCCGGCTCTATCGCCCGCTGTATCTGATCGAGGCACCGATCGTCTTCACTGCGATCGAGACCGCCGAACTGACAAAATACGCCGCCAACGCCTTCCTGGCGATGAAGGTCACCTTCATCAATGAAATGGCCGACCTCTGTGAGAAGACGGGGGCCGACGTGCACGACGTGGCGCGCGGCATCGGGCTCGATGGACGGATCGGCCGCAAGTTCCTGCATCCCGGTCCGGGCTTCGGCGGTTCGTGCTTCCCCAAGGACACGCTCGCGCTTATGCAAATCGCGCAGGATTTCGGCGCGCCGTCCCGCTTGGTGGAAGCAGTGGTCGGCGTCAACGATGCGCGCAAATCCGGCATGGCGATGCGTGTGATCGCCGCCTGCGGCGGCTCGGTGCGCGGCCGGACAATCGCGGTGCTGGGGCTGACCTTCAAACCGGAGACCGACGATATGCGCGATGCTCCGTCGGTGCCGATCATCTGGCGATTGGTCCAGGACGGCGCCGTGGTGCGCGCCTTCGACCCGGAAGGAATGACGCAAGCACGCCAGGTACTGCCGGAAGGCGTGACCTATTGCCGGGACGCGCTGGACGCAGCGCAGGGGGCCGACGCGCTGGTTGTAGTTACGGAATGGAATGAGTTTCGCGCCTTGCCGCCGGAGCGATTGGCCGCCGCCATGAGCGGGCGGGTCGTAATCGATCTGCGCAACGTGTATGACCCCGCCGCAATGCGCGCCGGGGGTTTCGATTATCAGTGCATCGGACGCCCGGGCCGGTAAGCTTTCCTCAACCTGGGTAACGCAGCTTGGCGGTATGTCTGGTGCCCCGCTGCTGACGGTCTGCATCTGCACACATAACCGGCCGCGCTATCTGCGCGACTGTCTGGACGGGCTTGCCCGGCAGACCGTCCCCCACCAGCAGTTCGAGATACTGGTGGTGGATAGCGCATCGGCCTCGGCCCCGGCAGCCGCTTTGCCCGAGCTGATTGCGGCATTACCGAATGCACGGCTGCTGCGGCTGGACCAACCGGGATTGTGCCTGGCGCGCAATACCGCGGCGGAAGCGGCGCAGGCCCCGTATATTTGCTATATCGACGACGATACGGTCCCGCAGCCGGACTGGGCGGCGGCGGCGTTGAGCGCCATCGCGGAAGCCCCCGCCGCGCTTATCGGCGGCCGCATCCTCCCGCGGTGGGAAGCGCCGCTTCCCGGCTGGTGGCCACCGCGCCTGCGCGGCGTCCTGTCGATCATAGAGGACGAAGTCCGGGGCGAGTACCGCTCGACAGACCTGCCGCCGGGTTTCGAACCTTGCGGTGCCAACCTGATCGTGCACGTGCCGACCCTGCTTGCCGCCGGCGGTTTCTGGACCAAGGGACGGTGCGGCGACTCCCTTCTTTCGGATGACGAAGTTCAGCTCGCCTGGCGCTTGCAAGCAGCCGGCCACTCGGCGCGGCATGATTCGCGCGTCGTGGTGCATCACCAGATTCAGGCCAATCGGCTGACCACCTCCTGGCTACTGTCGCGGTTGCATTGGCAAGGCATTTCCACTGTGCTGACGCGCCGCCTGCTTGGGCAGCCCCAATCCGTCTGGCGCGAGCTGCCCCGGCGGTTGCTGGTCGTCGTCCTTCTGGCACCGGCCGCCCTTATCCCGCCTGCCAGCACGCGGATGATCGATTTGCGATGGCGGCTCGCTTACGCGACGGGCTTCATCCGCGCCACCTTGGGTTGGCGGCTCTCCGGGCTGGCCTGATCATACCAGCGGCCCCGGCTCGGTCGGAGCGGTCAACAGGAAGGCCGGTGGCGTCAGATCGATTTCCGCCGCAGCCGGCGCGCATTGGCCGAGGCTCTCGTATGCCAGGGCGCCAGCAAGGAAGCGGCGTCGAGCTCCACCCAGGGCTGCGCCAGCAGAGTCGCGGAACGCCGCGCCGCTGCCGCCTTCTCCAGCACCATGCGTTGGTACTCCGTGCGCGAGCATGTCCCCTGTGCCATCATTAGGCTGCGGCGAGCGATCGTCTCCCACGACGCGAGGGCGAGCTCGGTCATCATCAGCGGCACGAGGAACGGCGAGGGCGTTTTCTTTGTCATAACCCTGACATGGCCCTCGTTTCCGGCACGGCAAGGCGGTCCCCTGTCACGGTGTCTCGCCGAGTTCCGCCAGAAGGACTGCGACCTGGCCGCGCAATGGCGCAAGATTATGCTGTGCAGTGTGCCAAATTGTCGATCTCGCGGTGAACGTGGATCAGAGCATTGCGCATCGCAATCGCCGGCAGCGGAGCAGCACGGCTGCATAAACAGGTTGCTTCGATCGCTTGATCCCGGCACGGATGAACGGGTTCTCGATGGCGTTGACCATGACGAGATCCACCGGCGCTGCAACAGTACCGCCAGCCAGTCGCGCAACTTGAAATGCTCGGCGAGACTCGGTGCGAATCCGCTGCGGTCATAGGCGAAAGAAAATCCACATCGGAACCGCACGAGTCGAAATCGGTGCCGCGGACAGCGGACCCGAACGCCTCCGTCCGGTGCATCACGCGTCCGCCGGCGCGACACGTCCGCCGGTGAAATGCCGCACCACCGGGCGAGCCGGCTGCTCCAGCTCACCCCGCGCGGCCATCACCTTGATCCGATCAGCGATCCGGCACGACATCGCCTGGATCGTCAGCGACGGGTTCACGCCGCCCACCGTCGGGAACAGCGACCCATCGCACACCCACAAATTCGGGATATCCCACGAACGCCCGTCCGCATTCACCACGCTGGTGGCCGGATCGTCGCCCATGCGACAGCCGCCATTCAGATGCGCCGTACTTTCGGAATCCCAAATATCGCGCGCGCCGACAGCCTCCATCGCCTGGCGCATGAAACGCACCGCATGCTGGCGCAGCAGATTGTCGTTCTCGCAATAACGGAACGTCACCTTGGCGATGCGCAGCCCGTGCTCATCGGTTTCGTCCGCCAGCTCCACACGGTTTTCCTCGCGCGGCAAAACCTCGCCGACGATCTTAAGTCCGGCCTGGTTTATGTAGCAGGCGAGCGCGTCCTTGAGCGGCTGACCCCACAACCCGCGGCTGCTCGCAACCGTCTGCGCCCATTCGACCGCCAGCGGCCCCTGGCTCATGTAAGCGTAGCCGCCGAAGAAATCCTTGTCGTCGCAATAGTTCCAGTGCTCGGTCAGCGCCATCGACGGCGGGCCCTTGTAGAAACGGATCTCCTCATCCATTACGCCCCAGACCGCGTCGTTGGACTGCACCATGAAATACTTGCCAACAAGCCCGTTCGTGTTGGCCAGCCCATCGGGGAATTGCGGGCAGGCGGAATTGAGCAGCAGGCGCGGTGATTCCACCGCGTATCCCGCCACAACGACGTTGCGGGCTTTCTGGAATCGCCAGCGGCCTTCGCGATGATAGTGCACACCGCTCACCCGGCCGGATGCTTCCACCTCGATGCGCCCGACCATCGCCATGTCGCGCACCTCCGCACCCGCCTTCAGCGCGCGCGGCAGCCACACGATCAGCGCGCTCTGCTTGGCATTGGTGGAACAGCCCACGCTGCAGAACCCGCGATAGACGCAAGGATGCGACAGGCCGCGCGGCGCCGAGACGGTCGCCAGCGGCGTTGGAGACCAGGGGATGCCGAGCGCTTCGCAGCCCTTCGCCAGCACCAGCCCAGCGGCGTTCACCTCATGCGGGCGATACGGATAACGCCCGCGCGGCGGACCCCAGGGATAGCGCACCGGCCCGGAAATTTTCAGCGCGTCCTCGACCTCATCGTAATAGCGCCACATCTCCTGCCAATCGACCGGCCAGTCGGCGCCGTAGCCCAGCAGCGAACGCGCCTTGAACCACTCCGGACGGAAGCGCAGCGACACCATCATGAAATGCACGCTGCTGCCGCCCACCGAACGGCCGCTGTTGCGCCGTCCCAGCTCGAAGGCCTCGCTGCCCTCGACGATCCGGTTGTCCAGCCAGAACAGTTTCAACTGTTCTGTTTCATCCGAGGCGAATTCATCGAGCGGGCGGTACCACGCGCCGGCATCGAAAGCGACGACTGAGAACCCCGCCTCGGCCAGCTTCGCCGCCAGCGTCGCCCCGCCGAACCCAGTGCCGACGATGGCGAAATCCACCGCCTCGTCCTCGCGGTATTGCCGCATCGGCACCCAGGTATCCCCCGCACGCAGCACATCCGGCGCGCGGCCTGCCCGGCCTCGCGGCTCCCTGGGGACGATTTCAGGCATGCTTGCGCTCCTTCGGGCGCTCCACCGGGTCCCACGGGTCGTGCCGGTTGAAACCCATGCGCACATAGCCGCGCGGCGAGGCGGGACCGCCGAAGCCCATTTCATCCCATCCGCGCGGATGCGCGTAATAGACGCTGACGATGTCGTGCACCATGCGGCTTTTGAAGAATGCTTTCGGCGGCACGCTTTGCCAGCCCGGTGCGCGAACCTCGCCGCGTTGGATCAGGTGCAGCAGGTCGTCCTGCCGGCCGCCCGGCAAGTCAACAAACGCCGCGCCGAACCGCAGCCGCGCCTCCTCATCGGTGGCTGACAGGCCGCGGCGCCACATCTCCTGCATCGTGGGTTGGCCGGCCCGCTGGAAGCCGTCGCCGTGGTTCTCCGCCATCTTCGCGTCGATGAAATTGGCGATCGGCACCCTCTCACCCGACATCTGCGGGATGATGCGGTCGCAAATCGCCCACAGCATCGCCCATTCCTCGGCGCTGAAAAAACGACGCGGCGGCGGGTCATTCAGGCGCTTGTCAACAATCCGCCGCGTCGCATCGTTCCACGACGGCGTGTCGCGCTTGGCCAGCGTGCTGTAGTCCGGAAACCGCCGGCGTTCCGCCATGCTACCGCTCCTGCAACAGATCCAGCGCCGCGAGCCCGGCAAGCGCCAGCCCGGTGAAGGACGGCGGTGCCGGGATCGGCGGGCCGTTCAGCACGTTCTGGCTCCAGTTCCGCCAGCCGCCCATGTTGCGCGCCACGCCGAACACGTGGAATCCGGAGCCGGCAAAACCCATCAGCGCCGTCAGCCATAGCCAGCACCGCGTCAGTCGCGGCCAGCGCGGCAAGGTCTCGACACCCGCCTTGCTGACCAGCGCCGCCGCGATCGGCGGAATCGTGACCGGCAGAAACATGAAGGGGTCGTGGAACGCACCGCGGAAATGCAGCAGCCATGCCTCGCTAACCGTTCCGGCCAACCCGCCCGCCGTGACCGCGGCGAGCGTCGGACCGGCCGGGAACCCGAACAGCCTGATCCGCCCGCCCCGCGTATCGCGCACATGCTCCGCGGCCGTTCCCATGATGCCGGCCAGGATCAGCGCATAAGGCGCGCCCAGCGGGGCGCTGTAGAACAGATTGTGCCACGAGAAACCGCCCGGGCGCTTGCCCACGTTGTACAGATGAAACCCCCCGCCTGCCAGACCGATCGCGGCCGACGTCGCCGTCACCGCACGGCGCAGCCGGTTGGCACCCGGCGTTTCGTCATGCGCGCCATGAAGACCTGTCATCAGCGTCATCGCCGAAGCGGCGATCGGCAACAACATCGCTTTGTTGAAGAACATGCCGCGGTAATGCTCGACCGAGCTGTCGGCGAGCACGGAAAGCGCGAGCAGCGCCGAGCTGTTGTTCAGCCGCTGCGCCGCACGGGTGGAGAGCGGCCTCCGCTGCGAGGCGCGATAAGATCGCGCCCCCAGCACCCCGAGCACGCCTGTCGAGATCGCTGCAAGCGCGGCCAACCCGGCACCTTCCATCCTGTCGCTCGGCATTCCTTCCTCGTTCAGTCGTCGGAATATTGCTCGGCAGCCTGGCGCTTCAGCGCAATGCCGAGACCTGGTCGCGACAGGTCGGGACGGATCGCGCCCTCGCGCGGGACCGGCGCGCCTTCGAACAGCATGTGCTCGATCCGCACGTGGTCATGAAACCATTCGAGGTGCCGCAGCCGCGGCACCGCGCACGCGGCGTGCAAGTGCACCGACGGGGCGCAATGGCCGGAAAGGTCGATATGATGCGCGTCGGTCAGCGTGCCCGCAGCGAGAAAACCGGTGACCCCGCCGCAACGCGTCGCATCGGCCTGCATCACATCGACGCAATCCGCCGCGAGCATCGCCCGCATGTCGTCCAGGACGTAATGATACTCGCCGGCGGCCACTTCCATCGGCGCCGGAATCCGCTCCCTCAGCACCCGCAATCCGGCGAAATCGTCGCTGGAAACCGGCTCCTCGAACCATCGCACGTCGTGCTCGAGCACCGCTTCGGCAAACGCCAGCGCGCGCTTGGCGGCCAGAGCGCCGTTGGCATCCACAAACAGGCCGGCATCGCCGATCGCGGCGCGGGCGGCCTTCACCCGCTCGCGGTCACGGCGCGGATTGCGGCCGACCTTCATCTTCACCCATCGGCAGCCGTCCTGGGAAACCCAGCCGCCGAGCTGCTTCGCCAGCCGTGTATCATCGTAATTGGTGAAACCGCCGCTGCCATAGATCGGCACCTCCGGCCGTGCCGCACCGAGCAACCGTACCAGCGGCATATCCAGCAGCTTCGCTTTCAGGTCCCACAGCGCGACATCCACGGCCGAGATCGCGGTGGCCGCCAGGCCACGCCGGCCGAGGTTCCGCACCGTTCGTTCCATCGCCAGGACGCAGCCCGGAATGTCGAAAGCGTCCTTGCCCTCGATCGCCTTAGCGAGCTTGCCGTGGATCAGGGCAGCATTGCTCTTGTCGGCGTACGTGTAGCCGATCCCCTCGAAGCCACCCGCCTCGATGGTGGCAACGACCAGCGTCGTCTTGTCCCACTCGAGCGTGCCGTCCTGCTCGGGCTGGTCGGTCGGGACCGTGTAGGCGCGCGCCCCCACAGACCCGATCGGTGCTTCGGCGCGCGCCATCGCTCAGGAATGGCTTGGCAGCAGCGAAGCCATAACCTCTTTCGCCGTGTCCTTCACCACGCTGCTGAACTCCGGGTCCTGCGGCAGCGAGCTGGCGAAGGCCTTCGCGTTCTTGAGCGTGATATGCGGCGGCAACGGCGGGACATTGGGGTCGGTGTAGAATTCCAGGATCACCGGCCGATCCGCGTTCAGCGCCTCGTCCCAGGACTGCCCGATTTTGTTCGGATCGTCGCAGAAAATGCCCTTGAGCCCCAGCAGCTCGCCGTACCGGGAGTACGACACGTCGGGGATTTGCTGCGACGCCTCGAATTTCGGATCACCCGACTGCGCCCGCATCTCCCACGTAACCTGGTTCAGGTCACGGTTGTTCAGCACCATGATGATGAAATGCGGATTGCTCCATTTCTTCCAGTATTTGGCGACCGTGATCATCTCGTTCATGCCGTTCATCTGCATGGCGCCGTCGCCAACCAGCCCGATCACCGGCCGGTCCGGATAAGCGAATTTCGCCGCCACCGCATACGGCACGCCAGCGCCCATGCTGGCCAGCCCGCCTGAAAGCGAGCACATCATCCCGCGCCGGATCTTGAGGTCGCGCGCATACCAGTTGGCACAGGACCCGGAATCGCTGGTCAGGATCGCCCGCTCGGGGATCTTCGGCGAGAACTCCCAGAACACGCGCTGCGGATTGATCGGGTCAGCGGAGTGCATGGCGCGGGACTTCAAAACGTCCCACCACTCCTTGACGTTCTTCTCGATCTCGTTGCGCCAGGAACGATCCTTCTTCCGTTCAACCAGCGGGATCAACGCTTTCAACGTGGCCTTGCTCTCGCCCAGAAGGCAGACTTCCATCGGGTAGCGCAGGCTGAGCATGCCGGCGGAGATGTCGATCTGCACGCCTCTCGCCTTGCCTTCCTCGGGCAGGAACTCGGAATAAGGGAAGCCCGAGCCAACCATCAGCAGCGTGTCGCAGCCCTGCATCAGATCCCAGCTCGGCTTGGTGCCCAGCAGTCCGATCGAGCCGGTGACGAACGGCAGCTCGTCAGGCACCGCCGCTTTGCCGAGCAGGGCCTTGGCCACGCCCGCACCAAGCTTCTCGGCAATCTCGATCACCTCGTCGGTGCAGTGCAGGGCTCCGGCGCCCACCAGCATCGCCACTTTCGTGCCGCCGTTCAGCACCTCGGCGGCCCGGCGCAGCTCGGCGTCGGTGGGTGTCGGATGTGGCTCGGGCGCACCAATGCCGGAATGCACGGTCCCATGCGTGTGCGGCGGCTGCTCCACCGCCTTCATCTCCTGCACGTCCTTCGGCAGGATGATGCAGGTGACCTTGCGGTCCGACTTGGCGATGCGCATCGCCCGGTCGATCAGGTGGCGGATCTGCGCCGGCGAGCTGGCCTGCTGCACGAAAGCCCCGGCGACATCCTTGAACAGGCTCTCGAGGTCGGTTTCCTGCTGGTAATGCCCGCCCAACGCGGCGCGATCCTGCTGGCCGACAATCGCCAGCACCGGCTGGTGATCGAGCCGGGCGTCGTAAAGCCCGTTCAGCAGATGAATGGCTCCAGGGCCGGAGGTCGCCATGCAGACCCCGACCTCGCCGGTGAATTTGGCATGGGCCGACGCCATGAAGGCGGCCATCTCCTCATGCCGCACCTGTACATATTCGAATTTCTCCCGGTTCCGATCGAGGGCCCCAACCAGACCGTTAATCCCATCTCCGGGATAGCCGAACACCCGGCGAACGCCCCATTCGTGCAGACGCTGCCAGAAGAAGTCACTCACCGTCGTCGCCATCGATGCGCCCTTTCGTTCGTCCGGTCCGGAGATACCGGCCTAACGCGGCGTACCGGGCGCCGTTGCGTTACGCGAGCGTGAGCTTCTTGTGCGCCGGCATCACTGGACACAAGGTTGTGTTCCCGCCCCTCCGAACGCGCGTGAGCGGCGTCCGGTTAAGCCGGATGGAACCCACGCTAAGGGGCGGCCTTCCTGGCGATGGGTGCAGCGACCGGGGTCGCTGCGCGCCAACAAAAAGAGGGATGCAGTCAAACAATGAGCAGCAGCAACAGCATGAACGACCTGTTCCTGAGCTTCCTGCAGGACATGTATTACGCCGAGCGCCAAATCCTGAAAGCGCTGCCGAAGATGGCAAAGGCCTCGGAAAATCAGGACCTGAAGCAGGCCTTGACCCACCACCGGGAGGAGACCCAGGGCCATGTCGAGCGCCTCCAGCAGGTCTTCGAAAAGATCGGCAAGCGGGCTCGCGGGCAGACCTGCGAAGCGCTGAACGGCATCGTCGAGGAAGGCGAAGAGACCATCGATCAGTTCGAGGCCGGCCCCGTCCGTGACGCCGGCATCCTCGCCAACGCGCAGGCAGTCGAGCACTACGAGATGGCGCGCTACGGCACGCTCGTGGCCTGGGCGAAGGCCTGCGGCATGCAGGAGGCAGTGCCGCTCCTGCAGGAGAACCTGGAGGAGGAAAAGAAAGCCGACACGCTGTTGAACCAGATTGCCAACAAAACGTTGAACCGGCAGGCGAGCCAGAAGGTCGCCTGAGCGGCGGTATGCGCGCCCCCTCCAGCCAGGGGGCGCGCATCGTCCCGCAGCGAGGAGGTTCACATGCCCAGACAGCAGAGCCCCCGCCAGCGCGCGACGGTCAAACGCGTCATGCATGAATTCAAGCATGGCGAGCTGAAACGCGGCCGCGGCGGTAAGGTGAAAAACCCGAGGCAGGCCATCGCCATCGCCCTGAGCGAGGCGGGTGCGTCGAAATTCCAGTCGAAATCGGAGAACCGCCGCCGCCTCAACAAGACCAAGCGGAAGGAGCGTGCCGGCCAGACCGCGCAGGCGGCAAAGGAAGGTCGCCGGCGGGCGCGCCGGACCCTGCGGGAGGGCGCGACCGGACGGCGGCGCGCCGGCGAGAAGACCCGCCAGGAGCTTTACAGGGAAGCCAGTCGCCGGAAGATTTCCGGACGGTCCCGCATGAACAAGGCCGAGCTGGAACGCGCCCTCCGACGCGCCTGATCAGCTCTTCACCAGCGGGCACCCGCCTTGGTCGAGCGGCCGCCACGCCTGATTGGCGGGCGTGGTGGCGACGACTTTCGCAACATCCCAGGACTGCGTGCTTTCCGCCGGCGTCTTGGCCTGGAACAGATAGACCGGATGCAGCGCCCGGCCATCTTCGCGGATGCGCCCGGGCCCGAAGCAGTCGTCGTCCGTCGGCATTCGTTTCATGCGCTCGACCACGGCTCGCCCGTCCGCCTTCGCCGCCGGGACGCCCATATCCGCCACTACTTTCAGGTAATGCAACGTGGCCCCGTAATCGCCCGCCTGCGTCATGTTGGGCCAGACGCCATGCTCGGTCTTGCCCTTGACCCGGTTGTTCCAGGCGCGCGTGCGGTCGTTCAGGTCCCAGTAGTAGGATTCCGTCCAGTAGATCCCCGCCGCCGTGGGCAGTCCAAGCGCGCGGATATCGCCGCTCTGGATCAGCATCGCCGCCACCCGCATCGAGCTGGTGAGGCCGAATTCATGCGCCTGCTTGATGCAGTTCTGCGTATCCGCACCAGCGTTGCACAGGCCCAGCACCTTGGCCCCTGACGCTTTCGCCTGCAGCAGCATCGCGGAGAAGTCCGTGGTTTCCGGGAACGGGTACTTCACACTGCCGAGCACCTTCGCCCCGGCCGCCTTGATAATCGACTCCGTATCCCGCTGTAGCGTCTGGCCGAACACATAATCGGCGGTGATGAAGAACCACGTGTCGCCGCCTTGTTTTACCGTCGCCCCGCCGGTCGATTTCGCCAGCATCCAGGTGTCGTAAGTCCAATGCACGGTGTTCGGGCTGCATTGCGGTCCCGTCAGGTCGGAGGTGCCGGTACCCGAATTGAGATACACCTTGTTCTTCTCGCGGCAGACCGTGTTCACCGCCAGGCCCACCGAAGACGTCGGCACATCGACGATGCAATCCACGCCGTCCTGATCGAACCATTGCCGCGCGATGGCCGCACCGACCTGCGGCTTGTTCTGATGGTCGGCGGAGATCAGCTCGACATCGAACCCCTTGCCGGGCACGCCGAAATCGATCAGCGCCTGCCTGGCGCAGATCACCCCGTTGATGCCGCCATCGTCGCGATACGGCCCGGACATGTCGTTCAGCACGCCGATCTTGATCCTCGGCGTCTGCGCCCGGGCCGCGCCGCGCGCCATCGTCGCCGCTGCCGTCGCGCCCAGCAGGGCTCGTCGCGTCACTCTCATCGTTGTCTTCCTGTTTGTTGCTGGGTCAGGCCGGGGTGAACATCGGCATCGGCGGCCCGCCCTCGCTGGGGACGAATTTCACCTTCACCGGCTGGCCGATGCGGATGCTGTCGAGGTCGCAATCGACGATGTTGGTCATCATCGTCGTGCCCTCGTCGAGCGTCACATAGGCGATGCAGTACGGCACCTCCGCCCGCTTCATAACGCTGAACGAATAAACTTTTCCCTTGCCGCTGGCCTCGACCCATTCGACCTTGCCCATGGTGAAGGGCGAGATCGTGCGCGGATACCAGATGAATTTGCCGGTATCGGCGCATTTCGGCAGCACGAGCTTGCCTTGCGCGCATCCATCCCAGAACGGCTTGGTTTCCGGGTTGGTCTCCGGCGTGCCGACGAACCCGATCTTGCGCTGCTGATACGCCATCGGTCTCACTCCCGTTCCATGATCAACGTCGCCGAGCCATGCCGTGTGCCGAGCGACCCGCCTGTGCCGTGCGCCAGCGCCAGATTGCAGTTCGGCACCTGCACCTTGGGATGCGCCTCGCCGCGCAACTGGCGCACCGCTTCGATCACCTTGGTGATGCCGCCGCGGTTGGCCGGGTGGTTGTTGCACAACCCGCCGCCATCGGTGTTGAACGGCAGCTTGCCCTGGCCGGAGATCAGGTTGCCCTCGGCAACGAACTTGCCACCCTGGCCTTTTTCGCAGAAACCAAGATCCTCGATCTGCATCAGTACGGTTATAGTGAAACTGTCGTAGATCGAAGCGTATTTGATGTCAGCCGGCTTCACCCCCGCCATCTCGAAAGCCGCCGGTCCGGACCAACGCGCCCCCGAGAACGTCAGGTCCACCTCACCGCCGAACTGGCCTTTCGGGTGTTCGCCCATGCCGAGCACTTTCACCTTCGGCCGTTTCAGGCTGCGGGCGATCTCCGGCTTCACCACCACCAGCGCGCCGCCGCCATCGCTGATCACGCAGCAATCCAGCCTGTGCAGCGGGCTGGCGATGATCGGCGAGTTCACCACCTCCTGCACAGTCACCACATCGCGCAGCATGGCGTGTTCGTTGTATTGCGCGTGATGCGACGCCGCGACCTTGATCCAGGCCAACTGCTCCGACGTGGTGCCGTATTGATGCATGTGCCGCTGCGCGCACATCGCATACATGTTGGCGACCGTCGGCGCATACGGGTATTCAAACTGCATGTCCGGCTGCGCCGGATTGCCGGCGCGCGGCGCGGTGCCGGTAGCCTGGCCCTCGCTGCGCGGCCGCCCGGCCAAAGTGATCAGCGCCACATTGCAGCGCCCGGCGGCGATCGCCTCGGCGGCATGCGCGACCAGCATCAGGTACGAAGACCCGCCGATATCGGTGGCATCCAGATGGCGGACGTTCAGGTTCATGTAGTCCATCATGGACAGCGGCCCCATGCCGGGCGCGTCGCCGGCGCAGAAATACCCGTCCACGTCATCCTTGGTGAGTCCCGCATCCTCCAGCGCGCCCTTCGCACATTCGGCGTGCAGCAGCGCCACGGACTTGTCGGGCGCCTTGCGTGTCGGGTGCTCGAACGCCCCGGCGATATACGCCGCCCCTTTGAGACTCATGCTTCTCTCCCGATCTGGATGGCCGATTATACCGGCGGGTAGCCGCGCGGCCAGCGCCGTTCTGGCACGAGCCTTCCGCCTGCGCTACCCTGCCACGATGACGAGCGACGTTCGTTACGCCCCGCCTGTACCACCGGTGCCGCCCGCCCCGCTGTCGCTGCCGCGTTTCCTGCGCGCCATCCGCACCAACGCGTTGGGCATGTGGTCCTCGGCCGCCTACGAACAGGACGTGCTGTCGCGCAGCCTCTTCGGCCGCCAGCAGATGCTGATCAACAACCCCGCGGCCATCCATCACATCCTTGTCGATAATCACGCCAACTATCGGCGCTCGCCCGCCTCGGTGCGGATCCTGCGCCCGATCACCGGCAAGGGCCTGCTGCTGTCGGAAGGCGAGGACTGGAAGCTGCAGCGCCGCACCATTGCGCCGGCGCTGGCCCCTCGCGTTATCCCGATGCTGGCGCGCCATATCGCATCGGTCGCACAGGAAACCATCGCACGGCTCACCGCGCAATCCTCGAACACTGTCGATCTGCTGGCCGCCATGGAGAGCACCGCGCTGGAAATTGCCGGACGCTCGATGTTTTCGTTGGAGATGCATCATTTCGGTCCGGCGCTGCGTGCATTGGTGACGGAATACAGCCTGCGCTGGTCGCAGCCGCATCTCTTCGACCTGCTGCTGCCGCCTTCCATTCCCACCATCCGCGACCTGTTCCGCAGTCGCTTCCGCCGGCGCTGGACGCGTTTCATGGACGAGCTGATGCGTGCACGCATTGCCACGCCCGCTCCACCCCAAGCGCGTGACCTGTTCGATCTTCTGCGCGCCGCCCGCGATCCGGAAACCGGCCGCGGCTTCACCCAGGATCAACTGCGGGACCAGACCGCGACCATGATCCTCGCCGGCCATGCCACCACGGCTATCACGCTGTTCTGGGCGCTCGTGCTGTTGAGCAACGCCCCGGCCGAGCAGCAGCGCATCGCGAACGAAGTGGCCGGACTCGATCTTGGCCCGTCGGCCGCGGCCGACGTCCTGCCGCGGCTTGTCTACACGCGCGCCGTGGTCAGCGAGACGCTGCGGCTGTTCCCGCCGGCTTTCACCATGGCCCGCGCCGCCATCAGCGCCGACCGTGCCGGCGGTATCGACATCCCCACCGGCGCGGTGCTGATGATCGCGCCCTGGGTGCTGCATCGTCATCGCCGCCTATGGCGGGACCCCGAGCGGTTCGACCCCGCGCGCTTCCTGCCCGACGCCGCGCCGCCTCCGCGCTTCGCCTATCTGCCCTTCGGCGCCGGACCGCGTGTCTGTGTCGGCGCCCAGTTCGCGCTGACCGAGGCGGTACTGGTGCTCGCCGCCATGATCCAGGCCTTCGAAGTGGAACTCGCCGAACCCGGTCCGGTGATGCCGGTCGGAGTGATCACCACGCGGCCTGACCATCCGCCCGCTTTCCGCCTGCACCCACGCCAGGAGCGATCATGTCCGCCTTCGATGCGATCAGCCGCTTTCACGACGAGCTGACGGAGCTTCGCCGCGACATCCACGCCCATCCGGAACTCGGGCTGGAAGAGCACCGCACCGCCGAGCTTGTTGCCCAAAGGCTGGAGCAATGGGGCGTTGAGGTGCATCGCGGTGTCGGCGGCACCGGCGTGGTCGGCGTGCTGCGCAACGGCAACGGACACGGGCGCATCGGGCTGCGCGCCGATATGGACGCCCTGCCGATCACCGAAGCCACCAACCTGCCCTACGCAAGCGGCACCAGCGGCGTGATGCATGCCTGCGGCCATGACGGTCACACCACCATGCTGCTTGGCGCGGCCCGTTACCTCGCGGAGACGCGCAATTTCAGCGGCACGGTCAACTTCATCTTCCAGCCCGGCGAGGAAGGCATTGGCGGCGCGCTGGCGATGCTCAAGGACGAGCTGTTCCAGCGCTTCCCCTGCGATGCCATCTACGGCCTGCACAACCGCCCCGGTATGGCGGTCGGCCGCTACGCCATCACACCAGGTCCGGCGATGGCCGGCGGCGCCTTCTTCGATATCACCGTCACCGGACGCGGCGCGCATGGCGCACGGCCGGAAGAAAGCATCGATCCGGTACTCGCCGCCTGCCATATCGGCGCGGCACTGCAATCCATCGTCGCCCGCAATGTGCCCCCGCGCGAAACCGCCGTCGTCAGCATCACCCGCATCCAGGGCGGCGGAGCCTACAACGTGATCCCGGAGACCGCGACGCTGTCCGGTACCGCGCGTACCATGCGCCGCGAGACGATGAACCTGATCGAACAGGCGATGCAGCGGCTCGCCTCAAACATCGCCGCCGGTTTTGGTGCGGCCGCGACCGTGGATTTTCGGCTGATCTTCGCCCCGTTGATCAACGAGACCGAACACACGCGGACGATCGCCGATACCGCCGCGGAGTTGGTCGGCGAGGCCAACGTCGATCGCAACAAGCCGCCGGCAGTGGCATCCGAGGATTTCAGCTTCATGCTGGAGCAGGTGCCCGGCGCCTATATCAACATCGGCAACGGCGAGCAGAGCGCGCCGGTGCACAACCCTGCGTACAATTTCAACGACGCCGCCATTCCGTACGGTTCCGCGCTCTTCGCCAGGCTGATCGAACGGAGCCTCGCCCGCGCGCCGTGATCCTCACGCCGCGTTCCGAAACATGAGGCGGTCTGGCCAACCCGGCGTCGTGCATCGCCCGGACGGCGACAATATTTCGTGGTGATACCAAACCGCGGAAACACCAACACTTGAGTCGTCACCCCGGCTGTTTCGTCATCCCGCCGCAAAAGGCGTGAGTCGCACCGAACTGGCCCTCGTTATCGCGTGCCGGCCAACTCCATCTGTGTGCATCTGTGGTTTCCAATTTTCCTGCTGGTCGTAAACAACACCGATGCTGATCAACATGGCCGCAAGGAAATGGAACCACAGATGCACACAGATACACACAGATGGCCCGCGCGGCTTGCGGGCCGCCGTGCCGCCGAATGACCGGATAGTGTAGCTGCTTCCAAGCGGAGAGCATCGTCGCGTCGCGGCCGCGACTGAACGAGAGACTCCTAGTCGAATTTTAGCCGGCGTGATACAGCTAGTGCCCGACACCTGGGGGCTGCATAAGGACGTCATAAGCTCCGGCTCCCGCACAGCGGGTCGGCATTCGTCCGCCGTCGAAAGGGTACAGCATGATTCCCGGTTCCCGCGTCATGATGTGGGCAAACTATCGCCAGAATGGAAACGGGCAGCCGACCGTCTCCGTCCCGGCTCCGGTCGACAGGGACACCCCTGACGCCCCTTGGTGGTACGATTACATCGCACAGCACGCCAATCGATGGGCGACTTTGGGCTTTACCGATATTCTTTTTCCGAACCCGTTGATCTGCCAGGGTGGCAACGGGCCCGGCGACGACGGGTACAACCCCTTCGACGACTACGATATCGGATCGAAAGGAACGCCGACCCGGTTCGGCACGGCGGAAAAGTTGCGCCGCGCCGTCGCGATTTGCCGCGCAAACGGAATGAAAGCCTGGATCGATGTGGTCAATCACCAGCGCATGGGCGGCAATAACGGAACCTACCGGTACAGGTCCGCGACCGGGGAAACAAACGGCCGCTTCGCAAAGCAGCCGTCCTACTTCCGCGGCAACCCTCCACGCGTACCCGAAGACCCTGTGCCGGCACCAATCGACGATTTCGCCTTCGGTGACGAATTGTGCCCGGTCAACTCGGTTCCAAAGGGTGCGGTCTGGAACGGACTCATCGCCGCCGGCAACTGGCTGTTCCTTACCACGGGCACCCAAGGCGCCCGCCTCGATGATATGAAAGGAATGAACGTAGGCTTCGTTCATGCCTGGATGACCTCGGAGACAATGGCGTCACTGGAATTCTTCGGCGAGTACCGATGATGGCAATCCCGGCAACGAGAATTGGTGGATTGGCCAGGTTCAGCAACGTGCGTCAGCGCTGGACTTCGCTTTCCAGGAGAACATGGCCTATCCGATGTGCATGAAGGCCGGTGGAACCGACGGCTGGCAAATGTCCTGGATGGGCACGAACGCGTTGCTGTTTCAGAACTCTATGAAGGCCGTGACCTTCGTCTCCAGCCTCGATAGTGAAACGGACGGCTGGGCCACGATTATCAACAACAAGACCCTCGGCCTTGCATTGATGCTCGGGATGATGGGCCTGCCGATAGTTTACATCAAGGACTGGCTGCCGAAATCCATGAACGGCTACGCACTGGACCAGGAGATCGACAATCTAGTCTGGTGCTCGCGCAAGCTCGCTAACGGCGGCGTCGACATCGTGTACAGTGACGCGCGAACTTATGTGTTCCAACGCACCGGCACGCCGGGCGCGCTGATCGCGCTCAATAACGACATATGGAATCCACAGTGGACCACCGTCACCTGCCGCACCCAGCATACGCCCGGTACGGTGATGCATGACTATACCGGGCAAAATGGGGAAGACAGCACCGTCGACGCCAATGGCAACATGACCTTCGGCATCCCGCCGGCCGCAAATGGGAAGGGCTACGGCTTCTGGGCGCCGGCCGGCGTGGACGGCCGCATCACTTTTCCCAAGTTGTCATGCACGCAGAGCTTTTTCGGCGCCGATGACCTGGACATCGGGCCAGCAACGAGCGGCACCATGACAGTCGGACGCGTGTGGATCGAGGAGCATTCGCCGATCGAGGCCGAACTCACCGTCGACACGGGTGGCTGGACCCAAGCGAGCAGCAGCGTCACGTTCCAGATCCGAGACCCCCAGGGCAACGTGCATGGCAGTGGAACCGTGAACCTTGCCGAGGCCAAAGCGCACGCATCCAGCAGGGCCGTGGCGACAGGCTGGCACGCGATCGTCCTGACCTCGAGCGGCCTGCCGCCCCGCGGAGCGCCGTTCACATTCAAGATCGAGTCACACCGCCCCCCAAACCCTCACGCAGGAGCAGTTCTGATGCGTGCGAAGACAGATCAATGTATCTATGCCGCAAGAAAAGTCCTCCCATATCTGTGGGGCTTCGCGGCAGCGGCGGCGCTGGACTATGTCATCGATGTCGAGACCCTCTTCCTGACCGTTATGGCGGCCGCGGCGGCGCTGAGCGCCGCTTCCGTGGTGCTGCTGAGGGCAGGACGATGACCACCAACGTCCTCACCCGCAGCTTCGGCAACAGTCGCGCGGGCTGCTTCATCGATCCATCCTGGACCCTGACCTCGGAGCACGTGCAAAAGGCCGGCGTGCGCGTGCTGGGCCAGTTCAAACTTGACGATCCCCGCGGCGCCGAGGGTCAGGTGCTTGCCGTGGCGGACCTGACCATGAGCGACCGCAAGGCGCATAACGTCGTATTCGTCTGCGACATGTTCGAACAACGTCTATGCATTCGACGCTGACAACTATGCTTTACTCTGGAAAAAGAGTGTCGGTCGGCCGATCACAATAACGAAGCAGTGGGACATGTGGATGATCAACCCCTTTTGGGGCATCCTTTCCACGCCGGTGATCAACCTCGCCACGCGCATACTGTACTGCGTCTCGACATCGAGCGTGGACGGCACGATGCAGAAAGCCGTCTATACGCTGCATTCCCTGCACCTGGCGGATGGTTCCAATCAGGCGCCGCCCTTGGTGTTGAACGGAGCCACCTATCAACCGCCCGGCAATGTCCCCTTGCAGACCCTGGGGGCGGTGGCACGCAAGCAGCGGCCGGCCCTGGCTCTGGTTAGCACGGGCGGCCATAACACGCTGTTCATCCCGTTCGGGTCATTTCTTGAATCCGCGTCCACCAATCTCGGGTGGGTGCTCGCAGTCGATGTCACGAACCCAGCGCATCCGGCGCTCGCCGCAACCTGGACAACCGGGTCGGGCCAGTATCCCGGCGCGGGTATCTGGCAGGCCGGCCAGGGCTTGTCTGTCGATGAAAACCACAACCTGCATGGCATGACCGGCAACGGCGGTTTCGATCCACCAACGGGTAATTTCGGCAACTGCTTCTTCAGGCTGGCCTATACGCCCGCCCGCAACGCGGTCCCGGCCGAATTACAATGCGTCGATTGGTGGTCGCCCTACTCCGATGCCGGGCGGGCCGGCGATGATCCAACGCTCGCGACACCCAGCAGCAATCCGCCGGATGATATGGACCCGGCACCGACCAACGCCGTGAACAATACCAGCAACGCCCACATCGTGGGCGATGAGGATCTCGGTTCCGGCGGCGCGCTGCCTCTGCCACGGTCGCTGACCGGGTTCAGCAAGGATGTCATCATGGGTGGCGGCAAGGACGGCATCTTCTACGTGCTCGACGGCGCAAATCTCGGTCGAACCCAGCGCGCCGACTTTGCGCCGGCCAAGATCGCCGGCAACTGGGCCAAGCTGCTGTCGCCACCATGGGCTGCGACCTATGATGGGATCGGCCTCGATCTTGCGCCGGCGCAGTTGGACACCTTGCCGTCCGCCTTCGGCGGTTACACAAGGCACATCCACGGCAGCCCAGTTGGTTACAGGAGTCCCGACCACGGCATCATGCTGTTCGTGCAGGGCGAGAACGGCGCCGTACAAGCGATTGCGCTCAACGCGGATTTCGGTCTGACGTGGATCGCCGCCGGCCAGGAAGTCGCGTCGCAAGGAATGCCTCCGCCGGGTGGCATGCCGGGCGGGATGCTGGTGCTGACCTGCCAAGCCGAGCGCGACAACACCGCGGTCCTGTGGGCGCTGATGCCCTGGTACGGCAACGCCAACTCGACGGTCACGGCGGGCCGGATGGTCGCGTATGGCGCGAATTGGGTGAATGAAGCCGGGCCCAATCTGATCAAGCTATGGGACAGCGCGGACTGGGGCATCAACTATATGCACGCTAAATTTAACGTCCTGACGCCGTTCAATAATCGCCTTTTCGTGCCGTCCTACGATGGGCGAATCATGGTAATGGGTTAGAGCTACTTTGACACAAGTGCAATGGTCGTCAATGTGTCCCTGTCGCGCCGATCGCCGCCGTCATCGGCTAAATCGGGCATATCGACTTTGCGCGAAAGTCGGTCCTAGGCATTGGCGCGTAATTCATTTGGCACGGCTCTGTTCACCGGGACGCTCGGCCCGAGCAGGCGGCCGGTGGTCTCCGCCACAATATCGAAACAACGCATGTAAGGTGCGAACTTCTCCCGCTCTTCCGCCGCGTTCAGTCCATGTGTCTCGAACTGATACGAATGCCGGCCGTAACCGCCGTTCGGATGCTCGGCGACGACATGCGTCATCCGCGCGGCGGCTTCATCGGGCAAGTCAAGCCCGAAATGCCGGTACAGCGCATCCACCGTGCGCACCGGGTTGGCGACAAGATCGAGGTAATGCACGTGACAAATGGGGTCCGCAAACAACGATTGGCCATCCGCGCCCATCATGCGGCTCGCGCCATCAAGCCAGCGTGCACTCTCCTGCCGGCCGATCCCAAACCTGTCGATCCGGCGAGTAAACGGTTGTCGCAACACTTCGGTGAGTTTCGCAACGGACAGTAACACTTTCAGCGGATCGCGATGCACGAAAATCACGCGCGCATCGGGAAATACCGCCGCCAGATCCCGCAAGGCGAACAGGTGGTCCGGACATTTCAGCACCCACCGCCCTTGTCCCTGCCGATGCTGCAGATGCTGTAAAAACCGTCGCTGGAAGCGATAGGGCTTTAGGTGGCCTTCCGCATCCAGCCACTGGCGATAGGACGGGATATGGTACGTCGTATCGAAGCGCAGGCTGCGGAACACGTGGGCGTGGATTTCCGAACACTCCTGCGGCGACTCCGCCTCGAGCGGGTGCAGGCTGCGAAACTCCGGAGCCAGCCGCTCGAATGCGCGCAGGTGGCGCGACACAGTCCGAATACTATGGGCAGATCCGCGCCCCGGGTATGGCTCGATCGTCTGCCAAACACGCGGCGCCTGGTTACCGGAATCTTCCAGCATGAGCCGGTGCAGGAAGGTCGTACCGCTGCGCGGCAGCCCGGTGATGAAGATCGGCCGATCGGGCTTTTCGTCCAGGATGGCAGGCGTTTCGGCTTCCGCCCGACGCAGACGCAGCAGGTTCGAGAGCAGCCTGAGCGCGTCCCAGCGCATGGCAAAGCATCCGACAAGGCTCAACTCCGCCTCGGAGGTCGCCGCCGTCAGCAACCGTTCGAGCGCGTCCGAAATGTCGCTCTCCCCGAAATCGGTCGCCCCGGCCCCGCCGCACGCTTCCGCCATCAAGCGGCGTGCGGCCAGCGGCCGGCGCAGGATGCCGAGCCGGTCCGCCACCGGATCGAGCAGGCGACAGGTCGTGGCCGCAAGACGCAAGCGATGGAACTCCTGTTCGAATCGTTCGGATTCTGTCGGCAGGCAAACGAACCGCTGACGCATATCGGCAACAGGCCCGGTACGCGAGATCACGTTGTCGAGAACGGAAGTGGATCGGAACCCTCGATACCCCCGGCCGCTTCCCTATATTCGCGGGGGAATCATAGGAAGCTCCATGCCGGCCCTTTCTCAGCTTCGCCGCGTGCTGCTGGTTTGCACAGCCGCGGCTTTCGCCCTTGCGGCGCCGAGCGCCCCAGTGCGTGCAGCATCGCCAGCCGATGATGCCAGCACCGCTGCCAACGACCAGGCAGCCGTCGCGCCGATCACGCAACTCGATCAGGCTCTGTTGCAGGTCATGAAGGCGGGCCGCACCACGCCCTTTCAGCAACGCTACGACATCCTCGCTCCCGCCGTCGAACGGGCGATCGACCTGGCCTACGTGCTCCGTATCTCGGTGGGGCCAAGCTGGACGGGGCTGACACCCGATCAGCAGCAAGCGCTTCTCGCGGCGTTCCGCCGCTACACCATCGCCTCGTATCTCGACAATTTCGACAGCTACGACGGCCAGAAACTCGTGGTCAGTCCAACCACACGCCCGGTCGGCAGCGATAAGCAGGTGGTTGATACGCAAATCGTCCCCACTAGCGGGACCGGTCACACCATCGATTACGTCATGCATAAGACGCCGGACGGCTGGAAGGCGATCGACGTGCTGGCCGACGGATCGATCAGTCGCGTCGCGGTTCAGCGCTCCGACTTCAGCGCCTTGCTCGCACAAGGCGGCGTGCCCGCTCTGGAAGCCAGCCTGCAGCAGAAGACGGAGGCGCTGGCGCGCGGCTAGAAGGGGTCACACGGAGACCGCGGAGAGGGCACACGGAGAGAGCCCCGCGCCACGAGCCCCTCCCTGTATCCTCCGCGTTCTCCGTGTAAACCCCTTCTTAGAGCAAAGCATGGGTGATTGGATCCGCGTGGGCCTCCCCGTCGCGCGGTCAGGTCCGGCGCCTCTACAATCATTTGCTGCAGGCACACCGGGAAAGTTTGTTGGGCAACAGGCGGAAATGTCCGCTCGGGAGAAACCGGTACACGCGACCGGTCAGGCGGCGAAGTACGGTCCGAATGCTGGTTTTCTGCCGGTCCGCTTCCGGCCTGAGTGCGGAAGAACCGGACGCTCGGCTTGTGGCTTGGGCTGGCGGTTCAGCGCCGTCCGCAGCGAAAATTGCTGGTTGGTGCGTCCGATCAGCCTCATGAACTCGCCGAAACATCGTGCCGGATGCGCGCGCCGCCTCTGTGCTTAGCTAGGAGGTGTCGCTCCGATAGGCACGTCTCGCAGGGCAATTGGGCGCGTTGACCATAATCATTCGCGCAATCGGGTCGGCAACGCCATCCTTGCGCACGACGAACTTGGCCCTCGCACCGCCGGCTCCGCGCTCGCAAACCACCAACCAGCGAGACAACACGCCATGCCCCCTGCAGGATGCGAGCCTCGTTCGGCTCTTTCAGTTGCTCGTCCGCGCCGTTCTCGTCGTCGCGATGCTTAGGACCAATAGAGTTCTATAACGCGCCCGTCCGTCGCCGAGTAGACGACATGCTGAGAACCTTGGGCCGCGAACACGTATCCGAGCGGGGAGGAGTCCTCGTGTGCCAATGGTGCGCCGGTCGCAGCGGTGAGGTCATTGTGATGCCAGCCGTTGCCGTCCCACCAAAGCTCGTGGATGTGACCGTCGGTACCCGGGGTACCTATCGCCTGGTACAGAACATGCTGGGTACCTTGAGCGTCGAATACATATGCAGCGGGCACGCTATAGAGGTTTGATATTGGTGGTGCGCCGGTTGCAGCGGTGAGGTCATTGTGATGCCAGCCGTTGCCGTCCCACCAGAGTTCATGGACATGACGGTCGGTCCCCACGTAGGTGATGTGCTGCGTCCCTTGAGTGGCGAATACGTAGCCCGTCCCAACGGTATATGCTAATGGCGCGCCGGTTGCGGCGGTCAGGTCGCTATAATGCCAGGCGTTGCTGTCCCACCAAAGCTCGATAAGGTGGTCGGCCGCTACGTAGATAACGTGTTGCGTAGCTTGGGCCTCAAATGCGTAGCCTGCCATTGTACCATTGCCGTACTGCGGCGCTGGCGCGTTGGTTGCGGCGGTCAGGTCGTTGTGATGCCAACTGTTGCTGTCCCACCACAGCTCATGGACATGAATGTCGAATCCCAGGTAAATTACATGCTGCGTTCCTTGAGCGGCGAATATGTAGGCTGTCAGAACGTCACGAAATAGGGGTGCGCCGGCTGCAGCGGTGAGTTCATTGTGATGCCAGCCGTTGCTGTCCCACCAAAGCTCGTGGATGTGACCGTCGTTATCCTGGAGACCTGTCGTCTGGTAGAGAACATGCTGGGTACCTTGAGCGGCGAATACGTAGGCTTTCCAAACGAAGGATGCTAATGGTGCGCCGGTCGCAGCGGTGAGGTCATTGTGATGCCAGCCGTTGCCGTCCCACCAGAGTTCATGGACGTGACTGTCGTCCCCTCCTCGATAGACGACATGCTGTGTGCCCTGGGCTTCGAATGCATAACCGTGCGGATTGAAGTAATCTGTCGATGGTGCACCAGTTGCAGCGGTCAAGTCGTTATAATACCAAGTCATTTACGCGTTGCCCTTTTCGAAACGAGTTTTGCCGACGGTCAGGAACATCACCCAGAGCGCGAACGCCTTCGCGCTGGCATAGTTGGCCTTCAGCAGGTCAGGCATCGGTTCGGTCACTGGCATCGTGATGCTCCGCCTTAGCCACTACTCCTGCCTCACACCGGGCAGCCGCGCATCAACCACTCCTCCTAGCCGCGTCCCTTCCCTCCGCGCCCTCCGCCGCAACTCCTCGCAACCCTTCGGCTCGTAGGCTACTTTAGTTAGAGGCAGAGGCAGCCCCCGCGAACGAATAACCTGCTCTTGAAGCGGACCTTTATCGACATGCATCATGCACATTAATATTCAGGTATGTCGTCAAGGCTCATGAGGGAAGTTCGATGGCAAAAAAAATCGTCACCTGTCTGTGGTTCGACCATGGCGAGGCGCGGAAGGCGGCAGAATTCTACGCCGCCACCTTTCCTGACAGCCATGTCGGGCAAGTGCTTCGATCGCCATCCGATTACCCTGGCGGCGAACAGGGTAGCGAGTTGACCGTCGAGTTCACCGTACTCGGCCAAGCCTTTGTTGGTCTGAATGGTGGCACCGCGTTTACGCCGAACGAGGCGGTGAGTTTCCAGGTGATGACCGACGATCAGGCAGAAACCGACCGCTATTGGAATGCGATCGTCGAGAATGGCGGCAGCGAAGGCGAGTGCAGCTGGTGCAAGGACCGCTGGGGCTTTTCGTGGCAGATCGTGCCGCGAGCCTTAATTGCCGCGCTGAAGGATCCGGATCGCGCCGCCGCGAAGCGGGCGATGAACGCCATGATGACCATGCGCCGGATCGACATTGCTAAGATCGAGGCTGCACGGGCGGGCCATGCGAGACCCTGATTCCGCTGACCACCGCCTCGGTCCGAAGAAGGGAGACGCAAGTGATCTCATAGGCGGCCGCCCGATGGTCCAAATTTCGGGAACAGCCGCTTAACCGCCGAACGTCTTACCTGGGTCGAGACCGTCGTCGGAAATGGCCACTGGTATTACTCACTCACGCACAGCCCGGTGGTATTCGCGGTTCGGCATCATGTCGGTGGCCGAGGCCATACGGTTCGAACAGGTTGAAGAACGCCACGGTCTCCGCCAGGTCGAAAATATCCTCGTTGCTCAGCCCGGCCACCCGAAGCGCCGACCGATCGGCCTCGTCCACCAGCCACGGCGTGGTCGTCAGCTTCCAGGCGAAATCGAGCATCGCCCGCTGCCGTGCATCCAGCTCGGCCACCCGGTAATTCAGCGCCATCATCTCGCCGAACTCCGGATCGCCGGAAAGTTGACGCACCGCCGCGCCATGCGCGACTAAACAATAATAACAGCGATTGGCCGATGACACGACGACCGCGACCATCTCCCGCTCCAGCTTCGACAGCCCGGAGTCGGACAGCATGATTTCGTTGTACATCGCCATGAAATTGCGCAGCCGCTGCGGCCGCAGGCTGTAGGTACTGTAAACGTTCGGCACGAAACCGAGCTTGTCCACGCATTTGCGCCAGATCGTCCGCAGATCGTCGTCGAGCAAATCCGCATCCGGCACGCCGAGGCGGGAGATATGATCGGGCTGCGGCATCAGTCCAACACTTCCGGATTGATCGCATGGGCGCGGTTCGGCCGCCCATCGAGCACGCCGATTATATTCTCCGCCGTCACCCGCGCCATTCCGGCGACCAACTCAGTCGTGACGCCCGCCATATGCGGCGAGGCGATCACGTTATCCAGTTGCAGCAGCTTGTTGTTGACCGGTGTCGGCTCCGCTTCGAACACATCGAGCCCGGCACCGGCAAGCCGACCGGTGCTCAGCGCCTCATACAGCGCCGGTTCGTCGATGATCCCGCCGCGCGCGGTGTTGACGACGAACGCACCACGCTTCATGCGCGCAAGCCGGGCGGCATTGAACAAGCCAACCGTCTCGGGAGTTTTCGGACAATGAATGGTGACGAAATCGACGCGCGGCAGCGCGGCGTCGAGCTCGCTCACCGGCCCGTAGCCGGCGGCCCGGATGGTCTCCGCCCGCACATACGGATCATAAACCAGCACAGCCATGTCGAACCCGGCGCAGCGCTTGGCCGAGCGCGTGCCGATGCGCCCGAAACCCACGATCAGCACGGTCTTTCCCGCCAGCTCGCCAGGCAGGCCGCCATGCCGATCGCCCCAGCGCCCGTCGCGCACCATCCCGTGCAGCGCCGGCCCGCGCTTGGCCAACGTCATCATCAAATAGAGCGCATGTTCCGCCACGCTAGTGGAATTGGCCGTGCCCGCTACCATCAGCGGCACCTTGCGCGCGGTCAGCGCCGGCACTTCCACCGCATCGTAGCCGACGCCGATGCGCGCCACGACCTCGATCGCCGGCGATGCATCCAGCTCGGCCTGACGGTATGGCGTGCCCGACAGCGCGATCCCGGACGCCTCGCCGAGGATGGGCAACAGCTCGGCTTGCGTGATTGTCGCGCTGTAGCTCTGCACTTCGATATCGTCGCGCGCCGCCAGCAGCGCGACGCCTTCCTGGCCCATCGTATGGGGGACCAATACCTTCTTGCGGTTCGACGGCATTATTCCTGTTCCAGCCTCAAAGTTTGCGTTGCAGGTTGGCGATGTAGCCGCGGTTCCAGGTGGGCGCGATCATAACTTCGTTGATCACGACGCGCGGCGGCAAACACGCGATGTAGCGGATCAGGTCGCCGCAATCCTCCGACTGCACCATGCGTGCCCGATCCTCCGCGCTGACCGGGTTCGGCCGCTTATCCAGGATCGGCGTCGCAACCTCTCCCGGCAGCATCGCCGTTGAGCGGATGCCGTTGACACATTCCTCCATGTTGATCGTGTGGCTCATCGCCACCACGCCGTGCTTGGCGGCGGTATAAATCGGCCCGCTCAGCCCGCCGATGAAGCGCCCCGCCATCGAGGCGGTATGGATGATCAGCCCGTCTTTCTGCGCACGCATCATCGGCAGTGCGACTGTCACGCAGTACAGCGCCGAAGACAGGTTGCCGTGCACCAGCTCGTCGATGCCCTCCGGGGTGAGTTTGTCCCAGTGACGGTCGAGGATATTGAGCCCGGCATTGTTCACCAGGATGTCCAGCCGGCCGAGCGTGTCCTTGATGAATTGCCCGACCTTCTGCACCTGGGCCGCATGCATCAAATCGGCCGGCTGCACATGCACCGTGCCGCCGTTCTCGCGAATGCGACCGGCCACCTTTTCGAGCGGCTCACGCCGCCGCCCCGTCAGGACAACCGTTGCGCCTTCCCCGGCAAGGGCAAGCGCGCCTGAACTCGCCGATGCCGCTGCCCGCACCGGTGACCCAGGCGACTTTCCCCGCGAGTTTCGACATTCGGCGTTCCTCCTTATTGCTGAACCGAAGGCGATCACTTGCAGGGGTAGCGCTCGCCCAGGAACTGCGCCAGACCGCGCGCCGCCGGCAGGCTCGCATGATCGCTGCTCGCCCGCACCCATTCAACGAACTGCGTCAGGGTCGCGGTGCGGGTCGGCGCCGGGTTGGGGAAGCAGAACGGCTTGTTGGCCCCGGCGGTACCCAGCAGCACATCGGCCACGCCCTGAGCGAAGCCGTGACAGTAATTGATCTCCGCATCCCCGCGCTGGTCGCGGGGATTGGCGGCGCAGAGCTGCGCCAGCTCGCCCGCGGTTCGGGCATGCAACGCAATCGCTCGTTGCGCATGCGCGGTCGGGGACAACAGAATAAGCGCCATGACGGCGCCGATCGGCAACATAAGCCGCATCTTGGACCTCCGGTGGGAAACAGAGCGGCCGATCAGTAAGCGATCCGGCGCCCTAGGCAAACCGCTCGCGCCAGCGTCGCCAGCCGGCGGACCGCAGCTCGCACGCCGGGCAGGTGCCGCAGCCATAGCCCCATTCATGCCGCCGGCTGCGATCGCCGCGATAACAGCTATGCGTCTCCTCCACGATCAGCGCGATCAGCGCGTCCCCGCCCAGCGCTGCCGCAAGCTCCCACGTCGCCGCCTTGTCGCGCCACATCAGCGGCGTCTCCAGCACGAAGCGCCGCTGCATGCCCAGGTTGAGCGCGAGCTGCATCGCCTTGATCGTGTCGTCGCGGCAATCGGGATAGCCCGAGTAGTCCGTCTCGCACATCCCGGCGACGACGCGCCGCAGCCCGCGCCGGTAAGCAACGGCCGCGGCATAGGTCAGGAACAGCAGATTGCGCCCGGGCACGAAAGTATTAGGCAGGCCTTCCTCGGTCATCGCAATGTCGGTTTCAGACGTAAGCGCCGTCGCGCCGATCGCCGCCATTCCCGACGAGATGTCCACCAGATGGTCCGGCCCGAGCCGCCCGCCCCAGTCGCCCGTGCGCGCCAGCTCCGCCCCGACCGGCGCGCGGCAATCAAGCTCCACCGCGTGTCGCTGGCCATAGGCGAAGCCGATCGTCTCGACATGCGCGTAGCGGTCCAGCGCCCAGGCCAGGCAGGTGGCGGAATCCTGACCGCCTGAAAACAGCACGAGGGCGTGGTCGGGCATGGCAGCCAAACTACGCCGGGGTTAGGCTCAGCGGCTATCCTTGTCAGGATGTCACGTCATGGCTGCCTCCGCACCGCTTGCTGCGCTCTGGGCCGCCTCGGGGCTCCCGCCCGACGCGCTCGAGCAGGTGGACCTGACCGGCGCCGATCCCGTCCTGCCGTCATCCTTCGCCGTCGGCACCGCGGCACAGACCACCATCGCCGCCGCGGCGCTGGCGGCGGCCTCGCTCTGGACCTTGCGCGGCGGCCGGCCGCAGCGCGTCGGGGTGGACATGCGCCACGCCGCGATCGAGTTCCGCTCCGAGGACTGGCTGTGGATCAACGGCGCCCGGCCGGCCGAACGCCACGACAGTATCTTTGGCACCTATCCATGCGGCGACGGCCGATATGTGCGGCTGCACACCAACTTCCCGCACCATCGCCAGGGCCTGTTGAAGCTGCTCGGCTGCGCCGCCGACCGTGAGGCCGTCGCCGCGACGCTGCGCGACTGGACCGCCTTCGCGCTGGAGGATGCCGCCGCCGAAGCCGGTCTTTGCGCCACCGCCATGCGCTCCTTCGCCGAGTGGGACGCGCATCCGCAAGGACGAGCCGTGCAGGCCGAACTGCTCGTGTCCATCACCCGGATCGGTGATGCACCGCCCGAACCGCCACCGCCCGCCCCGCGCCCCCTCGGCGGTTTGCGCGTTCTCGACCTGACGCGGGTAATCGCCGGCCCGGTATGCGGGCGCACGCTGGCGGCGCACGGCGCCGACGTGCTGCTGATCACCGCCCCGCATCTCTACAATCCGCCGCCGCTTACCATCGACACCGGCCGCGGCAAGCTCTCGGCGCAACTCGACCTGCGCACCGAGGCGGGGAGGGACACGCTGCGCACGCTGCTGCGGGATGCGGATATTTTCGTGCAGGGCTACCGCCCCGGTGCGATCGCCAACTTCGGCTTCGGACCGGAGGAGACGGCGCGCATCCGCCCCGGCATCGTGCATGTCTCGTTGTGCGCTTATGGGCATACCGGCCCGTGGTCCGCGCGGCGGGGCTTCGACAGCCTGGTGCAGACCGCGAGCGGCTTCAATGCGGCCGAGGGCGAGGCGGCCGGCCAATCGGGACAACCGAAACCATTGCCGGTGCAGGCGCTGGATCACGCCTCCGGCTATCTGATGGCGCTCGGCGCGCTGGCAGCGCTGCACCGACGCGCGACCGTGGGCGGAAGCTGGCATGTGCGTGTGTCGCTGGCCCGTACCGGCCATTGGATTCGCGGCCTCGGCCGGATCGAAGGCGGACTCGCCTGTCCCGCCCCGGCCCGCCCAGATATCGCGGATGTTCTGGAGGAAAACGAGTCAGGCTTCGGCCGCCTCTCCGCTGTGCGCCACGCGGCGCAACTGGCACCCACGCTGCCACGATGGGAACGTCCGTCGGTTCCGCCCGGCACGCACCCCGCCAAATGGCCTGCGAGGGCGCCAGCAGCCGGCTAATCGCAGGAGTTAACCGTCATGGCCGGCGAAGGCCGGCCATCCGCGTCTTACTTTTATGCCGGATTGCCGCAGGTTGGACCGCTTGGTTACCCATATCGAATGTCGGTAACTGTATCCGGATCTTCTGTCATTGTTTCTCCTGGTCGTGCCACCCACACCCGCCTACCCTGGCGGTAACGCAGCGAATGGATCGAGCACCGGCACGCCCAGCGGGACGAAATGCCGGATATTACGAGACAGGATCGTCAAGCCATGGCGCTGTGCTGTCGCCGCGATGATGATGTCGGCAGGTCCCGGTGCTTCACCTTGCTCGCGCGCTCTGTCCGACACGGCGCCGGCGATCCGCGCCGTTGGCGTATCGAAAGCGAGGATGCGCTCGCTATACAGATGTAGCACCGTTTCCAGCCAAGCCGCCAGATCCTCGCTCTTGCGAGTCGCACCCTCCCGGCGCAGCTTGGCAATTCCATCTTCAATTTCGGCGACCGTTACCGCCGATGCGAACAGTAACGCTGATTGTGCGTCCATCCACGCGACGAGCTCAGTTCGCGCCAGGCGAGATGGCGCGCCGGCCGAAATGACGTTGGTATCGACCAGATACACCGGTGGTCAGAGATCCGCCGCACGTAGCAGCGTGTGATTGCGCTCCGGCAGATCCTCCGGCCTGATTGGCGCGGCCATCAACAACCGGCCGAAGGACGGCACCTGGGACAGCCGCTGCCATTCCTGGAAGCCCAGGATCACGGCTTCCCGTTTGCCGTGCCGGGTGATGATCGCAGGCTCGCCACGCACGGCCTCATCCACGACTGCCGACAGGCTCGCCTTCGCGTCCCGAAGCTGGATTTCCCGCATCGTGGTGCCTTTCAACGGCGGGTGACTACTGTAGTCATATATAAGGCAGAGCCCGGAAGCAACAAGGCCCCCGAGAGCCGCGTCTGACCTCATGAACAGATCGCGGTCGCGCAAGAATTAAACGTTCCACACAGAGGGCGCAGAGAACCCAAACTCCGAATTGCCGCAATCGAGGGCAGGGCATACAGCGAGCTTACCGTCGCCTTTTGCCCATCGAAATCCCTCCCGCGTACCCGACCCGCCAAACAGGAAACCTCGCATGAACCAAACTCCATGGCGCGCCGACCCTCTCGTCTGGGGTCATGGACCCCGCGTGTTCGAGGCATTCCTCGAACCAACCTGCCTTTATTCCGTGAAGGCGTTCGGTAAACTCGATGACCTGCTCGCCCAGGCCGGTGAGGACCGCATCACCATTAAGATCCGCCTTCACTCCCAACCCTGGCACATGTACTCGGGCGTGATCGTGCGCTGCATTCTGGCCGCCTCCACGCTCGAAAGCGGCAAGCAGGCAGCGAAGTCCGTCATGGCGGCGGTCGCCGCACACCGTGAAGAATTCGAATTCGACCGCCATTGCGGCGGCCCGAATCTCAACGCCACTCCTGATGACATCATCAACCGCATCGAGAATTACAGCGGACTGAAACTTGCCGATGCCTTCGCGATTCCCGATCTCGACCGCGAGATCAAATGGCACTGCAAATGTTCCCGCCAGAACGGTATCCATGTCTCGCCGACTTTCATGATCGATGGGCTGGTGCAGCCCGACATGGGCAGTGGGGACACGATCTCCGATTGGGTATCGCGTCTGCTGAAGAACTGATGCCGCCGGGGCGGTTCTTCTCGGCGCCGGCAAACTGTGCTCTGTTCGTGGCGCAGCGACAAGGAGGAAAACCGAATGTTCAGCCATGTCATGATCGGCAGCAACGACATCGCCCGATCGAAGAAATTTTACGATGCCGTGCTTGGCGCTATCGGCGCTAAACCCGGCACGCAGGACGCCAAGGGCCGCCTGATCTACGCCCATAACGACGGGTTGTTGATGGTAAGCAAACCCATCGATGGCAAGCCGGCCACGCACGCCAACGGCGGCACGATCGGCTTCGCGGTGGCAAATCCGGAACAAGCCGCCGCCTGGCATAAAGCGGGAGTCGAAAACGGCGGCACGGCGATCGAGGACCCGCCGGGCGTTCGCCAGGGCGGCGCCGGCCCATTCTACCTTGCGTATCTTCGCGATCCAGACGGCAACAAGCTCTGCGCTCTTCACCGCATGCCGGCTGCCTGACAACCCTGAGAAAGGATCATCCACAGTGGAACTGCGCAACCTGGGCCGGTCCGGCCTGCGCGTCTCGACGATCGGCCTCGGTTGCAACAATTTCGGCGGACGCATAGACCTCGAAGCCACGCGCAAGGTCATCCACAAGGCGCTCGACGTCGGCATCACCCTGTTCGATACCGCCGATGCCTACGGCGAGCGCGGCGGATCGGAAACCTGCATGGGCCAGGTCCTCGGGGACGCGCGAAAGCGCATTGTCCTGGCGACCAAATTCGGCCTGCCAATGGACGACACCGGCGAAGCCGAAGGCGGCTCGCGCCGCTACATCTTCACCGCCGTGGAAGCGAGCCTGCGGCGCCTCCAGACCGACTGGATCGACCTCTACCAACTGCACCGCGCCGATCCGAGCACGCCGATCGAGGAAACGCTGCGCGCTCTCGAAGATCTCTCGCGCGCCGGCAAGATCCGCTACTACGGCTGCTCGAACCTACCCGCATGGCAGGTGGTCGAGGCTCAGTGGACCGCGAAGACGCTGAACCTCGCCGGTTTCGTTTCGTGTCAGGATGAATATTCGCTGCTCGTGCGCGATGCAGAGCGCGACCTGATGCCGGCAATGCGCACCTATGGTCTCGGCCTCCTGCCCTATTTCCCGCTCGCCAGCGGACTGCTCACCGGCAAATACCGGCGCAACATGCCGCTCCCCCAGAAGGCGCGGCTGACCAAAACGCAGCGTCTCGCCGACCGCTACCTCACGGAAACGAATTGGACGAAATCGGGAAAGCTCATTGATTTCGCCGAAACGCACGGGCGCACGCCTCTCGACCTTGCGTTCGGTTGGCTCCTCGCCAGGGCGCCCGTCGCCAGCGTGATTGCCGGGGCGACAAAGCCCGAGCAAATCGAGCAGAACGCCAGGGCCGGAGCGTGGAAACTGACCGAGGACGAACTGGCCGAGATCGACCGCATCACGCTGTAAAATAACTCCTCATGCCGGCGAAAGCCGGCAACCAGGGTGCGCCACCGCAATCCATCTCCGTTAGTCATACTAAAATCCTTGACATGTAATCTAATCTCATGTTACATGAACCGGCCACCCAGACAGCGGACAGCGCATCATGACCCAGCCCGCCGCACAGCTCGACACCGCCATCATCGAGCACCTGCTCGACACCATCATGAAATGCAGCCCGCCTCAGCCCGGCGAGAACCTGCACGACCGCACCATGCGCCGGAACATCGCCCGGCTCAGCCTGCTCGCCGCCAAGCCCGCCGACGCGCTGCAGGCCCAGCTCGTCGCCCGCGCCCTCATCGCCGAGAACGCCGCCACCGACGCCTTCCGCCGCGCCGCCTCGCCGGACGTTCCGGACGCCATCGCCACCCGCCTCCGCTCCAATGCGATCGCCCTCTCGCGGGAGGCACGCACCACCTTGCGCCAGGTCGAACAGATGCAGGCCCCGCCCAAGGACCCGCCGACGCGCGCCCCCCGGAAAACCTTGCCCGCGGCCCGGGCGGAGGTAGCCGGAACGCCGGCGAACGCCGTCACGGAAAAAGCAGCTCCGCCCCAATCCAACCCCGTCCCTGGATCACGCATCCCGCGCGCCGCCTGGCAGTGCCCGGACAAGCGCTGGGACGAGATGACGATGGAAGAGCGGCGCAAAGCCTTCGGCTACCGCTACGATCCCATCACCGACACCGTGCCGCCGCCCGAGACCGAAGCAGGTCTGACCGGAACGCATCCAGTTTAGGCGAGACGGTACAATCGCGCCTAAAGGACCTTCGCAGCAAACGGCGGCAACAGATCCGGCGCCTCGAACTCGATTACCCAGATGTCCGGGTCATAGCGCATCTGCCGCGCGACATACGCGTCCACCGCCGCCTGCTCCACGGCAGCCGCGCCCGTCGCGCGCATCCATGCCGGCGAACCATCGGCGGCACGCACCTGCGACAATACGCACATCCCATCACGTCCGCGCAGCACAACCAGGATGCCGCCCGAATCCGCGTCGCCCTTGCGCAGCACCACCCCAGGCCTGCCGTCGACATCGCCCATCCGCAACGCTGCGCGCACCCAAAGTCCCGTCTTGAGCCGCGATTCACTCATCGTGCCGCTCAGGATAGGATGCCGCCCCCACCAGCCCAACCCCAAGGACCGACGTGCTGCGACTCCGCCGCATCGGCCGCCGCTTCGAGAGCGTGGAGGCCCTCCGGGACGTCACCCTGGACATCGCGGCCGGCGATTTCGTCGCTTTGCTCGGCCCCTCCGGCTGCGGCAAATCGACCTTGCTGCGGCTGATTGCCGGGCTCGACCACCCGGACAGCGGCAAGCTTGAGTGGGAAACCGGACACCCGCCCGCGCCCGGCGACATCGGTTTCGTGTTCCAGGATGCAACACTGCTGCCCTGGGCAAGCGCCGAGGATAACGTGTTTCTGCCGCTGCGGCTGCGTGGTTTCAGCCGTGACCGGGCAATGCCGGAGGTGCGCGCCGCGCTCGCCCAGGTCGGGCTCGTGGGTTTCGAGCAGGCACGGTCGCGCCAGCTTTCCGGCGGCATGCGCATGCGCGTCTCGCTTGCGCGTGCGCTGGTGACGCGTCCGCGCCTGCTGCTGATGGACGAGCCGTTCGCCGCACTCGATGAGTTCACGCGCCATCGGCTGCAAGCGGACCTGTTGACATTGTGGCAGGCGGCCGGCTGCACCGTGGTGTTCGTGACCCACTCGATCTATGAGGCAGCCTTCCTCGCCCGACGCATCGTCCTGATGACGCCGCGCCCCGGACGCATCGCGCGGGAGATCGCGTCGCCGCTCACACCCGGACCGGATACGCGGTTCGAGCCTGCCTATGCCGCGCTGGTGGCGGCGATGTCGCGCGCACTGGCCGAGGTGCAGGCGGCGTGATCCGCACCGAACGGGTCGCGCCGATCGTGCTGGGCCTGATCGTTCTGACCGCATGGCAGGCGGTGGTCAGCGTGTTCGCGATTCCGCCTTACCTGTTGCCAGGCCCGGTCGCGATCCTCGGTGCCTTCGCGGCCGACCCGCTGGGGTTGCTCGGTGCACTGGGCTCGACCCTGATCGTGACCGGCGCGGCGCTGGCGGCGGCCGCGTTTTTGGGCGTGCTGATGGCGCTGGCGATGGAACTCAGCCGGGTGGCGCGCGCGGCGATCCAACCCTGGGCGGTCGTCCTGCAGGTCACGCCGATCGTGGCGATCGCACCCCTGATCATCGTGCTGGTGGGCGATCCGTTCGCCGCATTGGTCGCATGTGCAACCATTGTTGCCTTCTTCCCGGTCTTCGCCAACACGGTCGCCGGGCTCGGCTCTGCCGTACCGGAGCTGGACGCGTTGTTCCGCCTGTACGGCGCCGGCCGCTGGCGGACCTTGTGGCTGCTGCGGGTGCCGCTTGCGCTGCCCTTTTTCCTGGCGGGCCTGCGCATCTCCGGCGGGCTCGCTCTGGTGGGAGCAGTGGTGGCGGAGTTCGTCGCCGGTTCGGGCGGGTTCGCCTCGGGACTTGCGTATCGCATCCTGGAGGCGGGTTACCGGCTGGAAATCCCCCGCATGTTCGCCGCCCTGGTGCTGCTGGCGGTCGCCGGGATAGCGATCAATGCGGCGCTCGGCGGGTTTGCGCGGTTCGTGTTGCGCCGGCACGGCGAAGCCTGAGCAGCTCGGCCTTGAACCGGGCCGCCGGCGCTGCCAGAACGCCTCCCATGGTGAAACCCACGAAGACCCTGAGCGACGGCCAGCGCGCTTACGAGGCAAAGCGCGCCGCAAAGGCCGGCATGAGCTTGGAGAAATGGCTCGAATCGAAAGCAGCGCCAGCAGGAGATCGAGGCGCGCTCACGCGAGAAAGCGAGTGCCGCGCCAGCCAAAGCGGCGAAGAGGCCCGGCTTCTTCGGCCGCCTGTTGGAACGGGCGCACAAGCCGCTGTAGCTGCGCTCGTTGCCCATGCCGATTGGAGCGTGGATGCGCGCAAGCGTTGGGTGGCGGTGGCGTGGTTCGTCGGCGGCGTCTGGCGAGTGGCCGCGCCGGCTCCGGTCGGCGACGTTGCCAGTTTCATAGCGGGGCTGCGCCAGGAAGCCGCCGGCAGGGCAGTGGCGCTGGGGATCGATCTGCCGCTCGGTTTGCCGCGCGCCTATGCGGCCGCATTGCCCGAGCATAGTTTTCCGCATTTTCTCGCCACGGCGGCGACGCGGCCGGATTTCTTCCGCGTCTGCACGACGCTCGCCGAGGTGACGCCCGATCGTCCTTTCTATCCGGACCGTGGCGTACGGGGAATGACACGGATGGCGCATGCCACGGCATTGGGTCTGGCCGGGACCGCCTTGCTGTCGCGCGCCTGCGACTGTGCCACCGCCGAGCGGCCCGCCGGCGCGCCGCTGTTCTGGACGTTGGGCGCCAACCAAACGGGGAAGGCGGCGATCGCCGGCTGGCGCGACATGCTCGTCCCGGCGCTGACATCCGGGAAGGACGTTCGGCTGTGGCCTTTCCACGGAGGCTTACGTTCGCTGCTTCGGCCCGACGCGGTGGCAATCGCCGAGACCTACCCGGCGGAGGCGCTGCGCCATTTGCGGTTGCGGCTTTCCGGCAGCAAGCGGCGACAATCAGACCGAGCAGCCATCGGCCGCGGATTGCGTTACGCCATGGATGGGCTGTTGGCGGAGGCGGAGACGGATCTGGCGGTTGCGATCGAAACTGGATTCGGCGCGGACGCCTCTGGAGAAGATCGCTTCGACTGCCTGCTGGGCGTGTTGTGTGTGTTGAACGTGCTGGCCGGCAATCGTCCCGATACCTGCCCGGAGGATCCGTGGATCCAACGCTGGGAGGGCTGGGTGCTGGGGCAGACGGCGCTCCCCGGGAAAGCCTTCTCCTAAGATGTGCACACGTTACCATGCTCAGCGTGGAAACCTTGAGCCTTGGCTTCCGCTTCCGGCGTGTACTTGCCTCCCTTGGACTTTCCGTACCATTTGCTGCCGGCGCAATGATAAATCTTCGATGGCGAGTTGACCCACACCTGCCCGGGGCCCGCCGGAGAGGGCCGTCTTTGCACGTAGCGGGCACGGTTGCGGCCTGAACGGCAGGCGACAAGAGCAATCGAGGGGCGCAACTGCTAACTTCACCCAATACAAGTCGTAGTCAAAGAACGATATCGTTCCCAACGACCAAGCATGGGCGCGAATACCCGCTAGGCGCCAAAGCGGCCGGATCACTAATCCGTGAACAGCCGCTGCAATGGAGAAACTTCGCTACAGTGTGGCTCGGGGAAGGGAGTATCCACAATGAGCGGATTACTGGGCCATCTCGTCGGCAACATTCTCGCCGGCAGCCAAACTGGCGGTCAGCCATCGGCGATCTCCGGCATGATTCAACAGATCGTCGCGGGCGGTACGGGAGGCACGGGCGGCGTTGCGGCGCTTGTCTCCAAATTCGAGGCTGCCGGCCTGGGGCCGCAGGTGCAGTCCTGGGTTGGTAACGGCCAAAACCAACCGGTCTCGACGGATCAACTGACCAAGGTGTTCTCACCGGACGAAATTCAGACTTGGGCGACGCAAGCCGGCACAAGCCCGAACGCCATTCTCCAGGTCCTTTCGGAGGCGCTTCCCAAAGCCGTGGACCACGTGACGCCCGGCGGCCAGGTGCCTGCGCAAACGGCGGATCTTACGGGCATGCTGCGGCAATTCATGCAGACGCACGGCCTGCCTGCCAACGCCTGATTACGAAGGCGCGTCAACGCCCTCCGCGTACAGCCCCGCTGCCCGCGCACGAACCTTGATCAGCGACACCAGCAAATCGAGCGTCGGTGTCGCCACACCCACCATGCGCGCCATCTCCAGCGGCACTGTATAGAGCGCGTCGATCTCCATCGGCCGGCCCGCCTGCAGATCCTGCAGGATGCTCGGCCGGTGCGCCAGCGCTGTATTGATGGTGACCGTGCGTTCGACGTCAATTGCCGGAGCGCGGCCCATGGCGCGCGCCACCGCCTCGGCCTCGGCCAACATGCGGCGCGATGTCGCGACCAATTCCGGCTCCTGATGCGTGTCCCGCACCGGTGTCTGCGTCAACACGCACATCGGCCCGGCGCTCAGGTTGAAGATCAGCTTCTGCCAGATCAGGTCGCGGATGCGCTCGGTGACATTGACCGGAAGCCCGGCGGCGCGAAACGCGTCGGCCAAAGCCTGCACCCGCGGCGACAACGACCCGTCCGGCTCACCAAACGTCACCCCAAGTGTCTCGCCGCTGACCATGCGCACAACGCCCGGCGCGGGCACGGAGCTTGCCGGCCATGCAATGCCGCCGATCACGCGATCACCGACGGCGCGCCACATTGCGTCGTTTGGATCCAGCCGCGCGAGCCGGCGTCCCTCCATCGCGCCGCCATGGGCGCGGAAATACCACCAGGGAATGCCGTTCATCACGAACGCAACCGATGTGTCCCGGCGAAGCAACGGCCCAATCGCCGCGGCAACCGATGGCAGCGCCGGCGCCTTAACCGCAACGATCACCGCATCCTGCGCGCCGAGTTCGGCCGGAACGTCGCTCGCCGCCGGCTTGGCGGTAACCGTGCGCGCCTGCAGTTCGACACTAAGGCCGTGCGCGCGGATCGCGGCGAGATGCGCGCCGCGCGCCACCACGGAGACCTGCGCCTCGCTTTCCGCCAACAGACCGGCGATCCAGCCGCCAATCGCGCCGGCGCCGAAGACGCAGATTTTCACGCGAGGATTTCGAGCGCCGCGCGCGCCAGAGCCTGCACGCCGAAGCCGATGCAGCGCTCGTCCGGCTGGTAGCCGGAGTTGTGCAGACGGTCGTTGCGGCCGGGCTGCGACGAACCGACACGGAGCTGAAAACCCGGCACCAGCTCCGACATCAGGGCGAAATCCTCGCCGCCCAGGCTCGCTTGTCCCTCGGCGATCACATCGCCCAGTTGTTTGCGCACCGCCGTCACGGTCGGTTCAAGGACCCGGTCGTCATTGATCAACGGCGGCACGCCGCGTCGGTATTCCAGCACGCAGGCTGCCCGCGTGCTGGCTTCGACGCCGGCGCAGTGCCGCGCGATCGCTTGCTCGACGAGGTCGCGCACCTCCGGATGCAAGGTGCGGACCGTGCCTTTCAGCATAACCGCGTCGGGAATGATGTTGTGCGTCGTGCCGCCATTGATCGCCCCGATGGTGACCACAGCCGGGCGGGTCGGCGGCACCTCGCGCGATACAACCGTTTGCAACTGCACGATCAATCCGGCGGCTGCCACGATCGGATCGATCGTGTTGTGCGGATAAGCGGCGTGTCCCGACTTGCCGCCGATGGTGATCTCGATCCGGTCGGCGGCCGCGAGGCAGGCGCCGTGCACATAACCGAACGTGCCGACCGGCATGTCCGGATGGTTGTGGAAGCCAAGCGCGTAATCGATCCTGGGTGCGTCCATCACGCCATCGGCGATCATCGCCCGCATGCCGCCCACGCCTTCTTCCGCCGGCTGGAACACCAGCTTCACCGTACCGGCGAGTTGCGGTGCCAGGTCCTTCAGCACCGCCGCGACGCCCAGCAAGGTGGTGGTGTGGATGTCGTGGCCACATGCATGCATCAGCCCAGGCGTGGCGCTGGCAAACGGCAATCCGGTCCGTTCCTCGATCGGCAGCGCGTCCATATCGGCGCGGATCGCGAGCACCGGTCCGGGCCGCCCGCCTTCTATCAGCCCGACCACGCCGGTTTTGCCGACGCCGGTCTGATGATCAATCCCGAGCCGAGACAACTCGCGCGCAACGATCCCCGCCGTGCGTACCTCCTCGAAGCCGAGCTCCGGATGAGCGTGGATGTCGCGGCGGATCTCGATCAGCCCCGGCTCGACGCGTTGCGTGGCGTCGCGGATGGCGGTTTGCGGATCGTTCGCAAGCGTGTGGGACATGCGGCTGCTCGGGGCTGTTCGAGCGCCATCATGCGAAAGCGGGCTGGCGCCGGCAAGGCGTACCGGCCGGAGATCAGTGTGATCGGCCGTAGCGGCCGGTAATCCTGGCTGTGCCGAGCGTGTTGAAATGCAGCAGGAAGCCGACCGGCGCGCCCGAGGACTGCGCGTCCAGATCGAGCTTCGGCACCTTCACCGCAAACACCGTGATGACGTAGCGGTGCGGCTTGTCACCGACCGGCGGGCAGGGCCCGCCGTAATTGGAGAAACCGAAATCCGTGCGCCCCTGAACGGCCCCCGCCGGCAGTTGCGTGGACTGCGCGGCACCGGCGTTCTCCGGCAGGCTGTGCACGCTCGCCGGGATGTTGAACACGGTCCAATGCCACCAACCACTGCCGGTCGGTGCGTCCGGATCGTACATCGTGACCGCGAAGCTTTGCGTGCCGGCGGGTTCGCCGGACCACGAAATCGCCGGCGACTGGTCGCCGCCGGTGCAGCCGCCCTGGTTGAACACGTGCACCATCGGAATCGTGGCGTCGTTGTGAATGTCGGGGCTGCTGACGGTGAAGTTGGCGGCAACCGCGACGGCAGCCGGCAGATACAGCGCTGCCGCCAGAATAAGTGCGCGCATGGTTTCCTCCCCCGTTTATGAAGACGCTTCGCCACCGTCACGCGGCAGGCGCTGCTTCGCCGCTCCGCTCGAAGCGGAGGCGGGCGGGACGTCAGCTGATTGTTTCGAGCAGTTCGGTCTCGGTCGGGAACCGGCCCATCGCTTTCTTGGAAAAGCGCAGCCGGCCATCCACCGTGATCTCGAACACGCCGCCGCTCGATTTCCGCAATGCGACCCGAGCGTCGGGCTTGTTCGCAACAATCATGTCCCGCGCCGCTTTGGCGCGCGGCTCATAGCCTCACGCGCCGCAGTATTCGATCTCGACCTGCATAGGCTTTTCCTCCGTTGCCCGCATCACGGTGGCAGGCCCAGGCGCTTCGGGCAAGCGGGTCAAGGCGCCTCGGGGCGGCCGGTGTCGATCGAGCGGCGCATCGCCTCCAGCACGCGCATCGCCCGCACCCCATCCTCGATCGTCGGGGCGTCGGAGGGCTCGCCGCGGACGGCCGCCAGCAACGCCGACAACAAGGCGTGGTAGCCCTTGTGGTCCTCGTTGGCGGCAGCCGTCAGATTGGGTTCCCAGAGCAAGGCGTCCTGTGCGGGATCCAGCGCGGCGGCGGGGTCGCCGGCCTTGAACGGCGGCGCGCGATACCAGCGCACCTCATGCACGTTGCGTATCTCCACGCGAGTGTGGTCGCCCATCACCTGCCAGTATTCCATCGGGGTGCCGCGCGACTGGTGCGTGCCCATGATGACGGTTCCAAGCGCACCGGACGCGAAGCCGAAGCCGACATGCAACAGCAGCTTGCCAGGTTCGAGCGTGTGCGCCCGCGCCTGAACGGACACGACCGGCTCATTCATCAACCAGGGGACGAGATCCATCGCATGCACGCAGTGGTGCAGGAAAAATCCCGTGTAGTCAGGATCGCCGGCGAAATAAGTCGGGGCGGTCATGTACTGGCCGAGGAGGCTGGCGGATCGTCCGAACGCACTCCCGCGCAACACGTTGCCGGCGATACGATTGGCGGTGGAATAGCGCTTCATGAACCCGACGATGCAGGGCCGGCCGGAGCGGGCGGCGGCCGACGCGATCTCCTCTGCTTCGCGCGCGCTCGGCGCCGGCGGTTTCTCGATGAACACAGGCAAGCCGCGCGCCAGCGCTGCCGGCGCGAAGGCCGCGTGCTGCGCCGGGCCGACCGCCATACCGATCGCATCCAGTCCGGGTTGCGCGATCAGCGCCGCGGCATCGGTGCAGCGTGCGGCAACGCCGTAGCGGTCGGCGATCGCGGCGAGGCGTCCGGCGTCACTGTCGCAGACGGCCGCCAGACGCACCGGTAGGCGCACGAGCTGCGGCAGCAGCATCTCCCCGGTATGTGTTCCGCAACCGATCCAGCCGATGCGGATCATGCGTGCGCCGCGTGCAGAGCGGCGCGCAGCAGGGCGGCACTGTGCGCGAGATGCGCGTCTTCGTCCTCGGCCGGCTGGCGCCATTGCGCCAGCGGCACCGAAAGACCCCGCTCGTTGCGGCGGAACGGCTCCAGGGTGATCGGCCCGCCGTACCGCGCCGCGCACAGGGCGCGGGCAATCGCCGTCCAATCGAGATGCCCGCTGCCCAGGAAGCCGCGATGGTTCTCATTCGCCTGGAAATGCACGAGGCGCGGAGTGTAGCAAATCGCCTGAGGCAGATCGTCTTCCTCCATGTTCATATGAAACGTATCGAGCATGACCCCGACCGCGGAGTGATCCACCCGCTCCGCCAGCTCCGATGCCTGTGCGGCGGTATTGCAGAAATCCGTCTCGAACCGGTTCAGCGGCTCTATCGCCAGCGTCACCCCGTGATCAGCGGCGTAGGCGCCGGCCGTCCGCAAACCGGCGATCACTCGCGCGATCCGTGCTTCACGCTCTGCTGTATCGATCGGGCGCGGCGCGCGGCCGGCGAACACCAGCGGGCTGCCGTAAAGCGGACCGCCGACAAGGCGCGCGCCGCACGCGGCGGCGACATCAACGCAGCGGCGCAGATAAGCAATGCCGGGCGCATTCGCATCCGGGTCGGCGAGGTCGCGGCTCGGGTTCAGCCGCGCCGCCAGCACCAGAAACAGCCCGGCTTCGGCGGCGGCGCGACCGGCGGCGGCGGGATCGAGCTCACTCGGTTCGGGAACCAACAACTCGCAAAACTCCATGCCGGCGCGCCGCATGCGCGTAAACAGCGGCAGATGCTCAGGCCCGAACGGCCGCGCATAGGCCATCGAAATCACGCCGACCGGCGGCAGTCCCGTGTCGCTCATCCCTTCACCGCTCCTCCTGTCAAACCGCTGACCAGCCGGCGTTGCACGACCAGGAACAGCAACACCGCCGGTAACGCGACCAACGTCCCGCCAGCGGTGAGCAGGCCCCAATGCACCTCGTTCTCGCCGATGAACATCTGCAGCGCGACTGTCACCGTGCGCACATCGGGTCCGGCGAACATCAGCGCGAACAGGTATTCGTTCCACGATGCAATAAACAGGTAGATGGCGACGGCAACAACTCCGGGCATCGTCAATGGCAGGATCACCAGACGCAACGCCTGCAAGCGCGAGGCGCCGTCGATCATCGCCGCCTCGTCGAGTTCGCCCGGGATGCCCGTCATGTAGCCGGTGAGCAGCCAAATCGCGAAGGGAAGCGTAAAGGTCGCGTGGCCGGCGATCAGCGCGAGATAGGTGTCGAGCAGGCCGAGCGTGCGCATGATGACGAACAGCGGCAGGATCAGCAGCACGACAGGAAACATGTTCACTACCAGGAACATGACCCGCAGCGGCCGGCGCCCGCGAAAGCGGAAGCGCGAGAACGCGTACGCCGCGGGAAGCGCCAACAACAGACCGAGCAGAACCGCGCCGCTCGCCACGATCAGGCTGTTCAGCATGTTGCCTGCAAACGACGTCTGCCGCAGCAGTTCGATGTGGTGCGCCAGCGTCAGCGTGCTTGGCCACACCGCGATCGGCACGCGTGTGAGATCGGCTTCCGGCCGGAAGGATGACAGCACCATCCACAGCCAGGGCAGCAGGCCGAATGCCAGGATGAGTGCCAACGGCGCCTCGGTGCCGAACAGCAGGCGCAGGCGCTTCATGCGTCGCTCCGCAGCACGTAGGCAACCACGCCGCCCAGCAGCAACAGCGTCAGCACGACTGCCAGGGCCGAGCCGTAGCCGTAATCGAGCCCGCTCCAGGCTTGCAGGAACGAGTAGAGCGGGAGGGTCTCGGTGGCGGTTCCCGGGCCGCCGCCGGTCATCACCAGGATCACGTCGAGCGAGTTGGCAACCCATATCATCCGCAACAATAACGCCGTCGCCATCACCGGCGCCAGGCCAGGAAGGGTGACATGGCGGAACGAACCGACTGTGCCGGCTCCGTCCAGCGCCGCCGCCTCGTAGAGCTCGGCCGGGATCGCCTGCAAACCGGCCAGCAGAGTAACCGCGAAGAACGGAAATCCCTGCCAGATCAGCGCGACGATCACCGCGACGAAAGCGGTGCCGGGCTGCGCCATCCAGGCGATCGGGTGCGCCAGTAGCCCCAGCCACACCCCAAGCTGGTTCACCACGCCCAGGTTGAAATCGAGCATCCAGGTCCAGATCAGCCCGATGATCACGCTAGGCAGCGCCCAGGGGACGACGATCAGCGCGCGGGCAGCGCCGCGCCAGGCGAAGCGACGGTGCAGCAGCAGCGCCGCGGCGAAGCCCAACAGGAACTGCAGCGACACGCAGCAAGCGACCCAGATGAACGAATGCCAGAGGCTCTGCCAGAACGTCGGGTCTGCCAGCAGCTTCGCGTAGTTGTCGAGCGCAACGAACGGGCGGTTCAGTGGCTCGAACAGCACCACGTGATGCAACGACATCCACACCGCGTCGAGCACCGGCAGCAAGACAAGCAGGGCGGTGATCGCGAGCGCCGGCGCCAACAGCGCCCAGGGTGTCAGCGCCTGCTCGATGCTTCTTGCCCGGCCGGGACGCATCAACCAAAATACAGCTTGTCGAAGGTCTGCATCATCTGATCGGGCGTGATCTCTCCCAGCAGCGCCTTCTGCGTGGTCTGCGGCCACACCGTGCGGACGAAATCGGCGGTCTGCGGCACGGGGGGCAGCACTTTGGCGATCGGCAGCGAGTTGATCGTGGCCTGGACGAAGCGCTGCGGTTCGAAGGTCCAGTTCTTTGCTCCGGATGTTGTCACGGTGACCTGGCCGGAGAGCTTGTTGAACTCGACATTGTTGTCGCCTTCCGACAGGAAGGAGATCCACTTCCACGCAGCGTCCGGATTGCGGCTACCGGCAAAAATGGCGTTCGATCCGTCCCCGAATGTGGCCCAGCCCTGACCGTCCGGACCGCGCGGCACCGGCACGGCGGTGATCGCATCGCCCAGCGCGGCCACCAGTTCGTTGGCCGATCCGATATGGTGGATCGTCATCGCCGTGCGCCCCGCCTTCATGTTGTTGATGGTCTGCAGGAAGCCGTCCGACGGGGCCGAAGGCGGGCAGACATGGTGCGTGCGATAGAGATCGATGAACCAGCGGTTGGCAGCCAGCGCCGCCGGCGAGACGAGCCCGCCCTTGGTCATGGTCGCGCCGCCGCCAAGGACGAAGGTTGCCCAGAAATCCTGCCCGCCGGGCCCGCCGCGCAAGCCGAATCCCCAGCGATCGCCGCCGGTCAGCACCTCGGCGGCCTGCAGGAAATCGGGGAAGGTCGCCGGAGGCTTCAGGTTCTTCTGCGCGAACCAGTCCTGCCGGACGTATAGGTACAGCACGACGTACCTGTACCGGCAGATACCAACGGTGCCCGTCCGGGGCGGCGTTGATTTTCCAGATAGCCGGTGCGATGTCGTTGCGCGCGGGCCAGCCATCGGTATAGGGGCCGAGGTCGCGCAGCGCCTGCATGCCTGCCAGCCGCTGCATGGCCTCCAGCTTCACCATCGCCGCATCCGGCCCGCTGCCGCTGATCAGCGCCGTATAGAGGCGGTTGTCGTAATCGGTGCCGCCGCCCCAGGGGATGTTTTCCGCCTGTATCCTGATGTCGGGATTCGTTTTCTCGAAGCGGTCGATCAGCGCCGCCGGCGAAGCTTTCGGATCGTCGAAATGATACCACCAGCGCACGGTCACCGGACGCGCGGCATGCGGACGGCTGAGCGGCGCGGCAGCCAGCGCGGCGGTGGCGGCGAGCAGATGGCGGCGTTTCATGGGTCGCGTTCTCTCCCTTTGGTGGGCATGGTTCAGGCGGCGGTGCGATGCTCGACGATGGTATCGAGATGCAGCGCGAGCTCGCGCATGAGCGCGGCGGGATCGCCCGCCTGCAAAGCGGCGAGGATCGCGCGGTGACGCGATGCGGTTTCGGCTAAGGGCCGGCGATGCCAGGGTGCCCAGAGCTTGAATCGGTGCGTGTGCAGGATGCAGCGCGCCAGAATGGGGCCCAGCGCCGTAAGGCCGCTGGGGCGGAACAGTTCCAGGTGAAACGCCGTATCGTGCTCGATCAGGGCCCACACGTCCGCGGCCGCGGCGGCGTTGTCCATGGCCTCCTGCAACCGGGCGAGCCGGTCGCGATCGCCGGCACCGGCGCGCCGGGCCGCCCGGCGGGCGCCGCGCAGCTCGATTCGGCGGCGGAGATCGAGGATCTCGGATGCCGCTTCGGCATCCAGGTCCGTGACGGTGGTGCCCTGCCGACCGGCGCGCTGGACCAGCCCTTCGCCTTCGAGGCGCAGCAGAGCTTCGCGCACGGCCGCCTGGCTGCAGGCGAACTCGCCGGCGAGGGCTAGCTCGGTCAGCTGCGTGCCGGGGGCCAGCTCGTTCAGCACGATGCGGCGGCGCAGCTCGGCATGGACGGCGACACCGCGGGCGGGCACGGTTTCCTCGATTGATTATCGATATCTACGCGTTCATAGGCTCGACCCCGACATGCGTGCAAGAGGCCCCGTTACTGCTGGACAATTATGGCGACTGCTCCCTAGAACCTGCGCACCGTGACTGACCCGACCATCTTTCCGGTGATTCTCTGCGGCGGCGCCGGCACCCGGCTCTGGCCGGTGTCGCGTGGCAGCCGTCCCAAGCAGTTCTGGCCGCTCGCCGGCAACCGGTCGATGCTGCAGGAGACGATGCTGCGTGCATTCGGCCCGGCATTCGCGCCGCCGATCATCGTCTGCAACGAAGCGCACCGCTTTCTGGTCGCGGAGCAGGTGCGCGCCGCTGACATTGCCGGTGCGCGCATCGTGCTGGAGCCGGCGGGGCGCAACAGCGCGCCGGCAATCGCCGCGGCGGCGCTGCTCGCCGCCGAAGCGGACCCGGACACGGTCCTGTGGATGAAACCGGCGGATCACGTGATCCCCGATGTCGCGATGCTGCATCGTCATTTGCGCGATGCAGCCGACGCCGCCCACGCCGGCTTCATCGTCACCTTCGGCATGCGGCCGACCGCGGCGGAGACCGGCTATGGCTATATCGAGATCGGCGCGCCGTTGTCGGCGGCCGACGGCATTCATCAAGTCGCGCGCTTCATCGAGAAGCCGAACGCAGCGACCGCCGCCGAATTCGTGGCCTCCGGGCGGCATCTCTGGAACTCCGGCATGTTCGTTTTCATGGCGCGGACGTTGCTGGACGAGTTGCACACGTATGCGCCGACGGTACTGACGGCGGTGCGCGCCGCTGTGGCCGGACGGCGTTCGGATCGCGACTTCATCCGTCTCGACCCCGAAGCTTTCGCTTCCTCTCCTTCGATCAGCCTGGACTATGCGGTCGCCGAGCGCACCAGCCGCGCCGCGGTGATCCCGGCCGATCTCGGGTGGTCAGATGTTGGAAGCTGGGCCGCGCTATGGGAACTCGGCGAGAAAGATACACGGGGCAACGTCATCATCGGCGATGCGATCCTGGAAGACGCGGACAATTGCTACGTCCGCAGTGATGGCGTGCTGGCGGCGGTCGCGGGTCTTTCCGATACAGTGCTGGTGGTCACCGACGACGCGGTGCTGGCGGTGCATCGCAGCCAGACGCAGAACGTCAAAATGCTCGTCGATCGGCTAAGGGCGGAGGGCCGGCGCGAGGCCGCTGCTCACAGATCCGGCGACGATCCCGCACGCTGAAGCCACGCTTGGCTGCGCATGGGCATCTGGCAGATGCGGAAATCGTGCGCGGTCCGGAATGCCAGAAAGCGTATGGCCGCCTCCGCCGGCAGGCGCAGCCCATGGAACAGCACCAATATCACGACGACGGTGCCCACGATCCAGCGCAGGTTGAGATGCGCCGGCGGCCGGCCCGCCAGCCGGACCAGCAGCATCGCCCCGGCAAGCCCCACGATGCCGCCGATGATGACCTCTGAGGCGGTGTGCATGCCGAGCGCCAAGCGGGACAGGCCGATCACCAGCGCGGCCGCCGCGGCCGCAAGCAGCACCGCCCCGGTGTAGCGGCCGCGCCCGAGGATCAGCGCCAGACCGCCGCATACAACCGCAGCCGCAGCCGTATGGCCGCTGGGCGTATGCAGCGGCGGCGGCCCGCACGGGATCATCGCGAGCTTCAGCAGCAGCATCGCGCCCAACGTGGCGCACAGCGCCGCCAGCCAAGCCAGCGCCCCACGCCGCCAGCCGAGCAGCAGCAGCATGAGGCCGACCGCGACAGCCAGAGGCAGCATCACGGCCTCATCGGCGAAATCGGTGATGAACGTCACGGGCGGGGAGGCTTGGTCATTCCGCCCTGTCTAGCGGGGATTGGACCGCCAGTCGTTAATTAACCATGCGGCCGGGAGGAGGCGTTTGAACATGCCCGGCGTGATGCCGTGCGTTAGCTCGGAAGGTGCGGGAAAGATGGCTCTGGTCAGCGATAGGCGACACTCACCTACAAGAAGGGCGATCCGCCCGTCATCAGTACGGCAGACGCGACGGCCCGTGTGATCGAAGCCGCCGCTTCCGTTGTCGGCCCGGAGAACGTCTCGACCGAGTTCAGCCCAAGCCTCGGCTGCGAGGATTTCGCCTTCATGATCCGCGAGGCCGGCGGCTGTTACGCATGGATCGGCGCGAGCGATGTCGGTGCAGGCGAAGGTTTGCATGGCGACCGTTACGTCTTCAACGACGCGATCGTGCCGATTGTGCTGCGCTACTACGTCAACCTGGTTGAGCAGGCCCTTCCGTATCTACGCCGCTGATTCAACAATGCGCGCCCGCAAGGCACTGGATCGCTTCGCTCCGCTCGCGATGACGTTTGCGGCGCGGCGGGTCAACCTTTTCGGCCACTGCCGAACTGCCGCAGCGTATCGGTCGTGGCCTCCAACCCCACCGCCTGCGCGAGCCGGTCCAGCCGACGCAGCACACTCTCCCCGGCGAACACGCCGGCCGCCGCATCGAGCCGCAGGACAAGGCGGCTGCCGGAAACCGTCAGCGCCGTACCGGCCAGCAGGTCAGGCGTGCCCGCTGACAGCGTGTAGGCCAGCCGCAGCGCCGTCCCCAGCACTTCGGCCCGATGCACGGCGGCGACATCCAGCAACAGGCGGGCAAGGCGCAGGAATTCGGTGTCCGGCTCGGCTTCGTAGCGCACCGCCACCATCAGCGCGAGGAAGGCGCGCGTCGGGTGATCAAGGCCGATCCCTGGGTCCCGCAGCACCCGCAGGAAGGCCTGTTCCGCCCGGAACTCCGGGTGGTCGTGGCTGCCGAGATCGGACAGCCAGCATGCTGCCTCGCGCAGCCGGGCAGCCTCCGCAGTTTCGCGCGGAAACAGCGGCGCCGTCCAGGTCAACAGATGCGGCGGCAGGGTGGGATCCCGACCAAGCCGCTCGGCGTACCGACGCGCGGTTGCGAGCAGCGGATCCTGCGCGCGAGTCTCCGGCGGCATGAACTGCATGAACCAGCCTTCGCGCAGCCCGCTGGCGCTGAACACCACGCGCCGCGCCGCCGTGGCGCGCAACGCGCGCCGCAGGATCACCGCGGCATAGGGCAGGTCGTCGATGCGCCGTCGCGGCACGTCGGGCAGACGCTCCAGCGCACGACGGCCGGCGACGGCGATCATGCCGGTGAGCTCGCGCGCCTCCTCGCGGCCGATGGTGTACTGATGCACCATGCGCAGCGGATAGCCGACCTGCGCCATGTGCACGCGCGCCAGTGCGCGCCAGGCACCGCCGACCAGATACAGGTCCCGCCCTTCGGCTTCGGTCAGCCAGGCGACGTTGCGCAGATCGGCCTCGGCAATCGCCCGCGCCCGCTCCGGATCGTTGCCGGAGCGCTCCGCCAGGCGGATCACCCCAAGCGGCAGCGTCTCCACCGGCCCGTACTCTCCCGCTGTCAGGCGCACGAGTTCCAGCGACCCGCCGCCGATCCCGGCAAGAACACCGTCTGCATCAGGTATGCCGCACAGCACGCCCAGCGCGGAATACTCGCCTTCCTCCGACCCGGACAGCACCCGGATCCTCACGCCTGGCAGGTGCCGCTGCACCTCCTGCACGAACTCCGCGCCATTGCTCGCATCGCGCACCGCGGCGGTGGCCAGAATCTCCAGCGGATCGGCGCCCATCGCCGAAGCGACGGCGTAATAGCGGCGCAGCACGGTCAGCGCCTGGCCGACCCCGTCTGGATTGAGCCGCCCGCTCGCCTGCAAGCCGCGCCCCAGCCGCAGCACCGCTTTCTCGTTGAAAATCGCGACCGGATTGCGAGTGTTGCCTTCGTAAACGACGAGGCGCACCGAGTTGGAGCCAAGATCGACCACGGCGCAGCGACGCGCTTGGCTCGAAGGAAATGCCGGCATGGTCAATCCTGGTTCACACGGTCCTGCCGCCGCAAAACGGTCATGGGGGATGGCAGCATACCGCCGTGCAACGCCGAGCCGCGGCCTGAGAGCGATGGGTTCGTCATGAAATAATCGTGGGCGGAGACTGGCTTCTTGCCCGGCGGCACCCGCCGCCAGTCGCCATCCGGCCTCAATTCCCAGGACTGCATCGTGTCCTTGAGATTCACCACCATGATCTGGTCAAGCACCTGCGCGTGCACCGTGGGATTATGGATCGGCACTAAAGTCTCCACGCGCCAGTCCATGTTGCGGATCATCCAATCGGCCGAACTGATATAGACCCGGGCATGGCGGCTCGGCAGCGCATGTCCGTTGGCGAAGACGCAAATCCGGCCATGCTCCAGGAACCGTCCGACGATGGATTTGATGCGGATATTCTCCGACAAGCCCGGAACGCCTGGACGCAGGCAGCAGATGCCGCGCACCACGCCCATAACTTTCACGCCCGCCTGCGACGCGCGATACAGCGCATCGATCAACTCCTCGTCCACCAGGCTGTTGACCTTGAGCCAGATGCCGGCCGGCTTGCCGGCGACCGCGGAGGCGATTTCGCCTTCAATCAGCTCCTGCAGTGTATGACGCAGCGTAAGCGGGCTGAAGGCGATCGCCTCCATCCGCTCCGGTTCGGCATAGCCGGTGAGATAATTGAACAGCCGCGCGGCATCGCGCGTCAGCTCCGGCGTGGTGGTGAAGAAACTCAGGTCCGTGTAAATGCGCGCGGTGATCGGATGATAATTGCCGGTGCCGAAATGTGCATAGGAGCGCACGGCCCCAGCCTCTCGCCGGACCACGAAGGAAAGTTTCGCATGCGTCTTCAGCGCGGCGAAGCCGTACACCACCTGCACGCCGGCGGCCTCCATCGTGCGGGCCAGGCGGATATTCGCCTCCTCGTCGAAGCGGGCGCGCAGCTCCACGACGGCGGTGACGAACTTGCCGGCTTCGGCAGCTTCGATCAGCGCCTTAACGATCGGGCTGTCGCGGCTGGTGCGATACAGCGTCTGTTTCACCGCGATCACGTTGGGATCGCCCGCTGCCTGGCGCAGGAACTGCACCACCACGTCGAAGCTCTCGAACGGATGGTGGACAATGATGTCCTTCGCCCGGATCGCCGCGAAACAGTCGCCGCCGAAATCGCGGATCCGTTCCGGAAACCGTGGGGTATAGGGCGAGAACAGCAGGTCGGGCCGGTCGTCCACGATAAGCTGGCGCAGATCGGCGACGCCCAGAATCCCGTGCTGGATGAAGGTCTCTTCCGCGCTGGCATCCAGCTCGTCGGCGACCAGGGCGCGCAGCTCCTCCGGCGTGTCGGCGCTCAGGGTGAGATGGATCACCATCCCGCGACGCCGCCGCTTGAGGGCGGTTTCATAAGACCGGACGAGGTCTTCGGCTTCTTCCTCGAACTCCACATCGGTATCGCGGATCAGGCGGAACATTCCCTGCCCGCTGATGCGGAACCCCGGGAACAGCTTGTCCAGGAAGCGGCCGACCATGTCTTCCAGCATCACGAAGCGGATCGGCCGCTCCCCGCCCGGCAGGCGGACGAAACGCTCCACCTGGGCGGGCAGCGGGATCAGCGCGTTCATCACCTGTCCGTCCGCGTGTCGCAGCAGACGAAGCGCGATCACCAGCCCCATGTTCGGGATGAACGGGAACGGATGCGCCGGGTCGATCGCCAGCGGCGTCAGCACGGGAAAGACGCGTTCCATGAACCATGCGTCCAGCCAGGCGATATCCTCACCGGACAGGGCGGCGGTGTCGCAGACCTCGACCCCGGCCTTGGTCAACAGTGCGCTGACCTCGCGCCATACGCGTTGCTGATCGGCCAGCAGCGATTCCGCCCGAACCTTGATTTCGGCAAGCTGCTGTGCCGGCGTGCGTCCGTCCGGCGAATGCGTCGCCAGCCCGGCCTTCGCTTGGCCGATCAGGCCGGCAACGCGGACCGAGTAGAATTCATCGAGGTTGGACGCGCTGATCGAGATGAAGCGCACCCGCTCCAGCAGCGGATGGCGCGCGTTCTCCGCTTCCTCCACAACGCGGTGGTTGAAGTCGAGCCAGGAGAGTTCCCGGTTGATGAACCGTTCCGGACTATCGGGCCCGATGGCATAGAAGGGGGATGGCGCTGCCGCCTGGGCCGACGCCGTTTCCACGTCCGCGGGGGCGCCCCGGGCGAGTACCTCGGATGGTGTGTCCATATGGCCAGCTTATAGGCAAGCTGCAGCCGAGCAAAAGCGATCAGCAGGAAGAAGGATTTGTTGCAGATCGCGACCGTGCTCGGCGGTTAAGAGGAGGGAACCGGATGAAAATCGCCCATATCGAAGGCTTCCTGCTGCATCCCGGCAGCGGCAAGAACCTGCTGTTCTGCCGCGTGGAGACCGAAGATGGCCTGCATGGTTGGGGCGAAGCCTATGTCACCCGCGGAAAGGAGAAGGTGATCCAGGAGTGCCTGCGCTGCATGGCGCCCTATGTGATCGGCCGCAGCGCCTACAACATCCGCCACACCGGCCAGGTGCTGTTCGACGACTTCGCCATCCGCCGCAACTCGATGGAGCTGCTGTCGGCCTGGAGCGCCATCGAGATCGCTCTGTGGGACATACTCGGCAAGCGCACCGGCCAGCCGGTGTACAACCTGCTGGGTGGGCGCTCGCGCGAGCATGTGCGGGTCTATGCCAACGGCTGGTCGCATGGCCGCACGGTCGAGGAAAATATCGAGCACGCCCTGAAGCTGAAGGAGGAAGGCTTCACCGCGGCGAAATTCGATCCATTCCCCGGCCCTTGGCGCACGCATATCGATCCGCGCGATGAGGATTATGCGATCGACTTCGTCCGCCGTATGCGCGAGGCGGTCGGGCCGGAATTCGAGCTGCTGATCGAGGCGCACCGGCGCTTTTCGCCCTCGCACGCGATCCGCATCGGCCAGCGCCTGGTCGAGTTCGGTATCACCTGGTACGAAGAGCCGTGCCTCGCCGACAATATCGAGCTGCTGGTTGAAGTTCGCCGGGCTGTGCCGATTCCGATCGTCACCGGCGAGGCGCTCTATTCGAAGGAGCAGTTCTTCCACGCGCTGGAGCGGCGCGCCGCCGACATTCTTAATCCCGATATCTGCGCGATCGGCGGGATCACGACGATGATGGACATTGCGGCGATGGCGCAGCCGCAGGCGGTGGCGATGGCACCACACAATTACAACAGCGTGCTGGCCGGGTTCGCCGCGACCGTGCACGTCTGCGCCGTGATTCCAAACTTCCGGATCGCGGAGTATTTCGTCAATTTCCGTGAGGCGTGCAGCGCCGTGGCCACGCGGCAGATCAAGGTGGAGAAGGGGTGGGCCGAGCTGCCGACCGAGCCCGGTCTCGGTATCGATATCGATGTCGAGCGCCTGCGCGCCCGCGCCTACAAGAAGTTCGGCGGCAAGGGGCTGACGGAGTATTGGGAGGAGTTCCCGCGCAAGAATTACGTGCCGGGAGTGGCGGTGGGGAGGTAAGAAAGATTCACCACAGAGACGCCGGGACGGGAGAATTTTCTGAGTTATCCTCCCCGTCTCTGTGTCTCTGTGGTGGATCCTAATCCTGACGCACCAAGCGTCCGATGTCGGCGGCCATCTGTTGAGGTGAGGCCTCCTCAACAGGCGCGACAAAGCGGCCGTTCGGGTCCATGAGGTAGATCACCGAGCTATGGTCCATGCCGTAATCGTCCGGTCCCGGTCCGGTCACGTGCTTCGCGTAATAGACGTGATACTCCCGCGCTACTTTAGCGATCTCCTGCGGCGTGCCGGTCAGCCCGATCAGCCGCGGTGAGAATGCCGCCGTGTAGCGCTTCATCACCGCCGGCGTGTCGCGTGCCGGATCGACGGAGATGAAGATCGGCGCGATGTCGTTTGCCTTTGCTCCCAGCGCGTCCAGCGCATTCGCCATCGCCTGCAACGTCGTCGGGCACACATCCGGACAGTAGGTGTAGCCGAAATAGACCAGCATGTATTTGCCGCGATAAGTGCGATCCGTAACGGTCTGGCCGGCGCTGTTCTCCAGCGTGAACGGCCCGCCAATTGCCGATGCGGGGCTGCCGCCGAACCAAAGGAACCCGGCGATGCCGAACATCAGCAGCGCCAGCAACACGCCGATAACGGCATAAGGCAGATGTGACGGTGCCGCGGGACGCGGCTTCGTGAGGTCAGGCGGTGCTGTCATGGCAGGGCCGCCGCTGGCTATCATGACAAGACACCTCTGTCACGGCGGGAGGCGGCATGGAGCTGGCGCGCGTTGTCGAGGGGATCGGCCCCATAGTGCTGATCGGCTATGCGGCGGCGCTGGCCGTGTTCGCGACATTCTGCATGACGACGATGCTGCCGCTGCGCGTCATCGCCCTGCTCAGCAATGTGCTGTTCATCGCCTATGGCTGGCTGGGCGGCCTTTATCCGGTATTGGCGCTGCACCTCGCGCTGCTGCCCGTCAATTCCTGGCGCCTGCTGCAGGTTTTGCATGTGGTCCGCGGGCGGGCGTCGGGGGAGTTCGACCTGCGCCGCCTGCGCCGGCTCATGACGGAGCGCCGGCTGCGTACCGGCGAGACCCTGTTCCGACACGGCGATCCAGCCGATGCGATGTTTCTGATCGACAGCGGCGAGGTCGAGGTGATCGAGCTCGGCCGGTTGCGTGGCGCGGGCGAAATCATCGGCGAGATGGGCGTGCTGTCTCGCCGCCGCCGGCGTACCGCGACGGTCGTCGCGCGCAGCGATTGCGTGTTGCTGGCGCTCAGCGGCGCCAGGGCGCGCGAGCTTTGGTTCCAGCGGCCGGCCTTTGCCATGCAGCTCATGCAGTTGCTGACCGACCGGCTGATCGACGATATCGGCGACACCAGCGCCACGCAGCCGGCGCCGCGGAGCTTGCCGGCCGATCCGCTTGAACGCCGGCACCGTCCCCGCGCAGAGTGTGCGACCAACAACACAGGGGAACTGGGGCAATGCGACGCAGGGATGTCTTGAAGGGAGCTGCCGCGCTCGGCGCCGCCGGACTTGCCCGGCCGGCTATCGCGCAGGGCAATGCCAAGGTGCTGCGCTTCGTGCCTCAGGCCGACCTTGCCAACCCCGACCCGATCTGGACCACCGCGACCGTCGCCATCAACAACGGCTACATGGTCTGGGACACGCTGTACGGCATCGACAACTCGCTCACGTCGCGTCCGCAGATGTGCGCCGGCAGCGAGGTGTCGTCTGACGAGCTGACCTGGACCTTCACCCTGCGCGATGGCCTGCTGTTCCACGATAACGAGCCGGTGCGCGCAATCGACTGCACGACATCGATCACCCGCTGGTGGGTGAAGGACCCGTTCGGCCAGTATCTCGCCTCGCTGACGAACGAGGTGAAGCCGCTCGACGACAAGCGCTTCCAGATCCGGCTGAAGCAGCCGTTCCGGCAAATGCTATATGCCCTCGGCGCCGAGAACTGCTTCATGATGCCCGAGCGGATGGCGAAGACGCCCGCTTCCGAGCAGGTCAAGGAGTATATCGGCTCCGGCCCGTTCCGCTTTCTTCGCGACGAATGGGTCTCCGGCGCCCGCGCGGCCTGGGCCAAGAACGACAAATACGTGCCGCGGCAGGAGCCGCCGCAATATTTCTCCGGCGGCAAGGTGGTGCATTTCGACCGCGTGGAATGGATCGTGCAGAAGGATCCGGCGACCGCCGCCGCCGCCTTGCAGACCGGCGAGGTGGACTGGGTCGAGCTGCCGCTGATCGACTTGTTGCCGATGCTGCGCAAGTCGCAAGGCGTGCAGGTGGCGACCTTCGATCCGCTCGGTTGGCTCGGGGTTCTGGCCTTCAATCACCTGTATCCGCCATTCGATAATCCGAAACTGTTGCAGGCACTACTGCCGGCGGTGGATCAGAAGGAATACGTGGAATCCATGGTCGGCGAGCAGCTCGACCTGGGCAGATATCCAGCCGGGTATTTCATTATCGGCTCGCCGATGGCGAACACCGCGGGGCTGAGCGTGCTTTCGGGCCCGCGCGACATCGCCAAGGCGAAGCAACTGGTAAAGGAGTCGGGCTACAAGGGCGAGAAGATCGTGCTGATGTCGCCCACCGACCAGTATGCCCTGCAACAGGAAGCGCAGGTGACGCGCAGCCTGTTCCAACAGCTCGGGTTGAACGTCGATTTCCAGTCGATGGACTGGGCGACGTTGGTGAGCCGCCGCGCCAAGCAGGACCCGCCCGACCAGGGCGGATGGAACAGCTTCTGCACCTTGTGGGGTGGGCTGGCCGTGTCGAATCCCGGCAGCTCCTACCCGCTGCGCGGCAATGGCCGGAAGGGTTGGTTCGGCTGGCCAACCGATCCGAAGCTGGAAGCACTGCGGGGGGATTGGTTCAACGCGCCTGACCTTGCCGCGCAGAAGAAGTTCTGCGAGCAGATCCAGTTGCATGCGTTCGAGACGGTGCCCTTCATACCGCTCGGGCAGATTTTTCAGCCGACGGCATTCCGCAGCGATCTGAGCGGTTTCGTGAGATGCGCGAATGTCCTGTTCTGGGGCGTGCAGCGGGCGTAAACAAGCAAGAAGAAAGATTCACCACGGAGACACAGAGGCGGGGAGAGGGATTTATATTCCGCTATCGTCGTCGCGAGGCGTTGCCAGCTTCGAAGCGCAGACAGAGCTTGCCGCCTCGGACGGGGCGGCTCGTATAATCCTCCCCGTCTCTGCGACTCGGTGGTGAGTCTTTATCTTGGTTCCAGCCGCAAGGTCGTCGGCAGGACCTCGTCGCGAACCATCGACTGCGCGTAGGGGCTCGAGCTGTATTTCGACAGGTACTGCTGGCTGGCGTGCTCCAGCGATCGTGCGTCGGTAGCCGGGGTGGCCTGCACGGGCAGCTTGCGGCTGTCGAATTCGAGCGTCGCCGGCCCGCCGGCGGCGAGGTCCTTGTACCAGCGGCCGCTAGGGCCCTTTACCGAGCGAACGAATACCGTGTCGCCATCCACCACCACCCAGATGGTCACCGCGCTGTTTGGATGCTTCTCCGTCCGGATCGCCACTTCCTTCAGGTCATGCAGCGCACGCAGCGTGTCCGCATCGAATGTTGCCATCGCGTCTCTCCGTTACGGTGTAATCGAGATGCCCTGCGGCCGGATCAGCCCGTCGGGCGTCGGTACGAAGCCGGAAACCTTGTCGGACAAGGCCCAGAGCCACTTGTAATGGTAGAGCACGATATGCGGCAGGTCATGCAGATACGTGTCCACCACTTGCTTGTACAGCGCCTGCCGCTGTGACACGTTATTGACTGCGCGCGCCCGGGCCAGTAGCGCATCGAAGGCAGGGTTGCAGTATTTGCCCCAGTTCAGGAACCCATCGCATTGCAGCCAGATCGAGACGTTGCCGTCCGGGTCCGGTCGGCCGCTCCAGATCACCAGCGCCGCCTGATAATTGCCGGCGCGCGTTGCGGCGGTCAGCGCGTTCGCTTCCATTGCCTGCACCTTCACATCGAACCCCGCTTCGCCGGCCATCGCCTGGATCACCTGGCCGGCTTGCTCGGCCACCGGGTCGTTGCCGATCAGCAGCGTGAATGACGGATGTGGATCCCCGGCTTGCGCGAGCAGCGCCTTGGCCTTCGCTACATCGCGCGGCGGCACCGTGCGCGCGGCATCCCAATAGCGCGTATGCGGCGCCTCGAACTGGTTGGAAGGCACGAACTGGCCAGCCATCACCACCTGGTTGAGGGCGCTGCGGTCAATCGACGCCTCCAACGCGGCGCGCACCAGCCGGTTACCCAGCGCCTGGCTGTTCGGTCCGTTCGCTACATTGATCGACATGGTATCGTAGGCAAGCGCCGTGGTTGAGACCAGTTTCAACCGCTTGTCCGCGGTCACTTGCGCGACATCCGTCGGCCCCAGCCGTTCCACCATGTCGAGCTGGCCAGCCTTGAGATCGACCAGGCGCACCGTGGTGCTGGGGATCGGCTCATAGACGATCCGGTCGAGCTTGATCGCCTCGGCGTTCCAGTAGCCGGGAAACCGGTCCACCACGATGCGGTCCTGAGGAACGCGCTGCGTCAGCCGGAACGGCCCGGCACAGGGCAACGTGTCCGGCAGCTTGTCGCCGAGCCGCGCGATCGCGGTCGGGGAGATCATCATGCCGGCTCGGTCGGCCAGCACGGCGATCAGCGGCGCGTAGGGCTGCGACAACACCAGGCGCACCGTGTCGGGATCAACGACCTCCACCGCTGAGACGGGTTTCAGCTCCGCCTTGCGCACGCTGTCCGGCGCCGACCGGTAGCGTTCCAGGTTGGTGCGCACCGCGTCGGCGGTCATTGGCGTGCCATCCTGGAACTGGACGCCGCGGCGCAAGGTGAGCGTCAACGCGCGTGCGTCCTGCGACCACTGCCAGCCTATCGCAAGCTGGGGGATGAAGTTGTTTTCGGCATCGGTGTCGATCAGCTTGTCGCAGATCGCGGCGAAGACGATGCGCCCGGTGAAGGTGCCGCCGCGCGCCGGGTCGAGAGCGTCCGGATCATCGTTCAGGCCGATCCGCAACGTGCCCCCCGCCAGCGCCGGTGCGGCCAGCGCGCAGCAAAGTAAAACGAGTAGAGTGGGGGAAAGCGACCGCATGCGCCAAACCTTCAGCGACGTTGGGCCGAGCGTGGCAGCGCGCTACGGAACCGGCAAGCGCCGTCTCTGTCCGGCCGCGGCCTTGCCCGCGACCGGTGGCTGGCACATATCCCGCCTACGCGGCTCACCGTTCCATACCGGAGGAGGAGATCATGGCGATCCAGCTTGGGCAGGTTGCGCCCGATTTCGAGCAGGACAGTACACAGGGGAAAATCCGGTTTCATCAATGGCTGGCCAATTCGTGGGGCGTGCTGTTCAGCCACCCGAAAGATTACACGCCGGTCTGCACCACCGAGCTCGCCGAGGTGGCGCGGTTGAAACCCGAATGGGAAAAACGTAACGTTAAGCCAATCGGGCTTTCGGTCGATCCCGCCGACAGCCACAAAGGCTGGGAAAAGGATATCGAGGAAACGCAGGGGCAGGCGCTGAATTTCCCGGTGCTGGCGGACGTCGACCGTACCGTCTCCAATCTGTATGACATGGTGCACCCCGACGCCGATCCGGCGGTGACGGTGCGCAGCGTCTTCATCATCGATCCGAACAAGAAGGTGCGGCTGATCATCACCTACCCGCCGAGCACCGGTCGCAATTTCGATGAGATCCTGCGGGTGATCGACAGTTTGCAGCTCACCGATGCCCATAAGGTGGCAACCCCGGTCAATTGGACGGACGGCCAGCCGGTGATCATCGTGCCGAGCGTGTCCGATGAAGAAGCGAAGCAGCGCTTCCCGCAGGGCTGGAAGACGCTGAAGCCTTATTTGCGGATTGTGGATCAGCCGAAGCTGCCGCGCGCTTAGGCCCTCACCCGCCGTGCTTCGTCGAAGCGCGGCGGCATCGCGGGAGAGGTGGGGGCGTCGCGAATCAGGCTTGCCGGGGCCCCCCGGAGAGCAGCCGCTCGACCAGCACGGCGGCGATGATGATCGACCCTATCGCGGTGCCCTGCCAATACGGCGAGACGTTGAGCAGGTTCAGCCCGTTGCGGATGAAGACCATGATGAACACGCCGGCAAGCGTGCCGATGATCGAGCCCCGTCCACCGAACAGGCTGGCGCCGCCGATCACCACGGCGGCAATGGCGTCGAGTTCCTCCCCCGCGCCGCCGATGGGGTCAATGGACAGGATCTTGGACGTAAGGAACACCGCGGCGACGGCGCTCATCAGCCCCGATAGAACATAGGCTGTGATGCTCCAGAACCGGATGGAAAGACCGGCGATGCGCGCGGCCTCGGCGTTGGAGCCGATCGCATAAAGCGTGCGCCCGCCCTTGGCGTAGGTCAGGAACATCCAGGCGATCGCATACGCGGCGATCAAGCAGAGAAAATCGATCGGCACGCCGAACAGCGTGTCGGAGGTAAGCGTCGCGAGCGATTCGGGAATGTTGCCGATCGAACTGGCGCCACTGAGCACGTACGCCATGCTGCGGCCGATCGACATCATGCCGAGCGTCACCACGAAGGGCGCAATCCGGCCGGCGGTGATGATCACGCCGTTGACCAACCCCAGTCCCGCGCCGGTGACAAGGCAGCCGATCACTGCAACCGGCACGCCGAGCTTCGGGAAGATCAGGCCGAGCACCACCGCGGAAACACCGGTCAGCGACCCCACCGAGAGATCGATCCCGCCGATCAGGATCACCAGCGTCTGGCCGAGCGCGACCATTCCGGCGATGACCGACTGGTCCAGCACGTTGAGCAGGTTGTTGGTGGTGAGGAAGTACGGCGAGATCTGCGACAGCACCGCCATCACCACGATGATGAGCAGCGCCATACGAAGCTCGATCTGCGTGGCGAGCAGGCGCAGGGCGCGAGCAGGAAGCGCGCGCCGCCGCAGGCTGCGCGCCGGCGCCTCGGTGGCGTCGTTCATGCCGCCTCGCGTTGCGGCTCGAGCGCCGCCGTAATGGCGCGGGCGAGGGTTCCGCCGTCAGGCAGCGGCGCGGCGCCGCGCAGGGTCAGGCCGATCAGGCCGAAATCATGCCCGTGCCGGCCGCGCACCGGCACCAGCACGGTGGCGAGCCCGCCACCCGGCTCGATGACGAAGCCCTCCGCGCGGCGGGTCAGCGCATGCGGAATGCGGGTCGTGGTGATCTCAGGGAATGCCCCGCCGGTGAAGCCGGGATCGGCGGCCGCATCGCCGCCGACGCGGTCGAAGCAGAACACGCGCCCGCCTTCGATGCTGATCCAGAACGCCATGCCGCCATGCTCGGCCGCCAGCCGCTCGAGAACCGTATGGGTGCGCTCGGCCGAGCTGCGCGGCGCGGCGAACATGCCGAGCTTCTCGATATCGACCAGATCGCTCGGGATGGAGGTGACATCCACGCCATCGCTCAGCACCACCACACGGTCGGCAAGCCCGATCACCTCCTCGAAGTCGGAGCTGACCACCACGCAGGCGACGCCTTCGCCGGCGATCCGGCGCAGCAGGGCGTAGATACTGCTGCGGGTGGCGATATCGACGCCGCGGGTGGGTTCGTCGAGCAGCAGCAGGCGAGGGGAGAGGACCAGCCAACGCGCCAGGATGATCTTCTGCTGCATGCCGCCGCTGAAGGTGAGCAGGTTGGCGTCCAACAGGCGATGCTCCGGCAGGCCGAGCAACGCCAGCAGGCGGCGGATGTCCGATTCGCGCTGCCCATAGGCGAGACCAGCACCGCGATGCGCGCCGAGATGAGCGAGCAGCAGGTTCTCCCGCACGGAGAACTCGGGCACCGTGCCCTGCGTGCGCCGGTCCTCGGGGATCAGCCCAATACCGGCGCGGATCGCATTGCGCGGCGAGGCGGGCGTGAAGGGCACGCCGTCGAGTTCGATCGTGCCGCGTCGGGCCGGGCGCAGGCCGAACAGCACCTCCAGCGTTTCCGAACGGCCCGCCCCGACCAAGCCGGCGAGGCCGAGAATCTCTCCGGCATGGACCGTGAACGAGACGTCGCGCACCTTGGGGGGCGCCGACAGATGGCTGACGCGCAGCACCGGTTTGCCTGGCGCGGGCCGCCGCGTGGCGTCGGCGCGCGCATAGATATCGGACAGCTCCCGGCCGACCATGAGCCGGATAAGTTCCCCCTGAGTGAGCGCGCCGGTGGGGACGGCATCGGCGGCGACCTGACCCTCCCGCAGCACCGTGACGCGGTCGGAGAGGGCGAAAATCTCCTCCAGCCGGTGCGAGACGAAAATCAGCCCGTGCCTCGCGCCGGCAAGGTTGCGAATGATATCGAACAGCAGATCGGCTTCGTGCGGCGACAGCGGCGCGGTCGGCTCGTCGAAAATGATGATCCGCGAATCGAGCGCGAGCGCCTTGAGGATCTCGACGATCTGGCGTTGGCCAACCGAGAGGTCGCGCACCCGTGCATCGATCTCCACGCCGGCCTCGCCGCCGAGCCGGGCAACCAGGCGCTGAGCGTCGCGCCGCATCCCCCGCCAGTTGAGCCGCCCGGGCATGCCCAGGCGCGGCAGCATGATGTTCTCCAGCACCGAGAGGTCAGGTGCCAGCGAGGTTTCCTGCGTGACGATCGCGATGCCGGCGCGGATCGCCTCTCGCGCGCCGGCGAACTGCACCGGGCGATCATGCAGGAGGATGCTGCCCGAGTCCGGCCTGATATGCCCGGAGATCACCCGCGCGAGCGTCGATTTGCCGGCACCGTTGGCGCCTACCAGCGCATGCACCTCGCCGGCCTCTAGGGAAAACCGGGTACCGGCGAGGGCTATCGTGGCGCCGAAGCGCTTGTGGATGTCGGCAAGCGAAAGCAGCGCCATCCGCGGTGCGGCGTTGACGCTATGCCTGGCCGAACACGTTCTGCTTGATGTCCGGCAACAGCTTGGCGATGTTGTCCTGGCTCACCACCATGATCGGCACCAGCACCTGTTTGGGCGGCGTCTTGCCGGCGAAATGGTCGAACATCGCCTCGGCCGAGCGCACGCCCATCAGATACGGCTGCTGCATGCCCACCGCGACCAGCCTGCCGCTTTCGATCAGCGGCACGAATTCCGGGATGCCGTCGAAGGCGGCGACCGCCACGTCGTTGTCGCGCCGCGAGGCGTGCAGGGCACGCAACGCACCGAGCGTCGGCTGGTCGGTCTCGACGAACAGCCCGCGCATGTCGGGATGCGCAGTCAACATGTCCTGGACGAATTTGAACGTCTCGTCGGAGGTGTAGGTCTGCATCTGCGACAACGCGCCCTGCTTGATGCCGGCTTCGGTCATCGCCTTCATGAAGCCATTGGTCCGCGCCTGGCCGTTGAGGCGGGCGAGCGAAATGGTGACCAGGCCGACCGTGCCCTTATTCCAACCTTTCGAGGTCATCACCTGCGCAAGCACTTTGCCGGTCCCATAGGCGCCTTCGTAGTTGTTAGAGATGATGAACGAAACATACTCCCCGGAATCGGTGCCGATGTCGGCGATCACCACCGGGATGTTGGCCTTCTGCGCGAGCGCCAGCACCGACGGGCAGGTGGAGCTGTCGGTGGGTGAAATCAGGATGCCGTCCACCTTGCGGGCGATCGCGTCCTGCGCGTTCTGGATCTGCGTCTGCGCGTTGTTATGGCTGTCATAGGCTGTGGAGCCACCGCCGTTCTTCCGCGCGACCGCGTCGATGCCGTTGGCGAGGACGCGCCAGAACGGCAGGTCGAGACCCGGCGTGAGATAAGCCAGATGCTTGCCTTCGGCGGCGCGCAGGATGGTCGGCGCCGCGAGCGCCGCCGCTGCCGCGCCGATCAACACCGGACGGCGCCGGAGTGATCCGGTCGGTTCTGGTTTCATGCGTTTCCCCGAGTTCTTTGTGGTTGCGCGCAAGGGCTGCTCGCTGCCTTTCGCTGCGATCAATGATGGTTCACCGCCCTCGGCAGCGTCAAGCGGACAGGGAACTCCTGACCGGGATGCGCCGTTGGTCGGCGGATGCATCCGTCACGGATGCGCTTATCGGGAGGCTTTGTCATGTCGGAGCATCGCGTTGCCGAGTCCGGCGCCGGCCTGTCCACCGACCGGCGAAACCTGTTGCGCTGGACCACGGCGATGGCCGGTGCATCGGCCCTGGGACTGTCGGCGGCGCAGGCGCAGACAGCGGCAAGCGCAGTGCAATCGACGCCGGAGTCCATCGGTCATTCGGCGGGAGGTGGGCTGCGCCGGGGCATGATCGGCTACATGCTGGCCCACGAGCAGTTCCCCGTGCCAGAGCTGATGCAGATCGGCGCGCTGGCCTCGCGATCCGGCTTTCACCTGCTCGCCACGAGCGATCACTTCCAGCCCTGGCAGGCCAATGAAGGCCATGCGGGGGAAGCCTGGATTACGCTCGGCGCGCTGGGCGCCAAAACGACGCGCAGTTGGATGGGGACGACGGTGACCTGCCCGACGCTGCGCTACAATCCGGGCGTCCTAGCGGAAGCCTTCGCCACGCTCAGTCATCTGTATCCGGGGCGGATTTTCCTCGGCGTCGGCTCGGGCGAGGCACTCAATGAGCAGGCGGCGACCGGCCTATGGCCGAAATGGCAGGAGCGCTGGGACCGGCTGATCGAGGCGATCGGCATTATCCGCCAGCTTTGGACCGGGCAGACGGTTCCCCACAAGGGCACATACTACACCGTGGATGCGAGGCTGTATGACCCGCCGGCGCGGCCGATCCCGCTGCTGACCGCGGCGAACGGGCGGAAATCCATGCGGCTGGCCGGCGTGCATGGCGATGGGCTGATCACCGATCCGCAGACCTGGAAACAGCACAAGCCGGAATGGGAAGACGGTGCCCGCTCAGCCGGCAAGGACCCGAACAGCATGCCGGTGCTGGTCGAGCAATACGTGGTGGTCGGGGGCGAAGCGGATGCGCGCCAAGCCGCCGAGCTGTGGCGCTTCGGGCCGAAGGCGTTCAAGACCTACTATAATGTCCCTGATCCGGTGCGGATCCAGCAGCTCGCGGACCAGCAGGTTCCGGTGCAGGACGTGGTGAAGGGATGGGCGGTGGGAACCGATCCGAACGTGCATATCAACAAGCTGCACGAATTGTTCGACAGCGGCGTGAGCATCGTGAACGTCCATAGCGGCCAACCGGATCAGCGCCGCGTGATCGAGTTCTATGCCGCTCATGTGCTGCCTGGCTTTCACCAGCGCGCCTGACGATCAATTCCCCGTGTAACTGCACGGGAATGTGAAGCTACAAGCGTGTTTGTTCCTCCTGGCCTGAAACCTGCGCCCCTCCGCCAACGTTGCACCCCAGCCACGACCCTGTGGCAGCTACCCCACGCGTTCGCGTCGCATCTTCCTTTGGGCAGCACGGGCAGACGTATGTTCGAAACGGTTCTGGTAACCGGAGGGGCAGGCTTTATCGGCCGCCATATCACGACGGAGCTTCTCGCGCACGGTTACCGCGTGCGCGTTGTGGATAGCCTGATCGATCAGGTGCATGGCCCGGATGCAGCCCGCACCATCGTGCGTGGCGGTGCCGAATTCCTGCAAGGCGATGTCCGCGATCGCGCGCTGGTCGCCCGTGCGCTCAAAGGCGTCGGCAAGGTCGTGCATCTCGCGGCCGAGGTCGGCGTCGGCCAGAGCATGTATGCGATTGAACGCTATGTGTCCGCCAACGATCTCGGCACCGCGGTCCTGTTCGAGGTGCTGGCGCAGCGTCCGGTGCAACGCGTAGTTGTAGCGTCCTCGATGAGCATCTACGGCGAGGGTCTCTACCGCACCGAACACGGCAGACCCGTGCAGGATGCCGAGCGCCAGTCCGGTGCGCGATGGGACCCGGTGGCCGAGGACGGCAGCGCCTTGCAGCCGGTGGCGACGCCGGAATGGAAACGCCCCTCGCTCGCCTCTGTCTATGCGCTGACCAAATACGCACAGGAACGGCTGACGCTGATGCTCGCCGCGGCTTATGGGATGGAGGGTGTGGCGCTGCGGCTGTTCAATGTGTACGGGCCGGGCCAGGCGCTGTCCAACCCCTACACCGGCGTGCTGGCGATCTTCGCCGCGCGCTTGTTGAACGGTCAGCCGCCGCTGGTATTCGAGGATGGGCAGCAGCGACGGGATTTCGTCAACGTCCGCGATGTGGCACGGGCGTTTCGGCTGGCGCTGGAAAGCCCGCAAGCCGCGGGCGGGGTGTTCAACATCGGCAGCGGGCGTGAGGTGACGATCCTGCAGATCGCCGAAGCGCTGGCGCGCGCCATGGGCCGGCAGCATGTGGTTCCGGAGGTTACCGGCAAGACCCGCGTCGGCGACATAAGGCATTGTTTTGCCGACATCACGCTGGCGCGCGAGCAGCTTGGGTTCGTGCCCGAACATGAGCTGGAAACCAGCCTCCCCGAACTGGTCGAATGGGCGCGGCGGCAGCGCGCGGTGGACCGGGTGATGGAAGCCAGACGGGAGCTGGAATCCCGCGGCCTGGTCGCATGAGCACGGCCGTGCGCCCGGTGCTGATCACCGGCGGCGCCGGTTTCATCGGCTGCAACCTGGCCGACCGGTTGGCTCGCGAGGGGCGGAACGTCCTGATCTACGATGCGCTTCTCCGATCCGGCGTCGAGGAGAATCTGGACTGGCTGCGGCAGCGGCATCCGCACCGCATCAGTGCGACGATCGCCGATACCCGCGATAGTGCCACTATACGGGACGCCGCGCGCGACGCTTCGGCGGTGTTTCACCTGGCGGCGCAGGTCGCGGTCACGACCAGCCTGGCTGATCCGTTGGATGATTTCGAAACCAACGTGGGTGGCACACTGGCGTTGCTGGAGGCGTTGCGCCGGCGCCGTGATCCGCCACCGGTCGTGTTCGCCAGCACGAACAAAGTCTATGGCGACCTGCGCGACATCGTGCTGGAGGATGACGGCACGGCGTATCGACCGGCGGATCCGGCGCTGCGCCGCTGGGGCGTGGACGAGACGCGGCCGCTGGATTTCCACACCCCGTATGGCTGCTCGAAAGGGGCGGCGGATCAGTATGTACTGGATTACGCGCGCAGCTTCGGCATCCCCACCGCTGTGCTGCGCATGAGCTGCATCTACGGGCGGCGGCAGCGGGGCACCGAGGACCAGGGCTGGGTCGCGCATTTCCTGCTGCGCGCCCTGGCGCGCGAGCCGATCGTGATTTACGGCGATGGGCGGCAGGTGCGCGACATTCTGTGGGTGGACGATGCGGTCGATGCCTATATCGCCGCGTGGGCGCGAATGGACCGGGTGCGCGGGCGGGCCTTCAACCTGGGCGGTGGCCCGGCAAATGCGGTCAGCCTGGTGCAGGTGATCGCCGAGATCGGGGACATCCTCGGCTATCGACCGGACGTGCGGTTCGACGCTTGGCGCGCCGGGGACCAGCGTTATTTCGTGGCTGACCGCCGGCGCGTGAGCGCCGCGCTGGACCTGCCGACGCCGGTGCCGTGGCGCGAGGGGATGCGGATGCTGGCCGGATCGTTGCAGGAGCCAAGCCGCGCCCGCCACGCAGCGGCTGAGATGATCGGGGCAGGGTCGTGAGGGTTGCACTGGTAAATCCGCTCTGGGATTTTACCGGCAGCATCTATTTCGGCTGCCGCGAGCCGCATCTGCCGCTGGAGCTTGGCTACGCCAAGGCGTTGCTGCAGCGGGACGGACACGAGGCCGCGCTGTTCGACGGCCATTTACGGGACGTGTCGATTCCGGATTTGGCCAGGGAGATTGTTGCATTCGCGCCCGAGATGACGGTGCTGACCACGGCGCCCACTTATCTGTTCTGGCGCTGCGCGCCGCCCGAGCTGCGCGTCCCGCGCGCCATGCTGCGGGCAATCGGACAGGATGGCGGGCGGACGGTTGCGGTCGGCCCACATGGGTCCGCCACACCGGCTGCGACGCTGCGCAAGCTGGGCGTGGATGTGGTCGTGCGCGGCGAATGCGAGGAGGTGATTGCCGCGCTCGCCGCCAATCCGGACAGCGATGTGGCCGGCACCGCGACATGGCGCGACGGCGTGCCGCGTCTGCATGGCCCGGTGCAGGCGGGGGGGTTCACTAATCTGCCGCCGCTGCACTGGCCCGATGCGTGGATCGCGCGGCATCACCATCACCACCATCGCTTCGATAGCGAGCCTGTCGGCCCCGGAGCGGAAGTCGAGGCGTCGCGCGGCTGCCCCTATAGTTGCACCTTCTGCGCCAAGATCGATTTCCGTGACGATTACCGGCGGCGGAATTTTTCGATCCTGTTGGACGAGATCGACGGGCTGCTCGATCAGGGCGTGCGATATCTCTACTTCATCGACGAGATTTTCCTGCCGAACCGGCCTTTGTTGGAGGCGCTGGTCCGGCGTGACGTGGCGTTCGGTGTACAGACGCGGATCGACCTGTGGAAGCCGGAGATGATCGAGCTGCTGGGCCGCGCCGGTTGCGTCTCCATCGAAGCGGGTGTGGAGAGCCTGACGGAAGCAGGGCGCGACGAACTGGCGAAGAATTGCCGGATGAGCACGGACGAGCTTTCCGACAGGCTGATCCTGGCGCGCCAACATGTGCCTTTTGTGCAGGCCAACCTGATCGCGATGCCGGCGGACGATACCGAAATGGTGGCACGTTGGCGCGAGCGGCTGCAGCGGAACGGGGTATGGGCTAACGATCCGGTGCCGCTGTATCCGTATCCGAGCTCTCCCGATTATCGTCGCCTCTGGGGTGAGCCGGACGATACGGCGTGGGAACGGGCGCATGAATACTATCTGCGGCAGTTTCGCCGGTTCAGCGACATCCAGGACGAGGCGCCATTGCCGTTGCGGGAGCTGGAGGCCGCATGCCTGGCTGGGTGAGTCCGCGCCGCGTGTTCATGACGGCCGACGCGGTGGGCGGTGTGTGGCCCTACACGCTCGACCTGGCGCGGGGGTTTACTGAATCCGGCATCGAAGTGATCCTGGCGGTGCTCGGGCCGCCGCCCGACGCGGCGCAGCGGAGCACGCTGCCGGCCGGCGTCGGTTTCATGTGCACGGACCTTCCGCTGGACTGGACTGCCGCGGCCCCGGCAGACTTGAAGGACGCCAGCCAGCACCTTGCGCGGATCGCTGAGGAGACCGAGGCGGACACCGCGCATCTGCATGCGCCGGCGCTGGTCGGACACGCATCTTGGTCGATGCCGGTCGTCGCCGTAGCGCATTCCTGCGTTGGCACGTGGTGGCGATCGGTTCGATCAGGCCCACTGCCGTCGGACCTGGCCTGGCGTCACGAGGCGACCGGGGAGGGGCTGCACCGCGCCGATGCGGCGATCGCACCGTCGCACGCCTTTGCCGGGTTGCTACGCGAGGCCCATGGCACGGGGTTCGGCATTCGCGTGGTGCATAACGGCCGGCGGCGCATGATCGGTGTCGACGCGAAGCAGGATCGTAGCCCCATGGTGCTTACCGCGGGCCGGTTGTGGGATGACGGCAAAAACATCGCGCTTCTGGATGAGTGCGCGCGCTTGCTGGAGGCGCCAGTGGTCGCCGCCGGGCCGCTGCACGGGCCGGATGGTATCGCCCGTTCCTTTCCCAATTTGTGCACTCCGGGCGTGCTGAGCGAAGCCGAACTGCAGGCACTCTATGCATGCGCGAGCCTCTTCGTCTCTACCGCGCTGTATGAACCGTTCGGCCTCGCAGTCCTGGAAGCGGCGATGGCCGGCTTGCCCTTGGTTCTGTCGGATATCGCGAGCTTCCGCGAGTTGTGGGAAGGCGCGGCGGTGTTCTGCCCGCCGCGCGACGCGCATGCCTTTGCGTCTGCCGTCCGGGACCTGTTGAACCAGCCCGAGCAGCGTGCCGCGCTTGGCACCGCCGCCGCGTCACGGGCGCGGCGCTACACCGCCGAGCGCATGGCCGCCGCCACGCTCGCCGTGCACCGGGACGCATTGGCGCAGCGCTCGCGACAGGCGGCCTGAGGGACGCGGCCATGCGCGTGCTCTATTTCACACATTCGCTGCGGTCCTGCTGGAATCATGGCAACGCGCATTTCCTGCGCGGCGTGTTGAAAGAGCTGCTCGTTCGCGGGCACGACGTTCAGGCTCTTGAGCCGGAGGACGCCTGGAGCGCAACCAACCTGGTCGCCGACCAGGGCATAGCTGCCCTGGACCGCTTCCAGCAGCAACATCCCGCCGTGGCCCCGGTCGTTTATGCGCCGACCAGCGATTTGTCACCGGCGGTCGATGGCGCCGATCTGGTGCTCGTGCACGAATGGAACGAGCCGGGGCTGATCGCGGCGCTCGGGCGTTTGCGGCGGGACGCGCGGTTCGTTCTGCTGTTCCACGACACTCATCACCGAGCCGTCAGCGATCCGGCATTCTTCGATCGGCTGGACCTGGCCGGCTATGACGGCGTGCTGGCGTTCGGCGAATCGCTGGCGCGCATCTACCGTGCGCGCGGCTGGCGTGTTTTCGTTTGGCACGAAGCGGCGGATACCACCTTGTTCCGGCCGCCCACGCAGGAACCGGAGCGGTCCGGCCTGGTATGGATCGGCAACTGGGGCGACGGTGAACGCAGCGAGGAGTTGCGCACTGATCTGCTTGAGCCGAGTCGCGATCTGAGCATCCCGCTGGACATGTACGGCGTGCGGTATCCGCCGGAAGCTCTCGCCGCTCTTGCCGCGCACGGCGCCCGTTATCGCGGATGGATCGCCAACGCCGATGTGCCGGCCTGTTTCGCGCGGCACATGGCGACGGTGCATGTGCCCCGGCGGTTCTACGTCGAGACGTTGCCGGGAATACCCACGATCCGTGTATTCGAGGCGCTGGCCTGCGGCATTCCTTTGGTCTGCACGCAATGGGAGGATACGGAAGAATTATTCCATCCGGGCCAGGATTATCTCGTCGCACGCTCCGGCGACGAAATGCGCCGGCATCTACAGGCGCTGATGCACGATCCCGGCCTGCGGAAGTCGCTGGTCGCGCACGGTCTGGCGACGATCGCGCGCCGCCACAGTTGCACCCATCGCGTCGATGAGTTGCTCGCCATCGTCGCGTCCCTTCGCGTCCCGGCGATTGCGGCATGAACATCGCATTCTACGGATCGAGCCTGCTGTCGTCCTACTGGAACGGCGCAGCGACCTATTACCGGGGATTGCTCCGCGCCCTGGCGGCGCTTGGGCACCGGATCACCTTCTACGAGCCTGACGCGTTCGAGCGGCAGCAGCATCGCGATATAGAGCCGCCTGATTGGGCGCGCGTGCGTGTTTATCCAGCGACCGAGGACGGTCTGCGCAGCGTCATCGATGAAGCCGGCGCCGCGGATGTGGTGGTGAAGGCGAGCGGCGTTGGCGTATTCGATAACGAGTTGCTGCGCTGGGTGATGGGGGCGGCGCGTCCGGACGCCGTGCGGATCTTCTGGGATGTCGATGCGCCTGCGACAATCGCGGCGTTGCGCGCCGGCGGGGAACCGGTGTTGCGGGATGCGCTGCCCTGGCTCGATCTGGTGCTGACCTATGGCGGCGGCCCGCCGGTTGTGGGGGCTTATCACGCACTGGGCGCCAGGCTGTGCGTGCCGATCTACAATGCATTGGATCCCACGACCCACTATCCGGTTTCGCCGGTACCGGAATTCGCCGCCGATCTCGCTTTGCTGGCGAACCGGTTGCCTGACCGGGAAGTCCGGATAGAGGAGTTTTTCCTTCGCCCGGCGGCCATGCTGGCAGGCAGCCGATTTCTGCTGGGCGGAGCCGGCTGGCCGGGTCATGCGATGCCGGAGAACGTCCGCGCGATCGGCCATGTGCCGACCGACCAGCACAACGGCTTCAATTGCTCCGCTCTCGCGGTGTTGAACGTGGCGCGCGACAGCATGGCGGCGATCGGCTTTTCTCCGGCGACGCGGGTCTTCGAGGCGGCCGGCGCCGCCGCGTGCCTGATCACCGACGCCTGGGAAGGGATCGAGCTGTTTCTGACACCCGGAGAAGAAATCCTGGTGGCGCGGGATGGCAAAGACGTCGCGGACCATCTCGCCGCATTGAGCAAGACGGAAGCCGCCGCGATCGGCCGGCGCGCGCAAGCGCGCATTCTTGCCGAGCATACTTATAACCGTCGCGCCGCCGAGGTGGACAGGCTGTTGCGTCAGACCATCGAGCGCAAGCAGGAGGGAGAAGACGCGTGGGCAAGCTGCGGGTCGCGATCGTTGGCGTAGGCAACTGCGCATCCTCCCTGGTGCAGGGCGTCGCGTTCTACCGCGATGCGCCGGCAGACCAGCGCGTTCCCGGCCTGGTGCATGTCGAGCTTGGCGGCTATCACGTGCATGACGTGACTTTCTCCGCCGCGTTCGACGTGGCGCGTGGGAAAGTCGGCAAGGATCTGGCCCAGGCAATCTTCGCCGCTCCCAACAACACCGCGAAATTCGCGGAGGTGCCCGCCACGGGCGTCATAGTGCGGCGCGGCCCGACCCTGGACGGCATCGGTAAATATCTGCGCGATATTGTCGAGGAATCCACCGATCCTCCGGCGAATATTGCCGCGCTGCTGGAAGAGACGCGAACCGATGTGTTGGTGTCCTATCTGCCGGTCGGCTCCGAAGCCGCGACGCGCTGGTACGCCGAGCAGGCGCTGGCGGCCCGCTGTGCGTTCGTGAACTGCATACCGGTGTTCATTGCCTCCGATCCGGATTGGCAGAACCGCTTCCGCGAGCGCCGGCTGCCGCTGATCGGGGACGACATCAAGTCGCAGGTTGGGGCAACCATCGTGCATCGCGTGCTGGCCAACCTGTTCCGCGAGCGTGGGGTGCGGGTGGACCGTACCTACCAGCTTAATTTCGGCGGCAATACCGATTTCCAGAACATGCTCGAACGCGAGCGCCTGGTGTCCAAGAAAATCTCCAAGACCCGCGCCGTCACCAGCCAGCTCGCTGAGGTCCTGCCGGACGCCGATGTGCATGTCGGGCCGAGCGACCATGTGCCGTGGCTGACCGACCGGAAATGGTGCTACATCCGGCTGGAAGGCACCACGTTTGGCAATGTGCCGCTCAATTGCGAGGTGAAGCTGGAAGTGTGGGATTCGCCGAATTCCGCCGGCGTGGTCATCGATGCGGTGCGCTGCGCCAAGCTTGCGCTGGACCGGGGCATCGGCGGGCCGTTGGTGGGGCCGTCCAGCTATTTCATGAAAAGCCCGCCGGAACAGTTCACCGATGATGAGGCGCGCCGCCGTACTGAAGCATTCATCCGAGGCGGGTAGGGGTGGAATCGACAACCAGGTTTCATTTGGTACGGCACGGGACGCACGATCTGCTGGGGCATGTACTCGCCGGACGTATGCCCGGGGTGTCACTGAGCGGCACCGGTCGCGGGGAAGCCGAAACGTTGGCGACGCGCTTTGTCGCGCTGCCGATCGCAGCGGTGATTTCCAGCCCGCGCCCGCGCGCGCTGGAGACGGCGGCGCCGATCGCCGCGCGCCTCGGCCTCGACATCCTGCATGAAACGGATCTGGACGAGATCGATTTCGGCGATTGGACCGGCATGAGTTTCGAAACCCTGCGGCCGCTGTCGGAGTGGCAGGAGTTCAACCGCTGCCGTGGACTGGCGCGCGTGCCGAGCGGTGAAACGATGCTGGAGGCGCAGGCCAGGGCGATGCGCGCGATGATGCGACTGCGGCGTTCCTGGCCCGGCGCCGAGCTGGTGGTTGTCAGCCATGGCGACGTTATCAAGTCGATCCTGGCGTACGTCGTGGGCAGTCCGCTCGAGCTGATGCGGCGCATCGAGATCTCGCCTGCCTCGCGCAGTGTGCTGGTGATTGGGGATGAGGACGCGCGGATGGAGGCAGTGAACCTGCCGCCGTGATCACGCGCGGCGCAGCACGAAAGCCTGCCCGTCCCATAAGGTGAAAGGTGTGACGCCGCTTATCGTCACCTGAAATCCGTGCGGAGCTGCCCAGGTTCCGATATCGGTCGCATCGGCGGCCGGGTCGTTGCGATAGGACAGGTTCAGGATTGCGAGCCGGCCGCCACGGCGGAGACAATGCGCCGCACCGGCAACGTGCCGTTCGGCAACCGCTGCGCCGGCCTGAACGAGGTACGGGAAACTGTCCACCGCCAGCACAAGGTCGAAACCGGCCCGCGGGAGGAAATCGAGATCGTGGCCTCGCGTCTGCTCGAACCGCAGCCCAGGAACCGAGCCATGCCGCTGTTGCGCCGACGCGATCATGCCGGATGAAACATCCAGGCCGAGCACCGTATGTCCGGCCGCCGCCAGCGCCGCCGCGATCCGCCCGATGCCGCAACCGAGATCGAGCACCGCATCGTGTGGGCGCAGCACCCCGCTTCGTCGGAGCCAGGAGACGATCTCCTCGGTGCCGGCGTCCAAAACGGCCGGGTCGCCGAGGCAATACGCCGCGACGCTGCGCTCGGGCCCTTGCGCCACCGCCGCATCGAACTCCGCGGCGATGCCGGCGATGGCTTCGGCGGGGGCACGGCCGGTCCGGCTGTGGTCCACCATGGCGGCTTTCGCCAGCCTGTCGATCTCGTGTCCTTTCAATCGCAACAATGCACGCATTGCGCCGGTGCGCGGCTCGCCGGCGAGTTCGGGCTTCGATCTCTGCGGCCGGCATTCCGCTCAACGCCAACCGTGCGAGCGCGACATAGGGCGAAATGCACCCGGTCACGCACAGCGCAACCGCATCGTCGCTCATCGCGGCACCAGACGGCATGCGGCATTACGGCGGGGTTGCGCACCCCAGGCGTATTTGTATGCCTCATCGCCGCGCAGGAAATGGATCTCCCGCCGACCTTCCGCGATCGCGGCGGCGATGATTTCGCCCAGCAGGATCGATCCCGGACTTTCAAAGGCGAAATCGGTATCGAGGCCGCTCAGGTACAGCAGCAGGCGATCGTGTCCCGCCGCCAGCGTATAGCAACAGGCGGCAACCCGTCCGTCTATCCGTAGCGCGTGCAACCGCAGCATTCCGGCTGTCAGCAGGCGCGGTACCGCCTCCCGGTGGAACGCCACGACCGCCGGATCGGCCAGCACGCCCGGCTCGCCGCGCGCCGTCCAGCATCCGGCGTGCAAGCGGATCAGCGCGCCCAAGATGTCGTGCACGGTCGCCGCCGTCGCCGTCTGCACGACCCAGCCGCCGCGCCGCATCGCGCGGTGCCGGTTCATGCGCAGCTTTCGGCGCATGTGCGCGGGCAAGACATCGTCGAGCCGCTTCGCAGCGTCCGGAATGAACAGCACGGGGCACGTGTCGGCGTCGTGCCAACTCATGTGCCATTCGGCCGGCGTCGCGATTCCGCGCAGTGGCGAGCCTGGGGGGATATCCGTCAGATCGCACCGCGTGACGCCACGCCGCCGCGCCGCCTGCAGCGCCATGCCGAGCAATTCGGCCGCCGCATCCAGCCCCGGTGCCAGCAGCACATCGAGATAATCGGTGATGCCGATGCCTGTGGGCAGCAACTTCCGTTCAGGCGGCTCGTCCAGAATGTAGAGCGGCAACAAACCGACGACGTCGCTGCCGTCGTACAGCGCGGTTATGCAAGGCTGGCCGGTGCCGAATGTGCGCCACCAGGGCAGCAGCCAGCGCGGCGACTGGAACGGCATTGCGCCCGGGATGCGGCGATGCAGGGCCTCCCATGCAGGGGCCAGCGCTTCCAACCCGGCGTCTGTTTCGATCAGCTCGCTGCTCAGCAGACTCATGCGAACGCGGCCGGTTGCAACGCAGCGGTGCCGAGTTTGGCATAGAGAGAAAGATAGGCATCGGTCATGCCGCGCAGGCTGAAACGCTCGCGCGCGACGCGGCGGCATGTCGCCGGATGGATCTCGTCGCAGCGGCGTATTGCCTCCACTATCCCGTCCGTATCCTTTCTCAGAAAGCCCGTCATGCCTGGTTCAACAATTTCAGCTAGCGCGCCGGATGCAAACGCAATCACCGGCGTTCCGCAAGCCAGCGCCTCCATTGCCACAAGCGAGCTCGTCTCCGGCGCCAGGCTCGGCACCAACAGGCAGCGTGCGGCGCTCAACAGCCGGCGTTTGCGCGCGAATCCCACCGGCCCCAGGAACCGTCGCCGGCGATCCAGCTGCGGTTTCACCTCGGCGTCGAAGTACGCCTCATGTTCGGGATAGGGAAACACCTGGCCGCACACCAACAGCGGCACGCCGGCGGTATGCGCCGCGTCCAGCGCAATATGCTGTCCCTTCTCCGGACAGACACGGCCGAGTGTCAGGGCGAAACCACGCCGGGCGTGACGGCCGCCCGCAAGCGCATCAACTGGTACGCCGTTAGGGACAGGCGGGAGCAGACATGGTCCGGGTGGACAAGTCCGGTGCTGCGACCATGACACGCAGGCTAGCCACGTGTCCGGCCGCGTCGGATGCAAGGCACCAGGCGGATACCATGGCGGCGGCAAGTGGAGCGTCACCAGCACGGGCGGGCCGGGCGGCGGCAGGTATGACATGAAATCGATCCCATGCATGTGAACGAGATCGATGCGGCGCGTCGCAAGCACGCGCGTGATGGCCTCGCGCGCTGCCTTATGCGCAGCGTCGCGCGCCGCCTGAGTAACATGCGCGGGGGGCGGCGGAAGAGCGACGAGCGTGCCCCGCACCACCGATCCGGCGCAGGCGATTACCGTTGAACGATGCCCCGCCTCCACCAACGCATGATCAACCGCCGACAGAACATGCTCCGCGCCGCCGACCGCATCCGGCCCGACCTCCGCCAGCGGATAAGCCACATTCAGCACGCTCAGCCGGCCGGCTGCGGTCATGGCTCACACCGCGCCGGCCGCCGCAAAGTCGCTGTATGCACCCGGCGCGTAGCGGCGGATCATCGCCGCGCAGAACGCGGCGAATTCCTCGGGCTCCTGCGGAGGAGCGGTGTAATGCGGCCAGACGCCGCGATGCTCCGGCGTGAAACAGAAGGTCACCGTCACTCTGAACGGTTCCAAGGCGCGCATCTGCCGGTCGAACCAGGCTTCCGCGTTCGGGCGGAACCAGTCGGCCCAGGACAGCCCGGTGCGGATATACGTCACGCCAAGGTCTCGCAGCCAGCGCACAGCATCGTCCAGCCGGTGGTCATCGAAATGAAACCACTGGCAGATGCCGAGCTCGGGCGTGTATTCGGGAAACACGCTCGCGGCCGGCTTGGGTCGGCCATGCTCGTCCAACAGGCCCATGTGAAAATGGCGGTAATAGGACGAGCCCTCGGCTTCCTTATGTCGTGTCGTCGCCGGCCATGCGGCCGGCAGATCGTACAGGCTGTACCAATGCGCCCGCGGCGTGCGGCCAGCCAACAGCTCGGCGGTGCGGCGCAACCCCCATTCCTGCACCTCCTCCGCGCCGAAACTGGAGACGCCGAGTTCGGAGACCCAGACGGGCAGCGACGTCACCGCCTGTATCTGTCGCAACTTCTCCGGCCATTCGCGCAGCAGCCAGTGGTTCCAGTCGAGCGGGAATCCGTGCACGGCAACGGCATCCAGTTGATCCAGCGCGCCCAGCCCGGTCAGCAGCAGGATGAAATCGGGGTCGATCGGCGAAATGCCGCCCAAGACACGAGGCAGTCCGGGCGCTTCCGCGGCAATCGCCTGTCCGGTCATGCGCGCCATGCGGGCGAATATCTCCCAGCCGGGATCGGCCTCCAGGTCCCAATGGGACTTGTTGTTCGGCTCGTTCCAGATCATCGCGGCTTCGATCATGCGCTGCGCCCTCGCGCCGGGTACACCGCAGCGTCGCCGGCGATCCGCTGCGACCGGCGGCAAATGAAGACCTCATCTTCCGGGTGGGAGATGATGCGGAATCCGGCGCTGCGCAGCATGGCTTCGGAACAGGCGCGGTTCGGCACCCACCAGTTGGTGATATCGTGCGCGTAGCGGCGTTCGACGAAATGCAGCCGGGGGTAGCGTGCATCATCGAAGATCGCGGTTTCCCAGAACTCGTAATCCTCGTGCAGCGGCACCACGCCTTCGCTGCCGCGCTGCATGGACTGGAACACCAGCAGGTCGTCCGCCACGTGCTCGTGTATCAGGTCGAGCGCCAGCAACGGATGGCGCAGGTGATACAGCACGCCGACAAACAGCACGAGATCGAAGCGTTCGCCGAGCGCGCCGATATCGTACACCGACATTTGCCGCAGCTCGATATCCAGCTTCTCGACCTCGACAGCGAAGCGGGCCTGCGCCAGGTAATCGGGATCGGAGTCGATCCCTAGCACCCGCGCCGCGCCGCGCCGTTTCATCTCCATCGCGTAGAAGCCGGCGTTGCAGCCAATGTCCAGCACACTCTTGCCGGAAAGATCGGCGGGGATGGCGGCAGCGAAGCGCTCCCATTTCACCGCTGGGTAGTCGCCCAGGAAATGGTCGGGCGCGGTCCGCACACCTTTCAGGTTCAGGTTATGGAACCACGGGCCCAATTCGGCCGCACGGGCACGAATGCGCTCCGGCGTCCAGCGCGTCTCCGTCGCCATGCTCATGCGCGCATCTCCGACTGGACCTCCATCGGCGCCCGTGCGTCGGACACTGCGCGCCGTTCCAGCAGATGCATAGCCTCGCGGTAGCCGTTCAATGTTCCAACATCGACATAACTGTCGCCGGCCGGCACACCCCAGGCGGTGCCTCCGGCGGCGAGGTACGCGTTCACCAGGGAGCCGATATATTCATCATGCCGGTCACGCTGCAGCCAGAGCCTGTGCAACTCGTGCAGCACCGCGCCGGGCATGCCGAACGCGCCCCAGATCCAGTGTGACCCCGCCTGTGGCGACTTCACCTGGATCTCGCGCACCCGCCCGTCCGGATCGGTCAGCACGGCGTCGAACAGCTCCGGCTGCGCCACCGGGAACAGCAGGAAGCCCAGCCGGCCGCGCGGCAGGGCGCTCAATGCATCGCTTGGAAACCATACCGTGTCGGGCAGCCCGACGATCACCGGTTCGTCAGGGTGGACCAGCGGCAACGCGCGAAAAATGGCGTCGCACAGGCCGCCTGGCTGCGGCTGTACGACGTAGGCGAGCGGCGTCTCATGATAGGCGCCGCCGTAATAGTGCAGGATGTCGGCTTTCCACGGCGAGATGACGAAGCAGATCTTGTCGGCGCCGGCGCGGATCATGCGCTCGACCAGATGTTCGCTGACTGCCCGGGGACGCTCCACGCCCCGCTCATCGATGCGGCTGCCGACCGGAAGCAGCTCCTTGGAGAAGGCCAGCGGCTGGATCCGCGTGCCGCTGCCGGCCGCCGGGATAATGCCCCACATCGCTTATGCCTCCTGTGGTTCGCGCTCGCGCGCCGGGCAGCGTTCCAGCGCGGCGATCAGGTCTCGCCCCCGCTGCGCCGAGCTGTGCGCCGCCAGCACGCGTTCCCGTGCCGCCTGCGCGATGCCTGTCAGCGTCGCATTGGGCAGATCGAGCGCGGCCAATGCCTCCTCCGTGTTGTGTGCCAACAGGATTTCGCGGCCAGGCTCGAAGAAGGTCTCCAACCCGTCCCATGGGTCGCTCAGAATGGGCGTGCCGCACGCGGCGGCTTCGAACATGCGGCCCGACGGGCACCAGCCGTAGCGGGCCATGGCCGCGCGGGTGACGTTCAACGTGAGCCGCGAGGAGCAGTAGAAAGCCGGGTGCTCGGCGGGTGGCAGGTGACGGACAAAAAAGATGTTTTCCGTCCAGGCGAAATCTGTCGGGTATTGCGCGCCGCCGATCACGAACCGCTCGGCCGGCCGGCGCCGCGCCGGCTCGATGAACAGCCGCTGCAACGAATCCTGCCGGTCGGCCGCGTAGGTGCCGAGATAGGACAACACGCCGGCATAGCGCGGCAGGGGTTCGGCCGGATGATGCAGGTCGGGATCGACCGAGCCGTAGATCGGCAGCACAAGCCTCGCGCCCAGGCGCGCCCGCAATGCGTCGAGCGCCGGCCCGCCGGTATAGCTTAGCACGATGTCGAAATCGGCCAGGCCGCGCGGGCCGATATAGAAAACACTCTCGCCCGCTTCCAGCCTGGCCAGCGTGATCGGCGTGTCGAGATCGTAGAAACAGCGCACCGGCACGCGGCTGCTCAACACCAGATCGCTCGCGGCGATGCCGTCCGGACAGTAGGAAGTGACCATCCCGACATCCGCCTCGGCAAGACTCCGCGCGGCATGGGACCGCACCTCGTCCCAGTCGGTATACAGCACCAGCTCGCCGCCATCGGGGAGCAAAAAAAGATCGCGATGCTCGGCGTAATACGGCACGTCGCGCTCGAAGAAAGTGACATGGTGACCATCGCGCAGCAGGGCGCGCAACAGGCCGCGCCACAATGCGGCGTGACCGTTGCCCCAGGAGGAGCTGACCGACAGGCCGAAGATGACGATCCTCATGGCAAGGCGGCCGGCAGCAGGGCAGTGCGCGCATCCAGCGCGGCAAGCACATAGGTTTCCAGCTCGGCGGCGCGATGCTCGCCGGTATGGCTCGCCAGCACGCGGGCGCGGGCGCGGGCGGCAATCGCCCGGCGCTTCGCCTCCTTGGTGTCGCGCAGCAGCGCCAGCGCCTCGGCGGCGGATCGCGCTATCAGGATTTCCTCGCCGGGGCGGAACAGCGTGTCCAGTCCGGGCCACCAATCGCTGATAATCGGCGTGCCGCAGGACGCGGCCTCGAACAGGCGGACGCTGGGACTGAAGCCGAGGCGGATCATCTCGGCCCGCGTCACGTTCAGGGTGAAACGGCTGCCCGAATAGAAGCTGCGATGCGCCTCCGGTGGCAGATGCTCGATCCGCTCGCAGTTCGCCGGCCAGTCGATCTCCGCCGGATATTGCGGCCCGGCCACGACGAACCGTCCCGCAGTCCAGGCGCGGGCGGGTTGGCAGAGCAGGGTCTCCAGCCCCGGCTGACGATCGGGGCTGTAGGTGCCGAGATAGCTCAGGTCCCAGCGCGGTTGGATTGTCGGATCCGGGCGGCACAGCGCCGGGTCCGCCGAGCAATAGAGCGCCCGCGCCGCGCGCGCGCCAAACCGGTCTTCCAGGTAGCTCAGGGTGGGGCCGCCGGTGAACGACAGGTAGAAGTCGAAGCCGGGGATCTGCCCCGCGCCGAGATACGCGCAGCTCCCGTCCCGCAGGGCCGACAAGGTGACTGGTGTGTCGATGTCGTAGAACGCCGTAACGCCGCGGGCGGTGTGCTGTACCAGACGCACGACCTCGATGCCGTCCGGGACGTAGGACCCGACAATGACCAGATCCGCCTCGCGGATTGCCGGGGCAAAGCGGTCGCGCAGCTCGCGCACAGTCCGGTAGAGACGGATGTCGCCCCAGGGCGCGTCGGGCAGGTCGCGCTCGGCGCGGTACCAAGGCTTGTCGTGTTCCAGGAACAGCACCGAATGACCGCGCTTGTGCAGCGCCCGCATGAGGCTGCGATACGTGGTCGCGTGGCCGTTGCCCCAGGAGGACGTGACGGTCAGCCCGAGGATGACGATGCGCAGCGAAGCACAGCACCGCGGCGGCGGTATATGGCCCCGGGTTATTCCCATTCTTCGATATGCCCGTTGGGTTGGCGTTCGGACCCTTGAGACGTGGCAACGAGCCACAAAGGTTCAAACGATTCTGTCGCGCCGCGGTTCCGCTCAGCCCGGTTTGGGCGCTCTGCCGCCGCGGGCCGGCAACGCAATACGGCCCGAGTGCTCCAGTTGGCGGCTCAAGAAGGCCATGACGGCGACCTCCTCCGCCTTCAGCCCGGCGTCAGGATCGGACATCTCCTCGTCCGCCCGCCGCTTCAGCGCCTGGAGCAGCGAGCCATCGAGATAGCCGTCGAAAATCGCCGGATGGATGTAGCACTTGCGGCAAATGGCCGGCGTGTTGCCGAGCAGCTTGGATACGGCTTCGACCGCCCGTACGACATTCTTCTTAGCCTTGGTCTGGCTGTCGAAGCTCTCCAGCTCGCGCAACGCCAGTGCCGCGAGGTTCGTCCCTGCCCAGGTACGGAAATCCTTCGCCGTGATCTCCTCGCCGGCGATCTCGTGCAGGTACTCGTTCACATCCTCCGACGAGATGCCGCGCGGCGTGCCGTCCTCGTCGAGATACTCGAACAGCTCCTGACCGGGCAGCTCCTGGCAGCGCCGGACAATCGCCGCCAGCCGTTTGCTGCGCAGATCGATGTGGTGCTCCACGCCATGCTTGCCGCGGAAGTCGAAGCGGATCTGATTGCCGCCCACTTTCACATGGCGGTTGCGCAGCGTGGTCAGGCCATAGCTGTTGTTCGTCTTGGCGTATTCCTCGTTGCCCACGCGCATAAGCGTCGCTTCCAGCAGGCGCACGATGGCCGCCAGCACCTTTTCCCGCGGCAGGCCCCGACGGGACAGATCGGCATCGACGCGGGCACGAATTTTCGGCAGCAATTTGCCGAAGGCCAGCATCTTGCCGTACTTGCCCTCGTCGCGCACCTCGCGCCACCTTGGATGATACCGATACTGCTTGCGCCCTCGCGCGTCGCGCCCGACCGCCTGCAGATGCCCGTTCGGATAGGGACAGATCCAAACATGTTCATACGCCGGCGGGATCGCCAGTTTGCGGATGCGGGCGAGCGTCTCCTCATCCGTTACCGTGCTGCCGTCCGGATTGCGATAGGTGAAACCTTCGGCCGTGCGCACCCTGCTGATGCCAGGCCGGCGATCGCTCACATACCGTAGCTTTGCCGCTTTTGCCGCGGTCTTCAGCTCCTCGATCCCGGTGCCGGCGATCGGCGGCGGTGCGATGTCGTTCATGACGACCCGAGCAGCGCCGACGGCTGCTCGCCCAGCTCGCGCACCGTCCAGTCCCGACGCAGTGAAAACAACTCCACCAGCGCCGCTGTTTCTTTGTCGCGATCCAGCCCGGCCGCGGCAAGGACGCGTCCGTCCTTCACGTAGTAGGCAAGGAATTCCGGTTTCTCGAGATCGCCGTGCACGACGATATCGTCCCACGTCGCGGCGTGACCGATATAATCGAGCCGCTTCATATACTGGATGGTCCAGAACACCGGGACCGCGTCGTACCGCAACGACTGGCCGGCCATGTTTCGGGCGGCGACCCGACCGTGCTGCTCGGCCACGCGCCAATGTTCGACCCGGATCGGTTCGCCGTCGCCGCGATGCGGAAAACAGGCAATGTCGCCCGCCGCGTACAGTCCGTCCTCGGCACGCAGGAATGCATCGACCAGGATGCCGCCATCGTCACGCAGCTTCAGGCCGGTGGCATAGGACGTCACCGGCGTGATGCCGAACCCGATCACGACAAGGTCGGCGTCGATCCGTTCACCGCCGTCCAGCCGGACGCTCCGCACATCCGGCCCGCCTTCCAAGGCTGCGACGCCGGAACCGAGATGGAAGCCGACGCCACGCCGCTTATGCAACGCCACGAAGGCGGCGCCGATTTTCGCGCCGAGTTGTTTCTCGAACGGCGCTTTCTCCTTGCCGACGACCACGACATCCAGACCGCGCTCGCGTAGGCTCGCTGCGACTTCCATGCCGATGAAGCTGGCGCCCAGGATCACCGCGCGCTCGCTGCGCTCCGCCTGGACCAGGATGGCATCGGCGTCCGCGCGGTTGCGCAGCAGGAACACATTGGCGAGATCGGCGCCGGGGATGCGCGGGCGCTTCGGCGTGCCGCCGGTCGCCAGCAGTGCGGCATCGTAGCCGAGCACGGCGCCGTCCGCGCAAGTGATGCGGCGTGCCTGCGGATCGATATGCGTCACTTCGGCGGTGCGGCGCTCGATCCGCTGCCGGCGGTAGAACGATTGCGTCTGCAACGGCGATTTTTCGCCGCCGCTCTCGCCCGACAGGAAATACTTGCTCAGCAGCGTGCGGTCGTATGGAACGCGGTTCTCCCGGTCGAGCATGACAATGCGGCCGCCGAACCCGGCTTCGCGCAGGGTCTGTGCTGCCACCGCCCCAGCCGCGCCGCCGCCGAGGATAACGAAGCAGCGCCCGTCCTCCGCCGGGGTTGGTTCGGCAGGCTGTTCGGCGGGCCGGGTCAACAGGACGCGCCCGCCGGCCAGGCGGACGGCGAAGCGCGGCAGCGCGTCCACTGCGGGCGGATCAAGGATTGCTCCGGTGCGCAGGCAGAACGTAGCCTTGTGCCAAGGGCAGGTGATGCGGTGTCCCCGGCGAACGCCCTCGCCGAGCGGCCCGCCAGCATGGGGACAGGTGGCTTCCACCGCGTGCACGCCGTTGCCGTCGCGGAACACCAGGATGCGGGTGCCCTCGACCTCGACCTGCCGCAGGCTTCCGCTCGCAAGCTCGTCAAGCGAGGCAACGTCGTATTCGCGCCGTGACATGGCGTGGCTCCGGACCAACCCGAGGGGAACGCCGCGGGCGCGTGGGCGTTCAACCCCAGCAATGAAAACACGGGACGCCCCACAGCTGGTCGAAGAGCGCCGGCAGAGGCTGCTCTCAGGCTTGGCCGATCTCGTCCCCGGCATGCAGCAGCGGGCGCTGATGCTCGACCGCAGCGGCGGGTTTCCGGAGGAGGATTTCGATCTGCTGCGGTCCTTGGGCGCGCTCGCCGCACCAGTCCCGGCAGCGGTCGGCGGCCTCGGCATGGGCACGGAGCCGGAAGGCGCTCCCGCGCTTATGCAGGCGCTCCGCCTGCTCGGGCGTGGCAACCTGAGCGTCGCGCGGCTGTATGAGGCACATGTCAACGTACTGCATCTGGTGATACGCTACGGCAACGACACGCAGGCGCGCGCGGTTGCGGACGATGCGCTGGATGGCCGCGTGTTTGGCCTGTGGGTCACCGACGCTCCGGATGCGCCGTTGCGTCTCACGGAGGATCGCCGCCTGCGCGGTGCGAAGGCGCCTTGTTCGGGCGCGGGACGGATGGTCCGCGCTCTCGTCACCGTGGGCCTGCCGTCCGGGCAGCCACAGATGGCTGTCGTGAGGCTGACGCAGCACGAGCGCGTGGATGCCGCGTGTTGGGATGCGCATGGAATGCGCGCGGCGTTAGGCGGCCGGGTGGAATGGGACGGAACACCGATCGGCACGGAAGCACTGGTCGGCGAGCCGGGCGACTATCTGCGCCAGCCAGATTTCTCCACCGGCGCCTGGCGCGCTTCGGCGGTGGCGCTGGGCGGGCTGGATGCGCTGGTCGCCGCGTTGCGTACTCAACTCCTGGCGCGCGGGCGCGACCAGGATCCGCACCAACGCACGCGCGTGGGCACAGCACTGATTGCACAAGAAACCGCGCGCTTCTGGGTGCGGCGCGCGGCGGAGCTTGGCGAGTCCGATGAGGCCCAGCCCGGCGATCGCGCCAATACAGTAAACCTTGGCCGCATTGCGGTTGAGACGGCCTGTCTCGACGTGATCCGGATTGCGCAGCGTGCACTCGGCCTGGCGGCGTTCCGAAGCGGCGAGCTGACCGAGCTGCTGTTTCGCGACCTCGCCGTGTATCTGCGCCAGCCTGCCCCTGACGAGACGCTGACCGAAGCCGCCGCATATTTCATGGAACGCGACTTGCCGGGGCAGCCACCATGGGGATGATGTGTGCCAACGACGCGCTGCGCCGGATGGAGAGCCTGCCATTCGCCGATCTCGATACGCTTGCCCCCGGCACCAGCCTGATCCTTGCCCCACATCCGGATGACGAAACACTCGCTTGCGGCGGCCTCATCGCCTCCTTGTGCGCCCGTGGCCATCCGCCGGTCATCCTTGTCGTAACCGACGGAACCGGATCGCATCCCGGCTCCGCATCCTATCCGCCCGCGCGGCTGAAAGCGGTGCGCGAGGCCGAGCTTCGCAAAGCCGCGGCGATCCTGGGCGTCGCCACGCAGCGCGTGCATTTCCTTGAACTACCCGACACGCGAGCGCCGCATGAGGGCGCCGGCTTCACCGCCGCGGTGCAGGAGATCGCGCGCGTCGTCGGCACATGCGATGTAGCGACGATCTTCGCCTCCTGGGAGCACGACCCCCACGGCGACCACAAAGCCGCCGCGCGCATGGCACGCGCTGCCGCACGGTCCACAGGCGCCCGGCTGCTCTTCTACCCCGTCTGGGGTTGGCTGCTGCCGGCTGAGCAGGAACTTCCTCTCGCGCAGATGACCGGCGCGCGTTTGGACATCACCGCCGTGCTGTCGCGGAAACAACGCGCGATCGCCGCGCATGCATCCCAGACATCCGATCTGATAAGCGACGATCCGAACGGCTTCCGCTTGCCGCCCGACATGCTGGCACTCTTCGAACGGCCGTTCGAGGTGTTCCTCGAACCAGAATGACTCGCGCCTCCCTGCCGAGCGGCTATTTCGATGCGCTGTATGCCGCTGATGCGGACCCGTGGTGCTTTGCCTCCAGCGGCTACGAGCGCGCCAAATACGATGCCACGCTTGCTGCCTTGCCGGCGCCGCGCTTTTCGGCCGGCTTCGAGGTCGGCTGCTCCATCGGCGTGCTGACCCATCGGCTGGCCGACCGCTGCACATCGCTGCTCGCGGTCGATGTGGCGGATGCGGCGCTCGCGCAGGCGCGCGCGCGCTGCGGGGGACTGGCACATGTCGAGATCCGGCGCATGCGCGTGCCCGACGAATGGCCCGCTTGCAGCTTCGATCTGATCGTGTTCTCCGAAGTGCTGTATTATCTCGGGGCCAACGACATAACGCGTGCGGCTTCGCGAACGCGGGATTCCCTGTTGCCGGGCGGTGCGGTTCTGCTGGTGCATTATACCCTGCCGACCGACTATCCGTGCAGCGGCGACGCCGCTACCGAGATTTTCATCGCGAATGCCGGTCTGAGACCTACTCTCCGGCAGCGGCAAGCGCAGTATCGGCTCGATCTGTTGCGCGGCTGACCGCCCTCAACCGGTCGCGTAACTGCAGCGCCAGCGCGGTCTGGCGCGACAGAGCCACAAGCGGCACGCGCCGGCGCTGGAGGACGGGGCTTCGCGCTTCCAACTCGGCCCAGGCGGTTCCGAAATAGCGCGCCGCCAGCACTTCCTCGACCTCCGCGACAGCCAGGCCCAGGCGCGCGGCAAGCTCCTGGGCGACCGATCCTGCCCGCCAAGCGCCAAACGACCGGCGGCGCAACTGCGCCCGCCGCGCCGCATCGACGGCCGGCTCCATGCGGCCATCGACGAACTCATGCACGCAGGCGATCCGTTGCCGCATGGTATCCGCCATCCCGCCCGGCGCCCGCCCGACAAGCCGGGCGGAAACCACCACGCGCGCAGCCATGCTGTGCCGTATCCGCGCGTCCACGCGACGCAGGGCCGCGAAGAACGCGCGATCCTCCGCCAGCGCCACCGGTGGAATGCCGCCGGCGCGCCTATAGGCCGCGACGGTGACCGCGATGCTGGCTCCCGAATGCTCGCCGTGGTGCGGCCAGGGATCGGCCGGGTCGGGGTCTAGCAGCCAGCGGATTTCATCGAGCAGCGCCGCGTAAGCACATTCGCGCGCATCGATTGCGTGCAGATGCGTGGGGATCAGCTTCGCACCCACAGGCTCGATCTCCGCCTGCCCGGCGACGGCGTCAGCGTTCTCGCGCAGAGCAAACAGGTTCGCCGAGACCCAATCCCTCGCCACCCGCGCATCGGCATCCGTGGTCAGCACGATCCCACCCGGCCCGGCGAGCTCAGCGGCCCGGTCCATCGCAATTCGCCGTGCCATGCCGGCGCAGGCAAATGGCGGCGGCAGCCAAACTTCCAGGCAATGGACGACAAAGGGCAGACGTCCGGTCAACTCGCTTACGATCCGCGTACTGTCGTCGGAGCAATTATTGAGGCACAGCACGACGCAATCGATGATCACGCTTTCCTGCGCCGCCAAGGCCTGGAGACAGGGCCCGATCTCTTCGGCCTCATCCTTCGCCGGGATTGCGACTACGAGAGGACAGTGCACCTGCTTCGCTCCGACCCCGGCGACGCGCGAGAAGGCCGGGCACGGCACGTCGGGTTCCGCCTGCATTATTTCGCCAGCGGTTGCAGACGATTGCAACCAGCAACCAACCAGCCTACGCTCCCCAAAGTGACATATTTTCCGCCCTGGCGGTCGGCTTGGTCGGTGCCGCTGCTGGCGGGCGCGGTGGCGCTCGGAGCGGCTGCCGCCGTGGTGTATTTGCGGCCGGCGCCGGTTGCACAACTGCCGGCCGGACACGGCACCGGCGCGATCCCGGCCGTCGTCCGCCCGGTGCCGCCGACCGGCATCGAAGCGGGCACGCCGATCCCGCCCAGCTTTGATATCGTCCGCATCGGCCCGGACGGTCAGGCGGTGATTGCCGGGCGCGCCGCGCCGGGGGCGGAGGTAATGATCCAGGACCACGGCCAGGCGCTCGGCACGGTAAAGGCCGACTCGCACGGAAGCTGGGTTTTCCTGCCACCCGAACCCTTGCCGGCCGGCCCGCGCCAACTGAGGCTGTCGGAACGGACCGAACACGGCAATGTTTCCGGCCAGGCCTCGGCGGTGCTGGTCGTGCCGCCGTCCAACGGAACGCCGCAGGCGCTGCCGGCGATCGCCATGCTTGCAACGCCTGGCGCGGCGCCGCGCGTGTTACAGGCGCCCGGCAAAACGCGCGATCGGCTCGCCCTGGATGCGATGGACTATGGTCAGAACGGTCGCGACGCCCGTTTCTCCGGCAGCGCTCCGCCCGGTGCCGTGCTCCGCCTCTATGTGGATAACGGGCTGATCGGGCAGGCGACCGCCGGTCCCGACGGAAGCTGGTCGCTCGCCACCGCGGTACCCATCGCGCCGGGACAGCATGAATTGCGGCTCGACCAGATTGGCGCCGATGCGAACGCGATCGCCCGCGTCGTGCTGCCGTTCAGCCGCGAAGCCGCCGCGCCGGCGCTGCCGGAGAACGGCATCGTGGTGCAGCGGGGCTTCTCGCTGTGGCGCATCGCGCGCCAAGTCTATGGCAGCGGCACACGCTACACGGTGATTTACCAGGCGAATCGCGAGACGATTCAGGATCCCAGCCGCATCTATCCGGGCCAGGTCCTGACCCTGCCGACTGTGCAGTGACCCCTGCCTGCTGACCTTGTCGGGTACCGGCGAAAGGTCTCATAAGCCGCGCAATGGCTGTCGAAACGCTCCGCCTGGTCCTCGCCCCGCCGCACCGGGCGGGCCTGCCGTTCATCATCGGCGGCGGGATCGCACTGCTGATCGGCCTGATACTGGCCCATTGGCTGGCTTGGCTCGGTGGCCTGTTCACCCTGTTCTGCCTCTATTTCTTCCGCGATCCCGAGCGGGTGGCGCCCGGACGCGCGGCCCTGGTGGCACCGGCGGACGGCAAGGTCGTCGCCGTCGAGCCGGCGCTGCCACCGGCCGAGCTCGGGCTTGGTCCCATATCGCGGTGGCGCGTGGGCATCTTCCTGTCGCTGCTCGACGTACACGTAAACCGCGTGCCGGCGGACGGCACGGTGACCCGGATCGCCTATCGCCACGGCAGCTTCATGAACGCGGCGCTCGGCCAGGCGAGCGCCGAGAACGAGCGCAACGCGATCGCCATAAGGCTACCCGACGGCCGGGAGATTGCAGTGGTGCAGATCGCCGGGATGCTGGCGCGGCGAATATTGTGCGACTTGCGGGAGGGCGACGCGGTACACGCAGGTGCGCGATTCGGCATTATCCGCTTCGGCAGCCGCACTGATCTCTATTTGCCCGAGGGCGTGCGGCCCCTGGTCACGGAGGGACAGATGATGATCGGCGGGGAAACCGTCATCGCGGAGCTGGGAGCTTGAGCGACCCGCTTCGCCCCCGTTCGGACTGGCTCGGGGAGCCGCGGGTCTCCCCGATCCGCCGTCTGCGGCTGCGCCCGCGGGCCCGGCCGCGTTACAAGGGCCCCTCGTTCAACCGCCTTATCCCCAACATCCTGACCCTGGTCGGTCTGTGCGCCGGTTTGACCGGCATGCGGTTCGCGATCGATGGACATTTCGGGCCGGCCGCCGTCGCCATTGTTGTTGCCGGGTGTATCGACGGGCTGGACGGCCGGATCGCACGATTGCTGAAAGTGACCTCGCGATTTGGGGCGGAATTCGACAGCCTGACCGATTTCCTGTGCTTCGGGGTGGCGCCCGCCTTCACGCTCTATCTATGGTCGCTGCAATGGCTGGGCGGGATCGGATTCGTTCCCTGCCTCATGTTCGCCGTCTGCATGGCGTTGCGCCTGGCGCGGTTCAACGCTGCGTTGGAAGGCGCGCCGCGGCCTGCCTATACCTATAATTTCTTCGCCGGCGTGCCGGCGCCATGCGGCGCCGGTTTGGCACTGTTTCCATTGTTTGCCGGGCTCGAGGCGCAGGCAGTGGGGGCGAGCTGGGCGGTGCGGGTAGCGCAGAACCCGCTGTTCTGCGCCCTGGTGCTGGTCGGCACGGCACTGCTGTGCGTTTCCACTTTGCCGGTGTGGAGCTTCAAGAATTTCAAAGTGCCGGCGGAATATGTGCTGCCACTGTTGCTCGGCGTGGGTTTCTATGCCGCGGTGCTGGTAGCGGAGCCCTGGGCGGCATTGGCGGCCGCAGGCGTGATCTATCTCGGCATTTTGCCGTTCAGTGTACGCAGCTTTCGCCGCTTGCAGCGGGAGGCGGAAGTGGACCCCGAGGAAACCGCCCGGACTTAACAAACGGATGCGCGAAGCGGTTCCGGCGGGGGATTTGGCGGTATCGGAATCGGGGCCGGCGGTTCCTTGATCGGCGGCGGTGCATCCGGATCAGGAGGGTCCGGCGGCTGTCCAGGCGGTTTGGGTGGGTCAGACGGCATGGGTAATCGCTCCTTTCACGACCGCTTCGGATCGGAAGCGGACATCGGATGCTCGGCCCGCTGACGGCCGCTTCGCGCCCAAGCTGGTCATCCGCGAGCCATGGGCGGTCGCTGATAGCAGACATAGCCTATCGGATCCGGGCTGGCCGAGGGCAGGGGACACGACCATCAACCCCCCGACCGGAAGAGCTGCTTCCTTGGATTCACCAACCTTCCCTAGCAGCAGCGGCTTACTGTGCAACCGTGGTGATCGGCAGGCGCCTATGCTTCAGACCGATCCTAACCATTTTAGCAGTACGTTGAAGGTGACGGGGCGGGAGGCAAGAAGCGGAGCATGCATCGTGCTGGGCGCGCACGAGACAGTTGCAGAGCTGGAGCCTACATCCCGGGTCGGTCGGCGCGAGTAGTGCTGAAGCGCCTGGTCGAGCTTGCGCCGGGTCAGCGCAAGTCGAAGCAGTCGCGGACAGCGCAATGATCAGTAAAGTCAAGCAGGTGGCGATCGACGGGCGCTGCCTCAGGGAGCGGGTTGGGACGCTGCTTCGGAGCCCGTGAACCAAGCAGGTTACGTTTCGCGTCAATTCACGAGGTGGTTGAGTTGCTCAACCTAAAATGGCAGCACAGACAAACGCTGCGCGTTTAAGGTTGCACCAGGCGATCGGATGCGCCACCGAGACAATGGCGGCTGGATCAGCTACACGCTAAAGTTAGGTACCGGCTCCACATTAAAATTCAATTTTCGCCTCCATTATTCTGTTGCCCGCAGAAGGGCACGTGGGGTAACATTTTTTTGAGCTGGTGAAACCACCTTTGCACTCCCTGGCCCCGACTTGGGGGGCCGGATTGCAGTGGCAAAGGAGTGCCGGCGACGGCTAATTACGCCCTAAAACGGGTGCATGAAGCGTCGTTACAAGTGAATGCAACTCTTTCTGGCACACACAGGGAGGGTAACTGCGGAAGCATGAGGGCCCTTCTAAGTGACCTGCACTGAAATGCCGTCGGCTATGGTTAGGACCCCACCGTAGAGGCAGGGTACAAACGAGCCAGGTATATCTGTCCTTGAGCCGATAGGATCGCCCTCGCTTGTATCTGGGCTGGATACGACCGGGTAGCGGGCGGCGGAGAATCCGGGCACTGATCGCCTTCCTAGTACGGGAGGTAATCAGAAAATTTGAAGGCTGCGCAGCTCTTCCTGTTGCACAGGCAGGGTAAGGACGGAAGCGTGGGTCTGTCTGACAGATCATCTCAACCCAAAACTTCGCAGAACCATCGATTCTCTATCTTGTACACCAATACGGCAACATCAGCAATAGTTCGGGGGCGAGGATGGAGGACTGGTACCTGGTTCGCACAAAAACCGGCGGCGAGAGGACCGCACAAGAGCAGTTGCAACACGTAGTAGAACGCACGCTTCTTCCGCTGGGAAAGACCCAAATCCGGCAACGGGATCGGGCATTTCAGCGAGTTGGCCCCATCTTCCCATCCTATATTTTTGCATTCTTTTCTCTGGGACACGCAGCCAGGCAGATCCGGTATACGCCGGGGGTCCGTGAAATCGGTACGGTTCGGTGAGCAGGCAGCCGTCGTACCGGTCTGGGTTATCAATGAATTGATCTCTAGATGCGCTGAGGGGCCCATCGATCTGTCGAAGCCGGGCTTTTTGCACGGTGCCCCCTTGAAGGTCGTCGGCGGGCCATTCCGAGATCTCCATGCAGTGTTTGACGGCTATCTCAGCGGAACCGAACGCATCGCTGTCTTGCTGTCTGTCATGAATGCGGAGCGACGTGTTGCGATGCCAGCCACCATGGTGGTCGCGGCCTAGTAGTTTGAAAGTGCCGATTTAACTTAGGCCATAGCTTCGGTTTCCGCATTTGAATCGAGGAGAACCCGGAATGAAGGTAGTCCTTTTCTGCGGCGGTTTGGGGTTGCGGCTACGCGACTATGCCGAGCACATTCCGAAGCCGATGGCAGCAATCGGGTACAGACCCATTTTGTGGCACGTAATGAAGTACTTCGCGCACTTTGGCCATCGAGACTTTATTCTCTGCCTCGGCTATCGAGGAGATGTGATAAAGCAATACTTCCTAAATTATAGCGAGTGCATATCAAACGACTTTGTTCTCTCGAATGGCGGAAAAACTCTCCAACTCGTCAATAGCGACATTGGTGATTGGAACATTACCTTTGCAGACACAGGACTCCGTTCCAATATTGGGGAGCGGCTCCTTGCCGCGGAAAAGTATCTCGGAGGCGAGGACGTCTTCTTGGCCAACTACTCGGACGGGCTTACCGACCTGAACTTCTATCGATATCTAGAATATGCACGCAGCCTCGACAAAGTAGCGACATTCCTGAGTGTTAAACCCAGCTTAAGTTACCACATAGCGCGCACGGATGGCACTGGGCTCGTTACAAACATTGATGAAGTTGCACGTTGCGGCATACGGATCAATGCCGGATTCTTTGTTCTGAAAAGAGAAATCTTTAACTTTCTGGGATCTGGTGAGGAGTTGGTCATAGAGCCGTTCCAACGCCTGATCCGTGAAAGGCAATTAGCGGCATACGAGTACAATGGGTTTTTCGCCGCTATGGATACTTTCAAGGACAAGCAGCTTCTGGACGACCTGTATGAAGGTGGCCACGCTCCATGGGAGGTTTGGAGGCAGACGAGCGAGACACCTGTGGAAAAGCAGCTTTTCCCGGCGGGGAGGTCTGTGGACGGCGTGGACCAAGTCTGTGTCCTCTGAGTGATGGAGCCCGGCGCTCCTCCCGGCATTCCTAACAACGGGATTGCTAAGCTTGTTTCGGACTGAACGTGGCCCGTCCTCACGGGTAGGCGGCCGGAATAGCGGTCAGGGCAAGAAATCATCCGCCGTAATCGAAATTCGCGGATCAATTGCCCTGAGCCTCGCACCGCTCAACCTTTGAGAAGGAGCCGACGTGAAAAAGAGCCGGTTCACTGTGGAGCAGATCATAGAAATCCTGCAAGAGCAGCAGGCCGGAATGAAAGCTTCGGAGGTGTGCATCAAGCATGGCATTTCGCAACCGACCTTTTACGGATGGAAGGCGAAATTCAGCGGACTCAGTATATCGAATGCCAAGCGGTTGAGGCAGCTCGAAGACGAGAACGCAAATCTGCGACGACTGCTGGCGGAAGCATTGCTGGATAACGCCGTTATGAAGGGCAGCACGTCGAACAAGGGCGGAATTTCGGGTGCCAGGGAAGAGCTGTGATGGCGGGTTGGCAAAGAACCGTCGGGTGCAGCATGACCGGTGGCGGGCGGCCCCAAAGGTCAACAGTGCTGAATGCCGGCGTCGTGCGTCCGCGCTTTTGCAGTTTGGCAAGTCTGGGAACAGTCGGAAAAGGGTAATGCAATACATACACTCCCTTCCAGCTTGGCCGTCATTCAAGGACAGAGGTCTGTCAGGCTATGCGTTCGGGCCACTGAAGCAGAAGGATCTCGACATCTACTATGTCGAGGTTGAGAGCGGGCATGATACTTTTATGGTTAGCAGGAAGATTACCCGCACCTACTATGTGCTATGCGGAAGCGGCTACTTTACTATCGAAGGTCGTACGTATGACGTCGGCCCCGGCATGCTGGTCGAGGTGCCTCCGCGTGTAGAATACTCGTACTCAGGCAAGATGAGACTTCTAATCTTCTCACGGCCACGGTGGTTTGTCGGCAACGACAGATTTACGAGATGGAACCGCGACGTAATCGATAGTGATCTGGCTCCTCCCCCGCAAAACCGGCTCTGGCTTGCGCGATTGATACAATTAAGGCTGTTTGGGAACTCGCCGGTCGGAGCCTATCTCCAGGTCAACCAGAAGCTGTGGAATAATTTGCCTTTGCAAGTCACGTCTTGGGCGGTAATCAAGGCATATGGAGAATTCTTGCATAAACTGGCTCGCGCAAGCGGAACCCGAGCGCAGGCATGCAGCACATTCTTTCTCCGAAACCGGCCGCTGCTTGAGTTAATCCAGCGCCTTGCGCAGCGATCGCAAAAAAAAGATGTTTTGAAAGTGGCAGTGCTCGGCTGCAGCACAGGTGCCGAAGTTTATTCCGTGGCATGGAAAATACGCACTGCGTGCCCCGACATAAAACTGACGTTGCACGCGATCGACATCTCCGGCCAGGCGATCGAGATTGCCGAAAAAGCGGTTTACTCCTTGGGTCCGGGAAAGGCTGGAGAGGCCAGCATTTTCGAACGCTTGTCGAAGTATGAAATTGGGGAAATGTTTGAGCAAGACGGAGATAACTTGACTGTAAGGACCTGGCTGAGGGAAGGCATAAAGTGGCACGTTGCCGATGTGGGAGACTCAGGGATAGAAGACGTTTTGGGCCCATATGACCTTGTGCTCGCGAACAATTTCCTTTGCCACATGGAGAACTCGGTGGCTGAAAGATATTTACGCAATATCTCTCAATTGCTGGTTCCGGGTGGGCACTTACTGCTTTGTGGAGTCGATCTGGACGTTCGTACAAAGGTTGCTAATGATCTGCGCTGGAATCCCCTGCAAGAATTACTTGAGGATATTCACGAAGGCGACCCATGCCTGAGACATCTTTGGCCGTGCCACTATGCTGGATTGGAACCTTTGGACAAGGCAAGAAGCGACTGGAGGCATCGTTATGCAGTCGCATTCAAAGTTGGTGTTCCCGCTAAAGCAAATAGAGACTTTGGTGCGGATGAGTTCGTAATATCCGCATGACCTGGGCAGGAGTTTTTGTATCTTCGACACGTTTGAGGACTGCGAGGGACTATAGCGGGCGCTACACCAAAAACGGTAGAGCGCGTCCGCCCGCGTTATGAGGCCTCGGATTCGAAAGTGACGCAACAGCGCACTTAGGAGCAAGTTCGTGTCGCTTATCAATAAAGCAAGTCATACCTTGCGCTAGCCAGCAACGAGGCTGCCGAGCAAGCTTGCTACGGACGGACACTTGCGAACGGACGCTCTAGCGCGGCGGGAGAAAGAGAACCCCGCCCATCTCAAGCAGGCCGGTAGCCGGGTGGTGCAAGGGGACGTTAAATGGGTGAGCAGGCAACAGGTCCTAAGAGAATTGCCCTGTTTGGACATTTTGATGGGACGAATTTCGGCAATGAGTGCACGTTACAGACAGTCCTTTATCATCTTTATCGATTTCAGCCAGATGCTTATGTAACCTGCATTTGCTCAGGTCCGCAGATCACGGCAGACGCTTATAATATCGAAGCAATACCGATTACTGCGGGGTTTCTCAAATCCTGGGTCCCAAGATATCGCTTCACGAGAATGATGCGGAAGATTTGTGCGGCGCTGAGGGAGCCCTGTGAGTGGCTTAAAGGCATTCGAAATCTCAAGGGTGCCGACATGCTCATAATCCCTGGGACCGGATTACTGACGGATGCCTATGGTCTACGAAGCTGGGGTCCTTATGGCTTACTCAAATGGTCGCTGATAGCGAAAGTCTGTGGCAGTAAATTGGTTCTCCTCAGCGTTGGAGCGGGCCCTATTTATGGAATTGTAGGAAAATCGCTTATAAAGCTCATTCTCGCCCTAGCCGACTTTCGATCCTATCGGGATGCCTCGACAGTCCAATATCTTAAAGGCATTGGACTCGCCAAGGATGACGAGCAGATCTATCCTGATCTGGTATTTAGCCTGCCAAAGTGCTGGATGTCCCGCCGTATTAGGACGGTTGGTTGCAGACCTGTTGTGGGGCTCGGTCTGATGGAATATGCTGGAAAGTACAGCGCGCGCCAGGGAACCGAGACTATCTTTACGAAGTATTTGGGAGCTCTTGTGGAAGCTGCTGAGTGGCTTCTGAGGCATGGCTACGACATCCGCCTACTGAGTGGTGACGTTGGAGATTCTCAAGCGAGACGCTCATTCCGACGTTTGCTCAAGGAGAGATGCCCAGCCGTCGACGATAATAGAATTGTTGACGTGCCGGTAAGCTCTGTTGCGGACCTTCTCTCACAGATCGCAATGACCGATTTTGTGGTGGCGACCAGGTTCCATAACCTCGTACTTGGATTTCTGTGTGGTAAGCCGGTCATCTCAATTTCATTCCATCATAAGTGCGAGTCGCTGATGGCGACAATGAAAATGTCGGATTACTGCCTGAGGATCGATGAGTTGCAGGCAGACGAACTGATAGATACGTTCTGTCAACTGGAAACGAATGCAAATATGCTGCGAGCTCTGATCCGGGGGAGAATAGAGGCATTCCGATTAGCGCTTGATTGGCAATATGCCCATTTATTCCGTGATGCGGAACGGGGGCTTCGAACGGACGAAGCCACTACTGATGGCGGACTATCCTGGTTCCTTCGTTCCGACGCATAATTTACCCAGGGTAGAGACATCGGTCGATCCGGCCGGCATAAGCGCCGGCACCCGGGTAGCGCGGTTCCGACCAAAGTATCCAGGTTTTATCTGTGGAAGGCAGACATGACACGTATGCGAGTTCTAGTAACGGGGATCGACGGATACATCGGGGCTGTCCTTGGGTCGCGGCTGCTGGAGAGTGGCTTGGAGGTTGTGGGAATCGACTGCGGCTTCTACCGGGATGGATGGTTGTACAACGAGCCAGGTCCCCGTCCACTTACCCTGACAAAGGACGTGCGCAGGATCGAGCGAAAGGATGTCGAAGGATTTGATGCGGTCGTGCACCTAGCTGAGCTTTCTAATGACCCCCTAGGGGAGCTGAACGAGAAGACTACATACGACATAAACCATCACGGGTCAGTAGCGCTGGCGCGGATTTGTAAGGAGGCTGGTGTTTCGCGGTTCGTCTATGCATCGTCCTGCAGCGTTTATGGAGCAGCTGAGGACGGAAGCGAGCGTAGCGAAGACTCCCTACCCAATCCGCAGACCGCATATGCGAGATGCAAGGTGCTGGTCGAGCGAGATGTCGGAAGTCTGGCTGATAATCGATTCTCGCCCATCTTCCTGCGCAACGCGACTGCATTCGGGGCTAGTCCACGCATGCGGTTCGACATCGTTCTCAATAATCTCGCCGGGTCCGCTTGGACCACGAGTGATATCAGGATGTCGAGCGACGGGACGCCGTGGCGGCCGCTTGTTCACGTTGCTGACATATGTCAGGCCATTGTCCTAGCTCTGAATGCCCCACGTGAAGCAGTCCACAATGAGATCTTCAACGTCGGGGGTGACGACCAGAATTATCGGATCGGAGAGATAGCAGCGATCGTAGGACGCATCTTCGATGACTGCAGGATCACGTTCGGCCGCGCGAGTCGTGACAATCGCAGCTACCGTACTGCCTTTAGCAAAATTCGCCGTCATCTGCCAGAGTTCCAGTGCCAGTGGTCCGCCGAACGCGGGGCACGTCAGCTACGCGAGATCTTCGACCAGGTACGCATGAGCGGTGACACGTTTTCCTTCCGAGCGTTCACGCGACTGAAGCAGCTGATGCATCTCACCTCGACCGGGCAGATTGATGCGGACTTTTACTGGCTGCGCCCCCACAGCGGCGACTTGCCCTCGTCGATAGCGAGCCGGAGAGAGCTGGCCGCACGGAAGTTGATGCAGGGCGCGGAAACTGTGGAGGTGCGGCAATGATTTTCACAGAGACCGAGCTAGCCGGCGCGTTCCTCGTCGATCTGGCGCCGCATAAGGACGACCGCGGTTTTTTTGCGCGAACTCTTTTGTCAGAATGAGTTCGCGGCGCACGGGCTAAAGCCGCTCGTGGCGCAAGCAAATATCGGTGCGAACTGCCGGCGTGGGACGGTTCGAGGAATGCATTTCCAATTTCCACCGGCCGCGGAGACTAAGTATGTGCGCTGTGTCCGGGGCGCCGTACTAGACATTGTTGTGGACTTGCGGCCGGAGTCCCCCACTTATCTACGACACGTTACAGTTGAGCTTTCCGCCAAAAACCAGCGCGGGATTTACATACCTGAGCGCTTTGCCCATGGCTATCAGACACTGGAGGACGATACCGACACCGTATATCTGGTCGGTGAATTCTACACCCCCGGTGTCGAGGGCGGCTTGCGTCATGACGACCCGATTCTGGGACTAAAGTGGCCGCTGCCGGTCGAGGTGATTTCCGAAAAGGACAGGAATTGGAAACTGCTTCAGGAGACTGAGGCGGAATTGCGGCGACGGATGTCGGAGCCGAGTCTTATGCCGTTGAACGCTGCGTGATCAAAGCATCACCTGGAACAGAAGAATGATTATAGTTGATAGAGCGCTCAGGAGTCGCGCTGAGGCAAACAACCCTATAAGGGTAGGCGTGGTAGGCGCCGGTTTCATGGTACAGGGATTGACTAATACGATAGTCAATTCGGTTCCCGGGATGCGCGTGGTGGCAATCTCAAACCGGCACCTGGAACGTGCCATCTCAGTGTTCCGCTATGCGGGTCTTGAGCCTGCGATAGCAGAGAGTGCACTAGGGTTCGAAAAACTAGCGGCTGCTGCAACGCCGGTCGCTACTGAGAACGCTATGCTGATATGTAGGAGCGATTACGTCGACATTGTGGTGGACGTCACTGGCTCGGTCGAATTTGGGCTGCATGTCGCCCTAGAGACGATGAAGCACGGCAAGCATTTCGTCATGATGAATGCCGAGCTTGACGCGACGCTTGGCCCCATTTTGCAAGTCTATGCCCGCAAATACGGGGTAATCATATCAGCTTGCGATGGTGACGAGCCCGGGCTGCAGATGAACCTCTACCGCTGGGTCAGAGGCCTCGGGCTCACACCCCGGGTTGTTGGCAACGTCAAGGGATTACAGGACCGCTATCGCAATCCAACCACCCAGGCGGGCTTCGCGGAAAAGTGGGGACAAAACCCCACCATGGTCACATCTTTCGCTGACGGCTCGAAGATCAGCTTTGAGCAAACGATCGTCGCTAATGCAACTGGTTTCAAGGTACGGTCGCGAGGTATGTCGCGCGGCTTAGAATACAGAGGCGACGTTATGAAGATCGGAGAGCTCTATGATATCGACGAGCTGCGCCAGCTTGGAGGCATCGTAGACTATGTGGTTGGAACACCGTCGACCAAAATCTACTGTCTCGCCGAGCATCCAGATCCGAAGCAGCAGCATTACCTGAGCCTGTACAAAATGGGCGATGGCCCGCTTTACAGCTTTTTTGTTCCCTATCACCTTGTGCACTTTGAGGTACCTTTCTCGATAGCTCGTGTTGCACTGTTCGGTGACGGTCTTGCCGCACCTTTGGGCGGGCCGGTGGTAGAGGTTTGCGCGGTGGCGAAGCGGGACCTCCGAGCTGGTGAGATCCTGGATGACTACGGAATGTACATGAGCTATGGAGAAGCCGTAAACGCCCGGGAAATGTGGCAGAAGCGCTACCTGCCGGAGGGCCTGGTGGCCGGCTGCCAGTTGCTTCGGCCGGTTTCGCGCGACGAGGTGATCACCTACGACGACGTGATCCTACCTGCCGGGCGGCTCGCTGATGAATTTCGCCGCGAGCAGTATGTGCACTTTTTCGGATCCAGTCCGATCTAAAGGCGGCATTGTAGTTACGGACCGTATAAAAAGGAGACGCGAGTTGCTGCCGCTTATTCTCTCCCCGGAGAGGCGGGGTCCCTTAAAGCTGCTTTGCCTGGGCGCCCATTCCGATGACATAGAGATCGGTTGCGGCGGAACGGTCCTGCGCCTTATCGCGGAGATCCCTCACTTGGCGGTGCGATGGATTGTCTTCAGTGCGGCCGGGATTCGCGAAGCAGAAGCTAGGAACAGCGCCACCGCGTTCCTTCAAGGTGTCGCGGACAAGCGGGTTGATGTGTGCGCGTTTCGCGATGGGTATTTTCCCTACCAGGGTGCGGAGATCAAGGACTACTTCGAGACCATCAAAGGCGACTTTGATCCAACACTGATCCTGACGCATTGGCTCGATGATGCCCACCAGGATCATCGGCTGATTGCGCAATTGACCCAGAATACGTTCCGTGATCACCTCGTACTTCAGTATGAAATTCCCAAATACGACGGCGATCTTGGCAATCCTGTTCTTTTTCTGCCGCTGACACGGGATCAAGTTTACCGAAAGATGGAAACTATCGGCCGGCATTTCCCGAGCCAAACAAAGCGCCAGTGGTTCTGCGACGAGACGTTCCTGGCAATTGCGCGACTCCGTGGCATTGGTTGCAATGCCCCCGAAGGAGTGGCTGAGGCATTCTACACAAGCAAGATCGTTGTCTGACCTAGCCGACTATGACGAGGTGCGGAATGTGACGGGGTAAGATCCGACACGATGCAGCTCGATAGTCTGAATTAGGTAATACCTTCCGCGGAATACACCGCAACATATCGCCCTTGGACGGGAAACTACTGGAATTTGCCCTTTTGGGTAGAGCACCCAAGTGGTTGATGCGATTTCCTGTCTGAAGTAGCCATAAAGGAAATAATTCTCTGTCCGACGCATCTGTCACCGCTGATCTCGCCCTTGACGTCCTGCACAGCGGGCCGTCTTCTCCTATCGTTCGTCATGATTATGTCCCCTTGACGCAGTGGATTGCGGTATTAGCGATGGCCGATATTATCGGCGTAGCTTCGATAGCCATTCTTGTCTTTTATCTGTATGCGATTCCCCTCAACTACAATGACGGACAATTATGGGCTGGCCTCGTCAGTTTTCTGGTCGGCTGGATAATAGCCTCGTATACGCTGAATCTGTACGGCCGGAGGACTTTGCTGTCCGGAGCTCGGGTGCATAGCTCAAATGGACTGGTTGCATGCGCACTCACGTTCGGCATCGTTCTCCTTTTAGGGTTCGCTTTGAAATTTATCGGCAGCGTTTCGCGTGTGTGGCTGCTCACCTGGGCTTCGGGTGTCTTCGTTTGGATCGGCGGTCTGCGATCGTTGTGGGCTTATTCTCTCCGGCGATCTCTATATCGGGGAAAGTGCCTCGACCGGGCTTTTGTTCTTGCCGGATCGAGTCAATATGCACGTCGGCTAAGCGATGAAATAGAGCGCGAGAGTCGCGGCCAGATTGCCGTAGTTTCCGCGATGGCAATTCCCGACACGCCCGGTGGCGCTCCAATCGAGCTGGTGGACAAGGCCGTTCGCGAAGGCATGATCGACCGCGTCATCATTGCAAAATTCGAGGAAGCAGTCGAACCGTCGAGAGCACTCCTGACGCGTTTGACACGGCTGGCAGTGGACGTGACGCTGATACCGGATTTGTCAGAACTACAGGCCCCGGCGCTGAGCGTTGAGCGGATTGGCGTATTGCCGGCAATCGGTCTCGCTTCCCGTCCGCTTACGGCTGTCCAGGTAGCGTTAAAACGTGCGGAGGATCTGCTCTTAAGCTGCTTGATTATGCTCCTCGCAGCGCCGGTTTTTATCGTTATCGCTCTAGCCATTAAGCTCGACAGCGCTGGGCCGGTACTATTCGGTCAATGGCGTGAGGGCTATCATAACAAGGTAATCAAAGTCTGGAAATTCCGGACTATGTATCATGAGACCCGAGATGAGGGCGCCTTGCAACAGACCTCACGGCACGACCACCGCGTGACGAGCGTAGGGCGCTTTCTCAGGCGTCTTAGTCTCGACGAACTACCGCAGCTCATCAATGTGATCCGCGGCGAGATGTCGTTCGTCGGGCCACGCCCGCACGCGCTCGGGATGACCTCCGTCGGATTGCCAATGACGCAGGTGCTGGAGGAATATGTAGCACGGCACCGCCTCAAGCCTGGAATTACAGGTTGGGCCCAGGTAAATGGCTGTCGTGGCGAGATAGATTCGCACGAGAAGCTGCGTCGTCGTGTGTCACTCGACTGCTACTACATTGACCATTGGTCGCTATCCCTTGACCTCTGGATCCTTCTTCGCACCGCGGCTCTCTTATTATTTGACTCAGATGCTTACTGAGGCGAGCCTCACATTGTGACGGTCAAGCCCACTGGCAGGCTCGTGGTCGGCCTCCTGGCGCCTGGTCGCGATAGTAGGCGGATAGCGCCGAAGGTAGAGCGGCGGGAAAATGAAGTGGTGATTCCCGTTGACACGTTTGGATGGCTCTGCGATGGTAGCGTCGGGGCAGTGTTTTGCCGATCGACCGGCTATTTTAGCAAGGGAATATGGCCAGTGGGTCCCCTGCGTAACAAAGCACCGCCGATAGGCATATAACTCTTGGCTTTATGATCTGAAGTGTGAGAAGTTGGGCCAATCTATCGGACTCGTTATTGGACATGAAAGCTAGCGTCTTCGGCTGTTGTATCGCGGTAGGTGGTCTGGTCGGCTGTGCGAGTATTCCGACAGCTGGCCCCACGACCTCCCAGGTTATGCAGCAGGCCGCAAAGGAGCCGCGACGCTTCGATATGGTTGAGATCGATGGCCGGGTTGTTGCGGCCTTGGCGTCTCAGCCTCCAGGGGGCCCGCTCAACTGGTTCGAACCGGATGGCAGGCCTCCGCCCCCGACCATACGTGTTGGTGATACGGTTTCAGTCTCGATTTGGCAAGCAACCGAGGAGCAAGTGCTCCTGCCAAGGCAGACGGCTCCTGAACAGGGTGGGGGCAGCGTGAGCTTCCCGGATCAGGTGGTAGGTGTGGACGGAGCCATCAGCGTTCCGTACGCGGGACGAATCCCCGTGGCGGGTCGTACGCCAGCCCAGGTCCAGGCGACGATCGAGCAACGCCTGGCGGAACAGATTGTCCGACCTCAGGCGCTCGTCACAGTCACCAAAACCACATCCAATTCTGCCACGGTTTTTGGTGACGAAATCGCAGGGGCGCGAGTTCCGCTTTCCCCGGCAGGGGATCGCTTATTAGACGTGATTGCCACCGCAGGGGGAAGCAAATCACCGCTCTATGCGACCTCAGTTCGTCTCTCGCGCAATGGCCAGACGGCGACAATTCCGCTGACAACCCTGGTATCGCACCCGCAGGAGAACATTTACGCCTGGCCGGGAGACATCATCACGATACTGCAGAAGCCGCAAAAGTTTTCAGTTTTCGGTGCGACGTTCACCAACACTCAGGTGCCATTCGATGCGGAGCAAGTCAACTTGGCGCAGGCTATTGCCAAGGCGGGTGGGCTCCTCGATATGCGCTCCGATCCGGAAGGCGTGTTTTTATTTCGATTTGAGCCGCCGGCGGTCACCAAAGCGCTTGGAGTTCCTGACCTAGCGACTCAGCCCGGGGGATATTCGCGAATTGTGTATCACCTTAACCTGCGGCAGATCGACGGCTATTTTCTGGCCGAGCGCTTCCCTCTGGAGGACAGCGATCTTATTTACGTGGCTAACGCACCGATGACCGAGCTGCAGAAGTTCTTCACACTGATTGGTTCAATTACAGGTCCGGTGATCTCAGGAGTGGTGGTAACCCGTGGTGTCGCTCCCTAGCGATGGTATCACCGTTGGGAACCAGCAGGGATAATCTGACCAAAAATCTTCCGCTGAGTTACTCTTCACGAGCCGCCTGTTGGCACATCGCGATCCAGATTTTCGCGGTACGGTTGACAGGCGAGGAGCTATAAACCATTGCACAACCAGACTCTCGCCGCACCAGTCGAGTACGTTGACAATATGGGCGACGCACAGGCTACGCCGATCGACCTTCTCGCTTTGCTCGCAACCATGCTGCGGCATTGGAAGCTCATTTTCGTCTCGACACTGTTCTCACTAGCGGCCGCGTACGGTGTTCTCAAGATTGTACCGTCCGCTTATAAATCGACAGTTGAGATACTTGTCTACGACCCACAACGGCAGATTGACGCAGCGGTTCAGAAACCGATCTCCCCATTCGTCGACGACGTCGGCCTGGAGGCGATGAATACCGAAATCGACGTCCTTAAGTCGAAGTCGGTCGCGTTACGAGTCGCCGCCGAGCTCGGCCTTGACCAGGATCCGGAGTTCGAAGGCCGCGGCGGGCTAGCGGCCTTGATTAGGTTTCCCAGCTTTCGCGGCCTCGGCCAGACTTTCAATGACCGGACTCAACCCATCGGGACAGATGAGGATAGGGCCGAAAGGTTAGATCGGGCTGCGGACGCGCTGATTCAGAAAATGCAGGTCTGGCAGGAGTCGTACATCCTATTCGTTTCCGCCACATCGCACAGCCCGATCAAGGCACAGCGTCTGGCGGCGACCATCGCGAAAGATTATCTGGCGGGACAACGAGAGGCACGGCAAGAAGCGCTGCAGCGGGTCGCGGGTTGGCTGAAGGGCCGTGTCGAGAATTTGCAGTCTCGTGTGCTGGAAACCGAGTCTGAGATAGAGAAACTAAAGGCCGACAGCAATATCGATGATGCCGAGTCTAGTAATCTCAGAGAGCAGCAGATTACTGAGCTAAATAAGCAAATCATGACCGCTCGCGCCGATGTCGACGAGAAAAGTGCCCGTCTCCAACAGGCGCGTCATGTGATAGATACCAATGGAGATGTCGAGGGTATCCAGGAGCTGACCTCTTCCACGACACTCACAGCGCTACGCCAGAAACAAGCCGAGCTGAATCTACGAGCCATCGACCTGCAAAATAAGTTAGGCGGTCAACATATCAAGGTTGTCGCTACCCGAACTGAGCTTGCTGGTATCAACAAACAGATAGCCGACGAGGCGGAGCATATCCTGGGGAATATGAAGAATGCCTACGATATCGCGGTTCGAACGGGAGCAATCGCTGGACGCGAACCTGCAGAGCCTGACCGCACATTTCAACTCCGGAACATACCTCAAGTTGCAGCAGCTCCGGCGCATTGCGGATGCTGATCATAGACTCTACGAGAGCTATGTTTCCCAATACAACGATATTTCGGAGCGGGGTACACTGCAGGACGCAAGCGCGCGCATTATCTCACCGGCCACACTTCCAAGGTCGCCTAGTTCGCCGCGTCGGACGCTGCTTTATGCGGTTGGGGGGGTCGCAGGTCTCGGCAGTGGGTTCCTGATCGCCTTTTTGCTGGAGTATATTCGGCCGGGTGTCAAAACCGGTGCAGAAGCGGAGGGATCTTTTGGCCGCCCGGTGTTGGGCCTTATTCCCCTGATTGCGCAGCGAAAGGTCCGAAACTCATCGTATGACCGGCTATTACACAGAATGGTTGATGAGCCTCTTTCGCACTTAAGCGAGTCAGTGCACGCGATACGCATTAGCCTCGAACTTTCCAGCGCTAATTCAAAGGTTATTTTGATTACCTCTGCGCTACCCGGCGAGGGAAAATCGACCGTCGCGATGTTGCTTGCAGCTTCCAGCGCGAGTTCTGGGAAGAAGACCATATTGCTTGACTGTGATTTACGCCAACAGTCTACCTCCCAGGTGCTCCAAAACAAGCACCAGCCGGGCTTGTCCGAGTTGCTGCGCGGTACAGCCGAAATCGCAAACGTTATCACTAAGGACCCGTTAACGAAGGCTTATGTGATCCCCGCCGGATCCATGATACCAAATGCGGCAGACTGGCTGATGTCTCAACGGATGCGGGATCTCGTCTCTGTGCTACGGCGTGAGTTCGACTATATCGTGATAGACACGTCACCTTTACTGCCGGTGGTCGACGCGCTTGTCCTCGCAACCGTCGCGGACAAGGTCCTGATAGTCGTCGAATGGAGCCAAACGCCACGCACCAGCATCTCCGAGGCTTTCAAGGTCTTGCGGCCTGAAGCACACCGCATAGCCGGTATTGTCCTCAATAAGGCCGATCTCAATCAACTGCCCGCGTATGGCTATTACAGCGGTTACCACTACCGTCCCGTGGCAGGTACTTTAACCGCGACACCTGAAACCGGGCGTCCCAACGAGAGAAGGGCTGCCGTTCATATCGACGGCGAGCGCGGCAGCTAATGCGTTGCGAAAACTTCAAAGCATCAGCTCTTGTTCTACTTTGGAGTAGTCTGTTGGGTTCCCGAGTTAAGAGCAATCCACAGAGAAGAGAGCGGGATGCTAACGCAGCGAAGGAGTGATGCGTCCCCAGATCGCGGGACACGGCTTTCCGGAAGGCGGTCACCGCGGATTTGTATGCCAACCTGGAGACATTTTAGAAAACATGCCTACCGATGCGGCCTTTACGAAGCGCAGGACGTGCTCTCCGAAATCGATGATGTGGATTTGATCCACGTTGAGCCAACCTGGGCAGCATGGCTCGACGAATATTGGCTGAGAACACCGTTGTATCATGATGCGTCCGGTAAATTGATATTGGCCAACCCAGGACTGCGGAAGGTGCGGCTCAATCAGGAATATGATCTTTTTATTGCGGTCTGTGCCACTTTTTGGGACCTTCCGTACATTAACGCCATTGAACGTTGGAAGGACCACTGCAAAATGAGCGTGTGTTGGCTAGATGAGTTGTGGATTTCTGATATACCTAATCATAAATATTGGCTCCCCGCCCTCAAACAGTTCAACTATGTATTTCTTGGTTATAGGGATACTGTTCCTGCGTTATCGCGCGCTACCGACCGGCCTTGCTTTTGGCTGCCCGGAGGGGTTGATACACTTCGCTTTCGACCACTTCCTGATCCCGCAGCCCGCGTCGTCGACGTTTACAGTATGGGGCGAAGACACGAAGGCATCCACCAGGAAATGCTCAAGGCAGCAGCACAGGGAGAGATCTTCTATTTGCATGACACGCATGCGGGCGGAGGTATGATAGAAGTATGCGATTATAGGCAGCACCGGGATCTTTTTGCGAACACAGTCAAGCGCAGCTGGCATTTCATTGTTGCTCCCGCAAAGATGGATTTGAACCCTTGCACAAACGGTCAGGTTGAGGTCGGCTATCGCTATTACGAAGGCGCCTCCGCGGGCACAGTGATGATCGGAGAGGCACCGGATTGCGAATCCTACAGGGAGCTATTCGGCTGGCCGGAAGCTGTCATTCAAATCCAACCGGATGGATCCGACGCCATGGTCGCTCTAAATGACCTAGCTTCGGACCCGGAGCGAAGGGCCGCGATCAGCAGACGAAACGCACAGGAAGCGTTGCTTCGTCACGACTGGATGTATCGCTGGAACGAAATGTTTCGGGTTGTCGGTATTGAGCCACCACCGCGAAAGGCAGCCCGTGAGCGGTATCTGAAGTACCTGGCTGACCTTCTGACCAGCGCGCGATCAACTGATCGGTCTCTAAATTGGCCCTGCTAGAAGATGGCCAGAGTGGGATTGCTCGCTAGGCGAAAACGCCAGAGCAGGTGGGTCTAACGCGCTTCAGCTAACATAGCCAAAACTGCTCCGGCGCGCGAGTCGATCTTCGCAGCAGGTGGGCGGGATCCATGGAATGATGCGCCGCTCGGCGAGCGCGATGCGGAAGCAATTGCTGTCGAACCCGCGGCCTGCGATCACCTCGCGGGCGGCTGGTAACGCGGGGAGGAGCAGGGCGGCGCTCTTGTGATCGCTCATGCGCCCGCTCCGGTAATCTTCACATTACCCGCTTGCTCGCCGCCCTCATGAGCGAAGCGACGAACAACCTTAACAGGCTTCTCGTTGTGAAACCTGCCCAGCGCTATCTGCTCATCTCGCCTTGCCGGAATGAGGCCCAGTACCTCCGCTGTACGCTCGACAGTGTGGCGGCGCAGTCGGTGAAACCGGCGGCCTGGGTGATCGTTGACGACGGATCGACCGACGAAACACCGGCCATCCTCGAGGAGTACGCTCGTCGCTTGCCCTACCTGCGCGTGGTACGGCGCACCGATCGCGGCCGACGAGAGGTAGGGCCCGGCGTCATTGAAGCCTTCTACGACGGCCTGAGGACGGTGCGCCTGGAGGATTTCGATTATCTCTGCAAGCTGGACACGGATCTGGACTTACCGATTCGCTATTTTGAGTTACTGATCCAACGGATGGAGAGCAATCCGCGCGTCGGAACCACCTCGGGTAAGCCCTGGTTCTTCCTGCCACGAAGCGGCGTGCTCGTTCCAGAAATCTGTGGGAACGAGATGTCGGTCGGTATGACTAAGTTTTATCGCGTCGCCTGCTTCAAGGAGATCGGCGGCTTCGTACGCCAGGTAATGTGGGATGGGATCGATTGCCACCGGGCGCGCATGCTCGGCTGGATAGCGGAGAGCGTCGATGACGAGTCTCTCCGCTTCGTTCACTGGCGCCCACAGGGAGCCAGCGACAAGGGCATCTGGACCGGACGGCTTCGAGCGGGATTCGGACAGTATTTCATGGGCACCTCGCCCCTCTACTACTTGGCGGCCGCGCTATATCGCATGCCGGCTCACCCGGTGCTTTTCGGCAGCGTTGCCATGCTATGGGGTTATCTCAGAAGCTGGCTCAAGGGTTTGCCCCGCTACGACGATCCGGAATTCCGGCGTTTCCTCCAATCCTACCAGCACGCTTGTCTGCGCATGGGGAAGCGGGCCGCCACGGCCCGATTCGAAGTAGAGCGCGCCCGCCTCTGGTACGCCAGACACCCCGCCCTCAAATCTTGATACGATGCCAATGAAAGGCTTTGAGCGATCCGAGCTGCTGGGCCTCTCCTTCGACGCTGTGACAATGGAGGCCGCGGTGACGCGTTGCCTCGAGTTTTGCCGCGGACCGCGCACGTCCCATACGGTTATCACCGCCAACGCCTTTCACCTGTGCATGATGCGCCGTGATCCGCAGCTGGCGCAGTCCTGCAGGGCGGCTCACCTTACGGTAGCGGACGGCATGTCCGTCGTCTGGGCCTTGCGCGCATCGGGCCAACCGGCGCCGGAGCGAGTGGCAGGGGTGGATCTCATGGTGCGTCTTTTGGCGGCGACCGGAAAGCATCGGCTGCGCGTCTATTTTCTCGGCGCGAGGCGCGGGGTGGTCACGGCTTTGGTGGAAGCGAGCCGTATCCAGTACCCGGGCATCGAAATCGCTGGCTTCCACGACGGCTATTTCGGCCTCGACGATCACCTTGACATCGTCGAGGAGATCCGAGCCAGCCAAGCTCACATTCTTTTCGTTGGCATGCCGTCTCCTTTCAAGGAGGTCTGGTGCGAGCGCCACCGAGAGCGCCTTGATGTGCCCGTTATCATAGGCGTAGGCGGCAGCTTCGACGTACTCGCCGGCTTTATCAAACGTGCTCCTGCCTGGGTACAGGCAGCGGGGCTGGAATGGTTTTGGCGGCTCCTTATGGAACCTCGCAAACTGTGGAAACGGTATCTCACGACGAACCTCGAGTTCATCTGGCTTGCCGGCCGGGAGATCGTGGCTCGCCGTTTCGGACGACCGCCGGCCGCGCAAGGCTATACGTGAGGACAGCGGGGGAAGAGACCTGCAACAACGCTCAACATCCTGGTGTTCCTGGCGCTCGCTCTGAGGCGGTCGAGTTTGCTGGCATTCTGGGCTGCCTGCGTGTTTGGTATCCGGCTTCCTAAGGGACCCTAGTCGATGTGCGGCATTGCCGGAATCATCGGACGACTGGACGAACGTAACCACGTCGCGCTGAGGCGGATGAGCGATGCCATGGTTCACCGCGGGCCGGACGCCAGCGGCATGTGGGTCTCCGAGCCAGACTCACGCGGTTGGGGAGCGCTGCTGGCCCATCGCCGGCTCGCTATCCTCGACCTCTCACCCGCTGGCACCCAGCCCATGGTCGATCCGGTAACTGGGCACGCGATCACCTTTAACGGCGAGATCTACAACTTCATCGATCTGCGGCAGCGCCTGGTGAATGAGGGGGAGGAGCTGCGCTCAACCGGCGACACAGCCGTCATGCTCCGCGCCATCAGCCTGCACGGGGCACGCGCGGTAAGCTGGCTCCGCGGTATGTTCGCTTTCGCTTGTTGGGACCCCAAGGATCGCCGGCTGCTGCTGGCGAGAGACCCCCTGGGAATCAAGCCGCTCTACCTGGCACGGTCGCCGGACCCGGATGCGGGTTGGTCGATAGCCTTCGCCTCAGAGCTTCGTGCCCTGCTCGCGTCGGAGCTGTTGGGCTCGGCGCACCTCGACCCGCAGGCCCTCGCGAGCAGTATCTGGAACGGCTTCGTTGTTGGCCCGCGCACTGCCGTCAAAGGCATCGACTTGCTTTGGCCGGGCCGCCTGCTCGAATTCGACGGCGTCGGCAACGAGGTTCGCCAGCAGGACTTCTGGCGTATCCCGGGCCGCGCCCCCGATCCGATTATGGACGAGGACGGTCTAGCCGCGATTCTGGAGGAGGGGCTAAGGCTACATCTCGCCAGCGACGTGCCCCTGGCGGTGTTGCTTTCCGGCGGCGTCAACTCGTCGGCCCTAGCCAACCTGGCGCAGCGCGTTGCCGGGAGCCCCATCCACACCTTTACGTTGGCCTTCGAGGAGCACGCGCTTAACGAGGGACCCATCGCGAGGCAGATCGCCGCCGCAATTGGGACTCAGCACCACGAAGTGGTGCTGACAGAGCAGAACTTCGTTGCGGGCCTGGACTCGGCGCTGAACAGCCTGGACCAGCCGACCTTCGACGCGCTTAACGCCTACTACATATCGCGCGCTATTCGCGCTGCTGGGTTCACTGTGGCTCTGTCAGGCAGCGGCGGCGACGAGCTCTTCGGAGGCTACACCTCCTACCGCGATCTGCCGGTATTGCACCGCTGGTCAAGACGCGCCGCCCGGGTGCCACGAAGACTGCAGGCAGCCGCAGCGACGCTGGCAACCTGGCCCCTGCGATGCCTCGGCGGAGCGATGCCACCTCAGACCCGTTGGGCCAAACTCCCTGATATGGTTCGTCACGGTGACGATTTGGTAGCGCTCTACCAGCTGGCCTACGCGCTCTTCCTTCCTGGATTCCAGCAGGAACTGCTCGCCCCCGACTTTGCCGACGCCCTGACTGACGGCCTGCCTTTGGCAATGCAGCAACGAATCCTCGACGAGTGCCGCGACCGTACGCCGCTTTCGGCCATTAGCGTAATGGAGCAGCGGCTATTCCTGGGTGAGCGGCTGCTGCGTGATAACGATGTTGCCAGCATGGCCTGCTCGCTGGAGCAGCGCGTGCCGCTGGTGGACCAGATCCTTTTTGAGAGCGTGGACGGTCTACCGGATCCAGTACGCTACCAACCACTGGGCCGCAAGACTATGCTGCGGCGCATCGGCCTAAATGGCCTCGACCCAGTGCTGTTCGAGCGGCCGAAGAGCGGATTTGTGCTGCCATTTGATCGCTGGATCCGGCACGGACTGAAGGACGTTATGGACCAGACCCTGCGGGACCCTCAGGCTGTTTCTCCAGTTGGGCTCAACCCGGCAGCAGTAGAGCGGCTCTGGCGGGCCTTTCTCGACGGCGCACGCGGCACCTATTGGTCGCGGGTGTGGTCGGTGTACGTCCTTATCCGATGGTGCCATAGCAACCGCGTTTTCCGCTGAGGCAACTATCCGCGGCGTACCGGGCAGTCAGCCCGATCAACGTCCTTTGCTGGCTGAACCGCTTTAATCCCCGCCGCCGGGCTTTCTCCCGCATCCCGGCTGAGAAAACGAAAAGATGCGCATTCTTTCGGTATTCGGCACGCGGCCCGAGGCCATCAAAATGGCGCCGATTATCCGGCGGCTTGCCGTCGCTCCGGGAATAACCTCCCTGGTGTGCGTGACGGCACAGCACCGGCAGATGCTGGATCAGGTGCTAAGCCTGTTTTCGATCACGCCGGACCGAGACCTCGATGTGATGCGGGACGGGCAAGGCCTAACGTGGATTACAACCTCCGTGCTGGAACGGATGGCGGACGTTTTTGCAGAACTACAGCCCGACCGAGTGCTGGTGCAGGGGGACACGACGACGACATTCGCCGCATCCTTGGCCGCCCTCTACGCCAAAGTGCCCGTTGGGCATGTCGAGGCTGGGCTGCGCACCGGTAATGTTCATTCGCCCTGGCCGGAAGAGATGAACCGGCGACTCACAACGCATATCGCCGATTTGCATTTTCCGCCGACGGAACAGGCGCGACAAAATTTGCTGCAGGAGGGTGTTGAGCTGTCGCGTATTGTGGTGACCGGGAATACAGTCATCGACGCTCTGTTCGACGCGCTGGCCATCCTTGATGCTGATCCCGCGCGAGGGACGCAAATCGAGCGGAGCTTGCCGCGACTTGATCCGAGTAAGCGGCTGATTCTGGTCACGGGACACCGGCGAGAAAATTTCGGCGGCGGGTTGGAGCGGGTAGCCCGCGGGCTGCTGCACTTAGCATCGCGGGGGGACGTGGAGATCATCTATCCGGTGCATCTCAATCCGAACGTACGGCATGTTGCCGGGGCCATGTTGGGATCGCATGACGCAATTCGCTTGATCCCGCCGCTGGATTACTTGCCGTTCGTTCACCTGATGCGCCGGGCCGATCTAATCATCACCGATTCGGGCGGGGTACAGGAGGAGGCGCCATCGCTGGGTAAACCGGTACTGGTTACGCGCGATACGACAGAGCGCCCGGAGGCGGTGGAGGCGGGGACGGTGGAGCTGGTCGGAACCAACACGGACCTGCTGGTGACCCGCGCGTATCGCCTGCTCGATGACCGTGCGGCATATGAACGCATGAGCTTTTCTCACAACCCTTATGGCGACGGCAAGGCGGCCGCGCGCATCGTCCAGACCCTAGTGAATAGGTAGTTTTGGGCAGGTCGTGGTGTTGGGACGTAAACGGCCAGAAAATATTGGGATCCTGGTTTCGTATCTGGACTACACGACAATTAAGAATTCTACGGCCCCAGTACAACCTAGGCCACTCTAACCAAAACTCTGAAAGCAGAAGCGCTTGATGCAAATCAGAACCAAACGAGTGCCGCGATTTGTTATAGCACTTGCAGTCGTGATCATCAGCGCAACTGGGATTTATTGGCGCCTGGATCATATAAAATCTGCTACGAGTATGGCCGGATATTCCGACGGGAAGATTTTGACCGCCATTTCATGCCGCATGCGTTTATATCTTCAAAAAACTCAAGGCAAAATTCCGGAGCTCTCTTGGACTGATCTTTGGGGAATGACGCGCCTCAGGCGTGGCTTTTATTGTGCCAGTGGGAGCAGCTTGGCGGCCGATTTGAAGTATAGCTCGGTCGCAAACGACGAAGATCGTAACGAAGGATTGCGTATTTTTCGTAGTAGGTGCACGGCATGTCATGGCGCTGATGGATCGGGGGGGCCGTTTGGGCCGTCGCTTATCAGATCACGGCTCAACGCAGGTGACAGTGATCTGGCCATCTACCAAGTGCTGCGGAATGGTGTTCCCGGGACAGCAATGAGGCGCGTGGACCTGCCACCTAAGGAGCTGTTGCAAATCATCGCTTACCTATCATCCTTAAGAACTCATTCGGTCAATGCGACCGGACCCGAAGCGCCGCGCCCGGCCATTGACGTTGGCAGCAAACGCTTGCAGGCCGCTGGGGCCAGGTCGGATGAGTGGCTGACCTATTCTGGTTCCTATAATGGATCGCGGCATACGGTGCTCGACCAGGTCACGCCGGCAAATGTCTCCGAGTTGCAGATTAGATGGATCAAACAATTCGATATTGGTGACTCAAACATTGAAGCTACGCCACTGGTGGTCGACGGCATTATGTTCGTCGTTCCGGATGCGTGGCATGTCCTGGCTTTGGATGCCAAAACGGGCGGATTGCTTTGGCAATACGTAAGGTCGGTTCCACCTGACCTGCCGCAAGGCTACGGACAGGTGAACCGAGGTCTCGCAGTGCACGGGAATACGCTTTTCCTAGGAAGCCTGGATGGATACCTGGTCGCCATCAAAGCAAGCGACGGCACCGTGCTATGGCAAACGCGGGTGACCAAACCCTCCGATGGGTACTTGATCACGGGAGCCCCTCTTGTCGTAAACCATTCCGTTATCGTCGGAGTTACGGGAGGTGAGTACAGTATCCGAGGGTTCCTCGCGGCGTACGATGTCACGACCGGCAAACAACAGTGGAAGTTTAATTCGATCCCCGGACCTGGTGAGGCCGGACATGAGACGTGGAAGAACGACGCCTGGCGCACAGGTGGCGGCGCGACATGGGTAACCGGAAGCTATGATCCGGTGACGGACCTGCTGTATTGGGGCGTCGGCAATCCGAGCCCTGCCTTTAACGGCGACGTGCGTCCCGGCGACAATTTGTTCACCGATAGCGTAATTGCCATTCACGCTGCCACCGGCAAGCTCGCGTGGTACTTCCAGTTTACTCCCCACGATGAGCACGACCGGGACGCGGCCCAAACCCCGGTTCTGACCGACCTTACAATTAGAGGTGTCCCTCGGAAGGTGATCCTCTGGCCTAACAGGAACGGGTTCTATTATGTCCTCGACCGGATCACTGGAGAGTACCTTGTCGGGGTGCCGTTCGTAGAGACTGATTGGGCAACGACACTTACCCCCGAAGGACGGCCAATCCTGACCGACGCTGCCACGGTTACTACGGCCGGGCGCCGCACGAAACCTGGCATCAACGGCGGGGTGAACTGGCAAAACCCGGCCTTTGATCAGGGCCGCGGCATTATATTTGTCCCAGCGGTGGAGAGTAGCTCAGTGTTCACCAAAGCCCCCCCGGGTGAAATCGGAAAACGCGATGGAATGTTTATCGGCAGTGGCTGGAGCGAAGCCGGGCCGGCAATCCATGAAGTTGTAGCGCTCGACGCCGCAACCGGGCAGCGAAAATGGCAGGTTACCACTCCGAGCGTCGGTTCCAGCAGCGAGGACCGCACCCGGTCGAGTTACAGTGGTTTGCTTTCGACTAAAACAGGGTTAGTATTCGGAGCATCCGGAGGCATCCTCTTCGCCATCGACGCGGATAAGGGGCGGGAGGTTTGGCGTTTGCCGCTGGGTGGAGTCACTAAGGCACCTCCGATCTCATTCGCAATCGACGGACATCAGGTGATTGCCGTGGCTGCTGGACGAGCATTATTTGTGCTAGGGCTGCAGGGAGACCGCGAATAATGAACTCGCAATCCGCAAAGTCACTTAAGCCGCCGATCAGAACGGCTTTGGGAGACTTTCTTCTTTCCAAGGCCTTAACTAAGGCATGGGAGAGGCTCCTTGCGCACCGGCTAGCGGCCTACACATGCATTCTCCTGCTTGCTTGCATCGGTGCCTATGGATATTGGATCCGAACGCATACAATATTCGCATGCCGTGCAGACGGATATAGTGCTGATCGATACCTGGCCTACTGCAATGGAGCCAATTATGGTGACTACGAGCATGGAGCATTTCAGTTCAGCTTGGAGCCTTCCATCGAGAACTCAGTAAGAAATGCAGACGTAGTGTTTCTTGGCAACAGCAGGCTTCAGGTAGCATTCTCCACAGTCCACACCGAGAAGTGGTTTTCTGCCAACTCCGCGCGATATTACTTGCTGGGGTTCAGTTACTACGAAAACGAGCTGTTCGAAGGCAAAATCCTGCAGAGAATCCATCCCCGCGCGAATGTCTATATCATCAATGTTGATGATTTCTTTGAACCATCCGAAACCGTGCCCGTCAATATGATCCTGCACGATCCAAAGGCGCTCGACAAGTACGAGGCCAAGCGGTTTTGGCAAGGCGTCCACGAGCGCGTTTGTCAGTCTCTGAAGTTTCTTTGCGGGAAACAATTCACCATCTTCCGGTCCCGTAACACCGGGGCATATTATACGGAGGGTGCGGTCGGACCAAAAGTAGTACCAGTCTCATACAACCTGGAGGTTAATCAGAATGTGGCTAGCGCGAGCATTGCCACAGCGATCGACTTTCTAGCCCGCTTTGCCCAGAACAAGTGCGTAATACTAACGATTGTGCCCTACGTCGGCACGGAACTTGGAACGGCAAGAGCCATTGCAAGCGGCGCGGGCCTTAAGCTGGTAACGCCAGGAATCGTGGAGGGACTTCGGACCTATGACGGCTACCACATGGATCAGCCAAGCGCGCGGCGCTGGTCTCAGGCTTTTTTGCAGGCAGCGGGACCGAAAATTCGCTCATGCCTGGAGAACCGATAACCAACGGACAGTTTGCCATCTATGAGGGAGTGCCACGGTGGAAGACCTGGAAATACTGTCCAAATTTAGTCGCATCCTTCGCGATCTGCTGCTGGACGATTCGATCGAACTGACAATGGGTACTCGCCGCGAGGACATTCCCGGATGGGACTCATTTAATTACATTAACTTCATCGTAGCAGTGGAGATACAGTTCGGCGTGAAGTTCAAGATCGCCAACATCGAGTCGTTTCCGGACGTTGGCGCAATAGTCGCGGACGTAACAAATCTGCTGGCAGCAAGCCAATCCGCTTGAAGAGCCCGAAGAGGAAAGTCGCCAATGCTTTTTAACTCCGCCGGATTCCTTTTCGGTTTCCTGCCGGCAGCCCTGCTGGGATTCTATTTGCTGGGCACTTTCTCCCGTGCGTCGGCGATCCGGTGGCTGATCGTCGTATCTCTCGCATTCTACGGGTGGTGGCGGCCGTTGAACGTACTGATCATCGGCCCCTCCATCATCGTCAATTTTGCCTTAGCGTCGGTACTCTTGCGGCTGAACCAGAATGAGCGTTCGCGACGAGCGTCAAAAGCAGTCCTCTTACTGGGAATCTTGTTCAATGTGGCGTTTCTCGGTGTCTTTAAATATACCGACTTCATAGCGGGCACGATCAACGATGTATTCAGTGCAAATCTTATATTGCGGCATATCATCCTGCCACTCGGCATTTCGTTTATCACCTTCCAGAAGATTGCATTCCTGATTGATGTGCAGGCGGGCCGTGTAAAATCCTTCACATTCCAGGACTACTGCACATTCGTGCTATTCTTCCCGCAGCTTATCGCCGGCCCGATCGTGCACTACCCCGAGATGATGCCGCAATTCCATGCCGCTCCATGCCGGTTTAACCTGGAGAACATCGCCGTCGGTCTTACCTTGTTGCTCTTCGGCTTATTCAAAAAGGTGGTCCTCGCCGACAAAATAGCGCCCTTGATCACACCGTTGTATGAACGGGCCGCCGCGGGGAGCGAAATCTCCTTCGTCATGGCATGGATGGCGGCGATCGGGTTCACGCTGCAGATCTATTTCGACTTTTCCGGATATACCGACATGGCGCTTGGATCGGCCCGGTTTTTCGGCGTCAAGCTGCCGCCAAACTTTAATTCACCTCTTCGCGCTTCAAGTATTATTGATTTCTGGCTACGCTGGCACATGACACTAACTCGCTTCCTCACGGCATACATCTATAACCCGTCGGTACTCTGGCTGACGAGGCGCCGCCTGGCAAAGGGGCGCCCTGGATTCAGCGGTCGGAATGCGACGGCTGGAGCATTTGTCTCCCTGCTGATGGTTCCTACGATCCTTACAATGTGCGTCTCAGGGCTATGGCATGGAGCCGGCTATGGCTTCATCGTTTGGGGCCTGCTCCATGGTTTCTATATCTCGATCAATCACGGGTGGCGTTTGACAGTAGCGCGGCTGTGGCCAGATCGGCGCAGCTACGATCGATTCATCAAGCCGACCGGAGGGCTCATAACGTTCTTTACAGTGAGCGCGACGATGGTGTTTTTTCGAGCGCCAACAATGAGATCGGCTGTTGATCTGGTTAGGGGTATCTTCGGCCTGAATGGTGTCGGGCTACCGCAGGACCTTCTCGCCAAGCTCGGACCTCTCTCCGGAGTGCTGCATCGTCTTGGGGTGAACGGCGAAGCCTGGAGCAGCCCTGACTTCATCAGGGCGGGAGAATGGATCTGCCTCCTGTTATTCATAGCCCTGGCTCTTCCTAACACGCTGCAAATTCTAGGACGTTTCGAGCCCGCGCTCGGCGTAAGGCCGGCGTCAACCAGACTGGCGATCGCGAGAATCAAAATCTTGGAGTGGGGGCCGTCGCTTCCCTGGGCAATTACGATGGCGGCCATCGGAGCGATCGCAGTTATCTCGATCGGTGGCCCAAGTGAGTTTTTATATTGGCAGTTCTAGATCGGGGTTGCGCATTCCCGGGCACAAACCTCGTCCAGCGGATGAGCCCAAAGCGCCTCAATATTCTTTGCGTCTCACAGCTGCCCGCGAGTCCTCCGCGGTTTGGCGCTCAGGCGCGAACGCATGGGCTTATGACGCAGCTGGCTCGACGCCACGACGTTACCGCGGCAATGCTGATCGACGACGAATTTGACGTCGACGAGTGCCGTCGGGCACTGCAGGGATATTGCCGCGAGGTAGTGCTCGTCCCGAACCCCCGGGGTCGGGACGGACTCACAAAGCGGCTGCTGCAGGTCCGGTCCCTGACCTCGACCCGGAGCTTCGAGCGGCTGCGGGTCACGGTGCCGGCATTGCAGCAGGCACTGGACCGCGTGCTCCGCGCCGCGCGGTTCGACATCGTTAACCTCGAGTTTCCGTATCTTGGCCAATATGATCTGCGCCAGGCTCCCCCCGGCGAGCGGCCCCCGCCGCTGGTCGTCGAACTCGCACGAAATCGCCTACGACTTGGCCCGGCAGTTCGCGCGTGCGGGGGAAGGCTTGGGCCGTCGCCTCTACGGCGGGGCAAACTGGCGCAAGCTTCGGCGCGAGGAGCTGCGGACCTACCGCGCTGCGGACGGGGTCTATCTGTGCAGTGCGCTGGACGAGCGGCGCCTGCTCGATGAAGTCCCCGGTCTCCGCACCGCGGTCATTCCCAACGCGGCGGACGTCGAGTACCACCAGCCGCGCCTGACGGAGCCGCTGCCGGACGGCCGCACCGTGGTTTACTTCGGCTTGCTCTCTACCGTCCCTAATGTTGATGGCGTGACCCACTTCGCCCGGGAAATCTGGCCTCGCGTCGCGGCGGCGCATCCCGAGGCGCGGTGGAAGATTATCGGCGGCCGGCCGCCGCCGTCGCTTCTGGCGCTGGCCGGGCCCCGGGTCGAACTGACGGGCTTTGTGCCGGACGTACGACCGCACCTTGCAGCGGCCGCAGCAGTGGTGGTGCCGCTGCGCCTGGGCGGTGGCACCCGCCTAAAGATCGTCGAGGCCATGGCGATGGGGAAAGCCATTGTCTCGACCAGGCTGGGCGCTGAAGGCATCGAAGCGGTCCCCGGGCGCGACCTTCTCATTGAAGATGAGCCCGCGGCCTTCGCGGACGCGGTAAGCCGATTGCTCGCCGAGCCCCGTCTGGCGGCCCGCATCGGCCAGTCGGCCCGGCAGCTGGCGGTTGACCGGTATAGCTGGAGTGGCGCGGCCAGCGCACTGGACCGCTTCTACCACCGGATCTTGGAGAACGCGTCCTGAAGACAGCACTCATTGGAGCTGGGCAGATCGCTCGGCAGCATCTCGCATGCCTGAAGACGCTACCAGGCATTGAGCTGACCGCCATCTGTGACCTCTCACCCGCCGTGGCGGAGGCTGCCGCTGAGAGGTACGGCATCCGGTCCTGGTTCACCGACCACCGCGTGATGCTGGAGAAGGCCCGACCCGACGTTGTCCACGTCACCACGCCCCCAACCGCCCACTTCGGACCGGCTATGGACGCGCTCGACGCTGGTGCGCACGTCATCGTCGAGAAGCCGGCCACCCCCGCCTTCGAGCAACTCGAGAGGTTGGTCGGACGCGCCCGGGAGGCCGGTTGCCACCTGGTCGAGGACTACAACTACGCCTTCAATCGATCTCCCCAGAAAATTCTGCGACTTATCGAGTCCGGCGAGTTCGGGGCGGTTACACATGTGGAAGTGCTCATCTGCCTCGATATCCTTGGCCCGGACAGCTTCGCCGATCCCAATTCACCGCACCCCGCGCTCACTCTGGCGGGCGGGGCCATCGCCGACTTCCTGCCCCACTTGGCGTCGCTGGCGCACCTCTTCGTCGGTTCGCACCGGACGGCACATGCAGTCTGGAACAAACGTACGTCCTCGCTCCTGCCGTTCGATGAGTTCCGCGCCGTGTTGGAAGCCGAACGTGGTACCGCGGCCCTTGGCTTCAGCTCCACCTCGCAGCCCGATGCCTTTTGGCTGCGGGTTTACGGGGAGCGAATGCAAGCCACCGCTAATTTGTTCGAGACTCGGCTCACCTTCGACAGGCCCCGCAGCGTTCCCAAGCCGCTGCGCCCCTTCTTCAACGGCGTGGAGGAAGGAAAGGCCATCCGCCGCGCCGCAGTGGCGACGCTGCTCCGCAAGTTCAAAGGCCCCGGAGCGTACGAAGGGCTGTGGGAGCTCCTTGCTCGCACCTACCGGGCGTTGGCCGAACGATCCGCGCTGCCGGTAACAGCGAGCAACGTCCTCGAGGTCAACCGGATGGTTGAGGCCCTCAAGCCGCAGCAGTCGCTGTTATGAAAGCACTCGTCACAGGTGCTAACGGCTTTCTCGGGCGGCACGTTGTCAGCGCACTGCTTGCCCGGGGCATCGAGGTTCGTGCTCTGGTCCGTCCGGCCGCGCGTCTTGAGGCGCTCGGTTGGCCGTCCTCGGTGGAGGTCTTCAGGGCCGATCTGCGCACCTCACCCGAACTCCGACTCGCCTTCGAAGGTGTCGACGTGCTGCTCCACTTGGCGGCGGTTGTTGCGGGCGGAGAAGACGCGCAGTTCGCCGGCACGGTGGTCGGCACCGAGCGGTTGTTGGATGCCATGGCCACCACCGGCTGCCGGCGGCTGGTGCTGTGCAGCAGCTTCGCTGTTTACAACTACAGCTCGGTCAAACGGACCTTAGACGAGGACTCGCCGATCCACCAAGCGCCGGAACTCTACACCCGCGATGGCTACACCATCTCCAAGTGGTGGCAAGAGCGGGTGACCCGGCGCTTTGCGGAGAAATCCGGTTGGGATCTCACTGTGCTCCGCCCTGGCTTCATCTGGGGACGCGATCACGGCTACATCGCTGCCCTGGGCCAGCGGTTCGGGCGGCACCACTTGGTCATCGGTCCGCTCACCCGCATGCCGATGACCCACGTTGAGAACTGCGCCAACGTTTTTGCGCTGGCAGCCGCGGACACGCGTGCCCGAGTTCAGACCTTGAACGTGGTTGACGGCCCGGGCGAACGAATCTGGACCTATCTCTCCGATTACATGCGCGGCAGCGGCCAGCCGGGCTGGCGCATACCCATGCCATATTGGCTCGCAAACATAATAGTGCGATTGGCGTTCGCGACCGTGTTCAGAACCGCCACCAAGGTACCCAGCATCCTCATCCCGCGCCGGTTCGAGTCGCGACTTAAACCGCTATGCTTCGAGAACCGTAAGCTGCGGGAAACGCTGGAATGGATGCCGCCACTCGACTACCAATCGTGTTTGGCGCGAACGTTCCCGCTTGGCCAGCGCAACCCGCGTCGAGTCGCCGCCCGCTGAGAGCGGGCTCGCAGGACCGGAAACGCTAGACGCGTGAATTCTGCTCTACAGGGACTTGAGCGTTTCGGGCCGACCCCAGTCAGCCTAGAACTGCCATAAACGGAAACCGGCTCGGTTGCCGCTGGCGATCTGCGCAAGCATTCGATCATCAATCCATTAGAGCAGGATTGAGTAGACGCAGGTACGGTTCAGAATGTAAAATTATCTTGGGCACCCCGTGGGGGGAAGATCATGCGTTGCTTTCTGATATTTTTTCTGCTCCTGGCCGCCCCCATACTTCCCACTCCTTTTCGAGCAGCGAGCACGTCCGCTGGTCCTGCCATTAACGTCGCGCTCGGGCAGGCCATCACGCCCGTTAGCTCTTCGACCAGGACATTTTCGATCGGGGTTCCCCCGGCCGGAATACATCAGATAAATAGCGTGGGCAGCCAGGAAGCAGGCAACAGGCCGCCACTCAGGGCTGCTGAGGCGATTACCGGCACATCTGCCACGTCGGGTCAGGAGGGCACCGGCGAGCTCTTGCCAGCCGATCGAAATGCCAGCGCGAACTGGCGAATGGCGGGAATGCTTTCCCGGGGCGGCGTCCCGAACCGAACTTTGGTTTGCGCGACGGTTAGGCCTCTGGGGGGCAATCAGGACGATACGAACAGCATCCAGAGAGCGATCAGCAACTGCCCCCTTGACCAAGTCGTCTTGCTTGCGGCGGGCATCTTCAGGGTTGCGGAGGGCAGCTATTTGCTGATCAACAAGGGAATAACCTTGCGCGGAGCCGGGCCTGGCGTCACAATTCTTCAGAGAAAGAATGGCGCTAGACTAGGTAATTATCGTCCCGGCAACCAGCCGTCGCCGATGATAATAATTGGCCCGATGCGGTGGAACGACAACACGACCTCTATTGCCTTGACCGCCGATGCCGCCGCTGGAACGAATTCGGTCAAGGTAGTTAGCACAGCCGGGTTCTCGGTAGGACAGATTGTCTTGCTAGATGAGGCTTCGGGTGCTGGCTGGCAGGCGGACGTAGAGGGGCTCGGGCAGATTTGGGCCTCCCAGGACTATCGGGTCGTATGGCAGAAGCACAATCCGCCTCAGAGCTGGGACGACTTCGGCCCGGCCAGTTATCCGTACCAGTCCGGCACCGCGGGGTGCTGGTTCAGCAAGTGCGACCGACCTAATAGCGAAATCAAGCAGATATTATCGATTTCGGGAAATACAATCACTTTCGACTCTCCAATCACCATCTCTTATCGTGTCAGCCATCAGGCCCAGCTCTATTACTGGCAGACCCCGCAAACGCGAGATGCCGGGGTGGAAAATATGACCTTAGAGGGAGGCGACGATGGCAATCTGCGTTTCGAGTGGGCAGCGTATTGCTGGGCGCAAAATGTTGAAAATACACTGTGGCTTCAAGAGGGTTTTGCTATTGATAACTCCTTTCGCATTCAGTTGGAGGGCTTTTACGTCCACAGGCCCGTGTGGCCGGTGCCCGGCGGCGGAGGCTACAACATTAGTCTTTCGAACGGCTCATCAGAAATACTGATCGAGAATGGCATTTCAGTCCTCGCCAACAAGGTCATGGTATCGCGCTCGGCGGGGGCAGGGTCGGTAGTTGCCTACAACTACATGGACGACGGTTTCATCAGCGGCCAAGCCGCGTGGCAAGAGATTGGGCTTAACGCCAGCCACATGGTCGGTTCTCACCATACGTTATTCGAGGGCAACTACGGGTTCAACATAGATAGCGACACGACTCATGGCAACTCTACCTATCTCACATTCTTCCGTAACTACGCTACCGGCTATCGGTCGCGATTTACGGATTATATACATAACAACTCTGTGGTAGACGATGTCAACGATTTGCCAGGTAGAAACGGTCCGCTCCGTGCCGCCAGCGCGCATGCCTATAGCTATTGGTTCTCGTTTATCGGCAATGTGCTCGGGACGCCTGGACACACGAGGGGATGGTCCTACAACGGCCCCTTCAGGAATGGTGCGCCTGCCATCTGGCTACTGGGGTGGGATGATCTCCCCAAGCAGCTCGATGATCCCAAGGTGGCAAATACCGCAATCCGCGACGCCAACTTCGATTATGTTACCAACACAGTCGTTTGGGCTTCAAACGACACTGCCCACAAGCTGCCGAACTCGTTGTATTTGACAAAGAAGCCGGCCTTCTTCAATGCAGGGAGAGGGTACACTTGGCCGTGGGTCAATCCCACAGGCTCGCCGCAGCTCTATGCGCTGCCGGCCAAGGTGCGTTACGACGCCGGCACGCCGTTCGCCCAACCTTGAGCCATTGGGAGCTCCCGGATCAGCTGCCGATCCTTGCTGCCGGGAGATCGATACCATGATTTGCCAGGGAACCTTACCGAGCGCAGGCGAAGTTGGAATCGCGATATTGCGCACAAACTTCCGCCTGTTCCGTTCGCGGCGGGCACGGGATCCTCTTGGAACGGCAGTTCATGGAGCAGCTGAGTTTCCTATCTGCTATATCGGCGGTTTGTGCGTCAGTCGCCGGACGATCCGGTATGGGATGCCACCACCTTCACCAAGAACCTCGAGCGGATGCAACCCGGACACATCTTCCAGAAGTTCGTGACCCGGCTGCTGAACCATTCCGGGGGTGATCCCGCTGCTCTCGGACGAGCACTTCTCGGGGGACGGCACCCGCTGATCGAGGCGTGGGCATCACTGAAGACCTTCCGCCCCAAGGACGGCGGCGACACAGATGGCACCCAGTCCCACGGTCAAAGCCGGAGAACAACGCTTTTGCCAGCATCCCGATCCCAAGAGCCGGTTCTATCAGATACCAAAAAACGTCCTATGAAACAAGAATTGGCTGTTGTATTCCGTTATGCGCAATATGGCACCGAGGGGTACAACGTGATTGCTCATAGAGTACCTGAATGTTCAGCTCACGCTAGGTCTCATTAAAATATGGCCTCCCCCGGATCCTCTACCCCGATCATCGACAAATGCGCTATGGTACCGGTTATGGTGTGTGCTTTTGCGGTGATAGCGTCGCCGCTATTGATTTATTTCACATCTCCTGACGTTCAGACGCTCCAGATGCTGATGGAGGCTCGTCCGGAGACGAGGATTTTCTGGCCTGCAATGGCTGCACTTTCCATTGGCTTAGCCGGCCAGCACCGCAATCGCCTTAACAAGATTGCCGTTCCCCCGCATATCATCTGTCTGCTTGTATATCTCGTGCTTGCCGGAGCAAGCGTCCTCTGGGCTTTCAGCCCGGACCGTTCATTGGTCAGATTTGTTCAGCAGGCGATGATTGTTACATCAATCGTGTTGCCTGCCATGCTGGCCGCACGGACAGCGGATATAATGCGCGGTGTATTTCTATGCTTTGCATTCGCGATGGTTCTAAACGTGATTTTCGTATTCGGCGGTTCGGTAACAATAGCCAGTTATAATTCGAAGCTCGTTGACATAGGATACCAAGGATATTTTCAAGGCAAGAATTATCTAGGGGAATGCGCAGCGATCGCTTTTTTGTTATCTATTCCTGAAATGCGCCGCCCTGGAGTGGGGCGGCGAGCGTTGGGTGCCGTAGTCTTCCTTATTGCCATTCTGCTCGTATTTATGAGTGATTCTAAAACAGCGCTCGGGCTGGCATTTATGTCTCCACTCCTGGCCGGATTGACTTTAGTGATCAGAAAAACAACTCGCATCTCCCCGGCTATCATCCTATCGTCCATACCGTTTTTCTACAACATAGTGTCTCACATGTCCAATTTCACTATGAATCGCATATCATATATGCTATATGGCGACTCGACTTTCACCGGGCGTACTGTGATATGGGATTTCGTGCAGTATGAAATTGAGCGCAGACCGTTTTTGGGATGGGGGTACCAATCCTTTTGGCTCGTGCCCGACTCACCCAGCATGGTGGAAGCTCCTGGATGGGTCAAAACGATGCCGAATGCGCACAACGGATATTACGATGCGACGCTGGAGCTGGGATACGTCGGCTTTATTCTTCTCGTGTTCTTTATTATCGCAACTCTCCACGCAGTGGGGCGCGTAGCGGATCGCGATCCTGCGCGGGCGCGACTCCTCCTCTCGCTTGCACTCTTTATAATTATGTATAACTACTTTGAAAGCTTGTGGATGCGCGGCTTCGAGTTTCTGTGGGTGGTGTTCCTCATAGTCGCTGCGGAGATTGCCCGTTATTGGCAGCCAGTCTCGTTGAGCCGGGCGGTGTACAGATCAAGGGGGTCAAGACCGGGCAGTTCTGCTTTCTCAGGAAACGCGGAAGCCTCGGTTTCCCATTAGCGTGTCATGATCATCCGCGCGAGAATTGGTGTCGGCTCGGGAAACAAGCTTGAGGTTGCGGGCATGTTTCTGGCCCCGCAGCGCCCGGCAATGGCGAGCGCCAGAGGTCGGCCCAACCTGCGCGAACATCTGCCGGTGCTAGATGGCGTGCGCGGCCTAGCCATCCTGATGGTCCTGCTGCTCCATTTCGTCGGCACCCTGCCGCCAAGCACCCGGATCGAACGCATTATCTTCGGCATGACCAGCTACGGGTCCTACGGCGTAGAGCTATTTTTCGTTCTGTCAGGCTTTCTGATCACGGGCATTCTTTACGACACACGTACCCACGCGCACTACTTCCGAAACTTCTACATGAGGCGCATTCTTCGGATTTTCCCCCTCTACTACGGCGTGCTGGCGCTCGTGTTCCTCGTGGCGCCGCTGATCCCGTTGCTGCAGGGGCCAACCCTGGACTACCTCGTGGACCGGCAAGCGTGGGCATGGCTTTATGCCGTTAACATCTATATCGCCAGGCGCGGGGACTGGTCCTTCCTTTACCTCGACCACTTCTGGTCGCTCGCCATCGAGGAGCACTTCTACCTGTTCTGGCCGCTGGTGGTCTTCTTCCTGGCGCGCCGGCCGCGGGCGCTGTTTGCCGTAAGCCTCGGGACGGCGCTGTGCGCCATGCTGGCCCGCCTGACCGGATCGCTCATGGGACTGAGTTGGTGGACCACGTACACCCTGACCCCGTTCCGGCTGGATGGCCTGGCGCTTGGCGCCTCCTTGGCGGTCATGGCACGCCAGCCCGAGGGCGTGGAGCGGTTAGTACGGGCGCTGCCCCCGGCGGTGACCCTGGCCAGCGGACTGCTAGCGGTCACCTTCGTTTGGACCCATCTGGTGTCACATCGGGGGCTGGAGTTCGTGCTGCCAGTCCGGGCGTCGTTGATCCTGATCCTGCTGGCCTGCTTACTCCTGTGGGCGGTCGTTGCTCCGAAGCAGTCGGCCACCTCACGCTTCTTCTGCAGCCGTCCGATGGTGTTCCTGGGTACCTACAGTTACGGCCTGTACGTGTACCATCATTTTATCTCGTACTATCTGGCCGAAAACCGCTCTGACTTGATGCTGACGCACTGGCTCGGCTCCCACGGGTTTGCCGTAGCGCTACAGACATTTGTTGGCGCGTCGGCCTCGCTAGCAGTGGCCTACATTAGCTACGAGCTCTTCGAGAAGCGGTTCCTTCGTTTGAAACGACTGTTTCGAGACATCGATAATACCGGCCCGATCAAATCCAGACGTCCTTCGGGTAGGGAAATTCGTGACGCGAGCTCAGACGCTCGAGGCTGAGTAACTGCCAAGCTCTGCAGAGAACCTCGACGATCCCATTGTAGCCATTGAGCTATCTCGACCGTGGCTGATTACATCCCTTTCGCCAGCGCGGGGGACAAAAGTGACAAAACATGCGGTGTTGACGACATCGCTGACAGTGAAGCTCTGGTGCAGACCCTCTATTTGTTCCTGCTCGGTTTGGCGCCCGGCCGCCGATGGTCATGGAAGCCCTCAGGCGTTGCGCGGAATAGGCCGCTCCATCCCGGCCAACCGCGCCGCTTCGGCGCGTGTCATCCACTCCGCGGCGTGGGCGATCGCCTGCATCCGAGTCAGCGACAGCGGAGCGGTTTAATTTGTAGACCGATCCGCGAGCCTGGTTTGATATCGAAATCGCATTCTTCCCAACGTGATCAACGGTTTTTCGACTCCACACCAAGCAGTCATAGCCAATGGGATTAGCAAAACCGTTGCGCCCAACACTACGGCACTACCGTGGTGAAGAAACGACAATATCGCCAAAAGAGGAAGATGAAACAGATAGATAGAATAAGCGCCTAACCCGATATTCGAAAGCAGAGACAAGTATTTTGCGCTGATTGCATCGCATTCTGGGTTCAGCATTATAACGAACAGCGTTACCGCATATGTGAGCCCAACCCAGGTATATCCAAATTGCTGCATGAAGGGTGACATTATTGAATATTTTTGCATCAGCAGCCCGGCAAAGCCGCCCCACAAGGTCAGCAGCAAAATGACCTGGACAGCTCGCAGCTGCTGAATCTTATCGATGATAACGGGTTGGCGGATGGTCCAGGCGGCGAGCACGCCCAGGAACAAAGCGTCCATACGGCACGGAAAAAGAAGGTAGGCTGAATACCGGTTGCCATAGAGTGCAACAGTCAAGAATCTGACCACTGGCGTCAGGCAGATCAGACCAATTAGCACCACGGTCAGCCGCTGGCGTGGGCAAAACCGAATGAGAACTGGAAGCACAAGGTAGAACTGCTCCTCAACGGCAAGGGACCACGTGGCAACGGTCCAGAGAGGCCCGAAGCTTCCCTGCTGTGCCCACCAAAGGTTCTGGGTAAATGTCGCATAAGCCCAGACGCCGGCAACGGATTGAGACCAGAGAAAATAGGCAGCAAGCAGCAGTAGATAAAGCGGCAGAATCCTAAGTGCTCGGCGGGCATAAAACACCCGGTAGAAATTTGGTGAGTTGCTCTGATCGACAATGATCCCGCCAATCAGGAAGCCTGATAGGCAGAAAAACAGGTCAACGCCGGTCCAAGTCATTCCGAGAAATGTCTCGGCAACAGCGCTCCGCCCATGAACAAGCGGAGTCAGATAATGAAATGCGACCACCTGGAGGACTGCCACACCTCGTATAGCATCCAATATGCTGGATCGACCGTGATGTCGCGCGAACGATCTCTCGGGAGTTCCTGTCAGGCCCGCGTCTGCGCGAGCAGGCGCCTCCGGCACGTAATAAATTTCCTGCTTCTGCATAAGCATTATCTCGACGTTGAGCGTAACAGATTCCAGCGATGTGTCAATGCAGAAATGTCGTGATACGGTCGGGAAATTGAGCACCGGACGGCAAGCGCGGGAGAATTTTTCTACCGCCCAACCCAGATCCTTTGCGATTGTGCAGATCCGGGTGCGGTGAGGATTTGCACCACTCACCACACGGCCCCTCTACCACATCCCACCTGGAGTTGAACCGGACATCAGAGCATTTGCGTTCGAGGAATCCACGGTCTGCCGTATCGGGATGACAGGCAGCACCTGGCGCTGCACCGTGGGGAGTACCGCTTCATCCTACCAATCCGCCTTGGCGGCTGGACGATGTAGCGACTGGTTGGCAGAAACGAAATGGCGCACGACCAATAGCGTGACTGGGCGCCGCTGTCAGCGCCTCGACCACGCCTTGAAGCGCGAGCCGTGGTGCACACTGATACCAGCCAACGCGCTTCGACCTTGTCCCGCAGTCGTTCGCCGTTGCATCCCTTAAAATGCCATTGGGTGCAGCACCATGTCGAGCAACAGCTTTTGGAGCTCGACGATTTCTATCCGGACGCCGCCGCGAGTTTCCCACCAGCGGTCCGGGTCAAAACTTGAGTAGCGCGCGGATTGAACCGTGACACGTGTCGGATGGCCTTTCATGACCCGGTGAAGCACTCGTCGCAATCGTCGCGAGTGATCTTTAGTGGCCACGAACACAATGGAATTGAGCTTATGCTCGTCGCACCATGACGGAAGCACTTGACCTTCTGCTTCGGTTCCATCGACTCTGGAGATCTGCACGACATCCGTCACGCCAAGCAACCTCAGTCGGCGAATTTGTCTTGCCCCTCCATCGTCGTAAGGGAGCCCCCGGCGGATGAGCTCATAATCTGCTCCGCTCGGGGGGTCCATAAAGACCGCAACTCGCTTTGAGATGCCGCCTTGCACGAGGTCCGCCGCTTCGAGCGCCCCGGCGGGACCGGAATCAACCGACAGGACGATGATGTCGGCGGACGCCACCGGTTCGCTTACGACAAGTGCCCATCCCGCGGCTCGCAAAATCGGCTCCCGAAGCGAGGAAATAGCCACGATCGCAAGTGCGGCCAATGCGACCGCCACTAGGATCGGGGCCCACCTCGGCCGGCGCAAGGTCATACTCGAGTTCATCAGGTTACTGCACGCAAGTACTATGTCACCTGCTGGCGAATGTCGGCATGCTCGGCAAGATGTCTAGCTAGTCCGGTGTTTGCACTTCAAAGACGTTCCGCCGGGCCTTCTTGGAGTTGACCGGGTTTGGTGGGCACGCGAGCATTGGCATTCGAAGAGTCCACGATGTCGAAGAAAACGCGACGTTACGCACCTGAGATTCGCCGCCGACCGGTCGAGTTGGGCAGCCCGGCCGTTCGTTGGAGGGAACTGCGGCGCGAATTCGAGCCGCCCCGCGCAATCGATCCACGGCTGGGTCGCGCAGGCGAAGCGCGCTGCTGACCGCCGCGATGGCGGCCTGACCACGGCCGAACGCGAGGAACTGAGCCGCCTGCGACGACAGAACTGCTAGCTTGGGCAGGCGGAAGATCCACTCAGTGCGGCGGCCTGGTTCACTCGGGAGACGAAAGTGATCCCTGCGAAGACTTCCGGCTCGGGAGCGATCACCAGGGCAGATATCCGATTGCCACCATTTCGGCGATTGAACGCTTTTATGCCGGCTGTCAATCAACGCGGTCGTCCTCGCGAGCGGGATATCCGGACGGTTGTGTTAACGCGCCACCTTACTCTCGCAATGAATGAGACGACGCTCGTCCTGACCACCAATAATCGCATCTGTCGTAACCCCCATCCGTTTTTTCGGAATGGTGCCATTTTGCACACAGCTGTCATAATGACGACTGGACAGGCTGGACCCCTATGTGCCAGCATATTATTTCCGACTCCGGACTACAATATCTATTTCTTAAAATGACACTCAGGGGGCCCCATGCTCTATACCCTTGCTGCTGTACTATTTCTGCTTACCTTGGGTATGGTATCTGAGGGCGCTGCGCAACCAGCGTCCAGCACGGGTGAGAGCTCGGGATGTGGTTCGACCTCATGCTTTGTGCTACTGACGAGTTCCACCACCAATGGCCAATGCGGCCCGGCAAACGGTATTTACACTAAGCTCGCGCCTAAGACCGGCCTTTGCATCGCGGGTACGGCCTCCGCGGTCGGCGGCACCGGTCCCTGGACATGGACTTGTGCGGGATCGAATGGCGGAGCCAAGGCCTCGTGCGAAGCCTATAATTCCATTCTGCCGCCCGATCGGGATGCGAGCGCGAACTGGCATTTGGCCGGCATGCTTTCTGTGGGCGGGATCCCCAACAGAACCACTACATGCGCGACAGTCAGCCCTCTTGGGGGCGGCCGGGACGACACGAACAATATTCAGAACGCTATCGAATCCTGCCCGCTCGGGCAGGTGGTTCAGCTCGCGGCAGGCACCTTCACAATCGCCGAGGGAAATTATGCACAGGTTGATCGAGGGATAACACTGCGTGGTGCCGGTCCCGGTCGTACGATCCTGCAAAGGACCGGCGGAGCCGTCCTGGACCGCGAAACCCCGGGCGGCAACCCTTCGCCGGTCGTAATCGTGGGACCGATGCGGTATAGTAATAACTTTGTTTCCACAAACCTGGCTACTGACGCCGTTGTTGGCGGGCATTCCGTAAGCGTAAAAACTGCGGCTGGTTTCTCAGTGGGGCAGATTGTCCTATTAGACGAGCAGTCGGACGCCAACTGGCAGAAAGACCCGCAAGGACGCGGACAGATTTGGGCAGAACCAGACTTTCGGGTAGTTTGGCAGAAGCACAAACCTTCGTTGCCGGACATCGACGATTTCAGCGCCAGCGAGACCCCTCAGACGCCCAACAGCGCTGGCCAATGGTTCTCCCGGCTTGATCGGCCAACCGCTGAGTACCACCGGATATCCTCCATTTCCGGCAATACCATTACCTTTGATTCGCCGGTGACCATCTCCTACCGAGCAGCCCATCAGGCCCAGCTTTCTTATACTCAGACGCCTTACGTCACCAATGCTGGCGTTGAAAACATGACGCTCAGAAATGGCGATGATGGCCAGCTCCGCTTTGAATGGGCGGCCATGTCCTGGGCAAAAAACGTGGAGAGTACCGTGTGGCTGGGCGAGGGCTTCGCTATCGACTTTTCCTTTCGTATCCAGCTTGAAGAATTTTATGTCCACGACGCGGCATGGGCGGAACCTGGCGGAGCCGGCTATGCGATTAGCTTGGCGAACGGATCATCGGAAGTCCTGATCGAGAACGGCATTTCGATCAGGGCCAATAAAGTTATGGTATCACGGTGCTCGGGAGCGGGATCGGTAACCGCTTACAATTACATGGATGACGGGCACATCAACACAGATGATACCTGGATCGAGATTGGACTCAACAACTCTCATATGACGGGCTCTCATCATATGCTATTAGAGGGCAATTACGGGTTCAATATAGACAGCGATGACACTCATGGTGCAGCCGTCTACACCACGTACTTTCGAAATTACGCTCCCGGTGTTCGTCGGTCGTTCGTAAGCAGCTACGATGAAAAGACTATCAATGACATTGCTCAATATCACACCAATGGTCCCGTCCGCGCCGCGGGAGCACAAGCTTATTCGTACTGGTTTTCCTTCGTCGGCAACGTGCTTGGAATGCCTGGCGGGGGCGGCATTCCCGGATGGGTTTACGCAGCAAGTAACTGGACGAACGGACAGCCCACTATTTGGCAACTGGGTTGGGATTCGTTCTCCCCCTATCCCGTTGACACCAACGTAGCTAACACGGCCATCCGCGACGGCAACTTCGATTATGTAACCAACTTGGTAGCATGGGCCTCGACCGACCTCGTCCACACGCTGCCGAACTCGCTCTACCTGACGCAGGCCCCAACCTTCTTCCACGCGGGCAAGGGTTACACTTGGCCGTGGGTTAGTCCTACGGGATCGACGAAGCTCTACACATTGCCGGCCAAAGCGCGTTACGACGCCGGGACGCCATTCACGCAACCCTGAGAGCTGGCATGGCTTCGAGAGAAAGATCGGCGTGCGAACCGCCGCGTGACCAACGTGGCTTTGCCCTCCTGATCGTACTCTGGGCGGTGATTCTACTGGCATTCTTGGCCACCCAGCTGACTGCGGCCGGCCGGCTGGAAACCCGCATCGCGACCAATTTGCGCAGCAGTGCAATCGCCGAGGCGGCCGCAGACGGTGCAATATATGAGGCGCTGTTTCACCTGATGGACGGCTCGCCGCAGCGCTGGGAAGCAGATAACTCGATTCATCGCATCAGAACACCTCGCGGCTTTGTCGTGGTTCGGATTCAAGACGAAACTGGCAAAATCAACCCGAATACCGCATCCCCCGCATTGCTGGCCGCCTTGCTGCGCAACCTTGGTGCAAGCCCACAGGCGGCGGCCATTATCGCTGCCGAGATCGTCAACTGGCGCACGAGTGACTTGCCCCCGCAGAGTGTCGCCACAAATGCTGCCCGATATCGCAGCGCCGGGCGTAATTATGGACCACCCGGCGCCGCCTTCGAATCGCTCGACGAGCTGGCACTCATTCTTGATATCACACCGGGGGTTCTTCGCCACCTTGTTCCCCATCTCTCGATCTACTCAGCAGGAACTCCCGCCGTCGCGGCCGCCGACCCGACCGTAAAAAAGGCTCTGGCGGAAGCGCAGGAAGGGGCCAGCGAAGGCCTCGACACCGCTGTTCTGGGCCAACCGCCGCTTGTCTCGATTACTGCGGAGGCGCGCGAGACAAACGGTTCGGCTTTTACACGATCCACGATTATCCGCATTGAGCCCGCGGCTGATGGCGTTCCTTATCAGGTTCTGACCTGGGAAACTCCGGCTTCGTGAGACCAGTGCGGTGAAAATCAGACGAAAGAGTCCAGCCGGACCGCATTCAGCCCCCAAGCGGGCCGGGCAATCCGAACGGTACGGTCTGTCAGATTCTCACCACTAGCTAATTTAACTGACCTAGGGCCGATATTTTGGCCGCGAGCTAACGAAAAGCTTGTACGCTGAACGCATGACTTGCTCTTGATACGCTTGATGAAGCGCTGGTGTGTGCGAGTGGTAATCGCCTATCGCCCGCATTAAATCGCCATGAGCCTCGTTAAGATAAACCCGCAGGATGGCGCCCGCGGCGGCAATGTTAAAGCAAGGCCATTCAATCAACCGAAAACGCACCGCCTGTTGGGGCAGGCCTGTGTACCGGGCCAAAGGCGCCACCCAACGCGTATTAACCTGCATTATTCCAAGGTCCTCGGACCCATCCGGGTCTTGGTGAACAGTGCCCAGCGCACCACCCTCAACTGCCTGTATCGAGGGCAGTACGCGGGGCGGCAACTGGTTGAACGCGGCCACAGCCACTATGCAAGCCAGATATGGGATCGCCATAGGTTTCTACCTTGTGTACAGTCCACCACGAAAATCCCGGCTGGAAAAGGTGAAATATCCGTAACGGCCGGCCAGCCGGGAGAGTCAGTGTGCTGCAGTACTTGCTCCCGCTGCTCGTGGCGCCTTTCGTCGGCAGCTTCCTTGGCGTTCTGATCCGGCGTCTGCCGAGATTCCAGCGAGTCGTCCTCGCCCGCTCCGAATGCGAAAGCTGTCGGCGCACGCTCGGCCTGGTCGAACTGGTGCCGGTCATCAGTTTTCTGCTGCTCGGAGGGCGATGCCGCGCCTGCCGCGCGCCGATCTCTCGCTTTCATCTGCATATTGAGCTTGGGGCGCTGGCTGTGGCAGCCTGGGCTGCAAGCGTGCAGACCGATACTCTCGGGCTATGGCTCAGTTGCCTTCTCGGCTGGACCTTGCTGGCGCTCGCCTGGATTGATGCCGAGTATATGGTGATGCCGGATTCGCTCACCTTGCCGCTCATTCTCTTCGGCCTTGCGGCGACTTGGCTTCAAGACCCCGGCAGCATGCTGGACCACGCTATCGGCGTGGCAATCGGGTACGTGGCATTTCGGGTGATCGCTTGGCTGTACAAGGCGCTCCGCGGACAAGAAGGGCTCGGGCGGGGCGATGCTAAACTGTTGGCGGCAGCCGGCGCCTGGACAGGCTGGGCTGCGCTTCCTCTACTAGTACTGATCGCGGCACTTGGTGGCCTCGGAGTAGGTCTGGTTGCCGTGGCTGGCGGACGCAGGATACATATGCGAACGGCGCTACCGTTTGGACCGTTCCTTGCAGCGGCGCTTTGGCTCATTTGGCTCTACGGCCCGGCCGGATAGTGCAACGGCGTCGTGGTTAGACGGAGACGCCGGTGGGAATATTGGCTCTCTGTTGCGGGGTCATCAGCCGAGCAGCCGCGGCTCAAGGTCGGGGTATCGTTTGGTCGGAGCAATTTGGAGGCGTCGCACGGATGACCTTGCTAATAACCCATACTTCCCTGGCTGGCCCATGAAGTCTGGCGGAACCGCGGCGATGCAGTACCAGCCTCTCGGCGAAGCAATCGAAATGCTTGCCAACTTGCTCATAGTACAGGGTTTTTGTGATCAGAACACCATTGAACGTGGTCGGCGGGTGGCCGCTGATAGCGGGCAGCGGCTCGATGCGGTGCTGATCCAGCTTGGGCTTGTTAGCGAGCGGGGGCTGGCGGAAGCGTTCTCGGCTCTCCTCGGTCTGCCCCTGGTGCCGCCAGAACGGTATCCGGCAGAACCGCTGTTTGCCGAGCAACTCCCCCTTCCGTTCCTTCGAGGTGCGTGTGCCCTCCCCTTGGCCGTGGAGAAAGATTATCTAGTTGTTGCGGCGGCGGATCCGCTCGATTCTTTTGTTCCGGCAGCAATAGCCGCGGCGACGGGCCATGCAGTTAAACTGGAAGTTGCAGTCCCGATCGAGCTCGAAGCCGCCTTCGGCCGACTTTTCCCGGACCGGCCGGAGGTGGACGAAACGGAAGTCCCGGCGGGCCAGCCACTGGAAGAGGACGCCGAGCGGTTGAAGGACCTGGCTAGCGAAGCGCCGGTTATTCGCCTTGTAAACCAAATCATCGCGCGGGCTGTGGAGACCCAGGCCTCTGACATTCACATTGAACCTTTCGAGGACCAGCTTCGCGTGCGATGCCGTTATGACGGTGTGCTGCACGAGGCCGAGACCCCGCCGGCGCGCCTGACGGCCGCTGTCATCTCGCGCCTCAAGATCATGGCACGGCTGGACATCGCAGAACGGCGGCTGCCGCAGGATGGCCGGATCCGGCTCGCTGTGCGCGGGCAGGATGTCGATTTCCGCGTCTCGACCGTTCCATCTTTGTACGGGGAGTCGGTAGTCCTTCGCGTGCTCGACCGCACCGCCGTGGCATTTGACTTCGGCCATCTTGGGCTGCCGCCGCAGGTGGCCACGCGGTTTTCCACTGCGCTCGAACTGCCAAACGGAATCGTCCTGGTCACCGGCCCCACTGGCAGCGGTAAAACCACCACTCTTTATACCGGCCTGCTCGCGCTCAATTCGGTCACCCGAAAAATTATCACTGTCGAGGACCCTATCGAATACCAGCTTCGCGGCATCAATCAGATCCAGGTCAAACCGCAGATCGGCCTCAACTTCGCTTCCCTGCTGCGCTCCATTCTTCGGCAGGATCCCGATGTGATCATGGTGGGGGAAATCCGCGATCTGGAAACTGCACAGATCGCGGTGCAGGCCGCACTGACGGGTCACCTGGTGCTGTCCACCGTCCATACCAACTCGGCGGCGGCGACTATTACGCGCCTGCGCGACATGGGGCTCGAAGATTATCTGATTACCGCCGTGCTGCGCGGCGTGCTGGGGCAGCGGCTCGTTCGCCGGCTGTGTTCTGACTGCCGGCAGGAAGCCGAGGCGCCGGCGGAGCTTGTCTCTCGTTTTCGGCTCGATCAGCATGGACGCAACCGTGCGATCCGATTGTGGCACCCCGTCGGTTGCCCGCGTTGCCGGAATACCGGGTATCGGGGGCGGCTCGCCATTGCCGAGTACCTGGTCCCGGATGCCGCGTTGGAACGGCTGATTTTCAGCCGCGCCGACCACAGCGACATTGAGCGGACCGCCGTTGCGAGCGGCATGAGAACGATGTTCGATGCCGGGATCGAGGCGGCTCTCGACGGAACAACCACGATCGAGGAAGTGGTGCGCAGCATCCGCGCTGAGGCCTAATCCGAAAATGCCAGCATTCCGCTACGTGGCGATTACTCCGGCGGGCGAGACCGCGCGCGGCGTCATGGAAGCGGCGAGTGAAGCGGAAGTGGTCGTTCGGCTGCAACGGCAAGGCAGCATACCGATGCGCGCCGACCCGGTGACGAGCGGACATTTTATTTCCGATCTCCTGCACATCCAGCTCTGGCGCGGGCCCACGCTGCGATCCCAGGAGATGGCTAATTTCACTCGCGAACTGGCCATCATGCTGGAAGCCGGGCAGGACATTGACCGTGCGCTGCGCTTCTTGGTCGAGACCGCGCCTAATGCGCGCGTGCAGCGGGTAATCGAGGCACTGCGTGACGCTGTCCGCGACGGTAGTCCGCTCGCCGAGGCGCTGGCAGGCCATCCAAACAGTTTCTCCCAGCTGTATGTGGCGTTGGTCCGGGCCGGCGAATTGGGCGGCACTCTTGCAGCCACGCTTAGCCATCTCGCCTCCCTGCTGGAGCGCGAAAGGAGTCTCAAAGCTAGCATCACATCGGCGATGATTTACCCCATACTGCTTATGGTCGTGATGTTCGGCTCAATTTTACTACTGCTGACGCAGGTGGTTCCACAGTTCGTGCCGTTGTTGGAACAGGCCGGAGCGAACATTCCTCGCCCGACACAAGCCCTGATCGCCTGCGGGCACTTCGTATCGGATTACGGCGTCTATGCGCTTCTGCTGCTTGCGCTGTTGTTTCTTACCATGCGCCAGGTGCTTCGGCGACCCGGTCCGCGGTCGCTCGCTGAGCGCCTACTGCTGGCATTGCCCCTCATCGGCGCGCTCAGCCGAGAAGTCATCGCGGCACGCTTCTCTTGGACTCTGGGCACGCTGCTAGTGAATGGCGTTTCGCTGATCGCTGCGCTCGGCGTCGTGCGCGATGCAGTCGGCAATCTGGCCGGTGCTGCCGCCGTCGAGCGCGCGATGCTGAGCGCCAAGGCCGGAGCAGGACTGGCCAGCTCGCTGGCTGAATCCCGGATATTCCCGGTGCGGACCACCTATCTGCTGCGCCTAGGTGAGGAGACGGCACAGCTTGGGCCGATGGCGTTGCGTGCGGCCGAGATCCATGAGGAGAAAGCCCGGCTGACCTTACAGCGCATGGTTGCGCTTTTAGTGCCGGCGATCACGATTGTCATGGGCGCCGCAGTTGCGGGAATTGTGGTCTCGCTGTTGCTCGCGATGCTTAGCCTCAATGACCTCGCGCAGTAGTCCTGATTGCTTGGCCTCGGCCGCCGGCCGCGGCACTCTCGGACGGTCCAGGCCAGCTGGCTTCACGCTGATCGAAATTATCGTGGTTCTCGTCGTTATCGGGCTTGTTCTGAGCCTAGTGGTTGCGCACGGGCCGATGCACAGCCGCAACCTGGAGGCACGAGCGGCGGTGCGCGCGTTGTCGCAAAATATCCGCGCGGCGCGGGCAGCGGCGATTGCGAGTAATCGCCCGGTGGTATTCACACTCGATCCGGTAGCACACATATTCCATACCGACGGAGGGGCGGTGAGCCAACTGCCGCAATGGCTCAGCATATCCGCCGTCACCACGACCAGCGTGCCGCTCCCAAGCAGCATCATCTCGATTCGTTTCGCTCCTGATGGTAGCTCTTCTGGCGGCAGGATTGAAATGAGGGATCGACAGGTGCGGGTTAGCATCGGTGTCGATTGGCTGACCGGGCGCGTGAGTGTGGCGGATGTTCATTGAGCAGCGGACTCGCCCGGTATTGCTGAGACACCATGGCGGCGAGCAGGGATTTACGTTAATCGAGGTATTGGTAGCGTTCGCGATTGCCGTACTGGCGCTTTCGTTGCTCTTCCAGGGGGCAATGGGCGGGCTGCGAGCGGCCAGTGTATCCGGTCGCTACGAGGAGGCGCTTTCGCGCGCGCGTTCGCACCTGGCCTCGATCGGCGCAGCTTTGACGCCGGCCGACACGCAAGGCGATGAGGGCGGCGGAGCGTCCGATGCAGGCGGAGAACGCACTTACCATTGGCGTGTGCGAATAACTCCGATCGCCTCCGCAGTGCGTGGGGGGGATGTCATCGGCGGAGCACCCGCTGTCCGGACCACTCTTTACGAAGTTCAGGTAGCCATCTCGTGGCAGGAGGCGCGGCGCAAGCGGGTAATCGAGCTGGACACGAAGCGGCTGGGCGTGACTGTAACACGTGCCCCCGAAGGCGGTGCGCCATGAATTGGCGCCAGGGCGGCTTCACTCTGCTCGAAATGCTGGTGGCCCTAGTCGTAGTCGGGTTCATTGTCGTAGGCCTGACCACTGGGATGCGCTTCGGTCTGAGGGCGTGGGAGACGCAGTCGAGGCTGATTGGCCATCGCGAGGACATGGACGCGGTCGATCGATCGTTGCGACGTCTAATCGAAGCCATCGACCCGGGCACATTGGCCGATCCGCTGCCTTTTCGCGGGAGCAACTCCAGCCTGGCATTCACCTCGGAAATGCCGGTGGGATCCGGACTGGCCCTCCGCCGGACGGATCTGCGCCTCGATCTGGATACCGCGCACCGGCTGGTTCTGCGGTGGACCCCGCATCTGCATGCTGCTCGGCTGGGCCCCGCACCGACGCCCCAAACATCGGAGCTGCTGGGGGGCGTTGATCACGTGGAGCTTTCCTATTGGGGGCAGACTGGCACTTGGCAAAATCAATGGACCCAAACCGGCCTGCCCAGACTGATCCGCATCCGTTTAATTTTTAGCAAGAATGAACCGCGACGCTGGCCCGACATTGTGGCAGCGCCGATGCGGACCCCGCTCCAGGCGGGAACAGAGCCCAACAATTAAGCTGTTGTCTTGCCGAATCGCGAATATAATGCGGATTCGATAGTCGGAGTTGGGGTGGCATAGCGCGGGGCCTGTCACCGGGCTCTGACCCGGAGGCGATCATGTTCATGGCGTACCGCCATGCTGAATGAGTTCCTTATCTGGTGGTGGCAGCAGGTCTGCGATCTTGTCCCGTTACATTGGCGTGGCCGTGATACTACCCGCGATGGCCTCTTCGTGATATTTGAGGATTTCAGTGGAAACATTCCTGCTGCTCGGATTTCGCAACGGCGAGGAGGGCGGGAAAGAGAACTCGGCCGTTACGTGCTTGATGCAGCCGGAACACGGACTGGCGCCCGGGCCATTTCTGGAACCGAAAGCCGGCCCGCTCCTGCAGTGATCGTTCTGCCGCCGTTGGCGCTGCTCGAACGGGAGGTCGCCCTGCCTCTTGCCGCTGAACGCGATCCCGGCCGGGTACTCCAATACGAGATGGCCCGGCTTACTCCCTTCTCGGCAGAGGAGGTGTGGTGGAGTTGGGCCGTCGAGCATCGTGACCGGGTGCTCAATCGCCTGCATGTGCGATTGTCTCTTGTTCCAAAGGCGGCGTTGCGGCTCGCGTTCAGTGTGCTGGAGAGGATGGGCATCCGGCCGGTAGCAATCGAAAGCCACACCACGAGCGGGCAAACGCGGCGAATCCAAATTGCCAGGGAGCGTTCGGAGCGCGAGCGTTGGGAGCGGCGAATACTGACCGCTGGGATCTCGGTATGCGCCATATTGGCAGTCGCCGCCGTCGTGCAGCCTTTCATTCGGCAGTCGCTGCATCTTGCGGATGTCGAGGCACGCATAGCGGCTCTCCGGCCACGGGTGGATCGGGCGGAGGCAACGCGCCGCAGCATCGCAGCTGTGGCTGCAAACGGCGACGTGCTGACGGCTGAGTACGCGCGTCTGGGCGATACGCTGCAGGCAATCGCGGCGATCACAGAGCTTTTGCCCGACGACACTTATCTGACCGACTTCACGCTGCGTGAGCGCAAACTGACGCTTACCGGCAAGTCCGCCGCCGCTGCGAAGTTAATCGGGGCGCTTTCTGCCTCAGCAGCTGTCCGCAATCCGGCTTTCGTCGCTCCAGTGACACGCGCGGAGAACGGCGACCGCGACGTGTTCTCGATGCGTGCGGAATTTGCTCCGTAGATGCGCACGCGGGCAGGAAACAATCGTGCCGGGCAGGCCGGCATTGTCGTGGTTAGCCAGGAATGAGGTGGAATGCGCTTGCCGGGCTGATTTTGCTTGGCTCCGCTCTGGCGGTGATCGTCGTTCTGGAAGGTGCTTCCGGAAACAACGAGTTCGAACCAGCGCGTCCCCAGACCGGGGCGGAAACGGCGCCGCCCGGTTTTTCGGCGACGGGTCAAGCCGATCAGGCGGAAAGATGGATTGCAACCGCACTAGCTCGGCCGCTGTTCAGCCCCGATCGCCGTCCACCACCGCCCGGTGGCGGCCCGGGATTGGCCGAAATCCCGCGGCTGAGCGGAATACTTGTCACTCCCGCCGGAAGGAGCGCGATCTTTGCGCCGGCGGGTGCGAGCAAACCGGTGGTAGCCACGGAGGGCACCACACTTGGAGCTTACGTAGTTAAGTCGATTGGCCCGGACGAAGTTACCGTCGTCGGGCCCTCAGGTCCCCGCCTGCTTCACCCCGCGTTTGATCCCACCCCTGCCCGACACCTATTCGCTCCCGCGATGGCTCCGCCCCCCCTCCGGCACCCGGCGGCTGAAGCAGCTTCAGCACCAGGAAGCGCTCAGTGATTCTGCGCCTGGTTCTTTTGCTCCTACTGGCCGGGTTGAGTGGGTGCGCAAAAACGGAGGAACCCTCGCTGGCACCGCTGCCCATAGGCGCAGCCACAGCAGGTGTGGCCGCGCCGCGCATAAACGGCAATATCGGGACCCCTGACGCGATACCGCCTACACACGTTTCACTTGCGCCGGCAACACCCGTGGTGCTCCCGGGCGGTCAGCGTCCCGCGGCGGCGGAAGGCGATGTTTCGCTCAATTTCGCCGATACCGACATTCGCGAGGTGGTCGCGCAGATCCTGGGTAATATCCTGCACGTCAATTACACGATTGACCCGGCGGTGCACGGCACAGCAACCTTACGCACCGTTCAGCCACTTCCCCGCTCTCAGTTGATCCCGGTTCTGCAGACCCTGCTCACCCAGAACGGGGCGGCGTTGGTGGTTTCGGGTGCCGTTTATCGCGTGCTGCTCGCCAAGGATGCCGTGACCTCCTCGGGCCTGGCGACCTCGGCGGAACAGGCCGGCGATGCGATTGTCCCGCTTCGATATGCGTCGGCTGAACAACTCGCGGCGCTGCTGCAGCCCTATGTCGCCAATGGCGGCAAGATAACCGCGGAGACGGGACGCAATGCACTGGTGATTTCGGGCGATCCGCTGACCCGGGACACTCTGGTTCAAATGGTGCGAGCGTTCGATATCGATATTCTGGCAGGCCAATCCTATGCTCTGCTGCCTGTCACGGCTGGAGACCCCAAGGATTTCGCGTCATCGCTGCAAGACGCTTTCCGCAGCCAAACTCATGGTCCGCTTGCCGGGCTGCTGCAGGTAGTGCCGATGCAGCGCATCGCTGCGGTGCTGGTGGTGGCCAGCCAGCCCGCGCTGATCCGGGATGTGGAACGCGTCTATTCCCTGATCCAGCGAAAGGAGCGCGAGACTATCCGCAGCTGGCATGTGTATTATCTGCAGGACAGCCGCGCTAATGACGTCGCCTACATTTTGCAGCAGGCGTTCACCCCCAATAACGTCACAGCGCAGCCAAGCAGCAGCACTACGGGGAACTCCGGGAATGGCGCACAGGGGCTGAGGCCCATTGGCCTTAACGGGACAGTCGGCGGTGGGCTGTTAGGAGGGGGGGGCGGACTGCCGGCAACCGGGCCTGGGACTGGTGTCGCGCAAGGCGGGTTAGGCACGGTTCCCGGGACGGCCGTGCCTGGGGCGCCAGGAACTGAGGCGAGTCCGGTAGGGCTGCAGCAGGCCAATCCGTTACTCGGCGAACTGGGGCAGACGGGAGCGGGCGGACCTGCCGCCGAGCTGACCGCCATGCGCATCGTGCCGAACGCCCAGAACAATGCAATACTGATCTACGCGACTGCGCAGGAGGAGGAGACGGTCGAGGCGATGCTGCGCAAAATCGATATCCTGCCTTTGCAGGTGCGGATCGATGCGATTATCGCCGAGGTCGATCTGAACGATACGCTCCAGTACGGGACGCAATACTTCTTCAATCAGGGTGGACTGAACGGTATTCTGGCAGAGACCTTTCCGGGTGTTTCTGCGGGATTTCGGCTGGTCGGAAATCCCTCCTCGGCCCAAATGGCGCTGGCCGCGTTGCAGGGCGTCACGAAAGTCCGCGTCTTGTCATCGCCGGAAATACTGGTGCTCGATAACCAGCCCGCACAACTCCAGGTTGGCGATTTGGTTCCTTATCTCACGCAGACCGCGCAAAGCACGATCACCAGCAATGCACCGATCGTCAATTCCATCAACTACATGCAAACGGGTGTTATTACTCAGGTGACACCGCGCGTGAACAGCGGCGGGCTGGTGACGCTTGATATCGTTCAAGTGGTCAGCAACATCGATAATTCGGTAGCTACGCAGGTCAGCTCTCCCGCGTTTCTTGAGCGCACCGTGCAATCGCGGGTGGTGGTACAGGACGGGCAGACCGTGGGCCTCGCCGGCCTGATCCAGGATACCGCCACACAGACCAATCAGGGTTTCCCCTGGATCAAGGATATTCCACTAATCGGCGGCCTGCTGGGTCAGCAGAACAATAACCGCAACCGAACCGAGTTGCTGGTGCTGATTACACCTCACGTTATCCACGATCAACGCGACGCGCGGGCGCTGACAGAGGACCTGCGGGATCAGATGCGCAACGCGGCCGCCGTGCCGTACCAACTGCAGCAATTGAAGCCGAGCGGCTCGGCGGACCCGAACGAGCTGATTAGACGGCGACTGGACCTGCATTAGCTGCAGTGCGCTCAGACTGACTGGAATCGTGGATTCGGAATCCCTCCCGACATGTGATGCCCCGTCTCCGGCATTTGGGACCGGAGATCGGCATGCTTTGGGAGCGGGTAATACCGCCCGCCGTTGAGTGTGTCTTGGAAAATTTTCCGGGCCGGCGAAATCCGATTCGTTGCGAGCCAAGCCAATTCGCGGGAGCAGGCTGAACCGGCCCCGGAGGGTCAAGGTTGGACGCCGATTCACATGTTGATCAAGCGTGCCCGATCCGCTCACCCGGCCGAACCACTCATTGCGCCACTGGTTCATTGGCGCTTGCGTCGCGTGGTGATGCCGATTGAAGTCCCGCAGCGCAATCACGGGACAAAGCGCAAAAATCGACGAGAGTGCCGGTTACGCGACAGCTCGCTGCTCGAGCAGGATGCGCTCTGCGATACCCTTGGCGCCGCCACGCTTGGCGCCGCCGTGCTGGAGGTGAAGGACGACCTCTTCCCAATCGGTTCGATACCGCCGATGGTGATTAGAAACCGCCCAATTCGGCGTATTTCGCGCGATATGCTTATGTTCCCCAAACGATTTGCAATGGGCCGGTAACCCCAACTTATTGTTCCTTAAGAACGTTGCCTTTCCGTTGGTAAAAAGTGATGATCGAAATGGTTGATGGCATGCTACGCTTGTTAGCACGAGGTGCCTGTGAGGGCCGTCCACAATGGGAGGTCGAAACTACCCTTTTTCAGAATGCGACAGCGACGAGAATAACGGCGGAAGCGCATGTATGACTGATCGTTCCGACAGCATCGTATCCTCGCGTTGGTCAGCGCCTCGCACCGGGCTGTTCATTCCGCGGGCACATCGCCAGGTCCTTGCGGAACTTATTCGGGGAATCCTTGCCGGACAGACGTTCGTCGCCCTCACGGGGGAACCCGGCATTGGCAAAACGACACTGCTGGACGTGGCTCTCGCTGCCCTCGAGGAACGAGGCTTCCGCGTCAGACGGATGGAAAATCCGCTCCGATCGCCACTGCGCATGACTCAGACTATGTGCGAACTGCCCGGAAATTCCGCAGGCTCGATCGGTGAAGAGGTCGAGCCACTGTTCAATACAATCACGTACAATGAGGACGGCACTCAATTTGTTCTCGTTTTGGACGATGCCCAGTGTCTCCAGGCGGATGATCTACAGATCGTCGCCAGTATCAACACGCTGGGGATCAGGCATCAGCAGGTCATATTGGCAGGACGTCCGGAGTTCTGGACACTGCTCGCAAATCCCAAGTTGCAGGAACTGGAGCAGCGCATAAAGGTCCGCCCGGTGATGCTGCCGCTCGGCGGCGCCGACGCGCGGGACTACGTTATCAGCCGGCTTAAGCAAATGGGCTGGCTCGGTATCCAGGCGCTCCCCGCTGCCGCTCTGGGCAAAATTGTGGAACATGGCAATGGCATACCGGGGCGGCTTGACCGGATACTGACGCAATGCCTGCTGGCCACACGGCGGGATTGCCGTCAGTTGCGTCCGGATACGGTGGACGCCGCAGCACGTATGGCAGCGGATCCTATCATTTCTGTAGCGATGCAGACGATTTTCCAGCGGCAGACGATTGCCGATGATCCGCCGCGACGGCGTCGGCACGCTGCGTTCCGCCCGCGCTCTGTCGCCTGCGTGGCCGCCGTCTTGCTGGGCGGCATCGGCACGGCAACCTGGCAGTTATCGGCTCCCTCCGATTCGCGGCAGATCGGGTCTTATGGGGCAGCGACATCGCCCAATCCGCAGAGTCAGACGGATATCGCTTTGGCCGATAGTCTGGCGCCCCCACCTGCGGGAGGAACGGCCTCGGCGTCACCCGGTGCGGTCGCGCCAGTTCCCGACGTAAGCAGCGTCAGGTCTCTCGAGCCGCCACCCGCCCGGGCTGCTCCTATTTCTCCCGTTTCGCCGTCGCCAGTCGGTATCGTAACTCAAAAGAAACCGGTGGAAGCACCGGATCCAAGACAATCGCCACCAGAAACGGGCGCGGGGCAGCAATTACCGGCCACGCCCGGCGCCGCCACCGTGGTCGATGCTGCCGCTTCATCAGCTCCGCCTGTTTCCGCCAGCCCGGGCGCAAACGCGGCGAATGCCGTATCATCACCAGCCGCCGGACAGGAGATGACGGACCAGCCGGTGCGTGTGCCGGAGCCGGCCGCAGCCAAATCCGCCACGACCGCACCACCAACAGAGACCGATGCGGCGTCGGGCGCGGGGCAGCAATTACCGGCCACGCCCGGCGCCGCCACCGCGGTCGATGCTGCCGCTTCATCAGCCCCGCCTGTTTCCGCGAGCCCGGGCGCAAACGCGGCGAATGCCGTATCATCACCAACCGCCGGACAGGAGATGACGGACCAGCCGGTGCGTGCGCCGGGGCCGGCCGCAGCCACATCCGCCACGACCGCACCACCAACAGAGGCCGATGCGGCGTCGGCCGCGGGGCAGCAATTACCGGCCACGCCCGGCGCCGCAACCGCGGTCGATGCTGCCGCTTCATCAGCTCCGCCTGTTTCCGCCAGCCCGGGCGCAAACGCGGCGAATGCCGTATCATCACCAGCCGCCGGACAGGAGATGACGGACCAGCCGGTGCGTGTGCCGGAGCCGGCCGCAGCCAAATCCGCCACGACCGCACCACCAACAGAGACCGATGCGGCGTCGGGCGCGGGGCAGCAATTACCGGCCACGCCCGGCGCCGCCACCGCGGTCGATGCTGCCGCTTCATCAGCCCCGCCTGTTTCCGCGAGCCCGGGCGCAAACGCGGCGAATGCCGTATCATCACCAGCCGCCGGACAGGAGATGACGGACCAGCCGGTGCGTGTGCCGGAGCCGGCCGCAGCCACATCCGCCACGACCGCACCACCAACAGAGACCGATGCGGCGTCGGGCGCGGGGCAGCAATTGCCGGCCACGCCCGGCGCCGCCACCGCGGTCGATGCTGCCGCTTCATCAGCCCCGCCTGTTTCCGCGAGCCCGGGCGCAAACGCGGCGAATGCCGTATCATCACCAGCCGCCGGACAGGAGATGACGGACCAGCCGGTGCGTGTGCCGGAGCCGGCCGCAGCCACATCCGCCACGACCGCACCACCAACAGAGACCGATGCGGCGTCGGGCGCGGGGCAGCAATTGCCGGCCACGCCCGGCGCCGCCACCGCGGTCGATGCTGCCGCTTCATCAGCCCCGCCTGTTTCCGCGAGCCCGGGCGCAAACGCGGCGAATGCCGTATCATCACCAACCGCCGGACAGGAGATGACGGACCAGCCGGTGCGTGCGCCGGGGCCGGCGGCAGCCACATCCGCCACGACCGCACCACCAACAGAGACCGATGCGGCGTCGGCTTCCGCCGTACCCGCGACGGGGCCGCCCAGTCGCACGCCGGTCCCAACCTCGGCTCCGCCGAGCACCGATACGGAGCCGCAGACAGGGCGTACCGCAGCCGCCAACCCGACGGCACCAGCCTCGCAAGCTCGGCAATCATCGTCCGGGGCCAATAGCACGTCAGCGCCTGCACAAGCAGCCCTAAAACCTGCTGTATTGCCGCCCGAAATCTTGGCCGAGTTGCTTAGGCGCGGCGACGCGATGCTGGCAATCGGTGACATTGCTTCCGCTCGGTTGCTCTATGCGAAAGCCGCCGAGAGCGGCGACCCCAGAGCCGAAACCCAGCTGGGGAAGACCTATGATTCTTTGTTTCTGGCTCAGGTCGGTGCGCTCGGACTCGCTACGGACCCGATCACCGCTGCAAAATGGTACCACAAGGCCGCAGCGTCCGGCGATACGGAGGCGCTGGAGCGGCTGCGGCGCCTTGGCGTGGCAGGGGACGCCGCGTCGGCGAGCGCTCGATGACCCCGATCGGACGTTCCTCCCAGATTCTCTCCGGCTGTAAGGTAGTTGTCATGAGGCTCATCTTCTCCGCTTTGGTCTGTACCCTGTTCACGGCGTCCGCATGGGCTCAGTCGCAACCGCAGCAGCAACTGATTGTCCGGGCCAACCAGGGCACCGTCGGCGTGATCACCGGGATGGAAGGGGGAACCTATGCGCGCACAGCGGCGGACCTGACCATCCTTGATAGCGACACGCTTCGTGTGCTGCCGGTGCTGGGTAAAGGCTCACTGCAGAACCTTTCGGACATCCTCTATCTCAAAGGAATCGATATCGGCTTCGTCCAGGCCGACGCGCTGACCTACGCGAAGCAGCATAATCTGTTTCCCAATCTCACGCAGGGCATCCGCTACATTGCCAAGCTATACAATGAGGAGGTGCATATCCTCGCTCGCAAGGACATCGCCGAGCTCAAGCAGCTCGAGGGTCAGCGCGTCAATGTCGATGTGGAGGGCAGCGGCTCCGCGATGACTGCCGAGATCGTGCTCGACGAGCTCGGCATTCACCCGAAAATCGAGCATGCCAAACAGGTGGATGGCGTGCAGGAACTGGAGCACGGTGATATTGCCGCCATCATCCATGTCGGCGGTGCGCCGATCCCGCTGATCGCAAACGTGCCGGCCGATCTCGGGATCCATTTCCTTCCGGTCCCGATTGATCAGGCGCTGCTGTCCGAGACTTATCTGCCGGATGAGTTCACCCACCAGGAGTATCCGTCGCTGGTCCCAGCCACCGCATCAGTCCCGACGATCGCCGTTGGCGACGTGATGGCAGTCTATGCTTGGCAGCCTGGGACTGAGCGCTACAGCAAGGTGGCGCGGTTCGTGGATGCCTTCTTCGGCAATTACCAACAGTTCCTCAAACCGCCGCGCCATCCGAAATGGCGGGAGGTCAATCTGGCGGCGCAGGTACCGGGTTGGATACGCTTCGGGCCGGCGCAGGAGTGGCTGGAGAAACAGGCGGCATCAGCGGCGAACGGCGCGGGCCAGAACGAGTTTGACCAGTTTCTCACGCGCGTCGGCGGCGGCGACCTCACCGAGACGCAGAAAGAAACGCTCTTCCGCCAGTTCGTGGAATGGCACAGCCAGCACACGACACAGTAGCGGCAGGGTCGCGGCATCTGTGATCCGCTCTCGGCCCCTTCGGGAGCGGTCTCGACGTCCGGCACCTGAGTCCGCCATCTATGGTGCAACCAGGAGCCACGCGTGTCCGCCTACCCTCCTTCGCCCTGCCCCTGTCCTGTTTATCCGAAGATGCGACGGTTGATACGTTGATACCCAGTGCTCCCCGGTACTCCGGTAGGACAGCGAGCTGATTCCCTTGGCGAAGGCTGCTTCCTGGCATTTTACAACCGCCTTGATCAGCTTTGCAGGTTCCTCGCGGAACGGCAACTCTTTATCCCCCGTCTCGAGACAATGTACCCTCTACACTCATCGTATTTTCAGCTTGCCATTGATCCTGCCGAGCAGAGATCGGCAAGAAGATCGACACTGCGGAACTTTCATCTGCAACGATCGCGAAGACGGCGAGCGCCACTTGGCGGCCCGCGTCGGAAATGTCGAGAGGAGCATGGTGGTCGGCAGGTATTGGGTAGGAGGTTTATCTCCGCTTCGACCAATATGGACCGGACATCCGGAGCACCATCAGTGAGTGTGGTCGCGGTCACGGTCACTTCTCGTGTCCTCGACGTAGCCGATGGCTGGAAGGTCTCAGCGGGTCAGCGGCAATGGGGTCAGTGCGGCTTTTACCACTGCGCCGAATCCTCCTTGGCTCCATGTAGCGACGCGATTGCAGCACGCCGCGCAATCCGGCACCGCGCAGTCGATGGACGATCCAGCCGGGGACCACGCCAAAGCCAAGATCCTCGAGGAGGTCGAGCGTATGCGCTGGCGCATCTGGAACGCCCAGGCCAAGACTGGAAGCGCAGCCTTGACTGCGTCCGCAAGGTCATGCATGTTTACTGCGGCGAACGTGGTGATTACGCGGGGAGACCGGCATCGCGCAAGGCCGTGGCATGTGTCGCACAATGTCGACGAATCTCTCCGAAGCCAAAGGAACAAGCGACATCATGCCGGTCAGCGGGTGGAAAGTTCCTAGGAAGATCCTACCAACAAAATTAGAACCTGTCATCATTTCGAAACGGAGAGACGAAAGCCGAAAACGGTCAGGCTCGCATCCACGGGCGTGACACCTTTAAGCCGCGCCGGCAATCCATGGATCTCCAGATCATCTACAAACATACGCGGCGTTCCCCGCTCGATAAACTCAAGGAAATGCATAAGGGCTGACCACTGAGGCGCATAAACGGAGACACGCAGGCCGATCCGGCGGTATCCACCCACCTGACCAGTGGACAGCATTTCGGCGCTGCTCACGGAAACACCGGATTTCTCTGCCATGTCCTGGACAAATTCCTGCAATTCGGCCCCGGCGATAGGATCGGTAGTTCCAGTCAGCAAGACGCGGGCCGGCGTAGCCTCAGCCGCAGCAGCCGCTGCCCGCCGAAGATCAGGTAACTTGGCCACGATCGTTTCCATATGCCGCGCAAGAGTGCGGCGTTCTGCAATCAAATCGGAGCGGCTAGAATACCATTGCAAAACTGGTCCGACAACACCTAGCCACAGCGCAAATGCCGCAGCACCCGCTAGAGCCACCGCAAGGATCTGACCCTGACGTCCTTCAGGAAGGCGCATGCCCAAAACATAACACAAGCGGGTTCTCTGCCAAAGGCAAACGGGGCCCGCAGGTTCGATATCCCCGTTGCAGCGTTCCAATTAGCCGCGGTTCCTCCTAATCTGCCACCTTATTGAGGAAAAGGAGAAATTCGGTGCATTATCCCGAGAGGCGAAATCGGCTAGATTGCAGCGACGAAAGCCAAGCGGGATTTACGCTGCTCGAAATACTAGTCGTCATCGTCATTCTAGGTCTATTAATTGGGCTGGTGGCGCCAGCCGCTTTGCGCCAACTCAGCGGGGCGCGAGTTTCTTTGGCGCACCAGTCGATAGATCGGCTCGGATCGGTCCTCGATCTGTATAAGCTGGATATCGGCAGTTATCCTACAACCGACCAGGGGTTAAGGGCGCTTGTTGAGAAACCGGCGGAAGTTGCGAACTGGGCCGGCCCCTATATCAAGGGTGACAAGGTCCCGATCGACCCATGGAACCATCCTTATATCTACCGTAACCCATCTAACCGTACCGGTCACGACTACGATCTCTGTTCACCAGGGCCTTCTGCGCAGACAGGCGCTATGGCGGAGGAAGAAGCCTTGATCTGCAATCCCTGACTTTTAGGCTTGGACGGGAACTCATGTAGCCATATGAGGAATGCAGGCGAGGCCCTCTATCAGGCGCTATTTTTCCAAGGTCGAGACCGCTCCGCCGCGAGCTGACCGCCTGCTAGCGCTCCGGACGGGTGTTACGGATGCCGAGAGCGCGCACGCGCGCACTTCCGCGGCACATCGCCGAATGCCACGAATCCGTTCTTGTGGAAGCGGATAAGTGTCTCGACACGTGTCATCGCAAAACTCGACATGCCCGCGCGGCTCCAACCGACCGTCGCAATGAACACCGATATGCGATCCGCGCCGCGGCCGACCGTCGCCCAGTCCGCTTGCATCTGCAGCCCCGGCTCGGTCTCGAACCGCACGATCGGCTCAGGAGCCGGCAGCGATATGAGACGGCGGAGGAACTGCCTCACTCGCGTCCACCGCCTGGGTACCCGCGAGCCTTGATCCCGCGAAACAGGAACTGCCGCCGGAGTCCGATCCGGTGCAGCTGCCTTCACCCGAGCGATAAGGTAGTCCTTGAAGGTATCCAGCTTTTCAGCCGCTTCGGAGCGGCTTGCGCGTCTCCGCTGCTTCGCCCCGCGCAAATACCGTTGCACCTATTGCGCGAGTTCATTGATGATGCCTTAGTACCGGTGAGCAACCTCATTAACGGCACGACAAGCTCGAACAGCACGACGTAATCTGGGCAGAGGGCGTTCCCTGTGAAACTCTGCTGAATGTCTACGAGAATGCGGTCAATTTTCCGAGTATCTTCGGGAATATGGACTGCCAACATGCGAAAATGCCCCATGCGTACCCTTGGTTTCGGCCATCGGGTTGAGATAAAATCGCAATTCCGCAGCGCTATCTCACCCTTGATTGATCGGCGCCGGAACCTCTCTCTCATTCGAGATAAGCTGGAAGAGGGTAAGCCTGTCGGTTTGCGGCAACCGGAACTCATATTTTGAAATTCGCCTATTCATTGCGGAAGGCTGCGATGATTCGGTGAGTTCGCTGGGGTCGGCCTTCGTCACGGCGAGCTTCTGCCATAATGGGGATTAGAAGAGAGAGAAGCGTCGCAGGCGCTTTATTCCTAACCAGAGCCATTGATCCCGCTCCAGTCACCCAGTCAGCTCACCACCCGAAGTGGATCCCTTCTGCTCCGGACTTGGCTCACAGGTGAAAAGCCGCTGCGACCACACTTGCCGTCGTCGTGCCAACCGCCCTGACCGGTAGCAATATCTCAGCAACGATCTGCGCGTTCTCCGGGCCGACCAACGCCTCCGCCTCGCTGGTCCGGTCAGAACCTCAAGCCGCCGAAGCCATCCTTCGGATCAGCATTAAGGTCATCCATAATGTTAGCCCGAAGCCGTTGCTCCGGATTCGCGAGCACATCCACCGCCTCCAGCGAAAGAAGGGCCCGGCGTTTCGCTTATACCTGAACTCCACCAACCAGGTTCGTCCGTCAGCCAAGTAGTTATGATACCGGAATGTAATCCCCGCCAATTGTCCTTTTCCGGCCATGAGAACCCTAACAGGTGATGGTCTTCCTGCCATATTCTTAATCTTCCCTAGCATCATTGTGGATGCGATCTGGAGTGTGGGATGTTACACATCGCGAAAGGCGGTGACAAATGGCGAAGGACAGCTACACATCGCGGCCACGCTTACCGAGGTTGCCAAGCAACTGCGCGCCGCAGAACTAGCCGAGCGAACTGAGATCGTGAGCATGCGTGCAAAGCGAACCTCCGGCAGGTCCGAATGTCCGACGACCATGCGGGCAAGCTCGACACTGCGAAGCAAAAGCAGGCCGGTGCCGCCGATTTCAGGCGCAGACGCGGCACCGCGCGGCATGGAACAGGAGCATGTCTTCGATGCCGCGGGATCCGCTCAAGTTCACCGGGCTTGTCGCAGGCTTTGGGGGTGACCGCGTGATCGACGGCTTCGGCGAGGGCCTCGAGGCCGCGGACACGTCCTGGCAATGCAGGATCTGAAGGGAAAGACCATCCGCGGCGGGGCGGCGCGGCTGGCTGCGCAGGCGGCCAGCCTCGTGCTGCGCATGGGTGCTCTCGTCGTGCTGGCGCGGCTGTTGGGCCCTAAGGATTTCGGGTTGGTCGGCATGGTCACGGCATTCACCGGCGTGCTGACCTGGTTCCGCGATTTCGGGCTGTCTGCGGCTGCCGTGCAGCGCGCGGACATCACCGGGGATCAGCACTCGACCCTCTTCTGGATCAACGTCGTGCTCGGCGCGCTGCTGGCGCTCGTGACACTGGCGGCGGCACCGGCCATTGCCGCATTCTACCACGAGCCTCGCCTGCTTCAGGTGGCAGCGGTGCTGGGGACGGCGTTCCTGTTCAACGCGATGGGCATACAGCACTCCACGCTGTTGCAGCGGCAGATGCGCTTCACCGCCCTGGCAGCGATCAGCGTGGTGTCGCTGATGGTCGGCACCGCGATCGCCATCGGCGGAGCCGCAATCGGCTACGGATATTGGGCTCTCGTCGCGACGTCGGTGACAACCCCACTTGTCGCCAGCATCGGCTTCTGGCTGGTGACGGGCTGGATCCCAGGGATGCCGCGCCTACACGCCGGCATCCGCTCGATGCTGCATTTCGGCGGCACGCTCACGCTGAACGGCATCATCGCCTACATCGCCTTCAACGCGGACAAAGTGATGATCGGGCGGTTTCTTGGCGTCGATGCCATCGGCATCTACGGACGGGGCTTTCAGCTCGTCAGCATTCCTACCGACAATCTGAATTCGGCAGTCGGCGAGGTGGCGTTCTCCGCGCTCTCCCGCCTGCAGAACGATCCTGCTCGCCTCAGAAGCTACTTCCTGAAGGGCTTCTCGTTTGTCCTCGGGCTGACCTTACCCATCACGATCGCCTGCGCGCTGTTTGCAGACGATGTCGTGCTCGTCCTGCTGGGGCCGAAGTGGCACGCCTCGATCCAGATCGTCCGCCTGCTGGCCCCGACGATCGCGGTGATTGCCGTCATCAACCCGATGGGATGGCTGATATACTCGCTCGGGCTGGTGCAGCGGAGCCTTCGGATTGCGCTGGTCTTTGCACCCATCATGATCCTGGGCTGCGTGTTGGGATTACCGTATGGCGCAAGGGGGGTGGCGTTCGCCTACACGGCGGTGATGGTGCTGTGGATGGTTCCGCATATCGCGTGGTGCGTGCACGGCACGCCAGTTTCCCCTCGGGATGTCGCCGCGGCGGTGATGCGGCCGCTGGCCTCCGGCGTCGTGGCGGGAGCCGTCGGCTTGGCCGTGCGGCTGATGTGCGCCGGCTTCCTTTCGCCCTTGCTCAGGCTTTTCCTGGAGAGCGGCGTGCTGGCCGTAACGTTCTTTGCCGTGCTGGTCTTCGTGGCCGGGCAGAAGGCGCTCTATGTCGATCTCCTGCGGGGGCTGAGCAGGGGAAGGTGAGTTCAGGACTGCTGGACAGCCTGGCCTGAAATCCACCTTCGACAGCGCCTTCTGCCAACTGATCGATGATGAATGGCCGTCGTCCCCGCCTTGAGGAAGCGGCGATGGCCGGTGTTGCCGACCAGCGCTTTTGTCGCCGCGCTTCAGGTGTTGCTGCAGTGAGGCTAGGCTCGTGGCGCGCGGCGCGGCATCCCTCTCCGCCTCCTGGTGGTTGAGGCAGACGATGTAGCCGGCCTCTTCGGTTGTGGATGTTCGCTGTATGTTGTGGTTCAATACAGGACGGTGCAGCCGGAAATCGAGCAGATTCAAGTTGTTCGGAGGTTCGAATCCCGTCACTCCGACCATTCATGATCGAGCTGTTATGACGCGGCAGCGCCCGCTGCGAAGTAAGCGCCCCGTGGTGTCGCGCCAGCGCGACGGCACCATGCGCATCCGCTACGGCGCGTTCGAGCTGTCGAAACGCGGCGCGGCGCGGTACGACCTGCGCGATCCGTATTACCTCGCCGTGGCGCTGAGCTGGCCGTGGTTTCTCGCGTCGCTGTTCGCGGTCGAGGTGGCGCTGAATGTGGTGTTCGCGTGCCTCTACCTGTTGCAGCCGGGCTCGATCGCCAATGCGCGGCCGGGGTCGTTTGGCGATGCGTTCTTTTTCAGCCTGGAGACGCTGGCGACGGTCGGTTACGGCGAGATGGTGCCGGGAACGCTGTACGGGCACTCGATCTCGGCCTGTGAGATCATGTGCGGCATGGCCTTCATCGCGATCGGCACCGGGCTGACCTTCGTGCGCTTTTCCCGGCCGCGGGCGAAAATCCTGTATGCGGCGACAGCGGTGGTGGCGACGCATCGCGGCCGTCGCACGTTGATGATTCGCTTGGCGAACGGGCGCATAACGGCGCTGACGGGCGCTTCCGCGCGGCTCGTGGCGTTAATCGGGGAGACCACGCCCGAGGGGCAGTTCTACCGCACTATTCACGACCTGCGGCTGGTGCAGTCGCGCATGCCGATCTTCGCGCTGACCTGGACCGTGATGCACGACCTGGAGGAAGATGGTCCGTTGCAGGGCTGGGGTCCGGAGGAGCTTGCGGCGGCCGATGTGCGGCTGTTTCTGACGATCGAGGCGCGCGACTCGACGTTGGCCGCCGATATCCATGACACATACGGCTATGCGGCCGACGAGATCCGCTTCGGGCACCGCTATGCCGATGCGGTGTCGATCGATGCCGAGGGACGTACGGTGGCGGATCTGATGCGCCTCAGCCTGCTCGAACCGGATGTTGGAGTGGGGCCGGCCGCGGACGAGCATATGGCCAATCTGGAAGCCGGTGCGGACGAAGCCTGACCGCGCTGCCATCGTGATCTTCGGCGCGGCGGTTCGCCGGGGCGGGCGAGCGAGCGGCACGCTTCGCCGGCGGGTGGAAGCGGCGGTGGCGTTCGGCGCGGGGCTCGACGCGCCCTTGTTTGTGCCGACCGGCGGCATCGGCCGGTTTCCACCCGCCGAGGCTGCTGTCATGCAGTCGCTGCTGGTCGCGCTGGGAGTGCCGGCTGCGCGGATCCTGCGGGAGGAGACTGCGACGGATACGCTGTCGTCGGTGCGCGCTGTCGCGCGGCTGCTGCGGGCACACGGGCATGGTGGGGCAGTTTATGCGGCGAGCAGCGGCTATCACCTGCCGCGTTGCGTTCTCTTGCTGCGGCTGGCAGGACTCCCTGCCCGCGCCTGCCCGCCGCCGCAAGCGGCGAATGGCGTGCTGGCGCGGTGGTATTGGCGGTTCAGGGAGGTGCCAGCAATTCTTTACGACGGGTTGGTGCTGATTGCGCTGCGGTTGGCGGGGCGATTATAGCCAGCCATCTACAGTCGTTTCATTGCAATTAACAACTGAACATAGAACCCGATTTACTGCTGGTGGACAGCAACAACCTGCACCGTTACTCTGCATTCACTTGGAGCGGCTGGCTTTCCGGGCGAGACTTGGTGGGAGAGAAAAGCAATGAATAGCCGTAACGAAAGCTCGGATGCACCACGTGGATGGCCAATGGCCCGGCGCGATCTTTTGCGCAGGGCAACAATAGGCGCCGCCTTACCGACCTTGATGGCAGCGGCTCTCTCGTCTCCGTCCAGGGCTCAAACCAAGCGACTTTCCACGCTGGTTGTTGCAATCCAGGAAGGCGACACGCGTACCCTCGACCCGGAGGGGGCGAACGAACTGACCGTGCCGATCTTCCTTCGCGCTACGTATGACCAGCTTTTGACCTTCCCAGGCTCCGACTTCAGCAAGGTCACGTCGGATTTCGCCACCAAGTGGGATGTCAGCGCCGATGGACTGACCTACGTGTTCCAGCTCAATCCGAACATCAAGTTCTCCGACGGCACACCTGCCACGCCTGAGGATGTCGTGTTCTCGCTGCGGCGGCAGAAATATCTGAAGGGACCGGCGTCCTGGTTCCAGGACGGCGTGCAGTCGGTCGAGAAGAGCGGACCAAACGAGGTCACGATCAAGCTTACGTCTCTCAACGTTGACTGGCTGTTCCTGCTGACCTCGCCGTTCCTTTCCATCGCCAGCGCGACGATGCTGAAGGCGCATGGCGGCACCAATGCCACTGATGTGGCGACCACCGATACGGCACGCGCCTGGCTCGACCAGCACAGCGCGGGAAGCGGCCCCTTCATGCTGGAAACGTGGGAGCATGGCGCGCAGCTTACGGTGACGCGCAATCCGTATTACTGGGGACGAAAGCCACCGTTCGACCGCATCGTGTTCAAGTTCGTCAAGGACCCCGACGTCCAGCGCGATCTGCTGGTGCGTGGGGATGCGCATATCGCAGCGAATCTGACTCCCGATCTCGCGGCGGCGGTGCACAAGAACGCGAATATCGACGTCCTGAATATCCCATCGTTGGGTTTTCCCTGGCTGGGTGTGCACGTCAATCGCAATCCGGCGCTCAAAAGTCCAAAGACCTGGGAGGCGATAAAGTACGCGATCGATTATGACGGCTTAGCGAAGATCTACCTCGGAGGCGGCCAGTTTATCGCTTCATGCATTCCGCCCGGGCTGCCGAATGCGCTTCCGGTCGAGGAGAGGATCAAGACCGATCCAGCGCGCGCCAAGGCCGCCCTGGCCGCAGCGGGCTATCCAAAGGGATTCGCCTTCGATCTGACGTATGCGTCCGAGCAATTGTATCAGAACATCGCGGCCAGCCTTGTCGCCGCCAAGATCCAAGAAGATTTATCCGGGGTCGGCATCACCGCGAACTTGCGGCCGGTCCCCTCGACCCAGGAGCTGACCGATTTCCGGGCCGGAAAGCTTGATGCCGCGATCCATTTCTGGGGCGCCGATTACATCGGGTGGACCGATTTCCTGCCTGTATTCGCGCCCGGCGGGCATGTGGCGGGCCCGCGCCAGGGTTGGATGCCCGACTTCTCTGCTGATGCCAAGAAGATTTCGGACCTTGCCAAGCAGGCGATGGTGACGCTCGACCCCGCCAAGCAACAGCAAATCTGCTACGACGCGCAGCGGCTGATGAACCAGGTGGGGCCGTTCGCATGGCTGTTCGAGGCCAACATCCAGGTCGGCTACCGAAAGGACGTCATCAAGTCGGTCGCCACTAATCCAGTCTGGTACGTTGACGTTGGTAGCATCGAACTTGTGTAGTGTGGGATCAAGGCGCTGACGCTTCCGAAACATTGACGCATCATGGCTTGAGACGTTCTACGTGGCACCCCGTGTTCTCGTGCTTCCTCGTTTTGAGAACTTGCTGTCCGAGGCTCGTCGATGATTGTGTATGTAGCGCGCCGCCTCGTTCTGATGTTCCCGATCTTGCTGGGCATGACCTTAATCTCCTTCACCGTGAGCCGCGCTATTCCCACCGATCCGGTGGTGGCGACGCTCGGTCAGCAGGCGGCGGCGCATCCGGCCATCGTCGCTGCCTATCGCCAGCATTGGGGCCTCGATCGGCCGCTGGCGGATCAGTACCTGATCTACCTCGGCCATCTGGTGCACGGGGATCTTGGCGAATCCATTTATACGCATCGGCCGGTCATTGACGATCTGCGATCCTATCTGCCGGCAACGATCGAGCTGGCAACTGCTACTGTAATGCTCAGCGTGCTGATCTCGGTGCCGCTCGGAGTTGCCGCGGCGGTCTGGCGTGGCTCGGCATTCGATCTCGTGGTGCGGCTGGCCACGCTGGTCGGCGTCGCCATGCCGATCTTCTGGCTGGCGCTGACGGCGCTCGATATCTTCTATCTGCGGCTCGGTATCGCCCCGGCACCGGGACGGTTGAGCACCTGGGACACGGCGCCACCCGACATCACTGGAATGTACACGATCGACAGCCTGCTTTCGGGTCGGTGGGCGACTTTTTACGATGCGTTGTCGCATCTGCTGTTGCCGGCGCTTATTCTGGCGACCTGGAGCCTCGGCACGCTCACGCGGATGACGCGGACCAGCATGCTCTCGGTCCTGCCCTTGGGATTCCTGCAAACGGCGCGCAGCAAGGGTGCGACCGAAACTTATACTATCCTGCGACACGCGATGCCGAATGCGCTGATCCCGGTGGTCACCGTGGTTGGGCTTGCGTACGGGGACCTGCTGACCGGCGTCATCCTGATCGAGACCGTGTTCGGCTGGCCCGGCATCGGCCACTACGCCTATTCGGCGGCGATCTATGCTGATTTTCCCGCTATCATCGGGGTGACGTTGGTGTTTGGGATCATCTACACCCTGGTCAATCTCGGCGTGGACCTGGTCTATGCGGCGCTTGATCCTCGCATCCGCCTGGCCATGGCATCGGGACGACGGTGAAAGAGGCCGGTTCGAGCATCCTCACCCGCCACGCTTCGCGTGGCGACCACTCCCGCAGGGCGGGAGAGGTGAGGTTTACTTGGCTGATCGACCTGGTCCCGAGGGACCCGCAACTGATCGTCAGCCTGTCGATCATCCTGGTTTTCGTACTGGCGATCATGTTTGCGGGTGTGCTGGCGCCGTACAGCCCGATCGCGCAGCACGTGCTCGATCGCCTCCAGCCACCGAGCCTGCGGCATCCCTTCGGCACCGACCAGCTCGGTCGCGACATCTTCAGCCGGGTGTTGTATGGCGGGCGGGCTTCGGTGCCGGCGGCGTTCGTGGTTGTGGCAATCGGGGCGAGTGCCGGCACGCTGATCGGCGCGATCGCCGGATATGGCGGGCGGCTGATCGATGAGGTGGTGATGCGCATCACCGACATGTTCCTCGCGTTCCCGGTGCTGGTGTTGGCGATGGCTGTCGCCGCGGCGCTCGGTGCCAGCCTGTTGCATGGGATCATCGCGCTGACCGTCGTATGGTGGCCGCAATACGTCCGGGTCTGCCGCAGCATCGTGCTGGAGTTGCGGGACAAGGAATTCGTCGAGGCCGCGCGCGCGGCTGGACGGCGCACAGTCGCAATTCTGTTTCGGGTGATACTGCCCAACGCACTGCCGGCTCTGCTGGTGATGGCCGCGGTCGATATCGGACGCGCGATTCTGAACTTCGCCACTCTGAGCTTTCTCGGTCTGGGCGCGCGTCCGCCGACACCGGAATGGGGCGCGATGGTGTCGGACGGTGCCGCCGTGATGGATCAGTGGTGGGTTGCCGGCTTCCCCGGGCTGGCGATCCTCTGTCTTGTGTTCGCGTTCAACCTGCTCGGGGATTCCGTCCGCGATGCGCTGGACCCCTGGGTCGGCGGACGCAGACAGCAGAGGTGATGACCGAACCGAACTTGCTCCTTGCGGTTGATGGACTGCGCGTCTCCGTCGAGATCGGCGGGAGATGGCAGGAAGTGGTGCGCGGCGCGTCGTTCCGCCTCGTACATGGCGAAGCGATCGGGCTGGTGGGTGAATCGGGTTCGGGAAAGACTCTGACTGTCTCGGCGATCGCCCGCCTGTTGCCGGCGACTGCACGGGCGACGGGCGGTTCCGTGCAATTCAGGGACGAGGACCTGTTGAGTGCCTCGCCCCGGCGCCTGGCGCAGCTCCGCGGCAAGGACCTCGGCATGGTGTCCCAAGGTTCGCTCGCGGCGCTCAATCCTTTGATGCGCATCGGCGCGCAGGTCGGCGAGCCCTTGCGGCTGCACCGCGTCGCGAAGCCGCGGGATGCGTCGGTCGCCGCTGAACGCATGCTGAGGAGCCTCGGCATTCCCGACTCTCCGGCGGCGATGCGCCGCTATCCGCACGAATTCTCCGGCGGCATGCGGCAGCGGGCGATGATCGCGACGGCGATGATCGCCTCGCCGTCGCTGGTCATTGCTGACGAGCCGACCACGGCGCTCGACGCCACTGTACAGGCGCAGATCGTCGAGATCTGGCGGCGGCTGAACCGCGAGAACCGCGTCGCGCTGATCCTGGTCAGTCACGATCTCGGCGTGGTCGCCGAAATCTGCGACACGATCGCCGTCATGTATGCCGGCAGGATCGTCGAGATCGGCCCGACCCGGGCGATCCTGGCGTGTCCCCAGCATCCTTATGCGCAGGCGCTGCTGCAATCGGTTCCATCGGCAACTATGTCGCGCACCGTCAGGCTGCTGGCGATTCCCGGCGAGCCGCCAATCGTGGGTGCCTTGCCGAGCGGCTGCCCGTTCCATCCGCGATGTCCGCGGGCGATGGCCATCTGCCGCGAAAGCGAGCCGGCGCTCGAACGCAGCAACAATTCGGTGGTGGCGTGCTGGGCGGCCCGTCAGGGCTCCGCAGAGGTTTCAGCGGCAGCGCGAGAGGTATCAGGCGCGCCGCCGCCGGCCGAATTTTCGCCGAGAAACCGCTTGCCAACCACATCGACCGAGCCGCTGCTGGTCCTCGATCGGGTGATGCGGCATCACCTGCGGCCGAGCGTCTGGCCGCTGGCGCCGCCTACGCGTGTGCATGCCGTTGACGACGTGTCGCTATCGGTCCGACGCGGCGAAGTGCTGGGGCTGGCGGGTAAGTCCGGCTGCGGCAAATCAACGCTGGCGCGTTGCATTCTGCGCCTGATCGATGTCGATCGCGGTCGCATCATCTTCGGCGGCCAGGACATTGCCCCGCTGCGTGGCGAGGCGCTCCGGCGCGTGCGCAAGCAGCTCCAACCGGTGTTCCAGGACCCGTACGAGTCGCTGAACCCGCGCGCCCGGGTGCGCGATCTCGTGGCCGAGCCGTTGCTCGCGCATGGCATCGATGCGGCGTCTCGTCGGCGACGCGTGGCCGAGGTGCTGAACCTGGTCGGGCTGGGCCAACACGTCGCCGGCCGCTTGCCGATCGAGCTGTCAGGAGGTCAGCGGCAAAGGGTTGGCATTGCCCGTGCTATTGCTCTCAATCCGCAACTGATCGTTGCCGACGAACCGATCTCTGCCCTTGATGTTTCCATCCAGGCGCAGATCGTCAATCTGTTCCAGGAGCTGCAGTCGGCGATCGGTCTCACGCTGATCTTCATCAGCCACGACCTGCGGATCGTGCGGCATATCAGCACGAATGTCGCGATCATGTTCCTGGGTAGGATTGTCGAATACGGCCCGAGCGAGGCGGTCTGCGAACGTCCCCTGCACCCTTATACCGTAGCCTTGCTATCGTCCGTTCCTGGCGTTGAGAATTCCTCAAGACCGCGGATCATTCTCGCAGGCGAACCGCCCTCGCCGAGTGCTCCGCCCAGCGGCTGCCGATTCAGGACACGGTGTCCCCATGCGCGCGAGGTCTGCGAAACCATCATCCCGGAGCTCCGAGAAGCGCATCATGGAGGCTTGGTTGCCTGCCATTTCCCCGGCGTCGCCAGTGCAGCTCACCGGCGTGAACTTTGCCGGTAGAATGGTTCGTGCGCCTCGGGGTTGAAGTATCCCTCGTAGAATGCGCGCACATGCGGCATGATTGCTTTGGACAGTTGCCGGCGTTCTTGCTCCTGATCCGTCAGGTCCTGTTTCAATAAGGCGGAGAGTTCGTGCAGGGCAGCGTCCCGGTCCACGCGGGTGAAGGTGCCGTCGCGATAGATGATTTCGCCGGCAACCAATACGGCACGCACGCCGGCAACCTTGGCGCGCTGGATCACGGCATCCAGGACAGGGGTTTCGACGTCCAGATAGGGGAAGCTGACCTGCTCCCAGTCGATGAGCACCATGTCGGCGGCGCGCCCGACCTCCAGGCGTCCCAACTGGGTGCCGTAGGGCGTGGTTTTGGCGCCGCCTTCGGTGGCCATTCGCAGCACCTGCGCCATGGTCGGGACGCGATCATCCATTCCCGGTTCGCGGTGCGCGCGCAGGACCATGCGCATCTCCTGCAGCATGTCCCGGTCGTCGTTGACGCCGGCTTCGTCCAGGCCGATCGCCACATTTACACCCTTTGCCTCGAAGCGGTTGAGCGGGGCGATGCCGGAGCGCAGGCGGAAGTTGGAGCTGCAGTTGTGACAAATGTTGGTGCCGGAGTCGGCGATGCGCTCAATGTCGGCTTCGTTGAGCCAGACGCCGTGGCCGAGCGTCATTTTCGGGCCGAGCAGACCGAAGCGCGCGATGTAATCGAGCGCGGTGCCGCCGCCGCGGCGCCTGGCGTATTCCTTCTGATAGGCGGTCTCGACGAGATGCATATGGAGCGGGGCGTCATAACGCTCCGATGTTTCGGCCAGTCTTTCCAGGGCGTGGTCGGAACACCAGTGGAGATTGGCCGGCGCGAGCTGGATTTTGACTCGCGGCGCGGCGTGGTGCCTGGCGTGCAGGCTGGCGTATAGCGCGATCACCTCGTCGGCGCTGACCGGGAAGCGATCGAAGTGACGGGCCAGCAGCGTTCGGACGTGTTCCGGCAGTCGGGCGAGGAAGGTTTCGTTGGGCTCATAGACCAGCAGGTTCTGGTCGCGCAGGGCGAAACAGTAGGAGACGCGCATGCCGATATCGTCGTAGGCGCGGATGACGTTGTTGGCTTGCGCCTCCACGGCTTGTAACTTGCCGGGCGCCCAGCCGTGGATGTGCTGGACGGTGGTGATGCCGGAGGCGATCATCTCGAAGGCGGAGTAGAGCGTATCGAGATACGGGTCGATCGCGCGTGTCACCAGCCGTGTAGCGAACCAAAGCTCCAGCGGCATGTCGGGAGAACCGAGCTGGACGGGGGTCAGCCCGATATGATGATGAGCGTTGACGAAGCCGGGCAAGACGACCTCCCCGCCGGTGCCGATCACCGGCAGGTCGGGATTTTGGCGCTGGATGTCGGCGAAGCGGCCGAGTGCAGCGACGACGCCATCGCGTTCCAGAACCGCACCGTCCTCGATCTGGTCCCAGTTATGCCTGTCGAGGGTGCGGGGAATGACGTATTTGCCGCGGATGATCGAAGCCATGGTATTGCGGCTAGCCGGGCATTCCCACCACGACCGGACGATTGGTGACATCGTCGATCTGTGTTCCGTCAATATCGGGACCGCGGAGGCGCTCCCCCGCCGCTGCCGGACGCCTGGTCACATCGACGCGCATTTCCTGCCGCTCCAGACGCAGTGTTTCTTCGGTCATCCCTCTTGTCTCCTGTTATAGTGCGCCGTTACGGCGGGTTGCACGCTGCCGTTTCTGTCCAACACGGATTGCAGGAACTGTTGAGTTCGAGGACTCCGAGGGTGGGTGAAAATCCGCTCGGGCGGCCTCCTCGACCATATTGCCGTAGTCCATGAACACCACCCGATCAGCCATGTCGCGGGCTGGTCATGCCCTCGCTCGCCAGTTGCCGCATGACGCGCAGCACGTCGCCGACAAGCTCAGGATCGAGGGCGGAGGTTGGCTTCATCGAACAGCATCAGCTTGGGGTTCATTTGCCAAAGCGCGCGCGATGGCCACGCGCTGCTGCTGGCCGCCGCTCAACTGATGCGGGTAGGACACCGCCTTTTCGGTGAGCCCGACCTTGGCGAGCAAGGCAAGCCCATGCTCGCGCGCCTGCGGAGGGTTGGCGCAGGACGTGCACGGACGCCTCGATGACGTTGCAAAGGGCAGTGAGGTGGGGAAACAGAGTGAAGGCCTGGAAAACCATGCCGATCTGTGTGCGGACCGCCTCATACCAGCGGCTCTTTCCGTTGAGTGCTCCGACCGAGCCGGGCCGCTGGTATCAGAGTCTTGGCTTCGCGCGCGGCCGCCCCACCAACCCCGCGCGCCATACCAGCGGCCCGGCGCGGTGGAAGGGTCACCGCGCCGGGCCGCTGGTATCAATCCTGCGATGGGATCGACGACCAGCTTGCCATCCAGGAGATAGCGATAGATAGGACGGGCTTCGAAATAGATCGTGCCGTCCTCGATGTTTTCGAGGTGGTTGATGCAGCGGAGCATGGTTGATTTGCCGGCGCCGGAGGGGCCGACGACGCAGACGACCTCGCCGCGCGGAACTAACAAGGATACATCTGCCAGCACTTCCGTGCGGCCGAAGGATTTCCAGATACGCTCGAGGCGTACGATCGGCACCGCATCGGTGCCTGAAACCGGTGCGATGGCGCGATCCTGCGTCAATGTATGGCTTTCGGTCAGAGGACCACTCCCTTGTGGTTCGGGTCCCGGCGTAGCAAGGCATGTACCAGACGATCGCAGCCGAAGCGCGGTCCGATGATCTGTTCCGTCGTGCCCGGTTTTCAGGCATTCGAGCCGCGGAGGGCCGAAAAATGACGCAGCTTTCTGCGAATTGCAACAATCGCGAGGCGTTATGCTGATCGCCATCACCGGGGGGGTGGGGCGGCTGGGGCGTTATGTCCGGGATGTGCTCGCGCACCACGACATACGGGTGCTGGATGTGGTTGCGCCGGTCGATCCGCCGGCAGATTTCCATCAGGTTGATTTGCGGGACCTGGACGCGCTGCAACGCAGCCTGCGCGATGTCGAGGTCGTGGTGCATCTCGGCGGCATCGACCGCTCCGTTGCGACGGACGATGCGGCGACGATGCAGGTGAACGCGAATGGCACGTGGAACCTGTTCGAGGCATGCCGCCGGGCCGGTGTGCGCCGCGTGATGCATTGTTCCAGCAGCTCGGTAACCGGGCTGGACCACAGCAATCCGGACATGCCGCCGCGTTACCTGCCGATAGACGAGGGGCACGAGTTGCGCCCCAGCGATGCTTACGGCCTGAGTAAACTGTGCGGCGAACAGATCGCGGCCGCATTCTCTCGACGCGGGCTGGAGGCGATCGTGTTGCGCCCGTGTTTCATCGCCTTCCCGGAGATGGACGATTTCATGGCGGGACGCAGCGCGCCGGGCGGACGGGCGGAGCCGATGCCGTATCTGCGCGCCTATGTCGGGCCGGAGGATTGTGCGTGCGCCTTTGCCGCGGCTGCGACGATCGATTATGCGGGGTTCGAGGTGTTCTTCCTAGCCGCGGCCGATACGTTTTCGGTTGAACCGACCGTGGCGCGTCTCGAGGGGCTGTATGGTGCGGGGATTCCGGTGCGCGATACGGCGTTGTATCAGCGGTTTCCGCGGGCGTCGCCGGTAAGTCACGAAGCTGCTCGAGTGCGGTTGGGATGGATGCCGATGTCGCGATGGTCGTTGCCTTAGAGCACGATCGCTTCTGGTAGGCGAAGCGATTATGGAAAGGGAGATAATGCCACAGGTTTCATCCACGGCGGGTCGGCGTTCCGGGGACGAACTATACCAACGGGCCAGTCGCGCTGTGCGGCGCGACGCTAAACTGATCTTCCCCAAGCTCCGGCGGCTGCGGCGGGTAATAGACGATCTGCGTGCTTTGCAAGTGCTTGCGGCAGCATGGCGGAATCGCATTCAGAATTCCCGCAGCGTATCTCGTAACAGGGTGTAGGCATAGCCCGTGCGGGCGAGGCCGCGCCTTGCAGCGCCGGTACAAGGCCGCCGCAGACCTCGGCGATGGTGCGGCGGCTGATCCGCTGGAACGGCGTGCTGATCAGGAAACCGTCGCCGCAGATCTGCTCCATTAAGTTCGTTCATGCGTTCCGCCGCGGTATCGGGCGAGCCGATCAGCGACGGATCGGAGTCAAACCGTTCGGACGCCAGTTGGCGCAACGCCTTGCCGCTGCCCCATTGGGCGAATCTGTCGAGCGATCAATCGCGGCGAGCGGCAGCGGATCGTGTTTGGGGACCTGCAGCGCGTGTTTCAAGGTGGCCGCCGGCGTGCCGCCCTAGGCTTCCGACACCATCAGCGTGTCTTGGAGCATGATGTAATCGAAACAGGCGCGTTCCATCGCCTGCGCAATATCGACGAACAACTTGCCGTCCCAGGGAGAGCCGTCCGTCAACCCCGCTTGGCGGACAGATGGCAGGCTCAGCAACGCGTTCCAGTGGGTGTCGGACCGACTCCGCTACTGCACAAGCGCCTGGCTGCGCACCAGGCGCGCATAAAGCCCGTCCAGGGCGAGCAGGTCGGCGTGCGTGCCGTGCTCAACCTCGCACCCATCCGCCATTGCGATCACAAGATCGGCGTCGCGCACGGTGGACAGGCGATGCGCCACGACGATTGTGGTGCGGCCGCGGCGCAGGTGCGCCAGCGCGGTCTGAACAGCGGCTTCGCTTTCGGTATCGAGCGCGCTGGTGGCTTCGTCGAGGAGAAGGATGCGGGGATTGCGCAGCAACGCCCGGGCGAGCGCGATGCGCTGGCGCTGACCGCCGGAAAGCCGCTGGCCACCGGGTCCGACCCGGGTGCGATAGCCTTCCGGCAGCGCCTCGATGAAGTCGCGGGCAGCCGCCGCCTGCGCGGCGGCCTCGATGTCGTCCTGCGATGCGTCGGGTCGGCCGAGGCTGATATTCGCCGCGACGGTATCGTCGAACAATAAGCAGTCCTGTGCGACATAGGCGATCGAGTCGCGCAGGCTGGCCATAGTAACCTCGCGGATGTCGGCGCCATCGATGACCACGCTGCCGCTGGTGACGTCCTGCAGGCGGGGAATGAGGGCAAGCGCGGTCGATTTGCCGGCGCCTGATGGGCCGACCAGCGCCACCGTGCTGCCAGGAGCGGCGGTGAAGCTGAGGCCGTCCAGGCCGACCCGCCCGTCCGGATAGACGAAGCGCACACGATCGAACACCACGCGGCCACGGCCGGGAGGCAATGGTTGCGCGTGCGGCGCATCGACCACCATCGGCTGCTCGTCCATCACGGCGAAGACGCGGACGAGGCCGGCCAGTCCTTCCTGAAGCGCGGCATTGAGGGAACCGAGCGCACGCAGCGGGCGGGAGGCGATCAGCAGCGCGGCAACGAAGCCGGTGAAATTACCGATCGTGTGCCCGCCCATAGCAGCGCGCCAGCCGGCAAAACCGATCACCAGCGCCACCGCTGCACCGCCCAGGACTTCGAGCACTGGATCGACCGCGGCGCGGCCTTTTGTCATGCGGATGAGCGCGCGATAGAGCCGAGTGAATGCCAGATGAGCCCGGCTGGTTTCGGCGGTTTCGAGACGGTAGGCGCGCACGGTCCTCGCCTGCGCGAAGGTCTCGTTCAGCATCGCTGCGGTCTCGCCCATCCGCTCCTGCATGCCGCCGGAGGCGCGGCGGACGCGACGGCCGATGCGCTGGATCGGGACCGCGGCGAGCGGGTAGAGCACCGCGCCGATCAAACTCAGCATCCAGTCGAGATAGAGCATCGACGCAACCAGGCCGATGAGGGTGATCGCATCGGCAACGCCTTGCACCGCGCGGGTGAGCGCGTCGCGGATCACGGTTGCATCGGTGGTGAAGCGGGCGGCGAGCTGAGCCGGCGGCTCGCGTTCGAGCCGGGCGAGATCAGCGCGGACGAGGTGGGTGAACATACCACTCTGCAGGTCGCGGATGACCAGGAGGACGACGCGCTGCACCTCGATGTTCTGGAAATACTGCGCGGCGGCTTTTACGGAGGTCACCAGCACCACCAGGGCCGGAAGCTGATACAGGATCCGCGAATCCTTGTTGGTGAACATGGCGAAGGCGTGGTCGATCACCACGGGATAGAGCGCCGTCATACCGGCCATCACCGCCGTCAACAGCAGCACGAGCACCATACGGCCACGGTAGGGGCGGATATGGTTGCGCCAGAGTCGGCCGATCAGAGCGCGGGTGGTTTCCGCTTCAGGCACGAGCGCGAGCGGGGGCGTCGTGGCGTCCATGCCGTTAAACCGGCATGACACTGCCGGCCCGGTCGTTGGACAAGGCAGGGGAGCGGCCGGGCAAAAGAATTACGATCAATCCTGTGGCGCCGCTTTCGTCCACGAGGGGCCGGCGTTCGGGTGGCGAACTCAAGGTCGCAGCCTTCGCCGGCCGTGACGATGGTGGGCCAGCTTCGTCGAGGGATCATTCGACTCGGCGGGTGGTATCACGATGCTCACTTAGCAATGACAGCGAGCCGCACCCCTCGCACGGGCGTCCGGCGGGGGCAAGCGTGGTGGGGCGATTCGGCGGGAGGTCGCGAGTCCGTCCGCTGCTCCGGATGGAGAGGGACGGACGCGACGGTCGGATCAGTCGGCGGCTTCGGCGGTGTCGGGCTCGTCGATCGACTGCACGTGGCTGCCCAGCCGGGCCAAGGCCTTTTGCAGGGCGGCCCACTCGTTTCGGCCGAGACCCTGGGCGATCTCCGATTCGAGTTCATGCGCCAGCGGAACTGCGCCGTTATGCACGCTGGCCCCCTTGCGCGTCAGGCGAAGCAGAC
>CAVTQY010000001.1:3730000-4159613 GCA_963736975.1 uncultured Pseudomonadota bacterium
ATCGTTCTCACTGATCACGGATCACCGATGGCTGATCACTGATCACTGAGGATGGTTTCTGTGCATGGGGGGACCCGATGGGTTCCATGTTCTCGAGCGCGAGAAGGGCATTCGGTGGATGCCTTGGCACCAGGAGGCGATGAAGGACGTGGCACGCTGCGAAAAGCCACGGGGAGCCGCGAGCAGGCGTTGATCCGTGGGTATCCGAATGGGGCAACCCACCCCTATGGGGTATCGGCGCATGAATCCATAGTGCGTCGAGGCGAACCCGGGGAACTGAAACATCTCAGTACCCGGAGGAACAGACATCAACAGACGGGCTCCCATCGACTTGTTCGATGGGGACCCTGAGATTCCGCGAGTAGTGGCGAGCGAAAGCGGATCAGGCCAGTGGCCTTTGAGAGGGAAGCAGAACGGTCTGGAAAGGCCGGCCGGAGCGGGTGACAGCCCCGTATGCGTCAAGTCTCGAAGGTCCTTGAGTAAGGCGGGACACGTGTAATCCTGTCTGAAGACGGGGGGACCACCCTCCAAGCCTAAATACTCCCTGGTGACCGATAGCGAACAAGTACCGTGAGGGAAAGGTGAAAAGCACCCCGATGAGGGGAGTGAAAGAGACCTGAAACCGGATGCCTACAAGCAGTCGGAGCGGCCAATACATGCAAGTGTGGGTGCCGTGACGGCGTACCTTTTGTATAATGGGTCAGCGAGTTTCTGTATGTGGCGAGCTTAAGCCGCTAGGCGTAGGCGCAGCGAAAGCGAGTCTGAAACGGGCGTTTCAGTCACCTGCAGAAGACCCGAAACCGAGTGATCTAGCCATGGCCAGGCTGAAGGTGGGGTAACACCCACTGGAGGGCCGAACCCACGCCTGTTGAAAAAGTCGGGGATGAGCTGTGGCTAGGGGTGAAAGGCCAATCAAACTCGGAAATAGCTGGTTCTCCGCGAAATCTATTGAGGTAGATCGTCGCATGTTCTCCCGCGGGGGTAGAGCACTGGATGGGCTAGGGGGCCCCAAAGGCTTACCAAACCTAACCAAACTCCGAATACCGTGGAGAGTAGTGCGGCAGACAGACGGCGGGTGCTAAGGTCCGTCGTCGAGAGGGAAACAGCCCAGACCATCAGCTAAGGTCCCCAAATGACGGCTAAGTGGGAAAGGATGTGGGAATTCCAAAACAACCAGGAGGTTGGCTTAGAAGCAGCCATCCTTTAAAGAAAGCGTAATAGCTCACTGGTCTAATCAGAAATCCTGCGCCGAAAATGTAACGGGGCTTAAGCCGTCTACCGAAGCTATGGGTGCGTGGCGACACGCGCGGTAGCGGAGCGTTCTGTAGGTCTGTGAAGGAAGCGGGGTGACCCCTTCTGGAGATATCAGAAGTGCGAATGCTGACATGAGTAGCGACAAACAGAGTGAGAAACTCTGTCGCCGAAAGTCCAAGGGTTCCTGCGCCAGGCTAATCCGCGCAGGGTGAGCCGGCCCCTAAGGCGAGGGCGAGAGCCGTAGTCGATGGGAACGGGGCGAACATTCCCCGGCCTGCTGGCAGTGACGGATGGGCGGGTTGTGTCAGGGCTTATCGGATTGCCCTGGCTGGGCCGCGCATTCCAGGAAACAGCTCCAGCGACGAGACCGTACCCGAAACCGACACAGGTGGACTGGTAGAGCATACCGAGGCGCTTGAGAGAACGATGTCGAAGGAACTAGGCAAATTGCTCGCGTAACTTCGGGATAAGCGAGACCTCTCGGTGGGCAACCAGCGGGGGGTGGCACAGAGCAGGGGGTGGCGACTGTTTAGTAAAAACACAGGGCTCTGCGAAGTCGAGAGACGACGTATAGGGTCTGACGCCTGCCCGGTGCCGGAAGGTTAAGGGGAGGGGTGCAAGCTCCGAACCGAAGCCCCGGTAAACGGCGGCCGTAACTATAACGGTCCTAAGGTAGCGAAATTCCTTGTCGGGTAAGTTCCGACCTGCACGAATGGCGTAACGACTTCCCCACTGTCTCCGGCATCGGCTCAGCGAAATTGAATTCCCCGTGAAGATGCGGGGTACCCGCGGTCAGACGGAAAGACCCTATGAACCTTTACTGCAGCTTTGCAGTGGCAGCAGGAGAACTCTGTGTAGGATAGGTGGGAGGCATCGAAGCGTGGGCGCCAGCTTGCGTGGAGCCACCCTTGAAATACCACCCTGAGTTGTTCTGCTGTCTAACCGCGACCGGTCAGCCCGGTCCGGGACCCTGCATGGCGGGCAGTTTGACTGGGGCGGTCGCCTCCCAAAAAGTAACGGAGGCGCGCGATGGTGGGCTCAGGCCGGTCGGACATCGGCTGCTGAGTGCAATGGCACAAGCCCGCCTGACTGCGAGGGTGACAGCCCGAGCAGAGACGAAAGTCGGCCATAGTGATCCGGTGGTCCCGCGTGGAAGGGCCATCGCTCAACGGATAAAAGGTACTCTAGGGATAACAGGCTGATCTCCCCCAAGAGTCCACATCGACGGGGAGGTTTGGCACCTCGATGTCGGCTCATCACATCCTGGGGCTGGAGCAGGTCCCAAGGGTTCGGCTGTTCGCCGATTAAAGTGGTACGTGAGCTGGGTTTAGAACGTCGTGAGACAGTTCGGTCCCTATCTGCCGTGGGTGAAGGAGACTTGCGAGGCGCTGTCCCCAGTACGAGAGGACCGGGATGGACGCACCTCTGGTGCACCGGTTGTCGCGCCAGCGGCACCGCCGGGTAGCTATGTGCGGACGGGATAACCGCTGAAAGCATCTAAGCGGGAAACCCTCCTCTAAACCAGGTCTCCCCAAGGGCCGTGATAGACCATCACGTCGATAGGCCGGATGTATACGTGCGGCAACGCACTCAGCTGACCGGTCCTAATCGCCCAACAGGCTCGAAAACAGTGGTCAGTGGTCAGTTGTCGGTGGTCAGTCCACTGCCGGCGATCACTGCCCTCCATGCACAGAAATCATCTCCAGCGATCAACACACAACACACACGTCGCGCCAGAACCTGCCAGCCGCGGTCCGCTGACCACCGATGGACAGGCTGGACGACCTGGTGGCTATAGCGGGGGGCCCGCACCCGATCCCATCCCGAACTCGGCCGTGAAAACCCCCAGCGCCCATGGTACTGTGGCTCAAGCCACGGGAGAGTCGGTCGCCGCCAGGTCTTCCAACCTATCCCCCTCCCCGGCTCAGGCCCGGCATCACGCATCCCAACAACCGCGGGGTGGAGCAGCCCGGTAGCTCGTCAGGCTCATAACCTGAAGGTCAGAGGTTCAAATCCTCTCCCCGCAACCATCGATCCCATCATTCCACCGGAACTGAAGTGGACCCTTCAGTGAGGACCACTGGGCGAGGGTTGTTAGGTGAAAGTGCGACCGGTCCGACCTCCTTATACCATTAAGCTGCGCATGGCTGTTGTTGTGACGGCTGTGGGTATGTGGGCAACGCGGCAGCGTTGTCCAAGCGCAGCGTCATATCCACAGCCGAGTCCCCTAGCTCGCCGAAGATGCCGGCACGCCAGACCGTCATCGGTGCCCGGTTCCCCAACGCCTGGTGGGGCCTCCTGGTATTGTAGAATGCCACCCACGAGGCGATCCCAGCTTTCGCCTCGCGCCCATCGGCGTAGCCTTTCAGGTAGATGTCCTCGTGCTTCAGCGACCGCCACAGCCGCTCGATGAACACGTTGTCCATCCACCGGCCGCGGCCATCTATCGAGACTTTGATCCCGGCCGCCAGCAGCTCCGTGGTGAATGTGGCGCTGGTGAATTGGCTGCCCTGGTCGGTGTTGAAGATGTCCGGCCTGCCGAACCGGGTCAGCGCTTCCTCCAGCGCCGAGACGCAGAACGATACATCCATGCTGTTCGACAACCGCCACGCCAGCACCGCGCGGGAGGCCCAGTCCATGATCGCCACGAGATGCAGAAAGCCACGACCGATCGGCACATAGGTGATGTCCGCCGCCCACACCTGGTTGGGCCGGTCGATCGCCACACCGCGCAGCAGATACGGAAAGATCTTGTGTCCCGGCGCAGGTTTCGTCGTCCGTGGCTTTGGGCCCAGCGCCGCGATGCCCATCCGACGCATCAACCGCTGCACGCGCTTACGGTTGATCCGATACCCCTCCGCCCGCAGCATCGCCGCCATCCGCCGCGAGCCGAGAAATGGCCAGGCGGTGAACAGCTCGTCGAGCTGGCGCATCACAGCCAGGTCATTGTCGTTCGCCGGCCGACGCTGCCGATACACCCCGGAACGCGCCACCCCGAGCAGTGCGCACTGCCGCCGGATCGACAGCTTGCCACGATCGTGCTCGAGCAACGCTCTCCGGTCCGGCGCGCTCATCTTCCGGACCTCTTGGCTAAAAATTCGCGTTCCACCGTCAACTGCCCGATCCTCGGGTCAAGCCCGAGGACAAGCCTTGGCGTGCAGCTTCTCGATCTCTCGCTCGCGCGCTTCCTCGCCGTCCCGGCCAATACCGGCATCGAATGCCCGCGCCGCCTGGTCCTGCAGCTGCTTCTTCCAGGCATAGACCTGCGTCGGATGCACCCCGTGGCGTTGCGCCAGGTCCGCGACCGTCGCCTCTTCTCGCAGCGCCTCCAGCGCAATCTTCGCCTTCAACGCCGCGTCAATCTTTCGTCTCGTTCGCTTCGTCATCATCCGCTCCGTCTAGCAACGGAACGGCCCACTTCCAACTATGCCCCGGTCCCAAATCCGGGGTCCACTTCACACGGCGCACAGCTCACCCACGGCACCGCTTTCTCCATCTCGGTGAGAAAGGCCGCCCGGCGGGTCAGCTTGCCATACCGTTCGAAACTCGCCGAAGCCAGGGTCATTTGCCGCCTCTGATACCAACCGCCCTATCCGATGACCGGTCCGGACCACTTGGCCCAGGCGCGTTGCGTAATGGAAGCGATGCGCTCCGGCGCGGCGATGAGCTGGTTCCAAGCGTGACAACATGCCTCGAGGATGGCTTCGTAGGTATCCCAGACGCGGTGGCTGAGCAGGTTTGCCGCGCAGGAATTCCCAGACATTCTCCACCGGGTTGAGTTCGGGCGCGTAGGGCGGCAATGGTAAAAGCACGATGTTGTCCGGCAGCCTGAGCCGCGGCGAGCTGTGCCAACCGGCGCCATCCAGCACCAGAACCGCGATCGCGCCCGCCGACACGCGTCGGCTGATCGCAGCCAGATGTTCGTTCATCGCCGCGATGTTCACCTCCGGGATGACGATCGCCGCGCCGGTGCTGCGCTGCGGACAGATCGCGCCGAACAGATAAGCCCACTGGTCGCGTCGATCCCGCGGAGCACGCGGACGGGAGCCGCGTTTCGCCCACATCCGGGTTATCGTCCCCTGCTGCCCCACCCGGGCTTCGTCCGTGAACCAGACCTCCACTGGCTTGCCGGCTGCCTCGGGCGGCAGTGCGGCGGTTACAAGAGCCCCGAACCGATGCTGACATCCACTTGCTCCTCCGGCCTGCTCCGCGGATGCTGCGGACGCACCGAGAGGCGTCGGAACAACAGCTTGCGCACCAGCTTGCCGACCGTGCGTTCGTGCAAATCAACGGCAAACTCTTGCCTGATCCGCAGTTGCAGATCGACACAGCGCCAGCGCACCACCCCGTCCCGCTCCAGGTCCGGCCCCTGCTCCACCCAGCCGGCCACCGCGGCCTGCTGCTCGGCCGACAGCCGAGACGGCGGCCCATTCCGGCGCAGCCGATCATACAGACCCTCCAGCCCGCGCTCGTTGTAGCGGTGCACCCAGTCACGCAACGTCTGGCGGTCCATCGCACAAGCCTGCGCCGCGGCCTCCCGCGACCAGCCGTCCAACAGCAGCGCAATCGCCAGCATCCGCCGCGCCGCTTTCGCATCCTCGGTGCAGGCTGCCTCCCGGCGAAGATCAGCCGCCGACAGGTCCAAACGTGTGATCGCCACGGTCATTCGCCGTCCCTCCATCCGCCAGGGGACGGCGAATCACACCGCGCCGAGCCGCGCCGATGCACGTTCGAGTCATTGGTGCGGGCGGTTGGTGTAAGCAATGCGGAATATCGGCATCGGGGGTGGCTCCGTGCCGCGGGCGCTGGATCGCCACCCCCCCTTCGGGGGCTCGCGATGACGGATTACGATCGTCTGCCATCGGTGTCATATCATATGTCATGATCTGGCTCGACTGAGGCGATCACGCTCTAACCCGGTCCTGCGATCGCCACAGCGCCGACCGCTTGCCGGCGAGCAGGCGATCGCGCTTTCGGCACCGGACCCTGCGTCCGTGTCGAAAGAGCCGGGCAACACAGCTCCCGCCAGGCGGCGAGCCGCCGTTCGGTCTGCGCCGCCAGCCGCCAACCGATCGCACGGGCCTGCTCGGCGAGGTCCCGCCGGCGCCGCGGAGTCCGGATCAGCCCGGCCAGGGCGTCGAACCAGGCAACCGCGCTGTTCGGCACCAGCAACCCCGCTCCTTCGAGCGTCGCGCGATACACCGCACCATCGGAGGCGACGATCGCCAGACCGAGCGCCGCATAATCCATCAGCTTGATCGATGACTTGCAGCGGTTGAACGGCGTGTCGGCCAGCGGCGCGAGGCCGATGTCCCAGCCCATGCCGGCGCGCGAGCCGTGCGTGATCCAGTCCACGAATCCCGGATAGGACAATGTGGCGCCGACCGGCGGCGATATGCGGTTGATCCAGCCGGGCAACGTCGTGCGGCTGCTGAAGCCGATCAGGTCGATGCCGACCCGGCCCCCGAATGTATCGTGCAGCCGCGCGAGCGCCGGCTCGACAATCGCGAAATCGGCGTCATGCGTGGTGGTGCCCATCAGCAGGATCCGGGTCGGCACCCGATGGATCCGGTCGGTTTGTGCTTGCCCCCAGAGCCGCTCGTCGAGGCCGTTTCCCACGACGCGCGCGTCCGGCCGCAGCGCCGCGAGGCGCTGCCGGAGCCCCTCGGTCGAGACCCAGACGATACTGGCGCCGCGCAGCATGCGCTCGACATCCCGCCGGTGCTTGCGAAGCAGCCTGCCGTCGGGATGCTCGCGGGGTATGTGCAGGAGATCGTCATCAAGGTCGTAGAGCAGCGTGATGCCGTGCTGCCGGCAATGCCGCAGCAGCGCTTCCCCCGCCTCCTCTCCCTGTACCGCGTACCGCTGCGTGACGATGACATCAGGCCGGTAATGCAGTGCTTCCTCCGCATCGGCGACCACGAGATCGAGGCCTGCCGCGGCGGCGAGATGATCCAGCGGCTGCAGCAGGCGGATATAGGCGCAGGGAGTCAGCGGCCCGCTGTCGAACCGCTCGGGGATCACCACGACGCTGGTGCGCCCTGGCCGGCTGAAGCCATGCCGGGTGCGGGCAGGCTCGACCCGTAGATAATCGTCGGCATAGAAATCGGGCTGCGGCTCCCGCGGCTGCGCCGGCGGCGCGGCGCCGGCGAGCAGCGCCCGCCGGATTGTCGAGAACGTTTCGAGCCAGGTCTGGGTCGATGCCGCGGGTTCAACGAGCCAGGTTAGCGGGCGGCTGCGCAATCGCTCGGGGAATGCACCGATCGAGGCGGCGACGATCGGCAGTCCGGCTTCGATCGCTGCACTGAGTGTGTAGCTGTACGTCTCCGGCCATTGGGCCGGAAACCAGACAAGGTGCGGTTCCAGCTTTGCGAGCAGACGCGGCAGGTCGGCATCCTCGTATTCGCCAGTACAGATGATCGCCCGTTCCGCCGGTTCGGGCAGTGTGTGCTCCGGATAGCCGATCAGATGGATCTCCAGCAGGGCGGGATCGGCCGCTTCGGCAACGGCGGCCGCGATGGCGGCCCCTTTCTGCTGCGCCAACACGCCGATCAGCGCGATCCTGAGTTTCTCGCCGTTGCGCAGCCGCGGTAGGGCCACTTTCCACGGCTCGGGCGCGACCGGCTCATGCGGAGCCAGCACGACGCGATCCGTCACGCCGTGGCGGGCCAGCCGGCTCAGCACGTCGCCGCTTGGACAGAGTACGCGCTCGGCTTCGAGGAACAGCCAAGCGTGGTCGCGACGCCACGAGGTGATGTCGCGCGCACCGTGACTCGGCCGGTCGGCAATGCAGGCATTGCACGCGGCAGGACCCGGCTCCCGACAGGTACTGGCCGTCCAGCCAGGGCAGCAGGTTCACCTGCGGGCAGATGGTGAAATAGTCGTGCACCGTCACGTCGAACGGCACAGCCAACCGATGGATCAGCCGGCGCAGGTCGAAATCATGCGCCATCACGTGATGCACATGCACCCGCGTCACGCCGGCCGACCGCAGCAAGGCGAGCAGGTCTTGCTCCCGATCCGCCGGCAAGGCGATGGCGGAATGGCCGCGCAATGTCGGAACCGAGATGGTGGCGCCGCGCGCCGTGCACTCGAGCAGCAGCACATTCGCGCGGTCGCCGATCCGGCCGGCAAGCTTCTCGATATGGCGCGCCACCCCGCCGCCCAGACCATGCGAAACCATCAGGAGCACCGGGCGCTCGGCATGGCGGAACAGCCAGGCTGTGACGGCGAACCGAAACGGCGCCGCGGGATCGAAGCGGATATGATGCTCGATGAGCTGTTTGTAGTTTGGCCAACGCCGGGCAAGCAGTGCTTGCGCTGCTTCGAACTGGGCCAATGCCTCCGACCCGAAGCTTACATTGCCCTTATGAAACACGTAGGTGTCGCAGGCCAGGACGTGCCGCCAGCCGCGCGTGGCGGCGCGCAGACAGAAATCGTTCTCCTCCCCATAGCCACGCCCGAACGCCGCGGCATCGAACGGTCCGACATCGTCCAGCGCGTCGCGGCGGATATACATGCAGAAACCGACCGTTGTCGGCACCTCCACCCGGCGGCCGCCATTGGCGGCGCGGCAGGCCGCATCCAGCGCCTCGACCGAGAGACCGAGCGCCGGGTCGCTGCCGCTGATGCTCGGATATCCGCAGATCGTTGCGTTGTTCGAGAACGGCGAGACCGAGGCTGTCCGCGGTCCCGCATAGGCATGCCCGGCCAGCCGAGAGAGCCAGCCGCGCGGCACCTCGGTGTCGGCGTTGAGCAACGCGACGTCATGGTCCCCGGCCGCACGCAGACCGATATTGACGGAGGCGACAAAGCCGAGATTGCTCTGGTTGCGGATCAGCAGAATCCGCCCATTCCGCTTCAATTCGTCCAACCAGGCCGATAATGCCGGATCCGGCGAGGCATCATCGATGACGATCACCCGCCCGGGCGGACGCTGGGGATCGGCCAGCACCAATTCGAGGCATCGATGGGTTTCGATAATACCGCGATAGACCGGCACGATCACATCGACCACCACCCCGGGCGGACAGAAGGGCGTGGCGCTCGCAGCCGGCAGAAACAGATCGATATCGATAGGTGGCTCGGTGGCCCAGTTTTGCAGGCGACCGAACAACATATGATAAACCAGCGGGTTGGCGGCGGCTTCGGGATGCTGCTCCACATACCATTGGGCGTTGAAGCGAGGATGCGGGTTGCGCAGCTCGCGGGCGCCGATGTTGAGATAATGCAACAGCGGATCGAGGCCGGACCAGGCCACGTCGGGATAATGCTCGCGGTACCAGGCCCCGGCAAACAGGCTGTTGGGATCGCGCCCCTCCTGGATGCCGAAATTGACGTAGTGACGAAGCGCGGCGATGCCGGAGCCGCGCACGTCGGGGTACCGTTCCAGATACCAGTCCTGGTCGAACAGGATGCGCAGTTCGTTTTCCAGCGGCTCGTTCACTTCCATCTCTCAGGCGGCCACCCGCAGCACGGCAAAGAACTCGTTCGCCGGCCGCACCGTGCTGTACAGGCGCTCGATCCGCAGCGGCGACAAGCCGACAGCGGCCAGGGTCTCGATGAGATAGCGAAAGCTGTCCGGCGTAAATTGCCACGCATGCGCTTCGATATAGCCCGATCCGGTACGCAATGCCCGCAGGATGTGGATGATCTGCTCCCGCACTTCGCTGTCGGGTGTGCGCCACCGTGGATCGGGGCCATGCTCGCCGGCCCAGTGCCGCTCCGGATCGTTATGCGTCGTGAGGAGCCGGTGCGCGATGACGTCGCGCGCGGTGTGCCGCTTTCGCCGATCGCTGAAAGCGTCGAGCACATCGACCAGGCTGGAATCCGGAATGAAATGATCAAAGCAATAGCGCCGGTCGGGCACGACCGCGAAGAAGCGGGCATCAGGTGCCAGCACCGAGGCAATATCCGTAAGATGCGTGACGAGGCAGGTCTGGTGCTCGATATTGTGCGCCGACACGACCGCATCGAAACGGTCCCCGACCAGCTCGCGGTATGATTCGCCGCGCCAGACGAAATCGATCGGCGGCACGCGGTCGGGGTCGCCGCCCTCGCGCTCGGCGGCGGTGCGAAGTTCTTCTTCGGTGAGGATATCGAGGTAGCGTGTCGGCCGGCCGGCGCCCTGTAAGCTGGGCCGCCAACCGGGACCGATCTCCAGGACCGATCCATCCGTGGGCAGCAACGCGAGGAAATCATCGCGCCCGGCCACGGATGAGCAAACGCGGCCCTCCGCACGCCCGTGGGTTATGTAATGCTGCCACGCTTCCGTTGCGTGCAGCCGGCGGAGGTCGGTGTTCTGCTCATGCGTGACATAAATCGTGTGATCGAATTCCGCCGGCAGGTCAGCACCCGCAACGCCCACGTTCAGTCATTCCAATCTGGTGCCCGCCGGGTACCGGGGATAACCGGCAGGGGTGGAGAGCACAATGTTTTGTTAACCATCACTCCGCTTTCCTTCACCCGGACGCGGGCCGTCCTGCATACGGTGTGCCTCGGACAATGCCGCCAGGACATTTCCACCGGGTTTATCCGAAGATCAGGAGTGCCGCCGTTCCCGCTGCCAGCATGGCGAGCGGGTTCAACTCGGTGAGTGCCAGCAGCAGCGTCGCCACCCCGGTGACCAGATACGTTGCCATGCCGTGCTCGGTGCCGCGGATCAGGGCCAGGGCGCTGGCAATCGTGAGCCCGACGGCGACGGGCGCCAGGGCGCGTTCCACGAGCTGCCGCCATCCCGCCTCGCCCGCGCGGTGCCAGAACCGCGCGGTGAGATAGGCCAGGACGGAGGAAGGCAGGAACATCGCCACCCCCGCCACCGCCGCTCCAGCCAAGCCGGCAGCCTTCTGGCCGACCAGCAGGACGATCAGCGACCCGGGCCCCGGCGCCGCGCGGGAGATGGCGAAACTGTCGAGAAATTCAGGGGCCGACATCCAGTGATGCACGTTCACCACCGACCGCTGCATGTCGGGGATGACGCCGGCGCCGCCACCGACAGCCAGCACCGAGAGCAGGCTGAAAAGCGCGGCGAGCTGGATCAGCGTGACGGTCATTGCCGCACTTCCGCCCAGGTCAGCGCAAGGCTGAGCGGGACCAGCACCGCCAGCGCCTCCAGCAGCGGCACGCCGAGCAGGCCGACCGCTACGGCGGTGACCGCCGCGGTTCCGGCTGCTCGGTACTGTGTGCAGATTGCGCTTTCCGAGCCGAAGCCCTGTTGCGAGATTGAGCCCGATCGCGGCGGCTCCCATTCCCGACAGCGCACGGGCGATCAGGGCGCCTTCCGGTCCGCTACGGGCCGTCGCGTACAGCGTGCCAACCACCATGATCAGCGCCGTCGGTATTGCCATCAGGCCGGCGAAAGCGGCGAGCGCGCCGGGAATGCCGCGCAGCCGGGCGCCGATGAACACCGCCAGGTTTACGTTGTTTGCTCCTGGTACGATCTGCGAGAGGGCGTAGAACGTCAGGAACTGCCGGTCATCCACCCAGGCGCGACGCTGCACGGTCTCGCGTCTGATCCAGGCCACAAGGCCGCCGCCGAAGCTCATTGCGCCGATACTGAGAAAGCCGAGGAAGAGATCTGCGAGACGGGTCCGCTCGATCGGGACCGGCGGAATCGGATCGAGGCTCATCGGACCCAACGGGGGACTCGGCATCGGCGCATTCTAACGACGGCATTGCCGGCGTGAACCGCGCCGAACTGACCTCCCTATCCGTGCGCCAGCCCGTGTAAAATCTTCCTGCTTGCCGCGGGCAGCACCGGCGCTGATCGACATGCTGAAAGGGAAGTGGAACCACAGATGCACACAGATACACACAGATGCGCTATGCGGCTTGCGGATCAGTTGGCAATCGGCGACAGGAGGTGAGCCGCGCCGAACTGAGCCTCGCTATCGCGTGCCAACCGGCTTCATCTGTGTGCATCTGTGTGCATCTGTGTGCATCTGTGGTTCCGACCTTCCTGCTTGCGGCGGGCAGCACCGGCGCTGATCGACATGCTGAAAGAGGATGGAACCACAGATACACACAGATGCGCCATGCGGGTTGCGGGTCAGTTGGCAATCCGCTGGATTTCGAGACGTGGCCCCCCAAAGTTGAGCAACAGACAGAGCTGGAGGCCCGATGCCTTCAGATAGTTGATGCACTGCGCGACATGCACGCGATCCAACGCTTTCACCGCCTTCAATTCAACGACGACCGTGCCCTCGACCAATAAATCGGCCGTATAATCCCCGACGCTGACACCATGGTACCTGACCGCGATCGCCTGCTGCTGAGAAACGCGCAGACCGGCCGTGCGCAATTCGTGGACCAGGGCGTTCTCGTAGACCTTTTCAAGAAAACCAATGCCGAGCGTATTCATGACCCGGAACGCGCAGCCAATGATACGCTCCGATATCTGGTTCGCCACGAGTTCGTCCTGCCCCACCGGCGACCCCTCACAGTGTTGCCCGACGATGGCAGGGACAACTTACCCAAAGCCTGACAGGCTGGACCGCAGACTTACGGACCGCTGGCGCTGTTCTTGACGGCCTCCGGGACGATGTCCGATACATCCGCCTTCCGGGTGTCTATCGGCCATCCGGCCCTCGCTAGGCGCGGGGGCTCCGCCGCTCCGCGAGGTTCGCGCAGCGGCGCAATCGGTTTTGGAGTAACGGAACGTGTTCGAGGCGCTATCCGACAAACTCACCGGCGTGTTCGACGGGCTTCGCCGCCGCGGCGCCCTCTCCGAGGCCGATGTGGCCGAGGCGCTGCGCGAAGTACGCCTCGCCCTGCTGGATGCCGACGTCGCCCTCCCCGTGGTGCGCGACTTCGTCAACAAGGTCCGCGAGCGCGCCATGGCCTCGGAGGTGCTGGACAGCGTTACCCCCGGCCAGCAGGTGGTGAAGGTCGTCAACGACGTAATGGTCGAGGAGCTTGGCGGCGAAGGCGCGGTTCCCCTCAACCTGAACGCTCCCGCGCCCATCCCCATGCTGATGGTCGGGCTCCAGGGCTCCGGGAAGACCACCACCTCGGGCAAGCTCGGCCTCAGGCTCCGGGAGCGCCTCCGCCGCCGCGTGCTGCTGGCGAGCCTCGATACGCAGCGCCCGGCCGCTCAGCTCCAGCTCGCACAGCTCGCCGAGCGCGCCGGCGTGCCAAGCCTGCCGATCGTCGCCGGCGAAACCCCGGTGCAGATCGCCCGGCGGGCCATGGATGTCGGCCGCCGTGAGGGCTTCGATATTGTCATTCTCGACACGGCCGGGCGGCTCTCCATCAACCAGGAGCTGATGGACGAAGTGAAGGCGGTCCGCGCCGCCACCGAACCGGCCGAGACCCTGCTGGTGGTCGATGCCATGACCGGGCAGGACGCCGTGAACACCGCGCGTGCATTCAATGAAGCGCTCGGTGTTACCGGCATCGTGCTGACCCGCATGGACGGCGACGCCCGCGGCGGCGCGGCGCTTTCGATGCGTGCCGTCACCGGTGCGCCGATCAAGCTGATCGGCATTTCCGAGAAGCTGGAAGGGCTCGACGATTTTTACCCCGAGCGCGTCGCCAGCCGCATCCTGGGCATGGGTGACATCGTCGGCCTGGTGGAGAAAGCTTCCGAAACGATCGAGCAGGAGGAGGCGGAAAAGCTCGCGCTGAAAATGGCGCGGGGCAAATTCGACCTGGAAGACTATGCCGCCCAGCTTCGGAACATCACCAAGATGGGCTCGCTCTCGGGCATTCTCGGGATGTTGCCGGGCGTGGGAAAGATCAAGTCGCAGCTCGAGGACGCCAATCTCGACACCACCATCCTGAAGCGGCAGGCGGCGATCATCTCGTCCATGACGCGCAAGGAACGGCAGCATCCGGACATCGTCAAAGCGAGCCGCAAACGCCGCATTGCCGCCGGCTCGGGCACGACCGTGCAGGAGGTCAATCGCCTGCTGAAACAGTTCGACGACATGACGACCATGATGAAGCGCATGAACAAGCTCGGGCAGAAGGGGCTGATGCGCCATGGCCTGTCCGCGCTGATGCCCAAGGGCATGATACCCCCCACTCGGCCATTCTGAAGGAGAGACTACACTTATGGGCTTGAAGATCCGCCTGGCGCGCGCCGGGGCGAAGAAGCGTCCGTACTACCACATCGTGGTGGCCGATAGCCGCAGTCCGCGCGACGGCCGGTTCATCGAGAAGCTGGGCAGCTACAATCCCATGCTGCCGGCCGAGCACGACGACCGGGTGCGGCTGGTCAACGAGCGCATCCAGCACTGGATGGGCCAGGGCGCGGTGGCGACCGACCGCGTGGCCCGGTTCATCGGCAAAGCCGGGCTCGGCCCGATGCCGGGGTATCGGGAGCAGCCGGTGAAGTCGGCGCCGAAGAAGAAGGCGCAGGAACGCGCCAAGGCCGCGGCCGGCTGACGTCGTGGTGCGTGGAGACCGTATCCTGCTCGGCGTATTCGGCCGCCCGCACGGTGTGCGCGGGCGTGTGCGCATCACCAGCTACACTGACCCGCCTGAGGCGATCGCGTCCTATGGGCCTTTGTCCGACGACCAAGGCAGGCGTTTCGCGTTGCACTGGAACGCGGACGGCACCGCGACGCCGAGCGAAATCGTCGGCGGTACGGCGGTCGCGGTGGCGGACCGGACCGCAGCCGGGCGGCTGACGAACACGCGACTTTATATAGAGCGGTCCCGCCTGCCCGACCCTGAGCCGGACGAGTTCTATCTCGCCGATCTCGTCGGCCTTACCGCGAGGGACGATGCGGGCGCGGTGCTCGGGCAAGTGACCGCGGTGCATGATTACGGCGCCGGCGCCAGCCTCGAGATCGGGCGCGAGGCGGCGCCGCCGCTGCTGGTCGCGTTCACCCGTCGCTCGGTCCCGGAGATCGACATCGGCGCCCGACGACTGGTCGTATCGCTTCCTGAGATCATCGAGGCGCGTGCCGAGACGGATGTCGCCGCATGACCTGGTGCGCCTCCGTGCTGACCCTGTTCCCCGAGATGTTCCCGGGTCCGCTGGGCGGCTCCTTGGCCGGCCGCGCGCTGACTGTCGGCCGTTGGGCACTGCAGGCAGTGAATATCCGCGATTTCGCCGCCGGCCGGCATCGGTCGGTGGACGACACGCCGTTCGGCGGAGGCGCCGGGATGGTGATGCGTCCCGACGTGGTGGATGCCGCGGTCGCCGCGGTATCCGACGCCCGCCCGACCGTGGCGCTGACCCCGCGCGGTCGGCCCTTCACGCAAGCGGATGCGCACTGCTTCGCTGCCGCACCCGGGCTGATCCTGCTTTGCGGGCGCTACGAAGGCATCGATCAGCGGGTAATCGAGGCACACGGCATGCAGGAGCTCAGCATCGGCGATTACATCCTCTCCGGCGGCGAACTGGCGGCGATGGTGGTTCTTGATGCCGTCGTGCGGCTGCTGCCCGGGGTGATGGGGGCCGCCGAAAGTGCCGCCGAGGAGAGCTTTTCCGCCGGCCTTCTCGAATATCCGCACTATACCCGCCCGGCGGACTGGCAGGGCCGGCTTGTGCCGGAGGTGCTGCTCGGCGGCAACCACGCCGCGATCGCCGCCTGGCGCCGGGCGCAGGCCGAGCGCGTCACCCAGGAACGCCGGCCCGACCTCTGGGCGCGGCACGCAGCAGCCCTTCCGCCGGCGGCGATTGCCTCGGACGCGACCGCGCCGTAAGCGAACAGGACGAAAGGACCAACGCCATGAACATCATCCAGCGCTACGAGGCGGAGCAGGTCGCCCGGCTGACCGCTGCCCGCCCGGTTCCCGAATTCTCGCCCGGCGATACCGTACGGGTGATGGTGAAGGTCGTGGAGGGTGAGCGCACCCGCTCCCAGGCGTTCGAAGGCGTGGTGATCGCCCGCTCCAACAAGGGACTCAACAGCAACTTCACCGTGCGCAAGATCAGCTACGGTGAAGGCGTGGAGCGCGTGTTTCCTCTCTATTCGCCGCTGATCGCCGAGATCGCCGTGATTCGCAGGGGCGATGTGCGCCGCGCGAAGCTTTATTACCTGCGCGGCCGGTCGGGCAAATCGGCCCGTATCGCCGAGAAGGCCCGCAGCACGACCACCGAAGCTGCCGCCGAGACGCCGGCGGCCGAATAACGGGAGATTAAGGCGCATGTCCGCACCCAGCCCGCGCACGCTGTTCGACAAGATCTGGGACAGCCATGTCGTCGAACGCCTCCCGGACGGCACCTGCATCCTCTACATCGACCGGCATCTGGTGCACGAAGTCACCAGCCCGCAGGCTTTCGAAGGGCTGCGCATGGCCGGGCGGAAAGTGCGCCGGCCGGATGCGACGATCGCGGTGGCCGACCACAACCTGCCTACCACCGACCGCCGCGCCGGCATCAAGGAGGAAGACAGCCGCATCCAGGTGGAAACGCTGGAGCGTAACGTCGAGGAATTCGGTGTTCCGTATATCCCGATCCTCGATATGCGTCAGGGCATCGTGCACATCATCGGGCCGGAACTCGGCCTCAGCCTGCCCGGCATGACCATCGTCTGCGGCGACAGCCACACCTCCACCCATGGCGCGCTGGGAGCATTGGCATTCGGGATCGGCACGTCCGAGGTGGAGCATGTGCTGGCGACCCAGACGCTGCTGCAGCAACCGGCGAAGAACATGCTGGTGCAAGTGGACGGCGCGCTCGGCTTCGGTGCGACCGCCAAGGACATGGTGCTGGCGATCATCGGCAAGATCGGCGTCGCCGGCGGCACCGGGCATGTCATCGAATATGCCGGTGAGGCGATCCGGTCCCTCGATATGGCCGGCCGCATGACCGTATCCAACATGTCGATCGAAGCCGGCGCGCGGGCCGGGCTGATTGCTCCGGATGAAACGACCTTCGCCTACATCAAGAGCCGGGAGTATGCGCCCAAGGGCGAGGCGTTCGAACGGGCGGTGGAATACTGGCGGACCCTGCCGTCCGACGACGGCGCGGAATACGATAAGACGGTGGTGCTCGATGCCGGCGGGATCGCGCCGATGGTGACGTGGGGAACCAATCCGGGCGCGGTGGTGCCGATCACCGGAGCGGTGCCGGACCCGTCCTCGGCCAAGGACGAAGCCGAAGAGGCGCAGATCGAGCGCATGCTCGACTACATGGCGCTGAAGCCGGGCACGCGGATGCAGGACGTGCCGATCGACGTGGTGTTCATCGGCAGTTGCACCAACGGGCGGATCGAGGACATCCGCGCCGCGGCGGCGGTGGCGAAGGGCCGCAAGGTGGCGTCCGCGGTGCGTGCGCTGGTGGTGCCGGGATCCGGACTGGTGAAACAACAAGCCGAGCAGGAAGGCCTCGACCGCATCCTGCGCGAAGCCGGGTTCGAATGGCGCGAGCCCTGCTGTTCCATGTGTCTGGGCATGAACCCCGACAAGCTCACGCCGGGCCAGCGCTGCGCCAGCACGTCCAACCGCAATTTCGAAGGACGCCAGGGGCCCGGCGGACGCACGCACCTGGTCTCGCCCGCCATGGCCGCGGCGGCTGCCGTCACGGGCCGGCTGACCGATGTGCGGCAACTGGTTTAGGGGCATCCGGGGATGGAAAAATTCAACAAGCTGACCGCGGTGGCAGCGCCGCTGCCGCTGGCCGATGTTGATACCGACAAGATCATCCCGGCGCGCTTTCTCAAAACCATCAAGCGCACCGGTCTCGGCAAGCATTTGTTCTACACGCTGCGCTTCGACGAGAACGGCAACGAGCGGCCTGATTTCGTGCTCAACCGCGAATCCTATCGCGGCGCGCAGATCATCGTCGCACACGAGAATTTCGGCTGCGGCTCCTCGCGCGAGCATGCCCCCTGGGCGCTGCTCGATTTCGGTATACGCTGCGTGATAGCCCCGAATTTCGGCGACATTTTCTACAACAACTGCTTCAAGAACGGTATTCTGCCGATACGCCTGCCGCGAGCTGTCTGCGACCAGCTTATCGACGACGCCAGGCTTGGCGGCAATGCGCGGCTGACCGTCGATCTGGAGCGCCAGGTGGTGATCCGCCCGATCGGGGAGGAGATCCGGTTCGATATCGACCCGTTCCGCAAGCACCTGCTGGTGAACGGGCTGGATGATATCGGGCAGACGCTGCAGCACGTTCGCGCAATCGACACTTATGAGAGCAGGTACCGCAGCGAGCGGCCCTGGATGCCCGCCATTACCGCTGCCTAGGATATGATCGCTCAGGCGATCATGCTCTCAGGGCGGAGGCAGCGTGTTCCCCTCTCCACCCACGCTTGCGGGGGGAGAGGGGGGGTGAGGGGGGCCGCGCCGTGACGAAGGTCGGAGCGACTGAGCGTCACCCTCACCCGCCACGCTGCGCGTGGCGACCTCTCCCGCGGAGCGGCAGAGGTGGTTGTGGATTGCCGTGCTCTGAAGGGGAGACAGATGCCAGCCAATAAGAAACTGCTGATCCTGCCGGGTGACGGGATCGGCCCAGAGGTGATGCGCGAAGTGCGCCGGGTGATCGACTGGATGGACCGCCGCCGCGTGGTGCTCTTCGATGTGTCGGACGATCTGGTCGGCGGCGCAGCAATCGACCTGCGGGGCACGCCGATCACCGAGGACACGATGCAGGCGGCACGGGACGCCGACGCCATCCTGTTCGGCGCCGTGGGCGGGCCGAAATGGGAAAAGCTCGGCTTCGACATGCGCCCGGAGCTCGCCATCCTGCGGCTCCGCAAGGAACTCGACCTGTTCGCCAATCTACGTCCGGCGACGGTGCTGGATCCGCTGGTGGAAGCCTCCACGCTGAAGCCGGACGTGGTGCGCGGGCTGGATCTTATGATCGTCCGCGAGAGCACGGGCGGGGCCTATTTCGGCGAGCCGCGCGGGATCGAGAGGCTGCCGGACGGCCAGCAGCGAGGATTCGATACCGAGTCCTACACGACCCATGAAATCGAACGCGTCGCCCGCGTTGGTTTCGAGCTGGCGCGAAAGCGGCAACGCCGGCTGACCAGTGTCGATAAGGCCAATGTCATGCAGTCTGGCCTGTTCTGGCGAAAAACTGTTACTGCCTTGCATGAGCGGGACTACACCGATGTCGAACTGTCTCACATGTACGCAGATAATTGCGCGATGCAGTTGGTGCGCAACCCGCGCCAGTTCGATGTTATCGTCACGTCCAACCTGTTCGGCGATCTGCTATCGGATCTGGCGTCGATGCTGACCGGTAGCCTCGGCATGCTGCCGTCAGCCACGCTCGGCGAAGTGCAAGCAGATGGCCGGCGCCACGCGCTCTATGAACCGATCCATGGCAGCGCGCCCGATATCGCCGGCAAAGGGATCGCCAATCCGTTGGCGCAAATTTTGAGCTTCGCGATGCTGCTGCGTTACTCCTTCGAGATGGAGGAGGAAGCGAGGCTGATCGAGACTGCTTGCACGAACGTGCTGGGGAGCGGGCTGCGTACCGCTGATATCATGGCGCCAGGGGCGGCGCGCGTCGGCACCGGTGTTATGGGCGAGTCGATCCTGCGCGAATTGGACAAGCTCGCGGCCTAGGGCCTTAGCCGCCGACTTTATTTTCGCCGGCCCGGTGCTGTGCGGCACCGGACTGCCCATTTATGGTCCAATCAACGATAAAAAACGCATCCGGGCGGCATTCGTCCCGCGAGCGAGCTGTACAACCGGGGCAAATCCGATGGCACGACGGGAACTCGGCAACAAGTGCGCTTGTGACACTTGCAATGAACGTTTCTATGACCTCAACCGATCACCGGCGATATGCCCAAAATGCGGTGCGCAGCAGCGGCCGGCAGTTCCCCGTTCGGTGGCGTCGTTCCGCCGGGCAAGCGAGATCAGAGGCCCCGTTCCGAAACCCGAGCCCGTGGTTGCCGATGCCGAGCTGGAGCCCGTGGAGGAGACCGAAGAAGAGGATCAGGAGGAGATCGTCGAAGAAGAGGAGGTTGAGGCCGATCTCGAAGTTGACCTCGAGCACGCAACAGCCCCGGAATAATATGATGAACCGCGCGGGTCCGGGCTAGCCCAGGGCTCCCGCCATCAACCCCGTCACCCGCTTGGCAAATCCGGCCGGGTCTTTGGGTAAGTCGCCCTCCTGCACACGGGCCAGATCGAGCAGCGTGGCGGCCGCTTCCTCGATCAGCGCCTTGTCCTCGCTGCGTTTTCCCAATGCCTCGATCAGGGCGTGCCGCGGGTTCACCTCCAGCACAGGCGAAGCCGGCAGGGTCGCACGACCGGCCCGCTTCAACAGGCGCTGCATCTGCAAATCCGGCCCGTTCCCGCTCGCCGCCAACACGACGGCGCTGTCGGTCAGTCGTGCGGTCGCGCGAACCTCCGCCACCTGATCGCCGAGCGCCGCTTTGAGCGCGGCGGTCAGTACCGAAATGTCCGGCTGGTCCGTGCCCTTGTCCAGATCGCCGGAAGCCTGTGTGACGCTGGAGAGCTTCTTGCCTTCGAAATCGCTAAGCCGATCGGGCCAGAAGGCATCGATCGGGTCGGCCAGCAGCAGCACCTCCAGTCCTTTCGCGCGGAATCCTTCGAGCTGCGGCGAGGCACGCAACGCCTCCACGTCATCGCCAGCGAGAAAGTAAATCGTCTCTTGTCCCGGCTGCATGCGGTTGACGTAGTCGGAAAGTGAGGTCCAGCCCTCTTGTTTCGATGACCGGAACCGCAGCAGGCCGGCGATTTCCGATCGGTGCTCGGTGTCCTCCCAGACGCCTTCCTTCAGCACCGGCCCGAAATTATCCCAAAACTTTTCATACTCTTCCGCTTCCTTCGCCTTGGTCTTCAGCTCGGACAGCACGCGCCCCACCAGCGCCTTGCGGATGCGGCCCAGCACCGGCGTGGTCTGCAGCATCTCGCGCGAGACATTGAGCGGCAGGTCCTCGGTATCAACCACGCCCTGGACGAAGCGCAGCCAGGACGGCAGCAGCTCCGCCTTATCAGTGATGAACATCCGCCGCACGTGCAGCCGCACATGCAACTCGCGATCGTTCTCCAGGAAGTCGAACGGCCGCATGCCCGGGATGAACAGCAACGCCGCGAATTCCAGCGTGCCCTCGGCGCGCCAATGTAATGTCGCCCAGGGCGTATCGAAGATATGCCCGAGATGCCGGTAGAACTCGTTATACGATTGCTCCGATATCTCCGACCGCGGCTTGCGCCAGAGCGCGGTGCCTTCGTTTGCCGGCTGGTCCTTGCCGTCGCGGGCAATAGTGATCGGCAGCGTGATGTGGTCGGCCCATTTCCGCACGACAGCTTCCAGCCGGGCCGGATCGAGGAACTCCTCGGCATCCGCCTTGACGTGCAGGACCACATCGGTGCCGGCGTGTTCGCGCGTGGCCGGGGCGATGGTGAATTCCCCTGCCCCGTTCGAGGCCCAGGTGAATGCCTCCTCGGCGCCGACCTTGCGAGAGGTGACCTCAACTCGGTCGGCGACCATGAAGGCCGAATAGAAGCCGACACCGAACTGGCCGATCAGGCTCGGCCGGTCCTCGGGCTTCGCTTCCGCCAGCGCATCGCCGAAGGCGCGCGTGCCGGAGCGCGCGATGGTGCCCAGATTATCGATCAGCTCCTGCCGGCCCATGCCGAACCCGTCATCGGCGATCAGCAACGTGCGTGCCGGCTTGTCCGGAACGATGCGGATCTTCGCCTCGGACGGCAGGGCGAGCGCCGGATCGGTAAGCGATTCGAAGCGGCGGCGATCCATCGCGTCGGCCGCATTGGCGACCAGCTCGCGCAGGAAGATCTCGCGCTCGGAATAGAGCGAATGCACCACCAGATCGAGCAGCCGCCCGACCTCGGCGCCGAAGCTTAAAGTTTCCGGCTGCGTCACAGTCGCGTCGTCCATCCACGCACCTCCCGTCGCGCCGGCGATATGCGCAAAAAGACGCGGCGTTTCAATCCAAGCGCCCGCCTCTCCTTCCTGCTTGCATTCCGCGCCGCCGCCCCCAAACATCCCCCCATGTCCGGCTTCAACTCGCGGGTCCGCGCCGTCCTCGGACCCACCAACACCGGCAAGACGCATCTCGCCATGGAGCGGATGCTGGCCCACTCCTCCGGTATAATCGGGTTTCCGCTCCGGCTGCTGGCGCGGGAGAATTACGACCGGATGGTCGCCCGCAAAGGCGCTCGTTATGTCGCGCTGATCACCGGGGAAGAAAAGATCGTCCCGCCGGAGGCGCGCTGGTTCTCCTGCACCGTGGAGGCGATGCCGCTCGACCGCGACGCCGAGTTCGTCGCGGTTGACGAAATCCAGCTCTGCGCCGACCCCGACCGGGGCCATGTCTTCACCCAGCGGCTGCTGCACGCCCGCGCGCTGGTCGAGACCATGTTCCTTGGCGCCGAAACCATCCGCCCGCTGCTGTCCCGCCTGGTGCCGGAGGCGGTGGTGGAGACAAGGCCGCGCATGTCGCAGCTCAACTATGCTGGGCAGGCGAAGCTGACGAAGCTGCCGCCGCGCAGCGCGGTCGTGGCGTTCAGCGCCGCCGAGGTCTATGCGATCGCCGAGCTGATCCGCCGCCGCCGTGGCGGCTGCGCCGTGGTCATGGGCCGGCTCTCGCCCCGGACACGCAACGCGCAGGTAGCGCTCTACCAGGACAAGGAGGTCGATTTCCTGGTCGCCACCGATGCAATCGGCATGGGCCTCAACATGGATGTGGACCACGTCGCCTTTGCCGGCATCGCCAAGCACGACGGGCATCGTATCCGGCGCCTCGGCGCCGCCGAGATCGCGCAGATAGCCGGCCGCGCCGGACGCGGCATGCGCGACGGCACGTTCGGAACCACCGCCGGCTGCCCTCGCCTGCCCGACGATCTGGCGGCTCAGGTGGAGGCGCATATGTTCGAGCCGCTGGAGGTGCTCGCCTGGCGCAACAGCGACCTGGATTTCTCCAGTATCGACCGGCTTCTGGATACGCTGACTATCCCGCCTTTGCGGTCGGGCCTCGTGCGCGGCAACGACGCATCCGATTTGCAGACACTCGCCGCGTTGTCGCGGGAGGCGGACATAAGGCGGATCGCGACCGGAACCGGTCTGGTGCGCCTGTTGTGGGAAGCGTGCCAGATCCCCGATTTCCGCAAGCTGGCCGACGAGACCCACACGCGGCTCTGCGAGCGCGTATTCCACCATGTCGCCAAGGAGGGCGAGCTCCCCACCGATTGGCTGGCCGGACAGATTGCCGCGCTTGCCCGGCCGGAGGGAGATATCGACACGCTGATGCAGCGTCTGGCCGGCATCCGGGTGTGGTCCTACATCGCCGCCCGCGCGGATTGGGTGAAGGATGCGGCTCATTGGCAAGGCCAGGCGCGCGAGGTCGAGGACCTGCTCTCCGATGCGCTGCACGAACGGCTGACCGTCCGGTTCGTCGATCGTCGCGCCGCGCATCTCATGCGCCGGCTGGAGGCGGGCAACGGCCAGGAGTTGCTGTCGGCCGTGACGCGCCGCGGCGAGGTTGTGGTCGAAGGCCACCCGGTCGGCAGAATCGCCGGGTTCACTTTCGTCCCGGAGGCGGGCACCGAGGGTGACGAGAGGAAGCTCGTCATGCGCGCCGCAAGACGCGCGCTCCGTGAGGAAATGCCGCGTCGCGTCGCTGTCGCCGAAACCGCGGACAACTCGCAATTCAGCCTGAACGCCGATCATCGGATTGATTGGGAAGGGCAGCCGATCGCTCGCTTGCGGCCGGGCCTGACGCCACTCCGTCCCCGTGTGGAGATGCTGGACAGCGAATTCCTCGATGGGGCGCAACGGGAGCGCCTGCGCGGCCGACTGCAATCTTATCTCGACGGGCAAATTCGGGCCGAGCTTGCACCGCTGTTTGCCGCCATCGACCGCGCCGCCGCCGATAACGGCCTGCGCGGGATGATGCACCGGTTGACGGAGGCGCTCGGCGTCATCCCCATCCAGGAGGAGCCGGATGTCGACCCATCCACGCGGCCCAGGCTCCGGCCGCTTGGTGTCAAGGCTGGGCGTTTCGCGATTTTCCTTCCGGCGCTCCTGAAGCCGCACGCGGTCGCGATGCGCGCGCAACTCTGGGCATTGCAGCGCGGGATCGCACTGCCGGACAAGCTGCCGCCGGGCGGGCTTGTATCGTTGTCACCGGCCCCTGCGTGGCCGGCCGGGCTGGCGGACATGCTCGGCTGGATCGAAGCCGGCCCCTTGTTGCTGCGGCTCGACGTGGCGGAGCGGGTGGCCGGCGATCTGGCCTGGGCAACGCGACGAGGCGCGACCGCCTTGCCCCCTGGTCTGGCCTCTCGGCTGTCGATTCGGACCGAGTTACTCCCGGTCGTGTTGCGGCGGCTCGGGTTCCGGATCGTGCCCGGCGCCAGCTTGGCACCTGATCAAGCCGGCCCGCCCGCCCCGGCGATGATCCTGCCGATCCACAGGCGGCCGATGGCGACCCGGCTTGTGGCCAGGGACCGCCAAGAGCCCTCGCACGGCCCGTTTGCCGCCCTGGCTGCCCTCAAGCGGTAAGCCACCTCTGGGCGGCGTATGACCTCGGCGGAAGACCGTGACTGGCAGCAACTCGATAAATGGCTCTGGTGCGCGCGGTTCATGAAAGCGCGCAGTGACTGCGCCCGGCTGGTGGGCGAAGGATCGATCCGGATCAACCGGCTGGCGACCGATAAGCCGCACGCGCGGCTGCGTGTGGGTGACGTGCTGACTTTGCCGGTGCAGGGCAAGGTGCGCGTGGTGCGCGTGCTGTCGTTGGCTCGCCGGCGCGGACCGGCGCCGGAAGCCCGCGAACTCTATGAGGAATTTCCGGAATGAGCGGCGTCTTGCGCAGCGGGATGATCATCGGCATATCGCCTTCGGTTCGCCCGGGGGATGCCGCATGACCTACGTGGTCACGGAAAGCTGTATACGTTGCAAATACATGGACTGCGTCGAAGTGTGCCCGGTGGATTGTTTCTATGTCGGCGCGAACATGCTGGTGATCCACCCAGACGAATGCATCGACTGCGGCGTGTGCGAACCGGAGTGCCCGGTGCTGGCCATCGTGCCGGACAGCGATGACAAGGCAACGGCCTGGGTCGAGCAGAACCGAACCTACGCGGCGATGTGGCCGAACATCACCCGCAAGGGCACGCCGCCGCCGGACGCGGACGAGTGGAAGGACTCCCAGGACAAGGCCAAACTGTTTGATCCGGAGCCTGGGCAAGGCTGAAGGTTTCTCCGCAGCCGCCCCATGACGATGGCGGGTTTGCGTGCTATATTGTGTCATCGACGTGGCGGCGATAGCGCCTGGTCGCGTCAGGTGGGGCCGCAGATCGTCGCATTTTCAGGAGACCGGGAAGGTCGTGGCGGGGGCGGCGAGCCCGGCTGCCGCGCCGGCATTTAAAAGATGGGGAAGCAGGTGTCGAGTTCGAAGCCACATGGGGGGCAGACGGCGTCGGGGCGCCGGGCAGTCCCCGCCCTGGCCGTGAGGTCAGCCGGCAAGGCCGCCAAAAAGCCGGTGCGCCCGGCGGCGCGTAAGGCCGCCCCAGCACCGCAAGCGAGGGCAGCGAGCGCGGTGACCGCGCGCAAAAGGGAAACGGCGAGCCCGAAACCCGCTCCTTCGGCAAAGGCGCCCGCGAAATCGCCGAGCACCGGGACGTCGGCCAAGCCGGTCACACAAGTATCCAGCAAAAGCACCAAAGCACCGACCAAGACAGCAGTGCCGAAGACAGTCGAAGCCAAGACCGTGAAGTCCCGGCCGCCCGGCCCCACGGACGCGAAGGTCATCCCCCCGGCTCCCGCGCCTGTTGCCGCCCCGGAACCCAAGCCGGCAGTGGTCGAGCTTCGAGAGCAGCAACAAACCGTCGAACCGCCTCCGCCCGACGAGCCCCAGCCGGCGATCGTTGCGCCGACAGCGAATGAGGGGCCGAATACCGAGAGCGCTCCGGCCCCAGAGACGGAGCTGGCAAGGCCGACACCTTCCGTCCCGGCGGGGCCGCACCGTCCGTCGATACCGCCGCGACCGCCCGCCAAGCCGGAGGTGTTCGTCGAAGGCGATCATGTGGTTTATCCGACGCACGGCGTCGGCAAGGTCGAGCGGATCGCGATCGAGGAAATTGCCGGCCAGAAGCTCGAGCTGATCCACATCACCTTCGAAGAAAACCGGATGACGCTGCGGGTGCCGGTCGCGAAGGCGCGTACCGCCGGGCTCCGCAAGCTGGCCACCCGCAAGCTGTTCGATGAAGCCCTGGCGGTCCTCAAAGGCCGGGCCCGGGTCAAGCGCACCATGTGGTCTCGTCGCGCGCAGGAATATGAAGCGAAGATCAACTCGGGCGACCCCCTCGCCATCGCCGAGGTGGTGCGCGATCTGCACCGCAATGCCGGCCAACCCGACCAGAGCTTCAGCGAGCGCCAGATTTACGAGGCTGCGATGGATCGGCTGGCAGCCGAGCTGGCGGCGCTCGACAAGACCGATAAAATCACCGCCGCGGTGAAGCTGACGGACTTCCTCAAGACACTCTGATGCCAGCGGCCTTTCGGTTGACCACTCCGGCCGAGCCGGGCATCAGAAGTCTTGGTTTCGCGCGCGGCCGCCCCACCAACCCCGGGCGCCGTACCAGCGGTGGAAGAGTCACCGCATCGGGCCGCTGGTATGAAAGAGTGGCGCCTACTCGCTGGCGAGCTCGGAGCGGATCAGCCCCCGCTCGCTGGGCGCATCGATGAAGGCCAACACCTCGGCGACCAGCGGGTCGGCACCGTAGCGGGCACGGACAACGCCGAGCCGATCGGCGAACACGCCCGCGCCGCGGAACAGCTCCTGAAAGGCGGCTCGCAAGGTCAGTATCTGCGACTTGTCGAAACCGCGCCGTTTCAGCCCGATCACGTTGAGGCCGGCCAGTCGCGCGCGGTTGCCGATCACACTGCCGAACGGAATGACGTCGCCTTCGACGCCCGAGACGCCGCCGACCATAGCCGCGCGGCCGATGCGAACATATTGGTGAAGCGCCGCCGCCCCGCCAATCACGGCGTGGTCGGCGATGCGTACATGCCCACCCATCACGGCGTTGTTGGCCACGATGACGTGATTGCCCAACGAGCAGTCGTGCGCCACATGCGCCACCGCCATCAGCATGCAATCCGATCCAATCCGCGTAATACCCTTGCCGCCGACGCTCCCGCGATGGATGGTGCAGTGCTCGCGTACCTGCGTACGAGCGCCGATCTCGCAGCTTGTCGGCTCGCCGCGATATTTCAGGTCCTGCGGCTCCAAACCGATCGTGCAGAATGGAAACAACACCGCACCGGCCCCGATCCGCGTGCGACCGTCCACCACCACATGGGCGACCAGCCGGGCTCCGTCCTCGATGACCACGTTTCCGCCGATCACGCAGAACGGACCGATCCGAACGCCGCGCCCGAGTTCCGCTCCGCGAGCGATGATCGCGCTCGGGTGAATGACCGTGCGGTGGGTCAGCGGTTCAAGCGTGGCGGCTATCGCGTCCATGAGCGAGCGAGCCTTTCTTTCGATACCATTAATGATCTAAGCCGGCCGGGATGGACTCGCCAACTCAATCATTGTTGCCGCGTATTTCCCAGAACGCCCGGTAACCGTTTGTTGCGAATGGTTATTCCGGCGGCTTGGCGCGGTCCATAATCATCGCGGCATAGGTCGCCTCGGCGACCGAGACGTCGTCCACGCGGGCGATCGCATGAAATTTCCAGACATTCCCGCGATTGCGCTCTTTCACCACATGAATGCGGAGCTGGTCGCCCGGCACGACCGGGCGGCGGAATTTCGCTCCCTCAATCGACATGAAATAGACCACCTTGCCAGCCGATTCCGGTCCCAACGTTTCAACCACCAGCACGGCCGCTGTCTGCGCCATGCACTCGATGATCAACACTCCCGGCATCACCGGATGGTTGGGAAAATGGCCTTGGAAAAAGGACTCGTTCACCGAGACGTTCTTAATGCCGATCGCCGAACGGTCGCGCACCACCTCCACGGCCCGGTCGATCATCAGAAACGGATAACGATGCGGGATCGCGTGCATGATCCGCGCGATATCCACCACCTCGATTATGTCTGCGGGCGGAGGCGCGTCCATTGGGGTCAGTCCGTATCAGCCTCGGTCTCTCGGGAAGCTTTGCGGCCGCGTGCCAGCCGCCGCAAGGTGGCGATCTGGCGAAAGAACTCACGCACCGGCATGGCGGGGCTGCCCACCACCTCGGTGCCGGCCGTGACATCCGACATGATACCGGCTTGCGCACCAATTCGCGCACGCCGGCCGATATGAAGATGCCCGATCAACCCGGCCTGGCCGCCGATCATCACATGGTCTTCCAGGATGGTGGAACCGGAGATGCCGACCTGCGCGACAATCACGCAGCCGCGGCCGATGCGGACGTTGTGCCCAATCTGCACAAGGTTGTCGAGCCGTGAGCCTGCGCCGATCACAGTATCATGCAGGCTGCCGCGATCGATCGTGGTGTTGGCGCCGATCTCGACATCGTCCTCCAGGATCACGCGCCCGAGCTGCGCCACGGAGCGAAACCCCTCCGCCGTGCTGGCGAAGCCGAACCCGTCCTGGCCGATGCGCGCTCCGGGGTACACACTGACGCGAGTGCCCAGCAGGGCATGACTCACGGTCGCCTGAGCGCCGATGCGGCAGTCTGGTCCCAGCACCACGCCATCCCCGATCACCGCGCCTGCGCCGATGCGGCACCGCGGCCCGATCTCCGCCCGCGCGCCGATAACGGCCAACGGCCCGATTTCCGCGCTCGGATCAACCGCCGCGCCCGGCAGGAGGACCGCGCTCTGATGCACGCCCGGCCGCACTGGCGCCGGCGGATGGAACAAGGCCGCGACCCGGGCCCAGGCACTGTAGGGCTCCGGTGTTACTATCGGGATCGTCCCGCGCGGCACGCGGCCGGCCATCTCGGGATGGATCAGCACCGCACCGGCGCGGGTTGCGGCAAGCGCCGCGATGTATTTGCGATTTTCGAAAAAGCTGACTTCTGTCGGGCCGGCGTTCTGCAGCGGCCCGACACCCGTCAGGCCCAGTTCACGTGCCGGCACCTCCGCACCGGCCGCCGCCGCTACCGCAGCCAGGTTATGCGGCCCAGAGCGGGCGAAGAACCGCGGATCGCCAGCGATCTCGGGCCAGCCTCCGGTTTTCGTGGTGGCCGGCTCAGGGTTGCTTTTGTGCAGCGGCGGCCTTCTTCGTGGGTTCAGCGGCGGCAACCGCGGGAGTACTGACCGGAGAAACCCCCTCAGGCGGCATACTTACGCTGGTGAGCGCGCGGTTCAGCACGTCGGCAACTTGCGATGTAATGTCGAATTCCGGGATGTTAACAGCCACCTCGGCCCGCTGAAGCACGAGGTTCATGCCGCGACTGGCGGCGACCTTCTGTACGACCTCGGTCAAGGTGCGCTGAATTTGCAGCAGCGCGTACTGGCCTTGCTCCTGGATGACCCGGTTTCGCTCGGTGAAGCTGCGGCGTAACTCGGCGATGCGGTCCTGCAGTTCCTTTTCCTTGGCACGGATCTGCTCGGCTGACATCTTCGCCCGGTCATTCGCCAATGCCTGACCCAGATCGCGCAACCTCACCTGTTCCTTCTGCGCGTCGTCGTTCAGCTTCTGGCGGCGTTCCGCGATGAGCTTGTCGGCGGCTTGGTAAGCGACCGAAGTGCGCAGCACGTCCGGGATCGAAAGCACGCCGATCACCGCGGCCGGCGGCAAGGAGCCGCGGGCTACGTCCGGAACCGGCGGCGCCGGGGGGAGCTGCACCGGGAGTTGCTCTGCCGGGGCCCCCGCCTGCTCCGGCCCAATGGCCGGCTCTGGTGCGGCCGCGGGCGCCGCTGTCGGGGCAGCAGGCCGCGACGGCGCACGACGCGGCCCAGCCTGGGGATGGTTCTGGCTGGGGATGAACCAGCCCGGCCCTTGCTGCGCCTGGGCAAGAGGAGTCCCAGACAGCAGAAGGGCTACGCCGAGAGCCGCCGTTGCAAAGAGACGATGATGGAGCACTAGAACCTCGTACCGAAACCGAATCTGAAGATCTGCGTCTGGTCGAAGGGCTGTTTCACGACAAAGGGCGTCACGTCAATATTGATCAGGCCGAACCCGCTCCGCCAAGTGACGCCAAGGCCGGCGCCGACGCGTGGCGTACCCGAATTGCTCACCGGCGGGCATTGGCTACCACCGGTGCTGGGCAGGTTGGAACCGGGACACGTGCCGGATTCAAACGTTCCTTAAGTCAGGGCGCCCACATCGACAAATGTGTGCCCCGACAGCCCGAAATCGCGAGAGATGAAGGGCAGCGGGAAATTGAGCTGCTGCGATTCTGTCCACAGAAACCGACCGCCCAGCGAGTCGCCGGTCGATTCGTCATGCGGACCAACCCCTCCGGTCTCGAAGCCACGCAGATTATCGCCGCCCAGATAAAAGCGGTCGATCACCGACTCCTGGTGTCCGAGATTGAGGAAGTAACCCGTGCCGGCCGAGAGTGCGATTCCCCAGTCGCTGTTGCCGGTGAAACGGTCGAGCGGGATGTAGTAACCACCGTCGATCCGGGCGCGCACGAACGTCGCGTTGCCGCCAAGTCCGGCGAAATCGGTGCCAAGCGAGATGATATAGCCCTTATGCGGATCGATCGTGCTGTCGCGGTAGTCGAGCGTGGTCACCTGGCTGACCTGCGACAGCAGCGTGTAACCGGACTGGCTGGTAATGTAATAGCTGGATCCAGCCGTGATGTCATAGACCGTGCGCCCGACCAGGGAGTAGCTCAACACCTGCTGCAAATGGTCGGTGAAGTTGTAACCGGTGCGGAGCGAGAAACCCTCCCGGCGTTCGTTGTACGGCTCGGTCCCCAGATTGTTCGTCTGCACCAGGAACAAGTCCCCGCCGACCAGGATGTTGCGGTCGAGGAAATAAGGCTCGGTGACGGATAGATCGACCGAGCTCCGCTTCTGGGCCAGAATGCCGTTGATCCCGGCATCGATGCCGCTGCCGATCAGGTTGCGCTCACGCAGCCCGGCATCGACCAGGAATCCCGCATCCGTCGAATAACCGGCGCCCAGCGTCAGCTCGCCGGTCGCCTTCTCTTGGATCGTGGTGGTCACCACCGCCTTGTCGGGCGCCGACCCCGGCGCCGTGGTGATGTTCACGTTCTGGAAGTACCCGAGATCAGTGAGCCGCTGGCGGGTCCGCCTGAGCGATTCGGCGTTGTAGGCGTCGCCCTCGGCAATCTGGAACTGCCGGCGGATCACCTTATCCTTGGTACGCTGGTTGCCGACGATGTCGATCCGCTCGACATACACGCGCGGCCCTTCGGTTACGTCGTACGTCAGATCGACGGTGTGCGTCTCGGGGTGGCGATCCACCCGCGGGTTGACCTGCACGAAGGCAAAGCCATGGTTGCGGACATACTCTTCCATAAGATCCGCGGTCCGGCCGACCGCGTCGCCATCGTACCAGTCACCGCTCGCGAACTGGAGCTGGGTGGCCAACTGCTTGTCGGTTATCCCCTTGAGCTCCGAATGGATGGTGATCTTGCCCACCCTGTAGCGGGCACCCTCATGCACCGTGAATGTCAGGAAAAACCCCTTCCGGTCCGGCGCGAGTTCCGCGGTAGCATCGGTGATATCGAAATCGACATAGCCCTGATGCAGGTAAAAGCGCCGCAGCAGCTCCTCGTCGTAGCGGAGCCGCTCCGGGCTGTACTGGTCGGACGTGGACAGAAAGCGCCACCAGCGCTCTTCGCGGGTGTTGATGGCTTCGGTCAGGCGACTCTGGCTGAACGCATGGTTGCCGACGAAGCTGATCCGGCTGACGAGCGTAGCCGGACCGTCGCTGATCTGGTACACGACGTTCACCCGGTTCTCCGGCAGCCGGATGATCATGGGCGCCGCGGTCGCGTCGTAATAGCCCTTCTGCGCGTAAGCGTTCAGGATCCTCTGCCGGTCCGCTTCAGCGGCCGCCGGGGTGAACACTGAGCGTGCGCGCAGTTGAACATCGGCGGCCAGGGCCGAATCGGTAAGCTCGTGGTTCCCTTCGAAGACAACCTGATTGACGACCGGGTTCTCGACCACATGCACGACAAGCGTGTTGCCCTGACGGGTCAGGCTGACATCCTGAAACAAGCCTGTCGCGTACAGCGTCTTCAAACTCTCGTTGATCGCCCCCGGATCGAACGGATCGCCGGGATGAACCAACATGTAAGACTGGATCGTTCCGGAATCGATGCGATGATTGCCCTCCACCTGGATAGCCTGGATGATGCCCCCGGAGGGGACCGGGCTCTGGACGGGCGCGGTGGCGGCGGGAGCTCCGCGCGCTGGGGCGGGAGCAGCGAGCGCGAACGGCGCCAGACCGGACAAGACACAGCAGCAACCAACGATCAGCGCGGCAAAGGTGCGGATCAACCGGCTAGCCTCCCGTATGAAGCCTTTACCCGAGGAACGCGCCGCAACAACCAGAGCGGTTGGGCAAAAAGAGGGCGGACCATAGCTGCCGCACGAATTGCAGGCTAGTGCCGAGCGCCGATGACCTCACCCACGTTTTGTAACGGCGCCCTGCGGGTTCAGCCGGCGAACCAGTGAAACAATCCGAGATGGGCGAGATCATTCCAGGTTGCAAAGATAAACAGTCCGGCAAGCAACGCCAGCCCGGCGCGGAACCCGTATTCCTGCGCCCGCGGCGAGAGCGGGCGGCCGAACATCGCCTCGATCAGGAAGAACAACAGGTGCCCGCCATCCAGCACAGGGATCGGCAACAGATTTATCAGCCCGAGATTGACCGACAGAATGGCGATGAAGGACAGCAGGCTCGCCGCGCCCATGGCGGCGACTTCGCCGGAGAGCTCGGCGATGCGCAGCGGTCCGCCAATATCGCCGGCACCACGCCCGCTGACGAAGATGCGCGCGACACCGCGGGCCGTCTCGGCGGTCACGTGCCATGTTTCGGTGACGCCGCCCCAGATCGCCGCCGGGAGCGCTACATGGCGGTAAGTGATGACGCCGCCCTCGATCCCGAGCAGGCCGACTGTCGTGCCGTTCTCCGCGCGTGAGCCGGTCACGACAGGCAATGTCAGCGCCTGACCATCGCGCTCCACCTGGACTTGCATGCGCGTGTTCGGATGCACCGAAACGATCCGCTGCAAGTCCTCGAAACTGGTGATCGGCTGGCCATCGATCGCCTCGATCCTGTCCTTGGGCTGGATTCCGGCAACCGCGGCGCCGGACCCCGGCATCACCTGGTTGACGACCGGCAGCGTGACTGGGCGGCCGGCAACCGCGAACAGCAGGGCGAAAGCGACGATGGCGAGCATGAAATTCGCGGCCGGTCCGGCGGCGACGATGATCGCCCGCGAGCCGACCGATTTTTCCTGGAACGTGCGGCCGGGTATCCAGCGAGCGCGGACTTCTGGCGGCACATCCTGCGGTCGCTCCTGTCCGTGCAGCCGCACATAGCCGCCGAGCGGAATCCAGGCGAGCTTCCACACCGTGCCGACCCGGTCGGTCCAGGTCGCGAAGGCCTGACCGAACCCGATGGAGAATGTCTCGACATGCACCCCGCGCCAACGCGCGGCGAGGTAGTGTCCGGTTTCATGGACGAACACGAGAACGCCCAGGACCACCAGGAAGGCGAGAACGGTGCGGAGCAGATCGGGAACAGCGTGGATCAACGTAGACCTGTTTCTTCTTGAGTGGGAAGGACGATCACCCCCGGCACAGTATCACGCCGCGCGGGCGGTGGCGATTTGCTCGGCGGCGCGCCGTGCTGCGGCGTCGAGTGCAATGACATCCTCCAGCCTGTCGGCGGGCGGCGCGCCCAGCGAATCCAGCACCCGCGCTGCCGTCGCGACGATATCGAGAAAGCCGATCCGGCGCCGCAGGAACGCATCGACCGCCACCTCGTTGGCGGCGCTCAGGATCGCCGGCGCCCCGCCGCCGGCCCGCAACGCGTCCCGGCTGAGCACGAGGGCGGGGAACCGCTCCAGGTCGGGCTCGAAAAACTGCAGCCGCGCCAGGGCCGCCAGATCAAGACGCGGAGATGCGGTCGCCATCCGCCGCGGCCAGGCCAGGCAATGGGCGATCGGGATGCGCATGTCGGGCGAACCGAGTTGCGCCAGTACGCTGCCATCGGTGTAGCAGACCAGGCCATGGATCACCGATTGCGGGTGGACCAGCACGCCGATCGCCGCCTCCGGCAGGTTGAAAAGCCGCGCTGCTTCGATGACCTCAAGTCCCTTGTTCATCATCGTCGCCGAGTCGATGCTGATCTTGGCGCCCATCGACCACACCGGGTGTTTCAGCGCCGCATCCGGGGTCGCGACCGCCATCTCCTCACGGCTCGACGTCCAGAACGGGCCGCCGGACGCCGTCAGCACGATGCGCTCCACCGCGTCGGGGTTGCCCCCGGTCAGGGATTGGAAGATCGCGTTGTGCTCCGAATCGACCGGCAGCAACGTGGCGCCGGCGTCCCTGACGGCGCGGAGCATGACCTCGCCGGCGCAAACCAGCGCCTCCTTGTTGGCGAGGGCGACGTAGGCGCCCCGGCGGATCGCTGCCAACGTGGCGGCGAGGCCGGCGGCCCCGGTGATGGCCGCCATGGTCCAGTCGGCCGGAAGGGCGGCGGCTTCGACCACCGCGTCCGGCCCTGCCGCAGCGGTTATGCCGCTGCCTGACAGGGCGTCCTTGAGGGCGGGATAGGCATCAGCCTCACATACAACAGCGTGCGCGGCGCCGAGGGCACGTGCCTGCTCGGCGAGCAAGGCCGCATTGCGCCCGGCAACCAGCACGCGCACCCGGAAGCGGTCCGGCTCGCTCGCCAGCAAGGAAACTGTCTGCCGCCCAACACTGCCGGTGCTGCCCAGGATGCTGACGGTCCGGGGCTCTTCGGTGCTCATTGCCAAAGCACTACTCCACGACCAAGCAGAAGCGCCAGTAGAGCGCCGGCGGGGAGCACGGTCCAGGCGGCATCGAGCCGGTCCAGCGTGCCGCCATGGCCGGGGATGAGCTGTCCGGAGTCCTTCACTCCGGCGCGGCGCTTCATCCAGCTTTCGGCGAGATCGCCAGCCTGACCTATGCACGACAGGCAAGCGGCGATACCGGCGGCAGTGAGAAAATCCGCATGCCCCGGCCGCGACGCTGCCGCCAGCAGTCCGACCCCGATGGCGGCAAGCAAACCTCCGGCGGCGCCTGTCCGGGTTTTTCCGGGAGAGATGCGCGGCGCCAGCCGGGGCCCCCCGATCGCGCGGCCGACGACATAAGCGCCGATATCCGTGGCCCAGACCAGCAACACCAGGAACATCACGTTGGCGCGTCCCGCGGTCGGGTCACCACGCAACCACACCGCCGCCGCCGCGCCGAGGGCAATCCAGCAGACCCCTGCCAGCAACAAGCCTGAGCTGCCGCTGCGACGACAAAGCCAAGCCCATTCCAGCCAAAGGCCGGCGGTCAGGGCGCCGATGAGGGCGTCGAAGACAGGGCCCCCGTACCAGATCACCATGAGCCCCGGGATGGCCAGCGCCAGCGCCGAGACGCCCCGCTTGCGCAAGTCCGCCCAGCGCCGGGCCGGCTCAACCAGGGCGGACGCCAAAGCGCCGGTCCCGGCGGGCGAACTCGGCCAGCGCCGCCGCGAAATGCTCGGCATCGAAATCCGGCCAGAGCACATCCAGGAACAACAGCTCGGCATAGGCGGCCTGCCAGAGCAGGAAATTCGACAGCCGCTGCTCGCCCGAGGTGCGGATAACAAGATCAGGATCGGGCATCCCGGCGGTGGCGAGACATCCCGCCAGCGCCTGCTCATCGATCGCCGCGGGGGCCAGCTTGCCCGCGCACGCTCGTTCCGCCAGGACGCGGGCTGCTTCGGCGATTTCGGCCCGGGCTCCGTAGGACAGCGCCACCGTCAGGTTTAGGCGGTCGTTGCCGGCGGTGGTCGCCTCGGCGTTCGCCAGATCGGCCTGGATGTCGGCGGGGAACCGGCTGCGTTCGCCAATAACACGAAGCCGAATCCCGTTCGCGGCCAGTTCCTTAAGTTCGCTTCTGACATATTGCCGCAACAACCCCGTCAGGTCTGTGACCTCGCCGGCCGGACGGCGCCAGTTCTCGCTGCTGAACGCGTACAGGGTGAGCCAGCCCACCCCCTCTCGCATCGCGGCTTCGATCGCTCGGCGCACCGCTTTGCCGCCCTCGCGATGGCCGGCCGCCCGCGGCAACCGCCGCGACGCGGCCCACCGGCCGTTGCCGTCCATGATGATTGCCACGTGCCGCGGCGGCAGAGAGGAGGCGGCCGCGGATGCGGAATGAGCGGGCACCGTCCGGGATCAGACCTGGCGGATGTCCTTCTCCTTCTCCGTCAACGCGTCATCCACTTTCTTCACATACTGGTCAGTGAGCTTCTGCACGTCGTCTTGCCAGTGCTTGCCGACATCCTCGCCGATCTCGTGCTTCTTCTCGAAGGCCTTGATCTGCTCCATCCCGTCGCGCCGGACGCCGCGCACTGACACGCGCGCGCCCTCGGCGTATTTGTGCGCCGCCTTAACCAGCTCGATGCGCCGCTCCTCCGTGAGCTGCGGGATGGGCACCCGCACGAGCTGCCCGTCGGATGCCGGGTTGAGCCCCAGGCCGGCATCGCGGATCGCCTTCTCCACGGCACCGACCAGGGAGCGGTCCCAGACCTGCACCGTGAGCATTCGCGGCTCCGGCGCGCCCACGGTGCCCACTTGGTTCAGCGGCACGTCGCTGCCGTAGGCGTGCACCCGCACCGGCTCGAGCAGCGCCGGGCTGGCCCGGCCCGCGCGCAGGCCGGCAAATTCGCGCCGCAGCGTTTCCAGCGCACCATCCATCCGGCGCGTGAGGTCCTGCTTCAGTTTATTGAGGTCGGCTGGCATTTGACCCCTCCCGAGAGTGCGCCGCTCAGACGCGTTCCACGATGCGCGTGAACCGGCCTTCCCCGCGAATCACCGCCGGAAACGCACCGGGCGCATGGATGTTGAAAACCACGATCGGCAATTTATTCTCGCGCGCCAGACTGATGGCGGCAGCGTCCATGACCGCGAGCTGATTCGCCAGCACGTCCTGGTAGGTAAGCTCGTCGTAGCGCTCCGCGTTCGGATCCTGGCGCGGATCGATGGAATAGACGCCGTCCACCTGCGTGCCCTTGAACAGTGCGTCGCAGGCCATCTCGGCCGCGCGCAGGGCGGCGGCGGTATCGGTCGTGAAGAACGGGTTGCCGGTGCCGGCGGCGAAGATCACCACCCGGCCCTTTTCCATGTGGCGCTCGGCACGGCGGCGGATATAGGGCTCGCAGACGCTCGACATGGGGATGGCCGATTGCACGCGGGTAGGCACCCCACGTTGCTCGAGTGCGCTCTGCAAAGCCAGCGCGTTCATCACAGTGGCCAACATGCCGATATAGTCCGCCTGTGCGCGTTCCATGCCGGCCGCCGCGGCCGAGACGCCGCGGAAAATATTGCCGCCGCCGATGACAATGCAGGTGTGGACGCCCATTGCGGTGACGGCGCCGATATCGGCGGCGATGGCTTTCACCATATCGTTGTCGAGGCCGTATTCCCGCCGTGCCATCAGCGCTTCGCCGGACAGTTTCAGCAGGACGCGCTTATAGACCGGCTGTTCGGGCATGCGGCAAGTCTCGACCTGGGGTTGCGGCGACCCTAGCGGCGGCACCGCTGAAAGGCCAGTGGCCTCAGACCTGTGCCAGCAGGAATAGCCTTCGGAATGGCAGCAATGTCGTCCCATCCGGCCGGCGAGGGTAGTGCGGCCGCAGCGCGTCCGCATACGCGCGGCGAAAGCCGGCGCGCAGCTCCGGGCCAAGCGGTTCGAGGAAAGGCCGCAGGCTGCTCCCGGCCGCCCATTCCACCACCGCGTCGTCGCCTTGCAGCGGATGCAGGTAGATCGTTTCCCACACATCCAGCAACGCGGTCAGCGGTCGAAGCAGATCCCAGTATTCCCCCGGCGACAGGATGTCGCGCGCGGACACATGCCCACGCAGCACCTCGGCCCAGGGCCCCTCGGCGGCCACGGCGAGCTGCAGACGCCGCAACGGCGCATCGTGCATCGCCGGCATCTGGATCGCGAGAACGCCGCCCGGAGCGAGCAACGAAACCAGGCGGGGGAACAAGACGGCATGGTCTCCGACCCAGTGCAACGCAGCGTTCGAGTAGATCAGGTCGGGCGCTGTATCGGCGGTCCAGGCGGCAATATCAGCGTGGAGGAAACGGCAGTCCGGCGCGGCGGTACGAGCTTTTTCCAGCATCGCCGCCGACCCGTCCACGCCCGTAACATCCGCTGCGGGGAATCGCTGTTTCAGAATTTCCGTTACATTGCCGGCGCCGCAGCCGAGATCGATCACCCGGCCAGGCGAAGTCACGGGAACACGCGCCAGCAGGTCGAGTGCCGGGCGCAGCCGTTCATCGGAAAATCGGAGGTACTGGCGCGGGTCCCAGCCGGTTCCGGACATTCAGTGCCGGCCTGAACTCGAACCGGTCAAAGTGCCGCTTGATCATGTAGAAGCCTAGCACGACCGCGACGACGAACACCGCCAGCCCAAGCCCATACAGCCCGCCGCCGGCTGAAGTCATGAACAGCCCGCCGATCCCAAGCAGGATCAGTACGGCGAGGATCAGCAAGTCGATCAACGCGAGGTCTTCCATGTTGCCCTCCCTAGAACATGATCGCTTCCGCTTGGCGAAGCGATCGCTCTAACTCTTTGTCCCGGAGCGTGTTCCCTACGCCGCTTAGTCTAGGGCAGCCGTGCCAGCAGGCGTGCCAGCGCCTTCGTGTGATCCGAAAAGAGCTGCCTTGCATAGAGGTTCTGCAGCGCGCGCTTCGCCGCTTCATCGCGGGTCGGATATGGCAGCACCAGCCCGGCCAACGAGCGCGCCGGCACGCGCCGGGCGATCGCCAGCGTCCAGGCGCCGGTCATTTCCCCGGCGTTCGGCGCCAGGATGCCTGCACCGACCAGGCGACCGCCGGCGATTACCAGCTTCACCAATCCGGCCGGGTCGCGCTCGGTGCGCGCCCGGTCGTTCTCCGCCAGCGGCCAGCAGACCGCCGAGACACGAAGCCCTCCCCTGCGGGCTTCGGCCTCGGTCAGGCCGGCCTGCCCCAGCTCGGGGTTGGTGTAGATCACGCGCGGCAGGGCGGCGTAATCGATCCTGGCTGGCAGTCGAAACACTGCCCGCCGAATGACAATGCCGGCGTGATAGCTGCCGACATGGGTGAAAGCGCGCGGCCCGATCCCCTGGGGATCGGCAATGTCGCCGACCGCGAACACACGCCGGTTGGTGGGACTGCGCAGCCCGCGATCCGTTACGATCCCAGCTTGACTCGTCCGCACGTTGCCGGCCTCCGCCGCCAGCCCCTCCAGGTTCGGCCGGCGCCCTACCGCCACCAGCAGATGGCTGCCGCCGATCCGGCGCCCATCGGTGAGGACCAGCACGGGTCCAGGTTCCACGCATCGCACGCCGGCAGATTCGATCAGGCACACGCCGCGCGCGACGAGGACGCCCCGGAGAGCATCGGCGAGTTCTGGCTCCTCTCGCCCGGCAATCGTCGCGCTCTCGACGATCGTCACCTGACTGCCAAGGCCGCGAAACGCCTCGGCCATTTCGATTCCCACGGGACCGCCCCCGAGGATCAGCAAATGCGCCGGCTTCTCCGCCAGGTCGAACAACGTCTCGTTGGTGAGGTAAGCCACCGCCTCGAGCCCCGGGATCGGCGGCACGGCAGGCCGGCTGCCGGCGGCGATGACGATCCGCCGGGCCCGCAGGCGCACATCGCCGACGACTAGCGTGTCGGTGCCGACGAACCGCGCCTCGCCACGGAAGACGGAGGCGCCGAGCGACTCGTAGCGCTCGGCCGAATCATCCGGCGAGATCGTGTCGATGACACCGTGCACATGCGCGTGCACCGCATCCCAATCGATGCCGGGCTCGGGCAGCCGGATCCCGAAGCGGCCTGCTTCGCGCGCACCCTGCGCGGCGTGCGCGGCCGCCAGCAGTGCTTTGCTGGGCACGCACCCGGCGTTCAGGCAATCTCCGCCCATGCGCCCGCGCTCGATCAGCGCGACCTTCAGGCCGAGCCGCGCCGCGACCGAGGTGACCGAAAGCCCGGCCGCGCCGGCGCCGATGACGGCAAGGTCCCAGCTTGGGTGGTCGGTCACGGCCGCCTTTTGGCGTGCCGGAGGATCACCGGTGTGAGGGACAAGGCCGCCAACGCAAGCAGCGGCCCGAGAATGCCCGGCGAAAAGATCACCCGTACATCCGGCTTGCCGCCGGCCGCGAGGATCGAACCAACGCCGTCGCCAACCCAGGCAAACACGAACGTGGCCGGAATGATGCCGAGCAACGTGGCGGCGGCATAGGGAAACAGGCGCATCCCGCAAAGCGCCGCGGCGAGGTTGACCAGCCAGAACGGCACCGCGGGAATGAGACGGAGCGCCAACAGGTAGCTGAAGCCGTCGCGGTGGAGGCGGGGGCGGATGCGCTCGATCAGTCCTCGGGCCCGGCGGGCCACCAGATTGGCGAAAGCACTGCGCGCCACCAGGAACAGGATCACCGCCCCCAGCGTGGAACCTACGACCGCCAGCGCACCGCCCACGAAGGTTCCGAACAACAGTCCGCCAGCCACGGTAACTACCGCCGCCTCGGGGATCGAGCACGCCACCACGACCATATAGAGCGCCACATAGGCGGCTCCGGCAGCCACCGGATGCTGCCCGACGACCGCCAGCAATGCCGCCTGATGCCGCGCCAGCGCCGCCCATGACAGCTCATGGGCGATCCCGCTTTGCCAGATCGTCACGGCGACCAGCACGACCGCGAGCAACGGTAATAGCGGCCTGTAACCCCGGGTCAGCAACGCCCAGCTTGTCCCTCTCATACCAGCGGCCCTTTCCGTTGACTGCTCCGACCGAGCCGGGTCGCTGGTATCAGAGTCTTGGCTTCGCGCGCGGCCGCCCCACCAACCCCGCGCGCCATACCAGCGGCCCGGCGCGGTGGAAGGGTCACCGCGCCGGGCCGCTGGTATCACACAGCCGGCGATTGCGGAGCCAGCCGGCGGAAAACGGTGATGCCCCGGAAGCGATGGTTGGTGGATTTCCACATGCCAATCACCGCCTCCGGCGCGAAGACATCCTTGCGATACATCGGCAGAACCTGATCCAGCCATACCACATGGGCGCCGGGAGCCAGCCGATGCAGCGCACGCATCACGCGGTTCCGCTTCACCATCGTGGTCTGATAACGATCGGCATCCTCGATACTGTAGGGCGGATCTGCCAGAACGAGGTCGTAGGTCTCGAGCGGCACCGATTGCAGGCTCTGCGCATCATCGACATAGGTGGGGCGCAAGTGCGGGTTGATATCGACGGTATCGCCGGGCAGCGCTTCCAGATCGACCTTGCCGGAGAACAGATGCAGTGCCCGGCGCTTGTCGGGAAACAGGCTGCGGATGCGCCGGAGATAGCCAGCCGGATAGCCGCCGTAATAGGCGGACTTCACCCGGTAGTCGTTGCCCATGATCCAGGTGCCGACCACCCGGCCGTCGCCGGCGATGAAGAGGCTCCGCGGAAACCCGGTCTGGCGCACGTAATTGTCGATCCGGTCCTGCCATTCCATCGCGCGCGGCCCACCGATTCGCTCCGCCCATGTGAGGCAAAGCACAATCGACAGCCCCCAACAATGCGATTCAGTGCTAGGCCGGACGAACCGCCGCCAGACGCCAGGTCGGATCGGCCGAGGACAGGTCGCGCTCGAACGTCCAGATATCGACCATCTCGGTAACTGCGTCGCTACCGGCGACCGGTTGACCCGCGGCATCCTTGCTGAAGCTCACCTGATCGGACACGAACTTCACGGTGACCTGGGCGGAGGCGCCGCGCAGGCTGGCCTCATCGATCGTTGCCTCGTGGATCGCGCGGATCTCGGTGTGCTGCACCTGCCCCGCCTGCTCGCGCACGGCGATCGCCTGCTCGAAGGCGTTGTACACGTCGGTCGCCACCAGGTTGCGCAGCGTGGCCCGATCGCCGGCCGCGAAGGCCGTGACGATCATCCGGAACGCCTTTTCCGCCCCGTCCAGGAAGGTAGCGGGATCGAAGGAGCGATCGACCTGCTTCATCCGTGCCAGCGTTTGCCCGACGGGACTGGCCGGGTCGGGAACCGCCCGCCCGGACGCGGACGGCGCCGGCTCGGCGCGGCCTTCGATGATCGGACCGGCAGGCGCGGCGCCTTGCGGCTGATAGGGTTGTGCCGGCGGCCGCTCGAAGCCGGTGCGGCGACCCAGGATGCTGCGCAGGCGCAGCACCAGGAAACCGGCGATCATGCCGAACAGCACCAGATCGACTGGGAACCCGCCGGTGTCCATTGTGTCTCTCCTTTCCTGAGAGATAGGCCCGCCACGGCGAGGTGACAAATAATTCCGGGCGGGATTGCCGGTGCGGCAACCCGACGGTAACTGCGGGTATGATCCTGCTGCGCCACGGCCAGAGCGAGTTCAATCTCGCCTTCTCGCAAACCCGCAAGGATCCCGGGATCGCCGATCCGGCTTTGACCGAGTTCGGACACCTTCAGGCGGCCGAAGCTGCTCGGCTTCTCGCCTCCGAGCGCATCGCCCGCATCATTGTCTCGCCCTATACACGCACGTTGCAGACCGCCGCGGCCGTGGCGCGCGGGATCCATGCGCCGGTGCTGATCAACCCGATCGTGCGGGAACGCTGCGCTTTCGCCTGCGACATCGGCACGCCGCGCACCGAGCTGCAGCGCGCCTGGCCGCAACACGATTTCTCGTCGATCGAGGAGATCTGGTGGCCGGCAGTGCCGGAGCCGACCGCCTCGGTGCTGGCCCGCGCAGCCCTGTTCCGTGCCGAAATGACCGCGCTGCATGACTGGCCGGATACGCTGGTGATCACGCATTGGGGCTTCATCATGTCGATGACGGGGCTCAGCCTTCCGAACGGCCAGTGGATCCGCTGCGACCCGACCGCGCCGGCCCCGGAGGAGATCTCCTGGCGGCCCTGAGGCACGAAAGGCGGGACGATAAAGAAGCGCTGCCGGCGAACTGGCAGCGCACGATGTGGGCGATGGTCGGCATCCAGTTCATCATGACGATGTCGTTCACCATCCTCAGCCCGATCATGCCGCTGTTCCTGCCGGATCTCGGCGTGACCCAGCCGGCGCAGATCGCTCTCTGGGCCGGCATCCTGAACGGCACCACTTCTTTTGTTGCCGCCTTTGCCTCGCCGCTCTGGGGCGCTCTCGCTGACCGGCACGGGCGCAAGCTCATGCTGCTGCGCTCGAGCTTCGCAATCGGCCTCTTCACTGTGTTCATGGGCCTCTCCCGCACTGTCTGGCAGTTCTTCGCCGCACGGGCGTTGATGGGTGCTTTCGCCGGCTTCTCTGCGTCGGCGATCGCGCTTGTCGCCAGCCAGGTGCCTGAGCAGCGGCTCGGCTACTCGCTCGGCTGGCTCAGCACCGGGCAGCTCGTGGGCGGGCTGGTGGGTCCGGTGCTGGGTGGAGCAGTGGCCGATGTCAGCGGCAGCTATCGGGTGCCGTTCTACTGCACCGCCGCGATCTGCTTCGGGGCGATGCTGCTCGCCTGGCGTTTCGTGCACGAACAGTTCCGGGCCGCCGCCCAGTCGAGGCGGCAGCGCTCGGTCGCCGCAAATCTCAACCTGCTGGTCCGCTCGCGCGGACTGCTGCCGCTGTTTTTCGTGCTGCTGTTGGCGCAGTTTGCGGTGCGCTCGGTGCAGCCCGTAGTGACGCTGTTTGTTCAGCAGCTTCTCGGTAACGCGGCGAATGTTGCCACGCTGGCCGGCATTGCTTTTTCCGTCACCGGTCTTGCTGATCTGCTGGCCTCGCCGTTTCTCGGCAAGCGCAGCGACGATATCGGCTATCGCCGCGTGCTGCTGATCTGTTTGTTCGGCGCCGCGGTAACCAGCGTGCCGCAGGCCTTCGTCCACAGTTACTGGTTGTTTGTGGTCGAGCGGTTCGGCGTCGGCTGCTTCATCGGCGGCATTCTGCCCACGGCGAACGCCCTGGTCGGCCGGATCGTCCCGCGCGCGCAACGCGGCTCAGTTTATGGCATGACGGCGTCCGCCACATTCCTCGGCAACTCGCTGGGTCCGCTGACGGGCGGGGGCGTTGCCGCTGCGCTCGGGCTTCGCTGGGTGTTCCTGGTGACCGCCGGATTGTTACTGATCAATCTGGCCTGGGTCTATTTCGCCGTGCCCGAGTTCACCGACCCTTCGAGCCGGGTCGGCACCACAGCGAAGTGATCACGCTTCCGCGAGATCGGGAGTTTTCCGCCATTTTCCACACAGCGTGCATTGCCAGCGCCGGTGGAATGGATCACGTGCGGAACCCTCATTCTTGCTTCGCGGCGGACGTCGTTGGTGCGTGCCCGCCGCTTTCCGTTGGACGACCACAGGGAGAACCGCATGATCAAGGTCCGCACTTTCGCCCCCGCCGCGGCGGCCAGTGCCCTTCTGGCGCTGGCCGGATGCTCGGCGCTGGGCATGGGAGGCTCCTCGCAACAAGCAGCCGCGACGCCGCCCCCGGCGCCCGCCCCGGCTCCTGCTCCCGCGCCGCCGCCGGCCCCGACTATGTCGGCCCAGCAAGCCGAGCACTCCCATGACACCGTGAGCAGCGTGCAGACCACGCTGCAGCAGGCCGGGGATTATCGCGGCAAGGTTGACGGCGTTTGGGGCCCGATGACCCGGCGCGCGGTAATGTCCTATCAGCGTAAGAACAATATGCCGGTGACCGGACAACTCGACGGCCAGACGTTGCAGGCCCTCAACGGCGGCGGCGGCATGGGCTCGATGAACGGCAATGGCGCGATGGGCGGCGGTGGCTCGATGAACGGCGGCGCCATGAACAACGGGGGCGCCATGAACAACGGGGGCGCCATGAACAACGGGGGCGCGATGGGCACCGGCGGCGGGGCTGCCGGCGGAACCGGCACCAGCGGAACCACCAACCCGTAACCGATCGGGCTTTTGCCCGCCGGACCTACCTACTCTCGCAACGAGTTCGAACGCCCCGTGCGCAAGCGCGGGGCGTCGTTGCTTGCATGAGATCGGTGCCGCCGGTATAGACCCGCTCCCCTCGCGCGCCGGGCCTGAAAGGGCATGCCCGGCCGCGACGCTCGCGTTCGCGGGCCATTGGAACGAAGGAGAAGTCAAATGCCCAAGCTCAAGACCAAGTCATCGGTCAAGAAGCAATTCAAGCTCACCGCCACCGGTCTCGTGAAAGCCGGCCCCGGCATGAAGCGGCACGGAATGCGCAACCGCACGCAAAAAGCCAAGCGCAGCAACCGCCGCATGCAGGTGCTGACGCCGATGGATGCGCGCACTGTGAAACAATGGGCGCCGTACGGGCTGGAGTAGGTAGAGCACCATGGCACGCGTGAAGCGGGGCACCACCACTCATGCCCGCCACAAGAAGGTTCTGAAGCAGGCGAAGGGCTTCGTCGGCCGTTCCTCCACCACCTATCGCGCGGCTTTGGAGCGGCTGGAAAAGTCGCTGCAATACGCTTACCGCGACCGGCGCAACCGCAAGCGCGATTTTCGCGGGCTTTGGATACAGCGGATCAACGCCGCGGTGCGTGAGCACGGCATGACATACAGTCGCTTCATCGACGGCCTGAAGAAGGCCGGCATCGAGATGGACCGCAAGACGCTGGCGGCGATCGCTTATGACGACGCCGCTTCCTTCGCGGAGATCGTCAGGAAGGCGCAGGCCGCGCTGCAGTAGTTCGCTATGCCTGTGAGCTCACTTCACCTCTCCCGCGAGCGGGAGAGGTCGCGTCGCAAAGCGAATCGGGTGAGGGTCCCTCATGCGTGGTGCCCTCACCCGCCCCGCTCCGCGGAACGACATCTCCCGTATAGCGGGAGAGGTGTAGGGGGCCTTCATCCGCCCTTCCTGGACGGTGCCGTGCCGTGACGCAGACGCTCCCGCAATTCGCCCATGGAGCGCTGGCTCGTGCCGACGATGCTTCGGCTCGGTTTGAAGGGCTGAAGAGTCGTATCCAAAGCTGCGCGGATGGGACATCGTCAGACACCGCAAATACACCTCTCCAGCTCCGGAGTGAGATCAACCGCTTTCTGGAAGAGCTCCAACAGCTAAGGGCGTCCATTCTCGGCCGAAAAGGGGAATTCACGCGCGAAGCGGCATCGCTGAGTACCCTTCCACCCGATGAACGTGCACGCTACGGGCGAGAGCTCAATCTCTTTCGGCGGATGTTCGAGGATCAGATCTCAGGCCTGCAAGGCGGCTTACAGGAGCTTATCCGGCTGCTTCAACTGAGGACCGAGCGGATCGACCCGACGCTGCCCCCGCCGCCCGCTCCCGCCGGTCTCATTCATCCGATCAGCCGGACGAAGGAGGAAATCGCGGCGATCTTCGGTGCCATGGGGTTCGAGGTCGCCGAAGGTCCTGATGTCGAGTCGGACTGGTATAATTTCGGTGCGCTGAACATCCCGGCGCACCACCCGGCGCGGCAGGACCAGGACACGTTCTATCTACCGGCGCGCGGCAACACGGCGCCGCCCGTGCTGCGCACCCACACCTCGCCGGTACAGATCCGGGCCATGCTGGAGCGGCTGTTGCCGCTGCGTGTCATCGTCCCGGGCCGCACCTACCGCTCCGACCATGACGCGACGCACAGCCCGATGTTTCACCAGTGCGAGGGCCTCGCGCTCGATCGCGACATCACGCTCGGGCATCTCAAAGGCTGCCTGATCGACTTTCTTCGCGCCTTTTTTCGCATTGCCGATCTGCCGGTGCGTTTCCGCTCCAGCTATTTCCCGTTTACGGAACCCAGCATGGAGGTCGATATCGGCTGGGACCGCAAATCGGGCGAGCTGGGCAAAGGCGATGACTGGCTGGAAATTCTTGGCAGCGGAATGGTGCATTCGCGCGTACTCGCCAATTGCGGCATCGACCCGCGGGAGTGGCAGGGCTTTGCCTTCGGCATGGGTATCGAGCGCGTGGCGATGCTGAAATACGGCATTCCCGATCTGCGCCCGTTCTTCGAATCCGATATCCGCTGGCTGCGGCATTACGGTTTCAATCCGCTCGCGCCGGTTATGCTGCACGAGAACCCCGGGTGAAACTCACGCTCTCCTGGCTGAAGACGCATCTCGAGACCGATGCGCCGCTGCCGCAGATTGCCGAGACGCTGAACCGCATCGGCCTCGAAGTGGAAGGCATCGAGGACCGCGGCGCGGCCATGGCGCCGTTCCGTATCGCGCGCGTCGTCGAGGCCGTGCAACATCCGAATGCCGACCGCCTGCGCGTCTGCCTGGTCGATACGGGCGAAACCGTCGTCTCGGTCGTTTGCGGCGCGCCCAATGCGCGCACGGGGATGATAGGCGTGTTCGCCCCGCCCGGCAGTGTGATTCCCGGTACCGGCCTGATGCTGAAGGCCGGCGAGATTCGCGGCGTTCTCAGCGCCGGCATGTTGGTATCCGAGCGCGAGCTGGGCCTGGGCGAGGACCACGCCGGTATCATCGACCTGCCTGCTGATGCGCCGGTGGGAACGCCATATGCCGTCTGGGCCGAGCTCGATGACCCGCTGATCGAGATCAGCGTCACCCCGAACCGCGGCGATTGCTTTTCGGTGCGTGGCGTCGCGCGCGACCTGGCTGCGGCCGGCGTTGGGTGCCTGCGGCCCTGGGCTCCCGTTCCAGTACCGGCGGCGTTCGATGGCGGCCCGCGCTGGCGCATCGAGTGGCCGGAGGCGTGCCCCTGGATTCTTGGTCGTACCATCCGCAACCTTCGCAACAGACCGAGTCCTGACTGGCTCGCCCGACGTTTGACCTCGGTCGGACTGCGCCCGATTAACGCGCTGGTCGATGTCACCAACTTCTTCACCGTCGATCTCGGCCGGCCGCTGCATGTCTTCGACGTCCACAAGATCGCCGGCGATACCCTCGCGTTGCGCCGCGGTGCCGGCGAGACGTTCCGTGCGCTCAACGGCAAGGACTACACGCTGACGTCCGAGGATTGCGCCATCGCGGATGCCGCCGGGGTGCAGTCGATGGCCGGCGTGGTCGGCGGCGAGGCCACCGGCTGCGATGAAAGCACCACCGCCGTCTTCATCGAATGCGCCCTGTTCGACCCAGTGCGCGTCGCATTGACCGGGCAGCGCCATCAGGTCGTTTCAGATGCCCGCCAGCGTTTCGAGCGCGGCATCGACGCCGCCATCATGCCGGCTGCGGTCGAGGCGGCGACGCGCCTGATTATCGAGCTATGCGGCGGCGAGCCGGGTTCTGTCGTCTCGGACGGCCGTCGGCCCAACACGGAGCGGACCGCGACGCTTCGCTTCGACCGGCTGGCCACGTTCGGCGGCGCCGAGGTGCCGGCCGAGGAAGCCGTGACGGCCTTGCAGCGCCTCGGCTTTGCGGTCCGGCAACGCGGTGGCGGCCGGGTCACTGTCTCCGTTCCGTCGTGGCGGAACGACATCGCGGCCCCGGTCGTGCTCGATCAGGCAACCGAGCTGCCCATAGAGGTGGCCGCCAAGGCCGCCGAGGCTTGTGCCCTGGCGGAGCCCGAAGCCGACCTGATCGAGGAAGTGCTGCGCCTGCGTGGACTGGATACCGTTCCGTCGGTTTCGCTGCCGCGCGCCTCGCCGGTACCGACGCCCACGCTCACCGCGCGGCAGACCCGCGCCACGTTGGCCGGCCGTGTCCTCGCTACGCAGGGCCTGACGGAGTGCGTCACGTTCAGCTTCATGCCCGGCAAAGAGGCGGCGCTGTTCGGCGATGCGCCGGAGCAGCTGCGGCTGATAAACCCGATCGCTGCCGATCTCGACCAGCTCCGGCCTACGGCGGTGGCGACCCTGGCGTTGGCGGCCCAGCGCAACGCGGCGCGCGGATGGCCGGATGTCGCGTTGTTCGAGATCGGCCCCGGATTCGCGCAAGACGGCCAGCAGCAGATCGCAGCCGGCCTGCGCGCCGGATCGACGCCGCGGAGTTGGGCCGCGCCGGCCCGTGCCGTGCAAGTCATGGATGCGAAAGCGGATCTGTACGCCGCACTCGCCGCCCTCGGCGTGCCTATGGATGCGCTGATGATCACGACCGACGTGCCGGGATTTTATCATCCGGGGCGCTCGGGCGTGGTGCGGCAAGGGCCGAAAACCATGCTCGGCCAATTCGGCGAGCTGCACCCGGGCGTTCTGGCTGCGATCGACCTTCCCGGCCCGGTTGCGGCTTTCGAGTTGTTCCTCGACGCCATCGCGGATCCGAAACGCCGACGCCGCGCGCCGCCGGATTTACCGGCATTCCAACCGGTCCGACGCGACTTCGCCTTTGTCGTGGCGCGCGATGTTCCCGCCGATACCGTGCTGCGGGCCGCGAAAGGAGCGGACCGCACTTTGATCACCGGCGTCACGCTGTTCGACGTGTATGAAGGCGAGACGCTTCCGCCAGGCAAGAAGTCGCTGGCCATCGAGGTGGTGTTCCAGTCGCGCGAGCAAACCCTGACGGATGCCGAGATCGAGGCAGCGGCCGCAAAGGTGGTGGCGGCGGTGGCGAAGGCTACGGGCGCCGTGCTACGCTAGCGCATAGGTATCGCTAGGAGGGGTCCCAATGTATGTGCCGCCCAGAGAGCTAAAGCGCACAGCCGAAGTCTCAGAACGGTTGGTAGGAGTCGCTAAAAGACTGCTGGATGTCTCGTCGCGCACAGCCGATGCGGGTATCATCGCTGAGCTCAATCAGCAGGTGAAAGAGATTTTTGATGTCGTCGAGGACCTCAACTCCACCGTTGCGAGCATTACGGCAGCCAACGTGTGAACACATCGGAGGCGAGCAATGGCGATATAGAAGCGCAAAGAAAGGAGCAGCTGGGGCTTCAGAAGCGCGCTGAGAAACTCACGGTGGAGTCTGCCCTGACTGCAGATCGCATCGAAGCGATCGCGCAGCAGGAAGCCAACGACAGATCGATGATCACGCGCGAAGTCATGCAACAGTTTGGTATTGCTGTGCTCGCCGTGTTTGCTCTGCTTGCATTGTCAGGGTTCATGAGCAAAGACTGGTCGAAGACGGCAGACCAATCGGTCGATGTCATAAAGTCGGTGATTCTCCCGATCGTTACGTTGGTGCTGGGTTACTACTTCGGCAAATCTGCTAAATAGAACCACACGGGAAGCACATGCTGCGGGAAGAGCTGATCTTCGTCGGCACCTGCGACATCTCCGGCCATGTCCGCGGCAAGGGCTTCCCGGCGCTGGAGCTGCCGGCACGGCGCGCCAAGGGCATCGGCTGGACCCACAGCAACCTGATGATGTCGGCCTTCGGGCCGATCTGGGATACGCCCTTCGGCACCGGGGGCGACCTGATGATCGTGCCCGATCCATCGGCTGAGGTCCGCGTCGATTTCGCCGACGGAGAGCCGCCCGAGCACTTCTTCCTGGGCGATCTGCGCCTGACCGACGGCAACCCCTGGGAGTGCTGCCCGCGCGAATTCCTTCGCCGGGGATTAGCCGAGTTGGACGCCGCCGGTTTCTCCCTGCTCGCGGCCTTCGAGCAGGAATTCGTTTACACCGGAACCGATGATCGCCCGGGCGATGCCTACAGCCTGGCAGCCTTTCGCCGCCCGCTTCGGTTCGGCGAAACCTTCATGGCCGCGCTGCGCGCTGCCGGCGTGCCGCCCGAACTCGTTCCTCGCCGAATATGGTCCGCGGCAGTTCGAGGTGACGGTCGCGCCTGCACCCGCGCTCACCGCCGCCGATCATGCTGTGATCACCCGCGAGATGGCCCGCGCCACCGCCTATCGTTTTGGCGCCCGCGCCGTGTTCTCCCCGAAGCCCGATCCGGAAGCCGTCGGCAACGGCGTGCACATCCATTTCAGCTTGCGCGACCGCGCCGGCAATGCGGACACCTACGCGGCCGACGATCCGCTTGGGCTCAGCCCGGCAGCACGGCACTTCTGCGCCGGCATCCTGGCACACCTGCCTGCCATTTGTGCCATCACCGCGCCCTCGCCGGTGTCGTACCTGCGCCTCACGCCCGACCGTTGGGCGCCCACGGCGATCGACATCCGCGCGCAGGACCGCGGCGCGGCGCTGCGCATCTGCCCCGTTTTCGCTGCCGCCGGCCCGGAGGAGACTGCGCGCCAGTTCAACGTCGAATTCCGCGTGAGCGATGGCTCGGCCAGTCCTTACCTCGCGCTCGGCGCCATGGTCTTTGCGGGCGCCGACGGGCTGCGCCGGCGGCTTCCATTGCCGGACGGCGCGGCCGATCCGCCGCCGCTGCCCCACTCGCTTCCGGCCGCACTCGAGGCCATGTCCGCCAGCGAAGCCGTCCGCGCCTGGCTCGGTCCGGTCTTCTTCGAGGCCTACCTACGGCACAAGCGCGCCGAGGCCGAGAAGGTTGCCGCGCTCAGCCCCGGCGAGCTCTGCGCCCGCTACGCCGAAGTGTACTGAAAGCCCCGGAAAGCGCCGCCGTGGCTTAATTGACGGCCCGGGAGGCTTCCCCTCTACTCCCGCCCTAACAAGTCTTCGCGGGATGAAACGTGCTGCTGGAAGTCGCAAATCTGCACAAAAGCTTTGGACCGATCAGCGTCCTGCGGGGCGTTGATCTGCGTCTGAATGCCGGCGAGGTGCTGGCCGTCGTCGGGGACAATGGCGCCGGCAAATCGACCCTGATCAAGCACATCTCCGGCGTTTACAAAGCCGATTCGGGCGAGATCCGCCTCAATGACGCGCCGCTTGAACTGCACTCGCCGGCCGAAGCGCGCCAGCTCGGGATTGAAACCGTTTATCAGGACCTCGCCCTTGCCGATGAGCTGTCGGTCGGAGCCAACATCTTCCTTGGCCGCGAGCCGGTGCGCCACTGGCTGGGCTTCCTGCCCGCAATCGACAACCGCAAGATCCGGGCCGAGACGGACGCGCTGCTGTCCCGCATCGAAAGCCGCATTCCCCCTCGGGCGCGCACGGTCTCGCGCCTGTCCGGCGGCCAGCGCCAGGCGGTGGCGATCGCGCGGGCACTCTACTGGCAGGCGAAGGTGGTGATCCTCGACGAGCCGACCGCGGCGCTCGCGGTGATGGAGCGCGAGCACGTCATCCAGCTATCGCGTCGCCTCGCGGCGGAAGGCGTCGGGGTGATCTATATCGGCCACAACCTCATCGAAATTCTCGAAGTCGCCGATCGTGTCGCGGTGATGTATCGCGGTCTCATCGTGCACGTGGCGCAAGCGACGGACACCACCCAGCAGGAGCTGATCAAATACATGACCGGGTTCAGTGAAACAATGGAGCCGGTGGCAGGCTGAGCTGCAAACAAACGGGAGACGCCCATGAAAAAACTGATGCTGATGGCCGCAACCGCTTTGGGCCTCGGCCTTGCCGTGCCGGCAGCGGCGCCCGCGCAGGCCGCCGATTTTGCCAGCACGCGGATCGTCGTAATCGTGAAGGCGACCACATCGCAGTACTGGGCGACGGTGTTCGATGGCGCCGATGCCGCGGCCAAGGCGCTCGGCGTGCAGATCTCCAAGCTCGGCGCGCAGGCCGAGACGGACGTCGCCGGCGAGGTCTCGGTGATGGAAAACACGATTGCGTCCAAGCCGGCGGCGATCGTCATCGCGGCGACCAATGCGCAGGCGCTGGCGCAGCCGATCGCCAACGCGACGGCGGCCGGCATTCCGGTGATCGTCATCGACTCCGACGCCAACACGGATAAATACGTGACCTTCCTCGCCACCAACAACGTTACAGGCGGGCAGAAGGCAGCCGACGAGGTCGCCGCGTGCGTGCAGGCGCGCACCGGCAAGCAGGAGGGCAATGTCGCCTATCTGACTGCGCTTGCCGGGGCGCAATCGCTGAACGATCGCGACAAGGGTTTCGTCGAGGAGCTGAAGAAATACCCCGGGCTGAAGATCGTCGAGCACCGCACCGGCAACAACGATCCGGCGCGCGCGCTGTCCGATTCCGAGGACATCCTGACCCGCCATCCCGACCTGGTTGGCCTTTTCGCCGACAACGAGCTGGAAGGCGACGGCGCCGGGCGTGCCATCCAGGAGAAGAGCCTGGGGTCGAAGATCTGTGCCGTTGCGTTCGATACATCCGACCAGGAGATCGCCTTCGTACGTGGCGGCCAGCTTGACGGGCTCATCGTGCAGAACCCGTTCATGATGGGCTATGCCGGCGTGTGGTACGGTTTGGCCGCTTCGAAAGGCGTGGTGTTCCCGCACTACGTCGATTCCGGCGTGCACGTCGTGACCAAGGCCAATATCGACAGCCCGCAAATGGCCGGCCTGCTCAACCCGAAGAAGTACCAGCTTACGCCGTATCTCGGCGACTGAACGAGGCCCCGATGGCCAGCGCGACCACCACCGCACGCACCGCCGCCGCCCCCGATCGCGAGGCGCCTGCGGGCATCCGCCATCACCTGCCGGTGGAGACCTGGGTTGCCGGCTGCACCGTGCTGTTGTGGGTCGTGCTGGCCGTCGCTTCGCCGTATTTCCTGACCGCCGGGAACGTCTTCAACATCATGCGGCAGGTCTCCGTCGATGCCATCATCGCGTACGGAGAGTTGTTCACCATCATCACCGCTGGCATCGACTTGTCGGTGGGGTCGGTCGCCGGCCTGACCGGCGTCGCATTCGCGATGCTGCTTGCCGGCGGGATGAATGTGCTGCTGGCGGTAGTGATCGCGCTGCTGCTTGGTTTGGTGATCGGCGTGGTGAATGGGCTGGCGATCGACCGGCTGGGGATTCCGGCCTTCATCGTTACCCTGGCCGGACTGCAGGGGTTCCGTGGACTGACGATGCTGATCTCCGGCGGGATGACGGTATCGGGGATTCCCCCCTCGCTCGGGCTGGTAGCGAACACCTCGATTGTTGGCATCCCGACGATGTTCGTGATCATGCTGGGATTCGCGGTGGCGTCGCAGTATCTGCTCGGCGCGACGCGGCTGGGCCGCTACATGTATGCGCTCGGCAGCAATATCGAGGCGGCGAGGCGCGTCGGCATCAACGTCACGAAGGTGACGCTGGTCGCTTATGGGCTGGCGTCGGTCTTCGCCACCGTGGCCGGGATGATGCTGGTGGCGCGGCTGACTATGGGCAACCCGAATGCCGGTTACGGCGCCGAACTGCAGGCGATTGCGGCGGCCGTGGTGGGCGGCGCCAGTTTGTTTGGCGGGCGGGGCACCGTGGTGGGCTGTTTTATTGGCGCCGTGCTGTTCACCACGATCGGGAACGGGGCGAACCTGCTGGGGGTTAACTCGTTCTGGCAGATGGTGATCGAGGGCCTGCTGATCGCCGGGGTGGTTTATTTGGATAATTTACAGAAGCGACGGGCGAGCGGGCAATAGGGGTTCGACAGAAGCTACAGGAGCCGTTGAGGAACCCGACGCCCTTCAAGGGAGGATCAGAACGTGTACAAAGCCGGCGGCGCCCGAAGGCGCCGCCTTGCCCAGCCATACGCCGGAGGTCAGACGCTTAGGTGCGGTAGCGGCGCACGCCGAGGAGGCCAAGCAGGCCAACGCCGAGCACCGCAATTGCAGCAGGCTCGGGGCAGGCACCCACGCTCGGGTCGGAGCAGAACAGGACGTTCGCCCCCGCCGCATTATTGAAAGTACGGATCACATCGCTGATCGTGCCGTCGGCCTCCTGGATCGTCCACACGCCGATATTGCCGGCGACCCAGGGGTTGGGCGAGATCCAGTGCCCGACCGGCTCGCAAGTCGGCTCGTTTTCGGTGCCGCACCCGATCCCGGTGAGATCTGCCGGCAGGACCCAGGTCTGGTTCCCAAGCGACGTCCAGATGCTGCCGGCTGCCTGAGTCCAGGTGAAGATGCCGGCAACCGAGCTGAAGTTCAGGCAGTCACTGGTGTCGAAACCAGCGCCGCACGGGTCGAAAGCCGCCTCGCCGTCGCTGCCGACCAAATAGGGTCCGCCGATAGGAACCAGCTTGCCATAGAAGCCATTGCCGGGACTCATGTTGTTGGGAGCAGAGCTATTTTCTACGCCGATAACCGCGGCTTGGCTCGGCGTGCCAGCGAGCAAGAGCACACCCACCAGGACCCCCGCGAGGAGGGCTGCAAAGGCACGAGAGAGACCTAGCATTTCCAACTCCTTTCTTCCGAGGTTATTCCGAGGTCCCCGACCTACATGGAGACGTGAAAACCGGGGACCCGGTCGAACACGCGAGGAAAGCACGTTATCGGAGGCGCTCGGGCCGCTGTGTTAGCTGCGGGAGCCGGAGCGATGCCGGCCAGTTAGGCTCGCTCTGATGGAGGCACATTTCCTTACTCCTACAGCGCTGCCATGCTGATCGAGCACGTAAGCAGATTGGCGGTCACATTGTGCTAAAGTCAAGAAGAAATAAATTTTGGGATAAGATTCATCACTGATAGTGGCGAAACCCTTCGCGAATAGAATCACGGAAGGTCTCACAAACGTGACCTCCGGCGCGTTCGGTGGATCTTGTCGCGTAATATGATACGAAACGTTATCTGCTAGATGTTCTGCACAAATCTGGACAAATCAGCGCGGCTATCTTTGTCGGCTTCGGCCGGCTCGGCCTGCTCTCGACACGTCTCGCCCGTCAGCCACACCGCAATCGGCGCCGGACCATTTATAGACTGAGTGGCAGATCGACGCCTCGGTCCAGACCGAGATTCTCAATCTGGTGACCCGCCTGCGTCGCGATCACGGCCCGACCATGCTGATGGTCAGCCACGATCTCGCCGTGATCGCTCATATCTGTGACCGTATTGGCGTCATACGCAACCATCGGATTCTCGAAATGACCATGGCGGCCGCCTTCACCGAAAGTCGCGTCACCGACCCCTATTCGCAACAACTGCTACGCGCTTACCAGGGCTCGATGCCAGCGGCGTCATCGTCGCTGACGCCGCCTGACCACCGAGGACATCCGCATGGGCACCCGCCTTACCGGCAAAGTTGCCATTGTCACCGGCTCCGGCCAGGGCATTGGCCGGGCCATCGCGATCGCTTTTGCGCGCGAAGGCGCCGTCGTCGTCATTGCTACCCGCACGGCTGCACACATGGCGAGGAAACATTGCGACTGATCGAGGCCGAAGGGGGCAAGGCGATCTTCCGGCAGGTCGATATGGCCGACCATGACGCCACTCGCGCTATGGTCGATGAGGCCGCCGCCACCTGCGGCCGGCTCGACATCATGGTCCACAATGCCGCCGCCTTCGGCCGCTGCAGCATAGAAGAGATGGACCAACTAACCCTTGATCGGCTTTTCAACGTCAACGTGAAAGCCTGTTTCACGCTGACCCAAGCATCACTGCCGCACATGCGCAAGCAAGGCGCCGGACGTATCATCGTCACTTCGTCAGTGACTGGTCCGAAAGTTTCGATGCCCGGTTCCGGCGCCTATGCCGTATCAAAGGCCGCGGTCACCGGTTTCATCCATACTGCGGCCCTCGAGTTGGCCGCAGACAACATCACCGTGAACGCCATTGAACCCGGTTACATCGACACGCCAGGTCTGTCAGGGCTCAAGGCCCGCTTCGGCGCCGAACGGATTTCCCATTTCATCCCGACCAAACGTCTCGGTCACCCGGAGGAAATCGCCGGTCGATGGTGCTCCTCGCAAGCGACGAGGCAAGCTACATCACAGGCGAAACCATCGTCGTCGACGGCGGTGCCCGCCTTCCGGAAAGTCCCCTCTTCGCCAGCTGACGCTCTCGGCTGGCGAAAACAACGGGCGAACGCCTGGAATTAAACCGGGTGGCGTTGGGACGAGTTCGGCGGGAGGGCCGCGCGCGCTGGCAACCGGCACGGCGATCCCCTATGTGGGGGCAGCCCCATCCCTGACCCGACAGATGACCGACACGCCGATCGACCATATCCGCAACTTCGCGATCATCGCGCATATCGACCATGGCAAATCCACCCTGGCCGACCGGCTGATCCAGGCCACCGGCGCGCTGCCCGACCGCGAGATGACCAACCAGGTCCTCGACAACATGGAGCTGGAGCGGGAGCGCGGCATCACCATCAAGGCGCAGACCGTCCGCCTGACATACCAAGCGCAGAACGGGCAGGTCTTTGAGTTGAACCTGATGGACACGCCCGGCCATGTGGACTTCGCCTATGAAGTCAGCCGCAGCCTGGCCGCCTGCGAGGGCTCGCTCCTGGTCGTGGACGCCAGCCAGGGGGTGGAAGCGCAGACGCTCGCCAACGTCTATCAGGCGATCGAAGCCGGCCACGAGATCGTTCCGGTGCTGAACAAGATCGACCTACCGGCCGCCGAGCCCGAGCGGGTGCGCCAGCAGATCGAGGACGTGATCGGCCTCGACGCCTCCGAGGCGGTCGAGATCAGCGCCAAGACCGGGTTCAACATCGCCGGCGTCCTGGAAGCGCTGGTGCACCGCCTACCACCCCCCAAGGGCGATGGCGCGGCACCGCTGAAGGCGCTGCTGGTGGATAGCTGGTATGATCAGTATCTGGGCGTGGTCATCCTGGTACGGGTAAAGGACGGCCGCCTAAAGCGCGCACAGAAGATCCGCATGATGTCCACCGGCGCTGTCCACAGCGTGGAGCAGGTCGGCGTATTCAGCCCGAAGATGGTGCCGACGGACGATCTCGGGCCCGGCGAGATCGGCTACATCACCGCCTCCATCAAGACCGTCGCCGACTGCTCGATCGGCGACACGATCACCGACGACCGCACCCCGGCGACCGCGCCGCTGCCCGGCTTCAAGCCGTCCATCCCCGTGGTCTGGTGCGGCCTCTATCCAGTGGACGCCGACGATTTCGAGAAGTTGCGCGACAGCCTGGCCAAGCTGCGGCTGAACGACGCCAGCTTCCATTACGAGCCGGAAACCTCGGCCGCGTTGGGGTTCGGCTTTCGTTGCGGCTTCCTGGGCCTGCTCCACCTGGAAATCATCCAGGAACGGCTGACGCGCGAATTCGATCTGGACCTGATCGCGACCGCGCCCTCGGTCGTTTACCGCGTGCACCGGACCAACGGGCAGATGCAGGAGCTGCACAATCCGGTGGACATGCCCGATGGCAGCGTGATCGACCACATCGAGGAGCCCTGGATCCGCGCCACGATCATGGTGCCGGACGACTACCTGGGCTCCGTCCTGCATCTCTGCACCGAACGCCGTGGCGAGCAGATCGACCTGACTTATGTCGGCACGCGGGCGATGGTGGTGTATCGGTTGCCGTTGAACGAGGTGGTGTTCAACTTCTATGACCGGCTGAAATCGGTTTCCCGCGGCTACGCCAGCTTCGATTACCAGATGGACGGCTATGCAACAGCCGACTTGGTGCGGATATCCATCCTGGTGAACGGCGAAACGGTGGATGCGCTGAGCTTCATCGCGCACCGGGGGGCGGCCGAGGCGCGCGGCCGGGCGATCTGCGCCAAGCTCAAGGACCTGATCCCGCGCCAGTTGTTCAAGATCGCCATCCAGGCGGCGATCGGCGGCCGGGTAATCGCGCGCGAGACCATCAGCGCCTTGTCCAAGGACGTCACCGCGAAATGCTACGGCGGCGACATCACCCGCAAGCGCAAGCTGCTGGAGAAGCAGAAGGAGGGGAAGAAGCGGATGCGCCAGTTCGGGAAGGTTGAGATCCCGCAATCCGCCTTCCTCGCCGCCTTGAAGATGGACGCCTGACCCGGGGATAAACGTTAACAGGCATTGACTCCGTCATCATCCATGCTTATTTTCGTGCCTCTGGTTCGGAGGTGTCCCCATGCGCACCACTCTCGCGCTCGACGACGATTTGCTAAACAAGGCGCAGGCCTTCACCGGGGTTCGGGAGAAATCCGCTTTGGTGCGGGAGGCGCTGAAGGCGCTGATTGAGCGCGAAAGCGCCCGCCGGTTGGCGCGCCTGGGCGGCAGCGAGCCCGATCTCGCAGTCCCCTCGCGCCGGCGACCCTCACCCGAGTGATCCTGGTTGATACCTCGGTCTGGGTCGATCACCTCCGCAACGGGAACCCCACGCTGACCGGTCTGCTGGATACCGGCATGGTCCTGGGGCACCCGTTCGTGATCGGCGAGCTCGCGCTCGGCAACCTCCGTCAGCGCGAGCGGGTGCTGTCCGCGTTGCAGGACCTTCCCTCGACCGCGGTAGCAACGGATGCCGAAACGCTGCATTTTATCGAACGGAACGAGGTGTTCGGGCTCGACATCGGCTATGTCGATGCGCACCTTCTCGCGGCGGCCCGCCTTACCGCCGGCGCTTCGCTATGGACGCAGGACAAACGGCTGAACGAGGCCGCCCGCAGCCTGGATCTGGTGATGCTGTCGCCGGCCGGCGGACGAGCCTCGCCTCCTGAGCCGCCATGATGTAGAACCACGCTGCATGGAGGGATGGCCGAGCGGCTTAAGGCGCACGCTTGGAAAGCGTGTGTACGTGCAAGCGTACCGTGGGTTCGAATCCCACTCCCTCCGAAGTAGGAAGGGCGCAGCGCCCGAACTCAGGTTGAAGCGCCGCGGGCCGGCGACCACCGATAAATCCGCTGCAGCGTTCCACCCATCAGCGCGGCGCGATCACCGTCGGACAGGCGGTCCGTGATCCTGAATGCCTCGACCCCCTGCTCGTAAGTGAGAAGTGCCGTCGCCCGGGTCCAGTCGGTACCCCACATGCAGCGACCGAAGCCAAAAGCGTCAAAGACGCGGAACAGCGGTCCCCATATGTCTTTGTAGGGAAATGGCTGGTGTGACAGCGTGCACACTCCGCTGACCTTGATAGCGACATTGCCGTGAGCTGCGAGTTCCAACACTTTCGGAAGATCGGCCCACGGTTCTGCGGGGGCCGGCTGCTTGAACGGTTGTTGCAGCCCCAGATGGTCGATCACCAGCATCGTATTGGGATTACGCGCCGCTATCTCTTTGGCCTGATCCAGGCGTCCCCAACACAGCATGTTCACCGGCAATGAATGTTGAGCGGCAGCCGCAAGAACGCGGCTGATGCCGGGATCGGCGGCATCGGTCGATACGCCGCGGTTCAGCATCAATCTGATCGCGACCGCGCCACCGGTGGATGCCCAATCCGCTATTGTATCTGCGACCCCGGGGTTGGTGGGATCGACTGGCTTGATCAGACCGAATCTGCCCGGATGGGCGGCGTGGACCTCGACAGCATAACTCGCATCATAGCGATACAGGGAAAATGGTGAAACGAGCAGCGCACCATCAACGCCGACCGCGTCCATCGCAGCTATCATGTCATCGCCGGTAACTTGCTCTGGGCCATGGAGATGATCAACCCAGGGACGGCCGGGATGATTTCGCTCATAGGCATGCACTTGGACATCGATCGTTATCACGGCTTCTACACCTCCAACTTAAATCTGCCTGAGCTGCCTGCTAGTCTGCTGTGATTGGCCGGGTCCTGAAATGCGGCTGGGTGGGGAGGTTACATAACATGAAATGGGCCTTGGCGATCAAGGCTGCATGCTTTGCCGCGATGCTGGCGTTTGTTGGCAGCGCGCTGACCCGCAACGCGCATGCCGAAGATGTCATGCTTACGGTCTGGAGCCATGAAGCGGACGAACCTGCCAAGGTGGCATTCCGCGACCAGGTGGCCAGCGATCTGGAAAAACAGCACCCTGGCCTGCACATCAAGATCACCTGGTTCGAGAAGAATGGGCTCTACACGGCGCTGCGCACCGCGTTGCCGGCAGGACGCGGACCGGATGTCTTCTATCTGGAACCGGACCAGTTGCATCAGTACGTCAGCCGCCGGCTACCTCATGCCGCTCGACGATCTGGTGGACTGGAACCAGATCTACCCCTGGGCACGCGCTGTCTGGGAGGAAAATGGCAAGACCTGGGGCATCCCGCAGGAGGTCAACGATAACGTCATCTATTACAACAAGGATTGGGCGAAAAAACTCGGCGTGGAACTGCCGGTCGGCGGGCAGCTTAGCCAGAGCGCATTCCTCGACCTCGTGAAAAAGGCGCGCGCCGCTGGTATGGTGCCGATCGCCCAGGGTGTCGGTGACCGCCCTTATCCCGGCGCCTACATTGTCGGTGAAGCACTGCTGCACAAGCTCGGCAAAGCAGATTACGCGAAGCTATGGGCAGGCAAGCTGTCGTTCTCCGATCCGCGCGTTGTTGACGTCCTGACGTGGGTGAAGCAACTGGTCAATGCCGGGGCCTATCCCAAGGACTTCATGACCATCAAGCTCGGCAAATCCTTCTATTACTTCTACAGCAAGCCGGGCGCGCTGATGCTGCCGATGGGCAGCTTCTATAGTGGACGGGCTTTCGCACCCGCAGATAAAGGCGGTCAACCCGCAGATTTCCCGCTTGGGATCATGCAGTTTCCGGCGATGGACGGCGGTGCCTGCAATCACTGTGAGACAGCCGGTATCGGATCCAGCTTCGTGATCAATGCCGCCACCAAGCATCCGACGGAAGCCGCCGAGTTCCTGAACGCCATGTCAACACCGGCGAGTGGTGCGATATGGATCAACAAAGTGTATGAGCCGGGGGCTATGAAGACCGACGTGACGCAGTTCAGCGGTCCGCACGGCGCCTATCTCACCCAGTTGATGGAAAGTCAGAAGGGCGTTGATCCCTTCATCGGCATGCCGCTGGATCTCATTAACAATGGTGGGTGCAAGGATGCCTTCGCTCAGGTGTTGAACGCGGCTTTCCCCGGTGGGCTGCTCACGGTGGACAAGGCGGTGCAGATGATGAATGCCGCCTGCTACCAGCATTAGGCGACTGCTGCAGGCGGTCGTACCGCGAACTCCAATCGTCCGTCGATGTGTGGCGGCCGTCGCCGGCGACGCTTATGCTTTTTTTCGGTCCGGCAATTCTGGTGTTTGCCGGGTTCACTGCTTATCCGGTGCTCCGCACCTTCTACAACAGTCTCTACTTCGTGGGCCCCAAAGGGGCGGCGGAATTTGTCGGCCTGCATAATTTCGCTCAGGTGCTCCGGGCCGATCCGGTATTTTGGACAGCGGTCCGCAATACCGCGATCTTCACCTTGGTCGGCACGCCCCTTGATGTATTCGGAGGGTTGCTGCTGGCCCTTTGCCTGTTTGCCGGCGTACCGTTCGCCCGCTCCCTTCGTGTCATCTGGTTCCTGCCGGTGCTGATGTCCTATGTCGTGGTCGGCGTCATCTGGGTGTGGATCTATGATTACGACTGGGGCGCGCTGAACCTGCTGCTGCACGCCGTCGGCCTCGGCAGCCTGGAGCATTCCTGGCTCGGGGATCCGGCGACCGCGCTCTGGGCTGTCATGGCCGCCCATTTGTGGAAATGGCTCGGCTTCAACATGATTGTGTTTCTCGCCGCGCTGCATGCGTTGCCGGGCGATGTGCTTGGCGCCGCGGAGCTCGACAATTGCGGCTGGATCGCGAAAACCATCTACGTCATCATCCCGATGTTGCGGCCGACGCTGGTGAACCTGCTGGTGCTGTCCTTCATCGGCAAAATGATGATCTTCGACCTGGTCTGGATCATGACGCAGGGCGGCCCCTTGTGGTCCACTGAGACGGTATCGACCTATGTTTACAAGCGCGCGTTCAACTGGAACACGTTCGACCTTGGCTATCCTTCAGCGATCGCGGTGCTCTGGTTCATCATCATTATCGCCTTTGTCGTCGTCATGAGCTGGTCGCTGCGCCAACGCGACCGGCTTGAATTCTAGCCGATGCGGCCCTGGCTCTCCTATATGCGGCGCACCCCGCTGCTTTTGTTCCTGCTCGGCTACACGATAGTCACCGGTGGCCCCTTCCTCTGGGTCGCCGCGATGTCGTTGCGCACCACTTCGGAGATCTTTGCCAATCCGTACGGTTTCCCGCGTCACCCGCGCTGGGCGAATTTCTCGGATGCCTGGATCGGCTCCAATTACAGCACGTACTTCTGGAACAGCTCCATCGCGGTAGTAAGCGCCGTGGCCGGCGTGACCGTGATTGGAGCGATGGCGGCGCACTGCCTGGCCCGCTATCGCTTCCGTTCGCGGCGGCTAATCCGCTTCGTGATTCTGTCCGGCCTCGTCCTGCCACCGCAAATGCTGATCCTGTCGCTGTTTCAGATCCTGCTCGATTACCAGCTTTACGACACCCTGCCGGGGCTCTCGATCATCTATATAGCGACGCAGCTCGCCATGACGATCTATCTGCTGGAGGGTTTCTTCTCGCAGATCCCACAGGACCTCTTCGATGCCGCGCGGATGGACGGTTACTCCGATTTCGAGATTTTCTGGCGCATCACGTTGCCGATCGGAGTGCCGGCGATCTTCACGACGATCATCCTCAATTTTGTGATCCTCTGGAATGAGTTCCTTTATGCCGTAGTGCTGATGACCAGCGATGACAAGCGCACATTGCCGCTCGGGATCATGCATTTCATGGGCGATCATCAGCTCGATGTGGCCATGCTGGCGACCGGATTGATGATCGCCATTATTCCGGTCGCGCTGATTTACGCCTGCTTCTCGGAAACGATGATCCGGGGCATGACCGCCGGCGCGGTCCGTTAAGACCGGTGGCGGTCGTCTCGATTGACCGTCTGAGCAAACAATACGCGGTCGGCGGCGACTTCGCCGTGCGCGAGGTGAGCCTGGCCGTCGCGGACGGAGAATTCATGGTCCTGCTTGGACCATCTGGTTGCGGCAAAACATCCGTATTGCGCATGATCGCCGGGCTGGAGCCGATCACGTCGGGCACGGTTTCGATCGACGGTCGGGTCATGAATCAGGTTCCGGCCAAGGGACGTGATATCGCCATGGTTTTCCAGTCGTATGCGCTTTATCCGCACATGAGCGTGCGCGACAACCTCGCCTTCGGACTGCGCCGACGCAATGTGTCGTCCGACGAGGTCGCGCGGCGCCTCGGCTTGCTGCCGCTGCTCGCGCGCAAGCCGCACGCGCTCTCGGGCGGACAGCGCCAGCGCGTCGCGCTCGGGCGGGCGATTATACGCCAGCCGAAGGTGTTCCTGTTCGATGAGCCGCTTTCCAATCTGGACGCGGCTCTGCGGGTCGGCACGCGCGCCGAGATCAGCCGCCAGCAACGTGAGATAGGGACGACGACGATCTACGTCACCCACGATCAGGCGGAGGCGATGACCATTGGGCACCGCATCTGCATTATGAACGCGGGGGAAGTCGTGCAGATCGGTGCTCCCATGGAAGTCTATCGCAGCCCGGCAAACGCGTTTGTCGCGCGCTTCCTTGGCAATCCGCCGATGAACCTTCTTCCGGCGACGCTCGAGCCGGCCGGCGACTGTATTAAAGCGCGCGTTGCGGGGATGACCTTCGACCTGGCACACTGGCCGGTCGTTGCCCTTCAGCCCCACCTCCATCAAAAGGTCACGTTTGGAGTCCGGCCGGAAGATCTGTATGAGGATCCAACCGCACCCATGCCGCGCCTTCGGGTGCATGTGCGCGCGATCGAGCCGCTCGGCGCGGAGACTATCCTGTTGCTAGCAGTGGGAGAGCAGAACCACGAGCTGGTCGCCCGTGTGGGGCGGGAGACTTCGTTCAGGATCGGCGAATGGAGGGACATCGCGCTCGACGTCGGGCAGGTCCACCTGTTTGATGCTGCGACCAGCAGGGCCATTTCCCGGGTCGCCTCTTGACCCAGTCCTGGGCGCTATCAGGAGAGATGCAATGACAGGTCAAATATCGCTGATCGGTGCGCCCAAGACCGTCCTCGATACTCCGGCGCTGCTGGTTGATCTCGACGTAATGGAAAAGAACATCGACCGTGTGGCCGCCACGTGCCGCGCGCATGGTGTGGGTTGGCGGCCGCACACCAAAGGTCAGAAGACGGTTGAAATCATCAGCAAGGAACTTGCTGCCGGCGCGATCGGCGTTACCTGTGCCAAACTGGGCGAAGCCGAAGTGCTGGCGGAGGCCGGCGTTCGCGATATTCTGATCGCCAACCAAATTGTCGGCCCGGTCAAGACTGGGCGTCTCCGTAATCTGCGCCTTCGCGCCGATCCGATCGTCGCTGTGGACAGCCCGTCGCACGTCGCAGAACTTGGGGCGGTTATGCAAGGACTGGGACGACCACTTCGTGTGGTCATTGAGGTGGATATCGGCATGCACCGTGCGGGTGTTTTGCCCGGTGGGCCTGTGGTGGAACTCGCAAAAGCAATCGCTGCGCAACAAACCTTGCGGTTCACCGGAGTGATGGGATGGGAGAGCCACGCGGTTACGATCTCCGACCCGACAGAGAAGGCGCGAGTCGTGGCCGACGCAGTCGCACTGCTCACCGCGAGCGCCGATGCGTGCCGAGACGCCGGACTTCCTGTCGATATCGTCAGTTGTGGCGGTACCGGGACCTTTCCGTTCTGTGCCCAACAACCAGGCGTGACGGAGATCCAGGCGGGCGGCGCGATCTTCAGCGACATGCATTATCGCACCCACTATCATCTGGACTTCCCGTGTGCACTGACCGTGCTGGCGACGGTGACCAGTCGGCCAACCCCAACACGCGTCATCCTTGACGCCGGCAAGAAAACGATGAGCAGCGACGCCGCTATGCCGCAGCCCGTTGAGCTAAACGCAGCGTCCTTCCGCCTCTCCGCCGAGCATGCCACCCTGGAATTGCCGTTTCCCAGCGAGTTCTCCGCGGATCGGCGACAAACTGGAGTTGTTCGTCGGCTATTCGGATACGACAGTGCACCTTCATGAGCAGATCGTCGGCGTTCGGAACGGCAGGGTCGAGGCGATCTGGCGTGTAGCCGGCCGCGGCAGGATCAAGTAGTCAGCCGAGCGTGCCGAAAGGAGATGAGATGCCGATCACGACCAGATACATCTTTCTCGTGAGCATGGACGTGGCTCCTGAAAAGGAGGTTGTTTTCAATGATGTCTATGACCATGAACACGTGCCCAACCTGTTGAAGGTGCCAGGCGTCCGCTCGGCGACACGACTGCGCACGGAGCCGACTGGCTTCACTCTGGGCGGGCAGACGAGGCAACTCACCGGGGAAGGTGCGCCCAGGTATTTAGCGATCTACGAAATCGACAGCCCGGACGTCCTTACAAGCGCCGCTTGGGCCGAGGCGGGAGAACTCGGCCGCTGGCCCACGGAGGTTCGGCCCTATACAAGCAACCGACACCACATCCTGCGAAAGGTGCTGTAGAACTACGGCTTCGCGGGCCCGGGCGAATTTGCCGGCGCCTTCGGGAGTTGCATTCGCCATAGACCCGATGCCTGCGCGAACTGCCTCCGTCAATTTTGCAGTATGTATTACACCTCTCCCGCTCTGCGGGAGAGGTCGGCGCGCACGCCGGGTGAGGGGTGCAAGCGATCTCCGTGCTGCTGTCCCAGGACAAATCGCGGCGACACGACCTCTATAAGGATTTCATCGTCACTGCATCAGCCGAATGCGCATTTTGTCCTCGTCGCGAATCATCCTTGCGCAGAGCGGATCACGACAGCAGTGAGGCCGCGGCCGCAGCACATCTACCGGGAGAAACAGGCATGATCGACACCACGCAGAAACCTCTTGGCGGCAAGAAGGGACTCGTCCTCGGCATCGCCAACGAGCATTCCATCGCCTATGGGTGCGCCCAGGCATTCCGCGACCTCGGCGCCGAGCTTGCCGTTACCTATCTCAATGACAAGGCGAAGCCCTATGTGGAGCCGCTTGCCACGGAGCTCGAAGCGGCCATCTTCCTGCCCTGCGACATGCTGGAGCCGGGCCAGCTCGACGCCGTATTCAAGACCATCGGTCAAACCTGGGGAAGGCTCGATTTCGCGCTCCACGCCATTGCCTTCGCGCCGAAGGAGGACCTGCATGGCCGCCTTGCCGACTGCTCGCGCGATGGCTTCCTCCAGGCCATGGACGTCTCCTGCCATTCGTTCATACGCATGGCGCGTCTTGCAGAGCCGCTGATGCATGACGGCGGTACGATTTTCACCATGAGTTACTACGGCGCCGAGAAAGTCATTGAGCATTACAACGTGATGGGTCCCGTCAAGGCCGCGTTAGAAAGCGCCGTGCGCTACCTCGCCTACGAGCTTGGACCAAGGGGAATCCGCGTGCACGCCATATCCCCGGGGCCGGTGAAGACGCGCGCTGCCTCCGGGATCGATCATTTCGACGAATTGCTGGAACGCGCGGCCAGGCGCGCCCCCGCACATCACCTGGTCAGCATCGAGGATGTCGGCGCAGCGACGGCCTTTCTCGCGACCGATTACGCCAAACTGATTACCGGAGAGACGGTCTATGTCGATGGCGGATACCATATTCTCGGATAACCGAGCCCGCCCCGCCATCATCTGGCAAGTCATAGTAGCCGCGCAGTCGAATGCCCCCTCGCCGAGGCCGGCCTCCGTCAATCCCCGCCCAGCGCCGCCTCAACCGTGCGCACCGCCTGCAGCGGCAGCGCAGCCCGTCCCACCACCTGCCCGCCCACGCAGGCGAGCCAATCGGCGCCATCCGGCGGCGCGGTCGGGCGCAGTTCGATCACCTTGGCGTCTTCGTCCAGGGCGACAGCACGGTACTGCCGCCAGTTTCGCCAGAGCGGCCCCTGCAAACGAACAACGCGAGCAATCGCCTTGCCCGCGTCGTCCAGACCGATCCATTCCAGGGCGCGGGCCATGCCCACCCCCACTTCCGTGCGACCCCGCGTCCAGTGAAGGCGGGGCGCCGGCATCTACCCGCCCACCGTCACGCAAAATCCCCCATTATGCGCTCTTGGCCATGATCTCGTCCGCAATGTTGCGCGGCACCGGATCGTAATGATGGAACTGCATCGTGAAAGAGGCACGCCCCTTCGTCATGCTCCTGAGGTCCGAGATATAGCCGAACATCTCTTTCAGGGGAACATGCGCCCGCACGATCACGGTGGAGCCTGAGCTCTCCTGATTCTGGACCATGCCCCGCCGGCGGTTAAGATCTCCTACCACGTCGCCCACATGATCCTGCGGCGTGGTGATCTCCACGTCCATGATCGGCTCCAGGATGATCGGCCCGGCCTTCTTGGCCCCGTCGCGGAAGCAGGACTTCGCCGCGATCTCGAACGCCAGCGCCGAGCTGTCCACGTCGTGGTACTTGCCATCGATCAGCGTGTATTTGAAATCGACCGTCGGGAAACCGGCCAGAACGCCGGTTTCCGCCTGCACCTTGATCCCCTTCTCGACCGCCGGGATGTATTCCTTCGGCACGGAGCCGCCGACCACCGCATTGTCGAATACCACGCCGCCGTTCCGCTCCAGCGGCTCGAAGGTGATCTTCACCTCGGCATACTGGCCCGAACCGCCGGTCTGCTTCTTGTGCGTGTAGGTCTCGGTGTGCGCGCGGGTAATCGTCTCCCGGTACGCCACCTGCGGAGCGCCGATATTCGCCTCCACGCCGTATTCGCGCTTCAGCCGGTCGATGATGATCTCCAGATGCAGCTCGCCCATCCCCGAAAGGATGGTCTGCCCGCTCTCCTGGTCGGTGCGCAGCCGCAGACTCGGGTCCTCCCCGGCCAGCTTCTGCAAGCCAAGCGACATCTTCTCGATCGAGTCCTTGGTCCGCGGCTCCACCGAGATATCGATCACCGGCACTGGAAAAGCCATGCGCTCCAGCACCACCGGGTCGGAAGACGAGGCCAGCGTGTCCCCCGTGCCGGTATCCTTCAGCCCGACGAAGGCGGCGATATCGCCGGCAACGACCTCCTTGATCTCCTGCCGCTTGTCGGCGTGCATCTGGAACATCCGCCCGATGCGCTCGCGGTGCTCCCGCGTGGTGTTCAGCACCGTGTCCCCCGATTTCAGCGTGCCGGCATAGACGCGCACGAAGGTCAGGGTGCCGTATTTGTCGTTGATGATCTTGAACGCCAGGCCGGCGAAAGGCGCGTCCGGGTCTGCCTTGATCACCCGGCGCTCGGCGCTCTCGTCCTCGCCCTCTGCCACCGCCACCTTGATGCCGGGCACGTCGATCGGGCTCGGCAGGTAATCCACCACCGCGTCCAACAGCGGCTGCACGCCCTTGTTCTTGAACGCCGTCCCGCACAGCACCGGACGGAACGCGCCAGAGATGGTGCCCGCCTTGATGCAGCGCTTCAGAGTCTCCTCGGAGACGTCGCCGTGCTCGAAATACTCCTCCATCGCCGCATCATCGACCGAGAGCGCGGTGTCCAGCAGCAATTGGCGATGCTCCTTCGCCTGCTCGGCCAGATCAGCCGGAACGTCTTCGTCGTGGAACTTCGCCCCCAGCTCGCCGCCTTCCCACACCACCGCCTTCATGCGCACCAGATCGACGATGCCCACGAACTTGTCCTCGATGCCAATCGGAAGCTGCAGCGGCAGTGCGACGATATCGAGCTTCTCCTTCAGCGTGCCGAGCGCGCGGAAGAAATCCGCGCCGGTGCGATCGAGTTTGTTGATGAAGATGATGCGCGGCACGTTGTAGCGGTCGGCCAGCCGCCAGTTCGTCTCCGACTGCGGCTGTACACCGGCCACACCCTCGATGATGAAGATCGCGCCGTCCAGCACGCGCAGGCTGCGGTTCACCTCGATGTTGAAATCGATATGGCCGGGCGTGTCGATGATGTTGATGCGGTGGTCCTTCCACTCGCACGTCACCGCCGCCGAGGTGATCGTGATGCCCCGCTCACGCTCCTGGTCCATGTAGTCGGTGACTGTATTGCCAGCATGAACCTCGCCGATTTTATGCGACATCCCGGTGTAATACAGGATGCGCTCGGTCGTCGTGGTCTTCCCCGCGTCGATATGCGCGGTAATCCCGATATTGCGTATTCGGGCCAGCGAATGGGCAGCAGCAGAGGTCGTGACGGTCGCGGACATACGGGTCTCCATAACCACAACGGGCGCGGCAGGGACCCCAGCACCGGTAAGGGTCGCCCCGCGCGCCCGCGGAATCCGGCCGTTTCCGGCCGGCGTTAGCTCACCGTCATGTGCGTCAGCGCCCCCGGTTTTGCAAGCACTATCAATGCATGCAGGGCTTCCATGCTGTACGGCGCTCACTCTTTGTCACAGTCGGTCATAGCCGGATCGGTTAGAATCGCTCCATGGATATGACAGCGGCACAGGCGCTGGTGCGGTTCGGCCTTGGTGGTGCCGCGGCCGAGTGGCCGCCCGACGACCCACATGCCTGGCTCGAGAACCAGCTCCGCCAGCCGGACGCCGCCGCCCCCCAGCCCAGCAGGGCCGAGGCCCTGGCCGCGCTCCGGGCCGACCGGGAAAACAAGCCGCCCCCGGGCCAGTCGCAAACCCGGGCCCTGTTTCGCCGCGACGCGCTGGCGGCCTTGACCAGCGCACTGATCACCACAACTCCGTTCCGCGAACGACTCGTCTGGTTCTGGAGCAACCATTTCACCGTCTCCGTCCGTCGCGGCCAGTGCGCCGGGCTGATCGGCCCCTTCATTGCCGAGGCGATCCGCCCGCACATCACCGGCCGCTTCAGCGACATGCTGCTGGCCGTCATGCGCCATCCGGCGATGCTGCTCTACCTGGACAACGTGGCCTCGGTCGGCCCCGACAGCCGTGCCGGCCAGGGCGGCAAGCGCGGCCTCAATGAGAACCTGGGGCGCGAGTGCATGGAGCTGCACACCCTCACACCCGCCTCCGGCTACACCCAGGCCGACGTCACCAGCTTCGCGAAAATCCTCACCGGCTGGTCGATCGACCTCAAGCAGGATCCGCCCGGCTTCCGTTTCCGCCCCGCCGCCCACGAACCCGGCGAGCAGACCGTTATGGGCCGCCGCTTCGCCCCCGGCGAGCAGGGCGGCATCGAGGCGCTCACCTTCTTCGCCAACCACCCCGCCACGCACCACAACATCGCCGTCCAACTCGTGCGCCATTTCGTCGCCGACGACCCGCCGCCGGACGCGGTGCGAACGGTGGAGGCCGCGCTGCGCGACACCGGCGGCAACCTCGGCGCCGCCTCGCTCGCGCTCGTCCGGCTGCCACAGGCCTGGACGCCCGAGACCAAAGTGCGCGCCCCGGTTGATGTCGTCGTCGCCTCCCTGCGCGCGCTCGGCGTCAACGAAGTCCCGCAGCAGGCGCTGGGCGCGCTGAACCTGATGGGCCAGCCCCTCTGGTCCGCCCCGCAGCCCGATGGTTGGCCCGACCGCGCCGCCGACTGGATCGCGCCCGAAGCCGTCATGCGCCGCGTCGATTATGCCTATGCCGCCGCCGGCCGGGCGGGCGACCGCGATCCCGACCGGTTGGCCCAGATCGCGCTCGGCCCGCTGCTGCGCCCCGCAACGCAGGAGGCGGTGCACCGCGCCGGCTCCCGCCGCGAAGCCATCGCCCTGCTGTTTTCCTCCCCCGAGTTCCAGAGGCGCTGATGATCCGTCTCACCCGCCGCGCGGCCCTGCTCGGCCTCGGCTCCGCCTTCACTCTCGGTCGCGCCTCCCTGGCGCTCGCCGCCGCCCCGACCGACTCCCGCTTCGTCGTGGTGATCCTGCGCGGCGCCTTGGACGGCATGTCGGCCGTCGTCCCCTACGGCGACCCGGCGCTGACGGGCCTGCGCGGCGAGATCGTGCCGCCGCAGCCCGGCCAGGAAGGCGGCCTGTTGCAGCTCGGCGGCTTCTACGGCCTGCATCCGTCGCTCGCCAATCTGCACGCCATGTACGTCGCCGGCGAGGCCCTGCCCGTGCACGCCGTCGCCGGACCGTATCGGGTGCGCAGCCATTTCGAGGCGCAGGACTACATGGAGAGCGGCGCCGATCACCGCATGATCAGCGGTTGGCTGAACCGCGTCGTCTCCGTGCTCCCCGCCGCACCGACCCAGCCAGACGGCGATGCTGTTTCCGTCGGCGTCTCCATGCCGCTGTTGCTGCGCGGTCCGGCGCGCGTCGGCGGTTGGGCGCCGGCCGGCTTCGGCGCGCCGGCCCCGGATTTCTACACCCAGGTCGCCGCCCTCGCCGGCGACGACAAGCTGTTCGGCCCGGCCATCCGGCAAGGCATCCCCGAACGCGGTTTCGCCGCCTCGGCGGTCGAGCAGGTGCAAAATGGTTCCGGCCGCAACCGCTTCGCCTTCCCCGCCCTCGCCACCGCTGCCGGCGAGTTGCTGGCGCGGCCGGACGGCCCGCGCATCGCCGCGCTGGAGATCGAAGGCTGGGACACGCACACCGCCCAGGTGCCGCGGCTCAATGCGGTGCTGGCGCAGCTCGATGCCGGCTTCGCAGCGCTGAAAACATCGCTGGGCCCCGCCTGGCGGCAAACGGCGGTGTTCTGCATGACCGAGTTCGGCCGCACCGTGCGGGTGAACGGCACCAAGGGTACCGACCATGGCACCGGCACGGTGGCTTTCGTGCTCGGCGGCGCCGTCGCCGGCGGCCGTGTGCTGGCCGACTGGCCGGGCCTGGGCCCCGGCAAGCTGCTGGAGGACCGCGACCTGCAGCCCACCACCGACCTCCGCTCCGTCGCCAAGGGCCTGTTGGCCGAGCATCTCGGTATCAGCGTACCCGGGCTGGCGAAGGTATTCCCCAACAGCACGTCCGCCGCCCCGCTACCCCGATTGATCCGGACCTGACCCGCGCTTCCTACGCTCTCATTGCGAGGAACGAAGCGCGCGGTCATTGCGAGGAGCGAAGCGACGAAGCAATCTCCCGCGCAATGGGGCTCCGTCGAACCAACTCGCACCGCCCAAGGCGCAACCCGGGGCGCGCCCCGCCGGTGGTCCGGCTCGGCGCCCCGCGCGGCGGCTGGCGCGATGTGTATCACGCTTTCCTGGTGCTGCCGTGGAGCGCCTTCCTCGCCAGCCTGGTCGGGCTCTATCTGCTCCTGAACCTCGGCTACGCCGTTTTGTTTGCCTTGCATCCGGGCAGCGTTTACGGCGCCCGGCCGGGATCGCTGCTCGATGCGTTCTTCTTCAGCGTCGAGACGATGTCCACCGTGGGCTACGGTGCGATGTATCCGGCCACGCTCTACGGGCATATCGTCGTGACGATCGATGTGGTGACGGGTGTGTTGCTGGTCCCGCTCGCCACCGGCCTGATGATCGCCAAGTTCACCCTGCCGGCCGCCCGCGTGTTGTTCAGCCGCAATGCGGTCGTCAGTCGGCGCGATGGCGTGCCGACCTTGATGTTCCGCGTCGCCAACATCCGCAAGGACCAGATCATCGAGGCGCACATGAAGCTCACTCTGTTGCGCGACGACGAAACCGCGGAGGGCGAGCGCTACCGCCGAATGTTGGACCTGCCGCTGATGCGCGATGCCAGCCCGTTCTTCGCGCTGAGTTGGTCGGTGCTGCACCCGATCGATGAGGCCAGTCCGTTCAACGGCATGGGACCCGACGATTGCCGCTCCGAGGGTGTGCAGCTTGTCGCGGTGCTTACCGGAATCGACGGCACCACCTCCTCAGTCGTCTATGCGCGCTACGGCTACACCTTCGCCGACATTTTGTTCGACCATGTTTTCGAGGACGTGGTGGAGATAAAGGAGGACGGCACGGCCAAGATCGACTTCCGCCGTTTCCACGCCACCCGCCCCGCTCCGGGCCCGACGCCAAGCCGCCGAAACACCAACACTTGACTCGCCATCCCAGCCGGCAAGGAAATGGAACCACAGATGCACACAGATACACACAGATACACCGAGCGGCTTGCGGGTCAGTCGGCAATCCGTTGAGGCCGGCGCGCGCAAAGTCCGCCCCTCCATCGTCATACCGGCGAAGCCGGTATCCAAACGACTGCACCCGAACTCGGCACCCTCGCACCGACCTCATCTGTGTGTATCTGTGTGCATCTGTGTTCCAAATTCTCCTGCTTACCGCAAACAGCACCAGCGTCCGATCGACATACCCGCAAGAAAGTGGAACCACAGATGCACACAGATACACACAGATGCATCGAGCGGCTTGCGGCGCAGTTGGCAATCCGTTGAGGCCGGCGCGCGCAAAGTCCGCCCCTCCATCGTCATACCGGCGAAAGCCGGTATCCAAACGACTGCACCCGAACTCGGCACCCTCGCACCGACCTCATCTGTGTGTATCTGTGTGCATCTGTGTTCCAAATTCTCCTGCTTACCGCAAACAGCACCAGCGTCCGATCGACATACCCGCAAGAAAGTGGACCACAGATGCACACAGATACACACAGATGCATCGAGCGGCTTGCGGCGCAGTTGGCAATCCGTTGAGGCCGCCGCGCGCAAAGCCCGCCCCACCATCGTCATGACCGGGCTTGGCCCGGTCATCCACGTCTTTTCTGGGATGAGACGGTAGGCGCCGTCGAGTTCCCATCTCGGCCTGGCTTTTGCCGGCTTGTAGTCTTCCCACCGCACCGCGCATGCTGCAATCACCAAAGAAACAAAGAGGAAGCAATGCAACAACCCGCCGGCGCGCCGCCTCGCCCTGCCCATCCTGTTTGCCCTGATCTCCCCTCTCGCCTCAGCCTGCCCAGACGGACGGATCCAAATGCAACGCCAATTGGGTGAACAACGAAGGTGCCCTGCAGTGTTTCATTCAAGGCCAGGCGGACATTCGCAACGGCGCCGCTCACCCGCACTACATAGCGTGCACAACCGCGGGAGAAGTCTTCTGCTGCGTGGATGACCACAAGGGCAACCAGAACTGCGTGGCAGAGGCCGCTCAGCGACACACCACCCTGGCCGACCAGATACGTGCCATGCTGAACGCCCAACTGGCTATCACCACCATGCTGGATCGAATGTCGAAGCGTGTTGACAACCTCGAAAGCAGACTAACGAACACGAACGGCAAAACCTCGCCGTAATATTGTCGCGCTGACGTAGTCGCTGTCGCCGTCCGTGCCGCTATTGCTGCGCGCCGGCTGAGCGTCGGCCAAGCTCGGCGCACCGGCTCCGAATTTTCCAAGGTCAGGGTTAGTCGCAATGCGACCCAAGGAAGCACTACAACCGATGGTGAGACGTTCGCAACGACTAGAGACGCCTGCCGTCAGGCTGAGCCTGATCAACTCCATTGGCGGATGGCGCGGCCTGAGGGGTCGGAATAGGTGGGAAAGAAAGCGGCTGGTAATCGGGGAATCCAATCCCTCGCTTGATGAACTCCTCCCGAAGATCTGTCCGACGTTTGATTCGCTCCCAAACGGCCAGGTATTCGGCCTCGGCCACCGAAGCAGGCACGTATGTACGCAGAAGATCGGAGGTCGATATCTTAGATCCAAGTCCGAGATGTTGAATAATAGCAATCATAAGATCTCGTCGTTTCTCCTCTCTCACGGAGAACCCCGGCCCAACATTCAGAGAGGCATCGTTGACGGCCGAGAAATACTTGCTCCAGGCCTCCCGCACAGGCGGGGCATCGACAAAAACGACATCGACCAAGTTCAGCGCGCGAAAATTCTCTGGCGAAAGTGGTTGGTGTCGTAGGGACATCAGGTACAGCTAGAAGCTCAAGTTGCTGCTGTCGCGCATTGGCGCGTTCCTGAAATTTCGCCCCCACTCGCAGAGCAACGATCGGAGCGGCCAAAACGGCCATCACTGTCGCAACCACGTTGCAAACCGCTATCCAATCGGTCATAAGCATGGAGCCGCAAATAGGTCGTTCCATAGGTGCTGACAAGTGATCGTCGCTGGATGGCGATCTCCATGCACGGCTCGGCAAGGTGCGAACTCTTGCCGCAGTGCTTAGACAAGCATTCTCCTTGCGGCCATCGCGGCGGCAGAGATATGCTTTTCTATACGCAGGGAATCGACGGATTCGCCCTATGCGACGCAGCCTTGGATCGCTCGAAATCCTGCTCGGTTTGCTTCTCGTCGCTTGCCGGCTTGCCGGCTTGCCGGCTTGCCACGGCCAGGCCAGCTCCTGAAAACTCGTTCTGGGTAGTTTGGGACAGTCCGTTCCGGAATCAGGAACTGCGGGCGGTAACTTTCGTGAACACCCGGATCGGCTGGGCGGTCGGCAGCGACGGCACCATCCTCGCCACCCGCAACGGCGGCACCAGCTGGGAGCCGCAGCACAGCGGCCCCGGCACTCTCTACGGCGTTCACTTCGCCGACGCGCAGACCGGCTGGGCGGTCGGATTGGGTGGCGCGATGTTGCATGCCGCTCGCATCTATTTCTCCCCGAGGGTTCCCCTTGCACCTGCTGCCGACGCGCCCAAAGCGACCACAATGGCCGACGGTGCCGTGGATGTGTCATTTGCGGTTACGCACGATGGTGCTGCTCCGATCCGCAAGATTCGGGTAGAGGCTCACGCCGCCCGTGGGACTGGAAGACCGTGGGCCAGCCGATCACGTCGGCTGACTCGGAAGGCCGCTGGCACACACGCTGGAAACCCGCAGAATACTCGATCGCGCCGAACAGCCCGGTTGATTACCGCGTGGCCATCGATGATGGCGGTCCAACCCTTGCGCCAGTTTCGATCGGAACTTTCATCTTCGAGCCGTCAGACCCCCTTGCTTTGGTGCTGTGGCGCGATCATCGCGCAGCGATACTGGCGACGTTAGGATGTCTGCTGATTCTTGCTCTATATGTTGGTTATTTTGCCTCGCTGCTCTGGATCAGACCTGCTGCGCTTGCTGGATTCGGTGCTCCTGCCGGCCTGGAGGCTTTGCCGAAGCCGAAAGGCAACTTCGGCTGGATCGTCGGCATTGCCCGGTATGGGCTGGAGAAGCTGGCGCTCCCCTGGTTTGTTCGTCACAACCGCGTACGCTGCGCCTGGACCGCCAATTCGTCAGCGGTGACGCCCGCATTGGCAGCCTCGGCCCTACCGCTCGCGAAAGCTTTCTCGATAAACCCGATCTCCTTGACGCTTGGGTCGAGAAATACGTGTCCAAGATCAGAACCGCGATCGATCAACTGAGCTTGTACCGACAGCGCCGGGTTTATGTACCACTTTCCGTTCGCGTCGGCGAGCTCGAAACGGGGGCGTTGGTCACACAGCCGAATCCCGAGGCTGCACGCGCTTGGCTCAAACAGTCGCGCGCCGTCGTGTCCATCATCGGCCTGGGCGGCTCCGGCAAGTCCACCCTCGCCTGCGCGATGGCACGCTGGGCGATGTCGGACAACTCAGCGGATCGTCTCTTCCCCCATCGCATGCTCCCGATCTTCGTGCTGGAGGAAACCACCAACCTCGTCGACTCGATCAACGCCGCATTGCGCAGAATGCTCGGGCCAGAGGAGATTCCTACCGATTTGGTTCGTAGTCTGCTCAGCAATCAGCGGCTCGTCGTCGTCGTCGATGCTCTGTCCGAACGCAGCGACGCAACGCAGAGGCACGTTGAGAGGATCTTCGCGGAAGAAATGCCGGTGAATGCCCTGATCGTCACCGCTCGGCGTGAGCCTGATTTCGGACCTGTTGACAGAACAACCCTCTTTCCGCAGCGGCTCACCGGCGATCGCCTCATTCCTTTCATCTTTGAATATCTCAACCGCAGCAGCCAAGCTGACCTGTTTGCTCCACTGCCCAGGTGCAGCTCGGAGAAAGAGTGCTGGCGCTCGCCGAAGCTGGTGGCATATCAACGTCGGTGACGCCGCTTTTGGCCAAGCTGTTTATCGACAGCGCTGTCAAGCGCGCTCGTCAAGGTATTGGCCTCGAGGATCTGCCGCACGACATCCCAGAGATATTCATCGACTACATCCGACGTTCTCACCCTGAGCCAATTCCTGGCACAGGTATTATTCCTGTAGAAAGCGTCGTGTTAGCTGCACGCGTGACCGCGGTCGTCAGTTTGGGGGACAATTTCCTGCCTGGGGACTTCCGTCCGGATACAGCGTTAGCCGCTCTCGCGGAACGAAGTCTTGCCGATCCGCCGATTTTGCTGGATCAGCTCGTTTCGGATGGAATTCTCGAACGTCGTATCTTCGGCGGTACGCCCGTGCTGCGATTCAGCCTTGACCCCGCTGCCGAGTACCTCGCCGCCATCGAGTGGATCGACAGACTGCGTGCTGATCGCTCCGCGTGGAAGTCATTCGTCCAGCGTCTGCAAGGAATTGAAGGATATCCTCAGGATATCGACGGCTTCCTCCGCGCGCTGTCCGCCTGCTATCTCGCGTATCGCGTTCCGCTCCGTCTGCCCGATGTGAACCTCCCCTGGGAAGCAGACGACGGGTCAGAGCCCGACCACTGAACCGGGGCAACCGCCAGCAAACCTGACAGTCCAACGGCCTTTCGATTCTGTCCCGGCATTTGGGCCGGCCTCAAGGCCTCGCTCGCCGCAGCCGGCTGACAGCAATTGGACAGGGTCGACCGCAATCCAGACCGCCTCAACACTCGTCCAAACATCGAGACACCGGAGGCGCCCCAAGCGTACGCTTCGCACACCCGTTTGCAGCCCAAACGTACGCTTCACGACGCCCCAAACAGCCCAAGTGTACACTTCATGCCGCCCCAAAACCCGCAAGTGTACACTCGGCACACCCCAAAATCGGCCAAGTGTACACTTCGCCCTGAAACCGCACCCCACGCCCGGGCCACGCAATTACCCACACATCGTCTCACCACCCGAGCCGCGCCAAGCCACCCCCCCACCAACACCTAATCCTTCGCCCGAGCCTTCGCCACCGCCTGTTTCAGCTCCGCCAGATCCACCGCCCCCGGCAACAGATCCCCCCCAATAACCAACGCCGGAGTCCCCTCGATCCCGATCTCCCGCGCCAGCTTCAGGTTGTCATTCAACCTCTGCTGCACCGCCGGATCATTCATGTCCTGCTGCAACCGAGCCCAATCCAGCCCCGCCTGCCCAGCCGCAGCCCTGACCGACGCCTCCGTCACATCCGGCGACCCCCGCATCAGCAACGACCGCAGCTTGTCGTACCCGCCCTGTTTCTCCGCCGCCAACAACGCCCTGGAGCCCAGAATGCTCCCCGGCCCCAGGATCGGCAGGTCCTTATAAACCACCCGCACGCCCGGATCGGCCCGCAGCAGCGCAGCCATGTCCGGCTCCAGCGTCCGGCAATACGGGCACCGCACGTCGAAGAACTCGACAATCGTCACCTTCCCCTGCGGATTCCCGGCGACCGGATCGTCCGGCCTGATCAGCGCATCCTCATGCGCCAACACCGCCTTGCGATGCTGCGCCGCCTCATCCGCCTGCAACGCCGCCACCGCGTCTCGCAAAATCGAAGGATCGCTCTTCAGCGCATCCCGCAGAATCCGCACGATCTCTGCCCGCTGCGCCGGCGTGAACTGATCCGCGGCTGCCGGACGCCCGACCCCCAGCAACCCCAGCGCCACCAGCCCCGCAAGAAGCCATCGCAACAACATCCGCCCGTCCCCGCCCTTCTGATCAACCCCGGGGATGGAACAATCCCCATTCGACAGCAAGGCCCAATCTCCGACATTGCCGCTGACGGCGAACGCGTCTAATGGCAACGCGCCGGAAAACGCAGGGAAAACGCCAGGTTGCGCAGCATCGTCGGAACCGCCGCCCGCCGGGCGGCCCGGGCGGCCCGCGCCCTGGCACTCCCCTTGGCCCTCACCGCCTGCGGCATGTTCTCCGGCCCCCCCACACCCCCCGTCGGCCAGCCGGGCCACATCACCGGCTTTCTCGGCGGCGTTGTCGCCGATGAGCCCCGCGCCGCGCTGATCGGCCGCCAGGTCCTGTCGGAAGGCGGCGACGCCGCCGACGCCGCCGTCGCCGTCGGCTTCGCCCTCTCGGTCACGCTTCCCTCGCGCGCCGGCCTCGGCGGCAGCGGCGCCTGCCTCGCCTTCGCCCCAGGCCGCAACTCGATCAACAAAGGCGTCCCCGAGGCGATCCTGTTCACCCCCGAGGCCCCCGCCCAACCAATCGCCACCGGCGACCGCCCTGCCGCCCTGCCCATGCTGCCGCGCGGCCTCTATCTGCTGCACGCCCGCTACGGCACGGGCGATTTCGCCCGCCTCATCGCACCCGCCGAGGCCCTCGCTCGCCTCGGCACCGACGCCTCGCGTGCCTTCGTCCAGGACCTCGACATCGTGTCCGGCCCTCTCTTCGCCGATCCGCAGGCACGCACTGTCTTCAGTGCCAACGGCGTCCCGCTGAATGTCGGACAAAGCTTCCGGCAACCCGCCCTGGCAGCGACCCTGACCGAGTTGCGAACGCAAGGCGTCGGCGATTTCTACCAGGGAACCCTGGCCCAACAGCTCGTCCAGGCCTCGCCCCTTGCCGGCGGCCCGCTCAGCCTGGAATCGCTGCGCCGCGCCCTGCCCCGCACCGCCGTGGCGATCACCCTCCCCTATCGCAACGACCGCGTCGCTTTCCTGCCCCCGCCGGCTGATGGCGGACTCGCCGCCGCAGCCGCCTTCGCCGTCCTGCAGCAAAACCCCGCCGCCTTCAGCGACGCCGCTGCCCGCGCCCTCGCCGTCGCCGTCCGATGGCGCGTCGCCGGCGGCGATCCGCAGGCCCTGATCTCTCAGCAACTCCCGGCCGGAAGCTTGCCCCCTTTGCCCGCATCCACAACATTCCTGACGCTTGACTCCAAGGGCAACGCCGTGGCCTGCGCGGTGACCATGGACAACCTGTTCGGCACCGGCCGGATCGTGCCCGGCATGGGCTTCCTGCTCGCCGCCTCCCCCGCTGTCGCACCACCGCCTTTGCTCGCCGCCGCGATGACCTGGAACCCGCCCACCCGCGCGTTCCGGGCCGAAGCCGGTGGCTCCGGCCAGGAAGGCGCCGCCCTCGCCGCCGCCGTCGCCATGATGAACACGCTCCGCAGCCGCCAGCCGATGCCGGTCCCCGTGCCGGAACCGGGCCGGGCCAATGTCATCGGCTGCTGGCAATACCTCCCCGGCGAGAACGGATCCTGCGGCTGGGCCACAGACCCGCGCGGCTACGGCCTGGCGACAGGCGGCGGGTGAGCCAAACCGCCGGCCCGCTGCTCGAGGTCACGGGCCTGACCATCTCCTTCGCGCAGGAACACAGCCGGATCGCCGTCGTGCGCGGCCTCGATCTCCGCGTCGCCGAGCGCGAAACAGTCGCCATCGTGGGCGAATCCGGCTCCGGCAAATCCGTCAGCGCCCTCGCCATCACCCGCCTGCTCGATTACGCCGGTGGCCGCATCAACTCCGGCGCCGTCCGCTTCCGCACCCGGGACGGCGCCGTGGAAGACCTCGCCCAGGCCAGCCAGGAGCGCATGCGCAACCTGCGCGGGCCCGAGATCGCCATGGTCTTCCAGGAGCCGATGACCAGCCTCAACCCGGTGCTGCGCATCGGCGACCAGATCGCCGAGGCCGTCATGCTGCACCAGGGCCTCGGCCGCACCGCCGCCCGCACGGAAGCCCGCCGCATGCTGGACCGCGTGCGCATCCCCGAAGCCGCCACCCAACTCGATCGCTATCCGTTCCAGCTCTCCGGCGGCATGCGCCAGCGCGTCATGATCGCCCTCGCGCTCTCCTGCCGGCCCCGCCTGCTGATCGCCGACGAGCCGACCACCGCGCTCGATGTCACCGTGCAGGCACAGGTGCTGCGGCTCATGCGCGCCCTGCAGGCCGAGCTCGGCATGGGCCTGCTGTTCATCACCCACGACATGGGCGTCGTCGCCGAAATCGCCGACCGCGTCGTCGTTATGCGCGCCGGAGAGAAGATCGAGGAAGGCGACGCCGTGCCGCTCTTCGCCGCCCCGCGCCAACCTTACACGCAGGCCCTGCTCGCCGCCGTGCCGGTGCTCGGCAGCCTCGCCGACGATCCCCTGCCCCGCCCCTTCCCCGAACCCGGCACCCCTGACACCGCTCCCCCGCCGCAAGACACGGTGCGCCCGGACGCCGCCCCGGTCCTCACCGTCCAGGAACTGGTCACCCGGTTCGACGTCCGTCGCGGGCTCCTCGCCCGCCGGCTCGGGCGCATCCACGCGGTCGAGCATGTCAGCTTCATCATCCGTCCCGGCGAAACCCTCGGCCTCGTCGGCGAGTCAGGCTGCGGCAAATCCACCACCGGCCGCAGCATTATCCGCCTGGAACAGCCCGAGTCGGGCCGCATCGCCCTCGACGGCCAGGACGTGACCGAGCTCGACCCCGCCCACGAGGCCCTGCTCCGCCGAGGCATCCAATACGTCTTCCAGGATCCGTTCGCCTCGCTCGATCCGCGCCTCACCGTCGGCTTCTCGATCGCCGAGCCGATCCGCACGCACCACCTCGCCGCCGGCCCCGCTGTCGAACGGCGTGTCGCCGAATTGCTGCGCCAGGTCGGCCTGCCCGAGGACTTCTCCCGCCGCTACCCGCACGAACTCTCCGGGGGCCAACGCCAGCGCATCTGCATCGCCCGCGCCCTGGCCAGCGAGCCGCAACTGATCATCGCCGACGAAGCCGTCGCCGCGCTCGACGTCTCCATCCGCGCCCAGGTGGTCAATCTGCTGATGGCGCTGCAGGCGCGCCTGGGCCTGGCCTATCTTTTCATCTCACACGACATGGCCGTGGTCGAGCGCGTGGCCCACCGCGTCGCCGTAATGTATCTCGGCCAGATCGTGGAGATCGGGCCGCGCCAAGCGGTCCTGAACGACCCGCAGCACGCCTACACGCGCCGCCTTTTGGCCGCCGTCCCGGTGCCCGACCCGCGCCGCCGCGGTCACGACCGCGCGCTCGACGACAGTGAAGTGCCGTCGCCCTTGCGCCGCTTCGACGATCCGCCCAGGGTTGCGCCCCTCGTGCAGGTCGGCCCCGACCATTACGTCGCGCGCCATCCTGTCGGCGGTCTTTTCTGATCCAGGGAAGGAGACCAATCATGCCCCATCGCATGGATATCTCACGCCGGGCCTTGCTGGCGGGCACCGCCGCGTCATCCGGCCTGGCATTCGCGAATTTGGCGAGAGCGCAGACGAAATCGGGCAGCCTCACCGTCGGCGTGAACGCCAACCTGCTAACGCTCGACCCGGCGGATGCCAACGACACGCTCTCGCAATCCGCCGCCCGTCTGATGCTGGAAGGGCTGCTGTCCTTCGACAAGGACATGAAGGTCGTCCCGCTGCTGGCCGAGAAATACGAGGCCAACGACGCCGCCACCGAGTTCACCTTCCACCTGCGCCAGGGCATCAAGTTCCAGGACGGCACCCCATTCGATGCCAACGCGGTTAAGGTCAATTTCGAGCGCATCGCCAATCCCGCCAACCACCTGAAGCGGCAGGGGCTGATCGCGATGCTCGATCGCGTCGAGGCAGTGGACCAGCACACCGCGAAATGCGTGCTGAAATCGCCGTTCGGCGCCTTCCTGCCGACCGTGGCGCATCCCGCGTTGCAACTGCAAAGCCCCGCGGCAATCCAGAAATACGGCAAGGATCTCGGCCGCAATCCGGTCGGCACCGGCCCCTTCGTCTTCACAAGCTGGACGCCGGACACGCTGAAGGTGCGCAAGAACCCGAATTATTGGCAGACCGGGCTGCCGCACCTGAACGACATCACTATCCGCAGCAACCCCGAAGACGGCGCCCGCATCGCCATGCTCCAGGCCGGCGAGGCGCAGTTCATCTACCCCGTCCCGCCCCAGCTCGCGAAAGTCGTGCAGGCGAACCCCAAGCTCGACTTGGTCAACGACCCCTCGATCGTCGCCCGCTACATGGCGATGAACGTGATGAAGAAGCCCTTCGACGACCCCCGCGTGCGCCGCGCCCTGAACCACGCCGTGGACAAGCAGGCCTTCATCCGGGTGGTCTATAACGGCTTCGCCGACCCGCTGCTGTCTGCCGAGCCGCCGCTCGTGACCTTCTATTCGAAGCAGACGGCCTACCCGTACGACCCGGCCAAGGCGAAACAGCTTCTGGCGGACGCCGGCCATCCGAACGGCTTCGAAACCACGATGTGGGGCGCCAACAACACCCTCTCCGTCACCGGAATGCAGTTCCTGCAGCAGCAGTTCGCCGCGATCGGCGTGAAGGTGCATGTCGAGGCGCTGGAAGGCGGCGTGATGGCCTCGCGGATCTGGACGGTGCAGCACTACGAGGACTCCAAGCTCGAGCTCTACTACGGCGCCTGGTCCTCCTCGACCGGCGACGCCGACTGGGCGCTGCGGCCGTTATTCGCCACCAGCGCCTTCCCGCCCTCGCTCTACAATGTCGGCTACTACTCCAACTCCGCGGTGGACGCTGACCTGCAAGCCGCCCTTGAGACGGCGGATGCCGAAAAGCGGGCCGGCCTCTACGCCGACGCGCAGAAGCGCATCTGGGACGACGCCGCCTGGGTGTTCATCGGCGTGGAGAAAGTCATCGGCGGACGCGACAAGAATCTGAACGACGCCTACCGCCTCCCCGACGGCGGCATGATGATCGACGCAGCGACATACACCTGAGGCGCTGACTGCGCTGCGCTTTCTGCCCTGCGACCGGTTGATGTTGGCTCGAAACCAACCGACCCCGCATCGCCCACCCCCACACCTCTCCCGCTTGCGGCCCCCCCCTTGTGGGGGAGGGTTGGGGAGGAGGGGTACCCCACCCCACCGCCTGGTCCTCCTCCTCATCACCGCAACCACGGCACTGCGCCTCATCTTCGCCCAGGCTACCGGCCTTGGCGTGGACGAAAGCTACATGGTTGCAACCGGCCGCAACCTGCGGCTCGGCTATTTCGACCACCCGCCAGCCGCATGGTGGCTGCAATGGGCCTCGGCACATCTCTTCAACACCGAAACGCCGCTCGCTGTCCGTCTCCCCTTCATCGCCTGTTTCGCGCTCTCCGCCTGGCTGATCTACCGGCTCGGAGCCGCGGTATTCGACCGCCGCGCCGGGCTTTGGGCAGCGGTGCTGCTGAGCCTCTCGCCGGTGTTCAGCGTCACGACTGGGACCTGGGTCCTGCCCGATGGCCCGCTCGACTGCGCCTTGCTCGGCGCCGCGCTGTGCCTGATGAACGCCCTGCCCGCCCGTGGCGCGCTCGCGCTGCGGTGGTGGACCGGCGCCGGCATCTGCGCCGGCCTCGCATTGTTTGCGAAATACAGCGCCGTGCTGACCATCGCCGGCGTATTTCTCTATCTGTTGACAAGTCCGCCGCACCGAAGATGGCTGACACGCCCGGAGCCCTATCTCGCCGGCCTTATCGTCGCGTTGATATTTTCCCCCGTCGTCGCCTGGAACGCCGCGCATGGCTGGGCCTCCTTCGCCTTCCAGGGCGAGCGTGCGGCCGGACTGCGCTTCCATCCGGCCCAACCCTTCATCGTGCTCGCAGGCGAGGCGTTGTTCGTGCTGCCCTGGATCTGGCTGCCGATGATGGTCGTCTTTATCATCGCCCTCCGCCGCGGCCCGATCGAGTGGCGCTCCTGGCTGCTCTGCTGCCTGGCCGCGCCGCCCATCATCGCCTTCGCGCTGATCGCCCTATGGTCGAGCCAACGCGTCTTGTTCCACTGGGCCGCACCCGGCTACCTGATGCTGTTTCCGTTGCTCGGCGCGGCGGTAGCCGAGCGGATCAACCTTCGCTGGGTCCGCGCGACGCTGGCCGGCACTGCGGTTCTGCTACTGGCGGCTGTAACGGTAATCGCCACCGATCTCCGTCTTCTTTGGCTGCATCCGGCGATCACCGCGTTCGCGCGGCATGATCCGGAAATCGAAGGAATTGACTGGACCTCCTTACGCATCCAGCTCACCCAGCGAGACCTGCTCACCGCCGGCACGATCGTGGGCGTGTCGAACTGGCGCGACGCCGGCAAGATCGCCTACGCGCTCGGACCGCGGGTGATCGTGGTCGTGCTCAATCGTGATGCGCGCGAGTTCGGCTTCGATCACCCCAAATCCGCTTTCGTCGGCGACGACATGCTGGTGCTCGCGCTCGATCATCCGGAACGGACGCGCCGGGAGCTGACCTCACGTTTTGCCGTGATCGAAACACTGCCCCCGGCTTCGATCGAGGACGACGGGATCAGCCTGCAACGGGTTTCCGTTTTCATCGGCAAGCAGTTGAAGCCGGAGGACTGAATACCAACACAGGGCGCCGGCTTTTCGCCGGAGCGGACGCGGAGCCGCTTGAACCCGGGATCCAGGAGTTCGCGCAACACTCGCTGCGGTCAATTAAATCCAGCCCTCTTGAGCCCTTCGAGCATTTGGTTTTTGCCTCCTCTGTGCCGAATTGATTGGCGAACCTCCGGGCGTCGAGGAGTGGCCACAAGCGCCCGAGGCAGCCGGCAAGCCAGTGGAGGTCTGGTTCACGGACGAAGCTCGGGTGGGGCAGCAGGGGACGATAACCCGGATGTGGGCGAAACGCGGCTCCCGTCCGCGTGCTCCGCGGGATCGACGCTACCGGTGGGCTTATCTGTTCGGCGCGATCTGTCCGCAGCGCAGCACCGGCGCGGCGATCGTCATGCCGGAGGTGAACATCGCGGCGATGAACGAACATCTGGCTGCGATCAGCCGACGCGTGTCGGCGGGCGCGATCGCGGTTCTGGTGCTGGATGGCGCCGGTTGGCACAGCTCGCCGCGGCTCAGGCTGCCGGACAACATCGTGCTTTTACGATTGCCGCCCTACGCGCCCGAACTCAACCCGGTGGAGAATGTCTGGGAATTCCTGCGCGGCAACCTGCTCAGCCACCGCGTCTGGGACACCTACGAAGCCATCCTCGAGGCATGTTGTCACGCTTGGAACCAGCTCATCGCCGCGCCGCAGCGCATCGCTTCCATCACGCAACGCGCCTGGGCCAAATGGTCCGGACCGGTCATCGGATAGGGCGGTTGGTATTACACCGGCGCCGACGGTCTCGACCGGCGAACCTCCTTCTGCAGCCGACGTTTGTCAGAATAACCTAGGGGAGTTCCCGGCGCGGAGTTGTCGCTAGCTGACCTGCCGAAGCCAATCCTGCAGATTGTAGTAATTGGAGATGCGGGCGATCCGTCCCTCCCGCAACGCAAAGAATGCGCCGGCCGGCAGCACGTAAGTCTGGCCCTTCGCCGGCGGCAGATCCCCGTCGGTCCCGAGATACGTCCCGTGCACCACGAACTCTGCGGCGGCGCGTTCGCCGGCAGGCTCCGTCAGCACGACGATCTCCCGGAGTTCCTCCCGGTAGCAGCGTTCCATATGCGCCAGAAAGCGACGGAACGGCTCACGCCCTGTCTCGCGCGCCCCCTGGTTGATGTCATGCGCAACGTCGTCGGTGAGCAGCGCCACCATGCCGGCCCAGTCGCCACGGTTGAACGCCTCATAATATGCCTGCACCACCACGGCCGCCTGCTCGTTCATGTCTCCTCCATTGCACGCAGGCGGATAATCGGGCTTTCGGCCGGCCAGTCCTGCCAGTCCCGGAAGTTGCGCACCGCTCCGTTCTTTCGCACCGTATCAAGTGCGGCGAAGTCGAGATCGGCGAACACCCACATGCCGCGATCCGCTTCGCCGCACGCGATCACCCCGTCTTCCGGAAACCCGCGATCCACAGGGCCGAACACCGCCGCATAGCCGCGGTTGGTATCCAGCGTGGCGAGCGAAGGAGTATCCCCGACCGTCGGTGCCACGGCAACGAAACACTGATTTTCGATCGCCCGGGCCCGCGCCGATACACAAACACGGTTGAAACCGTGCCGCGTATCAGGTACAGCTTGGCACCAGGATCAGCCGCGCGCCCGCCAGTGTCTGGGCGCGAACCAGCGGCGGAAACTCGACATCATAGCAGATCGCGATCCCGATCAGTCCCCATTGCGTCTCGAACACGCCAGGCGGCGCGCCTGATACGACGCCCCATGACTCGGTTTCAAACCGTGTCATGGCCGATTTGTCCTGGAACGCGAGCCTGCCGTCGGGCGCAATCAGCGGGGCACGATTGCAGACGTGATCGCGGTCCGGCCATGGCATCGAACCAGGTAACAACCAGACGCCATGCCGTTGCGCGGCTCGCATAAAAATCCCGAGCAGCTCTTCCGCGACGTCACACACTGCGCGCAATTCGGCCGCCGGGTCGCCGACACTGGCGAACCCTGCCGCGACCTCCATGCACGCATATTCGGGCAACACCAGCAGCGATGCGCCGCCCGCAACACCTCCGGCGAGCAGCCGGTCGAGCTTGGCCGCGAACAGATCGAGGCTCGTCGGCGCCGTCACCTCGTACTGCAAAAGGCCGAGCCGAAGCGCGCTCATGGCGGGAGTGGCGCTCCGCTCAGGGATTTCATCCAGAACACCAGCTCATGCTCCGATTCGCTGTCCGCGCCCACTTCCTTCCACGCCATCCTGCAAATCAGGTCGGGCCGACGGGTGAAGCCGCGCCGCGTCCAGAAGCGATCGAGGGGCAAATAGTCCGGCGGGCAGGCCGGATGATTGGGCGGGCGAACCACGCCGCAGAATACGGCAAAGTCGCAGTCGGAGACCGCCCGGGCATGGGCCTCCCGTGCCGCGAAAAACGCCACGCCGATGCCGCGCCCGCGGAACTCACGCCACAGCACGGATTCGCCAAAGTAGAAGAATCGGGCCGGATCCCAGCCGCGCGCCACGAATGGCGCTTTCACGTTGTTCGTCTCGTCCACGAGCGGGAGGCAGGTGGATGCGCCGACAATCGCCTCGTTGGCGCGGGCCACCACCACGGCTGCGCGCGGGCTCTCGGCGCAGGTCGCGAGATAACGCTCCTCATAGGCCGGATCGCCCTCATACAGATAAGGCCAGTCGCGGAACACGTCAGTCCGGAGCTGGGCGACAGCGGGGACTACCGACTGGAGCTCCGCGCCGCGTTTGACTTCGATCCGGAACTCTTCCTGGTCCACGCCTGTACCTTGCGCCGAATGGAGCGGAGACACCAGAACACGGCGGGGGCGCCGGCGAACGCGCCGGCCCGGCGCGGGCAGGTGGTGTTCATCGCCAACTGCCTGCCCTGCCATCGGCTCGCCTGCAACGGCCCAGGCACCATGGAGCCCGACCTGCTCCCGTTAATGACGCCTGTGGCTCATCTCACCGAGCCCGGCCTGCGCGCCCTGATCCGGAACCCGGCCGCAGTGCGTCACTGGCCTGCACAGCAGATGCCGGCCTTCGCTGCGGCCACCATCCCGGACGCCGATACTGACGCGGTGATTGCCTGTCTGCACGGCTCGCCCCAGGTGAGTGACGTGCCGAACTCCCCCTCGCCTTGCGGGAGGGGTAGGGGCGCAGCACCGCGCATTTCGAAGCAACGCGGATCACTCACCACCTTATCTGGACGCATTAAGGAAGTCGCCGAATTGCTCGGTCGAGCCAGAGCATGACATATGATACCGAGGCAGGCAATCGTAACCCGTCATCGCGAGCCCCCGAAGGGGGCGTGGCGATCCAGCGCCCGCGGCACGGCGCCACCCAACCTGTCTACAGCCTCCTGGACAACGGCCGAGACACGGGCCGCCGGCTCGTGCCTTTGGTACCACGATACCAGTTTCTGCGCAGCACGGCCCAACTTGTCATGGCCTCGCGAAGGCGCCATCCATGAATTTATCTGGACGCATGAAGGGAGTCGTTGATAGCCCGGCCGAGCCGGATGATGGGCCTGCGTTGAATAACAGGCTGCGGAAAACACCTGAATGTCGCGGCTGAAATCTGACCGCTTCTGGGGTCATTGCGAGGAGCGCAGCGACGCGGCAATCCCCCGCATCGTCCGGGAGATTGCTTCCCTTCGCTAGCGCCGAGCCTCGCGACGATGGCTCGCGTCAGAATGGACCTCTGCCGCCTTAATACGCCAACGGTCAATATGATGGCGGAATTCAATACGGATATGTGCAGGGTTACTGTTGCAACATGTACAGGTCAGGTGGGCGTCAAAATCGACGGGGGGAATTGTTATTGGTTGCGTTAACCCCCGCCAACGTCCAGAGAATTGCTCAAAAATTTTCAAACGAACCGGAGACCCGAGATTATCGAAATCTAGGGAACCTCTGAACAATCCTGGGCCGGGGGGGATGGATCGGAAGCGGACCGATCGGCTGATGCGCGGAATCAGCAGGCGAGACATTCCACGTCATCGGAGACAATACAGAGCGGCTCTGCAACGCATCATGGCCGCCAGCCGATGCTGGACACACCACGCCGGTCAGGCGCGCAGCAATCGGTGCCGGACCATGAACAAATTGGCCAGTGCGCAGCTCACCAGCACACGGTGAGTGTTCTTCGTCAGACCGCGGTAACGCACCTTGGCAAAGCCAAACACCCGCTTGATCACCCCGAAGCTTGCTCCACCTTGGCACGCACGCTCGACTTGCCACGGTTCTTCCCAAAAATACCATTGCTGGCCCTTGCGGGTCTGGTGCATCTCCGGATCGCGTGCCCCGGCGGCGTTCTTGGTCGAGCTCGGCGGCGGCAATGATGGTGGCATCAACAATCGTCCCACCGGCCACGGTCAAGCCACGATCGGCCAGATGCGCGTTCACACGATCGAACAGCGCCTCACCCAGATTGTGTTGCTCCAGGAGGTGACGGAACCGGCAGACCGTCGTCTCGTCCGTCACCGGCTCGCGTCCCAGCTCGATGCCGACGAACCGTCGCATCGACGCCGAGTCATACAGGGCTTCCTCGATCGCCGGATCCGACAGGGTGAACCAGTGCTGCAGGAAGTAAATGCGCAACATCCGCTCCAGGCCGATCGGCGGCCGGCCGTTGCCGGGCTTCGGATAGACCGGCTCGACCACGGCGCACAGCTCACCCCACGGCACCACTTTCTCCATCTCCGTGAGGAAGGCCGCCCGGCGGGTCAGTTTGCCATACCGCTCGAAACTCGCCGAAGCCAGGGTCATTTGCCGCATCTTAGCCAAACTCCGCCGCTGCGGTTCTAAGCTTAGAAGACCGATCGACTTTTCCTCATCTATTCTTAAGTAGAACGGTATGCATACCGGGAATCTCGCGTCTTTGTTGCTCCACACGAATCCTTCTACTACATGCGAGGATAGACGCCGGTGCCCAAAATATGCTGACCCTGCCGCACCGGAGCCGCCCAGGTTTGCGCAATCACCACGCCGTCCACCCCGGCCCGGACCGGCCAGGGACCGAGGTCGAGCCGCTCGAAATCGTGCAACAGCCCCACAGCGGTGCCGGCAGGCCGGCGTTTCGTTCTGGTACGCAATCACGACTGGGGTGCCGAACCAGCGGGCGGTCTCCTCGATCAGCTTTCCCTGTTCGGCATCCGTGATGGGATGGAAGCTGGTGCCGAGCGCAAACCGCGCCACCTGTCCCTGACCCGGTTTTGGCTGCGGACCGGTCGTAACTGTCCGCGGCATCAGGTGGTGGCCCCAGATCGAGTCATGCTCCAACGCGATGTGGTAATCACGGCGACCGGGTGATTCGAAGTCGATGCCCGACGGACGGACGATCAGGCGGTGCATCAGCTCACCCGATGCCGGGCGATGAAATCCTCATCAACCTCAACGCCGATACCTGGTGTATCGGGTATGGCCACAGTGCCATCCGCGGCCAGCGCGAAACTCGCGCGCGCGATGCCGCGCGTGAGCGGGCTTTGGCTCACGTTGAACTCAACGAAGCGGGCGCGCGGCAGTGTGGCGATCAACTGCAGGCTGAACCCGGTCAGCAGGTGCGTGAGCCAGGAATGCGGCACCAGATCGATACCGGCTTCCTCGGCCAGTGCCGCCACTTTCGTTGCCACCGAAACGCCGCCACAGCGCGACAGGTCGGGCTGCACGACATCGACGCAACCTTCGTTGATAAAGCGGGTGAAATCCCAGATCGTGGCCACCTGCTCGCCGGCGGCGATCGGGACGGGGCTGCGGGCGCGAATCGCGGCGTATTCGTCGAAGCGTTCGGGATGGATGAAATCTTCCACCCAGCCGACATCGTACTCGGCGAGCCAGGCGCACAACGCCTCGGCTTCGCGCCGGCTGCGCATCCGGCCGGGGCCCTTCCAACTTGCCGGATACCACCCGGGATCAACCAGCAGGTCGCGCTCCGGCCCGAGGGCAGCGCGCGCGGCGGCTACAAGCTCGCGATCGCGCCCGGGGTCTTCGCCGAAGATGCCCCAGCCGAACTTCACCGCCTGGAACCCGCGCGCGACGTAACCGCGGGCAGCCTCTTGCATCGCTTCCGGCGTTTCCCGGAACAGCGTGGAGGCATAGGCGGTGATGCGCTCGCGTCGGCGGCCGCCGAGCAGGCGCGCCAGCGACATGCCGGCCGCCTGCGCACGGATTGACCACAAACAGTTGTCGATCGCCGAGATGCATTGCATGGCGATACCGCGCCGACCGTAATAGGCGCTGCCGATATACAGCTTGTCCCATAGCCGCTCGACATCCAGCGGATTCTCGCCGAGCAGCAGGTCGCCCAGCGTACGGAAGCCGAGGATCGACATGCCCTGACCGGCTATGATCGCCACTGCCGCTGGGGCGAGCGTTTCAGCATCCGCCCAGCCGGTCAGCCCTTCATCGGTGGCCACACGCACCAGAAGCTGCCAGTCGCCATTATCGCTGGCCTCCTCGGCACCCGCCGCAACACTATACACCGTATCGCCGCGCAGCAGGATGGGCTCGACTTCGGTGATCTTCATCGCGGCATTCTCGCGCTTGTTTCGCGGTCGCTCTGCGGTGGCGGTGCCGCATCGCCGCCCCTGGATACGCAGACAAGCGGCGGAGTCCAAGTGCCCGGCCCATGATGACGATTTCTATGGCGAATTGGGCTTCTAGCCCCATGCCTCGGGTGTCGGGGCCGATCCGCTGGTCGTCGGCGGCTACGGAAATTCGGGCACCCGCGAGCTGATACTAGGCGGTATCAGCCGAAACCTGCTGGAACGGATGCTACTTGCTGCTCTATTGTCGCATGGAGCCGTGCTATGCAGGATGGCGGTGCGCAGCCAAGCGGCAGCTCGGCAACCCCGGCGTTCCGCAATTCTGTCCGACATGGCGTCCCGTGCGGGATTCGAACCCGCGTTGCCGCCGTGAGAGGGCGGTGTCCTGGGCCTCTAGACGAACGGGACCGCACGCGGCTTCTAGGCCAGGCCCGGCCATGGTTCAAGCACCGCCCCTACGGGCGCAGCATGATCCGGCCGGCAACAACCCCCGACCGCGGATCCACCAGAACTACGCGATCCGGCCCACCGCCCTGCAACTCCACCGCCAGCCGGTCGCTCACGGCGACGATCCCGGCAATGCGCGTCCCTGGCGGCTCATTGAGCTGCAAGGCAATCGGCGCCCCAGGTACCGGCGAACTCCCGCGCTGCACGATTGCCAGCACCAGCACGGCGGTACCGAGCAGGATCAGCACCCCCATGGCGACCGTCACCGCTGTCAGAATCCGCATTCCAATACCTCGTCGCCGCCCGCATCATCCGCCATGCTCCGCGACGATGAGGACCCCCCGGCCGCTTCACGCCTGATCCGCCTCGTCGCCGGCCCGGAAGCGGCCGGCGAACGCCTCGACCGTTTCCTTGCCGGCCGCATCGGCACGCTGTCACGCTCGCGGGTCAAGTCGCTGATCGAGTCCGGGGCGGCCAGCCGCGACGGGGCCGAACTACGCGAACCGGCCGAGCCGGTGCGTTCCGGCGCCATCTATGCCCTGGCCTTGCCGCTGCCCCGACCGGCGCGGCCGGCCGCCCAAGCGATCCCGCTGGCGATCCTTTATGAGGACGCCGACCTCATCGTCATCGACAAGCCGCCGGGGCTTGTCGTGCATCCCGCGCCCGGAAACCCAGACGGTACGTTGGTGAACGCGCTCATCGCGCATTGCGGCGACGAGCTTTTGGTGGGCGGAGAGCACCGGCCCGGCATCGTGCACCGGCTCGACAAGGACACCTCAGGCGTGATGGTCGCGGCGAAGACGGAGCTGGCGATGGCCGCCCTTACCACCGCCTTCGCGGCGCGCAACCTCGACCGCGCCTATGTCGCCCTGACCTGGGGCGTGCCCACGCCGACGGCCGGGACGATCGAGAGCGCGATTGGACGCGATCCGCACGACCGCAAGCGGATGGCAGTCCGCCCGACCGGCGGCAAGCCGGCGCTCACCCGCTACAGCACGCTGCGGGCCTGGCATGCCGCGATCGCCTTGCTCGAATGCCGGCTGGCCACCGGGCGCACCCATCAAATCCGGGTGCACCTGAGCAGCCGGGGCTATCCCATCATCGGCGATCAACTGTACCTGCGCCGGACACCGGCCATGTCCCGCGGTGTCCCGGAACCGGCTCGGTCCGCGCTTCTGGACTTCCCGCGCCAGGCGCTGCACGCAACTAGCCTCGGTTTCGCCCACCCGCGCACGGGAGAGCCCCTTGCGGTCCAGGCCGCTCCGCCCACCGATATGGCGGGTCTGATTGCTATGCTAGGCTGACTCTAGCTCTCCGCTCTGATCTGCATCCGCCACAATGCTGACCCAATAGGTCAACATTATTGACAGGACTGACGAAGTCCTGTATAAGAAGCGCGATCGAAGCGGACCAGGCGGGCCGCTCCGAACCACCGTCCGGACCTTCGTCGCCGACATATCGGGACAAGCGGCCGGGACGTCACATCCCCGCCACTGGATGGACTGATCTTCAGTCCGCGGCGTTACTCGCTCGTGCCATCGTGGACGAGCGCAAGCCGCCGCCCAGACGAAAGGAGCCTATCGTGGCCTCTGCCGTCCTCAATATCGCACCCGAGGGCAATCTCTCGCGGTATCTGCAAGAGATCCGCAAGTTCCCGATGTTGTCGCCGGAGGAAGAGCTTGCGCTCGCCCGTCGGTGGCGTGACGAGCAGGATATGGAAGCTGCCCACAAGCTTGTCACATCACATCTGCGGCTCGTGGCGAAAATCGCCATGGGCTATCGCGGCTATGGCTTGCCGGTGGGCGAGCTGATCAGCGAAGGCAATGTCGGGATGATGCAGGCGGTGAAGCGGTTCGATCCCGATCGCGGCTTCCGCCTCGCGACCTATGCCATGTGGTGGATCCGCGCCGCGATCCAGGAATACATCCTGCACTCCTGGTCGCTGGTGAAAATGGGCACCACTGCCGCCCAGAAGAAGCTGTTCTTCAACCTGCGCCGGCTCAAGGGCCAGATGCAGGCGATCGAAGACGGCGACCTGAAGCCCGAGCAGGTGGCGAAGATCGCCCGCATGCTCGACGTGCCGGAGCAGGACGTAATCAGCATGAACCGCCGCCTCGCGGCGCCGGACCACAGCCTGAACGCGCCGGTCCGCTCCGACAGCGAAGGCGAGTGGCAGGACTGGCTGGTGGACGAAACCGAAAGCCAGGAAGCCACTATCGCCGACCAGGAGGAGCTCAGCGGTCGCAAGGCGTTGCTGTCGTCCGCGCTCAAGACCCTGAATGAGCGTGAGCGGCACATCCTCATCGAGCGCCGGCTGAAGGACAATCCGACCACCCTCGAAGAGCTGTCGCAGGAGTACGGCATCTCCCGCGAGCGCGTCCGCCAGATCGAGGTGCGCGCCTTCGAGAAGCTGCAGAAAGCGATGAAGGCACAGATCGCCGAGCGCCGCATGCAGAGTGCGACCGGCCGTCTGCCCGTCGAGGCTGGGGTGCGCTGATCGGCGCCTTCAGCCTGCGGGCGTCCACTGTTCCAGCAACCGTTCGCGGCGCGCCCTGAGCCGGGTGAGCCGCGAACGCGCTGTTGCGTCCAGTGCGAGGCGCGTCAGCAGCGGCGCCAGCTCAGACAGTACCCAGCCGCCCGCCGCCGCCCCCCAGGCCATAGCGACGGTGTGGCCGCCGAGAAGCAGCCGCATAGTTTCCGCCATTCCCTCGCCGGAGGACCACAGCTCGCGCACCGGCCCGATGCAGGTGCTGAGTCCACACAATAGTACGGCGCGGGCCGCCGGCCGCCCCTGCTGACGGTCCAGCAGCGCGGCCACGCCCGCGGGCGCTAGCAGGGAAGCGGCGAGCAGGGCGAGGGATGGCGTCAGTGCAATCAGGGCGCCGCAGGCCAAGCCCTGCAGCCAAAGCAGTGACGGGCGCCTGGCCGCAGCAGGAACGGCCGCGGCGTTGCCACCCGGCGCAGCAACAGCCCGACGTAGCGCTGCCATTCGCTTCAGCCCAGCACGGCGGCGAGCAACGCGCCGGCGACCGCCGCCAAGCCAACCCCCGCCGCTAGTTCCTGACCCCAGCGCTGGGCCAGCTCCGAGCGCGCTTCACCCGCCGATTCCAGCCGTGCCAGTTCAGAGTTGATCGCCGCCAGTTCGGCCGCTGCCGCCTGGGCCTCGAGGGCATCGGCGTTGCGCTCCACCGGATCCTGCACGACCGCGAGACAGGCGGCCAACTCCCCGGATCCGGCGACCTCCTTCAGGTGTTGGGCCAGCCGCTCGCGTCGGCCTTTGCCGCGCACGGTGGCGAGCAGTTCCTCAGGCCGTTCCGCAAGCCAGCTTGCAAGGCGGGGCAGCGGCCCGATCCGATAACGCGTCGCGAGCTGCGCGAAGATCATCAGCTCGCTCAACGGGCCGCCATTCGTTTGCAGGGCGCTGACGATGCCCTCCATGCCACGCTCGGCGCGTCCGGCGATGAACGCACGGATATGCAGATCGATCGGGCGAAGCCGGTTGCGATCGATTTTCTGCGCCGCCTGTTCCAGTGCGGGAGCAAGGTCCGCAAGGTGCGCGACCCACGTCCCTGCAAGCAGGGGGCTTGCGCAGGCCAGCAGCGGATTGAGGGTATAGGTCAACCGTTCCAAACCGCCGGTGGGGCCGCGCAGTGTCAGCCAAGCGCGGTGCTGTCGGGCCTCGATGCGCAGCATGCCCGGATCCGCTCGCGCCGCACGCGCCGTGGCCCAAGCGCTGATCGCCTCCGACTGGATAAGGCTGCTGGACCGGTCCGTCAGCTCCGGCGTGTCCGCCGCAGCGAGCGCGGCCCCGAGTCCGTCCGGCCATAATGCCACGCCCCGCCAGCAAAGCGGCGCTAGTGGATCTAGGCCGGCGACGACGCGCATCGCCAGCACCTCCTCGCCGTTCGGGTCGTCCCGTGACCCAGAATGCAGGATCTCGTCCAGCCGCGCCGCGGTGCCCCCGTCGCCGAGGCTGCGGCGGAGCCAGACATCGATGGTCCCGGACCGCCATGCCTTGAGTCCGGCCTCGGGGGCGATGGCGACCGCATGGGCCAACCCCCGCACGTTCCACACCGCCTGACCGCCGAGTTGCAAGGGCCGCTGCGCCCGGTGGGGCGGCCGCGCCGCCACCCGGCGGGTGCGTGCTGCGGCGGGTTCTGTCAGCAGGGCCGGGGAGGGGCGATGCTCTGGGTCTTCGGCGAGCATGCCGCGCAGGAGATCGGCCACCGCGGGCGGCAGCCTCTCTGACCCGACCAGGGCGGCATAGCTGCCGACTTCCAGCTTGCGCGTCAGCACCGCCATTTCGTCGGTGTCGGCCAGCGGCGCCTGGCCGAGCGCCAGCGCGAGCAGCAGCACGCCAAGCGCATAGACATCATCAGCGATCGTGCCGTCGCCGCGACCGGCCGGCAGGCACATGGCGACATAGGGCGGTTCGGCGATCGCCGGCTGGTGCGCCGCCGGGGGCGCCGCCCAGGCAGCGCCGAGCACGACCGGCCGGCCCGGCGCGGGCTGGAACACATTGCCGGGCCGGATCGCGCGATGCGTGACGCCGCGCTGTTGCAGGCGCACCAAAGCGCGGGCGGCCGGGCGCAGCACCTGTTCCAGCAGCTCGCTCTCCGGCCAAGGGTGCTCGCGTGCACCGGTGGGCGGGCCTGGGGGCGCCGGGCAGATGATGAAATATCCGGCCTCATTCTTTGGGCCGGGCGCCGCGCCATGCGCGAGCGGCGCCAGCACGCCTTCGATCGGCTCGGACAACGCCTGCAATGCGCGGGCGCGCGGCGGTAGGTGGCGTGCTGCTTGCACCGCGATCAGGTCGGTGCGGCCGCCCTGGCAGTCGAGCGCGGCAAACGCCGGCAGCCCGCCGCCGGCGCCCGGCACGGGACGTGTGGTATCGACCGCATAGCGTCCGCCGATAAGGGCGTCCGAGTCGGTTGCCATAGCCGCCAATATCGGCGGCAATAGTAAACAAAGGGCTCAGAGCGGACGCCTCGGCCTGGTCGCCGGGTCTGACGGGAAGCGGAGTTTGAGTCTCGATCAGTCCCGAGATCGCTCAATCAGGGATCTCTCGTGGTTCGCCCGCGCCGACCCGGCCTCGTGCAATCCAAGCACTCAGCCCAGGAGTAAACTTCTCCCGCACCTTCGCCCCGTAGGCCGCGTCCTCTGTCGCGCTCAGGACTTCATGCCATCGGCCATTGGTTCCTTTGTTGAAGAAGCGCCGAGAGCCTTCCACCAAAACGTTCGTCAAATGCGGCATCAGCACGTCGCCAGCGCTTTGCATCTGGCCGAATTCCGCCGCCTTCACGAGCGAGGACCATACTCTTTCGTCGATAGGCACGTTCAGGAAAGTGGCGATTTTCTGCATTTCTCCGCTCAAATCGCGCAGAAGATCGCTGTAGTGAACCATCAGGAAGTTGGGCCGCCAGCGTTCGGCCCAGTATCCCACTTCCAAATCAAAAAACGAAGGATACGGCGTGCCATCGGCCTGCCCAGCCACCGCCGGAGTCGTTATCCAGCGCCGAAAATATTCGGCCGGATCGCGCGGGAATCGCGGATATGGCTCACGGATGGTCTCGTCCTGCAACCCGATTTCATCGAACTGCCGCAGGAGCTTTTCTGAGAACCCGGTAAAGTGGTTATGCATCGAGAGAGCTGCATCTCGTCCATCCCGTGCAACGTGGATATACTTCACCTCGTCGTAGATCGGTATGCCATCAATGGGTACGTGTGTCTTGGGAAAACGTCTATGGGTTTGCGCCTCAAAGGCCCGGTACGTATCGGTCTGCGGCGCAAGAAATCTGGCGTCTATCCAAGTCGAAACATTGTATAGCGCCCGCGGCTTTGGATCCTGAAACACCAACGAGGATACGATTTGTTGCATCCACGTCGTGCCGCACTTGGGGGCTGTGGCGATTATGATGTCACCGCGCCGCGGCCTATATTCGTCCCATCGTCGGCTATCAATAGCCCACGTCCTATATTCACGCTGCGCTGGGCGGATCAGCACTCAGCCGTTTCCCGACGGTCAACCGGCGCGAACAAACGCTCCTCCCTTCACACTCGTGTTTGACAGTCAGCGCCGTACCACCCCCACCTCCACAGCCGTATCGTTGAAGCAAGCCCCCTCCGCGAGGTCCGCCCGCCGATCGGCCGAAACCAGTGCCGAGATCGTCTGCCCGGTCCGGCTGGTCGCGAGCCAAGCGCCCTTTTCACTCGCAACCACCCCTGGGCGCACCGCCTTAGTGACCTCCAGCGGCAAAATCACCTCGCCGCGGTCGTTCCACACCCGCACCTCGGTCCCGGAAACCAGCCCTCGCGCCATCGCATCCACCGGGTGCATCATCAGCCGCGGCGCCCGCGGCGCGAGCCCGCCCAGGGTCGATGAGATGCGCTTGTCGGAAGCGGGCGAAATCAGGCTCAGCGGATAGGACGTATCGCGTCCGCGCCACCCCGGCATCGCCGCATCCGCTCCCCAACGCGCCGCCAGCAACTCCGAGCGCAGCTCGATCCTGCCGGATGGCGTGGCTGGAAGGATATTCTCGAACAGCACGAAGGGCGTCCCGTCCGGTGCTTTCATCTGCAACGCCTCTGTCACCGGGATCGCGCTCGGCCGCATGCCGTCGAGCCGCGGATCGTCGGCATCGATCGCTTCGTCCATCAGCTCCGCATCGCTTGCCCTGAAACACGGCTCGTCGAAGCCGAACCGCGCCGCCAGTCGGCGGAAAATTTCTGTATTCGGCAGCAACTCGCCAATCGGCGGCAGCACCGGCTCCGCTCGCTGCAACCACTGATGCCCGTAGGAGGCATACAGATCGGCGCATTCGAAATGCGTCGCCGCCGGCAGCACGATATCGCAATGCGCCATGCTTTCGGTCATCGCCACCTCGATGCCGACAGCGAACACATCCTCCCGCGCAAGGCCGCGCCGCATACGGTTCTGGTCTGGATGCACGACGATCGGATTGTGGTTGTAGATAAACAGCGCACGCAGCGGCGGGTCAATGTCGTCGGCTGCCAGATGCCGGCCGACATCGATCAGGTTGAGCGTGCGCGTGCCCGGCGGCAGCAGGTCCGGCCGCTGCAAGCGCGCCATCGTTTTCGGGAACGCATTGCCGGCCGCCAGCACGATGCCGCTGCCGCGTCCGAACTTTCCCAGCAGCGCCGGCAGCGCGATCGCCGCACGGATGCCGCTGCCGCCATTGCGGCCGCGTTCCAGCCCGTTGCCGGGCGCCAATATGAGCGGATCGGCCTCGGCGAGCCAGCGCGCGCAGCTCAGGATGTCGGCCTCCGCCAGCCCGCACACCTCCGCTGCTTTCGCGGCCGGCCACGCGCGCGCCGCCGCCATGAAGTCCTCGAAGCCCAGCACATTCGCGGCAATGAACGCCCGGTCGAAGGCGCTGAGCCGTTCCAACTCGGCCGCCAGCGACCAAGCCAGCACCACATCGGTTCCCGGCAACAGCGCCAGGTGCAGATCGGCCTGGGCCGCGATCTTGGTGCGCAGCGGATCGACCACCACCAGCCTGCCGCCTGCCCGCTTCGCCCGGCGCGTGAGGCCAACCAGATGCACATTGGTGACGGTGGCATTGTTGCCCCAGACCACATTCAGCTTCGCCCGCTCGGCGAAATCCGGCGGGCAGCCTGGCACCGCACCATATGTTCCCGCCCAGGCCTCACTGCGCACGCCGCCGCACAAGGAGCGCCGATAGAGCTGGCTTGCCCCGAGCTTATGGAAGAACCGCAACGACATGCTGTCTCCGGACAGCATCCCGTGCGGGCCGGCATAATTCAGCGGCATCACCGCTTGCGGCCCCCAGCGCTCGATCACCGCGCCCACTTGCGCATGGATGTCGTCCAGCGCTGCTTCCCAGGAGACCGGCTCGAACCGGCCCTCGCCCTTTGCGCCGACCCGGCGCAGCGGCTGCAGGATGCGCTGCGGGCCATGCACGAAGGCGCCCATATCCTGCGCGACCTTGTTGCAGATCACCCCATCCGTGTACGGCAGCGCGTGCGAGCCGTGCACCTTGACGATGCGCCCGTCATCCACGGTGACGCGCAGACTGCACGTGTCAGGACAGTCGAAAGTGCAGACGCTCGGCATGTCTAAGGGCATGGCAGTCCTCCTGTCCGACCAGTTTCATCCCAGACACGGGGCCGAAACAAGCGCCGTGTCAGCGCAGCCAGCGTGCCGCCACCGCATAGCCGGCGCGTTCCGCCGGCGGCGCGGCATGCGCCGAGCGCTGCTCGGCCAGCATTTCCGCCACCAGCTCCCGCCGTCCGGTCCGCCTCGCGGCATCCACGAGCATCTGCAAAACCATGTCCCGCTGTGCGTTGCTGCCGCCGAGCAGCCGGATCTCTGCCCGCCGTGGCGCCAGCGTTTCCACGACGAAAGCATCGTGGCCGCGCCGGTGCGCGAGGATCGCCTCGCAGACCGGGATCACTACCTCGGCAATCGCCGGCGCCGTCCAGCGTGCCCCGGAAACGGCCGCGGCCAAGGCCGCCAGATAGCGTTCGGCCGCGACCTGCCGTCCGGTCGCCGCCAGGGCCAGAAACAGATGCGGGACCAACAGCAGATGCCCGGCGTCGCCGTTGCGCGCTTCCGCCTTGTCCGCCAGCTCCTCCCAGCGCGCGCCCACCGGCACGCCCAACTGCTCTAGCCGCCACAACAGCGCGGTCGCGTTCTGCAGATCAACATAATGATCCGGCGCTGCGCGCGTCATCGGCTCATCAAGGTTGCGGATCTTCGTATCGTAGCTGGCCAGCGCCGCATCGTACTCGCCGAGGTCGAGCTCCATCAGCGCGCGATGCCACCACAGATGATGCACGAGATTGTTCGCCAACCCCCAATGCGGCGTCTGCGAGTTCGAGCCAACCGCATCCCGCGCGCGGCCGGCCGCTGGTTTCAAACACATGCGCCTTCACGTGATGCGCGAAGTAATTCGTCCGGTCGCTGTTTAACGCCGCGTCGGTCGCGCGCTCGGCCCCCGCAGTATCGCCGACCTCCTCATGCGCGAAGGCCCAGACCGTCTGCAAACAATCATAGCCCGGCAGGTCGGCGCTCCAGCCACGGGCGACGCGATCCGCCTGCTCCAGAATCGCCTGCGTCTGCCCGTGTCGGAAATAAGTCGTATCGGAGATGCGGAACGCCAGCAGATCGGTCGGATACGCGTCCAGGATTTCGCGCCAAGCGGCGAAAGCCCGATCGAGCGCACCCTCGGCGCAGGCCGCCGCGGCTGTCACATGCAACCGCTCCCGCGGCGTCGCCGCCCTCGCCCCAGCTTGGGCAACGGCAAGCGAATGAGCGATCTGCGGCCGGCTCGCCGGGTTGGCGGCCGCCAGCAGCAGATAGGCCCGCAGGGAATGGGCCATCAGGAAATCCGGATCGGCCGCCAGTGCTTCGGCCACCAGCCCCATCGTGTCGGCGTGGTATTTCAGGTAGTGCTCAACCGCTGCATCGAAGGCAGCCACCGCGGCTGTGCTATCCGTCGAGAGCGCCAGCCCGCGTATGTCGCGCTGCATTTACAGCGCGCCGTCCCGGCGCAGATCCTGGATGGCAGCGTCATTCATCCCTAGCCAGCCTGACAGCACCTCCTGCGTATGTTGACCCAAGGTCGGCGAGGCGACCACATGCGGCGGCTTTCCGTCGATGCGCACCGGCCAGCCCGGCATCTTGAACGGCCCGTGCTGTGGGTGCTGTACCACCTGCATGATCCCGCGCTGCTCGAAGCTCGGATCGTTCTGCAGCTCCATCGTGTCCAACACCGCCCCGGCCGGCACACCGACGCCGCCCACCAGAGCCATTGCCTCATGCTTGGTGTGTTGCAGCGTCCATTCGGCGATAATCGCGTCCACTTCCTGCTCGCGCGCCACGCGGTCGCGCGGCGTCGCGTATCGCGGATCGCCAATCAGCTCCTCCCGCCCGATCAGTTTCAAGAGCCGCGTCCAATGCTCCGGATTGGCACGGCTGGTCATGATATACACGTAGTCGTTCGGTCCGCCCGGCTTGCATGGATACAGCCCGAGCGGCGCATTGCTCACCCCCGGCACCTTGGCGCCGTTGCGCCCCACTGGCTTGCCGCTGCGCGCCTGGGTGGAGAAATTGGTGCGCATGTAATGCAGCATGGCGTCCTGCATCGCCACCTGCAGGCGGCGCCCTTCGCCGGTACGTTCCCGATGGAACAAAGCACTGGCGATCGTCACCGCCATCAGCATGCCTGTGCCGGTATCGCCGATCGAGATACCCGGCTTGGATGGCGGCCGGTCGGGCTCGCCGGTCACGCTCATGGTGCCGCCGCAGGCTTGCGCGATCATGTCGAAGGCCAGGTTCTGTTCGTACGGGCTGCCTTCGCCAAATCCTTTCACCTGGCAATAGATGATCTTCGGATTCAGCGTGCGCACTTCGTCGTAACTCAGGCCCAGACGCTCGATCGTGCCCGGCGCGAAATTCTCCACGCACACATCGGCCCGCGCCAGCATGTCCTTTACCACCCCGAGCCCGCGCGCGGATTTCAGGTTGACGGTGATGGATTTCTTGTTGGCGTTGAACACCTGGAAATACCAAGGATCATCGTCCGGCTGGCCCGGCCGCATCCGGCGCCCTGGATCGCCGAGCTTCGGGTTCTCGATCTTCACCACTTCGGCGCCGAGCCAGGCGAGCGCTTCCGTGCAGGACGGCCCTGCCTCGAATTGCGTGAAATCGACAACGCGCACGCCGGACAGCAGATCGGAGTCGTGCCGGCTTTCCAGCACCTTCTCGATCTCGCTGTTGATCCCCTCCTCCAGCCGGCGCAACGTTTCCTGCTTGCCGGATGGTTGCTGGATCACCGGAACGACCGTGGTTTCGCTCATGGCTCGTTTCTCCCGCGCTTGGCATCGCAGCGCATCGGGTCAAGAATGCCATAGCGAGAGGCGCCATTCCAGGGCGAGCTTACAGGCATGGACAACCAGCAAGCCGCCGCGCTTAGCCCCGAAACGGTGCTGCGGCACATGAAAGACAACGGCGTCACCGACGTGGTGTGGCTGCCGGACAGCGAGACGAACTGGCTCTATCTGCTGATGCGGGCGGAGCCGTCGCTGCGGCTGATCGGGGTGACGCGAGAGGGTCATGCCTGCGCCATCGCCGCCGGCCTGGCCGCCGGCGGGCGCAAGCCGATGATCCTGATCCAGAACACCGGTCTGATGGAATCAGGAGATTCCATTCGCGGCTGGCTGCTCGGCTTCGATATCCCGATCGTGCTGATGGTGGGCTATCGCGGCTGGACGCGGCACGGCGTCAACCAGGACACCGCCGCCATCTATACCGAGCGGTTCCTGCACGCCTTCAATCTCGACTACTACCTCGTCGAGAGCGATGCCGACGCCGAGCGTATCAGCATCGCCTTCGCGCAGGCGGCCCGGACAAAGCGACCCGTCGTGGTGCTGGTCGGCGACGAATATCACGGCTTCAACCGTTGACCGGCGAGGCGCAAGAGATGATGCATACAAAGGATGTGGTGAAACTGCTCCTGCAGTACCGCGACGACGGTATCGTAATTCCTGGCCGCGGCGGCCGCTATTGGGTCGAACTTACCGACAATCCGCATCTCGATGCACCGGTCGGCGATCCGGCGATGGGCGGACATGCCGCTTTTGCCCTTGGCCTCGCTCTCGCGCGCCCCGAACGCAGGGTCATTCTGTTCGACTCCGAAGGCGACCTGCTGATGAACCTTGGCATTCTCGCCACCATCGCGGAGCAGGCGCCATCCAACTTGTATCACTTCATGCTCGATAATGAATGTTATGCGACCACTGGCGGCCAGCCGGTGCCGAATGCGAAACACGTCGCCTATGACATGATCGCGCGCGGCGCGGGCTATCCGTATGCCGCGGCCTTCGCTGATCTGGAGGAGGTCGAGCGCGCCTTGCCGGGCGTCCTGTCCCGGCCGGGTCCCGTATTCATCGCGCTGAAGGTCGAGCCCGAGATCGAGAATGCGCCCATTGCGCGCCGGGCCCGTTGGAATCCGCGCACGCGTCAGCAGGTGATTGCGGACTTGAAACAGGGTCTCACTGGCGCCCCCATCAAATTTTAACATCCCCATGCATGTCATCGTTGTCGGCGCCGGCATCCTCGGCGCGAGCGTGGCCTACCATCTCGCCCGCCGCGGCATCAGCGTCACTGTTTTCGACCGGCACCATCAGGGCCGTGCGACATCCGCTGGCGCGGGTATCATCTGTCCCTGGCTCTCGGCGATCGAGAATGCCGACTACCGCGCCATCGCGTCGGCCGGCGCGCGCTACTACCCGCGGCTCGTTTCCTACCTTCAGGAGGATGGCGAGAGCGAGCTTGGCTATCGGCGGGTCGGCGGGCTTGTGGTGCCGGAGGACCCCTCGCTCCTTGACGGCGTGGAACAGATGCTCGCTGTCCGCAAAACCGATTGGCCGGAGATCGGTACCGTCCGGTGTCTGACGCCGTCCCAGGCAACCGCACTGTTTCCCCCATTGGCGGAAACGCGCGCGGCTCTGCACATCGAAGGCGCCGCGCGCGTTGACGGGCGGCGGCTCAATGCGGCCTTGCTCGCCGCCGCCCTCAGGCACGGTGCAATGTTGCGGGACAACGTGGATGAGATTCTGCTGTCCTACGGCCGTGTGCACGGCGTGCGAACAGAGGGCACGACGGTCAATGCAGACGTCGTGGTCGTCACCGCCGGCGCCTGGGCACCCGCGCTGCTGTCGCCGCTGAATGTTGAACTGGACGTGCAGCCGCAGCGCGGACAGATCCTGCATCTGCGCGTCTCCGCCGACACACGCGACTGGCCGGTTCTGCTGCCGTTGGACACATATTATCTGCTGGCGTTCGATGACTCGCGGGTCGTCGTGGGCGCCACGCGAGAAACCGGATCCGGATTTGATTACAGGGTCACGGCGAAGGGGCAAGCGGAGATCCTGAACGTCGGGCTCACCGTGGCACCCGGGCTTGCGGACGCGGAGGTATTGGAGACACGCATAGGGTTTCGACCGATGTCGCCGGACTACGGGCCGTTGCTCGGGACCTGTGGGGTCGCGGGGCTGTTGATCGGCAATGGCCTAGGGCCGTCAGGACTGACGATCGGCCCCTATGCCGGCGCCCTGCTGGCTGATGTGGCGTGTAATCGCGACCCTGAACTGAACCTCGCGCCCTATTCGCCGCAACAGCTACAGCGACGTTAACCTCCATAATCCAGCCCGATATCCAACACCGGCACGCTGTGCGTCAGCCAGCCAATCGAGATCAGGTCCACCCCCGCGGCCGCCACCGCCGGCGCGGTCGCCGGCGTGATTCGCCCGGAAGCCTCGGTGATGGCCCGTCCGCCGACCATCCCCACTGCCTCGCGCAGCATATCCGGCCCCATATTATCCAGCAGCACCGCATCGACCCCCAATGCCAGGGCCTCATCGAGCTGCGCCAGCGTGTCCACCTCCAGCTCGATTTTGACCAAATGCCCGACGCCGTCCCGCGCGCGACGCAGCGCCTCGCCCACGCCGCCGGCGATCGCGACATGGTTGTCCTTGATCAGCACCGCGTCATCCAGCCCGAAGCGATGGTTGGACCCGCCGCCCGCCCGGACCGCATATTTCTCCACGGCGCGCAGCCCCGGCATGGTTTTCCGCGTGCATACGATCTGCGCCTTCTGCCCGTGCACCGCCGCGACAACCGATGCTGTCGCCGTCGCCACCCCGCTCAGGTGACAGAGAAAATTCAGCGCCGTCCGCTCCGCCGTCAACGTTCCCCGCGCCGGCCCGTTGATCGTCGCAATCACCTCGCCCGGTGAGACAGGACTGCCATCCGGCCGCGCTATGGACACCTTCAACGCCGGCTCGATTAGCCGGAACGCCAGCAACGCGAGATCCAGCCCGGCGACGACGCCCGGCTGGCGCACCACGAGCGCCGTCTCCGCCCGCATTCCCGCCGGCACAACAGCATTGGTGGTAACATCCCCCGCCCGCCCGAGATCCTCGAGCAACGCCGCCCGCACCAACGGTTCGATCATCACCACCGGCAGTGGTGCTAAAAACTCGGGGCGAGGCCGGAAATCGCCGTTTGTCATACCGCCAGCATCCTCTCCACCGCCCGCCGCGCCCGCACCGCCACCGTCGGATCGATCGTCACCTCGTAGCGCATCTCCTCCAGGGTGGATCGTATCTTCGCCAACGTAATCCGCTTCATATGCGGACATAGATTGCACGGCCTGACGAACTCGATATCCGGATGCTGTATCGTCAGGTTGTCGCTCATCGAGCACTCGGTCAGCAGCACCACGCGCGACGGCGCCCGCTGCCCCACATAGTCCGACATCGCCGCGGTCGAGCCGGAGAAATCCGCCTCCGCCACCACCTCCGGCGGGCATTCGGGATGCGCCAGCACCACCACGCCCGGATGGCTCGCACGCAATTCTTTTATGTCGGCGCCGCTGAACCTTTCATGCACCTCACAGTGGCCATGCCAGGCGATGATCTCGACATCCGTCTCCGCCGCCACGTTCCGCGCCAGATACTCGTCCGGCAGCATGATCACCCTCGGCGCGCCAAGGGACTCCACCACCTTGCGCGCATTGCCGGACGTGCAGCAGATGTCAGACTCCGCTTTCACCGCCGCCGATGTATTCACATAGGTAACCACAGGCACGCCCGGATACCGCTCGCGCATCAGTCGCACATCCGCCGCGGTGATGGAGGACGCGAGCGAACACCCGGCACGCAGATCCGGGATCAGCACTGCCTTGGCGGGGTTCATCAACTTCGCCGTCTCGGCCATGAAATGCACGCCGGCGAGCACGATCACGTCGGCCTCTGCGCGCATTGCCTGGCGCGCTAGCGCCAGGCTGTCGCCCACAATATCCGCGACGCAGTGGAAGATCTCCGGTGTCTGGTAGTTGTGCGCCAGGATCACCGCGTTCCGCCGCCGCTTCAGGTCCAGAATGGCGTCGATGTCGTCGGCGAAGACCGGCCACTCTATGGGCAGAATGACCCGCCGCACCTTTTCGTAAAGCGGGGCCGTTCGTTCCAGGGTATCCGCAAGCATGGGATTATGCTCCATATGAGTATAATCGTCTTATACTGGTCGTGAGCATAATGCTTGTCAACCCCGTGACAGCGGCAATTTCGTCCCCGCGATGGCGCGCTCCGCCAGCACCTCGCGGCGGAACCGGAACAACTTCGCCGGCCGCCCGCCGGTATCGGCGGTAGCGCCTACTTGCTCAACCAGCTCCTGCTGCTCGATCAACCGGCGAAAATTCTGCTTATGGACCAGCCGTCCGGCAATCGCCTCGACGCAGCGCTGCAACTGCAGCAGGGTGAAGCTCTCCGGCATCAGCTCGAATACCACGGGCCGGTATTTGATCTTCGCCCGAAGGCGCGCGATCCCGGTGGCCAGGATGCGCCGATGGTCCGACCCCATCGCATGGCCGGAAAGGGTCGGCGCGTCCGCCGGCCGGTGCAGCGCCTCCGGCACCAGCCCCGCCTCATACAGCAGCTCGTAACGTTGCAGCACCAGCTCCTCGTTCCAGGCATTGGTATCGAGCCCAAACGTGATCGCCGCCCGCTGCCGGCGTTCTTCCGTCGTCGCCCATGCAAGCAGGCGGGCGGCGGTCTTCTCCTGGACCGCCGGCGTCCCCGCCCGCCGATCCTCCCACGGAAACATGCGATACCAACTCTGCCAGCGCGGATGCCGCGCCGCTTCCACCTGGCGTTCCCGCGTCAGCCCGAGATAGCTGATCGAGATCACGCGCTGTCCCGCCTGGTGTCCTGGCCGGTCCCGGTCCGCGAAGGTGTAGAGTTGCTCCACGTAGCCCAACGGATGATGGGTCTGCTGCTCGACCCACCCGCGGACGCCGGCCTGCAGCGAGCGATGCCCGAGTTCCAAGGGCCCGGACGGCAGCGCCCGGGCATCCTCCACCGTCAGCACGCGGGGATCTCCTTCGGTCACCGCGACCAGCACCGCGATCAGGTCGACCGCTATCGTGTCCGCCTCTGCCATGACAGCGACCTTATGCGCTGGCACATTGCGCCGGTCAGCAGGGGAGGGGACGATGACCCGGTTCACCGGCAAGGTGATCCTGATCAGCGGCGGAGCGCGCGGCCAGGGCGCCGCCGAGGCGCGGCTTCTGGTCGCCGAGGGCGCGAAAGTGGTGATCGGCGATGTGCTGGAAGCCGAAGGTCGCCGCCTGGCTGAAGAACTCGGCCCGGCCGCACTGTTCCTCCATCACGACGTCACCAGCGAGGCTGATTGGGCCGCCGCGGTCGAAGCTCCCGTCGTACTTGGCGGCCTGCACGGCATGGTCAACAACGCCGGCATCTACATCCCACGCCCGCTGATGGAGACCGACGCCGCGCTGTTCGAACGACATACGCGTGTAAACCAGCTCGGCTGTTTCCTGGGCATGAAGGCGGTGGTGCCGGCCATGGAGCGCGCGGGCGGCGGGTCCATCGTCAACATTTCCTCGACCGCCGGGCTGCGCGGTTCACCGGGCGCTTTCGCCTACAGCGCGACGAAATGGGCGCTGCGCGGCATGACCAAGGCGGCCGCGATCGACCTTGCTCCGCGAGGTATTCGTGTGAACTCGGTGCACCCCGGCCCGATCGACACCGACATGCTGAAGGTCCGCACGCCGGAGCAAAACGCCGCGCGTACCCAGCTTGTGCCGATGAAACGCATGAGTACCGCCGAGGAGGTCGCGCGCCTGGTACTGTTCCTGCTTTCCGAGGACAGTGCCTATATGACCGGCGCGGAGGTCAGCATCGACGGCGGCGTGTCGCTGTAGATGTAATACCAACGCGCGAAAATGTTGACCCTCCTGGGTCATTCCGGCGAAGCCCGCAATTTAGGCGAGCGGCACCGAACTCGTGTGGAGCAGCCTGGTTGCCGGCTTTCGCCGGCATGGCGAAGCAAGAGTCAGCGGTTTCGAGAGCTGGTATAACTTCCTCGCTGTGATGCGGCGGTGAGCTTAAAGCCCACCTCTACTGCTTGAGCAGGAAGAACTCTACAAAGGGTAGGGATCAGCCGGGCTAATCCACTACGGCCGTCCCAAGGCAGCTCCAACCAGAGTCCGCGCACGCACCAGATCGCCCGCCGCCAACGCCTGCTGTGCCGCGGCCACGTCCTGCCCCGCCGGTCCGCCATTGCCGGCGGCCTTCCGCCGGTCCAGCTCCTGCGCGGCAAGCTCCGGACGGCCTTCATCGATCAGGTATTGCGCGGCCGCCAGCAGGTCATGGCCCAGGCCGTCGTTCGCCGTCGCGATCACGGGCCATGCCGCGGCCAAGCCAAACGCCAGCACGGCCCCGCGCATGGTCAGGCGTGACCGGCCAATTCCGACAACAGCAGCGGATCGATCTTCAGTGTCGCCAGCGCGCGACGCCATTTGGTCTCGTCGCCATCGCCGAACACAAGGTGCTCGTTCGCGGGCACCGTTAGCCAAGCGTTCTGTTGCAGCTCCGCTTCGAGCTGCCCTGCCTGCCATCCCGCATAGCCGAGCGCCAGCACCCCCTGACGCGGGCCGCCGCCCTCGGCAATCGCCTTCAGCACATCGAGACTGGCGGTGAGCGCCAGCGAGTCATTGACTTTCAGACTGCCCTCGCCGGTCCAGTCGGCAGTGTGCAGCACGAAGCCGCGCGCATTGTCGACCGGCCCACCGGCACAAAGTCGGATACGCCTTGCCGGGGGCGTCGGTTCGATCTCGAGCTGGCGCAGCAGGTCATCGAAGCTCGGCTTGGCGAGCGGCCGGTTGACCACCAGCCCCATGGCACCCTCCGGCGTGTGGGCGCAGAGATAAATCACGCTCTGGGCAAAGCGCGGATCGGCCATGATGGGGGTGGCGATCAGCAGTTGCCCTGTCAGGAATAGGTCCGACATGTCTTTCGGGGCGGTTTTGCGCCGCTTGGGCGCGCCCGCTTCGGAAGACGGCGGGCGCGATCCGGACCCGCCGGGCAAATCCGGTCTCGGCTGCTCCGGCTGTTGCCGTGTCGGGCTGGGTTTGCGTGCCATGGGCTGGATTTGGTCCCGGCAAGCCATCCCCGCAAGCGGCGTGACACGGCGGCGCGGCAGGTTTAGGACGCCGCCAACGGGCCGAGGCGACCCGTTCCCGCCATGCGCCACAACCAGTGAGGCAATCCATGACGATCAAGGTCGGCGACACCATCCCCTCCATGAAGCTGATGATGGCCACGCCGGATGGACCGAGGGAGACCTCCACGGACGAGATCTTCAAAGGCAAGAAGGTCGTGCTGTTCGCGGTACCCGGCGCCTTTACCCCCACCTGCAGCAACCGGCACCTGCCGGGCTTCGTCGAACATGCCGACAACCTCAAGCAGAAGGGCGTCGATACGATCGCCTGTATCGCCGTCAACGACGCGTTCGTCATGAGCGCCTGGGGCAAGCAGCAGGGCTGCGACAGCAAGGTTGTGATGCTGGCGGACGGCTCGGGCAACTTCACCAAGGCGCTCGGACTGGAGCTCGATCTGGTTGGGCGCGGCATGGGGATGCGCAGCCAGCGCTACGCGCTGATCGCCGAGAACGGCAAAGTGACCCATCTCGGGGTGGAGCAGCCGGGCGGGTTCGAGGTGAGCGCGGCCGAGGCGATTCTGCGCCAGCTTTGATCGGAAATCGGGGGCCGGACCCGCCTGGGTCCGGTCGTCCTGGGAATTGACTCATACTAATGTATTAGGTAACGAAACCTTATTGCAAAAATTGAGACGCGGCTTTACTCCTTGCACACCGCCGCCGGAATGGCGGTCGAGAGTGCAAGGATGCAACCAATTCCCCACGAGGACCTTGGACCGTCACCCGATACGATTCTTGTCGTCGCCGGAGCTACCGTCGATCTATCTGATGCGTTGCTGGTGCCGCTGACGGGCGGTCCGGCCTCGTTCAATGCCAGCTTCACGGTGGCAACCGCGCAATACGGCACCGTCACGCCGACCGACCCGACCGGTACATTCTATGGCGGCTATCCGTGGGCCCCCGTCTGGTACACGGTGCACGGCATCGACTACACGGCACCCGCCACTATTGGGTGAACACCTACGCCGCCTCGGTCAACATCCTGGTCGATTCGGGGCCGCAGGCGACCGGCGGTACGATCGCGCTCGGCAGCAAGGCGCCGGTCAACCTGACCCAAGCGGTGCTCGCGCAGGTCACGTCCGGCTACGCCGGCGACACCGAGACGATCAGCGCGATCGAAACGACCGGAACGAGCGGCCTTACGCTCACCGACGGGACGCTCACTTATAGTGGCGCTCCGCCGCCCGGCGGCACCGCAGAGTTCCGCTACACGGTGATTTCAACTATACGCACCGCTCGAAGATCGAGCTAGCCGGCGGGCTCGGCGGTTATCGAACTACCCAGGCAATCATGGCTGCGCTGCAACCGGATGGAAGCGGGGGCAGCCTGCTGCTTCTCGGCATCGGCGCCGCTCTCGACATCACCAACGTCGCCCCCGGCCTGCTGCGGTCAAGCGCCTTTCAGATCGCGGCCTAAGCGGAATTAACGGTCAGATTGCATCAATTGAAACCGAGCACTTTCGATAGTAATTATTGCAAAGTGGTGCCCAGGGGCGGAATCCCAATCTGGACCTAAACTCCAGATATCACAGAGGTTTCCGGTCGTCGAGGGCCTAATATACCAACATGGATACCAACAAGTGAAGTCCGGTGCAAACGTGCAGCGCACATATGGGCACCGGGGGGCTGAGACGAAGAGCGCGCGTATTGCGAGCCACGATCGGAATGATGAATGCAGCCGATGACCGGCGTTCGGTTCCTGATCGCCGCCTTCAACGCAGCGACGGCGATGCGAGCGTCCATCGACCGGCTGATGGCGTAACCAACCACCTTGCGCGACCAGGCATCCAGGATGGCTGCCAAATAGACGAAGGCGCCCGGGATGGAGACGTATGTCAGGTCCGCAACCCAGAGCTGGTTCGGACGATCGGGAACGAGATCCTTAGCCAGGTCGGGGTAGATCGGCCCGGAATGATCGCTGTCCGTGGTGACCACATAGCCTCGGCGCCGCTTCGGTTGGAAGCCATGCTCCCGCATGAGGCGACGCAGCTTCTTGCCGTTCACCACGACGCCCTGATGGCGCAGCGCCGCGCCCACGCGTCGATAGCCGACCTTTCTCGGCCACTTCCGCAGTCCGGGCAGCAACCGCATTCAAGGCCGCCTCTACGCCCAAAGGCTTGACCAGCCTCAAGACCTCGGTGCCTACCGCCTGATCGACGCGCAAGCTGCCAAACGAGATGCATCGCTCTCCACCATGGTTCAGGTGAGCGCCTTGGCAATGATAACGCCCTGCTTCCCCGGATGGGCCGCCGTAGGCAATGTGAAGCTTACGCCCGCAATGTCCGCAGCGCAGAAGGCCCGCGAGCAGGGTCTCGCCGCGTCGAACCGCGCCTCGCGCCATCAAGCCCTTGCTGGTGACATTATCGGCAATCAGCCTCTGATTCCTCTCAAACTCCGCCCATGAGAGGTAACCGTCATGATGATCGATGATCAAGACCTCCCAGTCGCAGCGGTCTCGTCGAAAGCCACGAACCACACGCTTGCGCCCTTCGGCAATACCGACCCGGCTATGGGTTGGCCAAATGCATAGGCCCCTGCGTAAATCTGGTTGGTCAGGATATGATGGATTGTGTTGTAGACAGGCAGCTTCCAAACGAGGCTGCGTCCATCATCCGTCGCATAGTTCACCGCCGGCAGCACAATACCTTCCTGCCTTATCCAGAGATGAACCTGTCGAATGCTCTGGAATTCAGAGAATTTCTTGAATACTAAGCTAATAGCTTCACGTACTCTGGTGTCAGGATCAATATCGATGCGGTTGTGACGAACCTTTATATAGCCGATAGCCACCGTGAGGAAGAGCTCGCCACGACGAGCCTTCTGTTTGAGAGCCTCCAGCGAGCGCTGCCGAAGGATCGAAAGCTCCAGCTCGCTCATCGTTCCCCTCATGCCGAGCAACAACCGATCGTTGGGGTGGCGCGGATCGTAAACCCCATCCTCGTCCACAATGATCGTACCGACCAAGCCGCAGAACTCGATCAGCGTGTGCCAATCGCGCCCATTGCGCGCCAATCGCGACACCTCAATGGCAAAGACCGATCCGACCCGACCTTCGCAAATCGCCGCCAGCAGGCGCTCAAAGCCAGGTCGGCTGATACCGGATCCTGAACGACCAAGATCATCGTCAATCACAACGACATCTTGCCAGCCCAGGTGCCGCGCACGGTCTGCAAGACCATACTGACGGCGGCGGCTCTCGTGATTATGCAGCAACTGATCCGCCGTCGACTGACGAATATAGATATAGGCCCCGCGTGTCAGGTGCTCAGGTGTTATCTTCGTCACAGTCCGCCTCCCCGACCGCTTTCGCTATGGAAACCTCGATCAGCATTGCCTGGAGCAGCGGCAGCATCTGGCTCTTCTGAGCTGGCGACAGAGCCGTCGGCGGTTCCTCCGCCTCGAATAGATCTCTTGGCCGATGGATCCCGGTTCGCATCTTCTTCCTGCCCTTCCTCCGTCTTCGAGTTCGGATCGGAGAAACTCTAGGAGTGCGTCGATCTCGATACGGAGGTCGCGCAAATGCGGCAACGCGAGTAGCGGCTCGGGACAAAGAACGTGCTGCGCGGCCGATTCCCGCATCATCCAGCATGGCACATGCGTTAAAGTCCCGTCCGGCTGACGGATAACAAACACCTCCGACTCAGCGAAACGCTGCCGCTTCAGGATCTCCACGTTCTGACCGTGGCGAGGGTGATACCGATAAAAGATCCGCCCATCGGCGTCGTGATATTGGGCAGTATGCCCCTGGTTCGCCCGGGGCAGGCAAGACTACTCTCGCCATCGCGATCGCACGCGCCTGCATCCGCGATGGTGCCCGTGGGCGGTTCTTCGATGTCGTCGATCTGGTCAACAAGCTCGAGGCCGAAGGCCGATCCGGACGGCAAGGCCGTCTGCCCGATTATCTCTGCCGCAAGGACTTCGTCGTCCTCGACGAACTTGGCTACCTGCCCTTTGCGCAATCCGGCGGCCAATTGCTGTTCCATTTGATCAGCCGCCTCTACGAGCAGACCTCCGTCATCGTGACGACCAACTTGGCATTCGGAGAATGGCCGAGCGTATTCGGCGATGCCAAAATGACAACCGCTCTCCTCGATCGCCTCACCCATCACTGCGACATCGTCGAGACCGGCAACGAAAGCTGGCGGTTCAAGAACCGCACCTGAGGTTTGTCCCGAGCTTCCTGCTTCAGCCGATACCCGGAAGTGCCATGGTGCTCGGTTCGGTCAAGGGACGCGCGCGAAGCGCGCGCCGCACGCGGTTTCATCCCTTGACCGCCCCTGCGCGCCGTGGCCGCCGGAGGTTGTCGGGACGAAGGGCGTCCCAACGGTTTCGACCACGCCTCCGGCGGGTCGAACTAAGGGGCTTTCCTTAAGCTTAAGGAAACGAGCTCGATCCCCGGGCCCCGCCAACCCCAGGCTCTCTGCACACCACCGCCGAGAGCTCCCGAAGGTGGGTCAATTTTCGACGCCGATGTGGAGTGCGCCCCTGCGGGTGGACAGTTTGAGCGAATGGATTTGACCGTCTGCTGGGCTTCCGGAGGATGGAAGCCATGACGAGGCATCGATCGCACAGCGTAGCGTTCAAGCGGCAGGTCGCTGAGGAGTTCATTGCCGGCGAGACGCTGCACGCGTTGTCCAAGCGGCACGATATCTCGCGGCAGCTGATCCGGATCTGGGTCGGTAAGTTCGAGGCGGGCGCCCTGGACGACGATGTGCAGGCGGCCGACCTGATCCAGGAATACGAAGCCAAGATAGCTGCTCTGGAGCGAATGGTGGGACGTCAGGCGCTCGAGATTGAGTTGCTAAAGGGGGCATTGAAGCATGCACCCCGACCGAGAAGCGCGACTACCTGCGTCGTCACCGGCCCGGCGCTGTCTCCATCCAAAGAGGGTGTGAGCTGATGGGCCTCGCGCGATCGACTTTCTATGACATCGTGCCCACAGTGCTGGATGCGGGCGATGTCCTCACCCGGATCGGGGCGATCTGCGACGAGTTCGAGTGCTACGGCTATCGACGCGTGGGCGCGGCGCTGCGCCATCAGGGCGTCGTGGTGAACGGCAAGAAGCTGCGTCGCCTCATGCGGGAGCATGGCTTCCAGCCGAAGCGGCGCCGACGCTATGTGGTCACCACGGACCGCGATCATTCCGGGCCGATCTACCCCGACCTGGCTAAGGATCTCGTTCCCGATCGCCCGAACCAGCTCTGGGTTGCGGACCTGACATACGTCTCCATCCCGGGCGCCTTGTCTATTTGGCAGCCATCCTGGATGCCTGGTCGCGCAAGGTGGTTGGTTACGCCATCAGCCGGTCGATGGACGCTCGCATCGCCGTCGCTGCGTTGAAGGCGGCGATCAGGAACCGAACGCCGGTCATCGGCTGCATTCATCATTCCGATCGTGGCTCGCAATACGCGTCGGAGATCTATCGCGAGCTGCTGGCCGCCAATGGCCTGATCGGCTCGATGAGCCGCCGCGGCAATCCTTACGACAACGCCAAGGCGGAGAGCTTCATGAAGACGCTCAAGGTCGAGGCTGTCTACCTAGCCGCTTACGAAACCTTCGAGGACGTCACCGCCGACCTTCCGAGGTTCATCGACGAGGTTTACAACTCAAAACGGCTGCACTCGGCCCTGGGTTATCTCAGCCCGATGCAGTTCGAGGATCAACACGCCCAGCAGACGGTCAAAGCCGCCGCTTGATTCTGTCCACCCGCAGGGGCGCACTCCAATGGTGGGTCAGTTTTGCACGCCGGTTGACAGCCTCTTGGTTCATTTCGGCTATGCAGCGTCGATCATCCGCGTCTCTCGCCAGAGCATAGTCCCGCCGGTGATGAAACCCCACACGGCGGGCTTTTCGTGCCGCACTCTCTCCAGCATTTCGCTGAGGCAGATGATGGAAGGTTGGCGAAGGCCGTGATGCTCGACTAACCCGCCTATCGGGACAAAGTGAATGCCGGATGTCCTCAGCAGCCGCAACAATTTGGGCTCCATCAAGGCACACCAGTGTGTCAGTCTCATATAGCCGCTGAGTTGAACGATGCCACGGATAAGTGCAAGCCTCGCAAAACTGCCGGACGAGGCGTTCGCCGCACGCAGTTCCTTCGACAGCGCGAAACGCGATACTTCGGCAATTCCCGAGCGCGGCAGCGTACGCAGGCGCGCCGGGTTGACGACTTGCTCCATCGGCAGCTCTGCTCCGGGCCCCTTGAGGTGCGGAATGACGAGGCGAACGGTGCCGATCGCCTGCCCCGTAGGGCGGTGTCGCAGCAAGACGTGCCGCGACATGGCATCGAACGCATCGGCTTCCAGCCCGTCCCGGCCTGGCTCGAAACGACGTTCCAAGCAATAGACCTGGTATCTCAAGCGGAATACATCGTTCAGCGACCTGGAGCTGCCCACTATTTCTGTTTCGAGACAGTCTTGAGCGACGCCGCTTGCGTAGGTGCTGCGGTTGACCTCCATAGGCTCGTCCTTTCCCTTCGCGGAAACGAAATCGCTTTCGTCTCCGTGACCCCACGATCTTATTGTTGAGAGCGGTGAGAAAACCGCAACTGGACTCGCGTGTTCCCGCTTATGAGAGCGACGACACAGTTCGTCAAATAGAAATGTCCGAAATGTTCTTCGATTTTGTATCGTATCGTCACCACTCGTCTAAGATGCCAGACGTTTCAGAGGCACAGCCCAGCACGGGAGACTCTCAGCATCGCGGCCGCCGCTGGCCCAACATCGAGCGGTCGAAACTCCGCTCCATGGTGGGTAATCGCGCTCACATTGACGTGAATACCGTGTGGCTGCCGGAAACGACATCTGTTCCTCGGTCCGTTATGCGGACGCAGCCTCATGTCAGTTGAGAATGACAATCTGGTAAGCTATCTCACAGCAGTTCGTGCGCTTAAAAGCGACGATCCTGAGGTTCGACGCCCCGCGATCTCAATGCTTCTGAAACTGGCCAGGCAGGATCGGGGGGCGGTCCAAGCCCACGCGCAAGGCGCCCTGACGGAAGAATTCGGGCCGTATGCGGTGAGTGATGGTCTTTCCGGCTGCTCCGCGCCAATTGAGGCCGTCAACGTCTGCGACGGAAATTGTCGTTCATGTGTTTGGTTGTGGGAGGATCGGCCGATCCCATCGTTCCAACACAGCTCGGTTATAGCAGCCGACCCTGATCCGGTCGGCGACACCTATGCTCTGCGAAGCAGCCGCTTCGGGCAGCGCTGGGCGACGGCGGTTCAATTGTGCATCCGTTTGCGCGAGTACTTGCGCTGGGCGAACACGCCACGGAAGAGGCTGGATGTTGTCTGCTGGCGGCGCGGGCGTCGATCGGCAAAGATGACTTGATCGTCTGTGGCGAGGTTTGTCGCGTTCAAGTCTGCAGGAGCAGTGTGCCTGGCGCATGAGGCGGAACACGCGTTTGTGGTTGACGTCTCCTCGACGCAGCTGCAGCTTGTTCGGCCCTATAGCGCCGCCGACGCTCGCGGCCGGTGATGATCTCGATGCTTGAAGGCTCGTTCGGCATAGGCGCATGCCTAGGCGTAAGCCTAGGTCCTCACGGTTGCGCCCGATCTCCGTTGAAATGGAGGCCGCTCCAGGATGGCGGTCTCCAGCGTCTTCTTGCCGAGCAGACGCTGCAGCTCGCGCACCTGCTGCTGCAAAGCCCGGTATCCCCGACGCTGGCACAACCTCCTCGCCGGCACCGACAGCTGAGAGTGCGCCTGACCTTCGGCGGCCACCCGCAAGGATGGGGCACTCAAGCCTTCGGTGAGGGCGCCATATTGGCCGCTATCGCATCGCGTAGAGCGGGAGATAGACGGTAATATTGATGGGAACGTAAGGAAGTTGCAGCCGTAATCTTTAATGTCAGTGGCGTCGAACATTTGGTAAGTAGCGGCCGGGAATGTGATCTGTGTCCAGCGACACGGGCAGCCCCCAAAACCCTTGCCGTGTAGCTGGCAAGCCGTAGGTGGTTGCCTGTCCTGACGGTTCGAAATTACCTTGCAGATCAGAGGCTTGCGGACGACCGCAACTTATAGTGGGGCCAGGGGGAGGCTCCCTTCATGCACCGCTAGTCACCCTGCTCAGGTCGGAGCCGTATTGGACAGCATTACATATCCTTATTCAGGATCGGTATTCGTCCGTTGATCAGGTAGCTCTTCACCAGCAGAAACTTCTCCAGGACCGCGGCCCACCCCGGCTCATCGCCACTAGGGTTCACGGAAGCCGTGTAGACAACGACATGGCCTGTCGCGATTGAGCGCTGCACCTCGTCAGGTAGCCTCGGGTGCGAGGCCCAACCGTGGTCTTTGAAAGGTGTATCAAACACGCGACCGGTCGCCGGATCGTAAATTCGGCCGAGGTGGTTCCAGACGCGTGAGCCGATGCTGTCGCGGCTTGTGCCCACATACCAGACTTCGCCCTCGCAATCTTGTGCCGCAGTGCTCACCTCGGAGGCCCCGGCCACAGGCTCACTGAACAGGTAGATGCCCCCGCAATTCTCGAGCGGAACTCGCTCTGTCATCCGGTCCATTGGTCGCCACGGATTTGAGAACTGGATGGACGGGGCACGGCCGCCCGCCAAACGGCAGAACTCGTTGCAGGCTGTCTCCGCGTCCTTGACCTTCATAGGCCGCCCCTCCGGATCGCGGTTACTGCTGTTTGACGCTGCATGTCGGAGTCCGAGTTCCCCAGCCAAATGTCAGATTGGCCGAATTTGCGTCTGATGGCGCCAAGCTAGCAGCGGCCCTGGTCGTCGCTTTTGCCTATGGAGCCGTCAGCGTCACCTTTCAGCATGTCGGGATGCTTGCAGATCTGGCAGGGGGCGCATCCCGGGCGCGGTGACGCGAACGTTTACCGAACCACCACCGTGGGCGGCGGTGGGGCGGTCGCCGCCGAACTGGCGGGAGGAGCCGCCTGCCGACCCACTCTGCGGTTGAATTCGATAATCGGCGGAGGCGCCTCCTGCGCTTGCCCCGCGACGGCTGGCGCTTGCGGGGGCGCGATCGGAACAGCGGAGGGTGGCGGGGGCGGCGGGGGCTGTCGTTCGGGTTGCGGCGAGAGTGGAATGATGATCGGCTGCGCATGAACTGGCGCGGCAGTCAGCAGGCCCAGGCCGGCGGCCAGAAATAGCCAACGCATGAACCGTCTCCCACTTGGCATCGACATGGGCCGAACGCAGGCGAGTTCCGGGTGGTTGCACGGCCCGGGCTGCTTAGGGATCCGGGATGAAGGCGCGGCGCCCGTCAGGCAGCAGGACATATATGCCGACTATGCCGACGTATTGTCGCGGAGCCCGCTGAAACTGCTGGGCGAAGCGCGGTGGCTGATACACGGACGGCGGCTGATAGACGAACGCGGGGCGGACCTCAACATTGTCCGGCGTCGAAATGGCGCTCTGGAACCTCCTCGGGCACTCTCGAAACGAACCGGTCTGGCGGTTGCTTGGCTACCGCGCCTCGCATCCCGAAACGCCCCTATGCCTCCATGCTGTTCGGCGACACGCCGCAAGCGACACTGCTGCCAAGTTCGGCTGGGGTCCGATCGGCCGAGGCAACGCGCGTGACGACGCCGATCATTTCGCCGCCGCCCGAGAGGGCCTCGGCCCCGATGGCATTCTGCTCGTCGATGTCGGTCAGATTTGGGGCGAAGACGAAGCCGCCGCTGCGGCGCGCATCCCCGCGCTTGAAGCGAACCATGCCACCTGGCTGGAGGAGCCGTTCCATACCAGCGCCCTGGCGCCTACGGCGCCCTGGCGCGCAGCGGCCCTACGGTCAAGCTCGCTGGCGGCGAAGGCGCGCATAATTTTCGCCATGGCGCAACACCTGATTGACTACGGCGGCGTTGGCTTTGTCCAGATTGAACACCGGCCGCATCGGCGGCATCGGCCCCGCCAAGCGTGTCGCCGACTATGCCGTCTCCAAGGGCGTGACTTTCGCTAATCACACCTTCACCTCACACCTTGCTCTCCGTGCATCGCTGCAGCCCTTCGCGGGTTTGACGGATCACCGGATCTGCGAGTTTTCGTTCCAGCCGAAGCCACTCTCTGTGGATTTCGTAGCGGCCCAGTTACAACGCAACGGCAACGGCGAGATCGCTGCCCCCGATACCCCCGGCCTCAGCATCCGGATCGATCCCGCCGGCATGCGCAATTATCTTCTCGACCTTGAGATCAAAGTCGCCGGGGGGACATTGTATACGACGATGCCGAAGCTGGGGTGAAGGGCTCTCGGCGAAGGCGAATGCAGATGCAGTAAATTCCTCTGCTGCAGGGGCTCGCCAGGGCGCCTCAAAGTGAACGGCGACTGTGTACGCTGCTGCTGCCGACCAGATGAAGTCCGCCGGCAATGGCAGCACAGGAAGCCGGCGTTGAATACCACGCCTGGCAAAGTCCTCCCGCCAGCGTCAGCCCGAAGGCATCACACCTGGGGTGGCATGATCGCCTCGCCATCGCGCAGCGCAGGCGATCGCCTCTGTCCCCCTTCGACGAGCGGAGAGGGGCAGGACGCAGCGACTACTTCTCGAACCAGACGTTCGACATACGTGGAATGCGGAATGGCACGAAGCCCTTCACATCCGATCGCACCGCCTGCACCTTCGTGAGCGATCCGAACGGCAGCACGTAAGCCTGCTCCAGCGTTCGCTGCTGCATTTTCGCGAACGCCTCCTGACGTTCCTCGACAGTCGGTAGATTGAGCATGTCGTTGAAGTCCGCGGCGAGTTCTGGGTCTTCGTGGCCCGGCTTCGGAGCGTAGACCGGGTCGGGCGGTACCAGCACCTGCATGGTAGGGATAGGACCGAGCGACGGCTCGGTTCCCCAGCCGGTGAAGAAATAGTTCCAACCGGAATTTGGTTTTCGACGCAAGGCGATCGAGGTGGGCCAGTCCACCACCTTCAATTGCACGTTGACGCCGATAGCCTTCAGCTCCGCCGCCATCACCACTGCGGCGTTGTACATCGAGGTGTAATCCTTGTTCGTGAGCAGGATCACAGGCTCGCCATTATACCCCGCCTGCTGGAGGTATTTTTTCGCCAGCGCCGGGTCATGCAGGTTATAGGTGTCCTTGCCCGCATCGGTGTATGTTGGCTGGTTCGGGTACTGAAAGCCGACATTCAAGCTGTAACTGCCGTCGGTGGCCGCGCTCATGATTTCGTCCATATTGAGGTCGGCCATCACCGCCTTCCGGAAATACAGATTATCCGTCGGCGGCACCGAGGTGTTCGGATAGGCGATGTGAATCCACCAGTTTTTCAGCGGCAGTATAGTAATATTCTTGTTTTTCTTCAGGTCGGCCACGGCTTTCGTCGGCAGGTCCTCCACGCCCTGCAACTCGCCGGTCTCTAGGCCGGCTAGCCGCGCACCGGGTTCGGTGACGATACGGAAAATCACGCGATCGAAGCAGGCCTGCTTGTAGCCGCCGAAACCGGTCCGCTGCTCGTAGTTCGTGTTGGGGCGATAGCCGTCGAAACGCTTCAGCGTTACCCCACTGCCCGGCACCGATTGCACCAGTTGCCATGGGCCGGTGCCGATTGTCTTCAACTGCTGGGGTGGATCGCCCTTGTCCTCGGCGGGAATGATCACAATGGGCACCGAAAACGAGCTCAACTGTACGATGAAGGTCGGCTGCGGATGTTTGAGGTGTATGACAAACGTCGAGGCGTCCGGCACCTCCCAGTGATCGACGTTGTCCAAGGTGCTACGCTGAAGGCCCACTCGCTGATAGCGCTCAAACGACGCCAGCACATCGGCCGAGGACATCGGCTTACCGTTTTGGAACATCACCCCTTGCCGCAGCTTGAACGTATAAGTCAGCCCGTCCGGCGACTGCGCGAGGCTATCAGCGAGTTCCGGGATAGGGCTGCCGGTTTCGTCGCGTGTCACCAGCGTCTCGAACACGTTCATCGCGATATTTCGCGTCGAGATGGTACTTGAGGTCATCATATCGAGGCTGTTGACGTTCGCTTCCTGGCCGAAGGTGAACGTGCCGCCCACGTGCGGACACTTAAAGGGCGCCGCCATAGTCTGCCCCGCGCAGATCGCCGCCACGCACACAGCAGCGATCAAGGCTGATCCTGCATGTTTCATAGAAATCCTCCCCGCAGCTGGCCAGGATCCGCGCCTGACGGGCGCCACTTTAACGAGGAGGCATCGGGCAGGCCAGACTCAAATCGCGTTGGCGAACCCAGGCGCGCGAAGCTGGGGCTGACGTTCGCCAAGGCGAAGCGGCTTCTGGCGCGCGTGCAGCGAGCAGCGGTCGCTGCGCAGGCCCACAACCATGCGGGTCATCGGCCGAACTGGGGTCACCGGACGATTTGGTTCAAAAACTGCACGCCTGATGTCCGTATCCAAGAATAGGGCCGTGCGTCGCTACCCGCGTTCAGTGGCGACACCGAGACCGGGATCAAGCTGCGCCGCTTCGAGCGGCATACAGGCTGGGTCCGTTCACTCGCGGTGCTGCCGGATGAACGCCGCGCGCTGTCGGCGTCCTCCGACAGGACGCTACGTGTGTGGGACATCGAGACCGAAGCTGAGGTGCGCCGCTTCGAGGCAATTACAGTAAAGTCTTGACCAAATCGGGCGCGGCGCCGCCGGATGGGCGCCGCGTGCCTTCAACACGACGCTGCGTCTGTGGGATATCGACACCGGGACCGAGCCGCGACGCTTCGAGGGGCATAGACACGCGGTCCGTTCAGTTGGGTGCTGCGGGAGGCACGTCATACGGCGCGGCAAGACCCCGATGCTCACCCCCGAGCAGGCGCGCGAGCTGCTGGACAGCATCGACACATCCGCCCTGGCTGGGTTGCGCGATCGCGGAGTTCACCATCGGCGAAAGTGGCGCGCAGTTGCTACAGAAACAGGTCGCAGAAACAGCGATGCCGCCACCGGGGACGATGCAGTGTAGGTGCGGATGGTGGTGCAGAGCCTGTCCCCACGTATGCAGCGCCGCGATCGCGCATGCGACCACCGAGGAAATCGGCGGGATTTCTCATGAGGTGGAGCAGGGACCCGTCTGCGTGGTGGATTGAGTTTGCGCGGTGGGCAGCGACACGAGATCGCGGGTAACATTCCGTCGTGAGGCAACACGAAGGGTCGGTTCCTGACGTCGCTGGACAGAGGGGTCATCGGGTGCCAGTAACATTACGCACGGCCTCCGATGAGACATTCACCCGAAGGAGTGTCAGGAGCGCTTGCAGTGCGTCGGCAAGATCTCGATCCGAGGGCAGCTCTAGGTGCCCCGTCTGCGCTGTTTCGTTTCTCGCTGCTTCCTCGAGGAAGGCGTCGATGATCGCCATCCTCATTCCCTGAACCGCGCGATGCCAGCGCGGCGGCGCCGCCGCCGGCTCCCCGGTCGGCCATTCGCTGAGCCAGCCCTCGATGATCTGGATCTGCTGCTCGATGATAACGATCCAGTCGGGATGGGGCTCGTGCGCGTTGAGGAGAACGCTCCGCAGACGGGCGACGCACTGGCGCAATACGACTGCCGCGGGATTTCGGGGCGCTCGCGGTTGTCTGATCTCGAATTCCGTGGCGTATGTTTCGAGCACGCCGCGCAGTCTCGCCGGTCCGTCCAACAGCTCGACGGGCGGCGCTCGTCCGCACGCACGGGCGACAATTTCGGCGATCTCCGCCGCATCCGGAACAATGATGACTTCGCGCTTGCCCCTGCCTGCCGAGCGGGTCGGGCCCCGACTCTTGCGTGGTTTCGCCATCCCTTTCTCTTGTTCTCTGCGCGCCAGAAGCCGCTCGGGCGCCCGCCCGGTCCTCCTCCGGGCCAACCCTAGCCCTGCGTCCCCTCCACCACGGTATCCGCGCGGTTGGAGAGATCATACCCTGTTCCGTGGCGCAACAGTGCGACACCTCGGTCGCGCTGCACGACTTCGTGCAATCAACATCAGCTGCGGTCCGCCGGATCCATTGCGTGCAGTTCGACGCTGCGGAGCTGCTTATGCCCCATCCGAGCCGCTGTTCCGTCTGGCCCGCCTGCTAGCCGGGGGCCTGACGCTCGATGAAATGGCCGAGCAGCTAGAAGTCGGGCGCCGGACGGCCGAACCGCTCCGGAACTTGGCCTCCTGGGCATAGCCCACGCGCTGGAAGACCAACGCCGACAGCCTGACGCCGCGCAACTCAGCTTCGAAGATCGCTTGGCGATGCTGGTCGATCGCGAGGTGCTGGAGCGCGACAACAAGCGGCTGAAGGCAAGGCTGCGCTTCGCCGGGCTGCGCCAGGCCGCCGCTCCGGAAGACGTCGATTACCGCGCGCACCGCGGTCTCGACCGCGCCATGTTCCAACGGCTCGCACAGGGAGAATGGAGATCCCTTCGCGTCGGCGGATCAAGGCCCGCCTTCGGAATACCTCAAACGCATTTGGTACGACTGCATCACCTATCATCCGACTGTGCTGCAATTCCTGATCTCGATTGTCGGCGCTGACCGGGTGTTGTTCGGCACCGCGTAAGCCTGGCAGGATCTGGGCACTTTGCTCGCCCATTAGCCCCGTGACTTGATTCCGTATCGCTCCGCTCGCCGCATCTTCACCAAAGACGAGGCCGGTAATGGTTATGATAATCAGTAGAGCGGGGGCCGGCGCGCAGAGATTTCGGGCCTATTGCGCCTTTCGCGCCGCTCAGCATCTCCAGCGGGTAGCTTGCGGGCGTGTGCGGTACAGCCTGGTTCATGCGACCAGTCGGCGGAGCGCGGCGGACAGCCGCTCGGCGGCAAGAACGATCACGAACGTCACGATCAGCAGCAGCGAGACGGTGCGGTATTGGAACAGGTTCATTGCCGTCAGCAGTTGAAACCCGATACCGCCGGCACCGACGAAGCCAAGCACCAGGGAGGAGCGGATGTTCTCGTCCAGCCGGTACAGCGCGATTCCCAGCAGCGACGGCAGCACCCCCGGCACGACGGCATGGCTGAAAACGGCGAGCCGGCCGGCGCCGGTCATCGTCAGCGCCTCGACCGGGGCCATGTCCATGTCCTCGATCACCTCGGCGAACAACCGTCCCTGCATGCCGACAGAATGCACCGAGATCGCCAGCGCGCCAGGAAATGGACCCAGCCCGACAGCGGTGACGAACAGCAGCGCCCAGACAAGATCGGGGACCGACCGGCAGAGCGCGATGGTGCCGCGCGCCGCCGCATAGAAGGGGCGCGCCGGCGTGGTGGTGCGCGCCGCCAGCACGGCGAGCGGCAATGCCAGAAGCACGGCCGCGGTGGTACCGAACAAGGCGATGTCAACTGTTTCCAGTGCCGGCCATGCAGTTTCGCCGAGCTTGGAAATGTTCGGCGGCCAGGCGCGCGAAAGGAAGTCGGCCATGCCATGCGCACCGGTGACCAGATCCTGCGGTCTCGCATGGACCACCAACGCGGCCTGGCCAAGCAGAACCAGGAACAAGAATACGCCCAGGAACGGCAAAGCCGAACGGCCGCCGACCGGCAGGGCCGGTGCCGGGCGCAGAATGTCGATGCAGCTCAGCTGGTTCATGCGGCGCTCTCATAAAGCGCGGCGATTTCAGCGGACCCGACCGCGGCGGCACGCTCCAGAAACACACCGTTCGTCCGTCACGCAACCCAAGAATGCGGTCGGCGTAGCGCTGCGCCAGTGCCGGCTGATGCAGCACGCACACCACCGCCAGCCCATCCTCACTCGCCAGCCGGCGCAAGAGGCGCATGATGTCCTCGGCCGCTTCCGGGTCGAGGCTGGCGACCGGCTCGTCGGCCAGCAACGCCTTGGGTCGTTGCGCAAGGGCGCGGGCGATGGCCGTCCGCTGCGCCTGCCCACCGGACAGCGTGCCGGCACGCTGCTGTGCGAACGGGGTCAGGCCGACTTCGTCGACACACCGCATGGCGAGCGCCATCTCCTGACGCGGCAGGCATCCCCAGGCGGTGGTCAGGCTGCGGTGCCGGCCGAGCGTGCCGCACAATACGTTGGCGAGCACGCTGCGTCGGCGCACCAGGGCCGCGTGCTGAAATATCATGGCGAGTGCCATGCGCGCCTCCGCGAGCGCGCGCCCCGCCAGCCGCGTCAGCTCCTGCCCCGCCACGCGAACGCGCCCCGATGTCGGCTGCAGCATGCCGGCGATGCAACGAAGCATCGTCGACTTGCCGCTGCCGTTATGACCCAGCACCACCACCAGCTCACCGGCCGCGACCGTGAGGCTGGCACCGGAGAGCGCCAGCCGGCCGGTCGGGTAGCGCATGCCGAGGCCGTCGGCCTCGATCGTCGGCATCAGGAGCCGATCTTGCTCAGGTCGATATTCAGCACGTGCACCAGGTCGCGGATGCCGTTGTAGGCCGCATCCGTTTGCGGCACGAGCCGCGCGCCGCTGGAGCCGATGATCTTCAGGTCGTCGGCCGAGAGCCCGCCGAGATCGAGCGTCTGCACGACGTGGATCAGTTTCCTGCGGAACGGTCCCTGCACGCTTGGCGCTATCGCGATCGGGTCGATCGGGATTGGATCGGAACGCCACAGTTCGACGAACATGCCGTCCTGCCAGCTTCCGGCGACCTTGGCTGCCTCGATCTCCTGGCTGTTCAGCTCGCCGGCCTGCACCTTCTGGTTGCGCAGCGCCTCGAATGTCGCACCATGGCTGCCGGCGTAGAGCGCCTTGACGCCGGTATCCGGATTGATGCCGGCTTTGCTCAGCGCATAGGCCGGAAACAGATGGCCTGAGGTGGACGCCGGGTCGGAGTAAGCGAACGTGTGGCCCGCGACTTGTTCGAGCGTCTGGATGCCCGAGCCGGGCCAGGAGACGATGCCAGCTGTGTAAGTTTCCGGTCTGCCCGCGCTGTCGCCGAAGGTAGCCACCGCTTCGGCTTTGGCCACCTGATGCGCCAGCACATAGCCGAGCGGCCCGAACTCGCCGGCTTCCAGCTTGCCGCTGCGCATGGCCTCGATCTCGGCGGTGTAGTTGGTGGTGATCAGGATCTCGACTTTGCAGCCGAGCTTCTGCCCGATCAGGTCGCCGATATGACTGTAGATCGGGGTGAGTTTTGCGGCCGCCTCATAGGGCTCGACGCCAATTCGAACGACGCCGTGATTGGGACAGGCAGTCTCCGCCCGCGCTGCCGTGGCGGCAAATGCCAGCCCCGCTGTCGCGATGGTGATCCAGCGATGCATTCCGGTCTCCCCGAGCTTGGTCACTGGCCGGGGAGTAAAGGGCGGGCGAGGTCAGGTCCTTTTCATTTCCGTGAAGCTCACATGAAACCTTGCCGGCCAGCGGCAGCCACGCGCATCAGTGGCGACGCGCGGCTTTGCCTTTGGCCTTGCCTGAGTTGCCTTGCTGCTGATCCAGCATTTTACCGGCCGTGGTTCGCGCCGCGTGGGGCGGCTCGCTCCTGCTCGCCGAGTGCGGGCATCGCGGCGGCGGGCGCCGCAACTGGCGGTGGCGCCCGCGCCTGCCGGGGCGGCTTCGGTTCCGACACGCGCAAGCAGCGAGTGAGTTTGCGTTCAGCGGTCAGTTTGTCGCGGAGCGCGCGCAACTTCGCCCGGGACAAGATACTCCACGCAGCGTCGCGGATGATCGCGAACCGGCGGTTCCGGTAACACTCAACGCTATGCACCGGCAGACCGCGCGAGCGGGCGCGCCGCACCAGCAGGTCGCGCCAGAAGGCTTGGTCCTGGGCCAGGTCCCGCGAGAGATCCCCGCCCAACGATTGGCCAGGGGCTGGGATCGACCAGATCGTACCGCTGTTTCAGACCGGAACTCTCGATGATGGTGCCAACGTGCGCGTGCTCGTTCCTGCCGCAGACGAATGCGCCATCCAAACCGCCCGGCACGGTGTCGCGGCGCATACTCCGCAAATCACCCGCCGGTTAAACGGGCCCGGCCACTACCGCGATCGCTTGCGGCGCGTCGGTCACGCTCAGCGGCGACACGCCCGCGCCGTCGCCATCGGTCTGTGCCGGAATGCTCTCGGTGTAAATCGGCGACCAACCTTGACCCCACCCGAGGGCAGCCTATCGCGTGATAATGCCGAAAGAATCGGCAATTTGCCGGGGTCAATATTGGACGCCGGTCGTGACCCCGTCTGATTCCCAAAAGGCAAGAGTTTACAGGCGCTTGCCTTTTCTGGGAGCGGGGTCAGAGTTGGACGCCGATTCACAGGCGCCCCGGTAATTTCATCTCGTTGCCTTGGCGGCGACATCCAATCAGTGATCTCGGAGCCTATGCTGGGTGTCCGAACCGACACCTTCAGGCGCGCGCTTCCATCACGGCGCCCGCCTTTCTTTTGCCTACAGAGACTCCGCGAGTGGCCGCCAATCCAGCAGATCGGCGGAGACATCCGCGTGAGAGCCCCCATCCCATTTCCCGAGGCCGGTTTGATGGCGAGCGACTGCACTGGCCGCTTCGTCGGGTGAAGACCACTCGCCGTGCCTGCGCCCCGCCTTGCGAGTGGCACACCGAGATTAGGCTTGCGCGTTGGCCTCGCGCACGCGCTGAGGCATCCAGAACTCCCGGATGGCCGGAACGACTAGCGGGATGTCATGGAAGGCCTTCTATCGGCGTCTCTGGGAACGGCTGAGCGACGAGAATGACGGCTATACGCCGCACCAGTTGATCGCCGAGGAACATTCCGCCGCGCTCAACGATAGCGGCATGGCCAACGCCATGTCGCGAAACGAAGCCTATGAGCTTCGCTTCCAGGACATTCCGATCGAGCAGGACGGTCAGATCGGCGCCCCGATCGACATTCTGAGTTGCACCACCACGATGGAGGTCGGCATCGATATCGGCGGCCTGACCGCCGTCGCGCTGCGCAATGTGCCGCCGGGCCGCGCCAACTATCAGCAGCGTGCCGGCCGAGCTGGTCGGCGCGGCGCCGGCCTGTCGACCGTGGTCATGTTCTGCGGCGCCGACAGCCACGACCAGAGCTTCTTCCGCAATCCGGGGCCGATCGTCGCGGGGCCTGCGCCGGACCCGATCCTCAATCTCGACAATGTCGTGATCGCCCGCCGCCAGGCGTTCGCCTATCTGATCGGGCGGTTCCAGCAGGTCCGCATCGACACGGTGGGCGGCAGTTCGGACGTGTTCTCGTCGCTGGGTGATGATCGAGAAATGGTTGCTGAAAGCGCTATCCGACGGCCGGGATATCTCGTAGTTTCCAGCAAGCGCCGCGAACGCGTCGCCGATCTGCGCGCGCTGCGCTATGCTGCTGGGGAGGCCAAGTGCGCTGCTCAGCTTGGCCCAATATTCGGTGCCGACGCCCTCAAATCGAAATCCAATCTCCGCGGCAACGGCGCACAAGAATGCTGGAGCTCGGACAAGAAGTGCATCGAGATTATGAGCTGATACAAAGGGTGTGATATGAGTTGGTCAAAGTGTCCCGGCCACAACGCAGCCTCATCGATCACCTCAATCAAGGTGACACTGACAAGCTTCCTCTTATTCAGGGCGACGAGTGTCGCTCTGAATTGGCGCTCAAGTTGATCAATTTGACCGAGACTGAGCACTGCGTTCCTCTCCCCACCCACGTTGTGGATTACCCATAACGAATGAGATCAACACAAGTCAGCGAGTTGATAACTAAAGGTGGATCGTGGCGCCTAGCTGCATTCACCATGGGCATTTCGAGGTACAAGATACCTACCACTGTCTCTTTGCGACGCCCAGTACACGGCACTTACCCCCGCAAGCAAGACAGCGGCGCCGCCGCCAATCGGTCGCCAAACGGCACGACGTCTGTGCTGTCGTAGAGGACAACACCGAACGCGAACCTGTCCCCACAAGCCGCAGCCAAAGCCCGCAGCCCACCGAAGTCGCTAGCCTTGACCGTGGCGCTCGCCTTCACCTCGATGCCTGTGATCATCCCGTCATCGCGTTCCAGCACGATGTCCACCTCGCGCATGTCCCGATCACGGAAATGGTGCGGCGTCAGGCGCAGATCCGAGGCCGTCATAAGTTTCAGCACTTCCGAGAACACGAAGCTCTCCAGGAGCGCCGAACATCCCGCGATCCGCCCTGACCCGATCGAAGGTAAGTCCACGCGAAGTCGCCAGCAGGCCGGAATTGAGGAAGTGCAGCTTGGGCGTCTTGACGATGCGCTTCAGCGCATTGGTGAACCAAGGCTGCACCGTCGCGACCAGGAACACCTGTTCGAGCAGCCCGACATAACGCTGCCCCGTCTTGTGGCTGACGTTGATGGCCCCGCCAAACTGCGAATAGTTGACCAACTGACCGGAATGCTCGGCCAGCAGCCGCACGAATTTCGGAAGCTCCGTCAGCTTCTCTACATCAGCGATGTCACGCAGGTCGCGTGTCAGGATCGAAGTTAGATAGGACCGCGCCCAGTCCTGGCGTCGCCGTTCGCTGTCGCGGCTGATCGCTTCGGGGAAGCCGCCGAGCAGGACGGGGTGGACGAGATGATCATCGATGATCGCGTCCCGTTGGCTCTGCAGGTTTCCCTCGAAGAGACGCTCCAGAAAGTCGGCTTCCGGCTTTCGATCTCGGCCTTCGCCAGCGGGAGCATCCGGATGGTCTCCATCCGGCCAGCCAGGCTGTCAGCGACCCGCGGCAGCGTCAGCACATTCGCGGAGCCGGTGAGCAGAAACCTGCTCGAACGATAATCTTCATCGACCGTCTTCTTGATTGCCAATAGCAGGTCGGGCGCGCGCTGGATTTCATCGATGATGGCCCTGTCCAGGCCCCGGATGAAACCTGCTGGATCTGATCGGGCGGCCTCGAGAACTGTCTGGTCGTCGAGCGTGAGGTAAGTTCGGCCGGCTTCCCCCATCTTTCGGACAAGCGTGGTCTTTCCGGCCCGTCTCGGTCCTACAATCAGGACCACGGGGGTATCCGAAAGGGCTTCCTCGCCCCGCCGCTCTACAAACCCGTTCGAACATGCCGTCTCCGAGGCTCGGACAATTGGAAATATGAACTTTCGGCTAATTGAAAGTCAACGGATCGCGGATTGGAAGTTGGTTAGCCGCGGTCTGGAAGCGCCAGTCTTTTCCGGAAGGTCCCCACAACGCCCGTAGAGGAAGAGTGCGGACGGGTTTGTCGTGACGGGTTGAGGGCTGGAGAAGAGGTCTCCGGCGCCCGTCGTGGAGACATCCCATGACTGAGGTGGAAGTTCTCGACGCCGCGCGCGACCACGGCGGCTATAAGGTGGACGTCGGCCGCGGCCAGCGGATCGGCCGTGTATCCTCGGAATGGTTCTCGCGGCCCGCAGACGAGCGCTATCTATCACTGTCGGACTTATTCTCGTCCGTGCGTAGCCGGACCGACAGAAGCCGGACGCGAACCGTCGAGAGCGCCGCGATCCGCGTGGAAGCCAGCCGCGACGACGCAGAGCGCCTGACGCTGATGCTGCCCGGCACCGAGGCGCCGATCGCACCGACCCACTGGAGCTTCGGCCAACTCACCAGCCTGGTCGGCGCGCCGGCCACCTATCTGCGGCAGCTCCCGGCACCGCTCGCCGGCATCAACCTGCAATACGGCCTGACCTCCCACCGTGCCGAGCAAGTCAAAACGCTCGAGATCGATGACGGCCGCGTTGAGCTGCGGGCTGTCACAGGACCGGATTACGGCCGCATCTTCGACCACGAGCTGGTTGCCGCCGTACAGCGCATCGCCGGCAACGGCACGGGCGATACGCGCTGGAAGGTGCCGGGCGTGCTCGACTGGTCGACGGGGGTCTACAACCCGCGCGTCGACATCACCCAGGACACGACGACCCTGTACGCCTCCGATCGCGACGTCTTTCTCTTTCTGGTGGACGACCTCAACCCGATCGAGGCCGACCGGCTGCCGGACGGCTCGCCCGACCTCTATTTCCGCGGCTTCTACTGCTGGAACTCCGAGGTCGGCGCCAAGACGCTCGGCATCGCGAGCTTCTATCTTCGCGCCGTTTGCCAGAACCGCAATCTTTGGGGTGTCGAGGATTTCGAGGAGATCACCATCCGGCACTCGAAATACGCCGCCTCACGCTTCGCCCACGAGGCGGCGCCGGCGCTGACCCGCTTCGCCAATTCCTCGCCAATGCCCTTCGTGAACGCCATCAAGGCGGCGCGGGAGAAGATCGTCGCCCGCAACGACGACGACCGCAGTGAGTTCCTGCGCAAGCGCGGCTTCTCCAAGGGCGAGACCGCGAAGATCATCGAGACGGTGCTGGCGGAGGAAGGGCGCAAACCGGAGAGCGTGTTCGACTTCGTGCAGGGCATCACCGCCGTCGCCCGGGGCAAGACCCACCAGGATGCCCGGCTCGACCTGGAGGCGCGGGCGAAGAAGCTGCTCGACCGCGCAGCCTGAGTTTCCGGAAAGCCGGAGATACGGAACGGCGTATCTCCGGCTTTCAAACCTAGCCACACCATCGGCGCGTTCGGCCAACTGGGAGTCGGAGGCCCGCTGATTGGGAGTCACCGACCCCTTCCATCTTTCCTGATCGTCGGTCCTACGGCGCTGCCCTCAGAGTGAGAGGGGGCGCCGATTTCCGTGACGGGTTGGAAGCCGAGAGAGAGTCTCCTGGCGCCCGTCGCGGAGTGACCCACGATGGCTACCGTTCAGAAGATCGCGCTCAGCGCCTCACGCGACATCCCTTTCAACAAGCTGATCCTGTCCCAATCGAACGTCCGGCGCGTGAAGGCCGGTGTCTCGGTCGAGGAACTGGCCGACGACATCGCCAGGCGTACGCTTCTCCAGAGCCTCACCGTCCGCGCGGTGTGCGACGCCGAAGGCAACGAGACTGGCATGTACGAGATTCCGGCGGGTGGCCGGCGCTACCGCGCGCTGGAACTGCTGGTGAAGCAGAAGCGGCTCGCCAAGACCGCGCCGATCCCGTGCGTGGTGCGCGAGGGCGGCATCGCCGAGGAGGACTCGCTCGCCGAGAATATTCAGCGCGCACCGCTGCACCCGCTCGACCAGTTCCGCGCCTTCCTGGCGCTGCGCGAGAAGGGTCAGTCCGAGGAGGAGATCGCCGCCGCCTTCTTTGTGTCGGTCTCGGTGGTGAAGCAGCGCCTGCGCCTTGCCTCGGTATCGCCACGGCTGCTCGACCTCTATGCCGAGGACGGGCTCACGCTCGACCAGCTCATGGCGTTCACCGTCAACGGCGACCGTGCCCGCCAGGAGCAGGTCTGGGAGGCGCTTCAGCACTCGTACTGCAAGGAACCGCATGTCATCCGTCGCATGCTGACGGAAGGCGCGGTCCGCGCCGCCGACAAGCGCGCCCTGTTCATCGGCATCGACGCCTATACCGAAGCAGGCGGTATGGTTCTGAACGATCTGTTCCAGGGCGATGATGGTGGCTGGCTGCAGGACGTGGTGCTCGTCGATCGCATGGTCGCGGAGAAACTGGAGCATGAGGCAGAGACGATCCGCGCCGAAGGCTGGAAGTGGATCGAGGTAGCGCCCGAGTTCGCGTATGGCCACACCTACGGACTGCGCCAACTCCGTGGCGAACAGCCGGCGTTGAGCCCCGAAGAGGAAGCCGCGCGCGACGCGCTTCAGGCCGAGTACCAGCAGCTCGAGACCTCCTACGGCGAGGCCGACGAATTGTCCGAGGACGTCGATCAGCGTCTTGCCGAGATCGAAACGGCACTCGCCAGCTTCGACGAGAGGCCGATCCGATTCGATCTGGCCGACATCACCCGCGCCGGCGCTTTCGTCAGCATCGATAGCTCAGGGCATCTGCGTGTGGAACGCGGCTATGTCCGCCAGGAAGATGAGGCGCCAATCGAACAGGAGCCCGCGTCGGAAGTCGAAGCGGAGCACGATGAATCGGGCACCATCGCTGCCCGCGTGGAACCCGATCCCGTTCGCGTCGATACCGCAGCCTCGACGGAGCCGGAAGAAGATGAAGGGCTGAAGCCCATCCCCGATCGCCTCCTGACCGAGTTGACAGCGTGGCGCACGCTCGCCCTTCGCCATGCGCTCGGCGAGCAGCCCGGCGTCGCCTTCCTTGCAGCGCTGCACGCGCTCTGCATCAAGGTGTTCTATCGCTACGGCATCGACTCCTGCTTGGAGCTCGACCTGAAAAGCGTCAGCTTCGGCCCGCAGGCGCCCGGCTTGAGGGACTCGACAGTAGCCGATGGCCTCGAGCGCCGGCACCAAGCCTGGATCACCGCTCTCCCGAAGGAGGCGGCCGACCTGTGGGACGGGCTGGCCGCGTTCGATACCGACAGCCGCGACGCGCTGTTCGCGCATTGCGTGTCGCTGTCGGTCAACGCGGTGTTCGAGCCGTACAACCGCCGGCCACGGGCACTCGCCCATGCCGATCGTCTAGCCGAGGCGCTGGACCTCGACGTGGTCGCCACCGGCTGGACGCCCACCGTCGACAACTATCTCGGCCGGGTGACCAAGGCACGGATCGCCGGGGCGGTGCGCGAGGCGAAGGGCGAACGGGCAGCCCATGCCATCCAGCACCTCAAGAAGGGCGAGATGGCCGAGAAGGCCCAGGCGCTGCTCGCAGGTTCCGGCTGGCTGCCCGAACCGCTGCGCACGCCGGGAAGGCCGATCGCCGCGCCCGCGCAGAACGAGGCCGAACTGGAGCCGGACGAGGGCTTGAATTCCGCGGGCGTAGAAACGGCGGCCGACGGCTGCGAAACGGCCATGGTCGAGTCCGAAGCCTCGGACCAGGATGAAGCCATCCCGGCCGAACCGCCGGTCGCAGCCGAGTGACGGGCCGCCGAAGCAACTTCTCCCTCCCGGTCAACTCGAGGCCCGCCGGCAACGGCGGGCCTTTCTCGTCTCGGAGATCGCGATGCCCGAGAATGCCTCGGAGCTGGCGCGCCGCCTCGCCGGGCATGCCGAGGCAGTGTGCCAACATTACCTCTCCAACGGCCGCCGCGAAGGCCGCTATTGGCTCGTCGGCGACGCTCGCAACACCCCCGGCCGCTCCCTGTTTGTCAGGTTGCACGGCGCCGACTTCGGCAGAGGCGCGGCCGGCAAATGGACCGATGCCGCCACCGGCGAGCATGGTGATCTGCTCGATATTATTCGCGAATTCTGCGGCCTCGTGGATTTCAAGGACGTCACCGAGGAGGCGCGTAGCTTACTCAGCTTGCCGCATGCAGAGAACGGGTCGATCGGAAGCAATTCCCGACCTGCGCCGGCGCCACACGGATCCCCGGAGGCGGCACGACGGCTCTTCGCGATGTCGCAGCCGATTTCGGGCACTCTCGCAGAAGCGTATTTGCGGAAACGCGGCATTACGGCTTTGCACGAAACCGACGCGCTGCGATTTCACCCGCGTTGCTATTATCGGCCCGACCAGCATTCGCCGACCGAGACCTGGCCGGCCATGATCGCTGCCGTGACCGACCTGACTGGCCATCTCACCGGCGTCCATCGCACGTGGCTCGATCCCGAAGGTTTCCACGCGGCGACGCTGGGCAAGGCGACGATCGACACACCACGGCGCGCGATGGGCGATCTGCTCGGACACGCCGTTCGCTTCGGCGTGGCTGACGACGTGATGGCGGCCGGCGAAGGCATCGAGACCATGCTGTCGCTGCGCGGCGTTCTGCCGACCGTGCCGATGGCAGCCGCGTTATCGGCCGCCCACCTCGCCGCCATCCTGTTCTCGGATATGCTCCGACGCCTCTATATCGCGCGCGACAACGATCCGGCCGGCAATGGCGCGGTGACGACGCTGGTCAACCGGGCGCAGGGAGTTGGGATCGAGGCCATCGTGCTATCGCCCGCGCTCGGCGACTTCAACGAGGACCTGCGGCGTCTAGATATCGATGCGCTTCGGGCAGCACTGCGGGTGCAGATCGCGCCGCAGGACGTCGCGCGCTTCCTCGAACCCGAGCGATGGGCCGCAACGGGATAGGCGTATCAGCGGCAGCACGCCGCGTTCGTCACGAGGGCGATGCTCGGCGCTTGCCGTTCCGTCGGAGAGGACCGCGCCCACGGCCTTCCTGAGAGCGCGACTTGTGCGGCCGCCAGCCCGGACCGGCAATGGCGGTGGCCGACTATTTTCCGTCGGCGGGCAGGCCCGCCTTTACATCGCGAAGCAAAATAGTCGGCCCCTCGCCATCCTCCGCTGCGCTTCGGCCCTCCGCTTCGCTGCGGGTGCTGGTCCGGTCCGCCCGCCGCCTTTCGTCGCCACGAAGGCCGCGATGGCCGCGGCGGATCCGACGAAGGGAAGCACCGATGAGCATCGACCACGACGATACCGGCTACGAGCCACCACACAGCTCTTCTCAAACCGATCACGTCCTCTCCGAGCTCCAGCTCTACGGCTACCGCCCGTTCCAGGACGAAACCGACCCGAGGCCATTGCCCGAAGCCCCGACCGTCGCCACCGCCGTCGCCGACATCTTCGATGCTCTCGTAGCGACTTTCTCGGGCACCCGCCTCGAGCCAGACCTCGAAGACCTGCTCTGGTCAACAACCAATTTGTTCCACCGCGGCGTCGAGCGGATCGAACGCGATCTCGACGACAACGAGCAGGCACAGCATCGAAGCCAGAGGGAGCAGGATGGCTCGGAGATCCGCTCGGTCGAACTCGAGCGCCTCGTTGCCGAAGGGCTGACGCTGATCGAGCGCCGCAATTGCATGGAGCTCTTCCGCGATCAGGCCGCCGAGCGCTTCGAGATCCACACCGGCTCACCGTGGCGTCCCCGCTCGGGATCGGTGGTCACCCATCGCACGCTCACCGCTGCGATGATCGACAGCCGCGACTTCCTGGCCGCCAAGCGCCGCGCCGAAACGGAAGTGATGCTGCCACCGGGACCGAAGATCGCGCTCACCGGCGGGCTCGGCTTCAACGATCATCACCTGATCTGGGATCGGCTCGACAAGGTCCGCGCCAAGCATCCCGACATGGTGCTTCTGCATGGCGGCTCGCCGAAGGGCGCCGAACTCATCGCCGCCAAATGGGCAAGCAATCGCGGAGTGCCGCAGATCGCGTTCAAGCCCGACTGGACGAAGCACGCGAAGGCCGCTCCGTTCAAGCGCAACGATGCGATGCTCGCGGTCCTGCCGATCGGCGTCCTTCACTTCCCGGGCACGGGCATTCAGGACAACCTCGCCGATAAGGCGAAGAAGCTCGGTATTCCGGTCTGGAAATTCGGCGCAGGCGGCACATGAAGCGCCGCCACACCCACAACAGGCAATCTGATCGCTCTCGCAAGATGGGCTGCCTCCGGCTATACTTTGGATTGCGCCGTGGTGGTGGTGGAAGGCGCGACCGTCACACCCCTTGTCACGGAGGCTTCCACCATGCTCGTCATCGAACTCATCCTCAGCATGTTCGGGATCGGCCTGCTCTGCTGCCTGATCTTCACACTCGCTGTCTACGCGCTGCCATTCTTCGTAGGGCTTACCGCTGGCATGGCTGCGTTTCACAGCGGTGCTGGCGTCCTGGGCGCGCTTCTTGTCAGCGTCGTGACCGGTGCCGTCACACTGGCTATCGGACAGATCGCGTTCGCCGTGGTTCGCGCGCCGGTGCTTCGCGCCGTCATCGCCGCCGCTTTCGCCATTCCTGCTGCAATTGCCGGCTACCACGCTGTACTCGGCCTCTCGCAGATCGGCGTGCCCTCGCTTTTCTGGCGCGAGGTGTTCGCCTCGATTGGTGCGCTGTTCATCGGTGGCACGGCTTGGGCGCGGATGACCGCGTTCGCGGAACCCGTTCCGTTGGCGCCGGGCGGAGCATCACAGAACCCCACTCCGGCTGTTCTCGCTGGCGCGGCACGGCAGGGTTAGGGGCTGGGCCGCCTCGCCAACCGGTGCTCGGGCGATCGGGCGCTGACAGATCATGTGCTGAGTTCGCGGGGGCAGCCGCTCGCTTCGGAGATGCGCTTCGTTGAAGCGGTTGCGATCGATCGCCCATCGCTGAATCGGCGTTCAGAGCGTTGCTGAGCCATTATTCGGCAACAAGCAGACCCGCCTTTTCCTGCTCCACGGTTTCTTTCTCTACGCCTGAACCGTCCGACATCTTGTGCCGGACAACCGACATCCGCCACGTCTTCTCCTGAGGATGCTGCTCAGCGCACGGACGCACCTGGCCTCTTGATGGCCTGATCTGGCCGAAGACCGCTGCGCCTCGATCGACTGAGCCGCAATGTCGGCGGATCGACTTTCTTCCCCTGGGATGCCCACCCCCGCGGGCACGCCCCGCAGGGACCCCGGATCATCCCATTCCTCGCGAAGCAAGAAAGTCTCGCCGCCGGCATTCTCCGCTCCGCTCCGGCCCGCAAAGCGGGTGCGTCGTCGATCGTCCTCGGCCTGTCGATCGCCATCGAGGCCGCAGTGGTCGCGGGCTCGATACAGCAAAGGAGAAGTGACATGGCCAATATCGGTTCCTTCAAGAAGGTCGGCAGCGACTTCCAGGGCGAGATCGTCACCCTGAGCGTGCAGGCCAAGGGCGTTCGCATCGTCGCCGAGACCAGCCGCTCCAACGACAACGCTCCGAGCCATCGTGTTTTCGTGGGGCGGGCGGAGATCGGGGCCGCCTGGTCGAAGCGGTCCGAAGAGGGCCGCGACTACCTCTCGCTCAAGCTCGATGATCCCTCGTTCAACGCGCCGATCTACGCGAACCTGTTCAAGGACGAGGATGACGGGTACAGCCTCATCTGGTCCCGCACTCGCCGGTCCAACGGCGAGTAAGCCGAACCCGATGGTGTGACCCCGCTCGGACCTCCGGGCGGGGTTTTCACATTGATACTCTCGCTCAAGCTGCTTCCGACAGCTCCTGTTATATCCGCTCGATGATCAATCGTGACGACGCGGAACCCAACATCAGGGCAACGCAATCGCAGAGGCTGCCAACATCAGTTTTTTATAGTAGTCACGTGCGCCACGCAGCCCGAGGTCGGTAGACGTGCCTGAGAATGATGTTGATCCGTAAGGGCAATTATTGTATGGTTGCAGCTTCGGTTGCCAGGGGCGGCACTGACCTGCTGAACTGGGAGAACTGTTCGCAGAGATGCCCCTCTCACGCGTACGGTCCTGGCTCCGTTGAATATACTCGTGGGAAACTGAATGACGACCGACCTTGACGGAACCGCCCCGAACGAAGCGCCTCCGATCGGTATACCCATTGCAGAGACGGCACCCACCGAGCCACAGCTGACCGATTACGATCGCGCGCACTTGAGAACCTACCTTCGCCTGCTTGATGCCGCCATCGAAGGAGCAAACTGGGAGGAAGCGATCTCCATTGTCTTGGGTATCGATGCCATGGCCGAGCACGGATCGTGCACGCCGCGTTCACGAGGAGCACCTCACGCGCGCTCGGTGGCTGTCCCAGCACGGCTACCGCGAACTCCTGAAACCGGCTCGTTGAGCGGGTTCCACATCCCCACTTGGCACGTTAATCCTTTAGAAACGGTGATGTGAAATTTTGAAATGGAGATGCAAAAGTTACCACTCTCCGCTTCGCACTCGCTTAACTATGAGAAATAAACAGGCTTCTGCACTCGTGACTTGAGGCAGAATTCACAGCGAGAAGACACGTGTCCCACACCGAGTGGCGGTCCACGAATGCTCACCACCACACGACGAACTTAGACCCAGCCGATCTTGCGTGGGAGTTCCTGCGGCGGAACCCCGATTATCGAGCATTTTACGCCGCCCAGTCTGGGAATCCCGATCGCAAGATTGATGTCTCGGCGCGGCGCTGGGGCTTGCGTTTCCTGGCCGATCCCCGGCACGGCGCCCATGAAGCCGGTGTTCTCTGGCACCCCGATGAACTGGCTTGGGTGGTCATTCTCGCTCCGCGAAAAGGGCATCGTCGAGCGGGATCATTCGTCGTGGATGACTGGTTGATGGGCTTGCCATGCCGCCATTCCGAGGACGGCACGCACGTGCTGCTGAGAGACGGCAACACCCGCTACCAAATTCATCTCACAACGCGTCCGAGACACGGTGTGGTCCGGGTCGCCTTGATGCCGCTCGACATCACGACGCCGTACCGCAGCCACGCGACCCACAAATTCTGGGATTACGCGGCGCGTGGACATCCGCGGCCGCGATTTACCGGCGCAAGCCGTCTTGAACGTCTCAGGATGGCGTTGCGCGCTCTCGACCTGCGTCTTGCTGGCGTGACCTATCGGGCGATTGCCGAAGCGCTGTTCGGCCCGTTACCGGCCGACGCTCCGCCTTGGAAGACTGCGGCGATCCGCGACACCGTCATACGGCTGGTCCGGACGGGCCTGCGCATGATGCGGGGCGGCTATCGCAGGCTGCTGGGGCCAGGCGAGGCGGATACGCCTTCGCCGACGTCAGCACCATAACGGGTGCGGGTGGCGAATTTGCCCGTCCCGTTCTTCACCATCCCCCAGGGCGAACCTGCTCCGCCATCGTGATCCCCAGCAGCCGCCGATAGCCGGCGGCGCTCGACAGGATCACGGAGCTCTCGATGTCCACCAATCCGGCTGGATTGCCACCGCGCTATCTTCGGACGCCCGAGGCTGCGCGATTTGTCGGCCTTTCGATCCGCACTCTCGAAAAGCACCGCATCTACGGGACCGGACCGCGGTATTCGAAGCTCGGTGGCCGCGTCGTCTACCGCCTCGAAGACCTGCAGGCATGGGTTGAGCGCGGCGCCAAGGCATCGACCTCCGACCCCGGCATCGGCACCGTGCTGCCCGCCAAGCGCCAGCCACACCTAATCCCGGGCATAGGTCAGCCGCGGCGTTGATGTCACTCCGCCATGTCGGCGCGACACCGCATACGATCCGAACGCGAGCAGCTCGAACTGTTCCGCGCCTTGCCCGGCGATCTCGCGCCGCGCGACGCCCAGGATCTGATGGCCTATCCATTCTTTCAGCCTCGCCAAGACCCACCGCACCACGCCGATCGACTACCGGATGAACGACATCGCGATCCGGGTCGAGGCCGTGCCAGAGCATGGTATGGCCACCATCTGGGATGCGGACGTCCTGATCTGGGTGGCCAGCCAGATCGTCGAAGCACGCGACGCCGGGCTGCGCACGTCCCGCCTGATGGCCGCCACGCCCTACGAGATCCTCACCTTCATCGGACGTGGCGTCAGCGCGCGTGACTACCATCGGCTGAAAGCGGCGCTCGATCGCCTGCAATCCACCACCGTGGCGACCTCGCTGCGCCAGACCAGCGAACGGCGCATGCACCGCTTCTCCTGGATCAACGAATGGACCGAGCGTGCCGACCCGCACGGCCGGGCCGACGGGATCGATCTCATCGTGCCGGATTGGTTCTATCGCGCGGTCTTGGACGAAGCACTCGTCCTCACCATCGATCGCGAATACTTCGCGCTGACCGGCGGCCTCGAGCGCTGGCTTTATCGCATCGTGCGCAAGCATGCGGGCAAGCAGCGTGCAGGTTGGCGGTTCGATTTCCGGCACCTCTACGCCAAATCGGCGAGCCTCTCCCCGTTCAAGCGCTTCGCCTTCGAGCTGCGAGACCTGGTACGCCGGCAGCCGCTGCCAGGCCATTGCCTCGCCGTCGAGCGCGACCGCGCCGGACGCGAGCTGTTGGTCTTCGCGCGGGGCACCTTGCCCACACGTGCTTGTGGACAAGCTGTGAATGGCATCGTGCCTTCAGGAACCTCGGAGCACGTGCCATCGGGAACCGGCACCGCGTGCTATCAGGAACCGGAAGCCGCACTTTCCGATGCCAATTCAATTGCTTGCCAGCCGCCTAACTTAGACTCTAACCAAGAAGAGTCTAACCCTTTTGATGTTGAGCGCGGCACCGATCGGTGGAAAACATCCGAGAGGAGCAGGTGATCATCATCGCGCTCTCCAACGACAAAGGCGGCTTCAGCGAAGCAACGCTGGTCCGGCATCGGACCGGACGATCGGTCCGGCAAGGAAAGCTGACCACGTCGATCGATGGCAGCGGCCCAAGAGGATATGCACTCGTTCGATCCGGACAGCGTGCGCGCCATCGTTTCGACCGCCGGTCCAGTGTCAACAGGTTCACGCGTGACACACTGCATCGCGAGACCCCGGAACACGCCCGACATCCCGATCACATCGTCATTGATGGGGGCCATGCGTCACAGCCTTGCCGCGCTCGGCGCTCCTCTCGAACGGCTGGCGCCATGACATGGCGCGGCCGCAACGGCAGCTTTCACGACTTCGCCGCGCGAGCTCTACCCCGCGTGGCTCATCATCGACATCACGCCGGGCGCTCCGCGGACGCATCAAGATCGCCGCCTGCCCACACGGCGTCACCGTCGCCGACGTGCTGCGCGATCTGCCAGCGCGCGAATTTGCGACACCGATGGAGACCAACCGTGAAGGCCGACTCCGACACCGAACGTATGCCGCGCCTTGACGCCCGACCATTGCACACGGAGGTCGAGCTGACCTGGCTCGAAGGACGCATCGAGCGCTGGATCCGCTTCGGCCGTGAGTGCGGCGAGACGATTTTGGATCGCCGTCGCCGCATTCTGTGCTTTGCACCTCGCAGCGTCTTCGCGTTCGTCCGCTGGGCCTCCAACGATTTCGGCACGGTTGTCTCACGCATCGACATCGTACGCGCCATCGACCACGGCGAAGCCTATCAGACGCTGCCTTGCGTCCGTCCGGGTGGCGAGATCCTTTTGCGGATCAGCGGCTGGCCGAAGGTCGAACGCGTGCTGCAGGCGATCGACGCCGTCGAGACGCTTGGCATCGATGCCGCTGACGCCGCCCCCGATCATTGGCGGCAACTCCACAACCGCCTCGTCGCCGGCGAGCCACCACGACCGTACAGCCGCGAGCAGCATCGCGCCTGGCTCCTGCGCCGGAGGCTTGCGCCATGACGCGATTCGGCCTTGTCATCACGACGTGTGGCGCGACGCTCCTCATCGCGCTGACGAGCGTGTTCCATCCCGCGCCGAAGCTGCTCTGGAACGCCACTGCGAGCGTGCCGATCGGGATCTATGCGGTGCGGGGCGCTCTTCCGCTCCATGTCGGTGAACTCGTCGTGGTCACGCCGCCCAAGCAGCTCGCACAGTTCTTCGCCACGCGTCATTACCTGCCGCTCGGCGTGCCGCTGCTGAAGCACGTCCTCGCACTTCCCGGCCAAACTGTCTGCCGCACTGGGCGCACCATCACCGTGGACGGCATCACCATGGGCGAGGCGCTCGAACGCGACCGCTTCGGCCGCTCCCTGCCCGACTGGCAGGGCTGCCGCACGCTCGCGCCTGGGCAAGTCTTCGTCATGAACACCGTGCCGCCGGACTCCCTCGACGGCCGGTATTTCGGGCCACTGCCACTCACCACCATCGTCGGCCGGGCCGATCCGATCTGGACGCGCGAAGAGAACTGACCATGCCTCGACCGTCCTTTCGATCGGCGGCCGCCCAGTCGTCCGGGGACTGTATCCCTTCCTCCTTTCCGACCATCGCCTCGTCTCCCGCTCACGATTCCGGCTCACATCACACACGCCCCCTTCGCCGCCATGCGCGTGTTGCGGTCGTGGTGGTGCTGTTCGCCGCGTGCAGCGTCGCCAACGCGACGCCCGTCGCCGCCGCGCAATCAGCCGAGACGTCGAAGACTGATCGGATTGAGCGTTTCGTCGCGAAAGCCGCGCTGCGCTTCGGCATTCCGGCCTCCTGGATCGAGGCGGTCATGCAGGCGGAAAGTCGGGGTGCCGTGCATGCCGTGTCGTCCAAGGGCGCAATGGGGCTGATGCAGATCATGCCGCAGACCTGGGCCGACTTGCGGTTGCGCTATGGCCTTGGCGTCGACCCTTTTGACCCGCACGACAACATTTTCGCGGGCGCGGCGTATCTGCGCGAGCTGCACGATCGCTACGGCGCGGCCGGCTTCCTCGCGGCCTATAACGCCGGCCCTGGACGCTACGAGGATCATCTTGCGAGTGGCCGTCCGCTGCCGGCGGAGACGCAAGCCTATGTTGCCGCACTCTCACCACTGCTGCGCGACGATGGATCAGCGGCGGGCAACATCGTCGCCGCGGTGATCCGGTCCTGGACCAGTTCGCCGTTGTTTCCGATGCGCGCGAACGAAGGCTCGAGCACAGGAGCCGTGTCACTCGGCGGCGCCGGCAAACGTCGATCCATGGCAACTCCGCCGACGGATTGGACCGGCCTTGCGCCACAATCCGAAGGGCTGTTTGCGGCAGTATCGGCGCATGAGCCCAGGCTATGAGCTGCCTTTGGCCTCATCGGTGTCTGGCGGCCCATCGGATGGGTTTGGGTGTGGGCGCAGGGGAGCGGAGGCGACCAACCCACGGACGGCAAGGGAAAAGGCCGGCCCGCGGTCCGGCGCATGTGGTTGGGAAGATTGATGAATTTGCCAACATCGCCAACACACCCTGCTGGCGCTTTCGCCAGATAGTCCAGGGATTTCAAGCATCCGAGCGCCGTCGCCTTGGATCACCCCGGGGCGCGGGGCCATGACGACGCCGCGATGATGACCTGCACATCCGGCCCGGCCGCATCCAGCACGGCAATCGAGGTGCCAAGCGTCCGCAGACTTTTGTCGGCGAGGTGATGCGGGCCGCGAAGAAGGCCGGCCATGTCGGCAACAGCTTCCGATCGAGCCAGGGCCGGAGCCGATCCCGGTTCGGCCGCGGTCGCCGGGCGGCGGTCTCGATCCGCCTGCGATCGAACGCCCGGCGCGTGGTGATGAAAGCGCGCGTCGTGCGTCATCAGGGGGCGCGCTTCCGTTCGGCGCCGCTGCCGAAGCACATCGCCTATCTCAAGCGCGAAGGCGTGACGCGCGATGGCGAGGACGCGCGCATGTTCGATGCGGCGTCCGACACAGCCGATGAGCGCGCCTTCGCCGAACGGTGCCAGGACGATCGGCACCACTTCCGCTTCATCATCTCGCCTGAGGATGCGGCCGAGCTCGGCGACCTCAAGACCTTCACCCGCGAGCTGATGCACGATGTCGAGAAGGACCTTGGCACGAAGCTCGACTGGGTCGCGGTCGATCACTGGAACACGGATAACCCGCACGTCCATGTGCTGATCCGTGGCCGCGCCGATGACGGCCAGGACCTGGTCATCAGCCGTGAATACGTCAGCCGCGGCTTCCGCGATCGCGCCGCTGAGCGCGTCACGTTGGAGCTCGGCCCGCGCAGCAACCAGGAGATCCGCACCGGTCTCGAGCGCGAGGTGGAATCGGAACGCTGGACGGGCCTCGACCGCGCATTGCGCGATATCGCGGACGACTGTGGTGGTGTCGCCGACTTGCGGCCCGGACCGGACGCCGAGGACCCGGAGCTGCGCCGCTTGCTGCTCGGCCGCGCAGCCAAGCTCGAACGTTTTGGCTTGGCAGACCCGGTCGGCCCCGCGTGCTGGACGCTGAAGCCTGGGCTCGAGCAGACACTGCGCCAACTCGGCGTCCGTGGCGACATCATCAAGACCATGCACCAGGCCATGGGCGCCGGCGGACACGAGCCCGATGTCAGTACCTTCGCTCTGCACGGCGAAGAGCCGTCCGACCCGGTGCTGGGCAAGCTCGTCAAGCGCGGCCTCGACGATGAACTCAAGGGATCGGCCTATGCTATCGTCGCGGGCATCGACGGACGCACACATCATCTGCGGTTCAATGACATCGAGTTGACCGGCGATGCGCCCGCAGGTGCGATCGTCGAGGCGCGGCTCTACGACGACGCGAAAGGATGCCGTCGCCTCTCGCTCGCGACCCGCTCCGACCTCTCGATCGAGGCGCAGGTATCGGCGTCGGGCGCGACCTGGCTCGACCGCCAGCTCCTCACCCAGTGCTCGCCCCTGAGCGGTAGTGGATTCGGCGCGGCGGTGCGCGACGCTATGGAGGCGCGTATCGATCACGTTGCTAAGGAGGGGTTAGCGCGGCGGCAAGGGCAGCATGTCGTCTTCGCCCGCGATCTACTCGCCACGCTGCGACGTCGGGAGTTGGAAGACGCCGCCGCGAAGCTGTCGGCCGAAACGGGTCTTGCCTACCAGCCTACGGTCGAAGGGGAGCATGTCTCCGGCATCTACCGTCAGCGAGTCACGCTCGCCTCCGGCCGCTTTGCCATGATCGATGACGGGATCGGTTTCCAGCTCGTACCATGGCGGCCGGCGCTGGACAAAGAACTCGGCCGTGAGGTGCGCGGAGTCATGGCGCCCGGCGGCATGGTCGAATGGAACTTCGGACGAAAGCGAGGGCTGAACCTGTAGTCGATTTGGCAGAAACTGTGCCGCGGGTCGGCTGTCGCGCTCGATCAGGAGAGGCGTTTCGGCGCTATTATAGCGCGATGGCCTTCAGGCTCATAACCTGAAGGTCAGAGGTTCAAATCCTCTCCCCGCAACCATATTCCCCAACCCCGGGGTCCACCGGGGGTCCACCGACCTCCGCCATCTCTACTCCGGTTGATCACGACATTCCCGACTAACTGCGGAATGATGTGTCGCCGGCGGGATGCTGTTCCGCCGCCCCGTCCCGCAAGCGGTCAGTCCCACTCCGTCCTATCCATCGGGACGTTCCCAAACGCCGCGGTGCGTGGCTCTTCGCGCTTGTCATGCCGGCTGGTATGCTCACCTGGCGGAGCCTGGTCCAAGGAAGCATCGTGTGGCGGGCGGAGAGTGCGTGCTGATCTGTATCCCGAGCTGCGCCGGTTGCTCGCAGCTACAGGCCAACAAGGTGCACGATCCGTGCGGGGCGCATTCCCGCAACTGTCAACACTGTTCCTTGGAGGCCGACGCGACCTGGCGCGTGCCGAGCTGAGGCGGGAGGAGTTCGAGCGCGATTATTGCAGAACCTGGCTGGCCGCGGTCGCCGCCGCAGGGGTGCTGATGGGCGCCGGCGGCATCATCGGCGCCCTGCTGATCCTGGCGAGCATGCGATGGGGCCCCCAGTGAGCTGGGATCAGGTGGTGACGTGGTTCATCATCCCGGGCGTCATGGCGCTCGTGCGTGGCCTGGGCGGCATCTGGTTGCCGCGGCGCATTCCATGACGGGTATTGAGTTGCTCGCCTTCCTCATCATGCCCGCGGTGGTGATGGCCTTCGGCTGGGAGCAGCGACCGGGAGTTCGAGCGTGAATTTCGCCGCTCCTTTCGCAGCCGCCGCAACGGCTCTGGCGATGCTGAGCATCGGCGGAGTGATCGGTGCCTTGCTGGTCCGGGCGTGCATGTGATGTTTCCGCCCAAGAACAGGTCACGGCTCGAAATCGCCGCGATTAAGAAGGGGCTGATTGTACGAGAGCGGGATGTCCGACACAGACGAGTTCCACCGGTATTTCGCCCAAATCGAGGGGCGTAAGGCTGCCCTGGAGGCACGCGGCGAGGAGTTCAGGCAGCGCATCATCGATGCCAAACTCGTTGGCTCCGAACCTATCTTCCCGGAAGGCGTGCAGGGCGACCGCGACAAGATGCTTGCCGCCGGGCTGCTGAGCACCGTGTTGGCGCTTTTCGTCAAAACGCCCGGGCTCAAGCTCGACTTCCTGGGCGCCGACATCGAGGGGATCCCCACGGTCGTTCTCATCGCCGGAACGCTAGCGATCAGCATCTATTTCGGCGCAGCCTTCCTCATCCTCTCCCGGCTTGCGGTGGTCGGTTGGCGCGCCAAGCTTTATGCGCGCGTTGGGGCCGTGTCCGACGACGTGGAAGCGCTGATGAAGGAGGCCGCTGACCTGGAGATGGAGATGTACCAGCTCGCCTCCTTGGCCTACACCCCCGACGAACTGAAGCGCGCCATCACCGACGCAAAGAACGAAACCAGGCAGAGCAGGCGAACGAACTGGCTGCAGGCCATGCAGACCGAGGAAATAAAGAACCAACTGGCGCGGCAAGAACGGCGGCCCTTTGCGGAGCCGGCCGAAGAGCCCCCACCGCCCACGCTTAACGAGGTCCAGGCTCTTACGCTTCTTAAAGAGCTCGAAACCTATGCAGAGCGTCTCCAGGGATGGATGCGAGGGATCGCCGAGGAAAATCTCGGCACGATCGGTCTCGGCCGTTCGCAAATGATTTTGTTACGCTATGCCCCCATACTATGCGCCGCCATCTTTTTCGCGCTGACCGTCTGGGGCGTCACCCGCCATCTCGATCGCTTCTCGGACCTTCTGTTCTGGCAACAGCACGCAGCGCATGACGGGGTGGAACAGGTTCTGGGTTTCGTGATTTTGCCAACCGCGCCAACGCCTGGGGCATCGCGCGTCGATTGAACAGCAGCCAGCCAGCAACTCCCCACACAGCCCGGCAGCCCCGCCCGGATCCCGGGCCGCCTCGTTCAGCAGCCGCTCGAAATCGCGGAAATGCCCCGGGACGTTTTTGCATAGTGCCCGCGCAACGATCCCGCCGAATCAGAGAAAACGCCGAACCAGAGAAAACTGTGCGCAGCTCGCCGGAAAAGTGACGGCCGGGAGTGTCCTCCCGGCCCCATTTCTACCATCAAGGCAGAGCCATGCTGAACACGGCTCTGCTAGCCCCAGAGCGCCTGAAGGGCGAGCCGGCCGGCTGTCCCCAAGACGGGCCGGCTCGTTCCTCAGCCACCAAAATGTGGGGCGCCGTCCGGGAGATGACCAGCCGCACGGCGGCGCAATGATCCCGGCAAGTCAAAACCGCGCCCACTAGGCCCGCGGCGCAGCCGCCATGACTGGCGGCGGGCAAGTCGAGACTGCCCGTTGCGGCCAGGGGCAACGCCGGGAGTGCGCGGTGAAACTCGGGCTGACCTATGAGCCGCACCGGGCACGATTCGCTTTGACAATGGCTTTGCAGCGTGGCTCAATGGGGGTCGTCTCGGAAGGGAACTGAATGACTTCGCCAAAGCCACTGCGGCGGCGTGCATTTGCTCGTTCTCTGACCGCCCTGCTTGTGGTGCTTGCGCTTACCCAGCCCGCGGTCGCACGCGACTGCCGCTTCAGCCACGGCTACTACCGCTCCACGGACGGTTCGCAAGTTCATGGGCCAACCTGCCAGGAGGACCCGGCCTACGGGCGCATCGCCTGATCAGTGGGGATGCGCTCGCACAAACGCCACTCCTGCATCCTCGATTTCTTCGAGAGGGTGTGCCCGACAGTAATTGTCGATCCAGGCCCAAACACCCTGGGCATCCGTTCCCTTCAATGGGTCGAAACCGTTGCCTGCGAAGCCAACCCCCGACAAGAAGCCTAAAATCCATTCCTCAACGCTGAATGCCGTCGCTTCGCTCCGTCGTGCAGTCCAACTGCCACAGGAGATCCCTCCCTGGCCTATCATCGTGTATTCGGCCTCGACCGAGCCTGAAACCAGGATGAGTGCGAGAACTATCCATGACGGGCGAGAGTTAATCCCATAAATATATCGTATCGGAGCTGCCCCGCCGGCGACAAGCGGTACGTCCCCTCCTCGGTGCTCCATTAGAGGCGTAGAGCGCATTCCGAGTCGCTGCGACTCGCGGAAATCTGCTGTTCTCGCGCTGTTCATGGTGCGTACGATCACAGCCGATGCTGGATGGATCCCGCCTCGATGCCGTGCTGGCGCAGCTCGATCCGGCCGATGCCGAGCTGCTGGAACGGCACCTGCGCCAGGCGAGTGCCAACGCGATCCGCCGCGCACGCCGCGACATGGCGATCCGGGCGGCGGCACAGAGCTACGCGGAGCAGTCGCCGACCAGACGGGCATTGAGCCTCGAGCGGGATCTGCGCCGCTATACCGCGAGCGGCTGGAGGCGTGATCGGGACCACGGGCCGCCGGCCCAGCCACATGCCCGGCGCCTGTATGCGATCTTGCTGAACAACGGCGGGTGCCCGCTGCACTGGCGCCGGCTCCACGACATAGCAGAAAACAGCCCACGTTCTTGCAATTGATCCGGCCTACACCGGCCTAATGAGCGATCGCGTGCAGGTTCTCCGTTTCCGCGTTTCAGTGCCGCCCTATCGGCAAGGCGAGCAGGCCGGTTTCGATCCCGCCGTCGCCCGTGAATATCTGCGCCGTGGTCTGGCAGACCTGGTTCGCGAAGGTCCGCGCGTTGATCCCGGCGTGCGCGAACACGACGCCCGCCATCGCGCCGATCAGCTTCGGTTGCTGACCGCCTCGGTTGACGCCGAGGCCGAATACTTTCGCGCGCATGCCGAGCGCGGTCAGGCGGAGACCTGATGGCCCGGCTTCCCGTCCTCGACAGGCTGCTCGGGCTCGCCCGGCGCAATGGCGAGCTGCAGCAGACCGAACCGGCGAGCGAAAGCGATTTCCTGGCCGCAGCGCTGGCCGAGCTCGCCGGCGAGCGCGCCGCCGCCGAGAGCGCCGTCACGGCCGCCGCTGAGGAGCGCGAAAAGCTCCTCCTCGAACCCGGCAGCGATCCGCGGATCGATGAGCTGGACCGCGAGATCGAGCGCGCGCAGCGGAAGATCGAGCGGTGCGACCGCATCGAACCGCTGTTGCTCGCCCAGCTCCGCAACCGACGCGATACCCTGCGGCAACAGCATTTCACCCTCCTCGCGGAGACCTACAAGGCCGCCGTGGCGCGATACTGCGCCACCTTGCGCGACCTCTTGGCGATCAAGCGGGAGATCGTTTCCCTGCGTACCGCGGGCGAGCAGCATGGCTTCACCGAAGCACGGATCTGCTTCGAGCTCCCCTACATCCAATGCTCCGATCCCGACCGCTTCGAGTTCGGGACCAGCCAGAACCTCGCTTCCATGCGGGCGCCGTCGCTACAGCGCGAGTTGATTTCCGTCCGCTTCACCAAACACTGCGGCATCTTCCAGACCGGCGATGTCGCCGGCTTCGAACCTGACGAGGCGGACCAATACGTCGCCGCGGGCCTGGCGGAGCGCGCGGCATGATCCGGCGGCATGTGATGTTGGCGCGGATGAGCCCGTTCGCCGAGCGCCGCCAGGTGCGGGTCACCGTCAGCACCGAAACACTCGGCCGCGACAACCTGATCGTGGTGACCGCCGGCATCAGCCTCGGAGCCTTCCGGAGCAACCCGGTCGTTCTGTATCAGCACAACGCGGATTGGCCGATCGCGCGGGCCGCCGATATCGGGGCGAGAGGCGACGACCTGGTTTCCCTGGTGCAGTTCCCGACGCAGGGGATCTCGCCGCGCGCCGACGAAGTGTATGGCCTCGTGGCGGAGGGCGTGATCTCCGCAGTCAGCATGGGCTTCGAACGGGCGAAAGGCGAGCCGATCGACCCCGCCAACCCGCGAAACGGCACCCGCATCACCTCCTGCGAGCTGGCGGAATTTTCCTTTGTATCAATTCCGGCGCTGAAGGATGCGCTGGTTCTCGAGCGCGCCGGTCACAGGGATCCCACGATGCAGCATTCGATACAGTTTTACCGCCGCAAGGCGGTGCTCTACGCGCGTGAGCTGACCGCACAGTCGCCGAGCAGGCGGGCGAACCCGCCCAGCATCGGCCCGGTGATCCCGCGCCAGCGCACCGCGCCGAAGGCGGTTCCGATGTGGCTGCACCGGGAAATGGCCCGTCGCTACCTAAGCGAGCTGCTCGTGCGATATTTCAAATAGTTGCGGCTGTGACCGCACGACGTCGCGGCGCCTGCTGGTTGTGCGTGGGTTATTGGCCTCCCCGGCGGGCCCAGCCGGCAGCGCACGTCGGCACTTAGCGTGGACAGCAGCATGTCGGCACCAGAAGCGGTTACAGCGTCGCTGTCCGAGCCGTGGCCTCTCTGAGATGATCGGCATCGTCGCCGCAGCTGCCCGCCTCGATGAGCTGACCGGGGCGGCGGTGGCCAGCACACAGCGGGCAGCCTTCCATTGGTCAGCTATGATGCGGGGGATCGCAACTGGCACCCCGCCTTCGCCCGAATCGCGCATCGAGGTCGCCACGACTGCGATGGCGGCGGCCAACGACCTGCACAAGTTGGCCGATGCCATCGCCGAAAGCGCGCTGACAGTCGATCGGATTTGCACCGCCCTCGGACCACCGCCGCAGTAATAGCAGCCGAACTCGTCCTATGAACCGCTTGGGGTGGGAAGCGGTCTTTCCGGTTTCGGGCCGTCGATTGGAATGGCGGTCATAGTTGGATAGGCTCTGGTCCATGAATGACCCGGAGCAGGCACAGGAGGAGCGACGGCACGAGTTAGAGGCAGGCATGTTCGCCTCGGCTGTTCGGGCGCTTGCCGCCTACGGATATGCGGACATTCGATACGACGTTGGAGGTAAGAAATCGCGACGTCGATATGTTGTCACCAAATCTCCGGACGGAGAACACTGTTCTATTTGGGTGAAAAGCGCGACGCGATGGCACGGATTGGCTGAAGCTGTTGGCTTTCCGTGGAGAAAGTTAGGACCGTCTGCGACGGGCGCCGAGGCCGTAATGAAGGCTTGCCGCGCAGCAACAGAAAAGGGGGCTTCACATCTCCTCGCGATTTCTGGCGATTGGCAGGATGGCAAGCTGTCGGTGGCGCTGCTGTTTCCGTTGGAAATCGTCCCTTCACTGGTTGCAGACCAATATGCCTTAACTCAGCACTCATTCTATCGCACCCATAGCGCAGCCCTGGTCATCCAATCCAGTTCTCCAGAGTTTTTGGACGCAGCTGCAGTGGCTGTTACCGCCGGAGAAAACATTCTCCAGCCACCTGACCGCGTTAAGCCCAGTAGTCTTCTGAGACCAAACGCTCAAAGACCAGGGAGTGCGGGATATCTTCGGGACGCAAGAGTTCGTGCGAAAGTGATACAGATGGCCGAAGGTCGTTGTGAATGCTGCGGCGAGCTGGGCTTTGTCACTGAGAATGGTGAACGGTATCTTGAATCGCACCACGTGGTTGAAGTCTCACAACGGGGCCCTGACTCCCCGACGAACGTTGTCGCCGTCTGCCCCTCGTGTCACCGGAAAGCACATTATGCGGCAGACCGCTCCCAGATCGAGCGGCGGATGCTGGAGGCCATTCGGCGACGTGGCAAACGCGTGGACAGTGCTTTATAACGCTTCCAGCATTTGCACGCGAGTGACGGTTTCCTAGCACGCCGTTCCATTGCAGAGTGGCGACATAGGGTCGGGTGCGGCCCACGGGCGACGACCCGCAAACCGCCCGGCTTCATACCTCTGTATGCTCGGCGAGAGTGAGCGCATCTTCGACGTCTACCCCGAGGTAGCGCACTGTGCTCTCGATCTTCGTATGGCCCAGGAGCAACTGCACTGCCCGCAAATTGCCGGTAGCTTTGTAGATGATCGACGCCTTGGTCCGTCGGAGCGAGTGCCTGCCGTAGTCCTCGCGCCGCAACCCAATTGCCGTCACCCACTCGTCTACCAGCCTTGCATACTGTCGCGTGCCGATATGGCTCGCGTGGTCGGTTCTGCTCGGGAACGCATAGTCTTCGAGTGTCCCAGCCCGATGCTCCAGCCAAGCCCGAAGGCTGGAGCGAGCTGCTTCGAGCAACTCGAACTGGACCGGCCGGCCCGTCTTCTGCTGCGTGACCGTGGCCCTCGTTCTCACGCGACCGCCGCTGAAGAGTTCACCGATCCGGATCTTCACGACATTGCAGCCACGCAGCTTGCTGTCGATCGCAAGGTCGAAAAGCGCGCGGTCGCGGAGACGCCGCTCTCGGTCGAGCCAGAATCGGATGGCCCAAACCTGTTGCGGCTTGAGCGCACGCTTCGCGCCGACCATGCGTCCGGCGTTCCACGGTCGCCTTTCCCGACTTGCAGGATCGATTCCGAATGTCGCATCTCATCCTCCTCCTGGCCGGATTGGCCGTGGAGAGGGTCCGCTTTTCGCCTCCTGGAAGGGGCCACCATACGCGGCTCGCCACGGGGCGGGGTGCCGCTCTTCCGCTGGGGTGGCCGACGGCGATAAGCCGACATGATTGAATTTAGGGCGCACGAGCGAACCGGTATCGACAAGCAAGCTTGAGTGCAGGGCGAATACGTACGCGAAATTCAGAGGCTGGGTCATCAAAACCCATGAGGAACGATCAGCTCGATGCGGCCTGAGGCGGTGGCGGTTCGGCCGCCGGAGCATGGGGCGGGTTAACGCGCTTCCCATAATGCTCGGCATACTCCGCACAGTGCTCGCGCACATGCGCGACCCATTTCTCGTTCCAGCCCCAGCCTTCGTTGCCATACAAGGGCGAGCCGTATCCGAGCTTAGGGTCTTTGGCGTTCTCGGTCTTCCATAGATCCGTATGGCTCTGCATGGTGAAGCGCCTGTAACCCTCAGCGTTCATCATTTTCGTGATCTGGCCGGGCCGGTATTTCTTGCGGTCGACCTCCTTGATGAACGCGATGGCACCGGCTTCCTGCGGCGTCGACTTAGAGAATTCGATGATCTGGTCGGCGCCGGCGGGACGATTGGCGAGAACCGGGGTGAAGTTGACCCGAAACGCGAAATGCGGATCCAACTTTTCTTCCGTCGTCATCCGTTCGGAAAAAGCATCCATCATGGTTTCGATGTTACGCGGCAGATTGGCGGCACGCTTTAGGACAGCACGCTGGTCGGAGCTGAACGTCATGAACTGCAGCGCGATCGGCAGCCGCCGTTCCAGGCCGTATTGTGGGCCGAACTGCGCCTTGATAACCCCGTTGAAATTGATGCAGCAGGCCTGCAGCTGCGTGCTGACCGCGTCATCGATGCGGCTGGTCGACCGGTGTTCGATTTCGTGCCGCAGCTGAAGCAGGAATTCGAGGTTTGCGATCATGCCTTTCGTCAACGGGCACTTCGCGTGCTTCAAGCAGTTACCGAGCTCCCAATACCGCTCCGCGCCGCTTTCAAGCGTCGAGATCTGTTTCACGCCGTCGACGTTCTTGTAATAGCGATAGTCAATGCCGAGCCGCCGGAAATGGGCGTGGTGCAGGTAGGTCCAGGCAATGATGGCCGTGACGATGAAAAGCTCGGCGCGGAAATAGAGGCCCGCGCCGTTGAACGTGTGGACGGCGGCGATCATCGCTTCCCGGGCTTTGATCAGCAGCTCGTCGCCCCGGAGGCTCAGGCCCGTCTGCGGATCAATCTCCGGCCAGGTGGCCAGAAACTCAGCCAAATCTTCTTCCGAAGCCGGCGTGACAGCCTTGTGGACGGTGCCTTTGCGAATCTGCCCGATCAGGCGGTGATTGATCGAGCGCGTCGGACGGGTGAAATAGGCGAGGATATCCTGATCGGTCCGGTCATGCTTCGCCAGCATCGCCTTGACGATCGATACCTCCCATCGCTCGAGGGTGTTGCCACGCTGGCGCTTTGTCCGGTCTACGGCACCGTCGATAACTTCGCCTTGCACGAGCCTCGCTCCGCTCACTCCTGGCCGGTGATTTAAGGCGCATCATTACAGCCTCAGATATGCCCGGAGCAATCGAGAAGCGGCTAGCAGCGAGACGGCCGACGCTGAGGCCGGCGCGTCGGCGAGCGCCTCATGACCGTATCCCGAATCTCGGAGTGACCGCTTTCGGAAGCCGATACGCGGGCGCCCAAAGACTGGCTTGGGTCGAAAGTGGTCATTGGGTGGACCGGTCTGGGAGCAGCAGGCAAGTGGGCGCGCCCGCCCTGCGGGGATATGGGTCCGCAAACGGATCGGAGGGCCCTTGCCACCGGGCGCGGCCTGTTTTTGCGCGCGCGGGAAATTACGTCGGGGGGTGGTCCGGATTTCCGGCCAGGGCGGCGTCACCAGAACGGGCCATAGTGGCAGGCGGGCGGCTCGATTCGCACTGAGTGGCGCTCGCTGCGAGCCGGTCCCGGTGGCTCAGCCAAGCTGGCCACGGCACTTCCCAGCCGGGTCGCTCCAGCTTTGCCAACGACAGTCACCAGGCCGGCTGCGGTGAGCTTGTTCAGGGCGCGCAAGACCCGCTCACGGGCACGCGGCATTCCGAGTGGCGCGAGATCACGAACCAGCACCTCGACGCACTGCGCGCCGCCGCACTCGGCCAAGCGGCCCATGATCTGCTGTTGGCGGTGCCCGAGTGGCATGCCGTCCTCCTCTTCTCGGTGGTGGTGCTGTACGGGTAACGCCACGTTACAGCCTACACCAGCAACAGGGGGCGTTATGAATTGGCCCTGCCCCATTGAAAGCCTGGAACTGTGCCGCTACGTAATCACCCGCTCCATGGAGGGAGCGGTTGGTGCTGACCGGTCTTCATCCTCTTCGTCGGGGCAGCGCGTATTCGAACCCGGTTCCGCGGAACCATCCGCAAGAGGAGCGATAGATGCTAATTATGACGGTTTCCAACAACGACCGCCTCGAATTCCGGTTCGGGCAAACGGGCGAAGTGCACCGCGTCCGCTGCAAGCTTCTCGATAAGGGACGAATGCAGCTTCTAGCAGTCGAGGCACGCTCGCACCTTTACAAACAGCTTGCCCTCTTGAAGGACGGAGCTTTCTGCGATGTCTGGCCTGGTGTTCGGCTCAGGTACTATCAGAATCAGAAAGGCATATGGAAAACGGCCTTCAATTTGGACCCATCTGTAGAGGTCGAAAGGTACCCGGGTTTCTCGGAAGCGGCCTGAGAGGTCCAGCGAGGCGGCTGCGGCGAGGGCGGCTCGAGCTAAGATTTCCTTCCGTTACGATCTCCCTCCCCTGCTCGCTCGCCAGCACTTAGCCGAGCAACGCCGATGAAGGCGAGGTCAGGATGCGCGTTGAACAGCTCGCGGATCGCACGCTCGATGCGCCCTGGCCCTCTACTCATTCGCCTGTTGCCTTCGGATCGCAGCGGTGAGCGGGCCGCCATTTCGCTTCACCCATAGCTCCGCCCTCCGCGTCTCCAAGAATGCGATGAAATTGAAACGGGTTGTGCCGGGGTGGTCAGCCATCGGGCGGGTGTTCCATCCGATAGGCGCTTTCCGGCGTCAGCCCAGCGTGGATCGGTGCAGACGCGGGCTCCGCGCGGGAAGTCATCCCGGGAGCCGGGAAAATACCTTGATTTCCGGGCTCCGGGACCACTTCCCGGCCGTGGGTGAAGGGCAGCGCCAGCCACCGCACAACCTCGCCGTGCTCGGCTTCTACCGCAGCTTTGATGGTAGCCTCGGCACCACTCGGCGCGATCGCCGTCCGCAGTTTCATGCCCTGGCCGCGCACCTGATAGAGAAACTCGCTCCAGGGCTGCCGGTCGTGGCGTACGACTGCCCGCACTGCCTCCCGCGCGTCCTCGATCCGGCCGCGCACATGCTCCGCCGCCTTGGCCGAGCGGAACAGGTCCTTGCGGAAGGCCGCCATGTCCGGGGGGTTCAGCCACACCGAGTAACCCGCCACCATGCGCACCAGCCGGTCAGGCCGCACCTCTCGCCAGGGACGGACGTCGAGCCCCGGAAATGGCAAGGCGGTATTCCCGAACTGCCACAGCACCGCCGGCGTGTTGGCTGTGCGTTCCAGCGGCCGGAGCCGGCCCGCGGCCTGAATGATCGAGGTATCATAGATCCCGCGATGCACCGCATCAGCGGCCGGATCGGCGTACGCCATGACCTCGACCGGCACTGCGGCGCCGGAGCAGAGCAGCCCGGCCCGCGTGACCCGCTCCGGCGGGGCTGCGATCACCGCACCGCCGCCGCGCGCTGCAGCGATCGAAGCGACCTCCTCCGGCGCAGGGAAGGCGCCGCCAATCACGAAGGCCGATTCGACGTGCCCGTGCTTGTCACTGCCGGCGACGTCGCCGAAATGCGCGGTCTCAATGCCGGGCATGCCGGCGAAGGCGTCCTCACACGCCTTGTGGGTCACCACCAGGGCGGATGACTGGCCGAGCGTGGCCACGCTGATGAAGTCGCGCAGCTCCGCCAGGCGCTTCGGATGCCGTGCCAGGACGGACTTACCGAACCCGCCGATGACCTGATGCACGGCGACATGCGGCCATGCCGCCCGGGGTGCCTCGGCCAGCTCGGCATCGGGGAATATGCGGCGCACATCCTCGATGCGGCCCGTCGCGTTCAGCATCAACACCGGCAAATCCGCCAGCCACGCGGCCGGCTCCCGTTGGCCGCGCACGGTCAGCACCGTTTGCGATCCACTGCGCCGCAGGTCGAGGCGCACGGAAACCAGCCCGGCGGCCGGTGCTCCTTTCGTCAATATCGCTTCCAACGCGTAGGTCAGCGCAGCGATGCGCGGAAGCTGGCCGTTGATCGCCGCCGCGCGGGCCGCTTCCTTGCGTGCTTCCGGGTCCATGCCGGGCTGCATCGCGACTGGCACCTTGCGCTCCCAGCTCTCCTTTCGCATTCGCGCCGGCGCATCCGATACCGCCGTGAAGCCCGCCGCGCGCAAGGCATCGGCCGTCGGATAGTTGTCGATGCAACTGCGTGCCGCCTCGCGCACCATGTCATAGAGATGCTGCAGCGCCGCCGTCGCTTGTGCATCCGGGGAGCCGGTTTCATCGAGCCGCGGGAACTTCGCGAGCGACTCCGGCGCCAGAGTGTCGAGCGTCAGGTCGAAAATACGATCGCCAAGCGCGGTGAAGCCTTCATCGACGATGACCCAGGCCACGCCCTCCAGCAGCTCGCGCGGCAACGGCTCGAACAGGTAATTATGCGCCGCGATCACCAGGTCGGCCGCCGCGGCCCGGGCCAGGCCGCCGAAATAGCCGTCTGTCGCGCAGGAGCCGAAACGCCAGTCGCACCGGCGCCCCCCGGCATCGGGACCACAGACCGCGGTGCGGATGTCAGCTCCGGCCTGCTGTGCAAGCGTCACGGCTTCCAGATTGCAGCACGGCTGATCCGGTTTGGCGGGATCGCCGCGCCCTCGGAACAGCGCGGCGTTGATTCCCTCCGCTTGCGCCCGGCCGAGGATCTCCCGGCCCAGCCGGTGCGCGGGAACCAACATCACGCCGCGGTGCGGCAGTCCCGCCGCTTTGCGCCCCTCCGACCGAGCATTGAATTGCGTCAGCGTGATCCCGGTCTTGCGGCTGCCGGTTTCCGCGGTGAGCAGGTTGCGCGGCCGGTGAGGCGCATCGACCGCACCGGAAGCGGCGGCCTCGGCGCGGGAGAAGAAACGTGCGCTATGCCGCAAAACCGAGGCATGCACCTCAGCCGCCCTGGCGCTCGGCAACGGGCCGGGCGGCGCGATCTCCGGCTCCGGGTCCGGAAACAGGGAGCCCGGAAGCCGCAACGCTTCGGGGCCGCCGTCGAGGAGATTCCAGCGCGTGACCGCTTCCGCCGCCGTGGCGGCATCCGGTGCGCCGGCCAGCTCGTCCAACTTGTCGGCGCGATACTCGGCCGCGAGCAGCGCGCGACCCCAGGCCGCACTGAGCCGCTCCCGCTTCAGCCTCAGATCGGTGAGCCGGCGGCGCGTGTCAGCGTCGGCCGAGCCATGCGCCAGGTCGTGCTCGGCTTCGAAGATCGCCGTATCCAGGTCGGCGGCCAGGCGCTCCTCGATCTCCCCTGCCGCCAGTGCGGGGTCATCCGCGAGGGCAGCGGCATAGGCTGCGAGCTCATCCAGCGAAGGCGCCTCGCTCTCGCCGGCGAGCCACGCCTCCGCGGTGTCGGCGACCGCGGCGGCGCTCATGGGGCATCCCCCGCCAGCGATCGATGCTCATTGAGCCGTAACGTGGCCCTGATATAGCCGCTGTCTGTAGTGAATAACGGTGTCGGGGGGGCAAGCCCCACCTTCGGCTGCGGCAGCAGCTCGCGCAACTTCGGCAGGTCTTTCAGCGCAGACTGGAGCGACGATTGCGCCCGTTCCTGTGCGTCGTGCAGCGCCGCCAGCGCTTCCTCGACGGCCGCGTGTGCGGTGTCGATCTCCTGGCATGCAGTGGCATGGGCCGGATGCGCTTGCAGCACGCTGTCTGCGTCCCGCAGCAATCGCTCTCTCGCGTCCCGCACCCGTTTATAGAGGGTGCGGTCATAAAACGGACGCGCCGCCTCGCTCGCTAATTGTTCGATGGCGCCAGGGTGTAGGGCGAGCAGTGCGTCGATCTCCGTCTGCTCGCGACCCATAACTTCGCGCCAGCGATCGGCGCGTTGCTCAGTCGGCTTCAGCGGTGTGGACGGCAGATCAAACCCGACCACCTGATCCAACGTCAGGGCAACCGGATGCACCTCAATTTGCAGCTCGGGAAATTCCAAATCGCGCAGTGCTTGCAGCTTGCGTGCAATGCTGATCGGCATTTGCCTGCCGGCCGGATCGAAGTCGGAAAAGTAGAGGACGACAGCAGGCCGGCCGTCCTCATTCGCCCGGCTCGCTATGCCGTGGATGAGCGTGTCCGATAGCTCACCGGTCGGTAACAGCAGTTCCGCGCCGATCGCCTGCGCGACGCCGCGCAGCTCGCTGCCCAGCGAAACCTTTTCGCCGATCAGGATTAGCCGGTACGGCTGGCGTGTGGCCCGGAAACCATACGTGCTGACACGGGGGTGCAAGTGGAGTGCAGTGGCGAGCTCGATCGCGGCACCGCTACAGGCGATGCACCAACCGACCGCACCACCGCCGTACTCCTCTCGCTCATATAGCTCAGGCTCGGCGTTGCGCTCGTCAACAATGCGATGAAACGGTACGTAGCCCAGCCATCGTGCCGCTTTCGCAGCCTCATCGGCGAGCCACTCCCAACATTTGTCGGTGTTGATGTAGATCCGGCCATCATGCGGCTTGATTACGTCGCCGCACGCAACGCACCGGTAGTGCAACCCACGCAGGTGGATCGTCGCGCCGCGTGGCACAAACCTGGCAACCTGTGCGGCGAACCATTCTGCATTGCGATGCCCGGCCACTGTGTCGAAGCGGTACGGATCACGCTTCTTTTCCAGCACCGTCAGATCGGCCAGCGACAAGCCGGCTTCGACTCTCGCGGCCTCGATTACACTGCGCAGCCGTCCACGGCCGTTGACCGCGGCGCTCACGCCGCGCACTCCGCAGCGTCATACAGTTTCCGAAGAAGCGATCTCAGAACCTGCGCCTGGCGCTCGCTCAAGCGCCGGAAGCCGAGCAGGCTGCGGACGAAGCTCAGCTCCCATTCTGTCAGCACGCTCGCGCCCTGGCTGGCGCAGAAGCTCGCGGCCCGGCGCCAGTCGGCCGAGAAATCCGGGCGGGCCGCATCCGAGGGCCGCTCGAACTCCGGCGGCGGAGACGTCAGCACGTCGCGCCAGGCCAGCCCGCGTTGCTGCATGAATCGCGTTGCAGCCAAGGCAGCTGCATCCCGCTCCCCGGAGAAGCTGAAAGAGAGGCGACCGAGGATTGCGGCCAAGCGTTCGCGGTCGTTAGCAGTCAGGGCATGCGAGGTGTTCGGCCGCATGACCTTGATGCGCCGACCGACTGACAACTCCGCGACCTACTGAGCTGCCTCTTTTGCAAGGCGGCGCGCACGGCGAGCGGCCATAGCATCGCGGGGTAACATGCGGCAGCGGTTGCTTACCTCGCGGATCTCTCTCCTTGTCCACCGGGGGGTGCGCGGCGCGGGATAAAAGGGCAGAGGCAAGTCGCCGCTCTCGACCCCGCGCCACACTGTAGGAATGGAAATACCCAAAATTAGCGCAACAATGCGGACGTCGATCGCCTCGTCACCATCATCGGGATCGGAGATGACAACCGCTCTCTTGCCTCTCTTGCCTAACCCGCAGCTGGGAATCGACATCGTACGAAGCCCCAAAAAGTCAGGGCACTTCAATTACTCGCATCTCGCGCCTCGATGTGACCCAGAAAGTCAGTGGATGTTTTTTGGGTCAGGAATTACGGTCCCGGCACGAACCGCCGCCTGTCACGCTCGACAGCTTCCCGCGCCATCACACGAACCAGCTTGTAAATCATTTCCACCACCGATATCCGGGTATCGTCAGGCAGGACGTCGTTTATAGCCTTCTGAAAATCCCACATCCGACGCCGATCAGCGTAATAACCTTCGGTCTCCTGTAGACTTTCGAACGCCCTCGATGCTTTTACTATCGGATTGCTTTCCAGTGCAGCACGCCATGCTCGAAATCGCTCATCGAAGGCGCGAACTCCCCTTTCGAGCTCCATTAGTTTCTGGCGGGTCGGTTCCGGTATCAGTCCGGGCTCAGCAAGCCAGTCACGTTCACGGACAGCCTCCCATTCTCGAAGTCTGGCTTGCTCTATCGCGAACTTATCACGAGCCCATTTCGGGACCTCAAACCCGGAGGCCTCAGCGGCAGAGATTGCCAACTCGAGCAGCGCAAGCGGGGCAAAGTAGCGGGTCGCCTCGTGCAGACGCTCACGAACCTGCTTTGGCTCAGGTACGATAACTTTCTCCCTGGTCACGAACGCACGAATTGCGCGATCCAAGGAGTAGCCTTCAAACTTCTCCGTACCCAGCCACAGCAGCAAGACTCTCGAAACACGCTCCGAATCGTCGATTTTGGGTCGCCCTCGGGGGCTCGATTTTGCTGCTGATTCGGTAGCCATCAAAAAGTCCTCCTCGTGTTAGTGCGCAAACGTGTCTGCGGGAGTTACTCCACGCATGAGCAAAGAACATGAGCTTCAACAAGCGACTCAACGTGGTTCTGCCATCTCGTAAGTGCAGCGGCGGCTTCTGCCGAATAGTCGTAGCGGTCGTACGTTTGTTCCAGTCGTGACCGGCCGCTGATATGATTGAGTGCTGCCTCAGCTGCGGCAGAAGATACGCCCAACCTGGACATCCCGCTTCGCGCCGTGCGTCGAAGATCGTGCCAACGCCAATCGGTAACACCAGACAGCTCGTCCAATCGGAGCTTCAGTTTTGAGAAGCCCCGGAAACCACTTCCGTCGATCGCGCCGAGCAATTTGTAATTCGCGCCTGCTCCCGGCTCTGGCCAAATTGAGGCCAGCTCGTCCATCAAGAGCGAATGCAGCGGGATCGCTATACTTTGACGGTTTTTGCTCCGGCTAGCCGGGATAACCCACCGAGCCGCCTCGAGATCAACTTCACCGATAGCGATATCCGCAACTTCCAATTGCCGAGCTGCGGTCAGGATCAGCAGTCGGACGAAAGTTCGCGGTTTCGGCCTCAAGGCCTCGCTGGCGAACCACACGTTGCGCAATTCACCATCGGTCAAGATGCGGGCGCGGCTCGCAACCCGGGGCGCAATCGTTGCTAGACCTTTCCGGGGAAGAACATTTGCTGCCACCCAGCCGTGCGCTTCGGCGTGGTTAAGGAAAGACGAGCAAAGGCTGTAAAGCCAGGTCGCAGTGGCCGGCGCAGTCCTGCGCGCCGCGGCGATCAGCGACACCCAATCAGCTCGGCCGGTTTCGTTGAGCAATCGGTTTCCGAGTTTGGGCTCGATGACCTTGGTGCACAGCCGTTCCACCTCGGCGAGATACCGCGCAGACCAGGCCCCCTGACGAGCGTTGCGCCATTGGGCTAACAGCGCCGGGACCGTAGGTTGACCGTTCCGGGCTGCCCGGTCACGCCGAGCTTGCCGCTTTTGTTCGCTGGGGTTGATGCCAGCCGCGATCTGGCCGAGTGCCAGCCGCGCTTGCTTTCGCGCGGCAGCAACCCCAACGGCGGGCCAACGGCCTATCGTGGACCGGACCCGCTGGCCATCCGCGGTCCGGGCGCGAACTGACCAGGTGCACACGCCGGTGCTGGTGAGTTGCAGGATCAGCCCAGGAGCGGTCGCGTCCCACAGCTCAAGGCGCCCGCGGAGGGGTGGCCGTAGGGCCCGCAACATGGCATCGTTGATATCCACCTGCATGAGCTTCACCCCGTCGTAACGGCTGCCGGGGGTCCATGGGGGGTCCGAAAACCGTGCGATGCCGTGATATCATAAGAGGCGGTGTGATACTAGATGGAGGGCCAAAGTCTTGACCTCGCTACCAGAGGTGCTATTTGGTGAGCTTGTTGCTGGGCATCTCCTCAGGCGCATAACCTGAAGGTCAGAGGTTCAAATCCTCTCCCCGCAACCACCGATAATCCACCCCCGCGAACACCCGTTCCCGGGGGTTTTTTATGCCGACGCCCCGGAGAGACTTCGACAGGCGCTCCCTCCTGTGTGGGATGGTGTCCAAGGTGGAGGATCATAGCCAAGTCGCCGTGCAGTTCGGCGCGCAACCCATCTGGCGCCTCCCCGTCCGGGACGAGCACGACGCGGTCAATCAAGGCCCGCAGCGCCTCCGAGGCTTCTGCCCGGATCTCGGCGGCGTTCAGTGCCGCTTCCAGCTCGGCCACTTTTGCGCGGTAAATTTCGGCCGCATTTGGATGCAACTGGATCGGGGGAGGCCGCACGCCCAGGACGTCGATGTCCAGCTTGATTGCTACCTTCCGCGCATCGAGCTCCTCCAACCGCCGGCGAACGGTGTCGCTCCAGGCACCGTCCTCGATAGCCTTCAGCACACCATTCAGGCGCCGTTCCACCTCAGTAAGCTCCGCTTCCAGCCGACTGCGCTGGCTCATCGCTGCACGCTGCACGACCGACATTTCTTCGGCGTATGCGCGCACGAATTCTGCCACCAGCTCTGGCACCAACAGGCGATCCTTAAGGCCATGAAGCACGCGTGCCTCGATCCGCTGTCGCGTGATGACCCGGCCATTGTCACAGGTGCCCTGGCTGCGACGTGTTGCGCACCCGTAGCGGTCCTTGCAAACAATCGTGTAGCCGCCTCCACAGCACCTGCAGGTCAGCAGTCCGCTGAACAGAAACTCCCGACGGTGCGCACGATTGAGCGCATTGCCCGTCTCATCGCCGCTGACCTCGAATTGGAGCGCGGCCTGCCGTGCTCGCACCTGCTCCCATAGCTCCTGCTCGATGATGCGCAGCTCGGGAACGTCGGCCTCCTCGCGCTGCTCAACCGGATTTACACGCGCCACCCGGCGCCCCGTCCGCGGGTCCTTGAGGTAGCTACAGCGGTTCCAGGAGAGCCGGCCGATATAGAGCGTGTTGTTGAGAATGCCGGTGCCCCGATCGACCTGGCCGCGGATAGTCGTATCGCCCCATGGCCGGCCGCCCGGACCTACAATCGCCTCGGCGTTGAGATCCCGAGCAATGCGCCTGGGTGACCGACCGGCGGCGTAGTCCCGAAAGATGCGCCGCACCACCTCCGCTTCGGCAGCGTTGATCGCACGCTCGCCGGCCTCCTTGCTGCCCGGCGCAGGCGTGACGACGCGGTAGCCATACGCCAGTCCTCCTGGAATGCGTCCGGCCCGGGCCCGGCCCAGCTGGCCCCGCCGTGTCTTCTCGCGCAAGTCCGAAAGAAACATCTGAGCCATAGTGCCCATGATCCCGACATGCATCTGGGTGATCTGACCCGCTGTGGCGGAAAACAGCTGGACGCGATGGAATGTCAGTCGATCGAAGAGGTCGGCTACGTCGGACAGCTTTCGTCCGAGGCGGTCGATCGCTTCGCAGACTACGATCTCGAAACGACCTGCCTCTGCATCGGCGAGCAGCTTTTGGAATCCCGGCCGAAAGCGGCTCGATCCACTGATCGCCCGATCATCATAGACTTTGGTCAGCTGCCAGCCGTGTCGCTCGATCAGGCGCCGGCAGACCTCGACCTGGTCCTCGATCGATGCATCGCGCTGATTGTCGCTGCTGTACCTGGCATAGACCACCGCACGTTGAGCCGCCATAGGGCCTCCGCAGTCATGAACGCGCGTCAGTTTATTCCTTGGACGCATCGGCTGGGTAGTGCTGATCAAGAGTCGTCTGTTTACACGTCTCCCGCGCCGCCTGCCGGGCGAGGCATCTGACCAGGACTAGCATGGCGGGTGCCATGCCATCTCTCTCTTCGAGTACGGGGACGCCATCCGCATAATTTCCTGCGGACTTGCGGCCTCGCCCCTGAGATTTGCTCCTGCTCTCCATCGACCAGGCTCATAAAGGCGCCAGAGAGCTGGTCGGCCGAGCGTTCCACAGAGTGGCTCCGCTGGTGGTCAGGTCGCCGATTTCACGGAACAGATAGCACTTCAAGAAGAGGGCGTAACTTTTTGATTCGCCTTGTCATGCCGAGAGAGTTGCGAAAATTGCAGATCTGCTAAGCCCTTAAATGAACGCCTTGAGGAGGGCCCGACAGGCTTTACCCGACGATCGGTCCGACATGATTGAGACAAGTCGACCTGCCGGGACCCCAGTCACCATAAATCGACCTTATGCGGCATTGACATTGCCGCGCCGGAGTACGCCAACCACAAGGAAAGCGGTGTTGCTATGCGCAGTTCAGGCGGCTTAATCAGCCAAGTAGTAGTGCTAACCACCCACAACCACGTAGTTGAACACGTATCTAACCGCGCCCGTAGTAAAGGCGGCGGCCGTCCGGACGGTTCCCTGGGTCTTGTCGCCCGAAGTGAAAATCGAGTTGAACAACAGCGCCGTCGCCTCGTTGCCAGCCGTCACTACTACGAACGAGGCGGCAGGCAAATGTGCTCCATAGTCAATTGTAAAAAGCGCATTTCCAGCGGAATATTTATGCACGACCCCCGCAAAAGTGATTGTCCCGCCTCGATCGTTCGAGCCGGCAGACGCAATGGGCGATGTCAATCCCGAGCTCCCGGCGTATTTTGTCCCTTTTCCGCCCAGCGCTCCGAAGGGTTGCCAGGTTCCGGGAGACCCGGCGATTGTGCAAATCCAGCCTGCGTTAGGGCTGTTGCCTATGGAGGAGTCGAGTGCGGTGTTCCAGACGATGTCTCCGGGGAACCACTGACCGGAAGACGGCGCAGAGGCGTCTTGCACCACGGTGTTCGGGTTTGGAACACGCGGGTGTCCTGCGAAAACCCGAATGCGTCCGAGCGTGATCTGTTTTCCATTAGGGAGGCCGTAGACAGCCACAACGATGCCAAGTGTCGTGACGAACTCCCACTGCGGCGGCACGGTGGCAGTCACGAAGGACCAAGAGGCGGTTCCGTCGGCTATCCCTGTTCCTGTCCCGTTTGGGCCAGTGCTACTGCTCGAGGTTCCACCGATCGTCGCCGTCGAACAGACGTAGAGCGTTCCTGACGATGTGACGTAGTAGTCGCCAGCAGTAACGATGGTCGAATTTTGCCAAGTATTCACGCGCGCCCATACAACAGTGCCATCCTTAATAGTATGGTTCCCGGGAGGGGGATTGGGCGGAGGCTGGTAAACTGCCGGACCTCCCGGTCCGGATGTTCCGCCGATCTCACAATAGTAGAGCCCGTCGGCGGCGATCTGTCCTCCGTTTCCTTGAGTGACGAAATCGCCAGGAACATACAGATGATTCGACTGCCATGAGAGCGCATCCCAAACGCAAGCGCCGGTGCCCCAGCCGTAGGACGGCTCGAACGGGCCATTCCCGGAGCTCAGGCTCGTCCCAGGGGAGACGCACCGCACGATCGTCGTTTTGTCCGCGAGGAGCGCGAGCGCGGCATACGCGTAGGCCTTAGACGTCGCCCATGAGCTAGGGTCAGCGAAGCTCTTGTAGAACGGTAGGAAGACAACAGAGCTACCCTGGCGAATAAACTGCAATCTGGCGACACCTCCAACCGCGATTTCGGCCGTCAAGGGCGCGTCGGTTCGAGTCGACGTTGAGGACCAGTGTGTGGGGCCCGACAGCCAGCCCACTTAGTGCTGTAGTCCATTCCTGAATAAAGATTCCCCCCGGGCCTGTCGCCAGTGCTTTCAGGCCAGGTTGCCCGAATCTGTCGTTCGGATTGGAGAGCGGCAGCAAGTCCGTGTTTTGACTGTATGCGCCGTAGGACAGTGACGAGGCCATAAAGGCCAGTTCTATGCTTCCGATCTGAGGCGGCGCGTTGTCGTTCACAACAGGTGTGAACATGCGATCTGAGATCTCGGGGTCCGTCGTGTTGTTCAGCACGTTCTTCTGATTCAGAGGGAACTCGTGGTTAAACATCGCCCCGATGGCGTTGCGTTGATCCTGTGGAATGCCAGGGTCGAAGTGGATGCCGTGCCAGCCGGGACCCTGGTTTCCAGAGAACTTCAACACCATCGGAAGAGTGTAGAATTGGAAGATCGGGGCGTTGCCATTGCTGCTGTACACATAATTGTCTCGGAAAATGATTCCGTTGTCGATTGGGTCGGACGAACCCTGGCCGTTCAAGAAGCCAGAGGGCACAATCTGCGCTTGCCACGTGATGATCGTCTTGCCAGCCTCGCCACCGAATCTGGTCCGGCGCACATCGATCAAGCCACCTCCACGGTCCACAAGGATGAATTGACCACCGTTTATCGAGGGAGCCAGCCACATATTGTCGAGTTGGAGCAGGGCGCCACTGATATAGAATGTGGTCGTCCCGACTGCCTGACCGATCCAATCATGCAAATTGATCAGGCCGCTCTGGGCAGTGACGATCGACGCTGTACTCGCATTAGACTGGACCTGGCAGCGAGTCATGGTCACCGTAAGGTTTGGCCCTGAGGTATCGGTGTATAAAACAGCTCCGGCCTGCTGCGTGAAGTAGCAAAGGTCGACGAAGACCCAGCCATTGTTTAGGGTCGGGATGTTCGTACAAGCAATGATGTTTCGACCATTTGCGAACTGCATGCCCGTAATGAAAGCAAACTCCACGTCGACAAAGAAATCTGTTGTGGAGTTTGATGGAGCGAAACAAAGAATGGCGTTGTCGCCGCGAATCTGTCCTGGACTGGTCAGAGATGAGGAGATCAGATAGACGCCGTAGGTGAAATGGATTGTAGCCGCGGTGTTCTGGTTTACTAGACCGGAACCTGCGGCACTGTTGAAGCAGTTTTGAATCGCGTTTGTCGAATCCTGCACGCCTATCGGATCAGCGCCAAACCAGATAGGATTGATCTCCCTCATAGTGCCCCAATGGAACACGACTCCCTTCCCCCAGGCAGGTGTCCCCAGATAGCTGTAAATGTGAACTGCGGCCGCGATCACATCGCCCTGGATTGCGAGTGTCACGCCGGATGCGATCTTGAGGACGCCGCCGTCGTGCTGAAGGGCGAGGGTTCCAGGGACGGTGACATTCGAGCCTATATAATAGGTGCCGATCGGGAATACGAGGATAGCGCCATTAAGCGCGCTCACCTGGAGGACCGATATGAGCTTTGAAAGCAGGCTTGCGTTGTCAGTTGCCCCGTCAGCCACGAGGCCGAACCATTTGACGTTGAGTGCGATCGGGCCCGTGTCCGTTTGCGCCCTATTTGGCGTTGCAAGAAGTTCGAATCCAGCTCGACGCCACACTCCGGTCGTGCTAGCGGAGGATTGAAGCACGACCCCAATATTGTCGTTCAAAGCACCTGCCGGTGGAGAGTTCGGATCCCAGAAAAAGATACCATCGCCGCCGTCGCCGGGCGCATTTGCCCCCAGCACTTGGACCGCGGTTCCCGCTCCAGCGGTGGGAAGTGATCTTAGCGCCGCGTAATTGGCCACGGTTTCCAGCGGCTGGTTGCTAGGGTCTGCCTTCGTGATGCCTCCTGCAGCTAACAATCCGGCTGCAGCGCCGGCAGTTAGAATGATATTCCGCCGCATCCGGGTCGTCGGCGCTCCGTGGTGTTCTCGCTCTGTGGTCACGACATTCCCCTTACTGAAGCTCAATTTTCTGCATTCTCGGCGAGACGACGGCTATTCGGTAACCCACAACGTCAGGTGAACTTGTAAGGTCCGACGTCCAACCGTCCATCCCCACCCACTGCAAAGAATAGTACGTGCCCGGACCGGATCTAAGCAGTCTCCTCCCGTAGGACTCTACCTCTCCGATTAGTTTGCGCAGTGGCAGCTCGCTCGCCGTGCCGAAGCGCGCGACCACATCGTCACAGACGGCGATTGCCGCCTCGCTGCGGCCGAGTTCGCCGAGCCTGACCCCCCTTGCCCGGGCTCCTAGGCGCGATCCTCGAATATCTTCGCGTATCCGGCCGTCGCGAGCGCATCGAGTTGGAGCGCCGGGTCTTGGTCGCGGTGCTGACACGCGCGTAGCCAATATTCGCCACCGTCTGTCCGTTTCGCCGTCCGGCAATCACTTTGTCCGCTTTTCCGTCAGCGGTCCAGAGTCTCCGGCCGGAAGTAACGAAGGCCATTTTATAGCTTAAAGCAGAGAGATCAGGAGCGGCGCCGCAGGCGGGCCGCGGAAATCGGCCAGAAATGGCATGTGCGTGGTAGCGGTGCTGGCGGGGGCGGCCCCGAGATTCGTGCTCAGCCTCAGCTCGACTTTCCGCATTTCAGGCGGCGAGACATAGAGTCTCGACGAATCGATTTAACAAGGTGACCGGAATTTCTGTGCTTTCGGAGCTGGACCGGGACATGGAAAAACGCGGCGGTGACCACAAGACGCGACGGACGGTGGCGATCGCGTCGCTGAAGGTCGGTTGGCGTTTGTTGTACCAGGCGGTATGGCTGGGGCGGACGGCAGTGCTGGGATGCTGCGTCAATCCATGCGCCCAGACGGTCACCAGAGAGTAGAGTCCAAGGAGCGCCGGTGTGGTGCGCAGGATGTCCAGATCCGACCATTGCCGCTGGGTCCCGACGCCCAGATGTTCACGTGCCTCTTGGAAGGTTGTCTCGATCCGCCAACGGGACACGAAGCGCTTGAGGATTGCGGTGGGTTCGAGGTCAAGGTCGGTGCAAAGAAACCCCTGTGGGTCGCGCTGGCCGGACGGATCACGCACCAGAACCCAGCGGATCGCAGCCGGGGGCATGCCGTTGTGATACCAGACGGCAGTTCCGGAGACATACTCCAGCTCGCGGGGTCTGACCACCGTACCAGTCCGTCAGCATGACGGATGTCCATGCAGTTTTCGGATCGGTGAGCACGGCATTGAGTTTGGGCCGGCGTTTGCCTTTCAGTGCAGGCCGTCCCATTTGGCCTTTCCGGCGTTTCGGTGCCGGCTCGAACAAACTGGCGTCGAGGCGCAGCCTGGTGATGAAGCAGACGTACCGACGCACAGCGGCGATGAGTTCCAGTGCCGAGAAACCGCTGTCGGCGACGACCACCACACGGCGATCCGGCAGCCAGCGTTTGGTTTGCAGGATCGCCTGCTTTGCCCAGTCGGTCAGCGCCTTGTGCCGCTTTCCTTGCACCTCGCTCCAGCGCGCCGACGGCGCCAGCACCGTCAGGAACGGTAAGGCCCAGCGCCGGCCGGCGAACGGGACCGGCAGCATCACCGCCAGGGACAACCAGCGTAGACCGCTGGTCTTGATGAAGTGGCCATGTGACGAGCGCACCGCGTCGCGATAGATGCCGCGTGCCTTGATTTTGCCGCCCCAGCGCCGCTCGATGGTATCGTCGATACCGATCACCACCTCGCCGCTGGGCGACAGCGTCGCCAGGAGATGGAGCAATAACCGGCGCGCCACGTCACGGGCGTCCCAACGCGCCCGGTTGAGCACTTCGTGATAGCGGCCGAAACCGGGTTGATCCGCCAGCCCCATGACGCGCAGCGTCTGGGTGACGGTGCGCTTGCCGGGCGCCAGAATGGCGCCGCCGACCAGCACCAGGATATGGTTCCAGACCGGTGCGGTGAAGCACGGTCGGAAAACTGCCAGCCACGATACAAGGATTGTCGGCACTGTTGGATGCGCGGTCGCCGATTCGATGCGGTTGTGTGTCATCGAATCCGTAGAATCGAGTCACCCCGGTCTTGCAAGGGTCCCAGCACGCACGGACGCATTCGGCTCCATCGCCTATGTGGATGTCTTCTGGGCTATGATCCGATCGCCAACCGGATGAAATTGCGGAAAGTCGAGCTCAGAGTCCATCCGGAATCATAGTGTGTTCTGACAAAGTCTTCTGACCATCAGGCGGACGGATGCCCAAGCCAGGAAGCCGCGAGCGTTCTGGTTCAGACATTCCCAATCCTTGGCCAGTCGTCGGCATCGGTTCAACCAGGCTATGGTGCGCTCCACAATCCAGCGTTTCGGCAATACCACAAACTTGCCGACGTCGGAGCGCTTCACGATCTCCACGTTGATCTGTTTGTAGACCCGGCGTAAGCCGTGCTGAAACTTTGGCCCCTGATAACCGCTGTCGGCACAGAGCTTCAGCAGGAAGAGAAACAGCCCGAACAACGAGCCAATGAGCAGCAAGCCGCCATCGCGGTCTTGGATATCGGCGACGTGAATGACCGCCTGCATCAGCAGGCCCTGCGTATCGACCACAATGTGCCGCTTCTTGCCCTCGATCTTCTTGCCCGCATCATACCCCGACGGATCAATGCAGGCCCCCCCCTTTTCTGCACTCTTGACGCTCTGACTGTCGATGATGGCCGCGCCGGGACTGGCTTCTCGTTCAGCCAGTTCGCGACACTTCACATACAGCGCGTGATGGATGCGATCGAGCGTCCCGTCGTAACCTCCAGCGCCGAAAAGGACAGAAAGATGACCCCCCAACGGGTGGAAAAGTGATCCAGACGGGGCGAGTTCCCGAACACGATCGGGTGGTGTCTCTCTCCGTTAATCCGATGCCGCAAGAGGAACCGCTCGCCCGCTGACAGAACTCCGTGGTGCCGCAGCTGCCTCATCTTCTTATTCAGCATCGGTGGCCCGATCAGCGTGTTAATCGCCGGCCAATCTGATATTCCATAGTCGTTCTGTCCTCGCCCTCTCCTCGCCTAGCCTCTGTATTGATTGCCACGCCGCACGGCCCAATGTCTATAAACTCCCATCCCTGTTGTCGGATTGCCTCCGCCAGAAACACATCATCGTTGCGTTTGACAAGCGTCGCGTCGGGCCAGTCGAGTGTGCGAATGGCACTTGTGCGCACGAACCAGCAGCCACCGGTAGGGAAAAACCAACGCCCGTCGCCGCGCCCCGTTCCTTGGAAGTCGAACTCATCCTTTCCACCCGGCATCCAGGACGGCGGCTCCTTCCCGCGAAACCATGGCGCGCGCTTGACGTAACCGACGACGTCAGTTCGATAGCTGAAATCTTCTGCGTTACTAAAATAGAATACGTGGCCCCACATGACATAATGAGGTGGCGCTGACCGCGCAACCTGTAGACGCCTCGATAGAGCATCCGAGCAGATAATATAAGAATCATCATCAAACCACCAGATAAACTCGGTCTCAACCTTTTTAAAGATCTGGGCCATCATGGGACATTTATTCAAGTTTCGCTCACTTACAATAAAATGATCGATGACATGATCCGCACGGAGCATTTCCAAATATGCGTGAGTTTTGCTCTCAACCGCATTTGCGCCCACAATCAGCACATATTGAGATCGGCCACAATGCGTACGCACGGAGTCAATCACTCGCTTAGCAAGCTCCAGATACGGTCCGTAAGTCAGTACACAGATGGTAACAGGTGGCATGGATGAAGGAGACCGCTCAAGAGCCCGTGTCAGTTTGCATCGAACGCGCGGAGATCGTCTGTCGCGCCTTCCGCGACAGCTGCGGTCCTTCCAACCTCTCAAACATAACCCAGTCTTAGGCCGGGCTCAGAGGTTTCCAAAAGTCCGCCACGAGTTAGATGCGGCTCCACGCAACGCCACTGCTCTGGATCCAGATACCTTAGAATGCCTCCTTGGAAGTAGGACTCTATAGCGCGAATAACATCTCGCACCTCGATCGTATGCATGCACCGTGGAAGTCCTCCTGCAACATCTACGCAGAGATTTCTGCGGCAAATCCTTCTCATCACCATCACCAAGCGGAAGCACTCGCGATTTCCAACATCCACCATTGTCGCAACAGCGAAGGCTCCCCACGCGGTGAATGTATTGATGGTGCGGGTAGGCCTCCCAGGAAGGCGGTTCTCTTCCCCCGGCGATGACTACGCACGGCCTATTCGGCGGATGCTCGGGCCGGGTCTCGACGGCCGCCGCGAGATGCATCAGCAGCGTCACCGGCGAGAGCACTCCGGCTGAGTGGTAAACCAATCGAATCAACTGACGCAAGTCCGTCTTCCCTCGCAGGTCGAGTACCCCGAGTAAGGGTGGATGCGCATGACCGGCTTCGCCCACCTGCACGAAGGCAATACGGCCGCGGAACTCATCGATGACTGCCTGGAAGCGCTTTTGGTCCCACCATTTGACTGTGTAATCACGCTTACCTCCTGCGACAACGATCCAGAACGGGATATCTTCAGCAATGATCTCTCGAACTTTAGAAAACCAGGATTTCTCGACAAAAGATACGTGAATGTCACCATGGAACCCCGTAGGTCTTATATCCACTCGGAGCTTTTCGCTCAGGAACTGATGAAAGCCGTGTATGAAGTGCCAAGGCTCGTGATTGCTCCTATGAATGAGGGGATACTGGCATTGAATCGACTGGGCGCGCTTATCGTCCAGCGGTACGATATAAGGGTTATTCTCCCATAGCGCAGGGGCCGACGTACGTACGTCAGTTGAAAAACGTCCTGGGTACCGAAGATGCAGGTCGCGTACGGCTGCGGTCAGCATCACTATGTCCCCGGGCGACTGAAAACTCTTCAGTATTATGGGGTGAGGCAGCCTCATCAGTTTCCAAGCTATGCGCCGGACCCCGAGACAGCCGCATTCATGTTCCGCATCGTTATCGGTCATATCCTTACCCTAGTGACACGCCAACTCCACTATAAGCAATTCGGTTGCGGACAATTCACCTGGCCCATAGCCCACGTCAGCCAGGCGAAGATCGTCCCCCAGCCGCCCCATACGGCTAATCCAACAAGGCCGCAGAAGGGGCCCCCGAAGAAAAGTAATCCCAGAAATGGGCCGAGCGTAACGATCCAAAACAGTATACAATATACAGTGCGCATTGTGCTACACGATGTTAAGTGCAAGCAAAAGATCAACCAAAGAGCAAAAAATATGGCGCCAAGCACCGCAAGGCCGATACCTACCCAAAAGAGTGGAGGAAAAAGACATTCTCCTACAATCACGACAATCGATGCTATTGCCAGCAAAATGATCGCGAGTATAAGCAATGCTGAGCAGCCTAGGCTTGGCGGGCTGGAGGTGCTCGACGAATTAGAGCTACTGCTCGAAAAGCTAGAACTAGAAGAGATCGAACTACTGCTTGAGGAGCTCGAACCGGGTAAGCCAAAACTGCTGCTCGAAGAGCTAGAGCTGGAAGGGCTCGAGCTACTGCTGGAAGAGTGAGAGCTGGAGTAGCTCGAGCTACTGCTTGAGAAACCCGAGCTCGAGGAGCTCGAACTAGGACCCGGAACTATAAGCGTCGTCCCGGTCGAGCCTATACAGGTACCGCCCTGACAGATCACCGCAACACTGAGCTGGAATGTGCCGCTCTGGTTGTAGGAAAAAGTAAGAGGCAGTTGTGCCTGGGTTACACCGTTATTAGTGGTGCCGTTCCCAAGATTAATATTGAAGTAGCACGTCGGGTCTGGCGGGGTGATCTGAATGCTCTGGATCGTAAACTGATCGGGTGCTACCTGAGTTACGACAATGTTCCCGATCGCAGAACAAGAAATAGAAGAGCTGGAGCTGGAGGATGACGAAGAAGAGGAGCCCAGGAGTGGGCAAGGAATTGAGAAAGTAGTTGCATTGGCTCCCCCTCTGCTGGGCGTCAGCTGGCAAGGGAACTGCCCCGTAGCAGTCAACGGTCGGATGCACGTTAAACCAAGGCAATATTGTGTGTCGCATTCCAGCCACTGGGCAGGGCTGTTCCCGAAATCCGCGTGAAGGATCCATCGCCCGCTGCGCACGAGAGCAGTACCCTGTGTAAATAGAGACGGCGAGGTTACCAGCCCCGTAGATGTCGACCCGGACTTCGCTACAGGCACCAGCAACAGTTCCTGTAAGAGTGATGCCTTTAATTTCCCTGCTACTACCTGGCGCGGCGACGATGTTGGAGTAAAAAGGGGGATTTTTCGTAGGATTGTCTATGACACAAGCCATTGGTTCCTCCGGTAGTGTCCTAATTTGGTCGCTGCGGTCCCTCTGGTACGTGAACCTGTCGGAGCGTGCCATGCGCCTGAAGCTGCCCTATGATCGCCTGTAGCTTGGCAGCCATGTCGAGCATCCCCGCTAACGGCATGATAACCCGGCAAGCGGTAACAGCCTTGCCGGTGGGCACGGCCCCTGGCTGGGCGTCATCCATCCTATTGACGAGAAATTCCAGGCGGGCGGTAATGCCATCGGTGGATAGCCGTCCAAGGAGGTCAGCATATGTCTCAGAAATCTCACTCCGATCAACGTACGTCATCTGTGGTTGAACCGGGGTCGGATGAGGGGGCGGCATCGCCATGGGCGGCTCCTATTGTGATGATTACTACCGGGAGTCCTAACGTCTTCGTCACGGACAAGAATTTCACCCGGTGGGAGGAGATGCGGGCGCAGCCAAGCGGGAGGTCAGAAAGCACTTAGTCTTCTGGCGCCAATTTCCTTCTGTGCTCGGCAACGATCGCTGCTCTCACCGCATCCACCGGTGACTTGATCTCCCCGAGTTGAAGCACGGCGAAGAACCGGCGCTTCTCGCTACCCTCGATCGGGGAGGACCACGCATAAGCGCGTGTGGCCTGCGGGTGGCCTTCTATGTCGAAGACGTGCACGACGCCATCCCAGACGATCTGGTCCCTGAAGGACTCCAGCACCGGCACGCGTTGAGCAAGCGTGGCACGGCAAGAATGCATAGACTCGACAGCACGGCGCAGACCATCATTAGCCTTTCGCCGATCTCTCATGCGGCCTTCACAACGGTATCATCGATCCCGGGAGAAATAGGCATAGCAAGTCGCGTCGTAATGTTTCGGCCAACCGTGTAACAGTACAGAGCGCTAGGAAAAACTCGGCATATTCTGCCATCAACCGCAAATTGATCCGTTGCGGTTTTGGATGTGAAGAAAGCAGAGACGATAGAGGGATGGTTCCTGAGAAGGATTTGGATAGACTTTAACTCTCTCCAGCGGTCTTTCTGGATTCTATCAGACCATTTTATCTCGCCCACCCACCCCGGGAGCTGCTTTGGTCCAGTGAGATAAACGATATCGACTTCTCCCTCACGCCAGCGGGCATATCTTAAATCTCGGAAAAACGGAGAGTGTTGCCATTGAGAAAATATAGCACATTCAGTAAGGTGACCCACTCGCTCGGAGTCATGTGCATCGACCGGAGCAAACAACGCAGCTCGCATGGATGGGTTGTTAAGATATACTTTGAAATTACGCTCACGCTTCATTGTTCGGCAGTTGTCGTCCACATTGCTTAGCTTGATTATCAAAAAAGAGCTCTCAAGGTACTCAATGTACCTCTTTATGGTGGGTTTAGTTATTCCGGACTCTTGGGAAATGTTTTCCAAACTCGCTTCGTTCCCGGCATTGTAAGCCAAGAACGAAAACAGTCTGTTAAGTTCCTGTATTTCCTGAATCCCATAAAGACTGGGTAAGTCTTTGAGCAAGACCTTATCGATTATGTCGTTACGTATGAACTGCTCAGGATTCGCTCTAATCTGTTCATTGAGAACGGCCTCCGGATACCCACCGAAGTTGAGATAATCAATAAACCTAGAATTCAACCTCCCCAAATCTCGAACCTCGTATTCATATCTTTTCTGTTTTGTGTTGCTCTCGACAGTCGTTTTCACGTCGATAAGCGCCTCATCCTCACCTAAGAAGTTTAGGAATTCGTAGAACGTTAGGGGTGGTAGCATGAAATTAGAGAAACGACCTGCTCCTGATTCCTGACTCTTTAATCGCAAAGCAGCCGCGGCAGACCCCGTAGCGATAAACTTAGTGTTCGGATGGTTGTCTACTAAGTCCTTAAGATGGGTCTCCCAGTTTCTAAGGTACCTGAATCTCGTCAAATATGATTACGCGTTGTGGCGTGTCGTGTCCCGTCGGCACAAGATCAAGGAAGTGCTGGAGAGAAATGCCCGAATAGATTGGCGTATCGATGCTTACATAAAGAATACCCTTTGGATCGATGCCGGACGCGATTGCCTCAACGACGAGCTGTTTAATCATGACTGTCTTACCGACGCGGCGCGGCCCTAACAAAACGGTCGCTCTCCGGACGCTGAAATCCAACGCCAAGGTCTTGAGTGGCACGAAATAGACCCGTCGCGGGAATGCGGCCTCTGGGAGCTGATAGGCGGGGTCGTCCCACCATGGGTTATCTCTCGCAATTCTGACCTTGATATCGGCCTCGCTTATAGGTTGCATGCCTCCTCCACCCGAAAAAAATAGTGAAACCCCTCTTTCTCTATTTGTCAAGCCCGTTCTAAGCTGCTATAACCAAAGGGAGATTTCGCCACACTTAAGCAAGGTAGCGTGATGAACCGCCTTACCCTCGCCCGTCGGACCCAGGTCATTAGCTGCTTGGTCGAGGGCAATTCCATCCGGTCCACCGAGCGGATGACCGATACGCATCGGGATACCGTCATGCGTCTGCTGGTTGAGGTAGGAGAAGGCTGCAAGGCCCTTCTCGATACCGAGATGCGCAATCTGTCCTGCCGGCGCATCCAGATGGATGAAATTTGGGCCTATGTCGCCAAGAAGCAGCGCCACGTTAGGGATGGTGAGGACCGGAGCCAAGTTGGCGACCAGTGGACGTTCGTCGCACTTGATCCCGATACGAAGCTGATCCCGACGTTCCGGGTTGGCAAGCGGGACTTGGGCAACGCCACGGCCTTCCTGTGCGACTTGTCCGAGCGGCTAACAAACCGCGTCCAGCTATCCTCTGACGCCCTTGCAGCCTACGTGGAAGCCACTGAGGAAGCCTTCGGCGCGGGCGTCGATTACGGGCAGGCGGTTAAATTTTATGAAGCTGATCCGACCGGCCCTGGCCGGTATAGCCCTCCCCATGTCGTGCGGCAGGAGAAGGCGGTTATCACCGGGAGGCCCGATCAAGCCCATATCTCGACTAGTTTGGTGGAGAGGCAGAACCTCACCATGAGGATGTCTATGCGCCGCTTCACGCGCCTGACAAATGCCTTCTCCAAGAAGGTCGAGAACCATCGGGCAGCGGTTGCCCTTCACTTTGCGCATTACAACTTCGTGCGTATCCATCAGACCTTGCGTGCCACTCCGGCAATGGTGGCCGGAGTGACCAATCGGCTATGGTCCATGGACGAACTCGTTACGCGAACGTCGAATTAGGACACTACCGTTCCTCCCGTCGAGCGCCTATTGCGAGTGACTCTCGGCCATCCCGCTGGTCTTATTTGCTGAGCTTTGTTTGAAGACGAGGAATGGGCTACAACTGGCATCGGATGCATCACGTGTTGCTTTCACGAGCGACCGCGTGGGCCGGTGGCTCACGGATACCTATCCCTTTTCTCTTCTAGAATCTCTTTCAAAACCGGTTCCCGGCGGGGAAGTTGCTGCATCGTTTCCATTGCCCTATGATCTGGACCTATGATCTGGAAGCGAAGGGACACGTGACCCACCGGGGAGAACTCGACTTCCAATATATTCCAGAACCGAAGTCCCTTGCCCTCATGGAAGTGTTCGGACCGTTCATGAAGTTGTTGGTCTCTCCAGTGGGTGACGGACAAGACTCCGGAGACAATGCGCGGCTCATTAGGCGGGGTGAGCTGAATCCTGTTCGGGTTTCTATGGGGACAGTTTTGAGGTACGAAGCGACTGCTACCTGGGGGGCCGAAGAACAAGTGAACCCCCAGAGGACTTGCTGAACTTGGATGTTGCTGAACACGGCCTGAGAGGGGCCACCGGCTCCAAGAAGGTCGCCGCTGACGGCCGATCGTGTGGAGGTTTGTTCTGCTCGGGATGATACGCTTGGCGTCAGTAGAAAGGCTAATACGATAATGAGGAAGACCTTTGTGAGTCTCTTGGTAGAACGAGAGCAGTCTCCCGCTTCACGGAGCTTGAGTGAGCTGACGGATTGAACACTTGCTTGCCGACCCGAACTGTGAGCTTGAGTTTGGGGCATGATTTGCTCCATGGGCCAAATCTGTTGTAGAGTACGAAGTCAGCTCCGCATTTAGTGCCCTCAACTTTCTCACTTCAGCTGCGATAGTGCAACCACGGCAATGTAATCCGACTGGATGGTATAATTCTGCATGATGTCAATTGCCTCGAGACGAAACGCCCGGACTGTGTCCAAAAATGGCTGAGTATCTTAAATATGTACAGAGATGGATATCACCTGACAGTTGCCGCCACTGGCTGAGGGATCAGGCGGCGGTTTTCACCCGGTGGCCCATACGAACTCAGTAAACGCCCCCAATGGTGTGATCCGGCGCAGGCTTCGAGTGCTACCTCGGTAGGCTCGAGTTTGGCGACAGCGGTTGAAAGAACGCGAGCACTTCGCTGCGCCGCAGTTTGCGACGGACGACGACCTGACCGTTGGTATCGAGCGCCGTGGACCTGGAACCAGTGCCTGGCGAGATCCAGACCGATCGTGGTAACCTGCATGGCGGACGGCTCCTCTCATTGTGGCGTTCACAGACGACCACGTTGTGGCACATCGATGCCGGGAGCGGGGGCCGTCCACCCTGTACCATCGGCGGCGTCTGGTAAGCAGAAGTCATATGCTGCCCAGGCGGGCCACCCGTTGGGAGCGACCATGTTGATTTCCGCTGAGAACTGACCCGGGAATTCCACCGAGAATTGACCCGCCTGCTGCTTATGGTTTGAGTTTCATGCGGGGGTCAAGGCTGGATTTTTCTCCTTTCGTTTTTGGGCTTTTCGTACGGAACTGTTTCTGAACCTGAAGCTGTCATTGCCGGTTTCCAGGATGTGGCAGTGATGGGTAAGACGATCGAGGAGGGCTGTCGTCATCTTGGCGTCGCCGAAGATGGCTGACCATTTGCTGAAGCTGAGATTGGTGGTAATGGCAACGCTGGTGCGCTCGTAGAGTTTGCTGAGGAGATGGAACAGCAAAGCGCCGCCTGAGGGACTGAAGGGCAGGTAGCCGAGTTCGTCGAGGATAACGAGATCGACGTGGACAAGGCGGCTCGCGATCTGGCCGGCCTTTCCCTGAGCCTTTTCCTGTTCGAGAGCATTGACCAGCGCGACGGTGGAGAAGAAGCGGGCACGCTTCTTGTGGTGCTCGATGGCCTGCACGCCGAGCGCGGTTGCGATGTGCGTCTTGCCGGTGCCTGGACCACCGACCAGCACGACATTGTCGACGGGTTCGATGAAGTCACAACGGTGAAGTTGCCTGACCAGGGCTTCGTTGACCTCGCTGCTGGAAAAGTCGAAGCCGGCCAGATCGCGATAGGCCGGGAATCGGGCGGCCTTGAGCTGGTAGGCCACGGAGCGGACCTCTCGCTCGGCGGTCTCTGCCTTGAGCAACTGGGAGAGTATGGGAATGGCGGCCTCGTAGGCCGGGGCCCCCTGTTGTGCCAGTTCCTCGACGGCCTGCGCCATGCCGTACATCTTCAGGCTGCGCAGCATGATGACGAGAGCGCTGCTGGCGGGATCATGACGCATGGCGCGTCTCCCTGGCCTGGCGCAGGGCGTCATAGCGTTCAACGTCGGCCCTGGGGTCGTTGGCCAGTGCCAAGGCCTGCGGAGCGGTTACCGCCGGAGGAGCGGCCGGCTTGCCGTCTATCAGCCTGTGGAGCCGGTTGAGGATGTGGATCTTGGACGCCACGCCATCCTCCAGCGCCAGTTCCACCGCCACCAGCACAGCCTGCTCGTCATGGTGAAGCACCAGGGCCAGGATCTCCACCATCTCCCGATCGCCACCGGTGCGGCGGAGGAGGTGGTGCTGCAGTCGCTTGAAAGCGTCGGGCAATTCCAGGAACGGAGCGCCGTTGCGCAGGGCGCCAGGCTTTCTCTGGATCACCGCCAGGTAATGGCGCCAGTCATACACCGTTCGTCCCGGCCCGCTATGGGTCCGGTCGATGATGCGCGGGTGCTCGCAGATGACATGGCCTTCCGCTGCGACCACAAGCTTGTCGGGATAGACCCGCAGGCTGACCGGTCGGTTGGCAAAAGAGGCCGGCACGCTGTAGCGGTTACGCTCCAGATGGATCAGGCAGGTCGATGAGACCCGCTTGGTATACTCCACGAACCCATCGAATAGCCGGCTTACAGGCATAAGGCTCTCGACTTCCTGGGTCCATACATCGGCGATCATTCCGGGCTCACCGCCATGCCGGGTCTGCCCCCAAAGCTCCCGGCAGCGCTGCTCCAGCCAGTCGTTCAGGGCGTCGAGGCTTTCGAACGGAGGCATGGTCTGCCAGAGGCGGTGCCGCGCATCCTGGACGTCCTTCTCGACCTGTCCCTTCTCCCATCCCGAAGCTGGATTACAGAACTCGGCTTCGAAGAGGTAATGACTGGCCATGGCCGAAAAGCGAACGTTGACGCTGCGTTCCTTGCCACGGCCGACCTTGTCCACGGCAGTGCGCATGTTGTCGTAGATGCCTCGCCGCGGTACCCCGCCGAAAACCCGAAAGGCGTGGTTATGCGCGTCGAACAGCATCTCGTGGGTCTGCAGCAGATAAGCGCGGATGATGAAGGCGCGGCTGTAGCACAGCTTGATGTGCGCCACCTGCAACTTGACACGAACACCGCGGATGACCGCGAAATCCTCGCTCCAATCGAATTGGAAAGCCTCGCCAGGCGCAAACGCCAGCGGCACGAAGCTTCCCCGGCCAGCGGTCTGCTGCAGTCGTTGGCACTCCTCCTTCCAGGCCCGGGCAAACGCCGCGACACGGTTGTAGGAACCATCGTAGCCAAGGCTGACGAGATCCCCATACAGTTGCTTGACCGTCCGTCGCTGCTTGCGTGGCCGCCCTGCCTCACGCCGCAGCCACGCTGCTAGTTTCTCGGCATAGGCATCGAGCTTGCTCGGGCGGTCCGGCACCCGAAACTTCGGCTCAATCACATCGGATCGAAGGTATTTGCGGATCGTGTTCCGCGAGACGCCGGTGCGCCGGGAGATCTCCCGGATCGGCACATGATCTCGCTTATGCCATCGACGAAATAATGCTCAGAAACGCCATGTCCAACACTCCGTTCATCCCCGCACGGATCAGACGGGGAAGCGTTCGAACATGGGTCAAATCTCAATGGAAAAACCGCCCCCTCCCGGGTCAGTTCTCGGTGGAAATCAACAAACGACATCAGCGGCAGCTTTGACAGTTCACTGGGCGCTATACGCCTCAGGGGCGACATGAGGTCGCAGAACCCCATCCAGGCCGCCGCCCCGTTCTCTTCCCAGACCGCGAACGTGGGCGTGCCGTCCAGCAGATAGGCGAGGGGCCCGCGCAACGGCGCGCTTCCAGTCGTCACCGGGCTCGCGCTCAAACTTGGCGCGGCTGGCGTTCCACTGCTTTTTCGGAGCCACGCCCGATGCGCCGCCCGCCTTGAATCCAACCGCCGAAACGTGCGGTCATCTGGGGAATGTCGGTTGAATTACCGCAAATCGACATCGAGCGGGATGGCGTGGACCACGCCGCGCTTGGCACCGGGCAACTTAGTGGGCACGCCATTCACCTCCAGCTCGAGCGCACCGGCGTTGCGGCTGTCCAGAAGCAGATCGGACTCGGCCGGAACTGGCCACGTCTCGCCATCTTTCATGACCCGGCGGAGCAGCACGCGCCCGCCTTTCCGCCGCACCCGGACCCATGAATTGGCGGTGGCCCGCAGCACGAGCTGCCGAACGGCCTGCGGCGGGCCGGGCGCCGGTGCCAGCGCCGGTGCGGCCGGTCCGGGTGTTGCGGATTGGCTCATCGGGGGTGCGGCGGCCGGGGCGGGCGTCACCGGTCCTGGCGGAGTCGCGGCAGCCGTCTGAGGCGTCGGCGGCGCGGGGGCAGCTGGTGTCTGGGCCGGTGGCGGCGCTGCAGCGGCCGGTGGCTCGGCCGGTGCCGGTAGTACGGCTGCCGCTGTCTCGGCCGGCGCCGACGGTGCGGCGGAAGGCGCCTGCGCGGTAGCCGCTGGAGGAGTTGCCGGCGCGGGCGCGGCGGAGACGGCGGGCTGGGGCGCAGTAGCGGCTTCCGGCTGCGCTGTGGGCTCGGGGCTTGGCGTCGCCTGCGCCACGGTCTGAGCGGGTCGTGGCGGTTCGTCCCGTCCCGGCAAGTTGATCCCGGTGAGCTCGGAAAACCGCGCACCCGCGGGGAGGCGGCCCGAGGTGAGCCAGGCCGCAGACCCGCCGGCCAGCGCCAACAGAGCGACGACGATCACGACAAATACCGCGACGCCCGCCGGCCTGCGGGCAGATGACTTGGCGAGCGGCTCAGCCTGTTCCCGGACCCGGAGAGACAGCGCCTCGACGGTCTGGCGCAGTCCGTGGAGATCCGACTCGTTCTTCGTCGCGGAGGCTTCGAGGCGGGCGGTCACGGCCTGCTGCTCCTCGAAGCGCTGGCGCAACGCCTCGAGGCCGGCAGCGGTACTACGGGCCTCGACCTCGGCGCGCGCCAAGCCGGCGGAGAGGCCCTCCGCTCCGCCGGATCGGGCCAACTCCGCGTCCTGGCGGACTGCCTCCAGGCCCTTCGCCAGCCGATCAAGCAATGCGTCTTCGTCGTGCTCGGCCGCCATTCGCGTCCTTCCCGTTCTGCCCACCGGGAACCGGCAGATTACGCCACCGGGACTCCCCTGGTCGTGGAATACTCGAATTGCGGCACCTGGCCCGGATGCAGGACACTGAAGATGGCATGCGCCGCCACGGCCGCCTCGCTGAACCCCTGCAATATAAGCTTGAGCTTGCCGGGGTAAACCGCCTTCATACCGTCGCACCGGACGGGTGCAGAACTACTTCGCTAATGCAGGAGATGAGCCCCTTCCCAACAACTGCGCGCTCGTGTAGTCAACAGCGCACGTTTTCTCCCCGAATTTTACCCGCCCCCTCGCCCCAAAAGGCGAGGGGACTTTCTTCAGGCCCTGCGTAGGCACTTGCTGCGGCGGATTGAAGGCAAGACCCGATGGACCGCGAACCTGAACACGACAGGCAAAACTCGACGACGGGAGCGGATTGGGAGACTGAATTCCAAGACTGGGAGGGCGGTTACGAATACTGGGTTGAGGGAAACGTTGCAGGACCACTCGCCACCTTCGGGGTCTCGCAGTCGCCGTGCCGAGCAATCAGTGCATGCACTTCCCGCGACCCGCCGAACGGCCTGTCACAGAGCAGGCGGAGGTGCTGCGTCGATGGATTGATCTCCGCCACAGCCCACTTGCGTTCCCTGACTTCGACGTCCAGCCGCGCGAGCGCAGCCAACGTGACGATCTCGGCCTGCAGGCCCGCCAGTACCCGCGGGCAGCATCAGCGTCCAGTCTGCTCAGGGCCTCGGAAAATGACCCGCGGGAGTTCGCTACACTCATTTCTTGCTCCTCGGTTTCACAACAGCTGGCACTCCTGGACGATCGAGCCTGCGGGCGCATTGAACAGACCATCCTCACATGTCACCTTCGGCCAGCGGTGGGCTATCGATAATTCCGGGCGGTCCTACGTAATAGGGCTGCTTGCAGCCGCTCGGCCGATGGTCTGTAGTTCGGTATCGCACCGAGACGGCGGAGCTAGCCGGGTTCTGCGAAATCATCTCCCGTGTGACCCCGCCAGCCGGCGCGGGCGATCCCGATAATGAATCACAAAAGCCTCGAGCGGCAGCGTGGTGAAGTTCTGGGATTAGCGTTCATCGACAGAATGCGACACACCCCTCGACCATCAAGATCTCCTGCCGCGACCCCAGACGGTTTGCGCTATCCACGCGTCAACTTCGCCGTGATCTCCGCGACATGCCGCCCCTGGAAGCGAGCGAGCTCCAGCTCGTTTGCGCTCGGCTTGCGCGACCCATCACGCTTTGCGAGCGTGGTGGCGCCATACGGTGTGCCACCTGTGATCTCGTCCATGTTGAGGAGGCCCTGCGCCGCGTAGGGCAGCCCGACAATGATCATGCCTTGATGCAGCAGCGTGCTATGAAAGGACGTGATGGTGGTCTCCTGCCCGCCGTGCTGAGTGGCTGTGCTCGCGAATACACTGCCCACCTTGCCGATCAACGCGCCCTTCATCCATAGCCCTCCGGTCTGATCGAGGAAGTTGCGCATCTGTGCGCACATATTGCCGAAGCGCGTCGGCGTGCCGAAGATGATGGCGTCGTACCCAGGCAGTTCATCAACCGTGGCGATCGGCGCCGCCTGATCGAGCTTGAAATTCGATTTGCGCGCCACCTCTTCGGTCACTAGTTCCGGCACACGCTTGATTGTAACCTTGGCGTCGGGGACCTGGCGTGCGCCCTCCGCAATGGCGCCGGCCATGGTCTCGATATGGCCGTAGGAGCTGTAGTAGAGCACGAGAAGGTTCAACATCATTGCTCTCCGCTGTTGGGTTGTCTGGCCCGCCGGTCGCTCATTTCCAATTCAAATTAAGCCTTCGGCTCGCGCTACCAGGGTCATCGACGTGTGCTTAACTTCAGCATCTGCCGATTTGAACGCGACAAACTTCGCCACAGACGATCAAGTCATCTTTGCCGATCGACGCCCGCGCCGCGAGCAGACAACATCCAGCCTCTTCCGTGGCGTGTTCGCCCAGCGCAAGTACTCGCGCACACGGATGCACAATTGAACCGCCGTCGCCCAGCGCTGCCCGAAGCGGCTGCTTCGCAGAGCATAGGTGTCGCCGACCGGATCAGGGTCGGCTGCTATAACCGAGCTGTGTTGAAACGATGGGATCGGCCGATCCTCCCACAACCAAACACATGAACGACAATTGCCGTCGCAGACGTTGACGGCCGCAATTGGCGCGGAGCAGCCGGAAAGACCATCACTCACCGCATACGGCCCGAATTCTTCCGTCAGGGCGCGTTGCGCGTGGGCTTGGACCGACCCCCGATCCTGCCTGGCCAGTTTCAGAAGCATTGAGATCGCGGGGCGTCGAACCTCAGGATCGTCGCTTTTAAGCGCACGAACTGCTGTGAGATAGCTTACCAGATTGTCATTCTCAACTGACATGAGGCTGCGCCCGCATAACGGACCGAGGAACAGATGTCGTTTCCGGCAGTCACACGGTATTCACGTCATTGTGAGCACGGCTACCCACCATGGAGCGGAGTTTTCGTCCGCCTCGATGTTGGGCCAGCGGCGGCCGCCGATGCTGAAAGTCTCCCGTGCTGGGCTGTGCCTCTGAAGACCCTGGCATCTTAGACGAGTCGTGACGACACGATATCAGATCGAAAAAACATTTCGGATATTTCTATTTGACGGGCCGGGCCGTCGCTCTCATAAGCGGGAACACGCAAGTCCCAGTTGCGGTTTTCTCACCGCTCTCAACAATAAGATCGTGGGGTCACGGAGACGAAAGCGATTTCGTTTCCGCGAGGGGAAAGGACGAGCCTATGGAGGTCAACCGCAGCACCTACGCGAGCGGCGTCGCTCAAGACTGTCTCGAAACAGAGATAGTGGACAGCTCCAGGTCGCTGAACGATGTATTCCGCTTGAGATACCGGGTCTATTGCCTGGAACGTCGTTTCGAGCCAGGCCGGGATGGGCTGGAAACCGATGCGTTCGATGCCATGTCGCGGCACGTCTTGCTGCGACACCGCCCTACGGGGCAGGCGATCGGCACCGTTCGTCTCGTCATTCCGCACCTCAAGGGGCCCGGAGCAGAGCTGCCGATGGAGCAGGTCGTCAACCCGGCGCGCCTGCGTGCGCTGCCGCGCTCGGGAATTGCCGAAGTATCGCGGTTCGCGCTGTCGAAGGAACTGCGTGCGGCGAACGCCTCGTCCGGCAGTTTTGCGAGGCTTGCACTTATCCGTGGCATCGTTCAACTCAGCGGCTGTATGAGACTGACACACTGGTGTGCCTTAATGGAGCCCAAATTGTTGCGGCTGCTGAGGACATCCGGCATTCACTTTGTCCCGATAGGCGGGTTAGTCGAGCATCACGGCGTTCGCCAACCTTCCATCATCTGCCTCAGCGACATGCTGGAGAGAGTGCGGCACGAAAAGCCCGCCGTGTGGGGTTTCATCACCGGCGGGACTATGCTCTGGCGAGAGACGCGGATGATCGACGCTGCATAGCCGGAAAGAACCAAGGGGCACGATGTCGTGCTCGTTTCGGGTCCGTGCTCGCAGAACTAGTGGATCGAGCCTAACGCTCGGTACCCGCGCGCGACCACACCTTGGCTCGCGGAAAGCCTCAGAAGGGTGAGGGCGGGCATAGCAGTCCGGCTGCAACCGCGTGCGTTGACTGCCGGATCGAGACACTCAGCCCAAGCTTGTCCGATGGCCGGAGAAGTCAAACCTTCACGATTATCAAGCTCGTACTGGCGCCCTCTAGGGCCTTGCTGAACCACCCGGAGAAATCGCAAGCTCGCGAGGTTCACACGGTAAGGACGACCTACGTCATGTCAATCAAGCTGGAAGAGCGTCTCGATCGCCGCGACTTTATGATCGCATCAATTGCAACGGTCGGTGCATCGGCAGCCCTCGCCGTTGCCGCTGGGAATGCAAATGCTCAGGGTGCAGCGACAGCCTCTGCCGACCCGACATCAGGAACGGTCTATACCGGCGATATAGTCCAGGGAAAAAGGGTCGTCAGCTCGCTCGACGTCAACGACTTGGAGCCCGGTAAGAAGCACCTTTTGTATTTTCAGGGCGTTGAGATGCCGACCGGACAGCACTGGTATGTCTCTGTGACGGTCGCCAAAGGAGCAAAGCCGGGCAAGCGCGGCGTCCTGACCAGTGGCGTGCATGGCGACGAGATGAGTTCTGTGCATACGGTCCAGACCGTGATGAACCAGCTCGACCCGGCGCAGATGTCGGGCACGGTGATGGCGGTCACGGATGTGTCCCCCCCGGCCCTGGAAAGCATGCAGCGCAGATGGCCCAACCAGGGCAGAGGCATCGATCTGATCGATATAAATCGCGAATGGCCCGGGAACGAGAACGGCGCCACCGCACCCAGCCGACACGCCGGGCTTCTGTTCAACCGGCTGCTGCGGCCGAACGCCGACTTCGCGATCGACTTCCACACAGGGACAACCGGATTCGAAGTCACCGCATTCAATATTGGCGGTATGGATGTGCCCGAGGTCAAGGCGATGGTGGAGCTCTATCCCGTCGGCCAGATCTTCGACAATCATGTATATCCCGGTGTCCTGCACAACGCGTTTATCGACGCGGGCATCCCGTCCTTTACGCCGGAAATCGGCGCTGCGCGCGTGCTGGACCTCAAGATGATCTCCCTGTTCGTGGAAGGCACAATGAACGTCCTCAAGCATCACGGCATCGTTGCCGGGCCAATGGGACGTACAGGCAAGGACGTGACTGTCTTTGTCGGTAACAGCGCGTTCCCGATCCTGGCCACCGCGGGCGGGCTCGTTGAGCATCTGGTCAAACTCAACGACAAGGTCGAAGCCGGACAGAAGATTGCCATCCAGCGCGATAGCTTCGGCGAGGTGGTTGCGGAGTATACAAGCGGCGCGGCCGGAGAGATAACGGGCCAACGCAGCGATGCAATGTCCGAGCCCGGCAACCCCTTGGTTTTCATCCTTTTCAACAAGACGACGCCGGACGGCGGTGAGACTTATCCCGAGTGATACAACACTTGGTGCCCGCGTCTGACTGCGGCGATAATTTTGTCGGGGTCGGCGACCCACTGGAAGGGTTTGCAGTGAGCGTTGTGGCCGTCGAGGAAGCGGTTGATGGCGGTCTGAAGGTCGACGATGGACCGGAAGCTGCCGCGCTTCAGCCGCCGTTTGCCCAACGTGGCGAAGAAGCCCTCGACGGCGTTGAGCCACGAGGCGGAGGTCGGGGTGAAGTGGAAGGTCCAGCGTGGATGACGCGCCAGCCATTTCCGCACCTCCAGGTGTTTGTGAGCGGCGTAGTTGTCGAGGATCGCGTGGACGGTCTTGCCGGCGGGAACTTCGTGCTCGACAGCGTTGAGGAAACGAATGAATTCTTGATGCCGATGGCGCTGCATGTTGCGGCCGATCACCGTGCCATCGAGAACATTCATCGGTCGGCAGCTGTGACTGTAAACGTGACGCCGGTTCGCATCCCCCGGTGTCGCACGTCGCAAGTTCGGCAGGAATTTATACCGGGATTCAAATGTCAGATTTGATCCACTAGCAGTTAGCTGAAAAACGCCACGGGAGTGAGTCACTTGCATCCGGAACTGCCGGTGGCGGTGGTTTGCGAGCGCGCGAGTGCCGCAGCCCTGGTTTGAAAGGCTTCGGCACGGCGGTGGGCATCATTGACATAGAATCCACCCTACACGCCCACCAGCTTGGGAATCCGGATCAGATTGTAGGCGATCAGATTGAGCAGAAGGCGGGCGGCGGCACGGGCGAGGCCGCGATGCTTGCCCTTGCGCATGGTGCCGTGCTGCTTACCCCAGCCGAGTTTTTCAACCGGTTGCTCCATCGACAAACTCGACAGGTTGCAGATAACCTCGTGGGATGATTTCTGCCCGCGAGAAAATCACGATCCGGTCGCCGCCGGATGCGGTCTGGCCCCCCTTGTCTGATCCGGCCTAAGGGGCATGGAGCATGATGCTCGTGTCATGCTGCTTTCGCCAACCGGCATCGCTGCAGTATTGCTCGCCGCGCTCCTGCATGCGGGCTGGAACGTGGTGGTTCGCGCCGGCCCTGACCGGCGGCGGGAGACTGCGCTGCTAGTGTGCGGGGCCACAGTTCTGGCAGCTCTGCTCCTCCCCTTCCTGCCGCTGCCACCCACCGCGGCTTGGCGCTACCTGCTGACTTCAGCAGCCCTGAACACGCTGTATTTTATCCTGATCGCAGAAGCATATGCGCGCGGCGGCGTGACCCTAGTTTATCCGCTGATGCGTGGCACCGCACCAATGCTGACTGCGCTCGCCGCCTGGGTCCTGATAGGCGAAGTACTGCCGCCGGTCGCCTGGACGGGGATCGCCACCATTTGCACAGGCGTGGTCCTGCTAGCACGACCCCGCGGCGTGCCAGGCGAGCGGATCACGGTTCGGTTGGCGCTGGCCAACGCGGTGGTGATCGCCGCCTACACGCTCAACGACGGGCTCGGCGCGCGGATCTCGGGTATGCCGCTGGCCTACACGCTGTGGCTGTTTCCTCTCTGCGCAGCGCCGACGTTGCTATGGCTGCATCGGCACGGGCTGCCGTATCCGCCGAGCTGGCGGGAAGCACGACGCGGTTTGGGCGGTGCAGGGTGCGTGATCGTGGCCTACGCGCTGGTGCTCTGGGCGATGACTCGCGCGCCGGTGGCGCCGGTCGCGGCACTCCGCGAGATCGCAATTCTCTTCGGCGTGGTGCTGGCGCGGTTTCTTCTAGGTGAGCGGCCGGGGCGTTGGGGTTGGGGGAGTGCACTGATGATCGCGACCGGCGCTGTGCTGCTGCGATTGGCGTGACCGGAGAGTAACCAAGATAAGAATCAGCGTCGGGGAGCAGTATGAGCGCTGGTCACGCCTCGCAGAAGTTCGGCCAAGCCGCCTTCGTCAACAAGCCTGCAAGCGACTGATGGTTCGAACCATCGTGTTTCCGCTGACAACCCTTACCCGACATTCTCTAGCGAATGTGGGCGGGTTGCAATCAATCCGGGTTCGCTTACCGTGGCTAGCACTACTTTGGCAGATGATATTGCCACGGTGGCTGGAGTGGCCTGGAACAGTGCGGACATCGGGCGGACGCGTGCGGCATGGGATGGCCGATGATTGCCTGCCGGACAGCTGGAAGAGTTGGGTCGGGGTTCCTGAAGTTAGCCGAGCAACTCGACCGCAGCGTCCGAAGGCGACGCTTGCTAGATCAACGAACTTCGCCGAGCGCATTCTGAGTGGAGCAGAAATTCAAACTGACGCACTACTTTTCTGACGGAGACCGCGGTGATGCGGCGCTGGCAATCGCCCGGATCGTCTGGATCACATCGACCGGGAACGGAAACACGATGGTCGAACTCCGCTCACTAGCGATCTCGCTTAGCGTGCCGAGGTAGCGCAACTGCATCGCCCCGGAACTGGTCGCCAGGATCTCAGCTGCCTCCACAAGCTTCTGCGCCGCCTGCTGTTCCGCTTCGGCAATAATGACCTTTGCGCGGCGGAGGCGCTCGGCCTCGGCCTGGCGGGCTATGGCGCGGACCATGCTGTGGTCGAGGTCAACCTGCTTGATCTCGACGTTAGTGACCTTCACGCCCCAGGCTTCCGTGTGCATATCGAGGATCTCCTGGATGTCGGCGTTCAGCTTGTCGCGCTCACCAAGCATCTGGTCCAGCGTGTGCTTGCCCAACACCGATCGCAGCGTGGTCTGCGCGAGCTGGCTGGTGGCCTGCAGGAAACTCTCAATTTTGAATCACCGCCTTGTCGGCGTCTACCACGCGGAAATACAGCACCGCGTTAACCTTCACCGAGACGTTGTCGCGCGAGATCACATCCTGGCTGGGCACGTCCAGGACCACTGTGCGCAGATCGACGCGCACCATCTGCTGAGCGTACGGCACCAGCAGGAACATCCCGGGCCCCTTCACGCCGGTAAATCGGCCGAAGGTGAACACCACCGCATGCTGGTATTCGCGCATAACGCGGATTGCCGTGCTGGCTACCGCCAGGATTGCCACTACGACGACGGGATAGATGACGAACGCGAGGTTCATGTTGTTTTTCCGACCGCGGCGCTCAGGCCGGCTCGACCAGCAGGGTCAGGCCGTCGCGGCCGACGACACGGATCACTTGCCCCGACCGCAACGGGCCCGCGGCGCGCGCCCGCCAGCGTTCGCCCTGAACCATCACCTCTCCCTGCTGGCCAGCCCAGCCGGTGTCCAACCGGCGACATGGGTAACAGAATAGACCGGCGACATGGGTAACACTTTTCATCCGTCATCGAACCAGATCGGCTTGCGGTTGTTGTTGGCCCTGTGGGGTTGTGGGCAACGCGCGTGCGTTGTCCACAAATCCACAGGCTACCCGACGGCGGCGGCGCCGCGGCTGGCGCAAGCGGCCCTTCGCGTCCAGCAAACCGAGCTCGATCGGGCCATACATCACCCGCCATTCGCCGTCGGCGATCGGGTGCAGCCCGACCGGTTCGCCGATCAACGGCTCGCCCAGGAACACCCGCTCGCCACGCCACTTGATCTCGCCGTTCGAGCGCACCTGGCGCACCAGCTCAACGCCAGGATACTCCGGCGAACACAGCTTGCCGGTGTAGGCGCGCGGGCTCGGCTGATAATGCCGCGCCGGCACTTGCTGGCCCAGCGCCTCATGCGGCCGCTCCGCATTGTAACAGCGGCGGAACACCGCGAAGCTGCGGGCCTGCGCCCGCAAGCTCGCCGCCGGCGGGCTTGCCGTCTCCTGCTGCAGCGTCAGGTGCATCCGCTCGTGCCGACCGTTCTGCTGCGGCGAGCCTGGATCGATCCGATCCGGCCGCACCGAAAGCTTGATCAGCCACACCGATAACCGGCTCAAGCCGCCGGCGCCGCGTCCGGCAAACGGCGAACCGTTGTCGCTGCGCAGCGCCATCGGCAGGCCATACTCGCGGAACGCCGCCGCCAGGATCGCCTGCACCGTCGCGGTATCGGTCCGCCGCACCGCCTGGCAGCGCAACAGATAGCGGCTCCAACTGTCCAACAACGTGAACGGCTCGCAGCGCGCGCCGTCGGCGGTGCGAAACCAGCCCTTGAAATCGGCCGTCCACACCGCGTTCGGACCCTCGCAGCCAGCAAACGGCGCGCTGCGCGGCGGCACCCGCTCGCGCCGGCGCCGCGGCACCGTCAGGCCCGCTTCGTCGAACAACACACCCAAAGTGCTGGCCGCCGGCCACACCACCTGCGGATCGCGCGCCGAAAGCCACGCCCGCAGCTTGCGCGGCCCCCAGCTCGGGTGCTCCCGCCGCGCCGCTACCGCTGCCTCGGCGATCGACCCCGTCACCTGCCGCGGAGAGTGATGCGGCGCCCGGCTGCGGTCGCACAGCCCGGCAAAACCCTCGTTCTCATACCGCTCTATCCACTTGTAACCGGTCTTGCGGCTAACGCCATAGCGCTGGCACAGCTCCGAAATCGAAAGCCCGTCCTCCTGCCAGCTCACAATCAGCGACATCCGCTCGTCCATGGGTCCGGTCCTCTGCCACGGCATGGGTCACCTCCATGCCAACCAGTAAACCTGTTACCCATGTCGTCGGGCCAAACTGTCACCTATGTCCCCGGTTCGGACCCCGGCGATGGTCCGTCCCGGCGAGCCGACTAGCGCGGCGGTGCCGCTTACCACAGGACGGAGGCGCGCGCGCACCAGCAGCGCCAGAACCAACCCGAAAAGCGCAACGCTGGCCAATGTGGCGCCGGCGATCACCGTCAGAGGCAATTGCTCACTGCGTGCCTCAAACATCAGAAGCGATCCGATAACGAAAGCACTGATGCCGCCGAGCACGAAGGCGCCAAACGACGGCACGAACGCCTCGGTTGCCATCAGTCCCAGGCCGAGCAGCACCAGCGCCAGCCCGGCATAGTTGATAGGCAGCAAGTTTAGGCCGTAGCCGCCGACCAACAGACACATGACGCCGATCACGCCTGGTGCGTAGATCCCGGGATGCGATGCTTCGAAGGCAATGCCGAACAGGCCGGCCAGCAGCAACAGGTAGACGATCGACGGATCGGTCAGTAGCGCCAGCAGCCGGTCGAGCAAGCCGGGCTCCACCTCGGCGACCTTCAATTCTCTGGTGTCAATCAGCACCCGCTTGCCTTGCACGATCACGCCGCGGCCATTCGCCTTGGCCAGCAGGCCCGGCACGTCGGAAGCGACGAGGTCGATCACATGCTGTTCGAGCGCGGCGTCGTAGGGCAGGCTTACCGCCTCGCGCACCGCCTTCTCGGCCCAGTCAGCGTTGCGCGCGTGCACCGTGGCGAGACCGCGAATATAAGCGACGGCGTCGTTGGCCACCTTTACTAGCTCAGCGTCGCGTGCCGTGGCTTTGGCGGGCTGATCAGCGTTGCCGTCGGCGGGCTTGGCGTTCGATCCCGCCAGCGGGGTCGGGACGAACAGGGAAACTGGCGACGCGGCACCCAGATTCAGTACCCGGCGCCATTGCGGCAAGCGCGGCGGCATACAGGATATACGTGCCCGCACTGGCAGCACGCGCCCCGCCGGGCGCCACATAGGCGATCACCGGCACTGGCGAGGCCAGCATGGCGCGGATGATGTCGCGCATCGCGCTGTCCAGGCCGCCGGGCGTGTCCATGCGCAGTACCACCACTGCGGCGTCTTGACGCTGTGCCTCGTTCAAGCTGCGCACCACATAGTTGGCGCTGCCGGGACCGATCGCGCCGTCGAGCGCAATCACGACGGCCGTGCGAGGTGCCGCAAGCGCCTGCGTGCACGCGAGTCCTAGCAGCCATGCCACCAAAAGCCGGCGCCATATCTCCATCGGCGCTCCTCCTTCGAACGCAATCGAGGAGTGGGGCTAACTACCAAGCGCCGCGCGCACGTGGCTCAAGGTCATGGTCATGGTCAGGCTTGGCTCTGGCGCCATTTCGGAGGGCTGCTTCTATTTCCGCGTGAGATAGGGTAGGCGGTCTGCATCCGCACCGTCCGCAACGGCAGCGGATCGTAAATGATGCACTCGACGTTTGGGTCAGGAGCGGCCATCTCGACTGCATCGCCTTCACAGCCGACGGGGGATGTACCGCGCCAGCGCTACGGATCCGATCATCATGACACCTGCCGCGGCAAACACAGATTGCAGCGCGAACAGCGACAATAGCGCCGAGCAGACCAGGGGCGGACCAAGCTGTGCCACATCGCGATAGCTGACGAACACAGTCGTCATCTCCCAACGCTCGTGGGGATGGACCGCGCGAAGGAACAGGAGATTGCCGGCGCCGTCGATCATTTCAGAGCCAAATCCAGCCAGCACCAGTGTTGCCGCGCCCACCCAGGGTACGTGGAATACCACGGCCGTAGCCGCAGTCATCAGACCCGCAGTCCCATAACCAGCGACCAACAGCCACCTCAGCCCGTAGCGTCCGCCAATCCATCCCCACAGTGGGACCAGGAAGATCGAGGCAGTGCCGATCGAGGCGATGGCGCCACCCGCCTCGGCGCCCAGCCCAGACACCACCGCAAAGATCGGCGTGTAAATGTAGAAGGTGTTCCACCAGGCCGAGCGAGCACCCGCCAGACCCCAAGCAAGACGCAGTCGTGGCTGGGCGAAGAAGCGCGGCAGATAATGCAGCGGGTTCGGCGGTTTCGGCGGGATGGCGTCAGCTCCGTCAGGCGCAACCACCAGAATAGGACGAGCAATAGTATCGCGGCGACGGCGAACGGCGCAGCGAGGGCAACGCGCTGCTGGAGATAGATACCGAACCAAGCAACCGGTCTGCGCCGGCGTCGCCCACGGTCGGGCGATAAGTGGCGTTTAGACGAGATCTTCATCCGCATCCAAGGCAAGTTGCACTATCTCTGGCGCGCGGTCGATCAAGGCGGGCATGTGCTCGATATCCCTTGTGCAGAGCAGACGTGATGCCAAGGCTTCAAGTTGGCCTGTCATGCGCAGCGGTTCCTATTGACCCACTGCCGCATCCACAATCACTTCCAGCTTCGCCGCCACCTCTCATCTGCCAGTCGATATCGTGCCGCTCGCAACGAGGCATTCCTCATCTGGCACGACGTCATGGGTGTCACCGCAGTCGTGTGACGCCCAGCGCCGAGTTTTGCCAACCACCCATCAGCAAGTTGACAGTGCCCACCAGTCGCTTCGGATGCCCCATTGCCGAACACCATCGACAGCCCCAGACCGGTGCCCTTGTCCGGTCCCTTCGTAGTGAAAAGGGCTCGAATACCCGTGTCAGCACCTCTGGCGGTGTGCCGCTACCGGTATCGGAGACAGCGATCATCACGTAATTGCCGGGAGCAACGTCAGCGTGACGGTGCGCATAGTCTTCGCCCAGTGTAAATCAGCACCGAAGTGGGACACCATCGCCGATCACGCTCAAAATATTGATATATCGCCAGGAATTTCGTTCGGGGGTGGGGAGCCTTTGCGGAAGCGTAGGCGCTAACCGTACTGAACCGTACCGGATGCGGATCTCGATCGGGGACCAGTTGACCATGATGGCGTCATCAGTGCCGCGCAGCGGCACGTCGGAGAGCCAACGCAATCGCGAGACGGACCGCTGCGCACCACCAGCCCCAATCTGCCGGGTATTCGCGGCAGCTTAAGGCTGTGGTATAGCATGACAGCTGAACGCCCGGCACTGGTTGCGCTGCCGCGGTCATTGGGAGGAACGACAGTGAACAACACCTCGCTCACGCGACGTCAGACCTTGGCCGCTCTGGCTGCCATCGGAATCACGACACCTTGGCGCGCGAGGGCGAAGACCGAAGCCACACTGGCCACTGTCAATCCTTCAGCCTTCCTAATGGTGCGGATGGAATCGCTGTTCGCCTCGACAGTTGCGGAAAAGACTAATAGCGACGTGACCATTAAGGTCATTACCGACGGCCAGCTCGGAGGCCAGCGCGAAAACGTTGAGGCGCTGATGGCCGGGAACCTAGAGATGTGTCAGTTCAACAACGCCATCCTTGGTTCCTTCTATCCTAACACGATGCTGTTCAACTTACCATTCCTATTCCGCGACATCGACCACATGCGCAAGGTGGTGAACGGACCCATCGGCCAGAAGGTCTATGCGGAATTCCAGAGCAAGACTGGCATCATGGTAATCATCCCCGGCATGGCGGACGGCCCGCGCTCCGTCTGGAACAGCCGACGACCAGTGCGCACGCCCGCCGACCTGAACGGGATGAAGCTGCGCGTTATGGAAGGCCCGATCATGGTCGACACGTTCAAGGACCTGGGCGCGATCCCGACACCGATGGCGTATCCAGAAGTTTACATGGCCGCCAAGCAGGGCGTGATCGATGGCGCCGAAACGCCGCCCAATGGCCTGATCACCGGGAAGGTGCCGGAGATTGCGAAATATTACAGCTTGACGCGCCATTTCTCGATTCCATCCGGAATCGCGGCGAACGCAAAGTGGTTCGACGGACTACCGCCGGCCGATCAGAGCGCGATGCATGCTGCCGCGGCGGAAGCCCTGGCTTGGTACGACAGCGCCTACGACGCCGATAACAAACAGGCCCTGGCCGAAGCTCAGAAACTGGGAATGCAGGTCAATGATGTTGTGGATCTGGACCAGTTCCGTAAGGCCGTGCAGCCGGTTTATCAGAAATACGCCGATCGCGTCGGCGGGATGGCGCTGATCCAGGCGGTCATCGACACAAATTAGCTCGACCATGCGCCGCGTGTTGGCAATTATCGATGCGGCGATCATGGGCGCGGTCGTGGTGCTGTGGGTCGTGTTCTTTGTATGTGTCGTCGCACAGGTATTCGTGCGCTATGTGTTACAATTACCGCTGCCGTGGACCGACGAAGTGGCACGCTACACCTTCATCTGGTCAAGCTTTCTTTCGGCGAGCGTGATCCTGGGCCGCGGCCAGCACTTTTCGATCGATGTCGTGGTGGGACGTCTGCCGGCTCAGGCAATCTGGGTCATCGAGGTGATTGGCACGGTACTGTGCTTGGCCTTCACGCTGGTGCTCACGGAAAAAAGTGCCGTGTGGACCTGGCGCCTGTCCTATGCACGATCGTCCGTGCTGGAGTTGCCTCTCGGCGTGGTTTATGCGGTGCTGCCTTTCTCGGCTGGTTACATGAGCATCCATCTAATCGGCCGGCTGGTCGGCCTACTCAATCGCGGCGCCGCCGGGAGACGCCCGTCATGGTAACGGGCGTGCTGTTCGGCAGCATGTTTCTGCTGATATTGATGGACGTCCCCATCGTCTTCGCGATGGGCCTGGCCGCCGCGGCCGGATTGTTGATGTTGCCACATGTCGGACTCGAGGTCGTTGCGCAACGTATGTTCTTTGGCCTGGACTCGTTTGTGATCCTGGCCGTGCCGTTATTTCTGTTTCTCGGCGAATTGATGGAGTCCGCGAAGATCACCGACCGTCTGGCGGAGCTCGCGGAGGCCGTCGTCGGACATTTGCCCGGCGGCATGGGACACGCGGCGGTCGTCACTAATATGATCATGGCGGGCATATCGGGATCGGGAACCGCTGATGCCGCTGCAACGGCGACGGTGTTAGTGCCGGCTATGACCAAAACGGGATATCCGACTGCATTTGCGGCCGCCCTGGTCGGAGCGGCGGCAACGATCGGGCCGGTGATCCCTCCCAGCATAATTATGGTAATCTACGCCTCGATCGCGAACGTCTCAGTCGGGCGATTGTTCCTTGGCGGCATTATCCCCGGCCTGCTAATGGGCGGATGGCTGATGGTACTTACAGCTTTGTTCGCGAACCGCATGAAGCTGCCGCGCGGCCCGTATGTCGGTGTCATGGGAATGGCGCGGGCGACTCGCAGGGCGGCTCTTGTTCTGGTCACGCCGTTTATCGTGGTGGCGGGCATTGTCGGCGGTGTGTTTACGCCGACGGAATCGGCGGCAATTGCCGGCTTGTACGCCTTGCTGTTGGGGCTGGTGGTTTATCGCACCGTGCGACCGTCCGGTCTGCCCGAGATCGTGCGGCGGACCGCCTGGACCACCGGCAAGGTGATGTTCGTGCTCTCCACCGCATCGATTCTGTCATGGGTGCTGGCGCGCGCAGACGTGCCGGCGCAGCTTGGGCACATGCCGTTCCTCAGCGACACGGAGCATCCTTGGGTCCTGCTGTTGTCGCTCAATGCCCTGCTGCTAACGTTCGGCGCGGTGATCGAAGCTATTCCAGCACTCGTCATTATCACCCCAATGATTCTGCCGCTGGCGATCAAGGCGGGTATCGACCCTGTCCATCTTGGTGTCGTAATGACGGTCAATCTCAGCATCGGCCTGATCATGCCGCCGGTGGGGTCGATCGTTTTCGTGATGTGCGGGTTGAGCCGTGTCCATATTATGGAGTTTACCCGTGAAGTCGCGCCCTTCATCGTGGGGTTGATCGTGCCACTGTTGCTGGCAACCTATATTCCACAGCTTGTTTTGTTCATACCGACGGCGCTGATGGGGCCGGAATAGAGCACGATCGATCCGATCTATTCGGGCGTGGCCAGCGGATCTGTCGATCAGATCTGGTTACGTCTCTGATCGGCTCTGTGAAGATCGCCATCTGTGGTATCAGTTGCTTGCCGTTGCTGGAGTTTGCCCGTCCGTCTCCATCGTTTAGGGCTTTGCTTATAGCCGGCCTGCTGGTCATCACACGCGTGCCGCAACTAGCGCTCTATTTGCCACACTAGCACCAGGAGACCTGAATGACTCGTTTCGATCTGACCGGACGCATTGCCCTGGTAACGGGTGGGGGTAGTGGAATCGGCCTGGGAATCGCGAAAGGACTTTCGGAGGCAGGCGCGACGCTTCTTCTTGCCGGGCGCCGACTTGATGTCATCGAAAGCGCCGCAGCTGCACTGCCATCCGCTGCTGCGATGTCGCTGGATATCACGGACCGTGCCGCGATTGACGCGACCGTAGCAGAGATTGTGCGGCGGTACGGAAAACTCGATGTTCTCGTCACAAGCGCCGGAACCAATCGGCGGTTGCCGACCCTTGATTATGACGAAGTGAGCTGGGATACAGTGATCAACACCAATCTAAAGGGGGCGTTCTTTTCTGCCCAGAGCGCTGCACGCGTGATGAAACACCACGGGTGGGGTCGAGTCATCCATGTCGGCTCGGTTGCAGCGACTTTGGCATCCTCCTTGCAGACTGGTTATTGTGCTAGCAAAGCCGGTCTGGTGCAGCTCAACAAGGTGATGGCGATTGAGCTTGCGCCTTTTGGAGTCACGACGAATGTGCTTTCACCAGGGCCTTTCCGCACGCCCTTAAGCGAACGGCTGTTTCAAGATCCGCATTGGGTGGCGACTGTACTCAACAGGGTTCCAATGGGTCGTCCCGGAGTCATGGATGACTTAGTGGGGGCTGCCGTGTGGTTGGCGTCGTCAGCTGCTGCTTTCGTCACAGGCCAAAATATCAACATTGATGGCGGGCTGAGCACCGGGGTTTAGTATCCACTCTTGGCGGCAGAACCCCCATCGGAGCGAGGGTCTCGCCGCGCTTGCCATGGGCAGCGCCGACAACGACTCGGTTCCAGCCCAATCCGCCTTTACGCCGCGACGCGAACCAGTGACGTACTTCGACGGCGGCGCCTTAACCGGCCCAGAGTTACCGTCGATCGCTACATGCATCGCTGCGGCCCGTTCGAGGTTCGTTTGATTTTATCATTGAGCTCCTCGGCCGATCACGCTGATTTCGGGCGGCTGCACTATTACAGGCGGAAAACAGTCCGCGCATTGTCCTCGCGGATGGCGCGGCAGATATCCGGCGGCAAAGCCGCGGTGTTCGCCATCGATCCCTCCACGTCATGCACTTGATGCGGATAGTCGGTGCCGAACAGCACCCGGTCGGCACCGACAATCGAGACCAGGAATTGCAGCACAGTCGGATGATATGTAATGCAGTCGTACCAAATGCGCTTGAGGTATTCCGAAGGGCGGGCCTTGATCCGCCGACGCGAAGGGATCTCCACCTCATCGCCCTTGTCGAAGCGGCCGACGAGGTAAGGCAACGCGCCACCACCGTGCGAAGCGATCAGCTTGAGATGCGGATAGAGGTCGAGGAAGCCGTCGAAAATCATACGCGTGAAAGCGAGTGTCGTGTCGGCGATGAACCCAACAGACCAACTGAGGTCGTATTTCTTCATATCCATATGATCGATGCCGGGCAGGTCGGTAGGATGCACCAGAACTGGTAGCGCACGCTTGTCGATCTCCTCCCAAACGGGCGCAAACAAGGGATCCGTCAGGCTGCGGCCGGCAATATTGGCCAGGACCATGACGCCGACCGCTCCGGTGTCGCAGCTCCGCCTCAGCTCGTCCACTGCCCGCTGCGGATATTCCCAGGGGAGCGAGGTGAACCAACGAATGCGGTCCGGCCATGTTTTTTGTGCCGCGGCCATGCTGTCGTTAGATTCCCGAGCTGCTTGGCAGCTGACGTCCTCGGTTCCCCAGTAAACATTGGGGCATGTCAGGGAGACGATTGCGACATCGATGCCCGCCTTATCCATGTCGCGCAAGCGCAACTCGTAATCGAAATGACCTCGCTGTGGAATCGCGACCGGTGTATCGTGACGGAAAATCTCGACTTGCCCATCTGGTCGTGTCTGCAGGTTGTATATGCCGCCTTTCGATTTGAGCAATTGCATGAATGCATGCGTGAACATGTGTGTATGAACGTCGATGACAGGCATGGCGCATTCTCCCTGATCCGCTTCGGTGGTGGACGCGGGTTGATGATCCCGGTGTCTGTGGAGACGGCGCCGGGGCCGACTCTGATACCACAAGCATAGGCCTCGTGCCGCAGGGTGCCTCCAGAACAAGCCGGCGCGGCGCGCCGGTGCCGGCGAGCGGCATCCTGGACCCACCCTGCGGCGCGACGTCGAGGCAGAAGACGGGCCGGGACGGAGGAATAACCGTTTCAGCCGAACCAGGGGATATAACTGACTGGGCTGCTGCGATGGGGAGCGACACGAGATATCGGGTAACATTCCGTGAGCCAACACTGGGGGCCAGTTTGCCGTGTCGCCCGACAAACCGCACGAAGTCCTAGGGTGTGCACCACGGTCGAGCAGCCGATCGGCGTGATCAAGCGGGCCTTGGCGACCCCTGTCCAACCGGCGACATGGGTAACAGAATAGACCGGCGACATGGGTAACACTTTTCATCCGTCATCGAACCAGATCGGCTTGCGGTTGTTGTTGGCCCTGTGGGGTTGTGGGCAACGCGCGTGCGTTGTCCACAAATCCACAGGCTACCCGACGGCGGCGGCGCCGCGGCTGGCGCAAGCGGCCCTTCGCGTCCAGCAAACCGAGCTCGATCGGGCCATACATCACCCGCCATTCGCCGTCGGCGATCGGGTGCAGCCCGACCGGTTCGCCGATCAACGGCTCGCCCAGGAACACCCGCTCGCCACGCCACTTGATCTCGCCGTTCGAGCGCACCTGGCGCACCAGCTCAACGCCAGGATACTCCGGCGAACACAGCTTGCCGGTGTAGGCGCGCGGGCTCGGCTGATAATGCCGCGCCGGCACTTGCTGGCCCAGCGCCTCATGCGGCCGCTCCGCATTGTAACAGCGGCGGAACACCGCGAAGCTGCGGGCCTGCGCCCGCAAGCTCGCCGCCGGCGGGCTTGCCGTCTCCTGCTGCAGCGTCAGGTGCATCCGCTCGTGCCGACCGTTCTGCTGCGGCGAGCCTGGATCGATCCGATCCGGCCGCACCGAAAGCTTGATCAGCCACACCGATAACCGGCTCAAGCCGCCGGCGCCGCGTCCGGCAAACGGCGAACCGTTGTCGCTGCGCAGCGCCATCGGCAGGCCATACTCGCGGAACGCCGCCGCCAGGATCGCCTGCACCGTCGCGGTATCGGTCCGCCGCACCGCCTGGCAGCGCAACAGATAGCGGCTCCAACTGTCCAACAACTGAACGGCTCGCAGCGCGCGCCGTCGGCGGTGCGAAACCAGCCCTTGAAATCGGCCGTCCACACCGCGTTCGGACCCTCGCAGCCAGCAAACGGCGCGCTGCGCGGCGGCACCCGCTCGCGCCGGCGCCGCGGCACCGTCAGGCCCGCTTCGTCGAACAACACACCCAAAGTGCTGGCCGCCGGCCACACCACCTGCGGATCGCGCGCCGAAAGCCACGCCCGCAGCTTGCGCGGCCCCCAGCTCGGGTGCTCCCGCCGCGCCGCTACCGCTGCCTCGGCGATCGACCCCGTCACCTGCCGCGGAGAGTGATGCGGCGCCCGGCTGCGGTCGCACAGCCCGGCAAAACCCTCGTTCTCATACCGCTCTATCCACTTGTAACCGGTCTTGCGGCTAACGCCATAGCGCTGGCACAGCTCCGAAATCGAAAGCCCGTCCTCCTGCCAGCTCACAATCAGCGACATCCGCTCGTCCATGGGTCCGGTCCTCTGCCACGGCATGGGTCACCTCCATGCCAACCAGTAAACCTGTTACCCATGTCGTCGGGCCAAACTGTCACCTATGTCCCCGGTTCGGACCCCCCAAGTGCGCTACCGCGGGCTGGTGAAGAACACGCCGCGGCTGCGGGTAAGCTGTGCTCTGGCCAACCTGTTCCGCGCCCGGCGTCGGCTGTTGCGCAGCTGACAGGGGCGTCTGTCCCGCCTCAAAAGAAGTGAATGGCACGTATCGCGTTCTCGGTTGGTGCGATGAGTCGTGTGCTGCGAGTCCTTGCTCATCTGCGTACGCGGTGGGCAGTCTTGTCACACCGGACGCAGCCTTGTTCAGAGACGCTATGCGGGTGGACGGCGGCTGAACTGGTAGACTGAGCTGCTGTCACAAGATTGAGGAGATGATCAATGCGACGTGGCGACCACCACTCTGCTCGCCCAAGGACCGCCGCCCACGCGTATGATACTTCGTTATTTGTCGCGCTGGAACTCAGTCGGTCAAACTGGATAGTAGCATCCAACACGCCTGGCAGTAATAGGGTTAGCAAACACCAGGTTCCGGCCGCAGACACAGCCGGTCTTCTTAGTCTGTTGAACCGGTTGAAGGTCCGAGCGGAGCAATATTGCCGGGCTGTGGTACAGGTTGTTTCGATCCACGAAGCCGGGCTCGACGGTTTTTGGGTGCACCGCTTCCTGGAGGCGAGCGGCGTAGAGAGCCACGTAGTCGACGCGGCCTCGATCGCGGTGAACCGACGCAGCCGACGAGCAAAGACGGATCGGATCGACGTCGAGAAGCTGCTGGACACGCTGATGGATTGGGCGCGCGGCGCACGACGAGTTTGCTCGATGGTACGGCCACCGAGCCCGGCAGAAGAGGATGAGCGCCGACTGACCCGAGAACGTGAAGCACTGGTGATCGAACGCACTCGGCACGTGAACCGGATCAAGGGCTTGTTGGCGACGCAAGGCGTGTTTGGCTTTGAACCAATGCGCAAGAACCATCGAACGCAATTGGAGCAGCTGTGCGGTTGGGATGGCCAGCCGTTGCCACCAAGACTGAAAGCGGAACTAGCTCGCGAGCTTAACCGCCTGGAGTTGGTGATATCCCAGGTTGCTGCGGTGGAAGACGAGCGGGATCGTGCTCTGAAGGCAAAGCGGCACCCGACACCACCGATACGCGCGTTCAAGGCGCCAGCTGGTGCACAGCACGCTGCTACCAACTATGCCGGCCCACTGTTGTTGCGATTGAGAAGCATCGGGCCAGAGTTTGCATCGGTGCTTTCCTCGGAGGCGTTCTATCGGCCGCTCTCAGTCGATGGTTTCACGAGCGCGTTGGCGATCGGCGTGGCAAGATCCGCCGCATTACCATTGTCGCTGTGGCACGCAAGCTGCTGATCGCACTATGGCGCTACGTGACACTGGGTCTCGTTCCGGAGGATGCCGAGCTCAAGGCATGAGAGCTAGAACCTACCCTCTTACGTAGCCTTTCGAATCCGCGGATCACTGCTGAAACAGATCCGCCGGATCCAAGGTTGGTGGCGATCGGAGGGAACCGTGGCGCAACACGCCGTTTCACAGAGACGGATCCCACCTACCTTGAGCCCGATGCCCTCGACAATGAGGGATCCTGGTACGGGCCAGTGCGCCCGACCGAATGTGAGGTTATGCGGGTACGTGCCGCATGAGGAGATGGGCTCAGACCTAGGATCCGCACCAAGAAAGGAGGAATCGCCATGTGACGCTGCTAACGGTGCTTGACGAACCCCATGTGAGTTCCCTTAAGACACCAACGGGAGATGCCCTTCATGCTAGCTATCGACCCCGACCTTTTCCTTCGCGACCTGTACGACTTGCGCAAGATCGGCCAGTTCCGCACCGGCGTGCACCGACCGACCTATTCGCCGCAAGACATGGAGTCCAGGCGATGGTTGATCGAGAAGCTGGCAGCCTGTGGACTGGAGGCATCGATTGACGGCATCGGGAACGTTTATGCCAGGCACAAGGTCGCTGGCCCGCACCTCCTGGTTGGCAGCCATATCGAGTCACAGAACGAGGCCGGGTGGCTCGATGGTGCGCTCGGCGTGGTCGCTGGTGTCGCACTGGCCCGCGCCGGGCTTCCGGTCGACGTATGCGCGTTCGCAGATGAGGAGGGGCATTTCGATGGTGGATTCCTCGGCAGCCGATCGATCATTGGCGAGCTGACGGAAGCGGCGATCGACGGCGGTCGCAATCGGACCAATGGCACTCCCCTGCGCGAGGCATTGCGCGCCGCTGGCCTGAACGGCAAACCACGCTTTCAGCTTGAGCCTGGCCGGCACAAGGGCTTCTTTGAAATGCATATCGAACAGGGAAGCCAGCTTGAGCAGGCGGGCCTGCGCATAGGCATCGTTACCGGCATTGTTGCGACCTGGCAGTGGCGCGTGATCGTGCAGGGCCAGCAGGATCATGCCGGCGGCACGACGATGGCAGAGCGCAAGGATGCTGGCTTGACGGCCGTTCGGCTGCTGGCGGCGATCGACAGGGAGTTCCCCCGCGTTGCCGGAGAGCGCAGCACCTGGACAACCGGCTGCATCGTCTTGGATCCTGGCGCTCCCAGTATCATACCCGGCTGTGCTGAAGCGGTGTTCCAATTCCGCGACGTTTCTGAGTCAGTGCTGGAGCGCATGGAGTCATCATTGCGTGCTCTCGTGCGAGAGGCTAACCGACGCGAACGCTGCATCGTCATCCTCGAGGAAATGTCGAAGGCCATCCCCGCAATTTGCGATCCGACGATGATACATGTTCTGATCGAAGCGGCGGAGCGCCTCGCCCCAGGTGCCTGGCAGACGATGCCCTCCGGCGCCGGGCACGACGCCCAGAATATCGCCCGCAGAATTCCAGCGGCAATGCTCTTCGTGCCGTCGATCGGCGGCATCAGCCATCATTGGGCCGAAGATACAAAGGACGAAGATCTAGTGCTCGGTATTCGGGTGCTTGACGAGGCGGTGCGCCACCTTCTTGCCCCTTGAGTTCCGTATTTGGGTTATGGGTCAAAGTTGGACCCTGGTCAGGAACGATCGCGTCGGGGATTCCGCTGGCGCGGTGCCAAGCCCGCATTTTCGGCTTCGTTGAGGCCGTCCGCGCCCTGAACCCCCGGCAAAAATCGGCGTCAGCACCGTGCCCAAGTTGCTCAACCGCAAGTGATCGAGGCCATGGCCGAGATCAACGATCGCCCGATCATCTTCCCCTATTCCGACCCCGCCTCCCGCTCCGAATGCACGACGGAAGAGGCTTACAGTAGCTTCGTCCGGGGCGGGATCCCGATCGGCCCCGGTAGCGTCTCGAACGAGTCCCACAACACCATGCTGCGGTGTCGGGTCGAGCTTCAGCCAGCAGGTCGAGGTCGCCTTGGCCGAGGAAATCGTCCCCAGCGGCTGGGCGTAGTGAAGACTGATCACAAGCGCTTGCACAACCGCTCGCCAGGCGCGCAGGGCATAATTTGGCTTCAATCGTTTGCACATGCCCTCCCGGTACAAACAAGAGAAGCCCGGAGGCCGCTGATGTCGGACTTGTTTTCGCGGGCAGCGCATTGGATCGGGCAACAGTGCGGACGCGCCAACGTCTTCATGATGGCGGTCGCCGTGATCATCGCTTGGGCGCTTACGGGCCCCTTCTTCCACTACTCGGACACCTGGCAGCTCATTATCAACACCGGCACGACCATCGTGACCTTTCTGATGGTGTTCCTCCTGCAGAACACGCAGAACCGCGATACGGCCGCCATCCAGCTCAAACTCGACGAGCTTATCCGCGCCAATCAGGGTGCCCGCAACATGATGCTCTGCCTCGAGGATCTCAGCGAGGAAGAGCTTAAGAAAGTCAAAGCAACGTTTGAATCCCTGGCGGCCGCGCCCGCCGCGGCCGAGCATGTTCAGGTAGTCGAGCAGCTGAAGGACGCCGGGGGACGCCGTTCGCAGCGCCGCCCGCGCCGTGGATCTGCATCGGACGACGCAAGAACGCACGAGCAAGCTTGAGGGAGCGCAGCATGGCTGACGACCGCACCACTCGGGGCGTCGTCGATCAGTCCCCCATTACATTCAGGAATGAAGTCCGTTACTGGACCCAAAAATGGAATGTGAGCCGTGAGGAACTCACGGCCGTTGTGGGCGCGATGGCAACGGACTTGGCAAAAAGTGTGAATCGGCACCGAGGTGGGACACGCCGCCGATCAGGCTCACCCGCTATATAGCGAGAGAAATTTCGTGCACCCTGGGTCCCTATCGGCGCCGATCGGGACACCGCACCGACCGAAGTTTCGGCTGAATAGCATTGCGTTATCCCCGGTCAGCACTGGGATCCCACTTCGGGCCGATTTACACGCGGAGAACAGGTTAGTCCGAACCGGCAATAAGGGTGGGGACTGATATTACTCGACTTTGCTGGGGCGACTTCGGTTGCTACTCGGGAGGCGGCGCGGCGCTCGGACATCCGACGCCGAATATCGATCGGATAGCGAAGGAGGGGGTCGTCTTCACATGTTGGTACGGCCCGGCGAGTTGCACCGCGGGCCGCGCCTCTCCATCACCGGGCGTATCCCGATCCGCTCGGCGCTCTCCGTCGTGGTGGCTCCGGATGACGAGAACCGCCTGAGGAAGGAGACGCCGACGATCGCCGAGTTCTTCCAGAAGAACGGCTATTCGGCCCCTACTTCTCCGGCAAGTGGCATCTCGGCGACAGCCCGATGCCTATCCGATCGAGCATGGCTTCGATGAGATGAAGTTGCGAGGCCCGGCAATCCATCCCGGAAGTAATCCGGTGCAGGAAGCGAAGAAATACCACCCGGCCACAGCGAAGGCCGAGTTTGCTCAGTGGCCCGGCACGCATTCCCCCAGCCCTGACCAACCTGGATCAGAAAATGCTTAACTGGGTCGCTCATTTGCTCACTTCGATACGCAGGGAAGGTATTTTGGCTCGGATCGCTTGCAAACAACGCTGGTTGCGTGTCCCCGCAACCACCTTGATTTGCTCTGCCAGCTGTTCACTTCCGTTGCTGTCCTTGCCAGCCGCTGCCAGGGACAGAATCCCAGCCAGCTCACCGCGAACCTCAACACGCAGTCGCCCTTCCTCGAGCGAAAGGATGATGGCCTCCACGAGGCTGCGCACCAATTCGCGCGCCGCGGCGGTATCATCGCGATCCAATACTGCAGCCAATTCGTCGACCTTCCGGCGGTATAGCTCGGCGAGATTGGGATGGAGCCGCGGTGCCGGCGTCTCGGCCCTCGCCAGTTCGGCCTCAAGCGTCAATCGATGTTGCTCCAGCTCACGAAAGCGGCCCGTCAAGGCTGCCGCCGGCGTTCCCTCGGTCAACGCATCGACCAGGCGATCGATCTTGTGGCGTACCCTCTCGAGTTCCACCTGCCGGTCCGCACGGTTGCCGGCGAGGCTCGCCTGCTGTCGGTTCCATTCCGCCGTGAACTCGGTGACGAAGACCTTGAACAGGTCCGGATCCATCAGCCGGCTGGCCAGGCCGTTCAGTACAGTGTTCTCCAGCGTGTCGCGACGGATCGATAGGCGGTTCCGGCAGGCAGTTGGGCCCTTGTTGCGCGCCGTTGAGCAACTGAAGGTGGAGGCGCCAGCCTTGGAGAACCCGCTTCCACAGACATCACACCGCATCAGACCTGAAAACAGATAGCGCGGCCGCTGCTGCGACCAGAACGGTCGCTTGGCCTCGATGGACCGCTCACCGGGTCGCTCCAGTTTGGACTGGCGTGTCCTCACCACCTCCCACAGCTCCTGATCGACAATCCTCAGGTCCGGCACCTCGGCGACGACCTGCTCCTCATCAATCCGTTTGCGGGAGCGTCGCCGGCCGCTCTCGGGGTCCTTGACGTAGGCGAGCCGGTTCCAGACCAAGCGGCCGATATAGAGCTCGTTGTTCAGGATGCCGGTACCGCGGGTACGGTTGCCATTGATCGTGCTGGCGCTCCAGGAGCCGCCGCGCGGGCCGGCGATACCCTGTACATTGAGGTTGAGGGCGATCTGTCGGGGCGAGAGGCCGGCGGCGTAGTCACGAAAAATGTGCCGGACTGTGGCGGCCTCGAGATCGTCGATCGCACGCTCACCGGCCACCCGTTCGCCATCCTCTGTCAGGCGTCGGACCACGCGATAGCCGTAGGCATTCCCGCCCCCGCTGCGGCCGAGTGCAACCCGCCCGCGCAAACCCCGGTGGGTTTTGGCCGCGAGGTCACGGAGGAACAACGCGTTCATGGTGCCCTTGAGGCCGACATGCAGTTCGGTGACCTCGCCCTCTGCGAGGGTCACGATCCGAATGCCCGCGAAGCGCAAGCGCTTAAAGAGCGCGGCTACGTCCTCCTGGTCTCGGGAAAGGCGATCGAGCGCCTCTGCCAGGGCGATATCGAAACCGCCATCACGGGCAGCGGCAAGCAAGGCCTGGTAACCGGGACGGAGTGCTGTTGCGCCGCTGATCGCACGGTCCTGGAAGACCTGGACCAGATCCCAGCCCTCGGCGGTGATTCGCGCCTTGCACACCCGCAACTGGTCGTCGATCGACGCCTCGCGCTGATTCTCCGACGAATAGCGGGCGTAGATCACCGCACGCATCCCCTACTCCCCTCAATGCCGCTGGGCACCTAAAACCACGTCATTGATCGCTTAAGCGGAAATGTACAATTTAATGATGGCATCGGCAAGCAGAGTTTGCTGGACTCGAGGCCACCAATGGTATAGTTCCTATCATGCTGATCCGAGAAGAGGCCCGCGTTGAGAGGCAAACCAAAGGAGTTTTCCGATCCCGTCAGGAAGCTCGTCCATGAGCGGCTTCGGGCCGTCCGGGTCACGATGAAGGAGGCGTCGGCCTATGTTGGACGCAATCAATCCTACCTCCACCAGTTCCTGCTCCGCGGCAGCCCCCGAATACTCCCCGAGGAGGTGCGCCACGCCCTTGCCTCGCTGCTCGGCGTCCCCGAGGGTTCTCTCCGATCCGGCCTGCCGCTGCCGCCTCCTCCCAGGCCGGAAGCCGGCGGCGCTCTATCGGCGGTGCCGACGCAGGACATTCCGGTTTTTCGGGAGCAGGACGTGATCGAGCCGGCGCTTGCCACCGAGTGGATTGGCCGCCCGCCCCTCCTGGGCGCCAGCGGGCCTGTGTTCGCTCTCTGGATCGGGGCGCCCCATTGCCCCCGGCTGCGACCGGGCGATCTGGCCGTCATCCGGATAAACCAGCCGGCGCGTCCCGGCGACCTCGTAACTGTTCTTGTAGATAAACGCGTGGTGGCTGTCGGTGAATTCGCGGCGAACAACCTCAACAGCGTTGCCATACAAGACGGCGGCCCCAAACCGGTGGAGGTCACGGACGCGAATTATCGCGTGCTGAAGATCGCCTGCGTTGTCCTCCCATAGCGCCAAATCGGTGGGATCGCCTTCACCGCGCGACGGCAATCCAGATGGCGTAGGTAGGTGGAAACGGCACGTGGCGAGGCATTGGGTTGGGTCCGCTTCGCGCCCGAAGCGGTCATTGGGCTGAACGGTTGGTATTATTCGCTCTTCTCGCGCCCGAGCACGACGTGCGTCGCGAGGTCTGTGGCAGTGGATTCCATCACGCGATAGCCGAGGGCAAGGAGATCCAAGCCCTCGAACATGGCCTCGCCCCGTCCGAGCAGGACAAGCGAAAGCGCGAAGTGCAGTTCATCGATCAGGCCGGCCTGCAGATATTGGCGAAGTGTCGAGACGCCACCTCCAATCTTGACGTCGCGTGCTCCCGCGGCGTCGCGTGCGCGCTCGAGCGCGACGTGGATCCCGTCCGTGACGAAGTGGAACGTGGTGCCGCCCTCCATTAGGATCGGCTCGCGGGCATGGTGCGTCAAGACGAACGTCGGAGCGTGATAGGGTGGATTGTCTCCCCACCAGCCGTTCCAGCTGTCGTCCAGCCATTCCCCGCGCACAGGACCGAACATGTTCCGGCCAAGGATGAAGGCACCGAAGCCGTCCATCGAGCGGTGGGCAAAGGTCTCGTCCACGCCCTCCGAGCCACCGCCCTTGCCGAACATGGCCTTGAAGGTCTTCGTTCCGAAGAACCAGCTATGGAGCTCCCTCCCGCGCTTTCCCAGAGGGTCCTGAAGACTTTGTTCCGGGCCCGCTCCAAACCCATCTAGGGACACCGAAAACCCCGCGGCTCTGACACGGCCCACCGTAGCCTCCTCTACCGCTTGCAACATGCTGCCTTGCTGAACTGATGTCTGCAATCAGGAAGCACGAGCGCGGCATTGAACGGCGAATTTTGGGGAGATAGCCGCCGACAGGTTATCGCGGGGTTGCGTCCGCCGCCCGGGGGCGGTCAACACAACTGACGGTCCTCCTGAAGCGATCCCGGCTCCTCGGGCGAATGGCTGACCCTGGAGTCCGGAGCGGCACAGTGCAGATGCGGCTCCTCGGGCCAATGTTTCTGCACTACACGCGATAACAGCCCGTGCTCGCGTGTATTCTTGGGCTGCATGGCGCCCATTGCGTCACCCCCAACCGCGTTGATCGGCGCCCAGAAGCGGACATGCCCCTACGCGCCCTTGCCAGCGGGAACGGGCGGGAAGCGGGACCTACCGAAACATGACGATTGACGTTGGGTGGGCGCGATCAGCTGTAGCGCCGCGGCTAGAGTGTCGCTGGCCGAAATCACAACATGGGCGGACGATCAGAAAGGCCAGCAGGGGCGCGAAGGTATAAATCCCGAACAGCCACGCGGCCGGCGCCAAGTCCCTGGACAAGCCGCCCGATCAGGGCACAGACCAGCGTGCCCATCGCGAAAAGCGGCAGGGCGATGCGATAGCTTTCACGCACACCGACCTGCACGAGCAGACGCGCGCACAGCGCGCCCCCGAGCAGGGAAGCGAGGACGTAGAGTGTAGTGGCCCACGCGAAGAACCGCAGCCCGCCAATGTCGTGCACCACCGACGGCAGGATCGTGACGACGATGAAGGTGCTGATGGCGTGGATAATCATGCCGCCGCCGATAACGGCGCTGTGCGTGGCGTTGCCGCCTCGCATCAATTCCAGCCACCCGTCCCGGCGCATTATTCCTCCTGGCCCGATCCCGGCAGAATGGGCCAAATCAGCCGCAGCCGGGACAGGAGGACAACGGTGTCGACCTTAGCGATTGCGTTCGGGCTATCCGAGCCGCGCCGTGCCATTGTGGAGCAGGTCCTGGGGAACGCTGCGGACGTGGTGCTGCTGCCGGAGCTTGAAGATGCGGCGCGGGCCGCGGCTCTGCGCGGCGCAACCGTACTGCTTGCATGGAATACCGGAAAGGAGCTGCGGGCGGGCGAAGCGGACCTGCTGTCAGGCGCCCGGCTGATCCAGTTCATGAGCGCCGGCACAGACTTTATTCCCGTCGCGGAGCTCCCCGCCGGGGTTCCGGTTGCGGGCAATGGCGGCGCCTACGCAGAACCGATGGCGGAGCACGCACTAGCCGTGGCGCTGGCTGCCGCCAAGCGGCTGCCGAACGAGCAGGCCGCACTGAGGCGCGGCGAGTTCAATCAGTTCAACCAGAACTGGATGCTCAGTGGGGGCGTGTGTGGGATTTTTGGGTTCGGCGGCGTGGGTGCGGCATTTGCCCGGCTGGCGCATGGGATCGGCATGCGCGTTCACGCCATCAATCGCCGCGGACAGACCACCGAGCCGATCGAGTGGATCGGCACGCCGGAGCGTTTGCACGAGCTGCTGGCGCGATCAGACATACTGTTGATCAGTGCACCGCTGACGCGGCAAACCCGCGGTGTCATTAATGCCGCTGCGCTTTCGCGCATGAAGGCGGATGCGATTCTGATCAACCTGGCGCGCGGCGAAATCATCGACGAGGGGGCGCTGTATGCTCATCTTTTGCGGTACCCCCGGTTTACCGCCTGTATTGACGCCTGGTGGGTCGAGCCGGTGCGGCATGGTGTGTTTCGGATGGATCACCCATTCCTCGATCTGCCCAATGTCATCGGCTCGCCGCATAATTCGGCACAGGCTGGCGACCCGGACGTGGGGCTGCGGCGGGCACTCGCCAATTGCCGCCGCGTATTGGTCGGCGAGGCACCCTTGCATGTGATCGATACTGAGGAGCTGGGAACGAAAACATGAGGTTGAGCACGCCGTTGCGTACGCTGCCCAAAACCGGATAGAGGCCTACGATGCTCGCTTGACGCTCGACCGAAAGGGGGTCGATATGGGGGAAGCGTTACCCAATGATCGCGCAGTACGACATCTTTTCGGTCCTCGCGTTACCGCCATTGAATGTCTCGACCGAAGAGGCGGAAGCAATTGCGCTCGCCGAGTGGGGCATCCGCGGGCGCGCAAAGCTGCTGCGAGGCGAGCGCGACCGCAACTTTCACCTGTGCGCGGAGGATGGCCGGGAATTCGTCCTGAAATTCGCCAACTCTGCTGAGGCGGCAGATTTCCGGGCGCTGCAGATCGCTGCGTTGAACCACATTGCGCGTGTGGATCCTGACTTGCCTGTCCCGCGTGTGGTGCCGTTATCTGACGGCCGCACGGAGGCTTCAGTGCAGCACCCGACGGGGGCTGTTCAGCACGTCCGGCTGCTCTCCTGGGTTCAGGGCGAACTTCTCAGCAATGCGCGCCGCAGCGCTACCCAGCGGATCGCCTGCGGCAGGCTATTGGCTCGGTTACAATTTGCTCTCCAGGGGTTTCGTCATCGGGCGAGTAGCCATGCCATCGTCTGGGATCTGCAGCACGCGCTGCGGCTGCGCGAGGTGCTGTTCGCCATTCCACATGCGCAGGCCAGGGCCCGTGTCGCCGCGTTGCTCGACTGCTTCGAGAGCGACATGCCGTTACTGAAGGGCTTCAGGCGACAGGTCCTGCACAATGACATGGGCGTCAATACGCTGGTCGATCCTGCCGATCCTGAGCGGGCCGTCGGCGTGATCGATTTCGGCGACCTAGCGGAGACTGCGATCATTTTTGACGTTGCGATTGCTGCTGCCGCGCATCTCGGGGAAGATATGCGGGCGCCGGAGGCGATTGGCCATTTCGTCGCTGGCTTTCATGCGGCCCGGCCGCTCGTGCGGCAGGAGCTTAGCATGTTGCCGTTGCTCATCGGCTTGCGGATGGGGATGGGGCTGACTTTGGCGGCCTGGCAGCGCCGTTCGCAGCCTGACAATCGGCATTTCGATCTGACAGACGCAACAATTGATCGACGGCTGGCGGCTATCAGCGCGGTAAACTCAGATGAAACGAAAGATGTTGTAGATCGTCTCTGCGACCGAAAGCTGCGCAGTGAGCAATGCCTGGAGAATACATGATGATGCAGACCTTAATGGAACGTCGGGACCGAGTGCTCGGTGCGGGGACGCCGTTGTTCTACAACGAGCCACTGCATATCCTCCGCGGTGAAGGCGTGCATGTGTATGACGCCGAGGGACGATGCTATGTTGATATGTATAACAACGTGCCGTGCGTCGGCCATGCAAACCCCCAGGTCGTTGAGGCAATGGCGAAGCAGCAGAGCACGCTTAACGTGCACAGCCGCTACCTGCACGAAGGCATCGTCGCGTTCGCGGAACGCTTGGTTGGCCTGCATGGTCCAGCGATCGAGAGTGTGGTCGTCAGCTGCTCCGGCACCGAGGCGATCGAGGTTGCGCTGCGGATGGCACGTTTTGGCACGGGCAAGCGCGGCATTGTCTGCACCAACGCAACTTACCATGGCAACAGCGAAGCAGTGAGCAAGCTGACTCGCCTGGCGGTTGGACAGAATTCGATTCGTGATGTGCGGTCTTTCCCTTTTCCTGAGACATACCGGCCGGTGTTGCCGGATGCGAGCGGACCGGAGCTCGCTGACGCCTATCTTGCCAAGCTGCAGGAAGCGATCCGCAGCCTCGAGCACGAGGGCGACGGGTTCGCCGGGCTGATCCTCTGCTCGATCCTCGCCAACGAGGGCCTGCCGAATATACCGCGCGGATTCATGGCTCGGGCGGCGGCGATGGCGCGAGCCGCCGGTGGTGTCGTTATTGCCGATGAGGTGCAGGCTGGCTATTGCCGGACCGGGCGATGGTGGGGCTATGAGGTCACCGGGTTCGAGCCCGATATTGTCGTGACCGGCAAACCGATGGGCAATGGCCTGCCGCTGGCCGCCACCGCCGGAAGCCGGCCACTCGTCGAGACGTTCCGTGCCCACACTCGCTACTTTAACACCTTCGCATCCAGTCCACTGCAGGCCGCTGTCGGTATGGCCGTGCTCGATGTCATCGAGCGGGATGGGTTGCGCGACAATGCTGCGACCATCGGATCCTGGCTGAAAGAGGCACTGCTTGCGCGCAAGACGGATTGTCCTTTCATCGGCGACGTGCGGGGCCACGGGCTTTTCATTGGCATCGAGATGGTCGGTGACTCTGGCACGAAGACGCCCGATGTGGCGCGGACGGTCGATGTCGTCAACCGGTTGAAGGAAAAGGGATTTCTCATCAGCAACGCCGGCGTCTTCCGCAACGTCGTCAAGATCCGGCCGCCGCTGATATTTGGCCGGGACCACGCCGAGGCATTCCTCGCTGCCTTCGACGAGACCATTGCGGAGCAGGACCTCTAGCTGGGGCTCGGGGTGCCCTGACTGGTAATTGGCACCAATCATCTTGACTGTCGCGTCCGCTGCTGCAACGATGGTCTCACTGCACCAAAACGAGGGATAGAGCGTGTGAGTCTTTCGAACTCTGCGGTGGATCGCCGATCGCTCGACCGCAAAGCTGCCGACATTTTACGCGAGGACATCCTGAGCGGGCGGCTGGCGCCGGGCTGTCGGCTCGTAGAAACGACCTTGGCAAGCCAGCTGGCGGTTAGCCGAAGCACGCTAAGGACTGCTTTGCGCGCGCTGAGCCATGAGGATCTGGTTGACCAGGTCGCCTACACCAAATGGACGGTGCCGGAGATTTCAGACCGCGATGCCTGGGAGTTGTACACGCTTCGCAGCAGCCTCGAAGGCCTGGCGTCACGATTGGCCGCGCAGCGGCGCTCCCGCCAATCGGTCGCGACGCTCGAGGCAGCTTTCGATCGGCTGGCAAGGGCTGTCGGCGCGCGGCGGCATCGGGACGTCGCTGAAGCAGACCTGGGGCTGCACAAGACGATTGTGGGGATCACTGAGCACAAGCGCCTTATCGCCCAATACCGGCTGCTGGAGCAGCAGATGCGGCGGTATATCGTTCTTTCGAACGCGCTCATTGTCGATCTGTGTCAGATGCTCGCCGAACATCAGCCAATCGTCGAAGCCATTGCCGCTGGTGACAGCGATCGGGCCGAGAAGCTTGCACGTGATCATAATGCTCCGGAGGTTGAGAAAATCGCGGCCCGGTTGGAACGCGAACGCGGTACGGCTGCGCCGGAGGTGCAATCATCGCCGCCGAAAATGAGACGGCGCCAGCACGCATAGTTTTTTATGTAGAGGGAGGGAAACATGGCCGGCAAACGGGCGATCACTGGGGCAACACTGGGACGTCGGGTACTTCTTGCCGGCGGCGTAGCAATGGTGGCAATACCCGCTGCTCGGGTTGCTTCTGCAGCGGGCAAACCGTTCAGGATCTCCACCCCAGGCACTCCGGACGAGTGGCAATCCAGGGCGCTTGAAGTCTTCAAAAAAGAGCTTGATGCCGCCCTGCCGGGACAGTTCGACGTGCAGATTTTCTATAACGGTACCCTGTTCGCGCAGGGCACCGAAATCGAGGCGATGCAACGGGGCAACCTGGAGGTGGGCATGATCTCACCCCAGGACATCGCCAATCTCATCCCGGAATACTCGATCTTCGCCGCAGGCTATCTGATCCGCGACCCGAAGCACCTGGATGCCGTGTTCGACGGCGATATCGGCAAGGAATACGGCGCCCGCGTGGACAAGGACATCGGCATTCATCTCGTCCGCAGCCAATATCTTGGCACGCGCCATATTATTCTGCGCAAGCAGCGTGATATTAAGACGCCCGCGGACATGGCGGGCATCAAGCTGCGTATGCCCGGATCGGAGACCTGGCAGTTCCTGGGCAAGGCGCTCGGCGCAAATCCCACCCCGCTCGCCTTCGAGGAAGTGTATCTCGCAATGCAGACGGGAACGGTCGATGGGCTGGAGAACCCATTGCCGGACGCCGAGGCATCGAAGTTCTATGAGGTATCGAAGCAGGTCGTGCTGACAGGACATATGGTCGCCAACACCTTCTTTGCCGTGGCCAAGCCGTACTGGGACGGACTTTCCGCCGGGCAAAAGGCTGCAGTGGAGGCGGCCGAAGCCAAGGCCAAGGCTTTCAACGACAGTGGTGTCACCAAAACCGAGGCGGATGCTCAGGGCTTCTTTCAAAGCAAGGGTGTGGCGGTCACCACGCCCGATGTGACCGCTTTCCGCGATCACGTGCAGAAGATGTTTCTGGACTCCAAATTCGCGGCCAACTGGCCAAAAGGGATGCTGGACCGCATCAACGCCACACCGGGTTGAAGGCAGGACTGGTTCATGCGGGGGTTACGGCCCGGAATGCTGCTGCCGAGCCTTCGGGGCGGCGCTGAGCTGGCAGCAGCATTGTTGTTCGCCGCAATGTTTGCCGCCTTCGTGATCCAGGTGATCTCGCGCTACGTTTTCGATGCACCGGTCTCCTGGACGCTCGAGATCTGCTCGATCACCTATGTCTGGATCGTCTTCTTCGCCGCGGGCACGATCGTGACAGCCCGGCAGCATATTACCTTCGACATGCTGTATGGCGCGCTGAGCGCGCCCTCGCAGCGCTTGGCCGCGATCTTTACAACGGCAAGCATGCTGGTGATCTTTGCCGTCTGCTTGCCGCCTGTGTTGGGCTATATCCGCTTCGTCTCTCGCATGCATACCCTTATTCTCAACATCAGACTCGATTTTATCTACAGCTGCTTTGGCATTTTCATGATCGGCACGATTATCGGCGCGGCGGTACGACTGTATCGCCTGCTGGGCAAACACTGGCGCGTGAGCCTCTGAGCGGCCGGAAGTATGACCATTGCCGCTGCCGTGATGCTCGGGAGCTTCTTCGTGTGGGGCGCCTTAGGTATGCCGATCGGCTTCGCCATGCTCTCCTCGGCATTCCTTTATCTGATGCTGCGGGGACAGGACATTGCATTGGTGGCCTCCCAGTCCCTGAATGGACTTTTCCGCAGCTTCGTCCTGTTGGCCGTTCCACTGTTCATCGTCGCGGCCGAGATCATGAACGCCGGCACGATCAGCGAGCGTCTCCTGAAGTTCGCGAGCCTCATCGTGGGGCGTGTCCGCGGCGGCCTGGGGCACGTTACCGTGATCGCCAGCATGATCTTCTCCGGCATGAGCGGAAGCGCCATTGCCGATGCGGCCGGTCCCGGCAAACTGATGATCGAGATGATGCTGAAGGAGGGGCGTTACGGGCCGGGCTTCGCCGGAGCCTTGGCCGCGGCTGCTGCCACTATCGGTCCCATCATCCCGCCATCGATCCCGATGGTGCTCTACGCCATGGTGGCCAATACGTCGGTCGGTTACCTGTTCCTCGGCGGGTTTCTGCCGGGCGTATTGATGGGCCTCTCGCTCATGGCCGTGATAGCGATCATCGCGCGGCGTGACAATCTGCCGGTCGAGGAGCCGGTACGGATGACCGAAGTGCCGGGGATTTTGCGCGATTCCGTGCCGGCCCTGCTGCTTCCTTTGATACTGTTGGGCGGTATCTATAGCGGGGTCGCCACGCCCACGGAGGCGGCCGCGATCGCGGCGGCCTACGCTCTGCTGTTGTCCTGCTTCGTCTATCGGGCGATCGGCTTCAGGGAGGTGACGGAGCTTTTCGTTGGTGCGTCACGCTCGACGGCAATCGTGGCCCTGGTCGTCGCCGGTGCGCTGCTGGTCAACTACGTCATCGCGGCCGAGCAGATTCCCAACCAGATCGGCGCCTGGATCCAGTCGCTTCATGTCTCGCGATTGGGCTTCCTGCTGGTCATCAATCTGCTGTTCCTGGTGCTCGGCTGTTTTCTTGACACCTTGCTTATGTTGTTGGTGATTGTGCCGATCGCGATGCCGAGCATCACTGCGCTGGGCATCGACAAGGTACACTTCGGGGTCACCACGACCGTCAATCTGATGATCGGCATGGTCACGCCGCCTTACAGCGAGCTGCTATTCGTCGTCACCGGTATCACCGGCATCTCTCTGAGCTCGATGTACCGCTATATCTGGCCCTTCATTCTGGCGCTGGTCGCGTCTTTGCTGATTATGCTTGCTCTGCCGGACATCGTGCTCTGGCTGCCAATCAGGTTCGGGTATGCTCCGGGTGAATAAACGAGCATCCTGCTCTGCACTGCGCGCGCGTTGCCTGTGATCAGACTAAACACACCTGCGCAACCGGCGCCTACTGTTCCGTCCAACAGGTTCGCTGCACGCTCTCGATCGGAAGCAGACCGTCGATGACCATTGGCAGCCACAGGTTGTGCGCTTATTGAGCCGAGAGTGTGTCGAACTCCGGGCCGAAGCAGCGTGCTATAGAGGCGCCACGCTTTAGTTCCTCGAATCTTGCTTCAGTGGTGGCAAGCGCGAGCGAGCCTGTTTGGCGGAAGCCAGTTGCCTGGCCGATCCCCAAGGGGATGCCCCTTGTTCTGCCTCGATCAGCCGCCACCTGAGCGGCTGGCGCCCTTCCGTCTTTCGTCTAGCCGCCGTCGCCAGTCATTACAGGCGAGATTTCCGTAAGCCCTCGATGACTTGTGTAAAGCGCCGCCCGACCTCGAGACTTCCGGCCAGATTGTAGTAGCGCTCGGCAGTATCCGGCGTGGTATGTCCGAGCACGACGCGGATAATGTGCATTTCTGTGGGGGCACAGATAGCAACGGCTGTTGCAACGCAATCGCGGAACATGTGCGGACTAATACCGCTCTGCACTGTTGTTGACTCGGGTGTGATTTGGAGCGGCGCGGGGAGCGCTGGTTGGGTGACGGCCTGACCTGATGGGGTGGGCTGATGGGCGGCAAGCGCTTGGTGATTCGTGGTGACATATCGCCTGCGGAGCTTCGGAAGCGTGCACGGCAGGAGCCGGATCGCACGGCTGCGGCGCGCATGCAGGCGATCGCGAACGCGCTCGAGGGCATGACGCGAGCCGAGGCGGCACGGTTGGCCGGGATGGAGCGGCAGGCGTTACACGACGCGGTAGGTCGCTACAACGCCGAGGGCCTGGATGGACTACACGACCGCCCCCGTCCGGGCGCCAAGCCGCGGCTCGACGAGGAGCAGATGAAGCAACTTCGGCAGGTCGTGCTGGACGGTCCGGATGCGGAAGAAACCGGCCTGTCGGCATGGACATTGGCGGACCTGTGCGATGAAGTTACGCGCCGCTGGGGCGTGCGCTACCACGCGGGGCACATGTCCAAGCTGATGAAGAAGCTCGGCTTGTCGCGGCAGAAGGCCAGGCCGTCGCACCCGAAGGCCGATCCGGCGGCGCGGGAAGCGTTCGCAAAAGGGGGCTTCAAAATGAGCTGGATCGCATCGCAGCGGCCAATCCGGGCAAACGCCTGACACTCTGGTTTCAGATGCTATGAGGAAGGACACCGCCAGGATGAATCGTCCAAGATTGGGAAGCGTCCGAACCGAGACCAGGAGCCCGCCATCATGCCATCCCAGAATGCTATCCACGTCGCCATCGAACTCAGCTTCTCATCGTGGCTTGTCGGCGTGCGGCTGGCCGGCACCGAGAAGCCGCGACTGCACCGCGTGGAGGGCGGCAACACCACCGCGCTGCTGACCCTGATTGCAGAGCAGCGCTCGCACGCACGACCAAGCTCGGCGGGAGCGCGGACGTCGTCTGCTGCTTCGAGGCAGGTCGGGATGGGTTCTGGTTGCATCGATTGCTGACGGCGCACGGCATCGCTGCTTACGTGCTCGAGCCGACCAGCATTCTGGTGAACCGTCGCGCACGTCGGGCCAAAACCGACCGGCTCGATGCCGAGGGCATGCTGCGCGTGCTCGCCGCCTGGCTGGGAGGAGATCGCCAGGTGTGCAGCATGGTGCGCGTCCCCACACCGGAGGAGGAGGATGCCAAGCGACCACATCGCGAGCGCGGGCACCTCGTGCAGGAAAAGCTGCGTATCGAGAACAGGATCGAGGCACTGCTGTTCACGCAGGGCATCCGGGGCAGGCCATCGTTGCGCTCATGGGAACGCGATCTTGCGGCGCTGCGCACCGGCGACGGACGCACGCTGCCGCCTTTGCTGCGAACCGAGCTGGACCGCTTGCGGCGTCGGCTTGTCCTGGTGCTGGAGCTGATCCGCGAGATCGAGGCCGAGCGCACTGAGGCGCTGGCCGCAACCGCGGAGGACACGATGATCCGGAAAATTACCGCGCTCCAGCGCATCCGTGGCGTCGGCACGAATTTCGCGACCGTGCTGGTGCGTGAGGTACTCTACCGCTCCTTCAACAACCGCCGTCAACTTGCAAGCTACGTCGGCATCGCGCCCATGCCCTACCAGAGCGGCGGCGTTGACCGTGATCGCAGCATCAGCCGCGCCGGCAATCCCCGGGCGCGCACGACACTCATCCAGCTCGCCTGGCTGTGGCTGCGTTACCAGCCGGGCAGCGCGCTCGCCATCTGGTTTCGCGAGCGCGTTGGCACGCTGCAGGGGCGCACGCGGCGGATTGCCATCGTGGCAATGGCCAGGAAGCTGCTGATCGCGCTCTGGCGCTATGCCGAGACCGGCGTGATGCCGGACGGCGTTGCAATCAGGACCGACGCAACGACCGCGGCGTAGACTGATAGAGTTGCCGTAGGCGGCCTCACCGCCGGCAGCGACACGGGGAGCGCGACCGTCTTCCTCTTTGGTGGCCGCAGCCACCGCGTTTCAGGTGGGTCGCGTCTCGTCGGGGCAACGCCTCGTGCATGAGGCATTCTGGTGCGGGGCTTCGTGCCGCCCCGACCGCATGTAAGGTGACGCAGCGGCTGCTGCGACGCAGGACCGCCCCGGACCCGAAGGATCACGTTACCCTCGTCCAAATCCAACAATCCGAGAACAGGGGCTCGCACGCAAAAACGCGGTTGACAATCGAACTCTCATGTAAGGACGAAGCCAGGTTCGGCCAGAAGGGGCGGGTCTGCCATCGCTGGTTCACCCGCGGCCAGCGCCGGCCGGGCTTGTGCGATCAGCGCTATACCTGGGCTCACCTGTTCGCCACCGTTCAGCCCAAGACCGGCCGGGCGTTCGCGCTGGTGCTGCCGGAACTGAATACGCAGGCCATGCAACTGTTCCTGGACAAGTTCGCCGCCACGCTCGCCAGCGACGAGCACGCCGTGATGGTCGCCGATCAGGCCGGCTGGCATATCGCCGAGGATCTGATGGTGCCCAAGACCATCTCCTTGCTGCTACAGCCCGCCTACAGCCCAGAACTCAATCCGGTGGAATGCGTCTGGCTCTATCTGCGCGAGCGCCATCTCAGCCACAGGCTTCTCAACAGCTATGAGGCCATCCTCGACGCGCTCTGCAAAGCATGGAACGCGCTGACGGCAGAGCGCTTGACCTCGCTGACGGACTATCCATACCTGAAGCAGGTCAGTTTCTAGGCGGATCGGTATGACCTGCCCAAGATGCAAGCCAATGCGGCGAACCTGCGAACGAGGGTGGCGGAAGCCATCCGCGAGCTGGGCCTGTCGCTGGCACCCGAGGCGGCGCGCGACGATTGCCGACGGCGGCCGTTCTGCGGACGGTACGGCGGCTTATAACCGCGCACGCTGCATTAACGGCGAAGGCCAAATCCGCGGAGCGAGCGATGGCCGCCGGCAACTGGCGTCGCGATCAGGCGGCGCAGGCCCTGGCGGCGGCGCCCGAACCCGCCTCGCCGGCTTTGTTGCGCCGGACCATTGACGCGGCTCGCGGCGAAGGGCCGTTGGACACTGACCTCGCCCGGGCGCAGGGGACGCTGGCAGAAGCAGAGCACAGTGCCGCCGCCGCACTCACTGCGCTGCCGTTGTGGCGCGGCGACCTGGTGAGCCTCGCCGCCTGCCCATTGGCTCTCCCAGCAGAGGTGGACGCGGTCGCGGCACGCCTTCATGCCGCTGGGCAACAGCTTGCCAAGGCACGGACGGATGTCGGCGATCTGGCAACCACGATCACTGACCTGGACGAGGAAGTATCACGGCTATCGCGGGGCGATTGTACCAACACCGGACGCAGTAGGGGTGGCGCGGATGGGCCGCGATCGGGTCTGGCGGGCAATTCGCCGTATGCAGGAGGGAGGGCCAGCGGCTGCCGACGAGGGCGAGGACGGACTGCCTGAGGGACACCTGCCCGATATTTTCGAGGCGCGGCGGGACCGTGCCCAGACCGGGCTGGCAGCGCTGCTGCCCGATGTACCGCCTCAGGAAACCCTCAGTGCCCTGTTGCTCCGCGCCGAGGCGGCCTGCGTCGCGGAGGAGGCCACAGTCGCCGAGCATGGCGTGCGCAAGCAGGCCGTGGCAGATACCGAGGAGCGGCTGCCCGAACATGAACTCGGCGATGTTCGATTTACGCCAATAATCCGCGGGCAGATTCCAATCGGATAAGCATTGGCAATTCGCATTCCGGCGTTGACGGGGCCATGGCCCCAGCACCAAGCTTGCTGCATCGCGGGAAGCAGCAGCTTTGGCGGGAAGGGGTGTGATGGTATATTCGCGAGCCACTCGGCGCGGTGTTCTTGGCGGGATCGCCGCTGCCGCCGGGCTTCCCTCAGCTCTCAAGGCGCAATCGACCCCGAAGCGCGGCGGCGTCCTCAAGATTTCCGTCTCGACGCGCACAACCTCGCTCAATCCGCTGCAGATCTCCGGCCCGTCCGAGTATATCGCCATCGACATGCTCTATTCCGGCCTGCTCCGGATGGGCGTGGAACACCCGCGCCAACGGTACCGGGCCATTCAGGCAGGACGTGTTCGACTCCGAGCGGCTGTTGCGCGTCGTGCGCAACCCTAAATATTTCGTTCCCGACCAGCCCTATGTCGATGCCGTCGAGCTACCGCTCTTCCCCGACCTGACGGCGGAGGTGCAGAATCTTCTGTCTGGCGCCACCGATGTGATGTCGGACGTCCAGCAGGCGGACTACAAGCGGGTGTCATCGGCGCCCGGCGTGATCGGCCAGCGGGTCAAGTCAGGCCGCTTTGTCAACGTCGTCATGCGCATGGACAGCAAGCCGTTCAACGACGCGCGCGTGCGTCAGGCGCTGGCCATGTCAGTCGATCGCGATGCGCTGGTGGAGCTTGTGCTCGAGGGCCTCGGCCAACCGGCGCGCGACAACGTCATTTCACCCCAATACCGCTACTACACGGAAACGCCGGCGGTACCCTACGACACCGCGGCCGCAAAAAAACTGCTGGCGGAAGCCGGCTATCCCTCGGGCCTGAAGATCCCGCTGATCTGCTCCAACCGGCCGGCCATCCGCTCGGCGGTCGGCGTCGCGATCAGGGAAATGGCGCAGCCCGCCGGGTTCAACATCGCCGTGCAGACCATCCCGCATGACACGTACCTCGCAAATGTCTGGATGAAGGGAAATTTCTACATCGGCTATTGGGGCATGCAGCCAACCGAAGATGCCGCCTTCACCCTGCTGTTCACCACCCACGCCGCCTTCGCCGATACCGCCTGGAACAATGCGGAATTCAACTCTCTGGTCGCGGCCGGTGCGGCGACGCTGGACGACGCCAAGCGTCGCGAGATCTACGCGCAGGCCCAGCAGCTCATGGCGAAGGACAAACCCAGCCTGATCCCCTTCTTTCAGGACGTGCTCACCGCCAACCGCGACCGCGTGAAGGGCTGGACGGTCAGCCCGCTGCAGAAGACCTATTTCATCGAACGCGTCTGGCTGGACACTTGATCATGGCTGAGAGCGCGGCCACCGCGTCCGACGGACGGCCGGTCAGCCTGCGCTTCACCGCCGCTGAGCATGCGGACCGCCTGGCACGGACCCGAGGCTTGCTGCGCGCGCGCGAACTCGACGCGCTTTTGGTCTTCGCGCAGGAAAGTCACTACTGGCTTACGGGCTACGACACCGCCGGTTACGTTTTCTTCCAAGCTGGCGTCGTCACCGCTGACGTGCGCCCGACTGTTCTGCTGACACGACGGCCCGACCTCGCGCAGGCGCGCGATGCGTCGCTGTACGACGACATCCGCATCTGGCTCAATACCGAAGACGTCAATCCGGCCGCCGACCTGCGCGACGTTCTGCTCGAACTCGGCCTGCGCGGCGCGCGCGTCGGAATCGAATGCGCCACCTATGGGCTGACGGCGGCGAACTATCTCGCGATCGAGACGGAAGTCGCGGGCCTGGTCACGCTGGTCGATGCCTCCGACCTGATCCGCGGCCAGCGGCTGGTGAAATCGCCGGCCGAGCTTGCGTATGTGCGGGAGGCTGGGCGCCTCGCCGATGCTGCAATACTAGCGATGGTGGGCACGGCGGCGCCAGGACGCCTCGACAGCGAAGTGACGGCTGCCGGCGTCGCGGCAATGCTGGCCGGCGGCGGTGACATGCCGGCCGGCGGCCCGCTGGTCAATTCCGGCCCGCGCGCGATCTATGGCCGCGGCATTGGCGGCGCGCGGCGGCTGGAACCAACCGACCAGATGATGATCGAGCTGGGTGCCTCCTGCTACCGCTATCACGCCTGCGCGGAGGAAACTGTTGCGATCGGTCCGCCGCATCCGCGCCAGCGCGAGCTGTTCGCGCTGGCCACGGATGCAATGGCGCAGGTGCTCGATCACGCCCGACCCGGCCGCGCGTTGGGCGAACTGGACGACATCCATCGCCGGGTGCTCGACCGCGCGGGGCTGGCGGGGGAACGGTTCGCCGCCTGCGGCTACGCGCTGGGATGTACGTTTCGGCCCACCTGGATGGACGTTCCGCCGATGATCTATTCTGGCAACCCTCTCATCATGGCTCCGGGCATGGTCTTCTTTGTGCACATCATGGTACCGGATAGCACCAGTGGGGTCGCCGCCGGCCTTGGACGCACTTTCGTCATCACCGAGGGTGCGCCAGAGAACTTGTCCGCGATCCCGCCCCAGCTCCATCTCTGCTGACGAGAACACGATGGTTTCCGGTACCCCAATTCTACCCTTCTCCCGTGAGGAGCATTTCGCGCGCCAGGCCCGCTTGCGTGCAACACTGGCGGAACGCGGGTTCGCCGCCATTCTGGTGTTTGCGCAGGAGAGCCATTACTGGCTGACCGGCTACGACAGCGGCGGCTTCGTGTTCTTCCAGTGCGCCGTCGTCACCGCTTCAGACACGCCGATAACCCTGCTGACAAGGCGGCCCGACTTGCTGCAGGCGCGCCAGACCAGCACCATCGAGGACATCCGCCTGTGGTGGGATGCGGAGGATGCCGACCCCGCCGGCGAACTGCGCGAGATCATGCGCGAGAAGGGGTTGGCAGGGAAACGCGTTGCTGTCGAAATGAACACCCATGGCCTGACCGGCTGGAACCTCTACCGCATCCAGCAGGCGATGGCCGGATTCTGCACGCTGGAATTCGATGGGCACATGATCCGCCTGCTTCGGTTGGTGAAGTCGCCTGCCGAGATCGTGGTCATGCGGCAGGCCGGCCACCTGCTCGACGAATCCCTGACGGCTGTCATCGCCGCGGCACGGCCGGGCGTGATGGATTCAGCGCTCACCGCAACGTATCTGTCCGTCGTGCTGGGCGGCGGCGGGGACATGCCCCCGAATGCGCCGTTGTTCAATTCCGGCGCCCGCGCGGTGTATGGCCGCGGCGTCAGCCAGCCCCGCCGGCTGGAACCCATCGATCAGATCGTGGTCGAATACCCGGTCGCACTGCGACGCTACAACGTCAAGACCGAATGGACGATCCTGCTTGGCCGCGCGACCGACGCCCAGCGCAATATGTACGACACCGTGCGCGCCACGCTCGCGCGAATGACGGAGATCACCCGGCCCGGCACCACCCTGGGGGAAATCTTCGATGCTCACGCCAAGGGCCTGGATGAGGCCGGCTATCGCGCCCACCGTTTCGGCGCCACGGGATATTCGGTGGGACTGACTTATCCTCCCACCAGCATGGACGTTCCGCCCATGATCTATGCCGGCAACCCGACTCGCTGCCTGCCCGGCATGGTATTGTTCTTCCACGTTATGCTCGGCGATTCCGATACCGGCTACGCCATGGGTGTCGGCCACACGCTGCTGGTGATCGACGGCGCGCCGGAGCTGTTGACCGCCCTGCCCGACGACCTGACTGTGATCACCTGAGCGCATGAGCCTCGCCTGGCTGCTGCGCCGTCTCGGCGCCATCCTTCTCGTCCTCCTCATCGTTTCCTTCGCCGTCTTCGGCATCACCCAGCTCCTGCCGGGCAACGCCGCCGTCATGATCCTCGGCGAATTCGCCACCCCCGATCAGCGCCACGCCATGGAGCTGACGCTCGGCCTGGAGCATCCGTGGTGGCAGCAATACCTGCACTGGCTCGGCGGCATCCTGCGCGGCGACTGGGGCGCGTCTGTCGGTCTCGCCCGGCCGGTGCTGCCACTGATCGGCAACGCCCTGGCACGTTCGGCGGTGCTGGCCGGTGCGACCTTGGTCACCGTCTGTCTCATTGCGGTCCCGGTCGGAGTGGCTGGCGCGCTGCTGCGCGGCACGGTGGTCGATCTGGTCATCGGGTTGTTCGCCTATCTCGGCTGCTCGGTGCCGGAGTTCGTCACGGCCACGCTGTTGCTGGTGCTGCTCGCTGGGCCGGACACCGGCTGGTTCCCGGCCGGCGGCTTCACACCACTTTCCGACGGCATCGGCCCGTTCCTCGCGCACATGGTGCTGCCGGTGATGACGCTGTCGCTGATCCTGGTCGCACATCTCTCCCGCCAGGTACGCAGCGAGATGTCGGACGTGATGCAGTCCGACTACATCCGCGCCGCCACCATGAAAGGCCTGCCGCTGCGCCGGATCGTGCTGGTTCACGCGCTGCGCAACGCTCTGACGCCGGCAGTGGCCGTGCTGTCGCTTGACGTGGGTTACCTGCTCGGCGGGATCCTGGTGGTGGAGGAGGTATTCGCATGGCCCGGCCTCGGCCGGCTGATGATCTACGCCGTGCAGAACCGCGACCTGCCGCTGATGCAGGCGGCGACGCTTGTCATGGCCGCTGCCTATACGCTGTCAAACCTCGCCGCCGATATCATCATCGCGCTGCTTGATCCGCGCGTGCACTATGCGTGAACTGCTGCGCCGCCCGACGCTGCTCGCGGGCCTGCTCATGCTGAGCCTTGTCGGAGTCGCGGTCATCCTTGGCCCGTATGTCACGCCCTACAATCCGCAGGCCTTCCACGCCGCAGCCCGCCTTCAGCCCCCTTCCACCACCTTCTGGCTGGGCACGGATCAGTTCGGTCGCGACTTGTTTTCTCGCCTGCTGAACGGCGCGCGCCCGACCGTATTGTTCGGACTGGGCGCGACGCTCCTGGGGGTATCGGCGGGAGGGATCATCGGCCTGGTCGCCGGCGTCTCCGGCGGCTGGGTGGACGCGGTGATCATGCGCGTCCTTGACGGACTGATCGCCGTGCCCGACCTGCTATTCGCGCTGCTGATCGTCACCGTCCTGGGCAACGGCATAGGCAATGCCCTGCTGGCCGTGGCAATCGCGTTCACACCCGGCCTGGCGCGGATCACCCGCAGCACCGTGCTGTCCTTGCGCAGCCGCGATTACGTGCTCGCTGCGATCGCGCGCGGTGAAAGCCGCCTGTGGATCATCCTGCGGGAAGTGCTGCCCAACGCCCTTGGACCCGTGCTGATCGAGGCCACCATCCGCGTCGCCTTCGCCGTCATGATCGGCGCGACGCTGAGCTTCCTCGGGCTCGGCGCCCAGCCGCCCTCCACCGAATGGGGCCTGATGATCGCTGGGGCCCGCCAGTACATGGCGGAAAACATCTGGACTGTGCTGGTCCCAAGTGTCGCCATCGCGATCGTCGCCCTCGGCTTCAACCTCACCGGCGACGCGTTGCGCGATCAGTTCGATCCTCGCGCCAGGCGGTGACCCGTACCAATGCCGACGGTTATTGCGCGAGCTCGCAGATCTCCAGCATCGTCAGCATATAAACCCGGATCATGTCGAGGTAATCCACAACCTCCACCCGCTCATCCGGCATGGTGTTGTAACGCCCGCCGGGGCCGCAGACGACACCTTGCATCCCGGCAACGCGATAGAGGTGCGCTGCATCAGTGCCGTAGAGACCCGGCGGCGTAATCGCGCCGGTGGGCTGATCGGTGCCGCGCACCGTCCGGTAGGCACGATTGATCGCCTGCACGATGGGGCTGTCCCTCGCAACCTCGAAGGACGGCATCATCGGCCGACCGACATGGTGCTCGGGCGTCAGGGTCGCCCGCAGTCCAGGGAAACGGCCCACGAGCGCATCGATCCGTGCTTGCAGATCGGCAAGCGCGCCTGCCTCGGTCTGCCCGGGCGCGTAGCGGCCGGACCCCTTGATGCGCACATAGTCCGCCACCTGCGGCGGGCGCCACTCATGCAGCTCCCGATCCAGAGCACCGTGCACCACCCCGACATGAACGCGGTTGATTCGCGCATGCTCGGGCGATGGCGCGCCCGAGAATGTCATCGCGTTCAGCCGCGGTATGAGATCGCAAGCGGCGGCGATCGCATCCACCGCTTCCTCACGCTTCGACATATGCCGCGTGTTGCCGAACAGCTCGATGACAAACGTGAATGCTGCCGCGTGCATTGTCAGCGCCGCAAGATCGGTTGGTTCCGAATTGACAAAGTAGTCCGCCCGCACCTCCTCCCGGATCAACCCGAGCGTGCCGACCCCACCCTGCAGTTCCCCGACCACATAGGTCAGGATCACGTCCCCCTTCAGCTTCACCCCGGCATCGATCAGCGTCTTGACCGCGCAATAATACGCGGCATCGCCCGCCTTCATGTTGGACACGCCGATGCCATAGATAAACCGTTCGTCCACTTTTCCGGCCCAGGGATCGACCGTCCAGCCCTCGCTTACCGGGTTCGTGTCGAGGTGACCGTTGAACATCAGACTCTTGCCGCCCCCCGCACCGCGCCAGCGTCCCACCGCGCTGACCCGCTCCCCTTCGGCCGCGGCGTTGGCCCCGGCCTCGACCGGCACCAGCTCGGCCTCCAGACCCAGCCCGCGCATCTGTTCCAGCATGAACAGTGCAAGCTCCCGTTCCCCTGGCGTCTGGGTATAGCTCTTGTGCCGGACCATTGCGGCAAGGAAATCGAGGCACGGCTTCTCATCGATCCGGCCTACCAATTCCGATGCTTTCATCTTCTCTTCAACCGACAGGAGTGGGCGATGCGTTTATCAGCGCCTGGGTGTAGGCGTGCTCGCGCCCGCTGCCTAGGTCCTCAACCGGCAGCAGGTCCATCAGTTCTCCGCCGCGCATCACCGCCAGCCGGTGCGCGATCTGGCGCACAAGGTTCAGGTCATGCGTGATGAACAGGTAGGCCGTCCCGTGCCGCCGCCGCAGATCAAGCAGCAGATCGATCACCGCCGCCTGCACCGACACGTCGAGCGACGCGGTGATCTCGTCGCATATGACCGCGCGAGGCCTGGCGGCGAACGCGCGCGCGATCGCGACCCGCTGCTTTTCGCCGCCCGAGAGCTGATGCGGCCAGCGGCGCGCGAAATGAGCGGGCAGCCGCACCTGCTCCAGCAGAGCTGGAATCTCGGCCATCGTGCCACCGAACAGCCGCAGGGGCCGGGCCAGGATCTCGCTCACACGATGCCGCGGATTGAGTGACGCGTCAGGGTTCTGGAACACGATTTGCACCGCCTGGCGATACGATCGGTCCATACGTGCGACCGGCCGCGCATCCAGCCGGATCTCACCGGAATACGCTGCGAGGCCGGTCAGCGCCCGCGCCAGCGACGACTTGCCGGACCCCGATTCACCGACCACACCAAGAATCTCGCCTCTGCGCAGTTTCAGAGTGATATCACGCGCGCCAAATGTCGCGCGGCGCGCGAACAACCGCCTCCCGGCGTAATGCACCGAAACACGCGTTGCATTGAGCAGATCGCCCTCCGCCGGTGCATCCGCCACCAGCCGCCGGTCCGGCCGCGGGACGGCCTGCACCAGCCGCCGTGTGTAGGGATGCGCCGGCGCGCTGAAGATGCTTGATGCCGGCGCCTGCTCCACGATGCACCCGTGCTCGATCACCGCGACCCGATCGGCGACGCGCGAGACCAGCGCGAGATCGTGCGAGATATAAAGGCCGCCAACCCCCGTTTCCCGCCGCAGCCGCGCGAACAGCTCCAGGATGCGAGCGCCGGTGATCACGTCGAGCGCCGTGGTCGGTTCGTCGAACAGGATAAGCTCCGGATGCGGTGCGAAGGCGGCGGCGATGACCGCGCGCTGTTTCTCGCCCCCGGAGACCTCATGCGGATAACGGCGCATCATCGCTTCGGGATCGCGCAGCTCCACCCGCCGCAGCCAGGCGATCGCCTCGCGCCACGCCTCGCGCGGCGTCAGGCCGCGATGGCGCTCGATGACCTCCGCCACCTGCCGACCCAACGTGAGAGTCGGATTCAACGAGGTGGACGGATCCTGGAACGCCATGCCGATCCGCCCACCCCGTACCGCCAGCATCGCGCGCCGTGACATCCGCGCGAGATCTTGGCCGTCGAACAGGATTGCGCCGCCCCGCTCCCGCGCATTGGGGGCGAGCAGGCGCATGATCGCCGTCGCCAGCGTCGTCTTGCCTGATCCGGACTCACCAACCAGGCCGAGCACCTCCCCGTTGGCGACGGACAGCGACACATCTTCGAGCGCCCGGGACGAACCGAGGGATGTCTCGTAGTCGAGCGTGTAGGCAGCAATTTCAAGCAGCATCGTTGGAACTCGCGCCTGAATGTGTATGCGGAATGTCGGTTGCTGGCCAGGCGTGGCACGTGCAGATGCCTGTCCCGCGCGGACGGATCGGCAGGCATTTGCCTGGCCGTCACGCCCGTTCCGACGAAATGCTTCGACCACCAAGCATCGACTTGATCGTGCGTTTCTCAAGATAAGCCAAATGGCACGCGCGGCCCGAAAGTGGCCAAATGTCGATTCCGAGGTGATGAACTCGAGCGTGCCATCGACAGCTGCGGGCTGAGAGCGCCATTGTTCCGGATGAAGTCCCGGCGACTGTCTTGCCGCGCGGCTAGGAGCACATCGCGCTAGTCGGTGATTACGTTTGGTCCAAGGTCACCCCGGACTCGGCTTCGCGCCCGATTTCGAGCAAATCGTGCGGTGACCCCGCTCACGCCGGAGCTTCGCGCCCAATATCATCTCAACGAGCAGCAACAGGGTGTGGTAATCACCGGCGTCGGGATCGGCAGCGCAGCCGCGAACAGCAAGATCAATGCGGGAGCGGTGATCGTCCAAGTACGTGACACGCCGGTGACGTCGCCTGGCGACGTGCTGAAGGCCGTGGCCAGTGAACGCAACGGCAATCTTACGGGGGTTCCGATGCTGGTTTTAGAACCGTCAGGCCTGCGCTGGCTGTCGCTGCCGTTCAGCTGAGCCAATTTGCCGGCCAAGGTAACAGAGTCGAAGACGCAACGATGTTACGCGCCTGAGTTTCGTCGCCAAATGGTCGAGTTGGTGTAGGCCGGGTGCTCGCCGGAGGAACTGGCGCGCGAGTTTGCTGAACGGCAATCTGCAATCACCTCCTTGATATATACCCCACCGAAGCGCGCCGGTGAGACACTTTTGGCGTCTCGTTAGGGTGGATTTTCGGGGCTTGAGACGACTCGGGATCAGAGTTTAGGGGCTAACGAGACACATTTGTCTGCCTGCCTTACCCCGGCCGCTTCGGATGCCCCTTTACGGTTACGCCCGCGTCAGCACGATCGACCAGGACCTCGCGTTGCAGCGCGCGGCACTGAAGATCGCCGGCTGCGATGTCATCCGCGCCGAGAAGACCTCCGGCACGCGTCGCGACGGACGGACAGAATTGCAGGTCTTGCTCGACTTCCTGCGCCGCGGCGACACCCTGGTGGTCACCCGCATCGATCGCCTCGCCCGGTCATTGAAAGACCTGCAGGACATCGTGCACGAGCTGAAGGAAAAGGGCGTCAAGCTGAAGGCCACGGAACAGCCGATCGATACCGCGACCGCCGGCAAGGCATTCCTCGATATGCTCGGGGTGTTCGCCGAGTTCGAGACCAATCTCCGTCGCGAGCGTCAACTTGAAGGCATCGCCGCCGCCAAGGCGCGCGGCGTGTACAAGGGGCGCAAGCCGAATATCGATGTCGTGGAGGTGCAACGGTTGAGCAAGAAGGAGAAACTCGGTGCGACGGCGATCGCCCGCCGTCTCGGTATTGGCCGTGCATCGGTTTATCGCGTGCTCGGCAGGTCCGAACAGCTGTCCCATGCCGCGGAGCGCTGATGCCGATCCGTCGCGAGCTGCGTAGTCTCTATCCGCCGCACTGGAAGGAACTCAGCCGGCGTGTGCGGTTCGATCGTGCCCGCGGCCGGTGCGAGGCCTGCGGCCGGCCGCACGCCACGCTGATCCGCTGCCTGCCCGACGGGCGATGGTTGGATCCCGTCCAGCAGACCTGGCGCGACCGCCGCGGCCGGCGCACTCGCTGGCCGGACCTGTTGGCGCTGATTCCGGAACGCACCACGCGCGTCATTCTCGCTGCGGCGCATCTGGATCATGATCCGACCAACAATCGATGGCGCAATCTGAAGAGCCTCTGCCAGCGCTGCCATATGTTGCATGACCGGCCGTATCACCTGGCACAGCGCTGGATCACCTACCGGCGCCGCTACGCCGCCGGCGATCTGTTTCTCGGATTGTATTGGCCGTCAGGCACCCACGAGAGCGCGATGAAGATCGTTCAGGATGACTTGAACGCGGTGTCTCCACTTGAGATCATGCGGGCTCCCAAAAATCGTGCCGCAGACTGCGACATCAGGAGCGAAGGCGGTTCAACGCCTGCCTGATGTGTCCAAGCCCTACCAGCAAGAGGAGCTTGCGCGCATCACGATCCATTGTCAATACCGATCGAGCTTTCCTCGGAAGTGCCGACTGAATTTTCCTCACTTCGTTGAATGATCAATTTGAGTTGGCGGTGCCACGGTGCTCGGAGTCGTCAAGGGACGCGCGCCATGGGCGCGCGCCGCAAGCGGTTTCATCCCTTGACGGCTCCTGCGCGCCGCTGCCCTGGAAAGCTTGTCGGGACGAAGGGCGTCTCGACATTCGACCTGCCTCCGGCGGGTCGAACGAAGGGCTGTATTAAGCTTGCGGTTGAGTTTCGCGGTGCTTAGGCGGGCGACCACGGCGGCGTGGTGCGTCGCCGGCCTGACCGGATGGTGGCTTGGGGCGCATTACCTCTGGCATGTACGAGTTCAACGTTATGCGCGGCGTGCTGGGCGAGCCCGACCAGCTCGACTTCGCGGATATCACCGACAACAGCCTGACAGCAGGTACTGCGCTTCGGGCCAAGCAAATGCGTGCTGAACTGGGTCGATCTTCCTGGTATTACGCGCTACGCGATGGAGTTCGCGTTCTTCGCGCCGGACTTGCGCTTGACGCTCGGGTTTCCGTCACCATTCCTGCGCAGCGCGCCGACAATGCTGATCCGTGAAGGCGGAGAGATCGGCACCGCGCGATCCTGGCAAACCGAGGAAATCACCTCCTACGAGGAAAGTTTCCTGCAGGAGCTGATCCATTTCTACGACTGCGTGACGGAAGGAAAGACCCCGACAACCTCCGCCGAGGATGCGCTGCACGACGTCGCACTATGCCAATCGGTGATCGACGTGCATCGCCGGCGCGTCGGCCGGGCGCGGCCAACGGACATCGCGGCCGGCTGATGGCGGTATTCCGGCTGGGACTGATCGGGGCCGGACGTATGGGACGCACCCATATCCGCGCGTTAGCAAACAGCGACCGCGTCCGGATCACCGCGGCAGCCGAATCGTCAGCGCAGCAGCGGCAACAGCTTTCCGGCTGCGCCATCCCCGCATATGCGAGCGTCGACGCGATGCTCGATGCAGGCGGGCTCGACGGCGTCCTGATCGCAGCCCCCACGCATTTGCACCTGGAACTGTTTCGGCATGTTCTGTCGCACGGAGTGCCGGTACCTGTGCGAAAAACCCTGTCGCGCCAGCCCAGCCGAGGCAATCGAGGCTGCGGCACTCGCCGACAGGTCAGGTCTCGCGCTGCAGATCGCCTATTGGCGCCGCTTCGTCCCCGCGCTGTGCGCATTGCGTTCGCGCATCGCGGACGGGGTGCTCGGCGATATTTACCTGGCCACCTGTTACCAATGGGACGGTGAGCCCCCATCGGCCTCCTTCCGCGCAATAGCGGCGGCATTTTTGTCGATATGGGCGTCCATGAATTCGATCAGCTGCGCTGGCTGACCGACCAGGACATCACCGGGACCTCCGCCGTCGCGGCACAAGTGGCGACGGAACCGCCCGTTCCCGGCGATGCGGAAAGCACGCAGGTCCTGTGCCGCTTCTCGCGCGGCAGCGCGGGCTTCGTCTCGCTGGGCCGCCGCTATCCCGCGGGCGATGTTTGTTGGGCAGAGGTTTTCGGCACGCGCAACGCCGAGACATGCCGGTTCCTGTGGCCGCCCGACGCCGAGAGTGCCTTCCTGGATGCGCTTCGGCTGCAGGCGGAAAGTTTCGCTGGTTACGCCGGTGGCGGACCGCGCGAAGGCGCATCGGCAGCAGACGCGGTTGCCGCGCTCGTGGCGGCCCGATCGGCGTCGCAAACACTCAGCGCTTCAGTGGAGAAGTCATGACGGTTCGAATCGGCATCAACCCCATCACCTGGACCAATGACGACGTGCCGGAGCTCGGTGGTGACATCCCGCTGGAGACGTGCCTGTCAGAAGCAAGTCAGGCCGGTTACGCCGGTATCGAGATGGGCGGCAAGTTCCCGCGTGACGCGGCAGAGCTGGGGCCGTTGCTGGCCAGGCACGGGCTGCAGCTGATCTCTGGCTGGTACGACGGACGGATGCTGGATCGCGATGTCGACACGGAATTCGACGCCGTGTTGCCGCATCTGACGCTGTTGCGCGATTTGGGCTGCAAAGTGGTGGTCTACGCCGACACATCGCGCGGGCGGCATGACGGGATTTTCCAGCCATCCTCACAGCGGCCGACTCTGGCCGATGAAGACTGGGCTTCCTACGGGCACAAGCTGACCGCACTCGCCGATCGGATGCGCGCCTTCGGCGTAGGCATGGCGTTTCACCATCACATGGGGACGATCGTTCAGACCGATCGAGAGATCGACGCGCTCATGCGCAATACAGGCGAATCCGTCGGGCTGCTGTACGACACGGGCCACTGCCTGTTCGCGCGGGGTAATCCGGCTTCACTGCTGGTGCGGCACATGCGGCGAGTAGTCCACGTCCATTGCAAGGATGCGCGACGGACGATCCTGGAAAACTCGATCCGCAACGATGCCAGCTTCATGGGCGCAGTCATGCAAGGGATCTTCACCGTCCCCGGAGACGGTTGCATCTCCTACCTTCCCCTGCTCCGCCAGTTGCACGACCATGGGTACGAAGGATGGCTGGTGGTGGAGGCAGAGCAGGACCCCAGAAAAGCGGAACCGGCGCGCTATGCACGGATGGGGTACGAGTATCTGGCAGCCACCGCGGCGGAAGCCGGCTTCGACATCGCGGAACCCAAACCGTGATAGCTCCTAAGCCTCGTGTCGCGATCATCGGCACCGGCGGCATCGCGCATGTGCATGTGCGCCTGATTCGCGAGCTGGGCGGGGAACTGGTCGGGGTCTGCGGACGCGCGCTCGCCGGCGCCGGCGCCTTCGGCCATGCACCGCCATTCGATGATCCGGCCCGCATGCTGCAGGAAACGAAGCCGGAGATCGTGCATGTCTGCTCCCCGCATCACCTGCACGCCGAACATAGCATCACGGCGCTTGAAGCTGGCGCGCACGTTCTCTGCGAAAAGCCGATGGCGACGCGGATCGAGGATGCCGAACGGATGATCGCAGCCGCTAAACAAGCGGGACGAATAGGAGCGGTCGCATATACGTATCGTGGCTACCCGCTGATCGAGGTGCTGCGGGCCAAAGTCGCGGTGGGCGCATTCGGGCAAATCCGCCGAGCCGGCGGCGCGTATCTGTCGCAAGACGTGTTCGCGGCGGACAAGTATGTGTGGATGTTCTCGCCCGATACGACAGGACATTCCTATGCGCTGATGGATCTGGGGATCCACTGGCTGGATCTGATCGAGTTCGTCTCCGGGCAGAAGATCACCGAAATCGCTGCGCAATTCTCCACCCACCAGCCGGATCGGATCTGGCGCGGGCAGGCTGGCGAAGGCGCCGAACCACCCGGCTCGCGCAAGGCGGATGGCGGCATCCGGGTCCGGCATGGGCTGGAAGAACAGGCGGATCTGCTGATCCGGCTCAGCGGCGGCGCGGCCGGATGCGTGACCGTCAGCGGCGTCTCGCCCGGGCACCCGAACACGATCATCGTGTCACTGGACGGGTCCCAGGCTGGTGCCGACTGGAACCAGCAGGACCCGAATATCTGGATCGAGCGGAAACCCGGCGGCAACACCATCCATCAGCGTTCGCCCGACGCGCTCCCGGAGCCGCTGTCCTGGATGTCGAGCCTTCCCGCCGGCCATGCCGAGGGCTACGTGGATGCATTCCGCAACGTCGTCCGCCAGGCTTGGTCGGCGATGCGCGGCGCGGACGGTAACTATCCGACTTTCCTCGACGGCCTGCGCGGCCTGCAGCTTATCGAGGCGGCAGTACAAAGCGCCAGGACGCATTGTTCGGTAAAAGTCTGACGCGATCACGGGAGGATAAGAATGAAATCACGCTTCTTGGGCAGCGTCGCGGCGATGCTGCTTGTGTGCGGGGCGGCACACGCGGCCGGCACTCTGCGCGTCCGCATGCAGGACGATCCCGATGACCTGGACCCCGCGCGCGGCGGCACCTTTGCCGGCCGCATCATGTTCGCCAGCCTGTGCGATAAAGCTGATCGATCTCAACGCCAAGCTGGACTTCGTGCCGCAGCTCGCAACCAGTTGGTCCTGGTCCAGTGACTCGCGCGCCCTGACGCTGAAGCTGTGGGAGGGAGTTCCAGGAGAATGAGCCGTTCGACGCGAATGCGGTGAAAGCCAACCTCGAGCGCTAACAGACCGCGCCCTACAGCGCCCGCAAATCCGAGCTGAAGCCGGTCACAGCCATAGAAGTCGTCGATCCGATGATAGTGCGCCTGGTCTTGTCCGCGCCCTATGCGCCCCTGATCGCGGTGCTGTCGGATCGTGCCGGGATGATGGAGGCACCCAAAGTCTTGCAGCAGCTCGGCGAGAACTTCTTCACCCATCCGGTCTGCGCCGGATCATTCAGCTTCGTGGAACGCGTGCCGCAAGACCACATCACGCTGGAGAGGTTCCCCGGCTTGGAACGCTGGGGTCATCCATCTGGACAGGATCGTGTTTCACCCGATTCCGGATTCCAGCGTTCGGCTGCTGGACCTCAAGAGTGCGTATGCGGGGGGGCACGATGGAGCACTGACACAGAGCACCAAGGTCCCCCTGGTGCTCTAACAGTGCGAGATTCGTCTCCTATGAGCGACCAATCCTATGGCTTTAGCGAAGAAATTCTCGAACCTTCTCCGTCAAATCAGTCCTGCCACGGATTACGATAATTCGGATCTTGCTGCTGCCAACTCTTGACATAGTCTTGTTGGTTCTGCATTGCTTTCTGGCTCATTTGGTGCTTGTTCCATTCATGTCCAGCAATGCACCCCCCGATGGCCCCGAGCACGCCATGACCCGTGACCGAGATTGGCTTCCCATTGTCCAGAAATACTTTCATCCGCCATCGCTAGCATGGGCGTGAACGCGATGACGGCGGCGAGAAGTGCACGGCGATGCATGAACTTACGCTCCTGCTGTTTCTACCGACGGAAAGAGCGCCAGAACGGCGGCTAACCCTTGCCGACGAACCCAAACTATCTCTCCGTCAAGGCGACTGCAAAAGCCGAGCAGGGTCCTTCCCCTTGGCCTCATGCTGGGATGATCGAAGCCCGGCGAGGTCAGCAGCGCTCACTACAGGATCGCTGATCTGGTCGAGGATGACAAGGCGGCAGGTCGCTACCGCAGCAAAATCACTGGCTTGGGGGCTGCATAAGTCCCGGTGCGAATGACCGCAAAGGGTCGAGACCGGTCATCGGACCAGATGGCGGTATATTGGTTCTGCGAGGCAGTCCGAAGCCATCGGCACTAGTCTGCGGCATCAATCCGCTTGCGATGGTAGATGGACAAGCCAACCCTCAACTTCGGTTCGATACTGCTTCAGTCGCTGCACGAATTCGGCCGTTGCTTGCTGAGGGTTCTGGTCGATGGGGTGTATGGTGTTCCCTGCTTCCAGATAGGCGATGTGGCTACTGAGGCTTCTCCTCAGCTCAATCCACTCGGCCCGCAGGTCATCCAGGGTGTTCATGGCCGCTCCTGTAAACAAACTTCGCACCGCGCTCTCCGGACCATACCGACAAGCGCCCTATGTTAAGGTTTGGGCTGTCGTTGATCGTGCCCTGGGGACGAACACGCCTACTTGAGATCGAGGCCATCGGCGCAGCCAAGGCATTACGGGCCGCTGGGATCGACCCGTCCAGCGTGCCGAACCCGATCGCTGCGCTGCGGGACCTCAGGAGCGGTTTCGCGCCGGGCGCGGCAGTTACTGGTGCAGGGCCGACCCCACTCGCGTAAAGCGGTCCGCAGCCGGATCGTAAGTTAGGATCATGACCCTTCCATACTCTCGATGGAAACCTAACCGGCTCAGTCGCAGAAGAACTGGGAGGGAGGCAAAAATGTGCCGCCAGTGGATGAAGAGAATCGCCGGTGCCCTTGGGGAGGCGCTCACGGTTCGGCGACGACCTGCTGGTCCTGCCACCACACATTCAGCCAGCCATAAATCGGGAACGGCTGGCTGTCGTCCTCCGACAACCCGGCCCAGGATTGAATCTGGTCCACGCTAACCGGCGCGGCGACGTTCTGGTTGTCGAGGGGACTCGATGCGCTCGGCGCGTCGTAGATATCGGTCAGGATTCCACGGTTGAGGATGATCGCGGGAAGGATGTCGAGCGTGAGAATGTCTGCAATCTGCAACGCGTCGATCACATAAGCGTACTTGTCGCCCAGTTGGGACCACTGGACGGTCAGGTCGTGCTTCGGCGGCAGACTTGCCGGATTGAGATCGCCAAGCACAATGGCGATTCCGACACTTCCCTCGCCGGCGTTGTACACTTGGACGGCCACGTTCGCTCGGTGGGTGAAGGGATAACTGACCATCAGCGTCGGCGGAGGGCGAACCGGATTGCGCTTGATAGGCGGCGGCTGAACGAGCAGCTTGATAAATGGGCGGCCCTCGTATGGCGTCGTGAATATGGTCGGATGCGCCTCGACCCGCCACGACAGCGGAATGCCGAGGATCGTCGTCTCGACCTTTGCGACCTCAGCCAGCAGATGATCGATGAAGTTGCCTCCCGCGAACTTCTGACTGACCGTGTAGGGCCGAGACATGATCTGGAGCGAGGTCATTTGCGAGCCGGGGACGCCGCGTGGTGGCGGCGACGGCGTCGCCACCGCCATCAGCAGCGGCGCGTGAACCTCGGTGTGAAAATCGTTATGGCCGCAATCGACAATCCAGCGGCCGAAGGTCGCGATTCGCGCCCCGTTGGTGATCAAATTCTGGAACAGCGGCGGGACAAGGCCCTGGTCGGTCTCGACTCCGAGCACGCCTTTCGGCGCGTCCAGACCAATGTCGTGCGCAGCGTCGTTGGCCGCGACTAAGTCCGAATCCTGCGCGCCCGTTCCGGGCGTCACGCCGGTGTTCGAAGCCGCAAGCAAACCTTCGTACTGCGGGTCGGGGACGATGTAGAACTCGAAATCGAACCCGAACGGATGCACGAACCACACGTCACCCTGGGACAGCTTGGGATTGGGCGTCCCGGGCAGTTCAGGAATGACCACCCAGCCGGTGAGGCCGACCATGGGATTGTCGAGCGAGCCCTCTTTCTCGGCGCTCTGGTCATAGACCGACACCCATTCCCATGGAGGCGGCGAGGTGAGCCCGATCGTCGAACCCCCGCTGAACGTCAGCGACCAGTTCGGATCCTTTTCGGCAGGCGGATAGGGGACGTTCTGGTATGTCGCGGTGAGAATCGATGCCGGCGGCCCGCCGGTCGGGGCGGGCGGCGTTGAAAGCGCAGGCGGCTCCCATGATGCCAGCACTTCGGGAGGCAGCGACCCGAGGATCGACGTGACTTGGCTGCGGGGGAGCGCAGCGAAAAGCAGATTCCGCTCCTTCGGATCTGCCTTCTTAAAGGCCGCCTTCACCTGATCGACCGGAACCGAACGGAGCGTCTCCATAAGGATTGTGTCGTCCGAGGTCCCCGGAGGCGCAGCCTTCAGCCTCTCGAGCAGCGTTTTGCCGAACACCCCCGCCAAAGGTCTCTTTGGCGGACGCGCCTCTTTCCCACGATCCTTCTTCTTCGATGGCATTTTCTCCCCCGGTATTCGCTTCCTGAGGCGGCGATCAGGTTCCGGCGTGCGCGGACGAACCCAGGCGGTGCCACTCGGCGCGGGCCGCGATGGAACACAGCATGCAGACGAGGAACAGTGCGGCGACGATGATCCACTCGAATGACCCGTTATGGTTATCCGGGTCAAACCCCGTAAGCGCTTCGATCCAGTCCCGGGTGAAGGCCGTGAGAACGGCGAGAAAGCCGCACAGAGCGGCGAGTCCGGCCTCGACCCAAAAGCGCACTCGAACGTTTGATGTCATAAGCCCTGCCTTTCCACCAGATGGTGTGTGTCCCCCTCCATCGAGCACCAGTCCGCTTCTGGGTCGGAGCTCAGCGCGCTCGGGTTCCAGCAAGCCAGGGGACGTCAGAATTGTGCACAGCAGGCGGGCGATGTCAAAAATGCGTCGCGGCCATGCGCGTGCTCTAAACACTGAGATTCCGGCGAGCGCTATGGGCATCTCTTCAATGACGCTGTAGGAGAGCGGGACGCTTTTCGCCTCGGGTCAACGGAGGTCGCATCAATGCGCTTCGCTCTCCTCAATCCGGCGACCTGACCTCCGGCCTCGATGGCCTGCATGATGGCATCCAACGCTTCGGCGGCGGAGCTGAATGTGATCTACGAGGAAGACTTCCTCGGGTTCTCGTATGGGTTCCGACCGGGGCGCAGCCAGCACGATGCGCTGGATGCACTGATTGTCGGGATCAGCAGCAGGAAGGTGAACTTCATACTGGATGCCAACATCCGCTCGTTTTTCACGGAAGTTTCTCAGGAATGGGTTGTCCGCTTCCTGGAACATCGGATCGGCGACAAGCGCATCCTCCGGCTCGTCCAGAAATGGTTGCGGGCCGGGGTCCTGGAAGACGGGGCGGTAACGATTGAGGATAGGGGGACGGGCCAGGGTTCGGTGATCTCACCGCTGCTCGCGAACGTCTATCTCCACTACGTTTTCGATCTCTGGGCCGAACGCTGGCGACGCGTTTGGCTGGTTTATTGGCTCTTAACGGTAGACTCGGTTCGAGGCCGCGCGATTGCCTCCAGTCGCGCAAGGTCTTCATCGCCGATCGAAATCTCGATCACCCGCCGAGGTACCTGCCATCAGTGTTCAGGGGTTTGAGCCCACAACATGTGATCCCTGACCGGGTCACGACAGACGGTCACGACGCCTATCCCCGGGCGATCCGGACGGAACTCGGCAGCCGCGTGTGGCATCGGACAAACTGCTATCTCAACAATCGCCTCGAGCAGGATCATCGTGGCGTCAAGGGCCGATGTCGACTGATGCTCGGCTTCAAGAGCGTCCCATCAGCAAGGCGATATTGCCGTAGTTACGACGAGCTCCGCAACTTCCTCCGCTCTCGATCTCGCATGTGTCAACACGTTCCCGCCGCTGCACAGCGCTTTCGCCATATGCGCCGGACGGCCATCGCGCTCGGCATTCTGGAAGCTGCATGAACGAGCGCTCCGCACCTTAAGGATGCTTGCTTCGAGCAGGCCCGAGACCTGACAGAGCCTGGAAGGCAGCAGCTTGTGCGGTTAGCGCGCCGGAGCCAGTTGGCTTCGTTCGGGTCGGTGTGGTGGGCGAAGTAAGCGGGGAGAGACGGCCATTGTTGGCGCCGCCGCAACCGGAGCGGTCGCAACCGCCGCAGGCAAGCGAAGCCGAAGCTGGAATGATCGAGATTGCGCTGCCGAACGGTATCCGCATTTGTGTCGACGGCCTGGTGAACGAGAAGGCGCTGTCGCGTGTCCTACGCGCAATGCGGGGCGCGCTGTGATCAGTCTGGCGCCTGGCACGAAAGTCTTTCTCGCCTGCCATCCGGTTGATCTGCGCAATGGGTTTGACGGTTTGGCTGTGAAGGCGCAGCAGATGATCGGTGCGGATCCGTTCAGCGGTCATCTGTTCATCTTCCGCGGAAAGCGCGGTGACTATTTCAAGGGCCTGTATTGGGACGGCAGTGGGATGTGGCTGATTGCGAAGCGTTGTTGATTTCCACCGAGAACTGACCCTGGAGGGGGCGGTTTTTCCATTGAGATTTGACCCATGTTCGAACGCTTCCCCGTCTGATCCGTGCGGGGATGAACGGAGTGTTGGACATGGCGTTTCTGAGCATTATTTCGTCGATGGCATAAGCGAGATCATGTGCCGATCCGGGAGATCTCCCGGCGCACCGGCGTCTCGCGGAACACGATCCGCAAATACCTTCGGTCCGATGTGATTGAGCCGAAGTTTCGGGTGCCGGACCGCCCGAGCAAGCTCGATGCCTATGCCGAGAAACTAGCAGCGTGGCTGCGGCATGAGGGCAGGGCGGCCACGCAAGCAGCGACGGACGGTCAAGCAACTGTATGGGGATCTCGTCAGCCTTGCTACGATGGTTCCTACAACCGTGTCGCGGCGTTCGCCCGGGCCTGGAAGGAGGAGTGCCAACGACTGCAGCAGACCGCTGGCCGGGGAAGCTTCGTGCCGCTGGCGTTTGCGCCTGGCGAGGCTTTCCAATTCGATTGGAGCGAGGATTTCGCGGTCATCCGCGGTGTTCGTGTCAAGTTGCAGGTGGCGCACATCAAGCTGTGCTACAGCCGCGCCTTCATCATCCGCGCTTATCTGCTGCAGACCCACGAGATGCTGTTCGACGCGCATAACCACGCCTTTCGGGTTTTCGGCGGGGTACCGCGGCGAGGCATCTACGACAACATGCGCACTGCCGTGGACAAGGTCGGCCGTGGCAAGGAACGCAGCGTCAACGTTCGCTTTTCGGCCATGGTCAGTCATTACCTCTTCGAAGCCGAGTTCTGTAATCCAGCTTCGGGATGGGAGAAGGGACAGGTCGAGAAGGACGTCCAGGATGCGCGGCACCGCCTCTGGCAGACCATGCCTCCGTTCGAAAGCCTCGACGCCCTGAACGACTGGCTGGAGCAGCGCTGCCGGGAGCTTTGGGGGCAGACCCGGCATGGCGGTGAGCCCGGAATGATCGCCGATGTATGGACCCAGGAAGTCGAGAGCCTTATGCCTGTAAGCCGGCTATTCGATGGGTTCGTGGAGTATACCAAGCGGGTCTCATCGACCTGCCTGATCCATCTGGAGCGTAACCGCTACAGCGTGCCGGCCTCTTTTGCCAACCGACCGGTCAGCCTGCGGGTCTATCCCGACAAGCTTGTGGTCGCAGCGGAAGGCCATGTCATCTGCGAGCACCCGCGCATCATCGACCGGACCCATAGCGGGCCGGGACGAACGGTGTATGACTGGCGCCATTACCTGGCGGTGATCCAGAGAAAGCCTGGCGCCCTGCGCAACGGCGCTCCGTTCCTGGAATTGCCCGACGCTTTCAAGCGACTGCAGCACCACCTCCTCCGCCGCACCGGTGGCGATCGGGAGATGGTGGAGATCCTGGCCCTGGTGCTTCACCATGACGAGCAGGCTGTGCTGGTGGCGGTGGAACTGGCGCTGGAGGATGGCGTGGCGTCCAAGATCCACATCCTCAACCGGCTCCACAGGCTGATAGACGGCAAGCCGGCCGCTCCTCCGGCGGTAACCGCTCCGCAGGCCTTGGCACTGGCCAACGAGCCCAGGGCCGACGTTGAACGCTATGACGCCCTGCGCCAGGCCAGGGAGACGCGCCATGCGTCATGATCCCGCCAGCAGCGCTCTCGTCATCATGCTGCGCAGCCTGAAGATGTACGGCATGGCGCAGGCCGTCGAGGAACTGGCACAACAGGGGGCCCCGGCCTACGAGGCCGCCATTCCCATACTCTCCCAGTTGCTCAAGGCAGAGACCGCCGAGCGAGAGGTCCGCTCCGTGGCCTACCAGCTCAAGGCCGCCCGATTCCCGGCCTATCGCGATCTGGCCGGCTTCGACTTTTCCAGCAGTGAGGTCAACGAAGCCCTGGTCAGGCAACTTCACCGTTGTGACTTCATCGAACCCGTCGACAATGTCGTGCTGGTCGGTGGTCCAGGCACCGGCAAGACGCACATCGCAACCGCGCTCGGCGTGCAGGCCATCGAGCACCACAAGAAGCGTGCCCGCTTCTTCTCCACCGTCGAGCTGGTCAATGCTCTCGAACAGGAAAAGGCTCAGGGAAAGGCCGGCCAGATCGCGAGCCGCCTTGTCCACGTCGATCTCGTTATCCTCGACGAACTCGGCTACCTGCCCTTCAGTCCCTCAGGCGGCGCTTTGCTGTTCCATCTCCTCAGCAAACTCTACGAGCGCACCAGCGTTGCCATTACCACCAATCTCAGCTTCAGCGAATGGTCAGCCATCTTCGGCGACGCCAAGATGACGACAGCCCTCCTCGATCGTCTCACCCATCACTGCCACATCCTGGAAACCGGCAATGACAGCTTCAGGTTCAGAAACAGTTCCGTACGAAAAGCCCAAAAACGAAAGGAGAAAGATCCAGCCTTGACCCCCGCATGAAACTCAAACCATAAGCAGCAGGCGGGTCAATTCTCGGTGGAATTCCCGGGTCAGTTCTCAGCGGAAATCAACACGAAGCGTCTTGAGAAGGGCCGCTTCGTGTGGCCGCCAATTGTTGATGGAGCGATGACACTCACCCCCGCGCAGTTTTCCGTGCTGGTCGAGGCGATGGATTGGCGTCGAACGATAGCACCGCCGCCGCAACCAGTGTTGGTGTGACAGAGCACCGATTCCCACTCGATTCTGGTTGGCCAGTGTGGCTCCGGATAGATTGAGGACATGTCGCTCGCCACGGCCGAACTGCCGGATGATCCTGCCGCAATGCGTGCGTTCGCGCGGGCCTGCCAGAGCGAGTTGAAGGCGGCGGAGACCGCGGTGCAGCTCAAGGCGTTGGAGATCGAGAAGCTCCGGTTCCAGATCGCGAAGCTGCGCCGCATGCAGTTCGGTCGCTCGTCGGAGCGGATCACTCGTCAGATCGCCCAACTCGAATTCCAGCTCGAGGAATTGGAGACTGGTGCGGCCGAAGATACCGCCCGTGCCGAAGCGACGGAGCCTGCTTCACCAGCTTCCGCCCGCGCCAACCAGCCGAAGCGCAAGCCGCTGCCTGATCATCTGCCGCGCCAGGATGTTGTGCATCAGCCTGCCGGCGATGGGGCCTGCACCTGCCCTGACTGCGGTGGCAGGATGGCCAAACTGGGCGAGGACGTCACCGAGGTGCTGGATTACGTGCCAGGGCACTTCCAGGTCATTCGTCACGTACGACCGAAGTTTGCCTGCTGTGCGTGCGACGCCATCACGCAGGCTCCGGCTCCAGCGATGCCGACGCCACGCGGGCGTGCCACACCGGCCACGCTGGCACATCTGCTGGTGGCGAAATACTGCGACCATCGTGTGCCACGAACACACCAACAGCGATGGAGGTGTGGAACTGTGTGAGAGATGAGGGCCGGCCCCTCGGAGTCCGCGATCAGGAGCGGGTTCCAAACCACCGCGAGCTGCTGTCGGAAAGAACGATGGTGGTGAGCGTCGCGGAAAAGGCGGGACCTGATCCCGTCAGGTGAGGTCCAGGGAGACGAGCGAAAGCGAACCGTCGATGAAAGGTCGAAATAGTATGGATGGTGTCGGAACCGGGAATGGTGGTCGTCCCGGGATAAGCCTGAGCGGAGACCTGAAGCCCGGCTCATGCGGCACCCGGCTCGAAGGCGGCGTGAACCTGGATCAGGCTCTCGCACGGAACGTGGGAACTTGTCGCTCCGATGCCAAGGGAGCGGGTCGAGCGGGCGATCCCCGTGAGGCCTTGAGTACCAATGCGGAGCACAGGGGCAGAACAATCCGTAGTAGGGTTGAAGGCGCTGTAATGGCGGTGGACCGAAGGGGTTGTGGTGTTCAGTCCTGGCAGGCGGCCAACCGGTGACGGGAGGAGCCGCATGATTGGGGCAAAGCCGTTCGACATCCCGAAGCGGGAAGTCTGGGAGGCCTTCAAGCGTGTGAAGGCCAACCAAGGAGCGGCTGGCGTGGATGGGCAGTCGATCCAAAACTTCGAGGAGCGCCTCGGCGATAACCTCTATAAGCTCTGGAACCGACTGTCGTCGGGCAGCTACATGCCGCCGCCTGTTCGGCGGGTGGACATACCGAAGGCGTCTGGCGGGACGCGGCCGTTGGGTATTCCGACGGTTGCCGATCGTATCGGACAAGAGGTTGTTCGCCGATACCTGGAACCTCTGCTGGAGCCGATGTTCCATGCGGATTCGTATGGGTATCGACCCCGGCGTTCCGCGATTGACGCGGTCCGGACAGCTCGTCAGCGATGCTGGCGATATGACTGGGTCGTCGATATCGACATCAAAGGCTTCTTCGACAGCATCGATCATGAACTGCTTCTGCGGGCCGTGCGTAAGCACACAACTTGCCCCTGGGTGCTGCTATATATCGAACGCTGGTTGACGGCGCCCGTGATGATGGAGCACGGCAATCTTGTGCAGCGGGATCGGGGAACGCCGCAAGGAGGGGTGATCAGCCCGCTCCTGGCCAACCTGTTCTTGCACTACGTGTTCGATGTCTGGCTGAGACGCACGAGGCCTGGAATACCGTTCGAACGGTATGCCGACGATATCGTCTGTCACTGCCGCACTGAACGCGAGGCCCTGGCGCTTCGTCAGGTGCTGGACCGCAGGTTCAGCGAGTGTGGCTTGGTGCTCCATCCGGAGAAGACCAAACTGGTCTACTGCAAGGACACCAATCGCAAAGCCGACCACGCAGTCATCCAGTTCGACTTCCTCGGCTATACGTTCCGGCCGCGGCTGGCGAAATGGAAAGGCGGGCTGTTCGGGGTATCCTATCTCCCCGCCGCCAGCCCCAAGGCACTGAAGGCAATCCGTCAGGCGATCCGGGGATGGACACTACAGACCCGGAGCGACAAGGCGCTCGACGATCTTGCTCGGATGTTCAACCCGTACATCCGAGGCTGGATCAACTACTACAGCCACTTCTACAAGTCGGTGTTGTATCCGACGTTGCGCCGGATCGACGTCTTTCTGCTCCGATGGGCACGACGCAAGTTCAAGCGCCTGCGGCAACAGCCAAAGGGCGCTCGGAACTGGCTGGCACGTGTGGTTCGTTCATCGCGGAGCCTGTTTGCTCATTGGCCGCTTCTGTATGGTCAAGGCCGGACACTGGGAGCCGTATGAGCCGAGAGGCTCACGTACGGTTCTGGGAGCGCGCGGGGGTGGAACTCCCCCGCGCGAACTCGCTTACCGCTCTATCGACAGAGCGAGATCTATGCACGAGAGGGGCTCGAACTCGATCGTTCGACGCTGTGCGATCGGGTTGGACAAGCGGCCTGGCTGCTGGATCCTGTCGTGGAAGCGATCCGGCGTCATGTCTTTGCCGCCGAGAAAATCCACGGTGACGACACGACCGTTCCGGTGCTGGCACCAGGACTGGGTCGGACGAAGACCGGGCGCCTGTGGATCTATGTGCGCGACGACCGGCCGTTCTGCGGCGACGCACCGCCGGCCGCCGCATACTTCTACAGTCCCGACCGCGGTGGTCACCATCCGGCGTCTCACATGGCCGCGTTCAGCGGGCTCCTGCAGGCCGATGGCTATGCGGGTTCGAGGCACTGTATGGTGCGAAGCGGACTGCGCCCGGTCCGATCACCGAAGTCGCGTGTTGGGCGCATTGTCGCCGCGGGTTCTTCGACGAGTGGGAGCATCGGAAATCGGCGGTTGCCAAGGAGGCGCTCGATCGGATCGCCGCGATCTATGTCATCGAGGCCGAGGCCGCATTCGCCCCTGCCGTCGAACGGGTGGCAATCCGCACGCAGACCGCACCGTTGCTCAAGGCGTTCTTCGCATGGGCTGAGGCAACCGTGGCAAAGTTGTCGGCAAAGTCAGCGCTGGCCACAGCCTTCCGTTATGCGATCAATCGGCGCGAAGCCCTCTCCCGCTTCGTCACGGACGGTCGGCTGGAAGTCGACAACAACATTGCCGAGAACGGCATGCGAATCATTGCTCTGGGACGCAAGAATTTTCTCTTCGCTGGTTCGGATACCGGTGGCGATCGCGCAGCAGCCATATACACCATTGTGCAGACGGCAAAGCTCAACGGCGTGAACCCGGAAGCCCATCTCAAGCATACGCTGGCCAAGGTCGCTGAGGGTCACCCCATCAACAAGATCGACCAGCTGATGCCGTGGCAGATAAGCTCGTCAGCCGCAGGCCTGGGTAGCTAACATCCCGGATCCCGTTCAGACCGAGAAGCCGCGCATCATCGCCCATCGCCTCAGATTCGCGCTACACGCCGCAGACCAGACGCTCTGATGTCCGTTGTCAATCGGTCGGGCAGGTTCTTTGACCGCGATCGCGGTGGCCGCTCTAGATGGATGCGCACGGGAGGAAGCGAGGCTGTTAGACGTCGGTGATCAAGCTCTGATGCGCGGGTTGGATACCGCATTTCCGAGTATGCGTCCGAGGCGTTCCCTGTCTTACTGCGGGCGTCGGCGATGCCGGCCACAAAGCGTCCGACGGGAGTTCCTCTGCCGTCGCCTCGCTCCCACCCGTGAGCAGCGGGAGCGTTGGCGCGCTGCTATGCTGGCTGAACCATTCTTCCGATCGCCCAAATGAAGCCTGCGAGCTCACGCGCGATCGCGGTGACCACCACCGTCAGCTTTTTTGCCGCGACGAGCAAGCGCTCGGTAGCGTGCGCACAGACGTGCCTGCGCCTTCAAGGCGATGTCGCGCACCGCGGACGGCACGCGCTCGTGGACGTAATGCTTCAACTTGCTGGTCCTCGGCAAATAGCGGTAGGTCCAGGCGCTCTCGACCAATGCGCGCCGTACGCGTCCGTTGCCGGCCTTGGTGATGCTGAGGCGTCGGACACTGTCACCGGTCGAGCGCTCGCTTGGCACCAGGCCGAGGTAGCCCATGAGTTGGCGAGGCGTGTCAAAGCGGCGCAGGTCTCCAACCTCGACCATGATGGTCGCGGCAGTGACCAGGCGGACGCCTCGCAGTGCCTGGAGTGCGTCCACGGCCGGCGCCAACGACCAGCCGGGCAAGAACTCGACAATGGCTGCCTCGACGCGCGTCAGCCTTTCCTGAGCATGCTGCGCGGCGAGGATCATCTCCTGCAGCACGAGTTGTTGGGCCGGATGTCCGAAGTGCTGGGTTTGCAGCCACTGTCGATGCCGTGCACCCCAGGTCTTCTTGCCGGGATAGCTCCGGCCATAACGCAGCATCAACGACGAGATCGACTGCTGTTTGCGGCGCAGATCATCGACGGCCGCCTCCCGCGATCGGATCAGTTCACGGACCGCTTCGTGCGCCTCGTCCGGCACCCAAACAGCCGTCAGCTCGCCGGCACGCAATAGCCGCGCGAGCTGCACAGCATCGCGTCGGTTCGTCTCGACCCGATCGCCGGGCTTGCGAGGGATCAGCGAGGGCGCGACCACGGTACAGGAGTGGCCCATGCCGACCAGTTGCCGATGCAACCCATACCCGGTCGGGCCTCGTAGCAGAAGTGCAATCGGCGGTGATGCTTCGCGACCCGCGCAACCAGACGGCGAACGGACGTCCGGTCGGCATCGATCTCACCCAGGTATCTAATCTCGCCTTGCCGGCCGTCCTCCGCAACGGCTACGGCGTGCCGGGCCTTGGCTACATCCAACCCGACAAAAACTTCGCTATCCTGATCCATGGCTCGTCCCCCTGCGCTGAGGAAAGGCTCGCCCTATGCGAGCAACCCTCGTTGACCCGCACAGCGTGGGACGAGCCACCCCGGTTAAGGAACGGACATACGGTCTTACTCGGGTCGCAGCCTTGCGCCGCAGCTCCCGCGAGATCGTTGAGGCTGCGCGTCCGAGCCGGCGCGCAGCCTCTCGCATGGAGCAGCCTTGCACTCGAAGCAGTGCGATCTCCTCCCGCTCCGAAAATGAGAGATATCGGCCGGACAGCGGCTTCGCTGATGGCCGAAATATCGCTGGTGGCATGCCGCCTGCCTTTCGGAACAATCTTGTTCCTACAGCCTGCGACATACCAGCCTGGACCGCGGCATCCTCACTCGCCATGCCTGCCGCGATTGCCGCCCAGAACCGGCGCTGCTCATCTCGTCCTGCCACCACCGGGCGACCTGGCGATAACAATGGTGCCCGACCAGACCGATCCGAACGCCGCCTGCGCCTCGTCATCGCAACTCCTCCTTCAAGGTGTTGCGACAACCATTTGAGTCCAGCCAATACGCGTCGGAGATCTATCGCGAGCTGCTGGCCGCCAATGGCCTGATCGGCTCGATGAGCCGCCGCGGCAATCCTTACGACAACGCCAAGGCGGAGAGCTTCATGAAGACGCTCAAGGTCGAGGCTGTCTACCTGGCCTCTTACGAAACCTTCGAGGACGTCACCGCCGACCTTCCGAGGTTCATCGACGAGGTTTACAACTCAAAACGGCTGCACTCGGCCCTGGGTTATCTCAGCCCGATGCAGTTCGAGGATCAACACGCCCAGCAGACGGTCAAAGCCGCCGCTTGATTCTGTCCACCCGCAGGGGCGCACTCCAAATCAGCGTCCAACTTTGAACCCGCTCCCACGAAAGGCAAGTGCCTGTAAATTTTTGGTTTTTGGGGATTAGACGGGGTCACGGCCGGCGTCCAACATTGACCCCGGCAAATTGCCGCTTCTTTCAGCATCATCAATGCAATAGACCGCCCTCGGGTGGGGTCAAGTTTGGACGCCGATTCACACCCTCCCCAGAAACCGGGTTTCGACCCGTCTACGCCCTACAGCGCCGCCAACCCGATCCCGAAAGCGGTCATTTGCCGAGTTGGACAGGAGGCAGCTCCGCGCCCATGTCGGTCGTTGATTGATGATCTGAGCGACCGCAAAAGCAGCCATAGACCCTCGCGGCTGTTCCGACCAAGGGGGCAGTCTCGCTCCTCTTTGGGATCACAGCGGCTCGTCAGGAGGTCAGGCGAAGCCTGCGATGCCGAGCTTCCGATAGAATGTCGCGAGACGCAAAGCCTCCCGCGCAAACCAGTCGGACAGCCAGTGCTGGTACACGTTCGCCGCAGCCTCAGCGGCAATCCGGCCGTTCAGGACATTGGCAATCAGATGGCCCGCAGCAATGCCACTCATCATCGCTCGGAGCACACCCTTCGACGATAGCGGGTCGAGCAGGCAGGCAGCATCCCCGACGATGAACCAAGCCGGATGCGCGGGGTGCGCCACCATGCGCCAGGTGACATCAGCGCCCTTCGATGGTCCAACCGGCGTCAGCCCACGCAAATCGACCGGCACCCAACTGGGGGGAGGCCGAGATCCGTCCGCCGCGACAGATGTCCAATGGTTACAGTCCCGGCTGCACCAGGGCGGTCCAGACCCAGCCTTCGGAATTTCCCGCCAGCTCCGGGGTTTCGTAGCGACCGAAACAAGACCCTGCGGCATAGCCGTATCGTGCTATCAGCCGCGGCGAGCGCGCTCCCCTGGCAAGGCCGAGCCGGCGCGAAAGCCAGCTTGCGCGCCCTGTCGCATCCACGATCATACGGGCAGAGAACGGTCCGGCGCCGGTCAGCACGCGAACCTCGTTCTCTTGCCCCAGTTGCACGCAATCGACCGCGCAGGGCTGGCGCACCTCCACGCCTTGCTCATTCGCAACATTCAGCAGGAGCTGATCGAATGCGGTCCGCGAGACCTGAAAGCCGTGCCATGCGCCATCCTGGTCGGTGCCATAGGGCTGGAACTGCTTCCGGCCACCCCAGCAAAGCCAAATGCCGGAATGGCGTGCGCCGATCGTGGTCTGAAACCGGTCGCTCAGACCGAGTTGGCGCACCAGGGGCTCCACCCCCGGGTGCAATGTCTCGCCCGGACGGCGCCCGGAGAAAACAGCTCGCTCAAACAGGTGTACGCGCAACCCGCGCTGAATGCAGGCGATCGCCGTCGCAGCGCCCGCTGGCCCGCCCCCAGCGACGATTACGTCGGTATCGAGTTGTCCAGGTGCCATGCGCCGCGACGATTCAGAATAACAACCCGGCCGTCAGTAAATGCGCGGACTTCCTCGAGCACGTCCACAAGCATAATCTTGAAGTCGGCGGGGTCCGGTGCCTGTGCGCCCCAACGATAGATATCTACAGCGTAGCGGCGCGGACCCTTCAGGCTTGCCTGCGAGGCTGCGGCAGCCGCCTGGAACGCCGGATCCTCGGGCGCAACATCGCGAAACGACAGGATGGCCCAGGCAGATTTCTTGCGCAACAGATCGTTCACCGTGCTGCCCGGACGAGGGCGGATCCCGAGGCTCCAATAGATTGCAGCCAGTGCGAGAATACGGGCTTTGTACTCCGCAGCATCGATGCGCGAGGTTAGCGCCGCGGTCATGGTCCCGGGCATGTCGATGTAATCGACATAGAGCACGTTGTGATATGCGATCACGAGGCGATCGCCGATGTTCCGGCGCTGCGGACCGGGCACGCCATCCCAGGACATAAATGTGCCATCGCTGGTAGGAACCATGCCGATCTCGGTGTCGGTAAGCGGTACAATACTTGGCCAGGGATACAGGACTCCACTCAGCGGCTTGTTCGGCTCATATTCCCGCGTCGCATCCGGCGCAACCGCCGGCCAGTAGCTGCCAAGGGCGGCGCACAGCTTGGCATCCTCGATGAACGGCGAGCCGAGCCCATGACCCGCAAGGTACCGTTGCAGCGTGTGTGTCGGGCCATCGTATTGTATCCCCAGGCTGGTTTCCCATCCCGGGTCGAAAACCCCTGTCGCACCGTCGGGCAGGCCCACCTTCTGCAATTCATAGGGTCCGTTCACGGGCTGCACCGGCGCTCCTGAGGCTTCGCGCTGCGAGACGATGGCGGTGACTGTGTCGTCCTTTATGCAGAAGCCAACCGGCAGCTCCACGTCAGCGGCGATACGGGTTTGAGACAGGGCGTAGGGCGGAGTCGCCCACAAGGCAGCACGAAGCGGCTCGGGCACATCGCGCTGCCACCACAGCATCAGATCGCGCTGCGTCACGTTTGGGAAAAAGTCCGGCAAGCCGACCATGCAGAACGCGGCGACGCTTGCCAGCCCGGTTTGCTGCAACTGGGGGCATTCGGCGATCACCCAGCCATCGCCGCTGGTATCGACATAATGCAGCGCATCGAAATCGCCGTGTGCGAGAATCTTCATCAGATCCGGGCTGTCGTTCAGGTTGACGATGTGGCCATCTTCGATCGCATGACGCGCGTTGACGTATTGCGGTGCGGGCCGCCGCGTCTCCTGCGCGGCATCGTCAAAGTAATCCGGCTCGGTGATGGATTCGGTCAGGCCCGGCAACACCATGGGCGATGACATCTGGATATTTTCCGGGTCCCCGGTAAAGGCGGGATCGACTGGAAACGTCAGAGGTCGCCCGCGAAACGTTGCCGGCAAAATGAAGGGCTCCGGATGAGGAACGAGCACCCCGGGGCCGTAATCAGGATGGGACGAAAGTTCCGCGATGTGCGAATCCTCTATCGTGAACGGATAGTCCCTCAGTACGTCGCCGTAGTAGTTGTTCCGGAAACCTTGAAATTCCAGAAAGCGGTGAAGCGAAGCAAGCAGGTCGTTCCGTAATCCGCTGCTGAGGGCAACCTGTAGATCGAGCCCGGCAATGCATTCGCGGCCGCTGAACAGCTTGTGCAGCGGAACCCAGAACTCCCGTTCTGCATCGCCGGCGACTGCATCCTGCGGGCCGAATCCCCCGACCTCACCCGGCATCCGGACAGCAAGAAACGGAGCGAAGCGGGTTGGCACGACACGAAAGCTGTATGGACGAGCGGGATCGAGCTCGGCGAAGGAACGCCGGGAGGCATCATAAAACGGCTCGAGGTCTCCCAGCCTCGCTAACCCGGTGCGGGAGAAACAGAGTTGCGCGTGTTTGCCGCTGACCAAATCAGGCGCGTTGCGGTAGTGAAGGGCGAACGTCGCGATGGCGACCGGCAGGCCATTCGTCGCCGTGTGGAGCGCATTTGGCGTGATGGCGCGCGTGGCGTAAATGTAGTTCTCGATAGTGTCGATCTCTGCGATGGTCGGAAAGCCACCCAGCATGCGTCCCAGCGGATCCGAAACGACGGTCGCCGCGGCAAGCGCGTGATGGAGGAGGCTTTCGTCGGGCCGGCCCGGCTCGATTCCTCGGTTTCCCGCGACCGCGAAATCGCCGAAGCCCGGATAACTGCGATCGATCGGGACCGGTTTGGCGAGTTCGCGTGCGAGGTCGGGTGCAGTGATGTCCAGCCCCCCGCCGGTCACAGCAAGCATCATCCTTCGCCATCCGAGCGGCGCCAGTCGCTGGCAAATCGCCTCCACCTGAACAATCAGCGACGGCACGGCTTGAGCCCTGGCCTGGCTGACCCCCCCGATCAGCAGGGTCCCGAGGCTTGCAGACGTCAGCCGGATGAAATCTCGCCGGGTTTCCATTGATAGGCCCTCGTCGGTGGACATTTCATCGGCGGGTCGCGTTGTCATGCGGCGGGCACTACTGGTGATTCGACGTCACCCTGTTGGGGTTGGGCCCGAACGTCATTCGCACACCCCGGAGAGGGACGCAAACAGCGAGTTTTACGCCTACAGATGATCGATGTCCGCCACCTGTGTGCAGTCCGTCACTGTCGCAACCAACCCTGAAACAGCGCCTCCTTGCAGGGATCAGAGAGGTCCCGGAGGTGTTCCTTCATGCAGGCCTTGACACGGCCTTGCCCCGCCGAAACGTTACCGCAAAGGCGCGCAACATCGGGTCTGCATGCTCTGGCGGCCGCCCTTTCGCCGGGCGACATCTGTGCCATTGCCCCAGAAATCGAGAGCAGTAAAATGGCTCCGGCCGTCAGAAAGTACTTCAACATAGCATACTCCTCCTTCGAATGCCCGCGGTATTACCGGTGCGCAGCAAAGAACCTTTTAGCCCTTTCCGCTGACCTTAGGCCACGGTTGGGGCGCACATAGCAACATCACTCGCGCTCCTTTAGGCAATCATCGGGGCAGAGCCCCAAATGTCCTCAAGATAGCGATGGCTCGCCATCAGCCCGGCCAGCCAGGCCTGCCCGTCCTCTGAACCGGTGGTGTGCTCCCGGAACACACGAGCAAATGTCTGCCGCACATCTGGAGCCATCCGCGCGGCCTCACCGCAGACAAACACAATTGCGTCCTGCTGCAGCAACCGCCACACGTCCTCGCTGTTCGCCTGGATCGCTTGCTGGACATAGGTCTTGGGTCTGCCGGGTTCGCGCGAGAATACAGGGAAGAGACGCGTGACTCCTGCAGCCTCGAATCCCCGCAAGTCGCTTTCGTAGAGGAAATCCTGCAAAGGATCGCGACAGCCAAAGAACAGCATGGACTCGCCCACTGGCACACCCTTCTGCCTCAGTGCTGCGCGTTCCTGAAGGAAGCCGCGGAATGGCGCGACCCCGGTGCCCGGTCCAACCATGATCATCGGCACGTGCGGGTTGTCGGGCGGGTGAAATGGAATGGTAGGCTTGCGGATGAAACCATACACCGTGGCACCAACGGGCTGGGTAGCCAGGTAGTTCGAGCAGACACCCCGGAACATCCCATGTCCGCTGGCAGCCGCATCCTCCACCACCCCCACAGTAAGGCTGCAGGTATCTGCGGTCGCGAGCGGTGAAGACGAAATCGAATAGTAGCGTGGCCGCAACGGCGGCAGCAGATCGAGGAAGACATCGAATGGCAGTGCACAGGAGGGGAACTCGTCGAGCAGGTCCAAAATCGACTTACGCGCCGCGAATACCTGCTCGCGATACAAGGCCTGGCTCGAATCATCATCGCCTGTGAGCGACATGAGGGTACGGCGCTGAGCGGGATCCTGCGTGTGCTCGGCAAGTGTTGCGAGCTGCGCGCGCGTGGCTATGTCCTGCAACTCGACCTGCGTGGCAAGAATCCCCAGCAGCGGCGTCGACTCGTTGACCGGCAGCAGGGTGGTGGCATTGGCACGCGGCGTAATGGTCACGTACAGGCTTGGGTCCAGCTCGAACCGTCGCAAGACGCGGTGGATCTGCTCGAGACCGTTGCGGGGGACGACGCCCAGGTGGTCCCCGGCGCAGTAGGTAACCCCCGATGGCAGGACGACCTCCAGGTGGCGGGTTGAACGACCGGATGGTCGCGCACAATCCCGGTGCTGCAACTCTTGGTTGGCGCGAACCGTCATGGCTGCCGCACTGTATGACCGAACGACCGGGTTGGTGGCCTGCCTATTAATGAGGGTGACGGAGAAGCGTGGGCCAGCGACCTGTGCATCGCTGGCCCCGGCCGACAGGCCAAGCGCGCTCGTGACCGTCGGCCAAAGCCCGCCGTACCAGGAGCGGTAATCTCCGTCGAAGTCGCCGCGAGCATCGCCCTCGCCGCGCCTGTACATCGCCTTCGCACCATGCTTCTCAAGCTGGGCGTCTACCAGGATCGGAATGGCCTGATAGGTTGACGCCCAGTCGCGGTTACCGCAGCCAAACACGCTGTATTCCAACCCGGCAAAAGCGTCGGCCGATAATGAAGGATCCTGGAGCCAGTGGCAGAATTTAGCGGCGTTATCTGGCGGTTGGCCGTTGTAGGACGCGGTGACGACGACCAGGCCCCCATCCTTCGGCAGCGAGCCTACGTGCTCATCGAGGGATCCGACCGTCGCCATGAACCCGCAACTCCGTGCATCGTCGGCAATGCGATGGGCCAGACCTTCGGCTGTACCTAGATTAGAGCCAAACAGGACTAACAAAGGCGTCTGATGGCCGTTTGGGCTGGGGGCAGGCGCCGGAGCCGTCGCCGGTGTGCTGGTTGCCCGTGGGGCCGGCAACGGTGCCGATGCCGTGCGGCCAGCACGCAACCTGACCTTCAGGTGGAAGTTGTCAGGCTTGACGGTAAGGGCCTGTTTGGTCTTGAGCTGGTAGTTGGCGAAGTCAATCAGCTCGAATCGCTGCAGGATCATGGACAGCACCAGCGTGCCCTCCTGCAAGGCGAACTGCCGGCCAATGCAGGCGCGCTGACCAGTGCCGAATGGCTTGTACGCGTTTTGAGGGATCCTGGTCCGGTTTTCCGGGCTGAAGCGGTCCGGGTCGAACTGCTCGGGGTTCTCGCCCCAAATATGGTTGTCTCGGTGCAGCATTGGGACAGGAATCAGTGCGATATCGTCCTTTCCCAGCCGGTACTTCCCTCCAATTACGGTGTTCTCGTACGGGTGGCGCGTGAAAGCCGGCGCCGTAGGCCAAAGCCTCAGCGTCTCGTCGAGAATCTGCGCGACATAGGGCACCTGATGGATCTGGGCGTAGGTTGGTAGGACACTCAAGTCGGTTCCCAGTACGCGGTCCACTTCGTCGTAGGCACGTGCCAGAACCTCGGGGTGCTTGATCAGTTCATAGAGCGCGAACGACAGCAGGCCACTGGTCGTCTCATGGCCGGCGATCAGGAAGGTGATGCATTGTGCCATGATGTTGGTGTCGTCGAGCTTCTCGCCGGACTGACGATCGATTCCGATTAGCATCCGGTCAAGCAGATCGTTTATGGTGCCCACCGCACCGGTGGTACGCCGCTCCTGAATAAGGCGCTGCACTGTCTGCAGCACAATCTGCTGATTAACGTGAAGCTGTTGCTCGCGCTCGTGATGCAGCATAGACTGAATCGGCAGCTCTTTCGTTTTCGCTTGGGCCGCTTCGAGGCTTCCCACCATGGCCACGACGAACGGATGGGGTGTATCCCGATAGAAGGAATTGAAGCGGTAGTTGAAGCCGCATAGGGCAATCGTGTCCAATGTCAGCCGCGTCGTGTCGGCCGTTACGTCCACAATATCCTCGGGGTTCAGCCGCTCCCATTTTTTCATGAGCTGCACGGCGATATCGAGCATTCGCGCGAGATAGCCGCGCATCGCGTCCAGGCTGAACGCAGGCAGCAGGATGTTGTGAGCCTTGTGCCAGTTCGGGTCCGCGGTTTCGGAGGTAAAGAGTCCCGCTCCGGCTGGACCCTCGGCCAATGCCTTCAAGCCTGGTCCCACCACCTTATCGAAGCGGGACTCATCACACAGCTCATTGACCAACTCGTAACCCGAGACAATGATTCGAGAGCCTCGACCTGGGATCGCGAGTTCGAAAATGGGTCCGTACTGACGCGCCAGATCCATCAGACTTTCCATGGGGTGGCTGGCGTCAAGGTCGAGCAGGTTGCCTATCAGGAGATGCCCCGGTGGCCGTGGGATCGGCTCTAGGTGACTGGGAGGGGTGAGGTTCATATGCGGTCTCCTGGCTGCGCTACTGCGCGCAGTCATTGGCGGCGCCACAGCATCTCAAGCAGCTTGCCTTCGCCGAGCATCGTATCGAATTCCCGGTAGGCAAAGTACGGAATGAGGATGACGAACAAGAGCAGGCTTGTTACCATGATCTCGGCCAGCCTGCCGTGCACTAGTTCACCCAGCGTGTCGCGTATCGATTGAGCATGAATGACGCCGACGATCGCGTCCTCGACGACTGACAGCGCGATGATGAGAAGGAAGAAAAGCACCGATTTGCGTATGACGAGGTGTATCAGGCTGCCGCCACGGATCTGCGCCCCGAGATGCAGCTTGTCTCCGATAAGCATAAATTTGGCAAGCAACAGCGCCTTTGCGGCCGCCAGTCCGTAGGGCGCATAGTCAACGCCGTGGTCGTGCAGGAGCACCGCTTTGTACAGTAGCAGCAATCCGCAACAAGTATACAGATAAGCGACCGTTACCAGAAGCGACCGTAGTTCATTGCTGATTTTAGTTCCGGTGACCATCTATCGCAGCTGGCGGTTCCAATCGGCTGCCTCCGCGAAGAGGCCGGTCCGATCGTGCAATGCTCGCTTGCTGTGCGACAGGGCGGCATGCACTATCACGCGCATGGCCTGGGAGCGGCCCCTCGCTTCACTGCCGGCGCGGCCACTGGTTGGCGTCACACGCTCTCCTTTTCCGCGACCATTGCTTTGAGCAGCGTGTTGCCGCAGACCCGTTCGATGTTGGGGGCACAAGCCCTCGCGACTGCCAAGCGGCCCTACGATGACGCCCTGAAAAAAGCGAGCGCGAGCGCTCTGCGAGCCCGGAAGGGTTCCTCGTATCAGTATTGTCTCCCCCCTTCTTTTCATGTGATTGACCGAAGGTGCGGAAACGCTCGGGATGCCCAAGCGGGCGCCATCGAACGATGTAAGGTTGGAGACTAGGCTCGGGACAGACTTTAAGGCAAGCTTTCCGACGTGGGCCAAAGTTCCGCAGGCTCAATTGCATCTTGCTCCGCGAGATCGGCAGTGTAGCTGGATTTAATCTCGCTGTCCTGCAACTGCCCGACGGTGAGAGCTTGGGATCAGCATCTCTGCCTGACAACGCCTTCGATCGATTGCTTCCGGACTGTATTAAGCGAGTTGCCCCGATCTGGCGGTGGGGTCAGACATCGTGCGCGCATATGCCACAAGGCTATAGTTCGGGATCCGACGTTACCCGGGCGGCTATTCACCCTGGAGCTTGGCGTTCCCGAAAGTCGGTCCGGGATCGCGCGACGGGTTGGTGTAGGCTCGAGTTGGGTCCGAAAGCGGCAGGACCGCCGAGTAACCCTGGCGTCTCCTATTCGCGGTTGTTCGCTCGAGAGCAGACGGTCCGCATTCGACCCTTCTCGGCCACGCAGTGTTCGCGGTGGGAACTGCTCCTCCTGCCCCAGACCGGACCTTGCTGATACCGGTCGCGCAAGTGCGGGGCTTGCGCTAGGCCGATGTTATCACGAAACCGGCGCGTGGAAAATGCACACAGACCTCGCCGATCGCGGGATCGCTGCGTCGGATGACGATCTCATGGACGCCCGAGGTGACCAATTCGCCGACGACCGGGTCGCGACCAGCACCATCCGCGGCACACCGAGCCCGCTCGATCGGCTGCGGTTGGAGGTGACGCCGCCGTCCTGAGCCGCGGCGATGCGCCCTGCGCTGGAGGTGGCGGATATCTTCCGCTGCCACGGCGAGGCGTTCCGTCGCAGCCATGCCGCGCATCTCGGCCGGGTCGAGCGGCGCGTCCTCGCGGCGATCGCGGCCTGTCGCACGCCCACGCTTGGTGGACACGTCGAACAGTGCGGCGACTGCGGGCTTGTTCGCTGCGCCTATAACTCCTGCCGCAATCGGCATTGTCCGAAGTGTCAGGGTCTGGCCCGTGCCGAATGGCTCGATGCGCGTCAGCGCGAGTTGCTGCCGGGGCCCTACTACCACGTCGTCTTCACCTTGCCGGCGCCGGCGGCCGAGATCGCGTTCCAGAACAAGCGCGTGGTGTACGCCATCCTGTTCCGCGCTGCGGCCGATGCGATGCGCGACATCGCCGCCGACCCCAAGCATCTCGGAGCAGAGATCGGCGCAGTTGCCCTGCTGCACACCTGGGGGCAGACGCTGCACCACCACCCGCATCTGCACTGTATCGTCCCGGGTGGCGGCATTGCGCCCAATGGTTTGCGATGGGTAGCATGCAGGCCGGGCTTCTTTCTGCCGGTGCGTGTTCTGTCCCGTCGGTTCCGTGAGCTGTTCCACACGCAGCTACAGGCAGCGTTCGTGGCAGGCGAGTTACGCTTCTCCGGCACACTCGCTGCCTTGGCCGAACCCGGCGCCTTCGCCGACCGTCTCGATGGGCTGCGCGCGGTTGAGTGGGTGGTCTACGCCAAGCGCCCGTTCGCAGGCACCGAGCAGGTGCTGGCCTATCTCGGCCGCTATACCCATCGCGTTGCGCTAGCCAACTCGCGTCTGACCCGGCTCGCCGACGGCCAGGTCGACTTCACCTGGAAAGACTACCGTCATCACGGCAAGACCAAGGTGATGACGCTCGCTGCCGACGAGTTCATTCGACGGTTTCTACTGCACACCGTGCCGGACCGTTTCCATCGCATCCGCCATATCGGCTTCCTCGCGAACGGCCACCGCACCGAGAAGCTGGCGCTGTGCCGTGCTTTGCTCGCAGCTCCGATGCCAGACCCGCCAACACCGGAGAACTACCGCGATCGAACCCGCCGGTTGACTGGCTACGCTCTCGACGTCTGCCCGGACTGTGGCGGCACGATGTTCGAGCGCGGACCGTTGCCGCACCGTCCACCGTCGCATACGCCATTCTGGTGCGACAGCTCATGACCAAGAACAAAGCCATCCAGCCCGCCAAACCAACTGCGATGCCGATCTCTGCATTGGCACGGTCGGGCGCGGGCCGATGACGGACCGATCGCTCCCTTCCCGGTCCACCCGCGGTCTCCTACGCATCATCCATCGGCGATCCCCATCGCGCATAAGGCCAATTGCGCGCTCACCACAACACCAACGACCTCCACCAGCACCCTCGCGTTCATCGCAGACAACGGCAAAAGCGACACAACGCCCATAGCGCCGCTGCCACGCGGGTCAGTTCAATCCGGCTTCAATGAGGTCGCGACCCGAGCGCTCGGTGTCGTCCGTGTCGCGCGACCTCACAGAAGCCTCCAGATTCCCTATGCTGGCGACGTCTGGTTGAGTTCCTGCGCTCAATTCGCGGGAGGATGGATGCGATTGAGCGTCCCGTCCTCATCCCAGCGCCGAAAATAGTCGTTGACGGTACTGCGCGGCGGCAGGTCCTTCGGCAACGACGCCCATTGGCAGCCGGTGCTGAGGATATACATCAGCCCATTGACGATCTCACGTTCATCAACCGTCCGTTTGTTGCCGCCCTTCTTGGCCGGTGGGATCAGAGATGTCCGGTAGGGACGGCGGCCCGATCCAGACCCAGCAGGTGGAGGAGGCGATGGTCAAGCTGGAGACGGAGGACCTGCGGGGCTGGTCGCGATCTACCGGAAGGCCGGGTTGAAGCTGCCGAGAGAATAGAGAGCGACCCGAACGCGGCGCTCCGGCGAATGTTCGGCACCGTCAACCCGCTGGTGAACCTGGAACGTCGCCCCGAGGCAATTCGCCCCCGTCGTGCGCCGCCACCCCGAGACGGGCGAACGCGACCTCGATCTGCTCCAGTGGGGGTCTGCTGCCCTACTGGAGCAAGGCGCCCTCGGACCGACGATAGCGGTCAACCGTTGAGAAACGCGCGCCTGCGACCGTGCTGGCCGATCGCACAGAGGAATCCCATGTCGTCCCGAGTAAGCCGCCTCGTCAACCGTAACGTCTGGGGAACGCAATACCGAACCAGCATCCGTCTTGACCCAGAGTTTTGGGAAGGGCTTGACGAAGTCTGCCACCGCGAAAGAGTAGAACGGAAGGAGCTAATCCGCAGCATCGAAAGCACAGCCCCCGCGACAGTGCGGACCAGCGCCGTCCGCGTGTTTCTGTTTCAATATTTCCGCGATCGCTGCGCTACCCTGGAGGTGTCGCCGGTGCGAGCGGAGGAGAGGATAAGCGAGTCGCCTAACTCTGTAGCCGAAGCCTGCACCCACTCCAAGATCGCGCGCCCTCGGTCTCGCCAATTTGAGCCGTCCTGGATCGACCGGTCTCCTCTTTGCGGCAAAATGACTGGTGGTTGCCGCGCTGAGCCAAGCGTCATTTGCTGCATGACCGTGGAACGCGGTCGCGCCTCAGCGGTTCTAACGGAGTTGACCGTTGTGGGGGAACAAACCTGTCGCGCCTTCCGGCTTCCTCCACGGGCGGGTTCACCTCGAAGCTAATGCGCAAGTTTGATTGGCGGATTGCGGTCGCACTTTCCGCAACTTACCTGCTTTTCGGTTCGGGACCCGCTGCTGTCGCTGCCGCAATCAGGACAATCCCGCCGTTTCTAATGGTCGCAGTCCGCGGAATACTCGCCGGCGCCGTCCTGATCGGATGGGCGATAGCAGCGGGCGCGCCACGGCCTGGCTGGCGGGAATGGCGCGCGGGAGTGCTGGTCGGAGTGCTTATCCTGGCATGCGGGTCTGGGGGCGGCACCTACGGGCAGCTCACGGTGCCTTCCGGTATCGCCGGTGTCCTATCGGCACTTCTGCCGTTGATCGCGGCCGTCATCGGATATGTGGCATTCCGGGAGAAACTGCAGACCAGAGCACTTATAGGCTTGCTCCTCGGCTTTGCAGGGATCGGGCTGCTTCTCAGGCCCGGCTCAGGGCTCGATCTCCTCGGTGTTGGCGCGATTGTGGCGGGACAGGTGGCCTGGGCGGCTGGAACGGAATTGGCGCCTCGAGTTGGGTTGCCGGACGAGCCAAGGCTCGCGGCTGGCCTCGAGCTTCTCGCCGGAGGCTGCCTCCTATTGATCGCCTCCACGGTCATGGGGGAGTGGGCGCGATGGACCCCGTCCAAGGTATCATTTATCTCATGGGCGGGCTTCGCCTGGTTCGTAATCATCGCCTTGGGCGGCTTTACGGCTTTTGGGTACCTGACGCAAAAGGTCGCGCCGTCCATAGCCACAACTTTTTCCTACGTGAACCCGGTAGTGGCAATGCTGCTGGGCTGGCTGCTTTTCAGTGAGACGATCACCTGGCGGATGGTGCTGGCCATCGCAATCATACTTCCCGGGGTATGCCTGATCGTCTCGACGAAGTCGGAGAACCTAGCGAAGCGTCGGCATCCCTTCACTTCCGGGCACACTGGAGGGACGCGGATCGGTTATTCGCATGCCGCCGGTCGCCCCGTAACCACGTCGCTTGGCACCCCCAATTCTTGCCTGGGCCGGAAACGGTTCGGCGCCGCGGCTCCTACTGTCCCGACTGCGCCCCCAGCAACTACGACCGGCACGCCACCGGCCGCTACGGCAGGGCGGCACCCCGCGCGACAGCCTCACCCGCGCGAGGCGGGGGGAACGGCCAAGTCTGGGTAAACACAGCCACCAGCGCGTCCTTGCCAGCGCGCTCTCTCTGGAACTTTGGGAGCGGGCGTCCTTGTCTCCCATCCACTTCGGTCAGCAGAGCTGGACAAATGTGATGTCCAGCTTGGAGTCGATGGCCGGTGCGGGTCTATGACCGGTGTGGGCGTGCAGTCGCGGAGCAGGGCCACAAGCGTAGCAAAACCGGTTCGAAAACTGCGATCCGAGGATGTCAGGACGGTTTGGCTGCACGCGGCTATTCTGCCGATCCCTATCTCGACTCCCAGTAACCCCCCGCCGCGGGGAACACCGTAGTGCAGCGCGTGGCCTGGACGGCGCCGTCCAATGTGTCGGCCGCCGAGCGCCAGACCTCGTAGTGCAGCATGCCTCGATGCGCCTCCAGCGCTGCCTCGTCCCGGTACACCTCGAAGAAGTAATAGACGTTGCGGTCCTGCTGGTCCTGCAGAACATTGAAACGGAAACAGCCAGGCTCGTCCCGCTCGGAACCGATGGCATCCACCTCGATCGCCTTCAGGAAGCGCTGGCGTTCCTCCGGCTTCACCCGGACCTTGACCCATAGTGCCAGCATTTGATTCTCCTATGCCTCGCCGTAATGGACCCGTCGATAGTTGCGGGACGGTATCAGATCATCAATGTGCACGTCCCACAAAGAGGCGCCGGTCCCAGCTTGGTGCTCGCGGAACAACCGGGCAAGCTGACCCATGGTCGCCACCTTGGCGCTGTTGAGGCCGAATCCGCTCGCCACTCGGGCCAAGTCGCCACGGCCATGGATCGCATGCTCCGGGTTGACGCCGTTCGCGCGGAATTTGTGGGACTCGGCGCCATAGCCGCCATCATTCAGCACGCAAATCAGCAGCTTGATCCCGTGCCGCTGCAAGGTTTCAAGCTCCTGTATGTGCTGATAAAGGCTGCCATCTCCCTCGATCAGCAGGACATTATCGCTGCCACGTGCAACGGCAACTCCGATCGCCGCGGACAGGCCGGAGCCGATCGCTCCGAAATCGAGCGGAGTGTGGTACTTGCCCGCCGGACGGCCGCGCAGATGCGTCATCGAAAAGCTGAAGCAATGGCCTCCGGCGACGACGATATCCCAGTCCTTCGGTATCGCCGCGTCGAGTTCCTTGACCACCGGTCGCGGATCGAGGGTTCCAGCCGTCGGCGTATAGGGCTTCGGATCCGGTGTTTCGGCGGTCGCCGCGATCCTACACGCGACCTCGTTGCTGCGCCAACCCGGGCGGCGGATGCGCCGTGCCCTGAGCCGCGCGAGGATCGTCTCTGCGGCCAGCCGTGCGTCGGCCTGGATATGCACGTCGGCGGTCTTCAGACCCTGCCACAACCCCCGTGGCTGGATATCAATGCGAACCACTTTGGCGTTCGGAAAGAGATAGCCGCCTTCGGTCGTGTAATGACCGAGTCCCGCCCCTGCCGCTATGACAAGGTCGCTTTCGGCGAAGGATTCGCGACCGAGATCGGTCGCAAACGTTCCGGCAATATCGAGTGCGTAGGGATTTCCGTCGAAGAGGCCCTTGCCCAGCAGAGTAGTTGCTAACAACGCCCCTGATTCTTCCGCCAGGGTTTCCAGCGCGGCTTTCGCGCCTGACCAGATCGCGCCGCGTCCGCCGAGCACGATCGGCCGCTCAGCCTCCGCAACCATTCCGGCCACCTCGTCCACGATCGCTGGATCGGGCCGCAACGGCTGAGGCTGGGGCATGAGTTCCGTGGATGGCGTGTAGTCTGGCACGAATGGAAATTCCTGCCTTTGCAGATCGAGCGGGACGCTGAGAACAACCGGCTTTCGCTCGGACCGCGCGGTGTAAAACGCCTCCCGCACGCAATCGAGCGCGCGGTCCACCGTCCGGACCGGCACGAAAGACGCCCCTGTCGCTAGGGCAAGCGGCGCCTGATCAATCTGCTGGATGTACCAGGAGGCGCCAATCGGGGCATCGCCGGCGAACACCACCACGGGCGCGTTCCCCCGCGCCGCCATGACCAGCGCCGTCATGATTTGCGTATATCCGGGGCCGCAGGTGACTGAACTGACTCCAACCTTGCCGGTCGCGCGGGTATAGGCATCAGCCATCGCCACTGCACAATGTTCGTGCCGGGCATGGATCAGCCGCGTATTCTGATTGTCGGCCATCGCGGCGGACCAGTACATATTCGCATCGCCCATTAAGGTGAACAGCACCTCCACCCCTTCCGCGGCAAACGCCTGCGCCAGGACATCGGAAAGCTGATTGCCGCTCATGACGTTCCTCGTCTTTGTTTGCGTGAGAAGACCTGTGCCAGCCACGATAGAAAGGCTTGCCACAGGATTCTGACCGCGGACAACTCGGCAGGGCTCCCTCGAGGTGCCCCGATAGTTTCTTCGTCCGGAACCGTGCTCGTTCCGGAGGCTGTCCGCTCTGCCACGAGCTTTCCAAAGTTATCGGCAAACTCAGCGAGGATGGCTCGGGCCAGGTGCACACCCCCGGCGTTGGCAAAGGTTTCAAGTGGTCCGGTGACCGTAAAGTTGCCCTCGGCGCGGAGTGTGGTGGTCTGATCGCCTGTCGCTTCGACAACACCGGAGGCGAGCGCACGTGAGGCGCCACGAGCGTCAATTCCACGTCCCTCAATCCTGCAGCGCCGCGCTGCATGGTCGTAGGTGAGCTTGGCTTCGCCGCGGAACGTCGCAACCGTCGGTCCGAACTTGACCCGCATCGTGCCCTGATACGCGCCGCTATTGTCCGAGTTTGTCAGGGTCGCGCCGGGAATGCAGGACGCTACGATCGCCGCATCAGACAGCAACGGCCAGACCGCGTTCGGTGGGGACGGGATCGTGATCGTCTCGCGGACCGAGATCATCACCTGAGGCTATCAACCTCGCCGGTCTGATGTCGAGACGCTGGCCATGCTCAACTCTCGCCGTTGACGGTCAATCCGCCCTGCGCGGCATCGCGCTCGGGCGCAAGGCCCGGCTGTTCGCCGGATCCGACCGAGGAGGCGAGCGTGCCGCAGCCATGTATTCCCTCATCGCCAGCGCCAAGCTGAACGGCGTCGATCCGCGCGCCTGGCTGACGAATGAGCTCGCAAGGATCGGCGATCATCCGGCCTCGCGCCTGCACGAACTGCTGCTCTGGAATGGAAGAAGGCGGCTGACAGACTGGCCGCTTGAGCGGGGGACGGCTATGGCCGCGGCCGACAGCGTCAACGAGATCTGCACCCTGCGGATCGAGCTCTGCGACAGTTTCCCGGATTGCGAAGCACCACCCTATCGCCAGCCATAGATCGACTTCGCTGGTCCAAACGAGGCGGCCGGGAGGTGTTCTCTCGAACGCCTTGTCCCTTTCAGCAAAAATTCCATAGAAAATTGTAGCAGAGTTTCAGGGCGAGTGATTCTGCGTGGGCTCGCGGGCAGCAGCGCAACTACTACAAGCCGCCGCGCCGAAGTGCTGTGATGGCAGACCTGGGGCATCCGAGCACCTACACCCCAGAGCTTGCCGAGCCGATCTACGCCGGCCGGATGCCCACGCTGGCCGAACTGCGTGCCTGGCTGCTCGAGACCCACGAAGTCTCGGCGAGCGAGGGGTTGCTGTGCAAAACGCTGGCCGAACTCGGCCTGACGCTCAAAAAAAGTCGCTCCGCGCGGCCGAACAAGACCGCCCTGACATCGCTGCGGCACGGGCGCAGTGGCGCGAGAAGCAGCCTGAGCTTGACCCCGGCAAGCTGATCTTCATCGACGAGACCTGGACCAAGACCAACATGACCCGGCTCATGGGGCGGGCTGAATGCGGCAAGCGCCTGGTGAGCGCAGTGCCGCATGGGCACTGGCAGACGACAACGTTCATCGCCGGCCTTCGCCAGGGCGGGCTGGTCGCGCCCGGTGTGTTTGATGGCGCCGTCAACGGCGAGATGGTCCTCGCCTATGTCGAGCAGGTCCTGGTGCCGACACTGACAGCCGGCGATATCGTCATCATGGACAATCTCGGCTCCCATAAGATGGCTGGGATGCGCGAGGCGATCGAGGCCGCCGAGGCAGTTCTGCTGTATCTTCCGGCCTACAGCCCGGAGTTCAATCCGATCGAGCAGGCTTTCGCCAAGCTGAAATCGCTCCTGCGCGGCAAAGCCATGCGTGCCGTCGAAGCACTGTGGAACGCGCTGGGCAAACTCCTCGATGCCTTCACACCCACCGAGTGTACCGCATTCCTCCGGCATGCCGGATATTTCCAGTCAGCCTAAATGCGCTCTAGGGGTTAAACTTCGTTTGCTTTCGGCCTTTTTTCATTTACCGTTCGATCAGGTCGCAGGGCGGGAGCGGAATACCGATGGCACCCCAATATCGGAGATCAATTTCGGTGGCTGCTGCACTGGCCCTGGCGATTACAACCAGCGGCTGCACCAATTTGCCAGGCATTGGCGGCAGCGCGAATCTGGCCGTCTCTCCCGGAGATCCGTGCGGGCCGCAGCGCGCTGAATTTGCACAGTCCAATGAGTTCTTCACGCCGGACGTGCTGAAAACGGTGGGCTTTGCCACTCTGGCGGGTGCCGGGGCGGGTGCGGGGATCGGCGCGCTTGCCGGCGGCGGGCAGGGTGCTTGGAAAGGTGCTTTGATAGGCGGCGCACTTGGGTTGGGCGGTTCGCTACTTGTTAGTTACAGCCAGTATTTACAGGAACACACCACGAACACGGCGCAGTTCGCCGATAAGGTCGATCAGGACATGCGCAGGGAGTCCGTGCAGATCGACAAGACGTCGTACAATTTTGCCCAGTTGCGGGCCTGCCGCTTCGCCAATGCCGCGCTGATCAAGCGGCAGTACAACTATCGCCAGATCAGCCGCGAGCAGGCGATGGGAGAGCTGGAGCAGGAGCGGGTGTGGTTCGCGCAGGAACTGGCGCAGGCCCAGCAATGGGGCGTCAACATGGAGAAGCGCGACCAGCAGTTCCAGCAAGCGACAGAGTTGTTGCAGCAGAAGGCGCCGGTGCGCACCTCCCGCCCCGCTGTCGTGACCGCGACGGAGACTCTGCCTGACAAGCGGCAGAGCTTCCAGAGCTCGGTGGGTCAGGCGCAGTCGCAATCGCAAGTTGCGTTCAACCTCGACCCCAGCAATCAAAGCCTCCTCTTACTCGAATTGATGACCCTCGCCCCTGTCTAGAGTTGCCATGCGCCACGCCTGCCTGATTCTGTTTTCACTGCTTTGCGTCCTGATCACGCGCGGCGCCGAGGCGCAGCAACTGAGCGATTTCGGTCCGTATCTGCAGATCGAGACCGGACAGCACGAGGGCACCGTCAACGCGCTGGCGGAGCTGCCGAGTGGGGCGGCGTTCATCAGCGTATCCGACGACAAGACGGCGCGCGTATGGTCGAACGAGACGCTGGCGCCGCAGGGTGTGCTGCGGCCGCCGCTGGGCCCGCGCGACGACGGCAAGCTGTATGCGGTGGCCGCGGGCAGCAATCTTGTCGCGGTGGCGGGGGCAGTTCCGGATGGGCGGCGGCTGTATGCGGTGGAGGTGTATCAGCTTCCGTCAATGCGGCATTTCGCTACCATCCCCGGGTTGCTGGTGGTCCGGGCGCTGGCGTTCTCGCCGGACGGGCAGTACCTGGCGATCGGGCTGGAAGGCGGCGCGGGGATCGTCGTGTTCGAACCTGGGGGCGCATACGATCGCCCTGGCGGACCGGCACAATGAGCACGACATGGCACCACCGCCGGTTAAGTATCCGGACTCGGGCTATAGCGGCGATGTCACCGGGATGGATTTCAGCCGGACGGACGAGCTTGCGGTGGCGGCAGACGGCAAGGTGCGGCTGTACCGGGTAATGAATATGAATGCCAAGCCGGTGGCCTCGCCTGTGATCGGCGCCCGTAGCGTGCGTTTCTCGCCCGACGGATCGCGCATCGCGGTGGGCGATCTCAGGGCACCGGAGGCGCATGTGCTGGATGGCGCGACGCTGCATCAGGTGATACTACTGCATGGCGCACGCGGCCATTCCGGCGCACTGGGAACCGTCGCGTGGTCGCCGGACGGTGCGGTGCTGTATGCGGCAGGCACCTACAAGGATGCGTCGGATAACTACTTGGTGCGGCGCTTCCTGCTGCGCGGCAATGTCGCGGCGGATACAGTGGCCGCCGGCAACACCATCATGGGTTTGCTAGCCAACGGCTCGGACGTGATCTTCGCCAGCGCGGATCCCTCGATCGGCCGGATCGATCAGTTCGGGCACATGGTGGCGTTCCAGCGATCGCATCACATCGATTTCCGCAACGCCGGCCTGACCAATTTCGCGATTTCGCAGGACGGGTCGGTCGTGCGGCTTCCCGGTGGCGAGGATCGGCCGCCCTTCATCTTCGATATCTTCCAGCGGACGATCGCGCCGGCCGCCGCGAACACCGTTCCGTTGATCGCGCCGCAGGACCATGGGCCGGGGCTTGTCGTCACGGATTGGCGGAACAGCCGAACCCCGAAGCTGAACGGACGGCCGATCCGGCTGTCGGTCGGCGACAACGAGGTGGTGCGCTCGGTCGCAGTGGTGCCGACTGGGAGCGGCGTGGCGATCGGTACGAACTACTATTTGCGGTTCGTGACGCCGGCCGGCGAGGTCTGGAACGTGGTGACGCCGGCCGATGTCTGGGCGGTCGCGGCCAGTGGCGACGGACGGCTGGTGGCGGCGGCGATGGCCGACGGGTCGGTGCATTGGTATGACGCGGCACATGGCAACGAGCTGCTCGGCCTGTTCGTCGATCCGTCCGCGCGCAATGTGATGCCGCGCTGGGTGCTGTGGACGCCTCAGGGATTCTTCGACCATGACCATCGCGATGACGGGCTGGCGGACGGGCGCAACCTGATCGGCTATGTGATGGATGGAACGAACTGGCAGACCACGCAGTTCGTGCAGATCGGCCAAATGTATAGCTCGTTCTTTCGTCCCGATCTGGTGGGCTTGCAGTTCCGCGATCAGCCGAACGGCGCAGTGATCATTGGCCAGGCGGTGGAGAACTCGGGCAGCGTGAGCAACGTCATCTCCCGCGGGATGCCGTCGCAGATGACGCTGGTGGATGTGTGTGGACACGATCCGTCGGACACGTCGAGCGGCTGTCCGGGCACCCAGCCGATGGATACCAAGGACCCGCAGGATCATCCGGGCGTGTCGCTGGCGACGACGGCGGGTGTGGTGATCGTCCAGTACAAGCTGGAGGCGCGGCAGGGCGGGCTGGGCAGCGTGGTGATCAAGCGCAACGGCGCGGTGATCCGGCCGGATATTTTCCCGGATGCGCAGACCAAGACCAGCCGCACCGAGGAAGCGACGATCCCGCTCGGTGCCGGGCTGAACACGATCGAGGTGGCGCCCGTCTCGGCGGACGGAAAGATCCAGGCGACCGGGTCGGATGTGGCGCAGGTGACGGTGTTCTACACGCCGACGATTGCCGAGGAGACACGCAGCACCGGGCTTAAGGCGTCTTCCTCCACACCAACTCCGGCGTCTGCCGCGAAGGTGAAGACGCTCTATATGCTGAGCGTTGGCATCAGCAATTACGACCAGCACGATCTGGATCTGCAGAACGCCGCCAATGACGCCACTGCCATGGCGGCACTGATGAACACGACGGACCCGCCGGTTTACGACAAGCCGGAGATGAAGATCCTGACCAATGCCCAGGCGACGAAGGACAATATCGTCACGGCGCTGAGGGAGATTGCGAAAGACGCCGGGCCGGACGATCTGGTGGTGATTTTCTTCGCCGGCCATGGGCAGGAGGTCAACGGCAAGTATTACTACGCGCCGGTGGATATGGGCACGCACGACACGGAGCTGTTCCAGCGCGCGATGCAGACGGGCAATACGACCGCGGAGCATTCCGTCGATACGCTGTTCGTGAAGGAGGGGATCGGCGAGGACGAGATGCTGCCGCTCATCCAATCGATCAAAGCGGCACATGTCGCGATCCTGTTGGATACGTGCTACTCGGCGGCCCTCGCGGCGCAAGATGCCGTGCTGCGACGGGATATCAACACGACCGTGACGAATCAGATCGGCACGAGCGTCGGGCGTTTCGTGCTGTCCAGCTCCATCAACCTGGCGTTGGATTCGTCAGGAGCAGGACAGGTGCAGCAGCCGACGGACGATCAGGGGCATGGGCTGTTCACGTCATTCCTGCTGCAGGCACTGCAAGGAAAAGCGGATTTCCGGCACAACCAGCAGATCGATGTCTACGATCTGGCGACCTACACGCAATCGCAGGTAGCGCAGGCGACGGCGAAGATGCCGCAGCCGCAGCAGCCGATGTTTTTCCTGAACGGGAATGACTTCTTCGCCGTGAGGCATACGGCGGCGACGCCCTGAAGCGGCGGCTATTTCGCCGTCATGCGGGTGATAGTGTTGAGCTCGCCACGGGCGGCGCGCTCCTGGTGGTATCTGACGCAACCGTCATCCGGACGTTCTTCTGCCAGCGCCTGAAGAAGTGCCACGGCGCGCGCGTCGCCAGCGGCGAGGAACGCATAGGCTTCGTGATAGCGCATGACCCAGGGCTGGCTGGCTTCACCGATGGGCAGCAGTTCATACACGGTGACGGGCCGTAATTTGCCGACGAAGAGAAAGTCGCCGAGCGGACGCACGTCATGTTCGTTGGCACTCTCGATCGCCTCTTCCGAGACGCAGATGCGTGTACCGAAGTATTTGTTCAGACCTTCGAGACGGGACGTTGCGTTCACCACGTCACCCAGCGCGGCGTATTTCATCCGGCGGGATGCGCCGATATTGCCGACCAGCGCGTCACCCGAATGAATGCCGAGGCGGGTGTGGCCGAAGCCCATCTCCTTCGGTTCGCCGGTGGCGCGGAATCGTTCGGTGAACGCATTGACGTCACGTGCGGCGGCGAATGCGCGGGCGGCGTGGTCGGCCATTTCCGCCGGGGCGCCGAACATCGCCTGCACGCCGTCGCCGAGAAATTCGATGACGACGCCGCCATGGGTCTCGATCGCGTCGCAGACGCCGTCGAAATAGGCGTTCAGCAGCGGCGAGAGGACGTGCGGGTCGGCTGATTCGGTGAGCGTGGTGAAGCCGGAAATGTCGCTGAAGAAGAACGTCATGAAGCGGCGTTCGCCGCCGCGCTCGGGCAGGGCGTCGGCTGCGACCATGCGCTCCACGACGCTGGGGGCGAGATACATGCCGAACATCTCGCGGATGCGGCGACGGTCGCGGTCGGTGGTGAGCAGCCGGTAGCCGAGGAGCAGCGCGAAGCTGAGGATTGCGGCGCCGAGTGATTCGAGCATCGGGGTGACGAGCTCAATTTCAAATAGCGCGGTCGCGGCGGCGGCCGTGGCGACGAACAGCACGAGCAGACAGATCCAGCTCCAGGCGATGGGAGCGAGAATTTCGATGGCAGCGGCAATGGCGGCAATGGCGGCAATCACGGCGACGCGTTCGCCGAGATTCATCTCGGTCAGCCAGTTGCGGTGCAGCAGATTGTCGATGGCGGTGGCGTGGATGAACACGCCGGGGATGGTCGGCAGCGCGATGGAGGATGTCTGCACCGTGCCCGGCGTGCAGCGCTCGCCATTCATGGTTTCGGGCTGGTTGATGAAGCGGCGGGAGGTCAGGTGGCGGTCTTCGACCTCATTGCCGGCAGCGAACAGCACGATCTTGTTGCGAAAGTTACGGACGAAGAAATCGGCGTTGCCGGCCTTGGCACAATTGTATATGTCGGAGAAGGAATAGGTTTCGAAGGGCTGGCCGCCGTCGAAATTCAGCATGATACTGCTACGGTCCGGTTGCCATCCGGCGCGGCGCGCGAGCTCACCGGCGAAGCCGAGCTCGAGCCCGGGACTTGTGCTGCTGCCGGAAAAAACAAGCGGCTGATGACGCTCGATCCCGTCATTGTCGGGGATTGTGGTGGCGAAGCGGATATTCCGGAAGCCGACGGGCATGAGCTGATCGGGTGACGGCATCAGCACCTTGGTGCCGGAGGTTTCCTTGATCATCACCAGCTCGCCGGCGGAGGCGGCGTGCACGAGGGCGGTCAGGAACGGGGCGTCGTAGGTAGGGGCGAGACCGAGCTCCGGATGGCTTTGCACGGCACCAGCGATGGAGAGGGGGAGCAGGATGTCAAAGCCGATGAATTTAGCGCCAGCATTGTCGACGGCCGCAATGGCGGCGCCGAAGAAGGGCGACCAGAAGTCCTTGGGTAGGTTCTTAAATGTGTCGTAGCTGTTTTCATTGATGAGGATGAGCGCGATGGGCGATTGCGCGGCGGTGGCGCGCGAGCCGAACACGCTCTGCCGGAGCCAGAAGAGCGTATCGGTGGAGAGGCCGGCGATGCCGCCGCGCGGGCCGGGCGCCAGCATCGCGGCGGTGGAGACCAGCACCACGATAGCGGCGGTCAGGAGTGTGCGGAGGCGCCGGGACAACGACACTTAGATCGGCACGATGCGCTGCAAAGCCGGCACGTTGTCGCCGCCGGCGCCTGGGGCGATGCGGAAGATGACGTGGCGGTCGCCCATGGTTGCGCGGTAGGCGGTACCGGGGTCGAGCGGCGCATGGATTTTGGCGAGATCCAGCGCGAAGGGGCCGCGGCGGCCGTTGTCGGGGATCTGCAGCTGAATCTTCGGGCTCGCTTCGTCACCTTCCTTGGCGATGACCAAAGTGCCGGCGGTGGCGGCAACGAAGAGCGGCGTGGTGCTGCGTATGAGGAGTGGATCGCCAAGGGCACGGTAGACGACACCACCCTGAGACGCGACCGCGGCGGAGGCAAGATTGCCGCCATCACACGCGAGACGTGCATTCTTGAACGTGCCATTGGCGATCTGGCTGACCGGATCGGCGACATGCACGAGGCCGCCGGTGATCGTCTCCCGCACACAGGTGTTGAGATGGTCGAGCACCAGAACGGTGGAGTGTCCGAGATCGACGGTCGTTCCGGACTTGATATATGTCATCGAGCTGACATTGGGGATGGGCGGGGAGACGCTCTCGACCAGGATCATCGGGTCATCGGCGTGGGCAAAGTGACCGGATGAGAGCAGCAGGCCGAGAGCTGCCAAATAACGAGACATCGTGGCCACTCCTTCTTCCAGGGTATTCTATCTCAGTCTCACCAGGAATTGAACCATGGGGCGGCGAGATAGGCGCGTGAGCGGCGATTGGGCGTGAAGCGTTTCACCCCCGGGCGGGAGTCGAATTGGCAGAATGCGCTTGCCTCGAAACAACGGTTTCGTTCAGACTTGAACGGCTGTCGGGCTTGAACGAGACGCTCGGGGATGGCCAGAAAAACAGGAGACGTAGTCATGAGCGACAGGGTCGAAATCAAAACTGGAACGAAGATCGACAAGGAGGAGTTGTTCGGCACCGACATCCGCAAACTGGCGGTGATGGTGACATCGCCACCGACATCCGCCGCGGTGGAAGGCCAGGAGCGCTACGCGGCGTATACGCGCTGTCCCTGGTGCGGGCATGTCGGCTGGACGGTCGGTCTGGACACCGACTACTACATGACGGTCATTTGCGGTGCGTGCGGTAATCCGTTCAGGGCCTGATCGTGGATAAGCACTGGCCAGGCTTCGGCGTTCCGGGACGATGAAGGCCGGGGCAAAGGAGCCGCTGGCCAGTGTTGGAGTACCATTGCAGCAGGCCGAGCCAATTTCCTATCGTCGGCTGCTGCAATGGGCCTTGCTGGTTGTCGGATATTCCTGGCCGTTGTTCCTGGTCAGCCTGATCCTGGGCGTTCTGCCAATCGTTCTTGGCCAATACAGTGTCAGCCTGCTGGCGCGGATCATTTCCCTGGTCGGGCAGGCGAGCGTCGATAGTCACGTCGTGCGGTTGGCGGTAATCTACGCGTGCATCGCGCTGATGGCCATCGTGCTGCAGCTTTCCTCGCGTATGGCGAATATCCGCTCCAACGCGGCGATGCTGGGCGCGCTGCAACAGCGGCTGCACGACAAGCTACTGGCGATGTCCACCGCGTATCACGACACGCATGATCTGGGTGAAACCACAACGATCGTGTTGCAGGACGCGGCGGGCTGTCAGCCGATGCTGCGGGAGCTGGTAGCGTTTCCGCCAACTCAGGGCGTGGCCCTGATTTCAGCGATCTATTTCCTGATCCAGGGCCTCAGTCAGTTGCAGAGCGTACCGCTGGGCGCGGAGCTCGCGCTGGCGATCGTGGTGGTTGCGGTGCCGCCGCTGGCGTGGCGGCTGTCCAGCGGACAGCGGCAGGCCTATGACGCGGTGCGCAACGCGCAGGCGGCGCTGACGAGCGAGTTCGCCAACTCGGCGACGACACCGACGGAAGTGCAGTTGCTGAGGGCGGAGACGCAGCGGTCGCACGCCTTCGCCCGGCGGCTGGGCACATTGGTGGCTGCACGGATCCGCGCGCAGAGCGGCATGGAGTTGTCCAACCAGTTCCAGACTGCGGTGCCGACGCTGTTGCAGGTCGGGTTCCTAACCTATGCGGCGATCGCAGCCGCGCGGGCGGGCGGCGCGGCGGCGGGCGCAATCCTGTCGATCTATTACTTCGTGCCGAAGGTCATCGAGCCGGTGGATCAGATCATCCGGTTCCTCGGCGGGCTGGAGATGCTGTGGATGCAGGCGGCGCGGATGGGCGCGATCCTGGACGCGCCGGACGAGCCGGCGGCGGCGGACGCTCCGGCGTTGCCCGAGGGCAATGCGGCGATCGGGCTGGAGCATGTCGCGCTGAGATTTGCGGGGACGCAGACGCCGGTGCTGCGCGATCTGACGCATGTGTTTCCGGCTGGCCGGGTGAGCGCGCTGATCGGGCGGTCCGGGTCGGGCAAGTCGACGATTCTGTCCTTGATTGACGGGGTGCGCGAGCCGGACAGCGGCACGGTCTCGATCGGCGGGCAACCAATATCGTCGCTGGACCGGGCCACGCTGCGGGCGATGGTGGCGGTGGTGTCGCAATCGCCGTTGTTCATATCCGATACGGTGCGGGCGAATTTCCAATTGGCGCGCGCGGATGCGAGCGATGCCGAGATCGAGGAGGCCGCGCGTGCCACCGGGTTATGGCCCGCCCTCGTCAAGCTAGGAGGCGAGCGCCCGCTGGATGTCGAGGTGCCGCGGACGGCGGGCCGCGGCTTGTCGGGCGGGGAGCGCCGGTTGCTCGCCGTCGCGCGCGTGCTGCTGCGGCGGCCGAAAATCATGCTGCTGGACGAGCCAACGACTGGCGTGGACCAGCTCAGCATGGGCGTGTTGCTGGATGGGTTGCGCCGCGCCAGCGCCGGGCTGACGGTGGTGATGGTCGAGCACAATCTGGCTTTCGTGCGCAGCTTCGCCGGCCAGGTCTGCTGTCTGCAGGACGGCCGGTTCGCCGAGATCGGCACGCCGGATGAGCTGGCCGCGCGGCCGTCGCTCTTCAGCGAATTGCTCGCGGCGCGGGAGGCGCTGACCAGCACGGCCCATCTGGAGGTGCGCAGCCTGCCGATGCCGAGCCTCGCGCCGGGCCAGAGCGTCGATCCGTTCTCCGACGCGCCACTTCCGAAAGCCGGTGGACCCAAACGCGGCCTGCCCGTCGGCACCACAACGATTGCCGCAACCTGAGGCGATGCCAATGAGTGGGTTCGAGTCACTGCTCAATCGTTACCTGAACATCCAACCGCAATCAGAGTATGAGAACACGTTGCGGTTGCTGATCCGGATGGGGCTGCTCGTCACCGACGGGGACGAGGGTTCACTGCTGGTGCTGGACCCGGAGGCGGGCGATCTGCGCTTCGCTATGACGATCGGCAATGCGGATTCCGAAGCGGCGCTGCTGGGGCAGCGCATACCGCTGGGGCAGGGCATCACCGGATTGGCGGCAGCGACGCTGGAGGTGCAGATCGGCGCGCCGACCTATAAGGACGTGCAGCAATCGGCGCGGCTGGATCAAGGTACGAGCGGACCGGAGGCGGTGATGGCGGCGCCGCTGCTGTCCGGATCGGAACTGGTTGGCGTGATCACCGCGGTCAGTTTCAAGAAGAACAAACGCTTTACGACGCAGGACGGCAAGCTGTTCGGTGGGTTCGCGGCAATCGCGGGCGTGCTGGTGGATCAGGCGCGCCATCTGGCGCGCCTGAAGGAAGAGGCGGAAGCAGGCGCCCGGGCCGGCCAGGACGGGCCGGAGGGGCAGTTGGCACGCTCGGTCGCGGCGATCGCACGCGTCCGGCCTGAAGCGATGGAGGAGGTGGCGGCGCTGCTCGGGAGTATCGAGCGGCTCGTCGTCGGCCCCTGATGCCGGCGCAGGATGGGCCGGCGGCGCTGCTGGCGGCGCTGCAGCGGCCGCTCGGCGAGCTAGCCGAGGGTCCGCTGGAGCCGCTGGATGTCGCCATCATCGACAGCGGCGTGGATGCGACGCATCCGGATCTAGCGGGCCGGGTGGTCAGCGCCTGCCGGATCGAGAACAAGGCGGTGATCGAGGTCGAGATGCCGTCCAACAACGACACATTCGGCCATGGCACGGGCGTGGCCAGCATCATCGCCCGCACGGCGCCCAATGCCCGGCTGTTTGATATCCGCGTGCTGCAGCCGGGTAACAAGGGCTCGGGCGACGATCTGGTGGCGGGACTGCGGCTGGCGGTGCGCTCCCGCCATCGGGTGATCAATATGAGCCTGGCGGCGTCGGCCAAGCTGGTGCCGGAGCTGGTGGAATCGTGCGAGCGCGCATACTACCAGGACCAGGTTGTGGTCGCAGCGCGGCGGAACATGCCGATCTCCGATGACGGGTTTCCAGCGGAATTCGCGTCCGTCATCGGCGTGGATAACGGGGAATTGCCGCCGATGGCACTGCGCTACCGTCCGAAGCGCACGATCGAGGTGGAGGCGCTGGGCGATGCCATTACCGTGGCGGCGGCCGGCGGCGGTTATACGGTTATGAGTGGAACGAGCTTCGCCACGCCGATGGTGAGCGGGCTGTGTGCCTTGCTGCTGGGCGCGTTCCCGACGCTGCGGCCCTACGAAGTGCGGGCGATCATCAACAGCTACGGGCTGCGGGCGTAGAGACCGTTACATGGCGGCGTGGATGGTGGCGCGGATGCGGGCCAGGTTCGTGTCGAAATACTGCGCACCGAGGCTGAGGAAGCCAGGGCCGACGATGGTCTCAATGAAGGCGGCGTCGTCCTTCGCGCGGATGGGGCGCCCGGTTTCACGCTGCAGCCGGTCACGCTGAACCTCATGCCATTGCTCGGTCAGGCCGACCGAGGAAAGCAGATCGGCGTCCGAGAGGATGGCGGCGAGGCGTGCGTGCTGCTGGATGGGGCGGAGCGGCGCCGGGATCGGGTTGCGCGGGCGGCGGCCGGCAAGGATTGCGCGAAGGTTCGCGCGGAAGCCGGGCCAGGTCGCCAGGATGAGGCAGCGCAGAATCTGGCGGTCGGCGGGCACGACGCCGCACTTGGCTGCAATGGTGTCGAGGACCTGGGCGGAGATGGCCTCCATCTCGTATGGCGGCGCGCCGGTGCGTGAAGTGTCGTAGTCGAGATCGTGCGCGAGGCTGGCCGCCAGGATGAGCAGACAATCATGGTTGCGAACGATGTCGCCCCTTCGACCGGCGACGGTAGCGATGACCATCGTGTTCGTGGCGACCTCCGCATGGTGGCAGGCGGAGTGATAGGCGTAGCCGCGCCAGCGTGTTACGCGTTCCGCGGCTTCGATGCAGGCATGGCCGAGCGGTTCCCGCTGCGCGCCAAGTTGATCGACGAAGGCGTGTCCGAGATCAACAAGCTCAGGATCGTTCCGGATGTCCCAGCGCCGATAGGTCGCTGTGAGAGATCCGGCGATCGTGTCCGCGGGCGGCAATGGAACCGCCCGGCAGCAGGCCACGACGTCGGCAGCATCCAACGCAAGGGTTTCCATTCGCTCCGATCCCTACCATGCATGCCCGGCGTCAGGTGGACAAGTTCGTTCCGTACCTAATGTGCACAAGTCTCTATTTGATCCGACTGTCAGGGTCATTTGGCGGTGACGATCAAGCGGCGTGTGACAGCGGTCGCTCACCTCCGATCTGCTTGTCGCGCGCAAGTTGGGAGGCGTCAATGAGGGGTTGCATGGAGGTTTTGCCGACGCAGTATCTGCCCTGGATGCGCTCGGTGCTGGTCGTAATCGGCGCGCCAGAGACCAAGGGCAACCTGCAACTCACTGATCGGATCGTATAGTTTCCTTCGGAATGCGACGTGATAGAACTCGTCGAGCATTGGTGCGGGCGTGGTCGATGTTCTCGACCGCCAGGTAGAGTTCGTATTCGTGGCGATCGTGGGCGCCACAGAACTCAGAGCCGCGGGGGCGGTCAGCACGCGTTGCAGTGGCACGCGCTGCTGTTCCCAGAGCCTATCGCGTATCAGTGTGCATTCGGTTAAAGTGCGGCCAGAACGAGGCTCGATCGGGGATCGGCATGCCGGCAAGCTTGCTCGCCAAGGTCCATCTCTTTGCCAACCTTTCCGAGGATGCGCTGCGCCGGCTGGAACGCGGCACAACGACGTCCGAACCTCGCAGCGGCACCAAGCTCTTCGCGCAGGGCGACCGAGCCGACGCGGTCTATGCCATCATTGGTGGCGAAGGCCATGTCGAGATGGGCGCGATCAACGATCGCCAGGACAAGCGGCTGATGATCGAGGTGTTCCGCATAGCCGACGTGTTCGGTGAGATCGGCGTGATCGATCCGGGCCCGCGCACCGCCGGCGCGATCACTGATGGGCGGGTGCGCCTGTTACGCATTCCGGCGCCGACCTTCGTTGCCGCGCTGGAAGAGGCGCCACTGCTGGGCGCCAATCTGTCGCGCATGCTGGCGCATCGGCTGCGGCGCACATTCGGGTTGTTTCAGGACAGGACGTTCGAACCCCTGAAGGTCGTGCTGGCGCGGCAGATTCTGTATCTGGCCGAACAGCACGGACACAAAACCGAGCATGGGCTGGTGCTGAGCAGCCGGCTTCGCCAGCACGACCTGGCGAATCTCTTGGGTGCGACGACGCGAAGCATCATCACCATCCTGAACGAGTGGCGTGGTGTCGTTTTGTACGATAGCGACCGAGCGCGGTTGACGATCTTGCAGCCGGACCGGCTGCAGGAGCTGGTCGACGGCGGCGACGACGCAAAAACGCTTCACCTCTGAAGTCTTTCACCTCCGGTCCCCTTGGGCGTGGGTATATTCCACCTGCGACGACGGGAGATAGGGAATGAACCCCACCCACCGATCGCCCGAGGAGGACACAATGACTCAGATTACTCGCATCGCCGCCGCCATCGGTGTTCTGGCTTTCGTGGGCGCCGCGACTGGTGCCAAGGCCGATATGCGGTTCCACAACGTCACCGATCAGACGCTGCACTTCTCCATGACGTGCAACGGCCGCGCCGTGGATGATTGGACGATCACGCCGTATGGCTCCGGCTCGATCGATTGCACCAATGGTTCGCCGGACGCGGTGGTTCAGATCCGCACCAGCCATGGCCGGTATGATGAAGTGGTTCGCGCCGTGGTGCACGACGGCTACAGCTACCGCCTGGGTTACGACCGGGACGGCGACGTGGGTATCGCTGCCGGTTCGTAAGGGAGCGTCTGAGAGGCAGTCAAGCGGAGCCCGCACAAGGGTTCCGCTTCGCTTTTAGGGTACGACTTCCACTGCTTTGGTCGCCGGGATTTCGTTCGCACTTTTGAGCGTGTTCAGGAGCTGGTTAAGGATGCTCATGATCCGGAGCGTGTTGTTCGAGGGCGCGCTGTCATCGATGTGATAGAAGCGGCCGTTATAGGTCAGATTGACGCGGGCTGAAGGATCGTATCCGGCGTTGACGTAGAAATTCAGCCCTGAGGGCCGTGGGATCGGGCTTTGTCCCTTGGCCGCTCGGGTCTGATTCAATTGTTCGATCCGCAGCACCGCGCCGAGATATTCGAAGATCGCCTGAGCCGAGCGGAAATAGATGCGGACCTTCCATGTGCCGCGTTCCTCCGGGCTTTGGGTCACGCGATCGGCGAAGCAGGCTTCTTCCAATTCCGCAGTGAGGTATTTTTGCAGGCCGTTGATGATGGTTGGGATGCAGATGGCAACGGCAGACGAGGATTTGTAGAGTTGGTATTCATCGCTGTGCCCACGCGCGGGAAGCAGCAAAAAGGAGCCGCTGTCGGCACCACCGGATTTCTCGCTGGTGGAGCTCGCGGCATAGACCGGAAATTCGGCACGCACGAGATCGCTGAGGCGGACGGCGCCTTCGATGCGAACGGGCGGCCCGAAGGGTGTGAGTTTTGTGTAGTTGTGGACGATCAGCGGAAGCTGCGGGAGGAGCTGGTCGAAGCTTGTCGTGGCTGGGAAACCAGGCGGCGGGCATGGCGATGGCGGCGTGCTCCCCCGCGTGTTGTCGGACGGAGCCGAGACCGCGTTCGAGGGGAACGGCGTGTTCTCGTAACCGCAGACGACGGCGCTATCCGCACTGGCGGGCGGTGTGGGGATCATCACGAACTCGATGCGCTCAACGAAAAGGCGAAAGAGCAGGGTCTGGGAAAGGCCCTGGGTGAGGTAGTCGCCGAGAAGGGCGGGGTCGATCGGTTTTAGCAGCCCCTCGGTAAAGATGGTGTCGTTCAGCGGCGCGATATCGAAGGTGGGGCTGGTGGAGATAGAGATGGCGCCGCCGGCGATGTTGCGGGTGCGCTGGTTGGCGACGTCGGCGTTGCCGAACGGGGCGGCGACCGTGGCGGTTGTGCCGAACTGCAGGGAGCCGCGGATTTGCGACAGGTCGGTGAAGTAGAGGGGGATCTGATCGCGGGCACGCAGAAAGTTGGTTGCCAGCATATTATTGGTTGCGTATTCAATGGTCTGGTTATAATCGGCGGAGTTGCGGCCGATCTGGCCGCCAAGCGAACATGCCGTGAGGGCCAGTAGAGGCAGAGTGACAGCGGCCAGCTTCAGCATGCTTCCCCCGGGGACTTACGCGAGCGGAATAGACTGACAGCGGGGGTGGTTGGCAAGCAAGAAGGGAAGCGCCGGAGCTGAAATGCTTCACCTGGAGCGCCGGCGGGTGTCACTATATCATCCGGTGTTCCGCGGGGCCCACCCGGAAGTCTTTTATTCAGGAGGAGGTTAGCATGACAACGAAAATGGATGTACGACGCGGCGTCAAAATCAAGGGTGCCCTTCCCGCTCCCGAGACGTCCGTCCTGCGGATGGTTTCGGCGCCGCCGGACGAAGAGGTTCAGGGGCAGTTCTTTTACAGCGGCTGGACCCAGTGCCCGGACTGCCAGCAGATCGGCTGGACGGCGGGGCTGAACAGCGAGGCGGTCAATACCATCCTGTGCGCCGCGTGCGGCTGCCATTTCCAGGTTTCCCCGAGGTGAATCGGGTTTGAAAGCGGGCCGGCCTGTCAGGAGGTCCGGCTCGTCAGTTCTTAAATTATATTTTACTTGTAACCGCATCAGTCGTGCGGCGGCCACCTCCTCCCGCCCCATGGAAGGCACGCCCCCCCAGAGCGATCTCGACACCCCGAGTTCGCTCCGCAGCCAGTCTGCTGCGTCCACCACCGCCGGCCAGGTCGGCCGCGGGGTGGCTAGTCTAAGCAGAGATTCGCGGCTTGGCCAACGGAAGCACCCGGCGCTCTGTGTTCAGCTTGTCCACTGCTTGGTGGATCGCCCGATCAAGTTCGTCAGCATCAGCGAAGGTTTGATGGGCGAGGTGATGCCTTGAGATCGTGCCAGACGACCTCGATGTCGTTCAATTCCGGCGCATACTTAGGCAACCACTCGACGGTAAGCCAGTGCGCACGGGCAGCCAGCGCGGCCAGAGAGAGCTTGCTGGTATGGATCGGACCATTGTCCTCGACCAGCACTACCGGCTTGGTGGGTTGGCCGGGCTTGGGACCGTAACGCCGATCCAATTGCTCGAGATGGGCGACGAAGTCGCTGCTGCGCTTGGTTGGGCTGGTGTGCACGATGAGTTGGCGTGTGACGTGATCGAGGGAGCCCAGCATGGCGACCTTCTTGGCCTGGCCCGGTGCCGGCACACGCAAGTCCGCCCCGACTTTGGCCCATACGCGCGCGAGATAGCGATGCGTCAGTGCCTCGCTTTCTACGCCGTAGAGCAGAACAATGTCTCCGGCTTCAGCCTGTTGTTTGCGCAATTGCAGGCGCAGGCCGACCCGCTCGACCTCCTCGGCGGTCTGGCGTCCCTTCAGCGTGTGTCGCGGTCGCCGCCAACGGAACTTTTTTTGCGCAGCGCCTTGGATAATTGCGACCGGCTGATGCGAACGCCCTCACGCGCTTCGATCTCGGCGCGCAGCCGAGGAAGCGTCCAGTTGCGCCGGTCGGCCACCGGTTCCTCCAGTAAGGGCGTGACGACGCGGAAAGCCGCTTCACTCTTCACCGGGGCTGGGCCGGGCGCCACACTGGCCTTGAGCGCTTCGACGCCGCCTTCCATGAAGGCGCTGCGCCACAGGCGGACCGTGTCTTCGCGCACGCCGAACGCCTCGGCGATCCGCGGGCTGGTCCAGCCGGCCAGCGTCAACAACACGCGCGGGCCCGGTCCGCCTCGCCGCGATCACGCGAGCCAGCTAGGAATCTCAGGGCGGCTCGTTGTTCCTCGGTTGCCGAGAGTGGCGACTTTCCAGCCATGCCGTGCACCTGCGAATCGGTGCCGGAAGCGAATCCGATCGCCAATCGTTGGTCAACCAGCCGGATTCTGCTTAGCAGGGAGGGCGATCGGTTCCAGCCGAGATGTTGCCGTCCAGGGCTGTCGCTCGCGCCTCCAACTCACCGGCAAACGCCAGTAGTCGTGGTTCCGCCTCGTCACCGGAAAGACGATGCGCCAATTGTCGCGCCCGCCATGCTCGCGCCCGGAGTGCATCGGGCGATTTGGTCTCGTCTTCGCGATGCGGCACGGTTGTGTTCCCCCGATAGTGCTGGCGCATGCAAAGCGGCGACAGGTTGCGGGATCGCTTGCGCGGCAAAGGTGGAAAAAAACGCATCGACGAAGCTGCCCTGGCGTGCCTTTCACCTCCGGCGGCGACTGACAACACCGATTGGAACCAGTCCAACGGCGAGGAGCAGGGCCGATGCCGGCTCCGGCACCGCTGCGACGGAGGCCCCAAATTGAGCGTGGGCTGAATTGCCCCGACTTGCAATCAGAGTCGCGGTGGAACTGGACCCGCCATCCGCCTCGAAGGTGGTGGCCGAAATGGGAAACAGTTCGCCCGGCGGATGCACCACGTGCAAATCGAACCCGAGAAAGGTGTTCGATGAAAACTGATGCGGCACATCGGCAATGGTCGCCTGGATGTTGCCATACGCCGCGAATTGGACTGGTGTTGTGCCCTCGAAGGCAGTCGGCACCAGGGTCACCGTGCCCTGGATCAGACTACCATCGCCAAGCAGTGTCAGGTCAGTGCCGCCGCTCTCATAGGCAACTCCGGTCGCACCAAGCCCGTAGGTCGCGAGACCGTTGAAGCCATAAACCGAGTATGAGAGCGACGAGTAGGTTGCGACGATCCCGCTCGACGTCACCGCCTGTGTGCCCGTCGCCTGATAACGCACAAAGGCGCCCCATCCATCGCCGGAGGGATCGTCGAAACGGCTGGGGCTGATCGCGTGTCCGTTGAGGGCGAATCCGAGAACCGGCAGATATCCAGCCTCGGTAAAAGCTCCGGTCGCGGGGTTCACAACGATCTGTCCAAAGTCCGACAGCTGCACCATGTCGGCGGTGAATTTCGACCCGTCCAGATGCAGCGGTCGCGGATTCCAGTCGAATGTCGGTGTCGGGATCGTGCCGGCCTTTCCGGCTACGGAAATGAGACAGCCTAGAGCGGCGAGTGTTAGCAGGCGGATGTGATGAAATTTCATAGTGCTCCTGCCTCGGCCTCGGGACGGCATCAGTCATGCGGTTCCCGGATTGTTCTATCCCGTGAGGGGGGGGGCTATACCTCTGGTTGAATGGTGCAGGATTGTGCTACCAAAAACAAGCATCGTTTGAGGCAGAGTCGTGCACGACGTGAGGTATGGCCCAGGCACGACATTCCAGGCGGCAGCATCCGGACCTGCGCATGGTCTGGTTGTCGCGTCCCCCGGTCACACCCCTCGGCAGTGACACCCCCCCCGCAGGAGTGACATTCGGCTCTACAGTTACAGGCAGGTGTCACTGCCCATTCTTTCTAGGATTCTCTAGGGGTTGAGAGAGAGTCAGTGAAATCAGTGATAGGGGTTCGAGCGTAGGGAAAAGGAGGTGCCCCTCCCTCCCGTCCGCAATCCGGATGGCGTCGGATTTCCCGAGAGTTGAAACCCCGTCACTGGTGTCACTGATATCACTGCCCGGGTCTAACCATATGAAATGGTTGACAATTTGGCAGTAATACCTCAAATGATAGGGTGTCACTGCCTGACGACCGAGGGGACCGCCACGACGAGGAAGCCGGCCCACTACCCTCAAAGAAGAACCCGTTTGCCGCAATGCCGCGCTGCGGAGCGAAGACCGCTCCGGCGCTCCTTGCCGGCGTATCGGCAACGCACGGAATGGTCGGTGCATCCTGCACGGCGGCCGTGCAGGCGCCCCAACAGGTCAACGCAACGGTGCTTGGCGCCACGGCGGGGGCGACAAAAGAAGCTGTTGCCCAGCGCCGGGCCGCTAGCTTGACCCGCCGCACGCTGATCCGCACCAGCGCCCCCAACTTCAGCGGTTTAAACCGTATCGTCCCGCAGGCGGCAGCCGCAAACTGCGTGTCCGCCAGCCCGATCCGGCGCAGCGCGCACAGCAGCACATAGGCCAGCGAGGCGAACCACAGGCGCAACTGATTGGCCCGCATGGTCGCCGCAGAAGTGCGATCGGCGAACAGGTCGAGCTGGCACTCTTTGATCCGGTTCTCCATCTCGCCGCGCGCACAATAGATCGTCTCCTAGAGATACCGCGCCGCCGCCTCGCCACGTTTGATGTTCCGGTTCTCCCCGCAGCCAGCCGAGGAAGGCACGCTTCAGCATCTCCGTGTCAAGCCGATCTGTCTTCGCTCGCCTATGTTCCCGCGACACGGCAACGCTGGCGGCGTGAATGACATACGCTTCGATACCGCGGTTCCGTAACCACCGCGCGAGCCAAAACCCGTCACGACCAGCCTCAAAGGCCACAACCAAACGCTTGATCTTGCGGCCGGCCTTCGTGGCCTCATTCCGCTACCGGGTGCAGCAACCGGAGAACGTCGTCTTGATGCGCCTCCAGCTTCTTGAGCGGCGCACGACTAAGTCCAGGAACGATCGCCGCGACAAGCCAGCTCTTCAGGCTCATATCGATAACAGCGATCAGTGTGGTATTCTGATCAAAGGCGGTGAGGGAACGGCTCAGGTCATCCACTTGAGACATGGGGCACCTCATCGGTTGTCTGGCAGCGTCGATGATGCCTCACCCTCGCCGCCCGCCCCATAGCATCTTTTTCTGCGCTTTTCACACTCTGGCTGTCGATCACGCAGGCGGTCGGGCTGGCCTCACGTTCGGCCTGCTCGCGGCATTTGGCGTAGAGTGTGTGATGGATCTTCTGCAACGTGCCTTCGCAACCCCACAAGCAGAAATAGCCGTTCACTGTGCTTCGTGGCGGCAGGTCCTTCGGGATGTAGCGCCACTGACAGCCGGTGCTCAGCACATACATCACGCCGTTGACGACTTCGCGCACGTTCGCCGTGCGCTTGCCGCCACCGCGCTTCGCAGGCGGGATCAAGGGCTCGATCAGCTGCCACTCCGCGTCGGTGAGGTCGCTGGGATAACGCAGCTGGTCACGGTCATATCGACGGCGGTTCTCGGTCGTCACATCGGGCACCTCGCGAATCGGTGCCACACAGCGAATCACAGCCAAACCGATCCGTTCAAGCCGGTTCCGTTAAGCGATTCGAATGACTCTCAAAGTCGCCGGACGGACACTTAGCGGCTGCCGTCAGCGCTCGACCCTGCGCTCGGGTCCCTCCGCCGCCCAGCAGGGTCCCATCATCGGCATGGCACATCTCCTTGAGCACCCAGTCCTGGCGCATTCTTGCCGCGAAGCTGCGGCTGACTGCTTCTCAGGGCAGCAGGAGAAGACAGTGCATCGTCGATCGATCCTGGGGGGCGCCGCGTCCCTCTCCCTGCTTCACACGATCGCCCGCGCGGCGCCCGCACCCGCCGCTCCAGCAATGGAACCGTTCGACAGCAACACAGTCATCGCACATGCCCGCGCGCTCGCGGCGCAGCCGTACAAGCCGCCCGACCAGACACTCCCCAAGGAACTCGCCAACCTGACGTATCAAGACTACCGATCGATCCGCTTCAACCCGGAGAAAGCGCTCTGGCGCGGTCAGGGCATCAACTTCACCGCCGAATTCTTCCATCGGGGATTTCTCTACAAAGACCGCGTGGATATTTTCGAGGTCGCCGGCGGTCAGGCCACCCCGATCCGCTACAGCCCGGACCTGTTCATTTCAGACAAGGTAAAACTGCCGGCCGCCGCCTCGAACGCAGAGCTCGGCTTTGCCGGCTTTCGCCTGCATTATCCGCTGAACCGGCTCGACTATTTCGACGAGGTCTGCACCTTTCTCGGCGCCAGCTATTTCCGCGCCGTCGCGCGCGGCCAGGGATACGGCCTGTCGGCGCGCGGGCTGGCGATCAAAACGGCGGATCCATCCGGCGAGGAATTCCCCCTGTTCCGCAGCTTCTGGCTGCAGCGCCCGACACCGGGAGCGGACGTCGTCGACGTGTACGCCCTGCTCGACAGTCCGAGCGCCGCCGCCGCGTTCCATTTCGCGATCCGTCCCGGCCAGGCGACGGTCTTCGATACCGACATGGTCATCTTCCCACGCGTGGATATCGCGCTGGCCGGCCTGGCGCCGCTGACCACCATGTTCTACTTCGCCGCGAACGACCGCGCCGGCGTCGATGACTGGCGCGCCGCCGTCCACGATTCCGACAGTCTCGTGCTGCGCACCGGCCATGACGAGCGTATTTTCCGGCCGCTCGACAACCCAGCCAGCCTGCAGATCAGCGCCTTCTCCGACACCGATCCGCGCGGCTTCGGGCTGATGCAGCGCCAGCGCCGTTTCGCCGGCTACGAGGACCTGGAGTCGCATTACGAAAACCGGCCCTCCCTCTGGGTCGAGCCGGTCGGCGGTTGGGGCCAGGGCGTTGTCGAGTTGGTGGAGATCCCCTCCAAGAAAGAAATCAACGACAATATCGTGGCGTTCTGGCGCCCCCGCGATCCCTTGAAAGCCAAGAGCGAGCCCAAATTCGCCTACCGGTTGTCCTGGTGCTGGTCGCCGCCGAACCCAGGACCGGTGGCGGACGTTGTGCAAACACGCAGCGGCACCTCCTTCGATGGGAAGCATCGCCAGTTCATCATCGATTTCGCCGGCCTGCCGCTCAAATCATGGCAGCGGACACGCCGCCGGGCCTCGATGTCGGTTCCGACAAAGGGAAGATTCTCAATCCGGTGGTCGAACAGAACCCCGAACTCAAAGGCTGGCGGGTGAGTTTCGAACTCGATACCGGCGGGGAGAAGGTGGTCGAAATGCACGTCCGTCTGATGGACGGCGACAAGCCGCTGACCGAGACCTGGATCGCCCGGTGGACGCCCTCCTGAATGCGGCCGCCGCGCCGGCGGATGCGCCATGGCCGCTCCCGCCCGAGGCGCCGTTGGAGATGCCCATCCAGTCGCTACGTACTTCGCCCGGCGCTCGGCGCCGGCCCGCGTCATCGCCGCGGCTGATCGATCTGCGCCGTACCCTGGTGGTGGGCGGCGCCGTTGTCATGACCGTCGCGGCCACAATGACTTCATCAAATGCTGCCTTCATCCCATAGAGCTTCAGCTCGCCCATGGCGGCGAGAATCTCGGACCGTTCCATCAGTGGACACTCCTAAGGCTATCGTATCGCGTGCAATCAGCGCTAGGTGCGTGGCGCAGCCGCAGTGCATCCGGCGTGGTGATCGTCAGCGGTGGTGCGGGTTCTCGCCGCCGGGCCAGGATGTTGATGATGACGTCGGCGGAGTGCACACCCTCGCGCAGCGCTTCCAGGCACGCCGCCTCAACCGCGGGCAGGCCGTCGCTCAGCACCGTGGTGAGGATGTTGACCATCTGGCGGTCGCCGTCGGCCGCCCCAGCAAGCTTGCGGCGGACCCGCTCCAGCCCGGCGGGCAGCACCCAATCCTTGAACGGAGTGCCGTTCCTCAACGCACCGGGCTTGCGCGCCAGAACCGGCACGTAGTGCCAGGGATCGAACACCGTCTGGTCGCGCCCGAAGCAGCGGCGGTGATCGCCGACAACCCGCCCGTCCTGGCGTAACTCGATCCGATCGGCATAGGCGCGGATTTCCACCGGCCGCCCGACGGCCTGGGCCGACACCGAGTATTTGTTCCTGTCGAACTGAACCAGGCAGGTCTTTGCCACCGCCGCGGTCACCGCATGGAACCCGTCGAAGCGCCCGGCATACGGTACCAGACTGGCGCGCTCCGCCTCGAACATCTGCCAAACTGTCTGCTCACGCAGCTCCGGGTGGCGGTGCGTCTTGGCGTAGGTGATGCTCTGGTCCAATAGCCAGGCATTCAGTTCATCGTAACTCTTCACACGCAGCCGCGGGGTGAAGAAGCGTTCCCGTACCAGACCGACCTGGTTCTCGACCTGTCCCTTCTCCCAGCCCGACGCCGGATTGCAGGCAACCGGATCAACCAGATAGTGGCTGCACATCCGCAAGAAGCGCCGATTGTAGGCGCGCTCGCGCCCGACAAAGATCGCCTCCACGGCGGTTTTCATGTTGTCGTAGATGCCGCGCGTGCAGGAGCCCCTGAAGAACGCGAACGCCCGATCATGGGCGTCGAACACCATCTCCTGCGTCTCGCGCGGGTAGGCTCGCACGAACAACATCCGGCTGTAACACAGCCGGACGTGCGCCACTTTCACCGTCACCACCGCGCCGTTGATCAGCACCACCTCGTGGCTCCAGATCCTATGAAGACGGTAGATAGCGGCCGGCGCTGTGGCAGAGTGCGGTCGCGATCTCGTAACTCTGGAGACAGCCCATGCAGTTAATAGCCGGACGACACGAAGAACCAACCGCTACCTGCACCGATATTGGCGCAATTTTTGTTTCCTTGGAACTCAGCCGCTCGATCTGGCTTGTCACGTCAGTGTCGCCAGGCAACGGCGAGAAGATGTCAAAGTACGCCGTTCCCGTCGGAGATGTATGCGCATTATTCACTCGTTTTGCAGAACTCAGGAAGAAGGTCTTTGTTCGAACTGGGAAAGCGGCTCCAATCATCGTCATACAGGAAGCCGGGCTTGACGGCTTCTGGATTCATCGCACGCTGGAGGGTAAAGGGGTCGAAAGCCACGTTGTGGACCCCGCATCTGTTGCGACGTCACGGCGACGTCGAAGGGCGAAGACCGATAAGATTGATGGAGAAGCGTTGGTTCGGACGCTGTTGGCCTACAAGCGTGACGAACCCCGGGTGTGTGCAATGGTCAAAGCGCCAACTCCCGAGGAAGAAGATCGCCGCCGACTTTGTCGGGAACGAAAGACCTTGACCGACGAGCGCGTCCTGCACGTCAACAGGATCAAGGGATTGCTGTTCTCTCAGGGCATATCTCGGTATGAGCCACTGCGCCACGATCGTCGGCGACGGCTCGAGGGGCTCAAGACGGGTGATGGCCGTTCCTTGCCCGACCATCTCAAACGCCAGATCGAGCGTGAACTCGATCGGCTCGAACTCTTGCTCGAGCAGATCAAGATCGTCGAGGGCGAGCGGGACGCGTTGCTTGCTGCGCAACATGGTACAGTAGCAGCACCGGCAGCCATGTTGCTTGGGATCAAAGGCATAGGACCGGAATTTGCAGCCATCCTTTGGTCGGAAGGGTTATTCAGGCACTTCGATAACCGACGCCAGGTCGCTTCTTATGCAGGTCTAGCGCCAACACCCTGGCAGAGCGGCTCGATCGATCGCGAGCAAGGGGTATCCAAGGCGGGTAATGCGCGATTGCGAACGACCCTTATCCAACTCGCATGGCTGTGGCTGCGCCATCAGCCACAATCGGCCTCGTTATCGAGGGCGCCGTGATGAAGGCTGCCTGAAGCGTGCTACAAAGCTGATCTTGTAATCTCCCAGGGGACCTTTTGATCCTGGCGGGATCCAGGTGGACGAACCGTAGTTCGATTTGGCAACCAATGCCGAGCTCCAGAATGGTCTCGTTCTCCTGAGCCATCGCCGCGACGCACGCGGGATATTGGTGCAGCCGCAAATTGCGGCGACCGTATGTGAGTTTGAACCGGTACTGGAAAACAGGCCGTGTCATGCAATTTGGCTCAGGCCATGGATGCCGAAAACAATTCAGGAGCCTGCGATTTGTCTTGACTGTGCTCATGTGAGTCGAACTGATAGGCTTCGCTCGGTGCGAAACTGAGCGGAATGAACGCGTCAACCGAGGTCGCCGCCCGATCGCGCTGCCACACCCGCGCATAGCGCCGCACAGCGTCGTAGCCCCCGTCGTAACCGAGCCCGCGAAGCGCTTCGAACATTCGGATCAGCGTCAACCGTTCGCGCCTGGGCTTCGCCTCGTTCGAACGCCAGCATCCGATCCAGTGCGTCCTGCCAGGGGCCGATCCGCGGCAGCGGCTGCTCAGCCCGCTCGTAATGGAACTCGGTCGCCTCCGATCGCAGAACCTTCCGCACCACCTTCCGCGAAACCTTCAGCTCTCGGCAGATCGCCCTGATCGGCTTCTTCTGGACGAAATACGCCCGGCGGATCTTCGCGATCGTCTCCAAAACCAGCATCCCGCTCCAGGCTCCCGTGCAACACGGAAACCATCGTGAACCCACTCGTCAGAGGGGGTCCCTTTTGGACGCCGATCACCCCTCCAAGGGGGGCCTTTTTCCATGCCGAATCACAGTCGGCGGGCGCGATCGCGGTTCTGCTGCTGGATGGCGCCGGTTGGCACAGCTCGCCGCGGCTCAGGCTGCCGGACAACATCGTGCTTTTACCATTGCCGCCCTACGCGCCCGAACTCAACCCGGTGGAGAATGTCTGGCAGTTCCTGCGCGGCAACCTGCTCAGCCACCGCGTCTGGGATACCTACGAAGCCATCCTCGAGGCATGTTGTCACGCTTGGAACCAGCTCATCGCCGCGCCGGAGCGCATCGCGGCTCGATGGAGCGCCGAGGTCGATGCGACCAAGACCATGCTGGAGCGAGCCGAAACGCGCTTTCACCTGAGGCCGAAACGGATTGCCGCGGACAGCGCCTATGGTTCAGGGCTGATGATCGGCTGGCTGATGCAACGGGAGATCGAGCCGCTTGTTCCGCTACTTGATCACGAACACCAGACCAACGGCTTCTTCACGCGTGTCGACTTCATCTTCGACGCAGATTCCAACGAGTTCATCTGCCCCGGCGGCAAGCATCTGCGAAACACCGGTCTGGTCCGTCCGGATGGGACCATGCCCTATCATGCGAGCACCAAGGACTGCCGTGCCTGCTCACTGAAAGCGCGCTGCACCAAAGGCGAGAAGCGCATCGTAACCCGCAATCTGTTCGAAGCAGAGCGCGAGCAGGTACGGGCACTGATGGGAACCGAGGCATTCGAACGCTCAGCGCAGGAACGCAAGAAGATCGAGATGCGCTTTGCGCATCTCAAGCGCCGTCTGGGATTCCGTCGTTTGCGGCTGCGCGGCATCACCGGAGCCTCCGACGAGTTCCTATTGATGGCGATCGTGCAGAACCTGACAAGGCTTGTGCGCTTCATCACCAGAGCGCCGCCAACGCACTCTGTCTGCATCACCTGAACGCCAACCCTATCCGCAACCAGCCGATCATCGTCGATCGGCTGGTTCCCGAGCTGAACCGCCACTCCGCGGAAACTCCGAACCCGGCACATCCTGGCAAGATTTGGAGTTTTTCAACGGTATCCAAGAATTTTGAACCATGCGGGTTAGCGGTCAATGACGGGGCATTACTCGTTGTTTTGCGCATCAGCGAGTTTGACCATAATGCACCGTTCGTTAGATCCGGCCCCGCTGTCGGTCACCTTGAGGTAGTTGCCGAGCGTCGCCTGGTTTTCGTTCCGGCTTGTCCTCGACAGCGCCGTCTGCAGATCGAGCAGGTCGCCGTTGCTTGCCGTGAACGCGTTGATCGCGTCGTAGCCCTGGCTGGCTGCAAAATTGCGACTGCGTCGGCCAGTTCAACGTTCGGGAGCGGCCACCTGTCAGCTAATCTTGAAGCTCCCGTCATTGATCAGCGTATTGAGCGTGGTGCTGGCCCCGACGCCATGCAGCACAGCGAGCGCGGTCCCAGGGCCCGCCGAGACACCATCGGGGTTGAACGACAAAGTCGAATTGCTGCCGGATGTGCTCACCGAGAAATACTTGCTGAAGTCCCCGGCGAGATTGATCTGCAACTCTCCGAGCACCTGCGAGAGGTCGAGCAAGTCCCCGCTGCCCCAGCTTGAAGCCGGAGATTTGATCGAGCCCGCCTTGCTCCAGCACGACCGTATCGTGCGCGCCGTTCAGCGTGATCGTGTTAGTGCCTGCCCCTCCATCGATCGTGCTGTTTGCCCCGTCCGCCGTGATCGTGTCGTTGCCGCTTCCGCCGAAAATCTCGTCGTTACCGCCGTGTCCGACGAGCGTGCTGTTACTGTTCGTCCCGATCAGGCGCTGGCCGGTGCCGTTGGCCGTAACATTGGTGCCGACGAGGGTTGGTATATTCGCCCCTGTGACGGTCACGTCCACAGTACCAGTGACGCTCCCACCCCCGTAAGGATCGGGGACGGTATAAGTGAAGCTGTCGGTCGGCTGGCTGGGGTTGAAGCCGCTCGCCGTATAGGTGAGCACGTGGTTTGTGGGGTCGAAGGTCAGGAACCCCATCTTCGGCTGACCGATGCTGCTGATGGTTAGCTTGGCCTGCGCGCCGAAGTCCGGGTCGCTCACATTGGCCAGCAACTGGTTGTAAAGTCCCTGCAGAGTCTGACCCTCGGCGACCGTGTCGGACAGCACCGGCGTGATCAGCGTCGGCGGGTCGTCAACCGCGGTCGCCACCACGCTCGTCGTGTTGTCCGTCGCGGTCAGGTTCGCCGAGTTGGTATCGCTGATGGTGAAGCCGGTGGTCACCACCTGGTCAGGCGCCACCTCGTGCGGCGTGGGGGTGAAGGTGAGCGCTTCCAGGTCCGTGGTAACCGTGCTCGCCGTGCCCGTCACGGTATAGACGCCGTTGCTATCGACGGTGCCGCCGACCGAGTCCGACAGCGTGCCGTTGAGAGTGCTGCTCGGCGTCACCGTGACCGCCTCGGTCGCGCCGGCGCCGTTCGGGTCGGTGATGGTGACGTGGGTGAAGGGGGTGAAGTTCGTCGCCTCGTCGGTCGTGGTCTGGCCCGGCACGGTGCCGGCGATCGTGGACGGCTCGAAGGGAGCAGTGGCCACCACGGTCGTCGTGCTATCGGTCGTGGTCAGGTTTGCCGAATTGGTGTCGCTGATGGTGAACCCAGTGGTGATCGTCTGGCCCGGCGCGATCGCGGCCGGGGTGAAGGTGAGCGCGTCCAGGTCGGTGGTAACCGTGCTCGCGCTGCCCGTCACGGTATAGACGCCGTTGCTATCGACGGTGCCGCCGACCGAGTCCGACAGCGTGCCGTTGAGAGTGCTGCTCGGCGTCACTGTTACCGTCTCGGTCGGGCTGCCGGAATTGCTGTCGGTGATGGTGACGTTGGCGAAGGGATCGATAGTCGTGTTGCCGGTGATCGCCTGGCCGGCTTCAGTGCCGCTGATGGTGGAGGCGACGGCGGGGGCGGTGTCGATCACGCTAGTCGTGCTATCGGTCGTGGTCAGCTCTGCCGAATTGGTGTCGCTGATGGTGAACCCAGTGGTGATCGTCTGGCCCGGCGCGATCGCGGCCGGGGTGAAGGTGAGCGCGTCCAGGTCGGTGGTAACCGCGCTCGCGCTGTCCGTCACGGTATAGACGCCGTTGCTATCGACGGTGCCGCCGACCGTGTCCGACAGCGTGCCATTGGTGGTGCTGCTCGGCGTGACGGTCACCGTCTCGGTCGGGCTGCCGGTATTGCTGTCGGTGATGGTTACGTTGGCGAAGGGATCGATCGTCGTGTTGCCGGTGATCGCCTGGCCGGCTTCAGTGCCGCTGATGGTGGAGGGCAGGTCGGGGCCGGGCGGATCCTCGAAGGTCAGTGTTAGTGTAGTTACGTCCGTGCCCCCCGCGCGCAGGCCCTCTATATCGATCTTGCTTAAAAACGACTTGCCAGAAAGGACTAGGCCGTTTACCTCGAGCGTGCCGATACTATTGGCAGAATGATCTGTAAACAAATCCAAGTCTACCGAAGAAGATTCACCGGAAGGCATTATCTGAACATTGGTAAAGTCTCGGCCTTGAATAGTTCCCTTCTCTATACACGGTACATTGTAGACGGGATCAGGAACATCCCCCCCATAGTAGCTAAATGTCTGTGGCATCAGCATCCTCCTCCACTAGTCTGACGCCCGAAGGCGAGAATTTCATACATCCCGGTCTGCGGCACAGTCTAGTACTCTAACTCATTCGGACGCTACAGGTAGCCGATCTATCTTGGCGAGAATGGAAGCTGCTGAAGCGGTCCAGACGAAGGGCCTCGGTTCTGCGTTCCGGTATCGGGTTGTGTGGTGGAAATATTTTCGTTTTCGAGACGAGACTTACGGGCACCGATCCGGTTTGCGGGCCTCCTCATCGGCGCGGCCGATGCCGAGGTCGCGCCAGCACCCATCGCCGAGGGCGAGCAGCTCGCGGCGTTCCGCCGTGCGCCGGACACGCTCGGACCGGCGCCGCCACCAGCGCACGAGCCTGCCTGATCCCCGCTCGCCCGGGCTGGCCCCGCGGCGATCATCATCCTGGATATGAAAGCCATCGGGACCTTCCCTCGAAGAGCTGCCGGCCACGGCGCCGGGACCGCCTGGCGTGTGCAAACGGAAATCAGGCGACCGCGAAGTTTGCTGCGCGATCTGTCGTGCGGCCCCGGGGTTCATCCCCGCGGTCCGGTGGCGGCAGGGGGATCACGCAGGAATGGGCGAGCGGCGCGATCATCCCGCCCAGATGGCGAACGAGCGCCTTGATCGCGCCGTTGGACGGGTCGAACTCGAACACCGCGGCATCCGCGCCATTCGCCGCGACTGCATCGAAGACCCGCGCGACGAGATCGGACCCAAGGCCGCGACGGCGATACGCCGGGACAACACTCACCGCGATTTCGGCAACTGGACGGCGGCCGTCTGCGGCGCCGTAGGTGAACCCGAGCGCGGCACCCACCACGTCGCCGATTGCATCGACTGCGCCGAAGCAGATGGTCTCTTGCAAATTCAGATGGTCACAGTGCCGCCGGATCGCGGCATCGCTCACATTGCCGCCGAACCGGGTACGCCGATCCTCGTGCGGCAGGGCGATGAGATGCGCCGCGAGGACGGCGCGATCGTCCGCCTCCAGGCGACGGATGAGGAGGCCGGGCAGCAGCGCGAAATCGGCGCATGCAGCGTCCGCAACAAAAAGCGCGATGCGGGAAATCGGCTGAAGCTGCATGGTGGTTTTCTCCTTGTGCAAGGCGGCGTTTGCAGCGCCGTCGATGCCGGGAAGCAGACCTCACCGCGCCCGTTCATGTCGCGGACGTTGGCCGGTGCAATACGGGAAGGTTCACCGAAATCGGGAGGAACTCGCCTTCCCGGTCCGGAAGCTTTGCCGATTGTTGGCGCCGCACAGCACCGGCAGGGAAGGGAAACTTACGTCGCTTCGGTCAGTCCGGCAGGCCCGCCTTGCGCAGCGCCTCGAACAGCGCCGGGTCGCGCATTCCGGTCTGCGTGCGGGCGATGGAGACCGTGTAGCCCGGCGCCACGACAAGCAGGCCTCTGAGCGCCTCCTCGGTCGCGGCATGGTCGCCGAGCTCGGCGAGGCTGGCCACCAGGAGCCGATGGGCCGGCACGAAGTTCGGCCGGTCGCCGAGGGCGCGACGGCCCAATTCCGCTGCCTTTCCGTAATGGCGAAGCTGGAAGTCGGCGAAACCGAGCGCGGTGACGACGTAGAACTTCGCCGGGTCCACCGGACTGAGCCGCATTGCCCGTTCGAGATGCGTCACCGCCGCTGGCGCGTCGCCGACATAGACCCGGAGCCAGCCGACCGCCCAGAGCACCTGTGCCGAGTTGGGGGCCAGCAGCAGCGCGCGCTCGGCGGCCGCGTTGCCGGAGTCGTAGTCCTTGGCGAAGAAGGCCAGGGCGTGTCCGGCGCAGGCAAGGGCGCTCGGAGCATCCTCGCCGGCGGCATCCACCACGTCGTGTGCGAAGCGTACCGCCTCCTCGACATCGCCCTTTTCCGCCCAACCCTGTCCAAACCGGATGATGTGCAGGCTGGCGAGGGCGCCCTTGGCGGCGGTGAAGCCGGGGTCGATGGCGATGGCCCGGCGGAGCAGGCGCAGCGCCTCATCACTGCCCTCTCGCGTCGCGAAGCGATGCGGCAGGGCGCGGAGGTAGAGGTCATAAGCCGTGAGGCTGTCGGTCGACCGGGCCCGAGCGCGCTCGACCTCGGCCAGCCGCAGGCTGGGCTCGATGGCGCCGACCACCGCCTCGGTGATGCGGTCCTGCAGGTCGAAGATGTCGGCGAGATCGCCGTCGAAACGTCCGGACCAGACCTGCGTTCCGGCCTCGGCTTCGCACAGTTGCGCGGAGATGCGGACCCGGTTGCCGGCCTTGCGAATGCTGCCTTCGAGCACGTAGCCGACGCCGAGTTCGCGGCCGACCTGACGCACGTCCACCGCGCGACCCTTGTAGGTGAACGCCGAATTGCGAGCGATCACCGAGAACCAGCGCAGGTGCGAGAGCGCCGTCGTCAAATCCTCGGTGATGCCGTCCGCGAAGTATTCCTGCCCGGGATCGCCGGTCATATTGGCGAAGGGCAGCACGACCAGCATGGGGCGGCTGACGGGGCCGTGTGTGGCCGGAAGTGGCGGTGCCTGATCGGGTTCGGGGGGAAGGACGACCAGGGTGCCCTTGTCCTCGATGCGCGAGACCTCTGCGGCGAACAGGAAGCCGCGCCGCGGTACGGTTCGCAGCAGTCGCTGCTCCCCGTCGCCAAGCGCGCGGCGGATCTCCTTGACGGCCTGGGTAACGCTGTCGTCCGTGACGATCACGCCTGGCCAGATCGCGGCCATGATCTCGCCCCGATCGATCAGCCGCCCGGCATTCTCGACGAGCTGGCGCAGCAGCGCGAAAGCCTTCGGGCGCAGGGCGATCTCGGTCCCACCGGCCGCGAGCAAGGCGCCGCGGACGAGATCGAGCGTGAAACAGTCGAAGCGGTACACGGTGCCCTTTGGCGCGGGGGCATCCACCTCCATTGGACCAGTCCCTCCTGGTGCACTCCGATGGGACGTTGCTCGCCTTCCGGCATTGCAATTTGCGAACACCGTAGCGCCGACCTCGAGCTTGCCCAAGCTGCGCCGAGCGCAGGCAGACGCGCATCTGGGGAGACCGTGCCCCGGGCATCGGCATGAGCACGGCTCAGTTGAGCGCGGATAGGGGAAATCTCGTAGGAGTCCGCGCATGGGCGCGACCGACCCGCGGCGAATTGGTGTCGCCAAGAGGGGGCGATTCCGATGGGTTTGATACTTGTAACGGAATGGTCGACTGCTGCCTTGTCCTCGCCCCGACCTGTCGCCAACCGCGTTCTACAAAGGTGTGGAATCTTGCCGGACAGTTGTGCGTAAAGCGGTTTGAACCGGCACCGGTTCACTTACCTGCGAGAGGATGCCAATGCTTCAGACCACCGTTCGCGTGACAGCCGCTGCCGCCATCGCGCTCATGTCGCTCACGGGCTGCGAGATTAGCAACCCGACGCCGGTCGCGACGGCGCCGGCACCGACGTCCGTGGTGGTGACAGCCAACAACGCCCGCTCCGGCAGCCGTCGTGGTGCGGCCGACGACCTATTGAGACAACGCAAGGAGATTGCCGACGCGAGCAGCCGGTCAGGCCGATCGAGATGGGCCGACCCGTCGGCCCACTGGTGATCTAAGCCGATCTCTTTCAAGCCGAGCCGCGCGCGCAAAGCCGAAGCCGCCATCAGCGCCGGCTGCTGCTCCGAGTGCAGGCGCGTCTTGAGACTATCGAGGCCGAGCAGCTTGCCGCCGGGCACCGCCTTCTTCACCCCTGCCAGCAACGGCTGCCAGACGCAGGCGGCGTCCACGTCGCCTTTGGCCAACGCCGGGGCCATCTCGTTCGGCGGCAGATTGACGAACCGAACGTCGTTTTCGGTCATGCCGGCATTCTGCAGCAGCCCGTCCATCGTGATCTGCGCCGAGGTGTTGGCCGCGACCTTGTGACCCTTCAGTTGTGCCCACGAGGTGAAGCCGGGCCGGGCCCAGCAGCCCTCGTTGCCGGGGGAATCGTCGATATTGGCGAAGTACCAGAAGCTCTCGTCGCCGCGTGCCATGTCTGCAATCACAGCGATGCGGCCGAGGTTGCTGAACACCGCGGAACCGGAGGCGACGGCGGCGATGCGGTCCGACGAGTTGGTGATGCTGCGTAACGTGACATCCAGGCCGGCATCCCTGAAGAAGCCCTTATCGATCGCCACCATCAAGGGAATCTGACCCCACCATGTCGTCGAGGCCGCCAGTTCGGCCTTGACCAGCTTTCCCTGCTCCGCCGAAGCCGGGGTTGTGGCGCAGCCAAGGTATGCCGCGAACGCCGCCGCCAAAGCCAGCATCCAGGTCACTCGCTTCACTTTTTGCCTCCCCTTTCCTCTTCGTGGGCGCTTACAATGTGGACTCCGACCCCGCTATTCGGCCGCAGCCTGCCGGTCGGCGAAGCGGGGGATCACCTGTTCGCCGATCAGCTCGATCGAGCGCATGACCTGGTCGTGGCTGGTGCGTCCGGCCTGCAGCACGAAGATCATCTGGTCGAGGCCGGCCGCCTGCCATTTTTCCACCACGCGGCACACCGTGTCAGGGTTGCCGCCGATCGCCATCCCGTCGTCGATCAGCTCGTCGTTGGTGCGGCTGCGAAACTTTGCCCGAAATCTTCTCGAGGCCGCCGGCGGTTCCAAACCGGACATGGTTAAGCACGGCCTCGTTGTCGCCGTTGTACCACCGCGCTGCCGCGCAGGCGATGTCGCGGCCGATCCGATCGTCCTCATGCACGCACGCCAAAGCGAACGCCGCCACATGCTCGTTCGCGTACCCGCCGAGAAACCCGGAGCGGTCGCCGCGAATAGTCTGCCGGTAGCTGGCAATGGCATGTCTCGTCTCGGCGATCGAGTTGCGGGTGACGCCGATCACTCCGACGCCCATCCGGGCAGCCTGTTCATAGGTCTCGAAGTTCGAACGCAGCCACCCATAGCGGCGGGTGTGGGCGCTGCACCGGGCGCGGCACGACGTAGCGGGAAGGCAAGTCGTAATGCTTTCCTTTAAAGCCGGCGAAGTGCTCCTCGGCGAACATCCGCAGCACCGCCTCAGTCGCCTCGCCGGCTTGCGCGCGCGCGCTGAAATGGTCCACGCCCAGGGCCTCCACCATGTACTGCGTTGAGCCGCGGCCCATCCCGAACTCGACCCGTCCGTTGCTGATGACGTCGAGGGTCGCGACCTTCTCGGCGATGATGAAGGGATTATGCACCGTCATTAGGATGACGGCGAAGCCCAGCCGGATGTCACGGGTGCGCTCGGCGATCGCCGCCAGCAGCATGTCGGGGCAGGGGCTGTGTCCGATCTCCATAAAGAAGTGCTGCTCAGTGGTCCAGAAATACCGAAAGCCCGCCGCCTCTGCCATTACCGCCTGGTCGATGGCGTGTCGGTAGGCCAGCACCTCGGCGTTCTCTCCCCAGGGCCGCGGCATCTGGATTTGGGTCATCAGACCGAACTTCATGGCAGGCTCCCGCGCCGGACAAGTCCAGCATGGAACTGCCGCGGCGTTGCGTCCAAGGCATAACGCCTATAGGTGATATTACCTGGACGATAAATCGCACGCGATGGACAGCAAGGCCCTGCGCTACTTCCAGACGGTCGCCGAATTCGGCGGCTACAGTCGCGGTGCGGAGTTCCTGCGGCTGTCGCAGCCCGCGCTCAGCCGGCAGATCAAGCGGCTGGAGGAAGAGGTTGGGACGGCGTTGTTCGTCCGCCACGGGCACGGCGTCACGCTGACCGGCGCCGGGCGGACCCTGCTGGCGCGCAGCCAGGCAATTCTGCGTCAGATAGAGCAGGCGCGGGCCGAGCTCCGCGAGGGAGCCAGCGGGCCGGGGGGCACGGTGACGCTCGCCGTGCCGCCGGCTGCCGGCACGTACCTCGTTCCCGCGCTGGCCGAACGCTTCGCTGCCGCCTATCCGAACGTGTTCTTGAAGGTGGTGGGCGGCTATAGCGGTTATATCCACGAATGGCTCGTGCGCGGTCAGGTGGACCTAGCCTGCGTGCACGATCCGCTGCCGCAGCGCGGATTCGATGCCATCCCGCTGGTGCAGGAGCCGGTCTTCCTGGTCGGGCGGCCCGGCAGCTTCCCGAGTCGGAAGGGGCCGGTTTCCACGGCGGACCTCGCGACCCTGCCGATGATCCTGCCGAGCCGGCCGAACGCGTCGCGCCGCCTGCTCGACGAATGGATGGCCGCGGAGCATCTGGCCCTGAACCTGCGAATGGAAGTCGATGACCCCCTGATCATCCGCGCGTTGCTGCGGGCGGGGCGGGGCTTCTGCCTGCTCAGCCGCGGCGCCTTCGAGGCGGACCTGCGCGACGGCCAGTTGGATGCCCTGCCGCTGCGCCCGGCAGCGAGTTGGCGGCTTGCGCTGGTGCTGCCCGCACACGGCCCGCGACCCCCGGTTGTGACGGCGCTGGCCGACACCATCGTCGCGGTGGCACGCGAACTCACCGGAAGCGGGGCTTGGCCGGGGCGGGAACTCGCTTAACTCGTGCCGTCTATCCGGCGTAGCCTGGGGCGCTGAAGTTGCGGTGCGGGGAATTTTCACGAGATTCGGTGTGCCCGCTGATGTCTGAAAAATGGTAGCCTGCCATAATTCCGGCGAGCTGTGGCGGGCGCAGCGCTGCATTTGTGGTACCACGTGGCAGTTGGGCGGTGCAGGTGCTGTCGTCGCGTAAAGGTAATTGTATCTGTCAAGGTAAGCAAATTCCGGGTGGCCATGTTTTGTAGGGATGTTTCTTAGTTCGGCTGAGCGCCGTTTCTCCGTCCCGGCCATGTTTGTCACCGCCGTCGCGCACAGCCTGGACCAGGACTGGCCGCAGGCCACCGGCGAAGCCGCGCGCAGCGGTCTTGACGCCGGCGAGCACGACGGCAGCCTGATCGAGGCCGGCATCTGATATGACCAACCTGCGCTGAGTGCGGCCTGACCTCGTTGTAGTCGCGTCGCCAGACGGCCAGTACCGGTACGTGCTTTCCCAATCCTTCGAGAGACGGCGCAACAATGCTGATGGAGCGAGCCGACTTCGCCGATCTAGGAATACTGGCCGCGCATCGTCAGCGCTGCTGGGAGCAACAGCGCGCTTATCTCCTCGCCAGGTCGCCATTGCATCGCCGGATGTGGGGCGACGCGACCCCGCCGACGCATCTGGAAGCATTGGCCGAATTGCCGCTCATCGACAAGGAAACCCTGCGCGCGAGCCAACGTGACGATCCGCCATTTGGCGATTATCTCGCCGCGCCGGCAACCGCGGTGGTACGCGTCCATCGCACCTCGGGGACCAGCGGGTCCGCCATGAATCTCGCGCTGTCAGCACGGGACGCGCGTGAAACCGCGATCGTCGGTGCCCGCGCGCAATCGGCCGCCGGCCTTGGGCCCTCTCACCGCGTCATCCATTGCCTGAATTATCGGCTGTGGATGGGCGGCTTCACGGATCACACGACACTGGAGGCAACGGGCGCGGCTGTAGTGCCGTTCGGTGTCGGCGACACGCAGCTGCTGATCCGTACTATCCGCGAACTCGGCATCAACGCGATCTCCTGCACGCCCTCCTATCCGGCTGTCCTGGAACGGGTGCTGACCGAACATTTCTCCGGTCTGCAGCCACGCGACTTGGCCCTGCGGCTGGGGCTGTTCGGCGGCGAAGCCGGCCTCGACGATCCGGCATTCCGCCGCCGGTTGGAAACCACCTGGGGAATGCAGCCGCGCAATGCCAATTACGGCGTGTCGGACGTGTTCTGCAATTTCGCCGGCCAGACCGAGTGCGACAACGATCTTTACTTCATGGCGCTCGACGTTCTACATCCGGAGCTGGTTGCGTCGGAAACCGGTGCCGTGCTGCCGTGGCAGGAGGGGCAGTGCGGCGAACTCGTGCTGACCCATGTCAGCCGGGAATGCCAGCCGCTGGTCCGCTTCCGCACCGGCGACATTATCGTGCTGACTGGCACGGGCCGGGCGCCATGTGGCCGTACCGGCGCCACGATTCCGTGTCATCGGTCGCAGCGACGACATGGTCGTCGTGCGCGGGATCAATGTCTTTCCCACACAGGCCGCTGCGATCCTGAACCGGCATGACGCTCTTTCGGGTGAGTACCGCATCGTCCTGGATGGACCCGGTCCATATGACGTGCTGGCCGTCGAGGCCGAACTTGCGGAGCATCTAGCGGACCTGCCGATCGGGCTGGCCGATACACTCGTTGCCGCGTTCAAGCGCGACCTCGGTATTACCGCACGGATCGCTTTGCTCCGCTTTGGCGCCCTGCCGCGCACGGAAGGCAAGTCACGTCGCGTTGTTCGGAGAGACCGCTCATGACCCGCGTGGTACTAACCGAGGATGCCAGCGACGGCGTGCGCATCGTCACGCTCAACCGGCCGCATCGGCTCAACGCCATCGTCCCGGAGCTGCTGGATGGTCTGATCGCGGTGTTGCGGGCGGCTGATGGTGACCCGGCTATCCGCGCGGTGGTCCTGACGGGAGCCGGACGAGCCTTCTGCTCGGGCGATGATCTGAAGGAGTTTGCCTCGCAGGCGACAGGCGAAGTCGCAACGCGGGCCTATATCGAACGCATTCAGGACGTGACGCGTGCCATGGTGCTGGGGGACACGCCGATCATTGGCGCTGTCCGTGGCTGGGCCGCCGGTGGCGGGCTGGAATGGGTGACCAATTGCGATTTCGCGCTGGCCGCCGAAGGCACGCGATTCTTCTTTCCCGAACTCGGGCTAGGTGTGTTCGTCACCGGCGGGGTGACCGAGCTGCTGCCGCGCCTTGTCGGTCTGCAGCGGGCGCGTGAGCTGATTTTGCTGGGTGAGCGGTTCGATGCAGCGCAGGCGCATGCGTGGGGGCTGGTCTGGAAGGTGGTTCCAGATGCAGCCCTGATGCCGGAAGCTCTGCATCTGGCCCGCCGCATCGCCGCGCTCCCGCCGGGTCCGGTCCGCGATCTCCGGCGCATCATTGCCCGTCACGCCGGCGCAGGGCTGGAGGCAGCGATGACGGCCGAGACGGAAGCGAGCGTTCGCGGCTTCCTCGATCCGGAAACAGCAAAGCGCGTCGCCTCCTTCGACTGATCCTGCGAAAGGCAAAGGGATCAGAACTGCTCGGAATAGCCGCCGTCCTCCTTGGTATGAGCGCCCCACGGCTCGCGGGCAAACAGCCGGTGGACCATCGGGACGAAGGCCGCAAGCGGCATGGTATCGTAACCGGGATCGAACAACTCCTGGTCGTACTTGTCGCAAAAAGCCAGGCACATCTCAAACGCCGGATGGCCCCGATGCTTCTCGCGTGCATTCCGATCCAGCCCGAAATGATGAAAGTAGTGATAGCCCTGGAAGAGACCGTGATGCCGGATCATCCAGTAGATATGGGGCCGCACATAGGGCTTGAGGATCGAGGCTGCGTATTCCGCGTGATTCATCGTCGAGAGCAGGTCGCCAAGGTCGTGCAGCAGCGCCGCGACGACGTACTCCTCATCGCGCCCGTCGCGATGAGCGCGCGTCGCGGTCTGCAATGAGTGAACCAGTCGGTTCACCAGCTCCCCCGGATAACTGTGTTCGAGTTGTTCCAGCGTCTTCAGCACGCGACTCCCGAGGTCACGCTCGAAGCTTTTGAACTGCTTGAAGACAATATCGTAGTCCTCTTTCGTACCCTCCGCCATGGAACGGTAACTGGCGTGAGGTTCTGTTATTGCCATCTCCGGCATTGCCTGCTCCTGCGATAAGGCCGCGGATTAGTTGCCACCGGGAGCTCTGCCGCTCGTCATCCCCTGGAGCGCCCGTGGTGGCCGTTGCGCTCCGCGGAACAGCACACTGGCCTGAATCTCCACAGCGCGCTGCCAGGCAGCCAGCTCCGCCTCGCCCATCTCCATCTGCGGGCGCGGATCGACATCGAAATTGTGATGCGCATCATGCCCGCGTACCAGTGTCGCCGATTCCCGCGGTGAATGCTGATAGGCGTGTGTGGGCACCATCTCGAGCAGGAACAGGATACGCCGGTCGCTGCCGGAATTGGGCTTCGATGAATGGATCAGGGCGTTGTTGAACAAGGCGATCTCGCCGGGATCGAGCGCGAAATCCACCGCCGTCGTCTGGTCGAACGGTGCGTCAATATATTGCTCGCGCGATAGCAGGCTGTCGGTCGCGAACGCCTCCTTGTGCGGCAGTGGCGGACCGCGATGAGAGCCGGGGATGCCGCGGATACACCCGTTCTCTGACCGCGTCGGCGACAGGGCCAGGGCCACGATCACCACGATCGGCTTCACGTCGCTATAGGCGGTGTCCTGGTGCCAGCCGGCGAAGGTCCTGCCGTCCGGCCGCTTGGCGCGCAGCGAAGTGCCCCAGCACAGAATGTCGGGACCGATGAGATCCTCGGTGGCATCCAGAATGCCAGGCTCGCGGATCATCTCGTCCACCCAGGGGCAGATCATATGGGCCTTTTGGTCGAGCTTGATCCGCTGGTCGGGATATCTGGCCTCGAACGCTTCGAGCCGTTGCCGGTAGTACAGCGCGCGCTGCGCGGAGATGCCCCGTACCGGTGCGACGAAGCCGTCCCGGTCAAATGCCTCGATCTGTTCCGGCGCAAGAACTTTTGGCATTGCGCTCTCCTGCTTCTACCCTGGGGCTTCGGTTTACGTGGGAAGCCGGTCAAGGTATTGCTGCACGAAGTCGCAGCCAACTTCAGCGGCATAGGCATCGATGAGACGCTGGGTGACAGGGCCAGCACCCCTCCATGATGCTTTGCCAACCGGCTGACCGTCGAAACGGCTCACTGGCAGGACGCACAGGCTCGTTGCGGTGAGGAAAATCTCATCAGCATTGGCAGCATCGTACAGATCGATATCCGCCTCCTCGCAGGGAATACCGAGCTTCTTTGCCAGCTCGATCGTCATTTGCCTGCTTACCCCCGGCAGTACGTAGCGTGCCTTGGGCGTTCGCAACTCACCGTTCTGGACAATGAAAATATTACTGCCTTGCCCCTCGGCCAAATTGCCATTCTCGTCGAGCAGCAGCGGCCAGGCATCCGGACGCGCCGCCTTGATCGGTTGTCCGGCAACGATCATGTTGAGATAGTTGTTCATCTTCGCCCGGGGACTCAGCATGCTTGGTGCTGTCCGGCGAACCGTGGTGGTCATGACCTCCGCGCCGTCCCGATACATCATGGCGCGCGATGCAAGCGGCAGTGGGGTGACGTCTATAACCAGGTTTGGACCCGTATGCTCCCAGCCTTCATCACCAACCGCGTCCACACCACGGCTGACGCGCTGGCCCACCCACCAGTCTCCATGTGTCGCCCGCAGATGCTCGTTGCGCGCCACGACCTCTTCGCTCGCAGCGACGATCTCTTTGGGAGAGATGCCGGGGTCGATCCGCAGGTACCGCAGCGAGCGATAAAATCGCTCGACGTGCTCCACCAGACGGAAGGGAACTCCATTGAACGTGCGGGTCATGTCGAAAGCCCCGTCACCCGATTTCCAGCTGCGATCGCGATAGGGGATGAGGATCTGTCCTTCCGGCATGATCGTTCCGTTGAACCAGGCAACCCGTGCGTTCGCCAGCATCGCGATCTCTCTTGCCCCGATCTCGGTGAAAGTTTAGGGCCGTGCATGCCGCAAGGGAAGTCTTGTGGCATGACGCCGAGCGCGATCAGCGGTAACGCCCGACCGGAGCGTCGTTGCTCCGAAACCTCACCATGCGCCGGACGCTCAGAAAAGCCAGCAGGGGCGCCAAAGTATAAATTCCGAACAGCCACGCGGCCGCGGCCGCGGCGCCTCTCGGGCCGCCGGGCACAGTCATCCCGGCCAGATTTGTCACCATGCCGCCCAGCGCGGTCCCGAGCGCGTTGGCGACCATGATCACTACGGTTATCGAGGTCGCCGCCAGATGCTTTTCGCCCTCAGGAGCAAAGGCGAAGACGTTGGCGCAGAGGTGTGGCCAGGCAATGCCGGTACCCAGCCCCTGGCTGAACAGGCAGAAGGCGATCGCCCAGAGCTGGGCGGCCTCGAGAATGCCTGACTGCGGCACCAGCAAAAGCAATCCGCCAAGCGCAGCCGCCAGCAACAGCGGGCCGGCCATCAGCAAAATGCGCGCACCGCCTGCCCCTTGGCTCGAGCCGCCAACGGCACCCGTGGTCCAGCCTGCGGACATCAGGGCAGAGAGATAGCCGGCGTGCAGCGGCGTCATGCCGTGCAGGATCTGCAGGAAATAGGGAACGAAGATCTCGGTGGTCACGCCAATGAGCAGCAGCACCATGCTGGTATAAGCCGCTCCCATGGGAGTCGCGGGGTTGCATGCGCCGTCCGGCAGCAGACGCAGGGAACTTGCTTCGAGGCGCAGGAACCATGCGAGGCCCATGATCGCTATCGTCAGTCCTGCCGCGTTGGCGCTTGCCGTCGGTTCGCTGCTACCGATCGATACAGCGAGCACGCTGCCGGCCAGCACGAAAAGATTGCGTATCGCGAGGGCGGTGGGTAGCTGCTCTGGAGGGGGCAGGTCGCGCGGCAGCGACCGTTCGACCAGCAGAAGCAGGAGCGGCACCAACGCAAACACCGACCAGAATGCCGCCCGCCACGCGCCGTATTGCGCGAACGCGCCGCCGACGGCTGGTCCCGCCAGCGTGGCCACGCCCCAGGCGGCGGAGGTCAGCGACAAGGCGCGTGACCACAGCCTCTCATGGAATAACGTGCGGACCATGCTGAAGGACAATGCCGAGAGTGTGCCGGCCCCAAGCCCCTGGATCAGCCGGCCGATCAGCAGCACGTCCATGGCAGGCGCCAGGGCACAGACCAGCGTGCCCAGCGCGAAAAGCGGCAGGGCGATGCGATAGCTTCCACGCGCGCCGACCTGCGCAAGCAGACGCGCGCACAGCGCACCCCCGAGCAGGGAAGCGAGGACGTAGAGTGTAGTGGCCCACGCGAAGAACCGCAGCCCGCCAATGTCGTGCACCACCGACGGCAGGATCGTGACGACGATGAAGGTGCTGATGGCGTGGATAATCATGCCGCCGCCGATAACGGCGCTGTGCGTGGCGTTGCCGCCTCGCATCAATTCCAGCCACCCGTCCCGGCGCATTATTCCTCCTGGCCCGATCCCGGCAGAATGGGCCAAATCAGCCGCAGCCGGGACAGGAGGACAACGGTGTCGACCTTAGCGATTGCGTTCGGGCTATCCGAGCCGCGCCGTGCCATTGTGGAGCAGGTCCTGGGGAACGCTGCGGACGTGGTGCTGCTGCCGGAGCTTGAAGATGCGGCGCGGGCCGCGGCTCTGCGCGGCGCAACCGTACTGCTTGCATGGAATACCGGAAAGGAGCTGCGGGCGGGCGAAGCGGACCTGCTGTCAGGCGCCCGGCTGATCCAGTTCATGAGCGCCGGCACAGACTTTATTCCCGTCGCGGAGCTCCCCGCCGGGGTTCCGGTTGCGGGCAATGGCGGCGCCTACGCAGAACCGATGGCGGAGCACGCACTAGCCGTGGCGCTGGCTGCCGCCAAGCGGCTGCCGAACGAGCAGGCCGCACTGAGGCGCGGCGAGTTCAATCAGTTCAACCAGAACTGGATGCTCAGTGGGGGCGTGTGTGGGATTTTTGGGTTCGGCGGCGTGGGTGCGGCATTTGCCCGGCTGGCGCATGGGATCGGCATGCGCGTTCACGCCATCAATCGCCGCGGACAGACCACCGAGCCGATCGAGTGGATCGGCACGCCGGAGCGTTTGCACGAGCTGCTGGCGCGATCAGACATACTGTTGATCAGTGCACCGCTGACGCGGCAAACCCGCGGTGTCATTAATGCCGCTGCGCTTTCGCGCATGAAGGCGGATGCGATTCTGATCAACCTGGCGCGCGGCGAAATCATCGACGAGGGGGCGCTGTATGCTCATCTTTTGCGGTACCCCCGGTTTACCGCCTGTATTGACGCCTGGTGGGTCGAGCCGGTGCGGCATGGTGTGTTTCGGATGGATCACCCATTCCTCGATCTGCCCAATGTCATCGGCTCGCCGCATAATTCGGCACAGGCTGGCGACCCGGACGTGGGGCTGCGGCGGGCACTCGCGAATTGCCGCCGCGTATTGGTCGGCGAAGCACCCTTGCATGTGATCGATACTGAGGAGCTGGAAACGAAAACCTGAGGTTGAGCACGCCGTTGCGTGCGCTGTCCGAAAGCGGTTAGGCAGACAGCACACGGCTTGACGAGCTCCACCGTCCAGTCACCGAGGCCCTTCAGCGCAGCCGTGAGCTTGCCGCCCGCATAGCCAGGGTCAGCAAAGACGTGGCGCAGCCAGGGCAGTCGGTCCCGCACGCTCGCCAGTAGAGTTGGCGCGCCGTCGCGATCCTGCACATTTGCCGGATGCACGATCATCCCGACCGGCAGCCCGATGGTGTGGGTCAGGATGTGACGTTTGCGGCCCTTGATCATCTTCTCGGCCGCATATCCGCGTGGCCCACCAGACTCGGTCATCTTGACCGACTGGCTGTCGATGACGCCGGCGGTTGGACTCGCCTCCCGACCAGCGGCTTTCCCGCATCTCCATGAGCAGCACGTGGTTGATGCTCTGCCATACCCCATTGTTCCGCCAGGCGTAGAAATACCGCTGCACCGTCGTGTAGCGCGGAAAATCCTTGGGCAGCAGGCGCCACTGGCAGCCGGTTTGAGCGATGTAGAAGATGGCATCGAGGACCGGCCCGCAGGCTGGTCTCGCGTGTCCGCCTGTAGGGCCGCCGGCGGCGGCAGATGCGGCTCGATCGCGCGCCACTCCTCGTCCGCGGTATCGCTTGCATAGCGCAGCCCTTCGCGCTGATACTTGCGACGCGTGATTTCAGTCCAGGCCATGGCGTGACGCCTCGTTGTCTTCGTGCTTCTGCCCTCGGAGCAACAGCGTGAAGGCATTGGGTCCAAAGAGTCAGCCGGGTTCAGCTCAGAGCCAGTCGGCTTGCTTCGTCCGATTGTCGCGTATGGGCTCTTTGGGTCCGGCTACGTGATCACTGCCACGTTTCTTGTCACGATCGTTCGGGGAAACCTGGTTCTCAGGCCACTTGAGCCGGAAATCTGGTTCGTAGTCGGTTCGGCGGACCGGGGTCTCGATGCCGGTCAGTGCAACCGCGGCAGGTGCGTGATCTGCGCGCCGATCTCGTAGTATGCCTCCCGCATCTGGCGGAGCGGAGCAGAGCGCAGCGGCGAAACCGGCAGGAACATCTCGTTGAGCGACAGGTCACCGGCGACGTGCCGGGCGAGCTCGCGGCCAAGAACGGTGCCAGGTGCAATGCCGCGGCCGTTGAATCCAACAAGCGCGATCATGTTCTCGGCGGGCGTATGCAGCCGGGGCAGATGGTCACCAGTCGTGCCAATCCGCCCGTACCACTCGTGCTCGAACGCGAAGTCGCCAAGCTGCGGGAAGAAGGACTTGAGACGCCGTCGCGCCCAGGCGCGATGGACGGCATGGCCGGTATTCCGCAGCGCCCCGACGCTATTGATGATAAGGCGACCGGCTGCGTCGGTACGGAAGCCGGTCGGGACAGTCCGGGTATCCCACGTCGCGTGCCGCTCAGGCAGGATGGCCCTGCGGACGTTATCGCTGAGCGGGGCCGTGGCGATCTGGAAAATCGGAACGGCAACCTGCTCGCTGCGCAGCTCGGGCGCGATGCGCGAGGTATAGGCGTCGGAGGCGAGCACGACCCACTTCGCGCGGATGCTGCCGGCGGGTGTGGCGAGATGCCACGTGCCGCGGTCGCGCCTGATCTCCTTTACTGGGCTTTTGGTAAAGACGCGCGCGCCGGCGCCGATGGCAGTCTGGCCGAGCCCGCGCACATAGGCGAGAGGCTGCACCGTCCCAGCGCGGAGATCGAGGAGGCCGGCCGGATAGACCGAAGTGCCAGTCTTGGAACGCACCTCGTCGGCGTCGAGGACGCGCACTGACACACCACGTTCCTGCCATTGCCGCGCCCGTTCCTTGATATTGGCTACACCCGCGGCGCCGGCCGCGCAGTGGATCGTGCCGGCCTTTGTCAGCTCACATTGGATATTGTGCTTCTCGATGATCTCGAAAACCGTGCGTGGCGAATAGGTCAGCAGATCAAGCAGTCGTTCGCCGTACACGGGACCGAGCACCTCCTTGAGAGCCGACGGCATGACCCAGAGGCCGGCATTGACGAGCCCGGAACTGCGCCCGGCGGCGCCGTAGCCGATCTCGACTGCTTCGAGGACAGCGACGTCGATGCCGCGCTCGGCAAGATGCAGCGCCGTCGAGCAGCCGGTGTAGCCGGCGCCGACAACCGCGACGTCCGCGACGGTGTCGCCGGCCAGCGCCTCCGTCGGCGGCGGCGGAGGTGCAGTCCGCTCCCAAAGCCCGTGCGACCGTGGATCGCTCAGCATGTATCTCGCTCCCTGATAAATCCGCCGCATCACCGAAGGCCGGCCGGCTCCTCTTGATCGGCCGGAGAACCTTGTTGTTAACATAGATACCTTGCTGCGGATTCTGAGGCAAAGTCACTCAGGCGTTTCGGGCTGGTGCCACTTCCCTCGTCTGGACCGTTAACCAGCGCCGCTTCAAGGACCGGTTCGCGCGATGACGGCCTTCGAAGGCACTGAGCCGGGTGGCCGGTAGGATAGGAGAGCGCTCATGCACACGACTGTTTCGATAGAAACACTGACCGGACTGGTCGCTGCCGTCTTCGGCCATTACGGGATGACCGCGGACAACGCACTGACGATGGCCAACGTGGTGGTGGCGGCCGAACGCGATGGTTCGCGGAGCCACGGCATCCAGCGTATGCGCGGTTATATGGAGAGCATCGGATGCGGCTGGGTCGATGCGCGCGCCAAGCCCCATATCCGGCGGACTGCCGCTGGCATGCTGTCCGTTGATGCAAACAATGGCTTCGCACAGATCGCGCTAGCGCGCGCCAAGCCCGATCTCATATCGCTTGCGCGCCAGCATGGGATGGCCGTGCTGGCGACAAAAAACTCCCATCACTTCGCGGCGCTCTGGCCCGACATCGAACCGTTCGCCGAGGCTGGGTTCATCGCCCTCACGATGGTGAACTCACGCCCCTGGATGACAGCCTGGGACGGGACGAAGAAAATGCTTGGTACCAACCCCGTGGCATTCGCGTGCCCCCGCACAGAGGGCCCTCCCGTCATATGGGATCAGGCATCGAGCATGATGTCACAGGGCGACGTGCTCCTGCACGCGGCTGCTGGCCGGCCTCTGCCGCTGGGCGTTGGCGTGGACGCGGATGGCCAACCCAGCATGGATGCAAATGTGGTCCTGCGAGACGGCGCATTGCTGCCTTTCGCTGGCCCGAAGGGCAGCTCGATCGCTTTCATGGTCGAGGTCCTTGTGGGCGCGTTTTGCGGCGGTCGGTTCGGGTTCGAGGACCGCAGCGGGTCGGTACCCGGGGCGGTCACCTCGAATACCGGGCAGTTCCTCCTGCTTCTCGATCCAGGCACGAATGACAGTGATTTCCCCAGGCGCACCGAGCACCTCTTGGCGGAGATGGCTGCCAGGGGCAGCAAACGGTTCCCTGGCGATCGCCGCTATGAGCGGCGCCGTGAAGCGCAAAGGGTTGGGATACCGGTCCCGAGCAATCTATTGCAGCAATTGGAACGCTATGCTCGCGGCTGAGTGCACCAAGTGCTGCGCACTGTGGATGTAACGCAACCGCTGGCGTGCGCGCCAGAACTGCAGGCTGACCGTGCAGCGATCTGCCCGGTGAGGAGGGCACGATGAAAGTTGTCGTCATCGGTGGGGGCGTGATCGGCACCAGCGTGGCCTGGCACCTGGCGCAGCGCGGCTTGGGCGAGGTCACGCTCCTGGAGCGCGACCGACTCGGCTCGGGCACCACTTGGCATTCCGCCGGCAACATCACCTGGAAGCCGTCGGACGACCATGACGCACCGATCCTCTACATGCTGGACACGATCGCCCGGCTCGAGGGCGAGCACGGGTTGCCAACCGGCTGGCTGCAGACCGGCCGCACCTTCCTCGCCCACAGCCCCGGGGTGCGCGCCATCCTGGAGCGGTTCGACGCCGCGGCGCGCGAGCGCGGCATTCCTGCGCGGTTCATCGACGCAGCCGGGGCGCGCGTGCTCAATCCGCTGCTCGATGCTGGCGCCGCCGATGCCATCTGGCTAAATTCCCTCTCGGGCCGGCTCAATCCGGTCGACCTGGTCGCCGCCTACGCGGCCGCCGCCCGGCGCGCCAGCGCCGCCGTGCGGGGGGGGCGAAACCGTGTTGGGACTGGAGACGGCGGCCGGGCGGATCAACGGCGTGCGCACCATCGGTGGTGTGGTGCCGGCTGACGCTGTGGTGCTCACCGCCGGCCTATGGTCGCGTCTGCTGCTGCAGCCGCTCGGGGTGGCGCTGGCGCAATGGCCGTGCGAGCACGTCTACGTCATCGCCGACGTGTCGCCGCGGCTCGCGCGCGAGACGCCCTCATTCGTGGCGCCCGAGCGACTGACTTACGGGCGCGAGGAAGTCGGGCGCCTTCTGGTCGGCTTCTTCGACGAGAACGCCAAAACGATCGACCCGGCCACGCTGCCCGAGCCGTTCACCTTCACCCTGCTGCCGCCGGATTGGGACAAGATCGCTCCGTACTTCGAGGGCGCTATGAGCTTGTTTCCCGCCCTCGCGGACGCGCCGATCCGCAGCTTCATCAACGTCCCGGAAAGCTTCACACCGGACGGGCTGCCGCTGATCGGCCCCGTGCCCGGCCTAGACGGCCTGTTCGTTGCTACCGCCATGAACTCGGCGGGCGTTACCTGGTCGGCCATGGCGGGCGCGATGGTCGCTGATCTGGTGGCCGGGACACCGCCGCGCTTCGATGCCGCCCGTTTCCACCCGGCGCGCTTCGGCGACCGCGGCCGCAATACGGGGTGGCTGAGCGCCCAGGTGTCGGGCGCGGTGAGTAGCGGCTACCTGGCGCAGAACCGATAGGCCGTCAGTTGGCAAAGGAGGGAGGGATGATGCAGTCGCGCGGCGACCGTGGCGCTCGGACACTTGCGCCGCTTGTTACTTCTGCACCCGTCATCACCTCGGGAGGAGTGCCTCTACCGCATCGTGCCTGCCAGAAAGGAACTATCTCGAAAGAGACCAAATCACTCCATTGCGCAACTCAACGCTGGAGCAGGGACGCATCGTCGCATTCCATTTGCCGCAACGCTCCCCTGGTCGCGACTCAACCGACGACGGCGGGGCCTGCTGATCACCGCGCCTCTGCGGAATAGGATTCGTCCTGCTCGGGCTGGCGGATTGGGCCCACCCCAGATAGCTCGCGCGAGGCTTCCGGTCGATGTGCGGGTTGGCTGGTCGTCTGCACCGGCAGGAATACCGGCGGCGGTTCTGGCTTGAGCACGCCGCGTCTCACCTGAGTCCGCCAGTTCCACAGCAGCCCACGGCTGATCTCATATCTCCGCCCGATCTCGGCACGCCCCTAACGATAGTCGGACAGCGGGGCTTTATGCTCGTCGGATACGCGCGCACCAGCACAGCGGATCAAAAAGCTGGCCTCGAAGCTCAGAACCGAGATCTGCGGGCTGCACGATGCGAGCGGGTGTTTAGTGAACATGCTTCTAGTGCCGGGCATCGCGGTGGGCTGAAAGATTGTCTCGGGTTCGTGCGCGAGGGCGATGCGCTGATTGTCACTCGGCCGGATCGGCTCGCACGCTCGACAGCCGAACTGCTGGCGATTGAGGCTGATCTGTCAAAACGCGGGATCGGACTGGTGATCCTCAGCATGGGTGGGGCGAAACTCGATACCCGCAACCCTACCAGCAAACTGATGCTGACGATCCTTGCCGGCGTCGCAACCTGGGAGCGCGAGATCATGCTGGAGCGACAGCGGGAGGGGATCGCGAAGGCCAAGTCCGCGGGCCGATACAAAGGGCGCGCACCAACAGTGCGGCGGCAAGCGGAGGCAATCAAGGCGGCGATTGCAGCGGGTGAAAAGCCTGCCCATGTCGCCAAGCGGCTCGGAGTGGCCCGCAGCTCGGTCTATCGAATGCTCGAAGCACCGGGATCGGCGGCAGCCTGACACGTACTCTCCGCGAATTGCTGACGACCACCGCCGGGCCCACGGTCGCCATGGCTCGATGATCGGATTACCGGCTGCGCTTGTGACCGCCGCTATTGTGGAACGCGGGCTCAGGTTCGAGACATGGCATCTCAATCGGAACGCAGTGGCGCAACTCGTGTAACTGGCGTGGCAGAGCAGTGTGGTTTGCACCGGGCGCGGTCGTGATCTTCGCGTCTTCATCTCGAGCTGATAGCACCAATCGAATCTCCCTCCGCACCGCCCGCTCTACCTCAAGCGACGGCATCTGGCGCTGGCGCCTGAGCCCCTCGATCGCCTCGTTTCCCAGTCGGTGGAACCTCTCCGCCAGCGGCAGCAGCGTGTCCCGCAACCGTGCTACGTGCTCCTCGACAGCCAGTCCACGGATGTCCTCCGCCCGCCAGTCATATTCCTTCTTCCACTTCGCCCGCAAAGTCGGCTGACCAAACATCTCGCCCTCGATGATCAGCGCTGTATTCCCTACGATCGACTGAACGCGCAGGGCGTTGGCGAAGGCCACCACGGCCATGTCGATCAGCACGTAGTCGGACATGCTGGACGCGTTCAGTTCCTCAATCAGCCCACGGCGGATCGCAAGCAGCATGCCCGTCAGCGCCGGGTCGATGAGCTGATCAGCACCGAGGTGGTCCATCAGAGAGCGACCCGAGCGGTAGTCGTCCAGCGAGCGCTCGACGATGTCGTGCCAGTCTTCCCGCTTGCCGAACAGGGGCGAAAACTGCATTGAGCGGCCGCATGATTGGGCATCCAGTTTGAGGCGCCGATGCACCTCATCCCAATACTCCCGACGCTCGCGGGCGCGCGTCTCGATCTCGGCAATCTCCGCATCCGTCAGCTCGGAGAGAGGTTCGGTTGGCTGGTCCCCCAGGCGTGGTTCGGGTTGGCGGTGCATCAATCGACCCCTTTCAGCAGCTTCTTTGCTTCGCGCAGCATCGCTCTGACTGCCCGGCGCTGAGCAACAGCCTCTTTTGTGGCTCCGCCGTGTCGGTAGGCGCCATTGCGCGTCCCGGATGGCGCGCCTGCACGGCCGCCGTGCAGGATGCACCGGCCATTCCGGGCATTGCCGATACGCACCTTGAGCAGGGCATCGAGCCCCGCGGGCGCCGCAGAGGGCAGACGCGCCACCAAGCCATCACACCACACCTCTTCATGCCGGTGGACGACTTCATGCCGGTGGACGACGGAGCGTACCAATCGATCGAGGCGGTCAGGAGATGGTGGCTCGATGCGAAGCGACCTGCACCGCTCGCGCGCAGCCATCAGCAGTCGATCTGGCCGGTGTTCCAGCGCGGACACCTGGCCTTCCAGCCAGCGCGCAAGAGCGTCGGTATCATCCAGCGTGGGCTCGCGAAAGCTGAGGGCGTCTCGGATTTGTGCACGGTGATACGCGGCGGCCCGGCTGCGCCAGTCATAGCCACGCCAGGCGTCGGCCGGCACCTCAATCTAGCTGGCAATTGCCTCGACCGCCGCGACGGGAACCTCCTCAAGCCGGTACGGAAACCGGCCATTGACCTGGAACATCTTGAGCAGAACGGCAAAGCCCAGCCGCGTGGCGCCGGTCTTGTTGCCGAGCAGCGTGCGGTCCGAGGCGTTCAATGCCCGCGATCGTCAACGTCCTCGCCATCCCGTTCCGCCCGCATGATCGTCTCCCCGTTGTGCATTCCTGTCCCAGTTAAGCTATACTCTGTTCGGTACGATCCGGACCCGAGCAGGAACAAGGGCTTGTGGGTCGCCGGACGAGGAGAGTTCAATTGGGACAGCGCGCGGCCCTCTACTGCCGGGTCTCGACCGCGGACCAATCTTGCGCACGGCAGGAACGGGACCTCACCGCATTTGCCGATCGCGCTGGTTACGAGGTGGTCGGCGTCTTCAAGGAGACAGGGTCAGGGGTCAGGCTCGACCGCGCAGAGCGGCGCAAAGTCATGGCGCTCGCCCAGGCGCGCCGGATCGATGCGGTGCTGGTGACCGAACTCTCGCGGTGGGGACGCAGCACGCTCGACCTGTTGCACACGCTGAAAGAGTTGGAGGCGCAGCGCGTGTCGGTAATCGCGATGAGCGGCCTGGCCTTCGACCTCACCACGCCACACGGCCGCATGATGGCCACCATCATTGCGGGTATCGCCGACTTCGAGCGCGAGCTGATTCAGGAGCGCATCCGCTCCGGCATCGCCGCGGCGAAGGCGCGCGGCAAGCGTCTCGGCCGCCAGCCCGGACAGCGGCCCAAATCCGACCGGCTTGCCTCGAAAGTGATGGTGCTTGTCGCAAACGGGCGCAGCTATCGCTTGATTGGACGCGAGGTGGGACTGAGCAAGAACACAGTGGCCGATATCGTCAAACGTCGCCGCACCAACGCGACCCATACCAGCGAACCTGTTGGATGACAGTTTTCGACCCGAAGCGAAAGTTCGATCTACTACCGGTTGGTGCCGCAAGCAGAACTGAGCGAGTGATTCGGCTGATTGGCGGTTTCTTGTTCGCGCCAACCGCGACTTCGTACACTTGCATCACCTCCCGGACTGAACCGCGCCGTCCACAATCGTGCTGGCCCAATTTTTGACATAGGAAGCGCAGAGATGGCGGACCTTGATCGGATCTTGATCGTTGGCGGAGGGATCGCTGGACTCACGGTTGCAAGCGCTCTTCGCCGGCAAGGCTTCACGACGGAGCTCGTCGAACGGAATCCGAACTGGCCCGCCATTGGGGCAGGTATCGCAGTGCAGCCCAATGGCATGCGCATCCTGTATGCCCTCGGCATGGGCGCGGTGTTAGAACAGGCCGGCGCGGTTATCCGGCGGTGGGCTTTTTGCGACCAACAAGGACAGGTGCTCTGCGAAACCGATCTGCAAGAACTGTGGGGCGACGTCGCACCCTTCATCGGCATTGAACGGACCAAACTGCATCGAGTGCTGGTGACAAGCGCAGCCACATTGCCTTACCGGCTCGGCACGTCGCTCGAATCACTGCGTCAGGATAGTCGTCGCGTGTCCGTTGGCCTTAGTGACGGTAGTTCGGGCGAGTACCGATCTTGTGGTCGGGGCGGAGGGCATTTCTTCAACCGTGCGCGCACTCGCATTAAGTACGGCCTCGCCTGCCGATCTTGGCGCAGTGAATTGGCGCAGCATCGCGCCAGTCCGCCCACGCGGCCTGAAGGGCTTACAGTTCCTGCTTGGCGATGAGTGTTTCTTCGGACTTTGCCCCGTCAACGAGGGGCGCACCTACGGCTTCGGTTATATCGCGCAGTCTCGAATCCACGATCCGCTGCAGGGCCGGCTTGAACGGCTTCGCGATCGCTTTGCGGCATTTGGGGAACTCGTGCGGGAGTACCTGGCTGCTCTGGAGCACGACGAACAGGTCCACTGCTCGAGCATGCAGTGGGTGCACACGGACGAGTGGCATGTTGGCCGCGTGGTGCTCATCGGCGATGCCGCGCACGCGAGCTCACCTTTAATGGGCCAGGGAGGCTGCATGGCTATGGAAGACGCGTACGTATTGGCTGAAATCTTGCGCACGGCGCCCACCGTGGAGAGCGCCCTAAGCGGCTATGTCGCCAGACGAAAGCAGCGAGTCAACTGGGTTCAACAGCAAAGTATAGCCAAGGCCGAAACTTTGCGCATGCCGCCCGCTATTCGCAACGCCGCGTTGCGCGAGCGTGGAAATCAGATGATGAAGTCTCGCTTCGGCCCGCTCATCCCAGCACCATGATCCCCGCGGCTCGAATGTCCGAAACGGTGAAGGGTTCCGGATGCCGGCCCCTTACAGCGCGTCGTTCATTCGCCGCCGGCGTCCGGAACCCTTCACCTTACCGGTCGTGGGCTGGGGCCGCCGGCCTCAGGCCGCGTGACCGCTACTTTGCATCTGGTGACACGAACGTTGGGTCTGGGCCTACATTACGCAGCACGCTTTGCCCTCGGGAGGCTCCGGGAATGAGCTGGGATCAGGTGTTGACGTGGTTCATCGTGCCGGGCGTCGTGGCGCTTGTGCTTGGCCTGGGCGGCATCTGGTCGGCGCGGCGCATCCCGTGACGCGCGAATCGGAGGAAGTCAGTGATCAGATGGGGCGAGACAGCCTTAAAAAGTGCCCAACGGTATGTGGCCGAGGAGAGGCCCGCGTGGCTCAGCAAGAGCGTCGTGTCCTTGAGTTGGAGCTGGGTCACTGCGTTGGTGCCGCGAGTGTGGCTTGGTCGCTCCTAATCTCGTTCCGCCGCGCGCTCGAAACCGCGCATAAGAAGCTCAAGATTGAACGGGAGAAAGTCGAGTGGCAAAATTCAAACTGACGCATTACCAAAATCCGCGATTTCGAGCGACGATGAGCGCCGGGCCGTTTTTGCATAGTGCCCGCGCAACGATCCCGCCGAATCAGACAGAACTGCGCGCGGCTCGCCGGAAAAGTGACGGCCGGGAGTGTCCTCCCGGCCCCATTTTTACCATCAAGGCAGAGCCCATGCTGAACGCGGCTCTGCTAGCCCCAGAGCGCCGAAGGGCGAGCCGGCCGGCTGTCCCCAAGACGGGCCGGCTCGTTCCTGCCACCAAGTGTGAGGCGCCCTCGGGGGGATGACCAGCCCGCAGCGGCGCAACGATCCCGGCAAATCAAACCGAGCTGGGGCGCCGGCTGGGCGCCTGCCTTGACTGTCATCGGGCAAGTTGAAACAGCCGGTTGCGCTCAGGCGCGCGCCGGGACTGTCGGGGGACTGTGCGGATAGTTCGCCGCCGGTTCCATAATTAGGGATTCTGCGGCCGCGCCCGATCCCCCCGGCTGCCCGGCTCAGGCGCGCCGAGATCGCAGCACCATGCCGAGGCCGGCAAGGCCCATCGCAAACAGCGCCAGCGATGCGGGTTCCGGCACGGCTGCGGCTCCGACCCGAAGCGTGAAGCTGTCTGCGTGCACTCCGCTCCCCCACGTCCAGACATAGGTGCCGGGCGTCACGCCAAGGCTCGCGAAGGTCTGGTTGTCATAGGTCGCGGTGTCCGACAGGAGGCCGGAGCGGTAGCCCGCTGGCACGTCGAGAGTAGGCCCGAACAACACACCGGCAAAGTCTCCGCTGCCGCTATCGGCATAGGTGATGCCACCGCTTCCGAAAGCTGCTGGCCCAGTAATGCCGTGGTAGCCATCCGTCGACGTCCCCGTCGGAGTGACCGGCCCGGTGAGGACACCCGCTTCGAGCGGAATTATCAAAGGACTAGCGCTGATACCGCCTGACGGGGTCAGATCGGTCAATCGAATGATCCGCTCCCGGTCGCGACAACGTCGTTCCCCAGCGGTTGCGACGGGTCTGCCACCTGCGCGAGCGTCACGACATAACCGGCCCGCGCCAGGGGGGCGAGCAACCCGGCAAAGAGAGCCAGCGTGACAGCGCCAACGGTCGCGTTGCGGACAGCAGAGAACATCGTCACCTCTCCCGGACTGCGACCACAGGCTGCCACCGATCGCGTGATCGGCGCTAGCCCATGGGGGCGGCTCAGGAATTTGCTGATGACTGCAGCCCAAAGAGGCGGGCGGAGACAGGCTGGGGGCCACCCTGGCGGGTCAGGGGACGGCTGGCGGCCAAGTAGGCCCAGACCCAACGTTCGTGTCACCAGATGCAAAGTAGCGGTCACGCGGCCTGAGGCCGGCGGCCCCAGCCAACGACCGGTAAGGTGAAGGGTTCCGGACGCCGGCGGCGAGCGATTGTTCCGGCTGCCGCGTTCTACGAATGGAAGGTGATCGAGGGCGGCAAGCAGCCCTATGCGATCGCCCGGGAGGACGGAGAGCCGATGGCATTCGCCGGGCTGTGGGAGGCTTTCCTGTTCCCGGACAGCACGGTTTTGCGCACCTTCGCCATCATCACCACGGATGCGGGCCCGGACGTCGCCGAGCTGCATGATCGGATGCCGGTGATCCTGGAGCCGGAGGGCTGGCCGGTCTGGCTGGGCGAGGTCGACGGGGATCCGGTCGGGTTGTTGCACCCGTCGCCGGGCGGCACGCTCAGGATATGGCCGGTGGACAAGCGGGTCGGCAGCCCGAAGAACAACGGGCCGGAACTGCTGGACGCCCTGGAGGCCGCAGAATAGCGGGTCAGGCCTGTTCCTTGCCCGTCCCGCCCGTCAGCACCACGCGCCAGCCTCGGCCCGTCCACGTCCCCTGAGCATGGCCGGCCGGGTCCTCGACCAGGGCCACGCTCGCCGGTCGCCGCTCGCACTTCTGGCACCGTAATTGGATCAGCACGTCTGCGACCGTGAGCCCGGCCAGGACACAGTTCGAGGCCATCATCCGCAATGGGATGTGCGCCGTTTTTCCGCAGCCGCACCGGACATCAAGCCAATAACGGCGCAGCCCTCGAACGGAACAGGCGAGCATGACGGCTCGATCCCCGGGCGGCTGAGCCGGCATACGGGGAGGAAAGCGGTGGAACGTTGAGAGAACAAGGGCGCGCCGTGAGCCGACGCGCCAAGGTGGGAGGAAACCAGCCCAGGCAGTCAGCCTGGACGCACGGACGGTCTATGCCGCGCCGTTCGAGTCGGGAAAGTCCTTGTTGGGCACCAGACGCAGAACGGGGGCCTCTTCCGCCTGCCGCTCATCGGGTCCACGACGAAGCTCGAACCCGAGGCTATCGACAACCCGGCCGTCTTCCCGAACCGGGACATAGATGCAGGAGCGCCCGGCCGCATCCGTCGCCCGGATCGCTTGCGGCATGGTGTCCGGATATTCGCCCCAGTGCTCCAGCAGTTCGAAGGTCCAGCCGGCGCCATCGAGCGTCGGGTCCTGGGGCCGCATCTCCTGCGTCATCTCGCGGAAGGTGTGCGAGCGGGTGATGACGTCCGTCACGGCTGACTCCCTTTGCTCGCCTGCCGCACCAGCTCCTTCCAGAGCCGATCGGCCGCATCAGAATTCCGGCCCGCGGCCTCGACCTCCTCTCCGGTCGAGCGCGCACGTGTCCCCGGACCGACGATCACCTGGATGGGGAGCGGCTGGGCCGGCTGCCTCTGCGCCGGCCCCGCCTCGGTTGTCGGGCGATGACAATGTGTGATTGATCGGTGAGCACGCTGCTGCAGATGGGTGCTTCCGGGGCTCGGGGAGGGGAGTTTTTGGGGCTATCTTTCCGCAGAATGTCCGCAGAGGCGGGAGAGGTTACCAGATCACTCCACCAGCGAAGCGGTTTTGTCACACGACATCAAGAGCTTGCTTGGTGGGCGCACAAGGACTCGAACCTTAGACCCGCTGATTAAGAGAAAACCGTTTGGCGGGGCAAATCATTGATTCGATGTGGCCTGTTCCGTTGGCCTTTAAGGCCTGTTCCGCCGATGCCTTGTGCCGTCGCCACAAACATGTCCCGGACAACCGGGGCTGGGGCTTGACCTTCAACCTGCCTCAAGCCCCACGGAGCCAATCACGTTCAGTTTGTGTCCTGAGTGCGACGCCTGCCCGGGTCGGCATGCGGCCCTCTGCTATTCCCGAGGCGCTCGGCCAGTCATTTCCGTATGGTGACGGCACAGCGTTCAGACGGCCGCGAGGCGGGGTGGCCCGGCCAGAAAATTCAGGGTTTCGCTCGCCATATGCGACTGGGATTCCGTGTGGTGCGGGTCCGGTCTATCATCAATTCTGGAGGGCACCTGGTCGATTATGGCTTCGGTTGAGCAAATCAACCCCAAGATTCTAGCCTGGGCGCGGGAAACCGCTGGCCTGACGGTCGGAGAGGCCGCGGAGAAGCTCGGCCTGAAGGATTCGGCCAAGGCGACGGCGACCGAGAAGCTGAAGCCGTTGAGGATGGAAGGCTTGGTCTGTCTCGGACCATGCTCGAAAGGGCCGCTTCCATCTACCGGCGCCCACTTGTCACGTTCTACATGTCTCAGCCGCCGGCGAGAGGCGACAGGGGAGAGGATTTCCGGGCCACGAAGTCGGCGTCTGAGCGGGAGAACGCGACGCTCGATGCTCTCCTGAGGGACGTGCGCGCCAGACAACAGATGGTGCGTGTGGTGCTCGACGACGCGGAGGAAGCGCAGCCTCGGCCATTCGTAGGCAGCGCGCGCATCGAGGATGGGCCGAAAACTGTGGCCGCCGCGATTCGCACCGCGCTCGGCGTTTCCGAAGATCAGCAAAGGCGCAGCAAGGACGTCGGGGCGCTGTTCTCGCTCCTACGTTCTGCGGCCGAGCGCATCGGCATTTATGTCCTCCTCCTTGGTGACGTCGGTTCGTACCATTCAGACATCGGCGAGGACGTGTTCCGCGGCTTCGCTCTGGCGGACGACGTGGCCCCCTTCGTCGTCATCAATGACAATGACGCTGCTGTTGCTCGCTCGTTCACCCTGATGCATGAGATCGCGCATATATGGATTGGAGAGAGTGGTGTCAGCGGACCGCTGCGGGACGTGCCCGATAACGTCATCGAACGATTCTGCAATGACACGGCGAGCGAGTTCCTTTTGCCGTCGGACGCAATCCTGGATTATTCGGCCCTTCTACGAGCCCCACTCAATGATGTGACGGCGACAATGCAGGCGATCGGGTCGATTTGGAAGGTCAGTGAGCCAGCAGTTGCCTACCGCTTCGTACAGAAGGGGTGGATCAGCCGAGCTGTCGCTTCGCAGTTGTTCGCAATCTACGCCGATCGCTGGCGGCAGCAAAAGAAGCGCGAACGGGAAAACCGGCAGCCTGATGATACAGGCCCGACTTATTATCAGATGGGCCGGTTCCGTCTGGGTCCACAGCGAGGGCGCGACCACGGTACAGGAGTGGCCCATCCCGACCAGTTGCCGATGCAACCCATACCCGGTCGGGCCTGCTTCGTAGCAGAAGTGCAATCGGCGGTGATGCTTCGCGAGCCGCGCAACCAGCCGGCGAACGGACGTCGGGTCGGCATCGATCTCGCCCAGGTATCTAATCTCGCCTTGCCGGCCGTCCTCGCAACGGCTACGGCGTGCCGGGCCTTGGCTACATCCAACCCGACAAAAACTTCGCTATCCTGATCCATGGCTCGTCCCCCTGCGCTGAGGAAAGGCTCGCCCTATGCGAGCAACCCTCGTTGACCCGCACAGCGTGGGACGAGCCACCCCGGTTAAGGAACGGACATACGGTCTTACGGATCACCTGTCCTGGTGGGAGGCCAAACGGGCGCTCGATCGATCACGCCGGACCTTGGCGGGGTCTCCACCGAGGAGCCTGATCGCAGCGCGTTGACGCCCACCGTGCATTCTCCCCGGCCTCTTGCGATTGGGATTTGTCAAACTACGTAGGCGCCGCAAACGAGATCAGCGCGGCGGAATCGAGGCTCCTGTAGTGGCCTTAGGCTTGCGCCTGATCCAGGGCGGCGGCCGGGCGATGACGGCCGAGATGACGTTACACCTCTCTCAGGTGCGGCGGAGGCACGGGTTTTTGCCAGCCATTTAGCGCCGCGGTGCGCTTGTCTTCCGCGATCCATGATTGAGCATCGGCTTCCAAGGCGAAGCCTTCGGCCGTCGCCAGTATCTCGCCGGGCCGATTGATCTCGACCTTGCAGCCGGAGTTGCCAGAGATGATCTGGTATGTTGCTTCTGTCATCCTGCCAATATGGCACTAGCCCGGAGGCGCTTGGGTAAGAGCGTCAGTCATCCGAGCTTCTCTGGGCGAGGGCTTGCCCACACGCTCGGGCGATTAGTGGCGCGAATTGAAACGTCAACGTTGAGCCGCCGGCTATAGTCAGGATCAGCAACAGTTCGCCTTTGGCGTTGGATTGAGCGGTCTGCCAACTCACGACGGGCAAAGGGCCTGGCTGGACGGCGGTTCCGACTGGCGGTCTGGACCCAGTTTCTATCGCCGCCGCGCGAAGGAGCGATGCAGCCAAGTTCGGCGCGTCGGCCGATCGCAGGAACAGCTCGCCGTTCTCTCCAGCTTGATCCCTGATGCCGGCGACAGCAAAGCCTGGTGGACCGAGCGCCACATGCCGAACACGGGACACGATGACTGAGGCCGCCATGATTTCCCTCCAGTGGCGCACGCGCGTGCTGGAACTTGGATCAGCCGATGCTCACCTGCTGCATCGGCCGGGCAAAACAATAAGCGCGCCGTCTGCGGCGCGCCAAGGTGGGGAGGAAGCGGGACGCTGCGGCAGAAACGCCGAGTCGGGCAAAGGCTCTTGGCTGGGTCCTCGACGAGCGTCATGCTGGCCGGCAGACGGGCCCCGGCACTACCTTCCTGCCTATCTGCGGCTATTACGCCAGTGTCCTGCCCGCCGAAGCGCTCCGGCAGATATTCGGCACCGTCCTACCCGCTGCCGAACATTGAGCCGTCCTGGAACGTCGCCCCGAGGCAATTCGCCCCCGTCGTGCACCGCCAGTGGGGGTCTGCTGCCCTACTGGAGCAAGGCGCCCTCGGACCGACGATAGCGGTCAACCATTGAGAAACGCGCGCATGCGACCGTGCTGCCGATCGCACAGAGGAATCCCATGCCGTCCCGAGTAAGCCGCCTCGTCAACCGTAACGTCTGGGGAACGCAATACCGAACCAGCATCCGTCTTGAGCCAGAGTTTTGGGAAGGGCTTGACGAAGTCTGCCACCGCGAAAGAGTAGAACGGAAGGAGCTAATCCGCAGCATCGAGAGCACAGCCCCCCCGACAGTGCGGACCAGCGCCGTCCGCGTGTTTCTGTTTCAATATTTCCGCGATCGCTGCGCTACCCTGGAGGTGTCGCCGGTGCGAGCGGAGGATAAGCGAGTCGCCTGACTCTGTAGCCGAAGCCTACACCCACGGCAACTGATGTCGGACGTTTCCCTGCACAGCGGAACGCCGTCAGCATGGCAGCCATATATTGGTGGCTGCTGGAGCGAGCCGCCCCGTCTTTGGGGACAGCCGGGCGGCTCGCCCTTCGGCGCTCTGGGGCTAGCAGAGCCGCATTCATCATGGCTTTACCTTAGTTGACAGATGGTAAAGCCGGGCGCGTTTCCGATGGTGGCCCGTGCCACATACTTTCGGCGACATCCGCCTCCCGGCGCAGCACGCCGGGTCCGGCGGCTCGGCTGATCGCCACGCCGAACTGCTGCCGGCGGCAGCATGTCGGACGAATCAAGAGCATCCCGCTCCCAATCCGCGCGGCGACCGCGCTGGGTGGCGGCTTCCCCGGGAATGTCGGTTTTAACGATCTCGCAATAAACATCATTTAATCGTCAACGAGTATTCCCCGGCAAAACGCAGGGTCACGCACTCACCTGCCGGAGAGACCCGTGCTCGACACGAATATCCGCGAAGTTTCTCGCGGCCTTGGCTTGACCGCACTTGAGCGGACGAGTGTGAGAGCAGCAGAGGCGTCGTTGCCATACGGCTGGCGTGTCACCTTTGAGGCAATAGATAGCGACGATACAGACGATGTGTATGCGCGAGTTATTCCACCTTGGAATGCGAATGTATCGGCGTTTCTCATCGACCGCGAAGGTCACTGGATTATAGTCACAGATAACGTCAGCACCGACACGCATCCGGTTCTTAAAGCTGTGTGCGAGGTGCGGGACGCGATCGAATACGTCACTTCTGTCGTGTCAGGCGCAGAGTTTGCCAGAGCGCGCTAAGCGAGACGCTGCCGCATGCCGCACTATCTGCTGTGCGGAGAACGCCACATTATCGGGGAAGCCGATTGCGCGCACGATGAGGCGGCTCTTGCATATGCAGCCGGCGCGATCGACGGCCACGCTGGCGCGGAGGTTTGGGAGCAGGCGCCTGATCGGCTACGTGCCGGCGCAGGGTTGGGCGGCAGAAACTCGCGCGGGAGAGGCTGGACCACAGGGCTGACATGCTACAGCGCCAGCCATATCCGCCATGCCATCCAAGCGAACACCGCATAGACAATCGCGATGGTAGCCAGGATGACAAAGCTGGCCCTTACCGCTCGGAACCGTGCGGATCGGCGGCTGCCCATTATCTTCGGACGACAAGGCTCCGCGGTGCCAGCTGCCAATGGCGGGCTAAGGGCACGGATGTGGCATCAAGAGGGAGATGGGCGGGATTGCTTGGGCTTGGCTTGCTCACCTGTAGTTACAGGAGATACCAAGCGGCGGCGCCGATCATCGCCCACATGGCGGCCCCGATCAGCACGCCGAACGTGATACCTCTGGCGGGTACCAGCGAATCATCGTCCTCGGCACAACCGGAGAAATCAGACGCCGCAGGCGCGATCCGGTCCGCCGCCTCCTCCGCTGGCGTCGGCTTGACTGACGCAGGATTGCGCAGCAGCGGGATCAGGTGCGGATTGTCGGTTTGCAGCCGACCGGGGCGGCGACGATCAGTTGCGGTCTGGGTGTTCAGCCGACGCTCTTCAGGCAACTCGGGCATCTGAGGCCCTCCCGCCCGGACGGTAACTGCGGAGTTCTAACGTTTCGGCACAATCACGGTTCCGTCCTTCGGGCGCGGGTCCTGCGCATGAGCCTTCAACGACTCAAGGCTCGCCAGCAGCCCCTCGATCTCCGTCCCTACCGCCTCGAACTCCACAGCAAGTTCCGCATAGGCAGTCCTTGCATCAGTGTTGGCCTCTGCCTTGGCGGCGGAACGGCATTCGGCAGCCCATCGGGTCAGCTCGGATGCAATGCCCAGGCCCTCGTCATGGCTGCTGACGACCGCATTCACCATCACATGCTCCTGGCCCGTTGCGTCACCATACTATTGCACAACTCGCACCGTTGCACAACCGGTGATTGGGGGCGACCCGTCCTGCCTACCGAAGCCAGCGGGTCCGTCCGAACTGAAGCGGCCCGTCCGGTCCGTTCCCGCCACTCACTTCGAAGTGCGAAAGATGACCGGAACGCATCCACCCTGTGGGCGTCCATGCCCCCGCATGTCTCATCTGGGGTTCATAGCGCTTATCACGGTGCTGGCGGAGGCAGGCGCACTTGGCGGTGTCCTGCTCGTATTCCGCTACCTCGACCGGTCCGACCGCTGATCCGGGGCATGTGAGTTTCCGGGCGCCGACGATGGCCGGCACCGCGGCGCCGGTAGGGGCCTTGGGCTTGCGCCGATCCGGCGCGGATCGCGGGCTATGGCGGTACTGGGATGGTCGGTAAGCGTGGGGAAGAGATGGGCCTATCGGAGTGGAAAGTCCGCGGGTACGGCAATGCTGCCGAGCGGGAGAATGGGCGAGAAGGGACCAAACGGACGTCCTGGGGTCCGCAAGGGGCCGCAGAACCCGCTGCGTATCCGCCTCAGCGTGGCGGACCGAATCTGACGACAGGGCGGCGTTGCAGAACGGCTCTTACCCAGATGCCGGCTGCACTATTCCAGTGGGCGGCCCGGTGAACCATCGATGTGGCGCCCAGCACCAACAATCTGCGTATGTCCCGATTGCCCGCTTTGGTAATGCGGCCAAGACGGGTCTTGCCACCAGTGGAGTGCTGCCGGGGCACCAGGCCGAGCCGAGCCAAGCGGCAAAATGCCGTACGCTCTTGAATGCCCTAATATCCGCAACCGTCGCTGCGATCACAGACGCGGTGACCGGACCAACGCCGGGAATCGTTGCCAGGCGACGTGCGGTGTCATCGCGCCGAGCGTGGGCGACGCGTTGATTTGGCTGCGAGTGGGTCGGGTGAGCGAGAACCCCGCCGATCATCAGGTCAGAGCTGCGGTCTCCTGACGCAGCCCGCCGCGTCGTGGGCGGCGACTGGGGGCCATCACATCCAGGTACTGCCACACCCGCGCCCTGATTTCATCCCAGCGCTCGCCCAGTGACCGCCACCGCCACTCGGCGAGCGTGATTTCGCGCGCCAGTGCCGTGTCCTGCCGCAGCACCGCCTCGACCTGCGCCGCGGTGTTGCGGCCCAGGATGATTGCGTCCACCTCGTTGTTGAAGGCAACGCTGCGTCGGTCGAGATTAGAGGAGCCGATCGTGCTCCACACGCCATCCACCGTGGCGAGCTTGGAGTGCAGCACCGCGTTCTGCACCTCGTAGATCCGCGCACCTGATTCCAGGAGGTCGCCGTAGGCCGCGCGCGCCGCGTAGATCGTAGCGGGCACGTCCGAATGGCTCGGCACCACGATCCGCAGATCGACACCGCTCCGCGTGACCTTGGCGAGATCCTCGCGTTCTTCGTGGGGCGGGACGAAATACCCGCTCGACAGCCACACACGCTGCGTCGCGCTCAGCACCGCCGTCATCAGCGCGATATAGTAGAGCGGCCGCGACTCGCCGGGCGCACTGCCGATGATCCGCACCGTCTCGTCGCCGGCGCGGGCGAGCGGTGGATAGTATCGCGCCGGCAGCACCGGCGGACCTTTCTGGGCTGCCCAAGTGCCGAAGAACAGGCGCTGCAGCTCCGCCACCGCCGGCCCTTCGACCCGAACCGCCGTATCGCGCCAGTAGGCATGGCGCGCATCGCCGTCGGGCGGCACGCCCGCCGATGGTGGGTTCTCATAGACGGTGTCGAGGTTGACGCCGCCGATGAATCCGATGCGCCCATCGATCACCAGAATTTTCCGGTGGTCGCGGTCGTTCGGATTCCAGCCCGCCTTCGCGCGCAGCGGGTCGAGCGGGTTGAATTCCACGATGCGCGCACCGGCAGCGTAGAGCCGGTCGAAGAACGCGCGCGGTGTCGCCTGCGAGCCGTAGGCGTCGTAGAGGATGTTGACCACGATGCCGTGCCGCAACCGATCGAGCAGCACGTCCGACAGGGACTGGCCGCCCCAGGCTACATCCGAGACGACGTAGTATTCGAGGTTAATATGGTCGCGCGCGCCCTGCAGTGCGGCGAACATCGCCGGCAGCGCCTGCGCCCCGTCCTGCAAGAGAGTCGTCTGGTTGTCGCCGACGAGCGGCGCCTCTGAAAGCGCCTGCTGCAAGGCCAGCTGCCGGTTCAGCGCGTCCCGGCTCTGTTCGGGGGAGAGCGTCGCGAGCACCGCTGCGCGTTCGCGCGCGCGCGGCGGCGTGTGCCTGCCTGGGATTCCCCGCCTCAGCCCCGCTCCGTCCTCGGCGAGATAGTCCTTCAGATTGGGGGGATTGGCGCACCCGGCGAGCACCCCTCCCACCGCAAGGGCCACCGCCTGGCGGCGGCCGATAAGCGCCTGTCCCGGCCGAAGCCGGACGGAACGATCCATGCACGTCATGGATCGTTTATGCACCGAAACTCGACCGCGCGGCCGACACATCCGCGTCAGTTCGCCTGACCTCCAGCCGAAATGCTCCGGCGTCCACCAGGACCCGTATCCAGTCGGGCCGGCCTTGCAGCAGAAATGCAGCATGGCGTGGCGTTTCTCCAGGCGAGCAACCAGGGGCCGAACAGACGTCGGGTCTGCGTCGATGTCTCTCAAAAACCGGATCTCGCCCTGTCTGCCTTCTTCGGCGATCGCCACAGCGTGGCCCGCCTTGGCAACATCCAAGCCAACGAAAACTTCGCTATCCTGTCCCACGGCTCGTCCTCCTGCGCTGAGGATAGGCTCGGCCATGCGAGCAACCCTCGGTCACTCGCACTGTGGGACGGGCCACCTCATCGGGGACGGACATGCGGTCTTACGCTCGATCTCCTCCAGCCACCCGAGGGGAGCGGCCCGGGCTCCCCGACCACCGGCGCGGAACCCTTCCCGCAATCAGGCTGCTGCCGGCGGCGGGGGCACGGCCATTTCGGGGATGCGCCTTCGCCAAGCGGACTTATGACTGGGGAGCGACCGCAGAGTTGGGGCGACTTGCGGGATGCGGCGTAGGGGGCGCCGGGCAGGATGGGCGCGACGGGTTGGCGCGAGGCGCCAGTTCGTCCAGCCCACGGCGCTCGCACCAGGCGGCGAAGCGCCGGGTGGCGTTGAGATACGCCAGCCGCGTGCGGTCGTTGTTGATTTTGCGCGGTGAAGAATTCGACCACGCGCCGCTGCGCCTTCGGTGTTGGCGCGAACAGCCGCGCGGGAAGCACTGGCGGGGCAGGGAGGGGATCAGGTCGTTAGCCACAGGCCCAACTCTCCATTTCGGCCTTTGTCTCAGATAAATCGCCAAACCATCCGGCCACGGCCTCCAGATGATCGGCGAGCTTCTCCATCGCCTCCGCGAACTGCCGGATGTTCACGTGCTTCAGCTCGGGGGCAAGGGAGTGATTGGAGCCGGGCTTCGCCTTCCGGATCGTCGCGTAGCGGAAGCGCTGGCCGTCCGGATCGTGTTTGTCCAGCTGCGCGATGTAGGAGTTGATCCCCTCAATGTCGGCCACTGGAAACGGCGGATTATCGGCCGACTCGCATACCGGTTGCAGCATCGGCTTGGCGATATTCCAGAGTGTGGAGAGCCCATGACCGTTCAGTGCCTTCTCGGCTTCGTTGGATAGCTCGCGGTCGAGGAGCCACGCGGCGGTTCTAATGATGTCCTTGAGCACCAGCTCCACATGATGGCGGTAGAGGTAGACGATTGGATAAATCAGCGTGTCCTGCTCGGACCCGTTCGCGCACACATGGTCGGCCAGGCGGAAGCCCGCGAGGCGGAAGCCGCTCGCGTAATAGCCCGGCGCCTGGTGCCAGCGGGCAATGCACGCATTCGCTTGCCAGTCCTCACCCGGTCCGAACAGCACGTCGCCTTTGCGAGGCGGCGGGGACCCGCCGACGACACTTTCCTCCTGCTCGCTCAGGGCTTCCCTCGAAGAGCTTTACAATGCTCTTTAGCGGGGCGGTCAGCCCCACGTCGATGAACCGGAACCTGCTAAGCGGCCCATCCCTTACGCGAGATAGCCCGTGACCGATTTGACCCTTGAGACCATCCAGATGCCCGAGGGATACGACTTTTCCGCAGCGCAGGTGCACCGCATCGTCAAGGTCGCGGCGGCACGGGCAGGGTTGGCGGCAGCCGTGTCGGCGCACTGGTGGCGCCACGCCCATACACGCACGCCCGAGCGACAGCTCGGCGAAATACTTGCCGGAATAGCTGCCAGTACCCCTGGCGGGTGAGCCGGTCAGGGCGCTTGCTGGCGCGGCCCCAGGGTTCAACCAGGGCTGACTGATGCGGTCTGACTCCCGGACTTCAAATTCACAAAGCTGTGAAGATTTGCCTTGCCTTCGCAACCAGCGCGTGTGTATTCCTGGTTCTGGGTTGTGGGGGTTGGGATGCGCGCGCTTCTGGTTGAAAGCTCGGCGGCCGTCGACGAAAAATGGCTCTCGGCCAACAATTTCGTGGTCGAGGCCGCCGACACCGGCGCCGATGCACTCGACCTCGCCAAACACTACGACTTCGATATCATCATGCTGAATCTTCAGCTCTCCGATATGGACGGCTGCGACCTGCTCCGCCGCATCCGCGCCAACGCCGTCCGCACGCCGATGCTGGCGCTCTCCGCGGTTTCACGACCGGAGGCAAAGGTCAAAGCCCTCCGGCTGGGAGCCGACGACTGTGTCACCACGCCGGTCGATCCGGCGGAACTGCTGGCCCGGGTGCATGCCGTCATTCGCCGCAGCAAAGGCTTTGCCGCCCCCCTTCTCCAGGTCGGTCCGCTCTGCCTGGACCTGAGTTCACGGCAGGTGACGGTGAACGAGGAACAGATCTCACTGAGCGGCAAGGAATACGCCATTCTGGAGCTGCTGGTCATGCGGAAGGGGACCGTGATCACCAAGGAAGCGTTCCTGAACCACCTCTATGGCGGCATGGACGAGCCGGAGATGAAGATCATCGACGTCTTCATGTGCAAACTTCGCCGCAAGCTCGCCAATGCCGGCTGCAGCGAGATGATCGGCACTGTCTGGGGCCGCGGCTACATCCTCCGCGAAAACGCCCGGGCGGCACTCGGGACGCCAAAGCCTGTCATACTGAATGGGCTGGCCGATTTCCTGGTCGCCTGAAGCTGGCGTGACCTGTCGAGGGAAGACCGCGGCTCGCTTTGGATCCAGCGCCTGATCCCGCTGACGACATCGACCGTGGTGCAGCGGGCGATCGTGCGGTAGGCATCGTCCCGCACTTCGTCCAGGCGAAATGATGCTTCGAGTTGCCAGATGACCAGCGTCGCGCCGTCCGCGTCATCGCCGGACTCGGGCATGACGACAACACCTCGGTCACCGCCGGGCTCGAGGATGCTCTCGACGATCCAATGACCGGCGGCATCGGCCAGGACGCCGGCGATCTCCGAGAGGGCCAAGCCCTTGAGCGCCGCCTCGGGGCGCAGAAGCGGTGTTATGTCGACCAGCTGTGCCAGTGGTCTCGTTACCATTCTGGTTCTCCGAATCGATATGCGCGGCGGACCAGAACGCGCTGGTGTGGTTAACAAGGGATTAAAGCTCCGCCTCACATGAGCTTGAGCCGGCCCCGCCCCAGTGACGGCCTTTCGTGGCCACCGGGTCTGCGTTTGGCCTCCGCCACATCCGCGCCTCGAACACGCGTGCCGGTCGCAATCGAGCCTGATTGTTTCACCTGCGCGCCGCTGATCGGCAGAAGCCGGAGGCCTGCGCCCAAAGAGTATCGCCGCGGCCGAGAGGCACGCGCCGTCATCACGCGCCGTCATTTCGTCCCGGTCGGGGCAGCGCTCTAAAAGCTGAACACCGTCCCTCAATGAGTAAGGACAGAAATGATCTGTTGTTGATGCACCGGAGGCACCACTCGGAACAGATGGTACCCATGAAAGAATAGAGCGTGTATCATATCATCTGTCCCCGCGCGGCTGGCTGGCATTGCCTGGGCACCTATCTTTTCCCACGGACTGAATTCAACCGGCAGATTTGTGCCCGATTCCTCCGTGGTAAACCCGACTAGCGCGCCTTCTTTGCCCGACAGGAAGACGAAGACTCGCATGACCCTGACTACATTTTTTCGATGGTCTTCCAGAATAGCCTCGGATCAGAACAAAATCAACCCGGTCTCGGCGACATCGATGATGAAAATATCAGAGCGCAACCACATTTTGACAATCGCCATATCCCTCTCAGCCAAAAGCACCAGCATACTCCTCATCCTTCAGATCCGTCGGATGAATACACAGCGTAAAAATTGTGAAGGCGGAGTTTATTTCACGGCTTTGTGCGAACGGACCTTACGGCGGAATCGCAACTGGTTCCGTGCTCACTTGACCGCCAGTCAGCAGGCATGTTCGAGATGCAGGAGCAATGAACCGGCGGCTCCAGGTGGTTGCGAAGTGTTCGTCACTCCAGCTTGGCCGGGGCGTTCCGATAGAAATGGAAGCCAGCATAACCTCCGACGAGCTGACCACTCGCCTCCACCAGCAGGCTCTGCTTGCTGAAATCGGGCGTCGTGCGCTCTCTGACCTGGCTTTCGACGCCCTGCTGGAGGAAGCGTGCCGACTGACAGCACTCGGTCTCAACGTTCAGCTCTGCAAAGTACTTGAATACCTGCCGGATCAGAATCGGCTTCTGGTGCGTGCCGGGGTCGGATGGCAGCCCGGTGTGGTGGGACATGCCATTATCGGTGCCGATCTCCACTCGCCGGCCGGCTATGCGCTGCACACTGGAAAGCCCGTGATTTCCAACCTGCTCGCTGCGGAGCAGCGATTTCGCACGCCGAGCCTATTGGCTGAGCACGGCGTGCAGCGCGCGGCAAACGTCATTCTTCTTGGGGAGGGTCCTCCTTACGGCGTGCTGGAGGCGGACAGCCAGAGCTCCGGGACCTTCACCGAACACGATATCGATTTCCTGCAGGGCGTGGCCAACCTGCTTGGCGTCGCGGTGGAGCGCCGGCGTGCGGAAGACAAACTGCGTCAGCTCAACGCGACGCTGGAACAGCGGGTTGAACAAGAAGTCGCGGAACGGCGCCAGGCCGAAGATGCGCTGCGGCAATCGCAAAAGATGGAAGCGATCGGCCAGCTCACCGGCGGCGTTGCGCATGATTTCAACAATCTGCTGATGGTCATCATCGGCAATCTCGATCTGCTGGCACGGGCCGCCACCGATATCGGCACCGGCGGCGCGCGTTTCGAAGGCCTGATCGCGACAGCACAGAAGGCTGCGGCGCGAGGCGCTCAGCTTACCAGCCAACTCCTGGCTTTTGCCCGCCGGCAGACCCTGCGGCCGGAGAACCGGCCAATTAACGAGCTGGTCCACGAATTTGACGTCCTGGTCTCGCGGGTGCTCGGGGAGGCGGTCGAGGTTGATTTCCGGTCGGATGCTTCGGCCGGCAGCTGTCTGGTCGATTCCGCTCAGTTCGGTGCTGCGCTCCTCAATCTGATCGTGAACGCCCGCGACGCCATGCCGTCGGGCGGTCGGTTGACCATCCGAACCGGCAATGTCGTGCTCGATCCGCGTATGGCCGCACGCTACGCGGACGCGCTGTCTGGCGATTACGTGATGGTGGAGGTGGCGGATTCGGGCAACGGGATGCCGCCCGAAGTGATCGAGCGGGCGATCGAGCCATTCTACACGACCAAGGCCCCCGGTAGGGGCACCGGTCTGGGCCTCAGCCAGGTGCATGGCTTCGTTCGGCAGTCAGGCGGCTTTCTGACCCTGGAAAGCGCCGTCGGGACAGGAACGACAGTGCGCATTCATTTGCCGCAGGTGGCCGCCGCCAACCCTGTATCATCGCCGTCGTCAACCCCACCTTCCGGTTCCGAGACCATCCTGGTCGTCGAGGAAGATTTGGATGTGCGCGATCTTGTTCTCACCCAACTCCGAGAGCTCGGATATTCGACGCTCGCCGCCGCTACCGGACCGGAAGCGTTGGAGCTGCTGCAGGTCCCCGAGACGGTCGCTGATCTGCTGCTGACGGACATGGTGATGCCAGGCGGCATGAGTGGAGTGGAGCTGGTCCGCGCGGCACGGGCCTTCCGCCCCGATCTGCCTGCGGTTCTGACTTCGGGTTACCTGGCGGGAAATTCTACCGGCCCGGGAGCAGAGCTGACCGGTTGAACGCCAGACCTGCCGCTATTGTCCAAGCCTTACCAGCAAGAGGAGCTTGCGCGCATCATCAGGCAGGCGTTGAACCGCATTCGCTGAGGTCGCCGCCTGCGGCGACGGGGCAATCTGCCGCGTCGCTCGGCATGGCGGTCATGCGGCGGCTGTCACAGGGAATCGAGCCGCGAAAAGCCCCAATCTCGCGATCCAATGCCGCTCCGCGCGGGCGGATCGGTGCCGATAGCGGGTGTTCCCGGCACCAACGGCCGGCAGCTTGGCAAGTATGCTTTCGCACCGCACCGCCGTCCCCAACTTGCGGGCAATCATGCGATCAGAAACGCGGAGCACCATTCTCGCCAGCCTCTCATCGTGCCGTAGACCGCAGCATTGCTACCGCCGCAACAGCCTGAAGCGCACGTCGATAACCAGCAACTCGAGCGGGGATTGTCGCTCGCCTGCCCCATAAATATAATCGATCAACTCGACCACATGACCGGTATTATCGGTCGAGCCGAACAGTATCTACGCTCGTGGCCAGATGAGTCTTGCCGTCGAAGTTGCGATCGGCCGCTAAGCTCGCCTCGATCCGCGCCATCAGCTCGCGCGCGCGCGTCGGTTTCCGGATGAGGGTGAACTCACTGTCGCCAGGCAGAATCTCCTCTTCGGCGTAGCCGGTCAGCAGAAAACAATGTAGCCCTGGCCGGCTCTGACGAGCCCTCCGAATCGTCTCGATGCCATTGATTTTTGGCATCAGCAGATCGCTTACCAGGGCATCCACCGCCTCGCCGGCATCCAGCAGCGCAACTGCTTCGGCTCCGCCGCAAGCCACCAGTGTGACATACCCCATTCTCTCGAGTTGTGCGGCCAATGTCTCCCGAACCAGGTCGTCGTCGTCCACCAGAAGAATTCGCGTCACGTTGGGAGACCGCGCAGACGCGCTGTGCGTCGACAACATTCCCTTATTCGGCCGTCCGCCGAGTGCGGCGTCGGTTTCCCTCAACCAGAGCGTGACGGTCGTTCCGGTCCCCAGATCGCTTTGAATCAAAAGCCGACCGCCAGACTGTTCGACAAAGCCTCGCACCATCGAGAGGCCCAGGCCTGTGCCTCTGCCCGGCGGCTTGGTGGTGAAGAACGGCTCAGTCACGCGCGCCAGAATTTCGGCGTCCACCCCGACGCCGGTGTCAGTTACTGCGATCCGAACGTAACGCCCTGGTCTCAGGCCGGCCGGGTGCGCCCCGTCGCAATGGACAAGCTCCGACGCTGCCGAGATCGTCAATGTCCCGCCGCCTGGCATGGCATCCCGGGCGTTCGACGCCAGATTAACCAATGCGGTCTCGAGCTGACCCCGATCGGCCAGGATCCAGGGCAAATCCGATTCCGTCAGGACCCGGACTATGACGCCTCCGCCCAGCGTGTGGGTCAGGATTTCGCCCATGCTGGTCAGCAGCTCGGTCGTGTCGATCGGTTCGGCATGGAGTTCGCCGCGGCGGGCAAAAGACAGAAGGCGCCGCGTTATGGACGTTCCTCGGCTCACGGCATCGAATGCCATCAATGCCAGACGCCGCGTTGCCTGAGGGTCTTCCGCCTGCTGTTCAATGAGCGTGGCCGCCCCCGCCACGGTTTGCAGGATATTATTGAAATCGTGAGCGATCCCGCCGGCAAGCTGGCCGAGGGCCTGGACCTTCTGCGCCTGTGCGAGCTGCGCCTGGCTGGCTTCGCGGGCGGTGACTTCCGACTTCACCCGCGCTTCCAGATGGTCCATCAGATCCCGCAATGCAGTCTCGGATCGCTTGCGCTCGGTGATGTCGATAATAGAGGCGAGGACGAACATTGTTCCGGCAGCTTCGATCGGATTGAGGCCAATTTCGATCGGGACCTCGGTGCCGTCCTTGCGTAAGCCATACAGGTCCCGTCCTGCTCCCATCGGACGAGCGCTGGCGCTCGCAAAAAAACCACGCCGCAGTCCGGTATGCTGCGCACGGAAGCGGTCCGGCACGAGCATCTCGACAGGACGCCCCAGCAATTCCGCGCGTCCATAGCCGAATAGCCGCTCGGCTTGGATATTGACCAGGGTCAGAAGCCCGCTCCCGTCCACCATCAGCATGGCATTGGGCGCCGATTCAACCACCAGTCGGAAGCGTTCTGCGTGCTCGCGCTCCACTGTTTCTTGTTGGAGTGCCGTGTAGAGGTGCCGATAGCGCTCTTCGCTGTCACGCGAGGCGGCAGCCTCTCTCGCGACGATCGCGGCAACCCGTCGATCAATGGCCGAACTCACTACTGCGAAAACAAGAATGAGGAATGTTATAACCGAGACGGCAAGCGCGAGATCGAGCTGCGGCAGGTCAGTGCTTCGAATCAAGCTGCTGCCAAAGCGATCCGTGCTGCACGTCACGGCTGCCATGCCTGTGTAGTGCATGCCAGCGACCGCGCCGCCCATAGCGAGAGCAGCAGCGATGCGTTGAATCAAGCCGTCGACGTTGAACGCCAGCCACAATCCTATGACGGAGGCGCCTGCGCCGATCAGAAAGGACGCCGCGACGGCGGCCGGATCATAGGTGATTCCAGCCGCCATGCGCATCGCGGCCATCCCGATGTAATGCATCGAGCAGATACCGGCGCCCATGAACAACCCCGCGATCCCGATCCTCGGGAGGGTCGGTTGTCCCAGCGATACAATCGCGAGGCCTGTGCCGGTGACCAGCACCGCCACAACGAGCGACAGCGCTGTAACCCAGACATTGTAGGCCACCGGTATAGGCAACACGAAAGCGAGCATTGCAACAAAGTGCATGGACCAGACGCCACCACCCATCGCGAGAGCGGCAGCGCCGAGCCACAATTGTCGGGCCCGACCGCTCGAGGCCCGGATACGGCCAGCAAGATCCAGAGCTGTGTAGGAAGCCGCGATCGCGATGATGACGGAGAGCACCACCAGCACTGGCTCGAAGCTCCCTTGAATGATCATCGCCTCTTTCCCTTCCCCAAGGGTCTGGCATCGCCCAGCTGCGGCACGATGAGCACACGCGATCGTGAGCTGAGCCACTATTGCCGAAGTCCTCTCGGAATTGCGAGCCCCGCGGCTATCGGGCTGTGAAGAATGCGCTCGCCGAACTCGGGGAAGCTGCCAAGGCCACGTCAGCCGACCTCCGCACGCGCCATCCTGAAGTAGGGCGAGCTTCCCAAGCTGCTCACTGCCGTCGGAAGCCGAGCTCCGGCAGTTGGGCGCCCCCGTAGAGCGAATGCGAGGCAAGGCGGACCCGGCGCCCTACAGCTACCCCACCGTCCGCGCCCCAGTCTCGAGCGCCTGCGGATCCGCCGCCGCCAACAGGCCGCCGAGGCACGTCAGCCGGCCGTTGTCGACGACACGGACTTGGTCACACTGGGCCGCGCCCATGGGAAGGCGGCAGCTGGTTTTACCTTCTGTTGTGCTGCGGCGGGTTACCTGCATGTCGGTCTCCGATATGTAGGAACAGGGCCCGTTGAATTTCCCCGAACCGCCTTGCCGGTTCTCGATCCCTCTGCCGCCGGAGCGCCTGCGGTGGTCCTTGTCCATCATTGGTTGGTCGCGTGATGAGCTGGCCCGGCGGGTTGGTGTCTCAGAAGCTACCGCCGCTCAGTGGTGTCAGGGCAAGCGATTCCTCCCGAACCGCATGGCCGTCTGGCTCGAAACATTGACTGTAATGATGCTGGGCCTGCCCAGGCCTCCCTTATGGGATGAACCGGGGGGTGCCGGTCGCGCGCGCCACGCGGCAGTCGTCGAGATGTTAGACAAGGCCTGGAATCCCCCGGTTCCCTCTACACGGCTGCCGGTCTTCTCTAAATCCTTGTGAAACCCGCATACCACTACGATCGAAACAGTTCCGTAACCTCCATCGGATTACAAATGCGTTCTTCACGCCTCGGTGGGTTCGCTGCGCCGCGCTACCGAGCAACGTGCAATCCGCCACCCGTCCGCGCTCAAAGCATGCTTTATGCTCCGGAAGCTGGCAAATGAGGAAGCAACCCCGATCCGCGGTGCTCGACCTTCGCGAAATTGGCACGGTGTTGCTGCTGCTGTTCGCCCAGCCGCTGATTTGGCCACGCGCCCTGCGCCTGGTCGGCCGGTGGTGCCGAATACAGTGCAGGATCACCTTCAATTGCTGGCGCTTCGGCATGACACGAGCCGAATTTCGACAATGGCTGCGGAGGGACTGAAGGTCTCGTCGGAGAAAGCGAGTGGCACAGGCAAATTCTCTTGTTCACGCTGCCGTGATGTGGTCTTATCACGAAGTCGTGAGTCATGGGAGGCGGCAATGCAGCCCGCTTTTGATAGCTCCGTCCTCAAGAAGGTGGCCCTCGCCGTTGAGCGAACCGTCTGGATCCGTCCCGCCGAAGTGTCCCCCGCCGCCCGACTCGTCGATGATTTGGCACTGGGCCGGTTCGGTCGACTGCGACTGGCGATCCAACTCGAGGAGATCTTCGATCTTGAGCTTCCCGATGACATCGTGGAGCAGTTCGTGACGGTCGCCGACATCACCGATTATTTCAGCCGGCGCTGTTTCCGGGACACCGCATGGCCCGCCTTGGGCGTGGCCGCCTAGCGCCTCCGGGGCGCTCCCGCCCCGGCGCAATCCCCGGCCCTGAACATCAGCTGGCCGGGCGGTGGCGACCGCCCTCCCCGGCCCGCCGTTCGCGCCCGCGTGATTGAGCCGAAGTTTCGGGTGCCGGACCGCCCGAGCAAGCTCGATGCCTATGCCGAGAAACTAGCAGCGTGGCTGCGGCATGAGGGCAGGGCGGCCACGCAAGCAGCGACGGACGGTCAAGCAACTGTATGGGGATCTCGTCAGCCTTGCTACGATGGTTCCTACAACCGTGTCGCGGCGTTCGCCCGGGCCTGGAAGGAGGAGTGCCAACGACTGCAGCAGACCGCTGGCCGGGGAAGCTTCGTGCCGCTGGCGTTTGCGCCTGGCGAGGCTTTCCAATTCGATTGGAGCGAGGATTTCGCGGTCATCCGCGGTGTTCGTGTCAAGTTGCAGGTGGCGCACATCAAGCTGTGCTACAGCCGCGCCTTCATCATCCGCGCTTATCTGCTGCAGACCCACGAGATGCTGTTCGACGCGCATAACCACGCCTTTCGGGTTTTCGGCGGGGTACCGCGGCGAGGCATCTACGACAACATGCGCACTGCCGTGGACAAGGTCGGCCGTGGCAAGGAACGCAGCGTCAACGTTCGCTTTTCGGCCATGGCCAGTCATTACCTCTTCGAAGCCGAGTTCTGTAATCCAGCTTCGGGATGGGAGAAGGGACAGGTCGAGAAGGACGTCCAGGATGCGCGGCACCGCCTCTGGCAGACCATGCCTCCGTTCGAAAGCCTCGACGCCCTGAACGACTGGCTGGAGCAGCGCTGCCGGGAGCTTTGGGGGCAGACCCGGCATGGCGGTGAGCCCGGAATGATCGCCGATGTATGGACCCAGGAAGTCGAGAGCCTTATGCCTGTAAGCCGGCTATTCGATGGGTTCGTGGAGTATACCAAGCGGGTCTCATCGACCTGCCTGATCCATCTGGAGCGTAACCGCTACAGCGTGCCGGCCTCTTTTGCCAACCGACCGGTCAGCCTGCGGGTCTATCCCGACAAGCTTGTGGTCGCAGCGGAAGGCCATGTCATCTGCGAGCACCCGCGCATCATCGACCGGACCCATAGCGGGCCGGGACGAACGGTGTATGACTGGCGCCATTACCTGGCGGTGATCCAGAGAAAGCCTGGCGCCCTGCGCAACGGCGCTCCGTTCCTGGAATTGCCCGACGCTTTCAAGCGACTGCAGCACCACCTCCTCCGCCGCACCGGTGGCGATCGGGAGATGGTGGAGATCCTGGCCCTGGTGCTTCACCATGACGAGCAGGCTGTGCTGGTGGCGGTGGAACTGGCGCTGGAGGATGGCGTGGCGTCCAAGATCCACATCCTCAACCGGCTCCACAGGCTGATAGACGGCAAGCCGGCCGCTCCTCCGGCGGTAACCGCTCCGCAGGCCTTGGCACTGGCCAACGACCCCAGGGCCGACGTTGAACGCTATGACGCCCTGCGCCAGGCCAGGGAGACGCGCCATGCGTCATGATCCCGCCAGCAGCGCTCTCGTCATCATGCTGCGCAGCCTGAAGATGTACGGCATGGCGCAGGCCGTCGAGGAACTGGCACAACAGGGGGCCCCGGCCTACGAGGCCGCCATTCCCATACTCTCCCAGTTGCTCAAGGCAGAGACCGCCGAGCGAGAGGTCCGCTCCGTGGCCTACCAGCTCAAGGCCGCCCGATTCCCGGCCTATCGCGATCTGGCCGGCTTCGACTTTTCCAGCAGCGAGGTCAACGAAGCCCTGGTCAGGCAACTTCACCGTTGTGACTTCATCGAACCCGTCGACAATGTCGTGCTGGTCGGTGGTCCAGGCACCGGCAAGACGCACATCGCAACCGCGCTCGGCGTGCAGGCCATCGAGCACCACAAGAAGCGTGCCCGCTTCTTCTCCACCGTCGAGCTGGTCAATGCTCTCGAACAGGAAAAGGCTCAGGGAAAGGCCGGCCAGATCGCGAGCCGCCTTGTCCACGTCGATCTCGTTATCCTCGACGAACTCGGCTACCTGCCCTTCAGTCCCTCAGGCGGCGCTTTGCTGTTCCATCTCCTCAGCAAACTCTACGAGCGCACCAGCGTTGCCATTACCACCAATCTCAGCTTCAGCGAATGGTCAGCCATCTTCGGCGACGCCAAGATGACGACAGCCCTCCTCGATCGTCTCACCCATCACTGCCACATCCTGGAAACCGGCAATGACAGCTTCAGGTTCAGAAACAGTTCCGTACGAAAAGCCCAAAAACGAAAGGAGAAAGATCCAGCCTTGACCCCCGCATGAAACTCAAACCATAAGCAGCAGGCGGGTCAATTCTCGGTGGAATTCCCGGGTCAGTTCTCAGCGGAAATCAACAGTCCGCTCGGTTGGTGCAGCGCCCTGACATCCTGCACCAACGCCGCGAGTTGGTTGAGCACCCGTTCGGTACGATCAAGCAGTGGATGTATCAGGGGGCATTCCTGATGCGCAGTTTGGAAAAGGTCCGAGCCGAGTTCAGCCTGACGGCGCTCGCCTACAACATCAGGCGGGTGCTGAACCTCAGCGCCTTCGATGAACTGATGGCAGTGGTGAAAGCGGTTCCGGGCTGAAAACCGGCGGCCCCGCGTCTTGCTGCCTCAATCGGGTGGATTCGGTTGGCTGCAACGTCACGCGCGACGCCTCATTCGCAGCCTGGGCGTCCGCGCCGTGCCGCTCAACGCGCGATTGGCCGGCCGGATTGGTGCCAAGTTCCCCTTGGCAGAGCGTTTTTCACACGGTCTGGTTGATTTCTGCACAAGCCAACCGAAGTCAGATCGCCTGGTCAAGTTCGTCCCCGCGCAATACGGTTGGACGCTTTCAGCCTGTCGCGCCATCCTTTACGAACGGAAGCCGAAAGGAAATGCCATGCCTGTAATCGAACCGAACGGCGATGCGCTCCCCACAATTGGCCGCGAAGATCAGGAGCGCTGCGAAGAACTTCTGCAGCGTTGGATGGTTGCGCTGAACAGCTATGACGCCGCCGGCATGAAATCGGTGATGCGCTTCCCGCATGTGCGGCTCGCCGAGAACCGCGTCGCAATCTACCAAGCCGACGATAATCCAATGGATTTGTTCACGCGATTGCGGCAGCAGCACGGCTGGCATCACAGCGCGTGGAATGAGATAAAGCTTGTCCAATCCTCACCGACCAAGGCCCATTACGCTGTCCAATATACACGCTACCAAGAGGATGGCTCGGTGCTCAGCGTCTGCGATTCTCTCTACATATTCACCTGCGTCGACGGCGACTGGAAGCTTCAAGGCCGCTCGAGCTTCGGCGCGTAGGTGAAGGCGATCTCAAGTGCTGGGGTTGAATAACTCTTGAGAAATGCACCCACGTGGGCTTTTGGAGGGAAGCGGACGCAAGAGAGCCGCGCCACTTTGCACCCAAGTCGGTCATTGCTCGGCCATCTGCGGATGATCTCCCTAGCGGATTACGGCCGGGCCCCGCTTTGAGCGGCTACAGTCAGCGGAATTGGAGTTTGGCCCGAACCGGTATCATGCCGGCTGTGCCTAGGCGGCAACATCCGCTTCAAGGTGCCATCTCGCAGCACGTAGTGATGAAACAGCGCCATAAAAGCATGCCCGGCGGCCACAATAATAAGCAAAGTCGCTACCCAAAAGTGCAGAGGTAATAGCGTGTGGGCAAGACCATGATCGACCAGGAATGGCGAGAGGATCGTAAACAGACCAAAGAAGCTCACCTGCCCGTCCGCCGCCCAGTGCATGCAAAAGCCCAAACCCACCACCGCAATCAGCAGCAGATACAGAGCCACATGTCCAAGCTTCGCGGCGAGTCCCATCAGTCCCGCCTCCACCGCCGGCAATCGCCTGCCGAAGCTTAGCCTCCAGAGAATCCGCGCCAGCACCACACCGGCGAGAAGGACGCCCAGCGAGATATGAATAGCCACCAGTTGGTTGGTTGTTGCCTTCGCAAAAAATCCCCAAACCTGGGCGAGCGAATACAGCGTGACGACCAGTATCGCGGTGGCCCAATGCAGCGCGATCTCCACGCTGTCGTACCGCGAAGGCGATGTTTCATCACGGGAAACCGAAACTGCCTCCCGCGGCCCGTCTGCGAGCCGGACGGCCCCAGCTCCGTCGGAGACATGCTGAACCCAATTCATCGGTCACCTCGCTCGGGCCCGCGGATACGGGGGCCCTTTTGCTGCACTGCAACATGGCACGCCATTATTGGCCTGAAACCCCGAAAGCCATCATCAAAACGCATACAAGACCTGCATTCCGGCTCACCCAGCCAGCAGGTGCACGACCGGGCCGACTTTGGGCTTGACAGATCAGCGTTTGTGCGTTAGTGCATTTGTGGCAGATTGGAGGTCCAAAATGGCTCGTGTTCATGTAATCAACGAAACGACGCTCGACACTGAGGCTGCGTCGCACGAATGGACTTTGTGGTTTCAATGGTGCCGCTATCTCTACGACGACGGAGGTATGCAGCACGGCTATCGTTTCATATGGAGGCGTCCACAATCCGGAGGGGGTTCTCTGCAAGCCGCGCGAGGGCAGGCAAGAATCCCCTCGGTGAGAATCCTTAACCAGTTGGTAGCCAAAGCCACGGCTCTCGGTTGGGGTGATCACGATGAAGGAGATGAATGACTGCGTGCTGCGAAATTCTTACAGACCGTGTGAAAACGTAGAAGCGCGCGGAGGGTGCGCAAGATGGATTCACCAGCCCGCACCCCGGCGCATGTATATGTCGCGGGCGAACGTAAGCTGATTCCAAAAATGCTTGTTGCCGTTACCGCATGGAGTTTTCACACAGTCTGCTTAACAAGCCAGTGGAGGTCTGGTTCACGGACGAAGCCCGGGTGGGGCAGCAGGGGACGATAACCCGGATGTGGGCGAAACGCGGCTCCCGTCCGCGTGCTCCGCGGGATCGACGCGACCCGTGGGCTTATCTGTTCGGCGCGATCTGTCCGCAGCGCAGCACCGGCGCGGCGATCGTCATGCCGGAGGTGAACATCGCGGCGATGAACGAACATCTGGCTGCGATCAGCCGACGCGTGTCGGCGGGCGCGATCGCGGTTCTGGTGCTGGATGGCGCCGGTTGGCACAGCTCGCCGCGGCTCAGGCTGCCGGACAACATCGTGCTTTTACCGTTGCCGCCCTACGCGCCCGAACTCAACCCGGTGGAGAATGTCTGGGAATTCCCGCGCGGCAACCTGCTCAGCCACCGCGTCTGGGACACCTACGAAGCCATCCTCGAGGCATGTTGTCACGCTTGGAACCAGCTCATCGCCGCGCCGGAGCGCATCGCTTCCATTACGCAACGCGCCTGGGCCAAGTGGTCCGGACCGGTCATCGGATAGGGCGGTTGGTATGATCCGCCTCACAGACAGGGCCCACAAACGGACATCTTCGGCGCGCCGACTGGCAGCAGCAGACGGCGGGGAGCGCCAGCCCTGTCGTGCGGTCCGATGCCAGGGCTTATCGCCAACGCCGTTGGAAACAGTTGCACTGGCAGCTATCGGAGCGGAGCCGCACCAGCAGGTCAGCTAGGCCCAGGCTGGCCCGAGCACGCCGGGGTGTGGCCGTTGCATCGGTAAGTCGGGAAGCCATGGAAAATACCCTACGGCGCCCAAATCACTGTCGTGGTGGTGGGCGGCGCGGGCGTCACATAAGTGGTCGAAGGCGCCGGCGTCACATAAGTGGTGGCGGCCGGCGGGGGTGACGGCGTTGCCACGACGCAGCCGGAGAGGCCCAAGAACACTGGCGGGAGTAGGAGAGTGTAGCGCATGGAGTATTCCTTATTCGGGTCGGATGATTAATGATTCCCACCATAGTGACAACTATTGCCAATCGGTAAGCACGCTCCCGTGAGACATGTAACGTTACTGTGAAATGGGCGCTGCACATGGGCCGTCGGCCATGCTGGAGCGGAGGTTTGGCAGGGTGCCCGTCAGATAAGGCTTCGTGCCGCCGCCGCGAGAGGGTCGAGCCGGGGGCTTCGCTGCAACCGGGCTGTGCGAAGCCTCCGATCCCAGGACGGGACCGTGCTCCGGACCTTCGCCATCATCACCACCGATGCCGGACCCAGCACCCCCGTTTACTGTCGGTTAGAGCTTCTCGGGCGAATCATGTTTCCCTTTATCGGGTGGATTGTTCGGAGGGTTACCGTCGTGAATTGCGATCCGCTCCGCTCAGAGGAGCAACTGTCTCCAGCTTGCGAAGTAGATCGTTCGGATTTCGCCTTTCTTGGTGAGCGTCTGATTCCTGTAGCATATTCCACGCGCCGATTGCAGTTGATCGAATGTCGCGCGTTTGGTGGTGGCACGACAGCGCCGGCCGCTGGGACCAGCTCCCTGACGTCGAAGACGAAAGGAAGGCCCTCCGCGACTTGGAGGAGTGGACTCGGGTGGCGCCTATGGCACTTGGGATCCTCCGGGAAATCATCTCTGGCGACGAGGGCGTGGCAGACCAGGTCATCAAATTTAAGACCGTTCAGGACACTCTGTTGACTGCGTGGGGCGTTCGCCGTTTCGAGCCGCTGGGCTGGCGGGAGGCGTTCCTGTATCGCACCCTCACACTCGATGGTCGGTGGCTGCTGAGCCAATACGAGGTCCCAGTGTTCAATCCGGGCGCCTTTGTGGCGCTTGCTGCCAGCGAATGGGGTTGGCCACTGCCTATGAAGGTTCAGGACGCGTTGCGCCGACATCCGCTCACCGACGCGATGCCCGAGTTGTATGTAGATGGTCAGGTGGCGGTCGCGGACCCCGGTTGAGGGCAGGGCCGTCTTCAGGCACCGCCTGTCAGGGCTGCCTGGCCGCTAAGCGATTCCGCATCACAAGCGCGGTCCATCAGCGAGTTCTAATACGCTTTCACCGGCGCCCAGACATATACCGCAGACAGCTTCACTCCTGGGTTCAGAGGCGGCTTCGTTTAAGGGGCGGTGCCGTAATCGCCCCTCTTCCAGATCATGGCCCGAGGGAAGTCCGCTCGGACACCGTTCAGCGGCTCCTCGCCATGGGTCACGGTGGCCACTCGAAGCAGCACGCTCCGCGACGTCACTTCCACGGTCTTCTGCCCCTGCCGCGGAAGTGGAATTTTGACCCGCGAGCAATAGGCGACCAGAAGCGCCGCGAGCCCTTCGGCGCCCAACTCAGCGGTTGTTTCGGCATCTGTGCCAGTGATCACCACAGCACTCTGCCCTGGGCGGAACTCGATATCTCTAATTTTGCCGGCGCGGAGCCCCATGGCCTCGATAACCCGCGGAACTGCGGCAATGGCGCGCATCATCGAGGCTACATCAAATTCAATCGTTCGAGACTCTAAAACAGGCAAGTGACCGGTTCCCTCGTGGTGAGAGCGGCTGGCTGGGCGGCGATCTGCGGGTCAAAGCCTCACTGAGAGTGGAACTTTCAACTTGACGCTTGATGAATGGAGCGGGCCTCAGTCGATCCGCTTCCGCTCGGACTCGGAGCGCCCGCGCCCGGAGCCTTCACCGGGATTATTTTAAGACATTCGCAATCAATGTCATTTAGTCGTGAACGAGTATTCCCCGGCAAAACGCAGGGCCTCTCGCACCCTCTTGCCGAAGATAAACCATGCTCGACACGAATGTCAGCGAACTTTCTCGCGGCCTTGGCTTGACCGCACTTGAGCGGACGAGTGTGAAAGCAGCAGAGGCGTCGTTGCCATGCGGCTGGCATGTCACCTTTGAGGCAATAGATGGCAACGATACAGACGATGTGTATGCGCGAGTCATTCCACCTTGGAATGCGAATCTATCAGCGTTTCTCATCGACCGCGAAGGTCATTGGATTATAGTAACAGACAATATCAGTGCCGACACGCATCCGGTTCTTAAAGCTGTGTGCGAGGTGCGGGACGCGATTGAACACGTCGCTTCTGTCGTGTCAGGCGCAGAGTCTGCCAGGGCACGCTAAGCGAGACGCTGCCGAATGCCGCACTATCGCATCTATCTGCTTGGCGCAGAGCGCCACATCATCGATGCTCGGCAAGCCGAGTGCGCGCACGATGAGGCCGCTCTTGCGTGTGCAGCCAGCGTGATCGACGGCCACGCTGGGCGGAGGTGTGGCAGGAGGCGCGTCTGGTCGGGGCGATTGGGACGTCGGACGGCGGAGGCGCTCACGTCGGTGCCGGCTAAGCGCGGCCTCAGGTTCCTGATCGGCACGAATTGTAACGCAAGCCGCACTTGCCCGGCCTCAGCCGATCCGCCCGGCGCCTGGCATGCGCGGCGACCCGAGCGGCGGTCGCTGCGCTCACCACGAACCTCGACCGCAGCAGGTGAGACGCCGGCCGCTCCGCGGTGATCCGGGCCATCGCATCGTCGGCGTGATGGACGCGGCGCCTGCCGTCGAAGCGCAGCGCGTAGGCGAGGGCTTGGGCGATCTCATCCGCCGTAGCGGGGGTGAGCGGTTCGGGTTCGTCGGGCATGGCCGGACGGTAGCCTGTCGCCGCGAACGGATCCCGCAGACCGGGACGACTACAGGAGATACCACGCGCCGGTGCCAATCACGCCCCAGGTGGCAATCCCGATCAGTAGCCCGACTGCTATCCCGAGAGCCGGTCTAAGTAAGTCGTGGTCGTCCGGCTGAACGTGTTCGGCCTGTCCAATTCCGTCGGCGAGCCGCACTGTCCGGCGCGAATTGGCGCCCTCCATGCTCAATGTGCGCAATGCGCGATATCCTCGCTTGAACACAACCGCAGGCATTAACTCACCATCGCGTGTCGCGTGCAACGCCAAACTCCACAATTCCGTAGCGACAACGGTTCAGCACGGTAACCGTTGCTGGGGCGGCGTCGCTTTGTTACGTTTACGGTTCCGGAACAGTCGGAGCCCGAGCCGTGCTGCTGTTCACCGTTCCGCTGTGGCTTGGGGTCGCCATATGGGCGGTCTGCGCGCTGGTCCGGACCGGCAACGCCGTCAGATCGCCGCGGCATTGAAGCGGTGCCCCGACTGCGCCGAGCCGATACAGCGCGAAGCCAAGGTTTGCCAGTTCTGCGGCTGGCGGCAGCCCGCGCCGTATCGAGATCTGCTCGACGTGCCACGCGTGCCCCTGTCGCAGTTGCCGCCTCCACAGGGGTTCCGGTGGGGTGCGGATTGAGTGACGGGTCGCGGCGAAGCTCGAAACCGGACGTAAATGCAGGAGCGCCCGGCCGCATCCGTCGCGCAAATGACCTCATTAACAGAGCGTTTTCTGGTCGGGCGCGGCACCGAGCCGTGGCTTTGGCGCATTACCGTGGACCCGCGGGATTGAGGAAGAAGGGAGCGCGCCCGCCGGCGCGCCGAGTTGGGAGTCGTTTCGTGGACCGCCCTTCCCCTTCGTAGGGCAGCCGAAGCCAAGACGGCCGTCTGCCACGGCCCCGTCAACTCGTCGTGGCGTTCCTGAAACACCCCACTTGCGTCATCACGGATTCGTGAGCTACTCGCGTTATGGTTGTATTCAGACGAAGGGGATCGCGCGTGCAAGAAAACTGGAGGCCCGTCCGCTATCTGTCCCCGGAAGCCCAGGAGCATCGGGACCGTTGCCGCACCCTGCCGCCTCTGAGAACTGGTGAGACCGAAAGCTTGGTCGCCGCGTTCCTGGCATCCCGCAGCGTGACCGTGTGCCCGGTCCGCTTCGTCGCACCGATCGAGCAGCACCCGCACCCTATGCGGCGGGGTTACTGATCGGCCGCTACAGAGACAGCCACCGGGGCCCCATGCGGCCAAGGCGAACACGCCGCTAGCTGATCGCGGGTTAAGGTTGCTGATCGCGGATTAAGGTCTATGTGCGGCCCGAGATGCGAAGCGGGGCCAAACTAGTGTGGTCACTAGTGGGGTCAGTCCGGTTCCATCTCGAAAATTTCCATTATGATTCAATGTGTTACCCCACAACCTCGCGGGGTGCGTCCCGTGCGGGATTCGAACCCATGTTACCAACGTGAAAGGATAGAAAACCGCGTTCGGTATAATACCGATCCGCCTAGAAACTGACCTGCTTCAGGTATGGATAGTCCGTCAGCGAGGTCAAGCGCTCTGCCGTCAGCCATCCCGACGGCGTGCTGCTCGGCTGTTGGGGCGGCGCCTATCTCCGCCACGATGGGCCGGAGCATGTCCTGTGCTTCGCGCCGACGCGTTCGGGCAAGGGAGTCGGTCTGGTGGTGCCGACACTGCTCACGTGGCGCGGCTCGGCAATCGTGCACGACATAAAAGGCGAGAATTGGGCGCTGACCGCCGGCTGGCGCGCACGGTTCGGTCGCGCGCTCCTTTTCGATCCGACGAACATTCAGAGCGCCGCCTACAATCCGCTGCTCGAGGTGCGCCGCGGCGAGTGGGAAGTCCGCGACGTACAGAACATAGCGGACGTCCTCGTTGACCCCGAAGGCGCCCTGGAAAAGCGGAATCATTGGGAGAAAACCAGCCACTCGCTGCTCGTCGGCACGATCCTGCACGTCCTCTATGCCGAGACCGACAAGACTCTCGCCGGCGTGGCCAACTTTCTTTCCGATCCAAAGCGTCCGATCGAGACAACGTTGCGCGCCATGATGACGACGCCACATTTCGGGCAGGGGAGGGTGCATCCTGTCGTCGCCAGCGCCGCGCGAGAGCTGTTGAACAAGAGCGAGAATGAACGATCGGGCGTGCTGTCGACGGCCATGTCGTTTCTCGGTCTGTATCGAGACCCGGTCGTGGCTGCGGTCACGAGCCGCTGCGACTGGCGAATCCGCGATCTCGTGCAGGCCGACAGTCCCACAACGCTCTATCTCGTCGTTCCACCATCCGACATCAGCCGGACCAAACCTCTGGTGCGGCTGATCCTCAATCAGATTGGTCGCCGCCTCACGGAAGAGCTGAACGCGAAACGCCACCGTCATCGGCTGTTGCTCATGCTCGACGAATTTCCCGCACTCGGCCGCCTCGATTTCTTCGAGTCGGCCTTGGCCTTCATGGCGGGCTACGGACTGAAGAGTTTTCTCATTGCCCAGAGCCTGAACCAGATCGAGAAGGCCTACGGGCCTAACAACTCCATCCTCGACAATTGCCACGTGCGTGTGAGCTTCGCGACCAACGATGAGCGAACGGCCAAGCGCGTTTCCGATGCGCTCGGCACCGCTACCGAATTGCGTGCGATGAAGAACTACGCTGGCAGCCGCTTGAGCCCGTGGCTCGGTCACTTGATGATTTCGCGACAGGAGACGGCGCGGCCGCTCTTGACCCCGGGCGAAGTGATGCAGCTTCCGCCCGACGAGGAGCTTGTCCTGGTATCCGGCTGCGCTCCCATCCGGGCGAAGAAAGCGCGCTATTTCGAGGACCCGGAAATGCAGGCTCGGATCCTGCCACCGCCGGAGTCGAGGAGATCGAAAACGCTCTCCATCGAGCAAAATCCAGGCATTCCGCGTGACGACGATTGGGGCGGGCAGCTTGGCGCAGCGGGATCCAAGTCCGCGACTGAGGATCCTGCCAATGCCGGCATCCGGCGGGAACCGGAACTGCCAGAAGACGAGGAAATCGTACCGGAGCCACGAAAGCCGGTCCACGAGTTCGACCCTATGGATGAGGACCCGGACGACGAGGTCCAACGTCAGCGCATTATGCAACGCACGTTCGGCACCGCCGCACGCCAGGTCTCACTGGACCCGGGCGATGACATGCGGATGTAGCAGATGCGGACCAAGCACACCTTTCGCCTGCCGCCTGATCTCTCGGTCAAGCTCGCGGACTATGCCGCTCGCAAGCGGGTGCCTCAGGCCCTGGTCGTCGAGGCAGCGCTCGCATCGCATTTGTCACCGGATAGCGCCGATCGCCTGGAAGCGGCGCTGGCGCGTCGGCTCGATCGCATAATACGGCAAATGGAGCTGATCGAGCGGCACGTGACGATCTCGAATGAGGCATTGGCCGTGTTTGTGCGCTTCTGGCTGACCAGCACGCCGGCCCTGCCGGACACGGCGCTCCCCGCTGCACAAACCAAAGGTCGCGAGCGCTACGAGTGCTTTGTCGAGGCACTCGGTCGACGGTTAGCACGCGGCCGCAAGCTTGCCGACGAGATAAGCCGGGACGTCGCGCCCGAGCCGGAAGAAGCCGCGACCACGAACAGTTCCTGAAAGCCTTCCGTCCCTTCGACCTGTCTTTCTATCCCAGCCCCCTCCTGCTTCGTCTCCGTTGTTGCGAAGTCCCATTTCACGCCGTTTCTAATCAACCCCGCTGAAACCCGCCCTTAAGCCAGGGCGATCTTGCGGGGGCCATGTGACGACAATCTCGCTGAGGTCTGAAGCCTTTGCCCGCGGCGCACGCATGCTGCGCACCGCGCTCGGTCCCGCGATCTCAGCGTATCTCGAAGATCCCGGGGTCGCCGAGGTGATGCTCAATCCCGACGGCCGCCTGTGGATCGACCGGTTGTCGGGGGCCCTCGAAGACACTGGTTGCCGCGTCACCCCCGCAGACGCCGAGCGCATCGTGCGCCTCGTCGCGCACCACGTTGGTGTCGAAGTCCATGCGAATAGTCCACGCGTCTCGGCCGAGCTGCCGGAAAGCGGAGAGCGGTTCGAGGGCCTGCTGCCGCCGGTGGTCGCTGCGCCGTGCTTCGCCATTCGTCGTCCGGCCGTCGCCGTCTTCACGCTCAATGACTATGTCCACTCCGGCATCGTGTCGGCGACCCAGGCCGAACTGCTGCGCATCGCCGTGCGCGAGCGCAAGAACGTGCTCGTCGCTGGTGGAACCTCCACCGGCAAGACGACGCTGGTCAACGCTCTCCTCGGGGAGGTCGCGAAGACAGCCGATCGTGTGGTGCTGATCGAGGATACGCGCGAGCTGCAATGCGCGACACCGAACCTTGTTGCGCTTCGCACAAAAGACGGCGTTGCCTCGCTTTCCGATCTCGTCCGTTCATCGCTGCGGCTTCGTCCTGATCGCATTCCAATCGGAGAGGTGCGGGGTGCGGAGGCACTCGACCTCCTCAAGGCGTGGGGGACCGGCCATCCCGGTGGGATCGGGACCATCCACGCCGGTTCCGCCCTCGGCGCGCTGCGTCGCCTGGAACAGCTGGTCCAGGAAGCCGTCATCACGGTGCCACGCGCGCTGATCGCCGAGACGATCGACCTCATCGCGGTCCTCGCCGGCCGCGGCTCCGCCCGTCGGCTCACCGAGCTCGCGGCGGTAAGGGGCCTTTCGCCCACCGGCGGTTACGTCCTCACCCCCGCAGGAGAATCGTGATGCTGATGCCGTTCAAGAATACTCGTCGTGCGCTCGCCACGGCTTCGGCTTTCGCCTTCGTCGCGGTCGCCACCACGCCGGCTTACGCCGCTGGCTCCAACATGCCTTGGGAGCAGCCGCTTCAGCAGATCCTCAGTTCCGTCCAGGGCCCGGTCGCAAAGGTCATTTCGGTCATTATTATCATCATCACCGGCCTGACGCTGGCTTTCGGCGAGACGGCTGGCGGTTTCCGGCGACTGATCCAGATCGTCTTTGGCCTGTCGATCGCCTTCGCCGCATCGAGCTTCTTCCTGAACTTCTTTCAGTTCGGCGGCGGAGCGCTGGTCTGATGCAAGCGGACGCGACAATCACCGGCTTCTACGCGCCTGTTCATCGCGCTCTGACCGAACCGATCCTTCTGGGCGGCGCGCCGCGTGCGGTGGCGATCGTCAATGGTACGCTCGCGGCAGCCGTCGGTCTCGGGCTGCGCCTCTGGATCGTCGGTGGCGTGATCTGGCTGGTTGGCCATCTCGCCGCGGTGTGGGCGGCCAAGCGCGATCCTGCCTTCTTGGAAGTTGTGCGGCGGCATCTCCGTCATCCGCAGCATCTGGTTGCGTGAGGTTCACTCGATGATGAACCTCGCGGAGTATCGCCGCCGGTCGCACAGCCTCACCGATTTCCTGCCATGGGCGGCGCTGGTCGAACGGGGCGTCATCCTCAACAAGGACGGCTCCTTCCAGCGCACCGCGCGCTTTCGCGGCCCCGATCTCAATTCCGCGACCCCCGCTGAGCTCGTCGCCATCACGTCCCGCCTCAATAACGCCCTCCGCCGTTTGGGCTCCGGCTGGGCTGTGTTCATCGAGGCGCAGCGCGCGCCTGCCTACGGCTATCCTCTCGGCCAGTTCCCCGATCCGGTTTCGGCTCTGGTCGACGCTGAGCGCCGCGCACAGTTCGAGGAGGAAGGGGCCCATTTCGAGAGCCGGTATTTCCTGACGCTGCTATGGCTGCCGCCGGCGGACGATTCCGCGAGGGCCGAGGCTTGGCTCTACGAAAACCGCTCGCTGGGCACCACCGATCGGCGCGCCGTCCTGGAAGGCTTCATCGACCGCACCGACCGCGTGCTCGCACTGATCGAGGGCTTCATGCCCGAGGCCGAGTGGCTCGATGACGGCGAGACACTCACTTACCTGCATTCCTGCATCTCGACGCGCCGCCAGCGGGTGCGTGTGCCCGAAACGCCGATGTATCTGGACGCCATCCTGGTGGATGAGGACCTAACGGGCGGCCTCGAGCCGCGCCTCGGGCAAGCGCATCTTCGAACGCTGACGGTCATGGGCTTTCCGTCGCAGACCTGGCCGGGGCTGCTCGATGACCTGAACCGGCTTGCTTTCCCTTATCGCTGGGCGACGCGCGCCCTCTGCCTCGACAAGACCGACGCCACCAAGCTGCTCGCAAAGATCCGCCGCCAGTGGTTCGCCAAGCGCAAAAGCATCATGGCGATCCTCAAGGAGGTGATGACCAGCGAAGGATCGGTGCTGATGGACTCCGATGCCGCCAACAAGGCGCTCGATGCCGACGCCGCACTGCAGGAGCTCGGCAGCGATCTCGTCGGCGAAGCCTATGTCACCGCGACCGTCACGGTCTGGAGCGAGGACTCGCGTACCGCCGACGAGCGCCTGCGCCTGGTCGAGAAGACGATCCAGGGCCGCGACTTCACCTGCATGCGCGAGAGCGTCAACGCCATCGAGGCATGGCTGGGTTCGCTCCCTGGCCACGTCTACGCCAATGTTCGTCAGCCGCCCGTCTCGACGCTCAATCTCGCGCATATGATGCCGTTCTCCGCGGTGTGGGCCGGGCCGGAACGGGATGAGCATTTCGAGGCGCCGCCGCTCTTCTTCGCGCGAACCGAAGGGTCCACGCCGTTCCGCTTCTCACTCCATGTTGGCGATGTCGGGCACACGCTGATTGTGGGCCCGACGGGCGCTGGCAAGAGCGTGCTGCTGGCGCTGATGGCGCTGCAGTTCCGGCGCTATGCGGGGGCGCAGGTTTTCGCCTTCGACTTCGGCGGATCGGTCCGTGCCGCAGCGCTCGCGATAGGCGGCGATTGGCACGACCTGGGCGGGGCGCTCGCGAACGACGTCAGCGCGCCTGTTGCCCTCCAGCCGCTGGCGCGCGTCGACGACGCCGGCGAGCGCGCCTGGGCTGCGGAGTGGGTAGCGACATTGCTCGCGCGGGAGTCCGTCACTGTCACGCCCGAGCTGAAAGAACATCTGTGGTCCGCGCTCACCTCGCTCGCCTCCGCGCCGCTGGCAGAGCGGACAATGACCGGCCTTTCGGTCCTGCTGCAGTCCAATGCGCTCAAGCAGGCGCTCCAGCCCTACACCCTGCCGGGACCCTGGGGCCGTTTGCTCGACGCCGAGAGCGAGCGCCTCGGTGAAGCGGACGTCCAGGCCTTCGAGACGGAGGGGCTGATCGGTGCCGGCGCGGCGCCCGCGGTGCTGTCCTACCTGTTTCATCGCGTCGAGGATCGCTTCGACGGGCGCCCCACACTGCTCATCATGGACGAGGGCTGGCTCGCGCTCGACGATCCTGGCTTCGCGGCTCAACTTCGCGAATGGCTGAAGACTCTGCGGAAGAAGAATGCTTCCGTCATCTTCGCCACCCAGTCGCTCGCCGACATCGACAGCAGTGCCATCGCGCCGGCGATTATCGAAAGCTGTCCAACGCGCATTCTCCTGCCAAACGAACGCGCGCTCGAGCCGCAGATTGCCGCGATCTATCGCCGCTTCGGTCTCAATGATCGACAAATCGAGCTCCTGAGCCGGGCGACACCGAAGCGCGAATACTACGGCCAGTCGCGCCGCGGCAATCGCCTGTTCGAGCTCGGTCTGTCCGAAGTCGCGCTCGCCTTTACCGCCGCATCGTCAAAGACCGACCAGGCCATCATCGAAGAGATCCTTACCGCTCACGGCCGCGACGGCTTTGCCGCCGCGTGGCTGCGCCGCAGGGACCTCGATTGGGCGGCCGACTTGCTTACCCGGAACGAGGAGGCTCGGCCATGATTTTCGATGGCCTGCGTGCCCTGTCTCTTGCTGGCGCCGCTGTTTGCATCGCCGTCGCGTCTGTCCCAGCACACGCGCTGTCGATCGTGTTCAACCCGACCAACTACGCCCAGAACCTTCTTACCGCCGCCCGTGAGCTTCAGCAGGTCAACAATGAAATCCAGATGCTGGAGAACCAGGCCACATCCCTGATCAATCAAGCGCGCAACCTGGCGAGCCTGCCGTACTCCTCGCTGACACAACTCGAGCAGTCGATCACCCAAACGCAGCAGCTTCTCGCGCAGGCACAGCGTATCGCCTACAGCGTCGCGACCATCGATCAGGCCTTCACCCAGACCTATCCGCAGGCCTATTCCGGATCGACCTCCTGGCAGCAGCTGCTCACGGACGCGCAGACACGCTGGCAAAACGCGCGCGCCGGGTTCCAGGACGCGATGCGCGTGCAAGCCGGCGTCGTGCAGAACCTCAATTCGACGCGCACCCAGATCGACGCACTGGTGACGACGAGCCAAGGCGCCACCGGCGCGCTGCAAGCCGCGCAGTCCGGCAATCAGCTCGTTGCCATCCAAACCAAACAGCTCGCCGACCTCACCGCGGTCATGGCCTCGATCGCGCGCGCTCAGAGCCTGGACGCCGCCCTCACGCTCGAAACCCAGGCGCAGGCGCAAACGCAGATGCAGAACTTCCTCAATTATGGCGCGGGCTACCAACCCGGCAACGCACAGATGTTTCACTGATGCGCGGCCGGGTCCTCAATCTGCCCGCCATTGCTCGTGCCATCGGCTTCGCCCTTGTCGCTGTCGCCATTGTCGCCGCCACGCTGCACTTCCGCAAAGCTCCATCGCACCTGCCGGTCCACACTCCAGGTCCTGCGGCAACAATCGATCCACTCTCTGACGAACTGAAGCGATGCCAGGTGCTTGCCGCGCAGGCGAAGGATGACGCGGCTTGCGAAGCTGCCTGGGCCGAAAGCCGCCGGCGCTTCTTCACCTATCAGCCGCCGTCCAACGCGACAACTCCGTCCCCGGCACCAGCCAAATCCTCCGACAGGTAAACGCAATGGGCGGCACCGGCGTTATTGACAATTTCCTGGGGACGTTCACCCGATACATCGATTCCGGCTTTGGCCTGGTTCAGGGCGATGTGCGCTGGCTCGCCGGCGTGCTCATCGCCATCGACATCACGTTGGCCGGTCTCTTCTGGGCCATGGCGCCCGACGAGGACGTGCTCGCCCGCCTGATCCGCAAAACGCTCTATATCGGCGTCTTCGCCTTCATCCTCGGCAACTACAACAACCTCGCGCAGATCATCTACAACAGCTTCGCTGGCCTCGGCATCGAGGCTGGCGGCGGGGCGCTGAGCGCCGCGCAGCTTCTTCAGCCAGGAAAGATCGCGGAGGTCGGCATCGACGCTGGCAAGCCGATCCTCACAGCGATCTCCGGCATGATGGGCTTCGTGAACGTCTTCGCGAACCTCGTGCAGATCATCATCCTGCTTGCCGCCTGGATGATCGTCGTCATCAGCTTCTTCGTGATGGCAATCCAGCTCTTCGTCAGCTTGATCGAGTTCAAGCTGACGACGCTCGCCGGATTTGTCCTGGTCCCGTTTGGACTCTTCGGCCGCACGGCATTTCTGGCTGAGAGAGTGCTCGGCAACGTGGTCTCGTCCGGCATCAAGATCCTGGTGCTCGCGGTCATCATCGGAATCGGTTCGACGATCTTCAGTCAGTTCACCAGCGGCTTTAGCAACCCGCCGACGATCTCCGATGCCCTGACGTTGATCCTCGCATCGCTCTCGTTGCTCGGTCTCACGATCTTCGGCCCAGGCATGGCCAACGGTCTGATCGCCGGTGGACCGCAGCTCGGTGCCGGTGCTGCCGCCGGAACGGGCCTCGCGATTGCGGGGATCGGCGCGGCTGGCATTGCCGCCGCGAGCGGTGGCTTTGCTGCCGCGGGCGGTGCGATTGCAGGCACGGCGCGCGCGGGTGCTGCCGTGGCTGGCGGCGCCACGGCTGCCTATCGCGCGGGCGGCGGCGCCGGGGTCACCCAGGCAGCAGGCTCTGCAGCGATCAGCCCGCTCCGCCGCGTGGCAGCCAGCCTGAAAGAGAGCTTCGGCTCCGGCGAACGGGCGGTCATGCGCGGGACGGCGCCGGCTGGTGCCGGCGGGGCGGGATCCACTGCGGCTTCGGACGGTCCGCCGGCTTGGGCGCAACGCATGAAGCGTAGCCAGACCATCAACCGCGGCGTGACAGCCGCCGACCACGCAATCCGCGCCGGCGATAGACCGAGCGGCGGCAGCCAGGTCGATCTCTCCGAAGGGGAATAATCCATGTTTCGACGGCCCACGGTCCGCTATGGGAGGACGCCCCAACCTGAGACGCCGTACCAAAGAGCTGGTCAGGTCTGGGACGAGCGCATCGGTTCGGCGCGGGTGCAGGCCAAAAACTGGCGCCTCGCTTTCTTCGGCACACTGGCGCTGAGCGGCGGCCTGGCTGGCGGCCTTGTCTGGCAATCGGAGCGGGGGACGATCGCACCGTGGGTGGTGCAGGTCGACAAGCTCGGCGAAGCCCAGGCAGTCGCCCCGGCTGTGGCCAACTATCAGCCGACCGATCCACAGATCGCCTGGCATCTCGCCCACTTCATCCAGGAGGTGCGCGGTATTCCCGCCGACCCCGTGGTCCTCCGGCAGGACTGGCTCGACGCCTACAACTATGTCACCAACAAGGGTGCGCTCACGCTCGACGATTACGCCCGAACCAACGATCCGTTCTCGAAAATCGGAAAGACGGAGATATCGGTCGAGGTCGCCAGTGTCATCCGCGCCTCTGACAACAGCTTCCGTGTGGACTGGGTGGAGCGCCACTATGTCGACAATGCGCTCGCCGCCACCGAACGCTGGAGCGCCATCCTCACCATCGTGGTGCAGACGCCGACCGACGCCGATCGGCTGAAGAAGAACCCGCTCGGCGTCTACGTCCATGCCCTCAGCTGGTCGAAGGAGCTCGGCTGATGCGCGCCCGGTCGTTCGCACTCCTGTCACTTGCATCGCTTTCACTCGGCGCCTGCGCGACCCCCTGGAAACCGCCGGAGATCAGTTATGACGATACACCGCGCCAGGCGGTGCTCATGCCTCCCCCGCCGCAAGCTGTGCGCATCGTCGAGCGACCGAAGCTGCTGCCCTTGCCGGGACAACTCAAGCGCCTGCCGGCCCATCATTCGGAACCATTGGAAGCCGCCGACCCACATATGCGCGTCGATGAAGCGAATGGTGCCGCGCGCGTTCAGCCGACCCGCGCCGACTATCTCAACGCGATTCAGGTCTATCCCTATTCCCCCGGTGCTCTCTACCAGGTCTATGCGGCGCCGGGGGAGATCACCGACATCGCGCTCGAGCCCGGTGAGCAGTTCGTGGGATCGGGGCCGGTCGCTGCAGGTGATACCGTGCGCTGGATTATCGGCGATACGGTGAGCGGCACAGGTCCGACGCGGCGCGTCCATATCCTGGTGAAACCCACCCGCCCCGACCTCGTCACCAACCTGATCATCAACACGGACAAACGAACCTATCATCTCGAACTCCACTCGGATGAACGGACTTATATGGCTTCGGTGTCCTGGGCCTATGCCGAAGACCAGCTCATTGCGCTTCGCGCACAGAATGCCGCGGCTGACGCCGCGACCCCCATGGCGACCGGGGTCGATATCAACGCGCTGAACTTCCGTTATCGCATCGAGGGCGACAATCCCGCCTGACGGCCGCTGCGCGCATTCGATGATGGGCATCAGGTGTTCATTGAATTCCCGAATGGCATCGGTCAGGGCGAAATGCCACCTCTCTGGGTGATCGGTGCCGAGGGCGACGGCCAACTGGTCAACTACCGCGTCCGAGGCAACCACATGATCGTCGATCGGCTGTTCGCCGCGGCCGAACTCAAGCTCGGCGGCAAGCACCAGCAAGTCGTGCGGATCGTGCGCACCGACGGACGGCGGCGGTCGTGACGAACGTTCCCCATGAAGAGGGGGGCAAGCGTCCCCCCGAGGAGATGCGGTTACGCTCGAGCCGTCCCCCCGTTACCCGTCTGTCCCGTAGAGTGCTCCTCAGCTTGGCCGCGGCCGCAGCGATTGGCGTCGCCGGGGCGCTGTTTTTTGCTCTGGAACCTCAGCATCGGATCGCGAGTTCCGAACTCTACAACACCAACAATCACGACGCGCCCGACGGTCTGGCGAACCTGCCTCGAGATTATGCCGGGCTGCCCAAGCCGGTACCCCAGCTGGGGCCGCCACTCCCCGGCGATCTCGGCCCGCCGATTGCCAACACGGATGCTTCCAGGGATGCCGACGGGCGTCGATCCCGAGCAGCAGCGCATCGCGCAAGAACGGGAGGCGGCACGTGTCAGCCGTCTCTTTGCGACGAGCAATGTCGATCAAACCGCCGCCCCATCCTCGCCGACGGTCGTCGCCCAGGCACCGGCTGCGCCTGGTGGATCGACCGATCTCGCGTCGCAGGACCACAAGCTCGCCTTTCTAACCGGCACTGCCGACCAGCGCACAACCAGCCCTGACCGTATCCAGGCGCCGGCGAGCCGATACATTCTACAAGCAGGCTCGATGATTCCCGCCGCATTGATCGGCGGCTTACGCTCTGATTTGCCGGGCCAGATTACCGCTCAGGTGACGGAGGACGTCTATGATAGCCCGACGGGCAAGATCCTGCTGATCCCGCAAGGCGCACGCCTGGTCGGACAGTACGACGCGCAAATTTCCTTCGGCCAAACCCGGGCGCTTTTGGTTTGGAATCGTCTGATTATGCCGAGCGGCCGCTCGATCATCCTGGAGCGCCAGCCCGGCGCCGATCCCGAAGGCTATGCTGGGCTCGAGGACCAGGTCGACAACCATTGGGGCATGCTGTTCAAGGCCGCGATACTCTCCACGCTGCTCAGCGTCGGATCGGAGGCGGGCACCAGTGACAACGAGAACGCCCTCGTTCAGGCCATCCGCCAAGGCGGGTCGCAAGGCTTCAATCAGGTCGGACAACAGGTCGTCGGGCGATCGCTCAATGTACAGCCGACCATCACCATCCGGCCAGGTTTTCCAGTGCGCGTGATGGTGACGCACGACCTCATTCTCGAACCCTACCGCGCATGAGGCAACGATCATGGTAAAGCTGAAGCTGGGAACGATTCCGGACGACAAGCCCGTCAAGCTGTCGCTCGAACTGCCGGCGGCCATCCACCGCGATCTTGTCGCCTACGGCAATGCGCTGGGCCGCGAAATCGGTCAGGGCACCGTCGATCCCGCCAAGCTGATCGGACCCATGCTGGCGCGTTTCATGGCGACGGATCGCGCGTTCGCCAAACTGCGGCGCACCGACGCCACACCACAGCGCGCGCTCCCTGAAAGGCCCAGCTCAGAAAAGCCGGCATAAGCGTTCTTCATCGCGCGAGAAGCTGACGAACATGCACGGCTTTGACTGCGGACAACACACCACATCGACCTGGGGCCAGGTATTGTCTTTGCGATCGATCGATAGGCCCCGACCACGTCCGTGCTCCGCTTGATCGGATGCGAAGCTTGCCGGCCCCTCTGTAAATTGCGGCGTGAAAGTGCCTGATGGGTGTAGCTTTGTCGCTCGAGCCGTCGTTATGGAAATAGTTAACGACGACGCGAAGGGGCCCTTCCGTCGGATCGAGTTGCTGAGGGGACCGGCTCGGCCGCGACATCCCAATCCGGTGCCAATTCTTAGCAGGAGAAGCTGGAGAGGATGCCAGGCGAGATTTATTGGAACGGTCTTTCAGCCTTTTGCATGTGGGGTGCGCACGACAGCCGGCTACGCTGCCTCAGCGCCGAACGGTTCGTCCAGCTCGTCGCTGCTTTCATGTCTTCCCGCATAGCGTTGTTTCCCTTAAGTTGATCCAGGTTGTCGGCCCACCATTGCATCATCGATACCCTTTCGTCCCAGTGCTCGCCTCGAGCGTACGCGGCGCGCACTTCGTTTCCCTCAACGTGGCCGAGTTGACGTTCGATCGCATCAGGATGCCATTGGCCAGCTTCATTAAGTAAGCTCGAAGCGGTCGCACGGAATCCGTGCGCCGTGACTTCGTCCTTGGCGTAGCCAAGGCGCCGTAAAGCGGCATTCATTGTGTTATCCGAGATGGGCCGCGATAGGGATCGAACATTTGGAAAGAGCAAGTCGCTGGCGCCGCAAAGCGCCTTCAATACCGATAACAGATCGACGGCTTGGTAGGAGAGCGGAACACGATGCGGGCGGCGCATTTTGTTATGCGTCGCTGGGATTGTCCAAATTGCCCGATTGAAATCGAACTCGCCCCATTCTGCTGCTCTCAGCTCTCCGGGACGAGGAAAAAGCAGCGCCATGAGCTGGAGCGCAATTCGGGTTCCGGGCTGACCGTCGAATGCTTCAATGGCCCGGAGCAACGCTCCCAGTGCGGCAGGGTCCGTAATGGCGGCTCGCGGCGTGGGCCGGATCTGGGTCAGCGCCCCCCGGAGGCCGTATGTTGGGTCGGTGCTTACCCGGGCGGTGGCGATCGCGTACCTGAATACGCTGCCGATGGTCGACCGCAGGCGGCGGGCTGATTCATATCGACCTCGCCTCTCAAGGGCCTGCAGCGCCTTCAATACCAATGGTGCGTCGACATCCTTGATCGGCGTCTCGCCGAATTCCACGGTGGCGAAGGCGAGCAGCCAAGCCACCTTGGCTAGTGTGGCCTCAGCCCGCCTCTCGCGCTTCAGCTTGGACAAATACTCGTCCGCTATCGCTTTGAAGGTCAACGCGGCCGCGTGTTCTCGTCTTAGGCGTTTCCTCTCCGCTCCCGGATCAACGCCGACGGCCAAAAGTCGCTTGGCATCTTCCCGAGCTTGGCGAGCCCGGGCAAGCGAGACACTTGGGTAAACTCCCAGCGCTAGCGACTTCTGCTTTCCCCTGAAGCGATATGCGAGCCGCCAAAGGCGGACGCCGGTGGGTTGCACCCAAAGTTGTAGGCCGCCTCCATCCGAGAGCTTCTCGAGCTTCGGCCCCGGCGTCGCGGTTCGACACTCCGCGTCAGTTAACGCCATTACCTAGTCTCCTGCCTGCTTAGGGAGACGATACCAACGGCCTGCTCCGATACCAACAGATCTACCAACAGATCGGCGTCGGTACCGGGATCGCCCCGTGATATTCGGCGCTACCCTAGGCTGCGCTTGGAAGCCAAAAAAAGAAGCGTTTCCAGAGCATTAGGAGGGCTGTGGCGTAGCCGGTGGTAGAAAAAGATACGTTGGGCAAGGAGGGAATGGTGCCCAGGGGCGGAATCGAACCACCGACACTGCGATTTTCAGTCGCGCCGACCGACACCGTAGGCGGTTGTCTTCAATGACAAAATTCTGTCGATCAATTTGTCAGCAAGGCGTCAGCAAGGCGTGGGGTGACAGTCTGGTCCTCCGCGATCGTATTCTTCCGCGAACGGCGAGATGACGCCTAGGGACGCAACCTTGCCAAGGTTGGGGTCTCGGGTCGGACACTTAGGGAAGTCAATGGCTTAGAACGGTCCTTCGGGGCCGTTTTTTGCTTCCCTGACCTCGGTGACGAAACCGGGGAAGCATGGGGGAAGCAGCAGAACGCATGTCGTAGCGGGCCAGCGGCTACTTCCAGCATGCGTATGGTCCCGAAGCCAACGAATTCGGCCGGCTCCGGCGAACGCCTGAACACGCTGCAAGTCGTGCCTGCGGCGAGAGTGGGCTTGCTTCCGCAGAGCCCCAGGTCCCCTCGGATTTGCTTCCCCGGGGCCTTTCCTGACGGCTGCGATGATGGCAACGGCGTCATCGTTCAGATCCTCGGCCAGCTTGGCGCATGGGCATAACAAGGCGCAGCGAGTCCGGTAGGCGGACGAACCCGAGCGCTGCGTAGAAGCCGGCTGCCGCTTCGTCCAGAGCGTCGACGATCACCATGGATGAGCCCACCGTGTCGGCGCTCTCGAACGCGCGCTGAAGTGCATCGGCAAGCAGGACCGAGCCGAGGCGCTTGCCCTGCTGGTCCTTGGCGACCGCCAACCGCCCGACCAGGGTGCAACTGACGAGCGGATAACGGGGAACGTGCTTCCGGGCGGCCTCCGGCACCTCGCCCTGCGAGATCGCCATCGCGCAGAGCGTGTAGTAACCGAGAACACGATCTGGCTCGGCATCCCGGCTCAGCACGAAGACGGCGTTCGCCTTCCGGCGCACGTCCTGCCCCGCCTGCGTCTTGAGATAGCGATCGAGACTCTCCACTCCACACGTGAAGCCGTTCCGATCGTGCGCGTCGTTTAGGACGGCGATCCGGAGATCGGCGGATGTGGGGGGCGCCATTCACCTCACGACCCGGCGCTGATGCTCCGCGAAGGCGCGCTGGAGCCGTTCATTCGGGGCCGGCGGGTTGACGAGCGCATCGAAGAACACGGCGCGGTCACGATCAGACAGCACGATGGTCTCATGCTCCGCGATCGTCCGGCGAGCGGCTTCCGTCAGCGCGGTCATGCAGAAGTCAGTGACCTTACGCCGCTCGAGCTGTGCAGCGCGCTCGATCAGCGCCTTTGTCGGCTCATCGACGCGAAAGCCGAGTCGCTCTTCCCTCAGACGCCGGTCTTGGTTTGTTGCCGCCATGACATTCACCTCAACACCAATGTACGTCGAATGGACTAACCTTTCAAGTCTCACTAGGAGATCTGCTCTGCGAAAACATTTTCTCCGGCGCCCGGACCTCTCCGGCAAGCATGGGAAACGCCCTCGGGCTCCCGGATACCCTTGACGGCGGTGGATTTGTTCACCATCTTCACTTCACATTAGTGAGGATGGTGAATTGCGGCACAGACTAATCCAGTTGACCGGCGGTCAGACGGTCCTCTCGGGCGCCATCTCGGGCCGGACACTACTCAGCGCCTTGATCGCGGCCACGCCCTCCGTCGCGGCTCCGATACCCGCCTTCCTTGACTTCACAGACATTCAGGTTGCAACCGCGTCGTTCCTGCGCGAGGCGGTGATCGGCTTCCGAGACTTCGCCCGGCAATCGCTAGGAAACATCTACCCCGCCGTCGCAAATCTCGCGCCCAGCATTACCGAAGAACTCGAATTCTTCGTCCGCGCCCGCGGTGACGTGTTGTGGAGCTGCGAACTCAGTCCGGACGACAATGTCATCAGCGCCCGGCTGATTGGCGAACTCGATCCTGCGCAACGCTCGACGTTCGACGCGGCGCTCGAACTCGGCACCATTACCGCCCCTGAACTCGCTGCTCGTTTTGCCGACCAGCAGATCGGGCCGACGGCCTGGAACAACCGGCTGTCCGCCCTGGCCACCAAAGGCCTGCTCGTCGAACACAAGCAGGGCAAAACCAAGTCGTTCAGTCCGCTCCTGGAGATCGCCTGATGGGCCTCGACTACATCCGCGCCCAAACCGGCAAGCCCTGGCGCAAGCGCTGGAACGGCGGCCTCGACCGGTTGAAGGCACCGACGCTGCTCGACCTCACCGTGACTGAGGCTGCGCGCACCGTGACAGCAGAGCTCAATGCCGGCGCCCGCGTCAAGGCGGGTGACAAGCTAATCGTCCAGAGCGCATCCGACGGCCTCACCGTGAGCGACGGCCTCCGCGCGATTGGTCGGATCACCAACCCCTCGACCGAGCTGAGCACCGCCATCCGCGAAGGGGGCGGATATGCCGAAGGCGTGCTCCAGCGCGTCGGGCTATTCGGCGACACTGCGGAGCTCAGCGTGAAATGAACCGCCGGCCGCTCCACGAGCCCTCGCGTCACTTCCCGCAGCCGCAGCGGCTTTGGGACGATCCGGCTCAGCACGCGAAATCATTGGGGTGCCCGACCTGCCTCGAGCGCGACCGCTGCGGCGGCGTTCACACCGACGCCGGGGTCCTCGACTGCCGCGACCTTTGCTCCTGCGAGGACAAGAACAGGTGCGACATGGTCTGCCGATTCAACACGGGCCTCTTTGTCGCCCGCATGCGCGAGGTGCGTGGACTAGGCTTCGCGAATGCGCCGCGCGCGCCGACGAACGGCGTGCCGGCTATTCCGATGATCGTGCCCTTCGTCGATCACCGCTACGGCCGCTCTGCAACGCTCGATGAGCCAGCGGTCGCGCTCTCGCTCTATGAGCTGGTCAATCTCGCGACCGGTTCGTCGCACGTCACCTCGCGAGCCGAGTTAGCCGACCGGTTTCGCATCCCGGAGGGCGCGACCGTCGTTGTCAGCGGCGTCGACAAGGACGACCCGATCGAACGCTGGTGGGAGCTGAAGGAGCGCGCCGTAATCCTCAAGACGCTCAGGGCGCTCGGCATCGCCCTCGTCACTACGCCGAACTACAGCGTGCTGACCGACGTGCCGCGCACCGACAATCTGCACGCGATGAAGCGCATCCTGTTGGCTTGGACGGAGATGGCGCAGGCGGGCCTGCCGACCGCCTTGCACGTCAACGGCCGCACCATGCACGACTTCGTCCGCTGGGGCGACCTCATCGCCGAGCGCCCCGAGATCGAAATTCTCGCCTTCGAGTTCGCGACCGGCTGCGGACGTGGCGAACGAATCGACTGGCACGTGGCCCAGCTTTGTGCACTCGCCGGTCGCGTCGGCCGACCGCTCGCGCTCGTCATCCGCGGCGGTGGTCGCAAACTCGGCGAACTCCGGCACCACTTTGCGCATGTTTCGCTGATCGAGACCGAAGCCTTCTCGCGCACAATCCGTCGCCGACGCGCCTATCTCACCGAATCTGGCCGATTGAAGTGGGCCAAGTTCCCGACACCGAAGGGCGCGCCGCTCGATGATCTTCTCGCACACAACATTGCTCTGGTGCACACCTCCTACGAGACGTCGACTAAGCCGGTTCCGCGGCTATGGCTGCCCACGCGGCGCACCTGGCGCACAGCGCACCGTGATGGTGAGCCCGTCCAGCCAGGCCTTCTGCGCCAACTCCACCCGTCCGATGAGGCTCGGAGCGTCTCCCCAGAGCCGCAGGGCATGATCACCACTGCGAAACCTTAGTTCGGCGGCGTCGTGAGCGAGTGCCCGAAACAGCTGTCCGATACCGTAGCCATGGCCTGTGCTGCGCGCATGCCGCGACGCCCCGTCCGAAGCGGCGACCCGCAGCGCCGCTCCAGAATCCCCAAGAAGCGAGAACTCAGGATTTTCGCGCAGGCTCGCGAGCACACCTCGTCCTGCGTCGGCGACGACGAACTCGAAGGCGCCATTGTTCGCAGCGTAGGCGACAACGCCGCTTTCCGGTCGGCCGCTGTGGTCAAACACATTGTCCTGCAGCTCGCCGAGCGCACCCATCAGGCCGTCTACCAGTCCTTTCGCCAGCCCCGCTGCGACTGCGGCGTTCTCGGCGTGCTTGGCCCATTGGTCCCAGGCGAGCCGTTCCGCATCCGGTCCACCGGGGTTCACGCGGGACAGGGGAAACACCCCGGCGCGATCGCGTGCGCCGGCACCGCTGATCGATCTATCCCTCAGCGCGCGTTCGATCTGGTGGAAGACTGGTGGTTCGACCACCACGCCGCGGTAAGCGTCCGGGAGAGCAGTGGTCGCCATCGCGAGTTCAACCAACGGCCCGATCCTTCCCGACCGAGCGAGTGTGATCGCTCCAAGCTTCGGCAGTCGGCCGGCGACCGCCTGCCACAGGAGATCGTCGGCCGTCTCGAAGCTCGCGGTCACCTGCTGTGGCGATCCTTTGTTCAAGTCGCCCTCTTCTACTTCTGCCGGCTCCGCCGGATCGGTCGTAGGTTTTTCTGTCACTTGCCGCGATCGATGAACCCTCAAGCCAGGGTTGTAGCGTCGTCGAGGTTGTCTCCAAACACCACAGTATTTCGTTCCTATTTAATCCGAGGACATCGCCATTAGCTGGACCCGTCCCATAGACGTGCCCGAAGGCGCACGGGCGGAATCATCCGCGCAGTCTGCCCTTGCGGCGGCGCCGGACATTCAGCCGATGCCGCCGCTCGACACGCCGGCCTTTCTTCGTCTCTTTCAGCTTCGTGCGGCGCAGATCATGTGGTTTCTCGGCGCCGGCGCGTCTCGCTCAGCCGGCATCAAGACCGCCGGCGATATGATCTGGGACTTCAAGCAGCGGCTCTATCGGTCGCAGAAGAAGCTGCCGCCCTCGGCAATCACCGACATCGGCGAGCCCGCCGTTCAGCGGAAGCTCCAAGCCCATTTCGATGGCCTGGGCGGATTCCCGCCCGTCGACTCCGAGACCGAATACTCCGCCTATTTCGAGGCAACCTACCATGCGCCGAGAGATCGCCGCGCCTATCTCGACGAGCTGATCGCGCGTGGCAAGCCGTCCTTCGGCCATCACGCGCTCGCGCTCCTCATGGCGGAAGATCTCTGTCGGATCGTCTGGACCACGAATTTCGACCGCACCGTTGAGGATGCAGCCGCCGAGCGTCTGGGCGGGACAGGACGGCTGGTTATCGCCGACTTGAAGGAACCGGAGAAGATTCGCCGCGCGGTCGATGAGAGCCGTTGGCCCGTCTACGGCAAGCTTCACGGCGACTATCATTCCGACGCGCTGAAGAACACAGACGGGGAGCTTCGCCAGCAGGATGTGGAGATGCGGCGCAGCCTGGTTGACTACTGCCGCCGGCAGGGCTTGGCCGTCATCGGCTACAGCGGGCGCGACGCCTCGATCATGGCAGCGCTGGAGGAGGCTCTGGACGAGGGGCGCGGCTTCCCGGGCGGCTTGTTCTGGTTCAAGCGCGGCCAGGATACGCCCTATTCAGCGGTCACCGCCCTGATCGCCCGCGCCCGCGCCCTCGGTATTGATGCCCATCTGGTGGAGGCAGAATCCTTCGACGAACTCTTCTCCGATCTTCTCCGCTTTCTCCCACAGACGGCAGACAAGCTCGCCAGCCTCGCCGGAGCCGCTCGGCCGCGGCTCGCGACGGCCAAGCCGCGGCCGAGTACGGGGCCGGTGCCGGCGATCCGAATGAACGCGCTTGCGGTCACCTCGCGTCCTGCGCTCTGCCGGATCATCGACTGCACGATCGGCGGCGACAAGGAGGTCGACGAGGCGATCGCCAAGATCGGTGTCGAGATCATCGCGCACCGTGTCCGAGACGGCGTCCTTGCCTTCGGCCGCGATGGGGACATTCGTGCCGCTTTCGAGCCTTTCGGCATCAAGGCTTTCGACCAGCACCCGCTCTCCTCGAAGAAGCTCGTCAGGGAGGGAGGCGAACGCGCGCTTCTCCGCGACGCGCTGTTCCGCGCGATTGCCGGTCGGCCTGGATTGTCTCTTGAGCGCCGGTATAGCCGGGTCAGACTGCGGCCCGCGCCGGGTCAAGTGCAGGCGTCGATCTTCAACACTGACACTGCTAAGCCCGTGGACCGCATATCGGGTGTGGTGCCCAAGACTGACATTCCTTGGAGCGAAGCCTGTGGTCTGCGGGTCGATTACCGCCTCGACCAGCTATGGCTCCTAATCCAGCCCACAGTCGCAACCGACCTCCCGGCTGACGCCCCCGACGAAATCGTCGAGCTGACCCGCGAGTTCGTGCGAGAGCGGCGCGCACGTCGCCACAACCGTTTCGCCAACGCTCTGCTCGATGGTTGGATAAGCCTCATCGTCGGGCGCGAACCGAGGGTGCGCCTCAAAACGTTCGGTATTGCGGACGGCATCGACGCAGAGTTTGAGATCCTCCGCACTTCGGCGTTCAGCGGGATCGGCAAGCCATGAGCGCCGCCCAACCTTTCCGGCTCCCCGGGCACATAGTGCTCCCCGAGCCGCAACTTCGCTTTGGGTCGAATGATGCACGCGACGTCGACATTCACCCCATGGAAGGGCTCATCCGCTTCGGACCGTACAGCCACGGTAAGCTGTCCCCCGTCGCCAACCCGATCCGGGTCGGAATGATCGTGCCGGCCGGTCTCGAGGAATCGCTGGTCCGCCAAATGCGCGAATTGGACCAAGAGCATAAACCGCGCGAACGCAAACAGTATCTTCCGACCTTTCCCGGCTTCGAGAAGGTTTTCGGAGTAAGGTTCACACGCGGCGGCCCGGCGAGCCGGATCGTCATGTCGCAGGATCTCGACCGTCAGATCGAATCCGCGGCGGCGCCCCATGTCGTGCTGGCTGAGGCGCTGACGCGTGCTCTCTTCGCGCTGCGCAACACCCGCGACAGCTTCGACATCGTCGTCATCCTGCTCAAGGAGAGCTGGTCGCCGGCCTATCGCGGGCCTGTCGGGGATGACTTCGACCTCCATGACTATGTGAAGGCTTATGCCGCCTCCGAGAGTATATGCGTGCAGTTCCTGCGTGAGGACAGCGCGCTGAACTATCATTGCAGGTGCAGCGTCGCCTGGCGCCTCGGCATCGCGCTTTACACGAAGGCAGGGGGTACGCCGTGGGTTCTTGCTGAAATCGAACCGGGCACGGCCTTCATCGGTATAGATTATGCGCTGCGCGCCGGCGACAAGATTGCCCAGCGCTTCGCCATCTGCTGCAGCCAAGTTTTCGACGCCGAGGGTTCGGGCCTCGAGTTCGTGGCTTATGAGGCGGACGGCGTCCATATGCTAGGCAAAAATCCGTTCCTCCGCCGCGACCAGATGCTGAAGGTCATGGCGCGTAGCCTCGCCATTTATCAGCGAAAGCATTCGGGTGACCCGCCCCGGCGCATCGTAGTCCACAAGAACACCGAGTTTCGCCACGATGAGATTGAGGGCGTTTTCGACGCCCTGCCGAACGCTGATTCAATCGAGTTAGTCCATGTGCAGCAGAGCTGCGGCTGGCGTGGTGTGCTCATCGCGGGACCGCAGCGCCCCCATGGCTACCCATGCCGACGGGGCACGACATTCCAACTCGGATCGCACGAGGCTCTGTTGTGGACACAGGGCAATTTGCCGGCCGTCGCCAATGGCAAGGATTATTACAAAGAGGGCAAAGGCACGCCCGAGCCGTTGCTACTCGTTCGCCATACGGGCCTCGGCGGAATCGACGATCTCTGCCGCGAAACCCTCGCTCTCACAAAGATGGATTGGAACAACGATGGTCCATACGACCGACTGCCAGTTACCTTAAACTTCGCTGGAACGCTTGCAACCATTGTCAAGCGCATGCCGAAACTCCAACCTCAGTCTTATCCCGTGCGCCTATTCATGTAATCGGAGGCAACGCGATGGAGAGCCCAAGTTCGAAAGGCTAGCGATCTCTATGGAGTGTTTTCGGATCGATGAGAGCGGATACACGGGGTTTGATCTCCTGAACGCCGACCAGCGTTTCCAAGGCGCGACAGCAATCGCCATCAGCGACCAAGACGCCGCCCGCCTCATTAGCGAACATTTCCCGAAGTTGCAGGCGCCTGAGCTCAAATACCGTGCGCTGTCGCGTCGCCCGGCCAACCACCCGCGTCTGCTTGCCCTCCAGCGCGACGTTCTTAACCATTACAAGTGCGTCACCTACGTATGCGACAAGCGCTTCCTGCTGGTGCTGATGCTCGTGGATTATGCAGTCGAGCCCTTTTACTACGAGAGAGGCCTAAACTTTTACGAAGACGGTCAGAACTACGCGATGGCATCGCTTTTGTCTGTCGTCGGTCCGACGCTTCTCGGCCCACCAGCCTTTGATGGGCTGATGGTGTCCTTTCAGCGCGCGGTCAAGGAGAAGACGCCGGAGGCTCTGAACGCTCTCGTCTCTGCCGCGCGGGAGACCAAGTGGCGCGCGCTTCCAGAAGCTCTTGGGCCGCTGGCGCAGTACGCGGCGCCCGAGTGTCTGTCCGCAATTGCGACGCCGAGCGTGAGCACCGATGCGGCTTTAGTGGTGCTGCAATCTCTGATCAGCCGCATGGAGGCGATGGCCGACGGCCCGTACCGCGTCGAGCACGATCAATCCAAGAACCTGCTAACCTACCACGATCTGCTGCAACGGTTCATCGAACACGACCAGGAAATCGAGTTTCGGCAATCCGAAATCGCCACAATAAAGTTCCCCCTGAAGCTAACCGAAGTCATACAAGTCGATTCAAAGACGAGTTCCTGCAGTGCAATTGGCCGACGTGATGGTTGGGGCCGCGATCGAGGCGGGAAGCAAGCTCGCCGGGCTGCGATCTGGCAGCCTCGATCCGGAGGCCGTACTGTCGCAATATTCCGACCATCAGTTCATCCATATGATTCCCTCTATCGACTTCGAAGAGCAGCGACGATTTCGGCAGGGAACCCAGGCCGCGGAAGTCATCGATTATTTCTCCACCAATTTCTTCACACCGCGTAGAAGTTGAGCGCGGCTATCCGTCGTAGGGCGGGGGAAAGTTTTCCCCTGCGGCCGAGCCTGTAGTCTCGGCCGACCCCTTCTGCGGGGGACACCCCGCAACGCCCCAAGAGTGAGAGTGCGGACGGATTTTCCGTGACGGGTTGAGGGCTGGGAGAGAGGCTCCCGGCGCCCGTCGCGGAGATCCGCGATGTCCAGAGACGCCGCTCGCCCTCGGTCCGGTGCTAGCCGGACCAGCCTCTATGATGAAATCACCACCAAGATCATTGCCGAACTGGAGGCCGGCCGCGTGCCCTGGGTGCAGCCCTGGGGCACGGCGGCGGCGAAGGCGCCGCTTGCCATGCCGAAGAACGCCAGCACCGGCCGGTTCTATTCCGGGATCAACGTGCTGATCCTCTGGGGTTCGGTAATCGAGCACGGCTTCCCGGTCCAGGGCTGGCTGACGTTTCGCCAGGCCCTCGGCCTCGGCGGCAACGTCCGCAAGGGCGAGCACGGCACGACCGTCGTGTACGCCGACCGCTTCATCCCCGACGACGAGAAGAAACGCGCGCAAGAGACCGGCGAAGAAGCGCAAGCGATCCCGTTCCTCAAGCGCTTCACCGTCTTCAACCTCGCGCAATGCGAAGGCCTGCCGGAGAATCTCGTGGTCGCCCCACCGCTGCCCGAGCCGGGCCTCATCGAGCCCAAGGTGGAAGCGCTGATCAAAGCCAGCGGCATCGATTTTCGCATCGGCGGCAGCCGGGCCTTCTACATGCCCGCACAGGACTATGTGCAAGTCCCACCGCCACAAGCCTATTTCGAGCCGATCAACTGGCACCGCACGGCGCTTCACGAGCTTGGTCATAATGCCGAAGCTCGGATTATGCCGCATGGCCAGGATTGGCGGCGGAACCACGGTCCTCCGGCCATGCGGTGTTCGGCATAATCAGAGCGCGTCGAGGAAGGCGAGCAGCTTGTCGTCTGGGCGATATCGGCCCGGCTTTGTGTCGGGTGCGGTGATGCGCGACAGTGCCTTCTCCTTCATCCGAAGATCGGCATGGATGTAGACCTGCGTCGTCTCGACGGATTCGTGACCGAGCCAAAGGGCGATTACCGTCTGGTCGACGCCATGCTGCAGCAGCTCCATCGCCGTACTGTGCCGGAGGACGTGGGGACTGACGCGCTTGCTCGCGAGCGATGGGCACGATGCGGCTGCGGTCTGACGGTGCTTGCGGACGAGATGCTCGAGCGCATCACGGCTCAACCTGTCACCCCGCATCGATGGGAACAACGGATCGTCCCCAGACCCGCGCCCTTCCTTAAGCCAGCGTTCCAACACACTGACAGTGTCGCGGCGCAACGGGGTGCAGCGTTCCTTCCGGCCCTTGCCGTCGCAGCGTAGATGCGCACCCTTGCCGAAAACGATATCCCGGCAGCGCAAGTTGATCAGCTCCGATGCTCTGAGACCGGTCTGGAGCGCGACCAGCAGGATCGCATGGTCCCGCCGGCCGGTCCATGTCGAGCGGTCCGGTGCGGCCAGCAGCGCTGAGATCTCGTCGCGATCGAGGAAGGTCACGCTGCGTTTGACGTACCGCTTGTCGGGCATCGCGAGAATCTGCTGGCAACGCAGCAGATGCGCGGGTTCGCTGATGGCGACGAAACGGAAGAAGGACCGGATCGCCGACAGCCGCGTATTCCGGCTGCGCGCGCCGTTCCGACGGGTCGTCTCGACATGGAGCAGGAAGTCGCCGATGAACTCGGCATCGAGATCCTCGATCCGAAGCTGCGTTGGCGCCTTGCCCATCCGCTCGCTGGCGAAGCGGAGCAGCAGGCGGAAGGTGTCGCGGTAGCCGGCGATCGTATTAGCGCTTGCCTCCATCTGGGTGCAAAGACGATCGGTGAAGAATCGTTGGAGCAGCGCCGGGAAGGTCGAGACAGTCATCGGCCTGCCTCCCCATTCTGATTACCTGTCACCCGCCTGGCGGCCAGTTCCAGCAGTTCCGGCACGGCTTCAATGTACCAATAGGTGCTCTCAGGCTTAGTGTGGCCGAGATAGGTTGTCAGCTTGATCATCTCGCGGGCCGGGTCCTTGCCCGCGCGATACCATCCGAGAATGGTTCGGGCGGGGAAGCTGTGCCGGAGATCATGGATGCGTGGGCCGCGGCCGTGGCGTCCGTACAGCTGCTCGGGGCGCAGGCCGATACGCTGGCAGACGATCGCGAAGTTGTAGCGTGCGCTGCAATCATCCGGCCGGGTGCCATGGTCTGTCGCGAAGAAGCATTGCGGCGTGAAGCCCAGGAGCCGATCTCGCTCCCGAGCATAGGCGACCAGGCGTGAGGTGATGCTATCGTGGATCGGCACGAACCGAGCCTTGCCGCCCTTGCCGCGCCGGATGGTCAGCACACCCAGATCAAGATCGACGTCATCGATGTCGAGCACCAGGGCTTCGCTGATCCGCAGTCCAGTCATCGCGATGAGGCCGAACAGGGTCGAGAAGGTCAGCCCGCGCATGCCATAGACCGAGGGTAACGCCGAGGCGGCGGCGATGATCTTCCCAATCTCCTCTTCGCTGTAGATATACGGCCGGGAGCGTCGGGACCGGTTTGGAATCAGACCCTGCGGCGGAATCTCATGGGCCGGATTGAGATTATGCAGCCACTGCGCGAACAGCCGCACGATGCAGAGCCGAGCAGCCCAGGTTTGTCGGCTTGCGTGGCCGAACATTCCCTGCCACTTCACGAACAGGCCGGTGCTGACGTGATCAGCGCCCTGGCTTTCGGCGAAGGCGATGAAGCGTCTCAGTATCCGCTCGCTCGTGCGGAGCTCGTAGCCCAGACTGCTCCGAATCGTCAGGTAGCGATCGAGTTCTTGGCGGAGATTCATTTTGCACCTCCCGTGCTCGGCCAGGTCTGGGCGATCGAGCGGAGGCCCTCGATATCCACCTTGGCGTAGATGAGAGTGGAGGCGCGTGAACGATGGCGCAGCATATCACACACCTCATCCAGTGATGCCCCCTTGCGCACGAGACTGGTCGCAAGACTGTGGCGCAGGACATGCGATCCGACATAGGGGGATGGCGGCTTCACGCCGCAGCGGGCGAACGCATCCTTGAGGATGGCGTTGAGCACCTGCCCGTCCTTGAAAGGGCCGTGTGGCGCGCGGGCACTGACGAATAGAGCGCGCGACGTGGACACGCGGTCATGGCGGATATAATCCGCCAGTGCTTCGCCAACGTCGGGTGGAATCGGCACCCGATCATGCCGCTGCCCCTTGCCCCGTATGATCAGCTCGCCAGCTCGCCAATCGATATCGTCGAGCTGAATCGCAATCACCTCTGGAGCTCGCAGACCAAGGCGCGCGAGCAGAAGAATCATCGCATGATTGCGCCGTCCGAAGCGGGGATCGCTTCGCACAGCGGCAAGAACAGATTCCACCTGTTCCGGCTCCAGATGACGGGGGAGCCGCGCGGCATAGCGCTGCGCGACCTTCGGGATGCATAGCGCCAGATTGGCGGCGGTCAGCCCCTCCTTGAACAGATATTGGAAGAAGTTACGCAGGTGCGTCGGCTGGGTCTTGTCCCGATACGGGCCCTTGCGCCCCGTCTGCCGTTGAAGGAAGGCGACGATGTCACTGGGTGCAATCCGACCGAAGTCGAGATCCTTATCGCCGAAGCGAAAGGTCAGGAATCGGTCAGCGACGTACCAACAGCTAGCGATCGTCTTGTTGCTGAGCCCCCGCTGGCGAAGAAGATAATCCTCGTAATCGCGGCGCCGGGCGGCGCGGGCCATCTCCGCTGGCGTCGGTGGCGTTGGCGACCTCGCCATTCCTTGCACCACCAGATACTCGGCGAAGCGCTTGGCGATGAAAACAGCATATTGCTGGCGGTCGCAGCACCATGATGTTCGACGAACCAGATCAGCCGCGACATCCGGCGTCAGATCGCCGAGTGCCACGCCTTGCTCTTCCATCAACCGGAAGAGCCTCCGGATCGAGCGCAGATAGACGTTGATCGACCCTCTAACGTAGTTCAACCGTTCCAGCTCGGCGCGATATTGGTCGATGATCACGTCGAGCTGCATCGGCTCATCTGTTGGATCGGACATGTCCTTGCTCCTTGTTGTTGAGGAGCAAAGGATGCCGCGCGGCTATCGGTGGTGTCCCAGTTACTCTCACACAAAGCAGGGAAAAGCATCCAGTCGAAGACCTTGCGCCAGGTACGGAAGTTCGACCGCGCCAGCGGTGCTCAGGTGCAGCTACCGCTGGGTCGCTATTAGCGAGGCGAATCGCTCTTCTTGGCCGACTGCCTGATCTCAGACGGGGTCGCGCCGTAGCATCGCCGGAACGTGCGATTGAAATAGGAGAGATCGCCGAATCCGACTTCGAACGCCACGGAGCTGATGCTGAGATGGCCATGGCGCGGATCGGTCAACATTCGGTGGGCATGTGCAAGTCGCCGGCCGAGAACGACGGCGGAAAAGGCTAGACCTTCACCCTCGAAAAGCTTGTGAACATAGCGAGGCGTCACGCGTTGGCGCTGCGCGACAGCGGCGACGGTCAGATCGCAGTCGCCTAGATTCGCGGTTATGTCAGCCATGATCGCGCACAACCGGGCTGCCCGAATGCCGCGCCCCTCGGCGATCGCCCGGCTGTCCCGCGTGGCGCCGACGATCGCTGCGACTAGGTCGTGAATATGGGTGACGACCAGCCGCCGGAGCTCCGGTGTTTGCAGGGGCTGCCCTTGAACTATCGCACCGGCGTAGGTGACAAGCAGATTGAGCGTATCCGTACCGCGGGGCACGATTCGGATTGGAGCGTCGTCGAATCTCCCGACGAGCGGCGCAACGGCTTCGCGTGGAACGCGGAATCCGATGAAGCGGGCCGGCGTCGGGCGGACGATCATGAATCCGCCCGATCCGCGCGTGGCCAGCATAGCGTCACCGTCGTGGAGCGCTAGCTCCCGGTCACCTTGTTGCGTAATGCTGGCTCCGCGCAAATTTACTGCGAGCAGGGGATCGTCCTCACTGCCCGAAACGGAACCTCTCGGTCGGGCGGCTTGGCGGAGTCCGCAGAGCGTGCCGGACATGACACCGAGGCGGGGCAACGCCCGTTTGGTGATGTCGGCATAGACAGGACAGTTCGGGAGGGGCTCCAGCGGCTCGATCTTGCCGGGCAGATTTGTGCGCTCGTAGAGTTCGCGCACCGCCCTGGCGCGCGCTGCTTCCGGCAGACCGTCGGTCGAAAACCGGAGCGAGCCGCATGCATCCTGCACGAGCATCATTGGCGATCCCTCCTCATCGAGGGCAAAGGGAAGGTCGCTTGGCAAGCCTCGGCGGAAATTATCGCACAAGTTCGCTCCCGTTCAAATCAATGTTCCCTCCGGTCCAAGTCCCCCCTTGGCGATCCGGTTAACCTCACGCGCGTGACGGCACCTCCATCGGAGGGGATGATGCCCGAAGTGGAGACAGTCCTGATCGTCGGCGGCGGGATCGCCGGGCTCACGCTCGCGCGTGCGCTCCACCGGCGAGGCTTCGCAGTGGAGCTGGTCGAGCGCGGCACGGAGTGGCGTGCCGAGGGCGGCGGGATCGCGGTGCAGGCCAATGGCGTGCGCATGTTGCGCACGCTCGGCCTCGACGCTGCGGTGGAGCAAGCTGGGGCGCGCCTCCCGCGGTGGTCGTTCTGTGACCAGGCTGGCGAGATTCTGTCGGATAACGATCTCAAAGCGCTGTGGGGCGATGTTGGCCTTTGCATCGGCATCGAGCGAATGCGACTGCAGCAGGTTTTGGTCGCCGGCGTGCAGGGCGTCGCTTGCCGACTGGGCACCTCGATCTCCTCTCTAACCCAGCACGATGACCGCGTGTCAGTCACCTTCAGCGACGCCTCGTCCGGCGTCTACGATCTGGTCGTCGGCGCAGATGGGATATCATCAACTGTGCGCACACTGATGCTGGGCACGATCTCGCCCGCCTACACGGGCGCCATGGCCTGGCGCAGTATCTCGCCGATCCGGCCTCGCGACCTCACCAGTTTGCGGTTTTTGCTCGGCGAGAATCGCTTCTTCGGACTCTGCCCGGTGGGCAACGGGCGCACGTATGGTTTTGGCAACATCACAGAGCCGCGCACCCACGAGCCGATGGCCGGTCGGCTCGACCGCCTGCGCTTCCGCTTCGCTGGCTTCGGTGAAATCGTTCAGGAGTATCTCGCTGCGCTGGAGCGCGACGAGCAGATCCATTGTGGACCGGTGGACTGGCTCGCGCTTGAGAAGTGGCATAGTGGCCGGGTGGTTCTGATCGGCGATGCTGCACATGCGAGTTCCCCGATGATGGGCCAGGGCGGCTGCATGGCGATGGAAGATGCATGCGTGCTCGCCGAGAGTCTGCTCGGGAAAGCCACACTAGCCGACGCCATCGAGTGCTACGTCGTGAGGCGGCGGCCGCGGGTGAACTGGGTGCACCAGGAAAGTGAGGCCGTCGCCCGCAGCTTTCGCCTCCCGCCTGCCGTGCGCAACCACGCCCTGCGGCAACATGGCGAGCAAATGTTCCAGCGCCGCTTCAAGCCGCTCGTTGCAGCGCCGTAGGTAGTGGAGGGCCGATAATGCGTTCGGGGGAGAATGGCAAGGATGGAGTTAGGGGCAGGAACTCCTCGCTGAGACACTGCATTCGGCTCCGGCTCTCATTCAACATTATGCCGAACACCGCGTCGCCAAAAGACTGCGATTTCAGCAGCCAGCCGCCACCACGCGGCATAATCCGAGCTTCGGCATTATGACCGTTATGCCGATATCGGCATAAGGCGCACGCCAGCGGCGCGCCGCACCGGCTCAACCGCGATCTCTCCGGCTCTTTCGGCTCCAAGAAGTATGCGTTCGAAGAGCTGGTCGCCGAGATGAACGCCGCGTTTTGCTGCGCCTCGCTCGGCATCGTGCCGACCGTGCGCCATGCCGATTACATCGGCTCCTGGCTCGAGGTGCTGCGCGAGGACAACCGCGCCATCGTTCGCGCGGCATCGCAGGCGAGCAAGTCTGCCGACTTCCTTCTCGGCTTTCTTCCCGGCGATGGCGCACAAGCCTCCCCCGCGAATGAGCAGGTGGCCGCGTGACGCGCCTGCTGTTGCGACAATGAGCCGGCCGTCACGCAAAGCCGGATTTGTGCGGATGCGCATCTCCGGATCCGCGGATATCCGGCTTTCCAGAGGAAGAGGGCTGCGCCGGTCTTCGTGACGGGTTGGAAGCCGAAAGAGAGTCTTTCGGCGCCCGTCGCGGAGACAATCCCGATGGCTACTGCCGTTCAGAAGATCACCCTGTCGTCGTCGCGCGACATCCCCTTCAACAAGCTCGTTCTCTCCCAATCGAATGTCCGGCGCGTGAAGGCCGGCGTCTCGATCGAGGAGCTGGCGGAGGACATCGCCCGGCGCACGCTCCTGCAAAGCCTCAATGTCCGGCCGATCCTCGACGCCGAGGGCAGCGAGACCGGCATGTTCGAGGTTCCGGCCGGTGGCCGGCGCTATCGCGCGCTCCAGCTTCTCATCAAGCAGAAGCGTCTCGCCAAAACGGCGCCGGTGCCCTGCGTCGTGCGCGATCCGAGCGTCGACATCTCCGCCGAAGAAGACTCGTTGGCGGAGAACGTTCACCGCGCGCCGCTCCATCCCCTCGACCAGTTCCGCGCGTTCCAGGCATTGCGCCAGAAGGGCCAATCTGAAGAGGAGATCGCTGCCGCCTTTTTCGTCGGCGTGAAGGTCGTGAAGCAACGGCTGCGCCTCGCGGCGGTGTCGGAGAAGCTGCTTGACATCTATGCCGAAGACGGCATGTCGCTCGAACAGCTCATGGCGTTCACGGTGACGAACGATCACGCACGCCAGGAGCAGGTCTGGGAGTCGCTGCAGCGCTCCTACAGCCAGGAGCCCTATCAGATCCGCCGCATGTTGACCGAGCGGACGGTACGCGCATCGGACAGGCGTGCTCTGTTCATCGGCCTCGACGCTTATGAGCAGGCAGGCGGCATCGTCATGCGCGATCTCTTTCAGCAGGACGACGGCGGATGGCTGGAGAATGTCGGCCTGCTCGATGTGCTGGTCGCCGAGGAGCTCAAGGCCGAGGCGGAGAAAATCGCGGCCGAAGGGTGGAAATGGATCGAAGTGAATGTCGATTTCCCGTTCGGCCATACGCATCAGTTGCGCGAGCTCGAAGGGACCCCGACGGACCTCACGGCCGAGGAACAAGCGACGATCGAGGCCTTGAAGGCCGGGTACGCCAAGCTTGAGGCGGAATACGAGAACGCCGACGAGCTGCCCGACGACATCGATGCCCGTCTCGGCGAAATCGAAACGGCGCTCGCCGCCTTCGAGGATCGGCCGGTGAGCTACGATCCCGCCGAGCTCGCTCGCGCCGGCGTCTTCGTCAGCGTCGATTCGGATGGCGGCCTCTCGGTCGATCGCGGCTACGTCCGGCCGGAAGATGAGCCGCCTGCCAGCACAAATACGGACGGCGACGCCGGCAGCGACGGCGATGCGAGCGACGGTGGCGAGCCTTCCGCGCCCACCATCCAGCGCGCCGTGATCACGATCGGGGGCCAGCCCGAGGTCGAGGAGGACGAGGAGGACACCATCAAGCCGCTGCCGGACCGGCTCACGAGCGAGCTGACCGCCTATCGGACGCTGGCGCTGCGGGACGCGGTGGCGAACAATCCCCACGTCGCGATAACAGCGTTGCTGCACAAACTCTGCCTGGACACTTTCCAGCACAGCGCGGCGGGCAGTTGTCTCGAAGCCTCAGGTACGGCACGTGTTCTTCTCAATCCAGCCACCTGACTTGAAGGACGGCTCGCCCGCGAAAGCGGTCGCGGAACGGCATGAAGGCTGGAAGGCCGACTTACCGAAGGACGAAGCCACTCTCTGGGACTGGCTCGCGGCTCTCGACGACGCCAGCCGCGCCGCGTTGCTCGCGCACTGCGTCTCCTTCGGGGTCAATGCGCTCTACGAGAAAGGCGACCGCTATGGCGGCCCGGGCATCTCGGTTCATGGCGTGCAGCGTCGTCTCGTCCAGGCCGACCGTCTCGCGCGCGCAGTCGGGCTCGACATGGTCGAGGCCGGCTGGCGGCCGACGGTCGATAACTATCTCGGCCGCGTCACCAAGCCCCGGATCCTCGAGGCGGTACGCGAGGCGAAGGGCGAAGAGTCCGCGCAGCTCATCGACCACCTGAAGAAGGCGGACATGGCGAAAGAAGCCGAGCGCCTGCTGGAAGGAACCGGCTGGCTCCCCGAGCCGCTGCGTACGTCTGATGCCGACACCACGGAGGCAATCGACGGCAATGTCGCGGAGGGTGGCGAGGCTCTGCCCGCCTTCCTCTCCGACGACGAGGAAGGCACCGAAGAAGACGCGGACGAGCCTGCCGTGATCGCCGCGGAATAATGACCACGAGCGGGGCGGCATTTGCCGTCCCGCTCATATCTCTGATTATCGCGATCAGCGCCCGGCCATCGCGTCGGGCGCTTTCGTTTTGAAGCATCGCCAGCATCAACAAGAGAGCGAGAGGTCGGCCGGGAGGGGTTTGAGCCGATCGGGATCGAGAGAGAGCGCCCGGCGGCTCGGCCCGCACCCGCTCTCCCGAGGTCTCCTTCATGACGACGATTTCCCGCGTCGCGGCCGCCTGCGCGGCTGCGCTACCGCACACATCCGCATCTGCCGGCATCCTCCAAGCCGCGCGACTTCTTCTTCCCGACCTCGAACGCGGGCGGCCCATTGATGCCGGCGTCCTGCGTTCCGCGATGGAGACAGCCTTCGAGGCTTCCGACGCCACCGGCGCATGGGACTGGAAGACCGCCTACGACGCCTGCGAAGCCGCGACCGTCCTGTTCTTGCGCAAATACGGCAAGGCGCTTTTCCGCAAAGCCAACTCTCCGGCTTCACGACTTGCCGCGCTGACGAAGATCGGCGGCCTCCTGCCCACCCACACGCGCCGTTCGGAGGAGAGCCAGGCGCTCCAACAATTCTCGACGCCGGTCACGCTCGGCCTCGCGGCCTACACCGCAGCCGGCATTACACCGGTCGATTGCGTGCTGGAGCCTTCCGCCGGCACCGGGCTTCTCGCCATCCTGGCCGAGATCGCCGGCGGCGCGCTCGTGCTGAACGAGCTGGCCGACACCCGCGCCGCGCTCCTCGACCACCTCTTTCCGGGCGTCACCGTCAGTCGCTTCGATGCAGCGCAGATCGACGACCATCTCGACGCTGCGGTGGCGCCCACCGTTGTGCTGATGAACCCGCCATTCTCCGCAGTGGCGAATGTCGACCGCCGCATGGCCGACGCCGCCTATCGCCACGTCGCCTCGGCGCTGGTGCGTCTCGTCGACGGCGGGCGGCTGGTCGCAATCACCGGCGCCAATTTCGGCCCGGAGACGTCGGCGTGGCGCGATGCCTTTGTCCGCCTGCAGGAGCGCGGTACCGTCGTCTTCACCGCGGCGATCAATGGCGCGGTCTATGCCAAGCATGGCACGACGATCGAGATGCGGCTGACGGTCATCGATCGCGTGCCGGCGCCCGACGCAACGCAGTTTCCGCCTTCCGCGGGTGTCGCTCCCGACGTGGCGACGCTGCTCGGCTGGATCGGCGAGCGCGTTCCGCCCCGACGCCCGGTCGCCGCGCAGACCGCCGGCGGTCTCGTCGTGCCGAGAACCGTTTGCGGCTATTTCGCGCGCACCGCTTCGCGTCAGCCGGCCACCGCGATCACAGAGCCGGAAGGTGTGGAGCTCCCCTACGACACAGTCGAGTGGACACCACCCGAGGGCAGCCGCCTCACCGATGCGCTTTATGAAGAATACGTCCTTCAGTCGATCCGTATTTCCGGCTCTCAGGCGCATCCGACGAAGCTGGTGCAGTCCGCGGCGATGGCCTCGGTCGCGCCGCCCAAACCCTCGTATCGCCCGCATCTCCCGGCAACTCTCGTCACCGATGGCCTGCTGTCCGACGCGCAGCTCGAGAGCGTCATCTACGCCGGTGAGGCCCATGCCGATTTCCTCGCCGGGTCGTGGACGGTCGATGAGACCTTCGACGTCGTCACCGCCGCGCGCGACGATGCGGAGAACGCTGTCCGCTTTCGCCGTGGCTGGTTCCTCGGCGACGGCACTGGCGCGGGCAAGGGCCGCCAGGTCGCCGGCATCCTGCTCGACAACTGGCTGAAAGGCCGGCGGCGCGCCGTCTGGATCAGCAAGTCCGACAAGCTGATCGAGGATGCGCAGCGCGACTGGTCCGCGCTCGGCATGGAGCGGCTGCTGGTCACACCGCTCTCGCGCTTCCGCCGAGGGACGCCGATCCGGCTTGGCCAAGGCATCCTATTTGCAACCTATGCCACGCTACGGACCGACGAGCGCGGTGAGAAGCTTTCGCGCGTCCGACAGATCGTCGAATGGTTGGGCTCCGGTTTCGACGGAGTGATCATTTTCGACAAGTCACATGCGATGCAGAACGCCGTCGGCGGCAAAGGCGAGCGCGGCGAGCAGGCGCCGTCGCAGCAGGGACGCGCCGGCCTCAAACTCCAGCACGCCCTGCCGAACGCCCGCGTCGTCTACGTCTCCGCGACTGGCGCGACGACGGTCCACAATCTCGCTTATGCGCAACGCCTCGGCCTATGGGGCGGGGAGGATTTCCCGTTCGCCACGCGCGCCGAGTTCGTCGAAGCGATCGAGGACGGTGGCGTCGCGGCGATGGAGGTGCTGGCACGAGATCTAAAGGCGCTCGGCCTCTATGCGGCCCGCTCGCTCTCCTACGAAGGCGTCGAGTACGAGCTGGTCGAGCACCAGCTCACGCCTGAGCAAATCCGCATCTACGACGCTTATGCCGGCGCATTCTCGATCATTCACAACAATCTCGACGCGGCGATGCGCGCCGCCAACATCACGGGCGAGACCGTCACGCTGAACGCCCAGGCGAAGGCCGCCGCGCGCTCCGCTTTCGAGAGCGCCAAGCAGCGCTTCTTCGGTCATCTGCTGACCTCGATGAAGACGCCATCGCTGGTCCGGTCGATCGAGCGCGATCTCGATGCCGGCCACGCCGCCGTCATCCAGCTCGTCTCGACCGGCGAGGCACTGATGGAGCGCCGGCTCGCGGAGATTCCGACCGAGGACTGGGGCGACGTCCAGGTCGATATCACGCCGCGCGAGTATGTGCTCGACTATCTCGCCCATTCGTTCCCGGTGCAACTCTACGAGCCGTTCACGGACAGCGAAGGCAATCTCTCGTCCCGGCCCGTCTATCGCGACGGTCAGCCGGTCGAAAGCCGGGAGGCGGTCGCTCGCCGGGACCGGCTCATCGAGAAGCTTGCTTCGCTGCCGCCCGTTCCAGGTGCGCTCGACCAGATCGTCCAGCGCTTTGGCACCGAAACGGTCGCCGAAGTCACCGGCCGCTCGCGGCGCGTCATCCGCAAGGGTGACCGGCTACTGGTCGAAAATCGCGCCGCCGCGGCGAACCTCGCCGAGACCGCCGCCTTCATGGATGACGTCAAACGCATCCTCGTCTTCAGCGACGCCGGCGGCACCGGGCGCAGCTATCATGCCGAGCTGTCGGCGCGGAATCGCAGGTTGCGCGTCCACTACCTGCTCGAACCCGGCTGGAAGGCGGATGCCGCCATCCAGGGCCTCGGTCGTACCAACCGCACCAACCAGGCGCAGCCGCCGCTGTTCCGGCCGATCGCGACGGACGTGAAAGCCGAGAAGCGCTTTCTCAGCACGATCGCGCGCCGCCTCGACACGCTGGGTGCGATCACCCGCGGTCAGCGCCAGACCGGCGGCCAGGGCTTGTTCCGGCCCGAGGACAACCTTGAAAGCCATTACGGGCGTGATGCGCTGCGCCAGCTTTACATGCTGCTGGTACGCGGCAAGGTCGAAGGCTGCCCGCTTCAGACCTTCGAGGACGCGACCGGCCTCAAGCTCACGGACGCAAACGGCATCAAAGACGAGCTGCCGCCGATTACCACCTTCTTGAACAGATTGCTGGCGCTGACGATCGGCCTGCAGAACGTCCTGTTCACCGCATTCGAGCAGTTGCTGACGGCTCGCATCGAAGGTGCGATCGCGTCCGGCACCTACGATATCGGCTTGGAGACGCTGCGCGCAGAGAGCTTCACCATCACCGACCGGCGCGTCATCTACACGCATCCGGGCACCGGCGCGGAGACGCGGCTGCTCACCATCACCGAGCGCCGGCGCAACCGCCCTGTCACGCTCGACGAGGCGCTCAATCAGATCTCCGATCCGCGCGCTTTGCTCCTCATCAACGAGCGCTCGGGCCGTGCCGCCGTGCAAGTCCCGGCGCCGAGCCTCATGCTCGACGACGGCGAGATCGAGCGCCGCGTGCGGCTGATCCGACCGATGGAGAGCCGCAGCCTGCCGCTGAAGGGGATGGCGGAAAGCCATTGGACGGAGTCCGATCGCGCGCGCTTCGCCGCTTCATGGCAGGCGGAGATCGCCGCCGTGCCGGAGTTCACCGACAGCACGATCCACGTGGTTGCGGGGTTGCTTCTGCCGATCTGGAAGCGGCTGCCGAACGAGTCGACACGCGTCTACCGGCTTCAGACCGATGCCGGCGAGCGGATCATCGGCCGCAAGGTTTCGCCTGCGTGGGTCGCGACCGCGCTCGCCGCGGACGCGCCGACGCTGACACCAGACGATGCCTTCGCCGCCCTCTTGGACGGCCGAACCGTCTTCGAACTCGCCGAAGGTCTTCAGCTCCGCCGCGTTCGCGTCATGGGCGCCGGGCGCATCGAACTGTCTGGGTTCAACGACACGATGCGCGACCGGCTCAAGGCCTACGGGCTCTTCCACGAGATCATTTCGTGGAAACTCCGCATGTTCGTGCCGACCGACGCTACGGGCGTCGCGGTCCTGGCGCGGGTGCTCGACCGCTATCCCGTCGAGCGCATCGGCGAACGGGAGGCTGCGTGATGCCGCGCGATGCCTCCGAACTGGCGCACCGCCTTGGCAGCCAGGCCGAGGCGGTGTGCCGCCACTATCTCTCCAATGGCCGGCGAGAAGGCCGCTACTGGTTGGTGGGCGACGCGCGCAACACACCTGGCCGCTCCATGTTCGTTCGGCTGAAGGAGTCGCCGAAAGGGGCGGCCGGCAAATGGACCGATGCTGCCACCGGCGAGCATGGCGATCTGTTGGACGTCATTCGCGAGAGCTGCGGCCTCATCGACTTCCACGATGTCGCCGACGAAGCTCGCCGCTTCTTGAACATGCCGCGTATCGAGCCTGAGCCTCGGCCGAAACATCCACGAGTTCCCGCGCAAAGCGGCTCGCCACAGGCGGCACAGCGGCTCTTCGCAATGTCGCGGCCGGTGATACGGACACTCGTAGAGACGTATCTCCGTAATCGCGGCATTACGCCTTTGCACGACGACGGCGCGCTGCGTTTCCATCCGCGCTGCTACTACCGGCCCGACGAGCATTCGCCGACCGAGACCTGGCCGGCGATGGTCGCGTGCGTAACCAATCTCGACGGCCGGATCACCGGCACCCACCGGACCTGGCTCGATCCCGACGGCTTCGATCTTGTTCGTCTAGGCAAGGCGCCGATCGACACGCCGCGACGCGCGATGGGGAATCTCCTTGGCAACGCCGTGCGTTTCAACGTGGCGAACGACGTGCTCGCCGCCGGCGAAGGCATCGAGACCATGCTGTCGTTGCGCTGCGTGCTGCCCACCCTGCCGATGGCCGCCGCGCTCTCGGCCAATCACCTCGCAGCACTTCTACTCCCGCCGACGCTGCGCCGGCTCTATGTCGCGCGCGACAATGATGCGGCCGGCGAGGTAGCCGCGACAGCTCTGACCGAACGCGCCGATGCTGCCGGCGTCGAGACGATCGTATGGATACCCAGGTGCGGCGATTTCAACGAGGATCTGCGCGCCTTTGGCCTCGATGCACTTCAAGCGACTGTGCGGGTCCAGCTTGTCCCGCAGGACGTCGCCCGCTTCATGCTCATGATGTCGGCCGAGACGGGCTGAGCCGCAGCAGTTCGAGTGTCGCCATGGCCGGCCGGATGAGGCCGAAGTGCCGGACAGAGTCCGCGCCCTGGCCTTCTAGCCCGCATTTCTCAAACTGGGCAGGTGCACCGGGGCTCTGAATGAGCGAAAGTACTTCTGCGACAAAGCCCTAACGCGTTGCAGAGGAGTTCCCCGATGCCGACAGAGTGTAGCGCAGACCTGTTGGGCTTTGCACCTGTTGAAGGCCGCGCGGTTGTCGCGGCATTCGACGGCGGTACGATCACCTCGGATGCCGGAGCGCTGCTTCTGGGTACGACGGATCGAGCTATCCATCTGGTGGATCGATTTGCCGCCTGTTTCGTGGATCACCGTTGCCCGGCACTGATCGAACACGCGGTCAGCACGCTGGTGGGCCAACGCGTCGTCGGCCTGGCGTTGGGCTATGAAGACCTGAACGACCACGACCATCTGCGCCATGATCCGACGATGGCGATGCTGGCGGGCAAGCTGGAGGCACGGCGTGCGGATTGCGCCCCTGTGGCCGGCAAATCGACGCTGAACCGGCTGGAACTGAGCCGTCCGCTGCCGAGCAAGTATCACAAGATCAGCCATGACCCGGCCGCCATCGAGGCGCTGTTCGTGACGCTGTTTCTGGACGCGCACGGCAAGCCGCCGAAGCAGATCATTCTCGATCTGGATGCCACCGACGACCCTCTGCACGGGCACCAGGAAGGCCGGTTCTTCCATGCGTATTATGACTGCGACTGCTATCTGCCGCTCTACATCGTGTGTGGCCGGCATTTGCTGGCAGCAAAACTGCGGCGGTCGAACATCGATGCGTCTGCCGGGGCGGTCGAAGAGGTGGCGCGGATCGTCGCTCAGATCCGCGGGCGCTGGCGGAAGACGCGGATCCTGCTGCGTGCCGACAGCGGCTTCGCCCGCGAGGCGCTGATGGCATGGTGCGAGGCCAATCGGGTGGATTTTCTGTTCGGCCTGGCGCGCAACGAACGGCTGGCCGCGGTGATCGCACCCGAGATGGCAGAAGCGCAGACCACGGCGCATGCGACGGGCCAGCCGGCACGCCGGTTCAAGGACTTCCGCTGGTCGACGCTGGATAGTTGGAGCCGAACACGCCGCGTGATCGGCAAGGCGGAATGGCTTCCCGGGTCAGGCGCGGAGACCGAGAAGGCCAATCCGCGCTTCGTCGTGACCTCGCTCACGCGCAAGGACGCCAATGCACGGTATTTATACGAGACCATCTATTGCGCTCGTGGCGAGATGGAGAACCGGATCAAGGAATGTCAGCTCGACCTGTTCGCCGATCGCACCTCCACGGCCACCATGCGCGCCAATCAGTTGCGGCTCTGGTTCGCATCCATGGCCTATGTGCTGCTTTGCGCGCTACGCCGCATCGGCCTGCATCACACCCAGTTCGCCGAGGCGACCTGTGGCACAATCCGGCTCAAACTGCTGAAGATCGGCGCCCTGGTGCGCGTCAGTGTGCGAAGGATCAAGCTGGCCATGGCATCCGCCTATCCATGGCAACACGAATTCGGCTTGGCTCATGCCCGGCTGAGACACGCCGCCGCCTGACACGAAACAGACAGCGCACAGCTCTCATGCACGGTCGATACGCCGCCGACCCGAGAGACGGACGGGCGGCGCTTTGTCGATCGCTCCCTCGAGTTGCCGTTCAACTGCTCCTCGGGCTGTCTTGGCTCCAAACCATCCGCGAATCACGCCATCCGCTACGCGCGGTTTGAGAAATGCGGGCTAGAGGGCGATCGGACGGCAGCCGGCCCGGCCCGGCAATGGCTGCGCCCGGCTATTTTCCGCCGGCCCTGGCCACCCCACGCGGCAGGCCGCGTGGGGACCCCGTCTGCGGGCCTTTGCATCGCGAAGCAAAATAGCCGGGCTTCGCCATCCTCCGCTGACGCTGCGGCCCTGCGCTTCCACCTACGCCCTTTGGGCTTCGGCGGACGGGACGCTCCGGGTTCTGGGCCGCGCCGCCCGCCGTCTGGTGATCGCCACGAAGGCCGCGATTGGCGCGGCCGATCCGGCAAAGGGCCTCATCATGACGACCGACCATGACGACACCGAATTCGAACCGCCGCACCGCTCATCCCCAACCGATCACGTCCTCAACGAGCTTCAGCTCTATGGCTACCGTCCCTTTCAGGACGAACCCGATCCGAGACCGCTTCCCGAAGGCAACGCCGTGGCCGGCGCCGTCGCAGACATCTTCGACGCTCTGGTCTCGACCCTGAACGACACGCGCCTCGAACCGGACCTCGAGGACTTGCTCTGGGCGACCGTCAACCTCTTCCACCGCGCCACAGGTCGCATCGAACGCAAGCTCGATGACAACGAGCAGGCACAGCACCGGAGCCAACGCGAGCAGAATGGCTCCGAGGTGCGATCGGTCGAGCTCGAGCGATTGACGGCAGAAGGTCTCACGCTGACCGAGCGTCGTAACTGCATGGAAGTTTTCCGCGATCAGGCCGCCGAGCGCTTCGAAGTCCACACCGGCACGCCCTGGCGTCCCCGCTCGGGATCGCTGGTGAACCATCGCACGCTCACCGCCACGATGATCGACAGCCGCGACTTCCTGGTCGCCAAGCGCCGCGCCGAGGCGGAAGTGATGCTGCCGCCTGGGCCGAAGATCGCGCTCACCGGCGGGCTCGACTTCAACGATCATCGCCTGATCTGGGATCGGCTCGACAAGGTCCACGCCAAGCATCCCGACATGGTGCTGCTGCACGGCGGCTCGCCGAAAGGCGCGGAACTCATCGCCGCCAAATGGGCGAGCAACCGCAAGGTGCCGCAGATCGCCTTCAAGCCCGACTGGACGAAGCACGCGAAGGCGGCTCCGTTCAAGCGCAACGACGCGATGCTCGCGGTCCTGCCGATCGGCGTCCTTCACTTCCCGGGCACGGGCATCCAGGACAACCTCGCCGACAAGGCGAAGAAGCTCGGCATTCCGGTGTGGAAATTCGGCGAGGGTGGCGCATGACGCGCCGCCACCCCACGACAGGCAACCCGATCCCGCCGCATCGCCATCCCGCCGCATCGCTCTCGCAAGATGGGCTGCCCTCGGCTATAATTCGGACCGCGCCGTGGTGGTGGTGGAAGGCGCGACCGTCACATCCTTTGTCACGGAGGCTTCCACCATGCTTGTCATCGGCCTTATCCTCAGCATGTTCGGGATCGGCCTGTTCTGTTGGCTAATTTTCACGCTCGCTGTTTACGCGCTGCCGTTCTTTGTCGGGCTTACAGCCGGCATGGCCGCCTTTCACAGCAGCGCTGGCGTTCTCGGCGCGCTGCTTGTTGGCCTCGTAGCCGGCGCCGTCACACTGGTGATTGGACAGATCGCGTTCGCCATCGTTCGTCCGCCGGTGCTCCGTGTCGTCATCGCCGCCGCTTTCGCCATTCCTGCCGCGATTGCCGGCTACCACGCTGTGCTCGGCCTCTCGCAGATCGGCGTGCCCTCGCTTGTCTGGCGCGAGGTGTTTGCCTCGACGGGCGCGCTGTTCATCGGTGGCACGACTTGGGCGCGGATAACGATGTTCGCGGAGCCCCTTCCGTTGCGACCGGGCGGGGCATCACAGAACGACCCTCAGCCCGTTCTCACCGGGGTGACGCGGCAGGGGTAGGCCTTCGTCTCGCCAGCGGCTGCTGTAGGAATCGGCGATCACGGATCATCCGCTGGCATCGAGGGGCAGCCGCTCGCTTCGGACACGCGCTTCGTCGATGCAGTTGCGATCGTCCCCCACTGCTGAAGGTGGTCCGGAGACTTGCTGCGCGGCTATTCCGGGAAGGCGAACCTGCCTTTTCCTGCGCAAAGGTTTCTTCTTCTACGCCTGAACCTGCCGGCCTCTTGTCTCGCACAACCGGCATCCGCCACGTCTTCTCTTGAGAATGCTGCTCAGTGCACGGACGCACCTGGCCTCTTGATGGCTGATCTGGCCAAAGACCGGCTGCGCCTCGATCGACTGAGCCGCAATGTCGGCGGATCGACTTTCTTCCCCTGGGCTGCCCACCCCACGGGTCGAGCCCCGCGGGGACCTCGGCCAGCCCATTCCTCGCGAAACAAGAAAGTCTCACCGCCGGCATCCTCCGCTCCGCTCCGGCCCGCAAAGCGGGTGCGTCGTCGATCGTCCTCGGCCTGTGGATCGCCATCGAGGCCGCGGTGGTCGCGGGCTCGATGCAGCAAAGGAGAAGTGACATGGCAAATATCGGTTCTTTCAAGAAGGTCGGCAGCGACTTCCAGGGCGAGATCGTCACCCTGAGCGTGCAGGCCAGGGGCGTCCGCATCGTCGCCGAGACCAGCCGCTCCAACGATAACGCTCCGAGCCACCGCGTCTATGTGGGCCGGGCCGAGATCGGGGCCGCCTGGTCAAAGCGCTCCGAAGAGGGCCGTGATTACCTCTCGCTCAAGCTCGATGATCCGTCGTTCAACGCGCCGATCTACGCGAACCTGTTCAAGGACGAAGACGACGGGTACAGCCTCATCTGGTCCCGCACGCGCCGGTCCAACGGCGAGTAAGCCGAACCCGATGGTGTGGCCCCGCTCGGACCTCCGGGCGGGGTTTTCACATTGATATACTCCCGCTCAAACTGCTTCTGACAGTCCTGTCATATCCGCTGGATCATCATCGTGAGGACGCGGAATTCAACATCAGGGCAGCGCAATCGCAGAGGCTGCCAAGATCATTTTTTATAGTCGTCGCGTACGCCACGCAGCCCGGGGTCGGTCGACGTGCCTGAGAACGAGGTTGATCCGTAAAAATAACCATTGTAGCGTTGCAGCTTCGGTTCCTCAGGGGCACTGACCTGCTGAACTGGGAAAAAATGTTCGCAGAGATACCCCTCTCACCGCGTACCATCTGGCTCGGTTGCATACACTCAAGGGGCACCGAATGACGGCCGAACTCGATGGAACCGCCCCGAACGAAGCGCCTCCGATCGGTGCACCCATTGCAGAGACGGCACCCACCGAGCCACAGCTGACCGATTACGATCGCGCGCACTTGAGAACGTACCTCCGCCTGCTTGATGCGGCCATCGAGGGAGCCAGCTGGGAGGAGGCAACAGTCATTGTCCTGGATATCGATGTCATGGCCGAGCCCGATCGTGCGCGCCGCGTTCATGAGGAGCACCTGACGCGAGCGCGGTGGCTGTCCCAGAACGGCTACCGCGAACTCCTGAAGCCGCCTCGCTGAGCTTGTTCCGCATTTCTCCACCATGCACGTTAACCATTTAGAAACGGCGATGTGAAATTTTGAACTGCAGGTACAAAAGTTACTGCTCTCCGCTTTGCACTCGCTTCACTACAAGCAATGACCAGGCTTCTGCACTCGTGACCTGAGGCAGAATTCACAACGAGAAGACACGTGTCCCACACCGAGTGGCGGTCCACGACCGCTCACCTCCGCACCTCGCAGCTGGACCCAGCCGATCTTGCCTGGGAATTCCTGCGGCGGAACCCCGATTATCAAGCATTTTACGCCGCCCAGTCCGGGAATCCTGATCGGAAGATTGACGCCGCGGCGCGGCGCTGGGGTTTGCGTTTCCTCGCCGATCCCGCTCACGCCGCCCATGAAGCCGGTGTTCTCTGGCATCCCGACGAACTGGCCTGGGTGGTCATTCTCGCTCCACGAAAAGGGCATCATCAAGCGGGATCATTTGTCGTGGACGATTGGTTGATGAGCTTGCCATGCCGCCATTCCGAGGACGGCACGCACGTGCTGCTGAGGGACGGCAACACCCGGTACCAAATCCATCTCACGACACGTCCCAGGCACGGTGTGGTCCGGGTCGCCTTGATGCCACTTGACATGACGACGCCGTACCGCAGCCACGCGACCCACAAATTCTGGGACTACGCGGCGCGCGGACATCCGCGGCCGCGGTTTACCGGCGCAAGCCGCCTTGAACGCCTCAGGATGGCTTTGCGCGCTCTCGACCTGCGTCTTGCCGGCGCGACCTATCGCGCGATTGCCGAAGCGCTGTTCGGCCCGTTACCGGCCGACGCGCCGCCTTGGAAGACTGCGGCGATCCGCGACACCGTCATACGGCTGGTCCGGCTGGGCCTGCGCATGATGCGGGGCGGTTATCGGAGGCTGCTGGGTCCCGGCGAGGTGGATACGCCTTCGCCGACGTCAGCACCATAACGGGTGCGGGTGGCGAATTTGCCCCTCCCGTTCTTCGCCATCCCCCAGGGCGAACCCGCTCCGCCATCGTGATCCTCAACAGCCGCCGATAGCCGGCAGCGCTCGACAGGATCACGGAGCTCTCCATGTCCACCAACCAGGCTGGCTTGCCACCGCGCTGTCTGCGGACGCCAGAGGCTGCGCGTTTTGTCGGTCTTTCGATCCGCACACTCGAAAAGCACCGCATCTACGGGACCGGACCGCGGTACTCGAAGCTCGGCGGCCGCGTCGTCTATCGCCTCGAAGACCTTCAGTCATGGGTTGAGCGAGGCGCCAAGGCATCGACCTCCGACCCCGGCATCGGCACCGTGCTGCCCGCCAAGCGCCAGCCGCACCTCATCCCAGGCATAGGTCAGCCGCGGCGTTGATGCCACTCCGCCATGTCGGTGCGACACCGCATACGCTCCGAGCGCGAGCAGCTCGAACTGTTCCGCGCCCTGCCCGGCGATCTCGCGCCGCGCGACGCCCAGGATCTGATGGCGTATCCGTTTTTCAGCCTCGCCAAGACGCATCGCATCACGCCCATCGACTACCGGATGAACGACATCGCCATCCGGGTCGAGGCTGTACCCGAGCATGGAATGGCCACCATCTGGGATGCGGACGTCCTGATCTGGGTAGCCAGTCAGATCGTCGAAGCACGCGATGCCGGGCTGCGCACGTCCCGCCTGATGGCCGCCACGCCTTACGAGATACTCACCTTCATTGGCCGCGGCGTCAGCGCGCGTGACTACCATCGTCTGAACGCGGCGCTCGACCGCCTGCAATCCACTACCGTTGCGACCTCATTGCGCCAGACCAGCGAGCGGCGCATGCACCGCTTCTCCTGGATCAACGAATGGACCGAGCATGCCGACCCGCACGGACGTGCCGACGGGATCAATCTCATCGTGCCGGATTGGTTCTATCGCGCGGTCCTGGACGAAGCACTCGTCCTCACCATCGATCGCGAATACTTCGCGCTGACCGGCGGCCTCGAACGCTGGCTGTATCGCCTCGTACGCAAGCACGCCGGCAAGCAGCGTGCAGGGTGGCGGTTCGACTTCCGGCACCTCTACGCCAAGTCGGCGAGCCTCTCGCCGTTCAAGCGCTTCGCGTTTGAGCTGCGCGATATCGCCTGCCGGCAGCCGCTGCCAGGCTACCGCCTCTCCGTCGAGCGCGACCGCGCCGGTCGTGAGCTGTTGGCCTTCGTCCGGGGAAGCTTGTCCACAGAGGCCTGTGGACAAGGTGTTGATAGTGTCGTGCTTTCAGGAACCCCGGGGCGCGTGCCATCGGGAACCGGCAGCGCGTGCTATCAGGAACCAGAAGCCGCACTTTCTGATGCCAGTTCAATCGCTTGCGAGCCGCCTAACTTAGACTCTAACCAAGAAGAGTTTAACCCTTTTGATGTTGAGCGCGGCTCTGGGCGGTGGAAAACCTCCGAGAGGAGCAGGTGATCATCATCGCGCTCCCCGACAAGGCCGGCTTCAGCAAAGCAATGCTGGTCCGGCATTGGACCGGACGATCGTCCCGGCAAGGAAAGCTGACCATGTCGATCGATGGCAGCGACCCTAGAGGATATGCACTCGTTCGATCCGGACAGCGTGCGCGCCACTGTTTAGACCGCCGGTCCAGCGTAAACAGGCTCACGCGTGACACGCTGGATGGCGAAGCTTCGGAACACACCCGACACTCCGATCACATCGCCATCGATGGGTCGTCATGCGTCACAGCCTTCTCGCGCTCGGCGCTCCTCTCGACCGGCTGGCACCATGATGTGGCGGCGCTGCGACGGCAGCTTTCACGACGCGGCCGCGCGACGCTGCGAGCTGGAGCAGGACGCCTGATCGTTTTCGACGAGCGGCATCGCGACAGAGCTCTACCCCGCGTGGCTCATCGTCGACATCACGCCGGGTGCTCCGCGGACGCATCACGAGCGCCGCCTTCCAGCGCGGAGCCGCCGTCGCCGACGTGCTGCGCGATCTGCTCGCGCGCGGATTTCCCGATACCGATGGAGGTTAACCGTGAGGGCCGATCCCAACACCGCCTGTGTACTCCGCCCTGACGCCGGACCGTCGCACACGGAAGTCGAGCTGACCTGGCTCGAAGGACGCATCGAGCGCTGGATCCGCTTCGGCCGCGAGTGCGGCGAGACGATCTTGGACCGCCGCCGCCGCATCCTGCGCTTCGCACCAGGCACCGTCTTCGCATTCGTCCGCTGGGCGTCGAACGACTTCGGCACTGTTGTCTCGCGCGTCGATATCGTGCGCGCGATCGACCGAGGCGAATCGTATCAGACGCTGCCGTTCGTCCGTCCGGGTGGCGAAATCCTTCTGCGGATCAGCGGCTGGCCAAAGGTCGAACGCGTGCTGCAGGCGATCGACGCCGTTGAGGCACTGGGCATCGATGCTGCGGACGCTGCCCCTGATTTTTGGCGCCACCTCCACAATCGCCTCATCGCCAACGAGCTGCCGCGACCCTACAGCCGCGAGCAGCACCGCGCATGGCTGCTGCGCCGGAGGCTCGCGCCATGACGCGCGTCGGCCCGATCATGGCCACGTGTGCCGCAACGCTCCTCCTCGAATTGAGCAGCGTCTTCCATCCCGCGCCGGCGCTGCTGTGGAACGCCACGGCGAGCGTGCCGATCGGGCTCTATGCTGTGCGGCGCGCTCTCCCGCTCTATGTCGGCGAACTCATCGTGGTCTCGCCCCCCAAGCAGCTCGCACAGTTCTTCGCCGCCCGTCATTACCTGCCGCTCGGCGTGCCGCTGGTGAAGCACATCCTCGCGCTGCCCGGCCAAACCGTCTGCCGCACTGGGCGCACCATCACCGTGGACGGCATCACCATGGGCGAGGCGCTCGACCACGACCACGTCGGCCGCGTTCTGCCCGACTGGCAGGGCTGCCGCACGCTCGTGCCTGGCGAAGTCTTTGTCATGAACGCCGTGCCGCCGGATTCCCTCGACGGCCGATATTTCGGACCGCTGCCACTCACCACCATTGTCGGCCGAGCTGATCCGATCTGGACCCGCGGAGGGAACTGACCATGTCTCGACCGTCCTTTCGATCGGCGACCGCCCAGCCGTCCGCGGCCTGTATCCCTTCCTCCTTCCCGGCCATCGCCGCGTCTCCCGCTCACCGTTCTCTCTCACATCGCACACGCCCCTTTCGCCGCCACGCGCGTGTTGCGGTCGTGGTGGTCCTGTTCGCCGTGTGCAGCGTCGCCAACGCGCAGCCTGCCGCCGCCGCGCAATCAGGTGTCATGTCGAAGAGTGATCAGATTGAGCATTTTGTCGCGGAAGCCGCGCTGCGCTTCGGCATTCCGGCATCCTGGATCAGCACCGTCATGCAGGCGGAAAGTCGAGGTGCCGTGCACGCCGTGTCGTCCAAGGGAGCGATGGGGCTCATGCAGATCATGCCGCAGACGTGGGCCGACCTGCGGTTGCGCTACGGTCTTGGCGCTGATCCATTTGACCCGCACGACAACATTCTCGCGGGCGCGGCGTATCTGCGCGAGTTGCACGACCGCTACGGTGCGGCCGGCTTTCTCGCAGCCTACAATGCCGGCCCTGGACGGTACGAAGATTACCTCGCGAGCGGCCGCCCGCTGCCTTTGGAGACGCAAGCCTATGTCGCCGGACTCTCGCCGTTGCTGCGCGGCGATGGCTCGGCGCCGGGCAACTTGGTCACTGCGACAATCCGGCTCTGGACCACCTCGCCGTTATTTCCGACGCGCGCGAACGATGACTTGAGCACACGTGCAGCGTCATCCGGTGGCGGCAGCAAACGTCGATTCATGGCAACTCCAGCGACAGATTGGACGGGCCTTGCGCCCCAGTCCGAAGGGCTGTTTGCGCCCTTGTCGGCGCATGAGCCCAGGCTATGAGGTGCCTTTGGTCTCATCGGTCTCTGGCGGCCCGTCGGACAGGTTTGGGTGGGGGCGCAGGGGAGCGGAGGCAACCAACCCACGGACGGCAAGGGAAAAGGCCGGCCCTCGGCGCGGCGCATGTGGTTGGTAAGATTGGTGAATTCGCCAATGCCGCCAACACCCGCTGCTGGCGCTTTCTACAAATAGTCCAAGAGTTTCAATGCTCCGAGCGCCATCGCCCCGGATTCGGTCAAGGCTCGGGCTCATGACGGTGCGCGACGACGATCTCCGCGTCCGACCCGGGCGCATTCAGCACGGCAACCGCGGCGGCAAGCGTCCCCAGACCTTCGTCGGCGAGGTGATGCGGGCCGCGAAGAGGGCCGGGCATGTCGGCAACAGCTTCCGCTCAAGCCACGGCCGCAGCCGCTCGCCGTTCGGCCGCGGCCGGCGTGCGGCGGTCTCGATCCGGCTGCGATCGAACGCCCGGCGCGTGGTGATGAAAGCGCGCGTCGTGCGTCATCAGGGCGCGCGCTTCCGTTCCGCGCCGCTGCCCAAGCACATCGCCTATCTCAAGCGAGAAGGCGTGACGCGCGACGGCGAGGACGCGCGCATGTTCGATGCCGCTTCCGATACAGCCGATGAGCGCACCTTCGCCGAACGGTGCGAAGACGATCGGCATCATTTCCGCTTCATCATCTCGCCCGAGGATGCGGCCGAGCTTGGTGACCTCAAGACGTTCACCCGCGAGCTGATGCGTGACGTCGAGAAGGACCTCGGCACCCGGCTCGACTGGGTCGCGGTCGATCACTGGAACACGGATAGCCCGCACATCCATGTCCTGATCCGGGGCCACGCCGACGACGGCCGGGATCTTGTCATCAGCCGCGAATACATCAGCCGAGGCTTTCGTGATCGAGCGGCCGAGCGCGTAACCCTGGAGCTCGGTCCCCGCAGCGAGCAGGAGATCCGCACCGCCCTCGAGCGCGAGGTGGAATCGGAGCGCTGGACCAGTCTCGACCGCGCATTGCGCGACATCGCGGACGACTGTGGTGGCATCGCCGACTTGAGGCCCGGGCCGGACGCCGAGGATCCGGAGTTGCGCCTGCTGTTGCTCGGCCGTGCCGCGAAGCTCGAACGCCTCGGCCTGGCCGATCCGGACGGCCCTGCATGCTGGACGCTGAAGCCGGGGCTGGAGCAGACGCTGCGCCAGCTCGGCATCCGCGGCGACATCATCAAGACCATGCACCAGGCCATGAGCGCCGGTGGACACGAGCCCGATCTCAGCACCTTCGCTCTGCACGGCGAGGAGCCGTCAGACCCGGTGCTGGGCAAGCTCGTCAAGCGAGGACTCGACGACGAACTCAAGGGATCGGCCTATGCGATCGTCGCGGGCATCGACGGACGCTCGCACCATCTCCGGTTCAGTGACATCGAGTTGACCGGCGATGCGCCCGCCGGGGCGATCGTCGAGGTGCGGGTCTACGACGACGCGAACGGACGGCGTCGCCTGTCGCTCGCGACCCGCTCGGACCTTTCGATCAAGGCGCAGGTGACGGCGTCCGGCGCGACCTGGCTCGACCGCCAGGTCCTCGCCAAAGATCCGCCGCTGAGCGGTGGTGGATTCGGCGCCGAGGTGCGCGACGCTATGGAAGCACGTATCGATCATCTCGCCGAGGAAGGCCTCGCGCGGCGGCAAGGACAACGCGTCGTCTTCGCGCGCGATCTGCTTGCCACGCTGCGACGGCGGGAGTTGGAGGACGCCGCGGCGAAGCTATCGGCCGAGGCCGGTCTCGCCTATCGGCCCGCGGCCGAAGGCGAACATGTTTCCGGGGTCTATCGGCAGCGGGTGACGCTCGCCTCGGGCCGTTTTGCCATGATCGATGATGGGCTCGGTTTCCAACTCGTGCCATGGCGACCGGCGCTGGAGAAGGAATTAGGCAGGCAAGTCGGTGGCATCATGTCCCCCGGGGGCATGGTCGAGTGGAATTTCGGGCGCAAGCGAGGGCTGGGCCTGTAGTCGATTTGGCAGGGGAATGCCCCTTTTGACGCCTGACGCAGGGCAAATCGCCAGTTGCCATAATTCGAGCCGGCCTGATACGCCGCGTCGATAAGCCGGAGCGGATCAGGCGTTGGTCAGAACGATGGGGCAGGGCAGGGGAGGCCACCAAGGGATGTTCGGCCCGGTTGGTCTGGGCAGGTGGCTTATCGAGACCGCGTTCAGGTTTCCTCCGCGTCGCGGAGATCGGCGAGCAGCGGACCGAGGTCCTGGGCGGTGTTCAGCACCCGGAGGATCGTCGCGGGGCTGGCGGTCGGGTCATAGACCAGCAGCAGTTTCCAGCGCGGCATCGACCAAAACCGAAACGGCTCGGGCAGGAGAGCCGGGCGACGCCGACCCAGTGTGGGGCGTTCCGCGAGCCGTTCGGCAGCAGCCAACACTGCGGTCAAAAGCTGTTCGGCCGGGCCTGGCGCCCCGCCATGATCGAGCATCCAGCCAACCGCCTGATCGAGATCTTCGGACGCCTGCTGGGAAAAATTGCGAAAGCGGCTCACGCCGCGGCGGTCGTCTTCCGCGCGATCGTCGCCCGGACGCGGGCCGCAACTTCGTCGCCCGTCAGATATCCCTGCCGATCGGACTCCTCCTTGGCAGCCAGTACCGAGGCGAGCAGCTCGGCTCGGGCCTGTTCCTGGCGCTGCAGCAGGCTCACGCCGGCCGCGACCACGTCGGAGACGTCCCGAAACCGGCCAGCCGCGACGGCCTCTTCGGCGAACCGCTCCAGTTCGGGGGGCAGGGTCACAGTGTCCATGGCGTAAATATAGGCTCCGGCGAGATCGCCGGAAAGGAATCCCGCTATGGCTGATAGCCGCGAACCCACCTCCGCATCTTCCGATCCGGTGCAACGCGAGATCCTGCCTCCGACCGCCCAGTCCCGGCCCAATGCCGCGGCAGCGCGCGTTCTGGTCGGGCGGCTGGTGCGCGGCGGCGATATTTCGGCCGATCTGTTGCAACTGGTCGATGGACCGCTGGCCGAGGCGGTGTCCAAGGCGGCCGACTATGCCGGCACGGCGATCGCCCCGGGGACTGTCGAAACCTACAAAGCCGACTGGGCCGACTTCGGCCGCTGGGCACCCTGTGGTCTGGGTTTGCATCGATTCGGGGCAGCATGGTCACAGGGTATTTCTGGTTGAACGACGGGCAGTGGGAGAAGATTGACCCATTGCTGCCCGTCTACATACGCGGCAAGCGACCGGTGGATGATCGGCGCGTGATCAGCGGCATCATCCAAGTCATCATCTCCGGTTGCCGATGGTCCGACGCACCGTTGGAATATGGGCCACGCAAGACACTGTATAATCGGTTCGTGCGCTGGGCAGTGCGCGGGATCTGGGAGCGTGTGTTCATGGAACTTGCGCGCGCGGCGGCCACCGGCCGAAGCCTTACTGGACAGCACGCATATCAAGGTCCACCGGTCGGCCAGCGCCGGGCGGCGAAAAGGGGGGTTCGCGTGGGATCGGGACGAGCCGCGGCGGGCGCAACACCAAAAACCCATCTGATCGCTGATGCTCACGACCGACCCAAGGTCATCGCGCTGACCGGCGGTGAGCGCCACGATAGCGTGCCGGCGCAGGCAATATTGGCTCGACTGCCGCCCAATCTGCGCGTGATCGCCGATGCCGCTTACGACAGTGCCGAATTGCGCCGTTGGCTGGCGGACCGCGGCAGCCGCGTTATCATCCCCAACCGCAAGAACCGAAAGCAGCCCTATCCGTTCGACGCCATCACCTATAGGCGGCGCAATATCGTCGAACGCACCTTCTGCCGCCTCAAGGACTTTCGACGCCTGGCAACCCGCTACGATCGGCTCGACGAAACTTTCGTCTCCACCCTCTGCATCGCCGCCGCCCTTGCCTACTTCCTCAAGTAGTCAGATGAGTCTTCGCCCTAGCACTACTTTGGCATTTTTGGAGGCAGGCGCATTTTCGGGATTTCCGCGACGCGATCGCATGTGATTCATGGTCGGTCGGCTGCGAGGAGAGCCGAGCGTGCAGGAGGGCTGGAGAGCAGAACTGGAGGACTGGCTGGCGCCGTTCCTGGCGGCTCTGGGGCATAAGTCCAGGGTTCGGATGTGCCCAGCTTATAGAGCCGGGCTGATTGGTGGTGGTGAGCGCAAGAGCATCCAGCCGATGGCGGCGCGCGACGAGGAGGTCGGCTACGATCAGCTCCATCACTTCATCGCCGACAGCGCGTGGAACGCGAAGCCCTTGGAGGGAATCCTGCTGGCCCAGGCTGACAAGATGCTCGGTGGCGATGGCGCCTGGCTGATCGTTGATGATACGGCGTTGCCGAAGAAAGGTGAACATTCGGTTGGCGTCGCACCGCAATACGCATCAGCGTTGGGCAAGAATGCCAACTGCCAGACGCTGGTGTCGCTGACACTCGCATCGGGTGAGGTCCCGTTGGCGGTGAGCCTACGGTTGTTTCTGCCCGAGAGCTGGACGTCAAATCCGGCACGGCTCGAACGCGCCGGCGTACCCGAAGAGAGCCGGAGCTATCATACTAAGCCCGAGATCGCCCTCCAGGAGATCGACCGCGTCCGTGCCGCGGGCCTGCGCTTCGGCTGCGTTCTGGCGGATGCAGGTTACGGGCTGAGCGCCCCTTTCCGGCAGGCCCTGAGCGAGCGCGGGCTTCGATGGGCGGTTGGCATTCCCTTCAAGCAGAAGGTCTATCCGGCGAATGTGGCACTGACCTTTCCGGTCACCGGACGGGGACGGCCACGCAAGCGCCACATCCCCGACGTCATGTCGATCCCCGCGCAGGCGATGTTGGACGCTGTACCCTGGCGCAGGATCAGCTGGCGCCGTGGCACAAAGGGTCGTCTCGCGGCGCGTTTTGCAGCGCTTCGCGTGCGCATTGCAGACGGTCCGCCACAGCGGATCGGCTCCATGGGTGCTCAGCATTTACCTGGGGAAGAGGCATGGCTTATCGGCGAACATCGCTCGACGGGTGAGCGAAAATACTATCTCTCAAATCTCCCCGCCAACACTCCGCTGATCCGGCTTGCAGGCGCAATCAAAGCACGCTGGATCTGTGAGCAGGCTCATCAGCAGCTCAAGGAGGAGTTGGGTCTCGACCACTTCGAAGGTCGGTCATGGATCGGCCTGCATCGACATGCGTTGATGACCATGATCGCCTATGCTTTCCTGCAATCCCGTCGCCTCAAACAGAGGCAGCGGAAAAAAAGAGCCGCCGGGCCTCCACCGCAGCCGAGCTTGCCAGCAATCAGAGCCGCCATCATTGCTGCGTTCGCCCGCCCACCACCACGACGATGCCCCCATTGCAGGGCGCCGCTTATGCTTAAGAAACTGCCAAAGTAGTGCTAGAGATAAAATCTCCGGGTTCCCGGTGGGTCGTGCTTGTTCCCGCGAACCGTGGCATCATGTCCAGGTGAATAAGCTGAAAGGATGGGGGTATGGCCAAGGGACAGAAAAGGTCCAATCGCGAAGCCAAGAAGCCCAAGAAAACCGCTGCCGAGCGGCTGAAAGCCAGTCAAGCGGCAACCAATATTCAAATTGCACGTATCGGCGATAAGGACGCTCCCAGGAAGTCGTAGCAGTCGAGGCGCCGCTGCCATATCGGCGGCATCGGCGGCGGGGAGACTGGCTCTCCCGCTATCTCATCGGTCCACACCCCGAAGCTCGGCAGCGTGTTCGGATCGGATGTGTTATATTACTCATCGCCACGTCAACCGCATCGCCCCGCGCCATCAGCACTCGCCGGGCTTTTGGCACGTTGCGTTCACTCGAAGACATGCCACGCGGCGCGCCAGGCGGCGAAGTCCATCGGAGAATAAGGCGACGTTGCCTCCTGGATGGCGTCCGTGAGACGGTCGATCTCGGTACGATCATCGACGTTGGCGGCAGCAAGGCGCAGCGTGGCACGCAGATCCTGCGCCAAGGTCTCGAAGCCAAGCCGTCGCCAGCCAGCCACATACCAGCTCTCGGATCCGGTTCTCGAAGGTATGTGGCCTCGTCGGTCCCACTTTCAGGCCAAAGCCTCGCAGGATCCCGCGAACGAGCCGGGCATACGAACAAGAGCACCCGAACGGCTCAATTGGAACATGACAAACGGTTTTACTCGTGGCACTCCACGAGCGGCCTGAGCGTGATTGCACTTGGACCTACTTGCATCTGCGCTTCCGCGTTTCGAACGCCTTAGCGGCAGAAAAATCTAGCCAGACTGGCATATTGCCATGCTCCACCATCTGCCTCATATGTCTATACTAACTTTTTTAGGTCAGTTCATCTACGAACATAGTTAAAGCTATGACGAAGGCCCGTCGTCGGGGTCGCGGGGCCGTACCAGCGAGACTCAAGAGCGTCAAAAAGCGCTAACGGGAGCATTGCGCGCGATTGTCAGCGCGGACGAATCAGTCTGCCGAGCGCATAGCATTCGGCGGCGGAAGAAGGCGTGGTAGGTTGCCAGAAGGATAGCGCCGATGATGGCGCAACGGGACTGTTAGAACTGTTGATATCGAGACCGGTTCCGCTGATCCCGTCGAAAACCTAGCATTACAGTTGCGCTGAGGGCTGATCTCTGAATCGATGCGGAACCATGACTCGATTCGGAGGTCGCGGTGTCGGGTGCGTCGATCGAGACGACATTGGAACTCTGGGCGTCGGCGCTGCGCGACCTGAAGGCGCGGATGCGGCCACTGTTCAAGCAAGACCGGATGGCGGTCTCTGCCGGGCTGTTCCTGGATGGGCTGCTCGGCGAGGAACGTCGCAAGACTGGCTGGGCGCGCGCTGAGGCGGCGGGTGATCCCGGCCCCTGGCGACAGCAATCGGTACTGGGGCGTGGACAATGGGATGCCGACGGGCTGCGCGACATTGTGCGCGAATACGCCGTTGAGAAGTTGGGCGACGCCAATGCGGTATTGGTGATCGACGAGACCGGATTTCTGAAACAAGGCAAAGCTTCGTGCGGTGTGGCGCGCCAATACACTGGCTCTGCCGGCAAGATCACGAACTGCCAGATCGGCGTCTTCGCGGCCTATGTCTCGTGCCACGGCCATGCCTTCATCGATCGCTCCCTCTATCTGCCGAAAGCCTGGACTGACGATCCGGCCCGTCTGGCAGCTGCGCACGTGCCGCAAGAGGCGGCGTTCGCGACCAAGCCACGCATCGCGGTCGGCATGATCAAGCGGGCGCTGGCTGCACAAGTGCCATTCGCATGGGTGGCCGCCGACGCCGTGTATGGCGTGGGTGAGGTCGAACAGGTGCTGCGCCGGGCCGGCAAGGGGTATGTGCTTGGGGTGACGAGCACCCATCAGGTCCGTTCCTGGGGCAAGGGACAGCTGATCAGCGGCACGGCAGAGACGGTTGCCGCATCCCGCCCACCGCAGGACTGGCAACGCCTGTCGGCCGGGGCTGGAACCAAAGGGCCGCGCCTGCACGAGTGGTGTTACGTGAAACTCGCGGACCTGTCAGGCGACGAATATGGCGGCAAACAACACGAGGTCTGGACACGCGGATTGCTGATCCGCCGCCACATCGCCGACGGCGCGCTGGCGTTCTTTTCGACCTGGTGTCCCGCTGGGACGCCGCTCTCAACGTTGGCCGCCATCGAGGGCCACCGCGGGCTATTGAGGACAGTTTCGAGACGGCGAAAAACGAACTGGGCCTGGATCACAACGAGACCCGGTCGTGGCACGGTTGGCATCGCCACGTCTCACTGGTGATGCTGGCCTTCGCCATGATGGCGAGCATCCGACACAAGGCCAACGTGATCACCGGCGCGCCGAAAAAAACATCAGCACGACCGCGCTTGTCCGTTGGTCGCTTCAGGAAGTCCGACGCATCGCGACACGGCTCGCACGACGGCGAATAAACCCTGCCCACATCATCGCCTGGTCACTCTGGCGACGGGCACATCAAGCCGCCGCACAAGCAGCTCATCAGCGCAAATCGCAACTGTAATGCTAAAGCTGCCATCCGCCCGCGACCGCGCCGATCATGCCGAGCGCCGATCGTGCCGAGTAGCGCATCGACGATAGTGCCTTCCCCCGTGGTGCTGACGGTCTTGCTCGCGATCAGGCCCATCCCCAGACCGAGCAGGATCCATATGATCATAGCCATGCGACACTCCAAATTCTGAAGTCCGCTGCTCGGAGCCCCACTGTTCTGCGTCCCGAGCTCCACGAGCGTGCCGTTACCAACCACCAATCACAGTCACGCCGCCGACAGTCATCAAGGATGATTTCACAGGAATTCTCGAGGCATCAGGCTGACCGATCTGATAGACCTCTATCATAGCAGTTGGTCAGGCATGGCAGGAGGCCCGGAAACTACTCACATAGCGCAAGGAGCCGCTGTTCAACCTGCCTTCCCGTTGCCAATCATCTGGGTCTTTCCGGCGCCTTGGAGGGTCGCGGCATGAGTAGTTTCCGAGGCTGCTCCTCGCTGGCTTCCCGCGGCTATGGTCTGGAGCGGCAATGCTCTGGCAATGCTCTACGATCGCATCGTGCAGCGATCGCGTAGCCCAGCGCGGACCCGGGATACAAAAAGGGGCTAAAGAAATGGACGCACCAACGTTGACGCGAGAGATACAGGACGGGAAAGGTGCCACCCGGACTCCCGGCGGGGACCAGACGCTGAGCGTCGACGAATTGCGTCGGATGAACGCCTACTGGCGGGCCGCCAATTACCTGTCCGTCGGACAGATTTATCTCTACGACAATCCACTCCTGCGCGAGCCGTTGAAAATGGCTCACGTCAAACCTCTGGTCGTCGGACATTGGGGAACGACGCCGGGCCAGAACTTCATCTACGTCCACCTCAACCGGGTGATCAAGGAGCATGATCTGGACATGATCTACATCGCCGGTCCTGGTCATGGAGGCCCGTCCCTGGTGGGGAATGTCTATCTCGAAGGGACGTGGAGCGAGGTTTATCCGAACGTCACCCAGGATGAAGCCGGACTGAAAAAGCTGTTCAAGCAGTTCTCGTTTCCGGGTGGCATTTCGAGTCACGTGGCGCCGACGACCCCCGGATCTATCCATGAAGGCGGCGAGCTTGGCTATTCGCTCAGTCATGCCTTCGGCGCGGCGTTCGATAACCCGGACCTGATCGTCGCGTGCATCGTCGGCGATGGCGAGGCGGAGACGGGTCCCCTGGCGACAGCATGGCAGTCCAACAAGTTCCTCGATCCAATCACCGACGGCGCCGTGCTGCCGATCCTGCATCTGAACGGCTATAAGATCAGCAATCCGACCGTGCTGTCCCGCATCGAGCATGAGGAACTGGAACAGTTTTTCCGCGGGTGCGGTTGGGCGCCTTACTTCGTCGAGGGCGACGATCCGACAACAATGCATGAACTCATGGCTGCCACCCTTGAGCGCGCCGTCGAGGATATCCGGCAGTTACAGACCACCGCCCGGGCCACCAAGGATCCCTCCCGGCCGCGCTGGCCAATGATTGTTCTGAGATCGCCCAAGGGTTGGACCGGGCCTAAAATCGTCGACGGGCTGCAGGTCGAGGGAACCTTCCGGGCGCACCAAGTACCGCTCCTTGTCGATCAGGCTCATCCGGAGCATGTCGCGCAACTCGAAAGCTGGATGAAAAGCTACAAGCCCGAGGAGTTGTTTGACGCGACCGGGCGGCTGATAGCGGAATTGGCGGAGCTTGCGCCCAAGGGTGACCGGCGAATGGGCTCCAACCCACACGCCAATGGCGGGGTTCTGCTGCACGACTTGCGAATGCCTGATTTCCGCGTTCATGCAGTTAACGTGCCGTCGCCCGGAGCGGTGGAGGGACAAGATAGTCTTGTGCTCGGCGAGTTCTTTAAGGACATCGTCGAGCTGAATGAGGGCAATTTCCGGATTTTTGGTCCCGATGAGACACTGTCGAATCTGCTCGGCGCTGTCTTCCAGGTCACTAACCGCCAATGGAATGCGCAAAAGGTTGAAAACGATGAGTTCCTGGCACCCGCCGGCCGCGTTCTCGACTCGATGCTCAGCGAGCACCAGTGCCAGGGGTGGCTGGAAGGCTATCTGCTGACCGGGCGGCATGGCCTATTCAACAGTTACGAGGCATTTATTCGCATCGTCGACTCCATGTTCAGCCAGCATGCCAAATGGCTGAAAGTGACACGCGAACTTCCCTGGCGCCGGAACATCGCTTCACTGAACTATTTGCTCGCGTCCCATGTCTGGCAGCAGGATCACAACGGCTTTACGCACCAGGACCCGGGCTTCCTCGACCATGTCATCAACAAAAAGGCGGACGTCGTCCGCGTCTATCTGCCACCCGATGCCAACTGCCTGTTGTCGACCTTCGATCACTGCCTGCGCAGCCGGCACTATGTGAACGTCGTCGTCGCCGGCAAACACGCCCTGCCGCAGTGGCTGACCATTGACGAGGCTGTGGTGCATTGCACCCAAGGCCTCGGCATCTGGCAATGGGCTAGCAACGATCAGGATAGCGAACCGGACGTCGTGATGGCCTGTTGCGGCGATACGCCGACGCTGGAGGTGCTGGCGGCCGTGTCGATCCTCCGGGAGCATCTGCCCGATCTGAAGATCCGGGTGATCAACGTTGTCGATCTGATGAAGCTACAGTCGGCGAGCGAGCATCCGCATGGTCTGAGTGAGACCGATTACGATGCGCTTTTCACAAGAGACAAGCATATCGTCTTCGGCTTTCATGGTTATTCCTCGCTGGTGCACAGGCTGACGTATCGCCGGACTAACCGTAACCTTCATGTGCGCGGCTACAAGGAAGAGGGCACGATCACCACGGCCTTCGACATGCGCGTGCAGAACGACCTGGACCGCTTTCATCTCGTGCAGGACGTCGTCGACCGCCTGCCGCATCTCGGCAGCAAGGGGGCCTATCTGAAGCAGATGGTCCAGAACAAGCTCGTTGAGCACAAGCTGTACATCGACAAACATGGCGAAGATCTGCCGGAAATCCGCAGCTGGAAGTGGGGCGTCGCCACTTGACCGCGCAAGAGCTCATCCACACCGCCCACAAGCTCGTGCGCGACGGCAAGGGCCCTCTCGCGATGGACGAGAGAATTCCACCTGCAACAAGCGATTTGTCAGTCCTGGCATCCCGCCGACCCAAGAGGCAAGGCGCGCCGATCGCCAATTGATTCTGACCACCGTGAGCACACAATGGAGCGATGCCGAGAGGTCACCGAGGAAACGCTTCGGAGCGTCTTCAACCACCTGTACACAAAACATGTCATGGTCGAGGGTATGATCCTAAAGCCCAACATGGTGCTTCCGGGACTGAGCTGTCCGAAGCGGGAGACGGTGGACGAGGTGGCCCGCGGCGACGGTCCAAAATGTCTCCTCAGGGGCGCTCCTGCTGGCGTGCCGGGGATTGCGTTCCTGTCGGGTGGTCAATCCAGTGAGCTTCCCTCCGACCGCCTCAATAGGATGAACGTCATCGCGTGATCGCCGGCCGCGCGGCTGCCTTGGCCGTTGATGTTTTCGTTCGCGCGTGCGGCCCAGGAGCCAGCGTGGGGAATTCAGCGGGGTCAGGAAACCCGTGTTGCGGTGGCCCAGGATGCCCTCGCCCATCGCGCGAGCTGCAATTCTGCTGCGCTGCTCGGCGAATACAAGGCTGCAACGGAGCGCACGTGATCACGACGTCAGCGACGCGGCTTAGCCTTTATTTCATCCGGCATGGTCAGACTGAGTGGTCGCTTACCGGGCAGCACACGCCGCACGGACATCCCGTTGACTCCGGACGGTGAAGACGAGGCGCGCGAACTCACCCCATGGCTCAGCCATATCCAGTTTTCTCGCGTGTTCACCAGTCCCCGGCAACGTGCACGACGTACATGCGTGTTGGCCAGGCTGGGCGATAGGGCCATGCTCGAGCCCGACTTGGCTGAATGGGACTACGGCGAGTACCGAGGGCAAGCTTTCTTCGGACATTTGGAAGGAACGACCAGGCTGGAACGTTCTTCGGGACGGCTGTCCTGGCGGCGAAATGCCGGCGGATGTCTCCGTACGTGCTGATCGGCTAATCAAGCATATCTGCTCGATGGACGGGAACATCGCGCTTTTTTCTCACGGCGAATTTGGGCTCGCGCTGGCCGCGCGGTGGATCGGACTGCCCGTGGTGGAGGGACAGCATTTCTTACTTGGCACGGCGTCGCTCAGTATTCTCAGCTATAACCCACCCACCCAGAGATGCGAGTGATCACGCTGTGGAACGCCACCCCAGCATTTTTGGTGCACAGCTCATAGAGCGAGTCCGATAAAACGCGTACGTCGCGTCTATGGTCGCCCGTGAATCATCCCGAATCCGCTGCGAAGCAAGCCTCCCCAACCGGGATCCCATTTTCCTGCTGATTGACAGGAGCCAGCGTAGTTCGGTCAGACTGAGGGTTGGCTACGGCGTGCTAACCACAGTCGTAGTGCTGCCCGGCGCCATATAAGCCGGCCCCGAGGTCGTGTACGTGGTGCTGGTGCTGGTTGGCGCCACATAGCGTTTGTCGTCGCCGGGATGTAGGTGGTGGCGGTCGTCTGACCACAAAGCCTCGGAATCTACGTTTCTATAGCGATTGCGCGGCAAGGCCAGCCAGCAGCTCAAGCAGTGTGTTCCGTGGCGAATACGCCCAGGATTGCATCTTGGGCCTGCTGCTGGATATGGCGCAGGTGATCCGAGCTCTGGAAACTCTCTGCATACATCTTGTAGACATCCTCCGTTCCAGAGGGCCGCACCGCAAACCACCCGCTCGCGGCGATCACTTTGATGCCGCCGATCGATGCGTGGTTGCCAGGGGCCGTGGTGAGCGTTGCGCTGACCGGCTCGCCGGCGAGCTCAGTCACATTGATCTGGCCGGACGATAGCGTCCTCAGCAGTTGCAGCTGCTCGGGCGTGGCTGGAGCGTCGACCCTTTCGTAGAAGGGCACGCCAAGTTCCTGAGCAATGCGGTCATACGCCTCGCCCGGGTCCTGCCTGGTGCGCGCGGTGATTTCGGCTGCCAGCAGACCGAGAATCAGGCCGTCCTTGTCGGTGGTCCAGACGGAGCCGTCGCGCCGCAGGAATGACGCGCCGGCGCTCTCCTCTCCGGCGAAACCCAGCGAACTGTCGATCAGGCCGTCGACAAACCACTTGAACCCGACCGGCACCTCAACGAGCGTGCGGCCAAGCTGCGTGGTGACGCGGTCAATCAGGCTGCTGCTGACGATCGTTTTGCCGATTCCGCAGGCCTTGCTCCAGTCCGGACGATGCCGAAGCAGATAGGAGATCGCGACCGTAAGATAGTGGTTCGGATTCATCAGCCCGGCCGAACGCGTGACAATCCCGTGCCGATCGGCATCGGTATCGTTCGCGAAGGCCACATCGAATCCGTCGCGCATGCCAATCAGCCGCGTCATGGCATATGGCGAAGAGCAATCCATCCGCACCTTGCCGTCCCAGTCGGCGGTCATAAATCGGAACGTCGGGTCGACCGCGTCGTTGACGACGGTTGCGGCGATGCCATAGTGCTCGATGATGGGTTGCCAATACTGCACGGCTGCGCCGCCGAGCGGATCGATCCCGATCCTCACCCCGGATGCTCTTATGGCCGCCATATCGACGACGTTCGAGAGATCGGCGGTATACGGAGCAATGTAATTGTAGCGGTGGGTGTGAGGCGACCGGAGCGCGCGGTCATGGGGGATCTGTCGCACCCCGGTCAGCTTCTGCTCGAGCAGCACATTCGCGGTGCGCTCTATCCAGTTGGTAACGTCGGTATCAGCCGGCCCGCCATTCGGGGTGTTGTACTTTATGCCGCCGTCCTCGGGGGGGTTATGCGAAGGCGTAATGACAATCCCGTCTGCGAGACCAACCTTGCGGTTCTTGTTGTAGCGCAGGATGGCGTGGGAGATGGCAGGCGTCGGCGTGTATCCGCCATGCTCATCGAGCATCGCGTCGATCTCGTTGGCAGCCAGCACCTCAAGCGCAGTCGCAAGGGCGGGCACGGAAAGCGCGTGCGTATCGATGCCGACAAAAAGCGGGCCAGTCACGCCGTGCACCGTCCGGTGCTGGCAGATCGCCTGTGTGATGGCCAGGATATGGGCTTCGTTAAAGGCAAGATCAAATGGCGATCCACGGTGTCCGGAGGTGCCGAACACGACTCGCTGCGATGGGACCGCCGGGTCCGGCGTACCGCTGAAATAGGCCTCCAGCAGCCGGGGCACGTTCACCAGCCGCGCCTCGCTGATCGGCTTTCCAGCATAAGGACTTATCCGCCCGACCATGTGTTATTCGCCTTCCGGATGAGAGATGGCGCGAGCCAGTGTTGTTGATCCGAGCACGACCCGCACGCGATGCGTTTGGCCGTCATCGGCGAGCGTCACGCGGGCCTGGGCGCCGCACAGCGCTGCGCCGTCGAGTTCCACATGGGCGATTCCGCGACTGACGCCGCCTGGGTTTTCCACGTGAATCTCGTAGCGGGTGGTTCCATGGCGGAAGACGATTTCGAAGCCTGGCCATGCCCGCGGTATGCAAGGGTCCAGAAATAAGGAAGTGCCCTGCACGCGAAACCCCAGGATCCGCTCAAGGCCTGCCCGGTACATCCACCCAGCAGAGCCGGTATACCAAGTCCAGCCGCCACGCCCGACATGCGGCGCCACGGAATAGACATCGGCCGCAACGACATACGGCTCGACGGCGTAGCGTCGTGTCGCATCTTGGGTAAGCGCATGATTGATGGGGTTGAGCAGCGAGAACAACTCTCCGGCCGCGTCGCCATCGCCCAGCATCGCGAAGGCAATCACGGACCAGATAGCGCCGTGCGTGTATTGGCCGCCGTTCTCGCGAATGCCGGGTGGATAGCCCTTGATGTATCCGGGCTCGAGCTTTGTCTTGTCGAACGGCGGCGCGAATAGCAGCACCAGACCGTCGTCGTGCCGGACGAGGTATTTTTCGACGGCCGCCATCGCCTGGGCAGCGTGTGCGGGATCGGCCGCCTCGGAGATCACGCTCCATGACTGCGCGATCGCGTCGATGCGGCACTCGTCATTCTGTGCTGAACCCAGCGGCGTGCCGTCATCGAAGAAGGCGCGACGATACCACGCGCCGTCCCATCCATCCCGCTCCAGCGCCTCCGCGAGACCCGCGCAGTACCGCCGCCAATCCGCCGCCTGTGCCGACGCATCGCGTGCGTCGGCCAGTTTGGCGAATCCGGTCAGGGCGGCGTAAAGCAACCAGCCGAGCCAGATGCTCTCACCTTTGCCCTGCTCGCCGACGCGGTTCATCCCGTCGTTCCAGTCTCCGGTGCCGATGAGGGGCAGGCCGTGGCTGCCGACCGCGAGACTCTGCTCGAGCGCCAGCGCGCAGTGCTCGAACAACGTCGCGCGCCGGATAGAAATTGCGGGCGGAAAGAAGGCCTCTTCCTCCCCCTGGTGCAGCGTCGGGCCTTCGAGAAAGGGGACCGTCTCATCCAGAACTGCAGTATCGCCAGTGACCGTGATGTAATGGACGACGACATAGGCTAACCAGACGCGGTCATCGGAAATCCGTGTCCGAATGCCGCGCCCCGACTCCGGAAGCCACCAATGCTGCACGTCGCCCTCGACGAATTGCCGGGAAGCCGCGCGCAACAGCTGTTCACGCGCGACCTCCGGCTTCGACATGCAGAGCGCCATGACGTCCTGCAGTTGGTCGCGGAACCCGTATGCGCCACTTGCCTGGTAGAACGCCGCCCGCGCCCAGACTCGGCAAGCAAGCGTTTGATAAAGCAGCCACCGGTTCAGCAGGATGTCCATGGCACGATCCGGCGTCTTCACCTGAACTGTAGTAAGCGTATCGTTCCAAAAGCGGGTGACGGCCGCCAGCACGGCCGCGAGATCGGCCGTCCGGTACTTTCCGATCAGAGCTTGCGCCTCGGCTTTTGTCGCCGTCTCGCCGAGCAGGAAGACGATTTCGCTGGTGCTGTTTGGGCGCAATTCCAGTCGGGTCTGCAGAGCCCCGCAGGGATCGAGCCCGGCGCCGACGCGGTTGGACAGCGGCGCGGCCCCGGCAAGCGCCGCCGGTCGATCGAGCGTGGCATTGCGGCCCATGAATTCCCTGCGGTCTGCGGTCCATGAGTTTTGCCGCCCGCCAAGATCCGCAAACGCCACGCGGTGACCGAACTCGATGCTCCAGGGATTCCGGGCGAGTATCGCGCCGGTCGCTGCGTCGATCTCAGTAACGATGAACGGGGCGGCGGCGCCGCGGGACGTGCCGAGCACCCAGTCAACATAAGCAGTGACCGATAGGCGTCGGGATCGTCCGGAACGGTCGGTGATTTTCAGGCGGGATATCTTGATGGGATCATCAACAGGCACGTACTGCAAGAGTTCGAGTGAAATGCCGTGCGACTCATGCTCAAACCGGCTGTAGCCCTGTCCGTGTCGTGCGATATAGCGCGCGCCCGGTTGCCGGATCGGTAGCGCCGTCGGTCCCCAAACTTCTCCGCTGTCCTCGTCCCGCACATAGATCACCTCGCCCGGCGCGTCGCGCACGGGATCGTTTGACCACGGGGTAAGATGATTCTGCTGGCTGTTCAGTGACCATGTATAGCCGCTGCCTTCGGCTGAAACGTGGAAGCCGAAGCTATCGTTGCAGACGACGTTGATCCAGGGTGCTGGCGTCGATTGGCCGTCCTCGAGGATGGCGACGTATTCGCTTCCCCCGTCAGCGAAGCCGCCTATGCCGTTGAAATACTCAAGCGGAAGCCGCGGCGATCCGGATTGCGGCACGACTTTTGAGGGGACACGCCATGGCGGTGGGGCCGGCCACAGGGGCTCTGGTGCTCTGGCGAGTTGCTCCGCAAGGCTGCCGCGATGAGCAGCAAACACGGCTCGGGCAGCGTTCTGCAGAAGCCTGCGCACTTCAGCCGATATCAGGTCGGCCCGCAGGACGAAAATCGCTCCGAGGCCCGGCGTCGTGCCCGGCCTCGGTGACAAGCGGTTCTCCCCCACCAGCGCCAGAAGCGAGGACTGGAATTCCTGCGCGTATGAGGTGGGCTGCTCGTTGAGGATAACGAGATCGACGGAAAGCTGTTTCATCCGCCAATATTCGTGGGCGAGCAGAAGTCGCCGAACGGTGTCGAGGTCGCTCGCCTGGGCGATAGTGACAAGGATAATGGGTAGGTCGCCGGAAATCCCGTGCTGCCAAAGGACCGATGCGGCGCCACCCCCACGTTCGAGGATCTCCGGCGACGGTCGCAGCGTCGCGTCGGCGTAGATCAGGCGGTTAGCGACCCGCTGGAAGACATTGGCATCTTCGGCATCAAGGCCGAGATGCCGAAGCTGTACCTGCGCCTGCGTCCACGCCAGCGTCGTCGCACGATCGAAGGCCATCGCGTCGTGGTGCCGGTCCACCAAATCGAGAACCTCACTCCGTGACTCCGCAATCAACGTCCAGAACGCGATGCGGGCTGTCGTCCTCGGCGCGAGCTGCACCCGGCGGCGCAGGCTGAAAATAGGATCCAGGACGGCGCCGGCCGTGTTGCTGAGCGCGGATTCAGTTTCCAGAGCGGCAGGGGTCCGGATTCCGCGTCCGCGCCCCAAGAAGCGGGCGCGATCGGTCTCAAACTGGATGTCGCCCAGCGTCTTGCCTTCGACCACAGCAAGATGTGCGGCCCAGACCTCGGTCTCGTCTGCCGAGCGACGGCGCCGCGTGGCCAGGAGCGCGCCGATTTCGGCCACCAGCTCGGTCTCGACGAACAGCTTCGAGAACGCCGGGTGTGCGTCGTCGGCCGCCTGCGCCGCCAATACGAGCTCGGCGTATGAGGTGACCTCGATCTCACGGACGTGGTTGCCATGATTGGTGATCGACACCCGGCGCACCTCGGCGTCATCCTCGGAAGACACCGCCACTTCCAGCGTCGTCGTGATGGTTCCATCGTGCCGGATTATCTCGGCCCGACCCTCGGAGAAGGAGACATCGTAACGGTCCGGTTCGCCGCCGCTCGGCTGATATCCTGCGGACCACACCGCCCCGCTCTGCCTGTCGCGAAGGAACACGTAGCTCCCCCAGGAATCGCAGGTGACGTCCTCCTGCCACCGTGTCACAGCGATGTTCTTCCACCGGCTGTATCCCGAGCCCGCCGCGGTCAGCATGACGGCATAGCGCCCGTTCGACAGGAGGTGAGTGCGTGGTGAGAACGCGTGCGGAGAATTAAAACGGCGCTGTGTGGAAGCAACGGGGTCACCGATGTTGAGCGCAGCTGTGAGCGTATCGAGCAGGGGCTCTGATATCTTAACGTCGCGTGGCATACGTTCCTGAAGCAGCAGTTCGGTCGCCTGGATCATGGGCTCCGCATGAAACCGCTGTCGCATTGCCCCGTCGCTCAGTGCGTCGGCTATGGCGATCAAGCTCATTCCTTGGTGATGAGCCATGTAGGCGCGGACCACGGCGACCTCGGTATCATCGGGAAGCCGTGATTTCGTGTAATCCAGGGCTTCGTACCAACCGTAACGGCCGCGCCCACCAGCGCCTGCCAAGTGGGCGAAATTATTCGCGGCGGCCTTCGGGTCGATCATCGCGGCAAGCGCCGTCGCATAAGGTGCGATCACGGTATTAGCCCCGAGCCCGCGTTTGAGGCCGAGACTTGGGATGCCGAAGCTCGAATACTGGTAGGTGAACTCCAGATCGCGCGCGTTGTAGGCGGACTCCGAGGCGCCCCAGGGCACGTGGCGCGCTGCCCCGTATTTTATCTGCTGACGCACGACCTGGCGTTCCGTCTGCTCGAGCAGGCCTCCGACCGGCGCCCGCATGACGAGCGATGGCATCAGATACTCGAACATCGACCCGGACCATGACGTGAGGGCTGCGCCGTACCCCACCGGCGTCATCGCACGTCCGAGCCGGAACCAATGGCGCGTCGGCAGTTCGCCCTTGGCGATGCCGACGAAGCTTGCGAGGCGCGCCTCGGATGCAAGCAGGTCGTAGTAGCTCGGATCGAGGCTGCCGTCTGCGACGCGATAGCCGATCGAAAGCAACTCGCGCTCCCGATCGAACAGAGAGCTGAAATCCATATCATTGACCAGCTTATGAGCGCCCGCACACAGCGCCAGAAGCCGGCCGGACAGGTCGGCGGCTGCCTTCGCCGAGGACCGGAAGCCGTCGATCAAGGCATCCTCAAGGGGATCGACCGCGGTGCGCTCCGCGCACCGACGCGCCAGAACCGCGATGGCGGCTCCGCACATGTCTGGCAGGTCCGCGATACTCGGCATTCGGCTCGTCAAGGCCGCAAGTTCCGTGTTCGCAAGTGCCCCTTTGGTATCGGAGGCGAGCAGTACTGCCCAGGGCATCAATGTCGCGACGCTGCGTAGATGGTCCACGACCGCTGCGCACAGACCGTCCGCCCACATGACCGCTTCGGCAGTGGGGGCAGCGGTCTTGGGATCGTCGGCGGGTAACCCCCGCAGGAGGTCCGGGATCTTCTCCGCATGTAGGGCAAGCGCCGACAGCTGCGCCACAATGCCCGCGGGTGTTGACGGAGCCGGCCGGAGCATGACAGCCAGCACATCAAGCGTGTCGGTCAGCTGGCACCGATGAGATAACGCGGTATCGGTCCCAATATCACATAGAGCTTCTCGCAGAAGCGCCAGCGGATCTTCTATCCCGGCGTGCCAGTTCGCTTCGATCACAGGACGCACGGTCATTTCGCCGCACGCGTTCCACAAAGTGATCAAATGCCCGGCCAGATTACCGCTATCGACCGAGGATATATACTCTGGCTCCAGCGGACGAAGATCGCGGGTTCCATACCAGTTGTAGAAATGACCAAGGTGCCGCTCGAGCTGGTGCATCGACCCAAGCGTCGCCTCCAGCCGTTCTACAGTCTCGAGCAATCCAATCCAGCCAAAGTCCGCTGCGGCCACCACGGACAGAAGGTAAAGCCCGATGTTAGTCGGCGATGTCCGATGCGCGACGACCGGCTTGGGGTCCTCCTGGAAGTTGTCCGGCGGAAGCATATGATCCTCGGCCGTGACGAACGTCTCGAAGAAGCACCATGTGCGGCGTGCGATCAGGCGCAGTGCCCCGGCGTCTTCAGCCGAGATCGGCGGCACGCTTGACGTCATTGAAGGCAGGCTGATCCAGCGCGCGATGGCCGGCGACAGCAGCCACAGAACACCAAACGGCGCGGCGATCGGCCAGGAACCAGGGTTGCACCACGCAACAAGCGCGGCAGCAGCGATGGTCAGCCCGACAGCACCGACCATCTGCTGATAGAATCCGCTCACGTCGAGCCGGGGACTTACCTTCGTCTGGGCAGTCGTGACCCATTCGAGCAGATTGCGTCGCGAAACCAGCAGCCGAAACAGGGTCCGGACAATCGCCTCTGACATGACCCAGGCCTGATGCGGCAGGAAAGCGACGAGAAGAACAACTTGCGACAGGAAGAGTTTCAGGTCTGCGACGGCAGCGTGGAGATGCATGCGCCTGGCGACTTGAAGCCGGTGCGGCAGGATGACATTGAGAAACGGGATCAGTACGGGTATGGCGATTGTCCCCAGGACGAACGTGCTCCAGCGCGCCGCATCTGCGAACGGCAAGATCCAGCCTGCGATGAGGGAGGCGAAGGCCGCCGGCGCAGACAGTGACCGCCGCAAATTGTCGATCATCTTCCATTGGCCGACCAACGGGATGACCCAGCGGCGCCGATCGTGATCCGAAGTTGCCCCCCAGCCGAAAATCCAAGGTAGCAGCTGCCAGTCGCCGCGTGCCCAGCGATACTGGCGAGCCACGGCGGCATCGTAGCGGGTCGGGAACTCGTCGATCACCTCAATGTCGGACACCAGCCCGGCACGCGCAAAGATGCCCTCCAGCAAGTCGTGACTGAGCACCGTGTTGTCGGGGATTCGCCCGGCGAGTGAGGCCTCGAAGAAATCGACATCGTAAATACCTTTGCCGCAGTATGACCCCTCGCCGAAGAGGTCCTGATAGACGTCGGACACGGCGCAGGCATACGGATCTATTCCCCGCGCGTCCGCGAACACACGCTGGAACAGCGAGCCCTCACACCCTGTCGGCAGGGCCGGGGTGACGCGCGGTTGAAGCACCGCGTAGCCATCCACCACGCGACATAAACCGGCATCGAACGTGGGGAGATTGAGCGGGTGCGCCATTTTGCCGATCAGGCGTTTGGCGGCGGCCCGCGGCAGCCGCGTGTCGGCATCGAGGACAATGACGTAGCGGACCCCCGCAGGCACCGCTGGCTGATTGCCATCGGTTGAAACGAAGCCCGTGTTCGTCGCCCCCCGCAGCAAAAGATTCAACTCGTGCAGCTTCCCGCGCTTGCGTTCCCACCCGATCCACCGCTTCTGTCCGGCGTTCCAGAGTCTTTGGCGGTGAAACAGGAAGAAACGATTGCCACCAAGGGATCGTCCGTAGCGGCGGTTGAGTTCCGCCACACCGTCAGTGGCGGCGCGGAGCAGGTCGCCGTCGCCGGGCGCGATCTGCATCTCGGAATCCGTCCAGTCCGAGAGCAGGGCGAAACAGAGATCGCCATCGGAATTAGCGAGATGATGAACCTCCAGCCGCTTGACCTGCTCGGCAATGCCAGCCGGAGAGGTCAGCAGCGTCGGCATGACGATCATTGTGCGCAGGGTGGACGGCACGCCATGGGCAAGCTCGAGGCCCGGCAGCGTGGTGGCGGCAAAACGATTGGTGGCACCGCGGTTCACCAACGCCATGGCAGCATCCGACGCTGGAAGGAGGCCGAGGAGGAGGAGTACCGATACAATCCCACGTCGTGTTCCACTGCCGGTCCCAAGCCAACACCAGCACGAGGATAAGTGCGGTTACGGCTGCAAGAACGCCGACATAACCGGAAACACCGAGCGCCGTGTTGGCCCGAACGAGACGGCGTCTAATCGTCGCCTGGGATCCGATCGAGGTTTCGAATCCGGCGCGTCCTGTGGCAATGAGGTAATATCCAGGGTCGCTCTTTCGGGCAGAAGCTGCGTCGCTGTCGCCCGTCTTGTTTTCGGCGTGCTTCGCAGCCTCCAGAGCAAGTCGGGCGACGTCAGTCTCCGAATGGGAGGAGCCGCGCGCAACTTCCTCGATTGCATGGCGGTACAGCTCCCGCGTTGGGAAATCGAAGTCGGCAAAGTTGCTATCAGCGCACAGGATTGCATCGACAGCGCTCACGCTTTCGAACAGCTCACGCCAATCGATGGCGGACATCAGCCGCATGCTCGTGATGATATTCCGGATGGTCACGTTCGCCGCGCCTTCGCGCTGCTGCTGCACCCGGACGATGCCTTCCGCGGTGGCTCCTTGAGCTGCCAGGGTTGCGTCCAGCCAGCGAACCGCCGGCGCGACCTTTGGATCTTCCTCGCGCAACCGGCGGACGAGCTGGACCGCGAAGGCGGTAGACAATGGCGTGCCGACGCGCTCCAGCACCGCGCCAGCCTTTTCTGCCGCCTTCTCGCTTCCGCCCAGCAACCGGTCAGCGAGTGAATTCGCTGCCTGACGTGCGCGCTGGTCACTCACCATATTTTCCGCGAGCCGCCGCAAGTTCTCCACCAGAACGACCCGAAGCGCTATCGCGACCGCCCAGAGCTCGCCGATCGTCAGCGTCTGTACCCGTTGGTATGCGTGCAGGAAGCGCTGGAGTATATGTGAATCGAAACGACTATCAGTATGGGCGACGATTGCCCACGAGAGACCGAAGACGCGCGGGTAGCCCTTGAACGGCCCATCGAGCAGCTTCGGGAGCTTCTTCTGGAACCCAGGCGGCAGGTCGATCCGGATTGCGCGGACCTGCTCCTGCACCACATGGAAGTTGTCCACCAGCCAATCCGCAGAGGGCGTAATTGATCGCGCATCACGGGTTGCCGCCGTCGTGACCAGGTACGCGGTGCGCAGCGCGCGTTCGTTGTCCAGCAAGCGTGCTTCCAAGCGATTATCTCTGGTCGGGCGAGACGAGACCTTTTGCGCAGCGGCAAGGCTTTCCGCGTGCTGCTCAAGGCGCTCAATGCCGAAGAGTTCCGCGCGGATCGGCTCCTCGTGAGTCATGCCGGACGCGGCCGGCTGGTGCCCGAAGGTGCGACCGACCGCATCCACAACAGCAGCACTACGGGATTGGCGAGTGAACATCGCCGATCGGCGTGCAACCGGATGAGTATAAACTGCTTCAGCGCCACGTTTCACATTAGTATCCCGTCATGATGCTGCGGTCCCGAAGGAATCTAACCCATCGAGCGGTGCACATGAAGGCGCTGTGGGCAACCGCCTTACAGTCTCAGTAAGGCGCCATGCGTGGTGTCGGACAGAAGCGAATTTACTCAGGATACGGTATCCCGGTTCTGAGTAGTTTCCGAGCCTGTTGGGTCGAACCCTCTGCCGTGTGCCTTTCGGCACACGAAGGTCCTTGGAGTGCATCTTCACCTTGCATCCCTCCCGAAGTTCGGCCCGAATGCTTCGAGTTGGCTCGCACGCGCGGCAGCGGTCGCGCTCACGTGGTCAGCAGGCCCACGTTGGCGTCGGACTTGGGCTTTGTATCGGCCTTCGCGCGCTCGGGCCGGGCTTTGGGCGAAGCCTTGGGCTCAGTGTCTGCTCGGACGGCATCGAGAACCTTGTAGGCAAGCAGCTTGACCGGGTCAGTTATCAGGAACCAAGCGAAGGCATAGGCCCAAACGATACCCGCGTATCTCCAGCCAAGCGGCGTCACGAGCCCCGCGCCATAGACCGCAACCAGCGTTGCCACAGCCTGCGTCCCGCACACTGCCGCCAGCAGGATCCAAGCCGGGCGTGTGGACCACCATGGTCCGCGCGTACGTGTCTGGAAGATCGTCAAATGCCCGGCGACCGACAGCATCAGGTACATCATTGTCTGGAGTTGCGGATGTTTCAGCCCAAATATCCGGTCACCGAGATAGAAGAGTCCGAATGCAGCGATGGGGCCGACAAGACCGAGCACCGTGGCGATGCCAAGGACGAGCCGCATGTTCCAGGCCTCAGGCGCGTTCCTGTAACGAACATTGTCGTAGGCGATGGACAGGATCGCGCCGTCGTTGAGTAGCGCGAGCATTACGATCATAATCGCCGTCAGGGGGTAAAAATTGAAGATGACGATCGCCAGCGTCATGAACAGCAGAACGCGCAACGTCTCGGCGATGCGGTAGATCGCGTAGCTGTTCATGCGCTGGAAGATCTTCCGGCTCTCCTTGATCGCATCGATGATCACCGATAACCCCGGTGCCACCAGCACGATCGAGGCCGCTGCACGCGCCGCGTCCGTCGCACCAGAGACAGCGAAGCCGCAGTCGGCCTTCTTCAGCGCGGGAGCGTCATTCACCCCGTCACCCGTCATGCCGACGATGTGGCCGTGCTTTTGCAGCACGTCGACGATATGGAATTTGTGCTCCGGGAATACCTGGGCGAAGCCGTCGGCCGTTTCGATGGACTTGGCCACCGATGCGCTCTCCTCGGTCTGGGAATCTCCCAGGGTGCCGCCGTCCAGGATGTTTGCCCCCATGCCCAACGTTTTGGCGGTCTCCCGAGCGATCGCCAGGGCATCGCCTGTTACCATCTTGATCTTTACGCCCATCGCGGCTGCGGTCGCGACCGTGGACTTGGCATCTACACGCGGCGGATCGAACAGAGGCAAAACACCGAGAAGCTGCCATTTGCCGTCGCCATCGGCCCGGGCCACGCCGAGGGAACGGAAGCCGCGTGCTGCGAAGTCGTTCACTGCTTTGTCGACGGCACCCTTGACGGCGGCGGCGTTAGCCGACAGTGCCTGGATAACCTGAGGCGCTCCCTTCGTAACCTTGCACGTACTCCCATCCGCAACCTTGACGGTGGCCTCGGTACGCTTGTGCACTGGATCGAACGGCTGGAAATGCATGACTTGATAAGGCTTCAGCGCCTGCTTGTCCTTCAGGCCGCCCAAGACGGCGAGATCGATGGTGTCGTCGTTCTCGGCGCGCGAAGCCAATGCGCCGGCAAGAATGACCTGATCTGCCGTGATCTTATCCAGGCAGAAGGGGTCACCCAGTGTGAGCTTGTTCTGCGTCAGAGTCCCGGTCTTGTCGGCACACAGCACGTCCACACCGGCCAGTTCCTCGATGGCGACCAACTTGCTTACAATCGCCTGTTTCTTCGCGAGCAGGCGGGCGCCGACCGCCATGGTCACCGACAGGACGGTGGGCATTGCCACAGGGATCGCTGCCACGGTCAGCACGAGGGCGAACTGCAGCGTCGTCAGAATGGGATTACCACGATAGATACCAAAACCGATGATCACTGCGACCATGACCGCCGCCAGCATGATCAGGTAGTTGCCGATCCTCAGCACGGCTTTCTGGAAATGGCTGACGGTAACGGCCGTCTCGACCAGCTCCGCGGTTTTGCCGAAATAGGTCTTCCCGCCGGTCGCATAGACCAGCGCACCGATCTCGCCGCGACGAACGATCGAACCGGAGAATACGGCGTCGCCGGATTTTCGGGAGGCAGGTAGTGACTCACCGGTCAGCGCCGATTGGTCCACTGACACCTCGTCGCCTTCAAGCAGGCGCGCATCCGCCGGCACAATGTCGCCGAGGCGCAAGCGTATGACATCACCCGGGACCAGTTCGCGGGCTGGCGGCGTGATCCACTTTCCGTCACGCTTCACCCGCGCCTTGACCGCCAACCTGGCCTTTAGAGCTTCAATCGCGTCGCCTGCCTGGCGCTCTTCCCAGAAGCCGATGGTGGCGTTGGCCAAAAGCAGCAGCATGATGATGAAGAAGTCCGGCCAGTGACGGACGACACCGGACAGGACGACGGCGACTTCGATCATCCACGGGATTGGGCCCCAAAAATAAGACAGGAATTTCAGAAGCGCATTTGTCTTCTTCTCCTCGATCTCGTTGGGGCCGTATTGAGCCAGTCGCTTCCTTGCCTCTGCCTGGCTGAGGCCGTCCGGTGACGCACCGAGTTTCTTCTCGACCTCCGGCAGCGGAAGGCTTTTCAGATCGTCCTTTGCCTCGGACTTCGAGGCCGGCTTCAGCTGAAGAACCTCGGCGTGATCGGCAGCGGACGATGCCATGGATGCTATTCCTGTTCTGTGTGTGTCTGCAGTCGCATAGGAGCGGCGGGCGGCATCACGGCGCAGCCTGTGTTGAGGACCGTCGTGACGGATCATGCGATCATGAACGCCTCGTTCGTGTGGATGACCCGCACTGGAACGCCACCGGTGTCGGGCGAACTTAGCGGAGCGCTCCGGGCGGAGACTGGACAAGGGCGACACAGCCCTCCGCATCTCTTCTACGGCTCTGTGGGCTACGGGCGGGAGGATCGGAATCTACGCATTCCCCCCGGGTGCCGTGGGCGCCTCGCCGGTTACTGGCGCCGTGCATTGCGCTGCGCCCAGGCTCGCCGCTGAGTAGATTCCGCATCTGTGACGACGGGACCGAAAGCCCATGTTAAGGACGGTGCTTCTCGCTGACGGTGACCTGATGAGGAAACACTGCGGTGTCCTGGCACTTCATCCTGGCACTTCGGTCCCGAATGCCTTTCGTCAGAGAACCATGAGAAGTTGAGCGCGGCAGTGGCTTACCATCGTGCTGTGCCCTGTCGGCAATCTTCTGCGACGACACTCACATCACGATTAGCCCGGCTGTGATTCGTAATTCTCCGGGCTCTGCTCCAGATTGGAGATTGAGATGGCACATCCTGACGCGTTCGCTTTTAAGAACGCGGCTGTCAACCCGTTTCTCTACTCAGAGGTTGGGCTCGAGTTGAACGGTTCAACGCTTACGGTATTGTCCACCCTTGCCCGGCTTGGCGAGGATCCATGGGCCCAGGCATTCAACTGGGCCCAACTGCCGAGGCCAGCAATCATCGATCAGCTTGCCGAGCGCATCAGGCGGATGCCGTTGCCTCCGCAAGCGTTGCTCGATGCGCGTGCAACTGCTTCACGGCTCAGTTCGCTATTGCCCGAGCAAACCCAAAGCCTAGTGTTTGGGAACGGCAGGGGAACAAGGATGCCGGCCGTCCCGAAATCGGCGCGGCTGCCGATCTTCTACGTCATCTTGGTGTTTGTTACTGCAATGAACATGGCGGTGGTATTGGCGCGCCATGGTTCTTTACCCGTCCAGACGGAGCAAAGCGCTGCGCTCCAGGTCTCGTCAGCCGTCGGCGCCCCCCAAAACCGAATACCCGCGGGATCGCAACGCTCGGCATCGCCGAATTAACGACGAGCGGGCGTCCGGATGGAGACGACACCTGGCGGTTGGACGATCCGTTCATCGGGATCAAGGTGCAGTGCACTACGTTTGGCGTGCCGTCGACCAGCGTGGCGTTTCATGCCTGGGGGCGAAGACGGGAACGGCGGATGCAGCCGTTCAATGGAGGCTCGCTCGGAAAGCTGTGATGTAGCAACAGCTGCCGTGGGCCCGAGTAAGTAATTTCCGATCCTGTTACTCGGAATCCGCGGGTCCATATCATGGTGCTGTAATCGCCCATAAAATTGCGAGAATCATCGAACCGCTCGCGCACCTCGTCGAAGGAGAAGCGACATGGACAAGGACTCGACTGCTCTGCAGGTCGACCAGACCGCCATAGACCGGCTCATCGCACCCGAAAGGGTTAGCGGGCCAACGGTGGTGACCGCGAGAACGCTCGAAGGAATCACCGTATATAGCGCCACGGGGGAGAAGGCCGGTACCTTGGAAGATGTCATGATCGACAAGGTGTCTGGGAAGATCGCCTATGCCGTACTAGCTTTCGGAGGCTTCCTTGGATTGGGTGAGCGGCACCATCCGCTTCCCTGGACGATTTTGCAGTACGACAGCTCCAAGGGTGGGTACGTGGTTGAGCTCGACAAAGAGACAGTGAAGGACGCGCCGTCCTTCGGCTCGAGCGATGACGTGTGCTGGGAAGACGAAGGCTGGGGACGCCGTGTGCACGATTACTATAAGGCAAAGCCGTATTGGGCTCCTCTGTAACAAAAGGAATTTCCAAATGGGCCCTATCTTATTGATCCTCGTGATCCTTTTCCTATTCAGCGGGGGTGGATACTACGGCTACCGCTCGGGTTATTATGGCGGGCGCGGCTTTGGCGGGGGTGTTGGCCTGATCATAGTTGTTGTCGCCCTGTTCTGGCTGTTCAACAGCGGGTTCTCTCATCAATTCCACTACTGAGCGCCCGACCATGGCTAGGCCCGGACGGACGCAGCGGCGGCCTCTGCCATACGACTGCGATCTGTTGGGCTACTCTCGTAAGAGGAAGCCCGCCTCTCTAAAGGACAAATACGATGTTGTCGGCCACTGA
>CAVTQY010000002.1:0-1027500 GCA_963736975.1 uncultured Pseudomonadota bacterium
TGGCCGCCGGCGTTACGGTAGGCGGTGATGCCCGTCGGGCGGGCGTGGCTGCCGATAGTGACTTCCAACCCGACTGCCGCGGTCCGTGTTCGACGATTTGGCACATGTCCTCGGCTGCCGGCATCATCCCGGCGCACCACAGGCGAAGGCGTTCCCAAGATGCGGGAGCTCTGGCGTCCTTTGTGATAGGCTTTAAGCCCTGATGCCGACGTACACGGCAGGTTTCACCAAATTCGCAGCCGAGAACCAGGGTTGTTTCCCGCTTGGCTGCGAGCTGTGGTATCCGCTACCGCTCCGGAAACCGTCCAGAATTGCAGTTTGAGCTTTCAGACGAACTCGCCGGAAGCACCCCCGGACTTGCGGACGTTATTCACTAGCTGGCTCACCGGCCAGCGCCGCAGCGCATCTGCTTGTGCAGGACGAGGGAAGCGCCTGAATTGGGCCCCCTTTCCTCTCTCGCCCAGCCACACCAGTCAGCTCCTGCTCTTTCGTCTCATAATTACCAGCATCCGGTTGTGAACCTGTGAAATGATTGGCGTCAGTGGTGATGACCGCGAAGCTGCGGATCACCTCACGCCCTTCCCCTCGCCAGCCTTCAGATTCCTACCAGTCCCATCGGTTTCTCGTCCTGCCGGGCAACCGCGAACGGCGGCGTATCCTCCCCAACCAGAAGCTGGGCGATACCCCTGCACTGCACGCTCAACCACGTGCGGCCAGCCGCTGCACTCGCCCACGCCTAGTACACGCCCTCATCCGTTAGGATGCGCGGGAACAGCCAATTTCTGCTGCCGCCATGCTCAACGGGCTCAGGCCGGTTCGGGTCATCGCGCGCGCGCGCCGATCTGCACAAGACATGTCTCACCTGCAATTTTCTTTATTCCACTGTTCCATCACGCCGCAACAGGTATGCGGATAACCTCGAATAGCTCAATCGGCGGCAGCTCAATCCGCAAATCGCCATTCGGTTCCTGCACCTTCGCGGTCGCGCCCGAGTGGAGCAACTCGGGCCTGCCGGATGTGGCGGGACCCTTCAGCGTTAGCCGGCCGCCACGAATTGTCACGTGTGGACCGAACGATCTGCGCCGCGCACCCGACTGATTGATCAGATGCACCACCAGACCGCTCCCATCCTCCCCAACAAACACTTCCACCTGCTCCGGAAGCTCGGCAAACAGGCGCTGCCCGGCGAGCGGCCGCACCGCAGCCAGGAAATGGTCGCGAACTTCGCTCGAGCCGAACTCCCGGTACGCCCGCCCGATCGTCCAGGGATCTGGATAACCGTGCCGCCCGCCTCGCGCCGCACACGGCCGGGCTCGTCGCTCCCGGCATGGCCATAGCACTTCTCCGGCGGCCCGAACGGCGCCTGCGGCAGCATCCGGCCGATCTTCTCCAATCCCGGGCTTCCACACGAAACGAAAATAGCGCCCATAGACCGGTATCACGGGCGGAGCATATCGGTACGCCGCCATATCGGGTTGCTCACTCTCGGTCACAGACGCTCGACCACAGCTCCGCACCCGCATACGGCGAGCCGAACCGCATGCGCGCCGGGCGCGCCGCCAGCTCAACCTCGCCATCATCGGAGACGCCGCTCCCGCCAGTCAGCACCAGATTGCCGCCCTGGCGAACGAAACTGTCGAGCGCATCGGCCGCCTCCTGGCCGAGGGAGCCGAGATCGGGCAGGATGATCAGCGCATAGCGCCGCAGCGCATCCTGCTTTGCCATTTTGCCGAGGCGCTCCGCGGCCAGCACATCGAACGGCAGATGTTTTTCCTGCAGGCTCGAATAGAGGCCGCGGAACTCCTCAACCGAGTTCGCATACCCATGGTCGCGCTCCGCAACGGGTCCGGCCGCACCAGGCCGGTGCTCGATGCAGGTATCAGTTTGGCATACAGCCCGCGATGCTCGCGATGGAACCTCGTGATCGAGCGCGCGAGCTCCAGATTCGCATACGGGATCGGCCGGGCGTCCCCATGATGTAGGTTGATGGGTTGCCGCCGCGGGCAATGCCCTGCAGAAGGACTGCGCAAAGTGCTCCGGCTGCTCGCCCGCCATGCGGTAAGGCATGTCGATGAACGATACCGAATTCACCATCAGCGAGATTTCCGGTTGCCCCGTCACGTGTGCGCTCACCGCCTCTGCCGTGCTGTGGTGCCAGGGCTCGCGGCCGAACGCGTTGTTGGCTTCGTGGTAAATGACCTGCGCCCCTTGACCCCGGACCAGAGCGGCGTCAGGACGGCGCGTCGCAATGTGGTTCGCGATCTTCGCCGTTAACCCCGCGACGACCTGGCTGGAGAATGTCAACCATTCCGGATACGTCGCTGAATCCGGGCCGTCCGGCAGCTCCTTGCCACCGCTGAACGCGGTGAAGCCGTCCCGACATTTCTGGCAATGGCACACGCCATGATAGACACGGCTGTAATCGCGCTCGGAAAAGCCGAACCAATTGAAGAAGAATCCATCCACCGGATAGCGGTCGATGATCTCGTCCAGAACGTCGATCGACCGATGCTGGTAGTAATCGGCGCACGGACATGCGCTGTACAGCGTGTTATAGATCTGCGGCTGCCCGGTCGGGGATACGAAGAGCCAATCCGGATGCTGCTCGGCGATCCGCGACGATACTTTGGAAAAATCCAGCCGCGCCAGCACGCGGAGGCCACGGCGATGCGCCGCCGCTACGGCATCGGCAATGAGATCGCCGGAAGGCCGGTCGGCGAGGAACGGATTGCGCGTCTGAAACGGCAGATCGGTGGGATAGAAAGAGACGATGCCGCCGGTATTGATCAGCCATGTATCCGCGCCATGCGCCTCGATGAAATCCAGCGCCTTCTCCACATCCATAACCGCGTCGATTTCCTGAAGGTTGGTCTGGAACACCGAGAATGGCTGACGCCACCACCCCTCCTGGCCGGGTGCCAATCCTGGGGCCTCGTTCGCGGTTGCCTCACTATTAAGCGCCATTGAAAAACGACCTCTGTTCGTGGAAGTAGGAGGCTGCACAGCCGTTGGGTTCAGGCCTGTTTCAGCAGCGCATTGCCCTGATCGACAAAGGCTTGCGCCGCCTGCTTGACCGAGGATCGGCCGAAACCGACATCCTCGTTGGTCCGGCGCATCAGATCGGCGATCACCGGCTCCGCCAGCTGTGGCGGCGGCGCAGGCTCCGCCTTCGCGAGCGCCGCCTGACTGTATTTGAGGATGCGTTGATCAACCCGTGCGAGGTCTTTCAGCGCCAGCACTGCCTCAAGCGCAGGTTTCGACGCTGGCGGGCCGCTGATCATGCCCAGTATCCGGGCCGATTCGGGATCGGTTACGAACCAGTCGATCGCCTTGACAGCCGCTTCCTTGTGCTGGCTCTTGGAATAGACGCACAGCAGGCTCGTCGGCTGCGGGAAGTATCCCGGGCTGCCGCCGGGCTTGGCTGAGGGCGGTGTCGTGATCGACATCGTGTCCTTCGTGAGGGCCTGGTTCCCTCCCGCGAGGTCCTGCGAGTGCATCATGCCGAACACCGCGGTGCCCCGACAAGTGGGCTGCTCGGCCATTCCGTCCCAGTGAATTGCGCCTGCAGGTCCGCAGGCACGGCGCCGCCGCTCTTGCGCATGGCTTCCCAGTAGCCCAGCCATTGCGCGACATCGTCAACGCTGACCGCCAGTCGCTGCCCTCCGTAGAGATGCTTGCCCTGGCCGATCAAATACATCTCGAACGTCTCGAGCACCGCCGCGCCGTCTTCGCTTCCATAGAAGCGCTGGTCGGCGCGATGGATCTCCCCGCATAGCCGGGCGAAGTCGTCATAGCTCCAGGACGCGGGCGGCTCGCCCATCCCGAGCCGCTGAAGCGCAGACTGATTGTAGCCGAAGCCCTGGATGCCCACCGCGATCGGCACGCCGTAGAGCTTGCCGTCCCAGCGCCCGAGGCCGAGCACCTGGGGGTCGAACAGGTCGGCATGCAGGATCTGCGGCACGAATGTATCAAGCGGGCTCAGCGCACCACGTTCGGCGTATTGCGGCAGATTCGCTTCAGCGAGATTGATCACGTCCGGCGCGCTCCCGCCGGCGACCATCGCAGCGATCTTGTCGGGCCATGACGCACTCGGCACCCCCTCGAACAAAACATGGATGTCGGGGTGGGTTGCGTTGAACTTCATCATCGCCTGGCGGCGAACCTTGAGCTTCTGCGCATTCCCGAAGATCCCGCAGCGCACCGTCGTGGGCTCCGCCGCTTCGGTCTTCGCGCCCAAGCCGGCGAGACCCAAAACCGAGAATGCGCCGCCCAACAGAAATCGGCGGCCCATGCAGATCCTGGGTAAGTCATAAACAGAGAACTTTGCCATGGCGTTTGTCCTTCTGGAGCTGCACCCCGTCATCCCTTGAGCCCTGTCGTGCTGATCCCTTCAACGAGCCGGCGCTGGAAGATCAGGAACACAATGAACGTCGGCACCAGGCTCACCACCGACATGGCCAGCAATTGCCCGTACGATCCGCCGGAGGAGTCAACGAAGCTGCGCAGTGCGACCGGCACCGTGAGCGTTTCCGGAGACGTCAGATAAATCAGCTGCGAGAAAAAATCATTGTACGTCCAGATGAACGTGAATATGACCGTCGTGATGACGGCCGGCCGCAGCAACGGGAAGATAACGTGGCGATACGTCCGGAACGGCCCGCATCCGTCAATCGCCGCGGCATCGTCGAGCTCACGCGGGATTTTGCGGATGAACTGCACCATCAGGAAAATGAAAAACGCGTCCGTCGCAAGAAACTTAGGCACGATCAGCGGCAGGTACGTATTGATCCAGCCAAGCCGCGCGTAAAGCACATATTGCGGGATCAGCAGGGCGTGCCCGGGGAGCATCAGGGTCAGCAGCATGATGGCGAACAACACGCCGCTCAAGGGGAACCGGAGTCTCGCAAAAGCAAAAGCCGCCAGGGAACAGGCACAGACATTGCCGATCACCGCACCGAAGCAGATCACGAACGAGTTGAGAAAATAGCGGGAGAAGCTCAGATCGCCCGCCGACCAGCCCTCCAGGTAATTGGCGAAGTTCAGGCTGCCGGGCAGTGCCGTGGGATTGTTGAAAATCTCCTGGTCCGACTTGAAGGAGCTGAGCAGCATCCAGACGAGCGGATACACCATGATCAGCGCGCCCGCGGTCAGAACCGCATAAAGACCCAACCTGGCGCCGCTAATCCGGCCTGCACTGCCTCCCCCCGTGACGCCGCCACTCGTTCGCAACAGCACCATCATCAATCCCCGTAGAACACCCATCGGCGCGAGATGGCGAAGTTGAGGGCGGTGAAAGCTCCGATAACGACCAGAAGCACCCAAGCCATCGCCGATGCGTATCCCATGTGGAAGTTCGTGAACCCCTCCTGATAGAGATAGAGCGTGTAGAACAGCGTGGAATCGGCCGGCCCCCCCTTGCCGCCGCTCACGATATAGGCGGAAGTGAAGGCCTGAAATGAATTGATGATGCCCAACACGAGGTTGAAAAAGATCACCGGCGTGATCATCGGCAGCGTTATGTGCCGGAACTGCGTCCACTGCCCCGCCCCGTCGATCCTGGCGGCCTCATAGAGCTCCTGCGGGACATGCTTGAGTCCCGCCAAAAAAATCACCATCGCCGAGCCGAACTGCCACACGTGCAGAAGAACCAGCGTATAGAGTGCGTAGCCTGGCGTCGAAATCCAGTCCCTTCCCTGAATCCCTAACAGGCTCAGCAACTCGTTGACGGGCCCGCTGTCGCCGAAGATTTGACGCCACATCACCGCCACCGCGACGCTCCCGCCGAGCAGCGACGGCATGTAGTAGAGCGTGCGGAACACCCCGAGCGCGACGACCCTCTTGTTCAGCAGCATCGCGATCAGAAGCGCGAACAGCAGATGCAGTGGAACGCCAAGAAGCACGTATATGCAAGTGACCTTGAATGCCTGCAGATACCGCGGATCGCCGGTGAACAGCCGGACGTAATTGGCAAGCCCGGTCCAATGCGCCGTACCGACCAGATCGAAATCAGTGAATGAGAGATAGAGTGACGACAGCAGCGGGCCCGCTGTCAGTATGAACAGGCCGCCGAACCAGGGAAGCAGAAACAAATAAGCCTCCCACTGGACCTGGGCGCGCCGGGTTCGCTTCGCCGAACGCGACCTGGTCCAGCTGACCAGTCCTCCACGGCCGCCCGTGGCCTGCCCCGCAATCATGCATTCTGCCCTGGCCGTTTGCTCGGCACCGGGGTCCCTCCATCCTCACCGCAATGGCCCATTGACGCCGAGCATCCCCAATTGTATCTAGTCTGTCAACATCGCATGTTAACCACAGAAATCATATACAATCGCCCGCGCCGCGGAGTGACACGGCCATGTCCCATTCTGTTCCGCTTCTCGATCAGGCCGATGGATTCGCTATCCAGGAGCCCGAACGAACGGAGCCTGGTTACACCCGGGTGGCCGCCAAGGTTCGGGCGATGATCATCGCCGGAGAGGTGCAGCCCGGCACCTGGCTCAGGTTACAGGCGCTCGCCATGCGGTTCGGCGTCAGCGTGCAGCCGGTGCGCGAGGCGCTGCAGCTCCTCCAAGGCGAAGGCCTGCTCGAGCTCCACCCCAATCGCGGGGCGCAGGTCCGTGGCCTGGATCGGACTCGCCTGGTGCATGCCTACGAAATCCGCGCGGGCCTCCAGTCCATGATGGCCCGCCGGTTCGCCGAGGAGGCCTCAGGCCGCGAAATTCGGACCCTTGCACGCCTGCAGGAGGCCCATGATGCCGCGCTCGATTCGGGCGATCTGCCCATCATCCGGCGCGCGAACCGAGCCTTCCACGCCCTGATCGACGAACGCGGCGGCAATCAGGAGGCGGTGGCGCTGATCGAGCGCTACCGCGGCCTCTCCGCCTCGCTGCGTGAGCGCAGCGGTTATTCCCCCGCCCATTGGACGCGCGTCCGAGCGGAGCATCGCGCCCTGCTCGAGTCAATCCGCCGACATGATGGCCCGGCCGCCGGCGACGTCGGTGCGCGGCACGTCCTCAATACGCTCGACGAGGTACTGGCCTGGCTCGATGCGGGACGTCAGGATTTTAACAGGAGATAAACCCGCCATGAGTATGCAGCCGTTGCTGCGCGCTGACGAACCAGGAGAGACAATAAGCGGCGCGCGGTTCTCCGTTCGAAGCCGGCGCAAGCGCGCAGCCGTGGTCTGCATGCTGCTGATTGCCGCAATAATCAACTACATGGACCGGGCTTCGCTCGCGGTCGGCAATCCGCTGATCCGCCATGATCTCGGCTTGAATGTCGCCCAGATGGGCATCTTGCTGTCCGCCTTCTCATGGGTGTACGCGTTCGGCCAGTTGCCCGCCGGCATCTTGCTGGACCGTGTGGGTCCGCGCTTCCTGCTTGGCCCCGCAGTGTTCCTCTGGTCCGGCTTTCAAGCCCTGGCGGGGTTTGCCGGCGGTCTGGGGCCCTTCATCTGGGCCCGGCTCGGTCTCGGCATTTTCGAAGCGCCGAACGGGCCCGGCGGCGCCAAGGCGCTCTCCAACTGGTTTCATCGCCGCAATCGCGGCCTGCCAATCTCGCTGGTGTTTTCCGGCGGCGCGCTGGGCTCGCTGATCGCACCGCCGTTCCTGACCTGGCTAATGCTGGGCTGGGGCTGGCGCGCGATGTTCATCATCATGGGCATGCTCGGCGCAGCCTATTCGATCGTGTGGATGACGTTCTACCGCGACCCGGAGCGCGCCAGCATTCCCGCCCAGGATGTTGCCGCCATCACCAGCGGCGATATCGGCCCGAAACATAAGGTGCGGCCGCGGGACTGGGGGCAGCTGTTCCGGTTCCGCACCACCTGGGGCCTGATCGGCGGCTTCTTCGGCCAGAGCTATCTCAACTGGCTCTTCCTCACCTGGCTGCCCGGCTACCTTGAGATCGCGCACCATATGTCGTTGCCGCGGGCCGGCATTCTGGCCGCCGTGCCGCAGCTCTTTGCCTATATCGGCGGGCTGATGGGCGGCTCGCTGTGCGACATGCTCGCCGTGCGCGGCGTGCCGCTGCTGCTGACCGCCGCCTCCCATCGATGATCGGCGTGCTGTGCATGGCCTTGTTCACCTTTCCGCTCGCCTTCGTCAGCGGTTCCGGCCTCGCCATTACGCTCATCTCGCTCGCCGTCTTCTTCGGCCAGATCGCCGGGGTTTCGGCCTGGGTGCTGGTGACGGCGGCTGCACCGCAGAGCTACATCGCCTCGTTGGGCGGTATGATGAATTGCGGCGGCTATATCGGTGCCGCTCTGGCGCCCGCCGTCACAGGCATTCTGTTGCAAAGGACAGGATCCTTCGCCCCCGGCCTGATCGTCGGAGCGATCGTCGCACTGCTGTCCGCCTGCAGCTACCTGTTCCTCACGCGCCAACCGATCCACGGCGTCGTAGACGATGGGATCGCGCCTGCAGCCGGCGGCCGTGATGGTTTACGTCTTCAGACCATGGAGTGACTGGCGTGACCGAACGAGTCGTGATGGCCCATAAAGAGCTTCCGTTCGACGCCTCGCAGTGGGAGCGCTTTACCGCGGCCATCGCGCCGGATCGGCTGATCCTGGTATCGAGCGGCGACAAGCCGGGCATCGACCAGGCGTTGCAACAGGCAGAGATCGCCATCCTCACCGGCGACCTCGATCAACGCCACATCGACGCCCCCAAGCTGCGCTGGGTACATTGTGATCATGCCGGCCTTACAAAATCGGCGCGTCCCGCCGTGTTCGAGAAAAACATGATTGTGACCGGCTCGGCCGGCCGCTCCGGCCCCGCGCTGGCCGAGCATGCGATGATGTTCATGCTGATGCTCTGCTCGAATTATCCGGCGTTTTACGAGGCGCAGAAACAAAAGCGCTGGCGCGGCGTACCGGGAACCGAAAACCTTCGGGCCCTGTATGGCCGCACGATCGGCATTCTCGGCATGGGCCACACCGGTGTCGAGCTCGCGTCCCGTGCGAAGGCATTCGGCATGCGCGTGCTTGGCTATCGCCGCCGCGATGCGCCGTTGCCCGCCGGCGTGGACCGCATGTACTGCACCGCCCGGGGCGAGACGATTTACCCGATCCTCGATCAATGCGACATCCTTGCGCTGGTGCTCAACCTTTCCGACGCCACCCATCATCTGATTGGACGCGAGGAACTGGCGCGGATGAAGCCGAGCGCGATTATCGTCAATCTTGCACGCGGCGGCCTGATCGACGAGGCGGCCCTGATTGACGCACTAGAGTCGCCGACTGGCCGGCGCCGGACTCGATGTAACCGAGACCGAGCCATTGCCCAGCTCGAGCCTGCTCTGGACGACGCGGAACACATTGATCACGCCACATTTCACCCCTGCGATGGCCGACAAGTCGGAGCGTTCGCTGGAGGTGATCCTGGATAATCAGCGGCGTTATCGAGAGGGTCGGCCGATGCGCAATCAGATTACAAAGGAAGATCTCTACACCCGCTGAGAGCTTTCACGTCCATAAATGGGAGAACGAGATGATGGCGACCGAACGCCGCGCGTTCCTGCGCAATGCTGCCGTCGGCACGCTGGCGCTGCGCCCTTGTCCGGTTTTGGCGCGGGACCCGGCGATCACTCTTGTCACCGACGCGACAGACGCCACATCCGGGCGGAGCATGCCCTGCACCGCGCGCTGATCGGCGGTTTGGACCCTGTGCACTTGGCCACGCTGGACGGATTGCTTTGCTGCCCCGGCCAGCGGCGGCGAGTTGTCCCGGGTCGCTTGGTTGCGCTAAGCGTCGGGGGCGCCCGCGGCTCGCAACCTCCAGGGCGCGGCCGGGATGGCGCAGGGCACAAAAGAGAGGGCGTACCCGAACCGATTGGAACCGTTGCGCTTGGCCGCGACCAGGATCAGGTCACCGGGAGTCGAGCGTGCAGTGGCGCACGATGTCGCGCTCGCCCGCAGGCAGGGCAAACAGCGCCGCCCTTTGCTCGCCACCTAGCAGCCTGCGTCGCGCCATCCTGACCTCCTTCAACAAGGGGCAAGACCCTAACGATGCTCGGATCAAGTCAGGAGCAACAAGCCAATGAGCCAGAACAGCCATCAGCGCCCACGCGGTTTCACCAGCGACAACATCGCCGGCGCTTCGCCCGAAGTCATCGCCGCCATTGGGGCCTGCAATCCCGGCCAGGCACTCCCGGTACGGAAACGATGAGCTGACCTGCTCCGTGGAGCACCGGCTTGCGGAGGTGTTCGAGCATGAGGTCGACGTGTTCCTTGTCTCGACCGGATCGGCCGCAAACGCGCTGGCACTTGCGGCGGTGACCCCGCCCTGGGGCAGCATCCTTTCTCACGCCGAGGCCCATATCAACCGCGACGAATGCGGCGCGCCAGAGTTCTACACGGCCGGGGCCAAGCTGGTGCAGCTCCCGGGCAAGGCCGCGAAGATCGAACTCGACGCGCTCGCGGCGAACGCGACGCGAATGGTGGGCGACGTCCACTCCGTCCAGCCCTCAAGCGTCAGCATCACGCAGGCGACCGAGGTCGGCTCAATCTACTCGCTCGATGAGATCGGCGCCATTGGTGACGTATGTCGATCCGCCAAGCTGCCGCTGCACATGGACGGGGCCCGGTTTGCCAATGCGCTCGCCACGCTTGGCTGCTCGCCAGCGGATATGACCTGGAAGGCCGGCGTCGGCCTGTTGTCGTTCGGCGCCACGAAAAACGGCACCTTTGGCGTCGACGCGGTGGTCTCGTTCCGCAAGGAACTCACCAGAGACCTGGCGTTTCGGCGCAAACGTGCCGGACAGCTCAGCTCCAAGATGCGGTTCCTGGCGGCGCAGATGGACGCCTACCTGGCGCACGACCTGTGGCTGCGCAATGCAGCTCAAGCCAACAGTATGGCCAAGGCACTCGCGGCAGGGCTGTCTTCGCTCGCCGGTGTCGAAATACAGCAGCCGCCCGAAGCCAACATTCTGTTCTGCCGCCTCCCCATGCCGCTCATTCGCGGCCTGCTCGATCAAGGTTTCCGCTTTTATCATGATCGTTGGGGGTCCGGCATCGTCCGGTTCGTCACCGCCTTCTCTACCACCGAGGCGGACGTAGCCGACTTGATCGAGGTGGCGTCGGCGCTTGCTGCATCGGGCGTCGGCCAAGTGGTCGCGGCGTAAGCAACTGGCGATCACGATTGAAACAGGACATCTGCTCATGCGTGCATACAAGGTCATCGACGTGTTCTCCGCTCACCCGTTTAAGGGCAACCCCGTCGCTGTGGTTCTTGATGCCGAAGGACTGAGCGTGACGGACATGCAGGCAATCGCTCGCTGGACCAACCTTTCGGAAACAACGTTTGTACTGCCGCCCACCGAGCCACAGGCAGACTATCGCCTGCGCATCTTCACGCCGCGATCCGAGCTACCGTTTGCCGGTCATCCCACATTGGGTAGCGCACATGCAGTGCTGGAAGCGGGACGTGCCTGCCCAAAAGACGGTATGTTGGTGCAGGAATGCGGACAGGGGCTCGTCCGCATCGCGGTCGAGGAGAGCGAGAACGGGCGCAGCCTTGTTCTCGATCTGCCTCCCGCGACCGTGGCCCTGCTCGACGACAACGAGGTGGCCGAACTGGAAGCGATCATCGGCGCGCCGGTGATCCGCGACGCACGCCCGGCGATCATCAACGTCGGCGCGATCTGGATTGTTGCGCAGCTCACCAGCGCGGACGCCTTGTTAAGGTTACAGCCGGATTTCGCGCGCTCGGCGCGATTTGAACAGCGGCTCGGCGCGACGGGGTTATCGCTGTTCGGCACGCATGTCGACGGGCCGGCCGCGATTGAAGTCCGCTCGTTCGCGCCCTCCTGCGGTGTCGAGGAAGATCCAGTCTGCGGCAGTGGCAACGGCAGCATCGCCGTCTTTCGCCACCGCGCGGGCATGCTTGCATCCGGGAGTGACCAATATATCGCCGCTCAAGGACAGAAGGTCGGTCGGGACGGTCGCGTCATGGTCGCCGTGGATGCGGCAGGCAAAGTGACGATTGGTGGCGCGTGCGTCACATGCCTCGACGGCACGCTGCGTGATCAATAAGCATCGAGAGGGCAAGAACGTCGCTCCATTATGAAACGACCGGGCCGTTTAAAAAGGCGTGCGGGGCCTAGCGGCCGGTGACTTTCTCGAAAGGGACATGCAGCGGGAAAGCCGTACCAGCGTACCCGATGCGACGCCTACAATCGCGCCGTTTCCCAAGATATGTTCCCGATTGGCTCTTCCCGGCATGGCGCACCCCACATGGAGAAACGGGAATGAGCGGCTTGCCAGAACGAGCACCTCTTGGGCGAAGTCCCAACCCTCGAAGAGGCGTAGAATTGGTCGAGAGCGGACTTGCCCGGGTGTCCGCGAAAGCTTCGTTTGCCGCACACCCGCACGTAGCGTGCCGACGCTTTCATGGGAGGGTCGGATGGCGAGGCGGCGTTTGTTGGCTCATGAGTTCTGGGCCGGGGTGTTCGCCCTGCCGACCGAGGAACTGGAGGTGGTGCGGCACTGCACCCTGACCCCCGACTGTCAATCGGCATTGAAACGGGACCCCCTATCGGCGTGCAAAAGGGACCCCCGTGGTTGGGCTTGTGCCGGTAGTCCACAGGGGGGACCCGCGCGCCGCGGAGCGCCCCGCAAAGAGGCTGGTGGAGCGGCGCGTGGGGGGTTCCTGTGGACCCACCGGTGCAAGCCCCGGGGGGTGGGGTCTGGGGAGGGGGTCAGGCGCGGTTTTTGAAGCGCCAGCTCTCGTTGCCGGTCTCGACGATGTCGCAATGGTGGGTGAGACGATCGAGCAGCGCGGTCGTCATCTTGGCGTCGCCGAACACGGTAGGCCATTCGCCAAAGGCCAGGTTGGTGGTGACGATCACGGAAGTCTGCTCGTAGAGGCGGCTGATCAGGTGGAACAGCAGCTGACCGCCGGATTGTGCGAATGGCAGGTAACCCAGCTCGTCGAGCACCACGAAATCCATCCGGCAGAGATAGTCCGCCATTCGACCCTGACGGCCGGCGCGGCTCTCCGCCTCGAGCCGGTTGACCAGATCGACGACGGTGAAGAACCGGCCACGGGCACCGTCGCGGATGCAGGCGCGCGCGATGGCGATCGCGAGATGGGTCTTGCCAGTGCCGGTGCCGCCGATCAGCACGACGTTGCGCTGATGCGCCAGGAATTCGCCGCCGGCGAGCTCACGCACCAGCGTCTCGTTGATCGGCGTGCCGTCAAAGGCGAAGTCGTCGACGTCCTTGGCCAGCGGCAGCTTGGCGATGGTGATCTGGTAGCGGATCGAGCGCGCCTGCTTCTCGGTGATCTCGGCCGTCAGCAGATCGCCGACGATGCGGGCAGGCTCATGCTGGCGCTTCACCGCGGTGCCGATGATCTCGTCATAGGCCGCCTTCATGCCATAGAGCTTCAGATCCGCCATGGCGGTCAGGATCTCGGATCTCTCCATCAACTGGCTCTCCTCAAACCGTCATACCGTGCACAATCAGCGACTGGCGCATGGCGCAGTCGCAGCGCGTCCGGGGTCAGGATGGTGATCGGCGCCGCCGGCTCGCGGTGCCGAGACAGGATGTTGAGCACCACGTCGGCCGAGTGGGTCCCCTCGCGCAGCGCTTCCAGGCAGGCGGCCTCGACGGCGGCCAGGCCGTCGCTCAGCACCGCGGCGAGGATGGCCACCATCTGGCGATCGCCATCGGCCGTGCCGGCCAGCTTGCGGCGGATACGCTCGAGGCCGGCCGGCAGCAGCCAGTCCTTGAATGGCGCGCCATTGCGGAGCGCGCCCGGCTTGCGCGCCAGAACCGGGACATAGTGCCACGGGTCGAAAATTGTCTGATCCCGGCCGAAACATCGGCGGTGCTCGCCGATCAGCTTTCCGTCCTGACGGAGTTCGATCCGCTCGGCATAGGCGCGGATCTCGACCGGCCGCCCGACCGCATGCGCCGACACCGAGTAGCGGTTGTTGTCGAACCGAACGAGGCAGGTCTTCGAAACCGAGGCAGGTAGCGCGTGGAAGCCGTCGAAGCGCCCGGCATACGGCACCAGAGCCGTGCGCTCAGCCTCGAACACCGACCAGATCGTCTGGTCGCGCAACTCGGGATGTCGGTGTGCCCGGGCATAGGCAACGCATTTGTCCAGCAGCCAAGCGTTCAGCTCGTCGTAGCTCTTGACCCGCACACGCGGCGAAAAGAATCGCTCCCGCACAATGCCGACCTGGTTCTCGACCTGACCTTTCTCCCAACCCGCTGCCGGTGTGCAGGCGACGGGTTCGACCAGGTAGTGGCTGCACATCTGCAGGAACCGGCGATTATAGGCCCGCTCACGGCCAACAAAGATCGCGTCCACCGCCGCTTTGAGGTTGTCATAGATGCCGCGCGTGCAAGTGCCACGGAAAAACGCGAACGCCCGGTCGTGGGCGTCGAACACCATCTCCTGCGTCTCGCGCGGATAAGCCCGCACGAACGGCATCCGGCTGTGGCACAGCCGCAGATGCGCGACTTTCACCGTCACCGTCGTGCCGCCGATCAGCACGACCTCGTGGCTCCAGTCGAACTGGTAAGCTTCTCCAGGTGCGAAGCTCAGCGGAACATACGCCGCCGCCGAGCTCGATACCTGCTCGCGCCCCCACGTCCGCGCATATCGCCGAACCGCGTCATAGCCGCCCTCGTAACCCAGCCCACGCAGTTCCTCGAACACCCGGATCAACGTCAGCCGCTCTCGACCGGGCCGTCCCTCATTGGTCGCAAGCAGCCGGTCCAACTCCTCCCGCCACGGCCCAAGCCGCGGCATTGGCTGCTGCTCGCGCGCGTAACGGAACTCCGTCGCCTCCGACCGCAATACCTTGCGCACGACCTTCCGCGACACCCGCAGCTCACGGCAGATCGCTTTGATCGACTTCCCCTGCACGAAATACGCCCGCCGGATCCGCGCAATCGTCTCCACTACCAGCATCCCAATTCGGCCCCCGCACCACCACGAGAGCCATCGTGAACCCCACCGTCAGAGGGGCCCCTCTTGGACGCCGATCACCCCTCCAACGGGGTCCCTATTCCACGCCGATACACAGTGGTGGGTTTATTTCTTCCTGGCCGGGGACAATGCCGCCGTCGTGCTCTGGCTCGAGATCAGCGCCGGGATCGCCACGGCCAGCATGTTGCTGCTGGCCACGGCCCTGGCACTCCGGGGCGGGAAGCTGGGCCCCTCCCTGCGGCCCCGCCTCCTTGCCGGCCAGTCCGAGCCCATGCGAGGCCGCACCGATAACCTCGGCCACGCGGACTGGCTGCCGATCGCCAAAGCGAGGGAGATCTTCCCCGGCCCGCACCTGGAGTACGGCGGGGTCGTCGTGGGCGAAGCATACCGCGTGGATCAGGATGGGCCTGGGCAGGTTGCCTTCGATCCGTCGAATCGCGCAACCTGGGGCAAGGGTGGAAAGGCGCCGCTGCTGATTGACCCGTGCCGGTCGGGGCCGACGCACAGCCTCGTCTTCGCGGGAGCCGGCTCCTTCAAAAGCATGTGCGCCGTCTCCACCTTGCTGACCTGGACCGGCTCGGTCGTCGTGCTCGATCCCGCCGGCGAGCTCGGCCAGATGGTCGCCGAGGCTCGGCTCCGCATGGACCACGCGGTCTACCGGCTCGACCTCCGATCCGATATCGGCTTCAACGTGCTCGACTGGATCGACGCCAGAAGTCCGACCGCCACCACGAACGTGCTGTCGGTCGTCTCATGGGTATGCGGCGACGGCCCGACCGCCAGCCGCGACCGGTCCAACGAGTTCTTCGAGGCGCGCGGGCGGGCACTCGTCGCCTGCCTTCTCGCCCATATGCTGTGGGATTCCGCGCTTGAGCCCGGCATCAAGACCTTGGCAACGCTGCGGCGGGGCTTGTCGACCCCCGAGCCGGAGATGCGCAAGGTACTCGACGGCATCCATCGGACCAGCGCCAGTCCGCTCGCCCGCGACTACGCCGGCACGCTCAAGGGGCTGGTCGATGAGACGTTCTCGGGCGTCTACGCCAATGCCGACGAGAGCACGGCGTGGCTGGCGAATCCGGCGTTTGCGGCGATCGTCTCTGGCAGCTCCTTCAGGACCGCCGACCTGCTGGGGGGCAAGGTTTCGGTCTTCCTGCAGATGTCGCTGGCCAGCCTGCATACCACGCCGGCGCTGGCCCGCACCGTCATCGGGGCGCTTATCAACGCCGCTTACGAGGCGGATGGCGCCGTGCGGGGCCGCATCCTCTATTTGCTCGATGAGGCCGCGCGTCTCGGCCCGATGAAGATCATCGAGGTCGCCCGCGATGCCGGCCGCAAATACGGCATTACCCTGCAACTGCTCTACCAATCGGTCGGTCAGCTCGAGAAGCAATGGGGGCGGGAGGGCAAGCGGGAATGGTGTGATGGCGTGTCCCACCGGACCTATGCAGCGATCCAGGATCTGGAGACCGCCCGCGAGCTGGAAGAGACCTTCGGGAAGTACGGGGTGATGGCGACCTCGCAGGGCACTCATAGCGGCAGCAGCGGCCGCAGCTTCGAAGTGGGATCGCGCTCGCGCAGCGCGAACCAGAGCTACCACGAAGTTGCCCGCCCACTGATCCGCCGCGAGGAGCTCTTAAACGATAGCCGCACCGACGAGGCGTTCGTCATTGTTCGCGGTGCGCGGCCGCTTCGATGCGGCCGTCCGATCTATTTTCGGCGCCCCGAAATGGTGAAGCAGGTTGAGGCTACCCGTTTCAACAGCGAGGGCGCCGCCTGAACAATGCGGGGAAAGAGCCATGTCGAGGGAAGCCGCTGATGCCGATCGTCGCGCCGCGGAGTATTGGCGCAGCGTCGCCCGGGTGGATCGCATCGACGCAAAAGCAGCCGTCGAGACGGCGCGCGTGCTGGCCGCCGACGCCCGGAAGGAGGATCAAAGGTCGGGTGATGTGCAAGCGCGTCGCAGCACCAGACCGCCGGGCGGCTGAGCCATACCTGGCTCGCGTGAGCACCAAGGTGTTAGCTCGGCCGCTTTGCGCCCATCTCGGTCGCTCAGGCTCGCCGCGCGGGTGCCTGGAACCGGCCATTGGTGCCAGGGATCGGGATGGCTGGGTTGTCGGTTTCGCGACGGTCCGCTTTTCGGGCATCCGAACCTTCGATCAGACATTCGAGCAGCGACCGGATCGCCCCAAAACCTGAGTAGCCCGTTCGAACAGACGAATTTCGGCTCTATGGCCGAGCCTCCAGGACCATATTGAACGGCGTCTCGGTTGCCTTCCGCACCTGGGCGAACCCACCGTCGCGGATCGCCGACGACAGGCGGGAGAAGCCGGCCTGCGCGCCCAACCCCGCGCCCACTGGCTGGTCCAGCGAGGTCGGAAGGCAAATCATCGTCGAGGCCGCGTAGTACATTCGCCCGACCGGGTTCAGGTTGTCCTCCACCCGATCGGCCGCCATCGGCTCCACAACCATCCAGCTTCCATCCGGCTTCAGCGTCCGCCGCACATGGCGTGCCGCTCCGGCAGGGTCGCCCATGTCGTGCAGGCAGTCGAAGCAGGTCACCAGATCCAACTCCTCGCCGGGGAACTGCCCGGCCAGCGCCACCTCGAAGCGCGTGTTCGCCGCCACTCCGTGCTGCTCCGCATGCACCCGCGCCTGCGAGACGGATGCCGGGTGGAAGTCGTACCCCACGAAGGTAGAATTCGGAAACGCCTTGGCCATGGTAATGGTGGAGAAGCCGTGCCCGCAGCCGACATCGGCTACCTGCGCACCGCGCTCCAGCTTCGCCGTGACACCGTCCAGCGCCGGCAACCACGACTGCACCAGCATGTTGTGGTAGCTAGGTCGGAAGAAGCGCCCTACCGCACAGAACAGGCACTGCGACTGATCGCCCCAGCCGACGCCGCGCCCGGTGCGGAACGCCGGCTCCACCAGCGGCTGGTTCGTCACCGTCGCCTCGGCGACCTCGAAGGCGCCGAGCAGGTTCGCCGGGCTGTCGGCCTCGGCGAACACCATCGCCTGCTCCGGCGGCAGCGTGAATTTCGTCGTGGCGGGATCGTAGGTCAGGTAACCCGATGCCGCCTGTTGTGCCAGCCACTCCCGCGCATACCGTTCGGCGATTTCGGTACGCGCCGCCAACTCACTGGATGTCATCGGGCCATTCGTGTGCAGCGCCTTGTATAGCCCAAGCCGATCACCGAGACGCACCAACGGGACCGTCATTGCGCCGCCAAGATCGCCGACCACTTTGCCGACGAACTCGTGCAACTTCGCTTCGTTCAGCATCTCTTTCCTCCACGTCCCTGTTCTCTGGCCGCATCGGACGCCGACATGCGCCAGCGACGGGGTGGATAATGCCGAAGCTCTGTCGCGCCCCGATCGCGTCACCCGCCGGCAAATGTCGCGTCTGTCGCGCGGCGGCGCAAAGCGCGGGCGAGGTGACCAGGGCGTCTGTCGCACGGCACGCCCGGGCGGCGGAGTAGCGCTGTCACGGCTGGCCTGCGGGCTCGATTATCTCCTCGAAGACCCGCGCGGGGGCGAGGTCCCGGAGCTGACCGTAGTCCATGCTCCGGAGCTGCGGGCGCCTGACCGACCGGCGGTGGCGTTCGGCAAGGACCGCAATCGCGCGGCGGAAAGGCGAACGGTGATTCCGTGTTCCCGGTCCGACCGCTTATCTCCGTCGTGATGCCAAGATCGTTGCCGAGGAATTCGTGCAAATTCGCGTCGTTCACCATTTCTTTTCTCCACTTCCTTTCTCTTGCCGCACCGGACGCTGGACATGCCCGGGCGACGGAGTGGATGATGTCGAGGCTTTGTCGCGTCCCGATGCGTCACCCGCCGGCAAATGTCGCGTCCGTTGCGCCGCATCCCCTCTAGCGGGCGAGGCAACGAGAGCGTCCACCACGGCACGCACGGTCTGCGCGACGGACGCGACAAATCAGGCCGCTGCGCGTGACGGTAACGCGACGGAACTCTGTCACGACGCCGCATCGCCGGCTTGGAGGAGCCTTCGTGAAGCAGACCCGCAGATCGACTGCCGCCGGTAGGCTCCGACGCGAATTGCAGGACGCGCTGGAATTCCGTGCCGCGATCAGCGACATCCTGCGCGTCATCAGCCGCTCGGCATTCGACCTCTCAAGCGTGCTGCAGAGCGTGGTCACCAGCGCGAAGGTTTTGTGCCACGCGGAGATGGCCGTGCTATTTCGCTACCACGACGGCAGCTTTCGGTTCGCCGCCGGTCACGGTAATTCACCTGAGTACCGAGGAACGCGAACGGCGCCAGGTGATCCACCCCGGAGACGGAACGCTGGTCGGACGCGCTGCGCTGGAACGCCGCACCGTGCAGATCCCCGACGTATGGAGCGACGACACCTACCCCAGAAAGGACGACGCGAATATTGGTGGCGTGCGTTGCATGCTGGGCGTTCCGCTGTTGCGCGATGGCGAGCCGATCGGCGTGTTGGGCCTGGGTCGCGGCAGGGTGGATCCGTTCAACGATCACGAGATTGAGCTGGTCTCCACCTTCGCCGACCAGGCGGTGATCGCCATCGAGAATGTGCGCCTGCTGCAGGAACTTCAGTCGGCTCGCGAGACCGCGGAGCGGCAGCGTGATCGGGCCGAGAGGGCACGCGCCGACGCAGAGGCAGCGAACCAGGCAAAATCCACCTTCCTCGCCACCATGAGTCACGAGATCCGCACGCCGATGAACGGTGTGCTGGGCATGATGGACGTGTTGGAACGCTCCGGGCAGCAGCCGGAGCAGGCGCGGAGCTTTGCGGTGATGCGCTACAGCGCGCAGGCGTTGCTGCGGATCATCGACGACGTGCTGGACTTTTCCAAGATCGACGCAGGGCGAATGGAGATCGAGGCGGTGCCGTTCCAGCTCAGCGCACTGGTGGCGGGCATCGTCGAGGCTATGCTGCCCCAGGCACGGGAAAAGCAGCTTGCGTTGTTTGCCGACCCGCCGTGGGGTGCGCTCGACTGGGTCAGGGGTGATCCGATGCGGGTGCGGCAGATCCTGTTCAACCTTGTGGGGAATGCGATCAAGTTCACCGACCGGGGCTTCGTGCGGATCAGCACGGACACTCGGGCGGAAAATCACTCGGTGCTGGTAACGCTTAAGGTCACTGACAGCGGCATCGGCATGGATGAAGCGACGTGCGCCCGACTGTTCGAACCCTTCACCCAGGCAGACAGCTCCACCACGCGTCGTTTTGGTGGCAGCGGGCTCGGCCTGTCGATCGTCCGCCGGCTGGCGCAGCTGATGGGCGGCGGCGTTATAGTAGCGAGCGCTCCGGGCTCGGGCAGCCGATTCACAGTGAACCTTCGCCTTGCCGAAGCGGCTCCCGGCAATGCACTCCGGGTGCCACAGCAGCGGATCCCGCCGGCACCCCAGCCGCGTGCGGCCCGGCTGCTGGTCGCAGATGATCAGAGGGTGAATGTCGAGGTGATCCTGCGTCAGCTCGAACTGCTGGACTGGGAGGCTGATGTCGCCGAGGACGGCGCTGCGGCGCTGGCGCTGTGGCGGCAGGCGCACCACGTCGTGGTGTTGCTCGACCTGCACATGCCGGTGTTGGACGGGTTCGCCCTGGTGCAGGCGATCCGCGAGGACGAGGCAAAGCACAATCTGCCGCGCACCCGACTGATCGCGGTCACCGCCGACGTGCTGCAGAGCAACGACGCCCGCCTCGCCGCTGGACTGGACGGCTTTCTGCGGAAACCGCTGTCGCTGCAGGCGCTGGCCCGGCCCTCAGTTGCTCCATTCCGGATCATTGCCCGGGACAGACGACGCATCTCGCCACCGCTCTATTCGACCCGGAGGTGCTGCACAATCTGTTCGGCCGGCACACCGCGCCATACCATGACCTGTTGCAGGATTTCGCCACCAGTGCGGCACGCGACATCGCCGCCATGCATGTCGCGCAGCCGCTTGGCCTGGCGGCGTTGGCGCACCGGCTCAAGGGGGCCGCACAAACGGCCGGCGCCCGATTGCTCGCGGAGCAGGCCTCATTGGTGGAAGCTGCGGCGAATGCCGGTGACACTGTCGGCGCGCGTGATGCCGCCAGCCGGCTGGCCTCGGTGATGTCGCAGACGCTGCGCGCGATGGCGGAGTCGTAAGACGCCAGCCTCGTGGCCGGCGTCTTTTCAGTCCGACACCGGCACGAACATGTAACCGACCCCCCGCACGCTGCGGATCACTTCGGGCTTGGTCGGGTCCCGCTCCAGCTTGCGGCGGAGTCGCATCACGCGGTTGTCGATGGCGCGATCGAACGTCTCCGCATCACGATGTGCGATCGTCTCCAGGAGCCAGTCGCGGGTCAGGGGACGGTTGGGGTTGTCAACGAAGAGACGCAGCAGGTCGAACTCGCTGGCGGCGAGACTAGCCACCGTGCCGTCCGTGAGCACTAGTACGCGCCGTTCCAGGTCCAGCATGGCGGTGCCGACGCGCACCTGGGTCAGAAGCGGTGGCGGCGGGGCGGATGGGCCGGCACGGCGCAGCAGCGCCTTCACCCGGGCGACGAGCTCGCGGCCCTCGAACGGCTTGGCGATGTAGTCGTCGGCACCGCATTCGAGGCCAACGACGCGCTCGACCGTATCGGCGGCGGCAGTCAGCATAATGATGCCGACGCGCGCCGATCGGCTGCGCAGCCACTGCGCCAGGGCGAAGCCATCCTCCGTCTCGTTCAGCTGCACGTCCAGCAGGGCGAGATCGGGCATGGCTTGCTGCACCAGCCGCTTCAGTTCGCTACCGGAGGCCAGGGTGGTGGGACGTAGCCCGTGCTGCGCCAGGCATTCCGCGATGACCTTCCGCTGGAATGCGTCGTCCTCCACCACGACGATCTTAGCGGCGGCACCGGTCAGGCAGGTGCTCCTGTCTCGACGGCGAAGAGCGTATCAAGCGCAGCCGGCCGATGCACTGGGAATAACGATTCGGGCGGCGAAGGCGGATGCACAACGGCTCCGCGATGGGCGGAAATCTGACGCAAGTGTTCGACGGTGCGGGATCATCTGAGCACGCGGCAGTATTGCCCGCCTTGCGGGCGGTGCACGACCCTTACGGTCTTGCTGCTGCCGCCGCCGCAGAAGAAGCGACCCTGGCGGTCGGCTTCCAGGCCGGATACGCCGACCCCTTGCGGCATCTGGAGCCGTTCGAGGACCCGCCCGGTCTGCGGGTCGATGCGCCTCACGTCGCTCGCATCCTTTTCCCAGGTACCGTGCCAGAGCTCGCCGTCCACCCAGGTCACGCCGGTCACGAAGCGATCGGACTGGATGGTACGAAGTACGGCCCCGGTCTCCGGATCGACCTGATGGATCCTGCGTCCGCGATGCTGGCCGACCCAGAGCGTGCCGTCGGCCCAGGCAAGCCCGGAGTTGCCTTCATTGCTGGGCGCCGGAATGGTCTTGAGCACCTTGCCGGTCCGGGGATCTATTTTGCGGATCACGGCGCCACCGATCTGGAACAAGTGCCTGCCATCGAAGGCCGTTCCCGCGTCCGCGGTAACGTCGAGCGCGCCCACGACCTCTCCGCTGTCCGGATCGAGCGCATTCAGCTTGGGGCCGGAGGCGAACCACACGCGCTGCCCGTCGAAGCTCACCCCATGCACACCCTCCGCCTCGGGAAAGGGCCCGTATTCGCGATGAATCTCGGCGGCGGTGTCTTTCATGTCGGCAGTCTAGCCGTGCGCCAGCGGGCCCGGAAGCAACAAGCTCGTCGGGAAACCCGGCACGCTCGGCGCCACCCAGCGGCAAGCCCGGCCACGCCCGAAACACTCGACCTGCCCCGCTTCGGCGAGTGCCTCGAGCGCGCGTTGGATCGAGCGAGGGCTGACGCCGAGTGCCAATGCCAGCGCTGAGCTCGACCATGCCTCGCCATCGGCGAGGAGGGCCAGCACCTCGGGGTGATCTCTCTCGACGGGAGGCGCGAGCACCGCGACGGCCGGTGCGCGGTCCGGCCTGAGCGCGAAGCCCCGCTTGGTGGCGCACAACCCGGCGAAAGGGGCCAGGATCTTTCGCAGCCGCCCGACTTCGACGCGCAGGCGCGCTCGATGGCTGTCATCGGCATGGCGGGCGCGGAAGGCGCGCCCGATCAGCGTCTCGCGCGGCACGTCGCCGGGCCAAGCTTCGGCGAACGCACGGGCGAGCGCGAACAGCACCGGACGACCGACGAGCGGAACGATGGTTGTCCCGCTCCGCAACACATTGCGGCACGCGTCGATCAGGAGCGTGTTCGAGGCCATCAGCGCCTCGACCTCGGCCAGGTTCAGCACCCGGTCCTGCTCGCGCGCGATCAGCCGCGCCGCGGGCGCCTCGAACGCGTCGTTCGCCCGTTCGACCTCGGCCGCGAGCGAGGGAATGCCCGCGTGGCGCGCGGCGTGCCGGGCCCGGTCGAGCGCGATGCGCGCCGACCCTGCCCTGACACGCCGCATCGCCGTCCCGGCGACGACCAGCCAGTAGCCGGCTCGCGACGGCGGCGCCAGCGCGGTGACATCCAGCCCGGCGAGCGTTCGTTCCGCCTCGTCGAGGCGTCCGATCAGGAGCAGCCGTCTTGCCTCGAGGTAGCCGGCGTGGGTGGAATTGGCTTGATCGCCATACGACTCGAGCGCCGCCCGCGCCTCGCCGAGCGCCCGCGTGGGCCCGCTCAGATCGCGCGACACAAGCGCGATCTCCGCCTCGCCAACGATGCACCGCGCCTTGGCGATCGCCTCGTTCGGACCGAAACCGAGGGCGGCACCCCGCAGCAATTCCCTCGCCCGGGCGAGCTCGCCGAGTTGCGCCATTGCGATGCCGCGCAGCGCCAGTGCCGGCGGATCATCGCGCAGCGCGACCAGCTTCAGCGCCGCGAGCGGGTCGCCCACCGCCAACGCACGGCCCGCCGCCTCAATCAACGGGTCCCTCTGCAATCCCGTCATACTTGTCACTCTGTGCCGGTCCTGGTGCGGTCTACCTTTTCGTTCGAGTTGGGAGACACACCATGACTGTGCCCAGTACGATCACACAAGTCGAAGGCAGCGAGTTGCCATCCTCTCACCCGCCCATCGTGTCGCGGGAAATCTGGGAGGCAGCGCGCCAGAAGATGCTGATCAAGGAGAAAGCTCATATGCGGGCCGGGGACGCGCTCGCGGCAGAACGCCGCCGGATGCCGTGGATGGAAGTCCAAAAAGCCTACGGATTTGAAGGGCCGCAAGGCAAGGTCAGCCTTCTCGATCTGTTCGCGGGCCGGCGGCAGCTCATCGTGTATCGGGCTTTCTTCGAGCCAGGTGTCCATGGTTGGCCGGACAATGCTTGCATCGGCTGTTCACTGGGTGCGGATCAGGTCTCCCACCTTGCACATCTGAACGCGCGCGGCACCACGTTGGCCTACGCGTCGCGTGCGCCGCAGCACGACATTCAGCGGCTGAAAGCCCGGATGGACTGGATGATGCCGTGGTACACCATCACCGACGACTTCGACGCGGATTTCGGCGTCGATGAGTGGCACGGCCACAACGCATTCATCCGCGACGGCAACCGAATCTTCCGCACGTATTTCATCAACGTGCGTGGCGATGAGGCGATGGGCACGGTTTGGAGCTATCTCGACCTGACCGCGCTTGGCCGCCAGGAACTCTGGGAGAATTCCCCGGACGGCTATCCTCAGAGCCGGCCGTACAAGTGGTGGAATTGGCACGACAGCTACGTCGCCGACGCAGCGCCCGATTCCGAATGGGTGCAAGCGTCCGACGTCGGGGAGGCCGCCTTCCGCGAGGGCAAGGAGGACCAATCGTGAGTGCGACCGGTCTGGACACCGGGCACTGCCGGCTCGCGGCCGCGATGCCTGCCTTGTCCGGGGGACTTCGCCTCGCCGCGGCGCCGACCTTCGCCGTCCTGGCGCTGCTGTCCGCTCTCGGCGGCAGTCCCATGGGAGATTTCTGCGCCGTCGCCTCCTGGTGCCCGGTGAACTCGATGGCGCTCATGTACACGCTCATGAGCGTGTTCCACGCGCCGGCCTGGCTCAAGCGGAGCTCAGCTGCCCAAAGTCCCTGATTTAACCGACCGACAAATACGGGAGAAAACGATGGCGCAAAGCGCAGCAGACCAGCCCGGCCTTCCCGAGATCGTCGACCGGAGCATTTTCCAGACGAAGTTGGACTCGCTGCGGCTCCGCGAGAAGGCTCACACCAAGGAAGGTGACGCGATCGCGGCAGCCCGACGGCGCTTGCCGATGGTTGCCGTTGACGCCGCCACGCCGCTCGTCGGCTCGAGCGGGCCGACCACGCTCCTCGCGGCATTCGAAGGCCGCCGAATGCTCATTGCCTATTACTTCATGTGGCATGCCGGCCGCCCGGCGCCGGAGCAGTGCGAGGGCTGCACCTGGGTCGCGTCGCACATCCGCGAGCTCGCCTACATCCACCAGCGGGACGCAACACTCGCGGTATTCGCGCAGGGCCCGTACGAGGAAAGCGCCAAGTACCGCCACTTCATGGGCTGGGAGATGCCGTGGTACTCGGCGGCGGGCGCGCTCGACACGCTCCTGATCGGGCGCCGTATCGGCATGATGCACATCATCTGCTACTTGCAGCGAGACGCCGAGGTGTTCGAGACCTACTGGACCACGCTTCGCGGCGTCGAGGCCATGGACAACAGCTATCGCGTGCTGGACCTCACGGTCTACGGACGGCAGGAAACCTGGGAGGACTCACCCCCCGGATGGCCGCAGCGCTTCAGTGGCAAGCAGACGTTCCGCGTGAACGGACGCCCGACGCCGCAATGGTCCCGCCTCGAGTTCTGGCCAATCCGACGATCTCGGAGGAACACAGCCATGAAACTCTATCTCTTCGCGGCGGGTCGTGCCTTCGGCGTGGTCGCGCTGAAGAACCATCTTGGGCTCGACTGCGAGATCGTGCCTCTCGACTACCGGCGCGGCGATCAACTTGCGCCCCGATATCTCGCGCTCAACCCGAACAAAAAGATGCCGACGCTCGAAGATGGCGGGTTCGTACTCTGGGAGTCGAACGCGATCCTCTTCTACCTGGCGGCCAAGCATCCAGAGACCGGGCTCTGGCCGGCGGATCTGCGAGGGCAGGCCGATGTCTTACGTTGGCTTGCCTGGGAGAGCGCGCACTGGGACGCCAAGTCCTGCGGCATGGTCTCGTTCGAGAAGGCATCGAAGGCCGTCCTGGGGCTCGGACCGCCGGATCCTGCATTCATCGCGCGAGGCCAACAGAACTTCCGTCGAATTCGCCGCCGTTCTGGACCAATCTCTCGCGGGCAAAACATGGCTGACCGGCGAGCGGCTGACGATCGCGGACTTCTCGGTGGGCGGGATGATGCCCTCGGCCGAGGCGATGGAACTTTCCTTCGCGCCTTTTGCGGAGATCCGCCGGTGGTACGAAGGGCTGACAAGACTGCCGGGTTGGCGGGATGCGCTCGCGGCCAGGAATGCGACGGTCGCCGCAATGCGATCGGGCGGAACCAATCAGACTTCGAGCTTCGTGGGACCAGCAGGATAGCCTCACTACGAGGGCGACGGCTGACTGATAAAGTCGCCGAACGGCAGCTTTCGGGATGGCCTGCTCTGCCATCGAATGACCGCGTCGGGTCGACTGCTGCCGACCGCGCGTCACGAAGAACGGCGGCTACCCCCATCGCCGCTCCCGAAAACGGCCGGTCGGTAAGCGGCCATTCTCGCCCTGGACGACGCTGGCGGCTGGTCAACACCCTATACTGTACTGTGCCGCCGCTCCGCGGTCGGTCACAGGGAGCGATCATCCACCGCGAGATGCAACATCTGGTATCTTACCACCGCGGTCCAGAGTCGGGGAGCGAATTCGACCATGCCAGCACCTGACATACGCCACGTCGTGGCTCTGCTGCTGGAGAACCGCTCGTTCGACTGCATGCTCGGTCAACTCTATCCCGCTTCCGAAGCCTTCGACGGACTGACCGGAACCGAAACCAACATCTGGCACCACGGTGACGAGCGGACCGAAATTGCCGTCTGGACGGATGCGACCATGGACCCCGGATCCGTGCTTGTCCCCGACCCCGATCCCGGAGAGCGGTTCAAGGACATCCAGGAGCAGATCTCGGGTCAGTCCGGTTTTGCTGCGCCCATGGGCGGGTTCGTCGACAACTACATGTCCCAGCCAATCAGCAAAGTGACGCCGCGTCCCGAGGCGGTGATGCACTACTTCACCCAAGCCCACGTTCCTGTGATCAGCCAGCTTGCCCGCGCGTTCGGGGTGTCGGACCAGTGGTTCGCGTCGGCACCCTGCCAGACTTGGCCCAATCGACTTTTCGCCCACACGGGCAGCGCCGGCGGAGACGTCAACAACACGCCCGATCACGTGCCCTACATGATGCCGACCACCTTCGAGCGGGTGGCCGCGCGCGACAGGACATGGGGCATCTTCTTCCATGACTTCCCCCAGACGGCGACCCTGGGACGGCTGTGGTCTCATCCTGGAGGCTTTCACCGGTTCGACAATTTCCTGCTCGATGCCGCGACGGGAAACCTGCCGTCCTACAGTTTCATCGAGCCTCGGTATTTCGCCGACATCATCGGGAACAAGATGCCGAACGACGAGCATCCGCCCCACAATGTCGCCGATGGGGAGGAGCTCATCGCAACCGTCTACAACGCCCTTCGCGTCGGACCCGCATGGCGGAACACGCTCCTGATCATCACCTATGACGAGCACGGTGGCTGCTTCGATCACGTGCTCCCGCGGGAGGCTGCACCGCCTGGCGGCCCAACGCCCGACGGCTTTTCCTTCGGCCGCTTCGGCGTCCGCGTGCCTGCCGTCATCGTCTCCCCATATGTCGCCGCGGGGCGCATCATCCGCCCCCCGGGTTCGACGCCCTTCGATCACACCTCCATCTTCAAGACCTTGCAGGAGCTATTCGGACTGGACCCGTCCCCGCTCACCCCGCGCACGGCGGCGGCGCCATCCTTGCTCGCCGTGCTCACTGCGACCCCGGACAATGACGGCCCGGCGAGCGTCGCCTCAGCTGCGTCCCAGGCCGATCCGGCGGAAGTCTCCCGGCTGGCGGCACTTCCGCCCAATGGCATGCAGCAGGGCTTGGCCAGGGCTGCGGTCAAACTTCCCACCTTCGGGGCGAACCCGACCTTGCATATCCGGCGCCTCGCGGCCGCCCCGCAGATCATGCCAGATCATCCGACAGTCGCGTCTGCCGCCGGCGCCGCCATCGCTCATTTTGGCGCGTTCATCGGCAAGTAGGACACGGCAGAAAACGCACCGGTTCTTCGTCCCCGAGATCGCGAAGGCCGTCTTCGGGACCGCCGCGAACGGCGCTCCCAGAGTGGCCACGTCCGCTTCCACAGAGTGTCCGCCGAAAGCGGCCGGGCAGCTTGCGTGAAGAGTTTCGGACGCCGGTAGGCGTACGAAAGTCTCCGAGGAACGAACCCGCGGGCCGACGGGGTGTCTGTATGGGGATTTAGCATTACAGTTGCGATTTGCGGTGATGTGTTGCTTGGGCGGCGGCTTGATGTGCTCGCCGCCAGAGCGACCAGGCGATGATGTGGGCGGGGTTTATCCGTCGTCGTGCAAGATGTGTCGCGATGCGCCGGATTTCCTGAAGGGACCAGCGGACAAGCGCCGTAGTGCCGATGTTTTTTTCGGCGTGCCGATGATCACGTTGGCCTTCTGTCGGATGCTCGCCATCATCGCAAAGGCCAGCATCACCAGCGAGACGTGGCGGTGCCATCCGTGCCAGGACCTGGTCTCGTTGTGATCCAGACCGAGTTCGTTCTTCGCGGTCTCGAAGCTATCCTCGATGGACCAGCGGTGACCTTCGATGGTGACCAGCGTCGATAGGGGCGTTCCGGCGGGACACCACGTCGAAAAGAACGCGAGGGCACCGTCGGCGATGTGGCGGCGGATCAGCAAGCCACGTGTCCAGACCTCGTGTTGCTTGCCGCCGTATTCGTCGGCTGAGAGGTCAGCGAGTTCCACGTAACACCACTCGTGAAAGCGTGGCCCCTTGGTTCCAGCACCGGCCGACAGGCGCTGCCAGTCCTGCGGTGGGCGGGATGCGGCGAACGCCTCTGCCGTGCCGCTGATGAGCTGTCCCTTGCCCCAGGAGCGGACCTGATGTGTGCCCGTCACCCCAAGAACGTAACCCTTGCCGGCCCGGCGCAGCACCTGCTCGACCTCACCCACGCCGTAGACGGTATCGGCGGCCAGCCAAGCGAAAGGCACTTGTGCAGCCAGCGCTCGCTTGATCATGCCGATCGCGATGCGTGGCTTGGTCGCGAAGGTCGCATCTTGCGGCACGTGCGCGGCTGCCAGGCGGGGCGGATCGTCAGTCCAGGCTTTTGGCAGATAGAGGGCGCGATCGATGAAGGCATGGCCGTGGCGCGAGACATAGGCCGCGAACACGCCGATCTGGCAGTTCGTGATCTTGCCGGCAGAGCCGGTGTATTGCCGCGCCACGCCGCACGACGCCTTGCCTTGTTTCAGAAATCCGGTTTCATCGATCACCAGCACCGCATTGGCATCGCCCAATGTCTCAATGACATATTCGCGCACGATGTCGCGCAGCGCGTCAGCGTCCCACTGTCCGCGCCCCAGTACCCGATTGCTGCCGCCAGGGGCCCGGATCACCCGCCGCCTCGGCGCGCGCCCAGCCGGTCTTGCGACGCTCCTCGCCGAGCAGCCCATCCAGGAACAGCCCGGCGGAGACGGCCATGCGCTCCTGCTTGAACAGCGGCCGCATCCGCGCCTTGACCTCGCGCAGTGCAGACGCCCAAAGCTCCAACGTCCTCTCGATCGATGCACCCGACACCACGATCTCCGAATCGAGTCATGGTTCCGCATCGATTCAGAGAACGACCCTCAGCGCAACTGTAATGTTAGAGCCCGTTTCAAAACTCTTGTACGACGCGGGTAAGGGGATTCATGAGAGGGGATGGCCTCTCCTCTGATATCGGATTCGCTGTGGGCGATCATCGAACCGCTGTTTCCACCGGCGCCGGTGCGGGGACAGGGTGGACGTCCACCGGTCCCAGCCCGAGCGGCGCTGACGGGCATTCTCTTTGTGCTGCGCTCCGGCATTCCATGGGCCATGCTGCCCATGGAGCTTGGCTGCGGTTCCGGCGTCACGTGCTGGCGGCGATTGCGTGACTGGCAGGCCGCCGGCGTCTGGGATCGGCTGCACCGGGAGTTGCTGCGCCGATTGCGGGACGCGGATCGGATCGACTGGAGCCGGGCCTGCGTCGATGGATCATCCATCGCGGCAAAAAAGGGGGCGACGCCACGGGTCCGAACCCCACGGATCGCGGGCGGCCCGGCACGAAACGCCATCTCGCGACGGATCGGCAGGGTATCCCGCTGGCCGTTCTGCTGACCGGCGCCAACGTCCACGACAGCGTGCCGTTCGAAGCGCTGATCGATGCAATTCCCGCCATCGGCGGCAAACCGGGACGTCCCAGGCAACGGCCCGACAAGCTGCACGCCGACAAAGCCTACGATCACCGCCGCTGCCGTGATGCCTGCCGGCGCAGAAACATCGTGCCACGGATCGCCAGACGCGGCATCGAAAACTCCGAAAAGCTCGGCCGCTACCGCTGGGTCATCGAGCGCAGCTTCGCCTGGCTCAACAAGTTCCGTCGCCTGACAATCCGCTACGAACGCCGCGCCGACATCCACTACGCCCTCACCTCGCTCGGTTGCTCCCTGATCTGCCTCCGAGCTCTCGAGGGAAGGTTTTGAAATGGGCTCTTAGGAATCAGGTCGGGTTTGAAGGACCAGCCGCGGGAGGATGATAGGTGGTCGGGTGTGGTTGCGGACGCGCCCAGGCGTGTGCTCGAGACCGGAGGCTCATCGTGGAACTTCCGCCAAAGTGCTCGCTCCGAACCCGTTCGGCCAGTAAGGGCCGCAGGCCATCGCTGACCGCGGAGGGCTGCGGTCTCACGGGTGAGCATGTCGTGCCGGTTCACGACGAGCTCCGTCCGGCTGAGCATGTCGGCCGCGGCGGCGCACGTGGCTGCGCGCCACGCTCGAAGGTTTCGATGACGAGCATGCGCCCGCCGCAGCAAGGGCATGGTGGCCGGTGGTCGGGTGCCTGGACCGGCTCGGCCGGTTCCGTCGCCGGCGGTGCCTCGAGTAGCTCCCGGGCGCGCGCAACGTTGGCCCGGCGTTCGGCGCTGGCGAGCAGGCCGTAGTGGCGGATGCGATGAAACCCTTTCGGCAGGACGTGCAGCAGAAAGCGCCGGATGAACTCGTCTGCCGCAAGCGTCATGACCTGGTGGCGTTCGGCGCCGTCACGCCGGTAATCTTTGTAGCGGAAGGTCACTCCGCGTTCGTCGTGCGCGATGAGCCGCCGGTTCGAGATCGCAACCCGGTGCGTGTAGCGCGACAGGTAGGCGAGCACCGCCGCCGGGCCAGCAAACGGCGGCTTGGCGTAGACGACCCAGGGTTTCTTCCGGACCGGCGCCAAGTGGCGCAGAAACGCAGATCGCTCGTGCAATCCGGCCTGCGTGCCGTAGAACTGCAGCCGGCCGGCGTCATGCAGTTCGATCAGCCGGGTGAGGAACAGCCGTCGGAACAGCTTGCCGAGCACGCGCACCGGGAACAGGAACGCCGGCCTTGACGAGATCCAGCGCGTGCCATCGAGCGAGATGCCGCCGCCGGGCACGATCATGTGGACGTGCGGATGATGCGTCAGCGCCGAGCCCCAGCTGTGGAGCACTGCGGTGATGCCGATGCGCGCGCCGAGATGGCGTGGGTTGGCGGCGATGGTCAGCATGGTCTGCGATGCCGCGCGGAACAGCAGGTCGTAGATCGACCGCCTTGTTCTGGAGCGCGATGTCGGCGATCTCGGCGGGCAGGCTGAAGACGACATGGAAGTAGCCGACCGGCAGCAGATCGGCCTCGCGGGCGGCGAGCCACTCGCGCGCGGCGGCCCCCTGGCATTTGGGGCAATGCCGGTTGCGGCAGCTGTTGTAGGCGATGCGGCGGTGGCCGCAGTCCTCACAGCCCTCGATATGGCCGCCGAGGGCGGCAGTGCGGCAGGTCTCGATCGCCGCCATGACCTTGAGCTGCTGGAGGCTCAGGTGTCCGGCATGGCTGGCCCGATAGGCGGGGCCGGCAGCACGGAAGATGTCGGCGACCTCGAGCGAGGCGCGCACCGCCTCAGCCGGCGGGGCTGCGATCTCTCCGGCCTTGAACATGCCGAGCTTGTCGAGCGGGCTGGTCACGGTGCGCACCGTTCGGGTCGCGACCTTGGTGTAGAAGGCGGTGTTGTCCAGCTTCGCGTGCCCGAGCAGGACCTGGATGACGCGGATGTCGACGCCGTCCTCGAGGAGATGGGTCGCGAAGCTGTGGCGCAGCGTGTGCGGTCCGACCCGCTTGGTGATGTCCGCGGCCTGTGCTGCCTCGACGACAACGCGATGGAGTTGCCGGGTGCTGATCGGCTTCGTGGCGTGCTGTCCCGGAAACAGCCAGCCGTCCCGATGCATCACGCCCTGTTGGTGGCCGACCTTCCACCACTCGCGCAACAGGGTGAGCAGGTCGGCCGGGAGCATGGCATTGCGATACCGGCCACCCTTGCCACGCTCGACCCGGATCAGCATGCGCTCGCTGTCGATGTCGGCGACCTTGAGCGCCGCGACCTCGGCCACGCGCAGGCCAGCGCCATAGGCGACCGAGAGAGCCGCCTGATGCTTGAGGCAGGTGGTCGCGGTGAGCAGTCGCGCAACCTCCTCCCGGCTCAGCACCACGGGCAGGTTGCGTGGATGCGCCACCCGGACCAGCTTGCGTGCCAGGTCAGGCCGGTCGAGCGTGCTGGTGAAGAAGAACCGCAACGCCGAGACGATGCTGTTCATGGTCGGCGTCGGCACGCCGGCATCGCGCTGTTCGATCTGGAATCGGCGCACGTCATCCGCCGTCGCTGTATGGGGTGAGCGCCCCAGGAAGGTTGCGAAGCGCCCTACGTCGCGAATGTAGTTGCGCTGCGTCTCCCGTGAGAACCGGCGCATGTTCATGTCGTCGATCAGACGTTGCCGCAGCGGGCTGATCGCAGCGGTGCGAATGAGTTCGTCCATCGGTCGGCTCCTCTCCGTTGAAAGAAGCCGAAATGTTCCGTCCGCCCCGGATCGCGCTCAATCAGCGCGCAACAGCCGAGCCGCTACTCGCGCCGTCAGGACCCGCACCCCTCCCGCGCAGCGGGTTCGTTCTTCGGCCAGCTCCCGCCCAGATCGCGACGATGGGCCGCTCTAATACCGTGACGAGCGGATCGTGTACGGCGTTCCACGTCATGCCGCTACAGTCTGGCTCCGCGGCGTTTCCTGGAGCCGGCTCTGTTTTCAGCTTTTCGCCGCACAGCGCGCACGCATTCGAGTGCACCCCGGACCACCTCGCGCGCTTCGGCTCCCAGCTTACGGAATCGCTGCACGAGACCACGCCGCTGGCTCGTCCTGAGCAACTCTGTCCAACGCGACCTTCGCGGCGGCGTCGTCCCGATGTCGCCGGAAGGCCCGGGTGAGCGTCGCCCGCGGTTTCCCGTCGGCCTGCCGCTGCTCGAGACCCTGCTTCCCGACCTGCATCTGCCTGACGGTCCCGCGTCGCAGAGTCTCGGCGCGCTCGAGGAGCGCGAGGGCGGTTTCCTTCACCGGCTGGCGCGCGAAGTTCCGCGTGATGTTCGCGAGAACGTCGCCCTCCCGGATCGTCCGCTTGTCGCCAAGCGGTCGCCGGCCGGCAATCTCCGCACGCTCGGCGCCGTCCGAGGTGACGATGAAGCTTGTCTCGCGGTGTCGGCTGCCGGAGGTGTAGGCCCCGAAGGCGTTGACCTGGCGGGAGCCGCCCGGCAGGGCGAAGATGTGCTCGCTCACCGTGGCGCCTTGCGTGGTGTGGGTGGTCAGCACGTCGCCATAGGCCAGCATGATGCGGCCGTTCTGCTCGTGCCGAAGCGCATCCCATCGGACCAACCCCTGCCGGCCCTGCTTCCCCTGCAGCACCAGGCCTTCCTCGCGGATCTCGGTCACTGTAAGGACGGTGCCGTTCTGACCGATATTCCCGCCTTTGCCTGTGTCGAGGAACCGCGCTCCGGTGCGCTTGAACAGCCGGACCCGGTCGCCCTCGGCGAGCGGCAGGTCGTAGATGCGGGGAGAAATCTGATCGCCATCGGTCGCCGGCACGGTGCGTCGATCGGCGTCGATTTCCCCCGAGCGCGGCGCTGCTCACGGATGGCGAGGCTGATCTGGTGGGCATCGTGGTTGGTAGGAGCGCTGATGGTGATGGAGTGGCCCTCTCGCCCGGCATTCTCGTCGCGCCGTTCTTGCCACAACCGGACCACGCCGGCGATGGCTTCCTCATAGCCGCCCGGGACCGCCCGCAGGGTTCCGTTGGTCGCCTTGCGCTGCACCGCCTGCTCGGTCTGGCCGTTGCGGAACATCAGCACCGTATCGCGCTCCTCGGTCTCGGCCTGTCGCACCGAAGTTTCAAGCTTCGGGACCGCCTGATCGCCGAGCGCGCGGCGCAGAAGGTCGACGACGGCACCGGCCTCGAGGCTCTGCATCTGCCGGGGTCGCCGAGAGCGATCATCTGGAAGCCGTGGGCGCGCTGCGCCCGCAGCAGCTCATTGAGCTGCCGCGTTCCGAGCAGGCCGAGTTCGTCCACCACCACGACCGAGCGCGCGTCGAGCTTGATCCGGTCGCGCTGCAACCCGCGCAGGAAGTTCTCGACGGCACGGGTGTTCTGCGCCGGGATGCCGGCATCGGCGAGATCGTCCGATTGCCGCCATGCCAGGGCGATCCCATGCACGTCCGCCCTTCCTCCTGCCAGGCACTGACCAGCGGCTTGAGCAGCGTGGTCTTGCCGGACCCGGCGACGCCGATCGCGACGCCGAGCCGGCCGCCGGTGCCGAGCCGCTCCAGCACGTCGCGCTGCGCTCGCCCGTGCTCGCCGTTGAAGTCCAGGCGGGGAAGCGCGCAACCGCTGCGGCGATCTGCTCCGGCGAGAGCGCCGCGGTCCTGTCGCGTGCGGCGGCGCGGGCGGCTCGCCACCAAGGTCCGCTCCTCGCTCTCGTGCAGCGCCGTGGTGATGCCGACCCTGGCGCGGCCGTTCTCAGGCCGGCAGGTCGCCCCAGATCAGCGTGGTCATGCGGCCGTGTTGCATGACGCCGCGCTCGCGGAACGCGCGGGTGATCTCGTCCACCTCGCCCGGTGCGACGATCGCCGGCGGCGATCAGGCCCTTGGCCGCGGCGAGCCGGCATCGGCGCCCTCAACGGCGGCGCGCCGCTGCAGCTCCTTGTCGAACACCGGCAGCGCCGCCTGATAGGCCGTTTCCAGCCGCTCCTCCCGCGGGCGCTCGGCGGCCTTGCTGTCGGGCCGCAGGATGCTCCGATGGCGGTAGCCGATCTCGGCCGCCGCCCGCCGCCACGCCTCGGCATCGCTGAGGTCGTCCGACTTGGCGCCGCGCGGATCCTGCACGCCCTGCTTCAGCAGGCCGATCTTGCGCTCGGGATCAGCGTGTCCCAGTCGAGCCCCTGGGCTGGCGGCATAGGCGCGCGCCGCCGCGGCGCCGCCGATCGTCCGCTTCGAGAAATGCTCGGTGACCCGCTCCGGAACCGCGGCGACCCGGGCCATCTCGGTCCTGGTGTCGAGCACGACATCGACGCCGTGCCGGCGGAGGTTGGTGGCGAGGAATGCCTGGTAGAGCGCGCCCCACTCCTTCACGCGGCCGTCGAGCTGGGCGAGGTCGAGGCCGCCCAGGCGGCCGCTCTCCGCCAACACGACATTGAGGACCGCGGTATGGGTATGGAGCTGCATGTCGCCGGCGATCCGGCCGGCCGGGCTCTTGACCGTGTAGAGCTCGGTGTATTCCTGCCCGGCGCGGTCCTGCCTGACGACGGCGACGGTTGGCCGGGACGTGTAGTGATCGAACGAGACCCAGCCGATCGCACCCGGTTCGGCGCCGTCGCGACCGCCCTTGCCTTTCCGGGCCCGCCCGAGGTGGCGCTCGATCTCCGCCATGACGCTGTCGATGGCGTCCCGATGCGCCTGGTGGATGATCCCCCGCTCGGCTTCTGTCGGCGCGAAAGCCCAGGCGACGGAGACGGATTTCGGGGCGGAGAAGGTCAGGTCGACATAGCCGATCGGGGTGCGGGCCGTGTCCATCCGGGCGTGGAACTGCTCTGGCGTCAGCATCCGCGCCAGAAGCCGTGCGGCCGGCCAGGATGTGCTCCCGCTGCTCCGGGGTGAGCTCGGCGGCTTTGGCGCCCATGACGGCCTGGAAGCGGCGTACAGCCGTCCTGGCGGTGTCCGGGGCCAGTTGCTTCCATCGGCCTTCCGGCCGGCCAGGACGTGCTCCAGCTCGGTCCGCGTGGGCATCCGCTTGCTGTCGAAGCCGAACACGGCGCCGATCGCCTCGGTGGCGGACTGGACCTGCTTGCCGGCGATCGGCTTGCCATCGGCCCGCTGGCCGTTCAGCAGGTTAGCAGACCTCGGCCGGGGTGAGCGATCGCGCGGTATCGATGCCGAGCCTGGCGGCGAGCGCCGGGTTCATGTCGCGTCGGGGCATCGCAGTCGCGCTGCTGTAATCCTTGCCGGTCGCGGCGGCGTCCGCGGCGGCGTCCAGCCGAGGGCCGAGCGTCTCGTCCGGCCCGGCGCCAAGCCGGCAAAGCGATGCCAACGCCTCGCTCACGCTCGACCAGCCCCGCCGCCACGAAGGCCCCCAGCGCGTTGAGCGCGAGCTCGTCGCGTGAGACCGGCTTGCCCTCCGCGTCCCGCGCGCTGTCCTCCAGCCGAAGCGATCTCGCGGGCGACCACGGCGTCCAATTCGCTCGCCGATCGCAACCGGCCGCCGCTGGCTTCATCAGCGTAGCGGGCGGCCGCCGCGGCGGCTGGCGTGGGAGGGCGCAGGCCCTGGGCGTAGTATTCCGCCATCGCCGCCATATCCGGCGCGAGCGTCTGCTGCAGCAGATGCTCGCCCATGGCCTTCGCGGCCGACGGAGCGCCGGCCGCTCCGGTGCGGTAGGTCAGCACGGGTCAGCGCGCGGGGATGCCTCCGGCAGGGCGCGCGCCAGCTCGACGCCGATCTCCGCCGGCAGGGCGGCCAGCTGCTCGCCGATGCCGAGGACCGCATCGCTGTTCTGCTGGACCGCGACGGTAAGGGCCGCGAGCTGCTGCGCCGCTTCGGACGGCCCCTGGCTCCTGCCGGGCGGCGGCGAGGATGTCGGCCAGCATCTCGGTCTGTGCCCCGGCCGTCTCGACCAGCTTCGTCAGCACCGCGAGCATGGCCCGCTGCTCCTCCCGCAGCTCGGCCAGCGCGTCGGCGATGGCAGCGAGCTGGGCTGTGTCGCGGTCATCGGGCATGGCGTCTCCGGTCGGCCGTGTCGGATGGAGAGCCCCTCGATCCGGCGGGATAGGCCGGCTCCGAAGACTATGCCGGCCGTGACGAAGCTTCAACCCGCACCCGCTTAGGGTGCCTTGGTCTGTAAGAGGACGACCCTTTCCGATGCCCTCCAGGGCAAGCCAAATCGGGGTATTTCTCGGGGTATAAATCGGGGTATGTGGTCAGGGTATATTCCGGGGTGCAAGCCGGGGCATAGGGGCGTGACAGCGCTGGTGAGAATTGGCATGTTCTCACTCTCGATGACTGAACCGTTTCGCTCTCTCTCCCGCCCCTTTGTGCTCAAACGCGCCCGCCACGAAGACGAGCTTGCGGCCCTTGGCGCGCACCTTCGCGGCGGATTGGCAGGAGGGCGATCGGGTAATGACCTGGTTGCGCCGGCACGAGGGCCGTGCTCGCACGCTCAGCCGCCTGGTCGCGGATGGCTGGTCCTGGGCCGATATCAGCCGGGCCATGCATCTGGCCGGGATTACCTATCGCCGCACCGGCGAACCGATCCCTGCCGCCCTGCTGTGCCGGAAGGCCTACGCGGCCCGCAGTCAGGTGATGAAGCGCTCCCGCAAAGAGGCGGCCCGGTTGGCTGCGGTCACGGCGCTGCCGGGCCGGGCCGACGTTGATGCGTCTCCGGTATCTGCACCGCGCGTGCCAAGCGGCGGCGCGCTCGCATCCGGTACCCAAGCGCAGCCGCTCCCCGACCCGGAGGAGAAACCCGAATTCCGTCCTGCCAGGCTCGCGGGCTGGAGCGGTCGAACTACCCGCGTGCGTGAGGAGACGCATGACAGATCGCCAGACAGCGGCGAGGCCAGTTCCGACGGGCCGCGCGGACGCCGTCATCAGCAGGCTCATGAGCCGGAAGTAATCCGGCTCCAGCGAGGAAGCGATATGCCGATCAGCAAGACCAGACAACCCCGACCGTGGCCGCGTCGCTGGGGGACGAAGCGCCATCATCGGGTCGAAGGACCGCGCCCGCTTTCTCCTTCGAGACCGACGCCGGGGAGCCGGAATTGCAGATCACGCGTGGTCAGGGCGCCGTGCCATCGCGGCCGGAGCCCGAGCAGGGTGTCGATCTCTCGGGCAAGCCCAAGGTCGTCTTCTTCATCGGCCGCGGCAAGACCGGCAAGACCACCACGATCCGCTGGGTGGCCGAGAAGACGATCGCCGATGGGCGCGACGTGCTGATGGCCGACATGGACCCGACCAACGACACCTTCTCGAAATACCTCGACGGCGTCGCCCGTCCTCCGATCCGTCCGACCCGGCGCTTGCGCTGAAGTGGCTGGATCGCCTGCTGCAGCACGCCATGCGGCACATGACATCCGTCGTGGTTGATCTCGGCGGCGGCGACACGACCTTGCGCCGGCTGGTCGGCCAGATCCCCGACCTAGTGCCCATGCTCGAAGCCGCGGGCTTCGCGGTGGTCGCCGTCTACACCGTTGGGCCGCAAGAGGAGGATCTGTCGCCGCTCGCAACCCTGGAGGCGCTCGGATTCCAGCCCCGCGCGACCGCGATCGTGCTCAACGAGGCGCTGATGGAGGTCGGCGACGCCCCCGCCGGCGCCTTTGCCCGGGTCTTTCGCCACAGTGCCTTCCACGCGGCCGCCGATCGCGGTGCGGTTCCGGTCTGGATGCCGAAGCTTCTGGTCGCCGCGCAGGTCGAGACGCGGCGGCTGCACTACCGCGATGCCGCCGACGGGCAGAGCGGCCAAGGGACGACGCCGCTCGGGCCGTTCGACCGCGCCCGGGTGGCGAACTGGCTGCGCGAGATGGATCAGAGCTTCGATGGCATCAGCACGTGGATGCCGTGAATTCGGCCGCCCCTGGCGCCTCGGCCGTTCCGGACGACCTCGCGCAGCTCGTCACCGGTGCCAGGGCGGAGATCGAGCGTGCGATCGAGGTCAGTGGGCTGAAGCGGGATCCGCTGGTCCCTTTGATGCGCGCGCTCAGCCTGTCCCTTGGCGTGCAGCACCGGCTACACGACGCGAGCACCACGCATCTGCGCGACGTGAGCGACCGGCTGGACCGGCAGGTCGCTGATGCGGTGACGCTGGCCGAACGGGAGCTGGTGGCACGCGAGGCAGCGGTGATCGGCGGGCTCGCGCCGAAGCTCGCCGTGACGGCCGAACGCGCTGTGAGGGCGCGGCTGTGGACAGTCAAATTCCGCACGCTGGCGGCAAGTGCCGGCGGTGCAATGGTTCTGATGCTGGTGACCCTTGGAGCGGGGTATTCGCTCGGTTATACCGCTGGCCGCGATGCGGGTCTGCGCAGCACCGCTTCCATAGTGTCGGCCGCCGAGCGCGATGGTCCTGATGCCGCTGTGCTGTGGGGCCAGCTGATGGCCAACAACGACCCCAGGACGGCGATGACGGCGTGCCAGAGGACCGTCGCGCAGCAGGACGGCCGCCGTGCATGCCTGCTGCCGATATGGCTCGATGCCGCCGCGCCGCCAGCTAGGCAATGACCACGACGAGCTGCCGCACGGCACTACTTGCGGTGTGTTACCAGGGAGACCTGGAGGGCGAGCGTACCGTATTGCAGAGATCCATCCGCGATTCATGGCAAGAGGGCCGGCCCAAGCGGGCCAGCCCGTCGCGCTCTCGTGTCGCTTCAAAAGGGAATGTCTGCATCGGTGATCTCCGGCGCGTCCCAGACGATGCAAGTCGTCTCCATTGCGTGCCAGGTCTCGATATGGCGGACCGTGTAGCCCCTCGCGTTCAGGGTGGCGTTGTGGTCATCGGCGTCGATGTCGGTGACGATCTGGCCGTTGTTCAGCTTGGTCATATCCGCTCTCCTCGATCTCAGCGTGATTGCTGATGGCAATCGGGAAGGCCGGGCTTCGGGACGGCTCAACCTCCGCGGAGGGAGGACCGGAGCCACGCGCAGTCACGCACAGGGAGCCCGCGACCGAGCATGGCGAGCATGGCGAGGACCGCACCGGAGCGGCCGCGCAGCGGCGCCGAAGGCGGGGTTGAACCGGCGCGATCTTGCCCGGCCTTACACTCGAGATCAGCAGGCGAGCCTGTTTCCGGTTCTCGTTGCCGGCACCCCATAGGCGCCGCGATCGTCAGCGCGCGGGTTACGCGGTAGGCCCCGACCTTGTGGCCGGGGCCTGTGGCGAGAGCCTCAGTCGGCGCGTCGCCCGTTCGGGCGGGACCAAATCAGTGAGTAGCCTTCACCGTCCTCGTCGTCGAAGAGGTTCGCGTAGATGGGAGCGGTGAAGCTCGGGTCGTCCAACTTCAGGCCGAGATAGTCGCGGCCCTCGCTGGAGCGTTTCGTCCAGGCGGCGCCGATCTCCACCCGGCCCACCAGCACCCGGTGGCTCGGAGCGTTGCTGCCGGTGCTGCGCGCCTCGGGAACAATCCGCACGCCCTTGGCCTGGACGCTGAGGGTGACGATCTCGCCGGTGAACTCGTTCGCGCCGGTCTTCCTGAAGGTGCCGATGGTCGCCATGGAAAAATCTCCGCTCTTCCGTCTTCGAGCCCGCACCATTGCGGTCTCGATGGCGATCGACAGGCCGAAGGCGACCGCCGTCGCATCGCTCGCGACCGGAGCGAAGCGGAGGATGGTAAGGAGCGACTTTCTTGCCTCGCGAGGAATGGGCGAAGCCGGGGTCCCCACGGGCTTGCCCCGTGGGGTGCAAAGCCCAGGGGAAGAAAATCGCGACGCGCCATTGCGGCAAGGCGGTCGAGGCACAGCCGTCCTGCGGCCAGATCAGCCCATCGAAGAGGCCGCCTGGAGCGGTCGTGAAACGGAAATACCGCGGAGATGGATGGCGATCCCTCCGCGACCGCCAAGGCGACGTGCCAAATCCGACGGCTTTGTCGTTCCCTCTCGCATTAGGGTTTTGGTGTGCTTCCATTCCCGATGCCTGCTCCCGGCACCGCCTGCGATCGGGTCGGATCACAAGGCAGGAGATCGAGGCGCGTTCAGTCGCTCCACTGGTACGGTTCTCTGAGCATTGGATCGAACCGAAATACACGGCCCGAACTCGCGAAGACTCACTGCAAAAGAGAGGGTGACGGGCGACCCTCCACGCTGATTCCGCCTCATCCGTGGGAAGACTGCCGGGCGCAAAGTTTTGGTTGGACGATTCGGCGTCCACTTGTTGCCATAACGATCCCCTGCGATGCGCGACGCTGTCGCGCGCGTGGGCCGCCCTTGGGAGTGCGGCGCAGATGCTGACCACAAGGTCGATCCACAGGACCAGGCCGGACGCGGCGGCGCCGATCAGGAACCGCAGCAGGTAGTCGCGGGCACGCGCAGTGAGGACGGACGTCAATCCCTAGGCACCCACGGCCTGCAGCAGGAATGCGAATATCCCCCCGCGCCAGATTCTCTCGTTCACCCGTTTCGCTCGGGGTGCGCTACCCGAGCATTGACGCCTCATTCATCATATGATTGGTTGACGACGCCACTGGCGCGGATGTGTGGCCCATGCGGCGCAAGAATATCCATGCACAGATGACGGAGGAGCTCGGGCGGAAGATCAGCACCGGCATCCTCGCACCCGGAAGTCGGGTTCCTCCGGAACCGGAGCTGGCCAGCACACTCGGTGTCAGCAGGATCGTTGTGCGTGAAGCGGTGAAATCGCTCGTGGCGAAGGGCATGATATCGGTCCGACCGAGGATCGGGACGCATGTCGAGTCGCGCTCTGAATGGAATCTCCTCGACCGCGAGGTGCTTGAATGGCACTTCAGTGCCGAACCCGATGAACGGTTGCTCGATGACCTGATCGAACTGCGACGAATCCTTGAACCGGCTGCGGCCAAGCTCGCCAGCGCACGCGCGACCGCGGCCGACCTGGGCGCGCTGCGCGCAGCTCTGACATTCATGCGGCAGGCGAGCGCCGGCGGCGATCCGTTTCTGCAGGCGGACCTCCGGTTCCACGATGCGGTCCTCCATGCCTGCCACAACCAGTTCATTTCACAGATGCGAGCCGCATTCTCACAGGTCCTAAGGATCAGCATTGGCGCCTCCACCGGGGAGATCGTCAGCGGCGATGCGATCCGGCGTCACGAGCGCGTCGTGCAGGCGATCGAGTGTCGGGACGGCCGGGCGGCCGTGCGAGCGACTGAGCGGCTTATCGATCTCGCGGCGGAGCGGATCCGAACGGAACGTCTCGGGCGGCGGCTGACGCGGCCAAGCCCGCCTAAGCGCTGAGGGCTGCACAAGGAAGTCGGATGAGGAAATGGACGAGCCGGCAGCAAAAGTCGACGTGATCGTTCAGACCGAGCCTGTGGCCCGCAACCGCGTGCCGACCCGATGCATCATGCTCGGACTGGTTTTTGTCGGGACCGTCATCAACTATCTCGACCGCACAAATGTCGCGGTGGTCGGGCCACTGCTGAAGAGCGAGTTCGGCCTCAGTGCACTGCAGCTTGGGCTAGTCTTTTCGGCTTTTGGCTACAGCTACGCGCTGGCAAACCTCCCCGCAGGCTACATCATCGATCGCTGTGGCACTCGTCTGACCTACTGCGTCGCGCTAAGCGTCTGGTCGCTGCTGTCCGCGCTGCAAGGGCTGGCCCCCAGCTTCGCAAGCATGGTGGCGATGCGGCTCGGAGTCGGCGCTGCGGAAGCGCCGGCCTTTCCCGTGAACAATCGGGTGGTCACGGTCTGGTTCCCGCGCCAGGAGCGCGGCTTCGCAACCAGCAGCTATGTCATGGCCCAGTACGTCGGGCTCGCGTTCCTCACGCCCCTGCTATTCTGGCTGGCACAGGCATTCGGCTGGCGAGTTTTCTTCGCGATCACGGGTGGCCTTGGCCTGGCGTGGGCGCTCGTCTGGTTCGCTGCTTACCGCGATGCCACGCAGAGCCGGCGCCTGAACTCGAGCGAACGCGCGCGCATCATGGCAGGCGGAGGTCTCGCCAGCGATCCCGTAGTGCAGTCCACGTTCCAATGGAGACACGTGCGCCTGCTGCTCCGGCACCGAAAAATTTGGGGGGTCTTCCTCGGCAAGTTCAGCCTGAACTGTGTGTCGTACTTCTATCTGACCTGGTTCCCGACCTATCTGGTGACCGGGCGCCACATGACCATGCTGAAGGCGGGCGTGTTCAGCAGCCTGCCATTCATGGCGGCGACCGTAGGCGTGCTGGTCGGCGGTGTTTGGTCGGACTGGCTGCTCCGCCGCGGCGCCTCGTTGGAGCTTGCGCGCAAGCTTCCGGCGGTGAGCGGCGCGTCGCTGGTCACGATTACCGTGCTGGCCGCCTTCACATCCTCCGACATGCTGGCCCTTATGATCTTCGCGGTCGCGTTCCTCGCCCAAGGCGTTTCGTCGATGGGCTGGACGATGCTATCCGACCTTGCCCCGGCGGGCTTCATCGGCACGACCGGCGGGATCGCCAATTTCGCGGGAAACCTGTCGGCCATTGTCATGCCTACCGCCGTCGGCATCATCGTTGCAGCCACGGAATCCTTCGTTTGGGCGCTGGCGCTTGCCAGCCTGTTCGCCCTGCTCGGCGCGTTCTCCTACACGTTTCTGGTCGGACGCATGACCCGCATCCAACTCGACGCGCCGGCATCGTAGCCAGAACTTACCGACCGGAGAGCCCAGCTTGAAAATCACGGCGATCGAGACGATCCAACTACGGAAGCTTCCTAATTTCCTATGGCTGCAGCTACGCACTGATGAGGGGATTATCGGGTTAGGCGAAACCCAGCGCGATGCGGATGCCGTCGCGGCCTACCTGCACGGCGCAGTGGCATCCTACCTGCTGGGCAAGGATCCGATGCAAATCGAGCGCCACAACACCCACCTGCTTTCGTCGTTTCTTGGCTTCGGTGCAACGGGGGTGGAGACGCGTGCGGCCGGAGCGATCGACATTGCCCTGTGGGATATTCTTGGGCAGGCGCTCGGGCAGCCAATCCATCAGTTGCTGGGTGGTCTCTCGCGCGAGGCGATCGCCGTCTACAACACCTGCGCGGGCTACGACTACAATCGCGGTGCGCAGCGTCGTCTCGTCCGGCCGGGCGAGACGACATCAGCACCGGAGGGCCCATATGACGATCAGGTGGCCTTCATGAATGCGCCGGACGAGTTGGCGGCCAGTCTGATCGAGGAGGGCTTCGCCGGCATGAAGATCTGGCCTTTCGACATCTGGGCGGCGGCCACGAATGGCGCCTACATCTCGCCAGAGCATCTCAGGAAGGGGATGGAGCCTTTCGAGAAGGTCCGCCGCGCGGTCGGTGACCGCATCGAAGTGATGTGCGAGCTACATTCGCTCTGGAACGTGGTCAGCGCCCGCCGCATCGCGGGTGCGCTGGAGACGTCCGGCCCGCTCTGGATCGAGGATCCGCTCGATAAGATGAACAATGTCGCCGGCCTGGCCGAACTGGCGGCAGCGACGTCGATCCCACTGGCCGGCGGAGAGACGCTCGCATCCCGCGCGCTGTTCCGCGATCTGCTCGCCGCGCGGGCGCTGGCGGTCGTCATCGTCGATCTCGGTTGGTGCGGCGGTCTCTCCGAGGCTCGGAAGATTGCGGCATTGGCGGAAACGTACCAGCGCCCGCTGGCACCGCATGACTGCTCGGGGCCGGTCGTGCTCACCGCGTCGGTGCACCTGTCGTTAAGCATCCCCAACGCGATCTTCCAGGAAGTGGTGAGAGCGTACCTGACCGGATGGTACCGGACACTGGTGACAGAGCTGCCGCGGGTGGAGGGCGGTCTGGTGCATCCGATGACGGGACCTGGCCTTGGGACGAAGCTGCTGCCGGAAGTCTTTCAACGACAGGATCTGGTCCGCCGCCGAACGGACGCGGGTTAAGGCGGGGCAAGAGCTCTCCGAGCGAGAAGGTCGGCGGCCAAGCCGCCTGTTCAAAAGGTAGCTCATGGGAAACGGCATTCTGCAGGATCTGCGCATGTATTGGCGGGTGATCGTGGCCGCCTCCCTGGGCTGGGTTCTCGATGCCTTCGATTTCACCATTCTCCTCTTTCTGATTCCACGCCTTCGAGAGGAGTTCCATGTCAGCCTGCCGCAGATGGCGCTGGTCATCGGCGCAACGCTCTGGGCGAAGGTGATCGGCAATGCGGCCTGGGGGTGGCTGGCTGATCGGTACGGGCGCAAGAAGCCGTTCATTATCGGTGTTGTCTGGTTCGCCCTGTTCTGCGGCCTGACCGGCCTGTCCTGGAGCTATGGGTCGCTGCTGGCCTTTCGGATCCTGTTCGGGCTCGGCTACGGCGGCGAGTGGAGCGCCGCTGCGCCGCTGCTGATGGAATCGGTGCCGGAGCGGATTCGTGGCGTCGCGTCCGGCATCATGATGGCCGGCTACGAGGTGGGCTATCTCCTGGCGGCGCTGGCCTTCGGCACCGTGTTTCCGGCGTTCGGTTGGCGATGGATGTTCTTCCTCGGCGCGCTTCCGGCCCTGCTCGCCATCTTCATCCGCGGTCAGGTCAGGGAGTCGCCCGTCTGGCGGGCGACCAAAGGCGCCCCGCTTCGCCGGGGATTCCGGCTGACAGAGGCGGCGGTGCAAGGCTGGTGCTTCATGGCCGCCATCAACTTCCTCAGCTATGCGATATTCGGTCTGTACCCGACCTTCCTGACGACGGTCCGGCACCTGGCGCCAAGGCAGGTGTTTCCGTTCGTCGCCACCTATTCGGTGGCATCCATCATCGGCAAGCCCGTGATCGGACAGTTATGCACGCGTTTCGGCGAGCGCCCGGTCTTGACCGCCTACCTGGTGCTGACGATTCCCGGGGCGCTGCTGTACACGACTCTGCCTGGCAGCGCGGCGATGTTTGTAGGCGCGGTCCTGATGGGGTTGCTGGCCAACAGCATTTTTGGTCTGGTGCCGGCCTACCTTGCGCGACGGTTTCCGACGGCCGACCGCAGCTTCGGCATGGGGGCCGGATATGCGATCGCTGGTGTCACCGGTGCGCTCTCGCCGTACCTGATCGCGCTCTTCACGACACAGCTAGGACTGGCATGGGCAATGGCGCTGTTCATCGTGATCGGCGCCGCGGCGGCCATGATCGCCGCCACATTTCAGCCGAGGAGCTTCCCCGGTGACATTGGAGATCCAGGAACCGCATCCCAGCGCTAATGCCTGTCAATCGGCAGCGAAACGGGACCCGGCATCGGCGTGCAAAAAGACGCTGGGGAGGCGCTCGCCGTCCGGCAGATCAACCTGGCAAGCGAGGGCGGATCAGGGACTTTGGTCCCTAACCTCTCGATCGAGTTGGACGATCTCGAGGCGGTGCACCGACGTTCTCTCACTGGCGGCTTCGTTGTCGAGTATGGCCCAGTGACGGAGCCCTGGGGGTGCGGCGCTTTTACGTGCGCGACCCGTCGGGACGGCTGATATATCCTTGAGCATGCGGAATGACGCCGTTCGATACATTAAACCAACAGTATATCAATTTCGCATCGACCACTCGAATTCGTGCCCGGTCCCCTGCACGTCATGCTTCCTTCGCCCGCCAGCGTCGAACCCGGTTGCGGGTGCCGCAGGTCTCCTCGCTGCACCAGACGCGCCGGCCGGAGCGGGAGGAGTCCAGAAAAAGCCAGGCACAATTCTCGCCGGGACAGACATGCACCCGACTGAGCTTGGGCGAGGTGAGCAGGTCGGCGGCCTCGTATGCGATGCGGTGAGTAACTGCGTCAGGATCCCCTGTTCGCCAGCGCCAGGAGTAGGCGTTCGCTTCATGCACCAGCTCCCTCGTGCCCTGTGCAGAGCGCGTCTCACCCTGTATGAGATCAAGGTCTGCCGAACCGGCCGACAGGGGTGCCGCGAATATCCGATACAGTGCTTCGCGCAGGGCCTTTGCACGGTTTAGCGAGGCTTCGCTCTGCGTACGAGGCAAGTTCCTCAGTCCTTCTGCCTCAGCGCCCTCGAGTACTCCGAGCCTCACGCCCCAATCCAGCAGGTCGTTGTAGGTCTGAAGCGTGTCGGGGCCGTAGCAGGCGCCCCGCGAATTGACCGTGTTGGTGAAATCCAGTGCTCTGTGGCCGCCAAACAGCTTCAGGGTAGCGACGGTAATTTGCCTCATTTCCCTATCCTGTCGCTTGGGCCGCTGCGTGCAACCTTCTCCAGAGTAACGCGTATGACGCTCCGATGGCGTTACGAACGGAGTGCCCGTGGTCGGCTTGTTCGTGATCATGTGCCTAATTTGGGGTGCGACCTGGCTCGCCATGAAGGTCGGCGTGGTCAACGTGCCGCCGATCTTTTTTGGGGGCACGCGTTTCGTCTTGGCGGGGCTGCTGCTATTGCTGCTTGCTTGGCTTCGGGGCGAGATGCGGCGCTTCGGCGGGCGCGAGTTGGGCCGGCTTGGATTGGTCCAGTTGCTCATGGTGGTGCTGACCTATGCGCCGCTGTTCTGGGGTATTCGCCACGTGCCCTCGGGCCTGACCGCCGTCCTAGACCTCGCGCTCATGCCGGTGAGCCTGCTCGGTTTCGGCATTGCCCTGGGCGAGGAACACTGGAGTCTACTCCGCGGAACGGCGCTCGGATTTGGCTTCGCTGGCCTTGCCGTCCTGTTCGGCCCTCAAATCGCGGCTCCGACAGATCTCCTCGGTCTCCTCGGGGCTGCCGCAATCGTCTTCAGCGCCGTGGTCTACAGTCTCGGGTCGGTCGTTGCCCGGCCACTCACCAAGACGACGAGTGCCGCCTTTCTGTCCGGAGTGACGATGCTGCCGGGCGGGCTGGTGCTGACCTTCGGCGCGCTAGCATTTGAGCCAGGGGCGCTGGATGCCACTCGCTTCCACTGGACGGCTGCTGCATGGGGCGGCTGGGCGTTTCTCGTGCTGTTCGGGTCCCTTATTGCCTTTACAGCCTATTTGCGGCTGATCGCGGCGTGGGGTCCGGCGCGGGCCGGCAGTTATGCCTATGTCTCGCCAGTGATCGCGGTCTTACTCGGCGTACTGGCGCTGGGAGAACGGGTCGGATTGCGCGACGCGCTCGGCATGGCGTTACTACTCGTTGCCGCCTTCTGCTCATTGCGGGCATCGGTGGCTAAAAGCCCATTTCAAAACCTTCCCTCGAGAGCTCGGAGGCAGATCAGGGAGCAACCGAGCGAGGTGAGGGCGTAGTGGATGTCGGCGCGGCGTTCGTAGCGGATTGTCAGGCGACGGAACTTGTTGAGCCAGGCGAAGCTGCGCTCGATGACCCAGCGGTAGCGGCCGAGCTTCTCGGCGCTTTCGATGCCGCGTCTGGCGATCCGTGGCGCGATGCTCCTGCGCCGGCAGGCATCACGGCAGCGGCGGTGATCGTAGGCTTTGTCGGCGTGCAGCTTGTCGGGCCGTTGCCTGGGACGTCCCGGTTTGCCGCCGATGGCGGGAATTGCATCGATCAGCGCTTCGAACGGCACGCTGTCGTGGACGTTGGCGCCGGTCAGCAGAACGGCCAGCGGGATACCCTGCCGATCCGTCGCGAGATGGCGTTTCGTGCCGGGCCGCCCGCGATCCGTGGGGTTCGGACCCGTGGCGTCGCCCCCTTTTTTGCCGCGATGGATGATCCATCGACGCAGGCCCGGCTCCAGTCGATCCGATCCGCGTCCCGCAATCGGCGCAGCAACTCCCGGTGCAGCCGATCCCAGACGCCGGCGGCCTGCCAGTCACGCAATCGCCGCCAGCACGTGACGCCGGAACCGCAGCCAAGCTCCATGGGCAGCATGGCCCAGGGAGTGCCGGAGCGCAGCACAAACAGAATGCCCATTAGCGCCGCTCGGGCTGGGACTGGCGGACGTCCACCGTGTCGCCCCATTGGCGTCGGTGGAAACAAGGGTTCGATGATCGCCCACAGCGAATCCGATATCAGAGGAGAGGCCATCCCCTCTCATGAATCCCCTTACCCGCGTCGTACAAGAGTTTTGAAACGGGCTCTTAGAGCCCATTTCAAAACCTTCCCTCGAGAGCTCGGAGGCAGATCAGGGAGCAACCGAGCGAGGTGAGGGCGTAGTGGATGTCGGCGCGGCGTTCGTAGCGGATTGTCAGGCGACGGAACTTGTTGAGCCAGGCGAAGCTGCGCTCGATGACCCAGCGGTAGCGGCCGAGCTTCTCGGCGCTTTCGATGCCGCGTCTGGCGATCCGTGGCACGATGTTTCTGCGCCGGCAGGCATCACGGCAGCGGCGGTGATCGTAGGCTTTGTCGGCGTGCAGCTTGTCGGGCCGTTGCCTGGGACGTCCCGGTTTGCCGCCGATGGCGGGAATTGCATCGATCAGCGCTTCGAACGGCACGCTGTCGTGGACGTTGGCGCCGGTCAGCAGAACGGCCAGCGGGATACCCTGCCGATCCGTCGCGAGATGGCGTTTCGTGCCGGGCCGCCCGCGATCCGTGGGGTTCGGACCCGTGGCGTCGCCCCCTTTTTTGCCGCGATGGATGATCCATCGACGCAGGCCCGGCTCCAGTCGATCCGATCCGCGTCCCGCAATCGGCGCAGCAACTCCCGGTGCAGCCGATCCCAGACGCCGGCGGCCTGCCAGTCACGCAATCGCCGCAGCACGTGACGCCGGAACCGCAGCCCAGCTCCATGGGCAGCATGGCCCATGGAATGCCGGAGCGCAGCACAAAGAGAATGCCCGTCAGCGCCGCTCGGGCTGGGACCGGTGGACGTCCACCCTGTCGCCGCATCGGCGCCGGTGGAAACAGCGGTTCGATGATCGCCCACAGCGAATCCGACATCAGAGGAGAGGCCATCCCCTCTCATAAATCCCCTTACCCGCGTCGTACAAGAGTTTTGAAACGGGCTCTAAACCGCCATTATCAACGGACGCGTCTGTCGGGGTGCCGCAGATGCCTTCCCCGACATGGTCTGAACCGTGAGCGCAGGACGGCCGGTGTGCACTGCGTGCGAGCTGCCTGGAGCTTGTCGAAAGCGATCAGACCCGCAGATCTTGCAAGCAGTTCGGTGAGCTCCGGAGCTATGCAAGGTAATGCTGCTGGAACATCGTGGTGCGAAGCCCGTCATTGATCCGACTTCACGTGTTGCGCCGACCGCTACGCTCTGCGGCGACGTGACGATCGGACCGAATTGTTCTCTCGGCTTTCGGCGCGGTCCTGACCGCTGAGAGTGGGCCGATAGCACTGGGGGCCAACTGCGTCGTCATGGACGCGGCGGTAGTTCGAGGTGTACGCGACAACCCGGTGACGATTGGTAACCATGTGCTGGTCGGCCCACGCGCGTACCTGACGGGCTGCACGATAGCAGAAAACGTTTTTCTGGCCACGGGAGCTACCGTGTTCAACGGCGCTCGCATTGGGGCGCGCGCTGAGGTACGAGTCAACGGCATCGTCCATCTGCGTACGGTTCTGCCTGAAGATGCGGTGGTTCCACTGAATTGGATTGCAGTAGGAGAGCCGGTTCGGATATTGCCTCCGGAGTGTCATGATGAAATTTGGGCCATCCAGGAAGCACTCGACTTTCCCCGCTATGTATTCGGTGTTGCCCGTCCGCCGCCGGGCGAAACCACCATGCCCGAGATCACGGCGCGCTACGCGGCCTTTCTCTGCCGATCGCACGCCGGCGATCGCGAGTTCAACTGACCGTAAGCGTGCACGAGCGCCGCACAGACCGGCAGAAATCTACGCAACCCGGTCAGCGCGATCCATGACAGCAAGGTCCGGTTCCGGGCATCTGCGTGGCGAACCTGAGCCGCCGATAATGGGCGCCAAGCCACGGTCTCATTCGTGCAAGTGCGGTGCGGGACTGAACGGGTCAGCCACCGATCCGGGTGAACACCATCTGGTCGCGATTGTCCTGCATCAGCGTGGACAGGCTCGGTACCGTCTCGAAGCCGAGCCCGTGTGGAGGACCGCCCTCACTGTCGGGCGCAATCTTGGCATAGGGGCTGCTGGCGACCTTCTCCCACTTGCCCGCGGGCTTGCGAATTTCCAATGTGGCTACAGTCGCCTTCAGCAGCAGGCGCACGATCGGCTCGTTGGGCGCACGCGGCTTTGCAAGGCTCAGTTGCCCGGCGATCGTACGCCAGCCATTGGCTTTTGCCCAGGTGGTCAGGTCGTCCCTGGTCATCGTCACGATCTCCCCTGTTATCGCGAACTACACCTCCCGCGCGGAGGTTACAACGACCGGGACGGTTGTCGCGAGGCGAGGAGATCGGCGGTAGCCATGAGGCGCAAAGGCGGCCACCGGAATCGCTTCCAAGGTACTCTGCTTCGTTTTGGCCCTGGCCGCAGACGGCGCCTATGAGACCTGTGCGTGGAAGGCTTGTTGCCGTTGGTATCGGATGATTTGAGCCTGCGGCGACGGGGTTTGGGCCCGACCTGTCGCTCTTCTGGGTTACTGCCCGCGCTGCGGACAGACTCCGAGCATGGTTACGCATTTTGGGTGGCGAGCATCCTCCAGCTGCGGCGCAGGTTGTAGGCCATGGCAGCGAGGCGGACCTGCAATCCGGCTTTCGCCAAGCCCAGCCAGCGCATTCGCCGCAGGCCGTAGCTACGCTTCATGGTGCCGAACACCTTCTCGATCCGCGCCCGCACGCGCCGCACTTCCGCGTTGTGTGCCTTCAGCCGCGCGAGTGCATCCGCGCCGCCCCAGGTTCCTGTGTGCACGACCCGCGGCGTCCCGCCACGGGCCCGGATGATCGCCTCCGGCCTGTTCCCGGCATAGGCGCTGTCACCATAGGTTTCGCCGGGTGCTTCAGGCAGCGTGGCATCGAGTTCCGCCGCGTCGTGCACGTTGGCTGTGGTGACCGCAACACCACGGATCAGACCAGCTTCCTGATCCGTCGTCACATGCGCCTTGTAGCCGTGCACGGGCTTGCGCCGGCGATGGCCGGCCCATCTCGCGTCCGCGTCGTGCGCGATGCTGGCTGACGGAAGCAAAGTCGCGTCCACCAGAGTGCCGGTCCGCACCACCAGGCCACACGCATCAAGCTGACATGTCACCAGTTCGAACAGCACCCGGTCCAGTCCGCGGCGCACCAACTCGGCGCGGAAGCGAACGAAAGCGGTGCGCTCGGGTGTCGGCTCGTGGCTGGCGAAGCCGCAGAACCGGCGGAAGCTCGCCCGATCATCCAGCGCTTCCGCCAGGCGCACGTCCGACAGGTCGTGCCATGTCGCGAGCAGCAGGGCACGGAACAATGCCAATGGCGGCCAACCGGGCTCTCCCTTGGCCGACGCCGAGATGTCGGCGAGCACGCGATCCAGTGCAAGCCAATCGACCAGACCCGCAATTTCGTCGAGCCATGCTCCGCCACGTGATTGCGACCTGCTCAGTCCCAACTGCTCCTGGCCAATCTGTCGCCGTGCCATATCGCTAACCTACCGCTCGAGATGGCAGCCAATCAGACCGTCTCGCGCCGGATCAAACCTTCCGCGCACAGGTCTCATCAGACATCAATCCGCGACAGAACAGCGTCAGGCGGCTCGAGTTTTCCCACCAAGAAGCGGCTGATCACAATCGCAGCATTCACAATTCGGCCGAAGCTTCCGATCGGTGCCGTGTCCTGATCGCGACGCCTGCAATCGGGTTCGAACGGCGCTTACGCGCCGCCCGATCCGAAGCGAAAGACCGGGATGCCAAGCTTGCCGGCCTTGTCGGCGAGATTGTCCTGGATGCCGGTTCCTGGAAAAACCACGACCCCGATTGGCATGACAGCAAGCATCTGATCGTTGCGCTTGAAGGGTGCGGCTTTGGCATGCCGGGTCCAGTCCGGCTTGAACGCGATCTGCGGAACCTTGCGGGTGTCGGCCCAGCGGGAGGCGATCTTCTCGGCCCCCTTCGGTGAACCGCCATGGAGCAGCACCATATCGGGATGCTTGGCGCGAAATCTGATCGAGCTTGGACCAGATGCGCTGATGGTCGACCGTGTCGCCACCGGAGAACGCGATCTTCGGCCCGGGCGGCAGCATCACCTCGGTCTCCGCGCGACGCTTCGCGGCGAGGAAATCGCGGCTGTCGATCATCGCGGCAGTGAGTGAGCGATGGTTGACCATCGATCCCGAGCGGGGACGCCAAGCTGATCCGGTCTGGCGCTCGAACTGATCGGCGGCCAGGTCGCGCATCAGCTCGAAGCTGTCGCGGCGCTCGATCAGTGTCTGGCCTTCAGCGCTCAGCCGCTCCAGCTCAACGGACATCACCTCGCTGCCATCCTGCTCGCGCTGGCTGCGATGCTGGGCGTTCTCGTTGTCATCCAACTCGCGGTCGATCCGCTCACCGGCGCGATGGAAGAGATGGACGGCCGACCAGAGGAGATCGTCGAGATCGGGTTCGAGGCGCGTGTCGGAGAGGGTCGCGGTCAAGGCGTCGAAAATGTCGGCGATCGCGCGGGCGATTCGATTCGCTTCCGGCAGTGGTCGGGAATCGGGCTCGTCCGAGAAGGGACGATATCCCAGGAGCTGCAGCTCCTGGAGAGCATAGGAGGTTGAGGATGCCTCGTGGCGGGGCTCGTGGTCGTCGTGTTCGCGCATGGGATGCTCCGTCGCTGGACCGCGACCGCCGCGGCCTTCATGTCGGCGGAGCCGGCGGGCGGGGCGGACCTGCACCCGGAGCGCAGCGCAGGGCCGAAGCGAGAGCGGAGGATGGCGGAGGCCGAGGATTTTGCTTCGCGATGCAAAGGCAGGCTCTGCCTGTCGGCGGAAAATCCTCTGCCGCCGCCATTGCCGATCCGGCCCGCTTGCCGGCCGATCGCCCTCAGGAAGGCCGTGGCGCGGTCCTCCGACGCGACTATGCGGTCGCCGGCCCGGGATGCTGGGCCTCGCACCGCTATCCACTCCTTGGCCTATCCTGGAGCCACCAAGAACCGGGTGAAGTCCTGCGGCATGAGCTGGACCCGCAGATGCCCGCGAAGCGCGTCGGCACCGAAGGCGCGGAGATCCTCGTTCAGGTCGCCGAGCACCGGGCACAGCGTCACCGTCTCGATCCCGGCGGCGGTTGCCCTCCCAGTCAGCGTCTCCCTGGCCCGCTCCCCGGCCGGATCGTTGTCGCGGACGATGTAGAGACGGCGCAGCGTCAACGGGAGCAGGATCGCCCCGAGAAGCGCCGCGGAGAGCGCCGGGGCGACTGGAAGGCCGGGCACGACCTGCCGCAGCGACAGCATGGTCTCGATGCCCTCCCCCGCCGCCATGACGTCGTCGACCGCGCCGATGCGAACCGCCTGCCCGAGCAGCTCGCCCATCGCCTTCCGCGGCGTGGCGACGGGTGCCTTGCCGAAGCCATCAGGCGCGAGCCAAGTGCGGTGTACACCGGTGATTTGCGGTCGAGATCGGTGACCGCGGCGACCATGGCGGGCCAGGTCTCCCCCTGAGGGCTTTCCCTGATGCGGTAGTAGCAGCGAGGGTGGAAGCGCAGAGCCGTCGTTTCGTGCAGCGCCGTGATCCCGCGTTGATGCAGATAGGTCTGCGCAAGCGTGCCCTCTATCGGGCGTGCCAGGCGGAACAGGCGCCGCGCCGCCTCGGCCGAGCCGGTCGCGGCGACAGCCGTTCTGCCGTTGCGCACGACCGGCTCAGGATCGGAACGCGGCTGGCTGAGGAAGACACGCGCATCCTCGACGACATCGGCGAAATCGGTCAGACCGCGGCTTGCGCGGATGACGTCGAGCAGATCGCCATGCTCACCGGTGGCGGCATCCGTCCATTTTCCCGCAGGCGCCCTGGTTGAATTGCGCAGCCGCACGAACATGGATTGGCCGGGAGTGTTGCGCACGTCGCCGACCTGCCAGTAATGGCCGTGCCGATGTCCGGCGGAGAGGTAGTGCCGGCACACCGCCCCGAGCAGCCTGGAGAGCACAGCGGGACCTTTCTCGTCGGTCGGCACGAAGAACCGGAGCTTCCACGCGATGATCTCGGTGAAGAGCCCGTCGGCGCGCAACCGCTCGCGCATTGCCTCGCCCACATTGCAGAGCTCGATCCGATCCGACCCCATGACACGCACACGCCGAAGCTGAAGCCCCTCGGAAATGTCGAGCACCGCCCGTCCGCTGATCAGAACAGCATGGGCCGCCTCCGCTGTCAGGTCGATCGTCTCGGTCCCGACGGCGGTCGCGGCCCAGGCGGGCGAGACGCGGCGACCTATGATGCGCTCGCCGTCATCCGTCTGAAGGCGGTAGACACGCGTGGACTTGTTCGGTAGGCGCTTCCACACCGGTAGGATAAGTCCTGCCACGATGTGCAACGTGCTCTCAGCAAAAGCCGGCACCTGCTCGACCTCGCGGTTCCAGATCGCGGCGAAGACGTCGCGATCCGCTGTTTGCCAATGTGTCTCGGCCATCATCTTCAGCGAAGTATGGTGATGCTCCGTCGGCCGAAGCAACCGCACGCGACGCTCAATCTCCCCGTCGTCAAGCATCAGCGACGGTGCCGGCACCTGCACCGCGGCGCGCCCAGAGCGGTCGTTGATCAGAAGGACCGCGCCGGGATCGGCAAGATGCTCAAGCGCCTGCGCAACGGTCACCGGCCGATTGCGCTGGCGTTCGATGATGGTGAGCAGCCGGGTTTCGGCGCCCGTCGGAGGATGGGTGTAGATCGTCTGGCGATCGGTGACGATGAAGCTTTCCGCTGTCAGCGTCTCCAACCCGACATCGTAGACCCCACTGGCGATGGCGCCGGCTACCTTGGCGTCGAGCAGCTGCTCGAAGGCTGCGAAAAGGACGTTCTGCAAGGACAGGGTCAACGCCAGCAAACGGTTGAGGAAGGTGGTGATCCGCGGCAGCTCGTCCTTGAGGCCAGTCGCATCGACCAGCTTCAAGCCGGTCACCTCCTCGAACTGCTGCAGAGAGCAACCGTCGATCCTGCCCCGCGCGATCAACCGATAAAGCTGCCGCAGCGCATCGCGGGCATAGACGGATTCCAGATTGTCCTCGGGACGAAAGAGCCCCTGCCCTCCCGTCTGCCGCTGGCCGCGGGTGATCGCGCCCAAGGTGTTAAGGCGACGGGCGATAGTTGAGAGGAAGCGCTTCTCGGCCTTCACATCGGTCGCGATGGGCCGAAACAAGGGCGGCTGCTTCTGATTGGTCCGATTGGTGCGGCCGAGCCCCTGGATGGCGGTGTCGGCCCGCCAGCCGGGTTCGAGCAGGTAATGTACGCGGAGGCGCTGGTTTCGCGCCGACAGCTCGGCGTGATAGGAGCGCCCGGTGCCGCCGGCATCGCTGAACACGAGCACCCGCTTCACATCGTCCATGAAAGCGGCGGCTTCAGCGAGATTGGCCGCGGAAGAGCGGTTCTCGACGAGGAAACGCTCATCCTTGCGGACGATACGACGGGAGCGGCCAGTAACCTCAGCGACCACGTCCGTGCCGAACCGCTGCACGATCTGATCGAGCGCACCGGGAACGGCCGGCAGTCCAGCAAGATGTTCGATGAGAGCATCGCGTCGTCCGACCGCCTCTCGGCTTTCAACCGGCTGGCCGTCCCGGAAGATCGGCCGTGAAGAAAGGTTGCCCTCCGCGTCGGTGAACGGTTCGTGGAGCTGCACCGGAAAGGAATGCTGGAGGTAGGAGAGCACATATTCGCGCGGGGTGATGTCAACGCGCACGTCGTTCCAATGTTCGGGTGGGATTTCAGCGAGACGCCGCTCCAACAGCGCCTCGCCGGTGGATACGATCTGGACAACCGCGGCGCGACCATCCTCGAGGTCGCGCTGGATTGACTGGATAAGCGTCGGCGTTTTCATGCTGGTCAGGAGGTGCCCGAAGAAGCGTTGCTTGGCAAACTCGAAGGCCGACCGCGCGGCGGCCTTGGCCTGGCCGTTCAGCGTTTCGCCGCGGCTCGTGATGTTGGCAGCCTCCATCGCCGCCTCGAGATGGTTATGAATGATCACGAAAGCACCGGCATAGGCGTCGTAGATGCGGCGCTGCTCGTCGGTCAGCCGGTGCTCGACGAGCTCATACGCGACGCCGTCATAGGAGAGGGACCGGGCGGTGTAGAGCCCCAGTGCACGGAGATCGCGGGCCAGCACCTCCATGGCCGCCACGCCGCCATCCTCGATCGCAGTGACGAACTCGGCGCGGGTGCTGAAGGGAAAGTCCTCGCCACCCCACAGCCCGAGACGCTGCGCATAGGCGAGATTTTGCACCGTTGTGGCACCAGTCGCCGAGACGTAGACGACCCGGGCGGTCGGAAGTGCGTGCTGCAGGCGGAGACCGGCGCGGCCCTGCTGCGAGGGAGTGACGTCGCCTCGCTCGCCCTTGCCTCCACCGGCATTCTGCATCGCGTGGCTCTCATCGAAGATGATCACGCCGTCGAAGGCGGCGCCGAACCAGTCGGCGATCTGCCGCACGCGGGATGCCTTGTCGCCTCGCTCGTCCGAGCGGAGTGTGGCATAGGTCGTGAACAGGATGCCTTCTTCCAGCTGGATCGGCCTGCCCTGGGGAAAGCGCGACAGCGGTGTGACGAGCAGCCGCTCCATGCCGAGCGCGGACCAGTCGCGTTGCGCGTCCTCGATCAGCTTGTCGGACTTGCTGATCCAGACCGCCTTGCGGCGGCCTTGCATCCAGTTGTCGAGGATGATCCCGGCCGCCTGCCGGCCCTTCCCCGCGCCGGTTCCATCGCCGAGCATGAAGCCGCGACGAAACCGGACCGTGTTCTCTCCGTCCGCGGCGATGGCAGACACCTGGTCGAAAGTCGCATCGACTGCCCAGGAGCCCGCGAGATAGCCGCCATGCGCCTCCCCGGCGTAGATGACCGTCTCCAACTGTGCGTCAGAGAGCAGGCCATCCGTGACGACGTTTGCCGGCAGGCAGGGGCGATAGCTCGGCCTCGGCGGTCCGACCGACGCCATTGCCGCGGATTGCACGAGCTTTGACGGGTGTGGGTGCGCACCGGGAATACAAATCGACTGCAATCCGTATTCCTCGTAGATGGCATCCGTCAGCCGCGCACTCTCGGGTGGCATCCAGTGGATGGTGTCGTAGCTGAGCTCGATGCCCTCGAGCTGCGCGGAAGAGCGCACCGGTTGGGGTCGTGCTCTGCTCGACGTGAAAATACGTGCGACGCGCGCGCTGGCAGCCGCTCCTGCGACCGGCCGACCAACAGCCCGTGGCGGCACCTGCTCCGCGATCCAGGCCAGCAGGGCGGCGACATCCGGCGCGGTGCCGAGGGAAGCAGGCAAAATCGCCGCATCGTCGGCAGGGACTTTGTCGATGACGATGAGTTCTTGTCGGAAAGCTCGTGCCGTGCCTGGCATAGACAGAGCCCGCGATGGCGGCGTTGAACACCACGCGTCCCTTCTCCTGCAGGCGCGCGAACGCTTCTCGCCAGTCTGACAGGTCGGGTCCGACATTCGCCCCGGTGATCGTGACCAGGCGGCCGCCGGGAGCGAGGCGGTTCAGCGCCGAGGCGATATGGCGGAAGCAGGCACCGGCAACGCGGCTTGCGACATGCGTCATCGCCGAGAACGGCGGGTTCATCAGAATGACGCTTGGCGCGGAACCAACACCAAGATGGTCGTCGATTTGGGCGGCGTCGAACCGGGTGACATCAGTGGCCGGAAAGAGGGAGGCGAGAAGATGCCCACGCAGGTCCGAGAGCTCGTTGAGCGCGAGCGTCGTGCCGGCGATCTCGGCGAATATCGCGAGCAGGCCCGTGCCCGCTGACGGTTCCAGCACTACGTCACCAGGCGTGATGCCGGCGGCGGTCAGCGCGGCGAAGCCCACTGGTAGGGGCGTCGAGAATTGTTGGAGCGCCTGGGACTCCTCCGATCGACGCGTGTGCGTCGGAAGCAGGTTGCTGATCCTGGTCAGTGCCGAGAGGTATGCGGTCGGACAGAGCGCTCTGCGAAATAGCGCCTTTCCAAATTTGCGCAGGAAAAGGACTGAAGCGACTTCACACGCCTCGTAGCCAGCTTTACAGGTCCACGCGCCGGACGTGTCCGTCGCTCCGAACGCCGTTTCCATGGCGTCGCGCAGAACACTGGCATCGACAGAGTCGCCGCGCTCCAGATGCGTCAGCAGGAGACCCGCCGCAGCGAGGATCGCAACGGCGGTCTCGGCCGGCGATCGCACGCGCGATTGCGGTGCGGCCGCAACATCGGCCACGGGGGACAGGTTGTTCATGGCGGTGGAAGCCTCACGAGAGCGAAGAGGACGAGCCGGACAGGGCTCTCTCTGGACCGCCCGGGCTCATCCCGCCCGGCGGCCCTCTCCCTCTCGAAACGGCGGCAGGACCGACACGCAGAAAGCGCGCCACTGTGAGGTTGAGCGCTTCAGGAAGCCGGCACACTGGACGTCCGGCTGCTGATTGGGGGGAGCGATTGGGATCACTCCCCCGCTGCTATCGGCTATTCCGCGGCGATCATGCGCGCTTCCTCGCCCTCCATTTCTCCTGCACCATCGTCCGCTTCACCGGCCGTGAGGAAAGCCGGCAGCGAATCGATGCCCTCGGCGATATCGGCCGACGGCATCATGGCCCGATCACCATCGAGACCGGCCGTGCGGAGCGGCTCGGGCAGCCAGCCGGTATCGGCCAGCAACCGTTCGGCTTCCCTGGCCATCTCAGCCTTCTTCAGATGATCGATGAGTTGAGCACTGCGCTCACCGGCTCCCTCGCAGACGGCTTCGAGAATGCGGGTTTTGGTCACGCGGCCGAGATAGTTGTCCACCGTCGGTCGCCAACCCGCCTCGGCCATGTCTAGCCCAATCGTCTGCGCCAGCCGGTCGGCCTGAGCGAGACGGAGTTTCAAGCCAGCCGGCGTGACGCCGTATCCACCGCACGGGGTGGCTTTCTCGTAAAGCGCATTCACCCCGAGACTGACGCAGTGGGCGAGCAGCGCCATGCGGCTCGCTTCATCAAGCTTCGATAGCCAAACCCATAGCGCGTCATCATCCGTCGGCAACTCCGCACGCCAATCCGCATGCCGCTGTGCGATCGACTTTGCCGAGGGGCCGTGTTGCAGATCGCCCGCCTGAAGCGGAAACGACACCTGCCGGACACTCGCCTCCATGCAGCCAGTGGCGGCGTGGCCCAGAAAAGTGTCGCCGACCAGCTTGTGCAGCAGTGCCGTCATGGCGACGCGTGGATTGTTTGCCAGGGCATCGCGCAGCGCCAGCGTGCGGTGCGCCGTCAGTTCGGAGAGCAAGCGATCGGGGAGCGGTCTGATGCCGTCATCCTCGTCGTCTTCCGGCTGGTGGGCCGAGGAGCTGATGCTGACGACGGTGCTCTGTCCAGGCAGACCGGATGGATCGGCGGCATCACCTCCATTGCCCGACGCTTGGCTCCCCTCGCCTTCTGCCGCGGCCTGAACCTCATCGTGCGGGCGGACAAAGCCCCGCTCGACCGACAGTGTTCCATCTAAGCCGATACTCACGAAGACGCCGGCTTGTGCCATCTCCACCGGATCGTAGCGGGCCGGCCGCTGCTCGAAGCGCGCAAGCGCCGCTTCGATCTCACCAAGGCGTTCGTCGATCTCATCCGGCAGTTCGCCGCTGGTCTCGTATTCAGCCTCGAGCCGCCCATATTCGGCGTTGAACGCCTCGATCGTCGCCTGCTCCTCCACCGTCCGGTCGAGCGGTTCGCCGGCCAATCGTCGAAGACGGTCCGTCACTCCGTAAGGAAAGCTCGGCGCTACTTCGACCCACTTCCAGCCTTCGCTGGCGATCTCAGCGGCGGCCGTGTTCAGCTTCTCCGTCGCCAGCCGGTCGAGCAGCCCGACATCCTGCAGCCAGCCACCGTCATCAGCTTCAAAAAGATCGCGGAGCACTGCGCCACCCGCGGCCTCGTATGTGTCGGTCCCGACGAAGAGCGCGCGCTTGTCGGATGCGCGCACGGCGGTCTCGGTGAGCATCCGCCGGATCTGATACGGCTCCTTTTGCCAGCTGTTACGGACCGCCTCCCAGACCTGCTCCTGCCGGGCGTGATCCTCCGAAACCGTGAACGCCATCAGCATCTCGAGCGTCATGCCATCCTCGGCATAGACGCTGAGCAGTGCGTGCGAGACGGCGGCAATGCGCAGCCGCTGCTTCACCAGCTGCACCGCCACGAAAAACGCAGCGGCGATGGCTTCCTCGGTCATGCCCTTGACGCGCATGGCCTGGAATGCACGGAACTGGTCGAGCGGATGCAGCGGTGCGCGCTCGATGTTCTCCGCGAGCGACACCTCGTCGATCAGAACGTCTTCACTGGCGGACACGACGCAGGGAACCGGAGCGGCCTTGCCGAGCCGCTTCTGCTTCACCAGCAACTGCAATGCCCGATAGCGCCGGCCGCCGGCCGGAACCTCGAATATGCCGCTCTCCTGCCCCTCCGCATCGAGCACTGCCCGGACGTGGAGGCTCTGGATCAGGCCGCGGCGGGCAATAGACTCGGCCAGTTCCTCGACCGACACACCGGCTTTGATGCGGCGGACGTTGGACTGGCTGAGCACGAGCTTGTTGAAAGGAATGTCACGCGAGGCTGCCAGCGTGATCTTCTGGATGGCGCTTGCCATGGGGGATGCACTCCGTGACGGGCACCGGGAGCCACTCTCTCGGCCTCAAACCCGTCACGCAGCGAAGCGCCACCCTCTTCCTCTGGAGGGCGGCGCAATTCCCCGAGGGACGCCGGAGACGCGGGAACCTGCATCTCCCGCGCTAACCCATCAAGCGGCCTGATCGAGCAGCTTCTTCGCCTTCGCCTCCATGTCGAGCCGGGCGTCCTGGTGCGTCTTCCCACGCGCGACGGCGGTGATCCCCTGGACGAAATCGAAGATGCTTTCGGGCGGCCGTCCCTCCTCCGCCAGCACCGCGTCGATGACCTTGCCGGTCTCACCCTTGGGAAAGCCGCGTCGTCGCAGGAAATCGGAGCGATCGCCGTCGTTGCGGGCCACTATCCGTTCGCGTGCGGCCTTGATGCCGTTGATGAATGGCATCGGCGACGAATTGGCGAAGTTCAGCAGCGCTGGCGCGGCCTCATTCGCAAAGCGCGACGCGGCATATTTGGAGTGCCGAATGGTAATCTCCTCGAAATCCTCAACGCCCCAGAGATTGCGGTTCTGGCACACGGCCCGGAGATAGAAGCTCGCCATGCCGAGCGTCTTGGCGCCTACCTCGGAGTTCCAGCAGTAGAAGCCGCGGAAGAAGAGATCGGGCGAACCGTCGGGCAAACGACCGGCCTCGATGGGATTGAGGTCATCCATCAGGAACAGGAAGACATCGCGGTCGGAGGCGTGGAGCGTCGTTGTGTCCTGCGCGACATTGATGTGCGGATTGTAGGTGCCGGTCGACCAGTCGAGCACACCCGGCACTTTCCAGCGCGTGTCGCCGGTGCAATTGCCGGCGATGCACTGTACGGCTTCGACCAGCTCGTGATCATAGATGCGCCCGTAATCCGGCCCGGTGACGGCACGCAACTCGATGCGGCCCTCCTCGGTCTCAAGCGTCTTCACCTGCTCGGCGCGATGTGAGCTCAGGCCATATTGCAGATTGATTCCCGCGAGCGTCGCTGGCAGCTGACGAAGATAGGTTGCAGGTGCCCCAACCAGGCTGGCGAGCTGGCTGAAGCTCCAATGTGTCGGTGCGACCGGCGTCTCCGAGCCCGGCAGGATCAGCGACAGGCGCTCGGCATTGGTGCGGTTCGCCTCGACGTAGATCAGCGCGCTTTCCACCACGCGCGTGCGGCTGTGATCTGCCCGGTTGCGGACGGCCCGGATCAGATCGGACAGCGATAGATAACGCTCGTCGGCCGGTCGCCGGAACCACTCGGACGACACCCGGCTAACACGATCACCGCGGCTCACGTCAACCTTGTAGCCGCTGGCCATCCCTCGTGGTCCATCAAGCGCAGCAAACTGGTTCATAGACGCGATCTCCACGACGGGCGCCGGAGACCTCTTCCCCAGCCCTCAACCCGTCACGAAGACCTCGTCCGAACTCTAACTCTCAACAGGTGAGCAGAGCCCTGTGGCGCTCCAAGACGACAGCCAACGAGATCAAACGTTTGTCGAACGACCGAAACTACGATCGTGTTGGAGACTTTCCCTCTCGTTTCCGTTTCGCTCCGCGAGCCCGCGTACCGTCCGCATCGGTCCCCACCTCAAGCTGCTGCAACAGTTCCGCACATGCGTCGAGCAGTTCGCGGTGACCGGCTCGTCCAGGATGCGGCAGTGTTATGGTGATTCCGCGCCCAACACGCACTCCCTTGGCGATGACCGCTCCGCCCTTGTCTTTCACGTTGCAAATCATTGGGCGGCTCGCCGGCTGGCGTGGACGTGCTGCTGTCAGCAGGCGCTGCACCACACCGGCACTCCCGATGGGCTCGCTCCCCTCCCCTTTTCGCGTGCGCTGCTCAGCCACCAGTGCCTCGGCTTCCGCAAGCACCGCATCGCGCTGCGCTTCGGCACGAAGCACAGGAGCGAGCTGCGCCGCGTGGGAGATGCCAATGGCGCTGTTAGCGCCGAAGGCAGCGACGACGATTTGTGGCAATCGAGCAAGCTCCAAATAGCGGCTCAGCCAACTCTTGGTAACCTGTAGTCGCTCAGCCATGCGTTGCTGGTTGCCGTCGTAGTAGCGCTCCACCGCTCGCGCATAGTCGCGTGCCCGTTCAAGGTCGGTGAGATCGCGTCGGCTGCGGTTCTCGAGGTCTGCGACACGAAACGCTTCCTCGTCATCGAGTTCGCGCGGCTCGACCAGGAAGCCGAAGCTGGGCTGGCCATGCGCGCGCAACCAGCTTGCCGTCCAGTGCCGCCGTGCGCCACAGATCACCTCGAAGTCGTGCTCCGCATCTCCCCTGATCCGCCGGACGATTGCCGGCACCTCCTGTCGTCCATGCGACGTGAAACTTTGGATCAGGTCGGCGCAAGCCGTCTCGTCGAGCGCGGTGTAGTCGCGGTTGTGCCCCTCCCAGATCCGGCAGCGCGCGGGATCCACCAGTTCGTGTACCCGGCTGACCGACTGGCCCGCCGCGAGCTGCGCCAGACGGTTTTCCCGGCTCTGCAGGATGCTCGTGCGTGGCGGCAGTTTTGCTAACGGCGCGGCTGGCGCAGCCTCGCTGGCCAACCCCTGCACGAACCCTCGATTCCCCAGCGCCATCGAAAATTCCCTGTATTATCAGTTTATTATGGCGAAGTTGCAGCCCTGCAACTCACTCATAGCACCCCTTCCCTGCGTAATCGGTCACGGTGGCTTGGCCAGGTCAGCCGAATTTGCGTCTCGATCTCGGCATTGGCGCCGTTCAGGAAGAGCATGCAGCGTTGATAGGTCTCTCGCGAGGTCACCGGCTGCTCGAGCTCATAGACCGTCATCAGTCGCGCTGAGGCGTTGTCGATCTCGGCGCTGTCCTTGACGACGGTCCGCAGCAAGGTGTCGCCGAACAGGCTTCGCATCAGGACGAGCAGCTCCTTCTGCATAGATTTCTGCTCGTCTGCCCTTGTCGCGACGAAGCGCATCCAGGAGAAATCGACCGGAAAATGCCGCTCTTCGAGGATCTGCAGGGTTTCATAGAGCATGGCGAGGAAGGTAGTGGTCGACGTGAAGTCCACGACCGTCGGGGGCATCGGCACCAGCAGCGCGTTCGAGGCCCGCATTACCGAGAGCGAGATCGTACCAAGTGCCGGCGGCGGATCGAGGATGATCACATCGAAGAAATCCGCGATCGAGGCCACGCCCTCTGCGAGCCGGTTGAGGAGTTGCGCCTCATCGCGGGCCACCCGCGCCGCAAGCTCGTATTCCGAGGAGTAGAGTTTGAGGTTGGCCGGGATCAGGTAAAGTCCATCCCAATGCGTAGGCCGCACCGCATACTCGAGGCTCGTCGTCTCGGGATTGCGGAAGAACGGGTAGAGCGTCTCCTCCTCCTTGATATCGAGGTCTGGCACATAGCCGAACAATGCGGTGGACGAGCCCTGGCTGTCGCAATCGATGAGGCAGACCCGATAGCCTCTGATGGCAAGGTATTGCGCGAGATGCGCCGAGACAGTGGACTTCCCTACCCCGCCTTTGAAGTTCTGCACCGCGATCACAGCGACTGGATCCCCGTCGACGCGCCACGGCCTTGTCCCGAACACTTCCCGCATCCGATTGATCTCAGCGAGCGTGTAGCCGATCCGTCGTCCCGACGAGGTGCGCGGCACCAGCGGCAGCCGTCCGTCCTTTTCCGCTTCGCGAATGGCGGCGCTGGTCCGGCCGATCAGCTCGGCGACACGGGTGATCGGAAACCGAGGCGCTTGCCGGGCTGCGCCTGCAGCGGCGGAATTGCCGCGCAGCGTTGCTATCACTCGCATTGAGCGGCCGTAAAGGTCGCCGATTGCTTGCACCATGGGCAAATCGGCGGGAAGCACGGCGAGCTCTTGATCGGTCATGCTTGGTTCCGAAAGACGATCTCGACAGGCGCTCCGAGGCCGATGCTTTCGGCCGCTCGGCGGAGCGGAAGGGCGAAATGCGCGCGAAGATGGCTTGCGACGAAGCTCGACGATGCCAGCAGCACCGGCTGTCCGCCGTCGAACACCAATCGGGTAGAGCGGAACCAGCTTCGGAAATCCGCCGGCGTGATCAGGCGCTGTAATGCGGCTAGGAACCGCGCCTCGTCGGTCTCGACCGGGCCTGGCGAGGAAACCTCCGCCGGCGTACCGTTCGCATCGGTTGGTGGTGCCAGGATCTTGAGCGATGCCCCTGGGATCAGCTTCTGCTGCAGCGGTGCGGGAGAGGGGTAGAGCCGAATTATGGTTGTGTCGAAGTCTGCCCTTGCTTCGGGATAGACCCCGGAAACCAGCCGCTCCCAGGCGTCCCGGATGGTCTGACGGAACTTTCGGATGTTCTTCCCATCATTGCCAAAATGCACCGCCAGCTGTTGCCAGCTCAGCGTCGCCGCCCGCTTTGCGCCGATGCGTGGCAGCCGGTAGGCTAGCCAAGTGTAGAGGTCGAGCGCGGTCGCGAAATCACGCAGCTGGCGGATAGCAACCTCGTTGAGCGGCACCGCATGCTCACGCAAATGCTCGAAAAACGGCTCGGTCAGCTGCATTTCGCGCAGAAAGGCTCCGTTCGCGCCCTCCTGCCCCACGTATTGGTTGGTGAGCTTGATCTCCTGGATCCCGAACTCGCGCGTGCCGCCCTCAATCTCACCGTCCCACCGGATCATCCATTCGCAAGCAAGCAGCCGGTCAAGCTGGTCGCGGATCAGGGTGGCTGAGCCGCGTGGTCCGTAGCTGATCGTCTGGTAGCCAAGCCGGCGCATCCATTCGGTGAAGGTCTTTCCAAGCACGATCTGCCGCGAGCGGGTGCGGACAGCCTCGGTCATGACGTGGATCAGAATGATGCGGGGCAGGGAGCCAAATGGTACGCCGAGACTGCGCAGGCGTTGCTGACCATCAACCAACTCAACTCTGGGCTTCGGGTTGATCACAAGGGTGTATTGCCCATCTTGCCGAATGATTGGCACATGCTCGTCGGGAGGCCGGCGCACCGGTAGGGACATTGCGCACAGCGCCGAATGCAGGAAATTTGGGGTCGGCGCCTCTGTTGCCACCGCGCTCACGCGGGCAAACAGGTCGGGTTGCCCTGCCAGCCGTGCGGCATCTGAGGCAGCCTGCGGTCCCTTCTCGACCAGGGCCAAATGAACTTGTTGTCCGAGAGCGGAGCGAAATGCCACGGTGCGAGACCTCACGTGCAACTCGAACTTCGAGAGATACTCGATTGACTAGCACAACAGGAGCACACAGCCAATCACTTGTGCAAATCCGCGTATTCTGCCTCCAAAAGCAAAAGCCGACCGATGCCACCCGTACATTGGCCACTGCTGCTTGCGGTTACGCCTGAGGGGACTCTCTAAGGTGAGGACTATAGGAGACGTACCGACTTCATCGGGCCTTTCGCGGAGTCGTGTACCACCAGCATCGTGGTGAATCCGTTCCTGCGTACTCCTGGCATCGGCGCGCCGTACGTCTGTCATCGCCGTACCGATATCATCGGTCCAGATCGGAGTTGCAGCTCTGCAACTCCGTCGGAGAGCACCGAGGACAAAAGCATTTTGGACAGTGAGCCTGCAGGGGACTAGTCCGGGAGGTCCAGCAAACTCGCGAGAATCGGGGGTAGGTCGCGCCTCATGTGGAGCACGCGCAGGACCAGAGGCGGTTTGTGCGCCGCATTGTAGACGATCAGGTAGGGAAACCCTGTAACGCGCCAGAAGCGATAGGGCGGAGGTGCTAGATCCGGGCGTAGATGCCCGACCAGCGGGCGTTCCACGATTCGGCGCATGGCGCGGAGAGCGGCTTCGCGCAGCGCATCCGCGGCGAACTCGTTGTCGCGGGCGAGGTCGGCGACGGCTTGAAAGAGGTCGGTAGCAGCGGATGGCGCCAGAAAGTCAGGGGTCACTGGCCTCGATTGGTCGCATCATGGATGGCCTGCCGCATCCCGGCATCTACTTGCTCGAGGGAAAGGCACCCTGCACGATTTGCGTCCGCCTCGGCTTCCTGCAGGGACGCGATAAAATGCGCGCGTGCTTCCTCCTGGCGCTGCAGCAGCTCCATGCCAGCGGCTACGACGGCCGAGATGTTTCGGAAGCGACCGTCAGCCACGGCCTCAACAGCGAACCTCTCCAATTCGGGCGGAAGGGTCACGATCTCCATGGGTGGATTATAGGCAGAGGATGGGCCTCCGGAAAGGAGAACCGGTGCGGACAAGGCTGCGGGCACGCGTACCCAGGGTCAGGGCGCTACGTTTTAGGCTCTTGTCGGGTAAACTTCCGGTCGGCGAGCCGCGCGGACTGAACAGTTCGCTGCCCGCCGAATGACTGGCCGCGGTGGGAGTTGGGGAGGGCGGCTCGTCCGCACGCGTGAGATTCGGCGACCAGACACCTAGAGCATGGTGACTTTAGCTTGAACGATATCCTGAGTTGCTGAAGTAGTTGGCGCATTCGGCGGAAGTGAAGCTGTTGAGCAGATCGCCGACGGCCCTGGTGACGGTGTCGCGGCTGCGAGCGGCGACGTTGCGGAGCAGATGCTTGCGCTTGGCGAAGACCTGTTCGATGGGGTTCAGGTCGGGTGAGTATCGCGGCAGAAAGATCAGCTTGGCGCCAACTCGCTGAATGGCGGCCCGGATGGCGTGGCCTTTGTGGCTGCCCAGGTTGTCGGATGACGATGTCGCCTGGGCCGAGGGTTGGCACGAGTTCCTGCTCGACATAGGTGCGGAAACTCGCGCCATTGACCGGACCGTCGAGCAGCCACGGCGCGTCGATCCGGTCGACCCGCAAAGCGGCGATGAATGTCATCGTGTTCCAGTGCCCCCAGGGCACCTTGGCGAGCAGCCGGGCACCGCGCGGCCCCCAGCCGCGCAGCGGCGCCATGTTGGTCTTGGTCCCGTTGATCTCCTTCGGAGCTCAACCATCGATGAAGACCAGGCGCGTCGGATCGATCCGATGCTGACGGGCCTGCCATTGCGCGCGGCGCCGGGCAATGTCGGGCCGGTCGCGCTCGGCGGCGACGAGCGGTTTTTTTGAAGCTGAGCCCTTCGTCATGCACAAACCGCCAAACCGAGCGGCGGTCCACCTTGAGGCCCCGCTCGGCCAGTTCCAGCACCAGGCCGCGCAGCGTGAAGTGCCGGTCAGTGCACCGTTCCAGCAACCAGAGCCGATGCGCACCGATCAGCCGCCGAGGCTTGTGTCCACCCATTTGTCCCGGGGCCGCGCTGCCGGTCTGCCGATATCGCTGCTCCCACCGGACTGCCGTGCTCACCGCCACGCCGAAGCGAGCCGCCGCGGCGTTCGCCGACATCCCGCCCATGATTGCCGCCATGACCCGCTGACGCAGGTCCATCGAGGAGGCTCGTGCCATGCATGCTGGCCCCCACGCCCAGCCCGCATGTTGAATCGGACTTCCGCCGATTCGGGAATCCCCTTCCAATTCGACCCGAAGACAACCCGCCCTAGGAGCTGGGTTTCGGAGTTCCCGGCTGACAACGCCGTGGACGAGCCCCGAGTGAGACCTCGCTCGTGAAAGAAGGGCATCACTGGTCATTGGGTTGTGTGGGACCGGATGTCCGGCCTCTACGGGTTCGCTACGCCGCGCGGCTCCCACGCTCTCCTGACCGAGGCTCGCGACCATTGCGCCCTACAGGAGGTCGCGGAGCGGATGGGCGTCGAACAGGTTCCCGAATTCGAGGTATTCGCCGAGGACGTCGAAGCTTTTGTGGCGGCCGAGGCGCTTGAGCTGGGCGGCGTGGGCGCCGGCCTGCATGCCGGTGCTGAGGGCGCCTCGCTTGAGGCTGTGGCCGCCGAATTCCTCTGCCGGGAAGCCGGCATTCGCTGCCCGAAGCTGAATGATGCGGGCGATCGAGCGCGGCGTCAGGGCGGCAAAGCCGATGACCGGCGGGGGAGGGGGGTCGGCGGCGGCCCGTGGCGGCGCCCAGAGGCGGCGGAAGACCGGCCCGTCGGTGATCGCGGCGGCCGCGAGCCAGCGCGTCAGCGCCCGCACCGGGCAGAGTTCTGTTTTCCCGTAGGGCAGGGGGACCAGGACCGGGTCGGTCTGCGCGCCCTTGCTGCGCGTGAGCGTCAGCTCGAAGCCCTGGTCGGTGCGGGCGAGGTCGGTGACGAGGATGGCGGCAAGCTCGGAGCGGCGGAGCGCCCCGGCGAAGCCGACCAGCAGCAGCGCGCGGTCGCGGAGGCCGCGGAGATCGTCGGGGATCGGCGCCAGCAGCTCGCGCAGTAGGGTGAGGGTGGCGGCGCGCTTTTTCCGCGGGTTGGGGGCGTCGCGGCGGATGCCGGCCAGGGTCTCGGCGACGGCCGCGCTATCGGTGGGGGAGGGGAGGCCGGCAGATCGGTGCAGGAAGCGGAGCGCGGCGGCGCGCAGGCGGAGGGTGTTGCCGGCCTGGCCCTGGTCGCGGCCGGCGGCGAGGAAGGCGGCGACATCCCGGCTGGCGGCGGGGAGGGGGGAGAGGCCGTGCTGGTCGCACCAGGCGCACCAGGCGCGGACGGCCGCGCGGTAGGCGGTGCGCGTGTTTTCTGCCTTGGCGCGGCTGCGGTAGACACGGGCGGATGCGTGGGCGGCGGCGAGGGTGCCGTCATTCTCTGGCTTGTCGGCGGCCGCCATGGCGTCGAACCAGCTTGCGACCGCGCGCGGCGGGCCGCCGACCGGCGCCGCGGACCCCGCGGACACCACGTCATCGGGGCCGGGGAGGGGGACCGGGGTCGCATCGGATGGCGGCAGGTTGTTCAAGCGGCGATTCTCCCCGGTGCGGGCGGGCTTTGAGCCAGGTTCCGGCGGTGAATTTAGGCTGCGTTTGTATGTCCCACAAGCTATCTTATCGGACATGCGTCTTCTTACCACGCCTTAGTCGCAGTTGCCGCAAATCGCGAAAGGCTCGTAAGCTCTGCGGAATCCGGTCGTCGCCGACCGGCATGGCAGAGAGGTTTCATGGAAGCAGGGCCGGGAGAGGAAGGGAGCGTCGTGCCTTTGTCCGATGCGGCACACGCGATCGCCGCCGGGCGGGGCCAGGCCGCGGAGACCGAAAGGCTCTACCGCGCCGACTGGCGTGCCTTCACCGCGTGGTGCATCACCGCGGGGCTTTGCCCGTTGCCCGCCACGCCGGCCGCCGTCGCCGCCTTCCTGGCCGACGCAGTCCCGCGGCTCAGCCCCGGCGCGCTGACCCGCCGGGCGGCCGCCATTGCCCGGGTGCACCGCGACCGCCGCCTGCCAGTGCCAACACGCAACGTGGAGACGCGCGCTGTCCTGCGCGCCGCCCGGACTGCTGCGACACCCCGGCGTGCGCCGGCGCCATCGCCCGCGCGGCTCGTCCGGCTGGCCGCCGCTTGTCCGCGTGACCTCCGTGGGTTGCGCGACCGCGCCCTGCTGCTGCTGGCCGCCGCTGGCCTCGGACGCTCCGCGCTTGTCGGCGTCGACGTGGAGCATCTTCGATTCATGGCTGGCGGTGTAGATCTTTCGCTCGAACGCCTGGGGAGCGAGCCAAGGCAGGTCGTCCTCATGCGCGGCGCCGCGTTGCGCGCCTGCCCGGTGCACGCGCTGGAAGACTGGCTGCGAACGTCGGACACGCAGTTCGGGCCGGTGTTCCGCAAGATCGACCGCTGGGGCAATGTCGAGCATCGCCGGCTTGGCCCCGACGCCATCCGCCGCATCCTGCTTCGCCGCACCAAGCGGGGGCGCGGCGCCCCGGGGGAAGCGCAATCGTGACAGGTTCCGTAACCGCGAAGGCGAACGGAGCGAGCGAGGCGCTCGAGGCGTGGCTGCGTGACCTCGCCGCGCCGCGGCCCGGTTCAGGGGCTCCCGAAACGGAGGATGCGACCGCGGCCGATCCGTCGCGATCCGGGGTCGCGCCATCCGCCCCGCCCGCCGGGCCTGGCCTCTCGCTCCCGGGCATAACGGCTTCCGACGCGCTTCTGGTTGCCGCCGCGTGCACAACCGGGTCCGGTCATCGTTCGACGCATGTAGGGGCACCGCTCCGGCTCGCGCACACCGATTGGCTGCATCATCAGCTGACGGTCACCGGGCCGGTGGACCACGTCGCGGAGTTCCGCGAAGCGGCGGCCGGGTCCGGCAGCATTCCCTGGCAGCTCGACCTCGACCGCATCGAGGAGGACTGCTTCCACCGTCTCGTGGCGCCACCGGTCCCGCAGCGCCGCACGCTGTCGCTGGCCGGCGCCCGCATCCTGGCGCGCCAGCTCCGCGATGCCGTGGCGCGCCGGCACGAACTCGCGGTCCGGTGCGTCGGCCACAGTCGCGCGTGTCCCTTCGACCTCCATGCGCTGGTGCCGGTGCCGGGCGCGGTGCTTCGGCTGGGGCTCGACGATCCCGCCGCGCTCGCCTGGCTCTGGCGGCACTGGGGCACCACGGAGGCGCTGCGTCATGTGGCGGAAGCGGTGTCATCCGGTGAGGGCCGGGCAGGGCGGTCGGGGGAAGGCCAGGGCGCCTTTCACGTGACCTGCTGGTCTGCCGACTGGACCCCCTGGCGGGCGCTCGCGACCATCGCCGCAGGCTGGCCGACGCTGCGCTTCGATATTCGTCCAACCTACGGGACCGCATGACGGGAGAGGCGGATCTTCCGCGGAAGGACGCCCGCGACATGGCGGCGAGCACGGGATGGGAGGATTCACCGCACGCAATGGACCCGCGCGGCGCCGAGCGGAATGCCGCACCGGTGCTGACCGTGGGGGATTTTCAGGCGCCGCTCGACTGGCTTCTGGAGATGGCCCGCACCAGGAAGATCGACCTCGCGAGCGTGCCGGTTGCGCCCCTGATCGGCTGCTTTGTCGAGGTGATGGAGGCGGCCCTGGCGGGGCAGGGCGGAGCCAGAGATCACCTCGCGCACTGGGGCGAGTGGCTGGTGATGGCGGCGACGCTCACCTGGCTGCGCTCGCGGCTGCTGGTGCCGGCGGCCGGCGCGGCCGCAGAGGACGCCACCGCGGAAGCCGAGCATCTGCGGCGGCACCTGCTCGATCGCGTCCGGCTGCACGCAGCCGTCACCTGGCTGGACCGGCGCCCACAGCTCGGCCGCGATGTGTTCCCGCGCGGGCAGGCGGAGATCCCGGCCGCCGGTCGCGTTGGCGACCTGACCGAACTGCTGCGCGCCTGCCTCGCCGCGCTGCGCGTGCCGGATGCAGCGGTCGCGGCGAGCCGGGCGGCGCGGCCGCCGCTCTGGCGCGTCACCGATGCGATCGCGCGCATCCAGGCGCTGCTGCCGACGCTGTCCGAGGGCGGTCCGTTGGGAGCCTTCCTGCCGGAAGTACGTGCGGACGACCCGGAACGCGACCTGCGCTGCCGCGCTGCACTCGCCAGCACGCTCGTCGCCGGGCTGGAGCTCGCACGCAAGGGCGCGCTCACTCTCGATCAGCCTGCACCGTGGCGAACTGTTGTGGTCGACCGGTCGGTTGAAGGGCGTAAACAGGTCTCCGGTCAGTCTGGAAGGTCGCGGAGGTAAGCAAGCAAGCGCGGCAAATCCTGGGCGGTGTTCAATACCCTCAGCATCGTCGCGGGCTCGGTTGTCGGATCATATACGAGCAGCAGCCTCCAGCGCGGGATCGACCAGAAGCGAAAGGGTGCGGGGAGGAGATCCGCTCGCTGCCGGCCCAGTCCCGGGCGCTCGGCAAGACGCGCGGCAGCGGCTAATACCGTGGTCAGGCACTCTTCGGCGGTCGCCGGTGTGACCCCACGATCCAGCAGCCAAGCGATCGCGCGATCGAGGTCGAGACTTCCCCGGCGCGAGAAATTGCGCAGCCGGCTCACGCCGCGGCGTTAGTCTTCCGCTCGATTGTTTCCCGCACCCGTGCCGTCACCTCGTCGCCGGTCAGATAACCCTCCCGGTCCGATTCCTCCTTGGCCGCGAGAACCGACGCCAGGAGCTCAGCACGCTCGGCCTCCGCGTGCCGCAGCAGCTCGATGCCAGCCGCAACCAGCTCATCGCGGTCGCGAAAGCGCCCGGCCGCGATGGCCTCGGCCGCAAAGCGCTCGAGCTCGGGGGGAAGCGTGACGTCCATGGCTTGATGATAGGGCGGGGCAGGGCGTCCGCAAAGGAGGACGGTGATGTCTGACGACCGGTCCGTCGAGATCATCCGGTCCCGCGGTCCGGATCACGTCCAGAGCCAAACGAGATTACGACCGCACTCGCCGCCGTGTTGCCCGCAATCATCCCCCCCTCGGCCGAACTGCAGGCCTTGATGCAAGGCCGGCTGCGCGATGCCGTGGCGGATGCCGCCGAATAAACGACAGAAGCCATCGCCGAGCCGACCCGCAAGGCCTATCCGCGCGACTGGGTGGAGTTTTCCGCTTGTTGCAGGCAGAACGGTGCCGATCCCATCAACCCCGTGCTCGTCGCCGCCTAGCTCGCGATGCTGGCCGCCGGCAAGGGCGCGAGCGCGCTCGGTCGCGCCCGGGCCCGCGTAGCGTTGGACAAAGGAGCCGCTTGCAACAGAGCGATCCCCACCCTGGCTTCGAGCGCAACGGTCAGAGGCTGTGTGTCCTCCCGCGGATTGGACTTTCGTGCCGCGTCGGGCGCGTTTGTTTCATTTTGGGACCATACCAAGCCCATTGGTGAAACGTCGCCGTATGAGCCGGAGACGGCAGCGTCCTCCGTCAGCCGAACCTTTCCATCCGGCCGCGCGGGAAAGGCTGCCTCCGCTGGCCAAATACTTCCGTCCGCCCGTCGGGTTTGGGAGCGAATATGGACGGTTTCACCGGTCTTAGAGCGGTTTGCGGTTGACTGGAATCGGGGTTCCGGCGTGGGCGTGAAGTGTGATTCGTAGATCTCCGGTATGGACCGGAGGCGGTGATGGTGTGGCGTCGAGGGCAGGCATACGGGCAGGATTTGCGGGACCGGGTGTTGGCGGCGGAGGGCACCGCCGCGGCACTGGCCGAGCGGTTCGGTGTCAGTGCTTCTTATGTGGTCAAAGCTCGTCAGCGGCGGGATCGTCAGGGCGAGCTTTGCGCCGGGGCGCAACGCTCGCATAGGCCGGCAAAATTGGCCGGGCATGACGAAGCGTTGCGCGCGCAGGTTCGGCGCGAACCGGAAGCGACGCTTGCCGAGCTGGCGGTGCGGGCGCTTGCGGAGCTGGGCATTGCGGTGAGCCAGAAGACGATGTGGACGCGGCTGCGCATGCTCGCGCTGACGCTCAAAAAAGACGCTGGTCGCTGCCGAACGGGTGCGGCCGGACGTCGCCGAGGCCTGCCGTCGCTGGAACGAACTGAAACCCAAGCTCGATGGGCGGCGCTTGATCTTTCTCGACGAGACCTGGACCAAGACGAACATGACGCGGGTGCGCGGCCGGGCGCCACGAGGTCAGCGCCTGGTCGGCGCGGTGCCGTGGGGACATTGGAAAACTACAACCTTCATCGCCGGTCTGCGCCACGACCGGGTGGTGGCGCCCATGGTGCTCGATGGCGCCATGAACGGTCGGGCGTTTCGTGCCTACATCGATCGGTTTCTCGCGCCAATGCTGCACGGTGATGAAATCGTGATCGCCGATAATCTCGGCAGTCACGAGGTCGCCGGCGTGCGTGCGGCGATCGAAGCTCGTGGCGCTGCGTTCCTTCTCCTACCCGCCTATTCGCTCGATCAGAACCCGATCGAGCAGGCCTTCGCCAAGCTCAAATCGCTCTTGCGCAAGACCGCGCCCAGAAGCCGCGAGGCCCTGTGGCGCCGCATCGGCACCATCGTCGACACCTTCACCGCAACCGAATGCCGCAAATTCCTGCAGCACTGCGGCTACACACACTCAGCCCAAAATCGCTCTAATACCGTGCCGACGACTTCTGTTTCTCCATAGCCTCATCCTCTCAAGGTCTGAGGCCTCCGGGAAACCCGGTACGGTTCAATGCACCCAGTCTCGCAACGTCTGCCGGTCCATGCCGCACTGCTCGGAGGCCTCGCCGCGCATCCATCCGTCAAGCACCAGCGCGAGCGCCAGCATCGGCCGCGCCACGTTGCCGCCGGACGTGCGCGCTGCCGCACGTCGCAGTCCCGTCGCGTCCAGATCCGTTCGTGTGATCGAAATCGCCGCCACCATGATCACCTCGCCCAAGCCTCGGCGAGAACCGAATTATGCCGCCCCGCGGTCGGGGAATCCCTATGACTCAGGTTTCCATGCCGCTGGTGTAAGGGGCTAAGCGCCCCCTCCCTTGCGGTAGTCGAGCAGCGGGATGCCGAGCTTCCTGGCCTTGTCGGCGAGGTTGTCGGAGATGCCGGAGCCGGGGAACACCACGACGCCGATCGGCATGGTCTCGAGCAGCTGGTCGTTGCGCTTGAACGGGGCCGCGTTCTTGTGCCGGGTGAAGTCGGGCCTGAAGGCGACCTGCGGCACCTTGCGGGTGTCGGCCCAGCAGGCGGCGATGCGCTCGGCGCCTTTCGGCGATCCTCCGTGCAGCAGCACCATGCCGGGATGCTTGGCGTGCACCCGGTCGAGCGCCGCCCAGATCGCCTGGTGGTCGTTGCACTCATAGCCGCCCGCGAAGGCGATCTTGGGGCCGGGCGGCAGCATCACCTCGGTCTCGGCCCGGCGCTTGGCGGCCAGGAAGTCGCGGCTGTCGATCATCGCCGCGGTCAGGGTGCGATGGTTCACCTTGGAGCCGGTGCGGGGTCGCCAGGCGGAGCCGGTATGCGTCTCGAAATGCTCGGCGGCCTGGTCGCGCATGGCCTCGAAGGCGTTGCGCCGCTCGATCAGCGTCGTGCCCTCCGCCAGCAGCCGCTCCAGCTCGACCGAGCGGATTTCCGAGCCGTCCTGATCGCGCTGCGCTCGCCGCTGCGCCTGTTCGTTGCTGTCGAGCTCGCGTTCGACACGGTCGGCGGCGCGGTGGAACAGGTTGACCGTGGACCAGAGCAGGTCCTCGAGGTCGGGTTCGAGACGGGTGTCGGTGAGGGTGGCGACCAGGGCGTCGAAGATGTCGGCCAGTGCGGCGCCGACCTGGCGCTCGTCGGGCATCGGGCGGCTGTCGGGCTCATCCTGGAAGGGACGGTGGCCGTAGAGCTGGAGCTCGGTGAGGAGGGTGGCGGTCGAGGATGCGGCGTGGTGCGGCTCGTGGTCGGGAAGGGAGTTGCGGGTCATCGTGGTCGGCTCCGGCTTGCGGCCGCGCCCATCGCGGCCTTCGCGGGCGTCGAAGACCGGGGGCGGACCGGGCTTGCACCGCGAAGCGGCCGCAGCGCAGCGGAGGACGGCGTGGGGCGGCTATTTTGCTTCGCGATGCAAAGGCGCTGACGGGGTCCCCACGCGCTCGCGCGTGGGGTGTCCTTGCGCCGGCGGAAGAATAGCCGCCCTCAGCCGTTGCCGGCCCGGGCCGCCTCCGGTCCGATCGCCCTCTCAGAAGGCCGTGGGCGCGCTCCCAGGCCGGTGCTGGCCATGGTGACGGCGCAAGCCCCGATCCCATGCCGGCCCATCGTCACGGTCTTCGTCCGCCAGGATCCGGCGATCGCCAGAACCGGGCCACGTCATCCGGGGCGAGCTGCGTGCGCACCGTGCCCGACAGCACTTTGGGTCCGAGCTGCCGGAGGACGTCATTGAAGTCGCCCAGCTCCGGTGCCAGCACGATGGCCTCGATCCCGGCCTCCTGCATCCTGGTGGCCAGCCGGTCCGCCGCCCAGTGCCCGGCGGGGTCGTTGTCGCGCGCGATGTAGAGGCGGCGCAGACCCGGCGGAGGCAGAAGGGCGGCGAGGTGCCCGGCCGAGAGGGCGGCCGCCATCGGCATGCTTGGCAGGACCCGTCGCAGCGACAGCACCGTCTCGATGCCTTCGCCCGCCGCCATCACGTCGAAGGCCGTGCCGAACCGGACCGCGTGACCCAGCAGATGACCCATGGCCCGCCGCGGCGTCGTGACCGGTGCCTTCGTGCAGCTGGCCGGGTCGAGCCAGGTGCGCTGCAATCCGGTAATCCCGCCATCCGTAGTGGTCACGGCAGCGATCACGGCAGGCCAGGTGTCGCGCGCGCCGTCGCTGTCAGGCTCTGCCCGGTAGAAGCAGCGCGGGTGGAAGCGGAGCGCGTCCGTGCCGTGCCGGCCCACGTCGATGCCGCGCGCTCGCAAATAGGCCTCGGCCAACGTGCCGGCGATCGGCTTGGACATGGCCCATAGCCGCCGCGCGGCCTCCGGCGATCCGGCCGATGCGGGAGAGGGGGGTTGCGGTGCCGTCCCGACCAGCCCCAGGAAGCGACGCGCTTCGTCCAGGGCGTCGTCCATTCCGCGCAGGTTCCGGGCGGCCCGGATCAGGTCGAGCAGGTCGCCGTGCTCGCCGGTCGCGGCGTCGGTCCACTTGCCCGCCGCGCCCTTGCCGGAGCTGGGGCCGCGCAGGCGGACATAGAGGCTGCTCCCGGGCGAGTTGCGGACATCGCCGACCCGCCAGTAGGCGCCGGCCCGGCGACCGTTGGAGAGGTAATGGCGACAGACCGCCTCGGCGTTCTCCGCGAGCCGGCGCGCCAGCTCGGACACGCTGTCCGGCATGATGACCTCCGAAAAGAAGAAAGGGCTCGCCGTCGCCGGCGAGCCCTTTGGAACGAGGGGAGGGGAGGGGGCCTACTCGGCCGCGACCGGCCACTCTGCCGGGGCATCCGGCTCGGCCTCGCGCTCATCCGAACCGGCGACGAGTGCCTCCTCGGCCTGCGGAACAGCCGCAGCTTCCGTGACCGCCTGCCCTGGCGTGCGCAGCGGCTCGGGCAGCCAGCCGGTGCCGGCCAGCAGCTCCTGCGCCTTCTCGGCCATCTCGCCCTTCTTCAGCGGCGCGATCGCCTCGGCGGCCTGGTCGCCCTTGGCCTCGCGCACGGCCTCCACGATGCGGGCCTTGGTGACCCGGCCCAGGTAGCTGTCCACCGTCGCCGTCCAGCCTGCCGCCGCCATGTCGAGCCCGACCGCCTGCGCCAGCACGTCGGCATGCGCCAACGCCCGCGGACGGCGGTTGTAGGCCTCGTGCACCGCGTTCACGCTGAGCCCGACGCAGTGCGCGAACAGCGCCTCGCGCTCCGGCCCATCGAGCCGCGACAAGGCGGCCCAGAGATCCTCGGGCTGCTTGGGCAGCGTCGCCAGCCAGAACTGGTGCCGATCCGCCAGCGCCCGGGCCATCGCGGTGTCGTTCAGGCCCGGCGCCTGCGCGGTGAACGCGACGCTCTTCAGGTCGAGCTCGAGGCAGGAGTCGAGCGCGTAGCTGTAGAACACCCGCAGGCAGAAGGCGTGCAGCGCCGCCAGGAATGCCACTTCCCGGTGCTCGCCCAGCGCCACCCGAAGCGCCAGGGTCCGGTGCGCGGTCAGCTCCGTCAGCAGCCGGTCGGGCAGGGGCTTGATGCCGTCATCCTCCTCCGGCTCCGCCGCGGCCTGCGGCGCGCCGTAGATGGCGTCGCCCTCGCTCCCGCTCTGCGCTGCCAGTGCCATGGCCGGCTCAACCGGGTCACCGTCGGTAGAGTCCACGCCCTCGGCATCGGGCTCGGGCGCGATCGGCAGCTCGTCCTCGGGGCGGACAAAGCCGCGCTCCACCCGCAACCGGCCCTCGCCGTCGATGCTGACGTAGGCGCCGGCGCGGGCGATCTCGGCCGGGTCGAACACCTCCGGGCGGTCGTCCGAGGGCGGCCAGGGCCGTCTCGATCTCCTGGAAGCGCCGCTCGACCTCCTCCGGCACTTCGATGTCGGCGTATTCCTCCTCGAGACGGTCATACTCGGCCTGCAGCGCCTCCCGCTCGGCCTCCTGCTCCTCGGTCAGCGGGACCACCTCGCCGCGGAGCTGGCGCAGGCCGAAATGGTGGCCGTAGGGGAAATCGGCCGCGACCTCGATCCAGCGCCAGCCCTCCTCCCGCACCGGCGCTGGCCTCGCGCTCCAGCCGCTCGGCCACCAGCCGGTCGACGAGCGCCACGTCCTGCAGCCAGCCGCCGTCATCGCCCTGGAACAGGTCGCGCAGCACGGTGCCGCCCGCTTCCTCGTACGCCGCGCCGATGAACCGCGCCCGCTTGTCCGACGCGCGCACGGCGCCCTCGGTCAGCAGGCGGCGGATGACATACGGCTCCTTGCTGTAGGACGACGCCAGGCGATCCCAGACCTGCTCCTGCCGCTCCCAATCGCCCGATACGGTGAAGGCCATCAGCTGGTCGAGCGTCATCCCGTCCTCGGCATAGACCTCCAGCAGCCGGGGCGAGACCGAGGCCAGCCGCAGCCGCTGCCTGACCACGGATACCGACACGAAGAACGCGGCGGCGATCTCCTCCTCGGACTGGCCCCTCTCGCGCAGCGCCAGGAAGGCGCGGAACTGATCGAGCGGGTGCAGCGGCGCGCGCTGCACGTTCTCGGCGAGGCTGTCCTCCTCGGCGATGCCGCCGGTGCGGATCACGCACGGGATCGGCGCCGTCTTGGCCAGGCGCTTCTGCTTCACCAGCAGCTCGAGCGCCCGGTAGCGGCGGCCGCCGGCCGGGATGTCGTACATGCCGGTCTCGTTGCCGTCCGCGTCCAGCACGGGCCGCACGGTGAGGGATTGCAGCAGCGTGCGCCGGGCGATGTCGTCGGCGAGCTGCTCGATCGAGACGCCCGCCTTGATCCGGCGCACGTTGCAGCCGCTCAGCAGCAGCTTGTTGAAGGGGATGTCGCGCGAGACGCTGAGAGTGATCTTCTGGGTGGTGGACGCCATGTCCGTTCTCCGCGACGGGCGGCCGGGAGCCTCTCTCCCAGCCTTCAACCCGTCACGAGACCTGCGGCCCACCTCTCCCTCTTCGGGATCGATGGACCGCAGGGGAGGAGACCCGGGAGAGGCTAGGCGGCCACCCGGTCGAGCAGCCGCTTGGCGCGCGTTTCCAGCTCGAGCCTTGCGTCCTGGTGCGTCTTGCCGCGCGCCAGGGCGGTGATGCCCTGGACGAAGTCGAACACGCTCTCCGGCTTGCGGCCTTCCTCGGCCAGCACGGTCTCGATCACCTTCGTGGCCTCGCCCTTGCTGAAGCCGCGCTTGCGCAGGAAATCGGTCCGGTCCTCGTCGCTGCGCGCCACCACCTGCGCCCGGGCCGCCCGGATGCCGTTGACGAACGGCGCGGGCGAGGAACTCGGCGAAGCGGGTCAGCGCCGGCGCCGCCTCGCGCGCGAAGCGGGACGCCGCGAATTTCGAATGCCGGATGGTGATCTCCTCGAAATCCTCGACGCCCCAGAGATTGCGGTTCTGGCACACCGCCCGCAGGAAGAACGACGCCATCCCGAGCGTCTTGGCGCCGACCTCGCTGTTCCAGCAGTAGAAGCCCCGGAAGTAGAGGTCGGGCGAGCCGTCGGGCAGCCGGCCCGCCTCGATCGGGTTCAGGTCGTCGACCAGGAACAGGAACACGTCGCGGTCGCTCGCATAGAGCGTGGTCGTGTCCTTCGTGATGTCGACATGCGGGTTGTAGGTGCCCGTCGACCAGTCGAGCGTGCCCGGCACCTTCCAGCGCGTGTCGCCCGTGCCGTTGCCGGCGATGCGCTGCACGGCGGACGACCAGCTCGCGGTCGTAGATGCGGCCGTAATCGGGGCCGGTGACGGCGCGCAGCTCCGTCCGGCCATCGCCGGTCTCGAGCGTCTTGACCTGCTCGGCGCGGTGCGTGCTCAGGCCGTATTGCAGGTTGATGCCGGCGAGCGGTGCCGGGAGCTGGCGCAGGTAGCTCGCCGGCGCGCCGACCAGAGACGCGAGCTGGCCGAAGCTCCAATGCGTCGGAGCGACCGGCGCCTCGGAGCCGGGCAGCACCAGCGTGAGCCGCTCGGCGTCGTCCCGGCTGGCTTCGACCCGCACCGCGGCACTCTCGACCGTCCGGGTCCGGCTCCGCTCGGCGCGGCCGTTCACCGACGCGAACAGCTCCGACAGGGACAGGAAGCGCTCATCCGCCGGGCGCGAGAACCACTCGGACGAAACCCGGCCGATCCGCTCCCCTCGCGTGACATCCACCTTGTAGCTGCCCGTCGCACTCTGCTTGACGGTCCAGCACATCGCATATCGCTCATCGCTGATCTCCGCGACGGACCGGCCGAGAGCCTCTCTCTCGATCCTCAACCCGTCACGGCGACAGCCGCGGCCCTTTACCTCTCGAAGAGCTCAACGCGGCACGGGCACAAGAAGCGCACTCCTCCGTGTAACGACAAACGCGTTACACCTTGCTATGATGAGTTCGGAAAGGAGGGCCTGCCATGACAAGCCCAAGGACGACCCCACGTGAGCCGCTCAATCTCCGCATCAAGCCGGAGGAACGCGGGCTGATCGACCGCGCCGCCAAAATCACCGGCAAATCGCGCACGGATTTCGTGCTCGAAGCGGCGCGGCACGCCGCTGAGGAAGCGCTCCTGGACAGGACGGTTTTCATCATCAGCCCGGAGGCCTATGCGCAGTTCCTGGCGCGGCTGGACGAACCGCCGAAGCCGAATGACCGTCTGCGGCGCACGATGCAGTTTGCGCCGCCTTGGAGGTAGCCGGTGCCGCTCTCACGGCCCGAGCCGCTTGCCGATGTTCACGAACTCGACGATTTCTTCTCAGGCGTTCTCTCGCTGGATGACTGGCTCAAGCGCCGCGCGCGCGCAAACCAGGTAAGCGGTGCGTCGCGCACCTTCGTCGTTGCCCAAGGTCGCAAGGTGGTCGGGTATTACGCGCTCGCTTCGGGGGCGATTGCCGTTGCCGACACCGTTGGCCGGTTTCGGCGCAATATGCCCGATCCAATTCCGGTCGTTGTACTTGGCCGGCTCGCTGTGGATCAGTCTCAACAGGGTAGGGGACTTGGCCGCGCGCTGTTCCGCGATTGCGCGCTCCGCGTGGCGCATGCCGCCGACACGATTGGCATCCGCGGGATCGTCGTTCATGCGATTTCGGAGCAGGCCAAGGCCTTTTACCTGGCCCTTGGCTTTGATCCATCGCCGGCCGACCCGATGACGCTAATGGTTACCCTCAGCGACGTTCGCCACCTTCTTGCATAAGCCGCCTCGATTGCTTTCGCGGCCCGTGTCAGTTGCGCGGATAGGGGCCGAGGAAGAGGTCGCCGATTGCCCAGCGCCGCCGGAAGGTGATCCACCGCTGCGCCAGGTGGTAAGGCCGGTCGTGCAGCATGTGGCAGCGCTGGCAGAGGCTGCGGAGATTGCGCAGACGGTTGTTGGTCGGATCGTGGTCGAGATGCGCGGCGGCCAGCACCACCCGGGTGACCCGCAGGGCGGCCATGTCGCCGGCCTCCGGAGCGTGGGTTGGGTGGCCGCGTCGGTCCCGCCACGCCCCGGAGCTTGGGTCCTGCCAGCGACCATCCGGCAGGCAGCGCAGCGTGGCCCCGTGCGGCCGCCCGCAGCTCTCGCAGCGTCCGCCGGCGCGCACGAAGCGGACGGTCCGGCTGATCTGCGCCCAGTCGATCGGATAGAGCCAGCGCAGGGCGGGGCGGATGGGCATCGTCCGAATCTAGGTGGCCTCGGTCCGAAGGTGAATCCACATTCCGCCGGGTTCCCCAACCGAGCCGGGGCGGATGCGTGCATCGAACGGAGTGAGCCGCTCGCCTGGCGGCGAACTTGCCGGGCCATGGCCCGGGACCGGACGCCTTTGCCTGTGGAGGATGATTTTGGGAAAGAAGATCGAGCTGGCGGGGCGCCGCGCCGCAGCGGCACCAGCTACCCGCCGCCCTACGACGCGCCCTGTCTTCGCCGCGAGCGTATCCGCCTCGGCCTCGCCGCCAGGCTGACCCAGTTCGGGGTGAACCTGCTCCGGCTGCCGCCGGGCCAATGGTCGAGCCAGCGGCACTGGCAGCACGGCGAAGACGAGTTCGTCTATGTGCTCGAGGGCGAGGTCGTGATGGTCACCGACGCGGGTGAGGAGGTCATGCGGCCGGGCGACTGCGCGGGATTCAAGGCGGGTGACCCGGACGGCCACCACTTCCAGAACCGCTCCGAAAAGGAGGCTCTGCTGCTGGAAGTGGGCACGCGGCTGCCGGGCGGTGACGGCGCGACCTACCCAGACATCGACCTGCGCATCGGCCCGGGGGCGTCGCAGTACCTGCACGCGGACGGCACGCCCTACGATTGATACCGCGCCCGGCGTGCTGACTGGCCCGTACCACCGACCGCAATCACGCCCAGCATCGTTGGAGCAGCACGCGTTCACCCGACCGCGGCTTGGACAATCTTGTATCGGTGCTCATTTGAGCATATTATTTGCTCAAAGGAGCACCAAATGGCACGCGCTCAAACTCCCTACCGAACAGGATCAAAGGGCCTTTCTGGGGTGCAGGGAGCGGTAAAAACACGGAAGAAGCGCTTCAAGGCTCCAGGGACGCCTTCCTCGAAAAAAGCCGAGGCTCGCGTGTCGTTCGCGTTTAAGCTGACCCGGAAGGATGGGTTTGTTGCCCTCTACAAGGCACCTGCTCTGACGCAGGTCGGGTGGATCAAGAGGGGCGTCAGTGCTCGAGACGCGAAGGCCATAGTTGGCGAATTGCACGTCCCGCAGGCCGACGCGTTGACTGCGCTGCAGATCCCTACGGCGACCGTGAACCGAAAGGCCAGAACCAACGCCCCTCTCTCACCCTCCGAAAGCGAGCGTGTGTTGGGGGTCGGTCGTCTGCTCGGCCAGCTTCAGACAATGGTTCAGGAATCGGGCAACCCGGACGGCTTCGATGCCGCCGCCTGGTTGTCGGCGTGGATGAGCGCGCCGGTACCGGCACTCGGCGGCGCTCGGCCACTGGATCTGATGGGTACGATGACGGGCCAGGCGCTCGTCTCACAGCTGCTCGCGCAAATGCAGAGCGGCGCTTACGCGTGAGCACGATTGCTTATCGAATCGGCACTGACACACCGACCTACGAGGCGAACAACTCTGGCGGGAAAGGCGCGGAGCTCTCGGGCGGCCGCTGGAACGAAAAGGGCATTGCCGTCGTCTATGCCGCAGAGAATCGCGCGCTCGCGTGCCTGGAAACCCTGGTCCATCTCGCGGCGGGCGGCCTTCCGCTGAACCGCTACCTTGTTGAGATCACGATCCCCGATCCGGTCTGGGCGGCCGCGCAGCGGGAGACCCGGGCGAGCCTGCCGGTAGGCTGGGATGCCGAGCCCGCAGGTCGCGTGAGCATTGGCTTCGGCACGGATTGGCTGCGGGGTGTGAGTTCGGCGGTTCTGGTGATCCCCTCCGTCATCGTGCCGGAAGAGTGTTGTGTGCTGGTCAATCCATCTCACCCAGACAGCGCGCGCATCACGGCCAAGAAGCTGCGTCGTTGGCTCTATGATCCCCGCCTGACACGCGCCTCCCCGTAAGCCGAACCCGGGAGGTGATCGCGTCGCAACGAAGTGAACCGCTCGCTCGCGTGGTATTACGGGCACGGCCGGGACCTGCGGCTCGTTGCTGTGCACGCGGCTGCCGGGCGGTGACGGCGCGACCTATCCGGACATTGACCGGCGCATCGACCCGGGGCGTCGCGGCCTTCTGACCCCCCAAAATTCCCATTTTCGACAGTTATGCCGGGCACCACGCCAGTTGCCACAATCACGACGCCTCTGCGAGGATTCCCGCGGGCGTTCCGGAGCGCCAAGGTGCGGCAGAATGCGATCGGAAAGGGCAGGGAGGACGGCGTTCAGCGTTGCGATTTCAGGGCGTTAGCCCGAGAGACGCGGGGGTTCCGGACGGCCGTCGCGACGCTCAGCTTGGCTCGGGTGGCTCTGGCAGGTCACGCAGTTCAGCCAAGGCCTGCGGCAGGTCCCGCGCCATGTGGAGGATCCGCACGATGCGCACCGGGTCGGTGGCGCAATCGTAGAAGAGCAGATAGCCGTAACGGCGCAGCGGCCACGCCCGAAAGCACCGGCAGATACGGGCGGGCCCGGCCGAGATGGGGGTTCGCTCCCAGCCGTTTGGCCGCCAGCTCGACCGCGTCGTTCAGGCGGTGCGCCGCGGCCATGTTGTCGCGCGATCTCGCGCAGCGCATGGCGCAGCTCGCGCTGCGCCGCCGGGGTCAGGACCGCTGGTCGGCTCACGCCTTGGCGTGCGCCATCTCGTCCAGCATCGCCCGCATGTCCCGATGGACCTGCTCGGCCGGCACAAACCCATCCCGCTCGCCCTCGGCCTCGGCCTCCTCCAGCGAGCGTACAAAGGCAGCGTGCTCCGCTTCCGCTTGCCGCAGGAGCGCGATGCCGGCGGCGACCAGTTCATCGCGGTCGCGGAAGCGCCCGGCGGCGATGGCCTCCGTCGCGAAACGCTCCAGGTCCGGGGGCAGGGTCACGTCCATCGCTTGATAATAGGGCGGGGCAGGGCGCCCGCAAAGGATCACGACCGTGGCTGACGACCGCTCCGTCGAGATCATCCCGCCCGCCATCATCCGCCCTCCGCTGAACTGCAGGCACTGATCGAAGGCCCGCTCCGCGATGCGGTTGCGTCCGCCGCCGAATACGCGACCGACGCGATCGCTGACCGACCCGCAAAGCCTATCTGCGCGACTGGGCCGAGTTCTCCGGATGACGCCGCCAGAACGGCGCCGATCCCGCCGACCTGCCGATCAACCCCGTGCTCGTCGCCGCCTGGCTCGCCGCGCTCGCCACCACCCATGGCAGCAGTGCCCTTGGCAGCCGCGTCGCCGCCATCGCCTATCATCATCGCCGCCGCGGTGTTCCGTTCGTCGCCACGCATCCGGCTATCCGCGAAACGCTGAGCGGCATCCGTCGCGCCCACCCGCGGTTGGTGCGCCCCGCCGCCGCGCTCACCTCCACCGGGGTAAAGCAGTTGCTCAATCGTCGACACCCAATTGCCTTACCATTCAAGTTAGCACTTGTATTTCAGCCGGAGGACGGCCATTTCGAGCCAGTCACGTTTTGGTTGTGGCTGTCCTCTTAAACCTGTTTTTTTGGAGAACATCCATGACGACCTTAGCTTTCGCGGCGTCATTTTCCTTACCCCGGCGGGACGGCAGTCGCGTTCTATTCGAGATAACCGAGGGCGGGCACCGCATGCAGTGCGCGATCTCCCGGATGGCTCTGGAAGACATCGGCGAGCGGCGCTTGTTCTCGGCAGCTGACGTGTTGGGTGCGAGCGCGCGTATGCGCATCGAAGGCATAGCCCTGGAGAAGCTGCATGCGAGCCTGAGCGGCATCTCGGGCCGCTTGAGCTTGTGGGCGGACGACGTGGACGGCCCGCTAACGGACGATGTTCCCGCGGCGGCCCACCATGAGGCCGCGCGGCTCCAGAGCGCCTGAGCAGGCCAGCCCACTACGCGCGGTCCCCGAAGCAATTCGCCCGGGAGACAAATGGGCCCGGGCTTCGGGTCGAACCGGAGGGAAGACACGATGGCCAAGGGACGGCAGCGCGGCAACCGCGAGCCGAAAAGGCCGAAGACAGCAGTCAAGAAGCCGATCGCCGGCACCCTCGCTTCACAATACCAGCTTCCGGTCAAACTCGACTCGACGAAGAAAACCGGCAAGTGATCGCCGTGAGCCGCACAAATTGAAAGACCCCCCATGAAGTTTCGTCCCTTGCACGACCGGATCGTGGTCCGGCGGATCGCCGCCGAGGAGGAGAGTCCGGCGGGATCATCATCGCCGACACGGTGAAGGAGAGGCCGATGGAGGGCGAAGTTGTCGCTGTCGGCCCGGGGCCCGCGATGAGCAGGGCAGGATGTTCGGGCTGGACGTCAAGGGCGGCTGACCGCGTGCTGTTCGGCAAATGGTCGGGCACCGAGGTGAAGATCGATGGCGAGGAACTCCTGATCATGAAGGAGAGCGACGTCATGGGCGTCGTCCAGGGCAAGCCGAACGGCTGAGAGCCACCTGGCGCGCCGCGGCATCTGTTCGACGCTGCGCGAGACCGAACACCGACCGACACAGGAAAGACCGAGACCATGGCAGCCAAGGACGTGAGATTCGGAACGGACGCACGCGGACGAATGCTGCGTGGGGTGGATATGCTGGCCGACGCGGTGAAGGTCACGCTTGGCCCCAAGGGTCGCAATGTGCTGATCGACAAGAGCTACGGCGCCCCTCGCGTCTCAAAGGATGGCGCGACGGTTGCCGCAGAGATCGAGGCAACCGAGAAGACCGAGAACATGGGTGTCCAGCTCGTGCGCGAGGTGGCGTCGAAGACCAACGACATGGCGGGCGATGGGACCACGACGGCCATCGTGCTGGCGCGCAGCATCGTCCACGAAGGCGGCAAGGCGGTCGCAGCCGGGCTGCCGCCCATGGAGTTGAAGCGCGGCGTGGACAAGGCGGTGTTCGCCATCGTGGATGAGCTCGGAAAGCGCACCCGCCGTATCACGACCGAGGCCGAGACGGCGCAAGTCGGAACCATATCAGCGAATGGTGAGTCCGAAATCGGTCGCATGATCGCCGAGGCCATGCAGAAAGTCGGCAACGAGGGCGTCATCACGGTCGAGGAAGCCAAGGGGATGGCGACCGAGTTGGACGTTGTCGAAGGCATGCAGTTCGACCGTGGATATCTCAGCCCCTACTTCATCACGAACACCGAGAAGCTGACCGTGGAGCTGGCGGCCCCTTATGTCCTGATTCACGAGAAGAAGCTTTCCGGCCTGCAGACATTTCTGCCACTGCTGGAAAGCGTGGCGCAATCGGGAGCGCCGCTGCTGATCATCGCCGAGGATATCGAGGGAGAGGCGCTCGCGACGCTGGTGGTGAACAAGCTGCGTGGGGGGCTGAAGGTCGCGGCCGTGAAGGCCCCGGGTTTCGGCGACCGCCGCAAGGTCATGCTCGAGGACATCGCGATCCTGACCGGCGGCCAGGTGATCAGCGAGGACCTTGGCATCAAGCTCGAGAACGTGACGCTCGAAATGCTTGGCCGCGCCAAGCGCGTGCTGATCGAGAAGGAGAACACCACGATCGTCGAGGGCGCCGGCAAGAGCGAGGACATCAAGGGCCGTTGCAACCAGATCCGGGCGCAGGTGGAGGAGACGACCTCCGACTACGACCGCGAGAAGCTGCAGGAGCGGCTGGCGAAGCTCGCCGGCGGCGTGGCCGTGATTCGCGTCGGCGGCTCGACCGAGGTCGAGGTGAAGGAGCGCAAGGACCGCGTGGACGACGCGCTGCATGCAACGCGCGCGGCGGTCGAGGAAGGGATTGTGCCCGGTGGCGGTGTCGCGCTGGCTCGCGCCTCGCTGATCCTGGCACAGTTGACGCCCGAGAATGAGGGTCAGAAAGTCGGCATCGAGATCGTCCGCAAGGCCGCGCAGATGCCGCTGCGGCAGATCGCCGAGAATGCGGGAGAGGATGGCGCCGTGGTATCGGGAAAGGTGCTGGACAACGGGCAGTACGATTACGGCTTCGACGCCCAGAAGGCCGAGTTCAAGGACATGGTGGGCGCCGGCATTATCGATCCCACGAAGGTCGTACGAGTTGCGTTGCAGAACGCGGCTTCCGTAGCCGGCTTGCTGATCACGACGGAGGCGACGGTGTCCGAACGGCCGGACAAGTCAGGGAATGCGACCAGCATGCCAGGCGGTGGAATGGGCAGCATGGGCGACATGGGTTTCTGATCCGCCAGCTCGGGCTTGCGCTGTTCTTTCGGGAATACGCAAGACTCGGGCGGGGCGTTTCGATGCGCAGTCATCGACCGCGCGAACCGATTGTGCACGCCTAGGAGGATATCGGCGATGACCAACCGCCCCAACGCGGCGCCCACAATCGAAAACAACTTCATCCGTTTCGAGATCCGTGACGGCAGCCGCCGGATCGGCTGCGCTGTTTCGGACGAGGCCCTGGACCCCGTATCGGGGTTGATCTCGCCCTCGACGCCGTTGATGCGCCGGAAATCGTTCGACCGTTTCCGGACGCTGATCAATGGGGCGGCCATGCTGAAGCTGAGATCGCTGCCGTCGGGACCGGTTGGTCCGATCGTCTTGACAAAGCGGGACCTGCGCGGCGTGCCACCAGAAGCCAGAACGCCTCCTTTCGGCAGTTGCGGAAGGGGGATGTCCCGAACTGCCGTCCCGGGTGGCGTGCCCGCTTCGCCAGGAACCGCGAGTGGGGTGATCCTCGGAGGAATACCATGAGGCCGATGAGGCTGATGCAGTGGGGAGGCGCCGTCGCAGCGGTGGGGACCGCGCTTATGGTCTGCTCCGGTCCGCTCTCTCCCGTCTGGATCGGCACGCATCTGCCCCGGGATCCGGTCATGTACGTGAACTGGCTCTTGCTGTCTGGGATGATGGTAATTGTCGGTGGCGGGCTGCTGATGCAGATCGCATCGGAGATGGGACATGGGTGAGGAGGATGGCCGGAGTCCGACCGGCAAGGCTCAGATCAATTCTGCACTTCAGCGCCAGGAGGCGCATCGCGCTTCCGTCTCGCGCACCGGTGCCTCACCGTCCGCGGTCGAAGCAACGCTGGCGAGCATTTCGGCCGAGGTGACCGCAGAGGCCATGGAGCGGTTGAGCCGCAGCAGCGCCATACCGAAAGGGTCGAAACCGCGGGACGGCAGATAACCGGAGCAAGTGCTCCGCCCCTCAGAAAGGTCGGGTGCCGCGAAAGCAGGCGCTGGAAGGATTCTCCCCACCCGAAGGAATTCGACATGGCCAACGGCCAGAAGGGCAACGATTGGGATGTGAAGGGGATGTCGGCCTTTCCCACCTGACTCAGCAGGCGCTACAGGCACGCGCATGCCCGTCAGGAGAGGATAGCGTGTCGGCCACTCTCGAGAGCGCGCGTACCGTGAACGCGTCCTTGCGGGCGGCCGTTGAGGGCAATGCTCCGTTCGCAGAGCGGCGGGCAACCGGGCCGTTCAAGCGACGCCGACACTCGTCGGCAGATGCGTGACGCTCGAAATGCGCATGGACCGTTCGCACTCGGGATATGGGTGGCAGCCACGGTCACATGCGGCGTCGGCTAATTCTGGTCGGCGACGAAGGCGCAGGTCTCCGACGTGCTGACAACCGACGCTGATCCTCATAATCAGCTTAGAGTGCCCGAGATTCGGCCGCGGATCGGATGTCGGTCTTGTTGAAATCCTCTCCCTTGAACAGAAGGGGCGCCCGGTAATTCTTCGATACCGCGTAGGCGAAGCAATCGCCGAGGTTGAGCTGGGCGGGATGGCCACGGCCCTTTCCGTAGCGCGAGAAGGCATGGAGCGCGGTCTCCCCCTCTTTCGCCGTGATCGAGACAAGACGGACGCCAGCGGTGGCGAGGAAGTCGCGAACATCCGTCTCCGCCTCCTCGACGCTCGCATGACGTTTGCGGCAGAGACCCAGGGTCGCCTCGAAAACTGCGATCGGCGAAGTGATCGGCTCGCGCGCCCCGCCCAACAGATCGGCGAGAGTGTCTGCCTCCGGCTCGCGGGTCAGGATAGCGACGATGGCCGACGCATCGACGAACATCACGCGTCGCCGCTGAGCTCGTCGTAGAACGCCTTGTCCGCTTCCAGCCCGGTCGCCGGCCGGGCGAGCACCCGATCCTGGAGCGGGCGCAGCCGCTCCCTGAGCGGCACGGCCTCCTCAATCCGGCGGAGCTCGTTCTCCAGGGCGCGCTTCACCGCGTCGGTCTTGTTCATGTGCGTCCGGGCTGCCAGCTTCTCGGCGAGCCGGTTCACGTCGTCGCTGCGGATATTGAGTGGCACTCCTGCCTCCTGCGTAGGCGTAAAGACAATAATGCCTTTACGCCCGTTCGGCAATCCCGGAGCTTAGCCAAGGCCCAGACCCGAATGCGCTCGATCTCGTCGAGTTCTGATCGCGTCACCGTGGAGTCCCAAAGCTTGGTCGTCTACGGACTCTCATGAGCCGCTGCCCGAGGGTTCCGTCGAGTTGCTTGCCCCCGGATACGCGCGGCCCCTGGTGGCCAGCCGATCTAGCGATCGCCATCGGTTCATGCTTTCCGATATTGCCGAGATCAGCTCCGGCTCGGAGCGTCAGGTCTGGGCGGGAGCGCTAAGACCGGCTTTGGAACCCGACGCTCCGCAAAGTGCGGAGTATGGTTCGAGGCACGATCAAGCCTGAGAGAAAGGCCAAGACCATGACGGACTCGGTGAAGGTGACCCGCCGCCGCACGATCCCATCGCGGCCAGCCTCACCCCGGCGGACGACCGCATTGTCCTCAGCCATTGGCTGCCTCCCCAGGAAGGCATCGTTCCCCGGATCCGCATCGGCCGGCGCTGGATCAGCATCCTCTGGGCGCTGCCGATCGCGGCCCTGGCGCTGATGTTCATGATCGCCCTCGCGCAAAGCCTGCGCGAGCTTCCAGGCGTCCAGGCTTTCATTAAGGAATACGGTGGCATTCCGCAGGCCGCGCCCTCGGTCGATACCGGCTTTCCGTGGTGGCTGCGGCTGCAGCACTTCCTGAACATGCTGTTCATGATGTTCATCATCCGCGCCGGCATCCAGATTCTGGCCGATCACCCAAGGCTTTACTGGAAGCGCGACTGCACCCCCGGCACCGACTGGTTCCGCTTCCAGAAAACCGTCCCGACCGGCCGGGTCTGGACCTCGAAGGACGATTCGGTGACGCTGCCGGGGTGGCTGGGCATCCCCGGCATCCGCCACTCCATCGGCCTCGCGCGCTGGTGGCATTTCTCGGTCAACCTACTGTGGGTGCTCAACGGCGTCGCCTTCTACGTGCTGCTGTTCGTGACCAATCAATGGCTTCGTCTGGTGCCCGTCACCTGGGATGTGTTTCCGAACGCGGTCTCGACCGCCATCCAGTATGCGTCGCTGGACTTTCCGGTGGACCATAGTTGGACCCGCTACAACGGCCTGCAACAACTCAGCTATTTCATCACGGTGTTCGTTGCGGCACCGGCCTCGATCGCGACCGGCCTGATGCAGAGCCCGGCAATCTCCAACCGGCTGGGCTTGCTCGGGACCGTGCTGAACCGGCAGGCGGCGCGATCCATCCACTTCATCTCGTTCTCCTGGTTCGTGCTGTTCATCCTGGCGCACGGGATCATGGTGTTCGTCACCAGCCTGCGGCAGAACACCAACCATATGTTCGCGGGTGTCGCGAACAGCTCCTGGGTCGGGATTCCGTGGTTCATCGTGGCCATGCTGATCGTGGGGCTGGCCTGGTGGGCAGCCTCGCCGTTAACCATCCGTCATGCCCGGGTTGTCCAGAAGGTCGGGGCGTTCATGGTCGGGTGGCTCAAGGGCCTAGCCGAGTGGTGGGAACCGAACGCCCAGCTCACCGAGCGCGACATCTCGCCGCACTTCTGGATCAACGGCACCATGCCGAAATGGGACGCGTTCGACGCGCCGCTGGCGGACAACTTCGCGAGCTACCGGCTGCGGGTCGGCGGATTGGTCGAGCAGCCACGGGAGTTCTCGCTGGCCGAGCTGATGGCGATGCCGAAGCGGGAGCAGATCACGACGCATTTCTGCATCCAGGGCTGGTCCGGCGTCGCCAAGTGGGGCGGCGTACCCATGCGTCGCATGCTCGACCTGGTGCGCCCGAAGGCGGATGCCCGCTACGCCGTCTTCTACTCCTTCGCCGACGGCGGCGATGCCGGCCGTTACTACGACGTTCATACGATCGGCAACATGCGCCACGAGCTGACCATCCTTGCTTATGAGATGAATGGTGCGCCCCTGACCGTGCTGCACGGTGCGCCGCTGCGGCTGCGCTGCGAGAACGAGTTGGGCTTCAAGATGGTAAAGTGGATCGCCGCCATCGAGTTCGTACACGACTTCGCCGATCTCGGCGCCGGCGAGGGCGGCTACAACGAGGACCACGAGTTCTACGGCTACCGGATGCCGATCTGAGACAGGAGGATCCCATGAGCGATGAAAAGCCCAAACTCAGCGGGCCCGATCTTACCCAGGGCGTTGAACTCTCGACGATCCCGGACGGGACCATGCTCCTTGGGCACGCGCGGGGCGAACCGGTGATCCTCGTCCGGCGGGGTGACGAGGTGTTCGCGATCGGCGCCATCTGCACCCACTACGGTGCTCCGCTCGAACAGGGGCTGCTCGTGGGCGACACGCTGCGATGCCAATGGCATCATGCCTGCTTCAGCATCTGCACTGGCGAGGCGCTCCGCGCGCCGGCGCTGGACCCAGTGTCCCATTGGCAGGTTGAGACAGTGCGTGACGTGGCGTGTCAGTTCACGCCGCTCGAAACGCCGGTCGGCGCTGTGTATGTTCGGGAGAAACTGGAGCGGGTCGCTCGACAGCCGCAACCTAAGCCACTTAGCGGGCCAAACTCCGTTGTCATCGTCGGCGGCGGTGGCGCCGGCAACGCGGCGGCCGAGATGCTCCGTCGCGAGGGCTACGCCGGTCGGCTGACGATGCTCAGTGCCGACGAGTTCGTCCCATGCGACCGCCCCAACCTGTCAAAGGGCTTTCTCGCGGGCTCGACGACCGAGGACTCCAATCCTCTCCGGTCGGCTGAGTTCTACCGCGAGCATGATATCGACCTGAAGCTCGGTGCGCGGGTGACAGCAATCGACACCGCGAGCCGACACGTTCAGCTCGCCGACGGCAGCCAGCACGGCTACGACGCGCTCCTGCTCGCGACAGGCGCCGAGCCGGTGCGGCTCGACATCCCCGGCGGGGATCTCCCGCAAGTGCACTACCTGCGGAGCGTGGCGGACAGCCGCGACCTGCTCGCAAAGGCTCTGGTGTCAAAGCGCGCCGTGGTGATCGGGGCGAGCTTCATCGGCCTGGAGGTGACCGCATCGCTGCGTGCGCGGAACATCGACGTGCATGTGGTGGCGCCCGAGGCCATCCCGATGGAGCGGATCCTGGGACCGGAAGCCGGAGCCTTTTTCCGCAAGCTGCACGAGGAGCATGGCGTGACGTTCCATCTCGGCACAACCGCGGTCTCGATCGACGAACAGAGCGTCACCCTGAAGGACAAGACACGCCTGCAGGCCGACCTCGTCGTTGTCGGGGTCGGCGTGCGGCCGGCAACCTCACTGGCGGAACAGGCGGGGCTCGCGGTCGACCGCGGCGTGACCGTGAACGAATATCTCGAAACGAGCGTGCCGGGCATCTTCGCCGCCGGTGACATCGCGCGCTGGCCGGACAAGCTCACCGGTGAGCGAATTCGCGTTGAGCACTGGGTTGTCGCCGAGCGCCAAGGCCAGACTGCGGCGCACAATATCCTCGGCCGGCGCGAGCGCTTCGACCACGTGCCGTTCTTCTGGACCGAGCAATACGATTTCGGTCTCGGCTACGTCGGCCACGCCGAACGATGGGACAAGTCGAAATCGCGGGATCGCTCGAAGCCAGGGACTGCACCATCACCTATTGGCTTGGCGGCCAGAAGCGCGCGATGGCGGTTGTCCATCGGGATCTCGATGGCCTGCGCACTGAACTCGAACTCGAGCGGCAGATTGCCGCCGGTGGGTGACGATACGGACGCGCGGGACCGCTCGCACGTAGCGAAGCCGATGAGCAGTAAAATCCCAGCGGACAATGTCAGACTGAAGCGCGCGTACGAGCCTCCCGCCGCCGAGGATGGCACTCGCATCCTGATCGACCGATTGTGGCCGCGTGGGGTTTCGAAGGCAGACGCCGCCCTGGACCAATGGATGAAGGACATCGCGCCCAGCACCGAGCTGCGAAAATGGTTCGGGCACGATCCGGCTCGCTGGGAGGAATTCCGTCGCCGCTATGCCACGGAGCTGCACCGAAATGGCGATCTGCTGAACCAATTGCGCGCCCTCGCACGACAGGGCCCGGTCACGCTGGTCTATTCGGCCCATGACGAGGCGCACAACGACGCCATCGTGCTGAGGGACCTGCTGCTGGGACGATAGACGTGACGCCCATCGCGTGGTCTCTGCTTCACGGCAGCTCCCCGCTCCGAAAGCGGGCGGCCCGTTCGAGGATATTTGCCATGTCACGGGCCGCATGGGTCGTCAGCGGGTGATGCGTTGCGCCAGGCCTCGGAGATATGTAGGCCGTCATCTCGCGGGCCAGTTCGAGCTGCTGATCGGTTGCCGCGGCGAGCAGCGCGATAACCAGATTTTCCAAAGCGATCATGCGTATGTGTAGCTGTTCCAGTTCGGCGTTCGCCATGTCGGGAAGGGGCGGTTCATCCCCATCCGGTGCCGGGCTTGCCTGATGGTCAGGCGGCACGGCACCTCCCTCATTGTCCCACCTGGACAGCGCTCGTTGGCGCTGACGCAGGTCGTCGGGTGTTCGGGTCATGCGCTTGCCTCTGACCTCCACGACGATTGGAACGGGATGGGGTGTTCGCCCCCGCCAGATCAACGGTATCCGACATTCATCACATAATCTCGCAGCAATGCCTCCTCGTCCTGCGCCTCCTCCAGAAGAACCTGCAGCGCGTCTCGCGCATTGAGCACTCCCAGCGGCCTGGAATCCTGATCCACGATGGGAATATTCTTCAGGCTCCGCTCCTTCATTCGTGCCCAGACATCGCGCAGCCAGTCGCCCGCCCGGCAGAGCAAGACGTTGCGTGTCATCACCAATGAAGCCGCCGTCATGCAGCTGGCTCCCTGACACCGGCTGATCTGGCCGACGACGTCCGTCTTCGTGATGACACCGGCCAAAAGTCCTGCAGAGTCGCAAACGACAACGAGATCGGTCCCGGCGCCCAGGAGTTTAGCTGCCTCGATCATCGGAGCGTCATCCGCTATCGTGACAAGTCTCTCACGCGCGGGGGGCAACAATCTTTCGACGAACATCGCTTCACCTCTTGGCCATCGGGTGCCGGCGGCCTGTCGCGCGCCCACTTTTAGAAGGCGACCACTATCCGTTGGCGGCATCATTGCACGTATTCAGGCGGTGCCCGTCCCGTCAACCGCTGAACCCAATACGCAGGGTGGCCACGATACCCGCGGAGGCAAGTGCGAAGCAGCCCAGGCGTACGGCCATAACCCCCGCGAGCTTGGCTCCGGAGTGTACGTAGTCCTCGATCACGACCTGCAGGCCGAGTGCCATGTGATGGAAAAGGGCGATCAGCAGCAGGATCATCAGGATGGTAGCGAGCGGCGTCCTCAGCCATGCGATGAAGGTGGCGTAATCGCTGCCGGTATGCGTGATAACCAAGGCGACAAACCACAGTGTCAGCGGGACGAGGGCGATTGCTGATAAACGCTCCGCCCACCACTGTCCGACGCCCTCCTTAGCCGAACCGAGCCCGATTGCGCGGGCAAGGGGCGAGCGCATGTCTTGACGGTCCACGACCCTACCCTGTCATCATCAGGCTGGCGACCCAGGCCACCACGGTGAGTATCACGCTTGCTACCACGACCGTCCATCCCGAGGCGTATATCGATCGGAGCTCGAAGCCGTGCACGGTATCCCAGACGAGATGCCGGATGCCGCCGCAGAAATGCAGGAAAAAGCTGAAAATGCATCCGAACAGCACGATCTGGCCAATCCGCGATCCGATGGCGCCCTGCACCGCCGCGTAGCTCTGCGGTCCCGTTGCGGCCGCGATCAGCCACACAACCAGCACGACGGCACAGAAGCTCAGAACAATGCCGGTGAGCCGATTGACGATCGACAACACCGACGTGAGCTGCGGTCGATAGATCTGCATATTAGGGGAAAGTGGTCTGGGTCGCTTTGCCGTGGAGTTGGCCATGGTCAATCTCACCTTCTGCAACGGTCAGCTTCGCCGCTCGACCATCATCTTTTTGATTTCGGCAATGGCCTTGCCGGGGTTCAATCCCTTCGGACAGGTCCGGGTGCAATTGAGGATGGTGTGGCAGCGGTAGAGCCGGAATGGATCTTCGAGATTGTCGAGCCGCTCGCCCGTCGCCTCGTCACGACTGTCAGCCAGCCAGCGCCACGCCTGGAGAAGTACCGCGGGACCCAGGAAGCGGTTGCCATTCCACCAGTGGCTGGGGCAGCCGGACGTGCAGCAGAAGCAGAGGATGCATTCGTAGTAGCCGTCGACCTTGCTGCGCTCCTCCTTGGATTGCAGCCGCTCCGCTTCAGGTGCGGGCGTCTTGGACTTGAGCCAGGGTTCGATTGCCGCGTATTGCGCAAAGAGATGCGTCTGATCAGGAACGAGGTCCTTGATGACTTCCATGTTCGCCAGGGGATAGATCGTTGCGGGTGTGGCCAGGTCGGCAATGACCCGCATGCAGGCGAGCCAGTTCGTGCCATCTATGTTCATGGAGCAGGAGCCGCAGATGCCTTCGCGGCACGAGCGGCGAAAGGTGAGCGTCGGATCCACCTTGTTCTTGATCCAGAAAAGCGCATCGAGAACCATCGGTCCGCAATCGTCAAGATCGACTTCGAAGGTGTCGAGGCGCGGGTTCCCGCCGGAATCCGGATCGTAGCGATAGATCTTGAATGACTTGACGCGTGCAGCGCCGGCTGGCGCTGGCCACATCTTCCCGCGTCCGATGCGCGATTCCGGGGCCACGCCGAAATTTCTCGGTACCGGGAACCGCTTGAGCAGGGTGGCGCGAGGAACCTGATCCGAGGAGCCGATGATCATTGTTTCCCTTTTGTCCTGGTTACAGCCTTGCGCGCCCCAATCTGGCTGCTGAAGCGGGATAGATGACGGTTGAAGAATCAAACCACGAATTTCGCCCTTACTTAGCTCGTCCTATTATGGGCCGATCAACACCGGGTTGAAGGTCCGATCACCGCTCGGTGGTAATGGTCCCGGGGCGATCGAACCCCGCCAGTGCGGTCCAGGGCAGCCCGCCGCTCGCATCACGCCGGCTCCAGCCGCACCTCCGGATGCCAGGCCAGCAGCAACGCCGCCAGCAGCCCACAGAGTACCGCGGCGCAAAGCCAGACGAAGCCGGCGCGCAGCAGGATGCCACCGAAGATGCCGCCGATCGTTGCTCCCAGCGCGGTCGCAGCATTGAGCAGGCCCACACTCTCGGCTCGGTGCGCCGGGGAAAGTTTGACCGCGAGGGTGTTACTGGCCACGGAGAGCAGGGGCCAGATGACCTGCGTCGCGCCGAAGCAGACCAGGACCGGAACCACTGTCGCGCTGGAATGCAGCGCGGTCAGCGCCACCATTCCCGTGATCACCAGCGCCCGCAGCCCAAGTCCTGCGATCAACACATGCCACGCGCCGAAACGGGCGTCCCAGGCGCCGACCATCCGATAGAGCAACAGGCTGCAGCCCACGCCGATCGCGTAGGCCGTGGTCGGCAGCGTCGCCGGCGCGTGATAATTGTGGACCATCACAACCGTGAACATCACCGAGAGACAGTTGGTCGCGGTGTAGGACACGAGCCAGGCGGCAAGAAACCAGGCAAGCCCGCTATGACCGAGCCTGGCGAGTGCCCGCCACGTCCACGGGTGCAAGGAACGCTGCGGACCCATTGGCACCGCGTCGCCGCCGCGGGAGGGACGTGGCGCGATGCTCGGGCGATCCACCTTAACCGTCGGGTCCGGCGCAAGGGCCAGCGCCAACGGCACGGCAATCAGCAGCAGCGCCGCGCCGAGGAGGAAGGCGTATTTTACGTGTCGCAGCCCGAGAAGGCCCGCGATCAGCAATCCGGCGAGTTGGCCGCCGCCGATGCAGGCCTGCAGCGCACCAATGCGCTGGTCCCAGCGCGATTCTGGCTCGACCTCCACGATGAACATCACGCCGACGGTGCTGGCGCTCGATACGCCGAGCCCCACAAGCGCCGCGGCGACCATGCGCTGGGGTATCCCGCCCGGCAGCATGTGCGCCAACAACGCGAGCCCGGCGAGGCCAAGACCGCAGGCGAGTGTCAGCCGGTGCTTCCGGTGCCTATCGCTCCAGGCACCGACGAACGGCGCGGCGATCCCGGTACCGGCAAAGGCGGCGTAGGTCAGGCCTGCAGCCGGGCCGGGCTGGGCAGCAAGCGGCAGGATAATAGGTACCATGCCGCTCTGCACAAAGCCGAGCAGCACGTAGCAGACCATCCAGCGCGGCGTGGCATTTTGCAGGTCGGCTATCGCGGACTGGATCACTTTCACGTAGGACCGTCATGGCTCTTGTGAGGACATGCCAACGCGAGGCGCTGGCATGACATACTAAACCGCGTCTCGTTTGGTCTCTTTTCGTCGCTCGAGATGACCGCGGGCAGGAATTCGGCCCCCCGCGATAACGATTGCCCCTAGGGGGAACCTGAGGGGTCTCGGCGGGCGTCGCACGTGGCTAAAGTTTTCGGCCGCCATTCAATTGCATGTGAGGGTTGGCGGCCAGGCCGGGACCGCCAGCCTTGCGGCGAAGCGGGGATCTCCGAAAGCTGTGGTTTGCCACAACCCAACCCCGGAGATCCCCGATGAAGGTGTTTGGCCTCCACGGCGCAGCCTATCGCGGCGCCCGCCCCGCGTCGCGGCTCGAAACCACCCGCAGCGATCACACCGCAGCGCAACGCCGCGACATCCTCGCCCGTTGGCAAATCGTCCGCCGGCGTGGCCTTTCGGCCAGCGACGCCGCCGAGGCGGTCGGTGTCGCACGCGCCACGCTCTATCGCTGGCTCAAGCGTCCCGAACCGCGCTCCCGCAGACCGCACCATCGGCGAGCCAGCACCTGGCGGGGAACCTCCCTGCGGCGACGGGGTACATAGTGCAGTCGAGCGGCTCGTTCGTCGGTGCTTTTGTCCTGACGGGGGCGATTGCCGTGCTGGGTGCACTCGCGGTTGCCCTGCTGGTGCATCCACCGCAGACCGAGGTGCTGCAGTCCGCGATGTCGAGCGCATAAAAGCAATCTATTGGCGACAATCATCGACCGCGACTCGGATGGTCGCAGGGCCTTTGGGATCGCTGGCGGCACGCCGAGACTGGAATCCCGGCTAGGGCCGTGCTGTCAGAGAGTTATCGCAATTCCATTGCGGCCGCGATCTTCTTTGCGGCGGCCTCAAGCAGACCGGCCCTGCGCGCTTCATGATCCTGGATGACATTACTTCCAGCTTCGATGGTGGCCACCGGTATAGGCTGATGGAAGCGCTGCGCATGAAACTGCAAGTTTTGGCAGTGGCCAAATGTTGGCGGTATAGCTATTCTTCGGCAACGTGGGACACGGCCCGAGCATGCTGCAAAGTAACAAGAACCCGGGTCAGTTCTCAGCGAAAATCAACAGCCACGGCCCGCTTGCGCCCGCCGCGCTCGCGCAACCCGCAACGCCGTCCGCGCGGTAGCGCGAGCGCCAGAAATACAGCAGCCCACGCTGGATGCCGAGTTCACCCGAGAGCGCCGTGATGTTCGTCGCTGTTGCCATCCGCTCGACCGCCGCAAGCTTCAAAGCCTGCGGGTAGACCCGGTCCGGACCTCGTCGTTTGCCCATCCGTTCTCCTCCAGAACGGTGTATAAGATCAGGCATGTCGCAGTTTAAGGGGCGCAGTCCACGTCAGTCGCGGCATTGCAAGATGAGTGTTCGCGGGCATTTGATTTACACGAGCTAAGGATAACGTCTGTCGAGGAAACTCGGCGCAAGGCAACAGCCCAGACGGCGCACTGGAGCGAAATAGAGCGCGCGAGGGTTGCCCGATGCACGACCGATCACCTGGCTGGGCCGGACCGGCAGGTTCTTTTGGACAAGATGCGGAAGGCCGCGGAGGGCGGTGAGAAGCAGTGCCAGCTTCTGGCGTTCCCGAGTGACGCCTGCACCGATCGTGGCCGGCGGATCAGCTCAAGACAGCCGGACTGGAGTGCAACTCTTCGAGGGCAGGCAGCCGACATTTACAAGTTTTGGGATGAGGACCTTCGGCCGCAGGGCTTTGGCTTGGTGGCCGAGGTCATTAGCTTCCCTGGCGGGATGCCGGGAGACATCGGATTGACAGTGCGGTGGGGCTAGCTCTCGGGTTCACGGTCTCCTGGTGGTCGGCGGCGGCAAGCGCCAGCCGGGCCAAGGCCGGCAGCGACCGCGTGCCGGTTCGCTTCATGATCTCGGCGCGGTGGTTCTCGACCGTGCGTTGACTGATGCCCAGATCGGCAGCGATGTTCTTGCTGGGGTGACCCGCAAGGACCAGTTCCATGATCTCGCGTTGGCGGGAGGTGAGGCTCGCGACATGGGCGGCCGCTGTCTCCTGCCAGCCTGCTAGCTTGCTCGAATCCTGAGAATGCTCCAGGGCGCGATTGATGCTGGCGAGCAGGTCGTCGTGGCTGATCGGCTTCTCGATAAAATCGAGGGCGCCCGCCTTCATGGCCTCAACGGCCGTCGGCACGTCGCTGTTTCCAGTAATCATGATCGCGGGCAGCTGATGGCCATGTCCATGCACCCATCGCAACAACTGCAGACCGCTCATCCCCGGCAGATAGGCATCTGCCAACAGGCATCCGTCGTGGCCCGGCTTATAGGATGCAAGAAACGCCTCGGCCGACGCATAATCCTCAACCACCTTGCCGTCCGCCTCAAGCATGCTGCGTATGCCTGCACGCACGTTGTTGTCGTCGTCCACGACGAAGATGACAGGAGAACCTGGACGACTGGCTTCCACGGGGCGCCCGATTGCAGGCTCCACGGCTGCAGCGGCGTGACCCGCCGAAGGCGAGATCGGGAGAAGCCGCCCAATGGTCTGCGTCAGCTCAGACGCCTTCACCGGCTTATAGAGGTGCACACAGTCGCCTTGCGCGATGTCGCGGAGCGTGCCGCTTGATATGTCGCCCGTCAGCATGATGACCGGGATCTGCCGATGCAGTTGTTCCCGCAGCTTCGTAGTGGCCTGCAGCCCGTCCATCCCGTTCGGCAGATTGTAATCCGCCAGAATCAGATCAGGCTGAACCGCAGCGTGCCCCACCAGTTCGAGTGCCGTCGCAGCGTCCGGCGCGCTGGTTACGTGGTGGCCCTCGTCCCTGAGGAGCAATTCGAGCAACTCTCGTACCTCAGGATCGTCCTCGACGATGAGGATAGTGCCCGTATGTTCAGTGACGTCGCCCTTTCGTTGACTTTCCTTTTGAAGCGGCTGTTCGGGTGCGCTTGCGGCAGCATCCGGCGCGAGCATGACGTCAACTGCGAAGACAGAGCCCTTGCCCGGGCGCGAGCGAACGCGCACCTGATGACCCAGCAGCCTCCCCAGGCGCTGCACGATCGACAGACCAAGGCCCAGACCCCGGCTTCGTTCGCGCGCGACATTGTCGATCTGATGGTATTCCTCGAAGATTGCTTGGAGTTCCGCCTCCGGAATGCCGATGCCGGTATCCCAGATCTCGATGCTCAGCATGTCCCCATGACGGCGGCATCCGAGCAGGATTTTTCCGCGCGGGGTATATTTCAATGCGTTGGAAATGAGGTTGCGGATTATCTGACCGAGTAGACGCGGATCGCTGCGGACCCGCAGGCCGCACGGAACCACATGAAACGCGAGCCCGCGCGCCTGGGCGTGATAGATGAACTCGTTCTGCAGCCGCTCCAGCAGATCATTGACGGGAAAGCTCGCCGGCTCGACATGCACAACCCCGACCTCAAGCTGGTTGATGTCCAGCAGCGTGTTCAGCATGCCGGACATGGCGTCCAACGTTTCCTCGAAGCGCGTGAGCAGTTGCAGCGGCTGTTTCCCCTGGAGGGTCTGCGCAAGCAGCCCCTGGATTAGCGCAAGTGTCTGCAGTGGCTGGCGAAGGTCGTGGCTTGCGGCGGCGAGAAACCGCGACTTCGCGGCATTTGCTAAGTCCGCCTGCTGCCTGGCCGCCTGAACGGCGTCTGCGGCACGCCTGTGCTCGGTGATATCGGTAAAGGTGATCACAACACCCGCGACCCCGTTGTCCTGGGTGCGATAGGGCATGATGCGGCGAACGTAGCAGGTACCGGCCGGTGTCTCGATCTCTCGCTCGATCGGAGCCAGTCCTTGCAGCACCATCCGCGCGTCGGGGAGCAGGCTGCCATCGACTGCAAGCGACGTGAGATCGCCGATCGGCCGCCCGACATCGGTCGGGATCACATTAAACAATAGTTTGGTTGCCGGAGTGAAGAAGCGGATGTGGAGGTCCTGGTCGAGAAACAGGGTCGCGACATCGGTGCTGTAGAGGATGTTCTCCAGGTCGTTGGATGTCGTCCGCTGGCGCTCCAACGTTTCCTGGAGCTGGGTGTTGAGCGCGGTCAGCTCCTCGTTCAGCGACTGCAATTCCTCTTTTGAGGTTAGCAGTTCCTCATTCGTAGATTGGAACTCCTCGTTAACGGACAGCGCCTCCTCGTTGACGGTCCGTTGTTCTTCGTTGGAAATCTCCAAGTTGCGGATCGCACCATCCAGCTCCGCCCTGGTGGCCGCGAGTTCCTGCTCCAGTTCGGCGATCTTGCTGCGGTCTCCGGGTGCGACCGGAAGGTTCGGTCGTTGCGCGGGCTTCGGCTCGTCCACGAAGCAGATCAGCAGAAGGGCCTCACCGTCGCTCAGGACCGGCTGGACGGCGATGGAAAACCGGCCGCCACCGCCATCGACACCGCCGCTGCCGGCCACGACCACACGTCCGCTATGTTGGGTCGCTTCATGGATCGCCGCGCGCAGTTTCGTCCGTTGGCCCTGCGGCGTCATCGCCAGCAGATCGCGGGTCGGCGGGCCGGGCGCCACCCGCAGATACTGGTCGATCGGGCCCAGGGAATAAAGGCACTCATTGTTGCGATTGATCAGCACCGCCGCCGGGGCATATGCTTCGAGTACCAACCGGCGGCATAGCTCCGCGAGAGCAACGTCACGTGAGGCGGGGCGGCCTTGTACCGCTCGGGGCGAGGATTTTACGCCCTCGCCCGCTGCCATCAGGAAACCGAGTTCGCCTGCACGAGCGCGGCCAACGTGCCGATAAAGTCGCCCCGGCTTGGAGATCACGTCGAACCGGCCCTTCACATCGCCGGCTGTCTCTGAACTGCCCAGCAGCAGGATACCGTCTTCCCGCAGTGCGAAATGGAATAGCGAGAGAACCTTGGTCTGCGCCTCGGGGCGAAGGTAAATCAGAACGTTGCGACACGACACCAGATCGAGACGCGAGAATGGCGGATCGGCCAGGAGGTCCTGCACGGTGAACACCACCACCGAGCGAAGCTCGGGCGAAGCCCGATATCCGCGGTCTTCCTTCGAAAAAAAGCGAGACAGCCGTGCCGGCGAGACCTCTGCCGCGATCGTTTCGGGATATAATCCTTCCCGTGCGGCCGCAACTGCGTCGGGATCGACGTCGGAGGCAAACACCTGCAGCTTGACGTCGAGGTTGGAAGCGGTGATCTCTTCGCGGAACAGCATGACCAGGGAATAGGTCTCCTCCCCCGTGCTGCAGCCGGCAACCCAGATGCGAACGGGGTGATTGTCCGACCGGGCTCGGACCACCAGCTCAGGCACGATCTGCTTCGCCAGCAGCTCAAACACCTCTGGGTCGCGGAAGAAGCTGGTTACGTTGATCAGCAGATCCTTAGCGAGCAGGTCGAGCTCCGTAGGATCGCGGCACAAGAGCGCGGCGTACTGCGCCATGTCATTGGTCCTGATCGATGCCATCCCCATACGCCGCTCGATCCGGCGGCTCAGCGTACCAGGCTTGTACAGGGTGAAATCATGATCGGTCCTGGTGCGCAGCAGCTCGATCACCGCCGCCAGGCCGTCCGGTGCCCGATCCTCCAAAGCCGGGGCGGCAGGTTCCTGGCCTGGCGTCATATGCGCTGCGAATTCAGCGAGCGCCTGCGGGATCCGCGCTACCGGAACCACCCGGTCGACCAGCCCCGTCATGATCGCGCTGCGGGGCATTCCGTCATAGGCGGCCTCCTCTGGGTCCTGAGCGATGACCAGCCCGTGTTTCTCCTTCACTGCCCGTAACCCGAGGCTGCCGTCAGTGCCGGTTCCCGACAGGACAACGCACGCGGCACGCGCACCGTAGGCCGCCGCAAGCGAGTGCAGCAGGTGGTCGAACGGCAGGCGGGCGCCGTGACGGACCGGCGGCGGTGAGAGGTGCAGGACACCATCGCCCACCGAGAGATAGGTCCCGGGCGGGATGACATAGAGGTGCTCCCGCTCGATCGGCATTCCGGTCGCGGCCTGCCGCACCGTCATCGAGGTGTACCCGGCCAGCAGATCGACCATCAGGCTTTCATGGTTCGGGTCGAGATGCTGAACCAGCACGAAGGCCATTCCGGCGCTATCGGGCAGCGCGCGCAAAAGCTTCCGGCAGACATCAAGGCCGCCGGCCGAAGTGCCGACGCCGACAATGAGGAAGTCCACGTTCTCCGGCGGCGGACGTTGCACTGGCGGGGAGCGTTGCTTTGATGGGCGGCGTTTTCGCTGCATACTGTGTCCTTTATCGGACGGGGGGGAGCCGCCGGACAGGACGTGATTACAACGCTTCTCGACGCTGATGCCCTGGCGGAGAGTCAGTAGAAACCTCCCGGATATCGGAGTCAAATTTACAAGTCATCATGATCGCAGACCAGAGAGCCTGAGTATTTTCCGAGCCTGTCACCGCCAATCTTGCGTCGGTTATAGTTGCATTGGTGCTTCGGCGATATCGCCTGCCGGGCGTGATCACGTGCCGCACCCTGCTCACCCGCACGATCAGCGATGTGGGGCGCGGAGTTTGCTCTGGAAGGAGGCAAGCCATGCATTTCCTATATCTGTATCTGATCCCGCTTCTGGTCGTCGTCGCATTGATTCTGATCAGAGCGACCGTCAGGATTCTTCGCCAATATGAGCGGGCGGTGGTGTTCACTTTGGGTCGTTTTCAGAGCGTTAAGGGTCCGGGAATGGTTTTCCTGATCCCCTTCGTCCAGGAGCTCGTACGCGTTGACCTGCGCATTCAGGTCATTGAGATTCCCACGCAAGACGTGATTTCCCGGGATAACGTGTCGATGAAGGTCGATGCGGTGCTGTATTTCAACGTCGTCAATCCTGAGCGGGCGATCATCCAGGTTCAGGCATTCCTGCCGGCCACCGTCATGCTCGCGCAAACCACCCTGCGCGCCGTGCTGGGCCAGCACGCGCTCGACGAGATGCTGTCCGAGCGGAAGAAGCTGAGTAGCGATGTGCAAAGCATCCTGGATGTGCAGACTGAAACCTGGGGCATCAAGGTCAGCAACGTCGAGATCCGCACCGTGGAGCTCACGGAGAACATGATCCGGGCGATTGCCAAGCAGGCCGAGGCGGAGCGCGACCGGCGCGCCAAGATCATCCACGCCGAAGCCGAATTCCAGGCGGCGCAAACCCTGGTTGATGCCGCGACGATCCTGTCAACCATCCCGGCGGCCATGCAGCTGCGCTACCTTCAGACGCTGACCGAGATCGGCGCCGAACAGAACTCCACAGTGATCTTCCCGATGCCCCTCGATGTCGTTAAGCCTTTCCTTCAGCTTCTGGAGAAGACCGCCAAGGGGCCAGGGATAGGTGCGGCTCGTCCTCCAGTGCCGTTGAACTTGGCCTCCCTGGTCGGTGAATCTTAAAGCCGGTGAGCGGGTGCGGAGCGGTCCGCCGTTCCGCACCGAGGCAGGGTGGCTGAGGTAATGCCTTCGATATCTACCAGCAGTGCGCCGCCGGCGCCTCGCCCGGAAATATAAAGCGCCCGCGGCGATTGATTGGCCGCTCTAAATCGTAGGGGATTGGTCTTTGCCATGGAACAAGAAGATTGCTGCCACCCCGGGATCGCGCCAAGAGGTCTCGCGGACGGCGCTGTTGTAACGCACCCCGGAAGCCGCACGTCCGACCGGGTTACCTCTGTCGCCAAGTCCTCCCTCGCCATCGCGGAGGTCCAACGCATGGGAGAGATCCGCATCCTGATCGCCGAGGATGACCTCGTGATCGGGACCATGCTTGGAGAGTTGATCGCAGGGATGGGCCACACTGTATGCGCGATCGAGACCACTGAGACCGGAACCGTCAACGCTGCTGCGCGTTGCCGTCCGGACCTGGTGATTGCCGATGTCGGCCTGAGGGAGGGAAGCGGCGTCAACGCGGTCGATGCGATCCTTCGCACTGGCCCGGTTCCATATCTCTTTATCAGCGGCAATATCTCAGGAATTACGAGGCTGCGGCCGAACGCGATGGCCATCCAGAAGCCGTTCCATGCAGCGGAACTTGAGCGGGCGATTCAACATGCGCTTGCGCGGCGGCTCTGAGTAGTTTCCGAGCCTGTAAAGCGAGGACCGGGTACACATATGATCTGGCGAGCTTCCGGCTCGGCTTCCGGTTGAAGCCGGCTAGAAAGTAACACAAAAACCCCGGAGGTCAGCATGCAACACCACTGCCGGGGCAGGGCAGGATATCTCCGCAACGGGTCATGCGATCACCACCAGCGCCGATAAGCTTAAGCCGTAGGGCGAGGTAGCAACCGACCGAGGACCGAAGACGGCCGCTGATAAATTGGGGAGTCAAGCTTTCACGCGTCGAAGCAATGGCGAAGCACGGCATCACACGCGCCAGGGTTGACTATTTCCTTTGTGGCAACTTTCAGTACACGAACCTGGACGATGCGATCGCCGAAGCGAAGCGTCATCTATGCTCGGGCTGAGGGTTCATGCCCGCCGGCTGCTTGCGACGCTGGCATGTGCCGCGGCGTGCTCTCGTTTTTCGCCCGGTTCGAACCCGCCCTCCGCGCGACATCGCCCCAAAAAGCCCGACACGTTTCTGAAAGCCTCAACGCTCGGTGGACCGGCACTGAAGCATCCAGGAGCAACAGCATGGCCGATATGGAAGAGAACATCCGCACACGTGCATACTTGTTGTGGGAGGCAGAGGGTAGGCAGGACGGGAACTTAGACGAATATTGGCATCGGGCCCGCGAGCTCATTGAAGCCGAAGCCCAGTGGGCATATCCCCCGACGCAGTCCAGAGGGCACCGGAGCTAATTAGAGAAGTGGTGTCGAGCGGCCCTGACGGTCCCGCGCGGTGGCTCGCCCGTCGGTGATGGAGACCTTGGGAGTACAATTGCCGTAACCTCGAATTGTCACGACAGACCACTCGTTGAACATTACAAAGGGAATTTTCGTGGCAGTTTGTTTGCAGGCACAGTTCGAAGAACAACTGAGCGATGATCCACGGGTCGCCAGAGGGTCGGGGCCGCAGGGCTCCATTGCCAACCAACCTAGCGACGATGGTCAGTGGATATGCTCAACGCAATGCGCACCGCCGATATCAAGAGAGTAGGCCAGCGCTTGATGACCTGGTTCCCGCGCGGCCCGTACGTATCTTAAAGTCTGACTTGGATCGCCGCGCGAACGGATGTCACGTTTGCTCGTATTGGCCCTCATGCGCTGCCGAGGCGGCGGCGCATCAACTTGATACTGCCGCGAGGCGCGTGCGGTGATCAAGCGGTCAAAAGCCCTGTGCACAGGGGTCTAAGTATTTCCCGAGCCTTTCGAGAACCGTACGCAAATGCATTATACATAGTGTGGCTAGGCAAGTATTTCTTGCTCGCCGGATCCGCCGATAGGGAGCTGAAAATGACAGACAACGCTAGCTTGAGACGACGCTGGGAGAGTTATAGCCCGTCCAAGGGGATTTGGTTCTGGTCCTGCGTGGCCTGCGTTTGTGCCACCTTGGTGATCGGCTTCACTTGGGGCGGTTGGGTCACCGGCGGAACCGCGACGAAAATGGTATCAGACGCTGCCGAAGGGGCGCGCGCGCAACTCGCGGCGGCCGACTGCATCAGCCGCTTCGAACGTGGCCCTGACGCCATCGCGCAGCTTGCCGCGCTGAAGAAAGTCGGAAACTACGAGCGAGGCGGTCTGATCGAAAAGGCCGGTTGGGCGACGATGCCCGGAAGCAAAGATCCCGTGGAAGGCGCTGCGGAGATCTGCGCTCAGCAACTGGTGAACCCAACCTCGCCGGTAGCAGCTGCCCCGGATCATACAAATTGACTTGTCGAAGTTGAGTTTGCCTTGTGGCTCCGGCGTAGCAGTTCCACCCTGCTCTAGCTTTGGCAGGTTATGACGGCGGGAAAATCTTTAGCAGTCTGCTGAAAAAACCCTCGACGGGAGGCAAGGAGAGCGGCGATGCGCGGGACGTTTCGGGACCAGGCGCAGCTGTTCTCGTACGTATCGCCTGACTCGCGTGTTCCCGCTGGGCATCCGCTGCGCAAGATCCGCGGTCTGGTGCGCGACCTGCTGAAGGAGCTGAGCCGTAGCTTTGCCAGGTTCCAAGCGAATGATGCGCGACCATCGGTGCCACCGGAACAGTTGCTGAGCGCCGGCTGATCCTGGCGCTATATGGCATCCGCTCGGAGCGGCAGCTGATGGAGCAACAGAACTATAACCTGCTGTATCGCTGGACCCGACGACGTTCACCAAAAAACGCGAGCGCCTGCAGGCGGGCAATCGAGAAGTTCATGACGCTGCTGCTCAATCATCCTCAGGTCAAGCCGCTGTTGTCGGACGAGCACTTTTCGGTGGATGGCACGCTGCGCGCCGGTGCCGGAGGCGGCATCCTGGACCCGCCCTACGGCGAGACGCTGAACTGAGAGAGGCCGGGACGGAGGGATGGCCGCTTCAGCCGAACTAAGGGATCATTGATTGCACGCAGCCGCATAGGATGGGGCGTGATTCTCCTGCAATTGCCGCATGCGCCGCCCAACCTGCTCTGGATGACGTGGAAGCAGGTGACTGCTGATGCTCGATGTTCACGTTCCGGCTCGATGAGTGCCAACGCGACGAAGCATATCTTCGCGCGTCTTCTGAAGGATTCGCAGTCTACTGTTTAGGCGGCCTTCGACGCTTCATTCGCTCTCTCAACAGGATCCCCTTCTAAAGATTTTGCCCGTTTGGCCAGTCCCCAACAAACGCCTTCCCGGACGCGCTTCTTCCTTTAGCGCCCGCTCCTGCTCGCTTGAGCGGTGTGCTTCCCCCGCGACGGATTCGTGATGTCAGTTTCTCATCGCGTGAGTGCGACCCGGCCCATATGTGACTTGAATGCTGCGGCGCAGCACTGGAATCCGGCCGATTGCATGTATGGCTCAGGAGCCGATGCGCCGCGCCAAGCAACACAAAGGAGAATCATGCCCCTCTTTGCGACATCCAAGACGCGCTCCCCTGGCACCGCAGCCGCCCTTGCAGGCGTAGCTACCCTGGCCGCACTTGTCCTCGGCAACCACCTCATGGCCCGTCGGACCGAGCGCAGGCATCCGCCCCAGGGCGCCTTTATGGAGGTGGACGGTGTGCGGCTGCACTACAGCGATCGGGGCGAGGGCAGCCCGGTCGTGCTGATCCATGGCAACGCGGTGAGTGGGGACGACTGGAACATCAGCGGGGTTGCTGAGCTCCTGCTGCGGACCCATCGGGTGATCATCTTCGATCGGCCCGGCTTCGGTTACAGCGAGCGCACGCGCGGGCACTTCTGGACCGCCGCCCAGCAGGCCGAACTGCTCCACAACGCCCTGCGCCAGCTCGGCGTCGAGCGCCCGGTGGTGGTCGGTCATTCCTGGGGCACGATCGTGGCCCTCGCTCTCGCAGAGCGCAACCAAGCCGATGTTGCGGGCCTCGTGCTCGTATCTGGCTACTACTTCTGGACGCTGCGGCCCGACGCGCTGCTGGCGGTCGCGGGCGCGCTGCCCGTGCTGGGCGACGTGCTGCACCACACCGTATCGCCGCTGCTTGGCTGGCTGCAGATGCCGCTACTCAAATGGGCGATATTCTCGCCGGCCCGGATACCGGCGAAATTCCAGGCCGAGTACTCGCCGGCGATGGTGCTGCGACCCTCACAGATCCGCGCCACCACGATGGACGGCGCCCTCATGATCCCGGGCGCCCTCGCGCTGCGCGGTCACTACAAGGACCTAAGCCTACCGGTGATCATCATCGCGGGCGAGGACGATAAAATCGTGTTCAAGCGCAGATCCGAGCAGCTTGCGGGCCAAATCCAGGGGAGTGCACTGCAGATCGTCAAAGGTGCCGGGCACATGCTCCACCATCTCGCGCCGCTCCAGGTGGCCGAGGCGATCGAAAGCGTGGCCACGGCGTCCCGCGCATCCGCCCGAGACACTCAAGTCACGGATTCTGGGCCGGCCATGCTCGACCGACCCGCTGCCGCGTGATGCTGCCATCGCAACTTTGGTCGGCTGGTGTAATGGTCTTCCAGGATTGCCTTGAGCGTTGCTTCGTGCGTCGCGCCGGGTCTTCGAAAAGCCAAGGCGGCTGTTCACCTCGCAAAAGCCTTTAGGGAGGCTGATCACTGATCGTAACGGAGCCGCTGCAGTTTACTCTCCAGCGCGCCTACATCCGGTCCAGTAGATGGCATCCGGCAGGACGTTGGAGTGTTTCAAACTGAGGGCACTCAGCCGAGCGCTGGCTCACCTGGATCGCCGTCATCCTGCGTCACTCTGGCCGTCACGACGACAGATCACCTAAGGTGACCTCTCGATCGGCGAGAGGAGTGACATTTCTATCGGAGATTTACAGTACGAAGTCTTATAAGATATCTTATGGAAAGTTGCACTCCTAAACTGGGCCGATAAGCGGGATTTTTGGTGGCTCCTCTGAGATACGTTATGGAAAGTCCTGTATCGGCATGGTTCATCGCAGCGCCTCGGCTCCTCAAACGGAGCTGGTTCAGGCTTTGCTACTTCGGTAGCCGGACGCGAGGCGTCCCGACGGCTTCGATATCACAATCTGAAAGTCACAGGTTCAAATCTGTCCGCGATTTGAACCTGCCGATGCTACGCCGCCTCGGGAAAAGAAAAACTCCGTTCGCCACACCATCCAACCGCCCGTCAATCGCCTGATTGCGAGAAGTCTACATACACCGCGAATCGCGCGTTAATCTCATTTCTGCATTGTCAAGCAAAAAATCTCATCCTGAGTTCAAGAAGCGCTCGATCCCATTCCGCGCCGTGCAACCAGCTATCGTGGGTAACAGCGGAAGCCTCTGAAGACGGCGCACGCGTGATGAAGCGCTGCGCACGATAACCTATCGTACGCCTGTTTCTCTATCGACGCTCGCCAATCCTCGCGCCTCGAAGGGCCGGGCGGCAAATGGACGGTGATGGGCGAAATAGAGTGTCTCAGGTCGGCGGATAGTCACCCGGCCTGACGAGGAGCCGAATGGACGTGTCGTGGGCGGCGGCCCAGTCCGCCAGGCGGCTCTCGTCGAGCTGCTGCAGGTAGCCGCGACGCTGGTCTGTGACCGCTGTTGCGTCGGACCAGAACGTGGCGGGAGGCGGTTCGGGCTGCGCTTCCGCCAGCATCAGTCTTTGAATGGCGACACGCACCTCGCCGCTGACCAGGTCGACCACGGTATCGACGTTGATCCGGCCCGCCATGTGACCGACAAAGAACACCAGCGTGCCCACGCATACGAACGCCAACAGGATACCGAGGCTGAGTGCCAAATGCGGGACGAACAGACCTTCGCTCTGGGTCCGCACGCTGCGCAAAACCATCAGCGCGTAGGAGAACGTCCCCAGAAAGGTGCCAAGTGTAAACTGGTTGCCCCGGTCACGCGTAAACTTGCGCAGCAGCCGCGGCCCCATCTGCCCGGCAGCTAAAGACAGCGCGGCAATCGTGATCGAGAATACCGTGCCAGCTACGCCAATCGTCGATGACGCCACCGCTCCCAGCAGGGTCCTCGCACCGGTCGCTCCGCCATTGTAGAGCTAAGGGGTGTCGATCAGCCAATGCGGAACGATTCCGCTCCGGTCGACGGCGACGAACCCAACGCCGGCAACGATGCCGAAGATCACCGACACGCCCGGCACAAGCCAGAAGGTATCCCCGACCGCGGTCAGAAGCTTGCGAAAGTGAGCGGTCAAGTAATGAACGCCATACGTTGGAGGATCGCTGCGCGTTGGCTCACGTGACTGCGCGATAGATTGTCAATCCAAGGATGACCGGCGCAACGGCAATCACCGTGGCAATCCAGAAAAGGTATCTCGACGATGCCGATGCCAAGCCTGACGAGGCTGCCGAAGCTGAGCATCGCCTGTACAACTGCGACGACGAAACCAAGATGGCAGCCTTGATCATGGATGACATGTTCCGCTCGGCAAGGACTGACGAAAGAGCCGAAGCCAGAATTCGGGCTAACCATTCTTCGATCTTGCAACCGATGGCTCAGTAGCTGAACGCCGTCAAAAAAAAGATTTGGGTGGGTGAAAGAACAGCGGACGTGAATTCGTAGTGTGAGACGGCTCAGCCATCGCCCTGTTCCTGGGCTGCCTAGTGGATAAAACCTAACGGAAGCATCCGGAAGGGATTCCCCCGACGCGGTCCATTGTGCGACGCGAGTGCATGCGCACCGGAATCAGCATTGACGTGAGAGGCAACGATCGTGAGCGGCTGCTCGCCATCATCGCCGAGCGCAACAGCCCGCAGAAGCACGTTTGGCGTGCTCGGATCGTGCTGATGACGGCCGACGGCCACGGCACCACAGCGATCATGCGTCAGGCCGGGGTGGCGAAGACCGCTGTCTGGCGCTGGCAGGAACGGTTCATGCAGGCAGGGGTGGACGGGTTGCTGCGTGACAAGACCAGACCCGCACGCATCTCGCCGCTGTCGCCGGATATGGTCAAGCAGGTCATTGCATTCACGCTGGCTGATCCGCCTGGTGAGGCCACGCACTGGACCGCCGCGGCTATGGCAAAGGTGAGCGGCATCAGCGTCAGCTCGGTGCAACGCATCTGGTGCGCCCATGGCCTGCAGCCACACCGGACGCGCCATTTCAAGCTATCCACCGATCCGAAATTTGCCGAGAAGCTGCGCGATGTCGTCGGCCTCTATGTTGATCCGCCGGCCCATGCGGTGGTGATGTCGGTCGATGAGAAGAGCCAGATCCAGGCGCTCGATCGCACACAGCCCGGCCTGCCGCTCAAACGGGGCCGCTGCGGCACCATGACGCATGACTATCGGCGCCACGGTACCACCACCCTGTTCGCTGCACTGAACGTGCTGGATGGCCGCATTATCGGCCGCTGCATGCAGCGCCTCAGGCACCAGGAGTTCATTCCTTTCCTCAATGCCATCGAAGCGCAGGTGCCGGCCGGAAAGCTGGTGCACGCGATCCTCGACAATTACGCTGTCCACAAACATCCCAAGGTCCGCGAATGGCTCACACGCCATCCTCGCTGGACCTTCCACTTCACCCCGACCTCCGCATCATGGCTGAATGCGGTGGAGGGCTTCTTTGCCAAACTCAGCAAGCGCCGCCTCAAGCGCGGCGTCTTTCATTCGCTGGTCTCGCTTCAGGCTGCGATCAATCGCTTCGTCACGGACGCAAACCAACAACAAAAGCCCTTCCGCTGGACCAAGCACCCCGATCACATCATCGCCGCCGTCCGCCGCGGGCACCAAGTGTTAGATTCAATCCACTAGAGCATTTTCACGGCTGCTGGAATTGCAGGGGCTTCCGAAACGGGGTGGAAATGTGATTCCTGCATCTCCGGTTGAGGAAGACCGGAGGCGGGCGTGCTACATCAGCGTGGCAAGGCTTATTCGCAGGATTTGCGCGAGCGGGTTTTCGCTGCGTCGGACGAGGGCGAACGGGTTGGCGAGGTTGCCGAGCTGCTTCGGGTAAGCGTTTCATATGTGTCGAAGGTGCTGAAGCGACGTCGCGCGACGGGGGAGACCACGGTGCGCTCGGGGCGCGGTCACAGGCCGCCGAAGTTGACGCCATTCTACCCGGCGATCCGCGCGTATGTTGCCGAACGGAGCGATACCACGATCGCAGCATTGCGTGCCTGGTTGTTGGCGACGCACCAGGTCTCGGCGAGCGTCGGGCTGATCTGGCACACGTTGAAGCTGCTTGGGCTGACGCTGAAAAAAAGTCACTGCGGGCGGCCGAGCAAGATCGGCTGGACGTCGCCCAGGGCCGTGCGGCATGGCGCGAGAGCCAGCCGATGCTTGATCCAGCCCGGTTGATCTTTATCGACGAGACCTGGACCAAGACCAATATGACCAGGCACTACGGCTGGGCCGAGGTCGGTCATCGACTGATCGATGCGGTGCCCCATGGGCACTGGAATACCTCAACGTTCATCGCCGGTCTGCGGCAGGACGTTTGGGTTGCCCCCTGCGTGTTCAACGGCGCGGTCAATGGCGAGGCGTTTCTCGCCTATGTCGAGCAGGTGCTGGCCCCCACGCTACGCCCCGGTGATATCGTCGTGATGGACAATCTCGCTTCACACAAGGTTGCCGGCGTGCTCGAAGCCATCGAAACCGTCGACGCAAGTTTGCTCTATCTGCCTCCCTACAGTCCCGACCTGAACCCGATCGAGCAGGCTTTCGCCAAACTGAAAGCACTGCTGCGTGCCAGAGCCGTCCGAACCGTTGATGCACTCTGGAATGCGCTTGGCGATGTTGTCCGATGTTTCTCAGCCGTCGAATGCGCCAACTTCTTCCGCCACGCGGGATATTTCCAGTCAGCCTGAAAATGCTCTAGTTCGCGCGGTTTACTTCGCATCGCTCGGCCACTGCATCGCCCTGCCGTGGGACAGACCTTCAAACTCCATGACCCAAAGCGGATCCTGTCCTTTGTCGCGGACCAGGAAGTCGAAAGTTGACCGCAGAGCGAAGCTAACGTCCGCGTCCTCGATGCCGTTCCACTAAATCCGCGGGACACCGGCGAGCTGGATCTTCACTTTGGACGTTGTAGCCACGTTCCGCGGTGCGCTCCTGAAGCTCGCGATAATCCGCTGCCTGTCGGTTCACGATCTTCTTCAGGCTCGTCATTGCGTTCTTCTTCAGGCTCGTCATTGCGTTCACGTCGCCATTGATGGTGGAGCTGTTTCGCGGCGCTTCAGCTGCGCGTCAGAGCGAGCGGACCTACCAATCCTTTCGATGCCGGTCGGTGCTGGCGGCTATGCCGTTTACGAAACCACACCCAATGACGCCAAATGACCAACTGAGCCTAGGAAAATCTGGCGCTGACGATCCGATTTCCACTCCTGGATAGCCGCGGTCACGCCCCCAGTGAATTGCGGCTTGCATCGCCTCACATGTCATAGGCTGATCCTTCGTCGCGATGAACTGGGTCCAAACTCTCCTTGTCCTCTCCACCGTGCTCAGCTTTATTTGGGCGGCAACAGAGTTGACCGCTTGGCAACTGGCCTTCCAGCCGCAGCTCGGGAAGCCCTGGTTCACTTTGTTTGGGTGGCCGATTTATCAGCCGCAGGCTTTCTTCTGGTGGTGGTTCGCTTACGACGCTTATGCCCACGACATCTTCGTCACCGGCGGCTACATCGCGGGCTCCGGCGGGGTTATGGCCTTCGTCGTGGCTGTCGCAATTTCGGTCTGGCGTGCGAGGGAAGTGAAGAAGGTCACGACCTATGGCTCCGCGCGCTGGGCCGAGACGCGGGAGATTCGCAAAGCAGGGCTTCTCCATCCCGACGGCGTGCTGTTGGGCTTTTGGCGAAGCGATTATCTGCGCCACTATGGTCCGGAGCACGTGCTGTGCTTCGCGCCGACCCGTTCGGGCAAGGGGGTCGGTCTTGTGGTGCCGACACTCCTCACGTGGCGCGGTTCAGCAATCGTCCACGACATAAAAGGCGAGAATTGGGAGCTGACCGCCGGCTGGCGAGCACGATTCGGGCGAGCGCTCCTGTTCGATCCGACCAACATTCAGAGCGCCGCCTACAATCCGTCTGCTCGAGGTGCGGCGCGGCGAGTGGGAGGTCCGCGACGTGCAGAACATAGCGGACGTGCTCGTTGATCCCGAAGGCGCACTGGAAAAGCGGAACCACTGGGAGAAAACCAGCCATTCACTGCTCGTCGGCACGATCTTGCACGTCCTCTATGCCGAAACCGACAAGACGCTCGCCGGCGTCGCCAACTTCCTCTCCGACCCGAAGCGCCCGATCGAGACGACGCTGCGCGCGATGATGACGGCGCCGCATTTGGGGCCGGAAGGGCGTGCATCCCGTCGTCGCCAGCGCCGCGCGAGAGCTGTTGAACAAGAGCGAGAACGAACGATCGGGCGTGCTGTCGACCGCCATGTCGTTTCTCGGGCTTGTATCGCGATCCGGTCGTAGCTGCGGTCACGCGACGCTGCGACTGGCGAATCCGCGATCTCGTGCAGGCCGACAGTCCCACGACGCTCTATCTCGTCGTTCCACCATCCGACATCAGCCGGACCAAACCTCTGATGCGGCTGATCCTCAACCAAATCGGTCGCCGCCTGACGGAAGAACTGGACGCGAAAAGCCACCGACATCGGCTGCTGCTCATGCTCGACGAATTTCCCGCGCTCGGCCGCCTCGACTTTCTTCGAGTTGACTTTGGCGTTCATGGCTGGCTACGGGCTGAAGAGCTTTCTCATCGCCCAGAGCCTGAACCAGATCGAGAAGGCCTACGGGCCTAACAACTCCATCCTCGACAATTGCCACGTGCGTGTGAGCTTCGCGACAAACGATGAGCGAACGGCCAAACGCGTCTCCGATGCGCTCGGCACCGCGACCGAACTGCGGGCGATGAAAAACTACGCCGGCAGTCGCTTGAGCCCATGGCTCGGTCACTTGATGATTTCGAGACAGGAGACGGCGCGGCCACTTTTGACCCCGGGTGAAGTGATGCAGCTTCCGCCCGACGAGGAGCTTGTCCTGGTATCCGGCTGCGCTCCGATCAAGGCGAAGAAAGTGCGCTATTTCGAGGATCCGGAAATGCAGGCTCGGATTCTACCACCGCCAAGGCCGACGACATCGAAAGCACTCCCCCTCGAGCAAAATCCAGGCATCCCGCGCGACGACGATTGGGGCGGTCAGCTTGTCATAGCGGCCTCCGAGTTCCGCGACTGAGGATCCTGCCAACGCCGGCATTCGGCGGGAACCGGAATTGCCCGAGCACGAGGAAGTCGTGCCGGAGCCGCGAAAGCCGGTCCACGAGTTCGATCCCATGGATGAGGAACCGGACGACGAGGCTCAGCGCCAGCGCATAATGCAACGCACGTTCGGCACCGTCGCACGCCAGGTCTCGCTGGACCCGGGCGATGACATGCAGATGTAGCGATGCGGACCAAGCACACCTTTCGCCTACCGCCTGACCTCGCCGGCAAGCTCGCGGATTACGCCGCTCGCAAGCGTGTGCCTCAGGCCTTGATCGTCGAGGCAGCGCTCGCATCGCATCTGTCTCCCGATGGCGCCGATCGCCTGGAAGCGGCCCTGGCGCGCCGGCTCGATCGCATGACACGCCAAATGGAGCTGATCGAGCGGCACGTCACGATCTCGAACGAGGCGCTGGCCGTCTTCGTGCGCTTCTGGCTGACCAGCACGCCGGCCCTGCCGGACACGGCTCTCGCTGCTGCACAAACCAAAGGTCGCGAGCGCTACGAAGGCTTTGTCGAGGCACTCGGTCGACGGTTAGCACGCGGCCGTAAGCTTGCCGACGAGATAAGCCGGGACGTCACTCCCGAGCCGGAAGAAGCCGCGACCACGAACAGTTCCTGAAAGCCTTCCGTCCCTTCGACCTGTCTTTCTATCCCAGCCCCCTCCTGCCTCATCTCCGTTGTTGCGAAGTTCCCTTTCAGGCTCTTTCTAATCAACCCCGCTGATACCCGACCTTGAGCCAGGGCGAACTTGCGGGGCACGTGTGACGACAATCTCCTTCCGGTCTGAAGCCTTCGCCCGCGGCGCACGGATGCTGCGCACCGCATTGGGCCCCGCGATCTCGGCATATCTCGAAGATCCCGGCGTCGCCGAGGTGATGCTCAATCCCGACGGTCGCCTGTGGATCGACCGGTTATCGGGCGGTCTCGAAGATACCGGCTGCCGCGTCACGCCCGCGGACGCCGAGCGCATCGTGCGCCTCGTCGCGCATCATGTCGGCATCGAGGTCCATGGGAGGAACCCACGTGTTTCGGCCGAGCTTCCGGAAAGTGGAGAGCGGTTCGAGGGGCTGGTGCCGCCAGTCGTCGCTGCGCCGTGCTTCGCCATCCGCCGGCCTGCCGTCGCCGTCTTCACGCTCGACGACTATGTCGGCTCCGGCATCATGTCGGCGAAGCAGGCCGAGCTGCTGCGCATCGCGGTGCGCGAACGCAAGAACGTGCTCGTCGCCGGCGGCACCTCGACCGGCAAGACCACACTGGTCAATGCGCTCCTCGCCGAAGTCGCGAAGACAGGCGATCGTGTCGTGCTGATCGAGGATACGCGCGAATTGCAATGCGCGACACCGAACCTCGTCGCGCTTCGCACCAAGGACGGCGTTGCCTCGCTTTCCGATCTCGTCCGTTCATCGCTGCGGCTTCGCCCTGATCGCATTCCCATCGGCGAGGTGCGCGGCGCGGAGGCACTCGACCTCCTCAAGGCGTGGGGGACCGGTCATCCCGGTGGGGTCGGGACCATCCATGCGGGTTCGGCCCTCGGCGCGCTTCGCCGCCTGGAACAGCTCATCCAGGAAGCCGTGATGACTGTGCCGCGCGCACTGATCGCCGAGACGATCGACCTCATCGCGGTCCTCGCCGGCCGCGGCTCCGCGCGTCGGCTCGCCGAGCTTGCGGCGGTGAAGAGCCTTTCGCCCACCGGCGATTACGTCCTCACCCCCGCAGGAGAACCGTGATGCTACGCTGTTCAACGATGCTCGCCGTGCGCTCGCCACGGCTTCGGCTTTCGCCTTCGTGGCGCGTCGCCACCACACCGGCTTACGCCGCCGGTTCCGGCATGCCCTGGGAGCAGCCGCTTCAGCAGATCCTCAGTTCCGTCCAGGGGCCCGTCGCCAAGGTCCTCTCGGTCATTATCATCATCATCACCGGCCTGACACTGGCGTTCGGCGAGACCGCTGGCGGTTTCCGACGACTGATCCAGATCGTCTTCGGCCTGTCGATCGCCTTCGCCGCGTCGAGCTTCTTCCTGAACTTCTTTCAGTTCGGCGGCGGAGCGCTGGTCTGATGCAACAGGACGCGCCAATCACCGGCTTCTACGCACCTGTTCATCGCGCCCTGACCGAACCAATCCTGCTGGGCGGCGCGCCGCGCGCGGTGGCAATCGTCAATGGCACGCTCGCGGCAGCCGTCGGTCTCGGGCTGCGCCTCTGGATTGTCGGTGGACTGATCTGGCTGCTCGGCCATCTCGCCGCCGTGTGGGCCGCCAAGCGCGATCCCGCTTTCGTCGACGTTGTACGGCGGCACCTCCGCTATCCGCAGCATCTGGTCGCGTGAGGTTCGCTCGATGATGAACCTCGCCGAGTATCGCCGCCGCTCGCAGAGCCTCGCCGATTTCCTGCCATGGGCAGCGCTCGTCGGACAGGGCGTCATACTCAACAAGGACGGTTCCTTCCAGCGCACCGCTCGCTTTCGCGGCCCCGATCTCGATTCCGCGACGCCCGCCGAGCTCGTCGCCATCACGTCTCGCCTCAATAACGCCCTCCGCCGCTTGGGCTCCGGCTGGGCCGTGTTCATCGAGGCGCAGCGCGTGCCCGCCCAGAGCTATCCGGCGGCCAGTTCCCCGATCCGGTCTCGGCTCTGGTCGACGCCGAGCGGCGCGCGCAATTCGAGGAGGAAGGCGCGCATTTCGAGAGCCGGTATTTCCTGACACTATGCTGTGGCTGCCGCCGGCGGACGATGCCGCGCGCGCCGAGGCTTGGCTTTACGAAAACCGCACGCACGGCACCGCTGATTGGCGCTCCGTGCTGGAAGGCTTCATCGACCGCACCGATCGCGTGCTCGCATTGGTCGACGGCTTCATGCCCGAGGCCGAGTGGCTCGATGACGGCGAGACACTGACTTATCTGCATTCCTGCATCTCGACGCGCCGCCAGCGGGTGCGTGTGCCCGAGACGCCGATATATCTCGACACCATCCTGGTGGATGAGGACCTGACGGGCGGCCTCGAGCCGCGCCTCGGGCAAGCGCATCTTCGAACGCTGACGGTCATGGGCTTTCCGTCGCAGACCTGGCCGGGGCTGCTCGATGACCTTAACCGGCTTGCCTTTCCTTATCGCTGGGCGACGCGCGCCATCTGCCTCGACAAGACCGACGCCACCAAGCTGCTCGCGAAAATCCGCCGCCAATGGTTCGCCAAGCGCAAGAGCATCATGGCGATCCTCAAGGAGGTGATGACCAACGAAGCGTCGGTGCTGCTGGATTCCGACGCCGCTAACAAGGCGCTCGACGCCGATGCCGCGCTGCAGGAGCTGGGCAGCGATCTCGTCGGCGAAGCCTATGTCACCGCGACCGTTACGGTCTGGAGCGAGGACTCGCGTCGTCGCCGACGAGCGCCTGCGCCTGGTCGAGAAAACCATCCAGGGCCGCGACTTCACCTGCATGCGCGAGAGCGTCAACGCCATCGAGGCATGGCTGGGCTCGCTGCCGGGCCACGTCTACGCCAATGTTCGTCAGCCGCCCGTCTCGACACTCAATCTTGCGCACATGATGCCGTTCTCGGCGGTGTGGGCCGGGCCGGAACGGGATGAGCATTTTGAGGCGCTGCCGCTCTTCTACGCTCGAACCGAAGGGTCCACGCCGTTTCGCTTCTCGCTCCATGTCGGCGATGTCGGTCATACGCTCATCGTCGGACCCACAGGTGCCGGCAAAAGCGTGCTGCTGGCGCTGATGGCACTGCAATTCCGGCGCTATGCAGGCGCACAGGTCTTCGCCTTCGATTTCGGCGGATCGATCCGCGCCGCGGCGCTCGCGATGGGGGGCGATTGGCACGACCTGGGCGGGGCGCTCTCGAATGACGTGAATGAGCCCGTTGCCCTTCAGCCGCTGGCGCGCGTCGACGACGCCGGCGAGCGCGCCTGGGTGGCAGAATGGGTCGCGACCTTGCTGGCCCGCGAGTCCGTCACCGTCACGCCCGAGCTCAAGGAGCATCTGTGGTCAGCGCTCACCTCGCTCGCCTCCGCACCGCTCGCGGAGCGGACCATGACCGGCCTTTCGGTCCTCTTGCAGTCCAATGCGCTCAAGCAGGCGCTCCAGCCCTACACCCTGTCAGGACCCTGGGGCCGTTTGCTCGATGCGGAGAGCGAACGCCTCGGCGAAGCGGACGTCCAGGCGTTCGAGACGGAGGGGCTGATCGGCGCCGGTGCGGCGCCCGCGGTGCTGTCCTACCTGTTCCATCGCATCGAGGATCGCTTCGACGGGCGCCCGACGCTGCTCATCGTGGACGAGGGCTGGCTCGCGCTCGACGACCCCGGCTTCGCGGCGCAGATTCGCGAATGGCTGAAGACCCTGCGAAAGAAGAATGCGTCTGTCATCTTCGCCACGCAATCGCTCGCCGACATCGACCGCAGTGCCATCGCGCCGGCGATCATCGAAAGCTGTCCAACACGAATTCTTCTGCCGAACGAGCGCGCACTCGAGCCGCAGATTGCCACGATTTATCATCGCTTCGGTCTCAACGATCGGCAAATCGAAATCTTGAGCCGGGCGATACCGAAGCGCGAATATTACTGCCAGTCGCGCCGCGGCAATCGCCTGTTCGAGCTCGGTCTGTCCGAAGTTGCGCTCGCCTTTACCGCCGCATCGCAGAAGACCGACCAAGCCCTCATCGAGGAGATCCTTACCGCTCACGGCCGTGACGGCTTCGCCGCCGCCTGGCTGCGCCACAGGGGCCTCGACTGGGCGGCCGACATGCTCACCCAAAACGAGGAGGCTCGGCCATGATTTTCGATAGGCCTGCTATCTGTCCTGTTGCGCCCTGTCTCTTGCTGGCGCCGCGGCTCTTTGCATCGCCGTCGCGTCTGTCCCAGCACACGCGCTGTCGATCGTGTTCGACCCAACCAACTACGCGCAGAACATCCTCACGGCCGCCCGCGAGCTTCAGCAGGTCAACAATGAAATTGAGATGCTGGAGAACCAGGCCACATCCCTGATCAATCAGGCGCGCAACCTGGCGAGCCTGCCGTACTCCTCGCTGACACAACTCGAGCAATCGATCACCCAGACGCAGCAGCTTCTCGCGCAGGCACAGCGCATCGCCTACAGCGTCACGACCATCGATCAGGCCTTCACCCAGACTTATCCGCAGGCCTATTCCGGATCGACCTCCTGGCAGCAGCTGCTCAACGGACGCGCAGACACGCTGGCAGAACGCGCGGGCCGGGTTCCAGGACGCCATGCGCGTGCAAGCCGGGATCGTTCAGAACCTCGACTCGACGCGCACCCAGGTCGATGCGCTGGTGACGGCAAGCCAGGGTGCCCCCGGCGCGCTCCAAGCCGCGCAGTCCGGCAATCAGCTCGTCGCTATCCAAACCAAACAGCTCGCCGACCTCACCGCCGTCATGGCCTCGATCGCGCGCGCTCAGAGCCTCGACGCCGCTCGCACGCTCGAAACCCAGGCCCAGGCGCAAGCGCAGATCCAGAGTTTTCTGAATTACGGCGCGGGCTATCAGCCCGGCAACGCGCAGATGTTCCACTGATGCGCGGCTGTCTCCTCAATCTCCCCGCCATTGCGCGCGCCATCGGCTTCGCCGTTGTCGCTGTCGCCATCGTCGCCGCGACGCTGCACTTCCGCAAAGCTCCATCGCGCCTGCCGGTCCACACTCCAGGTCCTGCGGCAACAATCGATCCACTTTCTGACGAACTGAAGCGATGCCAGGTGCTTGCCGCGCAGGCGAAGGATAACGCGGCTTGCGAAGCTGCCTGGGCCGAAAGCCGCCGCCGCTTCTTCACCTATCAGCCGCCGTCCAACGCGACAACTCCGTCCCCGGCACCAACCAAATCCTCCGACAGGTAAACGCAATGGGCGGCACCGGCGTCATCGACAATTTCCTGGGGACGTTCACCCGATACATCGATTCCGGCTTCGGCCTGGTGCAAGGCGACGTGCGCTGGCTCGCCGGCGTGCTCATCGCCATCGACATCACCTCGGCCGGTCTCTTCTGGGCCATGGCGCCCGACGAGGACGTGCTCGCCCGCCTGATCCGGAAGACGCTCTATATCGGCGTCTTCGCCTTCATCATCGGCAACTACAACAGCCTCGCGCAGATCATCTACAACAGCTTCGCCGGCCTCGGCATCGAGGCCGGCGGCGGCACGCTGAGCGCCGCGGAACTCCTTCAGCCAGGCAAGATCGCCGAGGTCGGCATCGACGCCGGCAAGCCGATCCTCACAGCCATCTCCGGCATGATGGGCTTCGTGAGCGTCTTCGCGAACCTCGTGCAGATCATCATCCTGCTCGCCGCCTGGATGATCGTCGTCATCAGCTTCTTCATCATGGCCATCCAGCTCTTCGTCAGCTTCATCGAGTTCAAGCTGACGACGCTCGCCGGATTTGTCCTGGTCCCGTTCGGCCTCTTCGGCCGCACGGCATTTCTGGCTGAGAGAGTGCTCGGCAACGTCGTCTCTTCCGGCATCAAGATCCTGGTGCTCGCGGTCATCATCGGGATCGGTTCGACGATCTTCAGTCAGTTCACCAGCGGCTTTAGCAACCCGCCGACGATCTCCGACGCCCTGACGCTCATTCTCGCATCGCTCTCGTTGCTCGGTCTCACGATCTTCGGCCCAGGCATCGCAAACGGTCTGATTGCCGGTGGACCGCAGCTCGGTGCCGGTGCTGCCGTCGGAACTGGTCTCGCGGCCGCGGGGATCGGCGCGGCTGGCATTGCTGCTACAGCCGGTGGCCTTGCCGCCGCGGGCGGCGCCATTGCCGGCACAGCGCGATGCGGGTGCGGCCGTGGCAGGCGGCGCGACGGCCGCCTATCGCGCGGGCGGTGCCGCCGGCCTCGCGCAGGCAGCAGGTTCTGCAGCCATCAGCCCGCTCCGCCGCGCGGCAGCCGGCCTGAAAGAGAGCTTCGCATCCGGCGAACGTGCGGTGATGCGCGGGACCGGATCGGCTGGCGGGGTTCGCGCGGGATCGTCTGCGGCTTCGGACGGTCCGCCGGCTTGGGCGCAACGCATGAAGCGCAGCCAGACCATCAACCGCGGCGTGACCGCCGCCGACCACGCAATCCGCTCCGGCGATCGGCCGAGTGGTGGCAGCCAGATCGATCTTTCCGAAGGGGAATAATCCATGTTTCGACGGCCCACGGTCCGCTATGGGAGGACGCCCCAACCTGAGACGCCGTACCAAAGAGCTGGTCAGGTCTGGGACGAGCGCATCGGCTCGGCGCGCGTGCAGGCCAAAAACTGGCGCCTCGCTTTCTTCGGCACCCTGACGCTGAGCGGCGGCCTCGCCGGCGGTCTTGTCTGGCAATCGGAGCGTGGGACGATCGCACCGTGGGTGGTGCAGGTCGACAAGCTCGGTGAGGCCCAGGCCGTCGCGCCGGCCGTGGCCGACTATCAGCCGACCGATCCACAGATCGCCTGGCATCTCGCCCGCTTCATCCAGGAGGTGCGTGGCATTCCCGCCGACCCGGTGGTCCTCCGGCAGGACTGGCTCGACGCCTACAACTACGTGACCAACAAGGGTGCGCTCGCGCTCGATGATTACGCGCGAACCAACGATCCGTTCTCGAAAATCGGGAGGACGCAGGTATCCGTCGAGGTCGCGAGTGTCATCCGCGCCTCCGACAACAGCTTCCGCGTTGAGTGGGTAGAGCGCCACTATGCCGACAATGCGCTTGCTGCCACCGAACGCTGGAGCGCCATCCTCACCATCGTCGTGCAGACGCCGACCGACGGCGACCGGCTGAAGAAGAACCCGCTCGGCGTCTACGTCCATGCCCTCAACTGGTCGAAGGAGCTTGGCTGATGCGCATCCGGCCGTTCGCGCTTCTGCCGCTTGCATCGCTCTCACTGGGCGCCTGCGCGGCTACCTGGAAACCGCCGGAGATTAGATATGACGATACACCGCGCCAGGCGGTGCTCATGCCGCCTTCGCCGCAGGCTGTGCGCATCGTCGAGCGGCCCAAGCTGCTGCCCTTGCCGGGACAACTCAAGCGCCTGCCGGCCCACCATTCGGAACCATTGGAAGCCGCCGACCCACATATGCGCGTGGATGAAGCAAACGGCGCCGCACGCATTCAGCCGACCCGCGCCGATTATCTCAACGCGATTCAGGTCTATCCCTATTCGCCCGGCGCTCTCTATCAGGTCTATGCGGCGCCGGGTGAGATCACCGATATCGCGCTCGAGCCCGGTGAGCAGTTCGTGGGATCGGGGCCGGTCGCGGCGGGTGATACCGTGCGCTGGATCATCGGCGATACAGTGAGCGGCGTAGGCCCGACGCGGCGCGTCCATATCCTGGTGAAGCCCACCCGCCCCGACCTTGTCACCAACCTGATCATCAACACGGACAAACGAACCTATCATCTCGAACTCCACTCGGATGAAAGGACCTATATGGCCTCGGTGTCCTGGGCCTATGCTGAAGACCAGCTCATCGCGCTCCACGCACAGAATGCCGCGGCTGAGGCTACGATCCCCGTCGCGACCGGGGTCGATATCAACGCGCTGAACTTCCGTTACCGGATCGAGGGCGACAATCCCGCCTGGCGGCCGCTGCGCGCCTTCGATGATGGGCATCAGGTGTTCATTGAATTCCCGAGCGGCATCGGTCAGGGCGAAATGCCACCCCTGTGGCTCATCGGCGCCCAAGGCGACGGCCAGCTGGTCAACTATCGCGTTCGAGGCAACCACATGATCGTCGATCGGCTGTTCGCCGCGGCTGAGCTCAAGCTCGGCGGCAAACACCAGCAAATCGTGCGCATCGTGCGCACCGACGGCAGGCAGCGGTCGTGACGAATGTTCTCCATGATGAGGGTGGCAAGCGTCCCCCCGAGGAGATGCGGTTACGGTCGAGCCGTCCCCCGGTTACCCGTTTATCCCGTAGAGTGCTCCTCAGCTTGGCTGCGGCCGCAGCGATTGGTGTCGCAGGTGCACTGTTTTTCGCTCTGAAGCCTCAGCATCAGACCGCGGGCTCCGAGCTCTATAACACCAACAATCACGACACGCCCGACGGCTTGGCGAACCTGCCGCGGGATTATACCGGCCTGCCCAAGCCGGTCCCCAAGCTCGGGCCGCCACTCCCCGGCGATCTCGGCCCCCCGATCGCCGCTGCGGGTGTGTCCGCACCGGGAGTGCCTACGGGCGTCGATCCCGAGCAGCAGCGCATCGCGCAAGAACAGGAGGCGGCGCGTATCAGCCATCTCTTCGCGACAAGCAATGTCGATCAGGCCGCCGTCCCGTCTTCGCCGACGGTCATGGTCGCCCAGGCCCCGGCCGCGCCAGGCGGAGCGACCGATCTCACGTCGCAGGACCACAAGCTTGCCTTCCTAACAGGCACCGTCGACCAGCGCACGACCAGCCCTGAACGTATTCAGGCGCCGGCGACCAGGTACATTCTGCAAGCAGGCTCCGTGATTCCCGCCGCACTGATCAGCGGCTTACGCTCCGATTTGCCAGGCCAGATTACCGCCCAGGTGACGGAGGATGTCTATGATAGCCCCACGGGCAAGATCCTGCTGATCCCGCAAGGCGCGCGCCTGGTCGGACAGTACGACGCGCAGATTTCCTTCGGGCAGTCCCGGGCGCTCTTGGTCTGGAATCGTCTGATCATGCCGAGCGGCCGCTCGATTATCCTGGAGCGCCAGCCCGGCGCCGATCCCGAAGGCTATGCTGGCCTCGAGGACGACCTCGACAACCATTGGGGCATGCTGTTCAAGGCCGCGATCCTCTCCACGCTGCTCAGCATCGGATCAGAGGCGGGCACCAGTAACAACGAGAACGCTCTCGTTCAGGCCATCCGTCAAGGCGGGTCGCAAGGCTTCAATCAGATCGGACAGCAGGTCGTCGGGCGATCGCTCAATATCCAGCCGACCATCACCATCCGGCCAGGTTTCCCTGTGCGTGTGATGGTCACGCACGACCTCGTTCTCGAACCCTACCAACCATGAGGCAACGGTTATGGCAAAGCTGAAGCTGGGAACGATTCCGGACGACAAGCCCGTCAAGCTGACGGTTGAACTCCCGGCCGCCATCCATCGTGATCTCGTTGCTTACGGCAATGCGCTGGGCCGCGAAACCGGCCAGGGCACTGTCGATCCAGCGAAGCTGATCGCTCCCATGCTGGCGCGTTTCATGGCGACCGATCGCGCCTTCGCGAAATTGCGGCGCGGCGACGCTATGCCATAGCGCGCTCTCCACACCTCCGACTTAGAAAAAGCCTATGTGAAAATTGAGTGACGGTCGAAGCGGATCGGAGATAGACTTCAATTCGCAGCAGATCACCGGGCCACGGAGGCGAAGGCGTCGATGAGATCGTCGCTACTCACCGTTACGCCATAGAGAAGGCGCACGAGATAGTGGATGGCATCGGTCACATAGGCGGGGGAGCCAGTGGCGCAGGCGTCTTTCACCATAAGGCATCCATAGCCGAGGAAGCTCGCATCGCAGAGGGTGGAAAAGACACAGCGATCCGTGTTCGTGCCGGAGAATACCAGCGTATCGATGCTCCGGTTACGCAGCACAGAGTTCGAACTCGTTGTCATGGAAGCCCGAGAGCCTATGCTTGTAGACGATAAGGTCAGACGGGTGCGGCTTCAGCTCGTCTACGAGCTGCGCCCCCCAGTCGCCCGTCACCAGGATCCTCCCGCGCCCCGCCACTGAGGGATCAGCATAGACTGGCCGCGTGCCGCCGGCAGACATCTTGTTCAGGATAGGCGCGGACAGTTCGGCGCGGTCCGGCCGCACGCCCCAGTTTAACCAGATTACCTGCACCCCAGCGCGTCGTGCCGCGCCGGTCAGCTCGATAAGCTTCGGAACGACCTTAGCCAGCGGCGCGGGATCGAAGCCGAGCCGCGGAAACCAGCCGTCTGGATGCAGGAAGTCGTTCTGCATGTCCACGACAACGAGGGCGGTGTGCGACAGGTCGATCTCGGCCGGCTGCGGTTCAGCACCGAACGAGACGAGGCGGTGCGGAGAGACGGGCCGGGCGAAGCTGAGGACAGAGACGGCCGACGAGGATAAGGGCATTGATCCTGCTGAAGCGGCGCCGTGAGTATCGGGCATTGGCACCGCCGGAGCTTAGAGCCGAAAGCTTAACGATCCATGGTTTTTTCACCGATTTGCGGCCTGAATGCTGCTTCACATCCTGAATGATGGGCGCTCCGGATGGAGCGCCGTGAGCAGGGAAGAGTTGGAGCAAGACGGTGATGGCTCAGTCTCATAGAATGGCCGACACCCCAATCGCGCTGGTTACGCAACACCGGGTCGCGGACGCCAGCTACGCGGCCTATACGCGCTGGCTGGCTCGGCTGACGGAGCGGCTGCGCAGCCAACCGGGTTTTGTTGCCGATGAGGTAATTGCGCCTGCCCCGCCAACGCAACTCGACTGGATCACAGTCGCTCGCTTCTCTAACGCACGGGCGGCTCGCCAGTGGCTTGAAAGCCCCGACCGCGCGGCCGCGCTCGCCGAAATCCGGCGGCCTTATCTCCTCGCCGACGAGGAGGTGCATCTGATGGAGGACCGAGGCCCTCAGACGCAGAGCAGCGCCTCCGCCTTCATCGCGTACGATATCCCGCCGCGAAAGGCGGAGGCATTCCAGGAGTGGCAGAAGGCGATTCACGCTGAGGAAATCCGGCAGCCTGGGTTCCTGCGCCGAAAGATCGAGCCCCCGGTGCTCGGCGCCGGGAACGAATGGATCATCGTCCTCACGTTCGACAGCGAGGCCAATCTCTCACACTGGCTAAATTCTCCCGAGCGGCAGAATCTTCTGCAGAAAGGCCGCGCGCTTAAGTTGGCCGCTCACGTCTCTCGCACCAGCTACGGCTTCGATTTCTGGTTCCGCAGCGACGACGCGATGAGCCCGGGCAACTGGGCGATCCTCAAGAACAATCTTTTGGTCTTGCTGGTGTTGAACCCTATCGTTTATCTGTGGAGCTTGGGGCCCGCTCCGGTGCTGGCGGCACACGGCGTGCTTCCGTGGCTCGGCCTCTTTATCGGCGACCTGGTGAGCACACAGCTCCTTGGCTGGTGGTTTGCGCCGGCCATCTTCAAGATCTTCGGGTGGTGGCTAGCACCGGACACCGGCTGGCAATCCAATGTCCTCGGCTATGCGTTCCTCGTTGTGCTCTACGCCGTCTCCATGGCGATTAACGCTGCATTGCTCGACTACACGGCGTAAATTTATGCGAAAATATGGTGGCGGATCGCGCGCGCTTCGGTTGCTTCGACCGCTTGGTCCACTCATCTCGCCTCTGCTGTTCGCGCCATCCAAGAAGTCTCTCGCGCTGTTTCGCCTATGATCGCAAGTTACAGCAGTCATCTCAGAGAGTATCCGACGCGAGGAAAAACCGACGGTACGGCAGCGCGTATCGCAGCCGAATTTGAGCTACCAGTCACAGGCTTCCCTGGCTTCGCACATCCACGTGTCTCCACTGGCGCCCCGGAGTTCTGACCGCCAGCGGCAGGAAAGCGCCCACGGTGCGCAGCGACGCGGCACGCGAGAGACATTTCCACCAGAGACGGGGAGCGGCCGCGTTGAACGTAATGTGTGCCGGGAATGTTTATCGCCGTCAGGCCATTGTCCTGCAGCCGTGATCCTGTTCTCGCCTCAGCCGGGCCACAAGCCCTACGGAGAGGTCCAGAGCACGCCGAGGCGGTGGTGGCCAGGTGGTGACCAGAGCCTCGTGTCGCCGAAGTCTTGAACGTCAGGGGGAGATAACTGCTAGTATATGAAAGCGACTGGAGCGGGCGAAGCGATTCGAACCCTCGACCCCAACCTTGGCAGGTTGTGCTCTTCGGCTGTAGCCTGGACCAAGGCCAAGCTGCCCGGACGGAACCCAAACCCGTCCATCTCACGTCGTGACGGTTGTTGTATGGGCCAAGACGGGCAGCACAAAACCGCGATGTCTGAATAGCCCGACCGGAGAAACGCGATCCCGCCCTACTTGACGGTAGTTGCTGGCCCGGAACTTTTCTAAGCGTCCAGAGCGGCCATGATCCTGACACCAATCGCGTCAGCCGCTTCATGGAGCGGCGAGGCGGCGAGATGGGCGTAGCGGGCAGTGGTTGCCGGTTGGGAATGTCCCAACAGGGCGCCAATAACAGGGAGGCTCAGACCGTCCGCGGCGCCAAGGCTGGCATAACTGTGCCGAAGATCGTGCAGACGGAGGCCATCGATCTTGGCCACCTTGCATACTCGTTCCCAGCTCTTTCGCAGCGAGACGATCGGCTTCCCAGGTCGGTCACCCGGAAATACGTATTCTGTCCCCGTCTCTCTGGGCAGCGAGCCGATAAACTTGGCGGTCGCCGTAGATAAAAATACAGGCTTGGCCCCTGTCTTGCTGTCGGAAAGAAACAGCAAGCGCCGCTCGAGACTCACATTCGCCCAGCGAAGCGACAAGACCTCGCCCACCCGACATCCTGTGAGCAACAGCAGCCGCAGCGCCGCTATCGATGCAGCCCTTGTCCCGGTCAGTTGGCGCCGGCCTGATGTTCCGCTGGATTGCGACCTCTGGACGGCCGTCGCAGCCTCAGACGCGAGCGCCGCACCAAGGCGCGCCAGCTCGTCAGCAGACAGAAATCGCTCGACCTTATGTTCGGCATACCGCTTCACCCCCCGGCAGGGATTGCTTCCCTCGGGACGGAGCTTCCAGTCTTCCGCCAATGTGAACATCTTTGACAGAAGGGCCTGAACCCGGTTGGCGACGATCTCTCCGCCCCGGACAATCCGCCGGCCTTGATGTTTGGTCTTTTCATCTTTGGCGGTCTTCCCTGCCGCGACCTCCCGCATTGCCCGTGCCACATCGGCACGCTCCACTGCAGTGATGCGTAGTTTGCCCATCAGCGGTACGACGTGGTTCTGAAGATTTCGCCGATCCTGGGCGATACCTGTCGGCTTTTTGTGGGGAATGGCGTACTCGTCGAGGTATCGCTGGCCAAGCTCGGCCACGGTCGCTACCTCGGTTTGCTTCGTGGCCATGCCGGTCGGCGTTTCGCCGGTGGCGATCAGCCCTCGCAATCGCTGCGCCTCCAGCCGAGCCCGCTCCGCCGTCACGTCAATCCCGTGGCGGCCGATCGTGATCCGGTGATCGCGCCCCGCCTGACCATATTGCAGGACGTAGATCCGTCCGCCCTTCGGCGTAATCTTACAGCCGAAGCCGGGCAAATCTGTGTCCCAGAGAAAGACGTCTCGGTTGCCTGGTTGGATCTCGTCGACTTTTCTCTTGGTGATCTTACCGCGCATCGCTTGCCTCTGAGCTGAACGACTCTGGCTAGAATGGGCAAACCAGATATTTCTAGCAAGGCCCCAGCAAGGTGGCGCGAGAAAGTCGTGGGATAGTTTGGCGTATCCTGGCGTATTCCGGGCAACGCCCGGACCGGGGTCTAATCAGGTCAACTCTTTGATATTGCGAGAATTGGCGCCAATCGGCGGTAAAAGGAATGGTGCCCAGGGGCGGAATTGAACCACCGACACTGCGATTTTCAGTCGCATGCTCTACCAACTGAGCTACCTGGGCAGGGCGGCAGGCCATAGCCTATCGCCATCACCCGATCAAGGCGCTTCGCCCGGCGCAGTATCGTCCGCCTCATCTGGCGGGACCGGAACCCGATAAGCGCCGGTCAGCCAGCGCCCGAGATCCACCTCGGCGCAACGCCGGCTGCAGAACGGACTGAATCCGGCAACGGCGGGCTTGCCGCAGACAGGGCACTGCGGGCGCGCGGGTTCAAGCATCCTCGGTCTCCAATCGCCATCCCCAAACAGACGGATCGCCGCGCAGAATCAAGGGACGGCCGGCGCGGCGTGCAAGCTCCGGCAGCGCCACGGGATCCGCCTGTAACGCCGCCACGATCGGCGGGGCGGCGCACAACACGGGCCAAAAGCCCGGGCGGGCGGCGATCTCCGCGGCGATCCGCCGCAGCGCGACCAACCCGGCAGCATGCGGACCGGACAGCAATTCATGCAGCGGTGGATGCACACGCGGCCGCAGGATTTCGGCCAGGCCGAGCGCGGTGAAGCCGAAGAACCGGGGGTGCAGCGGGTCGCCTGCCAGCACCACGCTGAAGTCCCCGGCCAGTAACGAACGCCTGCGCGCCGAAAGGCCCGCCAGATCGACAACGATGGCACCGGAAATGTTGCGCAGCCGGATTTGCCGCGCCAGCTCGCGCAGGGCCGTGCGGTTGAAGGACGCTTGTGCCACGGCCTTGCCGCGCCGGTCGGCAGTGGCGGCTCCAGCGTCGAGGTCGATCGCGGTTAGCGCTGGTGTCGGATGGACGTGCAGCCACCCGCCGGCCGGCAACGGGACCGAAGTTTGAGCCAAAGCCTCGATCTCACCCTCTAACGCGTCGTCGAAGACGGTGCGCGCCACCGAAACACGGTCGCCGAGCCGCGGACGCACGCTCGCCGCAAGGGCCGGATCGTCCACGATCACCGGCGCGCCGGGGTGCAGGGCGGCCAGACGCTCCACCGCACCCGGCCCTCGACGCAGTAAAGCGGGACCGCCGGTGCCAACCAGCGCCTGATCGGCCGGATCCAGCCGAGCATCGAGACGAGGCCCCTTACCGCCCTGGGCGGCCCTGACCACGCGGACGCCCAGGACAGTACCCTCGCCGACGTTGCCGCCTCGGCTGTCGGGCAGGAACCCTTCGGCGCCGTCCAGCGCGACAAAAGCGCCGGCCATGGCCGGGACATGCGCGATGACGCGCCCACGGTAGAGGTCACCCACCCCGTCCGGCGCACCGGGCCGCCAGAGCCCGTAATCGATCAGCTTGTCCTCTTCCAGGACCGCGACGCGTACCTCGCCGGGACTGACGGCGGCGAGAATGCGTTTCACGGAATCGGCCAGCCGGTGCCGCGAAGGAGTTGTGCGGTCTCGAACAGGGGCAGCCCGACCACGTTGGAGTGGCTGCCGGAGAGGAAGCGGATGAAGGACGCGGCCACGCCCTGAATAGCGTAACCCCCCGCCTTCCCCCGCCATTCGTCGCCGCCGAGATAAGTCGCGATCTGCTTTTCGGTCAGCCGGGCGAAGGCGACGACACTTTCCACGACCCGTTCGCTCATGCGTCCTTCGGGTGCTGTCAGCACGACCGCGGTGATGACCCGATGGCGCCGGCCCGAGAGCAGCGTCAGGCAGGACCGGGCCTGCGCCGTGGTGTCGGCCTTGGGCAGGATGCGACGCCCGGCAGCCACGACGGTATCGGCGGCAAGCACGAGGCAACCAGGCGAGGTGACCGCGTCGGCCTTGGCGCGCGCCAAGCGCCGCGCGTATTGGCGCGGCAGTTCGCCGCGCAACGGGGTCTCGTCGATGTTGGAGGAAGCAACGCGATCGGGCACGATCCCGATCTGCGCCAGCAATGCCAGCCGCCGGGGACTCGCGGAGGCGAGGACCAGGGGCGGTCGGCTCACTTGAAGCGGAAGGTGATCCGCCCCTTGGTCAGGTCGTAAGGAGTCATTTCCACATTCACCCGGTCGCCGGCCAACACGCGGATGCGGTTCTTGCGCATCTTGCCGCTGGTATGCGCCAGGATGGTGTGCTCGTTGTCGAGCTTCACGCGAAACATGGCATTGGGCAAAAGTTCCGTTACGGTGCCACTGAATTCAATCATGTCTTCTTTCGACATCAGACCTCGTGTTGGTTTTGATTTCCGCGCGGAACATGAGGTTCGGCCCGGGTCTGGTCAAGCACGGCGCTGGAGCATGATCGCTTCGAATAGGCGAAACGATCATGCTCCAGCCTTTGTTTAGAGCGTGATTTACGCTTTCCGACGAGTTCGCCTCAAGCGATCACGCTCTATGTCTGTCCAAGCCTGACCGCAATACTGCGGGCATGCGCATGGAGGCCTTCGGCGTCGGCCAGCGCCACCGCGGCAGGCCCGACTTTCGCCAGTGCGGCCGCATCCGCCGCAACCCAGGTGGTGCGTTTCAGAAAATCGAATACCGACAGGCCCGACGCGAAACGCGCCGTGCGCCCGGTCGGCAGGACGTGGTTGGGGCCGGCGACATAATCGCCGACCGCTTCCGGGCAATAGCCGCCGAGGAACACTGCGCCAGCGTGGCGAATTTTCGCAAACACCCGCTCCGGCTCACGCAGCATGATCTGCAGGTGCTCGGGTGATAGCCGGTTGACCAGCGCGGCAGCCTCGTCCCAGTCGCGCACCAGGATGACCGCGCCATGCGCCTCCCAGCTTGCGCCGGCGATCGCGGCACGGGGCAGGCTGGCGAGTTCGGCCGCGAGCGCGGCCGGAACGGATCCCGCCAGTGCCGGATCGTCGGTAATCAGGATCGCCTGCGCGGCCTCGTCGTGCTCCGCCTGGGCCAGCAGGTCGAGTGCGACGTTGCGCGGATCGTTGCCGGCATCGGCGAGGATCACGACCTCCGACGGGCCGGCAATCGCATCGATGCCGACCCGGCCGAACACCTGGCGCTTGGCCTCGGCGACATAAGCGTTGCCCGGGCCGACGATGCGATCCACCGGAGGGATTGTCGCGGTGCCGTAGGCCAGGGCGGCGATCGCCTGGGCGCCGCCGATGCTGTAAATTTCTGTGACACTGGCGAGCCGCGCCGCCGCCAGCACCAGGGGGTTGAGCAGGCCGTCCGGGGCAGGCACGCACATCGCCACTCGCCCAACTCCGGCGACCCGCGCCGGAATGGCGTTCATCAGCACCGATGACGGGTAGGCGGCCTTGCCGCCCGGCACGTACAGGCCGACCGCGTCGAGCGGAATCCAACGCAGTCCCAAGGTAAGGCCGGCCGAATCGGTGATGCGCAGATCGGCGGGAAGCTGTGCGCGGTGGAAGGCTTCGATCCGTGCTGCGGCCAGTTCCAGGGCAGCGGTGAGGTCGCGCGGAACGGCGGTTACGGCAGCCTTGATCTCGTCGGGCGCGATCCGGAGGCAGTCGGGGGTCAGGGTGACCCGGTCGAAGCGCTGCGTGTAGTCGATCAGGGCGGCGTCGCCCTTGTCGCGCACGGCGGCAATGATCGCAGCGACCGCGGCATCAACCTGCGCGGCGGTCTCCCGCGTCTGACCTAACAGGCGATCAAATTCGGCCGCGAAACCCGGGTGCCCGGTGTCGAGCCGCCTCATGCCTGAGCGAGGGCGGCGTGGAAGCGGGTGATCCAGGCGCTGATGACCTCTGGCCGCGTTTTGAGAGCCGTGCGGTTGACGATCAGCCGACTGGTGACCGGGGCGATGACCTCGGTCTCCACCAGCCCATTCGCCTTCAGGGTGGAACCGGTCTGCACGAGATCGACGATCAGGCGGGCCAAGCCCAGACCGGGCGCCAGTTCCATCGCACCGGTGAGCGCCACGACCTCGGCATGGATGCCGCGCCCGGCAAAATGCCGGCGCGCGATGTTGGGGTACTTCGTTGCCACGCGCACGCGGGACCAGCGGGCGGAATCGTCGGTGCCGGCCGTTTCTGTCGGTTCCGCGACCGAGATGCGGCACCGGCCGATGCCGAGGTCGAGCGGGGCATAGATTTCGGGGTAGTCGAACTCCATCAGCACATCGGCACCGCAGATGCCGATCGGCGCGGCGCCAAAGGCCACGAAGGTCGCCACGTCGAACGGGCGCACACGAATGACGTCGAGCCGGGGCTCGCTGGTGGGAAAGCGAAGACGGCGGCTGTCTTCATCGGTGTAGTCGGGCGTCGGTGTGATGCCTGCACGGGCAAGCACCGCGCCGCATTCTGCGAGGATGCGACCCTTGGGGAGCGCCAGGATCAGGGGCGCGTCGGTATCGGGCTCCAGGGCGGCAGCGGCAAAGGGGACCGTCATGGGCTGGGGGCTTACACGACGGCTGGCGCGGACGGAACCCGGGTCAGGCCGCTGCTTCGGCCTCGATCTCCACCATCCAGCGCGGATCGGCCAACCCGGTTACGAACAGCAGGGTGGAAGCCGGCGCGTGCTCGGCGAACACGCTGTCGCGCGCGGCGCGGTAAGGGGCAAGCAAGGCGCGATCGGTCAGGAAAGCCGTGGTCTTCACCACGTTTTCGATCCCCATTCCGTGCGCCGCGAGGATCGTGTGCAGGTTATGGAAGACCTGCGCGATCTGTGCCTCGCCGTTGTTCGGCACCGAACCATCGGTATCCACGCCCACCTGGCCGGAGATCACGAGACGTCGGCTCTCGCCTTGCACGAGCACCGCATGGGAGTACCGCGTGGTCGGTTCGCGCACGCCCGGCGGGTTGTTGGTGGTGATCACTGGCATGGCATCCTCCTTTGTGTGATTGCCACTATAGCACCACACCGGAGCGCACCCCGCTTTGATCATGCAGCTTCTCGCCGTGGGTCGGCTGCGGGACGGCCCGGAAGCCCAGCTATTCGCCCGGTATGCTGGACGGCTGCGGCCACGGCTCTCTTTGGTTGAAATACAAGAGGCGCGCGGGTCGGTTGCCGAAATAAGGCGACGGGAAGGTGCGGCGCTCCTGATGGCCATGCCTGTGGAAAGCTTTGTCGTCGCCCTCGACCCGGGCGGTCAGGCGCCGGACAGCGAGGGCTTCACTAAGCTGCTCGAGCGTTGGCTGGGACTCGGCCGGTCCCTCTGCTTCGTCATCGGCGGGGCCGAGGGGCTGGACCAGCCGGTGCTCGCACGTGCGGATCATGTGCTGTCGCTCGGTCCGCTGACTTGGCCGCATCTGCTGGCCCGCGTCTTGCTGACCGAGCAGTTGTATCGGGCACGGTCGATAGCGTCGGGGCATCCCTACCACCGGGGTGGACGCCCCTGACCGATCCGGGCCTGTTTGCTGGCGTGTCCGCACTCCCGTAAAGCGGGACAGGCGAAAGGAGGTGCGGAATGGAAGAACGACAGCTCGGACAGTCCGGGATCGCGGTCGCCCCGCTTGCGTTCGGCGGGAACGTGTTCGGCTGGACCGCTGATGAGGCGATGTCTTTCCGCTTGCTCGATACCTTTGTGGCCGCAGGCTTCAATCTCATCGATACTGCCGACGTGTACTCGCGCTGGGCGTCGGGCCATGCAGGGGGAGAGTTTGAAACCATCATCGGCAAGTGGCTGAAGGCGCGCGGCGGACGCGAGCGCGTAGTGATCGCGACCAAACTCGGCATGGAGATGGGCGAGGGCAAGAAGGGGTTGTCGCGTGCCTACATGCTGCGTGCGGTGGAGGATTCGCTGCGCCGGCTGCAGACCGACTACATCGATCTGTATCAGTCTCATCGCGATGATCCCGACACGTCGATGCAGGAGGTGCTGGAGACGTATCAGCGCCTGATCGAGCAGGGCAAGATACGCGCCATCGGCGCCTCCAACTTCACCGCCGCACGCCTCGCCGAGGCGCTGGAGACCAGCCGGCGCCTTGGCCTGCCGCGCTACGAGAGCCTGCAACCGCTGTACAACCTGGCCGAGCGGGCGGATTTCGAGGCGGAGCTCGGCCCGTTGTGCCGGCGCGAGCATATCGGTGTCATTCCATACTATTCTTTGGCGAGTGGTTTTCTCACCGGCAAGTATCGCAGCCAGTCCGACCTGGCGGAACGGGCGCGGGGGGCTGGCGCGGGACGCTATCTCAACGATCGCGGGCTGCGCATCTTGACCGCGCTGGACGAGGTGGCGGCGCGCCATCGCGCTCGGCCGGCGCAGATTGCGCTGGCCTGGTTGATGGCGCAGCCAGGCATCACCGCGCCGATCGCCAGTGCGACAAGCCCCGAGCAGCTCGCCGAACTGGTGACGGCACCCGAAATCAGGCTCGATGCGGCGGCCGTGGAGCAACTCGACCGCGCGAGCGCATGACCCAACTCGCCTCGATGACCGGCTTTGCCCATGCGGATGGCAGTGTCGAGGGTTTTTCCTGGGCATGGGAGCTGCGCAGCGTCAACGGGCGCGGGCTCGACCTGCGGTACCGCCTGCCGCCCGGCTGGGACGCGCTGGAGCCGGTGTTGCGCGAAGAAGCGGGCAAGGTGCTGAAGCGCGGCAATATTACGGCCAATCTGGCGCTGAAGCGTGACAATGAGCCTCGGCTGGCGCCCGATCCGGCGGCCTTGGAGCAGGCGCTCGACCTGGCGCTGCGGCTGGCCGCGCGCATACCCGGGAGCAAGCCGCCGCGCGCCGAGGCTTTGCTCGCCCTCCCCGGTGTGCTGCGTCCGGCCGCGGCGGAAACAGACGAACGCAGCGAATCGGTGGCCGCCGCATTGCGCGTGGGATTCGCGACCGCGCTGGCCGCCCTGGTGGAGGCGCGCCGGGCCGAGGGCGCCCGGCTGGCTGTCGTCCTCGCCCGCCTGCTGGACGAGATCGCCGGTCTGCACGCAACGGCCCTGGCAGAGGCGGCCGACCAGCCCGCCCTGGTGCGGGCGCGCATGCTGGAAGCGGTCCAGGCGCTGCTGCGCGACCAGCCCGGCCTGCCGGAGGAGCGGATCGCGCAAGAGGTCGCGATGCTGGCGGCACGTTCGGACGTGCGGGAGGAACTCGACAGGCTGGCGAGCCACATCGAGGCAGCTCGTGCCCTGCTGGTGGAGGGTGCCGCGATCGGCCGCCGCTTCGATTTCCTGGTGCAGGAATACAACCGCGAGGCCAACACCCTGTGCAGCAAATCCGCATCCGCTGAGCTGACCGCGACAGGACTCCGGCTGAAAGCGACGATCGAGCAGTTGCGCGAGCAGGTACAGAATATCGAATGAGCGCCACCGCAGGTACTCACGTCTCCCGCTCCGCGAGAGAGGGCAGTTCGCAAAGCGAACCGGGTGAGGGCCGCCGATGACCATCGCCCGTCGCGGCCTCTGCCTGGTGTTGGCGGCGCCGTCCGGGGCCGGAAAGACCTCAGTGGCCCGTGCGCTGCGGGCCGAAGAACCGGAACTCACCCTGTCGGTCAGCGTCACCACCCGTCCACCCCGACCCGGCGAGCGCGACGGGATCGACTACCGGTTCCTGACCGAGCCGGCATTCGCTGCGCTGGCGGCCGAGGGTGGGCTGCTGGAATGGGCCAAGGTCCTTGGCCGCTACTCCTACGGCACCCCGCGGGCTCCGGTGGAGGCCGCGCTGGCTGCCGGGGGCGATGTGCTGTTCGACATCGATTGGCAGGGCTATCGCAGCGTCCGGGCCGCCCTGCCGGGTCAGGTCGTGGGCGTATTCCTGCTTCCCCCGTCGATGGCCGAGCTGCGGACACGACTCCTCGTCCGCCGCGGTGATCGGTCGGAGGAGATCGCCCGCCGCATGGCCCTGGCGCGGGAGGAAATCAGCCATTGCGGGGAGTTCGACCACATCCTGGTCAATGACGACCTCGGCCGAACCGTCGCTTCCGTCCGTGCCGTTCTGGCGGCCGCCCGCTGCGCTACGCCGCGCCTGACCGGCCTGCCCGCCTTCCTCGCCGGTCTCGGCTGACCCCGGTTTGGCGCGCCGGGCCGGGCGCTGCTATACCCGCCCCGCCGCCGCGCTGCCTGAAGGGAATTGTGATGGCTCGCCGCCGTCAGCTTTACGAGGGAAAAGCCAAGATCCTTTTCGAGGGGCCGGAGCCGGGCACCCTCGTGCAGTATTTCAAGGACGACGCCACCGCCTTCAACGCCCAGAAGAAAGGCGTGATTACCGGCAAAGGCGTGCTGAACAACCGCATCAGCGAATACCTGATGATGCGGCTCGCCGAGATCGGCATCCCGACGCATTTCGTCCGCCGGCTGAACATGCGCGAGCAGTTGATCCGCGAGCTCGAGATCATTCCGCTGGAAGTGGTGGTGCGCAATATCGCCGCCGGCAGCCTGAGCCAGCGGCTGGGGATCCCCGAGGGCACGCGCCTGCCCCGCTCGATCATCGAATACAACTACAAGAACGATGCTCTGGGCGACCCGCTGGTCTCCGAGGAGCATATCACCTGCTTCGGCTGGGCCAACACGCAGGACATCGACGACATCGTCGCACTCACCCTGCGCATCAACGATTTCCTGACCGGCCTTTTTCTGGGCGTCGGCATCAGCCTGATCGATTTCAAGCTGGAATACGGGCGGCTCTGGGAAAACGACGAGATGCGCATCGTGCTGGCAGATGAGATCAGCCCGGACAATTGCCGCCTGTGGGACAGCAAGACCAACGAGAAGATGGACAAGGACCGGTTCCGTCGCGACCTCGGCAAAGTCGAGGAAGCCTATCAGGAGGTCGCCAAACGCCTCGGCATTCTGCCTGAGGCCGGCTCTCGCGACATGAAGGGCCCGGAGACGATGCAATGACACGCCTCGGCGCGGCCCTCTCGGACGAGCCAGGGGAATTGCATATGCCAGCCTCACCCGCCACGCTGCGCGTGGCGACTTCTCCCGCGGAGCGCGAGAGGTGACCGTGGCCAAACGCGATCGCCGTCCCCGCAAGCAGAAGAAGGGGCGCATGTGAAGGCGACTGTTACCGTCATGCTGAAGCCTGGCGTGCTCGATCCGCAGGGCAAAGCCATCGGACATGCACTTGCCAGTCTGGGCTTTGCCGGCGTGGGCGAGGTGCGCGCCGGCAAAGTCATCGAACTTGATCTGGCCGAGACCGATCCGGCAAAAGCCAGGGTGACGGCGGAGGCCATGGCACAGAAGCTGCTCGCCAACACCGTCATCGAGAGTTTCCGCGTAACAGTGGAGGCGGTGTGAAGACGGGGATCGTGCTGTTTCCCGGCATCAATCGTGAGCGCGACATGGCGATTGCGCTACAGCGATCCACCGGCCGAGAGCCGCGCATGATCTGGCATACGGAGACGGACATTTCCGGGCTCGACCTGCTGGTACTGCCGGGCGGGTTCAGCTACGGCGATTACCTGCGCTGCGGCGCCATGGCAGCACACGCGCCGGTTATGGCTGCGGTGCGCACCCACACCGAGCGCGGTGGCTATGTTCTCGGCGTATGCAACGGGTTTCAGATCCTGGTCGAAGCCGGCCTGCTGCCCGGTGCATTGCTGCGCAACGCATTACTGCGCTTCATTTCCGCCGACTGCCATCTTCGCGTGGAGCGCACTGATACCGCCTTCACGTCACGCTACCAGCGAGGCCAGGTGATCCGCGCACCGATGGCGCATGGCGACGGCAATTTCTTCGCCGACGAGGCAACGCTCGATCGCCTGGAGGACGACGGCAGGGTGGCGTTCCGCTACGCGATGTACGGCGGAGAAATCGTCACGGATGCAAATCTGAATGGCAGCGCGCGCAATATCGCCGGGATATACTCTGCCAATCTGCGCGTGCTCGGGCTGATGCCGCATCCCGAGGACCTCGTGGATCCGCTGATGGGCGGGACGGACGGCAAGCCGCTGTTCGACGCACTGGCAGCAGCCTGAGAGGATGCGGCGCGAGGTCAACCAGGAACTGGCGGACGAGTTCGGCCTCGCCGCCGATGAATACGCCAAAGTGCTCGACATCATGGGCCGCACGCCGACCCTGACCGAGCTCGGGGTCTTCAGCGTGATGTGGAGCGAGCACTGCTCCTATAAGTCCTCCCGCCTTCTGCTCAAGCAGTTGCCGACGAAAGCACCATGGGTGATCCACGGCCCCGGCGAAAATGCCGGCGTGGTTGACATCGGCCATGGCCTTGCCGCGGTGTTCAAGATCGAGAGCCATAATCATCCCAGCTTCATCGAGCCGTATCAGGGTGCCGCCACCGGCGTGGGCGGCATCCTGCGCGACGTATTCACCATGGGCGCACGGCCCGTCGCCAACCTGAACGCGCTCCGCTTCGGCAGCCCGGGCAACCCGCAGACGAAGCGGATCGTCGATGGCGTGGTGCGAGGCATCAGCGGCTACGGCAATTGCGTCGGCGTGCCGACGGTCGGCGGCGAGGTGAACTTCCACCCGAGCTACGACGGCAACCCTTTGGTCAATGCGATGACTGTGGGGATCGCCTCGCGCGAGCACATCTTCCTCTCCGCCGCAGCGGGCGTCGGCAATCCGGTGGTGTATGTGGGCTCGAAGACCGGGCGGGACGGCATACATGGCGCCACCATGGCTTCAGCCGCATTCGGGGCTGATGCGGAAGAGAAGCGACCCACCGTACAGGTGGGTGATCCGTTCACCGAGAAGCTGCTCATAGAAGCCTGTCTGGAACTGATGGAAACCGACGCCATCGTCGCGATCCAGGACATGGGCGCCGCGGGGCTGACCAGTTCCTCGGTGGAGATGGCCGGCAAGGGCGGTGTCGGCATCGACCTCGACCTCGACCGCGTACCGCAGCGCGAGGCCGGCATGACCGCCTACGAGATGATGCTGTCGGAAAGCCAGGAGCGCATGCTGATGGTGCTTCGCCCGGAGCGGGAGGACGCTGCGCGCGCGATTTTCGCAAAATGGGAGCTGGATTTCGCGGTGATCGGCCGGCTGACCGACACCGGCCGCATCGTCGTGCGCCACCGCGATGCGGTCGAGGCCGATATACCGCTCGCTCCCCTGGTCGAGCAGGCGCCGGTCTATACCCGACCCACGGCCGAGACCCCGGCGCCCGCGCATGTCGCCGCGGTCCGCATCGAGGACCGTATCGGCCTGACCCGGGCGCTGGAGCGGCTGATCGCCAGCCCGGATCTCTGCTCCCGTGCCTGGATCTGGGACCAGTATGACTCCACCATCGGCGGTCAAACGGTGAAGCGCCCCGGCGCCGCTGATGCGGCGGTGGTGAAGGTGGAGGGTGAGGCGCTGGCGCTGGCGCTGACCACCGATTGCACGCCACGCTACTGCGCCGCCGATCCGGAGGCCGGCGGCAAGCAGGCAGTGGCGGAGGCGTGGCGCAACCTCACCGCAGTCGGCGCGCGCCCGCTTGCGGTCACCGACAACATGAATTTCGGCAACCCCGAGCGGCCGGAGGTGATGGGGCAGTTCGCCGCCTCCATTCGCGGGATGGCGGCCGCCTGCGAAGCGCTGAAATTCCCGGTCGTGAGCGGGAATGTCAGCCTGTACAACGAGACCGAGGGGCGCAGCATTTTGCCAACGCCGGTGATCGGCGGGCTGGGGGTGATCGATGACGCCGCGAAGGCGGTCGGGATCGCGCTGAAGCCGTGGCTCGATTTGGTGCTGATCGGCGCGAGCCGCGGCTGGCTGGGCCAGTCGCTGTGGCTGCGCGAGATCGCCGGACGGGAGGACGGCGCGCCGCCGCCGGTCGATCTCGCGGCCGAACGGGCGGCCGGAGACTTCGTCCGCGTGCTGATCATGGCGGGCAATGTGCGGGCCTGCCACGACGTCTCGGACGGCGGACTGCTGGTGGCGGTCGCCGAGATGGCGATGGCCGGCGGCGTCGGCGCGCGCCTGTCGGCGGGTCCGCGCGACATTCCGGGACACGGGTACTGGTTCGGCGAGGACCAGGGACGCTATGTGGTGGCGGTTGCCGAGGCAGGAGCTATCATCCGCGCTGCGGAGGCGGCCGGCGTGCCGGCTGTACGTATCGGCCATTCCGGCGGACTGGATTTGACACTGCCGGACGGGGGAACCATATCCGTCGCAGCATTGCGCGTGGCGCATGAGCGATTTTTCCCCGATTGGATGCAAAGCTGAAGGGAACGCCGGGGTACCAGGAATGGCGATGGCAGCGAATGAGATCGAGGCGCTGATCAAGGCTGCCCTGCCCGATGCGAGCGTGACCGTCGAAGACCTGGCCGGCGACGGCGATCATTACGCTGCTACGGTGATCTCGGCGCAGTTCCGCGGGCTCCCGCGCATAAAGCAGCACCAGATCGTCTATGCCGCGTTGCGCGGCCGCATGGGGGGCGAGCTGCACGCCCTTGCCCTGCAAACCTCAGCCCCCGAATAGGAGCTTCGCGATGTCCGACACCCCTGTATTCGACCGCATCCAGAACGAGATCACCGAACATCCGGTGATGCTCTATATGAAGGGGACAGCGATGTTTCCCCAATGCGGCTTCTCCGCCCGCGTGGTGCAGATCCTGTCGCACCTGAATGTGCCGTTCCACACCGCCAATGTGCTAGAAGACCCGGAGTTGCGGGACGGAATAAAGGAATTCTCGCAATGGCCGACGGTCCCGCAGCTCTACGTTAAGGGCGAGTTCGTCGGCGGCTGTGATATCGTCACAGAGATGTTCCAGTCAGGCGAGTTGGAAGGGCTCCTGAAGGAAAAGGGGATTCCCCACCAAGCAGCGGCGTAAGGGCCGACGCCGCCCGTATTCGGGCGACTGCTGCGCCGAGCGCAGCGTGAAGAGAAGATTCACTCCACCGGAGCAGAGACGCGGGGCGAGTCACAGCTTCGGTGAGTCACCCTGTGCGCATCGGCATCGTCACGCCCGCTCATGACGCGGCGCCCTGGATCGCGGATTGCCTTGCATCCGTGCTACACCAGACGCATCCGGACTGGTCGATGGTGGTGGTCGATGACGGCTCGACGGACGCCACCAGAGAAGTGGTTGCACGCTTCGACGACCCACGCATCCGGCTGATCCGCCAGCGGCGGGCGGGGGTGTCGGCGGCGCGTAACCGCGGGCTTGCAGCATTGCCGGACAGCGACGGGGTGCTGTTCCTGGATGCTGACGACTGGCTGGCACGCGACGGGCTGGCGCGGCTCGGCGCCGCGCTGACTGGCGCTGCCAGTGCCGTTGCCGCGGTCGGCGCGTGTGCATTCGTGCCGGAAGCGGCGCGCCCAGGCGTGCGGCCGAGGCGGGTCAAGCAGCCGCACTCGGGGGACGTGCTGTTGCGTCTGCTCGATCGGAACCTGTTCGCCAATGGCGGCCACTACTGATTGCGCGCGCAGCGGCGGAAGCCGTTGGCGGATTCCGCCCCGACCTGCGCTTCGGGGAGGACTGGGAATACTGGGTACGATTGGCACTGCGCGGAGTGTTCGTACCGGCGCCGGGCCGGCGGCCGCTGCTGTTCGTGCGCGAGCGTCCGGCGGGCGCCTATTTGCGGATGGCGACCGATCCGGCGGCTTTCGCCGCGTGCATTGCGGCGATCTTCGACAATGCCGCCCTGGGATCGCTGCTAGGCAAGATGCGAGTCGCCGAGCTTTGGCGGCGTGCGCGGGCTGAAACAGTTTGGGTGAGGGGGCGGGCAATGCTGCGGCTCGACCGAACCACCGAGGGCCGGGCGCTGCTGCGGCAATCGCTGGGCGCCAAGCCAGGATTGCGCCGGGCCGTGCTGACCGCCGCTGCGCATCTGCCGGTGCTGCCTCCGATGCTGCGGATGGCGGAATGAACGCCGGATTGGAGGACCTGGAGCGCCGGCCCGATACGCTCGTAGGCAAACAGAGCGCCGATTTCCATTGGCTGCTCGGCATCATGCTGGGAGGGTTCGGCGCCACGCTGGCAGTGATGGCGTACGGCTTCCACTGGTTCTAAGGCCGGCCAGGGTTGAGCCCCAGGACCGCCGCCGGCACACTCCCCTTGCAGCAGGAGGGTGATGATGCCGATCGAGCTCTGGACCTGGAACACCCCGAACGGACGCAAGATCAGCGTTGCGCTGGAAGAGATGGCGTTGCCTTACACCGTCCGGACGGTGAACATCAGCAAGGGTGAACAGTTCAACCCGGAGTTCCTGAAGGTCAGCCCGAATAATCGCATCCCGGCCATCATCGATCCCGAGGGCCCGGGCGGAGCGCCGATCAGCGTCTTCGAATCGGGAGCGGTCCTGATCTATTTGGGGGCCAAGACCGGTCGGTTCTGGCCTTCCGACCTGCGCGCGCAGGTGCCGGTGCTGGAATGGCTGATGTGGCAGATGGGCGGTTTCGGCCCGATGCCGGGCCAGGTGCACCATTTCTTGCAAGTGGAGAACGAACAGGACCGGCGCTACGGGCTTGAGCGCTACATGAAGGAGACGCGGCGGTTATACGGCGTGCTGGATAAACGTCTGGGGCAGGTGCCGTTCGCCGCCGGCGACGTCTCGATCGCGGATTTCGCCATTATGGGCTGGGCCTGGCGGCACGAGCGGCACAAGGTGGACTTGGCGGATTTCCCCAATGTTCAACGCTGGTATCGGGCTATGATGGCTCGGCCGGCGACGGCGCGCGGCTTCGAGGTGGCGCTGAGCTGACAGCTGAGTGTTTGACGCTGATCTGCCGGGTTCGTAGAAGAGAACCTGCAAACGCCGTGTGTGCGGAGGGGTGGCCGAGCGGCTGAAGGCGGCGGTTTGCTAAACCGTTGTAGTCCGTCAAGGGCTACCGGGGGTTCGAATCCCCCTCCCTCCGCCAATTCTGTGGGTCCCACGAGTCGCAGATTAACCGATCGGCCGATCGGCGCCGCGCGGCCACCCCGCTTTGACTTTCTGCCCTCGCACGGTCCAGAACCACGCCCAATGATCGATAAGCCGCCGTCGCGTCGCCATGTGCTCGGCCTGTTGTCGAGCCTTCCCATGCTCGGCCCCGCACCGGGCCAACTTTTCGCGGAGGCCGATCCCCCGCCGGGCGGACATGACAGCTTCCCGGACGGCGCCACCGTGCTCGTCGCCGGACCGGCGGACGGCGTGCTCGCGCAATGGGGCGATCTTCTGCGGCCGCCCCTCAGTGGGGCGCTTCCACCTGGCACCCGGGTGCGGCTGGAGAACACCGGCGCATCTGACGGCGTTACCGGCGCCAACCGGTTCGGCGCGCGGGTCTCACCCGATGGTCGGACCGTCCTCTTGGCGCCGGGCGAGGCCGCGTTCGCTTGGTTGACGGGGGACCCGCGCGCCAAGTTTGACGTTGGCCAGTGGGTTCCGGTGCTCGCCGGTACCAGCTCCGCCCTGGTGGTCGGCCGTTCTGTGCCGACCACCACCGGGCGGCCTGTGCGGGTCGCCATCAGGAGCATCCACAGTCCCGACCTCGCGGCTGTCCTGGCACTTGATCTGCTGCGGACCCGTCCGGTCCCGATCGCGGGAATCGGCGATGGCGGCCTGGCCGAGGCGTTCCGCCGCGGCCGCGTGGACGTCGCGCTGCTGCACGGCGAGCGGGTGACGGACCGGCTCGCCGTGCTGCGTGCTGCCGGCGTGCGGCCGTTGTTTTCGACCGGCGTCTCGGACAATGCCGGCACGCCGGCGCGCGATCCGTCCTTCCCCCAGATACCGCACCTGGAGGAAGTCTATACGACCCTATACGGCCACCAGCCCGGCGGCCCGCTCTACCAAGGCTGGCGTGCCACCGCGGCGGCGGCGCGCCTGTCCTTCGCACTTGTGCTGGCCGAGCCAACGCCGGCCGCCATGGTTGCGCTCTGGCGCCAGGCCGGCATGGAAGCGACCCATGCCCTGGATGTCCAGGCGGCGGCTCATGCCGCGGAAGTGAACCCACGCCCCGCCCCGCAAGCGAACGCCAGTATGGCGCCGATCGCTGCGGATGTGCCCGCACTGCTTGCGTTGCGGCAATGGCTCGGGTCCCAGCACCCGGGCTGACTGCCGTCGGGGGACAGTGCTAGCGTGACGGCAGAAGGGAAACAGGGAGGGCAGTCCACAATGGCACGTGTTGCACTGGTCACCGGCGGAACCCGCGGCATCGGGGCCGAGATCAGCCGTGCGCTGAAGGCGCAGGGCCGCACAGTCGTCGCCAATTACGCCGGCAACGAACAGGCGGCCGAGGCCTTCCGCGCCGAGACCGGCATCCAGGTCTTCCGCTTCGATGTCGGCGATTTTGCCGCCGCCAAACAGGCCGTTGAGCAGATCGTCCAGGAGCTTGGACCGATCGAAATCCTTGTCAACAATGCCGGCATCACCCGCGACGGCACGCTCGCGCGCATGACGCGCGACATGTGGGACGCGGTGATCGACACTAATCTCGGCTCCTGTTTCAACCTCTGCAAACTCACCTTCGAAGGCATGCGCGACCGGCGATTCGGCCGAATCGTAAATGTCGGCAGCATCAACGGCCAGGCCGGACAATACGGGCAGGTGAACTACGCCGCGGCGAAGTCCGGTATTCACGGCTTCACCAAGGCGTTGGCGCAGGAAGGTGCCCGCTACGGCATCACTGTCAACGCCATCGCGCCCGGCTATGTGGATACCGACATGGTGCGCGCCGTGCCGCACGAGGTCTTGCAGAAGATTATCGCCCGCATCCCCGTCGGCCGCCTCGGCCATGCCACCGACATCGCGCGCGGGGTCGCGTTCCTCACCGCTGACAACGCCGATTTCATCACCGGCAGCACGCTCTCCATCAACGGCGGCCAGCACATGTATTAGTTCGTTACCGGAACGCTTCGCTTGCACACTCGCACCGGCGCAAGACGGGAGGGTTTCTGTTTAGTGTTATTTTAGGGCTCGTCCGCGTCGGACGGATCGGCATCGCCTGGCGACGGTCCGACGGGGATGTCCGCCCGCAGCCAACCCGCACCTAGCGAGCGGCCGATGCTCAGTAGCACGCGTTCCGGCTTGCTCAGCTCCCCGAACCAGGCGCGCACCCGAACCGCAAGCCGCGGATTGCCGGTGATGATATCGTCGGCGCCATCGAGCATGGCGCGGGCGATGCTGGCCTCATCATCGAGCGTCCAGACATGCACTTCTCGCCCGCTTGCGTGCAGTTGGCGGATCACCGCCGGCGTCGCAAGCCGCCGCGAGAGCGCGAAGAAATCCACATCCGCGCGGCGGAGATTGCCGATACCGAGCGCCAGGATCAGGCCTATCTTGATCTCCGGCGCCGTCCGCCGCACCCGGCGCAGCAGTCCGGTATCGAGGGACGAAATCGCTGCCTGATCGGCGGTTCCGGTCTCGCGCAGGACGGCGACCGTGCGCCCTGCAAGGTCTTCGCCACGGCCGTTGTTCTTGATCTCGACATTGAGCCGTATTTGTCCCCGCGCAGCGGCGGCGAACTCCCGCAAAGTGGGGACCCGCTCGGCGTGGAAGGTCGGCGAAAACCAGGAGCCGACCTCGAGCCCCTGCAGTTCGTCGAGCCGCATGTCCCAGATCGGTCGTGCCACTCCGGCAACCCGCCGGAGATCTGTGTCGTGCAGCAGCACGACCTTGCCGTCGGCGGTTTCCTGCACATCGACCTCGACGACGTCCGCCCGTTCGGCGATGGCGCTCTTCAGCGCGGCCAGCGTGTTCTCGGGCGCGTGCACGGAACCGGCACGGTGGGCGGTGATGGTGATCGCACGATCGGACAGGGCCGCCTGGCCGACCCGCACGGCCTCCTGGGTCGCCGCGGCAGGAATAGCGACACACAGCAGCAGCGCCAATACGAGCCGCAGCGGAGTCCCCGCGCGGAGCTCCGCTGCCGGCTCCGTGCGCTCCGGCAGCACCCGGGTGGCGGCCGGATCGGCGAGCAGCACCAACAGGACGCCGGCGCGCGAGATCGCTGCCAGCATCGCAAAGGCCAGCGCGGTGGCGGCGACGAAGCCGATGACGGCCGCGTTCAGGGACGGCGACGTCACCGGCCGCGTGAGCAGCCAACCGAGCAGGCGGGACAGCGCCATCAGCGTCCCGATCCATATCGCGGCCAAGCCTAAGACGACGCCGAGAAGGCGCGGGAGCAGCGCGTGTGTGCGTCCGGCCGTCGCCAGCACCGCCAGGCGCAGCGCCCTTGCGGCGCCGACCGGACGCAGCAGGGAGATGGGCAAGGCAAGCCCGGTGCGTAGCAGAAGATAAAGGCCAGCGAGGACGGCCGCAGCAGTGGCAACCCCGATCGCGGCGATTGCCCACAAAAACACCCGCGGGCGCGTGGAGATATAGAAATAGAGATCACCGGCAGATAGAAACCCGTGCCGGGCGGCAACGGCCACCAGCAGCACAGAGAGAGCCAGCAGCAGCACCGCGGCGAACGTGCATGTGCTGAGCGCCAACAGGGTCGGCATGTGGCGCAGCAGTGACCGCCAGATCGCCGGCTGGCGCATCGGGAGCCGCTGACGCGCGTTCCACAGAACCAGGCTGACGCCGCCCAGGGCGACCACGTTTACCAGGATCGAGCCGACAGCGGCCGTCGCCAGCGCCAGCATACCGAGCGGTGACAGCACGAAAGCGATCAGCGCAGTATTGCCAATGACGGGATCACCGCTCAATGCCACGATCCGCTCTGTCAACAGGACCAGCAGCGGGTCGAGCAGAACCAGGACGACCAGACCGATCGCCGCCTCGAATACCAGCAGCGGCCACACGGCGCGGCGCAGCGTGGCGATGAACGCCGGAGGGGGCATCACGCCAGCAGCTCCGGTACCGCCATTACCCGACCCCGCTACCTGCGCTCGGACACGGCGGCTGCGCGTTCTTGCAGGAACCGGCGAGCGCTGGCCTCGCCCGCCGCGATCAGTTGATCGACGTTGGCCGAACTGCGGTCGAGCTTGCTTTCATAATCGAGTCTGCCCTGCAACTCCGCCGGCATTTCGATGCAGGGAATGTAATAGGGCCTGTCGCCATCCGTCGAAAACGACCTCGGGATGCGAATCGGCGATTTGATGTCGAACTGCGCCAGGAACCCAGGCTGAAACGCATTGCTGAGCAGCATATCGTTCAGCATCTCCAGATGGCGCAGTTGCTGAAACAGGGAAATGTTGCCCTCGAGCTGATTGCGTCGATCAATGATGTCGTCCGGCAGCTCCGGTACCTGTTTCAGAGGCAGTCGGATTGATCTTGATCAGCCAAATTTCCTCCGGCACGTTCTCGCGGCCGACACTCCGCGCCCTGATCAGCTCCTGAATCGGCGGATTGTCGGAAAACAGGCCGTCCCAATAGCCATCGCCGTCAATCTGCACGGCGGGGAAGATGCTTGGGACCGCGCAGGAGGCCAGGATATGTTCGACACGGATCGGTTCGTGGACCGAGATGAACTTGGTCAGCTTGCCCGTGGAGACATTGGCCGCACCGATCATCAGAACCGGGCGCTTCGCCCGTGCCCCCCAGGAGGCGATTTCATCGAAGTCCAGATGCGTTTCCAGCAGCGAGCGAAAGTTCCGGAAATTCTCGCGATGACCGAGGGTGGCGACGCTGCTCACCGATTGGATCAGCGGCGAGGCGGGGCTGAGCTGCAGGGTGGGCAGCAGGCCGATATTGGCCATCCGCAGGGATCCCACAACGAACAGATTGAAAGTCTGCTCGAACCAGTTCTGCGCAGTATTGTCCTCCCAGAAATCGATCAGCCTTTGCCACACGGGCATCTCGTCTTTTTCGAGGGCGAACCACACCAACGCGGCACAGACCGCGCCGCCGGACGTGCCGCTGATGCTGACGACCTCGAACTCGTCACCGATCTTCGCCTCGCACAGCGCTTTCAGCGCGCCGGCGGTAAAGGCCGTCTGGCTTCCGCCGCCCTGACAGGTGATCGCTATCTTGGTCTTCGGTTTCATGCCTCGCCTTGTTTGTTCACGCATCATCGATTGCCGGCCCATTCGCGTCAGAAAGAGCCGCAGACAGTGCCCAGCCCGATCACGGCTGCAAGGGCGACGATCGCACCAACGATCGCGACCATGACGATATGAAAATAGCTTTCGCGATGGGTCAGCCCGCACACAGCGAGCAGGGTCACGACCGCGCCGTTATGCGGGAGACTGTCGAGGGTGCCTGAGCTGATCACCGCGACGCGGTGCATCAGCGCCGGGCTGATGCCGGTCTCGGTCGCCAGCCGCATGTAAGTGTTGCCGAGCGCATCCAGTGCGATCGTAAGCCCGCCCGAAGCCGATCCGGTAAGAGCAGCCAGGAGATTGGTCGCGATCGCCAAGGAAACGAGCGGGCCACCTTCGATCGACAACACCCAGTCCCGTACCATCGCGAAAGCGGGGAGTGCTGCAACGACCGCCCCGAAACCGACCAGGCTTGCGACACTGACCGCCGGCAGCACGGAAGCATTTGCGCCGGCATCCATGCTGTCGCGCAGTGCCGGCAGATAACGGCTGCTGACAATAATGAGCGTGAGGATGGCCGCGGTGAGCGCCACGATCACCGCCCATACGCCGCCTACCGACGACAGCGACGTTTCGCCCCAGCGCGGCTCGGCCAGGAACGACACGTCGAGGCGCGGCAGCACGACTATCGACATCAGGAAATTGACGCCGACCACGACGACCAGGGGCAATAGGGCCGCCGCAGCCGAGGGTCGGCTGTCCGTGCCGTGACCGTGATGGATCTCGGCCGGATCGAACTCACGCGCGGTGGTCGCGCGCTCGCGCACCATTAGATCGTCGGCCGCATCATCGACGCGAACGCCATGATCGGCGCCATAACCCTCACCGGCGCGGCGGGCTGTTGATTCGGCACGGCCGAGCCACCACAGACCGAACAGGAGCATGATCGCCGAAGCGATCACGCCGAGGCCCGGGGCTGCTAGCGGCGTGGTGCCGAAGAACGGCATCGGGATCGCATTCTGGATCGCCGGCGTTCCCGGCATGGCGGACATGGTGAAAGTGGATGTGCCAAGCGCGATCGCCGCCGGCATCAGACGGCGCGGGATGTCAGCCGCCCGGAACATTGCCTGGGCCATCGGCGCCAGCACGAAGAACGCCACGAACAGGCTGACGCCGCCATAGGTAACCAGCGCGCCGGCGAGTACGACCGCCAGTATCGCCCGACGCTCTCCCAGCCGGTCGGTCACGAAGGCGGAGATGGCCGCAACCGAACCGCTGTCCTCCATCAACTTGCCGAATAGCGCGCCGAGCAGGAACAGTGGAAAGAACTGCGCCAGGAAACGGGCGGCGCTGCCCATGAAGGTCTGCGTCCAGTGCGCAAGCAGCGGCTCGCTTGAGGCTGCGGCGGCGATCAGCGCCGCGGCCGGGGCGAGCAGTAAAATGCTCCACCCACGGTACGCAAGTCCGATCAGCAGTAACAATCCGACCAAGATTCCGAGCAGCCCCATCGCTCAGGCCGCCGACAGCATCGCCCGCGCCTCAATCATCGGGCGCGCGCCGCCGTGCCGGCCGGACCAGGGCAACCGGGTGACGGATCTCGTGTTGCCTCGCCATCCGGTGCCGCCTGCGCCGTCGCGACGGCGGCCGCGGCGACAGCCGGCCGCCGCTTCCGGCGCGCCAGACGGCGCATGCGTGGCAGCTCCTCCACCAGTGCCCAGATCGACAGCGCCACGCTGCGCCGGAAGAGGGATGCCATAGTCGTTCCGATATCTCCGGCGCGGAGCGCGTGCAGGGCGTGGGTCGCAGCGATGCCGCGTGCATCGGCATGCTTGCGTTCCGATAGCGGGCCATCATGCAGTCGTGGCAGGGCTGTCGCTGGTCCGGAATGCGATCGAGGTCGAAGACAGAGCCCCAGCGGCTCGCTCCAGGCTTCGTAGCGCCAGAAATCCAGGTTCCAGTCCAGATAGAAATAATTGTAATCGCCGACGCAGGGGATCAACTGTGGTTCGCTGGGTACGAAGTGCGTGGTCTCGGTACGCGATGCACTGGAGTTGGCGACCGGGAAGTGTTTTTTCACTCGTGCGATCGCCGCTAGGCGAAGAATGTCGGGGTGCACCCAGCGGTTCACCACCCTGCAGGGTCATATAGCGGATCCCGCGCCGGTGTAGGATCGGGAGCGCCTGGGCGTCGGCATATCGTCGCTTGCCTACCAACGTCTTGTCGCGGGCGAAGAACCGAGGTGATTCCGTCTCTGGTCAATGCCTCGGGCAAACCACAACCAATTCGGAAATAAAGCCGCCCAACCTGGACCAGCAACGCCACGGCGATCGTGGTGCCAAGGACTCGGAATTCGCCCAAGACAAGGCCGAGGTAGCGCAGGTGGCGACCGCGACGCTGAGCAACCCAGGCGATCGCACCGGGAATTATCCGTGCACTTCCAAGAGCAATGGAACCGATCCCCTCATCGGAATGTTTGATGCCACGATCCCGCCCACCCACGCTCGTCGCGACCCTGGGTCCGTTCTTGCGGGCTACGATTATCCTGCGCCGGTCGATACCGCGCATCAAGGCGGCATCGGATACGGCCGGCAACCTGGCTCTATTTCCGCTTGGCGAAAGGCAGCAGACCCGAAACCGCCGCCAGCAGCATCATGAATCGCGGCAGCGCGAGATCGCGTTCGCCACGCTTCATCTCCGCCGTTAGCATGGCGGTCGAGACGGTCGCCAAAACCCACGCCCCGAGATGTCGCAGGGAGCGCGAGGCGATCAGCACGCCCCCGGTGAACTCAGCCGCGCCGACCGCCTGGCGCGTATCGTCCGACCAGCCCCAATCGGCGAATAGCCGCTCATAGCCTCGCATCCCCAGCAACTTGTCGGCTCCCGCTATGGCAAAGCCGAGCCCAATGAGGGAGAACCATTTCCGCATCACATGCTCCTCTGTCGCAGGCTCATAACGCGACAGACGGCCTCCCGTCGGCGAGCGCGCGGCGACGGCCGCGCCACTCTGTCGCGAGCGCCATCAGCACGGTCGCCAGCATGAACAGCACGGAGGCGTAGAACACCCAGCGCGGTGCGCCGCGATCCATGATCCAGCCGCCCAGCATCGGCCCCGCCGTGCCGCCGATATTGAATCCGGTGGTCACGATCCCGAACACCCGCCCGGTGGCTCCGGCCGGCGCCGCCGCCCGCACCATCATGTCACGCGAGGGCGCGATCATCCCCGAGAGGAAGCCCGCCGCCGCCATCGCCGCGATCAGCGGTGCCGTGCCCAGATCGACCGAGCCGATCATGAAGGTGATTGCTGCCGTAGCCGCGAATGCCGCGGCGGCCACCTCGCCATGGCGGCGCGTCATGTCGGCGATCACGCCACCGGCCAGCACGCCGACCGCGGTGGCGCAGAGAAACGCCGACAACGCCCCATTCGCCACCACCAGCTTCACGTCATAGAGCGCCTTCAGCGCCACCACCGAAAAATTGGTGATTGCGCCGGTCGAAAGGCTGAGCAGCGCGAAGAACACGGTCAGCCCGATAATCGCCGGCGACAGCAGGCGTGCCAACGGCAGCCTCGCGGCCGGCGCATCCCGCACGATCGGGCGGGAAGCGGGCACGACAGCATCCAGCCGACGCGCAAGGGCGAGCGGCACTGCCACTGCAGGACCGATCAGCGCCGCGACCAGCAAAGCGGCGCTCAGCCCGGCATGGCTGCTCACCAGCAGCATCACCGGCGGGGCGATCGCGCCACCCAGATAGCCGGCAAACGTATGGAACGAAAACGCGCGTCCGATCCGCGACGGCTCTATGGCCGCGCCGAGGATCGCATAATCCGACGGGTGATACACCGCATTGGCCACCCCGGCTATCGCCGCTGCCGGCAGCAGCCAAGCGTAGTGCGGGTAGAGTGCGAACGAGCCGTACGCCACCCCCGATAAGCAAAGCCCGCCGATCAGCACCCGGCGGGGGCCGACCCGGTCCACCACCCACCCCATCGGCGCCTGCACCAGCGCCGAGACGATGTTGAATACCGTGATGGCCAGGCCGAGCTGGACGAAATCCACCCCGAGGCGCGCGCGCAGCAGCGGAAACAGCGGGACCAGCACGAGATAATGGAAGTGGCTGACCAGATGTGCCGAGCAGATCAGTCCGAGAGTCTTCGCTTCGCCGAACCGGCCGAAGGTGACTGGAGTCATGCCGGCTCGCAGCGGAACCCATCGCCCCAGTGGGCGAACCGGCCGCGCGACGGCGAGGGGAAATGCGCCGTGCAGCACAGCGTCCCCTGCGCGCATACCCGCTCGAGGAAGCTGCGCCGCGTGACCGCTGCCTGCTTCGGATCGTAGTCCGCCCGCATCGAAAGCTCTGGGTAGCGCGCCTGGATCGGCGAGTGGATCAAGTCGCCGGTCAGCACCGCGTCGGTGCCGCCGCGCCCCAGCAGTACGGCGAAATGGTCCGGCGTGTGGCCCGGCGTGGGCAGCAGTCGGACATGGTCGTCCAGCACGTGCTCGCTGCTGACAAAATCCGCCCGTTTTGCCTCCACGATCGGTATCACGCTGTCGGCGATACACTCGATGGGCGTTTTCGCGTGCTGCGCGGTCCAGTAGGCGTATTCGCGGTCGGAGAACAGGTAGCGCGCCTTGGGGAAGGTCGGCACCCAACGGCCGTTCTCGAGCCGGGTGTTCCACCCGACATGATCAACATGCAGGTGCGTGCACATCACGTAATCGATGTCGTCCAGCTTGAGCCCGACCGCGGCGAGGCCGCGCATGAAAGCGTCGTCGGTCTTCTTGTGCCACATCGGCCGGGCGGCGCGGTCCTTGTCGTTGCCAACACAACTATCGACCAGGACGGTGTGCCACGGCGTGCGCACGACGTAAGACTGAAAGCATAGTATCAGCTTGCCGGTTGCCGGGTCGAGCGCGGCCGGCTCCATCCAGCTCCGGTTCGCCTCCAGCACATCCTTGCTCAGACCGGGGATGAACTCGAATGGGTCGGTGAAGGGAAATTCCTGCTCGATGATGCGATGGATCGTCAGCTCGCCGACGGTGAGTGTCGTGCTCATGACAGGCTCCGTGGACCGTTTCCTCCCCAGATGTTAGGGCGGTTCGCGAGCGCTGGGAATGCCCGGCAACAGCTATCGGGGGTCCGATGTGGGACTCGGGTTACGTGCACGGCTACTCAGCGCCGGAAGCCAGGCGGCTTTCCGATCAGGCCAACGCACTCAGCACATTGCTCCATGAGGGGGTGCGATACTCCCGTGGCCGCCGGGTCCTCGAGGCCGGCTGCGGGACCGGAGCGCAAACCGTATTTCTGGCCGGGAGCAGTCCAGCGGCCGAGATCGTGTCGGTCGATGTTTCCCCGGCTTCGCTGGAGCGGGCGCGGAAGAGAGTGGCCGCAGCGGGCCATCGCAACGTGATGTTTCAGCTCGCAGACCTGTTCGACCTGCCGTTCGAGGACGCCAGCTTCGACGATGCGTTCCTTTGTTTCGTCCTGGAGCATCTGCATGAGCCGGAGCGCGCCTTGGCGGCGGTTCGCCGTGTGTTAAGGCCGGGCGGCACCATCACCGTGATCGAGGGCGACCATGGCTCGTGGTATTGCCACCCGCAGACCAAGGCCGCCTCTCGTACCGTGCAATGCCTGATCGAGATTCAGGCACAGCTGGGCGGGGACTCGCTGATCGGGCGCCGGATCTTTCCGCTGCTGGCTCAGGCAGGGTTTGCCAAGACGCGCGTCGTTCCTCGGATGGTTTACGTCGATGAACTCGCGTCCGGCTCTGATCGAGGGGTTTTCCATCAATACCTTTATCGCCATGGTGAAGGGCGTGCGTGAACAGGCGATATCTCGAGGGTTGATCACGGCGACCGAGTGGGACGAAGGGGTTGCGGATCTGTATCGCGCCACCCGGCCCGGCGGCACGTTCTGCTACACGTTCTTTCGAGGCACCGCCATCAGCCTGTAAGACCGGCCTTTCCCGCCTGCGGGCCAAAAAGAGAGCACGCAGGGCGGAGTGCAAGCCTCCTCGTCGCCGAGACCTCAAATCAGAGAACTCGATCTCCGTCACGCCCGCCGCCAGCACCCGCTGCAAATCCGCCAGCGCCAGCGCGATGCAGCCCTCTGTCGGCGCATAATCCGCCCGCGCGACATGCAGGAAGATCGCCGACCCGCGTCCGCGACGTACCGGCGAATCGTTCCAGCCCAACACGCCCACGATGTCATACAGCGAATCGTCCCGCCACAGCGTCTCATGCGGCCCGTCATACGGCAGGGGCACCTTGCGGTTGTAGTTCGAGTCATCCGGATCGTCGCACCAGCCGTCATTTGGCGCGATCGGCTCCTGCGGCACCGCGCATGCGGGCGGTGCCACCCGGTCCGCCCGGTACAGCACTCGCCGCAGCGGCAAGACGCCAGTAGGCGTCACCCCATCACCCTCCTGCTTATCCGCGCGAACGCCGCCACGCCCCAGCGCGGCGCGTACCACCATCCCGCCCACGATCAACTGCCCATCGGGCCGCACCAGCGCGCGCATGGGTCAGTCCAACAGGTGACCGAATCGCCGCGCCTTGGTCGCTAGATATCGGTCGTTCACCCCGTTCGGGGCAAAGGCATGCGGCTCGCGCGAAACCACCTCGATGCCGCAGGCCGACAAGGCGGCCACCTTGTCCGGATTGTTGGTCAACAGGCGGACGCGGCGGATACCAAGGGACTCCAGCATCGTGGCGGCCACCAGGAAGCTGCGCTCGTCGGCACCCCAACCCAGCGCGCGGTTGGCGTCCAGCGTATCCAACCCGCGGTCCTGCAGCGCATAGGCACGCAGCTTGTTCACCAGCCCAATGCCGCGGCCTTCCTGCGCCAGATAGAGCAAGACCCCGGCGCCCTCTTCTCCCATGCGGCGGACCGCTCCGCGCAGTTGCGACCCGCAATCGCAGCGCAGGCTGCCCAGGAAGTCACCGGTGAAACACTCCGAATGCAGCCGCACCAACGGCGCCTCGCGCGCTTCCGGCGCGCCGACCACGATGGCGAAATGCTCGGCCGCGCCGTCATCGCTGCGAAACGCGACAACCCGGCAGTCCTCGGCGCCATCGAGCGGCACCGATGCTTCCGCCACCCGATGCAGCGCCGCACCGGTAGCCGCCGGATAGGCAAGCACGTCGGCCGCATCGACCGATAAAAGACCCCGCTTGGTAGCCTTGGCGGGCGCGTCCGGCGCCAAGGGTGCCGCCAGAACGGCCGGCAACAGGCGCGTCAACCTGACCAGTGTAAGCGCGGCCGGAGCCGCCGGCGGCAACGGAGCGGGCTCCGCCGCCATCGCCGGCGACTGCGGCAGTATCGGATCGGCCAAGCTGCGCAGGACGGCGGGATCCAGCAGCATCGGCTCGATCCGCAGTGCCACCCCTGGACCCGCCGGCGCCACCGGCCGGTGCAACAGCGCGCCCGCCCTCGTCGGCATCAGCAGCATGCTGTAGGGCGCCGTGGTCAAGCCGACGAACTCCTCGAGCCCCGCCGGCGCGGCGGTTTCGGCGGCCAGTACCACGAGTGGCGTTTCCGCTCGCAACAGTACCGGGGCACCGCGCCGCAGATCCGCTACTGCCCGATGTACCGTGCGCAATGCTGCCACATCGAGCTGTTGCCCGGTTGCAGCCTCGCGGCGCTGCACACGCGATATCGCCGGAAAGTCGATCGGTGCGAGGATATCCGTCATTGCCCGATCACGGGAAAGCGAAATGATCCCGGCCTATTTTCGTCATGATTCATTACGATGGTCCTCGCCGAGCACTTGTGCGAGGCCAGCGTGATGCCGACTGCCCACCCGGCTGTACTCCTCCAAGAACGAGAGTATATGGCGGAGCCGGCTTGCTGTCGCGCCGAAGCTCACGCCGATGTGAGCAAGGGCGGCCGGCAGCAACTCGGGCAGGCTGATGCAATCGCGCCGGGCCGCATCCCATCTAGCGGAGCGCGTGGTTCGAGCTGCGAGCTCGCCGGGTCTGGCCCCGCGCCCCGCGGTGGGATATTCTTTCGTTCCCGATACATCGGAAAGGTGCAACGATATGTCGACTGAACGCCCCATCCTGATCGTGGACGACGACCGCGACCTGCGCATGACATTGGCCGAACAGTTGGTGGTGGACGGCGAGTTCACCTCGGTCGAAGCCGGCAGCCTGGCGGAAGCCGAGGAAAAACTTGCCGACAAGGAGTCCCGGTTCAACGCAGTGATCCTGGATGTCAGCCTGCCGGATGGCGACGGCCGCGATTTCTGTTCGCGGTTGCGCCGGCAGGGACATAAGATGCCGGTGATCATGCTGACTGGCTCGGACGCCGAGACCGACGTGGTGCGCGGGCTCAATTCGGGCGCCAACGACTATATCGCCAAACCATTCCGCTTGAATGAACTGCTGGCGCGCCTCCGCGCTCAGCTTCGCATCTTCGAGAACAGCGAGGACGCGGTCTTCACGATCGGGCCGTATACATTCCGCCCCTCGGCGAAGCTGTTGCAGGACCCGGCAAAGAACCGCCGCATCCGCTTGACCGAGAAAGAGGCGGCGATCCTGAAATTCCTCTACCGCGCCGGCCAGCACGCCGTGGCGCGTCAAGTGCTGCTGAACGAGGTATGGGGGTACAACGCTGCGGTGACCACGCACACGCTGGAGACACATATCTACCGGTTGCGCCAGAAAATCGAGCCGGATCCGGCGAATGCCCGCCTGCTCGTCACCGAGGGCGGCGGTTACCGGCTGGATCCGGAAGGCGTTCCGGCGGCCGTGCCCGCCTGACAAGGCGTGGTCTGAGAGGGGACGTCAAGCCTGAAACGACACGCTTGACCCGCGCTGCCGCGAGGAAGCAGGGTCCCGGTCGATGGCGGAAAACGACGGCACAAGCGCCTCGACAGCGCTGATCGGGCCGGATGCGGTTGTCATAAAGGCAACCTCGCTGCTAGGCCCGTTCGGGTCCCGCCGCCTAGTCCGCCTACCCCCAGCAAGCGTCCCGCTTGTCAACGCCGGTGCGAACGCGCTCACCCTGGTGACACTCTCCCTCGATCCCCCGCACACCGATCGAGGCCTTGGCTCACTCGCTTCCTCGCGCCTCGAAGCGGCCGTAGGCAACCCCGTTCTAGGGCCGGGGGAAGGTGCGACTATAAGGCTTACTGGAGGCCTTCCGGGCCGGCCGGGCTCCTACGCGTCCACGCTTCGCATTCGCACAGAATCAGGCGAAATCCTGGCCATCCCGGTCACCATAGCGGTCGCCGCCAGCCCCGCCTGGGGCATCGCCTGCATGCTGCTCGGTCTCTCTTTGCTGGGCATCGTCAATGTGCTCGGCGGTGAGAGCGACGTGCAGTCCCGCCTGCGCGACGCGCTGCGCTTTCGCCAGCAGGCCCATGAATGGATGGAGCAGATGCCACCGCCAGAAGGCCGCGCGCTCGACGTGCTGGCAATGGATCGCGACTTCGCCGCCGCCGTCGCCGCGCTCAACCGCCCGCGCGGCTGGACCTTTGCGGATCATCGCATCGAAGAAGCGAATGAGCGGCTGCAGGCGGCGCAGGAAACCGAGGTGGCGTTGCGCAAAGCCGCCGCGGGCGAGACCCCGGCTGCCGCCGCGCTCAACGAGCTCGAGCATGACTGGAACGCGCTGCAGCAGCACATGACGGCCATCCGCAAGCGCCTGCAGGAGGCCGGCGATGCCCGCGCGCCGGATGGTTTCGCCTACTCCGCCAGCGCCTTTCTAGCGCGTTTCGCGCATGGCTTCCTCGCCGTGCCGCTGGACGTGCTCGCGGCGCAGATGGCGCCGGAGGTGGTGCGCGTGCAGTTCGCCGCGGACGCCGGGCGTGCCACCGAAGCGGCGGCGGCCGCCGTCACGGTGCGGCAACGGCTGCGGCGCGCGGCCGGCACGCTGGATGACCGCCTGACGCTGGTGCTCGGCTTCTATGCCGACGAACTCGGGATGATTGCGGACGATGCGCGCATCCGTCACCGCGTGGCGGTGGATAACATCCCAGAACCCGATCGCAGCGAAGTGCTCGGTCCGCTCGATCATGCCGCCCAGGTTTTGCAGGGCGACGTGTCGCTCGCCGCGTTCGCCGAGGCGCACAGGCTGGTCGTGGACGCCGGCACCGCCCTGCTGCGGGCGCAGAAGACAGTCGCCCTGGATCGCGTCAAGAAGGCGCTTGCCGCCGCCGACACGGAGACCAGCCTCGACGAGGTCGTGCAGGCCGGCGGCGAGATGCCGGCGAACCCGGATGCGGCCGCACGGCGTGCCTACATGCTGCGGATCGTCGCCGGCTGGCGGTCGCATCTGCAACGAATACCGGATGCCGGCGAGCGGGCCGCGCTGCAAGCCAAGGTGAATGCGCTGGACCAAGCGCTGCACGGTCCCGACCTGCATGCCGCCGCCGCCCCGCTGAAAGCTCTGCAAGCAGCCTGGTCGGATTATGTGCCGCGCCGGGTCGCGCAAATCGCCTATACGGCGGTTGCCCCGGTCTGCGAGGAATGGCGCACTGATCTGCGCCGCCAGTTCGAACGGCCTCGAACAGAAAATGCGCCTGCTCGCCGCCGCCCCCACCTTGGCCGATTGGGACGCGCGGCTGGGCCAGCTCCGGCTTGCCCAACTCGGTATCAAACAGGGCGATTGCAATGCGGTGATCGCATTGGGCCGCCCGACTTTGACGCTCGAAAACGACGTGTTCACCGCAGGTCTCGCCGATGCGGCGATCCCGCCCGACGCAAAGCTCGGGGCCGCCGAGAATTCTCAGGTAGCGGAGGCGATCACCCTGGCGCGCCAGCTTCTGACCGCGCCGCGGCCGCTTACCGTCACGGCGGTCACACCACCGGAGGAGCGCTACGCCGGCCGACAGGTCGTCTTCCAGGTAGGCAACCTGGATTCCGTCTGGCAGGCCGGCGTCGATATCGGTATCGATTTCGGCGACGGATCGCCGCCTTCCATTATTGGTGTCGAGGCGCTGCGTCGGCAGGGCCACGTGACGCATGTGTTTACGGGGCCGCTAACCGGCACGATGACCGTCCTGGCGGCCACGCGCTTCCGGCCCGGAACACTGCTGCCGCAGGAAACGGCACTGGGCACCGGTGATGCGCAACTGTTCATCCTGCCCTCCCCGCTTTCGCGAGCGCGCCGGTTCGCGGACGTCTTTTTCAATGCCCGCTTCATCCTCGCGCTGGCGATTGCCGGCACGGTTTATTACTGGCGCTTTGAGGCCCGTGATCGAGTCTTCGGGGCGCGCAGTTTCGATTACGTCGAGGCCTTCGCGCTCGGCTTCGCGGTCGATGCCGCGGTTACCGACCTGCCCGGCGCGATCAGTAAATTAATTGCGTGAGCTTTGAGTTGAATTTCGGCCGTGGGACACGCTCGCGCTGTGCCTAAAACCAGTTCGCCTTGTCCACCACGTTCCTAAGAGAAGCTCCTGTTTCAAACGCGCGGCAATTGTCCAGGATGATCTGGAATCGCCGCTCATCGAGATAGGGTCCGAACCCGGCGGTATGCGGCGTGATCAGCACGCCCGGTTGCGTCCACAACCCATGCTCCGGCGGCAACGGCTCGGTCTCGAACACATCGAGCCCAGCGCCGGCGATCTCGCCCGCCTGCAACGCGGCCAGCAGGTCGTCCAGGCGCGTGGTCTTGCCGCGACCGATATTGATGAAGAACGCCGTCTGCTTCATGCGCTGGAACCGGGCGCGATGCATGAAGCCCTCGGTCGCCGGCGTATGCGGCACGGTCAGGATGACGAAATCCGCCCTTGGCAGCAGCGCGTCCAGCGCCTCCGGCGGATGCAGTTCCGCGACACCGGGAGGCGAGTCCCGGCGCCGCGCGTCGGTAGCGATGACGCGCATGCCGAAAGCCGCGGCGAGACGCGCCGTCTCCGCGCCGATCCCGCCGACGCCGACGATCAGCGCCGTCGCTTCCGGCAGGTGCACGACGCCCGTATCTAGCCGGCGCGGCTTCCATTCGCGCCTGAGCTGTTGCGGCAAGTAGGTCTGGAAGTCGCGCGCGAAGGCCAGCACGAAGGCTATGATGTGCGCGGCTATGTGGTCGTTGTAGATTTCGCGCATGTTGGTCACGACGGCCGGGTGCGCGACCAGCTCCTTGTAGTAGTAACCGGCGGGCGGCGCCGCTTGCGGCGATTGCAGCCAGCGCAGCCGCATCGCCTTCGCCAGCAGCGGCGGTGGCAGCACGCCGTACGCTGCCTCGGCCGAGGCGATCGCCGAGTCTGCTTCCGCCTCGCTTTCGGCCACCACCACGCGCACCTGCGGCAAGGCCTGTCCCAGCCGTTTCCCCCAGGCGCGCGTGGTCTCGCTCTGCGGCGGCAGCATCAAAAAGGTGAAAGGCATCCCGGCTGCTCTATGCGGTTGTGCGGCCGAATACCGGCAGGTCCTCGGCGCGATCCTCCAGCGCCCCATCGCCCGTGGTCGGTACCGCAACGTAGTGGTTCAAGGCCGCGTCGATATCGCCCTCCCACACTGCCCGCGCCAATTCATAGAGCAGCTCCACGCCGTAACCATTCGGGTCGCGGATATAGAGGCTATGAGTCATGCCGTGTTCGACACGGCGCTCGAACGGCACGCCGCTTTCCTTCAGGAACGCGAGCTGCTTCAGCCACGCCTCGCGGTTCGGCAGCGCGATGGCGATATGGCCGATCGGGCTGGGTTCGCCGGAGGGCAGCTTCAGACCGGGCGTATCGCAAAGCGCGACATCGTGATGATGCAGCTTGCCGTCCCGCTCGCCGCTGTAGAACCGCATCTCGCCGCGGCGGACGCCACCCAGCGCGGGCGGCACACGGCCGACCTGGCGGAACCCCAGCTTCTCGGTCCAGAATCGGTGAGATTCCTCGATATCGCGGACATTGATAACGACGTGGTTCAGCCCCGAGGGCGTCACCGGACCGCTATTCTCCGTCATGCGTCTCCTCCCGCTCATATTGGACCACAGCATAGCCTACGGCGGAGAGGCGGTCACATTCCGCGCGGGCGCCGCAGCACCGGAGGATGTCATGGAACCGACGCCAAACTGTCATGACGCTGTCGCCGGCGGCGACCTAGAGCACCTCCCCTCGGAGGGGTTACACATGAGCAATCGAATGAAGCGGCCGGCCCTGGCCGGCCTTGCGATCACGGCTGCCGTTGGCGCAGGGATGCTCGCGACAGACGCCATTCACGCCACGGCACCGGTGAACCTGCTGGAGACGGGTTCCACCCTGCTTTATCCACTGTTCAACCTTTGGGTACCGGCCTTCTCGAAGGAGCACCCGGAGCTCCGGATCACCACCCAGGGCACCGGCAGCGGCACCGGCATCTCCGAAGCGATCTCGGGCGTGGCCCAGATCGGCGCATCGGATGCGTATATGGCCGACGCGCAGATGAAACAGCATCCCGAGATGCTGAACATCCCGCTGGCGATCTCGGCCCAGACGGTCAATTATAACGTGCCGGGACTGAACCAGGAGCATATCAAGCTGAGCGGTCCCGTTCTGGCGGGCATATATTCGGGTAAAATCGCGAACTGGGACGATCCGGCGATCGCCGGGCTCAATCCCGGAATGAAGCTGCCGCATCACGGCATCGTACCGCTGCACCGCGCCGACGGGTCGGGCGACACGTTCATCTTCACTCAGTATCTCTCGTTCTCCACCCCGTCGTGGAGCAACGACGTGGGCTACGGCACGACAATCAGTTGGCCCGCGGTTTCGGGCGGCATCGGCGCCAACGGCAACCCGGGAATGGTGCAAGGCTGCCAGCAGACGCCTTATTGCATCGCGTATATCGGCGTCAGCTTCGCCGCTCAAATCGAAAAGGCCGGTCTGGGTACCGCGATGCTGCAGAACAAGGTCGGCAAGTTCGTGCTGCCGACGCAACAGACGATTTCCGCCGCGGCATCCCAGATGACGGAAAAAACCCCCAAGGACGAGCGCGTTAGCCTGATCTTCGGGCCGGGCGATGATTCCTACCCGATCATCAACTACGAATACGCGATCGTGAATTCGCGACAGGCCAATGCGGACGTCGCCAATGCGATGAAGGCCCTGCTCGGCTGGGCGCTGGAGCCTGAGGGGGGAAGCGCGCCCAGTTTCCTGCAGAAGGTCAACTTCGTTGCCCTGCCGCCGGAGATTGTGCAACTGAGCAAGGCGCAGATCGCCAAAATCCACGGCTGATCCTCGATGCGGCGAACGGGACTGTTTCGGCCGACCACCGTCCTGTTGTCGGCGGTCATTCCGGCAGTCCTGTTTGCGATCCTGCTGTTCCTGACGCTCTATGCCTGGCCGGCGATCCGCTTCAACGGTCTCAGCTTCCTCGTCACCAAGACCTGGAGCCTGGGCAACCTCTACGCCTCACCAATCACCACCCGCGGCGTGCCGGCGCCGCGCGGTGCCGATTACGGCATCCTGGTCTTCATTGTCGGGACGCTGCTGTCCTCCTTCCTGGCGCTTTTGATAGCCGTCCCCGTCTCCTTGGGAGTCGCCATCTTCCTGGCAGAGGGTGTCCCGTCTCGCCTCCGTCCCACGCTCTCTTTGATCGTGGAGATGTTGGCAGTAGTGCCCAGCGTAGTTTACGGGTTGTGGGGTGTGGTCGTGCTGGTGCCCCTTGTGGGCAGCTACATCGGCCCGGCCATTTCGGCGGTGCTCGGCTTCATCCCGTTTTTCCGCGCCGCCGAGGGGGCCGGTTTCGGCCTGCTGGCCGCGGCGCTCGTGCTGGCGCTGATGGTAGTGCCGATCATTGCCAGCACGGTGCACGACGCGCTGCGGCGGGTACCGGTACCGGTGCGCGAGGCGGCCTTTGCCATGGGCGCCACGCATTTCGAGGTGATTTCGCTCGCCGTGCTGCCGATGGTCCGCACCACCATCATCGGAGCCGTCATCCTCGGACTTGGCCGCGCCCTGGGAGAGACCATGGCGGTGTTGATGGTGAGCGGCGGGGCGTTGAACTATCTGCCCAACACGCTGGTCAGCCCGATCAGCACCATGGCGGCCTTCATTGCGTCTCAGCTCGAACTCGGCGTTGACGGATCCCACGGAACTCGCCGTGCGGTCGCTCGCCGAAATCGCGCTCGTGTTGTTCATCATCGCGGTCATCGTCAATGTCATCGCACGCCTTCTCACCTGGAACCCTGCCAGGGCTGGCCACAGCTAGACCTCGGTCGTACCGCTCACGCCGAATTCTCAGCGGACTGGGCTGGGCGTTCTGCGTCGGCGCATTTGCGCTGGTCGCGATCCCGCTCGCCGACATTCTCATCGAAATTTTGCGTCGTGGGCTGCCGGCGCTTTCCCCACAGATTTTCACCGAGGTGACGAACGGCATCTCCGGCGGGCTGGCGAACGCCATTGAGGGCACCTTGCTGCTCAGCGGTGGCGCCCTGCTGATCGCGGTGCCTGTCGGGATCGGGGCGGGCATCTGTTTGTCCGAGTTCAGCCACGGCCGCTACGGCTCCGCCGTACGGTTCCTGGCCGACGTGCTGACTGGGGTGCCTTCGATCGTGCTCGGCTATTTCGCCTATGTGACGATGGTGGAAGGGCTGGGCTGGCAGTTCTCCCTGTTGGCAGGTGCGATCACCCTGGCGATCATGATCGTCCCCTACCTCGCACGCATGGCCGAGCTGTCGCTGCGCCAGACGCCGAATGAGATGCGCGAGGCAAGCTACGCGCTGGGCGCGCCGGACCGAACGGTGGTGCTGCGCGTCCTGCTACCGATCGCCTGGCCCGGCATCCTCACCGGCATCCTGCTGTCGCTGGCGATCTCGGTCGGGGAGACGGCCCCTCTGATCTACTCCGCCGGGTGGTCGAATTACATGTGGAGCGGCAAGTTCACCCACGAGCCGGTGGGCTATCTGACGTACGTGATCTGGACCTTCATCAACCAGCCTTTCCCCTCCGCCCATGCGCTGGCCTTCGCGGCGGCACTGCTGGTGATCGTGGTTGTGCTGGCGATCAATATCGCCGTGCGGCTGACGCTACGCAGCGCGCATTCCTGAACCGGCGTACCGGCAAAAAGGAAGCGGGCGAGGTCGAAAAACCGCGCCCGCTCGAGGTTTGGCCAACAATCATACCGATCCGCCTAGAAACTGACCTGCTTCAGGTATGGATAGTCCGTCAGCGAGGTCAAGCGCTCTGCCGTCAGCGCGTTCCATGCTTTGCAGAGCGCGTCGAGGATGGCCTCATAGCTGTTGAGAAGCCTGTGGCTGAGATGGCGCTCGCGCAGATAGAGCCAGACGCGTTCCACCGGATTGAGTTCTGGGCTGTAGGCGGGCTGTAGCAGCAAGGAGATGGTCTTGGGCACCATCAGGTCCTCGGCGATATGCCAGCCGGCCTGATCGGCGACGATCACGGCGTGCTCGTCGCTGGCGAGCGTGGCGGCGAACTTGTCCAGGAACAGTTGCATGGCCTGCGTATTCAGTTCCGGCAGCACCAGCGCGAACGCCCGGCCGGTCTTGGGCTGAACGGTGGCGAACAGGTGAGCCCAGGTATAGCGCTGATCGCACAAGCCCGGCGGGCGCTGGCCGCGGGTGAACCAGCGATGGCAGACCCGCCCCTTCTGGCCGAACCTGGCTTCGTCCTGAAACCAGAGTGTCAGGCGTTTGCCCGGATTGGCCGCTGCGATGCGATCCAGCTCATTTTGAAGCCCCCTTTTGCGAACGCTTCCCGCGCTGCCGGATCGGCCTTCGGGTGCGACGGCCTGGCCTTCTGCCGCGACAAGCCGAGCTTCTTCATCAGCTTGGACATGTGCCCCGCGTGGTAGCGCACGCCCCAGCGGCGCGTGACTTCATCGCACAGGTCCGCCAATGTCCATGCCGACAGGTCGGTTTTTTCCGCATCCGGACCGTCCAGCACGACCTGCCGAAGTTGCTTCATCTGCTCCTCGTCGAGCCGTGGCTTGGCGCCCGGACGGGGGCGGTCGTGTAGTCCATCCAGGCTCTCGGCGTTGTAGCGACCTACCGCGTCGTGTAACGCCTGCCGCTCCATCCCGGCCAACCGTGCCGCCTCGGCTCGCGTCATGCCCTCGAGCGCGTTCGCGATCGCCTGCATGCGCGCCGCAGCCGTGCGATCCGGCTCCTGCCGTGCACGCTTCCGAAGCTCCGTAGGCGATATGTCATCACGAATCACCAAGCGCTTGCCGCCCATCAGCCCACCCCATCAGGTCAGGCCGTCACCCAACCAGCGCTCCCCGCGCCGCTCCAAATCACACCCGAGTCAACAACAGTGCAGAGCGGTATCACATATGGCCGGATGGTGAGAACGACCGGCCCTGCTGAGCGGCTTGCAAGCTCTGCTGGTTGAGCCGATCGACCTCGCTGTCCTGGGCGTTCGGGTTCGCTCCGCTCGACGCGTACCGGCGCGCAGTCCGCTCGCGCGTCGCGACGTGGTGCGTCATCTTCGGTTTGTGGGTCATGCTCTGCATCTGACCCTTCTGGGTCGTGCTCTGGGCGGCCTTTCCGGTCGTGTTGCTATTCGTCGCAGCGCTGGTCCCCGTGTTCGCCGGCGCGGCCGGTGCAGGAGCGGCCGGTGCGGGAGCGGCTGGCGCAGGCGCCGCGCCGCTGGTTCCGCTCGGGGCTGTGCTCTGGGTGTTGGTCTGGGCGAGGGCTGGGACTGCGGCGGTCATCGCGAAACCCAACGCCAAGGCGCTGAGCGAGGTCATCATTCGTCTAGGCGTCATTTGTGTCTCCTTGTCCAACGCCGGACGCAGGCGGCATGGGGACACCCCGTCAGATTCGTATTGCTGGCTTACCGCTTCGATGTCCGGCCATTCATTTCACGTAGGAACGCAGCCGGGCGGACGCTGTTCACAAACCTGTGGTTGTTGCTCGATTTGGTTCGCCGGCGCATGGCGGCGACTTCCAAACACCTCCGCCATTTGCCGAACCACCTCGGCCGATGAAGCCTGATCTTTCACTCGCCCCGGCAGAAGCCCCTCCGCCTCGAACATGACGAGCCCGTGGAGGGTGGACCAGACCCAGACCGTGATTGCGTGAACTCTTTCCGCCAGTACGCGATGCGCAAGACCCTCGACGAGGAAATTAAATGTCGTGGCGGCGGCCTCTCGGAGTGGACCGTCTCCGGACGTCGGCACCAGGCGTGAGGCGAACATCAGCCGATAGACGCCCATGTTGGCGCGGCCGAAGGCGAGGTAAGCCAGGCAGCAGGCCTCGAATTTCTCGCCGTCGGGTGCACTGGCCCCCGCCTCGGCCAATTGCGCACGAAACTGCTTGAATCCGTCCGCCGCCAGGGCGGCCAGCAGTGCTTCACGATTCTCGAAGTGACGATATGGCGCGGGCTGCGATACGCCGACGCGAGCGGCCAGGGACTTCAGCGTAATTGCTTCCGGCGGCACCGTCTCCAACGCCTCCCGCGCGGCCACGATCAAGGCCGCTCGCAGATCGCCATGATGATAGGCGTCGGCTGCCTTCACGCTGGGTGCGGCTGGTGATCCGACAGGCGGATATGCAGGCATGTAATTCTCTATAGCTTTTGGCCGACGGCCGCGCGGGACCCATGATGTGATCCGATATCACATTGCAGCAGGACCGCCACGTCCGCGCCAGTAGTGCTCAATACGCTGGCCTCCGATGCGATCGGCAATCCTTACCTCGAGGGCAATTTCGCCCCGGTCGAGACGGAGATTACCGCCATCGACCTGCCGGTCGACCTGCCGGTGACTTTCGACAGGGCTGCGGTCGGCAAAGGCTTTTCCGTTTGTCTGGAATCCCGAGCGCACGCCCCGCATCGGTCTCCAACGGCGACCTTGCCGGTCTGCGTTTGATAGAGGCGCCGTCCTGCTACGTCTTCCACGTAATGAACGCTTTCGATGAGGAAAGCGCGGTCGTGCTCGACGTCGTTCGCCATCCGCGCATGTTCGATCGGGAGCGACGTGGGCCCAGCGAAGGCGACTCTCAATTTGTGCGCTGGCGGATCGACCTGGCGAGCGGCCGGCTCAGCCAGTTTATGCTGGAGGAGCGCGGCTGCGAATTTCCGCGGTTCAATGATGCTTTCGGTGGTCGGGCCTATCGGTATGGCTATACGGTTTCGGCAGGAAACGTTCAGGAGTTCGGTCCAACCTTCAAGCACGATGTAACGACTGTGAGAACGGAAGTCCATGCCTATGGCTTCGGCCGGTCAGCGCTTGAACCCGTCTTCGTCGCCGGGGAGGGTGCGACTGCCGAGGACGACGGCTGGGTGATGTCCTACGTCTATGATGCCGAGCGAAACGCCACGGACGTGGTGATCCTCGACGCGCAATGCTTCTCGGATCGCCCAGTGGCCACGATCTCGTTGCCGCTGCGCGTGCCGTTTGGCTTCCACGGCAACTGGCTGCCGGATCCCGTCTGATCGTGCGCCCCTTCCAGCAGCCCTTTCTGCGAAAGGAGGTCATGGGCGACTTCGGTACACGTTGCGCTACTTCATCGGCGACCTCGTTCCGATGATCGTGTTTCTTGGGACCTTTCTTGCCACCAGGAACATGCTGCCTGTCGTGGGTTTTGGGATCTCGAACATCGCGCTTGCCGTGGGACTTGGGATCTCGGTGAGCCTCGCATAGCTTACCTACGCATTGATCCGTCGGAGGCAAATCGGCGCGCTGCAATGGGTCTCTCTTCGGCTGCTGGTGGTGTTCGGCGGCGCGACGCTCGTTGCCCACGATGCTCGCTTTATCATGTTCAAGCCCACGGTGGTCCATTTGATACTCGGCGCAGTGATGCTTGCGCCCGGGCTGGATGGAGCGCTACATCCAGTCGACGAACGCGACAGGGTTTCGCCCGATGCTGACCGCTTTCGGTTTCATCTTGGCCGGATTGATGTTCCTGACCGCCGTGGCGAATACAGTTGTGGTTGTTTTTGCCGATCCGGTTATTTGGGCGAAATTTAACCTGTTGTTCCCGCCGATATCGACGACCGGCCTGTTCCTGGTGCAGAACTCGCAGCCGTGGCGGGCTACCGGGTCGCGAAGGTAAGCGGCGGGTCGGCCTAAGCCGCGTCGCGGCAACAAAATGGGATTCGCGTGAAGGGTTCACACGGAGTGCCGCGGAGGATTACCCAGGACCTCGGGATCAAAGCAGGAGTTCACCGTGCCCGAGCAGCCCGAGGCCGTTATCCGAGGCCTCACTGAAACCGAAGCATTTCGCAGGGCCATTGCGGTACTTGCAAGCGAGCACGAGCGGACGGTTGAGGACATCATTCGGCTTACCCAGGTCGCGGCTCCGCCGTTCCAGGAGGCGGAGCGGGCGCGCACGTTTCTCGACTTGGCTCAGCAGCATGGGTTTGCCGAACTCGGCATGGACCCGATCGGCAACGTCATCGGCCTGCGGCGCGGCGCCGGTGAAGGACTCCTTTGCGTGGCGGCGCATCTGGATACGGTGTTCCCGCCCGGCACCGACGTGACGGTGCGCCGTGAGGGAACCCGGCTGTTCGCCCCGGGCGTAGGCGACGATACGCGCAGCCTGGCCGTGCTGCTCGCCTGGGTGCGGGCCATGGATGCCGCCGCCATAAGGACGCGCAAGGACATCCTGCTCGTCGCAGATGTGGGTGAGGAGGGCGCCGGGGACCTGCGCGGCATGCGCCATCTGTTCCTGGAAGGCGCGTATCGCGACCGCATCGACGCCTTCATCACGGTGGACAGTCCCGAGATGAGCCGTATCGCCACGCGCGGCGTGGGATCGAAGCGCTACCGGGTCACCTTCCGCGGGCCGGGCGGGCACAGCTACGGCGCGTTCGGCTTGGTGAACCCCATGTATGCGATGGCGGATGCGGTACAGCGGCTCAGTCGCATCGAGGTGCCGGACAGACCGCGCACCACATACAGCGCCAGCGTCGCCGGCGGCGGCACTTCCATCAACGCGATCCCTGACCGCGTGTGGACGGAGTTCGATCTGCGCTCGGAATCAGCGGCGGAACTGGTGCGGCTCGAAACGAGCTTCCATGAGCTGGTCGCGGCCGCGACCGCAGCCGAAAACGCGGCCCGTTCGACCAGCAACGGCAGCATCGCAACGGAGACAGCAAAAATTGGCGACCGTCCGGCTGGGCACACCGACGAGGACGCGGAGCTGCCTCAACTCGCGCGTGCGGCCCTGCGTGCGCACGGGTTCGATCCGCGCTTCGAGGCGTCTTCCACCGATGCGAATATCGCCATGAGTCTCGGCATCCCGGCGATCAAGATCGGCTCCGGCGGGACCGGCGGACGGGGTCATTCACTCGAAGAATGGATCGATGTCGAACCGGAAGCTTCGGTGCGCGGGATGGCAGCCGGACTCGCCACTGTGATCGCCGCCGCCGGGTTGCACGTGGACTGATCGCGCCCAGCGCGAAGTTGCTTCTTTCGTGCGCAACCGCCGATCTGTTCTGCACGAAGCGGATTCTTGTTGACGCGGGCGAATCGGCATCGATATAGCTTAACACGCTCATGGAACTAATCCCCGCACGCATCGAGACTAACCGCCGTATTTCGCTGGTTGCCACTGCGCGCGAGAGGGAACGGTCCAAGTCATCGCGAATGAACTCGTGACCTTGGAGCGGTAATCGATGCCCATCTTCGTCAGTCTTCTCGTCTGCATGTCGGCCCAGCCGGGCTACTGCCGGCAAGTCATTCCGACCAGCGAACCGTGCTCGAGCCTCGTTGCGTGCCAGATCGAGGGGATGGAGCAAGGGGCAGCCTGGGCAGACCAGCACCCCGGATGGCGTGTCGCGGCGGTGCGCTGCACGATGGGTCGTCCGCCGCCGCCGGAAGGAAGCATTTGAACGGAGACTTGCATTCACCGAACGGATCGTATATGTGCGCCATTATGCGAACGAATAGCGCTCCGCAGCGATTTTGGTACCGCTGGTATTACACACTGGCGGCCTAGGATCGCGTCACGCTCGCAACCCCGAAGCCGCCCCACCCGAGGCGGCTTTTTCGTTTTCCACACCAGGATTCCGGACTGACGCCACGACTGGAGCGGCTAACCGCAAGGAGGCCGTTATGCGTTTTTCCGAATTCGACTTCGACGTGATCACGTCGCCGGAGGACGAGCCACCGCCCCGGCGCGCGCTGGCTCGGCCAAAACGCGACGATACAAGACGGTCGCCGGTGCGGCCCGAGGAGAGCGATCGCGGCGATCAGCCCGAGCGTGTTGCGCCCTCGTAGCAATATGGTTGTGGCGCCACGCCGTGACGGCTACACCGTGCGCATGGACGATCACGCCTTGCTCGCGCTCGCCGCCGCGCTGGCCTTCGAGGCCGGCAAGGCCATCCTCACCGTGCGTGCGCAGGGTTTCGACGTGCTGCGTAAAGAAGATGCCTCGCCGGTGACCGCGGCGGATCATGCCGCCGAGGCGATCATCGTGCGCGGTCTGCGCGCCTCTTGCGACATCCCGGTGATTGCCGAGGAAGAAGTCGCCGGCGGGCGGGTGACGGCGCCGGCGGACCAGTTCTGGCTCGTCGATCCGCTCGACGGCACGCGGGAGTTCACCGCCGGGAACGACGAATTCGTCGTGAATATCGGCCTCGTGCGCGACAGGCGTGCCTATCTCGGCATCGTCGCTGTGCCGGCTCTCCGTGAGCTGTTCGGCGGCATCGTCGGACAGGGGGCATGGAAACGCACCGACGCGGGCGAGCGGCCGATCCAAGCGCGCATGCCGCCGCCCGAGGGCCTGACCGTGCTGGCCAGCCGTTACCATGGCAACCAAACGCGCCTCGACAGCTTCCTGCAGGGCCGCAAGGTCGCCTCGGTGACGAATTTCGGTTCGGCGGTGAAATTCTGCCGCCTCGCGGAGGGCGTGGCTGATCTCTATCCGCGCTTCGGCCGGACGATGGAATGGGATACTGGTGCACCGCAGGCGTTGCTGGAAGCGGCCGGCGGCACTGTCCGAACGCTGGAGGGCGAGCCGCTGATGTACGGCAAGCCGGGTTGGGAAAACCCGCATTTCGTCTGCACCGGCCGCCTGGCGTAACCCAGCTCAGCCGGTGCAACGAAATGTTCGAGCAGGCTATTTTCTCGGTTGCTTGCAGCGGCGGCGGGCAATGCCCAGCGCCCCGAGGCCGGCTCCGAGCAAAGTGAGAGTTGCCGGTTCCGGCACGTGCTGCTTGCCGGTGGTGCCGGTAAAGATGTAAGCGAGCACCCCTTCTTCGGTGCCGCTGTGGTTGTCGTATGTTGATTCCGTCCATCCCTGCGGATTGAGCCCTTCCCAGCCGACGAACGCGCCCTGTTGGTTCCCGCCGTCCTGGGTGTTGTCAGGGCTGAAGTCCGAGGCGATGGGGTTACCGTTCAGCGTGGCCGCGAAATGAACATCGAAATTGCCGACCTGAGCGCAATACCCGCTGCCCACGCCCGATGTCTGACACGTGGTGTTCGTGGCCGTATGGCCGTACAAGTCATCGAAGTCGTAGGTAAACAGGCTGAGCGGATTGGGCGGCCCGTAAGCATAGCCCTGTCCCCAGACGATATCCAGGACGGTATGCGACGGGATGTCTGGCAGGCTTAGCGTCTGCACGAGACCGTTCACGCGCCCCTGATAGCCGGTCGCGATGATGCTGGCATTCATGAACGGCGAGTTGGTCGGATTCACGATAAACAGGCTCGGGGTGTCGTATTCTCCGTAATTGTTCCCGAACGTGTTAACTGTGTAGCCCGTTCCAAAGCTGCAATCAGCAATGTTGTTCCCGCATTCGGCATCGTAGGAGCCGTAGATTGACGCCACCTTGACCGTTCCTGCCTGAGCTCCCGAGCCGAGCAGCAGGAGCGCTGCGACGGCCGTGGATGCCAGAAGTTCCGCTTTCATGCTAAATCTCCTCACGCAAAGGATTACTGATACCGTAATAATTCCATAACCTTGAGTTCGCCGTCAACTTGTTATTATCCTAGAACAGAAAAATTATCCGCTACCTACGGTTGAACCATTGTCAGACGGCCGCTCAGCCCAGCCCCACGGTATCGCCCGCTCCCCCGCACCCCCGGGCATAGCGCGTCTGTTTCAACAGGCAGCCGAATTGCACCAACGCGGGCGTCTGGCCGAGGCGGCCGAACAATGCGCGATCCTGCTGCGCACCCATCCCTCCCATGCGCCGGCACTCCAGCTCCTCGGGCTTGTCCATGCTCGCCAGGGGAAGCTCGAGAGCGCGATCCGCCTGCTGGAGCAAGCGTTGCAACACGCTCCCCGCTCACCTGATATCCGCAACAACCTTGGCATGGTGCTTCAGGCCGCGCAGCGCCCCGCGGAGGCGGTCATCCAGTTCGAGCAGGCGCTCGCCCTCAACCCGAACTACGCCATCGCGCTCAACAACCTGGGCAACGCATTGCATGCCCTTGGCCGCCGCACCGAAGCGGTCGCCCGGTATCGCCGCGTCTTGGAAATCGATCCGCATTATGCAGCCGCCTGCAATAATCTCGGCACCACACTCCTGCAGGAAAATCACCCGGAGGAGGCGATCGCCCAGTTCCGGCGCGCTCTGGAGCTGCGCCCGGCCTTCGCCGAAGCGCGGATGAACCTCGGCAATGCACTTGCCGGTTTAGAGAAACATCGAGAGGCGGTCGCGCATTTCCGGCAGGCCCTGATCGCGCTGTCCGGGAGCCCCGAACTGCATCTTGCGCTCGGGCGCGCCCTGCAAGCGCTCGATGAGCATCGGGAGGCCATTCAACATTATCGCGCGGCAGTCAGCGCGCGGCCCGACCTCGCCGAAGGCCATGCAAGCCTGGGCACCGCGCTCCAGGAAATCGGGGAAATGGAGGAGGCGGGAAGGTGCTTCGATACGGCCGCTTCATTGGAGCCCGCACGGCCGATCCATTTTCTGAACCTGACTGCCAACCGGATGATGCGCCCGGGCGACGAATCCCTCACCGCGCTGCTGGAAGCGGCCAAGAACATCACATCGCTCACGACGGAGGAACAGAGCATCCTGCATTTCGCGCTCGCCAAGGCGCTCGCCGATATCGGTGAGCATGCGTGCGGGTTCGATCACCTACTGCAAGCCAACGCCCTCCATCGCAGCCTGATCCGCTATGACGAAGCGGATCGGATCGGGCTTATGGACCGCATCCGCGCCGTGTTCACCGCGGGCGTGATCGAGGCCAGACAGACAGTGGGCCCGCTATCCGAAGCCCCCGTATTCATCATCGGCATGCCGCGCTCCGGCAGCACATTGATCGAGCAGATCCTGGCCGCGCATCCCAATGTATTCGCCGCCGGCGAGCTGATGGCGTTCCGGGATGCGCTGAGGGAGCTCGGCCCAATGACCTTTCCGGAGGACGTCCCCGCGCTCGCGGATCAGCAGATCAGCGAACTCGCGAGAACTGTACCTCGCATCGATTGGTGAACGCGCTGCCCGCCACGTCGCCCGGACCGGATCGCGCGAGGAGATCACCAGGGTTACCGACAAGATGCCGGCGAATTTCCGCTACGCCGGATTGATCCGGATGGCCTTACCGAGGGCGAGGATCATTCATGCCTGTCGCGATCCGGTCGATACCTGCCTGTCCTGTTTTGCCATCCGGTTCGAGCGGCAGCCCTTCGCATTCAATCTTGGTGAACTCGGCCGGTATTACCGTGCCTACAAGCAGCTCATGCAGCACTGGCGCGAGGTGCTGCCGCCGGAAACCATGCTTGAAGTGCAATACGAATCCCTGGTGCAAGACTTCGCAGCCGAAGCCCGCCGCATCGTGACCTGGTGCGGTCTGGAATGGAATGATGCCTGTCTGCACTTCCATCAGGCGCAGCGGCCGGTACGAACCGCGAGCGTCGTCCAGGTGCGCCAGCCCTTGTACCGCAGCTCGATCGGCCGCTGGCGACCGGATTCGGCCACGCTTCGCCCGTTGCTGGAGCCGCTCGGCCTGGCTGCGGCCGCCGGCAGCCACGAGCGGGAAGGATGACCGGCATGCCGGATTTCTCCGTCGCCACGTTCACGCATCTGTTCCCGACCCCGTTCATGGCCTTCGTCTGGCCGGACGGCGCTGAGCTCAATCACGAGCTCCAGAGCCGCATCCTCACGCACGCCGCACAAACACCCGGCGCCAGCAAGACGAATGTCGGCGGCTGGCATTCCGAGAGTGGCCAGCTCGACTTCTGCGGTGCGGCGGGCCGGCGGCTGGTACGACACATGTACGAAATGGCCGACGAGGCGACGCGCCGAACATTGACCGAGCATGGAGAGGCGCCGCGGCCGGTGCGCTGGACCCTGCACGCCTGGGCCAATGTCAACGGCCCAGGCGGCTTCAACCAGGTGCACACCCATCCGGGAGCGACCTGGTCCGGTACCTATTACGTCGATCCCGGCGACCCGCCGGGCGACTTGCCGGGGAGTACACCCCTGCATTTCTTCGATCCCTGTCAGGGACGCGCCAACACCTTCCTGCCACCGCTTGCGCCGTCAAGCTACCTCGTCCGCCCGGAGCCCGGGTTGATGGTACTCTTCCCCAGCTATCTGCCGCATATGGTGTTTCCGCACCGGGGCAGCCGGCCACGCATTTCCATCGCATTCAACCTTCGCAGGGAGCCGTTCCCGTGAACCTCGCGGTCGATCAGGCACGCGCGTTGCACAAAGCGTGGCGGTTGGATGAAGCCGAACAATTCTATCGTGGCATTGCGCCAAGCGATGCTTCCTATGTGACCGCATTGCTCGGCCTGGCGACAATCGGGCTGCAACGGCAGCAACCACTCGAGGCGCTGCGGCTGGCCGAAGCCGCGGTCGCGCACGACCCCGGCGCAGCCGAACCGCGCGCCACCTTCGCCGCCGTGCTGCACGTGCTCGGCCGTTACCATGAGGCGGCTTCGGCGTACGAAGCTGCGCTGGCTGTCGATGCCGAACGCGCCGAGTCGCATTTCGGTCTCGGTACCAGCTTGCAGGCCACCGGACGGCACGAGGAAGCATTGGCCTGCTTCGATCGCGCCCTGATCATCGACCCCGATTACGCGGAGGCGGCGTGCGGGCGCGGTGCATCGCTCGCCGCCCTTAATCGCCACGCCGAAGCCGATGCGGCGTTTGCGCTCGCTCTCGACATAGATCCTGATTACGCCGAGGCTGTGTCCGGGCAAGCGGCCGCACGAATGGCGCGGGGTGATTTTACCCGCGCGAAGACCAGTTTCGAACGGGCTCTTGCGATCGATCCGGATCATGCACCCGCTCATCTCGGAATGGCGCGCCTGCTACGGGAACAAAATCTCGCGGCGCAGGCAGTAGCGCATCTGGATCGCGTGCTGGCGCTGCGACCCACCGATGCCGATGCGCATCTCGCCCTTGGTTCGACGCTCGAGGAGGTTGGGCGGATCGAGGATGCGCATCGCCTGTTCGAGCGAGCGGCACAGTTGGCACCTTGCTCTGCAAGCGCGCTTTATGCGCTGTTTCAGTCGAGAACGGCCGGTCGCGACGATCCGATGCTCGAGCTGTTGTTCGACATGGCCGATAGACTGCCGTCTCTTTCCCCCCAAAACCAGGTCCTGGTGCACTTCACACTGGGCAAGGTGCTGCCCGAACTCGGTGAACCGGAGCGCGGCTTCGAGCATCTGCTGGAGGGCAATGCACTCCGGCGGTCGATGATCGAGTATGACGAGCCACGGGTACTGTCGATGCTTGCGCGCATCCCTGACATGATCAGCGACGAGGTCATTGGCGCGCGCGTGCAGCTTCAGGATTCCCTGGCCCGCCCGATTTTCATCGTTGGCATGCCGCGTTCCGGCTCGACCCTTATCGAGCAGATCCTTGCCAGTCACGGCGATGTCGTTGCTGGTGGCGAGCGGCGCGATTTTTATGCCGCGATGCAGGCGATAGGCCTGGAGCGGGGGCACGGCGGCCCGGTATACCCGGATGCGATCCCGTCGCTCGCCGATGCCGCGATCCGCGCGCTCGGCGCCGATTACCTTCGGCGACTGGCCTGCGCAGCCCCCAGCGCGAGATACATCACCGACAAAGCACCGGCGAATTTCGCCACCCTGGGCCTGATCCTCATGGCGCTTCCGACAGCCCGTGTGATCCACAGCATGCGTGATCCCGTCGATACATGTCTGTCCTGCTTCGCTACCCTGTTTACGAAAGACCAGCCGTTCGCGTTCGACCTTGCCGAACTCGGCCGTTACTATGCTGCTTATCAGGTGGTGATGGCGCATTGGCGACGCGCGCTGCCGCCCGGCGCGATGCTCGATGTCCGGTACGAGGACGTGGTGGACGACCAGGAAGGGCAAGCCCGACGGATATTGGATCATTGCGGTCTGGGCTGGGACCCTGCCGTGCTCGCGCCTCACCGCGCCGAGCGGCCGGTCAGGACAGCGAGCGTCGTGCAAGTACGCAAGCCGATCTATCAAAGCTCGGTAGGCAGGTGGCGTCCTGCGGAAGCAATCCTGCGCCCGCTGATGGAGGGCTTGGCCGAGATCTATTGACTGAGGCCGGCTTGCACCCTTCGCTACGCGCCTCTTAGGCTGGTGTGGTGCTGCGCTATCTCCTGCGTTCCCTCCTGCTGGCTTGTCTCGTCGCGCTGACCGTGCTGGTGATCAGCTTCGCGTTGGCGCGGTTCGGCGGGAATCTCGCAATCAACCTTGCCGGGCCGGACGCGTCGGCCGAGGCGATCGCCAAAATCCAGCACCAGCTCCGGCTCGACCGGCCGCTGCCGGTGCAGTTCCTCGACTGGGCCGATCGAGCGGCGCATGGCGATCTCGGCGACTCGTTCCTGTTCCACGAAAAAGTATCGTCTCTCATCGCGACGCATGCTCCCGTGACCTTCACCTTGGGCGTCCTCGCGATCGTCATCGCGATCGTCATCGCCCTGCCGCTGGGCATCATGGCGGCGCTCCATGAGGGTCGGCCGGTTGATGTCGCGATCGGCACGGTGGCGCTGGCGGGCCAGGCGCTGCCCAGCTTCTGGCTCGGGCTGATGCTCATCGTCTGGTTCGGCGTCGAGCTGCACTGGCTGCCGATTTCCGGTGTGGACGACTGGACCGGCTACATCCTACCGGCGTTCGTGCTGGCCTTTGTCGCCATCCCGGCGATGTTGCGCCTGACTCGCAGCGGCATGGTGGATGCGATGCGGGCGGATTACGTACGCACTGCGCGGGCCAAGGGGCTGTCGCGCGCTTCTATCGTGTTGAAGCACGCCTTCCGTAACGCGGCGATGCCTGTGGTCGCCGTCTCCGCCGTGCAGCTCGGCTTCATCCTGGGCGGATCGGTGGTGGTCGAGGTCGTGTTCAACATCCGCGGCCTCGGCTACCTCGCCTGGGAGTCGATCCAGAAGGGCGATTTCCCGGTGATTCAGGCCGTGGTGCTGCTGTTCGCCATCATCTTCGTCGTGCTGACCACGCTTGCAGACCTGCTGGGCGCCGCGCTCGATCCGCGGTTGCGCGCCGCCTGATGCGGCGGCTGCCGTTGTTTCTGGGAGCGGGTATCGTCGGTTTCGCCGCCTTCGTCGCGCTGGCGGGCCCGCTGCTCACGCCGCATGACCCGTTCGCGCAGAGTCTCGGACAGCGCTTCATCCCTCCGGCCTGGATGCCGGGCGGGACGCCGGCGCATCTGCTGGGCACCGATCAGCTCGGGCGCGACTATTTCTCGCGGCTGATCCTCGGCGCCCGCATCTCCATGATGATCGGCGTCAGCACGGTGCTGATGTCCGGGATCATCGGCACGACGCTCGGGCTGCTCGGCGGCTATTTCGGCGGCCCGCTCGACCGCGTGGTGATGTTCGTGATCTCCTGCCGGCTTGCCATCCCGCTGATCCTCGTGGCGCTCACGGTGGTGTCGTTGGTCGGCAGTTCGCTCGGCGTGGTGATGCTGACGCTGGGGTTGCTGCTGTGGGAGCGCTTCGCGGTAGTTTCCCGCGCCGCCACGCGCCAGGTCTGCGGGCTCGATTACATTGCGGCCGCCTGGGCCGCCGGGTGCTCGCGCGGCTGGATCATCCTGTGCGAGGTGCTGCCCAATATCGTGCATAATCTGATTGTGATTGCAACCATCGACATGGCGATCGCTATCCTGGTGGAGGCGGCGCTGTCGTTCCTCGGCCTTGGCGTGCCGCCGCCGCTGCCGTCCTGGGGGCTGATGATCGCCGAGGCCAAGGACTACATGTTCTTCAAGCCCTGGGTGATCGAGATCCCGGGGATCGCCCTGCTGGTTCTGGTGCTGGGCATCAACCTGCTGGGCGACGGGTTGCGCGATGCGCTTGGCGCGGACGCGGACCAGTGAGTTCCGTGCTGGAGATCGCCGGGCTCGATGTGCGGTTTCCTTCGGTGCATGCCGTGCGCGGCATCAGCCTGACCGTCGCGCGCGGCGAAACACATTGCCTGGTCGGCGAATCGGGCTGCGGCAAGTCCGTCTCGGCTCTTGCAGTGATGGGGCTGCTGCCGCGCGCCGCAAAGGTTGCTGCTGGCCGCATCGTTTTCGACGATACCGATCTTGCCTGCCTTTCGGAGCGGCAATGGGCACGGCTACGCGGCGATCGGATGGCAATGATCTTCCAGGAGCCGATGACCAGCCTCAATCCCGCCTACACTGTCGGTTCGCAGATGACGGAGGTCTTGCGCCGGCATCGCGGGATGGGGCAGGGCGCGGCGGTCGAACGCGCTGCGGCGATGCTGGACCGTGTGGGCGTTAGCGCGCCGCAAATGCGGCTCGGCCAGTTTCCGCACCAACTATCGGGCGGACTGCGCCAGCGGGTGTTGATTGCCATGGCGCTTCTTTGCGAGCCCGAGTTGCTGATTGCCGACGAGCCGACCACCGCGTTGGACGTCACCGTGCAGGCGCAGATCCTGCGGTTGCTGGTTGAACTGCAACACGAGCTAGGCCTTGCGGTGCTGCTGATCACCCACGATCTCGGCATCGTCGCGCGCGTAGCGCAGCACGTATCGGTCATGTATGCGGGCGAGATCGTCGAGCGGGCGCCTGTCACGGAGCTGTTTTCGGCGCCCACCCATCCTTATACGCAGGGCCTGCTGGCCTCGATCCCGGTGCCCGGCAAGGTGCGGCGGGGCGAAGCCTTGGGCAGCATTCCCGGCATCGTACCGGCGATACGAGCGGGCTTCGTCGGCTGCGCGTTCCGCGACCGCTGCGCCTTCGCCACAAGCTCCTGTGCGGCTCAGGTACCTTGGCGGCAGGTGTCGGAGCAGCACGGATACCGTTGCCGGCTCGAAGCACCCTGGCGGGCGGTGGCGTGACGCCGGCGGTCGAGGCCGTCGATCTCTCCCGCGTGTTCGAGCAGCGCGCCGGCGCGTTCGGCAGCCTCCGCCGGGTGGTCGCAGTGGACGGCGTGTCGCTCAGTGTTCTGCCTGGCCATGCGCTTGGCATCGTGGGCGAGTTCGGGCTGCGGCAAATCGACGCTGGCGCGCCTGATGCTGGGCCTTCTCCCGCCGAGCGGCGGAAGCGTGCGCATCGACGGCCGCCTGCTCGCGGACATGGACCGCCGCGATCGCGCCCGGCTGATCCAGCCGGTGTTCCAGGACCCGATGAGCTCGCTCAATCCGCGGCGGCGCGTGGGCGACATCGTCGCCCTGCCGCTGGTCGCGCAAGGCGGACACGGCCGGGCCGCGCGCCGCCGCCAAGTGATCGCGATGCTCGAACGTGTCGGGCTCGCGGCGGAAACTGCCGCGCGCTATCCGGCGCAGCTTTCCGGCGGGCAGCGCCAGCGCGTGGCAATCGCCCGGGCGCTGGTGAACAAGCCGCGTATCCTGGTCTGCGACGAACCGACCTCGGCACTCGACGTGTCGGTGCAGGCGCAGATCCAGAACCTGCTGGCCGAGCTGCGGGCCGCATTCGACCTGACGCTGGTCTTCATCAGCCACAACCTCGCGGTGGTGGAGCATGTGGCCGATGAAGTGGCGGTGATGTATCTCGGGCGGATCGTCGAGCAGAACGCCTCAGAACTGGTGTTCCGCGCACCGCGCCATCCGTACACGAAGGCGTTGCTTGCCTCGGTGCTGACGCCAGAACCGGGACTTGGCCTGCCGGACGTGCCGCTGGGCGAAGGTTACCCCGATCCGTCCAACATCCCGCCGGGCTGCCGCTTTCACCCACGCTGCCCGATCGCCATTCCACGTTGCCGGACCCAGCCGCCGGCGCGCGGGCCGGTGGAGTGCGATCTCGCCACCGTATAGGCTGACCGCGATCGACAAGGAGGCACATCATGAAGCGTCGGGAGTTTCTCGGAGCGGCGGCCGCGAGCGCCACGGCGGCGGCCTGGGGCGAGGCAGCGCGCGCAGAGAAATCGAAGGATACGCTGCGTGTCACCTGGCGCGATGCGATTCCGGACGTCGATCCCTATCGGAACACGTTGCGCACGGGTCTGATCGTCGCCCATGAGGCGTGGGACACTCTGGTGTATCGCGACCCGACCAACTTCAAGATCGTCCCGGCGCTCGCCACCGAATGGAAATGGACCGACCCGACGACGTTGGATTTCACCCTGCGCGAGGGTGTCAAATTCCACAATGGCGATCCGTTCAGCGCCGACGACGTGGTGTATACGCTGCAAACCATCATGAACGATCCCAAGGTCATGGTGCCGAGCAATTTCAGCTTCATTGCTGGTGTGGAGAAGCTTGGTGACCAGCAGGTGCGGGTCAAAACCAAGACCGTGTTTCCCGCCGCGCTGGAATATTTCGCCATGGTACTGCCCATCTACCCGAAGGCGTACCGAGAAAAGGTCGGCCCGTCAGACTATTCACAGAAACCCATGGGTACGGGTCCGTATCGGATCACCCGGGTGAATGGCAGCAGCGAGATCGATCTCGAGCGTTTCGACGGCTATTATGCCGGTAGCCCGAAAGGCCGGCCTGCCATCAGGTATCTCAGGATCAACGAGGTTCTCGATCCCGCCGGCGAATTAACAGCCTTCATCGGCGGCCAGGCTGACTGGATCTGGCAATACAATCCGGACCAGTTCGAGAACCTGAAGGAGCTTCCGGGGCGGACCGCGCTGCGCGCCGGCTCGATGCGCATCGGCTATATGCAGCTCGACGCCGCCGGTCGCACCGGCAAGGACAATCCGCTGACCAATCAAAAGGTCCGCCAAGCGATCTTCTATGCGATCGACCGCAATGCCATCGCACATGACTTGGTGCAGGGCGACTCGCACGCGATCGCCGCGCCGTGCTACCCGACGCAATTCGGCTGCGATCAGAAAGCGGCGGTGGATTATGCCTTTGATCCGGCAAAGGCGAAACAGCTTCTTGCCCAGGCGGGGTTTCCCAACGGTTTCTCCACCACGCTGGTGACCTACCTGCTGCCATCCTTCAGCGCGGCGGTCCAGAATTACCTCAAGGCAGTGGGCATCAGCCTAAACATTCAACAGTTGCAGGTTGGTGCGGAGGTTCAGAAGGTCCTGGCGGGCGAGGCGCCGGCCAATTTCGGCACCTGGGGCAGTTATTCGATCAACGACGTCTCCGCGATCCTGCCCTATTTCTTCGGGGGTGGTCCGAACGACTACGCGCGCGATCCTGAGGTGGAGAAGGAGGTCAGCCAGGGCGGCCTGGTGATGGACCCGGAGGAACGCGCCAAGCATTATGCCGCGGCCATTCACCGGATCACCGAGCAGGCCTACTGGCTGCCGATGTACACCTCGGTCACGCAGTATGCTTTCATGAGCAACCTGAACTTCACGCCGTTCCCCGATGAGCTGCCGCGGTTCTACCTGAGCAGTTGGAAATGACCGGCGGCACTCGGATGCAATCGGACAAGCCGGAACCCAAAGAAGAGGAGCCGTCCGGCGTGCCGCTGCCGGATCCGCTAACCCCGCCCGACGAGCCGCCGTCTAAGCCGCCGCCATCTTCGCCGCCCAACGCTCCGCCCGAGCCGATCGTCGCGTGACGTCGGACGCCTCTCCGGCCCCGTCGCGGGCGCCGAGCCGGGGTGCCGTCAACAGCAAGCTGTTCTGGTTGCTGATGGAAGCCTGGGGCGTGCCGGACCAAACAGCGCTGGCGATTATCGGGCACCCGGGCAAGCCCAGCCGCACCGGCAAGCGGCCGCGCTTTCGATTGAACACGCGGCAGGCTGAGCTGCTCGGCTATCTCCAGGAGATCGATCGCACCGCCCAAGAGACGCATGGCGACGTTCGAGTTTGGCTGAATCGCCGGCAACGGGGCGAGCCGATGGCGGGCCGCACCCCGTTGCAGGCGATGGCAGAGGGCGGCGTCACGGCCATGGGCGGCATCCTGCGCGGCCTTACCGGGGCGGCAATGAAGCAGGCGCTGCGCACCGCCAAACGTTAGCCCTCGCGGACATAGCGGCGCGCTGGAATGCGCAGGTGATCGCGGAAATGCGGGCGCATCCGCCGTGTCCATGGTGTGTCCGCTGCCTGTTTCCAGGCCTCGCTCATCGGCACGTCCGGGCTGGCGAAATGATACAGCGCGAGATACCGAGGCGATCCCCGACTGTCCCGGTAGCGCCGCGCGCACAGCGTTCCCGGTACCGCGGCGAGCGCGGGGATGTGCTCATGGTCGTACCACTCGTTGAATTCAGCCTCGTGCTCGGGATCGACATTCATCGCATTCACCAGCAATCCGCCGGCGCCGGCCGGAGCCGACTGGGCGCCCGGCACGGTCTGCTCACCCTCGAAGCGGAGCAGCCGCGTGCAGATCGCCGTCATCCGCTTCGACCAAACCGAGAGATTCTCGCCGGCGATGGCGCGATAGGCGGGGCTTTGCAGCACGTTGATATTGTCGAGCTCGTAGCTGGCAACTGCCTGCTTCGGAGTCTGCACGCTGATCCACCGATCGCAGGCGCCAAAGCCGGGTACGCGCTGTCGCTCGGGTATGTGTTCCAGATCGTACCAGTCGTGGAACTCGTCCTCATGCGCGTTGGTAAAGTCGAACGCGACCAGCAGGATACCTTTGGCCATGGCGTCCCTCCCCGGGTCGCCGCCAGACTACTACGCGGCCCGCACCTTTGCCAGGAACCCGTCCAACGCGCCGCGCAGCGCCTCAGCCTGACGGCTGAGGTCCTGCGCCACGCCCAGCACGTCGATGGCCGCCGCACCGGAGGATCGCGCCGCGTTGCTCACGCTGTCCACGCTCTCAGTGACCTGGCGTGTGCCGCCGGCGGCCTGCTGCACGCTGCGAGCGATCTCCTGCGTTGCGGCGCGCTGCTGCTCGATCGCGGCTGCGATCGTGGCGGCGATCCGGTCCATATCCTCGACAATCTGCGTAATGCCGTGGATCGCTTCCACCGCTGCCTGCGTGGAACTTTGCATCGCGGCGATCTGCCCGGAGATCTCCTCCGTCGCCTTGGCGGTCTGGCTCGCAAGGCTTTTCACCTCGGACGCCACGACGGCGAAGCCCTTGCCGGCATCACCGGCACGCGCCGCCTCGATGGTTGCATTCAGCGCCAACAGGTTGGTCTGGCCGGCAATGTTGTTGATGAGCCCAATCACGTCGCCGATCTTGTGCGCCGCGCCGGTCAGGTGCTGCACCGTGGTTTCCGTGCGCCGCGTCGCTTCGTTGGCCTCGCGCGCGATGCCGGCCGCTTTGCCGACCTGGCTGGCCACCTCGGCTATCGAAGCTGACAGTTGCTCCGCCGCGCCGGCCACGCTCTGCACATGCGCCGACGCCTCCTCGGACGCGGCCGCTGCGAGCGTTACTTCCTGCCCGGTCTGCTCCACCGAGCCGGCAACCGTTTTGGCGCCGGTTTCCAGTCGCGCCACTCCCGCGGACACTCCATGCGCGATCCCGGCGACCTCGGATTCGAACCCGGCCGCCAGCTGCAACATGGCCTGATGCCGCTCGGCGTCGGCGCGCGTCGCGAGTTCGCTCTGTTCGGCTCGCATGCGCTGGCGCTGCACGGCGTTATCTTTGAACACCAGCACAGTCTGCGCCATCCCGCCAAGTTCATCGCCGCGGTCGGTCCCGGGCACCTCGGTGTCCAGTTCGCCTTTGGCGAGGCGTTCCATCGCGGTTTTGAGCCCGGCCAGCGCCCGGCCGATATCGCGGCTGACCAGCCAAGCGAACAACATCGTCAGCAAAAGGACGAAGCCGCCGATTCCGGCGAGTTTCAAAGCATCGGCGCGGAAGGCGGACTCGAGGTCATCCGCATAGGCGCCGGCCAGGAAGGTGACGTTCCACGGTTTGAATCGCGCCACATAGGAGATTTTGCGCTGCGGCGTGCTCTGCCCGGGTTTCGGGAATATGTAGAAAACAGTGGCGGTATCAGCGTCGTTCAGCGCGTTCTGGATCAGCGCGGTCAGAGGCCGACCGTTTCCATCGTTTGCAGTGGATGCCTTGCCCTCATGGTTCGGCAGCGTGCCGTGGATCAGCACCACCCCGTTGGCGTCCTGCACCGTGAGGTAGCCCTCGCCGGCGTCGAAGCGCATTTTGTGGAAGTCGTCGCGGAGCTGGGCCATCGCCTGCTCCGGCGTCAGCTTATGTGCCTCGATCTGCTGCTGCAGCGCCTCAGCGATGCCCATCCCAGATTGGACAACCGCGCGCAGCTTGTCCACGCGGTCGTGGATCATGCGCTGGTGCCAGAGCGAGGCCGCCACCAACAAAGTGACGATCAGGGCCAGTGATGACAGGCCCATCAACAGGCCGAGCTTGGCGCGGAGTTTGAGGCGGCTGATCACGGTGATCGGCGTCCTTCCCGGTAGCAGCCCAAGAATGGGATGCCCGGATGAACAACCGGTTGACGGCCTCAGCCGCGGCGGCGGGGATCAGCTCTTCGCTGTGCCGGGCGCGGCCATTCCGCGATGCATCTCGGCCAGCATGTCGGCCGGGGCTATATGGGCGATCGCCGAGCGTAGCTTGTTGTCCCAACCGGTAACGACCTCGCCCTTGCCCTCCATCATGGCGTTGAACCCCGCCTTCGCCACCATGCGTGGATCGTCCTTCTTTTGCGTGCCAACTTTGGTATCCAGCATGTCGGCTCGCTCGAAGAAATCGGTTTCGGTGGCGCCGGGCATCAGGCAGGTCACGGATACCCCGCTGCCCTTCAGCTCGTGGCGCAATGCATACGCGAAGCTGTCGAGGAACGCCTTGGTGCCATTGTAGACGGCCTGATAGGTGCCGGGCATGAATCCGGCGATCGAGCCGGTGATCAGAATGCGCCCCGTACCGGCGCTGCGCATGTCGCGGCCGATCTTCTGGATCAGCAGCAGCGTGCCGGTGATGTTCGTCTCCACCACGCGGATCCAGTCTGCCGGTTCCTGATCCAGGAAGGTGCGACCCAGACCGCGCCCGGCATTGGCGAGCAACAGCTCCGCCCGACGGCCCCTCGCCGCGGCATAAAGCTTGTCCACGCCTTCCGGCCCGGTCAGATCGGCCTCCACTGCTTCGACAACCGCGCCGTCATGGCGCAGCTGCGTCGCCGCTTCCTCGATCGCCGGTTCGTCGGCGGCGATCAAAGTATCGTAGCCGTGTTGCACGCATTCGCGGGCGAGTTCGAAACCGATGCCGGTGGAAGCGCCGGTCACGACGGCGAAGGGTCGGGAAGCCATTCGCACAGTCTCCGCTTTTCAGGGGGTGATCATCACCTTGATGCAGCCATCCTGCTTGTCCCGGAACGTCTTGTACATCTCCGGGCCTCGCTGCAGCGGCACCTTGTGGGTAATGACGAAAGAGGGATTGATCTTGCCGTCCTCGATCAGTTTCATGAGTTTCGGCAGGTAGTGCTGCACAGGCGTCTGCGCCATGCGGAACGTCAAGCCGCGGTTGATAGCGCTTCCCATCGGGATTTTATCGACGAAACCGCCATAGACGCCGATGACCGAAACGACGCCGAAGTTGCGGGTGTTGTGGATCGCCTGGCGCAGCACGTGCGGTCGGTCAGTGCCAAGAAACGCCGCAACCTTCGCGCGGTCCAGCATGGAATCGAAACTGGCGGAGGTGTGCGGTTCGGTGCCCACCACGTCGATGCAGGCATCTGCGCCGCGGCCGTGCGTGAGCTCCTGAATGCGCTCATAGACATCGTCTTTCATGAAATCGATGGTGATCGCACCGGCGTCGGCCGCCATCTTCAGGCGCTCCGGCACCGCCTCGATGGCTATTACCCGTTCGGCACCGAGCAGGAAGGCGCTGCGGATCGCGAACTGCGCCACCGGCCCACAGCCGAACACGGCGATGGTTTCACCGCCTTTGATGTCGCAGAACTCGGCGCCCATGTAGCCGGTCGGGAAGATGTCCGACAGAAACAGGACTTGTTCGTCGGTCAGCCCCTCGGGGACTTTGATCGGGCCGACATCGGCGAAGGGGACCCGCAGATACTCCGCCTGGCCACCGGGGAAGCCGCCAAGCAAATGCGAATAGCCGAACAACCCCGCCGGCGAATGTCCCCATAGCTTGGCAGCCGCCGCCGCGTTCGGGTTGGAGCGCTCGCAGCCGGAGAAATAGCCGCGCTTGCAGAAAAAGCACTCCCCGCAGGAGATGGTGAAGGGCACGACGACGCGGTCGCCCTTTTTCAGCTTCGTATTGGCCGACCCGACCTCGACGACCTCGCCCATGGTCTCATGGCCGAGCACATCGCCTCGCTGCATCGACGGGATGATGCCGTCATAAATGTGCAGGTCGGAGCCGCAGATGGCGCAGGCAGTGACCTTGATTATGGCGTCACGCGGCTCCTCGATCTTCGGGTCGGGGACGCTGTCGCACCGCATGTCCCCCTTGCCGTGCCATGCCAATGCTTTCACGCGCCATCCCCCTCGCCTTCAGCCCAAAGCCGAATGCCGAGGGGGGTGGGGCCGTTTCCGCACTGACGATCATAAGCGCGCGACTGTGGCGGACTGAACAGCATGCTGTGAGTGACACGTGTTCGCCTCGCGGAACACAGCGCCCTTGAGAGTCAGATCGACCACTCTAAACCGTGGTGGACACCGGTCGTTCGCCCGTGCCCCTGACCCGGAAAGAGGAGGCGCCAAGCGCGCGTGGTGAATGAATACTAACGCTGCTGCACTGAGCCGTCGTATGATCGAGTCTACTGGAGCATACCAAATGGAGCATAATTCGTTGCAGATAGCGACTTCGGCCGATTCTCCGGATAGCGAGGTTAGGAGGACTGGCCATCGGTGGGTTTTATTCGATGGAGAGAACACGCTGGCACACTGAAGCGTTATATGATAACGCTCGCCGAGCTTTGGTAAGTTACTGAAGGCGCCTCGATATCGGAGGCTTCAGAGGGTCATGGACAAGAATCTCTTTAAGCAGCTCGGTTATTCTGCGACGCGCTTTGCTACATCGTTCGAGAACACTCGCCGCAGATTCCTACCCGACGCCACGAGCGAACAGGTGCAACATGCCAGCGGGAGAGGTGCTTAGCGGGTGAGCGCTTCGGCGAGGAACGGCAAGCTCTCGTCCATCCGATAATCGACGCCGCTATGGTTGTCGGGGAATTCCTCGTAACGATGGGCGATGCCGCGTGCGTTCAGGCCGCGGATGAAGCGCCGGGCGCCGTATAACAGATTGAACTGATCAGTTTCGCCGCAATCTATATACAACGCCTTCAAGCGGCGCAGGTTGTCGGCCTGGGTTTCCAGCGCAACCACCGGATCGTGGCGCAGCCAGTTGCTCCAGCGCTCCTCGATGATCTCGCAGGTATCGAAGCTCACCGGCAGCCGGATGCCGAGGAACTGCATCGGGTCCGGATCGTAGCTCGCGGCCATGGCAAGCGCGTTGATGACTTTGCCGGCGCTGTCCGGCTGCTTTCTGGCAGCCTCCATCTCCTGCCACCAACGCTCGATGGAGTTGCCGGTCTTGGCGAGCGCGCGCAGCACCGCGGGCATGTCTGGCAGGTAGCAGAGCTCGAACGCCATATCGCCGGAATGGCAGGCGGCGGCGGCCCAGATATCGGCGTGGCGCAGTGCGTGCATGATGGCGCCATAACCGCCCGAAGACTTGCCGAACACGCCGCGTCGTCCGTCGCCGCCACACGCGAACCGCGCCTCGAGTGTCGGCAGCATCTCGCGCAGCAGGAAATCCTCCCACGCGCCCATGGCGATCGAGTTGATATACTGATTGCCGCCGAGCCGGGTGAAACAATCCGGGAAGGCCATGACGACGGGCGACATGCGGCCTTCGCCGATCAGCCGGTCGAGCCGTTCGGGCACATTTTCGCGAAAGCCGACCCAGTTGGTGTGCGCCAGTCCGCTTCCGGTGAAACCGACCAGGTCCACCAGCAGCGGCAGCCCATGCCCATCATGGCCCGCCGGTATGTAAACATCGACCTCGCGCGTCGATGGATCGCCCAGCAGGTTGGCTTTCAGTGCGTCACTTTCGACCGTGATGCGGGTCACCGTGCCGCTTGGACCTGAAAATTTGCGCATCAGCGGGTCACGGCCTCGCTGTCCTGGGTTTCGGTTATCAGATCGCGTGCCGCATCCCGCAACGCGCGGCGGGAGCTGTCCCCGGCATAAACCATGTGGCCGCCGGGAAAACAGAGCAGGCGGATACGGCCTGCCTGCCCAATCGCCGGTATGTTGTCCAGGATCAGCGCGCTGGCGAAATAAGGTGTGACGAGGTCATAAAGCCCGTGCACCACCAGCACACGCATCCGGTCGTCCACGGCGAGATCGTCGCGCAGCGCTGTAACGGCCTCCGGGGCGCGCAGGCCCCGTTCCCAGTCCCAGTTCCGCGCCACCATCGGATTACGGAGGTGGTACGGCTGCTCCGGCTGCCAGTTCAACCAGTGATACACTTCCAGCATTCCGCTGGTGAGCGGGGCGTTCAGGTGTTCGGTCTCCGGATCGGGCTCGTTGAACCAGGGATTGGCGTCTTCCGCCCGCGGGTCGGTGAGCGTGGCGTCGTACGGGCTGCCGATCCGGCCGGGCTCGCGTTCGCGCAGGAACGTCGAGACGTTCACGCGACCTCGTAGCCGGCGTACCAACGCCGGATCGAGCCCGGTGAGCGCTGCCACTTTCGCGGTGACGCGGTCGAGCGCCACCGGATCATGGGCTACACGCAACTGGTCCTGCAGATATTCCCCGGTGGCATAGGCTTCCACGTCTGCCAACTGCGCGCGCGAAACATCCCTGGCGCTGGATCGGTGCACCGCCGCGAGCGTGGGCAACAGTTCAGCCCAGTACAGTGGATCGAACGCCGAGGACCGGCCGCCGCTGTCCAGCATCGGCGAGATCAGGACCAATCCGTTGACACCAACTCCCTGCACCGACTGGAGCGTCCGCGCGATACGTGGCGCGCGAAAACCACCGTAACTCTCGCCGGCGATGAATTTGGGGGAGAGCGGCCGGTTGCTGAGCACCAGCCAGCGCCGGATCACCTCGGCCAGATATTCGGTATCGCCGTTGACGGAGAGCATCCGCTTGCGCGCATCCGCGTCGGTCGTATCGAAACGGCTGTAACCGGTATCCACCGGGTCGATGAACACTAGGTCGGCGAAGTCGAGCCAAGTCTCGGCATTCGGCACCGGCAGCGGTTCGCTGGAAGGCGCGGCGTCCATCGGGACACGCCAGGGCCCGAGGCCGCCGAGCTGCAGAAAGGCGGAAGCGTAGCCGGGGCCGCCATTGAAGACGAACACGACGGGGCGGGATGCCGGGTCAGCGCCGTCCAGAGTGTAGGCAATCGTGGCGATCTCGGCGAGCGGGGTGTCGTTCTGGTCCCGCAGAGCGATGGCCCGCGCTGTCGCCGTGAAATGCAGGGTGCGGCCGGGCAGGTCCAGCACGTGATGCGTCACTGCCGGCGCAGGCAAGGGTGGGCGGGGCGCGACGGCGGATGCTGGTGCTGGCCGATGCACGGCCGCTTCCTGTGCCGCAACGGCGGCGGGCACGCCAAGTGCAATCGCCAGCGCGACAAAGACGGCACGAAACGGAGCGCTTCCTGCCACTACAAAGCGTCCGCCACCGCGTCCCGGTAGTTCCGCAGCGCGGTCAGGTGATCGGCCAGCGTATGACCGGCGATGCGCCGGTGATGCCGCCGGTTGAACGTCGTCGTCACCGTGATGTGCGACGCGCCGGCCTGCTTCCAGAACGCGATCTCGCGCTTCCAATCGGCCGGCGTTCCGGCGCCGCACGACGTCCATACTTCAATACCAACAGCCGCCGGATCGCGTCCCTCGGCCCGGGTCAACGCGCGCAGGTGCTCGAAGATCTTGAGCGCGGTGCCATCCGGCGGGTAGGCGTTCGGCATCCAGCCATCGCCCCACTTGGCGATCCGCGGCAGCGTGCGTTCGTGATGGCCGCCGTACCAGACCGGAACACGCCGGCGCACCGGCAGCGGGTTGATGCCGGCATCCTCGATCCGATGCCAGCGCCCATTGAACGTCACATGCGGCTCGGCCCAGAGCGCCTGCATCACCTGCACCTGCTCTTCCGAGCGCCTGCCGCGGTTATGAAAATCCTCGTTCAGCCCGATGAACTCCGCTTCGTTCCAGCCGACACCGATGCCCAGGCGGAAGCGGCCGCCGCACAAAACGTCGAGCGACGCGGCCTGCTTGGCGACCAGCACCGTTTGGCGCTGCGGCAGGATCAGCACCCCGGTTGAGAAACCGAGCTTGCTGGTGCAGCCGGCAAGGAAGCCGAACAGCACGAACGGGTCATGGAAACAATCCGCGGAGGTGTTGCGTCCAGCCTCCCAGTCCGGACGGCTCGCGGCGTTGACGCCCAGCACGTGATCGGGCGCTTCGATGAAATCATAGCCCGCGTGTTCCAATGTTTGCGCGTATTCGCGCACCGCGCCTGGATCGGGGCTGATATCGGTCAAGGGAATCAACGCGCCAAGCTGCATGGTCGCCTCCTTATTCGCTGTCGCTGTCCAGCACCGCTCTGATCCTGTCCGGCGGCACGGCGATCGGCTCTATCCCCGCGCGTTCCTGCTGCAACAGCATAGGCACGCGCGAATCGCGATTGCCCCAGCCGCGCCCCAGCGCCTCGGTCAGTTCTTCCTGAGCGAGCGTCACGAGCCGCATCGGCACGCCGACATCGCGCCCGAGCTGGCAGGCGAGCGAGACGTCCTTGTGCAGCAGGCGCAGCGCGAAATCTGCCGGATCGTAGCTGCCGGGAAGGAAATGATCGACCATACGGTCGAACAGCCTGGCGCGGCCGGAAGCGCCCTGCCGGATCGCCGCGAACAGCGCCAGCGGCTCGACGCCGGCTTTCACGCCCATCGTAAAGACTTCCGCCAGCACGACATTGACCGCTGCCGAAGCCGCGTTGTGCGTCAACTTGGCGATCGAGCCGGCGCCGATCGGGCCGATGTAGCGGGCCTGGTCGCCCATGGCGTCGAGCACCAGCCTGTAACGGTCGAAGACGGCGCGGTCGCCGCCGACCCAGATCGCCAGACGGCCGCTTGCCGCGCCACGCGGGCCGCCGCTGACCGGCGCGTCGAGAAATGCCACATCGTGTTGTGCCAGGCGCGCGTGGATCGAGCGCACCGCGGCGACCGCACTGGTGGAAAGATCGAACCAAGCCGTGCCGCTGCGGAATCCCTGCGTCAGTCCCGCGTCGCCAAATCCGACGGTCTCGACATCGGCGGGCGTCGGCAGCGATGTGAAGACGAGATCGCAGGCCTCGGCCACGGCACGCGGGCTTGCTGCCCATTCCGCGCCGGCCGCCAGATGCTGCGACGCCGCCTGACGCGACAGGTCGTGCACCACGAGCAGATGGCCCGCCTTCTGCAGGTTCGCCGCCATGCCGCGGCCCATCATCCCCAGTCCGATGAAGCCGATCTTCATGGCGCGGTTCCCCCGGCGATCCAGCACCGCCAGTGTGCGGCGGCGGCGGCATGTTCTCAAGGGCCACACGCTGGGCTTACCATGGCGGGCAGCGGAGGGCGCCATGCGGATAATTTCGATTGAAACTCACCATACGCGGATCCCGTTCGACATGGGCGCCAAGCCGGTGTCTTTCATCGGCACGCACTGGGACGCGCTGAACACGCTATGGCTGCGCGTGGTCACCGACCAAGGTCTGGAGGGTTGGGGCGAAGGCTTCGGCCATGCCTGCGTTGCCGCGACGCGCGCGGTGATCGATACCCAGCTCGCGCCTGCCGTGCTGGGCCAGGATGCGCGCGACATCGCCGGACTGCGCCGGCGCCTGTCGAAGGCGTTCCATCTCTATGGCCGCAACGGACCGCACATCTATGCGCTGTCGGCGCTCGACATCGCGCTGTGGGACATTGCCGGGAAGGCGGCCGGACTGCCGGTTTGCCGGCTGCTCGGGGCGGCTCCGTGCGAGCTCACCGCCTATGCCAGCCTGCTGCGCTACGGCACGCCGGAACTGGTGGCAGCCGCCTGCGAGCGTGCGCGGGGGCGCGGTTACCGGGACATCAAGCTGCACGAGATCGAAACGCCGATGGTCGCCGCGGCGCGATCGGCGCTCGGCGACGAGCCGCGTTTGATGGTGGATACAAATTGTCCCTGGTCGGTTGCCGAGGCGCTGGTCATGGCGATGGCGTTCCGCCCTTATCATCTCACCTGGCTGGAGGAGCCGGTCTGGCCGCCGGAGGACGATGCCGGGCTGGCCCGGGTGCGGACGGACGGCGGCATCCCGACCGCGGCGGGCGAAAACGCCGGCGGGCTGCATGATTTCAGACGCAAGTTCGAGGTTGGGGCGATCGATGTCGCGCAGCCCAGCGTGATCAAGATCGGCGGGCCGTCGGCGATGATCGAGATCGCCGCGCTGGCTCGCGCCTTTGGCGTGCGGCTGGTGCCGCACAACGCGTATTTCGGGCCCGGCTTTCTGGCATCGCTGCACATCAACGCAGCACTGGCGCCGGAAGCGCCGTTCGAACGCATTTTCATCGACCTCGAGGCAAGCCCGCTGCACGACGCGGTGGCGGCGCGGGATGGCAAGGTGATCGTACCCGACCGCCCGGGCCTGGGCTGCGATCCCGATCCGGATTTGTTGCGGCGCTATCGGCTGGGCGAGCCGAGCGTGACAAGGGCCTGACCTTATATCAAGCCGCGGAAACACCAACACTTAAGTCGTCATCCCGGCCATTTCGTCGGCCGACTTCATCTGTGTGCATCTGTGGTTTCCAACTTTCCTGCTTCTCGCAAACAGCCGGGCGCTGACCAACATGGCCACACAGATGCGCCGCGCGGCTTGCGGGCTGCCGCGCTCCTCAAAGCCCAGCTGCGCTACAACTGTCCCCATTCGTCATCGCGAGCGGAGCGAAGCGATCCAGTGCCGGCACGCTGGATTGCTTCGCTACGCTCGCAATGACACGGTCTGAGTCGTCATCGGCCGACTGCATCTGTGTGCATCTGTGGTTTCCAACTTTCCGCTTCTCGCAAACAACCAGGCGCCGACCAACATGGCCGCCGCCCCGCTCCTCAAAGCTCCGCCGCGCTACAACCGTCCACAATGACACGGTCTCATGAGTCGGTCTCGTGCGCCGCACCGACGGTCTCGGGCATGAGCCACACCACCGCCGCGAGGCCGAAGCCGGCCACGATCGCCAGACCAATGAACCCGGCTGCAAAACCCAGCCGTTGCGCGAGAAACCCCATCGCCGTCGTGCTGATCGTTGCGCCGATACCGGCAATCATGCTGACGGCGCCCAACGAAAAATTGTAGCGCGCCGTTCCCACGGTGAGGTCGGCGACGATCAGCGGGTTCAAGATGCCGATAACCACGGCGGTCGGCCCACCCAACACCTGAATGCCGACCAGGAACCAGGGCCCGAAAGACATCGCGAACAGTACGGTCCGCGCCAGCAGGGCCACGAAGGCGGCCGCCAGCAGCCGCTTGCGTCCCCATTCGTCGGCTTTTCGCGCCACCCACCCGGCAATGAGCGCGGTCACGGTCTGCGGTACCACCACCAGAGCCGCGGTAACCAGTTCGGATTCTCCCCGATGCTGCTCTGCCAGGCGCTCCACCGCGAGCGGCAACAAGGACGCGTTGGCGAATTGAAACAGGAACAGGCAGCCGGCAAAGACCAACAGCGGGCGGTTGCGGGCAAGATCGCGCCACGGGGCCGCCCCCTCTTCCTTGCGCTTCTCGCCGCCGCGGGCGCGTCGATAATCGATCTCCCGGCCGTCGATCAGGGTCAGCGCAACGAATGCCGGCACACATAATCCCGCTGCGGCCAGGAATGGCGCCTCCGGCGCGACCCAGTGTCCGAGCGCGCCCATGACCGCGGCAGTGACGGCATTGCCGAAGGAGTCGTAGCGGTGATTGCGCCCGACCCGCGTATGGTACCGCCGGTGTCCAACAAGGCCGAGTCCGACCGCTGCCACCGCGGTACGCACGGCGCCGCCCGTCAGCCCATGCGCGAATTCCCCCGCCACCACCGGCAAATAGCGTGGCAACAAGCCGATCAGCAGAGAGCCGGCGGCGATCAGCGCCAGGCAGACCGCGATCACCAGCCGTTTGGTCCGGATCCAGTCAACCAGCGCGCCCGCCGGCGTCTGGGTGGCCAGAGCCACCGCACTGTTGATCGTCAAGACGGAGCCGATCATGCCCCGCGCCCAACCGTGCTGAGCCAGATAGACGGACACGAATGGACCGAAAGCCGTCTCCACATCGGCCAGGAAGAAGTTCAGCCAGTCGAGTCCGCGCTGGCTTCGCTTCGAAGGCCCCCGGGACTTGGTCGGTGTCTGCGGCGAGGCCACATCGTCGGTGGTCATATGGGAGGAACAGCGCCGGTGGGCTCCGGTTGTCACATCAACCGGCGGTCGATTCGGACGTCCACTTCCCGAATCATTGTTCCCGGACTTTCTGAGGGCGACGCACGGTGATGACCCGCTTCGACCTCCTGGCCCTGCTGCTCACCTTTGCGGCCATGGCAGGTTTCATCAATTACAAGTGGCTCCGACTCCCGAGCTCGATCGGGCTGCTCGTGATCTCGCTGTCGGTTTCGTTAAGCGTGCTGGCGGCCGATCGCATTCTTGGCGGAAGCGGACTGCGGGACGTCATGCTGGCGAGCCTCCGGCTTGCCGAGCTTCCGGACGTACTGTTCGGAGGTGCGCTTGGCTTCTTGCTGTTTGCCGCCGCCCTGCACGTCAATCTGGGCGGACTCAGGAGCCACGCCTGGACGATTCTCGCGTTGGCGACTGTCGGCGTTCTGTTGGCCACTGTGCTTTATGGCTTGGGCATCTGGGTTGTGTTCGGACTTGCCGGAACAGCGATCCCACTGAGCTGGTGCATGGTGCTCGGCGCCGTGCTTGCGCCGACCGATCCCATTGCCGTGACGGGAATTATACAACGCGTGGGACTGCCAAGAGGCCTACAGATGGTGGTCACCGGCGAAAGCCTTTTTAATGACGGGGTCGCCATTGTCGTGTTCACCGTGGCGCTGGATGCGGCGAGCGCCGGTGGTAAACAAAGCGTTCTGCCGAGTGCTGTCCTGCTGGAGTTCGCGCGCGAGGGCTTTGGTGGTGCAATGCTGGGGCTTGTGACGGGGAGCATTGCGTTCGCGGTACTCCGGGCAGTGGACGAATACAATCTCGAGCTGATGATTTCGCTCGCCCTGGTAACGGGGACCTATGCCATCGCCGACCGGATCGGGGTGTCGGGGCCGATCTCCATCGTCGTGGCCGGCTTGCTGATTGGCAACAAGGCGGCTGAAGTGGCGATGAGCGAGATCACCCGCCAAAACGTGACGCTGTTCTGGTCGATGATCGACGAGGTTCTGAACGCCCTGTTGTTCCTGCTGATCGGTCTGGAAATGGTCATCATGCACACCACGCCCCTCTGGCCTGTCATCGTGGCCTCGGGCATCGTGCTCGCGGTGCTGGTTCGGTTCGTCAGCACATTCCTCGCCGCGGTACCGCTCAACCTGTATCGGCTGCACAAGGCGCGAAGTGTATCGATTCTCACCTGGGGCGGTCTGCGCGGCGGCATCTCGATCGCACTGGCACTCAGCATCCCGTATGGCCCGTATCGGTCTCCCCTGCTGATGGTGTGCTACGCGGTCGCCGTGTTCACCATCATCGTCCAGGGACTGTCCATGCCCTGGGCCATACGACGGTTATTCACCGAGGAAGAACTCGCGGCGCCGGGAGACGAAAGTCTGCGCGCCCGACGCTGATCGATGCTTGCGGCATTCACGCCTGCCAGAATGGCGGGGCATTCTTGAAACGGCGCCATCGCTCGCGCAGCTCGCCGAGAGCCTGCAAGCGGTCGCAAGCCTGCCATCCGATCAGCCCGCCAATCGCGCGATGCAGTTCGGGCTCGGTGGCGTCCGCCGCGATGCTCTGCAACAGCGACCCCGTCGCCTGTGCGTCGCTGTCGGACCCCAGCGCGGTCTGCAGCCGCGCCAATCGCCCGATAAACCGTTCGCCGGCGGTATCGGGCCACAGCGGCTGAAAGAACTCACAAGCGTAGCGCAGCCGCTTCAGTCGGATGCGCAGGGTGTGCCGTTCCGCCGGCCCCGAATGACGAAGATGCGCGCCATGCTTCAGCGCCCTGCTGTGCAACCGGATCAGCAGTGCCGCGGCCAAATTGACGACCGGCTCCGATAGCACCGCGAGCGACTCGCTCGGGACCTCGCTGCGCCAGCCACGCCGCTCGATCCATCCGCCCAAGGCCAGCAGGAACCTCGTTGCGCGTGTCGCCGCCAGCGTGTCGCGAACGGCAGCATAGGCAGCTTCATGGTGTGATGCCGCGGCCGCCCGCAGTCGATCGAAGCTCAGAGCCGGCGCGCAGGCCTGCTCGGGCACCGGCAGAGTTTCGGTGAGGAATACATCCCAGTCGCGCGCCGGGCCGAGTGCGGATGCCAGCCATTTCGCCTCGTGGCCGAGCTCGTGAAGAGTGGGGGAGGGGACCGCACGGCGGAAAATCCACAGCGCGGAGCGCAGCCGGCGCAAGGCGACCCGGATCTGGTGCACACCTTCCGGGTCGCGCCCATCCTGCGCCACGGCATGATTGCACAGCAGGTGCTGACGGCACGATTCGAGCACCACCGCCATGGCGTCATCAACCAAGTGAAACCGTGCAATGTCCGGCGCAGTCGGTTTGCTCGGCTGCCGCACGGCGGCGCGCGCCAGGGCAAAGCCTCGTTCGCACTCACTGACTGTGGCGAGCTGCATTGGGGCGATCTGCAGCAGTTCCGAGCCCAGCTCATACAGGGCAGCGGCATTGCCGGACTGCAATTCGAGCCGGACCTCCGCGACCGGCTCGGCACGTATCCCCGCTTCGATCCTGCCTTCGCTGGCGACGAGCTGCACCAGCGCGTCGGGCAGTTGGAGACGCTGGACCCGGCAGCGCACCACTCTGGCGAATACCGGTGCCAAGTCGCCGTTCACTTGCAGCAAGCCGTTCGGCACTTCGGCGGCGGGCAAGCGCGAGAGCTCCGGCGCTGCCCCATTCACCGGCGTTTCCCACTGGCGGACGGTGTCGCGACTCGCCAGGCTCAGTCGCTGCACCTGACGCGCGCCGGTGCGTTGCACGCGCAACGCCATTCCCTGGTTGAACAATGCCTGGTCCGGCGTATCGAAATACGTCTCGTGCAGCCGCCGTACGACGCCGCCATTGCGCGCATGACGCGCGACGATCGGCGCTGTGCGGAGCCGTTCGAGCGCTTCGACCGGAGCGAGCAGGGTCAATTGCGGCCGAGCCGCCTGCCCGGAAGCCGGTCCAATCATTGTTTCAAACAGTCCCCTCGTTTCCCCGGAATCCGGGAAGCATACATCGTCTTGTCACAATCAGCCCAGGAGCACCGCTTTGCCGATAACCGTCCGGTCGATCACCGCTTGCACGGCTTCGGCCGCCTGTTCCAGCCGCAAGCGATGGGAAATTCGCGGCCGGATTTTTCCCTCAGCCGCGAGGTCTAGCAATGCGCGCGTATTGGCGGCGAAGCGCTCCGGCTGATTGGCCTGGAACCCGCCCATATAGACGCCGATCGCCTCGATCCCCTTGATGAGTAGATAGTTGCTGCGGATGTTGGTTGGGCCGCCGCCCAGGAACCCGAGGATCAGCAGCCGCCCGCCATAGGCCAGGCAGCGCAGCAATTCGTCGGTGACTGCCGCGCCGATCGGATCATAGACGACATCGACGCCGCGCCCGCCGGTGATCTCTTTCACCCGGTCGAGGAAGCCGCCGCGATACTCGATCGCGTGTTCCGCACCCTCGGCCAGGCAGGCAGCGCGCTTGGTCTCTGTCGCGGCGGCGGCAATGACCCGGGCGCCCGCGTGCTGGGCAATCTGGATGGCGGCGATGCCGATTCCGCCGGCGGCGCCATGCACCAGCACCCACTCGCCGGCCGCCAGCCGGCCGCGCTGCAGCAGGGCGTGGTAGGCGGTCCCGTGACCGGAGCGCAGGACGGCGGCCTCGGCCAGATCGAGACCGGGCGGGATCGGGTCGCATGCGTCTTCCTTGGCGTTCGCGTACTGGGCGAAGGCGCCCGTCCGGTGCCGGCTCATCACCCGGTCGCCGGGGCTGAACCGGGTCACGCCCGAGCCGATAGTGACCACTTCGCCGGCAGCCTCGCTGCCGGGGATGAACGGCGGCTCCGGCCGCACCTGATAGCTGCCGGCGATCTGCAGCACATCCACATACTGCACGCCGCGAGCCTCGATCCGTATGCGAAGCTCGCCCGGGCCGAGTGGCGGCGGGTCCGGCAAATCCGCCAACTCCAGCATGTCCGGTCCGCCGAACGCCCGGCACAGCACAGCTTTCATTCAAATCGCCTCCGCTCGCCATGATCTGTCCGGAATGAGCACAAAGCAATTCGTTCGAGATTTGACTCGCGGCCAGCAGGGCCCATCATTACTGGTACGCAAAATGGCGTAGGAGAGGGAGTGCAGATGCGCCCGGGGATCACGGTGTTGCGGGAAGTTGCGGTCTTCTCGACGTTGAACGACCGCTTGCTCGAGCAGATCGATGCCGCGGCGGCAGTGATCACGGCGGGACATGGCGACCAGCTCTGCCAGCAGGGTTCAATGCCGGCGGCGCTCTATTTCATCCTCGAGGGCCAGGTGGCCCTGAGCACCACGGCTCCCGATGGGTCCACCGCCGTGGTCGAGGTCCTGCGTCCCGGTGCGGATTTCGTGCTGGCATCCGTGATGCTGGCGCTGCCCCACATGCAATCGGCGCATGTGGTGCAACGCGCGCGTTTGCTGGCGGTGGAAGTGGCGCCGTTGCGTGCCCTGGCGGAGCGCGAGCCGGAGCTGACATTGGCGCTGCTTCACTCGCTTTCGCAGAGCGTCCGCTCCCTGATTCGCCAGATCCGTGACCTCAAGGTCCGGACCACCGCCCAACGGCTTGGCTGTTATCTTCTCGCGTTGGTGCCCAATCCGGGGGCGACGGAGGCCGCCTTCCGGCTGCCGTTCGAGAAAGGCCTGCTGGCCGCCCGGCTGGGTTGTCGGCAGGAGAATTTGTCTCGCGCCTTCGCCGCCTTGCGCGACCTGGGCGTTGAAACCCGCGGCTCACGCGTCGCGCTGCACGATATTCCGCGGCTGACGGCGTACGCGATGCCGGATTATCTGACCGACCCGGAGCTGATGGCGGCGGCGGCGGCGGTGGAGGCGCCGGTCAACGTCCGAGAGTCGGCATGACGTATTCGGCGCCGCGGCGGGCGCCGCTTGGCCAGCGCGCCGTTACCGCCTTGTAGCGGGTGTAGAACCGCACGCCCTCCGGGCCGTAGATGTGGTGGTCGCCGAACAGCGACTGCTTCCAGCCGCCGAAACTGTGGAAGGCCATCGGCACCGGAATGGGCACGTTCACGCCGACCATGCCGATCCGGATGGCGCTGGCGAAGTCGCGTGCGGCGCCGCCGTCCGAGGTGAAAATCGCCACACCGTTGCCGTAGGGATGGTCGTTGACCATGCGCACCGCGCCCGCAAGATCGGGCGTGCGCACCACGCCCAGCACCGGGCCGAAAATTTCCTCCTGATAGATGCGCATATCGGTGCCGACGCGGTCGAACAGGCTGCCGCCGAGGAAGAAGCCGTTCTCGTATCCTTGCAGCCTCAGGTCGCGGCCATCCACGACGAGGTCGGCGCCTTCCCTTACACCGAGATCGATATATCCTTTGACCTTCTGCCGATGCTCGGCGGTGACCAAGGGGCCCATCTCGGCTTCCTTGTCGATCCCTGGGCCGATCTTCAGGGCGCGAACCCGCGGTTCCAGCTTCTGCACCAGCCGGTCGCCGGCATCGCCGACCGCCACGGCCACGGAGACCGCCATGCAGCGCTCGCCAGCGGCACCGTAAGCCGAGCCCATCAGCGCATCGACCGCGTCATCGAGATCGGCGTCCGGCATCACCACGAGGTGGTTCTTCGCGCCGCCCAACGCCTGCACGCGTTTGCCATGCGCGGTCCCGCCCCGGTAGATCGTTTCGGCAATCGCCGTTGAACCCACGAAACTGATCGCAGCGATCCCCGGGTGCGCAAGGATCGCCTCCACCGCTTCGCGCGCGCCCTGGACCACGCTGAACACGCCTTCCGGCAGGCCGGCTTCGGCCAGCAGCTCGGCGAGAATCAGGCTTGCCGAGGGGTCTTTCTCCGACGGCTTGAGGATGAAGCAATTCCCGCAGGCCAGCGCAACGGGGATCATCCATAGCGGCACCATCAGGGGAAAATTGAACGGGGTGATCCCGGCCACCACGCCCAGCGGCTGGCGCACCGACCAGGCGTCGATCCCGGTGCCCACCGCTTCGGTGAACTCGCCTTTAAGCAAGTGCGGGATGCCGCAGGCGAACTCCACCACTTCCAGGCCCCGCTGGACTTCCCCATCGGCGTCGGACAGCACCTTCCCGTGTTCCGTGGTGATCGCCGCCGCAAGCTTCTGACGGTCCCGCTCCAGCAGTTCTTTCAGCCGGAACATGACCCGCGCCCGCCGCAGCGGCGGCGTGGCGGCCCAGGCCGGCCAGGCTTTGACGGCGGCCTGCACGGCCCGATCGACCTCGGCTGCGTCCGCCAGCGTCACCTTTGCGATGACCTCGCCGAGGGCGGGGTTGAATACGTCGCCCGTGCGGCCGCCGCCCGGCATCATCCGTCCACCGATGAAATGTCCGATCTCGCGCATGGCGCCCCCCCGATCGAGGATTTTCCCGTGGTTTCCTAGCGCAGTTGTCACCGGCGGTCATCCGGGGGATTGCCCTTTGGGGGCGTTACAGGAATCTTGCAGGTAATTGCAGGAGACTTCATGCGGGCACGAGACCTCGGACTCGGCTGCGGCTCGCTGCCGCCGGGAGAGCGCAACAGCATTGCCGACGTTCCCGGCGTGCTGGTCGGCCATGCCACCTTGATGGAAGGCGAGCTCTGCACCGGCGTCACCGCCGTGTTGCCGCATGACGGAGATTTGTTCCAGGACAAACCGCTCGCGGCCGCGCAAGTCCTAAACGGGTTCGGCAAGAGCCTCGGCCTCGTGCAAATCGCCGAGCTTGGCACGATCGAGACGCCGATCCTGCTGACCAACACCTTCGCGGTCGGCGCCTGCGCCAATGCGCTGATCCGACGCGCGATACGCGAGGACCCGGAGATCGGCCGCAAGACCGCCACGGTGAATCCGGTCGTGCTCGAATGCAATGACGGTTACCTGAACGACATCCAGGCCATGGCGGTGGAGGAGGCGCACGCCGAGGCGGCCATCGAGGCAGCGGCGGAAACGTTCGAGTTTGGGGCGGTGGGCGCCGGGGCGGGAATGAGCTGCTTCGGGCTGAAGGGCGGCATCGGCAGCGCCTCCCGCCGGTTGAAGCTGGACGGCGAGGCGTACCATCTCGGGACCTTGGTCCTGGCGAATTTCGGTCGATCGGGCGATCTTCGCCTGCCGGACGGTCGGCGCATCGATCCGGAAGCCGCCGCCGCCAGCTTGGAGGCGGGTTCGTGCGTCGTGGTGATCGGCACGGATATCCCCCTCGATTGTCGCCAGCTCCGCCGCTTGGCCCGGCGCGCCGGCGTCGGGCTTGCCTGGAGCGGCGCATTCTGGGGCAATGGCAGCGGCGATATCGCACTGGCCTTCACCACGGCCAACCGCGTACCGCACGAGGCCGACCAGGACTTCCTCGGCCACCGGGTGCTGGCCGAAGCGCGGATCGACCGCTTGTTTCAGGCCGCGGCGGAGACGACCCAGGAAGCGGTGCTGGATGCCTTGGCCGCGGCCGAGACAACCGTCGGCCGCCATGGCCACTCCCGCGTCGGGCTCGCTGAGTTGCTTGCCCGCGCCCGGTGAGGCCGGTAACAGCATCGGCTGATACGACGGGAGCAAGGCGGATGGGCTACAGGGTCGCGGTTGTCGGGGCCACCGGCGCGGTCGGTCGGGAAATGTTGAAGACCTTGGCGGAGCGCCGTTTCCCGGCCGACGAGGTGGCGGCGGTCGCCTCCGGCCGATCTGCCGGCATCGAGGTGTCGTTCGGCGAGAAGCAGGTCCTCAAGGTCAGGAACCTCGATACGTTCGATTTCCGCGGCTGGGATATCGGCCTGTTCAGTCCGGGCGCTTCGGTTTCGGCCGCGCATGCGCCCCGGGCGGCGGCGGCGGGCTGCGTGGTGATCGACAATACCAGCCATTTCCGGATGGAGCCGGACGTGCCCTTGGTCGTGCCGGAAGTGAACCCGCAGGCGCTGGCAAAATTCGCTCGCCGCAACATCATCGCCAATCCCAACTGCAGCACGATCCAGATGGTGGTCGCGTTGAAGCCGCTGCACGATCAGTGGCGGGTCAGGCGCGTGGTGGTCGCGACCTACCAATCGGTCTCCGGCGCCGGCAAGGAGGGAATGGACGAGCTGTTCAACCACACCAAGGCGGTGTTCGTGCACGACCCGTCCGCGCCGGAGCAGTTTACCAAGGAGATCGCGTTCAACTGCATTCCTCATATCGACCGGTTCATGGAGGATGGCTCGACCAAGGAGGAGTGGAAGATGGCGGTCGAGGCGCGCAAAATCCTCGATCCCGACATTGCCGTGCATGCCACCTGCGTGCGCGTGCCGGTGTTCATCGGTCACGGCGAGGCGGTAACGATTGAGTTCGAGCGGCCGGTCACGGTGAGTGAGGCGCGGGCGGCGTTGCGGGAGGCGCCGGGTGTCGCGGTCGTCGATCATCGCGAGGATGGCGGCTACATCACGCCATTGGAAAGCGTGGGCGAGGATGCGGTTTATGTCAGCCGGATCCGCAAGGACCCGACCGTCGAGCACGGGCTGTCATTCTGGTGCGTGTCCGACAATCTGCGCAAGGGTGCGGCGTTGAACGCTGTGCAGATCGCCGAGGCACTGGTGTCGCAGGGAATGCTGGCGAAGCAGGCCGCGTAAGGTGCGCGGCTTACGGGTCGATCGCAGCGCGGAAGCGGCTGATCGCGCCGGGTAGGTCCGCCACGATTATCGAGGCGGCTGCGACGGCCGGCTTGGCGCGGTCCTGTTCGAAACTCTCGTACGCGCGCATCGCGATGTTGCGAAAGCGTCTTGTCTCATCGATCGCGTGGGCAAGATCGGCAGGCACCAGTGCCGGACGCGCTTCAGTCGGGCGGGAGACCCGGTGAACCAGATCGGCGTGCCAATGCTGGCCCGTTGGATGTTCTTCGCCCACAACATCCAGTATTCTCAGGAGCGACGCCTCAAGACTCGTGTGAGCAGCCTGCATGGCGTGCATGAATCCCATCCGGGCAAGGTATGCATCGGTATCCATGCCCTGCATGTTGCCGCGACCGAAAATCTCAACGGCCCGGGAAAAATGCTCGATCGACGATGCAACCGCCGCCTCGATGTCGAGCCATCGCGCGTCGCTCATGCAAGCACAACCATATCAGGCGCGATCCGAGCCAGGAACGTATCCTTGCACCAGCCGGCCGGCATGATGTCCGGATCGAGATCACGATCCCAGCAGACCTGCTCGGCGAAACGCCAGGCGTCCGGGGTTTCCGGTTCGGGAAAGTCGGTCAGGATGTCCACGTCGCTATGGTAGCGCATCGTGCCGCGCGCGGCCGATCCATAGAGCAGGAACCGTCCCCCGTGGGCGCGGGCGTAGTCGGTGAGCAACACACGTACTTCCTCCACCGCGCGCCGGCGTCGCTCGACTTCGATCGCTTTCCGCTCGCTCAGGGTAAGAAAACGTTCCATGTGCTCCAATCCGAAACCCAGTAGGGTGACCCGAAGAGATGCGCAAGATGAGTTGCGGGGTGCTCGTGACCGACGGCCGGCGTCTGTTGCTCGGTCATGCCACGCGCTCGCCGCGCTGGGACATCCCTAAGGGTCTGGTGGAGCCAGGTGAGGCTTTCGCCGAGGCGGCACGGCGCGAGCTCAAGGAGGAAACCGGGTTGGACGCGCCGGAGGAGGCGCTCGTCGCGCTCGGCGTGCATCGTTACATGCCGGGCAAGGACCTCGCGCTGTTCATCTGGCGGCCGGAGCGCATGCCCGAGCCGGACTCGCTTGTCTGTGCTTCCGTTTTCGTCACGCACGGCGGTGCCCCGGTCCCCGAGTTCGACCGGTTCGGCCTGTTTACCTGGGATGAGGCGGTGAGTCGTGTCGGCAAGAACATGGCCCGGCTGCTGACGGAGCTGTCCCCACGCATCTCATGACCAGTGTCGCGGCACGCTCTCGGTCCAGCTTCGGGAAAAATGCCGCTTTCCGTTCACCGTGATCTCCACCTGAGCCGCATGCGTGTAGCTGGTGCGATCACTCGCAGTTTGGCAGCTCGCCGCGACGCGAATGTCCAGTATCGGGTGCGGCACCGTACAGAGGAAGTTCGACTGGATCGAGGCGATCGCTGGTACGCGGTTGGAGACGGTATAGCGCGAGCGATTGGCGCCGCTGCTGCCGGTCAGCTCGCAGGTGACGGTATCGTCGATGAGATCCCATTTCAATTCATAACCTGGGCGTTCCAGGTCCGGCACCGGATGCGGCGAGTCCACGAAGCACGGCGGAGCGAGCGCCGGGCGATCCGCTGGCACGAGGGGCAGGATCACGCGCGATGGCCGGATCGCGCCACGATGGACGGTGTTGCGCGCCGGCTCCCCGGTCGGCCAGGCATTCTGGAAATCCGCGCTCGAGACCGCCACGCGCAGGCGGTGACCGGGTGTCAGTTCGTATGCGGTGTGGCGCAGCTTGATCGGCAACTGGTACACCTCGCCGGGCGTCAACGGCTCCGGCTGCTCATGTGAATGGCGGTGCGAAGCCAGTATGCCGCCGTCCGTGATCAGACGCGAGGTGCCGTCCGGCGCCACCTCGCACAGGCGCACATGGAACCAGGCCGTGCGCGCGGTGGATGCGACATGCAGCACCGCTTCCGGTTGGCCTAACAGCAGCATCGGTTCGGACAGCGGTTTGCCGGTGTAGAGCACCGACCATGGCTCATCCGCCCGCTGGTCGGTCGGCATCGCGAACGGCGTGGTGCTGCCGAGGCCACGCCGGCCCGAGGCCAGCCCGACCGAGGCACGGTATTCGTAGCAGTCGCATTCATCCTGCCCCGGCGCGTCGGACAGCATTCCGTCCGACGCGAAATAGAAGGCGACCGGGTCCATGTCGGGGGGCGGCCATCCCGGCTCAGTGCGCCACGTGCCCGCGTCTTCCAGCGTCAGCAGCGACGGTTTTTGCCAGCGCCGAACGAATACAGTTATCGGCGGCTCCTGCATCAGCCCGGTGTCGATCCCTTTCAGCCAATGGTTGAACCAGCGGCGATAGAGCGGGCGCGTGTCGATGCGCGGGCCCGGCAAGGCGGCTGGCTCTTCGGGGTAGTAGTGGCCCCAAGGCCCGATCAGCACCTGCTTCGGCGCCGATAACTGCTGAAACGCGGTCAGCTCGGCATCCGCGTACCAGTCGGGCCAACCTTCGATCAGGAACACCGGGCAGCGCACGCGTCCGAAATCCGGGCTGAGGCTGCGCATGCGCCAGTACGGGCCGTCCAGTGTATTGCGGATGTAGCCCAGGCTCCACGGCGCACTGTGCTCCAGCCGCTCGGCCCAGATCGCGGCCCAGCGCGCGCCCACAAGAGCCGGATCAGGTGGCGCAAAATTATAGGCGTTCATCATCGGTGCGTAGTATTCGAACATCCAGGGACGGATCGCCCCGCCCGGGTTGGTGAACTCGGCATACACATCGTTGTTGGCCGAGCGAACGACGATCGCCCGGAGATGCGGCGGGTTCTGCACGGCTACCTGCCACTGCACGACAGCGCCGTACGATTTGCCGATCATCCCGACGGCGCCGCTGCACCAGGCTTGGGCGGCGATCCATTCGATCATGTCGTAGCCGTCCTGCCGCTCCTCGTCGGAATAGATGTCCGTGGAAAAGCCCGAGGAGCTGCCCGTCCCGCGCACGTCGGTACTGCACCACGACATAGCCGTGCGCCGCCAGGAAGGGCACCACTGGCGGGTGCCCCGTTTCGCCGGCGACCGGCGCGGCGAGGCGTCGGTACGGGTTGTATTCCATGATCGCCGGAAACCGGCCGTCGCCATCGGGTCGGGTGATCCGGAGATTGAGTTCGACGCCATCGCGCATCCGCGCACGGGACGCGACGACGGCAATCGGGTAAGGCGGTTCGCGGCGGTCGGACACGGCCCCTGCTCCGGTCGGGTCCAACACTCTGGCCCGCCCGCCGGCAGGCGTGAACTGCTGGCGTTGCGTTGACCCCCTCCACCTGCAAGGCTAAGGAACCGCAACGGTAGCGTGGAATGACGCCGGCCGTCGGGCACAATGGAGCATTCGTGAGCGACAGTCGCGACGCGCTGGCGATGGGGCGCACCTCCGATGGCCGACTTGTCCAACGGCCATTGTCGCCGCATCTTCAGGTTTACAAATGGCCGGTCAGCATGGCGCTCTCGATCAGCCATCGCGTCACCGGCGTCGGACTCGGGATCGGCACGCTGCTGCTGACCTGGTGGCTGGTGGCGGCCGCGGCGTCAGACGACGCTTTTGCCGCCGTGCAGCGGTTCCTCGCCTCCTGGTTGGGCGTGCTCCTCCTGCTGGGCTGGTCTGCGGCCCTGCTCCTGCATCTGCTGGTCGGCATTCGCCATCTTTTCTGGGACGCGGGCCAGGGATTCGATAACCGGATCTACCGTGTGACCGGATGGGGCGTCGTGGGTGGAACGGTGGTGTTGACCCTGATCGTCTGGATCATCGGACTGGCGGTCTGGTGATGTCGGGCGCCAACAAATCCGTCCGGATCGAGGTGCTGCGGTCCCAGCTTGGCCGCGCGCGCGGACTGGGTTCGGCACGCGCCGGATCGAGGCATTGGTGGGTCCAGCGGCTGACCTCCATCGCGCTGGTGCCGCTGACCTTGTGGTTCATCTGCGCGGCGATCCGGCTGGAGGGCGCCGACCGTGCCGCTGTCGGCGCCTGGCTGCATGCGCCGGTGCCGCTGGTGCTGATGCTGTGCCTGGTGATCGCCACGTTCTGGCACCTGGAGCTGGGGTTGCGGGTGGTGATCGAGGATTATGTCCATACCGATCCATGGCGCATGATCCTGCTGCTCGGCCAACGCGCGCTCTGCATCGTGCTCGCGCTGTTCTGCATCGTGGCGGCGCTGGAACTCGGGTTGTAGAGAACGACGGAAATCATGAACGCGATCACCCTGCCGTCCCGGCGCGCCTATGACATCGTCGATCACAGCTATGACGTGGTGGTGGTCGGCGCCGGCGGATCGGGTCTGCGCGCGACCCTCGGCATGGGTGCCGCGGGATTGAAGACCGCCTGTATCAGCAAGGTGTTCCCGACACGCAGCCACACGGTGGCGGCGCAGGGCGGCATCGGCGCGGCGCTCGGCAATATGGGCCCGGACGATTGGCGCTGGCACATGTACGACACCGTGAAGGGGTCGGACTGGCTCGGCGACCAGGACGCGATCGAATACATGTGCCGGGAAGCGATCCCGGCCGTCTATGAGCTCGAGCATTTCGGCGTGCCGTTCAGCCGCACGGAAGAGGGTAAGATCTACCAACGCCCGTTCGGCGGCCACATGATCGATTATGGCAAGGAGCCGGCGCAGCGCGCCTGCGCCGCCGCTGACCGCACCGGGCACGCTATGCTGCACACCCTGTATCAGCAGAGCCTCAAGCACGACGCTGAATTCTACAACGAGTATTTCGCGCTGGACCTGATCCTGGATGAGGAAGGCGCCTGCCGCGGCGTCACCGCATGGTGCCTGGAGGACGGCTCGATCCATCGCTTCCGCGCGCATCTGACCGTGTTGGCGACGGGCGGATATGGCCGCACCTATCTCTCCTGCACTTCGGCGCATACCTGTACCGGCGATGGCAACGGGATGGTTCTGCGCGCCGGGCTGCCATGCCAGGACATGGAATTCGTGCAGTTCCATCCGACCGGCATTTTCCCAGCCGGCTGCCTGATCACCGAAGGCGCGCGCGGGGAGGGGGGATATCTCACGAATTCCGAGGGCGAGCGCTTCATGGAGCGCTATGCGCCGACGGCGAAGGATCTGGCGTCGCGCGATGTGGTATCCCGCTCGATGACGATCGAAATCAACGAAGGGCGCGGCTGTGGTCCGGACAAGGACTATCTCTTGCTGCATCTGGAGCACCTGGGCGCCGATCTGCTGCATCAGCGGCTGCCGGGAATTTCCGAGACGGCGCGCGTATTCGCCGGGGTCGATGTGACGAAAGACCCGATCCCGGTGCTGCCGACTGTGCATTACAACATGGGCGGTATCCCGACGAACTATCACGGGGAGGTGCTGCGGCCGACCGAGGACGATCCGGATGCGGTGGTTCCAGGGCTGATGGCGGTCGGCGAATGCGCCTGCGTTTCGGTGCATGGCGCGAACCGGCTGGGCACGAACTCACTGCTCGATCTGGTGGTGTTCGGCCGCGCCGCCGCGCATCGCGCCGCCGAGACGGTGCGTCCGGGAACCAGCCACGCGCCGCTTCCCGCAAGGGCTGGCGAGGCATCGCTGGATCGCTTCGACCGGGCGCGCCACGCCGATGGCGGAACGCGCGTTGCCGACCTGCGGCTGGACATGCAGCGCACCATGCAGAGCCATGCGGCGGTGTTTCGCGACAGCAAGACGCTCGCGACGGGTGTCGAGAAGATGCACAGGCTGTGGGACGGATTGGCCGACATGTCGGTGTCTGACCGCAGCCTGATCTGGAACAGCGACCTGGTGGAGGCGCTGGAGCTGCAAAACCTGATGGGCAATGCGCTGACCACCATGGTCAGCGCCGAGGCCCGCCATGAAACCCGCGGCGCCCATGCGCATGACGACTATCCCGAACGCGATGACCAGAACTGGCTGAGACACACGCTGGCCTGGTGCGACGACCGGGGTGAGGCACGGCTGGATTATCGTCCGGTGCGGATGCAGACGCTGACGAACGAGGTGTCGGTGTTCCCGCCGAAGAAGCGGGTGTATTAGGAGCAATAATGTATCGTAGTTACGTCGCCTTTTATCCCGGAAAAGTTGGAAGTGGACGTCCCGCTCGACTGCGCTGGAACGCGCTGAGGGGCCTTGCCCATGGCGTCGCGAGTCGCCGGGTCATCAGCAGCTTGACAGATAACGTGTTCGCGTCATCTCGACGAGTGCGTTGGCACTTTCCCGGTGCGAGTCATGCGATCGACTTTCAGCGAGAAGCCTCGGCTCTCCTTCGAGGTTGTGGGATTCGAGGCGCCGTGCGCCGGGTTCGCCTCTGAGCTCGCGATGATGGCTGATTTGAACGGGCCCTTCTGGATCCCCGCTTGCGCGGGGATGACGAGTTGGACCAATCACCTCCGATCGTCATCCCCGCGCAAGCGGGGACCCAGGCGATCAGCCGAGAAGCTCCGCGTACAGGTCACGCCAAGTGGAGTTGCTCCGCTCGATCAATCCGAGTTTCCAGGCGCGGCGCCATCTCTTAATCAGCTTTTCACGCCGGATGGCGCTCTCCATCGTGTCATGCATCTCGAAATAGACCAGCAGTTGCACGCCGTATCGGGCGGTGAAGCCGCCCGTTTCCTTCGTCTTATGCTGCCATATCCGGCGCACTGGATCGCTTGTCACGCCAGTGTACAGAGTGCCGTTGCGCTTGCTGGCGAGAATGTAAACACAGGGCAGCACGGTGCGGTTGGCCTGGGTGCCGGCTTTCGCCGGCATGACGGTTGGGGAGCCGGGCATCTCCGGACGGCAAGCACCAACTCGTAAACAAATCGTTCGAAGAGGCCCGGATGGTCGCTTTCACGCTGCCCCGCAACAGCCGCATCACGCAAGGCCGCACCTTCAAGGCGCCTGCCGGTGCCAAGCGCGTCCGGGCGTTTCACATTTATCGCTGGAACCCGGATGACGGGCAGAACCCGCGCACCGATACTTATGAAATCGACCTCGACGCGTGCGGGCCGATGGTTCTGGACGCGCTGATCAAGATCAAGAACGAGGTCGATCCCACGCTGACCTTCCGCCGCTCGTGCCGTGAAGGCATCTGCGGGTCGTGTGCGATGAACATCGATGGCGGCAACACGTTAGCCTGCCTCAAGCCGATCGACGAGGTGAACGGCGCTGTCCGTATCACGCCGCTGCCGCACCTGGCGGTGGTGAAGGACCTGGTCCCCGACCTGTCGCAACTCTATGCCCAGTATCGCAGCGTCGACCCGTGGCTGAAGGCCGACACGCCGGCGCCGCCCGATGGTGAGCGCCTGCAAAGCCCGGAGGAGCGATCGAAGCTCGACGGGCTGTGGGAGTGCATTCTGTGCTTCTGCTGCTCGACTTCCTGCCCGAGCTACTGGTGGAACAGCGACCGCTATCTGGGCCCTGCCGTTCTGTTGCAGGCCTATCGCTGGATCGCCGATTTACGCGACGAGGACGCCGGGAACCGGCTGGATGCGCTGGAGGACCCGTTCAAGCTCTACCGCTGCCACACTATCATGAACTGCACGGATACCTGTCCCAAGGGGCTCAACCCTGCCAAGGCGATCGCGGCGATCAAGCAGTTGATCGTCGAACGCCAAGTGTGACAGGTTAACAACCACCCTATAAGCGACTCGGAGGGAACAGCCATGTCAGGCAGTGCACGCGCCGCCGGGTGGGAAGCGAGCGCGCTCTCAGCAGGCGAGCATGGCGCCCAGCTCCGGCGGGCGGTGATCGCCAGCACGATCGGCACCACGATCGAGTGGTACGACTTTTTTCTCTACAGCACCGTCACCGGCCTGGTGTTCGCGAAACTCTACTTCCCGAATTCCGATCCGCTGGTCGGCACACTGAATGCGTTTGCGATCTACGCGGTGGGGTTCATCGCCCGGCCGATCGGGGCGGCCATCTTCGGCCATTGGGGCGACCGGATCGGGCGCAAATCGGCGCTGATCGCGACATTGATGTTGATGGGTTTCGCCACCTTCCTGGTTGGCGTCGTGCCGCCCTATGCCAGCATCGGCATCTGGGGGGCGGTTATTTTGACCATCCTGCGCTTCATCCAGGGGGTCGGCGTCGGCGGCGAGTGGGGCGGCTCCGTCCTGCTGTCGATGGAATGGGCGCGCACCAACCATCACCGGGGCTTTGTCGCGTCATGGCCGCAATGGGGCGTGCCGGCGGGGCTGTTCCTGTCCAACCTGGCCGTGCTGGTGTTCAGCGCCATCTCCGGCCCGGCCTTCATCACCTGGGGCTGGCGCGTCCCCTTCCTGATCAGCATCGTGCTGGTCGCGATCGGGCTTTGGATCAGGCTTGGCATCCTGGAGACGCCGACTTTTCGCCGGTTGCTGGCCGAGGAGCGGGTGGAGAAGGCGCCGGTCGCGGAGGTGTTCCGTAAGCAGCCGAAGGAGGTGTTCCTCAGTGCCTTCGTGCGCATGGCGGAGCAAGCGCCGTTCTACATCTTCACGGCTTTCGTCTTTGCCTATGGCGTAGGGGAGCTGAAGGTCAGCCGCGAGCTGTTGCTGATCTCCGTGCTGGTGGCGGCCGTGGTATCGTTCTTCTCCATCCCGATCGCCGGGCATTTGTCGGACAGGTTCGGGCGGAGGCGCATCTACCTGATCGGCGCGGTGATGACGGGCGTTTTCGCCTGGATCTATTTCGGGCTGATCAGCACGGCGATCCCGATCCTGGTGTTCATCATGATCGTGCTGTCGCTGATTCCGCACGATACGATGTACGGGCCGCAGGCGGCGCTGATCGCCGAAAGCTTCACCGGGCGGCTGCGCTATTCCGGCGCTTCGATCGGCTATCAGCTTGCCTCGATCATCGCCGGCGGGCCGGCGCCGCTGATCGCGACGGCGCTGTTCGCCGCGTATCGTTCATGGGTGCCGATCGCAATCTACATCACCATCTGCGCGGTGATCTCGGTCATCGCGACGGCGATGATGCCCGACTACACCAACCGTGACATTTCGCTGGAATACGAACACACGGTGTAGCGACGCCCCCCTCCCCTTGCGGGAGGGGCCGGGTGTCCAACCGGCGACATGGGTAACAGAATAGACCGGCGACATGGGTAACACTTTTCATCCGTCATCGAACCAGATCGGCTTGCGGTTGTTGTTGGCCCTGTGGGGTTGTGGGCAACGCGCGTGCGTTGTCCACAAATCCACAGGCTACCCGACGGCGGCGGCGCCGCGGCTGGCGCAAGCGGCCCTTCGCGTCCAGCAAACCGAGCTCGATCGGGCCATACATCACCCGCCATTCGCCGTCGGCGATCGGGTGCAGCCCGACCGGTTCGCCGATCAACGGCTCGCCCAGGAACACCCGCTCGCCACGCCACTTGATCTCGCCGTTCGAGCGCACCTGGCGCACCAGCTCAACGCCAGGATACTCCGGCGAACACAGCTTGCCGGTGTAGGCGCGCGGGCTCGGCTGATAATGCCGCGCCGGCACTTGCTGGCCCAGCGCCTCGTGCGGCCGCTCCGCATTGTAACAGCGGCGGAACACCGCGAAGCTGCGGGCCTGCGCCCGCAAGCTCGCCGCCGGCGGGCTTGCCGTCTCCTGCTGCAGCGTCAGGTGCATCCACTCGTGCCGACCGTTCTGCTGCGGCGAGCCTGGATCGATCCGATCCGGCCGCACCGAAAGCTTGATCAGCCACACCGATAACCGGCTCAAGCCGCCGGCGCCGCGTCCGGCAAACGGCGAGCCGTTGTCGCTGCGCAGCGCCATCGGCAGGCCATACTCGCGGAACGCCGCCGCCAGGATCGCCTGCACCGTCGCGGTATCGGTCCGCCGCACCGCCTGGCAGCGCAACAGATAGCGGCTCCAACTGTCCAACAACGTGAACGGCTCGCAGCGCGCGCCGTCGGCGGTGCGAAACCAGCCCTTGAAATCGGCCGTCCACACCGCGTTCGGACCCTCGCAGCCGGCAAACGGCGCGCTGCGCGGCGGCACCCGCTCGCGCCGGCGCCGCGGCACCGTCAGGCCCGCTTCGTCGAACAACACACCCAAAGTGCTGGCCGCCGGCCACACCACCTGCGGATCGCGCGCCGAAAGCCACGCCCGCAGCTTGCGCGGCCCCCAGCTCGGGTGCTCCCGCCGCGCCGCTACCGCTGCCTCGGCGATCGACCCCGTCACCTGCCGCGGAGAGTGATGCGGCGCCCGGCTGCGGTCGCACAGCCCGGCAAAACCCTCGTTCTCATACCGCTCTATCCACTTGTAACCGGTCTTGCGGCTAACGCCATAGCGCTGGCACAGCTCCGAAATCGAAAGCCCGTCCTCCTGCCAGCTCACAATCAGCGACATCCGCTCGTCCATGGGTCCGGTCCTCTGCCACGGCATGGGTCACCTCCATGCCAACCAGTAAACCTGTTACCCATGTCGTCGGGCCAAACTGTCACCTATGTCCCCGGTTCGGACCGCTGCGCGGCCTGCACCGTTCCGGGCGCGCCTAGATGGATTGCTCCGCAGGCGTTGCCGGTCTGCGCGACGTGAACGATCGGCTGGCCGCCGCGGACCCGGTAGCTGTAGGTGATCGTCTGGCTGCACGTCCCGCTGCCGGTCGATACCTCGGTGATAACGGTGCCGGTGCCCGGCCCGGTCGCCGTCCATCCGCCGGGGCCGAACGAGGCCTGGATCAACTGCTGGGGCGAGGGCAGCAGCGGCATCGACATCAGCGCGGCCATCCGCGCCTGCAGGGCGTTCATCTCGGCATCCATCTGCCGGAACATCGCGTTTTTGGTGTAGGCGATCAGGCGCTCGGCCTGGACCTGCTCCGCGGCTGTCGTCGGGGTGGGGTCGGGGACAAAGACGGCCGTCCCGTTGGCGGGCGCGGTCCAGCAGCCTGGCTGGGCTGCCAGGCCGGGAACCGCCAGCGCCGCAATCGGCAGCGCCAGACAGGCGCCGAGCAAGGTGGCGTTTCTCTTCATGGCGATGACCTCCTTCGGTTTGCTCGACTGCCCGATATTGCGGTGCGGCGCTTACTTTTCTTCTGCGCGTGAATGAAGCTTGGTTCATTGAAATGCCCGGCTGCCGGGCCTTTACGTCGGCTCCTCCAGCCTCGTTTGCGGATTGCCCAACCCGAGCGGGTCACGCCAATCCGGCGTCGGCCGCCGACGGCTCAGGCCGATCCGCTGAACCAGTGTGTAGAAAGCCGGCGTGAAGATCAGGCCGAACCCGGTCACCCCAAGCATACCGCCGAAAACGGCCGTGCCCAGCGATTGCCGCATCTCCGCTCCGGCGCCGGTCGCGAACACCAGCGGAGCGACGCCGAGAATGAAGGCGAGCGAGGTCATGAGGATCGGCCGCAACCGCCGTCGTGCCGCACTAACCGCCGCCTGCGCGGGTGCGCTGCCAGCGTCCTGCGCCTGACGCGCGAACTCGACGATCAGGATCGCGTTCTTCGCCGCCAGCCCGACCAGTACCGACGAAGCCGATCTGCGCCAGGATGTCGATCGGCATGCCGCGGAACATAAGACCGGTGACGGAGGCGAGCAGGCACATCGGCACGATCAGGACGATTGAAAGCGGGAGCTTCCAGCTCTCGTAATTCGCCGCAAGCACCAGGAAGACGAACAGGGCCGCGGCACCGAACACCAGCATGGTCGGCGTGCCCTTCTGGGTCTGCTGATAGGCGATCTCGGTCCATTCGTAGCCGATGCCGGGCGGCAATACTCGCGCGGCGAGCTCCTGCATCCGGTGCAGCGCCGTGCCGGTAGCGACACCGGGCGCGGCCACGCCCTGAACCTCGGCGGCCGGGTAGAGGTTGTAGCGTGGCACACGATACGGGATCGTCTGATCAAGCAGGTGGGCGACGGTTCCGATCGGTACCATCTCGCCGATCGCGTTGCGCGCCTTCAGGCCCATCAGGTCCTGCCGGTCATGCCGGAACCGTCCGTCTGCCTGGGCGATCACCTCGTAGGTTCGGCCGAGGTAGTTGAAGTCGTTGACGTATTGCGAGCCGAGATAGACCTGTAGCGTGTTGAACACGTCGGTGGGCGTAAGCCCTACCTTCTCCGCCTTCAGGCGGTCGATATCGGCGTAAACCGAAGGCGAGCCGGTATTAAGCAAAGTGAACACGCCGGCGAAGCTGGGGTCCTTGTTGGCCGCGGCGACAAGCGCGTTCGCGGCGTTCACGAGTGCCTGGGTGCCGAGCCCGCCCCGATCCTCCAGCATCATCTTGAAGCCGCCGGAATTGCCGATCCCCTGCACCGGCGGCGGCGGGATCGTCAGCACGTAGGCGTCCTGGATCACCGACAGACGCTTGCGGAGGTCGGCCAGCACCGAGTTCGCCGTCACGCCCGGCAGCGAGTGGTTGTAGAGCGATGGCAGGCCGGAGAAGATCGTTCCTGAATTGGATGAAACCGTGAAAGTCGTCGCGTCCAGGCCGGCGAACGGCGCGACATGCTCGATGCCGCGTGTCTTGAGGATGATATCGACGGCGCGCTTCACCACTTTCTCGGTGCGCGACAGGCTGGCGCCCGGCGGAAGCTGCAGCACGGTAATCAGGTATCCCTGATCCTGCTCCGGGATAAAGCCGGTCGGAATGCGCGAGAACTCGAACCCGGCGGCACCGATCAGGCCGACATAGACCACGACGACAATGGCGAGGCCGCGCACCAGGCGCCTGGTCAGTTGGCCGTACGCGTCGGATAGTTTCTCGAAGCCCCGATTGAAGAGTCCGAAGGTGCCGTGCATGAGCCGGGCCGGAAGGCCGGCGCCGCCGGCGGCGTGCGGGTCGTGCTGCTTCAGCAGGATCGCGCACAGGGCCGGGCTGAGGGTCAGCGAGACGAAGCAACTGATCACCGTGGAGGCGGCGATGGTGACCGCGAACTGGCGGAAGAACTGCCCGGAAATGCCGGACAGGAAGGCCGACGGGACGAACACCGCGCACAAGGTCAGCGCGATCGAGACGAGCGCGCCGCCGACCTCGTCCATCGTCCGGTGCGCGGCCTCCTTTGGGGACATGCCGGCGGCGATGTTGCGCTCGACATTCTCCACGACGACGATCGCGTCATCGACGACGATGCCCACCGCCAGCACGAGGCCGAAGAGGGACAGGTTGTTCAGCGAGATACCGAGTGCGTAGAGGATTGTGAAGGTCCCGACGAGCGAGACCGGAATGGCGATCACCGGAATGATCGAGGCGCGCCATGTTTGGAGAAACAGGAACACGACGCCGACGACGAGCAGGATGGCAACGAAAATCGTTGTGACGACTTCCTTCACGGACTTTGCGACGAAGATCGTCGGATCGTAGATGACGATGGAGTCGAGGCCCGGCGGAAAGTCCTTCTTCAAGGTCTGCATCGTGTCGAGGACTTCGTGTTCCACCGCCAGCGAATTCGCGCCGGGTTGCGCGAAGATCAGCAGCGGCAGGCCCTCGGTGCGGTCCATGTAGGCGGTGGATCCGTAGTCGGCGGCGCCGATCTCGACACGGCCGACGTCGCGGATGCGGGTCGGCCGCCCCTGTGCGTCGGTCTTGAGGATGACATCGGCGAACTGCTCGGGCGTGGTCAGCCTGCCGAGCGTCTGGACGTTGAGCTGATACGCGGCGTCACCGCGGATCGGCGGCTGGTTCAGAACGCCCGCCGAGACCTGGATGTTCTGCGCCTGCAGGGCGGCAAGCACCTCGCTTGCGTCGAGCTTATAGGCGGCCACCTTGTCGGGATCGAGCCAGATGCGCATCGCGTAGTCGCGGGCGCCGAAAAGCTGGACGTCGCCCACGCCGGGAAGACGCGCCAGGGCGTCCTTTACATGGAGGGTCGCGTAATTGGAAAGGTAAAGGTTGTCGCGCGATCCGTCGGGTGAATACAGATGTACCGCGAGCAGGATGTTGGGCGTCGCCTTGCGGACCTGCACGCCGAGGCGCTGCACGTCCTCCGGCAGCCGCGGCAATGCGTCCTGAACACGGTTCTGTGTGAGCATCTGCGCGACGTTGAGGTCGGTGCCGATGGCGAAAGTCACGGTGATGGTGAGCTTGCCGTCGCCGGTGGACTGGCTGCTCATGTAGATCATGTTCTCGACGCCGTTGATCTCCTGTTCGAGTGGCGTCGCAACCGTCTTGCTGACGACGTCGGCGGAGGCGCCGGGGTAACTCGTGGTTACCTGCACGGTGGGGGGCACGATCTCCGGGTATTGCGCAACCGGGAGGATTACCAGCGCGCCCAGACCGATGAGGGTCAGGAAGACGCTGAGGACGGTCGCCAGGATCGGGCGGTCGATGAAGGTGTGCGTGAAGCGCATCGCGCCCTCCGTTATTGAGAGTCGGCGCTCGGATCGGGCTTAATTGTGCCGTTCACCGGCGTGACCTTGGCCCCGGGACGGGCACGCACCACACCGTCGATGATGACGCGGTCGGTTGGCGCGAGGCCGCTGCGGATGGCGCGCAGCCCGTTGTAGAGCTCGCCGGTCTCGACCAGTTTGGGGACGACCGTTCCGCCTTTGGCCACGGTCATCACGACCTGCCGCGACTGGTCCGGGATGACGGCGGCGGCGGGCACCAACAGGGCCGGCATGGGATGGCCGAGGTCCACGCGGAGGCGCGCGAACTGGCCGGGCGTGATGCTCAGGTCCGGGTTGGGCACGGTCGCACGCGCATGGATCGTCCCGCTGCTCCGGTTTACTTGGTTGTCGACGAAATCGAGCGTGCCGCGGCGGTCGAAATGCCCGTCCCCGTCGAGGGCGATGGCGACACCGTCGTGCGGCGGAGCGCCGTGATGGGCTTGCTGATAGGCCAGGTAATCCGACTCGCTCATGTCGAAGTCGAGATAAATCGGATCGAGCGAGACGATCGTGGCGAGCAGCGTCGTCGGGCTCGTGCCGCCTCGGCTGCCGCTCACGAGATCACCTACGGAGACGAGATGGGCACCGATGCGTCCGGTGAACGGTGCGGTGATACGCGAGAACTCGAGGTCGAGCCGTGCGTCCGCGATGGCGGCCTTGGCATTTTCGATGGCGGCTTGCGCGCTGCGCTCGTCGGCTGCGCGCTCATCGACGGTTTCGGCCGAGCCGAAGTCGGACCGCTTGAGCTGCTGCGCGCGCCAAAGCTCCGCCTGGGCCAGCACGTCCTTCGCCTGGGCGGTCTGGAATTGGGCGACGGCCTCGTCGAGTCTGATCTGAAATGGCCGCGGGTCGATGACGAAGAGCGGGTCGCCCTTGTGCACGACCTGGCCGTCCTGGAAACCGATGGCGGTCAGGGTGCCGCCGACCTGTGCCCGCAGTTCCACGCTGTCCACTGCCGAGAACTGGCCGAGGAAGCGGGCGGTGGTCTGCACGGTCTGCTGGAGCGGCAGGCTGACGGTCACGGGCGGCGGCGGAGGAGGCGGCGCGGCGACATGGTTGTCGCCGGTACGCCAGAGGTGTTGCCCGCCGGCCGCGAGCGCGATGACCAAGCCGAGGAATACCAAGCCGCTCCACCACCGCCCCCGGCGGACGGGACGGAGGCCGTCCTCGGAGATTCGGGCGCGTTCGGCGGCGTCCTGGTCAGTCAGGGAGATGTTGTCCATGTCCGGCTGCTCAGATTTTTGGTTGACGTATTGTTGCGACAGGGCGGCCCAACCGCACGGTCGTCGCGCACCGCAAAGATTTCATGCGTTACCTCCTCGGCGGACCGGCGGGTCGCGCGGGCGAAGTGCGGCAGGTGAAGCAGAAAGTCCGGCCCGGTGTCGGCAGGACCGTCAGAGCTTGAGAATGCGGCTGCCCACCCTAAATGAGCCTTGCCGATACATAGCGGTCTCTATCATCAGCGCATTCAGATAGAGGTCTCTATGAATAGGTCAAGTGGTCCCGGGAGGACGGCCGGTGAAGGTCTCGCGAAAGAAGACGGCGGAACATCGCGCCGCGCTGGTCGCGGCAGCGCGGCGGCTATTGCAGGAGCGCGGGTTCAACGGCGCGGGAGTCGCCGAGATCAGCCGCGCTTCAGGCCTGACGCAGGGCGCCCTGTATGGCCAGTTTGAATCAAAGGATGCCCTGGTGGCGGAGGCGTGCCGCAAGGCATTTGCCGAGGGTGCCGCGGCCTGGAGCGAGCTGGGCGACAAGGCGCCCGATGCTCTCCGTGCATATCTGGATGCCTATCTCTGCGAGGCACACGTAAAGGACCCGGGATCGGGCTGCCTGCTGGCGGCGTGTGCTTCGGAGGTGGGCAGGCAAGGCGATACGGTCGGAGCAGCCTTCACCGACGGCTTGCGGAGTTGGACCGAGTTGGTGCGGCGTGTGCTTCCGGAAGGAACGCCGCCGAAGGTGGCGCGCCGGCGAGCGCTCGTGATGATTTCGGCTTTGGCAGGGAGTGTGGCCCTGGCGCGCGCTGTCCAGACGGCCGATCCGGGCCTTGCAAGGGAGATCCTCGCAGCAACCAGGAAAGAGCTGGAAGAGCTTGCCGTGCGGTGATGCCGGACGGCGGGGCACCTGTCATAACACCTTCCAGGCATATCAGGATCTTACCGCCGACCAGCGCTGAGGTCCGGCTTGAGTGGTGACCCACAGCCGCCCACAGGCAAGCGATCGGCAAGCCACGTCTGGGCTGGCGCTCGTCTCCGCTCTGGCGGCAGGCCTAACGGCAAGCTGTCGAACAGCGTGGGCGAGCTGCCGGTGCGTGCCTGCTCGATATTCAACATCCGCAGCTTCGTCGCGACGCCACCCGGAGCAGAAAACCCGCCCATCTTGCCATTGGCCGCCACGACCCGATGGCACGGAACAATGATCGGGAACGGGTTCTTGCCCATTGCCTCGCCGACATCTCGTGCCGTGCAGCCATCGCCGATCCGCACCGCGAGATCGCCATAGGTGATCGTGCTGCCCGCCGGGATGTTGCGCAGCGCTGCATAGAGAAGCTGGCGGAACGCCGGGATGCCTGCCATGTCCAGCAAGACGTCCGACAGGTCGCGCAACTCGCCGCGCAACAATGCGACGATGTCATCGATCGTACGCTGCACCTCCGGCGGCGGCGAAGCTTCCGGCACATCGGGATAGCGCCGCTGCAAGCGCCCGCGCGTCGCTGTCGCGCGCCGTTCCGGCAACTGCACCCCGACGATGCCGCGCGGGCCCCAGGCGATGCCGCACGGGCCGATGTCGGTGGCGAACAATGCGAGTCCTTTGGCTGGCATACGGACACCCTAAAGCGTGATGACCGGAGGCGGATTCGTCGAAGGTCTGAATCACGCGACCAGACAAGAATTAGAGCGGCAGACGCGCACCGCCTCGCGCGCGTCCCGCTCTAGCACGGACAGCCGGGTCTGGGCCTGACGTTTCTTGCTTTTGCACTGGCGGCCTGCTGACAGCACCCGTCAGCAGGCAGGCGTCACGACCTTTCCGGGCATGCCGAGGCCGCTGACCCTGGCGCATCTGCACCGCACAGCGATCGCTGCCCCGACACGTTGACCGCCATCGTACCATCGGGCGGTTCGACCGCCTGCCAACGTCTGCTTTCCTCTGCCATTCACTCCGAGGCAGACTAACCGCTTCCCACCCGATCCGGGCATTCGAACCCAGCGCCGGATCATCCGATCCAGAGCGGACACTTGCACCGGTTCCCCAAAGCCGACACCGATCTATTTGGAGGCCCGCCCGTCCAGAGGAGCAGCGGCAGGGTGCCGAGCGCTGTTTGGCGCCTGGGCTCAGACTTGGAGCGCGTATCCAAGTTCGATGTCGCACGCCGCTTGCCCACCCCTGAAGCCGACGTTCTCAGAAGTGGTCTCGATCAGTACGACCTTTACATCTTTTGGAGGGACGTCGAATGGTCGAAGGTTTTGCACCATGGCTCGGTACAAATCTCGCTTCACTTCGAGGGAGCGACCTTGGAAGAGAACGATCTCGATGCGCGTGAAGCGCTCCCCCGCGGAAGGCGGTGTCAGATAGCTGTTGGTCGGATGCTCAATGAGACGTGCCAGTGGCTCGTCGGCGGGCGTCCTCAGGGCTTGCACGACAGCTCCGTGTACGGCTTCCAGGAATGCGGTCTGCTTGCCGTCGAGCCATGAGCCTCTGACCTCGACCAGGATGTCCGGCATCATCCCCTCCTTTTGATCACCACGGCGGTTGCCGGACATAGGCCCGAACGAAGAATGCCACGGTGATGCAGGCGGTCAGCAACAACGTCCCGGCGCGAACGGCTTTCGGCGGGGCATGGCGGCCTATTTGCGCGCCGCCATAGCCTCCGATCGCAGCCGCAACGAGCATGACAATGGTTTCGGGCCAGTAAACCGCACGAGCGATGATGAAGGTCAGCACCGCCATGATGTTGGCGGTGCTGACGAGCAGTGTGCGAGGGGCGTTCAGGCTTTTCAGATCACGATTGCCCGACAGGCCCCATAGCGCCACCATCATGATCCCGACAGCGCCACCAAAGTAGCCGCCATAGACCCCTAGCGCGAACTGGATGGTCAGAACGGCTGCCGGCTTGATTCGCCAGCGGTGGCCCAGCCATTCGCCGAGCGCCCCTCCAAAACTCAGTGCCAGGGTGGCGAGCAGGAGGAGCCACGGGAGCACGAAATTGAAGGTTCTTATGGGCGTCCACAGGAGTAAAACCGCCCCGATCACGCCGCCGAACAGCGTTGTAATCAGCAGGGACCGAAGCGAGGCAGAGCCGACCGACCCCAACCCGTCACGGTAGGCCCATGCGCTGGCGACGCCGCCGGGAAACAAGGCAACGGTGCTTGATGCATTCGCTTGAACCGATGGCACCCCTGCCGCGATCAGTGCGGGCAGGCTGACGAACGAACCGCCACCAGCCAACGCGTTCATTGAGCCAGCAGCCAGACCAGCGCCAAAAACTAGAGGTAAGTGCTCCACGCCAAAATGCTAAATGGACGCACTGCATCTTGACAATTGGCCGTTTCCGATGCCAGCCTTCGGTGTGGCCGAAGGAACTACCTTGCGCTTCGATTTCACCGACATGCGGTTGTTCCTGACAGTGGTGGAGCAAGGCAGCCTCACCCGAGCCGCTCAGGCCATGAATTTGGCACTGGCGTCCGTGAGCGAGCGCGTATCAGGCATGGAAGCCGCGTTGGGGGCGCCGCTGCTGGAACGGAACCGTCGAGGTGTGTGCACGACGCCGGCCGGCGCTGCCTTGATGCGCCATATGCGCCTGATCCTGGGTCAGGTGGAACAGATGCGCGGGGAGCTGCGCAACTACGCCACCGGCCTCAAGGGACGCATCAGGCTGCTGTCGAACACGGCCGCATTGGCGGGTTTTCTTCCCCCTCGACTCTGCCGCTTTCTGGCAGCCCATCCAGACCTTTCGGTCGACCTCGACGAACGGCCGAGCAGCGAAATCGCGCTGGCCCTCGCGGAGAGACGAGCTGATTTGGGAGTTGTGGCAGACATCACGGATTTGACCGCTTTGCAGACCCATCTTGTCGCGCAAGACCAGCTTGTCGTCATAGCGAGCCAGACGCACCGCGTCGGTGGCTGGCAATCCGTGGCTTTCGCGGACATCGTGAACGAAGCGTTTGTCGGCTTATTGGATGCAGCGTTGGAAATCCACTTGGCAGAGCGCGCAGCTCGTCTCGGCCGTCAGATAAATTATCGCGTTCAACTTAGAAGCGTCGAGGATGTGGCTATGCTGGTTGAGGCCGGCATAGGGCTTGCTATCGTCTCCGCAGTCTCCGTCGCCAAGATGCGCCGCCCCAACTTGGCGAGCGTACCGCTGTCGGAGCCATGGGCGTTGCGGCAGCTTCATCTTTGCGCTCGCGATTTTCTGGCACTTACACCCCACGCCAATCTGCTCGCGCAACAGTTCATGCAGACGGCCATCGCGTAACTTCTCGCCTTGGGGCGACGGCAGTACTTGGTGACGAGAGCTGGATCGGGGTCGTCATTAGAGCATTTTCAGGCCTGCCGGAATCATCGGGCGAGCGGGTCCGTAAGGTGGCCGAGCTGCTTCCGGTAAGCGTTGCGTATGTGTCGAAGGCGCTGACGCGGCGTCGCACGACGGGGAGGCCTCCGTGCGCTGGCGGCGTGGGCACAAGCCGCCGAAACTGGCGTCGTTCTACGCCGCGATTCGCCAGCGTGCTGCCGAGCGGGGCGACACCACGATCGAGGAACTGCGGGCGTGGCTGTTGGCCACGCGCCGCGTGGCCGCGAGCGTCGGGCTGATCTGGCACACATTGCGGCTGCTCGGCCTGACGCTCAAAAAAGTCGCTTCGAGCCGCCGAGCAGGATCGGCCGGATGTCGCCGCGGCGCGCGCGGAATGGGCGTGGGCGCCAGCCGACGCTTGATCCGCCCGGGGTGATCCGGCGCTACGGCTGGGCCGCGACGGGCCATCGGCTGGTTGATGCAGTCCTGCACAGGCACTGGAATACCTCGCCCTTCATCGCCGCTCTGCGCCAGGACGGCCTGCTGGCTCCCTGCGTTTTCAAAGGTGCGATCAATGGCGAGCTGTTCCTCGCCTACGTCGAGCAGGTGCTGGCTCCTACGCTGAGCCGTGGCGATATCGTGATCATGGGACAATCTCGGCTCGCACAAGGTTGCCGGGGTCCGCAAGGCGATCGAGATCACCGGCGCAAGATTGCTCTACCTGCCACCCTACAGTCCCGACCTGAACCCGATTGAGCAGGTTTTCGCCAAGCTCAAGGCGCTGCTGCGCGCCAGGGCACTGCGAACCGCCGAAGCACTCTGGAACGCGCTCGGCGATCTGGTTCAATGCTTCTCCCCAGCCGAATGCGCCAACTTCCTCCGCCATGCCGGATATTTCGAGTCATGCTGAAAATGCTCTAATTGTTATTTGATCGCGTGATTAAGACCTTCAGCTGTTCCGCCTCCGGTCATCATGCTCTAAAGTGTCACGCCCGAGGCGAGGTCCAAGCGGCGATGACCGATCCGATCAATGAACGGAGACGGCAGGCTGCCCTGCCAACGGCAAGCGAACTGCTGGCACTGACCAGTCGCCCCACGCGGGTCATCGCGCATCCAGCATGGAGCGCGGCGCGCGAGAAAGCCCTGGCTCTGGTTACCGCGGGCCCTGCCACGGTCCTCGTGCTCGGAGCGCCGGGCACCGGCAAGACCGCCCTGCTGCGCGATCTGGCGGCGACATTTGGTGACCGCGGCCGGGCCGCCTGTCTGCTGGAGTTCGGCGACGGCCCGCAGGACATCGGGCCTGCCGACATTGTCCTGGTGGATGAAGCGGATCGAATGAGCACCTCGCGGCTCGATGAGCTGCGCCGCCGCGGCGACCTTGCCATCATCCTGGCGGCACTGCCCGCCGGCGCGAAACGCTTTGCGCCCTACCCCGATGTAACGGTCGTGCGACTGACGCCGCTGTCGCCATACGAGGCGCGGGTATTCCTGATACAGCGGCTGTCACAAGTGTTGCTTCCGGGTGAGAGCCTCACCGAGGCAGCGTGTATGCGGCTCATTGCTTATGGCCGCGGGGTGCCGCGCCTGCTTCTGACCTTGCTTCGGCTGGCTTTGCTCCTCGCCGGCGAGGAACACGCCGAACGTGTAACCGAGGTCCACGTAAAACAGGCTCTCGAGGCGCAGAGCGGCAGCGCGGAACCGAGTACAGCCGAGCCCGCTCACGCGGACGCGAATGTCGCACCACGGGACCCGCCTGAGCTCCCTGCAAACCCGGAAGACACGTCCGCCGAAACTGCGTTGGCGTGGATCAGCAAAACGCCCGATCGGCGGAGCAACGGGGCGGTGGCGACGGCGCTCGTTATCGCATATTCCGTTGTCGTTGTAGGGTTGCTGACTTGGGGCCACCTGCGATGGATCGAGAGACCGGCGTCCGGATCCGAGGCAGCTGCGACCGCCCGGACGACTCTGTCGGCGGACGATGGGCTCCCGCAGGCGTCCAGTGGTCGGCGGCGCGTCAGCGACGTACCTGTTTCGACCTCGATTGCTGTTACCAAGATCGGAATTTCCAGCACCCAGCCCGACATCCCGTCATCGGCAAGCGCCGGATCGTTTCAACAGCAAGCGACTGCAGTCACTCAACCCCCCACGGTGGCAGTGGCGACCCGGCCATTGGGCGCGAATGCGCCGTCTCCGGCCTGGGCTGTGGCTCTCCCGCATCGCTGCACCGATGGCAACTGGACCTGGAGTACGTGCGGTGCCCCTGCCAGACGCATTGTCTGGCGGCGGGTTCGGCACTGCGCCATCACCCTCGGTAATCTTTGTCTGGGGGTCTCCTATAATTACGAGCGCGTCAGGTGAGGTGATACCGCGCGGGGTAATCAGTCATTCCGCCATGTCATCGCGAGGCCCCCCGAGTGTCCGCTTCGCGCCGTCCGGTTCTCCAAAGTTGCCGTTCCGCTATCGGCCAAGACCGGGCTCCGTGCTGACAGCCTGGAATATCCGCTTTGGGTGTCGAGAGCGGTCATCGCTCGAGGCCGCTGGTATTATTACAACACCTGGCTCAGAAACGCCCGCGTGCGTGGATCGCGCGGCGCGGAGAAAAACTCGGCCGGCGGGCCGTGCTCCACGATCACGCCACGGTCCGTGAAATAAATGTGGTTCGCCACCTCCCGTGCGAACCCCATTTCATGCGTCACCAAAATGCACGTCATGCCCTCTTCAGCGAGCTGGCGGATCGCCACCAGCACCTCCTTCACCGTCTCCGGGTCCAACGCCGCAGTAACCTCATCGAACAGCATCAGGTCCGGCTGCATCGCCAGCGAGCGGGCGATCGCCACGCGCTGCTGCTGACCGCCTGAGAGCTCGCCGGGATAAGCGTGTTCCTTGCCGTCCAGCCGCACCTTTTTCAGCAGCGCATAGGCCTCTGCCTCGACCTGGGCGCGTGGCCGCTTCAGCACCTGGATCGGCGCCATCATGACGTTCTGCAACGCCGTGCGGTGCGGAAACAGATTATACTGCTGGAACACCATGCCGACATGCTTGCGCAGCCGCAGCTTGTCGAGCTTCAGGTCATTGACCTCGATGCCCAGCACCTTGATGGAGCCGCGATGGAACGGCACCAGCGCATTGACGCAGCGGATCAAGGTCGATTTGCCTGAACCGGACGGGCCGATGATGCAGGCCACCTCGCTTTTCCGCATGGACAGGCTGACGCCCTTCAGCACCTCGATCTCGCCGAAGGATTTGTGCACGTCCTCGATCGCCACGAGCGGCCGGTCGGGAGTCCAGCCGGGCGGCGGATCGAAACGGCTTGCCATCTTCGGTCAGCTCCGCACGGCGTAGCGGCGCTCGAGCCGCTGCGTCATCCAGGCGATCGGGTAGGAGTAGATGAAGAACATCAGCAGCACATACCCATACAGCGGCGCCAGCAGGTCGGTGCGGCCGCCCTCGGCAGCCTGCACCTGGCCGGCGAGTGTGACCACCTCGTTCACGCCGACGATCGCGGCCAGCGTCGTTGCCATCGTCAGGATGGCATACAGGTTCATCCAGGGCGGGATCATCCGTTTGACGCTTTGGGGCAGGATGATCTGCCAGAGCTGCTGCGTGCGGGTGAAGCCGAGCGACTCGGAGGCTTCCCATTGACCGGGCGGGATCGACTGCACGCCGCCTCGCACGACCTCGGCGACATTCGCCATGACCGGCAAGGCCAGGCCGATCACCGCTTTCAGCCAATCGGGGAAGCTGATGGCCAGCGAGCCGATCTGCACCTGGAACGGCAGCATGTAGATCATGAAAAACAGCAGCACCAGCCAGGGCGCGTTGCGGAAGAACTGCGTCAGCGCCCAGGCGACGGCGCGGACGGGACGGCGCAGAGAAATCAGCCCCAGGCCGAGAAAGGCGCCCAACGCGGTGCCGATCGCCATGGCAAGGACGCTGATCAGGATATTGAACAGGAAGCCGCGCAGCAGCAGCGGCGTCCAGCGCGCCAGCACGACAAGCACGCTGGCACGCGGGGCCGGTCCGACAGCGGCGCCGGCGGCCAAAGCGGTGAACAGGATAAAGCCGCTCAGGGCGGCGCCGTGCCATAGCGACAACCGAAGCGGCGGCAGCGGCCGGCGGCGCCGCAGCACTTCGGGCAGCGGCAGCATCACCGGGAGGGCTGCGCCGCTCATGTGCCGAGGCCGGGGCGACGCAGCGCCCGTTCCCAGGAGTTCATCGCAAAGACCAGCAGGCCGACCAGGCCGATATAGACGATGAACAGCACGACCATCATCACCGGGACGTTCACGCTGTCTGACCATATTTGGTTCGAAACGTAAAGTAACTCGGGGACAGCGATGGCGTAGGCGAGGGTGGTCGTCTTGACCAGGTTCACCAGGTTGTTGGTGAGCGCCGGCAGGCAGACCCTGATGGCGAGCGGCAGGACCACATGGATGTAGGTCTGCAGCCGCGTGTAGCCGAGCGCCTCAGCGGCCTCGACGGTGGAATGGGGGATGGCTTCGATGCCGGAGCGGAAGATCTCCACATTGAAGGCGCCGGCGAAAAACGTGAGCGAAATACAAGCCCAGGCGAAGCCGCCGATCAGCGGCTCCTGCATGCCGAAGGTGTTCTTCACCGTGGGCAGTAGTGCGCTGAGCCCGAAATAGAAGAAGAACATCTGCACGAGCGGCGGCGTATTGCGGAAGAGTTGGATGTATCCCTGCACGAATCGCCGGGTCCAGATCAGGCGGGAGCCCTGCAGCCAGGCGCCGATAATGCCGACCAGCACCGAGGCCGCGATGGTGATGGCCGACAGTTCGAGTGTAACCAGCAGTCCGTGGAAGAAACGCGCCCGGTCGAACGGGTCGTAGGCGATGGTCAGGTTGATCCCGGTCGTCTCATGCAGGTGACGAAACCAGGCTGCTATCCCGTTCATCGGGCGCGTGGATTCCCTTTACTTGTATTTATCGTGCATCTGCTCGGCGTACTGGGAATGCGGGTTGATGCCGTATTTCGTCTCGAGATCAAGGATGAAGCCGGTCTTGCCCCAGTCCTCCACAGTTTTCTTCATGAAGTCGGCGAATTGCGGCTCGCCTTTCCGGACCGCGAGTCCCCAGGGCTGGGCGTCCTGCGACGGCAACGGCATGGCGTAACCCTTCCATTCGGCGTTCATCAACTGACCCTCGATTGCCGTGTCGTCATAGATGAAGCCGATGCAGCGGCCCTGCTTCAGCGCTGTCAGTGCCTCGGCGACACCGGTGAAGGCGATCACCTGGGCGCCGAATTTCTCGGCGACCTGCTTGTTGTAGAAGGCGCCCTGGATGCCGCAGACCGGCTTGCCTTTCAACTGGTCCCAGGAGGTGACGGTGATCGACTTGGGCAGCATGAGGTTGTAGCCGGAGGCGTAGTAATCGGGCTTGATAATATCGATGACCTGCTCGCGTTCGGGCGTATCGGTCATGGTCGCGATCATCAGGTCGATCTTGCCCTGCTCCAGGAACTGCATGCGATTGGCGGCGACCACCGGAACCAGATCCAGCTTCACGCCGAGACGCTTGGCCACGTCACGCGCCAGGTCGGGCTCGATCCCGATAATATCGCCGTTCGGGGCGCGGTAGCCGAACGGCGGGTAATCCGCTTTCACGCCGACGGTCAGGACGCCTTTGGACTTGATGTCCTGCAGCTCGTCCGCGCGGGACGGGCCGGCGGTGATGGCGAGCGCTATCCCGGCCAGGGCAAGCATGCCGAATCGTCTGCTAATCATGGTTTTCCTTCCTGTTGCTGGGGCGGTTATGCCGCCCACGTCAGCCGTTTGACGAGTGCCGAGACGCGGTGCCGGCGCAATTCACTGCGGGCCTTGGCGTCGGTGGTCATGTAATTGAGCTGGATGCTGAAGCGTTGTCCGGTGAAGACCTGATGCCCGTGCCAGGCCCTCGGGCTGTTGGGGAAGGCCAGCAGCGTGCCGTTCACCGGCGGCACCTCGACGGCGTAGTCCTCCAGGTCATTGGGTCCGCGCAGCAGGCGCAGGCAGCCTTGATGCCGGGCAAATTTGTCTGTCGCCGGATTGAGGTAAAGGAGGACAGTGACGCGTTTGGCGGTCGAGTCGACGTGGATGTGGCCGTCGCGGTCGGTGGTCCAGCCGCGCAGGGTCAGCATGGTCGGCGCATCACCGAGGTCGAGCCCGAAGCGGGCGGCGAGGGTATCGCGCAGGGTCGGGCCCTCCAACTCGTTCACCAGCGCCCGGGCTGCCGGTCCGAGGCGCACCGATTCGGGCGGGATGGAGCCGCGTTTGGCGAGCGGCGGCAGGTCGGCGAGCACGGCTTGCAGACTTGCGGGGGGCACGAAGTCGGGGACCACGAGATGCGGGAACGGGTCTCTCCCCAGCGGGGCCGAACGCAAGGCGGTGTAATCGAGCGCGATCATGCGGGGCGTCTAGCACGAGGGGCGTGGACGCGCTAAGGCGCCCGGCCGAAATGGATACCGCGCCCGATATAACCGCCGATATAAACCTGGGGCCGCTGCCGGCCTATCGGGGGCTGGTGGCGGCCGGGGTGCTTGCCCGCAATTCTGCCCAGGCGATGGTCGCCGAGCGGCTGCAGGACCTCTGGGTGAAGCTGCGCGGCTATGATCCTCCGTTAGCGAACGGAAACGGGCTGTGGCGCCTGCTGCGGCGCAAGCCGGTGGACGAAGCGCCGGCCTGGGCGCCGAACGGGCTGTATGTCGTGGGCGAGGTCGGGCGGGGCAAATCCATGCTGATGGATCTGTTCTTTTCGGCCGCTCGGGTGCAGCGGAAGCGGCGCATCCATTTTCACCAGTTCATGCAGGACGCACATGCGCGGTTTCATGCCTGGAAGCGGGCGCATCCGGAGGCCGAGGATCCGATTCCGCCGTTGGCCGATGCGATCGCCGGGGAAGCAGCGCTGCTGTGTTTCGATGAGTTCCAGGTGAATGACATCGCGGATGCGATGATCCTGGGGCGGCTGTTCCAGGCGCTGTTCGAGCGGGGGGTGGTGGTGGTCGCGACCTCCAACACGCGGCCGGCGGAGCTGTTCAAAGGGAGGCCGGGGCGGGATGCGTTCCTGCCGTTCATCGCGTTGCTGGAGCGGCATCTCGATCTGCTGGAAATGGCGAAGGGGAGGGATTTCCGGCGAGCGCGACTGCGCGGTATGGCGACCTGGCATGTGCCGGCGGACGCGGCGGCGGAGCGGGCGCTGGATGCGGCGTTTGCCGAGCTGACGGGCGGGGCGGAGCCTCGGGCGGCGCGGTTGACCGTGATGGGGCGGACCTTGGTGGTGCCGGCCGCGGCGGAGGGTGTGGCTCGGTTCGATTTTGCCGGGTTGTGTGGGGCGGCGTTGGGGGCGGGGGATTACCTGACGCTGGCGACGCATTTTCATACGCTGGTGCTGGACCGGATTCCGTCGCTTTCGGTGGAGAATCGCGATGAGGCGGGGCGGTTCATGACGCTGATCGATGCGCTGTATGAGCATCGGGTGAAGCTGGTGGCGTCGGCCGCGGCGAAGCCGGATGAGCTGTACCGGGACGGGGAGGGGGCTTCGGTGTTCGAGCGGACGGCATCGCGGTTGGAGGAGATGCAGAGCAAGGAATGGCTGGATTTGCCGCATCTGACGTAGCGGCGGGGGGTAGGGCGGCGGTGTTCCCGATGTGTTTCACGTGGAACGTTCGTAAACAGCTGGTTAACGGGCCACTGGTATAAGGGATGGGTGTCTCGCTCAGGGTTGGACCTCGGTTCGATGGGGTGAGCAGTTGTACACTTAGGGGATTTCGGACCGTTCCAGTTGTACAACAGGACGTTTTGGGCCGCCACCAGTTGTACAAGAGGCCGATTTGGGGCGCCCTGAGTTGTACAACTCAGGGTTTTCGGCGTGTCCGTAGCGTACGCTTGCACACGTGTAAGAGGCCGGCGGCTTCGCCGAGCGATGGTCGAGGGGCCGGGCGGTAGCCCTCGCTGCCGCATGGGACCTGGAGCCGGAAGCGGGTTGAATCCAGGCGGCGGCGGTACTCGAACGAGCCACCGCTCCGGGCAACAGAGGACGATGCGGTGATAGCGGCCGGCTTAGCGTGCATCGCTCCGGGATCGTTACTTTCGTTCTATACTATACTTTTGAAAATCGAACCCTGAGCCCGGGCTGGTTTCTCAGCCAGAATGTCGAGGCGAGGTGTGCACTCCATCTCTGCTGCCCGAGGCATCCATCCCTGTGGAACAAGCGCTTCACCTCACCAGCACATTTATGCGAGACTCGACATATGGATGAGACCCTGGGCGGCCTGAGTGTTGCACGGCAACGCATTGCCGAGGAGGCTGAGCGGCGGACGGGCTCTCTCGACCTACGCAATCTCGGGCTAACGACCCTACCCGATGAACTCTTCGATCTGCTGCACCTGCAACGGCTTGATCTGGGCGTAGATTTCACGGAAGCCGATCCGCGCCCGAACCGCGTCGTCGCGCAGGTTGCTGCTTTGGCAAAGTTGACACTTTTAGAGGTTCTTTCCCTTGCAGGAACGGATCTCGTCAATCTGGCGCCGCTGGCGTCGCTGCCCGCGCTGCAATCGCTCGATTGTTCCGACACGCAGGTGAGGGACCTGGCGCCGCTGGCGTCGCTGCCCGGGCTGCGATCGCTCGCTTGCTGGGGCACGCAGGTGAGCGACCTGGCGCCGCTGGCGTCGCTGCCCGGGCTGCAATCGCTCGCTTGCTGGGGCACGCAGGTGAGCGACCTGGCGCCGCTGGCGTCGCTGCCCGGGCTGCAATCGCTCGCTTGCTGGGACACGCAGGTGAGCGACCTGGCGCCGCTGGCGTCGCTGCCCGCGCTGCAATCGCTCGATTGCTCCGACACGCAGGTGAGCGATCTGGCGCCGCTGGCCTCGTTGCCCGCGCTGCAATCGCTCGTTTGCTGGGGCACGCAGGTGAGCGACCTGGCGCCGCTGGCGTCGCTGCCCGCGCTGCAATCGCTCGATTGCTCGGGCACGCAGGTGAGCGACCTGGCGCCGCTGGCGTCGCTGCCCGCGCTGCAATCGCTCGATTGCTCGGGCACGCAGGTGAGCGACCTGGCGCCGCTGGCGTCGCTGCCCGCACTGCAATCGCTCGATTGCTCGGGCACGCAGGTGAGCGACCTGGCGCCGCTGGCGTCGCTGCCCGCGCTGCAATCGCTCGATTGCTCGGGCACGCAGGTGAGCGACCTGGCGCCGCTGGCGTCACTGCCCGCGCTGCAATCGCTCCGTTGCTACAACACGCAGGTGAGCGACCTGGCTCCGCTGGCGTCGCTGCCCGCGCTGCAATCGCTCGATTGCTCGGGATGCCGGCTGACGCATGTGCCGGAGGCACTCTGGCTCCTGCCGTCCCTGGAAAGTCTGGTACTACACGACTGCCACGTGCCAGGCATTCCCGCCGAAGTGCTGTCGGAAGGCGGGGCCGATAATTGCCTGGAATCGCTGCGCGCCCATTTGCGCGACCGTGCCGGCGGTGCGGAGCCCGTGCGCGACCTCAAGCTGATCGTGCTTGGCAACGGACGCGTCGGCAAGACGCAGACTTGCCGGAGGCTGCGCGGCGAAAATTACGATGACACGATTCCCTCGACACACGGCATCCAGGTGACCTCGGCCACACTGCCGGGCACCAATGGTGCCGCCATCGATCGGCTGAACATCTGGGATTTCGGCGGCCAGGACCTGTATCATGGTACGCACGCGCTGTTTATCCGCGCACGCGCGCTGTTCCTTCTGGTGTGGTCACCAGAGACCGAGGGCACGCAGGAGCAGCACGCCGACGGAACCGTGTTCCGCAACCATCGCCTGGAATACTGGGGCGCTTACATTCGCCACCTTGCGGAGCCCGACAGTCCCGTGTTGGTCGTGCAGGCCCGCTGCGATCGGCCGGAAAACGACGCCCTGCGCCCGCCACTCAGCGACGAAACGCTGTCCGCCTTCGGCTTCCGCAAGGTGGTGCAGTACAGTGCGAAGCTTGATCGGGGTCGCGCCGCGTTGAATGAGGCGTTACATGATGCTGGCCAGTGGCTCAACGAGCGGCAGGGTATCGCCACAATCGGCGTGGGGCGGCTGAAAGTGCAGCGGCGGCTGGAGGACATGCGCGACGCCGACGCGGTCTGCCCGTCGGATCAACGCCAATACCGCACCATCACGCAGGAACTGTTCCGTCGCTTTTGCGAGGAAGCCGGCGGCGTCAGCTCACCCGAGCACCTGCTATCCTACTTGCACAACGCGGGTGTCGTGTTCCACCGTCCGGGACTGTTCGACGACCGCATCATCCTGGACCAGAGCTGGGCGCTGGACGCTATCTACGCGGTTTTTCATCGGGACAAATCGCTCCGTTGGCTGCGACGGTCACGGGGTCGGTTTGTCCGTTCCGATCTGCTCGGTCTTGTCTGGCAAGGTTACAAGGCCGCCGACGCAGACCTGTTCATCAGCATGATGGAGTTGTGCGGCATCTGCTTCGTCCATAGGGAAACGTACGGGGGAGACGAAGAAACCGAGGTACATCGCACCCGAGCTGTTACCCGAGCGCGCGGAAATCGAAGGCGAACTCGCCGAGAAATGGGATTCGGCCCAGCCGAGCGAGTCCGCGACATTCAATTATGCGCTGCTGCACCCAGGCCTGATGCGCGGCGTGATCGCCCGGGTCGGCAGCCAGGCGGGGGTAAACGCGCTGTATTGGCGTGGTGGCGTCTGTGTCTATGAGAAGACCACGCGTAGCCACGCTCTGATCGAGCAGGAAGTCGCGGAGGACGATTGGCGCGGCCGCATCCGCATTCGGACGCAAGGCGGCCAGGCCCGTGCTCTGTTGGACGAGCTGGTCGCCTGGGTCGCGCGCGAGGGCGACCGCATCGGCCTGCGTCCGAGTGTTGTACCGTTGGAAGCCGCGCCCGGGCAAGCAAAGACGGTGGCGGTGCGCATGCCTGTTGCGTTTGAGGCAATGCATGCCAAGGCGGAGCTTGCCTTCGGCCAGCCCGCCGCGTCAGGGATTGAGTGCTTCGTGTCTTATGCCTGGGGCGATGCAACGCCCGAAGGTCGCGAGCGCGAAGCGATCGTGGACCAGCTCTGCAACGCGGCAACGGCGGACGGCATCCGCATTGTGCGCGACAAAACAACACTGCGGACCGGAGACCGGATCTCCCAGTTCATGCAGCGTATCGGCGCCGGCGGCAGGGTATTCGTGATTCTGAGCGACAAATATCTGCGTTCAGGGTTTTGCATGTACGAGCTGTTCGAGGTCTGGCGGAACAGCAAATGGGATGATCAGGACTTTCTCGGCCGCGTCCGGGTGTATGCGCTTCCGGACGCGGCGATCTTCGGCATCAAGCAGCGTCTCCAGTATGCTATCCTCTGGAAGCAGAGATTCGAGGAGGTCGAGGCGGAGATCAGGCAGCACGGAGCCGTCATATTGGGGCCGAAAGACTTCAACGAGTTCCGGCTGATGAAGCAGTTCTATCTGAATGTATCAGAGGTGCTCGCCACGATTGCGGATATTGTCCTGCCGCGTAGCTTTGAACAGCTTCAGGAATACGGTCTCGCTGATCTGCTCACGCCGACGCCATCTGCTCGCACGGATAAGCCCATCCCGCCGGCACCGGACTAAGGAAGGTCTGAACCAGCTCGCTCATTGGCTGGCTGCGGGAAAGCGCCGGAGAGTCCCCGATCCTCTCCGCCCCAGCGGGGGCAGTGAGAGAGAGCCGCTCATCCGGCGGTTTCGCGGAGCGCTTCGAAAAGCCCCGAAAACACCGATCCCTCGCGCCAGAACACCGGCGTTTCCCCCAGCGGCGCCGCCACCGTGACATCCTGTCCGCCTGCATAGGTCGCACCGGACCAAAGGTGCCGCCACACCGCTCCGGCCGGGAGATAGGCGCGCCACGTCCGCGCGTCCTCCGCCGCCACAGGCGCTACGAGCAGATCCGGTCCGAACAGGAATTCGTCCTGCACCGCGTACCCGGTCGCATCTTGCGGGAATTCCAGAAACAGCGGCCGCTGCATCGGCAGCCCTCGCTCCGACGCCTCTGTCACCAGCGCCCGCCGGTAGGGCGCCAGCGCGCGAAACAGCCGCGTCATGCGCGCAAAATGCGACAGCAGTACCGGCGAGCTGTCGATCTGCAAATTCTCCTCCGGACGGTTTCCTTCGTGCGTGCGCATCACGGCAGTAAACACCGCCATCTCCGCCCAGCGCATCAGCAGCTCCGGCGCTCGCCGGTTGCCGTAGAGGCTCATATAGCCGCCGACATCCGTGTGATGATACGCATGGCCAACCACGCCCGAGGACAATGCGGCGCAGACCGCGCTCGGCAGTCCATCGTGTCGGGAGAAATCAACCGACTGGTCGCCGCCCCACAACAGCGGACAATAACGTTGCGCGCCGCTGAACCCCGAGCGCATGAAGAACAGCACCTCGCCCGCCTTTCCCGCTTCGGCCACGGCGCGCGCGTTCACTTCCGCCCACAGAGTGGGCCAGGCGTTGTGCAGCAGCATGGGATCGCCCGCCGCCGGCACCGAGTCTGGCGGCACGAACTCCCCGAAATCCGCCATCCAGCCGGCGATCCCCAGGTCCAGCATGTTCCGCTTCAGGATGCGCTCAATGAACCAGCGCGCCGCGTCGGGGTTGGTGAAATCGACCATCCCCCCGGTGAAGCCGCCGAAATCCACGCGGTACGTCCCACCCGTCCGGTTGCGGATGAACAGGCCCTGCGCTTCGGCTTCCGCGAACAATGCGCCTTCAACATTCAGGTAGGGATTGGCATACGCAAGGAAGCGGATGCCGCGCGCCGCCAGCTCGGCTATCCGCCGCGGCAGCTCGGGATAGCGCGCCGGATCCCACTGCCAGTTCCAGAACAGCCGTCGCCCGAACGAGGTCTGCCGCACGCCGGCCCAGTCCTCGCACCACAGGCCCGCAACATGCGTGCCCGCTTCGATGATCCGCTCCAGGCGCTCGAAGCTGCGCGCGCCCTCCTTGAGGCCGATGATCGCCCCCGCATCCGTCCAGCCCGGCAACGCCGGCGGCCGGCCCAGCCGCGCCGATAACGCGGTCACCAGCCCGGCGAAATCGCCGGCATAGAACTCAACAGTTGCCGGGAGCGTCCAGGCTTCCAGCTCGTGAAACCGACCGTGGCGGAAATCGAGCGCCGTATAAGCAGTGGTATCGACATGCACGGCATAGCCTCGGGACGAAAGAAAGCTCGGTTGCGGGCAATAGGTCATCCACCAATCGCCGCCACGGCCGCCGTCGCGATTGGCCTGCCATGTCAACAAAGTGCTGCGGTCACGCCCGACGCCGGGCTCGGACACCCACAACGGAAACCGCCGCCGGCGCAGATCGAAATAGGAGAACTGCTCGCCGCCACCCCAGACATGCTCGCCCGGCTCGGCGAGCAGGCGGATCCAGATGCGGTTGATCGCCGAGTCGGCCGCGGTGAAGACAAGCTTCGCCTGCGCGTCATCGCCGCTGATCGCAATCGAAACCACAACCGGACCGTCCGCATCCGCACGGCAGTCGAGGCGCCAATCCCCGCCTGCCGATGCCGCATCGACATGCCGCAGCGCGATCCGCTCGGTTACATAATCGTCGATGTCGAAGAAGCCGTGGTGCATGGCGATCCGCGGCTCGCCGCAGCCGACGAACAGGAACGGCGCCTCCGGCCGGTGCCGGATCAGTGGCAGTCCGGCCAGGGTCAGCGTGAAGCCGTCCACCTCGGTTTCGATCCGCATCCCTTCATCCCTTCACACCGCCGGCGGTCAACCCAGCCAGAATGCGCTGCTGGAACAGGATGATCAGCGCCGTCACCGGCACGATGCCCACCACCAGCGCCGCCGATATCTCCGGCCACGGAAATGCAAACTCGCCCTGATACAAAGTGATGCCGACCGGCAAGGTACGATACGCCGGATTGGAGTTGAACGACAAAGCCAACAGGAACTCGTCCCACGAATTCACGAATGCCAGAATGCCCGCCGTCGCTACGCCAGGAGCGGACAGCGGCAGCAGCACGCGCAGCAGCGCCCCGATGCGCGTGCTGCCATCCACCATCGCCGCGTTCTCCAGATCGACCGGGATGCTTTCGAAGAAGCTCACCAGCACCAGCGTGCAGATCGGCAGACTGAGCACCGTGTAGGGCAACACCAGCGCCTCGTAGCTGTTGAGCAAGCCGAAGGCGCGCAGCGTCTGAAACAGCGGCACCAGCAGCGTTACCAAGGGGAAGGTGGAGATCGCGATAATCGCTGCCAGCGCAAGGTCGCGGAATGCGATCTCCAGCCGCGCCAGCGCATAGGCGGCCATCACCGAGACCACCAGGGTGAGTACGGTGGAGGCGCTTGCGACGATCAGGCTGTTCGCCAGGTAACGCAACAGCGGTTGTTGATGGAACGCATGCACGTAATTGGTCAGCGTGGCCGCGGCCGGCAGATAGGTGATCGGCGTGCGCGCCAGCTCCGCCTGCGATTTCAGCGACGTGAGCAGGATCCACACAGCCGGAAACAGCCCGTTCACCAGCACCAAGAACCCGGCGATCAGCCGCAGCGGTGCGCCGCCGAGCTTCATGCCTGCGCCCTGATCTGGCGCAGATAGACCACGCTGATCGCCATGCTGAGCAGGAACATCACCACTGCCAGGGTCGAGCCGTAGCCGAGGTCGAGGAAGTCCACCGTGTTCTGGTAGATATACATCGCCAGCGTGCGCGTTGCGTCGCCGGGTCCGCCGCGGGTCATGGTAAACGGGATATCGAAGGTCTGTAGCGCGGTGATGGTGCGGAAGATCATCGCCACCACGATTGCCGGACGCAGCATTGGCAGGGTCACGGAGACGAACTGGCGCACACGGCCGGCGCCATCGACATCCGCCGCTTCATAGAGTTCGCGCGGGATCGTCTGCAGTCCGGCAAACAGGATCAACGCCACGAAGGACGAGCTCTTCCAGATGATGGTGACGCAGATCGCGCCCATCGCCAGCACCGCCGAGTTGAACCAGATCGGTTGCGGCAGTCCCGCCCGCCGTAACAGGTCGTCCACCACCCCGTATTGCGAGTTGAAGAACCAGGCGAAGATCAGCCCGGTAAAGGCCAGCGGCAGCGCCCAGGGCACCAGCAGCGCCAACCGCACCGGCCGGCGCCAGCGGAACGGCAGGTTGGCGATCAGCGCCAGCACCATCCCGGCCACCAAGGCACCCGGTACCGTTACCACGGTAATGATTATCGTGTTCTTCAGTGTTTGCCAGAACACCGGGTCCTGCACCACCGAGGCGTAATTGCTTCCCCCGGCGAACGTCGCCGGCAAGCCGGACGTCAGGTTCAGCTCGAAGAAGCTCGTCCAGACGAGGCGGACCACCGGATACAGCACGATCAGCGCCAGCAACAGGAACGCCGGCGCCAAGAGCACCGCGGCCAGCACAGGCGGCTTTGGATCGAGCCAGGTCCTCCCCCTTTTCTTGCGGGAGGGGGTCCGGGGAACGCGGCGCCTTGTCGCTATCACCGCCCGCACGCGCCGCCTCCATCTCGACATTCCACACCGATCGGAAGCCTATGCCCGAACAGCAACTAGGGCCAACTGCCCGAGGACCCGCAAATGCACCTCCCTGTCTGGCGCTCCATGCTGTTCGTACCCGTAACCGTCGCCCGGTTCGTCGAGACCGCTGCTGACCGCGGCGCGGACGCGATCATCCTCGACCTGGAAGACTCCGTCGCACCCAGTCAGAAGGAACACGCCCGCGCGCTGCTGCCCGACGCCATCCGGCGCGTCGCCCGCCGCAGGGCCGATGTGCTGGTGCGCCTCAACCGCCCCTGGCGCCTGCTGGTGCGCGATCTGGAAGCGGCGGTCACACAGGGGGTTACCGCGCTGATGCTCACCAAGGTGGACAGCGCCGAGCACGTCCAGGCCGTTGCCGAGGCCGTCGCCGAGCTGGAAACCGAACGCGGCCTGCCGCCGAACGGCTTGAGCTTCGTAGTTTTGGTTGAAACCGCTGCTGGTTTCTTCCGCATGGAGGCGATCGCGCGCGCCCATCCGCGGGTGGTGGCGATCAGCCTGGGCGCGGAGGATTTCGCGCTCTCGGTCGGCATGCTGCCGGAGCCGGAGGGTCTGTTCTACCCGAAGCAGCACACCATCTTCGCCGCGCGTGCCGCGGGGATTCTGCCGCTCGGCTTCGTCGGCACGGTGGCCGACTACAAGGACCAGGGGGCGTTCCGCGCGATCGTGCGCCGCTCCCGCCGCCTGGGTTTCATGGGCGCCTCCTGTATCCATCCGCTGCAGGTGGCGGTGTTGAATGAGGAGTTCGCCCCCAGCGCCGAGGAAATCGACCAGGCAACTCGTATGGTCGCTGCTTTCGATGCGGCCTTGTCGGCGGGCACCGGCGCGGTCGAATTCCAGGGCCGGATGATCGATATCCCGGTGGTCGAGCGCGCCAAATCTGTGCTCGCCCGCGCCGCTGCCATAACCGCGCGTCAGGCGCGCACGCGGTGACCGGTCTGTGACGCTTCGGGTCGCTCTCGCGAAACCGACAGCAACGCCGGGAACAAAAGAGTGACGCGCAAACCTGGACACAACAGATCCAGGCGCAACTTCGCGTCGTGCAGCTCAGCGACGGCATTGACCAGACTGAGTCCCAGTCCGTTGCCGGGAGTGGTACGGCTGCGCTCGGCGCGATAGAAGCGGTCTGTCAGGCGTGGCAAATCCGTTTCCAATACGCCCGGCCCGTCATCCTCGATCGATAGCACCGCGTTCGATACCAACAGCCGGCTCTCCTGGCCGGGTCGAAGGAGCGGGAGGTGCAGCCGGACCGCGATACGGGTGCCCGACGGCGTGTGCCGGAGCGCGTTCTCGACAAGATTTGCGATGGCCTGCGTGAGCAGCTCCAGGTCGCCGTTCACGACCACGCCCGGCGTTATGTCCGCGGTGAGCTGGTGGCCGGCGGCCTCCGCATCGGGCCGGTACGCATCGACGACCGTCTCGGTGATGGCACTGAGATCGACGTCAGCAAAATTGGCGTGTGGCGATGCACCTTCTACCTGGGCGATGCGCAACAAGGCGGAGAACGTCTCCAGCAGCCTGTCCGTTTCAACCAGGGCGGCGTCGATCGCCAATTCATACTCCGCCGCAGATCTCGCATGGCTGCGCGCGTCCTCCAGCCGCTGATAGAGCCTCGACAGCGGCGTACGCAGATCATGGGCAATATCGGTGCTGACCTGGCGCAGGCTGTCCATCAGGACGCCAATGCGGTCCAGCATGTGATTTCAGCGTACCGGCGAGGCGATCCAGATCGTCCCCGGTGCCACGCGTCGGCACGCGCCGCATGAGGTCGCCGCCGATAATCGCCTCCGCGGTCCGGGAAATCGCATCGACCCGCCTGAGAAAGGCTCGGCTCAGTAATGCGCCGCCGACCACCCCGAGCACCGCCGCGAGCCCTATGGCCCAGAGGACGGCGGTAACAATCGCTTCTTCCAGGTTGCCGAGCTGCCGCAAATCACCGCCGACCGCCAGGAGCACGCCCCCGCCGAGATCAGAAACCCGGGCGCGGACGCGCTCGGGGGGACCGCCATCTTCGGAGGTCTGAGGCACGTCGATGGTGGCCCAACCGGGCGCGAGGCCTGGCTTCGCCGGAATTTCGCCCGCCAGATGCACTCCTGATCGATCCTCGATGAGGTAATCGAATGCGCCCGCGCTCTGCCCTCGCGTTCGCACGATATCGACGAGATGGGCCAGGCCCTCGGCGCGAAATTCCACATGCAGGAACGCTGTTTCGGCCTCGATCCGCGCCGTCATTTGCTGCTGCAGCGCCGAGCGCGCCTGAAGGAACACCGCGATGCCAAGCACGAGAGCCGATCCGGTGAACACGGCTACGTAAACGGCCGCAAACCGGAAGCTTGCCACCCGCAGCAGCCTGGGCATCGTGATCCGAATCATGGGTCGCCGGGTGCGGGGGCCCGCAAAACGTAACCGGCGCCGCGTACGGTATGAATCAACTCCGCGCCGCCACGCTGCGAGAGTTTGGAGCGCAGGCGGCTCATGTGCGTCTCGACGATGTTCGTCTTCGGATCGAAGTGGAAATCCCAAACCAATTCCAGCAGCATCGTGCGTGTGACCACGCGGTCCGCGTTACTCATCAGGAACTCGAGCAGCTGGAACTCGCGCGGCTGAAGATCGATCGTCTTGCCGCCGCGGGCAACGGTGCGCCGGAGCAGGTCCATTTCCAGATCACCAGCCCGCAGCACGGTGGGCGTATCCGAGAGCGGCGGGCGCCGGGCCAGCGCATTGAGGCGGGCAAGGAGTTCGGCGAACGCAAACGGCTTCACGAGATAATCGTCGCCGCCCGCTTCGAGCCCACGCACCCGGTCGCCGACCCCGCCGAGCGCGGTCAGGAACAGCACCGGCGCTTTCATCCCCGTCCGCCGCAAGACCTCGACCAGACCGACACCGTCCAGGCCCGGCAGCATACGGTCGACGATCAGCACGTTGTGTCCGCCATCTGTGGCGAGAAACAGCCCGTCGCGCCCGGTCGCGGCAACATCGACGACATGGCCCTGCTCACGCAGGCCGCGCGCGACATAGGCGGAGGTTTCCCGGTCGTCCTCGATCAGCAAGACCTTCATCTCCGCCTCCGTCGCTGGTACCCGAACGCAGCGAAGCGTGCATCGCTCCGCTTCGCTGCGTGAGAGTCGATACGGGGCGTCCGCGATCAGTCGGCCTCGCCGCCGGAACGGCTGTCCACCACCTGGCCGTTCTGTGCATCCACGATCACGGTATGGACGCCATCCGGCCCGTTTGTCTCGACAACAATGCGTGGTGTTCCGTGATCCATGTCCACCCCCGCATCGTACGCCTTGCCCCCCGTCCGCTGCTCGGCGGTCGCAATCGCCTGCGAGAGGGTCAGTTTGGTCCCTTGGAGGGCGGTCTCCTCCTGCGCCTCGCCGTTGCGGGCAGCGAGCGCGGAGCCAGCGGCAGCAACAGAAAGAATGCCGGCGAGTGCGATCGCGGCGGGGTATGTGGTTCTCATGTTTCAGTCTCGATGTAGTCCTGGCGGGGGCGGGCTGCCTTCCGCTGAACGTCGATTTAGTCGGGGTGGGATTGGCGCCCCCGGGACCGCGCTATACGGTTTCCCAACCTGGGGCCCCAATGATCCACTTTCGCGGCGGCGGCCTGTCCGTTCGCGCTGAAACTGAGCCAGGTGACGAGCACGATGATGGTTGCGAGAAATACGGCGCTCGTGCTGATCGTACCCAGGCCCAGTCCTCCATCGATGTGTGCCTGCGACAGCAGATCGCCGACCGAGGCGCCCAGCGGCCTGGTCAGCACGTACGCGATCCAGAATGTCAGGACCGGGTTGGCGCCCCGATAATAGGCCAGCGTGGTCATCACGATGAGTGCCCCGAACACGATCACGCCAACCCTGAAGCCCAGTTGCAAAGCCTCCGTTGCAAGATCTCCGGCGGCTGTGCCCAGCGCGAAGGTGAACAGGATTGCCGTCCAGTAGAAAAGCTCACGGCGCCGCGTGACGATCGTGTGGATCGAGAGAGTATGCTCGATCGCGTACCAGATCACGAACGTTGCCCCCAGGACCACGGCGAAAACCCCCGTGCTCCAGTAGAGGCTCACACCGAGCTTGTCCGAGAGGAAGTCGGTGATCTCGGTCCCGACCACGCTGACCAGGACGACGGTCAGCCAATATCGCCAGGGCACGTACTCTCGTGCACGGAGCTGCAGGATGAGCGATATCACCAGTAGCGTGAGCATGATGGCGTCGGTGATGAGAGTGCCGATGCCGACATGGATCGCAAGGTAGTCTGAGCCGGTCTCACCCACGGTTGTGGACATGATCTTGGTGACCCAGAAGGCGAGCGTGACTTCAGGGACTTTGTTGAGCATTCCAGTAAAGCGCCAAGCCTGACGATCACTCACGTACGAACCCTCCAGATGCGTGAAGTCGAGCCGCTGCCGGCGTAATGAATGCGCACGCCGGCAATCGACTGTGATCAAGCTCGGGTTGGGCGGTGGTGGATCGAATGTTGGGAATTCCCAACCGGGCGGTATAACCCTGGGGAGCGCCCGATGGTACGAAGGATGCCAGTCTATGCTCGACAGCGCGCGACTGTTCACGCCCCATCGGCCGAACCGGCCGAACATCATGGCCCGGCAGCACGTGGTCGTATCGGGCCACTACGGGGCTTCGCTCGCCGGCATCCAAGTGCTGGAAGCGGGCGGCAACGCTGTCGATGCCGGCATCGCGACCGGGCTCGCGATCGATGTGCTGGAAAGCCAGTTCGTCGGCTTCGGCGGCGTCGCCCCGATCATGCTGTATCATGCCGACAGCGGCCAGGTGATCACCGTCAGCGGTGTCGGCCCCTGGCCGCGCGCCGCCAGCGCCGAGCATTTCCGCGCCAATTTCGGCGGGCGCATTCCCGAGGGCATTCTGCAGACCGTCGTCCCCGCCGCGCCGGCCAACTGGATCGCCACGCTCACCCGCTACGGCACGATGTCGTTCGGCGACGTCGCCGCGGCGGCAATCCGTTTCGCGCGTGACGGTTTTCCCGTTTATCCGTTCTTCGCCGAAATCCTCGCCGCCCACCAGCATGAGATCCGGCAATGGCCGGGCACGGCCGCGATCTTCCTTCCCGGCGGACGTGTGCCGGCGGTGGGCGAAAATTTCGTGCAGGCCGATCTTGCCCGCACGCTGCACTACATGGCCGACCAGGAGCGTGCGCATGCCGGCGCCGGCCGCCTCGCCGGCCTGCGCGCCGCGCATGAGGCGTTCTATCGCGGCGACATTGCCGCCGCGATCGCACGGTATCACGCGGACAACGGTGGCTGGCTCACCCGCGACGACCTCGCCGCGTTCGAAGCGCGCTTCGAGCCTGCCTGCCGCACCACGTTCCGGGACTTCGACGTTTACGCCTGCGGCGCCTGGTCGCAGGGGCCGATGCTGCTGCAGGCGCTCAACCTGCTGGACCCGATCGATCTGCGCGCGATGGGCCACAACTCGGCGGCCCATCTGCACGCAGTTGTGGAAGCCCTGAAGCTCGCGGCCGCCGACCGCGAGGCCTATTTCGGCGATCCCGACTTCACCGACGTACCGCTGGAGACGTTGCTGTCGAAACCATATGCCGCGCAACGCCGCGCGTTGCTCGACCCGGCCCGCGCCTGGCCCGAGATGCCGCCGTCGGGCATTGTCGGCCGCGAGGTTCGGCCCTGGCGCCCGGACCCTTCAGCCGCCGCGCAGCCCGCTTCGACGAAACCGGCGACTTCTTTCCTGTGCGTCGCCGACCGGCACGGGAATGTCTTCGCCGCTACCCCGAGCGACGGCACGATCGGCGGTCCGGTCGTGCCGGGCATCGGTATATTGCCGTCGCTGTGGGGCTCGCGGGGCTACACCGCGCCTGATCATCCGGCGCGCGTCGGCCCTGGTCGGCGCCCGCGTATGTCGGCGAATCCGGCGCTGGCGATCCGTCCTGGCAAATGCATCATTCCGTTCGGCTCGCCCGGCAGCGAGGTGCTCGGCCAGGCGATGCTGCAGATCTTCCTTGGTCTGGCGGTGTTCAACATGGACCCGCAATCGGCTGTGGAGGCGCCGCGTGTCGCCAGCGCGTCCTGGCCGGAATCGACCTTGCCGCATGTATATCGACCAGGGCTGTTGTATGTCGAAGCGGATTTGGGCGAGCGGGTGATCGAGGGTCTTGCCGCGCTGGGCCATCGTGTCGAACTCTGGCCGCCGCGCAAATATCTGGCCGGGTCGGTTTGCACCATCGTGTTGGACCTGGAGACGGGCGTGAAATGGGCAGGCGCCGACCCGCGGCGCACAGCGTACGCCATCGGCTGGTAGGGCGGCTGCGAGAGAGCATCGCCGTCACTGCGAGCGCAGCGAAGCAGTCTCCGGCAAACTTTATCTGTGCATCAGATGCGCCCCGATCGACATGAGCGCAGGAATGGAACCACAGATGCACACAGATGGACCATCGCTTTTGCGGTGGCCACCGTGCTGCTCGGGATGGCGACCGCCAATCCGTCACCCCGCCAGCGCCGCCGTTCGCGCATAGGCCGCGGCCGCCCCGTGCAGCCGCCCCCGCTCCAGCTCGTTTAAGCCGCGGCGACGCACGCCTCCCCTGCTCATTCCAGGGGGATTCCGAACTTCGAGATCACGTGTCCATCGGTTCAACCCATTGGCTTTGCCACGCGCTGGCCTCGAACGGAGCGCCGAAGTATTGGGTTTCCCGTGTGACCTTACCGTTCCTGAACTCCATGATGCTCACCGTGTAGGATGGCTGATCGTCATAGGTGAGGATGTATTCGGTGATCCAGAGATCGCCGCCAACCGCGGATCCGGTGGATGAAAAAGCGCTTCTTGGTTGGCCTGAAGGGTGCGCGCGGTCTGTATATTGCGTTGGCCGCGGATACGCTCGCGGGATTGGGGGTACTCGAGCACTGCATCCTCGTGGTAGATGGCATGCTCGGTCTCAAAGTCGCCGGAATCGGACGCCGCCCAATGCTGATCCAGTGCGGCGCGGACGTCTTGATCTCCCATCTGGTTCTCCTTCGGTGCCAGCAGTAAATCCTCGTCCTGTCGGCTGCGCTAACGGTCCGGCCGCACGATCACCCGCACATCCATGTCAACATGGCCTGCCGAGCTGCGATCCTTTACGCCTAATACTCGCGTTCCGGCTCGACGAGCGGGGCCGCCGCCGCTACCCGCGATCCTTCTTTTGGAAATTCTTCCGCCCTCGCTTAGGAAGCCGTTATAGGGGTCGACCAGCAGGATCGCGGGCGTCGGAGGATCGTAGCTCATACCAACCTCCTTTCTCCTCGGCGTCTTGAGCCACACAGTAAGCCATGCTAACAGCATTCGGCAACCGGCGGAACTACTTTGCATTATCGAAGAGCTTGGCACAAATCAAGCAGATGGGGTGGACGGCCCCAACGGCATCAAATGTGCCACGGTGCGGGTCGTCAGAACCGATAGAATGGAGCCGCCCACGCCAAGTCCGTCTTCCAGGTTCACGCCGTGGATGAAAATGGCAATACGGAGATCAGGCGTAAGCTGCGAAGGAGTGAGCTGATCAGCTTCTTTGAAAAGCAGCAGGCGTGCACGCTTATTTTGGAGGCGTGTGGCGCCGCGCATCATTGGGCTCGCGTGTTGTCTGCGCTGGGACACGACGTGAAGTTGATTGCACCTGAAGCAGTCAAGCCGTTCGTGAAGAAGGGCAAGAAGAACGATGCCGCTGACGCGGCGGCACTCTGTGCGGCGGCATCCCGGCCCGATATAAAGTTTGTGCCACTCAAGACCATAGAACAGCAGGATATCCTGGCTTTGCATTCAGCCCGATCCCTCCTGGTCAAGCAGCAGACGATGCTGGTGAACGCCATGCGCGGTTTGGCCACCGAGTTCGGCCTGACGGTTCCGCAGGGCATCGGCAAGCTGCGGGAGCTGATGGTGCTGGTCGATGCGGACGAGTCGGTCCCTGAGCAAGCACGGCTGGTCATCGGGGAATTACTCGAACACTGCAACGCGCTCGCTGGAAGCATCAAGACATTTGAAGACGCGATCGTCGCCCACGCTCGGCACGATGACACCGCACGTCGCCTGGCAACGATTCCCGGCGTTGGTCCGGTCACCGCGTCTATGATCGCAGCGACGGTTGCGGATATTAGGGTATTCAAGAGCGCACGGCATTTTGCCGCTTGGCTCGGCCTGGTGCCCCGGCAGCACTCCACCGGTGGCAAGACCCGTCTTGGCCGCATCACCAAAGCGGGCAATCGGGACATACGCAGATTGTTGGTGCTGGGCGCCACATCGATGGTTCACCGGGCGGCCCACTGGAATAGTGCCGCCCGCATCTGGGTAAGAGCCGTTCTGCAACGCCGCCCTGTCAGGCTGGTGACTGTGGCTTTGGCGAACAAGATGGCGCGCATCGCGTGGGCGTTGATGACGCGCAACGAAGTCTACCATGCGAAAGGACGTACCGCCGTCCCAGCGTGACGTTCTGGCGCAACAGGTAGGCGGCGGGCGCAAGCCCGGCTGATCCGGCAGGAGGTGCTGATCGGCGTGATGGGAAGGCCTTGGTCAAGGCATTTCAGGCAATACCGCACACGGTTACGTGCCTTGAGCACGCTAAAGCAGATTGGTGCCTGACACGTACGCGCACACCCATGATGGCCAGCGGCAAGTGTCGCGTCATAGGCCGGACATAAGGGCGCAACTGACCGGATCCTTCGGCAACGTCGATCACCGTTCATAAGGAACGCGATTTGGCCCAAGGGCCGCAAAGAGCGCCGCCAATCTGCGCAAGCTCTGCACGGTCACAACATTGGAGCGCGAAGGCATCGATCATCAGGGCGTCCATCCGACGCCGGCATCCGGCCAAGCACCCGCGCAAATACCAGGAAGTCGCAAGGATGCGTCTGAGGCGGCAATAAAACGTTGCCATCCCCCTGCGCCGCCAGCTTATGGCGCATGGCTGGCAAGAGACGGCAAAGAGCGGCGATGGCATATAATCCGTGATTATCATCGCGCCGCCGATTTGCTAGTGGCGGAGACCGAAGCCGAGCCTTATCTTCGGCCAAAACTGATCTATCCTATCGTCTTCTGCTGTCGCCATTCGCTGGAACTGCTGCTGAAGCAGCTTCTTGAAGACACGGCCATCACGCCGGGCATACCCCGAATTTCGTAGTCACCAGCTTGCGGACATCTGGCCCAGATGCCGGGAGGTGATCGAGCATTTCAATCGGGAGCGAACTCCGCCCCTCTGGATACGCTCGCAAAGCTGATAGAGGAATTCGCGGAGGTTGACCCCAGTTCCTTCACCTTTCGCTCTGCCTCGGATACGAAAGGGCGGCTGCTCGATATCAGAATTAACTGGATTGATCTTTCAGACTTGCGAGCCGCGATGGCTGGCGTTCACAACTTTCTGGAATGCGTCGATCAGCAAATATCAGATTGCCAGTCAGCGTGCTGGGATGAGTGAGAATGACGACTACAACACAGCCGGGCGATTGCCCCACTTTCCGTAAAGCCCACTACGGCGGCACTGCTGGCCTGGTCGTAAGACCGTATGTCCGTTCCTTAACCGGGGTGGCTCGTCCCACGCTGTGCGGGTCAACGAGGGTTGCTCGCATAGGGCGAGCCTTTCCTCAGCGCAGGGGGACGAGCCATGGATCAGGATAGCGAAGTTTTTGTCGGGTTGGATGTAGCCAAGGCCCGGCACGCCGTAGCCGTTGCGGAGGACGGCCGGCAAGGCGAGATTAGATACCTGGGCGAGATCGATGCCGACCCGACGTCCGTTCGCCGGCTGGTTGCGCGGCTCGCGAAGCATCACCGCCGATTGCACTTCTGCTACGAAGCAGGCCCGACCGGGTATGGGTTGCATCGGCAACTGGTCGGCATGGGCCACTCCTGTACCGTGGTCGCGCCCTCGCTGATCCCCCGCAAGCCCGGCGATCGGGTCAAGACGAACCGACGCGATGCTGTGCAGCTCGCGCGGCTATTGCGTGCCGGCGAGCTGACGGCTGTTTGGGTGCCGGACGAGGCGCATGAAGCGGTCCGTGAACTGATCCGATCGCGGGAGGCGGCCGTCGATGATCTGCGCCGCAAACAGCAGTCGATCTCGTCGTTGATGCTGCGTTATGGCCGGAGCTATCCCGGCAAGAAGACCTGGGGTGCACGGCATCGACAGTGGCTGCAAACCCAGCACTTCGGACATCCGGCCCAACAACTCGTGCTGCAGGAGATGATCCTCGCCGCGCAGCATGCTCAGGAAAGGCTGACGCGCGTCGAGGCAGCCATTGTCGAGTTCTTGCCCGGCTGGTCGTTAGCGCCGGCCGTGGACGCACTCCAGGCACTGCGAGGCGTTCGCCTGGTCACCGCCGCGACCATCATGGTCGAGGTTGGAGACCTGCGCCGCTTTGACACGCCTCGCCAACTCATGGGCTACCTCGGCCTGGTGCCAAGCGAGCGCTCGACCGGTGACAGTGTCCGACGCCTCGGCATCACCAAGGCCGGCAACGGACGCGTACGCCGCGCATTGGTCGAGAGCGCCTGGACCTACCGTTATTTGCCGAGGACCAGCAAGTTGAAGCATTACGTCCACGAGCGTGTGCCGTCCGCGGTGCGCGACATCGCCTTGAAGGCGCAGGCACGTCTGTGCGCACGCTACCGAGCGCTTGCTCGTCGCGGCAAAAAGCTGACGGTGGTGGTCACCGCGATCGCGCGTGAGCTCGCAGGCTTCATTTGGGCGATCGGAAGAATGGTTCAGCCAGCATAGCAGCGCGCCAACGCTCCCGCTGCTCACGGGTGGGGGCGAGGCGACGGCAGAGGAACTCCCGTCGGACGCTTTGTGGCCGGCATCGCCGACGCCCGCAGTAAGACAGGGAACGCCTCGGACGCATACTCGGAAATGCGGTATCCAACCCGCGCATCAGAGCTTGATCACCGACGTCGAACAGCCTCGCTTCCTCCCGTGCGCATCCATCTAGAGCGGCCACCGCGATCGCGGTCAAAAGAACCTGCCCGACCGATTGACAACGGACATCAGAGCGAGCGCTCGACCGGTGACAGTGTCCGACGCCTCGGCATCACCAAGGCCGGCAACGGACGCGTACGCCGCGCATTGGTCGAGAGCGCCTGGACCTACCGTTATTTGCCGAGGACCAGCAAGTTGAAGCATTACGTCCACGAGCGTGTGCCGTCCGCGGTGCGCGACATCGCCTTGAAGGCGCAGGCACGTCTGTGCGCACGCTACCGAGCGCTTGCTCGTCGCGGCAAAAAGCTGACGGTGGTGGTCACCGCGATCGCGCGTGAGCTCGCAGGCTTCATTTGGGCGATCGGAAGAATGGTTCAGCCAGCATAGCAGCGCGCCAACGCTCCCGCTGCTCACGGGTGGGGGCGAGGCGACGGCAGAGGAACTCCCGTCGGACGCTTTGTGGCCGGCATCGCCGACGCCCGCAGTAAGACAGGGAACGCCTCGGACGCATACTCGGAAATGCGGTATCCAACCCGCGCATCAGAGCTTGATCACCGACGTCGAACAGCCTCGCTTCCTCCCGTGCGCATCCATCTAGAGCGGCCACCGCGATCGCGGTCAAAAGAACCTGCCCGACCGATTGACAACGGACATCAGAGCGTTTGGTGACGACCGTTGGATCAGGGCGGTGTCGCGAGTGTCCACGGCATCAGTACATTGATCTGGCTGATCGGGTGCCCGTTGGCGATCCGGTCGAGGGTGTCGCGCAGATACGCTTCCGGGTTGATTTCATTGAGCTTGGCCGTCTGCAGGATGGAGTAGATGGCGGCGGCGCGCTCGCCACCGGCATCTGATCCGGCGAACAGATAATTCTTCCGTCCGAGCGCGATGCCGCGCATGGCGTTCTCGGCGATGTTGTTGTCGATCTCGAGCCTTGCGTCGGTGAGGAAGCGCGACAATGCCTGCTGCCGCTTCAGCGTATAGCGGAATGCCTCGGCCAGCTCCGACTTTGCCGACAGCCTGGTGACGACTTTGCTGGCCCAGTCGAAGAACGCGGCGAGCAGCGGCGCGGCATCGGTTCGGTGCATCAGCCGCTCATCGGTCGGCGCGAAGCGCGCTTTGGCCTCGATGGCGTAGAACGCGGCAATGCGCTCGATCGCCTCCCGGGCGACCGGCGACTTCTTGGTGTCCCAGACATCGAAGAACTTGCGCCGGCAATGCGCCCAGCAGGCGACCTCGGTGATCGCCCTGTTTGCGCCAAGCCGCCGACCGGTGGCGCGCTGATCGTAGAGTGCCTCGAAGCCAGCGTAGCCATCAGCCTGCAGGAAGCCGGTGAACTCTGCCAAATGCCTAGCCGGATGCGCGCCACCACGATCGGGACTGTAGAAGTAGGCGGCCGCCGGCGGCGCCGTGCCCCAGAATGGTCGATCGTCGCGCACATACACCCAAAGCCGCCCGCTCTTGGTTCGGCCGAGACCTGGCGACAGCACCGGCACGGTAGTGTCATCGCCGTGGATCTTCTCCGCGGCGAACACGTGTCGTCTGATCCCCTCGACAATCGGCGCCAGCCGCCATGCCGCCTGACCGACCCAGTCGCACAGCCTGGATCGGTCGAGACCGACCCCGTCGCGAGCATAGAGGTCGCTCTGCCGGTAGAGCGGCAGGTGATCGCAGTATTTCGCCACCAGCAGATGCGCGAGCATTGCCGGTGTGGCACGACCACGCGATGTCGGCATCGCCGGCGCAGGTGCCTGGGTGATGGTCGGCATCGGTGGGCAGGTCAGCCGTGGCGAGCGACATGCAGCAGCAGCGCCAATTGCGCCGCCGTCAGCGTCATCGCGCCACCGACAATCGGTGGCCACACGAAGCGGCCCTTCTCCAACCGCTTGGCGAACAGGCACAGACCGCTGCCGTCCCAGGTACAGTGCCTTCAAATAGTCACCGCTTGCCGCGGTACAGGAACAGGTGACCACTGAACGGGTCGGCGCCGATGATCTGCTGTGCCTTGGCTGCCAGGCCATCGAACCCGTTGCGCAGATCAACCGGCCGGCAGGCGAGGAAGACCTTGGTGCCAGGTGCGAGGCTGATCACACCAAGGCCTGCACGGCACGCAAGACCCGCGACAGGGCCTTCTCACTGACCAATTCACCGACCTTCACCCGCACGCCATTGGGAAGCGCGATCTCGATCTTGCTGGTGCGTCCTTCCCGCTGCTCGCCTTTCGGCAACTGCGGCTCAGGCGCCACCAGCAGGGCCGGCGGCGCTTCATTTGCCCGACCGATCACACCAATTGGCCTGAACTCCGTCGGCTCCGGCCCGTGCGGCGGCACCGCCGCCTTCGTCGCCGATCGCCAGTTGTAGAGCAGGCTCTCCGATAGCCCATGACGCTGCGCGACCATCGCAACGCGGCCACCTTCGCCCTCCACCTCAGCCAGCAGGTCTTCTTCCAGCGCGAGTTCCGCCGGCGTGTTGGACGCGAGCCCACCATCCACGAGCAGCCGGCCGCCGACGCGCACCGGCGGGAGGTCGGGGATCAGCGCAGCGCTCGCCATCAGATGTTCGGGGCCGAGTCGATCTTGTCCCGTATCGAACGCAACTTCTTCCCCACCTTCGAGGTCGGTGCATTTGATGGAAACGCGCATGTCGCCGCCGTTGAGCCGATCGAAGTCGATCAGCGCGGTCAGCGTCTCGCGCATCGGCGTGGTGTCGTACACGCTCGCCTGCTCAGGCGAGGCGGTGCGCAGGCCCAGCATGCGCGTGTGGAACAGCGCCGGGCGCCCGAGCAGCCGCGATTCGATCGCTGCCGCCCATTGCGAAGCGCGCGCGAAGGGCGGCAGCCAGTTCGGCGCTGAGGCGCGTTCCCGCCACCGACGCAGGCGTTCCAGCCGGAGCGGCGGCGAATTGCCGGCGATCAGCGCCGCGGTGATCGCACCGACCGAACTGCCGGCCACCCAGTCCGGCTCCTGCACCGCGGCGTGCAACGCCTCGTAAGCACCGGCGAAATAGGCGCCGACGGCGTTGCCCCCGCCCAAAACCAGAGCACGACGCGGCATCAATCAGCTTCCGGGTTCATGCCGGGGCAACGCCACCGGTTCCGCCCGGTTGCCGGCAGCTCCTCGACAGTGCTTAGCGTCGCATCCCAGAAGAGACGTGGATGGCTGGGCCAAACCTGGCCGAGCCCGGTCATGCCGAATGGGCGGGTTCGTCGATGGCCGCGCCAGCTTCGTGAGGGGTATTCGACTGACATCAGGCCAGGGCCTCGATCACGCGGGCGAGCCGGACCAACGGTTTGGTCTCCGCGATGGACAGGATCAGCCGCTCCCCTTTTATCGAAGCGTTGAGCCGTCGCGCCTGTTTCTCCACGGGACAGTCAGGCCGCGGTGTCAGCGCGACTGCATCGGGTCCGGCGTGCACCGCGTCGATCAGCAGATATCGACAACGCAGCCGCAGTCGGGCGACATCGATCAGTGCTCGGGTGGGCGCGACGACATCGCCGAACCGGTCTTCCAATTCCTCGGTGAACGCATCCAGCGCCGCGTCGCTGTCCAGCCTATCAAGCCGCCGGTACAGCTCCAGCCGAACGTCCGGTTCAGGCACCGAGTCAGCGGGGATGAACGCGCTGGTTTCGAGTGCAAGTTCCGGGCGCCAGTCGGCCGCAACCGCTTCACCACGCGCTATCGCTAGCGCGCGGTTCAAAAGATGCCCGTACAGCTCGCTGCCGAGCAGACGGATATGTCCGGATTGCGCTTCGCCCAGCAGATCGCCGGCACCGCGCAGATCGAGATCGGCGGCACCGATGGCGAATCCCGCCCCGAGGCGCGATAACGCGGCAAGCCGGTTCAGCCGCTTGCGCGCCGCGCTCGATATGGGATGCGCCGGATCGGTGAGCAGATAGACCGCGGCGCGAGCACGTCCGCGCCCAACCCGACCGGGCAACTGGTGCAACTCGGCCAGCCCGAACCGGTCGGGGCGCCAAACCAGCATCGTATTGGCGTTCGGAATATCGAGTCCTGAACTCGATGATGCTGGTTGCCAACAACACATCCGCCCGACCCTGCGCGAATTCCAGCATCACCCTGTCGAGCTGTTCGCCGCGCAGTTTGCCGTGCGCCTGTGCGATCGTCAGTTCAGGCGCCAGCTCGCTCAGGCGCGTCGCCATCGGCGCGATATCCTCGATGCGGGGACAGACAACGAAACTCTGCCCGCCACGGCGGGATTCGCGCAGCAGAGCCGCGCGGACGATCACCCGGTCGAAATCGACGACCACGCTCCGCACCGGCTGGCGGGCCACGGGGGGCGTCGTCAGCAGACTGAGGTCGAACAACCCGATCAGCCCGGATTGCAGGCTGCGCGGCAGCGGGGTCGCGGTCATTGTCAGCGCGTGCACGCCTTCACGAAGCGCGCGCAACGCCTGTTTGTGCCGTTCTCCGAAGCGCTGCTCCTCATCCATGATAACCAAGCCGAGATCGCAGAACCGTGCCTTGGATGACGCTAGCGCATGCGTTCCGATAGCGATATGCACTTCACGACTGGCGATCCCGTGCAGCGTCCGCCGCGCTTCCGGCGTGCTCGTGGAACGAATCAGCGGCTCGATACGAAAGCCAAAACCGGCGAGCCGACGACGGAACGTCTCCAGATGCTGCGCGGCCAGCAATGTCGTGGGCGCGGCGAGCGCGACCTGTCGCCCGGCCAGTGCCACCGCGGTCGCTGCATGCAGCGCGACCTCGGTCTTGCCAAACCCGACATCGCCGCACAGCAGCCGTTCCATCGGTCGCCCGCGCGCCAGATCGGCAAGCACCACCTCGATCGCCTGCCGCTGATCAATCGTCAACGGATAAGGAACACGGCGGGTGAAACGATTGAACGCCTCCCGCGGCGGGGTGATCGTCGACGCGGTTGCTGCTTCCCGCGCTTGTCGCTGCGCCACGATGCCCGTGGCGACCACGGCGATATCTTCGGCGATCTCGGAGCGCCGGCGCTGCCAGGAATCGCCGGTGAGGTGATCGGTGGCAACCGGGGCGGCACCCGAAGCGTAGCGCCACACTGTCCCGGCGTCCTCACACGGCACCAGCCGGTTTTTTTGCCCGGCAAAGGCGAGGGTGAGGAATTCGCGACACCCGGACGGCTCCTCCAGCATCGTCAGCCCGGTGAGGCGGGCCAGGCCGTGCTCCGGCTCAACCACAAAATCGCCGATGCGCAGCATATCACCGGCAAAAACGGTCTGTTTCGTTGAATGCGCAGCGGGCGGTTGCGGCGCAGACAAGAGCCAAAGGCCGGCGGCACGGAACGTATCGGTGATTTCGAATGGAAGGAGTGCCGTCTGCCCTGCCGTCAGCGTCCTGGCTTTGGCCCATCCGGCCAGCACGCGCCTCTCCTGGCCCATCCGCCGGCGCAGCGGACCAATCAGATGCGGCGCGGCACCAATGAGGACGGCATCCCCGGCACTGGCACGCGATCGCGCTTGCTGTATCACCGCCGAGAGGGTCGCAGGCGGCGCACCCAACTCTGCTGCGGCGATCAGTTCGCCCTGTCCAGAAGAGAATTCTATTCTGGCATGGTTGAAACCATTGTTCAGCTCGGCCGCGGTGAGATACAGATTTTTGGGCGGTTCTATCGCCGTTTCCGTCTCACCGGCGCGGCCGAGTGTCCGGAACGCGTCGCTCACCATTTCCTGCCAGTCATCCAGCCGTTCGCGCACACCATTTTCGAACGAAATGACGGCATCCGAAAGATAATCGAACAACGTTGCGCGCTCGCCTGGCGGCAGCAACCGTGTGGATACACCGCGCACGGTTTCGCCGGGCACTGCAAACGCTTCGGACACCGGCAGCAGCAGCACGGCATCACGGTCGCCGGTACTGCGCTGATCCACCACGTCGAACATCCGGATGCTGCGCAGCACGCCGTCCCCGATCTCCAGTCGCAGGGGGCTTTCGAGGCCGGTGACGAACGCATCCACGCCCGCCCCGGTGCGCGCGGCTTGCCCACGTTCTTCCACTTGGTCTTCGAACTCGTACCCGAACGCCTCGAGTGTCACGATCAGCCATTCCAGTTCCACTTCGCCGCCGGTTCGGAGCCGCACGCCGCGGTCGCGCAACCTAGCTGGCGGGGGTACGCGCTGTGCAATGGCCTCGGCGCTGGTAAGCACAAGACGTGTTTTGCGCGGGGCTTCGGCCGATCGGAACAGCCCGGCGACGCGCGACGCGGTCACCTCGCCGCTCGGGAGCGCCCGGTCGTACGGGGGCGAATCCCAGGCGGGCAGCACAATCACCTCCAACGCGGGATCGAGCCACGCGCCATTTTGCAAGCGCTGGTAGGCTGCCATTGCGCTCTGTGACGTGGAGCAAACCATGCTGCTTCGCCTGTGCCGCCCAGGACGCCAGGACCCAGGCCAGTGCCGACTCCGGAGGCGCGCGAAACTTCGTCCGTTTCCGCGGCAGAGGCGGCGGCGAGGCTATGGCCACGCGGCTAGAAGTTCGTTCGTTTCGGCTGTTTCCACCTGTTGCGAAAACCGCTGCCGATACAGCATGAGTAAGGCGTCGTGGGACTCATCGGAGGAACTGCATAGCGCATCGACCGGCAGCACGATTCGGTAGCCGCGGTCCATGGCGCCGAATACCGACGCCAGCACGCACACATCGGTTTCGGCCCCGGTGATGACCAGCGTCGGCGGCTTTCGCGCCTGCATGAGCGCGTCGAATTCCGGCGTGCCCCAGGGCGAATAGGTCGGTTTGGCAATGCTGGCGGCCGGCGGTACCAGTGCCCGCAGCGGGTCCAGCAGGTCGAAAATCGCTGGATCGACGTGATCGAGGGTCAGTTCCCGCCAGCGCTCGTAATAGCGGCGCCAGGCGCCGCCGGCTTGGTCGGGCCGGTGCGGCGGCAGGAAGCGCGTGAAGATTGTCTGTTCCGGATGCGCTTCTGCGATCCGCCGCACCACCGGCAGGACGCGCGGCATCCAGGGCGTGTGCCACGGCGTGTCTTCGGCAAACACGCGCTGCATGTCCACGCAGAGATGGATCGTTTCGGGCGGCAGAGGGCCGTAGGGCAGCATGTGCACCGAAACGACGGCAGCGGCGATGCGTTCCGGTCCCAGGCCGCCGGTGCTAGCGCCCGACGGCGGCGAGGATGCGCATCGCCAGCTTGTAATGCGGCCGGTCGATCATCTTGCCGTCGAGCGCGAACACGCCGGCCTCGGGATTGGCCGCGAAGCCGTCACGTACACGTTCCGCCCATCGCACCTGTTCGGAGGAAGGGGTGAAGGCGGCGTTGGCGACCTCAATCTGCGCCGGATGGATCAGAATCTTTCCGGCGAAGCCGTCGGCGGCGGCGGCTTCCGCTTCGCGGCGCAGGCCGTCCGGATCGCGCGGGTCGGGCCAGGGCGTGTCGAGCGCCGGCACCCCCAGGGCGCCGGCGGCAGTCAGCACGGCGGCGCGGGCAAAGCCGGCGGCGGCGTTGTAGCTGCCGTCAGGGCGACGGGGAATAATGCCGAGATCGGCCGAGAGGTCCTCGGCGCCGAAACAGAAAGCGGTCAGTCGCGGAGCAACGCCGGCGTAGCGGCCGAGGGTGAACACCGAGGCGGCCGTTTCGGTCGCGATAGCGATGACGCCGATACTGCCGACCGGCAGAGCGGAGGCGGTTTCCAGTATTTCGAGGTGATGGTCGAGCGCGCGGAGGTCATGCGGTCCTGAACACTTCGGCAGCATGACGGCGGCGGGTCCGGCCGGAACAACGGCGGCGAGGTCGGCGAGGTACCAGGCTGTGCCGCGCGGGTTCACCCGCACGATGAGATCGCGTTTGCGGGGCTGACCGTCCATGGCGCGGAGCAACGTCGTCACCATCGCGCGCGCGGTTTCCTTTGCCGGTGCGGCGACAGAATCCTCGAGATCGAGGATCACCGCATCCGCTGCCGAGGCGATCGCCTTCGAGGCCTTGCGCTCGGAATCGCCGGGGGCGAAGAGGGGGCTGCGCAATCTCATGCGGGAATCTTGCGCCCTCATCGGCGATATGCAAATCAACCCGGTAGAAATGGCTTCATAGAGCAACCGGGAGACGTCCAGGGTTGTCCGACATCATCCTGGAGACGCATGGGCTGACGCGGGAGTTCAGCGGCTTCGTTGCCGTGGATGATGTATCGTTGCAGGTGCGCGAGGGGACTATCCACGCGCTGATCGGACCGAACGGTGCCGGCAAGACCACGTGTTTCAACCTGTTGACCAAGTTTCTGCAACCCACGCGCGGGCGCATTCATTTCAAAGGACGCGATATCACCAGCCTGAAGCCGGCTCAGGTGGCGCGGCTCGGGCTGGCGCGCAGCTTTCAGATCTCGGCGGTGTTTCCCCGGCTGACCGCGCTTGAGAATGTGCGGTTGGCGTTGCAGCGGGTGCGCGGCAATTCGTTCGATTTCTGGCGTTCCGAACGGACCCTGCGCGCGTTCGATGAGCGGGCACAAGAACTGCTGGTCGATGTCGGGCTGTCGGGCTTCACTGATGTCATCGCCGGGCAGCTTGCTTACGGGCAGAAGCGCGCGCTGGAGATCGCGACGACCTTGGCGCTCGACCCCGAGATGATGCTGCTCGACGAGCCGACTGCGGGGATGACGCATTCGGACGTGGATCGGGTGGTCGAACTGATCCGCGGCATCCGCGCCGGCCGTACGATCCTGATGGTGGAGCATAACCTGTCCGTGGTGCAGGGGTTGTGCGACACGATTACCGTTCTGACGCGCGGGCGGGTGCTGGCCGAAGGGGATTATGCCAGCGTTTCATGCAACCCCGAGGTGATCGCCGCCTATTTGGGGTCCGAGGCGCCCGAGGTTGTGCATGCTTGAAATAAACGACCTGAATGCGTGGTATGGCGAGAGCCACGTGCTGCATGGCGCACGGTTCGAAGTGCGCGAAGGCGAGGTGGTGACGCTGCTCGGCCGCAATGGCGCGGGCAAGACGACCACGATGAAATCGATCATGGGTTTGGTGCCGCGGCGCGAAGGCAGCATTCGCTTTCGCGGCCGCGAACTGATCGGTACCTCGTCGGAGGCGATCGCGCGGGCGGGGATCGCGTTCTGCCCGGAGGAGCGCGGCATCTTCGGGTCGCTGAGCGTGACGGAGAACCTGCTGTTGCCGCCGGTGGTGGCGCCGGGCGGGCTGGATGTGGACACGATCTATGCGCTGTTTCCCAATCTGCGGGAGCGGGCGCGCACCGCGCAGGGCACGAAGCTTTCGGGCGGCGAGCAGCAGATGCTGGCAATCGCACGCATTCTGCGGACAGGGGCGAAGATGCTGCTGCTGGATGAGCCGACCGAAGGGCTGGCGCCGGTGATCGTGCAGCAGATCGGGCGTACGATCCGCGAGATCAAGAACCGCGGTTTCACCGTGCTGCTGGTGGAGCAGAATTTCCGCTTCGCCGCGACGGTCGCCGACCGGCATTATGTGATGGAGCACGGACAGGTACTGGATATGATCCCTAACCACCTGCTGGGCGCCAGCATGGATAAGCTGCACGAATATCTGGGCGTCTGAAACATGTTCACCATCTTCGGCATTCCCGGCCCGCTGCTGTTCGGTCAACTGCTGCTCGGGTTGATCAATGGTGCCTTTTACGCGATGCTATCGCTGGGGCTGGCGGTGATCTTCGGGATGCTCAACATCATCAACTTCGCGCATGGCGCGCTGTTCATGATGGGGGCGTTCGCGGCCTGGATGCTGCTGAACTATGCCGGGATCGGCTATTTTCCGGCATTGATCCTGGCACCGTTGATCATCGGCATTTTCGGCATCGTGCTGGAACGGGTGATGATCAGCCGCCTGTATAAGTTGGATCACCTGTATGGATTGCTGCTGACCTTCGGGCTTGCGCTGGTGATCGAAGGGCTGTTCCGTAACTATTACGGCAGCTCCGGCCTGCCGTATGAGATCCCGAGGGTGTTGCAGGGAGCGACCAATCTCGGCTTCATGTTCCTGCCGAATTACCGCGCCTGGGTGGTGGTCGTGGCGCTGGTGGTGTGTTTGGCGACCTGGGCGTTGATCGAGAAGACCTTCCTGGGCGCACGGCTGCGCGCGGCAACGGAAAATGCGCCCCTGGTGCGCGCCTTCGGGGTGAACGTGCCCCGGCTGATCACGCTGACCTATGGCGGCGGCGTGGCGCTGGCGGCCCTGGCCGGCGTGCTGGCGGCGCCGATCTATTCGGTAAACCCAAATATGGGAGATAATTTCATCAACACGGTGTTCGCGGTGGTGGTGATCGGCGGAATGGGGTCGATCTTGGGCTCGGTCATAACCGGCTTCGGGCTCGGCGTGATCGAGGGACTGACCAAGGTGTTTTATCCGCAGGCCTCGGCCACAGTGATCTTCCTGGTGATGGTGATCGTGCTGCTGTTCATGCCGCGCGGCCTGTTTGGAAGGACGGCCTGAGATGTCCACCAGTGTGACGACACAGGACCTGGAGACTGGGCGCGTCCGGACGGCCGTATTCGGCTTCACCCGTGCTCAGGCAGTTGTGTTCCTGGTGATGCTGGGGCTGATCGTCGTGCTGCCTTATGTGCTCTATCCGATCTTCCTCATGCGGGTGCTGACGGCGGCGCTGTTCGCCTGCGCGTTCAACCTGATGATCGGCTATGTCGGGCTGCTGTCGTTCGGCCATGCTGCGTTCTACGGCATGGGCGCTTATGTCGCGGCCTGGACGTTGAAGTTCTGGGGAATCGACGCGGTGTTGGCGATTTTGCTTGGCGGAGGCACTGGGGCGGTGCTGGGTCTCTGCCTGGGTTACCTGGCGATCCGGCGGTCCGGAATTTACTTCGCCATGATCACCCTGGCGCTGGCGCAGATGGTGTATTTCTTCTGCCTGGAAGCGCCGTTTACGGGTGGCGAGGACGGTATCCAGCAGGTGCCGCGCGGGCACGCGTTCGGGTTCATTCCGCTGCGTAGCGACATGAACATGTACTGGCTGACGGCGGCGATCTTCATCGCCGGGTTCTTGCTCATCCATCGCGTGATCCACTCGCCGTTCGGGCAGGTGCTGAAGGCGATCCGGGAGAACGAGCCGCGCGCTACGTCGCTCGGGTATCGGACCAATGACTACAAGCTGATCGCGTTCATGCTGTCCACCGCGTTGTCCGGGATTGCGGGGGCGACGACAGCGGTGGTGTTCGGGATCGCCACGCTGGATGGCGTGCACTACTCGCGCTCCGGCGAGGTGGTGTTGACGACGCTGCTGGGCGGGCTCGGCACGGTGTTCGGGCCGGTGGTGGGGGCGGTGCTGACCACCTCGATGGAGAATTACCTCGCGCAGTTCGGCGACTGGGTCACGGTGACGCAGGGCGCGATCTTCGTGGTATGCGTGCTGGCGTTCCGGCGGGGGATTGTGGGGGAGATCGCGGCGGTGTTGCGGTTGTCTTTGTAGGGAAGGTTGAGAGATACGCTGCCCCTGTGTCGCTGCGGTGAGTCTTCTTCTCGCTACGTCAGTTGCTGGAGCGGGGGTATTTCGCCTTGTGGCAGCGGGACCTGGGCGACGTTCAGCACCAGCGAAACCATCGTGTAGTAGCCCGCGGCGCCGACCAGATCGATGACGCCGCGTTCGCCGAATTTGTCCAGCGCGCGCTGATAGACGGCATCGGAGACCTGCCCGGTGTTCAGCAGCTCGGTGGCGAAGTCGTGCACGATCGCCTCGTCCTCCTGCATGTTCTCCGGGCGGCGACCTTCGGCAACGGCATCGGCGATCTCGGGCTTCAGGCCGGCTTGCAGCGCCAGACGACGGTGGGCGTAGAACTCGTATTGCGCCGTCCAGCGGCGGCCGGCGATGATAATGGCGAGCTCGTTCAGGCGCGCGGGGATCGAGGTCTTGAAGCGGATGTATTCGCCGACTCTCTGCACATAGTCGCAAAGTTCGGGGCTGCGCAGCAGGGCGTTGAACGGACCGCGCAGGCCGGCGCCGCGCGGGCCGGATTGGATGGAGTCTGCGACCCGCCGCTGTTCAGGGGTCATGGTTTCAGGCATAAGCTCCTTGAGCCGCGGCTCGGCCATGGTGGTGCTCCTTTTTAGGGCGAGGCCAGGATCAGACCGCCATCGACGACGATCTCGGTCCCGGTGATGTAGTTTGCTTCGTCGGAGGCGAGGAACAGCACCGCGTGCGCTACGTCCCAGGCGGTGCCCATGCGGCCCATCGGGCAGCGCGCATTGCGGCTGGCGATCAGGGCGGCGGCGTCGCCGCCGGCCACGGTTTTCGCCAGGCGCTGCTCGACCAGCGGCGTATGCATCAGGCCGGGGACGACGGTGTTGGCGCGGATGCCCCTTTTCACGAAAGCGCCAGCGGTCGCGCGGGTGAATTGGATCACCGCGGCCTTGCTGGCGCTGTAGGCGACGTGCTGACGCCTCCCATGGCCATCGTTGCGGAGGCCGGCCACCGAGGAAACGTTGACGATCGCGCCCTTGCCTTGCCGCTCCATCACCGGAAGGGCGTATTTGCAGCCGAGAAACACGGTCTTCAGGTTGAAGTCGATCTGTCGGTCCCAGACCTCCTCCGGCATCGTCACCGGATCACCGGGGGCGGAGCCGCCGACATTGTTCACCAGGACATCGACGTGGCCGAAGCGGTCGAGGCAGGCTTGCACCATCGCTTCAACGTCGGTCGCCTGCGTCATGTCGCAACGATGCACGGCGCAGGTGTGGGCTTCGCCCTCGATGATGCCGGCGGTTTCCCGGGCCGCGGTTTCGTCGATGTCGACCAGAAACACGGCGGCGCCCTGCCGGGCCAGGAGAGTCGCGGCGGCCTTGCCGTTACCCCAGCCGGGGCCGACCGATCCGGCGCCGGTGACGATCGCGACCTTGCCGGTCATGTCGAGCATCGGTTACTCCGCCGGCCGGCTGACGGGTTCGCGGATTTTCTTGCGCGCTTTCATCCGCTCCTCCAGCCGCTGCAGTACCACGAAGAACGAGGGCACGAACAAGACGGCCAGGCAGGTGGAGGCGATCATGCCGCTGACAACCGACAGTCCGAGGGAGATGCGCGATGCTGCGCCCGCACCGGTGGCGAGGACCAGTGGTATCATGCCGAGGATGAAGGAGAACGAGGTCATCAGGATCGGGCGGAACCGGACGCGCGCGGCATCGACTGCGGCCTGCAGGATCGGCTCGCCCTCGGCGCGCCGCTCGCGCGCGACCTCGACGATCAAGATGGCATTTTTTGCCGCCAGCGCCACCAGCAGCACGATGCCGATCTGGGTATAGAGATTGTTGGCGAGCCCGAGGCTGCCGAGCGTGAGGGCCGGACCGAGCAGGGCAAGCGGCACGGCCAGGATCACGGCCACGGGGGCGATCCAACTTTCGTACTGGCCGGCGAGGCAGAGATAGACGAGCAGGAGCGCCATGCCGAAGACCATGTAGATCTGGCCGCCGACTATTTTTTCTTGATACGACATGGCGGTCCATTCGTAGCCGGTGCCCGGCGGAAGCACCTTCCCGGCGATCTCTTCCATCAGCGACATCGCCTGGCCGGAGCTGAAGCCCTGGGCGGGCAGGCCGACGATGGTCGATGACGGGTAGAGATTGTAGAGCGTGATCAATGCCGGGCCGACGACCGGATGGAGGGTCACCAGCGCGCCGAGCGGGACCATGTTGCCGTTGCTGCTGCGCGCGTAAAGCGACTCGAGGTCGTTTGGCCGCAGGCGGTATTTCGAATCGGCCTGCACATAGACCTGGAAAGTGCGGCCGAACAGGTTGAACTGGTTGATATAGGCCGAGCCGATGTAGCCGGAGAGCACGTTAAACACGTCCCCAACCGACACTTGCAAGGTCTCGGCTTTCGTGCGGTCCACATCGACTTCGATCTGCGGCACGTCGGCGCGGTAAGAGGAGTTGACATGCTGCAGGCCGGTCTGCGTCGATGCGTCGGCGATCATGGTCTGGGTGATGTGGTCGAGCTTCGACCAATCGAAATTGCCGTCGCGGACTTCAACCTGCATGGTGAAGCCATTCGAGTTGCCGATCCCCTGGATCGGCGGCGGCACCAGCACGAGGGCCCTGGCATCCGGCAGCTTGTCCAGCGCACCCTGAATATGCATGTAGATGGAACGCAGATCTTCACCTTTGACCTTGCCGCGTTCGCCCCAGTCCTTGAGAATGATGTAGGAGGCGCCGGCGCTCGACAGACTTGCGCTGTTATCGAGGATGGAGATGCCGGTGATCTCGACGACGTCCTGCACGCCAGGCGTAGCGCGCGCGATGTCGGTGACTTCCGCCATCGCGTGCTGCGTGCGTTCCTGCGAGGCGCCATCCGGGAGTTGCACCGCGACCATGAGGTAGCCCTGGTCCTCGGTCGGGATGAAGGCGGTGGGCAATCGGCTGATGCCCCAGAAGGCGATCCCGGAAAGGATGATGGCGATCAGGACCATCAGGCCGGCGTGGCGCGTCATCGCGCCGATCAGGCGCGTGTAAGCATTTTCCACCGGGTTGTAGAGGTAGTTGACGCCGCGGAAGAAAATGTTGCGCTTTTCCGGCGGCACCGGCGGGCGCAGCCATAGCGCGCATTGCGTGGGTTTGAGCGTGGCCGCGTTGATGGCGCTGATCAGCGCGGTGGCCGCGATCACCAGCGCGAACTGCGCGTACATCTTGCCGGTGAGCCCGGGAAGGAATGCAGCAGGGACGAACACCGCCATCAGCACGAGCGTGATGCCGATGATCGGGCCGAGCAGCTCGTCCATGGCTTTCACGGCGGCGTCGTGCGCCGACATGCCGCGTTCCTGGTTGTGCGCGGCGGCTTCGACCACCACGATCGCGTCATCGACGACGATGCCGATCGCCAGGATGACGGCGAACAAGGTTGACAGGTTCACGGTGAAGCCGAGCGCCGCCATCGCGGCGAAGGCGCCGATAATGGTCACCGGCACGGTGGTTGCCGGCACAAGGGTGGCACGCCAGTCCTGCAGGAACACCAGGATGACGACGAGCACCAGGATGCCGGCCTCGATGAGCGTCTTATAGACTTCGTGGATGGAAGCCTTGACGAAGCCGGTGGTATCGAACGGGATGCTGTAGGTCAGGCCGGGGGGGAAGGCGCGTGCCAGTTCGGCCATCTTGGCGCGGACCAGGGTCGCGACCTGTAGCGCGTTGGCGTCGGGATTCTGGGAGATCGCCAGGCCCGCGGCCTGGTGGCCGTTCAGACGGAAAGCCTGGGAATAGGTTTGGGCGCCAAGTTCTATGCGACCCACGTCGCGCAGCCGGGTGATCGAACCGTTCTGCGACTTGACGACAATGGCGCCGAATTGCTGCGGGTCCGCGAGTCGCCCTTGAACCGCTACCGTGTACTGGAAGGCTTGTCCGGCAGGCGCCGGCGGCATTCCGACCTGGCCGGCGGCGACTTGCTGGCTCTGCTGCTTGACGACGTTGATCACGTCCTGCGGGGTGAGGCCGTAGGAGTAAAGCTTCTGCGGATCGAGCCAGATGCGCATGGCGTACTGGCCGACGCCGAACACGTTAACATTGCCGACACCAGGGATGCGGGAGAGCTCGTTCAGCAGGTTGATGGTCGCGTAATTGCTGAGATAGAGGCTGTCGTACTGGTTGGTCGGCGAGGTCAGTGTCACGATCTGCAGGATCGCCGTCGATTTCTGCTGAACCGTCACGCCCTGCGCCTGCACGGCCTGCGGCAACTGCGCCAAGGCGCTGGAGACGCGGTTCTGGACCAGCACCTGCGCGAAATTGAGGTCGGTGCCGATCTGGAAGGTGACAATCAGCGTGTAGGTGCCGTCGCTGGCGCTGGTGGACTGCATGTAGAGCATGTTCTCTACACCGTTCACCTGCTGCTCGATCGGCAGCGCCACGGTGTTCATCACCGTTTCGGCCGAGGCGCCGGGGTAACGTGTGGTGACCGAGATGGTCGGCGGCAAGACGTTCGGGTATTGCGAGATCGGCAGGGCGAAGAGCGCGACGCCGCCGATCAGGACGAACAGGATGGCCAGCACGTTAGCGAGGACCGGCCGGTCGATGAAGAAGCGGGAGATCATGATTCGGGCATCGCGACGGTCTGCGGCGCCACCTTCGCGCCGGGAATGGCCCGTTGCAGGCCGGTGATCACCACCTGATCGTCAGGTTTGAGGCCGGCGGTGATTACGCGCATCGACCCGTCGAGCTGGCCGACCTGGACCGTGCGCTGCTCGACCACATTGTCTTTGTTGACGACGAGCAGGTAGCGCCCCGCCTGATCGGTCCCGAGAGCGGTGTCGGGCACCAGCAGCGCCTGCGCGGTCTGGCCGCTGAGCGGGATGCGTATGCGCAGAAAGAAGCCGGGCAGTAGAACGCGATCGGGATTGTCGAAGATGGCGCGCACCGCCAATGTGCCGGTCGATGCATCCACCTCCGGTGAAATATAATTGAGCCGGCCGGTATGCGGGTAGCCCTGCTCGGTCATCAGCCCGACTTCGACCGGGATCTTGGCGAGGTCGTCCGGTGTCAAGCCGGTCTTGCGAACGCCGGCGCGGACGCGCAACACATCCTGCTCGCTGACATTGAAGTTCACGTAGATCGGATTGAGCTGCACGATGGTGGCGAGCTTGGTGGGCGTGCTGTAGCCGACCAGCTCGCCGACCGAAACAAGGTGGTTGGTCACGACACCGGCGAAGGGCGCCACGACATTCGTGTAGCCGAGATTAATGCCGGCCAGCGCGACACCGGCGGTCTGGTTGAGCACGTTAGCCTGGTCGGTATCGTATTTCGCCTTGGCTTGGTCATAGGTGTTCTGCGCGGTGACGTTCTGCTTCAGCAGCGTGGCCTGTCGCTGGAATTCCGGTCCCGACTGCGCAACGGCGGCTTTTGCAGCGTCTAGAGTCGCCTGTGCCTGCTGTAGTTTGGCCTGATACGGCGCCGGCTCTATGATGAAGAGATTCGTCGCGGCTTTGACGTAACTGCCGTCCACATAGTTGATCGACTGCAGGAAACCTTGCACGCGGGCAACGAGATCAACCTGGTTGTAAGCGGCCGAGTTGCCCGTCGCTTCCAGGTTCGGGGTGACTTGGCGCGCCAGCGGATGCGCCACGCCGACCTGCGGCGGCGGCGGGGCGACATAGGCGTTTTCCTTTTTGCAGCCGGCGAGCAGGAGGACCGCGGCGGCAAGCAGGGCGAGGCGCGTCGGCATGCTATCGGCTCTGGCGCGCGGCGAGGAGCGCCGAGCGGCATTGGTGCGAGAGGGAGGATCCGTGCGCCTGCAGGCAGGCGAGAGCGCGGCCGCCGCCCGGGCGGACGCCCTGGCAATAGGCGCGATAATCCGCTCCGCAGGCGTGGCGCATCAAGGCCACTTCGTCACGCGGCGACATCGGCGGATGCGCCGGCGGTGCGGTTGCGGTGGGCGGCGGCGATGCGGCCGCGCCCCCACCGGCCGCGGCCAGGGCCGTTTGGCACGGCTGCGACAACTGCGCGGCGTTCTGCTGCAGACAGGCGAGCGCTGCCGACCCGCCGGTTGGCACGTTGGCACAATGCGCCTGATAGTCCGCGCGGCAGGCCTGACGGATGGCGTTGGCCTGCGACTGCGTGGGCTGCTGCGCCGGGGCGGCGACGGTCATCGCGGCAAAAAGCGCGGTGAGGGCCAGGCATTTAATGCCGAACATGTGCGGCTTCCTTTCGCCGTTCTGGTATCGACTTTCGGGGAAAGTCGATACGTCGTGTTTTGTCCGCGTATCCGATCCACGCGACGAAGCGTGGTTTGCTCCGCGACTAGACACTTCTCTCCGATCGGATACTAGCGGCGAAACCGACCGCCGCCAAACCGGCTTTGATCGGAACGGCCGGCACTGAATCCGCCGCTGCCCACCTGGCGGCCAAGCCGATCCTGTTGCAGTTGTTGGAAACTGCTGCTGTCCATCTGGGTGCGGTCGCCGGCGAAGCGGGAAGGCGAGGCGCTCTGGCTGCCGCTGGTCCGGGCTTGCGTGCGTGCCGATCCGTTCGCCGGCGGAGTGACGGGGTTCCAGCCCCCGTTGTTCCATTTCGACCAGCCGTCGTCGGTATGGCGGTACACGTTGCCGTCGCGTCCGGCATAGACATCGCCATTGGCGCCCTTGACGGCGGCGCCGCTGCTGCCGGTGGCGCGATTGTGGTAGCCGGCGCCCTGAGAGCCCGTTGAGGAGCTGAATCCGCCGGCGGCGCCGTGCGCGTTGCGGCCGCTCTCGGTGTTCACCGTCTGGTTCGGGCCGCTGACGGTGCTGGAACCCCAACGGCTGTAGGCATTCGCGTTCTGCGTGGTGGAGCCGGAGATGCCGTAGCGCGGGTTATAGAAACTGGCGTTCGCGGTGCCGCTGCCGCCACCCCAGGCCGCGCTGCCATGTGCATAGGTGCCGGTATGCGGGTTGTAATAGGACCATGCGCCGGCGCCTCCATACGGGCCGTACACGGCGGCGCCCCGGGCCCAGCCCCCCGTTGTCGGATTGTAGTATCGGCCGCCCGCAGCGCCGTAATACGGACCGTAGATCGAGCCGCCGTGGGCCCAGGCGCCAGTTGCGGGGTTGTACCAAACGCTGCCTGCATAGGTGTAAGGATACGGATAGTAGACGGGCACCGGGCCATGCAGCACCACGGGCGGGTAGTAATACCCGGTACCATAGACCAGCAGGCCCGCGCTGATGAATCCCATCAGATACCCGGAAGTGTAGCCGTACGTCACTGTGCTGGGCGTCGTCGCGTACGTCTGCACATAGGTGACGTTGTACATCGGGCTCGACGCCGGAATCGCATGGATCGCCGGCGGGACGCTTTCGGCGAGCCTCCAGGGCCCTGTCGGCGAGGTCGCGACGAACCAAGCGCCTTGGTAGCAGGCATAGTAGGCGTCACCGACTTTGAGCACCTGGTATGTGGTATTGACCGCGTATTGCATCGTAGTGCCTGGGATGGGGCGAAACTCCGGGGGACCGGAATAGACCACGGTCAGCTTCGCCTCGTTCTTTTTGAGTGTGGCGGTTTGCGGGATCTGTGCCCGCAGCACCGCTTCCTGCGCCTGCACCGTGCCGGAAACGGAGGCGAGCACCGGCGCTTGCGGCGTGCCATCGCGGATGGCGGCGAAATCGGGCGGCAGGTTGTTGCTGGCGAAGGTCCAGGGGCCATCAAGGGCCGAGGCGGAAAACCATCGCCCGGAAACGAGGTAATAGTACCTGCTGCGTGGCCGGATCGCGGAACAGCGTGCTCACCGTATTCGTCACCGCCTGCAGCGATGTCCCGGCCACCGTCTCGAAATGGGGCGGACCGACAGTCACGATGATTTCCGCCGGTTTGGTGCTCACGAAGATGGTCGGCACGTCAGCAGCCGATTGCGGCGGGTGGGCCGGGATGTGCTTGCGCACCTCGGCGAAATTCGCATCGTTCGGGATCGCGTTGAACGCAGCCGGCAGCTTCGTGACGGGCTTATAGGGGCCGGCAGCGGCCGGCGCGGTGAGCCACAGGCCGTTGTTCAGCAGGTACCACGTGCTGCCGTCGGTGAACACGTCCCAGTTCGTGTTGACGGCGAAGGAAAGTCCGGTCTTGCCGACCGGAGCGAGCACCGGGTCGCCGTCGAACACCACGAGGCTTGCGGGACGTTCGCTGCGGAAGATCACCGGCGGATCGTTGTTGACGGCGATCGAAGCGGCGGCGGGCGCTTGGCCCAGGCTGAGCAGGACGCTGTCCAGCGGCACGCGGGTGATCTGCATATTCGGCAGCGCGGCCCTGATGCGGTCCTGCAACGCCATCGCCCGCGCCGTGTCGAGCGCCGGGAACTGGGTGGAGATCAGCTTAGGATCCGATAGCAGCACCATGCGGCTGGCTTCGTCCGTCGTGGTGGCGAGGGAGACCTCGATCGTGCCGAGGATCGGCTTTGGCGCGGTCTTGTCCGGCGTGCCGGGTGGGGTGATCGCCACGGCGGCGCGCGCGGTAAGCACCTTATGGTCCGGCCAGGAGATCGCTTGCGGCTGATAGACGGTGACACTCGCTCCATTCACCACGGTGGTGTGCGGCCACAGCGCAGCAGAGGAACCGGTGTTGGACTGAGCGAGCGTGAGGCCCGGCGCGAAACTGACCGCGAACACAACGACAACGAGCCACAGCCATACGAGCCGCATTACGTTTCCTCAGTCTGGGTGGCGCGGCACCCGCGCGCGAGCGACATTGACCCGATGGCGGAATGCGATCAAGCATTATTGCATCGCTGCAAGCTCTGGGTTCGTGCGGCGGGAAGGAAATCGGCAGCATGGAACTGCAAACTCGGCGAGCCGCCGGCGTCGCGGACTTGCTGGCGCCGGACGGATCGGAGGTGAGGGTGCTCTGCGCAACCGAGCGCGGCAGCATGGCGCTGTTCACGCTCCCGTCCGGGTCGATATCAAAACCAATCCTTCATCGCTCAGTCGAGGAAATCTGGTACGTTTTGAGCGGTGCTGGGCGTATGTGGCGCCGTCTCGACGATCAGGAGGAGATCACCGCCCTCGCTCCGGGTGTATCACTTACCATTCCGACCGGCGCGCGGTTTCAATTCCGCTGCGACAGCGACGTCCCGCTCTCGGTGGTGGGAGTTACAATGCCGCCGTGGCCGGGGGCCGACGAGGCTGTGTTCGTGGAAGGACCCTGGCCGCCGAGCGCGTAAGGTAGGGTCGTGACAGGGATCGACTTGCTGAGCGCCGGCCGCACGGCGCTGCGAGACGCGCATCAGCTCATTCTGGCGGGCGGGGCGCTCGGGGTGCTGAGCATCCTCGCCGGGCTGGTGTCGCGCCGGGTCGGCGCGCCGTTGCTGCTGGTGTTCTTGGTGATCGGGATGCTGGCGGGGGAGGATGGTCCGCTCGGCATTCCGTTCGATGATTTCGCCGCGGCGTATCTGATCGGCAGTGTCGCGCTGGCGGTGATTCTGTTCGAGGGCGGACTGAAGACCCCGACCGCAATGATTCGGCTGGCGTTCTGGCCGGCGGCGCTGCTGGCGACCGTGGGGGTTGCGGTGACCGCGGCGGTGATGGGGAGCTTCATCGCGTTCGCGGAAGGCCGGCCGCTTGCCGGAGGGCTGCTCGCCGGGGCCGCGGCGGCGCCGACCGACGCGGCGGCAGTCAACACGCTGCTGCGGCGCGCGGATGTCGCATTGCCGAAGCGCATGGCGGCGGCGCTGGAGGTGGAGTCCGGGCTGAACGACCCGATGTCGGTCTTCCTTACGGTGCTGCTGCTGCGCTTCATTGCATTGCCCGGCATGGTGACGCCCGGGGCAGCGGTGCTGCTGTTCATCGAGGAGATGGCCGGGGGCGCGGTGCTCGGGCTGGCGGGCGGCTGGCTGCTGTCGCTGGCGTTGCGGCACCTGCGGCTGGAAGCGGCGCTGGCGACCGTGCTGGCGTTGACCGGCGCACTGACGTTGTTCGGCCTGGCGCAGTTGCTGGGCACCAGCGGATTCATGGCGGTTTATCTGGCGGGCATCGTCACCGGCGCGACGCAGCATCGCGCGCACGCCGAGGTGGAGCATTTCCTGGAAGGCATGGCGTGGCTGGCGCAGATCGCGCTGTTCCTGATGCTGGGCCTGCTGGTCTCACCGCACGACCTGCCGCCGTTCATTCCGGGTGCGATCGCCGGGGCGGCGGTGTTGATGTTCGTGGCGCGGCCGGTGGCGGTGCTGCCCTGCCTGCTGCCGTTTGGTTTCACGTTGCGGGAAGCGGTGTTTGCTTCGTGGGTGGGGTTGCGGGGGGCGGTGCCGATTTATCTGAGCTTCCTGCCGGCGCTGGTGGATCCGACGCGCGATACGGCGTTCTTCGCGAGTATCTTCATTCTGGTGATTGCGTCCTTGGTGGTGCAGGGGTGGACGATTGCTCCGGTGGCGCGGCTGCTGGGGTTCAGGGCAAAGGTGTAATGTCGCCCGCCGTTTCCGATGACCGCTCGCAACCGCTGCGACTTTCGGGCCATCAACACCCGAGTTACAGAAGCCGAGAGTTGGGGTCGCCAGATGAAGCTGCCGGGCGCGACGTGCATGCAGCTACCAAACCGCAATGCCTCGCAATGAAGCCAGTCGGAAATCCGAATGCGGTTAATCCGCACCCGGTTTAATGAGCGGGGAGGGGAGACGGACCGCTTGCGCGGCACCGCGCCTCTCCTCGACACTACTGTGCATCTGTGGTTTCCAACTCTCCTGCTTCTCGCAAACAACATCGTCGCTGATCAACATGGCGGGAAGGAAATGGAACCAAGGACGCACACAAATACATATAGACGCGGTGCACGATTTGCGGGTCAGTTGGCAATCCGTTGAGGCCGCCGCGCGCGAGACTCAAAACTCTCACACGCCGGTCATTGCGAGGACCGCGAGCGAAGCGTGGCGGGGCGAAGCAATCTCCCACAGGGGTTGCGCGTCGTGCTCCTCAAAGCCCAGCCCGCGCTACAACCGTCCCCCGTACGTCATTCTTTTCGAGAGCTGGTATCAGGCCCTGCCTCTCGCCTGAACAACAACAGCGGCCAGCGCGACTAAAGCACAGATCGACCCCGTCACGCGCAACGCCCCCGACACGCCGATCCACTCAGCGAGCCCGCCGAAGGCCGGTCCCCCCAGCGGGCTGCTGCCCAGGAAGCAGATGGAATACACCGCCATCACCCGGCCGCGCATGTGCTCCGCTGTTTGCGATTGCAACGTGCTGATAACGCTGACGCTGAACAGGCCGGCGGTCACACCGTAGCCGAAGATCGTCGCGACCAGAGCGTCCAGGCCGTGCACGGCCGCTACTGCGAACTGTGCGGCCGCAACAGCGCAGGTGCACAGGAGTATCATTGGAAGGCCGGTGCGCGGACGAAAGGCAAGCAGCAGGGAGCCGACAGCAGCACCGAGGCCCAAAGCCGACATCAACATGCCGTATGTCCGGCTGTTTCCCCCCAGAGTGTCCGCGGCGATCAGTGCCAGTGAAACCTGGAAATTGTATGCGGCTACGAACACCACAATCATGATGGCCGCGGTCGCTGCCAGGACCGGCTCCCGCCACACATAGACCAGTCCCTCGCGGACCTGGCCCGGTGTCCGGGCTGCTTGTGTTCGCGGCGACAGCTCCGCCCGGCGCAGCTTTGCCAGCACCAGCACAACAAGCGCGAAGGTCGCGGCGTTGATGAGGAAGCCGGAGGCAATACCGAGCGTGGTCAGCACCACCCCTCCCAGCACCGGCCCGACCATCCGGCCCGTTGCGCTGATCGCGTTCGTCCATGCCACGGCATTCGGCAGGTCCGTCGGTCCCACGAGGTCTTTCACGAAACTCTGCAGCGCCGGAAGGTCGAAGCACTTGACCAGCCCGAGGCCTCCTGCAGCCAGCCAGATGATCCAGACACGCACGATACCGACACCGGCCAGGAGACCGACCGTGAGCGCCAGCAGCCCGAGGCACGTCTGGGTCGCCATCAGCAGGCGGCGGCGATCATGACGGTCCGCCACCAGCCCGCCATACAGGCCCAGCACCAGCGAAGGGCCGAATTGCAGTGCATTCGTGACGCCCAGCGCCACAGCGGAATGGCTGAGTTCCAGCACCAGCCAGTTCTCGACCGTGATCTGCACCCAGGTCCCGATATTGGAGAAGGTCTGGGCCGCGAAGTACAGCCGGAAATTGCGGTGGGCGAACGCGGACAGCATGGCTTTTCCGCCGCGATTCTACGGGAGAGCTGCTGACAACGTGGTGTCAGCAGTTACGCCCGGCCTACACCAAGGCCGGCCGCATCGGCAGAGCCCCTGTTGGGTCCCCATTGGCGCGCCAACAGAAAGCCGATCACCGTCAGGTTCGCCAGATTGAACAGCACCCCGGCCGCGAAAGCCGGCGCATAATAGCCGAAATGGTCATACAGCGCGCCGGCGAACCAGCTTCCGAACGCCATACCGCTCATGCCGGTGAACAGAAACACCGGCACTCGCCACGACGCCTCGGCGGAGGGAAACAGGTCCCGGATCGCAATCACATAGGCCGGAATGATCCCGGAGAAGCCGAGCCCGAACGCCCCGGCGATCGCGAACAGCCCGGCCTCGTTCTGGGTCGTGGTGAAGGCGGCGATCGCGATCGCCTGGCAGGCGGAGGCGGCGAAGACCGTGCGCAGCCCGCCAAAGCGGTCGGCGAACGCGCCCCAGAACTGCCGGCTCAGGAACGCACAGCCCAGCATCACCGACAGCATCGCCGCTCCGTCGGCGGCGGAAATGCCTATGTCGCTGCAGAACGCCACAAGATGCGCGCTCGGCAGGGCCATCGGCACGCAGCAAAAGAACGCCGCCAGGCAGATCAACCCCTGCACGGCGTTCGGGCGCATGCCCAGCACGCGGCGGCGGCGGGGGACGGGCAGGGAGGCGGATGAGAAGTGCACCGGCTCGGGCGGCTGGTGCAGGCAGAACAACGCGAAGGGCCAGATCACCGCCACCACGATTGCCGCATAGATCACCATCGTCGCCTGCCAGCCGAACCGAGTCATGCTGCGCTCGAACAGGAGCGGCCAGATCACCCCGGCGATATACTGGCCCGAGGAAATCAATGCGATCGCCGTGCCGCGGCGGCGGTCGAACCAGCGGCTCACATAGATGACCAGCGGCGGATACAGCGCCCCGTTGCCGAGGAAGCCGATCAGCACACCATGGCCGACGAAGATCGCCCAGAGCCGGCCGGTGGCCGACAGGACGAGGCCCGCGGCCATCATGGCCGCGCCGAACAGCGCCGTGCGGCGCATGCCGATGCGGTCGGCCACGCGCCCCATCACCATCCCGCCCATTCCGGTGCCGACCCAAACCAGCGCGCCGGCCAGCGCGAGCACGGAACGGTTGGTGCCGAGATCGGCCTGGATCGTTTTCAGCCCGACCACCACAATGAGTGGGCCGCCGTAGGAGATCGACAGGATCGCCAGCGTGACCGTTGCGGCGACCCAGGAAGCTCGGGTCTCAATACTGCCCGGCACGGGCACACTGCGGCTGATCCGCCTGACGGGATCGTCGGGCATCCGGGGCATTTCCTCCTGGCCTGGGTGTGGTCCCCCGGCCGTCTCTCCATCCTGCCCTGTCGGGGCTGCTTCCGCCACCCGCAGGGCGCGCTTGCCGCATCGGTTTGGTTCTGCGACACGTCGCCGGAATAGGGGCGAGGAGATCGGTGGCATGACTGCAACGAGACGTATTCTGCTCGGCGCTGTCCCGGCATTGGCGGTCGGCGTTACCGTCGGCAATGAGGCGAGGGCCGCCTCAGCACGCCAGCTCAGTGCCCGTGCCGAGCAGGCTCTGCGGCATCTGTATGTGCTCGATCCGCGGGCGCGGGATCTGGCCCGGCGGGCCGTCGCGATCCTGGTGTTTCCCCGCATCTACAAAGGCGGACTGATCGTGGGCGGCCAAACCGGAGACGGCGCATTGCTGGTGCAGAGCCGACCGGAAGCCTATTACAACATCTCCGCTGCTTCATTCGGGCTGCAGATCGGCGGCCAAACCTTCAGTTATGCGCTGTTCTTCATGAATGAAGGGGCGCTCGACTACTTGCGCAAGAGCGATGGCTGGGCGCTCGGTACTGGGCCCAGTGTCGTTGTGCTCGACAAAAGCGCCGCCGCGAATATCGACACCACCACTTTGACGCAGGATGTTTATGCGATTCCGTTCGGCGGGCGCGGGCTGATGGCGGGCCTCAGCCTGCAAGGCTCGAAGATCACCCGCATTCATCCAAGTTAATCCTCGGCACCGAGATCCGGAAGGGCGAACCAAAGCAGCGCCGCTGCTGCCGCCCCGACAACACCGCAGCCGATATAAGCGGCGTCATAGCCGAGCCAGGCCATCAGCACCTCGCTCGCCAGTCCACTGCTGGTCGCGCCGAGCGCACGCAGCGTGGCCATGACGCCTTGCGACAGGTTGTAGCGGCCGGTACCCCGGGTCGCGTCGGCGAGCCATAGCGGCGTGAGCGCGGCGAACAGCCCGGTGCCCAGGCCGCCGAAGAACTGCACCGCGATCAGCCAGGCCGGCTTGTGCGAAATCACCGTCAGCACGGCTTGCGCCGGCAGCATTGCGAACCCGACCGCAAGCAGCCAGCGAAAGCCCCAGGCGTCGGCGCGGCGGCCCACCAGGATCGAGGTCAGCAGCATTCCAGCCTGCGCAGCGATGATCAGTGCCGAGGTGGCGACCAGACCCCAACCGGGCCGCTCCACCCCGATCTGTTGGCCGACCAGGGTCAGCAAGGGGGCGTCGGCGAGCTCGTAGAGGAAGCTGCAAATGCCGAATACCAGCAGCGGCCGCGAACGGAACACGGCGACCCAGGCGGACGGGCCCTCCTGGTCCTTCTCGCCTGCACGAAGGCCGCGGGCGCGGCGCTGGTTGATCTGGCCGTAGGGGATAGTCATCACCGCCACCACGGTGAGCGCGGAGACCACCGGGACCTGCAGGAACACCCCGCGTGCGGAGAGGAAGGCCGCCACCAGGGCGGACAGGCCGGCAACCGCCATGTTGCCGCCGCGCGACCAAGCTGCGTTGCGCCCCATGCGCCGGGTCAGCGCGTTGCGGGTGAACAGCCCGACGGTGATCGCGGCGATCGCCGGATCGAACACGCCGCTGACCACTTGCATCACGCCGTTGGCGAACAGCACCGGCCAGAAGCCGGGGGCGGCCGCGATCACCACGGCGCCGACCGACAGTCCGGCCAGGGCCGCCAGCAGGACGCCTCGCTTGCGCCTCGTGTGGTCGATCCAGGCGCCGATCGGCGTCTGCGCCACCAGTCCGGCCCAGCCGCCGAGCGTCGTCACCAGCCCGACCAACGAGGGGTTCCAATGCTGGGCGCTGACCAGGAAGACGGTGACGTACGGCCCGAGGCTGCCGCGCACATCGGCGACGAGGAAATTCAGCCAGTCGAGCGAAGGGGCGCGGAGCTGTTTTGCAGTGAGGCGCTCGCGCATGCGCACCGAGCGGGTGCGCCAGTCGCTGGCCGAGCCGCCGGTGATCCATGCTGCCCGCATCGGCCTCGCCGCTCCATCCTGTCGAATCGATCAGGGTGGCAGGCGAATTTGGCTTTTGCTTGTCTTCATTGCGGTCGGATCTGTGCGGGCGCGTGTCCCCGCGCCTCATGCGGATTGATCCGGCCATCCTCCGTCCGGCCTGCAACGGTCGCCAAATCGTCGTCAAAGTGACGCTTCGTAAGCTATGCTGGCACACCAGACTGGAGGTAATTATTGATGAACAGAACAGGATACTCGGTGGTGATGGCGTTCGTCATGCTATTCGTAGGAGCGTGTGCGAACTCAGGGACTGGCGTCTTCCCGAGAGAAGACATGCTCGCCGAGGCGGGGTTTGTGCCGAAGAGTGTTGATTCGCCATCGCGGATGGCAGTTCTCAGGTCTTTACCGGCGCATACATTTGTGTTGCGAACCATTAATGGCAGGCCGACTTACCTCTATGCGGACCCGACGAGCTGCGCCTGCTTCTATGTTGGCGACCAACAAAACTATGATCGCTATCGTCAGCAAATGGCCGCGCGGCAAACTGCTACCGACGGCCAGGTACGAGCAATTCTGAGCACCGCGCCCTTGCCCGGTGAGTCCGGTCTGTAAGCCCGCAGAGGCGCGGGGGCATGGCGGGCGTGTTCTCGCGTCCGCCAGCGCCCTTAGGTTGTATTCCTGATCCGTGCAGCACTCGGTGCTAAGGGTGGAAACTAGCCGCACAGGATGCATTGCCGAAAGGATTCTTTTCGGGAAGGGATTAACGATTGCTTGACAAATTTTGATGGAGCGAGCTACATATCAGTAGAGGAACACACTGCTGTTACACAGAGTGCGGCAGAGATCGCTGCGCTCGAGTTAACTTACGGGCACGCCGATGAGGAGAGACAACGCAATCCGGCCGCACCTGTCAGGTGCTCGATGGCCGAACGGCGGCAAGCTTCATCGGGCGATGGAGGCTGTCGTCATAAAGCCAACAGAACGTGCCTGCGCAGCCGAACAAGAACAGTCGCCGTCGCCACACTTGATGGTTGGCGACAGCCCGAAGATGCGAGAGGTGTTCGATCAGATCCGCCGTTTCGCTGCCTGTGACCTGCCAGTGATGATCACTGGCGAGAGCGGCACCGGCAAGGAGCTGGTGGCGCGAGCGATACATGAGCGCTCGCGCCGGTCATCTATGCCTTACATCGCCCTCAACTGCGCCGCGGTTCCGGCGACACTGATTGCCTCCGAACTGTTCGGCTATGAGAAGGGCGCATTCACCGGCGCAACCACGCGCAAGCGGGGACATATCGAGCACGCCAATGGCGGCAGTCTGTTCCTCGATGAGATCGGGGACATGCCGATGGATCTGCAACCACTCCTGTTGCGCTTTCTGCAGGAGGGCGAGATTCTCCGCATCGGCGGCCGTGAGCCGATCAAGGTGGATGTGCGGATAATAGCGGCCACCAATGTGCGGCTCCGCGACGCGATCGATGCCGGAAAGCTGCGGGAGGACCTGTACTACAGGCTCAATGTGCTGACGCTCGACTTGCCACCGTTGCGAGAGCGCGAGGGTGACGTGGAATTGCTGGCAACGTACTGCCTACGCGAGATCGGGCGTGAACTTTCGCGCGACCTTCGCGGATTCACGCGCGGGGCGCTGGCCGCGTTGCGCGCCTATCCTTGGCCCGGCAACGTGCGCGAACTGATCGCCACCGTTCGGCGCGCGGTGGTGCTCAGCAACGGCCCCTTGATTGACGCATCGGATTTGCGCCTGGACGGCGGCCGGGCGAAGGTCGTTTTGCTCGCTCCGCGCCCAACGCAATGCGTGACCCAACGCAAGTCTGCGCGCCCGCCCGTCGGCAGTGATGCCGAACGGGGAGCTATCGTGCAGTCGCTGCAAGAGAACCGCTTCAATCTCAGCCGTGCGGCTCAGGCTCTTGGGGTTTCGCGCGCAACAATCTACCGTATGATGCAGCGGCATCAGATCGAGGTTCGATCGCATTACCAGGTCCAGTCCAGCGATCCGAGGGACGCGGCTGACTGAAACTGTGACTCAGGGGGGCCTGATACCCTAGCGGCGTGAACGGGATCCGGCCCGAAATCCACAACCAAAACGCGAAATACTCCGATATAAATTCGCTTAGCTTCAGGCATCAACGAAACCGTTGTGGCTGTGACAAGTGTCTCACGAACAGTAGGTCGTGCGTTGCATCTGGCTCAGGAGGAGGAAAGAGTGATCCACCGCGGCCGGCAAACCATTGATAACGCGATGTTCGCCTCCTCTCCGACCATCTGTCAACAGTTGGCACGCTGCTTGCTCTCTTTGAGGTTGTGACGGAGGGAGCGTTGCCGAGCGACGGCAGAAGAGTGTCGCCGCGGTCCCGGGCCCGACTCACCCTGGAACTCAACGGCTTCCGCCGAGCGGCGGGGTAGGAAAGGAACATAGCATGCGGAACATCTTATTGGCCGGCTGCGCTGTGCTGGCCCTGAGTACGGGTGCGGCGTTTGCGCAGAGTGTCGGGAACAGCAATTCCGGCAACGCGGCCGCCGCCGATAACGGGGGTATAGCCGCCGCCGTGAGCGATTCCGCCAATGGCAGCGGGAACGGCAGCGGCAACCGCAGCAGCACGAGCACCAGCACTACTGGCAGCGGCAATACGAAGACGGTGAGTGCTGACAACGGCAACACCAGCACCAAGACGAGTTCCACATCGGCTGGCGGGGCCGCGGCCAACAACGGCGGGTCAGCCACCAATACCGGCAACGGCAATACGAAAACCATCACCGCTGATAATGGCAACACCAGCACCAAGACGGTGACGGCGGATAGCGGCAACACGAAGACAAGCACGAAAACGAGTTCGGCGTCTGCAACCGGCGCCGCGGCGAACAATGGCAGCACCGCCAGCAACAGCACGACCGGGAGCTACAACAGCAAGTCTGTCTCCGCTGACAACGGCAACTCGTACAGCAAATCGGTCAGCAACACCAAGACCAACACCAGTTCGTCCAGCGCGAACGGCGGCACTGGCGGCAATGCCAGCGCGAACAACGGCGCGACGGCGGTCAACGCCAATGTGAGTTTGACGAAAACAGTGTCGGCGGACAACGGCAATACCAAGACTGTTGGCTCCTACAACACGAAGACAGTGTCGGCCGACAACGGCAATACCAAAACCGTCGGGTCCTACAACACGAAGACGAATACGAACACCAAGACCACAACCACCTCGCTGAGTTCTTCCGGCACTGGTGGCAACGCCAACGCCATGAATGGCAGCACTGCCAACAATACTTACAGCACCAGCACAACTGGTGCCTACAACACTAAGGGTTCATACAATACCAAGGGATCCTACAACACAAAGACGACCACAACCAGCGTCGACAAGAGCGCTGCGGCTGGTGGTCCTGGCGGGATTGCGGCTACCAGTGGCGCCTCCGTCACGGCTACCGAGAGCGGCATTGGCAACACCAAGACCGTGAACGCGGACCAGGGCAACACCACCAACACCTCGAAGAGTTACTCATCCTCCACCAGCTCGGTCATCAACACGCTGGGTAAGGGCGCCATGTTGAGCTCGGGCGATCTGAGCAACTCGACCACCAATACCTCGACAGTCACGGTGCTGGCCGAAACGAGGACGACCGGAAGCGTTTCGCACAACCGCTATGGCGGTGCGGGCGGCTTCACCTCCGGCAACACCACGATGACCAACTCGCTGAGCGGCATGGGCATCCTGACCGCGCAGCAGAACACCGGCGGCGGAGCGCTGCAGCAGAACTCCGTTTCGCTCGGCTCGGTCGTCGGCGGCAACGGCGGCGGTCTCGCCGGATTCGGCGCCGGATCAGTCCACTAGGAGCCTGTCACGAAGGATCCGCGCTGCCCTGCCGGGTAGCGCGGATTCCGCTTTATCCGACGCCTGCCACGGGGGGAACACATGAAGCGAGCTGCCAACTGGGTCTTTGCCACGGCGGTGCTCGCGGTCGCTCTTGGCGATACCGCCTCTTGCCTCGCCGCCGACAAGGTTTCCCAGACGGTACTCGGTGTGCTGGCTGGGACGGCAGTCTCAACCGCCGAGCTCGGCCGGGAACAAGCGCGTGGAATCGCCATCACCAGCGCGGTGAGCAATGGAGCGGTGAGCGGCAACAGCGTCGGTCCGGGGGCGGTCACCGGCAGCATCACCACCAACAACTCGATCAACGACAACGTGGGCATCACCACGGTGTTCCAGAACACCGGCAACAACGCGCTGTTTCAAAGCAGCACGTCGATCTTCATCTCCGTGCACTGATATCCGGGGCTCAGCGGGTGAGGGTCGCCGTGAGACGGACGATGTCAGGGAGAAATGGGTCTGGGAGGCGTTATGGACGGGGGCGGGCATTCAGCGCAGGCGTGCTGACGAGCCTGTTGGCTGGATTGCTCGGCCCCGCCCACGCCGGCTCTCTTTATCTCGACGGCATCGGTTTCGGCGGCGGCGCGGCTTCGTTCAGCGTTGAAAGCTTTCAGGAGCAGAAATACAAAAGCACGATCGCACAGGAGCACGATTTCTCCTGTGGATCGGCTGCCCTGGCTACATTGCTGACATACAACTACAAAATGCCTGTGACCGAGGATCGGGTATTTCAGAGCATGTTCAACAATGGTGACAAGGAAATCATCAGTAAATCCGGGTTTTCTTTGCTCGATATGAAGAAATATCTCGACCGTCGTGGCATCGGATCGGCAGGATTTCGTGCACCCCTGGCCAAGCTTCAAGAAGTTCGGCTACCTGCGATTGTGCTGATCAATGTTCGCGGTTATAAGCACTTCGTTGTGCTTGAAGGAATTCGCAACGGGTGGGTCCTGCTGTCAGATCCAGCGAACGGGTCTGGTACTGAGCAGATCGGGGTATTCGAAGCGCAGTGGAGCGGGGTATTTTTCCTCATTCTGGACGACGTGGATCAGGCGCAGCTCACTTTCAATACCGATCAGAAATGGGCGACAGCACCTCGCGCCCCGATGGACTTGGCGCGCTACACGGTCGATCTGGCAACCCTGGCGCAGCCGGCGATGCGCGACCTTTCAAAGTTCTGATCCACGACCGACGCCCGGATTCAGTTCTGCTGCCGGCCCATTGTCACACAGAGGAATTGATCACCGACGACAAAACATTTCTCGCTTTTTGTTGCCGAATTTGCCATAGTGCTCCCCGGCGGAAACTGCAGTAGGTTTCCTCCTAATATGACGTCGTTAGGGGAGGGCATGGTGGTGCGTCTGTCAGCCGCCACTGTGTTAGGTTGGCTACTTGCGGCATGCCTGCTCGGCGGTTGCTCGACCGGCCGCATTCAACCAACCCACACCGGAGCCAAAAACCCTCCCGGCGATCGTCCGGCAATCCAGGCGACAAAGGGTACCGACGTGCGACCGTCTGCCGAATCGAAGCGCCCGTTGCACGCGGATGAGGACCCAGGTGGTCCAACGCTCTCCAGTCAACTGAGGGTCGCCTCTTTGGATGACAGCCAGCTGGGTGACATTCGCGGCGGGCTGGAAACCGGCTCGGGCGTGGAGCTGAATTTCGCTTTCCAGCAGGCGACATTCGTGGACCATAACCTGGTTCAGAATGTCGTAATCCCAACGCTCACAGTCGCGCAGCAAGCCGGCACGGTAAGTGCCACCATGCCAACCGGGACACCATTGATTGGGCACGATCCACAGGCCCCGACGCTCAAGACAGCGGCGCTCGCCGGGCTCGGGATGACCGGCGCGCCAGCCGAAGCGGCGACCACTCTTGCCAAAGCGAACAGCCTGGTCAGCAACGGAACATCAGTGCAGATCACCTCGCCGGGTGCTGCAATTCCGACAGTGCTCGGCTATGGTGCGACCTCCGTCGTAAGCACGCTCGGCGGTGGAGGACTAACCAATATCGTCGCCAACACCGCGAATAATCAATTGATACAGCAGGTCACGACCATTAACATTGGGATAACCGGTCTCCAACAACTTCTCCAACAGGGCGTTCCCGGGAGTGTGATGAGTCAGCTTAACGCTGTAAACGCCCTGCGCCACTGAATGGTTTAATATTCTCGAACCTGAACGGTCAGGGGTTCTCTTGACTGGACTCCCCCACAATGCTATTTTGGTGCGCTTCTCCGAAGACTACGGGGTAACGGCTACCGGGAAGCCAGGGCGTCTGGTAAATGCTCGATTACAGACGAAGCAAGTCTTGGTCTCATAAGTTGGGTCGGATCCCTCGCGTGGGAGCGGGGGTGTTGGCTGTTGTCTTGTGCTCCGGACGTTGTCTTGCGGCTGAAGCGCCTAGCGTGGTCGCCCCTCGAACAGTTCCGTCGACCTTGGCCGACGTCATTGTCCTCTCGGATAATGCGATGGCGCGAGAGACAGGCACGAGCTTGCGGCCTCCGACAATCGGCCATGACTCCGCCGACCGTCCGACGATCCTGCTATGGGATGAGCTCAAAGCCTCTCCACAAGCCGTTCCCGATTCCGGCGGAGCAGCCAACGTTACGATCACGATCGGGAGATAACCGGTCATCGCGTGCGCCAGGGCGGCCGCCAAGCAATCTTGCAGCCGGCTATCAGTGACTCACAACGAAAAATGATATGGCACTTCGATCAGCACCTTGGCCACGGGTGCGTTTGGCCCGGCTCCTATCCCAACACTGACATTCACCCGTGTGGAGCGGGAAATCTCATAACCAAGACCGAAGTTGAAGGTGCCGAATGAGTAGGGCGACCCAACGATAGGGGCGCCGTTTTCATAAGCCGTGAACACGTGCTCCTGCTGATAGCTCAGCGTCATCGATGCGCGGTCATTCAGCGCAAACCCGATCCCGAAGGTGAGCGCAAGCGCCTGTCCCGGCTTCAGTTTGGCTGGCGTTGGGGGGCCGCCTGATGTGCTTTGTATATTGACGGTTCGAGCAAGATTATCGATGTAAAGCAAATTGGCAAAAAGTACTCCGGGCGCAGTCGGATACAACACGGTCAGGCTGGGCTCTGCTGCATAGAAACCGGTGCCGGTAGCCAGCTTTTTGGGAATGCCCTGGAGGAATCCACCGTTCGGGTCGTTGATGGTAATGATGGGAACATCAAACGGACTGACCCCTGTGGCGCTCTTGAAAAGGAAATTGCCGACGAATATCGGCCAACCACTTTGCCCCGAGTTTATCTGATAGCTGGCGCCAAACTGCACGTCGCCAATCGCCGAATTCTGTGCACCGACGCTCAAGATCTGAGCACTGGCGCCTTCCGGTACAAGGCTTGTCGTTGAACCAGTGTTATACACGTAAGGAATCTTCAGGTTCACTTCCAAGCGGTTGGTAATTCCGGCCCGGACTGTTACCGCCGGCATGACAATGTTCTGTTCAGCCTCATGAACGAAGACGTTGCCGAAGACTATTCCTGGAATGATCTGAAAGCCGTTAACACCAAGCTGATTTTGCGACCAATAATCGGTCCTCCACTGACGGGTCGATGACGATCTGCCCCTTCGGGGTCAAAACACCGCCGGTGTTCGACAGGGTTGGGGCACTTTCCACAACTCGTCTGGCTTGCTGCTCCTTGGCCGAGGGCCCCTGGATGGGCGCTGACGACCCTTCGGACGAAGCGGGGGAGCTGCTTGGTGGGCTTTGAGCGGCGGCGCCCGAGGGAGCCGGGCTCGAGGTTTGAGCTACTTCACTCTCAGCCGCTGCCGCCGGAGCTGAGCTTGGAGCAGCGACTATTGCGGCATCTGTGGGAGGGGAGGTGCTGCCCGGCCCCGTACCGGCGGCGCGCAGCGTCTTGAGCTGCCGGTCAAGGAGTTCGCTCTTCTTATCAAGGCGGAGGAATTCCTGATTGAGCTTTTGTTGCTCTCGCCGCAACTGCTCCATCTGCTGTTTCAGCGAGGTGCGCAACTGCTGTAGCTCGTCAGTGGTCGAGTCTGCGTGACCCGCAACGGGTGCAGCGAGCAAAAGGCAAGCGCCTCCAACGAGCGCCGCCCGAAGCGTCCCTGGGGATCGTAACAGGAGTCGCATTCTGACGTTCCAGCACCAATTCGCTCAAAACTAAAAACGTAATCGCGGAGCGCCGCAAGGAAAACGCTGGCATTCTCTTGCCATTTTAGGGCGCTGTGACTTTTAAGTACGCTCTTGTGACCCACCTAGTCTCGATTCCGGTCAACCCGGCCATGCGCCACTCCGCACCTTCCTGTCGGCGCCTGTCAGCCCCATTTCCCGGCCATGTTCGATTCTGTTCCGCTTCTCGTTCTGGGCCAGTCGGACGATTGGCCAGACGCCTCTCCTTCGCCGGCTGAGCCGGCCTCCGACGGGGCTCTGCTCGACTCGTATTCGCGCACGGTCTCGGGCGTGATCGACCGGGTCGGGCCCGCCGTGGTGCGTGTCGAGGTGCCGCGCACCGACCAACCGGAGCGCCGCGGCGGCGTCGGGTCCGGCGTCGTCATCACGCCGGATGGTCTCATTCTCACCAACAGCCATGTTGTCGCCGGTACCCGGCGGGTCCGCGTGGCGACACCCGAAGGACGCAGCCTGACTGCCGAACTGCTGGGCGAGGACCCCGACAGCGACATCGCCCTACTGCGGGCCGACAGCCCGACAGCGATGCCGGCCGCGCGGCTGGGCAATTCCAAAGTGGTGCGGCGCGGCCAGCTTGTTGTTGCCATCGGCAATCCGCTCGGCTTCGAGTCGACGGCGACGGCCGGGATCGTATCCGCGGTCGGGCGGTCGCTGCGATCACGTACCGGCCGACTGATCGAGGACATCATCCAGACCGATGCCGCGCTCAATCCGGGGAATTCCGGCGGGCCGCTGTTGAATTCGAACGGCGAGATCATCGGCATCAACACCGCGGTCATCGTGGGCACGCAAGGGCTGTGTTTCGCGGTCGCCAGCAACACCGCCGAACTCGTGCTGCTCGAGCTTCTGGCGCATGGACGAATCCGGCGCGCATCGGTGGGCATCGCCGCGCAGAGCGCGCCGTTGCCGCGACGAATCGCCTATGCCGCCCGGGTCGAGCAGGCATCGGGCGCGCTGATCGCCTCGCTGGATCAAACAGGTCCGGCGGCGCGCGCGGGACTGGCTGTCGGCGACATGATCGTGAGCGCGGATGGCGTGCGCATCACCGGCGTGGATGACCTTATCCGAATCCTCGGCGCCGACCGGATCGAGCGCGGCTTGGCGGTCGAGGTCGTCCGTGCCGGGACGAAGCACGCGTTCACCCTGGTGCCCGTCGAGCGCGTTGCGGCAGGTGATACCGTGGAGGCGCAGTAGGACAGTTCAGACGAACTACCCCAGCTCGGCGAGACTGCTGATGATCCGCGTCGTCAGCCCGTAGGCGACCGCTTCCTCGGCGCTCATCCAGTAGTTGCGATCGGTATCGCGGGTGACCTTCTCATAGGGCTGGCCGGTTTCGCGTGCGATCAGGTGGTTGAGACGCTCGCGCATCTTGATGATCTCGCGCGCCTCGATGTCTATGTCCACCGCCGGGCCGCGCACGCCACCCATCGGCTGGTGCAGCAGAAACCTGGTGTTGGGCAGGCAGAACCGCCGATCCTTCGCCCCGGCGACATAGATCAGCGCCCCGGCGCTGGCGACCCAGCCAGTGCCGATCACCCGCACCGGTGCGATCCCGTTCACGAAGCGGATCATGTCGTGGATCGTATCGCCGCTCTCCACATGGCCGCCGGGCGAGTTGATATAAACGTCGATCGGCTTGTCCGAGGCGCTGGCGAGCGCCAGCAGCCGCCCGGTCACGTCACGCGCCAGCTTGTCGTCGATGGCCCCGAAAACCAGCACTTTGCGGCCACGGAACAGCCGGCTTTCCAGCTCGTTGATTGGTGCCGCCAGCGTCCTGTTGTCGTCCGGCTCCTTCGGCTCCGGCCCGATCGGCTCGGGCACCTCCGGGGTTTCCGGTTCTTCCTCGTCGAGGCGGACAGGGCGCAGTCCAGGCTGATCGATCATGCAATCCTCCGCGGTTCGGCTCGGATGTGGGCACACCAGGGCCGCCGCGCCATACGCGTGCCCGCTGCCAGGAGCAAGGCACGTAAACGGCCAGCGGCCGGACGCCACAGGGACGTCCGGCCGTCGGGTCGGCAGAGAAGTTCAGTCAGTGCCGCGTTACGGGCAGGGCTGAGCCGACGCGAGTTGCGGGCCGGCGCCGCCGTTACCGCCACCGGCTTCGGCAAGCTGCGGAGCCCGTCCGCCGTTTCCGCCACCGGACTCGGCGAGCTGGGCAGCCGCCCCACCGTTACCACCGCCGGCTTCGGCAAGCTGCGGAGCCCGTCCGCCGTTACCGCCACCGGACTCGGCTAACTGGGCAGCCGCGCCACCGTTACCACCGCCGGCTTCGGCAAGCTGCGGAGCCTGCCCGCCATTGCCGCCACCGGACTCGGCTAGCTGGGGAGCCGCGCCGCCATTACCACCGCCGGCTTCAGCAAGCTGCGGGGCCTGTCCGCCATTGCCGCCACCGGACTCGGCTAGCTGTGGGGCACGCCCGCCATTGCCACCGCCGGACTCGGCGAGCTGGGGCGCCGCGCCGCCATTGCCGCCACCGGCTTCGGCAAGCTGCGGGGCACGCCCGCCATTGCCACCGCCGGACTCGGCGAGCTGGGGCGCCGCGCCGCCATTGCCGCCACCGGCTTCGGCAAGCTGCGGGGCACGCCCGCCATTGCCACCGCCGGACTCTGCGAGCTGGGCAGCCGCGCCGCCATTGCCGCCACCGGCCTCGGCGAGCCAGGGAGCGGATTTTCCGCCGTTACCGCCGCCTCCGCCTTCGGCAAGCTGCTGGTGAGAGCAGCCCGAAGGGGATGGCGACTGTGCATACGCCCCCGTGGCGAGGGCGAACGCCAGAACCACGTAGGCGGCCACCGTTGCGTTACGCATCGTTGTTGTCTCCTGTTGGATTTGGCAGGTTAGCCCCCTGCTCCAGGGCATCCAGAGATGGGCCATTCGAGCCTCCGAACTCAATGATCCAGCTCACGGAATTTCGAGATTTCCTATGTGCGGGGAAACATCCCAGCCATGCATGCCGCCCGCCGACGAGCGCGCCGCGGGTGCAAGCAGCGCCGCGGTGCTGCTGGACAGCAGCAGCGCCAGCACGGCGATCAGGATGATAGCGGTCATCGAAAGCCTCCCCTGTTCTGTTTGGTTACGAGATTGTCAGACCGATGCGCGCCAGGCGTGGAGTTCCGATTGTCGCCAACGGCATCTTCGTCATGACTGCCTCGTCCTTCGTGATCCGCCGGATTTCTTCCCCGGTGGGCAGATCATGCGAAAAAAACGGGGTGGTTTCAGCGAACTGCGTCACACCGAAACGATGATTTTCGCCACTCGAAACGTGTGACGCAGGTCACTCCGGCGGCAGGATCCACCCGTCCAGCAGGCAAATCCCGGTCTGCGCGCCCAGCGCGGGCGGCTCGCCGCGATGGGCGATCTCCAGCTCGGTGCCGCCGGCTCGGCCGAGCGCCGCACGGACGAGCCAGTGGTTTCCCTGGTATCTGTTATCCAGGACAACCGCCACGAGCGGCGCCCCCGCTTCCAGGGCAAGATCGTGGGCGCGCAGGCAGAGCCTGGCGGGACCGGGACGTTGTCCAGCGCTGCACCGCGCCTGGAACTCGGCCCGGTCCAGCGCGACTCTGCAGCGTCCATCGATTTCATGTGAGACGACCGTGGCGTCGATCAGCATGCCGGAGCCGAGAAACCGCGCGACGTCGGCGTTGCGCGGGCGATCCCACATCGCGCGCGGCGCATCGCATTGCAGTATGCGGCCATCCTTCATCAGCGCGATGCGGTCGGCCAGCGCCAGCGCCTCGGCCTGGTCGTGGGTGACGTAGACGAACGTTGAGGCAAGCCGGCGGTGCATACTGGCGAACTCAAGCTGCACGCTGCCGCGCAGGGCGGGGTCGAGATTTGCCAACGGTTCGTCCATCAGCACGATCCCGGGCGCCTTGGCGAGGCAGCGCGCCAGCGCGACACGCTGGCGCTGTCCGCCGGACAGTTCGGCTGGCCGGCGCTCCGCCAGCCCGGCAAGCCCCACCTGCTCGAGTGCTGTCAGGACGCGCCGCCGCCGCTCTGCCGCGCCGATACGGGTCAGACCGAACCCCACATTCCCGGCGACCGTCATATGCGGCCACAGCGCGTAGGACTGGAAGACGATGCCGAGATCGCGCCGCTCCGGCGGAATGAAACGATGCGCGTCGGAGACGATGCGAGGGCCGATACGCACGACGCCTCGTTGCGGCCGGTGGAAGCCGGCGATCGCCCGTAACAGCGTGGTCTTGCCGCAACCGGAGACGCCCAGCACCACCAGGAACTCGCCGGCCGCGATGTCGAGGTTGACGGCATCGAGCGCGCGCTGCGCACCGAACTGGCAAACAACGTTCTCGAGCGCGATTTTCAGACCGACCAGGGCAGCACCTTGCGGGCGGAGGCCGGCAGCAGCGTGGCCAGGCCGACGACGGCGAATACCGCGAGCAGGCACAACACCGAGACGGCGGCTGCTCCGGCCGCGTCGCCACCTTCATTCAGGGCGAAGATCAGCACCCCGATGGTCTCGTTGCCCGGCGACCAGAGCAAGGCGGAGACGGTCAGCTCGCCGAAAGTGGTGAGCAGCACCAGGATGCCCGCACCCGCCGCGGCCGGGGCCAGCATCGGCGCCATGACGGAGGCCAGTCGGCGCAAGAACCCGGCGCCCTGGGCACGCGCCGCCTCGTCCACCACCGGATCGAGCCCGGCCAGTGCCGCCGCGACCGGCCGCAGCCCGAGCGGCAGGAACCGCGGGATATAGGCGAGCAGCATGATCCACGGGGTGCCGTAGAGCGACGCACGGAGCAATGGCAGCGGCGCGAGATAGAGCAGGATCATCCCGATCGCCAGTGCGATGCCGGGCAGCGCGTAGGGTGCATCGATCGCCGGGTCGAGCGTGTGGAAGAGCCAGCCCAGCCAGCGCCCGCTCCAGCCGCGCAGCACGGCAAGGGGGACGACCAACAGGCTCACGGCGAGGGCCGCGGCGGCCGCCAGCCAGGCGGAGGTGGCGAAGGAATCCATCGTTTCCTGTCGGGCCAGCACAGCGGCGTAGTGGCCGAGCGTCGCGGTAGTCGGGCGCAGCGGCACGCCATAGGCGCGGCTCAGCGATGTCGCCACCAGTGAGGCAAGCGGCAGGAACACCGTCAGCACCGCGAGCGCCAGCAATGCGGCGGACAAGGCGAAGCGCCACGGTCCGAGCGCTATGCGAGAACCGAGAGCCCGGGACTCCCCGACGGGCGGGGCGTGGAGGCGGCGCGCCATGAGCGCGGTCGCCAACGCCGCCAATGCCGCGACGGCCGCGAGGCACAACGCCATCGCCGCGGCGTCCGGGAGCGCCGAAATGCCGAAGCCGCTAAGCCGCTGGTAGATCAATACAGCCAGCGTGGGGTAGCGCGCCGGGATGCCGATCATCGCCGGGATGCCGAAGCTGCCGAGGCAGGCCAGGGTGGACAGACCGAACCCTGCCGCCAAGCCTGGGCTCGCCAGCGGCAGCACAATTCGGCCGAGCAGCCGAGGCAAGTGCGCCCCGTCCGCCCGGGCGGCCTCGATCAGCTCGGTCGGGATGGCGGCCAGGGTGGCGCGAACGGTGAGGAACACGATCGGCATGTGCTCGACCCCGAGCAACAGGATGATCCCGCCAGCGGAGAACAGCGCGGCGTCGGCTCGGGCGAACGGCAGCAGCCCGCCTGACGAGGTCATCTGCATCCAGGCCAGGGCGATGATCTGGGCGGGGATCAACAGCGGCAGCAAAGCGGCGGAGGCGAGCAGCCGGCGCGCCGGGATGTCGGTCAACGTCACGGCAAGCGCGTAGGCGCCGCCCAGACTCAGTGCGACGGCGCTGCCGCCCAGGCTGGTGACGACAGAGCGGAGCAGGGCGCGGGACAGGGATGGGGAAGTAAGCACGCCGCTCGCGTGCCATGCCTCGACCGCGAGCCGCGCCATCGGCAGCAGGCTGAGCCAACAAATCAATGCAGCCACGCCGAGGCCCAGCCAAGCCTCGGCGCGCGGCATCCGCAACGGGCTAGCCTCCGAAATCGCCGGCGAAATGGTGCAGATCGGCCTGCTCGTTCTGCATGATGGCAGCCATGGGCGGCGGCAGGATCTTGATCTGCGAGCGTGGCGGGAATCCCGGCGGGGCCGGGACATCCGCGCGCATCGGCAAATAGCCGCGCGAAGCAGCGAAGCGCTGCCCGGCAGCGGACAGCAGGAAATCGACGAACGCCTTGGCGGCCGGGACGTTGTGTGCGCTGGCCAGGATCGCGACCGGTTCGGTGACCACAGTCACGCCGTTCCGCGGGAAGACGAAGTTGACGGGCGAGCCGGCCGCCTTGGCATTCAGCGCCATGAAATCCACCAGGACGCCATACTGTTTCTGCCCGCCGGCAACCTCCGTGAGGACCTGTCCGTTGCCCGCAACCGCGACCGCGCCATTCTGCGCGAGCGCATGGAAATAGGGCAGGCCGAGATCCGGGAGCGCGGCGAGCGTGCCCATGAAGATTGCCGCCGCGCCACTGTAGAGCGGGCTCGGCAGGACCACCTGGTTGCGCGCGTTCTTATCCAGAAGGTCGTGCCAGCCTTGCGGCGGCTTGGCACCATCATGATAGACGATGCCGGTGGTGATGAATTTCGTGCCGAAATAGGTGCGGTCGGGATCGTAGGAGGCGGGGGGCAGGCCCGCGACATCCGCCTGCGGATAGGGCATCAGCCGGTGTTGCGTTTCAGCCGTTCCATCGTGATCGCATCGGCGATCAACAGCACGTCCGGGCGCGGGGCGCCGGCGGCGAATTCGGTGTCCAACCGCGTCATGAGTTGCGTCGTGCCGTCGCGGATGAATGCCACCTGGATATTCGGCGCGGTCTTCCGGAATGCGGCGATGGTAGCCTCGGCGTCCTGCGGCGGCTCCGATGTGTAGAGCATCATGCTGCCGGATGGCGTTTGCGCCGTCGCCGGGCTGGCGAGGGCGAGCAGTGCAAGCGCCGCGATTAGGAGCCGAGCCATTCGTCTCTCCGGGTTGCCTCGCCGGGCAACCGATCAAGCCGCTCCCCTGCTGTCAATCGCGGGTCGATGATAGGTAAGTCTTTGGCTGTCGGGCCGGTGGGAGGGCAGGGGATTGAAGTTCGGGTTGATGACGCAGATCCAGATGCCGCGCCCCTGGCCGGATGGCGCCGAGCCTCTCGCCTATGCGCACATGCTGGAACAGGCGGAAGCCGCGGAGGGCGCGGGCTTCGAGTATTTCTGGATCACCGAGCAGCATTTCTTCCTGGAGATCGGCCATAGTCCGTGCCCCGACATGTTGCTGGCAGCCGTGAGCCAGCGCACGCGGCGCATCCGGCTGGGCTTCGCTGTGGTGCTGATGACCGTGAACCACCCGTTCGCGATCGCCGAGCGGATCGCCACGCTGGATGTGCTGAGCGGCGGCCGGGTGGAGTTCGGCATGGGGCGCGGGTCCACGCCGTATATGGTCGAAGGCTTCGGTGTCGATCCGGCGGAGGGGCGGGAGATTGCGCGGGAAGCGACCGAAGCCGTGCTGCGGATGTTCGAACGCGATCCGTTCCCCGGCTACAAGGGGCGCTACTTCGACCTGCCGGCGCGGCATGTTTTGCCACGGATAGTACAGCGGCCGCATCCGCCGCTGTGGATCGCGGCGTCGAATTTCGAAACGTATGAACACGCGGCGCGGCTGGGCGTGGGCGTGATCGGGGTGACGCGCAACTCGGTGAGCGAGAGCCGGAAGGTGATCGCCCGCTACCGCGAGCGCATCCGCGGCGACCGGAGCGGGTTCATCGGCAAGCATCCGAACGAGCATGCGGCGGCCTTTGCGCTGGCCTGTGTGCATGAGGACGATCGGGTGGGGCGGGATGTCGCCTGTGCGGCGGCTCGTTGGTACAACGGGGACAATGATGCCGAGCTGAACCATGTGCGGTTCGCGACGGCGGGCGGACTGGAGGCGGTGCGGGCGAAATTCCGCAGCCGCAGCAATGACGAGCTGATCGAGGACGGCATGGCGATCGGCGGCAACCCCGATACGGTGTGCCGCGCCGTGGAGAAATGGGCGGAAGCCGGGCTGGACCAGATGATTTTCGTGCTGCAGGCGGGGCGGACCGGGCATGATCAGGTGATGCGCTCGATCGAGCTGATCGGGCAGCACGTGATGCCGCGTTTCACCGCGCGGGAGACGGCGGAGCGGCATGTCGAAGCATGATTTCACGGCTGACGAATTCGCCTCGCGGTTGGCGCGGGGACGGGCGGCGATCGGCGCGGCAGGGCTCGACTGGCTGTTGCTGTTTCATCCGGTCTCGATCCATTGGCTGACCGGGGCGGACACCAAGAGCTACACGTCGTTTCAGTGTCTGCCGGTTTCGGCGAAACCGGGCCCGCTGGTGATGTTCAGTCGGGAGATGGATCGCAACGAATTCCTCGATGACACAGTCATCGATGAGTTCCGCGGCTGGAACGGGCGCGAGCCGGAAGACCCGATGGCGGCCTTCGCCCAATTCGCCGAGGATCTCGGGGTGCCCCGCGGGCGTGTGGGGATGGAGGTGCCGGCCTTCTATCTGCATCCGCTGCACTACGTGCAGATCAAGGCAATGCTCGGCGAGGCGCTGGTCGCCGAGCCCAGTAACCTGGTGCATGACCTCAAGATGGTGAAATCGCCGCAGGAGTTGGAATACCACCGGCGGTCGGCTGCCATCGTTGCCAATGCAATGAGTGCGCTGCTCGGAGCGGTGGCGGAAGGCCGCACGGAGCTGGAGCTAGCGGCCGAGGCGTATCACGTGCTGCTGAAATCCGGCAGCGGCTTGCCGGCCAGCACAATGAACCTGGTGACCGGAGAGCGCAGTTGCTTCGTGCTTGGTGCGCCGACCGCGCGGCGGCAACGGCGCGGCGATCCCGGCCATGTCGAAGTGGGCGCGGCCTACCGGCGCTACACCTCGACGGCGGGCCGGACCTGGAGCCTGGGCGAACCCTCGGCGCGGTTGCGCGCGCTGCACGACGTGATCCGCGCCGCATCGGATGCGTGCATGGCGGCGATGCGCGACGGCGTACCGGCGACCCTGCCGCACGAGGCGGCGAAACGGGTGATCGCCGAGGCCGGGCTCGACCGCTACCGCCAGCACACCAGTGGCTACGGCATGGCACCGGGTTTTCCGCCAAGCTGGGGCGAGCCGGTGAACATGTTCGGCGGCAACCCGTACACGCTGCGCGCGGGCATGGTGGTCTCGGTCGAGCCGGCGGTGTTCATCCGCGAGGAGAAACTGGGCGTGCGGATGATCGACAATGTGCTGGTGGCCGAGTCCGGCTTCGAGCTGCTGTCGCGCACGCCGCGCGAGCTGGTGGTGATCGAGCAATGAGCAAGATCATCGCCGAGAGATTGGACCGCATCAGCGCGAGCCAGACGATCGCCATGCGCCAGCGCGCCGCGGCGATGAAGCGGGCGGGGATGGATGTGCTTGCGGTCTCCTCCGGCGAGCCGGATTTCCCGACACCGCGGCATATCTGCGAGGCGGCAATCCGGGCGATCGAGGCGGGGGAGACGCGCTACACGGATGTTGCGGGCACGGCGGCGCTGCGCCAGGCGGTGGCGGCGAAATTCCTGCGCGATTCGGGTGTGGAGTATGCGTTGGAAGAGGTGATTGTCTCCAGCGGCGCCAAGCAGGTGATCTTCAACGCCATGCTGTCCACCTTGGACGCCGGGGACGAGGTGGTTATTCCAACGCCCACCTGGGTGAGTTACCCGGATATCGCGGCGCTGGCCGGCGGCCGGCCGGTGCTGGTGGGCTGTGCAGCGGAAGACGGGTTCAAGTTGCGGGCGGCGGCGTTGGAGGCGGCGATCACGCCGCGGACCAAGTGGTTCGTGCTGAACAATCCCTGCAACCCGACAGGCGCAGTCTATACGGCGGAGGAGCTGCGGCCGCTCTGCGAGGTGCTGCTGGGCCATCCCGATATCTGGGTGCTGACAGACGACATTTACGAGAAGCTCGCTTACGGCGTGCGGCCGGCGACGATCGTGGAAGTCGAGAAGCGGCTGAAGGCGCGCACGGTCACTCTCGGCGGATGCAGCAAGTCCTATGCGATGACGGGCTGGCGGATTGGTTTTGCCGGCGCGCCGGTGCCGCTGATCCGGGCGATGGACAAGTTGCAGAGCCAGTCAACTTCCAACGCCTCGTCCGTAAGCCAGGCGGCGGCGGTTGCGGCGCTGACCGGGCCGCAGGATGCTATCGGGGCGATGGTCGCGGCGTACCGGGACCGGCGGAACATGGTTGTGGACATGCTGAACGGTGCGCCCGGTCTCGATTGCCACCGGCCGGACGGGGCGTTCTATGTATTTCCATCGATCCGCGGCTGTCTGGGCAATGTCACGCCGAGCGGGGTGCGGATCGATGATGACGGGGCTTTTGTGCTGGCATTGCTGGAGGAAGCCGGCGTGGCGACGGTGCATGGCGGCGCTTTCCTGGCGCCCGGCCATTTTCGCCTCAGCTACGCGGCGGATACCGAGAAGCTGCGGGCGGCGTGCCGACGCATCCAGGGGTTCTGCGCTTCGCTGCGCTAGCAGGGTACGGGCACCGGCCTGGGCCATTGGCTATCGCCGCGCTACCCTGGCGCGGTGAACGTCACCGTCGTTACCCCTGGCCACGCCACGCTCGCTGACTGGCGCCGCATCTATCGCGGCGCTGCAGTTACGCTCGACCCTGTCTGCTGGCCCGCCATCACCGGCAGCGCGGAGGTGGTTGCCGGCATCGTCGCCCGCGGCGATCCCGTCTATGGCATCAACACCGGTTTCGGGAAGCTCGCCAGCATCCGGATCGGCGCCGCCGATCTTGCGCAGCTCCAGCGTAACCTCGTGCTATCGCACGCCGCCGGCGTCGGCGAGCCAACGCCGGCGTCCATCATCCGCCTGATGCTGGCGCTAAAGCTCGCCAGCCTTGCTCAGGGCGCCTCCGGGGTGCGCCCGGACACCGTCGGTTTGCTGGAAGCCATGCTGGCGCGCGACCTGCTGCCCGTGGTGCCTTGCCAAGGCTCGGTCGGCGCCTCCGGCGATCTCGCACCGCTCGCCCATATGACCACCGCGATGTTGGGTGTCGGCGAGATCATGCACCAGGGCCGTCGGCTCCCTGCTGACACTGCGCTGGCGCAAGCCAGTTTGGCGCCCCTGACGCTCGGTCCGAAAGAAGGCCTCGCCCTGCTCAACGGCACGCAATTCTCTACTGCCTATGCACTCGCCGGCCTGTTCGCTGCCGAAACGTTGGTGCAGGCGGCCCTGATCACCGGTGCGCTGTCCACCGACGCGGCGCGCGGTTCCGATACGCCGTTCAACCCGCGCATCCAGGTGCTGCGCGGCCATCGCGGCCAGATCGAGGTCGCCGACGGGTTGCGCGCGCTGATGGCCGGCAGTGCGATCCGTGCCTCGCATCTGCTCGGCGACGAGCGCCTGCAGGATCCCTACTGCCTGCGCTGCCAGCCGCAGGTGATGGGCGCTGTGCTCGACCTGTTGCGTCAGGCGGCGGCTACGCTCGCCACCGAGGCGAACGGCGTGTCCGACAACCCGCTGATCATCACCGAAAGCAACGAAGCGCTGTCCGGAGGCAATTTCCACGCGCAACCAGTTGCATTTGCTGCCGACATGATCGCGCTGGCGCTGTGTGAGATCGGCTCGCTCGCCGAACGCCGCATTTCCATGCTGATCGACCCGGTGTTGGCTGGCCTGCCGGCGTTCCTCACGCCCCGGCCAGGACTCAATTCCGGCTTCATGGTGGCGCAGGTCACCGCCGCCGCTCTGGTCGCCGAGAACCGCCAGCGCGCCACACCGGCCAGCGTCAATTCGATCCCCACGTCAGCCAACCAGGAGGATCACGTCTCGATGTCTGCCCATGCCGCGCGCCGCTTGTTGCCGATGGCGGAGAACACCGCTTCGGTGCTGGGCATCGAACTGCTCGCTGCCGCCCAGGGCTGCGACTTCCATGCGCCGCTGCGGTCGAGCGCCATCCTGGAACAGATCCGCGCGCTGCTTCGCGCCACGATTCCCCAACTTGAGGATGATCGCCCCATGGCGCCCGACATTGCCCAAGCCACCGCCCTGGTCCGCACCGGCGCACTCGCCGAAGCCGCGCGTGACGTCGCGTTGCCACAGCTCGGCTGAAACCAACAGGAGGGCCGATGCCCCCTATCCCCAACCAGCGCGTCATCCGCGCCCCGCGCGGCACTGCCATCAGCGCGAAATCCTGGCTGACCGAAGCGCCGCTGCGCATGTTGATGAACAATCTCGACCCCGAGGTCGCCGAACGTCCCGGCGACCTTGTCGTCTATGGTGGCATGGGCCGCGCCGCGCGCGACTGGGACAGTTTCGACCGCATCGTTTCGTCGCTGCGCCGCCTGGAAGCCGACCAGACACTGCTCGTGCAATCCGGCAAGCCGGTCGGCATTTTCCGCACCCACGCCGATGCACCGCGTGTGCTGATCGCCAATTCGAACCTGGTGCCGCACTGGGCCACCTGGGAGCATTTCAACGAACTCGACCGCAGGGGCCTGATGATGTACGGCCAGATGACGGCCGGTTCGTGGATTTACATCGGCAGCCAGGGTATCATCCAGGGCACATACGAAACTTTCGCCGAGATTGGCCGGCGCCATTACAACAGCAGCCTCGCCGGGCGTTGGATTCTCACAGCCGGGCTGGGCGGGATGGGGGGTGCGCAACCGCTGGCTGCCACCATGGCCGGCGCGTCACTGCTCGCCATCGAGTGCCAGGCCACGCGTATCGAGGCGCGGCTGCGCACCGGTTATCTCGACCATCAGGCGCGCGATCTCGACGAAGCGCTTGCCATCATCGACCGCGCCTGCCGCGAGCGGCAGCCGACCTCCGTCGGCCTGCTCGGCAACGCGGCGGATATCCTGCCGGACCTGCTGCGCCGCGGCGTGCGTCCGGACGTCGTCACCGACCAGACCTCGGCGCACGATCCGGGCAATGGATACTTGCCGAAAGGCTGGACCGTCGCCGAGTGGGAGCGTCGCCGCGAAGCCGTTCCGAAAGATGTAGCCGCCGCCGCTTCCGCCTCGGTCGCCGAGCACGTGCAGGCGATGCTTGGCTGGCACCGCATGGGTGTGCCGACACTCGATTACGGCAACAACATCCGCCAGGTCGCCAAGGATGCCGGCGTCGCAGACGCCTTTGCCTTCCCGGGCTTTGTGCCGGCCTATATCCGCCCGCTGTTCTGTCGCGGCATCGGCCCCTTCCGCTGGGCTGCGCTGTCCGGCGACCCCGAGGACATCTACCGCACCGATGCGCGGGTGAAAGAGTTGCTGCCGAATCACGCCAGCCTGCATCACTGGCTCGACATGGCTCGGGAAAAAATTCGCTTCCAGGGCCTGCCGGCGCGCATCTGTTGGGTTGGCCTGGGCGAGCGGCACCTTCTTGGTCTCGCCTTCAACGAGATGGTGGCACGCGGCGAACTGAAAGCGCCGATCGTGATCGGTCGCGACCATCTCGATGCCGGCTCGGTGGCCTCGCCCAATCGCGAGACCGAGGCGATGCGCGACGGCTCCGACGCTGTTTCCGACTGGCCGATGCTGAACGCGCTGCTGAATTGCGCCTCGGGCGCCACCTGGGTTTCAATTCATCACGGCGGTGGCACGGGGATCGGCTATTCACAACACGCGGGCATGGTGATCGTCTGCGACGGCACGCCAGACGCGGCGCGTCGGCTCGAACGTGTCTTGTGGAATGATCCCGCTACGGGGGTTATGCGTCATGCCGATGCGGGGTACGAGGAGGCGCTGGCCTGTGCGCGGGAGTATCAGCTCGATTTGCCCGGAATTTTACACTGAACGCCTGCTCCCCTTCCGCTGACCAACCTTGACCAAACGAGTTGAGCCGTCTATCTCCTGGTTCTCGGGATCGGAGAACGCCCTTGGAAACTGTCAATCTGTATGAGGCAAAGACGAACCTGTCGCGACTGGTCGAGCGCGCCGCCGCCGGAGAGGAATTCGTCATCGCCAAGGCCGGGCGTCCGCTTGCGCGTCTGGTGCCGCTTGGCAAGCAGCTCGGTCCGCGGCCGCTGGGCTTATTGGCGGGCCAGGTGCGTATCGCCGATGATTTCGACGATCCGCTCCCGAGCTCGATCGCTGACGCGTTCGCAGGCAAAACGCCCTGAGGCTATTGCTCGACACCCATATGCTGCTCTGGGCCGTGTCGGATCCAGCCCGGCTGAACGGCCGGGTGCGTGACGCCATCACTTCCGCCGAAAACCTGGTGTTTGTCAGTACCGTCACGGCGTGGGAAATCGCGATCAAACGTGCGCTCGGCCGACTTGAGTTTCCAATCGATCGCTTCGACGACGTTCTGACGACGTTGCGATGCGAGACGTTGCCAATTCAACCGTCCCACGCGATCGCCGCAGGAGGTCTGCCGCCGCATCACGGCGATCCATTTGATCGCATGCTTGTCGCCCAGGCTCGTCTGGAACATTTAACTGTGGTGACCGCGGACCCTGCTTTCGCACGCTATGATATCCCCGTTCTGGGACGGGGCGGATCATGACTTAGGAAAATTATAGCATGACAAGTGAATCCGACCTCCTCGCCAACGCAGCCCGCTACAGCTTCCGGGCACGGATGGACAAGAAGACCGCCGAAGGCCCGGTCTTCGCCTCCGCCAGCGCTTCCATCGTCACCGATGTAAACGGTAAGCAATATCTCGATTTCAACTCCGGTCAGATGTGCGCCGCGCTCGGCCACAACCATCCGACCGTCGTCGCCGCTATCAAGACCGCCTGCGACACCATGCTGCACGCCCACAGCAGCTACTACAACGTCAATGAAATCACGCTTGCCGGCCGCCTGGGCCGGCTGATGCCCGATCCGCTGCAAAAGAGCCTGTTCGGCGAGTCCGGTTCCGATGCCAACGAAATGGCAATGATGATTGCCCGCCTCTACACGGGCGGCTGGGAAATCGCCAGCCCGCATATCAGCTTCCACGGCCTGTCGGACGCCACACGCGCAGTTACTTTCGCCGGCTGGCATGCCGGCCACGGGCCGCTGCCGGACGGCACGCGCGCCCTGGTCGCGCCCTATTGCTACCGTTGTCCGCTCAACCAAACCTATCCCGGCTGCGACTTCGCCTGCCTGAAAACCAGCTTCGAGCTGCTCGACGCGCAATCCACCGGCCGTCCGGCCGCGGTCATCACCGAGCCGCTGTTCAGCGCCGGCGGTGTCGTCGAACCGCCGCCGGGCTGGCTCAAACGCCTGGCCGAGCTCTGCCACGAACGCGGCATGCTGCTGATCCTCGACGAAGAACAGACCGGCCTCGGCAAGCTCGGCACGCTGTTCGGCTTCGAAGCCGAAGGCGTCGTCCCGGACATCGTCACCATCGCCAAGCATTTCGGTGGCGGCATCGGCATCAGCGCCGTCACCACCACGGCGACGATCGAGGAGAAGGTGGTCGCGCAGGGTTACGCCGCGACGCATTCGCACGCCAACGACCCGCTGATCTGCGCCGCCGGCCTCGCCAGCCTCGACGTGATCGAGCAAGAGGACATTCCCGCCAAAGCCCGGCGCATCGGCGCGCAGATGCACGAGCGCCTCACCGCCCTGCAGCAGCGGTACGACATCATCGGCGATGTGCGCGGCCGCGGGCAGCTCATGGGCATCGAGCTGGTGCGCGACCGGCAGAGCAAAGTACCGGCGACTGACGAAGGCCGCCGCATCGGCCGTCTGTGCTTCGAGAACGGCCTGATCTTCAGTCTGCGCCGCAACGGCAGCGTGCTGCGTTTCGTCCCACCCGCAACCACCACAGAAGCACAGATCGACCACGCGATGGACCTGCTCGGCCGGGTGCTGGAGGTTGTCAGCGCTTAGCACTACTTCGGCAGATTGTAGGTGGCGGCCGGAGCGGCCTGGAACAGTGCGGACATCGGGCGGACGCGTGCGGCATGGGGTGGCCGATGATTGCCTGCCGGACCGCTGGAAGCGTTGGCTGTGGCGGTGGCCCTGGGAAGCGTTTTTTCCCGCCGGCCGCACCCGAGCCGGCTCACCGCTGGAGCGGCGTTTCGCCGACCAACCGGACTTCGTCGCCAGGCATGTGCTGGGCGCCCATGTCGCCGATGCGCTGCGTAGGTCCGCCTGCGACCCGCACACGCACAGCGGTAAACCGCGGAGCCAGACGCCCCTTTGTGCCACGACACCAGCTGATCAAGCGGCAGGTTGCGCCCGCGAGCATGCTCTCTACGGCGATTGACGGACTGTCCGGGATGTGTCGCTGCGCGGCCGGCCACGGCCGGTGGCAGCAAAGATCAGTGACACCTCCGCTGGGTAGCCCTTCTGATGACGCGGGACGCCTACGGCCCAATGCAATTCCCGCTCGTTGAGCGCATGACGAAATGCCGCGCTCAGGCCATATCCCGCGTCGGCCAGAACGCAGCCAAACCGCGCGCTTCCTGCCCTGATCCGGTCGATCTCCGCGATGGCGACTCGGGCTTGCTGCGGAAGGCCTGCCATTCAGCGGGAACCGTGCCCGCGTCAGGCGAGCCGGATCGCTGTCCAGCTTTCCGGCAGGAACAGCCGAAGGCCGACCATCAAACGGAACCTCGCCGCTTGCGAGCGTGAGGGAGGCCATGGTTTGCCAGTTCGCGGTCTGACCCAACGCCGGCCGCCTCGGGGCGGCGGTGCGGCGGTTACAAGAGCCGCGAACCGACGCTGAAATCCGCTTGCTCCTCTGGCTTGCTCTGCGGATGCTGCGGACGCACTCGGTGTGACGGTGCCGAGTTAGTTCAGGATGACGCGGATGTCGCCCTACTGACCGTCGCGGCCCCATTGGCTCAGGCGACGTCGCGGCTCTGCGGCCGGTACGCGGCGCCGGCCGGTGCGCGACAAACAGCACGAGCCCGAGTCCAACCGCAACAATGACCAGCGCGAGCAGCAGCCATTTGAGCAGCGACCGCCGCGTCCGGATCGGCCGCGACACAGGCGGGGCCTCGGGTCGAAATCGACCCGGTCAACTCGGTCATCCATCCATTGCAGTCTGTTGAACCGAAGCAAGGTATGAAACCGAGTACATTCCTTTCCCCCCCCGTGGCGGCCATGTGGCGACCAGCCCATCGCAGATGTATCGATCCCACAATGTGGTGACGCAGGATCGCGCCCAATATGGGTCGGACAACCGGCCCAGTACATGACGGAAAGTGACAGGGCAGTGCGGAAGGGCGCGTGCCTCCGCCGGCTTACAACTCCGGCCGGCGATCGCGGGTGCCGGCGGCCCGCTCGAAGTGGTGCCCGAGGCGCAGGATCGCCGCCTCGCCCCAGGCCCGCCCCATTATCTCGAGCCCCAGGGGCAGGCCGGCGGCAGTGAAGCCAGCGCACACCACCAGGGACGGGATTGCCGCGACATTGGCCACCGTGGTCAGGAACGGCCGAGCGAAGCCGTCATCGGGGCGCTGTTCCGTCAGCAGCGGGGCCGCGGTGGACGTAGGCGCCGAAACCAGCACGTCGAACCGGTCGAACAGCTTGGCGGTGACCGCGATCAGGTCGCTTCGCCGGCGCTGCGCGGCCAGGTAATCAGCGGCCCGGATCAGCGCGCCGCCCAGCACCCGGACACGGAACACGCGCGAGTAGTCGTCGAGCCGCGTTTTCAGCATGGGCTCATGCAGCGCATAGGCCTCGGCGCTGATGATGACCCGCCCCACCGCATTGTATTCCTGAACCGGCGGCAGGGTCGCTTCTTCCACCCGGCAGCCGATGTCGCGCAGCACCGCGGCGGCCTTGGTCATCGTCTGCAGGATCTCCGTCGTAGCGGGCACGTCATGCTCGTAAAACCGGCGCAACAGGCCGACGCGCATGCCCTTCACCGGGGCGCCCAGGATGCGTGCATAGGCCACCGGCGGAACGGCAACCGATGCCGGATCTTCCGCATCGTAGCCGGCCAGCGCGTCGAGCAGGATGGCGCAGTCCTGCGCGGTCCAGGCCATCGGGCCAACCGTGTCGAGGCTTGGGGCGAGCGGGATCACGCCGCGGCGGGACACCAGCCCCGGCGTTGGCTTCAGTCCGGCGATTCCGCAATAGGCCGCCGGCAGGCGGATTGAGCCGCCGGTGTCGGAGCCGAGGGCGCCAAGCACGAGGCCGGCCGCCACGGCCGCGCCTGATCCGGAACTCGATCCGCCGGTGAACCGGCGCAAATCCCATGGATTGCGCGCCGGCGGCCAGGGCAGGTCAAGTGCCGGGCCGCCGATCGCGAACTCATGCGTCGCCAGCTTGCCCAGCATCACCGTCCCGGCGCCACGCAGACGATGGACAGCCTCGGCATCGTGTGCCGGCACATTGCTCGCCAGCAGCTTCGAATGCGCCGTGGTGAGGATCCCCGCAGTCTCGTAGATGTCCTTGTAAGCAATGGGAATACCGAGCAGCGGGCCCTTGCGGCCGGTGCCGAGCGCACGGCCGGCGGCGCGGGCCGCGGCCAGTGCCTCGCGCTCCGTGACGGTGATGAAGCTGTTCAACTTAGGGTCCAGCTCGGCGATCCGCGCCAGCAAGGTGCGGGTGAGTTCGAGTGGCGAGATTTTTTTTGCGGCGATGAGGCGGGCGGCCTCGGCGATGGTGAGAGCGGGCCCCCTCATCGCCCGCTTCGTGCTCGCTTGCGAACGGGCGGTTTGGCCGTGGTGGTGGCTGGCGGTGGAACGCGGAAGGCACAGGCCGCATCATCGGCCAGCGGCCGGTCGTGCGGGAGGGCGGCGATCAGACCCGCAAGCTGACGCCAGGCAAGCACGAGGTCGGCCATCTGTCCGGGATTGAGCGTCAGCCCCGCTCGTCCAACCATTGCCTGCATCTCTGCCGGGCTCACAGGCGGCAACGGCCTGGGCTCTGGCATGCGAATCGAGCCCCCTTCGGAATAGACCCAAAGCCTTTATCCAGCCGCGCCTCTCGGGGCAAGGGCTTGTGCAGGCATGCTGAGCCGGATCGAGGGGTCTCCTTGCCATCGTGCGCTCGCTCCGTTAGCATTGCTCCTCGATAACAATACTGCGTACAGGGAGGCACCGGGGATCATCATGGCCGCGGTGGCCGCGAATACCGGCACGCCCGAGCCGCCTCAACTCAGTGTTGACGGCGTCAGCCTCCGCTTCGGCGGCGTCACTGCGATTGAGGACTTATCGCTCATGGTGCGCCGTGGCGAGCTGCGCTCCATCATCGGCCCCAACGGTGCCGGCAAGACCTCGTTGCTCAATCTCATAAGCGGCTTCTATCCGCCCGGCCGTGGGACAATCCGCCTCGAGGGCGCCGAGATCACGCGGCTCCGTCCCTCACGCATCGCCGCTCTCGGAGTGGCCCGCACGTTTCAAAACATTGCGCTGTTCCGGGGCCTGACCGTGCTCGACAACATCATGCTCGGACGGCACGTGCATATGCGCTCGGGTGTGTTCAGCTCGATCCTGTATTGGGGGTTGGCGCAGAAGGAAGAGATTGCGCATCGCGCGCGGGCGGAAGAGCTGATCGAGCGCTTGCGCCTCGGTGAGGTGCGCAAACAGCCGACGGCATCACTGCCCTATGGGCTGCGCAAGCGGGTCGAACTTGCTCGTGCACTCGCCCTCGAGCCTCGTGTGCTGCTGCTGGACGAGCCGATGGGCGGGATGAACCAGCAGGAAAAAGAGGAAATGGCCCGCCTCGTCCTCGACGTGAACGAGCGCTGGGGCACCACGGTGATCCTGATCGAGCATGACATGGCAGTTGTGATGGACATCTCCGACCGGGTAACCGTGCTCGATCGCGGCCGGATGATCGCAGAGGGCACGCCGGCCGAAGTGCAGGACGACCCTGCCGTGATCCGCGCCTATCTCGGCGCCGGTCGGGTGCGGCCGGCGCAGGCGGCATGAGCACACCAGGTACTCTGCCGCAATACCTGCTGCACAATGCTGCGATCATGCCGCAGCGTATGGCGTTCCGTGAGAGACGGCGCGGCATCTGGCAACCACTAACGTGGCAGGCGTACGCCGATACGGTGCGAGGAATTGCCGCCTGGCTCGCCGCGCAGGGCTTCGCGCCAGGCGGACGACTTGCGGTGCTAGGAGAGAACAGGCCACAGCTTTATGCCGCGATGCTAGCCGCACAAGCATTGGGAGGCACCGGCGTGCCGCTGCATCCCGAGGCCGAGGGCGGGCGCATCGCACAGATCCTGCGCGACTGCCGCGCCTCGGTCGCCATCACCGAGGATTTGAACCAAGCCGAGATGCTGCTGGCAGCACGCGACCGCATGCCGGACCTGGCACTTGTCACGGCGCTGTCCGAGCTTCCGCAACTGCGAGACGCGGGCGCGCATCCGACGGGATCGGTCGATGCCTATATCGCACAGCGCGCACCGCAGGACGTCGCATTGCTGCTGTACCCGTGGGAGCCGGACAAGCTGCCGCGACCCATAGTGCTGACGCATGCCGACCTGCTCAGCGCCGCCGATACCGTCATCGCGACCGAGGATGTTCGGCCGGACGATCGAGCGTTCGCTTACCTGCCGCTCGCATCGTTCGAGGACGCCATCCACACCCAGGCTTTGGCGCTCAAGATTGGTTTCTCTTGCAACTGCCCCGAGGGTCCGGATACCGTGCCGCGCGACCTGCGCGAGATCGGCCCTACCATCCTGATTGCTCCGCCACGGCTGTTCGAGCTGATGGCGGCCCGGCTCGACGCCAGCGCGTCTGCCGCCAGTCCATTAAAACGGCAACTCTATTTCCGCTTTACCCGTCTGGCCGAGGAGGCCCAGCAACGGCGAGAAATGGGCCTGGATGTGCCGCTCCGCCTCAGAATCGCGCGTCTGGCAGGAGAGCTTGTGGTTTACGCTCCGGCGCGTGATCAGCTCGGCGTGGGCCGGGCACGCTGGGTGCATCTTGGCGACGGGTCGCTGGCACCAACCCTGGCGCGACGTTTCCGCGCGATCGGGGTGCCTCTCCGGCACGCCGGCGACAGAGACCCGGCTGCGGTCCCGACCGAGACGCCGGTGCATGTTTGACTGGACGTTTACCCTGGTGCTGGTGGCGAACGGCCTGCTGGTCGGGATGATGTATGCGCTGATCGCGCTGGGCTTCGTGCTGGTTTACAAGGCCACCGAGGCATTCAACTTTGCTCAAGGCGAGTTTGTGATGTTCGGCGGTTTCATCGCCGCCGCAGCGATCACTGTGCTGCCCTGGTGGGTTGCCACGTTGCTCGCCGTCGCCGGGATGGTGGCGTTCTGCTTTGGGCTGGAACGTCTCGTGCTGCGTCCGCTGCTCGGGCGGCCGATCATCGCCGTCATCATGGCAACGATCGGCGTTGCCTCGTTGCTGCGTGGCGTTGCCACGTTGGCCTTTGGCCCCGGCACGCGGGCGATCACGCTGCCGGTCCCGGATAACCCTCTCTTTATCGGCCCGGTGATGCTGCCGCCGATCGATCTTGTCGGCGCCGTCGTCAGTATCCTCTTCTTCGTCGGCTTCACCTGGTTCTTTCTGCATACACGCATGGGACTAGCCATGCGCGCGGTAGCGGACAATCAGCAAGTCGCCTCCGCCATGGGGATCGACGTGCGGCGCTATGCCGCGCTTGCCTGGGCGATGACCGGCGTCGTCTCCGCGCTCGGCGGCGTTATCTGGGGCGCGCTGCTGGGGGTCGATAATCAACTTGCGTTGGTGGGACTGAAGGTATTCCCGGTGGTGATCCTGGGCGGCTTCGAGTTCGATTGCCGGAGCGGCGGTCGGTGGCCTGATCGTCGGCGTGGTTGAAAGTCTCTCTGCCGGCTATCTCGACCCGCTGGTGGGCGGGGGCACCAAGGACTTCATGCCATACGTGCTAATGATCGCCGTGCTGATGGTTCGCCCCTACGGCATCTTCGGCAAGATCGCGGTGCAGCGGGTTTAGGGCATGTTCTATCGCGCGGCCGGCACGTTCAAGACCAGCTACGCCGCCGATATGGCTTTTTATCCGCTGCCGGTGTCGCGCTGGGCGGTAGCGGGTCTGCTCGTGCTGCTGGTCATCCTGCCGCCGCTCTTTGCCTCGGACTACATGCTCGCCGTTCTCGATCTGATCCTCGTCGCCGTTGTGGGTGCGGTCGGGCTCAATCTGCTCACTGGCAATACCGGGCTGATTTCAATCGGCCAGGGCGGCTTCATGGCGGTGGGTGCCTACACAGCCGCCAACCTGGTCGTCCGCGTACACGCTCCGTTCTGGATCGCGCTGCCGGCCGCCGGAGCCGTGACGGCGCTGGTCGGCACAATGGTCGGCATCCCCTCGCTGCGCATCAGGGGGCTCTATCTCACGATCGCCACCCTGGCGGCGCAGTTCATCATCGAGTGGATGATCAATCATGTCACCTGGATCTCCGGCGGTATCCAGGCGACCATCCAGATGCCGCCGCCGGTGGTGGTTGGCCACGCTGTTCACACGCAGGCGGGCTTCTTTCTGTTTCTGCTGCCGTTCGCCGCGGTCGCCGTGATCGCGGCGAAGAACATCGAGCGGACCCGGCTCGGCCGCGCCTTCATAGCGGTGCGCGACCAGGACATCGCGGCGGAGATCATCGGCATCAACATCTTCCGTATCAAGCTGATCGCTTTCGCGATCTCCTCGTTCTATGCCGGCGTCGCCGGCGCGCTGTACAGTTACTATCTCGGCATCGCCAATTACGAGCAGTTCCAGATCGACGTATCGATCGATTACCTGGCGATGGTGATCATCGGTGGGCTTGGCTCAGTGACCGGCTCGATCCTCGGCGCGGCCTTCATCACGCTGCTGCCCGTGGTCACTCGCCGCGTGCTGGAGGCGCTGAGCGGCCTGTTCCCCACCGGCCTCGATGTCGTCGGGATCGTGCCGGACTTGCGACTCTGCCTGTTCGGCGGCCTGATCATCCTGTTTCTGATCGCCGAGCCCGAGGGGCTCGACCGGCTGTGGCGCAACGTACGGACCTACTTTCGAACGTGGCCGTTCTCGGTACTGAACCCAAGACGGCGAAACAACAGGAGGAGACAATGCAGACAACGCGACGGACAGTGATAGCGGCGGCGGGCGCGACCGCGGGGCTTGGGCTTGTTGGGCGGGCACGCGCGCAACAGAAGCAGATCGTTATCGGCGAGCAGTGCGACCGCACCGGGCCGACGCAGCTCGTCGGCAATATTCTTTGCCCGGCGGTGATGCACTACAAGGACCTGATCAACAAGAACGGCGGCGTCGGCGGGTATCAGATCGTCATCAACGAATCGGACAACCAGTACCAGGTGCCGCCGGCTATCGAGGAGTACCAGCGCGAGAAGGCGCAGGGCTCGGTGTCGATCCTGCTCTACGGTACGCCCCAGACCGAGGCGCTGTCGCCGCGGCTGAACGCCGACCGCATCCCGGGCACCTGCCCGGGCTTCGGTCCTGCCTCGGCTGCCAATGGCGCGCACAACCCGTATGTGTTCCCGGTGGCGGCGACGTACTGGTCGCAGGCCGCGGCGTCGATCCAATTTGTCAAGGACCAGCTTGGCGGCAGTCTGCACGGCAAGAAGATCGGCTTCGTCATGTACGACAACCCCGCGGGCCACGAGCCCCTGCCGGTATTCGACCGGCTGCAGAAGATGGAGGGCTACGACTTCAAGATTTACGCCGTGCCGCCGCCGGGCATCGAGATGGGGGCACAGGCGCTCGATATCGCCGAACGCTATCGGCCGGACTTCGTCATTATGCACATCTTCGGGCGCTCGCCCTCGGTCGCCCTTAAAGCGCTGCGCGGCGTGGGCTTCCCGCTGTCGAAATGTCTCGGCTTCGTGTGGGCGTCCGCCGAGGCGGACATCGAGGCGGCGGGCGGCTGGGGTGTGGCGCAGGGTTATCACACGATGCAGTTCGCCGGTGTCGGCACCGACTACCCGGTGCACCAGCAGATCAAGGCGATGTTCAAGGCGGAAGGCAGGCAGTCGCCGGCGGTGATGAACTCCTCGGTTTATTACAACCGCGGACTGCTCGGCATCGCGTTGCACATCGAGGCGATCCGGCTGGCGGTCGCTGCCAACGGCGGCAAACCTCCGAGCGGGGCCGAGGTGCAGCAGGGCTTCCAGGCGATCAAGGACTTCAGCCTGGGCGGCCTGGTGCCGCCGTTGCAGCTCACGCCCGCCGATCATGAAGGCGGCGGCTGGGTGCAAATCTATCAGGTCAAGGGCAACGCGATGGTCAAGCAAACGCCCTGGTTCCGCGGCTATCGCGACATGGTGGAAAAGATGATCGCCACCGCGGCCTGATCGGCGACCGTGCTGCGGCTGAACGACATCGAGGTCGTCTACGACAACGCGGTGCTGGTGCTGAAGAGCGTCTCGCTCGTCGCCGAAACCGGGCATGTCACGACGCTTCTTGGTGCCAACGGTGCCGGCAAGACCACCACGCTGAAGGCGATCTCCGGCCTGCTCTACAACGAACGCGGAGCAATCGGCCGCGGCACGATCGAATTCGATGGACAGCGCATCGACCACCTCGCACCACACGAGGTGGTCATGCGGGGCATCGTCCAGGTGTTCGAGGGCCGACGTGTCTTTGCCAGTCTGACGGTCGAGGAGAACCTGCTCGTCGGGGGACATGTCGAACGGCGCCTGCCGCGCGTCCGCGAGGCGATCGAGCAGGTGTACGGGTTCTTCCCGCGCCTGGCGGAACGCCGCCGGCAACACGCCGGTTACCTGTCAGGTGGTGAACAGCAAATGCTGGCGGTCGGTCGGGCGCTGATCTCCGAGCCGAAGGTCATCCTGCTGGATGAACCCTCCCTCGGACTGGCGCCAATGATCACCGAGGAGATATTCCGCATCATCCTGCGGCTGAAGGAGGAGCTCGGAATGATGGTTCTGCTTGTCGAGCAGAATGCCGCCATCGCGCTCGAGATTGCCGACCATGCCTATGTGATGGAGACAGGCCGGATCATGTTGCAGGGAACGGCAGGCGAGGTGCGAGAGAACGCCGCCGTGAAGGAGTTCTATCTCGGCCTCAATGAGAGCGGCCTACGCCGGTCCTATCGCGACGCTCGGGTGCCGGTGCGACGACAGCGCTGGCTGGCTTGAAATACCGGCGAGATTACCGATCGGGTCGATCCGCCGGCTGGTCTCCCGGTCGAAGACGTGGAGGTGTCGGGGCTCGGGCGTGACTGATATCCGGTCCCCGCCAGGGGCCGGGCCGGCCGTCTTCACGATGATGTCCTGGCCGTCCCCGGTGATCAGCCGTCCGTGCAGGACGGTCTCCGACCCCAGCGGCTCGACCAGGTCGATGGCGAGTTCCAGGCCCTGGCCTGGAACAAGATGCTCCGGGCGAATGCCGACCGTCAGCTTGCGGCCCTCCTCCCCCTCGCGCCGGCCATCGACGAACGGAATCAATAGACCGAAGGGCAACTCCGCCGCCGTGCCGTCGCGCGCCAGGGTGGCGGGAAGGAAATTCATCGCCGGGGCGCCGATGAAGCCGGCCACATAGGTGTCGGCGGGGCGCTCGAAAATCTCCATCGGCGTCGCAAGCTGCGCCGCCCGCCCCCGATCCAGTACCAACAACCGGTCGCCCAACGTCATCGCCTCGACCTGGTCGTGCGTGACGAACAGGCTGGTGACCCCGAGGCGGCGCTGCAGCCGGCGAATCTCCGCGCGCATGGTGACACGCAGCTTGGCATCCAGGTTCGACAGCGGCTCGTCGAACAGGAACGCCTTGGGCTCACGCACGATCGCGCGGCCCATCGCAACGCGCTGGCGTTGGCCGCCGGAGAGCTGGCGCGGCTTGCGGGTCAGGAAATCGCCCAGGCCGAGCAGACCGGCAGCCTCCTCGACGCGCCGACGTATCTCGCTCCGGGACAGGCCGCGGATGCGCAGGCCGTACGCCATGTTGTCGAACACGCTCATATGCGGATAGAGCGCGTAATTCTGAAACACCATGGCCATATCGCGCGCGGCCGGATCGCGCGCGGTCACGTCCTCACCGTCCAGCACCACCCGCCCGGCGGTCGGCTCCTCCAGTCCGGCAACGATGCGCAGCAGGGTCGATTTACCGCAGCCGGATGGGCCGACAATCACCAGCATCTCGCCGCTGGGCATGGAGAGATCGATGCCATGCAGCACATGCGTTGCGCCGAAGCTCTTGCGGATGCCGACCAGATCGAGCGTCGCCATTTACTTCTCGCCCTCGGTCAGCCCGGCGATGAACCAGCGCTGCATCAGCACGACGACAATCACTGGCGGGATCAGCGCAAGCACCGCAGTGGCCATCACTCCTGCCCAGTCGGTCTCCGATTCCACGCCGATCATGCGGACGATTCCGATCACGATAGTGTCGAGCCGCGGATTGGTCGCGACCAGCAGCGGCCAGAGATACTGGTTCCAGCCATAGACGAACAGAATCACGAACAGCGCCGCGAGGCTGGTTGCGGAAACCGGGATCAGGATGTCGCGCAGGAAGCGCAATGGCCCGGCGCCGTCCATGCGTGCCGCCTCCACCAGTTCGTCGGGAATGGTTGTGAAGATCTGCCGGAACAGCAGCGTCGCGGTGGCCGATGCAATCAGCGGTACGGTTAGCCCGGTGAAAGTGTTGATCAACCGAAGATCGGACATCACAGCGTAGGTGGGGATGATGCGCACCTCCACCGGCAGCATCAGCGTCACGAAGATGACCCAGAACGCCGTGCGGCGGAACGGAAACCGAAAGAACACCACGGCAAAAGCCGAGAGCAGGGAGATGACGATCTTGCCAAATGCAATCACCAGCGCCATGCCGCCGGAGATCAACAGCATGTGCCAGACAGGCTGGGTTCCGGGCGATCCGTGCAGCAGAACCCGGGCGTAGGCGGTAAGACCTTCGGCACCCGGCGCCAGGGAGAGATCACCCCGCAGGATCGCCCCAGAGTCCTGTGTGGAGCCGGCGATGGCGAGCCAGACCGGAAAGGCGAACAGGAGCACGCCAAGCGCGAGCACCGCATGGGCGATCCAGTCCGGATGCGCACGGGAGATCGCTCCACCTCTAGGCCCGGCAACCCTGGCCGGCGGCACGGTCGCGGCAACGCCAAGGGTTTCACTCATGCGCTGGTCCGCCGCCCGATGAAGCGAAATTGGATGACCGTGAGCAGAATCACACCGGCCATCAGCACCACCGATTGCGCGGAGGACGAACCGAGATCGAGGTTCACCACCCCGTCGCGATAGACTTTCACTACCAGCGTTTCGGTCGCCTGCGCCGGGCCGCCCTGGGTCAGCGCCCAGATGGTTCCGAACGTATCGAATGCCGCGTAGGTGAGGTTCACCACGATCAGGAAGAACGTCGTGGGCGCAAGCAGTGGAAAGGTGATGGTGCGGAAACGCCGCCAGCCGCGGGCACCGTCCATGCGAGCGGCTTCAGTGACGGCACGAGGAATCGATTGCAGGCCGGCGAGGAAGAAGATGAAATTGTAGCTCACCTGTTTCCACGAGCTGGCGAGGATCACCATCAGCAGCGCCTGCCCGCCGTTGATGTTGTAGTCCCAGGAAATGCCGTGGGCGTTCAGCCAGCGCCCGAGCAGCCCCACCTGTGGGTTGAGTATAAACAACCAGAGCATCGCTGACATCACGGGCGCTACCGCATAGGGCCAGATCAGCAGCGTGCGGTAGATGGCGCGTCCTCGTATCTCGCGGTCGGCGAACACGGCGAGTAGCAGCGCGACACTCATCGACAGGACGGTGACCGCGGCGCAGAAGAACAGCGTGCGTAGGATGGCTGCAATGTATCGCGCATCGCTGAACAAGTCGGCGAAGTTGGCCAAACCGACAAATACCGAGCCGAGCCCGAACGGGTCCTCGGTGGTCAGGCTGGAATATACCGCCTGACCAGCGGGCCAGTAAAAGAACACGAACGAGATCAGCAGTTGGGGTAAAACCAGCAGCAGCGGCAACACCCACCCGTCAAACAGCGTCCGCCGTTCCATGCGCGCCTAGAACGCGCCTGTGCAACTACTCCCTCTCCGCCCCGATGGGGCGGAGAGGGCCGGGGTGAGGCGGTGCTGATGCCCCCTCATGCCCGAACCGAACGCTCGAACTGCCGCAGCACCTTGGTGCCGCGTTCAACCGCGTTGTCCATCACTTGCTGCGCATTCTGCTGTCCTTGCAGCGCCTTCTCGAACTCCTCGGAGATGATGTTGCGGATCTCCGGCAACCGACCCAGCCGGATGCCGCGCGAGTTGTTGGTAACCTGCCCGCGGGTGAGCTGCTTGATCGGAATATCCGTCCCCGGATTCTGCTCGAACCAGCCGGCTTTCTGCATCTCTTGATAGCCCGCCAGCGTCACCGGCACGTAACCGGTGTTCTCCGCCCAGGTGGCATCGTTCTGCGGCTGGCCGATGAAAGCCAGGAATGTCGCCACCGCCTTGTATTCCGCCTCCGTGCGGCTCGGCGCCGTCATCGGCCAAAGGCTCGCGCCGCCGATGATCGAGTTGATCGGGTCCTTGTTGACCTCCGGATCGTAAGGCAGGAACGCCTCCACATACGCGAATTTGGCGCTGCGCTTGAGGTCGCCGCGCTCGGCGGAGGAATTGAAGGTGATCGCCGATTGCCCCGACAGAAACACCGGATCGGGCGCGTTATCGCGGCCACCATATTTGAACGTGCCGTCCTTCGCCATCTGCAGGATGCGATCGATCTGCTTCACATGCGCCTTGCTGTTGAATTCCAGCACCGCGTCCAGCCCTTCGAACCCATTCGCCTTCGACGCATAGGGGATGTCGTGAATGGCGCTGTACTGCTCCACCATGATCCAGGGGAACCATGACGTGTTGACCGGGATCGGCGCTGCGTTCTTCGACTTCAGCGTCTGCGCGACCGTCACGATGTCTTCCCAGGTCGCCGGCGGCTTGGATGCGTCCAGCCCGGCCTTGTCGAAAGCGTCCTTGTTGATCCACATCACCGCGGTGGAGGAATTGAACGGCATCGAGCCCATCCGCCCATCCGCCAGCGCGTAGTAGCCGCGCACGGCGGGGATGTAGGCGTTGGGATCGATGTGGACGCCGGTCTCCTTTATCAACTGAGACACCGTTTTGATCGCCTTGCCCGCTGCGATCATGTTCTCGGTACCGACCTCGAAGATCTGCGCGATATGCGGCGCCTGGCCGGCGCGGAACGCAGCGATGACCGCCGTCATCAGGTCGGCATAGCCGCCCTTATAGATCGAGGTGAGCTCGATCGTGTCCTGGCTTGCATTGAAGGATTTGGTGATCCGATCGATCTGCGCGCCCAATGCCCCGGTCATGGCGTGCCACCACGTGATATTCGTCTTCGCCGCCTGGGCTTGCGCGCGGAGAAGGGGCGTCGCGGCAAACGCGGCGGTAGCCCCGAGCAAGGTACGGCGGTGCATGCTGTGATCCTCCCGGTGTGTGGCGCCCGGCGGCCTAGCCGGACGCTGTTATGGTCGTGTTAGCGCGCGTTGACGGTTTCGTGAAGCATCAGTGACCGGCGCGAGGCAAGAAACTCCTCCACCGCACCCGCCAGCGCATCGCACTCCGTGTCCCCGATCGGCAGACTGAGCGAGATCATCCCGCGTCGCGCGAGCCATATCCCTTGCGCCAGCAGATCGAAGAAGAACAGCTCTTTGAGCTTCTGATCCCCTTTCGCGGCATCCGCCGGCGTGCGGATCTCGCCGTAGCGCATATGCACCGACAGCATCGAGCCGATGCCGGTGAACTGCATCGGCGCGTTCGCAGTGCGGCACAACGCATTAAGCCGCTCCCGCAACGCATCGCCGCGCGCGTTCAGTGCGACCGCGGCGTCCGGCGTATATACCTCGGTGAGACCCGCCAGCCCGGCGGACATGGTCAGCACGTTGTTGTTGAATGTGCCGGCATGGGGCAATGCGTCCGGCCGGCGCGGATCGAACAGGTCAAGAATATCCGCCCGCCCGCCAAAGGCGCCAAAGGACATGCCGCCGCCTATATACTTGCCGAAGCTTGTCAGGTCCGGCTTCACGCCCCGCAGCGATTGCAATCCGCCGGGCGCCAGCCGCGAGGTCATCACCTCATCGGAGATCAGCAGCGCGCCGACACGGCTCGCTGCCTCGCGCAGCGCCGCCAGAAACGCCGGCTCCGCCGCGATGCAGCCGCCGCCGCCCAGCATCGGCTCCAGGATGATCGCGGCCAGCTCCGCCCCGTGCTGCTCGATCAATGCCGGCGTAATGTCCGTATTGTTGTACGGTGCCACCACGAAATCGAACGGCGCGTTGATCGGATTGCCCCCGGCGGCGAAGGAGAACACGCCGCCATGGTAGCCGCCGTGGAATACCATGACTTTGCGGCGCTTGGTGAAGGCGCAGGCGGTGGCCAGCGCCATCAGGTTCGCCTCCGTGCCGGAGTTGGTGAAGCGCACGCGCTCCAGCCCGAATCGTTGGCACACTGCGCGGGCAAACGCGGCCTCCATCAGGTTGGAGGCACCGAAACCGATGCCGGCGTTCAACGCGCCGTCGATGGCGGCGCGGATGCGCGGATGCGAATGCCCATAAAGCCCGGCGGTATATTCGCCGAGGAAGTCGATATACTGCGCGCCATCAGCGTCCCACAGCCGGCAGCCCTCGCCGCGTACCATCGCCACCGGGAACGGGTCGTAGTGCAGCACCGTGCGGGTGTTGCCGCCCGGCATGACGGCGGTCGCCTCAACGAAGCGCGCGAAGCTTTTTGGATTGCGGGCGACGTAGGCCTGCTTGGCATCGGCCAGAGCAGCATCGATATCGGTGTTGCGCAACGCTGCGTTGGCCATGAAATCCCCCATCGTTCCTTTATGCCGCAGTTTGCGCCAAGCCCCGCCGTCCGCGCAACGGCGCCCGTTGCCGCCCCGCCGCCACGCGCTACACTGACCCCTTTGACCCCTCGCAGGAACCCCGCGCATGGACCTCAAGGAGCACATCCGGGGCATTCCGGATTTCCCTAAGCCCGGCATCCTTTTTTACGACATCTCCACCTTGCTGCGCGACGCCGATGCTTGGCAGGTGGCGATGGGGCGCATGGCGAAAGCCGTGCGCGCGTACCAGCCGGACCTGCTCGCCGGGGTGGAGAGTCGGGGCTTCCTGATTGCCGCACCACTGGCGCTGAAACTCGGCTGCGGCTTCATCATGCTGCGCAAGCGCGGCAAGCTGCCCGGCGAGACCATCGGCCACGACTATGCGCTGGAATACGGCACCGACCGGATCGAGATTCAGGCCGACGCGGTCGAGTTGGGGCAGCGCGTCATCGTGGTGGACGACTTGCTTGCCACCGGCGGCACCATGTCCGCCGGGATTACGCTGCTGCGCAAAGTTGGCGCCGTAGTCCCGGCGGCGGCGGTGCTGATCGAGTTGAGCTTCCTCAAAGGTCGCGAGCGACTGGACGTACCCTGTGAGGCGCTGGTTTCCTACGACAGCTAGTATCGCGGTTGTGTGTTGACCTCCCCGCCACGCTGCGTGCGGTGTAGAATACCACAAGCTACGGAGGGAGCGCGCCAATGAACTCCGGTCTGTTCGGCGCGGAGCCGCTGCCGCCCGTCGCCCGAAGGGCACTGATCGCCGGCTGCATCGGATTTGCGGTTGACTTCTTCGACATTTATTTGCCGATCCTGGCGCTCGCGCCGGTGAGCCGAATCTTTCAGCCGCCGGGGCTGAGTTCGGCGGCAACCACGACCATCTATTTCTTCATCTTTGCCGCCACATTGCTCGGGCGACCCTGCGGGGCGATCATTTTCGGGCACTGGGCCGACCGCATCGGACGCCGGCGCACCACGATGATCAGCATCATCGGCTTCGGCACATTCACCTTCCTGATTGCCTGCCTGCCTGGCTACGCGGTGATCGGGCTTGCGTCACTGGTGCTGCTGATCCTGCTCCGCTTCATCGGCGGCGTCTTCATGGGCGGCGAGTACACATCCAACAATACACTCGCGTTGGAGATGGTGCCGAAGGACCGCCGCGGATTTGTGGGCGGTGTCTTGCAAGGCGCCTATCCGATCGGCTTTTTCTTCGTCTCGGTCGTTACCAGTATCTTGCTGAGCGCAACCACGCCGACGCAGTACCTTCTCTGGGGCTGGCGTATCGCCTTCGTGCTCGGCGCAATACTGGCGTTCCTGTTTCTGATCTATTATCTCAGCGTCCCGGAATCTTCGCTGTGGATGGCCAGTGAAAAAAGCGGTGCTCCGCTGAAAGAAGTGGTGTCCGGTGCGCATCTGAGGAACCTTCAGATCTTCATCATGATGCTCGGCTTCTGGTTTGGTGCGCAGTCGCTGATCGGCGTCATGCCCGGGGTGCTGATCCACCAGTTGCACGTCCCCAGCAAGCTGGTGACCAACGGGCTGCTGATCACCAGCTTCGTTCAGTTCTTCGCCTTCGTTGGCTTCGGCTTGCTTGGCCAGATGATCGGCCGGCGTCGGGCCATCGTGCTCAGCGGGATCGCCACGCTGATCGGCGGCACGGGACTCTATGCGGCGGCGATCGCGCACGGCCTGGGCGGTGGCGGGCTGGTCGCGACGACGTTCATCGCCTGTCTCTGCTATCTGCTCGTGATCTCGCCCTGGGGCATCGTCACCACCTATATCTGCGAGCGCTTCCCGACTCATGTGCGCGCATCGGGCTACGGCATCGGCTACAGCCTTGCGGTGGTCATTCCCGCTTTCAACGGAGCCTATATGCTGGCGCTGCAAGGGATCATGCCGTATGCCTACACACCTGTGGTGCTGATCGAACTCGCCGGTATCCTGGTGATAGTGGGCGCGCTAATGGGGCCGGAAACCCGCGATGTGGAGCTGCACGCGGTGGATCCGGGTCTGGGGACGGCCGGAGCGGCCCAGACTGCGGGCGCTTAGCTTGTGACCACCGGCGGCGGACCTCCGTAGATCCGCCGCAGGTCGGTCTTCAGCACTTTGCCGGTGGCGCCATGCGGCAGAGAATCGGCGATCACGACCCGGTCGGGAATCGACCAGCGTGGCACCTTCCCTTCGAAAAATCCGCGCAAGGCCTCCGGCTCCAACGCACAACCCTGCCGCGGCACCGCGATCAGCAAAGGCCGCTCGCCCCATTTCGCGTCCGGCACCGCGATTGCTGCCGCCTCCGCCACATCTGGGTGCGCGATCGCGATGTTTTCGAGCGCAATGGAACTGATCCACTCGCCGCCGGACTTGATCAGGTCCTTCGTCCGGTCCGTCAGCACGACAAAACCGTCCGGGTCGATCACCCCGACATCGCCGGTCGGGAACCAGCCCTCGGGCCCGACCGTCGTCTCCGGCTGCTGGTAATACGCGCTCGCGACCCAATGCCCGCGAAACGTCAGGTTGCCCTGGCTCTTGCCGTCCCACGGCACTTCCCGCCCGGCCTCATTTTCCGCGCGCACATCAACGCCGAACACACTGCGGCCCTGTTTCGCTTGCTGGTCGAGTATTGCCTCCGCATCGAGCGCCGACGTGCCGGCCTTCGGCGCATTCCACGTCGCCACCGGGCTGCTCTCGGTCATTCCCCAGGCGTGCATCACGCGTACATCAAGGGCCGCGTATTCAGCCATCAGCGAGCGCGGGAACGCCGACCCGCCCGACATGATCCGCCGCAGCGCTTCGAACCGTCCGCCGGTCTGCCGCAGGTGGCCCAGAATCCCCAACCATACCGTGGGCACCCCGGCGGCGATGGTCGCGCGTTCGCCGTTCACCAGCCCGAGGACCGAAACCGGATCGAGCTGCCGTCCCGGCAGGATCATCGCCGCGCCCGCCATCGGTGCGGCGAACGGCAGGCCCCAGGCATTGGCGTGAAACATCGGCACAATCGGCAACACCCGATCCACCGCACGCAGACCGGCGACGTCGGCGGAATTCATCATCAGCGCGTGCAGTAGGGTGGAGCGATGCGAAAAAAGCACGCCCTTCGGCCGGCCCGTGGTGCCCGAGGTGTAGCACAGCATCGCCGCGCTGTTTTCGTCAAAAGACGGCCAGGCGAAATCGTCCTCGGTCGTCGCCATCAGCGTTTCGTAGCAAAGCAGTGCGATGCTGGGCGGCAGCGCTGTTTCGGGCATAACGGCGGGCTCGGCAAGCACGACGACGCCGCGCAGGGTCCCGGCAAGCCGCGGCGCGATCGCCTGCACGACCGGCAGAAACTCCGGATCAACGAAGATCAGCCCGTCCTCGGCGTGCCCGGCAATGTAGGCGATATCGTCCGCCGAAAGCCGCGGGTTGATGGTGTTGCAGACGGCGCCAATACCGGAGATGGCGAAATAGAGCTCCATATGCCGGTCGCTGTTCATCGCCAGCGTCGCCAGCCGGTCACCCGCCTGCACGCCGAGCTCCAACAACACGCGCGCAAGCCGCCGCGCGCGGCGCGCCAGCATGGCATAGGTTGTGCGCGCCAGCGTGCCGTCCTCCCGGCGGGCGACGATCTCCGTGCTGCTGTGATGCCGCGCGGCATGTTCCAGAACGGACGAGATCAGCAGATCACGGCGCTGCATGAGTCCCAGCATCGGCGAGCCCTCCCCCGTTTGCGCGACTGTTTATAGCAGACTTTATGTTCCGTAGCGCCTGGGATGGAACGGCGCCGGATCGAGGACCGGCGCCTCCCGTGTCATCATTTCGGCGAGCAGGCGTCCAGTTGTTGGACCCAATGTCAGGCCCTGGTGCCCATGCCCGAAATGCAACCACAAACCGGGATGCTTCGGGGCAGGCCCAACGACTGGCAGCATATCCGGCATACAGGGCCGGGTGCCGAACCAGGGAGTGTGTTCAACCGGCTCGCCCAACTCGACAAGTTGCTGCGCCGCTATTTCGGCGCGCCGGAGCTGCACCGGCGTCGCCCCGGCATTCGAACCCGCCAGCTCGGCGCCGGTCGTGATCCGCAATCCGGCCGACATCGGCGACATCATGTAGCCGAACTCGGCATCGTAGATCGGCAAGTCGGGTGGTCTTGGGGCGCGATAGTGCCGATGATAGCCGCGCTTGCGAACCATCGGGAACCGATAGCCGAACCGACGCAACAGCCCGCTCGACCAAGGGCCGAGGGCGATGACCACCTCGGCAGCCTCAAGCAAACCGTCGTCCGTCATTACCTGCCAACCCGTGCCGCCGCTTCGCGCCAGTGTCGCAGCATTGCCGTGCGCGAACGTGCCGCCCGAACTCCAGGAACAGCCCGCTATAGGCAGCCACGAGGCCTCCGGGATCACGCACCGCCCAGGGGGTGGGCCAATGGATAGCGCCGGCCCCGGTCTGCCTTAACACCGGCTCCGCCGCAGCAAGTTCGGCGGCGGAGAGGCCCTGGAAGGCGACGCCGTACTCCTGCTGCAGGCGCTCCGCGGTCCGCAACGCCGCCTGCATCGCGGCCTGCGTCCGATGCAGCAGGAGATAACCATCCCGACGAACGAGGTGTTCGCAACCGGCCCGCTCGATCAGGACCTGATGCTCGGCTGCGGCGAGACCGATGGCGGCCGCGTATGCCACTGCAATGCGCTTATACCGGACCGGTGCGGAATGCCGCCAATACAGCAGCAGCGAACGGACATGCGCGGGCAACGCCACCAGCCGGTAATGCACATCGTTGCTGCGGCCGAGCACGATTGCCGCCAGCGTGGCAGCGTCCCGCGGTAGGGAATAGGGCTCGACTGCCTCGCTCTGAATAATCCCGGCATTGCCATAGCTCGTCTCCTGGCCCGGCTTCTTGCGGTCGATCAGCGCGACCGACCGGCCGCGCTGTCGTAAATGCAGTGCCGCGCAGACCCCGGCGATCCCGGCGCCGAGAACGATCACGTCCGGTATGTCCGCCCCCTATATCAATCACCCAGTTCGTATCGGATTTCCGATCACACCGATACATCACCCGGGCCGTTGGCGGTGCGATGACAGGGCTATGCCGCACTCCCCGAAGAAAGGCTGGCCACTTTCTGCATTAATCCCGCTTGCAGCGCAGCGACGCCGCCGCGATCCAGCAACGCCCGGAAATCGGAGCGCTGCACCGCAACGCGGCTGATCGCGCCGTCCGCGAGCACATCGACCGCCTTCCAACCGGCTGGCGTCTGCCGCATGACGTAATCGATCGGAGTCGTGGAACCATCGGTGCGGACGAATTCGGTCCGCAGCACCACCTCGCCGTTGGACAAATGCCGCTGGTCAGAGAGTACGCGAAAGCTCTGCCCGGAATAGCTGTCGAAATTCGCCGTATAGGTGGTGATCGTGTATTGCCGGAAGGTCACCAGCAGCGCCGATTGCTGCTCGGGCGTCAGCGACAACCAGCGCAGCCCGACAGATGCTTGCAGAATCGCCGTCATGTCGATCGCCTGCTCCACGGCGGGTGTCAACATAGCGTATCGCTGAGTGAAACTGGTCTGGCGTCCGGCCTTCATTGCCGCGAGCAAGGCCGCATTGAGTTGCTGCACGGGGGCAGTCGGATCGCCTGCCGCGCGGGCATTGCCCGGCGCCGCAAGCAGCGAACCCGCCGCGAATGCCGCGGCGGAGAATTGCAGCAGAGCGCGCCGCCGCAACACATTATTTGCACCAACCGTCCGGGTAAAAAGCCCCGTCATGTTCCCCTCCGTTGCTTATGTCCGGGTTCGATCGCCCGGGTCCGCCCCATCGCGGTGGAGACGTATTTGAACGCCCGCCCGGCAGCGCGCTATGAACTAGTTCACAGCCTCGAGCCGAGGCGCACGGGAGGGGAATGCGATGCGTGGCCCTCGGTTGCCGCGTGGGCATAACGCATTCGGGAACAAGCCGGGGGGATTTCGTGATGACCGTCCCAAGCTCCGATATCGATCCGTACGCGCCGGCATATTTCGACGATCCGTTCCCCGCCCAGCAGGCGCTCAGGGGGTTGGGACCCGTCGTTCGGCTCACACGATACGCTTGCTGGGCTGTTGCCCGCTATGAGCAGGTGCACGCGATACTGGCCGACTGGCGTACCTTCTCCTCGGCCCGCGGTGTCGGCCTGACGGATTTCGCCAGGGAAAAGCCCTGGCGTCTGCCCAGCCGCGTGCTGGAAACCGATCCGCCGCTGCACGACCGCACGCGCGCGGTGCTCGACCGCGTGTTGTCGCCCGTCGCTATCCGCAAGCTGCGCACCGAATTCGCGCAGGCCGCCGACGCGCTGATCGACAGCCTGGCCGAACGCGAGAGCTTCGATGCGATTCCGCATCTCGCGGAAGCCTTCCCGCTGACCGTCTTTCCCGATGCGATCGGCATGCCGCGCGAGCACCGCAGCTATTTGCTACCCTATGGCAACATGGTGTTCAACTCGTTTGGTCCGCGCAATGCAATCTTCGAGGCAGCGGTGAAGGACGCCGAGCCGGTGCTCGCCTGGGTTCAGGCGCAAAGCCGGCGCGAGGCGTTGTCACCCGATGGATTCGGCGCCGCTATTCACGCCGCCGCGGACCGGGGCGAACTGACCGAAGAGGAAGCGCCGATCGTCGTCCGTTCGCTGTTGACGGCGGGCGTCGATACCACCGTCAGCGGGATCGGCGCGGCGGTATATTGCCTGGCCCGCTTCCCCGACCAGTTTCAACTGCTCCGAGCCAACCCCGCCCTCGCGCGCGCCGCGTTCGAGGAAGCGGTGCGGTTCGAAAGCCCGGTGCAGACTTTCTTCCGCACCACGACGCGGCCTGTCGAACTGGCCGCAACGCAACTCGGCGAAGGCGAGAAGGTGCTGATGTTTCTCGGCGCCGCCAACCGTGACCCGCGCCGCTGGGAGCGGCCGGACGAGTATGACATCACCCGCCCGAATGCCGGTCATGTCGGCTTCGGAGCCGGCATCCATTTCTGTGTCGGTCAGGCGCTCGCCCGCCTCGAAGGCGAGCTGATCCTGTCCGCCCTCGCCCGCAAGGTCGCCGCGATCGAGATCACCGGCCCGGTGCGCCGGCGGCACAACAACACGCTGCGCGGGCTGGCCAGCCTGCGGGTACGCCTGCGGCGCTGAGGCGCGTCGGCTCTGCTTGCCGCTGCGCGGTTGCTGGTACACGCTGTGCGGCATGGATCGTTCGATCGCATGAGTACCCGGGGGGTGAGCCCGGCAAGCTTGGCCGGACAAGCCATCGTCGAATTCCGCGCCGTGGATAAATCCTTCGACGGTCGTGTGCTGGCGGTTCGCGACCTCAACCTGACCATTCTGCGCGGCGAATTCCTAACCCTTCTTGGCCCTTCCGGTTCAGGCAAGACCACCACCCTCAACATGCTCGCCGGCTTCGAACGCCCTGTGCGCGGCAGCATCATGCTGGACGGCCGCGCGGTCGATCGCCTGCCACCCTACCAGCGGAATATCGGCATGGTGTTCCAGAATTACGCCTTGTTTCCCCACATGTCGGTGGCCGAGAATGTTGCCTTCCCCCTCTCGGTACGCCGTATTAACCGTGACGAAACGCGCGAGCGCGTGCGCCGCGCGCTGGCAATGGTTCGGCTCGATAAATACGGCGACCGCCGCCCCGCGCAGCTTTCCGGCGGCCAGCAGCAACGCGTGGCCTTGGCACGCGCCCTCGTCTTCGAACCGAGCCTCGTCCTGATGGACGAGCCGCTCGGTGCACTCGATCGCAAGCTGCGCGAGCACATGCAGATCGAGTTGAAACAGTTGCACGACATGCTCGGCCTCACCTTCGTCTATGTGACCCATGACCAGACCGAGGCGCTGACCATGTCTGACCGCATCGCGGTGTTCCGCGACGGCACCATCGTTCAGCTCGGCACGCCCGATGAACTCTATAACACGCCGGCCGATGCCTTTGTCGCCAGTTTCATCGGCGACAACAACCTGTTCGATGGTTTTGTCGAACACATCGATGGTGATAACTGCCGGGTGCGGCTGGAAGGCGGCCTGGCTGTGATCGCCTGCCCGCGGGGGATCCCCCGGCAGTTCAACGATAACGGACGAGTCCGGCTTGCCGTCCGGCCCGAGCATATCCGCCTCGGCACCGACGCCGCGGAGAACAGCTTCCAGGCGCGGCTGGAAGACCGCATCTACCTCGGCGATCACCAGCAGCTTCTCACCAGGCTGCCCAACGGCCAGCCGATCACAGTCAAGACCTCTACTTCCCTCTCGACCGCGCCGGGGGAGTCGGTGATGCTGACCTGGGCCGCCGCGGATTGCTGGGCTTTCCCGGCCGGCGATGACCACGCTGCCGACTGAACAATAAGGGGGGCAACAATGAGACGTCGTACTCTACTGCAATCGCTCGCCGCAGCCACGCTCGCATCCGGAGCGCGGCTTCCCGCCCACGCCGCCGAATCGAAAGAGCTCACCATCATGTCCGCCGGGGGCGCCTGGCAGGCTGCGCAGCGCGAGGCCTGGTACAAGCCTTTCGCACAGAAGATGGCGATCACCTTCAACGAGGAGGTCACCGACGAGGGCCTCGCCAAAGTGCAGGCCATGGTGCAAAGCGGCAATGTGCCGATCGATCTTGTAACAGTCGAAACCGCGACCGTGCTGCAAGGCGGCGATACCGGCGTGCTGCAGAAGCTCGATTATTCGCGCATCGCCCCGCGCGACGGCTTCCTCGAAGGCTCGGCGCTCGATGCAGGCATGGGTCTTGACGTGTACGGCGACGTACTCGCTTACGACACCACGGTATTGAAGGACGGGCCGAGCTCCGTGCTCGCCGCCTTCGACATCGGCAAATATCCCGGCAAGCGTGCTCTGCGCAAAGTGCCGCAGAACAACCTGGAATGGGCGCTGATGGCGGACGGCGTCGCGCCGGGCGAGGTTTACAAAGTGCTGGCCACATCCAAAGGCGTTGATCAGGCTTTCAAGAAACTTGACAGCATCAAGGGCGACGTCATCTGGTGGACCGCCGGCGCGCAGCCGCCGCAGCTTCTCGCCTCCAAAGAAGTGGTGATGACCACCGCTTGGAACGGCCGCATCCAGAATCCGATCGACCATGACCACGCGCCGTTCCGCATCGCCTGGGAGCACGAGATCCTGGAATACGATATGATCTCCATCCCCAAAGGTGCGCAGCACGAGGATCTCGCCTACGCATACTTGGCCTACATCGCGCAACCCGACATCAATGGCCGCCTCGCCCAGTTCATCCCGTACGGCCCGGTGGTGAAAGCGGCTATCGAAAAAATACCGGAGGACGTGGTGTCGAAGCTGCCGAATGCGCCGGATCACATGAAGAACCATCTCGTCGCCGATCCCCAGTTCTGGGGCGATTACGGCGACGACCTGAACCGCCGGTTCAACGCCTGGCTTGCCAGCTAGCGTGTCCGACGCGGCCGCCGGGCGGCTGACGCGTGCCCGGGTCGATCCCCGGCTTGGGGCCGATGTGCGGCGGGCGGGATTGCGTCAGTCGCTTCTCGCCGCCGGCCTCGCCGCGCCACTTGCGCTGCTGGTATTCCTGAGTTTCTTCGTCCCGATTCTCGCGCTGCTGACACGCGCCTTCTACGACCCGACCATCGCCGACAACCTACCGCGCACAGCAATTGCCCTGCATGACTGGGACAGTCACGGCCTGCCGGATGACACCGCCTTTCGCGCCTTCAGCAGCGACCTGGCGCGCTCACTCTCGCAGGGTCAGATTTACGAGCTCGCCAAAAGCCTGAACTTCCGCCTGCCCGGCGCGCGCAGCCGCGTATTGCGTGCGGCGCGTCCGGCGAGCCGCGCCGTCGGCGGCCTGTCCCGACAGGAGCTGATCGCCATTGACCCGAGCTGGAGCGAGCCGGCCACTTGGCGGGCCATTGCCCGCGGGCTGCATCCTTTCACCGCTTACTATCTGCTTAACGCGCTCGATTTGCGCCCCACCCCCGGCGGCCTCGCTTTCGTGCCGCCTGATCAGGCGATCTACCTTCGCATCTTCGGCCGCACCTTCCTGGTCGCAGGCATCGTCACCCTGGCCACACTCATCGCCGCCTTTCCGCTCGCCTGGCTTGCCGCCCACGTCCGCCACGTCTCGCTACGGTGCTGATTATCTTGGTGCTGCTGCCGTTCTGGACCTCGATCCTGGTGCGCACAGCCGCGTGGAGCGTGGTGCTGCAAAAATTCGGGCTGCTCAATGACCTGCTGCTGGCACTCGGCCTGACGCGGGCGCGCATCGATCTGATGTTCAGCCGAGCCGGGCTGATCCTGACCATGACCAACATCCAGCTTCCGTTCACGCTGCTGCCGATCTACAGCGTGCTGCGCGGCATCCCCCCGGTGCAGATGCGCGCGGCCTATTCGCTCGGCGCGCGGCCATTCACCGCGTTTCACCGTGTCTATCTGCCGCAGGCGATGCCCGGCGTCGCCGCCGGCTGTTTGCTCACCTTCATCCTTTGCCTCGGCTATTACATTACACCGGCCCTGGTTGGCGGCCCGGACGATCAACTCGTCAGCAACTTCATCTCCGACTTCATCAATGTGGAGCTGAATTGGCACATGGCTGCTGCGCTCAGCCTGATCCTGCTGACGCTGACGCTCGCGCTGTTCGCCACCTTCAGCCGGCTGCTCGGCTCCGGCCGCCTCCGTCTTATGTAGCCGATGCTGCTGTCCCCCTATCCAACGATCGGCGAGCGCCTCCGTATCGGCCTGATCTGCGCATGGTGCGCGCTGATCGCGGTCTTCCTGATCGTGCCGATCCTCGTGCCGGTGCCGCTGTCGTTCAACAGCCAACCGTTCTTCACCTTCCCGCTCGCCGGATTTTCGCTCCGCTGGTACCGGACCGTGCTCGGCCCTGGCGACTGGCGCGCCGGACTGCAGCACAGCGCGCTGATCGCCGCCGCGACAACTCTCTGCGCCACCACGCTCGGCACGCTGGCGGCGATCGGACTCTCCAACCCCCGCTTCCCCGCCCGCCGTCTCGTCACCGTAATCCTGATCTCGCCGCTCGCCGTCCCTGTGATCATCACCTCGGTCGGCATCTACCTGCTGTTTGCGCCGCTCGGGCTCGCCAGCACATTCCAGGGCATTATCCTGGCGCACACAGTGCTCGCTTCGCCTTTTGTCGTGGTCACAGTCGGAGCCAGCCTTGCCGGATTCGACCGCACGCTGATGCGCGCCGCGGCGATCTGCGGCGCCCGCCCCCCGATGGCCTTCCGCGCCGTCATGCTGCCGCTGATCCTGCCGGGCGTGCTCTCCGGTGCTGCCTTCGCCTTCGTTACCTCCTTCGATGAAGTGGTGGTCGCGCTGTTCCTTGCCAGCGCACCGCAACGCACGCTGCCGATCGTCATGTTCACCGGGCTGCGCGAGCAGTTGAGCCCCGCCATCACCGCCGCGGCGACGCTGATGATGTCAATTTCCATTCTGCTGCTGGTCCTCGCCGAGGCGCTGCGGCGTCGAGCAGTGCGGCGGATGCGCCCGGCATGAACTGCTTTACGCCGCCGCACGGTACCGAAAACGACGCGCGCTACTCGTGTAGCGACAACCCCTTCGTCATCTTGTCCACCTCGCGGCGCTCCGCATACAGGCCGAGCCCGACAAGATCGAGCTTATCGGTGGGAACAGAAGCAACCGCCGCGCGGTTATCGGTGTCGTTGCCCGTGGCGAACAACGCCTCGGTATAGATCGACGCTTTCAGCCCGCGGTCAAGCGCACGGTGCAGTACGCGCGTCAGGTCCTCGCCCGATGCCGCGAAAACCAGGACAGGCTGCCGGATCAGCGGCCCATACACTTGGCCCGATGCATCCCGGTATGATTCACCCGACAGCTCGGGGTGCATGCCGACCAGCCCACCCGCCAGGAAACAGGCAGCATTCAGTTTCTGCCAGGCCGCGAGATCCCCGCGCACTACGATGGCAATCTTGGTATCGAAGCGCATGTGCGCGACCCTGGACCCGCCCGTCCGCCCTCGTCTTGAACGATCGTGTGGCCCCACGCCCGCCGACTGGATCAGGCACGCGCCGTTACAGCCGGGCCTGGAGCGGATCGAAGCATTCTTCGCCGCCCACGCCTATGATCCGCACCGGCACGACAGCTACGCCATCGGCTGGACCCTGGGCGGGGTGCAGTGCTTCGATTATCGCGGCGCGCGCCAGGACAGTGTGACAGGCTGCGTCATCGCCCTGCATCCCGACGAGCAGCACGACGGTCGGGCCGGCGCGGACCGGGGCTTCTGCTACCGCATGCTCTACCTCGAGCCGCGGCTGGTGCGCGACGCACTCGGCGACCGGACGAAACACCTGCCCTTCGTGCCCGCGCCGGTCCTGCGGGATCGTCGATTGCTCGCCGCGTTGCGCCTCGCCCTCGATGATCTCGACCGCCCTTTGGCCGAGGTCGAAGCGGATGATGCCATTCTGGCCATCGCCGAGGTGCTGCTGGAATGCGATCCCTCGGCCCGCGGCCGCCCGGCTTCACCCGCCTGTTCCGTCGCGGTGGAACACGCCCGCCAGCTCCTCGACGGGGAGTTCCGGCGCATCGTGAGCGCGGCGGAGCTGGAGGCGACTGCCGGCCTTGACCGCTACACGCTCGCGCGGCAGTTCCGCGCCATGCTGGGGACCAGTCCGTACCGCTACTTGACCATGCGGCGTCTCGACCATGCGCGCGCTTCTATCCGCGGCGGAGCCTCCCTCGCCGATGCCGCGCTTGCAGCCGGTTTTGCCGACCAGAGCCACATGACCCGCCAGTTCAAGCGCGCCTACGGTCTGCCGCCGGGTCGCTGGACAGCCATCCACCGCGCCGGCTGAACTCGGGGTGTTTCTCCCCGCGTCGCTGCCCAAATCTGCCGGTCAGCAAGTGAGACATATGCATGGACGTGGACGTGGTGGTCGTCGGTGCCGGCGCGGCCGGACTGGCAGCAGCGAGGGCCTTGCGTGCGAGCGGACGGCAGGTGGTGGTGCTGGAAGCCTCGGGCCGGACAGGCGGCAGAGCTTGGACGGTACATCCGCCCGAGTTGGACGGCGTCTGGTTCGACGTGGGCGCCATCTGGCTGCATGCCGCCGAGCACAACCCGCTAGTGCCGATCGCGCAAGCGCTTGGCGAGCGCCTGCTGCGGTCCGACGAGCTGCGCAGCAGGCGGACCTTCATCGGCTCGCGCCCCCTCACGCCCGCGGAGCAGGCGGAGTACGACGACGCCTGGTCGCGCTTCGATCGGGCGGCCGACGCCCTGTTGCGTCCCGGCTTGCCTGACGTGCCGCTGGCGGCGGTTGCGCGCACGATGCCCGACGATCCCTGGGCGGTTACGGTGGAAAGCTTCGAGGGTCCGGTGATCTGCGCAGCCGATGCCAACCGGTTCAGCTTGGCCGACTGGCACGCTAATTCGCTGAGCGGCAGTAACCTACTGCCCGAGGGCGGCATCGGCGCCTTCATCGCCCGCCTTGGCAATGGGCTCGACATTACCCTGAACGCCCCTGTGCGGCGGATCGCCTGGCAGGAAACGGCCGGTGTGACCGTGGAAACCGATTGCGGTACGGTGCGGGCGACGTCCTGCATCGTGACGGCGTCCACCGCTGTGCTTGCGTCCGGCGTGATCCGTTTCGATCCCCCGCTGCCCGCCTCGGTGGAGGACTGCCTGGACGGCTTGCCGATGGGTCTGGCCATCAAAGTGGTGTTGCGGGCGACCGGGCCGGACCGGCTCGACCTGCCGCAGCACTGTTCGGTCGATCGCCTTGTGGAGCACAGCGGAGACCCTTTCATGCCGTTCCAGTGCTGGCCTTTCGGGCGGCCCTATGTGCAAGGCTGGATCGGCGGCTCGCCGGCCTGGGAACTGGCGCGCGCGGGTGAGGCAGCGGCGGTCGATTTCGCCCGGGGCGAGCTGCGTCGGATTTTCGGCGCGCGGGTGGACCGGCTGTTTGCCGGCGGCGCCCGGCTGGTCTCGCACTGGGACGCTGAGCCGTGGATTCGTGGCGCCTATTGCTTCGCCAAGCCAGGCGCCGCCGGCGCACGGGCGCGGCTTGGCGAGCCGCTCGCCGATGGGCGGCTGATCTTTGCCGGCGAGGCCTGCCACACGCGGTTCGGCGGCACGGTCGGTGGCGCCTGGTTCAGCGGCGAAGCAGCGGCAGGGGCCGTGCTCGCAGCGCAGGCGGCACAATGATTCCCCTCCCCTTTCTGCGCCGCCGCCGGCGCGTCAACGTGGTGGAACTGCACGGATTGATCGCCGGCCGTCCGGGCCTGCTCAATCTGGCAGGCGCGGGTCCGTTGATCGAACGCGCTTTCGCCACCGCAAAAGGCCGTCCGGTGATCCTGGACATCGACAGTCCTGGCGGGTCGCCGGTACAGTCCGACCTGATTGCCGCGCTGATCCGCCGCCGCTCCGAGAAGACAAGGGTCGAGGTGCATGCGGTGATCGGCGATGTTGGCGCTTCCGGCGGTTATTGGATCGCCTGCGCCGCCGATCGCATCCATGCTAACCCGATGAGCATCGTCGGCTCGATCGGTGTGCGCGGTGGTGGTTTCGGGTTCAACGACCTGCTGGCGCGGGTCGGGGTGGAGCGGCGGCTTTACACCGCCGGGCAGAACAAGGCCCGGCTGGATCCCTTCCTGCCCGAACGGCCGGAGGATGTCGCCTTCGTGCAGAAACTGCTGGAAGAACTGCATGAACAATTCAAGGCCTGGGTGCGCACGCGACGAGACGGCCGGCTGAAGGGTGACGAGGCGGCGCTGTTCGACGGCAGTTTCATGCTGGGCGAACGAGCCCTGGAGCGTGGATTGATCGACGGCTTGGGCGATGTGGACAGCTTGGTACGCGAGCTGGGCGGCGAGCGCGCAAGGCCGAACGTGCTCCGGCCGCGGCGGCGGGGCTTGCTGCGCATATTGCCGCGATTGGCAGCGGACGCCGCGCTGGATGCAATGGAGGAACGGCGGATTCGGGTGGATCTGCTGTGACGATCAGCTCACCCGGTTCATCTCCAGCCTGTAGGTGCAGAACTGGTTCGGGTTTCTGAAAAGCGCCTGGAAATGCGTCCCCTGGAACTGGCCCCAGACATATATTGCTCCGAATTGCATCGTCAGCTTTCCATCGGGCTGAACCCAGCCGCTCATGTTGCCCCAATCGGCATGGCCGCCCACGACCCTCATCGGGGTGAGCCCGCCCGAGCCGCAGCCAAGGCCTGGATCCGTACCGTAACCCGTACCCTGATAAGTGCCGTCGAAGACTGTGGTGGTCGGCCCGTGCGGTCCGCAGGCGCTCAGAACCAGGCAGAGCAGGATGAGTGAAGTTCGGGCGGCCGTTGTAACGCGCATAGCTGTGGTCCTCGCCGGTGGGTCCTCACGATCGGACTTGGTGTGAGCCAAGGCTATGCGGAAGCGGCAACCGATTCGCAGGAGTCCCAGAGATTCGTTCGAGCAGTGCCAACGCACGGTTCGTAAAGGCCCGCAGCGCCGTTTTTGTGGGGTTCGGCCACCATTCGCCGTTTTTGCATAGCCCGAGGTCACGGCACGCCGTAACGGATCCGCAGCAGAAGGATGCGCCAACATGACGGAAGCTGCGTTTCGCCGTGCCTCGCCGGCGGTAAGAACCGTCCTCACGGCTGCCTTGCTTGCAGCAGCCGGCTGCTCCGCCATGAAGGTGCCGACCGAGCAAAGCATCGCCGGCCTCTCGCCCTCGGGCACCGTGTCCGTCACTGAAGACTTCGTCACGGGCGTGGGCGGCGGCAGCGGCACGCTGAACTATCAAGGGCAAACCTTCCCCTTCAAACTCATCGGCACCGTCGTTGGGCCAGGCGGCGGCCTGTCGAAGATCACTGCTTCCGGCGAGGTTTATAAGCTCGCCAGCCTCGCCGATTTCTCCGGCAGGTACACGCAGAGCACCGGTGCGGCCGGTTTGAGCACCGCCGGCGGTCGGGATCTATGGCTGCAGAACAGCGCGGGCGTGATCATGCACCTGCGAGGCACCAGCACCGGTGCGATGCTGACCCTTGGTCGCGACGAGATTTTTGTCCGAATGTCACAGTAACATAATATGTCAATTCGCGGGTTGAGCCACGGGATGAGGTGAGCGACGAATGTGCGATCGGGCTGCTTCTGGAGCAGCATTCGCCTTGCTGCTGATCGCCGGAATTTGGTCCGGGGCCAACGCCCAACAGCCGGCGAACCTGGGGCAGGCCACCGCCCAGAGCGGCTGGGTCGTCAATGTCGCACCCTATCTTTGGCTGCCGACGGTCAACACGACCTTGAACTATAATCTGCCCTCCAACCTCGGCGGCAGGTTGCCGACTGATGTATCGGTCGGACCTGGAGACCTTCTGTCCCACCTGGATTTCGCAGCGATGGGTACCGCAGACGCAAGGAATGGCCCATTCTCGCTGCTGACCGATTTCCTGTACACGCGCGTCAGCTTGGGCATCGGCGACAGCCACATCAAGTCGGTCGATTTTTTCGGCCTGTCTCCCATCCCAATCACGCGCTCGTTGCAGACCAGCATCAGCACCACTCTCGGCCTCACGATCTGGACCCTTGCCGGTGGTTATACGGTGTTGCAGGGCGGCTGGGGCAACGTTGATGTCATTGGCGGGTTTCGGTTGCTCGCGGTGAACGCCAGAACCGATTACAGCCTGGCATTGACGCTGACAGGCCCGCGCGGGAACGGTGCGACCTTCGGCGGCCTTGGCGGCGTTTCCGCCAGCAAAGATATCTGGAACGGGATCGCCGGTGTCCGCGGCCGTTTCCGCCTGGGCGATACGCGATTCTTCATCCCCTACTACGCTGACGTGGGCGGCGGCGGCTCGCAGCCCACCTGGCAGATCTCGGCCGGCCTGGGTTACCAGACAAAATGGGCGGCTTTCTCGGCTTCCTACCGCTATCTGGCGTTCGAGCAGGGCAACAGCTCCAGCGTCCAGCGTGTGACGCTCGGGGGACCGATGCTGATGGTGGATTTCAGCTTTTAGCCCCGAGTTGTTCGGAACTACCGCTTTCGCATAGCCGCCGCATGATCCGCCACCAATGCTAGGATCGGGCCGCCTAAACCAGGCGGTTCGCATCGAGCCATGAAACCGCGTTTTCGATCAGCATGGGCGTGGTTTCTCAAGCCGCTCAAATCGAGGCTCGTCTCGCACGAGCCAGGATGGCGCGGCAAAGCGATCGTTGCCATACGGCAGCGGGAAGACTACGGTCCCGCCGACAGTCGGAAATCGCGCTTCTGTCGCGGAATTGTCATATATGATGCAAACGAGACTCAGCCGTGCCGAGTAGCCGGGTCCTGACATTGGGCGATCCGTACGAATACCAGAGATCGGTACGCGCGGCGGATCTCAAGCTGTTTGTGGCGGCGCCCGGCATATTCGAGGCCAAGCTGACGCGAATCGACCTGCATCGTCTGTGGATGCAGCGCAGTTGGCTGTCGCTGCCGTCTGTCACCTATTCCGCTGTGCACGCAGCCCGAAACGTCGTCTTTTTTCTCGCCGACGCTCATCAGACGCCAATGTCTCACAGCGGCATCAGGATATCGCCCGATGATATTATTTTTAATGCGCCGGGTGCTGAGCACTACCACCGCAGTTCAGCCAATTGCAGTTGGGCCGCGATGTCACTGACGCCAGCAGATTTCGCCGCGTTCGGACGCCTGCTTGTTGGCCGCGACGTGACGGCTCCGGTGACGACGCGCGCGGTACGCCCAGCGCCCGCTCTGATCTGCGGGTTGCGGAACCTGCACAAAGCGGCCGCCGATCTTGCCGCGACCGCTCCTGATATTCTTGCTCATCCCGAGGTTGCCAAAGCCATTGAGCAGGCTTTGGTAGGCGCGATGATCGCCTGTGTGACCGACCCGGTGACGGAGGACAGCTATCGCTCTAACCGCCGGCGCGTGGCGGTTATGCGGCGGTTCGAGCAGATGCTTGAGGCACAGCAGGATCAGCCGCTGTACATAACCGATGTTTGCGCGGCAATCGGCGTGACGGATCGGACGCTTCGCCTGCATTGCCAGGAGCATCTGGGGATGGGCCCGCACCGCTATCTCTGGCTGCGGCGTATGAATATGGCTCGGCGTGCACTCTCTCTGGCCGACGGAACAGCGAAAACAGTGACCGAGATAGCAAATGACCACGGTTTCGGAGAACTCGGGCGTTTCGCGGTGGCATATCGGGAACTCTTCGGTGAATCGCCGTCCCTGACGCTGCGTCGGCCGCCGGATGATCGCCGATCATCCGGGATTGGACAGTCTCACACCCGAATTTCCGTTCCTGCATAGGCGCGGACCTGCCGACCCCGCAATCTCAGATCCTTCGGAGGCGCGTCGGCGATGGGGCGCTGCGACATGATCTGAAATCGTGGGAAAGGGCGGCGGGATGGCGGGCAGCGGCTCGGCTCTCTTCACCGATGCCGATGAGTATCAAGCGAACCTGCCCGCACAGACAAACCTGTTGGTCACGCGAGTCGGGAACTTCCACGCTCGCCTGACCTGGATGGAGTTGGCGGATCTGCACCTGCTTCTTGCGCGGGAGACTGTACCCAGGATTGCCTATATTCGCCTGCCGCCCGAATGGATATTCATCGCTTTTCCAACCCATCAAACGTCGGTGCTGATATGTGGCGGCGTCCCGCTCCAGATGGGCGACATCATCCTGCATGGCCGCGGGGAGCGATTTCATCAGCGGACGACCGGTTCAACCGCATGGGGGTCCATAGCACTGACCCCCGCCTCTCTACGTACCTATGGCAAGACGCTCGCCGGACGGGACGTGGCCCCGCCATCTTTCGGGCAGATCCTGCGCCCGGCTGCAGGCGATCGGAGGCGCTTGCTGCGACTGCACGCCGATGCGGTCCGGATCGCCGAGACGAAGCTGAGCCATATCGAGCACCCTCAGGTCGCCCGCGCGCTGGAGCAGGACCTATTCTGGGCACTGGTCACCTGCCTGACGACTGCCGAACCACGGGACGATTCCGTGGTCACACGCCTCCACGCCAGGGTCATCGTGCAATTCGAGGAGGCACTCATGGGCCGCCCTGATCGGCCGCTGTATGTGTCTGAGGTTTGCACCGCGATGGGGGTGTCGAAGCGCGCGCTGAGGACCTGCTGCTCCCACGTTCTTGGCATGGGCCCGGCCCAATACATGCGCCTGCACCACAAGGCTGGTCCCAGCGTAGAGAGCGGAATTACCGATCCTGCATAGCGCGCATCCTGTCGAGCTCTGATCCTGCGGGGGCGTGGCGAAACCAACACGGGGATACGACCCTGGCGGAGGAACACATGAGACCCCGACAGTGGGCTCGGTTTTGCCAGCCTTTGCTGGCACGGCGTGCTTCGCCATGGGCATGACCCAACCGGCGATGCCGGCCTCTGCTCAGATGTCGGCGTAAGATGTGTCATCCGAATTTAACATAGAAGGAGCACAGCACCATGAGTAACGAACGTCCCCACAAAGATATGGGGCGCCGTGATATGCTGCTGCGGGGCACCGCACTTGCCGCTACGGCCGGCGTGGCGGCGAGCGCGCCGATCCGGTTGGCACAGGCGCAGAACGCCGCGCCGCAGTCGACGTCCGCACGGCGACCCAACATCGTGATGTTGATGACGGACGATACCGGCTGGAACGATTTCGGTTGCTACTCGGGGGGTGGCGCGGCGCTCGGGCATCCGACGCCGAACGTCGATCGGATCGCGAAAGAGGGGGCCGTTTTCACGTGCTGGTACGGCCAGGCGAGCTGCACGGCCGGCCGCGCCTCATTCCTGACCGGGCGTCTGCCGATCCGCTCGGCGCTTTCGATCGTGGTGGCCCCGGGCGACGAGAACCGCCTGAGGAAGGAGACCCCGACGATCGCCGAATTCTTCCAGAAGAATGGCTATTCGACCTACTTTTCCGGCAAATGGCATATGGGCGACAAGCCGGACGCTTATCCGATCGAGCATGGCTTCGACGAAATGAAGAATTTCGCCGCCTATTATGCCGGCGTCTATGCCTACGACGACACCACCAAGTTCTTTCACCCCTGGTTCCCGTCATACAACCCGGGCTACGAGCGTCTGTATAATTCGATTGTCAACCTGGACGAGTGGGAAGGCGTGGCAGGCCAAGCCGCCAGCGATGTAGGCCGGATCACTTACGACTCGCTCGCTACATTCGACATCCGGCAGACTGGTTCCGCTGTAGCCTATATCAAAGAGCATGCGAACGGCGACAAGCCATTCTTCATGGACGTCAACTTCATCAAGATGCACAACCCGACCAACGCGTCCCCGGAGTTCGCCGGCAGGTCGCATCTGGGCGACTACTCCGATTCGCTGATGGAACTGGATGCCGACATCGGCCGGATCATGGATACCATCCGCGCCGAAGCGCCCAACACAATCGTCATCGTGACGGCCGACAACGGTGCCTGGCTGGATGCCTATCCGGACGCCGGTACCACGCCGTTCCGCGGCGAGAAAGGAAGCCCGTTCGAAGGCGGCTGGCGCGTCCCCGGGATTATGTGGTGGCCGGGTCACATCCCCGCGGGCGTGCAGTACGGGGAGATGATGTCGCACATCGATTGCTGGGCGACCCTGGCCGCGATGGTCGGGCTGACGCCGCCGCCGCACGACTGGGTCGGCAACGACGGCAAACCGATCTATTTCGACAGCATCGACAACAGCGGCTACATCCTGGGGAAGGCCCAGCACTCGGCGCGGAAGTCGTGGATCTATGTCGATGGCGAGAATTTCTACGGGGCGCGCGCGGATATTGGCGGGGACCCGAAGGAACCCTGGGTGAACATCGCCTGGAAGTACCTCTATACGGCGAAGGACTCGTGGCTCGGCTCGACCGCGAATCTCGGCGCGATCGGCGCCACCTACAACCTGACGATGGATCCGTTCGAAAAATACGACATGACTTTCAATGGAGCCGCCCCGACTCGCGTGCTGTCGTCGTCGCCGGGCAAGTATGCCGGGCAGGACAATGGTTGGGTCCTGTCGCTGATCGAGCCGGTGATCCTCGACTTTGACAAGACAATCATGAAATACCCGAACATCCAGCGGTTCCCGGGCGGTGCCTCGAACGACCTGGTTCCGGATCTGCAGCATCCCGCCAATCCCGTACCCATCCTGCAGGGCCAGCCTGAACCGAAGGTCCAAGGAGGCGGCGGCTGAACGGAATAGCAGGGGCGGCCGACCCTCGGCTGCCCCCGCCGCGAACTCGCCTCACAATGAAGTATCCAGTACCGAGATCCAGACGAGGAGCAACATAAATGTTGACAGGTAATGTTGGCGCGGCGCGGTCGGAAGACAGCGTGAAGGCTATGGCGCTTGAATGGTTTGCCCAGATGCGAACGGGTCAGATCGACCGCACGCAATTGACCGCCGACTATGGCGCCCAACTGACGGATAACGCGGTGCAGGGAATGTCCGAGTACCTCAGCGCGTATCAATACGGGGCGTCGCCAACAGCGGCTACGGTCCTGCTGACGCGCTCGACCGACGACCAGACATTCCACGTAGTGAAGATCGCCTTCCCGCGCGGCGATGCCGCCAGCCTGATGTTTGGCTTCAACAGGGAGGGCAAGATCACCGGCATCACTCTCATGAGCATGGCAGGAGACTGAGGCGAACCGCGATCATCGTCCGGTTCGGCTCCGGGGGGCGTTGCATGAGGTACCCGTACCAGCGGCAAATCTGAACCGCCGCACCGTGATCTGCGGCTTGTCAGCGCTTGCGGTCGCGGGGGGATCAACCGTTCCGGTCGCCGCGACCGCACAGGCTCTGCAGGCCGGGTGAAGAATCGGCGCGTGGAACTGTCCCGTCGCCGGCGCGACGCAGGCCAGTTCCGGTTCACGCCGGAACCGGCCCACCCAACCAACGGCTCGTCGTAATTTCCTGGCTCGCCAGGTTGAACAAGCCTAGAACGAGGCTACCGGTCCATGGACGTGGGCGCAGATGGCACGGCATCGTAAAGCGCCGACACCGTTGTTGCGGGAGGCACCATGAGCGAGCATACTTTAAGCAAGGCCCCGTTGCGCGAAAAGGCCCTTGAGGAATTCAAGGCATTCGCCGCCCTGTCCCTCTATCTCTACGTCTGTCTCGGCGCTGTCATGTTGTTCAAGAGCGCCGTTCTGCGGGAGGCGGGGATTAGCTACACGGTATGGGGTATCGCCTTAGTGAAGGCCATGGTCCTCGCCAAATTCATGTTGATCGGGCGCATGATGCATGTCGGCAAGCGATACCGGGACAAACCGCTCATCTGGCCCACACTTTATCACTCCCTGACATTCCTGGTCCTGCTGCTCATCCTGACGACGATCGAGGAGTTGATCGTCGGCCTGATCAATCGCAGGGCGATGGCCGAGTCGCTTACCCACGTCGTCGGCCCCACCTTTTTTCAGGGGATTGCCGTCTGCTTCATCATGTTCCTGATCCTTGTCCCATATTCCGCGTTTACCTGCCTTGGCGACGTGCTCGGAGAACGGGAGGTCTTTCGGCTGTTTTTTGTCGATCGATCCACGCCGGTACAGACCCGTGGTTGAGACGGAAATGCGATCGGCCCCTGCGCTGCAGAGCGATGTCCCGGCCGATATGGTCCGGATCGAAGGCGGCACCTTCCGTATGGGATCGGACCGGCATTACCCGGAGGAGGCGCCGGTTCATCGCGTGACGGTCTCTTCGTTCTGGATCGATCGCACACCGGTCACGAACCGCCAGTTTCGCCAATTCGTCGAAGTCACTGGCTATGTCACCTTCGCTGAGATCGCGCCGGACCCGAAGGACTATCCCGGCGCGTTACCGCATATGTTGAAGCCAGGCTCGTTGGTTTTCACCCCACCCCGGCACCCTGTTGACCTGCGCGACTGGTCGCAATGGTGGAGCTTCGAATTCGGCGCCAACTGGCGCCGCCCTTATGGGCGTGGCCGCTCGAACCATGGTCTCGACAACCATCCGGTGGTGCATGTCGCCTATTGGGATGCCGAAGCCTATGCCGCCTGGGCCGGCAAGGACCTGCCCACGGAAGCCGAGTGGGAATACGCAGCGCGCGGTAGGCTCGACGGGGCCGAATTCGCCTGGGGTGACGAGCTGACCCCCGGCGACCGCCACATGGCAAATACCTGGCAGGGCGCGTTTCCAAACGAAAACCTCGCAGCCGATGGCTACGCCCGCACCTCGCCTGTACAGGCATTTCCGTCGAACGGTTATGGTCTGTTCGACATGATCGGCAATGTATGGGAATGGACCACAGATTGGTTCTCCGCCCGGCATACCGGCGATGCGCCCAAGGTCTGTTGCATCCCGGAGAATCCGCGCGGTGCCCGAGAGACGGACAGCTATGACCAATGCGATCGGTCGGTGCGAATTCCGCGCAAAGTCGTCAAGGGCGGCTCGCATCTCTGTGCCCCGAACTATTGCCGCCGCTACCGTCCGGCCGCCCGCCATGCGCAGCCGATCGACACCGGCATGAGTCATGTCGGCTTCCGCTGCGTCGTCAGGACCTAGTATCGGCCGGCGAGGGAAGCGGGATGACCAACGGCAAGGCAGAGGAACTGGGTCTCCTGGCCAAGGTGGTCATCGCGCTTGCCATCTTGCTGATCGTCACCGGCGTACTGCGGCACGGTATCGCACTCGACACGTTCCGGCGTATTTTGCGTAATCTGGCAGACCGGCCGAGTGGGCGAGTGTCATTCCGCTTCATTCTCCAGCCGTCGATGGCCGCGATTGCTGCGATCCATGATGGTCGCAAGGACGCACGGGCAGGCCGCTCTCCCTATTTCCGGACCGTCCTGTTGAGCACACACGAACGGATTGCACGGCTGCGTGAGGGATTGAACGCCACCGCAAGGATCATCCTGCTCGGGCTCGGAATGGACGTGATGTATCAGGTCCTCGTGCTTAAAACCTTCTATCCGGCCGAGGCTCTCATCATCGCACTGCTGCTTGCATTTGTACCGTACTTGCTCCTCCGTGGGCTCGTCGCGCGCTTCTCGCGCTGGTGCCGCGCCGGCGCGCCCCCGCACGGAATCCCATGAGGGGCCCCGACATGAAGCCTTCAGCAAAAGGCACCCGGCATGACAACCCGCCCGCCGCAGGAGCGGACAGATTCGAAGTAAGGATCACAGCGGATACTCATTTTGGCTGGATCCGCACCCGCCTCAGCGTCGAACGCACGATGATGTCTTGGGTTCGTACAGCGGTGTCGCTGATCGGCTTCGGCTTCGCGATCGTGCAGTTCTTCGAACGACTGCAACAGATACCCGGCACACGCCCTGCCTACACCCCAAACGCGCCGGTGTACCTGGGCCTTGCCCTGATCGCTTGCGGCATCCTGGCGCTTTTCATCTCGATTTGGCAGTACTGGTGGACGGTTCGCTATCTGGGAAGCGGATCATTCGCACCGATTGCCGGAATGAAAGAGGGGGGAATGCAATCGCCTGTTCTGGCGGTTGCCATCCTCCTCATCGGCATCGGTCTGTTTGCTTTCTTTGCCGTGATTCTGCGCCTAGTGTAGCAGTTCAGGTGAGGAACGACGGCTGACAACTTTCTAACATCACCGAGCCCAATGGGGGGAGACCGAGATGGCTAAAGCAGGCAAGCCGAACATTCTTATTCTCTGGGGCGACGATATCGGCTGGTGGAACATCAGCTACAACAACCGCGGCCAGATGGGCTATCGGACGCCCAATATCGACCGCATCGGCCATGAAGGTGCGACATTCACCGATTACTACGGCCAGCAAAGCTGCACCGCCGGGCGGGCCGCATTCATCACCGGCCAAAACCCGATCCGCACCGGGCTGACCAAGGTGGGCATGCCCGGCGCTGATGTCGGGCTTCGGGCCGAAGACCCGACAATCACGGAATTGCTGAAGCCGCTCGGCTATGCCACCGGCCAGTTCGGCAAGAACCACCTGGGCGATAAAGACGAGTTTCTGCCTACCGCGCACGGCTTCGACGAGTTCTTCGGCAACCTCTATCACCTGAATGCCGAGGAGGAGCCGGAAGATGTGGATTATCCGACAGACCCGGCATTTAAAAAGCGGTTTGGGCCACGGGGTGTGCTGCACTCCTGGGCCGACGGCAAAGGCGGACAGAAGGTTGAGGATACAGGTCCGCTCACGAAGAAGCGTATGGAAACCATAGACGACGAGGTCACCGAGCACGCCCTGAATTTCATCGACCGGACGCACAAGGAAGGAAAGCCCTTCTTTGTCTGGTACAATACGACAGCCATGCATTTCAGGACCCATTGCGCGGAGAAACACAAGGGTAAGAGCGGCCAGGGCTTCTATAACGACGTAATGGTCGCCCATGATGAGAATATCGGCAGGATGTTGGCCAAGCTCGACGAACTGGGCATCACCGAAGACACCATCGTCATGTACTCGACCGACAACGGCCCCCACTACAACAGTTGGCCGGATGGCGGTATCACCCCGTATCGCAGCGAGAAGAACACCAATTGGGAAGGCGGCTGGCGCGTGCCCATCTTCGTGCGCTGGCCCGGCAGGATCGCGCCGGGAACGGTCCTGAACGACATTGCTTCACACCAGGACTGGCTGCCGACGCTGCTTGCTGCCGCTGGAGAGCCGGACATCACGGCAAAGCTCCTCCAAGGTCACAAGGCCGGGGACAAGACCTTCAAAGTGCACATCGACGGCCACAACCTGCTGCCCTACCTGACCGGCGAGGTGAAAGAGAGCCCCAGGAAATTCTTCTTCTACATCAGCGACGACGGTGACATCCTGGCGATCCGGATGGGCGACTGGAAAATGGTGCTGATGGAGCAAAGAGCCAAGCAACTGATGTGCTGGTTCGAGCCGTTCGTGAAGCTGCGGGCGCCGAAGATGTTCAACCTTCGCCGGGACCCGTTCGAGCGGGCGGACGAGAACTCGAACACTTACTGGGATTGGGTAATCGCCCATGTTTACCTGCTTTATGAAATGCAGGCGATCGTGGCTGGGCAGATCGAGGATTTCGTGAAATTCCCGCCGCGGCAGAAACCGGCGGCCTTCAACCTGGACGAGGTGCTCCGGAACTTGCAGGAGGCGTCCAGTGGCGCCAACCATTAGGCGGCCGCCGCGCCCAGGAGCTAGCCATGACCAGAACCACCGGACTCGTTCGCTGCCTTCTATGGGCCGCTGCGCTCCTAGCGACAACAGGAACGCTGCCGGCCCAGGCACAGCAACAGCAGCAACCACTGCCCCATCTGGACAACCAATGGGGCGGATTTTCGCACCAGCCAACCGAATCGCAAGTTCAGCAGCAGGAAAAGGCCGCCGGTGTGGCTCCGCCATCGCAACAGCGGAAAGCAGCCGACCAGGATGTCGAGCAGTTGTATCAGAGCCTGATGAAGAATACTCCCGGCAAGGGGGGCTCGCAGTAAAATACGCCGGAAACTTACATAATTTGGGAGGATAACGCCATGCGATCCAAAGCTATGCGCGCCGCCCTGCTCGCGGCCGCCTTGCTGGTGGCGGCCGGGCTGCCGACCGCTCGCCCGGCCCTCGCCGCAGGGCCCGAAGATCCCGGCCTGCCCAATCTAGTCGCCACTCTGCTGCCCAGCGTCGTCAATATCACCACGTGGCGCTACGAAGCCCTCAAGATCTCGCCGGGTCAGTCGATCTTCGCGCAGCCTGCCAAACCCGATAGAAGCGTCTGGTACGGCACCGGGTTCATCGTGTCCACCGACGGCTACGTCATCACCAACAAGCATGTCGTGCATAACGGGTTCAGCTTCAAAGTCACGCTCAGCGACGGCAGCCAGCTTCCCGCCACGCTGATTGCCGAGGCCACGTGCTGCGATCTCGCGGTGATCAAAATACAAGCCGTCAGACCCTTCCCGGCGGTCAAGCTCGGTGACAGCGATACGCTGCGCCAAGGTGATTTCGTGATCGCGATCGGCAATCCGCTCGGCTTCAACAGCACAGTTACGAGTGGGATCATCAGCGCCCTGAACCGCGATTTTCATTTCACCCAATTCGACGATTACATCCAGACCGACGCAGCGATCAACGAGGGCAATTCCGGCGGCCCAATGTTCAATGCGAAGGGTGAGGTGGTCGGGGTCAACTCCGCTCTCTATACCGCTGCCGGCAGCACAGGCAATATCGGCATCGGGCTGGCGATCCCGATCAACGACGCCAAGGCCATCGTGGGCAGTATGCGGGAGAGCTACCTGTATGGATCGGCCAAGCCCGGCTATCTGGGCCTCCAGGTCCAGTCGCTGACGGCCGATCTAGCCGACGCCTACGGGATTCGAGGGCCGTGGGGGTCTCTCGTTCTCAGGGTGAACGATGGCGGCCCTGCCGCTCAGGCCGGGCTTCGCCCGGGTGACATCGTCACGGCGTTCGGAAGCAAGTTCACGGCGGATGACCGCGCGCTGAGGCGCGCTATCGTAGAGAGCAGCCCGGGAACTACGGTGAATGTGGTGGTGTTGCGGGACGGTACGCAGCAAATAGTGCCCGTAACCATAGCTGCACTGCCACCGGGGCAAACCTATGGTACTTTCCTGGGCGCGCCAGGTGTGCCCAAGCCGCAGCTTCCGCCGGAGGCAACGGTCAATTTCGGCCTGCAAATGGCGACGATCACGCCGGAGCTGCGCACCCAATATCATCTGAACGATCAGCAGCAGGGCGTGGTAATCACCGGCGTCGCAATCGGCAGCTCGGCGGCGAATATTAAAATCAATTCCGGCTCGGTGATCGTGCAAGTGCGAAACACCAAGGTGACGTCGCCCGATGAGGTAACGCAGGCCGTGGCGAAGGAACGCAGCGACCGGCAATCCTACGTGCCGATGATGCTTTCGGAGCCGTCGGGACTGCGCTGGGTGGCGCTGCCGCTCAGTTGAAGGCGGGTTGGTTCGCCGAGGTGGTTGAGACCGGAGCTACAGCGGGACGACCACCCGCATCTTTGGCGAGCTTCTGCAGCAGGCCGACCATCTGTCGATGCACCTCGCTCCCCGGATCCGCCAGTTCTTCCGGCGAATGCCGCTCGGTGATCCGGCCGAGACGCACCAGCGTCCTGATCCGCTGCCGGCGACCAAGCTTGAATACGCTGCTTCGGCGCGTGAAGAATAACCGGCCCAGCATCCCGTATCCAAACAGCCGGTTCAGCTCCAACCCGGTGGTAAAGATCAGGAACAGGACGAAAATCCAAAGCTGCACGAAAACGAATCGCTGCCAGGAGAACTGGCCGTACAGGAACGGGAAGAACCCGATCATGCGGCCTTTGTCGATCATGTAGTGGATATATGCCTCGATCAGGCGGGCGATAAACACGAACACCGTATAGACGCAGGTCTTGAACAGGATCGGCTGGATCAGCGGCGCCGAGTTCGAAGCGGCTGAGAAACCGCATTTTGTCGGCGACCAGCACAGCCTTGCCGACCAGGAGCGCCGCCGCCGTCGCGACCACAAAACTGCCAAACTGAACGAAATACTGGCTCAGCACCAGGTTCATCGAGAAAATGACCAAATTGAACCCGACCGCGAAGAACACCATCGCCGGCAGCGCGTGCAGGAACTCCTCCGCGAGGAACGCGAAGATTTTCCGCATCCGGCGTCCGGTCCCCATCACCATCTCCATCCGGCTCCTAGAGGAACTTAGCACCGGTTTCGGCGATCGTGCCAATCGCATGGACGGCCGGGATTTTTCTGTGCACGATCGAACAATTCATCGGGCGGGGGAACGGGGCAATGGTCGATGGCGGGGCGGGTCAGCGGCCAACTGCGGAATCCATGCGGGTGCAGGAGGCCTGGACTGGCCGCGTCCCCTGGCGGCTTTGGGGCCCCTATTTGAGCGAACGCCAATGGGGCACAGTGCGCGAGGATTACAGCGCCAACGGCGATGCCTGGAACCACTTCACCCATGATCAGGCGCGGTCCCGCGCTTATCACTGGGGCGAGGACGGCATCGCCGGATGGAGCGATGAGAAGCAGCGCCTGTGCTTTGCGCTTGCGCTGTGGAACGGCCGCGACCCGATCCTGAAGGAGCGGATGTTCGGACTGACCAACAGCGAGGGAAATCACGGCGAGGACGTCAAGGAATACTATTTCTATCTCGACGGCACGCCGTCCCACGCTTACATGAAATATCTCTACAAATACCCGCAGGCCGCCTATCCCTACGCCGACTTGGTCGACACCAACAGGCGGCGCGGCCGGACCGACATGGAATACGAGCTGCTGGATACGGGCGTGTTCAAGGAGAACCGCTATTTCGACGCGTTCGTGGAATATGCCAAAGCGGCCGCCGAAGACATCCTGATCCGCATCACGATCTGCAACCGCGGACCCGACCCCGCCACCCTGCACCTGCTGCCAACGCTGTGGTTTCGCAATACCTGGACGTGGTGGCCGGAAACACCCAGACCCGTTCTGCGCGCCTCTGGCACTGCGATTTTGGCCAGTCACGCGGAGCTGGGCAATTATCGGTTACGCTGCGATCGCGACGTTGAACTGCTGTTCACCGAAAACGAGACGAACAGGCAGCGTCTGTTCGGGGAGCCGAATCCAACGGTCACGGTGAAAGACGGTATCAATGATTACGTCCTGCACGGCCGGGCAGAGGCGATCAACCCCGACAGGACCGGCACCAAGGCCGCTGCGCATTATGTCTTCGACATCGCTGCCGGTGCGAATATCGTGGCCTGTCTGCGGCTGAACCGGGCCGGCGCCGAAGCCGCCAACCCATTTGGCGGCGGCTTCCATCAGACCATCGAAGAGCGTCGGGCGGAGGCCGATGCGTTCTACGCATCCATCACCCCACCCCGCGTCGGTACAGATGATGCCGCCATAATGCGCCAGGCCCTGGCCGGCATGTTATGGAGCAAACAATACTATTTCTTCGATGCTGACAAATGGCTTACCGAGCATGGCGCCGACCCGCTGCATCTGATCGACCGCCCTATCCGCAATCGCACTTGGTTCCATATGCTTAACGACGATGTAATCTCAATGCCGGACAAGTGGGAGTACCCCTGGTACGCGGCATGGGACCTCGCCTTCCACACCATGGCGCTGTCGGCTGTGGATGTGGATTTCGCGAAGCAGCAGCTCGACCTGATGCTGGAGCGGACATATCTGCACCCGACAGGACAGATTCCCGCCTACGAGTGGAATTTCAGTGACGTCAACCCGCCCGTGCACGCATGGGCGGCGATCTTTCTGCACCGGACCGAGCAGGCGCTGGGTCATGAACCCGACATAGACTTTCTCAAAGGGACTTTCAGCAAGCTGTTGCTCAACTTCGGCTGGTGGTTGAACCGCAAGGACCGCTTCGGCAACGGCGCCTTCGAAGGCGGGTTTCTCGGTTTGGACAATATCGGCGTCTTCGATCGCAGCGCGTCATTGCCGACGGGCGGGTATCTGGAACAGGCCGACGGAACAGCGTGGATGGCCCTTTTCTGCCAGAACATGCTGGAGATCGGCGGGGAACTCACCGCGCATGATCAAACCTTCGAGGACCTTACGATCCGCATCATGGATCAGTTCCTTCTCATCGCGCGCGCCATGAACGGCATGGGTGCGGATGGCATGTGGGACGAAGAGGACGGTTTCTATTATGACGTGCTCCGCCTGCCGGACGGTCGTTCCACGCGTCTCAAAGTCCGCTCGGTGGTCGGCCTGCTTCCGCTTTGCGCCGTCACTGTCGTCGAACTGTGGCAGCGGCAGCGAGTCCCGAATCTGCTGGCGCATTTTACGTCGGAGCTGCGTCGCAAACCGGAACTGCTTGCGACGATGCATGCGACCGGTCCAGGGCACCTGGGTGTCGCCGAGCGCGGCATACTCGCCGTGGTCAACCAGGACCGGCTGCGTCGGATCCTGGCGGTCATGTTGGACGAGAACGAGTTCCTGAGCCCATACGGGATTCGCGCCCTGTCCCGATATCATGCGGCGCACCCTTACGTGTTTCCCGTCGATGGTCACGAATACCGAGTCGCTTACCTGCCAGCCGAATCGGACAGCAGCATGTTCGGCGGCAATTCCAACTGGCGCGGGCCGATCTGGATGCCGATGAACGCGCTGATCATCCGAGCGCTGCTGCAGGTACTACCTCTATTACGGCGACAGTTTCAAAGTGGAGTGCCCTACGGGTTCTGGCCCTTGGATGAACCTGTTTCAGGTCAGCGAAGAAATCGCCGGCCGCCTTATCCGTATTTTCGGGCGCGACGCATCGGGCCGTCGGCCCGTGTTTGGTGGCAGCGAGATGTTCCAGACCGATCCGCACTGGAGGGACCACCTGCTGTTCTACGAATATTTCCATGGCGACAATGGCGCAGGCATCGGCGCAAGTCACCAGACCGGATGGACGGGTCTGATCGCCAGGCTCATTCAACTATACGGGCAGCTCGACGGCGCCTCACTGTTAGAGGCCGGGACAATGGGGGCGTTTCGCCGGGAAAACGCAACATAGTGCCGCATTATCCATCGCTGCTGGAAATCAATACGCGCGTGTGGCTGCACCGCCTGTCCGCGGAGGCGGCAACGCCGATCACGCTGGCCGATGTCGGGGATGCCGTGCTGGATAGCTGGGCCGAGGCGGGCTTCGACTGGATTTGGTTGCTGAGCGTGTGGCAAACAGGCGCCGCCGCTCGCGCAGTGTCGCGCGGCAACACCGGATGGCGCGCGGAGTTCGAAGCGGCGCTTCCCGACCTGACCGAGGATGATATCTGCGGCTCTGGTTTCGCCATCACGGCTTATGCGGTCGGCGACGCGCTTGGTGGCGATGCCGCGTTGGCGCGGTTCAGGGAAAAACTGGCCCACCCGTGGTATCAGGCTGATGCTGGATTTCGTGCCCAATCACACTGCACCTGACCATCCCTGGACAACCACAAACCCCGACTATTACGTATCAACCGAAACCGGAGACGGCCTGCGCACCATCGCGCATGGCCGCGACCCGAACTATCCCGGCTGGCCCGACACGCTGCAGCTCAACTACGCCAATCCCGCATTGCAGGCCGCCCAGATCGAGGAGCTGACCGCAATCAGCAGCAAATGCGACGGCGTGCGCTGCGACATGGCCATGCTGCTGCTGCCCGAAATCTTTGAACGCACCTGGAGAATGCGTCCGGAACCGTTCTGGCCGAAGGCGATCGCCGCCGTGCGCCAGCAACACCTGAACTTCACCTTTATGGCCGAGGCCTATTGGGACATGGAATGGACCCTGCAACAGCAGGGCTTCGATTACTGCTACGACAAGCGCCTGTATGACCGGCTGCGCAGCGGTGATGCGGGAGTGGTTCGCGACCATCTGCGTGCCGACTTGCCCTACCAGGACAGACTGGTCCGCTTCCTGGAAAACCACGACGAGCCGCGCGCCGCATCGGAGTTCCCCTGGCCACGAGACCGCGCGGCCGCAGCGATCACCTTTCTCTCGCCCGGCCTCCGGTTCTTCCATCAGGGGCAGGCCGAAGGCGCGCGCGTCCGCGTTCCGGTCCATCTGTGCCGCGGGCCGGTTCGAACCACTCGATCCGGCGATCACCGCGTTCTACACGCGGTTGTTGTCAGTCCTGAAGAAACACAGCGTCCTTCGCAACGGCCGATGGTCGCTCATCGATCCGCTGCCAGCCTGGGACGGCAACCTCACACACGACAACTTCGTTGCATATGCATGGAACGGCGGCCAGGACGGACCAAGCTGCATCACCGTGGTCAACTTCGCCCCCACACAGGGACAATGCCGTCTGCGCCTGCCCTCCGGCGGGATGGCCGGTCGATCGGTCCTGCTCCGCGACCTGATGGGCCCCGAAATCTACCGGCGCGACGGCTCGGAGCTGCTCGACCCCGGCCTGTTCATCGATCACAGGCCCTGGCAGCTCAACCTGTTCGAGCTTCAGCCGGCATAACCGGCAAGAACGGCATGCAGCGCCGCGGCATCCCTCGCCTGGCGCAGTCGCTGCATGAAGGCGTCATCGCGCATCGGCCGCGATACCGCCGCCAGAGTGGACAGGTGCTGGCCGGCACTGTCGGCCGGTGTCAGCAGCAGCACCACGAGATCGACTGGCTGATCGTCGATCGCCGCGAAGTCGATTGGCCGCGCAAGCCGCAGCAACAATGCAAATGGCTGTGTCACCGACGCAAGCCGCGCATGCGGCACGGCGAACCCTTTGCCGAGACCCGTCGAGCCAAGCATCTCGCGCGCCTGCAACGCATCGTAGATCACGCCCTGATTCAGCCCGAGCGCCGCGGCGGACCGACGCGCGAGGTCCTGCAGAAGCTGCGTCTTGCCGGCAATCCGGGCGTCCACGATCACGCGGTCCGGAGCTATCCGTTCGGCGATCGTCATCAATCCGATCCCCGAAGCCGATAGCCCACGCCCGTCTCGGTCAGGATGTGTTCCGGTCTCTCCGGATCTTGCTCCAGCTTCTGCCGCAACGCGCGGATATATATGCGCAGATATTGCACATCGGTGTCCGCGCCCCAGACCGCCCGCAGGATCATGTTATGGGTCAGCACCTTGCCTGCGTGCGCCACCAGCAGCCGCAACAGCTCGTATTCTCTGGGCGAAAACTTTACCACTTTGCCGCGAACGGTGACCACACGCCGCACCAGGTCCACAGTCAGGTCTCCGGCCCGGAATACTGGCTTTTCGCCCTCCTGCTGCAACCGATGCCGCTGCGCGGCGCGTACACGCGCCAGCAGTTCTTCGATGCCGAATGGTTTCGTCACATAGTCGTCGGCGCCGAGATCCAGCGCCGCGACCTTCGCCGCTTCGTCGTGACGGCTGGACAACACGATGATCGGCAGCATGTTACCACTCTCGCGCAGACGCCGGATGATCTCCAGCCCGTCCAGGTCGGGCAATCCCAGGTCGAGAACGATCATGTCGGCCTGGCGTCGCAGCACGCGGTCGAGAGCCGATTGCCCGTTTTCCGCTTCGACCACGAGGTATCCCTGGCTGGCGAGTCCGGCACGCAAGAAGCGCAGGATCGCCGGCTCGTCGTCCACGATCAGGATTCGCGCCTTCCCGGCGCCCGGCATCACGCAGCCTCCGCGGCAGGCGGCACAGGCAGGGTGATAATGAACGCCGCGCCGCTCCGGTCCGTCCGGTTGCCGGTGCTGATGGTGCCATGCATCGCTTCGATGAAACCGCGGCAGATCGCGAGCCCAAGCCCCGTCCCGGCACGCCGCCGATCGCCGCTGCCGGCGCGGTAGAATTTCTCGAAAACATGGTCGAGAGCGGCAGGCGGGATGCCGGGCCCTTCATCGAGGATCCGCACCCGCACCACGTTGTCATCCCGCCATCCGTTGATCGTGACGAGCGAGCCCGCCGGAGCGTATTTCGCTGCATTGTCGAGCAGGTTGAACAGCACCTGCTCGAACAGCACCTCGTCGAGATCGAGCATCGGCAAATCGGGTTCCAGCCGCACCTCCGTCCTGTGCCCGGCGAGTATTTTGGCCGCCCGCCGCAACGCGCCGCCGACCGCATCCGATACATCCACCGGGCCGGTCCGCAACTGCAGCGGGCCAGACTCCAACCGGGTCATGTCCAGCAAGTTGCCTATGAAACGGTTCAGCCGTTCTGCTTCGTCCTGGATCGTGCGCATCAGCTCATGCTTCGTGGCATCGTCGAGCCATCCGCCGGAGCTGGAAAGGCTGGTCACCGAGCCGAGGATCGACGCCAGCGGCGTGCGCAGATCGTGCGAAATCGAGGTCAGCAAGGCGGCGCGCAACCGGTCGGTTTCCGCCGCCAGACGCGCCCGGTCGATCGCCTCCACCAGATTGACCCGCTCCACCGCCAGGGCGATCTGATCAGCCAGCGCGTTGAGCAACCGCTGCTGATCGGGCGTCAACAGCGGGCCGGGGGTATCCCGATCGATCCCGATCACGCCCACCGCGCCGCGGCCGGTCTGCATCGGCAGAAACAGGCGCTTGGCGCCCGGCAGCGTATCGGCGCCGCGCCCGGCGGCGTGGTTCTTCTCCCAGCTCCATTTCGCCGCCGCGATATCCGCGGCGTCGAGCTGGTCTTCCGGTGGGAAACCAGCGCGCACCGTCAGGTCACCGTTCTCCGGCAGCAGGATCACCACGCGCACTTTCAGCATCAGCGCGATCTGGTGCACCGACGCCCATAACAGGTCGTCCAAACTCGCGGCACCCGCGAGCTTGCGGCTGAACTGATACAGCTCCTCGGTCGTGCGGGCGCGTTGGCGTGCGGTGATCGCCTGGGCGCGCACGCGGGCCGTCAGATTGCTGGCGATCACCGCGGTGATGGCAAAGAAGAACAGCGCCACCACATTTTCCGGATCGGCGATCGTGAACGTATAGAGCGGCGGCAGGAAGAAGAAATTATAGGCCAGCATGCTGGCCAGGCTCGCCAGCAGAGCCGGCCACAACCCGTAGGCAACGGCAGTCACCAGCACCGCCGTCAGGAATGTCAGCGCCACACTGGTGATGCCGAGCACATCACGTAGCAGCAGCGCCACGCCCAGCGATACAGCGACGAAGGCAAGGCCGCCCACATACGCCCTGGGACTGCCATGTGCGGGCACCCATTCGTCGGGGAGCCGCCGCCGTTCACCCTCCGCATCCCGGCCGCGCGCCAGCACGCGCACACTGGCGCCGCCCGCCTTGCGAATAAGCTGTTGTGACGGCGAGCCATACAGCATGTCCACCCAGCGCGAGCGTGGCTGCTGCACGATGACGATCTGCGTAAAATTATTGGTGCTGGCGTATTCCGCGATCGTACTGGCGACATCCTGCCCGGGCAGCGTCACGGTCTCGGCGCCGAGCCTTTGCGCCAGACGCAACGCCTCGGCGACGCGATCGCGTTCCGCCTCGGTCATGTTCAGGTTGCGCCCGGTCTCGACATGAATGGCGGCCCAGGGCGCTTTCAGGCTGTCGGCCATGCGTTTGGCATGCCGCACCACCTCGGTACTGCTCGGATCTTCGCCGACGCAGGCCAATACCCGCTCGCCCGCCGCCCACGGCCCGGCAATGGCGTGCGCCTGCATATAGCGCACCATCTGAGCATCGACCCGCTGCGCTGTGCGGCGCAGCGCCAGCTCGCGCAGCGCCGTCAGGTTGCCGGGGGAGAAATAGTGCCGGATCGCCCGTTCCGCCTGATGCGGCACATAGACCTTGCCTTCCTTCAGCCGTTGGATCAGGTCCTCCGGCGTCAGGTCGATCAGCTCGATGTCGTCGGCCTTGTCGATGACCGAATCGGGCACGGTCTCGCGCACCCTGATCCGCGTGATCCGTGCGACCACGTCGTTCAGGCTGTCGATGTGCTGCACATTCAGCGTAGTATAAACATCAATCCCGGCGGCGATCAGTTCCTCGACATCCATGTAGCGCTTCGGATGCCGGCTGCCCGGGGTGTTGGTGTGCGCCAGCTCATCGACCAACGCAAGCTGCGGGCGCCGCGCCAGCAATGCGTCGAGGTCCATTTCCTGCAGGACACGGCCCTTGTATTCCACGCTGTGCCGCGGGACGACCTCCAGACCTTCGAGCAGCGCTTCGGTTTCGCGTCGGCCGTGCGTTTCCACCACGCCGGCGACGACATCGAGGCCTTCGCGCAGCCTGGCACGCGCCGCGCTCAGCATCTCATAGGTCTTGCCTACACCCGGCGCGGCGCCGACAAAAATCTTCAGCCGTCCGCGGGACGCCTGCTGCGCCTGTTCAAGAAGCGCGTCGGGCGACGGTCTCCGCTCGTGTATGTCCGGGTCCTGCAAGGCCTACACCATCCGCACGCCAGGCGCGGAGACAGAAGGTTCGCCTCAGCGCTTCAGGGCATCCAAAGCCAGGTTGAGTTTCAGCACGTTCACATGCGGCTCGCCAACAATCCCGAGCAGCCGCCCAGTGGTGTGGTCCTCGACCAACCGGCGCACCTGGTCTTCCCGCAGGCCGCGCGCCTTGGCTACGCGCGGCACCTGGAACAGCGCGCCCGCCGGGGTGATGTCGGGGTCAAGGCCGCTGGCCGACGTGGTGACGAGGTCCGCCGGGATCGGCGTACCCGGATTCTGTGCGGCCAGGGTCGCGGCATCCGCCTTCACCCGGTCCACCAACGACTTCGAAGTCGGCCCAAGGTCGGAGCCTGACGAATTGTCAGCCGCATAGGGAACCGCGATCGTCTTGCTCGGGTCCCTGGGATCGGGCTCGGTGGTCGCGGACGGCCGGCCATGGAAGTATTTGTCCGCTGTAAAATTCTGCCCGATCAGCGCCGAGCCGATTGCTTTGCCATTCTCCCTGACCAGGCTTCCATTCGCCTGGTAGGGAAAGACGATCTGCGCGATGCCGGTCATCGCCAACGGATAGATCAGGCCGGTGAAGACCGTCATGGCGACGATCATCACGATTGCCGGGCGGATGTGCTTCATGGTTGCGGCCTCCCGTCAGGCCAGACCGGTGGCGGTGACGAGCATGTCGAGCAGCTTGATGCCGATGAACGGCGCTATGATGCCGCCCAACCCGTAGATCAGCAGGTTGCGCCGCAGGATCGCCGCCGCGCCGATCGGCCGGTAGGCGACGCCGCGCAACGCGAGCGGGATCAGCACGACGATGATCAGCGCGTTGAAGATGATCGCCGACAAAATCGCGCTTTGCGGATTGCTGAGATGCATCACGTTCAACGCCTGCAATTGCGGATAGAAGGCGATGAACATCGCCGGGATCATGGCAAAGTATTTTGCAACGTCATTAGCGATCGAGAATGTGGTCAGCGCACCTCGTGTCATAAGCAACTGCTTTCCGATCTCGACGATCTCGATCAGCTTGGTGGGGTCGCTGTCGAGATCGACCATGTTGCCGGCTTCGCGCGCCGCCATGGTGCCGGTGTTCATCGCCACGCCGACATCCGCCTGTGCCAAGGCAGGCGCATCGTTGGTACCGTCGCCGCACATCGCGACCAGCTTGCCCTGCGCCTGTTCGTCGCGGATCAGCTTGAGCTTGGCTTCCGGCGTCGCCTGTGCCAGGAAATCATCGACACCGGATTCGGCGGCGATTGCGGCGGCGGTCAGCGGGTTGTCGCCGGTGATCATCACGGTGCGGATGCCCATCCGCCGCAGCTCGGCGAAGCGCTCGCGGATGCCGCCTTTGACGATGTCCTTCAGGTAAATCACGCCCAGCAGCCGGCCGTCCCGCGCCACGGCCAACGGCGTACCGCCCGCCTTGGCGATCTCGTCGGACTTTGCTGTTAACTCGCGGACCACCGCGTCGGAAATAGCGATGCGTACCGCGACGCCGCCGCCGTTCAGCCGCTCGCCGGCCTCGCGCACCCAACTCAGCACGGCGTCCACAGCACCTTTGCGGATCGACGATCCCTCGAAATCGATGCCCGAGAGGCGCGTCTGCGCCGAGAATGGGATGAACCGCGCCCCCATCGGCGCCATGTCGCGTCCACGGATGCTGTATTTCTCCTTCACCAGCACGACAATCGAGCGGCCTTCCGGCGTTTCGTCAGGCAGCGACGCGAGCTGCGCTGCATCCGCCAGCTCCACAGGCGTGATGCCGGTCAGCGGATAGAATTCGGTTGCCTGACGATTACCCAGCGTGATCGTGCCGGTCTTGTCGAGCAGCAGAGTATCGACATCGCCCGCCGCCTCCACCGCACGACCCGACATCGCCAGCACGTTGAAGCGCACCAGCCGATCCATCCCCGCTATGCCGATGGCTGACAGCAGCGCGCCGATCGTGGTGGGGATCAACGCCACGAACAGCGCCACCAGGATCACCACGGACACGGTGCCGCCTGCGTAATGCGCGAAGCTCGGAATTGTTGAAACCACGATCACGAAGATGATCGTCAGACCGGCCAGCAGGATGTTCAGCGCGATCTCGTTCGGCGTCTTCTGCCGCTCGGCGCCTTCCACCAGCGCGATCATACGATCGAGAAAGGTCGAGCCCTGCGCCGCAGTGATCTTCACCTTGATCCAGTCGGACAGCACGCGCGTGCCCCCGGTGACGGCGGAGCGGTCGCCACCCAATTCGCGGATCACCGGCGCCGACTCGCCGGTAATTGCCGAACTCATCGACAGAGGCGATGCCCTCGATCACGTCGCCGTCGCTCGGGATCAGGTCGCCCGCCTCGACCAGCACGATGTCGCCGTGTTTGAGGTCTGGCGCCGGCACCATGTCGAATTCCGTCGCCCCGCGCAGCCGCTTCGCCATCGTCTCCGTGCGCGCCTTGCGCAAAGTGGCGGCCTGCGCCTTACCGCGCCCTTCCGCCACCGCCTCGGCGAAATTGGCGAACAGCACGGTCAGCCACAGCCAGAAGATGATCTGGAACGTGAAGCCGAGATGGCCGCCACCGGTCAGCAGCTCGCGGATGAAAACGACCGCAGTGAGCGCGGCCACGACCTCCACCACGAACATCACCGGGTTCCTGATCAGCACCCGGGGATCGAGTGTGGCGAAGGAGCCGCGGATCGCCGGCATGAGGATCGCCGGGTCCAGCATCGTGGACTGCGCACCGCGCATCGTGCTTCTGCTTTCCATCAGTAGAGTGTTCCGGCATACATCGCGAAATTCTCGACGATCGGACCGAGCGAAATCGCCGGGAAGTAGATCAGGCCGCCGGTGATCGCGATCACGCCGACGACGAGGCCCACGAAAAGTGGGCTGGTGGTCGGGAATGTGCCGAGCGACGCCGGCACGATCTGCTTCCGCGCCAGAGATCCGGCGATCGCCAGGGTCGGGATGATCATCAGGAAGCGACCGATGAACATCGCCATGCCAAGCGTATCATTCCAGAACGGCACTTTAGCCGACAGCCCGGCGAACGCGCTGCCGTTGTTGCCGGTCGTCGAGGTATAGGCATACAACGCCTCGCTGAACCCGTGCGGCCCGGCATTGGCCAGGGCGTCGAGCCCCGGCTTGACGACCACAGCCAGCGCAGTAAAGCCAAGGATCGACAGCGGCAAGATCAGGATGGCGAGCATGGCCATCTTGACCTCCTTCGCCTCAAGCTTCTTGCCGAGATACTCCGGCGTTCGCCCCACCATCAGTCCTGCCACGAACATCGCGATGATGACAAACAGCAGCATTCCATACAGCCCGGAGCCGACACCGCCGTAAATAATCTCACCGAGCATGATGTTGACCATCGGCACCATCCCGGCGATCGGCAGCAGGCTGTCATGCATGTTGTTGACGGCGCCGCAGGACGCATCCGTTGTTGTCGTGGTGAACAGGGCGGAGTTGGCGATGCCGAAGCGGACCTCCTTGCCCTCCATGTTACCACCAGGCTGCAAGGCGCTCGCGGTCTGGTCCACATGCAAGGGGGTAAAGGCCGGGTTACTGGCGGACTCCGCCCAGTAGCAGGTGGTCACACCGCCCAGGAACAACACGAACATCACGGCAAAAATCGCCCAGCCCTGGCGCTGATTGCCGACCATGCGGCCGAATACATTGGTCAGCGCCGCGCCAATCGACAGCATCGACAGCATCTGCGCCAGGTTGGTGAGGGCGGTCGGGTTCTCGAAAGGATGCGCCGAGTTGGCGTTGAAGAAACCGCCGCCATTGGTGCCGAGGATCTTGATGGCCTCCTGCGAAGCCACGGGTCCTTGCGCGATAAGCTGCTTGGCACCTTCCAGCGTCGTGGCTTCGGTATATGCCGAGAGGTTCTGCGGAACGCCCTGCCAGACGTAGAACAGACCGAGGACGACAGACAGCGGCAGCAGGATGTAAACGACACAGCGGGTCAGATCGATCCAGAAATTGCCGATGGTCTGGGCGGACCGGCGCGCGAAGCCTCGGATCAGCGCGACCGCCAGCGCGATGCCGGTCGCCGCCGAGACGAAATTATGCACCGTCAGACCGGCCATTTGCGTCAGATAGCTCATGGTCTGCTCGGGTACGTAAGACTGCCAGTTGGTGTTCGTCAGGAAGCTGACCGAGGTGTTGAAAGAAAGATCGGGCGCTTCGGCCCCGAATCTCTGCGGGTTGAACGGCAGCATCTGTTGCAGCCGCTGCAAGGCATACAGAATGATGAAGCCTGCAAAGCTGAAGGCGAGCATCGCGACCGCATAGGTTACCCAATGCTGCTCCTCGGCCTCGACGACACCGCAGACCCGGTAAATGCCCACTTCCAGGGGACGCAGTACCGGCGAAAGCAGGGTGCGTTCGCCGCCGAACACCCGCGACATGTACAGGCCGAGCGGCTTCGTAAACAGGATAAGAAGCACGCCGTAAAGCGCGACCTGCAGCCAGCCGTTGAATGTCATTTCAGCAGTCTCCTGGATCGCGCTCAGAATTTATCAGGTCGGATGAGCGCGTAGACCAGATAAATCAGCAGGCCGGCGGCGACCACCGAGCCCAGCACATAGTCGATCATCATGGTTTCGGCCTCACAGATGATCGCAGGCGGCCGCGTACAGCACGCAGCCGCCCAGGAAGGCGGCGCCGATCAGGATATAGATGACGTCAAACATGGTCAGCGCGCTCGCGTCCGTTGTGCCTCGCCGCAGATAGCCGCCCCGCCATATAAAATCGATGGCGGGTCGGCTTTCGTCCTATATAGATCCCATATAAGAGGCGCGGCCTCAGAACGTGAGGACCGCATCCGCCCCCAGCGTGAAGGAGTTGTTGTCCGTCTGGGCGTTGAACGGGTGGTTGTTCGTAAAGGCATGGTCCCATCGGATCTCCGGACGGACCAGCAGTCCTGTCACCGGGGCCGGGTCGGCGGGCTTCCAGGTCACGCCGAGCGTCAGCTCGCCATAGGTGGTGCTGCCGCCAGGCGCAGTGTGCATAAAGGGCACTATGAAGCCCTGCTGCGTCATGACGTAAGCGGAGTTGTTCGGGAAGGAGGCGACAAAGAAGTTGTTGTCGTCGCGCCAGTACTCCGCCCGGGCGTTCAGGGTGATCGTGCTGGTCAGAGCATAACCCGCGTATTGCGCGGCGCCGAAACCGTTCACCGGCTTGCCGACGAAGCCATAGGCATCACGCACCAGGTTTCCTTCGGTCACAAAAGTCCACTTGTCGGTGGCCTTCCAGGTAACGACTATATCGTTGTAGGTCCGCCATTGGCCATTCGCGTTGACTCCCTGGGGCGACAAAAGGCGCGTGGCGTCCTCCGGCCCGAAATGCGTCAGCCCGAGGACGGTCAGATTGCCGCCCAGAAACGTCAGGTTGAACCCGCCGATCCCTCCGATCGTCCCGTTATTGTCGCCCAGTGGTCCGAACGTGGTGTTCGTCCCTGTGTCGATGTCGCTGTAGATATCCAGCATGCTATTGACATGCGTGACCGCAAGGGCGCCGGTGTGCTTGAACGGCAGCCCGAACTGGAAAATGTAGGAGTGCGAATAGAAGGGATTCGTCGAGGGATCGATGGTCTCATAGCCTAGCGGCGTCGGATACTGGCCCACCTTCAGGTCGATCCCACCTTTGGTGAACCAGGGCACGTGGGCCAGGATATTCGCCTCGACCACATCGAGCTGATAGCGCTGACTGGGGTCCATCCGGTTCAGCTCGCCCAGGAACTGCGTATAGCGGGCATCCGACCCATACATGAATTGGAACTTGAAGCCCCACTGATAATTCGGGTTGCTGGAATCGAGCGGCTTGTTCGCCGTCAGCAGCAATTGGTTAAGCTGCACCTGATTGGCATGGTCGGTGAACAACTGGCCGAGATTCAGACCGTCCGTCGGGCCCAACGGGTTCCCGATGATGCCCACGTCGGACTGCGCCCAGAGATGAATGCCATCGATCCACAATCCGGGCGGGGCAGCCGGTGACGGAGTCGCCGGAGTCCCAGCAGGCGGAACAGTCTGCGCCTGCGCGGAAAGCGGAGCCAACAGCAGCAGACTGACGCTCGTCAGTATCAGTAATAGATAATACCACCCGCTGAACCGAAGGCGACAGGCTGGAGCGTCACTATCCGCCTTCCAGCTTCGGAATGAAGAACACCTCCGCCCCCGGCCCGATCTGCTGATAATAACCAACTTCATGGAGTTCCCCGTCGATCGCGACGGTGGTCTCCTCCTCCAGATGCTCGCCGAGCCCGGGGAACCGCCGGTCCATCTCCTTGATGACGGCGCGCAGGCTAGTCGCCTCCACCGCGAATTCCGTCACCCCGCCGGTGTAGCGACGGCTGAACCCGCTGGTGAACACCACCCGCGCGGCCATCCCGTCAGTCTCCGTTGATCGCCGCCAACACTTTCGGCGGCGACATCGGCAATTGGGTCAACCGCTTGCCGATCGCCCGGTCGATCGCATTGGCGATCGCCGCCATCGGCGGGCAGATATTCACCTCGCCCACACCTTTCGCCCCATAAGGATGCGCCGGGTTCGGCACCTCCACCAGCACCGCTTCGATCATCGGCAGATCGGACGCCACCGGGCAGCGGTAATCGAGGAAACCAGGATTCTCCAGCCGCCCGTTGGCGTCGTAAATGTATTCCTCGTTGAGCGCCCAGCCGATCCCTTGCACCACGCCGCCCTGGATCTGTCCTTCCACATAACTTGGATGGATCGCGCGGCCGACATCCTGCGCGGCGACGAAACGCAGCACCGTGACCTTGCCGGTTTCCGGATCCACTTCCACGTCGCAGAACTGGGTCGAGAATCCCGGCGCCTGCGCGCCCGCATTCACCGACGCCGCCGAGGTGATCGGCCCGCCGGTCTGCGGTGCCTTGCCGGCGATCGCCTTCAGCGACAGCGGCGGGAACTCTCCCACATTGCTGCCGGCTGGCCGCGCTTCGCCGTCCTCCCACACGACTCCTTCGGGATCGACGTCCCAGATCATCGCGGCGCGCTTGCATAAATCCTTGATCACCGATTTGGTCGCGTTCACCACCGCAGTTCCCGTGGCAAACGTCACGCGGGACCCGCCGGTCACATGCGTATAGCCCACCGACCCGGTATCCGCGACAATAGCGCGCACCTGATGGTAATCGACACCAAGCGTCTCCGCCGCCATGATGGCCATCGAAGCGCGCGAACCGCCGATATCCGGGCTGCCCGTCGCCACCAGCACGGTGCCGTCGGCATTCACCTGCATCGTCGCACTCAACTCGCCGCCACCGTTGAACCAGTAGCCGGACGCAACGCCGCGCCCCTGGTTGGGCCCCAGCGGCGCCCTGTAGGCCGGGTGCCGCATCAGCGCCTCGATCGTCTCCACGTAGCCGTTATGCGCATGCTTCGGGCCGTATATAGTCGGCGTGCCGGCGCGCGCGGCATTCTTCAAACGAAGTTCCAGCGGATCCATGCCGATCCGCTGCGCAAGCATATCGAGCACGCTTTCCACCGCAAAGGCCGAGATCGGCGAGCCCGGCGCGCGATAGGCCGCCGCTTTCGGACGGTTGCAGACGACATCATACCCAATCGCCCGCGCGTTCGGAACGTCGTACGGCGCGAACGAACACAGACACGCATTCATCACCGGCGATCCCGGGAAAGCACCGGCCTGGAACTTGAACACGCCATCCGCGGCGGTGATTTTTCCGTCCTTGGTGACGCCGATCTTCACCCACATGGAGGAACCCGAGGTCGGCCCCGAAGCCTTGAACGTCTCCTCGCGGCTCATTTGCAGCCGCACCGGCCGGCCCGACCTCTTCGCCAGCAGCGTCGCTACCGGCTCCAGATACGTGACCGTCTTGCCACCGAAGCCGCCGCCGATCTCCGCCGGATGCACGCGCAGATCGCCGATCTGCACCCCCAGCACCTTCGCGGTGAGCGCGCGCATCTGGAAATGCCCCTGGCTCGAGGACCAGATCTCCGCCTGGCCATCCGCATCGACGCGCGCCGAGCAGGCATGCGGCTCGATATAGGCCTGGTGCACCGCGGCGGTGCGGAACTCCTTCTCGATCACCACGTCGGCCGCGGCGAAACCCGCCTCCAGGTCGCCGGTCGCGAACTCAAGCCGCTTGGAAATGTTGGACGGCGGGGAGCCTTCCACGCCGCGCGTGGTCATATCGGGAAACAGCAGCGGCGCATCGGGCGCCATCGCCGCATCCACATCGATCACGTGCGGCAGCACCTCGTAATCCACTTTGATCAGTGCCAGCGCTTCTTCGGCCACGCGGTCGCTGGTGGCGGCCACGGCAGCGACCGCATGGCCCTCATACAGCGCCTTCTCGCGCGCCATGATGTTGCGCGTCACGTGCCAGAAATTCACGGCGACCCGTTCGGGGCCATTATATTCGAATTTCTGCTCGGGAAAATCCGCCGAGGTCACCACTGCCTTCACACCGGGCAGCGCCTCGGCTTTGGACGTGTCGATCGAGCGGATACGCGCATGCGCATGGGGCGAGCGCAGGATGCGCCCGACCAGCGTGCCCGGCATTTTCAGGTCCGCGCCGTATAGTGCCTTGCCGGTCACCTTGGGTACGCCATCCGGACGGATCGGCCGCGTGCCGACCCACTTGAATCGCTTTAACGAATCGCCCGTCGCCACATCATTCACCGCTTGTCTCCCTCCGGATCTCCGGGGGGCCAAGCGTTGTCCGTGCCGTTCGCAAACGCAAGAGCGGCCTACGGCTCGCACCCCCGCACCCAAACGTCATAAACCGGGTGCTGCAACATCGAGACCCAGGGCTCGTTCTCCAGCGACCAGCCGCGAAAGCCCGGCTCGTCCGGGTGGCTGTCCGTAATCACAAGAAACGCCGCGGCATCCGCCGGCTGATCTGGCGGACGCACCACACAGGCCTGGACAGCGATCGTCAGCGAGCCATAGGTAACAGACTGACCCACCTTCACCGCGAGATCTTTCGTCACCCCCTCGATCTTGTCCAGCACCGCAATTTCAGCGGTTCCCTGCGCCACCCAGGTATTCGGCCATTGCGGCGGAGCCGGCTGCTCGGCGCTGGGCGCCTGCTGCGCCCCCGCCGGAGGGGAGGGTTCGGCTTGAGCCGGCGGCTGTTGCTGCTGCGGCGGTCCCGCCCAGGGATTAAGCAGCGTTGGCGATTCCTGGCCCCAGGCCAGAACCGGCCATAGCACCCCGGCCAGTACCAGCCGCCTCACGCTCGCTGTTTCGGGCTTTCCAGCCCCGCCACCATGTCGGTGAGGATGCGCCGCACCGCTGCTTCATCAACCCCCATGAGCACCGCGTCCTCGAACGCGTCCTGCATCGCCTGCGCCAGCTCGGCATGGGTTTCCGCCAGCATCTTAAGCTTCTCGCGGCAGGAGACTGGCGTCCCGTCCGACTGCGGCCAGAGCGTCGGGGCTGAAATCATGGCTGTCCGGCCGGCGCCTGCCCGCCGGTCCCTGACCCGCCGGAACTCGTTCCGCCCTTTGCGCTACCCGTCATCGCGCTCACCATGTTCGTCGCGCTGAAGATGAACTTGCCCAGCAGGTCCTGCAGGCTGACCGCTCCCTGGGTAATGGTGATCGTTTGGCTCGGTTGCAGCATCGCCGTGTCCGCCCCGGGCTGCACCGACAGGTACTCCCCGCCCAGCAGGCTCTCGCTCGCCACCTCGATGCTGCTGTCCTTCGGCAGTTCGACCCCGTCGCGGATCGTCATTTTCACTACCGCCAGATAGGTCTTCGGATCGATGCTGGCCGCATCCACCGTGCCGATCTTCACCCCGGCGATTTGTACGTCGGAGCCCGCATTCAGCCCGGCGATGCTGCTGAACCGCGCGTATAGCGGATACCCGCTTCCCACGCTCGACTGGCCGGAATGAGCCACGGCGTAGGCCAGGAATCCAACCGCGACGATAAGGACGACGGCGCCGGTCAGCACCTCAACCAGATTGCGCCGAGCCATCAGGCGCCCGGGGTCCAGGCTTCGTAATCGCCCGTCGCCGGAGCCCGCTGGCCTCCCAGGTAATCATGCCCAGGCGGCCGATAGGCCGCCGGCGTGCCGGTCGGGTTCTCGATATGCGGCTTCTGCCACGGCCGGCGCAGCGATTCTGGCAGCGGCGCGTCCGTGGTGTAGTGCAGCCAGGCATGCCACTCGGGCGGCACTTTCGTCGCCTCCGGCAGCCCCCGATAGGCCACCCAGCGGCGTCCTCGCCGCCCTGGGCGCGGCCGGCGCTCCTCGTAATAGATATTTCCGCCGGCGTCCGCGCCGAGGCGCCGGCCCTTCAGCCAAGTGAACAGTCTGGTACCTATGTTCATGCCGAGGCATATACGGGCTCCCCGCTGCGAGGTCCACCGGACAGGCGCCGATTCAGAATGTTGTGGGTTCGGCGCCACTGGAGCACAAAATATGCTTTGCACCGCCGCCAGTGCCCACTACGATGCCCGGCATGAAACCAAATCGCGCCTGGCATGGAGTCAGAATGCGGCGGGCCATGGCGGCCTCCGATCCCGACGCGCCGCGCCAGGCAGTGACCCTGCCCGCATCATGGGACGATGGGGCCGCCGACGCACTTGCCGCCTTCGCGCCGGAGGCGGGCACCGTTTCGCTTCCAGTTGCGGCTGAAGCGTGGATTCGACCGATTGCTCGGCAGGCGCAGCATATCGGCCTGGAGGCTCCCTTAGCCGAGAGGCTGCACCGGCTCCTGCTGCTCCGCCAAGGCGCGCCGACGCGGTCTGTGTGGCAAGGCAGGGCGGATGATCCCGGCTTTGTCCTCAATCTTGCGGCATTCCACGACAATACGGGCTTCGACGCACCCGCCTTTGCCGAGGCGGTGGAGACGGCAACGCTCGCGGTGGCGATCGCCGTGCCCAGCGCCACGCGGCTGCGGGTTGGTATGGCCGAGCTTTCCGGCCTTCTGGCCGCGCTCGGGATCGGCTACGACACCCCGAGCGCGCGCGATGTTGCACGGGCACTCGCCGCCATCCTGCGCGGCCGCTCCGAAGCGGCCTCCGCCCTGCTGGCCCGCCTGCTCGGTACCACCGCACCGGCGAGCCCGTGGCCGGCCGCGCCGAGCGCGACGGCGGTGCCGGGGCTTGCCGCGGCCGCCCAGGCAGCCCGCCAGGCAGCGGGCGCCGGAGGGTTGCGGCACGCTTCACTCACGGCCATCACCATCCCCGGACCAGCCGAAGCGCTGCTGGGCATTGAAACCGGCGGAATCGCACCGGCTTTCTCTCCGCTCGGTCCTACGGGTCTGTCCCGTACCGCCCGCGCCTCGCTGGTGGCCGGCGGTATCAGCCTGGAGCAAGCTCTCGCCGGACTACTGGCCGGCGACAACCCATTTCCGCGCGCGGACCCGGCGGCGCACGCCGCGATGCACGACGCCGTCGCGCCCTTTCTGCATGCCATGCCGCTGCGGCCGGCGGTACTCGTGCCTCCCGCAAGACAGACGACACCCGCTCGCCGGGAACTGCCGGGCCGGCGCAGCGGCTACACCCAGAAAGCGTCGGTCGGCGGCCACAAGCTCTATCTCCGTACCGGCGATTATGCCGACGGCACACTCGGCGAGATCTCGCTTGCCCTGCATAAGGAAGGCGCCGCCTTCCGCGGCTTGATGGACAGTTTCTGCGCCGCGGTCAGCATCGGCCTGCAGCACGGCGTCCCGCTTGCCGGTTTCGTCGAGGCTTTCACTCTCACGCGGTTCGGCCACGCCGGCGCCGTCGAGGGCGACCCGGCGGTGACCCAGGCCTCCTCGCTGCTGGACTACGTCTTCCGCCACCTCGCCGCTAACTATCTCGGCCGGAACGATATCCCCGAGCCGGCACCCGAAGAGCCGCCTTCGGAAACCGGGCTTCTGCCGCTCGACTTTCCGGAGGCGTCGGCCGCCGCCCGCCGTCGCAGATTCAAGGTTATTTCGCAACAGGGACGCGGCTGACCACGGCGCTGGAGTGTCCCGCGGACCCGGTCTAGCTTTGCCTTCTGCCTTAGAGCATGATCGCTTCTGGTAGGGCGAAGCGATCATGCTCTGACTCACTGTTTGAGAGCGATTCACGCTTTCCGACGTGGCCGCCTCAAGCGGTCACGCTCTAAGGAGATGGCGATGGCCAGCCTGATCGACGCGAAACTGGCGGAACTCGGCATCACCATTCCCGCCCCCATGGCACCCGTCGCCAATTACGTTCCATACGTCGTGACTGGCCGACTGGTGATGGTTTCGGGCCAGGTGCCGGCAGTCGATGGGAAAATCACGGTCACCGGCAAGCTTGGCGGTACGGTTTCCATCGAGCAGGGCCAGCAGGCGGCCCAGCGTTGCTTCATCAACGTGCTCGCCCACCTGAAGACCGCTTGCGACGGTCGGCTCGACCGGGTGCGCCGGGTCGTTCGGCTCGGCGGCTTCATCGCCTGCACGCCGGAGTTCGACCAACAGGCGCGCGTCATGAACGGTGCCTCGGATTTAGCAGTGGCGGTGTTCGGCGAAGCCGGCCGGCATGCCCGGACTACTATCGGTGTCGCCGCCTTGCCGCTCGATGTCCCGGTCGAGGTGGAGGGTCTTTTTGAAATCGATTGAAGCCAATGGATAATGCCCGGGGACAATGCCTGACGGATCGGCCGCCCTAACCCTCACGCTGCACACCGCGATCGCCGAGATTCCCGCCGCCGAGTGGGATGCTTGCGCCGGCGCGGGCAACCCTTTCGTCAGCCACGCCTTCCTCTCCGCGGTCGAGGACAGCGGTTCCGCCGGCGCGCGCACCGGCTGGCTGCCGCAACACGCCGTATTGCGCGACGGCGGCGGGCAGATCCTGGCCGTCGCGCCGATGTACGCGAAATCGCACAGCTACGGCGAGTACGTCTTCGACCACGGGTGGGCGAATGCGCTGGAACGCGCCAGCGGCGATTATTATCCCAAGCTACAGGTCGCGGTCCCTTTCAGCCCGGTGCCGGGACCACGGCTCCTGCTGCGTCCTGAAGGCGGGATCGTGCCGGCGGTGCTCGCCGCCGCTTTGGCCCAAGCCTGCCGGGAGCTTAGCCTCTCGTCCGTGCACGTCACCTTCTGCACCGAGCCCGAGTGGACAGCGCTCGGCGAAGCCGGCTGGCTGCAGCGGTTGGGGATGCAGTTCCATTGGGAGAACGCCGGCTACACGGGCTTCGAGGACTTCCTCGCTGCCTTGTCCTCGCGCAAGCGCAAAGTCCTCCGGCGCGAGCGCCGCGACGCCAATGCCGCCGGACTCGTCTTCAAGGAGCTGTCCGGTGCGGACATCACGGAGGCGCACTGGGACGCCTTCTATCGCTTCTACCGCTCCACCGTGGACCGTAAATGGGGCGGCGCGTATCTGACCCGGCGCTTTTTCTCGTTGGTCGGTGAACGGCTGGGCCAGCAGGTCGTGCTGATGCTGGCGGAGAATGCGGGGAAGCCGGTCGCCGGTGCACTTAATCTGGCCGGCCGAGATACGCTGTATGGCCGCAACTGGGGCTGCCGCGGCGATTGGCCGTTCCTGCATTTCGAGCTGTGCTATTACCGCGCGATCGACTGGGCGATCACCCACGGGCTTCAGCGCGTCGAAGCCGGCGCCCAAGGACGGCACAAAATCCAGCGCGGTTATCTGCCGCGGCCGACCTATTCGGCGCATTGGATCACGCATGGCGGGCTGCGCCGGGCTGTCGCCGCCTTTCTGGACAGCGAGCGCCCGCAAGTCCGCGCCGAGATGACCGCGCTCGCCGCGGACTCGCCGTACCGGCACGAAGGGGGATAAGCGCGCTCAAGGGCCGGCGATCACGCCGGCCGGCCGTGACCCCCCTGTGTTCGCTGCCCTGCGACAGCGAACAACGGGGGCCAGTCCAGAGGCCTTCCGAGTATCCGATTCCCGCGTCGAAGCGTGCGGGGGAGCGCCTCACGCTTCTCTGCGACGGATACTAGAACGCCAACCGCGCTTCCGACTTGGCGATTGCCGCGTCGAACGCAGCCAGTACCTGCGCGTGCGTCGAGCGGTCGTTCATCTTCTCGACATGGCTATACCCCCGCAGCACCGCTTCAGTGCGCAACAGGTCCTTCGCTTCCTCGAAGGCCCGCGGGTCGCGCAGCACACGTGCCGCAGCCTGCAGAGCGCCCATGGCGCAGCGACGGCCACGCACCGTCTCATAGCGGCCCTGCACCCATTTGTCCTCGAGTTCGATCAGTGCCCGCGCGGCGCGCAGCAGTTGGATCGCGGACACGTCGGAGGGAAGGACCGGATCGCCGGGTGCCAGCGACCACATCGGCACCGCGCGCGCATGCGTCAGCAGCGCGGCGACAGCACTGCGGATGAACGAGCCGAAACCGGTAGGAGCCACCGGCTCGGCAACGTGGACGGGAGGAACGCGGAACTCGGTTCCATCGAAAGGCATGAGTGATCCCCTTTCGTTGCGAGAGGCGTCAGCCTGAACGCCAGCCCGTGAACCTCGTTCAACTCATCTCCTCGTGCCCGGGCCGGCCGGCAGCACGAGGAGCATATCAACGGCCGCGGAACACAGGGCGCCTCTTTTCGGCGAAAGCGGTGACCGCCTCGCGGTGGTCCTCGCTGAGACCGGTGCGCGCCTGATGCACCGCCTCCATTTCCAGTACCGCCGCCAAAGGCTCCGTCTCGGCGGCATGCAAGTTGAGTTTCATATAACCATAGGCAAGGCGAGGACCTGCTGCAATGCGCCGGGCAAGCTGCATCGTCTCGTCCATGAGTACCGCATCGTCAGTCAGCTGGTTGACCAGCCCGATGGACACCGCTGTTTCGGCGTCGATCGTCTCTCCCAGCACATACAACTCACGCGCTTTGGCAGCCCCGACGAGGCGAGTCAGCAGCCAGGAGCCGCCGAAATCGCCCGAATATCCGATGCCCGAAAACCCTGTGCCAAAACGCGCGGAGCGAGCGGCAACACGGAAATCGCAGGCCATGGCGAGCCCTAGGCCAGCGCCGACCGCGGGCCCATTCACCATAGCGATGATCACTTTCGGGTGGCTGCGCATCAGCAGCGGCACCTGATGCATACGGCGCAGGCGCTGCACACGCTGCTCGAAGGTCTGGTGCGCACGACCTGCCATGTCTTTCACGTCGCCCCCGGCGCAAAAGGCGCGACCGGCGCCGGTCAAAACGATGGCGCCAACCGAGGCGTCGTCCGCTAGCCGGGTCAACGCCGCGTACAGCGTCGCCAGCATGTCCGGCGAGAAAGCGTTCAGCCGATCAGGCCGGTTGAGTGTCAACACGGCGACGCAATCGTCGATCGCTTCGGTCAGGTCGGTCATCGATCCTCCAGCGGGGGACGGTAACCGCCGTTGCTCGGTGCTTCAACCGCTGCGAGAGAACCCGCAGCACGCCGGACCGGGAAGGCCTCAGCGCAAGAGGGTGATGGCTGCGAGGCCGGCGCCATACGAGGCGACAATCGCGGCGACCAATACCCCGAGCACGCCCCACATGTAGAGTTTGCTCGGCTTATCGGCGAGTTCCGCACGGAGTTCAGCCACCTCCGCCTTGGTCGCAAGGTGCGGCAGGGTGCTGTCCAGCGTCGCCAGGATACGGACGAGCATCGGGACGATCTGGCCGAGCACCGACTTCACCTCGCGCATATAGTCCTCCAGCCGGGATACGCGTCGTTCCAGCCCGGGATCGTATCGTCCGGGACCGGCAGGTTCAAGGGTATCGGGCATCCGCGGCTCCTTGCCGGTTGCCTACCGCGTGGAGGTGAAAGATTGCTCCATGCCGACCTGTTCCAGGTGGTGCAGCAAGCTGCGCCGCGCCTTCGCGGCGTGGCGCGCAAGCAGGAGCAGCAACGGGAGCTGTCCCGGTTGTCGCGCCAGCGATGCGATGATGTGGCCAAGCGCGATCGCGCCACGCGTATCCAGCCCTGCGAGTGCGGCGGGGGGAAGTGGCCGAGAAGCGGGATCACAAATCACGCGCAACACCGCAAATGGCAGCCCGCGTTCAGTTGCCGCGACAGCGACGGCACCGCTCTCGAGATCGATCGCCGCACACCCGGTTTGCTGCCACAAGCTCTGTTTTTCATCCGGGGCTGCGGCGATCCGTTCCGCGCCGAGCACCGTGTCGAGTGTCGGTCCGGCAAACCTGCGACAGAGTCGAGGATCGGTCGGAAACCGATTTCTCCCCACGAGCACCGCTGCGGGAACGACAATCGTGCCGGCGGGTAACGCTGGATCCAGGCCACCAGCCAAACCGAAGCTCAGCAGTGCGGAGACGCCATCCGCGATCAGACGAAGCGCTGCGTGACGCGCCCCGGCACTGGTGCCACCGCCGATCGCCACATGACCGAGCCGGCGCGCAAGCCGCGCCTCGGCAGCGAACCCGACGACGATACCTACTGCTCCGAATGGTCCGCTCAGCGTGTCACCAGCGTTCCGTGGCGGGTTTCTTCCGGGAGACACAGGGCGGCCAGTGCCGGTGCCACGTCGGCCGGTTTGGGCAATGCGTCAGGTATCTCGCCGGGATAGGCAGTGCGTCGCAGCCGCGTGGCCACCGGCCCCGGATCGAACAGGTTGACCCGCAGCCGGCTGTTGGCGACCTCGTCGGCCCAGGTCAACACGAGGTGCTCCAGCGCCGCTTTGCTGGCGCCGTATGCACCCCAATAGGCTTTCGGTGCGCGCGCCCGCGCCACGGTTACAAACACCGCTCGCCCGGCTGGCGCAGCCCGCAACAGCGCATCGCAACTCCAAATCAGGCGCCATGCGGCGGTCGTGTTCACGGCCATTGCATCGGCCCATTCCTCGGCGGTGAGATGCGCCACCGGCGTCACCCGCCCGAGTGATCCGGCGCCGTGCACTAAAACATCCAGCCGTTGGAAGCGCTGATACAGGCTCGGGCCGATCGCATCGAGTTGCTCGGCTTGGTGCAGATCGACGGGCAGCAGCGTCGCGGACCCGCCGGCCGCGCGGATCGCATCGTCGGTCTCTTCCAGCCCGCCGGGCGTACGTGCGGTTATCACCACATGGGCGCCCAGACGGGCGAGCTCGATCGCCGCGGCGGCCCCGATCCCGCGGCTCGCCCCGGTGACCAGTGCCACACTGCCCTTAAGCCGCATGAGAGCGTGATGCACGCTTTCCGACGTATCCGCCTCCAGCGATCACGCTCTAATGCGAGTCGAGGAGGCTGAGCTGGCGCTCGACGTTGTCGCCCTGATCGGGCCGGGGAATCGGATAATCGCCGGTGAAACAAGCGTCGCAGTAATAGGGCCGCACCGGGTCGCGATCCTGCTTGCCGAGCGCGCGGTAGAGGCCGTCGAGCGAGATGAACGCCAGGCTGTCCGCGCCGATCTGCTCGGCCATTTCGTCGAGGGAGTAGCACGCCGCCAGCAGCTGGCCGCGCTCTGGGGTATCGATGCCGTAGAAGCAGGAATGCGTGGTGGGCGGCGAGGAGATGCGCATGTGCACCTCGCCGGCTCCCGCCTGGCGAACCATCTCGACGATCTTGCGGCTGGTGGTGCCGCGCACGATCGAATCATCTACCAGCACGACGCGGCGGCCTTCGAGGATGGCGCGATTGGCGGAATGCTTGAGCTTCACGCCGAGGTTACGGATGTGCTCGGTCGGCTCGATAAAGGTGCGGCCGACATAATGGTTGCGGATGATGCCCAGCTCGAAAGGAATGCCGCTTTCCACCGCATAACCCATGGCCGCCGGCACGCCGGAATCGGGCACCGGCACGATCACGTCGGCCGGCACGCCTGACTCGCGGGCCAGCTCCGCGCCGATGCGTTTGCGCGCATCGTAAACCGGCATGCCCTCCATCACGGAGTCCGGGCGGGCAAAGTAGATATATTCGAACACGCAGAACCGCTCGCGAGCCCGGGTGAACGGCTTGATGCTACGCACGCCCTGATCGTTGATCACCACGACCTCGCCGGGCTCCACGTCGCGCACGAACTCGGCGCCGACGATGTCGAGCGCGCAACTCTCGCTGGCCAGCACCCAACCGCCGGTGCCCTCGGAGCCGATCCGTCCCCCGTCGGCGGAGCCGACGATACGGCCAAGAATAAGCGGGCGGACGCCCAGCGGATCGCGCACGCCCAGCAGCGCTTCATTGGATAGCGCGACCAGCGAATAGGCGCCGACCACCTGCTTGATCGCGTCGATCAGCCGGTCCGCGACCGTGGAATAAAGGCTGATCGCGATCAGGTGGATGAACACCTCGGAATCGGTGGTGGACTGAAACAGGCAGCCGCGCCGCACCAGGGACCGGCGCAGGATATGCGCGTTGGTCAGGTTGCCGTTATGTGCCACCGCGAGGCCGCCGAACTCGAAATCGGCGTAGAGCGGCTGCACGTTGCGCAGGACCGTCGCGCCGGTCGTCGCATAACGGTTGTGGCCGATCGCGGACTGCCCCGGCAGGGAGGCGATCACCCGTGCATCGCCGAAATTGTCGCCGACCAGTCCCATGCCTTTGTGCGAGTGGAACCGCGCCCCGTCGAAACTGACGATCCCGCTCGCCTCCTGCCCGCGGTGCTGCAGGGCGTGCAGACCGAGTGCGGTCACTGCCGCCGCATCGGGCACGCTCCAGATGCCGAAGACGCCGCACTCCTCGTGCGGCTTGTCATCGGTCAAATCGTCCGGTTCAGGCGACGCGGGTGGCATACGCTCTCCTATTCCCGGGCCGGAGGCTTGCCGAGTGCGCGCCCCTGCGGGGTGGCGCGCAGCAAAGCCTGTTCCGTAGTTGCCCGCCCTTCCGGTGGCGGATAGATCTGGGGCCGGTACCCGGCGGACAGCCATTTCACGCTCCACATCGCCCCGGCATAAGCGAGCGGCATGGCCCGCGCGTTCAGCACCGGCGCCGGCCAGCGGTCCACCGGAAGCACCATGCCGACCAATACATAGGCGACCACCACCAGCGCCGCACCCCGTGCAAGCCCGAAGAGCAGACCCAAGCTCCGGTCAAGCCCGCCCAGGGCCGAGCGCCGCACTGCCTTGCCGATCGCGTGGCAGATGAACAGCAACACGACCAGAGTGGCGACGAAGATCACGCCGAACGCGACCGGCTGCGCCAGCCCGGGTTGGTTGGCGAGCCAGTGGTCGAAGGTCGGCAGCACGCGCGGATTGGCCCAGACCGCCACCACCACGGCGCCGATCCAGGCGCCGACCCCGAGCACCTCGCGCACGAAGCCGCGCATGAACGCCAGCAACCCGGAGATCGCGAGGATCGCCAGGATCACCAGATCAACCCAGGTCATCAACTCGCCGCGGCACGATGCATGGGGTTTATCGGAGGGAGGGGTGCGGGCCAATCCCCATTCGGGACATAGGCTATACCGCCCGGGCAGTGCTTTCCCTATTACCTTCGGAGGTTGCAATGCCGGAACCCGAACGCATCGATCGGCATCGCACGGCACTCATCGCGTACGACGTCTGTCGGCGTGCGCTGACGCCGTCGGATCCCGCTCGAAGATCTGCAATGCGCCCGCTGCTCGATGCGTGGGTGCGGATGATCGCGCTCGCACGGGCGGCTGGTGTGCCGGTGATCTACACGACGCCGGTCAGCCGCGCCGATGGCGCCGATGTCGTCATGCTGCCGACCGATCTATCGGCGGAGACCGGTGTGCCGCCGCTGACGAACGCGATCGAGGGGACCGCCGAGGCCGGTTTCCCCGAGGAGATTGCGCCTCGGGTTGAGGATTACGTCTTTCTCAAGCGTCGGCCGAGTGCCTTCTATGGGACGGGCGTTGCCGAGCTACTGCAAATGCTGCGGCGCAACACCCTTATCATCGGCGGTGGCGCCACCAACCGTGGCGTCGAGACGAGTGTCCGCGAGGCTTTCAATCTCGACGTTGCGTGTGTCGTCGTGCGCGAGTGCTGCTGGGGCAGTGACGCGGACGCTCATGCGTATAGTCTGGACAAGGCGATGAAGATGTACGCTCGCATCCGGCGGCTGGAGCAAGTCGCGGAGATGCTGGGGGAGTGAGATGGCTGCTGGCCGAGGGCGGCAGTGCGGCGACAAACAGCGGCGGCCCGCGCCCATCATGGGGCGGCATAGGGTTAAGCAGTGGCCCTGCTCCTGATCCGATCCTGATTAACGACGTCTCAGCACGCGTGTGCTTCCCCTGGGGCGGCATCCCGAAGCGGAACCGCGCCAATGCCGACGTTGAGCACGTTCTATGGTATCGGTGATTCAGATGTTCTGGCAGGAACATCCGCCGCCGCACTTCCACGCCTTGTACGCGGAGCACGAGGCATTGATTGACATTCAGACGCTTGACGTCATCGAGGGAAGCCTGCCCCGCCGTACGCTTACTCTTGTGCGTGAGTGGGCGCGCGTACATCGTGCTGAACTGATGGAGGACTGGAATCTATGCCGGCAGAGGCAGCCGCCCAAGACGATCGAGCCGCTTCGGTAACACCAACCATACGTCCGACTGCTCCGTGGCGGGTGCAGGAGGTGAAGGCGCTACCAGACGACCGCCTGTTCGTGCGGTTCATCGATGGGCTCAGGGGCATTGTCGATCTTTCCGCGCTCATTGCGTCGCCGAACGCGGGGGTATTCGCGCGCCTGCAGGACCGGAGCTTGTTCGAGCAGGTTCGGGTAGAAATGGGGGCCGTCGTCTGGCCCGGCGACCTGGATCTTGCCCCCGACGCGATGCACGCCGCGATCAAGAAACACGGGGAGTGGAGGATTGCTCCCTAGTTAGCCGAGGTTGCGGCGCGGCCCCGTCATCTGGCAGCGCCGCCACCTATAGCGGTGTCGAGACGAGCGTGTGCGAGGCGTGCAATCTCGACATTGCGTCTGTCGCCGTGAGCGATTTATGTTGCAGAGGCCACACGAACTACACCTACGGCCCCGACGAGGCGATGAAGACGCACGCGCGCATCCGGCGCCTGGACCAGGCCGCGGCGTGCTGGGGGAATGAGGGTGCTGCTGATTGGTACAACGACTCGAGCCGCCAAGGTCGACCCCAAACGGTTCAATGCGCGCCGTCGGTTTTCGACCGTCCCCACCGTGATACACCATCAGCTCCGCCCGCGGTGCCAACGCGGCCATATCCGACCAGGACCATCGACATCGAAACTGTTGGACATTTGGGGATATCGGCCGAAAAATGTCGGTGCGTGCGGCCGCCGCGCGGCAATCAGCGGCCGCGCTTGACGGGCGCCGCGAATGTCGGCCCTGCCCGGCCGGCTGCTTCGAGAACGGCGCAGGAGGCGATATGGATTATCCTTACGACCTCGGCCCTTATTCCCGGACGGTGACCACGGCCTCGGCGGACGCCCAGCGCTGGTTCGACCGCGGCCTCAACTGGTGCTTCGGTTACCACCATGAGGAGGCGATCGCCTGCTTCCAGAAGGCGCTTGAGGCCGACCCGAACTGCGCCATGGCGCACTGGGGCATCGGCTACGCGGCCGGGCCGAACTACAACTTCCCCTGGGAACTGATGGACCCCGCGGGTAAGGCGGTGGCACTCGCGCGCGCCCACTCTGCCGCCTGCGCAGCCCTCGCGCTGGCCGGAGGTGCCACCGCGCCGGAACGGGCGCTGATCGGGGCGTTGACCACCCGCTATCCACAGCGCGACCCCATCGAAGACCAGTCGCCCTGGAACGACGCCTTCGCCGATGCCATGCGCCACGCACACCAAGCGTATCCAGACGACCTCGACTTACGCGCCATATTTGTTGAAGCGATCCTCAATCGTACGCCCTGGCTCATGTGGGACCTGCGTACCGGCGAGCCCGCGCCCGGCGCCGGCACGCTGGAAGCGCGCGAGGTGCTCGAGTGCGCCTTCCGCGATCTGCCCGGGGCGATGGACCACCCCGGTCTTCTGCACCTGCATGTGCACCTGATGGAAATGTCACCGCATCCGGAGGTTGCGTTGGTAACGGGTGACCGACTGCGCGAGATGAGCCCGGACATGGGCCACCTGGTTCACATGCCCACGCACATCGACATTCAGTGCGGCTACTATCGCGACGCGATGCACTGGAATCATAAAGCGATCGTTGCGGACCGCAAGTTCTATGACCTCGCCGGGCCGATGAATTTCTATTCGGGTACCGGATACATAATTACCATTTCGCCGCTTACGGGGCTATGTTCCTCGGCCAGTACGCGCCGGCGATCGCGGCCGTTGACGAGCTGATCGCGACCATGCCGGAAGCGTTTCTGCGCATTCCTTCACCGCCCATGGCGGATTTTTTCGAAGGATACGTTTCCATCAGGCAGCACGTGCTGGTGCGCTTCGGCAAATGGCGCGAGATCATCGCGCAGGAGTTGCCGGCCGATCGCGAGCTGTTTTGCAACACCGTGGCGATGATGCACTACGCCAAGGGCGTCGCCCACGCCGCGCTGGGGGAGGTGCAAGCAGCGGAGGCGGAACAGGCGCTGTTCAGGGACGCCGCGAAACGCGTCCCGAAGTCGCGGCAAATCCACAACGTGTCCTGCGTGCAGCTTCTGGCTGTGGCCGAGGAGATGCTGGCGGGCGAGATCGCGTATCGGCGAGGCGAGCACGATGCGGCGTTCGCGCGTCTCCGCGCTGCCGTTTCGCTGGAGGATGATCTGCCGTACGACGAGCCGTGGGGGTGGATGCAGCCGGTCCGCCACGCGCTGGGTGCGCTGCTGCTGGAGCAGGGCCGCCCGGCGGAAGCCGAGGTGGTGTATCGCGAGGATCTTGGGCTTGGGGGCGCGTTGCCTCGGGCGCAGATCCACCCCGACAATCTGTGGGCTCTGCGCGGGCTGCTCGATTGCCTCGAGCGGCGGGGCGAGACGGCGGAGGCCGCACTTATTCGCCAGCGGGTGAAGTTCGCGGCGGCGCGTGCAGATTTGCCGGTATGGGTGTCCTGTTTCTGTGCCGGCGGCATGGCGGCCTGAGTTCGAGCCGGATTTTCAGATCGTAATGAAGCTCTCGAGCTTGGCGCGAACCTGCCGGGCCACTTCCGGGCTCACCGAACTACCAGCATAACGGATCGGCCTTGCCATTGTTCGATGCTGCGCACATGGCTGGTCAGAATTTCTCCCACGACCGGCAATCCGGGCGGCAGGACGACGCTGGTCGGAAATGGCCGTATGCGGGACGTAATCGGACACACCACCGAAAGCCCTGTATTCGCGCTGAACGCCGCGTCGGAGATGACCAGCGCTGGCCGTCGTCCGGCTTGCTCGCGTCCCTTCGTGGGGTCGAAATCGGTCCAGATCAGGTCCCCCGCCCGCTGGCATATAGCTCATTCGGGAACAATCTCGCGGCCAATATCCGGTCCCCAGTCGTAGGCTCCGGCATATTCGGCTCGCCAATCTTCGGGCGACTTACCGCGAAACAGCTCCGCGAGCGATATTCGCCTCTCGCTCGGGCGAATGACGACTGCCCCATCCCGCGCCTCGATATCGACCCGTTCGCCATCGCGAAGCCTGACTGCATCGGCGATCTCCGCCGGCAGGCGCACCGCCAGGTTATTGCCCCATCTGCCGACCGTAACCTGCATCGAGCGCTCCAATGGATGGTCTGAGAATATCTGTGGCGCGGACGGCAACAGGCAAGGCCTACCCACCGGCACCCGCTTCCTCAAAACCCCCGCACCTGCTCAATCGTCCGCGCCTTCAGCTCTGGCGGCTCCTTCCACGGAAACACCGTTACCTCCGCCCGCGGCGCCAATGCCGCCACATCGGTCGATGCCTGCAACGGATGCGCTGGCGTATCGTCCGGCATTACCAGCACCGGCGTCTGGCAACCCCGCACGAACTCCCGCGACACGCCGCGGGGATTGATTGCACACACGAGCCGAGCGCCCGAAGCGCCACAGGATTATCTCGCAGGCATTGCGATCTGGTGTAGGATGCGCCGATCGGGGGGATAGAACTGCATGGTTCAGTCCACGCTGCATCTCGAAGTTGCAGAGTTCCGCGATGCCGATCATTGGCGCTTTGTGCTGAAGGAGGCCGGCGGGGCGTTCCTGGCCGACCACGTCGCCGCGCTCGATCGGGCCGATGCCCACTATGCCGCGCTAGTCGATCTGCCGGGCTATCTGCGCATGCATAGCGCACCGGATACCCGTGCGGCTGATGAGCAGCGGCTACTTGTTGAGGTAGGTAGTTGGATCGGCAAGCAAGTGTTGGGCCGGAGCCTTGCGGAGAAGCTGCTGTCGCGGGTGCCGCCGTCGGTGGTGGTGCGCGTGCTGGTCCCGCCGACGGCAGAGCGGCTGCTCGCGTTGCCGCTCGAGATCGCACGGCTGGACGGCGGCGAGCCCCTGTCGGTGCAGGGCGTCAGCTTCGTGTTCGAGACGACCGGCACGGCGCCGCCACGAGCGGAGCCAGTCGGCGAGCGGCTGCGCATCCTGGCACTATTCAGCCTGCCGCCGGTCGGCAGCCCGCTGAATCTCCGCCGCGAGCGGCAGATGCTGCGTAATCTGGTACGCCGCTTGGCCGGCGCGGCCGGTCTTGGGGTGGAGTTGCACGTCCTGCAATACGGCGTGACGCGGAAGAGCCTGCAGGAGGTGCTGGAGCAGGGCGAGGGCTGGGACGTCATCCATTTCTCCGGCCATGGCCAGCCGGGCGCGCTGCTGCTGGAGCGCTCCGATGGCAAGCCGGACGAGGTCTCCTCGATCGATCTCGCAAAGCTGCTCCGACAGGCGGGCGGACGGGTGAAACTGGTGACCTTGTCGGCCTGCCTGTCGGCAGCGGCCAGCGTCGCGCAGACGCTGTCCTGGCTTGGCTTCTCGGAGGGAGAGGCGGCGAAGCGCGACGCCTCGCCGGCTGTAACCACGGAAAAGCAGGACACCAAGGCGGCGCCGACGGTCGCGCGGGCGCTGACCGAAACGCTCGATTGCGCGGTACTGGCGATGCGCTACGCGGTCGAGGACGAGTTCGCGATGAACCTGGCGCGGGAACTCTACGACCGGCTGTTCCGCCAGAAGCAGCCATTGCCGCAGGCGACAAGGCTGGCGCTTGCCAGTGTCGCTGGGGGCGAACGAGGAATCCCCGCCGTGGGTGCGCTCTCCGCCGCGGCGCCGGCGCTGTTCGGTCCACGTTCTGCGGACCTGATGCTCGTCCCGCCCAAGGGCACGGGGATCGACGCGGATACGTCGCTCGCTTTCGTGCCGAAGCTGCCGGAGCACTTTGTCGGCCGGGTGTCGGCGATGACGCGCGCGAGCGCGGCGCTCGCCACCGAGAGCAGCCGGAGCGGCGTTCTGTTCCACGGCATGGCGGGCGCCGGAAAGACCAGCTGTGCGGTCGAGCTCGTTTATCACCACGCCGCCGTTGGCCGGTTCCAGCGCTTTGTCTGGTTCTCGGCGCCGGAGCAGGGCAAGGACATCGCCCTGGCGCTGCGTGACTTCACACTGGCGCTGGAACGCCAGATCCCCGACCTGGCCATGCTGCAGGTCATCGACCGCACCGACGCGTTGCGCGACTGGCTGCCACGGCTGGCTGAGGTGCTGGAGAACAACGCGCTCCTGATCGTGCTGGACAACCTGGAGAGCCTGCTGACCGAGGCGGGGGTATGGCGGGACGAGCGCTGGGGGTTGCTCGTCGAGGCCCTGCTGACCGCGGGCGGGCTGTCGCGCACGGTGCTGACCAGCCGCACCCGCCCTGCCGCGCTGCCGGAGTCGACCGAGGTAATCGCGGTGCACGCACTGCCGCGCGACGAGGCGCTGCTGTTGGTGCGCGAGCTGCGCAACCTGCGCCGGTTGCTCGACGGTGCGAAAGAGACCGGCGTGAGCCAGGAGGCGGGCCGGCAACTGGTGCGCCGGGTGCTGCGCCTGGTGCAAGGCCATCCCAAGCTGATCGAGCTGGCCGAGGCGCTGGCCGCGGCGCCGGCAAAACTGGCCGCGCAGCTCGACGAAGCCGACAAGGCGCAGACCGCGGGTGCCGGCGAACTCGACGCCTTCTTCGCCCAAGGCGAGACGCGACTCGGTCCGGCGGAATTTGTGGAGAGCCTGCATGGCTGGACCCGCGGCATCGCCGGCGCACTACCGGAGGCTGCACGCACCGGCTTCCATTTCCTTTGCGCCCTGGAGGAGGGTGACCGGCAGGGTTGGATCATCGCGGCCAACTGGTCGGACGTGTGGCAGCGCCTTGGCCGCCCGGCGCCGGCGCCGGATTTTCAAGCGGTGCTCGCCCCGCTCGTCGCGGCAGGGCTGGTCGACAAACAGGCGACCGCCGACCAGGCGGACGAGTTCGAAGTGCTGATCCATCCTGGCATCGCCGAGGCCGGCCGCGCCGAGGCTGGCGCGGACCTGCAGGCCGCCGTCGATCACGAGCTCGCCGCGACGTGGAACACGCTGTTTCGGAACGCTTGGAAGGCGGAGGGCCGTGAGGCCTGGGCCGGCCCAATGATGGTGCGCGCCGGGCTGCACGGCTTCCCGTACTTCGCCCGCCTTGGGCACTGGGAGTTGGCTGCGGGAATGATGGACAGGGCCGTGCATCTGGACACATCGCCCGGTACGATCGCCGCAGTGCTGCCGCTGCTACAAAAGGTGGTCTCTGCCGCGACGGGCACCGAGCGGCAGAATGCGGAAAACCGCGGCATCCTCGCCAAGGTTCTCGAACTGGCCGGCCGGACCGGCGAGGCGGAAGGCCTGCTCCGCGACCTCATCGCGCAAACTGCCGAGCGGGGTGAGTTTGGGGCCGCCTCTGTAAATTCAGGCACTTTGGCCAAACTGCTCCGGCGCACCGGTCGGGCGCGCGAAGCCTTACAAGTAATCGAGCGGCAGGCCGAATACACCAAGCAGGCAGGCTACGGGGCATGGACACAGTTAGCCGACGAGGTTCGGCGTCTGCAGATCCGCGTCGAGCTTGGCGAACATAGCGATGTGCTCGCGCGCGTGCTGGAGCTGCGCGGGCAGATGCACCAGTTGCCCGATCCGCCCGAGGCGAACGACCGGTCGGTGACCACGTGGAATGTGCGTGAGACAATGTTGGATGTCGGGCGCAACGCTGCGGTGGAATCAGGTGAATGGCAGCCAGCCCTTGATCTCAACGCTGAGATTTTGCAGAGCAGCGTCAACCGCGGCGCCGGGGCTTTTGAACTTGCGCGTGGCCGGTTCAACGATTACGGGCCGCTACTGCGGCTGCAACGTTATGGTGAGGCCCGCAGCCTTTTGCAGCACTGCCGGGACGTGTTCGAGCAGGAGAACGCCGTGGCGGAGCTCGGGGCGGTGTTCTCTGGCCTTGCGGATCTAGAGGACGAGCTCGGCCGTAAAGAAGCGGCGGGGCGTTTCGAGCAAACGGCAATTCGCTACGAATATGCTGCGGGAAACCCCAGCAGTATCGCTATCAGCCACTTCAATCTCGCCAAATACCTGACCAAGGCGGATGGCGATTGGCGCGGCGCGCTCGGACATCGGCTGGCCGCGGCAATGATCAGATGCATCACCGGATCGGCGGGATTGGAGCAGGCGATCACGGCACTCGCCAGGGATCTTCGCAACGCCGGCGGCCAGGCGAGCGCGGCTCTGCCCGGCGATTTGGCCGCGCTGTATGCGGACGTGCAGCAAGTCGAAGGCGTGCGCTTCCACGAGTTGATGCAGCGACTGCAGCCGGACGAGGCGGCACTGGAACAGCTCCTGCAAGACATTATCGCCGGTGCGAAGAAACGGGCCGACGCAAATGACGGTGCATCGCCTGATCGCGGGCCACAGCAGGGGGAGGGGTCACAATGAACCAACCCAACAGCAGCGAGGAGGTCGCACGCAGGTCGGCGGCGCGGCTTGTCGATATCGATCCGGGATTACCGGATCAGGTTGAACAGGCGCTCGCGGAAGATCCGCTGTCCCGGCCAGCAGACCGCATACTCGACCCGATTTCGCTGGGCGCGCTCATCGCCAGCATCGCCTCGCTGGGCTGGACCATATATCACGACATCAAGAAGGACCGCGGCACGGCCGGGCTCGATCGGGCGGGAAGACTCGGCGCCTGACCGAGCAGCTACAGGAATCGGATCTGGAGACCGGACCAGTTCCAACTGATCTTTCGCCAGAGCGGCACGCCCGGATGATCAGCGTCATTGCTGCGGAGATCGTTGGTTCCGACCCGGTCTAAAGCGCTTACCGGGCAACGGCTCTCACCGGCAGCTGCACCCTCAGAAACTCCCGCACCTGCTCGATCGTCTTGGCCTTCAACTCCGGCGGCTTGGTCCACGGATAGGCCGTCACCTCTGCGCGCGGCGCCAACGCCGCCACGTCCATCGATGCCTGCAATGGATGCGCCGGGGTATCATCCGGCATCACCAGCATCGGTGTCTTGCAAGACCGCGCAAACTCCCGCGATACGCTGTAAACAAAATCGGGTCGTGCGCGGTAAAGATTGTGCAGATAGGCCTCGATCGTTACCATCGCAACATCTGGCCGTCGCGCCAGCAGTTCCGGCGCCCACACATCCCGGCCGGACCGGTACATCACGTCGGGATCGTCATCCCGATGCCCCACCGTCTGGCACAGCACGCCGGCCACCACGCGATCCGGCGCTCGCTCCATCAGCTTCAGCGCAAAGCAACCGCCGATGCAGTACCCCATGAAGAAGAACTGCCGGATGCCCAGGTGGTCCATCAGCCCGAGCTGATCATCGGTGAACGCGCCCCACGGGTCGTCAACAGCGACAGGCCCCGTGGACTCGCCGCCGTTCGCGTTGCGCTGATCCATCGTGATGCAGCGGAAGTCGTCCTTGAAGACTTCCATCGCATTGAACACGGCGGTCGGCCAATGGCTGACGCCGGAGTTCAGGCCGCCGCCGGGAGTGACAAGCAGCGGGAAGCCGCTGCCGGTCTCCTCATAGCGGATGCGGACGTCGCCCTTTTCGTAGAATGGCATGGTGTATTTCCCAGGCTGCGGGTTGTGCGTTCTTTGTCATGGCTGGGCTCGGCCCGGCCGTCCACGTTTTCCTTCATGCGGGCAAGAAAGACGTGGATGGCCGGCACGAGGCCGGCCATGACGGTAAGTGCCGGCGTCCGCCTTCGCCGGGTTGAGGGCCAGCAGTCCACGTCTTCTTCACCAGTCCCGGCCATTGGGTGTTCGCATGGGCGGATGGGTTTACATCATGACGAACCAGCGCAGTGGAACGCTGTATGTCGGGGTTACGAATGACCTGGTTCGTCGGGTTTGGGAGCATCGGCAGGGAATCGGAAGCAATTTTGTTCGTCGATATGCCCTGAACAGCTTGGTCTACTTCGAACATCATGAAGACGTAGGCACAGCAATTCAGCGAGAGACCAGTCTGAAGCGGTGGCCTCGTGCTTGGAAAGTCGCCTCTTGACTGCTCAGAACCCGGAGTGGCGGGACTTGTACCCGTCGCTGCTCGGTTGAAGTTCGATTTTGGTGTCATGTGTGCGGTTAAAAGACGTGGATGGCCGGGCCAAACCCGGCCATCCACGATAGGGGGCCGGCCACGACGATGAGGGCGGCCGGCCATGACGGTGTACATCGTCCTTAATTCGCGGGGGCCAGCTTGTCCTGCGTCTTGGTTTCGAAATCGCCGGCCTCGTGGCGCTCGTGCAACTGACTCGATGGGTCGCCGCTGGTGCGATTGACCATCCGCCCGCGCCGCACCGCCGGCCGTGCATGGATCGCATCGGCCCAGCGAATAACGTTCTTATACTCCTGCACAGACAGGAACTCGGCGGCCCCGTACTGCCCGAACTTCACCAGCCCGGCGTACCAAGGCCATGCAGCCATATCGGCAATCGTATACACGTCACCTGCAAGATACTCATTTTCCGCCAGCCGCTTATCGAGCACATCGAGCAGCCGCTTCGTCTCCATCGCAAACCGGTCGATGGCATATTCGATCTTCGTCGGCGCATAGGCGTAGAAATGACCAAATCCGCCGCCGAGATACGGCGCGCTGCCCATTTGCCAGAACAGCCATGACAGGCATTCGGCGCGTACAGCGACCTCGGTCGGCAGAAACGCCCCGAACTTCTCCGCCAGGTACAACAGGATCGCGCCGGACTCGAACAGCCGGATCGGCTTCGGACCGCTGCGGTCCACCAGCGCCGGGATTTTGGAATTGGGGCTGATCGCGACGAAGCCGCTGCCGAACTGATCGCCCTCGCCGATGCGGATCAGCCAAGCATCATACTCCGCGCCCGCATGCCCAAGCGCCAACAGCTCCTCCAGCATCACCGTGACCTTCACGCCGTTCGGTGTGCCCTGCGAGTAGAGCTGGAGAGGATGGCGCCCGACCGGCAGTTCTTTCTCGTGCGTGGGCCCGGAGATCGGGCGGTTGATGTTCGCGAACTGGCCGCCGCTTGGCTTGTTCCATGTCCAAACCTTCGGCGGCATATATTCGGATGAGTCCGACATCTTCCAAACTCCAACAGTTTACGACCTACAGCCAAACTGCCCCACGAGATCCGCCAGATGCCCGATCTCCTCGAGCCGAAGCCCCTCGGGTGGCGCCGGCGTGCGCCCGCCGCGCGCCACCCGTCGTGGCAGGCACGCCGTATCGAACCCCAGCTTAGCCGCTTCCTTCAGCCGCGCCTCGGCCTGCGCCACCTGCCGGATCTCGCCAGAAAGCCCCACCTCACCGAAATACACCATCCCGGCGCTGGTCGGCCGATCGCCGGCCGCCGAGGCAATCGCGGCGGCCACGGCAAGGTCGGCCGCCGGCTCATTCACCCGCAGCCCGCCGGCCACGTTCAGATACACATCCGCCGCACCGAGCCGCAGTCCGCAACGCGTCTCCAGCACTGCCAGCAGCATGGATAACCGCCCGCCATCCCAACCGATCACCTGCCGGCGCGGCGCTCCGCCCGGATTGGGCGCCAGCAGCGCCTGCACCTCCACCAGCACGGGCCGCGTGCCTTCGATGCCCGCAAACACCGCGCTGCCGGCGATGTTGCCGCGCCGCTCGGCCAGGAACAGCGCCGAGGGGTTCGTCACCTCGGCAAGCCCGCGCTCGGTCATCTCGAACACGCCGATCTCGTCAGTGGCGCCGAAGCGGTTCTTCACCGCACGCAAGATGCGGAACTGGTGTCCCCGCTCGCCTTCGAAATACAGCACCGCATCGACCATGTGCTCCAGCACGCGCGGTCCGGCGATCGCCCCGTCCTTGGTCACGTGCCCGACCAGCACCAGCGCGAAGCCGCGCGACTTCGCCAGCCGGATCAGCTCGAACGCGGCGGCTCGCACCTGCGCCACCGTGCCGGGCGCGCTCTCGATCTGATCGAGCCACATCGTCTGGATCGAATCGATCACCACCAGCGCCGGCCGGCTCGCCTCGAGGCCGGCGGCGATGTCGCGCAGGTTGATCGCGGCGGCGACGTCGAGCGGCGCCTCCGTCACGCCGAGCCGGCGGGCGCGCAGCCGGACCTGCTCGATCGACTCCTCGCCGGAGACGTAGAGAACGGGCTGTCCACTGGCGGCGAGCGCGGCGGCCGCCTGCAGCAGCAGGGTCGATTTGCCGATCCCCGGATCGCCGCCGACCAACACCGCCGAGGCGGGCACGAGGCCGCCACCCAGCACGCGGTCCAGTTCGGCGATCCCGGTGCCGGCGCGCGGCGGCGGCTCAGCCGTTCCGGCCAGGCGAACGATATCCAACCCGCGAACCGGCCCGCCCCTGGCCGCAGGCCCGGGCCGCGGCGCGTCCTCGACGATTGTATTCCAGGCGCCGCAGGCTTCACAGCGTCCGGCCCATTTTGGGCCGACGGCACCGCAGCCCTGACAAACGAAACGAACGGCGGGCTTGGCCAATGCACTATGGATTCGTGGTCAGAACGGCCTCGCCCCCCGCCGGGTCCTTCGCCGTGCTGACCAGCATGTGCCAGGACCGCCCGGCGGCGGAGGCGGCGTATTCCCGGTTGTTCAGATCCTTCTGCAAGGGATCCGCGGTATCATCGGTCGCAGTAAAGGTGACGTTCGCCTCGCGCAAACCTTTGTCGAGCGCCGCTATCACCTGAGACCCCTTCGCCTGGTCGATGACCACCGAGCACGAACCGCTATCCTCAGACACCAGGACAAGGGCGTAGTTGCCGCGCGAGGCGTCATACGCCGCACCCGGCATGCCTTCGAGATACTCGTCGGCACGATCGGCCGGCACCTCCGGATAGCCGGCGTGGCTCACCCATGACCGTAGCCCGGTCGAGTCGCCGGCGAAGCCGACACAACTGGCGAGGAACAGGGACACACCCAGCGTCGTGGGATCAGGCGTCGCGTCGGCAGCTTGCGTCGGCGCTGCAAGCACGATAGCGAGAAACGGCAGAATCACACGAATCATGACCATAGGTTAACCCAGCCTGAGTGACGCGAGCCAGCCCTAGTGCGCATCCGCCCAGCTGGCGCCGCGTCCCGTTTCAACCACTAGCGGCACTGCCAGTTCGGCTGCAGCCTCCATCGCACGCCTGGCGACCGCCGCAAGCGCCTCCGCCTCATGCTCCGGCGCCTCGAACAACAATTCGTCATGCACCTGCAGCAGCAGGCGCGAGCGCAGCCCGGCCTCCGCCAGGGCTTTCGGCAAGCGCACCATGGCCCGCTTGATGATGTCGGCAGCACCGCCTTGCAGCGGTGCGTTGATGGCTTGTCGCTCGGCATAGCCGCGCTTCGCCGGGTTCTTGTCGGCGATCCCCGGCACCCAACAGCGGCGGCCGAAAGCGGTCACCACGTAGCCGTTGATCCGCGCCTCCTCCTTGGTACGCTCCATGTAGGCGCGGATGCCGGGATAACGGGCGAAATAGGCATCGATGTAACCGCGCGCCTCGGCCGGCTGGATGCCGAGCTGACGCGCCAGGCCGAAGGCGCTGATTCCGTAAATGATGCCGAAATTGATCGCCTTGGCGCGCCGACGGGTCATCGGGTCCATGCCCGCCATCGGAACGCCGAACACCTCGCTCGCGGTGCGGGCATGGATATCTTCTCCGCGCGCAAAACTTTCGCGCAGCGGCGCGATCTCGGCGACATGCGCCAGCAGCCGCAATTCGATTTGCGAGTAATCCGCGCTGACCAGCACATGGCCCGGTTCGGCCACGAAGGCGCGCCTGATCCGCGTACCCTCCTCGGTGCGGATGGGAATGTTCTGCAGGTTCGGATCGTTGGAGGAAAGCCTCCCCGTGCTGGCTACCGCCATGGCGAAGGAGGTGTGCACCCGCCCGGTGTCGGGGTTGATCTCGCCGATCAACGCATCGGCATAGGTCGATTTCAGCTTCTGCAACTGCCGCCATTCCAGGATGCGCGCCGGCAGCTCGTGGCCCTGCTCGGCGAGCGCCTGGAGCACGGAGGCATCGGTGCCCCAGGCACCGGTCTTCATCCGCCGCCCGCCCCCCAGTTTCATCTCATCGAACAGCACCTCGCCCAACTGTTTGGCGCTGCCAAGGTTGAAAGCATGCCCGGCAAGCCGGTGGATGTCGCGCTCCATGGCCGCCATCCGGGCTTCGAAATCGATCGAGATACGGCCAAGTTCCGCCGCGTCCACCTTGATGCCGGCACGCTCCATTTCCAGCAGCACGGATACTAACCGCCGCTCGATCTGCTCATAAAGTGCGAGCGCACGGGCAAAGCGCAGCCGCGGCCGCAGCGCACACCACAGGCGATAGGTGATGTCGGCCTGTTCGGCGGCACAGCCGGTGGCACGGTCGATCGGCACCTGGGCGAAGGGCAGCCGGTTGCGCCCCGTGCCGGTGACCTCGTCATAAGCGAGCGGCGTATGGCCGAGATGAAGCCGCGCCAGCTCGTCCAGCGCATGGCCGTGCAAACCGGCTTCCTGCGCGTAGGAGATCAACGTGACGTCATCGGTCGGGGAGGCCATCGGAAACCCGGCCCGGCCCATCACCAACAGGTCGAACTTGGCGTCCGGATAGACTTTCAGAACCCCGGGGTCGGTCAGCAGCGGACCGAGCAATGCGATCGCCTCGGCAACCGGCATCTGCGCGGTTATGCCCTCATGCCGCAGCGGCACGTAGCAGGCCCAGCCGGCCGCCGTCGCCAGCGAGAGTCCCAGCAGCGCGGCGCGCAACGCATCGCCTCCGTCGGTCTCGACGTGGATGGCGAGCACGCCTTCTTTCCGCGCCGCCGCCGCCCAGCGGGCCAGCGCGGTGGCATCAGTGACAGTTTCGTACGGGCCGAATCCGCTCGGCGCCTCCGACGGCGTGCCCGGGCGCGGGCGGGCAAGCAGACCCAGCTCGGCCTGCGCGGGACCGGCCGGGGCCCGGGAGCGGGCCGGGGCGGCCGGTTCCGGCGCGGATTCGCCGGCCTCCAGCCCCATTCGCACCAGCACGCTGCGGAAACCCTGCTTCGAAAGCCACGCCGCGAGCTTCGGCCGGTCGATGGGACACGCGCAGAGCCGGTCCAAGGGCACGGGAAGCGGCGTATCGTCCCGCAGCGTCACCAGCTCGCGCGAGAGCCGGGCCGAGGCCGCGTGCTCGATCAGCGAGTCGCGTCGCTTCCCCGGCTTCATCGCGACCGCCGCCGCCAGCACCCCCTCCAAGTCGCCGAATTCGTTCACCAGCTCGGCGGCGCGCTTCGGCCCGATACCCGGGATGCCGGGCACATTGTCGGTGCTGTCCCCGATCAGCGCCTGCACATCAACCATTTTCTCCGGCCTCACGCCGAAGCGCTCCATCACCTCGGCCGGGCCGATCGGCTTCTGCCTGATCGGGTCGAGCATCTCCACGCCCGGCCGGATGAGCTGCATCAGGTCCTTGTCGGAGGAGACGATCGTCACCTGCCCGCCGGCCCGCTCGGCCTCGCGGGCATAGGCGGCGATCAGGTCGTCGGCCTCCCAGTCGGCGAGCTCGACCGCTGGGACGCAAAAGGCGTCGGTCGCCTCGCGCACCAGCGCGAATTGCGGGAGAAGGTCGTCGGGCGGCGGCGGCCGATGCGCCTTGTAGTCCTCATAGAGCCGATTGCGGAACGTCGTCCGCCCGGCATCGAAAATCACTGAGATATGCGTGCCGACATGCTCGCGCAGCAGCTTCGCCAGCATGTTGGTGAAGCCGAACACCGCGTTCACCGGCACTCCGTCCGGGCGCGTCATCGGCGGCAGCGCGTGGAAGGCGCGGAAGATGAAGCCCGATCCGTCGATCAGGATGAGGTGGAGTAGCCGCTCCTCTGTCGCCGTCTCGGCCGGAACGGCGAGCAAATCAGTGTCCGCTGGCGTGGCCGGCCCCTTCGTTCAGGATGTAGAGTCGCGAGCAATACGGGCACATCACCTGCTGGTGCTCGATAAACAGGAACACGCGGGGATGGCCGAGCGCACCCTCGCCGCCATCACAGGCGACGGTCCGCTGGTCGACATGAATGGTTTCGGTGGGCGTCGGCGCGGGGGCGGCGTCCAGCATGGCGGTTTCTCTGGCGATAACGTCGGCGCGATGATAGCCATGGCGCCCGTGCTTGCAACTGTCCGCTTGTCATGCGCCGGCGCCTCGCCGCCCTGATCCTGCTCCTGCCGCTGCTGGGCGGCTGTGTCGCGCGTTTTGCTCCCGAGGGTCCGATCGTCGAGGCCCCCGCCGAGCGGGCCAACGCCTTCATCATGCCGGACGGCACGCGGCTGCCCTACCGGATCTGGAAACCGGCCGGCCCGCCGCTGGCGATCGTGCTCGCCCTGCACGGCATGAACGACAGCCGGGATGCCTGGGAGGTTCCGGCCGCCGCCTTCACCGGCGCCGGGATCGAGATCATCGCGCCGGACCAGCGCGGCTTCGGCGCCACCGCGGCGCGGGGCTACTGGCCGGGAACCGCCACGCTGGTCAGCGACGCGCGCACCATGGCGCTGCTCGTCCATGCGCAAAACCCGCACGCAAAGCTGATCATGATGGGCGAGAGCATGGGCGCGGCGGTGCTGATCTGTCTTGCCGCCTCGCCTGATCCGCCGCCGGTGGACGGCTATGTGCTGGTCTCCCCCGCGGTCTGGGGGCGCTCGCAGATGAACCTGTTCGAGCGGGTGGGGCTTTGGCTGATGGCGACCACGCTGCCCGGCTTCACCGCGACGGGCGAGTTCCTGCACATCGAAGCGAGCAATAACCTTGCCGCAATCGAACGTCTGTCCGCCGATCCGCTGACCATCCACCACACCCGGTTCGACACGGTGAAGGGGCTGGTCGATCTGATGAGCACGGCGCTGGCAGATGCACCGTATATGCGGAGGCCGGTGCTGTTCCTTTACGGCGGGAAAGACGAGCTGATCCCCAAGCACGCCGCGCGGGCGGCCTGGCGTGCGCTGCCGCCCGGGGCGCGCATCGCCTACTACCCTCAGGATTACCATCTGATGCTGCGCGATATCGGCCGGGCGGTGCCGATCGACGATATTCTGACCTGGATCGCCAATCCGGCGGCACCGTTGCCCTCGGGTGCCGGGGAGACGGCGCGGACCTGGCTGGCGCTGCAATAGGGAGGCGGCTTCCGTCGCCGGCGGTTTGCCGCTATGAGATGCGCAGGACCCGTAGCTCAGTTGGATAGAGCGTCGCCCTCCGAAGGCGAAGGTCGCACGTTCGAGTCGTGTCGGGTCCGCCAGCTTCGCGACGCCCCCCGAAAGCGGGCCGGTCCCTCAATATGCGCCAGAGCCTATCATTCCCGCATTTCCCATCCAATGCGGGCTTGGTCGGTTGGATGCGCCCGAGGCAAATCACATGCACTCCGACACACTGATCCGTCTGTTTTATCGTCACTTTCTTGGGCGCTCGCCGGATCCGCCGGGGTTTGCGTCTTTCATGAATCACCTCGAGCAGGGCACGGATCTGCGCGAAATCATCCGTATGTTCGTGGAGAGCGAGGAATACCACCGGCGCGAAGCCGCACTCGTCCCGCAGGTAATCGATTTCTCGCCGCTGCAGCACCGTCCGATCGTCATCGTCGATGTGGGAGCGCAGAAGCTCGAGGGCGAGGACCACATCTACACGCCCATTCTGACCTCAGGGCTGGATTGGCGTTGCATCGGTTTTGAGCCTTTGAAGCACCGGCTGGCGAGTCGCCGCGAAGCAGAGCCGGACCCGCGGATACGGCTTCTGGACGCGTTCATCGGCGATGGATCGGCGCGCACGTTTTACACGAACAACGAGGACGCCACCTCCTCGCTATTGCCCCTTGCGCTGGAAACTAATGCCGCCTTCACCGGACTTCGCCAGCTTCGGTCGGTGAAGACCACAGAAGTCGAAACTTCTCGCCTGGATGACATTCTCGCCCACGAACCGCACATCGACCTGCTGAAGCTGGATATCCAGGGGTTCGAGCTCGAGGCGCTGCGTGGTGCGAAGGACACCCTGCGCCGGACGAATCTCATCCATTGCGAGGTTTCCTTTTTCCCCATGTACATTGGCTCCGCGCTGTTCGCTGATATCGATCGCTTCCTGCGGGAACAGGGCTTTGAGTTCCTCGATTTTGTGCATCTGTCCCGCTATGCTTACGCTGATCTCGATCCGGGTGAAGACCGGCTGATTTGGGGCGATGCGGTCTTTTTCCGAAAACTTGCGGCTGGCCCGAGCGAAGTCGAGGCGGCCTTTGCTCAAGCGGCGTTAGCAACCCTGATTTTCGGCAAATACGGCTTCGCTTCGCACGTCGCCCGAACCGCTGGAACCGCGGCGCTCGCGGCGTTGTTCGAACGTTCCCCGGCCGACAGCCCCGCGCCCAGCGGAACCCAGCCCAGTGCGCCCGCGAGCCAAAGCCTCGAGACGCTTTCTCTCGATCCCCTCGTGCGCGACCCGCGCTTTCGCATTGAAATGACCGCAAGCTGCCGGGATTGCGACAGCATACCAAAGGTGGCGAACGCGGGAGCGATCCTCGACAGCAGCGGCCGCCGGGCCCAGGTCATGCACAACGGTGTTCTTGTGGTGGCGGGCGGCTATCATGGCGAGTGGATGGCCGAAGTGATTAGCAGGCTGCGCGGCCATCACGAGCCGCAGGAGGAACTGGTTTTTCACACCGTTCTCGCGCACATCCCGCTTGAAGCTACGATGATCGAGCTGGGTGGCTTCTGGTCCTACTACTCGCTCTGGTTCCTGCAACAGGCGCCCTCAATGCGGCGGGCAGTCGTGCTTGAGCCCGATGCGGCTCACCTCCTCATAGGCCGCGCCAATGCCGAGCTGAACAGCCGCGATCTGACGTTCGTGCACGCTAGTGCCGGCATAGGCTCCCTCCCGCCGCAGCCTTTCCAGACTGAATTGTCCGGGACCGCTCTGGTCCCGCAGACCTGCGTGGAGGATCTGATGTCCCATGCCGGCCTCGATGTTCTGGATGTCCTGCATTGCGATACGCAGGGTGCTGAAATCGACGTCATCCGCTCATGTGAAGACCTGTTTCGGCAGCACCGGATACGCTTCTGCCTAATATCGACGCATCATATGTCGATTAGCGGGGATCCACTCACGCATCAGCGTTGTCTCGCCCTGCTTCGCCATTACGGCGGCCGCATTCTGGCCGAGCATGATGTCCATGAGAGCTTCAGTGGTGATGGGCTGATTGCCGCATATTTCGGCGAGGAACCACTCGACTGGCAAGAGCCGGCGATCAGTCGCAATCGCTATTCCACCAGCCTGTTCGCGAACCCGCTGTTTGATCTCGCAGCTTTGGTATAACATCGCCGCCCATCGGCAGAGCGGCGTCACACTGGACGCTCGCGGAAGCCGGTTATGCGGTGCGTCAACAAAGGACAGACCATGTCGGCATGGATGCCAGCGTTATTCGCGCGTGCACTGCTGCGCGCAATTCCGATGTTCATCATCGCCTGCACCGGCGCGGCAGCGGCGCCATCCTTCACCGAGGCATCCGTACCCCCGGCAAAGCTGCCGGCCATCTCAGGCACTATGCTGACAGTCAGCCCCGGCGGCCAGTACCCCGATCTCGCTTCCGCATACGCCGCGTCGAAGCCGGGCGATACGATCATCATCGCCCCCGGCAGCTACACAGGCGGTCAGGCAGCCCGAAATGCGGATGTAACAATCCGCCATGACCTCACGATCAAGTGCCAGCCAGGCGCAGTTTTCGACAACCCGGCAACGACGATCGACCCAAAGAACCTGAAGGCGGCGAATGTCGCCAAGGGCTATCTCGTTATCGGGAACCAGCGCAATCTTCCCTTCACGCCCGACGTCCTGATCGATGGCTGCACGTTCCAACATGCTATCAGCTTCAGCTATAACGGCGCCGGCATCCGCTACCAATCGGGCAACCTGACCGTGCGGAACTCGACCTTCCGCGACAACCAGATGCATATCCTCGCACCACCCACGGTGACCGGCAGCGGCAACATAACGCTTGAAAAGGATACCTTCCTCACCGGTGCGTTTGCGGCGACGGGCCTCGGACACGCCCTTTACATCGGCACCGTCAAGTATTTCACCATCGCGAACAGCAAGGTGATCGGCGTCTACGACGGCCACGGCGTGAAAACCCGCGCCGCCAACAACCTGATCAAGGACAACACGATCGGCGACGGGCCGGGCGAGGACGGCCAGATGAGTTATCAGATCGAGGCAGCGGAGAACGGCAACACGATCGCGGAGGGCAACACGTTGGAGAAGGGCCCGCATGCGACGAACTCGGCCTTCATCCAGACCGGAACCCTGGATGGCGTCGCCTGGCCCGACACCACGATCATCATCAGGAGCAACACCTTCATCGACGACCATGACGGCGAAGGGGCAAACGCCACGGGCCCGATCAGGGCATTGTGGAATATTTCCCTGACCCATGTGCAGATGACGGGCAACAAGTTCGTCAACATGGCCAGGAGCTTCGATCAGGACGGCAAGAACTGGGCGCTGCAAGGCACCGTAGATTTCACCGGGAACGTGGACGGAAACCGCAGACCGATTCCCGACGCGCACCTTGTCGGCTACAATTATTCGTGGCGAACCGTGGATTACAGTTCCTCAACCGGTCCGGTGACCTACACCACGCCGCCCGGCCCTCCTATGACCGTGATCGGCGGCGCTGGCAAGCTCACCTTCAACAATCAGGGCCGCAACTGGACGGTGATTTCCGGACCGGGCGGACTCTCGGTGGCCGATACAGGCGGTCGGCTGCGCGTGATCACCGCCGCGGGGTCCAAAAGTATCCTGTCGTTGCTCGGGTCCTCGCGCTACTCGGGATACGGCGATGACACCGTGACATTCGCCGGCAGAAGCAACGGAACCGGCCCCCGTCCCGGGGGGAACCAGATCTATGGCACGGCCGCGATCAGCGAGCCGGTCGATTTCGGCCTGGCTGCTTACGCCGTCACTGGTGCCGCGACGATCCACATGGCCGGCGGCACGCGGCACTTCCTGGGCGAGGTATATCCCGGCGGTTCAATGTCTGTTTCCGGGCCGCTCGGCCCGTCGCTTTCGGTCGGCGAACAGGGCGGTTCGCTCAGCCTCGACGTAACGCAAGCGGATACCGGCACCGAAAGTATCGCCGACCTGCGCGGCGGCTGCATGTCGGTTCTCCGGGGAGGCAAAGCGGACAACCCGATCACCATCACCGTGATGCCAATGGAAGGCGCGGATCTGGCGACCTTCAACCCATCCCCGCGCGGGTTCAGCACCGCACCTGCCATATCCCTTCGTCGTGGCAGCTATCTTATCCACAACTTCGATCAGCACCTGATCGTGAACGTGTCGAGCGGCGATCAGAGCATCGCTGTTTCCAATGGAGGCAACGAGGCGGTGCCGCGGGAGCGCGCCGTGACGGAATTCCGGGTTGATGCCACGGCGAACACCGGCACGACGATGATCACCGCTTTCGCCGGGGGCGGTGCCCGGTTCGCTGATGGTCGATGGGGCAAGGTCACCACGTTCCGTCTCAGTTTCTCCGGCTTTACCGGCAACCCCATCGCGGCCGGAGCCGAGACAGGGCCGGATCTGAGGCTCACACTGATCAACGGCAAGACGATCGTATTGAAGAACACGCGGGCCGGATCGTAGGGTTTGTCACGTCGGCCGGACATGCTCCGGCAGAAAGCCGAGCCCGACCAGCCGGGCTGCCAGCCCACGCAGCGCCGGCACGTTCTGCATCAGCCGCAGCGCGAGCGGCACGGTTGGGGTCGTGTCCGCCGCCAGCACACGGCGGATCACCCGGTTCTGCAGCAGGATCTGCAATCGCTGCGTCAGCCGCGTCGGTGTCTCCCGCCGGCGCTGCACGGCCTTTAATGTTTCATGCGAAACATGGCCGGCCCGCAGAGCGGGGATCAGGATATTGGCTGCCGCGACCGCATCCTGTATCGCCAGGTTGATGCCCACGCCGCCGATCGGCGACATGGCGTGCGCGGCATCGCCGATCAGCAACAGACCGGGGCGGTGCCATTCGCGCACGCGGTTCACCGCCACGGTCAGCAGCTTCACATCGTCCCAACTGTTGATCTCATCGACGCGATCGGCAAAAGCCGGCACCAGCCTCGCGATCTCGGCGCGAAACGCCGGCAGGCCCCTTGCATGTATGTCATCCACCGCACCTTTGGCGATCACGAATGCGCATTGCCAGTAATCGCCGCGGTCGATCGTGATAAAGATCCGCCCGGCGGTGACACGACCCAGTGAAACCTGCGGATCGTCGTTGCGGCGCGGCAGCCGTAGCCATAACACGTCCATCGGTGCGCCGAGATCGAGCACCCGGAACCCTCCGGCCTCGCGCAAGGTTGAGTGTCGCCCATCGGCCGCGACCACCAGTTCCGCGCTGATCTCCAGCTCACGGTCCGGCCCGCGGGCACGCAACCCACGCACGCAGCCAGCCGCTTCGATCAGACCCGTCGCCTCTGTCTGCATCAACAAGCGGAAGCTTGGGTAGGCTTTCGCGCGACTGGCCAGGAAGTCGAGGAAATCCCATTGCGGCATGAGAGCGATGAAGCCGCAGCGCGTCGGCAGATGGGTGAAATCGGCAACCTCCAACACGGTATCGCCGATCTGCGCGCCGAGCGTTCGTGCCTTGGCGTGCGGGAGCTTCAGCAGGTCGTCGAGCATGCCGAGCTCATGCATGACCTGCAGCGTCGAGGGATGAATCGTGTCGCCGCGGAAGTCGCGCAGGAAATCGGCGTGCTTTTCCAGCACGGTCACATCGATACCGGCGCGAGCGAGCAGCAGCCCCAGCATCATGCCGGCAGGGCCGCCGCCGGCGATGCAGCAACGGGTGGATAGAGCGGCCATCGGGCGAGAGCTTAGCACCGGCACGGGAAGAATGGAGGGGCGTTTTCTTACCTCGTGACACTGCGCAGGAAGGACCGATCCTCGTTCAGGATGCAGCCCGAGGCATCGACGCGGCGAGCCGTCTCGGCGGCGGCGGGATCGGCGGCGAGCTTCTCCCGATACCGTTCATAGCAAGCGAGGTCGGGAAAATCGATGAGGCCCAGCGCGATGTTGGTCGGGCCGGCGAATTTGGTCGGCAGGTAGTAGTGCGCGGAGGTGCCGCCGCAGCGCTCGATATGGGCGGGCAAAGCTCGAGCATACGCGTCGAAATCGGCCATTTTGTTGATATCCAGCGTGTAGCGGATGCAGAGGGTGAACATGCGCTTCTCCCGATCGTTGTGACCGCAGGGAGATGATCCGGGGAGCGGGTCCGGTCGAGTGCGAACGCTTCGGCGCTGACCGAAGCGAGGGAGGCCTAGTGCGCAGTATCAGGGCACGGTGCAGTCCGCCAAGGCGGCGATCGCCACCGACCAGCTCAACATAGCGTACTGCCACATCGTCTCCCCGATTGATGGGGCGCGTCGGCCTGCGTCTGGTGGATCCCGGCAATTATGTGCAGACCAGCAACACCGCGGGGATCGCCGTCGTCACCCAGTTGCAGCCGATGTCACCTCGAAGACGCTGCCGCTGATCCAGGTGGAGGATCTCGGTGATACAAGGCTGGCGCAGAAGATATCGCAGCCGCCCGGCGTGGGGCTGGTCAGCATGGGCTCGATATCGACGGCCTACGCACCACGCCTGACAATGCCAATGTGGATGATCCGAAGGGCAGCGTCTACGGAGTTGGCTTCGAGCGGGAGGCCCGTGCGGGTGGCGTAGCGGCGTTCGATGTTCTCGATGTGTTTCACGTGAAACGTTCGTAAATAAACAGTAAACGAGGCGCTGGTATAAGGGCTCGTGCGCCGGTCCGATTATCTGGGCGTAGCTGCCGCGAGGTTGTACAACAAGGCGTTTCGGGGCGATGCGCGTTGTACAACGGGGCATTTTGGGGCGCCGTCGGTTGTACAACAGGGCTTTTTGGGGCATGGCCAGTTGCACAACAGGGCTAAAATCGGGTGCGCCAGATGTACGTTTGGACGGCTGATCGTCTCGGATTTGAGCTAAGAGTTAGGCACCGCTAAATTTTTGGGGAATGCCGATGTCGCCCGAGGGTTGGGAGCGGGGTAGGTCGGGCATTTACGTGTGGATAAGAATTGAGAGGTGGCCATTGTGCCCATCGGCGACGGGTCGAGGACCGGGGGGCCTCGCTGCATGGCGGGCCATTCGGCGGCATCAATGCCTCTTTCCTCGAGTCCGGTCAAAGGTCGACTCCAGGCACAAGCTCGCCGAGACCGACCGGACAGGCGCGGCAAAACTTGTCGCGGAGTTTCACGCCCGGCTTTGCGGCGTGCGCGTGTTGATCCGGCCTGCGGGACGGGGAATTTTCTGTATGTGACGCTGGAGCTGATGAAGCGGCTGGAAGGGGAGGTGCTTGATCTGCTGGTTGATCTGTCGCCGGGCGAAGGCGATCGGTTATCGCTGAGCGGGGCGAGCGTTGATCCGCACCAGTTTCTTGGATTGGAGAAGAATCCGCGCGCTGTGCCTGTGGCAGAGCTTGTGTTGTGGATCGGCTGGTTGCAATGGCATTTCCGGACGCGCGGCAAGGCTCCGCCGGCGGAGCCGATCATGCATGACTTCCATAATATCCAGGAACGGGACGCGCTGCTGGCTTATACGGATGAGGTGCCTGAACGCAACGCACGGGGCGATCCGATGACGCGTTGGGATGGCCGCACCTTCAAGCTGCATCCGATCACCGGGGAGGAAGTGCCGGACGAAACGGCCAGGGTTCTGACGTTGCGGCCGGTGGGGGCGATGGCTCAGAGTTGGCCGGCAGCCGATTTTGTCGTCGGCAATCCGCCGTTCATCGCCGGCAAGGATTTGCGGACGGAGCTTGGCGAGGGCTACACGAAGGCTCTGTGGGGGGCATATCCGGACGTGCCGCGTTCGGCCGACCTCGTCATGTTCTTCTGGTGGAAAGCGGCGGAGCTGGCGCGAACCAGCGATCTGCCGCGGCGGTTCGGCCTCATCGGGTCCAACAGCATCCGGCAGACCTTCTCGCGCCGCGTCATGGCGGCGGCGCTGGAGGGCAAGCGCCGGCTGCATCTGGTGTTCGCCATTCCGGACCATCCGTGGGCGGACGGCGCCGGGGCGGCTGCGGTTCGGATCGCGATGACGGTGGCTGAGCGATCGATCTCGGCGAAGCGGACCGGCCGGCTCGCCACGGTGACTGCGGAGCGAGCGGTAAAGGAGGGTGCGCCCGAGGTCGAGTTGGCGATGCGCGAGGGGGTGATCAACGCTGACCTGACGGTGGGGACGGATGTAACCTCGGCGCGGCCGCTGAGGGCGAACGAGGGGCTGTGTTGTCCCGGCGTAAAGCTGCATGGTGCAGGATTTATCGTCTCTCCCGCAACTGCACGCGGGCTGGGGTTGGGACGGATTGCAGGGTTGGAGCGGCATATCCGGCCTTATCTGAACGGGCGCGATCTGACGCAGAGAAGCCGCGGGCAGATGGTGATTGATCTTTTCGGGCTCACGGAAGATGAGGTGCGGCAGCGGTTTCCGGCGGTGTACCAGCACGTCCTGCTGCGGGTTAAGCCAGAGAGGGATCAGAACAACCGGCCCAGTTATCGCGACGCGTGGTGGGTATTCGGCGAGCCGAGGCGGGAGCTGAGGCCTGGTTACGTGGCCTGCGACGTTATACCGCTACTGTGGAAACCGCGAAGCACAGGCCGTTTGTGTTTTTGCCGGCTGAGACAATTGCTGACAACATGCTGGTCTGTTTCGCCAGCGATGACGCATTGCATCTGGGTGTTTTGTCGTCGAGGTTCCATGTTGTTTGGGCGCTCGCGGCCGGTGGTCGGCAGGGCGTAGGCAACGATCCTCGATACAATAAGACACGTTGCTTTGATCCATTCCCTTTCCCATTTCCCACCCATTCGCAGGCGGAGAAGATTCGGGTCGCTGCCGAGGAGCTGGACACACATCGGAAGGCTCGACTGTCCGCCCATCCTGAGCTCACCCTGACTTCCCTTTATAATGTGCTCGTTGCTTTACGCGCCGGCGCCCCACTCTCGCCGGCGGAGCGCGACATCCATGATGCGGGGCAGGTGTCGATCCTGCGTGAGTTGCATGATCGGCTGGATGCAGCCGTTGCCGCTGCGTATGGTTGGCCGGTTGACTTGAACGACAGCGAGGTCCTCACACGACTTGTGACGTTGAATGCGGAGCGCCGAGCCGAGGAAGAGGCCGGGCTCGTTCGCTGGCTTCGGCGCGAGTATCAGGCTCCGGAGGAGACTGGCAGGCGTGCGACGCAGAGCAGCCTTGTCATCGAAGAAACGACCGTCGTGGAGGCGCTTCCCTGGCCGAAGCGGATACCCGACCAGTATGTCACTCTGCGTGCGGCACTTGCTGGGCATCCGGCGACGCCGACCGAGCTGACCCGCCGCTTCGTTCGGGCGCCGCGTACCCGCATGAAGGAGATGCTGGAGGCGCTGGTCGCCATGGGGCAGGCTCGGCAGGTCGGCGACGGGCGGTATGTGAGTTGATGACGGGCACCCTCACCCGGTTCGCTTTGCGAACCGACCTCTCCCGCGAGCGGGAGAGGTGACGCTGCTCTCCGAGCTTACTCAGAGGCAACGGCGGCGGATTGAAGGGCAGTTCCGGGTCGAGATCGGTCGCCGCAGATGGCCGCTGGTGTAATACCAGCCCGCGGAAATGTTGACCCTCCTGGGTCATTGCGGCGGAAGCCGGGAACCCAGGCGAGAGGCGCCGAATTCCATGGAGCAGCCTGGGTGCCGGCTTTCGCCGGCATGACGAAGGAAGCGTCGGCGGTTTCGCGGGCGTATAAGTGCTTGGAAAGGTGGCTCCCGGAGTAGGACTCGAACCTACGACCCAGCGGTTAACAGCCGCTTGCTCTACCGACTGAGCTATCCGGGACCAGCGCGTGCCCCTATCTAGCGAGGCGGCCCCTCGGAAGCAAACCACTGAGGTGCCGTGGCCCCTCGGGCTTACCTGGTGTTAGGATACGCTGGTGCTCAAAACGCTGACCCGTCTGCACACGCCGGACCTTCTGCATGTGCTCGCCTCCATGGGGCATGGCGACGATATCGCCATCGTGGATGCGCATTTCCCGGCGGTGGCGTTGGCCCGAAGGCTGGTGCGGCTGGATGGGGCGGACCTGCCGGAGGTGGTGGATGCCTGCCTCGCGCTGATGCCGCTCGATGATTTCGTCGATGCGCCGGCGCGGCGGATGGAGGTGGTAGGCAAGCCGGATGAAATTCCGGACGTGCAGCGGCTGTGCCAGGCGGTGATCGACAAGCGCGAAGGCCGTCCGGTGCGGCTGGTGGGCACGGAGCGGCACGCCTTCTATGCCGATGCTCGGGCGGCCTTCGCGATCGTGCTGACCGGCGAGTTGCGGCCGTATGGCTGCCTGTTGCTCAAAAAGGGCGTGGCGCTGCCGGCATGAGTGGGGAAGGGCGCCTGCGGGTCGGCATCCAGGCGATTCACCGGCAGGCCGAGCCTTCCAGCCTACCATGGCGGCCGGCGATTGATGAGCTGGTAGCGCTGGTCGAGCTGGTCGATCGGTCAGGCTACGACTTGCTGTGGGTCGGTGACCATGTGTCCTTCGCCGTGCCCATGCTCGATCCGTTGCTGCAGTTGGCGCAGGCGGCCGTGGTCAGCCGGCGGCTGACCCTGGGCACCGCGGTCTATCTGCTGCCGCTGCGGCATCCGGCGCCGGTGGCGAAACAGGTGTCGACGCTCGACCACCTGACCGAAGGACGGCTGATCTTCGGGGTGGGGGTGGGCGGGGAGTTTCCGCAGGAATATGCGGCGTGCGGCGTTCCGCTGCAGGAGCGGGGCGCCCGTCTGACCGAGGCGCTCGGGCTGTTGCGGCGGTTCTGGAGCGGCGAGCCGGTGAGCCATGCCGGGCGGTTTTACGGCCCGTTCAGCGATGTGAGCATGCAGCCGCCGGCGCGGCAGCCCGGTGGACCGCCGATCTGGCTGGGCGGCCGCTCCGAGGCGGCGCTTCGACGTGCGGGGCGGATGGGCGACGGCTATCTGTCGTATGTGGTTACGCCTGAGATGTACGGGGCTGCGCTCGGCACGATCTGGACCGAGGCGGAAGCGGTCGGGCGCAGCCTGGACGGGTTCGGCACCGGGCACCTGCTGTTCACGCGGCTGGATGCAACCTATGAGGCCGCGCTGGACGCGGCGACCGCCACGCTTTCGGTCCGCTACGCGATGGATTTTCGTCGGGCGGCGGAGCGGTACTGCGCGCTTGGCCCTCCGGCTGCCGTGGCGGAACGCATCCGTGCTTTCCATGCCGCCGGGGTGCGGCATGTGATCCTGGACTTGCTCGGGCCGTATCAGGAGCGCGAGCGGCAGGTCGCCTGGTTCGCCGCCGAGGTGATGCCGCTGCTTCAGGACCTGTAGAGGGCGAGCGCGTTTTCCAGGAAGAATTTCCGACGTTTCTCTTCCGGCACCGGCAATGGCAGCGCGAGCGCCGGATCGTCATAGTCCCAGTGCGGATAGTCGGTCGCGAACAGCAAACGGTCCCAGCCGATCCAATCGAGCACGTCCAGCAGGTGCTCACGCGGCTGCGGTTCTTCCATCGGCTGCGTGGTCCACCAGACTTGCTGGCGCATGGCCTCGGACGGGGCACGATGCAGATGCGGGGTTTCAACTTTCAGGCGACGCCATAATCTGTCCAGCCGCCAGCCGAGTGAAGGCACCCAGCCGAAGCCGGACTCGATCAGCACCAGTTTGAAATCCGGGAGGCGATCGAAGACGCCCTCGATCAGCATGCTGGTCAGGAAGGATTGGCAGGACTGGGCGTGGCCGACCATGTCCTCGATGTAGAAAGAGGGCCAGCCGCTGCCGCTGACCGGCCAGCCGCCGAAGCCGAATGCGTGCACGCCGATCGGCAGACCGGCGGCGGCGGCCGCTTCGTAGAATTTCCAGTAGCGCTTCTGGCCGGGCGGCTCGGCGGTGCGGTTGAGCATCAGCACCTGGGCGAAGCGGGAATCGCCGGCATAGCGTTCGAGCTCGGCGATTGCGGCCTCGGTGTCCTCGAAGGGTACGACGATGGAGCCCTTGAGGCGCGGCTCCGGTGACAACCATTCCGCGATCAGCCATTCATTCATGGCGTGACAGACTGCGTTGCCAAACTCGCGGTTTTGGAAACTTTGGCCGTTCTCGCCGGTGGCGTTGAGGATGCCGAGCTGCGTGTTGTTGGCATCCAGAAGCTGCGCGCGCAGGAAGTTCAAATCGCTGCCGGGGCGGCCGTTTGGCGGCCAGGCATCGCGGCGCGAGGCTTGCGGCTGGCCTTTCGGATACGCCGGGCCGCCCTGGTAGGCCTGGCGCAGCCGGGCGCCGAATGTGGCGTAGTGCTCCTGCCAGCGCTTCGGCAGATAGGGAGCGAGATCGCCGTTGCCGTTGCGCCCCGGATGGATGTCGCCGTCGGCCGTTGCGAGCTTGGAGACATTCGCCGTCTGCGGGGTCGGGCGGTCGGAGATGTGCACGTTCATCGGACGGTCTCCGTCAGGCGCGCATAGGTCGCACGCGGATTGTCTATCATGATCTTGCGGGTGAGTTCTGGCGAGAGGCCGGGAGGCAGGGCAGCCTCGCCGTCGAACTGCCAGTGCGGGTAGTCGGTCGAGAACAGCAACATCTCGTCGCTGCCGAGATGCTCGATCAGGCGCTCGACCACTGAGGCGTCGTCCGGGGCGTCGAAAGGTTGGAGGGTCAGGCGCACATTCTCGCGCACGATCTCGCTGGGGGCGCGGTCCACCCAGGGGATTTCCAGCCGAAGGCCACGCCAGAATTTGGTGAGGCGCCAGAGATGCGCCGGTAGCCAGGTGACGCCGGATTCGATCAGCACGACGCGAAGGCCGGGGAATTTGGTGAATACGCCCTCGCAGACCAGGCTGGAGAGCGCGGCCTGAAACGCGGTCGCCTGGGCGGCGTAATCCTCGGTGAAGTAGGTGGGCCAGCCGACCGGAGTGACGGGGTGGCGATAGGCGCTGCCGGCGTGGATACCGATCGGCAGGCCGTGTTTCTGGGCGGCGGCGTAGATCGGCCAGTACTGGCGTTTGCCGAGCGGGGCGTCGCCCATCACCAGCAACAGCACCTGCACGAAGCGATGATCCGGAGCGACGCGTTCGATTTCATCCACTGCCAGTTCGGAGTTCTGCGTGGGCACGACGATGGAGGCGCGCAGCCGCGGTTCGCGATCCAGCCATTCGCGCGCGATCCAATCGTTCACCGCTCGGGCGAAGCCGGCGCCCATATCCTCGCTGAACAGCAACTGCACGCCATAGAGACAGTTGCAGATGGCATGAGCGGTGCCGAACGCATCGAGCGCATGGCGGCGCAGCAAGTCGAGGTCGGAGCCGGGCTTACCGGAGGCGGGCCGCCACTCGGGCCGTGAGGACAGCGGTGCATTCACCGGATAGGCGATGGACTCGAGGTCGTGCAGACCGCGCTGCACGACGGAATCACGCCAGTGATCGGCGAGATAGGGCAGCAGCGTCTTCAGCCCCGGCACGGCTGGGTGGATGTCGCAGTCGATGCCGCCGGGCGGCAGTGTGCTCATGGATCACCTCGTCCCGGCTGCCTCGACCGGATATGGAGCGGATGATAGCCTGACTCCGGGCCAGGACGAAGCCGGGAGGAGCCATGCTGACAGGGGCACAGATCGAGCAGTACAACGAGGTCGGCGCGATCGTGGTTCCGGACGTGCTGGGGCCGGACGAGGTCATGCAGCTTCGACGCGTCACGGACGACTTCGTCGAGAATGCGCGCGGCCTTACGGGTCATACGGATATCTACGACCTGGAGGACAGCCACAGCGCCGATCAGCCGCGGGTGCGGCGCATCAAGGCGCCGCATCTGCATCATGAGGTGTATGCGAGGCTGGCGCGCCATCATGGCATTGTCGCCGTACTGCGGGACTTATGGGGACCGGACATTCGCTTCGATACCGCCAAGCTGAACATGAAATCGGCGGGGTTCGGGGCGGCTGTGGAGTGGCACCAGGATTGGGCGTTCTATCCGCACACAAACGACGACCTCGCCGCGGTCGGCGTGATGATGGATGATATGCAGATGGAAAACGGTCCGCTGCTGATTGTCCCGGGCAGCCATCGCGGACCGGTGTTCGATCATCACGCGGACGGCGTGTTTTGCGGCGCGATGGATCCGACGCGGGGCGAGTGCGACTACGCCGCCGCGGTGCCGCTGACCGGGCGGGCGGGGTCGATCACCGTGCATCACGTGCGCGCGGTGCATGGGTCGGCGCCGAACACCTCGGAGCGTGACCGGCGGCTGTTGCTGTTCCAGTTCCGGGCCGCTGATGCGTGGCCGTTGCTGGGATTCCCGGCGGGCATCGAGGCGTTCGATGCGTTGATGGTTGCGGGAGAGCCGACCTTGTCGCCGCGGCTGGCGCCTGTGCCGGTGCGCCTGCCGTTGCCGCCGGCGGCGAAGCAGGGGTCGATCTACGAGAACCAGAAAGGGTTGCGCGCGCGGTATTTTGTGAAAGCGGCAGAGTAGCGGGCATGAGCGACAGGACGCCGCAACCGGTCGAGCCGCTGTTCGACCGCACCCGCCCGCTGGTGGGGACGGGCCGCCTGATCCGCTAGTGTATCACGCATCAACACTCCCGCTGCCCCCTCCCGCAAGGGGAGGGGGTTGATGGCGGTTGCATTTGAAGAGGAACGCCCAGCATGCAAATCAGCGCCATCCGTCCCCTTACGGTACATGCCGGCGATCGCAACTGGATCTTCGTGCGCGTGGAGACCGATCAACCCGGTCTTTATGGCTGGGGGGAGGCCACGCTGGAATGGAAGACGCGTGCCGTGGTCGGCTGCATCGAGGATTTCGCCCCGATGCTGACTGGGCGCGATCCGCGCGACATCCCCTGGCTGCATGAGCGGATGATCAAGCATAGTTTCTGGCCGCTCGGGGTAATCGGGCTGACGGCGGTCAGCGCCATCGAGCAGGCGCTGTGGGACATCCTGGGCAAGGATTGGGGCAAGCCGGTCTGGCAGTTGCTCGGCGGTCGCGCGCGCGAGCGGGTGCGCGTCTATGCGCATATCACCAACTCCAAGCAGAATTTGCATGCGCGGCCGGTGGATCCGGAGGCTTATGCCGACGGGGCGCGGGAGATGGTGGAGAAGGGTTACAATGCGCTGAAATGCGGTCCGGCGCCCTATACGCATTATGCAACCGACCGGGATGGCGTTCGCCGGATGGAGCGGCTGGCGATCAAGCTGCGGGACGCCGTGGGGCCGGATGTGGATCTGCTGTTCGATTTTCACGGCCGGGCCACCACGATCGGTGCGGCGGTCGCCTACACCAAGGCGCTGGCCGCGTGCGACCCGATGTTCGTGGAGGAACCCGTGCAGCCGGGTGACCCGGAGTTGATGCAGGTGGTGGCGGATCGCAGCAATGTGCCACTGGCGGCGGGTGAGCGGCTACTGACCTTGCCGGAGTTCCAGGCGCTGGCGGACCGGCGGGCGGTAAGTTTCTTTCAGCCCGATCTCTGCCATTGCGGCGGGTTCACGGTGGGGCAGCAGATCGCGGCGGTGGGCGCGGCGGCGCAGATCGGCATCGCGCCGCACAACCCGATGGGGCCGATCGCCTCGGTGGTCGGGCTGCATTTCGCCATTGCGACACCGAATTTCGTCATCCTGGAGCAGTTGTCGGACCGGGTCGCGCATTTCTCGGCGGTTGCGGATGTGCCGATCCGGATGAAGGACGGCTATTGGGAGATACCCGACCGCCCCGGCCTTGGCGTGGAGATCGACATGGTGGAAGCTGCGAAGCATCCATTCGAGCAGGAAGCGATTGCCGCGCGGTCTGCTGTCCATAGGCCGGACGGTTCCATAACGCACTGGTAGAGGTGTTCATGGTGACAGGCGCAAATCGGCCGTTGACGGTTGATCTCAGCGGGCTGCGGGTTGCGATTACCGCCGGAGCGAACGGCATCGGCAAGGCGATGGCGGATAGTTTCACTGCTTGCGGAGCCAGTGTTTTCGTTTGCGACATCGACGAAGCGGCGCTGGCTGTCTGCACGCATCCTCGGATGCGGGCCGATGCGGGGGTGAGTGCCGATTGCGAGGCGTTCATTGATGCGGCGGCGGCACGGCTCGGCGGGCTGGATGTGCTGGTGAACAATGCCGGCATCGCCGGACCGACCGCGCGGGTGGAGGATGTCACGCCCGAGGCGCTGGACGCGACATTGCGGATCGATCTGGCGAGCATGTTCCATTGCTCGAGGCGGGCGATTCCACACATTCGCCGCGCGGGAGGTGGGGCGATTATCAATTTGTCCTCGGCTGCCGGACGCTTCGGTTTCCCGCTGCGGGCGCCGTATTCGGCGGCGAAATGGGGGGTGATCGGTTTCACCAAGTCGCTGTCGATCGAGTTGGGGCCGGACGGCGTCCGGGTGAATGCAATTTTGCCTGGGCCGGTGGATGGGCCGCGCATCCGCGCGGTGATCAAGGCCAAGGCGGATGCTGCCGGTATCTCGGACAATGAGATGACGGAGCGCACGGTTGGCACAACCAGCCTGCGGTGTTTTGTCACCCAGCAGGATATTGCGAATATGGCGCTGTATCTGGCGAGCCCGTTCGGCGCGACAATCAGTGGCCAGGCGATCAGTGTCGATGCGGACATGCAGACGACGATGTGACTGCGCGGGTGCGTGCAGTACACCTGGATCGCCACGCCGCCGCAATCGGCAGCGGCTCGCGATGACGTGGAGCCCGAACGCGATAACAGTTGACAGCCGCAGCGGCCGGGCCTAAGCGCCATGCCGGGTCACGCCCCCCCACCGGGGCGCTTCTCTTCTGCAAGGGAGAGCCGTCATGGCAGTCGCCGCGCGTCCGGACTTGCGTCCGGCAAATCCCAATTTTTCCTCCGGCCCGTGCGCCAAGCGTCCCGGCTTTTCGCTGGAGGCGCTGGGTGGCGCGTTGCTGGCGCGCAGCCATCGCGCCGGACCGCTCAAGGCGCGACTTGCGGAGGTGATCGACCGGTCGCGGGCCATCCTGGGCATGCCGGCTGATTGGCGGCTGGCGATCGTGCCGGCCTCCGACACCGGCGCGGTGGAGATGGCGCTGTGGTCCCTGCTGGGCGCGCGCGGCGTGGATGTGCTTGCCTTCGAAAGCTTCTCCGAGGGCTGGGCCGCCGATGTGGTCAAGCAACTGAAGCTGCCCGACGCGCGGGTGCTGTCGGCGCCGTACGGGGGGCTGCCGGATCTTGCCGCGGTCGATTTCAGCCGGGACCTCGTTTTCACCTGGAACGGCACGACGTCGGGTGTGCGGATGCCGCACGGCGCGTGGATACCGGCCGAGCGCGAGGGGTTGGTGGTTTGCGACGCCACCTCGGCGGCGTTCGCGATGGCGCTGCCGTGGGACAGGCTCGATGTCGTCACCTGGTCCTGGCAAAAGGTGCTGGGCGGCGAGGCGGCGCACGGGATGCTGGCGCTTTCGCCCCGCGCGGCGGCTCGGCTGGAGAGTTACCAACCGGCCTGGCCGCTGCCGAAGATCTTCCGCCTGACCAAAGGCGGCAAACTGATCGAGGGCATCTTCAAAGGCGAAACGATCAACACGCCTTCCATGCTGTGCGTGGAAGATGCGCTGGACGGGCTGCGCTGGGCGGAGGCGATCGGTGGACTGCCGGCGCTGATCGCGCGCAGCGAGGCCAACCTCGCTGCCGTCGCGGATTGGGTCGCGCGCACGCCTTGGGTTGATTTCCTCGCCGAAGACCCGGCGACGCGTTCCTGCACATCGATTTGCCTGAAGTTCACCGCGCTGGCGGCCACCGACCAAGCGCAGGCGGCGAAGCGGTTGGTTGCGCTGCTGGAGCGCGAAGGCGTCGCATTCGATATCGGCGCTTATCGCGATGCGCCGCCGGGCTTGCGTATCTGGGGCGGCGCCACGGTGGAAACCGCCGACATCGTCGCCCTGCTGCCTTGGCTGGACTGGGCTTACGCGCAGCTCGCCGCCGAACATGCGCCGGCGCGAGCCGCGGAGTAGGCCGATGCCGAAAGTCCTGATCAGCGATAAGCTTTCCCCCGCCGCGGTGGAGATTTTCCGCAATCGCGGCATCGAGGCCGATGTAAAGCACGGCCTCTCGCCCGCCGAGTTGCGCGCGGTCATCGCACCATATGACGGGCTGGCTATCCGTTCCGCCACGAAGGTTACGCGTGAATTGTTGGATGCGGCGCGGAGCCTGAAAGTGGTCGGCCGCGCCGGGATCGGCGTTGATAATGTCGATGTGAAATCGGCGACGGCGCGCGGTGTGGTGGTGATGAATACGCCGCACGGCAATACGATCACGACGGCCGAACACGCGATCGCCATGATGTTTGCGCTGGCTCGGCAAATTCCCGAAGCGTCGGCTTCTACGAAAGCGGGGAGGTGGGAGAAGAACCGCTTTCTCGGCGTGGAGCTGGCCGGCAAGACGCTCGGGCTGATCGGCTGCGGCAATATCGGCTCGATCGTCGCCGATCGTGCGATCGGGCTGCGGATGCGGGTGATCGCCTACGATCCGTTCCTGTCGGAAAAAAGAGCGCTCGATCTCGGCGTGGAGAAAGTGGAACTGGAGGCGCTGTTGCAGCGCGCGGACATCATCACGCTGCACACGCCGCTGACTGAGGCGACGCGCAATATTGTCTCGCGCGAGGCGATTGCGCAGACAAGGCGCGGTGTACGCATCATCAACTGCGCGCGCGGCGGGCTGGTCGATGAAGCGGCATTGGCGGAGGCGATCAGGTCGGGTCATGTCGCCGGGGCCGCCCTGGATGTATTCGAGACCGAGCCGGCAACCGACAGTCCGCTGTTCGGGCTGGAGAACGTGGTGTGCACGCCGCATCTCGGCGCCGCGACGACCGAGGCGCAGGAGAATGTGGCGCTGCAGGTCGCCGAGCAGATGAGCGATTTCCTGTTGAGCGGGGCGGTGGCGAACGCGATCAACATGCCGTCGGTTTCGGCTGAAGAGGCGCCGCGCATCACGCCCTATATGGCGCTTTGCCGGCATCTCGGGGCTTTTGCCGGGCAATTGACGCACGCGCGCGAGGGGGTGATCCGGCGAGCCGTGATCGAATACGAGGGGCACGCGGCCGAGCTCAACCATCGACCGCTGACGGCGGCCGTGCTCGCCGGGCTGTTGGCGCCGGTGATGGAAGGGGTGAACATGGTCAATGCGCCGACAGCAGCGCATGAGCGCGGCATCGATGTTGCCGAAACGGTGCACGATCGGCCGAGCGAGTATCAGACACTGGTGCGGGTGACGATCGAGGCGGATCGGCTGACGCGCTCGGTTGCCGGGACATTGTTCGCCGGCGCGCGCCCGCGGATTGTTGAGATCAAGGGCATTCGCGTGGAGGCCGATTTCGCCTCGCACATGCTGTATGTGACCAACCAGGACAAGCCGGGTTTTATCGGCCGGTTCGGGGCGACTCTGGCGGGGGCGGGGATCAATATCGCGACCTTCCATCTCGGCCGGGCGGAGCCGGGCGGGGACGCGATCTGCCTGGTTTCGGTCGATGAGCCGGTGCCGGAGGATGTGCTGGCGATGGTGCGCACGCTGCCGCTGGTGGTGCAGGCGACGGGGTTGTCGTTTTAGGGAGATAATACCAGCCTCGTCTGGTGGCGGCTTTGGGCGGAGAGCCGACGTTGCCACCCGGCCGCCTCTACCAGACGCGATGACCGGTTTCAGGCAGCGGCGGCCGATCAGGGCCGCCAACCTTCACTTACCGACCCAACAACTCAGCGAAGCGCCACCGCTTCTCAGCGGCAGCCCGGCGCGCCGGTTTACGCCGCATCCCACCCGGAGTCGCGTTGTAATGCGCATTAGCGGCGGGCGGTGTGACTGGCCATGTAGCTGAGAGATCGCATGGTGGTGAGCCTTTCATGGTCCGGCAGAGTGCGTATGCGGGGGGCACGATGGAGCACTGACACAAAGCACCAAGGTCCCCCTGGTGCTCTAACAGTGCGAGATTCGTCTCCTATGAGCGACCAACCCAATGGCTTCTCGAACCTTCTCCGTCAAATCAGTCCTGCCACGGATTACGATAATTCGGATCTTGCTGCTGCCGACTCTTGACATAGTCTTGTTGGTTCTGCATTGCTTTCTGGCTCATTTGGTGCTTGTTCCATTCATGTCCAGCAATGCACCCCCCGATGGCCCCGAGCACGCCATGACCCGCCATATGACCCGCCAAGGCTCCCGCAGCGCCGCCAGATAGGCAGCCGATAGCGTTCGCTGAGGGGCTCGCCGCTGTGAGGCCCAAAACTGCTGCCGCAGCGATAAGTGCATATCGCATCGATAATCCCTCCATCTCACTTAGCATACGCTTGCTTGTGGAACACCATCACATCATTTTTGCTGGAAACGAGCCGCAGCACCTTCCCGCCCTGCTCCAACGTGTATTTGTCTTCCTCGACCTGGGCAGCGCCGTGCTCCTCAGTCGTTTTCGATTTCACCGGGGTGAAAACGAGCGTTCCGGTTGTGGCATTGGCTTTTTTCTGTTCGTAGGAGCCCGCCATCTCAGCCACGAGCTTGTTGCTCTGCACCGTCTGGCTGGTCCAATAACCATCCGCCAGCACGTCCATGGCAATGATCACGTTGTGACCGAGATTGGCTTCCCATTGTCCAGAAATACTTTCATCCGCCATCGCTAGCATGGGCGTGAACGCGATGACGGCGGCGAGAAGTGCACGGCGATGCATGAACTTACGCTCCTGCTGTTTCTACCGACGGAAAGAGCGCCAGAACGGCGGCTAACCCTTGCCGACGAACCCAAACTATCTCTCCGTCAAGGCGACTGCAAAAGCCGAGCAGGGTCCTTCCCCTTGGCCTCATGCTGGGATGATCGAAGCCCGGCGAGGTCAGCAGCGCTCACTACAGGATCGCTGATCTGGTCGAGGATGACAAGGCGGCAGGTCGCTACCGCAGCAAAATCACTGGCTTGGGGGCTGCATAAGTCCCGGTGCGAATGACCGCAAAGGGTCGAGACCGGTCATCGGAAACCGGCCGCTGGTATAAAAGCGACTGAGCGAAGCCCCATTCGTGGTCAGTCGGAGACGAAGCGCTCCAACCAGTGAATCGTGTAAGCGCCCGCGCCAAACCCGGGATCGGCAGCAATGCGCTGATGCAGCGGGATCGTGGTCTTGATCCCCACCACGACGAACTCGTCCAGGGCGCGGCGCAGCCTGGCGATCGCATCCGCGCGGGTCGGCGCGTGCACGATCAGCTTGGCCACAAGGCTGTCGTAATAGGGCGGCACCTGACAGCCGGCATAGAGCGCCGAATCGACACGCACCCCAAGCCCGCCCGGCGCGTGGAACATCGACACCCGGCCTGGCGAGGGAGCGAATGTCTCCGGGTCCTCGGCGGTGATCCGGCACTCGATCGCATGGCCGGAAAAGCCGATATCGGCCTGCGTGTAGCCGAGCCGGTCGCCGGCGGCGATGCGGATCTGTTCACGGACAAAGTCGATGCCGCAGACCATTTCGGTGACCGGGTGTTCGACCTGCAGCCTTGTGTTCATCTCGATGAAAGCGAACTGCCCGTCCTGGTAGAGGAATTCCAGCGTCCCGGCATTGCGGTAGCCGATCCGCGCCAGCGCCGCGGTCACGGTGCCACCGATGCGAGAGCGCTCATCGGCTGACAAGGCGGGCGATCCCGCCTCCTCCAGCAGCTTCTGGTGTCGGCGTTGCAGGCTGCAGTCGCGCTCGCCGAAATGCACGACGGCGCCATGTGCGTCGGCCAGCACCTGCACCTCGATGTGGCGCGGGCGATCGAGATATTTCTCGAGATAGACGGCGTCGCTGCCGAATGCCGCACGCGCCTCGGCCCGCGCGGTTTGCAGCGCCTCGGCCAGCTCATCCGGTCGGCGTGCCACTTTCATGCCGCGTCCGCCGCCGCCCGCCGCAGCCTTGACCAGCACGGGGTAGCCGACGCGGCCGGCTGCCTGCCGCGCCGCGGCGGCATCCGTGACCTCGTCGGCGGAGCCGGGGACCAGCGGCACGCCGAGGCCGGCCATCGCCGATTTGGCTGCGATCTTGTTGCCCATCATGCGGATATGCTCGGGCGAGGGGCCGATGAAGGTCAGCCCGTGCGCCTCCACCATCTCGGCGAAAGCCGCGTTTTCCGACAAAAATCCATAACCCGGGTGGATGGCATCCGCGCCGGTGATGCTGGCGGCCGAGAGGATCGATGGGATGTTGAGGTAACTGTCTTTCGCCGGCGGCGGGCCGATGCAGACGCTTTCATCGGCGAGGCGCACATGCATGGCTTCGGCATCCGCGGTGGAATGCACCGCGACGGTCGGGATGCCCAGCTCGCGGCAGGCGCGTTGGATGCGCAGGGCGATCTCGCCGCGATTGGCGATCAGGATCTTCTGAAACAAGCGGCTATTCCAGGATCATCAGCACCTCGCCGTATTCGACCGGGGTGCCGTTGCTGACCAGGATGCGGGCGAGGGTGCCGGATTTCGGGGCCTTGATCTGGTTGAAGGTCTTCATGGCCTCGATCAGCAGCAAGGTCTGTCCGGCGGTGACCGTCTGGCCCAATGTCACGAAGGGCGGTGCGCCGGGTTCGGCGGCCAGATAGACCACGCCGACCATGGGGCTGGTGATCGCACCGGGATGTGCTGCTTCTTCGGGGACGGCGGCCGGCGACGGTTCGACAGCCGGCGCCGCGGCCATCCGCGGCGAGGCGGGCGGTTCTGTCGCTGTGCCCGGGGCGCGCGCCACGCGGATGCGGTAGTCCTTCTCGGCGATCTCGATCTCGGTTAGGCCGGTTTCGTGCAGGATGTCGGCGAGGGCGCGAATAGCGTCGGGGTCGAGGGGGACGCGCGTCATCCGCCTTGCTCCAGGATCTCCGCCATGGCGGAGAGGGCGAGGGAATAACCCCGGATGCCGAGCCCGCATATCACCCCCACAGCAGCCTTGGAGACGAAGGAGTGCTGCCGGAACTCCTCGCGCCGATGAATATTGGTGACGTGGACCTCGATGACGGGCAGCTCGACCGCCAGCAAGGCGTCCATCAACGCGATCGAGGTGGTGGTGTAGCCGGCCGGGTTGATCACGATCCCCTGTGCCCGGCCGCGGCACTCCTGCACCCAGGACACCAGCTCGCCTTCGCCGTTGGTCTGGCGGAAGTCGATGGCGAGCCCCAGGCTCTCGCCGGTTTCGGCGCAGAGCTGCTCCACGTCGTCGAGTGTGGCCGAGCCGTAGAGATGCGGCTGACGCAGGCCGAGCATGTTCATGTTCGGGCCGTTCAACACGGCGATCAGCGGCAGCGGCATATCCGACATCGGCTTCGCGCCTAGCATGGCGGCGGAGGTTGGTCCATGCGACTGTACCGGGTCGATCGGCACGGAAGGGTGGCATGGTCCAGGTTCCGCAGCAGCAGATTCCCGGCGTGTATCACCGCCGGATCGGCGACATCGTGGTGACCGCGCTCGCCGACGGCTATCTGGACGGCACGGTCGAGGTGTTGCGCAACATCGATCATTCGGAGGCCGCCGGGATGCTGACCGCGGCGTTCCGTCCGGGCCGGCGGACCTCGGTGAACTGTTTTGCGGTGTATTCCGCCGGGCGGTTGGCGCTGATCGAGACCGGCTCCGGCAATTACCTGCAGCCGACCGCGGGGAAGCTGCGGGCCAACCTGGCGGTGGCGGGGATCAATCCAGCGGATATCGAGCGCGTGTTGCTGACGCATATGCATCCGGACCACTCGGCGGGGTTAACTGACCCGGCGATCGGGCGGGCGCTGTTCCCCAATGCCGAGCTGGTGGTGCACGCGAATGAGCCGCGCCATTGGGATGACGACGCGGCCAAGGCGCGAGCGAGCGAGCGGGCGAAGAAACTCTATTTTGAGGCGGCGCGCGAGCAGATTGCGCCCTATCGGGACCGGTTGCGGACCTTCGATGCGGGCGGAGAGGTTTTTCCGGGGGTTATCGCCGTGCCGCTGATCGGGCATACGCCGGGGCACACGGGATATCTGATCGCCTCGGGCGGGGAGTCGCTGCTTGTTTGGGGCGATATTATCCACGTGCCGGAAATTCAGGTGCCCCGGCCGGAGGTGACGATCGAGTTCGACACCGACCCGGAGGCCGCGGCAGCCACGCGGCGACGCACGTTCGACATGGTGGCGACGGACAAGCTGCTGATCGCCGGGATGCATGTGCATTACCCGGGCTTCGCGCATGTGGTCCGCAGCGGGAGCAGCTACGCGCTGGTGCCGGAGCCTTGGGTGCACGCGTTCTGAGCGGATAGGCCAAGGGCGGCGACTTGAACCCAGCCCTCACTCGGCGCGCCTATTACGGGACCTGCCCGATCGGTACGGCTGGACGGGCTGAATGCTACGTTATAACGTCTTGACGTTCATTCTCTGGTCCGGGGAAGCCGAATGAAGCAGCTCTTGGCTGTGGCAGCGCTCGCGGCCTTGTTGAGCGCTGGTCCGATCGGTCAGGCGGGCGCCGAAATATCGGGGATGATCAACGCCGTCGGCGTGGAAAACGAATATGCCGACGTTATCGCGCAAATTGGCGGCAAGTATGTGCAGATGACGGCGATTGAAACAGATCCCAACACCGATCCGCATACGTTCGAGGCCAGCCCGAAAGTCGCGGCACAGATCGCCTCCGCTGAGCTGATCGTGAAGAACGGAGTCGGCTACGACTCATGGGCAGACAAAATCATATCGGCTGCGCCAAAGGCCGATCGCAAAGTTATTGATGTCCAACAGTTGCTGGGAATGCCCGACAGCACCCCGAACCCGCATCTGTGGTATGATCCGAAGACGATGCCGACCCTCGCGAAGGCCATCGCGGCCGACCTCTCCGCCCTGCAGCCGGTAAACGCCGCGTATTTCCAGGCGAACATGCAAAAATTCAACTCCTCGCTCCAACCCTGGACGGCGGCGATCGCATCCTTCAAAACGCAGTACGGGAACACACTGATCGCGGTGACCGAGCCGGTCGCCGACTACCTGCTGGCGGCCATGGGGTTCAACATAGCCACCCCCTTGGGCCTGCAGGCCGCGATCATGAACGGCACGGACCCTTCTCCTCAGGATGTCACGACACAGAACGACCTGTTCAAAAACCACAAGGTGAAGGTGTTCGCCTATAACCAGCAGGTCACAGATACCTTGACTCAGTCTTTCCTCGATCTGGCGAAGAAGAACGGGGTTCCGGTTGTCGGCGTGTATGAGACGATGCCGACGCCCGGCTACAACTACCAATCGTGGATGATGGCGGAGGTCGCCGCTCTTCGGAAGGCCGTCGCTGAAAAGGTGTCCACCGTGACGCTTGAGGCGGGACACTAGAGCATGATCGCTTCTGGCAGGCGAAGCGATGATGCTCTAGCTCTTTGTTTAGAGCGTGATTCACGCGTTCCGACGTGTCCGCCTCAAGCGATCACGCTCTAATGCCCACGGGCGCCGGGAGCGAGGTCCTCGCTGTCCGTCAGGTGAGCGTCTCGCTTTCCGGACGCAGGATTCTACAGGACATGAATTTCGCGTTGGAGCCGGGCGAGTTCTGCGGTCTTATCGGCGCCAATGGATCGGGAAAAACGACGCTGCTGCGGACCATCCTTGGCTTCATCAAGCCCAGCCGCGGCAGCATCGCAATCGGGAGTGGCAGGCCGGCCTCGGTCGGCTACGTGCCGCAGAAGTTTACCCTCGATCCCTACATGCCGATGCGCGCGCGAGATCTTGTGGCACTCGGGTTCGATGGTCACCGGCTTGGCATTCCGCTTCCGTCGAGAGAGCGTGGGCGGAAGGTGGACGAGATGCTGGCTGCGGTCGAAGCGGCGGATTTCGCCGACCAGCGCATCGGGGCTTTATCCGGTGGGCAGCAACAGCGGGTGCTGATTGCGCACGCGCTGATCCGGCGTCCGCGCCTGCTTCTGTTGGACGAACCACTCGCCAACCTGGATATAAGAAGCATCGCCGCGATCGTTGCGCTCTTGCGGCGCGTTTCCAGCGACTATCGGGTGACCGTCCTGCTCTCCGCCCATGACATGAACCCGCTGCTCGCGGCCATGGACCGGATCATCTATCTGGCCAATGGGCGGGCTGCGAGCGGTCCTACCGACGACGTGGTTCGCACTGAGGTGCTGAGCAAGTTGTTCGGCTACCATATCGACGTCATCCGGGTTCATGGCCGGATCCTGGTGATCGCCGCCGACGCAGAGGACAGCATAGAAGCTGCGGTCGAGCGGCACCCCGAGCACGTGGCCCAGGTTCCATGATCGCTTGATGTCGCTTTTTTCGATCATCTTCGAGCCGGGCTTCTTCACGAGTGAGCCGGTACCGTACAGCCGCGGTGATCGGCGGAGCGGCGGCCATCGTGTCCGGAGTTGTCGGCGTCTTCACCGTCATAAGGGGCCAGTCCTTCGCCGGTCACACCCTGGCCGATGTAAGCAGTGCGGGAGGGGCGGCTTCGTACCTTCTTGGGATAAACCCATTGCTCGGGTTTCTGAGCATGGGTGTGATGGCGGCTTGCAGTATGGAACTTATCCGCGTGCATCTTGCCCGCGAGCGCGATCTTGTGACGGGCGTCGTGACGGGGGCCGGGCTCGGGCTTGCGGCCTTGTTTCTCTACTGGGACGTCACGTCGAGCAGCACCACCGGAGCCGCGGTAGCGGTGATGTTCGGGTCTATGTTTGCGATTCCGCCTTCGATCATTCTGCCTGCCCTGGCGGTGGGTTGCGGTGCGCTCCTGGCGATGACCCTGCTGTACCGACCGTTGTTGTTGAGCTCGCTCGATCCGGATCTTGCTGCCGTGCGCGGGGTGCCGGTTCGGCTGGTTGGATTGTTGCATCTGATCGTGCTGGCGCTGGCCGTTGCCCTTTCAGCAATCACCGTCGGTGCCATTCTCTCCACGGCGTTGCTGATCGGCCCCGCTGCTATCGCGCTGCATATCGCCAGGCGACCCGGATCCGCCATCTGCCTTGCGGCCGCTATTGGCGTCACAACGACCTGGGGCGGGATCCTTATAGCCTATGACAGCTTCAACTGGACGTCTGGGCACGGCTGGCCGGTGAGCTTCTGCATCGTCGCCCTGATTTTCATCTGCTACATTGGTGCCGGCTGGCCGAAACCTGGGCAGGCACGCCGGGTACCGCGCATTGCCCCGCGTTATGTCCGGCCTGCCGAGTAAGGCTGATGTTTTCCAGTTTCATGGTCAACACCTGGATCGCGGCCACCATCGTTGCCGCGGTCGCCGGGGTGGTCGGCTTCTTCGTCGTTATTCGGGGGGCGGCCTTCGCCGCTCATGCCCTTCCGCTCGGCAGCTTTCCCGGCGCGGCCGCAGCCAGCTTGCTGGGTATCAACCCGCTCATTGGCCTGCTGGTGTTCTCCGGGCTGGGCGTGATCGGGATCAGCCAACTCGGACGGCGAGGCCGGCAAGAGGTCGCGACGGCGCTATCGCTCGTCACGCTGCTTGGACTGGGCGCGCTGTTCCTGAGCATGAGCAGCGAGTACTCCCAGGCGACCTTCGCGCTGCTTTTCGGCGAGGTGCTGGGGGTCAGCCGCAGCGAACTAGCGCCAGTGCCGGCGCTTAGCGCCGTCGGTATGGGCCTGACAGCGATGCTGTTCCGCCCGCTGCTGCTGAGTTCCGTCTCGCCTGAGCTGGGACAAGCCAGGGGCATTTCGGCTGCCCGGATGGAGCTGCTGTTTCTGACGATTGTGGCACTCGCAACTTCTATGGCGTTGCCGGTTGTCGGGGCGCTCCTGGTCTTTTCCCTGATGGTGGGCCCTGCCTCTGCCGCGCGCGCACTCGCGGACCAACCGCTGCGCGCGATGCTGCTCTCGGGCGCCTTATCCGTCCTGACGGTCTGGGTAGCGATCGCCCTGTCCTTTGTCTCGAACTGGCCAATCGGTTTTTTTGTCGGCAGCTTGAGTGCTGGCGCCTACGGGGTCGGGAGGATGTGGACGTGGGCGGCGTTTGCTCGGTTTTGAGTATTGGAAACGGCGGTGTGCAGGCTCAGGCTGGCCGGGAGCAGGCAGCGCATGTGCCGTCGAGCTCCACCATGGTGTGGTCGGGATGAAAGCCTTCGCGCTCCGCGGCGTGTTCAAGCGCCTTCGAGACAGCGCGATCCTCGATTTCGGCCACCGTGCCGCATGTCCGGCAGATCAGTAATTGCACCGCATGGCGGTGATTGCCGGCCTCGGTGCAGGGGATAAACGCATTCAGGCGCTCGACCTTGTGGATCAACCGTTGCTCCATCAGGAAATCGAGCGCGCGATAGATCGTCGGTGGCACAGCACCTTTGCGGGTCTGCTTGAGCTGGTCCAGGAGCTCATACGCGATCGAGGGCCCCTCAGCCTCCAGGATCAGGCGCAGGACATCACGGCGAAGATCAGTGAACCGGGCGCCCTGTTGGGAGCAAGCCTGTGCCGCTGTCTCCAGTTGGGCCTTGATGGCGCGCTGCTTTCTTTGTTTCATCGATCAACCTCTGGCCGGGCGTCCAGGAGTGCTACGATATAGCGTGGTGCATAGGCTTGCCAGCAGAGGCTTCGTGGCATGATGATGGGCTGGCGACCGTATCGCCTACCGGCTGCACGTTCGGCGGCTCCTTCGCTTATGCGGTCAATTCGCTCGAGCTGCAGATCGCCACCGACGAGGGCGGTGCGCCTGGGGTATGGGCTCTTTGGCTGGGTTTGGGCGGTCGCGGCACGGCAGCCTGGCCGTTTCAAATGATACAGAGGTCGTGATGCAGCTTTATGGCATGCGGATGTCAGGCAATTGTTGGAAGGCGGCGCAGATATTGCGTTTGACCGGATATCAGTTCGAATGGATCGAGACCGACAGCAATGCCGGCGCGACGCGCGCGCCGGACTTCCTGAAGATCAATCCCATAGGCAAAGTGCCGGCCATCGTCATGGACGACGGCACCGTTCTGGTGGAAAGCAACGCAATCCTATTGCATTTTGCCGAAGGATCTTCCTGGCTGCCACCGCCGGGACTGAACCGTACGCGCGTGCATGAATGGCTGTTCTTCGAGCAATACAGCCATGAACCATATATCGCGGTTGCCCGTAATATCATGGCTTGGCTGCGACAGGCGCATCTGTATCAGGATCGCCTGGTGGAATGCGCCAAACGCGGTGCGTACGCGCTTGACGTCATGGAGCGACGGCTCGACGGACATTCCTGGCTCGACGGCGAGGCGCCGTCGATCGCCGATCTGGCGCTGTTCGCCTATACGCACCGTGCGGATGAGGGAGGTTTCGATCTCAAGCAGTGGCCTGCCGTGCTTGGCTGGGTGGAGCGGGTGGCCGCGCTCCCCGGCATGGCTACCCTGCCGCGTCCTCCCGACTGGGCTGCAACCGCAACGACATGGTAAGCCGATTCAGTTCCTCCAGAAACGACCTCGCCGCGATGCCCGGCGGCCACGGTTCCCAGGGCCGCATCTCCGCCGGGCGCGGCGTCGGGTCGCGGGTCAGCGGCTTCGCCGCGATGCCGAGACTGCCGCGGACCTCGGCAGCCGACCAGCCCACCACATGCACGGCCTCGCTGGCAGCAGCCAGCCGGTCCGCTCGTTTATGCAGTGCCTGTTCTTCTGCGCTCCAGGCCGGCAGGGCGTAGCGGCGCCAGATCGCCGCACGCAGCCGCTCGGCAAGAGCGGCGAAACCGTCGCCGAGAAACGGCTTGATCGGGGAGATCGCATCGAAGCCGAGCAAACCCTCATCGGCGTCGTGCAGCAGCTCCCGCAACGCCTGCGGCGGCGATAGCCGTGCACGCTCCTGGCGGCGCAGGGCGAGCACGGTCAGGCTGTGCTGTGCCACCGACAACGGCAGCGGCCAGCCGGAATGCCCGCCCCAGCGATAGGTGCGGGCCAAGCCGAGCGCGAGATCCTGGTCTTCCCAGTCGAACGGTGTCGGGTCGAGCAGGTCCAGGCGTTTGCCGGAGGGCAGCAGCACCCAGGCGCGCGGCGCGTCGTCCCGGCGCGTCACGGCGGCAGGAGCGGCGGCTTGGGGGCGCGGCTCGGGGGCAGACCGAACGTGGCGGCAGCCGTGAGGGAGACGACGCGGAGGGGCGGTGCTTCTTGATCGGCCGCCGCCCCCTCCCGCTGACCGCCTCCCGCAAGGGGAGGGGGAAGAAGGGCGGTGCTCATAGGACGGGGACGCCTTGTTGCTTGGCCTTGGCTTCCGGCTCGACGTGGATGGTGATCAGCAGATGCGCCATTTCGGCCCTCAGCGTCTCTTCTATCCGGTCGCAGATCGAGTGCGACTCCGCGACTGTCATTGTTCCGGGTACGACGAGATGGAATTCGAGGAAGCTGACTTTGCCGGCGTAGCGCATGCGCAGATCATGGGCCTCCAGAGCGCCGGCGGCGCTTTGCGCGACCAGCTCGCGAATGCGGGCCACCACATCCGCCGGCGGCGCCGCGTCCATCAGCCCGCCCACTGAGCCGGAGATGGTGGTCATGCCAGACCACAGGACATAGACGCCGGCCAGCGCGGCAATCGCCGGATCCAGCAGCAGCACGCCGGTGCGCGCCGCCACGGCGACGCCGACGATGATCCCCGTGGCGGTGATCGCGTCGGCGAGCAAGTGGCGCCCGTCGGCGGCGAGGGCCGGCGAACTGAGGCGATCGCCGCGGCGGATCAGCCAATACCCCCAGCCGGCGTTCAGCACCGTGCCGACGGCATTGAACGCAATGCCGGCGAAGGGTGCGGTGAGCGGCCGCGGGGCACGGAAATCCAGCCAAGCCTGGTCGAAGATCGAGAGCGCGGCGACGACGATGAGCGCGCCTGTCACGACCGCGGCGAAGAACTCCGCCTTGTCGTGACCGTACGGGTGGTTGGCGTCGGCCGGCACCGCGGCGAGCCGGACCGCGAACAGCGCGATGGCGGCGGATGCGACGTTGACCGTCGTTTCCAGCGCGTCCGAGTAGAGCGCGGCGCTGCCGGTTATGCGCCATGCGGCGACCTTGAGCGCCAGCACCACACAGCCGATGACAATGCTGCCGACGGCGATCCGCTCTGTCCGGCTCACGCCCCCTCCGGCCGGCTTTATGCTTCGAACGGGTCGCGCACCAGGATCGTGTCATCCCGCTCGGGGCTGGTGGATACCAGCGTGACCGGCGCCTCCACCAGTTCCTCGATCCGGCGCACGTATTTCACGGCCTGGGCAGGCAGCGCGGCCCAGGAGCGGGCACCGCGGGTCGAGCCGCTCCAGCCCTCCATCGTTTCGTAGTCAGGGACCACGTCCGCTTGGGCGCCGGGGGAAGCGGGCATCCTGCGAAGCTGCTCGCCACCGATGCGATATCCGGTGCAGATTTTCAGCTCCGGCAGACCATCGAGCACGTCGAGTTTGGTGAGCGCGAGGCCGTGGATGCCGCCCACCTTGACAGCCTGGCGGACCAGCACGGCATCGAACCAGCCGCAGCGGCGGCGGCGGCCGGTGACGGTGCCAAACTCGTGGCCGCGGTCGCCGAGCAACTGGCCGGTGGCGTCGGCCAGCTCGGTGGGGAAGGGGCCGGCGCCGACGCGGGTGGAGTAGGCCTTGGCGATGCCCAGCACAAAGCCGACGACGCCCGGCCCGACGCCCGCGCCGGCGGCGGCGGTGGCGGCTACCGTGTTGCTGCTTGTCACGTACGGATAGGTGCCGTGATCGACGTCCAGCATGACCGCCTGCGCGCCTTCGAACAGGATTCGGGTGCCGGCGCGGCGGGCTTCGTCCAGCCGTTCCCAGACCGGCTCGGCATAGGGCAGCACGCGCGGGGCCAGCGCCAGCAACTGTGCCTGCAACGCCGGCTTTTCGAACACCGGCGCGCCCAGGCCGGCCAACAGCGTGTTATGGTGCAGCAGCAGCTCGTCGAGCTTGGCGGCGATCGTCGCCGGCTCGGCAAGATCGGCGAGGCGGATGGCGCGACGCGCCACCTTGTCTTCATACGCGGGGCCGATGCCCCGGCCGGTGGTTCCGATCCGCCGCTCCCCGCGCGCCGCTTCCCGCGCGCGATCGAGTGCGGGATGCAGCGGCAGGATCAGGGCGGCGTTCTCGGCGATGCGCAGGCTATCGGGCGTCACGGTCAGGCCCTGCGCCCGCACGCGGTCGATTTCCGCCAGCAGCGCTTCGGGATCGACCACCACGCCGTTGCCGATGATGCCGAGCTTGCCGCGCACCAGGCCGGCGGGCAGCAGCGAGAGTTTGTAGGTCTGGTTGCCGACGACCAGCGTGTGGCCGGCATTATGGCCGCCCTGGAAGCGCACGACGATCTCGGCGCGGCTGGCGAGCCAGTCCACCACCTTCCCTTTGCCCTCGTCGCCCCATTGGGCGCCGATCACCGCGACATTCGCCATCGCTCAGTCTCCGAGGGGGATTGCCCGACCGTCGCACAGGATATGCGTGCAGCCGAGCCGACGGGCCTCCGCCGCCGCGTCGGTTTCGCCGTCCTCCAGCGACGCTACTGTGGCGTAGCCCTGGCAGCGGAACTGGGCTGCCGCCGCCGCGGTATCCGCCGGTAGATAAAGCGTCGGACGGGGCGCGCGGGGCGGGGCGGCGCGCAGGACCGCATCCGGATAGAGAGTGAGCCCGGTTGCCGGTTCGGTCTCGCCGCACAGATAGCGCCCGCCGCGGCCCAGCTCCTCATGACGGCCGGGCGCGAAGATCGTGATCGCCACCCCGGTGTGGTAGCGCAGGCCGCGGAACTCCACTGGATCAATGGTCAGGCGCAGCGCCGGCGCGCGCGCGCGGATGGCCGCCACGGTTTCCGCGAGCCGGTCGGCGAGGTCACGGGCGGTAGTGGGGAGGCGCGCGGACTGCAGCGCGGCGAGGGCGCGGTCGGCGGCGCCGGCGGCGAGCAACAGCCCGGTCAGTGTTGGCGCGAGCGCGCCGCCATGCCGGGCCACCGCCGCCGCGTCCTTGCGGTCGAGCGCGCGGGCGAGGGCAGCCCGGTCGGCGCCATCGACCCCGGCGTCGTCGAGCAGGGCGGGCGCCAGCGTCGGCAAAGTGAGATCGAAGCTGACGCGGGTGAGGCCAACGGCGGCGAGCGCCTCGGCGCCCACCAGCACGATCTCGGCATCCGCCGTCGGGGAGGCGCTGCCGATCAGCTCGATGCCGGCCTGCGCGATCTGGCGGTCCGGGGCGATCTGGCTGCCGCGCACGCGCAGGCATTGGCCGGCATAGGCGAGGCGCAGCGGGCGGGGTGCATTGGCGAGCCGCGTGGTGGCGATGCGCGCCACCTGCGGGGTGGTGTCGGCGCGCAGCCCCATCATGCGCTGGCTGTCCGGGTCCATGAGGCGGAAGGTCTGTTCCGCCACCGCCGCCCCGGATCCGGCGAGGAGGCTGTCCTCGAATTCCAGCAGCGGCGGCTTGACGCGCTGATAGCCGTGCCGGGCGAATACCTCCATCAGCGCCTCGACGGCGGCCGCTTCGGTCTCGGCGTCGGGCGGCAGCAAGTCACGCAGGCCGGCGGGCAGCAGCGCCGGGTGGTTGGAGGTGTCGTCGGTCATACGAGGGGGCTGGTACCAGCTATGCGGGCGAAGGCAAGGATGACGGCAACGGAATGTTAACGGATGGTGGGATAAGGTCGCGCGGGGCGGTGTGACTTGGCACGGTGGTGAATGGACGACTGGCCGAAGGAGTCTGATGGGCAGGGCACGCTGCGGGTGCCGTTCCTGTGGGTGCCGGACGGGGCGCCGGAGCCGGTCGAGTGGCTGGCAGCGCATCCCGATTATATCCGGCTGCGGGCGCGGTATGTGCCACGGGAGCGGGGTGTTGCACGGGTGGGGCTGGTGCGTGATCAGCTCGCGCAAAGCGGGATCGGGCAGGGGATGATCCGGCCGGACGGACGTCGGTGGTTCCCGCCTTCGCCTGATATTGATCGGTCGGGATATTTTCAGAAGAGTCCGGTCGCAGCGTTTCTACAGGCGAATGAGGCGTTCGGGCATTTCGACCGCAGCACAGCGAAGGTCGGGGTACGAACGCCACGACAATCTATCTGACCATATACCGGCTCTCCGCCTCAACCAAACACATGCTCCAACAGAAATTCGTTTCGAAACTTCCCGGCTGGATCGAACCTGTCTGCCAAAGCCCGGAAATCCGCCAGCCGATCATACAAGCGGCCGATCTGCCCAGCACCAGCATGCATCAGCTTGCCCCAATGCGGCCGCGCCCCAAGCGGCAGCAGCATCGCCTCGATCTCGGCGGTGATCGCCGCCACGGCATCGGGCTCACGCTTCCAGGTGAAATAAATCGCGACCGTGTCCTGGCCATAGGACGGGCTGAGCCAAAGATCATCCGCCGCCATGCTGCGTATCTCGCTCAGATACAGATGCCGGTCGATGCGATCCGCGATTGCCCGCAACCCGCCCAGCGCGGTCGTGGCGTGCGCGCGCGGAACCATATACTCGCTTTGTATCTGCTCGACCGGGCCCGGTTCCAACTCCACGGTGAAATGGCATAGGTGCTCGGACCACGGGCCGGCGATGCCGAACGGCGTGAGGCCCTCGGCCGCATCGTCCGGACCGGTGGCGCTCGCATACGGCGCCGGCGTCGCACCGAAATGTGCCGCCGTGACCACCGAAGGGCCGCCATCCACCAAGCGCGTCTTCAGCCATAATCGGTCGATGTCACGGCTCGACCATTTCGTCATCAGGCTGACGCTGTAGGCCGCCGACATGATGTCTTGCAGGTTCGCCAGCGCGGCATCCCAGGACAAGCCGATGAAGGCATCCTGGCGCAAGTCGAAACTCGGCTGAATATCCAGCGTAACACGGGTCACCACACCGAAGGCGCCCAGCCCCACCACCATCCCGTCGAAGCCCTCATCGCCCCGCCGGACCTCGACCAGGTCGCCGCCGGCCGTGACCATCTGAAAACCCGCTACCGCGGTAGCGAGATTGCCGTGTTTGTCGCCCGAACCATGCGTCCCGGTCGCGATGGCGCCGGCAAGCGAGATATGCGGGAGCGATCCCATATTGTGCAGCGCCCAGCCCTGCGATTGCAGATACCGCGCAAGCGCCCCGTAGCGCGTGCCCGCGCCGGCCGCGACAGTCCGCCGCACAGGATCGATGACGAACCCGGCGGGCAATGCGCCGAGATCGACCAGATCGCCGGCCGAATCAGCGATGCCGTTGAATGAATGACGGGTCCCCAGAGCGCGAACCCGCACGGATCGCTCGATCGCGCGGCGCAACTCGTCGATCGAAGCGGGACGATGAATGCGTTGGGCTTTGTAGGCGTAGCTGTGCGACCAGTTATACTCGCCAGTCATCCGTCCTGACCGATTCGGAACGCGTTGACGCAGATGCTGAGCCATACTTCCAGCGAAAGCGCGTGCGCGTCTTCATAGGGCGCGAAACGGTCTATATGTCCGCGCAGCAGCCCCGGCATCAGCCGGTCCACCGTGCCCGGCGCATGATCCGCGTCGCCGGGCACGACCCACAGCAGGGTATTCGACCCGTAGCGGTTCAGCTCCGCGTGCAGCGGCAGCACGTCCTGCTCCGCAAGCGGCGCGTTGCGCTTGCAGACAAAGATTTTCTCTCCGGTCTGAAGATCTTCCAAAAGCTTGCGCTGTAGGAAGCCGAGCCGGCGCGCCTGCTGTGTCAGCAACCCGTCGTGATCAACATCGCCTTCGTATAGGAATGTGTGGAACACCAACGAATACTGGCGGTCGCGGATCACGTATTCACGCCTCGTCCCCGCGGCTACCCAGAATTCGAGGTTGCGGACATCGCCCAGCCCTTCGAAGCCGCGCTGCAGCCCCCAGATCAGCCGGTGCAGCTCCAAATTGGAAAATCGCAGCAGGCCCTGCGGCTCCGCACCGCATCGGCGCTGCACCAGGCCGAACTCGCAGTTATCCCCCAGGCTCTCGAATTTCAGCATGAACTCGGCGGCGGGCAGGCCAATCAGTTTCCCGACATCTGCTGCGATCACGCCCTTCCAGGCCTCCAGCCGCTTCGGCGCCAGGTCCCCAACCAGCCGCGACAGCCGAAGATTGCGGAAATTCACCGCCAGCCGGCGATCGTCGCGGTCATGCCCGAAGTCGGACGGCCGTGAGGCGTCCGGGTGCTCGAAGACCAACCGGACCGGACCACGGCCGGCGAACAGGCTGGCGGGAATGCGAAATCCTAGATTTGCCGGCGCGGTCAGCGTGCTCCGGCCGACGAGCGTGCCGCGAGCGAATACGCTGAGACGCTGGTGGGGAAGCTCCGGGGCTTGAAGATAGGGCGCGACGTCGAGTTCCAGGACGCAATCGCTCTCCGCGCCAGGGTTCTCGATCCAGAGCTCGCTCCACTCATTGACGGTCCAACGAAAGCCCGGCTCGTTTCCCGACCATCCGGCGCCGAGGTAATGAGTGTCATCCCCACCGGACCCAAAGGTGATGCGCAGCAGCGCCTCGGCGTTGGCCGGGGCGTGCGCCGTGGTTTGACCAGTTGTCGCTTCAGTGTCCATTCAGCTCCTGCGTTGCGACAAATTCAATTCCTGTGGCGAGTAACACGAGCAACGCGAACGCGGGAAGGCAACTGCGCGTGTGTGGATCATTCCGCCGGAACTACAATCGGCGGTCGTTTCCCGGCCAACCGTTCCAGCGCCAGATAAACAACCGGGGTGGTGTAGAGCGTCAGCATCTGCGAGACGATGAGGCCGCCGACGATGGCGATGCCGAGCGGCCGCCGCAGTTCCGCGCCGGTGCCGAAGGACAGCGCCAGCGGCATGGCGCCCAGCAGCGCGGCCAACGTCGTCATCAGGATCGGCCGGAAGCGCTCCATGCAGGCGTCGCGGATCGCCTCGGCCGGTGGAAGGCCGCGGTTCCGCTCCGCTTCCAGCGCGAAATCGACGATCATGATGCCGTTCTTCTTTACGATTCCCATCAGCAGGACGATCGCGATCATCCCCATGATGTCGAGCGGCTCGCCGGTGATCAGAAGTGCGAGCAAGGCACCCGCTCCGGCGGAGGGCAGCGTGGAAAGGATGGTCAGCGGGTGCAGCAGGCTCTCATACAGTACCCCCAGCACGATATAGATCGCGATCAAAGCGGCGGCGATCAGCAGCGGCTCCGACTGCACCGTCTGTTGCAGCCATTTCGCGTTGCCGGCAAACTCGGTGTGGACGTCGGCGGGCATGTGCAGCTCGTCCGCGGCTTTCTGCACCGCCGCCTCGGCATCGCCGAGCGCCATGCCGGGCGCCAGGTTGAAACTCAGTGTGGCGGCGGGGAACTGACCCTGATGGCGCACGGCCAGCGGCGCGTCGCCGCGTTCGAAATGCGCCACCGCCGACAGCGGCACCTGCGTCCCGGCAGTGGAACCGACGTAAACCCGATCCAGCATGGCAGGGCTGGTTTGCAGCGCCGGGTCGGTTTCGACCACAACCTTGTACTGGTTGCGTTGAGTATAAATGGTCGAGACCTGGCGCTGCGCGAAGGCATTGTTCAGCGCATTGTCGATGTCCGTTGTCCTGACCCCAAGCCGGGCAGCGGCGGCGCGATCGATCACCACATTCTCCTGCGGCCCGGCGCGGTCCTGGTCGGAGCTGACATCGGTCACGCCCGGGGTGACCTTGAGCTGCTCCTCCAGGAGCTGGCTCCACCGGCGCATCGCCTGCAGGTCTTGGCTGATCACCACGAACTGGAACTGCGACCCGCCGGTGCGTCCGCCTCCGCGCAGGTCCTGCGCCGACATCAGATACGTACGGACACCGCCCAACCTGGCGAGTTTTGGCCGCAGGCGCTCAATTACCGCTTCCGAGGAGATATGCCGTTGGGCGAGCGGCTTCAGGCTGACCATGAGATGGCCGCGATTGAGCGAGCTCCAGCCGCTCGCCACCCCGACCTGCGAGCCCACTCCGGCGACCGCGGGATCGGATAGGAGCACATCCACTACCGCCCGCTGCCGTTGTTCCATCGCCGCGAACGAGACGTCCGGCGAGGCAATGGTGGAGCCCATCAGGATGCCGGTATCCTCGATCGGCATGAAGTCTTTTGGCACCGTGCGGTAGAGCTGCACCGTCACCACCACGGTCGCCAGCATCACCAGTAGCATGAAGCCGCGGTGGCGCAGCGCCCAGTTCAGCGTGCGCCCATAAGTGCGGTGGTTGAGCGCCAACAGCCGTTCCATGCCCTTGTCGATGCGCGCCCAGAAGGCGCGGTGCGGCACTTGGTGCGTGGGCCGCATCCAGCGGCCGCACATCATCGGCGTGAGCGTGAGCGACACCGCGGCCGAGATCAGGATCGCCATCGTTAGCGTCACGGCGAACTCGTGGAACAGCCTGCCGAGAATGCCCTGCATGAAGATCAGCGGGATGAACACGGCCACCAGCGAGAGGGTGATCGACAGCACGGTGAAGCCGATCTGCCGCGAGCCGATCAGCGCCGCCTGCAGCGACGGCACGCCGCGCTCGGTGTGGCGGACGATGTTTTCGATCATCACGATCGCGTCGTCCACCACGAAGCCCACGCAGATCGTCAGCGCCATCAATGAGAAATTATCGAGCGCATAGCCCATGAACCACATGCCGGCCAGCGTGCCGCAGATCGACAGCGGCACGGTGACCGCGGCAGCCAGGATCGGCATCAGCCGGCGCATGAACAGCAGCACCACCAGCAGCACGAGGGCGATAGTGATCGCCATGGTGTACTGCACGTCATCGACGCTGGCGCGGATGGTGGCGGTGCGGTCCTGGATGACCTTCACCCTGATGTCGGGCGGCATCCAGGACATGAGCTGCGGCAGCAACCGGCGCACGCCGTCCACCGTCTCGATCACATTGGCACCGGCTTCCTTGGTAATGGTCAGCAGTATGGCGGGCGTCTTCCCGTCCCACGCCGCGAGCCTGGTGTTCGCCACGCTGTTGACCACCGTGGCGATATCGGACAGCCGGACCACCGCGCCGTTACCGGCTTTCAGCACCAGCCGGCGGTATTGCTGCGCCTGGGACATCTGGCCGTTGATGCTGATCGTGCCGGCGCGCTCCGGGCCCTGGAATCCCCCTGTGGGCTGCAGCACGTTGGCGGCCTTGATGGCGTTGGTAACGTCCTGAGCGGCAAGCCCGGCAGACGCCAGACGCACCGGATCAAGCTGCACGCGCACTGCCGGTTTCTCCGCACCGCTGACGGTGACGTTGGAGACGCCATCCACCTGTGACAGCCGCTGCCCCAGGATCGTATCGGCCGCATCGTAAATCTGCGAGACGGGCAGCGTATCGGAAGACAGCGCGACGGTCATGATCGGCGCGTCGGCCGGGTTGAACTTGCGGTAGAACGGCCGCGTCGGCAGATCGGAGGGCAGGTCGGTGGTCGCCGCGTTGATCGCCGCCTGCACGTCATGCGCGGCGCCGTTGATGTCGCGGTCGATGTCGAACTGCACGACGATCGAGGTATTGCCGATCGAACTGGTGGACGTGATCTCGGTGACGCCGGAGATTTCGCCGAGCCGCCGCTCCAGCGGCGCGGCGACGGAGTTCGCCATCGTCTCCGGATCGGCGCCGGGGCGGGAGGCGATCACCACGATGGTGGGGATGTCGATGCTGGGCAGCGCGGCTACGGGGAGGAAGCGGTAAGCTACGACGCCGGACAGCAGGATGCCGATGGCCAGCAAAATCGTGGCAACCGGGCGAATGATGAAGGGTCCGGAGAAGCCCATGGATGCTTTTAAGATTCACCACGGAGACACAGAGACGGGGAGGTTTCTCTGAGTTGTTCTCCCCGACCCTGTGTCTCGGTGGTGAATTGTGCTTTCATTCCGCCGGCACCTGCGCCGCGCTGGGGCCGATGAACCGCAGACGCAGGCGCTCGAAGGCGAGATAGACGGCAGGCGTAGTATACAAAGTGAGAAGCTGCGAAAGCAGCAGCCCGCCGATAATGGTAATGCCCAGCGGCCAGCGCAGCTCCGATCCGGCGCCGCGTTCCAGGACCAGCGGCAGCGCGCCGAGTAGCGCCGCCATCGTCGTCATCATGATGGGGCGAAACCGCAGCAGGCAGGCCTGTTCGATCGCGGCTTCGGCAGGCATGCCGCCACGCTCCGCCTCGATCGCGAAGTCGATCATCATGATCGCGTTCTTCTTCACGATGCCCATCAGCAGCACCACGCCGACCAGCGCCACCAGCGACAGGTCGGTGCCGCACAGCATGATCGCCAGCAGCGCGCCGATGCCCGCGGACGGCAGCGTGGAAAGGATCGTGACCGGGTGGATCCAACTCTCATACAGGACGCCGAGCACGATGTAGATCACCACCACCGATGCCAGGATCAGCCAGGGCGCGGTGGCGAGCGAGCGCTGGAACTCGGCAGCGTCCCCCGAATAACTGCCGCTGATCGTGGGCGGCAGCCGGATCGACTGCTCCGCCTGCCGCACGGCCTGCACCGCATCGCCCAGCGCATACCCGGGTGCGAGGTCGAAGCTGATGGTTGCGGATGGAAATTGCGCTTCGTGGGTGATCACCAGCGGCGCCGTGGTGCGCCGGATCGTAGCGATGGCGGTGAGCGGGACTTGCACATCGCTGGCGCCGTTCACCCGCAGCAGTTTCAGCATGTCGGGATTGGCTTGCCACGCCTGGGTCGATTCCAGGATGACGCGATACTGGTTCGCCTGGCCGAAGATCGTCGAGATCTGGCGCTGGCCGAACGAGTTATACAGCGTGTCCTCGACCGCCTGCATGGTGACGCCGAGCCGCATCGCCGCCTGGCGATCGACGGTGACCTCCATCTGCAACCCATTGTTCTGCTGGTCGGACGCGACGCCGGCGAGCTGCGGCAGGCTGCGCAGCCGGTCCACAAGCTTCGGCGTCCAGACCGCAAGCTCCGTCGGGTCGGTATCGAGCAGCGTGTATTGATACGCGGTCCGGCTCACACGAGCGCCGAGCGCGATGTCCTGCACCGGTTTGAACCATGCCGTCAGGCCCGGGATGCCGGCGATATCGTGCTGCAACCGACGGATGACCGTCGGGGCGGAATCGCGCTGGCCGATCGGCTTCAGCGCAATGGTAAGCTGGCCGGTGTTCGGCGTGGCGTTGATCGTGCCGGCACCGATGAACGACACCACGCCGGTCACCGCCGGATCCTGCGCGATCGCGGCTGCGGCCTGGTTTTGCATGGCGGAGAGGCGCGGGATCGAGACGTCCTGCCCGGCTTCCGTCACCGCCATGATCACGCCGGTGTCCTGCTGCGGCAGGAACCCCTTGGGCACGATCACATAAAGCCCGATGGTACCGATCAGCGTGGCGATGGCGATCAGCAACACGAAAGGCTGATGCCGCAACGCCGATCCCAGCGTGTGCCGGTAGCCCGCGTGCATCCGGTCGAACCCGGCCTCCAGCGTGCGGGCCAGCCAGCCCGGATGTTGCTCTTCGATCGGGCGCAGGATGCGGCCGCACATCATCGGCGTGAGCGTCAGCGACACCACCGCCGAGACCACCACTGCGATGGACAGCGTCATCGCGAACTCGCTGAACAGCCGGCCGACGACCCCGGTCATGAACAGCAGCGGGATGAACACGGCGATCAGCGACACGGTGAGCGAGACGATGGTGAAGCCGATCTGTCCCGCGCCGCGGAACGCAGCGGCGAGCGGGCGCATGCCCTGCTCAATATAGCGCACGACGTTCTCGATCATGACGATCGCATCGTCCACTACGAAACCGGTGGCGACCGTCAGTGCCATCAGCGAGAGGTTGTCCAGGCTGTAGCCCAGCAGGTCCATGATCCCGAACGTCCCGACGAGCGACAACGGCAGCGCGACGGCGGGGATGAAGGTGGCGCGCGGCGAACGGAGGAAGGCGAAGATCACCAGCACCACCAGCACGACCGACGCAATCAGGGTGAACTGCACGTCGCGCACCGAGGCTCGGATCGTCTGCGTGCGGTCGGTGACGATGCTCAGCCGGATGCCGGCGGGAATTGCGCGTTGCAGCTCGGGCAGCGCCTGTTTGATGCGATCGACGGTCTGCACGATGTTGGCGCCGGGCTGGCGCTGAATGTCCAGCACCGCCGCCGGTATCTGTTTGCCGTGATCGAAATACCAGGCGCCGACGCGGTCATTCTCCAACCCGCTGACCACCTGGCCGACAGCCGAGAGCCGCACCGGCGCGCCTTTGCGCCAGGCGATGACCAGATCGCGGTACTGGTCCGCATTGACGAGCTGGTCATTGGCGCCGAGCGATACTGCCAGACGCGGGCCGTCGAACCCGCCCTTAGCGCCGTTGGTGTTCGCATTGGCGACGGCCGTCCGCACGTCCTCCATCGAGACGCCATAGGCGGCAAGCCGGGCCGGATCGACCCGCACGCGCACCGCCGGGCGGATGCCGCCCTCGACGGTGACTTTGCCAACGCCGTCGAGCTGCGCCAGCTTGGGTTGCAGCATCGTATCGGCCGCGTCGCCGATCTGTTGGATCGGGATCGAGTCCGACGTCAGCGCCAGGGTAAGGATCGGCGCGTCCGCCGGGTTCACCTTGGAATAGACCGGCGGATACGGAAGGTTGGCCGGTAGCGTGCCGCCGGCGGCATTGATCGCCGCCTGCACATCCTGCGAAACCGAGTCCAGGGTTCGGTTGAGGTCGAATTGCAGCGTGATCTGGCTGGTGCCCTCCGAACTCTGCGACGTCATGGAAGCGAGGCCAGGTATTTCGCCGAACTGACGCTCCAACGACGCGGTAAGCAGGGTCGAAACCGTTTCCGGGCTGGCTCCCGGCAACTGCGTGGTCACCTCGATCGTCGGAAAATCCACCTCCGGCAGCGCGGAAACCGGCAGGGCGCGATAGCCGAGCGCGCCCGCCAGCAGGATGGCGATAGCGAGCAACCAGGTGGCGATCGGCCGCGCGATGAACGGAGCGGAGAGGCTCACGCGGCACTCACGGCGCCTGCCGCCGGTGCGATCGTTGCGCCCCGGGTGCTCGCGCTTGCTCCGGCGCGACCGGCGCGGCAACGCCGGGCGCCGGTGCAATCTCGACCTTTTTGCCGTCCGAGAGCTGGGCCGCCCCGTCAGTCACGACCGTCTCGCCTGGACTGACACCGTTGGCGATCACCGCGGTCCGTTCATCCTGGTGGCTGACAACCACCACGTGCCGCGTCACCGTATGGTCCGCGTTGACCACATAGACATATGTCCCGTTCGGGCCTTGCTGCACGGCAGCCGGCGGCACCGTGATGGCGTTCCGGTCGATCGCCACCTGCAGCCGCACGCCGACGAATCCGCCCGGCCAGAGCTTGTCGTCCGGGTTCGGGAAGGTGGCTTTCAGCTTGATCGTGCCGGTGGTCGGATCGACCTCGTTGTCCAGCACCGCCAGCGTGCCGGTATCCAGCACGTTCTTCGGATCGATGCCCGCACCCTGTGGATAAGCCAGCACGCGCGGCGCGCCGGCGTGCATCGCCGCGGCGACCTGCTCCAGGTCCTGTTGCGGCAGCGTGAAGATCACTGAGATCGGGTGCAACTGGGTGATCACCACGATCCCGGTGGTGTCGGCGGCGTGCACGATATTGCCGGCATCGACCAGCCGGATGCCTGTGCGCCCGTCCAGCGGCGAGGTGATCGTTGTGTAGCTCAGATTGGTTTTCGCGGTATCGATCTGCGCCTGGTCCTGCTGCACCTGCGCCACCAACTGGGCCACCAGCGCGCGTTGCGTGTCCGCCTGCTGGGCGGAGGTGTATTTGTTGGCAACCAGCTTCTCGTAGCGGGCGAGATCGACGCGGGCATTGGCGAGGTTGGCCTCGTCCTGCGCCTTCTTGCCGACCGCCAGTTCGAGCGCGGCCTGATAGATGCGCGGATCGATACGGGCGAGCACGTCGCCTTTCCTGACGTCTTGGCCTTCCTTGAAATCGACATCCAGCAGCGGGCCATCGACCATCGCCTTCACGGTGACGGTGTTGAAGGCCTGCACGGTGCCGAGCCCGTCGAGATAGATCGGGACGTCCTCGCGCTGCGCGGTGCTGACCAGCACGGGCACCGCTGTCGTCCCGAACCGCCCGGCCGCTGGCTCGGCGGGTTTTTTGGCCGGCCAGAGAAACACCGCCGCACCGATGCCGGCGAGCAGCAGCGCCGACAGGACCGCCATGCCAAGGCGCGAGCGCCGGCGCGTCCGGGGCTGGTCGGTAACGAAGGCGGCGCGGTCGTGCGTGCCTATATCCATAGGGTCAGGCGGTCCTTGTCCGGCAATCCGTCACTGCACGTTCCCTCCCACTGGCAGGGCGAACCCGCCGGGCACCACGCCCGGCTGCAGTCCCGGGAACTGCGCCGGGATCGGTCCCGCGGGCTCCTGCCAGCCGCCGCCAAGCGCCTTGTAGAGATCGAGCAGCCCGATGAAGCGGGACAGCCTGACTTGTACCAGCGTGTCCTCATCCGTGAACAGGGTCTGCTGGATGGTGAGCACCGTGGTGACATCGACCGTGCCGGCATCGAGCTGCGCCTCCGCGATCGCCAAGGCGCGCTGGGCGGCATCCACCGCGTTCTGCTGCAGCGCCTGCTGTTCGGTCGCGTAGCGCCAGGCGGTCAAGGCATCCTCCACGTCGGTGAAGGCCTGTACCACCGCTTTGCGGTAGTCGGCGAGTAACTCATCGTAACGCCCCTTCGTCTGCTCCAACTGGCCGCGCAGCAGGCCGGCATCGAACACCGGCTGGACCAGGCTGGCGGATAGCGTTTCGATGATGCCGCCCGGCGTGAACAGGGTGCCGAGCGCGGCGTTCTGAAAGCCGCGCTGGCCGGTGAGCTGGATGGTCGGAAAGAACGCGGCCCGGGCTGCCTTGATGTTGAAATTGGCAGCCACGAGCTGCGCCTCGGCCGAGGCGACATCCGGCCGCCGCGCCAGCAACTGCGAGGGCAGGCCGGGCCAGACCGGCGGCAAGGAAAGCGCCGTCAGCGTGCCCGGCCGCACCGTCACCTGCTCGGGCGGCCTGCCGACCAGGATGCCGAGACCGATCAGCTCCTGTTCCAACAAGCTTTGCAGGGCCGGAATGTTGGCGCGCACCTGCTCGACCAGCGCCTGCTGCTGCGCAACATCGAGCGCGCTGGCGGTGCCGACCTGGAAGCGGCCGTTGATGACCGAGAATGTTTGCTCCGCAACCGCCAGGTTGTGCTGCGCGACCACCAGCCGGTCGGCATCGGCCAGGGCGGTGAACCAGGTCTGCGCCACGTCGGTGACTACCGTCAGCGCCACGGTCTGCTGGTCGAAGCGGCTGAACATGGCGCTGGCGACGGCGGACTGGCGGGTGGCCAGGTTCTTGCCCCAGAAATCCGCTTCGTACGCAGCATTCAGCCCGACATTGTAGCTGTGCGTTACGATCGTTCGTGTGCTGCTGCCGACAGTGTTCACGCCGAAGCCGCTGCGCGATATCCCGGTCTGCGAATAGCTGGCCGCCGCGGTGGCATCCAGGCTGGGGAACAGCGGTGCCCCGGCGATGCGCACCTGCGCGTCAGCCTGGCGGATGCGAGCAATTGCGGCGGCGATATCGAAATTCTGCACCCGGGCCTCGTTGATCAGTTGATCGAGGACAGGCGAATTAAAAGCGCGCCACCAATCCTGGGCAGGCCATGCGGCTTGCTGGGTTGCGGGCGTTGCGCGGAACTGCGGCGGGATGTCGAGCGCAGGTTTCCTGTAATCGGGACCCAGGTCGCAGCCGGTCAGCACCAGCGCGATGCCGAGCCAGGCGAAGCGACGGCGGATCATGACGCGGACATATCGGCGGGATTTGTAACAGTGATGTTGCGGCACGCCTCGCAACCCCATGACAATGCTGATATGCATGACGGTGGAGTAACACGGGAGGGCGGCTCATGGAGGTGCGCGCGCGGGGGATGCGGTTGGAGATCGCCGGATACGAAACGGTGATGGAGGGCGCGGACATGCGCGCCTCCGTCCTGACCCTGGCCGCCGGGGAGTGCGTGCCCTGGCACTATCACTCGGAGATTACCGACCGATTTTTCTGCCTCGACGGCCCGATGGTGGTGGAAACCCGTGCGCCGCGCGCGGTGCATGAGTTGCGGCCGGGTGAAACCTGTGTGGTCGCGCCGAATACCGCGCACCTTGTGCGCGGCAAGGATGACGGGCCGTGCCGGTTTCTTCTGCTGCAAGGTGTCGGAGTTTACGACAACGTAGCAGTCGGCAGCTAACCTCCCCTTCCCCTTGCGGGGAGGCCGGGGTGAAGGGGCGGCCACAAAAAACTCACGCACGCGGATATGCCGGCCCGATCCGCAGCGATAAGTCCTCCTCGCTCAGTCGCGCGCCAGATATTTTTCGATGATCTCAGGGTTCGGCTCGATACCCAGTCCCGGTTCCGACGGCAGGTGCGCGACACCGTCTCGGATGGTAACTGGGCGCTTCGCCAAGTGGCGCGAGATCTCGCTCGGTTCGACGCAATATTCCATGACAAGTGCGTTCTCGATCGCGCACAGGAAGTGCAGCGATGCGGCAGTGTTTATGTCAGTGGTGAAATTATGGTTGCACACCTTGCGCCCGCGCCGCTGGGCGTAGGCGGCGATGCGCATGGCCTGGGTGAACCCGCAGCGCGTCAAGTCGATCTGCACGATGTCGATGCCGCCCTCGTCGATCAGCCGCTCGAAGCCGACTACGCTGCACTCCTGCTCGCCGGCGGCGATGTGCTGAGGGCAGCCGCGCGAGACCTTGGCATAGCCGGAGTAGTCGTCCGGCGGCAGCGGTTCTTCAATCCAGAACAGCCGATAGGGCTCGAACAATCGGGCGTGCTGTAGCGTGGTCTTCGCGTCCCAAGCGAGCCCGACGTCCAGCATGAAATCGTTAGTATCGCCGATCGCGTGGCGGATCGCCTCGATATAGCGAAGATCGGTCGCGGCGTCGCGGCCGAACGGCTCCCAGCCGAACTTGACCGCGGTGTGGCCGGTGTCGATCGCCCGTTTCGCCCGCTCGACAGTCGCCTCGACCGTGAACTGAAACATGTTGGAGGAATAGACACGCATCGTGTTCCGCTGCGCGCCGCCGAGCAAGGTGGCGATCGGCTGACCGAGTGCCTTGCCCTTGATGTCCCACAGCGCGATATCGACGCCGGCCATCGCCTGGATCGTGGCGCCGCTGCGGCCGAAATACAGGGTCGATTGGTACATCTTGTTCCAGAGCCGTGTGGTGTCGAGCGGGTCCTCGCCCAGCAGGATCGCGCGCAGGCCGTTGACTTGGGTATGCGAGTAACTGGCCTCGATCACGGCCTTGGCCACCTGGGGGCAGCCATCCACCTCGCCCCAGCCGACAAGGCCGGCGTCGGTGGTGACCTTGACCAGGAGTGCATCCTGCGAGCTGTCGGTGCGCTGCTGGATTTCCGGCAGACGGAGATAGATAGCCTGCACGTCAGTGATCTTCATCTTAGCGCCTCCTCCGCGATCCGGCTTCGCGATCATTAAGCAACCACGCGCCGGGTTCGCAAAGCCGCCGCTGCGAATCTTGCGCCGACCGGGTGCTGTGCTAGCGTGCGGACAACAAGGAGGAAGTATCGATGGTCCGTTCGCCGCGCATTGCTCTCGCCGCCGGTTTCGCCTTGGTACTCGCAGCATGGGCCCTCGCCGGACGACCGGCGCTGGCGCAGGAACAGAATTTCTATGTAGAAATGAAGCCGGATGTCGCGAATTGCGGCGATCCTTCCTACCAAAACGCGGTCAAGAACGGAATCTCGATCGGCTTCAACGTCAACCCGCCGGAGGCCTATCAGGACGCCAACAAGCAGCCAACCGGGATCGACTGGGACATCAACAAGGCGGCGCTCGACGTCCTCGGCATCAAGAAGATCAACGTCGTCTGGATGCCTTGGGAATCGGTCATTCCTTCGTTGCTGTCGCGCCGTATCGACGTGATCGGCGCTGATATCCACGTGACGCCCGAGCGCATCAAGGTGATCAGCTTCTCCGGCCCGGCCTGGTGGTATGGGCCGGTATTGATCGTGCAGAAAGGCAACCCGCTGAACGTCACGAGCTATGACCAGTTGAAGGGCAAGAGAGTCGGCAGCATCACCGGCAGCGCCGCGGATTTGTATTTGCGCCGGCTCGGTGTGGAAACGACCGAGTTCAAGCAGGAGGTGGATGAGCTGCAGAGCCTCAACCAGGGACGTCTCGATGCCGTGCTGGAAGATGATGTCGTCTATAGGGAATTCAACAAGCAGAACCCGAACAACAGCCTCGATCCCCTGTGGAACATTCCGGTTCCCACCAACATGATCCAGGGTGGCGGCTACGGCATGGCGCGTTACGGTATCCGCAAGGAGGATTGCTCGTTGCGGGCAGCCTACACCGGGGCGCTGGCGGAAATTCGCGCCAGTGGCGAGGTCAGCACCATCCTGAAGAAGTACGGACTGTCCGACCGCAACCTGGTCATGTTCACGCTGCATCCCTAAAGCCATCGGCGGCCGAGGCGGCGGCGTCCGCCCGGCCAACTTCCCTGAAGGCACGTGTTCGAACTATTCAATCCGCAAGTCGCGGTTCAGAATATAGGGCCGCTGCTCGGCGGGTTGTTGATCACCGTCGAGCTGACGCTTGTCGTAATCGTCCTCAGCTTGATCTTCGCCCTGTTCGTCGCTTTGGCGGGAATGTCGCGCATTGCGCCGCTTCGCTGGGCGGTGAAGAGCTATATCGAGGTGATCCGCGGGACGCCGCTTTTGCTGCAGCTCATCTACGTCTATTATGTGCTGCCGTCGATCGGCATCCGGCTCGACGCCTTCGCTGCCGGGGTGCTCGCCCTGACGCTGAACTATTCGGCCTACATCTCCGAGGTTTATCGCGGCGGCATCCTGGCGATCGCGCGCGGCCAACATGACGCGGCCGCGGCGCTCGGCATGACGCACGCGCTGGCCATGCGGCGCATCATCCTGCCGCAGGCGATTCGCCTCATTATTCCCACGCTCGGCAATTACTTCATCGGCCTGTTCAAGGACACGGCGCTGGCCTCGGCGGTGAGCATTCAGGAGCTGGTGTTCACGGCGCAAGTCCGCGCTGCGCTGAGCTATCAGTATTTCACACTGTATACCGTGGTCGGCGTCATGTATTTTGCCGTCAGCTTTCCGGCGGCACGACTGGTTGGTTACCTGGAACGGGTCACCCGCACGGGGTACCGGCGAAGGCGGCGGGCGTGACAAAGCAGATGATCGAGGTCGAGGACCTACACAAATATTTCGGCACCTTGCACGTGCTGGACGGCATCGATCTCTCGGTTGTCGCCGGCGAAGTGATCTGCATCATAGGTCCCTCCGGCAGTGGCAAATCGACGCTGCTGCGCTGCATCAACCATCTGGAGACGCCGGAGGCAGGCCGCATCGTCATCGACGGCCGGCTGGCCTATCGCGAGGAGGTGGGTGGGGTTTTCAAGGCGCATTCCAACCGCGCCATCGCCGCCGTCCGGGCGCAGGTCGGCATGGTGTTCCAGCACTTCAACCTGTTTCCGCACCTCACGGTGATGGGGAACATCATCGAGGCGCCGCTTCACGTGCTGCGGCGGCCCAAAGATGCCGCGCGGCGCCGCGCCGCCGAACTCCTGGCCATGGTTGGTCTGTCGGACAAGGCCCACGCGTATCCGGAAGAACTCTCCGGGGGCCAGCAACAGCGCGCCGCGATCGCACGGGCGCTGGCAATGGACCCGAAGGCGATGCTGTTCGACGAGGTCACCAGCGCGCTGGACCCGGAACTGGTCGCCGAGGTGCTCGCGGTCATGCGAAGGCTAGCTCGGGAGGGCATGACGATGCTGGTCGTCACGCATGAAATGAACTTCGCCCGCCAGGTGGCCTCTCGGGTGGTGTTCATGGACCACGGCAGGATCGTCGAGCAGGACTCGCCGGAACGGATTTTCGGGGCGCCGCAGGAGCAGCGGACACGGGATTTCCTGCGCACGGTGCTCGATCGCTAACCGTCCCGCCACGGGACAACACGGTACCAAAACCTGACAGTCATTTAGCTGGACGCTCCCAACGTTCTGCACTCTATACGCCGAGGCCGACATCGCCGCCCTCTATGTCGGCGCCTCCGAACAGTGGAAGGACTGCCAGCGTCTCGCCCGCCAACCCGTCATCACCCGCCCAATGGGCCGCCAAATGCCTCGCCCAGGCGGATGCCATGATGCGCCGGACGGAAAGCGCGATGCGCCTGCTGATGCGCATGCAGGCCACCCGAGAAAAGCGCGACGCCAACAACCAGCGCTCGCAGCACCGGCGCCATGAGATGCGCGACCGCATCGGACCAAGCCTCCGAGAGCGCGGCAAGCGGCGTGTCGTGCCAAACGGCACGATGGTCTCCGAGGGCCGATCCGGTCTGAACCCAATGACCCTCCCCGTCGCGCAGGACCCGACCGGTCAAACCCCACCATTCGCAACGAAACAAGACGCGCCGGACACCGGCGAAGAACCCGACAAAGTTCCGTGCGTGCCAGACCAACTCCGCTAGCTCCCGCGCCAGCAGGTCGGGGCTGATCCACGCGCCCGGCTGCTCGGCTGACGCGTTGCTGCTGGTCAGGTCCTCACGCTAATCGCGAACGATCGTGGCGAGTTCCGGCCGGGGAGACACGCCAGTGATCGACGGTTTCGAGCGGCGGATAGGCGCGCAGCCAAGCCGTTTCCAGGAAATCCGTCTCGTCATCGCCGAGGGCTGGATCGGTGGCAAAACGCGGCCGCGCCGCAAGACGATAGGGCGGTTCGAACACGTAGGGCGAAGCGCGCAACAGCTCCTGCGCCCGGAACGCACTGCCGCAGGAATTCCGGCAATTGCGCATGGTCCACCACATGTGGCCGAGACATCTCCAGCGCGTAGCCGAACACATAGTGGCTGCGGGCGAGGCGCTCGGCGGCGGGACTGCGCGGAACCAGCGCCAGGAAAGCGGCACGCGTCGCCTCATGCCAGGCCAGGAGCCGTTCATCCAGCTTTTCGGGCGGGCGGCGCTGCTCCAACGCCGCTTCGATCGCTCCCAGCAGCGCCGTGCGATCCTGCCGCACGCAGCGGCGAATGAGTTGCGCCCAGTCCTGCGGCGTCTCGGCACGGGCCGTCTCGGGCCGGTGCGTCGCACCGAGCCCGCCGCGTGGCGGCGCATGCCGGCGGATGTAAACAGCGCCGCGCTCAAGCAGCCTTGCGCCGCCAATCAACGGTCCGTCATGCCGAACGCAAACAGGCGTCACACGATGCCCGGCGACGCGGATGACCGGATGCGTGTTCCCGAGCGCCGAACGCAGAAGGTGCACGTCGCAACGCGGCGGCGGTCGAGATAGGCGGCGGCTATGGCCTCAATCCGGTCCTGGGTGCAAAGGGTCCCGAACGGCTCGGTATCGGTCGGTGCCAGCGTATCTTCGTTGAAGCCGAACACGATGTGTCCGCCACCGCTGTTGGCAAGCGCGCCACGTCGCAGGCCAGCTCCGCCTGATCCTCGGCATGGTCCAGGTTCCGCCAGCTTTTGAATGCGGTTTCCAGCACGCGACAAGTCGCAACGCTGTTGCATGTTTGCCGCGGGGCGAGGATCAGCGGCCGAGAAAATTCGGTTTGCGCTTTTCGTTGAAGGCCCGGATGCCCTCGCGCCGGTCCTCGGTCGGCACCAAGCGGTTATAGGCTTCGATCTCGAACATCATGCCGCTCGTTAGATCCATGTTCAGCCCATAATTCACCGCCTGTTTGATCTGTCTGGTGGAGATCGGCGCATTGGCGGCGATGGTCGCCGCCGTCGCCAGCGCTTCCGGCAACAGCGCTTCGGCTGCGCAGATGCGGTTGACCATGACCCAGTCCAGCGCCTCCCGCGCCGAAAATGGTGCGCCGGTCAGCATGATCTCCTTGGCCCGTCGCGCGCCTACCGCGCGGGGCAGGTTCTGGGTGCCCCCGGCGCCCGGCATGATCCCCAGCGTGACCTCGGTCAGCGCGAAGCGGGCGTGTTCGGCCGCGTAGATGAAATCGCAGCACAGCGCGATCTCCAGCCCGCCGGCAAAGGCTGCGCCATTGACCGCGGCGATCACCGGCACCGGGCAGCCGATAATCGCCCGGATGGCGCGCTCGAAGATCAGATGCTGGTCCTGCCACTGCTCGTCGGTCATGCCGAGCCGTTCCTTGAGGTCGCCGCCGGCGCAGAAGGCGCGCGGGCCGGCGCCGGTGACCACGATGCAGCGTTGCCGCCCCGGCGCGGCGTTGATCGCATCGAACAGGGCGAACAGATCGTGCCCCATCTGCGTGTTCATGGCATTGGCGGCCTCGGGGCGATCGAGGGTCACCAGCACGGTATGCGGTTGCGGTGATTCGACACGTAGGGTCGCGTAGCTCTCCGTCATGGCCGTCCTTTGCTCCGGTTGCCGCTTTCGGGCGGGTTTCCCCGATCGGTTCGTTGTCGCTAGATTGCTCCGCAGGGGTAAGAAAGCGAACCGGGGGGCTGGGTGGTCAAGCTTGATCGCGAGGCAAAGCGCGCGGCGCTGTTGAGCAGTCCGGTCTTCGAGACAACGAAGCCGGAGGAGCTGGACGAGGTCGTGAAACTGTCCTCCGAACGGCGGGTGCCGCGCGGCGGATCGATATTCCAGAAGGGCGACGAAGGGACGTCAATGATGGCGGTGTTGACCGGCCGCGTCAGGGTTAGTTCGGTCTCGGCCGAAGGCAAGGAAGTCACGCTCAACGTCATCAATCCCGGCGAGGTGTTCGGGGAACTCGCGTTGTTGGACGGCAAGCCGCGCAGCGCCGACTGCTCGGCGATCGAGGAGACGCTGCTGCTGGTGCTGGAGCGGCGCAACTTTCTGCCCTTCCTGCGGCATAACAGCGATTTTCTGCTGCGGCTGCTGGTGGTGCTCTGCGAAAAGCTGCGGCAGACCAGCTCGGCCCTGGAGGAATTGGCTCTGTTCGATCTGCCGGCCCGGCTGGCGCGCGTACTGCTGAAGCTTGCCGGCGAGTATGGCCGGCAGACCAACGGCGGCATTCGGATCGAGATAAAGATGTCGCAGCGGGAGCTGTCCAACCTGGTCGCTTCCTCCCGCGAGAGCGTCAACAAGCAGCTTCGCATCTGGCGCGACGATGGCGCGGTGGAACTGGCGGACGGCTACATCATGCTGCTGCGTCCGGAGGAGCTTCGGGCGCTGGTCGAGTGATCCCGCTGGTATGCGCGCGGGTTGGCGGCGCCGCGCACGAACGAGGCTCTGTACGGCGGTCGCATTTGGCCACAATCGCCTCTCCCGCACCGCGGGAGAGGTCGTGTCCAACCGGCGACATGGGTAACAGAATAGACCGGCGACATGGGTAACACTTTTCATCCGTCATCGAACCAGATCGGCTTGCGGTTGTTGTTGGCCCTGTGGGGTTGTGGGCAACGCGCGTGCGTTGTCCACAAATCCACAGGCTACCCGACGGCGGCGGCGCCGCGGCTGGCGCAAGCGGCCCTTCGCGTCCAGCAAACCGAGCTCGATCGGGCCATACATCACCCGCCATTCGCCGTCGGCGATCGGGTGCAGCCCGACCGGTTCGCCGATCAACGGCTCGCCCAGGAACACCCGCTCGCCACGCCACTTGATCTCGCCGTTCGAGCGCACCTGGCGCACCAGCTCAACGCCAGGATACTCCGGCGAACACAGCTTGCCGGTGTAGGCGCGCGGGCTCGGCTGATAATGCCGCGCCGGCACTTGCTGGCCCAGCGCCTCGTGCGGCCGCTCCGCATTGTAACAGCGGCGGAACACCGCGAAGCTGCGGGCCTGCGCCCGCAAGCTCGCCGCCGGCGGGCTTGCCGTCTCCTGCTGCAGCGTCAGGTGCATCCGCTCGTGCCGACCGTTCTGCTGCGGCGAGCCTGGATCGATCCGATCCGGCCGCACCGAAAGCTTGATCAGCCACACCGATAACCGGCTCAAGCCGCCGGCGCCGCGTCCGGCAAACGGCGAGCCGTTGTCGCTGCGCAGCGCCATCGGCAGGCCATACTCGCGGAACGCCGCCGCCAGGATCGCCTGCACCGTCGCGGTATCGGTCCGCCGCACCGCCTGGCAGCGCAACAGATAGCGGCTCCAACTGTCCAACAACGTGAACGGCTCGCAGCGCGCGCCGTCGGCGGTGCGAAACCAGCCCTTGAAATCGGCCGTCCACACCGCGTTCGGACCCTCGCAGCCGGCAAACGGCGCGCTGCGCGGCGGCACCCGCTCGCGCCGGCGCCGCGGCACCGTCAGGCCCGCTTCGTCGAACAACACACCCAAAGTGCTGGCCGCCGGCCACACCACCTGCGGATCGCGCGCCGAAAGCCACGCCCGCAGCTTGCGCGGCCCCCAGCTCGGGTGCTCCCGCCGCGCCGCTACCGCTGCCTCGGCGATCGACCCCGTCACCTGCCGCGGAGAGTGATGCGGCGCCCGGCTGCGGTCGCACAGCCCGGCAAAACCCTCGTTCTCATACCGCTCTATCCACTTGTAACCGGTCTTGCGGCTAACGCCATAGCGCTGGCACAGCTCCGAAATCGAAAGCCCGTCCTCCTGCCAGCTCACAATCAGCGACATCCGCTCGTCCATGGGTCCGGTCCTCTGCCACGGCATGGGTCACCTCCATGCCAACCAGTAAACCTGTTACCCATGTCGTCGGGCCAAACTGTCACCTATGTCCCCGGTTCGGACCGTCGCCGCGCGTAGCGTGGCGGGTGAGGGTGGCACACCCAACACACCGAATTTCGTTCCGGCTGGCGCGCCCCTCACCCCTCCCTCTCCCCCTGCAAGCGTGGGGTGGAGAGGGGAAAAGCTGTGCTTGGACCTATGCGATCCCCTGCAAGATGCTCAGAGAATCGTTGACACGGCATCGGGTAGCCCGGCCATTGTCCGGCCATGCGATGGTGGGCGCGTCCCGCGGTTCTGCTGCTTCTGGCCGGGCTTCTCGGGGCACGGCCAGCAACGGCGCAGGACCGGTTCTTCCTGTCGAGCGACGGCGTCCGGCTGCACTATATCGAGGCCGGCCGGACGGCGCAGCCGACGATCGTGTTCGTGCCGGGGTGGCGTATGCCCGCCTGGATCTGGGCGACACAGCTCACGTTCTTCAGCCGCTCCTATCACGTGGTCGCGTTCGACCCGCGCGGGCAGGGCGGTTCCGAGGTCGCGGCGACGGGCTATGACCCGGGGCGGCGCGGGCAGGACATCGCCGAGCTGATCGACCGGCTTGGCCGGTCGCCGGTATTGCTTGTGGGATGGTCGCTCGGGGTGCTGGACTCGCTCGCCTATATCCATACGCGTGGCGACCGGGCGGTCGCCGGGTTGGTGTTGGTCGATAATTCCGTCGGTGAAGCGCCGGCGCCGAGGCTGGTGGCGCATCGTCCGGCGCCGCGGCTGCCGTCGCCGCTGTACATGGAGCGCTTCGTCCACGCGATGTTCCGCACGGCGCAAAGCCCTGCCTGGCTCGACCGCCTGACGGAAGCAACCCTGCATACGCCGGACTGGGCGGCGCGCGAGCTGATATCCTATCCGGTGCCGCGGACCTATTGGCGGGAGGCGATCTATTCCACGGCCAAGCCGTTGCTCTACGTGGTGCGCGCCGGCCTCGCGGCGCAAGCGTACAACCTGGCCCATAACCGTCCGAACACGGAGACAGCGGTCTTCGCCGGTGCCGGCCACGCGCTGTTCATCGACGATGCCGTGCGCTTCAATGCGCTGATGGACAACTTCATTCGCCAACGCGTCTGGCCGTGAATCCCACAGCGTTGACCGGCGGCCGCCTGGCGCTGGTGCCGCTGTTCCTCGTCTCATTGTCCGCGCTCGGGTGCGAGATTGCGCTGACCCGGTATTTCGCCGTGGCCCAGTGGTCGGATTATGGCTACTGGGTCATTTCCATCGTGATGGCTGGGTTCGCGCTAAGCGGGGTGGTGCTGGCGCTGACCCGCGATGCCGCAGTCCGGCACAGCCCCACCCTGATGCTGGTGTTGCCGCCGCTGCTGATCGCGGCCGCCGGTCTGGGATTCCATTTCGTCATCGGCAATCCGTTCAACCCGTTGCAACTGCAGAACCCGGTGACCTGGGAAGCGCAGCTCTGGAACATCGCCGGCTATTACTTGGCGCTGCTGCCGTTCTTTTTTCTGGCCGGCCTGTTCGTCAGCCTCGCTTTCGTGCTGAACGCCGACCGCGTCGGGACGGTCTATGCCTGGGACCTGACCGGGGCTGGCGCGGGTGCTGCGCTGGTCATGGCGCTGATGTTTCTGGTGCATCCGTTTCGTTTGGTTCCCATCCTGTTGCTGCCGCTCGCAGCCAGCGCCCTGTTCATCGCCGGCCAGCGGCGTTGGGCAGGCACGGCTGCCGCTGCGCTGGCGCTGATCGCGGTCGAGGCGCTGCTGCTGTTTGGCCGGCAGCCGCAGGTGAACGATTTCAAGCCGATTTATGCACCGGCGCACACGCCCGGCGCGCGCGTGCTCGCCGAGGTCAACGCTCCGCGCGGCGCCTATACGTTGCTCGACGACTTTACCGAGCGAGTGGACACCGACGTTTCGAACGATGCCGGCATGCTGGGCCTGTCCGGGCCGCCGCGCAGTTTTGGGCTGTATCGCGATGGAGAGCGGATCGCCGCCTTGCCGAAGCCGGGCGGTCTGGATGCCGGCTACGCGAGGGCGGCGCTGGACGCACTGCCCTATATGCTGATCGCGCATCCGCGGGTTCTGCTGGCCGGCGCTTCGGGCGGGTTCCGCATTGCCGAGGCGCGGGCGCTTGGTGCGCGTTCGGTGGTCGCCTTGGAGCCGGAGCCGGTCCTGCTGGGCGCTTTGCGGCATGGGCTCGGGCCTTCGCCGCCGTTCGCGGCGGATGCGGCGGTCCGGTTGCGCGGGCAGGGGCCTCTGGCCGCGGCGCGGTCGGGCGACCGCTACGACCTCATCGATATTTCCGCGGATTTTCTCGATGCGGCGCCGACCAATTCGATCGCCTTCACGGCGGAGGCGGTCGCCGCCGATTTGACTGCCCTGGCGCCGGGAGGGCTCGTTTCCATCCCGGTCTCGATCCGTGATTTTCCGGTGTATGCGCTGCGGGTGCTGGGGACGGTCCGAACCGCATTGCGCATGGCAGGAATTGCCGATCCGGCCAGGCATGTCCTGCTTTATCGCTCGGCCTGGAATGCCCGCATCCTGGTGTCGGCGACTCCGTTCGATGCCGCGACGATCGCAGAACTGCGCCGGCTTTGCGACCAGCGCTCGTTCGATGTCTCCTGGTATCCGGGGATCGATGTCGCCCACGCGCGGGCCAGTATCTACAACGACCTTCCGGCTGTTTCCTTTGCCGCGGGCGAGATGGCGTCCGGCGGGCCGGATGATTCGATCGCCGACGAAGCCGGCGCCGTACTCGCCGGCGAGCCGACGCCGTCCGGCGCGGCGTTCAGCCTGGCGCCGATGACGCTCGATCGGCCGTTCTTTTACTCGGCCTTGCGCCTGTCGCAGCTCGGCCTGCTGCTGCGCCGGCTGGAGGTGTTGCCACAGGCGGAGATCGGCGCGCTGGTCAATCTGGCGGTGCTGGCCCAGGCGGCGGTGATCGCGCTTGTGGTGCTGCTGGTGCCGCTGGCGGCCTCGGGCCGGGTGCGGCCGGAGAGCGGCGGGTTCGCCCGCGTGGCGATATACTTTTCCGCGCTGGGGTTGGGTTTTCTGTTCCTCGAAATCTTTCTAATAGAACAGGCGAGCCTGTGGCTGAACGACCGGGCCAGCGGCTTTGCCCTCGTGCTGACCGGAATGCTGATCTTTTCGGGTATCGGCAGCGCGTTGTCCGGCCGATGGCACGCTTTGCCGCGCCGGGGCGTCGCGACGGCGGCACTGGTTGTCGCCGTCTGGAGCGTGGCGGTCGTGGTCGGGCTGCAGCCGCTGATCGTGGCGACGCTCGGCGCGCCTTGGATCATCCGGGCGGGGCTCGTGCTGATAGTCACCGCGCCGCTGGCGCTGGCATTGGGCCTGCCGTTTCCGCTCGGGCTGTCGCGGCTGGGCCAGGGCGGCGCTCTGCCCTGGGCCTGGGGGCTGAACGGCGCTTTCTCTGTGGTGGCGACGCCGCTGGCGAACCTGATTGCGCGGCAGGCGGGCTACGACACGGTTCTCTGCTGCGCCGTGGCGTTGTATGGTGTGGCCTTGGCTGGTTTTCCGGCATCGCGGAGGCTGCAGTGGTTTCAATTGCCGGTCAGGTCACACGGCGCGGACTGATTGCCGCTGCTGCGGCGTCGGCCGTGACGCGGCACGCTATTGCAGCGCAGGCCACCTGGAACCGTGCGGCGTACGAGGCCGCGATGCGGCAGTCGGGCCGGCCGGTGAGCCTGACGGACGAGCAGTTCCAGGCGATCCAGGCGCGCAAGCCGGCGGCGATGAAGCGGGTCGAGGCGTATCTGAAGGACCGCCTGCACGCACCCGATCCGAACGTGATGGCGGCGTTCGAAGCCGTGCCGCGGGAGTATTTCCATTACATCTACTCCGAGCGCCGGGCGACGCCGGGCGATGCGTATGAGTCCGACCCGAAGCCGTGGGCGATCGGCTACGGCTCGGCGTTGTCGGACTATCTGGGGCAGGCGTATATGACGCAGATCGCCGAGCCGAAGCCGGGGATGACGACGCTGGAGGTGGGCACGGGCAGCGGGTTTCAGAGCGCGCTGCTGTCGCGCATCGTGGCGCAGGCTTATACGATCGAGATCATCTCGCCGCTGGGCAAGGCGGTGAGCCGGATCTTTAACCCGCTGGGCTACGACAATGTGCACACGCGGGTTGGCGACGGTTATTACGGCTGGCCGGAGGTTACCGACGGGTTCGACATCATCATGGTGACCTGCGCTGCCCAATATGCGCCGCCGGATCTGTTCAAGCAGATGAAGCCGGGCGGGCGGATGATCATTCCAATCGGGCAGCCGTTCAAGCGCGGGCAGGTGTTGTATGTCTATACGAAGGACGCCGAGGGGAAGATTCACTCGCGGCGGGATATGGGGGTGTTTTTCATTCCCATGACAGGAGTGATCGAGAAGACGCCGCCGGCGCACGCCTGAGCGCGATGAGTTTTCGCAAGAAAGCAAAAAGTAAGATCAACCACAGAGACGCAGAGGCACAGAGGCGGCGGGGAGAAGTGGTTCGCGCTTCGCGCGCCGGCGGGCTGCATCTCTGTGGTTAATCTTGCTTGCTTGCTTCATTCCAAGCTGACGCGGCGGGTGCGGCAGAGGGTGCGCTTCTCGGGGTAGCGCCGCCGCAGCGGCGCCTTATGCTGAACGGAATGTCCCCCCTGCCGCCCCATCCCGACGTCCACCTCGACTCCGGCGAGCGTGTGTGGGACGGCCGGTTCCCCCTGGACGTGGTCCAGTTTCGCCACCGCCGTTTCGACGGCGCGTGGAGCGCGCGCCGGACCTGGGAGCTGTGGCGGCGCGGGCGGGCCGCGGCTGTGCTGCCCTACGACCCGCACCAGGACGCGGTCGTGCTCATCGAACAGTTTCGCCTGCCGGCGCTGGCCGCTGGGCTGGATCCTGTCATGATCGAAGTGCCGGCCGGGCTTTGCGACGAGGACGAAGCCCCGGAAGCGACCATCAGGCGTGAGGCGCGCGAGGAAATGGGGCTGGAGCCGGACCGGCTGGAGCGCATCGGGGCATTTCTGTTGACCCCCGGCGGCTCGGACGAGCTGTGCGAGCTGTACGCCGGACGGATCCGCGCGCCCGCGGCCGGGCCGGATGGCATCGCCGGCCATGCGGGAATGGCGGCGGAGCAGGAGGACATTCGCCTGCGCGTCTGGCCCGCAGAGGATGCGATCGGCGCAGTCCTGGCGGGACGCATCGCCAATTCGGTGGCGGCGATCGCACTGCTATGGCTCAACGCGCGCCGGCCGGCGCTGCGCACGGAGTGGATGAAGCGATGACGGAACGGCTGTTTCTGGATGATCCTCGGCGGACGGAGGGCTCGGCGAGGGTGCTGGCGAGCGGACCGGACGGGATCGTGCTCGACCGGACCATTTTCTATGCAAGGTCCGGCGGGCAGCCGGGGGATGTCGGGGTGCTGCGCTGGGCCGGTGGCGAAACGCCAATCGCAGATACGGTGAAGGGCGAAGGGGAAACCATCCTTCACCTCGCAGCGGCCGACGCGGCGTTGCCGCCGGTCGGCGCGACCGTGGAGATGGCGATCGACTGGGAGCGGCGGCACCGGCTGATGCGGGCGCATACCTCCCTGCATCTGCTTTCGGTGCTGTTGCGGGACGCCGCGGTGACCGGCGGATCGGTGGGCGTAGACCGCTCGCGGCTCGATTTCGACCTGCCGAACCCGCCGCCGAAAGAGGAAATCGAGGCGGGGCTGAACGCGCTGATCGCCGCCGACCATCTCGTCACCACCGAATGGGTGGACGAGGCGGTGCTGGACTCCGATCCCGGGCTGGTGCGGACCCTTTCGGTGAAGCCGCCGCGCGGCACGGGGCGCGTGCGGCTGGTGCGCATCGGCCTGGGCGACCCGCCGGTGGACCTGCAGCCCTGCGGCGGGACGCATGTAGCCCGCACGGGCGAGATCGGGCCGGTGCGAGTGGTGAAGATGGAGAGCAAGGGCAAGCAGAACCGGCGGATCATCGTGGCGGCGGCGGAATAGGCGGATGGAACCGCTGGTCAGCACCGAGTGGCTCGCTGCCGAACTGGGCAAGCCGGACCTCGTCCTTTTCGATGCCACCTTGTATCTGCCGAACGAGGAGAAGAACGGGCGGGAAGAGTATCTGAAGGCCCATGTCCCGGGCGCACGGTATTTCGATATCAACGAGATCGCCGATCCCGATACCGAGCTGCCGCACATGGTGCCGGCGCCGGGCCGGTTCGCGAAGCTGATGGGCGCCATGGGGGTGTCCAACGCCTCCCGGGTGGTGTTCTACGACCAGAAGGGCCTCGCGTCAGCGGCGCGCGGCTGGTGGCTGATGGGATTGTTCGGCCACGATCAGGCCGCGGTACTGGATGGCGGGTTGCCGAAATGGCGCCGCGAGGGCCGGCCGGTCGAGGCCGGCGCGCCCGTAGCGCCGACCCAGGCGGCGGTGTTCCGGCCGGATTTTCGCGCCGGCCGGCTGCGCGGGATCGGCGACGTGCTGCGCAATGTGACCAGCGGGGCGGAACTTGTCCTGGACGCCCGCGCCGCCGGCCGTTTCACCGGCGACACGCCTGAGCCTCGTGCGGGGATGCGCAGCGGGCACATCCCCGGCTCGGCGAGCCTGCCTTACACCGAGCTGCTGAACGCCGACGGCACGTTCCGTTCGACCGAGGCCGTGCGGGCGCGCCTGTCAGAGGCCGGCGCGGGCGCGACGCGGCCCGTGGTGACGAGCTGCGGCAGTGGGGTGACGGCCTGCATCCTGACCTTGGGGCTGCGGCTGGCTGGATTGCCCGAGGGCGCCGTGTATGACGGGTCCTGGACGGAATGGGGCGGCCGCCCCGACACACCGGTGGAGACGCGCTGAGAATGGAGAACACGAAGGATCAACGGTTCCGCACCCGGCTCTCGCATGTCGGGCGAGCCGGCAAGCGGGTGCATGGCTTCGTCAATCCACCGCTCCTGCGCGGCTCGACGGTGCTGTATCCGACCATGGCCGATCGGAAATCGCTGGCCGAGCGGCGCGGCGAGCAGGTGCTGGCCTATGGCCTGGGCGGCAGCGAGACGCATTGGGCGCTGGAAGATGCGATCGCCGAGATCGAAGGCGGGACGCGGTGCCAGATCGTGGGCTCCGGCCTTGCGGCGGTGACCGTGCCGCTGCTCGCCTACCTGAATGCCGGGGACCACTGCCTGATGCCGGACAGCGTCTATGGGCCGGCACGGAACTTCGCCGAGAAGACCCTGCCGCGGCTCGGGATCGAGACGACGTTCTACGACCCGGAGATCGACGGGGCCGAGCTGGCGGAACTGATGCGGTCGAACACGACGGTGGTTTATACCGAAAGCCCGGGCAGCCATACGTTCGAGGTGCAGGACATCCCCGCTTTGGCGGAGGTGGCGCACGCGCGTGGCGCCAAAGTGTTGATGGACAACACCTGGGGGCTCCATTTCTTCCAGCCGTTCCGGCACGGGGTGGATGTCTCGATCCAGGCGCTGACGAAATATGCCGGCGGGCACTCGGACCTGCTGATCGGCAGCATCACGGTGGCTTCGCCGGCCGAGTGGGAGCGGGTGCGCGGGACGGCGAGCGCGCTCGGGCAGTATGCCAGCCCGGACGATTGCTGGCTGTGCCTGCGCGGGCTGCGGACCTTGGCGGTGCGGCTGCGCGAGCAGATGGAGTCCGGGATCGAGGTGGCGCATTGGCTGCGAGGCCGGCCGGAGGTGAAGCAGGTGCTGCATCCGGCTTTGCCGGGCGCGCCGGGTCATGCGCTGTGGAAGCGGGATTTTTCCGGGGCGTGCAGCCTGTTCGGAGTGGAGTTCCGGCCGGAGTTCAGCGCGGAGGCGACGCACCGGTTCGCGGAGGCGCTGGAGCTGTTCGGGATCGGGGCGTCCTGGGGCGGATATGAGAGCCTGGCGTTGCCGACCACCGTGACGCGAACGGCGGGGAGCGGCCGGTTCGATGGGCCGCTGGTGCGGCTGCATATCGGGCTGGAGGATCCGGCGGATTTGATTGCGGATCTGGAGCGGGGGCTAGGGGTGATGCGGGAGGGGTGAGAGTTTGCTGACGCCGAACGTCTCGCCGATAGGGTTCGGCCGCCCTCAGGGCCTCGGCCCGCCGCCTGCCTTACAGAAGGCCCGCGGCACTACCCCTTGGGCAGCGCCGTCAGCCGCCGCGTCAGATCATCCGGCATCCACGCATCCGCCGGCGCCAGCCGCCCCGCCGCCGCAAGGCCGCGCGCAACTCCGAGCGCCTGGTTCAGGCGGGCATGCGCCTCTGCGGGAAAGGCCTCGGATATCTTCACACACGAAACAATAAAGTCGCACTGCCATTCGGCATTGCCCGCATCCTGCGCCGCCAGACGCTCGGCGATGGCGAGGCCGGCGCGATAGGCGGCGAGCGCGCCGTCGAGATCGCCCTGCGCCTGCCGCACGTCGCCGATCCTGTTGTGGCTGATCGACAGGTCGCGCTGCCATTCGGCATTGCCGGCATCCTGCGCCGCCAGACGCTCGAAGATTGCGTGACTCGCGCGATAGGCGGCGAGCGCGCCGTCGCGATCGCCCTGCGCCTGCCGCACCTCGCCGATCCTGTCGTGGCTGACCGACAGATCGCGCTGCCATTCGGCATTGCCGGCATCCTGCGCCGCCAGACGCTCGCGGATGGCGAGGCCGGCGCGATAGGCGGCGAGCGCGCCGTCGAGATCGCCCTGCACCTGCCGCACGTCGCCGATCTTGTTGTGGCTGACCGACAGATCGCGCTGCCATTCGGCATTGCCGGCATCCTGCGCCGCCAGACGCTCGAAGATCGCGTGGCTCGCGCGATAGGCGGCGAGCGCGCCGTCGAGATCGCCCTGCGCCTGCCGCACGTCGCCGATCTTGTTGTGGCTGACCGACAGATCGCGCTGCCATTGGGCATTGCCGGCATCCTGCGCCGCCAGACGCTCGCGGATAACGAGGCCGGCGCGATAGGCGGCGAGCGCGCCGTCGAGATCGCCCTGCGCCTGCCGCACGTCGCCGATCCTGTCGTGGCTGACCGACAGATCGCGCTGCCATTCGGCATTGCCGGCATCCTGCGCCGCCAGACGCTCGCGGATAACGAGGCCGGCGCGATAGGCGGCGAGCGCGCCGTCGAGATCGCCCTGCGCCTGCCGCACGTCGCCGATCCTCTCGTGGCTGATCGACAGATCGCGCTGCCATTGGGCGTTGCCGGCATCCTGCGCCGCCAGATGCTCGGCGATGGCGAGGCCGGCGCGATAGGCGGCGAGCGCGCCGTCGAGATCGCCCTGCGCCTGCCGCACGTCGCCGATCCTCTCGTGGCTGATCGACAGATCGCGCTGCCATTCGGCATTGCCGGCATCCTGCGCCGCCAGACGTTCGCGGATGGCGAGGCCGGCGCGATAGGCGGCGAGCGCGCCGTCGAGATCGCCCTGCGCCCGCCGCACGTCGCCGATCCTCTCGTGGCTGATCGACAGATCGCGCTGCCATTCGGCATTGCCGGCATCCTGCGCCGCCAGACGCTCGGCGATGGCGAGACCGGCGCGATAGGCGGCGAGCGCGCCGTCGAGATCGCCCTGCGCCCGCCGCACGTCGCCGATCTTGTTTTGGGTGACCGACAGATCGCGCTGCCATTGGGCATTGCCGGCATCCTGCGCCGCCAGATGCTCGCGGATGGCGAGGCCGGCGCGATAGGCGGCGAGCGCGCCGTCGAGATCGCCCTGCGCCTGCCGCACGTCGCCGATCCTGTCGTGGCTGATCGACAGATCGCGCTGCCATTCGGCATTGCCGGCATCCTGCGCCGCCAGACGCTCGGCGATGGCGAGACCGGCGCGATAGGCGGCGATCGCGCCGTCGAGATCGCCCTGCGCCTGCCGCACGTCGCCGATCCTCTCGTGGCTGACCGACAGATCGCGCTCGTCGCCGGTCCGGCGCGCCGCTGCCTCAGCCTCTCCGTATGCCGCCGCCGCTTTCTCGAGCGCGCCGGTGATGCGCCACAGGTCCCCGAGATCGATCCATGCCCACACGTCATCCCGATTGAGACGTGCGATTTCGGCGAGTGTGGCTTTCGCGCTCTCGTAGTCGAAGCTCAGTCGCTGGATCGCAGCGTATTCCTTCAGCAGCGGCAGCAGACGCCGCGTCCGGGTCTGTTCTTCTTCCGCGATTTTCTCTTGCAGAAGCGCCAGCGCACCGGCCGGGTCAAGCGCGCCAAGCTTGTCGCGCGAAGCACCAACCACGGCCGCGATGTCAGCTCCGTCGTTTGTCGGCTGCACCGCTTCCGCTGCCCGCGTCTGCGCCGCCACAACGAATTGCTCCAGGCGCGTCGCGATTTCGCTCAGCGGCGCGTCCCCCGCGCCGATTGCGTCAAGTACCGGCTTCAGAGCAGCGGCGTCGAACCCGGCGTGCTGCGCCGCCTGCATCGCCAGCAGCCGCCCGAGGTAAGGGCGGATCGTCGTGGCAGGAACTACGAAGGCCTCCTGCAACCGGCCTTCTCCCTCGTTGTAGCCAAGCTCCGAGAGGCTGACGATCCCGGCAAGCTGCTGCCCGCGGTTTACAAAAACGGGCGAGCCACTCGATCCGGAGGTAAACCAGAATCCTTGCGCCTTGTTACCGGCAAAAGGTCGCAACCCTTTTGCGTTCCTACGTTCGCTGATGGTGCCATGCACCTCGGCGTCTTCGACAGCATCGGGCCGGTTCGGATCCCGTCCTCTGATGCCAGCAACGGAACAGCCCTCCCCGGTCTCGAACGAATCCTGCGTCGCGAGCTGCAACTGGAGCATCCCTTCGCTCGGAATGACGTCCGGCCTCAACAGAACCAGGTCCGGGTGACGGCCATTCGTTCCCTCGCAGGCGTCGGCGAGTGCGGCCACACTGCGAACAGACGCATGTGGATACTCAATCTCGACGCTCGGCTTGCCGTCCACGCATGCCTTTGTCGCGCTCGCCCAGACATGGCGGCATGTGGCTATAAAGCCCCGCTCGACCAGCGCGCCGCAGCCAACGAATCGCCTCGCTGGCTGGATTGCATAGACATAGACTAGGCCCGTTTCGATCATGACGGGACACAGGAGGTGATGATGCCGGCACAGATGATAGTGGAATTGCCGAGCGGCAACAAAGTCCTATTCGGCGGCCGCGGCGCCCCGACGGGCCTCTCGGAGGTCGCAGTGATGGACAATGTCGCTCGTGCAACGAGCGCTACGTTCCAGAAAGCTCTTGGCTCGCTTGCCGAGCTCGTGTCCACCCTTGAGCAGTCGATCGACAAAATAGCGAAACGACCTGAGAAGGTCGAAATGGAATTCCGCGCGTCACTCAGCGGGGAATGCGATCTCTGGGTCGTTTCCGGCGAGGGCGAAGCGGAATTCAAGGTCACGCTGTCGTGGGGAAAAACCGACTGACTGCTTCGACTGCTGCCCAACGGCGTGCTTGCAGCACTCTCCACGCGTAGGACAACTCATGCCCGTCGGCGCCGAGTTCCAGGCCTTCGTCCTCGACCTGCTGACACCGCTGCGTCCGACCGCGCGTCGCCTGTTCGGCGGTGTTGGCATCATGCGCGACGGCGCTATGTTTGCACTGCTCTCCAACGACACCATGTATTTCCGCGTGGACGAGCGCACGCGCACCCGCTTCGCCGACGCGGGATGCACCGCGTTCCGCTACAACCGCGCCGGCCGCGAGGTCTCCATCGAAAGCTACTACGCCGTGCCGGACAGCCTCTACGACGAACCCGACACGCTGCTCGCCTGGGCCCGCGAGGCCATCAACTCAGCCCAGCAGAACGCCCGCAAGCCGCGCCGCCGCCGCACGCGCTAGCGCAACCCTCGCCCGTTCTGGATCGGTTCGATTTATATCTTTGTCCGGACAGGCCGCTTGCGGCTACACTAGGTTCACATGTTACCATGACCGTGCCGCCAAACAATGCGCGGCAAGTCGCGGGCGTTCGCATTTCCCGCCCCGGGCGTAAAGCCTCCGAACGGGGAGGATATCGAGATGTTGCTCGGCTTCTATACCAAGAAGGGCACCGACTATCTCCGGACCGGCGGACACTGGGTGACTGTCACCGGTGCGGCGTTCAACGACAATAACAACAACATGAAATTCGATGCCGGCGACTCGCTCGCCAGCATCAGCTTCATCGATCCTGTGGGCAAGGACGCCACCAGCCCGGCACTGATCACCACCAACGACACCCTCACGACACTGACCACGCCTTGGGGATCAAGCAGCGCGCCCACCGCCCAAGGAGTTAACGAACAATTGCCGACGGAGGCTCCAGTTGTACATCTGGAAGCCATCGAATTCGCCCCGTTGTACAACGCCGACCCCGCAATTCAGGCCAGTTGTACATCCGCGCGGCCCGAAAATCGCCATCTTGTACAACCGCGAGGCATCCAAACAGGCCAGTTGTACAACCGGCGGGGCCCTCATGCCTCGGCCGCTGCCCGCCGGGCCGCCGCCTCCTCAGCGCTGGCGACACCGCCATGCGCCGCCGACCACGCCACCGGGTCTTCCAGGAAGCGCCGCACCTCGGCCAGTGCCGCCTCCGAGAAATAGGGCCGGTCCCGGCACGCCTCCAGCACGTCCCACCACGTGCACAGATGATGCAGCTCAATGTCCATCCGGGCGAGCGTCTCGAATGCACCCGGAAACACACCATAGAAGAACACCACAAACGTGTGGTTAACGATTGCCCCGGCATCGCGCAGTGCCTGGCAGAACCGGATCTTCGACTGCCCGTCCGTGGTCAGGTCCTCGACCAGCAACGTGCGCTTGCCCTCCGGCACGTCGCCCTCGATCAGCGAATTCCGCCCAAAACCCTTCGCCTTCTTCCGCACATAGGCCATCGGCGCCAGCATCCGGTCGGCGATCCAGGCCGCGAACGGGATGCCCGCCGTTTCGCCCCCGGCCACCGCCTCGATCGTCTCGTAGCCGATATGGCGGTTGATCTTCGCCACGCTCAATTCGCAAATCTTCGCGCGCGCCCGCGGATAATAAATGATCCGGCGGCAATCGATATAGACCGGCGATTTCCAGCCGGAGGTGAAGGTATACGGCTCCTCGGGGCGGAAATTCACCGCCTGGATCTCCAGCAGGATGCGCGCAGTGGCCAGCGCGGCATCGCGGTCCCATTCGGTGAATGCGGCATTCTGCGGCAGCGTTGCGGCCGGTTTGGCCATGCTCACCTCCTCCGGAAACCGTTGTTTCCTACCCGTCCGGCAACGGCAGAGCCAGCCCGTAAACGCCCTTGGATCGCGGAACCGTGCATGGCCGGATCATTTCCTTGCGTCTCGAAATGCGCTTCGGTCTCCCCTACTTCAGAGCTTCATCGAGCCGGCCGGGCTCGTCTACCGAACGAAAAGGTGAACCACGATGGCGCTGTCCGAGAAATCGATTCCGAAAGCGGAAGACGCAGCCGAGCAGATCGCCAAGCTGCGCGAACAGGTCGAAGTGCTGATGCGCGAGCGCGTCACGCCGGCGCTGGCCGACGTTGCCGGCCGGGCCGAGACCGCCATGGGCGCCGTCCGCGACCAGGCGGATGCCGTCTCCGGGCAGGTGCGCGACAGGCCGCTGATCGCGGTCGCCGTGGCCGTCGGAGTCGGGTTCCTGATCGGCCGGTTGATGCACTAGACGATGTTTCGCAGCCTCCGCTTGACCCAGGTCGCGGTTCAGGCGGAGCTCCTTCGCCTGCGCCGCATGATGCAACGCACCGTGACGCGCGTCGTCATGGTGCTGATCGCGGCGCCCTTCCTGCTTGCCACTTTCGGCTTCTTCGAAGCGGCGCTCTGGACCTGGCTGAGCCGCATCATGTTGGCCCCCTTCGCGGCGCTGGTGCAGGCCGGCGCCAACATTGTCGTCGCCGCTGTTTTTCTGGTCATGGCGGCCATCTCGTCGGAGTCACGGGTGGAAATCGAGGCGCTTCAGGTGCGCCAACGCGCGCTGGAGGATGCCGGGCGGCAGATCCGGACCGCCGCTCTGCTTGGGCCTGCGCTGGGCATCGTGCTCGAACAGCTCCGGCGGTCGCGGTCGCGGCGCTGACAGCCCTCACCCGGCCCGCTTCTCCCGCTTGCGGGAGAGGTCGCCGCGTGTAACGCGGCGGGTGAGCGCCAAAGCCACGTCGATCGCCTCGATCAAACTCTCCTCGCTGGCAACCCCGCGCCCGGCAATATCGAACGCTGTGCCGTGATCGACCGAGGTCCGGATAATCGGCAGGCCGAGCGTGATGTTCACGCCCGACAGCGCCCGCCAGGCGCCAGTCGCCGGATCTACATCGAAACCGAGCAGCTTTACCGGGATGTGCCCCTGATCGTGGTACATCGCCACGACAGCGTCGAACTGCCGGGCTCGCAGTTTCACGAACACCGTGTCGCCTGGCACCGGGCCGGTCAAATCCAGCCCGGCGTCCCGGCACGCCGCGACCACGGGCTCGGTGATCTCGATGTCCTGCCGCCCGAACAGACCGCCTTCCCCGGCATGCGGGTTGAGCGCAGCGACGGCGATCCGCGGGCGCATCACACCGAGATCGCGCACCGCTGCCTCGGTCAGCTCGATCGTCCGGCGCAGCCGGTCCGGCGTGATCAGCTTCGGCACGTCGGCCAGCGCGACATGCGTCGTCACGTGACCCACCCGCATGTCGCCGTGCACGAGCAGCATCACCGAGCTTTTCGTGCTGGTCAGCGCCGCCAGCATGTCGGTGTGCCCAGCATAGTGATAGCCGGCGAGGTTCAACGCCTCCTTGTTCAGGGGCGCAGTGACGATCGCATCGATCCGGTCGGCGAGCGCGAGCTGCACTGCCTGCTCCACCGCGAGATAGGCGAATCGGCCCGCCTCGGGCGCCACCCTGCCGAAGGTGATCGGCTCGCGTTCCTCGCCCGCAGGCAGCAAAGCGAGAGCCGGCCAAGGGCCCTCGGCACTCGTTTCCGGGATCAGCACGGTTTCCCGCAGCACGGTGCGTGCCGCCTCCAGGGCTGAACGGTGCCCGATGATGAGCAGCCGCATCTCATGCCCAGCGATCCGCGATTCCAGGCGCCGGCACGCCTTGAGGATGATTTCCGGGCCGATCCCGGCCGGGTCGCCCATGGTGATCGCCAGATGAGGCACGCCTCCGCTCATGCATTTCCTCCTTCAGGCTGCCGTGCCAGCAGCCGGAGCAACAGCCCCGGATCGCCGAAAGCGCCGGATTTGGAGACAACGCGCAGACCGTCCCAGCGTCCGCCGCGCAGGATCGAGGCCGGCACGCCCGGTGTGATTTCGCCGTCCACCTCCAGGTTGTGCCCGCCCAACGTGTCGCAGATCGTGCGCAGCGTCTCGCCGCCGCTGACCAGCAGCGTGCCGGGCCGGTCGAGCTGACCCAGCAAGGCGGCGAAACAGCGTTCGACATGCAGGCGAGCGCCCGGCCTGTCGATGCCGGGCGGCACCACCACGGCGACCGCAGTGTTGCCGCGCCGAAGCCGGCGCGCAATCGGCGCGATCTCCTCGGGGTCGCCGCGGGCGAGCCGGCGCACATGCGCCCAGGCGGCCGAGAGCTGGCCGATGCTGACCGGATGGTCCGAGCCGATCAGGGCGAGCATGGGTTCCGGCAGGATCGGCTCCGGCGCCGGCAGTCCGCCCGCCAACGCGCCGGCAAGACCAGCGCTGCCGCACCACAGAACGCGACCCGGAAGCTGCTGTCCGGCTGCGACGATGGCGTACAGATCATCGTCGGTATCCGCGTCCCACAGGCTGACGCCCGGCGGCGCCGGGTCGCCGGGTCGGCATAGCGTGACCGAAAGACTCTGGCCGATGAGCTCCGCCGGCAGGTCCACCCCGGTATCGCGCTCGCCATGCGCCGGGTCCTGTACGATCTGCCGGCCGGCGCGGGTCACCCGGCCTTGCGCCGGAAACGCCGGCGCGATCACGCAATGGTCGCAAACCGCGGCGCAGGCGGCGATCTCGGCCGCTTGGTGCCCGCGCAGCAGGCTGTCGAGTTTCTTGAAGGCGGGGTCCGCACCGTCCAGCACGCAGGCCAGCCGGCGATTGAGGTCGCGCGCCTCAGAGGCCGGCAGATCCCGCGTGCCGCTGTCGATCGCGGCCGGCCAGGGCAGGACGCGCGGCGGCTTCCAGAAAGTCGGCACTACGCCGGCGACGGGCACAAAGCGCGCCGCGCTGTCCAGCGCGCCGGTCAGGTCGTCGGCCAGCAGCCGCAGCGCGATCACCGGAGAAGGGCGAGAACCATGCCGCTCTTCCAACAAGACCGCTCACGCCGATGCAAGCCCGACCGTTACTTGGTCCGATGTTTCTGCTGCGGATGCGTCTCGTCTTCCCATTGATGGGCCGTTTCCATGGCATGACGGTCGGAGTTCGGCGTGCCGGTCGGGCGGGCATCGTCGTTGCGCTGGTGCGTCGGCTCGCGCCGGCGATCGCTGCGGTTCGCCGGCCGACCGGCGCCGGTGATGCCGGAGTGAGACGGCGGGTCACTGGCCGGAAAGCTGTCCTCCACCGTGCGATCGACGTGCTGTTCCTGCTCCGATTTGCCGGGATGCCGCTCCGCGTTCATCGCCACTGCTCCTTTTCTGTCATGCCGGAACGCGGCCCGCATCGCGCCGTTCACGCTGCGAACCATCCGAGGACCAAGGAAATGAGCACCACCGTCGTGGTCACCGGCGCCGGCGCGGGCGTCGGGCGGGCCATTGTTCGCGCTTTCGCCGAGCACGGCTGCAATGTCGGCCTGCTCTCGCGCGATGAGGAACGGCTGCGCGAGGCCGCGACTGATGTCGAGGCACGCGGCGCACGCGCCTGCGCGGTGCCGACGGACGTGGCCGATCCGGATGCGGTGGAAGCGGCGGCCGCGCGGGTCGAGCAGGAACTCGGGCCGATCGATGTCTGGGTGAACGACGCGATGGCGACGATCTTCGCCCCGGTCCACAAGATCACGCCGGCGGAGTTCAAGCGTCAGACAGAGGTGACCTATCTCGGCACCGTCTATGGCACGATGACCGCCCTGCGGCGGATGCGCGAGCGCGGACGAGGCTCGATCGTTCAGGTGGGCTCGGCGCTGAGCTACCGGGCTATCCCGCTGCAGGCACCATATTGCGGCGCCAAGTTCGCGATCCGCGGTTTCACCGACAGCCTGCGCTGTGAGCTGCTGCACGAGAAGCTGCCGATCAACCTGTGCATGGTCCAGCTTCCAGCGATGAACACGCCGCAGTTCGACTGGGCGGAGAACCGCATGCCGGAAAAGCCGCAGCCGGTGCCGCCGATCTTCCAGCCGGAAGTGGCCGCCAGGGCCGTGGTCTTCGCCGCCTTCAACCGTCGCCGAGAGATCTGGCTGGGCGGCCCGAGCTGGAAGGCCATTCTCGGCAACAAGGTGGCCCCCGGGCTGCTAGATCATCTCCTGGCCGGCCAGGGCTACACGAAACAGCTTCGCGGCGAGCCGGCGCAAGGCAACGGCGAGGGCAACCTGTTCAAGCCGGCGCCCGGCCATCAGGGCGCGCATGGATCGTTCGATGACAAGGCGCGGAGCGGCACGGCCACGCTGTGGTTCACCGAGCACCGCGACACGCTGGTCGCCGCCGGGGCCGCTTTGCTGGGCCTGATCGGCGCGCGCCTGCTGGAGAGCAGGGCCCGCGGATAGGTTGCGCCGGGGAAGCAACCTGAGGCCGGTCGCGCCGGTTGACTCCTCGGAGTTTTCAAACCGGAGGAGTTAACCCATGGCAAATATTCAGGGACACAAAGTGGCGGTCCTGGCGACGGACGGCGTCGAGCAGGTGGAGCTGACCGAGCCGGTGAAGGCGCTGAAGGGGGCCAAGGCCGAGGTCGTGGTCGTCGCGCCGCATAGCGGCGAGATCCAGGGCATGCAGCACGACAAAAAGGGCGACATGCTCAAGGTGGACAAGGAATTGTCCGCCGTGAAGCCGGAGCAGTTCGATGGGCTGCTGCTGCCGGGCGGTGTCGCCAACCCGGACAGACTGCGCATGATGCCCGAGGCGGTCACCTTCGTGCGGCACTTCGTAGAGGCCGGCAAGCCGATCGCCGCGATCTGCCACGGCCCATGGACGTTGATCGAGGCTGGCGCCGTGAGGGGCAAGACGATGACCTCCTGGCCGTCGCTGCAGACCGACTTGCGCAATGCCGGCGCCCAGTGGGTGGACCAGGACGTTGTTGTGGACGGCAGGCTTGTCACCTCGCGCAAGCCCGACGATATCCCGGCGTTCAATCGCGAGATGCTGCAGTTGTTCGAGCACTCGATGGAGCGCCGGGCCGCCTGATCGGAGGTGTACACTTCGGCCTTTTGGGGGCCTGGGAAGTGTACACTTGGGCGGTTTGGGGTGTTTGCAGGTGTACACTTGGGTCGGATAAGGGGCTCGCGGGTGTACACTTGGGCAAATTCGAGGGGTCTGAAGTGTACGCTTCAGACCCCTCGTCGTTCAGGGTTATTAACTTGCATGGCAGTTTAGCGGCGGACCTGGCGGGGAGGTCATGCGGGGACTTGCCGGCAAGACGGCATTCGTAACCGGCGGGGCGAGCGGCATCGGGTTCGCACTGGGGCGGGGCTTCGCGGAGGCGGGCATGAACGTGATGCTCGCAGATATCGAGACGGAGGCCTTGGCGGCCGCTGTCAGTAGTCTGCACGATCTTGGGCTGGATGTGCGCGGGATCGTGTGCGATGTCGCCGATGCTGTCAGTGTCGAGCGTGCGGCCCAGGCATCGTATCAGGCATTCGGAAACATTCATGTGGTTTGCAACAATGCCGGGGTCGGCGGCGGCAGCGGGATCGATGCCATCTCGGTGGATACGTGGCGTTGGGTGCTCGATGTCAATCTGATGGGTGTTCTGCACGGCATCCGCAGCTTTCTTCCGCATATCCGCGCGCATGGCGAAGGCGGTCACATCGTCAACACGGCGTCGATGGCCGGGATGGTGAGCGGGCTCGGGTTCAGCCCCTATTCGGCGAGCAAATTCGCGGTTGTCGCCATGTCGGAGGGGCTGGCGGCGCAGCTCAAGCCGCTTGGTATTGGTGTGACGGTGGTCTGTCCCGGTTTTGTTCGGACGCGGATCAGCGAGAGCGGGCGCAATCGGCCGCAGCGCTATGGTCCGGCGCAAGCGCCGGATCCTGTCAGCGCGGGAGGTGTGCTGGCCGCCAGGATTGCGGAGCTGGTGCAATCGGGAATCGATGCGTTGGATGTGGCTGCGCGGGTTCTTGCTGCGATCCGCGAGGACGAACTGTATGTGTTCACGCACCCGGAGATGCGCAGCGAGGCGGAGGAGCGGTTTCGCGCCATCCTGGCGGCGATGCGAGATAGTCGCGCACTCCCTGCAAGATGACCGGGCCAAGCCCGGTCATGACGGTCCGCAGGGGCGCGACGCAGCCCAAGGGGCGCGACGCAGCCCAGAACCGGGCGTAGGGAACGCAGACCGGTTGAGGCGCGTTCGGAATACCCGGTGTTGCGATGCGGTACGGCGGTCCCGGAACGCGGCAAGGCCCACAACGCAGGAGAAGCCGAGCATGGCCAACAACTCCGATTTCGGTACATTCGGCCGATTCAGCGAGACGCCGGTCGCCGAGATGTCGCCTGAAACCAAGGATGCCTACGACTTCACCATGGGACTGCGCGGGCTGGTGCCGGGTCCGCACAGGATATGGCTGGCAAACCCGAAGCTGTCCAAGACAATCGTGCCGACCGGCGCCTACTACCAGAAGCATTCGACGTTGACGAAGGCCGAGATCGAGATCGTCACCAACCTTATCACTGCCAGATGGATGTCCGCGTACGCCAGCTACGAGCATGAGAAAATCGGCGAGGAGCAGGGTCATCTGCCGGCCGAGAAGGTCGAAAGGATCATCGCCGGGCTGCCGGTTGGCTTCGAGGACGCCAGAGAGGAGGCCGTTTATCAGCTTGCCGCTGCCTTGGTGGTGCCTCGGATCGTTCCGCTCGGCCTCTACAAACGCGCCAAGGCACTGCTCGGCGACGCTGGAATCGCCGATGTCGCGGTGCTGATCGGCTGGTTCACCATGGTCTGCGCGACGCTCAACGCGTTCGACGTTCCCGCAAACGCGGTGGGGCTGGGCCAGTAGGCACAGCGCCCCAGGCAATCCCTTCACCACGGAGCCATGACAATGCCGAGCATCCCGCAGGCAAAGTTGACCGTCGTCGCCTAATTTCCCGAGCATTACTTTCTCGAGAATCTAGCCGTCCGTGCCGATGGTTCGGTCCTTGTCACCGTGGCGAACAAGCAGGAGCTGTGGCTTGTACCAACTCCGGGCGAGCAACTTCCGGTTCAACCGACACTGCTGCACAGATTCGAGTTCAACGCGGGGTTGGTCGTCGAGTGGAGGCCGGACCGGTTTCTGGTGGGGGTGGCGGACGTTTATCGCACTCGCGAGGCGCGGATCTACGAGGTGGACATGCGCGACTGGAGGGTTGGCCAGCGGATCGAGCCTCGTCTCGTGCTTGAGTTGCCCGAGCCTAAGGTGGGCCTCAACGGCGGATGCCTGCTCGCGCCTGACGTTCTACTTGCCGCCGGCATGGCGGACCTGATCTGGCGCGTTGACCTGACGGAAGGCGGAACAGCCTCCGCGCGGATCTGGCTGCAGCACGACAGCATGAAAAATCGGCCGGGGGAAAAGAAGCCCGAGCAGCCCGGCACCAATGGCGTGCGGTATGGGGCCAAAACTGGTTACGTCTATTATACGACGACCTCTCAACAAATGATGATGCGGGTCCGGGTTGATCCCCAGACGTTGGATCCGGCTGACTTGCCGGAATTCATCGCCGGCGGCCGACAATGGGATGATTTCGTTGTGGATGAAGATACCGGAGTCGCCTACGCGACCACGCATCGCGAGAACACAATCGATCTTGTGAGATTGAAGCCGGACGGCAATCGCGCGGGGAGAACGGTGATCGCCGGCGAGCCATTCACGGAGATACTCGTCGGCCCCTCGAGCGGCGCCTGGCGGCGCGGTCCCGGCGATTACGGTCGGACCGCCTACTTCACGACCGATGGCGGCACCGCACAGCCACCCGACGGCACGTTCAGAAACGCCAAACTTCTGCGGGTTGATTTTCCGGCAGTGTCTTGAAACGACCTGAGGAAGGCCATGACCGGGCGCAGTCGAACCATCGAGATCGTCAGCGAGGGCGATACCGCCGGCGATGTGGCGCGAGTCATCCAGCAACTCGGGGGCGGCCGCGCCGTTGTGCTTGGCCATGCGTTCGGCAACTTTGTGGCCCGCGCTCTTGCGACCGAACATCCTCGGCTCGTCAGCGGGATCATTCTTGCGGCGGCCTCGGCGAGCAAGGTGGCCGATGACGTCAACGAGACGCCGTTCATCGCAGGTGACCCGGCGCGCCCCGAGACCGAACGGCTCGCCGCCCTGCAAAAGGCTTTCTTCGCGCCCGGTCATGACGCACGGCCATGGCTGTCGGGCTGGTATCCCGAAACGCTTTCGATGCAGCGCGCTGCGGTCAATGCGGCAGTCGTCAGGAAGTATTGGTCAGGCGGTGATGCGAAGCTGCTCGAAGTCATTGCCAGCGACGATCCGTTCAAGCCGCAGTCTTATTGGCGGGAGCTCTCCGACCAATTGGGCGAGCGGGTCACGACCGCGGTGATCGATGCCGCAGCGCACGCGCTGTTTCCGGAGCAGCCTGCCCGGGTCGCGCAAGCGGTCCTATCGTGGATCGCGTCATTTCGAGAGAAGCTGAACTGATTACGGCTGGTCTTGGCGAACGCAGGAGGCAAACCATGGAGCTTAAAGGCGCCGTCGCACTGGTCACAGGCGGTAATGGCGGGCTCGGGCAGCGCATCTGTCACGCCCTGGCGAAGGAAGGCGCGCATATTGCTGTCGTGTATGCCCAAAGCCGCGACCAGGCCGAAGGAGTCGCCCGGGAACTGACGTCGCGCCATCAGGTCAACGCTGCCGCGTTCGCCTGCGATATCACCGACGCTGCGGCTGTGGAAAAACTCGTCGGCGATGTGGGGCGGCGTTTCGGTTGTCTCGACATTCTCGTCAACGACGCGGCGTACAACAAGTCGATCCCCTTCGCCGATCTCGATGCCCTGACGCAGGACGTGTGGGACAAGATCATGGAGGTCAACCTGACCGGGCCGATGCGTCTGACGAAGGCGGTGGCGCCGGTGATGAAGGCGCAAGGACGGGGCCGCATCGTCAACATCGCCTCGGTTGCCGGGCTGGCGCCGACGGGCTCTTCGATCGCTTATGCGGTGTCGAAGGCGGGCCTGATCCACCTCACGCGCTGCATGGCGGTGGCGCTGGCGCCGGAGACGCTTGTCAACTGCGTGGCACCCGGACTGCTGGAGGGCACGCGCGCGACATCCAACCTGCCGGCGGAGCAGGTCGCGCGCTCAGCTTCGGGGTCGCTGCTGAAGAAGGCGGCCGACAAGGACGACTGCGCCGACATGGTGGTTACCATGTGCCGCACGGAGACCATGACCGGCCAGACGATCGTTATCGATTCCGGACGCTTGTTTCATTGAGAGTTTTCACATAGGTGGGCGGCCCCCTCCTGTCCAACCGGCGACATGGGTAACAGAATAGACCGGCGACATGGGTAACACTTTTCATCCGTCATCGAACCAGATCGGCTTGCGGTTGTTGTTGGCCCTGTGGGGTTGTGGGCAACGCGCGTGCGTTGTCCACAAATCCACAGGCTACCCGACGGCGGCGGCGCCGCGGCTGGCGCAAGCGGCCCTTCGCGTCCAGCAAACCGAGCTCGATCGGGCCATACATCACCCGCCATTCGCCGTCGGCGATCGGGTGCAGCCCGACCGGTTCGCCGATCAACGGCTCGCCCAGGAACACCCGCTCGCCACGCCACTTGATCTCGCCGTTCGAGCGCACCTGGCGCACCAGCTCAACGCCAGGATACTCCGGCGAACACAGCTTGCCGGTGTAGGCGCGCGGGCTCGGCTGATAATGCCGCGCCGGCACTTGCTGGCCCAGCGCCTCGTGCGGCCGCTCCGCATTGTAACAGCGGCGGAACACCGCGAAGCTGCGGGCCTGCGCCCGCAAGCTCGCCGCCGGCGGGCTTGCCGTCTCCTGCTGCAGCGTCAGGTGCATCCGCTCGTGCCGACCGTTCTGCTGCGGCGAGCCTGGATCGATCCGATCCGGCCGCACCGAAAGCTTGATCAGCCACACCGATAACCGGCTCAAGCCGCCGGCGCCGCGTCCGGCAAACGGCGAGCCGTTGTCGCTGCGCAGCGCCATCGGCAGGCCATACTCGCGGAACGCCGCCGCCAGGATCGCCTGCACCGTCGCGGTATCGGTCCGCCGCACCGCCTGGCAGCGCAACAGATAGCGGCTCCAACTGTCCAACAACGTGAACGGCTCGCAGCGCGCGCCGTCGGCGGTGCGAAACCAGCCCTTGAAATCGGCCGTCCACACCGCGTTCGGACCCTCGCAGCCGGCAAACGGCGCGCTGCGCGGCGGCACCCGCTCGCGCCGGCGCCGCGGCACCGTCAGGCCCGCTTCGTTGAACAACACACCCAAAGTGCTGGCCGCCGGCCACACCACCTGCGGATCGCGCGCCGAAAGCCACGCCCGCAGCTTGCGCGGCCCCCAGCTCGGGTGCTCCCGCCGCGCCGCTACCGCTGCCTCGGCGATCGACCCCGTCACCTGCCGCGGAGAGTGATGCGGCGCCCGGCTGCGGTCGCACAGCCCGGCAAAACCCTCGTTCTCATACCGCTCTATCCACTTGTAACCGGTCTTGCGGCTAACGCCATAGCGCTGGCACAGCTCCGAAATCGAAAGCCCGTCCTCCTGCCAGCTCACAATCAGCGACATCCGCTCGTCCATGGGTCCGGTCCTCTGCCACGGCATGGGTCACCTCCATGCCAACCAGTAAACCTGTTACCCATGTCGTCGGGCCAAACTGTCACCTATGTCCCCGGTTCGGACCCTCCCCCTGCCCCCTCCCGCAGGGGGAGGGGTTAGGGCCAGTGACGCTGCGCATTCGGCGCGCAACGGTTCGCCGAACAGGAAACCCTGGCCGTAGGTGCAGCCCAGGTCGCGCAACCGCTGCATCACTGCCGTGTCCTCGACGCCCTCGGCAGTGAGTTCCAGTCCGATCGCCTGACCCAGCCGCACAATAGCGGCGAGATAACGGCCGGTCCCGGACTCCGCTCCGGCATCGAGCAGGAAGGTGCGGTCAATCTTGATCTTATCGAACTGCAGCTCCCGCAGATGATACAGGTTCGAGTAGCCTGAGCCGAAATCGTCCAGCGCGATCCGGCAGCCCAGCGTGCGCAACCCCGCCAGCACCGAGCGCGGCACCCGGCTGTCGTGGATCAGCGCGGTTTCGGTGATCTCGACTTCGAGTTGTCCGGCGGCGAACCCGGTCTGCCCAAGCACGGTGGCCACGCGCCGGGGCAGTGCCTCGTCCTGCAATTCATGCGGCGAGACGTTGATGGCCAGCCGCAGATGCGAAGGCCAGGCGCCGGCGGCCCGGCACCCTCGCGTCAGGACAGCTTCGAACAGCAGGCCGGAGAGGGCACATTCCTCGGCGAGCGGCAGGAAGCGCGCCGGCGGCAGAACGCCCTTGGTCGGATGCTCCCAGCGGGCCAGCGCCTCGAAACCGACCACCGCGCCGTCGCTCATGCGAACTAGCGGCTGGAACCACGGCACGATTTCGCCGGCGATGACGGCATGGCGCAGTTCGTGCTTAAGCTCGGCGGTTTCGGCCAGTTCTGCGCCCATCCCCGGCGCGAAGAAGCGGTAGCTGCCGCCGCCGGCTCGTTTCGCATGATACATCGCAGTGTCGGCGGCACGCAGGATCGCGGCGGTGTCCGCACCGTCGCGCGGGGTGATCGCAATACCGACGGCCGCGCCCACATCGATGGTCATACCGCCGATCCGGATCGGGGCGCCGATCGCCTCCACGATCGCCTGGGCGCCTGTCGCGAGTTCGGATTCGCCCTGCCCGGCGGGAAGAAGGGCCGCGAATTCATCACCGCCGAGCCGCGCGACTGTCGCCTCGGTGCCGAGCACGGCGCGGAGCCGGGCGGCGATCTCGGTCAGGATCGCGTCGCCGACATCATGGCCGTGCACGTCGTTCACGGGCTTGAACCTGTCGAGGTCGATGAACAGCACGGCGAGTGGGTGCCGCAGGCGGAGCCTGTCGGCCAGAGTTTCGAGGAAGCAGCGACGGTTCGGCAAGCCGGTCAATGCATCATGCATGGCGAGGTGCTCAAGCCGGTCCTTTGTCTCGGCCAGCCGTTCCTCGGCCCGTTTGCGGCGATCGATGTCGCGCAGGATCACCACCAGGCCGCCGTCGCCTTCCAGATAGCGGTAGTGCGCTTCGATCCAGACATAGCTGCCGTCCTTGCGCCGCATTCGCCAAACGGCGTCCTTCACTGGCTCGGCGGGGCCGAACGAAGCAAACACCTCAAGCACCGCAGGTAGGTCGTCAGGATGCACGAGCTCGAAGGCGCAGCCCTGCAGCAGCTCCTGCTGGGTGAAGCCGATAACCTCCCGGCAAGAGGGCGAGACATAGATGCGCTTGCGCTCGCGGTTCAGCCGAACGATCACATCGGAAGCGTTTTCGGTGACGATCTGGAACAGCGTCTGATTTCTAGTGTGGCTGAGCCCCACCTCAGCGAGTTCGGTTTCGCGAGCGGCCGCCAATGCGGACAGGCGGCGGGTACGAAACAGCGTGACGATCAGGCAGGCGGCCAAAGCAAGGGCCAGCACCGCCAGAGGGATCAAGGCGCCGGAACAGCTCATCGACGCAAGGTGGTATCGCTATGTAAAGGAAGGGCTAACCTTCACTTTGAGCGTGCATTCACGGCGTTCGCCTTCGCCGGCATGACGAAAAAACGCGGTCACGACGCCGCCAGCATTGCGAGCACGGCGCATTCCGCGATCACCTCGCCGGTACCCAGGGTATCACCGGTGTAGCCGCCGATCTGCCGCCACGCGAGAAGACTTAAGCAGAGCGCCGTCACAAATGCCGCCGCTGTTGCCAGGGTCGCCATCGCCGGCGGTAACAATAGAAATGGCGGCGCCACGCTCAGCAGAAGGCCGGCGAGCGGGCGAGCCAGTCCGGTTGTCCGCAATCCTGCGCCCAGTCCGTCCGTGCGGGCAGGAGGGAGCAATATGATCAACACGAGCATCGCGCCGCGCGCGAGCGATCCGGTGCTGATCAACGCTATCATCACTTTGCTCGGCACCGCTATTGCGGCGATGGCCGCCGCCCGTACTGCCACCGACAACACCAAGGCCAACACGCCGTAACTGCCGACGCGGCTGTCATGCATGATCTCGAGCTTGCGGGTCCGCGATCGTCCGCCGCCGAAGCCGTCCGCTGTGTCGGCCAGCGCGTCCTCGTGCAAGGCCCCGGTCGCCAGGACGGTTCCGGTAAGAGCACAGATCGCGGCGACGGGCGACGGCAAGCCGATCCTGGCACTCAGTATGTAAGCGGCTGCGCCGATCGCGCCGATTGTTGCACCCACGATGGGATACGCCCATACAGACTTGGCGAACGTGTCCTCGGTGTGGGTTTGCCCAAGCCAGCCGACGGGTAGCCAGGTCAGCAACATGAAGGCAGAGACCAGCTCGGCAAGCAAAGCAGTTAGTCCCTGTCGCGCACACCGGCTTCGGCGAATGTCGCCATGCCGCGATGACAAGCCAGGGCGGCGCGTAGAAGCGGGATGGCAACCGCGGTGCCAGATCCTTCACCCAACCGCATGCCCAGATCGAGCAGCGGGCGCTGTTTTAGTGCGTCCAGCAGCAAACGGTGGCCGGTTTCGGTCGAGACATGCGCGGCGCGCGTGTGGTCCAGCCCACCGGTCGTGAGACATGCCAATGGTGCGGCGGCTGCGGTGCAGACGAAACCATCCAGGAGCACGGGAATTCGCTGCAACCGGGCGGCCAACACCGCTCCAAGGATCGCGGCTAACTCCCGACCGCCGACGGCCATCGCCGCGCGGAGCGGATCGCTCAATGCCCCGGCGTGACGTGACAAGGCGGCGTTCACCACTGCCTGTTTGCGCGCCAGTCCGGCATCGTCCACGCCGGTGCCGCGACCGGCCCACCGCTCGCCGTCGCCGCCGAACGAGGCGGCTGCCAGCGCCGCGGCAGCGGTCGTATTGCCGATGCCCATCTCCCCCAATGCCAGCAAATCAGTTTCCGGCGACACCGCGGTAAATCCGGCCGACACGGCTTCGAGGAAGTCGGTCTCATCCATTGCGGCAGCAACCGTCATGTCGCGCGTCGGCCGGTCCAGTTCCAGCGGGATGACGCGAAGCGACGCGTCGGCATTCTTCGTCAATTGATTGATTGCGGCGCCGCCGCGAGCGAAGTTCGCCACCATTTGCGCCGTGACCTCTGATGGATAGGGCGATACACCGCGCGCCACCGTGCCATGGTTGCCGGCAAAAACAATAACTTCCACCCGATCGAGAAGCGGCATCTCGCGCGCCTGCCAGCACGCAAGCCACCCCACCAGCTCCTCAAGTTGGCCGAGGCTGCCGGGCGGTTTGGTCAGGATAAGCTGGCGCGCGCGTACGGCCTCGACGGCGCGAACATCGCCGTTTGGAAGGTCGCTACATACGGCCCTGATGTCCTCGAGGCTGGCGAATGGGCGCATCCGTTACTCTCCCGGTTCCGCGGCGATGGCGTGGAAGAACGAGCCGCTGACCGTGCCGCGCCGTCCTCCGAACGCTCCGAGCGGCTTGCCGGAGGCGTCGGCGAGCAAGGCGAAGGGAGCATCCGTGCCGGGATCGATCGTGCTGGCGTAGTGGAACTCGTGCCCGCGAACGGTTGATCCGGCGTGGCCAAGCCCGCAATCGGCTAGCAACGTCGCCCGGCGGTAGCCGAGATGCAGCCGTCGGTGCGCGAAACTCGTCGCGTGGCTGAGCAGCGCGAGCATCCGATGCTGTTCGCCGGCGACGTCTTTCAACATCGCGCCCAACACCATGTAGCCACCGCATTCGCCGTGCACCGGCCTGGTCGCGGCGAAACCGGCCATGCCTTCGTGAAAACGGGTGGCGGAAGCCAACTGCGCGCTGTGCAACTCGGGGTAGCCGCCGGGCAGCCAGCACGCGTCGCAATCCGCCGGCGGCGGCTCGTCCCCAAGCGGAGAGAAAAGGGCGATCTCGGCTCCAGCGGCGCGCCAGCCGCGGAGCAGGTGCGGATAGATGAAACTGAACGCGGCGTCGTTGGCGAGCGCGATGCGCTGCCCCGGCGGCGGCAGCATCGGAGCAGGCGGTGGGTCCGCTGCGAGCGGTGTTGCCATCGGCAGGATCGTATCGAGGTCGATATGCTGCTCCGCCAGATCGGCCAGCCGTACCAACAAGTTGTTCAACCCGTCGCGTTCGCGCGACTGCACCAGACCGAGATGTCGCTCCGCCAATGCGATCGACCCATCGCGCGGCACGCTGCCCAGCACCGGTATCCCGAGCGGCGCGAGCGCGCAAACGATGCTGTCGCGATGGCGGTCGCTGCCGACGCGGTTCAATATCACGCCACCGATCCGGACCGTGGGATCGTGATCCGCGAAGCCGCGCGCTACAGCGGCGGCACTCTGCGACTGGCCGGACACGTCCAGGACCAACAGGACCGGCAGCCTGTATCGCCGGGCTAGGTCGGCAGCGGCACCGGAGCGGCCGGATTCGGCTTCGACGCCGTCGAACAACCCCATGGCCGATTCGATCAGGACCAGCTCGGCACCGGTTGTTACATCCGCGATGATCGCGTCGAGCTGCGCCGGCGCCATCGCCCAACTGTCGAGGTTGGGACACGGGGCGCCGGTGGCAGCTTCATGGAAGCCCGGATCGATGTAGTCGGGTCCGGACTTCGCCGCCCCCAGGCTCAGTCCTCGCCGGCGAAGCGCGGCGAGCATCGCCAGCATGATCGTGGTCTTGCCGGCACCCGAGCGCGGTGCGCCGATGATCAGGCCCGAAGCGGCCACGCCTGTTGCTCCTTTTGTACGAGGGGCAATAGTTCCAGCACCTGTGCGCGTATCGCCACGGTTTGCCCGATGACGACAATTGCCGGGGGGCCGAGCGAGGAAGCAGACAAATCCTGCGTCAGCCGTTCCAGCGTGGTGATGAGCAGGGTTTGCTGCGGTGTCGTCGCGGCGTGAATTACGGCTGCCGGTGTGTCGGCCCGCAACCCGCCCGCCAGCAATTGCCGCCGAATTTCGGCGATGTGGGTGATCGCCATGTAGAGCACGATCGGTTGATCGAGCCGGGCCACTACAGCCCAGTCGAGTCCGCCGCCTGCGGGAGTGTCGGTGGCGTGCCCGGTGGCAAAGAGGATTGCCTGGTTGACGCCTCGCAAAGTAGCCGGAATGAGGGCTGCCGCCATGGCGCCCAGCCCGGCGGTGATGCCGGGAATCACGCGGAACGGAATCCGCTGTTGCGCGAGTTTGATCACCTCCTCGCCGCCGCGGCCGAACACATACGGATCACCGCCTTTCAGCCGCAGAACACGCAAGCCTTGCCGCGCGAAAGCTACCAGCTGGGTCGTGATGTCCGCTTGGCTTATCGACGGTTTGCCGCCGCGTTTGCCGGCGAATACGCGCCGCGCGTCCCGGCGCGCGAAGGCGAGAATGCGAGCGTCCACCAGGGCGTCGTGCACCACCACGTCGGCCTGGGCGAGCCCCGCCAAGGCATACAATGTCAACAGGCCTGGATCCCCTGGACCGGCGCCGGCGAGCCAGACATGGCCGGTCCGCAATCGCGGCAGCGAGGACAAGGCTGAGTCTACATAGGTCTCTTCGTTCATGCCCGGCACACCGATCGGCGACAGAGTACGCGATATGCAGTATAGAAGGCCGGGTGGAACAGAAACGTCCGTTGCGTCGGGGGTGGACCACCGGCGCCTGCGCCACCGCGGCGGCGAAAGCCGCCTACGCGGCGCTGCTGAGCGGCGAATTTCCTGATCCGGTCGAAGTGACGCTGCCGCGCGGCGAGCGCGTGGCGTTTGCTGTGGCGGAAACCGAGCGTGAGGGCGGGACCGCGATGGCCTCGGTCGTCAAGGATGCGGGCGATGATCCGGACGTCACGCATGGTGCCCTGGTGCGTGCCGGCGTGACGCTCGCGCCACCCGGTGCAGGCGTGGTGTTTCGTGCGGGCGTAGGTGTCGGCGTCATCACCCGTCCGGGCTTGCCCCTGCCACCGGGCGAGCCGGCAATCAATCCGGTACCCGGCAAATGATTCGCACCGCGATCGCGGAAGTCGCCGCTGCATACGGCGGGTCGTGTGATGTGGTGGTGGAAATATCCATTCCCGGCGGAGAGGCTTTGGCGCAACGGACATTGAACCCTCGTTTGGGCATTGTCGGCGGCTTGTCGATCCTGGGCACCACCGGGATTGTCGTGCCGTATTCCTGCGCCGCGTGGATCGACAGCATTCATCGCGGTATCGATGTGGCGCGCGCAATGGGGATCACGCATATCGCCGGGGCTACGGGCAGTACCTCGGAGGCGGCCATACAGGCGCTGCATGCGTTGCCGGAGGTGGCGCTGATCGAGATGGGGGATTTCGTCGGCGGCATGCTGAAATATCTGCGCGCCCATCCCCTGCCGCGTGTGACCGTGGCCGGCGGCATCGCCAAGATGACCAAATTGGCGCAGGGGCGACTCGATCTGCATTCCAAACGCGGCGAGGTGGACCTTGTCGCGTTGGCTGCGGTGGCGCGCGCGCAGGGCGCGAGCGAAGCGGTCGCGGAGCGCATCATGGCGGCCAACACGGTGGCGGAGGCGTTCGCGGTTGCGGCGGATGTCGCGTTGGGGGATGCGATTGCCGTCGCCGCATGGCGAATCGCGGCGCCCGTGCTTCGCCCGGCCGATACCGAGCTGGAAATCGCGGTGTTCGATCGCGCCGGGACCTTGGTCGGACGCGCGCCCTTCGCCGCGGTTCATGGCGGATCGCCCGGGCGGAAGCGACGGCGATAGCCGGGGTCATACAGCGCGCTGTCGCGGAATTCTGTCGCGGCCAGGGCAGGGCCGATGAAGACGACCGCGGTTCGCTCGATGGGTGTGCGTGCTGCTTCTTCCATCGCGGTGCCGAGCGTCGCGCGCAGGATGCGCTGGTCCGGACAGGTTGCGCGTGCAACGATCGCAACGGGGCAGTCCGGCCCGTAGAAAGGCGTGAGCTCGGCCACGATGCGCTCCATTGCATGAACGGCGAGATGCACTGCCAGGGTTGCGCCGGTGGCTGCGAACGCCGCCAAGGTCTCGCCTGTTGGCATCGTCGAAGCGCGGCCGGAGATACGAGTCAACACCACGCTCTGCGCCACTTCGGGAACCGTCAGTTCCTGCCCGAGTGCCGCCGCCGCGGCGGCGAAGGCGGGCACGCCGGGGGTCAGCGTGTAGGGAATGCCGTGTCGCTGCAACCGGCGGATTTGTTCGGCGACAGCGCTGTAGATCGACAGATCGCCGGAGTGCAGGCGGGCGACATCGAGGCCTTGCTGATGGGCGGCGAGATACTCGGCTTCGATCTGGTCCAAGGTCATTGGTGCGGTATCGATCTTGCGGGCGTCCGGCGGACAGTGCTGCAGCAGGGCCGGCGGCAGGATGGAGCCGGCAAACAGGCAGACCGGGCAGCTCGCCAGCAGATCGCGTCCGCGCAGCGTAATCAGGTCAGCCGCGCCGGGCCCGGCGCCGATGAAGTGCACCGTCATGCGGGCGGCTGCTCGGCCAACGCGCATGTCGCCGCGCCGTTGGCGATTCGCGCCAACAGCAGGTGCGCGCCGGCGCCGGCAGCCGCGATGGCGCAGCCCTCGGCGACCGATGAGACACCCACCGCCTGTTCGGCGCGCGGGGAATGGGTGGCGCAACGAGCCTGCGCGGCAGACAGAGCCGTCGCATCGACCAGGATGAGCGGAAGGCCGAGCTGTCGCGCCGCTTCGCGTAACCCCGACTCGGTGGATTTGAATACCGGACAGGCGAGCGCATCCGCCCGTCTGCCGATTTGGTTGCAGGCGTGGTGAAACAGATTTACTATGTCCTCGGCCGAACAGCCGCGCCGGCAGCCCAGACCGGCTATTACCCGACCGGTCATGGCTTCACCGCCGCCCATTGGGTGAGCGTTCTTGCCGGCTGAAAGGCACGCATGGTGCCGATCGTGTCGAGCCGTTCCAGCGATACCCGCGTGAGGGTGCCACCGTGCGTTCGTTGCGCATCGAACAGCGATGCCTCGGTTTCGATTGTCACCGCGTTGATTACGATGCGCCCGCGGGTGCGTAATGCGGTCCAGGCGGCATCGAGCACGCCCGCTGTCTGCGCGCCGCCGCCGATGAACACGGCGTCGGGCGTCGGAAGGTCGCGCAATGCAGTCGGTGCCTGTCCGGTTACGATTTGCAGCTCGGTTATCCCGAGTGACAGGGCGTTGCGTGCGGCGCGCGCGGCGCGATCCGGGCGCGCCTCGATGCCGATGGCGCGGTTGGCCGAGTGGCACAGCGACCATTCGATGGAGACCGAGCCGGAGCCGCAGCCGATGTCCCAGAGAAGTTCTCCGGCTCGCGGCGCCAGCGCGCTCATGGTCATCGCGCGGATTTCGCGTTTGGTGATTTGTCCGTCGTGCTCGAAGAGGTCGTCCGGCAATCCGGGCGCGAGTGGAATGATTCGTGCGTCCGGTCCGGCCGCGACTTCGATGGCAAGCATATTGAGTTCGATCGATATCGCCGGGCGGTTTGGCGGATGCGATGATGCTGCGCAAACGTTCGCGTGGGCCGCCAAGAGCTTCCAGGATGTGCAGGGTCGATGGGCCGAACCCGTATCGGCGCAGCAGATCGGCGATTGCCGCAGGAGTGGCGCTATCGGCCGATAAGGCCAGGATCCGCGCGCCGGGTTGCAGCCGAGGCAGGATCGTTTCCAGCCTGCGGCCGCAGAAGGATAGTGTCGCCACGTCCTGCAACGCCCAGCCGAGGCGTGCGCAGGCCATGGAAAACGCCGAGGGTACGGGGATGCACAAGGTCTCCGCGTGCGGGACCAGTGATGCCAGCGTGCTGCCGATGCCGTAGCAATATGGATCGCCCGATGCGAGCACGACGACGGGTTGGCCGCGACGTGAAAGGAGCGCCGGAAATGCGTCATTCAATGGGCTAGGCCACGCCAGTCGATCGCCGCGGATGAGGGGTGCGGCGAGAGCCAAATGCCGCGCGCCGCCGACCACCAGGACAGCATTCCGGATCAGCGCACGCGCTGTTTCGCATAATCCCTCGACACCGTCCTCGCCGATTCCCAGGATAGCGAGCCAGCGTTGCGGGGCTGCGGTGGCGCTCATGGGAAGGAGCCCGGCGGGGGATGAAGGTGCTGATTCTCGGCGGTACGAGCGAAGCCTCGGAGCTTGGGCGGGCCTTGGCTGCAGAGCCTGGAATCCACGCGACGATTTCGCTTGCCGGACGAACGCAGCATCCGGCGCCGCAGCCGCTGCCGAGCCGAAGCGGCGGGTTTGGCGGCGCTGAAGGCTTGGCGCGCTACCTGGTCGAGAATCATGTCGATGCGCTGGTCGATGCGACGCATCCGTTCGCCGCGCAAATGTCGCGGAATGCAGAGCTGGCGGCTCGGCAGACAGGTACGGCCTTGCTGGCGATCCAACGCCCGCCCTGGCGCAAACAGCCGGGCGATTGCTGGATCGAGGTGCCGGAGATGGTGGCGGCCGCGCTGGCGCTGGGGCGCACCCCACGTCGTGTGTTGCTGACAATTGGCCAGAGGGAGCTGGCGCCGTTCGTGGCCGCGCCCTGGCACTATTATGTGCTGCGTTCGGTTGATGCACCGCCCGCCGCGCAATTGCCGCCGCAGGCGGAGGTGATCGCCGCGCGTGGACCTTTCGCGCTGGACGAAGAATGCGCCTTGCTGCGAGAGCGAAGCATCGATGTTCTGGTGACCAAGAATTCCGGCGGGAGCGCGACCGAGGCGAAACTGACCGCGGCGCGCCTGCTTGATCTGCCGGTGGTCATGGTTGCGCGTCCGCCCCCGCCCATAGCGGAAACCGTGGCTACGGTGAGGGAGGCTCTGGCGTGGCTCGCAGGTCGTCATTCGATGCACCGGCGCGGCGAATAAAGCCAAGGGGGGCCGCTTGGCCTTTCGACGCGGCGCGTTGATGGCGAACCGATCAGCACGAGCGTTCGCATGTCGGCGCGTGTCGGGTCGGCTTCCGCCAGGGTGGCGATTTCGATGCGTTCGTCCGGTTGGCTGATCGCGGTCGCGAAGGCAACGGGGGTAGAGGCGGGCAGAAGCGAACGCAGCACATCGAAGGCGGCGCCGAGCTGCCAGGGGCGCGCACGGGACAGGGGATTATACAATGCGATGGCGAAGTCGGCTGACGCGGCCGCAGTCAGGCGCCGGACTATGACATCCCATGGCTTGAGGTTGTCGGACAGCGAGATCGCGCAGAAATCCTGTCCGAGCGGCGCGCCGATACGCGCGGCGGCGGCGAATATTGCGGAGATGCCGGGGATGACCTCGATGTCGAGCTGCTCCCGCCATGCGGGGTCGCCGGTTTCGATAGCTTCGAAAACCGTTGCGGCCATGGCGAACACACCGGCATCACCGGACGATACCAACGCAACGTTGTGCCCGGCCGCGGCGAGCGATAAGGCGTGACTTGCGCGTGCCAGTTCTTTGCGGTTGTCGGAGCTGTGGAGCTGCTGGCCGGGACGTGTCGCAACGCGGGCCAGATACGGCCCGTAGCCGACCAGATGGCCGGCGGCGGCGAGCGCTGCGGAGGCTTGCGGCGTCTGCATCGCGACCGCACCTGGGCCGAGCCCGACGATCCACAGCCTGCCGCTCATCTCGGGCCTTGCCGCCCAGGTAGCAACACCATGGAGAAGTATGGCGCCGTCTGCCCCTGCATCTGCGTGAGCGGGGCGATACGTTCGCCATCCATTGTACCGCGCTCGACATAGATCGCTCGTTCCATCACCCCGGCGCGGCGCAATGCAGTTTGGACTTTGGCGAAGTTGCGGCCCAGCTTCATGATCACCGCGGCATCGCCGGTACCGAGTCGTTCGACGAGGCGGTCTTCGTCCAATGTTCCCGGCAACACGGTGAGGACGTCGTCGCCGTGCGTCATTGGTATGCCGGCACGCGTCCAGCATCCGCTCATGCCGGTAACACCCGGAACTACCTCGCCGGGATAACGTGTCGAGAGCCGCTCCAGCATGGGGAGTGGGGAGCCATACAGGAACGGGTCGCCTTCGCATAGCAAAGCCACGTCATGTCCGCGGTCCAGCCAGCGGGCGATGTCGGCAGCGGCGCGTTTGTAAAATTCCGCGAGGGCTGTCGCGTAGGTGGGATCTCGCACGGAGATTTCACTAGTGAAGGGGTATTCGAGCCGCAACTCCTCAGCGTCGGGGTGGATCCTTCCATCGACGATCGAGCGGGCATGACCGAGCATTCCGCGCTTGGCGAAAAAGGCGACAACAGGCACATTGGCAATGATACGGGCTGCCTTCAGCGTCATCAGCTCGGGGTCGCCGGGGCCGAGACCGACGGTGTAGAGGGTGCCGACTGTTGCGCCCGGCATCACTCGGTCTCGCTCGCCAGGGCGTTCACGGCGGCGACTGCCATCGCGCTGCCCCCCTTGCGTCCGTGCACGATCAGGAACGGCACGCGGCCATGGGCGGCCAGTGCATCTTTTGCTTCCGCCGCGCCGACGAAGCCGACCGGCAGGCCGATGATCGCCGCCGGCGGCGGTGCGCCGGCATCCAACAATTCCAGGAGGTGGAACAGCGCGGTCGGCGCATTGCCGATGGCTACGAGCGCGCCGGCAATTCGCTCGCCCCACAGATCGACCGCCGCGGCCGATCTTGTCGCGCCGAGTTGGACGGCGCGCGTCGTGGCCTCCGGCGTGTCGAGCGTGCATATGACGTCGTTGGCGGCGGGCAGGCGGGCGCGGGTGATACCGTGCGCGACCATTTTTGCATCGCACAGGATGGGCTTCCCGGCGAGCAACGCCTGCCGGGCCGCAAGCGTAAAGTTAGGGCTGAAGGTCAGATCGTGCGCGATCTCCACCATGCCGCAGGCGTGGATCATGCGAACTGCGACGCGCGCTTCGGCGGGCGAGAACCGTGCGAGGTCCGCTTCGGCGCGGATCGTCGCAAAGGATTGTGCGTAGATGGCTGCGCCATCGTGCAGATACTCGTAGTGCGGGGTCATGCGCGCAGCACCGCGATGACTTGCGCCAGGTCCAGATTGCGCTCGGATGGCGTGTCGGCGGCGCGGCCGTCGCGGACGATGCTGTAGAGGCCATTCTCGCCCACCAGGGTGATGCGGGCGGGGGCGGGGTGCGCGCAGCCCTTGGCGCAGCCGGAGACATGCACCGTCGCCGGCAAGCCGAGTTGGAGCAAATGCAGTGCATCCGCACGTGTCGCGACGGTGGCGCCGGCGCAGGCGGGTCGGCCGGGGCAGGCGACGATAGCAAGGCGGGGGTCGGCGGGATCGGTGATAAGGCGCAGCGCGCATCCGGCATCGCGAAGCTGGGTGTGTGCGGCTGTAGAAACACAAGGGATAAGCAGGGCGCGCCAAGGTGTCACATGCAACCTACCGTCGCCGGCTTGTTCCGCAAGGTGGGCGACGGCTGTCAACTTGAGGGCGGTGGTGGCGCCGAACGGCAACCCAAAGCCGAACGCACTGTATTGAGGCAACCAGCCGATCGCTTTCACGGCGCGCGGCGGCGGTGATCGACGCATGCGGGTTTCGAGGACCGCAAGTGCAAGGTGGATGACGGTCGCCGCTACGTCGGTGGCGGCAACCGTGACCGATCGACCGGTGCCCATGAGCGTCACCGACCACACGGTATCCGCGCAGGCAATGTGGATGTCGGCACCGATGTCGCCGAGCGGCAATGCGTCGCTGCCATCGATCGATACCGCAAATTTGGGCGGCAGCGCCGCGAGACGCCGATCGCGGGTCAGGTTTGCTTCGATGGCGGCGGCGATACCGCGCGTCGTTTCATCAGCAAGCGGCGAGACGATGACCGAGCGACGTCGTTCCACCGCGGGGTCCGCATCGGCCAGGCCAGCAGCGACGATCGCGGCGGCAAATGGGGCGGTGCCTTCCGGCGACAGGCCGCGCACCTGGATGGCGGCGCGGCTGGTGAGCTCGATCGCGCCATTGCCGAACCGGGCCGCGGCCGCGGCAAGCTGGCGCGCCGCATCGGCGGTCAACAGCGTGCCAGGGGGCTTGATGCGCACCAGCAGGCCGTCGCCAGCCGCCATCGGATTGTAGAGGCCGGGACACCAACCTTTCGGCACGATCGCGTTCACGCGGTGTTGCTCCCGAGAATTTCCGCTACCGTATTGCGTCGCGGTCGCCACAGATCGCGACGCGATGCCTCCTGAAACCGCGCCGCCATCGCCGCGTGCGCGGCAGGATTGGCGGCCTGCAAGAAACCATCCACTGCCGGATCGCCGAGCGTCGCGTCGAACAGTATGTCGAACTGCTGGTCGAGCCGCTGCGGCAATGTCGCGGCGAAACCGAACAGGGCATCGAGCGAGCGCGCGACCTCCGCCGCGCCGCGATAGCCGTGGCGCATCATCCCGGCGATCCAAGCCGGGTTTGCGGCTCGGCCACGCACGACGCGCGCGATCTCTTCGGCGAGAGTGTGGGTGCGCGGTGCCTCTGGGCGCGATGTGTCGAGGTGATACAGGGCCGGCGCGCTGCCGAGACTGTCGGCCCCGGCCGCGAACCCGCCTTCATGCGCAGCGAATTCGGCACCGTCCAGCAGGTCCGTCTCGCAATGGTCCTGCTGATGCACGAACCCATCGGCGGCGGCGACGCGCGCGGCAAATCCTTCCGGGTCGGGCACGCCGTCAAGGTTCTTGCCGTAAGCAAATGCCGAGCCGGCAAGATAAGCCGCGCCGAGGTCGCCGCGTTGCCGCCATGCGCCACGCTCGACCAGTTCCGCCACGCCGGCGCCGTAAGCGCCCGACGGCGCACCGAACACGCGCGTGGTGGCACGGCGCAGCGCCGTGTCTTTCAGGCCGCGCGCAGATCCGGCGAGCGGGTTCCAAGCAGCGTCCTCGTCGCGCGCGGCAATCGCTCGCACCGCTGTATCGAACAACAGCACCTGACTTTCGAACGCGTCGCGAAACAGGCCGGAGATGCGCAACGTGACGTCCACCCGCGGACGATCGAAGGCGGCGAGAGCAAGCACCTCGATGGCGGTGACACGCGCCGATCCCTCGTCCCAGATCGGCTGGGCGCCCAGCAACACCAGCGCGAGCGCCAGATCCTCACCTCCGGTACGCATGGTCGTGCTGCCCCAGAGATCGATCACCAACCTGCGCGGCCAGTCGCCGTGGTCCTGCAGATAGCGCCGCAGCAAATCGTCCGCCGCACGCTCTGCAAGTATCACCGCAGAGCGTGTGGGGACGGCGCGCGGATCGACGGCGAAGAGATTGCGTCCGGTGGGCAGCACGTCGGCGCGGCCACGCGTGGGCGCGCCGGCCGGTCCTGGTGCCACGAACCTGCCGTCCAGCGCGGCAACCAAGGCGGCAGCCTCGGACGGTGCCGAGAGATCGAGATCGGCGGCCAATTGCGTTGCTGATATTCCGGGGCAGGCGGCGTGCAGAGTCTCCAGGCATGCGGCGCGACGTTCCGGTTCCGGCGCGCGACCGAATACGTGCAGCCCGTCGCGAATTTGCAGCTCCTTCACGTCACAGAGATACGCATCCAACCGGGCGAGCGCCTGGTCTTCGGTTGCGTCCGCGGCCACACCACTTTCCGCCAGCAGACCGGTCTCGGCAGCGCGGTCTAGGAGTTCGCGTCGCAGTAGGGCGGCGCGTCGCTTGTCCAGCCCGTCGGCCGCGGCGAATTCATCGATCAACCGTTCCAGTTCCGATGCGGCGCCGAACGTGCCGGCCGGTTTGAGAGGCGGCGTCAGGTGACCGATCGTGACCGCGCCCAATCGTCGTTTCGCAGCCGCCGCTTCGCCCGGATTGCTGACGATGAAGGGATAGACCACCGGCACTCCACCAGTCAGCGCGGCGGGAAAACAGGAAGACGACAGTGCGGCTGCCTTGCCGGGCAGCCATTCCAGCGTGCCATGCGCACCGAGATGCACCAGGGCATGAACTCCGATCACCTCGCGCAGCCAGAGATAAAACGCCACATAGGCGTGGCGCGGCGGCAGATCCGGGTCGTGATACGTGGCCTTGCGGTCGAGCATGTGGCCGCGATCCGGCTGCACGGCAACGACGAGATGCTCGAGCACGGCGTGACGCAACGCGAAGGCGCCGTTGACGAGTGCCGGATCATCCGCGGGATGACCCCAGGCGGCGGCGATGCGGCGTTGCGTCGCGCAAGGCAGGGCCTCGAACAGCCGGACGTATTGCGACAGCGCAAGGATCGGCGCCGGTTCGGTGTGGCACAGTTGCTGTATGCAATCGGGGCAGTGCCCGATCGCGTATCCATTGTCGCGCAGATGGTGTGCGATGCGATCCAGGCTGGCGAAACTATCAAGCCCGATGGCGTGTCCGACCTGTCCTCCGCCCGCACCGGGATAATCCGACAACACCACGGCGATGCGCCGATCGGCGCGCGGCGTCGCGGCGAGACGCGCCCAACCGGCGGCACGGTCGGCTGCCAGACCGATTCCATCCAGGTCAGGTCGAAACACGGTTCGCGCGAAATCGAGCTCGGCGACTATTTCATCCTCGGCCTTGAAGGCGATGGCGCCGGTCAACAACCGCCCGTCCAGCTCGGGCAATACCACCTGCATCGCCAGGTCGGTCTGCGACACGCCTCGTGTCGAGGCTTTCCATGCCGGGCGCGACGTGCCCGCGAAAATGAGCTGCAAGATCGGTGCGCCGGCCGCCTCCAAGGGGGAAGGGTCGCCGTTCTGTCGCGCGGAAAATCCGGTTGCATTCAATACCACGGACGGATGCCAGGCTGCCAGACGGCTGGCGATGAACAGCGCGGCGTCGGTATCCTTCAGGCTGGAGACGTAGATGGCCCGCACGCCGAGTTGCCGCGCGGCCAGCGCCTCGGCCAGCGCCGCGACCGAAGCAATGTCACCCGCCAGCAAATGCGAACGGTAGAACACGATCACCGTCGAACCGGCGGGACCTTGCTCCGGCACCGCCAGGCCGTATTGGCCGGCACGCGGCAGCCGCGCCGGCGGGCGTGTCGGCTCGACAGCCAGTCCGCCGAGCTTCGCCGCCAGCAGCAAAGCCTGGCCGACATTGTCCGGGCCGCCGTGAATCAAATAAGCGCCGAGTTGGTCCAGCGCTTGCACCGGCACGGTGGAAAGCTCCGCCAATCGCGCATCGTCGTGCGCGTCACCCGGCAGCAGCGCCAAAGCAATTCCTCGCTGCCGACAAAGCGCGGCCAGCTCTTCCGCACCGTAGCGCCAGTAATCGAGGCCGCCGAGCAAGCGCACGATGACGCATCGCGCGTGCGCAACCACCTGCTCGGCATACAGGTCAACCGACATCGGATGGCGCAGGCGCGCCAGATTGGCGAGGCGCAGCGTCGGCCACTTCGGCGCCATCGCTTGCCATGCCGTCGCCGCCGCACCGAGATCGCTGTCGGAGAACGACAGGAGCACGAGGTCGGCCGGGCTCTGGCCGAGATCGGTCGCCGCCTCTTCCTCGTCCAATGATCGGATTTCGCGTGCCAGCAGATGCAACGGATCAGGCCCTGAGTATCGGATCGGGACCGCGGATGGCGGCCGCGATCGCAGCGCGATCCAAACCAGTCTTGCCGATTACCACCATTTGTCCCAGCCGTGGGGGACCGTCGCGCCAGGGCTGATCGAAATGCTGGCGGAACCGGCCGCCAACCCCCTGCACGGCGAGACGCAAAGGTTTGCCGTGCACGGCGGCAAAGCCTTTGATCCGCAGTATGTCATGGGCTTCGCTGACCGCGCGCAGCCGCTCGAGCAACGGCTCCGGCGCGTCGATTTCCGGCAATTCGACCACGAAGCTTTCGAAATCGTCGTGTTCGTGCGCGCCATCTTGCGCATCGTGATGCGAGGGTCGGGCGGCGAGGTCGTTTTCGGCAGCGGCGCCGATTCCCAGCAGCACGGCCGGATCCAGGCGGCCTTCGCGCGTGGGCACCAGCTTCACCGCGCGCGGGATGGCGCGCGTGATCCCGGCACGCAGATTTTCGATTGCGGCGGTGTCGAGCAGATCGGTTTTGTTCAGCACGACCAAATCCGCCGCGAGCAACTGGTCTTCGTACACTTCGGACAGCGGATTGTCGTGTTCGATCGATTGATCATCGGCACGTTGACGCGCAACCGCCTCAGGGTCGTCGGCAAACCTCCCGTCCGAAACGGCCGGCCCGTCCACCACCGCGATCACGCCGTCCACCGTGACGCGCGAGCGGATTGAAGGCCAGCCGAATGCCTTCAGCAGCGGCTTGGGGAGCGCGAGGCCGGATGTTTCTATCAGGATGTGTTCGGGCGGGTTCGGCCGGTCGAGCAGGGCCTGCATCGTCGGCAGGAAATCCTCGGCCACGGTGCAGCACAAGCAACCGTTCGCCAGCTCGACGATGTCGTCCTCCGTGCAACCGGTGATGCCGCAGCTTCGCAGCGTCTCACCGTCGATGCCGAGCGCGCCGAACTCGTTGACGATAACGGCGATGCGTCGGCCGCCGGCATGTTCCAGCACATGGCGCACCAGGGTGGTTTTCCCCGCGCCGAGGAAGCCGGTGACGATGGTCGCCGGGACCTTTTCACCTGATATCATGCAATAAACTCCAAAGGAGGGAGGCGGCCGATAATGGCTTGACGCAATGACGCCGGACGGCGCGAAGGCAGCACCGTGCCGTTGGGCGAGGCTGCATAAGCGGCGCCGTAGATCAACAGATCCGCCGCGAGATCCGGCGACAGAAAACCAAGCAGATAGGTCCATTTGCCTGGCATGGTTATGGCGCCGCTACAGCCGCGCTCGCAATTCGCCAGGCAGGCAACCTGATGCAATGCAACCGATGCGGCGCTTGAGGAAGCGATCAAGCGTTCGAGCTCGGCGTGCAGCCGGGCGCCTTGGGTGGGCTCGTCTTGCGCCGGCGCTCGACCGGCACGGCACGTGGTGCAGATGATCAGGCGCGGTTGGCAAACCTGCGACACAGACACCCCCGAGAGGCGCGCAATCCAAGACCACGGGATGCCGCTTTCGCGAGGCTATCGGCACGGCCGCGGCATCCCGCACGGCCCGCGTTCAGTCGGTGGATGGCAGGTCTCCTGGCTTGCGGATCCAACGCTGCCCATCAGCCTTCCCGGGAGTGAACCCAGTGGCCACATGATGGACAACTCTCCGCCTACAGTTGCGGGAGCAGCCGCGGACTTGGGGCGAACCCCGCACCGCATTCCCTATTCACCTTCCGCGTGGAAGGACCATCCGGGACCGTCTAATACAGGCGGTCACCCGCCGGCGTCAAAGGAGGTCAGATGGCCGAGCATCCCGCCCCTCTCACGCTGGTTTTGGGCGGGGCGCGGTCCGGCAAGAGCAGGTATGCCGAAAGCATCATCACCGCGCTGCCGGCACCGTGGGTTTATGTCGCGACCGCGCAGGGCGGCGACGAGGAGATGCGCGACCGCATCGCCGCGCATCGTGCGCGGCGTGAGGCCGGTTGGATCACCGTGGAGGCGCCGGTCGATGTAGCCGGTGCGCTGGGCGCGGCTGCGGGTCGGCCGGCGGTGGTCGAGTGTCTGACGCTATGGCTGACCAATCTGCTGCTGCGCGGAGACGATGTGGCCGAGGCGACGGCGCGGCTGGACGCGGCACTCGATGCCCGCGAGGCACCGACGGTGCTGGTGGCGAATGAGGTGGGTCTCAGCATTGTGCCCGACAATGCATTGGCCCGCGCCTTTCGCGATCATGCCGGACGACTTAACCAGCATCTGGCGGCGCGCGCGGGGACTGTGGTGTTTCTGGTTGCCGGGCTGCCGATGAGGGTGAAATGAGCGAGTTCTGAGGAGGCCGAACGTCATCGCGCGAAGATGGCGCATCGCAAAGCGGTGCAGGATGCGGAGGTCGCCGGCAAGACGATCGAGAAAGGGTTGCTGATTGTCCATACCGGTCCGGGCAAGGGCAAATCCACTGCGGCGTTCGGCCTGCTGCTGCGGATGGTGGGTCATGGCCGCAGGACCGCGGTGGTGCAGTTTGTGAAAGGCGCCTGGTCCACAGGAGAGCGTTCCGTGCTCGAGCGGTTCGGTGCGCTCGTGCAATGGCACAGCATGGGAGAGGGCTTCACCTGGGAGACACAGGACAAGGAGCGCGACATCGCCGCCTGCCGGCGGGCATGGGATCGCGCGACGGAGCTGATGCGCGAGCCGGATCTGGCCCTGCTGGTGCTAGACGAGCTGAACATCGCGCTGCGTTATGATTATCTGCCGCTGGATGAGGTGCTGGCAGCGCTGCGCGATCGGCGCGCCGGCCTGCATGTCGTCGTTACGGGGCGCAACGCCAAGCCGGCGCTGATCGAAGCCGCCGACCTGGTGACGGAAATGACGGTGGTGAAGCATCATTTCGCGGCCGGCGTGAAGGCGCAGCCGGGCATCGAGTTCTGATGCCGGCACGCGCCCTGATGTTCCAGGGCACCGGCTCCAGTGTCGGCAAATCGGTGCTGGTGGCGGGACTGGCGCGGGCGTTGGTGCGGCGCGGCTTTTCGGTGCGCCCGTTCAAGCCGCAGAACATGTCGAACAATGCGGCGGTGACGAACGACCGCGGCGAGATCGGCCGTGCGCAGGCGTTGCAGGCGCGGGCCTGCGGCGTTGCGCCGAGCGTGCACATGAATCCGGTGTTGCTGAAGCCGCAAGGCGGGAGTGGCGCGCAGGTGGTGGTGCAAGGGCGCGTGGCCGGAACGGCGCGTGCACGGGACTATCAGGCGATTAAGGCCGATCTGCTGCCGCTGGTGCTGGACAGCTTCGCGCTGTTGCGGGCGCAGGCGGATATCGTGTTGGTGGAAGGCGCCGGCAGCGCGTCCGAGATCAACCTCCGCGCGCACGATATCGCCAACATGGGATTTGCGCGCGCCGCCGACGTGCCGGTTGTGCTGATCGGCGATATCGACCGCGGCGGCGTGATCGCCAGTCTGGTGGGCACCCGTGCGGTGCTCGAGCCGGCGGATGCGGCGATGATCGGCGGCTTCATCGTCAACCGGATGCGCGGCGACGCGTCGTTGTTTGCGGATGGCATGCGATTGATTGCCGAGCGGACGGGTTGGCCGGCGCTGGGGTTGGTGCCCTATCTCGATGCGGTGCAACTGCTGCCTGCAGAGGATTCGATGGAGCTGGCCGACCGCGCGCGCGCGCGACGGCCGGGCGCGCCTGTCCGTATCGCGGTTCCGCTGCTGCCATGCATCGCGAATTTCGACGACCTTGATCCGCTGCGGGCGGAACCGGCTGTTGATATGCAGTTGGTGCAGATGGGCACGCCGCTGCCGCTCGATTGCGACCTGATCATCCTCCCGGGATCGAAGGCGACGATCGGCGATCTGGCGGCGATGCGCGCTGTCGGCTGGGACATCGACCTGATGGCCTATGTGCGGGCGGGCGGGCGGGTGCTTGGGTTATGCGGCGGATATCAGATGCTCGGGCGACGCATTGCCGATCCGGATGGGATCGAAGGACCGCCTGGCGAAGCGGCCGGGCTTGGCTTGCTCGATGTCGATACCGTGTTGTCCGGCGACAAACGACTTGCACCGGTCAGCGGCGAGCTGACTATCGGCGACGCCCGTTTCGAAGGATACGAGATGCATATCGGGCGCACCTCCGGCCCGGGGACACGCTGCCCGCTGATCCGGTTCAACGACGGGCGACACGATGGAGCGATGTCGCCGGACGGGCGTGTTTGCGGAAGTTATGTGCATGGGCTTTTCGCGTCGGATGAATGCCGCGCGTCCTGGCTTGGCGCGTTCGGTGCGTCACCCGAGGCGGGATCTTATGGCGCGGCGGTGGAGGACGTATTGGACATCCTGGCGGAGCATATCGAGGCGCATATCGATGTGGAGCGGTTACTCAGGCTCGCGCGATGATGGCGAGCACCAGGGCCGCTGCGATCTGCAGGCCACAGGCCAGCTTGTATAACGAGAGAGCGCGGCGCAGGTCCCCGGCCGTTGCGCCGGCCCGCCCGTCGCCCATCCAAGCATCGCCGATACGCGTCGTGCCATAAACTCGCGGGCCGGCGAGGCGCAGGCCGAGCGCGCCGGCCATCGCGGCCTCCGGCCATCCGGCGTTTGGCGAACGGTGATGTCGCGCATCGCGCCACACTGCGTGGAGGGCCGTGCCGGCGCGTGCCTGTGGATGGCACAACGCGGCAAGCACCAGCCATAGCGCTGCGAGCCGCGAGGCCGGGAGATTGACGAGATCGTCCAACCGCGCCGCTGCCCATCCGAAGGCGGCGTGACGCGGCGTATGGTGGCCGATCATGCTGTCGGCCGTGTTGATCGACTTGTAAGCGGCGATGCCGGGCAGGCCGAGCAACCCGCACCACAGCGCCGGCGCCACCACGGCGTCGGAGAAGTTTTCCGCCAGGCTTTCGATCGCGGCGCGGACCACGCCGGCCTCGTCGAGCGTTTGGGGGTTGCGTCCGACGATGTGCGCAACCGCCTCGCGGCCACCGGCCAGTCCCGTGCGCTCCAATGCATCGGCGACGGTGCGCACATGTGTCAACAGGCTGCGCTGGGCGAAGAACAGGTTGGCAAGCAGGATCAAGATCAGTAAGCCGATTGGCTCCGGCATGTGTGTAGCCGCGACTTCGAGAGCTATTGTCGGAAGCACCGCGGCTACGACAATAATCAGGAGACTGGCCACCCCAGCGATCCGTCGTTCTGCATCCGGGGCGTTGTCGCGGTTCAACCGGCAATCGAGCCAGCCCAGCAGCGAGCCGATCCACACGACCGGATGGCGGATGGCGCGAAACAGCCATGTGGGATAACCGACGGCCGCCTCGAGAAGCAGGGCGCCGGTGAGCACGGACAGATTGGTCTCGATATGCAGGGGCGGAGGCCCGTTGCGGGGAGGTCAAGGGTGGCGAGCATTGCACATGGTGGCCGGCTGGGCGAGGCACGGCTTCTGTTTCCCGGTGCTCCCGAGCCATGGCTCGATCTGTCCACGGGGATCAATCCGCACTCGTATCCTCTGCCGCCACTGGCACCAGCGTGTTTCACGCGCCTGCCGGAGCCGGAGGAGGTCGAGGCGCTGCAATCGGTTGCAGCCGGCGCGTATGGCGCCGAGGACCGCGGCATGGTGGTCGCCGCGCCGGGCACGCAGCTTTTGATCGATCTGCTGCCGCGGTTATGGCCGTCGGGGTCGGTTGCAGTGTTGGGGCCGACCTATGCGGAGCACGCGAGGGCCTGGAGCAGGATGGGTGCGTCGGTGGAAAGCGTTATGGCGTTTGAAGCGCTGCCAGGCGGTGCGTCTGTCGCTGTCATGTGCAATCCCAACAACCCAGATGGGCGGTATGTAAGATCCGACCGGTTGCTTGCGCTGGCGGATGCGATGGCCAGGCGTGGTGGTTTATTCGTGGTGGACGAGGCGTTCGTTGATTTCGAGCGCGACGATCTCAGCCTGGTGAGTGCACTGCCGCATCCGGCGCTTATCATTTTGCGTTCGTTTGGTAAGACATACGGCTTGGCGGGGCTGCGGCTCGGCTTTGCTTTGGCGTCGCCGGAACGTGCGACGATGATTCGCGAGGCGCTTGGTCCTTGGGCGGTGTCGGGTCCGGCGATTGTGGTTGGCCAGACGGCTCTGCGTGATGAAACCTGGTTGGCTGCAACCGGTGAACGTCTGGCGCAGGGGGCGCGGATGCTCGATGCATGTTTGTCCGACAATGGCCTGCGCGTGCTTGGTGGAACGCGGTTGTTCCGGCTGGCCGGCGCTGAGGACGCGCAGACTATCTTTGCAAAGCTGGGCCGCGCCGGGATTTTTGTGCGTCGGTTTGCCGAGCAGCCGACGTGGCTGCGCTTCGGCCAGCCGGGCGGTGCTGCGCAGATGGAACGGCTACGGGCGGCGCTTCGCGGCTAGATTTTTGTTTCGACGCGACTGGCCTTGTCAGCGGTTAGTCTATTGGGTTGCGTGCTGGTGGCTTTGCCAGTCCTGAAACTGCCGGAACAGCGCCTCCTTCTGGGCATCCGTCAGGGTGCTGCCGCCGACGCGGGTCAGGAACACGTTGAACTGGTTTTGCGTGCCGGAGCCGTTGGCGGCGGAGACGGCTGCTTGCCGCCGCAACCAATCCTGCGCCGGGCCGAAGCGAGTCCAACCGGGCACCTGCGCCGCCAGATTGACTTCCCGCCATTTCGGATGTCGCGGGGGTTGCTGGAAGAGTTGGAACTTGCTGAAAAACGCGTCCACGAAACGGGCAACTTTGTTGTACCGCTCGGTTCCGGGCTGCCAGGCATAGACGGCCATCACGTCGCCGACCGCGATTGTGGGTATCGATGCACCGGTCGGGACCAGCGACGGGTACTCATCATGCGTGAACTCGGCCGGCAGATAGGTCTGCGAGAGCAGGGCCTGGTCGATCGGCACCGGGAGGAAATGGATGCCGCTGTCGGTCGGAATATTGGCGAACAGGGGGATCGGTGCGCCGCCGACATGGATGATGGCGGCGATGTCGCCATGCTCCAGCTCCTGCACGCCGTTGACCTGTTTTTCGTGTTCGAGCTTGGCATGGATGCCGAGCTCGTCGAGGATGATCTCGGCGGTCATCGCCGAGCCGCTGCCGGCCACATCGACATTGACCCGTTGGCCGTCGAGATCCTTGAGTTGGGTGATGTCCTTGCGGGCGAGGACGTGAATCTCCTCGTTGTAGAGTTTGGCAATATAGCGGATGCCCTGGGTGAGATTGGGGAACAGGTCGTGCTGCTTGGCATAGGTGAGCGCGTCGGCCTGCACGAAGCCGATATCGATGCCTTTGAGATAGAGAATGTCCGAGAGATTCTGCAGTGAGCCTTTGCCGAGGACCGGCAGCACGCGCAGCGTGGGACGCGTCTGCGCCGGGCGCGCCTGGGGCGGTGGCCAGCACGATACTCGCTCGGCTTTGCTGGTGGCGCGACGAGGCGGTCGCTTCGCGCACGCCCACCTTCGGGGCGTTCGACAGACCGGACGACCGCCAGGTTGCCGTTCCGAGGCCGCCCACCAGGACGGCGGCCACGCAGACGAGAGCGCCCGGGTAGAAGGCGGTGCGTCGGCGCTCCGGCACCAACGATATCGGAAGCTGCGGCGGGACCGCCGGAACGGTACCGTCCGCAAACATGCATGCCGCGGCATCCACGACATCGGGGCGCAATCGGCGACAATCGCCCCGGGTGTCGCGCAGGCACTGCGTCACGATCCGGTCGAGCCTCTCCGGACTGCCGTTGGCTTGACAAACGACCCTGTCCAGGACCGCCTCAGACACGGCGGTGCCGACCGGGCCGCATATCTGTTCGAGACGGTACTGCGCAAACTCCAACGCCTCGGCATGAGTGAGCGGTTCGATGACCGGCCGAGCCTTTATCCGCTCCGCCAGGTCGCGCAGCTTGGGATCATCTAGGAGATCCCAGAACTCCGGTCGCGCAGCGAAGATGACCTGATGGTGCCTGATCCCGAGCGCATCCAGACTGGCCACGATCTGCAGATAGCCGAGCACGTCCGCCTGCAAGCACTGGGCGTCATCGAATACGAGGACCAGTTGCGCTCCGTCATCATCTGATGTAAGCGCGTTGAACAGCCGCTCCACATCTTCATCGGTGACGGCGCCGGCGGGACGGCCGAGCAGTTCCCCGATGACCTGCGGCAGCCGCAGCTTTTCCCGGCGTGGGTTGTCGACGCGCCGGATCCGCAGGTTGCGTTCGGTGAGCACCGCGACTGCTGCTTCCAGCAGCGTCGTCTTGCCGAGGCCCCGCGCGCCGGTTAGGGCGACGAACGGTTCGCCCGCAACCACCCCGCGGACCAGGTCAGCAAGTATCTGGCGATGTGATCGCGGATTGAACGCAGGTTTGGTACGCCCGGGCAGCATGGAGGTCGTGCTGTCGGAACGATCAGCCATTCGAGTGCCTCCCGCGTCCCGATCATCGCCGGAACGGATTATCCGCTGCAAGAAACACTGGATAGCTGCTTTACGCAATGGTTTATTGCGATACAGAAGCGGGCCGCGCGTTCACTTTTTGCGACCGATAAACATACCAGACTGATGCGTTTGCGGACCATATTCGGCCCCCGGCTACCGTCGGCGTCAGACTTCGTCTGTAAGGACGGTGAAATCGGCCAATCGCGAGGGGCCAAAACTGGTACTGATGGCGACATCAGTCGCGTCGCGCCCGCGCGCCATCAGAATACGCCCGATGCGAGGTTGGTTGTGCCGCGCGTCGAATGTGTGCCAACGATTGCCGAGATACACCTCATACCAGGCACTGAAATCCATCGGCGCGTCCATTGGCGCAACCCCGATATCGCCCAGATAACCGGTGCAGTAGCGGGCGGGGATGTTCATGCAGCGGCAGAACGTCACCGCCAGATGCGTAAAGTCGCGGCAGACGCCGACCTGCTCCATGTAGCCTTCCAGGGCAGTCCTGGTCGGACGCGCCTGCTGGTAGTCGAAGGTGATGCGGTCATGGACAAACTGGCAGATCGCCTGGGCGCGCGCCCAGCCGGGCGGCGTGTTGCCGAACAGCGACCAGGCGGTGTCGGACAGTTTGTCGGTCTCGCAATAGCGGCTGCCGAGCAGATAAACCAGGACATCATCCGGCAGGTCTTCGACCGGGATCTGCTGTGCCTCCGGAGCGATTTTATCGGACAGGCCGGTGTCACGGGTCACGAACTCGGTGGCGATCGTCAACAGGCCGGCCGGCGCGACGATGCGGGTGCAGATGTTGCCGAACTGGTCCGTATAGTCGCGCGCCTCGACCGGCGGATCGAAACGAATTTGATGCGGGCGGTCGAGATCGGACAGGCGCGATGGGTGAACGCTCAGCACCAGCAGCATGGGCGTCGGGTTCGCGCTGTCGTAACTGATCCGGTATCCGGCCTTGATCTGCATAAGACGCCTCCGGTCACGTCAGTTGGCTGCTGCCTGCGGCAGCGGAGCGGCGCTCGGTTCGGCATCGTCGGAGGTGACCTGCACCTCCACGGTCATGCCGAGACTGTCGGAGGGAAAGCCGGTCCAGGTGCCGGACAATGGCACCGCCTGCGCCGGGTCGCGCACCACTGCGACGCGAATAAGGTCGCGGTTGCCGACGATACCGTTGGTCGGATCGAACTCGACCCACCCATCACCGGGGATATAGACTTCGAGCCAGGCATGTGTCGCGCCGCCGCCGACATAGCCTCGGTCGCGTCCAGGGGAGTAGAGATAGCCAGACACGAAGCGCGCCGCGAAGCCGAGCGTACGAACCGCCTCCATCATCAATACCGCGAAATCCCGGCACGTGCCGCTGCCGAGCCGCAGCGTCTTGAGCGGCTCCTGCACGCCGCGTTCACCGCGCGCCACGTAGGTGAAGCGTTGCTTGATCGCTCGCGTCATCGCGGCCAGCAGCTCGTGCGTCGGCGTCTGCCCTTCGTTGCGGAGGAACTCCCGCGCCCAGCGGTCAAGTTCGTGGTTGGGGTCGGGGTAGGCCCGTTCGATCGAGCGCAGCAGGTCCGGCATTTCGTACGCATCGTAGGAAAACGGATAAAAGCGCGCATGATCGGCGGTCTGGAAGGTGAGCTCCTCGGTAGCGGAATGGTCGAGCCGGATGATGCACTCGACACGCAGCTCCGTGGTGCGGCCGGCGAATAACAGTTTCGCCACGCAGTTGCCGAACACGTCGTGAATCCAGCTTATGCCCGCGGGTTTCGGCGTAATCTTGAGTTCGGTGCCGATCAGCCGCTGGTCATGGCTGTCGCGCGGGCGGAACATCAGCCGGTGTTCGCCGAGCGCGACCGGCTGTTTGTAGCGGTAAGTGGTGACGTGACGGACGGTGAGAACCGGCATGGTCAAGCGGCAGCGGACATGGGTTGGTAGCCGAAGAAGGCGATCGACAGCTCGCGCGTCACGGCAATGAGCTGACGTTGCAGCAGGTCGAGGAACTCGTGCAGTCCTTCGCGCAGGACCTGCTCGATGCGCAACGTCTGGAGCACGACACGGAGCCGATCCAGCTCCTCGGCGGCATCGTTGCCGCCGCGCAGCCCGTAGCGGGATTTGAGCTGGATCAGCAGGCGTTCGACTTCCTGGACGCAGAACGCAACCGAGCGCGGCAGTCCGGGATCCAACAACAAATAGCCGGCGATGCTAGCCGGCGTCATTTCCCGGCTCTGCAATCGCCGGAAAGCATGATAGCCGGCGGCGGAGCGCAGCAGGGCATTCCATTGGCTGATATCGACCGGTGAACCAACATCCTCGAGCCGTGGCAGCAGCAGATGATACTTGATATCCACCAGTCGGGTCATCTGGTCGGCACGTTCCAGGTAGCGGCCGATCTGGTAGAAATACCACCCCTGGTCGCGATAGAGCGTGCCCTCGGTGATGCCGGTATGGGTCTGCACGGCCTCCTTGATCGAGCTGAGCAGGCTGGAGAGCCCGCCGGGAGCGAGGTCTGCCGCAGTTACCGTCGCCACCCAATTGTAGAACATGTTGAGCTGCGTCCACATCTCGGTCGAGATCAACGGGCGAAGCGTGCTGGCGTTTTCGCGCGCGGCGGCGATGGCGCTGATCAGCGAGGTGGGGTTCTGCGCGTCGGTGATGTAGAACTGAAGCACGCTCGCTTCGGTGGCGGTTTCGTGGCGGGCGGCGAAAGCTTCCTGGTCGGCGTTCAGGGCGATGATCGAGAGCCAGCTCTGGGCGCCGCTTCTGTCGCGCGAAAACGTCGCGTTCACGTCCAGGATGCGCGCCAAGTTCTCCGCCCGCTCGACATAGCGGGCGAGCCAGAAAATGCAGTCGGCGTTGCGGGCGAGGAGAACGTCAGGCAAGGACCCAGGTATCCTTCGAGCCGCCGCCTTGGGAGGAGTTCACCACGAGCGAGCCTTCGCGCAATGCCACGCGGGTGAGCCCACCGGGCAGCACCCAGGTTTTCGCTCCGGTGACCGCGAAAGGGCGAAGATCGACATGGCGCGGCCGTACGGCGCCTTCGACCAGGGTCGGCGATACCGAGAGCGAGATGCAAGGCTGGCTGATGTAATTGGCCGGATCGGCCAGCAGCTTGGCGCGACAGTTTTCCAGTTCGGCCCGATCGGCGCAGGGGCCGATGGTGATGCCGTAGCCGCCGGCCTCGCCGACCGGCTTGACGACCAGTTCCGTGAGATGGTCGAGCGTGTAGCGCAATGCGTCCCGCTCCCGGCAGATGCGGGTTTCGACGTTGGGCAGGATCGGGTCCTCGGCGAGGTAGTAGCGAATGACCCGCGGCATATAGGCATAGACCGCCTTGTCGTCGGCCACCCCGGTGCCCACGGCGTTGGCGAGCGTTACGTTTCTCTTGAGATAGGCGCGCATGAGGCCAGGGACCCCGAGCGTGCTGTCGGGGCGGAACACCTCGGGGTCGAGGAAATCGTCGTTGATGCGCCGGTAGATGACATCTACCCGGGCCAAGCCGCCGGTCGTGCGCATGAAGACCTTGTCGTCGCGCACGACAAGGTCGCGCCCCTCGACCAGTGGCGCGCCGATCTCGCGGGCCAGGAACACATGCTCGAAATAGGCCGAATTGTACTTGCCGGGCGAGAGCAATACGGTCTGCGGCTCGTCGGCATCGGGCGGGGCGGTCTCCCGCAGGGCGTGCGCCAGTTGCAGGCCGTAATCGTCCACCCGTCGCAGCCCGATCTCATCCAGCAGATCGGGAAAGCCGCGCAGCATCAGATGGCGGTTCTCGACGACGTAGCTGACGCCGGAAGGGGTGCGGGCGTTGTCCTCCAGGATCATGAAGGTGCCGTCAGCGCCGCGGACGAGATCGATGCCGCAGACATGGATATAAGTATGATGCGGCAGATCGAGCCCCTTCATGACCGGGCGGTAATTCGGATTACCCGCGATGAGGTCTCCCGGCAGGACGCCATCCTTCACGATTCTCTGGTCGTGGTAGATGTCGTGCAGCAGGCAATTCAGGGCGGTGACGCGCTGGATCACTCCGCGCTCGATCCGGTCCCATTCCCCGGCGCCCAAAACGCGGGGAATGACGTCGAAGGGTAGGATGCGATCAACCCGGCGGTCTTCGGAATAGACCGTGAACGTGATGCCGAGATTATAGAGTTCTGCCTTCGCCCGTTCAGCCCGGCTCTCGAGGGCTTCGATGCCAAACCCGGCCAGCCGCTCCACGATCGGCCGGCTGGCTGGATTCGACAGCATCTCGCAATAGAGCCCGCGTGCGTCGTACCGGGAGAGGACGGACCGAACTGCCGGTGGGGAAGGGCTGTGCTGGGTCTGTGACTGGCGCATAGCTGATCCTATTCGGGTGCAAGCTATGTGCCGATGGGCCGCGCGGCAAGCAGAGGTGCGGGCGTACGCTAATAACCACGCTCGATATCGAAGCGGTTCGGCAATGGCCGGCCTTGCTGCAGGGCGTGGAGGTTTTCGAAGAAAATATCGAGGCTGCGTGGGTTGTAGGTGTCAGGGTCGTCCGCCGCGGTATGCGGACTGATGATCAAGTTGCGTGTGCTCCAGAGCCGGTGGTCGGGCGGGATCGGTTCGGACTCGAATACATCCAGCACGGCGCCGCCGAGCGCGCCAGCCTCGAGCGCATCGCAGAGTGCCTCCTGGTCGAGCAGGAGGCCCCTGCCGATGTTCACGACCCCGGCGCCGGCCGGCAACAGGCTTAAGCGACGACGATCGATCAGCCTGGTGGTGGCCGGAGTCAGTGGGCAGGCGAGCACCAGGAATTCGGTGTCCGGCAGCACCCGGTCCAGCATCGCCACCGCGATGACCTCGGCGCAGGCGGGGTGCGGGGCGGGGCTGGTGCGCACGCCGGTCACGAGCATGCCGAACCGCGCCGCCTGAGCGGCGATCGAACCGCCCAAGGCGCCGAGACCGACCACGGTGGCGCGGCGTCCTTCCAGCACGGTGCCCCATCGTTTTTGCCAGCGTCCGGCGCGCTGATGGGTCACCATCTCCGGAACCCGGTTGGCGAGCATCAGCAGCGCCATGATGCCGAACTCGCCGGCCTTCGCGGTGTGGGTGCCGCGGTTGTTGAGCAATGTGACGCCTGGGGGGAGCCAGTCGAAGGGGGCGAGATTGTCGAGACCGGCATTGGTGACGAAGAGGAGGCGCAGCCGGGGGGCGGGTCTGGGCATAAGGGCGCGGATCACGTCCTTGTCGCCGATCAGCGCCTCGGCCTCGCCGATCGCCTCGGCAAAGGCGGCCTCAGTGTCGCCGAAACTGACATGATGGCGGCGCGCGATCTCGCCGGCGCGGGTGAGGGCGGCATCCCACATGTCCGGGGTGATGGTGAAATATGGGTCGTCGGGCGGGTTCTGGACGTGGATGCGCATGAGGGGTCCGCCGGGAGAATTTGCAGCGGAGTTTGACAGGCCCGGGGTCCGCCCGTATAGGCCGCGCCATTGCCGGGAACGTGGACGGATCCTCGGGATCTGCGCCCGCCGCGTGAAGCGTCTCGCGGCCTACCGGTACACCAGTTGCGGCGTAACCGTTGCAAGGAAATATCGAAAGGCAGTCCGCGCATCATGACCAAGCGCGTCGAGAGCAAATACAAGATCAACCGGCGCCTGGGTGTGAACCTGTGGGGGCGGCCGAAATCGCCCATCAATAAACGCGACTACGGGCCGGGCCAGCATGGCCAGCGGCGCAAGAAGCCGTCCGATTTCGGCGTGCAATTGATGGCGAAGCAGAAGCTGCGCGGCTATTACGGCAATATCAGCGAGAAGCAGTTCCGCAAGTACTATCAGGAGGCGGTGCGCCGGAAGGGTGACACGTCCGAGAACCTGATCGAGCTGCTGGAGCGTCGGCTGGATGCCGTGGTCTATCGCATGAAATTCGCGATCACGCCGTTCGCCGCCCGGCAGTTCGTCTCGCATGGGCATATGCTGGTGAACGGCAAGCGGGTGAACATCCCGTCCTACCTCGTGCAGGATAACGACACGATCGAGGTGAAGGACCGATCCAAGCAGTTGGCTGCGGTGCTGGATGCTTCTCAGAGCCCCGAGCGGGATGTGCCGGAGTATCTGGAGGTGGATCATCGGGCGATGAAGGGGCGGTTCGCCCGTACCCCCAAGCTGACGGACGTGCCCTATCCGGTGCAGATGGAGCCCAATCTGGTGGTCGAGTTCTACTCGCGCTGATCCGGCTTCCTATATAGTGGCTGTTGGCGCCGGGCGGTCATCCGTCCGGCGCTTCTTCATGGGGACCGTATGCACGACCAAATCGCTGCCGAGATCGCCCGCCGCCGCACCTTCGCGATTATTTCTCACCCGGACGCCGGAAAAACTACCCTGACCGAGCACCTGCTGCGGGCGGGCGGGGCCATCCAGCTGGCGGGGAATGTGCGCGCAAAGGGCGAACGTCGGCGCACCCGCTCCGACTGGATGGGCATCGAACGCGAGCGTGGCATCTCCGTGGTGACCTCGGTGATGACGTTCGAGCATGCCGGCTGCGTGTTCAACCTGCTGGATACGCCGGGCCACGAGGACTTCTCCGAGGATACATACCGCACGCTGACAGCGGTCGATGCCGCGGTGATGGTGATCGATGCGGCCAAAGGCATCGAGGCACGCACGCGCAAACTGTTTGAGATCTGCCGTCTGCGCGACATACCGATCGTTACCTTCATCAACAAGATGGATCGCGAAAGCCGCGATCCCCTGGAATTGCTGGATGAGATCGCCTCGACTCTGGCGTTGGACACAGCGCCGGTGTCCTGGCCGGTCGGGCGTGCGGCAGAGTTCGCCGGTACCTACGACCTGCGCAGCCGCGAGATGCATGTGAGCGTCGGGTTGGCGCAGTCCGATCCGCGGCTGCAGGCGCTAGGGGAAGAACTGGATCTGGTGCATGCGGCGCTGCCGGCGTTCGAGCGGGGGCCGTTCCTGGAGGGGCATCTGACGCCCGTCTATTTCGGCAGCGCGATCAAGGCGATCGGGGTTGGCGATCTGTTGCAGGGGCTGGCCGACTATGGGCCATCGCCGCGCGCGCAACCCGCGGATGCGCGCGTCGTGCAGGCGACAGAGCCGGGTCTGACGGCATTGGTGTTCAAGATCCAGGCGAACATGGACCCGAATCATCGCGACCGCATCGCCTTCGCGCGTGTCTGCTCCGGGCGGCTGGTGCGCGGCATGCGGTTGAAGCAGGTGCGCACCGGCAAGCAGATCCCGCTGCACGCGCCGCAGTTCTTCTTCGCGCAGAACCGCGAGTTGGCGGAAGAAGCCTTTGCGGGCGACGTTGTCGGCATCCCGAACCATGGAACCTTGCGGATCGGCGATACGCTGACGGAAGGCGAGGAACTCAGCTTCGTCGGAGTGCCCTGTTTCGCGCCGGAGATCCTGCGTCGGGTGCGCCTGGATGAGGCGATGAAGGCGAAGAAATTGCGCCAAGCGCTGTTGGAACTTGCTGAGGAGGGGGTGGTCCAACTGTTCCGTCCGCAGGACGGCGCGGCGCCGATCGTCGGGGTGGTCGGGACCTTGCAGCTCGATGTCTTGCAGGCGCGGCTCGGGACGGAGTACGGCGTGGCGATAGGCTTCGAGCCCACGCCCTATGCGCTGGCGCGCTGGATTTCGTCTGATGACCGTGCGGCGCTGGCGAAGTTCATCGGCGAAAACCGCAGCGCCGTGGCCGACGATGTCGATAGCGATCCAGTGTTCCTGGCGACCTCCGCTTTCATGATGCGGCGAGCCGAGGAACTGAATCCGGCGATCGGTTTTCGGGACGTCAAGGACGTGCACGCCGAAAAAGTGGCGGCCTGAGCCGCCACTTTTCGCGCGTTGCGATCAGCGGGAGTCGTTCTCCCGGATCGAGTCCTTGATACCGCCCACGGTGTTCTGGACTTTCCCTTCCGCTTTGTCGGCCTTGCCCTCGGCCTCCATCTTCTTGTCACCCATCATCTTGCCGGCGGTGTCCTTCACGGCGCCCTTGGCCTGCTTGCCCATGCCTTCGACGCGATCCTTATCCATGGCGTCCACTCCTTTGTGGTGTTGGCTCACTTATAACGCGGGTACGATGGCGACGGTTCGCGCAGGATGAGGATCGGAGACTGGCTCCAACAGCAGCTCGAAGGTGATGCAGACGAGATTCCCGCGAGGCTGCAACACGCCCTCGTGAACGACGCCGTTCATGTCCACGACAAGCATGTCGAGCTCCGGCGTCTCGCCCTTGGTGATGAGGCCATGGCGGACCAGCACTTCGGTCGCGTAATCCGTCACCTCGGCGCCATGGGTGAAACGGGCACCGATCAGACTGCCAAGGCTGCTGCGAATCACGGCCTGGCCGACGCCGTAGCGCTGGCAGAGGGCCTCTACGGCGGCTCCGAAATCCTCGTTCGGCCGGATGCGTGCCAGGAGCATCTGGGTTCCGTCCGCAGGCGTCTCGGATGCGACCGGATGGAACAAGGTGAAGTTTGTCTCCGGGTCTGGTTCGGCAATGATCGCCACGTCTGTCACTGCCCAGGCCCGTGCCGGACCGGTGGATCGCACGATCGTCTCATGCGGCAGGATGTGTCCGCCGCGGCGCGTTCCGTCCGGCTCGATCCACGCGCCATGGCAATGCACGAAGGGCGCGCCGTCGCGCCAGCCGAAGGTCGCGTTGGCGCGCTCGATCCGGGCTTCGCCTGGGGAACGCGGATCGCTGAACCAGGCCACGTGGGCGGCATCGCGCGGTGGTCCGGGCACGACGTAGCGGAACGGGCTCAGGATGGCGGTCTCGAACGTGACCGTGCCGCCGCGCGCCCCGGCGGCGAGAAGCGGACGGGTCAGCGCGCCGTTCAGGGTAAGCCCCGGCTGCAGGAGGAAGTCCAGGGTTTTCCCATGCCCGGCGACGCTCTCGATACGTTCGGTCGGCGCAGGCCCGGGCTGGCGCAGCATCAACGCCCGACGGCGTAGCCCTGCATGCCACGCGGGTTGGCACCGGCCCGGGTACTGCCCGTCTTCAACGCGGGCGGCGGAGAGCCGCCCTTCGGACCACGGCTCGCCCTTTTCGGCCTTGTGGCCGCGCGCGGTCAGATCCTCCAGCACATCATCGTCGTAGCGCCCTTCCAGAACCAGTTTTCCGGGTCGGGCGACGCGAGGCCAGAAACTCGACGGGAAATGCTCCGAATGCCAGGCCGGTGCGTCGATTGCTTCCTGAATGTTCATGTTGTGATGCACCATGCGCAGGAAAAAGATCAGCGACCACTGATCCTGCTGATCGCCGCCCGGGGTGCCGAAGGCCATCCAAGGTTTGCCGTCGCGCAACGCAAAACTCGGAGACAGCGTGGTGCGCGGCCGCTTGCCCGGAACAAGGCTGCCCGGGAGGTCGGGCTTGAGCCAGAACATCTGCCCGCGTGTGCCCATCGGGAAACCGAGCTCGGGGATGACGGGCGAGGATTGCAGCCATCCCCCCGAGGGCGTGGCGCTGACCATGTTGCCGTCGCGATCGATCACGTCGATATGGCAGGTATCGGCGCCGATCACGCCGAGCCGAGCGACAGTTGGTTCGCCGGTACCGGGTGTACTTGCCAAGAGAGGCGCGCGCGCCGCGGCGTCGCCATCGACCCAGGGCGTGCGCCCGTCGATCCTGCCCGGCCGCAGCTCCATCGACGCGTCCCCCGTGACCAGTTTGCGGCGTTCGTCGTTGTAGTTAGCCGAGAGCAGGGTATTCAGCGGGACTTCGGTGTAGTGCGGATCGCCGTACCAAGCCTCACGGTCGGCATAAGCGAGCTTGGCGCACTCGACGATGGTGTGCACGAACGCGGCGCCGAACGGGTCCATGCCGCCGAGGTCGAAGCCGCGCAACAGGGCGAGCTGTTGGAGCAGGACGGGACCCTGGCTCCAAGGGCCGCATTTCAGCACGGTGTGGCCGTTATAGGCGTAAGCGACCGGGTCTTCGACCGTGGCTGACCACCGCGCGAAGTCTTCCGCGGCCAATAGGCCGCGATGACGGCGCCCGGTGACGTCCAGCACCTCCGTTGCGCGGAAGAAGCGGTCCACAGCTTCGGCGACGAAGCCGCGATACCAGGCGTTGCGCGCTGCCTCGATGCGAGCCTCGCGAGTGGTGCCAACGGCTTCTCGGCAGAGGCGTTCGTAGGTGGCGGCGAGCGCCGGGCGGGCGAACAGGCCGTGCGGTGCCGGCACGCGGCCGCCTGGGAGGAAAACGGCGGCTGAGGTTTGCCACTCGGCTTCGAACAGCGGGCGCATGCTTTCGATTGCCGCGCTGACGCGCGGCATGATCGGGATACCGCGGCTCGCATAGCCGATCGCGTAGTCAAGTACGTCGGGGAGTTCCCAGGTGCCCCAGTCCCGCAGCAACAGGCACCAGGCATCGAAGGCGCCGGGAACCACGGCCGGCAGCAGGCCGGTGGCGGGTATCAGGTCGAGCCCGAGGTCGCGGAATGCGTCGGGCGTTGCCGCCTGCGGCGCGACACCCTGGCCGCAGACCACGTGCTGCGTGCCGGACCGCGCGCTGTGCAGAATGATCGGCGCATCGCCGCCGGGACCGTTCAGATTCGGCTCGGCCACATGCAGGGTAAAGGCGGCGGCGACCGCGGCGTCGAAGGCATTGCCGCCGCGCTCCAACACCGCCATGCCGACCTGGCTCGCAATCCAGTGCGTGCTGGCAACGACACCGAAAATACCGGCGATCTCGGGGCGGGTGGTGAACATCAGGGTCTCCGCTTGCGATGCCGCCACGCTAGCCGTTAGGTCGGCGGCATGAAAGCAGGGGTTCTGGTGCTGGTAGTCGGGCCGAGCGGCGCCGGCAAGGATATGCTGTTGGCCGGGGCGTTTGAGGCGTTGGCGGGCGATCCGCGCTTTCGGTTCGTGCGCCGGGTCATCACTCGCCCGGCGGAAACGGGGGGCGAGGCGCATGAGGCGGTATCCGAACAGGACTTCGCGACACGCGCGTTTGCCCTGAGCTGGCGGGCACACGGGCTGGCGTACGGTATTCCGGCGGATATCGAGCAGGACATCGGGCGCGGCCGTGTGGTGGTCACGAACGTGTCGCGATCGGTGATCGCGCAGGCGGCCGAGCGGTTTCCGGTGCGCGTGATCGAGGTTTCCGCGCCGGCGACGGTGCTGGCGGCACGCCTGGCTGCGCGGGGGCGAGAGAATGCGGGAGATATCGCTGAGCGCTTGGCGCGCAGTGTGCCGATGCCGCCCGGGGTTCCGGTGGAGCCGGTCCTGAACAACTCCTCGCCGGCGGAGGGGGTGGGGCGGTTCGTCGCAGCGCTCAGCCGCGCAGCGGGATTCGGCGCGCCAGATAAAAGGGCTGACCCGAGGCTTCGGTGAACAGGCAGATCTCGGTCACGCGGCGCGGTTCCAGCAGGGCGCGGGCGAAATGGCGCTCCGCGGCCGGCTGATAAATGGCTAGCTCGCCTGGCTGCAGGCGCCGGGTCAGTGTCATGTGAAAGAACCAAGTGCCGAAAACAAAGGGATAGCCCCAGCGCAGCAGCATGGCTTCCTGCGCGGGCGAGAGTTTTGCGTTGCGGCGGCGGGCGAGTTCCTCGGGGCCGGGCTCGGCGCGCGCCATGTCGAGGCCGGCGACGCAGAGATCGGCAAGCGCCTGCAACGGCATGGAGGGTTTGGTCTCCCGCAGCGCCAGGAAGCCGTGGATTTCAGCAACCGCGAGCGGCGGCAGGTTGAAGGGCGCGACGCCGCGCGCGAGTTCGGCCGCGGCGTCCACCAGCGCGTTCCAGGTGACGCCGGGGCGCAGCCGCATGGGCGGTTTCAGCGTGGCGTGGAAGCCATAGCGCCTGGGTTCGGCGGTGACCTCGGCCAGCCCGCCAATGTCCGGCTGCGGGGCCGGCGCGCCGCTTTCGGGGTCGCGGCCGAGCCACGTAGCGGATTCGGCGAATAGCGTGTCTTCCGGAACGGGTACGTAATAGACCGCGACGCGCAAGCCCGGCGTCATGCGACGCGCTCTCCCGCGTGCCAGACTTGGCGCACGACGGGCAGCCCGTCGTGCAGGCGTACTCGCACAACATCGGCGCGCTGTCCGGATTCCAGCCGCCCGCGATCACCCAGCCCCACGATGCGGGCTGGTCGATCGGTTATCAGGGAAATCGCCGCCGGCAGGCTGATCGTTTTGGCGCAGAGAAACGCCGCCTCGATCAGGCTGGGGGGCACGTAGTCGGACGCCAGCGCATCGACGGCGCCTTCGCGCAGCAGGGACGCCGCCGAGACATTCCCGGAATGCGAACCGCCGCGCACGATGTTGGGGGCGCCGGCGACCACCTGCATGCCGGCTGCCTTCGCCGCTTTCGCGGCTTCCAAGGTCACCGGGAATTCGCTGACCCGGATGCCGTCGGCGGCATTTTCGGTGATCTCCGCCTCGGTGCGGTCGTCATGGCTGGCGAGCGTGACATTGCGTCCGGCAAGCCGGGCGAGCAGCGCGCGGCGGTTCGGGTCCCGCAGTCGTGCCCGGTTCTCTTGCAGTTCGGCGATGCGCTCGGCGATCTCACCGTCGGCCATTCCGCCCTGGCGGCGAAGCGCGTGGTAACGATCGAGGTTCGCGTACTGGCCGACTCCCGGCGTGTGGTCCATCAGGCTGACGATGCGGGCGCGCGGATGCTCGGCGACCGGCTCCAATAATTCCAGCACGTCGGCGGCCGGAACCTCGCAGCGAAGGTGCAGGAAATGCTCCGCTTTCAGCAGGCCGGTTCCTTCGAGCGCATCGAGGTCGGCCACGGCTTCACGGAAGGTGCGGATGCGCTCCTTGTCGAAGCCGAGATCCCCGAGACACAGCGCATCGAACACGGTGGTGATGCCGGCGGCGGCGCATTGCGCATCGTGCGCGATCATTGCCGAGCGCGACGGCCAGCGCGCCATGCTGCGCGGCTGCACTTGCCGCTCCAAGTTGTCTGTATGCAGGTCCACGACGCCCGGGACCAGCGCGTCACCTTGAATGTCGGACGCGGCGGGGACGGCGGACCGGCCGGTCTGGATTTCGGCGATGGTCTTGCCGCTGATCACCAGCGTGCCGTGCACGACATTGCCCGGCAGTACGATGGCTGCGTTGGTAAGGATGGTTTCAGAGATCATGCGGCGTCTTGCAGGGGCGTCAGCGGGAACAGGCGATCAGCCACCGCATCGCGGACTGCGCTGTCGTGCACGATGGTGACGATTGCGGTGCCGCGCGCCTTGGCTTCGTTGATCATGTCCACCACGACGGCGCGGTTCTGCGCATCGAGCGATGCCGTGGGTTCGTCGAGCAGCAAAATCGGATGGCCACCGATGAAGCCGCGCGCGAGGTTGATGCGCTGCTGCTCGCCGCCGGAGAACGTGGCGGGCGGCAGGCTGTGCAAGCGGCGCGGGAAGTTGAGGCGGAACAGCAGTCTGCTCGCGGTGTCGCGGGCACCGTCGGGGCTCGTGCCGCGCGCGATCAGCGCCTCGGCCACGATGTCGAGGGCGGGGACGCGGGGCACGACGCGCAGGAACTGACTGACATAGCCGAGGGTCTCGTGCCGAACGGCGAGGACTGTGCGCGGGTCGGCGGCGGCGATATCGACCATCCCGCCGCGATGGCGCACCAGGATGCGTCCGCCCTCGGCACGGTAGTTGCCGTAGAGACTACGCATCAGCGTGGTCTTGCCGGCGCCGGACGGACCGGAGAGGACGATGCACTCGCCGGCGCGGACTTCGAGGGCGATTTTGTCGAGGACTGGAATGCGCACGCCGCCGCGCAGATGCAGCGTGAAGCCCTTGGCCAGCCCTTCGGTGCGCAGCATCACCGGATGCATGGCAACCGTTCTTTCAGAGGTGAGCGGTTGGCACCGGACCTGCGGCAGGCCCGGATGACCGGGCATGGTGCCCAGTCGATAGGGCGCCGCCGCCATCGGAGCACACACATGCATATGCGCATGTCGTTGGTGATCCGGTGGGGGTCGAGGCGGATCCGGGTCGCAATCGTGATCCGCCTCTGACCCAACCGGAGGGCCGGAGTGGTGGCGCTAACCACCCTCCGGTTCTCTGGATACCACGAGCTGATCGTGTTGGGCCACGACATCCCAATCACGCCTGCAACACCGAGCTGACGAGAAGCTGCGTATATGGATGTTGCGGATCGTCCAGTACCTGGTCGGTCAGTCCGGTTTCCACCACGCGGCCGCGCTGCATCACCATGATCCGGTGCGCCAGCAAACGGGCAACTGCCGTATCGTGCGTTACCAGGACGGCGGCAATGCCGAGCCGGGTAACCAGCGTGCGGATCAGATCGAGCAGCCGTGCCTGCACCGATACGTCGAGTCCGCCGGTGGGCTCGTCCATGAACACAAGCCGCGGGTGCGTCACCAGCGTGCGCGCTATCTGCAGCCGTTGCAGCATTCCGCCCGAGAAAGTGCGGGGCAGGTCATCGATCCGGTTGGTATCGATCTCCACCTGGGTGAGCCAGTCCAGCGCGGCCGCGCGAATGCTGCCGTAATGGCGGCCACCCTGCGCCATCAGCCGCTCACCGACATTGCCGCCGGCAGTAATGCCCATGCGCAGGTTGTCATGCGGGTTCTGGTGCACGAAACCCCAGTCGGAGCGGTGAAGCTGGCGCAGCATCGGCGCAGGCATCGCATGCACGTCATGCAGTCGGCCGGCGGGATCGCGGTACCAGACCGCGCCCCTATCGGGAGCGATGCGGCCCGACAGGACGTTGAGCAGCGTTGTCTTGCCTGACCCCGACTCGCCCACCACGGCCAGCACTTCGCCGGGCCAGAGATCGAGCTCGACATCGACGAGCGCCGGGATGGCACCGAAGGCGAGCGACAGCCGGCGGGCGGAGATCAGCGTATCATCGGTCATGCCGCAGCCTCCCGGACGCCCTCGGGGCCGACATGACCGGCGTTCCGCCGGGCTTCGCAGTGATCGGTGTCGGAGCAGACGAACAGGCGGCGCCCGCGATCATCGGCAACCACCTCGTCGAGGTAGGAGTCGGTCGCGCCGCACAAACCGCAGGCATGCGGTGCACGCCCGGCATGGAAGGGGTAGTCGTCGAAGTCGAGGGAGCGGACGTCCGTATAGGGGGGAATCGCGTAGATGCGCTTTTCCCGCCCGGCACCGAACAATTGCAATGCGGGCATCATGTGTAGCTTCGGATTGTCGAAAGCCGGGATCGGGCTCGGCGACATGAGGTAGCGGTGGTGCACCATCACCGGGTAGTCGTAGCTGATCGCAATCTGGCCGAAGCGGGCGATGTCCTCATAGAGTTTCACCTGCATCACGCCGTAATCGGCGAGCGCGTGCATGCGGCGAGTTTCCTCACGGCTCGGCACGAGGCGCCACAGCGGCTCCGGCTGCGGCACCTGATACACGATGACCTGGCCTTCGCGGAGCGTGTGTTCCGGGATGCGATGGCGCGTCTGGATGACGGTCGCTTCAGCGGTGCGGGTGGTGGTGCGCACGCCGGCGGTGCGGGCGAAGAAACGGCGGATCGAGACAGCGTTGGTGGTGTCATCGGCGCCTTGATCGATCACCTTCAACACGTCGCTCCGGCCCAGCACGGATGCGGTCACCTGGATGCCGCCGGTGCCCCATCCATAGGGCAGCGGCATTTCACGCGAGCCGAACGGTACCTGATGGCCTGGGATCACCACCGCCTTGAGCAGGGCGCGGCGGATCATCCGCTTCGTCTGCTCATCGAGATAGGCGAAATTGTATCCTTTCACTCCGCCGCCTCCGCCATTCGCTCCTGCTCGGCGCGCATGCGGCGCACGGATTCGAGCTCGCTCTGGAAATCGACATAGTGCGGCAGCTTGAGATGCTCGACGAAGCCGGTCGCCTCGACATTGTCGGAATGATACAGGACAAATTCGGGGTCCTGCGCCGGCGCGGTGACCTCTTCCCCGAGTTCGCTCGCGCGCATCGCGCGGTCCACCAGCGCCATCGCCATTGCTTTGCGCTCCGCGTGGCCGAATGTCAGGCCGTAGCCGCGGGTGAATTGCGGGGGCGCCGTCTTCGAGCCTTTGAACTGGTTGACCATCTGGCACTCGGTGACGGTGATCTCGCCGATATCGATCGCGAAACCCAGCTCCGGCGGTTCGATTTCAACTGCAACCTCGCCCATGCGGATCTCGCCGGCGAAGGGATGCGTGGTTCCGTAGCCGCGCTGGGTGGAGTAGCCGAGGCCAAGCAGGAAGCCTTCGTCACCTCGCGCCAGGGCTTGCAGGCGGATGTCGCGCTCCGCGGGAAAGCCCAGCGGTTCGCGGGTCAGGTCGCCGGGGTCGGCTGCGTCGGCTGGATCGGGTTCTATCAGTCCTTCGCGGCCGAGAATGTCGTGCACGCGGGGCATGGCAGCGGTTTCCGCCGCGGCCTGCGGCGCCGGTGCGGGAGGGCTGTTTTCGGCGAGGGCGAAATCGAGCAGCCGGTGCGTGTAGTCGTAGGTGGGGCCGAGGATCTGTCCGCCGGGCAGGTCCTTGAAGATCGCCGAAATGCGCCGTCGGACGAGCATCGCCGCAGTTTCGATTGGAACCGAGGCGGCAAAACGCGGCAGGGTGGTGCGATAGGCGCGCAACAGGAAGGCAGCCTCGATCAGGTCTCCCTGCGCCTGTTTGATCGCCAGCGCGGCCAGCTCGCGATCATAGAGCGAGCCTTCGCCGGTGACTCGGTCAACCGCCCGGCCGAGCTGTTGTTCGATTTGTGGAAGTCCGAGATCGGGCACCGCCGGATCGCCGCGCCGCTCGGCTGCAAGCCAGGCATGTGCGGCATCGATCGCGCGTTCACCGCCCTTGACTGCGACATAGGCCATTTACGCTTCCTCGACGGATACGCTGCGCGGCAGGGCGGCGATCTGCCGGTCGGCGCACAGGATGAGATCGATGCCGAGCGGGTAGCGCGCGTGGTTGTCCTGCCAGAGCGCGGCGAAATCCGACGGCAGTCCTTCGGCGCTCAGTTCGGACGGGACGCGCAGGCCTGGGCCGCGCAACCGCAGTCGCTTCCCCCTCCCCAGCCGGTCGATTTGCAGGATGACCGTCGCCGAGGTCTCCGGCGCTTCATGCGAGCCGGCTTGGAGCTGCGACAGGTCGGGTAGGTGCGCTGTCACGATGAACGATGCCGTCTCCCGCTGCGCGACGCAGGATGCGCCGCAGTGGAATGCGATCCAGTTCAGGGCTGCCGCCAGTTCGGGATCGAGGAATAGCGGCGTGTCGCTGTCGATCAAAGTCAGGAGGACCGAAGCGGTTGCCGGGGCGAGCGACGGCGGGGGGTGCAGTCCGGCTCCGACGCCATGCAGGGAGCCGGGACGCGCCATGGCGTCGAGCACCGCGCGAAAACAATGTTGGGATTCGGCGACCGGATCGGCAAAGCCGGGAAGGTCGGTGGCGAAGCTCATGACCGCATGGTCCGCATGGCGAAGAACTGCACCTTTGTCGTTGCCGCTTTCGCTGCCGTGTCGCTGTGTCGCGCGGCCTGCGCCGCGGCCAGGGGCTCCACGATGTTGCGTTGGAGACGAGGGTGCGTGGTTTCATCCTGCAACAATGCGTCGATGGCGGCGGCCAGCTCTGCCTGCCGCTCACAGCGGCCGGCGACATAGGCGTGGCCGACATGGCCGGAGTCGGTCCGGACGGTGCAGCGGGTCACAGTCATTTCGCCTAGATTGAACGGCGCGCCGCCGCCGCCCATGCGGCCGCGAACCATCACCAGCCCGCATTCCGGGCCGCGCAGCACGCGCCAGCCTGGCAGCGGCCGGCAGGCTGCCAGCAACGGCGTGATTTCATTCAGGTCGGCGCGGGCCAGGACCGCCATCCAGCGGCGGCGCTGCTCCGATTCATCTGGCGAATGGGTGCGGTCGGGATCAGGCATGGGCCGGGTCATGTTGATTAGATGTCTAGACAGCTACGGCCTATCTGCCCTATCGTCAAGTCTCCATTGCACGACAAACCGCGGTTCGAGGATGACAATGCAATGATGGTTGAGGCGGGTCTGTCGTCCGCGACCCGACTGCTGCGCCAGGATGGCGTGGCGCTATGGCGGCAGATTGCCGACCGCTTACGGCAGGAGATCGCATCCGGCCGATATCCCTCGGGAGGTCAACTGCCGACCGAGCACGAGCTGTCGCGACAGTTCGACGTCAACCGCCACACGGTGCGGCGTGCGCTCGAGGAACTGTCGCATGAGGGGCTGATCCGGGTCGAGCAGGGCCGCGGCTCGTTCGTGACGGAAGACGTGATCGAATACGCCGTGGAGCCGCGAACCCGGTTTTCCGAGTGGATCCGGCGGCACAACAAGGAGCCGTCGGGCCGCGTGTTGCAACTGACGGAGCTATCGGCGGATCCCCGGATTGCCCGCGGAACTCGGCATCCGTTCTGGGGCTCGGGTCATATTGTTGGAACGGCTCGGTTTCGCCGATGACCGGCCGGTGGGTCTCGCTTCGCATTATTTCCCCGCGGCGCGATTTCGCGGCCTGCTCGAAGCGCTGCGCCGTGAGCCGACGATTACCGCGGCGCTGAAAGCGACGGGCGTGCCGGATTATCTGCGGCAGACCACGCGCGTGACGGCTCGCCTGCCCACCGCGGAGGAGGCTGAGTTGCTGCGCACCGCGCGCAACCGGCCGTTGCTGGTCGCCGAGAATATCAATGTCGATCGCGCCGGTGCGGTGGTGGAGTTCGGGATCGCGCGTTATCCGACGCCGCGCGTGCAGATCGTCTTCGAGCCATGAAAGTGAACGGAATGGAGTCTCTCGATATCATCGGCGGCCGTGTGCTGCTCGAGGATGGCAGCCTGCTGTCCGCGGCGATCGGCATCGAAGCGGGGCGGATCAAGGCGATCGAAGGGACTGTGTCGGGCCGGCGGTTCGACGCGCGTGGGCTATTGGTGTTGCCGGGCATCGTGGATATCCACGGCGATGCATTCGAGCGACAGTTGCAGCCGCGGCCGGGCATCGAGTTTCCGGTTGACATGGCGCTGGTCGATACCGAGGCGCAGCTTCTCGCCAACGGCATCACTACGGCCTTTCACGGCGTGACATTGTCCTGGGAGCCGGGGCTCCGCAGTATCGAAGCATGGCGTGCGCTGCTCGACGCGCTGCATGCGCGACGCTGGACCTGCGATATGCGCGTGCATCTGCGTTGGGAGGCCTACAACCTCGATGCGCTGGAAACAGCGCTGGCCGACATTGCCGCCGATCGGGTCGGGATGGTTGCGTTCAACGATCATACGCCGTCGATCCTGCGCAAGCTGCGTGATCCGGTAGCGGGCGCGAAGTTCAGCGATCGGGCCGGCATGCGCCTGGAGGCGTTCGCCGCCCTGGCAGAACAGGTCGGCAGCCGGGCCGATGACGTGCCCTCAGCTCTGGCCCGTATCGGCGAAGCGGCGCGCGCGGCTGGGCTGCCGTTGGCGAGCCATGACGATGATAGCGTCGCCGCGCGGGATGCATTTCGTGAACGCGGTGCGCGGATCTGCGAGTTTCCGATGAGCGGAGAGGTTGCGCGTGCCGCGCGGGTGGCGGGCGACTGGGTGGTTATGGGCAGCCCCAACGTGGTGCGCGGGCGATCGCATATCGGTTGGGCCTCGGCCGCGCGCATGGCCGAGGAGGGACTCTGCACGGTCCTGACCTCCGATTACTATTACCCGGCGATGTTGCGTGCGGCGCTGATCCTCGCGGGACGCGGAGTGCTCGACCTGGCGCAAGCCTGGGCGTTGATAGCCGCCAACCCCGCGCAGGCGGCTGGGCTGGCGGACCGCGGTGCGATCGCGGTGGGGCGGCGCGGCGATCTCGTTCTGGTGGATGCGGATGCGGCTTGCGTGGTGGCGACGATCGTCGCGGGACGGGTTGCCTATCTCACCGCGGACGGCGCGGCGCGGCTTGGTTAACTAACGCCAAAGCCGGAGCAAAGGCCCGTCCGGTCCGGCGACTGGGTCGGAGACCGGCATCGGCACGGCGGCGATGTTGCGCACCGCTTCGTCATGCTCGTCGGCTTTGCCTCGGCGAGTGTCGAGATGGCGTTGCTCGCCCTCGGGATAGGCGCCGACGATCAATAGGTCCGGCGACTGGCCCTGGTTGCAATGCCCGGTGCCCGCCGGAAGTACGACCAGATCGCCGGCCTGGACTTCGAGCGCTTTACCGTTCGGGCCACCGAACAGCACTGTGGCGTGACCACGGGCGACGCCAAGCGCCTCATGCGCGGTGCTGTGGAAATGATGGAATGGGTGGACGCCGTTCCGCCAGGCGGGCGGCCAGTGATTGGCGGCGAAAATCCGCTCGATCGCCGCCGCGTCGGCGGGCAACGCCTGGCGGTAAACCAGGAGAGGCAGGCGCGAATTCGGCACCGCGCCGTCATCGGCAAAGGTGAAGGTATCCGGCTGAACCATCCGCTCTGTCCCCGTTACACGATTTCCACGGCTGCCGCGTCGGCAAGCTTGCGATCAAGGGTGACCAGATCGGCGCTGAGCACGCGGGCAAGCCAGAGATAGCTCGCATCGTAGCTGGTCAGGGCGGCGCGGTCGGCAAGGTCGAGCACTTGATCATGATCGACGTCGCAGGTCTCCACGCGGATGGCGGCGTGGCCGCGGTATGCGGCCAGGAGCGCGTCGCGCTGCGCCGGATGCCGGCGGAGCTTGGTCAGACAGACATTGGCCAGTTCGAAGCCGAGCAAGGCCGGGGCGACCAGCTCGACGCCGGTCAGGCGGGGGAGGATTGCATCCGCCAAGGGCTCGCCGAACAGGATCGCGGCCAGGGCTGACGCATCGATGACGACGACCTTATCGGCTGGCGTCACGATACCTGCGGTCGCGATCGGCACGCACCAGTTCGGCGGCCTCGTCCACCGCGGGCAAGCCGAGCCGGCGGGCGCGCGCCAACACTTCCTGAATGCTGAGAGGTTTCGCGGGAAGCCGTGCCGCTTCCTCGATGATTGCCATCAGCTCCCCCTGAAGCGAGCGGTGATTGCGCTGCGCCCGCTGGCGCAGCTCGGCTACGAGATCATCGGGCACATTCTTGATGGAAAGGTTAAGGGACATTGGCGCCAAATCGGATGTGGTCTGGAGCCAATTAGGCTCCGGTGGTGTCGGGGTCAAGTGCTTCGTCGTCCTCGCCATAACCGACCAGCCGCAAGGCGCGCCCCTTGATGCCGCGCTGGGAGACGGCGTGAATCAGCGCCTCCTCCTGGCCGTGGGTGACCCAGACCTCCGGCGCGCCCACCTCGTCGATGGTGGTGTTGAGATCGTCCCAGTCGGCGTGATCGGAGATCACGAGTGGCAGCTCGACGCCGCGCGATTTGGCGCGCTGGCGTACGCGCATCCAGCCGGAGGCGAGGGACACAACGGGGTCGGCGAGGCGCCGGGCCCAGCGATCGGCGGTCGAGCCGGGCGGCGCCAGGACGATAGCGCCTTCCAGGTCGCGGCGGGCGGCGCCGGTCGCGAGCCGCAGCTCCCCCAACGGGACCCCGTGCGCCGCATAGATTTCGCAGAGGGTGACAAGTGCGCCGTGCAGCCAAATCGGGCTGTCCCACCCGGCGGCGCGCAGCAGCGAGATGAGCCGCTGGCACTTGCCCAGCGCGTAGCAGCCGATCAGGTGTGTGCGGTCCGGGAACAGTGAAACGCTCGCCAGCAACCGCCCGATTTCGTGCTCGGGAGGCGGATGGTGGAAGACGGGCAAGGCGAAGGTGGCCTCGGTGATGAACAGGTCGCAGGGGACCGGCACGAAGGAGGGGCAAGTGGGGTCCGGCTGGCGCTTGTAGTCGCCGCTGACCACGGCCCGGCAACCGGCGTATTCCATCACCACCTGAGCGCTGCCGAGCACGTGGCCCGCAGGTTCCAGCCGCAGCCTGACGCCGCCGATGTCGAGCGTTTCGCCCCAGCCGAGCGGCTGGCGTATGTCGCCCGCAGCGTCGCCGAGGCGCGCCTGCATCAAGGCGACCGTTTCTGGGCTGGCGAGCACATGACGGTGCCCGGGGCGGGCATGGTCGGAATGGGCATGGGTGATCACGGCGCGATCCACCGCGCGGGTAGGGTCGATGAAAAACCCGCCCGGCTCGCAATACAGGCCTTGCGGCAGAACCTTCAGCCAGGTGGCTGGATGCGGCATGACAGGCAGTGTCGCATGGCGGGTTGTGCTGGCACCACGGCGCGGCGAGATTGGCGGCGAACCTGGGAGGACAAGGGATGTTGCAGCGGCCACCAGCCGAGCCCGGCATGCGGGAAGACGAGATCGACACGCCGGCCCTGATCATCGATCTGGAGGCATTCGAGGCGAATCTGGACCGCATGGCGGCGTTGCTTGCGCCGACCGGGGTGAAACTGCGGGCGCATGCCAAGACGCATAAATCGCCGGTGATCGCCCGGTTGCAGATGGCGCGCGGAGCGGTGGGTCAATGCGTGCAGAAGGTGGCCGAGGCGGAGGCGCTCGCCTGGGGCGGCGTTCCCGATATTCTCGTGAGCAACGAAGTGGTGGGACGCGTGAAGCTTGCCCGTTTGGTGGCGCTGGCAAGCATCGCGAAGGTGGCGGTCTGTGCCGACGACGCTTCGCAGGTAGAGGCGGCTGACGCGGTGGCGGCCGATGCCGGGATTCGCCTTCCGGTGCTGGTGGAGATCGATGTCGGCGCCGGGCGTTGCGGCGTGGCGCCGGGGCCGGAAGCGGTGGCGCTCGCACAGCGCATCGCCGGGTCGCGGTCGTTGGTGTTCGGCGGGTTGCAGGCCTATCACGGCAGCGCGCAGCACCGCCGCACGCCGGCCGAGCGCCGCGCATTGATCGACGGCGCGATCGATGCGACGCGGCGCACGGTGGAGCAGTTGCGCCAACAGGGGCTCGACTGTCCGATCGTCGGCGGCGCGGGAACCGGCACCTTCGCGCTGGAGGCGGCGTCCGGCATCTACAACGAGATGCAGGCCGGCAGTTACGTTTTCATGGATGCCGATTATGCGCGCAACCTGGATGAGGATGGTCGGCCGGTCGCGACATTCCGCCACGCGCTGTTTGTGCTGTCCACCGTGATGAGCGCGCCGCGGCAGGGCATCGCGGTGCTGGATGCGGGCCTCAAGGCGCTGGCGGTGGACAGCGGATTGCCGACCGTATGGCAGCGGCCGGACGTCCGTTATGTCGGTGCTTCCGATGAGCACGGGAAGCTGGAGATTGCACCAGAAACAACTGCTCCGGCGCTGGGCGAGAAGCTGCGCTTGGTGCCGGGGCACTGCGATCCGACAGTGGATCGTTACGATTGGTACGTCGGCGTGCGGGATGGGCGGGTGGAGTGTCTATGGCCGGTGGCGGCGCGCGGGGGAATGGCCTAACGCGATTGTGCGATCGTTGCTTCTGGTTGCAGGGGTCGCACCACCCATGGCGGACCCTTCGCGGAGGGCTCGCACCAGATCGGCACGGCGTTTTCGGTCCGGGTATGCGGATCGAGCCCCATCGCGGAACGCAAGGCGCGAAACAGCGCGCCGTGCGCGATGATCAGCACCAGCGGCGGGAAGGCCGTGCAGCGGTTCACCGCGGCGACCGCGCGGCGGCGCAACGCGGCGAAGGTCTCGCCTCCCTCAGGCGTCCACTCGCCGGCGATCCATTTGGGAAACCACGACGACATCGGCTGGCCTTCCTGCACACCGAAGGCCACTTCGCGCAGGCCGTCATCGATCCGCACAGGCAAGCCAAGCGCATCGGCAACGATGCAGGCGGTGACACGCGCCCGCCCGAGCGGCGAGGCGATGATCGTCGCGATGTCCCGATCCCGAAGTAGCCGCGCCGCCGACCGGGCTTGTGCTAGCCCGGTCGGGTTCAGCGGAATATCGACATTCCCCTGAGAGCGCCCTTGCGCGTTCCAGTCCGTCTCGCCGTGACGCAGGAACCAGAACGCGACGCGGTTGAGCGTCTCCTCGGGGTCTGCCTCCATCAGGCCTGCAGGCCCTCGGCTTGCAATGTCTTCTGCACCGCCGGACGTGCCAGCATCCGCTTGTAGTGCGCCGCGCAGTTGGGCGGCAGGGTCATGCCCATGCGGGCGGCGGCCCAGAACTCCACATAGAACAGTGCCGCGTCGGCCACGGAAAACGCGCCGCCGACATAGTCCTTGCCGGCCAGCGTCTTGTCGATGATCGCAAGCCCCTTCTCCACGATTTCCTTGCCGCGCTCCTTCACTTTATCTTCGTCGGAGGGGTTGGGCGCGTAATTGGACGGGCGGAACAGGCGCGAGAAGCCCTGCATGTGCAGCGTGGCGACCACGTAGTCCATCGCCTCCAGCACGCGCGCCTGGGCCTCGGCATCATCCGGCAGCAGCTTCTTGTCCGGGTTGGTGCGGGCGAGCCAATAGGCGATCGCCGGGAACTCGGTCAGCACCGACCCGTCGTCGCGCACCAGGGTCGGCACCTTGGATTTCGGATTGACGGAGGTGAATTCGGGCTTGAACTGGGCGCCTTCACGCAGGTTGACCGCCTCGGCCTGATACGGCTTGCCGATCTCCTCCAGCAGCACGTGAATCCCGAGCGAACAGGCGCCGGGCGCGTATAACAGTTTCATTGCTTCTCCTCCTCTCGACGATGGCCCGCCCACCAGCCAGCGGCCGCGGGCCGGGGCAGGCCGAGATTCTCACGCAGCGTGCGTCCAGCATAGTGGCGCTGATGCAGCCCGCGGCGTTGCAGTTCGGGGACAACCAGGCGGACGAAATCCTCGTAGGCGCCGGGTACGTGCGAGGCTGCGATCACGTAGCCATCGCAGCCGCGTTCGGTGAACCAGCGTTCCATCTCGTCGGCGACGTCCTTGGGCGTGCCGCAGAACACCGGGTGGTCGTGGATCGTGCCGCGGCCGCTGACATCGATAAAGTCGCGCACCGTAGGGTTTGTCTTGCCGCTCTGCCGCACCACTCGATCGCGCATCGCATGCACGCCGGAGATCCCGGCGAGTTCCTCGTCGGTGAATGGCTCGTCGATTGCTTTCGTGGAAAAGTCAAAATTGAAGACTTCCGAAAGCAAGGAGAGCCGATCGATGTCGCACGACAGCGATTCGATCAGGGCGAGCCGGTCAGCGGCTTCCGAGCGGGTCGCGGCGACCACCGGATATATCGCCATCGTGACCTTCACCTGCTCCGGTTCGCGCCCGGCCTCGTCGATCGCCGCCTTGAACGCCGCATAATCCTGTTTCGCGCGATCGAGCTCATGGTAGGCGACGAAGACCAGCTCGGCCCAACGGGCAGCGAAGCGGCGGCCGCGTCCGCTCTGCCCGGCCTGGATGATCACCGGATGGCCTTGTAGCGAGCGCGGCACGGTGAAAGGTCCGCGCGAGCGGAAGAACCGCCCCTCATAGTCGAGCCGGCGCACCTTGTCGGGGTGGGCAAAGAGTCCGCTCGGCTTGTCCAAGACAAGGGCATCATCGTCCCAGGACGCCCAATGGCCGAGCACGACTTCCATGAACTCGTCGGCACGATCGTAGCGGAGGTCGTGCGCCATATGGGTGCCGACGCCCATGTTCAGGGCTTCGCCATCGTTCATTGAGGTGACCACGTTCCACGCGGCGCGACCGCCTGTCATCAGGTCGAGCGTGGCGAACACGCGGGCGACGTGGAACGGCTCGTAATAGGTAGTGGAGTAGGTGGAGCCAAGGCCGAGCCGTTCGGTCGCCATGCCCATCACCGTGAGGATTGTAACCGGGTCCATCTTCACGCAGCGGATGCCGTTCTCCACGGTGTGCGCATGATCGCCGCCGTAGCGGTCCGGCATCGCCAGGCGATCGTCGAAGAAGCCGAGATGAAAGCGGCCCGCTTCGAGTACGCGGCCGATATGGCGGTAGTAGTCCGCCGAGGCGAAGTCTGGAGGCGGCATCCGGGTGCCGCCAGGAGCCGACGAAGTTGGAGCAGTTTTGCGCCTGCAGGAAGGCAACCAGTGTCATCTGACGCATCGTTTCTCGCCGGGCATCGGGTCAGGGGTCAACTTGCTACGTCCGCCGACCCGCCTGCTCCCGCGTTGCATGAGAGGTGGCCGCAGCACGGGGGACTACCCTAATCAATAGGCGATGCCTCCCAATTCGCAGAAGCCTGGGGAGCGCGAGCGCCGCGGAGCAGGCCCTCGGTGCTCAGATCTTCATCGAGGTCGGGCCAGTGAATGCCGTAGCCGCCGCCGGCAAGCTCCCAGTGCGCGCGCTCTGCCGCGGTCGCGTTTGCCAACCGTGGATACCAGGCGAGCGGCACTGAAATTCGCCGACCATCCATCAACGCAACAGACAGCTCATCGTCGGTCACCGAGACGCTCTGGACCCGGATGTCGGCTGTCGTCGCTTGAGCCGAAAAAGCCATGCCATGCCTCCAAGAGCTGCGCCCGATGCGCTCGCACGATCCGAAGGTTATCGCTCAGTTCCTTTGCCGAGAACCCTGCATTGCTGGCCAAGATGGCATTGTCCAGCCAAATTTTGGCCGACGCGCCCCCACGATCAACGTGCACGTGCGGCGGCTCGTTCGGCTCGTGGCTGTAGAAATAGACCCGGTATCCGGCAACCCGAAGAACGGTCGGCATGCTTGCCCTTCGTCCTTTACCCCGGGACGCGTCCCAATCCGGTTTTGATCGTGCCGTGATCTCGCCGGGTGGAGCGGCAGATCGATTTCTCGAAATGCGGAGCCGGTGTACACCGAATACAACGTCGATCACTGCACGCGTTCATTCATCCTCTCGAACAAGATCGACCAGGAGCGGATCAGCACCCATCTCGAAGATGGTGTGCTGACGGTGACCTGCCCAAAGCGGCCGAAGCTCGTGCGCGGCGTATTCAATCGAACAGCGAGCTTACCGAACTCTCGTCACTGATCCGACGGACCGCCTCCGCCATCAGCGGCGCGATGGTGAGCTGGCGGATGTTCGGCGCGGAGGTGACCTCCTCGGTCGCCTGGATCGAATCCGTGATGGTCATCATCTCGATCGGCGAGGATGCGATGCGGGCGACGGCGGCGCCGGAGAGCACGCCATGCGTGACATAGGCGCTGGTGGAACGCGCGCCCTGGCGGATCAGGGCATCGGCGGCATTGCAATGGGTGCCGCCGGAATCGACGAGGTCGTCGATCAGGATACAGTCACGGCCTTCGACGTCGCCGATCACGTTCATCACTTCGGACAGGCCGGCGCGTTCGCGCCGCTTGTCGATGATCGCGAGATCGCAATTCAGGCGCGTGGCGATGGCGCGGGCGCGCAACACGCCGCCCACATCCGGCGAGACAATCATGATGTCGCGGCCGCGATAGCGCTCCTGAATGTCGCGGCTGAACAGCGGGGCGGCGTAGAGATTATCGACCGGGATATCGAAGAAGCCCTGGATCTGGCCGGCGTGCAGATCCATCGTCAGCACGCGGTTGGCGCCCGCCTCGGTGATCAGGTTGGCGACCAGCTTGGCGCTGATCGGGGAGCGCGACGAGGTTTTGCGATCCTGCCTGGCATAACCAAAATAGGGGACGACTGCCGTCACGCGACGGGCGGAGCTGCGCCGCAGCGCGTCCAGCGTGATCAACAGCTCCATCAGGTTGTCGTTCGCAGGATAGGACGTGGACTGGATGACGAACACGTCCTCGCCGCGGACATTCTCCTGGATTTCGACGAAGACCTCCATGTCGGCGAAGCGGCGGACCGAGGCTTTGGTCAACGGCAGGTCGAGCGTCGCCGCCATCGATTCGGCCAGAGGGCGATTGCTGTTGCAGGCGACGAGCTTCATGCGGGCTGGTTCCAGCAGGGGCCGTTATTTACAGGCGTTCTGGAAACCCCCGTCAATTCGCTTGCGACACCGCTTGTTCATGGCCGGAGCGGCGCCGGATCACTTCGTTCACCCCGCCGGACGCCTGCTGTGCGACTACCAGGGCAACTTCGCCCCAGTAATGGTCGAGGGTGTGGGCGGGAATGTTGTTGAGTTGGATCACGCGGCCAGCCTCACGACCTTTGGCGTCGCTGATGATCCACTGAATTTCGACACGCTGCTGATCGCCGGGGATCGGCACGAGGCGCACCTGCCCTTGCACCGTGAAGTCGGCGCCGGCGCTGACCGTCTGCACGTTGGGTCCGAGCGCGGCCAGCTTGTCGCGCATCTGTTTGGTCAGCACCGCGTCGCCGTCGCCCGGCGCGCCGGTCACTTCCGGCACATCGACCCGGGCGGTGCGGTTATAGAGGCTGTTGGGGTCGGCGCGCATCAGCCCGGTCTCGATGCCGGTGAGCATCGCATCGATCCCCGGGCGCGGCATCGGCGGCGGCCTGTGTCAGGGTGGAGGGGGTGGCGGCGGCCCAGGCGGAAGCGGGGACGGGTCTGCCCTGGGTCGAGCCCTGCTTCTGCCCTTGCGGATTCAGCACGGTGTAGATGGGCACTATCTCCGGCCCGTGATCCTGGGCAGTGACCATCAGGCGCCAGTCGGTTGCTTCGGCGGGTTTGGCATAGGCGGGCACTTCGGCCATCTGCAAGCGGTCGGCGAGCGCCGTGGCGAACTGGCGGCTGGCCGCATCGGACAGCAAGGCGGCACCGGGTGCCGGAATGGCGAGCCGCGGGTCGGGCGGCTGCCGCAGCCGCATCGCCGTAGCGCCCGGATTGCCGAGGAACGGTTCGGGGTAGTCCCCGCAGGCGGCGAGGGAGCCCAGCAGGCAAAGCAGCAGCAGGAACCGCATTCACTGCACCAGTGTGATGATCGAGATCTGATGGCCGATCGGACCGCCGCCGGCCAGCGTGCGACGGCGGTGGCTGAAGAAGCGTGCTTCATCGGCGACCGTGTCGCAATCCAGTACGTCGATCCGGCGAACGCCGGCGGCGGTCAGCCGGGCCGCACAGTATCTGGAGAGGTCGAACTGCCAGTGTCCCTCGCGTTCGCCTGGTGAGAAGAACTGTCCGGCATCGGGCGAATGGCAAAGGAGCGTATCGTGGAGGTCGCGGCCGACCTCATAGGATGACTGCGCGATGCAAGGTCCGATCGCTGCCGCGATCCGCGCCGGGTCGGCACCGATGTTCTGCATGGCGGCGACTGTCGCCTCAATCACGCCGGCGGCGGCGCCACGCCAGCCGGCATGGGTGGCGCCGATCACGCCGGCCTCGCTGTCGAGCAGCAGGATGGGAGCGCAGTCGGCGGTGACGATGCCGAGCGCCAAGCCGGGCCGGTCGGTGACCATCGCATCAGCCTTGGGTCCGGCGCCTGGAAGCCAAGGATCGGTGACCCGGGTTACCGCCGAGCCGTGCACCTGGGTCAGGCCAAGCAGGGTGGTGGGGTCGGCGCCTAGCGTTTGGGCGGCGCGGGCGCGGTTCTGTAAAACGACGTCGCGAGCATCCTGGCTCGAAAGACTGCAATTCAGGCTGGCGTACGGGCCTGCCGAAACGCCGCCCTGGCGGGTGAAGAAGCCGTGAGCGATGGGCAGGACGACCGAGCGCAGCGGGTCGGGGGTCATGATTCGAAGCCGGGCGGGGTGGGGCAGGCTGGGTGGCACAGGGCCAGCGCTTTGAACAGCCGTCCCATGGCGCCGGGTTCGGCAAGGCGGCGTGCGGCGGCGATGAGGGCGAGGGCGTTCGCCGGCGTTTGGCTACGGGCAAGCCGGTCGGTACGCTGGAACAGCCCGAGCCGGGTCAGGAACACGCCCTGCGGGATGGGCCCGTGCGTCGCGGCGCCCGCGTATTGGGCCGCGGCGGCGAGAGCGGCGAAATCGACATGGGCGGTGAGGTCGGCGTTCCCGGGTTCGCGCATGGGGTCGGCGGGCTTGCCGTCGCGGATGGCTTGCAGAGTGTCGCCGGTCACGTTGAGGGAGGAGCCGTAGTCGAGGAACAGGGCCGCGCCTGGACGGGCGGCAAAACGGGCGCCAAGTCCGGCCGCTAGTTCCCGGGCTGGCTCGCGTATCTCGATGACATCTCCCCCTCCCCTTGCGGGAGGGGGGAGGGGGGAGGGGGCGGTCGAGTTATGGGGGCTGGGGGCGAAGCTCGCACCTCTAACTCCATAGCCGCCTCCCCTCATCCCGCTCCCGCAAGGGGAGGGGGAGTCGATTTCCACCCATCCGGTGCTGCTGACGTAGCGTTCGAACCAGCGATCACCGCGCCGGACGAATTGCCGGATCGGCAGGGCGTCGAGAAATTCGTTAGCGAGCAGCAGCAGTGGTTCTTGCGGAATGGTGGCGAGCGAGTCGTGCCAGGTCGCAGCGGGGAGCAGCCGCGCCTGAGCTGCACGGAGGCGCGACGAGGTCTCGATCAGGTGCAGCGAGAGCGCTTCGCGAAATGCCGGGGATGCATGGTCGATAGCGCGCAGGGCGTCCGCTATCAGGGTGCCGCGGCCAGGTCCTGCTTCCACCAACAGGACGGGTCGCGGTGAGCCGAGCAGCGTCCACGTGACCGCCGCCCAAAGGCCAAGGATTTCGCCGAAAACCTGGCTGATCTCCGGCGCGGTGGTGAAATCCGTGAAGGGGTCATGGTTGGCGTAGTAGGCCGCGTTCGCCCGCGCCATGAAATGATCGAGCCGTTCAGGCTCGTCTGTCATCGGGCAGGGCGGAAAGCGATGCTGTACCAAACCAATCCGGCGCCGACCACGAACATGGGAAACGACAGGATCTGACCCATCGTCAGCACCCCGGCGATATAGCCCAGGAACGCATCGGGCTGGCGGAAGCATTCGGCGATGATGCGGCACATGGCGTAGCCGATGAGGAAGGTTCCGGTCAGGAAGCCGAAATGCATCCTGAGCCGCTCCTTGCGCGCCAGCAGCAGCAGCACGGCCAGCAGGATCACGCCTTCCAATGCGGCCTCGATCAACTCGCTCGGGTAGCGCGGCTGGGGACCCGCCTGTGGGTAGATCATCGCGATAGGCAGCCAGGCGGGCGCCGGGCGGCCCCAGAGCTCGCCGTTGATGAAATTGGCGATCCGCACCAGGCCGAGGCCGATAGGTGCGCAAACCGCGATACGATCGGCGAAGCCCAGGATCGGAATGTGATTCGCACGGCAGTACCAGATGATCGCAACGGCGACGCCGAGCATCCCGCCGTGAAAGCTCATGCCGCCTTTCCAAACCTCGAAGACCATCGCCGGGTGCGAAAAATAAAGCGCCGGTTGGTAAAACAGCACGTAACCCAACCGCCCGCCGAGAACGACGCCGAGCGTCGCCCAGGTGAGGAAATCGTCCACCTGCTCGGGGGTGGCGACAAGCGGCGAGCGGCGGACGAGGCGTCGCGCTAGCCGCCAGCCGATCAGAAGTGAAACAATGTACGCAAGAGCGTACCAACGGATCGCGAAGGGCCCGAACTGCAGGGCAACCGGATCGAAACCGGGAAAGACGAGGACGGGTAGCATTATTCGTATTTGTCGGCCTGGCTGAGGTAGGACTGGACGTAGCGGCGGACACCTTCTTCCAGAGGCGTGAACTGGCCCTCGTAGCCGGCCGCGCGCAACCGATCCATCCGCGCTTCGGTGAAGGATTGGTATTGCCCGCGCAGTGCGGCGGGCATGTCGATGAACTCGACGCGCCTGGGCGCGCCGGCAGCATCACAAACCGCGTGGGCGAGATCGAGATAGGAGCGCGCCCGTCCGGTGCCGAGATTGAACAGCCCGTTCACCCCGGACGTGTCAAGCAGCCAGAGCAGCACATCGACCACATCGCCAACCCAGATGAAGTCGCGCGCCTGGGCGCCGTCGGCGAGGCCGGGCCGGTCGGAGCGGAACAGCCGCGGCGCCAGTCCCGCGGTGACCTCCTCGTGCTTCACCTTCACGACCGAGATCATGCCGGCTTTGTGGTATTCGTTCGGGCCGAACACGTTGAAGAATTTCAGCCCGGCCCATTGCGGCGGGCGCGGCTCGCCGGCCGCGGTCATGCGCGCAACGTCGAGGTCGAAGGCGTGCTTGGTCCAGCCGTACAGGTTGAGCGGCCGCAGCCGTACCAGATGCTCCAGCGAGGCGTCGTCATCGAAGCCCGCCGACCCGTCGCCATAGGTCGCGGCGGAGGAGGCATAGACCAGGCGCACCTCGCGGGCCGCGCACCAGCGCCAGAGACGGAGCGGCAGCTCGACATTGGTGGCCCAGGTGTGGTCGCCGTCAGTGGCGGTGGTTTCGCTGATCGCGCCGAGATGGAACACCATCTCCAGCGGCGGGTGCGTGGCGAGGAAGGCGTCCAGCCCGTCGGGCGCGATCAGGCGAGCCGGCGGATGCTTGGCGAGGTTCCGCCATTTGCCCTCGTTCGCAAGCCGATCCACGACCACCGTTTCCAGCCCGCGACGGGTGAGGGCGGCGTGGAGGACCGAGCCGATGAAACCGGCGCCGCCGGTGACCATGATCATGGCCCGGCTTATACGGGTGATCACGGGTTGAGGGAGCAGGGGGATGGCGGATCGGCCGAAATTCTTCGACGACATAGCCGGGGTGGCGGGCGGCGCGATCTCCGCGCTGGCGGGCCTGCGCGAGGAGGCCGAGGCGATCATCCGGGCCGGGCTGGACGACGCGATCCGCCAACTCGATCTGGTGCGCCGTGAGGAGCTGGAGGCAATTCAGGAGATGGCCGCCAACGCCCGCGCCGGGCAGGAGGCGGCGGACGCGCGCCTGGCTGAGGCATTGGTCCGTATCGCTGTCCTGGAGTCGAAGGTGGCGGAGCTTGCGGCGGCGCAGCAGAAGGGTGATATCGGGGAGAGTGGAGCCGCTTAGGTCATGATCTTGCCGCTTCCTGACAGAAAACGCCGGCAGAGTCCGGCACGGCGCTTGCGGCGCGGAGCCGCGGACCGGTAGGAAGGCACGTGGCTTCCTGGGGCACCGGAGTCGATCCGGCCTTTGCCCGCCCGGCCTTCCTCCAGATGGGAGACCTCGTATGTCTGCCACGACCAGCATGCAAAACCAGGACACAGCATCGAATCCCCTCGACGTCGTCGAGCAGATCGTTCTCGCCAACGACTGGGCGTTCGAACGGCGCAGCGAGTCCGAGATGGCGGCCGAGGCACCGGGCCGCTGGTGCGATTACGGACTGTTCTTCAACTGGTCGAACGAGATCAGCGCCATGCATTTCACCTGCGCGGTCGATCTCAAAGTACCGGCGAAGCGGCGGACGGCCCTGTATGAGCTGCTGGCGTTGGCGAATGAGCGGCTGTGGATCGGGCATTTCGGCATGGATCCGGACGACGGCATGCCGGTCTTCCGTCACGCAGTGCTGCTGCGCGGCGCCGCGGGCGCCTCGGCCGAAAGCCTCGAAGACATGGTGGATATCGCCATCACCGAGTGCGAGCGGTTCTTCCCCGCCTTCCAGTTCGTGCTCTGGGGCGGCAAGACGCCGAGCGAGGCACTGGACGCCGCCATGCTGGAGTGCGTCGGCGAGGCATGAGCGCGATCCCGCCCATCCTGCTGGTCGGCTGCGGCCGGATGGGCGGGGCAATGCTGGCGGGATGGCGGGAGCGCGGCTTGGCGCCTTCGGTCGCGGTGGACCCGGCTCCCGCCGCTTTGGCCTGTGCCGGCCCCGATCTGACCGTGGTGGCGGAGCCGGGGGCGATCCCATCGGGGTTCACGCCGGAAGCGGTCGTGTTCGCAGTGAAGCCGCAGAACGCGGCCGAGACCCTGCCCGTCTATGCGGGGTTTTCGGGCCTGTCGGTGTTTCTCTCGATCATGGCCGGCCGCACCATCGGTGGCATGCGCACCATGCTCGGCGGGGATGCCGCGATCGTGCGAGCCATGCCGAACACCCCGGCTGCCGTGCGGCAAGGGGTCGCCGTCGCTTGTCCGTCGGGAGCCGACGAGGCCCAGCGCGTGCTCTGTGACGAGCTGCTGCGGGCGATCGGCGAGGTCGCCTGGGTTGAGGATGAAGCCATGCTGGACGCTGTGACGGCGGTGTCCGGCAGCGGCCCGGCCTACGTGTTCCTGCTCTGTGAATTGTTGGAACAGGCGGCGTTGGAACAGGGCCTACCTGCCGGCCTTGCGCGGCTGCTTGCGCGGCGGACTGTGGCCGGTTCGGGCGCATTGCTGGCCGCCAGTAGCGAGGATGCGGCGGAGCTGCGCCGCGCCGTCACCAGCCCTGGCGGCACCACCGAGCGCGCACTCGCCGTGTTGATGGCGCCCGATCGCTGGCCGGCCGCGCTCAGCCGCGCGATTGCCGCTGCCACACAACGCTCGCGCGAACTGGCGGGCTGACAAGCGGTTCGGTTTCGCCCATCTTGGGCCAATGGATGACGCGGCATACGACAAGGCGCTGATTGCCTCGGCCTTCGCGTTGGCGGCCGAAGCGGGATGGAGGCGGGTCAGCGTGCCGGAAGCGGCGCGGCGGGCCGAGTTGTCGTTGGCCCGCGCGCGGGAGAGGTTCCCGGGCAAGGCGGCAATCCTGCGGCGGCTCGGGCGGATCGCGGATCAGACGGCGCTCGCCGATCCGCCGCGCGAAGGCAGCGTGCGCGACCGTTTGTTCTATCTGCTGATGCAGCGGCTGGACGTGATCCAGGCGCACCGCGCCGGGGTGTTGGCTTTGCTGCGCGCGCTGCCGTCCGAGCCGGACACGGCGCTGCTTTTGAAAGCCGCGACCAGGCGCAGCATGCGCTGGATGCTGGAAGCCGCCGGCGTGTCGTCGCGCGGGGTGCGCGGCGATCTTCGCACGGCCGGTCTGGTTGCCGTGTGGCTCTGGGCCATACGCGCCTGGCGGTCCGACGAGACATCGGATCTGTCGCAGACGATGTCGGCGCTCGACAACGCGCTGCAACGGGCGGAACGTCTTGCCGGATGGCTTGGCGATCGTGCGCCGGCTGCTTCCGGCACTGCGGGCGATGACACCCCGGAGGGTGAACCGCCGGCACCGGAATCGCCGCCCCCTCCCCCGCCTGCTCCATCTTCGATGCCTTTGCCGCCGGAGCCGCTGGCCTAGAGCATGATCGCTTCTGGTAGGCGAAGCGATCATGCTCTAGGTCTTGATTTGAGAGCGTGATTCACGCGTTCCGACGTGTCCGCCTCAAGCGATCACGCTCTGGAACCCAAGGAGAGGAAAGGACTTGCCATGGCAGCCGATCCGAAGACTTCCGATTTCGACTTCACCCAAATCCTGGCCGAGATGAAGTTTCCCGTCGCGCCCGACATGGAGGCGTTCGGCAATGCGCTGCGGCGGAACATGGAAACCTTCACGGCCGCCAACCGGATCGCCTGGGAGGGCGCGCAGGCGGTGGCTCGCCGGCATATGGAAATCATGCAGCAGTCGATGACCGAGATGAGCGAGGCGGTGCGTACGCTGGCCGGCTTCGAAGCGCCGCAGGCGAAGGCGGCGAGGCAGGCCGAGCTGCTGAAGCAGGCCTACGAGCGGGCGGTCGGGAATTTGAAGGAGCTGCGCGACCTGATCCAGCGGTCGAACGAGGAGGCGTTGACATTGCTGAACCACCGTTTCGCCGAGGCGATGGACGAGGTGAAGGCAATGGCGGAGAAGGCGAAGTAGAGATAAAAATCAGAGATAAAAATGAAGGAGCGAGTCAGTTGAGCGCCACGCAGTCCAAGGTCCTTCGCGGCCGGCAGTTTTTCGCTAATCCCGGCCCGACCAACATCCCCAATTCAGTGCTGCGGGCGATCGACCGGCCGACCATCGACTTCCACGATCCCGATTTCATGACGGTCTATGATGCGGCGTTCAGCGGGCTGAAGCGCCTGCTCGGCACACGCCATGACCTGTTCATGTACACCGGCTCGGGCCATGCTGCGTGGGAGGCGACGCTTACCAATCTGCTCTCGCCCGGCGATACGATTCTGTTGGTGGAGTCGGGCTATTTCTCAGAGGAATGGGGCCGCATGGCGGCGGCGCACGGGGTGGAGGTGCGGACCGTCCCCGCCGACTGGCGGCACGGGGTGGATGTCGCGGCGATCAGGGCGATGCTGGCCGAGGACAGCAAGCATGTGATCCGCGCGGTCTGCGTGGTGCATAATGAAACCGCGACGGGGTTGTTCATCCCGCTGCAGGAGGTGCGCGCCGCGATCGATGCCGCGGGCCATCCGGCCTTGTTTCTGGTCGATACGATCTCTTCGCTGGCCAGCCTGGAGTTCCGGATGGACGACTGGAAGATCGATGGCGTGGTCGGGGGCAGCCAAAAGGGGCTGATGTGCCCCACCGGCGTCAGTTTCACCGGCGTGTCCGACAAGGGCATGGCGGCGCACAGACAGGCGAAGCTGGCGCGGTTCTATTTCGACTGGACCATGATGCAGAACCGGCCGCAGAAGAGTTTCATCGGCACCGTGCCGGTGAATGCGTTCTACGGCCTGCACGAGGCGGTACGTCTGCTCGAGGAAGAAGGGATGGAGAATGTGGTGGCGCGCCACCACGACCTGGCCGAGGGCGTGCGCCGCTGCGTAAATGTATGGGCCGGCAATAACGGGCCGCAGCTCTTCTGCACCAATCCGGGCCGGTATTCGGATTCGGTGACCGCGGTGCTGATGCCGGAGGGACACGACGCCGAAGCGGTGCGTCGTACCGCGCGCGGACGATACAATGTCTCGCTCGGTGGCGGGTTGGGCAAACTGCATGGCCGCGTGTTCCGCATCGGTCACCTGGGCGATCTGAACGAGCCGATGATCCTCGGCGCGCTGACAGCGGTGGAGATGAGCCTGCGGCTGAACGGGGTGCCGCACGGCAAGGGCGGCGTGGAAGCGGCCATGGAGCATTTCGCCGCTTAGACCTCCGCCTCATCCCGACCCTCTCCACCGCTGCAGGGGTGCAGAGCGCGAGTATGCCATCCGCGGCGTCCGATGATTGACAGGGACGGGCGCGCCGCCCTCTCATGCTCGCAATCAGGGAGGAAACGATGGCGAAATTGTCCCGCCGTGCGTTCGTGCAGGTGTCCGCGGCGACCGCGCTGGCGGTACCGGCGATCGCTCAAGGCACAAAGGTTTTTACCTTTGCCCATGATGAACCCCACGACACCGGCTACGGGTTCCTTGCCGACCAGTTCAACGCCAAGCTGAAAGAGGTGAGTGGGGGCAAATTCTCGATCCACGAGTTTCCCGGCGCGCAGCTCGGCCAGGAGCCCGAAATGGCCCAGAAGGTGCGTACCGGCGATATAGATTTCGTCATCAACTCGACCGCGAACACCGCGACGGTGGTGCCGCAGGCCGGCGTGTTCTCCCTGCATTTTATCTTCATCGACGAGAACCACCTGGCCAAGTCGATGCTCGATCCCGGCATGAATACGTTGTTCCAGGAGATGATCCTCAAGAACACGACCGGGGCAAGATCGCTCGGCCTGCTGACGCTCGGATTCCGCAAGTTCTATTCGAAGGCCGAGATCAAAAGCATCGCCGACGTAAAGGGCAAGAAAGTGCGCGTGCAGGCGACCAAGACCGAGGACCGGTTCTTCAGCGCGTATGGCGCGGTGCCAGTGCATATGCCGATCGGCCAAGTATATACTTCGCTGGAAACCGGTCTGGTCGATATCGCCGAGAACGGCGCCGACATCTATCGCGCGCAGAAGCACTACGAGGTGGCGCCGGTGCTGTCCGCGTCCGACCACGAGGCCAACAACAATCACCTCTGGGTCGCCGACAAGACCTGGAACAGCCTCAATCCGGAAGAGCAGGGCTGGGTGACGACAGCGTTCCTGTATGCGCGCGGCCTGACTGTGCCGAAATCACTCGCCTACGACCACGCAGCGGTCGATGCGCTCCAAAAGATGGGGGTCGAGATCTTCACCGGCGTCGATCGCCAGAGTTTCATCCAAGTGGCGAAACCGATCCAGGACGAGCAGGCGCAGGCGCTCGGCCCTTATGCCGTGCAGCTTCTGGCACTGACCCGCAAACTGGCGGCCTGACCCCGCATGGGGCTAGGCCGGTTCGAAGCGGTGCTGTCGCGTAAGCGCCCACAACTCAAGTGGCGCCTGCTCGACCCGTTGGAGTTCGCCCTGATCGTGATTTGCGGCCTGCTGCTCGTAGGCTTCCTGATTAGCGAGCTGGGCGACGTCGTGTTCCGCATCCTGCGCCACCCGTGGCTCGATGCGCAGGAGTTCTCGATCGGCTTCTTTGCCTGGGGCGTGTTCATGGGCGGCGCTGTCGGCGTGCGCCGCAACGACCACTTCCGCCTGGCGGCGAGCGCGGAGCTGTTTGTCGGTCCGGTGCGAACCGCCATCGAGGTGTTCCAGCAACTGGTCATGCTGGGCGTGGCCATCTGCATGGTGTGGTACGGGTATCGGAACTTTCTAACCGGTTTCGGCAGCTTCCTTATGCCGTCCCTGACGCCGATTGCCGTGCTGTATGCGGCAATCCCCACTGCCGGCGCGCTGATCGCACTGTTCTCCGTCGAGAAACTGGTCAACGGACTGCGCCGCGGCTTCGCCGATCCGACCGAGCTGCCCGCCGGACTGGAAGGGACCGAGCTGATCCTGGAAACCTCCGAGCGATGACGGGTCAGCAAACCGCCATCGTGGTGATGTGCGGGCTGTTCCTGTTCCTGGGCTACGCCGGGCTGCCGGTTGCCTTTGCACTGATCGCCGCCGTCGTGGTCGTGGCGTCGCTGTTCACCACGCTCACGATCGGCTCGCTGATGGGCCAGCTCTTCAACGGTATCAACGAACTGGCTTTGCTCGCCATTCCGTTCTTCCTGCTAGTCGGCGAGCTGATGACCTCGGCGCGGATCACGCCGAGGCTGATCGCGTTGACACAGGCGATGGTCGGGCATCTGCGCAGCGGGCTCGCGCATGTGGTCGCCGTGTCCTGTATGATTTTCGGCGGCATCTCCGGCTCCTCGACCGCCGATACCGTCGCGATCGGTACGGTGCTGATGCCGGCAATGCGCGAGGAGGGTTATGCGCCGGCGTTTTCCGCGGCGCTGATCGCGGCTGGTGCGTCGATCGCTTCCATGGTGCCGCCGTCAATTATGGCGATCGTTTATGGCGCCGTCGGCGATGCTTCGGTGGGCGGGCTGTTTCTCGGCGGTGCGACACCCGGGCTGATGGTCTGCGTCGGGCTGATGATCTACAGCTATTTCTTCGGCGCGCCCGGGGTGCAGAAGCGCCGCGCCACGTTGTTCGAGTTCGGCACCGCGCTGCGCGGGGCGGTGCTGCCGTTGATGATCCCGGTGATCATCATCGGCTCGATCCTGGGGGGCGTGATCACCCCGGCCGAGGCCGGCATGGCCGCCGTTGTCTATGCGGTGGTCGTTTTGTTGCCGCTGCTCAATCGTGGTCATTTCCGACGGCTGCCGAGAGATATCGCTATGGCGGCCATACTGTATGCGATTCCGCTGACGGCGGTCGCAGGAGCATCGGCGTTCGGTTGGATGCTCGCCTATCTGGGCGGGGCGGACATCATCATGGGCTGGGTGGCGGCGTTGGGCACGACCGATGCCCGCGCCATTCTGTTCTTCGTCGCGGTGTTGTTCCTGATCGTCGGCGATTTCCTCGATGGTTTGCCGGCGATCATCATCCTGATGCCGGTGATCCTGTCGCTGGAGAAGCTCGGGCATATCAACGCCGTGCATATGGGCGTGGTGGTGATCGTGACGCTGGCCTTCGGGCTGATCACGCCACCCTGCGGGATTATCCTGCTGCTGTCGTCCACCCTGGCCGGTGTGCCGTTCTCCCGCGCGCTGCGCCAGTCGGCGCCGATCTATGTCGTGTTTGTGATCGTGATATCGGTGATTATCCTGATCCCTGAGACCGTGCTTTGGTTGCCGCGGCATTTTTTGCCACGGGCCGTGGGGTGTTTCCCCCGGCCGTTGGGTGGTGGGTGGATCTGTCCGTAGCCGTCTCAAACCCCGACAGCAACAGATCGAACAGTGTGCTGCGGAAGGGCGGAAACACACGCTGGCGCAACTCGCCGGCGAGTTCGAACCGAGTGTCGGCAGCGTCGCCGGCGTGGTCGCATCCGCGGCGACGGAACGCTGCCTGCTGGCCATTCCACTGCGATGATTGCCACATCTGGAACCACTCGCCGCTGATCACCACGAAGCCGGTGAGCCAGACCATGAAGCCGATTGTGGCGCCGACGATTGTTGCCCGCTTCCCCGGATGAAGGTGAGCGCGGTCGCGGCTTCGCCGGCGATGATCACCAGATAGCCCAGGTTCCAGAGCGCGGGCGCGGTGATCGCGCGCCATCGCAAAGTGTCATTGGGAAACGTCGTGTCCATGGAAAGGACATGACGCACGAACGCGAAATTCGCATCGTAGTCGATGATGTTGTCGATCGCCACAATAGCGGCGAACAGCCCGAGGCTGGCGACCATCACGATCTTGGCAAGCCGGACCTCGACCATGCGCGAACCGCTTCAGCGTTTCTCCCGGTGTATCGCAAGCCAGTCCAGCATGATGCGGTTGAACGTCTCGGGGTGCTCGACATTCGGGAAATGCCTGGCATCGGCGATCTCCTCGTAGCGTGCGCCGGGCACAAGCGATGTGATGCGCCGGTTTTCGGCCGCCGGTGTGCCGGGGTCCTGCGCGCCGCAGACAACGAGCACCGGCAGGTTCAGCGAGCCAAGTCTCCCGGTGAAATCGAAGTCGAGGATGGCGGCGCAGCAGCCCAGATAGCCATCGGGTGTGGTGGCGGCGATGGTGTCGCGGATCTGTTGCCATCGGCGTGGGCTGCGCGGTTTGAAGGCGTCGGTGAACCAGCGCTCCATCGTGGCGTCCGCCAGCGGTGCGAGAGAACGCGCCTGGCGCACCGTGGTCATGCGCTGATCCCAGGCATCGCGGCCGCCGGAGGGACTCGCCGGCAGGGTGTCGCACCACATGGCGGAGATCAGCCGGTCGGTATGCTCCAATGCGAAGGCCTGGCCGATCATGCCGCCGATGGAGAGGCCGATATAATGCACGCGTGGGATGTGCAGCGCGGCGAGGGCGTCGGCCACATCCTGGGCGAGCTGCGCCATACTGTAGGGACCAGATACCGGGTCGCTGCCGCCATGGCCGCGCATGTCGAGCCGCAGTACACGGAAGCCGCGTTCGAGCAGCGGCGATGTTTGCTCAGCCCACATGCCGCCATCGGCGGAGAGCGAGTGGGTGAAGCAGACCACAGGCGCCTGCTCCGGGCCGAGCAGGTCGTAAGCGATGCGCCGGCCGTTCAGCGATAGCAGCATGGCAAAGGTCCTCCGTTGGGCGGATCAATAACCTCTACCGCGCCTTGCGGAAAGTCAGGTTGATGCGCGCGCGGCCGGTGAGCGGGTCGTCGCCCTCGGCCAGCGGGTCGATGCCATGGAACGCGAGCCGCGTGGGTCCGCCCCAGACGGCAATGTCGCCGTTCTCCAGCCGGATGCGCTGCGGGCGACCACCGCGCTGCAAACCACCGAACAGGAATGCCGCCGGAAGGCCGAGCGAGACGGAGACGATCGGCGCATGCAGGTCGCGTTCGTTGCGGTCCTGGTGGAGAGAGAGGCGCGAGCCGGGCTCGTATCGATTGATCAGGCAGGCATCGGGGATGAAGCCCTCGTATCCGGCGGCCTGTGCAGCGCGTTGCGCCAGCGCGGTGTAGAGCCTGGGTATAGGCGGCCACCGGTTGCCGCTCAGCGGATCGATGCGATCGTAACGATAGCCGCGCCTGTCGGTGATCCAACCAGCGTCGCCGCAGTTCGTCATTGCCACCGACATGGTGTGGCCGCCTGGCGTCACCATGCGGCGGAAGGGCGCGGCCGCCACGATCGGATCGAGGGCGGCGATCAGGGCAGGCGCCTCGGCCCGTGCGAAGCCGCGCAGCAGCACGGCGCCGTCGCCCAGTTGGTGCCGCGCCGGTGGCGTGAGTGCGGCAAGCAGATCGGTCATGCGGCGTCGTGGAAGATAATGCCGAGCGTGAACCGCCGGCCGGAGCGAAGCCGGCTCACGCCATGGCGCATCGTCACCCGATAGGTGCCGCGCGTACCCTGCACGGGACGATGGTTCACGGCGAATATAACGCCGTGTCCCTGCGACAGCGGCACGACCTCGGCGCGTGATTGCATCCGTGGCCGCTGCTCGGTCAGCACGAACTCGCCGCCCGTAAACTCCGACCCTGGCGCGCTGAGCAGGATCGCGACTTGCAGCGGAAAAGCGAGCTCGCCATACAGATCCTGATGCAAGCAGTTGTAATCACCGGTCCCGTATCGTAGCAGCAGCGGCGTAGGGCGAGTCTGGCCGGCCGCATGGCAACGGTCGAGATATTCCGGATGGTCGGCAGGGTAATCGGCGGCGCCCCCCAGCGCGGCGGCCCAGCGGTTGGCAACCGGCGCGAGACGGGCATAGAGCGCGGTGCGCAGTCCGGCGACGAGATCGGGCAGCGGATAGGCAAAGTATTTGTATTCCCCGCTGCCATAGCCGTGCCGCGCCATCACGACCCGGCTGCGGAACAGCCGGTCGGACTCATAGTGCGCAGCAATGGCGGCACACTCGGAGACCGAGAGCAGCGGGCCGGCTACGGCGCAGCCGACCATCTCCAGCTCCGTCTCGATCGCATGCCAATCGAGCCGGTCGATCCGTTCTGCCGGGTCACGAACGCGGGCAGCCTGGATGGTGGCGGACATGGCAATCTCCTCTGCCAATCGAAGATAAGCACCCGACCGCGGTCGTGCACTCCGGGTCGTGCGCTGGCACGGATTGACGCCGGGCAGCAGCGGGAGCCACGGTTACCTATCATTGCAGGACCACCACATGTTCCCCGCAAAAGACCAGCTCACCATCTGCTTCGCGCATGTCGCTTATCAGATGCAGGCGCGCTTCGAGGCGCGCGGTACCGGCATACGCTGCTTTCAGGTGCGCGGTTTCGACGAATTGGCGGCGCGCGTGGCGGAGGTGGATGTCGTCAGCGTCTCCATGATGTGGCGCAACGAGCTGATCGAGCGGGCGCCGAAGCTGCGTTTCATTCAGTCGATCAGCGCCGGGATCGACCAGTATGACCGCGAGAAACTCGCCGCCCACGGTATCCGGCTGGCGAGCGCCGCCGGCGTGAACGCCAATGCCGTGGCCGAGCACGCGATGGCGCTGATCCTGGCGCTGGCGCGGCGGTTGCCGGAGGCGCGCGACAACCAGGCCCGACGGGTCTGGCGGGGGATGATCAGCGACCTGACTCAGCGGGAGGACGAGCTCTCCGGCAAGACGCTGCTGATCGTCGGACTCGGGCGGATCGGCGGCCGACTGGCGCAGCTCGCCCGCGCGTTCGGGATGCGCGTGCTGGCGACCCGGCGCAATCCGGCGGGCGGGGGCGCGGCCGACGAGGTGCATGGGATGACGGCGCTGGCCGCGTTGCTGCCGCAGGCCGATTTCGTCGCGCTGACCTGCCCGCTGACGGCGGAGACCGAGCGGCTGATCAACGCCGAGACGCTGGGGCTGATGCGGCCATCGGCCGGCTTGGTGAACGTGGCGCGCGGGCGCTGCGTGGACGAACCGGCGTTGGTCGAGGCAGTGCGGGCCGGGCGGATCACAGCGGCGGCCCTGGATACCACGGTCGAGGAGCCACTGGCCGAGGCGTCACCGCTCTGGGCGATGCCGAACGTGCTGATCACGCCGCACACTGCCGGCGAGACCCGACGCTATGAGGACAACGTGATCGACATCCTGTTGGAGAACCTGGACCGGCTCTGGCGCGGCGAGACGACGCTGCGGAACCAGGTCGTCTAGTAAGTTGCTACCGTAATAGTCCGCGCCGCGCGAGGTTGCGCATCAACGCGCCGGCGCCGAATGTCCAGGGCTCGCAGCGATCGGTGGGCGCCATGCGGTTGACCAGCCGGCCGAGCCCAGGCGCGCCGATAGTGACGATATCGCCGGCTTTGTGAGTGAACCCTTTGCCGGGCGCGTCACGGTCCTCGACGGGCGCGAACATTGTGCCGAGGAACAACACCGCGCCGTCCGGATAGCGGTGATGCGCGTTCACCATCTGCGCCACGAGATCGGCCGGGTCGCGGCTGATCCGCGCGATCGATGAGGCGCCTTGCAGGCGGAAACCATCGGTGCCCTCCACGGCCAGCGACACCGTCATCTGCCGCACGTCGTCCAGGCCAAACCCGGCATCGAAGAACCGCAGGAAGGGACCGATCGCACAGGAGGCGTTGTTGTCCTTCGCCTTGCCCAGCAGCAGCGCCGACCGGCCCTCCACGTCGCGCAGGTTGACGTCGTTGCCGAGCGTGGCGGCGACGATCCGGCCGTCGGAGGAGACGACCAGCACGACCTCCGGCTCCGGATTGCTCCAGGACGAGTTCGGGTGGATGCCGGCATCCATCCCGGTGCCAACCGCGGCCATCGGCTGCGCCTTGGTGAAGATTTCCGCATCGGGGCCGATGCCCACCTCCAGGGTACTGGCTCCAGGCGCCCTGTTCCAGCAGCACCTGCTTGAGCCGGGTCGCTTCGGGCGAACCCGGCTTCAGCTTCGCGAGATCGTCGCCGACCAGTTTCGTGACCTCGGCGCGGATCGCCACGGCGGCGTCGGGATTGCCGCGGGCGCGCTCCTCGATAACGCGTTCGAGCATGGAGACGGCGAACGTGACGCCGGCGGCCTTGATCGCCTGCAGGTCGATGGGAGCGAGCAGCCAGGGGCGGCGTGGGTTGCGCCGCTCGCGCGGGGTGTTCGCCAGCACCTCGTCCAGGCGGCCGATCGACGAGCCGCGGGTTTCGTGGAGCACGGCGACGGGATCGGCGGTCTCGCAAAGGTCGCGCATGGTGGGAAAGCCGGCCGTGACGTCGATGAGCTCGCTGCCGCGTACCGCGACAATCGCGGGGCCTTCGGCATCCGGCAGCCAGGCGCGGCCGACGAGGGTCGCGGACTCGTGCCCCTCCGGCAGGACCGGCTGCAGCGCGTTCGCGAACTCGGCCATGCTGTTCTCCTCTCCTGGCTGAAAATCCTCTGCAGCGACCCTATACTCGCCAGGACAGCAACACGACGAGGCCAACGATGAGACGTCTGTTCGGCGGCGCCCAGGCAACCGAGACGGAGACCTTCCCGGTGGCGCATACGGAGGAGGAGTGGCGGCGGCAACTGTCGCCGGCCCAGTATAAAGTGCTGCGCGAGCATGGCACCGAGCGCGCGGGAACAAGCCCGCTGAACCAGGAGAAGCGACCCGGCAGCTTCATTTGCGCCGGTTGCGGGCAGCCTCTGTTCGACGCGAAGGCGAAATTCGAGAGCGGGACCGGCTGGCCGAGTTTCTATGAGCCGATGCCGGGCATGGTGGAAACCAGCGAGGACCGGAGTTTATTCACGACCCGCACCGAGGTGCATTGCAGCAAATGCGGCGGGCACCTGGGCCATGTGTTCGAGGACGGCCCGCAGCCGACCGGCTTGCGCTACTGCATGAACGGGGTGGCAATGGACTTCAAACCGGCCTAGCCGGCTTTCGTATCGCCCCCTTTGCCGCGCTCGGGTCGTCATCCCGGCCATTTCGTCGGCCGCCTTCATCTGTGTGCATCTGTGGTTTCCAATTTTCCTGCTTCTCGCAACAACACCGGCGCGCTGATCAACATGGCCGCAAGGGGAAATGGAACCACAGATGCACACAGATACACACAGATGCGCCGCGCGGCTTGCGGGTCGCCGCAGACATAACCAAGACACTCAACGACTTAGTTAGTCAGCCAATCGCTGGCCGGCGCGCCGCGACATCCATGCTTCATGCGCGGCGGCGACATCACGGCTGGACGAAACTTCCGGTACCGGCACATCCCACCAGTGTCCGCCGGCCTCCGTGGTGATCGCCGGGTCGGTGTCGATCACCACGACGGTGGTGCGGTCGCTGGTGCGGGCGCGGGACAGAGCGGCTTCGAGTTCGGCAAGGCTGGCGGCCTTTTCGGCGCGTGCTCCGAGGCTTTCCGCATGGGCCCGAAAGTCGATCGCAGGCAAGATTGTATGCCGGGCGGTCGCCAGCAGGTTGTTGAAGGATTCGCCGCCGGTGGCCCGCTGCAGCCGGTCGATGCAGCCGAAACCACCATTGTCGAGCACCACGATCGTCAACCTGAGCCCGAGCATCACCGAGGTGGCGATCTCGGAGTTCAGCATCAGGTAGCTGCCGTCGCCGACCAGGACGATCACCTCGGCTTCGGGCCGGGCGAGCTTCACGCCAAGCCCTCCGGCGATTTCATAGCCCATGCAGGAAAAGCCGTATTCCAGGTGGTACGAACCCGGCTGCCCGGCGCGCCACAGCTTGTGCAGTTCGCCCGGCAGGCCGCCCGCGGCGCAGACCACGATGGCCCCGGGTGCGGCGGCGCGCTGCACGGCGCCGATCACCTGTGCATCCGACGGGCGCGCGAGGTTGCCGGGTGCTGTCACGGCGTCGGCGGCTTGGCGCCAGGTCGCGCGGGCCGTGCCGGCCGAACGCGTCCACTCGGCGGGTCCCCGGTGACCGGCAAGTGCATCGGAAAGCGCTGTCAGTCCGGCCCGGGCGTCGGCCACCAGCGGCAAGGCGAAATGCTTCGCCGCGTCCAGCGGCTGCACGTTCAATGCAATGATGCGCCGGTCGGCATGGCGGAACAGCGCCCAGGAGCCTGTGGTGAAGTCTTGCAGCCTCGTGCCGACCGCCAGGACGACATCGGCGCGTTCGGCCAGTTCGTTGGCGGCGCTGGTGCCAGTGACGCCGATCGCGCCGAGATTCAGTGGATGGTCGTCCGGCAGGACGCTCTTCCCGGCTTGGGTTTCGGTCACCGGGATGCCGTGCGTCTCGGCAAAGGCGGCGAGGGTGTCCGTCGCCTCGGCGTAGTGCACGCCGCCGCCGGCAATGATCAGCGGGGCGCGCGCCTCCCGCAAGGCGGTCGCGGCCTCGGCGAGCTGCTGCCGGTCAGGTTCGGCGCGGCGGAAACGCCAGAGGCGGGGGGCGAAGAAGGTTTCGGGGTAATCGCAAGCCTCCGCCTGCACGTCCTGGCAGAGCGCCAGCGTCACCGGACCGCAGAGCGCCGGGTCGGTGAGAATGGTCAATGCACGGGGCAGGGCGGCCAAAAGCTGCTCGGGCCGGGTGATGCGGTCGAAGAAGCGGGAGACGGGGCGGAAGCAGTCATTGGCGGAAACGGTGCCGTCGGCGAAGTCCTCGACCTGCTGCAGGACGGGATCGGGTCGGCGGGAGCCGAAGACGTCGCCGGGCAGCAGCAGGACTGGCAGGCGGTTTACATGCGCGAGCGCGGCGGCGGTGACCATGTTGGTGGCACCCGGGCCGATCGAGGTGGTGCAGGCCATCATCCGTCGCCGGCGGCAGGCTTTGGCAAAGGCGATCGCGGCATGGGCCATCGCCTGCTCGTTATGGGCGCGGTAGGTCGGCAGCCGGTTCTGGGCGGCGGCGAGTGCCTCGCCCAGCCCGGCGACGTTGCCGTGGCCGAAAATGGCCCAGACGCCGGCGAACAGGGGGACGCGGCTGCCTTCGAAATCGGTTTGCTGCACTGCAAGAAAGTGAACCAGGGCCTGCGCGGTGGTCAGCCTCATGAATGTTGCCTTTGGCTCACGTTTCACGGACATCTTGTATCTCGATCCAGATAATCGTTGTCACGCGGCTGGGGCAGAGCCTATGGTCTGCGCTGGGTAGACCGTCAACCGCGCGGCTGGGATCACAGGCATGTGCATGCGTGCCGTTGGTATTGTAACGATTTCGCTGAGCATTGCGGCGGCGGGGCCTGCGGCCGCTCAGAAACGATTGGATCTGTCGCTCAATGGCCCGGGAGCGCCGGGCGATTTCGAAGTCGCGCCTCGCACATCGGGCTCGAGTTCAACCGGCTCACGGCGGCAATGCGTTTTATTTCGAGGGTCCGCAGGGACAGCCGACCGCGCCGGGTGGCCCCGACCTTTCGCTGGAATTGCAGCAGGCGCAAGGCGCGCCCGCGAAGCTCTCGCTGGGCTCCGTCGGCTTGGATTCCAATGCGGCGGGATCCTATCGGCCGGCGCGCGGCGGCGATCCGTATTATTTCGATATTCCCAGCCAACGACCCGGCTCCAGCGCACCCGGCTTTCTTCTGAAAATTCCACTCGAAACAAACCAGTCACCGTAGGGGAAGCGTGCGCAGCGGCAATCGTGCCGTTTCCTTTCAGGCGATCGAGCACGATAGACGAGCGCGTCCGCGCGACGGTCTGGTGCGGTAGCAGCACGTCGTTCACCGGCGCCGAGAGACTCTTCAGGTCCGGAAGAACCGCTTTGAGCAGGTAGTCGGTGTCCCCCGTCAGGCGAAGCCGGAGAGGTAATACCAGCCGCGCCAGCGGGTGATCGCTTTCGACCCACAACTGACCTTCGCGGCTGGCAGCATGAGGTCCCGTGCCGGCCGAAAGCGGAATGGCTGGTTTGGAGAAAGGGCACGTCGGAGCTTGGCTCTCGCGTGGGCATGACATAATGGCTAGGTTGGTCGCATCGGGCGCCGATCGAAATAGTAGCACGTCGCCGCCCAACGGCACTGCCGAAATGCCGGGCGCCAAGCAGTTCGACGCCTTCCTCCACCTCGCGCCGTGCAGCTTCCTTCGCGGCGGCCAGATCCACATTCCGCGAACAGGGCAGACCGATCGGCTCAGTCAGGCTTGTAGTTTGAGCGCCAAGCAGTTCATACTCGCTTCAAATGATATCCTTTACCTCGTCCCTACGGGTCAATGCACTCTTCTGGATCAGTTCGCTGAAACCGGGCGAGGAAGGCAGCATGCTGCTTCGGCTTTCATGCTATTAAGGCACTACAGATCATGAAGCCTTGCCCTTTCTATATGCTAATTGCCCCGGAGCACGAGATTACGTTTGGTTTCATAGAAGACAATATTCTCAGATTTTACCAGGATGCTTTTACGGCTGTCAATATGAGCAGCATCTATCAGCCGAAATGCGCCTCTTTCACTGCGAGAAGTCGTTGGCCATCGTTCTCAGCCGCTATATTGGCGACTCATGCATAGGTAAAGGTGGCGACCTGCGTAGAGAGCGCCTTCTGACCGAGGTTTTGACAAACGGGGTGCCAAACAACCGCGCTAACAAGCGCATGTTGCGCAAGTCATTGAAACACGTGACGCGCCCTACCCAGGCTCTTCTCGATCGCCTTGTCGATACTTTCCTGCTGGGTAAGCAAGTTGGCTTCAACGTAGACGACCTTGTGAAGTTTGCAGTGAGGGTCAAGCAGTCTTCGGCTCGTAAGCACATTCCGTAACGTGCTTACGGTCGACGACCGATCCTGGTGGGCATGCCGCTGGATGTCGTGATTGGGCGCGAACCGGACCTCGGCGCCAGGCGGCCGCTGTGTCGGCTTTCCACGACCCGAAGCGATCATTGGAGGGGGCCGCTGGCATAAGTCGGTTCTGCCGTGCCGAGCCGCGCCGGAGTCGCCTGCTCGACGACGTTCATGGCGTTTCCGCCTCCCGTCCGAAGCCTGGTGGGTTTATACGCTGGCGCCCGGTCTGACAGAAGCGACTGGAGCGATGTGCAACGATTACGGCAACCGCGTATCGTACCGAGCCTATGTGGAAGAGTTCAGCCAGACCCGGCTGCCGCTTGTGTCTCCAAAGCCGGGCTCCGCGCCGAATCTGGAACCGCGCGACGAGATATGGCCGACCGATAAAGCCCCGGTGATCCGGCGGGTGGAGGGCGGCGTGGAGTTGGTGCAACTCCCGTGGGGGTTGTCGCCCGGCCGGCCGAAAGCCCGCGCAGTCATCAATATGCGATCCGAAGGGCGGACATTCACACGCGGTCGCTGTCTGGTGCCCGCGTCGCACTATTACGAGTTTACCGGCACCACCACCCCGAAGACGCGATGGCGTTTCACGCGCATCGGAGAGGAATGGTTCTGTTTTGCCGGGCTGATCGGCCGCGCGGACAGTGCGGAGGGAGCGGTGGACGGCTTTACGTTGCTGACCTGCGATGCGGGACCGGACGTGGCACCGATCCACAACCGGCAGCCGGTCATACTGGACCGGTCACGCTGGGTGGACTGGTTGGAAGGCAGCGCCAGTGCGGGCGAGCTGCTCCGGCCTTCTCCTGCCGGTACGCTCGGTGTGGTGCAGGCGCCGCGCGGAAGCGATGGCCGGCAGCTTCTGTCATGACGCGCTGTCACGTGCGGGATCGATGTGCGTCGTGGTCTCGCAGTCGGCATCGACGCCCTCGCGGCGCAGATGCACGACGTGGTACTCGCCGCGCCGCCATGGCTGGAACTGGTCGCGGTAATGCGGGCTTCCGGGCACGCCCAAATTACCGATGTTCTGCACCGCGAGGAATGAATCGGGCGCGGTGAAATCGACGACCATACGGTATTCGGCACCGGAGCTGGCGGCGTGCGGCGGCAATTCGCCGCCGGTGTTGCGCACGGTGTGAGAGCCGCCATCGACCGGCGCCGGGCCGATATCGAACGCGTCGCCAACGGCGGGTGTTGAGAGCGGGTGATGCCAGTGCGCGATGTGGACGCGGCCCCATTTCCAGGCGGCGGGATCCGCGCCGAGCCGCCCGCGCAGCCGGTCCACCGCCTGGCCGGCAACCGCAATAACCATTGCGGCGGTGCCGGTTGGGAAATACCGGTCCTCGGCGCCTTCTAGCAGACTTGCCGCGAGGCCCGTCTGTTGTGACGTCAAGTCGAGCAATCGCTCCGGCAAATGCCGCGCCAGCACGGTGCGCTGCCACAATGCCATGAACGTCTCGAAGACAGTCGGGGCGGTACTGTCGAGGTCGTAGCGATAGTCCCAGTTTGACAGTGCGGCGGAGACGATCCTTGCCGGGTCGTCGTGGCTGCCTGCAAGATGACGCAGTATGTGCGGACAAAGCCGCGCGGCGCGGGTGTTCTTCACGTCGTTCTGGAAACTTATGTTTGCAACGTGATCGACGACATGATCGCCGGCGAAGGCTTCATCGATACGGACGCCGCGATGGCCTTGTGAATAGGCGCCGTAGATCGGATAGCGATACCCCGGCGGCACGATGCGCTGATTGGCGCTAGCCACGTAACCGCGCGGCGGGTTGAAGGCATTGGGCAGGCCATCGAATGGGATGTATCCGGTCCATTGGTCCATGGGATCGTTAGCGTCGCGGAATCCGTACACCACGCGTCCGCGCAGCGGTAGCCGCCCAGCCATCTGATAGCCGATGTTTCCATGCCGGTCGGCATAGACGAAATTAAACACCGCGACCGCCCAGTCCCGCAGTGCGGCGCGAAAGGACGCCCAGTCCCGCGCCCGCGACACCGCGATCATGGCCCGCAGATCGTCGATATGCTCCGCCCCGACCCAGCGGAGCGACAGCGGCGGATCGCCACCTTCCGCCACCGGCGTGAGCAGCGCGTTCACCACCGGGCCGCGCACGGTGGAGCGGATTACAAGCTCGTGCGGCCTTTCGCCGCGGACGGGGATGGCGATGGAATGCTCGGTGAAGTCGCGCCAGGTGTCGCCGTCGCGGTAACGGCGGGGATCGCGTGTATCCACCTCCTCGACATACAGATCACGCGTCGAGGCCATGTTGTTGGTGATGCACCACGCCACGTCGCCGTTGCTGCCCCACCACATGCCGGGCAGCCCGGGATGTCCGGCTCCGGCCGCATCGTCGTCCGGGCCATGCAGGGCGTATTCGTACCAGGTGGAAGGAACCCAGTAGGGTTGGTGCGGGTCGCCGCAGAGGATCGGCTTTCCGGTGCCGGTGCGCCGGCCGTCGAGCGCCCAGTTGTTGCTGCCCGTCGCATCGTCGGTGCCGGCGGCGCAGGGCACCACAAGGTTTTCCGACGCTTCCGGGGTGAGATAGAGCCCGCGCAAATTCTCGGTGGGCAGCAGGCGCGCGGCTTCAGCGGCGGCGAGGCGATCGATGCGGCCGTTGAGCGACCACCAAATGCCGCGGCCGATCGCTACGATGTCGCGCACGGTGAACGGGGCGGGTGTATAGTCCAGGAGCCGGAACTCGATTGGCAGGTTGGCGCTGTTCAGCTCGATATGGCGGTTGATGCCGGCAACGAAGGCGGTGATCAGCGCCTTTGTTGCTTGGTCCATTGCCGCCGCGTCAGCGATGGAGATGCGGTCGATCCCGACCGTGAGATGCGCGCGATCGCCGGCGATGTAGTCCGGGCCGAGGATCTCCGCCTGGCGGCCGAGCGCGCGCCGACGAAGCCGGTCCATCTGCCATAGCCGGTCCTGCGCCATGGCGACACCGAGGCCGAAGAACAGGTCGGGCGTGCTTGTGGCGTACACGTGGGGAACACCGGCTCGGTCGTGCTTGATCTCCACCCGCGCGGCGACGGTGCCGGTGATGTCCTGGTCTTTGGGTGCGGCATGTCGCTGCAGGAAGGCGTCGCGCGCGGCCGCGAATTCCGCGGCGGAGGCGCCGGCGCTGCGGCAGATTTCCTCCATGGAACCGGCGCCGCGCAACGCGGCAATCAGCGTGGAGTTGTCGAGACGCATGGTTCCCTCCTGCGGCTGTGTGGAGGGTAGGGCGGGTGTCGGAGGAAATCGATGGTCAGAGCGTCGGGCCCTCGCCCAGCTCCCGGTAGCCCGGCGGTACTTTCGCCCAACGGTAACCGTTTCTGGCGAGATTATAGCCGACTTCGAACAGCGCCTGCATGTAAGGGCGATCGAAGGGACGCTCGAGCTTCATGTCGAATGTTGACGGAATGCTGGCCAGGTTGAAATCGATCCGGTCGCGCTGGGCGGCGATGTAGATGCGATAGAGATCGCCCACGCCTTGCGTCTGGATCAGCGAGGAAATGGCGCGGCCAACGATGCTGAGCGTGCGGCGCCTGATCTCCTCCGCACGCGGGTCGAGGCGGGCGTTGCGGATCACGTAGAGGGTGCGGTCCCTGGTGATGCCGGCACGCCGCGCAGTTTTTTCGAGCTGGACGGAAGGAGGATAGACAAAGACCTGCGCGCTGGCGCCACCATCGACGTGCATTTCCTGATAGCGGCGACCGCCCGCTTCGACATCGATCATCACCGGCGGAAAGGCACCGGGTATCGCGGTGGAGGCGATGAGGATCTGTTGCACCAGGTCGAGCGCTCCGGGGCGGCCACTGGCGGCCAGCTTGCCGATGTTCCAGATCACCGGCCGGCCCTCGTCGAGATTGGTGGTGCCGATCAGCAGGAGCCGGCCGTGCTGATAGGCATCGGCGATGTCGGCGAGCATCGCCGGGGTGATGTAGCGCGCCATGGTCCGGCGCAGCGGCGCGTTGGAGGCGAGCGCGTCGTTGGTCAGCGCGGCGAGAATGCTGCGTTGCTGGAGTATGTCGCTGGCTGATATGCCGGTGTAAACTTCGCGCAGTTGCGGATCGTAGCGCGGCCCGAGGAAGGCGAAGGGAGCGGTGAGGGCGCCGGTGCTGATGCCGGTCACCAGTTTGAAGGAGGGGCGGGTGCCTGACGCGGTCCAGCCGACAAGCAGACCGGCGCCGAAGGCGCCGTTTTCGCCGCCGCCGGAAACGGCGAGGTATGCGGCGGGCGGCAGCGCTCCGGTGTTGCCGGCGCGCCGGTAGTCCGCCTGTTCACGGTTGTAGGCTGCTATTCCCTCATCGATGAGGGCCGGTGAGTCCTCATCGCCCCAGTAGCGGATGTCGCGCAGCCCCAGGACAGTGACGTTCGGCTCATCCGCGGTTGGTACCGCGTTTAGCCGCGGCAGCGGGGCGCAGCCCGCCATGAGGGCGCAGGCGGTCGCGTTGGCGGCGAGGAACGAGCGGCGGCGAAGTGCCGGTCGGGGCATCGGCGATGACCTTTGGCGGGAGGGCAGGCTGCTGCCTATCGGCAATGGCTCCCCGCGGCCAATTTTGCGATTGGTGGAGCTGAGGGGGATCGAACCCCTGACCTCCTCATTGCGAACGAGGCGCTCTCCCAGCTGAGCTACAGCCCCCTTTCCGGAGGGCGCGGAAAATGCTGTGGCAGGTTGGCGAAGTCAAGGAGCGCTGGCCCTCACCCGCCGCGCCCCTGCGCGCCATGTCCAACCGGCGACATGGGTAACAGAATAGACCGGCGACATGGGTAACACTTTTCATCCGTCATCGAACCAGATCGGCTTGCGGTTGTTGTTGGCCCTGTGGGGTTGTGGGCAACGCGCGTGCGTTGTCCACAAATCCACAGGCTACCCGACGGCGGCGGCGCCGCGGCTGGCGCAAGCGGCCCTTCGCGTCCAGCAAACCGAGCTCGATCGGGCCATACATCACCCGCCATTCGCCGTCGGCGATCGGGTGCAGCCCGACCGGTTCGCCGATCAACGGCTCGCCCAGGAACACCCGCTCGCCACGCCACTTGATCTCGCCGTTCGAGCGCACCTGGCGCACCAGCTCAACGCCAGGATACTCCGGCGAACACAGCTTGCCGGTGTAGGCGCGCGGGCTCGGCTGATAATGCCGCGCCGGCACTTGCTGGCCCAGCGCCTCGTGCGGCCGCTCCGCATTGTAACAGCGGCGGAACACCGCGAAGCTGCGGGCCTGCGCCCGCAAGCTCGCCGCCGGCGGGCTTGCCGTCTCCTGCTGCAGCGTCAGGTGCATCCGCTCGTGCCGACCGTTCTGCTGCGGCGAGCCTGGATCGATCCGATCCGGCCGCACCGAAAGCTTGATCAGCCACACCGATAACCGGCTCAAGCCGCCGGCGCCGCGTCCGGCAAACGGCGAGCCGTTGTCGCTGCGCAGCGCCATCGGCAGGCCATACTCGCGGAACGCCGCCGCCAGGATCGCCTGCACCGTCGCGGTATCGGTCCGCCGCACCGCCTGGCAGCGCAACAGATAGCGGCTCCAACTGTCCAACAACGTGAACGGCTCGCAGCGCGCGCCGTCGGCGGTGCGAAACCAGCCCTTGAAATCGGCCGTCCACACCGCGTTCGGACCCTCGCAGCCGGCAAACGGCGCGCTGCGCGGCGGCACCCGCTCGCGCCGGCGCCGCGGCACCGTCAGGCCCGCTTCGTCGAACAACACACCCAAAGTGCTGGCCGCCGGCCACACCACCTGCGGATCGCGCGCCGAAAGCCACGCCCGCAGCTTGCGCGGCCCCCAGCTCGGGTGCTCCCGCCGCGCCGCTACCGCTGCCTCGGCGATCGACCCCGTCACCTGCCGCGGAGAGTGATGCGGCGCCCGGCTGCGGTCGCACAGCCCGGCAAAACCCTCGTTCTCATACCACTCTATCCACTTGTAACCGGTCTTGCGGCTAACGCCATAGCGCTGGCACAGCTCCGAAATCGAAAGCCCGTCCTCCTGCCAGCTCACAATCAGCGACATCCGCTCGTCCATGGGTCCGGTCCTCTGCCACGGCATGGGTCACCTCCATGCCAACCAGTAAACCTGTTACCCATGTCGTCGGGCCAAACTGTCACCTATGTCCCCGGTTCGGACCGCCAACCTCTCCCGCAAGCGGGAGAGGTGGTGTAGGGGTGGCCCGCGCCGCCCCTGGAGAACGCCATGATTACCGTTGTCTTCCTCCTGCTCAACTATGCACTGACCTTCCTTAAATGGGCGATCATCATCGCGGCGGTGCTGAGCATCCTGATGGCGTTCGGCGTGTTGGACAGCCGCAATCGTCTTGTTTGGTCGATCACCGATTTCCTCTACCGGCTGACCGACCCGGTGCTTCGTCCCATTCGCAACGTGCTGCCGAACCTGGGCGGCATCGATATCAGCCCGTGGATCGCGGTGATTCTTATCCAGGTGGTGCAGGGCGTGGTGCTGCCCCGGTTATACGCGGCGCTGACCTACGGCGCATGGCAGGGGCTGGTGTTCTGAGCGGTAGCGACGGTAGCCGGCCAGGCGATGACAGCCAGGATCATCGACGGCAAGGTGATCGCCGCGGCGCTGCGGGCCGAAGTGACGCAGCGCGTGGCGGGGCTCGGGTATCAACCTGGGCTCGCGGTGGTGCTGGTGGGCGACAACCCGGCCAGCGCGGTCTACGTGCGCAGCAAGGACCGGGCGGCGGAGGCGGTGGGGATCGCCTCGCGGACGACCCGGCTGCCGGCGACAACGACGCAGGCCGATTTGCTGGCCGAGATCGGGCGGCTAAACGCCGATCCTGCTGTGGACGGTATCTTGGTGCAGTTGCCGCTGCCGCGGGGCATCGACACACATGCGGTGATCGAGTTGGTGGACCCGGCCAAGGACGTCGATGCGTTCCATCCGCTGAATGTGGGCAGGCTGGCGGAGGGCCGAGCCGGCCTCGTGCCATGCACGCCGCTCGGGGTGATGAAGCTGCTGGGAGCGGCCGGCGTGATGGTGGCCGGGGCTCGAGCGCTGGTGCTGGGGCGTTCGGCGATCGTCGGGCGGCCGATGGCGGCGCTGCTGCTGGCGGCGAACGCCACGGTAATACTCGCGCATTCGCGCACGCGGGAGCTGGCCGCAGAGTGCCGGCGAGCGGACATCCTTGTCGCGGCTGCCGGACGGGCGGAGATGGTGCGCGGCGACTGGATCGCGCCCGGGGCCACGGTGATCGATGTCGGCATAAACCGCCTGCCTGATGGCCGGCTAGTGGGCGACGTGGCCTATGCCGAAGCGGTTGAGAAGGCAGGGGCGATCACGCCGGTGCCGGGCGGGGTCGGGCCGATGACGATCGCCTGCCTGTTGGAGAACACCGTCACGGCCGCGATCCGCCGGCGCGGCTGATCAGAAATCGATGCAGCGGCCCTTGCGTTCCCAGTCGCCGTAGCGGGTCGGCTCGGGGCCCTTCGGGCCGCCGATCTCCTTGGGCTTCGGTGGCGGCTCTTTCGGGGTCGCGCCAGGGGGCTCGGGCTGCTCCTCAGTCGTGAGCTTCGTATCCATGACCTTAACGTAAGCAGCCTGCGTCAGCCGGCAAGCGGGACAGTAAGCTCGCCGTAAGCGGCTTCTTTCATCTCCCGGCGCGCATTTCATGCAATCGGAGATAAGCTAATGCGCGTTTCGGTCCTGCTTGCCTGCCTCGCTCTCGTCGTTGCCGCGCCCGCGGCGTTCGCAGAAGAATCCTGTCACACCACCGGCCAGCCGATGAGCCGGACCGCGATGGAAAACAGCCTGGTCAGCCGCGGTTACACTACGATTCGCAGCCTGTCGCTGCACAATGGCTGTTACGAGGCGAAGGGCTTCAACGCCCAAGGCCAGCGCTTCGAGCTGGAATTGGATGCCGCGACCGGCGCCATCCACAACGCCGAGTAGAGCGACGGCGTTCTTGGAAGCGGTCCCAACCGTGCTCGTTTGGGACCGCTTCGTGCGGCTGTTTCACTGGGCAACGGCGCTACTCGTTCTGATCGCGTTCCTCACCACCGATGACCTGCGCTGGCTGCATGAGGATGCGGGGTATGCGGTGCTGGCGCTGGTCGCGGCGCGCATTGTCTGGGGCGTGGTCGGCGGCCGGCACGCGCGGTTCGTGAGCTTCGTATGCGGACCGCGCGATGTGGCGCGTTATCTGAGGCTGCTGCGGAGCGGGCGCGCACCGCGTTATCTCGGCCATAATCCAGCTGGCGGCATCATGATCGTCGCTCTGTTGGCGTTGTTGGTCGTGGTCGGGGGCAGCGGCTGGCTGTCGGAAACGAATGCCTATTTCGGGGTGCCCTGGGTGGATCATCTGCACCACGTATCAGCTCACCTGTTGTTGGTGCTGGTTGGTCTGCACCTCGCCGGCGTGGTGATGTCGAGCTGGCTGCATCGCGAGAACCTGGTTCGCGCCATGGTCACCGGCCGCAAGCGACGGGAGCCGGGCCGCGCCGCCCAGATCCAGCTCAAAGGCGGCACCACCGCCTTCGCGAGCCGCGACGTGGGCTGAGCCGCCATGAGCGGCAGCGATCTCCGCAACGATCGCGAGGCCAAGGCCGGCGCCGGTTCCCCCAGCCGGCACCCGCCCGCGCCGAAACCGTTCGAAGATCGTGGCACGCTCGGGTTCCGGCACACCGGGACCGCGGTCCAGCACGCGCAATATGTTGCCATTCGTGAGTTCCACCTCCACGGTGGTGCCGGGCGGCGCGTAGCCGAGCGCGTTCTCGATAAGGTTTTGCAGCGCGACGACCAGAGCCGCATTATTCCCGCGGATCGGTCCGGCCGGCGCGCCGGTCAGGGCAAGATGGAGACCGCGATTCACCGCGAGCGGGGCTAGAGCGCTGATCGCCTCCATAGCCACGGCGCGCAAATCCACTCGCTCGGTGATGTCGAGCGACATGCCATCGATGCGCGCCATTTGCAGCATTTGGCCCACCAGCCGTGCCATGCGGTCGGCGTCCTGGCGCAGTAGCTCTGCCTCGGTGCTGTCCTGTAGCCCATCGAGGCGCGCCATCAGCACGGCGAGCGGCGTGCGCAGCGTGTGCGCTGCCTCGCCAACGAAACGGCGCTGTGCTGCCAGTGCTGCTTCCAGACGCGCAAGCGCCTGGTTCACAGCGCTGACCAGCGGCGCGATTTCGGCGGGCAGGCCGGTTTCGGGCAAGCGTGCGCCGGGTCGCGCCGGGCCGATCGCCGCGGCGGCAGCCGACGCGTCGCGCACCGGGCGCAGCCCCTGCTTGACGGTCCAGACGCCGATCAGCAGCGCAGTGCTGCCAATGGCGGCCAGCAGAGCGAGGCCGGTGGATAGCAGCTCGGCCAAAACGCCGCGTACCAGTACCTCGCTTTGCTCGCGACCCTGCGCCACGGCGATGATCAAGGGGCCCCTCGACAAGGCGTAACCAACCATCCCCTCCGGGTGGCGCGGTGACGACGGCAGGCGGAACAGGCCGGGACTTCGCGGCAGGACGCCGGAGAATGCGGACCGCAGTCCAGGGGCCGATGCGAACAGCACCGTGCCGTTTGCGGCAGTTACCAAAAAAACATTGTCGTCGTCGGAGGAGCGGAACGCATTCTCGAGCGGACCCGGCAGGTCGAGACGCGGGCGCCCGTCCGGGCCGGTTGAAATATGAGCCGCGATTGCGCGTGCCTGGTCCTGCAGCGCTGTGTCGTCCAGGTGGCGAACCGCCACGACCGATCGCCAGCCGATCGCCGCAGCGGCTAGGATGACTGCGGCGAGGACGACCAGCGCAAGCCGCCAGGCAAGCCGGCGAGCAAGCGATCCCTGGCGACGGTTCATGAGAGCGTCCCATACATCAGAAACGGCCGTGCTTCTAAATCAGGAGCCCGAACTGGCCGTGTCGGGAGGAAGAATATCGATTTTCGCCATCAGTCGATGTTCGTGACGTCGCAAAACGACGACGAGCGCGGCGATCGATCCAAGCGCAAGGACTGTACCGGCGATAGTCGCCGGACCCAGAATCAGTGTGATATGCCTTCCAAGATAGTAAGCCCCTCCGCCATAAACCGCAGCCCAGACGACTGCGCCAACGGAATTGCAAACCACGCATCGGAACCACGTCATCTGGCTCGCCCGCAAGTGAATGGCTCACGCAAATCCTGGAAAGTAATCGACCATTATCTGCGACCGGGTACACCGAGTTCCCTCAGGCTGTTCTGGAAGCGAACGACCATGGCGCGGGGACCTGAGAGGTAAAAGATGCGCTCCATGTAGTCCGGAATGTTGTTCTGGATCAGGATCTCGTCGACCATCCCTTCGTGGACGGGGTAACCGGGCGCTTCCGGCTCCGCGACCGCATAGACGATGCGCAGGCCGAGTTCGCGGGCTGCCTGCTGGGACGGCGGTTGCCGCGGTCGTCCGGGTGCAGGACACGGAGTGTCCAGTCGAGATACTGCCCCGGCTGGAAGGCAAGCTGGCGATCCGGTTGGAAAACAAAGTCGTAGCAGCCCGCCGCGGCCCGCTCGATGCGCAGCAGGGTAAGCTTGCAGCGGCCTTTCGGGCTTGACGCATAGGCGAACAGATTGCCGGCGAGAAAAGCCATCTCGGGCGTCGGGTAGAAATTGCCGATATGCATATTGGGAGAAGAGAGCGCACCGATGATCGCGCCATATGCCAGGCGGGACTGCTTGCCGTGCGCCGCCGTCAGCGGCTCCGTCAGCATGGCGAATCCAGCGAAAAGCAGCGGCGAATAGAAGAAGGTTTCCTTGCACGCCGTGCCCACCATGCTCAGCGGCGTGCTGCCCAACGTGACCGCCAGGTTCGCCAGGATGTAAACGCCGACCGTATCGAGACGCTGCACTTTGCGGGTGACGAGCAGGCCGCCGGCGAGCACGAAGGGGAACAAGGTCAGGTTGCCGCCGACCCACCACGTCGCCGGCTGGTCGAGGATGAGCGCCGAGGCGACAACTTCTGCGGCGACAGGATTGAAGATGTGCTGGCGACCGACGGCGAGCATGAACTTCGACGCTATGGCGACAAAGGAAGCCAGCATGAGCCCGGCGACGCCGAGGAAATTGTGGGCCGTCACCGGCGGCATGATCAGCGCCAGGATCAGGGCCGTGATGATGAAGGACTCAGTGTTTGCCGGCACTTGTAGAAGGTCGGCAAACAGGCGATTGGTCAGCCAGCATGTCCCTGTGATCAGCACGAGGGAGAAGGTGAGTGCCGTGGGATCCTGGGGCACCATCCTGGGGAACCCCAACACCACCGCCATCGCAATGAGGCCGGCGGTATAATACAGCACCAGCCGGTACATTGTTATCCGGTTAAGTATCGAATCAATGCTGCAGATCATCACACCACGAATGCCCTAAATCCGCTTGTCTGCGTGGCGATACCGTTTTTGTCGATCAAATAGCCCTCCAGGTGCGGCAGCTCCTCGATGAAATGGATACCTGCCTTGCCCATGGCGAAGGCAGCAGTGGCATAAAGATCTGCCTGGAGCACATCGTCACCGATGACGCTCAGGCTGACGATGTCATCGATCGGTTGGTCCGGCAGGTGCGGATTGTAGATATGGTTGCCCCGCGCGTAGGTTCCGGAAGTGGCGATGCCGTGCCCGAGCGGGTGCAACACCTTTACGATCTGCTGATCGTTGAACGGATTGCGGATGCCGACCTTCCACGGGATGCCGTCAGCGGCCTCGCCCCGGCTTTGTATATCGCCGCCGGCGTCGATGAAGTAGTTCCGCGCACCGGCGGCCTCGATGAGCCGCGAGGCGTTGCGGATCGACCAACCCTTCACGATCCCGGAGGGGTCGATCAGGCCATCGGGCCGGCAGATTTCGAAATAGCCGTGCGTCTGCCGTTTGGTGTACTCGGCGATCGTCAGCACCTCCTGCATCTCGGCGCTGATGGCTGTCAGCGCGAGAGGGCGCTGGTTCATCACAGTTATTTCGCTGTCGCACTTGAATAGGCTGAACCGGCGATCGACGGCAGCGAAATAAGCGAAAACATCGTCGAGCAGCGTCTCGGACGGGCAGTCGATGATTTCCACGGTGATGGGCATGCCCATCAGGAGTTGTCTTTCATGCATGCGACATAAGCCGCCCGGCCTATCAGCCGCTCGCACGGCGGAGCGCGTCATGCATGGACCGGATGAATGCATCGCTGGTGAGCGTCGCCCCGGAGACCGCATGCACGTGGGCACTTTGCGCGCTGATCACTTCCTGTTCCAGCATCGGCAGTGCCTGTCGGTTGATCGAACGGCTGGTCGCGCTGTGGGACGGGTGGCGCAGCACGTTGACGGCCACTACGCGTCCGCCGCGGATCACCGCCTGGACCTGTACAACGCCGTAATAGGCATCGAAGGCAGGGCCGGTAGAGAAGCCGTCCCGGTAATGGAGGACATAGGCCGCGGCCTGAGGCGGCGGCATGCCGGCCTGCAGGGGGGATGCCGGGGCAGGGGCCGCTGTTCGTGCGTCTTCCGCGATCCTTGCCGCAGGAACCGACCGCCACAATGGAGCGGCTCCCGGCGAGAAGGCCGCCGCCGCGGCAAAAGCGGTGGTGATTGATGCACCAACAATAGCGGCTCGGACGAACAATCCCATCTTATGCCCTTTGCAAAGGGACCGATCGGGTCGGCTCAGCCGGATCGGGTCTGGCGAGCGTGGATTACAGGAACCTGACGTAGGCAAGCCCTGGCGGTGGTTCATGAGCGGACGGCGAAGATGTAGCCGATGCCGCGCACCGTGTGGATCACCACGGTGGCGCCGGCTTCGGCGAGTTTTCGGCGCAGCCGGTGCATCAGCACCTCGACGGCATTGGACCCAAGCGTAGTCGTGAAGTCGTACACGCTTTGCTCGATCGCCTCGCGCGTCGCAACTCGCCCTTGCCGGCGGAGCAGCAGTTCCAGGAGTGCGGTTTCCCTGCCTGACAGGAGCAGCGGCCGCCCGTCAACCTCGCCCTGCCGTGTGTTGGTGTCCAGCACGACATTGCCAAGTTCCAGCCGTACCCCGAGTGCCGCATTCGGTCGGCGCAGCAGTGCCCGCATACGCGACACCAACTCGGCCAGGTGGAACGGCTTGACCAGATAGTCATCCGCGCCCGTGTCGAGCCCGGTCACCCTGTCTTCCGGCGCATCGCGCGCGGTGAGTATGAGCACCGGGCTGCTGTCGCCCCGCTGCCGCATGGAGCGCAACAGCGCCAAGCCCTCCCCGTCCGGCAGGCCGAGATCCAGGATAATTGCATCGTAGCTGGCGACCGCAAGGTGATCTTCCGCGGCGCCGATGCTGGCCACCGGGTCCACGGCGAAACCGGCGCGTGAGAGGGCTGCGCGCAGAAGGTCGGCTAGTTCGGGTTCGTCTTCGATGGCAAGCAGACGCATTGTGTCCCTGGTTCCGTGCGAAGCTTACGGCTCGCTTACGGCAAGATCGCGGCATTCACGTTGGGCCGCGGCGGCGCGACAATCGCCGTCGCTATGGGGAGGAAGGCTGATGGCAAACGAGGGACGGCTGGCAGGCAAGGTGGCGATCGTCACCGGCGCGGGTTCGCGGGCAGACGGGATCGGCAACGGGCGGGCCACCTCCATTCTGCTGGCCCGTCAAGGCGCGCGCCTCACCCTGGTCGATCAGGTGCCGGAATGGGTGGAGCGGACCAGGCAGATGATCGAGGCGGAGGGCGGCGAGAGCCAGGCGGTGCTGGCCGACGTGACCGAGCCAGCCGACTGCGCGCGGATCGTGCGCGAGGCGGCCGAGCGCTGGGGCCGGCTCGATATCCTGGTCAACAATGTCGGTGTTTCGGGGCCGCCGGGAGACGCGGTGGAGGTCGATGTCGAGGCCTGGGATCGCGCCTTGCGCGTGAATGTCACCTCGATGATGCTGATGGCGAAATACGCGATTCCGGAGATGGTGAAGGCGGGTGGCGGGGCGATCGTGAATATCGCTTCCTATGCCGGGCTGTTCGGCGGGCATCCGGCGCTGCTGTATCCCACGTCGAAAGGCGCGGTGGTGAACATGACGCGGGCGATGGCCGCGCATCATGCGGCGGACCGGATCCGCGTGAATGCGGTGGCGCCGGGCATGGTCTATACGCCGATGGTCTATGCAGAGGGAATGAGCGAGGAGGTGCGGGAGGCGCGCAAGAACCGTTCATTGCTCAAGGTCGAGGGATCGGGGTGGGATGTCGGAAACGGCGTGCTGTATCTCGTGAGCGATGAGGCGCGCTGGGTCACCGGGATCGTGCTGCCGGTGGATGCCGGTGCCTCGGCCGCACCCTCCGCGTATCCGCGCCGGCGCGGCGAGAACGTGATGCGCTAGTGTCCTGCCCTGCAAATATCGACTAAATATATCTCCCAGCGCGTCAAAGCTGGGGAGTTGCGAGCATTCGTTCGATGGCCCGCCACGCCGGCGTTTCGGCGAGTTCCGTGCAGCGCATCTGGTCCAGCAACGACATCAAGCCGCATCGCGTGAAGACCTTCAAGTTGTCGAACGACCCGAGATCGAACAGAAATTCTGGGACGTGATCGGCCTCTATCTCAACCCGCCCGGAGCAGGCGCTGGTGCTGTGCTGCGATGAGAAGAGCCAGTGCCAGGCCCTCGAACGCACACAACTCGGCCTGCCGCTGGCGCCCAAGCGCCCACGCACGATGACGCACGACTATGTTCGCCATGGCATACCTGCGCCTTCGTATTGTATGGTTCGGATCGGCGCCTGCGCCGGATGTTGCAGGCGCGCCAGCAGCCTTACGTGCTGGCGATCCGCAGCAACGAGAACTCTGAGGCTTGGTGGCGGCTCCCTTGCGCTGACGACGGCCGAACGCCTCGGTGAGGCACTGAACCCGGCGGATCGGCGTTGCCATAGCGCTGGCGAAGGCGCCAAAGGACCGCGGCTTTACGACTGCGGCCGCGTGCAACTGCTCTGGTCCACTGATCCAAGATGGCAGCATTGGCTGTTGATCCGCCGCAGCCGCAAAAACCTGATGAGCTGGCCTACTACATTGCGTTCGCTCGCGCTGGCGCAACACTCGCCGAACTGGTCGGTGTCGCCGGTCGGCGCTGGACCATTGAGACCTGCTTCGCGACGGCGAAGGACGAGCTTGGCCTGGATCACTGTGAGGCCCGTTCCTGGCATGCATGGCACCGTCCACATGAGCCTGGTCATGGCTGCCGCCGCGTTCCTCGCCAAGCTGCGGGCTGATCTGTTACACGCCGTGTGACGGACTCGCCATCCGGTAAACGGAACGAAAGGAGTCCGGTGGCGCTCGCCACTGCGTCGTGAACCGATCGCCGCAACTTGGCGTCACTGTGCAGGCCATCCGCCACCTGCTCGCCCGCGCCGTGTTCCTGCGAGCAAAGACGCGAGCATTGCTGTGGCACTGGCCCGAATGGCGCATGCATCACAACGAAGGTGCGCACGGCGCGCACAATCGCACGCGCCTCAATATGCAACTGTAATATTAACTGCGGAATTGCACCAGGCGGCCTTGCGGGGTTCCGAGCACTTCACCATCGCGCATCACTGGCCGGCCGCGCAGGATGGTGGCGACCGGCCAGCCGGTTGTCTCCATGCCGGCGAACGGCGTCCAGCCACAGGGCGAGACGATCCAGGAGTTTTCGATCCGTTGCCGGTGCGCGAGATCGACCAGGGTGAAATCGGCGTCGTAGCCGGCCGCGAGGCGCCCTTTGCCGAGCAGGCCGTAGACCCGCGCCGGACCGGCGCACATGAGGTCCACAAGGCGCGCCAAGCTGAGCCGCCCCGCGGTGACGTGGTTCAGCATGACCGGAACGATAGTCTGCACCCCGGTGAGGCCGGCGGGGCAGTCCGGCCAGGGCAACATTTTCTTCTCGCGGCTGTGCGGCGCATGGTCCGAGCCGATCGTATCAACTGTGCCATCGTTGATGGCTTTCCAGGCCGCGTCGTAGTGGCGCCGGCCACGGATCGGCGGGTTCATCACGCCGAAGCCTCGCAGCCTTTCGTAAACTTCGGGTGCCACCTGCGTCAGGTGGTTCACCAGTACCTCGCAGGTCGCGAGGTCACGGAAGTCCTTCAGGTATTCGAGTTCCTCGGCGGTGGAGACGTGCAGGATATGCGCCGGCCGGCCGGTCCGTCGGGCGAGCGTCATGAGCCGCCGCGTGCCGAGAAAGGCGGTTTCCTCATCGCGCCATTCCATGTGCCGGATATGCGGATCGCCGCGCTTGAACAGATTGCGGCGGGCCTGCAGGCGGTACTCGTCCTCGCTGTGATAGGCGATGCGGCGACGGCCGGCGCGCATCACGCGCTCGAGGTGTTCGTCATCTTCCACCAGCAGGTCGCCGGTGGAACTGCCGGCAAAGACCTTGATGGCGCAGACGCCGCGGCGGGTTTCGAGTTCCGCCAGGGCGGAAATGTTGGTTTTGGTGCCGCCGACATAGAGGCCGATATCGCACCAGGATTCCTGCTCCACGTATTGCTGTTTCCAGGCGAGCCGTTCGGTGTCGGTGATCGCCGGGGTGGTGTTCGGCATGTCGAATACAGCGGTGAGACCGCCGAGCACCGCGGCTTTGGTTCCGGTCGGGATGGTTTCGACTGCGCGGTCACCGGGGTCGCGCAGATGCACGTGGCTGTCGATGAGGCCCGGAAGGACCTGCAGACCGGCGGCGTCGATTGTTTCATCCGCGCTGGCGGAGGCGAGAACGCCCATCGCGGCAATCCGTCCTTTCTGCACGCCGATATCGGTCTGCTCTGCGCCCCAGGGCAGCATGCAGGTTCCACCGCGGATGAGGAGGTCGTAACGTAGCGATGACATTCAGCGCGCCTTCACCTATTTAGAAGGGTAATTTCAAGATGGCGTTCGCACCAGTCCCTTTGTCGGTTGCGTGTCACCGCCTCCCTCGACGGTAAGGCGTCCTTCAAATTTCGTGAAGATAGGACCCTTTACAATCTCGCCAATAATCAGAGCCTCGCCTTGCGCAAAGTAGCGCGAGCGCGCAATCAGCGGAGGAGCGACTTGCGAAAACGCGTGTGTTAACCCGGCAATATCTGCACCCGATGTCATTCTCATGAGCACAAGATTTTCGCACTGCGAGAGTACATTAGAGTGGATCTTTGCGGGTCTTTGTGAAGCCAGCAGAAGGCGGAGACCATATTTAAGACCCTCCCCAGCAATTCGGACAAAATAATCGACAGCAATCTCTTCGAGCTGGTTGGCAGGTACTTGTGGACACACATTGTGGGCTTCATCAGCTATCAGCATGACCGGTTGGGTGCGCTGCTTGGAATTCCATAGGTAATTGAGTACGGCCAGAAGGGCGACAGACCTCTGTTCTGCCGAAGGGAGACTACCTATATCGATGACCATACATTTCCAGTCGTCGCGGCGCAATTCCTGCGCCAGCGAAGGTTGCTTTGTCTTGCACCAAACACCCCAGTCCGAGACGCGCAGGTTCTGGATACGCAGAGCCAGGTCGAGAGAAGAAGGAGACGGATTTTGTAGCAGAGCCGTGTTTATATCTGCCCAGGAATACAGATTCTTGCTTTGATCTTCTACTACTCTCCCGAATACGTTGAAGGCATGCAAGTCCTTAACCGGATGAAGTTGTAGAATGGCTCCTTGTTCATATCTGTCTAAGTCGCTGAGGCGCACCCGTAGAGCCAAAGCATCTTCGCTTTCGGGACGAATAATGCGGATACCCTTTGCAACTTTCGCATAGCCCTCGCAGATGGCGCTGTACTCTGAAACAGTTAGTGGCGTTTGTCGCGTGATGTCGGTGGCGGTTTTATCCCGTATGTCACTCAGCCGGACGAAATCGGAGTTCGGATCCAAAACTATGATGCGGGGAGCATCTTCCGATAGCAGCAGTTGCTCTAAAATGACCCCCAGTGCGAAAGTCTTTCCGGAACGAGACTGGCCGCACATGAACGTGTGTCGCCGAAAACCTTGTTGTTGAAGGTGAACCCGAGCCTTGCCGACCTCGGCGGCCATAGCATACCCGATTTCCAACTCGAGCCCATGGTTGGCCCCTTTGTGATCACCAAGATGGCGTGCGATGGTTTCAGTTGGCGCGGAAGTAATCTTGGCATCATCAAAGACATCTTGGTTTGTCGTTCGGACGAGCCCGTTGGGCATAACTTTTGCGATAATCTCTCCAGTGCCTTGTATGAATCTGATTTGTACACGTTCAACAAAATTAGCCTCTCGCGCAGCTTGGGTCACAAAAAACTGGCCACTGGCCGTGATTCTTGTCCCGTACTCGGGTCCTTCACGCAAGGCGACCTCTTGCGTGGATATCTGGCCTAGATAGATTGCGCCTCGTGAGTTGATAGTAACGTATGCCCCGACACTCACAGGGAAGTTCATAGGCGCTTCGTAACCGAAAGTCCGGCCATCCACGGAGTAGCCTACTGGAGTAGTGAGCTTTGCCGCCTCAGCCATTTGCCGAATCTGCTCAGTCTGCTGCGCCCAGCTGTCAGACGTTTTGGTTGAGCCCTGCTTGCCGGCGGCCATAGCTTTTCCCTCCTCTACCGCGTGCTCAACGTCTCGAATACATCGCCGGCGGGCGGCAGTCCCAGTATGTGCCGCCGGTGCCAGAGGGCGTAGAACAGCAGCATCCAGGCGGCGAAGCCGTCGCGCCAGTCGCCGATATTGCGGAACAGCAATTCAACTTTGGCGGGATCGGCGATTTCCGCCACTCCGGGTTCGGCCGCGACAAGCGAGCCGAGGCGGATTCCCTGCCCGATGATCCACTGGCCGACCGGTACGGTGAAGCCACGCTTGGGGGCGAAAGGGTGCGCTACGGGAAGATGTTTCTCCAGCCAACGACGTAGCAGCCATTTGCCGGTGCGCTGGCGGACCTTCAATTCATCAGGCAAGCGAAAGGAGGCCGCGGCGACCGCGGGGTCGAGGAACGGCGTGCGCCCCTCGACCGCATGGGCCATCAGGCAGCGATCCAGTTTCAACAACAGATCATGCGGCAGCCAGTCTGCCATATCGGCGGCCTGCGCGGCGCCGAGCCGGGACCGGTCGCCATCCTGCGCGCGCTGCTCGGAGGCCGCGTATCCGTCACGCCAACCGGCGGGGCGACGGCGGAGCACGTCCACGCCGTCGAAATTGCCCCGCCCGCGCATCACCCGTCCGCCGAGCCACCAGGGACGCATCGCCTTGCGGTATCGGCCGTAACCCCCGAACAGCTCGTCGCCGCCCTCGCCGCAGAGCACGACCTTCACCTCTTCTCGGGCCCGCCGCGCAAGAAACCAGCTAGGGATGATCGCGTAGTCCGCCGCCGGATCGTCCATGCATGAAACGATCTCCGGCAGATGCTCCCAGACCATCGCCTCGGTGATCTCGACCGGTTCGTGCTGCGCGCCGACCGCACGCGCCACCGCAGCGGCGTGCTCGCGCTCGTCGGCGACGCCCGGCACGTCCCAGCCGGCGGTGAAGGCCAGTACGGGCTGGTTGTTGAGCCGGGCCATCATGACCAGCAGCGCCGTGCTGTCGATGCCACCCGAGAGGAACATGCCGTACGGCACGTCGCTGCGCTGATGCAGCAGCACGCTTTCTTCCAGAGCGCGATCGAGCCGTTCCAGCGCCGCGGATTCGTCGATGGTCTCCGGTCCGCCTTCCGGCAAGGCTGCTCTGTGCTGTCGCTCCAGTATATGACCGTCCGAGCAGGTCAGCGTTTCGCCGGGGAGGACGCGGCTGATGCCTTCGAAAATCGTCTCTGCCCCGGTGGTGAACTGGAGCTGCAGCAGCTCGTCACGGGCCGCTGGACGCAACCGGCGTTCGACAAGGCCGGCTTCCAACAGAGCTTGCGGCTCGGAGGCGAAAGCGAGACCGCTCGCGGTGGGCGCGGTGTAGAGCGGTTTGATGCCGAACGGATCGCGCGTCAGCGTGACGCTGCGCGCGCCGCGCTCATGGATCGCGATCGCAAACATGCCGCGCAGATGTTGCGCATAGGCCGAGCCTTCGCGGCGCCAGAGATGCAAGGCCGGCTCGCAGTCGCTCGCGGTGGCGAACACCACCTCCGGCAGGTCGGCGCGCAGCTCCCGGTAGTTGTAGATCTCGCCATTGGCGACCAGCGTCGCCGGCCCGGCGAACAGTGGCTGATCGCCCGTGTGCAGATCGATGATCGCCAGGCGGTTATGCGCCAGCGCGACGCGTCCCACCACGATATGGCCGGTGCCATCCGGGCCGCGATGGGCGAGTGCCCGGATCATCCGGCCGAGCACGGCGGGATCGGGCGGGGGCGCCGTCGAGGACAGACAAAGCCCGGCGATGCCGCACATTCAGGGCTTCTCCACGCTGGCCAGAAACCGGCGCCATTGCGCGACCACCGGAGCCTCGGCGAAGCCCGCTTCGTAGCGGGCGCGCCCGGCTTCGACCAGGGCGGCGGCGCGGGGCGGATCGTCCAAGACGCCGGAGATTGCGTGAGCGAGGGCCGCCGGGTCATCGATGGGTGTCAGCACGCCGTGCACGCTATCGGTGATCAGCTCGCGCGGTCCATCGGCGGCTGCGGCGACCACCGGGCGGTAGGCGGCCCAGGCTTCGATGATCACGTTGCCAAGCGGCTCGACCCGAGACGGACAGACAAGCATATCCGCCGCGGCCAGCAAGGGGCCGGTATCGGTGCGCCATCCGGGGAGATGCAGCCTTTCCGCGACGCCCTCGGCTCGTGCCAGCGCGGTGAGTGCATCTCGTTCCGTCCCCGTACCGGCGATCACGGCGTGCACGCCGGGGAGGCGAGGCAGGGCACGCACCAGCACATCGAATGCCTTGTTCCGGTGCAGCCGCCCGAGCGCAAGGACAAGTTTGGCGGGCGCCGGCACGCCAAGTGCGGCGCGTGCGACCGGCATCGCGCCGGCGAGGTCGGGAACGAAATTCGGCAAACAGTGCACGCGGGATGTCGGCCAGCCCTGGCGGACGATCCAGTCCACGAGCCCGCGCGTGTTCCCGACCAAATGGTCGCAACGGCGATAATAGCGCAGGTCGTAGAAGCCGCCGAGGCGCCCGATCAGCACCCAGTCTCCAGCCGGAGCGAATCGCGCGGCGCGGTTCATCCAGGCGATGGTCACGCGGGGAGCGAAGCGGCGCAACGCCGCTCTCAAGCGTGGGCGGGTTGCGAAATCGATCGTCCCGAATCGGAGTTGCAAAGCTTCAAGTCCGTCGGCGCGCAACCGCGCGGCACGGGTTGGATCGCGGCGGATCACCGGCAGCACTGTCTCACCGGCCTGGGCCAGGGCAAGGCTCAGCCGCTCGAAGAACAGCTCCGCCCCACCGGCCGGAGCGCCTGCCATTATCTGCGCGACCCGCATAGGCCGCCTCTACACGGGTTGAGCGGCGGCTCGCCAGAGACCACCTTCAGGGAAAGGAACGGAGGAGCGAAGCATGGCAACGATCAGGCGGACTGCCTCGGCACAGTGGCAAGGCGGCGGTCAGGACGGCAAAGGCACTCTTAATACCGGGAGCGGCACTCTGTCCGAGACGCCCTATTCCTTCGCTACGCGGTTCGGCGACGGCAAGGGAACCAACCCGGAGGAACTGATCGCCGCCGCTCATGCGGGTTGTTTCAGCATGGCGCTGGCGTTCCAGCTTGCCGGCGCGGGCCACAGGCCGGACACGCTTCGTACAGATGCGCGGTTGACGATGGAGCAGGAGGGGCGCGGCTGGAAGATTGCCGCTGTGGCGCTGACCCTGCGCGCCACGGTGCCGGGGATCAATGAGGCTGATTTCAAGCGCCTCGCTGATGAGGCCAAGGCGACCTGTCCGGTTTCGCGCGTACTGAATGCCGAGATCACGCTGGACGCCGCGCTGGAGTAGCGCGTCGTGACGAAACTCGCCCGGTTGCCTGGGCGCGCCGTGATCGAAATCGACGGCGAGGACCGGGTTGCGTTCCTGCAGGGTCTCGTTTCCAACGATGTTATTGAGGCGGCACCGGGGCGCGCTGCATGGGCGGCGTTGCTGACGCCGCAAGGCAAATGGCTGGCGGAGTTCTTCATCTTCGCCGCAGGCGATCGGCTGTTGCTGGACTGCGAGCGGCGGCTGGCGGCGGACGTGGCGCAACGGCTGTCGCGGTACCGGCTTCGTTCCAAGGTCGCGATCCGACCGCGGGAGGATCTGCTGATTTATGCCGCCTGGGATGGCGAACCGGTCCTCGAGACGTTGGCCGCGCCCGATCCGCGCCTGCCCGAGGCGGGTTGGCGCATCCTGTCCACCACGCCGCTGGTTGAGACCGCCGGTTTCGAAGATTGGGACCGGCATAGGCTCGCGCTGGGTCTGCCGGACGGATCGCGCGACCTAGAAGCGGAGAAGACAATCCTGCTGGAGGCGGGGTTCGACGAGCTGAACGGCGTGTCCTGGAGCAAGGGCTGCTACATGGGCCAGGAGCTGACGGCCCGTACCCGTTATCGCGGGCTGATCAAGCGCCGGCTGGTGCCGGTGGTGATCGAAGGCGAGTTGCCGGCGCCCGGAAGGCCTGTGCTGCGCGACGGGACGGAGGTAGGCACGATGCGCTCGGGGCGCGACGGCGTGGGACTGGCGGTGCTACGGCTGGATGCGCTGAACGAGATCCTTGTTTGCGATGGCGCTCGTCTGCTGCCGCGCATCCCCGCATGGATGCGCCTGCCGGAACCTGTCCGGTGAGCGCGACACAGGCGGTGGATTGGGAGGGGCGCTATCAATCCGGCACTACGGGCTGGGAGCGACCGAGCCTCGATCCGGCCTTCCTAGCCTGGCGCGCCGAGGGTGCGCTTGCAGCGTGCCGCATCCTGGTTCCCGGCGCGGGGCGCAGCGGCGAACCGCTGGCACTGGCGGAAGCCGGCTTCGACGTCACCGCGCTGGATGTCGCGCCGAGCGCGGTTGCGGCGCAGAGCGAACGACTGGGAACGCGTGGCACTGCTGTTCTGGCTGACCTGTTCGCGTGGCAGCCGGCGACGCCGTTCGATGCGATCTACGACCAGACGTGTCTTTGCGCGCTGCCGCCGCCTCTGTTGCCTGATTATGAGCGGCTGCTATCGGGCTGGCTGCGACCGGGAGGGGCGCTTTTCGTGCTGTTCATGCAGTCTGGTCAGGAAGGCGGCCCACCCTTCGACTGCCCGATACCGGCGATGCGAACGCTGTTCGCGCCCGAGTGGTGGGCGTGGCCGAACGTGCTGCCAGCCTTGGTTTCGCACCCGTCCGGGCGTAGCGAACAGCCGGCGGTCCTGCGCCGCCGCTAGGCTTCACCGTCCAGGTGCGCGCATAAACCCATCGGAGGCAGCGATGAACGTTTATGCGCGCCTGGGCGTATCGACGGTGATCAACGGCTGCGGCACGGTGACCCGGCTAGGTGGCGGGCGCATGCGGCCGGAAGCACTCGCGGCGATGCAGGAGGCAGCTGGAGCGTCGGTGGATATGCTGGCGCTGCAGGCCGCGGCGAGCCGGGTGATTGCGCGTGTAACGGGAGCGGAGGCGGGGATCGTCACCGCGGGCGCCTCGGCGGCGCTGCTGGTGGGCACGGCGGCGTGCCTCACGGGACTTGATCCGGCGCGGATGAACGCTTTGCCCGATGTGCCTGGCGGGCGGCGAGCGTTCGTGACCGTGCGCAGCCAACGCAACATGTATGACCGCGCATTGCGGGTGGCGGGCGGCGAGATCGTGGAGGTGGGGATCGCCGATCGTTTCAGCGGTGCCGGAGTGCGGGATGCCGCGGCGTGGGACATAGCGGCGGCGATCGGACCCGCGACGGCGGGGATTTTCTGGCTGGCACAGCCCCACTCCGAGCCGCCGCTGGTCGAGGTCGCGGCAGTGGCGCGGGCGCACGGTATTCCGTTGCTGGTTGATGCGGCGGCGCAATTGCCGCCGCGGGCCAATCTGCGGCGCTTCCTGGCGGAGGGCGCGGACCTGGTCGCGTTCAGCGGCGGCAAGGCGATCGGCGGCCCGCAGGCCTCAGGCATTCTGTGCGGCCGGCGCGACCTGGTTTCGGCAGCGTTGGTGCAGATGCTGGACCTCGACATCCTGCCCGCGCTGTGGCGCGTGCCGGAAGAGTTCGCAGCGTTGGGTACGATGCCCGGCCTGCCGCAGCATGGCATCGGCCGGTCCTGCAAGCTGGGCAAAGAGCAGATCGTCGGCTTGCTGGCGGCGCTGGAGGCGTTCGCCGCCGAGGATGAGTTAACCGAGCGTGCGCGGCAGCGCGGCTTGTTGGAAACGATCGTGACCGCTGCGGAGGGAGTGCGGGGATTGCGCATCATCGATGCCGTGGTGCCGGTACTGGAGATCGTCACGCCGGATCCGTTCTCGGCGGCTGAAGCATTGGCGAGCGGAACGCCGCCGATCCGTTGCTCGTTGGCGCGGAGGGCCGAGGGGCTATTGGTAATCTCGCCTGCGGCGTTGGTGCCGGACGACGGGCCGGTGGTCGGCGCGCGACTGCGGACCGTTCTTCGGTCATGAGCGACGGAGCGAGCCCGGCGCAGCGGACAGGAGAGATCGCTCCGCGGCATCCCAGCTTGCTTGCTTTCCTGCCGCGTGTGCTTGCGGTCGCGCTTGCCGCTGGGGTCGCCGCGGTGGTGATGGTGAACTGGAACCGCTGGACCGGGGCCACCGCGCCGCAATGGATGGACGATGCGGCGCTGGCAGCCGACCTGAGCCCGCTCTCGGCGCAGGTGGCGGGGCGGATCAGTGCGGTACCGATTACCGATTTCCAGTAGGTAAAAGCCGGCGATCTGCTGGCGGAGATCGACGACGCGCCGTTCCGCGCTCAGGTGGCGCAGGCCGAAGCGAGCGTGGCCGCGGCAAGCTCAGCGATCATCAACCTGAAAGCGCAAGAGCTGTTGCAGGCGGCAGATGTCGCGGCCGCCGAGGCGCAACTCGACGGCAGTCGCGCGACGGCGCTGCGCAATCGGCTAGAGGCTGCGTGCCAACAGAAGCTTTTGGCGACCAAAGTCGTCGGCACCGAGCAGGCTGTCGAACAGGCAGACGCGGCGGCGAAGCTTTCGGACGCGCAGGTGATGGGCGCCGGCGCCGCTTTGGAAGCGGCACGGCGGCAGCTCGATGTGCAACACACGCAGGAGGCGCAGCTCGACGCCAATCTGAACGCCGCGGACGCAGCGCTCGATCTGGCGCGTATCAATCTTGGCTATACCCGGATCACGTCGCCGATCGATGGGATGGTGGGGCAGCGGCGGGTGTATCCCGGCCAGTATGTCGGCATCGGCACCCAGGTGAGCACCGTGGTGCCGCTGCGGCATCTCTTTGTGATTGCCGATTACAAGGAAACGCAGCTCACTTAATTGCGAAACGGGCAACGTGCGGAGGTCCGGGTCGATTCCTTCCCTGGCGTGGTGCTGCACGGGCATGTGGCTTCGTGGTCGCCGGCGACGGGTTCGCAATTTGCGCTGCTGCCGCCGGATAATGCCACCGGTAACTTCACGAAAGTGGTGAGCGCGTGCCGGTGAAGATCGCGCTGGATGATGATGGCGGCCTCGGTGTGTCGTTTCAGGATGGCTTCACGATCGTGGCGCTGACGACAGTGGTGATGCTTGGGTTGGCCGTGTTGCTGCGGCCGGCGCCCGGATGACGGCATGACCGTCGTAATTCAGCAGCCGTTATCGGCGGGCCTCGCTTTGTATCGAACAGAGCACGATGTAGATGTGTTTCGATTGATTGTGGGTGGTTCCTGGTAATCACCGAAGCACGCCGGCTCGCGGCAGGGCGCCGCATGTGTCGTGCCGCTTAGCGGGTGCAGCCTGCTGTTCCCGCCCTCCGCGCCGCAGCTTTACCGGCTGATGCCGCGAGCCGATCGGACAGCGCCTGGGCCGCTCGTGCGGCGTCAGCTTATCGATACGGCCGTGGGCGCAATCCTTGTCCAGATCGTCGGTTCGACGTTGCGTGCGATGGCCCTTGCCCGATGAGTGACCGACCTTGATTCTATCCGACGGGATCCAGCACGACGACTGGAATTTCACGCTCCGTCTTCTGTTGATAATCCGCGTAGGGCGGCCAGAATTCCAGAGCTTTCTTCCACAAGCGTGCGCGCTCCTCTCCGGCGGTGGTTCTTGCCCGAGCCTTCATTTTTGCGGTCCCGACCTGGACCTCCACGTCCGGATTACTCAGAATGTTGCGATACCACCCCGGATGCTCGGGCGCACCACCTTTCGACGCGACAACGAAATAGCTGCCATCCGCGTTCCCATAGAAAAGCGGGAACATGAACTTCTCTCCCGATTTCCGGCCTGTGGTTGTCAACATAAGCGATGGGACGGTCATCTCCGGTCGGCCTGGTTGGCTCATTTTGTACAGGTGCCCATCGGTACCGCCGCTGGCAATGTAACGGTTCGCGTGATCCCGCATCCATTCGGGAAGGTTCGGAGCGAGCTTTGCCTCAGGCATCCTTGATTCTTCCTTTCTGCGTATGGACGCGTTTGCCGTCAACAAACAAATGCACGATCTCTTCCGGGAAACGAATGGCGATCGGATCGCCGACAGCGACCGTCCGTCCGTGGCGTTCCAGTACCCTGACCGGCTGTCCGGCGAGATCGGCATAGATCAGCGTGTCGTCGCCGGTATCGTCCGTCTCCAGGACGACGCTCGGCAGCCACGGCGCCTGCGTCTCAGTGGATCGCTTCTGCCACTCCACGTGTTTGGGCCGGATGCCCAGCACGCCCATGCGGGCGGCGAGCGGCATCGACGGCCGGGTGGTAGCCGCCGTCAATCCGCCCTCGATTGCGCATGTCACGCCGCCTTCTGTTGCAACGAGTGACACCGGCAACAAATTCATCGCCGGCGATCCGACAAAACCGGCTACGAAAAGGTCCGCCGGGCGTTCGTAGATGCCCTCCGGACTGTCCATTTGTGCAACGGCGCCCTGGTGCATCACCACGACGCGGTCCGACAGCGCCATAGCTTCGCTCTGATCGTGTGTCACATAGACCGTGGTCACCGGTACTTCGCGATGGAGGCGCTTGATCTCGGTACGCATCTGCAGCCGCAGCTTCGCGTCCAGGTTGGACAGCGGTTCGTCCATCAGGAAGAGCTTCGGGCGGCGGATCAGCGCGCGCCCGAGCGCCACCCGTTGTTGCTGCCCGCCGGAGAGCTGGCGGGGATAGTTGTCGAGCAGCGCGGAAAGGCCGAGCAGCGCCGCCATTTCGTTGACGCGGGTCGCGCGGTCCGCGGCGCTGATGCCACGCATGCGCAGCGGGAATTCAAGATTCCCGCGCACAGTCTTCGACGGGTAGAGCGCGTAGTTCTGGAACACCATCGCCATGTCGCGGTCGCGCGGATCGGCGTCGGTCACGTCCGCGCCGTCCACCAAAATGCGCCCGGCGGTGGGCGAGACCGCCCCGACGATAACGCTGAGCAGTGTGGTCTTGCCGCAGCCGCTCGGGCCGAGAATCGTAATGAACTCGCCATCCGCGATCGAGAGGTCCAGCGGCAGCAAGGCCTGCACGTCCCCCCGGCGGGACGAGTAGGTTTTGCGGACTGCTTCGAGGTTTATCTGCGCCATATCTGCGTTTTTCCCGCCGGCGGACGGAGCGTCAATATTTCAGCGCCCCCTTGGTGAGAGCAGCGATAAAGTATCTCTGCAGCACCAGGAACACCACGATCACCGGAATACTCATGGCAATCGCGGTGGCGGTCAGCCCGCTCCAGTTCGGCACGCCTTCGGAGAAATAGGCGAAGATACCGAGCGGGAGCGTTCGCATCGAGGCGGACGAAATCATCGTCAGGGCGTAGAGATATTCATCCCAGGCGAGGATGAAGGTGAAGATCGCGGTGGCGACGATCCCAGGCATGGCCGGCGGAATTGCGATCTCCACGAACGCGCGCCAGGGGCTTGCGCCGTCCAGCCGCGCGGACATTTCCATGTCTGTGGGGATGCCATCGAAGAAGCTTTTCAGTATCCAGATGTTGAGCGGCAGGCTGAATGTCAGATACGCGATGACGAGCGATGCGTAGGTGTCGATCAGGCCGAGACCTTGCATCAGGATATAGAGCGGGATCAGGAAATTGACCAACGGGAAGATGCTCTGCAGCAGGATGCCGTAGAGGATCGCGTTCTTGCCCAGGAAGCGGTAGCGGGAGAAGCCGTAGGCGGCTGGCACCGCGACCAGCAGGGCGAGGACCACGGTGCAGCAGACCACGATCAGGCTGTTCACGAAGTAGCGGGGGAAATCGGTACCGGCGACCGGATCCGCCCGGAACAGCGAGCGGTAGTTGGTCAGCGTCACCGGGTCCGGCAGAAGGCTCAGATGTTCGCGGTAGAGCGAGGTCTGTGGCTCGAGCGAGGCGGTCAGCATCCAGCCGAACGGCACCAGCGCAAACAGAAGATAGAGCAGCAGAGCGAGTTTCCCGGGCACCTGCCGCGCCCATCGCCGCACCCGCATGATCAGACCACCCCGGGCTGGCGGCGGCTCAGGGAGCCGACATAGCTGACCGCGAAGACCATGAGGATAATCATCACCACCACCGACGCGGCGGCCGCGCCGCCGAAGTTCAGATTGGTGAACGCGACGTTGTAGATGTAGTTCGAGACGATCTCGGTATGGTTCAGCGGCCCGCCGCTGGTCATGATGTAGGGGATGGTGAAGGTGTTGAAGTTCTGCAGCGTGAGCACGACGCTGGTGATGATGATCGTGCGGCGAAGATAGGGCAGCTTGATTTCGAAGAAGGCCCGCATCTTCGAGGCGCCGTCCAGCTCCGCCGCCATAACCGTGTGCTCGGGGACCGCCTGCAGGCCCGCCAGAAACATGATCATGGCGAAGGGCGTGGTCTTCCAGATGTTGACCAGGATCACCGCCGGAAGCGCCCAGGTGAGTGAGCTCAGCAGTGAGACCGGCTGGGAGATGACGTGCCAGGAGGTCAGGAGCTGATTGAGCAGCCCGTATTCGCCCTGATACAGCCAGAGCCATGCATAGCTGGCGATCACGTAGCCGACGATATAGGGCAACATGAGAGCCGCGCGGATCGGACCGCGGAACCAGCCAAGCCGGTTGACCAGGACCGCAGCGCCCATGCCCAGTAAAAGATCGGCCACCGTGCTGCCGACAGTCCACATGATGGTGATCAGCAGCGAGTTGAGAAACACCGAATCGTGCAGCACGGCGCCATAATTCGTCAGGCCGGTGAAGTGCGTCTCGGTCGTGTAGGACGGCGTGGCCCGAAAGCTCAGGTAGATGCAATAGACAAACGGGTAGCTCATCACCGCGACGATGACGAGCACAGCCGGCGCCACATAGGGCAGGCCGGCCAGTCGCTCGCGCCACACCGTCAAGAAACGCTCTTCCCGCCGTGCTCCTACGTCATCATCTGGCGAACCTGATCCGCCGCCGCGCTGGCGGCCTGTTTCGGGGTGGCTTTGCCGCTGAGTACCTGCTGGATCATGCCGGGGACGATGGTGTTCCAGATCTGCGCCCCTTGCGTCACCAGCGGCACGTTGACCCCGTAAGGCAGCATTTTGAACACGAGATCGTTGAACGGCAGTCCCTGGCTCGCCTTGGCCTGTTCGGGCGAGGCGCGTGCGGCCTCGGTCGATGCCTCCGATCCGGCGCCGGTGCCCAGCCGCACATTCCAGTAGGGGGCGAGATAAGCCTTCATCAAAGCCACCGCCGCGGGCTTGTTTCGGCTCGTCGCGCGGATGTGGAAATTCGATCCGCCGAGGACGACTGCCCGCCGCGCCGGGCCGGCTGGAAGCAGGCCGCCGCCCATGTCCAGCTCCGGTTTGAGCTGCTTTACCTGCTGCGGGAACGACGGATGGTCGATGACCATGGCCATCTTCCCGCCGAGAAACAGTGTCTGACAATCCGATTCATTGTCACTCAGAGCGGAGGGCTGGACGCTTTTATCGACGTTGAACATCTGGTGGTACAAAGACAGCGCCTGGATGACGCCGTCATCGCCGATCCCGATCTTGCGCCATGTCGGTCGCGGGCTGAGCTCGTCGAAGATCTGGCCGCCATGCGCCCAGGCCATCGGCATGAACCTGTATGACGTGTTGCCGTTGGTCTGCTGCGCGCACAGACCGTAACCGTAAGCACCCGTCTTGTCGTGGATTGTCTTGGCGTAGGACACCAGATCCGCCCAGGTCGCCGGCGGTTTTTCCGGATCGAGCCCGGCATTCTTGAAAATCGACTTGTTGTAGAGCAGGAACATTACTTCATTGTTGCTCGGGATGCCGTAGAGCGGCCCTTCCGACGCGCCGTTCTTGCGAACGCTCAGCAGCGCGCCGGGCAGGAACTGGTTGAATGGAATCCCCAGCTCCTGTTCGGTGATCTCGGCTACCTGTCCGGCGCCGACGAATTGCGGCGACCATTGGATGGCGGTGCGGGCAATGTCCGGGAGGTTTCCCGCGCGCCAGGCGACCGTCAGTTTCGGAAGCAGATCAGTGTAACCCAGGATGGTCGATCGGAAGTGGAGGTTCTTGTACAGCGAGGGGAAGTATTTCGTGTAGAATTCTGCCTGCGCCTGCTCGCCCGGGATGGAGGGAGCGAGCGACCAGTCCCACGCCTCCAGGCTGCCGGAGATCGATGTCGCGGCGTCATTCGCGCCTGCCGCGAAGCCGCGTCCCGGCACCGCGCCTGTCAGTGCCAGACCGGCGGCACTCCCACCTGCTGCTTTCAGCGCCTGCCGACGCGTAAACCCGATCGTCGCCATCTGTGACTTTTCCCCTCTCGAACGCCTTTCCGCAACAATGCCCTGAGCGCGCCGCGAGTCCATTCCGAGACGGTGCATCGGGATCACAATACCGAGATGAGCGGCGTTGCCGATAGTTGGTCTTACCTGCGAGATAAGCGCCGGCTTGCCCGAGCCTGTGATAGGATTCGCCCATGGATGGCGGGCGGCAAAGCGGAACGGACAGGCGGAACGGCGTGACGGCTTCGGTTGGTGCGTTGCTGTCACGCACCCGCAAGGCCCGGCGGATCAGCCAGCTCGCACTCGCCGGGGAAGCGGGCGTCTCGGCGCGACATTTGAGTTTCATCGAGACGCTGCCAGCTGGACATGGCGGCGGGTTGCTAGTGTCGGTCGCGTTTCGCCAACCGCAAGGAGGGGTGGCGCAGTTCATGACGACACTCGCCACGGTGGGCACGGCGCATGATCTGACCTTGCGGGAGCTGCGCATCGAGACTTTTCGCCCGATCTGATCCGCACAACCCCGGTGCCGGGCCAAGCGTTCCTGCTCCGCAGCCGTTTCAGCAGGATTCGTCGGATTTGGCGTCCTTAATCGCCTGTCGGGATTGCGGGGCGATCCAACAACTCCCGCCGCCGCCGGATCGCGGGCGGCTGGAATGCTGGCAATGCGAGCACGCGCTGGAGCGCCGGTCGGGACGCAGTCTCGATGCGGCGCTGGCATGTTCGCTGGCGACGTTCCTGCTGCTATGGCCGGCGAATTTCATTACGCTAATGACGGTGCAGGCGGCGGGGATACGCGTTTCCACGCATCTGGCCTCGGGGCTGGCGACGTTCTGGAGACAAGGCTGGCCGTTGCTGACGATCGTGCTGGCCCTGGAAGGCATCCTGCTTCCCTTCGTTCGTTTCGGCCTGCTGTCGGTCACGCTGACGGCAATTCGGTTCGGGGCGCGCGGGCGCTGGGTGGGGACTGCTTTCCGTTATTGTGAAACACTTGATCTGTGGGCGATGGCGGATGTGCTGCTGATCGGCGCTGGGATCGGTTACGGGCGCATCGTCTCGCAAACACCGGTGTATATCGATACCGGCGGCTGGTGTTTCGTCTGTGCGGCGATGATGACGATGATCACGCGGGCAAGCCTCGATCGCCGGGCGGTTTGGCGCCGGCTGGAGATGCCGCCGGCGCAGGTCGGCCCGGATGCGGTTGCCTGCACCCATTGTGACTTGTTGTTGCCGGCCGAGGCGGAAGGTGAGCGGTGTCCGCGCTGCACCGCCGTCGTCCACCGCCGGCCGCCGTTCGCGAAGATACAGTGTGCGGCGCTGCTGCTGACCTGCTGGGTGCTGACGCCGATCGCTTACAGTTTCCCGATGAGCGAGTTCTGGGAGGCCGGGACGCCGCATCCCCACACGATCATCAACGGTATCATGCTGCTGTTCGAGAATGGCTTCTGGTATTTCGGCATTCTGATCTTTACCGTGTCCCTGGCTTTTCCTTTCACGAAACTGATCGGGTTGACATGGTTCCTGATTTCCATCCATCGCCGATCGAGCGAGCACCTGCCGCAGAAGACGAAGCTCTACCGGTTCATCGACGAGGTGGGCCGATGGTCCACGCTGGACCCGTTCACTGTGATGATATTCGCGCCGATGATACAGCTTGATCAGGTGGCGCATATCGATGTGATGGGTGGCGCGCCCGCCTTCCTCGCTACCGTGGTGCTGTCGATGCTGGCAACCCGGCTGTTCGATCCGCGGCTGATTTGGGATGCTGGCGAAGAGGGCGCTGCCGTCGCGCAAGTGCCGGCCACCGCCAGCCTGTAGCCAGGGAAGGACGCCCGATGCGGCTGTTCAGCGCGACGCTCGCCACCGAGACCAATACGTTTTCACCGCTGCCCACCTCGCTCAATTCGTATAGGGAGACGGTGTTCTGGCGCCCTGGCGAGCATCCGGACGTGCCGGGCATGTGCACGGCGCCGCTGTTCGTGGCGCGCGGTCGTGCGAGCGCGGAAGGGTTCACCCTTATCGAAGGAAGCTGTTTCGCCGCCAGCCCGGCGGGAACGACCAACCGCGCGGATTACGAGTTCATGCGCGACGAGATACTGGGGCAGGTGCATGCGGCGCTGCCGTTGGACGGCGTGCTGCTAGGGCTGCACGGGGCGATGGTGGCGCATGGCTATGACGATGTCGAAGGCGATGTGATCGAGCGGGTGCGGGCGATCGTCGGGCCGCGCTGCGTGATCGGCGTGGAACTCGACCCGCACTGCCACCTGACGGTCAGGCGCGTGCAGCTTGCCGATGTCATCATTCTCTACAAGGAATTCCCCCATACCGACGTGGTGGAACGGGCGGAGGAGCTGCTGACGGTCGTGCTGCGGACGATCCGCGGCGAGGTCAGGCCGGTGATGTCGCTGTATGACTGCCGGCAGATCGGCAGCTATCCGACCACCCTGCCGCTGATGCGCGGCTTCGTTGACCGCACCGCTGCCCTGGAAGGGAAAGACGGGGTGCTGTCAGTTTCAATCGGCCACTGCTTTCCGTATGCGGACGTGCCGGAACTCTCCGGGCGCATCCTGGTGGTGACCGACGACGACAAGACTAAGGCGGATCGGCTGGCTGCCGAAATCGGTCGCGAATTCATCGCCATGCGGGGTCGGACGGCGCCCGACTATATGGATGTGGATGCCGGGATCGATGCTGCGCTGGCGCTCAACGAGGCGCCGGTGGTGATAGCGGACCCTGCCGACAATGCGGGCGGCGGCGCGCCGTCCGACAATACCAGCATCCTGCGCCGGATGATCGCCTGTGACGTGCAGAACGCGGCGCTGGGGCCGATCTGGGACCCGATGGCGGTGCGGATTTGTTTCGATGCGGGCGAGCGCGCGACAATCCCGCTGCGCTTCGGCGGCAAGACCGGATCCGCTTCCGGGCCGCCGGTGGACGCGACTGTGACCGTGGCGGCCTTGCGGCGCGACTGTTGGCAGAGTTTCGGGCCGACGCGGGTGCCGCTTGGGGATTGCGCCGCGGTGCGCGTGGGCGGGATCGACGTGGTGCTGATCACCAGCCGCACGCAGGCGCTGGGCCTGGAATTGTTTCGCAATCTCGGCGTCGAGCCGACGGCGCGGAAGTTGGTCGTGGTGAAATCGACCAATCACTTCATGGCGGCGTTCGGGCCCATCGCGCGCAAGGTGATCTACATCGATGCCGACGGCCCGCTGAGCCGCGACTACCGGTCGATCCCCTATAAACGCATCCAGCGACCAATCTGGCCACTGGATGTGGAGACCTTTCCCTCGCTGATCGCCTGATGGGTTATTTCGAACGGCTCGACTTCGGTTTGCTCGGCTTGGCGGCTTTGCCGTTGCTCGCCTTCGGAGCGGCGGTGTCCGTGCGGTTGGAGGCGCGAGCTTTCGGTGTCTGCGGGCGGTCGCCCTGATCGGTGAACCGGCCGGGAATTTCGCCGAGATTGTCCTGGATCTCCGCTTCCTCGACGCCTTCGGGCTCACCGGTCCGCATGAGCGGGTGGGTCATCGGATTTGGGAGCAGGCCGGCGCCGGCGGATTGTTCCATGGCGACCAACTCACGCGCACGTTCCCAATACTCCAGGTCCCGGCCATGCGGCCGGCCGTCCTGTTCCCATAAATGATAGGCACGCTCGCGAATGCGGTCGTCCAGTGTCGTGTGGCCCATCAGCATCTCCTTCAACGCGTAAGCGATTGATTGTGCTTCGCGGTTGCGAGTCGAGCCCAGAATGAGCGATGCTGCATTGCAGCAAACGCTGCCCGAATAGACCGATATGGCGGGCTCTCGGCATCGGACGTCCGGAGGGCGTGGCGTGAAGCATCGACAGGGTCATCGCGAAATATCGCTCGCGTTGCAGGGTGGCGGCTCGTTCGGCGCCTTCACATGGGGCGTGCTGGATCGCCTGCTGGAGCAGCCGGACCTACGGATCGACATGATCAGCGGCGCGAGCGCCGGGGCGGTGAACGCGGTCGTGCTGGCGGGTGGTCTTGCCGAAGGCGGACGCGAAGCAGCGCGGGCGAAGTTGGCGGACCTATGGGGCCGGATGGGGCGGATGCGCGCGGGGCTGGGACCGCTGCCGGTTTCGGTCACGGAGCTGGCGCGGATGGTCTCGCCTTATCAGGTCAATCTCTTTGGGGTGAACCCGCTGCGCGAGCTGCTCACCCGGTCGGTCGATTTCACAAAGCTGCGTGAGAACAGCCCGGTCCGCCTCATGATCGCGGCCACGCGCGTGCGCGACGGCCACGCGCGGCTGTTCCGCGAGCACGAGATCACACTGGATGCGGTGCTCGCCTCCGCCTGCCTGCCGTTTCTGCAACACAGCGTGGAAATCGAGGGGGAGGCGTATTGGGACGGCGGCTACAGCGCGAACCCGCCGCTGCGCCAGTTGGTGGTGGAGACGGAGGCGCCGGACGTGCTGTTGGTGCAACTGCTGCCGGACAGCGGGGCGGAGAGTCCGCAGCTTTCTTACGAGATCACAAGGCGGGCGCGGGAAATCACCTTCAACGCGTCGTTGCTGCGCGAACAGCAGGCGGTAGCGGATCTGCGGCGCGCCTGCGCCGGACAGCATCTATTCCGCTCCGAGTTGTGCCGGAAACTCGATCGGTTGCAGATACACCGGATTGCTGCCCCCGATGTGGTGGAGGGGCTTGCACGGGAAAATCCGCTGGATACGTCGGTCAGGTTGGTGCGCCGTCTGCATGACGCCGGCCGAGAGGCGGCCGGTGCGTGGTTAAACGAATGGATGGCGGATCAATCCGCGTAAGACGGGTCCCTGGCGTCCAGCAGGCGCTTCATTTCGGCAAAATGGGCAAAGGCCATCTCGTCGTAGTCGTCCCAGTCGCGCGCGGTGCGTTCGGCAAGAGCGGGCGACATGATGTTCAGCGCCTGGCCGGTGGAACAGGCGAGCACCAGGGTCTGGCAGGCGCGTTCCAGGTAGTAGAGGTCATGGAAAGCTTCGGCGACCGTTGCGCCGGCCACCAACACGCCGTGATTGCCCATGATCATCCGGCGTGATCGCCCGAGGGCGGCTGCCAGCCGTTCGCCTTCCGCCATGTTGTCCGCCACGCCGGAAAAGCCAAGATCGATGGCCACCCGGTTGTAGTAACGGGCGGTGTTCTGATCGATCGGCTTGATTTCCGGGTCGGCCAGCGAAGCGATTGCCGTGGCGTAAGGTGGATGCACGTGGAGGACGCACCGTGCTTGTGGCACGAGGGCATGGATTCGCCCGTGAATACACCAGGCAGAGGGGTCTGGCGCATCGGAGCGCCGCATCGTGGCTGCGTCATCGGCATCCAGCAACAACAACTCGCTAGCTCGGATGCGGGCGAAATGCCGCCATTTCGGATTCATCAAGAACCGCTTGCAGTCCGCCGAGACGGCAAGGCTGAAGTGGTTGGCTACCGATTCGTGCCAGCCGAGGTCGGCGGCCATGCGAAACGCGGCCGCGAGATCGACGCGCAGCCGCCATTCCGTTTCATCGATGTTGGCCAGGGCCACGGCGGCGGTTAGACCATCAATTCAGCCTCACGCAGGGGAACCCGCAAAATTTTGCAAAGCGCAGAGAGATTGCCGCTGCGCGGCCGGGACCGCCCCGTTTCCCAATGGTAAACACAGGCGGTGGTTACGCCGAGGCGATCGGCGACGTCGGCGACGCGCAATCCGCGTTCCTGCCGCAGGAGGCGCAACTGGCGGCTGAGGCTCTTGGGTCTGGCCATAGTCTTTCCCTTCGAAATTGTAGTCAACCTCAGATAGTCCGTTATCGGTCGCAGTCTAGTGTCGGCTTGGAAAGAAAGTCAACACGCCCTGAGAAATGCCGTCGCGAGGCGACTCGCACTCTCTATGGTGGCATACTACAGGAGGTTGGCGGCTGTATCAAGGGGGTACCACAACCGGCATCAGCGCGTGGATTGCCAACAGAATAAGGAAAATAATCACGATGGCGTATACGATGCCACCGAACAGGCGCAGCGCGGCTACGATAAGGAGCAGGGCGAGGGCGATCAGGATAATCACGGAAATTGCCGGCGGCACACCGATTTGGATGAGTTGCGTGCGCACCCACATCTCTATGGCGGCCAGCCCGGCAAGGATAAGATCAACAAAGCTCTTGATGATCTCGAGCAGGCGGGTAACAACGGTGTCAACCTGATCCATCGTTCAGCTCCGTATTGCGCGGCGGCGTTCGAGGCTCGCGGCCGGCCACACCGATTTGGCATGATAGTAGGCATCGAACGCAGGAACGCTTTCCGGCAGCGTGACCCATGGCAGCTTGGAGCGGGTGTAGATATGCACATCCGGTCGTAGGGCGGCTGGTGTATCGAGTGTGCCGACCCGCACGAAGCGTAGCTGCGGGCGCCGGCCATAATCGCTCCACATGGCCGTCTGGCACCTGGGACAGCGGTAGATATCATGCGGGCGACCACTGTCCGTGGGCAAGCCGACCGGCACCGGCTCGCCAGCCAACAGGGCGATACGGTCGGTTTCGATCAGGGCGTTGAGAACGAATGCGCTGCCGGTCTGCCGCTGGCAATCGAGGCAGTGGCAGCAATGGACGAACATCGGCGAGGAATTGAGGCGATAGCGGATGGCGCCGCAGGCGCAGCCGCCTTCCAGACGGTCGGACATGTGTAGGCTCCGTGATGGACACGGAGCCTTTGTATAGGATCAGAGCGGAAGCGACACCCCGGCGCTCAGGCGGAGTCAGGCCTGTAGGGCAGGGGCGTCCAGCAGGTTCTCCAGGCGGATGGGCAGCGTGCGGATGCGTTTGCCCGTGGCGTGGAATACCGCGTTGGCGACCGCCGCGTTGAGCCCGACATTGCCGAGCTCGCCGATGCCTTTGATCCCAAGCGGATTGACCTCGGTATCGGTCTCTGGAACCAGGATGGTCTCGATCTGCTGGATATCGGCGTTGACCGGGATCAGGTACTCGGCGAGATCGGTGTTATAGTAGCGGGCAACGCGACGATCGATCTCGGTGGCCTCGTGCAGCGCGGCGCTGATACCCCAGATCTGGCCGCCCATGAGCTGGCTGGTGGCGGTCTTCGGGTTAACGATGCGTCCGGCGGCGAAGGCGCTGACAAGGCGCGGCACGCGTACCTCTCCGGTACGACGGTTGACCTGTACCTCGATCAGATGCGCGCCGAAGGCGAACTGGATGCGGTCCTTCATCTTGGCACCGCCTGCCAGGATGGCTTTCCCTTTATAAAGATTCCGGATGCCGTCGGGCGGAACGTCATGCGGCAGGTTCTCTGCATAGACCTCGATCGCGCCATTGCTGGCGCGCGCGATCGCCTTCTGCAGCGTTTCTCGGCCGTTATTCGGCCCGACCATGGCACCGTCGGCGAGCGTGAGCGCGCTCGGATCGGCACCGGTGAACGGGCCGTCTTCCGCAGACACGGCCGCACGAGCGAGCCGCGCGCGAACCTCCTCGCAGGCCTTCGCAATCACATTGCAGATACTGGCCGTGGAGTTCGAACCGCCGGCGACCGGCGCGGGCGGCAAGTCGGTATCGCCAAGCTCCACCTGTATTTTCTCCAGCGGCAGACCGAGCCGATCGGCGGCGGTAAGCGCAAACACCGTATACGCCCCGGTGCCGATCTCATGGCCTGCGGTCTGTATCTTCGCGGAGCCTTGCGGCGTGAGGATCACGCGCACCGTGGCCGGACCCATCTGGGTGGGATACATCGTCGCGGCGCAGCCCCAGCCGATGAGCCAGTCGCCGTCGCGCGTCGCGCCGGGTTGCGGATCGCGGCGAGACCAGCCGAAGGACTGTGCGGCGGCATCGAAACAGGGCATCAACGAACGCGATGTATAGGGCAGGCCCTTGATCGGTTCGCGTTTGGTGTCGTTGACCCGGCGCAGCTCGATCGGGTCCATCCGCAATGCAACAGCCAACTCGTCCATCGCTGATTCGATGGCGAACAGATACGGCGTCTCCGGCGGAGAGCGCATGAAGCCCGGCGTGTTGCGGTCGGCGTGAACGATGAAAACGTTGGAATCGACGTTGGGACAGGCATAAAGCCGGGTTGAGGCGTCGGTGCCCGCTACTTTGTAATTATCGGGCCGGGACGAGACTTCCCAGCCTTCATGGGTCAGGGATGCCAGCTTGCCGTCCGGCGTGGCGCCCAGTTTCACGTGATGGCGCGTCTCGGCACGGTAGGTGGCGATGGTGAAACCATCCTTGCGGGTGGCGACCAGCTTAACCGGACGGTTCAGCACGCGCGCGGCGTGGCAGATGAGTGAAGTGCGCTGCGTGAGCGAGCCGCGCGAGCCGAATGCGCCACCGACGAAGGGCGACAGGACGCGAATGTCGGAAGGATCGATGCCAAGCTGCTCGGCGAGACCGTTCTGGAAACCATACATATTCTGGCTGGATTCCCAGACCGTAAGTTTGCCGTTGGACCAAACCGCGGTGGTGGTGAACAGCTCGATCGGGTTGTGATGCTGGGTGGGTGTTTGGTACCACTGGTCCACCTTGAACGGAGCGGTGGCGAAGGCTGCGCCGGCATCGCCGACCTTGGGTTGCTCGGTTGCCGGCTGGCCATCCTGGCGCGCCGCATCGTCAGCCGAAATTACCTGCACGCCGGGGCTGTCGAACCCGGCGGATGGCGGATCAACGGCATAAGCAATGGTCAGCCGATCGGCGCCTTCGCGGGCTGCTTCCATCGTGTCCGCCACGACCACTGCGACGATCTGGCCGTCATGCTGCACCCGCTCGGAGGCCAAGGGCGCGATCGAGGTGCCCATATACCCGTGCTGGGAGGAGATTTTGCCGGGCTTGATGCGGTCACCGACGTTTTTGTAGGTGAAGATCTCCAATACGCCGGGAACCGCGCGGGCCTGGGTTTCATCAATCCCAGTGATGCGGCCGCGGGCGATCGCGCTGGTGCGCAGGGCGGCATAGGCGGGATTGCGGCCGCCATCGAAATCCGCGCCGTAGCGTGCTTGGCCGGTGACCTTGGCCCAGCCATCAACACGCGAGGTTGCGTCGCCAATCGCCGGCTGGGGCGTGCTGTTGGCCATGCTCAAACCTCCATTGCGGCGGCTTGCAACAGCGCGCGTGTCAGTGTGCGCTGTCCGAGCTCGATTTTGTAATCGTTACCGCCATGGCCCTGGGCGCCGGCGAAGGCGATCCGCGCCGCCGCCGCAACGGTCGTTTCATTGAGCGGCTGGCCTTTCAGCGCGGCTTCGGCGTCCCACGCGCGCCAGGGCCGGTAGGCAACCCCGCCCAGGCTGATGCGCGCCTCGTTCACCACACCGTCCTGCAGGTCGAGCCCCACGGCCGCGGTCGCCAGGCCGAATTCGTAGGACTCACGGTCGCGGATCTTCAGATAGAGCGAACGGCGGGTCCACGGGCCGGCCGGGATGAGGAAACCGGTGATCAGCTCGCCCGGCTGCAGGATCGTCTCGATGTGGGGCTGCTCGGGACCGGTATGCAGCTCGGCGAAATGGACCATCCGCTGGCCGTCTGGGCCGAGCAGGTTCACGGTCGCGTCGAAAGCCACGAGCGCCTGGGCGAAATCGCCGGGATAGGTGGCGATGCAACGATCGCTCATGCCCAGTACCGCGTGCTTGCGGTTGACACCGGACAGGGCGGCGCAGCCGGAACCGGGCATGCGCTTGTTGCAAGCCGGCCAACTCAGGTCACGGAAATACTCACAGCGCGTCCGCTGCAGCACGTTACCGCCGAGGGTGGCCATGTTGCGCAACTGCGCACTGGCGGCGAGGTGCAGAGTTCTGCGCAATGGCGGGGTATTCCTGTTGGACGGTGGAGTTGTTTGCCGCCTCCGCCATCCGCACCAGGGCGCCGAGCCAAAGGCCTTGCGGTGTCTTTTGGATGCTGCCGTAGGTGTTCTGCAGCCCGTTGATGTCGACCAGCATGCGCGGCTGCATCGTCTCGAGCTTCATCAGGTCGAGGATGGTCGTGCCGCCGGCAAGGAACTGGGCGGGCGCCATGGTCGGGGGGATGGGCGGACCCTGCTGCGGGCCCTGCGGCGGTAGGGCAGCAGCGCGGATCGCGCTGCCGGCATCCTCGGCGCGGTGATAGGTGAAGGGGCGCATGGCTCAGGCCCTCTGCATCAGGGGACGGGCTTGCCTTATGGCGGCGACGATGTGGGGATAGGCGGCGCAGCGGCAGAGATTGCCGCTCATGTAGTCGCGGATGTCGGCGTCGGTCTCGGCGTGCCGCTCCTGCACGCAGGCGATCGCCGAGATGATCTGCCCCGGCGTGCAGTAGCCGCACTGGAACGCGTCCTGGTCGATGAAGGCTTGCTGCATCGGGTGCAGCGTGCCGTCCGGCTGGGCGAGGCCCTCGATGGTGATGACCGGCTCGCGGACGGCGGCCGCCAGGGTCAGGCAGGACAGCACGCGCTGCCCATCGATCAGCACTGTGCAGGCGCCGCACTGGCCATGGTCGCAGCCCATCTTGGTGCCGGTCAGGCCGAGATGTTCGCGCAGCGTGTCGAGCAGGGTGGTGCGGGGGTCGAGGGCGAGGGCGTTAGCAGTGCCGTTGACGGTCAGGCGCACGGCCACCGGTGCGCGAGGGTCCAGCGGCTCCTGGGCGCGTGCTCGAGGTGGCGCGGCGACGAGTGGCAGGGTCGCGGCCGCTGTGGCGGTGCCGGTTAGCAGTCCGCGGCGACCGAGTCCGGCGCCGCTGCTGGTGTTGGATGGTGCGTTCATGAGCGCCCGGGTTCCCGTCTGGATGGCGGCGCCTCTCGGTCAGGGGCGCCTGCCGCGGTTAACTGACGGGAACCCGCGCGGTTGCTGACGCGGGATTGTGGATCGGCAAATTTCGTAGGGGCGGGCGGGCCGTTTTGGCGGCCCGCGGAAGTCTCGGCCGTCAATGCCCGAGCTGGACGACGATGGGGGCACTGCCGTCGCGATTGGCTGCGTGCTCCTCGTGATGCGCGGCGTGCCAATTCTGCCGCGCCGCGGCCTGATCCTGGGCCGCCGCCGCATAGTTGCCCATCGCGGCATTGGCGCGCGCGGCATTCATCTCTTGCCGCCCTGTCGCACGCTCCTGGTCGGCTTGGTATTGATGGCTCGCGGCATCGTTGCCGGGTGTCGTGACGATGACCTGCGCCATTGCGGGGGTGGCGGCGAGCAACGCTCCTATGGCGACGAGGCTGCTGATGCGCATGGTGTAGCGCCTTTCCTGGTTTCCAAAGTTGGAAACGCGGAGGTTGTGGGCGGTTTTTGCCGGCCGGGTGTTCGGATCGTGGCAGATCGGGGCGGTCGCGTTCTTGTGTCTATGCGCTTCCTGCCGCCGCATGTCTCGGTGGCGCGCTGTTGATCGAAACGAAAGCCGGCAGCGGCGTTCACGAATGGAGTTCACCGCCGCACGACATGCCGTCACATGGACATGGAACAACTGCGCGAGCGCGCGAGCCACTTGCGGCAAATCACAGCTCAGATCACAGACGATTCCGTGCGGTCTGCTGGGCATTCGACCTGGCACGGAAATACGATGATGAGGCCGACGCGAATTGAACGCGCCGGGGCCGGACAGCGGAGGGAGAAGCTAAGGCGACTACCCCATCTGTCGGAACCAGTCCTTCAGGCTAAGCTGTAGGCGACCGACCTCGTCTTCCGCCAAGGGGCAGCAGTGCGCGATAGGTGCACGCAGACTATTAAGCGATGACAGGACCCGGGATACTGCCTTAAGATCGCGGAACGTGTCCCCGAAAATTTTGGCATTAGCGCTTATGATTTGGCCAAGTTCCCCAAAAGTAGTAAAGTCGATGATCTTGTCGGATCGTGGTGTCATCCCTGTCTCGGACTCGCGCCGGCGGTTTTCTTCCGCGTTTTTCCTGATCTGCTCGGGAACAGATTTCTCCCACCATTCTGTTCCGACCTCCTCTTTAAGCCGATCAGCGATGAGCTGCCGAATGGAGGTCTCAAGGCAGTAAAAAATCTCGTAGTGCTGCGCCATACCCTCCGCCTCACGGCGGACGTGCTCGGGGAACTGAGGGTAGAACTCCTCATCCTTGTCCTCGCGCAGAGGAGCCTGAATTAGCGGTATACCAAGCTGCTTTTCTGTCCTTCTGATAGCAGCCTCGATCGACAGATTGTTTAGGCCGAAAAGCTTAACCTGGTCACCAGCTTTCATGGTCATTTCGACAACAGGTGCTCTTTTAATGCTTTGAATATAGCATTGAACACTTCAGGGTCAGGACTCGGAGGTAAATTCAAATTTATCGTGTACGACAGGTTCATGCTGACCTCTTGGTCGGTGCGCCTTGGTCCGTTGTCAGTTGGTACCAAAGACGTTGATTCCGCAGAAGGGGTAGGAATTTCCAGCCTGTCAGGGACGGGGGCGGCGCCCACTCCCGTAGTCTCGTTAACTTCCCCGGCAACCTTTAGCGCTTGGAAGGTGTTGACTATTGCTGAGGCGATTTGGTTGTCTTGGTCAAGACCGGTGAGCTCTACCACTAGATTGCGGAGTTTATCTTTGGGCAACAGGTGAGCGTATTCGCTCCGAGCATAAAGATCACTATAAGCAGTCTTTAATCCTTCAAGCATAGCAGACGCTCGTTCGAAAGGGTTGCGAAAACGTGCGTACAGCTGTGTTGGTGTGCCATCTGTCTGTAGGAAATTTAGGCGCTTCAAGAGCGGTATCACCGGTCGCGCGCTACCGCTGCTGTAGCCAAGCACATTCGCTAAATAATCTGTGGTAAACCGATCTGGTTTCTGCGCGTGACAGATTTTGGTGAAGACCTTCGCGATTAAGCCGGTTGAATTCATGTACGGCGGATTTGCCATAAGGAACTCTCAGTCTAAATTGCGGCAACTGCTGTAGGTAGGGGGCATTCCACCGAACTCTTTCCGGAGGTGGCCCAGCTTTTAATCGGAATTTATCGAGGTCGGGCTACTGACACGCCAAACATTCCTCATAATCCGTCGTGCCCGCGCGCGCCGCGGCGGCAACTAACGGCAGCGGACCCATCCCGTCATTCGCGACCACAGCGGCCGGCACGAATTCCACGGGCCGCACCGGCTTCTCGCTCACATTGTCCGCCCGCTGGATCGACATGCTTCGGCAGTAGTACAGCGACTTCACCCCGCGCTTCCACGCCATCAGATGGATCTGATGCAGATCGCGCTTATGCACATTGGCCGGCAGGAACAGGTTGATCGATTGGCTCTGGCAGATGAACGGCGCGCGGTCGGCGGCGTGTTCCACCACCCAGCGCTGATCCAGCTCGAAAGCGGTCTTGAACACCGCCTTCTCCTGCTCGGAAAGAAAATCCAGATGCTGCACGCTGCCGTTGCTCAGCGTGATCGAGGACCACACGTCGTCATTATCGAATCCCTTCTCCGCCAACAGTTGCTGCAGATGCCGGTTGCGCACCGCAAAGCTGCCAGACAACGTCTTCTGCAGAAACACATTGGCGGCAATGGGCTCGATCCCCGGGCTCGCATTTCCGGCGATGATGGAGATCGAAGCGGTCGGCGCGATCGAAAGCTTATGCGAAAACCGCTCCGTCACGCCGTACTCGGCGGCATCCGGACAGGCGCCGCGTTCCTCGGCCAGCACACGCGACGCCTCGTCCGCCTGCGCGCGGATATGGCGGAACATCCGCTTGTTCCAGACTTTCGCGATCACGCCCTCGAACGGCACATTCTGTGATTGCAGGAAGGAGTGGAAGCCCATCACCCCCAAACCCACCGACCGCTCGCGCATCGCCGAATAGCGCGCGCGCTCCATCCCGGGCGGTGCGCGGTCGATGAAATCCTGCAGCACGTTATCGAGGAAGCGCATTGCGTCCTCGATAAAGGTCGGGTGGTCGTGCCACTCGAACCAGCTTTCCAGATTGAGCGATGCCAGGCAGCAGACCGCGGTGCGTTCCACCCCGTGCTGGTCGCGGCCGGTGGGCAGGGTGATCTCGCTGCAAAGGTTGGAGGTCTTCACCTCCAGTCCGGCGAGTTTATGGTGCTGTGGGCGGGCGTTGTTCACATGATCGGAGAAGATCAGGTAGGGCTCGCCGGTCTCGATGCGGGCGGTGAGGATGCGGACCCACAAGGCGCGCGCCGAGATCGAGCGCACCACCGAGCCGTCGCGCGGCGAGGTCAACGGCCAGGCCTCATCGGCTTCCACCGCCCGCATGAAGCCGTCGGGGATCAGGATGCCGTGGTGCAGGTTCAGTGCCTTGCGATTCGGGTCGCCGCCGGTGGGGCGGCGCATTTCGACGAACTCCTCGATCTCGGGGTGAGTCACCGGCAGATAGACGGCAGCGGAGCCGCGGCGCAGCGAGCCCTGGGAGATCGCCAGGGTCAGGCTGTCCATCACGCGGATGAAGGGGATGACGCCGGATGTCTTGCCGACCGCGCCCACCCGCTCGCCGATCGAGCGCAGATTGCCCCAATAGCTGCCGATGCCGCCGCCCTTGGAGGCGAGCCAGACATTCTCATTCCACAGGCCCACGATGCCTTCCAGGCTGTCGGAGGCTTCGTTGAGGAAGCAGGAGATCGGCAGGCCGCGGTTGGTGCCGCCGTTGGACAGCACCGGCGTGGCCGGCATCAGCCACATCTTGCTGATGTAGTCGTAGAGGCGCTGGGCGTGGGCCGGGTCGTCGCCGTAGTAGGAGGCGACTCGGGCGAAAAGATCCTGGTAGTCCTCACCCGGCATCAGGTAGCGGTCGCTGAGGGTGGCGCGGCCAAAATCGGTCAGCAATGCGTCGCGCGACCGGTCCACGCGGACGAGGTGGCGCCCACGCATTTGCACTGCATCGAGCACGTCGGGTTCTCCTGGATTCGTACCGTGGGGTATTTTCGGAGTTTGAGGCGAGGTCGCGTCAAACAATATATGGCATCCGTTGACGGAGGTGAACCCAAGATGCGGGATAGCTGTTGCGATCGGGCCACGAGGGACGAGTTCTCGTTCCTGACTTGTTCGCGACTTGTGATAGCGCAGCACCAGGGCGGGCTGTCGCTTTGGATTCCCACTTGCTTGTGAGCGGCAGCCGTGAAAGCGCCACGATTCGGGCCGCTGCCGGCCACGAAACCGACCCTTCTAGGGGGCGTTTCCTTGTCGCAATAGAGGAGTTGCCGATCATGCGCGTTTCCTGGCTTGTCGTACCCGCCGCCCTGCTTGGACTGACCGCTTGCGTGAATACGACTCAGCCGCAGCCCCCCGCTGCGACTGTGGTGACGCCCGCGCCTGCCCCGGCCGTGGTGGCGCCGGCGGCGCCTGGGACGACCGTCATCACCCCGTAGATCAGAGGGGCTCCAAGGGCGACTACCCTTGGTGGAGGGCCGGGGGGCAAAACCCCTGGCCTTTTTATTGCCTGCTACACGCGGCGCCGCCGAGCACGCAGAAGCTGGCGCAGTGGGGATGGTTGAGAGCGACGGGCCGCGAAGCCTCGGTGAGCGTGAGACCTAATTCGAAGCGCTGATCGTAGGCGAGCAGGGTGCAGGCCAGGACCGCAGGTTGCTCGGCGTTCTTTCTTTTCACGACCATGCGCGAGGTTGCGCACATCACGCTGTCTGGTGTTTTCCCGAGGATTTGCCAGCATGCTTCGGTGATTTCCGGCACATCGCGGCTCGCGTCCATTTCGGGGAACAGCATCAGACGCACCGGGTCGAAGGCGTCCACTGGGACGTCGAGTTCGCCAAACAGCTGCGCGAAGCCGGCGCGGATCGAGTCTTCGGTTTCCGGGACGAAGCGCCGGCCGGCGACGTCGACGTTGAACCCGTTGCGGGCGAGCCAGACGAGCCCGTCGATCGCCGGCTTCCAGGCGCGCCGGCCGCGCTCGGTTTCATGGACCGCTTCCGCGTAATGATCGATGGAGACACGGATGGTGAGGCGGGGGCCGTAGGTGTTGTTTAGAGCCATCAGCGCCTCGCGCAGTTTGTGCATCGGCTTCATGGCGTTGGTAAGGACGATGCACTGAAAGCCGCGAGCCAGCACTTCATTCAACATGCCGATGATATCGGGGTTCATGAACGGCTCGCCGCCGGTGAAGCCGATCAGGCGTGTCGACAGTTTCTCGCGCGCGATTTCGTCGAGATAGGTGCGGACGTCGTCCAGGCTGAGATAAACGAGGTGGTCGTTGCGCGGCGATGATTCTATGTAGCAGTTGCGGCAGGTGAGGTTGCAAAGTGTTCCCGTATTGAACCATAGCGTCTCGAGCGCGCGAAGCGGGACATGCGCGCGCGGTGCTCCGGTGCTTGTCGTATCCGGGTCGCGGAATTTGCGGGGATCGAGCGTGCGCGCGGTTGGCGCTGCGGCGTCCATTCAGCGGCCCCGGAAGACCGGCGGGCGCTTTTCCAGGAAGGAACGGGTGGCCTCCAGGTAGTCCTCGCTTTCGGCAGCGGCCTTTTGCGCGGCGGCGATTTCGGCGTGGCGGGCGCTTGCCTCGCCCCGGGCCAGTGCTTCGAGGGTGATTTTGGAGCCGTGTTGGGAGAGCGGCGCGCGCTCCGCGAGGTCGCGGGCCAGGGCGAGCGCACCGAAGAGCGCGCCAGTTTCGCTGAATTCGTCTAGCAGCCCCATCTCGCGGCAGCGCGGCGCGGGGAACACGCTGCCCGAGTAGAGCACGAGCTTGGCCCTCGGCAGGCCGACGGTGCGCAGCAGCAGCTCGGTGTCGAGCACGCTGTAAACAATGCCGCGTCTTGCCGCGGGGATTCCCATGTGTGTCGTCGCGTCGCCGACGCGGAGGTCGCAGGCCAACGCGATGCCGCAGCCGCCGCCGACGCAATAGCCGTGCGCGGCGGCGATGGTGGGCTGCGGCAGGTCGCGGATTGCCAGCGTCGCCCGGTGACCTGCTTCGTTGTAGGCCTTGGCCGCATCAGGGCTGGAGCGCATTGCCGGGAACTCGGCGATATCGGCGCCGGCGGAGAAGTGCCCGCCCGCACCGGTCAGGATCACGGCGCGCACGTCCGGACGGGCGGCGAAATCGCCGAACAGCTCGCCCAGGCGCTGCCACATAGCGAAGCTGATGGCATTGCGTTTTGCCGGGCGGTTCAGGGTGACGACGACGATACCTGTCGCGTCCTGATCGACCAGGATATCGTCCTCGGCCATCGCCTTCCCTTTGCGTGTGCGCCGGCACCATGCCATCGGCCGGGGGCAACGCCAACCATTGGAGCCGAACGCATGTCCGAGACCGGATCGTTGAGCGGGCTTCGCGTGCTCGATCTGACCAGCAATCTGTCGGGCCCATATTGCTGCATGATGCTGGCCGATCACGGGGCCGACGTGATCAAGATCGAGGCGCCGGGGGGCGATGCGGCGCGGGCGATGCCGCCTTTCGTCAATGGGGAGAGCGCGCCGTTCATGATCTGGAATCGCAACAAGCGGTCGGTGGTAATCGATCTGAAGGCGGACCGCCCGCGGTTCCTGCGGCTGGTCGATACGGCGGATGTGGTGGTGGAGAATTATCGGCCGGGCGTGCTGGGCCGGCTTGGGATCGGCTGGGATGTTCTCCATGCGCGCAACCCGCGGCTGGTGCTGGGATCGATCTCCGGGTTCGGCCAGACGGGGCCGGACGCGAAGCGAGGGGGTTATGACCTGATCGCGCAGGCGATGTCGGGGCTGATGAGCATCAACGGGCCGGAAGACGGGCCGCCGTTCCGCCTGCCGATCGCCATTTCGGATGTGACGGCCGGGATGTTCCTGGCGTTCGGTGTACTCGCGGCGCTGGAGGCGCGGCATCGCACGGGACGTGGGCAGCATGTCGAAACGTCGCTGCTGGAAGCGGCGGTCTCGCTTTGCGTGTATGAGGCGGCGCATTACTTCGCCACCGGCACTCGCCCGCCGCGCATCGGCCAGCAACATCGCGGCAGCTCACCATATCAGGTATTCCAGACAGCGGATGGGTGGATCACGGTGGGCGCGTCGCAGCCGAACCACTTTGCTGCATTCTGTGAGATTGTGGGACTGCCGGAGCTGGTGGTAGATCAACGTTTTGTTTCGCTGCAGGACAGGGTGGCTAACAACAAGACGCTGGTGGCGCTGCTGCAGGAGAGGTTGCGCGTGCGACCATCGGGCCATTGGCTGGCGGCGCTGGAGGCGGCTGGGATTCCGGCCGGGCCCGTGCGTTATTTCGATGAGGTGTTCACTGATCCGCACATGCTGTCGCGGGAGATGGTGGTGGAGACCGAGCATGATGTGACCGGGCGGTTTCGGACGCTCGGGGTGCCGGTCAAGCTGTCAGAAACGCCGGGCTCGGTGCGCCGTCCTGCACCGCGGCTGGGCGAGCATACAGGGCAGGTGGAGTAGCCATGTCGGACACCAGGGACCCGCTGCTGCAGCCATTCCATCTGCGGCATCTCAGCCTGCGCAACCGGGTGATGAGCACGGCGCATGAACCGTCCTACGCCGAGGACGGCATGCCGACCGACCGCTATCGGTTGTATCATGTCGAGAAAGCCAAAGGCGGCATCGCGCTCACGATGACCGCCGGGTCGGCGGTGGTGTCGCCGGACAGCCCGGCGGTGTTCGGGAACCTGCTCGCCTACAAGGATGAGATCGTGCCGTGGATGCGGCGTCTCGCCGACGAATGCCACGAGCACGGCACCTTGGTGATGATCCAACTTACGCATCTCGGCCGGCGCACGGTCTGGAACAGGGCGGACTGGCTGCCGGTGTTAGCGCCGTCGCCGGTACGCGAGCCGGCGCATCGCGCCTTTCCGAAAACCGCCGAGGAGTGGGACATCGATCGTATCGTCCGGCACTACGGCGAGGCGGCGGCGCGCATGCAGGCGGCCGGGCTCGACGGTATCGAGTTCAACGCCTACGGCCACCTGGTCGATCAGTTCTGGTCGCCCGCCACCAACCAGCGCGGCGATGCGTATGGCGGCAGCCTGGACAACCGGCTGCGATTCACGTTCCGTGTGTTGGACTCGATCCGGCGGCAGGTGGGCGAGGGCTTCATCGTCGGCATCCGAATGGTGGCCGACGAAGCCTGGGAGATCGGGTTATCACGCGCCGAGGGAATTGAGATTGCGCGCCGGCTGGTTGCGTCGGGCAAGATCGACTTCCTCAACATCATCCGCGGCCATATCGATAGCGACGCGGCGCTGGCGAAAGTGATCCCGATCCAGGGCACTCCGTCCGCTCCGCATCTCGATTTCGCCGGGGACGTGCGGGCGGCGACGCGGTTTCCGGTGTTCCACGCCGCGCGCATCCAGGACGTGCCGACGGCGCGCCATGCCATCGCTTCCGGCAAGCTCGATATGGTGGGGATGACACGCGCCCATATCGCCGATCCGCATCTGGTGCGCAAGCTGATAGAGGGACGGGAGCAGGAGATCCGGCCATGCGTCGGCGCGACCTACTGCCTCGATCGCATTTACGAAGGCAACGACGCGGTCTGCATCCACAATCCCGCCACCGGCCGCGAGGCCACGTTGCCGCATGTGGTGGCGGGCACGGCACCGCCGCACAAGAAGATCGTTGTGGTGGGTGCGGGCCCGGCGGGGCTGGAGGCGGCGCGGGTTGCCTCGGCCCGGGGTCATGCGGTGACGCTGTTCGAGGCGACCGACAGGCCTGGCGGCCAGATTTTACTAGCTTGCCGGGTGCCGCGCCGGCGAGAGCTGATCGGCATCGTCGATTGGCGCATGCAGCGGCTGGAGGCGCAGGGCGTTGCGGTTCGCTTCGCGGCCTGGGCGCAGGCGGCCGACGTGCTGGCGGAGGCGCCGGATGTGGTGTTCGTCGCCACTGGCGGAGTGCCGAATACCGAGGTTCTGGAGAGCGGCAACGAGCTGGTCGTTTCGACCTGGGACATTCTGTCGGGCAGCGTGCAGCCGGCCGAGCGTGTCATGGTTTACGACGATAACGGTGCGCATCCGGGGATGCAGGCGGCCGAGTATCTGGCCGGGCAGGGTGCGGCGGTGGAGCTGGTGACGCCGGAACGCTATTTTGCCCCGGAGATCGGCGGGCTGAATCATGCTGCCTATGCCGAGGTGTTCCAGCGGCACAATGTGCGGATCACCATCAACACGCGTGTGCGCGCGGTGCGCCGCGACGGGAATGCGCTGATCGCGACACTGGGCTCGGATTATGGGCCTGAGCGGACGGAGCGTTCTGTCGATCAGGTAGTGGTGGAGCACGGGACGCTGCCGGTGACGGAGCTGTATGAGGAGCTGAAGCCGCTTTCGATCAACGGGGGTGAGGTCGATTATGACGCGCTGCTGGCCGGCCGGACGCAGGAAGTGGTGCGCAACGCGGCTGGGCGCCTCCGGCTGTTCCGCATTGGCGATGCGGTTTCCAGCCGAAACATTCATGCGGCGGTGTATGATGCGTTGCGGTTGACGAAGGATTTGTAGGCCGGGTCGGCGAGCGATCACGCCCTAGCGCGACCCGCATGCGTTGGCGCCTGCCCTGATCTCTCGCGCCATTCATGACAGAGTGCTGATGGGGCATTCCTCCAATCCGCTGAGGTGAAATGACAGTTCTCGATCGTCGCCAACGCCAAGCAACCGAAGCGGGTTCCAGGTTTGTGAAACGATGCGGATCTCCCAAAGATCGGTCGGCGGACAGGCCGAGAGTGGAATAGCAAAGCGGTTGGATCCCGGCACGACCTCGACCGTTACGGGGGCCGCTAGTGCGGAAGATTCGAACCGGGTCCACAGCGGGTGTGGAGCAAAACTCTCGATCCGAAACACCACCCTGCTCAGGGACCGATAGAATTCGATCCGGGAATTACCGCCCGACACCAGGTAATCCTGATAACGCAGCCAGCCGTCGGCCTCCGGCTGATAGCTAAGTTGATCAACATTATAAGCATTGGTAATATGCCCCACCATGTAGCGCTCCAGGTCAGAATTCTCGTCGATGAAGCGCGACGCCAAGCCGGCTGAACGGAATAAGCTTCCCATAAACGTCCTTGTCCAGCCCGATTCCCACCAACCGAACTTCGCGATGCAGTAGATCGATAGCGGATCAAGCCGCAGCCCCCAGCTCGGCCACATACTTTCCTCGATGAAGGGTTCACCGAAAAGAATGAATTGTCCTTTTGGGCGAAGCCGTTCAACTAAACACACCAGCGTTTCACGGGAATGGCGGGCATGATGGAACGCCTCAAAACAATAGACTAGATCAAAACGTTCCTGCAGTCCCAGCGGCAGATTCCCAAAAGTGCCCTGGCGGTAATCGATCCCAAGACCACCCCGCTCGCTGCGGAGAGACGCAACCTCGACAAAATCAGGATTAATGTCCACGCCAGTGACACGATGCCCAAGTCGGGCAAGATATTCGGTGCTGAACCCCCATCCGCTTCCGACTTCCAGCACATCGCATGGCAGTTCGGAGTCGATGTGATCCGCAAATTTTGCGTGCGCACGCATGTACTTGTTCAGCTCGCGCGGTGGGCGATTAGGATAGGCAAGATGACTGGCAACGGCGGTCTGCTTATCAATGATCGTGTGCTCCGAACGCTTCTCTGAGTAGGGTGTACCGTGCATGAAAATGTAGAGCTGGTCCTGCAGGTCAAAGTACTCTTTGGACAGCGGCGAAGCTTGTGCCGCACGTGCTAATAGCCAGTCGGGCCGGTGAACCTGTACGGTTTTCCAATATGCCGCTAAGGCATCACTTGCGGGTTCCCCGATTTTGTCGGACTCCCGGACAAACCGTCGGACTGCGTCCGTATTGGTCACGTCCACTTGTTGTTCGATATCGTCGCAGTGCACCTTGTAACCTCATTCGGCTCGATCAACTCGGCGTGTGATCAGCGGGCAAAATCCGCGCCCAAATCGGGCAGTGAGCCGGTGGCGGCGTAACCTTCGGCTCTGAAGCGGCACCAGTTTTCTCTTCAAGGGGGTCGCGCGCTTGCATCTCTGCAGACCCGCATCGCTGCAGCGACCAACAGCTCGCTGCTCTCGCGCCAAGTGATCCAGTTATGTTTAACTCGCTGCCCCGGATTCAGATTCGCGCGGTCGCAAAATTCTTGAAGTGCATGCTGGAGATTCGTGGGGGCGCACAGACTAAAGTAGGTTGCCTTGCCATCTGCGATTTCCCGAAACACAGGGATGTCGCTGCATATCACCGGAAGGCCACACTGAAATGCTTCAACAATGGGAAGTCCGAAGCCCTCAATCTCGGATGCAATTATGAGGGCCGATGCGTTGTGATAGCAGTAATCCAGGTCGCCATCGGTCGCATCCCGCACTAGGAATAGCTGACGATTGAGCTGCGGATGAGCGGCAACCCGCGCCAGGAATTCCTCCATCTTCCAGCTCTGGCGACCTACAACCAAGAGTGCGGCGGACCGGCCGGTTGCCCAGAAACCATCGAAAGCATCGAGAACGTAGGTGTGCATCTTGCGGGGCTCGATCGAACCCACCATCAAGAAAACATCTCTGGCAGCCGCGAAAATATCTTTGATGGACGGTCGGGTCGGATTATCGGCGGCAGCGAAGTCTAGCTCGGATCCGAGATAAAAATAGTCGATATGCACAGGAGTAATGGGCGATGGGCCCCCGCTTCGTGTGCGAACATATTCTTTGAGCATCTCTGCAATCGACCTTGAGATGCACACGAAGCCGTCAGTCAATCGCAAATGCTCTGTGAGCCACGCCTCAAATGCAGCGGTCAGTTCGGGAACACTGGTATGTCGATGGGTGATTGGAATCAGATCGTAGACAACGCCCACGACCATACCGCCATGCTCCTTGAAATGTCGGACGCCAGCCCAGATTGGTATCGTCCATGACGAGTCGAGCAGGAGTAAAATGCTCCCATCAAGCCGGTCGAAGTCGTCGAGACCCAAAGCCCCGATAGAGGGCGGCAGACGTTGTTGCCGCTTTACCCGGCGGAAGGGCTTGAGGAGAGCGGTCAGCCAGCGTGGGAGACCCGGGCGGTGACGTGTCGCCATCACCAACTCGCGAAGCGGCTCGGCGGGGAACAACGCCCTCAATGGACGCGTGGCAAGGACCCAACTGTCAGCGAAGCGGCGACGAACCCGGCTCGCAGGGGAGCGGCTCGGACCTGTTGCAGTTCCGCGGCCTAACGCGTTCTGCTTGTCCGAGAGCACGCGCTCCGCTTGCGCGAAGCGAAATCTGTCGCCTTCCACGATAACGGGCACGACGTCGTAGCCATAATGCCGCGCGGCTTCGGGTGCATTCCGTAGAATGTTGCGGACGACCCGCTGAATGCCTGTATTCAGGTCACTGTGGTATGTGTGCGTGCATTCCACAAAGATAGTGGGTCGTGGTCGTCGGAACCCCATAGCGAACTGCGGAATGGCCGCTCGCCTGCCCAACGCTGCGGCCCAGAGGATACGAAGCACTGCCGTAAGGCGCCAAGAGCGACTCTGGAATACCTCGAGAAGCAATTCTTCTCGTTCCCGCAGACGAGCCCAGAGGGTCGCGTTGAGTTTTGACTCACGCACACGTTCGGTTTCGGCATCCTTCGCGCGCGAGGCCTCATGGTGGGCGCGCTCTTCGGCTGCCCGGGTGCGGGCGACCTGCAAGGTAAACGCATGCCGGAACTCTTCCCAGCCGGACCAGAATTTATGCGCACGCTCTTCAGCCGCCCTGGTGCGGGCGGCCTGGTCAGTGAACGCGTTAGACAGTTCTTCAAAACGATCGCGCTGCTCGGCAAGTGCCAGGGAAACCGATGCCGCCTCGGTTTCGGCCGCAGTCGCGCGCTCCTCGGATTGCTGCGCTCGAAGCACAGCATCTTGGCTCGACGCGAGCACGAAATCATCGAACACGTTCGGTGGAGAGTGAAAGTTCGGAATGAGTGCATCGTGCTCCTCGGCAACATAAAAACGGTTCAACCCGTCGAAATATACGTGCCTGTAGCCGTTTCCGGTAATCAAGGGCTCCCAGTCGTCGAAAGCGGCGGCCTGTGACATAGGCTCTGTCGCCTCGACCACGATAATCCATGGCCGCACCAGGTCAAAGTCCCATCCTTTGATGACGCCGTATGCGCCGCCTTCCACGTCGATCTTCAGAAAGTGCACCTCACCAATGACATATTCCTGGCAGATGTGCCCCAGCGTGTCGGTCTCCACCTGGGTCTCGATCACGTTGTGGCCAGCGTTTCTATGCCGGCAAGCGATTTGCCGTTCAGTCGTGGAGAGGCCGGTGCCCACCACCTCATAAAAGGTAGTGACACCGCTCGCTTCCGCAGCCGCCAAGCGCAAATTTCTATCTTCGGACCGAGCCTCTAGTAAACGGTTGAAAAATGTCTCGACAGGTTCGATATTGATTCCTCGCCATCCTCGCTCATAAAAAGCCTTTGTTACAGAATGAATATCGGGATCCTGTGCACCGACGTCGATATAGAAACCCTTATCCACACCCTTCAAGGCACGCCAGAGGATTACGTCCTCGAAATTCTGAGCGTAAGACACGAATGTCATCAGCTGGATCCGCTTCCCGGCAGATACTCCGTTGCGAGCATTCAGTCGGGCCGTCGGACCGCTGTCCAGTAACGTCCCAGCACGCCGACGATACATGCGGCCAGCCCGAAGCAAAAGAGAAGGTCGATCACTCTGAGCCAGACCACATCAATCTGTCGAAATGCGTCAATATCCAACCATCTCGCTCCCTGCACGAGCAGCGCGAATATCACCAGCAGCAGCCCGTAACGTCCCGGCATATCCCAAATCCCAATACAGCAAACCCGCCGCTGCTATCTGAAGGCACAGAAACGCGCGAGGCGTCAAGATGGTGCTAGGTCAATCGACAATAATGCTGTGATCCGCGAGTGGTGGGACACCCATCATGCTCCGTCCGGCTCACTGGACGGTCTGACGACACGGGCGTAGTGGTGTTACACGATCTGTTCGTGCTTATCAGGCGGGGACACCTGTCCTAATCCTCGGCTAGGTTACACAACCTTATTCCGACCGACGCGATGAACAGAGCAAATACGAGCGTCCGCACGCGGTGTCCAGATCTGCCAACTTCAGAGCGATCCGTCGGACCGGCGTTTTCACGTCAGCCTCACTGCGAAATCAGGGAGTTTCTGGTGAACCGTTCGGGGACCATGATGCGCCGCGTACTGCGCCTTAGAGCGCGTAGTGGCGCCGTGATCCGCCAAGACCTCGAGGCATAGAGCGCAGCCAGATCAGCCCTGAGCCTCCGCGTCGCCGGCGCTTCCGTCATTGTCGCGAGATCTGGCATACCCCCGCGCGGCCGCAGCAGCAGATCGGATACTAGTTGGTGCTGCGTCATGTTCATATGCAAAAATTCAGCCCCTGTTTGCGGAACGGGGAACCCGACATCAATTCGGCAGACCGCAACCACCTCGCAGATCGTCCACAGTGCTTCAGCAAAAATCAATGGATCATAATGATGGAGCAACAATGCGTAGCTATTGAATTCCATACACAGCAGCGGATGATTGTCGCTCAGCAACTTAGCGGCGCCGGCCAGAACATTTGGTTCATATCCCTCCACGTCGATTTTGATAAAACGGACTGCCGGCATGAAGTAGTCATCCAGGGTGACGGACCGGCTACGTACCTTTCCGCTTGGTGATGCGAAGGACCATGGCCCGCTGTCGGTCATCATTGCGGTCCCGGGTACGTCACTGACCATGACCTCGAATACTTTGATATTGCTGATTCCGTTTGTCTGGATGTTGCGGCGCAGACAATCAGCATTGGCTGGCACAGGCTCAAAAGCCAGGATCTGGCAATCCGGCCGCTGTACCGCCATGGGAATCGCAGTGAAGCCGACATTAGCGCCGACGTCCAACAGAATGCTGCCAGTCGCCAGATCGGCGATCGCAGTAGCAACGAGGCCTTTGTCGGTGTCAGTGCCGTCCATTGCCTGCAGATAAGCCGAATGCAATCCTGATAATCTGAGAGTTCGGTTGCCAGCGATGACTGTTGCACACTCCATCGCGGGATAACAGCGGAAGGCCCTTGTGCGTGTCAAGATGAGGGGCTGGAGTTGGTACTTCTTGGGAACGTTGAGCCGATACATTCAATGCTGGTGGCGGCTGCGTGGTGAACGAAATAGATATTGCCAAAATCGCCGACACTTTCCGTGAGTTCGCTTCGCCACTCGAACGGCTTTGGAACGCATGATCGCCCGATGGCAATGCGCTGCCCGGCCCGCTGCCGGGCAGACACACTGAAAAGTCAGACGAGCCTCAGCGGGACGTAGCGCCGTTGTTCGAATCAGGAGAAAAATTCCCCGACTGACCCGAGTTCCCCATCCCATTGTTACCCATCAGGTTGGAACCCCCGTTCGAGCCCGAGTAGCCGTGATATCCACCCGGCGAGTTATCTTGGGAATTCTGCGTCTGGCCCTCGACCGAGGTCATCGCCGTCACCGAGTTGGGCGTCACCAGCATCACCACGGGATTACCGTCCCGATCCTTGGCGTGCACCACGAAGGAGCGGGGCATGATGCGGATGTCCGTGAAACCGCCACTGGAGAGGCTGCTGTAAATCCGCTGGCGGATATCGCCGGACTGACCGTTCGACCCCTGCCACTGGTTATACCCCTGCTGGTTGTTGCCCTGCTGAGTGTACCCCTGGTTGGATCCCTGATTGTTGTAGTCCTGCGAATAGTCCTGCCGGTTCTGGCCATGCTGCTGATTGTAGCCCTGCTGGTTGCCGCCCTGGCTTTGGTTGTATCCCGACCCTTGGTTGGCGTCGGATGAGCCATTGTAGCTCTGCGAACTGCCCCAGGCGCCATTCCCGTTCTGGTTGTAGCCCTGCTGGCCATTCGAGCCGGTCGCGGCCGCGGCCGGCAGGGCGATGGCCAAAGCCATCGCCGAGGTTGCGATCAGAAGACGGTACATGCGTATTCTCCCTGGCGCCACCATGACGCCAGGGGTTAAGCGGCCTCGGCCGGGAAGGGTTGCGGCCGAACGGCCGTTCAGGCGCTTGCGGCCCGTCGGGCTTGAACGCGTTGCAGCCGACGTTTGATAATCAGCACCTCCGGCCCCAGCCGGCGGTCGGGCGTGCGCAGCAGGAACGCGTCTATGCCTCCCTTGGCCTCCACGGTGCGGATCGCCCGGGTGGACAACCGCAGGCGCACGGGAGTGCCCAGAATGTCGGACAGCAGCGAGGTTTCCTGCAGATTGGGCAGGAAGCGCCGGCGCGTTTTGTTGTTGGCGTGACTGACGTTGTTGCCCGTCAGCACGCCTTTGCCGGTGATCTGGCAGCGGCGCGACATTCGCATAAATCCTTTCGACACGTCCGGCGAAAGCCGAAGCCAAGAAAGCGCGGGCTTATGGCCAGCCTGAGCCGGCCCGTCAAGCCGATCGTGGACCAGCCCGCCGCAAATAGAGCTCCACCGTCGTACCCACGCCTTCGGTACTGTGCAGCCGGGCGGTGCCCCCGAACTGGGTGACCAAGCCATAAACCTGGCTCAGCCCCAGCCCGGTGCCCTGGCCGCCTGTCTTCGTGGTGAAGAACGGCTCGAAGGCCCGTTCTGCTACCTCGCGCGGCATACCGTGGCCATCGTCGGTGACGGTGATCCGCACGTATTCCCCGCCGGGCGGTTCCGCGGAATCCGCGGGAACTGCCGCGTTGTCCGCTGTGATGGTCAGCCGCCCGCCCTTGGCCATAGCGTCGCGCGCGTTGAGCGCCAGGTTCAGGATCACCTGCTCGATCGCCGTATGGTCCGCCATCACCGGCCAGAGGTCGTCGGCCAGCGAGACCGAAACCTGCACTGTGCTGCCGACCGCCAGCACCAGCATGTCGCGCATTCCCTCAATCAGGGCGCCGATCCCCACCAGCTGCGCGTTGATGGTCTGGCGGCGGGCGAAGGTCAGCAACTGGCGCGTCAGCCGCGTGCCGCGCTCGACCGCCCTTCGCGCGGTGTCGATCCGCCGCCGGGCGATGACGTCCTCGGCGAGCCCGCCGAGCAAGTCGAGACTGCCCAGGATGGCGGTGAGCAGATTGTTGAAATCATGCGCAATGCCGCTGGTCAGCTGTCCGAGGGCCTGCATCTTCTGCGCCTGACGCAACTCCGCCTCGGCATGCCGGGCGTCGGTCATGTCCACCGAGGTCAGCAGGATCTTGCTGACGCGCCCCGTTTGGTCGAGCAGCGGCGTCAGTGTGGAGTGGCGGACCCGTTCCCCGCTCGGGAAGGGCAGGGCGGCCTCGTACTCCACCGGCTGACCGGTTTCGATCACCTTGGTGTACTGGCTGCGGGCGAAGGCGGCGCCAACAGCATCAAAGACGTCTTCTGGGGTGCGGCCGATGAAGGATTCGCGGGTGAACCCTCCGTTGCGCAAATGAATCCGGTTCGTGTCCTCGAACCGGATCATTCCGCCCTCAGCGACATCGATCAACACCAGATCGACGGCCGCGGATTGGAAGATCTCCTCGTACACGTTCTGCACCCCGGCTGCAGCCGAGGCTTGCTCGGCCAACAGCCGCAAGGCTTCGCTCTGCCGAGCCGTCAGGCCGCCCGGGCGTGGGGTGTCGTCGAGTACGAACAGCACGCCGACGGTTCGGTCCCGCCACCCCAAACGGGTCGCCGCACAAAACCTCGCGACGCCGCTGCCGGGGGGTTCGCCGGCGACGACCCCGGCGTCCTGGAGGGCCGGCAAGAGGTCCAGTGCTTCCGGTCCGACGCCAAGCCCAGCGGCAAGTCGCAGCGATCCGTCCTGAACGAGCCCGATGCCGGCCATCGCGGTCTCACAGACCAGGGCGGCGAGGCGTGCGAGCCTCGTCAGGCTCTCCGTGTCGACATCAGGGTGACAGATGTGCCGCGGTCTGCCAGGCGCGGGTCGGGCGGCTCGGTGTGTCAGGGGCTGTATCCCGGCGGCGGCAAACACGCGGCCACCGCCTGCATAAAATAGGGGACAGGAGGCGTCTCGAGGTCCTTTACCTTCGCCGCCTCATCGAAGCGCCGCAGCCGCACGGCAGCCTCGGCGTGGGGGTCGGCGCGAAAAGCTGCCACTTCCGCGGCACTCATCGTGCAGCTTGAGACTAAGTGCCAAATCGGGAGCGACCGTGGCGAAATAGTCCGGTTCGGCCGCGCAAAGCTAGCGCTTCGCCGCCACATGCAGCCGGCCCGGCTCGGTGGCCGCCGGGCCGAAACAGCGGCGCGGGAACTGATACCCCGCCTTCTCGTGGGGTCGTCTATGCCCTCGCCAGCAGGGTTTTCACGCAGCTCGTGCATCATGTGGCCGATATCATGCAGCAGTGCAGCGGCGATCAGCGGCGGGTCGGCGCCGAGCCACGCCGCCTGGAGCGCGTGCTGAAGCTGCGACACGTCGTGCAAGCCATAGCGTCTGCGTCCCTTGGTGGTCAGCAGCTCCTCGAGTTGCACCAGTACGTCCATCATGCGCCCCCTGAGACTGTGCGCGGTCGCCAGTCAGGCGGCGTGTTGTGGTCCGGGTGTTGGAAATCGATGATGGTTGCCAACTCGGGGGGCGGATTGAGCGTGCCAGTCTGATGGGTGGGCAAGGCATCCAACCGGCTGCCCTCGCACCACGGGAGCCGGCTCTCGCTGCCGAGCGCCCGGGTCGGCGCCACATCCCACGACCGGTCCAGGCTCCCGATGGACACGTCGATCGAGTCCGCGCGGCTGTCGTACTGGAAGATGAGCGGCGTGCCACAACAGGGGCAGAAGCCGCGGGTGGCGACCGAGGAGCTGCGGTAGGTGGCGGGCTGGCCGCGTGTCCAGGCGAAGTCGCGCAACGGGCTCATCGCCCAGGCGAAGAACGGACCGCCGACCGCCTTCTGGCACATCCTGCAATAGCAGATGCCAGCCTCCACCACGCCGTAGATCGCGTAGCGCACCGCGCCGCACTGGCAACCGCCGGTGAATACGGGAGTTCGGTCGCTCATCGGGGAAGCCCTCGCGTCCTCAAGGTTGAGCGTCCTTTACTGTGCGGGAGGCCCGAACCGCCTGCAAGGAGGTAAGCGGCCTTTTGCGCCGGCACGGCGGCCTGTATGTATCGCGCCGCCAAGGGAGTGCTTGCGTGCCCGATATTTTCGACGAGGTCGAGGAAGAACTACGCGCCGAACGAGCGCGCCATCTGGCAACCAAATATGCCGGGGTCATCGTCGCGGTCGCCTTGCTGGTGATCGCAGCGGTGGCCGGGTGGCAGGCTTGGCGCTGGCGCCAGGCGCGTCAGGATCAGGCCGTTGCTGCTGTGTACATCCAGGCAATGCTGCAGGTCGCGACGACCGGACCGACGGCAAACGCGGCGCGCGACGCCGGGCTGGCCGGGTTCACGAGATTGACAGGCGGCGGCACGCCGGAGGGCTATCGAACCTTGGCGCGCTTGCGATCGGCGGCGATCCTGGCCACGGCGCATCCGGCGCAGGCGTTGGCGATGTGGAACGAGGTCGCGGCCGATCCAGGCGCGGATCCGCTGCTGCGTGACCTTGCCACGCTGATGTGGACGCAGCATCAGCTCGACAGCGGTGATCCCGGTATACTGGAGGCGCGGTTGCGGCCGCTGGCCCAGCCGAGCAACCCCTGGCACGCAATGGCCGAGGAACAGCTCGCGCTGCTGGCGCTGCGGCAAGGCAAAACCGCCGAGGCAAAGGACAGTTTGACCGCGCTGACGCATGACACGACGGCGCCCACCGGCGTGCGCCAACGCGCTGCCGCAGTCCTGGCTCAATTGCAGGGGTGAACATGCAACGTATCGGGCCGCGCCGCGCGATTGCGCGGCGGGCGGCACTCGGCCTGCCTCTTGCGCTGGCCGGCTGCGGGCTGTGGAACAACTGGTTCGGCACCAACAAGCCGCCAATCCCGGGCAAGCGTGAACCGGTACTCGGTCCGGCGAACGCCCTGGTGGTCGGTCAGGGAGCACCGAAGGTGGTCTTGCCGCCGCCGGTGCGTAACGCGGCCTGGCCGCTTCCCGGCGGCAATCCGCCGCATCTGATGGGCCATTTGGAGGCGCGGGCGAGCCTGGCCGAGGTGTGGGAGGCGCCGATCGGCGCCGGCGGCGGATATCGGCAGAAGGTGCTGGCGCAGCCGGTGGTGGCGGCCGGGATCGTCTATACGATGGATTCGAATGCCCGGGTCTCCGCGTTCGACCTGCGCGACGGGCATGTGCATTGGCGGTTCGATACCAAGGCGGAGAACAACCGCAGCACCAATGTCGGCGGCGGCCTCGGGACGGCCGCCGGCGTGCTGTATGCGGTGAATGGGCTGGGTGATGTGGTGGCGGTGGATGCCGCGCGCGGCACTCAGGTGTGGCGGGTGAATCTCGGCGCTCCGGTGCGCGGCGGCCCCACCGTCGTCGAGGGACGCATCTTCGTCACCACGATCGAGGACCGGATCGTGGCGCTGGACATCGCCGCCGGGCGGCGCCTGTGGGATTATCAGGCGGCGAACGCGGTGACCGCGATGCTGGGGGAGCCGGCGCCAGCCTATGCCAACGGGATTGTGGTGGCGGCGTTCGCCTCCGGCGAGTTGTCGGCGCTGCGTGCCGATGGCGGAACTGTGGTTTGGACCGACAACCTAGTGGCGCCGGGCGTCGGCGGCGGGCTGCTGGACATCAACTCGATCCGCGGCATGCCGGCGATCTCGGGCGGCCAGGTCTTTGCGATCGGTATGGGCGGGCTGGCGGTGGCGAACGACCTCTATTCGGGGCGCCGGCTATGGCAGATCCATGTTGCAGGGCTGGACAGCCCTTGGGTGGTGGGCGACTGGGTGTTCCTGGTGACGCTCGATCAGGTGATGACGGCGGTGCATGCGAATGACGGGCGGGTGGCCTGGACGCGACAGTTGCCGCGTTCGATGAATCCGAAAAACCTGAACAACCCGATCACGTGGTTTGGCCCCGTGCTGGCGAGCGACCGGTTGGTGGTGGCGGGAACCAGCCGTTCAGCGCTGGCGGTCAGTCCTTATACGGGAGAGATTCTGGGCCAGCAGAAGCTGCCCGGGGTGGCCGCGCCGATCCAGCCGGTGGTGGTTGACGGGACGCTGCTGATGATCGCGGAAGACGGCCGGCTGATCGCACTGCGATAGATCGATGCTGCCGTTGGTGGTCATTGCCGGGCGGCCGAATGTCGGCAAATCCACCCTGTTCAACCGGCTCGCCGGCCGCCGTGCGGCGCTGGTTTCGGACCAGCCGGGTGTCACGCGTGACCGCAAGGAAGCGCGCGCCCTGCTGCGCGGCCGGGAAGTACGCCTGGTGGACACTGCGGGGCTGGAGGAAGCCGCCCCAGAGTCCCTGGCCGGCCGTATGCATGCTTCGGCCGCGCATGCGGTTGCCCAGGCCGACCTTGTGCTGTTCGTGGTCGATGCCCGGGGCGGGCTGACCCCGGCTGACCGGCATTTCGCCCGGTGGCTGCACCGGCAGGGACGCCGGGTGCTGCTGGTGGCCAACAAGGCGGAGGGACGGGCGGCCGCTTCCGACGTGCTGGATACCTACGCGCTGGGGTTGGGCGAGCCGGTCGCGGTCTCCGCGGAGCATGGGGACGCGATCGCAGCGCTGATGACTGAAATCGCGGACCGGCTGCCGCCGCCTGAGGCTGCCGAACCGGACGCGGAGCGACCGTTGAAGCTGGCTATCGTCGGCCGGCCTAATGCCGGCAAATCCACTCTGCTCAACCGACTGGTCGGGGAGGAGCGGATGGTCACCGGCCCGGAACCGGGGCTGACCCGCGACGCCGTTCCGGTGCTGCTGATCGACGCGGATGGCCGGCGGATCGAACTGGTGGATACTGCCGGCCTGCGCCGGCGCGCGCGGATCGAGGCGGTGCTGGAGAAAATGTCGGTCGGTGCCGCGATCGGCGCATTGCGCATGGCTGAGGTGGTCGTGCTTGTGGTGGATGCCGTAGAGGGCGTGCTCGATCAGGACCTGCACATCGCTCAGCTTATCGAGCGGGAGGGGCGGGCGGCGGTGATCGCACTGAACAAGTGGGACACAGTGGCTGATCGCGCCGCCGCCCGGCAGGCGGCGGAGGCGAGATTGGCGGCTAGCCTGGCGCAGATGAAGGGCATCGAACTGGTACCGATCTCCGCGCTGACGGGGGCGGGGGTGGCGAAACTGTTGCCGGCGGCCTGGCGCGCGTACGAGTTGTGGAACGGGCGGGTGCCGACAGCGGAGCTGAACCGTTGGTTCCAGGCGACGGTGGAGCGGCATCCACCGCCCATGGTGGAGAAGCGGCGGTTGAAGCTGCGCTACATCACTCAGGCGAAGGCCCGACCTCCGACCTTCGTGATGTTCGGCACGCGGGCGGAGCGGGTGCCGGAGGAGTACCGGCGCTATCTGGTAAACGGGTTGCGCGAGACCTTCGGTCTGGCCGGGGTGCCGATCCGGATCGAGATGCGGGGGACGAAGAACCCTTACACCGAAGAATAGGGCGGCGCCTTGGGCTGTGCGGAGAGCGACGCCGCTCCAGGACTTGTAGCACGCTGGGGCGTCTCTGAGCGGCAGGTGGGCGTCCCCTCCCCCTTCCCCTTCCGCGAGAGGTCGCGAGAGGAGGGGGAACAGACGTGCTTGCGGGCCGAGGCGTACCGGCGTATAAGCGGCTGATGCTCTGCTGCGGCGTCCGTATGGCCTGCCGAACCGCCCGCTTCGCCGCGCGCGGCACGCTGCGGCTGTTGACACTCGGCCTCCTCCTTCGACTTAGCCGCCCCTGAGCGCCGCGCCGGGTCGTTAAACGCCGGCCATCGCTCGGGGGAAGCCCTGAGGTTAAGTCGAGCGTGCAATCCTCGCTGAGGACCGACCCACAATGAGCATCGAGCATCCCAGCTTCGGCAAGCTGGACGACAGCCGCATCATCCTGTTCGACACCACGCTGCGTGACGGTGAGCAATCGCCGGGCTTCTCGATGAACCTGAACGAGAAGATCCGCATGGCTGAGGCGCTGGGGGAACTGGGCGTGGACGTGATCGAGGCCGGTTTCCCGATCGCCTCCCCGGGTGATTTCGAATCCGTCAAAGCGATCGCCGAAACGCTGGGCCAGCGCGACGACACGCCGGTGATCTGCGGGCTCGCTCGATCGGGGCGGGAGGACATCATGCGCGCCGCCGAGGCGGTGCGGCCGGCGAAGCGGAAGCGAATCCACAGTTTCCTGAGTACCTCCGCGCTGCACATGAAATACAAGCTGCGGATGGAACCGGAGCAGGTGCTGGAAGCCGTCGCCAACAGCGTGACGCTGGCACGCAACTATACCGACGATGTCGAATGGTCGGCCGAGGACGGCACGCGAACCGAGCCAGACTTCCTCTGCCACTGCTGCGAGGCGGCGATCCAGGCCGGTGCCACCACCATCAACATCCCCGACACGGTCGGCTACGCGCTGCCGGAAGATATGGCGCGCATCTTCACCATGATCCGCGAACGGGTGCCGGGGGCCGACAAGATCATTCTGTCCACCCACAACCACAACGACCTGGGTTTGGCGGTCGCGAATACGCTGGCGGCGATCAGCGCCGGCGTGCGGCAGATTGAATCGACCATCAACGGGATAGGCGAACGGGCCGGCAACGCCTCATTGGAAGAGGCGGTTATGGCCATCCGGGTGCGGAACGACCGGGTGCCGTTCCGCAACAACGTGAAGACGCGGAATATTCTGCGCGTGTCGCGGCTGTTGTCCACGATCACTGGGTTCAACGTACAGCCGAACAAGGCAATCGTCGGGCGTAATGCATTCGCTCATGAAGCGGGTATCCACCAGGACGGTGTGCTGAAGAACGCTGCAACGTATGAGATCATGACGCCTGAGAGCGTCGGCTGGACGAAATCCAACTTGGTGATGGGAAAGCATTCGGGACGCGCGGCGTTCCGCGACAAGCTGCGCTCGCTCGGGTACGAGATCGGTGACAACCAGCTCAATGTTGCGTTTCGCCGGTTCAAGGAACTCGCCGATCGCAAGAAGGTGGTGTACGACGAGGACTTGATGGCGCTGGTGGATGACGAGGTGATGCGCGACCACGAGCGTATCCGCTTTGTGTCGCTGGACGTGCATGCGGGCTCGAAGGCGCCGCAACGGGCCGAATTGGAACTGGAAATCGACGGCGTAGTAAGGCACGCGGTCAGCACCGGGGACGGGCCGGTCGATGCCACGTTCAAGGCGATCCGTGAGCTGTTTCCGCACGAGGCGAACCTCGTGCTTTTCTCGGTGGGTGCGGTGACCGAGGGGACCGATGCGCAGGCCAAGACGACCGTCCGCCTGGAAGAGAACGGGAAGATGGTCGATGGGCAGGGGGCGGATACGGATACGATCGTCGCCTCGGCCCGGGCCTATGTGCATGCGCTGAACAAGCTGCTGGTCAAACGGGTGCGTACCGCGCCGGAGGCGCTTTCGGCCTAGCGCTGCTTGGCTAGCTAATAGCCGTAGTAACGGCCGTTGCCGGTCGATGGCTGGACGCTGGAATTGAACTTAGCCAAGCCTTGCGGCACACCGGGGCTGGCGAGAGTGTCGTCGCTGGGTTGGATCGGCGGTTTCGGCTGGGGCCCGCCGGTTAGACCGATCGACTGGGGCGAGCGGGCACAACCGGTAAGCGCGCTAAGCGCCAGCGCGACGAAGACAACACGAACCATCGGCGCTCCAGTGGTCGGCGATATGCATCGCCGGCCACTGAACACCAAAGCCGGATAGTACGCCAGACTGATCGTTACGGCGCGGTCAGAGCGCCGCCCAGCGCGCCGGCGCCGCCGCCGATCAGCGCGCCGGTCAGCGGTTTGCCGCCGGTGACGGCCGCAATGCCTGCGCCTGCGCCCGCGCCGAGCGCGCCGCCGGTGACCGCCCGCTCGCCGGGGCTGTAGCCGCAGCCGGCGAGGGCCAGCATCATGCCGGCGGAAACCAGGGCGAGGGTGAACTTACGCATCATGGGATCTCCGTTGCCAACTGTTCGAAACAAGGCATTCGTACCGGACATTCTGTGGCCGGAATCGGGCATTCTTCGGGGCCAGTCGCGCACCCTCTTGTGAACCCCCCATTGCAAGGCTAAGCCCAGCGCCTCCCCGCACGGACGGCACAAAGGTTCCATAGATGTTTTCTCGGGTGCTCGGCTTCATGTCAGCCGACATGGCCATTGATCTCGGCACCGCTAACACTCTGGTTTACGTCAAGGGCCGCGGCATCGTGCTGGCTGAACCAAGCGTGGTGGCCATCGCCGACGTCCGCGGCAAGAAACAGGTATTGGCGGTGGGCGAGGAAGCCAAGCAGATGCTTGGTCGCACGCCGGGTAACATTTCGGCCATCCGTCCATTGCGGGACGGGGTCATCGCCGATTTCGAAGTCGCGGAGGAGATGATCAAGCATTTCATCCGGCGCGTGCATAATCGCCGAGGATTCGCCTCGCCGATGATCATCGTGTGCGTGCCGTCCGGGTCCACGGCAGTGGAGCGGCGCGCCATTCAGGAGAGCGCGGAGAGCGCGGGCGCCCGCCGTGTCCTGCTGATTGAAGAGCCGATGGCCGCGGCGATCGGTGCCGGGCTGCCGGTGACCGAGCCCTCCGGCAGCATGATCGTCGATGTGGGCGGTGGAACGACCGAGGTAGCGGTAATCTCGCTGGGCGGCATCGTCTATTCGCGCAGCGTCCGGGTCGGCGGCGACAAGATGGACGAGGCGATTATCAGTTACATACGCCGCAACCATAACCTGCTGATCGGCGAGTCGAGTGCCGAGCGGATCAAGATGGACATCGGCGCGGCCTGCACGCCGGAGGACAGCGACGACGGTCCGTGGCGGGAGGTGAAGGGCCGCGACCTGATGAACGGCGTGCCGCGCGAGATCGTGGTGGCGCAGCGGCAGATCGCGGAAAGCCTGGCAGAGCCGGTCGGCGCGATTGTCGAGGCGGTCAAAGTGGCGCTCGAGAACACGCCGCCGGAACTGGCGGCTGATATCGTCGATAAAGGGATTGTGCTGACCGGCGGCGGGTCCCTGCTTTATCGTCTGGACCAGGTGTTGCGGGATGCGACCGGCTTGCCGGTGGCGGTTGCGGAGGATGCATTGCAGTGCGTGGCGCTGGGGACAGGGCGGGCGCTGGAGGAGATGAAGCGGCTGCGCAACGTTCTGACGACGATGTACTAGGCGGCTTGGAGCGGCGTGGAAAAGCGGTTCACACGGAAAAGCGCGGAGGCCACACGGAGGGCTACGGAGCTATGCCAGGCGCGGATCGTCAGCCTTCGCCGGGCATGATGGTGAGCCAGGGAGCGAGTGCGTGATCCGGCTCTCGGTGCAGACCCGGCAGGCGCTTGCCAAACTCACCCTGCCCGTACTGTTTGTTGCTTCGTTCGGCGTCATTCTACTCGGCAAGGTGGATGCGCTGATCGCGGACCGTGCACGGATTTCCCTGGGCGATGTGCTCGCGCCGATTTACGCGGCGCTTTCCGTCCCGCTCGAGCAGGCGCGTTCGGTTGTGGGCGACCTGGAGGCGCTGTGGGCGATCCGGGATGAGAATGTGGCGCTGCGTGCCGAGAACGAAGAGCTGCGCAAGTGGCGTAGCGTGGCGCTGGCGCTCGACAGCGAAAACCAGCGGTTGAAACAGGAGCTGAATTGGATACCGACGCCCGCGCCCGCTTTCGTGACGGCACGTGTTGTCGCCGATGATGGCGGGGTTTACGCCAAGGCGGTACTGCTGTCGGTGGGGCCACATCATTTCATCCGCAAGGGGCAGATCGCACTGGATGCCCGGGGGTTGGTGGGGCGGGTGACTGATGTCGGCGCCCGGTCCGCACGCGTGCTGCTGATCACCGATCTCAACAGCCGCATTCCGGTCGTGCTGCAAGGGGCGCATGAGCGCGCGATTCTCGTGGGGACCAACGGGCCGCGCCCGCGGCTGATCTATTGGTCGGATGCCGTGCCCAAAGAGGGCGATCAGGTGGTGACCAGCGGCGATGCCGATGCGTTGCCGCCCGACCTGCCGGTGGGGACGGTGCACTATTCGCCGGACCACGTGCCGGAAGTGGTTCCGGCGGCTGAACTGGACCAACTAACGATCGTGCACATTTTCGATTACGGCGCGTCCGGGATACCTTCGCCCGAGGCCGTGGCGCGTCCGGTGCCATCTCCTTTGGCCCGTTCGCAGTGATTGGTGTGGTCGAGGTCGATCGCGTCCCGGGGATACGTCCCAGGCAGACGCTCTGGCGCCGGCTCGATATCGCCGGGCGCCGGTGCTTTCCGGTTGCCTGCACCCTGATGCTGATGCTGCTGAGCAACACGCCGTTGGGTGTACCGGACCAAGCGGTACTGCTGCCGGCAGTCACCGTGGCATCGGTTTTCTTCTGGTCGTTGTTCCGTCCCGCCTCGATGCCGCCGGTGGCCGTGTTTCTGATCGGCCTCCTGCTCGACCTGCTCGCCTGGCTGCCACTGGGCGACAGTGTCGTCGTGCTGCTGGCGGTGCATGCGCTGTGCGTGCGATGGCGCCGGACTCTGGCGAAGCAGGGATTTCTGGTGATCTGGTTGGCCTTTCTCGTGTTTGCCGCCGGGGCAGGGGCGCTGATGTGGGCGCTGGCCGCGGTGGTCGGCTTCCGCTGGCTGCCGCCGGCACCAGCGGTGTTTCAGGCCGTGCTGACCGCCGCGCTGTATCCCGCGTTGACGATCCTGTTTACGCTGGCGCATCGGAGCGTCGCCGCACCGGAGCGGGCCTGAATGCGTCGCGAGACGCGTCGGACGAATGTGTTCACCCGTCGCGCCCTGCTGATGATGGGCGCGCAACTCGCGGGGCTCGGGGTGCTCGGCGTGCGGCTGTATGAGTTGCAGGTCGCCGAGGGCGCGCGCTATGCGACGCTGGCGCGCGACAACAGCATCAGCGTACGCATGATCGCTCCGCCGCGGGGGCGGATCGTCGATCGCTTCGGCGTGGTGCTTGCCGGGAATAAGCAGAACTGGCGCGCATTGCTGGTTGCCGAACAGACGACGGATGTCGGCCGTACGCTGGATAATCTCGCGGCGCTGGTTCAGCTCGATGATCACGAGCGCGCGCGGATCGAGCGGGACCTGAAACGCCAACGGCGCTTCGTCCCCATCATGGTGCGCGAGTTCCTGACCTGGGACGAAATGGCCCGGTTGGAGGTGAATGCGCCCGACCTGCCGGGCATTCTGGTCGATGTCGGCGCGACGCGGGTCTATCCATTCGCCGAGCGGATGGCACACGTGATCGGCTACGTCGCTCCGCCCAATGAAAAGGATGTCGATGCCGACCCGATGCTGTCGCTTCCTGGCATCCGCGTGGGACGCGCCGGGGTGGAAAAGGCGCGCGAACTCGAATTGCGCGGCCGTGCCGGCGATGTGCAGCTCGAGGTCAATGCCTATGGTCGGGCAATTCGTGAGCTGGCTCGGCAGGAAGGCGCACCGGGCGATGACGTGGAGCTGGCGCTGGACATGGGCCTGCAGCAGACAGCGCTGGCGCGGCTCGGCGGCGAGAGCGCCAGCGCGGTGGTGCTGGACTGCCGCAACGGCGCGGTGCTGGCGATGGCAAGCAACCCCTCCTTTGATCCGAGCCTGTTCAACTCAGGCGTGCCGCAGGGGCAATGGCAGGCCTGGGTGAAAGACCCGCGCGGTCCGTTGATCAACAAGCCCACCGACGGCCTGTTTTCCCCGGGCTCGACCTTCAAGATGGCGGTGGCGCTCGCGGCATTGCAATCCGGGGCGATCACCACGGGGGAGAGATTTTCCTGCCCGGGATATTTCGATCTGGGCAACGCCCGGTTCCATTGCTGGCGCAAAGGCGGGCATGGCTCGCTGGATCTGCACGGCGGGCTCAAGAACAGTTGCGACGTGTATTTCTACCAGGTGGCTCTGAAGGCCGGGATCGATCCGATTGCGGCGATGGGGCATCGGCTTGGCCTGGGCACCAGCCTGGATCTCGACCTTCCGGCGCAGCAGCCTGGACTTATCCCGACGCGGAGCTGGCGCCGGTCGCGCGGGCATCCGTGGAACCTCGGAGATACCGTGGTGGCCGGCATCGGGCAGGGCTACATCCAGGTCACGCCCCTGCAGCTCGCGATCTATGCCGCGCGGGTGGCGAGCGGGCGCGCGGTGCAGCCGCGCGTCGCGCGTAAGATCGGGGGCGAGCTTCTGCCCGGGTCGGCCACGGAGGACTGGCCGGAGCTGGGTTTGCCCGACCGCTTTCTGGCCGCGGTGCGCAGCGGGATGTGGGCGGTGGTAAACGATCGCGGCGGGACGGCGCCGGAGGCGCGCTTGCCGGATTCACGTTGGCAGATGGCGGGTAAGACGGGGTCGGCGCAGCTGCGGCGGGTATCCCGGGCCCAGCGCGAGCACGGCTTCGACAGTTCGAAACTGCCGTGGAAATACCGTCCCAATGCTCTGTTCGTCGCCTACGCCCCGTACGATGCGCCGAAATATGCCGTGTCGGTGGTGATCGAGCACGGTAACGCCGGAGCAACCGCCGCCGCGCCGGTGGCGCGGGATATCATGATGGCGGCGCTGGCCCGGGACCCTGCTGATCGCAGCACGCCGCGCGGCGGCTCTCCCGGTCTGGTTGCGCAGGAGCGGCCGGCATGATCGAGCGTCGGCTGTGGCGCGAAACGTCTGTCGATATCACTGGCAAGTTGTTTCGGGTGAGCTGGCTGTATGTGCTGTTGCTGTGCGGGCTGGCCGCCGTGGGCTACACCGCGCTGTACAGCGCCGGCGGCGGACCCGAGCCGTATGCGGAGAGAGATGCGGTCCGCTTCGCGGCCTGCCTGGCACTGATGCTCGTTCTGGGGATGGTCGATATCCGGGTGATCGCCCGGTTGGCTTGGCCTGTGTATTTCGCGGCGCTGGTGTTGCTGCTGGCCGTGGCGCGCTTCGGCCATGTCGGCAAGGGCGCGCAACGCTGGATCGAGCTTGGCGGGCTGGAACTGCAGCCTTCGGAACTGATGAAGATCGCGCTCGTGTTGGCGCTGGCGTCATGGTTCCATCGTGCCTCCTGGGAGCGGATCGGCAATCCGCTGTTCCTGATCCCACCTTTGCTAGCGGTCGCCGCGCCGACCGCGCTGATCCTGAAGGAGCCCAATCTGGGCACCGCGGTGATCACTGTAGTGGTGGGCGGGTCGGTGTTCCTGGCCGCGGGCGTGCGATGGTGGAAATTCGCCTTGGTGTTGGCGCCATTGCCGGTGGTCGCCGACTTCGCGTACCGGCATCTGCACGGCTACCAGCGCGCCCGCATCGACACGTTCCTGCATCCGGAGAGCGATCCACTCGGCGCCGGTTACAACATCATTCAGTCGAAAATTGCGCTCGGATCTGGCGGGATGTGGGGACAAGGCTTCATGCACGGGACGCAGTCCCATCTCGACTTCCTGCCGGAGAAGCAGACGGATTTCATCTTCACCTTGATCGCCGAGGAGTTCGGCTATGTCGGCGCGCTGGGGGTGATGGTGTTGCTGGGGCTGATTGTGTTGGGCGGGATGCTGATCGCATTGCGCTGCCGGCATCAGTTCGGACGGCTGGTGGCGCTTGGGCTGTCGGTGAATTTCTTCATGTATGTGTTCGTCAACATTGCCATGGTGATGGGGGTGATCCCGGTGGGCGGCGTGCCGCTGCCGCTGGTGTCGCACGGCGGATCGGCGATGATCACAGCGATGCTGGGGTTCGGTCTCTTGTTGTCGGTGCATGTGCATCGGGACGCGGAATTCCCGGCGCGTCATCAGGAGTTGTGGCACTCACTGTAAGGGCACCCTCACCCGGTTCGCTTTGCGAACCGACCTCCCCCGCCGCTGCGGGAGAGGTGGAGTCGCGCGTGCTCAGTTCAGCCCATGGTTTGCACGGATTCTGGGGTGATACCGCTCTGCACTGTTGTTGACTCGGGTGTGATTTGGAGCGGCGCGGGGAGCGCTGGTTGGGTGACGGCCTGACCTGATGGGGTGGGCTGATGGGCGGCAAGCGCTTGGTGATTCGTGATGACATATCGCCTACGGAGCTTCGGAAGCGTGCACGGCAGGAGCCGGATCGCACGGCTGCGGCGCGCATGCAGGCGATCGCGAACGCGCTCGAGGGCATGACGCGAGGCGAGGCGGCACGGTTGGCCGGGATGGAGCGGCAGGCGTTACACGACGCGGTAGGTCGCTACAACGCCGAGGGCCTGGATGGACTACACGACCGCCCCCGTCCGGGCGCCAAGCCGCGGCTCGACGAGGAGCAGATGAAGCAACTTCGGCAGGTCGTGCTGGACGGTCCGGATGCGGAAAAAACCGACCTGTCGGCATGGACATTGGCGGACCTGTGCGATGAAGTCACGCGCCGCTGGGGCGTGCGCTACCACGCGGGGCACATGTCCAAGCTGATGAAGAAGCTCGGCTTGTCGCGGCAGAAGGCCAGGCCGTCGCACCCGAAGGCCGATCCGGCAGCGCGGGAAGCGTTCGCAAAAGGGGGCTTCAAAATGAGCTGGATCGCATCGCAGCGGCCAATCCGGGCAAACGCCTGACACTCTGGTTTCAGGACGAAGCCAGGTTCGGCCAGAAGGGGCGGGTCTGCCATCGCTGGTTCACCCGCGGCCAGCGCCCGCCGGGCTTGTGCGATCAGCGCTATACCTGGGCTCACCTGTTCGCCACCGTTCAGCCCAAGACCGGCCGGGCGTTCGCGCTGGTGCTGCCGGAACTGAATACGCAGGCCATGCAACTGTTCCTGGACAAGTTCGCCGCCACGCTCGCCAGCGACGAGCACGCCGTGATGGTCGCCGATCAGGCCGGCTGGCATATCGCCGAGGACCTGATGGTGCCCAAGACCATCTCCTTGCTGCTACAGCCCGCCTACAGCCCAGAACTCAATCCGGTGGAACGCGTCTGGCTCTATCTGCGCGAGCGCCATCTCAGCCACAGGCTTCTCAACAGCTATGAGGCCATCCTCGACGCGCTCTGCAAAGCATGGAACGCGCTGACGGCAGAGCGCTTGACCTCGCTGACGGACTATCCATACCTGAAGCAGGTCAGTTTCTAGGCGGATCGGTATGATCTCAAACATCACGCGCTGCTCGCCCGGCTGTGCGTACGGATACTTGTCCTTGCCGAGGTATTTCTTTGCCAATAAATCGATATGTGCATCGGCGCCATGCTCGGTGACACGTTCCACATGCCCGCGGATCTGTATGTAGCGGTACGCATTGTCCGGATCCATGATGGCCAACGCCACCTTGGAACCCTGCTTCATGGTTCGCGCCTTCACTCGGCCCTTCGCGGTGTTCATCCGGATTTTGCCATTGGCGTAATCGAACCACACGGGTGTGACTTGCGGTGAGCCGTCCGCCATGACGGTGGCGATATTGGCGAACGCTTTTTTCTGCTCGAGCAGGTCACGGAACGCAGTGGGGATCTCGGCCATAGTCTGACTCCTTCGGACGGCTGGTGGTACCACAGCGTCTGAAGATCAGAAAGCCACAGCCAAGTGAAAGCCGATCAGTGCGGCGCGTAGGCCGGCGGTGCAGCGTAGTACCCCGGCGGCGGCGCGTAGTAAGTCGGCGGGGGTGCGTAATACACGGGCGGCGGCGGATAATAGACCGGGGGGGCCACGACCACGGGCGGCGCGATCACGACACCGCCCCAGCCGCCCCAACAGCAGCCGCCGCCACGCCAACCCCATCCGCCGCCCCAGCCCCCCCCGCCGCCATGCCAGCCGCCGCCGGACCATCCACCGCCGCCATGCCATCCACCGCCGCCGCCGGACCATCCACCGCCGCCATGCCATCCACCACCGCCGCCGCCGGACCATCCACCGGCTCGTACCGGCGACTGGACGGCCGGCGCGAACGTTAGCGTGCCGGCCAGCACCACCGCCGCGATCGTTCGGGCAAGCACACTGCCGGCCGGTTTCATTGCACGGTCCCTCCTTGAGCACGGTCGATATATAGCACCCGACAAAGCCGGACAGATAATGCTTTAATGCGTCACGCCGCGTGGCACCTCGAGCACGGAGTTGGCCAGGCGTACCAGCCGCACTGCTACAGAGAGAAAACCGGCACGATCGGCCGCCTCGGCCAAGGCGATCAGCCGATCGGACAAAACAAGGCGGCTGACCGGAGTGGCTTCCGGCAGGGACATAAATGCTTCCGGGGGCATGCCTTTACTCTCCAACATTGGCGGCTTTGGCGCCGGCGGAGGTTGCAGAGGTGTTCTTATCGGCAGGTTAACGCTTCGGCGGATCGCGCCCGGGGAAGAACGCGCGCAGTGCGAGCACGCGCAGGGCGGAGGCCAGGGGTTGGTCCGGTGTGCGCCCGGCATCGGTTTCGGCGACCAGCGCCGAGAGGGTCAGCCCCCGGCTCGTGGCGATCTCGGCCAGGGCCGACCAGAATTCCGGTTCCAGCGCCACGCTGGTGCGATGCCCGGCCAGCGAGACGCTGCGTTTCGTGAGTCCGCCAGATCGCGGCTTCACGGCGTGTCCATTTGCTCGAGGGCCCAGGCGGCGGCCTCGGCCACCACCGGGTTGGGGTCTGCGGTCAGCCTGGCGGCGGTCGGTCGCAGCTTCGGCTGGCGTGCATTGCCGATCGCGATCAGCACGTTGCGAACGAAGCGGTCACGCCCGATACGTTTTACCGGCGAGCCGCTGAACCGGCGGCGAAACCCTGCGTCATCCAGCCCGGCGAGGTCGGCGAGCTCCGGCGCGGCGAGATCCTGGCGCGCGCGGAGGCGGGGGTGGGCGGCGCGCGCGAAACGGTTCCAGGGGCAGACCGCAAGACAATCGTCACAGCCATAGATCCGGTTGCCCATCAGCGGCCGCAACTCGCGCGGGATCGGGCCCGTATGCTCGATCGTCAGGTAGGAGATGCAGCGCGTGGCATCGAGCCGATACGGTGCCGGGAAAGCATCGGTGGGGCAGGCTGTCAGGCAGCGCGTGCAAGTGCCGCAGCGATCCGGATGCGCGGGCCCGGCGGCGAGCTCCAGCGTGGTGTAGATTTCGCCCAGGAACAGCCACGATCCGTGTTGCCGCGACACCAGGTTGGTGTGCTTGCCCTGCCAGCCGAGGCCGGCGGTTTGCGCCAGCGGCTTCTCCATAACCGGAGCGGTATCGACGAATACTTTCACCGCGGGGCCGAAGCGGGAGACGATGAACTGCGCCAAGTGCTTCAGCATGCCCTTGACCACGTCGTGATAGTCGCGCCCACGCGCATAGACGGAGATGTTGCCTTTCGCGGGTTGGTGCAGTGTCGCCAGCGGGTCGCCATCGGGGGCGTAGGAGAGGCCGAGGGCGATCACGCTGCGCGCCTCCGGCCAGAGCGAGCGCGGATGGCTGCGCTGCCCGGCGCGATCCGCCATCCAGCCCATGTCGCCATGTTGGCCGGCGGCCAGAAACGACGCGAGCCGTTCGCGCACCTCGGGGCCTAGCTCGGCGCGGCAGATGCCGACGGCATCGAAGCCGAGCGCCAGGGCGCGATCGCGGATCAGCGCCGACGCCCGCGCTGGGTCAGGATGCGCGATCTGTGGCATGAAACATTACGCACGGCCCCGGTAAGGCGCCACGTCTTGCGGCGGTATCCAGGCGCGTTCGGGCGGTGCGTCGGTTTGCCAGAACACGTCGATTGGGATGCCGCCGCGCGGATACCAATAGCCGCCGATCCTGAGCCACAGCGGATCGAGGAACGCCACCAGCCGCTCGGCAATGTGCATGGTGCAGGCCTCGTGGAAGGCGCCGTGATTGCGGAAGGATGAGAGATAGAGCTTCAGCGACTTGCTTTCCACGATCCAGTCGCGCGGGATGTAGTCGATCATGATATGGGCGAAGTCAGGTTGTCCGGTGACCGGGCAGAGCGAGGTGAATTCCGGGCAGGTGAAACGAACGACATAGGGCTTGCCGCGCGCGGGGTTGGGCACGCGTTCCAGTTCTGCCACCTCGGGGTTGGCGGGAATCGGCGTCGGCCGGCCGAGCTGCGTCAGCCCGGGGCTTTCGGGATCGGTCATGATGGTTCCTCGGCCTGCCAGCCCTCTTGCAGCGTCGCGGCGTGCTCGGCGAGGCGGCCGGCCAGAATCGCCGCGCGCAGGCCGTACATGAGGTCCTGATAATAGGTCAGGTTGTGCCAAGTCAGCAGCATCGGCCCAAGCATTTCCTCGGCTTTGAACAGATGATGAATATAGGCACGGCAGTGCCGGGCGCAGGCGGGACAGTAACAGCGGGGGTCGATCGGTGCTGGGTCGTCGGCGAAGCGGGCATTGCGCAGATTGAAGGCTCCGCTGCGTGTGTAGGCGCGGGCCATGCGACCGGAGCGGGTCGGGATCACACAATCGAACATGTCGATTCCGCGCTGCACCGCGCCCAGGATGTCCTGGGGTTTGCCGACGCCCATCAAGTAGCGCGGGACGGTCTCCGGCAACAGCGGCACCGTGGTGTCGAGCACCGCGAACATCGTTTCCTGTCCTTCGCCGACGGCTAGCCCGCCCACCGCATAGCCATCGAAGCCGAGGCGGGTGAGCGACGCTGCGGAAGCTGCGCGCAGTCCGGGGAACACGCCGCCCTGGACGATGCCGAACAACGCATAGCCGGTGCGAGGTGTGAACGCCTCCCGCGACAGCGCGGCCCAACGCAGCGACAGTTCCATAGAGGATTGTGCCTGCGGCGCGGTGGCCGGGAAGGGGGTGCACTCGTCCAGCACCATGCTGATCGTCGCGTCGAGCTGGCGTTGAATCTCGACCGAGCGGGCCGGGGTGAGGCGATGCGTCGAACCGTCGATGTGCGACTGGAAGGTGACGCCGTCCGGGTCCAGTTTGCGCAGGCGCGCCAGCGACATCACCTGGAAACCGCCTGAATCGGTCAGGATGGGACCGGGCCAGTCCATCAGCCGGTGCAGGCCCCCAAGTGCCGCGACACGCTCGGCACCGGGGCGCAGCATCAGATGATACGTGTTGCCCAGGACAATTCGCGCACCGGTTGAGCGCACCGCCTCGGCGGTCATTGCCTTCACGGTGCCGGCGGTTCCGACCGGCATAAAGGCGGGTGTTTCGATCCGGCCGTGCGCTGTGTGCACCAGGCCGGCGCGGGCGAGGCGATCGGTTGCGAACACGCTGTAGGAGAAGGCGTTCACCGGGGGACAGCTTGAAGCAAGCAGGCATCGCCGTAGGAGTAAAACCGGTATCCGCCGGCGATCGCATGTGCATAGGCTGCTCGCATGCGGTTGGTACCGGCGAAGGCGCATACCAGCATGAACAACGTCGAACGCGGCAGGTGGAAGTTGGTGATCAGCCGGTCAACCACGCGGAACTGATAGCCGGGCAGGATGAACAGCTCGGTCTCGCCGGCGAAAGGATGAACCACCCCATCATCGCCAGCAGCGGTTTCCAGAAGACGCAGGGATGTGGTGCCGACCGCAACCACCGACCCGCCTTTGCGGCGGGCTTGGTTGATCACCTCCGCCGCGCGCCCGGAGATTTCGCCGCGTTCGGCATGCAACCGGTGGTCGGCCACGTCCTCGGCGCGCACCGGCAGGAAGGTGCCGGCGCCGACATGCAGGGTGATGGTGACGAGCCGGACCCCGCGCTGGTCGAGCGCGTCGAGCAGACGTGGCGTGAAATGCAGGCCGGCGGTCGGCGCGGCAACAGCGCCGTCGTGGTGGGCAAACAGCGTCTGGTAGTCGCTTGCGTCTTCCGGCAGCGGTCCAGCGGGACGCTCGATGTAGGGTGGAAGCGCGAGTTCACCTGCCCGCGCGAGGGCTTCTGCAAAGGCCGGGCCGGCGAGATTGAAGGCGAGCATCAGCCCGCCATCCGCATCGCGCGACCGCACGGCGGCGCACAGATCCGGTGCCCGCTCGAAGGAAAGCAGGTCGCCGACTCGCAGCCGCCGGGCGTTCCGGGCGAGCGCGTGCCAGATGTTATCCGCCAAGGGCCGGTCCAGTGTGATGCCGATCCGCGCTTCGCCGCGGCGTGCCGCAAGGCGGGCCGGGATCACTCGTGTATCGTTGCACACCAGCACATCGCCGGGCTGGAGGCAGTGCGGCAGGTCGGCGACGACACGGTCCTGCAGCCTTTCTCCCACGAGCAACAGGCGAGCGGTGTCCCGCGGGCGGGCGGGATGCTGGGCGATCCGATCATCCGGCAGATCGAAATCGAAATCGGCGGTGCGCGGCGCGCTGTGGACCATCCTGGCCGATGTAGGGCTGATCGCTGCGGCTCGCCAACTCGGGGCTAGCGCCGCACAGGGCGAAAGCCCACATTGCCGCATGGTGTTCAATCCCAGGGGACCGGACAGATGAACCGCAACGCCATCGCGCTGGTCTGGCTCGGCGGTATCGCGCTTGCCGCGCTGCTCTACGTCACCGGTCCGGCGCATGTCATTTACGCCGTCATGTCGGCCATCGGCCAAGCCGATTGGGTCATCACCGGCGCCATCGCCTATCTGTCGGCGCAAACCTTCGACCTTGTACGGGCGGCGGCACTGGCACTTTTCGTGGTGTTCCTGGTGCTCGGCGCCCTGGCGTCGCAGCGCGGCACCGGGCGCGGCAGCGGACTGGTCGGGGTCAGCGTCCTGTTTGTCGTGTTGGTGGCGCTTGGGGGTACGAGTCGCGCTTCTGCTGGTTCGCGGCTCTGCTGGTTGCCGGAGCCGGGGCGGTCAGCATGACGCAGCGCCTGCTCCTGCCCCCGCAGCGCGGGCCTTGGCGCTCGGCGGGCTTCCGGGCGGATGGGGAGTCGCGGTCGCGGTCGTGACCTGCGAGAGAGCAGGAAGCCGTTTCTACGACCGACAACGAGCCCGGTGCGAATGTTCTCGTCTCAATCCGGCAGCACTTTCCCCGGATTAAGGATGCCCAGCGGATCGAATGCCGCCTTGATCCGCCGCATCAGATCAAGCTCGACGCCGCCGCGCCACTCCGGCATCATATATGGTTTCAGACGGCCGATCCCGTGCTCGGCGGAGAAACTGCCGTCGAAGGTGCGCACCACTCCGTTCACCGCATCCATAATCGCATGGTCTTGCGCCAGGAACGCCGCCGGATCGGCACCCTCCGGCTGCAGCAGGTTGAAGTGGATATTGCCGTCACCGATATGGCCGAACGGCGCCGCCCGGATCCCCGGTATCAGGCGCTCGCAGGCTGCCGTGGCCGCCCCGATGAACGCCGGCACCTTGGAAACCGGCACCGAGACGTCGTTCTTCACCGAAGCGCCTTCCCGCTTCTGCGCTTCGGACTGCTCCTCGCGCAGGCGCCACAATGCGGCCCGCTGCGCCTCGCTTTCGGCGATGGCCGCATCGGCGACGACACCGTCGGCCAAGGCCGCTTCCAGCACCTGCTCCAGCAACGCACGCATGCCGCCGTCGCATCGCGGCGTGGCAAGCTCGACCAGCACGTAATGCGCGGCCGGCTCGGCAAGCGGCAGCACGGCTCCCGGTATGTGCTTCAAGACCAGCGCCATGCCGGCACCCGATATGTATTCGAAGGCCTGCACCGCGCTCGGATCATATGCCTGGAAGCGGGTGAACAGCTCGAGCGCGGCCTTCGCCGAGGCAAGCGCACATAGCGCTACAGCCGTGTCGCGCGGCAGGGGCACCAGTTTCAAAACCGCCGCGGTGATCACGCCGAGCGTCCCTTCGGAGCCGACGAAAACCTGGCGCAGAGCATAGCCGGTGTTGTCCTTGTGCAGGCGGCGGAGGCCATTCCAGATGGAACCATCAGCCAGCACGACCTCCAGCCCCAGCACAAGGTCCCGCGCATTGCCGTAACGCACCGTGTTGTTGCCGCCGGCATTGGTGGCGAGCACGCCGCCGATCTCTGCCGACCCCTCCGAGGAAATCGAGAGCGGCAGCAGGCACCCCGCCTCAGCCACGGCAAGCTGCGCTGCTTTCAGCGTCGCACCCGCTTCAACGGTCAACGTCATGTCGATCCGATCGAGATCGCGCACACGCGTCATGCGCGCCAGACTGAGCACGATCTGGCTGCCGTCCTCCGCCGGAGTCGCACCCCCGACCATCGAGGTGTTACCCCCCTGCGGGACAAGCGGCACGCGCGCCTCGGTGCAGAGGCGCACGACAGCGGCGATCTCCGCTACGCTAGCGGGACGCACAACGGCCGGCGTGCGGCCGCGATAGAGGCGTCGCCAATCTTCGACATAGGGCGCCGTATCGGCGGGCTCGGTAAGCAGGCCGGGCTCACCCACCACCCCGCGGATGGCGGCAATGAGCGATGCATCGACAGGCAGCGTGTCGGGCAAGATCGGACCTCCGTAAGCACCGTATCGGCGCACCCTGGCCAGGAGAAGCCCGCGCCTCGACGCGTTGTGCGCGGTCCGGCATCCTCGGGCGATGGACGATCATCGCATCTATCTCGAAGACCTGCATGTTGGTCAGCAATTCACGAGCGACACCCGAACACTCGACGCAGCGGATATCAAAGCCTTCGCCGCCGCCTATGACCCGCAGCCATTCCACTTGGACGAGGCAGCGGCGCGAGAAACCTTGTTCGGTGGACTGAGTGCCAGCGGCTGGCACACCGCCTGCGTCACGATGCGGCTGCTTGTGGGTGGCGGGCTGCCGCTCGCCGGCGGCATCATCGGCACCGGCGGCGAGCTGTTGTGGCCGAAGCCGGTGCGCCCGGGTGACACACTGCATGTGGAATGCGAGGTGCTGGAGATCGTGCCCTCCCGCTCCAAGCCGGACCGCGGCACGGCGCGCATCCGCTGCCTCACCATCAATCAGCACGGCGAAACCGTGCAGAGCTTCACCCCGAAAGTGGTGGTGCAGCGCCGCTATACGGCGGGCGCCGGACCCACGTAGCGGAACTGGTGCGCCACGTCGCCCAGCGGATAGGCGCTGTCGTATTTCACCTGGAAGATCGACACCACTTTCGAGGCAAGATCACCATTGGGATCGAACGAGACCTCACCTTGCAGCGTGCTCAGCTTCGTGGTCAGGATCGCCGCCCGCACGGCATCGCGCGTCATCGGCTGGCCGGATGCCGCCACTCGGGCGATTGCATCCAGGATCACCTGCACCGCGTCGTAATACGTCACCGTATAGTCCGCCGGGTTCTGTCCCGTTGCCGCCTTGTAGCGGTCGATCCAGGGCTGCATCTTCGGATCGTCCAGCACATGCGTCGCCGCCGAGGTGGCGTACCAGCCATTGATCGCCGGTACGCCGCTGCCGGTGAGCATATCGGGTGTGTGCACGCCGTCGCCGCCGCCTTTCGCCACGCTGGGGATGATATCGTAGGACTGCTTGGCGACCTTCGCCCCGGCAAGCGGATCGCCGCCGTAATACAGCCCCTGCACACCAAGGCTCTTGGCCCGCGTCAGCACCGCCGTGTAGTCAGCGTTCAGCGGATCGAGCCGATCGCGGATCGCGACATCCATGTCCAACTTCGCCGCCCGCCCGGCGAACGCATTGGCCATCCCCACGCCATAGGCGCCGCCGTCGTCGAGCACCGCCACTTTCTTCACCTTGAGAACTTCGGCGAAATAATTGGCAAGCCCTGGTCCCTGATACGCATCTGTCGTCACCGTGCGGAAAAAGTTTGGCTTCCCGCCGGGATGATAGACAGAGAAGAATTTCGGGTCGTTCAGGTCCGGGTTGGTGGCGCTGCCGCTGATCGTCGCGAGCTGCGCCTGGCTCAGCACCGGCACCGCGGCCTTCGCCGAGCCGCTGTTCAGCGGTCCCACCGCTGCGATCACGGTCGGGTCGTTCGCCATGCGCCGCGCGTTAGTGGCCGCCAGGGCCGGATCGTATTGCCCGGTGGTGGGCGAGCCGTCGTCGAGCAGCAGGAAACGGATCGTGTAGCCGGCCACGCCGGCCTTGGCATTGGCCTCATTGATCGCGAAGCGGACCGCGCTGCTGACGATCTTGGATTGCTGCGCCAGTTCTCCCGTCAGCGGCACGCTCATGCCGATGGTCAGTATCTTGTCCTCGGCCCGCGCGCGCCGGCCGGCAATACCGATCCCCGTCGCAACGCCCAGACGCAAAGCATCGCGCCGTCCCAGACCTTTCATGACCCTCTCCCTCATTTGTTGTTGTCGTGCCAGCATGACGGGCGGATGCAGGCAAGACAAGCGAAGGATACGCGCATGGACCAAATGCGGCAGGCCGATGCCATCGCCTGCGATCCGGTGGCGCTGCAGGTGGTCTGGCGCCGGCTGATCGCCATCGCCGACGAGGCCGCCGCCACGCTGCGCCGCACCTCCTTTTCCCCCACCGTCCGCGAATCCAACGACTTCGCCTGCGTGATCTTCGACGCCGCCGGCAATGCGATGGCGGAGAACACCATCGGCATTCCGTCTTTCAACATGACGCTGTCGCGCACGCTCGCGCATTTCCTGGCGATCCGCCCGGCCGCGGAGTGGCGTGACGGCGACGTAGGGCTGTGCAACGACCCGTGGCTGACCTCCGGCCATCTGCCGGATATCACCGTCGTCGCCCCGGTGTTCGCCGAAGGGCGGCTGGCCGGCTGGACCGGCAGCGTGGCGCACCAGGCGGATCTCGGTGGAATCGGCTGGGCGGCGGACGGCCGCGACGTGTTCGAGGAGGGCCTGCGCATCCCGCCGCTGCTGCTGATGCGCGCCGGCGCGCCGGTGCCGGAAGTGGAGCAGTTCATCCGCGCCAATTCGCGTCTGCCGGACCAAGTGATGGGCGATGTGGCGGCGCAGGTGGCCGCGGGCGAGGCGGCGGCGCGCGGCTTGCGGGAACTGCTGCGGCGCGAGGCGATCGACGATCTGGCGCCGGTCTCGCAGGCGATCTGCGCGCGCGCCGAGCGGGCCATGCGCCGCGCCATCGGCGAAATCCCCGATGGTGTGTACCGCGCCGGCTTCGACATGGACGGTACCGGCGAGGAGGACATCCATCTCGCTCTCGCCATCACCAAGCGCGGCGAGGAGCTGTTCCTCGACTACTCCGGCACATCGCCAGAGGTTGGGCGTGCGCTGAATGTCGTCACCAACTATACCGTCGCTTATTCCTGTTACCCGCTGAAATGCGCGCTCGATCCGGCCACGCCGCGCAATGAAGGATCGTATCGTCCGATCCATGTCTCGGCACCAGAAGGCAGCATCCTCAATCCGCGCTTCCCGGCGCCGGTGAACGCGCGCCAGCTCGTCGGCCATTGCCTCTCGGCGGTGATCTACAAAGCTCTAGCGCCGGTGCTGGATCAGCGCATCATCGCCGAATCGGGCAGCGCACCCACGTTGCGCGTGGTGATCAACGGGCGGCGGGAGGACCAGCGGCGCTACGGCGCCATCCTGTTCATCAATGGCGGCATGGGGGCGCGTGCCACCCGCGACGGGCTCTCGGCTACATGCTTCCCCTCCAGCGTCATCTGCGGCTCGATGGAAGTGATCGAGACGCAGGCGTCGTTGCGCATCTGGCGCAAGGAGCTGGCATCGGATTCCGGCGGTCCCGGCCGGTTCCGTGGCGGGCTGGGCCAGGATGTCGAGATTGAGCTGGCAACCACCGAGCCCGCGACCCTGTCGCTGTTCGTCGATCGCGTGCGGCACCCGCCGCTGGGCGTGTTGGGCGGGCTGCCGGGGGCGGCATCGCGCCTGGTGTGGAACGGAAGCGAAACCGGGTTCCCGCTGAAGGGCCGCAGCCGGATCGCCGGCGGCGACCGGCTGGTGGTGCGCTATCCCGGCGGCGGCGGTTTCGGCGATCCGCGCGAGCGCGACCGCGCCGCGGTGCAGGCGGATTTGGACGCCGGGCGAATCTCCGAACGGGCCGCGCGGGAGATCTACGGCCTGTGACCCGTTTCCTTGCCGGGGCCGATGTGGGCGGGACCTTCACCGATATCGTCCTCTACGATGTCCCGGCACGCACGCTGCGGCTCAACAAGCTGCTGACTACCCCGGACGACCCGCGCCGCGCCATCGTTGCCGGCCTTAGCGCAATGGCGGCGCACGCTGATATTGTGGTGCACGGCACCACGCTGGTGACCAACGCGCTGATCGAGCGGCGCGGCGTCAAGATCGGGCTGATCACCACCGAAGGTTATCGCGACGTGCTGGAGATCGGCTCCGAGCTGCGCTACAACTCGTTTGACCTACAAATCGAACGTCCCGACCCGCTGGTCGAGCGCCGCCTGCGCCTGACCGTTCGGGAACGGCTTGGTGCGGAGGGCGAAGAAGTTCTACCGCTGGATGAAGCCGGTGTGCGCGCTGCTGCGCGAGCACTCCGCGCGGCCGGCGCGCAGGCGATCGCCATCGCCTTCTTCAACGCCTATCGCAATCCGGCGCATGAAGATGCGGCGCGCCGCATTGTCGAGGCGGAGTGTCCCGGTATCCTGGTCTGCACCTCCAGCGGCGTCGCGCCGGAAATCCGCGAATTCGAGCGGTTCTCTACGTGCGTGGCCAATGCCTACATCGCGCCGATCGCTAGCCGATATCTGCTGGAACTGGAGCGCTCGCTCGCTTCGCCGCTGTTTGTCATGCTCTCCGACGGCGGCATCACCACCGCTTCCAACGCAACCGCGCAGCCGATTGCGCTCGTGGAATCCGGTCCGGCAGCGGGCGCCATGGGCGCGGCCTTCCTCGCCCGCCAGGCAGGCTGGGACGACGTCATGGCGTTCGACATGGGCGGCACGACGGCCAAACTTAGCCTGATCCATGGCGGTCAACCCCAGCGTACGCATGAGCTGGAAACGGCCCGACTGACGCGGTTCCAGAAGGGCAGCGGGCTGCCGCTCCGCCTGCCGGCAATCGAGCTGATCGAAATCGGCGCCGGGGGCGGCAGCATCGCCGCGGTGGACGGGCTCGGGCTGCTGGCGGTCGGACCGCGCAGCGCCGGAGCGGCACCCGGGCCGGCCTGCTACGGACAGGGCGGTCGCGACCCGACCGTGACGGATGCCGACCTGTTGCGCGGGTACCTGTCGGCGGACCGGTTTCTCGGCGGGCGCATGCGGCTGGACGGGACGCAGGCGGAACAAGCAGTGGCGCGGCTCGGCCGCCAGCTTGGGCTCGATATGATCGAAGCCGCCGCCGGGATCGCCCGTGTTGTTGACAACAATATGGCGACAGCCGCCCGTGTGCACGTGGCCGAAGCCGGCACCGCCCCGCGTTTCTATCGCATGGTCGCCTTCGGCGGCGCCGGGCCGGTGCATGCCTATGAGCTGGCGCGCCTGCTGGATATCAGGGAAGTTATCTTCCCGCGCGGTGCCGGCGTCGCCTCAGCTATCGGAATGTTGGTGGCGCCGCGCAGCGTCGAGTTCACCCGCGGCATCGTGATCGGGCTGGACCGGCTGGACTGGGAGCAGGCCGGCGCGACGCTGACAGAGCTCACCGCCCGCGGACAGGCGGTGCTGCGCCAGGGCGGCGTCGCGGACCAGGAGATCACGATCGAAACCTCCGCCGATATGCGCTACGCGGGCCAGGGGTTTGAGGTGACCGTGCCGCTCGACTCGCAGGCCCTCGCGGCGCGGGACACCCCCGCGCTGCGCGCGGCTTTCGAGGCACGCTACCGGGAACGTTACGCCCGCGCCGTTGGCGGCATGGCGGTCGAGCTGGTCTCCTGGCGGGTTCGTGTTGTCGCTCCGCCTTCGGTCAGCGAAGTTCGTTTCGCCGGGCAGACGCCGCATGGGCCGGCGTTGATCGAGCGGCGGCTGGCCTATTTCGCCGAGGCCGGCCGTTTCCTGGAGACCCCGGTCTATGCCCGCCCGGCGCTGGCAGCCGGTACGCGCATCACCGGACCGGCACTGATCGAGGAAGCGGAATCCACCGGGGTGATGGGGCCGTCCGCGACCTCAACAGTTGATGAATTCGGCAACATCATCATGCACGTGAGCACAGGAGCGGAATAAAAAAGACCCGCCGGACCGAAAGGGGGAGCGGCCCGGCGGGGGCGGCAGGCGCCGTCAGTCCGGCAGCACCACCGAGCTGATAACGTGGATTGCGCCGTTTGATTGCATCACATTAGCAATTGTGATTTCGCCGACGCCGCTCTTCTCGCCGCTGACAAAGGTGACCGCCATCCTCGGAGATGGTCAGGGAATCGCCCTCGATCGTCTCCAGCATGGCCTTGCCGTGGCCCTGCCTGACCTTTCGAGTTGACGGCGTTCTCGACGATGTCTTCGATAGATACATCGCCGCGCCGCCGACCATTGGGCGCTGCTGCGCGCGGGCAGGATGCACGTTCGCTTACGGAGGAATGACGCCGGTCGGATGCAGGGCGGTGGTGAATAAAGCTGCATCCGCAGAGGGGCGCCGAACGTAGGCCTGGCGGTGCCACTATGCTCAGTTCAGCCGCCTCGGTATGGTCGGGTCTCCGTCACGACGGCCTCCTCCCGATTCGGCTCGGTATCCTGTGGCTGATGATCTCGCAGCGCATAAACGACGGACAGCGGGCGACGAAGCCGGGGTTGCATCGCTTGTGCAACGCTGCGCGGCCGGCGACCGACACGCGTTTCGGCACCTGTATGGCGGGCAGGCGCCACGCTTGTGTGGACTGGCGCTGTGTGTCACGCGCGATCCGGCGTTGGCGGCCGATGCGGTGCACGATGCACCGCTGCAGGTCTGGCAGCGCGCCGCGCAATTCGATCCGCGTCGTGGATGGGCGGAGGCGTGGCTGACCGGGCTGGTCCGCTATCGCGCCGTCCCCGGTACCTCGCGCTCCGACTGAGCGTGATGCCGGGACCGCTCGATCTTTTTATCATCGGCGGCGGCATCAACGGCGCCGGCATCGCCCGCGATGCAGCCGGGCGCGGCCTGCACGTCGCGTTGTGCGAGAAGGGCGATCTCGCCGAAGGTACATCCTCCCGCTCCAGCAAGCTGATCCATGGCGGACTTCGTTACCTCGAGTACTATGAGTTTCGGCTGGTGCGCGAGGCGCTGATCGAACGCGAGGTGTTGTTGTCCATCGTCCCGCACATCATTCGGCCGATGCGCTTTGTGCTGCCGCACAGCAGCGAGCAGCGCCCCGTCTGGCTGTTGCGCACCGGGTTGTTTCTCTACGATCACCTCGCCGGCCGGCGGACGCTGCCGGCGACACGGCGCATCGATTTGCGGCGCGCGCCCGAAGGCGAGCCGTTGCGCGCCGGCCTGCGCACCGCCTTCGCCTATTCCGATTGCTGGGTGGACGACGCCAGACTCGTGGTGCTGAATGCAATGGATGCGCATAACCGCGGCGCTGAGCTGTTGCTACGGCACGAAGCGGTGCGGGCGCGGCGCGAGGGCGGGTTCTGGACGATAAGCGTCCGTGCGCCTGACGGCGGCGAACAGGAGCGGCAGGCCAAGGTGCTGGTGAACGCCGCCGGGCCGTGGGTGGACCACGTCCTCGATGGCGTAGTCGGCCTGAACGCGGCGCCCCGCGCGCGACTGGTGAAGGGCAGCCATCTGGTCGTGCGAAAATTCTGGCAGGGCGCTCAGGCATATCTGCTGCAGAACGATGATTCGCGGGTGATCTTCGTGATTCCTTACGAGGGCGACCTATGCCTGATCGGCACCACGGATATCGCTTATGACGAGCGGCCGGAGACCGTTGCCATCGATGATGACGAACGCGACTATCTGTTGCGGGCGGTAAACCGCTACACGCGCTCGCAGCTCAGGCAGACAGATGTGCTGCACACTTACTCCGGCGTGCGCCCGTTGTATGACAACCGCGTGGCGAATCCTTCGGCGGTGACGCGGGACTATGTATTCGATATGGACGGCACCCCCCCCGTGCTGTCGGTATTTGGCGGCAAGATCACTACTTATCGGAAGCTGGCCGAACACGCGCTGCGGAAACTGGCACCCGTCCTGAACGGGCTGCGCCCGACGTGGACCGCATCCACGCCGCTGCCGGGTGGCGACCTCGGCGGCAATTTCGATACTTGGCTGGAGGCGCTGCGCGGGCGCTATCACTGGCTGCCGCCCGATCTGGCGCAGCATTATGCACGGCTCTACGGTACGCGCGCCGAGCAGATGCTGGATGGCGCGACATCGCTCCAGGCGCTCGGCTGCCATTTCGGCGGGCGGCTGTATGAACGCGAGGCCGATTTCCTGATTCGCACCGAATGGGCGCGGGAGCCGGAGGATCTACTGGAGCGCCGCACCAAACATTATTTGCACATGACACCAGATCAAAGAGACGCCTTCGGCCGGTGGATGGCGTTACAGTAATACCAGTCGGCGAAAAGATTAACGAACCGCCGCAAACGTCATCGCGAGCGGAGCGAAGCGGTCCAGTGCCGGCACGCTGCATTGCCTCGCTACACTGGCAATGACACGCTACACTGGCAATGACAGGCCGGATCGGTGCCAAGCATGAGGCGACCTTCACGCGGGCCGCACAGGGTTTCAAACAAGAAGATCGCGAGGACGCCGTCCCAGAGCTACGCACCCACATACCCGAGCTGTTCGGCGGTTTTCCCGGCGAGTGCGATCGCCCGCCCATTGGGATATCGGGCGGCGCGCGGTCGATAAGCGTCCAGGAGATCGCTCACCGGGTCGCTGAACGGCGTCGGCTTCCAGCGTTGCGCGAGCAGAAAACTCTCGATCGACGCCCATTCCGGCAAATGCAGGAAGCGGCCGATCAAGGCGGCCGATGCTGCCGGCGCATCGAGCAGATGGCGGTAGGGGATCGTCAACTGCCGGGCGGCATCGGTCTCGGTAAAAAACTCAACGATTTCTCCTACGTATTGACGCCACACGCGCACTCCGTCGTCCACGGACGGTGTCCAGCCCTTGCGGACCAGTGAATGCGCCACTTGCACCGGATCCCGGTGGATGTGGATGAACCTGGCATTCGGCAATGCGTCGCGGATCAGCCGAAGGCATGAGCCCGACCGTGGCAAACGCGGCTCCGAACCCTTGCGGCCCGATAGCAACGAGGCATCCGCATAGGGCGGATGCTTGTCGCCCCAGATCGGAGTCGTGACGCCGAGCGCGTCGCGATAAAATTGCTCGACCAGTTCGCCGGCGCGGTGACGCAGGAAGTCAACGAACAGCCGGTGAAAGTCATGACCCACCAGGTCGGGCCGATTGCTGCGAACCTCTATAACATCCTTCAGAAGAACAAAGATACGGCTTTCGTTGGTGAGGTGAATCAGCGAGTGCTGGTTAAGTACATGACAGAGAAACGTCGTTCCGGACCTTGGGGCCCCGATTACGAATAGGGGGTGAGATCGCACCTGGGGCCCGTCTCCATCAACTTCCGCCCCACCTATGGGTATGACAATCGGTCAAATCCAGGGGCCAGGAGGCTACGGATTGTAACGTAGGCGGGCGCGGCCGGTGGTGGAGACTCGGCGGCGTCGCGTATAGGCTGATCGTTCCATGCCCCACGCCGATTTCGTCCACCTGCGTGTGCATTCCGCCTATTCCCTCAGCGAGGGCGCGATCAAGGCGGACAAGATCCCCGCGCTGGCCCACGCGGCGGGGATGCCCGCGGTCGCCATCACTGATACGGCCAACCTGTTCGGCGCGCTCGAGTTCAGCCAGGCCTGCGCGGCCAAGGGCATTCAGCCGATCATCGGCTGCCAGGTGGGGCTGACGCGCGCGGACAATCCGAAGCTGACGCCCGATCGGCTTGTTCTGCTGGCGAAAGATGCGCTCGGGCTCGACAATTTGCAGCGCCTGTCTTCGCGCGGTTTTCTCGACACTGATCCGGGTCTTGAGCCGCAGCTTTCGCTAGAGACTTTGGCCGCACATGCAACCGGACTCATTCTGCTCACTGGCGGCGCGGGTGGGCCCATCGGCCGATTGCTCGCCGAAGGTCGTAAAGCTGCCGCGGAGCAACTGCTCGCGCAATTCGCCGAGGCCTTCGCCGATCGTACCGTTGTCGAATTGCAGCGTCATGGCACGGCGCTGCAGCAGGCGATCGAACCCGGGCTGATCACCTTGGCCAATGCTGCGGGGCTGCCGCTCTGCGCCACCAATGATTGCCTGTTCGCTCAACCCGAGATGCATGACGCGCAGGACGCCTTGTTGTGCATCGCGGAGGGGAAGCTGCTGTCGGACAGCGACCGGCGGCGCGTCAGCCCGGAGCAGTGGTTCAAGCCGGCGGCCGATATGCGCGTTTTGTTCGCCGATTTGCCGGAGGCATGCGACAATACGCTGGCTGTCGCGCGCCGCTGCGCGGTGATGGCCGAGCCGCGCAAGCCGCTGCTGCCAGTCTGCCCGAAGGTGCCGGCCGGCAGCACGGAAGAAGAGACGGTGCGGGCCATGGCCCTCGAGGGGCTTGAGCGGCGCATGCAGGCGATTGGCGCCGATGCCGCGACCCGAGCGCGCTATGCCGAGCGCCTGAGCTACGAGCTGTCGGTGATCGCCGAGATGGGGTTCGCCGGGTATTTCCTGATCGTGGCCGACTTCATCCAATGGGCGAAGGCGCAGGGCATCCCTGTCGGACCCGGCCGTGGTTCGGGTGCGGGCTCGGTGGCGGCCTGGGCGCTGATGATCACTGATCTCGACCCGTTGCGGTTCGGGTTGCTGTTCGAGCGTTTCCTCAACCCCGAGCGCGTGTCGATGCCGGATTTCGACATCGATTTCTGCCAGGAAGGGCGCGACCGGGTGATTGACTACGTCCGGCGCGAATATGGCGCTGATCGCGTCGCGCAGATTATCACGTTCGGCAAGCTGCAGGCGCGGGCAGCGGTTCGCGATGTCGGCCGCGTCCTTGGGCTACCGTTCGGTCAGGTGAACAAGATCGCCGAACTGATTCCCAACAATCCGGCCAAGCCGGTGACGCTCCGTCAGGCAATTGACGGAGAGCCGATGCTGCAGGCGATGCGTGACACCGATGAAGGCGTACGCCGGCTGCTGGAAATCGCGTTGCAGATCGAAGGCCTGTATCGCCACGCGTCCACGCACGCGGCCGGCGTGGTGATCGGCGACCGGCCGCTGATCGAGTTAGTACCGCTCTATCGTGATCCGCGCTCCGACTTCCTGGTCACGCAATACTCGATGAAGCATGTCGAGCAGGCGGGGCTGGTGAAATTCGACTTCCTGGGTCTCACTACGCTGACGATTCTGGAGCGCGCGGTTGGTTTCCTGCGTGGCCACGGTCTCGAACTGGACTTGGACCGGCTGCCGCTGGACGACGCCAAGACCTATGAGATGCTGGGGCGCGGCGATGCCGGCGGGGTGTTCCAGTTCGAAGGCCAGGGCATGCGCGATGCGTTGCGTCAGATGCGACCCGATCGGTTCGAGGACCTGATCGCGCTCGGCGCGTTGTATCGGCCCGGACCGATGGCGAACATTCCCGAATACTGCCGCCGTAAGCATGGCGAGCCGTGGGAGGCGCCGCACCCCTCGCTGCACGACATCCTGGAAGAGACCTATGGCATCATGGTGTATCAGGAGCAGGTGCTGCAGATCGCCCAGCGGATGGCGGGGTACAGCCTGGGCGCGGCGGACCTCCTGCGCCGGGCGATGGGCAAGAAAATCCGCGCGGAGATGGAGGCGCAGCGCACGACCTTCGTCAAAGGCGCGGTGGCGCGCGGCATAGAGGAAGCGAAAGCGACTGAGATTTTCGAGCTGATGGCGAAATTCGCAGATTACGGTTTCAACAAGTCGCACGCCGCGGCCTATGCGCTGGTCGCCTACCAGACTGCGTGGATGAAGGCGAATCATCCGGCAGTATTCCTGGCCGCTTGCATGAGCCTGGCACTTGGAAACATCGATCGGCTGGCGGCGTTGAAGCAGGAGGCGGAGCGTGCGAGCATTCCGTTGCTGCCACCGGACATCAACCGGTCCGGAGCGGATTTCGGCGTGGAGCGGCTGGGCGACGGACGCATGGCCATTCGCTACGCGCTGGCGGCGGTCAAGAAGGTCGGCTTCGCTGCGATGCAGGTGGTGGTCGCGGGGCGTGGCGAACGGCCGTTCGTCGATGTCACGGATTTCGCCGGCCGTGTGGATCCGCGTCAGCTCAACCGGATGCAGCTTGAGAACCTGATTCGGGCGGGGACTTTTGACTGCCTTGACCCGAACCGGGCACGGCTTTTTTCCGGTGCCGAGATGATCCTGCGCCGCGCCCAGTCGCTGCTGGAAGAGGCGGAAAGCGGGCAGATCGGCCTGTTCGCGAGCGGCGGCAAGGCGGAAGCGTTGCGGCTTTCGGACGTTTCCGACTGGTCACAGCTCGACCGACTGGCCGCCGAGGCCGATGCCGTGGGCTTCCATCTGACTGCGCATCCGCTCGATGTTTATGCGCAGGTATTGCGGCGCATCGGTACTACGCCCATCGACCGGATCGAAGCCAAGGCGCAAACCGGCGTGGCCCGGGTCAGGCTTGCGGGGACCGTCGCTGCTGTGAAGGAGCGCATCACCCGGACAGGCAGCCGCATGGCGTGGGTGCGAGTGTCCGACCAGGCCGGGTCTTGCGAGGTCACCTGTTTCAGCGAGGTGCTGGCTCGAGCGCGGGGGCTGCTCGCAAGCGGATCGAACGTGCTGGTCACGGCCGATCTGCAAAGCCAGGGCGAGGTGCTGCGCATCACCGCCCAGGAGGTGGTCGCGCTCGACGAGGCCGTCAGCGCGGCCGGTGCCGCAGTGCGCATCTGGCTGGAGCAGACCGGCGCGGTGCCGCATATCCGCGACCTGCTGGCCCGTGAGGGCACGGGCAAGGGTCGCGTGATCCTGGTGCCGCAGGTGGGCGCGGGGCAGAGTGTGGAAATTGCCTTGCCTGGCGGATTTCAGGTGACGCCGCGGTTGGCCCACGCGTTGAAGACTGTTCCGGGTGTGGCGCGCGTGGAAGAGTTTTAGAAAGCTGGTCTGCAACTTACGCCCGTGCTACCCGGACGCTGGCGCGAAGGGAGAGCGGCATGTCGGAGACAACACCGTCGTCACAGGCGGGGCGGCAGCAGCCGCAGCCGCTCACGGTCAACATTCAATATGTCAAGGACCTGTCCTTCGAGGTGCCCGGAGCGCCGCAGATCTTCACGCAGATCCGCGCGCAGCCGCAGGTCAACATCAATCTCGACGTGCAGGCCCGGCGCGTACAGGAAGGCCAGCAGGTCTATGAGGTCGCGTTGATGATCCGAGCCGAGGCACGCGAGGCGCCGACGACGGGGAGCAATGGCCAGGAGCAGACGGTCACCACCGTAGTTTTCGTGGCCGAACTTTCCTATGCGGGCGTGTTCACCTTGAGCGGACTCCCCGATAACGCGGTGGAACCGATGCTGCTGGTCGAGTGCCCACGCATTCTGTTCCCGTTCGCCCGCAACCTGCTGGCCGAAGTCACGCGGGAAGGGGGGTTCCCGCCGGTGCTGCTGCAGCCGATCGACTTCGTGGCCCTGTGGCAGGCGCGCCGGGCGCAGCAGGGGCAAGCTCAGGCGCAGCCCACGGTTGCGTAAGGGTAGGCGGAAAATCCTGATTCTTTCAGAACAATAGGAAAAAAAGCTTGACGGGGGTTCCCCCGATAGGTTATTCGTTCCGCATCGGCGGGCGAACTGCGTCCGACGACCTCCTGAAAAGAGAAGCGTGATACCAGCCGCTGCTTGAGGTCGAACCCTCCAGTGACGGCTATTGTCATGCCCAGTTCACGGGCTGCGACACGAGAGTAAGACCTGGATGCCCGGTTCAAGCCCCGGGGATCAGGGCACACTGTTGGTCTGACGGTACACTGTTGGTCTGAGCGCGCAGCGCCGGTTCCGCCGGCGCTGCGCGTTTTCGTGCGTACTTCCTCAATCCCGCCGGATGGTCCGGCGCGGATCGGCCGCGCATTGGCGCGGTTCGTTTCACAACCAGAGAGAAAGCGAGGTTTTCTATGAAGATCATGAAAATCAGTCTCGGCGGCGTGCGGATCCCGACTGTTATCCCGCCACATTGTGCATCGTGGGCATAAGTTCCTATGATGATTGCCGAACGTAACCTCGATGGTGCTTATCACATTGACGTTACCTGACTTGTCTGATACAGGGCAGGAGTATCGCAGGTTGCCATGGCTGGCCAGGACGCGCGTCTCGGGGGAGATAATCGTTCCTAAAATGCGGCTATCGTAGAGATGGCCTTCCCCACCACCATAAGTTAGTAATGGGGCAACCCGTTCGCCTGTTCTCTGCTGCTCGACAGCTAAGCAGCACTGCCAGCCGGAGGCAAAGCCATACTCGTTCTCGAAGCCGAAAACCGGCTCGAGCGTCACCGACCGCTCGCGCCGCCGCCGTTGTTACGGGTTCATCTTCTCGGCGCGATGCGGGCGGAAGATGCCGCAGGCCACCCGGTTCTCCCTCGTGTCAGAAAAACGCGCGCCGTGTTGGCGATACTGGCGCTGACCGCGCCGCGTCCGATCCTGCGGACCCAGCTCATCGCGCTGCTCTGGAGCCGGCGCGATCTGCAACAGGCGCGCGGCTCATTGCGTCAGGCGCTGCATGAGCTGCAGGCTTCGCTTGGGCCGCTGGCCGCCACTCTGCTCAGCGCGGATCGTCTTCAGGTTGGCTTGCGCGCCGACGGGCTTTGGGTTGATCTGGCCGAACCGCTCCAGGCTGACCCGAGCGAAAACGATAGCGGCCAGCCCGGTTTGCTCGATGATCTCAACGGCATTGATCCTGCGTTCGACCAATGGTTGGCAACGCAGCGCCATAAGTTTTCTGAGCAAGCCCGCGCCCGAGCGGAGCAGGCGCTGCAAACGGCGGCCTCTCCCAAGCAGGAAATGCAGGCGGCTCGGGCCCTGCTCGCCATCAACCAGGGCCATGAAGGGGCATGGCAGGCGCTGATCCGGAGTCAGCTCGAGCAAGGCGACCGCACGGCCGCGATCGCTAGCTTCGAAGCCTGCCGGTCGGCGCTCGCCGAGGCGGCGCAACTCGTGCCATCGCCCGCAACTTTGGCCCTCGTCGCACAAGCGCGGGGCGAGGCACGACCAGACGAAGCGAATTGATCGAGTCCGTCGCGTTTCGAACCAGCGCTCGGGTTCCCGGCCATCCAAGCGATGCGGCCGGGACGTCCGCGGGTGGGGGTCGCACAGTTCAGGGCTTTGCCTGGACCGGCTGCAACCGAACTCGCCGTCGGCTTGGCGGAGGAACTCGTCGCCGCGCTTGTGCGGTTTCGATGGATCTCGTGTGTTCCTATCACGTCGCTCGCGCCGTTTTTTGGAGTTGACAATGCCGATCCGTCCCGGTCTCGGTTGGGAATCGATTTTCTGCTCGACGGTACGGTACAGCAGGCGGGTGAACGCATCCGTGTCATCACTCGCCTGATCGATTTACGCCTCGGCGGCGAGGTCGTGTGGTCCGGCCGCTTCGATCGAGACTTCGCCACCGTTCTGACGCTCCAGGAAGATATCGCGGGTGCAATGGTAGCGCAGCTTGAATCGAAGCTGCTCGTGTGGGAAGGCGAGCGGCTGGACGCTTTGGAGGTCCCGAATCCGAATGCGGCACATCTTTTGCGCACTGCCGTTCCGGCCCTGTTTCGTCTGGACAGGTCCGGGTTCGAGGTGGCCGGCGCGAAACTACGGCACGCTCTGAGCCTTGATCCGCGTAGCGCTGAAATTTACGTCTGGCTCACTCAATGGCACCTCGTCGCGTTGGGCCAGGGCTGGGTTGAAGACGTGCGTAGCGTTGCCCGCCTCGCCCAGGATCTCGCCACTCAGGCGGTCCACCTCGCGCCTGATGATGCCCGAGCATTGACGCTTGCCGGGCATGTTTGCGGATTCATCGCCAGACGTCCCGATGAGGCATTGGGCCTGCATGAACGGGCGATCGCCGCCAATCCCAATCTGCCGCAGGCCTGGCTCCGCTCGGCACTCGCCTACACCTATGCCGGTCAGCATCGGGAGGCGCTGCGTCGGGCTGAGCAGGCCCGACGGCTCGCGCCGGGGGACCCGCTCGACTTCCCCGCCGAGTGTTCGCTTGCCATTTCTCACCTTCTCCTGAGCGAATACGAGGTCGCGGCCCGTTTCGGTGCGAGCGCGATTGCGCTTAATCCTGGATTTTCGTCCTCCTACAAAGCCCAACTGGCGGCACTCGGTCATCTGGGGCGCAACCAGGAGGCCGGCGAGATCCGGGCCAGGCTGTTAGTGCTCGAGCCTGGTTTTTCGATCGGCCGGGCGCTGGAACGTTCGCCTTTCCGTTCGGCCGAGGACCGCGCCCGCTACGCCGAGGGATTGCGTCTCGGCGGCCTGACCTGAACGCTCGCGCTCGGCACCCTCACCCGGTTCGCGAAGCGAACCGACCTCTCCCGCCTCGCGGGAGAGGTGATTGGGCCAAGCCCCGGTACAATGGCTCTCGTTGTTCTTGCTAGCTTGCTCGCCGCTGCGCACCCGCACTGACGCCGTTCAGCGCCGCAACAATTATCCCGATGCCTTCGCCGTGCCAGCGCTGCACTGCCTTGTGGTCGGCGCCCAATGCGGCGCCCAACCGGCGCCACGGAAACAGATGCCGGTCGCTCACCGGATGCACCAGGCTGCGCGCGCCGACGATCCGGCGTAAGACATAACGATCCAGTGGGATCAGCGTGATCCAGCCCATCGCCTCATCCATGCGGGTGATCTTGGCCGCCGACGGTATGGGTGGCCGCACCTTCTGCCCCGCCCAGCCATAGGCCTCGATCGCGGTCCGCACGATCTCCAGCGATGAGGTGCGCAGCCGCGTGCTCCAGCCCGTGCCGGGCAACGCCAGCAAGGTCGCGCCAGCCTCTTCCAGCCGCCATGTTACGTGTTTGGCGTCGATACAGGTTTCGGTCATATCCATCGAAACGGCTCCTTGCGGTTGGGGTCAGCGGGGAAAAAACGGCAGCGGATAGGGCGTGCCCTGGAGCACGGTGCCTTCGGTGATGCACCCCCAACTTCGCGGATGCCCGGGTGGAAGCGGCTCGCGGTCGGGATCCTCGTGCGGGACAAAATCCGGCGGCGGCCGACGCGCGCCGATGCGGCGGCCCCGCTCGCGTGCGATTGCCGAGCTTACGGCGAGCACGGCAGCGATCTCGTCCCAGGTCGCCCCTTCGGCGCGCATCCGGCGGAGTTTTGTATCCTGGGCATCGGTCCAGCAGCGTTGTTTCGCCATGCGGCGGGCACCTCGTGTTAGGAGGTCTAGTTAGCGCAACTGACCACAATCTGTCAAGGAGAATAACGGACGGAATTGCGCGAAAGCCGCTAATACTGGTTCCAAAGTTAGGGGCGCTGACGTATGACGGCGCCATGGATCATCCGCGCCAGATCGGCATCCGCATCAGCCGCGCCCGCCGGGAGCGGGGCTGGACGCAGGACGAGCTCGCCACCACTGTCGGCGTGTCGCGAAGCGCCGTCGCGCAATGGGAAACCGGCCGGGCCGGTCAGCTCACGACGAATCTCTCACGCATCGCGTCCGCGCTCGGCGTCGGCGTGGAATTTCTGATGTTCGGCGACAATAAGCGCGCCACCCAGGAAGCCAGCTCCGGAGACGAATTGGCGATGCTGCGGCTTTACCGCGAATGTTCACCGGATGATCGCCAGATCCTGCTGCGGACCGCCCGCCGGCTCGCAAGAACCGATCGGCCGGAGCGCGGCAGGGCGTAAATTATCTGCTCATCCCCTGGGGCCTTCGAAGAACTCTTTCACCTTTGCGAAAAACCCTTCGCTCTCGGGATGGTGCTTTTCGCTCTTGAGTGCTTCGCCCTCGAACTCCTCCAGGAGCTCACGCTGGCGGCGCGTGAGGTGCTGCGGCGTTTCAACCGTCACCTGGATGAACATGTCGCCGCGTGCGGCGCTGCGCAGCACCGAGAAACCTTTGCCGCGCAGACGGAACTGATCGCCCGTCTGCGTTCCCGGCGGGATTTTCACCTTGGCCTTGCTGCCGTCGATCACCGGCACGTCTATCTCGCCTCCTAGCGCCGCGCCGGTCATGCGCAGTGGCACGCGCAGGAAGACGTTCGATTGCTCGCGCTGAAAAATCGGGTGCGGCCGGATCGAGACATGCACGTAGAGATCTCCGGCGGTCGCGCCTGTGCCGCCGGCTTCGCCTTCGCCGGGAAGCCGGATGCGCGTTCCGTCCTCGACCCCCGCCGGCACCTCGACCTGCAGGCTGCGCTCTCGCTGCACAGTGCCAGTGCCGTGACAGATTCGGCACGGGTTACGCACCACACGCCCTGAGCCGCCGCAGGTGGGGCAGCCCCGCTCGACCAGGAAAAATCCTTGTTGCGCGCGCACCCGCCCCATGCCCTGGCAGGTCGGGCAGGTGTCGCTGCCGCGTCCCTTGTCCTCCGATCCGGTGCCGTTGCACGCCTCGCAGCTTGCTCGGGTCGGGAACCGGAGAGTGACTTTGGTACCGGTGAAAGCCTGGCCGAGGTCGATCTCCACCGCTTGGCGAATATCGTTGCCGGACCGTGTACGGCCTGTCCCGGCACGCCGTCCGCCCATGAATTCGCCGAACATCTGATCGAAGATGTCGCCGAGGCCGCCAGCGGCGGAGAAATCGAACCCGCCGCCACCCTGCTCGAATGCGGCATGACCGTAACGGTCGTAGGCCGCCCGCTTCTGCTCGTCTTTCAAGATGTCGTAGGCTTCGTTGACGTCCTTGAACCGCGCCTCTGCCTGCTTGTCGCCCGGATTGCGGTCCGGATGGTACTGCATGGCGAGCTTGCGATAGGCTTTTTTCAGATCCTCGGGACCGGCGTCCCGCGGCACTGCCAGCGTGGCGTAATAATCCTGCTTCGCCATCTCAGCCCTTCGCGATCATACGCAAAGAAATCGCGCCCGCATGCCGGATGACGCGGGCGCGATCACTCACGTCGGCCTGCCCGAACTCAGGCGGACTTCTTCTTGTCGTCCACTTCCTCGAATTCGGCGTCCACGACTTTTTCGTCGGGCGTGGCGCTACCGGGGCCGGCGCTCTCCGGCCCGCCTTCCGGCCCGGCGCCGGTCGCGGCCTGTGCCTTGTACATCGCCTCGCCCAGCTTCATGGCAGACTGGCTCAACCGTTCGGCAGCCTGCTTCAGCGCGGCTTGATCGGTGCCTTCCAGGGCGGAGCGCGCCGCAGCCATAGCGGCTTCAGCCTCGCCCCGTTCCTGCGCGCCGATCTTGTCACCATGCTCCTTCAGGTTGCGCTCGACCTGATGGACCAGCGCCTCGGTATGGTTCTTCGTTTCGACGAGTTCGCGCCGCTGCTTGTCGGCCTCGGCGTTCGCCTCGGCTTCCTTCACCATGCGCTGGATGTCCTGTTCGGACAGCCCGCCCGAGGCCTGGATGCGGATCTGCTGTTCCTTACCCGTGGCCTTGTCCTTGGCTTGGACTGAAACGATACCGTTAGCATCAATATCGAAGGTGACTTCGATCTGCGGCACGCCGCGCGGCGCTGGCGGGATCCCCATCAGGTCGAACTGGCCGAGCAGCTTGTTGTCGGCCGCCATCTCGCGCTCGCCCTGATACACCTTGATCGTCACCGCCTGCTGATTGTCGTCGGCCGTGGAGAAGATCTGGCTTTTCTTCGTGGGGATCGTTGTGTTGCGCTCGATCAGCCGGGTGAATACGCCGCCCAGCGTCTCGATGCCGAGCGACAGCGGGGTGACATCGAGCAGCAGCACGTCCTTGACGTCGCCCTTCAGCACCGCGGCCTGCACCGCCGCGCCGATCGCCACCACCTCGTCGGGGTTGACGTTGCGCGCCGGGTCTTTGCCAAAGAACTGCTTCACCGCCTCGATGACCTTGGGCATGCGGGTCATGCCGCCGACCAGGATCACCTCGTTGATCTCACCGGCGGTCACGCCGGCGTCTTTCAACGCGGCACGGCAGGGCTGCAGCGTCTTCTGGATCAGGTCGTCCACCAACGCTTCGAGCTTCGCCCGCGACAGCTTCATCACCATGTGCTTCGGCCCCGAAGCGTCGGCCGTGATGAACGGCAGGTTGATCTCGGTCTCTTTGGAGGATGACAACTCGATCTTGGCCTTCTCCGCCGCTTCCTTGAGGCGCTGCAAAGCCAGCCGGTCGCGCCGCAGGTCGATGCCCTGCTCCTTGCGGAACTCGTCCGCCAGATAGTCGATCACCCTCGCGTCGAAATCCTCGCCGCCCAGGAAGGTGTCGCCGTTGGTGGACTTCACCTCGAACACGCCGTCGCCAATCTCGAGGATCGAAATATCGAACGTGCCGCCGCCCAGGTCATAGACCGCGATCGTGCCGCTGGTCTTCTTGTCCATGCCATAGGCAAGCGCCGCGGCGGTGGGTTCATTGATGATGCGCAGCACGTCCAGCCCGGCGATGCGGCCGGCATCCTTCGTGGCCTGGCGCTGGCTATCGTTGAAATAGGCGGGCACCGTAATCACGGCTTGGGTGACCGGCTCGCCGAGATAGGCCTCGGCGGTCTCCTTCATCTTGCCGAGGATGAAGGCGCTGATCTGGCTCGGCGAGTATTTCTGGCCCTTCACATCGACCCATGCGTCGCCGTTGTCGCCGCGCACGATGGCGTAAGGGACAAGGTCCTTGTCCTTGTTCACCATCGGGTCGTCGTAACGCCGGCCGATCAGGCGTTTGATCGCGTAAAGCGTATTGGACGGGTTGGTCACTGCCTGGCGTTTCGCCGATTGGCCGACCAGGCGTTCCCCACTATCGGTGAACGCGACCATGCTGGGCGTGGTGCGCGCACCCTCGCTGTTCTCGATCACCCGAACGTCCTTGCCTTCCATGATGGCGACGCAGGAATTCGTGGTGCCGAGGTCGATACCAATGACCTTGCTCATGAACTGCTCCCTTGCAGCGGACGCACGCGGCCCGAAGCACCGCTTGCATCCCTAGGTGGAATCTTGGTGAGGCGGATGTATTGAGCCGGACTGCGCGAAGCAAGGGTCCAAGGAACCAGATTGGACCAGAATGGGCGAGAACGGTCACGCCGTGGTGTCGAATTTCTGTTCGGTGCCGAATTCGGCCCCGATCTCCTCTCCGATTTCCCTAGGGGGCGCCTTCGCCACCACCACCATGGCAGGGCGAAGCAGCCTTCCGTTCAGCGTCCAGGCCGGCGTCCAGGCCTGGAGCACCGTGCCCGGTCGATGCGCCTCGGTTTCCTGCTCAGCCATGGCCTGATGCAAGTTGGGATCGAAAGGCTGGCCCGTTGGATCCTCGCGCCTGATGCCGTTCCGCTCCAGGAGGCCGAGGACGTTGCGTTCCACCCCATCCAGCCCATCACGCACCCGGGCGACGATCTCCGGCTGGCCGGGTTCGGGCTTCGGCAGGCTGTCAATGCCGCGGCGGATGTTCTCGGCTGCTTCAACCACGTCGGTGGCGAATTTCTGTACCGCGTATTGACGAGTGTCCTCGACATCGCGGCGGGCGCGGGCGCGAACATTGGCCATCTCGGCCTCAGCGCGCATCCAGCGGTCCTTGAGCTCCGCCACCTCCGCTTCCAATTCCGCTATACGTGCCGTCGCGGCCTGCATCACCTGCTCCGGCGTCTGTGGAACGTCCGCGCCCGCGGCGGTCTCGTTGCGCTCGGTCTCGCTTTGTCTGGTATCAATCATCATAGCGGCGCTCAATTAAGGTGACGCGCTGCGCGGCACAAGCACCAACACCTCATCCGAGCAGCCTTCCGATTACCCGCGCGGTATAATCCACGACCGGGATGATCCGCCCATAATTGATCCTTGTGGGGCCGATCACGCCGATCGCGCCCAGAATCCGCCCCGTCTCGTTGCGTGCGGGCGACACCACCATAGAAACCCCCGACATCCCGAACAGCCCGCTTTCGGCGCCGATGAAAATACGCACCCCGTCCGACTGCTCCGCCAGTTCCAACAGGCGCAGCATGGTCTCCTGCGCTTCCAACCGCTCGAACAAGTCCTGGATCGCCGCCAGCCTTTCGATTTGCGTCACGTCCGATAAAAGCCGCGCTTGGCCCCGCACGATCAGGCTGCCGCCGCGTCCTTCGGACGTCCATGTCGCCAAGCCCGCCTCGACGACCTGTGTCGAGAGCGCATCGAGTTCGGTGCGGTTCGCCGCCGTTTCCTCCGCCACCAGCCGGCGCAGCTCGTTTAGCGGCCGGCCGACGATCCGGGCATTCAGGTAGTTGCCCGCCTGTTGCAGCGCCGAGGGCGGCAGGCCAGGCGGCGTATCGATCACGCGGTTCTCGACATGACCGTCCCCGCTGACCAGGACCACCAAAGCGCGTCCGGAGCCGAGCGGGACGAATTCGATATGCTTGAGCGGCCCCTCGGTCTTCGGCGCCAGCACCAGCCCGGCCGCTGAAGAAAGGCCCGACAGCAGCGAACTTGCATCCGCCAGCAGGTCCTCGAGGCTTCGCCCCGAGGCGGCCAGCGCGGCGGAGATTGCTTCGCGATCCTCTTCCGTCAGCTCGCCGAAATGCAGCAGCCCATCAACGAAGAGGCGAAGGCCGCGCTCGGTGGGGAGCCTGCCGGCGGAGGTATGCGGCGAGAAGAGCAGGCCGGACTCGGTCAGGTCCGCCATGACATTGCGGATCGTCGCCGGCGACAGGTTCATTGGCAGCCGCCGGGACAGCGTTCGGCTGCCGACCGGCTCTCCGGTTTCGACGTACTGCTCCACGATCTCGCGCAGCACGGCGGCCGAACGGGCGTCCAGCATTGAGGACAGCCCGGCCGTCCGGCCGCTGAGACGCGATAGCGGCCCCTGAGGGGTGATCGGGTTGTCCATAGGCTGACTCCATCGGGAAAGGTAGGAATCGGCGCATCATCGGTCAATTCAGCCCGACCGTGACAGCAGACCGCGGTTCTGTCTTCTTCCCTAATCCTTCACGGAGCTCCGATCATGCGTCCATCCGGTCGCGCTGCCGCCGCTTTGCGCCCCGTTTCGATAACGTCCGGGACCGCCCGGCATGCCGAAGGTTCGTGCCTCATCCGCATTGGGAACACCGAAGTTCTGTGCGCCGCCAGCGTGGAAGGCCGTGTGCCGCCCTTCCTGCGCGGTTCCGGTCAGGGGTGGGTCACCGCCGAATACGGCATGTTGCCGCGCGCCACCCACACCCGCGGTGAGCGCGAGGCGGCTCGCGGCAAGCAATCCGGCCGGACCCAGGAAATCCAGCGCCTGATCGGCCGCAGCCTGCGCGCCGTGGTGGACCGTGCGGTGCTGGGCGAAATGACCATCACCCTCGATTGCGACGTGCTGAACGCCGATGGCGGGACCCGCTGTGCTGCGATCACCGGCGGTTGGGTAGCTCTCGCCCTTGCTGTCCGCCGCCTGCGGACGATGAATGTGCTGGCCCGCGATCCGCTGACGGGCCAGGTCGCGGCCGTTTCCTGCGGGATCGCCGGGGGGCAGCCGGTGCTGGACCTCGACTACGAGGAGGATTCCGCAGCCGAGGCGGACGCCAATTTCGTGCTGACCGATGCGGGCGGCTTGGTCGAAGTGCAGGCGACCGCCGAGCGGGCGGCGTTTTCCGAGGCTGAGTTCCTCGCGCTTCTGGCGCTTGCGCGGCAGGGCACGGCGGCGCTGTTCGGCTTCCAGAGCGACACGCTGAACGCGGCGTGAACACGCGCAAGTTGCCGGCCGGCACGCGGCTGGTGCTGGCCAGCCACAACCCTGGGAAGCTGCGCGAGCTGGACGAGCTGGTCGGTCCTCTGGGCCTGACGGCGTTATCAGCCGCGGTCCTCGGCTTGCCGGAGCCGCCGGAGGATGCGCCCGATTTTGCGGGCAACGCCCGCATCAAGGCGTTGGCCGCGGCAGAGGCGAGCGGTCTGCCGGCGCTGGCCGACAATTCCGGGTTTTGCGTGGCGGCGCTGGGCGGCCAGCCCGGGGTGCATTCAGCGCGCTGGGCGGGGCAGGGGAGGGATTTCGGCCCGGCCATGGAGCGGGTGAACGCCATGCTGGGCGAGGCGTTGGATCGCCGCGCCTGGTTCGTCGCGGCGCTCTGCCTGGCGTGGCCGCACGGCGCGACGGCAACCTTCATCGGCCGAGTAGGCGGCTGCGTGGTCTGGCCGCCACGCGGCACGAAAGGGTTCGGCTATGATCCGATGTTCCTGCCCGCGGGCAGTGGCAGGACCTTCGGCGAGATGGAGCCGGCGGAGAAGCATCCGTTGAGCCACCGGGCTCGGGCTTTTGCGCAGTTCCACGCAACCTGTCTCGAGAACTCTACGCTGCTCGGATCGACGCGACCGGCGCCCCGGTGATCCGTTGCAGTTCATCGGGGGTGGTACGGAAGACATGGCTCGGTGAACCTGCCGCCGCCCATATCGGGTCGAGTGGCGTCAAGTCCTCATCCAGTAGCAGCAGCGCCGGCGTGCGATGACCGACCGGTGCTACACCGCCGATCGCAAACCCGGTGACGTCCCGCACCCAGTCAGCATCGGCGCGAGTCAGCCTCACGCCGAGTGCATACGCTGCCTTGGCCGGATCGACCCGGTTGGCGCCCGAGGTGATGATCACCGCCGGACGCTCGCCGGCGCGGAACACGATCGATTTGGCGATCTGCGCCACCGTGCAGCCGACCGCCGCGGCTGCGTCAGCCGCGGTTCGCGTGCCGGCGGGAAACACGGTGATCGTGTCCGGATGACCGGCAGCCAACAAGGCCGCCCGCACGCGCTCGACCGAGCCGGTGTCCGACAGCGCCATTCGTGATTATCTCCCGCGGATGGACGAACTCGCGCTCTATATCCACTGGCCGTTCTGCTTGGCCAAGTGTCCCTATTGCGACTTCAACAGTCATGTGCGCGAGCGCATCCCGCAGGCGCGTTTTTTCGCTGCGTTGCGCGCTGAACTGGCCTGGGAAGCGGCCCGCCTCGGGCGCCGGCGCCTGACCTCGATCTTCTTCGGCGGCGGCACGCCAAGCCTGATGGAGCCGGAAACCGTGGCGGCGCTGATCGATGATGCGACGCGGCTTTTCGAGCCGGCCGCTGACATCGAGATCACGTTGGAGGCCAATCCGACCAGCGTGGAGGTCGGCCGCCTCGGTGCCTTCCGCGCAGCAAGGGTGAACCGTCTCTCCATGGGTATTCAAAGTCTCGATCCGGAGGCATTGCGGCTGCTGGGCCGGCAGCATTCGGTCGCGCACGCGATCACCGCGCTGGAGGAGGCGCGGCGGTTGTTCCCAAGCGTCTCCTTCGATCTGATTTATGCCCGGCCCGGCCAGACAGAGGCGTCATGGCGCCAGGAGCTGCGCCAGGCGCTTGCGTTGGCGACCGATCACCTCTCCCTCTACCAGCTCACGATCGAACCGGGCACCGCATTCGAACCGCTTCATCGGCGGGGCGAGATCGTGCTTCCGGACGCCGATACCGCCGCCGCGCTCTACCGAGCTACTGAGGAAGAGGCAGACCGGTTTGGCCTTTCAGCATATGAAGTTTCCAACTATGCTAGGTCGGGCGCGGAAAGCCGGCACAACCTGACCTACTGGCTCTACGGCGACTACGCCGGCATCGGCCCCGGCGCGCACGGACGCATTACGCTGCAAGGAGCCGTAACAGCAACACGACGGCATCGCGCTCCCGAACCTTGGGCTGAACGGGTCGAGCGCTCCGGCCATGGCACTGTCGAAGAAACGTCGCTGCCCCCGCGCGAAAGGGCGCGCGAAATGCTGCTGATGGGGTTGCGTCTGCGGGACGGCGTCGGTGAGAAGCGGTTCCTCGATCGAACCGACATGATGCTGGATGCGGCGCTGGACCCAACAATTCTCTCCGCTGCGCTGGCGGAGGGTTATCTGGCGCGAGATGGCGAGCGGCTGCGCGCCACCGAGCAAGGACGACTCCGCCTCGATGCCCTGTTAACCGCTCTCGTCAACTGACGATCAGCCCTGGCTCAGCTCCAGCGCCCGCGCATACACCACTTTGCGCGGCAAGCCGGTTGCCGTTGCAACCAGTGCGGCGGCGTCTCTGACGCTGTGCTCGACCAACGCTGCCAGTAAGCGGGTATCGAGCTCCTCCGGGTCCTCCTCCTCCGGTGGGCCGATCAGCACGGTGATTTCGCCGCGTGCCGGTTCGCCGGCGAAATGCGCGGCCAGCTCCGGCAAGGCCCCTCGCCGCACCTCTTCAAAGCGCTTGGTGAGCTCGCGCGCCACCGCGGCCGGCCGCGCGCCGAATGCCGCGCCCATATCAGCGAGCGTGTCGGCAAGCCGGTGCGGCGCTTCGTGCCAGACCAGCGTGGCCGACAGCCCGGCCCGCTCGGCCGCGCGCAGACCGCCGAACGCGGCGCGACGCCCAATCGTTCGCGGCGGCGGAAAACCGAGGAACAGGAACGGCGTGGGCGGCAACCCGGACAAGACCAGCGCGGCCAATGCCGCGTTCGGGCCCGGCACCGCAGTCACCGGCAGCCCGGCGCGGATTGCGGCGCGGACCAGGCGATATCCCGGATCGGACAGCAATGGCGTTCCGGCATCCGAAACCAGCGCGACCCGGCAGCCGGCCCGCAGCGCGTTCAGGATCGCCGGGATGCGGGCGTCCTCATTGTGCTCGTGCAGCGGCTGAGTTCTCGCCGTGATGCCCAACGCGGACAACAGGTGTGCCGTGTGTCGCGTGTCTTCGCAGAGCACGACGTCAGCCGCGGCCAGTGTTTCACGCCCGCGTGGGGGCATGTCGCCGAGGTTGCCGATCGGCGTGGAAACCATCACAAGACCGGCTCCGGCCTCCTCCTTCCGGCCATTGTCTTCAGGAGATGCGGCGCATGTTTCGTCGGGCATTCCTGCTCCTTGCCGGAACTGCCGGCCTGTCTGCCTGCACCTCCGGCCAATCTCCGACCGCGCCGGGCCACTATGGCACTCCGGGTCAAAACGGCGCCACTCCGCCGCTGGCGGCGCCGGCAGGCAAGGTGGCCGTCCTGCTGCCGCTCAGCGGTCCTCACGCCGATCTCGCTCAGCCGATGCTGCAGGCCGCGCAGCTCGCGCTGTCCGCCCCCGGCTCGCCCCCGATCGTATCCGAAGACACGGCTGGCACGCCGCAGGGTGCAACGGCGGCGGCGCATGCCGCAGTGGCGGCCGGGGCTGCGATCATCCTTGGCCCGCTGACGGCGCCGGAAGTCGCCGCGGCGGCACTGGTGGCGCGAGCGGCGAACATACCTGTTCTTGCCTTCTCCAATGACCCCGCGGTGGCCCAGCCGGGTGTCTGGCCGCTGGGGATAACGCCCGCCGAGCAGGTACGCCGCCTTATCGTCGCGGGGCAGCAGGCAGGCCGGACGCGCTTCGCCGCGTTGTTGCCGGATAACGATTTCGGCCACGCCCTGGCGAACGCGCTGACACAGGGGACGGCGAGCGCCGGACCGGCGGCGCCCACGATCCAATTCCACGGCGACGGCATGGCGTCCATCAATAGCGCCGCGCGTACCGTCTCCGACTACGATTCGCGTTGGGCACCCATCGAGCAGCAGATCCGGGCAGCGCGGGACGAAGGAACCGCCGAGGGGCAGCAGAAAGCCAACGCACTCGAGAAATCCGTGCCGCCTCCGCCGCCCTTCGATGCGCTTCTGCTGGGTGCGACCGGCGAGGCGCTGGCCGAGATGGCGTCCATACTGCCGTATTATTTTGTGGGCCCGCCGGCGGTGCAGATCATGGGGCCGTCGCTTTGGGCGAGTCCGCGCAGCGGTTCCGGCCAGTTCCGCGGCGCTTGGTATGCCGCTCCCGATCCGGCGGCGCGCCAAGCCTTCGTGCAGGCGTTCTCCGCTAAATACGGTGCACCGCCGCCCCCGCTCGCCGATATCGCTTATGATGCGGCTTCGATCGCACGCGTGCTGGCCGGCCGGGGTTACTCGATAGCGGCGCTGACGATGCCGGCGGGGTTTACCGGCGCCGACGGGCCGCTGGCGCTACTGCCGACGGGCGAAGTGAGGCGCGGCCTTGCCGTGTTTCAAATCGCGCCGGGGGGTCCGCAGGTCGTGCAACCGGCTCCGACCTCCGCCGGAACCTGAGGTTTCTATTCAGGCAACAGCTCGATCCCGTCGCCCACTTCGAACCGACCACCTTCAACCACTTCCGCATGCACGCCTAGATCGGGGTGACCGTAAAACTGGCGCAACTCGTCCACCGGCTTGGCATCCCGCTCCGCCGTCAGCGGGTTCACTTCGGTCGCGGCGCACCGGCTGATGCGCTTGAGTACCCGCAGCACCGCTCCGCCGATCTGCATCTCGCGGCCGATCCAGTCGAACTCCGCCCAGGCCGGCGCACCGCTGAACCACAGATTGGCGCGGAACCGGCGGCGATGACGACGGGCGCCGACGCGCTCCTCGAAGTCGCGCAGGCTCGCGAGGTTGATCAGGCTGACGACCGGGCGCGGCTGGTCGCAGAAGACGTGCCCCGGCACGTGATGAAACCGCGGCGTGCCACGCGCTTCCTCCCCGAGAAACATGGTCAGGAAACCGGCGATCTCCAGCCGTCCCGCCTCGCTCAATGCACTGGCTCTGACGCCGCTGCCATCCGGCGCGCGAATCGACAGCATCCCGCTGCGGGGCTCAAACAAGGACTGCAAGCGGGCGATGCGCGCGTTCTTCATGCCACACATGAAATGCTGCTTCGGCAGCCATGCCGGATGCTCCGGATCGAATGGCGCATCGCCCTGCGCCAACGCGAAGGCGCGGTCCCACGGAATTGGTCCGCCCTCCTCAACGCTCGCCGCTTCCAGCGCTTCGGCGGACAACCCTTTCACCGGATAGCGGTACAGATACTCGATGCGCATGCCGCAACTGTGCGGCAAACCTTAGGCGCGCGCCAGAGTCAGGGTGGTCCTGATGTCGCCCTCTTTCGGCGACCATGGCTCGGTGCTGACTGTCACGCGAACGTGAAACAAAGCTTGATCGTCGTCACGATGCTGCCCACCTCGTGATGCGTAAGGTCGCAAGTTCGTCGCCTCCAAGAGGGGCGGGCTGAAGGCCGTCGCCTAAGGGACAGGGACAATGGACATCGAGAAATTCACCGAACGCGCCAGGGGCTTTCTGCAAGCCGCCGCAACGATCGCCATCCGCGAGTTTCATCAGCAGATCACGCCCCAGCATCTGCTGAAGGCGCTCCTCGATGATGAGGAAGGCGCCGCCGCGGGTCTGATCCGGGCCGCCGCGGGTGATCCGAAGACGGCGCTGGCCGGGGTAGAGGCGGAACTCGCTCGGCAGCCGAAAGTACAGGGCTCCGGCGCCGGACAGCCGCAATTCACGCCGGACTTGGTGCGCGTCCTGGACAGCGCCCAGCAGTCTGCGACCAAGGCGGGCGATGAGTATGTGGCGCAGGATCGTCTTCTGGTCGCGATCGCCGCCTCTGATACGCCGGCCGCACGCGCGCTGCGCACCGCCGGCGCTACTGCGCAGGCGCTGGAGAAGGCCGTCAGCGATATCCGCAAGGGCCGCAAGGTGACCAGCGAGAACGCGGAATCCACCTTCGACGCGCTGAAAAAATACGCGCGCGATGTCACGGCGCTGGCGCGCGAAGGCAAGCTAGACCCGGTGATCGGGCGCGATGAGGAAATCCGTCGTACCATCCAGGTGCTGGCCCGCCGCACCAAGAATAATCCGGTGCTGATCGGCGAACCCGGCGTCGGTAAAACCGCCATTGTCGAAGGACTGGCACTGCGCATCGTCAATGGTGATGTGCCGGAGGCGCTCAAGGGCAAGCGGCTGCTTGCGCTCGATCTCGGCGCGATGGTTGCCGGGGCGAAGTATCGGGGCGAATTCGAGGAGCGGCTGAAGGCCGTCCTCAAGGAGATCGAGTCCGCCGAGGGCGAGATTATCCTGTTCATCGACGAGATGCACACGCTGGTCGGTGCGGGTCGTGCCGACGGCGCCATGGACGCATCCAACCTTCTGAAACCGGAACTCGCCCGCGGCACGTTGCATTGCATAGGCGCGACGACACTCGACGAGTACCGCAAGCACGTGGAAAAGGATGCGGCGCTGGCGCGCCGGTTCCAGCCGGTCTTCGTGGGCGAGCCGTCGGTCGCCGACACCATCAGCATCCTGCGTGGCATCAAGGAAAAATACGAAACGCACCACGGCGTGCGCATCACCGATGGCGCGCTGGTGGCCGCGGCGACGTTGTCCAACCGCTACATCACCGACCGGTTCCTGCCCGACAAGGCGATCGACCTGATCGACGAGGCAGCGAGCCGGCTGCGCATGCAGGTGGACAGCAAGCCCGAGGAACTCGACGAGCTCGACCGGCGCGTGATCCAGCTCAAGATCGAGCGTGAGGCGTTGCGCAAGGAGAGCGATGCGGCCTCGCGCGACCGGCTCGGACACTTGGAGAAGGAACTCGCCGAGCTGGAGGAAAAATCCAACGCGATGACCGCCGCGTGGCAGTCGGAGAAAGAGAAAGTTGCCGAGACGAAAAAGCTGAAGGAGCGGCTCGACCAAGCGAAGAGCGAGGTGGAGGTGGCGCAGCGCCGCGGCGATCTCGCCCGCGCCTCGGAGCTCCTCTACGGCGTGATCCCCGACGTGGAGAAGAAACTCGCCGAAGCCTCGGATGGCACGCTGGTGAAGGAAGCCGTGACCGAGGAAGGCATCGCCGCGGTGGTGTCGCGTTGGACCGGCATTCCGGTGGACAAGATGCTGGAAGGCGAGCGCGCCAAGCTGCTGCGGATGGAGCAGGAGATGGGCAAGCGCGTCGTCGGCCAGGTCGAGGCGCTGCGGGCGGTGGCGAATGCTGTGCGTCGTGCGCGCGCCGGGCTGCAGGACCCCAACCGCCCGATCGGCAGTTTCCTGTTCCTCGGCCCCACCGGCGTCGGGAAGACCGAGACTTGCAAGGCGCTCGCCGAATTCCTGTTCGACGACGAGCGGGCGATGGTGCGCATCGATATGAGCGAGTTCATGGAGAAGCACGCCGTCTCGCGCCTGATCGGCGCGCCGCCCGGTTACGTCGGATACGATGAGGGAGGCGTGCTGACCGAGGCGGTTCGTCGCCGTCCGTATCAGGTGATACTGTTCGATGAGGTAGAGAAGGCGCACGAAGACGTCTTCAACGTCCTTTTGCAGGTCCTGGACGACGGCAGGCTGACGGACGGGCAGGGACGCACGGTCGATTTCAAGAACACCATTATCGTGCTGACGTCCAACCTCGGCAGCGAGGTGTTGGCCGCGCAGACCGAAGGTGAGCCGGCGACGATGGTGCAGGGCCAGGTGATGCGGATCGTACGCGCGCATTTCCGGCCCGAGTTCCTGAACCGTCTGGACGAGATCATCCTGTTCCGCCGCCTGCAGCGGAGCGACATGGCGTCCATCGTGCAGATCCAGGTGAAACATCTGGAATCCTTGCTCGCCGATCGGAAGATCGGTCTGGAGCTCGATCGCAGCGCGCTCGAGTGGCTGGCTGCCGAGGGCTACGACAGCACCTACGGCGCCCGGCCTCTGAAGCGGGTGATCCAGCGCGGACTGCAGAACCCGCTGGCAAACCTGATCCTGGAGGGCGCGGTGAAAGAGGGCGACACGATTCAGGTCACCGCCGGGGCCGATGGGCTGAGGATCAACGGGCAGATGGCCGAAGCGGCCTAAGAAGACCAGGGCGGCAGCATCGCTGCCGTTCCCGCTTTTTCGCCGGGAGGAATGTAGGTGCCAGAGCAGCAGCGGGCGATTCTGACCGGAGCAGCGAGCGGCATCGGCCGCGCCATGACGCTTGGCCTGTTGCAAGCCGGCGTCGCCGTGGCGGCGGTGGACAGGCAGCAGGAATGGCTCGACGAGCTGGCCGCGGTAGCGGCGCGGCAACGCCTGCCCGGAGTGCTGCGTTCTATCCGCGCGGACCTTGCACAGCCGAACTCGTTTGCAACCATCGTTTCCGAGACGCTGGCGCGCTTCGGCGCGATCGACATTCTGGTGAACAATGCGGGTATCGGCCAGGCCTCGGTACGTGCGGACCAGCGGCGCAATCCGCTCCGCTTCTGGGAAATCACGCCCGAGCAATGGGGCCGCTTCGTCGCTGTGAACGCCACCGCACCGCTGTTGCTGGCCGCCGCCGTCGCGCCGCATATGCGCGAGCGCGGGCACGGCCGCATCATCACTGTCACCACCAGCCTCGGCACGATGATCCGCGGCGGTTACATCCTGTATGGTGCGAGCAAGGCCGCCGCCGAAGCAGCCACAGCCGTCATGGCGGCCGATCTTGCCGGAAGCGGCGTGACGGCCAATGTGCTGGTCCCGGGCGGGATGACGGATACGCGGATCATTCCTAGACTCTGACGTAACGCAACGTGAAAAATTGCTACGCCCTGAAATCATGGTACCGCCGCTGCTATGGCTGATTTCCGACGCCGCCGCGCATGTCACGGCGCGGCGCTTCCTGGCGGTGCATTGGGCCATCAGCCTGCCGCCCGAGCAAGCGGCGGAGATATGCGGTGCGCCAATTGCCTGGACCAGCATTGGCACCTTGCCGATTGAACCTGATTGAAAAGCCCGCGACAGGTCACTAGCATTCGTGAAACAAAGGAAGCTAACCATGCGCCGCGGCACAAGACTGACTGCGACCCTCGCCGGGGTAACCGGCGTGTTGGCCTTGAGTGCTTGCGCGGTGGCCCCGCCCGCCGGTCCGACAGTGATGGCGCTTCCCGGTCAGGGGAAGACGTTCCAGCAGTTCCAGCACGACGACTACACGTGCCGCGGTTACGCGGCGCAGCAGACGGGATATCAGCAGCCGGGCCAAGCCGGCACTAATGCCGCGGTCGGCAGCGCGGTCCTCGGCACCGCACTTGGTGCCGCCGCAGGCGCGGCGATCGGCGCGGCGGCCGGCAATCCGGGCGCCGGCGCGGCAATCGGCGCCGCGTCCGGACTGGTGGGCGGAACCGCGGTTGGTGCCAACAACGCCTACGCCAGCGAGGCGGGCCTGCAGCAACGCTACGACGTCGCCTACACCCAGTGCATGTACGCGAATGGCAATACGGTGCAATCGCCGCCGCCCGCCTACGCAGGATACCCGGCCTATGGCGGCTATCCCGCGTATGGCTACCCGGCGTATCCCTACTATGCCCCCGGCTATTATGGCCCGAGTGTCGTGCTGGGCTTCGGCGGCGGTTGGGGTTGGGGCTGGGGCGGTGGCTGGCACGGCGGTTGGGGCGGCGGTTGGCACGGCGGCGGTCGGGGTTGGCATCACTGACCGGGCCCTAATAACTTCGCCAGGACCGCCGCCGCGAATGGGCGCGTAATCGCCCGGCCAGCGGTCAACGCGGCGCGGTCCAACTCAGAAACAGCCTCCCGCAGAGCGGCCGGTGTGCGCGCCAGCCGCACCAACAGCCATTCCTGTACCGCCGGCGGAACCGCAAGCTGGCGATCGGCCAGCAACCCCACCAGCAGGGCTTCGAGCAGCTCATCTTCCGCGGCCATAATTTCCACCGCAGTCGCGGCCCTCAGGCGGCTGGCCAAGTCCGGCAATCGCGCCGGCCAGCACACCGGTGCGCTTCGTCCAGCCAGCAACACCGGCCAACCTGCTTCCGCCGCCGCATTCAACAGGTGCAGCAGCGTCGTTTCATCGGCTATCGTATCCGCGTTGTCGATGGCCAGAGCGCTCCCCGGCATCGCCGGTGGAAGGACGGGGCCGGACAGATAATCCGCACTCACCTGCTCCGCCCAGAGATGCAGAAGATGCGTCTTGCCGCATCCGGCCGCGCCCCACAGCACCAGGCGGCCCTCCGGCCAGTGGGCGCTTCGCCTCAGCCAACTAAGTGCCGCCGCGTTCAACTGCGCTTCGACGAAGTCGAGGGAACCAAATGCCGGCTGGTGATCGAAGGGCAGCAGAAGCTGCCGTCCCTCCGACACGCCCGGGCCGCTCTTAAGCCGGTTCGCCGCCGGCCAGCGGTCCGGCCAACCACGAGCGCGGCCCGGCCATCACCCGATCGAGGCTCCAGACGCCGGCGCCGGCCACCGAGAGATACAGGAAAATGAAACAATACAGGATCGCCGCATCGCCGCCGCTGAGCACTGGAAAAGCCGACTTGGGTGCATGCGCCATGAAGTAGCCGATGGCCATCTCGCCCGACATGATGAACGCCGCCGGGCGCGTCAGCAGGCCCAGAAGCACGAGCGCCCCGCCGATCAGCTCGACGAAGCCGGCGCCGACCAGCAACGGCGGCAGGCTGTGCGCGTAGGCCCCCACCGGCGGAAACCCTAGCAATTTGGCCGTACCATGCTCAAGAAAGCAGAGCCCGGCGACAAAGCGCAGAATGCTCAGCATTCTGGACTGCCACTGCAAGCGCGATAACGTCAGGTCGGACATGGAAACTCTCCTTCAACCCTGTGCTGCCGGCGGGTCCAGATAAAGTGGGCTGGTCAGATACCGGCGCAACCAGAAACGGCATAACACGCCGATGGTGGCGGCGACCGGCACCGCCAGCATGACGCCAAGAAAACCGAACGCCGCACCCCCGGCAAACAGCGCGAAGATCACCCACACCGCCGGCAGCTCGACCCGATCGCCCAAGAACCGCGGATAGATAATGTATCCTTCCAGGATCTGCCCGACCACCAGCACTACGCCGATGCCGATCACGCCGCGCCAGCCCGGGAATTGCGCGAGCGCCAGCGCGATGGCCGTGACGCCGCCGGTGATCGAGCCGACATAGGGGATGAACGACAGCACGCCTGCTGCAATCCCCACGATCAGTCCGAGATCGAGCCCTGCGAGGGTGAGCGCAAAGGCGTAATAGAGCGCCAGCAACAGACAACATAACGCTTGGCCGCGCACCCATGCGGACAGGATGCGGTCCACCTCTTTGGCCTGCGCCCGAATGACATGAGCGTAACGGCACGGCAGCCAGGAATCGATCATTCCCACGATCCGCGGCCAATCGCGCAGAAGGTAGAACGCCACCACCGGCGTTACCACCGCCAGCGTCAGCACGTTGAAAAGGGCAAAGCCGCCGGTGATCAACCCGGTCAGCGCCGAAGCGAGGAAGGTCAACATGTTCCCCGCCTGGCTGCTCACCAGGTCCTGTAGCTTTCCGTTTACCACATCGGAACCGAAATTCTGCTGCAGGTCGGTGACGACATGGCTCGCCCATCGCTGCAGAAGTTGCACGTATTGCGGAACCCGGCCGAGAAACAGGCCAATCTGTGACAGGATCAACGGATAGAGCAGCAGCGCGAACAGCAGTACTCCGGCGATGATCGCCAGCACCATAAGCAGCGCCGCGACCCCGCGCGGCAGGCCCAGCCGTGTCAGGCGGCTGGTGGGCGGGTCGAGCGCGTAGGCGATCACGGCGGCGGCCACGAACGGTGCCAACACGCCGGAGAAGAGCTGCAGGACCAGCCAGGCCACCACGATCAGTCCGATACCGAGGGCAATGCGCTGCCCCCGGGTCGCGTGCGGAGTGGCCGGCGTAGCTGCCTCAGCCGGCATTTCGGCGCCTGGAGCGGGAGGAACCGGCAGCTCCGCAATGCCGGTGGCGAGGTCCCCGGACGCGGGGCGCAGGAATGTCATCGTGGTCCCACCGCTTTCCACACATAGGCTGTGCCGGAGCCCAGAGTGCTTGCCGCCACGGCCCAGGTCAGTGCCTCGAGCGCAACCGCCGCCGCCGGGGCCGCCACGCCGAAGCCGGCGAGAAACAGCGTCAGCGCGACGAGCACGATCTGCAAGACGGTGTTTACCTTGGAAACGAATAAGGGGCGAATCGCAACCGGCAGACCCAGGATCGTGAGGATGAGCACGCCGCCGACGATGACGGCGTCGCGGAACACTACCAGAATCGCGACCCAGTCAGGCATTTCCCTCACTGCTGCCAGGGTCACATACATAGTGACGAGCAGTGCTTTGTCCGCCATGGGGTCGAGCACCGCGCCGACCGTATTGCCGCCGCCGTTGCGCCGCGCCAGCCAGCCGTCGATCGCATCCGAGGCGCCGGCCAGAAGGAAAAGCACGAACGCGGCGGCGAGCCGGTGGTCGATCACGAGCCAGAACGCAAGCGGCACGGCGCAAAGTCGGCCGAAGCTGATAATGTTGGGGAGGGTCAGCAGCGCGGCGGAGCGGTCCTGCGCCAGGCGGGTTCCGTCAGGCATGTTTCCGTCCGGCCAAGCCGGCTAGGCCGTGGCACCCCGGTTGCGTCCCGGCGGGTTGCCTCCCAGTCAGGGCCATGATTGTTTCAGCCACCTTCCACCCGCCTTGCGCGCCCGCGATGCTGCGCGGCACCATGTTCAAGGCCTAGCGTATCGGGGGCCTCCATGACCAGTGGGGATGCGGGATCACAGGCGAACGGCCTCACCTATCACGCCGCCGGCGTGGATATCGCCGCCGGGGACGTGCTGGTGGAGATGCTGAAGCCGCTGGCCCGCGACACCGCCCGTCCTGGTGTATCGGGCGGCCTGGGCGGTTTCGGCGCCCTGTTCAACCTCAAAGCCGCCGGATTTATCGACCCCATTCTGGTCGCCACCACTGATGGCGTCGGCACCAAGCTCAGGATCGCGATCGAGACGGGGCTGCACGACCAGGTTGGCGTGGATCTTGTTGCCATGTGCGTGAACGACCTCGTGGTGCAGGGCGCGGAGCCGTTGTTTTTCCTCGACTACTTCGCCGCCGGCCGGCTGGAGCTGCAGCAGGCGCGACAGGTCATCGCCGGCATCGCTGCCGGCTGTCGGCAGGCGGAGTGTGCGCTGGTCGGCGGCGAGACCGCCGAGATGCCCGGCATCTATGCATCCGGCGACTACGACCTTGCGGGTTTTGCGGTCGGCGCAGCCGAGCGCGATCATATGCTTCCGCGGGATGTGCGGATCGGCGATCCGGTGCTGGGACTCGCCAGCGCCGGCGTCCATTCGAACGGGTTCTCCTTGGTGCGCCGCGTGGTGGCGGACGCGGGCCTCAGTTGGGACGACGCGGCGCCCTTTGCGAGCGGTGATTCGCTCGGGAGCGCCCTCATGGTGCCGACACGGATTTATGTCCCCGCGCTGCTGGCCTTGCACAAAGCCGGGCTGCTGAAGGCCGCCGCACACATTACCGGCGGCGGTCTGCCCGGCAATCTGCCGCGGGTGCTGCCGGATGGGACGGTGGCAGCTTTGCAGGCTGGCTGGCCGATGCCCGCCGTATTCCCATGGCTTGCGCGCAGCGGTGGAATCACCGGGGACGAGATGCTGCGCGTATTCAACTGCGGCGTGGGCATGGCTCTCGTGGTCAGTGATGCTGCGCATGCCACCACCTTGCTGCAAGCCGCCGGCGAGACCGTGTTTCCCCTGGGCGTCATCGAAGCAGGCGCCGGGCCGCCGGCCATACGCATCGGCCTGCCGCCCGGATGGCCATGACGAAGCGGCCCACCGCGGTGCTGATCAGCGGCCGCGGTTCCAACCTCGGGGCGCTATTGCGTGCCGCACGCGATCCCGCCTATCCGGCCGAAATCTCGCTCGTGATTGCCAACCGTGCCGAGGCCGCTGGTTTAGCTCACGCGGCAGCGGCCGGCGTAGCCAACTCTGTCATCGACCACCGGCCGTTCTGCGGCGATCGGGCCGCGCATGAGGCCGCGATCGACGCGACGCTGCGGTCGGCCGGCGTCGAGTTCGTCTGTCTTGCCGGCTATATGCGGTTGTTGACGCCGTTCCTGGTCAAAGCTTGGGCGGGGAGGATGCTCAACATCCATCCAAGCCTGTTGCCCGCCTTTCCGGGGCTGCATACGCACGCCCGTGCGTTGGCGGCGGGCGTGAAGCTGCATGGCTGCACCGTGCACCTTGTCACCAATACCACCGACGAAGGCCCCATTCTGGCGCAAGCCGCGGTGCCGGTGCTGCCCGGCGATACCGAGGATTCCCTTGCCGCCCGTGTCTTGGTGCAGGAGCACGTGATCTATCCGCTGGCGCTTCAACTGCTCGCCGGCGGCCAAACCGGCGCAGCAGCGCCGGAACGCGCCGCACTGCGCAACCCCTTGCCGAGTGTGAACGTGCTGGCATAGAAGCCGAAACATCACCCGAGTCGCAGGACAGAGGACCGCATGGCGCACTCTCCCCTCCCAGCTTCCGGTCCGGAAACGGAGACGGAGGAGGCTTTCCTCGCCGACCGTCAGCGGTTCTGGTTTGCCTGGACCTCGTTCGTCTTCTGGGCGGCGACATTCATCATTATTCTGCTGATTCTTCTCGCTTACTTCTTGACCTAGAAGAATCGAATCCGACACGGGAGGAAAACGATGCCGCTCAGACCATGGATAGTGAGCCTGTCGCTGTGTGCGGCCGCGATGCCGGGATACGTACGTGCCGCGGTAACCGCTGATGATTTCCTGTTGCGCAACACCGGAGATCTGGTGGCGCTTTGTTCCGCCGCGCCGACCGATCCGATGAGCACCGCCGCCCTGAATTTCTGTCATGGCTTTGGGGTCGGCGTCGTGCGGGTTTTGCAGGAAACAGACGCTGCGGATCGGTCGCGCCGACCGATGTTCTGCTTGCCCAGCAACGGGCCGAGCCGGAATGAAGCGGTCGCCGCTTTCGTGCAGTGGGCGAACGCCAGCCCCTCCCGCCTGGCCATGCCGGCGACCGATGGCATCGCCGCATTCCTGGCTGCGCAATATCCGTGCCCTGGCAAGCAATAAGGAGCCCGCGTGATGAAACGCCTTCTTGTCCTGTCGCTATGCGCGCTGACCCTTGCCGGTTGTGAGAACCTGACGCCGACGCAAAACCGACTGCTGGGCGGTACTGCGGCGGGTGCAACGGGCGGCGCGGTCATCGGCGCGATAGCCGGCAACGCTGGTCTGGGCACCCTGATCGGTGCAGGCGTCGGACTGGCGGGCGGCGCGATCTACAATCACGTCAAGAACAGCGAGCAGCAATCCTACAACGAGGGATATTCGGCCGGGCGTGCTGGGGCGCCCCCGCAGTAACCGCTCTCAGCCTCCGAACTCCAGGATGATGTTCCCGGCGTAAGGCGGTCCGACCATGATCGTATCGTCCTGCATCCGGCAGGATACGCCGTTGCGTTGCAGGATCGCCTGAAGCCCCGAAAGCTCGGGCACACGGATGCGAATGGCGATCGCACGCGGCTCAGCCGCCCAGCCGAGCGGCAACGTCACGCAGACAAATCGTGCTTCCACGGCAGGATGGGACTGGACCCGGATCACCCCTCCCGCAGTCGCCACGCGGAACCCGCCGTTCTCGGCCGACAACGCGGCCTCGCCCCAAACGCCGGCAAAGCGCGGGAGCAGCGAGGCAGGATCAGGCGCGGCGTAGGTGATCTCGGTGATTGCGTCGGCGCCGTTCGGATGCGACTGCCACTCCTTCACCCAGACGAATTCTGGCCTGTGCTGGTGGCAGATGAAGAACGACAGGCGCGGATGCGCCGTGTCGATCAGCATCGCCAGCGTCACTACGGCCTCGTCATGGCGCCCATCCGGTAAGCGCACCGCCCGGCGGAAATCGACCAATCCGGCGCTCGCCACCCCGCGCGCCGCCACACCGGCCAAGTCCGCCCGCGCATCCTCGCTGTGCAGCGCCAGCATCGCGACGCCCTCGTTACGAGCGAGAAAATCCGCAATGAAACGACCGAACTGGAAACCATCGGCGCTGGGCAGGTTGATCAGGTCGGGATTCTCGACCCCCATCAGCTCGATGAAGTTGTCGGGAAACATGACGAGCTGCGTGCCGGTGCCCCAGGGATGCAGCCCTTTCGGCGCCGGCGCGAAGCCCATCGCGCGGTAACGTTCGGCAAGCCGGTCCAGGTCGCGGGCGCAAACAAGCGGATGCTCAAGCCCGAGCGGACCGTTCGCCATCGATCAGCCGACGATCTCGATATCGGCGAAGAAGAAGCCGATCTCGGCAGCCGCATTTTCGGCGCTGTCTGAACCATGCACGGTGTTCGCCTCGATGTTTTCGGCGAACTGCGCGCGGATCGAGCCTGCCGTCGCCTTCGCCGGATCCGTCGCTCCCATCACTTCGCGATTGCGCGCGACGGCGTTCTCGCCGTCGAGCACCTGCACCACCACCGGACCCGAGGTCATGGATTGCACAAGGCCGCGGAAGAACGGCCGTTCGCGGTGCACGGCGTAGAACGCCTCCGCCTGCGCCGCACTCAATTGCAGCCGCTTCTGCGCAATGATGCGCAGTCCGGCCGCTTCCAGACAGGCGTTCACCTTGCCGGTGAGGTTTCGCCGTGTGGCGTCCGGCTTGATGATGGAAAGCGTGCGCTCGGTCGCCATGTTTCGTCCTTTGTCACTATCGGGGAATTTGCCGGCTGACTAGGCGTTCCCTTGCGCGAGGGCAACTGCTAACCCGCCGCCATGTCGCTCCTGGTCATCTCCGACGCGGTCTATCGGATCGGCGGCCGTACATTGCTGGACGGCGCCAGTCTGACCGTTGATCCCGGGCGTCGCATCGGGCTCGTCGGCTGTAATGGCGCTGGCAAATCGACCTTGCTGCGAATCATCGCCGGCGAGGTCTCTTTGGATGGCGGTGAGGTCCGGTTGGCGGCGCGGGCGCGCCTGGCGCAAGTGCGCCAGGAGGCGCCGGAAGGCGAAGCGAGCCTGCTGGAGATCGTGTTGCAGGGCGATGCGGAAAGGCTCGAATTGCTCGCCGAAGCCGATTCGGCATCGCCTGACCGGTTGGCGGAAATCCACGAACGGTTGCGGGCGATCGGGGCGGATTCCGCCCCCGCCCGGGCCTCGGCAATCCTGGCGGGCTTGGGTTTTGACGAAGCAGCGCAGCGTCGAGCCGTCTCCTCGTTCTCCGGCGGCTGGCGTATGCGGGTGGCCCTTGCCACCGCGTTGTTCGCCGCCCCCGACCTGCTGCTGCTGGATGAGCCGACCAATCATTTGGACCTGGAGGCAACGCTGTGGCTGGAGGGTTGGCTGGCGCGCTTTCCCGGGGCGGCGCTGATCGTCTCCCATGACAAATTCCTGCTGGACCGTGCAGTGGAGGCCATCGCGCATCTCGATCGCGGGCGGATCACCCTTACGCCGGGCGGATTCGACGAATTCATCCGCATCCGCACGGAACGGGCCTTGCAGCAGGCCCGCGCCGCCGAGCGGGTGGCCGCCGAGCGCGCGCATATTCAGGCATTCGTGGACCGGTTCCGCTACAAGGCGAGTAAAGCCCGCCAGGCCCAGTCCCGACTGAAGGCGCTGGCGCGGTTACCGGCGATCGAGGCGGTGGTGGAAAGCGCGCCCACCCGCTTCAGCTTCCCCGAACCCGCCCGCATTGCCCCGCCAATCGTGGCGCTCGATCAGGTCGAGGTGGGCTACGACGGCGCGCCGGTGCTGCGGGGCGTGTCGTTGTCGATCGACATGGATGACCGCATCGCCCTGCTTGGCGCGAATGGCAATGGCAAATCGACCCTGGCGAAACTCTTGGCCGGGCGGCTCGATCCGCTGGCAGGCGAGCTGCGACGTGGGTCGAAGCTCGCGGTCGGCTATTTCGCCCAGCATCAGGCCGACGAACTGGCACTGGACGACACCGCCCTGGATCACATGACCCGGGCAATGCCGCGCGCGACCGCCACCCAGGCGCGCGCGCACTTGGCGCGGTTTGGGCTAGATGCCGATCGCGCCCAAACGCCAGTCGCCAATCTTTCGGGAGGCGAAAAAGCGCGACTGCTGCTGGCGCTGGCCACCCGGCAAGCGCCGCAATTGTTGATTTTGGACGAGCCCACTAACCATCTCGACATCGACGCGCGCGAAGCGCTGATCAAAGCAGTTGCTGATTTCCAGGGCGCGGTGCTGCTGATCACGCACGACCCGCATCTGGTTGCGCTGATCGCCGACCGTCTCTGGCTCGTTGCCAACGGAACCGTGCAGCCATTCGACGGCGATCTCGACGACTACCGGGCCCTGCTGGCGAACCGCACCCGTCCGATTGCGCGTGAGGCGCGCCGGGGCGACGACCGCCGCGCCCGGGCGGCGGGACGAGCCGCTTTGACGCCGTTGCGACAGAAGGCGCAGGCGGCGGAGGCGCGTCTGGCGCGGTTGGCGGCCGAGCGGCAGAGCATCGAGATGCGTCTCGCGGACCCGATGCTGTATGAGCCCGGACGGGCTGATGAGGTCGTCGCCGCCAATGCCCGCTTGGCGGTGATCGCGCGCGAGATCGCCGCTTCCGAAACCGAATGGTTGGCCGCGGCGGAGGCGCTGGAGCAGGCGTTATAGGGAGAGCTACAGTTGTTCTTTCTGCCGGCGGGCAGCAAACATTTTAGCACGGAGGACGAGCGAGAAGCACAGGGTGTCACGGAGTTAGCGTTTGGAGCGGCTCTCATGCCACTATCTGCGTGCATTAGCTGCATCTCCTTGCAACTGCATCTTGGAATCTTCTTCCTAATGCTACCACCACGGACAGCAGCTCGGGTACAAGAAAGATTTTGCCGCAAATGCACGCGGATAGTTCAAGGAGATAGCCTCCGCGGTTCCTGTATCTGCGAATTGTGCCTAATGCCGGCGGAAGAGCCGATGGGCGGACTTACCTGCGCAACATTATTCACGATGTGGTGTATCCCTCGCCTGAGCTAAAAAGCTGTGTGGCACAATGTCGATCCGAGTACGAGGGTTGCAACTCCCTTGACTATTCCGTTGACTTTATGGTCGTGAAAATGTTCGGCATAGAGAATGCGAAATATAGTCCGGTGAAAGCGAACAGCTGCTCTGTGGAGCTTCGCATGTGCATACATAAATGCTGATAGCGAATTCAGGAAATTACCAAAGCTGTGGACGTGATGATATTTCGGAAGGAAACAGAAATGGTCACCAAAGGAGCCGCCGCCTTGGTCTGGCTCCCGGCCTTCGCCGCGCTTTTGCTTCCCATAGGGTCGTGTGCACCTAACGTGGGCTCTGACCAGGTGGCGGTCCGTTTCTACCCGCCTCCCGGCAAGCTGCCTGCTATCCAGCAGATAGACGAGACCCTCTGTACGCGCAACGCGTCCGGCTATGTGAGGCTCTACGTGGAGTGCATGCAAGAGCGGGGCTATCAGCCCGAAATCATCGGCCAGGGTGGGGTACATATGACGGTCGCTCAGCTACCAATGCCCCCGCCACAAGCAGTTCCACAGATAACGGCATTGCGGTCCTCGCCTGCGATTCGGCAGGCTTCGTCCTGCGAAAGCCAGGCAAACCAATGTCAACAATGCCAAAATGGACTTTACCGCGGTACGGGTTTTCTATGCCAATACGATAGCTTTTCCGAGTGCCGATCGAGCATACTGCGGTTCTGTAAGGAGAACCCGTCGTCCGACAAGGGGTTGGAGGTCAGGGGAGGGAAGCTGACCAATGACCAAGCCTACGAATTGATGATGTCCTGCCCCAACGTGCCGCATGGCTCCATCCCTTACTCTGGATCTCCCCCGGCGCCCGGAAGCAAAAAGTGGCAACAATGTCAAGCTTTTGAGAAGACCTACGTTGCTTGCAGTATGCTTGTCCGCGTGGGTCGAGATCGCGGCAGATGCTTTCGCGAAACCTATAGCGGTCCGTAGCAGCGAAGCTTGCAACCGCCGAATCGTCGCCGTGAGCCAAGGGTTTGCAAAATCAGAAAAAAGAGTTGCTACGGAGCTCTCGCCCGTCCTGCGCGCAAAAATCGGCGGCAAAGCTCCGGCGCCGCGTTTACAACCTTATCGCTTCGCGCTCCACGGCAAGCGCGTCGGCGCCGGTCAACTGTACCGCCGCCACCGGGCGCCCGAGCAGAAAACCCTGCACCACGCCACATCCGAAGCCGCGCAATGCCTCCAGTTGCCTATCGGTCTCCACGCCTTCGGCCGTTACCTGTAGGCCGAGACTGCCGCACAGCGCCAGGATCGACTGCACGATCTTGCCCAATTCGTGGTCCATGCCGAGCCCGTGCACGAAGGAGCGATCGATCTTGATCGCGTCGAACGGAAAACGGCGCAGATAGCCCAGGCTCGAATAGCCGGTGCCGAAATCGTCTAGCGTCACCCGGACGCCCAGTTCCTTAAAGCTGCCCAGCACCGCCAGCGCACGTTCCGTATTGTTGATCAGGATGCCTTCGGTGATCTCGAGCTCCAGCCGGTCGGCCGCGAGCCCAGTTTCGCGCAGAATGTCGCCGACCATGTTGGGCAAGTCCGGCTGGGCGAACTGCGCCGGCGAGATGTTGACCGAGACAAGCAGCGGTGCTGCCCAGGATGCAGCCTCCCGGCAAGCTGTCTCCAGCACCCATCGGCCCAGCGGCATGATGAGGCCGGTCTCCTCGGCGATGGGAATGAACTCGGCGGGCGGCACATTGCCGCGGGCCGGATGCCTCCAGCGCAGCAGCGCCTCGTAGCCGAGGACCGCGAGCGAACCGCTTGCACACATTTTCTGATAATGGATCTCGAAATGGCCACGGTCGATTGCGACTCGCAGATCCTGCTCCAGCAATCGACGACGCTGCAGCCGCTCGTCCATGTCCGGTTCGAAGAAGCAGAAGGTGCCTCGACCTTCCTGCTTGGCCCGAAACAACGCCAGATCGGCATGCTTCAGCAGCAACTCCGTCGTGCGCCCATCTTCGGGATACAGCGCGATGCCGATGCTGGTGCCGATCATCACCTGGTGTCCGTCGAGCTCGAACGGCGCGCCGAGCCGATCCACCAACCGGCGGGCGAGCGCGGCGGCGGCTTGCGGGTGGTCGGCGAACGGCTGGACGACGGCGAATTCATCACCCCCCAGCCGCGCCACCGTATCCATCTCGCGCAACTCGGCCGAGAGCCGCGCGCCCACCGCGGCCAGCAACAAATCGCCGACCGGATGCCCCAGCCCGTCGTTCACCGTCTTGAACCGGTCGAGGTCGAGACAGAGCAAGGCCAGCCTGTGTCCGGACCGCTCGACCATCGCCAGCGCCTGGCCCAGCCGGTCATGAAACAGGGTCCGGTTCGCCAGGCCGGTGAGTGGATCGTGGTGGGCCAGAAACTGTATGCGCTGTGCCGCCGCTTTGCGTTCGGCGATGTCGCGCACCGCGACGACCGCCGGATGCCTTCCGTCCTGCCCGATCGGCCTGGCCAGGACCTCTACAGGGATTCCCCCGAACGCGGAGACGAGTTCGGTCTCCAGCGGGTCGCCAGCCGCCGCCGCGTTGATACTGCCCCAGGCGGGCAGGATGGTTGCCAGCCGCAGGCCGACGAGTTGCTCTTGTGTTTCGCCGACCATCCGGCACAAGGCTGTGTTGACGTCCGAGATAATCCCCTGCCGGTGGAACAGGATCCCCTCGAATGTCGCGTCGGCGAAATTGCGCAGCCGCTCCACCTCGGCGGCCGATCGTCGGGCGACCGCATGGTCGAAGGCGGCGCCGATCAGTGCAACAAGCAGCACCGGCAGAATAACCGCCGCGACAAGCACCGCCAGCAGTGGTCCCGACAGCAAACCCTCGGGGACCGGCAACGCCAACGGGACCAGGCTCACCGCGGCCATGGCAGTGAAATGCAGGCCGCAGATCGCGGCCACCAGCAAGACCGTGCTCCCGATGCGGCCCGCACGTCCGGCAACCGATCGCGCCGTCAGCAACGCCAGCGCACCGCAGCCGATCGCGCCGAACACGGCGGCGAGCACGTAGTCCAGGTCCCAGCGCAACACGCCTGGGAAACGCATGGCCGCCATTCCGGTGAAGTGCATCGCCGCGATCGCGGCACCGGTCACCGCACCGCCGACAGCCGCAAACGCGCGGCCGGGCTGTGCGGCCAGAGTGAAGCCACCGACGCTGCCGGCGACCGCGATCCCGAGCGAGAGGATCGTCAGGGACGGCGTGAACCCGATCGGCAGCCCGGAACGGAACGCGAGCTCGGCGATGAAGTGTGTCGCCCAGACGCCGCCGCCGAACACCACACCCGCGCCGATCAGCCAGGGTGTTCGGTACTCGGTCCGGCAATGCCGCAGCACGCGCCAACAGGGTCAGCGCGGCCCAGCAAGCGAGCACGCAGACGGTCGTCGCCAGCATGACCAATCGCAGGTCATGTTGGTATGTGATGCATCCCAGGACCTTGATCATCCGTCCCTTGCTCGTGGCAGCGAGGCGATTCTTGCTCAGGGATAGGATGAAGGGGGGTTAACGGCGCGAGCTCAGCCCTTCTTCTCCCACCCACGCGCGGTCTGCTGCCAGTAGGTCGGCGTGAAGCCCGCCGCGCGTGCCCCGGTCCATCGCTCCCGCGCCGCCGCCACCGCCTGCTCGTCATTGCCGTCGAACAGATCGAAGATGCGCCCGAACTGCGCCAGCCGGGCGCTCTCGGCACCGTCCACCAGGAACAGGAACCGCGCCTGATTCGGCGCCTCGTCCTCGACGGTCAGCCAGATCGGCTGCAGATCGGAATCGCCGTCAGCTTGGGTGCCGTGCGGCAGCCACTGACCTTCGCCCTCCCACAGCGCAGCATCCAGCATGGCCACGCGCTCGACAGTCCGGCACAGCACGACGGCACGCTGGCCGGCGGCAAGGGTGCGCACCAACAGTTGCGGCAGCGCCTCCTCCAGTGTGCTGCGGGTCAGGTGGTAGAAACCGATCTCCGTCACGTCGGCTCGTAATGATCCGCAACCAGACGATCGAGCAGGCGCACGCCGAAGGCGGTCGCGCCTTTCGGCACTGTCGGCGAATCTTTGGTCGCCCATGCCATCCCGGCGATATCCAGATGCGCCCAGGGCTTGCCGTTGACGAAGCGCTGCACGAATTGCGCGGCGGTGATCGAGCCGCCGGGTCGGCCGCCGATATTCTTCATATCGGCGATGTCCGACTTGATCAGGTTGTCGTATTCCTCGCCAAGCGGCATGCGCCAGACCTTCTCGCCGACCGCGCGCCCCGCCGCCTCCAACCGCTGTGCCAGCTTGTCATCGTTGCTGAACATCCCGGCATATTCATGGCCGAGTGAGACGATAATAGCGCCTGTCAGCGTGGCCAGATCGACCATGAACGCCGGAGCGAATTTCTCCTGACAATACCAAAGCACATCAGCGAGGACGAGCCGGCCTTCGGCATCCGTGTTGATGACCTCGACAGTCTGCCCCGAATAGCTCTTCACCACGTCGCCCGGTCGCTGCGCGGACCCCGAGGGCATGTTCTCCACCAGGCCTACCAGCCCCACCGCATCCACCTTGGCCTTGCGTCCGGCAAGCGCCGCCATCAGCCCCACAACCGTGCCGGCGCCCGCCATGTCCCACTTCATATCCTCCATGCCGCCGGCCGGTTTTATGCTGATGCCGCCGGTATCGAAGGTGACGCCCTTGCCGACAAAGGCGACCGGCTTCTGTTCGCCGCCCGCACCCTGCCAGCGCATCACCACCACACGCGGCTCATTCACGCTGCCCTGCGCCACCCCGAGCAGCGCGCCGAACCCCAGCTTGTGCAGCTCTGCCGGACCCATCACCTCGACATCCACCCCAAGCTCCGCCAGCTTGCGGCAACGCTCGGCGAATTCCGCCGGGTTCAGCACATTGGGCGGTTCGCTCACCAGGTCGCGTGAGAGAGAAACCCCATCCCCGATGGACTTCTGCTTGCGCCACGCGGCGCGGGCCGCGGAGGGGTCGGCGGTCAGCACCGAGAGCCGCGCCAGCTTTGCCTTGTCCTCCGGCTTTTCCCTGGTTCGGTAGCGATCGAAACGATAGCTGCGCAGCACCATCCCCAGCGCCACCTGCGCGCTCTGCTCGGCGCTCAGCGCGTCGGCCGCAAGCGCCGCTTCGGGCTCGCGCGACAACAACGCCGCGGCATGTCCGCCGGCGTGTTCCAGCACCAGGGACGAAAGCTCGCCCGGCTTGCCGAGCCCGACCAACACCACGCGGGACAGACCCGCACCCGGTGCCAGGATAATGCAAGTCTTGCCCGTGCCGCCCTTGAACTCAGCAGCTTGCAGTGCGCGCCCGATCGCACCACCGGTCGCCTCATCGGCCTGCTGCCACAGTCCGAATGGTTTCGCCTCCTCGGCAATCAACAGCACGAGCGCGCCGGATTTCGGCAATTGTGATTTGGCGAAGGCAACGTCGAGCATAGCGTCACAACTCCATTACATTCTCGGTGCGATCGGCTGCGAGTGTATCAGGGCAGCGGGGCTTTGCCATGCCCCGCCCGCCCCGGTATTGGGCGGAGCATGACGGAACTGCTGTCGGCGGACGACCGGGGCATTGCACGAGCGGCATCGCTGCTCCGCGCGGGCGAGCTGGTGGCGTTCGGTACCCGAAACGGTATACGGTCTCGGCGCCGATGCAACGAACGCGCGCGCGGTGGCTGCGGTGTTCGATGCGAAAGGACGGCCCCGCTTCAATCCGCTGATCTGCCACTACGCAGATGCCGAGGCAGCCTTCGCCGACGTGGTCGCAACCGAGAAGGCGCGCCGGCTGTCGTTGCTGTGGCCGGGGCCTTTGACGATGGTGCTGCCGAGACGCGCATCGAGCGCGGTGGCGTTGCTGGCCGGCGCGGGACTTGACACGCTGGCGGTACGCGTCCCCGCGCAGCCGATCGCGCAGGCACTGCTGCGCGCCGTCGGCCGTGCCGTGGCGGCGCCATCAGCCAATCGCTCCGGCGAGGTCAGCCCGACCACGGCGCAGCACGTGCTCGATGGACTCGGCGGGCGTATCGCCGCCGTGCTCGATACGGGACCTTGCGCCGTCGGAGTTGAGTCTACCGTGCTGGACCTTACCGCCGATCCAACACTGTTGCGTCCCGGCGGCACCACGATCGCGACGATCGAAGCGCTGATCGGTCCGGTGCGTTATGCATCCGAGGATGCGGCGAGACCGCGCTCGCCGGGCATGCTGGGCTCGCATTATGCGCCATCGCTGCCGGTGCGGCTGAATGCCGACATCGTTTCCGCGGATGAAGCGCTGCTGGCATTCGGCACGCCGCTTGTCGGCGCGGGCGCGGTTTTCAATCTCAGTGCAACAGGGGATCTGACCGAGGCGGCGGCGCGGTTCTTCGCCGGCCTGCGCGCGCTCGACAGCGAGGCGCGTGCACGCGGACTGCTGTGCATCACAGCCATGCCGGTGCCGAATACGGGGCTCGGGCTTGCCATCAACGATCGGTTGCAACGCGCGGCTGCACCCCGTGACGCGAAAAGAGATTGACGAATCGACGCGCCACGGAGTTTGTAGGCAGAATGCGTGTGCCGCTTCCGGAAACGGTCGCCTTGCCGTCGGGACCAGCTCGGGTGGAATGGCGCCGCAGCGCGCGTGCGCGCCGCGTGAGCCTGCGAATCGACCCGTGTGGTGGAAATGTCGTCGTGACGCTGCCGTTGCGTGCGGGACGCGGCGCCGGTGTTGCCCTGCTGATGACGCACGCGGAGTGGGTTTCCAATCGTCTGGCGGCGTTGCCCGATATGGTGCCCTTCGTTGATGGTGCGGTTATCCCGATCGCCGGGCACCCGTATCGCATACGCCATGTGCCGCAAGCACGTGGCGGTGCCTGGCTGCAGGGCGATGAACTCTATGTATCCGGGGCGGCGGAGTTTCTGTGCCGCCGCGTTGGCGATTTTCTGCGTGCGGAGGCGCGGCGACGGCTTAGTGCGCTGGTGACGACGAAATCCAGCGTGCTGGGACTCACGCCGCATCGCGTTTCGGTAAAAGATACGCGCAGCCGGTGGGGAAGCTGTATCTCCGATGGCTCGCTCGCTTTCTCCTGGCGTCTGGTGATGGCGCCCGAGTTCGTGCAGGACTATGTCGCCGCGCACGAGGTGGCGCATCTCAGGCACATGAATCACGGCGCGCGCTTCTGGGGCCTCGTGCATCGACTTACGCCGCATGCTGCCGAGGCGATCCCCTGGCTGCGCACCGAAGGCTCACGCTTGCTGCGCACGGGTTGAACGGATCGCGTGCCATACGCGTTCCGGCGTGGCCGGCATATCGATATGGCTCACGTTGCGAGGGCCAAGCGCATCGAGAATAGCATTGATCACCGTCTGCGGCGCCGCCATCGCACCGGCCTGACCGGAGCCTTTCACGCCCAGCGTGTTCGCCGCTGTCACCTGTTCAGCGAGATGGATGTTCGAACTCCGGCAGGTCGTTCGCCCGCGGCAGCGCGTAATCCATCAAGCTGCCGCTCAGAAGCTGCCCTGACTCCGGGTCATATACCGTGTGCTCCAACAGCGCCTGACCGATGCCCTGTGCCACTCCGCCCTGTACCTGCCCCGCAGTCAGCAACGGGTTGATCAGCCGGCCGAAATCGTCCACGGCGGTGTAGCGCTCGAGCGTCACGGCGCCCGTTTCCGGATCAAGCTCCACCTCCGCGACATGGCAGCCGCTAGGAAAGGTGAACACGTCGCAGATATTCTCCGCCCGCGTATCCAGCGATTCTCCGCTGTCCGTGTCGACGGCATCGCGCGCGACGGCGAGCAGATCGACGCTGCGCCCATCGTTCGTGGTGAAACGGCCGGCATCGAAACTGATATCGTCAACACTTGCTTGCAGCAGCCGCGCCGCCAACGGTCGCGCTTTCGCCAGCACCAGTTCGATCGCCTTCACCAGCGCGTCTCCACCCATATGCATAGAGCGTGCACCGCCATGGCCGCCGCCGGTGCGCACGCGCGCGGTATCCGCTTGCACATAACGGAAGGTCTCGATTGGTAGCCCGAACAACTCGGCGGCGATCTGTGGATAGCTGGTTTCGTGCCCCTGGCCGTTGGATTGGGTGCCGACGAGCAGTGCCACGGTTCCGTCGGCTTCGAAGCGGATCTCCGCCGCTTCGTTCGGCTGACCCCGAGCCGTTTCCAGAAAACACGCCACGCCCATCCCGCGCAGCATGCCGCGCGCTTCGCTCGCCGCGCGGCGTTGCGCGAAACCGGGGCGATCGGCGGCCTGTTCCGCCGCGTCGAGATTGGCGACGAACCGCCCACTGTCGATCAGGATGTCGAGCGCGCTGCGATAGGGAAACGCCGCAATCAGGTTGCGCCGCCGCAGCTCGAACGGATCGATGCCAAGCTTGCGCGCCGCTGCCTCGACCAATCGCTCGGTCAGGTAATTCGCCTCCGGCTTGCCGGCGCCGCGATAGGCATCGATCGGCAGCGTGTTGGTGAGCACGCCACGCACATCCATGAACACCGCCGGTACCACGTACGGGCCGCCCATCGCCGTGGACGGTGCATTGGTGGAGGTGCCCGGCCCGAACCCGGCGACATAGGCGCCGAGATTGGCAACCGTCGCCACATCCAGCGCGAGGAAACGCCCCTCCGCATCCAGCGCCAACCGCGCCTTGGTATGATTATCGCGGCCCTGCGCGGTGCTGATGAAATCCTCGGCGCGATCGGCCACCCATTTCACCGGCCGCCCCAGGCGCCGCGCGGCCCAGAGCAGCATGACATGTTCCGGATAGGCGGCGTTCTTGATGCCGAAGCCGCCGCCGACATCCGGTGCGCTCACCCGGACCTGCGCCGGCGACACATGGAAAATACCGGCCAGCGTGTCGCGTATCCCATGCACGCCAGCGCCGCTGAGGATCAGGTGCAGCACACCTTCCTCCACCAGGCCGATCGCCGCGCGGGTTTCGATCGCGGCGATGACCAGTCGGTTGTTGACGAGCTCCAGTTCGATGGTGTGGGCCGCGCGCGCGAACGCTACGTCCACCGCCGCCCGATCGCCCTTCTGGAACCGGTACGAAATATTGCCCGACGCTTCATTCCACAGCAGCGGCGCGTCCGGCGCCAGGGCCGCGACGGCATTGACCACCGCCGGTAAAGCTCGATAGCGCACATCGACCAGCTCGGCTGCTTCGCGCGCCGCGGCGGGCGTTTCCGCCACCACGAAAGCCACTGCCTCACCGATATGCCGCACGCGCTCGCGCGGCAGCGCGAAATGCGGCGGCACGATCATCGGCGCGAGCGTGGCAACCTGGGCGGTGCAGGGCAGGGGCCCCAACCCATCGGCCGAGAGGTCCGCGGCCGTGAAAATCCCGACCATCCCTGCCGCCGCGCTCGCGGCCGAAACGTCGATCGCCTCGATTATCGCATGCGCATGTGGCGAACGCACCATGCATGCGTGCAACAGGCCAGGCAGGGTGATGTCGTCCACATAGCGTCCGTGCCCGGTCAGAAAGCGCGCGTCCTCCAACCGGCGCAGGCTGCGCCCGATCTGCGCCATATCCGCTCCTTCAGCCGACCATTTCGGTCAGCAGTTCCACCGAAAGCAGCGTCTCCGGAGACTCGGGCGTCGCTTCGAACAGCTTATGCCACTCCGGGTTGGCGTTTTCGAACGCCCTGCGTGCCCCATAGGCGGCCATGTCCTCGTATTCGATCATCATGATCACCGGTCCCGTGTCCGGCCCGGGTACCGTGCTGCGGAACAGCCGGAACGATTTTGCCATTACTGGACTGTTGAACCGAGGATGCGCGGCCTCCCGCAGCTTGGCCAGAAAATCGGTCACGCGTCCCGGCTGGACCTGGTATTTGAAGATCGCGATCACCGCCATGGCTGGCCTCCTCAGAAGCCCAGCCGCTGGGCGCAGCCGAACTCCGTCGCCAGTTTGCGCAATACTTCCCAAGTCGCGTCCTCGATCGGAATGCCGTTGTTGCGGCGCTCCTGCTCGCGCTCCCATTCGACTTCCCCGGGGTAATACACGCGATCGAATCCCTCGGCCGGGGGTGTTTCTTTCAAATAATGCGCGAACTCCGTGACTTCCCGGCGGAATGCCGTCAGGTCACGGAACGCGCTGACGTTGAACACCGCGATGAAACAGCCGTCGTTGTGCCGCCCCGTCGGCTCGATGCCGAATCCCAGCCCCGTCAACAGCCCGGAGAAAATCTCCACGATCGCGGCGAGACCATATCCCTTGTAACCTTCTGACCCGCCGAGTGGCAGCAGGGCGCCGCCCTGCCGCAGCTTGCGCGGGTCGGTGGTGGGCCGCCCGTCCGCGTCGATTACCCAGCCTTGCGGCACGTCCTTGCCGCGCGCCACGGCGAGCGCGATCTTCCCCGCCGCCGCTGCCGAGGTTGCCATGTCGAAGAACAGCGGCCCCTCGAGGTCCGACGGCACGGCGAAGCAGATCGGATTGGTCCCGAGCCGCGCCTTGGCACCCCCGAACGGGGCCACGTGCTTCGGGCTGCGCCCGGAATCGGCGGTGATCATCGCGATCATCCCTTCCGATGCCGCCATCAGCGGGTAGCTCGCCAGCCGGCCGATATGTCCCTGCCGGAACACGGTCGCCGCGGCGACATTCTGCGATTTCGCCTTGGCGATGGTGTGGCGCATCGCCTTCTCCGTCACGACGTAGCCAAAGCCCCAGTTGCCGTCGATCACGGTGGTGGTCGGCGTCTCCTGCTTGATGTCCCAGGGTGCGCCCGGAACGATGTGGCCGACCTTGATGCGTTCGATATAGCTCGGGATCATGATGATCCCGTGGCTGTCATGCCCGGCCAGATTCGCCGCGATCGAGAGCCGCGCCACCGTCGCCGCTTCGCTCTCCGGCGCTCCCGCGCCGATCAACAGAGCGGTGGCGATCTCGGTCAGGCGCTCGGCTGTGACGTTCGGCATTGGCTCTCTCCCGCAAATCCGCGCCAGTATTCCCAATCACCCGCCGCCGGCCTAGCCTCGTCCCCGCGACAAGGGAGGACAACATGGCGGAAACCTTCGTCTATGCCGGAGCAGCCGCCACCAAGGACGGCGGCGCCGGCGGCCTGTTTCGCCGCTCGGCCGAGGGCGGGGACTGGCAGCATGTGTTCACCCAAGCCGACGTGCACGCCATCACCGTGCATCCGAAAGATCCGGACATCGTCTTCATCGGCACCAAGGACGGGCCCTATCGCAGCAGCGATCACGGCACGCGCTGGGAGCGCGCCGATTTCCCGGACCGCGACATGCAGGTCTGGTCGCTGCACATCGATCGCCGCGACCCGCGCACCGTCTATGCCGGTGGTTCGCCGGTCGCGGTCTATCGCAGCGACGATGGCGGCGAGCATTTCAAGCGCATGCCGGATCCCGGCCTGCCCGACCGGGTGACGATGTCCTTCCCCTGCCGGGTGATGCGCTTCGCCACCCATCCCCGCGATCCCGGGGAAGTCTATGCCACGCTTGAGGTCAACGGGGCGATGCGCTCGCGCGATGGCGGCGAGAGCTGGCAGGACTGCGCCACGGATCTCGTTCGGCTCGCTGACCAGCCGCGCCTCAAGAGCCGTATCCTGAGCGATACCGAGACCGAGGGCATGCTGGACGGCCATGCGATCGCGATCAGCGAGGCCGATCCCGACGGGGTGATTCTCGCCGTGCGCATGGGGCTGTTCCGCAGCGCCGACCAGGGCAAGACGTGGGAGGACATGCAGGTCGGCCGCTTCTCGCCATACACCTATGGCCGCGATATCCGCGTCTCGCCGCAAGATCCGAAAACGCTCTATGCCTGCCTCTCGGTTGCCGCCAACAGCCAGGCGGGGGCGTTGTTCCGCAGCACCGATACCGGGGCGACCTGGACCCGCTTCGACAAGACCGAGCCGCAAAGCACGGTGATGGCGGTAGCCCTGCATGGGAGCGATCCCCGGCAGGCCTATATCGTCGCTCGCCGCGGCCAGGCGTTCGGCACGCGCGATGGCGGGGAAAGCTGGTTCGACATGCCGATGCCGGGTGCCTGCAAGGACCTGTACGCGCTGGCCTGCGGCTGAAGGAGACAGGGGATGCCGAAAGGTTATGTGCTCGCGGAAGTGGAGATCACCGATCCCGCCCTGTTCGAGCAATATCGGGCCAAGGTGCCGGCGACCATCGCCGCCCATGGCGGCCGCTATCTCGTGCGCGGCGGCGATCCGCAGGCGCTGGAAGGCAGCCATCCGATGAAACGCTTCGTCCTGCTGGAATTCCCCAGCCCGGCGCAGGCGAAGGCCTGGTATGACTGCGCGGAGTACGCTCCGCTCAAGGCGATGCGGCAGCGCGCCGCGACGACGCACGCCCTGTTGCTGAACGGCGCCGAACCGCAATAGCGGAAGGCGCTTCCGTCCGCCCCCGGCGGCGTGCTAACCGGAGCCGCTTCCGGAGCCCTCCATGCGCATTCTTTACAGCCATCGCATACAGTCGCGGGACGGTATGAGCGTCCATGTCGAGGAACTGGTCACTGCCCTGCGCGAGGCGGGTCACGAGGTGTTGGTGGTCGGGCCGAGCTTTTATGCGCAATCCGATTTCGGCGGCGAAAGCCGCACCGTGGCGCTGCTGCGCCGGCTGCTTCCTGGCGCGCTCGGGGAACTCGCCGAGCTCGCCTACAATGTACCGGCCTATCGCCGGCTGCGTCAGGCATCGCAGACATTCCGGCCCGATCTGATCTATGAACGTTGCAATCTTTACTTCCTCGCCGGCACCGTGCTGGCGCGCCGCACCGGCCTGCCGCTCTATCTCGAAGTCAACTCGCCGCTGGCCGCTGAGCGTGAACGCGAGGGCGGACTTCGGCTGCGCCGCCTGGCCCGCTTCCTCGAGCACCGCGTCTGGCGCTCCGCCACCCGCGTGCTGGCGGTCACCCAGGTGCTGAGAAGCATCATCATCGCGGCCGGCGTCCCCGCCGAGCGCGTCAGTGTCGTGCCGAACGGCGTGCATCTCGAGCGTTACGCGCCGCCGCCCCCGCGGGATGACGCGCAGCGCGTGGTCCTGGGATTCGTGGGCTTCGTCCGTGCCTGGCACGGGCTGGACGAGGTCATCCGCGCAATGGCGAGCGACCCGGCGGCGGCGCGCATCGATCTCGTCGTCCTGGGCGACGGGCCGGTGCGAGCCGAGCTTGAAGCGCTTGCGGCCAGCCTGGGGATCGCGGAGCGCGTCCGTTTCCAGGGCGTCGTCGAACACGCCAGCATTCCCGAACGTGTCGCCGGGTTCGATATCGCCCTGCAGCCGAAGGTCACGCCCTATGCCTCGCCGTTGAAGATTTTCGACTACATGGCTGCCGGTCGCGCGATCGTGGCGCCCGACCAGCCGAATATCCGCGAAATCCTCGCACATGGGCGCAGCGCGCTGCTGTTCGATCCGGCGCGGCCGGACGCGCTCTGGCAGGCGATCCGCACATTGGCGAACGACCCGCCCCTGCGCGCGCAGCTCGGCCAGGCCGCCCGCACCGAGTTGACGGCGAAGGAGTATACCTGGGCCGGCAACGCCCGCCGCATCGCGGCCTGGGCGCAAACCGACATTGCGGCGAAGCGTGCTGGTGGCGCATCACCTCTCCCGCTTTCCGGGGAAGAGCGTGCTCCCGGGCGCCGTGTCGGGGGACGGTTCGCGAAGCGAACCGGCTGAGTGGCCGGCATGGTCGAGGATCGTCTTGCCGAACGCGGGATTATGCTGCCCTCGCCCGGCCTTGGCGACCTCGACTACTACGGGCAGAAATACGGCAAAATGAAACCGTATTATCGCAGCGGCGACCTGCTGCTGCTGTCAGGGCACGTGGCCGGCATGAAGAATGGCAAGGCGCTGTATCCCGGCCTTTGCGGCCGGGACGTTTCCATCGAGGACGGATACCAGGCGGCGCGGCTCGCCGGGCTGAACTGCCTGGCTGGAATCAGGCAGGCTCTCGGCTCACTCGACCGAGTCGCCGGTCTCGCGCGCTCGCTCAACTTCGTAGCCTGCGCGCCTGGATTCACCGAACCGCACCGGGTCGCCAACGGCCTGACTGATCTCTTCGCCGAGGTGTTCGGCGAGGAGATCGGCGTGGGACCGCGCGCGACGATCGGGGTGATGTCACTCGCCGATAATTACTGCTTCGAGACCTGGATGACGATCGGCGTCAGACCGGGCGGTTAGAGCGTGATCGCTTGAGGCGGACCCGTCGGAAAGCGTGAATCACGCTCTCATACCAGCGGCCCTATCCGATGACCGCTCTCGACCCTGAGCCGACATTCGCACCGGACTTATGCAACGCCCATGTGATTGATTTTGCTGCTTCAGCGATCCGGTGCGGGAAATTTTGAATTCTGCGTCCAGAGCAACGCGTTGTGGTCCGGAGTAGCAATGTCTGCTGTTTCGTGCGAGTTGTTGGTCCTCCCGATCCGCAGAGGGACAGGTCCATGGAAACCTTACCCGTTTTCGTCAGCGTCGGTGCTACCGCGAACAGGCGACAGGAGGACTTTGTCCAGGCCATCGAAACACGTCTTCGGAGCGAAGGGCTCCTCCCTCACACCGTAGGGCGAAATACCTTCACCTCTGACTCGCCATTAACGGCTGTCATTGACTTGCTCGACAAAACCGCAGGGGCGGTTGTTATTGCATTTGAACGATCCTTTTTCCCTTCAGGAATGGAGAAGCGCGGCGGGTCCGGTGAAGCGGCACTCCAAGACATCAAGTTACCAACGCCGTGGAACCACATCGAAGCCGGGATGGCCTATCTGCGTGGAAAGCCTCTGCTTGTTATTGCGGAAGCGGGACTGAAACGCGAAGGGCTCATTGAGAACGGCTACGATTGGTATGTTCAGTGGGTAGAGCTGACGCGGTCTGCACTTTCGACGGCTCAATTCAATGGTGTCCTCGCGGACTGGAAAGCGAAAGTCGTGAGGTGCGTCGAGAAACCGGCGCCAGTGCCCACATTAAAGCCAACAGCTGATCTGACGATCGGCGAACTTGTCTCTGGCCTTCGTCCAGCACAATTGTGGGGGCTTCTAGCAGCAATGGTTGCTGTGGTCGGCGGAGCGTTTGCCTTGGGGGCAAGGCTTCCTCTGAGTCCAGAGACTGCAAAAATGGTGGTCGATCAAGGCACTGATCGTCCCTCGAGTATAGATGCCGGAGCACTCGAGAGGTTAACCGATCCTGTGTCGTGTGAGAAGGCCTGCAAAGCGGACGTAAACTGCAAAAGTTTTGCATTTATCCCGACGGGTAAGCCGTATGAGGGATGCCATCTTCGAAAAACGCGGCCACCGCCGCACCCACTCGATTACGCGACTTCTGGCGCCAAATGCGATTGAGCCCTGCCTCGCGTGACTCCCGTCGAGAGACCGGCGTCGAGCGGGTGGTGCGAATTTTTTGAATTACGCACCAAGCATCGGGTCGGCTTAGATCAGCCGAACGAAACGACCATGCCCGCGGAACGGCAGCTTCCCACCCAAAGAGGTCATTGTACAAGGCGACTGGTATCAGACAAAGAGTTAGAGCGTGATCGCTTCGCCTACCAGAAGCGATCATGCTCTAAGCGGCGCCTGTCACGCCGCTCCGTAAACCGCCCGGGCATTCTCCAGGAACACCTGTCGCCGCTGCTGCTCGGTCATGCGGATCGGCAGCGCATGCGCCGGGTCGTCGAAATCCCAGTGCGGATAGTCGGTGGCGAACAGGATGCGGTCCCAGCCGATCCACTCGATGGTCTCCGCCAGATGCGTGCGTGGCTCCGGCTCCTCGATCGGTTGAGTGGTGAACCACACATTGCGCCGCATATATTCGGACGGCGGATGCTTCAGGTGCGGCGTCTCCCGCCGCAGCTTCGCCCAGTGGGCGTCCATCCGCCAGGCGAGCGACGCCGCCCAGGCCAGCCCGGCCTCGATCAGCACCACTTTCAGGCTCGGGAAGCGCTCGAACACGCCTTCGAAGATCATGCTGACCAGCAGCGCCTGCTGCGCCTGCGCGTGGCCGACCATCTCCTCGATGTAATAGGACCCCCAACCGCCGGCGGAGATCGGCCAGCCGCCATAGCCGAAGGCATGCACGCCCACCGGCAGCCCGGCCACCGCCGCTGCCTCATAGATCGGCCAGTAACGCCGGTTCCCCAGCGGTTCCGCGGTGCGGCTCAGCAGCAGCACCTGGGCGAAGTTCCGGTCCCCGGCGCGCAGCTCGATCTCCCGCGCCGAGGCTACCGCATCCTCGAACGGGATCACCACCGAAGCCCGCAGCCGGGCATCGCGCGAGGTCCATTCCGCCACCTGCCACTCATTGGTGGCATGCGTGATCGCCGCCGACAGGTCCGCATTCTGCGCGCCCTGGCCGCTGGTCAGCGGATTCAGAATGCCCAGCGCCACATTGTTGGGGTCGAGATGCTGCGCCGCCATGAAGGCGAGATCGGTGCCCGGCATGTCGCCACCTGGCCAGGCATCGCGCCGGCAGGCCTGCGGCTGGCCCTTGGGATAGGCGGAGCCCTTTTCCCAGGGCTGGCGGTAGATCACGCCGAATTCGGCGACGTGGTCCTGCCAGCGTTTCGGCAGATAAGGGTGCAGCGCTGCGCTCACGCCGCCGATTCCCGTGCCGCGCGGACGCGGATGCACGTCGCAATCGGCGATCGCCAGTTTCGTCGCAGCGGCGGGCTGGATGCCGGACCGGTTCAGCACGTCCACGTTCATGGCACGGTCTCCTTCAGCCGAAGATAGGTGTTGCGAGGGTTCTCCACCATGATCTTCCGCGCGAGCCCGGGATCCAGCCCGGCGGGGATCGCCGCGGTTCCCTCGAACTGCCAGTGCGGATAGTCGGTGGAGAACAATAGAACCTCGTCCGAGCCGATATGCTCGATCACGCGCATTACCGCCGCCGCATCCGGCGGCGCATCGAAAGGCTGCAGAGTCAGCCGCACCCGCTCACGGATGATGCTGGTGGGCGAATCGGAGACCCAAGGAACTTCGCTGCGCAGCCCCTTCCAGAACTTCGTCAGCCGCCAGGAAAATGCCGGCAGCCAGGTCACGCCCGATTCGATCAGCACCACGGTCAGCCCCGGGAACTTGGCAAACACGCCCTCGGCAATGAGGCTGCTGAGCTGCGACTGGAACCCCGGCGCCTGGTTCACATAATCTTCCGAAATATAGCTGGGCCAGCCGACCGGCGTGACCGGGTGGCGATACGTGCTGCCCGCGTGAATGCCGACTGCCAGCCCATGCCGCTCCGCGGCCGCATAGATCGGCCAGTTCTGCCGGCGTCCCAACGGCAGCTCGCTGCCGACCAGAAGCAACACCTGGACGAAACGGCGGTCGGCGGCGCGGCGCTCGATCTCATCGATCGCTAGCTCGGCGTTCAGCATCGGCACCACTATGGAAGCGCGCAGCCGCGCGTCGCGGTCGAGCCATTCACGCGCGATCCAGTCGTTCACGGCGCGGCAGAACGCGGCGGCGATGGCATCGCTGAACGGCACCTGCGCAGCGTACAAACAATTGAGGATCCCGATGCCGGTGCCGAACGGCAGCAGCGCCTCCTGAACCAGCCGTTCCGGGGTCGTGGCCGCTTTGCCGTCGGCGTCGCGCCAATCCGCACGCACCGTCAGCGGGCTGCGGCTAGGATAAGCGATGGAAACCATCTCGTCGAAGCCGCGCCGGAAGGCCGTGTCCCGCCAGTGCTCGTCCAGGTACGGCCGCAGGGCCGCCAGGCTGGGCACCGTCGGGTGAATGTCGCAATCGACTTGGGAGGCCTCGGTCATCGCGGGCGTTTCGTCTCCGGCGCCGGGGTTTTGTCGCGATAGCGGCACCATTGGGCGGCAACGCAGCGCCAGCACTCCGGCACGCGGGCCTTGCAGACATACCGGCCATGCAGGATGAGCCAATGATGCGCATTGCGCAACAGCTCGGACGGCACGCGCCGGAGCAAGCCGAGTTCCACCTCGAGAGGCGTCTTTCCCGGTGCGATCCCGGTCCGATTGCCGAGGCGGAAGATATGTGTATCGACCGCCAGCGTGCTTTCGCCGAAGGCGACGTTCATCACCACATTCGCAGTCTTGCGCCCGACCCCGGGCAGTGATTTCAGCGCCTCCCGCTCGCGCGGCACCTCGCTGCCGAAGCGTTCCAGCAATTGCCGCGACAGCTCGACCACATTGCGGGCCTTGGCCTGCCAGAGACCGAGCCCGCGGATGTGCCGCGCCACGCCTTCTGTACCGAGCGCCACCATCGCCGCGGGCGTGGCGGCGTCCTTGAACAGGCCCGGCGTCGCGCGGTTCACCGCCGCGTCGGTGGTTTGCGCCGACAGCACCACCGCGATCAGCAGTGTGTAGGGATCGACGAAGTCGAGCTCGCTGCGCGGGTCGGGAGTGGCCTCGGCCAGCGCCTGCAGGAAATGGCGCACCTCAGACATGGTCATGCGCGGGGTGGCGCGTTCGGCTCGGGCCGCCGCACGGGCCGGCTTGCCGGGCGCCCTGGTCACCGCGCTACTGTCCGCCGATGGACACTGAACCGGTCCTGTTCGAGGCGGCTATCGTGCCGCACCGCAGCCTCTCGCCCCGAGGGCTGCGCCTGTTGATCGGCCTGATCTGTTTGTTGTGCGGTTTGGTCACGCTGCGTTTTTTGGTAATCAGGGCTTGGCCGGTGCTGATTTTCAGCGTGGCGGAGGTGGGGCTCGCGGTGGCGCTGCTCAGGCTCAACGCCCGCCGCGCGCGCCGGACAGAGCTGGTGCTTTTGTCTCAGTCCTCGCTCACCATCACGCGCTCCGATGCGACCGGCCGTCCGCGGCAGCTTGTATTGGTGCCGTTCTGGTTGCGCGTGGAACTGCAAAGTGAACCAGGACGCGTGCCGCGCCTCCTCCTGCTGGGACAGGGCGTCCATGAGGAGATCGGCGCCTCTCTGGGTGAGACAGAGAAACGCGATCTGGCCGTCGCTTTGCGGGACGCGCTGCACGGGCTGCGTCACCCACGCTTCGACAACCCGCAACTGCACGAATAGTTGATGCGGCGTCAGGCCTCGGTCGGGCCCATCGACTTGATGAGGTCGAACACCTTCTTGCGCAGCGCTGGATCGGCGATGCGGTAGTAGGCGCGCACCAGCTCCAGCGTTTCGCGCCGGCTCATTGTGTCATCGGCGAAGGCGTCTTGCGCTTCGGCGAAGCCGCTGGCCCGCCGCATGCCGGCGCCCGCAAGACTGTCGGGCATGTCGTCGAAGAAGAAGCTGATCGGCACGTCCAGCACGCGCGAGAGGTCGAACAGTCGTGAGGCTCCGACCCGGTTCACGCCCCGCTCGTATTTTTGCACCTGCTGGAAGGTCAGGCCAAGCGCGTCCCCAAGGCGTTCCTGCGACATGCCGAGCAACGTCCGGCGCAGGCGGATCCGCGTGCCGACATGGACGTCGATCGGGCTCGGCCGGCCGTCCTTTTCCGGGGCCGCCGGGTCGGGTCGCGCCTGGCGGTTTTCGTTTGCCTCGTCGAGCATGCGCCCTCCTTCGCTACTGCCAGCTTCCGCCGTCAACCAGCATACAACCGACCTTAAGCTGGAAGCACCCTAGCTCTGCAACCGCGAATGGTCAAGAAAGATTTAAAACTGAATTATTCGGGGCGAAGGGCGAGCCAAAGTCACGTAAAATAGACGGGCAGTCGATTGCTCGTCCGTCCACCTATCAGGCCCGCCACGAGTCCGAACACCGCGATCGCCAGCGGGATCGGCAGCCCGACCCGGGCAAACAAGGGCGGCGGCAGGGCACCTGTCAGCGGCAGGACCAGCACGCCGGTGCGGTTGATCCCAAGACGGCCCAACTCACGACCACGCGCGTCGAAGCCGGCCGAAATCCCGGTGTTCGCGGCGCGCATAAGCGGCAGCCCCTCTTCGATCGCCCGTATCCGTGCCGCGGCAAGATGCTGGCGTGGCCCAGCGGAATCCCCGAACCACGCGTCATTCGTAATGTTGACCATCCAGGCCGGCCGATGCGCTTCGTCAATCACTTGGCCGGGGAAAATCGCCTCGTAGCAAATAAACGGACCGACCGGCGGCAAGCCCGGAACATCCAGGGTTTCCGGACCCGGGCCGCGGGCGAATCCCCCGCCCGGCACGACCTGCACTGGAATCGGTATCCATGTCGGCTGGTACTCGCCGAACGGTACAAGGTGCCATTTGTCATAGATCCCGGCAATCCGGCCGTCGCCGGTCAGCGCCAGCAGTGTGTTGCGCGGCCGCCCCTGGGCATCGAACCGCACGGTCCCCACCAGGGCCGGCGCGCCATCGCTCGCCGCGACGATCGCGGCGCGGGCTGTCGGGTCCTGCTGCAACAGGAACGGGCTCGCCGTCTCCGGCCACACAACCACCTTCGGCCCGGACCCGGCCGCGACCACTCCCTCATGGGTCAGCCGCAAATATCGCTCGAAAATCCCCATCGCGACAGCACGGTCCCATTTCTGCCCCTCCGCCACGTCGCCCTGCACGAGCACCACTGTCAGCGGCATCGCCGGGGCGGGCAGGGCGGGGCGCAGCCGGGCAATCCCGGCCCCGGCCCAGGCCGCGACCACAACCACTCCGGCGATCCGCCACCGCCGGTCCAACAGCGGCAATGAAGCGAGCAGGATGGTCGCGAAGGTCAGGCCGTGAATGCTGACCCAGGCCGCCGGCTGCATGAACACATCGCCCAGCCGGCCCGGAAACTCCCAGTCGCTGCCCCACGGATTCCACGGGAAGCCGGTGAACGCGAATTGCCGGGCGAGGTCGCCCAGGACCCAGGCCCCGGCCAGCGTCAGGGCGCGCGGCCAGCCCGGCGTGGCCAGCCGGGCGACGGCCGCAGCGGGTGCCAGAAAGCATGCCAGTCCCGCCGCCAGCGCCGGCACCGCAAGGGGCACGAACCACCAGAACCGCACCGCCTCGATCAGGATCGCTTCGGTGATCCAATAGGTCCCGACCAGATGGAGGCCGAACCCGAACCACCAGCCCCGCCTTGCGGCCACCCCCGGCCCGCGGGCGCTGCCGATCAGCACCAGCAATCCGGGCACCGCTACCAGCAGCACCGGCAACGCAAACACGGGTGGCAGGGCTGCGGCGGAGAGCGCGCCCAGCAGCCAAGCGGCGAGATCCGCCCGCCAGCCGCGCAGCGCGGCGAGCCGCGCCGTCAGACGACCGATGAGGTGGCCGGCAGGGGCGCGGTCAGTCGAGCGCTTCGCGGAGCTGGCGCTCGTAATGGCGGTAGTATTTGTCGGTGACAAGGTCGGTCTTGACCACAACGGCGACATCCGTGGTGTTGAACTGGGGATCGATGACCGCGCCGTCTCCCACGAAGCCGCCAAGCCGCAAATACCCCTTGATCAGCGGCGGCAGTTGGTTCAGCGCGCGTCGCGGGTCGAACGAACCCGGCAGCGTTCGGCGCATATCGACATAGAGATGGGGCAGGGCGCGGGGCCGCAATGCCGGCGGCGCGAGGTGATTGTCGTAGAGGTAGGTAAGCTCGGTCGCCAGCATCTCAGGATCGGTTCCGGGCAGGCTGGCGCAGCCGAACATCAGGTCGATCCGATAGTGGAATACATAGGCAGCGATGCCGCGCCATAACAACTGCATGGCCGCGCGATTGCGATACGCGGAATGTACGCAGGAGCGGCCCAACTCCAGGATACGTCCGGGAAATTGCAGGATCGGTGCGATGTCGTATTCGCCGGCGGAATAGAAACGGCCGATCCGGTTCGCGCCCTCGCGCTGGATCAGACGGTAGGTTCCCACGACGCCTTCCGGGCCTGATCCGATAGCATGATCCACCACCAGCAGATGGTCGGCGATCAGGTCGAAGCGGTCGCGGTCGCGCCGCGTCACCGCCGTGGTCGGGTCGGCCGCGGCGCCCATCTCGGCGTAGAACACCCGAAAGCGCAACGCCTGGACGGCGTCCAGCTCGGCGCGGCCGGAGGCCAGCCGCACGCCGAGATTCCCGGCGCGTAGCTCCGGGAACACAATATGATCGCCGGGGCGTGTGGCGACGCGGAGTTCCGCGGTCACCGAGGTCCCCTGCCTTGGCGCTGCTCGAGCGCGGCCACAGCGGGCTCTCGACGGGAGCGCGGCGCCGGGTCTTCCGGCACAACCGCCTCGGTGCGGCGGCCAAACAATTCGAGCCGTAATGAGACCAGGTCGAAACCCAGGCGTCTGGCAATACTCTGCATCAGGCGTTCATGCTCCGGATCCTGGAACTCTATGACCTTGCCGGTTTCGACATCGATCAGATGATAGTGGTGGCCGTGTTCGGTGGGCTCGTAGCGGGCGCGCCCGCCGCCGAAGTCGCGGCGCTCAAGGATGCCCTTTTCTTCCAGAAGCCGCACTGTCCGATATACCGTAGCGATCGAGATTCGTTCATCGAGGGCAGCAGCGCGGCGATACAGCTCCTCGACATCCGGATGATCCGAGGCGTTCGACAACACGCGGGCGATGACCCGGCGTTGGCCGGTCATCTTGAGGCCGCGTTCGACACAGAGGCGCTCGATGCGCGATTCCATCCAGTTCCTTGCGGTCCGCAACCCGACCGGACATCCGGCCGCCAGCCATCCGTCTGCTGCCCCATCCGTCCGCCGCGGGCGATTCGCCGTCTGTCGCGATGACGATGCCAGCGGAGATTACCGGGGTGGGGGGGGCAGGCGCAAACGCCGGACATGATGCTCGTGCGGCGTCGCACCGAGCGGCTCCCCGCCGGGGGTGGCGGGGAACAGGTTAGCGGCGACCAGCGCGTGGCTTGGTGCCAAGTCCGATCTTTTTCGCTAGTGACGAGCGGTGGCGCGCATAGTTCGGCGCCACCATCGGATAATCCGGCGGCAATCCCCAGCGGTCCCGATACTGATCCGGGCTCATGTTGTACGCGGTCTTCAAGTGCCGCTTCAGCATCTTCAGCTTCTTGCCGTCTTCCAGGCAAACTATGTGATCGGGAAACACCGACTTCTTGACCGGAACCGCGGGTTGCGGCCGATCCGGCTCGCTCGGTTCTTTGCCGACGCCGGCCAGTGTCCGGTAAACCTCCTGAATTAGCGACGGCAGTGCATCGGGGGATACGGAATTGTTGGACACATGGGCGGACACGATTTGAGCGGTCAATCCCAACACACTCGTATTCACCGGCTGTTCAGCCATGATAGTCCCTTCCGAAGTCTCGATTTAGCCTATATATGGCAGAGCGTCGGCCGTTTCGCAATGATATTTGCGGACCCAAGAAGCGGACCAATAACATGACCACTATGCAAGCCCCGGATCAGGAACTCGACATTACTGGCGATATCTGTCCTATGACCTTCGTTCGCACGCGACTTGCGCTCGACCGGATGGCCCCCGGGCAGACATTGCTGGTACGCCTGCGCGGCGACGAGCCGCTGCGCAATGTCCCCCGCTCGGCGCAAGAACTGGGGCACGATGTGCTTGCGCTTGAAATCGATCCGGGCGGATTCAGCCGGTTGCTGCTGCGTAAGAATCCAGCGCCGCGCGGAGAATGAGCGCATCCGTCCCATCGGCGTAATACCGTTTGCGTCGCCCGACGGCGACGAACCCCGCCGCGCCATAGAGTGCCCGCGCTGGTTCGTTGGTTTCGGATACCTCCAACACCATCGTCTGCGCCCCGTGCAACGCCGCTTGTCGCATCGCCGCATTCAACAGGCCCCGGCCGATCCCTTGCCGCCGCGCGGTCGGAACCACCGCGAGCGTCAGGAGCTCCACTTCATCGGTGGCGACGCGTGCCAGCAACACGCCGCCGCTTTCGTCGAGCAGGCCGAAGACGCCCGGCAACGCGAGCTGCATCGCGAACGCATCCGCCCCCCATGACTCGCGCGCGGGGAACGCTGCCCGGTGGATGGCGGCGAGCGTCGCGGCGTGCGCCAGCCCGGCCGGCATTATCATGTCGGCGGCGGACGCAGCCCCCCCGGCGGGAGCCGGGCTGCCGGCGGATCGACATACACCGGCAACGCAGGACGGGGGGGGAGCTGGCCCGCAAGCCGCCGCTCTCCAGCCGCCACCACACCAAGCACGGAGGGCTGCCGCGCGTCGGTCAGCAGCACGTCCGCGCCGCGTGCGGCAAGGCGCGCGGCGACTTCCACGGCCGCATCGCCGGCAATCGCAACCGGACCTTGCGGCATCGGCAGGGCCGCGGCCTCGCACGCGATGATCGTCGCATCGCGCTCCAGGAAAATTCGCCACCGCTTGCTGTCGATCGCCGTCCAGAGCATCCGCTTCCCCAGGCCGGACAACGCCGCCGCCAGCGCCTCTCCCACCGTCACGCCAATTACCGGAATACCGACCGCCAGCGCGAGTCCGTGTGCAAGCGCCAGCGCGGCACGGATCCCGGTGAAACTGCCGGGGCCGACGGTCACCGCCAGCATATCGAGCTGGTCGGGCGCAAGGCCGGCCTCGGTCAGCAGCACGTCGACCATCGCCGGCAGTTCGACGGCGGCTCCCTGCCGCGCATCGGTTCCACATTGAACGATCAGCCTGCCGTCCACCACCAACCCGGCAGTCCCGCGGTCCAGCGCCGCATCCAGCGCAAGGACCCGGATACAACGCCTTAAAGCAGTTGGCACGCTTCCTCGAAGGAAAGCCGCGGCGAGCGGGAATAGACGCCGGCGGGATCGCCATGGCCGATATTGACCAGGAAATTCGATCGCCAGCCTTGGTAGCGCAGGAATTCCTGGTCCACCTTGTCGTTGTCGAAGCCTGACATCGGCCCGGTCGCCAAGCCCAGGGCACGCGCGGCCAGGATCAGGTAGGCACCTTGCAGCGTACCATTGCGGAACGCCGTGGTCGCCGCCAGCGCCTCGTTGCTGGTAAACCACGAGCGCGCATCCTGGTTGTGCGGAAACAGCCGCGGCAGGTGCTCGTAGAATTTCGGATCATAGGCAACAATCACCGTAACCGGCGCAGCCATCGTCTTGTCCAGGTTGCCGGACGACAGCGCCGGCGCCAGCCGCTCCTTCGCCCCTTGCGTGCGCAAGAACAGGAACCGTCCCGGCGAGCTGTTGGCCGAAGTCGGGCCCCATTTCAGCAGTTCGTACAGCTCGCGCAAAGTATCGTCGGAAATCGGCTCATCGGTGAATTTGTTGTAGGTGCGCGCCTCGCGCAGCAGACTGTCGAGCCCGGCCGCGTCGAGCATCAGACCTCCACCTGCTCGACCCCAGTCACTTCCGGCACGTAATGGCGCAGCATGTTCTCGATGCCGTGCTTCAGCGTCGCCCGCGAAGACGGGCAGCCCGAGCACGAACCCTGCAAATAGAGCTTCACCACGCCGTCGCGATAACCGCGAAACACGATGTCGCCGCCGTCGCCGGCCACTGCCGGGCGCACCCGGGTATCCAGCAACTCCCGGATCTGCTCGACGATCTCCGCATCCTCCGGTCGGGTCGCCTCGACCATGTCCTCGTCGGGCGCCTCGCCTTCGATCACCGGCTGGCCCGACATGAAATGCTCCATGATCGCACCCAGCACCCGGGGCTTAAGCGCCGGCCAGTCGATCGCATCGGTCTTGGTAACGCTGATGAAATCTCCGCCAAGGAAGACACGCGCCACCTCAGGCAATTCGAACAGCGCGGTGGCGAGCGGGCTGCGTACCGCCGCTTCGGCGGAGGCGAAATCGGCGGTCCCGGCGTCCATTACGGAGCGGCCGGGCAGGAACTTCAGTGTCGCCGGGTTCGGGGTGCTTTCGGTTTCGATGAACATGGCGGGGCCTGACAATGCTGTGGGAATGCGGACCAAGCGGTCCGGTCACCCAGTAAATCGGGGGAAACCCAGGCCGTGACAAGGGGCATCACCGGCTGAGCGCCGCAGCGCCGGCCAACGCCGCTACCACCGCGATCATTGCTATGCCGAAGGCGTGCGCATAAGCCGCCGGGCCGGTGGCACTCCCCAGCACAGCGAAGAACAGCGATCCCACCCCCGCCACGCTGATCGCCGCGCCGATCTGCAAGGCGGAATTCACGATCCCCGCCGCCAACCCGCCTTGCTGCACGGGCACGTCCTGCAACGCCGTGTTGAACAGCCTCGGCATGGCGATGCCCTGGCCGAAGCCCGCCAGGAACACGGTGCCGGCCAGTAGCAAAGGTCCAGCCTGCCACGTAACGGCCGCCGCGGTCGCGGCATAGCCGCAGACCTGGACCGTCATCCCCCAGGTCAGCAATTTTGCCTGGTACCGCCGCACGAAGGGTCCGCTCGCCACTGGGCCGGTGAACAGCCCGAGCCCGTAGGGCAGGATGGAGAGCCCGGTATGCAACGCATCCAGCCCGGCGCCGTCCTGCCGCTCGATCGCGAACAGCAGGTAAAACGGCGAGGTGAAGAAGAACAACGTGGCCACCAGCGTACCGCGGCGAAAACTGCGCACCTCGAGCAACCCGATATCGATCAGCGGCATGCCGCCGCGCGTCCCCATCCAGTCCTCGAAGCGCAAGAACCCCCACAGCAGCGGCGGCGTCGCGGCCAGCATCACCCAGGTCCAGGTCGGCCAGCCCTGCTGTCTTCCTTCCGACAAGGGCAGGATCAGGCACGCAAGCGTCGCGGATAACAGCGCAGCTCCCGCGAGATCCAGCCGGGGCCGGTGAATCGCGCTGGTTTCTGGCACCAGCGCCCAGGCACCCGTCATCGCCATGGCCCCGATCGGAAGGTTGACGAGGAACACCGCACGCCAACCGAGACCCCACGGACTCAGCGATACCAGCAGACCACCGCAGAGCTGCCCGATCGCCGCCGCAAGTCCCATCATCATCCCATAGAAGCTCAGCGCCCGCGACAGCTCCGCGGCGGCATAGAGGGCGCGGATCGAGCCCAGCACCTGAGGGGCCAGCACCGCCGCGGCGCTGCCTTGCGCCACCCGCGCGATCACCAGCAGGAGGGGCGACTGCGCCAGCCCCGAGAGCGCCGAGGCAGCGGTGAACCCCGCCATCCCGGCCATAAAGAGCCGCTTGCGGCCGAACAGATCGCCAAGCCGGCCGCCGGTGATCAGAAATACCGCATACCCCGCCGCATAGCCCGAGATCACCAGTTGCACCTGGGCCGGGCTCGCTTGCAGCCCGTCTTGGATGGAGGGCAGGGCGACATTGACGATGAAAAAATCGACGGGCGGCAGAATCCCGCCGGCCAACAGCACGAACAACGCGAGCCAACGCGCGGTGGGCGACGACATCGCCGCCAGGGAGGGACCGGGCACTTAGTGCGCTTTCCGTGCTGGGATCCTGTCCGACGCCGCTGAACCGAGGTGCCGCGGCCGTACGGCTATTCGGGTCGGGCACGGGTGCATGATAGGTTTGCCGGACTGACGGGGAGGAAAATACATGTTCCTACGGCTAGGGATGGTTTGTCTCGCCCTGCTGCTGGCGGCCCCGGCCCGGGCGGACACTGTGCTGAAAGTGTTGTTCCTGTCGAGCCAGGTCACCGGGGGTGCATTCCGAAAAGCGCTCGACCGGTTCGAGGCCGCCAATCCCGGCGTGAAGGCGGAGATCCAGGTCGCCGGCGCCACCTCGGACCTGGAAGCGCAGTACCTGAACACGGTGATGTCGGCCAAGGACAGCACGCTTGACGCTTTCCTGCTGGATGTCACCCGGCCCGCGCAGTTCGATGCGGCCAAATGGGTGGTGCCGCTGAATGCGGCGGTCGGCGATCCGGCACAGTTCATGAAGCAGTACCTGCCAGCCTACGCCGAGGCCGATACCGTTCATGGCCAGGTGGCGGCGTTGCCGGCCTACGCCGACGCGATGTTCCTTTATTACCGAAAGGACCTGCTCGACAAATATCATCTGCAACCGCCGAAGACCTGGGACGAGCTGACCTCTGAGTCGAAGACAATCATGGCCGGCGAGCATAATCCGGCGCTGCAAGGGGTAAGTTTCCAGGGCAAGGCTATCGAGGGCGCGGTCTGCACGTTCCTTGTGCCCTATTGGAGCATGAGCAAGTCGCTGCAACAGGACGGGCGCTTTGCGTACGACCAGCAGGCGGCGGCGAAGGCGCTGGGCATGTGGGTCGATCTGGTGAAGCAGGGGGTGGCGCCGAAGAACGTCGCCGAGGTCGCCACCGACGACACGCGCATGACGTTTCAGGCCGGGAATGCGATTTTCGCGGTGCTGTGGGCCTATGGCTGGGCAGATTTCCAATCCGGCGGTTCACCGGTGAAAGGTAAGGTCGGGGTGGCCGTGGTGCCGGCCATGACGGGCGGACAATCGGTGAGCTGCCTGGGCGGCTGGCAATGGGGGGTATCCGCCTATTCGCAGCACAGGGATGAGGCGGTGAAACTGATCAAGTTCCTGTCCACCCCGGAGATTTCCAAGCTGCTGGCGATCAATGAGTCGCTGCTACCGGTGTTCCCGTCGGTCTATCAGGATCCGGAGGTGCTGAAGGCCAATCCCTGGTTCTCCCAGGCGCTGCCGGTGGTTGACTCGGCGCGGGCGCGCCCGGTCACGCCGCAATACAGCGAGGTGAGCGAGATCATACGTTCGACGGTGAACGCCGTGCTGGCCGGCACGAAGACCCCGGAGTTGGGGGCCGCGGAGATCGGGGCACGGTTGCGCCGCGTGCTGCGCTGACGCGGCTGGCGACGCGCACCGGTGCTCGGCAGGCGAGTTGCATCTCCTGGCAGGGAGATTTGGCTAATGCGCGATCCCCCGCGGTAGCGCGGCTGCCTGGTGGTTGATCAACTCGTCCACCAGGGCGCAAATTTCCGGGATAGTCAGGCTGGCCGCGGTATTCCGGTCCAGCATCGCGGCCCGGTAAACGCGGTCGCGGTCGCCGTCAAGCGCGGCGCGGACCACGAGGTCCTGCACATACACATGAGGGGCACAGTACCCCGCAAGCTCAGGCGGAAGAGCGCCGACATAGCAAGGATGCAGCCCGTTGCGATCCACAGAGACCGGTATCTCCACGCAGCAGTCATCCGGGAGGTTGGTGATCAGGCCTGTATTGCGTACATTTCCATAAATCAGCCGCGGCTGGCCGGTGACCATCGAATGGATGATATGGGATCCGTATTCAACACTGCGCACCAGCGGCAGTGCCTCGCCGGATAGCAGTTTGCGACGGGTTTCGCGGTAGGTAGCGATTTTCTTTGGCAACCGGTTCTTTACCTCCGCGACCGGAATGTCGCAGCGGGCGATCTCCGCCTCCCGCTTGAGAAAATGGGGCGTGTATTCGGCACTGTGACAGCTCAATTCGCTGACAAACCACCCGAATTGCCGGAACAACTCGAACCGCACCTTGTCTCTGGCGAAGACTGCCGGATTCTGCATGGCCTGACGCAGCCGCGGGTAAGCGTCCTCTCCATCAATGGCGAGTTGCAGGAACCACGTCATGTGATTGATGCCCGCACACTCATAAGACAGGCGGTCAAGTTCCACCCCCAGGTAATCGGCAAGCTCGTGCGAGGTGTTCTGCACGTTGTGGCACAGACCAACCACCCGCTGTTCGGGGAAGGCCCTGTACACGGCCCAGGTCAGGATGCTCATCGGGTTCGTGTAATTCAGCAGCAGCGCACGCGGACACAGCGCGCGCATGTCGCGCACCAGCTCCGTCATGAACGGGATGGTGCGCAGCCCGCGGAAAATACCGCCGATACCGACGGTGTCCGCGATGGTCTGCTTCAGCCCGTATTTTTCCGGAATGTCGACTTCGGGAATGAGCGCCTCCGCTCCGCCGATCAGTACCATGTTGATGACGAAATCCGCCCCATCCAGGCATGCCCGCCGATCAAGATGTTCCTCGATCACGGCCGGGGCGCCGAACCGTCCGGCGATCCAGCGTCCTATCATGGCGGCGGTTTCGAGCCTCTCGGCATCAATGTCGTGCAGCGCGATGACCGCGCTTCGCAGCTCCGGGAAATCCAAAATATCGGTCAGCAGGTTTTTCACGAAGACGACGCTTCCAGCGCCGATCATCGCTATTTTGATCATTCTGCGGTTCCTCGCGTCTGACCATGAAATAGGGGGCGAACGGCGGGTTGCGACCATCGGATGGCGAGCCAAGACCCCCGGGAACCAGCTATGCTGCCTCCGATGAATCGCGACCCCAAGGGCTTCTACGCGCGGCTCGGCGTGTCGCCTGGTGCCAGCCAGACGGCGATCACGGCGGCGTTCCGCCGTGAGGCCCGCCACGTGCATCCGGACATACCCGGCACGGGCGACGCCGACGCCTTCCTCACGCTCAAGGCGGCCTACGACATCCTGGGCGACCCGGAGAGCCGCGCCGCGTACGACCGCTCGGCAACTGCGGTTCCGGGCTGGCGAGCGCGCGTCGGATCCAGCCCGCGCGCGAACGACGGCGCGCGGGTGCTGGACCTCTCGCTGGTCGTCTGGATCGCTGTTCTGGGCGTCGGCGCGATCGGGGCCACCGCCGCCATCCTGAACCTCACCGGCAGTTCTTCGCCACCGCGAGAACTGGTCGCGCCTCCTCCGCAATCTCCCCCTGCCGCCGCTGTCCCGGCGCAGCCGATCGGCGCTCCCACCCACTACGTCGGCGTTGGTTTCGGACCTGCCGCGGTGTGGCGCAACACGGAAGGGCGGCTTGTCCCGGACGGCCATCTCGCGCCCTTCACCACCGTGCACGCGGTCGGTATCGTGCCGGAGCACGGGCTGGTCGCCATCTCCCTCGCCGGCGGCGGTGTCGGCTTCGTCGATGCGGCGCGTCTGGTGCCTGGCGATGCTGCCGAGGCCAGACGCGCCTACTGCACCGACCGCGCCGGTGCGCCGCCGGACCGATCAGAGCTGTTGATGCGACGCGGCCCGGCGGCCAGCGGACAATTGACGCTGCGCAACCGCGGGGAGGAGCCGGTGGTGGTCAAGCTGCGCGACCTCGACGGGAGTACCGCCGCCGCCGTTTTCATCGCCCCGGAAACCACGGCGGCAGTCAGAGACCTGCCGGCCGGCCCGTGGCGGGCCGATGTCGCGGTCGGCGAGCTCTGGAGCCGTGCTTGCGACAGCTTCATCGTCGGGATGCGGGCTGCGCGGTTGCCCGGTCTGGTCCTGTCCGGCGCCACCCTGACGGTGCCGCCGGGGATTCCCGGCCAAGCCGAGCCGGCGGACATCCCAAACGAGGCCTTCAGCCGGGACTGATCACTGCGAATGGAGACAACGATGCCGCATGCCACAGCCGACGACGGTGTCCGCCTCTATTACGAGGAGACCGGCAGCGGAACCCCGCTCATCTTCGTGCACGAATATGCGGGAGATTTCCGCAGTTGGGAGCCGCAGCTCCGCCATTTCGGCCAGCGGTACTGGGCGATCGCGTTCAACGCTCGGGGCTATCCGCCGTCCGATGTGCCGCCGGCGGTCGCTGCCTACTCACAGGCTCGCGCCGCGGACGACATCCTCGCGGTGCTCGACCAACTGGCGATCGACCGCGCGCATGTGGTCGGTCTGTCGATGGGCGGCTTCGCCACGTTGCATTTCGGCCTCCGCCATGCGGCGCGGGCCCGTTCGCTCGCAGTCGCCGGCTGCGGTTACGGCGCCGAGCCGACCCAGCGCGAGCGGTTCAGGAGCGAGGCCGAAGCGGTCGCTGCGTTCATCGCGGAGCACGGCATGGAAAACTTCGCCGCGAAATACGCCTACGGCCCGACGCGCGTGCAGTTCGAGAACAAGGATCCGCGCGGTTTCGCCGAGTTCATGCGCATGCTGGCCGAACATGATGCCGTCGGCGCGCGGAACACGCAGCTGGGAGTGCAGCGGGAACGCCCGTCGCTGTACGACCTTCTGGAGGAGATGAAGACCCTGACGACTCCCACCCTGATCCTGACCGGCGACGAAGACTGGCCGTGTCTGCAGCCGGGATTCCTCCTGAAGCAAACGATACCGTCGGCCGCCCTGGCGGTAATGCCGAATTGCGGGCACGCTATCAACATCGAAAACCCGGGCGAATTCAACCGGATCGTGGGCCAGTTTCTTGCTCAGGTGGACGCCGGCCGCTGGCCGACCCGCGATCCAAGAGCGATCACCTCCTCGATCACGGGCATCAAATAAGCGGATGGGGCGGCGGAAGCCTCCGCGCCCCATCGCAGATCAGTGCACGGCCGCGGCGGCCGACGCCGTGCGGACGGCGGCCAGATGGTTCCCTTCGCCCATCATATACGCACGCAATTGCAAGCGTGCGCGATGCACGCGACTTTTCAGCGTGCCGATTGCGCACCCTGTCTTCTCGGCCGCGGTTTCATACGGGATCTCCTGCAAAGCGATCATAAACAGCGCCTCCCGCTGATCCGGCGGGAGCCTGTTCACCGCCCATGAAAGCTCGCGCAGCGCAGTGCGATCCTCATGAGACCCGCCGACCGGCTGCTCCGGCATGTCATTCATGTCCGTGAACTCGCGCTTGTTGCGCACGCTGCTGATGAAGTGGTTCACCATGATGCGATGCACCCAGGCGGAGAAATTGGTGCCGGGCATAAAGCAGTCCTGTGCGAGCAAAGCCTTGGCGGCGACGTCCTGGGTAAGATCATCGGCGGCGGCGCGATTGCGGGTCAATGCGAGCGCCCAAATCCGCATCTTCGGTAGAAATTCGATCAACTGTTCGTTGAACTCTTTCGGCACGGTTGCCTCTCCTTAAGCCCATTTCGCGGCTGGGAGGCACCTGTGTCCTGAAAAGGTGCGCACAAGACAGGCTGACAGGAGGTTGAACCAAAACCACTGCCGTGTCGTTCACACCTTCGGGCGAAACATCACGAGCCTAGCGCAACCTACGCTGGGCCCCTTGTCGTTGCTGGCGATAACGCTATTGCGAGGATGTCGTCGCAATTGCCCGCTTATCACGACAACGAGAGAAACTACATCAGCAACGCCTGCGCGCACGCATCGAGAAGCGCATCGGCATCGATCCCGTATTCGCGGTAGAGGTCAGGGATGTCGCCGCTTTGGCCGAACCGGTCCGGCCCGAGCGGCACCACGCGTTGCCCCCGCACGGCGCCCAACCAAGCATGCGTGGCAGGATGTCCGTCCAGTGCCGTGATCAGAGAGGCAGTGGCGCTGAGCGGTGCCAGGAGACGCTCGATGTGTGCGGCGACCCCGCCCCGCCCCGCCCGGCGCGCACGCTGCGCCGCCAGCCAGTCCGCGTGCAGGCGATCCGGGCTTGTGATTGCAAGCAGCCCCGCGCCGGCTTCCTCCTCGCACAATTCCGCAAACGCCGCCTCCGCCTCCGGCGCCAGCGGCCCCTGGTAGGCAAGCGCAATACGCGCCCCGACGGCTGGCGGCACCACCCAATGCGCACCGGCAATCACCGCCGCGGCATCGAGCGAACGATCCTTCTGCTCGAGCTGCCGTGTGGAAAGCCGCAGCCAGACAGAAGAACCATCCGGCTTCTGCATATGCTCGAAAGCGTGGCGCAGCAGTATGGCCAGCTCGTCCACATAAGCTGGCTCGAAACTGGCGAGCCGGTCGGCAGCCATGCCGATCAGCGGCGTGTTCACCGACTGGTGCTGCCCCCCTTCCGGCGCCAGGGTCAGTCCCGAGGGCGTAGAGATCAGCAGGAACCGCGCATCCTGGTAGCAGGCATAGATCAGCGCATCGAGACCGCGGTTGACGAACGGATCATAGACTGTGCCCACCGGAAGCAGCCGCGCCCCGGTCAGCGCATGGGTCAGACCTGCCGCGCCCAGCAGCAGGAACAGATTCTGCTCGGCAATTCCGAGCTCGATATGCTGGCCCTTAGGGCTCATACCCCAGCGCTGGGCGGAAGCCAGCTTGGCGTCGCGGAATACGTCGTTGCGTGTGTGACGATCGAAGATGCCGCGCCGGTTCACCCAGGGCCCGAGATTAGTGGAGACCGTCACGTCGGGGCTGGTGGTGACGATATGGTCGGCGAGCGCGCGGAACTCGCCCTGACCGCGACCGATCTCGGCGAGGATGTCGCCGAACCCAGACTGCGTAGACATCTTCCGCCCGGTCAACCTTGGCGGTGGCAGCGCCGCCGGCACCGCGATCACTGGGGCGCGCAGGGAGCGACCCTCCGGCGTCAAAGGAGTGGCGAACGGACAGGCGTCGAGGAAGCGCTGCAGCTCCCCCTCCGGCACGTCGAGACCTTCGAACCGGTCCCATTCATGGCCGGGGCGGATGTTCAACGCCGCCCGGAAGACTTCCATCTGCTCGCCGGTCATCATCCCGGCATGGTTGTCCTTATGGCCGGCGAAAGGCAGACCCATGCCCTTGATCGTGTAGGCGATGAAACAGCTCGGCTGGTCGCCTTCGTCCGCTGCGGTGCGTAAAGCCTCGATGATCGTGTCGATGTCGTGTCCGCCGAGATTGGTCATCAACAACGCGAGTTCGTCATCGGCCAGCGGATCGATAATCCCCCGCACCCCGCGCGAGCGGCCGAGATCCGCCAGCACCGCCTGCCGCCAAGCCGCTCCGCCCTGAAATGTCAGCGCCGCATACAGGCTGTTCGGGCAATCATCGATCCAGCGCCGCAGTGCCTCGCCGCCCGGTCGGGCGAAAGCCGCCTGCAGCCGCCGCCCGTATTTCAACGTGACGACGTTCCAGCCCATGTCGCGGAACAGGCCTTCGATGCGGCCGAACAACCGGTCCGGCACCACCGAATCGAGACTCTGCCGGTTGTAATCGACGATCCACCAGACATCGCGGACGTCGTGCTTCCAGCCTTCCAGCAGCGCCTCGTAGATATTGCCTTCGTCGAGTTCCGCATCGCCGGCGATCGCAATATGCCGCCCCGCCGGAATATCCGCGCGCGTCAGCCCGTGCAGCCGCACATAATCCTGGATTAGCGCGGAGAACGTGGTCATCGCCACGCCCAACCCGACCGACCCGGTGGAGAAATCCACCTCCGGCCCATCCTTCACCCGCGAGGGATACGACTGCACACCGCCCAGCGCGCGCAGCCCTTGCATCTTCTCCACGCTCTGCCGGCCGAACAGATAGTTGATTGCATGAAATACCGGTCCGGCATGCGGTTTCACCGCGATGCGATCCTGCGGCCGTGCTATCTCGAAATAGAGCGCCGCCATGATCGAAATGACGGAAGCGCAGGACGCCTGATGCCCGCCCACTTTCAGCCCGTCCCGGTTCGGGCGGATATGGTTGGCGTTATGAATCATCCAGGCCGACAGCCAGAGCAGTTTGCGCTCGAGCTGATGCAGCAGGTGCAGCCGGGCGCCTGCCTGATCCGTCCGGCCCGGCGCGATATCGATATTCATGGCCGACGCCGCAGCGCCTGACCGCTGACCACCGACCACTGACCGTTCGCCAACAGGCGCCGGACACCTGTGGAAGCGTTGCGTCGCCCCTCGCCGGCATAATCCTCGTGCCAGTCTTCGATTTTCGCGAGGTCGTAGAGGTAGTTCACCATCAGCGTGGCGCTTTCTTTCGCCCCCTTCTCGGAAGCATCGCCGCACATGTTGATGCGTTCGATGCGAGCGCCGTTGGACAGGTGGAAATGCGCCACCGGATCCAACGCCCGCCGGCCGTTCGATTCGACCAGCAGGTAGCGCGCACAAAGCCGCACCAGCGCCGGCTCGACGGCGCGCACCAGCGCGGCATCGCGATACCAGCCCCGCCGCGAGAGCAGTGTGGCCAGCGCGGCGGTGCCGGTGTCCTCCCCAGGCACCACGGCCCGGATCGCGCCCGCCTCCTCCTCGGTCAGCAAACCCGGCTCGTTGGCTGCGAGCTTCGTGCCCAGCCAACGGCGGAACCCGGGGATCGGCGACAATGTCGCAAAAGTCCGCAGCGTGCGGAATTCGGTGGACAGCTCCTCCGCCACCCGTTTGATCAGGAAATTGCCGAAGCTGATCCCCGACAGCCCGCGCTGACAGTTGCTGATGGAATAAAAGATCGCCGTGTCGGCCGCACGCGGATCGAGCACCGGTTCCTTCTCATCGAGCAGGCGCTGCACATTCCCCGCCAGCCCCTTCACCAGCGCCACCTCGACGAAGATCAGCGGCTCGCCCGGCATGCGCGGATGAAAGAAGGCGTAGCACCGCCGGTCGGAATCGAGCCGGTTCTTCAGGTCGCGCCAGGAGCGGATCTCGTGGACCGCCTCGTAACCCACGAGCTTTTCCAGCAACGCCGCCGGGCTCGACCAGTCGATGCGCTGCAACTCGAGAAAGCCGATATCGAACCAGGCTGCGAGCAGCCCGCGCAGGTCGGATTCCAACGCCGCCAGCAACGGGTCTTCCTTGCGGTGCTCCAACAGGAAGGCGCGCAGATCGACCAGGAACTTCCGCCCGTCCGGGATAGTAGTGAACTGCGTCAGCAGCTTGAGGCGCGGAGGTTCCAACGCGCGGCGCAAATTCGCCTGCGCGGTCGCCCGTTCGGCTGGGTCCTTGGCGGATTGCACTGCGGTATAGGCTGCGGCGACGGCGTCCGGATCGGAATCGAAGGACGCCAGCGTGCGCAGCAGGTGCTTCCGCCCGGCATCGTCGAGCGCGAGATAGGTCTGCGCCAGCTTGGCCGCGCGATTCCGCGCGGTGATCTCGCCGCCGCGCGCGCGCAGGCACGCTCGGACCTGCGCTTCGATGCTTTCATCCTCCTCGCCCACCCCCGCTGCCATATCGCGCCAGACGGAGGTGATGCGCCGCAAGGCGCGGTCGAACAGTCCAGCGGAGGCGACGTCGCTCATGCACGGGTCCTCGGGCGGCGGCGCACCACTATAGCGCCGATACCGGTCATCGCAGCACCATGTCCGTGCAGTGCGGTATCCCGCGCGGCTCAGTGCTGCGCCAGGACCGATAACAAATCCTCGGCCACCAAACCGTCGCCGGCACGCTCGCCGGCGCGGCCATGCAGCCATGCACCGGCAGCCGCGGCCTCCCAGGCCGGCATGCCCTGCGCCAGCAGCCCGGCGATGATACCGGAGAGCACGTCGCCACTGCCCGCGGTGGCCAGCCAGGGCGGTGCATTCGCGTTGATCGCGGCGCGGCCGTCCGGTGCGGCGATAATGGTGTCGCTCGCTTTCAGCAGCACCACCGCGCCGGTGCGGGCGGCGGCGGCACGGGCGGCGGCGAGCCGATCTGCACCCGCCGGGCCAAACACGCGTGCGAATTCTCCCGCGTGCGGCGTCAGCACCGCCGCACCCCGCAAAGCGTCAGGATCGCTGGCGAAAGCGGTGAACGTATCGGCATCCGCGACCACGTGCCGTCCGGTCGCCAGCAGTAACGGCAATGCAGCCTTCGCGGCATCCGACCCCAGCCCGGGCCCGCATACCCACACATCTCGCCGCTCATCGCGCAGCAACTCCGCCAATGGCGCATTGCTGACAATCACGCCGGGCGAACCGGCGCGATACACATCCCCATCGCCCTGCACAGCGGCGATCGTCACCAGCCCCGCGCCCGTACGCCGCGCCGCATCCGCCGCCAGCCTCGCCGCGCCGGTCATCACCGCCCCGCCGAGCACGGTCACCATGCCGCGCGCATATTTATGCCCTTCTGGCGTGGCGACCGGCAGTCGCCACAGCTCCGGCAGATTGGCGAAGGTGCTGGCCCTTATTTCGTTCAGGACGGCCGCGGGAAGGCCGATATCGGCCAGCACGATCTCGCCGCATCGCTCGCGGCCCGGCAGCAACAGATGCCCGGGCTTGAGCCTGAAGAACGTCACCGTCAGCGCCGCCGACGGTGCGAAGCCGCGCTCGGCTCCGGTGCCGCCATCGATCCCGCTCGGCACATCAACCGCGACAAGGCGCGGCGAGGCCCGCAGTGTATCGGCGACGTGGCTGTCGAGATCGCGCGCCAGCCCGGCGCCGAACACCGCATCGATCACCAGCGCCGCGCGCCCCACTTCATCCGCCGCGAATGGCACCATCGGCCCACGCCATCGCACCGCCGCGCCGGCCGCATCCGATCCCTCCCGTGGCGGCGCGAGCGCCGCGACCGCGACTGGCCAGCCCTGCACGGTCAACAGCCGCGCCGCCACGTAGCCGTCGCCGCCATTATTGCCCGGTCCGCACAACACGACGGTCCGGCACGGGCGGAACCGTGCGCGCACCGCCCGCGCCATCGCCCGGCCCGCATTCTCCATCAGCACCGACCCCGGCACGCCCAGCCGCGGCGAGGCCTCATCCGCCGCGCCCATTTCCGCCGGGCTCAACAGCTCGGCGCGGCCGGCGAGCCGGCGCAGCCATTCGCTTCGGACCATGCTATGCACCACGGAAACCTCTGCACCGGGAGGCAGCAATGGAGGACTACCAACTCGATATTCTCGTCCAGGGCTACCCCGGCAAATCGGTCTGCCATGGCGGCCTCGGCTGGAGCACCATCGCCCTGCTGCGCGGCGCCGGGCACGTGGCGCTGATCGATGTCGGCACGTTCAGTCATCGCGCCCTGCTGCTTGCCGGGCTGAAGCGGCACGACCTAGAACCCGAACAGGTCACCGACATCATCCTCACCCATTCGCACCACGACCACGCCATCAACTGGGTGTTGTTCAATGAGGCGCGGGTCTGGATCGGCGCACACGAGCTCGACTGGTCGGTGCAGGAGCCATGGGGCCGCACACCGGTCCCGGAACTCTATGTCCGCGAGCTGGCCGGCTCCCGGCAATTGTCATTGGTACGGCCCGGGCAGGAGATACTTCCCGGCCTCGTCGCATACGACGCGCCCGGCCACACGCCGGGGCACATGATGTTCGTACTCGCCGGCCGCGAGCGCGACGTGCTCTTCACCGGCGACGCCGCGAAGAACCGCGCCGAGCTGCTCACCCGCAAAGCCGATATGACCTACGACCCGGCGATCACCGCGCAGTCGATCGAGGAGATGTGGGCGCTGTGGCGGAAGCGCCCCGGTACGCTGTTGGTCCCCGGGCACGACCTGCCGATGGTGTTGCAGGACGACCGTCCAGTCTTTATTGGCAAACGCGAGGCGGCTATTACCGCCTGGTTCGACGACGACCTGGAAACCACGACGCGCTTCGAGCTGACGCTTGCTCGTGGAGAGTAGAACGACTATCAGCTTGCGTGCAGGACGGCAGCGAATACACCCCAAGCACCGCCAGCAACACGGGCGCGATGACGGGTTGGCGCTTGCCGTAATCGGGGCGGTCCCAGGTGTTACGATACCAGTCCGGGTCGGGGCACCAACACGGGTCGGGGCCGAATGGCAGCATGACACGCTCCAGTTCTGCTAGCCGGCGTCCTGCCGGGCAGCAAACCATGCGCGCATGTCTCGATTGCCGTTGTGAAGCAGTTCACCCCGTCGGCAAGAATTCGCGATGCACCGCCGGAGGTTGCACAATCAAGAAGGGCTTTTAGCACGGAGGATGAACGAGAGCCGCTGAGAGCGCGGAGTTGTCGTTCGGAACCGCTCTCATGCAGACAAATAAATCGATGAGATGGCCTCCTTGGCCTTCGTGGTCCCGTTCTTCCTCCGTGCTGAGAATTGGAGCCGCCCGCAGGGCACTTACGGATTTACCCGTTCCCGCTCGTCCGAGTTCACCCCCAACTGCTTCAGCTTGCGGTGCAGCGCACTGCGCTCCATCCCCACGAACTGCGCCGTTCGGCTGATATTGCCTCCGAACCGCAGCAGTTGCGCATGCAAATATTGCGTCTCGAACAGATCCCGCGCCTCGCGCAACGGCAGCGCCATGATGTCGGCCGTCGGATCGATGTTCAACAGCGCCGGCGCATTGGAGCCGATCTCCGGTGGCAGCATGTCGGGCCGGATCGGGTCGCCAGCTCCGCCCGAGGCCATGATCAACAGCCAGTCGATTACGTTCCGCAACTGCCGGGCATTGCCGGGCCAGTCATAAGCCTGCAGCGCGGTCATCGCGTCCGCCGAGAACTCCCGCGTCGGCATCCCCGAATTCTCGGCCGAGCGCGCCATGAAATACAACGCCAACGCCGGGATGTCCTCGCGCCGCTCCTTCAACGCCGGCATTTTCAGCGGCACCACGGCGAGCCGGTAATACAGGTCCTCGCGAAAACGCCCGGCGCCGATCTCCGCCTGCAGCTCCTTATTGGTGGTCGCCAGCACCCGCAGATCGACCTTCACCCGGTGCGAGCCGCCCAGCCGCTCGAACGCCTGCTCCTGCAAGGCGCGCACGATTTTGCCCTGGGTCTCCAACGGCATGTCGGAGACCTCATCGAGCAGCAGGGTGCCGCCATGCGCCCGCTCCAGCACGCCGGCCCGGCGCGGGTGCGCGGCCGGATCGGTGCCGGCTTCGATGCCGAACAGCTCCTCCTCGAAGCGGGCGGGCGCCAGCGTGGCGCAGTTCAGCACTACGAACGGGCCGCCGGCGCGACGCGAGCGGGCATGAATCATGCGCGCCGCCACCTCCTTACCCGATCCGGCCGGTCCCTGGATCAGCACCCGTGAGCCCGTCGGCGCCACGCGGTCGATCTGCGCGCGCACGCTGCTGATCCCTGCGGACGTTCCGGTAAGCTGTGTTTCAGGTCCGGCGCGCAGCCGCAGCTCGGCGTTCTCGCGTTCCAGCGCCGCGGCCTCCAGCGCCCGGCGCACCACCAGCAGTAAGCGGTCCGAACTCGAAGGGCTTCTCGATGAAATCGTAGGCGCCCTGTTGAATCGCCTGCACCGCCATCTCGATCGTGCCGTGGCCGGAGATCATCACCACGGGCACCTGCGGCTCTTCGCGGTGGAACGCCGACAGGATGCCAATCCCGTCCAGCCTGGACCCTTGCAGCCACACGTCGAGGATCGCCAGCGACGGCCGCCGGGCGCGGAACGCCGCGAGCGCTGTATTGGAGTCAGCCGCCTGCCGCGTCTCGTAACCCTCGTCGCGCAGCACGCCTTCGATTAACAAGCGGATATCGGGCTCATCATCGACAATCAGGATGTCATGCGGCATCGGCCATCCTCGCGGGCAAGGTCAAAATGGCCACGGCGCCAGGGCCTTCGGCACGATCGTCGAGGGCGAGTCGCCCGCCATGGTCCTCCATAATCTTTTTGACGATCGCCAAACCCAAACCCGTCCCCTTTGGCTTGTGCGTTACGTAAGGCTCGGTGAGCCGGGCGCGATCTTCCTGCGGCAAGCCAATTCCGTCATCCATCACGGTAATCCGTACTTCGCCGTCCACCGCTTGCACGGCAAGGTCGATCGTGCCGGCGTGCTCGATCATACGCCCGGCCGCCGGACTTTCCGCGATGCTTCCGGCAAGCGCCAACGCCTCCGCACGCATCGTCACCGCGTCGGCGGCGTTCTGTAACAGGTTGGTGAGCGCCTGGCGCAGCATCCGCCGATCGCATGGCGCGATCGGCCCGCGTTCCGGTATCTCGCTGCGCCAGTTTATCTGCGGCCGCGCGGTTTTCTGCAGTACCAGCGCATCGCGTGCAATGCGGCCGACATCCTCCGCTTTGATCGTCGGCTGCGGCATGCGCGCGAAAGCGGAAAACTCATCCACCATCCGGCCGATATCGCCGACATGGCGCACGATCGTCTCGGCGCATTGCGCGAAGGTTTCCGGATCGGAGGTGATCTCGCGGGCGAAGCGCCGCTTCAGCCGCTCGGCAGCAAGCTGAATCGGGGTCAGCGGGTTCTTGATCTCGTGCGCGATGCGGCGCGCCACATCGGCCCAGGCCGCCTTGCGCTGGGCCGCCTGCAGCTCGGTGATGTCGTCGAAGGTTGCCACGAAACCCGCCGCCCGTTCCCCCGACAGTTCCGCGCCAATGCGCACAAGCAGCACGCGGGAACGTCCAGCACGGCTGATCTGCACCTCCGCCATATGCGCCCGCGCCGGCTGCGCCATCGCCGCGTCCAGCAGGGGCGCGAATTCCGGCACGACTTCGGCGAGCGGGCGTCCCGTGGCGGCCATCAGGTCAGCCGCGAGTAAATGGTCGGCGGCGCGATTGGGCAGCTCGACGCGCCCCTGCGGGTCGAGCCCGATCACTCCGGCCGAGACGCCGGACAGCACCGCTTCGGTGAACCGGCGCCGATCGTCGATCTGGCGATAGGCGTCCATCAGCTCGGTCCGCTGCGCCGCGAGCTGTCCGGTCATCCGGTTGAACGTCCGCGACAGGCCGGCGATTTCGTCCTCGCTGCGCGTCTCTGGCACGCGCACCGCAAGATCACCGCCGCGCACCCGCTCCGCCGCCTGGCTCAGGCGCCCGATCGGCCGGACGATCTGTGTTGCCAGCAACAGGCCAATCAGCACAGCCGCGGCCAGTACCAACAGTGCCACCAGGGCGAAAATCCAGGCGAAGGCGATCTGCAGCCAAGATCGGTTTTGATCCAGCCGTTTGTATTCCGCCACCGCCTGCTCGGTGCGCTGCATGTAGCGCAGGATGTCGGGATCGACCGGCCGGCTGATCATCAGCAGCAGTGGCGGCGTCGAATTGAGCTGTACCACCGCCTGCACACGTGTGGCGTCGCGCGAGTTCGAGCACCACGACATCGCCGCTGCGTGCCTGCATGGTGGCCCAGGCCGGCGGCGCCTCGGCGCCCAGGCCGCCGAACAGCCCGGTCGATGCAATCACCTGGCCGCTGACCGGGTCATACAGTACGGCTTCAGTAAGGCCGCGCAGCGTCGTCTGCGTCGCCAGCACCGAAGCGAAGGAGTTCGGATCGCCCACCAGCATGGCGCCGGCATGGGTCAGGTCGTTGGCCATCTCCAGTGCGACAGTGCGAATATTGTCTCGGTGCTCCTGCAAATAGCCGCGGGCCACCTGCAACGATTCGGTGATCGCGGTGCGCACCGGATCGTTGAACCAGGCCTGAATGCCGAAATGAAAGAATGCCACCGCGAATCCCGCGACCACGATGGATGGCGCCACCGCGACGCCGCTGAACAGCACCACCAACCGCACATGCAGCCGCGATCCGGCCGAGCCGCGCCGCCGCTCGGCCCAGACGCGGGTCAGCCTGCCGGCAAGCACTGCGCCCAGCAGCAGCAGCACCGACAGATTGGCCAGCACCAGCGCCACGCCGGCGCCCGGGCTGACGCCGTACGGCTCGCCGCGCGCGAGCATGACGAAGGTACTGATGCCGACCGCGAGCGCCAGCACCACCAAGCTGATTGTCGCCGTGCGCCCGAGCAGGAAGTTGCCGATCCGGCTCGCGGCCGAACGGGTCGGCGGCGGTGGTTGCAGGGTGCTGACCGGAGGCTCGGCGTTCATCGCAAACCGCGGTCTTGTATCACATCACCCCGCGCACGACGGGGATCTCCAACTCGCGAATCTTCTTGCGCAACGTGTTGCGATTGAGGCCGAGCATGGCAGCCGCCTTGATCTGGTTGCCGCGTGTCGCCGCCAGCGTCATGCGGATCAGCGGCCGCTCCACCTCGGCGATGACACGGTCATAGATGTTGGACGGTGCCATGCTGTCGTCATGGGCAGCCAGGAATTGGCGGATGTGCCTCTCCACCGCGCGGGCCAGCGGCTCCGGACCGGTAGGGCCTACCGGCTCCGTGCTCGGCCCCGCCTCTATCATTTCATTGTCGATCGCCTCGGCGCTGATCGTTTCATCCGGACACAGCGCGGCCAGCCGCCGCATCAGGTTTTCCAGCTCACGCACATTGCCGGGCCAGCTATGCTGCTTCAGCCGCTCGATCGCGCCCGGTCCCAGCGACTTGGCCGGCCTTCCGTCTTCCCGCGCGCGTTCCAGGAAATGGCGGGCGAGCACGGGAATATCCTCGACCCGTTCGCGCAGGGGCGGCAGCCGCATCGGCGCGACGTTCAGCCGGTAGAACAGGTCCTCTCGGAACAAGCCCTGGCGGATCGCGGCGCGCAGGTCGCGATGCGTCGCGGCCACGATCCGCACATTGGCCTTGATCGGCTGACGGCCGCCGATCGAAGTGAACTCGCCTTCCTGTAGCACGCGCAACAGCCGGGTCTGCGCCTCCGGCGGCATATCGCCGATCTCGTCCAGGAACAGCGTGCCGCCATTGGCCTGCTCGAAGCGGCCGGCGCTGCGCGCCAGCGCGCCGGTGAACGCCCCGCGTTCATGGCCGAACAGCTCGCTCTCGATGAGCTCGCGCGGGATCGCCGCCATGTTGATGGCGACGAACGGACCGGCGCGCCGCTTGCCGTAGTCGTGCAGCGCTCGCGCGACCAGCTCCTTGCCGGTGCCTGATTCGCCATTGATGATCACCGTCAGGTCGGCGGTGGTGAGCCGCGCGATCGCCCGATAAATCTCCTGCATCGCCGGACTGCGGCCGATGAGCGGCATGCGCTCGTCGGCGTCGAGCGGTTCCGGCGGCGGAGACGAAGCCTCGGACGGGGCAGTCAGCGCCCGCCCCACAACGGCCAGCAACTCGTCGAGATCGAACGGCTTCGGCAGATATTCGAAGGCGCCCCGTTGCGCCGCCTTGACGGCGGTCATCAGGGTCGATTGCGCGCTCATCACCACCACCCGCAGATCGGGGCGGACGCGGCGGATGCGCGGTATCAGGTCGAGTCCGTTCTCGTCCGGCATGATCACATCCGTGATCACCAAATCGCCTTCGCCGTCTTCCACCCAGCGCCAGAGCGTGGCCGCGTTGCCGGTGCTGCGCACCTGATAGCCGGACCGTCCCAGCGCCTGGGAGAGCACCGTGCGGATCGAGCGGTCGTCATCGGCCACCAGGACCGTCTGCAGCGTCATCCGAAGCTCCTCAGCACGCCGGATCATCCTCCGCCAGCACCGGAAGGTGCAGGCGGAACTCGGTGCGCCCCGGCCGGCTCTCGACTTCTATCAGTCCGCCATGATCGCCGATGATGGTCGCCACCAAAGCAAGACCCAGGCCGGTGCCGGCGGCTTTGGTGGTAACGAACGGATCAAAAAGATGCGGACGGATGTCGTCGGCGATACCCGGCCCGTTGTCGCGCACCGCCACCAGCAACGGCAAGTCAACCCGTTGGGTGGAACCTGGCACGGCGATGCGAACCCCGTGCTGGAAGCCGGTGGACAGCAGGATTTCCGCATTCGGCTGGCCGGCGGTCGCCTCGGCGGCGTTCTTGACCAAGTTCAACACCACCTGAACCAGTTGGTCGCGGCTGCCCCATACCGGCGGCAGGGAGGGATCGTAGAGTTCCTGAAAGCGCACATGCGCGGCAAACCCGTTCTGCGCCAGCATCCGCACATGCTCCAGCACGCGATGAATATTCACGGCGCTGCGCACCAGCGGCTTCTGCCCGAAGCTCTCCATCCGATCCACCAGTACGCGGATGCGGTCCGCCTCATCGCGGATCAGCACGGTCAGCTCGCGGTCCTCCGGCGCCGCATTGGCTTCCAAAAGCTGCGCCGCGCCGCGGATGCCGGAGAGCGGGTTTTTCACCTCATGCGCCATGATCGCCGCCATGCCGGTGACGCTGCGCGCCCCATGGCGGAACGCGAGCTGCCGATCCAGCGTGCGCGCGGCGGAGGCGTCCTGGAACGCCAGCAGAACGGTGCCTGGCTCTTCCGGCAGCGGTGTTCCCTGTACCGCGATGCCGCGTTTGTTGATGCGCGGGCTCTCGATCGTCAGATCATGGTCGGAAATCGTCACTTCGTTGTCGCGCACCTGCTTCGTCAGCAGGAACAGCGGATTGTCGGACGGGATCAGATCGGTGAGTGACAGCGGGGCAAGCTGCGCCGCCGAGATGCCAAAAAACTGCTCGGCCGCTTGGTTCACGTAGCGGAAGCGGTTCTCCGCATCGAGCAGCACCACCGGCACTGGCAGCGCGCCGAGAACGGCGGCCGCGTCCGCCATGCGCTTCCGCTCCGGCACATGCCGCAGCGCCGAGATCAGCCGGCGAGTGGCGGTGCCGCTCACGCCGCCTCCGCCCATTCTGCCGCTTCAGATGCGCGCGTGGCTCCGCCGGCGATGGAGCGTTCGTAAAAGTCCTGGATCAGCCGGATCACAGCGTTGGCATCCGTCAGCCGCGTGACGGTGGCGCGGAACTCCGCCGATCCCGGCAGTCCGCGCGAGTACCAGGACACATGCTTGCGGGCGAGCCGCAGCCCGGCCTCGATGCCGAAATGGCTGAGCATCGCCCCGTAATGCTCGAGCAGCACGGCCCGTTGCTGAACTAGCGAGGGCTCCGGCTGAGGCCGGCCGGTACGCAGGAACTGTGCGACCCGCGCCGGGAACCAGGGCCTCCCGTAGCAGCCGCGGCCGATCATCACCCCGTCCGCGCCAGACCGCGCCAGCGCCTCCGCCGCGTCCTCCTCGGTCAGGATGTCGCCATTGGCGATGACCGGGATGTGCACGGCGGCTTTTACCCGGGCGATGAAGTCCCAGTCGGCCCGGCCGGTGTAGAACTGTTGGCGGGTCCGCCCGTGCACGGTGACCATGCGGATGCCGACATCCTCGGCGATGCGGGCGAGGCGAGGAGCATTCAGGCTCTGGTGGTCCCAGCCCATGCGCATTTTCAGCGTCACCGGCACCGGCACGGCCTTGACCGTCGCTTCCAGGATCGCGGCGGCGGCGGTTTGGTCGCGCATCAGGGCGGAGCCCGCCTGCTGGCCCACCGCCACTTTGCGCACCGGGCAGCCGAAATTGATGTCGATGAGGTCTGCGCCATGACCGACGGCGAGCCGCGCCGCCTCTGCCATCGCCGCCGGCTCGCAGCCGGCGAGTTGCACCGCCGACACCCCGCCGCACCCATCGACCTCGGCCATGCGGAGCGTGGTGCGGTTCTCCCGGATCATCGCCCAAGAGGCGATCATCTCGGAGACGACCATGCCGGCGCCCTGCTGCTTGGCGAGCCGGCGGAATGGCAGGTCGCTGACGCCGGACATCGGCGCCAGGATCACCGGCGTGTCGATTGTTACGCCATTGCCCAGGTCGATGGCGCGGAGCGTTGTTGCGGAACGACAGTTGCCCATAGTTTGGGCATTTTACCGCCACAGCGGGCGGGGGTGCAAGGAAGGCGTGTCCCCAGAAAGTCGGCTAAGACTCCCAGCTCCGTCGCACTGCCGGCACGGGATTTTATTCTTCCCAATCCCTCACGAACGCTTCGGCGAGTTCCCGCGTGCGAAACTCGGAGACTGCTTCATAGTCGGCACTATGTTCGGCCGTTTCTGGTGACCGGAGGACAGTAAACGCGCCTGTCTTCTCCTCGATGACCAGCGTCAGGTCGTCGGACCTATAGGGAGATGTATGCCGCGCGCCGCATACACGGCAATCATCGTCGCACGTGCACGACCATTGGTCCTTCCACTTTACTTCGCACCGCTCGCAGCGGTAGTAGTTGCGGAACCACGCCATACTGCCTCCAACTAATGTCAACCGTTACGCTGATCTAGCGAGTTTATAAGTGCCTTGGCCGAGAAAATCAAGATAATGCTTGTCGCGGAGGAGTTGTAACTGCTGGCGGATCTTCGCCCTAATGTGTCGATTGCCAGGGTAAAGTCCCTGTAGCTCATGCTCGAACGCATAAACCTGCTGCAAAGAGAATGTTGGCTGTCCAATCCGCTCTACGCACCTTATCACATCCAGCAACCATCCTCGGGAGCGAAGGTCTTCCTGCTCGCGAAGAAATAGCGTGCTCCGCCACTTAGCGATCACGGTTGCGGCAGATTCAACATTTCTGTTCTTAACAAGGTAGATTTGCCCTGCTTTTGGAATCCTGTGTAGGAGTATGTTGCATCCGATCCAACCAGCGCGCCGAGCGAACGCTGAAAGTGGCTTTCTTTGTTGAATGACCTGCGGAGTTAGAAAGTGCTTGGGGATCACGACGAAGTTCATGACCTCAAGCTTCGGGGCTTCGTAAGACAGCAGAAAGAGGTTGGGATTGGCTCCAGACTTCAGCCTACTCATCATTGTCCCAAATGCGCCGTCCACGACTCTCAGGCCGAAACGACCTCGCTGGCTTTTCAGCTCGTAGTCTTCCCCGCATTGCGAGCAAAAGAAGTCAGCAGCAGGGTTGTTGTTTCGGTATCTTCCGATAGGCGTAACTCCGCAACCTGGGCAATAAGCTTCCTGACTCACCCAATGCTCACTTAATACTCGAGCTTTTTGCGTCGAGCTCGTGTAGGCATCGGCAAGAGCTGTTGTAAATGACAGATTCATCTGTTTGGGCGAAATCTTCGTGTATCTCGGAGAGAGAATAACGGCTTGTTCTAACCGGAGACTACCCGGCCGTCAGCCCCGACTTCCGCTTGGCTGGGCAGACCATCCAGAGTGTCGCCTTCTCAGGAGGATGTGGAAGCCGGGACAGCTTGGGCAGGCCTCCAGGCGATCGGGCCAGCGTTATCACCCCGCGGCGAGATAAGCGCCAAGCAGAACCACCCCGCTAATCGCCAGCAAGGCGTGCACGCCGACGACGGTAAACGACAGCCGTCTGCGCCCGAGCCGCGCCCGCAGTATTAACAACCCCGCCAGCAGTGCCAGCCCAAGCAGGACCGCCGCCATTATCCGAAAGCCGCCGGCGCCCGCTTCCGCCGCATGCGAAGCCGCCGGCGCCAACAGCATAAGCGCGAGGCCGGCCGCGCCGAGCAGACCGTGCAGCACGCCGACCGGCCAGGGAATCGGCGGCGATTTCGGCCGCTGCAACTGCACCACGGACAGCAACGCGCCGAAGGTCGCCGCAGCGATCAGGACGAAAGCCGCATCCGTCAGCATGGCGCGGCCTGCCGCTCTGCACCGATCAGCGCCAGGCCCTCGGCAACCGAGACGAACTCGCCGCCGCCTGATACGACCGCCGTCCCGAAGCGCCGCTCGAACAGCCGCCGCACCGCCGGCACGAACGAGCTGCCGCCAGTCAGGAACACGCGGTCGATCTCCCCCGACAACACGCCAGCCGCACTCAATGCCCGGTCCACCGTCCCCTCCAGCCGCGCCAAATCCTCGGCGATCCACTGCTCGAACTCGGCGCGCGTGATCGTCTCGTCGATGACGAAATGCTTGTGCCGGAACTGCAGGCGCGCCGTATCGCCATGCGACAGTGCCGCCTTCGCGCGTGTGACCGTCTGATACAGCTCGTGGCCAAGCTCGTCCTCGATCAGCAGCGCAAGCGAGCGCAGCCGCTCTGGATGCTCGGCCGTGCGTGCGATTTCCTCGAGGGCGCGCAGCATGCGCGGTGTGCGCATCAGCGACAGCCGATGCCAGCGTGCAAACGCCGAGTAGTACTCGGGCGGCACCGGCAGCCACTTTCCCATGACGCGGTAGTTATCGCCCTTGCCGAGACGGGGCGCGATCACCCGGTCGATGATGCGGTAGTCGAATGTATCCCCGGCAATGCCGATCCCGGCGTAGCCGAGCGGCACCACGCGCCGCGTGCCGCCCGGCTCGAATCGCATCACCGAGAAATCGCTGGTGCCGCCACCGAAATCGCCGATCAGCACGATTGCCGGCGCGGTCAGCGTCTCGGCGAACCGGTACCCTGCCGCCTCGGGTTCCAGCGCTATGTCGATGGCGTTGTGACCGGCGTCGGCAAACGCGCCGCGCAACCGCCGTTCTCCCAGCGCATCATCAGCCGTTTCGCCAACAAAATGCACTGGGCGGCCGGCGACGATTCGAACGACCGGCGGTGTATCGGCGGCGGCGAACAGGGCGCGCAGGAACACGCCGACGAGCCGTTCCAACCCGAAGGGCCGGCCGAAGATGCGAGTCTCGCTGAAGCTGCGCTGCGCGAGGTACGACTTCATCGACATAATCAGCCGGCTGCCATGCGGGTCGTCCCGGTACGCCTCGATCCCGGCCGGACCGGCAGCATGGTGCAGCACCGTCCGTCCGGGCATTTCCTCGGTCCAGAAGCACAGCACGGAACGAAATAGATCGAGCGTGCCGAACCGGGCGGTCGCCACCCGCCCATCGGGGTGCCGCACCGCCATGACGCTGTTGGTGGTGCCAAAGTCGATGCCGAGGACCGTGCCCATGCCGTAAGGACGACGCTAGCTCTCCCGCACCACCGGGTTGCGCAGCGTGCCGATGCCAGGGATCTCGATCTCGCAGACATCGCCGTGCTTTATATCGGCGGTCGCGCCCTCGGTGCCCATCCACACCATGTCGCCGGGATGCAGCGTCAGGTATTTCGTCATCGCGACCAGGAAATCCACCACGCCGAAGATCATGTCGTTGGTGCGGAACTCGATTTGTTGCGCGCCGTTCAGCCGGACTTTCGTGACCAGGTCCTCCAGCCGGAGATCGGTTTCGATCCACGGGCCCATCGGCTTGAATGTGTCGGTGTTCTTGGCCCGCCACAGCGTGCGGTCGGACCGCTGCCAGCTCCGCTCCGACACGTCGTTGCCGATCGTGTAACCGAGCACCGCCGCCAACGCATTCTCCCGGGTCAAGTGTTTGCACCGACGACCGATCACCACAACCAGCTCGCCTTGGTACTGCACTTTGTCGGTAGCGTCGGCCGGGATCACGATTTGCTCGCCATGCCCGATCAGCGCGTTGCTGGCGCGGTAGCCGATATCCGGTTGCGTCGGCAGGTTCGGCGCTTGGCCGATCTTGGCCGACATCTCACGCACATGGCCGGCATAGTTCATGCCACAGGCATAAAAAGTGGGCGGAATCACAGGCGGCAGCAATTTCACGCCGGTCAGCGGCATCCGTTCGCTTGTGCGCTCCCAGTCGGCGAAGGGGGTTCCACGCACCGGGATCAGCGTGTCGCCTTCCACCACCGCGTAGGTCGGCGTGCCGTTCTTGTCGAACCGGACCCAGCGCATTCGATTGCCTCCGAGGTTGCTTCGATCATCAGGCAGTGGCGGCGGCGCGGACGCCCAGCTCGGCAGCCATTTTCTCGCGCATGATGAATTTCTGCACCTTACCGGTCACGGTGAGGGGAAACTCATCAACGAACCGAACGTAACGAGGGATTTTGTAGTGCGCGATCTGGTCGCTGCAGAACCCGCGCAGCTCCTCCGCGGTCATCGTCTCGCCGCTCCGCAGCTTGATCCAGGCGGCTATCTCCTCGCCGTAGCGCGGGTCCGGCACGCCGAAAACCTGCACGTCCTGGATCTTCGGGTGGCGATACAGGAACTCCTCGATTTCCCGCGGGTACACATTTTCCCCGCCGCGGATGATCATGTCCTTGATGCGCCCGACGATGTTGCAATAACCCTCGGCGTCGATCGTCGCCAGATCGCCGGTATGCATCCATCGCGCGGGGTCGATCGCTTCGTGGGTGCGCGCTTCGTCGCCCCAGTAGCCCAGCATCACCGAATAGCCGCGGGTGCAAAGCTCGCCGGGTGTGCCGCGCGGGACGATCCGCCCCTCGGCATCAACGATCTTCACTTCCAGATGTGGATGTATGCGTCCCACGGTGGAGACGCGGCGCTCCAGCGGATCGTCCGTGGTGGTCTGGAAGCTAACGGGGCTGGTTTCGGTCATCCCGTAGGCAATGGTGATCTCCGCCAGATGCATCTCGGCGACTGCGCGGCGCATCACCTCGATGGGGCACGGGCTGCCGGCCATGATGCCGGTCCGCAGCGAGGCGAGATCGAAGCGGCGGAACTCCGCATGCTCCATCTCGGCGATGAACATGGTCGGCACGCCGTGTAGGGCGGTGCAGCGTTCCTCCGCCACGGTCTGCAAGGTCGCCAGCGGATCGAAGCCTTCGCCGGGGAACACCATCGCGGCGCCATGCGTGGTGCAGGCCAAGTTGCCCAGCACCATGCCGAAGCAATGATAGAGCGGCACGGGGATGCAGAGCTTGTCTTGCGGCGACAGCCGCATTGCCTCGCCAATGAAGTAGCCGTTGTTGAGAATGTTGTGATGCGTCAGCGTCGCACCTTTCGGCGTGCCAGTCGTCCCCGAGGTGAACTGGATATTGATCGCGTCGTCGAATTGCAGCCGTGCTGCCAGCGCGGCAAGGCCGGCGCAGTCGGATCCGCCGCCCGGGCGATACACCGCATCGAAGGGGATAGTGCCGGATGCCGCTCCGCCGATCTGGATGACCATTTCCAATGCGGGCAGGCGAGCGGCCTGGAGCCGGCCGTCTCCGCCGAGGGCAAGCTCAGGCGCGAGCGTATTGATCATGCCGATATAGTCGCTGGTCTTGAAGCAGGTCGCCGTGATCAGCGCGCGGCAGCCCACCTTGTTGAGCGCGAATTCCAGTTCCGAAAGCCGATAGGCTGGGTTGATATTGACCAGGATCAATCCCGCTTTGGCAGTGGCGAATTGCGTCACCACCCATTCGGCGTTGTTGGGTGACCAGATGCCGATGCGATCCCCGGGTACGAGCCCAAGTGCGAGCAGGCCGACAGCGAACGCCTCCACGCGTTCTGCCAATTCAGCATAGCTCCAGCGCAGCGCCTGTTGACGAACGATCAGGCCGGGGCGATCACCCCAGCGGGCCACTGCGTGGTCGAAATTGCGTCCGATCGTCTCGCCGATCAGCGGCGCATCAACGGCACCGTGCACGTAACTCGGCGCGGTCTCGGTCATTGGGTAAGCCTCCCCGGGGCGCGGCGCATACGCCCCGTCCCGGAAAGCTTACAGCATGCTGGCGAGGAGGGAACCCACCGGCCAAGCAGTCATCAGCCGTGGGACGTGCCCTTCCGATGCGCCTCATGGGCCGCGGCGCGGCCGCGGAACACGGCATCCGCCTCCTGCTTCTGCGCATCAGACATCGATGAATAGAGCGTCTGGAACGCAGCCGAGAGTTTCTGCATCTCCTCGGCGTGTTGCTGCGCGATCTGGGTGTAGGACTGCATGTTCTGCACGGCGGTCATCGAAGCGAGCTGCGCGCCGCGCTGATCGAATGCCTGACGCGTGTTGCTCGCGTTGTCGCGCATGATCTGCGCGAACTGGTCCCATTGCTGCTGCTGCGCCGGGGTGATCCGAAGTTCCGCGTGCAGTTGATCGATGCGTTGCTCAACCCCGGTGGCGGCATTGCGCCGCTTCGCAGCGTGGCCGGCGGCGGGACCCGGAACCGGAGCAGGGGTTTCAGGCGCCTGTACTTGCGGCGTAGCGCCTGTCGCGGCCGGGGGCGTGGTCTGCGCGAGGGACACGGCCGGCAAAGCGAGCGCCGCTAGCAACGCGGCGGCTGAGACGTATGATTTCGGGCTCATGGTGCGTTCGATCTCCGTCAATAGCCGTAATAAACCGGCGGGGGCGGGGCGTAGTAGGCTTGCGGCGGTGCCGAGTAGTAAACCGGCGGCGGCGGGGCGTAGTAGGCCGGCGGCGGGCTGGCGAGCGCGCCGCCCACAACGGCGCCAAGGCCGAGACCGAGCAGGGCGCCGCCCACCACCGCGCCGGCGTTGCCGCCGCCATGCCACTCGTGATGGTCGTAGCCATGGCCATGCCAGTGGTCGGGGTAAGCCGCGGCGGGCAGGGCAGTCGGGGCCGCAAGCGCGGCGCTCAGCGCCAGCGCGGCGACGGAACGGGTCAGGATCGTGTGTTTCACGGCAAGTCTCCTTCAACGGTCCTTCTGAAACGCCGTCATTCGATCGAAAATATGGTCGGAGGCGCCACATTCCGGCCCTCACCGCAACGCGCCGTCGGACCGCCGGATCGCCTTGGTTCCAGATTGAAAATACGCCATCCTGGCGCCATGCCAGCGATGCGCAACCGCCTGCCCGGCCTGAATTTCGACCTCGGCGAAACCGCTGACCTGCTTCGTGCGCAGGTGGAGGCCTTCGCCGCCGCCGAGATCGCGCCTCGCGCCGACGCGATCGATCGCGAGAACAACTTTCCCATGGATCTATGGAGAAAATTCGGCGACCTCGGTGTGCTTGGCGTAACAGTCGAGGAAGAGTGGGGCGGCGCCGGTATGGGCTATCTCGAGCACGTTGTCGCGATGGAGGAGATCTCGCGCGCTTCCGCCTCCGTCGGCCTCTCCTACGGCGCGCACTCGAACCTTTGCGTGAACCAGATCCGCCGCAACGGCAGCGAGGAGCAGAAGCGGAGGTATCTCCCCAAGCTCATCTCCGGCGAGTTCGTCGGCGCGCTTGCCATGTCGGAACCCGACGCCGGCTCCGATGTGGTCGGCATGCGCACCCGCGCAGAGAAGCGGCATGAGCGCTTCGTCCTGAACGGGTCGAAGATGTGGATCACCAACGGCCCGGACGCCAATGTGCTGGTGGTCTATGCGAAGACCGACCCGGAGGCCGGGCCGCGCGGCATCACCGCCTTCCTGGTCGAGAAGGGGTTCAGGGGATTCTCCACTGCGCAGAAGCTCGATAAGCTCGGTATGCGCGGCTCGAACACCTGCGAGCTGGTGTTCCAGGACTGCGAAGTCCCGACCGACAATGTGCTCGGATGCGTGAATGACGGCGCGCGCGTGTTGATGAGCGGGCTCGATTACGAGCGTGCGGTGCTGGCCGCCGGCCCCTTGGGGATCATGCAGGCCTGCATGGACGTGGTTGTTCCCTACGTGCACGAACGCCGCCAGTTCGGTCAGCCGATTGGTGAATTCCAGCTCATGCAGGGCAAGCTCGCCGACATGTACACGACGATGAATGCCTGCAAAGCGTATGTGTACAGCGTGGCCAAGGCCTGCGATCGCGGCGAGGCCACGCGCAAGGATGCAGCCGGCGCAATTCTTTATGCGGCCGAGCGGGCCACCTGGATGGCGCTGGAGGCAATCCAGGTGCTCGGCGGGAATGGTTACATCAACGACTATCCTACCGGGCGCCTGCTGCGCGATGCCAAGCTCTATGAAATCGGCGCCGGTACCAGCGAAATCCGCCGCATGTTGATCGGCCGCGAGCTGTTCACCGAGACGGCATGACCGTCCTGCGCTCCGCCGCCAGCCTGCGCAGCGAGGAGTTCGCCGCGAATGCTGCGACGACGCGCGCGCTGGTCGCCGATTTGCGCGAGCGTGTCGCGGCGGTTGCAGCCGGCGGCGGGGAAGCGGCGCGGGAACGCCATCTCGGGCGGGGCAAGCTGCTGCCGCGCGACCGGGTGATGGCGTTGATCGATCCCGGCTCGCGTTTCCTGGAACTGTCGCAGCTCGCCGCTCACGGCATGTACGGTGGCGAGGTGCCGGCCGCCGGCATCATCACCGGCATCGGCCGCGTCGCCGCGCGGCAATGTGTCATCGTCGCCAACGATGCCACGGTTAAGGGCGGCACTTACTTCCCCGTCACCGTCAAAAAGCACCTGCGGGCGCAGGAGATCGCGCGCGCCAACCGCCTGCCCTGCATCTATCTGGTGGATTCCGGGGGCGCCTACCTGCCGCTGCAGGACGAGATCTTCCCCGACCGCGAGCATTTCGGTCGTATCTTCTACAACCAGGCCACTCTCTCCGCGCAGGGCATTCCTCAGATCGCCGTGGTAATGGGATCATGCACCGCCGGCGGCGCCTATGTCCCGGCCATGAGCGACGAGACCATCATTGTGCGCGGCCAGGGCACGATCTTTCTCGGCGGCCCGCCCCTGGTTAAGGCGGCGACCGGCGAGGAGGTCAGCGCCGAGGAGCTTGGCGGCGCCGATGTTCATGCGCGTCTCTCAGGTGTCGTGGATCACTACGCGCATGACGATCACCACGCACTCGCCATCTGCCGGCGCATCGTGGCGGGGCTGAACGAGTCCAACCGGCCGGATACGGTGCTGCGCCCGTCGGCCGAGCCGCGCTACGATCCGCAGGACCTGTATGGGCTGGTCCCGACCGATCTCCGCACGTCATACGACGTGCACGAAGTCATCGCGCGCGTGGTCGATGGCAGCGAGTTCGGCGAATTCAAGCGACTTTATGGCACCACTCTTGTCTGCGGCTTCGCACATATTTGTGGTTACCCGGTCGGTATTCTCGCCAACAACGGCATCCTGTTTTCCGAATCGGCGCTGAAGGGGACGCATTTCATCGAGCTGTGCAGTCAGCGGAGGATTCCGTTGATTTTCCTGCAGAACATCGCCGGGTTCATGGTGGGGCGGAAATACGAAGCGGGCGGTATCGCCAAGGATGGCGCCAAGCTGGTGACGGCGGTGGCGACCACCGCGGTACCGAAGATCACGGTGGTCATAGGCGGGTCGTACGGCGCCGGCAATTACGGCATGTGCGGCCGCGCTTACGATCCCCGCTTCCTCTGGATGTGGCCGAATGCACGCATCTCGGTGATGGGGGGCGAGCAGGCCGCGAGCGTGCTGGCGACGGTGCGCGGCGGGTTTGCGACGGCAGCAGAGGAGGAGGCATTCAAGGCGCCTATTCGTGCGCAGTATGAGGCCAAGGGGCACCCCTATTATGCGACGGCGCGACTCTGGGACGACGGCATCATCGATCCGGCGGAGACCAGGCTGGTGCTGGCGCTTTCGCTATCCGCCGCATTGAACGCGCCGATCGAGGAAACGCGCTTCGGCGTGTTTCGGATGTAATACCAGCTCGCGAACTCGCTGACTCTTCCTTCGTCATGCGATTCCGTCAGCAGCAATCTCGGCGGAGACGGCCTGTCAGGAAGGTTCATCCGCTGTCCAGCGAAACCCTAAATTATACAGGGCTTGGCTAAGGGCGAAGTTCAACGACTGATTGGAGCCTGCGCTGGGATAGCATGTCTGGCAAACCTGTCGCAGGGCGACAAAGGTTGGTGCCGCATAGAGATTGCCCGGCGTAAGTTTGCCGGCCTGCCAGAGTGCTTTGATAGCTCGTTGAAGCTCAGGTGACGATGGCGCGTTCATCGTGTGCATCCTCTGGTATCTCGGACGGATCAGCAGGCTCGACAGCACTTATAGTGTCTGTTTCGGACATGTCCGGATGAGTTTCACAAGCTAATGCCAATGCCGCTCGCGGCACAGTGCGGCTGTTCGCTCGGTTGACCCGAGCGACCGCTTTCCACCCCATTACGTTCGTCGAGTTGGCGGGCCGGTATAGTAACGGCGACCTCTTCAGCGTGGTCCTGTCGGCCTGGAGTGCCTCGCGCCATCACGCAGCCACCCTTCATAGCCGCCTGAGCCAAAACATTCGATTTCATCGGCCCGGGTCAGGTCGGCCTTCCACCAACAGTCAGGGAAACTGACGCAACCGACAAAGGGCGTACCGACCCTTGGGCGCTGCAGGATTGCTGCTCTACCGCAACGGGGGCATTTCAGCAGACGGCGCGGCGGCCGCGGCCATGGGACCTCCGCCGACGGGCGGTCGGCGGCTTCGGCGCACAAGACGCAAAGGCGAATATCGGGTCGGAGCTGAAGCCGGGGCAGCGGGATCGGCAGGCCGCACGCCGCACATGGGACTGCACGATCTGAATCGAGCAACAGCGTCCCATCCGGTGCGTGCACCCGGAACGCCGAGGACTGACACCGTGTACAACGAGCTTCGCTCATTACCGTCGCGACCGTGGCTATCGTCAGATCGATCCCGAGCCGCTCACGGACAGCTTCGCGCGAGAACCGGCCTGCATGGCCGCATGCGCTGCATTGCCAGTTTAGATATGGCAGAGGGAGAGCCATAGAAGAAAGCCTGCCGCCTTGCTCTTAACCCAGAACCCGCCGCGCCTCCGCCACATCGGCAGCAATCTGCGCTCGCAACGCGTCGAGGCCGGAAAACTTCTGCTCCGGCCGCAGATAGGCGTGCAGTGCGACCGTCAGCTCCGCGTCATACAGATCGCCGTCGAAATCGAACAGATTGACTTCCAGCCAACTCTCCGGACCGGCATTCACCGTCGGCCGACGCCCGATATTGGCCGCACCCGGACAGACCGCGCCATCCGGCAAGCGCACCGTCACCGCATAGACGCCGCGGGCCGGCTCCAGATGCCGCGCGAGTGCGATGTTCGCCGTTGGGAAGCCGATCGTGCGGCCGCGTTTGTCGCCATGTGCCACCGTGCCGCGGATCGTCCATGGCCGGCCGAGTTCGGACGCCGCCCGCTCGGGATAGCCGTCCTGCAACGCGCGGCGGATGCGGCTGGCGGAAATCGGTCCCTCGGCATCGGTGACCGGCGGCACCAGGGTGAGCCCCATCCCCAGCGCCTCGGCCCGTGCGGCAAGGAACTTCGTGTCTCCCCCTTTGCGATGGCCGAAGGCGAAGTCCGGCCCGCAGGCTAGGTGGCGGGCGCCGATCCCATGGTGCAGCACCTCGGTCACGAAGCTTTCGGCCGACATCAGGCTGAACTCGTGGGTGAATGGCAGCTCGTAAAGAATGGTCACGCCAAGTCCCGCCACGGCGTCGGCCCGCTCGGGCGACAGGGTCAGGCGAAACGGCGGGTCGTCGGGGCGGAACACCTCACGCGGATGCGGCTCGAAGGTCAGGACGGCAAGCGGAGCATCCGGGCGCGCGGCATGGGCGGCGCGCAGCACCGCCGCATGACCGCGATGCACGCCATCAAAATTGCCGAGCGCCACACTGGCGCCGCGCCCGTCGCCAGGCACATCGCGCCAATCGCGGATGATGCGCATCAGGGGCGGGAAGGGACCTGGACCTGCGCTTCGCCCTCAATCACCGGCTTGCCCTCCACGGTGCAGACCGTCTTCAGCGTAGCGCGCCTTTTGGCCGGATCGAGCGCGGTGATCTCCACCGTCGCGGTAACCGTGGCGCCAATCTTCACCGGTGCGCGGAAGCGCAAGGTCTGGCCCAGATAGATCGTGCCTGGGCCGGGCATGCGCGTGCCAAGAACCGCGCTGATCAGGCCCGCTGACAGCATGCCGTGCGCGACCCGCTCGCCGAAGATGAAGTCACGGGCCGCCTCGGCGTTGAGATGCACCGGATTGGTGTCCGTGCTGACCGCTGCGTACAAAATGATATCGGCGTCCGTGATGGTCTTGCCGAGGCTGGCGGTCTGGCCGATTTGCAGGTCTTCGAAGGTCATCGCTGTGTTCCGCGGTGTTTCTCCGGCTTTCTGAAGGCGCCGGGTGAGGTGGTCAATCCAGCAGGGCGCGCCGCTGTGCTGATCCCGCCGGCAGCATCGAAAGCCCGGACGACGCGATCCCGTCCAGCACAGCATCGGCTTCCATGTCTTCGGAGATGATGGCCTGACAACCGGCTTCCCGCGCTGTTGCCAGCAACAGCCCATCATAGAACTGAAAGCGGCCGGACAGTGCGGCCTCCAGCGCCGTGTTCAGTGCCGTCGGCCCGGCGACCACCTCGAAGATCGTCATCCAGTGGCGCACCTGAGCGGCTGCGTCGTCGCGTGAAACGACCTGCTTTCGGGTGGAGGCGTGAAAGGACTCCGCAAGGGCCTGCGGCGTGAGAACGCAATCAAGCTCGGCAGCGAATTGGATGGTCGCGGGCGGATCGGTGGCGTTGCTGGGCGCGCCCATCGCCGAAATGAATGAACACGCTGGTGTTGAGCGTAAAACGCATCCGACTACGGCATGTCTTTGATACGAGTATCTCGTCTTAGAGCTCGTTGCGATCGAACCGCTCAATACCCAACGGCCAGCACCGGCTCAGTGACCGCTCCAGCGCGTCTTTCTGCTCCTGCGTTAGGCGTGGAGCTCGCGGTAGATGCGTACGCCCATTTCGGCAAAAGCCGTCACCCGGCGGGCTTGGGTATGGGCGATTGTAACGCATACGCGTGCGCCAAGGCGAATCGTGCCACTCTCCTGTTCAAGGGAGAGGATTTCACGAAGACCGATATCACCCCGGCAGAGTGAAGAGGCCCAACTGCGGGTCCGGCCGGAACGTCTCTCCGCGTGGACAAGATCCGGCTTTGGGCGCACACCGCGCGGCCGCGCCACAGATGGACGAACCGATGCCGCAAACCGAGCTGGGCCGCTCCGAGACGCTTCTCGAAGAACTCGCGCAATGGGTCCGCTTGGAGACGCCCACCACCGACGCGACAGCGGTGAACCGGCTGACCGACCTCGCCGAAGCGGCGCTGTCTCGCGCCGGTGCGGTCCTCAAGCGCATCTCCGGGCGCGACGGCTTCGGCGATAACCTGATCGCCCGCACCCCCGGCAACGGCAAAAGCATCCTGGTGGCCGGGCATCTCGATACCGTCTGGTCGCACGGCACGCTGGACGCCATGCCGTTTCGGGTGAACGGCGAGAAGGCGCACGGGCCGGGCATCTACGACATGAAAGCCGGCAGCTTCCTCGCCGTGCACGTGGTCCGCTCGCTGCTGGCCCAGCGCATCGCCACGCGGCGTCCGATCGTGCTTTTGCTCACGCCCGACGAGGAGGTGGGCAGTCCGACCAGCCGCGACCTGATCGAACGCGAGGCAAGCAAGGCGGCGGCCGTCCTGATCCCCGAACCGGCCGGCGCAGGCGGCGCTTGCGTGACCGCGCGCAAGGGGGTCGGGCGCTTCGTGCTGCGGATAGAGGGACGCGGCGCCCATGCCGGCGGCAATTTCCAGGATGGCACCTCGGCCGTGGTGGAACTGGCGCAACAGATACTGGCGCTGCACGGGATGGTGGATCTGGAGCGCGGCATCACGCTCAACGCCGCGCCGGTCTGGGGCGGTACGCGGCCCAACGTGATCCCGCCGGAAGCCGGCTGCGAAATCGACCTGCGGGTGGATTCGGCTGCCGACGGGGAGCGTATGGAAGCGGCGCTGCTGGCTTTGACCGCGCGCACGCCCGGGTGTCGCGTGACCGTGAAAGGCGGTATGAACCGGCCGCCCTTCACGGAAACGCCGGTCATCGCCGCGCTGTACGAGAAAGCGAGGGCGGTCGCCGCCGGCGTCGGCATCACCCTGCCGCGGCAGCATCGCGGCGGCGGATCGGACGGCAATTTCACCGCCGCAATGGGCATACCGACGCTCGACGGGCTGGGTTGTCCCGGCGCCGGCGCGCATGTGCGCCATGAGCACATCCTCTGGCGCGAGCTGGCGCCGCGCGCGGCGCTGCTGGCCGGACTGCTGGAGACGTTGGACTGAACCTCGCGGAATGCTGTTCAACTCCCAGCTTTTCATCTGCGGTTTCCTGCCGCCGGTGCTCGCCGCCTATTACGCCCTGGCGCACAACCGGACGGCCCGACAGGTGCTGGTCGTCATCGCCTCGCTCGTCTTCTACGGCTGGTGGGATGTCCGCTTCGTGCCGCTGCTGGCCGGGCTCACCCTCGCCAATTGGCTGATCTCCTGTTGGTACGGCGCCTCCCGCCACCGCATCATCCCGCTGCTCGGCGTGACACTGAACCTCGCCGTACTCGCGCTGTTCAAATACGCCGATTTCCTGCGCGGCTCGTATTACGGTCTGCTCGATCAGGACTGGACTGCGTGGCACCTGATCCTGCCGCTCGGGATCAGCTTCTTCGTTTTCCAGAAAATCTCCTACCTGATCGATCTCAGCCGCGGCGAGGCGCATGTCTATCGGTTCCTCGATTTCTGCATGTTCGTGCTGTTCTTCCCGCAGCTCATTGCCGGGCCGATCGTCCGGCACAACGAGATCATCCCGCAATTCGCCGCCGATCCGCGCCGGCCGGAAATGTGGGAGAATCTGTCGCGCGGCTTCGCACTGTTCGTGATCGGGGTGGCGAAGAAGGTGGCGCTGGCGGATACGCTGGCGATGGTCGCCGATCCGCTGTTCACACACGCCGCTGCCGCGCCGCTCGCCGCTGCCCAGGCCTGGGTCGCCTGCGCGGCCTATACGCTGCAGATCTATTTCGACTTTTCCGGCTACTCCGACATGGCGATCGGGCTGGCGCGCATGTTCGGTCTGCATCTGCCGTTCAACTTCAACGCCCCGTACCGCGCCGTATCCGTCCGCGATTTCTGGCGTCGCTGGCACATGACGCTGTCGCGTTTCCTGCGCGACTATCTCTACATCCCGCTCGGCGGCAATCGCTGCGGGCCGATCCGACAAGCGGCGAACGTCATCGCCACCATGCTGCTGGGCGGCCTGTGGCATGGTGCGGGCTGGACCTTCGTCGCCTGGGGCGGGCTGCACGGGGTCGCCCTTGCGGTGAACCATTGGTGGGAGCGCGTCGGCCTGCGCCTGCCACGCCCCGCCGCATGGCTGCTCACCTTGCTCTTCGTCATGGCCGGCTGGGTGCTGTTCCGCTCCGCCGGTTTCGCCGCCGCGAGCCAAATGCTGGCCTCGATGCTCGGGCTGCACGGTGCCGGATCCGTCCGGCTCGACCGCGAATACGTAGCGGCCTTGGTGGGTGGCGCCGTGATCGCGCTGATCGGCCCCACCAGCCAGGAGGCCGCCCTGAACATCTTGCGACCACGCCCGTGGCTCGCCGTGCCGGCCGGCGCGGGACTCGCCTATCTGCTGCTGCTGGTCGGCGGCCGGTTGCCGAATGTCTTCATCTACTTCCAGTTCTGATCCGCGAGTCTGGCGCCGCTTCTTCGGCTTGGCCGCAGGGTTTGCGGCTGCGCTGACGCTGGTCGTCGCGCTGTTCGTGGCACTGGTGGACCCGTTCGATACGCTGCCTTTATCGCCCCCCGCGCAGCGCTGGCCGGTTGCCACCGACGCCCGGTTTTCCTTTCCCGCGCTGGCGCGAGCGGCACGGTTCAACAGTGCCGTGTTCGGCACCTCTACGTCCCGGCTGCTGCGCCCGGCGGAACTGGATCCGGCGTTCGATGCACGCTTCGCCAACCTGGCGATGAACGACGCCACCGTGTACGAGCAGACGCGGCTGATGACGGTCTTCCGCCGCGCCCATCCGCAAGCGCGCGTGGTGATGCTCGGCCTCGATGTCCGCTGGTGCGTGACCGGCGATACCTACCAGAAACTGACACCCCGGCCCTTCCCCGGCTGGATGTACGGCCGCAACCGGTGGCTCGGATATCTGCATCTGTTGACTCTCTATGCGGTGCAGGAGGCCGGCCAGCAATTCGGCATCCTGATCGGCGTCAAGCAGCCGGTTTATGGGCGAGACGGCTACACGCGCTTCGTGCCGCCGGACAGCGACTACGACCCCGGCCGCGCGGCGATGCATCTCCGTGAGGCCGTTCCCGACGTGCCGCCCGGTGCTCGCGGCGGGCCGCCGGCGACGTGGCACTACCCGGCGCTGGACGCGTTGCGCACGGCGCTGACGCAGCTACCCCCCGCCACGCGTAAGGTCCTGTTCTTCGTCCCCTACAACCACGTGCTGTTCTCGCCCGAAGGCAGCCAGGGCGCGGCGGTGTGGAACGAGTGCAAGCATCGTGTCGCAGCGATCGCCGCGGCAGTCCCCAATACACTGGCGGTGGATTTCATGCGCCCAAGCCCGATCACCGAGAACGACGAGAGCTACTGGGACCCGCTGCATTACCGGGTCGGCGTGGCGGACCGTCTGGTGCGTGATCTGGCGCTGGCTGTGCGGGGCGAGAGCAATACCGATTTCAGCATCCTCGAACCGCACGCGGACGAAGCCGCCAGCCGTTAAAGCATGATCGCTTCGAGTAAGCGAGGCGATCATCCACAAAGGTCGCCCCATCGTAATGCGCAGCGAAAGCCGGCCATCCACGTCTTACTTTCCTCATTACTTATGCAATGCCCAAGTCACTGATTCTGCTGGCGCAGCGACCCGGCACGGCCGGGAGCTGTCCGCCGAGGTTGACTTGTCGAAAAGGTGGAAACCTAACCGGCTCCGCCAGTGGATGAAGAGAATCGCCGGTGCCCTTGGGGAGGCGCTCACGGTTCGGCGACGACCTGCTGGTCCTGCCACCACACATTCAGCCAGCCATAAATCGGGAACGGCTGGCTGTCGTCCTCCGACAACCCGGCCCAGGATTGAATCTGGTCCACGCTAACCGGCGCGGCGACGTTCTGGTTGTCGAGGGAACTCGATGCGCTCGGCGCGTCGTAGATATCGGTCAGGATTCCACGGTTGAGGATGATCGCGGGAAGGATGTCGAGCGTGAGAATGTCTGCAATCTGCAACGCGTCGATCACATAAGCGTACTTGTCGCCCAGTTGGGACCACTGGACGGTCAGGTCGTGCTTCGGCGGCAGACTTGCCGGATTGAGATCGCCAAGCACAATGGCGATTCCGACACTTCCCTCGCCGGCGTTGTACACTTGGACGGCCACGTTCGCTCGGTGGGTGAAGTGATAACTGACCATCAGCGTCGGCGGAGGGCGAACCGGATTGCGCTTGATAGGCGGCGGCTGAACGAGCAGCTTGATAAATGGGCGGCCCTCGTATGGCGTCGTGAATATGGTCGGATGCGCCTCGACCCGCCACGACAGCGGAATGCCGAGGATCGTCGTCTCGACCTTTGCGACCTCAGCCAGCAGATGATCGATGAAGTTGCCTCCCGCGAACTTCTGACTGACCGTGTAGGGCCGAGACATGATCTGGAGCGAGGTCATTTGCGAGCCGGGGACGCCGCGTGGTGGCGGCGACGGCGTCGCCACCGCCATCAGCAGCGGCGCGTGAACCTCGGTGTGAAAATCGTTATGGCCGCAATCGACAATCCAGCGGCCGAAGGTCGCGATTCGCGCCCCGTTGGTGATCAAATTCTGGAACAGCGGCGGGACAAGGCCCTGGTCGGTCTCGACTCCGAGCACGCCTTTCGGCGCGTCCAGACCAATGTCGTGCGCAGCGTCGTTGGCCGCGACTAAGTCCGAATCCTGCGCGCCCGTTCCGGGCGTCACGCCGGTGTTCGAAACCGCAAGCAAACCTTCGTACTGCGGGTCGGGGACGATGTAGAACTCGAAATCGAACCCGAACGGATGCACGAACCACACGTCACCCTGGGACAGCTTGGGATTGGGCGTCCCGGGCAGTTCAGGAATGACCACCCAACCGGTGAGGCCGACCATGGGATTGTCGAGCGAGCCCTCTTTCTCGGCGCTCTGGTCATAGACCGACACCCATTCCCATGGAGGCGGCGAAGTGAGCCCGATCGTCGAACCCCCGCTGAACGTCAGCGACCAGTTCGGATCCTTTTCGGCAGGCGGATAGGGGACGTTCTGGTATGTCGTGGTGAGAATCGATGCCGGCGGCCCGCCGGTCGGGGCGGGCGGCGGAGAAAGCGCGGGCGGCTCCCACGGTGCCAGCACTTCGGGAGGCAGCGAACCGAGGATCGACGTGACTTGGCTGCGGGGGAGCGCAGCGAAAAGCAGATTCCGCTCCTTCGGATCTGCCTTCTTAAAGGCCGCCTTCACCTGATCGACCGGAACCGAACGGAGCGTCTCCATAAGGATTGTGTCGTCCGAGGTCCCCGGAGGCGCAGCCTTCAGCCTCTCGAGCAGCGTTTTGCCGAACACCCCCGGCAAGGGTCTCTTTGGCGGACGCGCCTCTTTCCCACGATCCTTCTTCTTCGATGGCATTCTCTCCCCCGGTATTCGCTTCGTGAGGCGGCGATCAGGTTCCGGCGTGCGCGGACGAACCCAGGCGGTGCCACTCGGCGCGGGCCGCGATGGAACACAGCATGCAGACGACGAACAGTGCGGCGACGATGATCCACTCGAATGACCCGTTATGGTTATCCGGGTCAAACCCCGTAAGCGCTTCGATCCAGTCCCGGGTGAAGACCGTGAGAACGGCGAGAAAGCCGCACAGAGCGGCGAGTCCGGCCTCGACCCAAAAGCGCACTCGAACGTTTGATGTCATAAGCCCTGCCTTTCCACAGATGGTGTGTATCCCTTTCCTTATCGAGCACCAGTCCGCTTCGAAGGCAAGCTCTCGTGTCCGCTGTCTGCGCAAGATAGACAAGATAGGATGTCACCCGGCGTGCAAAGTAGAAATGTTGCCCCGGGCGGGGATACGAATCATCTCCCTTCTCCAAAACCACGGGAGTTTCTTGGTTCGGCTGAGCGGCTGGCATGTCACCTTTGAGGCAATAGATAGCAACGATACAGACGATGTCCTTCCACCTTGGAATGCGAATTTATCGGCGTTTCTCATCGACCGCGAAGGTCATTGGATTATAGTCACCGACAACATCAGCGCCGACACGCATCCGGTTCTTAAAGCTGTGTGCGAGGTACGGGACGCGATCGAATACGTCACTTCTGTCGTGTCAGGCGCAAAGTCTGCCAGAGCGCGCTAAGCGAGACGCTGCCGCGTGCCGCACTATCGCATCTATCTGCTTGGCGCAGAGCGCCACATCATCGATGCACGGGAAGCCGACTGCGTGCACGGTGAGGTCGCTCTTCCGTATGCAGCCAGCGTGATCGACGGCCACGCTGGGGCGGAAGTATCGCAGGAGGCGCGTCTGGTCGGCTACGTGCCGGCGCAGAGTTGGGCGGCAGAAACGCGCGCGGGAGGAGCTGGAAGAGGGGCTGACACGCTACAGCGCCAGCCATATCCTCCATGCCATCCAAGCGAACACCGCATAGATGATTCGCCGTAGTGGCTAGGATGACAAAGCCGGCGCTTACCGCCCCGAACCGTGCGGATCGGCGGCTGCCATTATCTTCGGACGACACGGCCCCGCGGGGCCAGCTCCCGATGGCCGGGCTCAGGGCACGGATGTGGCATCAGGAGGAGATGGGCCAGATTGCTCTGGCTTGGCTCGCCGACCCGTAGCTACAGGAGATACCAAACGCCCGCCCCGATCATTGCCCACATGGCAATGCCGGTAAGCGACCCAATCGCTATGCCTCTAGCCGGAACGAATGAATCGTCTTCCTCGGCCTCATCGTATGCGAACAGACCTATTCGGTCAGCCGCCACCTCCGCTGGCGTTGGCTCGACTGAGGCGGGATTGCGCAGCAGCGCAATCAGGTGCTGATTGTCGGTTTGCAGCCGACCGAGCCGGCGACGATCAGTTGCGGTCTGGGTGTTCAGCCGACCCTCTTCAGGCAACTCGGGCATCTGAGGCCCTCCCTCCCAGACGGTAAGTGCGGAGCCTTAACGTTTCGGCACGATCACGGTTTCGGTGTGTCGGGCCTCGATCCTGCTCATCGGCCTTTCAACGCCTCAGGGCTCGCCAGCAGCCCTTCGATCTCCGTCCCGGGCAGTCTCGAATTCCACGTCGTCCATGAGATCAGCCTCTGCCTCGTGTTGGTTCGCTAACTCCAGCGCCGCGGCGCGTGCCTGCTGGTCATTGAGGCGCGACGCGAGGCCACGCAACTCTGTTGCCCTCATACGAAGGGGCGCGGAGCATTTTGCTAGGCTAGTCTCGCCGCCGCCGCAATCAGCTTATTGTCTCCTGAGATTGCGGAACGTTGTCTGGCTTCCCCGGTTACGGGTGGATGTTGTTCCGGGGGCGGCATCTTCTACGGGTTCGGAGGTAAGTCGAGGATCACCCCAGCAAGGGTTTTCGGCGACGGGCAAGGGGGGCTCGGCGCTTTCGCGGACCCTTTCGCTATCCCGAGGGAACTACGAGCGCGGCTCGCGAACGAGCTACCGTCGGTCCCGTTCGAACTGACGTATAGCTCTCTAGCCTCTACCGGCACGCCGCCCTCCTACGTTGCGTGTGCCGGCATGGGGGGAGCCGCCTCGACGCTCCATGGTATCCGCTTCCTGATCGTAGTCTCGCGCCAAGGCGAATGCTGCTGATCGCATCTGGGGGTCGCTGATCTGACAGGCCACTTGCCGGAAATGGCTCGCTCGCTGGTATGGCGCGCGGGGTTGGTGGGGCGGCCGCGCGCGAAGCCAAGACTCTTAATACCAGCGGCCCGGCTCGGTCGGAGCACTCAACGGCAAGGGCCGCTGGTATTAGTTGATCAGAAGTCCGTTGGGCGCTGTGCCTTGCCTTGAGGCATGCGACCGGAACGCCGGCACGAGGAGGCGTTTCGACCAAAGTAGCGTCACGAGAGGGCGAGTGCCCGGTCGCACCAGCTCGCGCCATAGGCGACCAGCGGCCTACCGGGCGGTTTCGGGTGCGACGGCTACGGCCACGGCTTGGGCTTGCCTGTCCGGCGGCGATCGTGGTGACCGCCGTGGCGCTCACAGCGGGGCGGCAAAGCGATACAATTTTTTCGTTTCGGACAATTTTTAGGTTGACCTGATGTGGAGGTTATGCAATCAAGGCGGTCTAAATTCCTCTGCTTTGGATAATTTTTGAGGTGACAGGCTATGAAGATTAAGGGCCTTCTGGTCGCCGCTGTGATCGCCGCCTCGCTTGCGGGCACGGCCGGCGCGCAGGCTACGGTTTTCGTGAGCGCGAAGGACGACATCTTTCTCGCGGGCCAAGCCACCATTCCGATCTTCCCGGCTTCTCAGACGCAAACACTTGTGCCCGGTAATGGGGCCGGCCTGATGCCGGTGACCGTGAGCGTAACCGGCGGCGAGACCCTGAACCTCACGGCCTCAGGAACTGCTGATTGTGGCATCGGGTGCTCCCCGTCCGGACCTGGCGGCAATCCCCAGTTCGGAACGTCCTCGATTGCTGCTTATGGCAACGTAGGTGCCTACACAGGAACGTCTGGCGAGGGTTTCCAGTTAGTCGGTGTTTTCAACAATGGTCCGACACCCTGGGCGCCGTTCGTGATCGGCAACGGTGGTTCATTCACCGTCCCGGTCGGCGCCACAAAGCTTTATCTGGGCCTGCCTGACGGATTTAGCTTCCAAGGACCCCCGGGGACCTATAACGACAATAGTGGTGGATTCACTGTTACGGGCGTCAGTGTCCCCGAGCCCGCCACATGGCCTCTGATCCTTGTTGGCTCAGGTGGTCTGGGCCTGGTGCTGCGCTCGCGTTCCAAAAAACCGGCTGGCATCGCCTGGTCGTAAAATTCTTTACCTCGGCGTAGACGACCAACTCCGCGCCGCCAAATTGGATGAGACTGTCGAGGCGTTATCCTCGGTCGTCCGCCCATGCGCCGAAGGCGCATGGTCCATGAGCGCCTGCCTGCGGTCATGGCGCACGTGGCAGGGAGGCCACTAGCGGCGGGGCCGCGGGCGCCAGGGGCGTGGATCTGAGCTACCCCGTCTAGATCTAGCCGGCTAATATAACCGGCGCTATTCAGCGGCTTCCCGCGCGTCGGGTTTGTCGGAGCTGGTCGCGGCGTTCCTGCATCTAGCAGCATCACCATGTGCCCGACCAGATTCGTCGCACCTGCCAAGCAGGCTCTGCAGTCGACGCGGCGCGATTACTAAGCGGCCTGCGGCACCACCTCGCGCCACAGCGCGTCAGCGGCAGCGCGCCCAACCTCGGAATCGACTAAGTGTCCGTCCGGGAAGATGGCGAGTCATTAGAGTCGGTTAACGGGGGTCGTCGGGCGCTGTTGCTGCGACGCGAGCCCATGTGAGTTTATCGGCGGCACTGAATTGCGAGGTGCCGAATGTGGACGACCGAGACTCGCTGCCGCTATGACCGCCGCCGGCGGCGCTACCCGAGCGACTTAACGGACCAGGAGTGGCTGCTGGTCAAGCCGCTGATCCCACCGGCCAAGAAGGGCGGCACTGGAGATCGTAAAGCGCTCCGACGTCGGCAAGTTTGTGGTATTGCCGAAACGCTGGATTGTGGAGCGCACCATAGCCTGTTGAACCGATGCCAACGGCTGGCCAAGGATTGGGAATGTCGGAACCGGAACGCTCTCGGCTTCCTGCGTTGGGCATCCATCCGCCTGATGGTCAGAAGACTTTGTCAGAACACAATATGATCCCGGATGGACTCTAAGGGCTCGGGTGGGTTCCAGGGCGCGACGATGGCCGGCACGGCCAGTGCGGCGGACTTTGGCTTGCGCCTCATCCGGCACGGCGGCGGGCGATGACGATGTGAGGGTGGTCTGGTAAGCATGGCGCCGAGATGGGGCGCGGGGCGGTACGCTCCTATTTCGGCGGCCTAGCGAGCTGCACCGCGTAGAACGCCAGCCCAGCGATCGTCGCGCCCACGATAGGCCAGGGCCAATAGAGAGCCGGCATCAGCAGCCAAAGCCCAAAACCTCAGAGGTGTTCAGCCTATAGACTGGGGAGGTGCACCAAGCGAAGAGTACGCCGCCAAGGCATCCGAGGAAAAGCATCGCTACCAGCGCGACCTGGCGCTCGCGCGACCCGAGCGACGGGAATTCATGATCCCTCCTCCTTCCTTGTGGGCCTATCGTCCATTGCTTGCCCTGGGCGATGAGGATGTGGGCAGTCCGTTAGCACGCCTAGGGGCATAGAATGCCGAGCCCGGGCAGGAGAGTTTTTTGCTTTCTGTCCTGTCAATGTCCTGTTTGCGGGTGGGCCACTCTCCTACTACGGCGCTACTCTGACGACATAAAGCCCAGGAATCAGCCGCTTAGCTTCCATGCCGGGTGAGGGATTTGAACCCCCGACCTTCGGTTTACAAAACCGCTGCACTACCGCTGTGCTAACCCGGCCTACTCGCTTGGGCCTGTTGTGTTTTTAGCTCAGCCGTGGGTTGCATTCAACCGCTCCGTGGGCGGATCCCGCCGCGCTCAAAGCACGTCATTGCTCAGAAGCTGTAGTCTTCGTCACAGCCGAGAACCGGAGCGCCTTTCTAAGAGGTTCCACGGCAGAACGGAGCCCTCATGCAGCAAGACGACCTGTCGGCGTATTTCGCGGCGATGCGGGCGTTGCGAAGCAACGACGCCTCGGTACGCCGACCGGCTATCACGCACCTCCTGGAGCTTGCCCGACGGCATCCTCAAGGAGCAATCGGCGCCCGGGCAGAACGCGAACTGATCCGGGAATTCGGGGCATACGCGGTAAGCGACGGTCTGTCGGGCTGTGCCGGATCCGCCCAAACGTTTACGCCTGCGCCAGCGATTGCAGCGCCTGTGCCTGGGTCTGGTGAGAGGGGGATTTCATGCCGTGGGTGGCGTTTACACCAGGCTGATCTGCTCGCGGCGAAGCTGCACGGTCAGCTCGTCCAGCGCCTTGCTGGCGCGCCCCAGCATCTCGTCCACCTCCGCCGCCGTGATCACCAGCGGCGGGCTGAAGCAGAGCGTATCACCCGGCACCGATCGTCCGATCACGCCATGCTGCTCCATCAGCTTCACCCATCGCCCGCCGAGCTTGAGCTGCGGATCGAAATTCTGCCGTGTCGCTTTGTCCGCGACCAGCTCGATCGCCGCGACCAGCCCGACCCCGCGTACCTCCCCCACCAACGGATGGTCGGCAAACCGGCGCCGCAGCTCCTTCTGCATATGCGCGCCGACCTCACGCACATGCGCGCCGATATCGATTTCGTCGTAGATTTTCAGCGTCTCGACCGCGACCGCCGCGGCTACAGGGTGGCCGGAATAGGTGAAACCGTGGCCGAACGTGCCGATCTCGTTGCTCTCTTTGGCGAGTGCCTGAAACACGCGGTCGTTCACCATCACCGCGCTGATCGGCAGGTAGGATGAAGACAGCGCCTTGGCGCAGGTCAGGATGTCGGGCTCGATGTTGAAGGTCTGGCTGCCCCAGTAGTTGCCGGTGCGCCAGAAACCGCAGATCACCTCGTCGGCCACGAACAGGATGTCGTATTTCCGGCATACCGCCTGGATGTTCTCGAAATAGCCGCGCGGGGGCACGATCACGCCCCCCGCGCCCATCACCGGTTCGGCGAACATGGCCGCGACGGTGTCCGGGTTCTCCGCCAGGATCAGCTTCTCGAGCTCATCAGCGCAGCGCGTCGCGAACGCGTCCTCGGATTCGCCGGGTAGGGCGTTGCGATAATAATGCGGCGTCATGGTGTGGATGAACCCCGACAGCGGCACATCGAAGCTGCGGTGGTTGTGCGGGATGCCGGTCAGCGACGACGCGGCAAGGGTAATGCCGTGATAGCCCTTCAGCCGGCCGATGATCTTCTTCTTCTCGGGCCGGCGCAGCGCGTTGTTGAAATACCAAATCATCTTGATCGCGCTGTCGTTCGCCTCCGATCCGGAATTGGCGAAGAACACCTTGCTCATCGGCCCAGGCGCACGCTGGATCAGCATCTCCGCGAGGTCGATGCAGGGTTCATGCGACTTCGCCGTGAAGCCGTGGTAGAATGGCAGGTTGCGCATCTGCGCCGTCGCGGCCTGCACCAGCCGCTCGTTGTCGAAGCCCAGGGAGGCGCACCACAGCCCGGCCATCGCCTCGATATATTCCTTGCCGGAATCGTCCCACACGCATGCGCCCTTGCCGTGCGTGATCACCACCGGCCCGATTTCCTGATGTGTTTTCAGGTCGGTGTATGGGTGAAGCACATTGGCGATGTCGCGCGCGGCGGCCGAATTGGCGCCGAAAGGCGGGCTCATGACTGTCTCCTGGGTTGGCGTTTGACGCGCAGTCTACGCCGCCTGGAGTGCCACGACAAACTCGCCCACATTGACCGACAACGCGGCGGCCTGCTGTGACATCTTGCCGGCCGAAGCTAGGACTGCGCCGCGGCGCCGTCGGTGCCTTTCGCGGCCTCGCGAACGCCCTCGATCGTGTTGGTCACATCCTCCGCGCTACGCGCCGTCCGCTGCACGTTGCTGGCGATCTCCGCCGTCGCCGCGCTCTGCTCCTCGATCGCCGCGGCGATCGCGGTCGCGATCTGGCTGACCTGCTCGATCGTCCCGCTGATCCCTCGAATTGCGCCAACAGCGTCGCTCGTCGCGGACTGGATCTGGTTGATTTGCGTCCCGATCTCTTCGGTCGCCTTGCTGGTCTGCTGCGCCAGATTTTGACCTCGCTGGCGACCACGGCGAAGCCCTTCCCGGCCTCGACGGCCCGCGCCGCCTCGATCGTGGCGTTCAGGGCCAGCAGGTTCGTCTGGCCGGCGATGTTGGTGATCAGCTCCACAACTTGACCAATCTTTTGCGCGCCGTCCGACAAGGCCTGCACGATCGTATCCGTCCGCCGCCTGTCGGACACCGCCTGTGTCGTGATGGCGGACGACTGCGCCACTTGCCGGCTGATCTCGGCAATAGAGCTTGTGAGTTGCTCGGCCGCGGCCGCCGCGGCCTGCACACCTTCCCTGGCCTGCTCCGCCGCCCCTGCGACGGCGACGGCCTGTTGCTTGGATTGCTCCGCCAACACCGTCATCGACCGGGCGGTATCTTCCACATCCGAGGAAGCCGAGACGATCGCACCGCTCGCGGCGCGGAATCTCTCCTTGAAGCCCTCAACCAGCTCCCTCAGCCGTTCCGCTCGTGCTTGGCGGCCCGCCTGCTCGGCGGCTTGCTCCGCCGCTCGCGCTTTCGCCGCCTGGCTGTCGCCCAGTATACGGGCCTGCATGCCGGCAACCGCTTGCAACAGGCGCGCCGTCTCGCTGCGGCCGATGCGGCGCGGCACCGGGATGGCATTGTCGAGTCGGCCCGCCGCTACCGAGTCAGCCACCCGCGCCGTCAGTCGCAGCGCGGGCACGATCGAGCGGGTCAACAAAGCGGTGATGAGCAGGCCGAGAGCGACAGACAGGCCGCCGGCAATGCGCGTCAGCCGCTGGCGATGTGTCATGTCCGCCTCGACTTGCGTGCGGAAGGCATAGCCGTCCTGGGCGAAATCCTCCATCACGTCATCGAATGCGGTTGACATCGCCTTGAGTTTCGGCAGCACGGCCGCATCATCGAGCCTTGTGCCGGTCAACGGGGCAAGCTGAGCCCGTAGTTGCTAGGCCGCGCGGCGGGTCGGGTCCGACATCGATCGTTGGATCGCGACGTCCAGGTCGTCGAGCACGTCGCCTATGGCGGCCTTCGCGCTGGCCTGATCCGGTGCAGCGACCGGGACCGTCGCGGCCCCGCTCGCGGGCGCGCCGCGCGCGACGACGAGCAGGCGCTGACGTTCGCTGAGTTCCCCCGCTGCCGCCGGACGGCGAGCTTCATCGGCCGCGCGCGTGGCGTTGTGCTCGACGTAAAGCCCCCTCGCCCGCTCGAATTTCGCCTGCGCGCTGCGGGCAAAATTCACCGACATGAACGCCCCGTCGTAAATCCTGAGCGCGGTACTGCCCAGCTCTTGCTCGCCTCTCAGCGCGTAAACCCCGAGCACCACGGTGACTAACGTCATGGTCAGGCAAGCCAGCAGAATTCTCAGAACAACGGGCATGGGACACTCGCACGCAACTGGCGTTGACTCATCCGGTCACTTCACGGTGACCGTCATCTTCATTTTCGGATGGATCAGGCAAAGCACCTTGTACTCGCCGGCCTTATCGAACGTGATACTCGTCTGGTCGCCCGGCTTTTCCATGGCGCCCGGGGTTGTCGAGCCATCGGGTTTCGTCACGCTGATATCATGGACAACCTGATCATCGTTGCTGAAGACGACGGTCTCGCCCGCACCGACCGTGAGCGTCTCGACCGAGAACTGCTTGTCTTTCTGGATTATGGTTTGGTCCGCCCAGGCCACGAACGTCGCAGCCCCGAGCAAAGCAGCGGCGGCAAGAACGATCCGTCTCATTCACTCAATCCTTCACCGGGAGTACCGGCAACGCGACGGGATCGTCGCGGCTGGTCAGCGTGTTCAGGAAAGCCACGAGATCATCGACCTCCTGTCCCGTCAGGCCCAGCGGTGCATCTCGGGCGACAGACTCTCGCGTTGCACGAAGCCGGTATCATAATGCACGACCACATCGTGCAGCGTGGCGATCGAGCCATCATGCATGTATGGACCGCGCTCGGCCACATTGCGCAGTGTCGGGGTCTTGAACGCGTGCTGCAGGGCAGGAACACCCGGCACTTGCGCGCCGCGGCCGGGATCAGCGCTCGGCAGGCCGATATCGTGGAACCCGTCGTCCGTCAGGCGCCATCCGGAATGGCAGGCCGCGCAGTTGGCCTTGTTGTTGAACAGCAGGAAACCGCGGTTCGCACTTTCGCTGATCGCGCTCTCATCTCCGTCGATCCAACGGTCAAACGGCGCCTTGTTGCTGACCTCCGTCCGCTCGAATGTCGCGATCGCCTGCGCGATGCGGGGGAAGGTGACCTCGTCGGTCCCGAACGCCGTCCGGAACGCGTGGTGATAGGCCGGCACCGCCGCGACCCGGGCGACAACCATGTCCAACGTGCCACCCATCTCCGCCGGCGTACTCATCGGGCCGCTGGCCTGGTCCTCGAGGCTGTTCTTGCGGCCGTCCCACATGAGCAGATCGGCCCACGCCAGATCGAGGATCGTGGGCGCCGCACGCGGAAGCTGCTTCTCATCGTGACCGATGCCGACCCTCAGCCCATCCTGTCAGCTCAATGCCGGGTTGTGGCAGGTTGCGCAGGACATTGTCCCGGCTATCGACAGGCGCGGATCGAAGAACAGCATCTCCCCGAGCGCGGCTTTGGCGTCGGAATATGGGTTATCGGATGGAAACCGGATTGCGTTCGGACGTTTGTATTCGCTTTTCAGTTCCGCGATCGGCTTGCCCGTTCCGCCGTACCAGACGCTGCATCGTCTCCCCTCACCGATGTCGGGGCTTTCACCGATCTTGCGGTTGACCTCTTGCAGAACCCTTAATCAGCGAGCCAGTGGGCAGGCCAGGATGCTGTCGTTATCCAGGTTGGAACGCACCGACACACACTCGCCCGCGCGGCGCAACCCGTAAAACTGCAGCGTTGCCCCGGCATAGCCAGGATTGTCCCGCGGCATTTCCAGCCCCCAGAGCGGGCCGGTCCAGCCGCGGATCTTCGATTCGACCGCCCGCGCGAGCCGGTTGCCTTCCCCGGGGTAAAGCTGGTTGTTATTAGCTCCAACGAAACTGATATCCGGTGAAGCAAAGGCGGCCACATAGGCCATCGGCGACGGATCCAGCAACACGACCAGACTGCCGCGCGGGATCGGCGGGAGTCCAACCTCCACAGCGGTTGGGCCTGGCGTCGCGCGATTCCACCGCGGATAGATGGTGACCGCGATCAACAGCAACGCGAGGCTCCCCGCGCTGACGCCGCGCCATCGGCTGCTCAACCGCTCGAGCAAAGGTTGCAGCGCCAGCAACACCAGAATGCCGGACAGCAATTCCAGCGCCCCGAGGTAGCGCAGGATCGAGAAACATGCCTCCCATACAACATAGGAGGTTGCCCAGAACGCCACCAAAGCAGTGCTGCGATCGCATCGCCTTCGCCTTATCGCCCGTGCGGCGATCGCGATTCCCGCCACCCAACCTAGGCCAATGCGCGGATCGCGCACCGGCCACTCGCTGATCAGCGTCGCCGGCGAAAAGGCCCAGAACAGCGGATAAACCAACGCCTGCGCGACCGAGCCTGGCAAGAAACGCTGATCCGACATATCGACGGGCGCCGCCCAGGGCGAGTGAAACACCTGATTGAAAAACGGGAACACCGGATCGCCGGAGCGCTGCCACAGACTCCACCACCAGAAACCGCCGGTGAGACCCGCCCCGACCACACTCCCGATAACAAACCAAAACAGCCGCTCCATACGCCGCCCCGGCCTTGCCAACGGCAGCATCGCCAACAAGCCGAAGCCGTACGGCCCCGCGGTCAGCTTCAGGCCCGCCGCGATCCCGGCAAGCAGACCGGCGCCTAGCCATGACCGCGCTGACTCGGACTGGCCCACTACAAGCAGCAGCGCGCCCAACACGCAGGCGGTTGGGCCCATCTCGCTCATCGTCGTCCCCAGCGTGGGCAGCGCCGCCGCCCCGGTCAGGCCGATCGCCACCGCGGCCAGCGCCTGCCAGGGCGTCAGCAGACGGCGCGCGAGCACCATCAGCAGCGCCGCGGCCAGCGCATGCGGCATTGCCAGCATCACTACCAAGAACCGCGGCATGTGGTTGAACGCGCTCAACAGCAGTGCGTAGGCAATGTCCAACACGGGCGTGATGAAGGTCTGCATCTGTGCCGGCGCGAGATCCACGCCGACCCGCCCGTGCAGCCACGCATATCCGTTGTAGAGATGATAGTTCCGCAGATCCCACGTGGCATCCGGGGAGAGCATCGCTGCGTAGAGCAGCACCGCCGCGGCGACCAGTCCCGGCCCGGTCCACGATAAGTTGGTTGCGTTTGCCCATATCCACCGATACGGGAGCGCATAGCCGGAAGCCGCCTGCATCGACGCAGGCTAAAGCACGCTTCTTGCCGGCTCCTTAACCGCCGTGTTCGTCACCGGGGCGGGGGCCATGCCGGATCGGCGCCCCATCGCGCGGCGTTCGTGCATAGCGCGGCAGTTCGTCGAGAACCTCGAACCACGCCACCTGCTCCTCCACACGCACATGCGCCTGGGGGATCAGTGCCGCGGGATCGTCAAAACTGCACAGATAGAGATCCATGTGATCCGGTCGCCGATCGCTCTCATAAGCGAGCGGCGAGCCGCAGCGCCCGCAGAAGCTGCGCCGCACCCCCGGCGATGACGCGAAACCGCGGGGCTGCCCCTGCGTGAACCGAACGTCGTTGCGCTGCATGATGACAAACGTCGTGACCGGCGACGAGGTGTTCCGTCGGCAACTCTCGCAATGGCAATGCACGATCTGCACCGGCTCGCCCGACACGGCAAACGCAATGTCGCCGCAGAGACAATGACCCGTCAGGCCGCTCATGATCGAGCCTCCTGTGGCCGACACTTCGTTCCGCGCCGAAGCAATCTCGCTCGCATGCCAGGTCCTCGCTCACAACCTCGCCAGGCGGGGCGTCCTGCTGACACCATGCTGTCAGCAGCTGACACCACACTCCCACCACCCGCGCACAGCCACCGAAAGCCATGCGAGACGTGCCCACACCTATCCCGACCGAATCGCCGACTGGCTGGCTGTTGGCCACCCTCTGTCTCGCCGTGTTGCTGGCACAGGTGGATACCTCGGTCGTCAACCTGGCAGTGCACGCCATCGGCACGCATCTCCGTGCCGGCGTCGGTGGCCTGCAATGGGTGCTCGACGGCTACAATCTCGCCTACGCGATGCTGCTGCTGACCGGCGGATTGCTGGCCGATCTCTACGGGCGACGGCGGCTTTTCATTGCCGGCGCGGCGATCTTCGCTGGCGGCTCGGCACTGTGCGCGGCGGCACCGGCGATTGCAGTGCTGATTGCCGGACGCGCACTCGCCGGCATCGGAGCGGCGCTGCTGTTGCCCGCGTCGCTCGCCATCATCCGCGTGGAATGGGCCGACCAGCAGGCCCGCAATCGCGCGTTGGGAATTTGGGCCGGATGCAACGGCCTGGCGTTCGTGATCGGCCCGACGCTCGGCGGCGCGCTGGTGCAAAGTTTCGGCTGGCGCAGCGTCTTCCTCATTGCTGTACCGCTTGGGCTGGCGGCGATCGGGTTCGCACTGTGCTTCGTGCGGGAATCGCGCGACCCCGCCGGGCGGCGGTTCGACGCGCTGGGCCAAGGCTGGGGCGCCGTCGCCCTCGGTGCACTGGCACTGGCGGGCATCACTGCCGCCCGGGAACGGGACGTCGCACTGGTCGCACTGGGGGTCGCCGTCGTCGCCTTCCTCCTTTTCGTGCTGACCGAGCATCGTCGCGCGGCCGCCGCCATGGTGCCGCTCGACGTGTTCCGCAGCCGCCCCTTTATCGGTGCGCTGACCGCAACCGCGGCGATGACCTTCGGCATGTATGGCGTGCTGTTTCTGCTGCCGCTCGTGTGGCAGGCCGGCGGGGCCCTGGCCGCGCGCGCGGCGGGAATGGCGCTGGTGCCGATGGCCGGCACGTTCTTTCTGGTCTCCAACCTCGCCGGGCGCGTCACGGAACGCGTCGGCGCGCGCGCGATGATCGCCGGCGGCACGGGCCTGATCGGTGTCGGCCTGCTCGTCATTGCCGCCACCGGAGCGGGACGGCCGCTATGGCTGGCGGAGATCGGACTGACATGCACCGGCCTCGGCATGGGTCTGAACACGGCGCCGCTGTTCGGCGTTGCTGTGGCCGCCGTTTCGGCGGCACGGTCGGGAAGCGCGGCGGCGCTGATCAACGTCGCCCGCATGATCGGCGCGACCCTCGGCGTTGCTGTGCTGGGCTCGGTGTTCGCAGCAGCTGGCGCGGGGGCACCGGGCCTCAGCGCGGCCATGCTGTGCGGCGGCACCGTCCAACTCGCCGGTGCCCTCGTCGCGTGGTTCGCCATTCGTTAGGCTGGCCGCCGCAACGTCCAGGAGCGGCGGATGGATTTCGACCTGTTCGTTATCGGCGGCGGCTCGGCCGGTGTCCGCTGCGCCCGTATCGCGGCCGGCCATGGCGCCCGCGTCGGCATCGCCGAGGAGCGGTTCTGGGGCGGCACCTGCGTCAACGTCGGCTGTGTACCGAAGAAGCTGCTGGTGCAGGCCGGCGAGTATGGCGGCTGGGCCGACGATGCCGCCGGTTTCGGCTGGCAGATCACGAAGGGCCCGCATGACTGGGGGAAACTGATTGCCGCCAAGGACCGCGAGATCGGCCGGCTGACGGCGATCTACCGCCGCCTGCTCGAACAGGCGGGCGCCACCATCTTCGATGCGCGCGCCGCCTTCATCGACCCGCACACGCTCGATATCGGCGGCCGGCGCGTCACTGCCGAGCGCATCGTCATCGCGACCGGCGGCCACCCGGTACGCTTGCGCATTCCCGGCGCCGAACTGGGCATCGTCTCCGACGACGCGTTCTTCCTGCCGCGCATGCCGCGGCGCGTCGCCGTGCTTGGCAGCGGCTATATCGCCGTCGAGTTTGCCGGCATTTTCGCCGCCCTCGGCGCCGAAGTCGATCTGGTTTACCGCCAGCCACTGCCCTTGCGCGGCTTCGACCACGACCTGCGCGAGGCATTGCCGGAGGCGCTCGGCGCGCAAGGCATCGCCCTGCATCCCGGCTGCCTGCCCCGCCAGATCGAGGCGCATGGCACGGAGCGCGCCCTGGTGCTCGATAGCGGCCGCACGCTGCCGACTGATCTGGTTTTCTTCGCCACCGGTCGCTGCCCGGCGACAACGGGGCTTGGGCTCGAAGCGGCGGGCGTCGCGGTCAGCACCTCGGGGGCGGTGCTGGTCGATGAGCATCTGCGCACCAACCGCCCGCATATCTTCGCCATTGGCGATGTGACCAACCGGCTCAACCTGACGCCCGTCGCGACCGCCGAGGGACATGCGCTTGCCGACTCGCTGTTCGACGGCCGGCCGCGCCGTATCTTGCTCGAGAACGTGCCGACCGCCGTGTTCTCCACCCCACCCGTCGCCACTGTGGGGCTCACCGAGGAACAGGCCGCCGCACACGGCCCGGTCGATGTCTATGTAACCAAATTCACCCCGATGCGGCACACACTGAGCGGACGCGCTCGCAAGTCGATGATGAAGCTTGTGGTCGATCAGGCCAGCCAGCGGGTGCTTGGCGCGCATATGCTGGGCGAGGACGCGCCGGAGATCATGCAGGGCCTGGCGATCGCCCTGGTGATGGGCGCGACCAAGGCCGATTTCGATCGTACCGATCGGCATTCATCCCACCGCCGCGGAGGAATTCGTCACCCTTCGCACCCGCACCCGCGTCTCTGGCGCCGCCCGGGCGGCGGAGTAGGTCCGATGTCTCCGCTCAATGCAGCGGCCAGCGCAGCACGATCAGCCCGGTACCGGCCACTGCGACCATGATCGACAGCGGTAGGCCAAGCCGCCAGTAGTCGCCGAAGCGGTAGCCGGCGGGACCCATCACCAGCAGATTGTTCTGATGCCCGATCGGCGTCAGGAAATCGCAGGAGGCGCCGAGCGCCACGGCCATCAGGAAGGCCTCCGGCGCGAAGCCTAGATTGTGCGCCAGTGCCGCAGCGACCGGGCCGATGACCAACACCGCCGCCGCGTGATGCAGGAACGGCGTTACGACCATCGCGATCACCAGCAGCAGCCCGACCGCGCACGCCGCCGGCACGTGGCCGGCGATCAGCGTCAGGCCGTCGGCCAGCAGGTTCGCCGCGCCGGTTTCATGCAGCGCCTCGCCCACGGGGATCAGGCAGGCCAGCATCACGATCAGCGGACCGTCCATCGCCTCATAGGCCTGGCGCGGCGACACGAGGCGCAGCAGCACCGCGAGCACGGCGGCGATGAAGAAGGCCGCTTCGATCTGGAGCACACCGGTCACCACGAGAACGATCGCGCCGCCGAGGAGGAGCAACGGTGTCCAGCGTGACGTCTCTTGCCCGAGCGTCAGGTTGCGCTCGGCTAGCGGCAGGCAGCCCAGCTCGCGCGTGGCTTCGGCGAGTTGAGCACGTCCGCCTTGCAGCAGAAGCACGTCGCCGAGGCGGAAATGGCTTTCGCGCAGCCGTGCGGTGATGCGCCGGTCGCCGCGCGTGAGCCCCAGCAGGTTCACCTGAAAGCGCCGGCGCAGCCCCACTGTGACGGCGGTCTGGCCGATCAGCGGCGAATCGCCCGACACGACCGCCTCGATGGTTTCAAGCGCGTTGTCTTTGTCGGATCCGGCGACCGCGTCGGTGCCGACCAACTCCAGCCGGGCGTGGTCCACCACCGGCTTTAGCGCCACCGGATCGCCCTGCAGCAACAGCAGATCACCGGTGAACAGGGTCCAGTGCGTGCCCGGGATATAGCGCTGATCATGCTCGCGGATGATTGCCGCGACGGTGACGTCACCTTCCCCGAGCGCTTCCAGATCGGCGACCGTCTTGCCGACCAGCGGCGAGCCTTGGGGCAGGACTGCCTCGGCGGTGGTGTCCTCCACGGTGAAGCGCTTTTCGGCCGCCGGCTCACCGCGGCGCTCCGGCAGCAGCCGCCAGCCGAAGCACAGGAAGCCGATGGCGAGCAGCGACAAGGGCAGTCCGACAGGGAGGAAGTCGAACAACGCGAACGGCCGCCCTTCCACCTGCTGGCGCACGGTGGAGATCAGCAGGTTGGGCGAGGTGCCCACCAGCGTAATGGTGCCGCCGATCAGCGAGCCGAAGGAGAGCGGCATAAGGTAGCGCGACGGCGGACGATCGTTCCGCTCCGCAGCCTGGATCGCCACGGGAAGGAAGATGCCCAGCGCGCCGATATTCTTCATCACCGCCGAAAGGAAAGTCACGGCGGAGGTCAGTGACCAGGACCTGGGCCGAGGTGCCGCGTAGGCATCTTGTGAGCCGGCGCATCGCGTCACCGATCACGCCGGAGACGGCAATCGCGCGGCTGAGCACCAGCACCGAGGCGATGAGCACGATGAGTGCATTGGAGAAGCCGCGGAACGCCTGGTTCACCGGTACGACACCGGTGACGATCGTCGCGGCGAGCGCCAGTGCGGCGACCACATCGTAACGGACGCGGTCCGTGACGAAGAGCACGAACATGCCGGCGACGATCGCGAAGGCTTCTGCTTGATGAAGGGTCACTAACGGTCGGCTCCCGTGCGGTCCGGCACGCCCGATCTCATGCCTGCCACCTTCGATGTTCGTCCGCTTCGGGGCGAAATAAGTGCCCGCGGCCGCGCGATCCAGCGGGCCGCGCGGAAACGCCTGCCCCTTGCCGGCAGTTCCTGTACACGGTTGGCTGATCGCAGGGAGAAGGAGGGGCGAGCATGCCAAGGTTCGACAACAAGGTCGCGATCGTCACAGGCGCGGCGAGCGGTATCGGCAAGGAAATCGCGCTGTCCTTCGCCCGCGAGGGCGCGCACGCCGTCATCGCCGATCTCGATCGCCAGGCGGCGGATATGGTCGCGGCGGAGATCGCCGCGGCCGGCGGTTCCGCGCTTGGTGTGCGGATGGACGTGACCAGCGAGATCGAGGTGGAGGCGGGTATCGAAACAGTCGCCGGCCGGTTCGGTCGTATCGACGTGCTCGTGAGCAATGCCGGCATCCAGGTGGTGAGCCCGGTACATGAGTTTCCGTTCGCAGACTGGAAGCGGGTGCTGGCCGTGCATCTCGACGGCGCCTTCCTGACCACCCGGGCCTGCCTGAAGCACATGTATGCACGGAACGGCGGCGCGATCGTTTATATCGGATCGGTGCATTCGAAAGTGGCGTCCCGGCTGAAGGCGCCGTACGTCACCGCGAAACACGGTTTGCTCGGGCTGGCGCGCGTGGTGGCCAAGGAGGCAGCGGCGCACAATGTGCGCGCCAATGTGGTGTGCCCTGGGTTCGTGCGGACGCCGCTTGTGGAACGGCAGATCCCCGAACAGGCGAAAACGCTCGGCATTACTGAGGAGCAGGTGGTGAAGAGCGTCATGCTGGGCGAGACGGTGGATGGGGAGTTCACCACCGTGCAGGACGTCGCGCAGACAGTGTTGTATCTGGCCGGCTTCCCCACCAACGCGCTCACCGGCCAATCGGTGATCGTGAGCCATGGCTGGTGCATGGAGTAGGACAGGCTCAGGCTTCCGCCTCCGGCTTGGGCTCGCCCAGCTCCTGTTCCAGCAATTGGAGCGTATGAAACAGACGTCCTGCGGCGAGCTGCATAAAATAGAAGCCGAAATCCGGGTTCTGAAAAAACAGCTCGTGCACCTGGTCGTAGCGGATCGCCAGGACGTCGCCTTCTTCCTCGCATTGCAACGATTGCGTGCGCAAACCCTCCGGCGCAAGCAGGCCGAGCTCGCCCACGAATTCGCCCGGCAGTCGTCTTATGCCAAGCTCCGGCAGAAGAAAGCAGCCGGAGGCGATGTAGAACATCGTATCGGCAACGTCGCCTTTTCGGAACAGGACCTGGTTGCGGCGGCAGTGCCGGCGCTTCATGTAGGGCTTCAGCCAGTCCATCGTCTGATTGCCACCGGCAGCGCTGCGCACGCGCCGGACCAGCTTCAGCATCTGCACCAGCCGGAACAGGTTCAGCGGCAGCAGAGCGGCGTGCAAGGCGAGAGTCGGGTACTGCCCGTCGAACCACGCATAGACGATGAAGCAAACATTACTGCCGGCGCTGAGCGCGCGCAGGGGGATCATGGTGCGGACCACGAAGGAGGCGACGACGAACACGGCGCCGAGGTAGCCGGGCACGTCGCGCCAGACCAAAACGCCCGGGTGGTAGTGGATCATGGCCCAATGGGCGACGGAGTGGACGACCTCGTCCATAATGGTTCCCTCGGTATTTATCCTGGTATTTTCCCGGGGGCCGGGGCCAGGTCGTGGTTGCGTTTTGCAGAGGACCGTTCTTCACTATAGCCCAATCAGCCCCGGCCGACACGCCGGGACCACAGGGGGACCACGGTCATGCGTTGCCCGGCTATCGGCAGTTTTCTCTTGGCCGCCTGCATCATTGCGTTCGCTACGTCGATGCTGCCGACGAACGGTGCCGCCGAGCTCCGGGATTATCTGCCCTTCGGCCGCACCCACCGGATTGCAAAGCTGCTACCGACGGTGGTGAACATCTCCACGCACAAGCTCGACGCGGGGGACTCGTCGGCAAAGGGCGAACCGCGGGTGGTCGAATTCGACGGCTCGGGCTTTATCATCGACCCGTCCGGCTTGATCGCGACCAATGAACATGTGGTCGATGGCGCGCTCGACATCACCGTGACCCTGTCCGACGGCACGGCCTTGCCGGCAAAGTTGCTCGGCACGGGCGGGACGATCGACATCGCCTTGCTGAAAGTCACGCCGTCCAAGCCCTTGCCGACCGTGACCTGGGGCAACAGCGACAATGTACGCGTGGGCGATCAGGTGTTGGCAGTGGGCAATCCGCTGGGTATCGGCGAATTGGTCAGCTCGGGGATCGTCAGCGCCAAGAACCGGGACGTGCTGGGCACGCCGTTCGACGACTTCATTCAAACCGACGCGGCCATCAACCACGGCAATTCGGGCGGCCCGCTGGTCAACATGCGTGATGAGGTAATCGGGGTTAACACCTCGCTCTACACGCCGACGCCGACGAGCGGATCGGTCGGCCTCGGCTTCGCCATTCCCGGCAACGACGCGCGGGCCGCGGCGGAACAGTTGCGCCTCTATGGCCATCTCCGCCAGGGATGGCTCGGTGTGCGCGCTCAGGACGTCACGCCGAATATCGCCGACGGGTTGGGCCTGCCCGTGCCCTATGGGGCCATCGTGGTCAGGGTGGAAGCCGGCGGTCCGGCTGAGCACGCGGGCCTGCAGGTGGGCGACGTGATCCTCAAGTTCGGCAAGCAGACGCCGAAGGATGCGCGCGCGCTGGCGCGCATCGTCGCCGCAGCCGGTATCGGTGATACCGAGCCGGTTCTCGTTTGGCACGATGGCAAGGAGCAGACGGTGACCGCGACCGTGGCCGAATGGCCCGACGAGGAAGCGTCCACCACTGCCGCCGCGAAACCTGTCCGGCCGGCGCACACCGATCCGGCCGATCTTGGCTTGCAAACGTCGGCCATGACCGATGCACTGCGCGCGAAGTTCAAACTCACCGGGGCGGTGAAGGGTGTCGTGATCACCGCGGTCGCGCCCGGCACCTCCGGCGATGAAAGCGGGCTGGCACCCGGCGACGTGATCGAGCGGGTGCAGGACACGCCGGTAGCGAACCCGGCGGAAGTTCTTGCCGGGTTCAATGATGCCCGTGAATCGAAGCGACATCATGTGGTGCTGTTGGTGCAGGGCCATGACGGGCTGCGCTGGGTGCCGCTGTTCGTTCAGCCGGGTTCGTGACTTCGCACCAGCAACCCCGTCACCCGTGCGCTTCACCCGTGCGCGAATACTCGATCGAACAATACGCACCACCCATATAGCGCTCCTCGATCGGATCATTGCTGGCCTTCCCGCCGAGCTGACCGGCAAACGGATCGGCGCTGTCCTGAGGCGTCCAGCCGATCACCTCGCGCGCATCGTTACGCCACCACGTCATGCGCGCGTTGTTCGACGCTCCCCAGATAACCCGGCACCCCACCTTTTCGGCCAGCACGCAGCGCGCGACCAGCCGCGCCAAATCCCCGTATGACAGCCAGGTCGCCAACATGCGCGCATTGGTCGGCTCCGGGAAACTCGACCCGATGCGGATGGAAACACTCTCGACTCCATGTTTCATCCAATACAGCCGCCCCATCAACTCCCCATAAGCCTTGGACAGCCCATAATACCCGTCCGGCATGAGCTGCGTGTCCGCATCGATCGTCTCGCTGCGCTCATGAAAGCCGATCGCGTGATTGGAGGAAGCAAACACCACCCGCGCCTTCTCCCGCCGGGCCGCCTCATAAATGTTATACAGGCCGCGTATATTCGCCCCGAGCACCGTCTCGAATGGCTGTTCTGTCGAAACGCCACCGAAATGCAGGATGGCGCCGCAGCCCTCCGCCAGCCGCAGGATCGCCACGCCGTCGTTCAGGTCCGCCCCGGTGAACCGCGCGCCGGCAGGCACCGGATCGGGAAACGGCGCGATATCCGTCAGGCGCAGCGTCCAGCCCTGCGCGCTCAACGCGCGGGCCAACTGGCGGCCGAGATTGCCGGAGGCGCCGGTCAGCAGCACCGGCTTGGCGGCCTTGTCGCTCATCGTTCATGCTCCTTTCGCAGGTGGGAGGACATCATGCGTACGATCGAGGAGCACGCCCAGGCCCTGAGCGATGACCGGACCACGGCGCGCGCGCTCGTCGAGCAAAGCCTCGCCCGCATTGCCGACCCTGAAGGCGAGGGAGCACGCACCTTCCTCAAAGTGCATGCCGAGCAAGCGCGCACCATGGCCGATGCAATCGATGCGCTGCGCCGGTCCGGGCACGCGCCGGGCCGCTACGCGGGTATCCCGGTCAGCCTGAAGGACCTGATGGACGTGGCCGGCGAGCCAACGCCGGCTGGTTCGCGTGCGTTGGCCGACGCACCGCCGGCCAACGCGCATGCGCCAGTGGTACGGCGGCTGTTGGCTGCGGGATTCATCCCCATCGGGCGGACCAACATGACGGAGTTCGCCTTTTCCGGGCTCGGCATCAACCCGCATCACGGGACGCCGCGCGCCCCGTGGGACCGGGAAGCCGGGCGGATTCCAGGTGGCAGCTCGTCCGGCGCCGCGGTATCGGTTTCCGATGAAATGGTATGCGCCGGGCTGGGCACCGACACCGGCGGGTCTTGCCGGATTCCAGCGGCGTTTTGTGGCGTGGTTGGTCTCAAGCCGACGGCGCGGCGGGTGCCGACGGCAGGCATCCTGCCGCTGGCGCCCAGCCTTGATTCCGTCGGACCCTTGGCGCACTCGGTCGCATGTTGCGCCCTCATCGATGCGGTCCTCGCCGGCGAAGAGCCGCAGCCGCGCCTTCCTGTCGCACTGCCGGTGTCCAGATTTTGCTTTGCGGTGCCCGAGAACTTCGTGCTGGACGGGCTCGCCCCCGAATCCGCCGTGGCGTTCGAGCGGGCGCTGAGCGTGCTCTCCGCAGCCGGGGCACGGCTGGTCCGGACACGGTTCGCCGTCTTCGACGAGATCCCGCAGGTGAACGCGAAGGGCGGGTTCGCAGCGTCCGAGGCCTATGCATGGCATCGCCCGCTCCTGGCGGAAAAGGGAGCGCTCTACGACCCCCGCATCCGGCCGCGGATCGAGCGCGGTCAACATATGACCGCCGCAGATTACATCGAGCTTGCCGCGGCGCGGGCGCGGCTGATCGCCGCCTTCGACGGGGCAACCGCGGGCTTCGATGCGGTGGTGATGCCAACGACGCCCATCCTGCCACCGAGGATCGCCGATCTGGACGACGAGGCAGAATATAACCGGGTCAATTTGCTGACGCTGCACAACACCGCCCTGGCGAATTTCCTCGACCGCTGCGCGATCAGCCTGCCCTGCCATCGACAAGGCGATCCGCCGGTCGGGCTGATGCTGATCGGCGAAACCATGGGCGATGCGCGCCTGCTGGCGACCGCGGCCGCAGTGGAAGCGGCGCTCGCTACCCTTTGACCCCGCCCATCGTCAACCCTGCCACCATGAAGCGGCGCAGACCAAAATAGATGGCGATCGGCGGCAGCGAGTATATGATGGCGATCGCCATCATGTAGTTCCACGGCGCCTCATCGCTGTCGAAGAACTGGTCGATCGTCACCGCCACGGTCATGTTGCGCGTCGAGGACAGCAGCAGGAATTGGTAGATGTATTCGTTCCAGGCAAGCATCAGGGAATAGACGCCGACCGCTACCAGCGCGGGCGCCATCAGCGGCACATAGATGCGCAGATACACCTGCAACGGCGACGCGCCATCCACCTTGGCCGACTCGTCCAGCTCCATCGGAATGAGCTTGCCGTACTGGTTCAGAATTAGAATGGCATAGGGCGTGGCGAACGTCACCTCGGCGGCGATTACCGCCCACAGACTGTCCGACATTCCATATAGATGCATGATATGGACGAACGGAATGACCAGGAACGCTGTCGGCAATACGTAAGTCAGCAGCGCGAAATCGCTGACTATCCAACCCCTGCGTAGCCTCATCCGGCCGATCGCGAAGCTCGCCAGCGAGCCGATCAGCACGGTCAGCACCATCGTCGCCACACTCATGTAGATGCTGTTGGCGAAGTGGTGCCAGAAATGGTCCAGCAGCCAGTAATCCTCGGTCCAGACCGAACGGAAGCTGGAGAAATCGGGGTCTGGCGGCCAGATGCTGCCGGTAAACTCGTCGGCGTCGGAATCGAGCGCCATCAGCGTCATGTTCCAGACCGGGAGCAGCGTCCAGATCAGCAGCACGATACCTAGGACTATGGCAGCCGCTTTCGTGAAGAACCGGTGGCGGCGATACAGCGGCCGGCGTGGCGGCCGGCCTTCGGCGAGCGCGATGCTCATAGCTGCACTCCCGTTGCCCTTACCCGCCGTATCAAAAGAATCACGACCGGGATCAGTAAGGGCAGCGCCGAGATCATCGCCGCAACGCCGAGGTCCGGGTAGCCGAAATCGAAGGCTTCGTGGAAGCCGTAAGTCGCCAATACGTTGGTTGTCATGCCCGGTGCGCCGGTGGTTACGAAATACACGGTGGGGAAGTCGCCGAGCGTCCAGGCGGTGGAGAGCAGCGTGGAGATGAGATAGACGTTCGCAAGCAGCGGGAAGGTGACGTAGATCAGGAGCCTTGTGCCATAGGCACCGTCGATGGCGGCAGCTTCATAGATGTCCTTCGGGATCGCCAGCCGGGCTGCGATGAACACCAGGGTCCAGAACGGCATCCATTTCCAGATGTAGGAGAGGATATTCGCCCCCATAGCGGTCCATTGATGCACGAGAAACAATGGTCCGTCGTGGCCGGTTATTGCCCGGATCAAGCTGTCGAGCAGGCCCCATTGAGTGACCAGCATGAAGTGAATGGAGGTGAAGACGACCATCGCCGGCAATGCCCACGGTATCAGGAAGATGGCCAGCAGCGTCCGGACCCACCAGCTTCTGATGATGAAGAAACCGGAGAGCAGAAAGGCCAGGAACATCTTCACGTTCACGCCGATGCCGACGAACAGCAGCGTGTTGATGACCGTGGTAACATATTTCGGATCGGAGAAGAGCAGCGCGTAAAGCGACGGCTTGCTGCCCATCCATAAACCGAAAGCAACTGGATAGACGACGAAGGCGGCGAATACGGCCACATAGGGAGCGAGGAAGGCGAGCGCCCAGGTTCTGTCAGAGCCTTGCAGGCGGAAACGCCAGGGCGGGCGATGCGACCGGCTCGCCTGAACGGGCCGTCCGATCGTCAGAGCCGACTGCGTCGTGCCCATCGTTACATCCGGGCGTTGGCCGCCGCCGGCGTGCTTATCCTTTCACGCCACCCATGGTCAGGCCGGCTGTCATATATCGGCGGAAACCGTAATACAGGATCATCGGCGGCAGCGCATAGATGATGGCGGTCGCCATCATGTAGTTCCACGGCGACTTGTCGCTGTTGAGGAACTGCGCCAAGGCGACCGCTACGGTCATGCTGCGTGGCGTCGATAGCAGCAGGAACTGGTAAAAGTACTCGTTCCAGGCGAGAAGAAGCGCGTAGGTGCCGACAGCGACCAGCGCGGGGGCCATCAGCGGGAGGTAGATGCGGACATAAATCTGGATCGGATTGGCGCCGTCGATGCGGGCAGATTCGTCAAGCTCCAGCGGGATCGACTTGCCGTACTGGGAGAAGATGAAGATCGAGTAGGGCGTGGCGAATGTCACCATCGCGGCGATGACGGACCACAAATTGTTGGAAAGCCCGTAGACCTGCATGATGCGGTAGAACGGGATGGCGAGGAACGAGGCCGGGATGACGTAGGTCATCAGCGCGGCGTTGCTCAGCAGCCAGCCCTGGCGCAGATGCAACCGCCCGACGGTAAAGCTGGCGAGCGAACCGATCAGCAGGGTCAGGAACATCGTCATCAGGCCGACGATGAAACTATTGCCGAACTGGTGCCAGAAATTTTCCAGATACCAGAATCCTTGCGTGAAGACGATGACAAAGCTCTGGAGCGACGGATGCTCCGGCCAGACCGATCCGCTGAACACGTCATCATGGCTGGAGAGGGCGACGGAAATGATATTGTAGATCGGCAGCAGCGACCAGATCAGCAGCAGGATTCCGAATGCGATGCACACTGCCTCGGTGAGCTGACGCTGGATGCGATAGTGACGCGGCGATGAAATCCGGCCGCGGAGGGTGGAGGCGCTCATAGCTGCCTCTCCGACATGCGAAGCTTGCGCATGAGCAGGAACACGAGGGGAAGCAACAAGGGCAACGCGGTCATGACCTCGGCCACGCCAAGACGCGGCATCGACAGGGTGAAGGCGTAGCGAATTCCGAGCGTGGCGAGCACCTCGGTGGACATATTCGGTCCACCGCCGGACACGAAGTAGACCGCGTTGAAGTCGCCGAGGGTGAAGATGGTCGAGAGCAGAGTGCAGACGAGATACAGGTTGGCCATCAGGGGCCAGGTCACATTCGCGAATTGGCGCATCCCGGTTGCGCCATCAACCGCGGCCGCTTCGTAGAGCTCGTGCGGGATCGCCATTCGGCCGGCGAGGAAGATGATCGTCCAGAACGGCATATTTTTCCAGACATAGGCGGCGATATTACAGGCCGTTCCGAGCCAGCGGTAATTCAGGTAGACCGGGCCGTCGATGCCGAACACCCAGTAGAGAAGGTTGTTTAGCAAGCCGTACTGGCCGTCGAAGAACCAGTGGATCGAGATGAACGCGGGCAGGGCGGGGGTCGCCCAGGGCAGGATATAGAGGTACCGAGCAGCGGCTTCACCCACCAGCCCTTCCGCATGAAGAAGCCCGAGAGAAGGAACGCCCCGATGATATGCAGATTCACGCCGACGCCGACGTATACCAGCGTGTTGACGAGGGCGGTCGCGTAGCGGGGATCGGCAAAGAGCTGGTGGTACAGCGATATGTCGCTGCCCAGCCACAGCCCGTAGACGATCGGATAGATGACGAAAAAGAAGAAGATGAGGACGTAGGGGATGGCGAATGCGACCGCCCAGGCGTAGTCGGCGCCCAGCATACCGCCGTGCCACGTCTGGTGACGCAGCCGGGTCGACCCGACCGCCCGGCCGATCGGAACAACCCGCTGTGTCATGCTCATTGGTGCCTCGTATCGTTATCCAACGACGAACTGGGTGAAAATCTGGTCCATGCGCTTGAACGCCTTATCGACAGCCTGTGTAGGGGTCATGCCGTTCTTGACGACATCGGCGACGGTGCCTTGCTGAAGCTGTTCGGCGGCGACCTGACCCCAAGCGGGTGTGAACCCCTCGAACGGCGGCAGAGTTCTGGCTCAGAATACATTCGTGCACGTAGGGGGCCAGGCACGGCTCCCCACTGTTGAGCCACCACGGATCGTCCTTCACGACTTGTGGCATGGCCGGCACCCACCGACCCAGACCGGCCTTCAGATTCGCATTCATCACCTGCGGTTGCATCCAGTACTTCATGAGGTCCTTGGCGACCTCGGCGCCCTTCGCTCCCTTGGGGATGAAGCCGCCGCCAACCCCGACCTGGTTCGGGATCAGCGTGCCATCCTTGTATTTGGGCATGCCGAGCGTGACCATGTCATGATAAAAAGCCTGCTTGTCACTGATCATCGCCAGCTCGGTCGAGAGCGTGCCGTCGAAGTCCATGATGAATAGCTTCTCATGGAAGCCGTTGTTATCATCGGCATCATTCCAGCTCAGCGCCTCCGGCGGGACAACGCCTTCTTTGTAGAGCTTTGCCTCGAAGGTGGTCGCGTTGATGGCCGCCTCGCGGACCTGTGGGTCATCGGTATGCAGCTTGCCGTCGGGAGTGACGATGCCCTTGCCGCCATTGGCAATCAGCATATGCTGATAAAGATTGTTGCCGTCGTTGGGCCCGACGGTGGTGACCTGGAGGCCGAGCGCGTAGATGCGCCGCATTCCCTTGCCGCGCAGGATTTGCTGCATCGGGGCGATAAATTCCCATCGCGCGTCCCAGGTATCCGGTATGTCGGAAACTTTGAAGCCAGCCTTTTCGACCAGGTTCCCCCAAATGTGGAAGGGTGTGCCGCCTTGCTTGATCGGACAGAGATAATAGCTCCGCTTCTTGGCGACCTTGTTGTAGAAGGTCGCGCCTAGCTTCGCTGTATCGCTGAGCTGACTTTCGTAGGATGTGACGACATCGGTCACATCGATGAACTTATCGTTCCACGCGTTCTGCGCGATGATCGTCGCCGGCGCATCCATGAAGATCAGGTCGGGGACATCGCCGCTAGTCAGTGCGGAGATCGTCTTTTGGTTCTGCGCCATGAACGGCATGATGCTGTAGTCCAGCTTGTTGCCGCTCTCCTTCATGTAGTTTTCGGCGAGTTGTTTGAACGCCGCGTCCTCCTGCGGAATAAAGCCCTGGTTCACCCAGACGATCGCGGTCTTTGCCTGAGCATTGGCGATGAAGGGCCGCGCCAGCCCAACCGTCGCTGCCAAACCCAGAGAACCACGAATCACCCCACGCCGGCTCATGCGTGTCATGGCCGTTTCTCCTTCCCTGCCCGTGTGGCGGCTACACCCGCCCATTTTGGTTACTCTTACGCAAGGCTAGTCTGCCCGCCGGGAGATGGCACGGTCAACCCCTTTCTTGGTAAATCGTCCGCCATCCAGCTCTGCTTCGCCGACCGGCATTGCCGCTGTTATGCCAACGGGCTGATCATGCGCGCCTCGCTACGGGAGGGAGCCCATGGGACGGCGGCTGATCGACATCTCTGTACCCCTGAAAGCAGGCATCGCCAGCGACCCGCCGCATATGCTGCCGCAGATCGAGTATCTCGATCACCACCAGACCGCGCCGCAAATGGCGGAATATATGGGAATCCGGGTGGATCAGCTCCCCGACGGCGAATACGCGGCGGTCGAACGGGTCGCGATCAGCACGCATAACGGCACGCATCTGGACGCACCCTACCACTATTTTTCATCCATGAACCACGCCCTGAAGCCGGGCGGCGAACCTTCCTGGCGGATCGACGAGGTGCCGCTGGAATGGTGCTTTCAACCCGGGGTGAAACTTGATTTTCGCCATTTCCCAGACGGCTACGTGGCGACCCCGGGCGACGTGGAGGCAGAGCTCGCCCGCATCGGTCACACGCTACGCCCGCTGGAGATCGTGCTCGTCAACACGCGCGCCGGCACGCGCTATGGAGAAGCTGAATACGTCGATACTGGCTGCGGCATGGGCAAGGCGGCAACGCTTTGGTTGCTGCAGCGCGGCGTGCGGCTCGTCGGCACGGATGGCTGGAGTTGGGACGCGCCATTCAGCTTCACCCGCAAGCGGGTTGCCGAAACCGGCGATGCCGCGTTGATCTGGGAAGGCCACCGCGCGGGACGCGAAATCGGCTACTCGCATCTCGAGAAGCTGCACAATTTGGAACAGTTGCCTCCCGACGGGTTCGAGGTGGTGTGCTTTCCGGTGAAGGTTCACCGCGGCTCCGCCGGGTGGACCCGCGCGGTGGCGATCCTGCCGGACTGAATCTCAGGACCGTTCGGCGGGATCGTGGCTGTGGTGACGGTCCCGTTCCCCGCCGCCGCCCGAGACGCGGCTGCGGTCCGGGTTGGTCGCCTCGCCGGGCGCCGGCGCCGTTCCAGCGCGAGCCCCGCCGCCTTTATGGCCCGTAGGCTGGTCGGTGGCGTCCGGCTGGGTGCGATCCTGATGACTGCTGCCGGGACCGCCGAACCGGCCGGCGTTCGCGTTTTTCCGGGCCATTCTTCGCTCCTGCCTGTTGCCAGGACTCAACGGCAAGCTGCGCACGCGGTTGCGCAGCGCCCGCCACTGGCAGCCTGCCGGCTTGTCGGCCATTGATGCACGCATGGATGCAGAGCTCGCACAGCCCTGGCTCGGTCGCTCGCTGCCGCGCGTGGAAGACGCCGCGCTGCTGACCGGGCGCGGCCGCTTTATCGACGATCTCGGCGCGCCGCCCAGCACGTTGCACGCGGCCATCCTGCGCTCCCCCCACGCGCACGCCACCATTGCCCGTATCGGGGTGGAGCGGGCCGCGGCGTCCCCCGGCGTGGCGGCGGTGCTCACCGCAGCGACCGTGCGGGAGCTTGCCGCGCCCCTCGTCGTCGGCGTGAAGGCGCCGATGGAATGCTGGCCGATCGCGACCGACCGCGTGCGCTATGTCGGTGAGCCGGTCGCGGTTGTCGTAGCCGGCGATCGTTATGTCGCGGAGGATGCGCTAGATCTCATCGAGGTCACCTACGAGCCGCTGCCGCCCGTGGTCGATCCGCTTGCCGCCCTCGAGGCTACGGCACCTGTACTGCATCCCGGGCTCGGGTCCAACCTGGCAAGCGATCGTTGCTTTCGTTACGGCGATCCGGACAGGGCATTCGCTGATGCCGCGCATCGCATCACTATCGACATACGTTATCCCCGCAACGCCTGCACGCCGATCGAGACCTATGGCGTGCTGGCGGAATACGACCCGGGCGGCGACTCATACGACGTGCTGGCCAATTTCCAGGGCCCGTTCAGCCTCCACGCGGTTATCGCCCGCGCGCTGAAAGTGCCCGGCAACCGGTTGCGCCTGCGTACGCCGCCCGAACTCGGGCGGCAGCTTCGGCGTGAAGCAGGCGGTGTTCCCGTACGTCGTGCTGATGGCGCTCGCGGCCCGTGTGGCCGGCCAGCCGGTGAAGTGGATCGAGGACCGGCTGGAACACCTCGCTGCCTCCGCCTGCGCCACCAACCGGGTGACACGGCTGGCCGCGGCGGTGGAAGCGGACGGGCGGATTGCCGCCCTCGACTGGGACCAGGTCGAGGATTGCGGCGCGCATCTGCGCGCGCCCGAGCCGGCGACGCTCTACCGGATGCACGGCAACATGACCGGCGCTTACGACATTCGCCATGTTGCGATCCGCAACCGCGTCGTGCTGACCAACAAGATGCCGACGGGACTCAACCGCGGGTTCGGCGGGCCGCAAGTATATTTCGCGCTGGAGCGGCTGGTGCAGCGTATCGCGGTGGAGCTCGCCCTCGATCCGCTGACGGTGATCCGGCGCAACCTCGTGCCCTCGGCCGCGATGCCGTATCGCACGGCGACCGGCGCGGTGCTGGATTCCGGGGATTATGCAGCGGCGATGGAAGCGGCGCTGCATGACGGCGGTCACGATGCGCTGCTGCGCCGTCGCGATATGGCGCTTGCGGAAGGACGGAAATTCGGCATCGGTTACGCCGCGGTGGTGGAACCGAGCGTCTCCAATATGGGCTACATCACCACCGTCCTGACAGCAGCGGAGCGCCTGCGTGCCGGCCCGAAGAATGGCGCCCAGGCAACCGCGACGATCGCGCTGGACGCCGTGGGATCGGTGACCGTGCATGTCGCTTCGGCGCCGCAGGGCCAGGGGCACCGTACGGTGCTCGCGCAGGTGGTGGCCGACGTGTTTGGCCTGCGCCCGTCGGACATCCGCGTTGCGACGGATCTCGATACCGCCAAGGATGCTTGGTCAATTGCGTCCGGCAACTACTCCAGCCGCTTCGCCCCGGCCGTCGCCGGTGCAACACAGCTTGCGGCGACTCGGCTGCGCGCGCGTCTGGCCCGCACGGCCGCCTCTCAGATGAACATCCCCGTCCAGGAGGTCGTGTTTGCCGGCGGTCGTGTGTACGCAAGCGGCAATCCCGATAACGCCATGTCGTTTGGGCGCCTTGCCGCGACCGGGCACTGGGCGCCGGCAACGCTGGCGCCCGGAGAGGAAGCGGCAGTTCGCGAGACGGTGTTCTGGAGTCCGCCCGAACTCACCGCGCCGACCGAGGCGGCTGAGATCAACTCCTCACTCTGCCACGGCTTCATCTTCGATATCTGCGCTGTGGAGGTCGATCGCGACACCGCCGTGGTGCAGATCAACAAATATGTAACCATGCACGATTGCGGGCGCATCCTGCATCCCGGCATGGTCGCCGGCCAGGTCACTGGAGGCTTCGCCCATGCGCTCGGTGCGGCGCTGTTGGAAGAGCATGTCTACACGCCGGACGGCAGCTTCCTGGCCGGCACACTTGCCGATTATCTCATCCCTACCGCGATGGAAGTGCCGGTGCCCGTGATCCTGCATCGCGAGACGCCTTCTCCATTGACGCCGCTGGGCGCGAAAGGCGTGGGCGAGGGGAACTGCATGTCCACGCCCGTGTGCATCGCCAATGCGGTCGCGGATGCGCTGGGTGTAGCGGACGTGACGCTGCCGCTCTCCCCCGCTTCCATCGCGCCGCATGTGCACGCCGCGGAGCGCGCTGGGCCCCCCACCCGTGCTACGCCCGCCGGCGAACGCAAGCTGACCGGCGAAGGCAGGGAGACCGTGGCCACCGCGCGCGAGGCAGTGTGGGCCATGCTGCTGGATCCGGATGCGTTGGCGAGCCTGATCCCCGGTGCCCACGGCGTGCAGAAACTGTCGGACACGCGGTTCCGAGCCGACGTCATGCTGGGCGTCGGGCCGGTGAAAGGGAGGTACCGCGCCGAAGTGCAGCTGACCGATCTCGACCCGCCCCACGCCGTAACCCTGCACGGCTCCGCCGAGGGCGCGTTGGGATTCGGACACGGCGCCGGCTTCGTGACATTGGAGACCGTGCCGGAGGGCACTGTGGTTGCGTATCGCTACGAAGCGGCGATCGGCGGCAAGGTCGCCTCGATCGGCGGGCGGCTGCTGGACGGCGCCGCGCGGGTTATGATCCGCCAGTTCTTTGCAGCACTTGTGGCGCGCGCAGGGGGCGGCCGGCGGCTGAGCTGGCTAGCACGGCTGCTGCGCCTGTTGGGACTGCGCGCCACGCCATGAAGCCGGCTGCGTTCGACTATGTGCGGGCTGAGAGCGTGGCGGAGGTGCTCGACATCCTCCGCCGCGAGGGCAGCGAGGCACGCGTGCTGGCCGGCGGTCAGTCGCTGATCCCGATGCTCAACATGCGGCTGGCGCGGCCGCGCACGTTGGTCGATGTGATGCGGATCGAACAGTTGCGTTTGGTACAGGATAGCGGCGGGGCGCTGACGATCGGCGCCGGCGTGCGCCAGACGGAGCTGGCCGGGCGCGCCGACCTGCATCCGCTGCTGGCGGCGGCGCTGCCCTGGGTCGGACACGCGCAGACGCAAACACGCGGCACGGTATGCGGCTCGGTCGCGCATGCCGATCCCAGTGCGGAACTGCCGCTGGTGCTGGTGGCCCTGCGGGGCGAGGTGCATCTGCGCACGCATCGGCGCCGCCGGCGCCTGCCGGCGGAGCAGTTCTTCACCGGCATGATGGCGACCGCGCGCGGCGACGACGAGCTGATCGAGGCAGTCTCCATCCCGACGCCGCGGCCGGGCGAAGGCTATGCGTTCCGCGAAGTGGCGCGGCGGAACGGCGATTTCGCCATTGTCGCCTGCGCCGCCGCGGTGGATGGGCAACGTGCGTGCCTGGCCGTTGGCGGGGTGGCGGACCGGCCAATGGCGCGCGAGTTGCCGCGCGGCGGCTCCGAGCTGGACGACGCGTTGAACGACTTCGCCTGGGCGCTGGACGCGCGCGACGATCTGCACGCCACCGCCGTCTATCGTCGCGAACTGGTCCGCCGCATCGGACGCACCGTAATCGAGGAGGCGTCATGCCGCGTCTGATCGCCGGACGCCGCCATACCGTCAGCTTCTCGTTGAACGGCCGGGCGGTGAGCGGCGAGGCGGAGCCGCGCATGTTGCTGTCCGACTTCCTCCGCCACGTGCTGGGCGCCACCGGGACGCATGTCGGCTGCGAGCACGGCGTGTGCGGTGCCTGCACTGTGCAGATCGACGGGCGGCCGGCGAGGTCCTGCCTGACCCTGGCGGTGCAGGTGGAAGGGGCGGTGATTCACACCGTGGAGGGGCTGGCGCCGGCTCCGGGTGTGCTTTCACCGTTGCAGGAAGCTTTCCGAACGCATCACGGGCTGCAATGCGGCTTCTGCACGCCCGGCATCCTGATGTCGCTGGATGCGTTGCTCCGTGATGTGCCGCATCCGACGGAGGCGCAGATCCGTACCTGCCTGTCCGGGCATTTGTGCCGTTGCACCGGTTACGTGAGCATCGTCACGGCGGTAATGGCCGTCGCGGGAGGGGATGATGCTTGACCTCGGCACCAGCCTGCTGGCGAGCGTGGCGCGCGATCCGCACGCGACAGCGATCGTCGATGGCGACACACGCCTGACCTATGCGGCTTGGTGGGACCGCATCGCGGCGGTGGCCGGCGGGCTGGACGCGTTGGGCCTGCGGCGCGGCGATCATCTGTTGACTGTGCTGCAGAACCGCTGGCAGACGGCGACGCTGCACTGGGCCGGCCAGCTTGCGGGCATCATCATCACCCCGCTGAACTGGCGGGCGAAAAGCGAGGAGCTGGAGTACTGCCTGACCGATGCGGAGGCGCGGGCGGTGGTTTTCGAGCCGTTTTCGGCCGCGGCAGTGCGCGCGACACAGGAGACTGTCCGCATGCCCCGCATCGCGCTGGAGGAGGCAGAGCAGGGCGAAATCGCGTTCGATCAGATCCTGTCCGCGCCGGCGATGGATGCGGTTCCGCGCGCGAACGCCGAGGACTGGTCGCTGATGCTGTATACCTCCGGTACCACCTCGCGGCCGAAGGGCGTGCCGCGGCGGCATTGTGCCGAGCGCGCGGCGGCCGTCGCCCATGTGGCGCAGAATCTGTATGCCCGCCGCGAACGCACGCTAGGGGTCATGCCACTCTATCATACGATGGGTGTGCGCTCGTTGCTAGCGATGTCGCTGATCGGCGGCTGCTTCGTCTGCCTGCCACGGTTTTCCGTCGCCGCGGCGCTGGAGTTGATTGCCGCCGAGCAGGTAAGCAATCTTTATCTGGTGCCGACGCTGTATCACGATCTGGTTTCCGCGCCGGCGTTCGGAAGCGCGGATGTCAGCTCCGTGCGCAAGCTGGGATTCGCCGGTGCGCCGATGACGGAGGGGCTGCTGCAACGACTCGTGGCGGCGTTCAAGCCGGAGCTGTTCGTCAACCACTATGGCAGCTCCGAAGTTTATACCTGCACGATCGAGCAGAACGCCGCGCGTAAGCCGGGCTCGGCCGGGCGCGCCGGGATCAACCAGTTGATCCGCGTGGTGCGGCTGAACGCGACCTTGGCTGCCGACCTTGCGGCGCCCGGCGAAGAAGGCGAGATCATCGCGTTGCTGGCCGGCGATGAAGCGTTCGAAGGCTACTGGCGGCGGCCGGATGCGGATGCGCGGGCGCTGCGCGACGGTTGGTACTTCACCGGCGACACCGGCTATCTCGATAGCGACGGCGACCTGTTCGTCACCGGGCGTGTGGACGACATGATCATCACCGGCGGGGAGAATGTGTCGCCGGTGGAGGTGGAAAGTTGCCTGTCGTTGCATCCGGCCGTATCGGAAGTAGCCGTTGCCGGAGTGCCGGATGAGCGATGGGGAAAGATCGTGACCGCGTTCATCAGGCCGGCAGCGGCGGTAGGGGCCGAAGAACTCGATCGTCATTGCCGGTTATCGGGGCTCGCCGACTTCAAGCGTCCACGCCGCTATGTGTTCGTGGAGCAAATTCCGAAATCGCCGGTCGGCAAGCTGTTGCGCCGCAAGCTGGTTGCCGGCGAATATACTGAAAAGGAGCTTCCCGTATGAGCGATGATCCGCGCTTTCGTGGTTTCGAGGGGTTTCGCGTCGAGATCGATACCGCGAAACAGCGCGGCGACATTGTGCTCGACCGGCCGCCGTTCAATGTGATTATGATGCCGCAGCGCGACCAGCTTCGGCATGCCTTCGAAGCGCTGGACGAAAACGATATGGTTCGCGTGATCGTGCTGCGGGCGGCGGGGGAGAATTTCTCCTCGGGCGGCTACATCAAGGGATTCATGGAGGCCTCGCCCGAGCATGTCTCCCGGCTGGCCTGGAACATCGCCGCCCCGGCGCGATGCGCGAAGCCGGTCATTGCTGCCAACCGAGGGCTGTGTTTCGGCGTGGGGTTCGAACTGTCCCTCGCCTGCGATTTCCGGATCGTATCGGAGACCTGCCAATACGCCCTGCCGGAGCAGCGGCTGGGACAAATCCCCGGTTCCGGCGGTTCGGCGCGGCTGCAGAAGATCGTCGGCATCACGCGCACCAAGAACATCGTGATGCGCTCCAAGCGGATCGCGGCGCGGCAAGCGTATGACTGGGGCATCGCCACCGAGGTCGTGCCTGATGACCAGTTGGAGCCCGCCACGGACGCGTTGGTGGAGGAGCTGATCAGGTTCTCCCCGCTCGCGCAGCGGACCACGAAGAAGTTGCTGAACGATACCGAAGATGCGTCGCTGTCGATCGCCATCGAGCTGGAAGGGCACTGCTACAGCCGGCTACGGACTTCGGATGATTTCGCTGAGGGCGTCGCCGCGTTCCATGAAAAGCGACCGGCTAAGTTTCAAGGACGCTGAATGTCAGGGCTCTTTCCAGCGCACCGTGAGGCCGGTCTCGATGCCGAACAGGTCGAGCGCGCGGCCAACCGTGTGATCGATCATCTCCTCCAGACTGTGCGGGGCCGTGTAGAAGGCCGGAACCGGCGGGGCGATGATGGCTCCCATTTCGGACAGCGCCAGCATCGTGCGCAGGTGGCCGGTGTGCAGCGGCGTCTCGCGTACCAGCAACACGAGGCGGCGGCGTTCCTTCAGCGTGACATCGGCGGCGCGCGTCAGCAGCGTGGTCGTCACGCCGGTCGCGATCTCCGACATGGTGCGCACGGAACACGGCGCGATCACCATGCCCGCGGTACGGAACGAGCCGGACGCGAGCGGCGCGGCGATGTCGTCCACTTTATAGCGCGTGTTGGCCAGGGCGCGGATGTCAGCCAATTTCAGGTTCGTCTCGTTCGCGATGGTGATCTCGCCGGCGTGCGAGATGACCAGATGTGTTTCCACCTGCGTGTTGCGCAGCACCTGCAGCATGCGCAGGCCATACATGATGCCGGAGGCGCCGGTGATGCCGACAACAAGCCGCGTGGGTTCCATGCCGGAGGAGCCTAGTCGATGAGCGCGCCTATCACCACGCTGCGGGGCTGGCTTGATCACCTAGTGCGGAGTGATCGCCTGGCTGTGATCCGTCCCGGCCGTGCATTGCGTTTCGAGATCGCCGCCATCGCCAACCGCTTCGACGGCCGCAAGGCGACGTTCTTCCCACGGCCGGACGCCCATCCGGTTCCGGTTGTCTCCGGGCTGACGTCCAACCGCCAATGGATGGCGGAGGCAATGGGTGTCGCGCCGTCCGACCTGCTGCGCCGATTCCAGCAAGCGGCCGCCTCGCCGTTGCCCTATCGGGAGGTGGCGCAAGGGCCGGCGCAGGAGTTGGTCCACACGCGCGACATCGATCTCGGCGCGCTGTTGCCGATCCCCACGCATAACGAGCATGACAGCGGGCCGTATATCACCGCAGGGCTGGCAATTGTGCGCAACCCCCGCACCGGCGCGCAGAACGTGTCGATCCACCGGCTGCAGATCAACGCGCCGGACCGGCTCGGCGCCTTGATCCTGCCGCGCCATACGATGGCTTACTTCCAGCTTGCCGCCGAAACGGGCAACGACCTGCCGATCGCTATCGTGATAGGCGTCGATCCCCTGACTCTGCTGGCCTCCCAGGCGATCGCGCCGTTGGATTTCGACGAGCTCGGCATCGCCGGCGCTTTACACGGCGCACCGGCCGATGTGGTGCGGTGCACGACGAACGATGTGCGCGTCCCGGCGCAGGCAGAGATCGTGATCGAAGGCCGGATCCAGCTGCATGCACGCGAGGAGGAAGGGCCGTTCGGCGAATTCCCGCAATATTACGGCGAGCGGGCGAAGCGCCATGTCATCCAGGTCGATGCTGTAACACATCGGCGCCAACCGATCTTCCATACGATCGTTGGTGGCGGGCTCGAGCATCTGCTTCTGGGCGGTATCCCACGAGAGGCCACGCTGCTCTCCCATTTGCAGCGGAGTTTTCCCGGGGTTCGCGACGTGCACCTCAGCCGGGGCGGCGTCTGCCGCTACCATCTCTACGTTCAATTGCGGAAGCGCAATGAGGGTGAGGCGAAGAACGTCATCCTCGGTGCTTTCGGCGGGCACTACGATGTGAAACAGGTGATCGTGGTGGACGAGGATGTCGATATTCACGACCCCACCGAAGTCGAATGGGCGGTGGCGACACGGTTCCAGGCGGATCGTGACCTGATCGTGATCGGCGAAGCGCAGGGCTCGAAACTCGACCCGTCCGCCGCGGACGGGGTCAGCGCGAAAATGGGGCTGGACGCCACCAAGCCGCTCGACGCGCCCGAGATGCGGTTCAAGCGCATTGCCGTGCCCGGTGAAAGCGAGGTCGATCCCGAGCGGATCGTCGATCCGTCCGCCGATTGGCGGGCAGCGCTGGACGCGTGATGCCGGCCGGCGCCGATACCGCCAACACACGGATCGATCGCAAGGTCGCGGTGGCGATGCTTGCCTCCTGCCTGGGCTGGTCGTTCGACCTCTTCGACCTGTTCATCCTGCTCTATGTCGCGCCGGGTACTGGGCCACGCCTTCTTCCCGGCCGAGCGTCCGACGCTGTCGCTCGCGGCTGTTTATGCCGCCTTCGCCGTCACGCTGTTCATGCGTCCGGTGGGCTCGGCCGTATTCGGCAATTTCGCCGATCTGCGAGGACGCAAACGCGCGATGACGGTGGCGGTGACCGGCGTCGGCATCGTCACCGCGGCATTCGGGTTGCTGCCGACCGTCCAGCAGGTCGGGGTACTTGCGCCGGTGCTGTTTCTCCTTCTCCGCCTTGTGCAGGGCGTGTTCGTGGGCGGCGTGGTCGCGTCCACCCACACGATCGGCACGGAATCGGTGCCGCCGCGCTGGCGCGGGATGATGTCGGGGATGATCGGCGGCGGCGGCGGTGGCCTCGGGGCCCTGCTCGCCTCCACGGTGTTCCTGGTCGCTTCGGCTTTGTTTCCGGGCGACAGTTTCGCCGTATGGGGCTGGCGGTTCATGTTCTTCTGCGGCATCGCCAGCTCTGTGTTGGGGCTGATGGTGTTCCGCGCTCTGGAGGAATCGCCGTTCTGGCGGCAGATGGATGCTGCGCGGCAGGGCCGGGGCCACTCGCGCTCTCCGTTGCGGACGCTGTTCAGCGACGCTTATAACCGCGTGCTGTTGCTGAACCTGCTGATCACCTTCGGCGCCGGCGGCGGTTATTACATCACGTCCGGCTTCCTGCCGACATTCCTGAAAGTGGTAAACAAGCTGCCGAACACCACCACCTCGGGAATTCTGATGGCCGCGAGCTGTGTCGGCATCCTGGGGTCGCTGCTGGTTGGGGCGGTCAGCGAATGGGCGGGTCGGCGCCGGATGTTCCGCCTCATGACGATCGTCAATATCGTCGCTCTGCCGCTGTTGTTCACCGGGATGGCGCGCGCCGGCGGGGCGCTGGCCGCAACGGGTTACGCGCTGGCGATTGCGTTCCTGGGTAACGCGGCCTATGCGCCTGTGCTGATCTTCCTGAACGAGCGATTCCCGACCGCGCTGCGCGCGAGCGGCACCGGCCTGTCCTGGAATATCGGCTTTGCGATCGGCGGCACCATGCCGACCTTCGTCTCGCTCGCCAGCCGGACCACCGCGCATATTCCCATGGTGCTCGGCTGGTTCGCCGTGGGCATCTATGGGCTGTTTCTAATCGGCAGCCTGCTGGTGCAGGAGACGCGAGGACGATTTACCTGACGATGGCTTCCTCACTCTCTTGTGTGTATATCGCTAGGCAAGTTCAGTCGGAGTTGATAGGCGGGCCTTGATTTCCGCTTGGCGGCCGCCGGGAAACCGTGAATAGCTTCAACATACCTGTTCTGGTGTAAGCGTTCCCGGCGGGAGTGTACGGCAATGGCGAGGAGCGTGGGCGCGACCAACAACCTGGGTCTCTGGATGACGGTCGTGGGTGCCGTCGGCGGAACGGTGAATGCGATCCTGGCTTACTTCTCGGCTGACGACGGAATTCATGGAACTTGGGGCGCCTTGGGAGTACTCGTCGCTTCGGCGCTGATCGCACTGTTCTCCCTGTTGATCGCGCTGGATTCGATACGCCCTCTACAAGAACCTGCTGTTCATTGGCTGGGGCGGCAAGGAATGGGCGTACGCAACCGCGCCGCCGGGTATCCTTGTGGCGGTGGCGGGTAGAAGCGCCGGCTGTCTCCATACCAGCGATTTATGAGTATAAGGGCAGGGAATATGTGGTGTTCGCGGTCGGCGGCAACAGCATTCTCACACCCAAGGTGGGCGATCAGGCCATCGCTTTCACCCTGCGGAACCGCGGCGGGTAGCCGGACAGCACCTCAGCCCGTCGCATCCCATACCGGCGCGAACCCTGGACTGACGCAGCGCTGGTTTTTCGGCAGCGCCTCGATTGCGGCCCGATCCTCCGCGTCGAGCCGCACATCCAGCGCGGCGAGGTTCTCCTGCTGTCGCGCTCGTCGCACTGATTTCGGAATCGGCGCCACGTCCCTCTGTTCCAGCAACCAGGCGAGCGCGATCTGCGATGGCGTGGCGCGGTGCTTCTCGGCGATCTTCGCCAGCACCGGATGACTCGCCAACTGGCCCTTGGCGAGCGGCGAATAAGCGATGATCGGTATCCCGCGTTCCCGCAGATATGCCAGCAAAGGCGGCTGGCGCAGCAGCGCGTGGTACTCGAACTGCACGGCGGCGATCGGCGCACGCACTTGCTCGACCGACGTACGGAGCATCGCCACGTTGAAATTCGCAACGCCGATCGCGCGCGCCTTCCCCTCCTGCCGCAGCGCCATCATTGTCTGCAGCACCGCCGGTAGGTCCATGTCCGGCGATGGCCAGTGGATCAAATAGAGATCCACATAGTCCATCCGCAACTTCTCCAGACTCGCCGCCATCACCGCGCGCAGACGTTCCGGCGACAGGCTGTCGTTCCAGACCTTGGTGGTGATGTGCAGCTCCGCTCGCGGCACGCCGGAAACGGCAACGCCGGCGCCGACCTCGGCCTCGTTTCCATACATCTGGCCGGTGTCGATATGGCGATAACCGAGAGAAAGCGCGCTCTCCACCGCCGCTTGGCACTCAGGACCGGCAATCCGCCAGGTGCCGAAACCAAGCTGCGGCATGCGCAGTCCATTGGCCGTAATCAGGTCCATGCACCGACCACCCCTTACCGTTTCGAGAAATCCACCACCGCCGCGAAGCCGTTTTCGCTCCCGATCGCCAGATGCGTGCCGGCCCCGTTCCAGGTCAGCGCCGAGACCGGCCCATGCCCCGGTGGCGCCACCGGCAGGATGCGCGATGAATTGATATCCGCCAGCACCACCAAGCCATCGGCAAACCCGCCCGCCACCATGTCCTCCTTCGGATGGCAGGCCACCTGGGTGCAAACGATACCATCGCCGCCGGCCAGCTCGATCGGCGCCTTGCCCATCGGGCCGCCGCCGAAGAACGGCCACAGCACCATCGAATCGGCGCCGCTGGTCGCCAGCCACTTGCCCGTTCGCGTAAACGACATCGCCTGCGTCTTACCCGGATAGCCGCTCATGCGCATGTGCTTGCCGTCCGGCAGCGCCCAGCCGTGCAGCGCGTTTTCCTGCATGGCGGTCACCACCGCGTCGCCGTTCGGGTGAATGGCAATCCCGATATGACTTCCTTTCCATTCCAACAACCGCGGATTGTCGGTTTTCGCGGCGACAAACCACAGGCTGGCACCGTTGTAATGCGAGGCGCCGAGCCGCTTGCCCTTCCCATCGAAGGCCAGGCCAGTAACAGAGGACGGGTGCGCCAACTCCTTCAGCTTCGTGCCCGCTGCATCGAACAGATGCGCGATCTTGCCGACCCCGCAGGCGAACAGCCCTTTATCTCCCTGCCAGCTCGCCACCTGCTCTACCCATTTCATACCGAATGTCGCGATATCGCTCACTGCGCCATCGGCGCCGATCCGCCGCAGCGCACCATCATCACCGCCTGATATCCAGCCGCCGGCGGGATGTGCTGCGAGCGCGAGCGCCGCGCCGTCATGCACGGTCACCGCGCGCCAGCTTTCGCCGTCAGCCATATCGAATAGCTGCAGCGTGCCATCACCCAGCGCGAAAGCAGCGATACGGTCGTTGCGATCGAACCGCGCCGCCACCACGAATGCGCCGAGCTCGCGCCCGACACCGCAGCCGTCGAGCAGGAAGCGCGCGGCAACCGTTTCTCCCATTCCGTGAATCTCCGCACGGTTGATCTGTACACCTCTCTCGCTTTGCGGGAGAGGTCGCCGCCCATAGCGCGGCGGGTGAGCGCCTAATCAGCCTGACAGCCCTCGAAGCCTCGGCGAAGCTGTGGGCGGTTGAGGTTGCGGCCGATGAACACAATGCGGCTCTTGCGCGGCTCGCCGTCCTTCCAGGGCCCGATGAAATCGCCGTCGGCAATCATATGCACTGCTTGGAACGCGAACCGCCGATCATCGCCCTTGTGGTCGAGAATGCCTTTGGTGCGCAGCAGGTCGGGACCTTTCTCCTGCAACAGCACGCCCATCCAGGCGTTGAATTTCTCCGGATCGATCGGGCGCTCCACTTCGAAGCTGACCGATGTCACGTCATCGTTGTGTTCGTGCTCGTCGTCCTCCAGGAAGTCGGGCGCGATTTCCAGCACGCGCTTCAGGTCAAACGCGCCGCGATCGAGCACCTGCGCGATCGGCAGCGCCGCCCGCTCGGTCCGGTGGATCACGGCGAACCGGTTGATCTGGCGGATGCGGCGTTCCACCTCTGCCAACTCGTCCGGTGACACCAGATCAGTCTTGTTCAACACGATCACATCGGCAAAAGCGATCTGGTCGGCCGCTTCATGACTATCCTCCAGCCGCGCCAGCACGTGTTTGGCATCGACCACCGTCACGATAGCGTCCAGCCGGGTCTTCTCTCGCACCGTCTCGTCGATGAAGAAGGTCTGCGCCACCGGCGCGGGGTTCGCCAGCCCGGTCGTTTCGATAATGATGCCGTCGAACCGGTCGCGCCGCTTCATCAGGCCGCCGACGATACGGATCAGGTCGCCGCGAACCGTGCAGCAGATGCAGCCATTGTTCATCTCGAACACTTCTTCGTCGGTATCCACGACGAGGTCGTTATCCACCCCCAACTCGCCGAACTCGTTGATCACCACCGCGTATTTGCGGCCATGCTGCTCCGTCAGGATGCGGTTCAGCAGCGTCGTCTTGCCGGCGCCGAGATAGCCGGTCAGCACCGTCACCGGCACCTGGTTCGCCGGTACCTTGTCCAAACTTGTCGCGTCCGCCATCGGCTAATGCTCCATCCGATCCGTTGCCGGAGTATATAGGCGGGCAGGGAAGGGGGGACCACCGGCGGCCAGGATCTCACGGCGCAGGGCAGCCAGCCTTGTCGCGGCTGCGGTGAGCGCGAAACGGCGGGCGCGGGTGCGGCCGGCCTCGCCCAGTGCCGCAAGCCGCTCCGGGTCGCGAGCGAGGGCCACCATTGCCTGGGCCATCCGGGCCGTGTCATCCGGGTCCACATAGACCGCCGCTTCCCCGGCGACTTCGGGCAATCCTCCGCGAGGCGAGCAGATCAGCGCGGCGCCGCAGGCCATCGCTTCCAGCGCGGCCATGCCGAACGGCTCGGCCCAACGGCTGGGGACGACGGCGATCGCGGCGCGGCTCAGCGCGGCGATAACCTCCGGATGGTCGCGGTAGCCCGCCATGTGCACGCCGGCTTTCACCGCGGCGGCGAGTACCTCACGCGTGTAGCGCGTCTCGGGGCTTTGCGGCCGGAAGCGGTCGGCGCCGATGATCGAGGCACGCCAGCCGGGAAGCCGCGGCAGGGCCTCAGCGCAAGCGGCGACGAAGGCATCCGTGCCTTTCTCCGGAACGACGCGGCCGGCGAACAACACATGCGGCTGCCGCGGCCTCGGCGAGGGCAGGATGGCCAGCTCGATCGGGTTGGGTAGGACGACCGGGGGGCGTTCCAGCGGCGGCGTCACGCCCTCCAGCAGTCGGTCCCGCAGGAACGCCGATACGGTCACGACGCGCGCCATTCGGGCCAGCAACCGAGCGCGTTCGGCGGGGCTTCGGGCGCGTCGCATCGCCTGCGGGTCGTTGTGCAGGAACAGCGTCACCGGCATGTGTGGAAACCGCGTTGCCAGCGACAGCGCCACTTCGGTGCGGTTATGCACCTCGATCAGTGCGGGGGCGAGCGTGCGCAGCACACGGGTCACCCCGACGGCGTAGCGTTCGTTGATGTTGCCCGGCGGCCAGAGCGGCGGGCGAATGGCGCGGAACGGCACGTCCTCGAACACCGGGCCGGCTTGCGGGCCGCCCAACACCAGGGCCGGCAACATGCGCCCATAGCTGCGCACGATCAGCGCCACCGCGCCGGCCCGTCCCGGGCCAAAGCCCTCGCCCGGGGGCAGCACGGTGGCGATCAGCGGCGCTTCCTCGACCGGCGGCATGGCTTTCCTATAGCCGCCCCACGGAAAGCGGCGATATCAGGCTCGCTTGTAATGCGATTTTGCATTATCATCTGCATTCGCGAATGAAGAGTTCGAGGCCATGACCACTTTGACCGTCACCGCACGGGGCCAGGTCACCTTCAGGAAAGACGTGCTGAAGCATCTTGGCATCCAGCCTGGCGACAAGATCAGGCTCGATCTGCTGCCCGATGGGCGGGTGGAACTGAGGGCCGAACGGTCGCAGAGTTCGTGGCGCGCGTTGCAGGGCTTCCTCAAGGGGAAGACCAACGGGGCACGGCTGTCGATCGAGGACATCAACGACACGATAGCCGAGGCGGGCGCGGCGGCCGGACTGGTCCGGACGTGAAAATCACGGCCGATACGAACGTGCTGCTGCGCGCGCTCCTGGACAATGACGAGGCCCAGCAGCACGTGGCGATCGAGACGCTGGAAAGCGCCGAGACGGTCGCGATCAGCGTGCAATCATTCTGCGAATTCGTGTGGGTTCTGGATCGGGGATACAAGACGGGGCGCGCGGACATCGCAGCTGCAATTCGCCGTCTGCTCGACATGCGCAACGTCGTGGTCCAGCGTCCCGCGGTTGAGGCGGGGCTTCGCGTGCTGGATGCCGGCGGCGACTTCGCGGATGGCGTGATTGCCTATGACGGCAAATGGCTTGGTGGCGAGACTTTCGTCTCGTTTGACAGAAAAGCCGTCTCGCTCGTCGGCAAGCAAGGACTACAGGCCCGCTTGCTGGCCCCGCTCACGTGATGAACGGCAGCGCGCGCTTTCGCCGACCCTGGGTTCAACGCTGAGGCCGCCCCACGGAACACGATGATACCGGGCTGCAAAATTGCCGATTCCGCGTTATAGGATGCGCATGAACCGCGAGGAGATCATCGCCCGGCTGCGGGAGAACGAAACGGCGCTGCGCGCCCGCGGCGTGGCCCATGCCGCCCTGTTTGGCTCGCGCGCACGGGGCGACGAACGTCCCGACAGCGATGATCGAGATCGATCCCGACGCACCGGTCGGCATTTATGAGTATGTCGGTATTAAGGACTACATCGCCGGCCTGTTCGAGGGGCGTGTTGATGTCGTCGATCGCGAGGGCCTGAAATCGTATGTCATGCCGGCAGCCACATCCGACGCTATCTATGCGTTCTGATCGGGAAGCAATACGCCGGTGGCTTCAGCCATAGTGGGCGGACCCCGCAGTTATCCCGAACTCGGTCGGTCTAGCGTACGGCCCAGTACACGCGCTACGATGGTCCGCTATGACCAATTCAGCCCTTCACACGCTTCCTGTGTTCAATCAGGTCTCCTGGCGAACGGTTGCGCGTTAGTCGAGAACGTATGCAACTTGGAGGGCAACAGTGCCCGCGTTTCCTAGTCACCTCGCTAAAGTTGTCGTTGATCGGTGGCACAGCATGGTAGCGGGGGAGTACGAGCCTCCACCTTGCCCGCCCCTCAAGCTGTTGAAGCAACTTCTGGAGGTTTGCTACCTTACGGCCAGTGCACCGGAAGAGGGCCGTTACCCGCAGTTCAATATTGCTGCTGTTCCAGAGGGACATATCGACAATGCCGGAATTCTTGGAACGAGATGGCAGTTCACACCGGCTAGGCTTCTCAGCGTGGCAGAACTCCGGCGGCTGGCGCCCGCGGTAAATTTTAGAAAGTCCGCTGTCTGGGTCGCCTGGAGCGAGAGTGAGTGGCGGATCTCTGGCCTGGTCGACCTTGGCACATCGTGGCATCGCGCTCGCGCCGCTCTGGGATATCGGTATCGCCATCCTGGCAGCCTGCTTGTACAGATCGACAGGCCAGGCCGTCTACGCGTGTATCAAGGCGCATATCAGGTCGCAACTCTCGTAGACGGCGTGATCGAGGGCCATAAGGGAATTGGTCTCAATTTATTTCTCCACGATCCAGCGAATAAGGGCCTACGAAGAATGAACGAGGCTATCATTACACCAGAATACGAGCTTCCGCGTGATTTCGAGTCATTTGAGTTTATTGCGCTTTGGAATACGTACGCAGCGATCGCAAATGCGATTAGCTCTTCGGCTCACGGCGGCATGCTGATAGTGATCCCAGGGGATCGTAAAGTGGATCCGACTCTTATTAAACTGAAATACCAGAGCGACTCCAATGTTCTTTTCGATGCTTTTGTCAAGTTTATTAATTCTCGGCATGTGCTCGGTGACTACACTGAACTTCTGGAAGATGGTCACGGCGTGCCAGAAGGTGAAGTATACAAGGCTGAACTTGTGAGCAGAGATACTTACGATCTATTGGTGGAGGCAACGCGTTTTGTTGCTGGATTATCCGGGTGTGACGGTTCAATCGTGATCGCAGACGACCTAAGACTACTCGGATTTGGCGGAGAGATCAGGGCCGAACTTTTGCCAGGGGCGAAGGTTTATGATGTCAGGGAGGAGATGGACCGAAGTCATCCGACTTGCGACATCGAGCAGTTTGGAATGCGCCATCGGTCAGCAATAAAACTAGCTAGCCAGGATCACGACTGCCGAATTCTGGCTATTTCTCAGGACGGACCGATCAGCGGGATCTGGTGGGATAAAGAGGGCGTTTTAGTAAAACGGGGCGTAAACCTTGTTAATCTAAATTTACCCTGGGCTTAGCAGAGTTGCCGTGTAGGATCCTGTCTCGTATCAGATGCCGTGACTCGTCTTTATAAGATGTATGTAATAAACAGCCGTAGCATCGCCGCAAAGATCGAATCGGAAACGGAGCCCCAGGTTGCCGTGCTCCTCTCAATCCAGCGTCTCCCTATACGACCACACCGCAATCGCCCCCACCACCACCGCGAACAGCGCAATCGGCCACAGGTCCGGCATAATCTCCGGCAGCCCATTCCCCTTCAGCAGAATCCCCCGGCAAATCCGCAGCACATGCGTCAGCGGCCAGCACTCGCCGATCGCCCGCGCCCAGACCGGCATGCCCTGGAACGGGTACATGAACCCCGACAGCATGAACGACGGCAGCAGCGCGAACTGCGCCAGTTGCTGCGCTTGCATCTGGGTCCGCGCAATCGTCGAAAACGTGAACCCCAGCGCCAGGTTGCAGGCGATGAACAGCCCGAGCACAACCAACAGCAGCAGCACCGACCCCCGTACCGGCACACCGAACACGATCACCGACATGGCCAGAATCAGCAAGACCTGCACATACCCAAGCCCGACATAGGGAATGATCTTGCCCAGCATCACCTCGATCGGGCGGACCGGCATCGCCAGCAGGTTCTCCATCGTACCCGCCTCGCGCTCCCGCGTGATGGAAAGCGCGGTGATCACCAGTGTGGAGAAGGTCAGTATGATCCCGATCAATCCCGGCACGATATTCAACGCGGTGATCGCCTCCGGATTGTAGCGGGCATGTAGCACCACCTGGAACGGCGGCGCGGCCGGCTGCGATTGCAAACTCGGCGGCAGCTCGCGGTTCAACACGCTGGCATTCAGCGCCGCCACCGCCGCGGTCGCATTGCCGATCGCGGTCGGATCGGTGGCATCCGCATCCATCAGGACTTGCGGATGCTCGCCGCGGTCCACATCGCGCGAAAACCCGGGCGGGATATTCAGCACGAACATCACCCTCCCGTCCGCCAGCGCCTCATCAGCCTGCTTTTCCGAACTGAAGGAACGCAGATCGAAATAGCCTGTATTCACCAGCGCCGCTTCCAGCGCGCGGGTGTAATCGGAGTGGTCAGCCGCCAGCACGCCGGTCGGCAAATGCCGTGGATTGGCATTGAGCGCATAGCCGAACAGAAACAATTGGATCAGCGGCAAGGCGACCGTCAGCCCGACCGTCGCGCGGTCGCGCCGCATCTGAGTCCATTCCTTGCGCAACACCGCGGCCACGCGGGCAAAGGAGAAATTCGTCACGCTGCCGCCTCCTGCGCGTTCAACAGATGGATGAACACGTCGTCCAGCCGCGCGGGCACTTCCTCCCAGGCCAATCCCGGCGCGCGCGCCGCGATTGCCTGTTGAAGCACCGGCGTGTCGAGCCCGACGATGCGCAGTGCGTGCCCGAAAATCGCTGCGCTCTCCACCCCGGGCGCATAGCGGATGCGGCGCAGCACGGCTTCCAAACCCTCGCCGGTGGTTTCGAACACCACCAGATTCGCCTCGCGCACCACCGTTTCCACATCGCCCTGCACGATCAGCCGCCCCCCGGCGAGATATACGACGCGCTGACAGCGCTCCGCCTCATCCATGTAATGCGTCGAAACCAGCACCGTCATGCCATCGGCCGCTAGATCGTTGATCATGTCCCAAAATTCGCGCCGCGCTTTCGCATCGACACCGGCAGTCGGCTCATCCAGCAGCAGCAGGCGCGGCCGGTGCAACACACAGGCGGCGAGCGCCAGACGTTGCTTCCACCCACCGGACAGTTCGCCGGCAAGCTGGTTCGCCCGATGCGCCAGACCGATGCGATCGAGCGTCTCCGTGATCGCCGGTACGCGGTCCGGCATTTGATAAAGCTGTGCGACGAAGTCGAGATTCTCCCGCACGCTCAGATCACCATACAGGCTGAAACGCTGAGTCATGTAGCCGATCCGCAGACGGATCTCGGCGCTTTGCCGGATCAGGTCATAGCCCAGGCAGGTGCCGCCGCCGGCATCCGGCTTCAACAGGCCGCAGAGCAACCGGATCGTCGTCGTCTTGCCGCTGCCATTGCCGCCGAGGAAGCCGCAAATTTCCCCTTCCGGTACCGCAAGGTCGAGCCCATCGACGACCTTGTTGCTGCCGAAACTCTTGCGCAGCCCATGCACGTCGATCGCCAGCGCCGTCATTGCGGCGCAACACTCACAGGTTGACCGGGTTTGAGTGCCGCGGCCTCGTTCGCCGGTGGACGCGCCTCGATCAGGTACACCAGCTTGTCACGCGTCTGATCGCTGAAAATCACCGGCGGCGTGTATTCGGGTTGTGGCGAAACGAACGACACGGTGGCTGTCAGATGCGGCGGACAGGTGTCGCAGGTGATCGCCATGTGTTCACCGGGATGGATGTGCGGCAACATCGGCTCGGGGACGAAAAAGCGCACCAGGACATTGGCGGGCGGCAGCAGCGACACCACCGGCGCCCCGGCGGCTACCGGCTCGCCGGGCCAGGCATAGATGTCGGCCACCAGCGCGGTGTCCGGCGCCGATACATGCCGCTGCGACAGCCGCCACTCGGCCTCCGCCAGTTGCGCCTGCATCTCGCCGACAACAGCGCGCTGCGCATCGATCTCCTGGGCGCGGCCCGTCGGCGATCGCATCTGCTCCAGCTTCGCCTGCGCGGCCGCCGTTTTCGCAGCGGTTGAAAGCGCATCCGCGCGCGCCTGATCCAATTGCTGCCGCGTCCCGGCCGCCGTCTTCACCAACGCCTCGGCCCGGCTGAGGTCCTGCGCGGCGCGTTCGTGCGCCGCCTGGGCGTCGGCAACGTCGGCTGCCGCCTGCGCGATCTCCGTCTCGCGGCTGGCCGTTTGCAGGTTGGTGAGCTGCGCCTTCGCCTGAGCGAGCTTTGCTGCAGCCTCGTCGCGTGCTGCGCTATCATATGTGTTGTCCTGCGAGAACAGCGGCGCGCCCGCCTGCACAGTTTCGCCGCGATGCACCGAGAGGGATGTCAACAACCCCTGCTGTGTCGGGCCCACCTTGACGTAATCGGCATCGACATAGCCTTGCCAGGACAACGGAGCAGGCCCCGGCATCATCTGCCACCAGGCGATTGCCCCCGAACCGGCAACCACGGCAAGCGCCAGAGCTGCCTGGCCGCGCTTCATGACGTCTCCGCGGCCAGCCCGCGCAGAAACACATCGAGATGCGTCTCGATAACCCAGCGCGGATCGAATTCGATATCGGTGTGCCGGCCGAGCGACTGCTTCCACAGCGCCATGACAAGGATCGGGCCGGTGAACAGCGGCAGCACCGAATGCGGGTCCAGGCGGCGAAACTCGCCGCGTTCCATGCCGCGCGCCAGCACGCCTTCCAGCAGCGCCATGCCGCGCTTCGCGACCTCTTCAGCGTACAACCGGGCGATGGCGGGGAAATTGCCGGACTCGGCCAGCACCAGCTTGGGTATGGCGATGATGTCGGTTTCAATCAGTTGCAGCGCGCGAGCGGCGATGCTGCGCAGCAGCTCCGCACTCGACCCGGTATGCGCCGCAACCATCGCCTCGATGACGTCGAGGTTGGGCGACAATCGCTGCCGCACCACGGCGCGGAACAGTTCCTCCTTGTTGGGGAAGTAGAGATAGATCGTGCCCTTGCCGATCCCGGCCCGGGCAGCGACGTCTTCCAGCCGCGTGGCGGCGAAACCTCGTTGGGTGAACAGCGCCACCGCCGCCTCGACGATCTCGTCCGGCCGAGCATCCTTGCGGCGGACACGTCGCTTGGCGGCGGGAGAGACGGCCGGTTCCATCGTTGCTAATTACTGACCGGTCAGTCAGTATTCAAGGGGAGCTAGGTGCTTTTGCTCACACGGTGGCAGCACTACGTTGCGGCAGTACCCTTCGAGGGAGAAAATCAGTCATGGACGACATCGTCATCGTCTCCGCCGCCCGCACGCCCGTCGGCAGCTTCAACGGGGGCCTGGGCAGCTTGCCCGCCCATATGCTCGGCACGGTCGCGCTCACGGCCGCGATGGAGCGGGCCGGGGTCGACCCGGGCGAAGTGGACGAGGCGATACTCGGCCAGGTGCTGGCGGCGGGCGAGGGGCAGAACCCGGCGCGCCAGGCAGCGCGTGGCGCCGGCCTGCCGGATTCCAAAACAGCCTTCGGCATTAACCAGGTCTGCGGCTCCGGACTGCGCGCGGTCGCCTTGGCGGCGCAGCAGATCCGTACCGGCGAAAGCGACATCGTCCTCGCCGGCGGCATGGAGAGCATGAGCCAGTCCCAACACGCCGCCTATCTGCGCTCCGGCACCAAAATGGGCGGCGTCGAGTTCATCGACACCATGCTCAAGGACGGGCTATGGGACGCGTTCCACGGCTATCACATGGGCAACACCGCCGAGAACGTCGCCCGCGCCTATCAGATCACCCGCGAGGATCAGGACAACTTCGCGCTGGCCTCGCAGCAGAAGGCGTCGGCCGCACAGAAATCCGGGCGGTTCAAGGATGAGATCGTGCCGGTGACAGTGAAGGGCCGCAAAGGCGACACGGTCGTTGGGGACGATGAATACATCCGCCACGACGCCAGCCTCGAAAGCATGGGGAAACTGCGCCCCGCTTTCTCCAAGGATGGCACCGTGACCGCCGGCAACGCCAGTGGTATCAACGACGGCGCTGCCGCCCTGGTGCTGATGACAGCATCGGAAGCAGCAAAGCGCGGCCTGACGCCACTCGCGCGCATCGTTGCGTTTGCTACAGCCGGCGTCGATCCGGCCGTGATGGGCACCGGTCCCATCCCATCCACACGCAAGGTGCTCGGCCGTGCCGGCTGGAAACCCGACCAGCTCGATCTTGTCGAAGCCAACGAAGCCTTCGCCGCGCAGGCGATCGCCGTCAACAAAGAGCTTGGCTGGGACACCTCGAAGGTGAACGTGAACGGCGGTGCCATCGCCATCGGCCATCCGATCGGCGCCTCCGGCGCGCGGGTGCTGACGACGCTGCTGCACGAGATGCAGAAGCGCGATGCGAAGAAGGGTCTGGCGACGCTCTGCATCGGCGGCGGCATGGGCGTGGCCATGTGCGTGGAGCGCTGAGGGTCGGGACATAATACTCCGACACAGAGGACACCGATATCACAGAGACTTACGAATGGGCGCGAAGCGCGCCTGTAAATCTTCTCTGCGTCCTCCTTGTGCTCCGCGCCCTCTGTGTTGAATGATGTAGAACAAATCATGGCCGGACTACATTTTGAGGAATTCCACGAAGGCCAAGTGTTCGAGCACGCACTCTCGCGCACCGTCACCGAAATGGATAATGTGCTGTTCAGCTCCCTCACGATGAACCCTCAGCCGTTGCACCTGGACGCGGAATTCGCAAGGACCACCGAGTTCGGCCGCCCGCTGGTGAACAGCCTGTTCACCCTGGGTTTGTTGATCGGCATGACTGTCGGTGAAACCACTCTCGGCACGACAATCGCGAATCTCGGCATGAGCAAGGTAGATTTTCCCAAGCCGGTCTTCCACGGCGACACCATCCGCGCACGCACCACCGTGCGTTCAGTGCGCGCCAGCCGTTCTCGGCCGGATGCCGGCGTGGTGGAGTTCGAGCATCAGGCCTTCAACCAGCGGGGCGAGGTCGTCGCCACCTGCTTGCGTGCCGCGTTCATGAAGCGCCGACCGGCAGCGTAAAGGAGGAAACATGAAGGTCCGCATGAGCGAGCTCACCGGTGGTGAGGCCCGCGAGGAGATGGCGCGCAACCCGGTGATCCTGCTGCCGATGGGCAGTCATGAGGATCAGGGTCCGCACGCGCCGATGGGCGATTACATGCTGGCCGACGCCATCGCCGAACGCATCGCCAGGCGGGCCGGCGAGCGTGGCACGCGCACGCTGGTGGCGCCCGTGGTCCCCTTCGGCGGCGCCGATTATTTCGGCTCGATGCCCGGCGGTATCGCGCTCGGCCAGGCGACGCTGCGGGCGGTGATCGCCGATATGTTGGCGTGTTTGTTGCGGCACGGACTGACGCGTATCGTCGTTATCAACGGCCACGGCGGTAATGTGCAGGCGATTCATGACGCAACGCATCCCATTTGGGTGCAGCGCAGAATCCTGATCCCCAGCCTGTATCTGTGGCGCATCGGCTATTCGCTGCTGCCGGGCATCGTCGGCGCGGAGAAAGCGGCCAAGGTCTCCGGCCATGGCGCCGATCCGCTGACCAGCATAGGCATGCATCTGTTTCCGCAATTGATGCGCCCCGACCTGGTGCCCGAGCCTTTGCCCGCGCAGCAGGTCCATGGCCTGACGCTCACCGCTTTCGGCGTAGCGCGCTTCGAAGGCGCCGAGGTCGCGGTTCCCGTCGAGTATCACGAAGTCTCACCGAATGGCGTGCGCGGCGGCGATCCGCGACTCTGCGCGCCCGAGACGGGTGTCGCGCTGGTCGAGCAACTGACGGAGATCGGCGCGCGGTTCGTGCGGCATTTCGCCGGCGAGACCGGCGCGTCACCGTGAACAAATATCTTTTGCACGCGGCAAGCGCCGCAAATGTGTGGGTGTATCGCCTGAGCGGCGGCAAGGTGATGGGCCGCTTTCCTTCCGGTGCTCCTGTTTGTCTGCTCACCACTATCGGCTGCAAGTCGGGCAAGCGCCGCACGGTTCCGTTGCTCTATCTGCAAGACGGCGACGACCTCATTGTCGTGGCCTCGCAGGGCGGCGCCCCGCGGGATCCCGGATGGTATCGCAACCTCGAAGCCGATCCGAACGGAGAAGTGGAAATCGGGCGCACGCGGTTCACGGTTTCCGCCCGGCGTGTGGACGAGGAGGAAAAATCCCGCCTGTGGCCGCGGCTGGTGGCGATCTATCCGCCGTACGAAAGCTACCAACAACGAACGTCGCGCCGCATTCCCGTGATGCGCCTCAGCCGGCTGTCGGCGTAGCCGCCTGTTCGGCCACCTGCCGCGGCCGATAGATCGCCACGTGCGTTATTCGGGCCACCGCCCGTCCGCTGGCGAGCACCAGCGCGTCGAGGTCCACGAACCGGTGGCCCTTGTGTTCGTAATTCGCGGCAACCCGCGCACGCACCGATAATTCGTCGCCGACACGCGCCAGTCCCAGATGTTGCACCGTGCTGCCGACATGCATCCATGGACCAAGCACGACATTATGCCCCAACGCCCAGTTGCAGGTGCGAAGCACAATCGCCGGATGAGCCAGCGACTCGCGCGTATAGAGTGGGTCGGTCTCCCCGACATCGGCTAGGTATTGCATCACATAGTCGGACGTGAGCATCAGCGGCCGCATACCCAAGTGCGTGCCGGCCGCCAACGATGTCTCGTCCGCTTCAGGCCGGTTCTCCGGCGGCGCCGGCGGTATGGCGAACGCGCCTGCCGCTGACGGCGTGGCGGTCAGCGCGGCGATGCCGTGCGCACACCTCTCGCCGCGGCTCTCAACCACAAGAGCTAGACCGTCGTCGGTCGCTTCCGGCAAAACGGCAACCGCGTCCCCGTCGTAAACCGGCTTGATGAAGCGGCACTCCATCCTGCCGCGCTCCAACCAGGCGCGCCCCCAGCGCGCAGCCGGTGGATGTGTCATATACGCATAGACATCCACCCCCGGAACGAGTCCGCCGCTAAACCCGAAGCGCCGGGCCACCGAATCGTCGTGGATCTTATTCTCCGATAACTTTGCCGTGTTGTACGCCTGCAGCCGGTACGGCGCGATCCTGTTCATGCGGCTCCCCCTGGTTCCCGATGGTCACCTGAACGTGACCGAGGCGCTATCGGGCCGCCGCGACGGCGACGATAAGATAACAGCATGTTCCCGACGGCACGAACACCGCTTCGCCGGATGTTCAGGCTGCGAGCTTGGCTAGCAGTCTCGGTGCTCGCGCCGTTATTGTTGTGCATTGCCGCGTCATGGTACGACTACCGCGCGGTGATCGGTCGCGCGCACGACACGATGACTGCAACGACCCATGCGCTCGCCGAGCATGGCAAAGCCGTCCTGCAAACCGCGGCGCTCGCATTGGACCTTCAGCTCAATCGCATCCAGACCATGACCTGGCCGCAAATTGGCGACCCGCAGGATGTGCATGATTTCCTGGCAGGGCTCGTGCGGGAACTCCCTCAGCTGCAATCGGCCTTCTATGTCGATGCCAAGGGCTACAATTCGGCCAGCAGCCGCGAATTTCCGATGCACCCGTACGATGACCGCCAACGCCCCTATTTTCAGGCTGCGGAGAAGGGGGAGACGGGCCTCTACGTGAGCGCGCCGTTTCGCGGGCAGGCGGCCGGCACGCTCGGCTTCGTGATTAGCCGGGCACGCATGATCAACGGGCAGTTTGATGGCCTCGCTGCGGTGACTCTCTCACCCGAGTATTTCCGTGACTTCTATGAAACCGTGCTGCGACGGCGCGAAGGCAGCGCAGCCTTGCTGATGCGTGCAGACGGTACGGTGCTGATGCGCTATCCGCCGGAACCGCGGTTGGATTACGTGCTCCCTCCTCAGGCGCCGATCATGCATGCCCTGGCCAGCGGTCGCGCCCAGGACGTGTTGGAGGTGATCTCGATCGTAACCGGCAAGCCAAGGCTGCTCGCCTACCGTGAAATCCCAGAAACCGGCCTGGTAGTTGCCTATTCCATCGACCTGGGTCAGGTCCTGATGGAATGGTACGAGCACGTCGCGATCTTCGCCGGTTTCGCCGCGTTCACCTGCTGCGCGTTGCTGCTGACCGCTCGGCGAGCCATGTGGCAGGCTGAGCAAGAGCAACTCGGCCTGCAGGCATTGCTCGACGAGACCGAACGCCGGCGGCGCGCCGAGGAGGCGTTGCAGCAGCCAGCAAAATGGAGGCGCTGGGTCAGCTCACCGGCGGCGTCGCGCACGACTTCAACAACCTGCTCGCCGCCGTGCTGGGCTCGCTCGAGCTGGTACTTCGTCGTGTGACGGATGCAACCATACGACGGCAGCTCGGCATCGCCCAGCAGGCGGCGGAGCGTGGAGCCCGCCTGACCGCGCAGATGCTTGCTTTCGCCCGCAAACAACCCATCGAGCCGGAGCCGGTCGATGCCAACGCTGTCATCCGCAACACGGACGAGTTGCTGCGGCGCACATGCGGGTCGATGGTCCAACTGCAGTACGAGCTCGGCGACGGACTTTGGCACGCGATGGCGGATGCGATGCAGCTCGAATTGGCATTGCTCAACCTGCTGGCCAATGCACGCGACGCCATGCCGGCTGGCGGAAAGGTCATCCTGCGCACGCGCAATGTCCCCGCTGGGCCTAGCATGCCCGCCGGTCTGGTGGAACGCGATCACGTGCTGATCGCGGTCGCCGATACGGGTTCCGGTATGCCGCCCGAAGTGCTGAGTCGCGCCTTCGAACCGTTCTTCACTACCAAGGGCCGCGGCAAAGGGACCGGCCTCGGCCTGTCGATGGTGTATGGCTTCGCCGAACAGTTCGGTGGCCACGCCACGATCGATAGTGCGCCGGGCCGAGGCACCACCGTTACTCTCTACCTCACGCGCACCGAGCCGCGCACCGGTCCTCCGCCATCCGGACCCTCCACGGAGAAGCAATCACGTCAACTGCATGTCCTGCTGGTCGATGACGATCCGGCGGTACGTGTCTCCGCCGGAGACATGCTATCGGAGCTGGGCCACACAGTTACGACCACGGATGGCGGGACGGCCGCTATTGCATCGCTGGAGGCCGGCCAGAGATTCGACCTGCTGCTGGTGGACTTCGTCATGCCGGACATCGACGGCGGCGCTGTTGCCACTGCCGCGCGTCGTCTGTATCCGAACCTGCCGATCCTGTTTATGACCGGCTATGCGGAGGAGGAATCTCTGCAACGCTGGGTCGTCCAGGGTTATCGCGTGCTGGACAAACCGTTCGATCTCGCCGCCCTGGCCGCCGCGATGCGCGATGTACTCTACAGCATGCAGACGGGCTAGCCGGAAGCAACCCTATACCCCCGTACTCCCGAACCCCCCAACGTCCCGCGCGGTCGGCGCCAGCGCCTCCACCTCGTGCCATCGGGCGCGCGTAACCGGCGCCAGGACAGCCTGCGCCACCCGCGCACCGCGTTCAACAGTGAACGGTGCATCTCCAGCATTCAGCATGATGATCTGAATCTCGCCGCGATAATCCTCATCGATCGTGCCGGGACTGTTGGGCAGCACGATGCCGTGGCGCAGCGCCAGGCCCGAGCGGGGGCGGATCTGAAGCTCGTACCCGGGCGGCAGAGCGATCGTGAGCCCGGTCGGGATTAGCGTCCGCTGCCCCGGGCCGATCGTTACCGGCGCATCGACCGCGGCCAGCAGGTCCATGCCGGCCGCTCCCTCCGTGGCATACGACGGCAGCGGCAGGCCGGCGGCGTGCGGCAGACGGCGGATCGAGATCGGGATCGTCATGCCAGAGCCTCCGCGATACGGGTGGCGAGGCGGTCTGCCACCTCCTGTTTCGGTAGGCGCGGCCAGTCCTCTACGCCCTCCGCGGTGATCAGGTGAATCGCATTCTCCTCGCCGCCCATAATCCCGCTGGCCGGAGACACATCGTTTGCAACGATCCAGTCGCACCCTTTGCGCACGCGCTTCGACGCGGCGTTGGCAAGTAGGTCGTCGGTTTCGGCGGCGAAGCCGATGACAAGCCCCGGCCGGCGCGGGCCCGCTTGCGACAGGATAGCGAGGATATCGGGGTTGGGCACCAGTTCCAGCGCCGGCGGCGCGGCGTCCCCCCGCTTCTTGATCTTGCCCGTCGCCGTTCGGGCGACCCGCCAATCCGCCACCGCGGCCGCGCAGACCGCGACATCGGCGGGCAGCGCCGCCAGGCACGCATCCAGCATCTCGGCCGCCGTCTCTACCCGGCGAACGGCAACACCGGGCCGATCCGGGACCGTCACCGGACCGCTCACCAGCGTCACCCGCGCGCCACGCGCCGCCAGGGCCGCGGCGATGGCGTGGCCCTGCCGCCCGCTCGATCGGTTGGCGATGTAACGAACCGGGTCGATCGGCTCGTGCGTCGGGCCGCTGGTCACCAAAGCATGCCGGCCGGACAAAGGATGCACGGGCGAGAGCAGCGCCTCGATCGCCGCAAGGATCGCAGGCGGCTCCGGAAGCCGGCCGAAGCCATATTCGTTGCAGGCCATCGCGCCCTCGTCCGGCCCGACGACATGGACCCCGCGCTGCGTCAGCACCGCCATGTTCGCTTGCGTTGCCGCATGCAGCCACATCCGCACATTCATCGCCGGCGCCACCAGCACAGGCTTGTCCGTCGCCAGCAGAAGAGTGCCGGCGAGATCGCCGGCAAGCCCCGCGGCCATCCGTGCCAGGATATCGGCCGAGGCCGGCGCCACCACGATCAGGTCGGCGCTGCGCGAGAGCTGGATATGGCCCATCTCGCTCTCGTCAGTCAGCGAAAACAGGTCGCGGTACACTTTGTTCTCGCTCAACGCCTGCAGCGACAGCGGCGTGACGAACTCGCCGCCGGCCGCGGTCAGCACGCAGGTTACGGCGCAGTCGCGCGCGCGCAACAGCCGAATCAACTCCAGCGCCTTGTAGGCAGCAATACCGCCCGACACGATCAGCAGCACGCGCTTGCCGGCGATCCCGCTCACAACCGCCACCCCGAATGGATCGCGACGATGCCGCCGGACAGGTTGCGTATATCGACTTTGGCGAAGCCGGCATCGCTCAGCATCGCGCCCAGCGTCTCCTGGTCGGGAAACGTGCGGATGCTCTCGGCGAGGTAGCGGTAGCTCTCGGCATCCTTGGCCACCAGTGCGCCGACCCGCGGCAGCATGCGGAACGACCAGGCGTCGTAAACCGGCGTGAAGGCAGCGACCTGCAGTCGGCTGAACTCCAGGCAGAAGAAGCGCCCGCCGGGCCGCAACACGCGGCGCGCCTCCGCGAGCACGGCCGGTTTGTCGGTGCAGTTGCGCAGCCCGAAGGCGATGGCGACGCGATCGAACGTGCGGTCCGGCAGCGGCAGCCGCTCAGCGTCAGCCGCCAGCAGGGCGAGATCGCCGATCAGGCTGCGCGACAGCGCGCGGCGGCCGGCGATCGCAAGCATGCTCGCATTGATGTCCGACAGCACCGCCATGCCACCGCCGGCGGCAAGCCAGCCCAGCGTGACGTCGCCGGTACCGCCGGCAAGGTCCAGCAGCATCCGGCCCGGACGCGGATCGAGCGCGGTGAGCAGAATGCGCTTCCACGCTCGATGAATGCCGAGCGACATCAGGTCGTTCATCAGGTCGTAGCGCGGCGCGACGCTGTCGAAGACAGCGCGCACCATGCCGCGTTTCGCGCTCACCGGAACGCGGCGGTAGCCGAAATCGGTGCTCCGCTCCGCTTTGGGTTCGATCGCAGGGTTGTCGCTCATGCGACGCTCCGTATAGCCTGTCGCGGCACCATGCCGGAACTCCCCGAGGTCGAAACCGTGATGCGAGGCCTGCGCCCGCGGCTCGAAGGGCGGCTGATCGTGCACGCGGCGACGCATCGCCCGGACCTGCGCTGGGCTTTCCCCGAAGGGACTCACGCAAAAACTGACCGGCGCGCGTGTGGCCGGATTCCGTCGGCGCGGGAAATACATCTTCATGCGCCTGGATGATGGTTGGTCGGTGCTGCTGCATCTCGGCATGTCGGGGCGGATCGCGATCACGCGCGCCGGCAGCAACACGCCGGTGCCGCACGAACACCTGGTGTTGGAAATGGACGACGGCTGGCGCCTCGGGTTCGTCGATGCGCGTCGGTTCGGCTTTGTCGATCTGGTGCCCACCGCGGCGGAAGACCAGCACCGGCTGGTCGCCGGCATGGGACCGGAGCCTTTGTGCGAGGCGTTCACGCCATCACTGCTGTCCTCGGCGCTGGCCGGGAAACGCACCCCCGTCAAGGCGGCGTTGCTGGATCAGGGTGTCGTCGCCGGCATGGGCAACATCTATGTTTGCGAGGCGTTGTTCCGAGCCGGTATCAGCCCGCGCCGTTTGGCTCACACGGTGGCCGGCACGCGTGCCACGCGGCTGGTTCCGGCAATCAAGGCGACACTCACGGAGGCGATCGCCGCCGGCGGCTCCAGCCTGCGCGACTACGTGCAACCGCACGGCGAACTTGGCTATTTCCAGCATGCATGGAAAGTCTATGGCCGGGAGGGCGAGCGCTGTGAACACTGCCCGGGTCGTCCCTGCCGCGGCATCGCGCGCATTGTGCAGTCGGGCCGCAGCACTTTCTATTGTCCCCGCGTCCAACGCTGAACCCTCACCCGGTTCGCTTGCGCGAACCAGATGGAGATGAATATGGCCGACACATTCGCAACCATCCTGGTCGAGACGCACGGGCCGGTCGGGGTCATCCGGCTCAACCGTCCGCAGGCACTGAACGCTCTGTGCGACGCTCTGATGGAAGAGCTGGGCCGGCAATTGCTCGCCTTCGATGCGGATCCGGCCATCGGCGCGATCGTGTTGACCGGAAACGAAAAGGCCTTCGCCGCAGGCGCGGATATCAAGGAGATGCGGGAGCGCACGCATCCCAAGGCGCTGATGGAGGACTTCATCGGCGCGCGCTGGGAAACCGTGTTGCGGGTGAAAAAACCGGTCATTGCCGCGGTGGCCGGCTTCGCGCTTGGCGGGGGTTGCGAGCTCGCGATGATGTGCGACATCATCCTGGCGGCGGACACGGCGAAATTCGGCCAGCCGGAGATCAATCTCGGCGTGCTGCCCGGTGCCGGCGGCACGCAGCGATTGACCCGCGCGGTCGGCAAGTCGAAGGCAATGGAAATGATCCTGACCGCTCGCATGATCGATGCGGTGGAAGCGGAGCGGTGCAACCTTGTCGCGCGCGTGTTTCCGGCCGATCAGTTGCTGCCTCAGGCGATGACAATGGCCGAAAAAATCGCCGGCCTGTCGCCGGTGGCGGTCGCGCTGGCGAAACAGGCGGTGAATCGTGCCTTCGAGACGACGTTGATCGAGGGGGTGCGCTACGAGCGCGCCTTGTTCCTGTCGCTGTTCGGCACGCCGGATCAGCAGGAAGGGATGGCGGCCTTTGTGGAGAAGCGCAAACCGGCCTTCCGCAAGGGCTGAGGTCGGTTGCTTGACACCGCTTCACGCGCTGCCTAGAACCCCGCTCTTCCGCGCGGCCCCGCTGCTGGTAGGGGCTGCTCACCAACTGCTATTGAACGAACAGAGACGCATGGCCAACACCGCATCCGCGCGAAAGCGCATTCGTCAGACGATAGTTCGGACGGCGCGCAACAAGGCGCGCAAATCGCGTATGCGCACATTCGTCAAGAAAGTGGAGTTGGCAATTGCCGGCGGTGACCAGGCCGCTGCCGCGGCTGCGTTGCACGACGCGCAGCCTGAGATGCAGCGTGCTGCGGCCAAAGGGGTGGTGCATCGCAACACCGTTGCGCGCAAGCTCTCCCGGTTGTCGGCCCGCATAAGGGACCTTGCTCCGGCCACCTGACCCCGCCCGGTCGCACGCCGACCGGGTTGCCGGCAGCCCAATTCGTTTTCGCCCGAGGAACGCGGCGCCCAAGCAAAGGGCGCCGCTTGTGCAATACAAACTTTGTAAAACCCGGCAATCTTCTTGCGTTTTGCATAATCCATCAGCAGCAGGTTAAATTGTTGTTGCTCCGACCTGTCGCCATGACGTAGTCACTGATCACCCACTCGTTAACTCTTCAAGTTTGCTTCTTGATGTGGCGCCCGGTGCTGGTTCGCGCTCGGGCCTGGAAATGATGTTTTCGAACGGCCGAAAGAGCCGTGAAGCGGAGGCAAAAAAATGCTGTCAGACAGCATCCTGGTGGAGCGTGCCATGTCCGGGACTTCGGGGGAAGAAGGGCAGGATGGACTTTCGGCCCAGTGGCAGCGCGTCAGCGCCCGATTGCAAAGCGAGGTAGGCGAAGTCGAATACCGGACCTGGTTGCGCCAGATGACGCTCGGCGCCGTGGACGGCGACGAGGTCACCGTGCATCTGCCAAGCCGCTTTCTGCGCGACTGGGTACGTGAGCACTACGGCCCGCGGCTCAACGTGCTCTGGCAGGCCGAAAATCCTGAAATCCGGCGCGTCGATTTCAGAGTCGGCCGCATCGCCGCCGCCCCGCCGGATAACGGATCCGCCACCGCTTGCAACCGTTCGGTGGCGCCGACCCCTCCGACCTCGGAGATCCGGGCGGAACCCAAATCAGAGCTGAATGGCCCGTTCGATCTTCGCTTCACCTTCGACAGCTTCGTTGTCGGCAAACCCAACGAGTTTGCCCATGCCTGTGCCCGCCGCGTCTGCGAGCGCCCGGCCTCCGCCGGCTTCAATCCGCTGTTCCTCTATGGCGGCGTCGGCCTCGGCAAAACCCACCTGATGCACGCGATCGGCTGGGACTTGACAAACCGGAACGGAGGCACGCCGCACGTCTCGGTGGCATACATGTCCGCCGAGAAATTTATGCACCGCTTCATCGCTGCTATCCGCAGCCATGCCACGATCGACTTCAAGGAGCAGTTGCGCAGCCTCGATGTGCTGATGATCGACGACGTGCAGTTCCTCATCAACAAGGACAGCACGCAGGAAGAATTCTTCCACACCTTCAATGCGCTGGTCGATGCCGGCAAGCAGATCGTCGTCTCCGCCGACAAATCTCCCTCGGATCTCTCGGGGCTCGAGGATCGGCTCCGTACGCGGCTCGGCTGCGGCATCGTCGCCGACCTCCACGCCACCACATTCGAGCTGCGCGTCTCCATTCTCGGCGCGAAGATCGCCCTGGCGGGCGTCGATGTTTCCCCGAAAGTGATCGAGTTCCTCGCCCACAAGATCACCAGCAATGTGCGCGAGCTCGAAGGCGCCCTGAACCGGCTGGTGGTGCACGCGCAGTTCTACGGCGGCCCGGTAACGCTCGACATGACCCAGGAGGTCCTGAAGGACATCCTGAAGGCGCACGACCGTCGGGTGACGATCGACGAAATCCAGCGCAAGGTCTGCGAACACTACAACATCCGGGTGACCGACATGTCCTCGGCGCGGCGTGCGCGCAACGTGGCGCGACCGCGCCAGGTTGCGATGTTTCTGGCGAAACAGCTCACCAGCCGCAGCCTGCCGGAGATCGGCCGCAAATTCGGCAACCGCGACCATACGACGGTGATGCATGCCGTCGGGCGGGTCACCGAACTCATGGAACGGGATGCTGGCTTTGCCGAGGATGTCGAGCTGCTGCGGCGAATGCTGGAGGCGTAACGCTACGCCTGCTTAAGTTCGATCAGGCTGCGCCGGATCTTCCGCCCGCGCTCCACCTTGTCCTCGATATAGGAGGCGTCGCCCCAGCGCACCGCGCGCGCCATTGCCTGCGCGTCCTCCGTGAACCGCGCCAGCATTTCCAGCAGCGCCTCGCGGTTGTTCAGGAACACGTCGCGCCACATCGTCGGGTCGGACGCCGCGATCCGGGTGAAATCTCGGAAGCCCGACGCGGCGAACCGCAGCACTTCCGACCGGCTTTCATCGGCAAGGTCGTCGGCCGTGCCGCAGATCGTGAACGCCAGCAGATGCGGCAAATGCGACACGATCGCCAGCACCTTGTCGTGGTGCGCCGGTTCCATGCGCTCCACCATCGATCCGCAGCGGCGCCAGAATTCGGCGATCGTCTCGACGGCGCCTTCATCGGTACCGGGCGGCGGCACCACCAGCGTCCAGCGTCCCCGAAACAGCTCCGCGAAACCGGCATCGGGTCCCGAATACTCCGTCCCCGCCAAGGGATGCGCCGGCACGAAATGCACACCGGCCGGCACGAGTGGCCCCACATCCCGGATCACCGACTGCTTGGTCGAGCCCACATCCGTCAGAATGCATCCCGGCGCCAAATGCGGAGCGATCGCCGCCGCGAGCTCGGCGAATGCTCCCACCGGTGCGGCCAACACGACGCAGTCAGCACCTTCCACCGCCCGCGCCGGATCCCTCTCCACGCGATCGACGATGCCCAGCTCCAGCACCCGGTCCAGCGTGGACGTGGTCCGCGCATTCGCCACCACCTCGCCCGCCAGGTTGCCCTGCTCGCGCGCGATCCGGGCGACCGAGCTGCCGATCAGCCCGACCCCGATCAACGCCAGACGTCGGAAGAGCGGTTCAGCCACGTCCCTCGGCTCGGAAATCCCGCAAGATCTCGACCACAAGCCCGACCTCCTCGGCCGTGCCCACCGTGATTCGCAGGCATTGCGGCAACCCATAGGCGCCGACCTTGCGCGCGATGACTCCTCGCTTGCGCAAAAACGCATCGGCTGCATCAGCCGCCGCCGCCGTCCCGAAATCCGCCAGGACGAAATTGCCCTCGCTGGGCCAGACCTTGATCCCCGCCGCCTCAAGCCCGGCGGTCAGCACGGCCCGGTACTCGCGGTTATGCGCTCGCCCCTTCTCGACCCACCCGGGCTCCGCCAGGGCTGCAATCGCCGCGGCCTGCGATGCCAAGGTGACGTTGAACGGTGCCCGCACCCGGTTCAGCACGTCGATGACAGCAGGTGGCGCATACGCCCAGCCGATCCGCATGCCGCCCAAGCCGAAAATTTTGCTGAACGTCCGCGTCATGACCGTGTTGTCGGCGGCATTCACCAGCCGGATGCCGGGATCGTAATCCGGCCGGTCCACATATTCCGCGTAGGCGGCATCCAGCACCAGCAGCACATCCTCCGGCAGCCCGGCCCGAAGCCGCGCCACCTCCTCGAACGGCAGCATGCTACCTGTAGGATTGTTAGGATTGGCTAAAAACACCAGCCGCGTCGCTGGGGAGACCGCCGCCAGCATGGCATCCACATCCGCCGTCAGCGCTCGCTCCGGTGTCTTGATCACCCGGCTGCCGGCATAAGTCCCGGCAATCGCATAGATCGCGAAGCCATGCGCCGACATGATGATGTCCCGCCCGTGGCCGCCATAAGCGAGACAAAGCTGGTAGATCAGGTCATCCGACCCGGCGCCGCAGACAATCCTCGCCGGGTCCAGCCCAAACCGGGCGCCGATCGCTCGCCGAAGCTCCAGCGCATCGCCATCCGGATACCGGTGCAGCTCGGCAGCCGCTTGCACATACGCCGCCTGCGCTCCGGGCGGCACGCCGAACGCCCCCTCGTTCGAGGAAAGCTTGTACACACGGTTCACCCCGGGTACGCTCGACTCGCCCCCGACGTATGGGGAGATGGTCAGTATCTCAGGTCGCGGCCGAGGGCCCGTCATGCGCCGTCCCCGATCGGGATGGCATAGGCTCCAAGCATCACCGGCTGTCGGACGATCCCGCCCAGCCGCGCCAATCGCGCATCGTCATCCGCTATGAAGCCCGCCACGTCCACCAGCGCGTGCGCTGTCGACGAGCCGGGGTCGCGTCGCAGGATGATCGTCTCCGGCACCAGCCCAGCCGCGACGATCGCTCCGGCGAGCCGCGCCCGGCTGACATCCCGGTCCATCTCCAACCCCAGCAGTGAGCGGTCATGACCGCTCGGATCGGGTGCACCCGCCGCGGTGACCAACGCCTGAACCGTCGGCACCCCGTCGCCCCGCCGGGCCCAGAACGGCAGCCGCGCGACCACATGGATGCGCGGCTCGTCTTTCTGCAGCAGCGCTGTCCACCAGGCCTCCCGCGCCGTTTCGCTTTCCGAGGGCACTGGCAGCACGGCTACCGAAGCACGCCCGCCGCTGACATCCGCAATCGCCTGTGCCGCGCTACCATGCACCCGCAATGGCGTCAGCGCGCCGTATTGTTCCCGCGCTGCCTGGGTGAACCCGAGTGCTGGGTCGGCCTCGCACACGGCAATGACGAAGGCACCTTGCATCGCCGTGGTGCCGGCCAATAGCTCTCGCCAGACACGCACGACCGTCTGTCGCGGCAACACTCCCTCATGCCGCGCCAGCAGCCGGCGAAGAATGATCGCTTCCCGCCCGGGCCGCAGCGCAAACCCGTTCTTGGTCACAGCCACGCGTCCAACCAGCGCGGCGCGGCGCATCAGAAGATCGTGGAGCGCATCGTCGAGACGATCGATCTCGGCGCGCAAAGCCCCGAGATCGCTGGGCCAGTGCTCCTGTACGGGCGGCTCTTCGGCAGTTGGAAGCGGGCTTGACATGCTGTGACTGGCCAGTCGAGGCCCCGGTTGATAGCGGAACCGGTCCGGCATGCAAACCCATCGGTTGCGCCATAATGCCGGGTGAGCCTAACTGCGCCGCCATGGACCAGACCGCTCTGCTGACCGGGATTCCGCATGAGCATGTCAGTTTCGATGACGGCATGATGCTCGACTGCGGCACCCACCTTCATCGCCTCACGATCGCCTATCGCACATACGGCGCGCTCAATCCTTTGCGGTCGAACGCGATCCTCGTCTGTCACGCACTCACTGGCGATCAATACGTTACCGAAACTCATCCGGTCACCGGTAAGGAAGGATGGTGGACCGCCGTGGTCGGCCCCGGACGCCCGATCGACACCGACCGGTTCTTCGTGATTTGCGCGAACGTCCTGGGCGGCTGCATGGGCTCCACCGGCCCGCGCAGCCCGCGCGATGCCGGCGAAGAACCATGGGGCACCGACTTTCCCCCGGTCACCATACGCGACATGGTCCGCGCCCAGAAACGGCTGATCGATCATCTCGGCATCACGCGCCTGTTCGCCGTGACCGGCGGCTCGATGGGCGGGATGCAGGTCCTGCAATGGGCCGCCGACTACCCGCACGCGGTGTTCGCCGCTTTGCCGATCGCCGCCGCAGCCTACCATTCAGCGCAAAACATCGCGTTCCACGAAGTGGGACGCCAGGCCATTTTCGCCGATCCGGATTGGCAGGGCGGACGCTATTGGCAGACCGGCCGCGTGCCGGCCCGCGGCCTCGCCGTAGCCCGTATGTGTGCGCACATTACCTATCTCTCCGAACAGGCGCTGACGCGCAAATTCGGCCGGCGTCTGCAGAACGCTCCCAAACGCGCCGATGAAGCGATGACCCTGTTCGGCGAGATGTTCGAGGTCGAAAGCTACCTGCATCACCAGGGCAGCACCTTCGTCCACCGCTTCGACGCCAACGCCTACGTCACCATCACACGGGCCATGGACTATTTCGACCTCGCCGCCGACCACGGCGGCGATCTCGTCAACGCCTTCCGCGGCACGACAACCCGCTTCCTGCTGGTCTCCTTCACCTCCGACTGGCTGTTCCCGACGCCCGAAAGCCGCAGCATTGCCCGCGCCCTTAACAGCGCCGGCGCCAATGTCAGCTTCGTCGAAATCGCCACGGATAAGGGGCACGACGCTTTCCTGCTGGACGAACCAGACTTCCACCGCACAATCGCCGGCTTCCTGACCGGCTGCGCAGCACACGCTCGGTTGTGAGGGCGGGGCTCCGCAAGACCAAGCGGGCGCTGCCCCCTTGGAACCCCCGCCGGGGGGCGACGGCCCCCCGGGACCCGCGATCTTGGTTCGCCATGAAGAGGGCCCCACGCCGCGGAGGCGGCACGAGCCGCTCGGCCTCCTGGGCCCCCTTCCTGGCGAAGCCGGCAGATGGGTTCCAAGGGCTCGCCCTTGGTGGGCGTACAGAGGGCAGCGCCCCCTGGCCTTACGGAGCCCCACCCTCATGAACGAGGTGCGCTTCGTAGCCAAGAATATGCGGGTTGATTTGGCGTTGATGGCGGAGATGATCGAGCCCGGCTCGCGTGTGCTCGACATCGGTTGCGGCGACGGGATGTTGATCGATCATTTGTTCACCACGAAGCGCTGCGACGCGCGCGGCATCGAGATCGACATGGGCCTCGTCACGCGTGCGGTAGCGCATGGGCTGCCGGTGATGCATGGCGATGCGGATGAGGATTTGGCGCACTACCCGGACAGCGGCTTCGATTATGTGGTGTTGTCGCGCACGTTGCAGGCGGTGGAACGTCCGCGCCAGGTGTTGCGCCAGATGCTGCGGATCGGCACTCGTGCGGTGGTGAGCTTTCCGAATTTCGGTCATTGGCAGGTGCGTTGGCAGCTTCTGCGCAACGGCCGCATGCCGATGACGGCGACCTGGGACCGGATGTGGTATGAGACGCCCAACATCCATCCTTGCACCATCCACGACTTTTTCGATTTGTGTGCCGCCGAGGGTTACACGGTCGAGCGCTGGCTGGCCGCCGATGAGAGTGGCCGCCGTACCCCCTGGCGCCGTTTCCCAAGCCTCGCCAATCTGTTCGGGGAGCAGGCTTTGTTTCTGCTGCGCCGCGCCGATGCCTGAGGGAGAGGCGGATGCTGCGCCGGATCTGGTTGTTGGCCAAGGAGAGTGTTCTCGCTTACATCGATGACGGCGCGCTCAGCCGTGGTGCCGCGATCGCCTATTACACCGCCACGTCGCTTGCGCCTGTTCTACTGATCGTCATCGCCATTGCCGGCCTGGTCTTCGGGGAGCAAGCCGCCAGCGGGGCCATCCGCGACGAGATCGGCGGCTTGATGGGCAAGCAGAGCGCCGACCTTCTGCAGACCGCGATCAGTGGCGCGCGTGGCCGGTCCGCGGGCCTTCTTGCCAGCATCATCGGCGTGCTGACCTTGCTGATCACCGCGAGCGGCGTTTTCGGCGAGATGCAGACGGCATTGAATGCGATCTGGCGGGCGGAGTTGAAGGGCACCACTGTGTCTCGGCTGGTTCGCGCCCGCATCGTAAGTCTTGGGCTGGTGGCGGCGCTTGGATTCCTGCTGTTGGCTTCGCTCGTGATCAGCGCGGCGCTGACTGCGCTGGCCGATGCGGTGAACCAGACTCTGCCGTTTGCCTCGGTGATCCTGCAGGCGCTGAATTTCCTCGTTTCATTCGTTCTGATTTCACTGCTGTTCGCCGCGATCTACAAGGTTTTGCCGGATCGGGATCTGCAATGGAAGGATGTATTGGTGGGCGCCGCGGTCACTTCCTTGCTGTTCACCGTCGGCAAGTCCCTGATCGGCTTTTATCTGGGCAGCAGCACCTTGGCGAGCAGCTACGGCGCCGCCGGGGGGCTGATCATCCTGCTGGTCTGGGTGTACTATTCTTCCCAGATTTTCCTGCTCGGTGCCGAGTTCACCAAGGCTTATGCGAGCAACTACGGCAGCTTGCGCGACACCGAGGTGGCGCACAGTGTCGAGAAGGCGTCGAATGAACCGGTCCCCGAGGCCAGGGGTTCTGCTGGTGCCGGTAGCAAGGGAGGAGTCGAATGAGCGACACATATTCAGGTTCATGCTTCTGCGGCGCGGTCGAGCTGCGTATCAGCGGCGCTCCCAATGCCATGGGCTACTGCCACTGCCGCTCGTGCCGATCCTGGTCGGGCGGCCCGGTCAATGCCTTCACGCTCTGGCCACCGGAGGCGGTGGAAGTGACCAAGGGCGCGGAGAACATCGCGACTTATCACAAGACCGACATGAGCCACCGGCAGTATTGCCGGCTCTGCGGCGGCCATTTGATGACTGCTCATCCCCCGCTGAAGATGGTCGATGTTTTCGCCGCAACCATTCCGGACCTCGCCTTCGTCCCCCAGGTGCACGTCAACTATGCGGAAACCGTGCTGCCGATGCGTGACGGATTGCCGAAGCTGAGGGATTTTCCAGCCGAATTCGGCGGATCCGGCGACATCATCCCCGAATAACTCCGACCACACCCCTCCCCTCGCGGGAGGGGGCCGGGGGAGGGCGCCCCAATTATCACTCAAGTGATGGAACCAACTGCCGGGCGCATGGTTTCCCGCTCCGCACATAGTGCCAAAGGAGGAGCGCGATGCGTCCATCAGGTCTTGCAGTTCTCTGTCTGTCCGTACTGTTCGCCGCCTCGCCGGCCTTCGCCCAGATGACGCAGCAGAACAGGCAAAACCAAGGGCAGGATGCCAACCCGCCGAGGGTCACCACCCAGAACCAGGGCAACGCGGCCGCTGGGAATCAGGGTGGCAACAACCAGGCCTCGGCAACCAATTCTGGCAGCGGGACCAACTCAAAGCCCGGTGTCCAGCAGAAGACCGCAACGCAATGAGCGAAACAATCAGCGGCATGCCACAGGAGACTGACACGGCGGGCAAGCTGTACGGTGCCGATGGGCGCCCTATCGGGGCCAACTCCCACCCGCCCGGTGCGGGGATGGATCAGCTCATCGGCTATGTTCGTGCACAACCGGTCTCCGCGATCCTGCTTGCGTTCGGCCTCGGCTATATAGTGGGAAAGATCATCTGAACGACGGACACCCCGCTGCACCCCGCGAGCGGAGCGAAGCAGGCTCCTGGAAAATGCGCTCCCAGGCGCAGACGGGAACAAGGATTTTGCCGCGAAACACGCAAGAGCGCAACGGGACCCCGATTTGCCTGCAACCGGACAATACGCAGATCATAGACAAAAACACCGCCGACGCCATGTCCATAACAGTAGGTAGATAAGGTCCAGTTCGTACTTGATCTCCACTTCGAGTCTCATCCGGGCTCGAGAGCGAGGGCGTCAAGCCTCGTCAACAACGGATCACCGTTGCGCTACTTCCTGGGCGAGCAAGAGGCGTTATCAGACGCGACACCGATGCCCGCTGCTTGGGCAGAAGACCGCTGTCCACCTCGATCACGCCCATCCCGCTACCCCGCCTCGATCCGCACCACTCGCGGCGCCTCCAATACCGCATCCAGCGATGCGATCCGCCGCACCGCGGTGGCCACCGCGCTCTCCGCCGTCTCATGCGTCACCAGCACCACCGGCACCGCCTCGCCCGGCGCTCTCCCGCGCTGCAGCATGCTCTCCAGCGACACTCCCTGGTCCCGCAGCACGGCCGTCACATCCGCGATCACCCCCGGCCGGTCCACCACCATCAGCCGCAGGTAATAACACCCCACATGGGCCGAGATCGGCACCGACGGCGCGTTCGAAAGTGCCCCCGCCGCGGCGCCCCACACCGGTGTCGTCCGCCCCCGTGCCAGATCCACCAGGTCCGCCACCACCGCCGAAGCCGTCGGACCCGCCCCGGCCCCGCGCCCTTCCAGCATCACCCGGCCGACAAAATCGCCCTCGGCCACCACGGCATTGTAAACCCCCTCGACCCCGGCCAGAGGCGCACTCTCCGGCACCATGCACGGATGCACCCGCGCCTCGATCCCGGCGTCGCTCGCCCGCGCGATCCCCAGGAGCTTAATCCGGTAGCCCAATTCACGCGCGAACCCGATATCCAAGGCCGAGATCGCCCTTATCCCCTCCACATACACAGCATCGAACGCCACCGGCCGCCCGAACGCCAGAGCCGCCAAAATGGCCAGCTTGTGCGCCGCATCCACCCCGTCGATGTCGAACGAAGGATCGGCCTCGGCGTAGCCCAGCCGCTGCGCATCGGCCAGCACGTCCCCGAACTCGCGCCCTTTCTCGCGCATCTGCGTCAGGATGTAGTTGCAGGTCCCGTTCAGGATTCCGGCGATCCGTGTGATCCGGTTCCCCGCCAGCCCCTCCCGCACCGCTTTGATCACTGGGATCCCGCCAGCCACTGCCCCCTCGAAGGCCAGCGGTACGCCCGCCTTCTCGGCCAGTGCGGCCAGCTCCGCCCCGTGCACCGCCAGCATCGCCTTGTTCGCCGTCACCACCGGCTTGCCCGCGGCGATCGCCGACTCCACCAAGGCTCGCGCCGGCCCGTCCGCGCCGCCGATCACCTCCACCACTGCCTCGACATCCGGATCGCCCGCCAGCGCCGTCGGATCCTCGTACCAGCGCAGACCGGCCAGCGAGACCCCCCGGTCCCGCCCCCGATCTCGCGCCGAGACCGCCGTCACCACCACCGGCCGCCCCGCCCGCGCCGCCACAATTTCAGCATTCTCCCGCAACAGCCGGAGGACGCCCACGCCCACCGTCCCCAGCCCTGCCAGGGCCACCGAGAGCGGTCTCATTCGACCAACTGCGCCACGCCGCCACGCCCCGAGGCGAGCGCCATCACTTGGATCGCATCCCGAGGCACACCGCTCGAGGCCAAGGCAGCCGCGATTGCCTGCGCCCGGGCGAACCCCAGGCTCATCGCCTGCTGCTGCGCTGCCGGGTCGGCCCCCGTTGCATCGCCCCGTCCCAGCGCTTCGATCACATGGGTTCCCCGCTTTGCCGCCAGCGCCTTCAGCGCCGCCACTGACGCCGGCGGTAGCGCGGACGAGGCCGGCGCGAACGGGATCTCCACCGCCGTTGCCGGATTTCCCGGAACCCCCACCATGGTTCCCGGCTCCGGCGGCCCGCTCGGCATTTTCGGCGTCGTCTGATGCACCGCCGCGCTTGCCGCGGCCATGGCGGCAGGCGGAGGACTCGCCGGTACGCTCGTCGCGGTTACCTCACCCGGGGGTGCACCGACCTGCACATGCCCCGGGCCAGCACCCGAGCCTACATTGGGCGGCTGCGGCGGCGCTGCCGGTATCGCCGGCAAAGCCGCACTTTCCACCGTTCCGACCGGCGCTTTTTCGACGCTTGGCGTCGCAGCCACGGTCCGTGGCGCCGGTGCTGGAACCGGCACAGATGCCGCAGCGGGTGCAGGCGCGGCAGGTGCGGCCGGCGGTGCAGTCGCGGCCGGCAGGCTGGCGCTCGCCCCGGTCTGGCCCGGCGGAGCCGGAGGCGGCGCCGTTCCCACCCCGAATAGGCCCGGCGATGCCGACGGCAGCGACGGATCGGCCAATGGCGCCGCCGCCGCCACATGCTGCGCATTGGCCCGATCAGCCACCAGCCCGGCCGTGATCTTCCGCAGCGCCGCCATGTCCGGAGCCGGTGGCGCCTCCGGTACCGTCGCCAGGTTGGGATAAGGCTGGTTCAGCCCGGGCGGCGGTTGATGCGGCTTCGCGATCGCGCCGCCTTCAGCCGCGTGGAACCAGTTGACCGGGTTCATCGAGGCGCAGCCGCCAAGCAACGTGCAACCAAGTGCTGCAACGCACATACCCAAGCCGCCTTGAATGCGCCCTTGCCGCCGAGTAGGTTGCGCCCCCATTTCAACCGCCGACATGGATTCTGTTGCCCCACGCTCTCGTAAGCCGCTGATGTAGCGAAGGGCGCAGCCCTCGGAAAGGATGCCCGTATGTCCACGACGGACAAGCCCGACACTGCCGGGTTCAAGCTGCCTGACCCCGCCGTGGTGGGCCGCTCGATGGCCGATATCGCCGAACGCTCGCAACGGATCGTCAACGACTGGCTGAAGCGCCAGACCAAGGAGGAACCGTCCGCCGATCCCCTGAACATCGGCAGCGCCTTCCTCGAAATGACCGCACGGATGATCGCCAACCCGGCCCGGGTGATGCAGGCCCAGCTCGGCTTCTGGCAGGACTACATGACGCTTTGGCAGAACACCGCCAAGCGCATGATGGGCATGGACGCCAAGCCCGTCATCGATGCCCCGGCTTCCGATCGCCGCTTCAGGGACGAGGCGTGGCGGGAGAACGAGGTCTTCGACTTCATCAAGCAGAGCTATCTGCTCTCCGCCCGCTATGTGCAGGACGTGGTCAAGCAGGTCGATGGGCTGGACCCGAAAACCTCCCAAAAAGTCGATTTCTACACGCGCCAGTTCATCGACGCGATGAGCCCGTCGAATTTCCTGCTCACCAACCCCGAGGTGCTGCGCAAGACCGCCGAAACCGGCGGCGAAAACCTGCTCAAGGGTCTCAATAACCTGCTCGCTGATCTTGAACGAGGCAAAGGCAAGCTCCGCATCAAGATGACGGACATGGAGGCCTTCAAGCTGGGGCAGAACATCGCCGTCTCGCCCGGGAAGGTAATTTACCAGAACGAGCTGATGCAGCTTGTTCAGTACGCCCCGGCCACGAAGCAGGTGCTGAAACGGCCGCTGCTGATCGCCCCGCCCTGGATCAATAAATTCTACATCCTCGACCTGCGACCGAAGAACAGCTTCGTCCGCTGGGCGGTCAGCCAGGGCCACACGGTCTTCATGATCTCCTGGGTGAACCCCGACGAGCAGCTCGCCCAGAAGGGCTTCGAAGATTACATGACACAGGGCTATCTCGCCGCTCTCGACGCGATCGAGAAAGCGACGGGCGAGCGTGACGTCAACGCCATCGGCTATTGTCTCGGCGGGACTCTGCTCGGCTCAACCCTCGCATACATGGCCGCCAAGCGCGACGAGCGGATCAAATCGGCGACCTTCTTCGTCACCATGCTGGATTTCGCCGAAGCGGGCGAGCTCGGCGTGTTCATCGACGAGGAGCAGCTCCAGTCCCTGGAAGAGAAGATGAATCGCCGCGGCTATCTGGAAGGCTCCGAGATGGCGACCACCTTCAACATGCTGCGGGCAAACGACCTGATCTGGTCTTTTGTCGTCAACAACTACCTGCTCGGCAATGACCCGTTCCCCTTCGATCTTCTGTACTGGAACGCCAATTCCACCCGCATGCCGGCGCGCATGCACAGTTTCTACCTGCGCAAAATGTATCAGGAAAACCTGCTGAAGGACCCGGGCGGGATCAGTCTCGCCGGCGTGCCCATCGACCTGCGCAAGATCAAGACCCCGGCCTATTTCCTCTCCACCCGCGAAGACCACATCGCGCCCTGGAAGAGCACCTACCGGGGGACGCAACTGCTGTCCGGTCCGAAACGCTTCGTGCTGGCGGCTTCCGGTCACATCGCCGGCGTGGTCAACTCGCCGGAGGGCGGCAAATACAGCCACTGGATCAACACCGATTTGCCGCCGGACCCGGAGCAGTGGCTTGCCGGTGCCACCGAGATCGCCGGATCCTGGTGGCCGGACTGGCACCGCTGGGTCACCGCACTCGATGCCGAGATGGTGGACGCTCGCACACCCGGCGACGGCAAGCTCAAGCCAACCCAGGACGCGCCCGGCAGCTACGTCGCTGTGCGGTTGACGTGAATCTGGCTGCCCGATTGCCGGTCGTTATCGCTTGCGTGGAGTAGTCAGCTCTGATCCTTCTCCAAAACGTCCGCGACGCTTCGAAGTACTGCCGGCAGATTGGAAAACAGGTTTTCGTGGCTAAGTGGATAGAATATCTTCTTTACGTAGCGTTTCATGAGTTCTTCGTTCGAACGCGGTCTGCTTGTTCTTCATATCGAAGTGCGCGGCGGGTAAGGGCAGAAAGCCCTTGTAGCTGCCAATACGCTGCGCCGACGCCATTGACGCAGTCAGGCCGGACGGTCCGGGGCTTAGTTTTGGAAGCGGGCTCGGCGCCTCCGTGATGCAAAATACGGCACCATTGGAGTTGACGTCGTCATACTTGCTGTATTGCCGCTGAACATCCCACGTGTTTGCTCCCACGGTAACGTTGTCGGCCTCACCGTTGCAGATGTCGCCGTTCTCATCACTTGACGGACCCCACCAGCCAGTCGTGAACTTGGGATCCGTACACATTTCCGCAAACTCGTGGCTGGTTACCTGAGTTCGACGCTGTTCCTGTGTTTGGGTCAGATGCAGCGAACAGAACGCGTCATCCGGACATGAACTACTCAAGCACGCGTCGCTAAGTCCCGGGATTACCGCATAGTAAAACGGATTTCCCGCCGCCGTCGTAAAATCGAAGTGGTAGCCGAAAGCGTCGTCCCCGGCCGGCGCGCACATTACTATCCCGAGGTTGGGGTCATTTACTGACGTATTCTCGTCGAGATAAATGATAAGAACATGGGTGGTATTGTTTTGCGGTGGTTCCGGAATAGCCCCGGAGTTTATAGTAGACTGAATGATGTTGTGAATGCCGGAATCAGTAAGGGTCGATGGAACATTGCTGACGAAGGAGGCTTGCACAAACAGCCCGCTGCCTTTTCCGCTGCCCACACCGTACTGGCTCAGCACATTCATATAGTTGCTGTTCACCAGATCGGTGCAGAATTGCGTGAGCCGGCCAGCTTCCTGAATATGACCCGGATCGCTTAGCCACAGCGACCCCCAAAAGCTGACATAGATCAGCGGGCAGGTGATAACCGGCCCGCCATTGTAGACAAAATCGGCATGGGCCAGGGCGGCCGGGACCGGGCGAGCACGCTCGGCCTCGACCGGATGGACCGGCATTTGAGCGCTAACTCCGCCAATCTTTCTAGCCGCCTTTGTCGTTTCTGTTTCGCGTGTGCGTCGGCCGCCCGACGCCGCAACACCTCCCACCCTCCGGCCTGCAATCGTTTTCATTGCCATGTCGTCCTCCCGTGTTTTTTTCTGCCGTCGCACATTCGAATGCGAAGCTGCTCGTCAGAATTAGGCAGCAGGAACTGCCTTTTAGCAAACGAGTGTCACTATCACCCGGCAGCAGATGCTGTCCAACGTTTTGTCCCGGCTCTCATTTGGGCGAGGACACGTCTTTGAGAGCGGGGCGGCGCAGGTCGTTTTTTCAAGCAGTGCTGGCGATTTGTGGACTTCTGCCCTGCAAACCTTTAGGACAGTGGAGCTCAGACCGGAGTGTACGGAATGCGCACTCTCCTACTCACCATGGCCACCCTGCTGGCCGCGTCACCATGCTTCGCCCAATCCGTCAAAGCCAGCATCGATGCGCAGAACGCGAAGTGGCTGAAGGCCTACAACAGCGGCGACGCTGCCGCGGTCGGCCAGCTATACACGCCGAACGCGGTCGCGTTGCCGGCTGGCGCGCCGATGGCAAACGGCCGGGCCGAGATCCAGAAGTTCTGGCAGGGCGCGATGCAGGCCGGCGTGAAGAACGTGTCGCTGCACACGATCAGCGTGCAGAGCTATGGCCGGGTTGCCCGCGAAATCGGCCGGTTCGCGCTCGATGCGCCGGGCGCGAACGGCGCCACCAACCATGAGGAGGGCAAATACGTCGTGCTCTGGGAACACACGCGCAGCGGTTGGCTGCTCAACACCGATATCTGGAACACCGATAAGTAACAATACCAAGCGGCCGTCATTGCGAGCGTAGCGAAGCAATCCAGCGTGCCGACACTGGATCGCTTCGCTCCGCTCGCGACGACGGTTGCCGCGCGGTGCCTCAATCTTTTCGCGGACAGGTATAATACCGATCCGCCTAGAAACTGACCTGCTTCAGGTATGGATAGTCCGTCAGCGAGGTCAAGCGCTCTGCCGTCAGCGCGTTCCATGCTTTGCAGAGCGCGTCGAGGATGGCCTCATAGCTGTTGAGAAGCCTGTGGCTGAGATGGCGCTCGCGCAGATAGAGCCAGACGCGTTCCACCGGATTGAGTTCTGGGCTGTAGGCGGGCTGTAGCAGCAAGGAGATGGTCTTGGGCACCATCAGGTCCTCGGCGATATGCCAGCCGGCCTGATCGGCGACCATCACGGCGTGCTCGTCGCTGGCGAGCGTGGCGGCGAACTTGTCCAGGAACAGTTGCATGGCCTGCGTATTCAGTTCCGGCAGCACCAGCGCGAACGCCCGGCCGGTCTTGGGCTGAACGGTGGCGAACAGGTGAGCCCAGGTATAGCGCTGATCGCACAAGCCCGGCGGGCGCTGGCCGCGGGTGAACCAGCGATGGCAGACCCGCCCCTTCTGGCCGAACCTGGCTTCGTCCTGAAACCAGAGTGTCAGGCGTTTGCCCGGATTGGCCGCTGCGATGCGATCCAGCTCATTTTGAAGCCCCCTTTTGCGAACGCTTCCCGCGCTGCCGGATCGGCCTTCGGGTGCGACGGCCTGGCCTTCTGCCGCGACAAGCCGAGCTTCTTCATCAGCTTGGACATGTGCCCCGCGTGGTAGCGCACGCCCCAGCGGCGCGTGACTTCATCGCACAGGTCCGCCAATGTCCATGCCGACAGGTCGGTTTTTTCCGCATCCGGACCGTCCAGCACGACCTGCCGAAGTTGCTTCATCTGCTCCTCGTCGAGCCGCGGCTTGGCGCCCGGACGGGGGCGGTCGTGTAGTCCATCCAGGCCCTCGGCGTTGTAGCGACCTACCGCGTCGTGTAACGCCTGCCGCTCCATCCCGGCCAACCGTGCCGCCTCGCCTCGCGTCATGCCCTCGAGCGCGTTCGCGATCGCCTGCATGCGCGCCGCAGCCGTGCGATCCGGCTCCTGCCGTGCACGCTTCCGAAGCTCCGTAGGCGATATGTCATCACGAATCACCAAGCGCTTGCCGCCCATCAGCCCACCCCATCAGGTCAGGCCGTCACCCAACCAGCGCTCCCCGCGCCGCTCCAAATCACACCCGAGTCAACAACAGTGCAGAGCGGTATAACAGCTCGCGAAACCGCTGACTTTTCCCTCGTCATGCCGGCGGTTCGGCGCCTCTCGCCTGAATTCCGGCTTTCGCCGAAATGACACAGGAGCGTCAACGTCCCCGCAGCTTATTATGACTCAAGCTTTCGGTGGGTGGGCCCGCACGCCCGCCTCGTTCACCTCCACACCCCAGCCGGGACCTTTGGGGACCAGCATATCCCCGGCCTCGATCAGCATGGGCGCGCTGAACAGCTCGTCGCGCCAGGGCGCGCTGTCGATATCCGTCTCCATCACCCGCAGATTCGGGACCACCGCGCAGAAATGCGCGCTGATGGCCGAGGCCAGGTGGCCATAATAATTGTGCGGCGCGACATTCACCTCATACGCCTCCGCCATCGCGGCGATCTTCAGCGATTCCAGGAATCCGTTCCACACCACATCGACGATCGCGACATCCATCGCATAGGCATCCAGGAACGGGCGGAACGCACGCCGGCCGGTAAGTGATTCGCAGGAGGCGATCGGGCAAGCCGCGGCACGGCGGATCACCGCCAGGGCCTGCGGGTCCCAGGTGTCGATCTCCAGCCAGGTCATGTCGAAGGGCTCGACCGCCTTGGCCACTTTGATGAAGCCCTCGGTCTTGAAGTGGTAATTCACGTCGAGATGCAGCCCCATTTCGGACCCGGCGCCCGAGCGAAAGGCCGCCAGCTCGTCACGAATCGCGGTCAGTACGCGCCGATCCGGATTCAGCTCGGGATAGCCCGGGGTGCGGCCGAAGCCCGGCTGGAAATTGCCCAACCGGCCGTCCTGCATGATCAGCACGTTGGTTTTTAGCGCCTTGAACCCCCGTCGCTTCACTTCGGCGCCGAGCGCTGCGACATCATCCAGCGTGCGCAACGGCGCGCCGAGCAACTCGCCATGCCGGGTCCGGTAGGAGCCGCAATGCGACCAATAGACCGGGATGCGCTCACGAACCGGGCCGCCGAACAGTTCATAGACCGGCACCCCGAGCGCCTTGGCCTTGAGGTCCAGCAGCGCGAGCTCGATCGCCGCGATCGCCCGGCTGTTCACTCCCTGCGGTGCCTGCACCGAGCGGACATACAGCGTGGAGACGATGCGCTGTACAGGACGCGGATCCTCGCCGATCAGGGGGTTCGCCAGCCCGTGGATCACACCCGTCAGGCCGCGGCTGCCATCGGCTTCGGTGTATTCGGACCAACCGACGAGGCCATCATCGGTGGTAATCTTCAGGAAGGAAAAGGTGCGCCAGCCCGCATCAGCATGCAGGTCCTCGATTTTGGCGATTTTCATGCCGGTGTCCTCCCGTCCTGATTTACCCTCAGTTTTCCGGCCTGCATTCAACCGCGACTAGTAGATAGTTTCCTTCAAACGCTGCGGATACGCTTTGTCGTACTCCGCGCCGCCGACCTTGCCCTGCGTGATGCCCGCGAGAATGGTGCCGCTGCTCGGCAGCGCCGAGCGCGGGATCCGCTTGTCCGGGTTCCACAAATCCGACCGCACCAGTGCCTTCGGGCACTGGAAATACACGCTCTCCACCCGCACCACGATCACCGAGCGCGGCAGTTTCCCTTGCGCCGGGAAACGCGCGAGCAGGCCCGGCGCGACGGAGATCGCGCCCCGGCCGTTGACGCGCAGTGTCTCGCCAATGCCCGGGATCAGGAACAGCAGCGCGATGCGCGGGTCATGGATCAGGTTGCGCAGACTGTCCGTGCGGTTGTTGCCGCGCCGGTCCGGGATCAGCAGCGTCTTCTCGTCGGCAACCTCCACGAAGCCGGGCGGGTCGCCGCGCGGCGAAACATCGAGCCCGCCGGGGCCGGCTGTGGCCATCGCCATGAATGGCGCCGCGTCGATGAAGGCGCGATAATGCGGGTGCACATGATCGACCTCCTTCAGGATCGCCGGCTCGGAGGGCGTGCCGTAAAGCGCCTCCAGCGTCGCTTCGTCGGTGATCAGGTGGTCGATGTCCATGGTCGCGGTTCCGTGTGGTGATCCCGGTCTCCATCGTCACCGGGTTCCTGGGCAGCGGCAAGACCACGCTGATCGGGCGGCTGCTGCGCCGGCCCGCGTTGGCGCGGACCGCGGTCATTGTGAACGAATGGGGCGAGATCGGGCTCGATCACGAACTGATCGCCACGAGCGACGAGACGATGCTGACGCTGACGACGGGATGCCTGTGCTGCCGGATCCAAAACGACCTCGTGGCCACGCTGCTGGAGCTTGATCGCCGCCGGTGGGCGGGAGAAATCCTAGGATACGATCGGGTGCTGATTGAAACCTCCGGCCTGGCGGATCCCGCACCGATCCTGCAGTCGCTGATCAGCCTGGATGCCGCGTCGGGCCATACGGTCGGCACGGTTCTCGCGCTCGTGGATGCGCGGCACGGCGCGGCGACGTTGGAGCGCTATGCGGAGGCGCGACGCCAAGTCGCGTTGGCGGACCGGTTGCTGATAACCAAGACCGACCTTCTCCCGGCGACCGAGGGCCTGCGCGGGCGTCTCGCGGCGCTCAGCGCGGCGCCGCTTATTGCCGCGAGCGATGTCGAGGCATTGTTCGATAATAACGTCCGGCTGCCCTGGGCGGGCCGCCCGCGCGCGCTTGCCGTGCCGGGCTCCGCAGGCGCACGCCATACAGAGGCGCTGACCTGTATCACGATCGAACGCGACCGGCCTGTTCCGGCGCTCGCCCTGGCCATGTGGCTAGAAGCGCTAGCCGAACAGTGCGGGGCGAAGCTGTTGCGTCTGAAAGGGTTGGTGGATGTCACGGAAATGCCGGGGCGCCCGGCGGTGATTCATGTCGTGCAGCATGTCGTCTCCGAGCCGGAGTGGCTGGAGGCATGGCCGTCGAAACGGCGGAGCAGGATCGTGCTGATCGGTCAGGATCTGCCGCGCCATTTCCCGCTGCGCTTGTTGGCGGCGATCGAGGCCGAGGTGTTGGAAGCGAGCGGACGATTATAAGCTACGGGCGCAAAGACCCCCGTCCGCTCTATGGCGTGCACCGGGGGTCATGTTGCGAAGACAGTATGCTTCGCGCTCGGTCGTCATGCGCCGAGCCAAGCGTGGGCTTTGAACGAGTTGCCGATGCCACGTCAGTCGGCAACGCCGAACATTCCGGGTGGTGTCATGCTGTTTGCGCACCCTCCCTGCTGTGGATAAGGAATACTTGGCAAATGCGCACGCGCTGTCAAGCACGGATTCGCTCAACCGCCCGGATCGATCGCATTGGCGCAGGCGCGCGTCGGTGTCGCCACCGGATGACCGACCACCGGGACGATGTCGATCCCCGCCGTGGCAACGCGGCAGGGCGCGGCGAACAAGCCGCAGCCGGAAAGCCCGAGAAGCATCAGCAAAGCAAACACGCGGATCATGCGCAGCAAAGCGCGCAAGCAGCGCGGCGGGTTGCATTACACGGGTGATGCTCAGCGTTCGCCCGGCACGCCATAGGACGGCGCGGCATCCGGATCGAGCGCCCGCGTGACATAGGCGTCGAGCTGCGGCTTCCACAGCTCCCATAGCCGGGCCAGCTCGCCGATCGGATCATCGTGCCAATCAACCCGCAGATCCGCCACCGGCCAGGGCACTTTGTCGGCCAGCAGCAGGCCCGCCGAACGCACCGGCCCAGCCTCGCCGCCTGCTGTCAGCCCGGCCTGCATGCCGCGATGATGCGATCGCCGAGATCGGCATCTGGCGTGGCGGCGAAAGTCGTGATCATCGCCCGCGGCACGTCGCGATGGGCGAGCAGATTGCCGGCGGCTATCGCGTGCTCGCCTTCCGCCAGCGCGTGAATGCCGAGGGTCTTCGCGCCGGAAAACCCGGCAACGCGTCCGGCAGCGTCGATCACCGTGAGTTGCCGGTAGTCGAGATGCGGCGCGGCGGCCCGCAGGATGCGCATGGCGTCCTCCGCCGACGCGCCCAGCGCCAACAGATCGAGCGCGCGCGGCCCGAGCCGCGGATCGGTGACATTCTGAGTCGCCGCCGCCCCGGTCCCGGCACGCACATACGCGCACCGCGCCGCCACCGCCGGCGAGGACGACGAGACCGCGATGCCGAACCGGCCGGTGCGCGTGCAATGCGTGGCAATGGAGAAGGTCATCCGCCGCTCCCCGGATCGAAGCTGCGCACTGCCTCGGAATGGATCGAGTGCATGATGTATCGCTTGAGTTCGATGAACGCCCCGCTGGTCAGGACATCGACGGTCCGCGGGCGCGGCAGGGCGATCTCCACCAATTCCTTGATGCGGCCCGGCCGCGCGGTCATCACATAGACCCGGTCGCCGAGCAGGATCAATTCGTCAATGTCGTGGGTGATGAACAGCACCGTCTTGTTCGACTGTTGCCAGATCTCCAGCAGCAGTTCCTGCATCAACGATCGCGTCTGGCTATCCAATGCGCCGAACGGCTCGTCCATCAGCAGCAACGCCGGATCGTTGGCGAGAGCGCGCGCCAGCGCCACCCGCTGCATCATCCCGCCCGAGAGCTGGCGCGGATAGTGCCGGTCGAAACCGTCGAGCCCGACCTGGGCCAGGAAGCGCCGCGCGATCTGTGCGCGTTCCGCCGGCGGGATGCCGCGGATCTTCAGGCCGAATTCCACGTTCTTCCGCACCGTCAGCCACGGGAACAGCGTGTAGGACTGGAACACCATGCCGCGGTCGCGCCCGGGCCCCGCCACGCGTGCATCATCGAGCCAGATGGCGCCCTCGGTCGGCTCGATCAATCCCGCCACGAGGCGCAGCAGGCTCGTTTTGCCGCAGCCGGACGGGCCGACAATCACCGAGAACTCCTGATCGCGCACATCGAGTGAGATATTCTCGAGCGCGGTGACCGGGGCACCGGTCTTGGGCGCGAAGCGCAGCGCCACATTGTCGATGCGCAGCTTGGCCGTGGAGAGACGCGAACGTGTCTCCAGCATTTCAGAGGGCCGTCGCCCAGGGCAGCATCCAGTTGCGCAGCAGCTTGAACACCTGGTCGGTCAACAGACCCAACAGGCCGATTACCATGATGCCGAGAAAAATCTGGTCGGTGAACAGGCCGCGCATCGAATTGAGGATGAAATAGCCGAGCCCCTTGTTGGCGGCCACCAGCTCGGCCACTACCAGATAAGTCCAGGCCCAGCCCAGCGTGACCCTGAGTGTGTCCATAACCCCGGGCATGGTGGCGGGGATCAGCACCCGGGCCACCACGGTGCGCCGGGTGGCGCCGAGCGTGTAGGATACATCGAGCCAGTCCTGCGGCACGTTGCGCGAGACATCGGCGATCAGGATCAACTGCTGGAAGAAGGTGCCGATGAAGATGACGGTGATCTTCTCCGTCATGTCGATGCCGACCCACAGGATCAGGAGCGGGATCAGGGCGGAGACCGGCAGGTAACGGACGAAATTGGTCACCGGTTCGATCGCCGCCTCGACGATCTTGAAGCTGCCCATCAGGATGCCGAGGGGCACCGAGAGAATCGAGGCGATGATGAACCCCGACATGATCTCGGTGACGCTGACAGTGGTGTTCACCATCAGCGAGCCGTCGCCGACCCCGTCGATTGCCGCGCGCACGACAGCATCCGGCGTGGGCAGGAAATCGCCGCGCACCATGCGGCCATAAGACAGCACACACCAGACGAGAAAGATGGACAACCCGACGACCGTGCTCACGGTCAGGTAAGCACGGCGCGGGATGTCTTTCTTCGGCGCGGTATAGGCGTCGAGGAACGACGCCATCACTGGTTGACGAAGTTGTAGTTGATCAGTTGCGCGGGCGTCGGTTTCACCTGCAGCCGCCCATGGCTGCCCCAGATGTCGATCGCCTGCTGCACAGTATTGGCCAGCGGGCCGGGTTTTTCCGGCGTGCCGAAGAACGCCTTGTTCGCCGCCTGGTCGTAGAACTTGATCCCGGACAGCGTGTCCTTGAACGCCTTTGGGTCCTTGAGCCAACCGCCGACGCCCTTGGCCATGATCGGAATGGCCTCGTCCGGATGCTGTTCATAGAAGGCAACCGCTTCATACCAGGATTTTACAATCCCGGCGACGTCCTTCTGGTGGGCATTCACCCAGTCGGTCTTCGCGATCAGCACATCGGTGATCAGCCCGGGCGAGGTCGAGCTGTCCACCAACAGATGGCCGAACGGCGCCGCCTTGCCGCGGCTCAGCCAGGGCTCCCAGGTCACGGCCGCATCCACACGCCCGGCAACGAAGGAGCTGCCGGCATCGGCCGCCGTCATGTTCACCGTCTGCAGATCCGATTCCTTCAACCCGGCTTTGGCGAGCAGGACGTTGAGGTAGAAGTCCGAAACCGAACCATCATCGACCGCCACCTTCTTGCCCTTGAGGTCGGCGATACTGGTGATATCCTTCTTGGCGACGATGCCGTCGCCGCCGTCCGAAGTCATCGATCGCCACCATATACTGGAAATCGGTTGGCTTCTTCAGATACAGCAGCGCCGTATCCACCGTGCTGGCGATCATCTGGATGCGGTCCGCCATCATGGCGGGGAAGCGTTCTTTCGGGTCTTCCATCACCACCAGATCGACATTGACCCCGTTCTGCTTGAAGAAGCCCTTGTCGCGGGCGATGTAGAGTGGGCCGTAGCCCACCCAGGTGGAATGCGCGATCGTGACCGTATCGGCCTTAGCGGTCTTAGCGCCCAGCGCCGGCACGACCGCCAGGCCGAGCAGCAGTATCGCCAGTTTCAGCACCTGTCTTCTCATCCAAATCCTCCCCGTGGTTACTCGGTTGCATCCGTGGCTTCGTTTCACACGCTCCACGAACTCCGCCGCGGAAGCTACGCCGCCGGGACCGTCCGGGCAATTTGGCCCGCCCGGCTGCCGGCCCCACTGCGCCCCCAACCGCCTCTTGGGCAAACAAAGCACTTGCTACGTCCGCGAAAAGCGTGATTCCGTGGCTCGGGATCTTGTCAAAACAGCGAGTCGCGCAGCCATGTCCATCAGACCAGCCACACCAGCCGCGAAGAAGTCACCGGCCAAGGCGCCAGCCGGCGCAAAAAGCGCCAAAGCGGATGCGGTTTCCACTATCACCCTCAAGCACCTCGCGGCCCAGCTCGCGGAAAGCCACGAACTGACCAAGCGGCAGACCGACGCGATGCTGACCGAGCTGGTCGAGCTGGTGACGCGGCACTTGAAGAAGGGCGACCGGATCCGGATCGGCGGCCTCGGGATTTTGCAGGTCAGGAAGCGGGCCGCCCGAATGGGCCGCAATCCGGCCACCGGCGAGGCAATCAAGATCAAGGCGAGCAAGAAGGTCGCGTTCCGCCCGGCCAAGGACCTAAAAGAGGCGATCTGACCGGGCTCACCCTGTCAGACGGAAGCGGTAATCGACTCGCGCAGGCGGCGTAGTTCAGCGACCGCCGCCTCGGGGTCTGGTCGTTCTATATCGAAATCGACACCGGTCACGCCGCGATCCTGCATCGCCCGGAGGTCGCCAACGATTTCCGCGTCGCTGCCTGAGAACAGCCTCCGCTCGCCATCCGATGCGCGCGCCGGCACGTCCGGGCCAATGCGTTTGACGCGATAGATCACCGCCACCCCGCCGGGGTCGCGGCCCGCCTCCCGCGTGAGGCGGCGAAGGCGCTCGATCCCGGCCTGCAGGCGGGGCAGCGAATCCAGTGGATGCTGGCGGTTGGTGCCGATCGGATACCAGGCATTGCCCAACCCGGCGGCGCGCCGCAGGGCCGGCGGGCTCTCGCCGCCCACCCAGATGGGCGGGTGCGGCTTCTGCACCGGTTTCGGCTCCAGCAGCACGTCAGCGAAGCGGACATAGCGGCCTTCGAAGCGGGGCCGTTCCTCTGTCCACAAGGTGCGGCAGGCGCGCAGATACTCGACCGTCACCCTGCCGCGTTCGGCGAAAGGAGGCGTGCCGAGCGCCTCGAACTCGGCCTGAAGCCAGCCGGCGCCGATGCCGACTACCAGGCGGCCGCCGGACAGCACGTCGATCGTCGCCAGCATCTTTGCAGTCAGCACGGCCGGTCGGTGCGGCACGACCATCACCGCGGTGACCAGGCGGATGCGCTGCGTCTGTGCGGCAATCCAGGCGAGTGCGATGAGCTGCTCGTGCCGGACGGCCGGGTCGGTGCCGTAGAACTCGCCGCTTTCCGAATAGGGATAGCCGGGCACCTTCATGTCGGGCAGGACGACGTGGTCGGTGACGGTCAGGTAGTCGAAGCCGAGCGCCTCGCCTTCGCACGCGATGCGCGCCATGGTCGCCGGGGCGGACAGCGCGCCGCTATTGGGCACGTTGAAGCCGAACAGCATGGACGCCTCCTGCTTGTGGTGCGGCAGTCTGCGGCCCGGGCCCTCGCTTCCTCAAGCCCCGGCAGGCTATGCTCCACCGCATGGCCCGCGTTCCTTATCGTGACGTCTCCGAGTTGGAACCCGAACACCGGGAGCTGCTGAAGCGGCCGATCGCCCTCAACAAAGCCCTGGCGAGCTCGCCTGGCTTGCTGCACGCCTTCTCTGCCCTGGGGCAGTACATCCGGTACGGCAGCAAACTCGACCCAAGGTTGCGCGAGCTGGCGATCCTACAGGTGGGATGGCTGGCGCGGGCGCCCTATGAGTGGTCGCACCACGTCAAGATCGGGCGCGATTTCGGCGTGACGGATGACGATATCCGGGCGCTCATCGAAGACACCGAGGGCCGGCCAAACGCGCTGGACGAGGACAGCCGCACCGTGCTGCTCGCCGCCCGCGAGATCACTCAGGCAGGCGAGATTTCCGAAGCAACTTTTGCCGCCCTGGAACGCCGGCTTGATACCGAGCGGCTGATCGACCTTGTCGTGACGATCGCTTTCTACAACGCCGTCGTGCGCGTGCTGGCCAGCCTCCGCATAGACGTGGAACCGGACTACCAACCCTATCTGCGGCAGTTCCCGCTGCCCAGCCAATGAGGAGCGCGCGTTGAAAATCGGTATCCCCAAGGAAGTCAAGACGCATGAATACCGGGTGGGACTGACACGCGCCGGGGTGCGCGAGCTGGTCGGGCATGGCCACAAAGTGCTGGTCGAGCGCGGCGCGGCGGCGGGCATTGGCATCGGCGACGATGCTTACCGTGCGGCGGGGGCGACGGTGGTTCAGAGCACCGACGAGGTGTTCACCGCCGATCTGGTGGTGAAAGTGAAGGAGCCGCAGCCGCAGGAGATCGCAAGGCTGCACGCCGGGCAGGTGCTGTTCACCTACCTGCACCTCGCGGCCGACAAGGCGCAGGCGCAGGGCTTGCTTCGGTCCGGCGCCACCTGCATCGCCTATGAAACCGTCACCGATAGCCGCGGCACCTTGCCGTTGCTGGCGCCGATGAGCGAGGTGGCCGGCCGTATGTCGGTGCAGGTCGGCGCCCACTGCCTGGAGAAGGAGCAGGGCGGCGCCGGCATTCTGCTGGGCGGCGTGCCCGGCGTGGTACCCGCCCGCGTGGTCGTGCTCGGCGGCGGCGTCTCCGGGACCAATGCCGCCCGCATGGCGGTCGGGCTGGAAGCAAGCGTCGTCATCATCGACAAGTCGCTGCCGCGGCTGAAGGAGCTCGATCTTCAGTTCGGCCCGCGTGCCACGACGCTATTCGCCACTGCCGAGGCGATCGAGCAATCCGTGCTGGCCGCCGACCTGGTGATCGGCGCCGTGCTGGTGCCCGGCGCGGCGGCGCCCAAGCTCGTCTCCCGCGAGGTAGTGCGGGCCATGCGCCCCGGTTCCGTGCTGGTCGATATCGCGATCGACCAGGGCGGCTGTTTCGAAACCAGCCGCCCGACCACGCATTCCGACCCGGCCTATGTGGAGGAAGGCGTGGTGCATTACTGCGTCACCAACATGCCGGGCGCGGTGGCGCGCACCTCGACCTTTGCGCTGACCAACGCCACCTTGCCCTTCGTGATCGCGCTGGCCGACAAGGGCTGGCAGCGGGCACTCGCCGATGATCCGCATCTGCGCCAGGGGCTGAACATCCACGCCGGCAAGGTCGCGCACCTCGCCGTGGCGCAGGACCTCGGGCTTGCCCATATCGAGGCGGAGACGCTGCTGGCAGCCTAGCAGCAAGCAACAGGGGGCGGCGTGACGTTCCGCTCGATCTACCGGCACGGTTTCGCGCGCGTCGCCGCGTGCACGCTCCCGAGCGCGGTGGCGGACCCGGCGACCAACGCAGAATCGATCCTGCGGGTGGCGCGGCAGTGTCACGACCGCGCCGTGGCCGTGGCGGTATTTCCAGAGCTGGTGCTGTCCGCCTATGCGATCGACGACCTGCGGCTGCAGGACGCGCTGCTGGACGCGGTGGAAGTTGCCGCCGCGCGCATCATCGAGACCTCGCGGAAACTGACGCCGCTGTTGGCGATCGGCGCCCCGCTGCGCTACCACGGGCGCGTGTATAATTGCGCACTGGTGGTCCATCGCGGACGGCTACTGGGCGTGGTGCCGAAGGCCTATTTGCCGAACTATCGGGAGTTCTACGAGCCGCGGCAGTTCGCCGCCGGTGCCGGTTGGCGGGGGGCGACGATTACCGTTGCAGGCCAGTCGGTGCCGTTCGGGTTGGACCTGTTGTTTGCGGCCGAGGACATGCCGGACCTGATCGTCCACGCCGAGATTTGCGAGGATTTCTGGATCCCCGTGCCGCCCAGCTCGTTCGCCGCACTGGCGGGTGCCACGGTTTTGTTGAACCTGTCGGGCAGCCCGATCACCATCGGCAAGGCGGATACAAGGCGGTTGTTGTGTCAGTCGCAATCGGTGCGCTGCCTGGCGGCCTATTTGTATGCCGCGGCCGGCGAGGGCGAATCGACCACCGACGTGTCCTGGGACGGACAGGCGACAATCTTCGAGAACGGCGCGAAGCTCGCCGAGACGGACCGTTTTCCCTCCGGCGACCGGCTGGCGGTCGCGGATGTTGACCTCGATCTGCTCCGCCAGGAGCGGATGCGGATGCAATCTTTCGACGACAACCGCCGGGCCTTGGCCGTGGATGGTTACCGCCGAATCGGCTTTCGGGTGGACCCGCCGGACGGCGATGTCGGCTTCGAGCGGGCGGTCGAGCGCTTCCCCTTCGTGCCGGCCGATCCCGACCGGCTGGCGCAGGATTGTTACGAAGCATACAATATCCAGGTCACCGGTCTGACGCAGCGACTGCCGGCGGCGCATATCAGGCGGGCGGTGATCGGCGTGTCCGGCGGTCTCGATTCGACGCAGGCGCTGATCGTGACGGCGCAGGCTTTCGATCGGTTGGCGCGTCCACGGACCGACATCCTGGCGTTTACCATGCCGGGATTCGCCACCAGCGATGTCACCAAAGGCAACGCATTGCGGTTGATGCAGGCGCTCGGCGTGACGCATCGGGAGTTGGACATCCGGCCGACGGCCACGCGGATGCTGGAGGAGATCGGCCATCCCTTCGCGCGCGGTGAACCAGTATACGACATCACCTTCGAGAATGTGCAGGCCGGGCTGCGCACCGATTATCTGTTCCGGCTGGCAAACCAGCACGACGGCATCGTCATCGGTACCGGCGACTTGTCGGAATTGGCGCTGGGCTGGTGCACCTACGGCGTCGGCGATCACATGTCGCATTACAACGTGAATGCCGGCGTGCCGAAGACGCTGATCCAGCACCTCATTCGCTGGGTGATCAGCTCGCGGCAGTTCGAGCAGGAGGTGCTGCAGACGCTGGAGGCAATCCTGGCCACCGAGATCTCGCCGGAGTTGGTGCCGGCGGCCGAGGGCGAGACGCCGCAGAGCACGGAAGCGAAAGTCGGCCCATACGCGCTGCAGGATTTCAACCTGTTCTACACGTTACGATATGGCTTCCGGCCGTCGAAGATCGCGTTTCTGGCGCTGCAGGCCTGGGAGGATGCGGTGCGCGGGGCTTGGCCGCCTGGCTTTCCCGAAGCGCGGCGGCAGGCCTATTCGCTGGCGGAAATCCGGTTCTGGCTCGGCGAGTTCCTGCGCCGGTTCTTCGCCTTCAGCCAGTTCAAGCGCTCGGCACTCCCGAACGGGCCGAAGGTGACGGCCGGCGGATCGCTGTCGCCGCGTGGGGACTGGCGTGCTCCCTCGGATGGGAATGCGCGAGCATGGCTGGCGGAGTTGGAGGCGAACGTGCCGGAGTAGCGGCGGAACTCGGCATGGTCGCCCGCGCCGACCGGTTCTGAGGAGAAAGAAGGCATGTTCTTCGAGGGGTTCACCCCGACCACCGTCGCTGTGCCTGGCGGCCGTATCCGGCTGCGGCATGGCGGGTCGGGGCCGCCTTTGCTGCTGTTGCACGGCAATCCGCAATCGCATTTCATCTGGCATGAGGTCGCGCCGGCGATGGCCCGGCGCTTCACGGTGATCTGCCCCGACCTGCGCGGCTACGGCGAATCGCTGAAACCGCCGGCGACACCCGACCACGCCCCCTATGCCAAGCGCGAAATGGCGAAGGACATGATCGCGGTGATGGACCATTTCGGCCATCAGCGCTTCCGTCTTGCCGGACATGATCGTGGCGGCCGCGTGGCGCACCGGCTGGCGCTCGACCATCCAGACCGGGTCGAGAAACTGGCGACACTCGATATCGTCCCGACGATCGAGCATTTCGAGCGCGCCAACATGGATTTCGCGCTCAGCTATTATCACTGGTTCTGGTTCGCCCAGTCGCATCCGTTCCCGGAAGTGCTGATCAATGCCGCGCCGGATGCCTGGTTTCATCACCACACCAGCCGCTCGCCGCGCCCGAGCGACCTGTTTCATCCGGAAGCACTGGCCGATTACCTCGCGGCCGCGCGCCGGCCGGAGAACATCACCGGCATGTGCGAGGATTACCGTGCGGCCGCTACTATCGACCTGGTGCATGACCGCGAAAGCCGCGCCTCCGGGCACAAAGTCCGCTGCCCGATGCTGGTGCTGTGGGGTGCCAAGGCGCGGGTGGCGAAATGGTACGACGCGCCGGCGATCTGGCGGCAGTATTGCAGCGCCGAGGTAACCGGCGGCGCGGTCGATTGCGGCCACTACATCCCGGAGGAAGTACCACAGGAAACAATCGACTGGTTCAACCGTTTCTTCTAAACCAAAACAGGATGAAAACCAATGATCAAACGCTTCGACCATTGCACGATCGCGGTTGAAGACGAAGAAGAAGCAATACAGTTCTTCGGCATTCTCGGCTTCCGCAAGGACATGGATGTCGTCATCAAGGGCGAGCGTTTCGCCGAATATATGGACGTTCCGGGACTCGAAGCCCGCCATCTTACGCTCGTGGCCGAGGGCGTGACCCCGCGAACGGAGATTCAGTTGCTGAAATTCCTCCGCCCCGACGCCATACCGGACCCGCATATCCGCAACCTCAACAAACTCGGGCTCAACCACATATGCTTCGCGGTCGATGACATCGAGGATGTCGTCAGGCGAGTGGAGGCAGCCGGCTTCCGCACTCGCGCCGGGATCCTCGACTTCCATTCCCGCAAGCTGGTGTTTCTATGGGGACCCGGCGGCGTCACGATCGAGCTGTCGCAATGGCATTCGTAATTACCGTGTGACCAACGTGCCCAAAATCTGATCCGCCGCTTGCACCATACCAAGGAACATCGCGAAATCGACACGGTCCACTACCACGAAGACGCCCGCGCCGCGTCCCGGCGCAAACGCGACGTAGCTCATGAAACCACCACCGCCGCCGCTCTTGTCCAGGATCATCGGCACGCTGCCATGGGCCGCGCGCATGATCCAGGCGAGGCCGATCCCCGCCATTGGCGCGCCCTCGTCGAAACCGATCGCCGCCGGCATCGACTGGCGCATGCGGTACACCGCCTGATCCATCACCTGCACGCGCCAGCCAGGCGCATCAGGCGCCGCAAGCAGATGCCGCAGCCACAGCACCATGTCGTTCCCGGTGGAATAAAGGCCGCCGCTCGCCGGGGTCGCCTCGGTATTCGTGCACACAGGACCGGGCGGCGCGCCAAGGCCCGTCCCCAGCATCAGACGTGCGCACTGGTCCGGATCAGGCGAAAGCGTCGTGTCCTGCATCCCCGCCGACCCGGTGATCCGCTCACGCAGCAAAGCCTCGTAACTCTCGCCGGACGCTCCTTCCAACGCGTCGCCCAGCAGATCGAAGCCGATATTCGAATATGCGGCGATCGTGCCGGGCGCCCAGGCGAGGGTGAGCTTGCTCAGCCAGGCCGCGCGCACCGCCCTTGTCGGCCAGGCGAACGGCGCGGTTCCCTCTGGGGCGTAACCCATCTCCCGCGGCAGGCCTGCCGAATGCGTCGCCAGATCAAGCAGGGTGATCGGCCGCCCGGCATAGGCCGGCACCGTTGCGCCCGGCAGATATTGGCTCAGCGGATCGGTAAGCCGGACTTTCCCATCCACCACGAGGCTTGCCAGCACTTCACCGGTGAATGCCTTGGAGACCGACCCGATCCGGACCAGCGTGCGCCCGTCTGGCTGCGGATTGGGCAGCTCGGGATGATCGTCCTTGGGCCGGGTATTGCCGAAGCCGACGACAACGCTGTCGTCGCCGCGCACCACGCCCAGCACGAGCCCCGGCGCGCCCGAGCTCGTCCACATGGCGAAGCCCATCAGGCCCACCGCCTCCTCCAGCAACGGAGAGGCTGCCCGTGCCTGGCCGGCTGCCAGAATCATGGAAACGGCCAGCAGTATCCGAGCCAGCATCGGAAGTCCTTTCGAGAGCGGCACGGCGGAACCTAGTCCGCCGCCGCTTCGGGGTCTATCGCCCCCGACGGACCGCGTATTCCGCGACCTCGTGCAGCGCCTGTCGCAGCTTGCCGTCGGGAAACGCGCACAGCGCTTCCTGGGCGAGTGCCGCGAACCCCGCGGCGCGGCCGAGCGTCGCTTCGATCGCGCCTGCCGCCGCGATCAGTCCCAGCGCACGGGGCAGGTCGGCCTCCCCCTGCTGGCCGGCCTCGATCGTACGCGACCAGAAATCCCGCTCCGCCGCATCCGCGCGCTCATAGGCGACCAGCACCGGCAGAGTGATCTTGCCCTCACGGAAGTCGTCCCCGACGGTCTTCCCCAGCCGCGCCTGGTCGGCCGCATAATCGAGCGCGTCATCGACGAGCTGGAACGCGATCCCGAGGTTTAGCCCGTAGCGCGCCAGCGCAGCTTCCTCCGCGGCCGGCCGCTCCCCGACGACGGCGCCCACCTGGCAGGCCGCCTCGAACAGCGCGGCGGTCTTGCCGCGCACCACGTCCAGGTAGCGGTCCTCGGAGGTCGAGAGGTCGTTCTGCGTCACGAGCTGCAGCACCTCGCCCTCCGCGATCGTTGCCGCGGCGCGCGAAAGAATGCCCAGCACCCGGAGCGATCCGTCCTCAACCATAAGCTCGAAGGCACGGGCGAACAGAAAATCGCCGACCAGCACCGAGGCCTTGTTGCCGAACACCGCATTGGCGGACGCCAGCCCACGCCGGAGCGTGCTCTCGTCCACCACATCGTCATGCAGCAGGGTCGCGGTGTGGATGAACTCGACGCAGGCGGCCAGGCTGACGTGCCGCGACCCGCCGGCCGCCGGCGGATAGCCGCAGAGCCGCGCCGAGCCCAGGGTCAGCAATGGCCGCAGCCGCTTGCCCCCGGCCGCCACGAGATGCGCCGCCAATTGCGGGATCAACGCGACCGGGCTCTCCATCCGGGCGACGATCGTGCGGTTGCAGGCCAGCAGATCGTCTTCCACAAGCCTCAGCAGGGCGGCGAGCCCGTCCTCATCCGCATCCAAGGCGCTGTCCCTGCTTGCATGTGCGCCCGCCACGCGCACCATATCGGCGGGTGCGAATGGCAAGGCAAGCGTGATGCGAGTCGTGGCGCGATCGAATGACCAGGTTCGGCTGTCCTTCCTGACCGCATTGCTAGCCGATGCGGGTATCCCCTCGATCCTGCTCGATCAGCATGCCAGCGTAATGGACGGCAGCATCGGCGCGATCCAGCGCCGCATCGCGGTCTCGGAGGCGGATGAAAGCCGCGCCCGCCGCGTGCTTTCCGAGGCCGGCGAGCTTTGGACCGATCGCGTGTGACGGAACAAAGCCCTGGAGACGACTGAGGGCCACTTGCTCGGCGGCCGGGTGCGTTACGTCCAGCCGAAACACGGGTTCCGCAGCGGCATCGAGCCGGTGCTGCTCGCCGCCGCCATTCCCGCCCGCTCGGGGGAACGCGTGCTGGAGGCGGGCACCGGCTGTGGCGCGGCGCTGCTCTGCCTTGCGGCCCGTGTACCGGGAATTGCCGGGATCGGTCTCGACCGCGACCCCGACTTGGTCGCGTTAGCGGGCCGTAACGCCGAGGCCAACGACTTCACCGGCCTCGCGTTTCGCGCTGTTGACTTGCTGGAGGCCGGGCTTACCGAACGGTTCGAGCATGCCTGCGCCAACCCGCCTTGGCACGCGCCGGCGGGCTCGGCGTCGCCCTTCGCCACCAGGAATGCGGCCAAGCGGGCGACCCCGGGCCTGCTATCGGACTGGGTTCATGCGCTGGCCGGTACGCTCCGCGACCGCGGCACGCTGACGCTGATCCTGCCCGTGCGTGCGCTGCCGTGCGCCATGTCGGCACTGGCGGCAACAGGGTGCGGTCCGACGGGAATGCTCCCGCTCTGGCCGAGGCTGGGCACGCCGCCGAAGCTCGCGCTGGTGCGCGGCATCAAGGGCCGCGGCGCGGCGTTCACGCTCTCTGCCGGATTGCCCCTGCATCAGGCGCAGGGGCGATTCACCCCGGAAGCGGAGGCCGTGCTGCGCCACGCTGCGGCACTGGCCTGGTGATCACTCCTCCGCGTGCGGATGGCGCAGGTGCCAAAGCCGTTCATGGGCCGCGACCAGCGATTCCATGTTGCGCCGGCGCGAGCCGTCAGGAGTGAGCGGCCGGCGAGTGAGCATCATCTCGAGGACATGAAGAAGTTGCTCGGCGACCTCCAGGTCACCCTGGTCGCAGGCATGATGAAAAGCGATCAGGATTTTGTCGGAGAGGCGACGACTGTAGCGCGGGGCGCCGGGACTCCCGACGCCGGGTTCACGCAGGACCGTCGCTTCTATCTCGCTCACGCCCCCTCCTTTCTTCGGCCCCGTGCGTCTCGTTTCGCGCGATGTTAACCTCGATTGCAACGGTCGGCGGTCACCCGCCCGTCATTTTTTTAGAATTTGGCCGTTATTTCGCCGCTAATGCGCTTCGGTTACAACAATCTGTCCGGCGTGTGTTCCCGCGGTGCCGACTCGTCCCGACCGCCCGCCGGCGTCGCAAAGGCTTCTTCCCACGTCCCGGATGTGGACGCCTTGCTGTACTCGGTGGCTCGGTTCTCGAAGAAGTTCGTATGTTCCACCGCGTTTAGCATCTCGTCCAGCCAGGGCAGCGGGTTGCGCGCCACCTGGTATAGCGGGTTCAGACCGAGCTGCACTAAGCGGCGGTCGGCGATGTAGCGGATATACCCCTTGACCTCCTCGGCGGTGAGACCGGTGACCGCGCCCTGTTCGAAGGCGAGATCGATGAACGCGTCCTCGTGGTCGATGATGGTAGCGCAGGAAACATAGATCTCCCGCCGCAGGTCCTCGGTCCAGATCTCCTGGTTCTCCTGCACGAAGGTGCGGAACAGGCGGATGATGGACAGGCAATGCAAGGTCTCGTCCCGCGCCGACCAGGAGATGATTTGGCCCATTCCCTTCATTTTCCCGAAGCGCGGGAAATTTAGCAGGATCGCAAAGGAAGCGAAGAGCTGCAGTCCCTCCGTGAAGGCGCCGAATGCGGCGAGGGTCTTGGCGATGTCATGCTTGCTGTCCACCGAGAAACCCTGCATGTAGTCGAATTTGTCCTTCATCTCCTTGTATTTGAGAAAAGCCTGATACTCGAGTTCGGGCATGCCGATGGTATCGAGCAGATGGCTGTAGGCGGCGATGTGTATGGTTTCGATATTTGAAAATGCAGCCAGCATCATCAGCACTTCGGTCGGTTTGAACACGCGACTGTAGTGCTTCATATAACAGTTGTTCACTTCCACGTCGGCTTGTGTGAAGAAACGGAATATCTGTGTTAGCAGGTTGCGCTCCGGTGCTGTCAGGTTGCGGTGCCAGTCCTTTACGTCGTCGGCGAGCGGCACTTCCTCCGGCAGCCAGTGGACGCGCTGTTGCGTCAGCCAGGCTTCATAGGCCCAAGGGTAGCGGAACGGCTTGTAAACCGGGTTCTCGGCAAGGAGACCGGCTGCATGCGGCTGTAGGCCGGCTGGATCTGGCATCGGGACGGGACTCGGCTGTTCTCAAGCGACGCAGCATATGGGTGTGGGCGTCTGGTGCAAGCTCAATATGTGGCCCCCCGCCTTGTGGGCCACGCGGCAGGGGAACATGTTCGTTGTTCATTCGCATCATTAACGATTCGCGAGATTTTGTGAGTTTGTTCGCCTTGACTTTCGTGGGCTGACGAATGTTCAATCCTTCGTGATGAATGTGCTTTGGGGGCACAATAGCATGATGGTGGAGACGTTCGTCGAATTCACTTTCGAAGCGGCGCACAAGCTGCCGCCTTATTCCGATCTGCACGGCCATTCCTTTAAAGTCGCGGTTTACCTGCAAGGCGAACCGGACCCGGTGTACGGCTGGTCACACAATCTTTACGAGGTCGAAACTGCCATCGGGGAGGTAAAGCACCAACTCGATCATAAGTATCTGAACGACGTCGAAGGACTCGAAGTGCCCTCGATCGAGAACACAGCGCGCTGGATTCTTGCGCGCCTTGAATCGCGACTTCCCGGAGTGGATCGGGTGGTTCTCAGCCGCGGGCGGGAAGGCGCGGCGGAAGGCTGTACCTGCGTGCGCTCTCCTGCCATATCGGATGCATGAGATGAGCGTCAGCATCCATCGACTTCAGCGGCCGGGCCGTGCCAACAAATCGCTGGCGCCCGGCCTGACCCAGTCGGAAAGGGCGTTGATGATCAACGCGGCGGAGAACAAGCTCGCGGAGCTGTTCGACGTGCTGCAGATCGACCACCGCAACGACCATCACACCCGCGATACGCCGCGCCGGGTGGCGCGAATGTTTGTAGACGAAATCATGCAGGGCCGGTTCAGCGAACCGCCCGTGCTCACCGATTTTGAGAACACCACCGCCTTTGATCAGCTCATCGTCACCGGCCCAATCGAGATCCGCTCCACCTGCGCGCACCACCTGATGCCAATTTATGGCGAAGCCTATATCGGCGTGCTGCCCTCGGTGGACGGGCGAATTATCGGTCTCTCCAAATACGATCGCGTGGTACATTACTTCTCCGCGCGGCTGCAAATCCAGGAGGAACTCGTCAATCAGATCGGTGACTTCATCATGGCGAAGACCGCACCACGCGGTCTCGCGGTGCGGGTTAGCGCAGTCCATATGTGCAAGACCCATCGCGGCGTGCGTGCCACCGCACGCAGCCGAATGGTGACCACGAGCTATTTCGGCGCGCTCGCCGAGGACGCGGCGCTGAAGCAGGAATTCCTGCAGGAATGCCTGGTTCTGCAGCAGCAGGACCGCTGAGAGACTGTGTCCGCCGCCGTCCAGCGCACTCGGCTGGACCGACAGGCGCTCGGACTTTGGCTCGCTTTGCTGGCGTACTCACTTTTGTCGATGCAGGACGCCACCATCAAGTGGTTGGTCGCCGGTCTGCCCGTCGTGCAGGTGATGTTCGTCCGCAGCACGATCGTGATGACCGGCTGCATTGTCGGCGGCGGCCGCCCGTTGCTGCGACGGGCGATCGCATCGCCGCTGGCGCCACTGTTGCTGTGTCGCGGCGCCGTGACCCTGGCCGCCTGGCTCTGTTATTTCACCGCCGCAAGAAGCCTGCCGCTCGCCCAGTTGCTGACGCTTTATTTCACGGCTCCGGTCGTCGTTGTGCTGCTCGCTGCCCCAGTCCTCAAAGAGCGAGTGGGGCCGGCCCGCTGGGCCGCTGTCGGTCTGGGCTTCACCGGTACGATCCTGGCTGCCAACCCGAGCGGCTTTTCTTTTTCGGCCCCGACCGTGCTGGTGTTGGTTGCCGCTGTGCTGTGGGCGATCGGCGTGATTCTCACCCGCCTGATCGCGCGGCGCGAGCCGTCGCTCGTCCAGATGCTGTACACCAATGCTTTCTTTTTCGTCGGGACCGGTCTCGGCTCCCTGCTCGTGTGGCAGATGCCGAACCGCGGCCAGCTCATGCTGCTGCTGCAGGTCGCGGTCCTGGGCGGTCTCGGCCAGCTCGCTCTCTTCGAGTCCGCGCGCCGTGCGCCCGCCTCGCTGACCGCGCCGATGGAGTACACGGCCCTGCTATGGGCTTTCCTGCTCGGCTTCGCGGTCTGGGGCGACGTGCCGAACCAGTCGGTCGTCACCGGGGCCGGCCTGATCCTGGCGGCCGGGCTTCTGTTGGTCGCGCTTGAGCGGTGGGGAAGCGCCGTCACCCGGGCCGTTGCAAAAACGTCGTCGTGATGAACATGCGGACGCGTGTTGTGTGCTATAAACGGTTAATCGGTTCCGGTTCAGCTTGGGGTCTATGTCAATCGCAGGTCCCGCAATGCTCATAAGCCGCCGCCGCGCCATTCCCTTGCTCGCTGCCGCTACACTTGCGCCACCGGCGCTTGCCGCCCCTGAAACGCTGGGGAGTCCGACCGGCAAGGTCATCCTCACCATCTCGGGCGAGATCGGCGAACATAACCGCGACGACAAGGCCGTGTTCGACCGCGCCATGCTGGAAGCGCTCGGCTCGGCCTCCATTCGAACCCGCACGCCGTGGTTCGATGGCCCGCAATTGTTCGAAGGCGTGCCGATGAAAACCCTCATGCAGGCCCTCCAGGCGCACGGGACGACGGTGATCGCCACGGCTCTCAATGACTACGTGACGCAAATTCCAATGAGCGATTTCACACGCTACCCGGTCCTGCTTGCTCTCAAGCGTAACGGCCAGTACATGCCGGTCAGCGACAAGGGGCCCCTCTTCATCATCTACCCGTACGACAGTGACCCCGCACTGCAGAGCCAGACCTATTACAGCCGGTCGGCGTGGCAGGTGGCGGCGCTTCGCGTGGCCTAGTCATGCCTGCACGTGGCACGGAGGTGATCCCGGGCGTTCAACTGCGGTTGGTGTTCACCGGCGTGATCGCCTTTCTGGCGGCGTCCGCCCTCTACGCTTCGGTCCTGATCATCCAGCGCCAGGCGGTGCTGGAGTCCGAGAGCCGTTACAACATCACGTGGTTGACCAACCAGGGCGGCGTCGAACTCTCCCGGTTCGAGGCGATGGTGGCTGCCTCGCAGATTCCGGGTTCCGATGTTGACCGCGATGACGTCGAGACCTGGCTCGAAATCGTGGAGAATCGCGTGCAACTGTTGCGCGCCGGCGAGGTGGGTGAGTTCATTAAAGAACGCCCGGAACTCGCCCATATAGTGGCCGACCTCGCCGCCGGCGCTGCGGCGGCGCGGCCGCTCGTTGGTGCTCTGGACCAGCCAGGGAATGCCGGCAAGCTGCTTAGCTTGCTGATGCCGTTGAACAGCGAGTTGGTGCGGCTATCGGCGCGAGCCTACGATATTACCAACGAAACCGCTAGCCAGCAGCTTCGACAACTGACCCGGCTGCAATGGGCGTTCTCGGCCCTGCTGGGCAGCCTGATCGTGTGTGGTTTCGGCCTGATCGGCGCCCTCTCGTGGCACAACCGCCTGCTCAAGCGCAAGCACGCCGAAATCGGCAGCCTTGTCGTCGATCTGCAGCGTACGGGCGCCGATCTGGCCAGCGCCAACGCCAGCCTGGCGGAGGCGAACGATCGCGTTCGGGCGGCGATGGCGGAAGCGCAATTGCACAACCAGATCCTGCGTGCGCGCGATTCCGAGCTGCACACGCAGAATGCCCGTTTCGATGCTGCCCTCAACAATATGTCCCAGGCGCTCTGCATGGTCGATGCGGGGCAGCGCCTGATCGTCTGCAATTTGCGGTTTCGCGAGCTGTTCGGACTGCCGGCCAGCGCGGTCCGGTCCGGACTGCCGGTGAGCGACGTCTTCCGCGCGGTCGCCGCGAAACCTTGTTATGACCGGCGGATGATCGATGCCATCCGGCTCGAGCAGCAGTCCCTCGCCGTTACCCGCCGACCGCTGAAATTCTTCCAGGAAGATGATGAAGGGCACGCGCTGGCCGTTTCGCATCAACCGATGGAGGACGGCGGCTGGGTGGCGACCTACGAGGACATCAGCGAGCGTCGCCGGGCCGAGGCGCGCATCCGGTTTATGGCGCATCACGACGCGCTCACCAGCCTGCCCAACCGCCTGATGTTTCATGAGCGAATGAAAGCGGCGCTCGAAGAGGGGCGTCGGACCAGCCCGAGCCTCGCGGTGCTGTGCCTGGACCTCGACTACTTCAAGGGCGTGAACGACACGCTGGGCCACTCCGCCGGCGACGCTTTGTTGGAGGCGGTGGCGCAGCGGTTGCGGGGATGTATCCGCGACTCCGATCTGGTCGCCCGCCTCGGTGGCGACGAATTCGCCGTCCTGCATTTCTCCGACCGCCAGCCGGAGGACGCCGAGATGCTGGCGAAGCGCATCGTGGAAACCTTGCGACAACCCTATGAAATCGACGGCCAACCGGCAATCGTCAGCGTGAGCATTGGGATTGCGGTTGCGGACGATGACGAAACCAGCGCCGAGCTGCTGCTGAAATGCGCCGACATGGCGCTCTACCGTGCCAAGGCGGACGGGCGCAGCACCTACCGCTTCTTCGAGGCCGAGATGGATGCCGAGGTGCAGGCGCGCCGGGCAATCGAACTCGATCTGCGAGAGGCGCTCGCGCGCTCTCAGCTCGAGGTGTTCTATCAGCCGGTGTTCGAGCTGGAACACGCCCGCGTCAGCGGGTTCGAGGCGCTGTTGCGCTGGCGCCATCCGGAACGCGGCATGATCTCGCCGGTGACGTTCATTCCGATCGCCGAGGACCTCCGGCTGATCGGCCCGATCGGCGAATGGGTGCTCCGCCGGGCCTGCGCAGATGCCGCTTCCTGGCCAGATCATGTCGCTGTCGCCGTGAATCTCTCGCCGATGCAGTTTCGCGGCCCCGATCTCGTGCAGACGGTGCAGCGGGCACTGGCGCAGTCGGGACTTCCCGCGCGGCGGCTGGAAATCGAGATCACCGAGTCGGCGTTGCTGCAAAATAACGACAAGGTCCTGGCAACGCTGCATCGGCTGCGCAATCTCGGCGTTCGCATCGCCCTGGACGATTTCGGTACCGGGTATTCCAGCTTGAGCTATCTGCGCAGTTTCCCGTTCGACAAGATCAAGATCGATCAGTCCTTCGTCCGCGAGATCGGCAGCCGGCCAGATTGCCTCGCGATCGTAACGTCGGTGGCCAGCCTCGCCCGCACGCTCGGCATGACAACTACGGCGGAGGGCGTGGAAACCGCAGAGCAGGTAGCCGAACTGCGCAGCGCCGGATGCACCGAGGTGCAGGGCTTTTACTTCGATCCGCCGATGCCGCTCGCCTCGACGCTGGGGTGGTTCGAGCCGCTGGCCCGCACGCGCGCAGTCGAGCCGGTCTGACGATGTGTGGCGGTCGCGAAGGACTGAACAGCCGACAGCGAAGCCGTTCCTATCTTTCCGCAGATGGCGGGCCGCATTGAAGATTATGGACTGATCGGCGACGGCGAAACGGCGGCCCTCGTCTGCACCAACGGATCGATCGATTGGCTCTGCTGGCCGCGCTTCGACAGCGACGCCTGCCTGGCCGCCCTGCTCGGAACGGAAGAACACGGGTTCTATCGCATCGGCCCGGCAATCCAGGGCTGGCGCAGCACGCGGCGCTATTTGCCGGGGACGCTCATTCTCGAGACCACGTTCGCCCGCGGCGGCAATGTCGTTCGGCTGACCGATTTCATGCCGATACGCGACGGTCCATCCTCCATCGTCCGCATCGCCGAAGGGGTGAGCGGTAGCGCAGAGCTGCGGCTCGATCTCCGCCTGCGCTTCGACTACGGCTCGATGCCGCCGTGGCTCGAATGCCGCGACGACGGCGTCTATGCCATTGTCGGGCCTGACCTCAGCGTGCTTCGCTCCCCAGTCCCCGTGCGTGTGCAGCGCGGCGCCGTCTCCGGGAGCTTCACCGTCGTTGCCGGGCAGCGCCTGGCTTTCACCCTCGGCTACGGCCGCTCCGACCTCCCGGCGCCGCCGCCGCTGAATGCCGAACGGGCGCTGACGGCGACCGAGGAGTACTGGCGCCAATGGTCCGCCCGCTTCAGCCGGCCGACGCAGCATCACGAGGCTGTCGTGCGGTCCCTGATTACCTTGAAGGCGCTGATCCACCGGCCCACCGGCGGTCTGTTGGCCGCGCCCACCACCTCGCTGCCGGAGGTGATCGGCAAGACCGACAATTGGGACTATCGGTACTGCTGGTTGCGGGACGCAACATTCACCGTCTCGGCACTGCTGAACGCCGGCTACCACGAGGAGGCCGGGGCGTGGCGCGACTGGATGCTGCGGGCGATTGCCGGTAGTCCGGAGCGGCTGCGCATCATGTATCGCGTCGATGGGGCACGGCGGCTGCGAGAGTGGAATGTTGACTGGCTGCCCGGTCACGAGGGCTCGCGCCCGGTGCGCGTCGGCAACTCCGCCGCCGAGCAGCGGCAGATCGACGTGTATGGCGAGTTGGTGAACGCCTTTCACCTGATGAACCGGGCGGGGCTGCCGCGGACGGACCATGGGGTCACTATCGAACAGGCGCTGATCGAGCACCTCGAGCAGATCTGGAAGGAGCCGGATCACGGCCCTTGGGAGGCCCGAGGTAAGCCGAAACACTATACTTACAGCAAGGTGATGGCCTGGGTGGGCGTCGATCGGTTCCTGCGCGGGCAGGCCACCACGAAGCATGCCGACCCCGCACTGTTGAAACGCCTCGCGGCCTTGCGAACGGAGATACACGAAGATGTCTGCCGGCATGGTTACGACCGGACGGCACGCCATTTCGTGCAGTCCTATGGCAGCCGCGACCTGGACGGCAGCCTCCTGTTGCTGGCGCCCCTGGGTTTTCTGCCGATCTCCGACGAACGCATCAGCGGCACCATCGCGGCTATCGAACATCGGCTGATGGATGAAGGATTCGTGCTGCGCAAACCGCGCAGTGAGGAGCCGGAGGCCGGCGCCTTCCTGCCCTGCACGTTGTGGCTGGCCGAGTGTTGCATCATGCAGGGCCGCACGGCGACGGCACGAGAACTGCTTGAGCGCGTGCTCGACGTCCGCAATGATCTCGGCCTGCTGTCGGAGGAATACCACCCGGCGAAACGCCGCCTGACCGGCAATTTCCCTCAGGCGATCAGTCATCTGGCGCTGGTGAACACCGCACTGAATCTTGCCGGGCCGGTGTTGCAGCGGGCCGGTGGATGAAAGTTTAACCACGGAGAAACCGAGGCGGGAGGCCATAGAGCTTCCTCTGTGCCGTCCTCTGCGTCTCTTCGCCTTTGTGGTTAACTTTTCTGCTTCGTGGCAGCCGATCCTACAACGCCCCGCCGCGCCGTCCTGCAATCGCACCCAGCCGCAGCCTCAACGCATTGAGCTTGATAAAGCCCTGGGCGTCGAACTGATCGTAGGCGCCCTCGTCCTCCTCGAACGTCACGACGCGCGCCGAATAGAGGCTGTTCGGCGACTCACGGCCGATCACCCCGACATTGCCCTTGTATAGTTTCAACCGCACCCGCCCGGTGACGGATTTCTGGCTCTCGTCGATCAGCGCCTGCAGCATCCGCCGCTCCGGGCTGAACCAGAAGCCATTGTAGATCAGCTCGGCAAAGCGCGGCATAAGCTGGTCCTTGAGATGCGCCGCCTCGCGGTCGAGCGTGATGCTTTCCATGCCGCGGTGCGCCGCCAGCAGGATGGTGCCGCCGGGTGTTTCATAGACACCGCGCGATTTCATGCCGACGAAGCGATTCTCGACCAGATCGAGCCGCCCGATACCGTTTGCTTTGCCCAATTCATTCAATCGCGTCAGCAACGCGGCCGGCGACAGAGGCACACCGTCGATCGCCACAGGATCGCCGCGTTCGAAATCGATGGCGATCACCGTGGCTTTATCCGGCGCGTCCTCCGGGCGGATGGTGCGCTGATAAACAATCTCGTCGGCTTCCTGCGCCGGGTCTTCGAGGATCTTCCCCTCCGAGGACGAGTGCAGCAAGTTGGCATCGACGCTGAACGGCGCCTCGCCGCGCTTGTCTTTGGCGATCGGGATCTGGTTCTGCTCGGCGAACTCCAGCAACCTGGTGCGGCTGGTAAGCTGCCATTCGCGCCAGGGCGCGATGATCTTAATGTCCGGCTTCAGCGAATAGTAGCTCAGCTCGAAGCGGACCTGGTCATTGCCCTTGCCGGTGGCGCCATGCGCCACCGCATCGGCCCCTACCTCCTCGGCGATCTCGATCTGCCGTTGCGCGATCAGCGGCCGGGCGATCGAGGTGCCCAGCAGGTACTGGCCCTCATACAGCGCATTGGCGCGGAACATGGGGAAGACGAAATCGCGCACGAAGACTTCGCGGAGGTCATCCATGAAGATCTGCCGGACGCCGAACAGCTCGGCCTTGCGCCGCGCCGGCTCCAGCTCCTCGCCCTGGCCCAGATCGGCCGTGAAGGTGACGACCTCACAACTATAGGTCACTTGCAGCCAGCGCAGGATCACGCTGGTATCCAGCCCGCCGGAATAGGCGAGTACCGACTTTCTTCACGTCCTTGATCGCCATCCCGGGCTCCTTGCAGGGGTGTGCCGTCTGGTTTTGCACATGTTCGACCAGGCGGGACGGCGGCGGCAAGGCCGCTCGGGCAGAGAACCTGGCCCGCGGTTCGCATTTTTGTTACCAGGGCGCGATCAAAATTCGTCCGTCTTGACCAGGATCGGTGTTAATCAGGGTTGGATGTCTCACGCGCGAGTGAGTGTCGGCGTTAGTCGTCCGGTTCGCGATTTATGGAACAGCTTCGTTGCTCACTGAACAAACTGATACCGAAACATCCGGCAGCGCCGGCGCGGGCCCGACCATCCTCGTGGTCGATGACGACGGCGAAGTACGGGAGATTATCGTCGAGTTCCTCTCTCAGGCCGGGTATCGCATTCTGCAAGCAGGCGGCGGGACAGAGGCTTTGCGGATCGTGGCCGAAACGCCCGATATCGACCTGGTGATAACCGATGTTCGGATGCCCGACATATCCGGTCTCGATCTCGCCGATATGGTGGAGCGGCAACGGCGCCATCTGAAAGTAATCCTGATCTCGGGGTTCTTCGTCTGCAAGGGCGTCGGCCGGCGGGTCGTGCGCAAGCCGTTCAGGATGCAGGAGCTGCAAGAGGCGGTGCGAGAAGAGCTCGCGCGGTAGAGCGTGAAGATCTACGAAGGTGGACGCAGTCTCGACGGCGCCGTGGTCACGGTGGACGGCCGGCCGCTCGATCCGCGCTTCGACATCAGGCGGTTCAGTCCGGCGGGCTTCGAATGGACCTATATCGGCGACGGACCGCGCCAGCTCGCGCTGGCGATCCTGGCCGATCATCTGGGCGAGACCGAGCGGGCGCTGACGCTGACCGAGGCCTTCATGCGTGCGGTGGTCGCCGAACTCGACAATGCCTGGCGGCTCACCGGCGCGGAGATCGATCACGCGCTATCGCAATTGCCACCCGCCTGATCACAACCACCGCGTGTGGGGCTGCCCGCCAAGCAGGTGCTGACCGATCGTCTCGAAATGGCTCGCGCGACCCTGCACCTGCTGGGACACCGTATTCATGTCACGGAAGCGGCGCTCGAACGGCTGCGCGTCGAAGATCGCCGTGGCGCCCGCCTCGTGCCAGACGGCGTTGACCACCTCGCGCGCCTCGCCGATCGCGAAAGTGGAGGCCTGGCGGATCGCGACGCGTTCCTCGATGGTCATCCAGCCGCGCCCTCGCACGGCATCCTGCGTCTCCGTCAGCACCTGCAACAGCAACCCGCGCGCCGCTTTCAGGCGGGCATCCGCGCGGCCGATCAGCGCCTGCACCACCGCGTTGTCGCGCATCGCCTGCGACTGGTGCGGGGATTTTTCGGCGGCGAGCCGGATGAATGCGTCGAGCATCCCGCGCGCCGTGCCGAGGCCTACCGCACCGAACCCCGAGGCATAGATGTTCATGCTGGTGAAACGGTAGAGCAGGCCGGGCTCGCGGCGCTCCTCGGCGTGATCGCGGATCAGCGCGTAGTCGTCAGCAATGAACAGGTTCTCGACCGAATAAGTGTCGCTGCCGGTGCCGCGCAGACCGACCACCTGCCAGACATCCTCGATCCGGGCCGCCTCGCGCGGCAGCAGCATGGTGCGCTCGATGGCGCTGCCGTCCGGCCAGCGCTGCTGGTTGCCGTCGGCTTCGAAGGCCGGGCAGTGCGCGCCAAGCCAAGTCGCGTGTCGGCTGCCGGAGGCGAACAGCCAGCTGCCGGTGACCCGCCAGCCGCCCGGCACCTTGTCCGCCCGTGCCCGGCCGCGCGCTTGCCCCCAGGCCAGCACGTCGCGGTCACCGCCGAACCCTCGACGCGCCACGTGCGGCGTCAGATAGGCGGCGCTCATCGCGCAGCCGGAATTCTGATTCATGCACCAAGCCGCGCTGGCATTGCCGATGGCGATCGCCTCGACCGCCTGCACATAGGTGGCGGGCTCCAGCTCCACGCCCCCCACGGAGCGCGGCACCAGGAGCCGAAAGAGCTGCGCGGCGTGCATGGCGTCGAGCACATCGGGCGGCAGCTCGCAGGCGGCGTCGATCCGCGGGCCGGCTGCTTCCAGCAAGGGGATCAGCGCGCGGGCGCGCCCGACATAATCGGCCAGGGGCTCGGTCCGCTCGGATACCGGCGCGTCCATCCTCATCCTCGTCTCTCTTGCGCTGGACGCTACACCGCGGCTGCGCGGCCGGCCAAGCAGCGGACACCGGCGGCCGGTTGGAGCGTATAGATAGGACAGGCGAGGTGGACATGGACGATCGCGATGCGATGATCGCCGAGATCGTCGCGGAGGCACGCGAGACGGCGCGCTGGACCGGACGCGGCATGTTTGCCGCGCCGGTGCTGGAGGCGATGCGCGCCGTCCGGCGGCAGGCTTTCGTGCCGCAAATGGCCACGGCGGCGGCGTATCAGAACCGTCCGTTGGTGATCGGACACGGGCAGACGATCTCGCAGCCCTTCATCGTCGCGCTGATGACCGACCTGCTCGAGCTTCGCCCAGAGCATGTGGTGCTCGAGGTCGGTACCGGGTCGGGGTATCAGGCCGCTGTGTTGGCGAAGCTAGCGCGGCGGGTGTTCTCGGTCGAGGTGATTGCCGATCTGGCGGAGCGCGCCCGCGCTGCTTTGGCGGCCGAAGGGATCAGGAACGTGCAGCTGCGAGTCGGTGACGGGGCCGCCGGCTGGCCGGAGCATGCGCCGTATGATGCGATCATCGTCACCGCGGCCGCGCGGGACGTACCGCCGGCGCTGATCGACCAGCTCGGGGCGCCGGGCCGGATGGTGGTTCCCGTCGGCGCCCCGCATGCCGAGCAGGAGTTGGTGCTGATCGCGAAGGATGCGGAGGGCAAGCTGAACCGGAGCGTTGTGCTGCCGGTGGCGTTCGTACCGTTGACCGGTGGCTCGCGCTGAACCGACTGGATTCGTTGCTCAGGGATCTTCGGCAAGCAGCTCATCCAGCGTCACCGGACAGTGCTCCGGCAACGACAATGGCGGCCTGCCATCAATATCGGGAGGCAGCCAGCGGAGGGCACGCCTGTAAAGTTTCGCCAGATCGATATGCTGGCGCATCGAGGGGGAGAACGCATCGGCTGCTTGCGTTCGATATTGCTCCGCGTCCAGCCGCCAGCGCACGGCGTAAACCGAGTCCGGCCACGCTTCGGCCTTCAGTGTGTGAAGCAGAGACTGGGTCAGCAGCGACTTCACGGCCGCAAGCTCGCTTCGCCCCACGCTCTCGATCTCCTCGGCGATGTTGGGCCAGTCGAGATCGGCTTCGTTCACCAATTCGCCGGCGGCCCGGCGGCGCAGCAGCTCACCCTGCCGCTCTGACCAGAGCAGAATGTCGGTTTCGTAGAGATCAGGCATTTCTGCCCCTTCCATCCAGGCGCTATCTCGCGCGCCGTCTCAGCTTCACTTTACGTCAAGTGAGCGTGGGGCGTCGATATCCGCCCGCGAATTGTGGCCCCGGCCGGGCGCCTCTGCATCAGACGCTGTGCGATAGCCCCTACGATTGGGCCGAGCACCCGCGCTATGATGCCCTCAAAGCGACACCCTCAGGCATCGCCGAGGAACCAACGTTTGCTGAGGAGCAGGACGTGCCGCCGGTGACGCGCAATGAATGCCTCGGGTGTCCAGAGTGGTACGTGAGCAAGCTCCTGTACGCTCGCGTAGGTCGGAAGCTTGCGAGCGGTACTATCGGCTGACAATCCGAAGTACACGCTGCGCTTCTCCTTATACGGCAGGTTTGATGCCTCCGAGTTTTTGCGCCTGCTCAGGAGAACCAGGTTACCTATCAAATGCGTGGTCGCGAGTTGTTGAACCTCCGAGAATTCCAGCCAAGTGCCCGGCGAAGGCTGCTGTGGAAGAATATGTTCCACGGTCTTCTGACCATTCCAGAGAACCGGCTGTTCCGCCAAAAGCCGATCTAACCGCTCAAGGATAGCCCTCACTACCCTGACCGGGAAAACGTCATACAGCGGTCCATTCAGAGTTTCGTTAGCCGCTCTCCGTTGCCTATCGTCGAGTCTCAGGGAGGAGATGAGCGATTCCGGACCCTGGTCAAGGGATTCGATGGCTTTCGCATATAGGCTCATACGTTGCGTGTCGTACCACTTGTTGAGCTGCATCGCCCAAGCTAGACCCTCGACTCGGGCGAGTGCCCGAGCGGCGATCATTGTGCCGCCCAACCGCATAACGATGGCGAGGGCAAGCGGCATCCAGTCATTGTTTGGCACGAGTCGAAGTCCCGCTAGCGTTTCGATGACCTCTTCTCTCGCCTCCAAATCAAAGAAGTGAGCATCACCGCCAATGATTTCGGTGAGGCGGAATTTTGCCGGAGTAAGCTCTTCCTTAAAGAACGTCTTTACGATAGTTGGAGATGCACTGCGAAAGCGTTCCTGATAAGCCTCGCTGAGCGTGTGCCGATTTTTGCCACGCTCTCGAATAAACCGGATGCACTCAAGGAGGATCTCAAAGTCATCCCGACCGAGATCAATCTCAAACTCACGCCACTTCGCCGCGTAAGACGCTATATCGGATTCGTCAAGTCTGTCGAGCAAATCTGCCTTTACTACATCTGCATTCGACAAATCTAGCCCACGATCATTAATAATACGGAAGATTCGCAAAGCGTTGGCACGCGAAGATGTCGATACAGTTACGACAACGCATCTGTTCAGCAGGAATGTCACTAGATCCTGGCGCCGTGACAGCTCAAGCTTCAAAACCCTGGTTCGCAGCTCCGGAGCATTCTCCCAGATAAGCTTTTGCGCATCGGTTTTGGGCGGATCCGACGGGTACCCACTCACCGTACCCCCGGGTAACTGGATGACATCATAAAAGAATGCCTGATCCTCTTTGTGCATCCTTACCCGAATGGACTCAGTTTGAGCCTTGTATCTGTCGGGCTCTACATAAACCGCCTCGGCCAGGGCAGATTGCTCCTTCGGGTCTGTTGCAGCGTCCCGAAGTACAGCGCACAGAATTGTCAACGTTACAAGGCGCTGCTGTCCATCCACTACATCTCCGCTGATCTGGTCGCCCGGCCGGATCAGAATGATGCTACCGAGAAAGTACGGTTCTCCGTTATCGCGTTCGACCGATTGTACGATATCTTCCAGAAGCTGTTGGGCTTCCTGCTTGGTCCAGGCGTACGGTCGCTGATAGGGTGGAATAATATGAAGAAACTTGTCCCCGAGAATTTCGCGAATTGTGCACTGCTTAGCCGTAATCACTCGACACCTCTATTCGCCGCAATTTTCGACATTTAACCAGATCCATCGCGATAAGGCAATGACATCCTGTCTTGCAAAAACCCCTGACCACTCGCAGGTCGCCCAGGGTCAAGGCCCTTCAGACTTTTCCCGGGGCCGCAGATGGGTTGACGACCACGGCCCACCCCGTGCTACTGGTTGGTAGCCTTTGTTAGCCGTGACCGCATAGAGCGCTTTGGCGCACAGAGGGGCGTAGAGACAGTGCAGGCGCCGAAAGAACCGGAGACGTCGCCATGAAGCTGATGTGGTTCCATCTGATGCCGTACACCGAGTTGCCGGATGACTTCCGGGACAAGAACCCCTCGGTGTGGGTCGATATCCACTCCTCGCTGTTCAACCCGAAGCGCGCGCACCACATGTACAACGACTTCATGGATGAGCTGGAATACGCCGCCGATTGCGGCTTCGATGCGATCTGCGTCAACGAGCACCATTCCAACGGCTACGGATTGATGCCGTCGCCCAACCTGATCGCCGCCTCGCTGGCGCGGCGCACGACGGAAACGGCGATCTGCGTGATGGGCAATTCGCTGGCACTGTATAATCCGCCGACGCGGGTGGCCGAAGAGTTCGCCATGATCGACGTAATCTCGGGCGGGCGGCTGATTGCCGGCTTCCCGGTCGGGACGCCAATGGATACGTGTTACGCATACGGCCAGAACCCGTCCTTGCTGCGCCCGCGCTACCATGAGGCCCATGATCTGGTGCTGCGCTCCTGGACAGAGAAAGACACCTTCGCCTTCAACGGCCGCTACAACCAGCAGCGCTATGTCAACATCTGGCCGCGCCCGGTGCAGAAGCCGCATCCGCCGATCTGGATTCCGGGCGGCGGGTCAGTGGAGACCTGGCAGTGGTGCGCCGAGATGGACTATGTGTACTGCTACCTGTCGTATTACGGCTATAAGGCCGGCCAGGCCACGATGGACGGCTTCTGGAAGGAGATGGCGCGGCTCGGCAAGGACAGGAACCCGTATCGCGCCGGCTTCCTGCAGTTCGTCGGCGTTGGCGAAAGCCGACAGCACGCGTTCGACCTTTACACCGAGGCCGCCGAGTATTTCTATGGCCGCTGCCTGCATGTCGATGCGCGCTGGGCGACGCCGCCGGGTTACGTATCGGAAGCCAGCCAGCGCGTCGGGATTCAAAGCCAGATCCAACAGGCTGCCGGCGCCAATGTGTTGGGCTCCACCAGCGGCACGCGGTTCGCCAGCGTGGCGCGGGAGATGGATGCGATTGTCGATAAAGGCTACGTTATCATCGGATCGCCGGACGAGGTTGCCGAGCAGATCCGCGAGGTGGCAAAAAGCCTCAATGTCGGCCATCTGATGCTGTTGCTGCAATTCGGCAATATGGGTAAGGACCTCTGCCGGTACAATACGAAACTGTTTGCCGACCAGGTGATGCCGAAAGTTAGCGACCTGTTTTCCGAATGGGAGGATCGCTGGTGGCCGCAGCCGATGGAGACCGCGCAGCGCGCCGCGGTTCCGGCTTTCATGCCGAAGCTGGCGGCCGAGTAGTCGCATCGGAAACCAGGAGCTGCCCGTGAGCGAACCCGAGATGTTGACCATCGATGTCAACGGCTTTCCCACCCGCGTGTGGCGCAAGGGAAGCGGCCCGAAGCTTGGGTTTCTGGCCGGGTACGGCGGGCTGCCGCGCTGGGTGCCGTTCCTCGATGCGCTGGCTGAGAAGCGCACCGTCATCGTGCCGTCGCTGCCGGGTTTTCCCGGCGGCGACCGCGGCCACACGGTGCTGGACACGCATCTCGACTGGGTGTTGGCAGTCCGCGAGATCCTGACGAGGGCGGAGCTGCTCGGCGCAGATCTTGCCGGAAGCTCAGTCGGGGGATCGCTGGTCGCGGACGTCGCGGCGATCTGGCCGCGCGAGGTGCGGCGGATCGCCTTGATCGCGCCGTTCGGACTGTTCGACGAAAAGGACCCGGCGACTGACCCTTGGGCGCAACGCGCGGATGCCATACCGGGGTTGATGTGCTCCGATCCGGAGGTGTGGAAGGCGCTGAAGGCGGCGCCGGAAGGGGCGAATTCGATCGAGTGGCCGATCGAGCAGACGCGTGCCAACGAGGCCGCGGCGCGGCTTTTCTGGCCGCTCGGAAACAGCAAGCTCGAGAAGCGGTTGCCGTTGATACAGGCGCCGACTTTGCTGATCTGGGGAAGCGAGGACCGAATCGTGCCGCGCCGCTATGCTGAGCAGTTTCGCCAAGGTATCAGCGGGACGACGGAGCTGCGTTTTTTTGACGGCGCGGGGCATCTCGCGGAGCTCGACAAACCACGCGAGGTTGCCGATGCGATCCTGCGGTGGATGGGATAGGTCGCCCGGAACCTTTCCTGGTTGACTTTACGCAGCGCCGCCCGGTGCGGTCGGGCCTGATCGCGCGGTTCGCTTCTTGCAGACTGCCTGCAGCACGACGGCATTGTTGTGCTCCGAGTCCTTCGCGGCGAACAACAGCGTGACCCTTTTGTGCTGCCGCGTTGCGGCGAGCAGGTTATCAAGCGCAGGGTTCCTGGCCAGCTCCGCCCGATAGCGGTTCGCGAAGTCCTGCCATTTCTCGGGATCGTGGCCGAACCATTTCCGCAACTCGTCGCTCGGCGCCACGTCCTTGAGCCAGAGGCCGATCTTCGCTTCCTCCCGCTTCAGCCCGCGCGGCCAGAGCCGATCCACCAGCACGCGGAAACCGTCGCCCGATGACGGGGGGTCGTACGCGCGCTTGATCAAGACCTCGTTCATGAGCGGATGTGCACCTGACCTGAGCGAGCTTGCCGTTGTGCTCGCGAGGGTCAAGGGTCTGTTCGCCCCTCCCGCAAGAGGGGGGTCATTCGCCGGGCGCCGCGATCGTCCCGGCTTCCCGCGGTGGAACCGCGCCTTCGCCCACTCGCGCATCGACTGGAACGCCACATACAGCGTCGCGATCAGGAATATCCCGACCGAGCTGGCCGCGATCATCCCGGCGAACACCGCTGTTCCCACATAACGTCGCCGAGGCGATCCTGCGGTGAGTAGAGTAGTTTAGAAGGAAAGATTCACCACAGAAGACACGGAGGCACCGAGAGGAGGTTAGGCGGGTTTAGAATTGGGAGTGGCAGCGCGCCCAAGCTTACTCTGTGCTCTTCTCCCCGCCTCGGTGTCTCTGTGGTTAGACTTTCTTGTTTCCTTCGCTTCCGCCGTCCCAGAACGTCATTCGCCGGGCGCCGCGATTGTTCCCGGCTTCCTGCGGTGGAACCGCGCCTTCACCCACTCGCGCATCGACTGGAACGCCACATACAGCATCGGGATCAGGAATATCCCGACCGAGCTGGCCGCGATCATCCCGGCGAACACCGCCGTTCCCACATCGCGACGGCTGAACATGGCCGCGCCCTGCGCCGTGACCAGCGGCACCAGGCCGCAGATGAAAGCGACCGAGGTCATCATCACCGCGCGGAACCGCGTGCGTGCCCCTAGCACCGCCGCTTCGCGGATGCTCTCCCCCTCCTCGCGCCGCTCCTTCGCGAACTCGACGATCAGGATCGCGTTCTTCGCCGCCAGCGCGATCAGTACCACCAGTCCTATCTGCGCATAAAGATCCAGCGAGAGTCCGCCTATCTGGATTCCGACGAAGGCGCCCATAATGCCGACGATAACCGACAGCAGGACGGGCAGGGGAATGGTCCAGCTCTCATACAGGCCGACCAGGAACAGATAGGCGAACAACACGGCCACGCCCATGATCGCGCCGGTCTGCCCGGAGGCAAGCTCCTCCTGATACGCGGTGCCGGTCCACTCGTAGCTATAACCGCGGGGCAGCGTCTTGTCGGAAATCGCGGCCATGGCGGTCAGCGCGGTGCCGGAGGACACGCCGGGCGCCGGTCCGCCGTCGATGGTGATCGCACGGTAGTTGTTGTAGCGCGTGATCACCTGCGGGCCGGTGACGAAGCGCAGCGACGCGATCGAACGCAGCGGCACCATGGCACCGCTGTTGTTGCGTACGAAAATCCGCCAGATCGCCGCGGTATCATTGCGGTCGGGTGCATCGCCTTGCAGGTTCACCTGCCAGGTTCGGCCGTAGAGGTTGAAATTGTTGATATAGATACCGCCGAGGGTGGCCTGCAACGCGACGAACACGTCGTTGATGTCAAGGCCGAGCACCTGCGCCTTGGTGCGGTCGATATCGAGGTAAAGCGACGGGTTGCTCGCCGTATAGGTGGAGAAGACGCGGGTCAGCGCCGGGTCCTGGTTCGCCGCAGCGAGCAGGCCGCGCATCACCTGGCCGTTCTGCACCGGGTCCTGACCCTCCAGCGCCTCCAGCTCGTATTCGAAGCCCGAGCCGGTGCCGAGGCCGATGATCGGCGGCAGGTTGAACGGGAAGATCATCGCCGAGCGGATCGACTGCACGGCGCCGAAGGTGCGGCCGACCAAAGCCTGCACCGAGTTCGCCATGCCGACGCGATCGGCGAATGGCTTCAACCGCGCCACGACAAAGGCGGAGTTCGACTCGTTCGCGCCATCCAGCAAGGAGAAGCCCACGATCGCCAGCGTGTCCTGCACCTGCGGCATGGTGTGCAGGATTTTTTCCACCCGCGCAGCCACTTCGCTCGAGCGCGCGACCGAAGCGCCATCAGGGAGTTGCACGGAAATGAAGAAAGCGCCCTGGTCTTCCTCCGGCAGGAAGCCGGTCGGCGTGCGGTTCATCATCCACCCGGCGCCGAGGACGAACACGACGACCAGCAGCAGCGACAGCGCGCCGACGCGGACAAGGCGCCCGACGACGGCAGCATAACCGTTGCGCACCTTGTCGATCCCGCGCAGCACCAAGCGGATCGGGCCGCGCTTCTTGATATTCGGTCGGAGAAACAGCGCGCAGAGCGCCGGCGACAGCGTCAGCGCGTTGACCGCCGAGATCAGCATCGCGCAGGTCATGGTGACCGCGAACTGGCGGAACAGAATGCCGGTCAGGCCGGGGATGAAGCCGGTCGGCACAAACACCGACAACAACACGAGCGAGATGGCGATGATCGGCCCGGTGATCTGCTGCATCGCCTTGATGGTCGCTTCCGACGGTGTCAGATGCGGCTCTTCCTCCATCACCCGCTCGACATTCTCCACCACCACGATCGCATCATCGACGACGATGCCGATCGCCAACACCAATGCCAGCAGCGAGACGGTGTTGACGGTGAAGCCGAGCGCCAGCAGCGCGGCGAAAGTGCCGATCAGGCTGACCGGCACGGCGATCAGTGGAATGATGGTGGCGCGGATACTGCCGAGGAACAGAAACACCATCAGCACCACCAGGGCAAACGCCTGGAGCAGCGTGGTCAACACCTCATGCACGGTATCACGAACGAATTCGCTGGTGTCGTACATCACCTTGGCATGCAGCCCCTGCGGGAAGCGCGCGCCGAGACGATTGAGCGCTGCCTGCACTGCCGCCGATGTCTGCACGGCGTTGGCACCGGGGGCCAGATAGATCGCCACCGGCACCGCCGGCTGACCGTTGAGCCGCGTCTCGGCATCCATGTTCTGCGCACCGAGGTCCACGTCGGCCACGTCGCGCAGCCGCAGCACCGATCCGTCAGGATTGGCGCGGATGACAATGGCGCCGAACTGAGCCGGCGTGATCAGCCGCCCCTGCGTTTGCAGGTTGAACTGGAACTGCTGGTCATTGCCGATCGGGCGCGCACCAATGCGCCCGACCGGTGCAACGGTGTTCTGCGCATTGATCGCGCTGATGATGTCGGACGGCGCGAGACCCAAACTCACCAACCGGTCGGTGTGGAACCAGACCCGCATGGAGTAGTTGAGCTTGGAGAACAGGTTGGCCTGACCCACGCCCGGCGTGCGCGACAACGTGTCCAGCACGTTGATCAGCACATAGTTGGTGATGAACAGCGGATCCATCTTGGGATTGTCGCTGTAGAACGCCAGGAATTCGAGGATCGAGGAGGATTTCTTCTGCACCTGCAGGCCCTCGGCCTGCACCTCGGCGGGAAGCTGCGACAGCGCCGTCTGCACGCGGTTGTTGACGTTGACGGTGTCGATATCCGGGTTGCTGCCCAACGCGAAACTGACGGCCAGGCTGTAGCTGCCATCGTTGCCGCTGTTCGACTTCATGTAGATCATCTTGTCCACGCCGACGACCTGCGCCTCGATCGGCTGCGCGACGGCGGCCTCCACGGTCGCGGCCGAGGCGCCGGGATAGGTGGCGTTGACGGAGACCTGGGGCGGGACGATGTCGGGAAGCTGCGCCACGGGAATGCGGGTCAGCGCGATCGCCCCGGCAATGGTGACAACGATGGCGATGACGATCGCCAGCCGCGGCCGGCGGATGAAGACCGCGGAGATCATTGCCGTGCGGCGAGGTTCTGTCCGGTTTCCAGCGCGGCCGTGCCGCCGCTCTTCGTCTGCGCCGGGGTGAACCCGGGTATGGGGGATGCGGGTCCGGGCGTCACGACCTGTCCGGGATGCACTTTCTGGATCCCGTCCACGATGACCATCTCACCGGCCGTGAGCCCGGTGAGGACCGTTTGCACAGTGGGTGTCGATTGGCCCGTCGTGATCCGGACCTCCTGCACCTTGTTGCCGGCACCGACAGTAAAGACGTAGTCGCCTTGCTGGTCGGACAGCACGGCGGCCGGCGGCACGGCCAGCATCTCCTCCGGTTCGGCGCCTTGCAGCAGCACGGTTACGAACTCGTCGGCCACCAGCTCGCGCAGCGTCGAGCCGTTGAGCTGCGTCTTGCTGATCAACGGGTTGGGGATGGTGCCGCGCCAGATCAGCGTGTCGGTATTCGGCGTCACCAGGTTGTCGATGAAATCGACGGTGCCGGTCTGGTCGTAGATTCGGCCATCCGGCAGTCGCAGCCGAATCACGATCGATTTGAAGCCGCCCTTGTCGGCGTATCGGTGCCGCAACTCCAGCGCGGTGCGGAACGGTATCGGGAAGACCACATACATCGGGTCCTGACTGACGATCGTGGTCAAAACGCCTGAGCTGGGCGTCACCACGTTGCCGACGGTGACAGACGTCCGGCCAATCTTGCCGTCGATCGGCGCGCGGATCTCGGTGTAGCCGAGATTAATCGCCGACACCTTCTCCTGCGCCTGCGCGGCGAGCACGGAGGCGGCGTCGGACAGCATGGTGGCTCGTGCGGCGTCCACCAAGGATTGCTGGCCGGCCGGTGTCTTGAGCAACTGCTCGGCGCGCTGATAGGCGAGCGTGGCATTCGTAAGCTGCGCCTGAGCCTGCTGCACGGCGGCCTGCTTGGCCTCGAGGTCGGCTTGGAACGGCGGCTGCTCAAGCACATAGAGCAGGTCGCCCTTCTTCACCTCCGACCCTTCGACGAATTTCTGCTGTTCGAGGAAGCCAGTGACCCGGGCCACCAGTGCGACGCGGTTGATCGCCGCGATGCGCCCGACGAATTCATTGGTCTCGGTGATCGGCTGCTTGGCCACTCGGATCACGCCCACGGACGGCGGACCGCCCATACCCGGAGCCTGCGCGAGGGCCGGACAGGCAAAAGCCGCGGCCACCGCGATCGCTCCCAGAAGGGCAGCCGGCAAGCGAAGCATCATGCGTCGATCTCTCCGGGCGGACAGTGGCGCCTCACATGGGTGTGCACAACACTGCCGCAAGGGGGTGACCGAACGGTTCGGTCACCGATTAACTCACCCGGTCGGCACCGGTCGGCCCAGCCGGATGCTATATAACAAAGTGTGTCCCGGCGAGGGAGGTGTGTCCGTGACCAACAGGCAGCATGTCAAGATCTGCGAGGTGGGTCCGCGTGACGGGCTGCAGATCGCGAAGTCCCGCATGGCAACTGATGACAAGGTGCGCTGGATTGCCGCAATGGCGGCGGCCGGCGTCAAGGAGATCGAGGTCGGCAGCTTCGTCCCGCCGCGGATCATCCCGCAGATGGCGGATACCGACGAGGTTGTGCGCCGATGCCTGGAGATTCCGGGCCTGACGGTGATCGCACTGGTGCCGAACCTGCGAGGGGCCCAGGACGCCTATGCGGCGGGGACGCACAAGATCAGCGTGCCGGTCTCGGTGAGTGAGGGGCACAGCCGGGCGAATCTCAACCGCTCGCCGGCGGACAGCATCGCGGAGATGGGCAGGCTTGTGGCGTGGGTGAGGGAGCAGCCGCGCCGGATGGAGGTGATCGCGGGGTGCTCCACCGCCTTCGGCTGTTCGATCGACGGAGTGGTGCCGACGGCGAAGGTCGTGGAGGTGGCGAGCGGCTTGGCACGCGCCGGGGTGGACAAGATCATGCTGGCCGATACGGTCGGTTACGCGCATCCGGCCCAGGTGCGAGAGGTGGTGCGCGCGGTTCGCGAAGCGATCGGGCCGGTGCTGTACGGGCTGCATCTGCACGACACGATGGGGCTGGGGCTGGCGAACGCCCTCGCCGGACTGGATGAAGGAATCCGCGCGTTCGATTCTTGCCTGGCCGGGCTGGGCGGCTGCCCTTACGCGCCCGGCGCCTCGGGCAACGTTGTCACTGAGGACTTGGTGTTCATGCTGGAGAGCATAGGCTTCGCGACGGGGATCGACCTGCCGAAGCTGATCGCCGCGCGTGAGATACTGCACTCGGGGCTGCCGGACGAGCCGATGCAAGGGCAGGTGGCGAAGGCGGGGATTCCGAAGACGTTCCATCCGGCGACTGCCTAAGACCAGTTATTGGTTTCGAGCGCCCGCACGGTCATCCTGCATGTCGATGACCTTGGCTCCAGCCATGGGGCCAATGTGGCGTATCTCGAGTTGGCGCAGCGCGGGCTGGTGACGTGCGGGTCGGTGATGGCGCCGTGTCCGTGGTTTCGGGAGATCGCGGAAGCCGCTGCTGCAGATGCATCGCTCGATCTCGGCGTGCATCTCACACTGACCAGCGAGTGGACGGGATATCGCTGGGCGCCGCTTTCAACGGCCAGCCGCGCGTCGGGACTGATCGACGATGACGGGTATATGTGGCGCGATGTAGCGAGTCTGCGGCGCCGGGTTGTGCCGGAGGCCGCGGAGGTTGAACTGCGGGCGCAGATCGAGCGATGCCTCGCCGCCGGCATCGCGCCCTCGCATATCGACGCGCATATGGGAGCGGCGATGCTGGCGGCGCTGCTGCCCGTGCAACAGCGTCTGGCGCGCGATTATGGGCTGTTTCCGGTGTTGCCGCGCTCGATCCCCTGGGCGCCTGATCCCGCGGCGTATCGGGCGACGATGGCGGAGCTCGATGAGGTGGGATTTCCGGCGATCGACCATTGTCGCGGGACCCTGCCGGTCCCGCGAGAGGCATTGGCGGCCGGCTGGCAGGATATGATCCGCGAGCTTCCGGCCGGTACGACGCATTTCGCGCTGCATGCGACACGGCCGGGCGATTTCGAGGCGATCTCTCCGCAGCACGCCGGGTGGCGCATCGGCGAATACGAGTTGCTGGCGAGCGGCGCGGTGGCCGAGTGGCTCGCGCGGGCGGGTATTGCGACCGTTGGCTACCGGCAGATGAACGGCAGGTCTGCGATCGGATAATCGCCGTTGTCACGGCATCGCGGCGGTGACAGGAAGAGGCGATGCCGTTTGTTGGACCAATGATAAGGCGTGCCGCTGCGCGGGCGCCAAGGGGAAACGCCGCTGTCCTGCCGCCCGCCGTAATCCCGGGGCGATCGCTGGTGCTGGCGGCCTGCGTGATGGCCACTTTCATGGCCGCCGTCGAAAGCACGATCGTTGCGACCGCGATGCCGAGCATCGTCGCCGATCTCGGCGGATTTCGGCTGTTGAGCTGGGTGTTCTCGATCTATCTGCTGACGCAGGCGGTGACCATCCCGATCTACGGCCGGCTCGCCGATTTGTTCGGCCGCAAGAAGGTATTCTATGTCGGGACAGGTTTCTTTCTGGTGGGCTCGGCGCTGTCAGGCTTCGCGCCGGACATGCTGTGGCTGATACTGTTCCGGGCGCTGCAGGGGATCGGCGCCGGCGGGGTGCAGCCGATCGCCATGACCATCTGCGGCGATATCTACACGCCGGCCGAGCGTGCGCGGGTGCAGGGCCTGATCTCATCGGTGTTTGGTGTCGCCGCGGTGGTGGGGCCTTCGCTGGGCGCGTTCCTGGTCGAGCACGGCGCGTGGCCGGTGGTGTTCTGGGTCAACCTGCCGGTCGGCGCGGCGTCTATTGTGATGATCTCGCTGTTTCTTCGCGAACGGGTCGAGCCGCGCGCACGGCGGATCGATTATGCCGGCTCCCTGCTGATCACGATTGCGGCGGGCGGGCTGATTCTATTGTTGGTGCAGGGCAGCAGCTTGCCCGGTGGGTTCGTCGCCGGGCTCGGCGCGCTGGTTGCGGCTGCGGTCGCGATGTTGATCGCCCATGAGGCGAGGACGCCTGAGCCGATGCTGCCGCTCGATCTTTGGCACGACAGGGTGATCTCGGTGGGCAGCGTCGGCGGCGGACTGGTCGGCGCGGTGATGATGGGCGTATCGGCGTTCCTGCCGACTTATGTGCAGGGCCCGATGGGGCTCAGCCCGACAATGGCGGGTCTGGTGCTCGGGGTGATGTCGGTCACCTGGGCGTTGGCGAGCATTATCGGCGGGCGGCTGATGGTGCGCACGAGCTACAGGTTCATCGCGGCGCTGGGCACGCTGTTCCTGATTGCCGGGAGTGCGGTTCTGGTGACGTTGACGCCGGAGCGGGGTGCGGGTTGGGCGGCGCTCGCGTCTTTGGTGATCGGCGTCGGCATGGGGCTGTGCAACACGGCGTTCATCGTGTCGATCCAGGCGGCGGTTGCGTGGGCGAAGCGGGGAGCGGCGACCTCTTCGTGTTTGTTTCTGCGCTTTATCGGGCAGGCGTTGGGGGCGGCGGCGTTCGGGGCGCTGTTGAACCTGGTTATTCTGCGTCAGGCGCCGAATGCGACGGACGCGCTCAACCGGCTGTTGGATCCGGGCTTGCGGGGGACGTTATCCGATGTGGAGAGAGTGCGGTTGACGCATTTGGTGGCGACCGGGTTGAACCATGGTTACTGGCTTGCGTTGGGGCTGTCTGTCGCGGCGTTCCTGTTGGTGCTGTTGCTGCCGAAGCGGCTGGGGCCGGCGCATCAGGTGCTTCGGTGAGGGGTTGGCGGCTGGAAGAAAGTAATTTCAACCACAGCGAGACAAGGAGATACAGAGAAGGCGAGGAGGGACATTTTGCGCTTTGCGCAGAGGGTTTCGTTCTTCTCCATGCCTCGGTGTCTGTGTGGTCAGGCTTTCTTACTTGCTTCGGTCTCGATCGGCGGAACGGAGTCGGTAACGGGGTCGTAGCGATAGCCGAAGGCGATGCGGCGCTCTTCCATGGTCATCTTGTCCCAGAGCTTGTCCGGGCACTGCCAAGCGGCGCGGGGGATACGGGATCCGGGGACCGAGGGAGGGGGTTCGGCCTTGGCGGGATGCGCTTCGGCCGGAGGGCGGCCTGAGGTTTTGCGGACGGTTGGTTCCTTGGGCGGGGCTTGCAGGTCGTGGAGCTTGCGCAAGGCCGTCTGCATGGTGCGCGAGAGGGTGGCGGCGTTGGAGCGATGGCGGGCGACGATGGTGTCCGGCACGTCGGGCGGGGCGGCTCGGCGCAATGCGTCCATGGCGGCGAAATGCATGGTGATGGCGTGGGCGGCGAGCAGGGCCTGCATGGTGTTGGCGGGCTTGGCGTCGAGCAGGGCGAGGCGGGCGACTTTGCGGCGGGTGGCGCGGTCGTGTTCGGACTCGCCGCCGCGCGGGGGGACGCCGTCCATGATGGTTTGGACGAAATGCTCGATGACGGCGGGGTCGAGGTCTGGGGTGGGCTGGGTCATGATGCGGCGGTCCTGTGGAGGGAAGTGGCGCGTCTTCTAACATATGGTCAGTTATGATGTCAAGCTTTCATTTCGGATGAGAGAGCGGGGGTCGCGCAGCGCAGCCGCTTGCGGGTCGAGGGAGGCGAGAGGGCTCGAGGGCGCGACGGCTACCAAGCGGCACGGGAAAGGCCGTTTCGCCGCAAGACAAGGACGTATGGAGGCCGGCTTCGAGCGAAGTTCAACGGCCAGACGAGCGGCAAAACAGGGGGAGGGGTATGGGTATGGGCCGAGCAGTCCCGAGAAGTTTATCTGATGTACGGGAGAATGGATGTCGCAGAACCGGCTTTATGGAAAGTCGCCGCCGTTCTCCGCAATGTATCTTTCGCATTCAATGATCGCCTGCCGCACCTCGCGCGATATAGCATCCGGCGGCGGCGTAGCTCCTCGATCATACGGCGGGCGGCGTCGGTCGTGGGCCAGTTCTGCGGTTCCTCAAACTCCCATAGCCAAATCTGGATGACGCCAATAAGGCGATGTGCCGGAATTTCCGCGACGGCGCTGCCGGGTATGCTCATGCCGCTAGCCGCGAAATCGTGCTGGCGTTCACGTTGAAGCTGCGGGCGATGTCGCGCACCGGCTCGCCGTTCTCACGCCGCTTGATCGCCTCGCGCTGCTGATGCGGGGTGAGTTTCGGTCGGCGTCCTAGCTTCACGCCGCGCGCCTTGGCCCGCTCGCGACCTTCTGCCGTGCGCTGGCGGATAAGATCACGCTCAAATTCGGCCAGCCCGCCCAGCACGGTCAGCATGAGCCGCCCGTGCGATGTGGTGGTGTCGGCCCATGCATCGCCAAGCGAACGGAAACCAGCCTTGCGGTCGGCAATGGATGCTACCGTGTTCAACAGGTCGCGGGTTGATCGCGCCAGGCGGTCAAGCCGCGTCACCATCAGCACGTCGCGAGGCCCAAGCGCCTCTATCACGCGGCGCAATTGCGCCCGGTCGGTTTTCGCGCCGCTCACATGCACGTCGCGGAACACCTTTTTGCATCCGGCCTTGGTCAGTTGCCGCGCCTGTGCGTCAACGCTGTCGCTCTTGCCGCCCGGCGATACCCGCGCGTAGCCGTATTTCATGGGGTCGGCTTGTCTCCCTTAGCGCGGCCTGCCGGTGTCGTCGGTGGGGGAAGCGCCTGCCTTAAGGCGCCTAACGACTCCCCCAAGGTGGCGTCCAATCGCTCGTAAAGCAGACGGTTGAACGTATCCGCGCCGCGCCCGGCCTGTTCCTGCTGTAACGCGCCGAGATACGCCGCGCGATCTTCGGGCCGCACTGCAATCGGCGGATAACCGCCACGGATGAGAATGAGATTCATCAAGAGCCGCGCCGTGCGCCCGTTGCCGTCATTGAACGGGTGAATGCCGACAAGCTGGCGATGTGCTGTAAAGGCGCTGTCCGGCGTGGCCGGTGCTGCGCCAAGCCATTTCGCAAAATCTCCCATGAGGGCTGGAACCTCTGCCGGGGACGGAAAGCTGTGGCGTCCGGCATCCGTCAGCACCAAGCGGCCTTGATCAGCGTAGCGCCCGGCGATCTCGGAAGCGGAGCGTAGCATCACCAGCCGGTGCAGGTTGCGCACGTCCAGTTCCGCAATCGGGTTCGTCTGGCGCGCAAGCTCGCGCACGTAATGCAATGCCTCGAAGTGATCGACGGCCTCAAGGTGATCTTTGAGTGGCTTGCCGCCAATCGTGATGCCCTTTTCGACAACAAGCGTCGTCTCGACGGCGGTGAGTGTGTTGCCCTCGATGGCGTTCGATGTGTAGGTAAGTTCGAGGTCTTGCACATGCTCGAAATTGGTCAGCCCGCCGGGCGCAGCCGTCCGCAGCCGGTCAAGCTCGGCCTTCTTCTCCTCGATGCGGCGAATGAGTTCGTCCACGGTCCCCCCGAAATGCGGGGCTCATTATGCAACAGATTTCCGCAACAAAAAAGCCCTTTGTTTTGAGGCTCCTGATTTTGTTGCGAAATTCTTGAGTTCTGCAACTCCCGCCAACTCCTCTGGCCAAGCTGCTCCCGCTGCTTCGGAGTGGGGTTTACATGGCCACCAAGGGCGGGAAGTATGCCCGGCCCGCAGCGAGTCACCCATGCCTGAGCAGCCTCTGGATGAATTGGAAGCCCTGAAGCTCAAGATCGAACAGGACAAGCTTGCTTTAGAACGGGAGAAACTTGAAGTAGAGAGAAAGAAGGCTGTCTGGACGGCGGTTTCCGTCGTAGTTCCAGTGATTGCCGTAGCTGCCACCATATTCTGGGGTGTTGTATCATCAAGAGAGCAAGCCGCGTTAACTTTCAGGCTTGAGGCAGCGAAGACAGTTATGGCCGCTAAGACTTACGGGGAAGCTGTATCTCAAGCTACATTCTTGCGCGAAAACTTTCCTGACCAGTTGAGGCAGGAAAACTTTTTCTCGAAATTAGACATTAAGGATTTCCCCGACGCAGGAAACGTCGCAGCTAAGTGGAATTTCATGCAATACATCGCTTCGCGCGGTCTGACGCCCGCTCAGGCACAAGAACTATATCACCTTCTATAGCCGCTAGATGATGACTGGGCGTATAGGGATGACGTGCGTCTTCTCCTAGATCAGGCCTCGAAGAGGTAAACAGTCAGTTTGGGGGCTGCCGCTCGGCTGTGCCGCCGATCTAGATGTCGTGCCGCGCGCGGTGCGCGGGTTGGCTCAGCCGAAGTCTCATAAGCCCTATCATATCACGGCAACTGGCCGCGTCTCTCCATACCCGCGAAACTCGCCCACTCCGCGCGACACGCCCCTCGGTCGATGCGGCCTCATTACGGTTATGCCTTCCGGTAAATCCGAAAGTCTTGAGATTTGCACGAAGATGAGGTGGCGATCCGTTCGTGGGAATGCTCCGTATCAGGCGACGCCCCGTAGGAATTGCATGATGTGAGCAACCATTAGGTCGCTTTGGAAGAAAGCGCCTACATGGTTCTGGCCAGGTATAGTGACGAACTTTGCGTTCGGGATCTTCGCGGCATGCGCTTTCGCCGTGGAATAGATCGGGTCGGTGTCTCCTGCCAGCACAAGGCACGCCACATGGATGGTCGGCAGAATGTTCTCATAGCCGGGATCATCAACCCTGCTGGCTCTCATAGCCTCCATGTCATTCTTCAGGACTCGTTCACGCAACCGTGGCGGCAACGGTGCATCCCAAAGGTCGGGGATCGCAGCGACGCCCCTGCTCATCATTTCCGGCACCAGCAGAGGGTCCGGTTCACGCTTTCTTGGCGCCGCATCCGCGCCACCTACGATAAGAGACCTGAGCCTGTCGGGCGCATGCCTCGCCATACCAAATCCGATCCAGCCGCCCATGGAGTATCCAAAATAATGGGCGCGGCTGACCCGAAGCTCGTTTATCACGGAAACTATATCGGCTGCACGGTGTTCCATGGCATAGGCTGCAATGTCGTGCGGCTTGTCGCTGTCCCCATGCCCGCGTGCATCGATCAGGATCAGCATGTAGTCGCGTTTGAGCGGCTCGACGTAGCCGTTATCATACCAGCTCGTCAGGCTGTCAGTGAACCCGTGCTGCAGGACCAGCGCCGGACCTGAACCCTCGATCTGGTAGTAAATGCGAATATCACCACTTCTGGCGTAAGGCATATCGCCGCGCCCCAATCTCGGGACAAGATGGCATGCCCCACCGCATCAGAGAAGCAGCCAGTCCTGCTCTGTCTCCGTCAGCGGCGATGACGCCCATGAACAATACGGGAGCCCTGCCGTTACCGGCTGCATCTTTGCGTGGTGCATATTTCCTTGATTTATGCGACGGGGGCAGGCTGCCACTCGCCTTGAGGGCGGCGCGCCTCTAAGCGTCGGTCATGCCAGACCTAGCCCACCTTGCCCTGTTCTTCGCCGCAGCCTTCGTGCTCGCCATCACACCCGGCCCCGGTATCTTCTACGTCGCTGCTCGCACGCTTGCCGGAGGCCGTGCGGAGGGGGTGGCCTCGACCTTTGGCACCGGGCTTGGCGGTATGGTGCATGTCATCGCGGGCAGCCTCGGCGTATCGGCAATCGTGCTCGCAAGCGCGGAGTTGTTCACCGCGCTCAAGCTGATTGGCGCTGTCTATCTGGTGTGGATTGGCTTCCGGACCTTCCAGTCCGCGCGCCGAGAGACCGCCGCAAAAGCGAAAGCTACCCAGACCCAACAGCGGGTATTTCGCTGCTCTTTCTGCGGAAAGGCCCAAATGGAGGTGAAAAGCTCATCACCGGGCCGGGTGTCTTCATCTGTGATGAGTGCGTGGAACTCTGTCTGCCGATCATTGCCAAGAACCAGCAAAGCCACAGAAGCTGGGTTCGCTGCTGCCCGACAACGCGCCGACAGGGAAGTTGCTGAGGACCTCGCCGGATACAACGGGGCATTCGAGTCGGTGGGCGCCGCGATGCGGGATATTGTGGATATCCTCCGGGAGCGGGAGATCAGTTGGGCGAGGATCGGACAGACGCTATCTGCGTCTCGTCAGGCGGCATGGAAGCGGTTTGGCTAATGTGGTTGCATCAGAAAGATAAGACCTGAACGACCGGGCAGCTGCTGCGGGGAGCTGCGGTTGACCCTGAAAGACTAATCCGCCGCTTCGGCGTATTCCTCCAGCGGGGCGCAGGTGCAGACCAGGTTCCGGTCCCCATACACGTTGTCCACCCGCTTCACCGGCGGCCAGTATTTGGTTTCTCGCACCCAGGGCAGTGGAAACACCGCCTGCGCGCGGGAGTAGGGATGGGTCCAGTTTTCCGCCATCGCCTCACGTGCGGTGTGGGGAGCGTTCTTCAGCGGGTTGTCGGTACGGTCGAGCCGTCCGGCAGCAATCGCTGCGATCTCCTCGCGGATCGCGATCATCGCATCGCAGAACCGGTCGATCTCGTCTTGGCTTTCGCTTTCCGTTGGCTCGATCATCAGTGTACCGGCAACCGGCCAGGACATGGTCGGCGCGTGGAAGCCGAAATCGGCGAGGCGTTTGGCGATGTCCTCGACGGCAATACCGGCCTCGGACTGAAAGCCGCGGCAGTCGATGATACATTCATGCGCAACCATACCGTTCTCGGCCGTATAGAGCACGGGATAATGCGGCCGCAGCCGCGCCGCGATGTAGTTGGCATTCAGGATCGCGACCTCGGTCGCGCGGGTCAGGCCGGCCGCGCCCATCATGCGGATATACGCATAGGAAATCGGCAGGATCAGCGCGCTGCCGAACGGCGCCGCCGCCACCGGCCCAACACCCGTCGCCGGCCCGGCATCGGGGCGCAGGGGGTGGTTCGGCAGATAGGGCGCCAGGTGCGCCGCCACGCCGATCGGTCCGACGCCCGGACCGCCGCCGCCATGCGGGATGCAGAAGGTCTTGTGCAGATTGAGGTGGCACACATCGGCGCCGATCGCCGCCGGGCTGGTCAGCCCGACCTGCGCGTTCATGTTGGCGCCATCCATATACACCTGGCCGCCGGCCGCGTGCACGGAAGCACAAATGTCGCGGATGGCCGCCTCGAACACACCGTGCGTGCTCGGGTAGGTGATCATCAGCGCTGACAGCCGCTCGGCGTGTTTGGCGATCTTGCCGCGCAGATCATCGAGATCGACATTGCCATCGCGGTCGCAGCCCACCACCACCACGCGCAGCCCTGCCATCGCCGCGCTGGCCGGGTTGGTGCCGTGTGCTGATGACGGGATCAGGCACACATCCCGCTGCGCCTGTCCGTTTGCCGCGTGACAGGCGCGGATCGCCAACAGCCCGGCGTATTCGCCCTGCGATCCGGCGTTCGGCTGCAGCGATATTGCCGCGAATCCGGTGATTTCCTTCAGCCAGGACGACAAGCGTTCGATGATTTCGGTATAGCCTGCCGTCTGCTCCGGCGGCGCGAACGGGTGCATATCGGCGAAACCGGGCAGCGTGATGGGGATCATCTCCGCCGAGGCATTCAGTTTCATCGTGCAGGAACCGAGCGGGATCATGCTGCGGTTGAGCGCGACGTCCTTGTCTTCCAGCCGCTTGAGGTAGCGCAGCATCGCGTGCTCGGAGTGGTGTTCGGTGAACACCGGCTGTTGCAGGAAGGGCGTGTTGCGCGCCACAGCGGCGGGAATTGATGGCGGCGCGTCGCCGAGCGCTCCGCCCAGCAGATCGGCGAGCCGTACGAGCTCGGCCCGGGTGATGGTTTCATCCAGCGCAATGCCGATGCAGCCGCCGTCGATCCGGCGGAGGTTGAACCCCTCCGCCGCCGCGCGCGTCAACAGGCCATGCGCGTTCGGCGTCTGGATCGCGATCGTGTCGAAGAAATCCTCGCTGCACAGCTGCAGGCCGGCGCGGCAGGCGACGCCGGCCAGCAGCCGTGCCTGCAAATTCACGCGGCGCGCGATCCGCCGCAGACCTTCGGGCCCGTGCCACACGGCATAGAATCCTGCGATGACCGCCAGCAGCACCTGCGCGGTGCAGATGTTGGAGGTGGCCTTCTCCCGCCTGATATGCTGTTCGCGGGTTTGCAGCGCGAGCCGCATGGCCGGGGCGCCGGCGGCGTCGAGCGACACGCCCACCAACCGGCCTGGCATGGTCCGTTTGTAGGCATCGCGCGTGGCGAAGAACCCGGCATGCGGGCCGCCGAATCCCATCGGCACGCCGAAGCGCTGGGCCGAGCCGACGACCACATCGGCGCCCATCTCGCCGGGCGGGGTGAGCAGCGCGAGGGCCAGCGGATCGGCGGCGACGATCGCCAGCGCGCCAGCTTCATGCGCGGCGTCGATTTCCGCCGACAGGTCACGCACCGCGCCGGTGGTGCCGGGGTACTGCAGCACCAGCGCGAACGGGTTGGCGGCGCCGATCGCGGTCACATCGGCCGGCGCCACATCGATCAGCCGCATCCCGAGCGGGGCGGCGCGGGTCGCCAGCACGGCGCGGGTCTGCGGATGCAAATCGGTTGCGACGGCAACCACGTCGGATTTCGCCTTGCTGATCGCGTGCGCCATTGCCACGGCTTCCGCCGCGGCGGTGGCCTCGTCGAGCAACGAGGCGTTGGCGATCTGCATGCCGGTGAGGTCGCAGATCATGGTCTGGAAATTCAGGAGCGCCTCCAGCCGGCCTTGCGCGATCTCCGCCTGGTATGGCGTGTAGGCAGTGTACCAGCCGGGGCTTTCCAGCACGTTGCGCAGGATCACCGGTGGCGTGTTGGTGCCGTGATAGCCCATGCCGATCAGCGACTTTTTCAACTGGTTGCGGGCGGCGAGCGCGCGCAGCTCGGCGATCACGCCGGCTTCGTCCACCGGGTCCGGCAGGTCGAGCGCGCGGTTGCTGCGGATCGTCGGCGGTACCGCCTTGGCGGCGAGGTCGGCGAGCGTCGCGGCCCCGACCTCATGCAGCATGGCGGCGATCTCGGTCTCGCTCGGGCCGATATGCCGCGCGACGAAGCTGTCTGCCGCTTCCAGTGTCGCCAGCTCGGGGAGCTGATCCATCAGAGCAACTCCAGGTATTCGTGGTACGCTGCCTCATCCATCAACTCGTCGAACATCTCGGGGTCCGACAGTTCGAGCTTGAACAGCCAGCCGTCGTTTTCGGCCTCGGTGTTGACCAGCGAGGGATCCTCGACGACGGCTTGATTGACCGCGACGATTTTCCCGGCGAGCGGTGCATACACGTCGGAGGCGGCTTTCACGCTCTCCACCACCGCCACGGCGTCGGCAGCCTCGACCTCGCGGCCGACCTCGGGCAGCTCGACGAAGACAAGGTCGCCCAACTGTTCCTGGGCGTGATCGGTGATGCCGACAGTTACGATGTCGCCGTCCATGCGCACCCATTCATGGTCTTTCGTGTAACGGGTTTCATGGCCGGTTCGGTCGGGTGTGAGGGACATGGCCTGGTTCCTCTGCACGTTGCAGTTCAGCGTGTGTAGCGATGGGGAACGAAGGGGAGGGAAACAACGCTTGCCGGGAGCGGCTTGTCGCGCACGATCAGGTGCACGGCGGTGCCCGGTTCGGAGAGGTCGCGGCGGACATAGCCCATGGCGATCGGCGCATTCAGCGTGGGGGAGAAGCCGCCGGAGGTGATGATGCCGGCCGCGGTGCCGTCCCCGGCGACAATGTCGGCACCGGCGCGGGCTGGGGCGCGCCCGTCGGGGCGAAGGCCCGCGCGCAGCCGCGGGCAGCCATTCTCGACCTGGTCGCGGATCACGGCTGCGCCGGGGAAATCCCAGGCGGCGCGGCGGCGCTTGCCGACAACCCACATCAACCCGGCTTCAACCGGCGTCGTCAGCTCGTCGATGTCGTTGCCATAAAGGCAGAGACCGGCTTCCAGCCGGAGTGAATCGCGCGCGCCCAGGCCGGCCGGTGCTACCTCCGGCTGCTCGATCAGCGCTTGGGCGAGGCGCTCGGCCGTATCGGCGTGCACCGAGATCTCGAACCCGTCTTCTCCTGTGTAGCCGGATCGGGAGATTGTTGCCGGAATGCCGGCGATGGCGGCCTCGGTCACGCCCATGAAGGAGAGCTGCGCGGCATCGGGGCAGAGCCGGTTCAGGACGGTTGCGGCGAGGGGGCCCTGCAACGCCAGCAATGCACGGTCGTCCAGTTCGGCGAACCTGACCGATGCCGGCAGGTCGGTCTGGATGTGCGGGAAATCGACCGCCTTGCGGGCGGCGTTCACCACCAGGAACAACCGCTCCGAGCCGAGATTGGCAACCATCAGGTCGTCGATGATGCCGCCGGCTTCGTTGGTCAGAAGCGTGTAGCGCTGGCGGCCTGGCTTAAGAGCATTGATGTCGCCCGGTACGAGGTGCTCCAGCGATGCGGCGGCCGTGGGACCGGTGAGCATCGCCTGGCCCATATGCGAGACGTCGAACAGCGCCGCCTTGGTCCGGCAGTGATGGTGCTCGGCGATCACGCCGCGGTACTGCACGGGCATCGAATAGCCGGCGAAGGCGACCATGCGCGCACCCTGGGCACGGTGCCAGGGATCGAGCGGGGTAGCCCGCAACTTCTCGGGCGTGGGATCGTCGATCAAGGCGTTTTCGACCAAGCACAGCCTCCGCTCCAGGGTCGCTCGCGGGCGCGGCGCCCGTGAGCTGACCCCCCTCTGTCGCGGATACCTGAAAGATTCGGACTTACGTCCTTACCTCGTCGGTGCGGTGCGGCGCGTCCTGCGCCGGGCCGGCTCTCCAGAGGCCCCAGATCCGACGCGGTCCGTTTGCCTGAGCGTTTCCGGGGGTCGGTTGCGCCTTCGGCGGCGGCAAGCGAGCCGCTCTCTCCCGCGCCGGTGCTCGGGACTTTGGCACCATGCCCTACAAGCTGCGCCGACACAACGGTTAGGTGTTCTTTCATCGCCGGCTGGTCTGATTGGCTGGAATGGACGCGAGCGTCACATCGGGTGCGGAGGTTGAGGGCCCGCTCCGTTGCTGCCTGGTTCACCCGCTGTTCACCAGCCTGGGCGAACCGCTGTTCCGCCGGTCGGAGACGGACGGCGAACCGGTGATGGTGGTCGCGCTGGGCGAGCGGGATGCGGCGCTGCCGATCAATGCGCTGCAGCGCGAATTCGGCATCACGCCGGATTCGCCGGACGGGCGGATGCTGTTGCGCATCACCGAGTTCGCTCGATTTCGTCTCTGCCCTGCGCCTGGGCGATGCGCTGCCGAGCGAAATCCTGACCGGCGAGGCGAGCTGGAGCCCCGATCCAATTCACTTCCAGATCGCCGCGACACAACTCAGGCTCCAACTGGTGGACTGGTTGAGTGCGGGCTCGGGGGCCGTGCGGCGCGACCTGGATGCCGAATCGCTGCTGCAAGTGGAGGATGACCCGTTGCTGCGTCAGCAGATTCAGGAAGCGCTGGCACGCGCCGCGGCCACGCTGGGGCTCGCCGCCGCGGCCGAAGTGGTCAGCCGGCTGGAGGGGCTGGGGCGCGAACTGGCGTATATCGAGGCGCTGCGCGATCGGTTGCTGCGGCGGGTTCGAGTGATGACGGAGAAGATCGAGAGCCTGTCGCGGCGGCTGCGCAGCAATGGGGGGCGGGTCGAGACGGTGAGCCAGGTGCGGCGCTTGTCCGACACCGCGCTGCGCCAGATCGCGATGCGGTTCGACGAGCTGGACGCGCAGACGGGCGAGGTGATGTCGGCGCTGCGCAATGCCGACAGTCAGACGGTGTTCATCCGCTCGAATCGCGACTGGCTGTATCGCAGCCAGCGTGCCTGGGAGCCGACCTTGGCGCTGTGGGAGGCGGCCGGGACGGAGTTCGATCAGGAGACGTTGTCGCTGCTGACGCGCACGTACCAGTTCCTGGCGCCGCGCTTCATGCCGGTGACCGAGTGGATTTCGATGACCAATCCGCGGCGGACGGCGAAGGCGAAGCCAATGCCGAGGATGGTGTGGTAGAATCCGGCCAGGCGGTCTGTTCCCGGCGCCGTTGGTTTCATTGGATTTCAATACGGATGGGGCGCGAGGGGTTGTCGCGAGCGGGCCGGCGAGCGTAGCATAGCTCGGCTTTTCCGGGGGGAACCATGTCCCAGGCAAAAACGATCAGCAAGCCGTGCGACGCGGCGGCGTTGTACGACAAGCTCGAAGACCGTATCATGGCGCGCGACCAGGTCGGCGCGAGCCAAGTGTATTACGAGCTGGTTCGGGCGGGGCGTCCGCTGGCCGAGATCATGGCGGAAGGCGTGCGCATTCATGCCCCCTATACCCATGTGCCCTATCACGAGCGGATCGATGATGGGTATCCGAATTTCGTCAACAACGACCATTGCCTGTTATCGGCGCGCGCCACGCTGAACCTGGCGCGTGTGTTGCCGGGGCAGATGACGGCGCTGCCGATGGCGCAGACGATCTGGTACATTCCCACAGGTCTGGATATCTGGAACCAGAAGATCGGCAATGCGCCGGGGCATTACATGCGCGGCTTCAAGGGCGGGGCGGTCGCCGATCCGCCGGCGCCGGCGGTGTATTGGCCCGACCAGGAACCGGTGCGGTTGGAAGGACCGATCCGCGAGCGTCTTGGCCATTGGCTGGAGCTGGTGCATCGCGGCCAGGTGCTCGATGCGTACCGCGTTTTCCTTGGGCTGATGGAGGATGCGCCGAACCGCAAGGAGGTGCTGGCTGAGCTGGTATTCGCCGGACTGATCGATGTGCAGGACCGGATGCTGTACAACCGGTCCTATACGACCGGGCACAAGGCGTATCGCGCGCGCTCCACGGTGGAGATAGGTAATTTCATTGGCTGGGAGAACGCGCATCACGTGCTGTATGCGGGCGCGCTGGATATCGCGGTGGGACCGCGTTGGTATTCCACTTACGAGATGGCCTGCAATGCGGTGAAGATGTTCATCGACGGCGAGGCGCTGCATGCGGTGCCGTATGGCGGTGCGAGCGAGCGGGAAATCGCGCTGCTGGCCAACACCGAACCGCTCAACCAGGAGGAGGCGGCCGAGCTGACGCGAGCGATCATCCGTGAGCCGGAGCCGGCGTTCATCGAGGTGCTGAGCAAGCTGCTGCTGGCGGGGAAGAGCCCGCGCCTGATCCTGGATGCGATTCAGATTGCGGCGGCCCAGGTGGTGATCGAGACGCAGAAGGACGTGAATTTCTCGATGCCGCATCATTGCTACGAATACTGCAACACGCTCGGCTGGTATTATGATAATTTCGACCACAAGCTGCGGATGAAACTGTTGTTCGTGGCGGCATCGTTCCTCAATCGCGCGGCGGCGCATCAGCGCGGCCTCGGTGACCTGACCCCGGCGACCATACGCCCGCCATCGGGCGCCGACCGGCTGAGCGCCGGGCAATTGGTGGAGCGGGTGGAGGGCGCGATCCTGTCGCTCAACGGGCCGGAGACTCTGGCCTGGACGCAGGCTTATATGGACAACGTCGCCGACCGGGTGCCGCTGGTGCAGCGGGTGGCGCTGGCCGCCTGCCGCATGGGAAACGATCCGCACAACCAGGAGATCGCGCAATGCATGCTGCAGGATTTCGGCAAGAACCGCAGCCCGGAGAAGGATAAGCTGCTGCTGGCCGCGGCCTATCACACGGCGGTGCACCGCAAATACGGCGATCCGCAGGAGGCGAGCCGGCGCTTCGGTGAGGCGATGGGCGTGGCGGAGCTGCGATAGCGCGAGCGGGCCACTGGTTGCATCGTCCGGCATTTGGTGGATTCCCGCGCTGCCCCGGGAGCGCGGCGGCGCCACCAAGCATAAACTGATTGCGGACGGCATCATCGCCGATGTCGAACGCGGTGTGCTGCCGCCCGACAGCCGACTGCCGACGCATAGGGAGTTGGCGCACCGGCTGGGTGTTTCCGTCCAGACCGTCAGCATCGGCTATCGGGAGGCAGAGCGGCGCGGTTACCTGCGCAGCGAGATCGGTCGCGGCACGTTCGTACGCAACCGTGTCACCGAGCAGGCGAGCCGGTTCATGCTTGACCGCAACGCCGAGGGCGTGGCGGATCTTTCGATCATCCGCGCGCCTTATCTGCCGGCGCATGAGGATGCTTTGCGCGCGTTGATGACGGAGATGGCCGGCGGCGACAACGCCGCGTGGATGCGGCCGTGCCGTCCGGTCGCCGGACTGGACCGGCATCGTCAGGCGGCTTGCGCCTGGTTGACGCGGCTTGGCGTCGAGACGGAACCTGACCGCGTTCTGATTACCAACGGCACCGCGCATGCGGTTTTTCTGGCGCTTGCAACGGTTGTGCGTGCGGGCGATGTCGTGCTGACGGAGGCCCTGACGGATCATGGTGTGATCGGGCTGGCGAACGTGCTCGGCTTCACGTTGCGCGGCCTGCCGACGGACGGCGAAGGAATTCTGCCGGAGGCGCTGGACGCTGCGTGCGCCGTTGGCGACGTCACTGCGTTGGTGCTGGTGCCGACGCTCGGCAATCCGACGAGCCACATCGCCGGACCGGAGCGGCGGCGACAGATCGCGGCGGTCGCGCGCCGGCATCATGTGTTCGTCATCGAGGACGAGGTCTGCAAGCCGCTGCTCGAGATGCCGCTGCCGTCACTGACCGATTTGATTCCCGAGCTGGGTTTTTTCGCCACCAGCTTCACCAAATCCGTGTTGACGGGGTTGCGCACCGGGTATCTGGTCGTGCCGCCGCAACTCAGCATCCGCGCGGCGAGCATCCTGCGCGTGACGAGTTGGAGCGGCGTTCCGGCAACGGCGGAGATGGCGACGCGCTGGATCGAGACCGGGGTGGCCGACGCGCTGCTCGCCGCGCAGCGCCGGGAGATCCGGGCGCGGCAGGCGATCGTCGCCTCGGTCCTTGGACCGTTGATTGCGGGACGCAACGACCTGTCGCTGAGCGCCTGGCTGGCGGTACCGCAGCGTTGGACGGAGGAGGCGCTGGTTTGCGCGCTCGCGGGCCGCGGAGTTGCGGTGACGCCGTCCGATCCGTTCGTGGTGGGAGCCGAGCGTCCTGGCGGCATTCGCATCTGCATTGGCGGACAGATGACCCGGTCGCGTCTGCGCAGCGCTTTGGAAATTGTCCGCTCCACCTGCCTGCAAGCCCCGCCGGTGAATGATCTCGCCGGATTGGCCTAGAATTGTAATGAGACAATGTTTTGATTGACCTGGTCCTGACCTGATTTAGCCTCGCCACGATGCAGGCAGAGCCCTCGCGCTCCTTCGATCTGTTTGAAACCTTTGCCGCGATCACGGCGGCGCGAGCGCGTATTGTCGGCGCCGTTCTGCGTACCCCGGCAAGACGCTCGACCGCCCTGTCCGAGCGGGCGGGCGTGCCGGTCTGGCTGAAGCTCGAACAACGGCAGACCACGGGTAGCTTCAAGCTTCGCGGTGCCACCAACGCCGTGTTGTCTTTGTCGCCCGAGGAAAGGGCGCGTGGGCTCGTCACCGTTTCCAGCGGCAATCATGGCCGCGCCCTGGCGCATGCCGCGGCCGCAGCCGGGGTGCGTTGTGTTGTCTGCCTTTCGGGGCTGGTGCCGGAAAACAAGGTCACGGCGATCCGCGCGCTCGGGGCGGAGGTGCGGGTCATCGGCGCGTCGCAGGACGAGGCGCAGGAAGAGGCTGAGCGGTTGGCGCGCGAGGAGGGATTGACGCTGGTGCCGCCATTCGACGATCCGGCGGTTATCGCCGGCCAGGGCACGATCGGGCTCGAGATCCTGGAGGATGTGCCGGACGCCGAGCAGGTGGTGGTGCCGCTGTCAGGTGGCGGGCTCGCTGCGGGCGTGGCCGCCGCGGTGAAGGCGCAGCGATCCGCCGCGCGGATTATCGGCGTCACGATGGAACGCGGCGCAGCGATGCATGCCAGCCTGCAAGCCGGGCGGCCGGTCGCGGTCGAGGAAGTGGCCACGCTCGCAGATGCGCTTGGCGGCGGGATCGGGCCCGACAACCGGTTCACGCTGGGGATGCTACGCGACCTGCTGGACGGCACGGTGCTGTTGTCGGAACAGGAGATCGCCGCCGGCATCCGCGCGGCGCAGCAATCCGAGGGCGAAATGTTGGAGGGCGCCGGCGCAGTGCCGATCGGCGCTTTGCTTACCGGTAAGCTCGAGTTGCGCGGGCCAGTGGTGCTGCTGCTGTCGGGGCGCAACATCGATCCGGCGCTGCATCAACGGATTATGACGGGAGAACTTCCGTGAGTGTCACGCTGCCGTTCAGCCAGATAGAATATGACGCCCGGCTGGCGAAAACCCGCGCAGCGATGCAGGCGAACGGGATCGATCTGCTGATCGTCAGCGATCCATCCAATATGGGCTGGCTCACGGGGTACGACGGCTGGTCGTTCTATGTGCATCAATGCGTGCTGGTGCCGCCAGAGGGTCAGCCGATCTGGTACGGACGCGGCCAGGACGCCAATGGCGCGAAGCACACCGTCTGGCTGCCGCACGATAATATCATCGGCTATCCCGACCACTACGTGCAGTCCACCGAACGGCACCCGATGGATCTGCTCGCTCGCATTATCGGCGAGCGCGGCTGGGACCGGTTCGGCATCGGTGTCGAGATGGACAATTACTGGTTCTCCGCCGCCGCTTTCGCTGCGTTGCAGCGTGGCCTTCCCAATGCCCGCTTCGCTGACGCGACCGGGCTGGTGAACTGGCAACGCGCGGTGAAAAGCCCGCCGGAAATCGAGTATATGCGTCGCGCCGCCCGCATCGTGGAGGCGATGCATCAGCGGATCCTAGAGCGCATCGAACCGGGGATGCGCAAATGCGACCTGGTTGCCGAGATTTACGATGCCGGCATCCGGGGTGTGGACGGTTTCGGCGGAGACTATCCGGCGCTGGTGCCGCTGCTGCCCTCCGGCGCAGAGGCCTCGGCGCCGCATCTCACCTGGGACGACCGGCCATTGCAGCGTGGTGAGGGCACGTTCTTCGAAATCGCCGGCTGTTATCGGCGGTACCACTGTCCATTGTCGCGCACGGTGTTTCTGGGCCGTCCTCCGCCGGCATTTCTGGATGCGGAGAAGGCGGTGCTGGAAGCGATGGAGGCGGGTCTTGCCGCCGCGAAGCCCGGCAACACCTGCGAGGACATCGCGCAGGCGTTCTTTGCCGTGTTGCAGCGGTACGGGATCAAGAAGGACAACCGCACCGGCTATTCGATCGGCATGAGCTATCCGCCCGATTGGGGCGAGCGGACCATGAGCCTGCGTACCGGCGACCGCACCGTGCTGCAACCCGGCATGGCATTCCATTTCATGAGCGGGCTGTGGCTGGAGACGATGGGGCTGGAGATCACGGAAAGCATTGTGATCACACAAGCGGGCGTCGAATGCCTGGCGCAAGTGCCGCGCCGGTTGTTTGTGAAGGACTGACGCAGGTGGACGCGCGGATTGTCGAACGCGCATCACCGATAGTGCCGACCGTCAACTTCGATGCCGACGGCGTGCAGCACGGCGTGCTGCGCCTGCCATACAGCCGGGACGACTCAGCATGGGGTTCGGTGATGATCCCGGTCGCGGTGATCCGGCAGGGCGAGGGCCCGACCGCGCTGCTGATCGGCGGCAATCATGGGGACGAATACGAGGGGCCGATCGCGCTGTTTGACCTGGCGCGCTGCCTGGACGCGACGCAGCTACGCGGGCGGGTGATCCTACTACCGGCTATGAACTATCCGGCGTTTCGCACCGGCACGCGTACCTCGCCGATCGATCGGGGCAATCTGAACCGCAGTTTTCCCGGGCGCGCCGATGGCACCGTGACCGAGAAGATCGCGGACTACGTCACGCGCCATCTGTTGCCGATCGCGAATATTGTGCTGGATATCCATTCCGGTGGCCGGACGCTCGATTTTCTGCCCTTCGCCGCCGCGCACGTGCTGGCGGACAAGGCGCAGGAGGCGCGGTGCGTGGCGGCGGTGACGGCCTTCGGCGCGCCCAATTCGATGCGGATGCGTGAAATCGACTCGGTCGGGATGCTCGACACAGTGGCGGAAGATCTCGGGAAGATCTTCGTCACGACCGAGCTTGGCGGCGGCGGCACCAGCCGGGCCGAGACGGTGGCCATCGCGCGTCGCGGCGTGCGCAACCTGCTCTGCCATTGCGGCATCCTGTCCGGCGCGCCGGAGTGCGCGCCGACGCGCTGGCTGGATATGCCGTCCGGCGATTGCTTCTGCTTCGCCGAGGAAGACGGGCTGATCGAGCCGTGCCGCGATCTCGGCGCGCCGGTGCGTTCCGGTGAGTTGTTGGCGCGCGTGTACCGGATCGATCGCACGGGACCGGCGCCGGCCGAGTATCGCGCCGCGATCGACGGCATCCTGGTGGCGCGGCATTTCCCCGGACTGGTCAAGGCAGGTGACTGTCTCGCGGTGATCGGGGTTATCGACGGATGAAACCACGGAAGGGACGGCAACGATGACGATATTCTGCAACCGGCGTGCGGCGATGACGATCTTCGCGTTGGGACTGCTCGGCGGCGCGGCACATGCGGCGACACTCGCGCAGATCAAGCGCCAGGGTTATATCCGCGCCGCCACTGCCAACGAAGTGCCGTACGGCTACATGGACGAGAACGGCGATGCCAAGGGCATCGGTCCCGATGTGGCGACCGCGGTCCTGAAATCCATGGGCATCGGCACGATCGAATGGGTGGTCACGCCGTTCGGGTCACTAATTCCAGGCCTGAAAGCGAACCGCTTCGATCTTGTCGCCGCCGAGCAGAACATCCTGCCGGATCGCTGCAAGCAGGTGCGGTTCACCGAGCCGAATTCAAGCTACGGCGAGGGCCTGCTGGTCAAGGCTGGCAATTCCAAGAATCTGCATTCCTACGAGGACATCAAGAAAGATCCATCGCTCAAGGTCGCGATCGTCACCGGCGCCGATCAGCTTGATTTCCTGCACGCGCTTGGCGTGCCCGACTCGCAGATCGTCTTGATTCCGAACAATGCCGATGCACTGTCCACCATCGAAACCGGGCGCGCCGACGCCTACGCGGCGACCGAGCTGACGGTCGCGCGGTTGGCGGCACACAGCAAGGATGTCGGCGTGGCCGAGCCATTCAACGATCCGGTGATCAACGGCAAGCCGGTGCGCAGCTATGGCGGCTTCGCGTTCCGTCCGCAGGATCAGGATCTGTTCAAGGCATTCAACACCGCTCTGATCGCCTTCAAGAAGACCCCCGACTACAAGAAGATCCTGACCTCCTACGGGCTGAGCGAGAAGAGCGTCGAGGCGGCGCAGGCGAAGACGACGGCAGAGCTCTGCGCCGGCAAATAGGATCGTGCTGCATTACCTGCACCCGTTGCTGGTCGGCGCCGGGGTGACCGCCTGGATTGCGGTGGCCTCGACGCTGGCCGGTGCGGTGCTGGCCTTCGCCGCCGGGATCGCGCGTGCCGCCGGCCCGCGGCCTGCCGCCGCCATCGCCGCGGCCTATGTGGAGCTCTTCCGCGGTACGTCGCTGCTGGTGCAGTTGTTCTGGCTGTATTACGCGCTTCCGCTGCTGGGATTCTCACTGCCGCCGGTCACCACCGGGATTCTCGGGCTGGCGCTGAATATCGGCGCTTATGGTGCCGAAGTGGTGCGCGGCGCCCTTTTGTCCGTGCCGCGCGAGCAGCATGAGGCGGCGCGGGCACTCAATCTGGGCAGCGCCCATACGCTGTGGCATGTCGTGCTGCCGCAGGCAGTGGTCGAGATGATGCCGCCTTTCGGCAATCTCGCGGTGCAGAATCTGAAGGATACCGCGCTGGTGTCGATGATCGCCATCGCGGACTTGACGTTCCGGGCGCAGGAGCTGCGCAACCTGACACTCGACAGCGTGCCGATCTATGTGCTGACGCTGCTGCTTTATTTCGCCATGGCGCTGGTGGTGACGGCGTTCATGCGCTGGCTGGAAGGGCGGCTGCGCCGTGGCGTCGCGCTGCCGCGGGTGGCCCACGCATGATGTACGGCTATCACTGGGATCTCAGCACGCCGCTGAGCTTCGCCGTCTCGATCCTGCCGATCCTGCTGATCGGACTGGAAGTCACGCTTGCGGCAACCGCGCTCGGGTTTCTGATCGCGATGGTGCTGGGCCTTGTGTTCGCCCTGCTGCGCCGCGCGCCCAGCCGCGCCATTGCCTGGCCTGTCGGCGTGTTCGTCGAGTTCATCCGCGATACGCCGCTGCTGGTGCAGCTCTATTTCCTGTATTTCGTGCTGCCGAAATACGGGATCACGCTGCCGGCGTTCATTACCGGGGCGCTCGCGCTGGGTCTGCAGTACAGCGCCTATACCTCCGAAGTGTACCGGGCGGGGCTGGACGCGATCCGCCGCGGCCAGTGGGAGGCCGCCGCGGCACTGAACCTGCCGCGCTGGCGAGTCTATGCCGATGTGCTGGTCCCGCAGGCGATCCCGCGGATCATCCCGGCGCTCGGCAACTACCTGGTGTCGATGTTGAAGGATACGCCGGTGCTGTCCACCATAACGGTGGTGGACATGCTGAACCTGGCCAATCTGATCGGAGACCGCACTTTCGAGTATCTGGTGCCGCTGTCGATGGTGGGGCTGATTTTCCTGCTCCTGACCCTGCTTTGTTCGGTGGGAATTCGCGGCGTCGAGATGCTGCTGCCGCGGGCCGGGGTGCCGTTGCGATGACCGCGATCGTCCGCTTCGAGCGCGTGTGCAAGCGTTTCGGGGCGTTGACCGTGCTGCAGGACTTCGATTTCGCGGTGCAGCCGGGCGAGAAGGTTACGCTGATCGGGCCGAGCGGCTCCGGCAAATCAACCGTGCTGCGGGTGTTGATGACCTTGGAGCCGTTCGAGGAGGGCAGTGTCGAGCTGGACGGGAGTTCCTATCACGAGCCCGGCGGCAAGGGGCGATTCCGTGCCAGCGAGCGACATCTGCGCCGCATCCGCTCCTCGGTCGGCATGGTGTTTCAGAGCTTTAACCTGTTTCCGCATATGACGGTGCTGCGCAACCTGATCGAGGCGCCGATGGCGGTGCTGCGCCTGTCGCGGGCCGAGGCCGAGGCGCGGGCCGATGAGCTGCTGCGCATGGTGGGGCTGGCCGAGAAGCGCGGCGCCTATCCCTGGCAGCTCTCCGGCGGGCAGCAGCAGCGCGTCGCGATCGCCCGCGCCCTGGCGATGCGCCCGCGCGTGCTGCTGTTCGACGAGCCGACCAGCGCCCTGGACCCGGAGCTGGTGGGCGAGGTGCAGACTGTGATCCGCAACCTCGCGCACGAGCACGACCTGACCATGATCCTGGTTACGCACGAGATGCGGTTCGCGCGGGAAATTTCCGACCGGGTCTGTTTTTTCGACCACGGCCGCATCGTCGAGGAGGGGGAACCCGGGCGTCTTCTTTCTGATCCGCAACATCCGCGCACGCGTGAATTCCTGCGCGCCATCCTGGGCGAGACGCCGCGCGTTCTCGCCTGATACCAGCGGCCATTTCTGCTGAGCGTTCTGGCCGAGCTGGGCCGCTGGCATCAGAGTCTTGGTTTCGCGCGCGGCCGCCCCACCAACCCCGCACACCATACCGGCGGACCGATGCGGTGGAAGAGTCACCGCATCGGCGCGCCGGTATGATCCGCTTCCGCGCCAACTGCCGCGCTGATACGCTGTGCCCGCCAGGGGAGATCACGGCATGACGCAGTTCCGCATGGAATCGGATAGTCTGGGCGAGGTTCAGGTTCCCGCCGACAAGCTCTGGGGCGCGCAGACCCAGCGGTCGCTCGAGCATTTCAGCATCGGCAAGGACCTGATTCCCCGCGAGATGATCACTGCCTATGCCATCCTGAAAAAGGCGGCGGCCAATACCAATCATGCCGGCCGGCGACTGGACGACACGGCGCACGGGCTGATCGTGCGGGTGGCGGACGAGATCCTGGCGGGTCAGCACCACGACATGTTTCCGCTGCATGTTTGGATGACCGGCAGCGGCACGCAGTTCAACATGAATGTCAACGAGGTGTTTTCCAACCGCGCCTGCCAATTGGCGGGCACGCCGCTCGGCAGCAAAAAGCCGGTGCATCCGAACGACCATGTGAACATGTCGCAGTCGTCGAACGACAGCTTCCCCTCCGCGATGTATATCGCGGCCGCGGTCGGGGTGACGCAGCACCTGATCCCGTCCGTGCAGGCGCTGCATGATGCGATCGCGGCAAAGGCGGCGGAATGGAAGGATATCGTCAAAATCGGCCGCACCCATATGCAGGATGCGACGCCGATCACGCTCGGTCAGGAATGGTCGGGCTATGCGGGCATGCTGGCGGACGATCTGGAGCGGCTGACCGATGCACTGAAAGGCGTGTATCACCTGGCCCTCGGCGGTACCGCGGTGGGCACCGGGATCAATGCCGCGCCAGGTTTCGCCGAAGGCGTGGCTGCCGAAATTGCCAAGCTGACCGGGCTGCCGTTCGTTTCTGCTCAGAACAAATTCACCGTGCAGGGGTCGCATGACGCGCTGGTGCAGTTGTCCGGCACACTGCGGACGCTGGCGGTTTCGCTTTACAAGATCGCCAATGACATCCGGCTGATGTCCTGCGGTCCGCGTGCCGGTTTCGCCGAGCTGCTGATCCCGGAGAACGAGCCGGGCTCTTCCATCATGCCGGGCAAGGTGAACCCGACCCAGGCCGAGGCGCTGACGATGATCGCCGTGCAGGTGATGGGCAACGATGTCGCGGCTGGCTTCGGCGGCGCCGGCGGTTATCTGGAGATGAACGTCTATAAGCCGCTGATGATCTTCAACATCATGCATTCGATTGCGATCATGGCGGACGGATGCACCAACTTCCGCAAATTCCTGGTGGAAGGCACCAAGCCTAACTTGAAAAAGATCGAGGAATATGTCGAACGCTCGCTGATGCTGGTCACGGCGCTGGCGCCGGTGATCGGTTACGACAAGGCCTCGAAGATTGCGCATCATGCGACGGATCACGACCTGACCCTGAAGGCGGCGGCACTGGAGCTGGGGTTCGTCAGCGAGGCCGAGTTCGATCGTGTCGTCGATCCTCGCAAGATGGTAGCGCCCTACGTTGCCAAGTGAGTCACTGCCTGACGCCGCCCAGGTCGATGAGGTGGCGCACCTGACTCTGCAGGTCGGCCGCCTGTTGCTGCTGAACGGCGCCGATACTGAGGAGGTGCAAGCGTCGGCGACTCGCTTTGCCGCCGCGTTCGGCTGCGAGGCACACCTGATGGTGAGCTACGAGGCGTTGTTGGTCACCATCCTGGCCGGGGAGTATTTCCGGACGAAGATCGGCTATCGGCTACCGGGGATGAATGTCGGCATGCAGGCGTTGCAAGCTGTCGCCGGCTGTATCGAAGATGCGGAGAAAGGGCGGCTCGGGTTGAAGAAGGCGCGTGTCGCGCTGGACGCGATCGAGCATCGGCCCCCGGTCTATGCCGCATGGCTGGTCGTTGCGGGGTTGGGCGTGACCGCCGCCAGCCTGAGCCGCCTGTTCGGCGGCGATTGGGGAACCTTCGTCGTTGCTGGGTTGGCCGGCGCGGTGGGAACCTGGATTCGGCTGAAATTGGGCGCGCTCCACGTCAATCCGGTTCTGGTGGCGTTCGCTGTGGCGTTGCTGAGCGGCATCGTCGGAGGTGTCGGGGTTGCACTCGGCGCGAGCGGCACGGCGGCTTTATGTCTTGTCGCGCCCGCTATGATCCTGGTTCCCGGTGTGCCGCTGATCAACGGCGTGCAGGACATGATCCGCAACCATGTCACGCTGGGCATCAGCCGACTTGGCTTTGCCGGACTCGTGGTGACGGCAATTGCTGTCGGCGTGTTCGGGGCGATGATGCTGACAGGGGTGCGCGTGCCGGTGGACGCGCCGACGGTGGCGATCGGCGTGCCGCAGGATACCCTGTTCTCCGCCTTGGCGGCGGCGGGCTACGCGGTGCTGTTCGGCGTGCCGGCGCGCATGGCATGGGCGTGTCTGGTGTGCGGCATTGCCAGTCACAGCCTGCGCGCATTGCTGTTTCACCTGGGTGTTGACATCATCGCCGGTACGCTGATCGGCGCGCTGGCAGCCGGCTTCCTGGCGCAGGTTTTCGCGCGGCAGTTCCATGCACCGCCGGCGGCCTTCGCCTTCGCCGGCGTGGTGGCGATGATTCCCGGGGCCTATGCCTTTCGAGCGGTGATCGGCGGACTGGCGATCGCGCATGGGACGGCCAGCGCGGCGCTGGTAACCGAGACTGTGTCGCTGATCCTGACTGTGGGGCTGATGGTCATCGGCATCGCCGTCGGCGTCGCCGCACCTGCCCTGTTGTCGGTCTCGGTTAAGCAGGGGCATCGTTGAGGAACTTAATCGGGGTTCGTTAGCAGGCAAGCAAGGTCGCGACCACGCCTTCGACTAAGGGCCGCCGTTCAACGCCAACCGCCACGCGCGCATTCGGTGCTTGGGCGACTTGCGGCCGCCGCAGGTCGCATACCGTCATCCCGCGCGTATGCGTCCCGGCGACTTCGACTGCGATATGGCACGGGCGGTATTCGATCAGGCTGTCATCGACATAAGGCACGATGGCGCAGACATCGTGCAGGGGCGCGATCTGGAGACCGAACATCGTCTGCTGCTTACCGCGGTAAAAATCCAGCAAATTGCCGATCGTGCGCGCGACCCGTCCGCCGGCGCGCAGGCGGGCAATGTCCGTGGCGTCCGTTCCCACGGTGCAGGTGATGTCGTATCCCACCATACGGATGGGTGCGCCGCAGCCGAACAGCGCGGCAGCGGCTTCGGGGTCGGCCGCGACATTGAACTCGACCGTCGGGCCGATATTGCCGATCCCGGCGCTGCCGGCCATCAGCGTGATCTCGCGCAGCCAGGAGGCGAAGCGCGGTTCCTTGCGGATCGCCAGCGCGACATTCGTGGCCGGGCCGATTACCGCCAGGACCAGCTCGTGTTTATGCGCCTCGGCCGCGGCAATCAGCATATCGACCGCATGACGCGCCTCCGCGGCCCGGCGAGGTGGCGGCAGCTCCGCGCCATCCAGGCCACTGTCGCCGTGCACCGCCGCACGTCGCGCCGCGCCAGGCAGGATGGCCGCCGCACACCCCCTCGCCACCGGCACGTCGATGCCGCCGAGTGCGAGCACCGCAAGCGCGTTGCGCGTGGTGTCCTCGACCGTACTGTTGCCGTGCACCGTCGTCACACCGACCAGATCGAGATGCTTTGCGGCATACAGGATGGCCACCGCATCGTCGTGCCCGGGATCGCAGTCGATCAAGATTTTCGTCCGGGCCACGCGTCAGCTCACCGTCAACAGGGTCAGCTCGTGGTCGGTCAGGACCGTGCCATCGGGCGCCAGCGAAGGGATGACTTCAGGCGCCGTGACGACAAGCCCGCGGGTGAGGAACCAATCGAGCTGCCGCGTGCCCTCGCTTTCACTCCAATAACTGGTGCGCGTGGTTGGACGCGCGCGGTTGCAGGCGGCGAAATCATAGCCGCGGCTTTTCGCCATCGCGAACAACGGCTCGGCGGCGTCGTCATGCCCGCCGGGTCCGACATGGGTGTTGAGGTCGCCGCCGATCAGCACCGGCAGGCCGCCGGCGTAAGCATCCAGCGCGTCCAGCAATCGCTGCATCTGCACCGCGCGGCCGGCGCCGTCGGCGGCGCTCTCGAGATGCACCGAGCAGGCGGTGAAGCGTGTTGCGCGGAATTCGATTGTCGCGGCAATTGCCATGCGGTTGCCGATGCGCCGCTGGCCGCCTTTGGGCGCGATGTACCAATCGGCGACCTCGTCCAGCCGCATCACCACCGGACGCTCGAACGGAACCGCGCTCACCAGGCCGTTGCCGTGGAAACCGATGCTGTTGTCGTCGCCCTCGGCCGGAAATCCAGGCGGGGGTGGCATCGGCTTCAGTTCCAGGAACTCCAGCCCGTAGGCGTAGCGCTGGCTCAGCCCCGCAGCGATATGGCCGATCGTGTGCACCTGGCCGGTGCGCAGCATGCCGACATCCATTTCGGTGAGCAGCGCCAGTCCAACCGCATGTTGCCGCAGCAGCCGCACGGCTTCTTCCGGATAGCGGCAACGCTCCAGGTTCCAGGCCGCGACGCGCAGTCCGCGGGTCGGCGCCGACGGCATCGTCGTGCCGCCGGTTTCCACCTGACGGAACGCAGTGACGGCGGCGAAGGCTTCGGCATGGGCTTCGCGGGTGAGCGGCAGGTCGAGGAAGCGCCGACGCTCCTCGAGCGGTACCGGCGACAGCCTGTCGGTCACCGCATCGAAGACGCCGGTCAGAGGCGAACCCGCCATGCGCATCAGCCTCCCGCGTGCCGCACTTTTCGTCGCCGGTCGGGCCGCTATGCTGATCCCGATATCCGGAGGAGCGCAGCATGGGTTCCAAGGTACTGCTCGTCAACGAGACTGCGGAAACGGTACAGTTCGCCCGCGAGATGACGCCGCCCAGCTTCGAGTTGGTCGTGGCGGCGCCGGGCAGCGAGATGTATCGCGCAACCCTGGCGGAAGCCGAATACCTGCTCGGCAATGTCGAAGGAATGGACGCGGGCTTCTATCGCAGTGCGCCGCGGCTGCGCCTGGTGCAACTATTCAGCGCCGGCTATGATCGCGTCGATCTGGCGGCGGCGCGCGCGGCCGGCGTGCCGGTTGCCAACAATGGCGGCGCCAATTCACGTGCGGTGGCGGAACATACGATCCTGCTGATGCTGGCGATGTATCGCCGGCTGGTCGAGCAGCATGCGGCTGTGTCGGCTGGACGTTGGCGCGGCAACCAGCCGGTGCCGCCGATCTTCGAGCTGCACGGCAAGACGCTCGGCGTTATCGGGCTCGGCACCATCGGCAAGCGCGTCGCGCGGATCGCGATGGGCGGCTTCGACATGGGTGTGCAGTACCATGACATCGTCCGGCTGAGCGAGGACGCCGAGGACGCTATGGGCGTACGCTATAGGCTGCTGTCGGAGCTGTTGCGGACATCCGACATCGTCACGCTGCACGTGCCGCTGACGGCGCAAACGCGGCGCATGATCGGCACGGCGGAGCTGGCATCGATGCAGCCGCACGCGGTGCTGATCAATTGCAGCCGCGGACCGGTGGTGGACCTCGAAGCGCTGCATGAGGCGCTGAGTTCGCGGCGCATCGCCGGCGCGGGGCTGGACGTGTTTCCGGTGGAACCGCCTTCGCCTTCGGAGGCGGTGCTGTCGCTGGACAATGTCGTGCTGACCGCGCATCTCGCCGGGGCATCGCTGGAGACGCGGGTGAAGCAGGTGCGCAATGCGTTCGATAACGTGCTGCGGGTGGCGCGCGGGGAGCGGCCGTTCTGGATCGTGCCGGAACTGCGCGATATGCCGCTGCGGGGGTAGGAAGGAGGCAAGCTTAACCACAGAGACGGGGAGGCGCGGAGAAAGAGGGGGAGGGAGGGGACTCTTTTATCCGTTTATAGGTGGGAATGCGTCGTGTCCTTTGCATTCATGCCGCTGATTTCGAGCTGGCAAGAGACGAGACGCCCTGGTGGACCTCTCGATGGCACGTTGGACACAGGAGGACCAGGTCACCGAGCCCAGACAGACGCTCACCCGCGTGCATCGGCACCTTATGATGAGCCTCCAAGATAGCTCTCGTCTGTGCCGAAGTAGCCTCACGGGTCTGGGGATCATATCGGCATATCGCGCATATTAATGGTGGAGTCCGCTTCAGGATCTCCACCAAGTGCCGGTCCCGTTGAGCAGTCTCAGGCGTATCTCCCGAGTACTCCCTTCGATTGCGGCGAAATCTTGGTACAGATGGCGATCTGCCGTAATGCTGTTCGCCGTTACGTTCTTCTCCTGATTTCGCTTTTGTGATTCGCGGATAAAGTAGCGCGCCGCCATACCGTCGCCCGGTAGGTCGACGGGAGTCAGTTCGAGGTGGTCTAACCTGGATCGGTCCTCGTCTGTCAGTACCTTGATGCCTGAAGAGAGTTGCTCGCAGGCGCGATCAGCACTTTCAAGTCCTAGGATTTCGCGCGCTTTTGGCCAGCCAACGATGTTCCAGGCCTCGACGATCAGAAATGCCTCTGACCAGCGGCTCTGCTTACCATTATAAGCCCAACGGCCTTGTATATCCTCGAACTCCTGCGTAGAGACCAGCTCGCTGGCGTGGAACCTATGATCTATTACTCTGTAAACTGCTGTGAGCGATCCGGCTGATCTCGCGTGCCACTCTTTTTCGCCGGGAGTCAATGGCCGGCCATGCCGATTTGGTTTTGGAGGTGTCAGGGGCACATATTCGAGGATGTAGCCGCGGCCTATCTGTTTGAGTATCGTGTTTCGTAAGCGTGGTCCTGAACTTGGATGATCACTGCGGGGTGTAAATCCAATCCAACCGTCTTTGAGGGGTGCACCGGGCAGAAACTCCGGCAGCCAATTTCCCCTTACTCCCGATACTTTGCGTGGCAGGTCGTGTATGCGCATGGGTTCAATCCTACTATAGACCGGAGGCAAAGCACATTCTTCGGCCCGTCGCCGGTCGCGCTCGTAAGTTTACACTGAAATATAAGGCAAGCCAGACAATTCTGCTATCGAGAAACCATGCTGTCGCGCAGCGGGATCGGCGACGAGGGACACGGAAGAGTAATACCAAGCAGTCAATAGGCCGACTCATGGGACCGTGCCATCGCGACCCCCGCGGGAAGCGGGGTAAAGCAATCCAGGGTGCCGGCCCTGGATCGCTTCGCTCCGCTCGCGATGACGTTTTGCGGCGGGGTGCGTCAATCGTTTAGCCGACCGGTATAACCCGCTTGCGGGAAGCTTTCTCCGTGACTCTCCGTGCGTCTTGCTTCCCCTGTGCTAGAAACTTCGGCGAAGCGGCTCTCGAAGGCACCGCTTACGCGGGTTAAGCCTGAGAGGAACGCCTCATCGCTCCAGCATTCCGAAACGCCCGGCAAGCAGGAGCATGCCCTCCATGATCATGTGAGCACACAGCGAGGCAGTCATGCCCTGGACGTCATGCGGAGGGCTGACCGTGTTGAAGTCCATGCCGACGATCTGCAGACCTCCCAGCGTCCGAATCAGTTCGATACCCTCTCGCGCGGAGAGTCCTCCCCAGGCCGGCGTGCACACTCCGGGTGCTACAGAGGGATCGAATACGTCCATGTCCCAGCAGAGATAGAGGGGCCGCCCGGCCACTATGTCGCGGAACTCCTGGAGGCACTGTGCGAAGCCGCGACGCGTGAGTTCGTCAATGGTTACGACCCGGAACCCGAGCCCTGTGGCCCGCTCGATGACCCCGCTGCAGAAGGTGAAGCCGCGAATTCCGATATGCCACGAACGGAGCGCATCCACGACACCCTCCTCGGCAGCATGGGTGAACTGCGTGGCCGGGTTGTAGCGATCGTCTATTGTATAGGAGTAAGCGTCGGTGTGGCTGTCCACGTGCAGCGCGATCATGCCCGGATGTCGCTTTCCCGCCGCTCTCATGAGCGCCAGGGACACGCTGCCGTCTCCACCGATCCCGACGGGAACCGCCCCAGCCTGGAGCACGGCATTTGCGGCAGCTTCTATAAGCGGCAAAGCTTCTTCGATGCGTCCAGGCGTGAGGGCGACGTTCCCGCAATCAACGGCATTCAACTGCCGCAGCATATCGAAGTCGGCCAGTGACGGGTGGTAGCGACGCACCAACCCGGACTGCTCACGCACGGCGTCGGGACCCTGACGGGCGCCGACCCGAAATGCATGCGTACCGCAATCGAATGGAACGCCCACGATGGCGGCATGGCACGCTGGGCCAGGCATGCCGGCGGGCAGGTCCAGAAATGTACGGGGCGGATGGAACATGTTAGTCACCGGCGAATTCCCGCATCATCGGAGACGAACAATATATACCGTGAGTGCGGAGATTTGGAATGGGGCTGACTACTGTCTTCGGCGGGTCCGGCTTCCTCGGCCGGCGCATCGTCAGGCGACTGGTCGGAACGGGTGAGACGGTCCGCGTCGCGGTACGCCACCCGGAGCGGGCCGCTTCCGACGCGGTTACCGCCAGCTCGGGCCGCCTGGTTCCGTTTGCGGCCGACATCCGCGACCGGGATACTGTCGTGGCAGCCGCCGCCGGCGCGGATGCGGTCGTTAATGCGGTCTCCGCTTATGTCGAAAGGGCTGGCGTGACGTACGCGGCCGTTCACGTGCAAGGCGCGCTGAATGTGGCACAGGCCTGCGAACGACAAGGCGTTGGCCGCCTCGTCCATATTTCCGGGATCGGCGCCGATCCCGCATCGCGATCGGCCTATATCCGCGCCCGCGGCGAGGGCGAGCAGCAAGTCCGGCAAGCGTTCACGAGAGGGACGGTGCTTCGACCGAGCGTGATGTTTGCCCCCGATGACGGTTTTCTCAACGCACTCTCGGCCTTGGTGAGGGCTTCGCCGGTGGTTCCTTTGATCGGTGGTGGACGAACCCGTCTTCAGCCGGTCCATGCCGATGACGTCGCGGAGGCCGCTTCCGTGGCCCTGCGCAACCCGGCGGCTCGCGGCGCCACGTACGAGATCGGCGGACCTGCAACCTTCACCCTCGCGGCGATGATCGAGATGATACGCGACAGCATGAGGATGCGGCGCGTTCTCGTGCCGATCCCATTCTGGATTGCCGATCCTCTCGCGCACCTCCTGGAAGCCCTGCCGCGTGCACCACTGACAGTCGCGCAGGTCGATCTCCTCAAAGAGGACAATGTTGCGGCTCCGGATTCGATCGGCCTTGCGAGTCTCGGTCTTGTGCCGCAGAAGATCGAGGATGTGATCGCGACGCTCGCAACTCGTTATTCGTAATCACTGGCCGGAGCTTACATCCGGCCCGCATCGACGACCCAGAGCTGCCCCGTGCACATCCGGCTGTCGTCCGCCGCCAGCCACAACACCATGCGCGCGACATCCGCCGGTGCTAGCTTCTTTTTCAGGCACTGCACGCGCATAAGGTTCTCTTCCGCCTCGGGCGTCAGCCACAGCTTGATCTGTCGTTCTGTCATGATCCAGCCGGGGATGAGGCAGTTCACCCGGATGTTGTCGGGCCCGAGGTCGCGCGCCATGCCTTTGGTTAGCCCCTCCACCGCGGCCTTGGCGGTGGTGTAGGCGGGCATCCCGCCCTGCAGAGTGTGCCAGCTTATCGAGCCGAAATTGATAATCGACCCTCCGCCCGCCTGTTTCATCATCGGCGCCACCGCCTGAATGGCGAAGAAATGATGCCGCAGGTTCACCGCCATGCGCTCGTCCCAGTATTCGGGCGTCATGTCCTGCCAGTTGTGCCGCTGGTCGTGCGCGGCGTTGTTCACCAGCACCGTGATCGGCCCCAGCCGGCGAGCGGCCTCGGCGATTGCCGCCCGCAACGCGGCGATGTCGGTGATGTCGCAGCGTAGGAACAGCGGCTCCTTGTAACCATCGGCCTTCAGCTTATCGACCAGGGCGCGCGAAGCGTCCTCGGCGATATCGACGAAGGCGACGCGCGCGCCCTGGGCGGCGAAATGCGTCACCTCGGCGGCACCGATGCCGCTGCCGCCGCCGGTCACGAACACCACGCGGTCGCGCAGGCTTGGGTAACTCGCCATCTGTTCGCTCATGCGACAAATCCTCGCTGTTGCATTTCGGTGATCACCGCATCCACAATCGCCTGCGGCGGGGGCGTGACCGATACGACGATCGGGTGTTCGTCCGGCCCGGGCTCCTCCAAAGTGGCGAATTGGCTGTCCAGCAGCGCCGGCGGCATGAAATGGCCCGTGCGCGCGGCCATCCGCCCGGCGATCAATTCGTGCGAGCCCTGCAAATAGACCAACACCACGCGGTCGCGCGGGCCGATCAGAATATCGCGGTAGCTGCGCTTCAGCGCCGAGCAGGCGACGACCGCCGATCGGCCCGAGGCCAGGTGGCGATCGATCTCCGCAGCGATGGCGCGCAGCCAGGGCCAGCGGTCGGCATCGTCGAGCGGGATGCCGCGACTCATCTTCTCGACATTGGCAGGTGGATGGAAATGGTCGCCTTCGAGAACATCCCAGCCGAGCCGCGCCGCGACACCTTCGGCGATCGTCGTCTTGCCGCTGCCGGACACGCCCATCACGACGGCGGCCAGCGCCTGCGCTCCCTCCCGATCCGGCATCGAGCGATGGTGGGGGCCAGCGCCGGGTGGGTCAATCTCAGGCGGCGCTGCGCGGGCCCTGCCTCCGTAAGCTGGGAACCACTGCGGCGGCCGCCGCGGCTGCATCGAACGGCGCGCCGAGGAAACCGCCGAGTCGCGTCGCAGTCGCGGACGGGGCGGAGATTGTATCCGCGTAATTCACCGCCAGCACAGCGATCTCCGGGCGCCGTCCCAGCCAGGTCTGCACCCGCACGAGTTGGCTGGTATAGGCACGCATCAGCGCTCGATCGTCGAGCTTGCCGCCCTGCCGGTCGAGCCGCGCCAGCATGGCGCGCTGCGACGCCACGACATCGCCAAGCGCACGGTGCATGAAGATCAACCGGTACTGCTCGCCGGCCGGCAGATAGGGCAGCAGCGGCGCGACGATCTTCACGGCATGGCCGCGCGCCTGCGGCAGCCAGGACGCGTCCTGATGCAGGCGGGTCGCGTTGTGATGCTCGAAATAGCCGCGCGGATTGTCCGCATCCGGTGCTCTTTCGGCATCGGTGAAGGCCGCGAGGCCGCCGGCTGCCAACATTTGCATCATCATCGAAGTGCCCGAGCGCGGCAGCCCCGTCACCACGACGATCAGGTGCGACCGGTCGGTCGGCGGGGACGCCGCGTTCCGCTCGAATATCGCGACCCGCGCGGGCTCTGACGCGTCCTGGGGCGCGGCCGGTTTCGGTCGTTTCTGCCGCAATCGACTCTGCCCGGGCCATGTGCACGCTTGCCTCGCCGAGCTTCGCCGAATCACGCCGCAGCAGCGCGGCCAGCGCCTCATGTGCGGCGATGAGACCTGGCGCCTGTGCCAGTGCAACCCGGAACTCCTGCTCGGCCCGGGTCATCTCGCCCAGCCGGACCAGTGACAGGCCGAGCAGATGATGCAGCATCGGCTGCGGATACATCAGGGCCAGGGACTGGATCGCCCGGTCGGCCGCCTGATCGTGCCGCCCGGCGGCATGATGGATCTGCGCCTCCAGCGCCAGGGCGCGCCAGTTGTCGCGGTCGATGCGGCGGATACGCCGGATGAAGTCGAGCGCGCGCTCGGGCTCGCCCAGCCGCGCGTAGCTTTCGGCGAGGAACATCGCCAGCGGACGCCGCAGCCGCCGCCTTGCGGCGAGCTGGTCGAGCAAAGGCCGCGCCGCTTCCTTGTCCTCCGGCCGTCCCTGCGCGAGCAGCAGCGCGCAGCGCATCAGCATCCGCTCGGCCGCGAAGCCGCCGAGCTTCTCCGCGAACTGGCGCCGCTCGAACATCTCCCGCCGGAGCTCGGGCGGTTGTTTCGCGGCCAGCTCCCGATCCGGCGTATCCGCGCGGCGTGCTTTCAAAGCCGCGGCCGCTTCGCGGGCGATGTCCGGCGCGGACGCATCCAGCGTGTCGAGCATCCGCGCGCAGTCCTCGTGACGGCCCTGTGCCAGCAGGCACTGAAACAGATGCTGATGATACCGGATCTGCCCGGCGTCTTCGGCGATCAGCGATTCGAGGTGCTCAGTCGCCTTGTCGAGCTCGCCGGCATCCATGTGCGCGCGCGCGAGGTTGTAGCGGTTCTCGGTCATGCAGTCGCGCACGGCCGCGGCGGCATCACCGCCCGGCGGAGCGACATAACGGAGATCGACGAGCTGCTTGAGCGATTCCACCGATGCGGCACCGTCGAACTGCCGTTCCGGCGGGTGCCGGCCATCCTCGCCGGCGATTTCGTCCCAGCTCGGGATGCGGGCCGGCAAGGTGCGGTCGGCGAAGGCGTTGATCAGCACCTTGCCGTCCATGTCCGCGCCCGCCGGCAGACCGAACAAATGCAGGACTGTCGGGGCGATATCGAGCACGCTGGCGCCATAGATGCACTCGTTTTGCAGAACACCCGGCGCTTGCAGGCAGAAAATGCCGAAATCCCGGTGCTCCACCGCCGGGCCCGCCGCCTCGGCGGGGATGTGGTCGGGCAGCATGGCATCGGAGTGGAAGCCATGGTCGCTCAGCACCAACACCGCGCAATCGGGCCCGGCGAGCTGCATGAGGCGGCCGAGCATCAGGTCGTGGTAGCGATAGGCACTGGCGACGATGCCGCGGAACAGCGCGGGATCGCTTGCCTCGCCGGCGGTGCGGCGCTTGCGGGCGTGGTAGCGCATGAAACGATGCGAGAAATGGTCGATGCCGGCGAAATAAACCGCGGCGAGGTCCCATTCGGTGGTCGCCATCAGCTCGGTGGCGGCGGCGTGGATGCTCATGGTCTCGGCGATGATGCCGGCGAGGTCGTGCAGGCTCTTGTCTTTCTCCTGGTCGATCTTCCGCGCTTCGGGGATGAACAGGCGGAGAATCTCGCCGGTGATCTCCGTGGGGTGCACGCGGAGTTCCGCGAGCTGCGCGGCCAGCGTTGGCGGAGAGACGATCGCCGCTGCCAGCGGCGCATCGGGCTGATCCGTGGTGGAGAGCGGGAAATGGTTGGAAACCATCGCACCATTGACCGGCTCGGCCGGATGCGAGGGCCACCAGCCGACGACGATGCAGCGCTTGCCGTTCTGGTTGAGGATGTTCCAGAACGCCTTCGTTCTTCGTCCGAGATTGCTGACCGCACGCACGGCAAGGCCGTCTTCGGTAGGCTCGGTGAAGCCGTGAATGCCGTGCTTGGTCGGCCGCTTGCCGGTGGCGATCGAGGTCCAGACCATCGGGCTGAGCGGGGGATAGATGGTGGCACTGTTGCCGCGCACGCCGGCGGCGATGATGCGGGCGAGGTTCGCCATCTCGCCGCGGGTGAGCAGCGGATCGATCACCTTCCAGTCGGCAGCGTCCCAGCCGACGAGCAACAGGCGGGTCATGCGGCTTTGCGTCTGGCGCGCCATTCGCGCAGGCCGATGGCGCCGAGGGCGAAGGCGCCGATGGCGAGCGGGAGGTGCCCGGGTTCAGGGATGGCGCCGGCCGCGATGGGCTTGCCGGAGGTATCATATGCGTAGGCGATCAACTGCAGCAAAGGCCCGGAGTCACGGCTGTAGCTGAGGTTCATCTCCAGCCAGCCATAGTCGGTCTGCGGGCCGACATCAAAGCGGAATAATGCATATTGCTTGCCGTAGCCCGCGAGTTCGTACTTTGTATTCGACGAATAGAAGCGGGCTACACCCAACTTCACGGACGAGTAACTGTAGATGGCTACACGAGTACTAACCTTCTGTCTGTAGCCGCGCGACCCGAACCCCCGCGCATTCGACGATTTTCTGGAGAGCGACGACCCAAAACTCCTTGCGACAAGGGGCCCTCGGTTCACGACGTACTTATGTCTCGAAAATTCCCAGGCGAGCAGTCCCGACCCGATGCCGCCTCCCGCCTGATTGAAGGTCTGCCCTTTTTTGAAAGCCGCAATGAAAGGTTCTCCTCCACGGGGGAAGTATTGGGCGGGTATCGTTCGAAAACCTACACCTCGCAATCCAGTCCCCATTGTTCTAAAATTCGACGAAAATACGTGCTGTTCCAGGAAATCCTTGCCTCTTACGCTCACGGAGACAGAAGCGCTTTGGTAGTTGGGCGTAGACGTCCCAATTCCGAACTGGGAGATGCGATGATTGCCCGGCAAAGTTACAGGTCCGCGGCTAGGAAACGGATGATATATAATTGCAGCTTCAGCCGAACCACTGCTTGCCACCAGCGCCGCACTTGCCAATACGGAGAGCGATGCCCAGCGCTCCTTTTTTGTAGTCTTCCTGTTCATTGTTGACTCCTAAGTTGATCCTACATCCTAAGCACTACATCAGCCCCCTACCGCTTCAGACTGGCTTGCATGTGCGCTTGGACCGCCACTCCCGCAGGCCGATCGCACCGAACGCGACGGCGCCGAGCGCCAGCGGCAGATGCGCGGGTTCCGGTATGGCGCCAGCTTTGATGGGCACCCCGGTGGTGCCATAGGCGTAGCCGAGGATGTCCAGGATGGGGGCTGTTTGCGGTGCCGTTAATCAGGCTCAGTTCCAGCCAGCCGTAATCTGTCTGCCCCGCATCATCAAAGCGGAACAGCGCATATTCCTTGCTGTAGCTCGAAGGGGAATAGGAGGTGGTTCGGGAGTGGCGGGACCCGTTGACCTTCGTCCCCGCGAAGTTGGTGGTAACGTGTCCACTGACGCGACGTCGGAATCCGGCGCGCGCAGTCGTGGATTTGCGGGAAAAATAGCTGCGGGAAAAAAGTGAGCCATTCCGCGGTCCGTAGAAGTAAGTGATCCTGCCGACTCTCTTGCCAACGTGGGATCTTTGGCTCGCAACGTTCGCGCCCTTGCCCGCGCCAGTCCCGATCTGATTGAAGCTTTGCCCCTTTTTGCCAAGCGCGAGGAGCCCGTGAGTGGTGCGGAGACTGACCCCTCCCGCCCCGATCCGGCCGAATGCGCCCCCGTTCGATACGACGGTCGAGCGGAAGGCTCTGCGAAGTCCGTGCGGCCCGAAGATGGTCAAGGTTCTGTTGTCGTTGGTACTGAGATGCAAAGGCCTGGCGGAGGTCTGCCCATTGATCGACAGACGGTTACCTCCCGGCAATCCCAGCGAAGCGGACCCGTTGCCGCTAACCGTCAGACCGGGCGTCGGGTGATAGATGATCGCCGCCTCGGCGGCGGTGCTCGCTGCCAGCGCCGCACTGGTCAGCGCCGAGAGTGACGCCAGGCGCTGCAGCCGGCTTGATTGTCCGCGCATCTTCCTCCCCCTTCACAGCATGATTGCTTCGTTCGGATGTTACGCTTGCATGATGTCATTCGCATGACATCACGGAGAGTTGTTGTGATGTCAGAAATAAAACTTCAATTGTCAAATTGCGGGTCTGCGCCGGGTCACGCGGCTGCTTTGCGCTTCGCCCGCCATTCCCGCACGCAGATCGCACCGAGCGCCAATGCGCCGAGTGCCAGGGGCAGTCGCTTCGGTTCTGGGATGACTCCCGCCGCTATAGGCTGGCCGGTGGTGTCGTAGGCGTAGCCGATGAGACTAACGAGCGGTCCGAAGTTCGGAGAATTCCCCAGGTTCAGTTCCAGCCAGCCATAATCGGTCTGCGACCCGACCTCGAACGTAAACAGGGCATATGCTTTACCGTAGCCTACAAACGTAAAGCTTGTCCGCTGGTTATACCGCGTGAAGCCGCTGGAACCAACTCCGTGGTGAATGTTGCGGAAGATGTGTTCCTGTGTCCTTTGCCTGAATCGGCTGCTGGTGCTTTCATGCTTGTAGTTGTGCGCCGACCCATAGACCGGCGGTCCATAGTAATGGTGGAATGTGCCGGTCAGCAGACCGACGTGATAGCGAGAAAATCCGAGGAGACCGTAACCGCGAACGCCCGAACCAACCTGTTTGAAAGTCTGACCTCTCTTCGCGAGTGCGATAAAGGGTTGACCGAGTCGGTTGGCGCCGGTCTTGGTCCGGAAACTCACTCCGCCCGCCCGTGCCACGCCCGTGCCCGAATGAGTAGTAAGGCCAAAGCCAATTTTGGTTTTGATGTTGCTCTTCGGGCCGTATCTGAAGTGCGTGGTGGCTTCATAAAAGCCGCCGGGCGAGCGGGCTCGAGTTCCGGCCACGTATAGCTGATTGCCCCCGGGTAGCGGCACGATGGCGTTCGGACCAACGCCATGCAGGCCGTGGTAGATGATGGCTGCCTCGCCCGAAGCGCTGCCGGCCGCTATGGCCGCGCTGGTGAGCGCCGACAGCGACGCCCAGCGCCGCAGCCAAGCCGTGTTCTTGCGCATCTGGTTTTCCCCGGGCAGGTAAGCTTATCGCGGCGGAACATTGCCGATATCGCATCATCGTGCAAGCCGTATCAATGTTTGACTTTCTGCAATCGAAGCGACGGCGACATCGCACGGCCGGCAAGAAGCTGACCTGACCTACGCGATGTGAACTACTTCACAGCGGCACAGGGGCCTGAGGCGCTAAAGCCGTCAATCGTGGCGGATTGGTCCGAACTCGTGATGCCGCCCCCACCGCATCTTCTCCAGAGCAACTGAGCGCGCAGGACATCCGGTCGCACAACAGCGCTCCGGCAGCGCGTATCTCATACCACGAAGGGAGACAGTTATGTCAGGACACGAACCGCTCACACTGGTAAAAGCTCAGCGACACTGGTCCCGCGACCGGATCAAGGAGTTCGCCTTCCCGCAGCCTCCACACGCACGAAGTCATGTCGTGTCAAGGCGGCGACGGGATTCTGCCGTCCGTCCGGAGGAACGGCCGGCGACCATCTCGCCCGGCCTGCCTGCGACCGCCGATATTACCGTGGCGCCGGACCTTTTGCTGCCGCCGCGGCGCTTCCGAGGCGCAGGACGTCCGGTCAACCCGCTCTTCGTCTATCCGCCGGACGGGCGCCACGTCTTCAAGGACACCACCTATCCGTGGCGAGCCTGCGGCCGCGTTACGACGAATGTGGGACAGGGCTCCGGCGCACTGGTCGGACCGCGACACCTTCTCACCGCCAGTCACGTTATCGGTTGGACATCGTCGAACGCGGGGTGGCTGCAGTTCCAGCCCGATTTCTATGATGCGGACGTGTTCCCCTCGTCCTACGGAATCGAGGTGTACTCGGTACGAAAAGCTCAGCTCTGTCGGCGGCGAATACGACGTGGCAGAGGATTACGTCGTGGTGGTCTTGCAGGACCGGCTCGGCGATCAACTCGGATGGCTTGGCACGACAACCTACACGAGCGACTGGAACGGCGGGTCGTACTGGAACCATGTCGGCTATTCGGGCGATGTCGGCGGCGGCACGCGTCCGGCGTGGGAGCTGTGGTTCAGCATCGCGAACTCATGGCAGCCCGGGTTTTTCGAGACCGGTTCCGGCCAGGACATCGAGACGTTTGCCAGCCTCAATCACGGGGATTCCGGCGGGCCCGTGTTTGGCTGGTGGGGAGATGGCGGACCGTATGGGGGCGATAATGCCGGGCCCTACATCGTCGCGGTGGTCAGCGCGGAAGGAACGCTTGACCCGGTGGTTACCGATTGGTCTTCGCGGACCGGCAACTGGCTCGCCGGGGGATCCGAGATGCCCGACCTGTTGAACCAGGCCCGAGGCGATTACCCGTAATACAGCGTGCCGGCTGGCTGGATCGCTTGCCCCCCGCTGCCGCTTCGCGACAGCGGGGGTAGCCATGACATTTAGTCCCCGCCATGCCGCCGGATCAGGAAACGAGCGTAGCGCGGCATCACGTCCGGCATGAACGTGCCGCCCTCCGGCGGGCGTTCCACGCCAAACACATAGCGCGGGAAGTCGAGTGCTTTCTGAATCTCCCAGATGCGTTCATGCAACTCGGGCGGCAGGATTTCCGCCGGGTGGCCGACGGCGATCCAGCCCAGCGGCACGACGGCATCCGGCGGCAGTCGGGTGCGGATATGGACGATGCCGTTGATCCGCACTTCGGCCCGCTCGCCGATGCATGCGCCGTTGAAGACGGTCGCGCCGGTGGCGATGAAGGCGTTGCGCTCGACCGTGCAACCGGTCAGGTAGGCGTGCGGGCCGACCAGCACGTTGTCGCCGATCATCAGCGGATTGTCGCGCACGCCGCGCAGGACCGCATTGTCCATGATGATGCAGTTGCCGCCGATGCGGATCGGCCCGCTCTCGGCGGTGAGCACGGCACCGAACCCGATCGAGCAGTTACGCCCGACCGTTACGTCGCCGCTCAGCACCGCATTCGGTGCCACGCGTGTGCCCTCGGCGATGCAGGGCGACTTGCCTTCGTGAGCGAGCAGCATGCGGGCACTCCCTATGATACGTCACGCGCGGCGGATGCAGTGAAGCTCTGTTGCCGAACGCCTCCTAGGACGCCATCTGGTCAGTATGACCAGAACACGGACGCCGGCACCGTCAGGCGGGCGCGCCTCCCCAAAGGCTCCGCGGCTTGGCCGATGGCCGCTCCAAGACGCCAAGGCACGCTTCAGCGAACTGGTGCGGCGTGCCCGTAGCGAGGGTCCCCAACTCGTCACTGTTCACGGGCGCGACCAGGTTGTCATCGTTTCCGCCGAGGAATTTCGCCGGCTCAAAGGCGATCGGACCGGAGAGGCGCTGATCGCCGCCATGCAGGCCTCACCCTGTCGGGATGTCGTCCTCATGCCAAACCGCACCGCGCTCCCTGTGCGCGACGTTGCATTGTGACGGGATGGTTGCTGGATACCAACATCCTGTCGGAACTGCGTCGCCTTGCCCCTGAGCGTCGAGTGCTCGCCTTTATCGCCGCGCAACCGCGCGATCTGCTGTACGTCAGCACGGCAACCTTAGCAGAAATTCGCTTCGGCATCGAGCTGGTCGCGGACGCCAGCCGCCGCGCTGAACTGGTCGGCTGGCTGACCCATACGGTTCGGCCGATGTTCGCACAACGGGTTCTGGCGATCACGGAAGACGTGATGGTGCTGTGGCGGCTTATGGTCGAGGAGGGTCGCAAAGCCGGACACGCCTTCTCACAGCCCGATCTCATCATCGCGGCGACTGCATTCCATCACGGCCTGACTGTGGTCACCCGCGACGTTTGCGACTATCGGCGCGCCGGTATCCCGGTGGTCAATCCCTGGGTCGATGCCGGTGCGCGATCATGAGCAGCCATGCGGTTCACCTGCTGCTCACGTCGTATGCCACCCATATTGCTGCGGCTTGCGTCCCGCGGCGTGGTGCAGCCGGACATTGACCAGCGCCGGTCCGTCGAACGCCATCGCCGCATCCAGCGCGCCGCGCAGCTCCTTCGGGTTTTCCACGTACCAACCGCGCCCGCCGAACGCCTCCATCATCCTGTCGTAACGCGCACCGATCGTCAGCACGCGCGGCGGCAGTTGCTTCCGATCCTCCGGAAACTCCGCGATCCCGCCGCCGATGCCGCCGTTATTCAGCACCACGATCTTGACCGGCAGCCGATAGCGGCATGCCGTCTCGATCTCCATCCCCGAGAAACCGATCGCGGAATCGCCGGAGACGGAGACGATCGGCCGATCAGGGTGCACGACCGCCGCGGCGATTGCGAATCCCATACCGATCCCCATCGTGCCGTAACTGCCGGCGTCCAGCCGCAGGCGCGGGGCGGCATTCGGCAATTGCGTGCGGCCGATATCCATCGTGTTGGCGCCCTCGCCGATGATCACCGCGTTGCGCGGCACCCAGGCGCTGATGTCCTTCAGCGCCCTGTAGTAATTCGTCGGAACCAACTCGTCCTCGATCATCGGCTGGATCTGCTTGGCGTTCGCCGCCGTCTTCTCCGCGATCGCGGCGCGCCAAGGCGTGTCCTTCGGATAGAACCACTGCCGTCCGGCCAGCGCCTTGTTGAGCTGGCCCACCACGGCGCGGCCGTCGCCGACCAGCGCCACCTCGGCCGGCACGTTCTGGCTGATCGCTTCGGCCGCGATATCCAGTTGCACGATCCGCACCTTCCTGTTAAATCGCGGCGGCATGCCGAAATGCATGATCCAGTTGAGCCGCGCGCCCATCAGGAAGATCACGTCGGCTTCCTGCAACGCATGCGACCGCGCCGCGCCCACCGACAACGGGTGTCTGTCGTCCAGCACGCCCTTGCCCATGGGCGAAGCAAGGAACGGAAGCTGCGTGCGTTCGATGAAGGCGCGCAGCTCGTCCTCGGCGCGCGACCAAGCCATGCCCTTGCCGACGATCACCAACGGCTTCTCGGCCAATTCCAGGACATTCAGCGCCTTGTCGATATCCTCAGCCAGCGCCTGCATGCGCGGCGGCGGCGCGACTGTCGCGGCCTGCTGGACTTTTTCTTCCTCGGCCTCGCCCAGGATGATGTCGTCCGGCATGTCGAGATAGCTGGCGCCCGGCCTGCCGTAGATCGACTGGCGCACCGCCATTTCCACATAGAACGGGATGCGCTGGACGTGCTCGACCGCATGAGCGAATTTGCAGAACGGCGCGGCGATCTGCACCTGCCGCTCTTCCTGGAAGGCGCCCATGCCGTTCTGGTAAGTGGGCGACGCGCCACCGATCAGGACCATCGGCCAGCAATTCTGCTGCGCATTCGCCAGCCCCGCCAGCCCATGCACCACGCCGGGCCCGGACACCACCAGCGCGGCCCCTGGCCGCCCGGTCAGGTAGCCGGCAGCCTGCGCGGCGTATGACGCGGACTGCTCGTTACGCATGCCGATATAGGTGATGCCGGCCTGCTGCGCCGCCGCGGCAATCGGGCCGACCGGAAAGCCGACGATCCCGAACATATAGTCAACACCCTGCTGCTTCAGGCTGCGCGCAATCAGGGTAGCGCCGTCGATCTTGCTCATGGTTCCTCCCTACGATGCAGGCGAGATTGGGCGTTTATCGCCGGCCGGGGAAGGGGCGGGCGCATTGCCGCCGGCCCGCCGCGCTGCCACAGTCCGACAAGGCCACCGGGAGGGAAACGCCATGGACCTGCGGTTCACGCCGGAAGAAACCGCCTTCCGCGACGACGTCCGCGCCTTTATCCGCGACAACCTGCCGGCCGATATCCACGAGCGCATGCGGCTCGGCTATTCCCCGCGCAAGGACGATACTGTCCGCTGGCAGCGCATCCTCAACAAGAAGGGCTGGGCCGCGCACAACTGGCCGCGCGAGTATGGCGGCCCGGGCTGGAGTCCGGTGCAACGCATGATCTTCCTGAATGAGAACCAGCGTGCGCCGGCTCCGGAAGTGCTTTCGTTCAATATTACCATGATCGGCCCGGTGCTGATCCAGTTCGGCACCGACGCGCAGAAGCAGCGGTTCCTCGCCCGCGCCGCCAACCTCGATGATTGGTGGTGCCAAGGTTTCTCCGAACCCGGCGCCGGGTCCGACCTCGCCGCGCTGAAAACCAGCGCGAAGCGTGTGGACGGGCATTACGTGGTGAACGGTTCGAAAATCTGGACCTCCACCGCGCATCACGCCGATTGGTGCTTCGTGCTGGTGCGCACCAATCCGAACGCAGCGAAACGCCAGGAGGGTATTTCTTTCCTGCTGCTCGACATGAAGACGCCGGGCATCACCGTGCGCCCGATCGTTTCCATCGATGGCAGCCATCACCTGAACGAAGTGTTTTTCGACGACGTGAAAATCCCGGTGGAGATGCGCATCCACGAAGAGAACCGCGGCTGGGACGTGGCGAAATACCTGCTCGGCAATGAGCGCACCGGGATTGCCCGGCTCGGCAAGTCGCAGGAGCGGGTGGAGGGCGCCAAATCGATGGCGCGCGATGTGCGCTTCAACGGCCGCCCGCTCGCCGATGATCCGGTGTTCCGCCAGCGCGTCGCGCAGCTCGAGGTCGATATGAAGGCACTGGAGATCACTCAGTATCGGGTGGTCTCGGCTTACGCCAAGCAGCGCGACGGCCGGCCCGACCCGCTGTCTTCCGTGCTGAAGGTGAAAGGCACCGAGCTCCTGCAGGCTTCCACGGAGCTTTGCATGGATGTGGCCGGGCCGCTGGCTATGCCCCATTGGGCCGATGAGCTCACGGCGTTGACCAACGAACCGGACGCGGAGGCCGAATGGGCCGCCCAGGCGACGGGCAGCTATCTATTCCTGCGCGCCGCCTCGATCTATGGCGGCACCAACGAGATCCAGAAGAACATCCTGACCAAAGCGGTGCTGAGGCTCTGATGGATTTCGATCTCTCCGACGAGCAGCGCCTGCTGCAGGACAGCGTCACCCGCCTGTTGGCGGACCGCTACGGCTTCGATCAACGCAAGCAATACTTGAAAGCGCCGGAGGGCTGGAGCGCGGCGCTATGGGCCCGCTATGCCGAGCTGGGACTGCTCGGGTTGCCCTTCGACGAAACGTTCGGCGGTTTCGACGGCGGTCCGGTCGAGGTGATGCTGGTGATGCAAGCGCTGGGCCGTGCCCTGGCGCTGGAGCCGTACCTCGCCACGGTGGTGCTCGCCGGTACGGCCATCCGGCTGGCCGGCAATGCGGCGCAGCAAGCGGCGATCCTGCCGGCGGTGGCGGAAGGCCGGATGAAGCTCGCCTTCGCTCATGGCGAGCGGCAGGCGCGCTACGATGTGCCGGACGTGCTGACCACGGCGCGCCGCAACGGGCAGGGCTGGGTGCTGGACGGCGCCAAGAGCGTGGTGCTGCACGGCGACTCGGCCGACCGGCTGGTGGTCAGCGCCCGAACGGGGGGCGAGCGCGAGGATCCGGACGGGATTACGTTGTTCCTGGTCGATGGGACGGCGCCGGGCTTGGCTCGCCGTGGTTACGCGTTGCGCGATGAAAGCCGCGCCGCCGAGTTGTCGCTGACAGGCGTCGAGGTGCCGGCGGATGCTGTGCTGGGCGAGGTCGGGCAGGGCCTGCCTGTCGTCGAGCGGGTGATCGAAGCCGGCATCGCCGCGATGGGAGCCGAGGCGGTGGGCGCGATGGAGACGCTGCACGGCACAACGCTCGAGTATTCGCGCACACGGGAGCAGTTCGGCAAGCCGATCGGGCAGAATCAGGTGGTGCAGCACCGGCTGGCAGACATGCTGATGTCTATGGAGCAGGGGCGCAGCATGGCGATGCTGGCGACGATGAGCGTGGAAGAGCCCGACCCAGCCCAGCGCGCCCGTGCCATGTCGATGGCGAAAGTTGGCTACGGTCAGGCGGCACGCTTCGTCTCCCAGCAGGCGGTGCAACTGCACGGCGGCATCGGCATGACGGAGGAGCTGGCGGTCGGGCATTATTTCCGCCGCTGCATGGTGATCGAGCATACATTCGGCGATACGGCGTTCCACTTGGCGCGGCTTGCGGGGGCGGAGGGCCGAGCGTGATCAATTGACCGCGGGGCCAAGTCACCAGATGAGCGGAATCAGACGCCAGCGTACCCGGCGCGTATAATCGTCGTAGCCTTCGAGGCCCATGCGCAGCGCCGTCTCCTCGATCCTGATACGCATACCGAGCAAGAGGGCGAGGATGGGGACCGTCGTAAGCCCCCACCACGAGCCGAGCACGAGCGACGTAGCGGCGATGTAAAAGAGCGCGCCGAAATAGAGCGGATGGCGGACGATGGCATAAGGGCCTGTCGTAACGACTGCCTGCCCGCGGTCCTGTTGTATTTTCACGACCGGCGCCGCGAAGCTGTTCGCGCGCATGACCCAGTACATGAACAGGATCGCCGCCAGGAGGAGGGCGCATCCTGCCCATTGGATGGAGCGCGGCATCATTGACCAGTGCCAGCGCGCGGCATCCGCTGCCATGAACCCCATCCCTCCGAACATGAGGAGCAGGATCGGGATGAGGACCAGCTTGTCTGCGAGGGGCTGGTCCTTCTGCAGAGGCCCCTTCAGGCGCTCTTTGAGCAGGCCGGGATCGACGCGCACCATGTGCGCGCCAAAAACAACCGAGATCGCGACCATTTCACCGAGATAGAGCCAGCCCCCGGCGTAGTCGATGGTGCCGGCAGTAACGAAGATGATCGCCCCCATGATGCCGAACCAGACAATCGTCTGGACGAGGAGGTTCAGAACGAGACTCATGGCTTACTCTGCCGTCGGAGTTGTTGAGGCTTCTGCGCCGCGTGCCCTGATGCGCGGACCTGGCCCTCATCGCGTCGCCGGCCGTGTTTCCAGCGGCTGATGGCGCCCTCCATGGCGCTTCGTATCACCCGATAGAAATCCGCCATTTCCTGGAGACGCACGCTTACGGCCTTGGAGGCGACAAGTCCGGCGCCGGCATTGAATTGTCCGGCCAAGGCATCGAGTAGACGGTTCTGCTGCCGGATCATGGCTTCGTAATCGTCAGCCACCGCGTAAAGGGCGCGCTTCGTTCCGGGATCTGCATGGCGCTGCGCCAGGGTGTAGCTTTCGAGCAGGCGCGCGGCCACGCTTGCGCTGCTCTTGCTGATCCCGAGGTCGCCGGTGATCCGGTCGAGGCTGACGGGGCGAGGGCACAGTAGAAGATATCCGTAGAGCCGGGCGGCGACGGGCGGCACGCCCCACGGCGTGAGCAGCCGCGCCACATCCTCCATGAACCTCCGGTCGCCCTTGCGCAGATTGTTCGACATATTCGGCATATTTCGAATATCCAAAAGAAGGACGGCTAACGGCGAGCGTCAAGCCGGGAGAGGCTTATGCTTCCTTCTTGTTGCCGCGGTCATCCTTGTGGGACTGCCGACGGTTCTTTGTCGCGGTGCGATACCGCCGGTGCCGCAAGCTTCGGTTGCGCGGCCGGTCGGGGCGGGGTAATCCGCCGGTGTCCCGATTCGGTTCACGCGCGGTGGAGTGGTGACTGCTGGCCTGCTGACGGAGCGGCTGTCCTTGCCGCCGGGCCGGCCGCGGCGCCGGCTGGGGCCGGCCGTCACCTCCGTGCTGCTGCACGCCCTGGTTTTGGCCGCCCTGCTGGTGACGATCAAGCTGAGTCCGCGCGAGGAAAACTGGCTGCCCCCGCCGGCCTCGGTGGACATGGTGTTCCAGGGCGGGTCGAAGGAAGCGCCGTCCGCGCCCAATCCAACCCCGGAGCGGAAGGAGCTTCCGCCTACCCCGGCCCCACCGGCTGCCGCGCCGTCTCTGCCCACCCCCCCGACCCCCCCGACGCCCCGGGTGGTTCAGGCGCCGCCGACCCCGCCCGTACCGCCGCCGGTCGCTGCGCAGCCCGCGCCGGCCCCCAGCCCGCCGCAAGTGGTGCAGACGAAGCCGTCGCCGGCCCCGCGCCCCGCGACCACCGAGCCGATGGAAAGCTCGATCCAGTTGGTCCCGCCACCGCCGCTGCAATTGCCGCCCTTGCGCCCGCCCGCAGCGGCCCGCCCGGCAATCCCGCCGCGTCCGGTCGCGCCGCCGCGGCCTCGGTCGAGCTTCCCGGCGCCGATGGCCTATTCCTTCAACGGCTCGCCGCGCTCTGACCCGTCGCGTCCTCTGGCCGGGCGGCGGAGCGGGATCGACCTGTCATTCGCTCCGGCCGGCCGTTCTTCCGATCGGCTGCAGCCGCAGGCTCGCGTCGATAACGATCAGGTCGGCGAAGACTGGCTCAATCTTGTCTCTGCCTGGTGGCGTCGGCACGCCTATTACCCGGCGGAGGCGGGTATGAACGGCGAGCAGGGGGATGTCACCGTCCGGGTGGTGGTGCGCCGTGACGGTAAGGTGGAATCGGTGCGGTTGGAGCACAGCAACCGCTCCCCCTGGCTGAACATGGCCTCGGTGGCGGTGTTTCGAAACGCCAATCTGCCGCCGTTACCCGCAGATGTGACGGCAGAGAGCGTTCCGATGCATTTCACCATCCATTACATGATCATCAACTGACGGCCTTCCGCCGGTGGCGGACCAGGCCGAGCGCCAACAGCCCGGAGGCCAGCAGTCCGAGGCTTGCCGGGGCGGGCACGGCGGTGCCGGTGATCGTATCGTTGGCGCAGTCGCCGGTACCCCAGAGCAAATCGAATTTTCCGCCGAGAATCCCGCGGTTCTTGCCGCTGAGCGACAGGGCCACGTCAACGATGTAATCACTGCCGTTCGGCAGCGTCGTCACCGTGGCGCCGGCAAGGAAGGTGCCGCTGGTCAACACCGTCGGCGGGATCTCGGTCGGCGATGCAGCGCCGTGCGGCACGTATTCGCCGCCGTAGATGAAGCTCGTCCGCGGCCCCCAGATATTCTGGGAAGTCAGAAAGCCGGAGACGCTGTAGAGCCCGGCGGTGGTGGTGCCGCCATTTGGTCCCTGAGAGCCGAGCGCGATCGCGTAATTGAACGGTGCGCTGCTATAGCCCTTGGCCGGATTGCGCAGGAACAGGTCGGCATAATAGGCGCAGGTGGAACCGAAGCAGTCGGTGCCGCTGAACTGCGTGTAGATTTTGAAATCCACGTTCAGCGTGCCGTCGGAGCTGGTGCGCGTGACGACGATCTTCTGCGTGTCGAACCCAGTGCCGATCACGTCGCCCTGGTCCGATCCGCCGAACCAGCCGGTCGGCGAAAAACCGTTGAACGAGATGTCGTCGGTCGTGTCGTTGATGGTCTGCACGGTCGCTTGCGCCCCGTGCGTGGTGACCAGCCCACCGGCAAGCAGCGCCGCGGCGAGCAGTGTGGAAAGCTGCATCGGGAAAAGCCTCCAGAACGATCTCAGGTTGAGAGCTCGGAGGCTTCTTGCCGCCCGACCGCTCGTCCGCCAGCACGAGCGGTGCGTTATTTACCTCATGTTAGACAGAAGACAAAGCTAAGTTCTCAAAAACGAGACGGGTCTCACGCTCCCTTAGGCCGCGATGGCCGGTCGCCGTCTATCCGGGGTGAGATAGTCGGCCATCCCATCCGCATACCATTCGACGAACTTGATGACATGCCCTTCGCGGATTTGCGAATAGGGGCCGGGCTGATAGCCCAGGCTCCTGATGCCCTCCTGGTTGCGTTCGCATAGGTCGCGGTCCTGGTCGTTGGTGACCGACCACAGCTCGGCGAGTGTCTTCGGATCGTAGTCCCGCCCTTCCTCGGCTTCGGCGCTGACGTACCAGTTGGAGGTAACCAGGGTGCGGTCCACGCCGAGCGGCAGGGCGCGGAAGAAGAAGGCGTAGTCGCCCAGCACATGGGCGAACATGCTGGGGAAATGGAACCAGCGCATCGAGCCGATATCGCCGTGCGGCACCTTGCCCAGCAGCTTGGAGCACACCGGCTTGCCGTCCATGCTGAGTGTGACCGCGCCGCGGGTGACCGGCATCCGGCTGAGCTGGAAATCGGCCCCGGAGGCACTGCCCGGCGTCAGCCCCGCGTCGCGGCATTTCCGCGCATGTTCGAGGGCAAAGGGTTCGTCGGAATCGGCGTCGAAGCGGAGGAAGAAGGTGCGCGTCAGCTCCGGGTGCCGCGCATGGCAGTGATAGCACTCGCGCGAGTTCTCGATGACGAGCTTCCAGTTGGCGTTGATGACGATGTCTTCCGACCAGGCGAGCTTGGCGCTGCGGAGGTCGTGCGGCGCGAGGTACGGGCCGAGCATCGAGCTGAATTCGGCGAAGTCCGGCGGATCATCCGCGAGGCAGACAAAGATCATGCCCTCAAAGCGGGCGACATTGACCGGCTTGAGCGCGATGCCCGCAGGGTCGAACTCGTCATGCATCTCACCGGCATAGGTGAGCTTGCCTTTCAGGTCATAGGTCCACTGGTGATACGGGCAGGCGAGGGAACGCGCCTTGCCCCGCCCCGGCTGGCAGATCGTTGACCCGCGATGGCGGCAGGTGTTGAAAAAAGCACCTATTTCGCCATCGTTGTCGCGCAACACGACCACGGAGCTGCGCGCGATGTCGAGCACGACATACTCGCCCGGCGATTTCAGCTCGCATTCCAGGCCGACAAAAATCCAACGGCGCTCGAAGATGCCCTTCAGGTCCAGCTCGTAGAAATCCGGATCGGTGTAGAACGGCTGCGGCAGCGAGTATTGCCGCTTGCGAGAGCGGAGCAGGTCGAGCATGTCGGACGCGCGCGCCATTCGGTTTCTCCCGGAAAATACACGCACATTATGCTGCCGACGACCGGTCGTTGTCGAGTGATGCAAACCACCTCTCTCGCTGTGCGGGAGGTCGGTTCGCGAAGCGAACTGGGTGAGGGTGCCGGGCACGAGGCCCTCACCCGCCGCGCTACGCGCGGCGACCTCTCCCGCAGGTGTAAGGGGGCGCTGCGATTAATTTACAGCGGCAATCTGTTCCCCCGGCGGCGCCCACGGCACCCAGCCCGCCTTGGCCTGCCAGTCCGGTTCGATCCCCTGAAAACGCCGCAGCCCGAGCCAGGTCAGGTCGGCGAAATCGCAGCGTCCCTGGATGACCAGTTGCGCCAGCGCATGACCGGAAGCCGGCGACAAGCCGAAGCCCACGCTCGACATGGTGGCCACCACCACGTTCGAGGGATCCTCCAGCCGATCGAGAATGGGTCGGCCGTCCGGTGTGTTCTCGATCACCCCGGCCCAACTGCGGATCACCCGGATATGCGCGAGCTTCGGGAACATCTCCGCCAGCCGCCGCGCCAGGCTGCGCACCACCGGCGAGTTCACCGGGCGCGGCGTGCGCGGATCCATCAGCTCGATCCACTCATGCGGCCCGCCGCCGTAGGCGAGATTGCCGCGCAGCGTCTGCCGCCCATACAACCCATTACCGTCCGTGCCGCCGTAACGGATCAGCGGCACGGGCTCGGTGACGATCATCTCGGCGCGCGCCGACGCTACAGGCACCTCGACGCCGAGCATCGCGGCGATCCGCCCGGTATGCGGGCCGGCGGCGATCACCACCGCGTCGCAGCCGATCACGCCCTGGTCGGTTTCGACCGCCACGGCCTTGCCGCCACGCACCTGGATGCCGGTGACGGTCGTGTGCTGCAGGATCGTGCCGCCGAGATCCTGAATCGCCCAGGCATAGGCCTGCACCGTCCGCTGCGGGTTGGCATGGCCGCCGAAATGGAAAAGCAGACCGCCGGGTGCGGCGTCGCCCACCCAGGGCACCAGCTCACGCAACGATTGCGGGTCCAGTCGCTCGACATGGAAGCCCTGGGATTCGGCAACCTTCGCGCCATGCTCGTACAGCTCGAGCTGGCCCGGCGTGACCGCCACGCGGATGCGCCGGGGCTGGTGCTCGGTCGGGTAGCCCAGCAGGTCGGCCATCATCGGCCACAGGCGCTGCTCCTCGCGGAACAGCGGGCTGGTGGGATGCGTTGCCCCGCCGCCGTTACGGCCCGATGCCTCCCAGCCGATGATCCCCTTCTCCACCAGCGTAACCGGCACGCCTTCGCGGCGCAGCCACCACGCCGTGCTGAGCCCAGTGGCGCCGCCGCCGATCACCACAACTCTGGTGCCGGCGCTCATTTCGCCACATCCCTGAGACCCATGCGGTCGTCGCGCGGGTCGATCACGTCGGGCACAGGCTCCCATTGCGGCAACCACTGGCTGGGGATGCCGAACCATGTCACCCAGTGGCGCCGCATCTCCGGGGTTTCGTCATGCGCCGACAGTACGGACAGGGGCAGCGGGCGCACCGGCGCGCGGTAGCTCGGCATGGGCACGCTGCCGGTCGGCTGGTTGCCCTGCATCGCCAACAGCACCTGCACCTGCTCGCGGCAGCGGCGCCCCTGGCAGGCGCCCATTCCGCCGCGGGTGAGCCGTTTGATCTGGTCCTGGTTGATCGGTCCGTCGGCGGCGAGGCTGCGCAGGTCGCGCGCCGCGAACTTCGTCTGATCGTAAGTCAGATAACGCGGCGGGCGGACCCCCAGCAGGTCGCGCAGCCCGACTTCCTCGCACCGGCAGATCATGAGATCGGCGCCGCTTTCGACATGCGCCTGCAGCCATTGCCGGCGCGGCCCGTCGCGGTCGGGCAACGGCCCAAGCTTCGGGGCGGCCAATGCTTCGACCGCGATGCCCGCATCGCCCGCGGCGGCGCGGGCGGCGCGGCGGCCGGCGGCAGCGGCGAGGGACGGATCGGCGATGCCCGCATCTGTGATGCCGGTGCAATCGCCGGCGGCGTAGATGCCGGCGGCGGAGGTTCGTGCTTCGGCGTCGAGCGCCGGGACGAAGCCGCCCAGCTCGGGGCGCCAGATGATTTGCGCGCCCAACAGATCGAACAGCTCGACAGTGGGCACGAGGTCGAGCGCGGAAATCACGGTGTCACAACGAATCTCGATCGCCGCGTCGGGGGCGGCGAGGGGAGCGATGCGCAGGCCTTCCATCTCGGCGCTGCCGAGCGTGTCCCGCACGACATGACCTGTATGCACGGCGACGCCCTGGCTCCGGAGTTGCGCCAGCGCGGGATCCGGCGATGGCCGGACGCGCACGTCGATCATCGCCGCCATTTCGGCGCCGGCCGCTTGCGCCTGTGCCGCCGCGGCAAGCCCGAGTGCGCCGGCACCAAGGATCGCCACGCGGCGGCCGGAGAATGCCTGATACAGCCCGGTTGCCGCCGCCAACCCCTGCGCGCCAACGACGCCTGGGCGATCCCAGCCGGGAAACGCCAGCGCGAGGTCGCGCGCACCGGCCGCCACGATGATGCGCTCGAATGAAACCAACCAGGACCGTTCCTCGTCCGCAAGACCCAGCAGCTTCTGCGGCAGGGCGCGGCTGGTTTCACCGTTGACGAACGCGCCCCAGGCATAGACGCCGAGGCGGACATCGATCCCCGCTTCGAACGCCTGCTCGAGCTCCGGCCGCGCCGCCACCACGCGTTCCAGCATGCGCGGCTTGTTCTGCACAGCGGCGTCCATCCGCTCGCCGAACAGGAACGGCACATCGAGGCCGATCAGCGGCGAAGCGACCGGGTGTTCATCAATCAGCATGACGTCGAGGCCGAGGCGCTTCGCCTCCAGCGCGGCGGCGATGCCGGCGGGACCGGCGCCGAGCACGAGCAGCTTTGCGTGGTCGGTGACCGGAAAATCCTTGCCCGCCAGTGAGGAGGGGTCGATCGGCTGCGTCATATTTCCTGGGCCATTTTCGCCTCGTGCGCACAAGCTAGTTGCATGCTGCCCGCTGGGCAGTATCCTGCCGCCGGCCGTTCAGCGCGAACAGCACGGCCCAATGGCGGGTACAGCACCAATGGTGCGGTCGCAAGGTTGACCACAGGTGGAGGGCTTCATGCGAGACGATACAACCAATCGGAATGTCGAGTCCCTGAAACGGCAGTTCGCCGACGGCAAGATCGGACGCCGCGAATTCGTCCGCTTCGCTGCGCTGGTCGGCATGGCGGTGCCGACCGCCTACGCGCTGGTGGGCGAGGCTCCGCCGGCCCGGGCCGCGCAGATGCCGACGGGCGGTACCTTGCGCATCGCCAACCGCGTGCCCGATCTCAAGAACCCGCACGCCTATTCCTGGGGCACCTATGACAGCAATGTCAGCCGTCAGGTCGTCGAATACCTGACGCTGACGGACGACCACAACGTCACCCATCCTTATCTGCTGAAAGGCTGGCAGGTCAGCGAGGACCTCAAGACCTGGACGCTGAACCTGCGCCCGGACCTCAAATGGCACAACGGCGAGGACTTCACTGCCGACGACGTGGTGTGGAACCTCCATCATTTGCTTGATCCCGCCGTCGGATCATCGCTGGTCGGGCTGATGAAAAGCTATCTCATGAAGGAGGAGGATGGCGGCACCGACGCCAAGGGGAAACCCAAGAAGGTCATGGTGCTCTGGGATGCCAATGCAATCCAGAAGGTGGATTCCCATACCGTTCAACTGAATCTCAAGCAGCCGCAGATTTCCGTGCCCGAGCATCTGTTCCATTACCCGGCGGCAATGCTTTATCCGGCCGAAAAGGGTGTGTTCGCCCCGGGGTCGCAGGGCACCGGCCCGTTCGAACTGGTTTCGGTCGAGATCGGCCGCCGGGCGGTGGTGAAAGCACACCGGCCGTATTGGGGCGGTATCTGGAACGAGGGCCCCTATCTCGACGGGATCGAGTTCATTGATCTTGGCGACGATGCTTCGGCGCCGATTTCCGCGCTCGCCTCCGGACAGGTCCATGGGCTGATGAGCGCCGATCCGTCGCAATACGCGGCGTTCAAGCAGTTGCCCCACACCAAGTTCTATTCCGTGCACACCGCCGGGACGGCGGTGCTGCGCATGAAGGTGACCGAAAAGCCATGGACCGACCCGCGCGTGCGCAAAGCGATGCGCCTGGGCCTCGATACAAAAGAAATAATGGAGGTCGCGCTCCGCGGCCTCGGTCAGCCCGGCGATCACATCCATGTCGCGCCGGTGCAGCCTGATTACCAGCCGATCCCGCCGATGCCACGCGACGTCGAGGCGGCGAAGAAACTCCTTGCCGACGCCGGCTATCCGAACGGCTTCCAGACTGTGCTCTACGTGCCGAACGACGTTGCCTGGGTCGGGGCGGAAGCGCAGGCTGCGGCCGAGCAGTGGAAGGCGATCGGCGTCCAGGTGAAGCTCAACGTGGTGCCCGGGGCCGAATACTGGGACAACTGGACCAAGGTGCCGTTCGGCGCCACTACCTGGCTGCACCGGCCATACGGGCTGATGATCCTCGACCTCGCTTACCGAACTGGCGTGCCGTGGAACGAAACCAGCTACTCCAACCCTGAGTTCGACAAGTTGCTGGACGAAGCCGACAGCACGATCGACCTCGCCAAACGGCGCGAGGTGATGGGCAAGTTGGAGACCATCATGCACGAGGACGGTCCGGTGGCGCAGCCGCTATGGCAGGACGTCTTCAGCTTCTGGAATGAGTCGGTGGAAGGCTACACGCAGCACCCGTCCGACTATCTGTTCGGTGCCCGGATCGCTTTGCAGCGGACGGCCTGAGCATCGCCTTGTGCTGAAATACCTGACCCGACGGACGCTGGAAGTGGCGCTGACGCTGCTTCTGGCGTCCTTCGTCGTGTTCATGGTGACCGAGTTCTCACCCGGCAACGTGGCGCGCAAGACGCTGGGACCGTTCGCGACGGAGCAGCAGGTCGATATCCTGTATGACAGGCTGCACCTGAACGATCCGCTGCTGGTGCGCTACGTGCGGTGGCTCGGGGTGTTGACGGGTCTGCAAGCCGATCCGCTGCAGGACCCGGCGCTCGAGCTGCACTTCACCGACCCGCGCGGCGCCCGGTATTTCGGTAATTTCGGCTATTCCACGCTGTATAAAGAACCCGTCAACGACGTGCTGTGGGACCGGCTCGCCAATACGGCGTTGCTGGCCGGACTCGCCTTCGCGGTCATCATCCCGCTCTCGATGCTGCTCGGCATCATCGCCGGAATGCGGGCCGGGAGTGCGGTGGATCGCGGGGTCTCCTCGCTGTCGATCGTGATGACCTCGATACCGGAGTTTGCCCTCGGCGTGACCCTGGTCGCAGTCTTCGTCGTCACGCTGCGCTGGCTGCCCGGCACCAGCCCGCTCGACCCGTCAACGGGGTGGTCGATCGCCAGCCAGCTCGTGCTGCCGGTGGCGACGCTGGCGATCTACGACGCCGGTTATGTTGCGCGGATGGTGCGGAGTTCCATGGCCGAGGTGATGACGCGGCCTTACATCCGTACAGCCGTGCTGAAGGGTCTGCCGCGTCGCACGGTGATCCTGCGGCACGCGCTGCGCAATGCGATGATCGCGCCGTTCACCGTGATGCTGCTGCAGATCAACTGGCTGATCGGCGGCGTGGTGGTAACCGAGCTGGTGTTCGGCTATCCGGGCTTCGGCCGCATGTTGCTCGACGCGGCGCTGTTCGGCGATATTTCCCTGATCGAGGCCGCGACGTTGATCGCGCTTCTGGTGGCGACAGCGACGCAGTTGCTGAGCGATATCGGCTATCACGTTCTCGATCCGCAGAGCCGCCGATGAGCGTAACGGCACCCGCGCCCGGGCTTATCGAAGTCGAGGCCGCGGAGCGCGAGGCGCCCGGACTGCTGCGGCGGCTGCCGACCTCGCGCGTGGCGATGGTGGGCCTGTCCATCATCCTGTTCTGGGTACTGCTCGCCATCCTGGCGCCGGTGCTGCCGTTGCAGTCGCCGAACGTGCAGGACTATGTCGCCATCGCGCATCCGGGTTCCAGCGCGCGGCATTGGCTCGGCGTCGATCCGCTGGGGCGCGATATCCTGTCGCGTCTGGTGTGGGGCGCGCGCACCGTGCTGGCGATCGCGCCGGCCGCTGTCCTGGTCGCTTACGTGGTCGGCTGCACGATGGGCCTGTTGGCCGGCTACTACCGCGGCTGGGTCGATGTGGTGGTGAGCCGTATATCCGATGTGATCCTGGCGTTTCCGGTCGTCGTTCTCTACGTCATCCTGATCGCCAATATCGGCCCCTCGGCGCTCAACATCGTGGTGGCCGCGGTGCTCGCTTCCGCCCCCGGGATCAGCCGCATCGTCCGCGGGCTGGTGTTGTCGCTGATGCACCAGGATTTCGTCGCTGCCGCCGAGCTGCGGCGTGAATCCGACCTGTACATCATGCTGGTGGAGCTGCTGCCGAACTGCCGTGGCCCGCTGATCACTGATTTCTGCCTCCGCCTGGGATATGTGACGATCGCCATCGGCACGCTGGGATTCCTGGGCCTTGGTCTGCCGCCGCCGACGCCGGACTGGGGCGGCATGGTCAAGCAAGGCACGGCAATGCTCACCGTGTATCCGCATATGTCGCTCTATCCGGCCTTCGCGCTCGTCTCACTGGTGCTGGGTTTCAACCTGCTGGCTGACGGGCTCACCGAACTCTCGATGTCAGACTGACCGTGCCCCTGCTATCCATCCAGAACCTGCGCGTCGAGTACCGGACCTCGGCGGGGCGGTTGGTGGTAATCCCGGATTTCTCGCTCGATATCGAGGCGGGCGAGAGTTTCGGACTTGTGGGCGAGTCCGGCTGCGGCAAATCCACCCTGCTGATGGCGATCATGGGCTATCTCGGCCGCAACGGCGCCATCCCGCAGGGGCGCATACTGCTGGAGGGGCACGACCTCGTCGGGATGGGCGAAGCCGAGCTGCGGCGCATACGCGGCTCGCGCGTCGCCATCGTTTACCAGGAGCCGGCGACGGCGCTGAACCCGAGCCTGACGATCGGGCGCCAGCTCATGGAGGTGCCGTGCCTGCATGACGGCGCCTCGGACCATGAGGCGCGGCGGCTGGTCGCGCGCATGTTGGGCGACGTGCATCTGCCGAACCCGGAATCGGTGATGCGCCGCTATCCGCATCAGATCTCCGGCGGGCAGAAGCAGCGCGTGGTGCTGGCGATGGCGTTGCTGGCGAACCCGGCGCTGTTGCTGCTCGACGAGCCGACCACGGGGCTGGATGTCACGGTCGCTGCATCGGTGCTCGATCTGGTCAACGAGCTGCGGCAAAAATACCGCACCGCGCTTGTGTATGTGTCGCACAATCTGGGCGTGATCGCGCAGGTCTGCGACCGCGTGGGCGTGATGTATGCGGGCGAGATGGTGGAGACGGCGCCGGTGCGGGCGCTGTTTGCGGCGCCGCGGCATCCCTATACGCGCGGATTGATGGCGTCGCTGCCGGGGCTGGATGCAGACAAGCGTGCGGCGCCGCTGATCCCGATCCCGGGCACCGTGCCGACCCCGTCCGCCGCCAGGCAGGGCTGTGCCTTCGCGCCGCGCTGCGCTGATGTGCGCGAGGCGATGTGCTGCGCCGGCGCCATCCCGATGGAGCGGTCTGCTGCGGACCATCTGGTCCGTTGCGTCAGGTTCGAACCAGTTGCAGGCGCGCCGTGCTATCGCCGGCGTAACCGGCGCCGAGGCCGGCGAGGCCGGCGAGATCGTGCTGGAGACGCATGCGCTGAGCCGCGTGTTCAAGCTGGGTCACGCTCGTTTGGTTGCAAACGAGGCGCTGGACCTGTCGGCGCGGCGGGGACGCGTGCTGGCGATCGTCGGCGAGTCGGGCTCGGGCAAGACCACCTTCGCCCGTATTCTGGCCGGGCTTGACCGCGCGAGCGGGGGAACGCTTCGTTTCAAGGGCAACGATATCGGCCGGACGCTGGTGCGTCGCCGCGATCCGGCCCAGGTCGCAGCGATCCAGATGGTGTTCCAGAATCCCGATGCGACGTTGAACCCGTCGCACGCGGTGGGCCGGCCGTTACGGCGCGCGCTGCGCCGGTTCGGCGTGGCGCGCCGGCGCGCCGAGGTGGAACAGCGCCTGCGGGCGCTGCTTGACATGGTGCGGCTGCAGCCTGCCGTGCGTCATTCGCTGCCGCGCCAGCTCTCCGGCGGGCAGAAGCAGCGCATCGCCATCGCGCGCGCCTTTGCCGGCAACCCCGAGCTGCTGATCGCCGATGAGCCGGTGTCGTCGCTCGATGTTTCCGTGCAGGCCGCGGTGGTGAACCTGCTGCTGCGCATCCAGGCCGAGAACCGCACGACGATGGTTTTCATCAGCCACGACCTCGTGCTGGTTCGTTATTTGGCGGACGAAGTCGTCGTAATGTATCTGGGCCGGGTGATGGAAAGCGGCCCGGTCGCCGCGTTGTTCAGCCCGCCCTATCATCCCTATACCGAAGCGCTGTTGTCGGCGGTGCCGCTGCCCGACCCGTCCGCCCTGTCCACGCGCATCCATCTGCAAGGAGAAATCCCGAGCCCGATCAATCCTTCGCCCGGCTGCCGTTTTGCCGGCCGCTGCCCGCGCAAGCTGGGCTCGGTTTGCGACACCGTTCCCCCCGCGGGGCACGAAGCGGCTGACGGCCATCTTATCTTCTGTCACATCCCGCCGGAGGAGCTGCGGCGGCTGCAGGCACCGTTCGGGCGCACCGTCGAACTCGCCGGGGCAGTCGGCGGATAATCCCTCATGTCCGAGGGACAACTGGATCTGTTCGCCGGCGCAGGGTTCCATGCCGAGACTTCCGTGTCGGGTCCGGTCGATCAACTACGTCTTGACCCGGCCACACTCGGTGACGGCGCCTTGATCGATGCGCTTCCGCGAGCATCGCTCGCCGATTGCCGCGCGCTCGCGGCGGAAACTGTGCGGCGCCGGCTCCTCCAGGCAATTCCCGCGCTGGGGGCGCTCTGCCGTCGTTTCAAGGGCTTCGGCGTCGAGCACGCTGTACCGGAGCAGACCGCGGCTCTTGCGGCATTTGCCGCAATCGGCGGGCGGGAGGCAGCCGATGCGGTGGCGCAAGTCCTGGCGGACCATGTGGTTCAGGGACCAGGACTGCGAGATGCTGTCGCTGTCGCCGCGCGGTTGAGCGCAACAGTTCCGCGTGACGTACTCGTATCGCTGCTTCGGCACGCTGCCCCGGAGATCCGCGCCGACGCTTGCCGATGTGCCCGTCCCTGGCCGGAGGTCGTTACTCTCGTTGTCGAGCTTCTCTCCGACCTCAACGACAGCGTTGCCAGGGCCGCCGCCTTTGCGCTCGGACGGATGGGGCGGCCCGAGAGCCTGCCGGTTCTGTTGCGTCTGTTGCGCGAGACTCCCTCGACGGAGGCGATCGAAGCCGTCTCCGGGGTCGCCAATGACGAATGTCTGGTTCTGTTGGGCCGCGTTGCGCGGACCAGGCCGGACCTGGCGGAGACGGTGCTGTCGGCGCTGGACAGCACCGATGCGCCGCGAGCCGCACAGATCGCGGCGGCAGTGCGGCGATCAGCGGCGCAGGGCGAGTGATGAGCGATCGATCACTCGGTGGGGTGTGGCTGCGTTGCTCGCCAGCAGATGATATGGTTCGCTGGTACGATCTCGGTCACCAGCTTCATTGCAGCCTCCGCGACCGGCGGGCGATCGAAGTACTCGATTACCAGCGGCAGGTCCACGTTGAGCCGCAGTATGTCCGCCGCATGAACCTCGCCGGTGTCGCCGAAGCCGGCGATGCCGCGAAAAACGGTCACGCCTTGCACCCGATGCTGATCATGCAGGATGTTGAGAACTTCCTGCATCAGGGTCTTGCGTTTCCCATGCTCAGCTTCCCGCAGGTAGATGCGGACGACCATTACCTCGTTGTCCACGCCCGTCCCTCCCTACAGATTACGTGCGATATAGGCGCCTCCAAAGGCGCAAAGGAAGCCCAGCCCCACCGACAGAGCCATATACAGGATAGCCCGGCCCGGCTCGCCTTGCTCCACGAGCAGCAAGGATTCCATCGCAAAGGTGGAGAAGGTCGTAAATCCGCCCAGTCCACCCGTCAAAATGCCGGTGCGCAACGCCGGCGAGATAGTCAGCCGTTCCAGCGTCTCAATGAAAAGAAAGCCCATCAGAAACGAGCCCAGCAGGTTGATGCTGAGCGTGGCATACGGAAAATCCCGTCCGTAGATCGTTTGCACTAAATTCGTCATCGCATACCGAGCCCAGCAGCCGAGCGTACCGCCGACTGCAATCGCGAGATAGGTCCACACGCGCTGCAACTACCCTTTCGCTTTGTTCTATAAGAGGGCGAGGCCAAGTATCACCACCAGCAACAACCCGATCAGTCCCAGATAAAAGTTGAGATGGCCCGACTGCAGCGCAGCAATTCGATCAGAGACCGCGCGCACGAGCCGAATCGCCGGGGTGAAGAGATAGGGCCCGAAGACGGGGGCGACATCGTGGCTGAATGTCAACCGGGTGACGAAATACTCCCTGGCCGTCGACTCCCGGCCCGTCTCGATCCGAGGACGGTAGATGAAGCTATAGAACGTCCTCAGAGCATTGGAGAACGTCAGGGCCGTGGTGGCCGTGCGCGCCGGATCCTGTTGCACACCACCATACCAGACGGCCGCCCGTCGAACTGGGAAGCGCCGGCTTACGAGAATCATGCCGATCGGCAACAAGGCAAGCAGCGGCATCACGATCACCAGCAGGCTCGGCGAAATGAACGCGAATTTGGCGGTCAGCGGCACCAGCAGCAAGCCGTCATGCATGCGCGCCGCGCTGTCGGTGCCGAACTGACTGCTGGTGGCCACGGTAAGTGAGCCGAGCCATGCCGGCATTCCGACTGCGAGAGCCAGCACCGCGGCACCGAGCAGCCCGACAGCCACCGCCATTCCGCTAGTCACCCGCCCGGTTCCGTTGTTCGCTCCACCGAGCAAACCAATGCCCAGCACCTTGACGAAAGTCGCCAGGGCAACCGCCGCGGTCAGCGCAAGGCCAGCGCCGGCCAGCGCCAATACGAGGCGACCGCCAAGGCCCGGCAGATGGAAGCCCTGGAAGACGGTCTGGAAGATGAACCACTCGCTGACGAAGCCGGCCTGCGGCGGCATTGCGGCGAGACTCATCGCGGCGAACAGCGCGCCCGCGCCGAATATCCAGGAGCTGCGCTTGGCAACGAGCGAATGACGGATCGTGTACGCGCCGGTGGCCATGAAGACGCCGTCTGCGGTGAGAAACAAGCCGCCTTTGGCGAGCGCGTGTCCAGCGAGATGCAGGAGCGACACCGTCCAGGCGAGACCGGCAAGATCGGCCAGGCCACTCTGCCGGAACATGATTGCCGCGCCGAGGCTGGCAACCGCGATCGCCGCATTCTCCGCCGAAGAGAAGCTGAGCAGGGAACGCCAATCCTCCTGTTGGAACGCATACAGCACGGCGAGAATCGCGCTCGAGTACGCCGACCGCCACCACGAACGCGGCAAGCCCATAGGTGCCGCTCGGCGCCGTCCCGGGCAGCCAGTTGAGCAGCGTGCGGCTCAGGCCAAAGAAGGCCGCGTTGAGGACGACGCCCGACAGCAGGGCTCCAGATGCTCCGCTGCCCGAACCATAGGCCGCGGGAAACCACTCGTAGAACGGCAGCAGCCCGAGCTTCGCGCCGAAGCCGATCAGCAGCAGGATCCCCACAATGACCTGAACCGGCACCGGCAGAGCTGGCGCGGCGCGCGCGAACGCATCGAACGACAGGCTTTGTGCCGGCAAAGCAACCAACAGGAGGGCGATGAGCAGAGCGATTGTCCCGACCTCCAGCATGCCAAGCATGAACAGCACCGGCATCCCCGGTGAGGGCGCAAGCCGCTCGCTCAAAATCATCAGCGCGCCGCCGAGACTCATCAGTTCCCAGGCCAAAAGGAAAAACCCGCCATGCTGCAAGCCGAACACGCCGAGAGCGCCGAGCAGGGTGGCGGCAGCGCCGAACAGCCACGTCGCGCGCCCATCCCGCGCCGGGGTTGCCAGCAAGACGGCAAGCACGGCCGGCACAAGACCAAATCCCATGAGCCATAATGCCTCCGGCGCTATCCGGAAGCTCGCTGCCTCGCCAGCCATTTTGAGCGGGGTGGTCACCGCTGCGGTGCCATCAGGCAACGCGATGACCGCTGCCGCTATCCCTGCAACGCCACCGATGGCCAACAGGATCCGCACGAGCGGCAGACCCCGCGCGCTCAATGCGAGGACACCGCCTGCAATCCACAACAGCGCCGCCGCGGCAACCAATTCATTCGACAACGCGGCCACCCTTTACGCGTTGTGGCGCGCGATCGAGGAACATCAACAAGGCCTGGATGATCGCCGCGGGGTTTGGTGGGCAACCGGGAAGATAGACATCGACCGGAACGACACCGTCGAGTCCGTGGCCGCAAGCATACCCGCCTTCGGCGATGCCGCCGGAGACCGCGCAGGTGCCGACGGCCATCACCCAGCGTGGCTGCGGCATGGCTTCGTACGTGGCGCGCAGCGGCGCTTCCATGGCCCGGGTGACGGGCCCGGTGACCAGCAGGAGATCGGCGAAGCGAGGAGACGGAGTGAAGAAGATGCCGAGCCGGTGCAGGTTGTAAAATGGGTTGTTCAACCCCTGCAGCTCGGACTCGCAGCCGTTGCAAGAGCCAGCATCCACATGCCGGATGTGCAGGCTGCGACGAAAGCCGGCAATCGGCTGTCGCGAAGGCGCCGCTTCCGCTTCGGCGCTAGGCAAGCGAAGATCGTTGCGCATGCGCACGCCGAAGGCCCAATCCCCGGACGGGCTCATCGCGCCCGTGGGGCATGCCTCGGTGCAGAGTTGGCAGACTACGCAGCGTCCGTAATCGATATCGAGAGCACCATCTTGTTGCCGGGTGGTGATCGCCACGGTGGGACAGATATCGGCGCAATCGCTGCATCCCTCGCTGCATCGCTCCGGATGGTAGCGCGGCATCCCAAGAACACCGCCTTGCCCGTGGTCGCCATCGGCCGGCCAGCCGGTGGTGGCCTTGCCTTTGGCGAGCCCGATCAGCGTCCACAGCGCCATCGCTCGCTCCTATCGGGCGCAGCCGGCGACCGTGAGGCCGAAGCTCGCTTCGTTGATCGCGTAATCCATCATGTTCGTGTCGTGCACCGTGACAGGAAACACGCGCCAGTTGGAAAAAGAGGGCGACTTGATCTTGACCCGGGCAAGTCGTCCATCCGCGCCGAAATGCACCGCGTAAAACAGCGAACCGCGAGGCAATTCGGCCCATCCAAGGCCTTCAGCCCAGGCCTGAACCGGACACGGGGCGCGAATGTCGCCTTCAGGTAAAAGCAACAGGATACGCTGCATCATGGCGATGCTCGCATCGATTTCCTGCATCCGGATCTGCGCCCTGGCATAGGCGTCGCCGTCGCGGTGGATAGGTATGGTCAGCGGCAGCTCCGCATAAGCCGCGTAGGGATGATCACGGCGGAGGTCCCGATCGGCGCCGGAGGCACGCTGCACCGGGCCGGTCGCTCCCTGATCGAACGCCTGTCGGCCCGATAGCATCCCGGTGGTGATCAGGCGGTCGAGGTGGCTGTCCGAGGCATCGAGTTGGCGCGCGTACTCGGCGAACTCGGCCCGCAGAGCTTCCAGCGCCTCGCTCAACCAACCGTCCGGACGGAGGTCCCGGCGCAGCCCGCCCGGTATCAAGAGACTTCGCAGGAACCGGCTACCGGTCAGGCGCGCATTGATCTGCTTGGCCTGTTCTTCCAGGAGCTTGCCTTGTGCCTCCCCGACCCTGAGCGTGGTGGTATTGCAGAGATGCCCGAGATAATGGAGGTGGTTGTAGAGCCTTTCCAGCTCGGCAAGCAGTACACGCAGCCAGAGCGCCCGCCGCGGCACGGAACAGTCGCAGGCTGCCTCGACGGCCTGACAGTAGGCCAGCGCGTGAGCAGCGGTACCGACACCGGAGACACGCTCGGCAAGCACTGCGCCGCGTACGGCGTCCGCGCTCTCAAACCGTTGTTCCATGCCCCGGTGCTTGTAGAAAAGATGCGGCTGATAATGCAAAATCTGCTCGCCAATGTATAGAAAGGTAAACTCCGCCAATTCGAGTACATCGGCACGGACCGGCCCGAAAGGCAGAGCCTGCACGTCCGGCCCGAGAACCGCCGGCACCGAACGTGGTCCGTTCGCCGGCGACAATGGCGCCTGGCTGCCCGCTAGCGCCATTGGCGGGGCGAGTGCCTGGTGCAGGACGAGTCGATTCGGCTCCGGGTGGTCTCGGAAAGAGATGCCATACAAATCCATGATCTCGCGTTCGTACCAACCCAGCAGGGGCCAGATCGGCGCGAGACTGGGGGGGTCGTCGGTGACATCCGTGCACCACAACACGAACCGCGCGTCATCTGCCTGGCTTGCGAGATAGCGCAGTTCAAAATTGCCGCCCGCCGACACGCAAGCATACGCCATTTGCATCCGACCGCCCGCTTCGAGCAGTTGTTGCGCCGCGTCGGGCAAACGCTCCAACGGTATTTTGCGTTTATCGGTGCCCTTCATGGAATGGCTCGCGTGTGCCAGGCGGCGCTGCCAAGCGCCTGGGAAATCGCGGCGAAATAATTCCAGACATCCTGCGGCCACCATAGCCCGAGAACCAGCACGGGCACGAGCGCCAGCCACATGGGGACGGCGCACCAGATGCTGACCCTGTCGCGCCCGGCGTCGCCCAACTCCGGCGCTTCGAAATACATGATACGAAAATGATTGAGAAAGCCGACGAAAATAATGATCAGAAGGACCGCCATGACGAAAGCGGCCCACGCCGCTGGGGTCGTCACACCGGCCCGCAGGATCGTCAATTCGCTGGCGAACAGCCCGAACGGGGGCGCACCGGTAATCGCGACGGCGCCGGCCAGCCACAGCGCGCCAACCACCGGGAAGCGACGGCCGACCCATTGAATGCCCCTGATCTCTTTTGTCCGATAGCTGCGCATCATGCTGCCCGCGCCGAAGAACATGAGCGATTTATTCAGCGAGTGGTTGAGCATGTGATAGAGCGCGCCTGCGATGCCCCACACTCCGCCGAACCCCACGCCAAGCATAATGACCCCCATATGCTCGACGCTGGAATAGGCCATCAGGCGCTTGACTCCCTCCTGTCGGACGATGAATGCGGTCGCAACGACCAGGGATACGATGCTCAGCGCCACGACGATCATGCGCGGCAAAGGGCCCGGCTCTGCCGCATCGACGATGGCCAGGTAGCGGATAATCCCGATCATTGCGGTGTTGAGCAACGCGCCGGACAGGAGCGCGGAGACCGGCGTGGGGCCCTCGCTGTGCGCGTCGGGTAACCAGGTGTGCATCGGCGCCAAGCCAGCCTTGGTGCCGTAGCCGATCAGCACCAGCAGGAAAGCAAGTATGAGCAAGGAGCGATTGATATGCGGTGCCGCAACGCGCAGCGCCGCCCATGTCATGTCGTAGGTTGGGCCGAGTACCGAAGCTGCCGCCCCAGTAGAACAGAACGGTCCCAAGCAAGGCGAGGCTGATCCCCGCCGACACCACGATAATGTATTTCCACGCGGCCTCGATGCTTTCCGCCACCCGCTCGAAGGCGACCAGGAAAGTACTCACCAGGGTGGTGAGCTCGATCGCGATCCAGTAAAGCCCCGCGCTGTTCATCATCGGCCCGACGAGCGTGGTCAACGCGAACCCGGCGAATAGCGCGTAGAAGCGCGGCAGGCGATCGTCTTCCTCGAGCAGCCGCATATAACCCACCGCGTAGAGCGAGGCGAGCAGATACACGATCGCGGTACACAGGATGACCCAGGTGCCGAGTGCGTCGATAATGACATAACCACGCCAGTAGAGGTGCGATTCGTTCCAGTTGAGCAGCGGCAACGGCAGCGCGGCGCCGCAGGCGACAACGCTGGCAACAAGGTTCAATCCCGCCGCCAGCTTCGGATCGCGGCCGAGGATAATCAGCCCAATGGCAATGGACGGCGCCAGAACGATCGCCAGTACCAGGATGCCGGTCATCAGCCCACCAGCCGCCGGAGTTCGAGGCTGCTCGTGGTCCCGGCATGGCTCATGAGGTACTGCACCAGCAGGCCGAAACAGGCCACGACGATGAGCAGATCGAACAGGATCACGATTTCGATCAGCAGCGGCATGCCGGGGACGAGAATCTGTGCGCCGAGGAAGATGCCGTTCTCCAGCACCAGCAGGCCCAGGATCTGACTGATGGCCTCATGCCGCACCGCGAGCATCAGGAAGCCGATAAGCTTCATCGACAGCATCACAGTCAGGGCCAGCACCACGACTGTGCCGCCAAGCCCGAGTTGCGAGCCGATATGCCAGGCGACGCCAAGCGCGAACACTACCGCAAGCGCGCCTATGACCAGGCTCGAACTTGCCTGCAGAATGACATGCACCTCGCGGGAGACATGCAACCGGCGGATGATGCGAAGGATCAGGTACGGGAGCAGCAGGCCGCGAAACAGCAGTGTCAGGATGGCGATCAGGTACAGCTCAGGATAATCGCCGTAATAGCCGACAGCCGCCGACAAAGCGGCAATCAGCCATGACTCCGCTGCGAAAGCGTAGAGATAATGCCGGAGCCAGCGGGAGCCGAGCATTACGAAGGCCAACAGAAGGCAGGCGATGGCGATCAGGCTGAACAGCGAGGTGGTGAGGGGGCCGAGGTGCGCCGCCAGCATGAGTCAGCTCAACTGGGTGCTGATAATGGAGAGCACGGCAAGCAGGAAGGAAGCCGCAAGCGGTTCCTGGTAGCGGTAGAACCGTAGCCGCGACTGCGTTGTGTCCACGACCACCACAGCACAGGCGACCAGCACGAACTTCCCTAGCAGCGCGATGGTGCTGCCGATCACGCCCAGCGCCGTACCGCGCGCCGAAAGCCCCCATGGCAGCAGGAGAACATTGCAGAAAATGGTGTAGAGAATGAATTGCTTCATCGCCGAGGCCCACCGCAACAAGGCGAGCAGTGGGCCCGAATATTCCAGGATGCGCCCCTCTTCGATCATATAGACCTCGATATGCGTGGGCGAATGAATCGGCAGACGGTCGGTCTCGACCAGCAGCAGCACGAAAAACGCCGCGACAAGAAAGAGGTGAGCCGGGCTCCAGTAAACAGCGGGCTGCGCAACAAGCAGATGGTTCACGACGAACGGCAACATTGACTTGGCCAGCAGCGTGATGCCGACAAACACCAGGATCAACGTGGGTTCGGCGAGAATGGTGACCATGACTGCGCGGCTGGAGCCGATGCCGCCATAGGCGCTTGTCGTGTCCAGACCGGCCAAGGTGATCATGAAGGAGCCGAGTGTCAGAATCAGGCCGCCCCCCAGGATGTCGCCCATGTCCGACAACGGCAGCGGATAGTTGGTGAGCACGGGAATAAGGATGGGGACCGTGAGCATCGCAGTAAAAGCAACGATGGGTGCCGCCCAATAGAGCCAGCTCGCGGTTTCCGGCACGATGATCTGTTTGTGGAACAGTTTCCACAGATCGCGATAGGGTTGAAAAATCCCCGGACCCTGGGCCCGCTGCACGCGTTCCTCAAACTGGACGATGATCCCCTGGAGCAAGGGGGCCAGCAACATCGTCACCGACACTTGCGCGATCTGCAGGGCGACGTCCCGCATGATCATGCGCAGTCCGGACGCGAAGATCGAGCGAGGAGCGAATGCAAGGTGCGAACCGCCGATACGATACCGGCATGTCTGACAGCCCTAACCACAGCACACACTCCTCCCATCTTCCCACGCGGGTCCAGGAGGAGTCATTAGCCCCAGGGACGGTTCCAGGGGGCGGTTAAGGGCGGACTCCATCGCCACCAGATGCGCTCAATACTGGTCGTATCCTGCCGTCTGTCAACCCGGGCGTCGGCCCGGTTGCGTTATCAGCCGGCCAGTAGCCGCCCTTGGGGCAGGGCTCTCTCGCTCTTGCCGCGGCGCGCGTACCCAGGCATTCATATCGCCCCACCCTAGCTATCGGAGTCGCCTGTGCGTCGCTGTCTTTCCTTCACTCTGCTCCCCCTGGCCGCCACCTGCCTCGCGCTCACCGGCGTCTCCGCCGCCGAACGCTGCCCGGAGCAGCCGGTGTTCAATATCGAGGCGCTGAAAAGCGAGATGATGGTGCTGGCTACCGCCTGTCACGACAACTCGCAGTACAACGCCTTTATTCAGCGGTATCAGCCGCAGTTGATGGCCAACGAGCATGCGCTCGACAATTATTTCCGCCATTCCTTTGGACGGCGCGGCCAGACCGAGCACGACGCCTATGTTACCTCGCTGGCCAACGCGCAGTCCGACGAAGGGCTGAAGCAGGGCACGGATTTCTGCCCGCGCAGCGAGGCGATATTCGGTCAGGCAATGGCGCTGGAGGGGCCCACCGAGCTGGCATCCTTTGCCGCCGGGCAGGATCTTGTGCCCGCGTCGCTCGGCTCATGCCAGACGACGCCGGAAGCGCCGGCGCCGACGCGGCGGCGGATCGTCCATACGACCGTGAAGCACCACAGCTAAAGTACTTCCGCTTGTTCCTCGATCTTCGCCGGGTCGAGGTCCATGCCGAGACCGGGCTGTGTCGGCGCGGCGATCATCCCGCCTTCGGGCACCACGGGGTGCGCCAGGAAATGCTGGTTGATCGTGTTCCACTTCACCAGGAACTCCTGATACGGCGTCAGGATCGGGGATTGCGCCAGCGAGAAGTGGATGCCCGCAGGCGATGAATGCCCGTGCGGGATCACGATCAGGTCGTGCGCTGAGGCATAGGCGGCGATTTTCAGCGTCTCGGACAAGCCGCCGGCCCAGTAGATATCGGGCTGCAGGACATCCAGCGCGCCGGCGTCGATGAAGCGCTTGAAGCCCCAGCGCGTGTATTCATGCTCGGCGCCGGACAGCGGAATGTTGGTGCGTTCCTTCACCCGCACATAAGAGTCGACGCGGTCGGGCATCACCGCTTCCTCCAGCCAGCGCGGTCGGTATTCGGCGATGCGTTCGGCCAGCTCGATCGCATAGGGCGGATCGAAGGACTGCCAGCAATCCAGCATGATGTCGTAGTCATCGCCGAGCGTTTCGCGCAGCGTGCGCACCAGCTCGACATTTTTGTGCAGGCCGTCGGGGCCGCTCATCGGGCCGTGGCGGAAGAACCATTTCTGCGCGCGGTAGCCGCGGTCGCGATACTCGGCGGCGCGCGCCCGCACGCGACCCATATCCAGCACGTCGAAGCCGAGCATGCTGGCATAAGCTGGCACGGCGTCACGTGTCGGTCCGCCGAGCAGGCGGAACACCGGCTGGCCGAGCCAACGGCCTTTGAGGTCCCACAGCGCGCAATCGACGGCGCTGATCGCCAGCATGGCGTCGCCCTGCCGGCCGTGCACCATGATACGGTGCATCTGGTCCCAGAGTTTCTCGTGCGCGATCGGGTCCTGGCCGAGGATGATCGGGCGCAGCCGTTTGCCAACAAACAGCGCCACCATCTCCGTCACCGGTCCGGCGATGCCTAGCGGCACCTCGTCGGTTTCTATACGAAGGAAATATTGCTCCAGGCTGAAACTATTGCCTGACTGGCTGCCGCCTTCGAAGTCGCTGCGGCTGCGGTATTCGGGGTAGATGTCGATCGGGCGGACCAGCCGTTCCTCCCAGAACGGGCCGTCGGTGCGCATCGTGCCACGCAGGCGCAGCAGGCGAACGGCGGTGATCTTCATACCTTCTTCTCCCATACCTCTCCCGAGAGACCGCCCGAGTTACCGGAGGCGCGAAGCCGATTTTCGAGTTAATCGAGCCTCTCGAGATCAACGGCGCAGCTCACGGCAACCTCTTTTAAGCCGTATCTTCAGCAGCCGCTTCGCGGAACAGAGCGCGCAGGAGTTGCGGAACGATAAATCCCAATCGTTCGTTTCCGTTAGCAATCTCCGCCGGAGCTGCATCGCCATTGTGCACAAGGTTGCTACGTATGCCATAAAGCCGGCCGACCTCCCGTGCGAGTTCCTGAGACGACAGCTCCGGATCGTTCATGAGCTTATTTCTGATGATATCACGCAGGCCAGACGTAATTGACTTGTTGAGAGTGTGCTCCAACCGTGTCAACACACTTTGAATCTCTGTATGCGCGTCAGCGTCGTTCTCGCAGGAAGCCGACAGCCCGCGTATCAGGTCAATACAATCATTTAGCTTCTTCTGAATCGGCACGGAGACGGGTGTAGCCGGTACCAGGATCTCAAGAGTAGTAAAGCGCCACAGAAAGCTTGCTCCTGCCGATATCTCGAAAAGCGAGGACATATAGAACTCAATGGCAAGGCGCAGTTTATGGTTTTCAAAGAGCCTCTCTGGGCAACCAGCATTCGCCATCTCCGAAAAGCTTTGCTCGAATACGGATTTCGATACGCCGAGGGAGACCGTTGCCGGGTGTCCCTCGACCTTTACGAGCCGTTGCTCTTCTGGATATATGGTAGATGCATCTGCGTGAAGGAAGCCGTCGATTTGACGCCAGCCCTTTGATACCGTTATTGGATAATATGGCGAATCGGCCGCGACATCCATTGGCTTCGAGAGTGACTTGAACCGCTTTATGGCCCGATCGAAGCGGAAGCCAATAGAATGTTTTAGGCCTACCCGGAACAGCCCGGCGGCAGCACGAAGAAGATACTGCTGAGCGTCCTTCTCGGAAGGGAGGCCGCAGATTGTCAAAGCATATTGATGGGACTCCCGCACCACCTGACATTGGTGACCGCCGAGATTGAAGGCGACGGGTGGCTCAACCAATTCTAGAACTCTGCCGGGCGAGATGACAAAGGGCAAGCGTGCTGAGAATTTAGGTCCACCCTGGTTGTTCCTATTGCCAGAACTCGAAGAGATCATGGCCGCCTCCGCAGCTCTATTGGCCCATCCAGTCTCTCAATCCGGATAAGCCTTCCGGTACATCTCCAACATCACCTCATCCAGCCGCCGGCCCGATTGATAGGCCGCCATGCCGCCGGCCTCGACCGTGGCATCCGGGTGCTGGCGCGGACACTCGATCGCCGGCTCGAGCACGGTTTTCACCGGTATCAGTGCGGTCCAGGCCGGCACGGCGTAATCTTCTTCCTCGTCATGCACATCGAGGTTGCGGATTTTGCCGGAGGCCTCCTCGATCTCCATGCCGAGCAACGTGGTGGCCTTGATCTCCTGCACGGTCGGCGGGCGGATCGCTTTCGAGCGACCGGGGAAGAACCGCTCGATGAAGGCGTCCATGGCACGGAGCTTGTGCTCGGTGCCCTCGATCATATGCGCCCGCCCATACGCCATCACCGAACGGTAGTTGATGGAGTGGTTGAAGCCGCAACGGGCCAGCACGATCGCATCGACATGGGCGACGGTCAGGCAAACCGGGATACCTTTGGCCTCGGCGCGCAACATGCGGCTGGCCGAGGAGCCGTGCCAATAGAGATGGTCGCCCTCCCGCCAGAATGCGGTGGGCGTGCAATAGGGCTGGCCGTCGATCACATAGGCGATGTGGCAGATCATGGCGGCGTCGAGGATGTCATAGACAGTTTTCTTGTTCGAACCGGCCGCGCTCATGCTTGCGCCGTACGCGGTTGCGCTTGGTCACCGGGAAGCTGTCGGCCAGGGTGGGGTTCAGGTCTGCAGGACTTATGTCGTTCATTGCGTTCACCTCTCCGCCCGGTCTTACGGGCGGATGTGCGCCGGCGCAACGCCAGTTGCGGCTACTTGGCGGGCCTTTCGGTTCATGGTCTGGAAAGAGGTTTACACGGAGAATCACGGAGGGTCCACGGAGAGGACCCGGCTGCTGGACAGAGCTTTGATCGAGCGGGTGATCGGGTCGGCGACGGCGCCTTGTGATGCAAATCCCCCCTCCGCGGCTCTCCGTGTGAACCCCTTTCCTCTGAAATCAGGGAGGATAGCCAATGAACGAAGCGATCCCGGCATGGCCGCGCAAGGCACGCGAGATGCACAACCATCACTTCGATTCCACCGTCTGGAACGACTTCGACTTCCGAGACGATGACATCATCATCGCTACCTACGGCAAATCGGGCACGACCTGGGTGCAGCAGATCGTCGTCCAGTTGCTGTTCGAGGGGGCGGACGATCTCCCTGTCGCCGAGATGTCGCCCTGGCTCGACCTGCGGGTGCCGGCGAAGGCGGTCAAGCTGGCCGCGATGGAGCCGCAGACGCATCGGCGGTTCCTCAAGACACATCTGCCGGTCGATGCGCTCGTGTATTCGCCGAAAGCCAAATACCTCTATATCGGGCGCGATGGACGCGATGTGGTCTGGAGCCTCTACAATCACCACAGCCGGGCGAACGCTTTCTGGTACGAGATCCTCAACGACACGCCCGGCCGCATTGGACCACCAATCGAACCGCCGCCCGCCGATATCCGCCAATACTTTCTCGAGTGGCTGGAACGGGATGGCCATCCGTTCTGGCCGTTCTGGGAAAACCTGCGTTCGTGGTGGGCGATCCGTGACATGCCCAACCTCATGCTGGTGCATTTCGACGAGTTGAAGCACGACCTGCCGGGCAGCATCCGCCGCATCGCCGACTTTCTCGCCATTCCGATCGACCCCCTGCGTTTCCCCTCGATCGTCGAGCATTGCGGCTTCGCCTGGATGAAGGCGCATGCAACCAACGCGACGCCGCTCGGCGGCAAACCGTGGGACGGGGGCGCCGAGACATTCATCCATAAAGGCAGCAACGGCCGCTGACGCGACGTGCTGACCGCGGACGATTGCCGGCGATACGAAGAGACCGCCCGCCGCGAACTCGGCGAGGCTTGCGCGAACTGGCTGATGAACGGCGCTCGGTAGAGGCTTTGCCTCGGCCGAACACAGGGGCAAGCTAGGCTCAGCGATTGAAGGAGATGGCAGCATGTCCACATCGACGGAACTGCTCAGTAAAACGTGTACGCCGTGCCGGGGCGGCATTCCGCCGCTGACGCAGCAGGAAGCGTAAGGCTTTCTCCGCCAGGCACCGCAATGGAAGCTGCTGGACGACGGCAAGCGCATCGAACGTCGCTACTCGTTCGCCAATTTCCGCGACGCGTTCGGCTTCGTGCAGGGCGTGGCCGAGCTTGCCGAGGAGGAAGGCCATCACCCGGATGTCACATTCGGCTGGGGCTATGCCGTGATCTCGCTGCAGACCAAGAAGATCAAAGGCTTGCACGAGAACGACTTCATCATGGCGACAAAGTTCGATCGCCTGGCCGGGCAACACGGCGCGCGTTCCTGATCGACCCGGCTCGCCAGTTTACGAAGCGGGAATAAGCCGGATCCGCCGCCCCTCGACGCCCAGCGCGATTTTCCCCGCCTTCAGCGCCAGCGCGTCATTGCCGAACACCTCGCGTCGCCAGCCGTGCAGCGCCGGGATTGCCGGATCGTCGGTCACGACCAACCGGTCGATATCGTCGCTGCTCGCCACCAGCCGTGCTGCCACATGATGCTCCTCGCATTTCGCTGCCAGCAGCACCTTGAGCAGCGCCACCAGCGCCGGGGACGGTCGCGCGGCATCGCCGCCGCGCGACGCCGGCGGCATCGCGTCCTCCGGCAGGGCCTTCGTCGTGGCGATCGCGTCGAGCAGCGAGGCGCCGGTACGGCCTTCGGCGAAACCCCGCGTGACGCCGCGGGCCCGCGCGAGCGCCTCCGGCGTGTCGGGCATGGTGGCGGCGATCTCCAGCACGGACTCGTCTTTCAGCAGCCGCTGGCGAGGGATGTTGATGCGCTGTGCCTCGCGTTCGCGCCATGCCGCAAGCGCCCGCACCATGCCCAGATAACGGCGGTTGTTGCTGCGCGGACGCAGGCGCTGCCACATCTCCTCGGGATCGGTGCGGTAAGTAACCGGGTCCGCAAGCACCGCCATCTCCTCGGTCACCCAGCCAAGCCGCCCCTCCTGCTTCAACCGTGCGCATAGCGCCTCGTACACGGTGCGGAGATACGTCACGTCGGCCGCGGCATAGGCGATCTGCGCCGGCGACAACGGGCGGGCCGACCAGTCGCTGAACCGGTGCGCCTTCTCGATATGCCCCTGGGCCAGCGCGGAGACCAGCGAGTTGTAGGCCACTTGCTCGCCGAAGCCGGCCACCATCGCGGCGATCTGCGTATCGAACAGCGGCCGCGGCACGTCGCCGAATCGCAATACGAAGATTTCGATATCCTGTCGGGCGGCGTGAAACACCTTGGTTACCGCCTGGTCCGCCAGCAATGCGCCCAGAGGTGCAAGGTCGATATCGGGCGCGAGCGCGTCCACGACCGCCACCTCGTCGGTCCCGGCAAGCTGCACGACGCACAGCTCCGGCCAGTAGGTCCGTTCGCGCATGAACTCCGTATCGACGGTGACGAACGTCTCGCCGCGCAGGCGCTCGGTCAGCGCGTGCAACTCGCCGGTGGTGGCGATCAGGCGAGGCGCCGGAAACGCGGCACGGGCGGAGCGGGCCATCAGGATGTGGACGTGCTCAGCCGGGCGGCGCGTGGTGGAAATTCGCCTGGACGCAGGCGACCCGCGCCTTGCCGTCATCCGAGCCGGCGCCGCACAGATAGGTGTCGCCGTTCTCGGTGTTGATGACCCAGGCGGCCGGGACTTTCGCGTCCGGCAGCGGGATGAGCTGCCAGGAACCGGCGGGCGGCGTCGCGGTGCCCGGCGGCGTCGCGGCAAAAGCCGGCGGCGCGCCGGGAAGAGCGATCCCGGCCAGGGTGGCCGCCGCGCAGAGCAGGCTTGTGGGGGTCATCTTCTGCATCTCCATCTCTGGCGATCTGTCCCGGCAGACAGCCATATAGGAGAACGGCCGAACCGGCGACGGGTTGGTGTGCTTCCCAGGTGCGCTCGCTTGACTTGGCCGCGCACGCGGGGCTTGTGTGCCGCCGCTCGACCACCCGGGACGCCGTTTCATGCACGCCTATCGCACCCATACCTGCGGCGCGCTGCGCGCCGTCGATGCCGGCCGGCCGGCGCGGCTCTCCGGCTGGGTGCACAGCAAGCGTGACCATGGCGGGCTGCTGTTCATCGACCTCCGCGATCACTACGGCGTCACGCAATGCGTGTTCGACGCCGACAGCCCGGCTTTCGCGCTTGCCGACCGTGTGCGGGTGGAAAGCGTCGTCACCGTCACCGGCGAGGTGGTGCCGCGCGCGCCGGGTACGGCGAACCCCAAATTGCCGACCGGGGAGATCGAGCTGCGCGTGAGCGATCTGGCCGTCCAATCGGCCGCCGAGGTGCTGCCGATGCTGGTCGCCGGCGAGGAGAAATTCCCCGAAGACATAAGGCTGAAATACCGCTTCATCGATCTGCGGCGCGACAAGCTCCACCACAACATGGTGCTGCGGGCGCAGGTGATCGCCTCGATCCGCCGGCGCATGCAGGACGCTGGATTCATCGAGTTCCAGACGCCGATCCTGACCGCGGCCAGCCCGGAAGGCGCGCGCGATTTCCTGGTGCCGGCACGGTTGCATCCGGGCAAGTTCTACGCGCTGCCGCAGGCCCCGCAGCAGTTCAAGCAGTTGATCATGGTCGCCGGGTTCGATCGGTACTTCCAGATCGCCCCCTGTTTCCGCGACGAAGCCTCGCGCGCCGACCGCTCGCCGGGCGAGTTCTATCAGCTCGATTTCGAGATGAGTTATGTGACGCAGGAGGACGTGTTCACCGCCATCGAGCCGGTGATCGCCGGCGTGTTCGAGGAGTTCGGCGCCGGCCGTGCAGTGACACCGCCCCCGTTCCCGCGCATCCCGTATGAAACCGCGCTGCTGGAATACGGCTCTGACAAACCCGACCTGCGGAACCCCCTGCGCATCAGCGACGTGACGGAAGCGTTCGCCGGTTCGAATTTTGGGCTGTTCGCGCGCATCGTCGCGGGCGGCGGCGTGGTGCGGGCGATTCCGGCGCCGGGAGCCGCTTCGCAGCCGCGCAGCTTCTTCGACAAGCTCAACGACTGGGCGAAGGAGGAAGGCGCCGGCGGCCTTGGTTACGTCATCTACGACGCGGACGGCGCCAAGGGACCAATCGCGCGCAACCTGGAACCGGCCCGAGCCGACGCCGTGCGGACAGCCTGCAGCCTTCAAGCGGGCGATGCCGTGTTCTTCGCCGCCGGCAAGCCGGACGCTGTGTGGAAATTCGCCGGCTTGGTGCGCACGCGGCTGGGCCAGGAGCTCGACCTGATCGAGCCGGGCGCGTTCCGCTTTTGCTGGGTGACGGACTTCCCGATGTACGAGTTGAACGAAGAGACCGGGAAAATCGATTTCAGCCACAACCCGTTCAGCATGCCGCAGGGCGGGATGGAAGCTTTGGAAACCCAGGATCCGCTAACCATCAAGGCGTTCCAGTACCGATATCGTCTGCAACGGTGTGGAACTGTCTTCCGGCGCGATCCGCAATCACCGCCCAGATATCATGATACGCGCCTTCGCCATCGCCGGCTATGCGGCTGAGGAGGTGGAGGCGCGGTTCGGCGGCATGCTGAACGCGTTCCGCTACGGCGCGCCGCCGCATGGCGGGTCGGCGCCGGGAATTGATCGCATCGTGATGCTGCTGGCAGACGAGCCGAACCTGCGCGAGGTGATCCTGTTCCCGCTGAACCAGCAGGGGCAAGACCTGATGATGGGGGCGCCCGCGCCGGTGCCGCCCGAGCGGCTCAAGGAGCTGTCGTTGAAGCTTGATATCGCCCCGTCGCCGCGCTGATCATTGGCCGTCTCGGCGGCTCAGGAACGGAGACTTTCACCCATGTATCGTCGCGTCATCCTGGCCGCTGTTTTCTTCGCCCTTGCGCAGCCTTCGCTGGCAGCGGGGATTCCCATTAACCTGGCGGCGCATCGGGCGCTCTATCAACTGACCTTGGAGAAGACCCGCAGCGACGACGTGGTCGGCGCCACCGGGACAATGGGCTATGAGGTGATCGATGCCTGCGACGGTTGGGCGGTGCGCCAGCGGCTGGATATGACTGTCACCAATTCCGACGGCCAGAACATCGAGATGATCTCCGATTACGCGACCTGGGAATTGAAAGACGGGCTCAAGTTCCGGTTCCACATGCGCCAGACGACCGATGGCGCGGTGACCAGCCAGACCGACGGCGACGCGAAGCTCGACCGGCCCGGCGGTCCGGGTGTCGCACATTACACCGCGCCGCACGCCGCCACGATGAAGCTGCCATCCGGGACGCTGTTTCCCATGGCGCATACCGCAGCACTTATTGCGGCGGCCGCCGAGGGCAAGAAATACCTCAATGTGCCGCTGTTCGACGGCACCGACGAGAACGGGCCGGAGGATAGCTCGATCGCCATCGTGGACTGGAAAAAGCCGCAGCCGGAACGCTGGCCCGCGCTCTCCGTACTGCCCAGCACGCGCGTGCACATCGCCTTCTTCGCGCTGAACTCCGAGAGCATGACGCCGGATTACGAAGTGGGCATGCGCTATTGGACGAACGGGGTGGCGGACAACCTGCGGATGGATTTCGGCGACTTCGTCATGGATGCGAAGATGGCCAATTTCGCGCTGCAGCCTCATCGCTGCTGAGCTGCGGTGGTCGGTCAGGCGGCCCAGGCCTTTCTGCTTGCCTTTCCGGCGCTGTTTTCGATCATCAGCCCGCTGACGGGCGCCTTGATCTTCTTCGAGATCACACTCGACCGCACCCAGGCCGAGCGCGAGCGGCTGGCGGCGCTGGTGGCGTTCTATTCGCTGCTGGTGATGCTGGTGGCGCTGACGGCAGGATCTTTCATCCTGGCCTTCTTCGGCATCAGCCTGGGCGCGTTGCGGATCGCCGGGGGGTTCGTGGTTGCGGTGGCGGCCTGGCATTTGCTGCACTCGCCGGAGCGGCAGGAGGAGCGCAAGCAGGAACACGCCGCCCCCGCCGAAGGCGCCGACGACATTGCGCTGTTTCCGCTGACCATTCCGTTCACCACCGGGCCGGGGGCGATCAGCGTGGCGGTGGCGCTGGGGGCGGAGCATCCGCCGCTGCTGCACGGCGAGGCGGGTTTCTTTGCCGGTCTCAGTGCCGCGGCGTTCGGAAATGCGCTGGTGATCTTTATCGCTTATCGGCTGGGCGATCGGGTGGCGCGGCTGCTCGGTCCGCGTGGCACGCGCACGGTGACGCGATTGTTTGCGTTTCTGCTGCTATGCATCGGCGTGCAGATCGTAATCGGCGGCGTGAGCGAAGTGCTGCGGCCGATGCTGACCGCCCCGGCATCGGGGTGAGTTCCGTCATAGGCTGTCCAAAACCTGCCGCAGCTTCGCCGCCAGCCCGGCGAAGGTAAATGGTTTCGTGATTAACTGAACGCCCGGGTCGAGCCGGCCGTGATGCACGATCGCATTCCTGGCGTACCCGCTTGTGAAAAGCACCTTCAGGTCAGGCCTTCTGCGTCGCGCTTCGTCCGCCAACTGCCGCCCGTTCATCCCGCCGGGCAACCCGACATCGGTGAAAAGCAGCGCGATCTCTTTATGGCTGTCGATCAGGCGCAATGCCTCACCCGCTTCTGCCGCGTCCAGGGGCTGGTAACCAAGCTCGCGCACGAGATCGACAGTAAACTCCCGGACCTCCGCCTCATCCTCGGTGACAAGTATGGTTTCACCCTTGCCGCGCGGGGCGGCGATCGCAGCCGGCGCCGGCTCGGACGCCATCTCCGGCGACCGATGGCGCGGCAGGTAGATCTTGACCGTCGTCCCCTGCCCGAACTCGCTGTAAATTTTCACATGACCGCCGGACTGCTTGACGAAGCCATAGACCTGCGACAGACCGAGGCCGGTACCCTGTCCCGCGTCCTTGGTGGTAAAAAACGGCTCGAAAGCTTTGGCGATGACCTCGTCGGTCATGCCGAGGCCAGTGTCGCTGACGAATATTCCCACATACTGCCCGGATCGCACATCCGCCGACGTTGCGTAATCCTCGTCGAGATACACGTTGGCGGCTTCGATCGTCAGCTTTCCACCGTCAGGCATCGCATCTCGCGCATTGACCGCCAGGTTCAGCAGGCAGTTTTCGAGCTGGCCGGCATCCGCGAAGATGCTCCACACTCCGCCGGCCAGAACGGTCTCGATCGCAACACTCTCGGGCAGAGTGCGGCGCAGCAGCTCCGATATACGGGTGATGAGTTTGTTGACCGGGATCACCTTCGGCTCGAGCGGCTGGCGACGGGAAAACGCCAAAAGCTGGTTGGTCAGGACGGCCGCGCGAGAGGCTCCATGCAAAGCCAGGTTCACAAACCGCAGCAGCCCTTGGTCCGCCTGGTCCGGAAGCCGACGCTTCAGCGTCTCAAGGTTTCCGGAAATCACTGTCAGCAGGTTGTTGAAATCATGCGCGATCCCGCCGGTGAGTTGGCCGACTGCCTCCATCTTCTGCGCCTGGCGGAGCTGCTCTTCGGCCGTCCGCCGCTCCGTGAGGTCGCGTGTGACCTTGGCAAAGCCCAGCAACTGCCCGTCCGGGTCCCGTAGCGAATGGATGACGACGTTGGCCCAGAACCGGCTGCCATCCTTTCTGACCCGCCAACCCTCCGCTTCCGTCTTGCCGGTTGCGACCGCCTGGTCCAGCAGGCGGCGGGGAAGTCCGCTCCGCCGATCCTCCTCGGTATAGAAACGGGAGAAATTTTCCCCCATGATCTCCGCGCTGGTATAGCCTTTCAGGCGTTCCGCGCCCGGGTTCCATTTGACGACGTTCCCGTTCGGATCGAGCATGAAGATCGCATAATCCGTCACCCCCTCAACAAGCAGCCGGAAACCCCGTTCGCTCTCTCGAAGCTGGGAATAGCTGGCCTCCAGCGCCTGCGTCCGTTCCTTGACCCGTGCTTCCAGTGATTCGCTCAGCGCCAGCAGCCGCACTTCCAGCACCTTGCGTTCCGTGATGTCGAGGCAGGTGCCGCGCAGCCAACGCGCGGCACCGCTGCCGTCGCGGGCGGTTTCGCCCCTAGCGGTTAGCCAGTGAACACTGCCATCCGGGTGCGTGACGCGAAACTCGACGCCGAAGGCGCCGCCCTGGCGGGCTGCCGACAGCGCGTTGCGCAGCTTCAGGCGGTCATCAGCGAAGATCGGCTTTTCCCAATCCGACAATGCCTGCGTCGTGGTGCCCGGATCGAGGCCAAACAGAACAGCCATGCGCGGCGTCGTGACCCAGCGCTCGGAGATCAGGTCGAGCTCGAACGCACCGATCCCCGCCGTCGCCTCGGCCAGGCGCAAATGCTCGCTCGTCAACCGAAGCCGCGCCGCCTCCACACTCCCTTCGCCCCGGTCGCTCATCGCCCCGCCGTGCTATGCGGCCGTTGCGCTGAGAATGGCTTTGGCCTCGGTCATGGCCCGAAGCTTTCCCCAGGCGATATGCCGCGGCAGGTGATTGAAGCCGCAGGAGCTGGTGATGACCGTCTGCTCCGGCGCGAGCCATTTGTGCTTCCTGATGCGATCGGCGACTTGCTGACCCGTCTCTACATTCGGGTCCTGCACATCGACCGCGCCCACGCCGAGCTGCTTGGTTCCCAGCACGGTTTCGAAGTGCGGCGTCATGTCATGTTCGATCATGAAGCCGTCGCATTCGATCGCGACGACGATATCCGCCTTGTACCGACCGACATCGAAATAGCGATGCCCGATCTGGCCATCATAGTCGGGGCCGACGGCATAGTTGCCCTGGCAGATGTGGACCATCACATGCATGTCGTCCGGCAGGTCTTCGATCGCGCTGTTGATGGCGTCCACGGCGGAACGGACCTCCTGGTCATCGGCGACAGTGAAATAGGGCTCGTCGATCTGGATGTGCCTGCACCCGGCGGCTGCCAGGTGTTTGAAATTGTGGTTCAACAGCTTGCCCAGCTCGGACATCATCCGGGGCAGGTCATGGTAATAGTCGTCGTAAGCGACGGCCGCCAGCAGATGCGGGCCCGTCATCGTGATCTTGACCGGCTTCCGTGCAAACCCCGAGACCTTCGTGAACTCGTCAACCAGCCCGAGATCGATGGAGTGATCGATCGGCCCGCGACAGATTGCCGCCGGATGGAGTACGTTGGGGTCGCGCTGGCTGATTGGTTTCGGCTATTGGCAGCTTGAAAAGCAGGAATCTTTTCCCAGAAACGGTTGAGCATGGCGTTCGGCGGGGAGTGGCGGTTGTGGGTGCGCCGATGCATCTCGCCACCGGTGATCACGTCGATGCCGGCTGCCTCCTGTTCCAGGATGGCGGCCTGCATCGCCCGGAACTGCGCATCGGCAAGATCTCCGGACGAGAGCTGGCCGAGGGTTACCAGCCGGTCGAGTGCTTCGTACCATCGGGGCACGCTGTGAGCGCCTACCACCGTGGTCGTGTAGGCCTGGTAATGAGGCATCTGCTTGCTATGTCCCAGGGCGCTCGATCACCGGAGCGTGAACGTTGCCGTAGGTCGGTGTCGTGACGTTGAAGTTTCCCGGACACAGAAGCAAGGCCCTGTGGCGAAAGAATATCGTGCCTGACCTGCCCTGATTTGCTGCCTCGGATCATCCCTGTTGACAGGAGCCGCCGGCTTCGATAATTCGACGTTATTCGAAGGATCCAAACGAACTATGGACAGCAATCAGGCCGTGCAAGCCATCGCGGCACTCGCGCACGAAACGCGCCTCGCGCTCTTCCGGATGCTCGTCGAGCGCGGGCCGGAGGGTCTTTCCGCCGGCGTCATCGCCGACCGCCTTGGGGTGCCGCCGTCGTCGCTGACCTTCCATGTGCAACATCTTCACCGGGCCGGGCTCATCACGCAGCGGCGGCTGAGCCGGCAACTCATTTATGCCGCCGACTTCGCGGCGATGAACGGCTTGATTGGCTTTCTCACCGAGAACTGCTGCGGCCGGGGTACGGCTGTCTGTGCACCCGCCTGCCGCCCCGATGCGGACGCCATCTCGACGAGCTCCAGAAACAGGGTCGCCTGAAAGGACATGCTCATGGACACAACTGAGATCAAGGAAATGGTGCGCGCTCGCTATGGCAGCATCGCCGCGGGCACGGTTTCAGATTGCTGCGCGCCGTCCTGCTGCGACGCAGCGGCTGCGCCCATCGCCGATAGTAAGTCGTTGCGGATGGGCTATTCCGCCGCCGAGCTGGCGGCCGTGCCAGAGGGCGCGAATCTCGGCCTCGGCTGCGGCAACCCGCAGGCCATCGCGGCCATGAAACCGGGCGAGGTCGTCGTCGATCTCGGCAGCGGTGCCGGTTTCGACTGTCTGCTCGCGGCCAAACAGGTCGGTCCAACCGGGCGCGTGATCGGCGTCGATATGACGCATGAGATGCTCAATAAGGCGCGCGAGAACGCCACCAATGTTGGGGCCGGCAACGTGGAATTCCGGCTCGGCGAGATTGAGCACCTGCCGATCGCCGACAACACGGCCGATGTGATCCTGTTCGAACTGCGTCATCAACCTGGTGCCGGACAAGGCGCAGGTGTTCCGTGAAGCGTTCCGTGTGTTGAAGCCCGGCGGCCGCCTGGCGATCTCCGACGTGGTGAACACCGCGCCTTTGTCGCCCGAGCTTGCCGCCGATCGCGCGCTCATTTGCGGGTGCGTGGTCGGGGCTGCCCCGGCACATCAGATTGAGAAGTGGCTTGCGGATGCCGGCTTCATCGGCATCCGTGTGACGGTCAAACCTGAAAGCCGCGAGATGATCGCGAGCTGGGCACCCGGCCGCGGGGTCGAGAATTACGTTACGTCTGCGATCATCGGGGGATCGAAGCCCGTGGCGTGCGCTCGAAAAGCTGCTTAGCGATGGCAACTCCATGGTTTTAGACAAAAACTCCTGTCATCCGTGCCGGTGCGGTCCACTCCGTTTCGCGCTCGATGGTTGCGATCTTGATGTGGTAGTGGGCTGAAGATCTCGCGCTTGCCGCGCTGCGGCAGGACGTCATGGTTGCCGCAGCGGCAGCCCTAGCATCGCCCGCAGTTTCGTCTCTGGTCCAGCTGCTGCCTCGCCGGTGGGCGTCGCCGGAAAACAATGGTTGGCGCCGGCAGAATGGGGCAAGCTTAAGGGATCCTGAGGGGAGAAGCCAGAATGTTGCATCGGCGCCAGTTACTTACAGTTGCGGCTGGTACAGCGCTCGCGCTGGGCTCGCGCGCTGGGCGCACATCGCCAACCGACAGCGACCTGCTGCGCGTGGTACCGTTCTCCGAGCCGACGATCTTCGACCCTGTCGTGACTGGCTTCTACTCCACGACCAACGCTGCGCTGATGATCTACGACACGCTGTTCAGTTGGGACGCCAACATGGCCGCCCAGCCGCAGATGGTCCAAGCCTGGGAGCGCTCTGAAGACGGACTGAGTTACCGCTTCCAGTTGCGTCCCGGGCTGCGCTTCCATGACGGAAGCGAGGTCACCACACGCGACGTTATCGCTTCGCTGCGGCGGATGCTCGTGGGAGACACCACGAATCAGTTGTTCGCCAGCTATGTAGCCGGCATGGACCGGATCGATGACCGCACCTTCGTTCTGCGCCTGCACGAGCCATTCGCCTTCGTCGAATTCCTGCTCGGCGGCGGCAACAACATCAGCGGCGCAATCATGCGTGAGAAGGAGGCAGAGACGTCTCCCTCTACTCCGGTGCGCAAGCTCATTGGCTCCGGTCCATTTCGCTTCCTTCCCGATGAATACGAGTCCGGGGCACGCATCGTCTGGGAGCGCTTCGAGGGTTATATACCTCGATCGGAACCGCCCAGCGGTTTCGCCGGAGGCAAGGTCGTCAAAGTGAAGCGTGTGGAATGGATGATCATGCCCGACCCCGAAGTGGGTTACCAGGCATTGCGCACCAACGAGGTGGACGTGCTCAACTCCCCCTCGATAGACCTGATACCGACTGTTGCGAACGATCCGGACATCCTGATCCGCGAGCTCTGGCCAATCGAGGGTCAGACCGTGCTGCGCTTTAACTGGCTTTGGCCCCCCTTCAACAATCTTAAGGCGCGCCAGGCCGTCGCGCACGCGCTGAGCCAAACTGACGAAATGCAGGCCGCCATCGGCGACCCCAAGTACTGGCGCACCTGTCGGGCGTACTGGGTCTGCGGCAGCCCGAATGGCACCGAGGTGGGATCCGAAGCTTACAAATCCCCGGACCTTGATCTTGCTCGGCGGCTGTTGGCGGAGTCCGGTTATTCCGGCGAGAAGGTTGTGATGATCGGCGCCAGCAATGTTCCGATGTTCCGCCAAATGAGTCTCGTCACTGCACAAGCGTTGGGAAGTATCGGCATGAAGGTCGATCTGCAGCTCAGCGATGTTGCGACCTTCGTTGCCCGACGAATAAAGAAGGATCCGCCCTCGGCTGGCGGTTGGAACATGTTCCACACCATGGCCACTGGTGCGGCCAGCGAAAGCCCTTTGATCAGCCCATCGACGGTGATGACCTGCGATGGCAAGAACTTCCCAGGTTGGCCCTGCGACGCCACGGAGGAGAATCTGCGCCGCGCTTATGTGCGCGAGACGGATCCGGCTCGTCGGCAGGACCTGCTGGCCCAGATGCACGAGCGGCTGTGGACTATCATCCCGTACGTGCCGCTCGGCCAGGTCCGCCAACCTTACGTCTGGCGCAGCAACGTCCACGGTGTACTGAATGCCAATAATCTCGTGTTCTGGAATATTGAGAAAACCTGACATGTGTCTGGAGCTCGTGACGCTTGAAACCGTCGATAAGATCGAGCTCGATGGTGCGTCGTACTCGCCGCCGGCTGAGGGGTTGTGCCGGACTGCCTCCATTCTCATCGTCCATGGCCTCGGCTGGAATTTCTACCGCGGGCCTTCCCGCTGGCTTCCTCCGTTGTTCGCCGCCGCCGGTTATGCCTGCCTCGCCCTCAACATGCGCGACCACGACCAGAAGGACGTGCAGGACTTCGAGCTTTCCGGGAACGACATTGCCGCCGGTATCGCTTTCCTCGAACGCCGCGGCGCCGACGAGGTCGTATTGCTCGGCCACGGGTATGGCTGCAACAAAGTCCTGTGCTACTCAAGCCTTTCCGGCGACCGACGCCCGTTCCGCCGAATCCTCATGACTCTCGGCGCGATCAAAGCCTACAGACCTGAGGTCTGGGAGACCGTGCTTGCCTCGGCAGCCGAAATTCGGGGCGAAACACTTGTCGTTCAGGGGGCCGAAGATCGGCTTATCGAGGCTAAGGACCGTGCCGCCGAACTTAGCCGTGCTGCCGGCAGCGCAAACCTCGAAATCGTACTTCTCGAAGGAGCCGATCATTACTTTCACGGGCGGCACGATGCCTTGATCCGCTGCATTCTCGACTGGCTCAGCCGCACAGAGGCGATGGGGCGAGCGGGCTAAGTCCTCTACCATGCGGGCTGTAATTAGGCTTTCGCCTTGCATGATCAGCCGTTCGTCTAACCAAGGATCATTGGGGGCCTTCACCTCGCAATATCCGACAACCGCCCCACCTTGCCATATTCGAAAGTCCGGGGTTTTCCCGGTCTGGGTTTCTGCGCCGGAGAACCGCTCTACAGACAGATTGCGGCCTTCGAAGTATGCTGCGACAAGATCAAGGTCGGCTTGCTCGTTGTAGGTTCTCATCGGGAGTGGGGATTCCGGCAGGATGCGATGCGAGGCCGCTTACATGGTGCTTCGTGGCCAAGTCCATATCTTGCCTGACGCTCCCTTACCGTGCCGGAAGCTATCGCGAAGTCGCTGAGCGCCCCCGGCAAATAGAAAGACGTTTCCGCTAATGAGGTGCGGCATAATAGTCATCCCCGCTTCATCACCTCGGATGTACATCAGCTACCGATGACAAAACGAAGCACCAACCGGATCAAAATCCCACCAACCGCAATCCGTCTTAATAACCTCCCCGAAGGTGTACACTCCGGACACCCGAAAAACGGCCAAGTGTACACTTCGGAACGCCCCAAAACCCCGAAGGGTACACTCCAGCACCCCCAAAATTGGCCGAGTGTACACTTCAACCCGCCCTGAACACCCCAAGTGTACACTCGCCGCGCCCGGCACCCGCCGCTGCCACCCCCTCAGAACACCCCCTGGAGAAACCAGCTCAGATCCCCCGTCGCCCGGTCCTCCCCATCGCCGCTCCGATACAGCCAGAACTGCCGGCCCTCCCCATCCTCCACCCGCCAGTAATCCCGCGTCGCCGCCATCTCCGCCGGACCGCGCCACCACTCGCCATGCACCCGCTCGGGCCCGTCCGCCCGCCGCACCCGGAACCGCCGCCGCCGCCAGGTGAAAGCCGCCGGAGGCTGATCCGGCAGCAGCGCCAGCGCCTCGATCCGCTGCGGCACGAACACCCGCGCCGGCCGCGGCCACGCCTCCGGCCAGCTCTTCCCCGTTGCCGGCGCCATCGCCGGGATTCGCCGGACCGAGCGCTCCGGCACGTCGCTCTCCACGGGCGCCACCCGATACACCCGCCTGGGCCCCAGCCGGTTCGCCAGCCGATCCACCAACGGCGCAATATCCGGCCGCGCCTCCTCCGCCTCCAGCGCGCCCTGTTCCCCCTCCATCCGCTCGGCCAGCGACACGACCAGCCGCATCGCCTCCACGCCCAGCCCGGGATCCACAGTCTCCAGCCGCTCGCCCAGCAGCCGGCCCAGATGCGCCGCGTCCCGACAGGGCCGCGCCGTCCCCACCCGTGCCGCCGCCACCGATCCATCTACCCGCTCGAACAACAGGTCGAGCCGCCGTGCCCCCATGGCGGCCTTCACCAGCTTCGCACAAATCGTCCCGGCCAACTGCGCGATCACCACCCCGAACGCCTCGGCAGTCAGCAGCGGCTCGACGAACCCCAGCCGGCTGCTGATCACCGAAGGCGGCACCAGCGGCACGATCGGCTCGGACACGCGCCCCAGTGCCTGGTCCAGCCGCTGCATCACCACGGCGAACCGGCGTGCCAGCGGTGCCCGCGGCAAGGCCGCCACTTGCCCGATCCGCTCCAGCCCGAGCCGGTGCAGCGCATCCACCGTCTCCGCTTCCAGCCGCAGGGCGGCCACCGGCAAATCACCCAGCCTCGCATCCCCGGGCCCTGCCACCACAACCGGCGCCGCGCCGTACCGGGCCAACGCATGCGCCGCCCCCGGCGTATCCGCCACCGCTGTCCGCGCAGTAAAACCTGCCCGCTCCAGCCGCCCCTGCAAGTCCCGCAGCAGCGCCGCCTCGCCCCCGGATAGATGCGCACTGCCGGTGATGTCGATCAGCACCCCTTCCGGCGGATCGGCCGCCACCAGCGGAGCATAGCGCAGGCACCAAGCCGCGAGCCGGCGCAGCCCGGCCGCATCCCCCGCCTGGTCCGCGGGGACCACCACCAACTCCCGGACTATCGCCCGCGCCTGGGTCAGCGGCATCCCGCGCCGGATTCCCAGCGCCTCCGTATGCCCGTCCGCGGCTGCCACCACCTGCTGATGACCGTCATGCGCCACGGTCACCAGAGGCCCGAGGGGATACGGATGGTTAGCCGGCGGCCCGCCGCTCGCTTTGCGCAGCCGGTCGGTCGGCCAAGTCGGCAGCCAGACGGAGACGACCCTTCGCATCGCATGCCTCCACCATCCAGGATGCTGGCTCCCTGCCGCGGCAGCGGACCAGCTCCAGCCGCCACCGCGCCCGGCCCAGCCCCGGCACATCCGGCGCATCGGGAAACGGCGGCAAAGAGGGCAGGGAGGTCAGCCGCCAGCATGTCATCGCCGCATTAGGTTCGGCCGGCGATGCAGGCCGGGGCCCCCGCCGCAGCACGAACCCGAGCACCCCGGAGCTCTCGGCGGCGAGCTGCAACCGCCGAGAGGCCGTCAGCGTCAGCCGACCGCTGACCTCTCCCACCACCCCGGCCAAGCCCGGATGGCGCAGCCCTTCTTCCATCGCCAGCAGCACCGCATCGGACCGGCCCGCCTCGGCATAGATCACCCGGTCCGGCATCAGCCCCACCCCGGCGAGCCCCGGGGCGAACAGATCCGGTTGCTCCAGCACCCACAGCACCGGTCCCCGCACCCGTGCCAGCACCCCGGCGATGAAAAACGTCGCCGGGTCGCCGGCCGCCTCATGCAGCGCATTGCCGGCCAGCCCGCCACCCAGATGCCGGTCGATCGCTGCCACTCCGAACGGAATCACCGTCCGCCGCCGCGGCACCGGCCGCTCCAGCCGCTCCACCAGAGCCCGCAGCTCCCCGCTTATTGCGGAAGAAGGCAGTGGCTGTTTATCGCTCCCGATCACCCAGAACACATAGAGAACTCTGCTCTAAGAAGCGAGTCCTATCCACGCATTCTTAACCGCTCTGGCCTCATGGCAGGCAATGCACAGCCTTCAGCCGGGCGACCGCATCCCCTTCTGCTACGGCATGACTGCCGACCGGCGCTTCTACTCGTTCGAGGAGCAGGCCGGCCGCCCGGCCGTGATGATCCTGGCGCATCATGTTCGCCCCGACCACCTCCACGCCATTATCACCAACATCGCCCAATACAAGACTGAATTTAAGGCAAACAACACAGATCTACTCATTCTCGCCGACGAGGACGTGGTCCGCGACCCCGAAACCGCAGCTCCCGCGCCCTTCCGCCTGATCGATTGCGGCGTCCGCTTCCTCGACCGTTGCGACGTCCCGGAAGGCACAGCTGCCGTGCTGGTGACCGACCGCAATCTCCGCCTCGCTTTGCGGCAAACCCCGGGCCCGGAAACTCCGGCCGCCTGCCTCGCTTGCCTGCAAAATCTCCCGCGCGAACTGCCCGCCCCCGTCCTGATCCTCCCCAACCTCCTGCCGGGCCCGCTGTGCCGTACCCTGATCGAGCGCTTCGAGGCCGATATCAGCATCGACGGAGAGGTCGCCTCGATCGGCCCGGACGGCCGGCCGCAGGCCCGCATCGACCACGACCGGAAGCGCCGCCGCGACCTTCTGCTCCCGCCCTGCGACCCTTTGCACCCGGCCCTGCAAAAGACCCTGCTCCGCCGTTGCGCGCCGGAGATCGCCCGCGCCTTCCAAACCAGCGTGACGCACACCGACCGCATCCTCATCGCCCGCTATGACGAAGCTGCCGGCTGGTTCCGCCGCCATCGTGACAACACGGCCGAAAACGTGGCTTTCCGGGAATTCGCCATCTCGGTGAACCTGAATGCCGAGGACTACGAAGGCGGATCCCTGCAATTCCCCGAATACAACGACCATCCCTACAGCCCGCCGACCGGCGGAGGACTGATCTTTTCCGCCTCCCTGCTGCACGAAGCGTTACCGGTCTCGCGCGGCAGCCGCTATGTGCTGGTCACCTTCTTTCACGGCGACGCGGCGGAAACCCACCGCCGCGCTTATGTCGCGCAGACCTCCGCGCCGCTGCTGATCGCAACCGCCTGAGCCTGCCACCACCCCTGACCCGCATCGGTGAACCCGCTGTCCCGATAGAGGTTCCGCACCGGTGCATTGCGTTCCGTCGCCACGATCCGCCCGCGCAGCTCCGGCACTTCTTCCAGCACGGCCTCCAACAACGCCCGTTCGCCCCCAAGGCCAATCGCGCGGCAACTGAGCACGAGATTCAGGATTTCCCCGCCAACCACCACCGCGGCACCGACCAGCCCGTAGTCTCCCAGCCGGTCCCGCATCCGTAGAGTGAATACCTGCCCGTCCGCACCCCCGGCCACCCGCTCCAGCTCCGCCACCGTGAACCTCCGCCCGGTCGCGTTGAACTGCGTGGTCCGCTCGAACAGCTCCCGCACCCGCTCCAGGACCGCCGCGCCCGGTGCGACCCGCTCCACCGTGCAGGAAATCCTCAGTGACGCCAGGAATTCGCTCTCGCTCTCTGCTTCCGACCGCAACCGGGTCCGTGCAAGCTGTGCTTTCACCAATACGTTCCGAACCGCCGCCTCCTCGGTCAGCCGCGCCCGCTGCAACCCCGGATCGTTCAGCAACGCCCGCCGTAACGAGAACAGATCCTCCCCCAACAGGGCCACCTCCGGCAGGCTCTGCCGCACCCGTTCCCGCTCCCGCGCGCTATCGTCCACGAACAGGAAAGCGTCCAGCGCGAACCCAAGCTCCTCGGCGATCGAGCGGATATTCGCGGCCTTGTCCTCCCAGTTGATCCGCCGGGTGACGAAACTGTCCAACGTCAGCAACCGGTGCCGCGGATAGTGCTCCGGCCAGTGCCACAGGCGCTGCACTGTCGCTTCGTCATTCTTGCTGACGCAGGCCAGCAGAATGCCTCGCCGGCGCAGCACGGACAGCGCTTCATGGATGCCGAAATAGAGCCCGATATAGGAATTCGGGCTGCTGACCTCCGGCGCCCAGGCGAACGGGCTTCCCGTCTCGGCCAGCACCCCTGGCCACAGCACCCCGTCGAGATCGACGATCACGCATTTCTTCTGATCCAGCCCGAGTGCCACGGTCAGCGCATCCATATGCGCCCGCGCCAGCACCGCCTCACGCCGGTAGGGATCGCCCCCGACGGCATCCGCCAGCGTCTGCATGTCCGGGAATTGACCGTGCACTGCGGCCCTCTCACCGTCCGGCCGTTGCAGCATCCAGCCCGGCGAGCCGAAATGCGTGAAGGACACCAGCCCGTCATCCAGCAGCGCCGCCGAACCCGCCGCGCCCAACGCTGCCGCGACATCCACCAGATGCACGTCCGGGAATTCCTCGGCCAGCTCTGCCAAGCCGAGGTTGACCCGACGGAACCGGTTGCGATGACTGTGCGCCCCGCGATCGGCGAGCCCCAGCGGCTGCACCATCGGCTCCGGCAGCCCGTCGAGCAGGATCGGCGCCGTCGTCATCCGGCGCAGCGCCTCTAGCACTGCCCGCGCTGCCTCGACATAGACACGCGCCGGGTCACCGCCGTGATGCCGGGGCTCGCCCAACACCACCGCGTGCCGCGCCTGCAAGGCCCCGACAATGATTGCGTCGTGCCGCCGGTCGCGCGCCAGCCCGAGATCGGAGACGAACGACGCCGCCGCCCGCAGATCCACCGCACGCCGCATCGCTTCCCGGCGCAGGAAGTCGGTCTCCATCTGTACGTCGCAGTCCCCGAACAGCAGCAGATCCAGTCGCCGGCGCAGCCCGCGTGCCGTCGCAATCGACCGCTTCACCTGCACCGCCCAGTACGGGTGCGATCCCTCCACCGAGGCACGGCGATAGCGATCGAGCAGGTCCGTTGGATCGCGCCCATGCACGGACAACATCTGCGCCGCGGCGGCTCTTTCATCTTCCGTCGAACGATCGGTCAGTAACCCGTTTTGTAACAACCATAAAGCGCAGTCGCGGAGCGTGACCTCGTCATGCCCGAAACGCGCCGCCAGGCCCGGCAGCGCCGTGTCGAGATCGAGCGGTCGGTCGAAGCTGGAAAGCAACCCCGCCAGCTCCGCCGAGAGGTTCATGCGCACCTGCGTCACCGCATGCAGCGCCAATACCCCTCCCTCGTTGAGCGGTATCAGGTGGACGAAGCCGGACCGGCGCAGGATCATCGGTTACGCCAGCACGGAAAGTCCTGAGGTCGCCGCGGCGTTGGCTCCGTAGGATTGCGCCGCTTGCATCACATCCGTCGCCAACGTGCTCGCCGCGGTGCTGATGCCGGCCGCGGTCAGCGAGCCGGTCTGCAAGGACTGGCCGATATCGTTGACCAACTGGGTCGCCGCCGTTTGCAGCGATCCGTCCTGGTCGCCGCCGGTTTGTCCGTGATGATGGTGATGATGATGCACCCCGTTCTGCGGGTCGGCCGACGCCGTCTGGTTGTCAGTGCTCGCCGATGTTGCGGTGCTACTGGCCTGGCCGGATTGCGCCAGCGTCGTCTGCAGGTCGGTGGAGAACGCTTGCAGGAAGGTATTGAAACTGCTTGCGGTTGACTGGCTGGACGAGGTTTGGGCTGCCTGGTTCTGCCAGTCCCACCGGTCCGAACTGCCGTTGATGCTGCTGATTGACATGGGGTCGGTCCTCCGAAGATCGGAATGACCCAGCGCAACCGCCGTGCCAGCCGCGCAAACACGCAAAACGCGCAGAACGTTGTCCGTGTGGCATGCAGAGCCCGGCAATTCCTGCACGAGCGGGCACAATCTGCCTCCGGCCGCAAAAAAATGCTCTGTGACCTGGATCACATCAGGACTGGACCATTACGATTATTCTCCGGTACAAGGTCTGGTCCGGAAAAATAAGGCCCAAATTTCCGAGAGGAGTCGCGAAATGCAGGCAGGACCAAGACGATTGATACAATCCATGATGTTCAGAGCGTCGTTGCTCATCGGGCTGACGGTCTGGGCAACGAATGCCTGGGCCGGAGCGGGCGGCGGCTGCGGTACAGGAGGTAATTCGGTCCCCGAACCAGCCTCCATCGCCATCCTCGGTGCGGGTGTCGGCGCTATATTGCTCTACAGAAAATGGCGCGGACCGAAAAAGTAGATCGATAACAGGGTAGGTCCAAGCATGTGCTGACATGGCTGGGGGACTTGGCGGAAACCATTTCATGGTGGGCGGCGGTCGGCGCGTTCCTGCTGATCGCCGTCATTGAAACGGCCCGACCGGAGCGAGACCTGCGATACGCGGTGGCGACACGCTGGGCGGGACATTTCGCTCTCTATGGCGCCTGCTTGGCTGTGCTCGGGCTTGCGGCTCCGGTGAGCCTGGCCGGGAAACTGTTCGGGGGATCGCAGGAGCGGTTTTTGTTTGCTGCTCTGGCCCGGGAAGGCGGCTGGACCGTCCTGATCGGCGGATTGCTCCTGCTCGATCTGCTGGTCTATGCCCAGCACCGGCTGCAGCACCGCGTCTTTCTGCTTTGGCGCTTTCACGCGGTTCACCACGCCGACGCCGATATGGATGCCTCCACGTCGCTGCGGCATCATCCGGGCGAAGTCCTCACCAACGCCTGCCTGATCACCTTTCTGGCGATTGCGCTCGGTGCACCCGCGTGGCTGTTCCCGGTCTATGGCGTGATTTCGCTGTCATCGGGATTGTTCCAGCACATGAATTGCCGTCTGCCAGCCGGGCTGGAGTGCCGGCTCGAGTGGCTTCTGGTCACGCCCGCAATGCACAGCCTGCACCACTCCGTGCAGGCGGAGCATTTCGACACGAATTACGGGACAGTGCTGTCGATTTGGGACCGCCTGTTTGGTACGTACAGGCACCTCTCGGACCGTGAACGAGAGGTTCTGCGCTTCGGCGTGCCGGGCCATACGTCGGCCCTGCATGCGCGGGCCGATTTTGCCTGGGTTCTGCCCTTCGCCTTGCGGCGGGAACCGACCGGACAGCCTGTCCGCGAAGTTTCCGGCGTCTAGTCCGGAGCATGATCGCTTCTGGTAGGCCAAGCGATCATGCTCTAATTGCTCATTGGAGAGCGTGATTCACGTTTTCCGACCAATCCGCCTCATGCGCTTGAGCGGAAGGCTCTAAGAAACAGCTCCGAAAACATTGGGCAGAACGCATGAGGCTGTCGTGGTGGCTCTCCGTTCCGGCTTCGTTGCTCGCAGGGGGCCAGGTCTGCGAGGCGGGTGCTGTGGCAACGTGCGGCGGCGGAACGACCGGCGTCCCCGAGCCGGCGACGATGGCGATCCTCGGCGTTGGCGTGGCGCTGATACTCTATCAACGACGACGCCGTCCCGGACGCGGCCGACAGCGCAGGGTCAATCGAACCCCGCCTTCATCACGCCTTCCATGATGCGGGCCACCGCCGTGGGCACGAAAAGCCGGCGCATATGGGCCTCGGTCCCGGCCGGGTCCGCGTCCAACCGCCGCAACAGGGGAACGACCCCCTGAGCCTCGGCTTTGCGGCCGAGTTGCCCAAGGGTTGCGACCAGATATCTGACCGCGACCGGATATTCCGGCTTGGCGACCAGGGCCTCCTGACAGGCCAGCAACGCCTCCCGGTATCGGCCGGCCAAATAGTGGCTGGTCGCCAGCGCCGGCAGCCATATGAAGCGCCGTGGATCATGCGAGCTGAGGCGCAGTCCCAACTCGATCTCCGGCAATGCCTCCTCCGGCCGGTCGAGGTAGTTGTAGGCGAACGCCAGATTTGCGTGCGCCGCCGCATAGCTGGGATTGAGGCGTATCGCCTCGCGCAGTTCCCGCACTGCTTCCTGATGGGACCCGAGATTCTCGTGGGCGGTGCCCACGGCGAACCGCCCCATGGGATCACGCGGATCGCTGTGCACGGCATCACGGGCGTGCCGGAGCGCCTGCTCGAACAGCGCACGACGGTCCTCCGCTCCAAAGCCGGCATTGGCGGCGTGGATAAGCGTCACTGCCAGCCCGGCGGAGGCCTGGGCATAACCAGGATCGATCTCGAGAGACCGTCGGAAGCACTCGCATGCCCGCGCGTGGTCCTCCTTCGTGTAGCGGTAGTGATGCCACATGCCGCGCTGATAGAGCTCATAAGCGTTGGCATTCTGCACGGGAGCCCGGACGGCTCGGTCGCGTTCGTGGCGCAGGAGCTCGGGGGCCATGGCGCCGACGATCGTGCGGACGATCTCGTCATGCGCGGTCGCGAGATCGGACACCGTATATTCGTATTGCTCGGCCAGGAGGTTATCGGTCGTCTCGGCATCGAGGAGCTGCACCGAGGTGCGAACACGCTCGCCACGCCGGCGCAGCCTGCCTTCGACCACGTAGCGGACCCCGAGCTGCAACGCGACCGTCCGCAGATCGACGTCCCGGCCCTTGTACGTGAACACCGAATTCCGGGAAATCACCGGAAAATGCCGCCAGCGGGCAAGCTCGGTGATGATGTCCTCGGTTATGCCGTCAGCAAAATGGTCCTGCCCCGGATCAGCGCCTGTGTCCCTGAACGGCAGCACGGCCACGGCTGGCCGCTCGCCGAATCCCGGGACGAGCGAAGCAGGCGCGGAGGGCGATGCCGAGGCCGATTCGATGATCCGGTACACCCGCACCGGTCGGGTGATGTTCTTCAGCCGCTGCAGGCCCAGATCGACGAAATCGTAGCCGGTACGGTCGGTGGTCTGAACGGCGGCTTCCGAGATCACGATGCTGCCTGGCTCGGCCAGCGCCTCCAGCCGGGCGGCGATGTTCACCCCGTCGCCGTAGATATCGTCTGTCTCGACGATTACGTCGCCAAGATTGATTCCCATCCGCAGGCGAAGCTGGCGCTCCCGCGGCTGGTCGCGCTCGAGTTCGGTCGCCTCGCGCTGGATTTGCATCGCCGACCGGACGGCCTCCGCGACGCTCGGGAATTCGATCAGCGCGCCGTCGCCGGTTTTCTTGACGATCCGCCCGCCCGCCTGGGCCAAGGAGGGTTCGACGATCCCACCCATGATGCCGCGCAACCGCTGATGGGTACCCTCGACGTCAGCCTCGGTCAGCCGGCTGTAGCCGGCCACGTCCATCGCCAGAACGGCCGCAAGCCGTCGCTGGAAACGTTCCATTCCTCCGCTGCGCCCTTCCGGGGCACCGCCGGTCACTCCGGGAAAACCCTGGAGCGTATTGGCTTTTATACCCCGGTGGTTTCGTAGCGCGTCCGCCTGCGCCGTGCAACGAACCCGAGGACGCTGGTCGCCACCAGAAGCAGCGCTGCTCCCGAAGGTTCCGGCACCGTAATTCCGCCCGCCGGATTCTGTTCCAGGTCCGTGATTTGCGTCCGCGTGGGGTACCCGCAGCCACGGAGGGTCGGATCGCAGGTCGGTTGGCCCACAAAGCCGAGCTGCGTCGGAAACTGCGAATCAGAGACACCGTTCGCGTCGAAACCGGCGATCGACGTTACGCCGCTGTTGAAGGTGAACTGCGACGAGAAGGGAGGGGTGAAAGCTCCTTCGTCGACATATGACATATCCACGGAGAATGCGTCGCCCTGGGTAAACACGCCCGAGGCGAAGTCGAACTCGAATGCCGCAGCGCCGTCTGTGAAGGGAATCTTCTCGAAGCCAGTGTATATGAGGCCAGAACCGACAATCGTGGCGTCATTCACCGTGGAAGCATTGAGAAACCGTACTTGAAAGTTTAGCAAGGATTGAGTGCTGGTGGATGGCGCAAACTTCACAGTAAAAGCGCAACCCGGGCCGCTAGGACCACAGTTATCGTTCGCTGGATTGTATGAAATAGTTACCTTAGCGAGATCAACGGTAAACAGCGGATTATCGCCCGTGGCTTTCTGCGATGCTGTCAGCAGGTCGGTCGTCGGCTGTTTCGGTCCCGTGCAGGTATAGGGCGTGACCTGGCAGGGAGCCGAGGGCACGGTGCGGCCGATCGGGTACAACAGGTTGTTCGCCGGACCGGTGACGTGCTCCAGCCCAAGATTGTGCCCGAGCTCGTGGGCCAGCGTGTCCGGCGCTGGTATTTTGCCGGTCGAGGAATTGGGCTCGGTCGCCAGGATGCTTCCATTGCCGCCGATGAAACCCTGACCGTAAACCGGCGCGATGTTCTGTTTCGGACTAGTATCGTTGATCACGGTCAGGCTATCGACGAACCAGACGTTCAGCGTGCTCGGGTTGCTGTTCTGACCATGACCCGAGCCATACATGAGCTGATGGGCCATGTCATCCGGTTCCCCGCTCGGATATTTAGTCGTCGCGGTGATCGTCGTGTTCAGGAAGCTGGGGGCGACAAGGTCCGTCGGGGCCAGGAAATCGAAGGCGATGCCCGCCTGGTTCCAAATTGCGTTCGCATACGCTTCCCACGTGCCCAAATTGGCGATCGGCGCGCAAGTGGTCCCGCAAACATCGATCGGCTGGACCGTGATGATCTCGGTGACCGGGTTCGTGGGAGGGAGAGGGGACACAGGTGCCGCGTGCCCCCCCAAAGGAAGCAGGCACGACGCCACGACCACGGCAAACAGCCCGATATTTTCGCGCATCCCTCGCCCCCTCGCGTTTACGTTATCATAGAGAATATGCGAGGAAAGAGACGCTCACGATTTCGTGAGCAAGCCAAATCAGGCCTCAGACCGGCTCGGTATCCAGCGCGTAACCAGCACTCCGCACCGTCCGGACGAGATCCAGCTCGTCCGGTCCGTTGATCGCCTTCCGCAACCGGCGGATGTGGACGTCCACGGTTCGGGGCTCGACATGGATATCCGGGCCCCAGACCGCGTCCAGCAGCTCCTCGCGGGAGAACACGCGTCGCGGGTGCTGCAGAAAGAACTCCAGCAGGCGGAACTCGGTCGGCCCAAGATGGATCGGCCTGCCGTTGCGCACCACGCGATGCGTGGCGAGGTCCATGGTAATGTCGTGGAAGGCCAACTGCCCCTTGCTGGGCATCGTGCCGCTGCGGCGCAGCAGCGCCCGCATGCGCGCGAGCAGCGCCTCCATGCTGAACGGCTTGGTGATGTAATCGTCCGCGCCGGTGTTGAGCCCACGCACCGCGTCCTGGTCCTCGGTCCGCGCCGTCACCATGATCACCGGCAGGTCGCGTATTGCCGGGCGGCGGCGAATCTGGCGACACACCTCGATGCCAGACATCACCGGCAGCATCCAGTCGAGCAGCACGAGGTCGGGCGTGGTCTCAGCGATGCGGGTCAGCGCCTCCTGCCCATCGACGGCCTCATCGACGCGGAAGCCCTGCTTCTCCAGGTTGTAGCGGAGCATCGTGGCCAGCGCCGCCTCGTCCTCGACCACCAGAACCAGCGGCTTGGACAGGCTCGAAACACCCTCGGCCATTCGCGTCCTCCGCTATTCGCGCGGCCGCACGACGGCATAGGCTGAGCTGTCGCCCTTCGGCCGCGCATCCGGCAGCGACTCGCCCGTCACCGCATAATAGACGGTCTCCGCGATATTCGTTGCGTGATCGCCGATTCGCTCGAGGTTCTTCGCGATGAACAGCAGATGCGTGCAGGGGGTGATGTTGCGGGGATCCTCCATCATGTACGTGACCAGCTCACGGAAGATGGCCGTGTACATGTCGTCCACAGCCAGATCGGAGCTCCAGACTTCGCGAGCTTTCTCGGCATCGTTGTCGCCGATGGCATCGATCGTCGCCTTCAGGTTCTCCTGCACCATCCGCGACATGTGGCCGAGCCCCGCAAGGCTCAGCGGCAGCGCGAACTCCGCCAGCACGATGCTGCGCTTGGCGACATTGGTGGCGTAGTCGCCGATACGCTCCATGTCGTGGGTGATCTTCAGCGCGGCCACCACCTGCCGGAGATCGCCGGCGAGAGGCTGACGCAGGGCCAGCATGCGGATGACGAACTGCTCCACCTCCCGCTCGAGCGCATCGACGCGCGGATCCGCCTCAACCGCCCGGGCCGCGACGTCCGCATCGCGGTCCATGACCGCCTCGGCGGCGAACGCCACCTGGCTTTCGATGATGCCGCCCATCTCGGTCATCATGTCGCGCAGACGATTGAGGTCCTGGTCGAAGCTCTTGATCAGATGCTGCGCTTCCTCGGACATGACGGTCCCTCCGTTCAGCCGAAGCGGCCGGTGATGTAATCCTGCGTGCGGCGTTCTCTGGGCGCGGTGAACATCCCCGCGGCCGGGGAGACCTCCACCAGTTCGCCCATGTAGAAAAATGCCACCTGGTCGGCGATGCGCGCCGCCTGCTGCATGTTGTGGGTCACCATCACCAGGGTGAAATCGTGCTTCAGCTCGTCGATGAGTTCCTCCACCTTCAGCGTGCTGATTGGGTCGAGCGCACTGGTCGCCTCGTTCGAACAACACGACCTGCGGCCGCACCGCGATGGCGCGGGCGATGCACAGCCGTTGTTGCTGTCCACCGGAGAGGCTGAGCGCGGAGGCCTTGAGCCGATCCTTGACCTCATCCCACAGGGCTGCCCGGCTCAGCGACCATTCCACCCTTTCGTTCATCTCTGCCCGTGACAGCCGCTCGTGCAGGCGAACGCCGAAGGCGATGTTCTCGTAGATCGACATCGGGAATGGCGTCGGCCGCTGGAACACCATGCCGATCCGGGAGCGAAGCCGGTTGAGATCGATACTGGCGGCAATGATGTTTTCGCCGTCCATCATCACCTCGCCGGTCGCGCGCTGGCCGGGATAGAGGTCGTACATCCGGTTGAGCACGCGAAGCAGGGTGGACTTGCCACAGCCGGAAGGGCCGATCAGCCCGGTGACCTGCCGGTCCGGCATGTCGAGCTCTATATTCTTCAACGCACGGTTGTCACCGTAAAAGAAATCCAGATCGCGGATGCGGATCCGCGGTTCGTGGATCTTCGCCGACACCCGGCCCTGGAGTTCGGCGAAGGCGGAGGGCTCGCTCCTTGTATCCCCTGTCATGGCGCTCATCGGTCCTCCTGTGTGGACGGCGGTGCAAGAGCGAGTGGCGAGCGAACGAAGGCTCTAGCCCTGAGCGGAGGCGTTCGCATTGCACTTCTGTGAAGCTTGGATGACAGACGTGACCCGGTGATCAGCCGGAGACAGCGACGGTGTCGCCCGGATGCAAGCCGAGAAGCCGATCCGCCCGTCCGGAGTTTACCGCGATTTCCGCCAGTCCGTTGGCATTTTCGTACCAGAAGGCAACCCCGGCGGGCATGTCGCTGAAGGTGCGGGCACGCGTGAGGCGGCGCCCTCCGGCCTCGATCTCTGTCCCGGCCGGTATCACGGCGGCCCGGAGGCCGGTCATCACGTTGCCGTAGTGATCGACATAGATGATGCGGGGCAAATCGTCCGGCCAATCAGGACGGTGCGTGAGGCCGCGGTCGGGACCGGGCGGTGACTCGCCGCGAGCCAGCATGGCGGCGACGGGGGCGAACAGATCCCGGCCATGAAAGCTGGCGGACAGCGCGGCAGGGCGCCAGGCGATCTCCCAGCTTCGACGGTCGGTTGCGCGACGGTGCACGATTTCGAACAGGCCGTTGTCGGGACCGACGAACCAACGCCCGTCGGCCCGGACGACGGCGACGGTGCGGTCGCTGCCGACCCCTGGATCGACCACACACAGAAAGACAGTATCGGCCGGCCACCACGCCGCATACGCCGCGAGCAGATAGGCGCTTGCCATGGGGTCGCCCGCCGGTGCGTCGGCAAACAGATCGATTACCGGTACGGCTGGCGCGTCGCGGGCAAGCACCGCTTTCATCTGACCGGTATAGGGGCCCGAGAGGCCGAAATCAGTGAACAGAGCGATCAGGCCGACACCATCTTGCGCAGATTGGCGGCACGCGAGGTCGCCCCGCTCATCAGCAACGCGGCATCGCCACCGCCCAGCACGAAGCGAGCGCCCATGTCGATGTACCGTTGCATAATGGATTCGGTATAGATACCGGCCATGCCGGGGTGTTTCCTGTGCTTTCGGCAGGCCTCGATCATTCGTCGATAGGCATCGCTCAGCCGGTCATGCGTGAACTCGCCGGGAATGCCCATCTCGGCGCAGAGGTCGTTGCTGCCGATCAGCAGCACATCGATGCCGGGGACTGCGGCGATCGCTTCGACGTCCTCGATCGCCCTCGGGGTTTCCAGCATCACGATGGTCAGATTGGCGGCGTTCATCGCCGCGGCGGCGTCCCCGACCTTGAGTGCGCGCAACCCGTAATGCGGGCCAATGCCGCCGATCGAGCGATGGCCCGCCGGCGGGTATTTCAACTTCTGCACCACCTCGCGCGCTTCGTCCGCAGTATCGACATGCGGGATGACGATGCCGAGCGCGCCATTGTCGAGGATCCGGGTGGCCAGCGAATACTCCCCGTTCGGCACGCGCACGAGCGGCGCGATCCCTGCCTCCAGCGCCGCCACCGCGATCTGCGCGGCCGCTTCCAGCGACAGCGTGCCGTGCTCGCAATCAAGCCAGAGCCAGTCATAGCCGGCGGCCCTCGCCATCGGGGCGACTTCCACGGTGCGCAGCAGCCGCACCGAAAAGCCCAGCGCCAGCGCGCCGGACTCGAGCTTCTCACGCGCGGGGTTGCGGAGCGTTGTCATCTGGCGTGTCCTCCTCGAGGATTTTCGCCAGTGTGCACCGGGTGCGGGGAGAAGCAAACATGCGCATCACCGATCTGAAATGCGCCGTCATCGGGCAAAACCCGGTGGTGCGGATCGTTACCGATGCGGGGATCAGTGGGTATGGCGAGGTCGAATCGTTCAAGCCATACCTCAAACCGCATGTGCTGGGATTCCGTGAGCCATTGATCGGCGAAGATCCCACCAATGTCGAGCGGGTGATGCTGCGCATCCGCCAGCGCGGCGCGTTCAAGCCCTGGGGCAGCGCGGTGAGCGCGATCGAAATGGCGCTCTGGGACCTTGCCGGCAAGGCGGCGGGCGTGCCGGTGTATAAGCTGCTCGGCGGCAAAATCCGCGACAAGGTGCGAGTCTATAACGGCGCGGTCCGTCGGCCGCTGCAGAGCCAGTCGCCGGACGGTTATGCCGAGGCGATGCGCTGGATGCGGGGGCGTCCGGAAGGTTTTACCATCATCAAGCAGGCGATCGCCTTTCATTCGCCTATGAAGCGCGAACCCGGCTTTTTTTATGGCGAAGCGCATGAGAGCCGCTGGCACGGCTGGACCGACCGCGGTCTGCTGACGGAAAAGGGTTTCAAGCACATCATCGCCTGCGTCGAGGCCATGAAGGCGGTGACTGGCGACGAGGTGGGTCTGGCACTCGATTGCGGCCCAGGCTTCATGGCGCCTGACGCGATCCGGCTGGCCCGCGCACTCGAGCCGCTCAACCTGCTCTGGCTGGAAGACATGGTGACCGGGGATTATACCCCGTTCGTCAATGCCGATGTATATCGCGATATAACCACGGCCTCATCGACACCGATCCATACCGGCGAGCAAATCTATTTGCGGCAGAACTTCAAGTCGCTGATCGAAGGCAAGGCGGTGAACGTGATCGGCCCCGATCCCTGCGATGTCGGCGGCATCGCCGAGCTGAAATGGATCGCCGAATATGCCGATCTGCATGGCATAATGATGGCGCCGCACGGTACCGGGGACGGGCTGCTGGGGCTGGCGGCGCTGGTGCAGGTGTGTGCCGCTTTGCCTCAGAACTACATCGCTTTCGAGTACCCGATCGGCAACCCCGATTGGTGGTACGACATCGTTACCGGCCTGCCCGATCCGATCGTTAAGGACGGGATGATTGAGGTATGGGACCGGCCAGGAATGGGTGTCGAGTTCGACATTGGCAAGGCGCAGCGGTACCTGTCCGAGGAGGACAACGGTTTCTTCAACTGACATTACTCCGCCGCGACCAGTTTGCGCGGCGGCGTCTGTATCACCGCCGCCAGCTCGGGTGCATTGAACGAAGCCTCGCGCCGGCTTGCGGGCGCCGGACGATAGAGCGTGTCCCGCTGCACCGGGACACGGCCAATGCGCCGGATCAGCGCCTCCATCGCCTCAGGCGGGAACTCCTGCCCGTGCTGCGTCCCGGCGGCGCGGGAAATGCTTTCATTCATCAACGTGCCGCCGAGGTCGTTGGCGCCGGCACTCAGGCACATCGCCGCGCCGTCCGGCCCCATCTTCACCCAGGACGTCTGGATGTTGGTTATCAGCGGATGCAGCACCAGCCGCCCGACCGCGTGCATCAGCACCGCCTCGCGGAAGGTCGGGCCCTTGCGCGCCATCCCGCGCAGATACATGGGCGCTTCCATATGCACGAAGGGCAGGGGCACGAACTCGGTGAAGCCGCCGGTTTCGTCCTGCAGATCGCGCAATGCGAGCAGGTGCCGCGCCCAGGAAAGCGGGCGCTCGATATGGCCATACATGATGGTGGATGTCGTGCGCAGTCCGAGCCGGTGCGCCGCGCGAACCACGTCTAGCCATTGCTTTGTATTGACCTTATCCGGCGCGATCACTGCACGGACCTCGTCGTCGAGGATTTCCGCCGCGGTGCCCGGCAGGGTGCCAAGCCCGGTCTCCCGGAGTTGCGACAGGAACACCGGCACCGACAGGCCGAGCGTCCCCGCGCCCTGCGTCACCTCCAGCGGCGAGAAGGCGTGTATGTGCATCCGCGGCAGTGCTGCCTTGATGGCGCGGCAGATGTCGAGATAGGTGCGTCCGGTATAGTCGGGATGAATGCCGCCTTGCAGGCACACCTCGGTGGCGCCGCGTTCCCATGCCTCCGTCGCGCGACGCACGATTTCCGCCAGATCGAGGTCGTAGGGGGTGCCGCGCAGGGCCTCGTGCGTCTTGCCTTTGGAGAAGGCGCAGAACTTGCACCGATAGGCGCAGATATTCGTGTAATTGATGTTGCGGTTCACGACGTAGCGGACGACGTCGCCGCACATGTCGCGGCGCAGGGTGTCGGCCGCCGTTATCACATGCTCGTAGTCGGCATCACGCGCGGCGAACAGGCGAACGATTTCGGGTTCATCGAGTCGGTTTCCGTCGGTCGCCCTTGCAACGACAGCGGCCAGTGCCGGATCGACATGATCGAGGCAGGGGGTGCGTCGCGGCGGAACGGTGGTCAGTCCGGGCGCCCAGGCATCGCTGCGCGCCCAGCCCTCGGAATCCGTCGAACGCCGCACCGCGGTTGCCATGGCGGGTGCCAGCCAGCGGTCTGCGGCAAACGCGTAGTCCGGATATACTGGCAGCCGCGCTACCAACACCTTGCCGTGCGCAGCACTCTGCCCGGCGAGCGCCTCGATCGCCGGCCATGGCGCTTCCGGGTTGACGTGGTCCGGCGTGACCGGCGATACGCCGCCCCAATCATCGATGCCGGCTTCTATCAGCCGCCCATAAACGCCGGGCGAGAGATTGGGCGGCGCCTGTACATGCACCTCGGGCGGCAGGATCAGGCGCGCGGCGGCGATGCTCCACAGCAGGTCATCAAGGTCCGGCTCCGGCGCGCCGGCACGCTTTGTGCTCGGCTTGGCGCGGAAGTTTTGCACGATCACTTCCTGGATGTGGCCGTGCGCGCGGTGCAGGTCGCGGATGGCGATCAGCGAGTTGAGCCGTTCAACGCGGGTTTCACCGATGCCGATCAGGATGCCGGTGGTGAATGGAACGGCCAGCTCGCCGGCCAGTCGGATCGTTTCCAACCGGCGCTCCGGCAACTTGTCGGGCGAGCCGTAATGGACGCCGCCTGGTTCGCAGAGCCGGGTGCTGACGGATTCCAGCATCATGCCTTGGCTGGCTGACACTTCGCGCAACGCGGCAATCTCCTCGCGCGTCATCACGCCGGGGTTGACATGCGGCAGCAGGCCGGTTTCGCGTAAAACCAATGCGCACATCGCTCGCAGGTAGTCGATGGTCGTCGCGTATCCCGATGCGGCCAGCGCCTCGCGCGCGGCGCGATACCGCAGCTCCGGCCTGTCCCCCAGGGTGAACAGCGCCTCGGTGCAGCCGGCGGCCTCGCCGGCCCGTGCGATAGCCAGTACATCCTCGGACGACAGATACGCGGCATGACTTTGGCGCGGTCGCTGGGCGAAAGTGCAGTAGTGACACACGTCACGACACAGCCTGGTCAGTGGGATGAACACCTTACGCGAGTAGGAGACGATGCGCCCATGCGTTGCGTCTCGCAGCGCTGCGGCCCCCGTGGTCAACTCGGTCAGGGGCGCGTGTTCGATCCAGCCTGTCAGTTCGGAATCGGTCATGGCGTCTTTCTTTGTCAGGCGGGCGCGCGCCGGATCACGTCTTCGGCAAAGCGCTGCAACCGCTCCAGCGTTTCCTCCAAGCTCGGCGCTTGCAGGAGCACGACGATATGCTGCGCGCCCGCACGCGCCAATGCAGCCACGTCCTGCTGCATATCTGCCGTGCTGCCGCTGAAAAGCTGGCGGGCCCCGCCGGAGGCAGCCTGCGCCGTCCATTGCACCGGCTTGAACCACAGATAAGCGATGTCGATTGAAGCTGGATCACGGCCGGCCTGTTCCGCCGTGCCCGCGAGCCGCGCGACACCGGCCGCCAGCCGGTCGGGCGTGTCGAGCGGGATCTGCTGGTTGTTCGACACCGGATACCATGCATCGCCGAAGCGCACCGTCCGCCGGAGCGCCGGGCCGCTTTCGCCACCCACCCAGATCGGCAACTTCGCCTGGGCCGGTTTGGGGCGGAAGATCACATTGTCGAACGTAGCATGCCGAGCGTGAAGGTTTGGCGCGTCGTCGGTCCAGAGCGTGCGGAAAGCGGCTAGATAATCGTCGGTCACGGCGCCACGCTCATCAAAGGGCGGCGCGCCGAGGGCGACGAATTCCTCCCGCATCCAACCGGCGCCGACACCGGCGATCACCCGCCCGTCCGAAAGCCGGTCCGCGGTCGCCAGCATTTTCGCCGCCAGCACCGCCGGCCGGTGCGGCACCACCATCACCGAGCTTAGCAGCCGGATTCTTTCGGTGCAGCCGGCAAGAAAGCACAGGCTGGCGAGTACGTCGAAACACTCGCCGGTGGGCGTGCCCGGCCAGATGCCGTCCTCAGTGTACGGGTACCGCGTGGCGACATCGCGCGGCAGCACGACATGATCGACCATGCCGAGATAGTCGTAGCCCAGTGCTTCGGCGCGCTGCGCCACCGCGATCAGGTTCGCCCGCTGTGTCAGCCAGCCTTGCGCGCGGATATGGACGCCGAACCGCATCGCTAGCCCCTCCCTTCTTGGCGCGGCATCCTGTGGTATCGTGACAGGCGAGGCAAATCCAGGCGGGAGGACAGCATGCAGATCGGGTGCAGTACGCCGACCAGCGGGCCGTTGACGGATTCCGACAGCCTGACCCGCATCGCTACCGAAGCCGAGATGCTGGGCTTCGACTACGTCACCGTCAGCGATCACATCATGATCCCGACCGACATCGACTCGCGCTACCCCTATACCGAAAACGGCGAGTTCCCGTCGGGCGCGCGCGTGGATCGGCACGAACAGCTCACGACGGCCGCCTGGATTGCGGCCAAAACCTCCAAACTCGGTATAGTCACATCGGTGATGGTTGTGCCGCACCGGCCCGCGGTGTTGACCGCGAAGATCCTGGCGACGCTCGACGTGCTGTCCAAAGGACGGCTCGTTCTCGGCATCGGCGCCGGTTGGATGCGCGAGGAGTTCGAAGCGATCGGAACGCCGCCGTTCGAGGAACGCGGTGCGGTGACCGACGAATACATCATGGCCTGCAAGGAGTTGTGGGAGAAGGACGAGCCGCGCTTCGAGGGCAAATACACGCGTTTTGCCAATGTTATGTTCCAGCCGAAGCCGACCCGGCGGATCCCCATCTGGGTGGGCGGCGAGAGCGGGCCGGCGATGAGGCGCACGGCGAAATACGCCGATGGGTGGTACCCTATCGGCACCAATCCGCAATTCCCGATGGATACGCTGACCCGCTACAAAGCGGGTGTGGCCAAGCTGCGCGCACTGGTCGAGAAGGCCGGGCGCGATCCGGCAAAGATCACGCTTGCTTACCGCGTATCCGCCAATCCGGAGGCGCAGCCGAAAGGCATGGTGGACGGCGAACGCAAGCTGTTCACCGGCGGCGCCGCCGACTACGCCGGCGATATCCGCGCGCTGGCAGAGGTCGGCGTGACGGCGTTCGATTTCGGCCTGTTGCAGCCGACGCTCGGCGCCACGCTCGACGCGATGCGGCGCTTCCGGGAAGATGTCGTCGCCAGGGTGAGATAGAGTAGAGGTAAAATAGAGAAGCTTCGCTACAGAGACACAGAGGCGGGGAGGAATAAGAGGAGGGAAATTTCCTCCCTGCCCGACTCCCCGTCTCTGCGTCTCTGTGGTGAGTTTTCCTATCCACGCGACGGAAGCAGGAGGATACGATGCAGCTCGGCATCACTGTCGATATGTCGGGGCCGGCGCCGAAGCTCGATATGCCGCGCGTGCTGGAGGCGGAACGGCTTGGCTTCACGCAGGTCTGGGCTGGCGAATCCTACAGCACCGATGCGGTGACGCCGATCGCCTGGATTCTGGCACGGACGACGCGGATCAAGGCCGGAACGGGGATCATGCAGATCCCCGGACGCACGCCGGCCTGCGCTGCAATGACCGCGATTGCGTTGTCGGCGCTGTCGGGCGACCGCTTCCTGTGCGGGGTCGGGGTGTCGGGGCCGCAGGTGGTCGAAGGCTGGCACGGCGTGCCGTTTGGCAAGCCGATGCTGCGGACACGTGAATATATCAGCATCATCCGCACCATCCTGGAACGCGAACGGCCGCTCGAGTTTCATGGCGAATATTACGATATTCCGTACCGTGGCGCGGACGCCACCGGCCTTGGCAAACCCTTGCGCAGCATCGCGCATGGCAATTCGGTGCTGAAATTCTACACCGCCTCGATCACGCCTACCGGGCTGCGCCTGGCTGGCGAGATCGCCGATGGCGTGCTGCCGATCTTTTACTCGCCGGAAAAGCCGGGAATCGTCACCGATCCGCTGTTGGAGGGCCGGCGCAAGACCGGCCGCGCGGTCACGCTGAACGGCTTCGATGTGGCGCCGTATGTGCGGGCGAAAATGGGTGCCGACATTGCGGCTTGCCGTGACGCGATGCGACCGGAGCTTGCCCTGTATATCGGCGGCATGGGAGCCCGGACCAAGAATTTCTACAACGACGTCGCCTGCAAGCTGGGCTATGAGGGCGCGGCGAAGACGATCCAGGACCTTTATCTGGACGGCAAGAAGACCGAAGCCGCCGCTGCTGTTCCGGATGCGCTGATCGATGAGATTTCGCTCGTTGGGCCGGCAGAGCGGATCAAGGACCGGTTGGGCGCCTGGCAAGACGCGGCGCGCGCCGGACATGTCGGCACGATGGTGCTGAAGGGCGCGAGTGTCGAGGTGATGCGGGTGGTGGCGGAGGCGATTAGCTAAACCGCGAGCTGCACGGAGGCCGCCGCTGGTTCGCGGCCTCGGTCATGCTGCCCGGCATCTGCTCGCCATCGGTCGCCGACAGGACAGGCGATACCCCGCTGGGACAGCCGGGAGACAAGTTCGCCCGCCGTGACGGGGTAGCTGATGAAATATCCCTGCACCTGGGTGCAGCCTTCGCGCTGCAGACGCTCGAGCTGTTCGCGGGTTTCGACGCCTTCCGCGGTCGTCACCACGCCAAGACTGCGAGCGATGCCGGTGACCGCGCGCACGATGGCGGTGCAATCGGCGCTCTCGCCGAAATGGCGCACGAAGCTGCGGTCGATCTTGATCTTGTCGAAGGGGAAGGAGCGCAGATAGCTCAGGCTGGAATGGCCAGTGCCGAAATCGTCGATCGAGATACGAATACCGAGCGCGCGCAGGCGATGGAGCACAGCGATGTTTTCGGCGCTGCCGTGCAGCAGGACGGATTCCGTGATCTCCAGCTCCAGGCGTGTTGGTGCCAGCGCGGAGGCGTCGAGCGCAGCCACCACGCTGCGCTCGACGTCGCCACGCCTGAACTGCTCTGCGGAGAGATTGACCGCAACACCGATATGCTCCGACCAGCCGGCCGCGGCGGCGCATGCCTGCTGCAGCACCCAGTCGCCAATCGGCAGGATAAGGCCGATTTCCTCGGCAAGCGGGATGAACTCCATCGGCGGGACGAGGCCGCGCAGCGGATGCCGCCAGCGGATCAGTGCCTCGCAGCTTGTAATACAACCGCTCCCCAGATCGAGGATCGGCTGGAAATGCAGTTCCATCTGCTCCGCCGGCAGCGCTGCGCGCAGATCAAGCTCCAACGTGCGGCGCGCCTGGGCTCGCCGGTCCATCTCCGGCTCGAAAAAGCGGAACGTGTTCCGGCCGTCGGATTTGGCGACATACAGGGCAAGGTCGGCATGTTTCAGCAGCGCATCAGGGTCACGGCCATGCGTGGGATAGAGAGCGATGCCGATGCTTGCGCCGATCACGATGCGATGGTTGTCGATCTCATAGGGGCATGACAGTGCGTCGATCAGCCGCTGGGCCAGCCGGGCAGTATGCTCGATGTTACGCGGCTGGCGCTGCAACAGGGCGAATTCGTCACCGCCGAAACGAGCGACGACATCGCCGCCGCGGATATTTTCGGCCAGCCGCTGTGCCACCGCTTTCAGCAGCGCATCGCCGGTGGGATGGCCGAGCGTGTCGTTCACGCCCTTGAACCGGTCGAGGTCAAGACACAGCACGGCCAAACGCCCGTCGCTTCGTCCTTTTTCGAAGAGCTGTTCCATGGTTTCGCGGAACAGCAGCCGGTTGGGCAAGTCGGTCAGCGTGTCATGACGCGCGAGATGAGCAAGGCGCCGGTCGGCGCGCACCCGTTCGGTCACGTCCTCATGGGTGGCAACGAAGCCGCCATCCGCCATCGGCCGGTGCGACACCGCTATAAAGCGGCCGTCCGCCAACTCCAGCACGTCATCCGAAGGGGCACCGGCTGCAGCTATGGCCAATCGGCTTGCGACGTGAGAATCAGCCTCCGGCAGTGCATAGGTGCGGTTGCTTGCGCGATGGTGCAGGACATCGTGCAGCGACGTGCCGGGACGGGTCAGCTCCGGCGGCAGGAGATAGATCTGCCCGTAGCGGGCATTGCATACGATCAGCCGCCCGTCGCGATCGAACATGGCGAGACCCTGCGACATGTTGGCCAATGCCGTCTCGAACCGCATGTTCTGGACGCGCAGTTCCTCCTCGCGCTGTATGAGCGCGGTGATGTCCTCATGCGTCGCGACCCAGCCCCCCTGTGGCATCGGCTGGAACAGGATGGAAATGACGCGCCCGTCCTTCAGCCGGTGCAGGTAATTCTCGGCCTGCCCCGCGTGTACTCGGGCATGCGCATCAGCATACAGTTCCTCGGCTGTGTGGCCGCTGTAATTGTCGGCCGCTACGCGCAGCTCGATCAGCCGGCGCAGGCTGATCCCGGGCCGCAGGAGCTCCGGCGGGAGGCCGTAGATCTCGGCGAATTGGCGGTTCAGAAAAAGCAGCCGCTCCTTTGCATTGAACATGCAAAGGCCCTGCGACATGGTGCCGAGCGCGGTTTCCAGCCGAGCGCTGGCGCGCGCCAGTTCGGCTTCGCGCCGGGGCCGATCCTGGGTGGCGGACCGGCGGGACGTGTGCCGGTCCGGAAGCGCCCGCATGGCTCCATGCCTTCGGAAATATCGGGCGCAGCATCCAAGCCGAGCATTGCCAAATTCTGAACGGCGCTACCGTCAGGCGGCCCGGCTGGCCAGGATGCGGTGCGCCTCTCGCAGGGCCTCTGCCATGGTCTCGGCCGGCATCGCGCCGGAGAACAGACCGTAGCCGTCGAGGAAGAATGACGGAACGCCGTTCACGCCAGCTTCCCGCGCGGCGCGATCGGCAGCCAGCAGCTCGGCCGCGGCTTCGTCGCCGGCGAGGAAATCCAGGACCGCGTCACTCTCCAGCCCCGCACCAGCCGCGCAGTCGGCCAGCACGGCGGGATCGCCGATATCGGCGCCTTTGGTGAAATAGGCGGCGAAGATCGCTTCCATGACCTGGTCCTGCCGCCCTTGCAGGCCGGCGAGCCACACCACCCGGTGGGCGTCGAGTGTGTTCGGCGTGCGGCGAATGAGGTCCAGGCGAAACGCCAGACCAGCATCGCGCGCCGCCTCTGTCACGCGCGTATCGAGTGCGGCGGCACGCTCCGCGCTGCCGAACTTCGCGGCACGATACTGGGCGCGATCGACACCTTCTTTCGGCATGTCGGGATTGAGCTGGAACGGGTTCCAGCCGACACGGAAATGCAGCCCTTCGGGTTCGAGGATCCCAAGCGCACGCTCGAGGTGCCGCTTGCCGATATAGCACCAGGGACAAATCGCGTCGGAAACGATATCGAGCTGTAGCGCCATGATGATGATCCTTTGACGCGGAAGATGGGGCCGCGGCGCCGCGAGCGCCAGGGCGCACGCGCTTGTAGCTGGCTCGAGGCGGGTGTTACCGTCCACGCAGGAGGAAACCGCCGTGCAAATGCCGGCACGAAGGCTCGACAATGCAAGCTGCCGAGGTGCTGGCTGCCCCGGAGGGCCGGTTCGCTCTCGCCTTCTGGAGTTAAGGGATAACAACCGTGCAGACCGTCATCGACTGCGACATCCACCCCTCGATCCCCAGCGTGAAGGCGCTGCTGCCGTATATGGACGAGTTCTGGCAGGAATCCTTCGTTGCGCGCGGCATCGATGGCCTAGACCTGCAAAGCTATCCGCCCGGTGCACCCATTTCTTGCCGACCCGACTGGCGGGCGGAGAAAGCCAAGTCGGGCACGAGCCTCGATGCCATGCGCAACCAGGCGCTTGATCCGTTCGGCCTTGGCGTGGCGATCTGCAATACGATGTATGGCGGGCAGATCGCGGTCAGCGAGACAATGGGCGCGGCGATCTGCTCCGCCGTCAACGACTGGATCGCCGAGCACTGGCTCGACAAGGAATTGCGCCTGCGCGCCTCCATCGTCATCCCCGCCCAGGCGCCGCTGCTCGCGGTGGAGGAGATAGAACGCAAGGCGCCCGACAAGCGTTTCGTACAGGTGCTGATGCCGGTCGCTTGCGAGATGATGCTGGGACGCAGCTATTATTGGCCGATTTATGAGGCGGCAGTGCGCCACGACCTGCCGATCGGCCTGCATGCGGGCAGCATGTATCGCTATGCGCCGCTTTCCACCGGCTGGCCGTCGCATTTCCTGCACGACTACGTCGCCCACCAGCAGACCTTTGAGGACCAGTTGCTGAGCCTGGTCTCCAACGGCGTGTTCGTGAAATTCCCGAACCTGCGGGTGGTGTTGATTGAATCAGGCGTCACCTGGTTGCCGGCGTTCCTGTGGCGCGCCATCAAGACCTGGCGCGGCGTGCGAGCCGAAGTGCCCTGGGTGAAAAACTTGCCGGCCACGATCATCCGCGACCGGGTTCGGCTCACAGCGCAACCGATCGACGCGCCGCCGGACCCGAAATCGCTCGACCGCATTATCAATCAGATCGGCTCGGACGAGATGCTGTTGTTTGCCACCGATTATCCGCACTGGCAGTTCGACGGTGACGAACCGCTGCCGGCCGGGCTCAATCCGAGCCTAGTCCAGAAGATGCGCTATGATAATCCTTTAGCGACCTATCCCCGTCTCAAGGAGACGATGCAATGAGTATGACCGCGGACGTTCTGGAGCGCCGGCCCGAAGCACAGGCGCGCCTCGGCATCATCGATACCGACATCCATCCCTATATGAAGACCCCGCGCGACCTCGACCCTTATCTGTCGTCGCGCTGGCGTCGGTACCTCTCCGAATACGACAAGTTCGTCTGCGGCCCGTATGCCGCGCGCGGTACATATCCGCGGTTCCAGCCGAACACGTGCCGTCGCGACGCCTGGCCGCCGGGCGGCGGGCTGCCAGGCTCGGATGTGGACTTTATGCGCGAGCAGCACCTGGATGCCAACAACGTCGCGTTCGGTGTACTGGAACCGCTGCTGAACGCCAATATCGCGCGCAACCATGAGGCGGCGGCGGCTTTCTGCACGGCGATGAACGAGTGGCAGAAGCAGAAATTCTATGTGCCGGAGCCGCGGCTGCGCGCCTCCGTGCTGGTGCCGCAGGATGACCCCGAGGCGGCGGTCAAGGAGATCGAATCCCGCGCCGGCGACAAAGCGTTCGCCCAGATCCAGCTCGGCTCCAAAACCAGCGAGCCGCTCGGGCGCAAGCGCTATTGGCCGATCTTCGCCGCTGCCCAGGCCAACGGCTTTTCCATCGGCCTGCATATCGGCGGCACGCAGAACAGCGCGCCGTCCGCCGGCGGCTGGCCGCAATTCTACATCGAGGACCACCATATGCTGGTGCATTCGATGCAGAACCAGGCGGCGAGCCTGATCCTGGAAGGCGTGTTCGAGGCCTTCCCCCGTCTCAAGGTGGTGATGATCGAGGGTGGCTTCGCCTGGGGGCCGAACCTTGCCTGGCGCCTGGACACGCACTGGAAGAAGATGCGCGACGAGGTGCCGCATCTGAAGCGACCGCCTTCGGAGTATATGCGCAGCAATCTCTGGTTCGCGACGCAGCCGGTCGAAGAGCCGGAAAACCCCGAGGACCTGCGCCAGACTTTCGAGTGGCTCGGTTGGGACCGCATCGTTTATTCCAGCGACTATCCGCACTGGGACTACGACGACCCGCGCACTGCCTGGCGGATCCGGCTGTCGGAGACAGAGGAGCGGATGATCCTGCGCGACAACGCGTTGCAGGTGTATAACTTCGGCTGACCGCAATCAGGAGAAACGATCGATGACTATCGAGCTGCGCGAGTTGCAGGTCGCCACGCCCACTACCAGCCGGCTGGCGATCGCCGATTGCGACTTGCATCTCGGGCCGCGCTCGATCGTCGATCTCTATCCGTTTCTGCCGGCGCGCTGGCGCCGTCACATCGAGACCTACGGAATGGCGCACCGCACCGGTTTTGCGGAGGGCGCGCCGGCGTTTCCGAAATCGGCGCCGATGGCGGCACGGCGCGATGCCTGGCCGCCGGATGGCTCGCCGCCGGGCACCAATCTCGACTTCACGCGTGCCCAGCACCTCGATCCGTTCAATGTCGAGCTCGGCCTGGTGAACCCGCCGCAGCCGAGCCAGAATTTCATGAACGGTGACCTCGGCAACGCGGTCAGCCGGGCGATGAACGAGTGGCAGATCGAGCACCTGGTTCGTCCCGAGCCGCGGCTGCGTGCCTCCATCGTGGTGAATTACGAGGACCCGCTGGTCGCCGCCGCGGAAATCGAGCGTTGCGCCGCGATCGAGGGGTTCGGCCATGTCTTGCTCATGAGCCGCACGCTTGAACCGTTCGGCGCGCGGCGCTACCGGCGGATCTTCGAGGCCGCCGCGGCAGCGAACATCCCCGTGGGCATGCATGCGTTCGGCTTTTCCGGCCATCCATCCACCGGCGGCGGCTGGCCGAGCTTCTACCTGGAGGACATGCTGGCGCACGCGCAGGCTTTTCAGGCGCATCTCGCCAGCATGATCCTAGATGGTCTGTTCGAGGATCTGCCGGCGCTGAAATTCGTCATGATCGAGGGCGGCTTCGGCTGGGCGCCGTCGTTCTGCTGGCGCCTCGACAAGCTCTGGGCACGGATGCGCGACGAGACGCCGCATCTGAGCCGTCTGCCCTCGGAGTTCATCCAGCGGCAGGTCTGGTTCACCAGCCAACCGATGGAAGAGCCGGCGAACCGCGATCACCTCGCTGACCTGATCGGTTGGATCGGCAGCCGGGTGCTGTTCGCCTCCGACTATCCGCATTGGGATTTCGACGATCCGAAGCGCGCGCTGCCGGCAACTCTGCCAGAGGCCGACCGGCGCCGGTTCTTCCGCGAGAACGCACGGGCGGTTTACGGCCGCTAGCAACGGGCCATACTGGCCGGATCGCGCCGCGCGGTCGATGGAGGTCGCTGTGCCGGTCAGCAAGGAAGCCTATCGCGACGCCATGGCCCGGCTCGGCGCGGCAGTGAACGTGATCACTACCGACGGGCCGGCGGGGCGGGCGGGCTTCACGGCTTCCGCCGTTTGCAGCGTAACCGATACGCCGCCGACCCTGCTGGTCTGCGCCAACCGCGCCAACAATTCCTACCCGGCCCTGAAGGGCAACCGGGCCATCTGCATCAACACGCTGACCGCGCGCCAGCAGGCGCTTTCACCCTTGTTTGCCGGGCTTACCGAGCACACCATGGAGGAGCGGTTCGAACTCAGGCGCCTGGTACAAGCTGGCGACCGGCGCCCCGGTGCTGGAAGGCGCGGCGGTGGCGTTCGACTGCCGCATCGACCAAGTGGTGGAGGTCGGCACGCACGACGTGTTCTTTTGCATCGTCGAGGCGGTGCAGGTCGGCTCGGTGCATGAGGGACTGATTTATTATGCCCGCGGGTATCATCGCGTTGTGTATGAGGGGTGAGATCGCTGGCGCTGGAGCCATGTCTCAGAACTGCGTCGTTGCACCGAGTCTCGGTCCGCTCATTCCCATGTTCTGATGCAAGGTATCGCCTCTGTATTGGAACTGAAGGTGTCGATAACCGACCCGTATCGCCATCGAACGCGATGCCCGGTAATCGAGTGTCCCGAGAAGCTGCTAGGTGAACTGGGAGTTGATACCGCCACCGGGATCGCCATACGCGGTTAGCCTCCAGCGATAGGCGCTGGTGCCGGATGCAGCCGAGATCGCCCGTCGATCCATGGATGACGGAATATTCGCCACCCGTATGCGCCCATTGCACGGCAGGTGCTGAGACCGCCCGTCCGCCAGCCCAGCCGATAAGGTGAGTGCGCGGCCTCGATGTGCGTCCTCCAGCCTGGAGCCGCGCTGTATCACGCGGCTGTGATGACAAAAAGGCAAGCTTCGCTGGACATGTCTTACCGGAGGGTGTAGCTGCCCGACCGGCAGAGTTCATGCGCGGCCTGAGCAAGAAAGGGCGCGCCCCCGCTCCACGGCCCGCTCACTCAGCCCAAATCAACAACCACATCCGATAACTTGTGCGACCATGTGACTGCGGTCACGCAAGGGGTCACCTTACTCCAGGATCATCCGTTCCGCGTTCACTGTCGAACGCTTTTGACGCAGGAGAAACAGGATATGATCAGGATTTCCTCCGCGCTCGGCTTGGCCGCATTGATTTCGGCCGGGGCCGGCAGCGCACACGCGACCTCGTTCATCAACATCGTCGATCCGCTGAATCCCACCTTTACTCAGGCGCTCGGCATCAACGGTTCTGATGTCGTTGTGGGTTATGGGAATGCGACGATCTTCAATGGCTTCCAGGTGGTGAAGCCCTTCAAGATGGGCAACTTCACGCGGGAGAACTTTCCGGGGGCGACCGGCGGGACCCAAGTCATCGGCATCGACGCGCTCGGTGACACTGTGGGGTTCTATGTCAATCCTGATGGGACCAACCACGGCTTCTACAAGCCGGCCAGCGGCTCGTTCGTGACCGTCGATCGGCCCGGTACGCTCTTCAACCAGCTTCTGGGGATCAATCAGAACGGCAACGAAATCGCCGGCTACTCCTCTACCGATGTAACGGGTGCCACGTTGCAAAAGGCGTTCTCGCTCGCGCCCGGGCCGGGTGGCACCTACACCGATATCAACGCTCTGCTCGTCTCCAAGTTCGGCCCGAACTTCAACAGCCAGGCGACTGGTGTGAACAACGCCGGCGACGTGGTGGGATTCTATCAGCTTACCCCTAACACGGCTCCCACCTTCGCCGGGTTCGAGGATATCGGCGGGACAGTCAGTAGCATCACGGTTCCCGGAGCGGTTTCCACCCAGGCGCTCGGTATCAATGACCTGGGTGCGATTGTTGGCGATTACACGCTTGCCAACGGCAACATGTTCGGATTCCTCGATGTCGGCGGGGTGTTCACCACGCTCGATCCGTACGGCTCGGCGGCCGTGGTCGCCAACGGCATCAACGACGCCGGCCACATCGTGGGCTTCTACATGAATGGAGCGGGTAACACGATCGGCTTCATCACCGGGGTGCCGGAACCGGCAACGCTGGTCCTGTTCGCCTCTGGTCTGGCCGGTCTCGCCTTGGTGCGGCGCCGTCACGCCTGAAAAACCGCCGCGCTTCAGGCACGTATCGCCAGTCCAGCCATCTGGCGATCCACCAGCCGTGCATAAATCCCACGCCGGGTGATCAGCTCGGCGTGGGTACCGACCTCGATAAGCCGCCCGGCGTCCAGCACAATGATCAGATCGGCGCTTCGCACTGTTGAAAGCCGGTGCGCCACGACGATCGTGGTGCGATCCACCATCAGCGCATCCAGCGCCGTCCGCACTGCTTGCTCGCTGATCGTGTCGAGATGCGAGGTTGCCTCGTCCAACACCAGCAGCGGTGCATCTTTCAGGAAGGCCCGTGCGATGGCGATACGCTGACGTTGCCCGCCCGAAAGCTGTACGCCACGCTCGCCCACCCGTGTCGCCAAACCCTCCGGCAGGCCGGCGACGAAGCTTTCCAGCGCGGCGAGCCGCAACGCTCGCTCGACTTCCGATTTTTCGGCATCTGGGCGTGCGAGGCGGACGTTCGCCTCCAGCGTATCGTTAAACAGATACGTGTCCTGCGCCACCAGAGCGATGCGCGCGCGCAGGCCATCCAGCGTCATCTGGCGCAGATCGAGCCCGTCGATACGAATCGCGCCGGTATCGGGGTCCCAGAAGCGCAACAGCAGGTTGGCGAGCGTGGTCTTGCCGGCCCCCGATGGCCCGACCAGCGCAACGGTGGCGCCGGCCGGGACCTCGAAGCTCACCCGGTCCAGCGCGGGACGATGCCGCCCGGGGTAGGTGAAGCGCACCGCATCGAACAACACGCCGGAGCCGCCCGGTTGCGGCGGCGGGTCGAGCGGTCCGTCGGTGATCGCCACCGGCTCAGCGTCCACCACATGCAGCCGCCGGGTCGAGGCGATGGTGTCAGCAAGCTGTCGGCCGACCTGCGCGATCTCGGAGACGGGCAGGAAGGCGGAGATGGCGACCAGCACCAACAACGGGAGCATGGCGGGGGCGATCCATCCATGCAGCACCAGCGGTGCGCCGACCGCCGCCACTGCGAGGCCGCCTAACCCTGTTGCGATTTCCTGGCCTGCCGTTTGCCGGGTCAGGTCGGCGAGCAGAGTGAGCCGCATCTCCTGGTAGCGCCGCGTCAGCGCCATGAAGCCGCCGCGCCGGCGGTCAGCGGCATTGAAGGCTACCAGTTCAGCGAGGCCTTGGATCGTCTCGGTGGCATAGGCGGCCAGCTCACCCAAAGCGCCACGTGCCGCCGAGGCCAACCGATCGATCCTGCGTCGCCCCAGTACCGGCGAGGCCCCGGCATAAGCCAGGAAGGGCAGCAGGGCGAGCGCAAGGGGCCAGGCAATCCATGCCAGCGCTCCGAGTACCGCTGCCGGCACCAGCACGGCGACGAAAGCCGGCGCCACGGTGTGTGCGTAGAAATACTCGACTGTTTCGATGTCCTGTGTTGCCAGCGCGACCAGGTCGCCCGAGCGCCGCTTCAACAGATAAGCCGGCGCCAATTGCTCCAGCTTGGCGTAGAGCCGGACACGCAGCTCGGCGAGCAGTTGGTACGCCATGAAATGCGCGAGCCAGGACTCCAGCCAGTGCAGCAACGCGGCCAGCGGCGCCGCGGCGAGCAACGCAGCGATCAACCAGGTCGTCGGTGATCCCGCCTTTACCCGGCCAAGGACCAGTGCGCCGAGCACGCCGACGCCGATGAAGGCGATAACGCGCCCGATGCCGCACAACACGGTGACGGAGAACACGGTGCGCCAGGGCCGGATGAACTGCGCGAGCGAGCGGATCGTTGCCGGCCAGCCGACCTCGGCGGCGTCTTCGGCGATGGCACGGACGGCGGGGCGAGTTTCCGTCTCGGTCTCGGACACCGCGCGCGAGAGCTCCGGCAAATCGGCGAACGCCTCGGCGCCGCGTTCGGCGAGTTGCGGGCCCATCAGGCGGCGATATGGCCCGTCATGGGCGATCAGCGCGGCATGGGTGCCGCTTTCGGCGACGCGCCCGTCCTCCAGCACCAGGATGCGGTCGGCATCGATGACGCTGGAGAGCCGGTGCGCCAGAATCAGCGTGGTCCGGCCGGCCATCAAACGGTCCAGCGCGGATTGAATGATCGCCTCGTTCTCCGCATCGACGGAGGACAGCGCCTCGTCGAGCACCAGGATCGGGGCGTCGCGCAGCAGCGCGCGGGCGATCGCGATGCGCTGACGCTGGCCGCCGGAAAGCCGCGTGCCGCGCTCCCCGATCACAGTGGCATAGCCGTCCGGCAGGGCGGTGATGAAGTCGTGCGCGTTGGCGGCCTTCGCCGCGGCGACCAGCTCCGGTTCGCTGGCGTCCGGTTTGCCGAGGCTCAGGTTCTCCTCGACCGTGCCGTGGAACAGGTAAGTATCCTGCGCAACCACTGCGATCATCCGCCGGACCGAATCCGGGTCGAGGGTGCGAAGGTCGCGCCCGCCGATCCGCACCGCCCCGGACTGCGGGTCATGCAGCCGCAACAGCAGCCGGACGATCGAGGATTTGCCGGAGCCGCTCGGCCCGACGATGCCCACCCGTTCGCCAGGAGCGATCGTGAAGCTCAGGTCGCGGTGGGCCGGCTGCCGGCCGCCGGGATAGGCGAAGCTGACGTAATCAAACATGATGCCCTCACCCGGTTCGCTCTGCGAACCGACCTCTCCCGCAAGCGGGAGAGGTGAGGGGCGTCCGGGCGCGGTGACCGGGGCTTCCATCAACGCGTGGATGCCGGCTGCGGCGGATTGGCCCGTCATGCCCTGGTGCAGCACTGTGCGCAGATCGCGCAGTGGCCGGAAAATCTCCGTCCCGGCCATCAGGACGATCAGCAGCGCGGTGATTGTCATTTCGCCGTGCTGCACGCGCCAGGCGCCCACTGCCAAAGCGGCTGCCGCGCCGAGTGCGCAGCCCAGATCCGTGACGCCGCGCGTAATGACACTCAGCGACAACACCCAGAATGTGCTTTCCGACAGGGCTCGCGCCTTGGCTGCCAGCATCCGGCCGTACGCGTGGCTTTGGCCGAAGGCTTTCAGCGTCGGCAGGCCCTGCACCGCATCCAGGAATTCCTCGCCGAACGCTTTCAGCGCCCGCATGCGTTCGACCGAGGCCATGCCCGTGCGCTGATGCGCGAAAGTGGGCGCCACGAGAGTCAACAGCGCCGCGATCAGCATCACCGTGGCCACCGGCAGGTCCCAGATGGCGATAAAGACGAAGATCGCCAGCGGAGCGAAGGCGGCGATCGCCACTTGGGGCAGATACTGGCCGAAGAAGGTCTGCAATTGCTCGACCCCATCGACCAGGGACAGCATCACGCCGCCGGTGCGCTCGGCACCGAACCAGGCGGGACCAAGGGCGACGATTTTGTCGTACAGGCGTCCGCGCAGCGTCTCCTGCACAATAGTCGCGGTACGGTGCGCCAGCATAGTGCGCGCATCATCCAGCACCGGACGGAGCACGATGCAGGCGAACGCGGCGGCAAGCGGCCAAGCCAGCGCCGCCGCCGGTGCGCCGGCAAACACGCCGGCGAGGAAGCGGCCGAGAAAGGCGAAGCGGGCAATGCCGACAGCCAGTGCAAGCAACCCCATCAGGATGGAGGCGGCGATCCGCCCGCGCAGCCCGCGCGTCAGTTCCCAAAGCCGCCGGTCGAAATACATTCCGCCTCCGCCGTTGCGCTACGGTGCCGGCCGGCAAATAAGGCGGTCTGGCCGCGCCGGCAAAGGATGGTTCTCAACCGGTGTTGAGCCGAATGCAACGCGGGTGATGCCCGGACCCAGGCGGCGCGGTCGCAGGCTTCGTCGCTTGCTGGGCAAGGTTAATACAAGGTCAGGCTGTCGAAGCGGCAACCAGGCTGGATGTCGCATGATGGTGCTGTGCGACCAGCCGTTCGAGTCGCTCGAGCCGCCGGTCGCGCAAGCCCAGCTCGCGCAGGTGCTCGATCGTCTGGTGCAGGTATTCGGTGCCGCTGCCGAGCGCGCCGGCTGCGGTGGCCAGGCGCGCCGCGATTGCCGGCTCGGACAGAGGTCCCGTGTAGCGCTCATGCCGGCGGTTGACGACGAAGCTGATCGCGCGAAACGTCTCCTGGGCGGCCTGCACATTGACCCAGCGGGCGAGATAAGCCTGACCGAACATCTCCCGTCGCCAAACCAGCAGCAGCTCGTCGCGGGCAGGTGCAGCCACACGAAAGGCGATTCCCTGGCAAGATCCGCCGTGGTCCAGCGCCAACATCAGTCCCGGCCAGTCCGGTGAGCCGCGGCCCATGGTCAGCCCGAGGCAGAACCGGCGATGCCAGCCGCGCAGCAAGGCTGGCCGCTGCTCCGCGAAGATGAAGGCGGGGTTCCACATGAGGGAGCCATAGCCGAACAGCCATACGTCCTGCCGCGCATCATGCCCGGCCAGCACCGCATCGAGCGACGCCTCGATTTCCGCGTCGGTCTTCACTTTCATCCCGGGCAGGAGACCCGAACGCACACGGGCGAGCAATGAGCCGTCGCGCAGGCCCTCCCGCGTGATCACCACCCGCGCGTTTTCGAGCGGCTGCTCTGAGGCTGTCATGCGACGAGTATCGCGGTCTGGCGATCCCGTATCAATCGCCAGCCCCGCGCTGATGCGCGGGACCATAATCGCTCAGATTGAGCGCCGTGTTGATCAGCGCCAAATGGGAGAAAGCCTGCGGGAAATTCCCGACCAGCCGTTGCGTCTCAGGGTCATACTCTTCCGACAGGAGACCCACATCGTTGGCCAGCGCGAGCAGGCGCTGGAACAACCTGCGCGCATCGTCGTAGCGGCCCTGCAGCACGAGATTATCGGCGAACCAGAAGCTGCAGGCGAGGAAAACACCCTCCCCCGGCGGCAGCCCGTCCTTCGTCTCGGTGGTGTGGTATCGCAGCACGAGATCACCATGCATCAGCTCGCGCTCGATCGCCGACGTGGTCCCGACCATGCGCGGATCGGTTGCCGGCAGGAAGCCGACCAGCGGTATCATCAGCAGGCTCGCGTCCAGCGAATCGCCGCCAAGCTCCTGCACGAAACTGTTCTTCCCGCTGTTGAATCCCTGCCGGCAAACGGTGGCATGGATCTGATCGCGCACAGCCCGCCATTGACTGAGCGGGGCGTCCGTAAGCTTGCGTTCCTCCGCTGTTTTCACCACGCGATCCATCGCCACCCAGGCCATTACCTTGGAGAAGGTGAACTGCCGGCGCCCGCCACGCACCTCCCAGATGCTTTCATCCGGCTGGTCCCATAGCGTCACCAGGTGATTGGCAATTTCCCGCTGCAGCTCCCAGGTTTCCGCGGGCGGGGCCAAGCCACCGCGATCGGCTTGGTACAGCGCATCGACCACTTCCCCGAAGACATCGATCTGCAACTGTTCGCTGGCGGCATTGCCGATGCGCACCGGCTTCGCTCCCTGGTAGCCAGCCAGCGTCGCCACTTCCCACTCCTGGATCCGTCGCTCGCCGGCAAGGCCGTAGAGGGTCTGCAACTGGTCGGGACTGCCTGCGACGCTGCGTCGCAGCCATTCGCTCCAGGCTCTCGCCTCCTCGCGGTAGCCGGCATGGATCAGGGCGAGCAACGTGAACGTCGCGTCGCGCAGCCAACAGAAACGGTAATCCCAGTTGCGCGAGCCGCCGAGTTTCTCCGGCAACGATGTCGTGGGCGCGGCGATAATGCCACCGGTTGGTGCGAATGTAAGCGCCTTCAACGTCAGCAAGGAGCGCTGCACCGCCGGCTGCCACTCGCCTTCGTAAGTGCCGCGACGCGACCAATCTGTCCAGAACGCCTCGGTCGCATGCAGCGCGCGGTCCGGGTCGGGTACCGCCGGTGTCGGCAGATGTGACGGACCATAGGCGAGGACGAAGAATTCTTCCCCGTCCGGGTCGAGAGTAAAATCGGCAACGGTCCTGAAATCCCGTCCTTCCACCGGGACGGTGCTATGCAACATCGCCTGATGTGGGCCGGCGACGGCGCGCACGCCGAATCCCGTGCGCAGGCGTGTCACCCAGGGGACCACCGAACCATATTCGAAGCGGAGCGCCAGTTCGAAGCACATGCGCGTCCGCCCGCGCAGGCCGCGCAGGATGCGAACGACCGCGGGGCCGGCGGCCCAAATGGGCATGAAGTCGATCAACACGGCTGCGCCCTCAGCCGTTTCGAACGTGGTCTCGACGATCATGGTCGCCGGGCGGTAGCGGCGGCTCACGCGTGCCGAGCCGTCCTGCGGCGCGATGCGCCAGCGCCCCGCATCCGGGGTATCGAGCAGCGCGGTGAAGCACGCTGCGTCGTCGAAACGAGGCAGGCAGAGCCAGTCGATCGAGCCGTCACGACTGACGAGGGCGCCGGTGTTGCAGTCGCCGATCAGCGCATAGTCTTCGATGCGCGCAGCGTAACGGGGTGAGTCATCCACGGCGGGACGTGAGGGATCCGCCACCGTCAGCTTGCGCGACCATAGGATCGGCCACTGAGGCTGTTTGTGCACCAGCAGGTGGTGCCGGCGGGTACCGGATGTTCCATCGGGCAAATCGTGGTGCCGGCACAGCAGGATTGAACGGCGTAACGAGCCGGTGGCGGCGCGTATGTTACCGGGGGCGGCGCGTAGTAAACCGGTGGCGGATAATAATAGACAGGCGGCGGGTAATACACGGGCGGCGGGGCGATGCCGATAAAGGAGCCGCCCCAGGCCAAAGCGGGTGTTGCGATGGCGAAGGCGGCACAGCCGGCCGCCAGCGTGGCGGCGAGGACAAGCGGACGGGTCAGCCGGCGGAGCATGGTTCCTCCAAAGTCAATTCCGGTGCGGCGAGCAGGTTGGAGCCTATTTTGGGCGACCGATACGAGCATTTCCATAGGGCGGCCCGGCCGACCGCGCCAACTTGACTTTCGGGCGTTTCGCCCCGATACCCCGCCGCGAAACACGCTGCGGGCTGCACGGTGCCTGGGCGTGTCTTGCGCGTGGCGCGCTGCGCCCATTTCGCCCGAGCGAACGCGAAACTCGACTGGACAGGAATTTGACCGACACGATCACCGCCCCGGCGGACGCAGCCGTGGACACAACCACGGATAAGCCGCCGGCCGGAGGGCCGGAGCAACTATCGACCGAGCCCCGTCGTCCGCTGTTCGATGAGCTCGGGCTGTCGGAGTTCGTGCTGCGGGCGATCGCGGAGATGGGCTATCGCCATCCGACCCCGATCCAGGAGCAGGCTATCCCGTTCGTGCTGATGGGGCGCGACGTGCTGGGTGCCGCCCAGACGGGCACCGGCAAGACCGCCAGTTTCACTCTGCCGCTGCTCGACATCCTGTCCGGCTCGCGCGCTCGGGCGCGCATGCCGCGCACCCTCATCCTGGAGCCCACCCGCGAACTGGCACTGCAGGTCGCCGATAACTTCGTCCAGTACGGCAAATACCTGAAGCTCACGCATGCCCTGATCATCGGCGGCGAGAGCATGGCCGATCAGAAGGACCTCCTGATGCGGGGCGTCGATGTGCTGATCGCGACGCCCGGCCGACTGATCGACATGTTCGAACGCGGCACCGTGTTGTTGAGCGACGTCAAGATCCTGGTGATCGATGAAGCCGACCGAATGCTCGACATGGGCTTCATTCCCGATGTGGAGCGGATCGTCAGCCTGCTGCCGCGCAGCCGGCAGACGCTGTTTTTCTCGGCCACCCTGCTGCCGGAAATCCGCCGGCTTGCCGATGCCTTCCTCGTCAACCCGAAGGAGATTTCGGTCTCCCGCCCCGCGTCGGTGGCGACCACGATCACCGAGGGCCTCATTCTGGTGGCAGAGCACGACAAGCGCGAGTCGCTGCGCCGACTGGTGCGCACGCAGCGGGTACAGAACGCGTTGATCTTCTGCAATCGCAAGCGCGATGTGGACATCCTCTACAAATCACTGAGCAAGCACCGGTTCAGTGCCGGCGCGCTGCATGGCGATATGAGCCAGACGGTCCGCTTCGCCACGCTGGAGAAGTTCAAGTCAGGGGAGCTGCAACTGCTGGTATGCAGCGACGTGGCGGCGCGAGGCCTCGATATCGGCGGCTTGTCGCACGTGTTCAATTTCGACGTGCCGCATCATGCGGAAGACTATGTGCACCGGATCGGGCGGACCGGCCGGGCCGGGCTGGAAGGCCGGGCGTTCACGATAGCCACGCCGGAGGATCGGCTAGCGGTCGAGGCGATCGAGAAACTGACCGGGCACTCAATTCCACCTGTGGTGGTCGAGGGGCTGGATCCGGTTGATTGGGCGGCGGAGGACGGGGGCCGGCGCCGCCGCCGCGGCGGCTCCAAGGCCAGCGTGGAAAAGAAGCGGCCCGAGAAACAAGACGAGAAACAAGAGAAGAAAAAAGCCGAGAAGCGCCAGCCGAAGCCGGAGGCGAAGCAGCCCGCGCCATCGCAGTCTCCTGCGCCGCGTCCTCCGGCCCGCATGCGGTCCGCGCCGCGGCGCGAGGAGGAGGCGGCTTCCCCGATCATCGGTTTCGGCGCCGACGTGCCCGCCTTCATGCGGCTGGCGACGCGACCTGCGCGCGCCCAGCCAACCCCGACCGCCGAGGTGGAAACCGAGGCATGACGGATCTCGAGCGGCCCCGGAGTCGGTTCACTCCGTTCACCTGGGACGATCCGCTGCGTCTCGAGGCTCAGCTTGCCGACGAGGAACGTGCGATCCGCGACGCCGCGCGTGCCTATTGCCAGGAGAGATTGTTCCCCCGCGTGTTGGACGCGAACCGGCACGAACGCTTCGACCGCGCCATCATGAACGAGATGGGCGAGATGGGTTTCCTGGGCGCGACGCTGGAGGGATATGGCTGCGCCGGCGTCAACTACGTCGCTTACGGGCTGATTGCGCGTGAGGTGGAGCGCGTCGATTCCGGCTACCGCTCCTGCTTTTCCGTGCAGTCGTCGCTGGTGATGTATCCCATCCACGCCTTCGGCTCCGACGCGCAGAAGGAGCACTATCTGCCGAAGCTACGGTCCGGGGAGTGGGTCGGCTGCTTTGGCCTGACGGAACCCGACGCCGGATCGGACCCGGCCTCGATGCGGTCGCGGGCGAAATCCGCAGTTGGCGGTTTCGTGCTGAACGGAACCAAAACCTGGATCACCAATTCGCCGCTGGCCGACGTTCTGGTGGTCTGGGCGAAGGACGAGGCCGGCGATATTCGCGGCTTCATTCTGGAACGTGGCATGCAGGGCCTGACCACGCCGAAGATCGAGGGCAAGTTTTCGCTGCGTGCCAGCACCACCGGCATGATCATGATGCAGGACGTGTTCGTGCCGGGGGAGAATATGCTGCCCGGCCTGAAAGGCCTGCGGGGACCGTTCTCCTGCCTCAACAACGCCCGCTACGGGATCGCCTGGGGCGCGCTCGGCGCCGCCGAGTTCTGCTGGATGGCGGCGCGCGACTACACGATGCAACGGATGCTGTTCGGCCGGCCGCTGGCTGCCACGCAGCTTATTCAGAAGAAGCTTGCCGACATGCAGACCGAGATCGCGCTCGGTCTGCAATCGGTGCTGCGCCTCGGGCGGCTGATGGATGCGCATGAGGCCGCGCCGGAGATGATCTCCATGCTGAAGCGCAACTCCTGTGGCAAGGCTCTGGCGATTGCGCGGGAGGCCCGCGACATGCACGGGGGCAACGGTATCGCCGACGAGTACCACGTCATCCGGCATGTGATGAATCTGGAGGCGGTGAATACCTACGAGGGCACGCACGACGTGCACGCGCTGATCCTGGGGCGGGCGCAGACCGGGCTCAACGCCTTCGGGGCTGAGGGAGGGGGGTAAAGATGGGAGTGCTACCCTCACCCGCCACGCTGCGCGTGGCAACCTCTCCCGCGCGGGAGAGGTGATTGGGAGAGATGTTCCTATGGTGTTCCCTGGGTGTCGTCTTTATGCTCCCATATCATTGCAGGGTGGACACGATTCTCGCGGTTCCGTGAGGAACGGGACGGAAACGCGGATTGGTCAAATGATCAAAGCCGATGGCAAAGTTTTAAGCCTTCGGCGGCGTGCCGGCGGAGCGGTTTCGGACTAGTCCTCCGGCATGGCGACACCTGATCCGTTCGCGCCCAAGCGCGCGGCAAAAGCATGGCTGCGCCAGCAGACCAGCCTGGGCAAACGAGCCGCTCGGCCTATCATCCTGCTGTCTCTGGCCGGCACTGCCGCGGCAATCGCTCAGGCTTGGTGCGCCGCTATGGTGCTGGCTATTGCACTGACGGGGCATGGCCGCGCCATTTGGCCGCTTGTCGGTTTCGGGCTCCTGGGGTTGTTGCGGGCGACGGTGAGCTGGGCGGCGGAACGGGTCGCCGCCCGGGCCGGTGCGATCGCGCGGAGAAGGCTGCGCAGCGATGTCGTGGCCCGGCTGATGCACGCCGGGCCGGCCTTGCTGCGTCAGCGTCATTCGGGAGAGTTGGCCACCACCGCCGTGGACCGGGTGGAGGCGCTCGATGGGCTGTTCTCCCGCTGGATCCCCGCGGCCAGCTTCGCCGTGATTGCCCCGACGCTGGTCGCGGCTGTGGCGCTTTGGGCCGACCCGATTGCCGCGCTCGTGCTGGTGCTATGCGGGCTGTTCGTCCCCGTGGGCATGGCCGTGGCCGGCATCAGCGCCGCCACGGCTTCGCGCCGGCAGTTTGTGGCGCTTGCCCGGCTGCAGGCGCGCTTTCTCGACCGGGTGCGCGGCATAGCCACGATCGTGCTGTATGGACGCGCCGAGGACGAGGCACGGGCGCTGGCGGCAGCGGCGGATGAGCTGCGGCGACGCACCATGCGCGTGTTGCGCGTCGCCTTCCTCTCATCCGCTGTGCTCGATTTGGCGGCTGCGGCGGCGCTCGTCGCTCTGGCGGTGCGCTACGGGCTGATGCTGCTGCACCACGATTTGCCGGCTCCTGCTCCGGCGCTGTTCGTCTTGTTGCTGGTGCCCGAATTCTTCGCTCCGCTGCGTGCATTTTCGGCCGCATACCAAGACAGGTTGCACGCCACGGGGGCGGCCGAGGAACTGATAAATCTGGCGCCGGTGCCGGAGCCAGCGCCCGCGCCGGCGCGGGAGGTTCGCACCGTGGCCGCGCGTGGCGTCACTGTTGCATTCGAGGATGTGCGCCTGGTCTGGGACCCCGCCCGCGGCGCGGCGCTCGACGGGCTGAGTTTCCGGGTCCCGACGGGGGAAACGCTGGTGCTCGCCGGACCTTCGGGAGCGGGCAAATCGAGCGTGATCGAGATATTGCTCGGCTTCGTCCGCCCTGATTCTGGACGCATCACCGTCAACGGCGCCGATATTGCAGACCTTGTGCCGCAGGCGCTGTCGCGTCTCACTGCCTGGATCGGCCAGCGACCGGTGCTGTTCGCTGGTACGATCCGCGAGAACATCAGCTTCGCCCGCCCGGAGGCAACGTCGGAGGAGGTGGAGGAAGCCGCCCGCGCGGCCCACGTGACCGACTTCGCTAACGCCCTTCCGCGCGGCCTGGACACGCCGGTCGGGGAGGGGGGTTACGGACTATCGGGTGGCGAGGCGCAGCGCGTGGCGGTCGCGCGTGCCTTCCTCAAGAACGCGCCGCTGTTGCTGCTCGACGAACCGACAGCGCATCTCGATCCGGTAACCGAGGCGGAGGTGCTCGACAGCTTGCGTCGGCTGGCGTTGGGGCGAACGGTGATCCTGGCGAGCCATTCCTCGTCGGCGCATGCCTTCTCCGGCCGACGGCTCGATTTGCGGGAAGGGCGAGCGGCGACGATCAGGAAATCCGCATGAAGGATCTCGCGCGGATTCTGTTGCTGTGGCGCAATCGGGCGGGCTGGCTGGGTTTTGGGGTGGTGGTCTCGCTGGCCGCGGTGGCGGCGGGCGCGGGGCTGATGACGCTGGCCGGCTGGGTGATCGGCGCTGCCGTTGCTACGGGCATACTGGCCGTTCCGGTGCTGCTCGATGTGTTCGGCGGCGCGCGCGTCGTGTTGCGCTACCTGGAGCGGATGGTCACGCATTCCGCCACCTTCCGTGCCCTCGCCGACCTGCGGGTCTGGTTCTTTCGAAGATTGGCACGGAGTTCGGCCGCAGGTCTGGGATTTCGCCAATCCGGTGACGTATTGGCGCGCCTCGTCGGCGACGTAGAGGCACTGGACGGACTGTATCTGCGCGTCCTTGTGCCATTGGCGGCCGCTGTCCTGTTGCTGCCGGCGCTGATGGTGCTGATCGGGTTGTGGAACGGCGCGACAGCGGTGGCGGTGGGGATATTGTTCGCCATCCCGGCCTTTGCCCTGCCGCTGGCCGCGGCGCGCATCACGGCGAGCGCCGGCGGGCGACTTGCCGGTACGGCCGGTGCGCTGCGCATCACGGCGCTCGACGCGCTGACCGGGTTGCGCGAGGTCCGGGCGTTCGGCGCCGAGGGCCGTATGTTGGCCCTGGTGCAGGCGCGGGAAGGCGCATTGCTCGCCGCGCAGCACGACGTCGCCCGGCGCACCGCGCTGGCCGGTGCGGCTGCACTGCTGTGCGGGCAGGCGGCGATCCTGGTGGTGCTGATCAGCGCCGGACCCACGCCGGCCGCGGTCGCCGGTGTGTTCCTGGTGGTGGCTGCGTTCGAGGTGGTTGGTGGTCTGCCACGTGCTGGAGCACTCGCCGGGCATGCTGCTGCCGCGGCGCACCGCGTGTTGGAAGCGGCGGATGTGCCGGCGTCGGTAGCCGATCCGCCCCGCCCGGCGCCCCTGCCGGCGGGGGACACCTTGCGTTTCGAAGGCGTGCGATTCCGCTGGGGACCCGATCACCGGCCGGTTTTCGACGGGCTTACGTTAGAGATCCCGAGCGGCGCTCATGTCGCGTTCCTTGGCCCGTCCGGTGCCGGCAAATCGTCGCTCGCCGCGTTGGCGTTGAAACTGGCAGCACCGGAAGGGGGGCGGGTGCTGCTGGGTGGTACCGATCTCGCTTTGCTCCCCGCCGAGGCAGTGCGCAGCCGGATCGGCTGGCTGGCGCAGGCAACGCATCTGTTTGATGATACCGTGCGCAACAACCTGTTGCTGGCGCGCCCCGATGCCGAGGAGGCCGCGCTTTGGTCGGCCCTCGATACCGCGCATATCGGCGATACAATCCGGGCTCTGCCGGATCGGTTGGAGACCTGGGTGGGCGAGGGAGGCGCACGCTTTTCCGGCGGGCAAGGGCGGAGACTGGCGCTGGCGCGCGCGCTGTTGTCCAACGCGCCGATACTCATTCTGGACGAACCTTGTACCGGGCTAGACGTTGAAACCGAGCGCGCGTTCCTAGCCACACTGAATGAACTGACCGGACGCACGATCGTGCTGATTGCGCACCGGCTAACGGGTGTGGAACGGCTGGACCGCATATGGCGGCTTTCAGGCGGGCACGCTGTGGCCGCGACTGGTTGAATTTTTTGTTCAAAGCGTGATCAGTCTTTGAGACTGTCAAGCGAAAATCTGCACGACCGATTTCTTTTTTCTGTAACCGCAACCCGATCGCCGCTGCGCGATTGTGCCTATGCGCGCCGAGCGAAAACGGGAGAACATTATGCCTGATACGAACACACGGTCCGAGACGAGGCGGACGCACCGGGATACCGGAGCCGCTGTTCGGGATGGTACCCGTACAGCCGCGGACTCCGCTACGGATGCGACGCGGGCGGCGATGGAGCAGGCTGACGATGTATTCCACCACACCACGGAGGACGCCCACAATATTGGTATGAGCATGACGGACACGGTGGTACGAACAGCCGATGCCGCGGCAGATATGGCACAGCGTGTTGCCGAGCAGCAGCGCGAGGTAATCTGGTTCGGTGTGGGCGCCGCGGCAGGACGACTGGCCGATATTAGCTATGGCCGGGGCCACCGCGTGTTGGCGCAAGCGGCCCGCAGTCTCGAGATCTACGGGCAGGCAAGTGCCACTACGGCGGAAACGATGCAGTCGCTATACGCGAGCTGGATGGCATTGGCGCGCGGCATGCAGGAAACGCAGCGCGCCTGCCTCAGCCTGCTTGACCGCGCCACGCAAAACGGCGGGCGCAGGCCGCAAGACATGCTGCGTTGCAAATCGTTGGAAGAGCTGGCGGAGATTCAGCGCGACCTTTACCTCGACGCCGTCAATCAGGCGGTGGACTCCACCACAACTTTGCTGCAGATCGCCGGACGGGTAACGCAGGAGGCGATCCGCCCCCTTGCCGGGCGGAGCCAGCCGGCACGGACCTGACTCGTCGCCACGCTTATTGCTGACTATCCTGGCGGGGTTCGCTCGGGAGGATCATCCGTGACCGACACCCCGGCAGGCCTCGGCGCGGAGCGTCAGGCCTTTTACGACAGCATCGGGGCGCACGGCATGGCCCCGCTTTGGGAGCGGCTGCATGCCTTGGTGACGCGCGTGCCGGCGACGCCGGCATTGCCTGCGCATTGGGATTATGACGGGATCGTACGTCCGTACCTCATGCAGGCGGCGCGCCTCATCACCGCTAAGGAAGCCGAGCGTCGCGTGCTGATCCTGGAGAACCCCGGGCTGCGTGGACAGACCTGCGTCACCCATTCACTGTTCGCCGGCCTGCAGCTCATCATGCCGGGCGAGGTGGCGCCGGCCCATCGGCATACGCAATCGGCGCTGCGGTTCATCATCGAAGGGAGCGGCGCCTACACGGCGGTGGAGGGCGAACGCGCGTTGATGCAGCCCGGCGATTTCGTCATCACTCCGAGTTGGACTTGGCACGACCACGGCAACGAAACCAATCAGCCGATGGTCTGGCTGGACGGGCTGGATATCCCGATCGTACGGCTGCTCGATACCGGGTTCGCCGAGCCGGCCAATGCCGAGAGCCAGAGCGTGTCGCGGCCACCAGGCGATGCGGAGGCGCGGTATGGCCATAACATGCTGCCGGTGGATTGGCGGCCGGCGGGGAAAAGCTCGCCGGTGTTCAGCTACCCGTATGCGCGGTCACGGGAGGCGGTGGTCACGCTGGCCCGCAACGGCGAGCCCGATGCGTGCCATGGTCACAAGCTGCGCTACGTCAATCCGGCGAGCGGCGGCGCGCCGATGCCGACCATCGGCGCCTTCATGCAATTGCTACCGGAAGGCTTCGCCACCGCGCCGTACCGCTCGACCGACGGCACGGTATTCGTCGCGGTTGAGGGTGAAGGGGAAACGGTGATCGGCGACGTCACCTTCCGCTGGAAGCCGCGCGACGTGTTCGTAGTGCCGAGCTGGCATCGGCACCATCACCGCGCGGCTGGGGAGGCGGTGCTGTTCAGCTTCTCCGATCGGCCGGTGCAGGAAGCTCTGGGCCTGTGGCGGGAGGAACGCGGCCACTGAACCGGCAAGCCTGGGCGCGCAAAGCAGAGTGGGCCGAGGTTAGCGCGGCGGATGCAGCCCTGCTGTTACGCCCGGCGCTGGGCGAAGTGCCGGTCACTTCGGTGCACCGCGTCAGCGGCGGTCTGGTGAACACCAATTTGCGTGTGGAGCTTGCTGGCCCGCCCGGGCGTGTGTTGCTGCGCCTGTTTCAGCGAGACGCGCAGCAGGCGCATAAGGAAGCGGCGATCGACAAGCTGGTCTGCGGCACCGTGCCGACTGCACGCTTTCTGTATTTCGCTCCGGACAATCCGATTTCTCGCCGCCCTTATGCCGTGCTGCAATGGATCGAGGGCAGGCAGCTCGATCAGGCGGCGTGGGGTGCGGATGATGCGACGTTGGCTGCGCTGGGCCGCGTGGTGGGCGAGGTATTGGCACGCATCCATTCGTTCCGCTTTCCCCGCGCCGGGTTTTTCACCCCGGAGCTGGAAGTTCCAAGTGCAATCGATCTGGACAAGCAGGGCTTGCTGCGGTTCATACGCCAGTGCCTGCTCGATGGGCCGGGCGGCGAGCGGCTCGGTGCTGCATTGACCAAGCGGCTGTTCGCTTTTGTCGAACGCGAAGGGGATCGGCTCGATGAGTGGCTCGGCGATCCGCGTCTGACGCATGCCGATTGCAATCCGAGCAATATCCTGGTTGCGCATGAAAGCACTGGCTGGCGCGTGGCCGCCGTGCTGGACTGGGAGTTTGCGTTGAGCGCGACACCCGCTTTCGATTTCGGCAACCTGCTGCGGTCGCCTTTCGGGTCGTTTCCGGCTTTCGTGGAGGGTCTTGCGGACGCGTATAGCGCCGCTGGTGGCACGCTGCCGCGGGATTGGCTGCGGATCGCCCGCCTCGCGGATTTGTTCTCCTGGGCCGATCTGCTGGGGCAGCGCAGCGAGGATCCTGCGCTGGCGGCGGATGCGCGGCGGATCATCGCCGCGACGATCGACGGGAGCTGAGACTTGCCATCCGGACCGCTCAGGCGACAAACCAGTCACCTGACCAGTAGGGGCCCTATCGTGAGGTATTGGCCGGTGCAGGACACCAAGGCGCGTTTCAGCGAGCTGCTGGAGACCTGTATAAAAAACGGACCGCAGATTGTGACCAAACGCGGAACCGAGGTAGCCGTGCTCCTTCCGATTGCCGACTGGCAGCGGCTCCAACGGGCTGCGCGCCCCAGCTTAAAAGAGCTGTTGCTCTCGGACGAAGCACGGACTGACGCACTCGTACCACCGCGCGGAGGGAAGCGCCGACGCGCCCCGACTGAATTGGCATAACGCGTGTATCTGCTCGACACGAATGTGATTTCCGAACTGCGTCGCCTGCGGCCGCATCAGACTGTGGTGGCTTGGCTCGACGCCATCCCCGACCAACAGATGCATCTTTCGGCCGTAACGATAGGTGAGCTCCAGGCTGGGGTAGAGGCCACCCGCGCCCAGGATCCTGGAAAGGCACGTGAGATCGAAGCCTGGGTCGATCAGGTCGCGCAGACATGGAACGTCTTGTCGATGGACGCGCGTACGTTCCGCATCTGGGCTCGGCTGATGGTCGGGCGCTCCGACACGCTGATCGAAGATGCGATGATCGCCGCGACAGCAGTGGCATACGGGCTGACTGTCGCGACGAGGAATGTGCGGGGCTTCATGGCTCTCGGCGTGCTGGTCGTCGATCCGTTCCTGGCCAGCGCGTAGCGTGCCCACGCCGCACGAAAGCAACGACATCCTCATTGTTGGCGCCGGCATTGGTGGGCTGACGCTTGCCTTGATGCTGCATGAAGCCGGCATTCCGTGCCGTGTCTTCGAGGCCGCCTCGGCGATCCGGCCGGTCGGCGTCGGCATCAACATCCTGCCGCACGGGGCGGCGGAGCTGGCCCGCCTCGGCCTGGAGGCCGCGCTGGCGGAAGCCGGCGTCACAACCCGCGAGAGCGCCTTTTTCAACCGTTTCGGCCAACTCATCTACCGCGAGCCGGCCGGCCGCTTCGCCGGCTTCGGGTATCCACAATTCTCCATCCATCGTGGCGATCTGCAGATGATCCTGCTGCATGCCGTGCAGCAGCGGACAGGGGATGTGCTGACCGGCCACGCGTGCACCGGCGTCGAACAGGATGCCTGGCACGTCACGCTTCATCTGCGCGACCGCGAGCCGCAGCGCGGCGCCGCGGTGGTTTCCTGCGACGGCATCCATTCGGTCATCCGTAAGCAGTTCTACCCGAAGGAAGGTTCACCTCGTTTCTCTGGATACAACATGTGGCGTGGGGTGACGGCATGGCCGCGCTTCCTGACCGGTGCCAGCATGGTGCGCGCCGGCTGGCTCGCCACGGGAAAGATGGTGGTTTACCCGATCCGCAACGAATCGGACGATGGCCGCCAGCTCATCAACTGGGTCGCCGAGATCGAAACACCACAGCACAGTGACCGCGACTGGAACCGCGCCGGACGGCTGGAGGATTTCTTGCCGGCTTTCGCCGACTGGCATTTCGACTGGCTGGATGTACCGGCGATGATCCGCGCGGCGGAGATGGTGCTGGAGTTCCCTATGGTGGACCAGGATCCGCTGCCGCGCTGGAGCTTTGACCGGGTTACGCTGTTGGGCGATGCCGCCCATCCGATGGTACCGCGCGGTTCCAACGGGGCCGGACAGGCCATCCTGGACGCGCGAGCGCTGGCCGATTGTCTTGCCGGTCACGCCGATCCGGTCACAGCCCTGGCCGCGTACGAAGAGTTGCGTCTGCAACCTACAGCCGAGGTGGTGTTCGCCAATCGCCGCAATCCGCCCGACGCCATCCTGCGCGAGGTGCACGAACGTACCGGCGATCGGCCGTTCACGCGCATCGAGGACGTGATTACCGCCGACGAACTGCGCGCTATCTCGGAGGGCTACAAGGCGGTCGCCGGTCTGCGGCGGACCGTATGACGCGCGTGTTGATCGCCGGCGCCGGGATCGGCGGGCTGGTCGCCGCAATAGCCTTGCGACAGCGCGGCTTCGACGTCGCCCTTTTCGAGCAGACCCGAGAGCCGCGCGAGCTGGGCGCCGGGCTACAGCTTGGGCCGAACGCCACGCGCGTGCTGATCGCCCTTGGCCTCGAATCAGCCATGCAGCGAGTGGTTTGCCCCGCTGCCGGCAAGGAAATCCGGCTGTGGAACACGGGACAGAGCTGGAACCTGTTCGACCTCGGCGAGCACGCAGTGAAGCGCTACGGCGCGCCGTACTGGATGGTGCATCGCGGCGACTTTCATTCGCTGTTGCTGGAAATGACAAGTGATGCAGCTAACCTCGGCGCGAACTGCACGGGGTTTACCCAGGACCCGGATACCGTGACGCTGCGCCTCGGCTCCGGGGAGCACATCCATGGCGATGTTCTGGTCGGCGCCGATGGCGTGCATTCATGCATCCGCCAGCAGATTTTTGGCAAGCGCGCGGCATGGTTCACCGGGCTGATGGCCTGGCGCGGTCTTGTTTCGATGCAGCGCCTGCCGCCGCATCTACGCCGGCCTGTCGGCGCCAACTGGGTAGGACCGGCCAGTCATGTCGTGACCTATCCGCTGCGGCGCGGTGAGATCCTGAATGTAGTGGGCGTGGTGGAGCGCGGCGACTGGCGCATCGAATCCTGGACCGAGCGGGGCACTACCGAGGAGTGCGCACGCGAGCCGCTGCCGCGGCTGAGCGAAGGCCGCGTGGCGCTGCTGGGCGACGCGGCGCACCCGATGCTGCCCTTCCTCGCCCAGGGCGCCAGCATGGCGATCGAAGACGGGCTGATCCTGGCGCGCTGCCTGGAAGCCTGCGCCGATCCTGCCGAGGCGTTGCACCGTTACGATCTGGCGCGGCTGGCGCGTACCACGCGATGTGTGCTGGGCTCGCTCGACAATGCCACTCGCTTTCATCATTCGGCGCTCACAGAAGCGGCGGCGGCGACAGCCTATGTCGATCACGAGTGGCAGCCGGATAAGGTCGCGCAGCGCTATGATTGGGCGTTCGAGTATGATGCGCTGACCGTTCCGGTTTAGACCGGTATAGAGCGTGAGGGAAACGATGGCTGATGGAACCACCGCCGCAGAGCGGACCCATGTCTTGGTCGCCTGGCTCTGCGGTTTGGTACTCACGCTCGAAGGCTACGATTTCGCCTCGGTCGGCTTCGCGGTGCCCTCGCTCGTGGATGCCTGGCATGTCCGGCCGGTAGCCTTCACGCTGGTCCTGACAGCCGGGAATGTTGGCTTGTTGCTTGGCGCGCTTACGGCCGGGCCGATTGGCGATCGTATCGGCCGCAAGCCGGTGCTGATCGGCTGCGTTGCGACCTTCGGTCTGTTCTCTCTGCTCAGCGCATTTGCCGGTTCTCCCACCGATCTCGCCTGGCTGCGTTTCGGCACCGGACTTGGTCTCGGGGGCGGCGTACCGCTGTCGATCGCACTGGCCTCCGACTACGCGCCACCGGGCGGACAGGGGCGGCTGGTCATCCTGATGAGCTCCGGCGTTTCGATCGGCAACACCGTCGGCGGGCTGCTTGCCAGCCAGATCGTTCGGTTTCTTGGCTGGCCGTGGATCTTCGTCATCGGCGGGGCGTTGCCACTGCTGGTGGTCACCGTGCTGCTGCGCTGGCTGCCGGAATCCATCGCATTGCGGCAGGACCGGGCGCCCGGCAATCGCGTCCTGGCGTTGTTTCAAACGGGACTGGCCCCATCGACGCTGCTGCTGTGGGCGATGAACCTGCTCAACCTGCTGAACAACTATCTCATCCTGCTCTGGCTGCCGGCGATCCTGCACGCGGCGGGCATCGCGCCATCCTGGGCGATCTTCGCCACCACGATGTATGCGCTGGGCACCATTATCGGTGCCTTCGGCACCGCACCCGTCGTGGACCGGATTGGGCTGGAGCGCGTGTTGACCGGGCTGTTGTTCGTCGGCGCACTATCCGTATTCCTGATCGGCGCCATGAACCCGCCATTCTTCGCGTTATCCCTGCTGATCGGCATCGCCGGAATCGGCATCGGTGGCTGCCAACACGGCATCAACGCGCTCTCGGGCCGGATCTATCCCCCGGCGATCCGCTCGACAGGCGCCGGTTGGGCAACCGGGTCAGGCCGCATCGGCACGATCGCCGGACCGCTGCTCGGGGGGTTGTTCCTCGCGCTCGGCTGGTCGGGGCGGGAGATTCTGCTGTTCGCGACATTGCCGGCGCTGGGGGTGACGCTTTCGATGGCCTCGCTTGATGTCGCCCAACGCCGGTTGCACGGGCGTCTTCACCAGGCGTAAGCTGTCTGGGGAACCGATCCAGAGTGCCATCGCGGCACACCACTGCCATTGCTTAGTTACATTCGCCATGACATGGTTTCGCCAGTCGGGGTATTGATATAGGGCCTAAACGCGCTGCCCGCCGTCGATATGCACCTCGGAGCCGCTGATGTAGCTGGCGGTTTCAGAGCAAAGGAAGAACAGCAGGTCGGCGACCTCGTGCGGCTGGCCGACCCGATGCAGCGGGATCGAGCGTTCAACGATTTCCGACGTGCCGGCCGACAGGATGGCGGTTTCGATCTCGCCAGGCGAAACGGCGTTGACGCGCACGCCGGCGCGGCCGAAATCGGCGGCCATTTCGCGGGTGAGCGCCGCCAACGCGGCCTTCGAGGTCGCATAGGCGGCAGATGCGAAGGGATGCACGCGTGAGCCGACGATCGAGGTCATGTTCACGACATTACCGCGTGCGGCAATCAGGTCTTCGCGGAGGCCCTGCACCAGCGCGATCGCCGCGAAGAAGTTGACGTTGAAAATGTGCAGCCAGTCCTGATAGCCCATGTCCAGGCTGTGGATTTTCGCCCCGTCCGGCTTCTTCGGAGAGATCGCGGCGTTGTTGATCAGGGCGTCGAGCCGGCCGCCGGCGATTGCGCGAATGCGCGGCAACATCTCCTGGATCTGCGCGATATCCGCCAGATCGAGCTGTATGTGATTGCGCTCGCCGCCTTTCCAGGGACAGCGGGCGTCGAACGGATGGCGCGAGATGGTCAGGACGCGCCAGCCGGCATCACTGAATCGTTTCACTGCGGCGTGACCGATCCCGCGGCTGGCCCCGGTCAGGAGAAGAATCCGCTCTGGTTCGGCCATAACTGGCTCCTCGGCTGCGCCGCGCCTCCCCGGAACCGGGGACCGGAGCCATCGTTAGAGAACCGCGGGAGGCGCCGCAACTGCGGGGTGCCGCCCGCCAGCGACCCAGGAGGCGGCCAATGTATCTCGCACGCTTCTCGTATTTTTTCCTGCCCGCCGACCGTCAGAGCGCCATCGAGTTCATCCAGCGCGAAGCCGCAGCCGCGCGGGAGCGAGGCTTGGCGAGCCGTCTGCTGATCCCGCTCACGCGTGGACCGGACGGCGCATCGCTGCAGTTCGAAGTCGAACTGCAGCAATTGGAGCAACTGGAGCAGTTCCGCCAGCGCGGCGTCGGCCAGCAGACCGGCGACTGGATGCACGCCTTCAGTGAAATCCTGACCTGCCCGCCGGAGGTCGAGATCCTGCGGGTGGAGGCACCACCCGGTCGCTAGAGCAGAGCGCTGCGGCAGGCGAAGCGATCACGCTCTACACCCTCGCCGAACGTTACGGATGCCCCTGGGCAGCGTGGGCGAGCGTGTTGGCCATCCACTCGGCGGGCGTCTGTTGGTTCGCCGAAGCCGCTTGGTCGATCTGCTGCAACGTGCTTGGCGGCAGCGCCACCGGCGTCATGACACGGATGTCTGCCGGTTGCACCAGCGAGGCGAGCTGATCCTGTACGGCCATGCTGAACCGCATGAGCCGGGCGCGTTTCTGCTGGTTGCTCAACGCCGCATCATTGGCCACCACGGGGCAGAACGCCGCGATCATCGTATTGCTCAGTGAGGCACTGGAAATACCAGGTTGTTGTGACCGGATCTCGTCGATCAGTCCGTCGATCTTGTTGGCCATATCCACGTCGCCGCCGGCGTCGAGGGTCTCGACCTCCGCCGGGGTCGCCAGCACCCCGGGAACCGGGGCGGAGCCGACTGCCGCGCAGTCGAACGCCCGTGCCGCCTGGGTGCCGCCCGGACCGACCCCGGCGATGGCGCGCAGGCCGGCGACGAGCGATGGGGTCACATCTGGCACGCCGCGATTGCCGAAGCCCACCCGCACGTAATTGGCGATATCGGCGACCTGCTGGTCGCCCAATGCACCGGCAAAGCCCGGCATCCTGACGGAGCCGCCGGTTCCGGTCAGACCGCCGAGGATCGCCACCACCATATCGTGCGGGCTGAACTCTTCCACGACCGCATTGCCAGCAAGGTTGGGAATCGTGCCGGGAATCCCGGTCCCCTTGTCCTGATGGCATTGCGCACAGTTTTGCAGATAGAGGGCGCTGCCGCGGCGCAGGGTCGCCCGGGTTGCGTCGGCAACCTGCGCCGGCGGCTTCCGATCTGGTCCTTCCTTCAGATAGACGGCGACAGCGTGCAGGTCTGCCTCCGTTAGATAGTGCAGGCTGTCATGCACCACTTCCGACATCGGCCCGAATGCCACGCCCATGCTGGTATTTGCGCCGGTTTTGAGGAACTGCACGATCTGATCGACCGTACGGGCCCCGATCGCTGACAGCGGGTCGGAGGAAATATTGGGCGCCAGCCACTGCGCCACCGTTCCGCCCGCGAGGGTCGCATCTGTCTCGGTCGCGCCGAGCAGGTTGCGCGGTGAATGACACGCGCCGCAATGGCCTGGTCCTTCGACAAGATAGGCGCCGCGGTTCCAGTCCGCCGAATGCCGCGGGTTCGGCTGGAAGGTGCCCGGCGTGAAGAACAGCTCCCGCCACGCGATCAGCGTCATCCGGATGTCGAACGGGAAATCCATCGCGCTCGGGGCGCGCGGCGCAAACACCGGCTTGAGCGAGAACAGATAGCGCTTGATGGCCAGAACGTCGTCGCGGGTCATCCGCGTGTAGGAGGGAAACGGCATCACCGGATAGAGATACTCGCCGCCATGGCCGATACCGTCGTGCAGCGCACCGTAGAACTGCTCGTCGGTCCAGCGCCCGATCCCGGTGTCCGGATCGGGGGTGATATTGGGCGAGGTCAGCATCCCGTAGGGCGTGGTGATCTGCAAACCACCGGCGAATGGTGTTCCGCCCGGGCTGGTATGGCACGGCATGCAATCGGCGGCGCGGCTCATGTACAGCCCATAATCGATACTGCCGGATACCTGCGCGCCCGCCGGCCCGATGGTGATGAACGCGGCCCCCAACACGATGGCGATCCAGCAACGAGACATGTACGTTCTTCCCCCGAATACGTTCAGCCCAGCGCTGCAGCGATCCGATCGGCCAGCATGCCGAGCGCGCGGCTCATCGCCGGTACGATCGTCGAGACCTTGCCCGATCCGGCTGCGACGGTGATGACCTCATGATGCGGGTCGCTGAGTGCCTTGCCGTTGCGGGTCAGCACCCAGTCCGCCGCCAGCGTCACGTGTCCGCCGGTATCACCCCAGAACCGCAGCACATTCAGCAGAAGGATGCGCAGCCCGCCAGGCGGCGCTGGATCTCCAGGTGACAACACCGAGCCGGACGGCAGTCGGCTGGCCAGATTGGTCGAGAGCGTGCTGCGGATCATCTGCTGCAGCGGACCGCCCCATATTGCGGTGCCGCTCACGTCCAGTTGGCCGCCGGGCGCGGCGACGACAACGGCGTCACGATCGATCACGCCGGGGATCGACACCTCGCCGACCTCGATCGGCGGCATCAGCGGCACGGCCGCGACCGGTCGCGCCGCCGGAGCCGGGGTGAGCGTGTAATCGACCGTCGGCGCGCTGCCGCAGGCGCTCAGCAACAGGCTCAGCAACAACAGCACGGGTCGGCGGATGCGCATTACTGCCTGCCTCGAACGAGAGCCGATGGATTGCGGTCGATATAGTCCGCCAGCTCGCGCATCGCGCGCGCCGCCTGCGTCAGTTCATACAGCGTCTGGCTGAGGCTCGATGAATTGAGCCCCAGCGGTCCTTGCCCGTTCACCGAGGCGACGACTTGCCGCGCTTCCGCCGCAGTGCTGTCCGCCTGGCGTGCTGTGGCGCGCAGCTCGGCGAGGATCGAGGGCAGCTCTTCCCGTACCGACACGCTGCTGCGTTCCAGATTCGTGACGGAACAATTCAGCGCATCCAGACTGTCGGTAAGAGCCGGCGACTGGCTCAGTGCGGCCAGCCGCGCGGTGGCGATGTGGATATCGCCGGCGATCTGATCGAGCGGCAGAGCATCGATCTTGTTAGCGATCGTATTGAGCGCGATCATGATGCCTTGCATGCCCGCGCCGCCCGGAGCGACTGGGACTTCCGGCGGATCGCCGGCCAGTGTCGCCGCCGGGGCGTCATGTACGAAGACCAGCTCCACATCCGCCGGTCCGAGCAGCGGCACCGCCGATCCCGGTTGCGCGCGCAATCCCTGGGCAATCAGGTGACGCATTATCCCGTCCATCGCATTGCGGTCGTTTCCGGTCCCGAAGCCAAGCCGCGTGGGATCGATCACGAAAGTAACCGGCTGCCGCAGCACGCCGGCCTGACCGTCATAGTGCAGGGTGCTTGTCTGTACCGTGCCGACCTGTTTGCCCGCCAGCATCACCGGCGCCCCTTCAGCTAGCCCTCCCGCATCGGTCCCGAACACAACGCGGTACACCAAGGCGTTGGCTGGCGGTGCGAAGGTTGCTTCGTTCTGCGACCCATACAGCGTGAAGGTGTGGCCGGACGCGGCCTCTCCCCGTTGCGACGGGGTGGCTGGCGTATCGAACGCCACGGCTCCCCCGATCAGCGAACCGACCGGCGGGATTGAGAGATGCGGTCCCGCGCCGGCAAGCGAGAACTGCACGCCGCCCGCATCCCAGAACTGCGAGTCATCGTGCACCAGCTTGTCGTAAGGCGCGGCCACGAAGATGGTGATCTGGAAGGTTTCGTCCGGCAGCAGTTTCGCTCCCTGCACCGTCCCCACGTTCAGATCGCGGAAATAGATCGCCGAGCCGCGCGAGACGTTGCCGAGCTGCTTGCCAAGCAGGACGAAGCCGCGCCCGGGCACGATGCCTTCCATCAGCGGCGGTTCGGCCAGCGCGGCATAGTCGTGCTGCACCGCTCCTGGCCGCGGCAGCACACCGATCGTTGGGCCGGAGATAATCGACTTGATCGAGGCCAGATCGCTCAGCCGCGGGCCCGCGATCCAGAACGCGGTGCCGGGACCGAGATGCCCCTCCATGGTCGCATCCATCCGGATATGTGCCCGAACGTGATGGAGGTCTTTCTCGAACGCGGCTGATTCGACCTGGCCAACCTGCATATCCCGATAATGCACCGGAGTGCCGGCGCCGATCCCGCCGCCTTCAAAAACAACGTCGATCAGTGGCCCGGTAGTGGTGAGTTGTCTGAAGCCCAAATAGGCGACGATCGCAATCACTGCGACAGGTACCGCCCAGATCCAGCCGGGCCAACGGCTGCGCTGCTCGAGCGCGAGCACCGGGTCGGCGATAACGCGCGGGCGGGTTGGGCCGGAGTCCGGTGCGCGTTCCACCACTCGCGTTTCGCCGCTCATGCTACCTGCTCCGCACGATCCCAGAGGAGCCGCGGGTCGAACAACCGCACGGCCAGCATCGTTAGTACCGATCACCGCCAGGAAGGCCGGGGCGCCGCGACCGGCGCTGACACTCACCAAGCCGCCGATCTGCATTATCGGCAGAAAAATGGCGATCGTGAAGATATCGATGTTGGACCACCGGCCCACGCCCTCGATGAAGCGATACAGCCGGGTCTTGAACACCAGCCGGCTGGTGGATCCGTGGTGGGCCGACCACAGCAGCCAGCTCATGCCCAACAGCTTGGCCAGCGGAATGAAGATGCTAGCCACGAAGATAATTGCGGCCAGGGGCCAGAATCCGGCCTGGAGCAGCGTCATCACGCCGTAGGCAATTGTCTGTTCGCTGATCTTGCCGAACTGGTCCTGCAGGCTCATGGGGTACCAGTTTGCGACCAGATAGAGCGGATAGGCGGCGATCACCAAAGCGGTCGCCTGCATGATCGCGAAGGGTTTGCGTCGCCAGAGCCGTGCGAGACAGCGCGGGCAGCGCCGACCCGCAAAATGCGCAGGCAGGACGAGATCACACCCGGTGCAGGCGATGCGCGGACCGGCTTCAGGTGAATCGGGGCGATGGATCCGCCGCCACACCGAAACACGATCGAGGCTGGCCCGCGTTACCAGTGTCAGGAAAGCTGCCCCGATCAGCGACCACCCACCGACACCGATCTGCACCGGAATGAAGACTGCGACGCGGCTATAGCCGATCGCGGCCCCGAACAGGAACACATCGGGCATGGACCAGTCGTCGAGCAGCCCGGACCAGCGAAACGCGACGGCGGTCCAGCGGCCCTGCACGCCAAGCCGGATCGCGCCCAGCGAGGCGGTGAGCAATCCGAAGCGGAAGAACGGCAGGATGACGCCTTGCAACGCCACAATGATGGCGAGCAGCAGCCAGCCTTCCTGCCAAAGGCTGAACGCGCCGGAGATCAGCCGGCTCGAACGCTCGATCCCAAGCACGTGCAAAGTGAGGAGGGTGCTGAAATTCGCCGGAAACCACAACAGGAAGGTGGCAAGCGCCAAGGCCAGCGCCGCATCGAGGCTGCGCCCGGCGGTCCGCTCCAGGACTTTCGCGCACAGCCGACAGCGCAGCCGGCTGCCCGGATGCATCACTGGCAGCCGCTGGATCGTTCCGCAATCCGCGCACGCGATGATCATGCAAGATTGTGCTTCACATCGTTCGAACGTTCTTCCTGTCACAGTCTAACAATGAACTTCGCTGTCGCGCCAGCGATTAGCGCGATACCTCCAGAAGGTCAGTAACCACCCGTTCGAGATCCCGCAGCGTGCTGCAGACGCGCAGCATATGGCAATGGGGTGCATAGCGGAACATATAGGAATCGCCGGTACCCCACGCAGCACGGTATTCCGGGTTGAGCCAGATCAGCCGCGTCGCCTGCCCGGACAGGCGTTGCAGGATATCGACCCTTGGCTCGGTGTGGTTGCCGCGCGCATCCCCGAGGATGATCACCGTTGTCCGGCGGTCCACAAGGCTGATCCAGCCTTCCTCGAAATCCGCCAGCGCATTGCCGTAATTCGAGGCGCCGTAGCCTATGATCAACATGATGCGCGCGATCGCTGCCTCGATCGGCAGGTCTTCCAGGATGTTGCTGACCTCGATCGTCGAGCCGGCGAAAGCAAAACTGCGGATATCAGCCAGCGCCTCGTTCAGTGCATAAAGCAGCATCAGCAGGAACTGTGACATCGCAGCGACCGAGCCGGACACGTCGCACAACACGACGAGGCGCGGCTTCTCGATCCGCTTCTCCTTCCAGACAGTGATGAACGGAATCGCGCCCCAACCCATGTTGCGGCGCATGGTGCGCCGGAGATCGAGTTGCCCGCGCAGCCGCCGGCGACGCGGTTTTGCGTAGCGGGTGGCGAGCTTCTTGGCGATGGCGCGCACCAGCGCTCGCATCCGGTCGTAGTCGCGCCGGTCCAGATTTGAAAGGCGGGTCGAGCGTAGGATCTCGGTGCGGAACTCCTCCGTTTCTCCCCGAGCGAACAGCAACAGGTTGCGATCGATAAAGTCGCGGACCCGCTGGCGCAGAGCCGCGATGCCGGCTTCCAGCCGGCGCGCACGGGCGAGGTCATCGGTATTCGCGCGCTCCCGCAGCACCGCAATGTCGTGCTCGACTTCGCGCAGGCCCATGCGGTCCAGCACCCGTCGGGCGTAAAGATTCCTTTGTGTGAAAAACCGGATGTTTGGCACGCCGGCCGCTTCGCCCGCTTCCTCCATCAGCGCGCCCAGGCCGGCCGTATCGTCGGCGAGCAGCATCTGTCCAAGCGCGCCACCGGCGCTGTTGCTTTGCACCGCGGCCGCGATATCGGCGGATGACGCGGGGTCCTCGACCGGTCTTATCTCTTCACGCCGGAAGTAGAGATCGAAGCATTCAGCGAGCGCTGTCTTCTCCTCCTGTGTCTTGGCCAATAAGAGGCCGAGCAAATCTTTCAATGCCGCACGATCGGCGTAGCCGACGAGCTCCACCGCGCGCATGGCATCGATGCTCTCGGCCGGCGAGATGCGCACGCCGGCGCCGCGCGCCGCCTCGAAGAAACGCAGCAGCGGTTGCGCTGCCTGCATATCAGTCCGGCACATCCGCGTCGCGGCGGGCTTTGGCGGTCAGCTCGCCCAACTGCCTGCCGGCCGTCTCGATATCGGTCTCGAATTTCAGCAGCACGTTCAGCGTGTCCCGCACCAGCCCGGGCTCCAGGACGCGTGCGTGCAGCAGAACCAGAACGCGCGCCCAGTCGATGGTTTCGCTGACCGAGGGCGCCTTTTTCAGGTCGAGCTCCCGCAGCGCCTGCACGAAGGCAACGAGCTGGCGACGCAATGCGGCATCCGCATCCGGCACGCGCAATTCGATGATACGCGCCTCCAGCTTTGCGTCCGGAAAACCGATATGCAAATGAAGGCACCGCCGCTTGAGCGCATCACCGAGATCGCGCATGCTGTTCGAACGTCAGCACCACCACCGGCGCCAAACTGGCGGCGACACGGCCGATTTCCGGAATGGTCACCTGATAATCGGACAGCAGCTCCAGCAGCAGCGCTTCGAACTCCTGGTCGGATTTATCGACCTCATCGACCAGCAGCACCGCGCCGCCTTCCTGTTGGAGTGCTCGCAACAATGGCCGCGGCTCCAGAAAATCCGGCGAGAAGAACAGGTCGCCGAACCCATGCAGTCGGTCGATCGCGGCACCAAGCCCCTCGGTCTCGCCCAGCACCTCGCCGATCCGGTCGCGCAGGATTTGCGTGTAAAGAAGCTGTTTGCCGTATTTCCATTCGTAGAGCGCTTTGAACTCGTCCAGCCCCTCGTAGCACTGCATACGGATCAGCGGCAGCGCCATCCAGGCCGCGATCGAGCGCGCCAGCTCCGTTTTGCCTACGCCGGCCGGCCCTTCGACGAGGATCGGTTTCTGCAGGTGATGCGCGATATAGACAGCGGTGGCGATCTGCCGGCTCGGGATGTAACCGACACTGGCGAGCCCATGCTCGATCGCCTCGATCGAGCCGACAAGGCGCTCCACCTCGGGATTCGCGCGCGCGGCCCCTGCTGAATACGGCATAAGCTCCGCCTGCTGCTGACTGGCCGTATCATCCCTAACATCGCCGCGCGGATTGCCAAAGCGCGGACGCACCCTAACCTGCGCCGAAAGAGAAGGAGCGCGCATGGATTTCCACATCACCGATCAGCAGCGGGAGATGCTGACTGCCGTTCGCGCCTTGACGCAGGGCGAGTTCAAAGCGCGGGCTCAGCACTGGATGGACGGTACCTTCCCCTGGGAGAACATGAAGCCGCTCGCCGCGATTGGCGTGTTGGGGATGTCGGTGCCCGAGGAGTACGGCGGGCTCGGCCTGTCGATCCTCGATACTGCCCTGATCCTGGAGGAAATCGCGAAAGTCTGTTACGTCACCGCGATGGCCGTGCTCGGCGAGGCCGGCGTACAAACGCGGGTCATCGCGCAGTACGCGACGCCGGCGATCAAGGAGCGCATCCTGCCGAAAGTGGTAACCGGCGACTGCATGCTGGCGATCTGCATGACCGAGCCGCATGCCGGTACCGACGTGGCGAACTATCGCACCAACGCGCGTGTCATAGGCGACCGCGTGATCCTGAAAGGCACCAAGACGCTGATCAGCCGCGCGCCCGAGGCCGGCATGCTCGTGGTGTTCACTCGGGTGGATGGTCGCCCGGGACGCGAAGGCATCGGCTGCGCGCTGGTTGAGGCCGGTACAAAGGGCCTGGAGGTTACTGGCACGTACCACACGATGGGCGGGGAGAACCTGCACGAGATCCAGTTCAACGACTGCGAACTGCCGCTGGAGAACCTCGTGATCCGCGAAGACGGTTTCCGCAAACTGCTCACCGCCTTCAACACCCAGCGCTGCCTCAATCCGGCGATCTCGCTCGGTCTGGCCGAAGGCGCATTCGACGAGGCGATCAACTATGTGCGCGAGCGCACCGTCTTCGGCAAGCCGATAGCCGCGCACCAGGGCATACGATGGAAGCTTGCCGACATGTTCAAGGACATCGAGGCGGGAAGGGGACTTTTGTACCGCGCTGCGACCACTGCCAACCCGTTTCCCGATCCGTTCATGGCAGCAACCGCCAAGGTCTTCAACAACGAGATGTCGATCCGCGTCACCAGTGAGGCCGTGCAACTGCACGGCGGTTTCGGCTTCACCGACGAGTATCCCGTCTCCCGGCTTTATCGCGCCGCTCGTTATGGCTCGATCGGCGGCGGGACATCGGAGACGTTGCGGGACCTGATCGGCAAGAAGCTGGTGGCGGATATGGATGTGGGGCAGGGGATACTGGGGCTGGGCACGTACTAGACAATCACCCCGTAACGCGCATCACCTCCTCCGGCGTTTTGCGCACCAGCGTCTCGTAATCCTTCATCAGCGTCTCGCTTATCTGCCCCGGCGTGAAGTTCAGCCCGAGGATTTCCCGCACCGGGGTTACCTCCGCCGCGGTGCCCGCAAGGAATACCTCGGAAGCCCGTTTCATTTCGTCCGGCAGGATCGGGCGCTCGACCACCTTGATCTGCCGGTGCTTCGCCAGCGCCATGACACTGCGCCGCGTGATGCCGTCCAGGAAGCAGTCGGGGTCGGGGGTGTGCAGCTCGCCGTCCATCACGAAGAAGATATTGGCTCCCGTGGCCTCGGCAACATGGCCCCGCCAGTCCAGCATCAGCGCGTCGGCATAGCCTTCCAATTCCGCCTTATGCTTAGAGAGCGTCCCGATCATGTAGAGCCCGGTCGCCTTCGCCGCCGTGGGCGCCGTCTCCGGCGAAGGACGCTTCCACGCCGCCATCCCCAGCCGGATGCCCTTCATGCGCTCCTCACCAAAATAGCTCGGCCACTGCCAGACGGCGATCGCGAGGTGGATTTTCGTGTGCTGCGCCGAAACCGCCAGCATCTCCGACCCGCGCCAGGCAATGGGTCGCACATAAGCGTCCGTCAGCCCATTGGCCTTCAGTGTCTCGTAGCAGGCGGCATCGATCTCGTCGGCCGTGTAGGGTATCTCGAACCCCAGGATATGGCCCGAGTTGATCAGCCGATTCGTGTGGTCGCGCAGCCGAAAAATATGGCCGCCATAAGCCCGTTCGCCTTCGAACACCGCTGAGGCATAATGCAGGCCGTGGGTGAGCACGTGCAGCTTAGCGTCCCGCCAGGGCACCAGGGCACCGTCCCACCAGATCCATCCGTCGCGGTCGTCGTAAGGAACAAGCGCCATTGGACCTATCCTCGCAACTTTATTGCTTCAGCCGCGGTTACCGTATAATGCAGTCCGAAATACGTCAACAATCCTGTCGCATACCGGTGGCATGTCAGCCATGTCCGATCCGACGACACCGCCCCGGAAGGACCCAGCAATGAGCGGCGCTCGCCACGGTTCCTTGACCGAACCCAAGCAGCACCTGGGCGCTGGAACCGGCCTCCTGTTCCTGCGGGAGGAGGAGATCCGCTTGGCCCAGGATCTGCTGTTCTTCGCCTACCGCGACTTCACCAACGCCGCCGACGTGATCCTGCAGGAGTTGGGGCTGGGCCGCGCGCATCATCGTGCCTTGCACTTCATTGGACGCCATCCGGGCATCACCGTTTCCGAACTCCTGGGCATCCTTCGCATCACAAAGCAGAGCCTCGCGCGCGTTCTGTCGGTCCTCGTCGAAGCTGGCTACGTGACCCAGGCGCCCGGCAGCCTCGATCGTCGCCAGCGGCTGCTCACGTTGACCCAGTCCGGCCAGACGTTGGAGCGGCGCCTGTTCGAACAGCCAGCGGGAGCGCCTGACGGCCGCTTACCGGGAGGCGGGCGGGGCCGCGGTGGACGGGTTTCGCCGTGTCATGCGCGGCATCATGGATGAGAGCGCTCGCGCCTTCGTCGATCGTGGCGAGGCGCAAAACCGGCGGCCCAGAGGCGCCTGATGGTCGAAGAAGCCCATATTCTGGTGGTGGACGACGACGCCCGGTTGCGAGCGCTGCTTTCTCGTTATCTGGCGGATCAGGGTTTTCGTGTCACCACCGCGGATAATGCAATCGATGCACGTGCCAAGTTGCGTTCGGTCGCGCCCGATCTCATGGTGCTGGACGTCATGATGCCGGGCGAGAGTGGTCTCGTCTTAACCGAGTCGCTCCGTCGCGAGAATGGGCACGATCTGCCGGTCCTCTTGCTCACTGCGCGCGGCGCGCCAGAAGATCGCATCGCCGGATTCGAAGCGGGCGCGGACGACTATCTCGGCAAGCCGTTCGAGCCGTTGGAGCTCGTTTTGCGAATCCGCGCGATGCTCCGTCGGGCACCCCCGGCCCAGGCTGACGTCCCACTCGGCCCGGTGCTGCTCGGCACCGCCGAGTTCGACCCCGAACGGGGCGAGTTGCGCACCGCCGACGGCCCGATCCGCCTCACGGGCGGCGAGGCGTCTCTTCTGGGCGCGCTCGCCCGTCGGCCAAACGAGGTGCTATCGCGGGAAGACCTCGCTACGGCACTGGGGATGGACGAAGCCGGCGAGCGTGCGATCGACGTGCAGGTAACGCGGCTGCGTCGCAAGATCGAGGTGGATCCGCGTGAGCCGCGCTTCCTGGCTACGGTGCGCGGCCGCGGTTACATGCTGAAGCCGGGCGCCTGAATGGGGGTTCCGCTGCCCTATTCGCGGGTGGTGAAGCGCGTCCTGCCACGCTCTCTGCTCGGCCGCAGCCTGTTGATGATCCTGGTGCCGCTGGTGCTGCTGCAAGTAGTTGCGCTGGCGGTCTATTACGGCAGCCATCTCGACCTTGTTTACCGGCGGCTAGCGGGTGCAGTGGCGGGAGAGATCGAGTTCACGCTGCAGTTGATGAGCGAGCAACCGGCAAACTCGGCCAGGATCCTCAAAATGGCGCATCACGGCTTCGATCTGCAGATGCGGATCGAGCCGGGTGCACGCCTTGTGCAGATGCCGCGCGTCAATGTGCTCGGCCCGATGGACGACGAACTCGAGGCGGCGTTGAGCGAGCGCCTCAGCGAGCCGTTCACCATGGACTGGACCTACGACCCGCAATCGGTGCTGATCCGCGTGCAGTTGCCGGACGGCGTGCTGGACGTTCTGGCGCCCCGCAAGCGCGTCGATCTCGGCACCATCTATCTGTTCCTGATCTGGCTGGGCGGCACGGCGGTGCTGCTGTTCGCTATCGCCGCGTTGTTTATGCGCAACCAGGTGCGTGGAATTCGCCGTTTGGCCGACGCCGTTGAGGCGTTCGGCATGGGGCGCGATCCAGGGCCGATCCGGCCCGAAGGTGCCACCGAGGTCCGCCGCGCGGCAAGCGCATTCAACAGAATGCAGGAGCGCATCCGCCGGTTTCTGACGCAACGGACGGAAATGCTGGCGGGGGTCTCGCACGATCTGCGCACGCCGCTCACGCGTATCCGGCTTGCCCTGGCGATGCTGCCGCGGCGCAGGGACCTGGCCGAGGACCTTGCCGGGATCGCCGCCGACGTTGAGGACATGGAACGGATGATCGGCGCCTATCTCTCTTTTGCTCGTGGAGAGGGGGCAGAGCAGGCGGAACCGGCCAACCTCTCGACAATCCTCGAGGAGGTTGCCGCCGGCGCACGCCGATCCGGCGCGGCGGTCGAACTGGATGTCCCGGCGGAGCTTACTCTGAAATTGCGGGTTGATGCGGTGCGGCGGGCGATCACGAATTTGGTGGACAACGCACGCCGGCATGCGCGGCGGGTCGTGCTGGCGGCGGTGCCCACCGGCTCGCGCAGCGTGCAGGTGACGGTGGACGACGACGGGCCCGGCATTCCGCCCGATCGGCGCGAGAGCGTGTTTCGCCCGTTCGAAAGCGATGCTGCCGGCGGCACCGGTCTCGGCCTGACGATAGCGCGCGACATTGTCCGCGCGCACGGGGGAGAGATCGTATTGGAGGACAGTCCGCTCGGCGGGCTCCGGGCGCGGATACGGCTGCCGGTCTGAGCCATGCGCCAATGGGCATGCTTCGCTTGACAGTCCGTCAGTGCGCGGGAAAGCTTCAGGCCCGCGCGAAGAACTCGGAATAACGGAGGAAACCAGAATGCGCGACAGCGATCTTGGTCGGCGCACTCTTATTCGTGCTGCTGGCGGCGTGATCACCGCCGCCGCGTTGCCGTCATGGCGCGCGCGTTCCATGCCTGCGGGCTTGCTCAATTCAGCGCCCGAGGCGCCGTACAAATCCCCGATCACGCCCGAGCGCGTGGCCTTTCTTAAGACCAAGCCATATAAAGGTTAAGACGATCTATCTGCTGGTGGAGAAAGGGTCGGTCGGCGAGGGCCTCAAGCACCACGTGCCGCACTGGGAAGAGGAAACCGGCGGACGCGTGAATGTCGCCGACGTGCCGATCGACATCCTATACACCCAGATCTTCTCCGATCTGACTAGCGGTCTGCACCGAAACGACGCCTATATGACCGCTGCATGGTTCTACGGCGATTTCTTCACCGCCGACACGCCCTATATCGTGCCGATCGAGCCGTTCCTTGCCGACCGCAAGCACGCCTATTGGAACCCGGATAATCTCATGCCGGCGATGCGCCGGCTGTATAGCTGGGGAGGCAAGCTGTACGGCACGCTGTTCGATGCCGACGCACAGACGCTCTATTATCGCAAGGACGTATTCGCCAATCCGGACAACCAGGCGAAGTTCAAGGCGAAGCATGGCTACGATCTGCCGGCCCCGCCGACAACGATGCAGCAGATGCATGACATCGCCGATTTCTTCACCGGCTGGGACTGGAACGGCGACGGGTCGAACGACTGGGGTCTCGCGCTGCACGCCAAGGTGAATGCGCAGGGCTTCTTCCATTTCCTGACCCTAGCGGCGCCGTATATCTGCTCGCCCGACAACAAGTATTTCTACTTTCACCCCGAGACGATGAAGCCGCTGATCAACTCGCCGGGGCGTCTGCGCGCGCTCGGAGACTATATCAAATTCCTGCCGAACGGCCCGAGGGAGGAGATCAGCTGGACTCTGGGCCAGGGTTGGAACCTGTTTCTGACCGGCAAGGCAGTAATGGAAGCGACCTGGGGCGATCTGCCAACCTTGGCGCAGGATCCCAAGACATCGGTGGTGCAAGGCAAGATCGGTGCCGCGCCAATTCCGGGTGTGCCGGAAGCCTACGATCCGGTCAAAGGCACCTGGAAGAAATACACGCTGAACCAAGCCGGCAACGTCAATGGCGGCAGTTGGCATTGCGTGATCTCGCGTTTCTCGCAGAACCAGGACGCCACCTACGACTTCCTGTCGTTCATGGCCAACCGCAAGAACGCGTTCTACAACGTCACGCATGGTTATACCGGCGTGCAGCCGGGCATGCGCGACGAGTATCTGCCGCCGGCCGGCACTGCCACGCTCGCCGAGTGGAAGGCGCAGGGTTGGAACGAGACCGATGCGAAGGCGTTCATGGACGCCTACTACGCCAATCTCGCCCTGCCCGTGCAGGAGGAATATCTGCGGATTCCCGGCGCCGCCGATTACTGGCATCAGCTCGACATCCGACTTTCCGCGCTGCTGGCCGGCCAGACCACGCCGCAGAAGGCGCTCGACGATACCGCGGCCGCCTGGAAGAGATCACCAACCGCTACGGCCGCGAGCAGCAGAAGAAGCTTTATCTCGCTTCGTTCAGCGCGTGATACAAGCGGCCCACCTCTGCCCGAACCGTCAGGAGGGAGAGCCGCTGGTATGAGGAGCGCGATCGCGCTCGGCAGGCACGGGGCTGTTGCGTCCCCGCGCCGGCGCCGCCGCTTCGGCGACGAACTGGTCTTCAAGTACCTGATGCTTGGACCCGCCGTTCTCTGGGTGATCGGCCTGACGTTCTTCCCGCTGATCGAGGTTGTCCGCTACAGCTTCGCCAACTATATCCTGGGGCGCGGCGTCACCGGTTATGTCGGCTTCGCCAACTATGGTGAGGTCCTGCAGTCCGCCCAGTTCTGGAACAGCATTCTGGTCACGGTGATCTACGTCGCCGTCACGGTGCCGATCGAGGTGGTGCTCGGCTTCCTGCTCGCCTGGGTGGTCAATCTCGGCGCTCCCGGCACTCGGGTGTTCCGCGCATTGATCACCGCGCCGCTGTTCACGATGGAGGTGGCGATCGGTTATCTCGGCATCACTCTGTTCAGCTCACAGGGCGGGCTGGTGTCGTGGCTGCTGGGGAAAATCGGAATTGCCGTTCCCTGGCTTTCGACCGCGACCTGGGGACTGACAGCGGCGATGATCCTGGAGGTTTGGCGCTGGACGCCATTCGTCTTTCTGCTGGCACTAGCCGCACTCGCCTCGATCCCTGAGGAAATCTACGACGCCGCGGTGCTCGACTGCAAAAGCCACTGGCAGGCGATGCGCCATATCGCCATTCCGCTTGCCTGGCCGGTGATGTCCATCGCCATCCTGCTGCGACTGATCGAGGGCTTCAAGGCATTCGGCCTGCCGTTCGCGATCACCAGCGGAGGCCCGGGAACCAGCACCCAGCTCGTCAGCATCTATGTTTATCTCACCACTATCCAGTTCTTCGACTTCGGCCATGGCTCGGCCATGGGTATCCTCGTGCTGGCGATGATATCCGTGCTGATCACGTTGTTCTTCCGCCAGATGCGACGGCGAATCGCGTGACGAGGCATCGGCAGTGAGGAACGTGCTCTGGCTGCGGGCGAGCGGGCGCTCGCGCCTGCTGGTCTATATCATTCTCCTTGGCGCCGCTGTCTGGGTATTGGTACCGTTCCTGTGGGCAGTCCTCAACTCGATCAAGACGTTGGAATCGACGTTCCAGTCCGGCGCGGTAATTCCCTTCCTGCAGTTCAAACCCACCCTCAATTCCTGGCGGCAGGTGCTGACCGATACCGGTGTGCTGCACGCGCTGCTGTCGAGCATTGTGGTGAGCAGCGGGGCCACCATCCTGGTGCTGCTGATCGGAATTCCGGCTGCCTACAGCCTGGCGCGGTTCGAATTTCCCATAGCTTCGCGGGACATTACGCTGTGGTTCCTCTCCCAGCGTGTGCTTCCGCCGGCGGTGGTGCTGGTGCCATTCTATCTGATGATGGTCTATTTCGGTCTGATCGACACCTGGACCGGGCTGATCATCTCTTACTCCACCTTCAGTCTTGCCTTCGGCGTCGTGATCATGCGCGACATCTTTCGTGACGTGAGCAAGGACGTGGAAGAGGCGGCTAAGGTCGAGGGTGCGACGGCTTGGCAGATCTTCCTGCTGATCGCCTTGCCGCTATCGGTGGACGGCATCATCGTCACCGCGATCAACCTGTTCGCCTTTGGCTGGAACGAGGCGTTGTTCTCCACCGCATTCACCTCGCGCAACGCGCAGACGCTGGCTGCGTTCATCCTTGCCTCGCGCGGCACCCGCGATATCGACTTCAACCTGGCCGCGGTGAACACACTGATCGCGATCGGGCCCCCGGTGCTGCTGTCCTTTTTCTTCCAGCGCTATCTTGCGCGCGGTTTGTCGTTTGGCGCGGTGAAGGGATAGGCAACGACGAAACCCACGGCGCGAGATATGGTTGGCGGTTCGTGGTGACGTGATGCAACTATCTCTCGTGGTCGCAGCAGTCGTCACCGGACCACGCCTCCCGCGCTTCCTTGACCACAAACCAGACGATCGCGAGTGACGTCACCGCATCCACCCACCACGCGCCGGTCAGCAAATTCGCGGCAAGCCCGACCACGACGACCAGCGACAGCCAGCCGCATGTGATGCTTTCCACAGCGTCGGCTCGCATTGCGCGGCTGCCAAGCACGCTCGCCAGAGTGATTTTGCGTCGCGCCAGCAGGGTCATGATCGGCATCGCCAACAACGCCACCGCAAAACCGGCGATGGAGAACGTTTGGCCGCGCCGGGTCAACAACGACCAGGCCGCGCCGGCGACGATAAAAGCTGCCAAAGCGAACAGCAATCCACCACTGATGCGGCTCGCCGCACGTTCGGCTGGGTCGGAGAACGCGCCGCCGCGCCGCAGCTCCACTGTCAGCCGCCAGATGAGCACGAGCGCGGAGGCCAGCTCGATCACGCTGTCCAGACCGAAGGCCAACAAGCTCAGGCTGCCAGCAGCCACGCTGCTGCCAATCGCCACTGCCCCCTCGATGACCATCCAGCCGACAGTCAACCATTCCCAGTAGAATGCCTGTCGGATCAGCGAGCGGCGGCCAGGCGCCAACACGGCAGCCGATGCCTCCGCGGCCATGCTACGATCCGCCCCCGGCATCCCGCCGCAACTCACCGGCGCGCACGCTGGCGATCGCATTGTTAAGGATCAGCACGATCGCCTCATCGGCAACGCTTCGCGCCAGCAGGGCCAGCGCGCCGCCCAGTAGCGCCGAGGCCATCGCCATCTCGCTGATCTTCTGCCCGGCCATGTACTCGATCGCCTTATCGATCACGGCGCCGGCATGCGATAGTTCTGCTGGGGGCGGATCGTCGTTCGCGCCATCGATCGCCATGCCTTCACTCCTTCTACTCAGCCGGCAACCGCCGGTTCAGGCTCCGTCTGGTCCTGTTCCAGTGCCTGCAGCATCCACATCCGGGCGTAGAGCCCACCTTGGGCCAGCAGCGCCGCATGCGTGCCGCGTTCCGTCACGCGACCCGCTTCCAGAACGATGATCTGGTCCGCATCCACCACGGTGGACAAACGGTGCGCGATTACCAGCGTGGTGCGATGCCTTGCCACGGCGCGTAAGGCCGCCTGAATGTCCTGTTCCGTCCGCGTGTCCAAAGCGCTGGTCGCCTCGTCCAGGATCAGAATGCGCGGATCCTTCAGGATGGTCCGTGCGATCGCCACTCGCTGCTTCTCGCCGCCGGACAGCTTCAGCCCGCGCTCGCCCACGCGTGTCTCGTAGCCGTCCGGCAGGCGCATGACGAAGTCATGCACCTGTGCCAGCAGCGCCGCCTGCTCGATCTCCGCCTGCGTCGCCCCTGGGCGGCCATAGGCAATGTTCGTTCGGATCGTATCGTTGAACAGCACCGTATCCTGAGGCACGACGCCAATCGCCGCGCGGAGGCTGGTCTGCGTCACCCCGCGGATGTCCTGGCCATCGATCAGGATGCGCCCGCCGGTCACGTCGTAGAAGCGGAACAGCAATCGGCTGACCGTTGATTTGCCGGCGCCGGTCGGCCCGACGATCGCCACCTTCGCGCCGGCCGGCACGACAAGATCGATCCCCGTCAGGATCGGGTGATCCGGCCGGTAGCCGAACCGCACATCCTCGAAGCGCAATGCGCCGGCCGGTCCATCCGACGGATGTGCGGTCAGCGCCGCCGCATCGGGGCGATCCGCCACTTCCTGAGGCACGTCCAGCAGCCGGAACATCTGCTCCATATCGATGAGGCCCTGCTTCATCTCGCGATAGACGAAGCCGAGGAAATTGAGCGGCTGGTAAAGCTGCATCAGGTAAGTGTTCACCAGCACGAACTTGCCGACGGTCATCGTGCCTTGGCTGACGCCTTGCGCGGCCAGCAGCATGATCGCCGCTAGGCCGACAGAGATGATCACTGCCTGGCCCAGGTTCAGCATGTTCAGCGAAACCTGGCTCCGCACGGCTGCGTGTTCGTAGCGTGCGAGGGCGGCATCGAAGCGCTCGGCTTCATGCGCCTCGTTGCCGAAATACTTAACCGTCTCATAATTCAACAGGCTGTCGACCGCCCGCGTGCGCGCTTCATTGTCGGTGTCGTTCATGGTCCGGCGGATGCGCACCCGCACGTTGGTGAAACCCAAGGTGAAGCCGAGATAGCTCCCCACGGCCGCGAACGTCAGCAGCGCGAAACGCCAATCGAAGATGTGCCAGATGATAGCCGTGACCATCAGCATTTCGAACAGCGTCGGGATCACGTTGAACACCGCCAGCCGGAGCACGGTCTGGATGCCCGTCGTGCCGCGGTCGATCACCCGTGAGAGGCCGCCGGTCTGCCGGTCCAGATGAAACCGCAGCGACAACTCGTGCAGGTGCTCGAAGGTGCGCAACGCCACTTTACGCGCCGCCCGTTGTTGCACGGCGGCAAACACGGCGTCGCGCAGCTCGCTGAAGCCGGTGGAGGCGATCCGCAGGAATCCGTAGGCGATGATCAGCGCCGCCGGGACGGTCAGCATCATGCCGGGCGCATGCCCCTTCGCCGCCAGCGCATCGACCGCACGGCCATAGACGATCGGCACATAGACCGTCGCCCCTTTGGCGAGCAACAGGAGCGTCCCCGCGGTCACCACGCGCACCCGCATCCCCGGCTCGCCTGCCGGCCACAGATAGGGGAGCAGCGAGCGAATGGTCTGGAGCGTCGGGCGCGGCGAGCCTAAAGCCAGATCGACGGCGGGGGAGCGCGGCATGGTTGCGGATGTGGCATCGGGCTCGGGGGAAGGGAAGGCGGGCGCGGCTATCGCCGGCTTTCTCCGCCACATAAGTGCCTGCCGCAATGCCATCCTGCCGGGCCGCCGTCTGCCGTTTTTCCTCGGGGAAGCGCAGGTCGGCTGGGTGCTGCCGGAGCTGGCGGCCGCGTTGCGGCAGTTTCCGGGCGTTTCCACCGCGACTGACGGCATTCTCCTCGGCGATCCGGCCGCTCTGTATGAGATCGGCCGCGCGTTGGTGGATCGTGGCTGGTTCCGCTGGCGCGGCGAGGCTTTCGACATTCGCGCCCGCTCCGACGGGCCCGTACTCGCCCAGCTCGACCGTGGCGCGTTGCCGGCCTTCGGCGTCGAGGCAGTCGGCGTTCATGTGAACGGCCTCGTGGAGACGTCCGATGGCCCCCACCTCTGGGTTGCGCGCCGTGCCGCTGACAAGGCGCTCGATCCTGGCAAGCTCGACCATATCGTCGCAGGCGGTGTGCCCGCCGGCTTCACGCCGGAGCAGACGCTCGTCAAAGAGGCCGAGGAGGAAGCTGCCATCCCCGCTGCGCTGGCGGGCCGGGCGGTGCAGGTCGCGACGATCCGCTACACGATGGAGCGCTACGAGGGCATTCGCCGCGATGTTCTTTTTTGCTACGACCTGTCCCTGCCGCCGGAATTCCAACCGCATCCGGAGGATGGGGAGGTAGAGGGGTTTGAGCTCTGGCCGCTGTCGCGCGTCTTCGAGACCGTTCGCGATACGGATGCATTCAAGTTCAACGTCAACCTCGTGCTGATCGAACTGTTTCTGCGGCGTGGTCTGCTGACCGGTGCCCCGGCGACCGAGCTGCGCAACGCGCTTGCGGAAGAACGGACATGAGCCAAAGCGAAGGCGTGCGGGAGATTGCGTGGCTTGACTGTGCCGGCGGCGGGCAGGTGGTGGTGGATGGCCACCACGCTTTCATCGGCCACATGGCGGCGCCGCACGGCACTTCGGTCATCGACGTCGCCGATCCTCGCCATCCCCGCATCGTCGCCGAGATCGATATTCCCGTCGGGCTGCATTCGCACAAGGTACGCGTTGGCAACGGGATCATGATCACCAACCGCGAGCGCCACAGTGATCCGCCGGCGGGCGATTTCGTCGGCCTGCGCATCTTCGATGTCGCCGACCCGGCGGTCCCGCGCGAGATTGCCCGCTGGGCCTGCGGCGGCATGGGCGTGCACAGGTTCACCTTCGACGGCCGCTATGCTTATGTCTCCCCGGAGCTCGATGGTTACATCGGCAACATCGTCATGATCCTCGACCTCGCCGATCCGGTGCGTCCGCAGGAAGTCGGGCGCTGGTGGATGCCGGGCCAGCATGTGGCCGGCGGGGAGACGCCGACATGGCAGGGCAGGGCGCATCGCTGCCACCATCCGATTCGCCGCGGCGACCGGCTCTATGTCAGCTACTGGCATGGCGGCGCGGTAATTCTCGACATCAGCGACATGGCGCGCCCGCGGCTCGTATCATCGATCGACACCAGCCCGCCCTATGCTTGGCCGACGCACAGCGTCGTACCGGTCGGGCCTAACATTGCCGGGCAGCGGTGGATGCTCGTCGCCGATGAGCACGTGGCGCCGCTGGCTCCTGATCTGTCGCCGAAAATGCCGTCCTTCCTGTGGATGATGAACATCACCGAGGAAACACGGCCGTTGCCGGTCGGCAGCTTTCAGGTGCCCGGCTTGGTGGGCAAGCAGCACCGGCTGATGACCGGCTGTCACCAGCCGATCGAGACGATCGAAGATACCGAAGTTGCCGCCGCTTGGTTCGCAAGCGGCCTGCGGGTGATCGACATCGCCGATCCGCACGCTCCGCGGCAGGTTGCATACCACGTTCCCGACCCACCGCCCGGCGCCGACCGGCCGCTGAGCAATGATGTCTTCGTGGACGGGCGTGGGCTGACCTACCTGATCGATCGCAACCGCGGGCTGACGATATTAGAACGACTTTAGGAGGGAAAAAGAAGCGAGTACCAATGGCAGGGTTGCATTTTTGGGAGGCGTGCCGATTATTGTGATTGCGATCGATGTCGAATATCTTAATTTTGCTGCCGCCGCGCCTACAACGGCAGGCACCGCCGCCCAGGCCAATCCCTCCCTTCCTGGCCTGACGAACCTGAATTTCCTCAGTACACTGGTAGCGCTCCGAAGAATAACTTCACCAACGTCAGCCCGACCGGCTGGACCGGCGGAAGTGGCCTGATCTTCATCGCGACCCCGGGCAACGCGTCAAATCCGAGTTCGGCCTGCGGCAGCACATATCTGACCACCTATGGCTGCCCCAGCACTCTGGCACTCAAAGGCGGCTACAACGAGGTGGAAGCCGACGCCAAACCGACGTTCGAAAGCGGGTTCAACTACCAGGTTACAGGGCCTGACCGCGGGCACGACCTACACGCTGAGCTTCTATCAGGCTGCGAGCCAACAAACCGGCTTCGGCAATGGACTGAACACGACCGAGCAGTGGATTGTCTCTTTGGGCACGGGCGGCTTCACGACTTGCAATGGTTGCGGCTCCTACAATTCCTACTATGGAAGCAACGAAAGCACCTATTCCAATACGGATCCGGGCGCCAGCATCGTGGCTACCACCAAGATGACCACGCCCTCCGGCGGCTTGACCAACTGGAATTACGTGACAATCAATCTGACCGCGGACGCCGCCACTCAGTACCCTAAGCTTCTTGGCCTGGGGCAACGACGGTACAACCGCAAATCTGCCTCCGATAGCGTTCCTCACCGGGGTCAATTCATCTTCCGGCTTGGTGCCCGAACCCGCCACCCTGTCGCTGTTCGGCGCTGGTTTGGTGGGACTTGGTCTGATCGCGCGCCGCCGCCGTAAGGTCTGATTTGTCGCAACAGATCAAGCGTAAATTGCAGTGGCCCGGGAAGCCCAGGCTTCCCGGGAGCTGAATTTTTTAAAGATGGTAAACGTCATGTTGGACAGCCTGATCGCCATCCTCCGCGAACATCACCTGCTTGGATACACGCTGAGCTTCATTCACGCCTCAATCTGGTTCTTCATTCTCACCGTCATCTTCGTTCCCTTCGAACAGCTCTTCGGTGTTAAGCGCGAAAAACTCCAGGGGCTCTCCGTCCTCAGCGATCTCGGTTTCTACTTCATCAGCAGCTTTGCCCCCAACCTCCTGCTCGTCGTTCCCCTCTCCGTCGCCGCCTATGTCAGCTACAATTGCGTTCCTTGGCGCGTGCACGCGGACATTGCCTCCTTGCCACTCTGGCTACGTGGCCTCAGCGCCTTCGTCATCGGCGATCTCGGTTTCTATTGGGGCCATCGCTGGGTGCACCAAGTCCCCTTCCTCTGGCGTTTCCATGCTGTGCATCACAACCCGAAACACGTCTATTTCCTGATCAGCGCGCGCGCACACCCGATCGACAGCGTCTTCATCCGGCTCTGTGGTCTGGTCCCAATCTACATTCTCGGCCTTGGCGCGCCTCAGAGCGTGCAGGGCACTTTGATTGCGACCCTCCTGATGCTCTTCATCACCGTCTGGGGATTCTTCATTCACGCTAACATTCGTTGGCGCTTTGGCGTCCTGGAATGGTTGCTGGCCACCCCGCCCTTTCATCATTGGCACCACACGCTGGCGGAGCCACGCGATCGCAATTTCGCCTCGATGCTGCCCGGCTGGGATTGGGTCTTCGGAACGTACTACCTCCCCCAGCATTGGCCGGTCTCCTACGGCACCGACACCGAACTGCCGCCTTCGCTCGGCGGACAAATGATCTACCCCTTCCGGCCTCCGCAGGGCGCGCCGGCGCCTCAGCCCGCGACCGCCAACCAGTAGAATTCGACCCCGCGAGCACTGCAGCAATGCCCACTTCGTGCCGTCGATCAACGGTGCGAGCGGAGCAGCCTCGACTGATGGACTTCGTACCCGGCGACGTTTCGTTCAGCGTAATCAGTCTCATCGCCCTGCGGTGCGTCAGTGCCCTGCATGCGCGCCGGAGAAATCCGGCGTCGATAGGCCCGATGCCTTCAGGTGCCGCGCCAGCGCGGTCTTCAGCCGCTCCAGCCCCTCGGGGTTCATCGCTTCGGCGCGGGCGACCAGCACCGGCTGCGTGTTGGAGGCCCGCAGCAGCCACCACCCGTCCTCAGTCAGAACCCGCACGCCGTCGATCTCGGCCACCTTCGCGCCTTCCGCCCGCAACCGGGCCGCTATCTCCTCGACCACCACGAACTTTCGGCTATCGTCACACTCGAAACGGATCTCCGGCGTGTTGACCACCTGCGGCAGTGCCTTGCGTACATCCGAGACTTTCGTATCCAGCCGCGCGACGATGCCCAATACACGGACCGCCGCATACAGTGCATCGTCGAAACCATACCAACGATCGGCGAAGAAGATGTGCCCCGACATCTCGCCGGCGAGTGGTGCGCCGATCTCGGCCATCCTGGCTTTGATCAGGCTGTGCCCCGTTTTATACATTTCCGGATTGCCGCCGGCGCGCGCGATCTCGTCATACAACACCTGGCTTGCCTTCACATCAGCAATGATCGTCGCGCCCGGGTGATGCGCCAGCACGTCGCGCGCGAGCAAAATCAACAGATGGTCGCCGAACAGGATGTGGCCGGTATCGTCCACGAGGCCGATGCGATCGGCATCGCCATCCAGCGCGATGCCGATATCCGCCCGCCGCGCCAGCACCTCGTGCTGCAACTGCACCAGGTTCGCCGGGACAGTTGGATCGGGGTGATGCGCGGGGAAGCGCCCGTCGATCTCCCCGTTCAGCACGATGTGTTCGCCTGGGAGCGTGTTCACCAGCGTGGTCAGCACCTCGCCGGCAGCGCCGTTGCCGTTATCCCAGACCGCTGTCAACTTGCGGTCGCCGCCATCCCAATCGGAGAGCAGCCGCGCCACATAATCCGCTCGCGTATCGATGCTCCGCTCGGTGCCCGCCGCTTCCGCCACGACATCGCCCGCCGCGGCCTGCTCGCCCAGCGCACGGATCTGCTCGCCGAAGAATGCCTTGCCCCCGAGCACCATCTTGAAGCCGTTGTAGTCGGGTGGATTGTGGCTGCCGGTCACCATCACCGCGCCACCGGTCTTCTGGGTCGTGGCGGCATAGTATAGCAGCGGCGTCGGCCCACGGCCGACCCGCAGCACCTCCAGCCCGCAGGCAACCAGCCCTTTCACCAGTGCCGCTTCCAGCTCCGGGCTGGACAGCCGCCCGTCATAGCCCACCGCAACGGTCCGACCATTCTGGCGGGCAACGATGCTCCCGAACGTGCGGCCGATCGCGAACGCATCCGTCGGATGCAGCGTCTGCCCTACCGTGCCGCGAATGTCGTATTCGCGCAGCAAAGTAGGATCGAAGTGGTGCGAAAAAGCCATTGGCTGGGATTCTCCTAGGAACAATAGCGCGGCAGGAACGCCCGCACAGCCGGCGCCAGATCCGGCCGCTTGAGCGCGAAGGCGATCTGCGCCTCCAGAAAACCCGCCTTGTCGCCGCAATCGAACCGGCGGCCCTCGTAGCGCAATCCATGGAAGGGTTGCCGGCCGATGAGCCTGGCCATCCCGTCGGTCAACTGCACCTCGTTGCCGGCCCCGCGCTGCGTCCGCGCGAGCTCCTCGATCACCTCCGGCATCAGCACATAGCGGCCGATGACGGAGAGATTGGACGGCGCCTCCTGCGGTGGCGGCTTCTCAACCAGCCCCAGCACCTCGACCAGCCGCCCGTCATCCCGCCCCGTTTTCAGGATGCCGTACCGGTCGGTCCGTTCGCGCGGCACCTCCACCACCGCGACCACGTTACCGCCGGTATCGCGATAAGCCGAAGCGAGTTGCTGCAGACAGGGGATTTCGGCCAGGATCAGGTCGTCGGGGAGTAGGATCGCGAACGGGTCCGCGCCGATGAAGGCGCGGGCGCACCAGATCGCGTGGCCTAGCCCGAGCGGCACCTGCTGGCGCACGGTGACCAACGAACCCGGCTCGACCTGCGTGTCCTTCAGCGCCGCCAGCGCCTCGGGCTTGTCGCGCTCGCGCAAGGTTGCCTCCAACTCGAAGGCGATGTCGAAATGTTCCACCAGGGCCGTCTTGCCGCGGCCGGTCACCATGCAGAACTGCTCGATCCCCGCGGCGCGCGCTTCTTCGACCGCGTACTGGATCAGCGGCTTGTCCACTACCGGCAGCATCTCCTTGGCTACCGCCTTGGTGGCTGGAAGGAAGCGCGTGCCGAGGCCGGCGACGGGAATGACAGCTTTGCGCAACGGCTTCATGCGTGATCCCATGCGTGGCCCGCGGCTCGTTAGCACCCCCGGGGCGCGGCGGAAATGCCGTACGCATCGGTCTCGCGGCTCCGTGAGGCTACGGCCAGCGCCGCCGGCGTTGTCCAGACCCGAGCAGTACGTCGCGGGCCTGATTGATGCGCGAAGCCAGCCAGTCGGAGCCGCCGCTGTCGGGGTGTGCGGCACGCATCAGCCGGTGATAGGCGGCGCGAATATCTGCCTCGCTCGCGCCCGGCCGCAGGCCGAGAATCTCGTAGGCTTCGTCGCGCGTCATCGGCCCGCCGCGCGGCGGCGGCGTGCCGGAAGCTGCCCCGGCCGCAAAATCAGCCCAACGTGCCCAATGCGTGGTGCGAAACCGGTTCCAGATCACCGGCCCGGCCAAGGTCAGCGCGCCGAGTGCGAACCCGCCGCGGCCGGTGAGGATCAGCATCAATGCCAAGAGGATGGCACCGAGCGCCGCCACCCAGGCGAGGAATGCCTTGATGGTTGGGATCGACGCCTGCTCGAACGCTCGCAGCCCACCGAGCAGCAGGAACAGGATGAAGCCACCGATCGCGAGCCAGATCATGCCGCTTTCTGCGCCTCGAGCGCAGCAAACGCGCTCAGATTAACGATCCCCCGTGCCGTGACGCTGCTGGCCATCACATGGATAGGCTTCGCCATGCCCAGCAGGATCGGCCCTACCGGCAGCGCGTCCGCCGCCGCTTTCAGCAGCGTGAACGCAATATTCGCCGCGTCCAATGTCGGCATTACCAGCAGGTTCGCCGCACCGTCCAGCGGGCTGTCGGATACCGCCCGGCGGCGGATCGCTTCCACCAACGCTGCTTCGGCGTTCATCTCGCCATCGACCTCCAGCGTCGGGGCGTGTTCCCGCAGCAAGCCGAGTGCACGCCGCATCTTGCGCGCCGAATCGGAATCGCTGCTGCCGAAATTGGAATGCGACAACAGCGCAACCTTTGGCCGCACGCCGAAGGCTTCCACCGCCTCCGCCGCCAGCACGGTCATTTCCATCACCTGCTCGGCTGTTGGATCGACCAGCATGTTAGTATCGCAGATGAACAACGTGCCGGTCTGCAGGATCAGGCAGCCCAACGCATAAACACGCGTCACCCCGGCGCGGCGCGGTATCACCGGCAGGACATCCAGCACCTGCTGCCACCAATTGGCCGCCCCGCCGCAAATCGCGGCGTCTGCGTCGCCTGCATGCAACAGCATCGCCGCTGCCACGGCGCCGCGGGTCCGCAACGCCCGCGCGGCAATCTCCAGCGGTATGCCGCGTCGCCCGGCCAGACGCTGATACTCAGGCAAGAGCGGCTCGAACACCGCCGTATCCTCGGCAGGGTCGAGCACCCGCACGCCATCGGTAAGATCCATGCGCAAACCCATCTCGCGGGCCTTGCGCCGAATCACCTCGCATCGCCCTAGCAGGATCGGATGCGCGATGTCCTCATCCACTAAGGTTTGCGCCGCGCGGAGCACGCGCTCGTCCTCGCCTTCCGCATAGACTATGCGCTGCGGTGCCTGGCGTGCCGCCTCGAATACTGGACGCATCAACTGACCGGAGCGGAACACGAAACGCTCGAGCTCGCGCCGATAGGCGGCGAAATCCTCGATAGGACGCTGCGCGACGCCGCTCTTCATCGCCGCGTACGCCACCGCGGGCGCGATCTCCAGGATCAGCCGGGGGTCGAACGGCTTGGGGATGATATAGTTTGCGCCAAACACCGGGGCCGCCCCGCCGTAAGCCGCAGCGACCACATCGCTCGCCTCCATCCGTGCCAGCCCGGCGATCGCTTCGACTGCGGCGATCGTCATCGGCTCATTGATCGTGGTCGCGGAGACGTCGAGCGCACCACGGAAGATGAACGGGAAACACAGGACGTTGTTGACCTGATTGGGGAAATCGCTGCGCCCCGTGGCAACGATCGCATCCGGCCGCACCTCCCGCGCGAGGTCGGGCATGATCTCGGGCTCGGGGTTGGCGAGCGCCAGGATCAGCGGCTTCTCCGCGAGCCGGTCCAGCCATTCGGGATGCAGCACACGCGGCGCCGATAGCCCAAGGAACACGTCCGCGCCAGCGAGCACATCCTCCAGCGTTTCGGCCCGCGTGGCGCGGGCGTATCGCGCCATGTTGGCCAACATGCCGGGCCGATCGGCCCGCACCACGCCCTGGATGTCCGTCAGCGTTACGTTCTCCGGTTTCAGGCCCATCGAAACCAACAGGTCCACGCAGGCCAGTGCAGCGGCGCCTGCCCCGGAGGTAACCAAAGAGATATCCTCCAGCCTCTTGCCCTGCAGCAGCAGGCCGTTGCGGATTGCCGCGGCGACCGTGATTGCCGTTCCGTGCTGGTCGTCATGGAACACCGGAATGCGCATGCGCGCGCGCAGCGCCGCTTCTATGGCGAAGCACTCCGGGGCCTTGATGTCCTCCAGGTTGATCGCCCCGAACGTGGGCTCCAGTGCTGCCACCACATCGCAGAACCGGTCCGGATCGGCCGCGTCCACCTCGATATCGAACACGTCGATTCCGGCGAATTTCTTGAACAGGACGGCCTTGCCCTCCATCACCGGCTTGCCGGCCAGTGCACCGATATTGCCGAGCCCCAACACCGCCGTGCCGTTGGAAATCACCGCGACCAGGTTGCCGCGGGCTGTATAGTCATGGGCGCTGTCGGGATCGGCCTTGATCGCCTCGCAGGCCGCGGCCACTCCCGGCGAGTAGGCGAGCGACAGATCGCGCTGCGTCGCCATGCGCTTGGTCGGCTCGACGGCCAGCTTTCCCGGCCGAGGCAGCCGGTGATAGTCGAGGGCGGCGCGGCGGAAATCATCGTCCATTCATTCCATCTCCGGCAATCAGGGTAATCGCTTTGGCGCGAATTTCCGCCAGTTCGGCCGCTGTGATCGCGCCTTTGCGTTCCGCCCGACGGACGCGCCAGTCAAGGCTTTTGATCTGATCCGCGAGGGCAACGCCGTGTCGTGCGCCAGACAACATGACCTCGAACGGGTAGCCCTTGATCTGCGCCGTCATCGGGCAGCACAGAAACAGCCCCGTGCGTCCGTTGTAGCTGGCCGGGCTCAGAACCACAGCGGGCCGATGCCCGGCTGGCTCATGGCCCGCTTGCGGATCGAAATGCAGCCATACGATATCTCCGGCATCGGGCACGGGGCGCGACCGTCGTGCTGCATAGGGCCGCCTCACAGCATCTCGCGTCCGACTGACGCACCGACATCGATTTCAGCGTGGAGGTTCTCGTCGGTAATTCGGGCGACCAGCTCGGAAAGCCGATACGATCTCGTTCGGACAGGCTCGATCACGATCCGCCCGTCCTCGGCTCGGATGTCAACCTGCTGATCCTGCTGGACCGCGGCGGATTCCAGGATAGCGGAGGGGATCCGCACGGCAGCACTGTTGCCCCATTTGCGAATGGTAGCGCGCACCATAACCTCCATATCTACATCGTAGATACACGGCTGCGGTCACGGCAGCAAGCGGGGACATGGTTTTTTGCCCTCGCCTGTCGGTCCCGGGCACAATCGCGCGTCCTATGGGCGCCACTTTCGGAGCTGCCGCATGATGTACGCCATCCTTTGCTACAATGAAGAAGACGTCGTCTGGTCCTGGAGCAAGCAGCAGGACGACGCCGTCATGGCGCGCCTGGGCGCAGTCCAGGACAGGCTGACCAAGGCCGGCAAACTCGGCCCCTCCTTGCGCCTGTTGCCCACCACCTCCGCCACCACGCTGCGCAAGAGCCACGGTGAGCCGCTCGTCATTGACGGCCCCTTTGCAGAAACCAAGGAGCAGTTGCTCGGCTTCTTCATCATCGATGTTGCCACGCTGGACGAAGCGCTCGACATCGCCCGCGAGTTCGTTGCCGCCAAGACCGGCAGCATCTACGAGATCCGGCCCATCGCCCACTACTTCCCGGACCGCCGCGACACGACCGCATGACCGACCTCGCCTGGATCGAAGCCGCCCTTATCGCAGCTCGCCCCAAGGCGATCGGCGCCCTGCTGCGCTATTTCCGCGATCTCGACATCGCCGAGGAAGCCTTCCAGGACGCCTCACTGCGCGCGCTGAGAGCCTGGCCACGCAACGGACCGCCGCGCGATCCGACGGCGTGGCTCATCCTGGTCGGGCGGAACACCGCCCTGGATGACGCGCGCCGCCGCCGGCGGCAGACGGAACTGCCGCCGGAAGAAACCCTCTCGGACCTCGAGGATGCCGAGGCATCGATCGCGGACCGGCTCGACGACTCGCATTACCGCGACGACGTGCTGCGCCTGCTGTTCATGTGCTGCCATCCGGACCTGCCCCACACGCAGCAGATCGCGCTGGCGCTACGCGTGGTTTCGGGACTGTCCGTCCGCCAGATCGCCAATGCCTTCCTGGTCAGCGAAGCGGCAATGGAGCAACGCATCACCCGCGCCAAGGCGCGCATCGCCCGCGCGAACATCCCATTCGAAACCCCGGGTGCGGCTGAGCGCGCCGATCGAACTCGCAGCCGTCGCCGCGATGCTCTACCTCGTGTTCAACGAAGGCTATTCGGCCGCGGACGGATCGGCGCGGGCCGAGCTGTGCGGCGAAGCGATCCGCCTCGCCCGCTTGTTGTTGCGCCTGTTCCCGACCGAGCCGGAGGTCATGGGGCTTACCGCCCTCATGCTGCTCCAGCACGCCCGCGCCCCGGCGCGCTTCGATGCGGCAGGCGAGATCATCCTGCTGGAAGATCAGGACCGCAGCCTCTGGGACGGCAAGCGGATCTCGGAAGGCCTCGCCCTTATCGACAAAGCGATTCGCCATCGCCAGCCGGGGCCCTATCAGATCCAGGCCGCCATTGCCGCCTTGCACGCCCGCGCCGTGCGCGCCGAGGACACCGATTGGGTGCAGATCGAGGCATTGTATGCCGCTCTCGAACGCCTGCAGCCATCACCCGTGATTGCGCTCAATCGCGCGGTCGCGGTCAGCAAGACGCGTGGCGCCGGGGCGGCGCTGGCGATCATTGAGCCGCTCGCGCCGCGTCTTTCCGGCTACTTCTATTTCTTCGGCGTGAAGGGTGCGTTGTTGGTCCAGCTCGACCGTACGCAGGAAGCGCGCGCCGCCTTCCACCAGGCGATCGCGCTGGCACGCACACCGGCCGAAGCCGCGCATATCCGCCTGCATCTCGATCGTCTGCTGCGCAACTCGTCTGCCTCGCCGCCCTGATGAGAAAAATCTCCGGGGGCCGTCGGGCTGGCGACAGCCGCAACGTCCTTGGAATGCAACCCAGGAGATTCCTCCATGTCTGCCAACACGGAAACGCAGTCTTCAACCGCCATGCCGGTGAAGGGCGGCGTGGTGCCCTATCTGCAGATCGATGGCGCGATGAAGGCGGTCGAGTTCTACCGGCGCGCTTTCGCCGCCGAGACGGTCCGGATCTATCCGGTGGACGACCAGGGCCGTACCATGCATGCCCATCTCTACATCAATGGCGGCTCGGTGATGCTGGGCGACCCGTTCCCCGAACACGGCTGTCCCGCGCAGAAGCCGCAGGGCTACAGTCTGTTGCTGTGCGTCGATGACATCGACTTCTGGTGGCAGCGCGCAGTCGAAGCCGGCGCCGAGGTCGTGATGCCAGTGGCCGAGATGTTCTGGGGCGACCGTTACGGCCAGCTGCGCGATCCGTTCGGCGTGCTTTGGGCAATGGATCAACCGAAACAATAAGGGGGGTCACGCCGTGCAAAAGATTTCTCCGTGCCTGTGGTTCGGTGGCCAGGCCGAGGAAGCCGCGAAGTTCTATGTCTCGGGTTTCGCGAACGCGAAGATCACCAACACGATGTGTTACGGCGATGCCGGACCCGGCGCGAAGGGATCCGTTCTCTCCGTGACCTTCCAGCTCGAAGACAAGGAATTCATTGCACTGAACGGCGGAGCGCATTTCGCCTTCTCGCGGACCATCTCGCTGTTCGTCACCTGCGAAACGCAACAGGAGGTTGATGAGCTCTGGGAAAGACTCTCCTCTGGTGGAGAAAAGGGCCACTGCGGCTGGCTCACCGACCGATACGGCGTGTCCTGGCAGATCGTCCCGTCGGCCTTGCGCAGGATGCTGGAGGACAAGGACACTGGTAAATCCACCCGTGTCATGCAGGGGCTGATGACGATGGACAAGCTCGACATAGCACGCTTGCAGGAGGCCTACAATCAATGACCATCGTCCCTGACTCTCCCGCGGGGTCCTACCGCGAGTTGGTGCTCACCCGCCTGATCGACGCGCCGCACGACAAGCTCTACCGCGCCTGGACCGAGCCCGAGCTTCTGAAGCAATGGTTCGCACCGTTGCCATACACCACGCCGCGCGCGGAGCTCGATGTGCGACCGGGCGGTGCCAGTCTGGTGGTCATGCGCGCTCCCGACGGTAACGAGATACCCTGCCGCGGCGTGTATCTCGAGGTCGTTCCCAACGAACGAATCGTGTTCACCGATGCCTACACAGAAGCGTGGGTGCCGTCAGAAAAGCCGTTCATGACGGTGGTACTCGACGTTCACCGACGAAGGCGGCCAATCCCGCTACACAGCGCGCGTGAGCCATTGGACGGTTGCCGATCGCGAGGCGCACGAGAAGATGGGCTTTCATGCAGGCTGGGGACAATGCTCCGACCAGCTCGCCGCTCTCGCCGCGAAGCTTTGAGCTGCCTATTGCGACACCATGACATGAATGGGAATTGGGTAGCTGGTCCATGGCATTTGTACCCGCACGGCGAAATCCTCAGTGCCGACAAATCCCTCTTTCGTGTGGTAGCGAATGAGAACACCGTTACTGACCGAGGCGATCGATACCGTGCCGGTTACAGGCCGTCTTGTCAGAGTTATGGATGCTTGGAATCGCAGCAATATCCCGCAAAAGCCATCATTACTCATTTCAATTTGGCCCACCGCACTTACAAACCGGCCGGCGCCGGGTGCAGGGGAGAGATTGAGAAGCGAAAGGTGGCTGGAGCATTTCGTGGCCCTGTGTAGCCTTATTCCGGGCTCCGTCCCGCTATTCTGAGCCTGACCTGCCGTCGCGACGGAGAGCACCAGACAGCCAAACGCCGCGGTCACCAGCACCTGTTGGCTGATCGCGGCGTGATTAGGCCTCGCAGCCCAATTCTTCGCTGCTTTCACCAGGTCTCCGCGGCGCGCCGGAACGCCTCGGTACCCTGCTCGACAAGCGGGCGCATAACAGCATCGACCTCGTCCGGAAGAAAATCACTGACCCGGCAACAATCCTCGCCTTCAGGGACGATCTGCATCGATGCGCTGTGGTGGTCGAAGCGTCCCCCGACTACACCGTACGCCACGCGTCGGCGCGCGTCGTCGATATCGACGATGCGCTCGCGTACGACCATCCCGTTGGCGAATGCCACAACCCGGATGTCGTCCTCTCGTCGGGATCGAGCAACACACCGGGGAATGCCTTGTGGGCCGCGCCCACATCACGGAGCAGTGCCCAGGCCCTGTCCGCGGCAACTCGTAGCTGCGTTTCCTTGATGATGGATGTCATGGCTTTGGCTCCCGGTTACGACCATGACTATCGCTCGACTGTCCGCCGGGACTTGGGAGAATTGCGGAACGCCCGGGGCCCTACGCCGCCTCCACGCTCACGGTGTAATCGCGTCCGAGCCATTGACCGCTCGCGGCATCCCGCCAGGTGAAAGCGACGCGGCTACCTTCCGCCATTTTGTCTGTAGGCAGGTCCATGCTGTGCACACCGAGCCCGGTATCTGATGTCGGACTGTCCGTGGTCGTCGTCCACCGGTCGGTGCTCCAGTGCACGATAGCGGGCGATGGCAGATCGATCCGCAGCACGCGGCCGGGCGGAATCGTCTCGGCTCGCCAGTTCGGTCGCCAGGGCCGGCAACGTGGCGTATGCATGGCCTTGACATAACGCCGCACCGTCTGCGGTGGCATGTCGAACACCGCGCCTTCCGCCAGAGAGCGAAGTAATTTCACATGCTCCGCATGCGCCCAGACCAGCGGCATTGCCGACCCGCTTGGCCGGCCGGGGAACAACTCACGCTGGGGTATCGCCGGACCGTCCCACACCTGCTCGGGCAGCAGCCCGCCCTCGCTCGCACAGGCTTCGAACACTGCAAGCAGCCGCTCCGCCTCCGCCCGGCGCCCGGCGGCCATTTCCACATGCGCCCGCTCCGCGATCAACAGCGGCCACGGGCGGCCGATACCAGTACCGTCATACGCGCTGCCATCCGCCTTCTCGCCATAACCGTCGCCATTGTAACGGCACCAGACCGGACCCTGCGGCAGGTCCGCGCGCAGCAGGTGATCGATCACTTTGATCGTATCGACGATCCGCAGATCGTCGGCCGCGCGCAATCCAAAGCGCACCAGCGCCAACGCATCCGGGCTCACCAGCTCGCTGCCCGGTTGCAGTCCGCCGCTATCGCGGTTGCGGATCTGCACCAGCTCATTCGGCGCGGCGCGCGATTCGCCCTCAAGGCTTGCGGCAACGCGGATGTAATAGCCGGCCACCCCCACTTCCGCCGCAAGCGGCGTGCCGGTGACATAAATCCACGGTTCGATCTGCTCGTTCCACGCGTCCGCGGTGTCGCGCAGGATCTCGGCGTCACACGCCGCCTCCACCGCTTCCGCGATGTCCGCCGCGGCGAGCAGTCCGGCGATCTGCACGGCCAGCGTGAAGGGGGTGTAACCGGCGTCCTCCTCCCATCGGTCCTGATCCGTCACCGGCCCGTGGCGCAGCACGAAACCGGCGGCGGCACGCACCATGGGCCAGTATTCGCGTAGGGCAGGGCGCGGCAGTTCGCCCTGCCGCCAGGCAAGATCGAGCAGCAGGATCGGGAAAGCGCACTCGTCGAGCTGCAAGCCTCGCCAATAGGGCGTGCCGTCCAGCCAGCAATTCTGCGGCCAGCTTCCGTCTGCTTCCTGGACGGTGCGCAGATAGCGCAGCACGCGCCGTACCTCGCCATGCGCCCCGGCGGCGAGCAGTCCCCCGGCGGTCTGCACCAGGTCGCGCGGCCAAACCAGATGGTAGCCGCCAATATCGTCGTCGCCCTTCGTGGCGCCCCACGGGATCGAGAGGCTGGCGATCAGGCCGCCCGGAAAGGTCGGGCTCTCATGCGCGCGCAACACCGCGGTGCTGATACGGTAGGTATTGCGACTCACCGGCTTGCCGTTGCCTGCGTTGACATCCACTCGCCGGTCGAACGAGCGCAGCCGCGCCTGCCAGGCGCGCCAGTCGGCGGCGTATTCTTCGACTGCGCCTTCAAAACTGTGGTTGAGGCTGGCGCGTACCCGAAATGCCGCTTCCGCCGCGCTGCGCCCGAAGCCGAGCGCAAGCACGGCGCTCGAGGTTTCGCTCAGTGCGATCTCGGCGGTCAACGCGACATTGCCGTCCGTGGCGCGATCGTAAATATCGACCAGCCGGCCGTGCGCCTGCAGTTGCTGCCAACCGTCGCTGGCGCCGACGAAACCGACCGAGCAGGCGGGAAACGCACGGTCTGCACCCAGCGCGAGGTATGTGCCGTCGCCGCCGGCGAACAGCATCTGATATCCTTTATACGTATCAACCCACGCCGTGTTATGCGCGCCGGCATTGACGAGATGTGGCGCGAGCAACGCGAACAGCCGCAGCGGGGCTCCGTTCGTTTCCAGCGTGATCCGCTGCAGCACGACATCATGGCGCGGATCGGAGATGACCCGCTTGACAATCCGGTATCGCCCGCCCTGGTGGCTGTTGGTGAGCCGGTACGCAGGAACGCCATCCTCCAGCGTCTCCACCAGGGACGTGCAGTCGCGTTTTTCTTCGGAGAAGAACCCGGCATCGTCGGTGAGGATGAAGCCGAAATCGCGTGTGCAGGCCTGATCGACGCGCGGATAATAGATCTCGTTCAGGATGCCATGGCTCAGCGTGAACCAAACCCGGCTCACGGCTGACAGCGCGGTCCCGACGCCGGTCTTCGCGCTGGAGGTCCAGCGTCCGGGAATGCCTGGGCGGCCTGGCGCATCGGTCATAAGGTGCCTTCCGGAGACATAGGGTGGTCAATCTATAGGTTGGGTGATTACGAAGTGGTCAAGGCGGGTCGCCGACCTGCGCGCACACCGAACCGCACCCTTAACCAGGCAAATTACGGCGACGGATCGACGCTGTCGGCCGTAATGGTGCCGTCACCCGCTACGTCATCCAACTGGGCAGCGGGAGATTCTTCGAGCGCAAGAACTCCATGTTGAACAGCTTGGACTGATAGCGCCCGCCGCCGTCGGCAAGGATCGTCACTATTGTGTGGCCCGGGCCCAATGCCCTTGCCACCCGCACGGCGGAAGCAACGTTGATCCCTGAAGACGTGCCGACCGACAGTCCTTCGTGGATCAGCAGGTCGAAGATATGTTCCAGCGCCTCCGGATCGGGGATTTTCTCAGCGTCGTCGATGGGCGCTCCTTCCAGATTGCCCGGTACACGCGACTGCCCGATGCCTTCGGTGATTGAGCTGCCGGTGACAGTCATCTCCTGTCCCTTGACCCATTCGTAGAGGGCGCTCCCTTCCGGGTCTGCCAGCACGATCCGCGCCTTCGGGTTCCGTTCCTTCAAGGCGAACGCCACGCCGGCCAATGTCCCCCCGGTACCGGCGGCGCAGGTGAACGCATCGACCTTACCCTCGGTCTGCTCCCAGATCTCGGGTCCGGTGAAAGCCCGGTGCCCCTCGCGATTGGCCAGGTTGTCGAACTGGTTGGCCCAGATCACGTTGCCTTGCCCGGCGGCCATCTCCTCGGCCATCCGCCGCGAGACATGCACGTAGTTGCCAGGATCGCGGTACGGCTTGGCCGGCACCAGGCGCAAATCGGCGCCGATCATGCGCAGGAAGTCGATCTTCTCCTTGCTCTGGGTCTCCGGCATCACGATGACCGAGCGGTAGCCGCGGGCGTTGCCCACCAAAGTCAAGCCGATCCCGGTGTTGCCCGCCGTGCCCTCGACGATCGTGCCGCCCGGCCGTAATTCCCCGCGCTTTTCCGCATCGGCGATGATGTAGAGCCCGGTGCGGTCCTTGACCGAGCCGCCTGGGCTCATGAACTCGGCCTTGCCAAGAATGGTGCAGCCGGTGGCCTCGGAGGCCTGGCGTAGCCGTATCAACGGGGTCTGCCCGATTGCCTCGGCCAGCCCTGCCTGCCAGCGTGTGCCGTGATAGAACTGCGTCATCTTATTCCTCGCAGTCGGAGGTCCAAGGATGGTCGAGAATGTGCCCCCTGCCCAGGTCTGGAAAGCCCTCAAGTCCAACCCGCAAGCACAACTGGTCGATGTGCGCACGGACGCGGAATGGAACTTTGTCGGCATCCCCGATCTCGCCGCGGCCGGCAAGCAAGCTGTGCTGATCCCATGGCAGGTCTATCCCAGCATGCAGGTGAACACCCGTTTCGCCGATCACCTGAAGGAGGCGGGTTTCGTGCCGGAGCAGCATTTGTATTTCATCTGCCGCACCGGCGGCCGCAGCGCGGCCGCGGCGCAGGCGGCCGAGCAGGCCGGCTTCCCGCATGCCTACAATGTCGTCGATGGGTTCGAGGGTCCGCCCGATCCGGCCGGCCATCGCGGCACTCAGGCCGGCTGGAAGGCCGAGGGGCTACCCTGGCGGCAGAAGTGAGGTCCTCATCCGGTTCGCTGTGCGAACCGACCTCTCCCGCAAACGGGAGAGGGTATGTTGACTGACACCACCCAATCCACCTCTCCCGCTGGCGGAAGAGATGGCCGCGCAGCGCGCGGCGGGTGAAGGCTGAGGGCACGCCATGACGCCGCTGGCCCTGTTTCACCACCTCGCATTCGCCGGCTGCCTTGCTCTGCTCTCGGCCGTGCTGGTCCGCGGGATGATCGCGGTTCGGGTGATGGATGCGCCGGATCTGCGGAAGTCTCATGACCGTCCCACGCCGAAGGGCGGCGGCGTCGGGATCGTGGCGGCCTTCCTCGTGGGCATCGTCGTGCTTTACCGCTTCGCCCAGTTCTCCCGGCTGGCAGAGCCGTATTTTCTGGGCGTGATCGCCGCCTCGGTGCTGATCGCGATCGTCTCCTTCCTGGACGATCTGTGGGACTGGCCGTTCGCGGTGAAACTCGGGGCGCAATTGCTTGCCGCGCTGGCTGCAGTGGGCAGCGGTGTCTATGTCATGGATTACCGCTTGCCCTATGTTGGGCCGCTCTATGTCGGCTGGATCGGCGGCCCGGCAACCCTCGCCTGGATCCTGTTCGTCACCAATGCGATGAACTTCATCGACGGGCTGGATGGCCTGTGCGGCGGCGTGGCCCTGATCGCGGCCGCCTTCCTGGCCGGAATCGGCGCCGCCCATGGGGGTTGGTTCGCGTACTTCGCTGCTCTGCTGCTGGCGGCCGGGCTGATCGGCTTTCTGCCGTTCAACTTTCCCCGCGCCCGCATTTTCATGGGCGATGTCGGCAGCCAGTTCTGCGGTTTCGTGCTGGCCGTGCTGGGCGTCGTGGCCAGCCGCTTCGACGGCGTCGAACTGTCGCTGCTGCTGGTTCCAATGCTGCTGTCGGGCGTGCTGTTCGACGTGCTGTTCACGTTGTGCCGCCGGGCGCTGCGGGGCGAGCGGCTGACCGCCCCGCATCGGGGCCATCTCTATCAGGTGGCGCAGCGCTCGGGCCTGCCGGCCCCGGCGATCGCAATGATCCATTGGGGCTTTGCGGTGTTCGGCGGCCTCTGTTGCCTGTTGTTCCTGGCCGCGCCGTCGCCGTTCAAACCATACGTTCCTCTGATCGCACTGCTGCCGCAACTCGTTTGGCTGGGCTTCGTGACGGCTCGTGCGCGCGGCGCCGGTATCAGCCGGTGGTAGGCGCCAAATTCGTCGCTGCGAGTATCAGGCCGCCGGCAGCAATCAGGACGACGATCACCACCATGCCGGCGCGCTGGCTGGCGGTGGCGGCCGTGATGAGACCGAGCGCCATCGGGCCGAAGAACCCGGTTACGCGGCCGGACAATGCGTACAGCCCGAAAAACGCATTGCGCTCGCCAGCGGGCGCGAGCCGGGCCATGAGGCTGCGGCTGGCGGACTGGGCGGGGCCGACAAAGACTCCGAGAGGCACGGCCAAAGCCCAGAATGTGGTGGCCGAGCGCGCCAGCAGAACCAACAGTCCGAGCCCGGCGAGTGCACCGAGCGAAATCAGGATGACTGCCTTGTCGCCGATACGGTCCTGAACCGTCGCGAAGCCCAGCGCGCCAAGTCCTGCCGTGACATTTAGCGCGATGCCCAGTATCAAAGTGTGATTCGCATCGAATCCAAACGTACCAGCAGCGAAAATCGCACCAAACGCAAATAATGTGGTGAGCCCATCCGTATAGAGCATGCGGGCGATCAGAAACCGCACGAGTGCTGGGCTCCGCGCTGCCGAACCCAGGGCAGATCTTAAGCCGGCCGTTCCGTGACGCAGCGCCGCCCGCCACGACCGCCGCGTGCTTGCGGGCGCCCAAACGACGACTGGCCAGGAAAATAATGCGATCCATGCGGCGGCAAAGAGCGCCGTTGCGCGTACCGGCCCGGCCTCTACGGAGGACAAGCCGAACGGGGCTGGGCGTGCACCCACCAACAAGGTCAGGCAGAGGCCAAGGCAGATCAAACCGCCGACATAGCCGGACCCCCAGGCCAGACCGGAGACTTGTCCGATCCGACCGGCCGGCGCGATGTCCGGCAACATGGCATTGTAGAAGACCACGGCGAGTTCGAATGCGACCGTGCCGGTGGCGACCAGCACCAGGGCCGGCGTTGCGTCAGCCGGATGTGGATGAACAAACCACAGTCCGGCCGTGCAAGCGACCATCACTGTCGTGAGCCCTGCCAACATGCTGCGCCGGTATCCGCCATGGTCGGCGATCGCCCCCAGCGGCGCGGCGATCACAGCGACGGCAAACCCCGCCAGGCTTTGCGCTACAGCCCAGTAAGCGGTACCTTCCGCAACGCTGCTTGCCACGGCGCGCACGAAGTAGGTGGCAAAGATGAATGTCACCACCACTGTGCTGAAGGCGCTGTAGGCGAAGTCGTACAGACACCATGCAGCGATCTGTACATGATATCGAGTATCGACGCCGATAACGTCCGTTTCAGGCAGACGCGAGTTTGCCGCGTTGATTGTCGGTCGCGGTCATCAACCGCCGGTCAGGTAGCGGTCGCTGCAGCCCGGCGCGGATGGGGTTCGGCCGTCGAACTGCCGCCTTTCTTGGCGGCAGCCGCCGCTTCGGTCATGATGGCGCGCAAATCGCGCAGGAACGCCGCGCCTTTCAGCGTACGTTGCACCAACACGCTGCGACGATCGAGCGGATCCACCTTCCGGCGCGCGAGGTCGAGTTCACCCAGACGGTCGAGCGCACGGGTGATTGCCGGCTTGGATACGTGCAGGTCAGCGGCAAGACCACGTACCGTGTGTGCACCGTCCTGCAGATAGCAGGTCAGAAAAACGCCCAGTTGGCGTGCGGACAGATCCGGTCCGTCCCGTCGCACCAGTGCGACGACGGTATCCCTCAAAATGCCGACCAGTTGGTCCGGAGCGGGAGGCGTTGCCATGATCAACCCTTTCATTGGAAGCTTTGGTGTCCCGCGCGGGCACGAGGCGACCCGAACCCTCGGGTCCACGAAGGGCGCACATCCAGGCAACCATATCGCCCGCCCGCGATTCGTTGCACGCCCCTCACGACGATGTTACCAGCCTGTTCCGGTTTGGCCCTGCATTCGCGAAACGTTCAGCAAGCGCGGCGAACACGCCGCGAATTGCCTGCGCCTCGCCCCCTTCGGGTCGGCCCGGCTGTGACTGATCGTTCCATGCGTATAGATCGAAATGCCCCCAGGGCGCAAGCGGCGTAATGAAACGTTTCAAGAACAAGGCTGCGACCACCGCGCCCGCAAAGGGTTTCGATGAAACGTTATTCATTTCAGCAATCGAACTGGAAAGCCACAATTCATAACCGTCCCACAGCGGCAATCGCCAGAATGGATCATGCCGCGCGTTAGCACTTTGTAACAATGTCGTGGCCCAGGGGTCATCGTTACAGAAAAATGCCGGCAGTTCAGGGCCGAGAGCTACCCTTGCTGCCCCGGTCAGCGTAGCGAAATCCAGGATCAGATCCGGCGATTCCTCGCTCGCCTCCGACAGCAGATCGCACAGGACGAGTCGACCCTCGGCATCCGTGTTGCCGATCTCAACGGTACGGCCGCTGCGGGTGCGTATCACGTCGAGCGGGCGCATCGCGCGGCCGGAAATGGAATTCTCGACACAGCCGATCCGCACTACCAAGCGAACCGGCAGGTCGGCCTCCATGATCAACCGGCCCAATCCCAATGCGGTCGCAGCGCCTCCCATGTCCTTCTTCATGCGCAGCATGCCTGCCGATGGTTTCAGGTCGTAGCCACCGGTGTCGAAGCAGACTCCTTTGCCGCACAACGACACCAGGGGGGCGCTTTCGTGTGCCGCGCTGCCCGACCAGCGGAAGGTTGCAACCCGCGGTGCCCGGTCCGAGCCTCGGCCAACAGCGGCGACGGTGGGATAGTGTTCGTCGAGCTCTTCGCCGGCCAGGATCGTGGCCGATGCGCCATAGCGCCGGCCCAGCGTCACTGCCGCATCGGCCAGCTCGGTCGGCCCAAGCATGTTGGCAGGCATGTTGACGAGGTCGCGCACC
>CAVTQY010000002.1:1032500-1230819 GCA_963736975.1 uncultured Pseudomonadota bacterium
TGATCTAGCCATGGCCAGGCTGAAGGTGGGGTAACACCCACTGGAGGGCCGAACCCACGCCTGTTGAAAAAGTCGGGGATGAGCTGTGGCTAGGGGTGAAAGGCCAATCAAACTCGGAAATAGCTGGTTCTCCGCGAAATCTATTGAGGTAGATCGTCGCATGTTCTCCCGCGGGGGTAGAGCACTGGATGGGCTAGGGGGCCCCAAAGGCTTACCAAACCTAACCAAACTCCGAATACCGTGGAGAGTAGTGCGGCAGACAGACGGCGGGTGCTAAGGTCCGTCGTCGAGAGGGAAACAGCCCAGACCATCAGCTAAGGTCCCCAAATGACGGCTAAGTGGGAAAGGATGTGGGAATTCCAAAACAACCAGGAGGTTGGCTTAGAAGCAGCCATCCTTTAAAGAAAGCGTAATAGCTCACTGGTCTAATCAGAAATCCTGCGCCGAAAATGTAACGGGGCTTAAGCCGTCTACCGAAGCTATGGGTGCGTGGCGACACGCGCGGTAGCGGAGCGTTCTGTAGGTCTGTGAAGGAAGCGGGGTGACCCCTTCTGGAGATATCAGAAGTGCGAATGCTGACATGAGTAGCGACAAACAGAGTGAGAAACTCTGTCGCCGAAAGTCCAAGGGTTCCTGCGCCAGGCTAATCCGCGCAGGGTGAGCCGGCCCCTAAGGCGAGGGCGAGAGCCGTAGTCGATGGGAACGGGGCGAACATTCCCCGGCCTGCTGGCAGTGACGGATGGGCGGGTTGTGTCAGGGCTTATCGGATTGCCCTGGCTGGGCCGCGCATTCCAGGAAACAGCTCCAGCGACGAGACCGTACCCGAAACCGACACAGGTGGACTGGTAGAGCATACCGAGGCGCTTGAGAGAACGATGTCGAAGGAACTAGGCAAATTGCTCGCGTAACTTCGGGATAAGCGAGACCTCTCGGTGGGCAACCAGCGGGGGGTGGCACAGAGCAGGGGGTGGCGACTGTTTAGTAAAAACACAGGGCTCTGCGAAGTCGAGAGACGACGTATAGGGTCTGACGCCTGCCCGGTGCCGGAAGGTTAAGGGGAGGGGTGCAAGCTCCGAACCGAAGCCCCGGTAAACGGCGGCCGTAACTATAACGGTCCTAAGGTAGCGAAATTCCTTGTCGGGTAAGTTCCGACCTGCACGAATGGCGTAACGACTTCCCCACTGTCTCCGGCATCGGCTCAGCGAAATTGAATTCCCCGTGAAGATGCGGGGTACCCGCGGTCAGACGGAAAGACCCTATGAACCTTTACTGCAGCTTTGCAGTGGCAGCAGGAGAACTCTGTGTAGGATAGGTGGGAGGCATCGAAGCGTGGGCGCCAGCTTGCGTGGAGCCACCCTTGAAATACCACCCTGAGTTGTTCTGCTGTCTAACCGCGACCGGTCAGCCCGGTCCGGGACCCTGCATGGCGGGCAGTTTGACTGGGGCGGTCGCCTCCCAAAAAGTAACGGAGGCGCGCGATGGTGGGCTCAGGCCGGTCGGACATCGGCTGCTGAGTGCAATGGCACAAGCCCGCCTGACTGCGAGGGTGACAGCCCGAGCAGAGACGAAAGTCGGCCATAGTGATCCGGTGGTCCCGCGTGGAAGGGCCATCGCTCAACGGATAAAAGGTACCTCTAGGGATAACAGGCTGATCTCCCCCAAGAGTCCACATCGACGGGGAGGTTTGGCACCTCGATGTCGGCTCATCACATCCTGGGGCTGGAGCAGGTCCCAAGGGTTCGGCTGTTCGCCGATTAAAGTGGTACGTGAGCTGGGTTTAGAACGTCGTGAGACAGTTCGGTCCCTATCTGCCGTGGGTGAAGGAGACTTGCGAGGCGCTGTCCCCAGTACGAGAGGACCGGGATGGACGCACCTCTGGTGCACCGGTTGTCGCGCCAGCGGCACCGCCGGGTAGCTATGTGCGGACGGGATAACCGCTGAAAGCATCTAAGCGGGAAACCCTCCTCTAAACCAGGTCTCCCCAAGGGCCGTGATAGACCATCACGTCGATAGGCCGGATGTATACGTGCGGCAACGCACTCAGCTGACCGGTCCTAATCGCCCAACAGGCTCGAAAACAGTGGTCAGTGGTCAGTTGTCGGTGGTCAGTCCACTGCCGGCGATCACTGCCCTCCATGCACAGAAATCATCTCCAGCGATCAACACACAACACACACGTCGCGCCAGAACCTGCCAGCCGCGGTCCGCTGACCACCGATGGACAGGCTGGACGACCTGGTGGCTATAGCGGGGGGCCCGCACCCGATCCCATCCCGAACTCGGCCGTGAAAACCCCCAGCGCCCATGGTACTGTGGCTCAAGCCACGGGAGAGTCGGTCGCCGCCAGGTCTTCCAACCTATCCCCCTCCCCGGCTCAGGCCCGGCATCACGCATCCCAACAACCGCGGGGTGGAGCAGCCCGGTAGCTCGTCAGGCTCATAACCTGAAGGTCAGAGGTTCAAATCCTCTCCCCGCAACCATATTCCCCAACCCCGGGGTCCACCGGGGGGTCCAAGTCGCATCGCTTGGGGTCAGGATGGCCAGAATCCTCGGGCGCGTCACCGCGGCATAGCTGCTGCCACCTCCAGGGCCAGGCCGCGCCGGATACCCGTTGCGCACTTTTCCCGCTCTTAACGCTGTTCCTCCGAGGGAGGGAGCGGCGCCTCCATGTATTGCGGAAAGCAGCCATCCGCAACAATTTACCCCCAAGGGGGAAGATGCGAGGCATAGTTATTCTCGGTCTGGCCCTCTTGCTCGGGGGGTGTGGTTCAGCCCAGGTGTGGATGCCGGATGATGGCGTCGCCGCCAATCCGAGAGCCTTCGATCAGTGCCGTTACGAGTCTGACCTCGCCACTCCGGTGCTTTACCAACACAGGTTCGAAGATGCCCTGGCCGCCGGCATAGACAAAGGCACCAACCAGTCGCGACTGATCGGCGAGTGCATGCAGGCTGAGGGTTACCACTTGGAATTTATCGACCAGAAGACAGTCGCCGATGAGCACCACGACGAGTTGGTTCAGGCGATGCAGCACTCGTGCAGTTTAGGGTCGCAAGATGCCTGCGCCACCGCGAGAGCTTTGCAGGCCCATTAAGCTGCACTCAATTGCACCCGCAAAGTCCACAGAACTAGCTCCCGTTTCGATTCCCCATCGCCTCCGGAAAGATTCGCTCTGATGCGGTCCGACCGTAGCGTGCAGCGGCAGCACCCTTACATTGTCGGCCACCCCAGGGTACTCGCGCTATGAGCGCGGCGAGGTAGAGCCGCCGCTCGCGGTGTTGAGCGCCATCCGTCGCATCAGCGGCGGACACTATTGGCGACAGCGTTGAGTGAAACCGTAGGCGGGCTGGACATCCGCGAGCAACTCGCCAGGATCGACCGCGAACTGGCCGCGCGCCGAGCTGAGGCGGTAGGAGTTCGAGCGCGGCTACCGCCGGAGCTGGCTGATCGCGATTGCCGCCGTCGCGGTGCTGATGGGCTCCGGCGCCACCATCGGCGCGCTGCTGGCCCTGGTATGCATGCGATGAACAGCTTCTCGTTCCGAGTTTTCAGACCTGCATTGGATGCTGCTGTAGTCTGTAACGCCTTCCCAACTTCGCGGCGCCGCGAAGTTCTCGGGTTCACTCATCATCGGAAGGGGGGCGGGGCTGGGTGGCTTTCCCGATTGTAACCGTCCTTACGCCAATCGTCACGGTGATATCGGTCGTAATCGCAAACCTGCTGACTTTCAGCCAATCGGGTCGGGCCAAGCTGTGGGATTTCAGGCGCCAGGCTTATGGCGTCATCCTCTCCGAGCTGGCGTCCGTCGAGCGGGTGTGCGCCGCAGCCCGACGAAATCTTCCCCGAGGCGGACGCACTCTTTGCCGCAGCCGTCCGAAAGCATCGCCCGCTGCTACTCGCGCAAGGCCGGAAGGAAATGGCCCCGCGCCGACCGCCCCGGTTCTGGAGTTCGTGACTTTGCCAAATCTCGCGGAGGCGTAGGATTGGCCGCCAGCCGAGATACGCACAGCGGTCGGCATCTTCCCCACACGGCCCGGGAGCCCCGCCCGGATACCGGGGCGCCTCGTTGAGTAACCGCTCGAAATCCCGGAAATGCCCCGGGACGTTTTTGCACAGTGACAGCGCAACGATCCCGCAAATCAGAGAGAACTGCGCGCGGCTCGCCATAAAAGTGAAGGCCGGGAGTGTCCTCCCGGCCCCATTTTTACCATCAAGGCAGAGCCATGCTGAACACGGCTCTGCTAGCCCCAGAGCGCCGAAGGGCGAGCCGGCTGGCTGTCCCCAAAGACGGGCCGGCTCGTTCCTCAGCCACCAAGTGTGCGGCGCCATCGGGGGGATGACCAGCCGCACCGGCGCAACAATTCCGGTAAGTTAAATCACACCGCCTGGCCGGGGCTCTGGCTGCGATCTCGGTATATAGCCGATGGGCGAGGGCACTCATGCGCCTCCCCAAAGGGGGGCGAAGAATGCCCAACCCGTTCGAGCACGCCGCCGTCACCGCGCACTTTTACGCGGGCAACCGCGTTCAACTCACCGCGGTAGATGCCATCCCGCTCAGCGACCCGGAGAACGGAGACGCCGAAGACTGCCGCCGGCGCGGCATCTCGGTGGTCGCTCGTTGGCTGAAGCGCGGCAACCCGTCATTGCGGGTTTATGTGCCGTGATCTGAAGATGGCCGGGGGATCAGCCCTTGGCCGGCGGCCTTCTCTCTCAGCGCAAAAACCGATTCTGCCGCGATTCGGTAAATCCGATCGAAGTCGTCCCACCCGAGAGAGCGCATCCTTGTGATCTTGACCTTGCCGAATGGTCGCTTGTCTTCCAGCGGCTCCATCTCCTTCCGCTCTGTCTCATAGTCTTCGTCCCTAAGTGTCCGTCCGGCGACTTTGAGAGTCATTTGAATCGCTTAACGGAACCGGTTGAACGGATCGGTTTGGCTGTGATTCGCTGTGTGGCACCAATTCGCGAGGTGCCCGATGTGGACGACTGAGAACCGCCGTCGATATGACCGTGACCAGCTGCGTTATCCCAGCGACCTCACCGACGCGGAGTGGCAGCTGATCGAGCCCTTGATCCGGCCTGCCAAGCGCGGTGGCGGCAAGCGCACGGTGAACATGCGCGAAGTCGTCAACGGCGTGATGTATGTGCTGAGCACCGGTTGTCAGTGGCGCTACATCCCGAAGGACCTGCCGCCGCGCAGCACAGTGAACGGCTATTTCTGCTTGTGGGGTTGGGATGGCACATTGCAGAAGATCCATCACACACTCTACGCCAAGTGCCGCGAGCAGGCCGAACGTGAGGCCAGCCCGACCGCCTGCGTGATCGACAGCCAGAGTGTGAAAAGCGCAGAAAAACGGGGTCTGGGATCGATCCGCATGGCTTCGACGCGGGCAAGCTGATCAAGGGCAAGAAGCGCCATGTCCTGGTCGACACCCTGGGTCTGGTGCTGCACACGGTGGTGACTGCCGCCGACGTTCAGGACCGCGACGGCGGCATCCTGTTGTTGTCCACTCTGTTCGGGCAGTTCCCGTTCCTTCGCAAGCTGTTCGCCGACGGCGCCTACGCAGGACCGGTCTTCCAGGAAGGCGTCGCCAAGACGATGCGCGGCCTGATGGTCGAGATCGTCAAACGCAGCGATCACGCCAAAGGCTTCGTCGTCGAACCCAAGCGCTGGATCGTCGAGCGTTCCATCGCCTGGCTCAACCGGTGCCGTCGGCTCGCCAAAGATTGGGAAAACCGCAACCACAACGCACTCGCCTTCCTCCGCCTCGCCGCAATCCGCCTCATGCTCAGAAAGCTCTGCAATCCTTTATGAAGTCTCCGGACGGACTCTAAGAGGGGCCGCATAGCGCCCTGACCAGTAGAGACATCTCCGGGCGATCATTAGGCGATGCAAATCATCGGGCGGGAGGGGTGGAAGCTCCGCATCTGACCACAGCGAAAGCAGATCATGCGTGGGTCTGACCCTGACAACGTGAGGCATCGCCCCCCTAATTCGATGCGCTGAGCGATGACGGCTTTGATTATCAGTTCGAGCGAAACTGATGCTTCCCTGAGAAATGCCTCCATGACATCGCCGCAGGCGAGCTCATCAGCCCTGCCGCTCAGTCGAGGGAGAGTTCCTGAGGGGTGGTGCTGAAGTGGACCCCGGATTTGGGACCGGGGCATAGTTGGAAGTGGGCCGTTCCGTTGCTAGACGGAGCGGATGATGACGAAGCGAACGAGACGAAAGATTGACGCGGCGTTGAAGGCGAAGATTGCGCTGGAGGCGCTGCGAGAAGAGGCGACGGTCGCGGACCTGGCGCAACGCCACGGGGTGCATCCGACGCAGGTCTATGCCTGGAAGAAGCAGCTGCAGGACCAGGCGGCGCGGGCATTCGATGCCGGTATTGGCCGGGACGGCGAGGAAGCGCGCGAGCGAGAGATCGAGAAGCTGCACGCCAAGGCTTGTCCTCGGGCTTGACCCGAGGATCGGGCAGTTGACGGTGGAACGCGAATTTTTAGCCAGGAGGTCCGGAAGATGAGCGCGCCGGACCGGAGAGCGTTGCTCGAGCACGATCGTGGCAAGCTGTCGATCCGGCGGCAGTGCGCACTGCTCGGGGTGGCGCGTTCCGGGGTGTATCGGCAGCGTCGGCCGGCGAACGACAATGACCTGGCTGTGATGCGCCAGCTCGACGAGCTGTTCACCGCCTGGCCATTTCTCGGCTCGCGGCGGATGGCGGCGATGCTGCGGGCGGAGGGGTATCGGATCAACCGTAAGCGCGTGCAGCGGTTGATGCGTCGGATGGGCATCGCGGCGCTGGGCCCAAAGCCACGGACGACGAAACCTGCGCCGGGACACAAGATCTTTCCGTATCTGCTGCGCGGTGTGGCGATCGACCGGCCCAACCAGGTGTGGGCGGCGGACATCAGTGTGCCGCGGCAAGCGGCGTGAGAGATGGGGGCCGGCCCCCCGCAATCGGCTTGCAGGAGCAGGTTGCAAACCACCGTAAGCGGCGCGGGTCAAAAGCCCGGGTCGTGAGCGTTACGGAAAAGGCGCCGCAAGGCGTCAGGTAGGAGACAGGAAGGCGAACAACCGTGAACTGCCGTTCAAGTGTCGAAAGTGCTCAAACGATGTCGAAACCGGTGAGTGATGTTGCGCCGGGATCAGTCTGGCCGATACCTGCTTACGGGTCAGACGGCGTCCGGCATAGAGGCAGCGCGATCCTGTTTCAGGCTCTTACGTTGAACCGCGGGAACCTGGGTGGCGATGCGAAGCGAAAGGCACAAGCCCGCGAGGCGAGGCCGATAGTAGCGAAGCGCTGCCAAGGGACGGAGCCGCTCGTAGTAGCGTTGAGACCGCTGTAATGGCGGTGGAGCGAAGGGGCGGCGTCATCCACGCAGGCAAGGGAGATCAACCGGGCGACCGGGAGGAATCCTCCATGACCTGCAAGCCTTACGACGTTCCCAAGACCTTGATATGGGAGGCATGGTTACATGTGAAGGCCAATCAGGGCGCCGCGGGGATCGATGCCGAGACGATCGAGCGGTTCGAGGAAAAGCTGGGCGGCAACCTGTACAGAATTTGGAATCGGATGAGCTCCGGCAGCTACTTTCCGCCGCCGGTGAAGGCCGTGCCGATCCCGAAGAAGTCAGGAGGCGTCCGGATATTGGGCATTCCGACGGTAGCCGACAGGATCGCGCAGACGGCGGTGAAGAAGTGGCTTGAGCCACGGCTTGATCCGATCTTCCGCGCTGATTCCTATGGCTATCGGCCAGGGAAGTCGGCGCTGGCGGCAATCGCTGTTACCAGACGCCGCTGCTGGGATTACGACTGGGTCGTTGAGTTCGAACATCCGAGGTCTGTTCAACAATCTCGATCATGATCTGCTGATGAAGGCTCTGCGCAAGCACTGTCAGGAGCCATGGATCCTGCTCTACGTGGAACGCTGGCTGAAAGCGCCAATGCAGACCACGGACGGGCAGATCCTGGAACGCGATAAAGGCACACCGCAAGGTGGTGTCGTGTCGCCGATCCTGGCCAATTTGTTTCTGCACTACGCATTTGATCTTTGGGTGACGCGGCATCTGCCCGGCGTTCGGTATGCCCGATACGCCGACGATGCGGTGCTTCACTGCAAGAGCAAGCGCCAGGCAGAGTACGTGCTTGATTGCGTCCGGGAGAGGTTCCAGGCCTGCAAGCTCGAACTGCATCCAGGCAAGACACGGATTGTGTATTGTCAGGACATCAATCGGACCGGGGATCACCCCGAAATCCAGTTCACGTTTCTTGGTTATACGTTCAGGCCTCGCAAGGCGGTGGACAAGTATGACCGGGTTTACGTGAACTTCTCCCCCGCCGTCAGCCGCGACGCCCTCAAGGCCATGCGGCAGACGATCAGGGGATGGCACCTGCAACTGAAGAGCGACAAGAGCTTGGACGATCTTTCGGCCATGTTCGCACCGATCCTGAGAGGATGGCAGCAGTACTATGGCCGCTTCCACGGATCGGCACTCAAGCCAGTATGGCGGCACATGAACCTGTTCCTGATCCGGTGGCTGATGCGCAAGCACAAGCGGCTGGCAGGCCATAAGACACGGGCTGCCGAGATGCTCAGGCGACTCGCGCAAAGGCAGCCGGATGCGTTCGCTCATTGGTCGCTGGGATTTCTATCGTAGGACGGATGGTGGGAGCCGGATGAGCTGAGAGGTTCACGTCCGGTTCTGCGAGAGGCTGGAGGTGAAATTCCTCCGGCCTACTCACCCCTATGTGCCGATCGGTCGTGGCTTTCTGTATCTCGTCGCGATCATGGACTGGGCCTCCCGCGCGGTGCTGGCGTGGCGGTTGTCGAACAGCATGGATGTATCGTTCTGCGTCTCGGCGCTGGAGGAAGCGCTGACCCGGTTCGGCAGGCCGGACATCTTCAACACCGACCAGGGCAGCCAATTCACCAGCGCCACATTCACCACGGAGCTGCTGGCGGCCGGGATCAAAGTCTCGATGGATGGCCGCGGCCGGTGGATGGACAACGTGTTCATCGAGCGGCTGTGGCGGTCGCTGAAGCACGAGGACATCTACCTGAAAGGCTACGCCGATGGGCGCGAGGCGAAAGCTGGGATCGCCTCGTGGGTGGCATTCTACAATACCAGGAGGCCCCACCAGGCGTTGGGGAACCGGGCACCGATGACGGTCTGGCGTGCCGGCATCTTCGGCGAGTTAGGGGACTCGGCTGTGGATATGACGCTGCGCTTGGACAACGCTGCCGCGTTGCCCACATACCCACAGCCGTCACAACAACAGCCATGCGCAGCTTAATGGTATAAGGAGGTCGGACCGGTCGCACTTTCACCTAACAACCCTCGCCCAGTGGTCCTCACTGAAGGGTCCACTTCAGTGCAGCATTCTTGCAGACCAGGTGAAAACTGGATCGCAACGGATTCCGACTCGGGGGTGCGGCAGCTGGAGTCGGAGCATGACGGCACCTCGTTGCAACCCCAAAGCAATCACCAAGGCGGTGGATATTATTGACCCGTTCATGAGCGCTGCGTGCCGAAGGTGCGGGCCAACCCGTTAGAAAGCGGCATTGGCTCAATACCAAAGACCCACCGCATTTCCTTGATCCCGAAAGCTTTGTCCTCCAGTAAGCGCCGGACTTCGTCGCGTTCGAACACGCGGCAGCCCAGGAATCATGCGAGCCAGGGGTGCAAGAACAAGCAATAACTGGCCGGGAACAGCAATGATCCGGGGCGGCCTCAATCCCGCCGCGGCAGCGATGGCGCGGACGAAGTCGGCATAGGTCACCGGTTCAGGCCCGGCGATCACCATCCTGGACGGGCCCGCCCACGCGTGCTCGACCGCCGCACGGATGCAGCGCGTGACATCGTCCTGATGGATCGGCTGCACCAGCGAACGCCCGCCATTCGGCAGCGGGACCACCGGCAGGCGGCGCAGCAACGCGGCGAGACGCTGCACGTTGTCCTCTCCCTCGGCCCCGTAAATCATTGTGGGGTGCAGCATCACGCCCGCGCGGCCCGAAGCAAAAAAGCCGCCCTCACCGGCGATAACGCCCCGGGCGTGCTCATCCGGCCAGCGGGTGAATTTCCGGGTGCTGCCAAGGAAAACGAAGCGCGCATCAGCAGGGGCGGCGGCGAGGATCGCCTCGGCGTGGCGGGCGTGCGCGCAGGAAACCACGCAACGCGCATCGGCCAGCGCCGCCCGCAATGCCGAGGCGTCCGCAATATCGGCGACGCGCGGCGACTTGCTGAAAAGCGCCGCCCAGGCCGCCTGGTTGCGGACCACCGGCACAAAAGCCACGCCGTCGGCGCTCAGGCTCCGGCACAAAGCCGCGCCGGAGCGGCCCGAGGCGCCGATGACGTGGACCGGAACGGTCAGGCCGGAACCGGCCGAGCGCGCTGATTATAGAGCAATTTGGCCCGACGCTCCTGTTCTTCCGGCGGCAGCTTGGCAGGATCCTCGGAAAGGTCAGCGCCAACCGCCAGGCCGCGCTGCACCGCCGGGCGCGCCCCGATCTCCTCGAACCAGCGCTTGAAGTATTTGAATTCCTCGATGTCCTGGCCTTGGTTCTTCCAGTTCACCGTCCAGGGATAGCAGATCATGTCGGCGATCGTGTACTCCTCGCCGGCGAGGTACTTGCGGTCATAAAGCCGCATGTTCAGCACGCCGTACAGGCGGTTTGCCTCGTCGGTGAAGCGGCGCACGGCATAGGACTGGTCGCCCTGCTTGTCGCCCAGGCGGCGGAAATGCCCGCACTCCCCAAGCTTCGGACCCTGGTTCGCCATCTGCCAGATCACCCATTGCGCGACCTCGTATCTGCCGCGCACGTCCCGCGGCCAGAATTTTCCTGCCTTTTCCGCCAGGTACATCATGATCGCGCCGGACTCGAAGATACTGATCGGCGCGCCGCCGCCCGCCGGCTCATGGTCCACCAGCACCGGCATTCGGTGGTTGGGATTGAGCTTCAGGAACTCCGGCTTGAACTGATCGCCGCGTCCGATATTGCAGGGGATGACGTTGTATTTGAGGCCCAGCTCCTCGAGCAGAATGGTGACTTTCTTGCCATTCGGCGTCGGCCAGTAATGCAGATCGAGCATGTCGCACCTCTCGCTATGCAGGTCATCAACGCTATAGCACTCGCTTCCAGGAAGGGAGACCATCCATGCCTATGATCAGCCGACGCCGCTTGGCCGCGCTTTCCGCGGCCCTGCCGATCGCGATTCGCACGCGCCCCGCAGCTGCGGCAGAATTCGAATACAAATTCGCCAACAACCTGCCCGTCGCGCATCCGCTCAACCTCCGCGCCAACGAGGCAGTGGCGCGCATCAAGGACGCAAGTAAAGGCCGCCTCGTCATCCAGGTGTTCCCCAACAACCAGCTCGGCTCCGACACCGACATGCTGAGCCAGCTTCGCGCCGGCGCCATCGAGTTCTTCACCCTCTCGGGGCTGATCCTCTCGACGCTGGTTCCAGTCGCTTCGATCAACGGCCTCGGCTTCGCCTTCAGGGACTACGACCAGGTCTGGAAGGCGATGGACGGCAGCCTGGGCTCGTTCGTCCGCGCCGCAATCGACAGCCACGGCCTGACTGCGTTCGACAGGATGTGGGACAACGGGTTCCGCGAAACGACGACGAGCACGAAGCCGATCATCCACCCGGAGGATTTTCACGGCCTCAAGATCCGCGTTCCGGTCAGCCCGCTCTGGACATCGATGTTCCAGGCGTTCGGCGCCTCGCCGACATCGATCAATTTCAGCGAGGTCTATTCGGCGTTGCAGACCAAAGTGGTGGACGGCCAGGAGAATCCGCTGGCGATCATCGAGACCGCCAAACTCTATGAAGTGCAGAGATATTGCAGCCTGACCAATCACATGTGGGACGGCTTTTGGTTCCTCGCCAACAAGCCGGCGTTCATGCGACTGCCAGCCGACCTGCAGATGATCGTCATGCAGGAGATGAACCGCGCCGCGCTGGAGGAACGCACCGACGTCGCCAAACTCAACGCCGAGCTGCAAGGCAAGCTCACCTCCCAGGGCCTCGCGTTCAATCAGGTCGATCCGGCGCCCTTCCGCGACACGCTCAGGAAGGCCGGGTTCTATGCCGAGTGGCGCAAACGCTACGGCGAGGCGGCCTGGACGGTGCTCGAGGCCAATGTCGGCACTTTGGCGTGAAGGCAACGGAACGCCTGCTGCACGTGGCGATCGAGGTGGCCTGCGGGCTGCTGGTAATCACCGAGATCGTCATCCTGTTTGCCGGCGTGGTCTCCCGCTACGTCGTCAACAGCCCGCTGGTCTGGTCCGACGAGCTCGCCTCCATCCTGTTTCTGTGGCTCGCGATGCTCGGCAGCGTCATCGCGCTATCGCGCGCGGCCCATATGCGCCTGACGGCGCTCGTAGCCGGCTTGCCACCGCGGCGGCAGGCCCAGGCTGAGATCCTCGCGGCCGGCGCCGCACTGCTGTTCCTCGCCGTCCTGCTGCGCCCTGCTTTCGATTATGCACAAGAGCAGGCGGCGATCACCACGCCGGCACTCGGTCTGTCCGATATGGTGCGGGCGGGCGCGATCCCAGTCGGCGTCGCGCTCATGCTGATCGATTGCGCGCTCCGCCTGCTGCGGCTCCGGAGGCACGCGCCGCTCGCTCCGGTGGTGCTGCTCGGCCTCGTTGCCGGCGGGCTGGGTCTTGCCGCGCCGGAGCTCGACGGTTTGGGCAACTGGAACCTTTTGATCTTCTTCGTTGCCGTCCTCGGCCTATGCGTGCTGTCGGGTATTCCCATCGCCTTCGCCTTCGGCCTGGCCACCGTCGGCTATCTCGGCCTCGCCACGCACATACCGCTCTCTATCGTGGTCTCGCGGATGGACGAGGGGATGAGCACGCTGATCCTGCTCGCGGTGCCGCTGTTCGTGTTTCTCGGGCTGTTGATCGAAATGACGGGGATGGCCGCGGCTATGGTCGCGTTTCTCGCTTCGCTGGTCGGTCATATACGCGGCGGGCTGTGCTACGTGCTGCTCGGCGCGATGTACCTGGTCTCCGGCATCTCGGGCGCCAAGGCCGCCGATATGGCCGCCGTCGCCCCGGTGCTGTTCCCGGAGATGAAACGGCGCGGCATCCATGAGGGCGAGCTCATCGCGTTGCTGTCCGCCTCCGGCGCGATGAGCGAGACGATTCCGCCATCCCTCGTGCTCATCACGGTCGGTTCCGTCACCGGCGTGTCGATCGCCGCGCTGTTTGCGGGCGGGCTGTTGCCGGCATTGCTGCTCGCCATCCTGCTGGCGCTGCTCGCGCGTCACCGCGCCGGGGTCGAGGACACTGGAGCACGGCGTCGCGCGGCGCCCGGTGTCGTCGCCAGCAGCTTCGTCGTCGCCTTGCCCGCGCTGATCCTGCCGTTCGTCATCCGCTTTGCCGTCGTCGAGGGCATCGCCACGGCAACCGAAGTCTCTACGATCGGGATCGCCTATGCCGGGATTGTGGGACTGCTGCTCTACCGCCGCTTCGACTGGCGGCGGCTACCGGGGATGCTGATCGAGACGTCCAGCCTGTCCGGGGCGATCCTGCTCATCATCGGCACGGCAACGGCAATGGGATGGGCATTGACGCAGTCGGGGTTTTCGCGGTCGCTGGCGACGGTGCTGGAAGCGGCGCCTGGCGGGCAATGGGAGTTCCTGGCCGCGTCCATCGCCGCTTTCATCGTTCTTGGCAGCGTGCTCGAGGGCATTCCGGCGATGGTGCTGTTCGGACCGCTGATGTTTCCGATCGCACGAGCATTGCGCGTGAATGAGGTCCATTACGCGATGGTGGTCATCCTGGCGATGGGTATCGGCCTGTTCGCGCCACCATTCGGCGTCGGCTATTATGCCGCCTGTGCGATCGGCAAGGTGGGTCCCGATGCGGCGATGCGTCGTATCTGGCCCTATCTTGCTGCGCTGCTTCTCGGGCTGATCGTGGTTGCCGCCGTGCCGTGGATCTCGACCGGATTTCTGCCGCCGATGCGGTGACCTCGGCTCAACCGGAATTGGGATTACCCGATTGCTGTTGCGCTTGGGCTTGGGCGTACGCTGCCACCACCGCGGGATCGTCAGGAAACCGGCGCGCCGCTTCCCCCAGCACGCGAAACGCCTCCTCGGTCTGGCCGATGCGACCCAGCGCCGTCGCATGATTGAGGAAGCCTATCGGCATCACGGCGAACCGTGTTGCGAACTGGCCCCAACGCCGCGCGGCTTCGGTCCAGTCCTCGCGCTGTTCGGCGATGCGCGCGAGTTCGATCGCCGGTACATTATCAAGGGGGAACAGGCGCCGCGCCTCCTGAAACTCACGCTCCGCATCGTCCAGCCGGGTCATCTTCTGCAGCGTCTGCGCACGACCGATCAGCGCGAGTTGGTTCGGGAGCTGGGTGGGTTCCCGCGCCAGCGCGGCCAATCTTTCCCAGCGTTGCAGCGCGGTCTCCCAGTCCTCGCGCACATCGGCGAGCCGCGCATGTTCGAGCGCGCAATAGAGATCGCTCGGGAATGCCTTCACGCCCTGTGCCACCACCGCTTCGGCTTCCGCGAAGCGCGACAGCCTGGCGAGACAGGCGGCTTCCTGGGCATAGGCCCGGGGCCGTTGCGGATGTTTCCGTCGTGTCTGTGACCATCGTTCCAGCGCCAACGGGATATCACCCCGTTGCTGGGCGATGATGGCCAGGCTTTCGTCGAAGAACGGGTTGCCTGGACGCTCGCGGCGTCCTTCCTGCATCAGTTCCTCGGCTTCATCGAACCGCTGCAGATGGAGCAGGATTTCGAGTCCCTGGGGGGAGCGGCGCGCCTCGGCGGGAAACGCCGCCCGCGCCTGCTGCCACAGCGTAAGTGCGGTCTTGCGGTCCTCGCGCACGAGAGCGGCTTTGACGGCTTCGAGCTGCGCCTCGAAATAGTAGGTGGCGGTTTCCTTTTCTTCACGCGTGATGCCGTGCATTTCCGACAGCACGCGCCGCCGCGCCCACCAGCCACCGAGTGCACGCAAAATCCCCGGCATCCCGCATCGGCTCCACTCATTGCCCGAGGCGCGGGAGATTGGTGCGTCCCTGCGCTCTTCGCAATTCGGTGGAGTCGGACATTCGCCCCAAGACCTGGAGCGTGCACACGACCGCTGCCAACGCCTTCAGAAATCCGAGCTTCCCTGTCGGAGCGGCAGGGCTTCGTTCGTCCTCCGGGCGCTGCGAACCTCGATCACCTGCTTCGCTATGTTAAACCTTCATTTCGGCCCGCAATCCGCAGAGGAAAGGAAACCGCATGACCACGAATGATACCTACCTAGCCGTCTTCCTCGGTAGCAAAACCAGCCCGCGCATGAAGGCGTGGATGGCGCTTCCCGAGGCCGAACGGCGCGCCAAGGAACAGGAGGGCATGGCCGCCTGGAAAGCCTGGGTCGAAAAGCACCATGCGGCGGTCTCCACCATGGGCGGGCCGCTTGGCAAGACGAAGAAGATCACCGAACGCGGCACCGAGGACGTCAGCAACGAGATGGGCGCCTTCATGGTCGTGAGGGCGGAATCGCACGAGGCGGCCGCTAAGCTGTTCGAGAAGCACCCGCATTTCACGATCTTTCCGGGGGAGTCTGTGGAGATCATGCCGGTTCTGCCGATACCAGGCGCCTGATCGGCGGCAAAATCCGTTCCGTCAACCCATAAGGATAAACGAGATGCCCAGTACCTGTACGCTTGCACCGCGTTCTGGCAACCAGCCCAGAGAAAGTCTATCGCGCGTTCCTCGAAGCGGACGCGCTCGCGAAATGGCTCCCGCCAAACGGGTTTGCCTGCACCGTGCATCATCTGGAACCGAAAGTCGGCGGGACGTTCAAGATGTCCTTCCGGAACTTTACAACGGGCAAAAGCCACGTGTTCGGCGGCGAATATGTCGAGCTCGTTCAGGGCGAACGGTTGCGCTACACGGACAAATTCGACGATCCCAACTTGTCCGGCGATATTCAGGTGACGGTGACGTTGAAGAAGGTAGTGGTCGGCACCGAGCTGGATATTGTGCAGGCAGGCTTGCCGGATGTCATTCCGCCCGAGGCATGTTATCTCGGTTGGCAGGAGTTGCTGCGAAACCTGGCAAGGCTCGTCGAACCAGAGATCAACCAATAACGCACCAAGATTGACCCAAATCGCCGGATCATTCGGTTCAAGGCAGCGGCTGGCCGAGAGCGGTAAGGGCGGTCGCGAACGTTGTCTTTCAACCTCGTTAAAAACTATGGTTGCCTCTCAAGTAAACGCAGTGAGCGGCTGTAGCCGCCTTGACCGCCGTCTTGCCTCGCGCTCCGGATTCACGAGCGCGAGGGCAGTGCTCCCAGGAACCCGATTGAGCTTTGCGCAAGGCCAAGACCCTTGATCAGGTAAGCGCCTTGCCAAGAGAGCGCCAGCGACAGGGCCCCCGTTGGCCCCGAACGCCGCCGCCCAGCACCCCAAGATACAAGGGCTCAGCAGCAATTGAGCATAGCCGACCGGCAGGGATGATTGCGCCGCATCCTTTGCCTTCACGCTCCCGTTGTCCAACGACTCTTCACGGCCGAAGACGAGCCATGATGCGCACCAAACGAGGCCGACTAAGCCGAGTGAGCCGAAGGCGCAATGCCAGGTCCAACGCACAATGACCCAGTTGAGCAGCGGCAGTGCCACCATGACACCGATCGCCCCGCCTTGCAGAATGACCGCGGTCGGAAGGGTACGCCGTTCGTTGGGGAACCACTTGTAGGCGGAGTGCAGCGCCACCGGTGTTGTGGGACCTTCCCCGGCGCCAAGCGCGATACGACAGGCCACCACGATTTCGAACCCGACCGGGCCGATCATCGGAAACTGGGTCAGCGCCCAGATGAAGCCCATCGCCAGCAGCACCCAGCGCGTCTGCACCCGGTTGACAAGAAAGCCGGTCGCGACCGACGAGACCGCGAACAGCAAGAAGAAACTGGAACCGACCAACCCGAACTGACGCGGGCCGAGTTTCAACTCCTGCATAATTGGGACAGCGGCGATCCCGATCACCGCCTTATCGGCGAAATTGATCACCATGAATATGCAGAGCAGCACCACCACGATCAAAGCGCGGTTGCGGTTGTTAGCGTGCATTGGACCAATCCTCCATCCGCGTGCTGCTGTCCTTCAAATCCAAGACTACGACAATCATGACGAAACGAAGTCGAATCGGCCTGCGGACAAATGAACGCGCTCGCGATATAGAAGGGCAGCCTTCGCTCAGCTACCTGAAATACCGTCGATCGCCCGCCGCATCGCCGGGGGGAGTGCGAACCGGCTGGGCCTGACGAGGTGCCAGCAAATAGAACGCGACGATGTGCGTGATCATCAGCACAGGCACATAGATGACCGGTATCGCGTAGGCGGCGCCCAACTGCCCCGCCAGCGTTGGAAGGTCGATTTGGTTACCATGATAATAGTCGATGACGATGTCGATCGTTCCCGCGACATTGAAGGCGATGACGAACGACCAAAAGGCAGAACGTATCCGTACCGTGAGCAATGCCAGCATCGCCAGAACCCCGGTGGTGAAGTCGCCATAGGCGGCGAAAGTGGCAAAGCTGGCGGGCAGATTGGGGCTGACAACACCTGGAACAATGAAGACGAGCCCGAAGAAACGGAAGCTGTGCAGTGTAGCGATGGCGCGTTGTGCTTCGACCCGACCCATCGACCTGAGCTTCGGCCAGACGTACGAGCCGAAGCAAAGCAGCCACGGGAGGTAACCGAGAACGAGATGTATCTGGAAGACGGTTGCAGGCGACATGTGGCCTCCTATCAGACTTGATTCACGCGGCCTCGAACACCGCGGTAACGATGCCAAGCCGGCCTTCCATGAGATTTCGTCCCAGGTTTGCAGCAAGCTGTGCGAAGTCCGGGCCCATCACCACACCGAGATTTGGCGAAGGCGACGGTCCTGAGGCGCGGAGTTGGGCGATCCAGGCCTTGGCCGGCTCGGTGTCGTCTTGCCATACCAGCGTGCGGAAACCGGCCGGTTCGATCGCACTGCGCGTCGCGGCGGCGGTCAGGAGAAAGCTCGTTGCCGGCGTTCGCGCCCAGGGCACGGGATAATGTGGCTCGCCGCTGTTTAAGACGACGTCGAAGGTCGCAAACCGGCCGCCTGACTTCAGCATGCGCCGGACCTCACGATAGAGCTGCGCCCGATTGGAGATGTTCATCGCCACATGCTGCAACAGCACGACATCGAAATGGCCATTATCAAACGGAAGCTCTAGCGCGCTGGCAGTCTGAAACGAAGCCTGACCGTTCAGGCCCGTGCGGTCCGTCAAATAGCGCGCGGCTTCCACGAATGGCTCACTGAGATCGACCCCCGTAACCCGGCAGTCGTAGGTCGCAGCCAGAAAACGTGCCGGGCCGCCTACACCCGAGCCGACATCCAGAACCGATGTATCGGCGGAGATCCCCGCCAACTCGGCAAGCTCGGCGGTCGCGGCGAGCCCGCGCGTATGGAACTGCTCGAGGGGAGCCAGTTGCTGAGGCGTGAGTAGCTGATCCTCTGGGCCGAAAGCAGTAAGCGCCGTTTTCAGCCGCTCGGTCAGGCCGGTCGCGCGATAGTGGTTGCGCACGCACTCAAGTGCGTCGGTCATTGGTGTAGCTCCTGATTTGCACGTCGATTTACGACCACTTCCGGCGAGCGACTATCGGCGATAATGTCGACGGGGTATGAAGCAGCACTTCACAGTCAGGCAAGGCGCGCTCGATGGCGTGGAAGCGTTCCTGAGCGTTGCGCAGCACCGCAGCTTTCGCAGAGCGGCGGCGGAACTTGGGGTGACTCCCTCGGCGATAAGCCAGGCGGTACGCGCGCTTGAGGCACGCATCGGCGTGGCGCTTTTCATACGCACGACGCGCAGTGTCGGACTGACCGAAGCCGGCGAACGATTTCGCTTGCGCGCAAAGCCCGCCTTTGAGGAGCTCGTCGCCGCAAGCGAGGACGCGCGTGACCTCGGACAGCGGCCCGCCGGGCTGTTGCGCCTCACGGCGCCGGGCGCGGTGGTGCCGGTCCTGCTGGAGCCGCTGATCGCATCCTTTTGCCAGGCTTATCCCGAGATCGAAGTGGAAATCGCCGCAAGCGCTGACCTGGTCGATATCGCTGCCGAAGGGTTCGACGCCGGCATCCGGCTCGGCCAGTTTATCGCCGCCGACATGGTCGCGGTGCGGCTGACGAAGCCGTTCCCGTTCGTGGTCGTCGGCAGTCCCGATTATCTGCGGCAGCGGAAGCGGCCGGAGCGCATCGAGGACCTGCGCGCCCAAGCCTGCCTTCGCATGCGCCGCTCGAACGGGTCGATCGCCCCCTGGCAATTTATCGACGGCAACAGGACGGTCGAGGTAATCGTCTCTGGGCCGCTCATCGCACACGACTACCCCACACTTCTCGGAGCAGCGGTCCAAGGTTTAGGGCTGGCACAGGTGCCCGGTCCGCTCGCCAAAGCACCGATCGCTGACGGCCGCTTGCGAGCGCTCCTGACATCCTTTGCCGTCACAACCCCGGGCGTTTTTCTATACTATGCCGGCAGACGTCAGGTCTTGCCGAAGCTGCGGGCATTTGTTGACCACGTCAAGTACCGGAGCGGCCATGCGCGCTACGGAACAACCGCTTGAGAATTGCTCAGAATCACACGCGAAGCAGCATCGGTTGCACCGGGCGCATCCAGTGAAACATTCCGCCCGCGGCCCCGCTCGTTGCGCCCGTTACACCATGCGAGGACGCCATGATAGTGACGTCGAACAGGTCGGCTGCGGTGACGTGGTCGGCATCGCTTGCCACAACTTCGAGCCCGATCGTTCCAGTGGTTGCCGCCGGGACGTTGCCGAAGAGTTTGTCGGTCGCCGGATTGAAATGCAGCCAGGACGTGACGTTGGGCCCGCTCACTTCATACGCGGCAAATGTCATCTTGAGACCCAGCGCGTCCCTGAAGGTGTCGGCCGGAAGCACAAGATCGACCGCCTTGCCTGCCGTCCAGCTCTGATTTGGCGTGTGATCGGTGACTGTGATCGCCGGTTTGGGCGCCTGCACGGCAGCGGTGAAGGTTTCGGAAGCTGAGAGTCCGCTGGTGTCGGTCGTGGTTAGCTTGAGTGTGAGCGATTGCGTGCTGCCGGGCGCGGTGCCGCTGAATGTCTCCGTGGCGGCATTGAAGCTTAGCCAGGCGGGCAGCGCCTGCCCGTTCCCCAGCGTGGCCGTGTAGCTGAGCTTTTCGTCTTGCGGATCGGTAAAGGTGTTGGCGGGCAGCGTCAAAGCGACATGCTGTCCCTGTTGCCAGGTCTGGTTCGGCGTCTGCTCAGTTACGGTGGGCGGAGCCGCGCTGGCTGCGGAAATGGTCACCGTCAGACTCTGCCAGTCGCCCCAATAGCTGCCGTTATAGGCGCGCACCTCGATCGTATCGGTGCCGACCGTGGACCCGCTGCGCAGCGCCACGCCTGTCAGCGATGCCGCGGTGACGGCCGTGGCCGCCGAATGCGCCGAGGCCGCGACGCCGCCGACGGTGATCGCATCGGCGGTGTCGGTAGCATAGACCTGCCACTCCGTGACCGACTGGCCGGCGACCGGATTGCTGGGGCTGAACAGAGAAGCGAGCGAGTCGCTGGTGTTCTCGGTCATGGCGAGGCCGGAAACAAGGTCCTTCACCGTCGGCGTATCAAGCTCGTACACGACGACCATGCCCGGGTTGACACCGGTGAATTCCTGGCTAGCAGGGTGCGACGCAGCGACGATGATGTCGCTGGACGAGCCGTCATTCGCCGGATTGGCGATACCGCCGTTCTGGTTGGTGTAGGTGATGTTATCGACCAGCATCGCCGAGGCACCGGACCCGGACACCACCGTGGTGATGTGGCCGCCGCCGCTCGTGGTTTCGAAGGCGACAATCTCGCCCGCGGTGACCTGCGATTCCCAGTTGCTGTTGGCGCTGACGGGCCCGTTATAGGCGACGATCCATTCGCCGTTCGCGACGCCGGGGACGCCGATCGAGGTGCTGGTGAGCGGCAGCGAGGCGCCCGCTTCGGCGGAGATGTTGGAGGCCAGCACCCAGCAGCCATCCATGTTCCAGGCATCGCCGACGAACGAGAGGGCGGCGGAGCAGACCGAGTCCGGGGTGGCTTGGGTGGTGAGCTGCGGCGCCTTGCTGGGCTGGGTGACGATGCTGACGCTGCCGGCATAACCGAAATAGGTGGGGTTCTCGCTGAGCACGTACGGATTGGCGGCGTAGCTATTGGCGAGGCTGGCGTTGTTCGTGGTGTAGAGTGAAAGACTGACGTTGTCGTTGGTGTTGGATGAGGCCGTGAAGGTCAGTTGGTTGAAATACCCGTAGGTCGGGTTGTAATAGAGGCCGGTCGATGGCTGGTAGGTAAACACCATGCCCACCGACCAACCGTCCCAGTCGAAATCCTGGAACTGCTGCGCAGCGCCGTTGCCGGACAGCGTGCCCATAGCGGATGTCTTGTAGCCCGCCGTGTATTCGTCGCGGTCCAGCGCCGTGACAATCAGGTACATGGGTTTGCCTGTTGATTGGCTGACCGAGAACAGCGATGAGAGGCTGATCTTCTGGCCCGGATCCGCCACTACCGAGCCGGCTTTTTCTGTGATCGACATGTCGTCCGCTCTTTGCCTTGGCGAGGACGAAGACCGTTCCGCCTGTGTGGCGTCCAGGAAAGCGGGACAATGGTGAGAAAAGCGTTAACAGTCGCCGGCGTTACCTGGACGCGCCGAGGCCGATGCCGACGTTCATGGAGCCGCCGATATGCGGCGTGATGGTGCCCGGCGCCGGCTCGGCGGCAACAGGCGGCGAGGCGGGATTGCTGCATGCGGCAAGCAGGAATGCCAGCGCGAGCAAACCGGTGAGACGCATCGGCGGTACTAGGATCATGGGCGGGTGACGAGCGCAATCAGAATCGCGGCGGCGATCGCGCAACCCCCGAGCACCGGCAAGGGCAATTCAACCAGCACCGCGGCGAGCAGGCCGGCGGCGAGCCCGGACAATGCCTCGGCGCCCACCTGGAGCGCCTGATTGCTGCCCATCACCTGGCCCTGGTCCCTACCCTCGGCCGCGGTCGATAGCAGTGTCGAGCAGGACGGCAGGCACACCGCAAGCGAAACGGCGGTGACGAAGAGGACGAACCAGAGCGCGCCTTCGGCCCGTGGCACCACGATCGCCGCCATACAGGTGTCGGTGAACGCCGCGGAGCCGATCGTCAGCGATCGAAGCGAAATACGGGCCGACAGCAGGCCGGTCAGCCCGAGATTGACGAGAACGATCGGCAGTCCCACCCAGGCGACGAATTCCGAAACAGCCGAGACTCCGAGATGGAACCGGTCCACGAGGTACATAGGATAGGAACGGAAGAAACCGAAGATCGCGATATAGATCAGAAAATTCGTCCAAAAAAACCGGCGCAGCTGCTTGTCCGAGACGACGATCGACATGCTGCCGAATGCGGTCAACCACGCAGTGGGTGCATGGCCACTGTTCAGAGTTTTGGTTTCTCGGAACAGCAGCACGATTGCGACAGTCGTAATAGCAAGCAGTACAAACACGGCCCAGAACGGCGTTGCATCGCTGAACCATGGACCGAGCTGCGGATCGGCCAACTTGCCACCGACCAATGGCCCGACAATATAAGCAATGCTTGCGCTCATGTAGATGTAGCCGAAATAGCGGTTGCGCTCCGCTGCGGGGACCAGGTCGGTGATGGCACTCTGGGCGGTGACGATGTTTGCCTCGGCCAAGCCTGCCGCCAGCGAGGCCAGACCCAACAACAGGAGATTCGCTACGCTCAGCGAAAAGCCGATTACAGCATAGCAGCACGTCGTCGCCGTCAGCGAGGCAAGCAATATGGGCCTGCGGCCAAAGCGGTCCGACAACGCACCGAGGATTGGTGAGCCGAAAAACTGGCCCAGCGGGTACAGGCAGAGCAGAACGCCCAGAACGATGGTGCGATGCGCTCGTACGGAGGATGCCGGCAGCAGAGGCGTGGTGCCATGCAGCAGCATCGGCGTGAACACGGTGATCATCAGGCTATAACCGACGAACCCCATGAAGATAACGACATAGAGCGGCGCGACCGCGCTCATGAGGCGCTGGGGCACAACGGCCAGCGCGGGATCGTGCTGGATCAGGACCAGGCGCGCCCGGTGGGCGGATGCTCGCGCAGCACCGCCTCGTTCACCTCGGCGCCCCAGCCCGGCCCGGTCGGGATCAACAGCTCACCCTTATCGATGACCGGCGGCGGGGTCACCAACGAATCCTTCCAGGGCACGTCGTCGATATCGATCTCCATCACCCGGAAGTTCGGGATGGCGGCGCAGAAATGCGCGCTCATCAGCGAACCCAGATGGCCGTTGAAATTATGCGGCGCGACGTTCACCTCGTAGGTGTCCGCCATGGCCGCGATCTTCATCGCTTCCAGTATGCCGTTCCAGGGCACGTCGATGATGGCCACATCGACCGATTGTTGCTCCAGGAACGGCCGGTACTGCCGCCGGCCGAACAGCGATTCGCAGGACGCGATCCGCGTGCGAGACGATCGCCTGATCGTGGCCAGCGCCGCCGGATCGTATGAATCCACTTCGAGCCACGCCAGCTCGAACGGCTCCATCGCGTGTGCGATGCGGATATAGCCTTCGGTCCGGAAATTGAAATTGAGGTCGAGATACAAGCCGACCTCCTGCCCCGCGCCGTCGCGGAATGCCGCCATCTGCTCGACAAGCCCCTGCACCAGCGCGCGGTCCACCGGCAGGTCCGGCGCAAACGGCACGTTGAATCCCGGCATATGCAGGCCCGGCGTGTCGCCGCCCAGGCGCATGATATTGGTCTTGAGCCCCCTGAAGCCGCGCCGCGCGACCTCGGCGCCCTGCGCCGTGACATCGTCCAGCGACCGAATCGGCGGGCTGCCGGTCCATTCGCGGAACTTTTCGCCGAACTCCACCTGATACGTGCCGCAATGCGACCAGTAGAGGCGCAGGCGGTCGCGGATCGGCCCGCCGAGCAGCTCGTAGACCGGAATGCCCAGCGCCTTGGCCTTGATATCCACCAGCGCGTTCTCGATCGCCGCGATCGCCTGCTGGTTGATGCCGCCCGGCGCCGCGCGGGTCACGCCGTGGAGGAAAGCCGTGTGCCGCTCGACCGGCCGCGGGTCCTGACCGATCAGCCGCTCGCCGAGGCGACGGATCACCGCCGACAACCCCTGCGAGCCATACAACTCCATGTATTCCGACCAGCCGACCAGCCCCTCGTCCGTGGTGACCTTCAGGAACGAGAAATCCCGCCAGCCGGCGTTGCAGTGCAGGTCCTCGATGGCGATGATGCGCATGACCGGCCCCGCTACGCCGAGAGCTTCTGCATCACCATCTCGGGGATGTCGAAATTGGCATAGACGTTCTGCACGTCATCATTGTCCTCTAGCGCATCGACCAGCTTCATCACCGAGACCGCGCGCTCCTCGTCCAAGGTCACCGAGGTGGTCGGGCGCCATTCCAGCCGAGCGGTCTCCGGCTCGCCGAAGCGCGCCTCCAGCGCGTCGCGGACGGCGAAGAAATCGTCCGCCGCGCAGGTGATCTCGTGGCCGTCACGGTCGCTTTCGGCATTCTGGGCGCCCGCCTCGATTGCCGCCTCCAGCATTTCGTCGGGGCTGGCCGCGGAGGCGGGGTAGCCGATCACGCCCAACCGGCTGAACAGGAAACTGACCGAGTTGGTCTCGCCCAGCGCGCCCCCGTGCTTCGAAAACGCCGAGCGCACGTCCGAGGCGGTGCGGTTGCGGTTGTCGGTCAGCGCCTCGACGATGACGGCCACCCCGGCCGGGCCGTATCCCTCGTAACGGACGTCGGCGTAATCCTCCCCGGCGCCGGCCCCGGTCGCCTTCTTGATCGCGCGGTCCACGGTGTCCTTCGGCATATTGGCCTGGCGCGCTGCCACCACCGCCGCGCGCAGCCGCGGATTGAAGGCGGGATCGGCCAGCCCCTGGCGGGCGGCCACGGTGATTTCGCGGATCAGCTTGGCGAATTGCCGGGCGCGGCGAGCGTCCTGCACGCCCTTGCGGTGCATGATGTTCTTGAACTGGGAGTGTCCGGCCATTTTCCAGTGGTCAGTTGTCAGTGGTCGGCGGTCAGTCTAGTCCGGCAGCACGGCAGGAGGAAAACCGGATGTTCATTGCGATGAACCGCTTCAAGGTTCTGCCCGGGGCGGAGGCAGAGTTCGAGCAGGTCTGGACCTCGCGCGACAGCCACCTTCACGGCACGCCGGGCTTCGTCGAGTTCCACCTGCTGCGCGGGCCGGCGGCCGACGACCACGTGCTCTATTCCTCCCACACCATCTGGCGCTCGCGGGCGGATTTCGAAGCCTGGACCCGGTCGGATGCGTTCCGGGCGGCGCATGCCGGCGCGGGGGCCAACAAGCCGCTCTACGCCGGACATCCGCAGTTCGAAGGTTTTGAGGTGATCCAGACCATCCGGGGACGGTAGTCTCGCTATCACCTGCTAGCGCACGGAGCGACCGCCGCCGGATTTTACCGACCCGACTTTCGACGGGTGATCCTTCTCGACACCAATGTGGTATTGGAGCTGATGCGCCCCGAACCAATCCCGCGGTCGTGCCGTTCATCGACACGTCTCGCTTCGACGCGCCATGGCCCTGGCCCACGGTACCGCTCCCGTGATCCGCACCATCGCGGAGTCGAGGCTTCGAGGTGATCCAGACGATCCGGGGGTGACCCTCACCCGGCTCGCTGCGCGACCCGACCTCTCTCGCAGGCGGGAGAGGTGTTCTCGGACCTATCGGAGCGCCGGTCAGTACTCGGAAGGCATCGCCGGCGACAGGCGGCCGCCCAGGCGTATTGGCTCGACCCGCCGTGCCAGCCCCGTCGCATCGTCCGTCTCCACGAACAACCCGCACACCGTCGCCTCGCCCTCGGCCGGGTTGAGGCGTTCGCCCGGCACCTTCCGCCAGAAGCGGATCGCCGCATCCTGCTTCTGCATGCCGATCACGCTGTCATAGTCGCCCGACATCCCCGCATCGGATTGAAACGCCGTCCCGCCCGGTAGAATCTGATGATCGGCCGATGGGCAATGCGTGTGCGTGCCCACAACCATGGAGACCTGGCCGTCGAAGGAATGCGCGTATGCCATCTTCTCGCTCGACGCTTCGGCATGGATATCTGCCAGGATCGCCTGCACGGTCCCGCCCAGCCGGTGCTTTGCCAACACCTCCGCCGTGCCGCGGAAAGGGCAGTCGAGCGCATCCAGATAAAGCCGGCCCATTGCCTGCAGCACCAGCGCCCGGCGCCCGCCCGGAACCTCGACGACGACCGAGCCGGCGCCCGCCACGCCGGGCGGATAGTTTAGCGGCCGCAACAGCCGCGGATGCTCGGAGATATAGGGCACGATTTCCTTGCGGTCCCAGGCGTGGTTGCCGAGCGTCAGCACATCGGCGCCGGCCTTAAACAGCGCTTCTGCCATGTCGGGCCCCAGCCCGAAACCGTGCGAGGCGTTCTCGGCGTTTACCACCGCAAGGTCGATGCGCAGCGTCTGGCGCAGCTTCGGCAGCGTTGCGCCCACCGCCTCGCGGCCGGAGCGCCCGACCACGTCGCCGATAAACAAAATTCGCATTTACTGGTCCTTATCCGTCCCGGCGCAGAGCACCACCCCGCGCTCGGTCGCCACCGCATCCAGCCGCACATCGTATGCCGCCGCCGGCACCGCCGCCATTTCCTGTGCCGCGTACCCACACCCGAGCGCGAACGCACCCGGCAAGCCGGCCAGCGTGCGGTCGTAATACCCGCCGCCATAGCCCAGCCGATAACCGCGGCAATCGAACGCGAGCAACGGCACCAGCAGGAACGCCGGCACGCATTCCTCCCCGGTGGGACGCATCGTACCGAACGGTTCGCGCTGCAACTCATCGCCCGGGCGCCACCGCCGGAAGCTGAGCTTCTCGCCCCGCCGCGGCGTCACCGGCAGCGCGATCGGGTGTCCGCGCTCATGAAGCGCCAGCAACAGGGGCCGGATGTCGATCTCCGATCTCATCGGCCAGTACCCGGAGACCACCACGCCCGCCGGCGGCGGGCAGTCGCGCAACACATGCTCGGCCAGCACCGCTCCCAACGCCGGATTGCAGTCCGCGCGGACGCCTCGCGCCCACGCCCGGGCTGCGCGCTTCGCCTCAATCACATCGGAAAACAAGTGCGGAGCCGCCATGGCCGTTGGCGTCTCATCCTCCCAGAGCCTGCGTTTGCAGGTGGGCGCCAGGTACCGAGACCAGGGCCTCGGCAGAGCCAGCTCCCGGGAGAATGCTTACTGGCCCCGGGGATGAATTGCCTGACGCACCGGGCAGCTCCGCCTGCACAACTTAGGGATGCTCCAGCCCGGCGGCAATCTCTTCCGCGCGCTTCGCCAACCGGCTGAGACGCCGTTCCAGTTTCGGATCGCCCGCCGTCTGTGCCGCCTGCGCGGCCGCTTTCGCGGCGGCATCCGCCTGCTTCTGCGCCTGTTTCAGCGCCGCCTCCATCTCATACAGATCATCTGCCATCAGCAGCGCGGCCATAACCAGCATGCGCGCCTCGCCGCTCTGCCCGGCCACGTTCTTGATGCTCTCGATCCGGCGCTCGACCTCCGCCGCCATGGCCGCGAGGTGCTGCTCTTCACCGTCCTGGCAGCCCACCGTGTAGGCATAGCCATTGATGCGAATGGTCACCTGCGCCATGCCGGCATTCCCCCGTGTTGCCTCATGTTGAACGCTATGACCTGTCGCCGAGTGCGGCGCGCAGCCGCTCGATTGCCGCATCGAGCCGCGCCGAGATCTCCGCGGTCGTCGCGTCCGCCTCTCGCGATCCATCCTGAACCGCCAGCCGCGCGATCCGTTCCAGCGCCGCTTCCAGCCGTTGCGCGGCTGCATCGGCGCTTTCGGGTTGGTCCGACATAGCCCTCCCGCCGCGTGCGTCCGAATCCTCTCGGCTTGAACAGAACGGGCAAACGCTTGAACGTCAAGCATGGTGCGGTTTCCTGCCGTGGTCGTGCACGGACTTGTGGATGCGCGGGCAGCACTTGAGCCCGGCCGCCCGGTCACGCTGCTGTCCGGCCTGGGCGCTGCGCTCTATGCCGGATGCGGCTGGTGGCGCGCGTTGATCGCCCGCGCCCGGGGCGAATTCCCCGCAGTGCCGCTCGACGACGTGCTGGATTGCGCCGATGCGGCCGGCTATGCGCTCGCCGCCTTTCGCATCGGCCAACGCATGATCGTACTGTCGCCGGACACGCCGGGCTGGCCGGCGGTGGTGGCGATCGGAGCCGGTCGAGGCGCCGTGGTGCTGCCGGCACGTCCCCCGGCGCTCGATCTCGCTGCTCGCAACGCAATGCGGCAGCTGCCCGCTTGGCTTGCCGGTGACAATGCGGCGCCTCTGGGCTAGGATACGCGGATGGCGGAACCGGGCGGAGAGCGATGCCGTCTCTATCTGATTACCCCGCCCAGGTTCGACCTCGCCCGATTCCCCGACCTGCTGGCGGCGGCCCTGGACGCCGATGACGTCGCCGCCGTGCAGCTTCGCATCAAGGACGCCGACGACGACGCCTGGCATCGCGCAATCGATGCGCTGCGCCCGCTCGCGCAGTCCCGCGGCGTTGCCTTTTTGCTGAACGATCGCGCTGACGTCGCGCGCGCCACCGGGTGCGACGGCGCGCATGTCGGCCAGGACGACGTGCCGGCGCGCCAGGCCCGCGCCGCACTCGGCCCGGACCTCACGCTCGGCGTCACCTGCCACGCGAGCCGCGACCTCGCCATGCGAGCCGGAGAAGACAGCGCCGATTACGTGGCCTTCGGCGCCTTCTTCCGCTCCGGCACCAAACAGGTCACGGAACTGGCAGATCCGGACATACTGCGCTGGTGGTCGGAGCTGATGGAGCTGCCCTGCTGCGCGATCGGGGGCATCACCGCCGAGAACTGCGCGCCGCTTGTGCAAGCCGGCGCCGACTTCCTCGCGGTGGTCGGTTCCGTGTGGAATCATCCGGATGGACCGGCCGCCGGCGTGCGGGCGCTGAACGGCGCCATCCGAACCGCATGGGAGCAACGCGCATGGCCCGCCTGAGCGTCAATCTCAATAAAATCGCCCTGCTGCGTAATTCACGCCGCACCGGCGTGCCCGACCTGCTGCATTTTGCCCGCCTGGCGATTGAGGCCGGCGCGCAAGGCATCACCCTCCATCCCCGTCCCGACGAACGCCACATCCGCCGCAGCGACGTGCCCGCCATCGCCGAGGTGCTCTCGCCGCTGCGCCCGCGCATCGAACTCAACATCGAAGGCTACCCGGACGAACGGCTGCTACAGATCGCCCGGGAGGTTACACCTGAACAATGCACGCTGGTGCCGGACGCACCGGACGCCTTCACCTCCGAAGAAGGCTGGAAACTCACGCCCGAGCAAATGAAACTGGCACGGCCGGCTGTCGTCGCGCTCAAAGCACTCGGCGCGCGGGCGATCCTGTTCATCGATCCCGACCCGGCGGTGCTCGATCGCGTTGCCGTAACCGGCGCCGAGGGGGTCGAAATCTACACAGGCAGCTATGCCGCGGCGTTCCGTTCGGACAATCATGCCAGCCTGCTGAACGCCTGCGCTGAAACCGCGCGCCAGGCGCGCGCACGGCACCTGCTGGTCAACGCCGGCCACGACCTCAACCTTCGCAACCTGCCGCCATTGGTCGCCGCCATACCGTCCTTGGCGGAAGCATCGATCGGCCACGAACTGACTGCCGACGCGCTGGAAATGGGCTTCAGCGCCGCTGTGCGCGCCTATGCGGCCGCGCTTGCGGGGGAGTGAGGCTTCGGGGCTCTGCCCCGGACCCCGGCAGGGGCTCTGCCCCTGCACCCCGCCAGGGGGCGACGGCCCCCTGGACCTGCGATTCTGGGGGGTGCAGGGGGGCAACGCGCCCCTGCTGGGGGTGCGGGGGCCAAGCCCCCGATGCCTTACTCCGCCGCTAAGCGGTCGATTTCAGCCTGCACGGCAGCTTGCGACTGTGCGCGGAAGCGGTCGCTGTTGCTGCGTGCGCTGTCATAGCTCGTGTAACGGAGTATTCGGCTGTTCTGGAAGTGTGGGTGCACATACCGCGCCATCAGTTCGTAGTGGCGTTTGGTGGCGTCCCAGTTGGCCCAGTTGTGCGCGAGTTCCATGATCGCGCCGAACCCGCTGGAGCCTTCGAGCAGCGTTTCGATATAGGCGATTGCGTCGTCGGGCGTACCGATGCAGGCGGCTTTGTTCTCGACCAGGTATTCGTAAGCGTCGCCGATGCCCGGGGGCACGATCGGGAAGGTACCGACGTCACGAAAATACTGTGCGAATGCCTCGAGCCCGAAGCGCACGTTTTCGCGCGCCTGTTCGCGTGTTTCGGCGATATGCATCATCGTTACCAGGCGCCAGTTGCGCCGGTCGGCAGGCTTGCCGTTGAGCCGCGCCTGTTCCTCGTAGAGAGACCAGTTCTTGGCGTGTTGTTTCATCGCTTCGGGAGACGTACCGCCGATCGAGAGCATGCCGATGCCGTGCCGGCCGGACGCGAGCGCGCCGACCGGCGACCGCGACGCGGCGACCGCCAGTTCCATCACCGGCTGCGTGTAGCAGGGCAGTTGCAGTTTTGCTTCCCGCAGGTCGTACCAGTCGGTTTTTTCGGTAACCGTCTCGCCGTGCAACAGACGTACGATCACGTCCAGGCTTTGGTTCATCATACGCCGTTGGTCGGCCGCGGCGATGCCGATCTTCATTGCATCGTGCACGAGTGCGCCGGGGCCGACGCCGAACATTGCTCGCCCGCGCGTGAGGTGATCGAGCAGCACCATCCGGTCGGCGAGGATGAACGGGTTGTGGTACGGCAATGAGGCGACGCCAGTCCCAAGCCGGATGTGACGGGTGCGCTCGGTCGCAGTTGCGATGAACACCTCGGGAGAGGCGATGATCTCGAAGCCGCCGGAATGGTGCTCGCCGATCCAGGCTTCATTGTAACCGAGGCGGTCCAGGTGCTGGAGCAGCTCGAGGTCCCGTTCGAGCGCGAGCGTCGGGTTTTCATCCATTGCGTGGAAGGGGGCGAGGAAGATTCCGCTGCGCAGGTATGTCTCAGTCATGCTCGTCTCGCTGGTTTTCGGGCCGATGCGCTCACGATAGCTTGGGTTGGCCCGCGGTCAATTGCGATCACCCGTTTGCTATTTGCAGTGCCGGGACGTTCCGCCATGTCAGTCAGGCGATGTCGAACAGCCGGATTCTGCTGCCGGTTCTGTGCCTGCCTCTGCTGTCCGCCTGCGGATCGCTGCTGTCGGCGACCACAGCCGACGTGGCCGGCGTCGCCAGCGCGGGCATTTCCAGCGGGATCACGAAGAACGCCGCGGTCGGCACCGGGATAGGCCTGGGCGTCGCCGCCGGCGCAGATGCAGGGCTGCGTTATGTGGAACGCCGGGTGCACGCCGCCGAGCAGGACCGGATCGCTGCCGCGGCGGGGCCGCTTGCGCCGGGCCAGGTTGCTCGGTGGTACGTGGTGCACGAAATCCCGATCGAGCCCAATCAGCACGGCCAAGTCGCAGTCTTTCGTTCCATCGATGAAGACGGTTTCAGGTGCAAGGAGATCGTCTTTTCGATCGAGAACGACAAGGGTGTCGCGCAAGGCTATTATACCGCGGCGATCTGCCTGGACGGCACACGGTGGCGCTGGGCACAGGCCGAGCCGTCCACCGCCCGCTGGGCCGGCCTGCAATGAGCCTTTGGGCTCGAGGTGCCGGCGTGCTGGCGATATTCGGCTCCGCCGTGTTGCTGGCGGGCTGCCATGATATTTCGACCATTGCCGGCATTGCCTCCGGATCGGCGACCGGAGCGGCAACCGGCAATCCCGCGATCGGCTTTGCGGTGGGCATCGGGGTCAGCGCCGGCGGGAACTTCCTGGTTACCTATATTTCCCGCGTACGGGCCGGTGCCGAACAGGACGTAATCGCGCAGACCGCCGGCGCCCTGCCCGTCGGCGGCGAGGCGCCCTGGGCGATTCACCACACCATCCCGATCGGCAACGAGCATGGCGACTTGCGGGTTCTGGACGTGATCACCACGCCGATCGCGGTGTGCAAGGATGTCACATTCTCGGTCATCGACGGACACCGCCCGACGTCGCCACGCCAGAACTATCTCGTATCGGTGTGCCGCGATCCGAAAGGCTGGAAATGGGGGACCGCGGAGCCCGCGGTCTCGCGGTGGGGTCTTTTATAAAGCTGATTCGGCATCCTGCAGTCTGCGCCAGGCTTTCGACACCTCGCGCCGCGCCTTGTCCCCCCGCGCATCCGCCCAGCCCGCAAGCCTGCCGATCGCCGGCACGAGGCCGGGCCTCTCCGGTCCGCCAAGCTCGTTCGCCAGCGCCGGCGTCACCGCCGCATCGTTCACCCGACCCAACAGTTGCTGCAGGTCTTTGCATGCGTGCAGCAGAGGCTTCGCTCTTTTGGACGACGTGAGCGGTTCGAGAAACTCGATGCCGTAGCGCAGCTTCTTCACCGCTTTGCGAAGCGCATGCAGGTCGGTCCGCGACGCCGTCTCCAGATGTCGCCCGCGCTTGACGACCTTGCGTTGCATGCGTGCCAGCAGGTCGGGAGCGAGTTCGCATATCGCACAGTTCAATTTATCTCTACCAAGCAAACCAGAATCGCGCGCGCCGTCTTCGATCCATCCGGCGAGGCTGAGTACCAGCCCGGTGAACGCCGAGCCGTCCACTTCGCGGCGCAACTCGGTGTGCGCGGCGGCCTGGCGCAACTCGGCGCCACCGCGCAGCTTCTCCAGCCAGCCCATGGCGCCATGATTCTCTGCGGCCGGCAGCGTCTCTTCCAGAAAGACGTCCCAATCACGCGCGGCACCTGCCACCAGTCCGACACGGCGCAATTCCTCGGTGAAGCGCCCCACCATTTCCCGCTGCAACACCGGCCGGAACAGCACGAGCGCGGCGCGCAATCGACGAATGGCAACGCGCAGTTGGTGCACGCCTTCGACATCGCCGATCCGGGCCGGTGCAATATTCACCAGGAGATGCGACAGGATGGAGCGCAGAATCGCTGCGAATGCCGCGGCGCCGCTCGTATCCGGCGCAAAATCGATATCGTCCGCTTTGCTCGCCTTCGGCGGCTCGCCGACTCGCAACCGGAAGCCCCGTTCCGCCTTGCTTGCCGTTTCGAGGCTGAGTGGCGCCGTGCCGAGCAGATCGAGGGCCAGCCGGTACAACGCACCCGGCTCACCTTGCTTCAACTCCAACTCCAGCTCCGAGACATGCTCGCTGCGGTCACCGGCACGTATCGCCCCATGATCGATCGCGACCTCGGCCATTGTGCCCGGTTCGAGATGTACGATCCGCGCCGATCGCCGGATATCGCTTACACATACCGGCTGCAGGGCGGCGGGATTTATACCGCGCAACGCCGTGGCCGCAGGCGTGTCCGCAAGCGCGGCCAAATCCGGTTGTTCGCTTCTCACCGGCTGTTCCCACTCGCCGCGTCGGAATGCAACGCCATGGTCTCCCCCAAGGCTTTTCACCGTCTGGATCAGCGTTGTTCCAGACCGGCGCACGCGCAAACTCATGCCCTGACGCGACAAGGCAAGATCGGGCGTGTCGAAATAGGTGGTGACCTGCTGCTCTTCCTCCGCCGGTGCTGCGCATAATCCAGGGTGCCGCTCGATCAGCTCACGGGCGTTCGGCGCCAGACGAAGCTTGATCTCGATCTCCACCAAGCCCGTCCTCAGATGCGCAGACGATCAGGAATCCGCATGCCCAGGCGCAGCGGCACGTTCCATATCTCCCGCACTTGGCGCAGTTGCCGAAACCCAGCTCGCAAATAGGTCGGCAGCGCGCGCGGATGATCAGCGGTGCAGGTGTTCACCGTCATGCCCCGCGCGCCCTGGCGCCAGACGACATCGACGGCCTGGCGCAGGAAGGCATAGCCCATTCCCATGCTGATCGCATGCGGCATCAGGCCAAAATAACTGAGATTGATGTCCGGCCAACCCCGGCCGTCGAGCTCAAAAAATCCCGCCGGTTCGCCCCCGGTGTACAGTACGTGGATCGATACAAGCCGGTCCCCCAACAGAGCCGCCAACTCGGCATCCGGCATCGTGCGCCGCAGCCACCACACATAATCGGCGCCAACCGTGTCATACAAATAGCGGTAGAACCCAACAGTGCATGACGCAACGCGCACGACCTGACACGATGTCGGCAGAACCGGCGCGGGGTCCGCGGGCGGCCTGTCCATCCGCAGAAACGTCACCGTAACTCCCACCCGCACAACAGGTTCCATCGGTATGGTGTGGGGAAGGAAGGACAGGGGGCGCGGCCCCCCTGGCCTGCCATCCGCGAGCCCATCAGTTGTCGTCGAGGAAGCTGCGGAGCTTACGGCTGCGGCTGGGGTGTTTCAGCTTGCGCAGTGCTTTCGCTTCGATCTGGCGGATGCGTTCGCGCGTGACGTTGAACTGCTGGCCCACTTCTTCGAGCGTATGGTCGGTATTCATGCCGATGCCGAAGCGCATGCGCAGCACGCGTTCCTCGCGCGGTGTGAGCGAGGACAGCACGCGCGTGGTGGCTTCGCGCAGGTTGGCCTGGATAGCCGCATCCAGCGGGATGACGGCTGCCTTGTCTTCAATGAAGTCGCCGAGATGGCTGTCTTCCTCGTCGCCGATTGGGGTTTCCAGGCTGATCGGCTCTTTGGCGATCTTGAGTACTTTCCGCACCTTCTCGAGCGGCATGCCAAGTTTCTCGGCAAGTTCCTCGGGCGCCGGCTCGCGGCCAATTTCGTGCAGCATCTGGCGCGAGGTGCGCACCAGCTTGTTGATCGTCTCTATCATGTGCACGGGGATGCGGATGGTGCGTGCCTGGTCGGCGATGCTGCGCGTGATCGCCTGGCGGATCCACCATGTCGCGTAGGTACTGAACTTGTAGCCGCGGCGGTATTCGAACTTATCCACCGCCTTCATCAGCCCGATATTGCCTTCCTGGATCAGGTCCAGGAACTGCAGTCCGCGGTTGGTGTATTTCTTGGCGATCGAGATCACCAACCGGAGGTTGGCCTCGATCATCTCCTTCTTGGCACGTGCGGAATCCCGTTCGCCGCGGCTCACGGTCATGAACACGCGGCGGAACTCGGAGATCGGCAGGCCGGCGTCGTTCGCGACGGCGGCGATCTGGCTGCGGATGTCGGAGATGTGGTCGCCGTCCTTGGTGGCGAAGATCTTCCAGCCTTTACCGGTGAGACGGCCAACCCGCTCAAGCCAGTTGGGATCAAGCTCGCTGCCGCGGTACTGCTTGAGGAATTCCTCGCGATTGACCTTGCAGCTTTCCGCCATGCGCAGAAGCTGACCTTCCAGCGCGGTCAGGCGGTGGTTGAGTTGCTTGAGCTGGGTGACCAGCTCCTCGATGCGATTGTTGTGCAACCGTACCTGCGCGACCTTGTGGACCAGCTCCTCGCGCAGCTTCTCGTAGCTCTTTTCGGAGCGCGCATTGACCTCCTCGCCACTGGTCATGGTTTCCAGTCGGCGGGACTGCATTTTTTGCAGCTTCTTATATAGGCCCTCGATCTCCTCGAAATTCGCCAGGACCTCGGGCTTCAGCTTTTCTTCCAGGGCCGAAAGCGACATGCCGGCGCCTTCGCCATCGTCGTCGGCATCAAGGTCTTCCACGGTATCCAGTCCGTTGACCTCAGTCGGAGGTTGCTCACCAACGGGAGCGCCCATGGGGGCGACGGGGGGGCCAGCGGGAGCACCGATCGGAGCGCCGGCACCATCGCCGCTGGTGCCGCCGCCCTGCGTGGCCTCGAGGTCAACGATGTCGCGCAACAGCATGCGCCCGGCTTTGAGCTGATCGTGCCAGGTGATGATGGCCTTGAAGGTCAGCGGGCTTTCGCAGAGGCCGCCGATCATCATGTCGCGCCCGGCCTCGATGCGCTTGGCGATAGCGATCTCGCCTTCGCGCGACAGCAGCTCGACGGTGCCCATCTCGCGCAGGTACATGCGGACGGGGTCGTCGGTCCGGCCGACGCTTTCTTCATCGACGTTGCCGGACTGCTCTTCCTCGGCTTCCTCGACTTTTTCGGTCTTGGCGACCGGCACTTCGCCGTCTTCGTTTTCCTCGCTTTCGACGACCTGGATGCCGATCTCGTTGAGATTGGCCATCACATCCTCGATCTGCTCGGAGCTGTTTTGCTCCGGCGGCAGAACGGCGTTCAGCTCGTCGAAGGTGATGTAGCCGCGTTCCTTGCCCTTGGCGATCAGCCGCTTGACGGCCGCCGACTGCACGTCGAGCAGGGTCGTCTCTACATCCTGTTCAACGGTCGCGGAATCGGCGCTCACGTTCGGCTTGGTCGCCATCTTCAAGTTACTCCGGCAAACTTCATCACGTCCGGCTCCGGCGGGTCAGGCCTGAGGTTCGTCCGTCTCTTCCCCGCGCTGAGCGGATACCAAATCGTTTCTGAGATTGGTCAACCGGTGCTGCGAGTGCTGATCCACGCGCGTCTCGAAGTCGTTCCTAGCCCTCGCAACGTCGTCTTCCAGCGGGCCGCGCTGCATCACCCTGAGATAATGCCGCCAGCCTGCCCCGGCGTCCCCCAACGATGCTTCGACCGACGCACACTGAGGAAGCGGGAAAGGTACCCGCCCCAGGGCTCGTTCGGCATCAGCATGCAATCCAGAAGCTGTGAGGTGGTTGATCAAGGCCTGTGAGTCAAGCACATCGGCGTGATCAGACCAGCCGAATATCGCAGTCCGTAGCCGTTCGTACGGGGGCGGCAGCTCCAGGTTGGCGAAGTCGGGGGCAACGTCCACCAGCAGAGCGGGGTGGCGGAGCAGAATTGCGATAAGAATACGTGCACGTTCGGCAGCAGCAGCGGCATCATTCGGCTCCGGTCGAGGCAATGGACGGGGCGTTGCTGGGGTCATCCGCGCCCGACGGCTGGCGAAAAAGCGCTGCCGCAGGAAGTCTCGGTATTCCTGCGATAGCGCACGGTCCGGAATTCGCCGCGCCGCATCATCAAGGCGGTGGAGCAATTGCGCCCGTTGTTCCACGCTCTTATCGCCGGTCGTATCGCGGATTAGATCGAACAGCGCTTCGGTAAGCGGCCGGCGGGCCTGCAGCACCGAGTCGAAGCCGGAGCGGCCGCGAGTGCGCACGATCGTGTCGGGGTCTTCGCCGGCCGGCACCGAGGCCAGTTGCAGGGTCCGGTCCGGGCCCAGCAACGGCAACGCGAGTTCGGTGGCGCGCGCTGCAGCGCGGGCACCGGCGGCATCGCCGTCGAAGCACAGCACCGGGGCGGGCGAGAGCCGCCACAGCTCGGCCAATTGCTCCTCGGTCAGTGCCGTCCCCAGCGGGGCCACGGCGGCGCCGAAGCCGGCCTGATGCAGTGCGATCACGTCCATATAGCCCTCGACGACGATGACCTCGGCCCGCGCCGAGGCGCTGCGGACGGCCTCCCGTGCCAGATCAAGGCCGTAAAGGCTGCGCCGCTTGGCGAACAGCGAGGTCTCCGGCCCGTTGAGGTATTTTGGCTGCCCGTCCCCCAGAGTACGGCCGCCGAAGCTGATCAGCCCGCCCCGGCGATCACGGATCGGAAACATCACCCGGTTGAAGAACAGGTCATAGGTGCGGCCGGTTGCCTCGTCGGTACGGAGCAATCCGGCCTCGACCAGCAGCTCCGTGGTAATCCCTTCGCGCGAGAGGTCGGCTGCCAGCGTGCCGCGGCCCTCGCCAGACCAGCCTAGCCCGAAGCGGCGGATCGTCTCCTCGGCCAGGCCGCGGTTCGTCAGGTAACCGAGGGCGGCGCGGCCCTCGGGCAAGAACAGTCGGCGCTGAAAGCCGGCGGCCGCCATTTCCAGCACGCCGGCCAGGGTGTGGCGGCGGCGTTCGGCCTCGGCGATAGCGGGCGAGAGCGGCGGGACTTCGAGCCCGGCTTCGCCGGCGAGGCGCTGCACCGTCTCCATGAAGCCGGCGCCCTCGTTTTGCATTACAAAGGTGATGGCGTCGCCATGCGCACCGCAACCGAAGCAGTGGTAGTGGTCGTCCCAGATGTAGAAGCTCGGCGTCTTCTCGCCGTGGAACGGGCAGCAGGCCTTCCACTGCCTTCCGGCGCGTTCCAGCTTCACCCGGCGCCCGATCAGGCCCGGCAGCGGGGTGCGCGTGCGCAGCTCGTCCAGGAAAGCGGCGGGGAGCGCCATCAGCCGCCGAGTTTCGCCTTCACGATCGGCCCCACGCGAGCCATGTCGAGCGTCGCCGCGTGCTTCGCCCGCAGGGCCGCCATCACCTTGCCCATGTCCTTGATGCTGGCGGCACCGGTCGCCGCGACCGCTTCCGCCACAGCCTGTTGCATCGCCACTTCGTCCATCTGCCGAGGCAGGAAGCTCTCGATCACGGTGATTTCCGCTTCCTCCTTGGCGACGAGGTCGGGTCGGTTGCCCTGCTTATAGAGTTCCACCAATTCGCGGCGCTGCTTGACCATGCCGCGGAGCGCCGCGAGCACCTCCTCGTCGGGCACCTTGTCGATGCCCTTAGGACGGGCGGCAATATCCACGTCCTTCAGCTTGGCCAGGATCATGCGCAGGGTGGAGGTGCGGGCGGCGTCGCCGGCCTTCATGGAGGCCTTGAGCTGGTCGGTGAACTGGTCCCTGAGACCCATTGTTATCGTCCTGCGCAGTGTTGCTCCCTAATAATAGGGAATTGCCGAGCCTGCTCGGAGAAAAATTCCGGAACGTTCGGACGGCCTTGCGATGGGAAGCAATTTCCCATAGTGAACAGCCATGCCGGTGCGCGTGGACGACGTGATCGAACGGCTGGGTGGAACCGAGGCGGCAGCGCGGTTGACAGGCGTGGGTTCCGAGGCCGTCCGCAAATGGCGCCAGGCGAGGGCGATTCCGTCACGGCACTGGCCCGCGGTGATTGCCGCCACCGGCCTGAGTTTCGCCGAGTTGTCCGCCCACCTGGATGCGACGGCTGAGACAAGCTCGGCTGTTTTGAGAGCATCGGAGGTGCCACCGGGGGCAACCGCGGTGCTTGTGCTGGCAGACGGCGCGGTGTCCTGGGGCCGCGGCTTCGGCGCGCGGACAGGCAGCCCGGCGCCGGTCGGCGAGGTTTGTTTCAACACGGGGATGAGCGGCTATCAGGAGACGCTGACGGACCCATCCTATGCAGGTCAGATCATCACCTTCACCTTTCCCCATATCGGCAATGTCGGCGCCAACACCGAGGACATCGAGGCAACGACCATCGCCGCCCGCGGCCTGGTGGTGAAACAGGACATCACCGACCCCTCCAACTGGCGGGCGCACCAGCACCTGGATGCCTGGCTGCGGGCCCAGGGGATCAGCGGCATTGCCGGGGTGGATACGCGGGCGCTGACCATCCGCATCCGCGACGGCGGCCCGCCTTCCGGCGTGCTGGCCTTCCCGGCCGACGGGCGGTTCGATCTCTCGGCGCTGCGGCAGCAGGCTGCGGAGTGGCCGGGCCTGGAGGGCATGGACCTCGCGCGCGAGGTCTCCTGCCAGCAGACCTATACCTGGGACGAGACGGTCTGGGCCTGGCCGGGCGGGACCGGGCGGCAGGCCGCGCCGCGCCATCACGTCGTCGCGGTGGATTACGGTGCCAAGCGCAACATCCTGCGCTGTCTTGCCGACGCCGGTTGCCGCGTCACTGTGGTTCCAGCTACCGCCACGGCCGAGGATATCCTGCGCCACGAACCGGACGGGGTGTTTCTGTCCAACGGTCCGGGCGATCCCGCGGCGACCGCGGAGTGTGCGGTGCCGACGATCCAGGGCGTGCTGGAAACTGGCCTGCCGCTGTTCGGCATCTGTCTTGGGCATCAGTTGCTGGCGTTGGCTTTAGGGGCGAAGACCTACAAGCTCGATCGCGGTCATCGCGGCGCCAACCAGCCGGTGAAGGAGGTGGCCACCGGCAAGGTGGAGATAACCAGCCAGAATCACGGGTTCGCCGTCGATCCGGAGACGCTGCCCGTCGGCGTGACGGTGACCCACGTATCGCTGTTCGACGGCTCCAATGAGGGCCTGACCTGCAACGACCGCCCAGTCTTTTCCGTGCAATATCACCCGGAGGCGAGCCCGGGCCCGAGCGACAGCCGGCACCTGTTCGAGCGCTTCGTCGCGTTGATGGAGGCCAAGACCGATGAGCCCGCGTGACGCCGTGCTGATTGCCGCCCGGATCGGAACCGAAGCGGATACCGCCGAGGAGGGCTTCACCAACATTCGCGCGCTAACAGGTACGACTTTCTCCAATACCGAACTCGCCGAAGCGGTTGCCGCGGCTGTCCGCGATGGCTTTATCCGCGATCCCGTCCGCCTTTTATCCGGTGCCCTGCAATGCCGATGGCAACTGGAACCAAGCGGTGCCAACGGTTAGCGACCGCTCTGAAAGAACTTGCTTTTTTGCTTTAAGCTCGATCTGGAAACACAACTCCATTTTGAGGTAATCACAATGGCCAGAGCAGAAACGAGCACCGGATCGCTTACGGACCGAGCGCAGAAGATTGCGTTGGCAATTTTGAAGGGTTACCCAAACGGGCTCGGAACAAATGAGCTCAAAAGAAAAATCGTAGAGCAAGACCCCAGAATCAAGTTTACCACGGCGGGCTACGCTGTGTGGACCCTTCAGCGGGACCCCGATCTGATCACAAAAACCGCGATGAACACGGTGGTATTGACCGAACTCACTCAAAAAGCCGCCCAAGCCGATCTGATTAGCTCCGTGCAAGAGGTGGTGAACCCCCTGCAACAGACGCCAGCGGAGACTCAATTTTATGATCCCTTCGCCCGGTGGCTCGCAGGACCAGCTGATGAGGCCACGGAAGCTGTTGCTCTTGGGGGATCCGGTTTGAAGAAGAAATGGGGCACCCCTGATGTAGTCGGCATTTATAAGCCTCGCGCGTCGGATTTAGTGAAGTTCGCCCCCATTTTGATTGCCGCAGAGGTAAAGATCGACCCCAGGCAATCTATTACAGCTTTTGGACAGGCAATATCGTATCGGCTATTCTCGCACAAGTCGTTCGTAGTGATGCCCAGGGATATCATCGAGAAATTCAGCGAAGATCACGATAGACTCATGAGCTTATGTGAGTTGTTTGGGGTCGGTTATGTGCTTTTTGACCCTCCGAATAAGGAGGATCCTAACTTCGAAGTTATAGTGCGAGCTCGCTCTTTTGAGCCTGATATGGCTTACGTAAACATCTTTGCCACAAGCCTGCGCAATTGGAATCAGAGCAAGTTTGACAGGCTCTTTCAATAGCTCAGGCTCTTTCAATAGCTAAGGTCAAGTTATGCCCCGCCGCACCGACCTCCACTCCATTCTCATCATCGGCGCCGGCCCGATCGTCATCGGCCAGGCGTGCGAGTTCGATTACTCAGGCGCCCAGGCGTGCAAAGCCCTGAAAGCCGAGGGCTATCGCGTCATCCTGGTGAACTCCAATCCCGCCACCATCATGACCGACCCGGGCCTCGCCGACGCCACCTATATCGAACCAATCGCCCCCGACTTCGTCGAACGCATCATCGCCCGCGAAAAACCCGACGCGCTGCTGCCCACGATGGGCGGTCAGACCGCACTCAACACCGCGATGCGCCTCGCCGAAGCCGGCATCCTGGAAAAACACGGTGTCGAGCTGATCGGCGCCCGAGCCGAGGTGATCGAACGCGCCGAAGACCGCCTCAAGTTCCGCGACACCATGGCGGCGATCGGCATCGAATCACCACGCAGCGCCATCGCCCACTCGCTCGAAGAAGCCCGCGCCGCGCTCACTGTCACCGGGCTGCCGGCGGTGATACGGCCCAGCTTCACCCTGGGTGGCACCGGCGGCGGCATCGCCTACAACAAGGAAGAATTCGAGCAGATCGTCGCCGACGGCCTCGCGATCTCGCCCAGCCATGAAGTGCTGATCGAGGAATCCGTCCTCGGCTGGAAGGAATTCGAGATGGAGGTGGTCCGCGACCGCGCGGACAACTGCATCATCGTCTGTTCGATCGAGAACGTCGACCCGATGGGCGTCCATACGGGCGATTCGGTCACCGTGGCACCGGCGCTGACGCTCACCGACAAGGAATATCAGCGGATGCGCGACGCCTCGATCGCCTGCCTGCGCGCGATCGGCGTCGATACCGGCGGCTCCAACGTGCAGTTCGCGGTCAACCCCGCGGACGGACGCATGGTCATCATCGAGATGAACCCGCGGGTCTCCCGCTCCTCGGCGCTCGCCTCCAAGGCCACCGGTTTTCCGATCGCCAAGATCGCCGCCAAGCTCGCGGTCGGCTACACGCTCGATGAACTTGCCAACGACATCACCCGAGTCACGCCGGCGAGTTTCGAACCCACCATCGACTACGTTGTGGTGAAAATCCCCCGGTTCACTTTCGAGAAATTCCCCGGCACGCCGGCATTGCTGACTACCTCGATGAAGTCGGTCGGCGAGGCGATGGCAATCGGCCGCAGCTTCGCGGAAGCGCTGCAGAAGGGTCTGCGCAGCATGGAAACCGGGCTCGCCGGCCTCGACGAGGTGGAGCCGCCCGGCGACGGCGGCGCCGATGCGTTCCGGGCCGCGCTCTCCACCCCCCGGCCGGACAGGCTGCTGATGGCGGCGCAGGCGCTGCGTGCCGGCCTGACAGTCGAGGATATACACGCCGCCAGCCACTTCGATCCCTGGTTCATTCGTGAACTTGCCGGCATCGTCGCGGCGGAACGCAGCATCGCCGCGTCAGGACTGCCGGGCGAAGCGGGCGCCTTACGGCGTTTGAAGGCGCTGGGTTTCTCCGACCACCGGCTGGCCGAACTCGCACGCCGTACCGAAGGCGAGGTGCGCGCGCTGCGCGAGAGGCTCGGCGTGCATCCCGTCTATCGCCGCATCGATACCTGCGCCGCCGAGTTCGCGTCCGTCACGCCCTATATGTATTCCACCTACGAAGGCGGCTACGGCACACCGGTTTGCGAAGCCGACCCGACCGACCGCTGCAAAGTGGTTATTCTCGGCGGCGGCCCCAACCGCATCGGGCAGGGCATCGAATTCGACTATTGCTGCGTGCACGCGGCGTATGCGCTGAAAGATGCCGGGTTCGAGACAATCATGGTTAACTGCAACCCGGAGACCGTCAGCACCGACTACGACACCTCCGACCGGCTCTATTTCGAACCGCTCACTGCCGAGGACGTGATCGCACTGGTGCGCCGCGAACAGAGCCGCGGTACCCTACTCGGTTGCATCGTGCAGTATGGCGGCCAGACTCCGCTGAAACTATCGCAGGCCCTGGCGCATGCCGGCATCCCGATCCTCGGCACCAGCGCCGATGCGATCGACATCGCCGAGGACCGCGAACGCTTCCAGCGCCTGCTGCACGGCCTGGGTCTGCGCCAGCCCGCCAACGGTATTGCGCGCTCCGCCGGCGAAGCCGAAGCGATCGCCGAGCGGATCGGCTACCCGGTGGTAATCCGCCCGAGTTACGTGCTCGGCGGACGCGCCATGGAGATCGTGCATGACCGCTCCGGCCTGCATCGATACATGCGCGAAGCCGTGCGAGTCTCCGGCCAAAACCCGGTGCTGATCGACCGTTACCTGAACGACGCCATCGAAGTGGATGTGGACTGCATCGCCGATGGCCACACCGTCTATGTCGCCGGGGTGATGGAGCATATCGAGGAAGCCGGCATCCATTCAGGCGACTCCGCGTGCGCGCTGCCGCCCTATACGCTGTCGCCCGCCGCCGTCACCGAACTTAAGCTGGAAACGGAGGCGCTGGCGAAGGCGCTCGGCGTGGTCGGGCTGATGAACGTGCAGTATGCCATCCAGGATGACATAATCTACGTGCTGGAGGTGAACCCCCGCGCCTCCCGCACTGTACCCTTTGTTGCGAAGGCAACCGGCGTCCCCATTGCCAAGCTGGGCGCCCGCGTCATGGCCGGGGCGAAGCTCGCTGATTTCCGCCTCGACGGCCAGGCGATCGCACCGCATGTTGCGGTGAAGGAAGCGGTGTTTCCATTTGCCCGCTTCCCCAACGTGGACACCATCCTTGGCCCCGAGATGCGCTCCACCGGTGAGGTGATGGGCCTCGATTCCAGTTTCGAACGCGCCTTCGCCAAGTCCCAGCTCGGCGCAGGTGTGGTGCTGCCGCAGGCCGGCACCGCCTTTCTCTCAATCAAGGACGCCGACAAGAAGAATGTTCCGGCGCTGGCCCGGCGCCTGGCGGAGATGGGCTTCTCGCTCATGGCCACCCGCGGCACCGCCGGCCGTATCCGCGAGGCCGGGCTGTCGGTCAGTGTGGTGAACAAGGTGCTGGAAGGCCGCCCCCATTGCGTCGATGCAATCCGCTCCGGGGACGTGCAGCTCGTCATCAACACGGCAGCCGGCCCGCAGGCGGTAGCCGACAGCTTCGCCATTCGCCGCAGCGCGCTTACGCACGGGGTGCCCCACTACACCACTATGGCCGGCGCCCGCGCCGCTGTGCACGCGATCGCCGCCTTGAAGGCGGGGACGCTTGAAGTGGCACCACTCCAGTCGTATTTTCGCGGATCGTTCTGACGCGATCGCGGCGAACGGGTCCCCTGGGCCCGGGCGCGGCGATCCTGTTGTCCCATTCACCTCCAGCCCGATGACCGAAGGATCACGCCGTGCAGAAGTTCCCGATGACCGCCCCCGGATTGCAGCGGCTGGAAGAGGAACTCCGCCACCTCAAAAGCGTCGAGCGCCCGGGGATCATCCGCCAGATCGCCGAGGCGCGCACCCATGGCGACCTGTCGGAGAACGCCGAATACCATGCCGCGCGTGATCGGCAATCCTTTATTGAAGGCCGCATCGCCGAGCTCGAAGAGATCATCGCCTCGGTGGAGATCATCGACCTCTCCAATCTCAGTGGCGAGCACGTGAAGTTCGGCGCGCATGTGCGGCTCGTGGACGAGGAGACCGAAAAGGAGGCGCGCTACCAGATCGTCGGCGTGCACGAGGCCGACATCAAGTCCGGCCGGCTTTCCGTCTCCTCGCCGCTCGCGAAGGCGCTGATCGGCAAGAAGGTGGGCGATACCGTTTCGGTCCCGGCGCCCGGCGGCGATCGTTCGTACGAGATCCTGGAAATCACCTTTCCCTAGATGATTGGCCTCGCGGAGGTGCGCGCTGCGGCGGCACGGATCGCCGGCAAGGTGGTTCGCACGCCGACGCTCGCAAGCGATGCCGTGTCCACCGCTGCCGGCGCGGCGGTGACGCTGAAGCTCGAGAACCTGCAGCCCACGGGCGCCTTCAAAGAGCGGGGCGCGGCCAATCGGCTCGCGCTGCTCACGCCGGCCGAGCGCGAGCGCGGCGTGATCGCCATGTCGGCGGGAAATCACGCCCAGGCCGTGGCGCGGCACGCGCATCTGCTGGGCGTCGGCGCGACCATCGTGATGCCGAGCTTCACGCCCGCCACCAAGGTCACCCGCACGGCGGGCTGGGGCGCCAGGATCGTGCTGCACGGAGATACGCTGGCCGAATCAGCCGAGCATGCGCGCGCCCTGGCCGCCGCTGAGCATTATGTTTTCATCCATCCCTACAACGATCCGGCAGTCATGGCCGGGCAGGGGACCTGTGCGCTGGAGCTGTTGGAAGACGTGCCTGACCTCGACGTGCTGGTGCTTCCCGTGGGCGGCGGCGGCCTACTTGCCGGCTGCGCGGTCGCCGCCAAGGGGCTGAAGCCCGATATCATGGTGATCGGCGTGGAGGTCGATGCCTACCCCGCGATGGCGCAACGCCTGGCGGGACGCCCGGTGTCGGTGGGCGGCCCCACCATTGCCGAGGGCATCGCTGTGCGCGACACCGGCGAACTCGCGCTGGAGATCGTCCGCCGTCTTGGCGTCGAGGTGCTGGTGGTCCCCGAACGGGCTGTGGAACAGGCGATCGGTTTGCTGATCGAAGGTGGCAAGGTGGTGGCCGAAGGCGCCGGCGCGGCCGGGCTGGCGGCGCTGCTCGCGTTCCCGGACCGCTTCGCCGGCCGGCGCGTCGGCGTGCCGATCTGCGGCGGCAATATCGACGCGCGCATTCTCTCCAACGTGCTGTTGCGCAACCTCCTGCGCGACGGTCGCCTGCTGCGCCTGCATCTGCAGATACCCGATCGGCCCGGCGTGCTGGCAGACATCGCCGGCCGGATCGGCGGCTGCGGCGGCAACATCATTGAGGTGTCGCATCAGCGCCTGTTCGCCGCCGAATCCGTGCAGGCTGCCGAACTTGAAGTGATGGTCGAGGCACGCGATCCCGAGCACGCGCGGCAGATGATCGAATCGCTGGAAGGCAACTACATCGTCCGCCGCGTCTGAACCCGCTCCCCTTGCAGGAGGGGGCAGGGGGGAGGGGCGCCACACCATGTTGGGAGAAAACGCATGGATAATTTCACTCATCCCGAGTTCCTCGTCGAGACCGATTGGCTAGCGGCACATCTGGATGACCCGCAGGTCGGCATCTTCGACTGCACGACGCACCTGATCCCCGACCCGAAGATCACCTACCAGGTCGTGCCCGGCCGCGACGATTTCGAAACAGCCCACATCCCCGGAGCGCAGTTCATCGATCTGCAAGCCGATCTCTCCGACACCACCCATCGCCTGCGCTTCATGCTGCCCCCTGCCGAGGCCTTCGCCACCGCGATGCGCCGCTTCGGGGTTGGCAACGATACGCGCGTGATCCTCTATTCCACCGCCAATGTCTGGTGGGCGACGCGCGTCTGGTGGCTGCTGCGCGTCTTCGGCCACGACAACGCGGCGGTGTTGAACGGCGGGTTCCAGAAATGGCAGCGCGAGGAGCGGCCGGTCGAAACCGGTCCGGCCAAACCGCACCAACCCGGCAGCTTCACCGTCCAGGTGACGCGTGACCTGATGGTCGGCAAGGAGCAGGTGCGCGCGGCGATCGGCAATGCCGCGGTCTGTACGATCAACGCGCTGACCGAGCCGCAGCATGAAGGCACCGGCGGGAATACTTACGGGCGCCCCGGGCACATCGCCGGTAGCGTCAACATCCCGGCCGCAGGCTTGCTCGATCCCGCCACCAACTCCTTCCTGACGCCGACCGAGCTCCGCGCCCGCTTCGCCCGGCACGGCGCGATGGGCAAGCGCGTCATCACCTATTGCGGCGGCGGCATTGCCGCCAGTGCCGATGCGCTTGCGCTGGTAATGCTCGGCCACCCGGATGTGCGCCTCTACGACGCGTCGCTATCGGAATGGGCAACTGACCCGACCCTGCCGATGGAGACTGCGGCGTGAGTGAGAGCGGCATGGTTTTGCCGATGCTACCCTGGACGTTTGGGTTGCGAGCTTGTAATCATACTTCACGCTAATCATGTCCGCTTGCGGGGTATGGGAACGGCCGCCCAGACGTCACGGAGGGAACTATGCACAAAGTCCTTGCAGCCGGTTTCGCTATGGTCGTGCTGATGGCCACGGGCGCTCTACTCAGCGCGTGCAACACCACGGCTGGTGCTGGACAGGACATTTCGGCAACAGGCCACGTCATCACGAACGGCGCCGAAAAGGCTAAGCAGGCGGTTCCGTAAGACGGACGTGGAGACGGCGGGCAGTCGCACTCGGTCCGGCCAGTGGAACGCGGGATGTGTCGGGTCGATGAACCAGTCAGGGGACACGGCAACAGCTATCGAGAAAGTTGTTGGATTCAATGCGCCTTGGTTCGGCTAGCCGCCAGAAGGCGATGACCCCTGAAATATCGAAGACGAGCGCGCCTGACGCGGGAGGAAACCGGAAAACTGTCGGCCGATCATCCTTTCACGGCCCCAGCGGTCAATCCGCTAACCAGGAAGCGTCGTACCGCCATTGAGAACAAAAGCACTGGCAGCATCACCATCGTGCCGCCGGCGGCGATGCGGCCCCATTCCCATCCCATGTAGTTCATGAAATTCACTACCGCGACGGGCGCGGTCATCGCATCCGACCGCGTCAGAATAAGCGCGAAGAAGAAGTCGTTCCAGGAAAACACAAAACACAGGATCGCGGTCGCCGCCAGCCCAGGCACCGCCGTCGGCAGGACCACGCGCATCATTGCCTGCCAGAACCCCGCGCCGTCGATCCACGCAGCCTCCTCAAGCGCGCGCGGGGTATTCTCGAAGAACGACCGCATCAGCCAGATCACCAGTGAGATGTTGAATGTCAGATAGATGATGATCAGCCCGATCCGAGTATCCAGTAGGTCAAGATCGCGATAGGCGAGAAAATACGGGATGGCGAACGCGGTCGGCGGCGCCAGCCGGCTCGCCACGATCCACAGGCTCAGCGCATCGGAGCGTGAGCGCATCCGCGCCAATGCATACGCCGCCGGCACCCCTACCAGCAGCGACAACAGGGTGGAAGATGTGCTCACCACTGCGCTGTTGACAAACGTGCCTCGGAACTCTCCCTGCCACAGAGCGGCATAGTTCGCCAGCGTCGGCGCGAACCACAGATGCGGCGGAAAGGCGAAGATCTCCGCATTGGTCTGCAATGACATTCGCAGCAGCAACAGAAACGGCGCCAGCACCAGAACCACCAGCACGATCGCCAGGGCATGGATGATGATCCGGTTCACCCTCATTCGCCCGCGCCCCAGCCGGTCATCCGCACCACCACCCAGCTCAGTACCAGGGTGGCGGCCACCAGCACCACGGTGATCGCCGACGAATAGCCCAGATAGGAAAAGTTGAATGCCTGCTCGAAAGCGTAATAGTTGGTGACCTCTGTCACCGAGCCGGGGCCACCGTCGGTCAGCAGGTAGATCAGCGGAAACGCCTTGATGCTGTCGATCAGCCGGAACAGCCCGGCCACCATCAGCGTACCGCGGATATAGGGCAGAACAACATGCAGCGTGGTCTGCCAGGTTCCGGCACCGTCCACGCGGGCGGCGTCCAGCAGCTCCTCCGGCAGGGTCTGCAGCGCGGCCAGCACCATCAGCATGGTGAGCGGGAACCACTCCCAGGTATCGGCGGCGATGATCGCCGGCAGCGCCCAGTTGGGATCGGTGATCAGCGCGGGCACGTTCCAGCCCAGCGCCTTGAAGCTCCAATAGGCTGGGCTGATGTCCGGGGTGTAGAGCACCTTCCAGATGATCGCGACCACAATCGGGGGCAGCACCATGGGGATCAGGAACACGGTGCGCAGCGCGCGCAGCAGGCCGGAACGCAGGTTCAGCAGCAGCGCGAAACCAATGCCGATCAACATCTGCAGGCTCACCGTCCAGAACGACAGCTTCGCCTGCACCCAGAGGGAGTTGTGGAACCGCTCGTCGCTTAGCAGCAACGCATAGTTCGCCAGCGGCCGGCTGAAATTCCATGCCGTCGCAGGATTGGTGAGATTGAGCGGCGTGAAGCTGGTGGCCACCAAGTAGACCATCGGCGCCAGGGTCACGACGAACAGCACCGCCAAGGACGGCGCGAGGCACCAGACCAGGAAGCGCCGCCGCTGGCGCTGCTGGCTAATGGCGACAGGTCGCGGGAGGCGGATCGCGGCCGGACCGGCGGCGCTCACAGGTCGAGCTTGTAACCAGCCTTGATGATGTCCGATACCGCTTGCGTTTGCGCCTGCTTCATCGCGCTCGCCGGGTCCATTTGCTTCGTCGCGATCGCTGCGATGGCGCGGTTGATCTTGTCACCGACTTGCGGGAACACTGGCATAGTTCGGTACGCAGTGTACCCCGTCTTCGCCGGAAGCTCAAGTGCCTGGAGATAGAGAGCGGCGAGATCCTGGCCGTTCACCATCAGGTTGGCCTTGAACGCCGGGTCCTCGATCACCGAACGGCGGCAGACGCTCGGATAACCCCGTTCCACCGCCATCCGACGAACCATCTGTTTCGAGAGCGACCATTTGATGAATTCCCAAGCCGCGTCCTTTTTGCGTGAGCCGACAGGGATACCGAGCCCATGACAGTTCACGCCGGGGAAGTGGCCCGCTGGACCGCTCGGCATCATGCCGAACCGCACGGTATCCTTCACCTTGCTAACCGGATTCTTGGCGAGCGGCAGCAGCAGGTCGATCACCGTCGTGCGCATGTTGCAGCGTCCGGATAGCTGCGTTTCCAGCGCCTGGTCGTCGGTGAAGGACAGAATGCCGGGCGCCCCGTACCTGGAGAGCAGATCCGCGTACCAACCAGCCGTGCGCGCCGCCACGGGGGTATCCAGCGTCGGCGTCAGATCGTCCGGCACATGCTTGAAGATCGTGCCGCCCTGCGCCTGCTGATAGGGCGGCCAGGCGGCGTGGTGCAGGTTGTCGGCGGTGAACGCCATCACACCATCCTTGCCGTGAACTGCGTCGCAGACCGCAACCATCTCGTCCATCGTGGTGGGCAGGTGCAGTCCCGCCTTGTCGATCAGGTCGGCGCGAGCCGCACCCAGCACCATAGTGCCGGCCTCAGCTCCGAAGCCGTACAGACCGCCTTTTTGGTCGCGCAAAGCAACCTGTGCGCCGGCAACGAAATCGCCCGGGTCCCAATCCGGCGGGGTCCTATTCGCGTCCGCAACGAACGGGGTTAGATCGGTAAGCCAGCCGGCGCCGATCCAGCGGCCCGTGTAGATGAACGTGACATTGACCACGTCGAGTGCGCTGCCGCGCGTCGACTGTTCCAGATCGGCACGCTGGTTATAGACAGGGAAGGCCTGAATATCCATGACGACCTTAATGCCGGTTTCCGCCTCGAACTCCGGCAGGAGCTGCTTGAGATACTCGTAGTAGGTGATGGCAAATACCGCGACGCGAATGGTCGTTCCGGCATAGGGCGATTTTGTCTGACCGAGCAGGGCAGGTGACGCCAGCGGGCTTGCGGCGAGCAGTCCGAACTCCGGCCCCGCCCAATACCGTGCGCCGGTCTAACCCCGACAACGTCTTCGACATGGTTCCCCCGTGACGCCGGCGGCATCAGCCGTCGATCTTATAGCCACTCATCCTGATCGCTTCGACCGCCTGCGCCTGCGCTTGTTTGAGCGCATCCGCCGCCGACATCTGCTTCGTCGCAATCACCTCGATCGCCCGGTTGATCTTATCGCCGACCTGCGGGAACACCGGGACGGTGCGATATTTCATGTAACCGCTCTGTCCGCCGAGATCGAGTACCTTCAGATAGAGTGACGCGACATCCTGGCCATTCAAGGTCAGCGCCTGCCGGAACGCCTCGCTCTGGATCACCGACCGGCGGCAGACGCTCGGATACCCGTGATCCTTCACGATCCGCTCCAGCATCTCCTTGGACAGCGCCCAGGTGATGAATTCCCAGGCGGCGCCCTTCTTGCGCGATCCCGCCGGGATGCCGAATCCATGGCAGTTGGAGCCGGGGAAATCCCCTGCCGATCCGGCCGGCACCATACCATAGCGCACAGTCGATTTGACCGTGCTGGCCGGGTCCTTCGCCAGCGGCAATCCCCAGGTCAGCGCGTTGGTTCGCATGTTGGCCCGGCCGGACAGTTGCGACTGCATCGACTGGTCGTCGGTGTAGGACAGGATGCCATCCGGCCCATACTTTGTCAGCAGGGTCGCGAACCACTGCGCCGATTGCGCGGCTACCGGCGTGTCCAGCGTCGGCGTGAGGTTGGTCGGCGGATCCTTGAAGATCCCACCGCCCATGTTCATCAGATAAGGCGGCCAGTTCCAGTGGTGCAGCTTGTCGGAGGTCCAGGCCGCCACGCCCTCCTTGCCGTGCACCGCGTCGCAGACCTTGATCAGGTCGTCCATCGTGCCGGGCATAGCCAGGCCGGCTTTTTTCAATCAGGTCGCCACGCGCGGCATACAGCAACATCGCGCCGGCCTCGACACCGTAGCCGTAAGTATGGCCCTTGGCGTCCCGCAGCGATGATTGCGCGCCGGCGACGAAGTCCGCCGGGTCCCAATCCGGCGGAGTGGTATTCGCATCGGACGTGAACTGGTCGAGGTCGGTAACCCAGCCGGCGCCGATCCAACGACCCTGATAGATGAACGTCACTATGATCACGTCGTAGCTGGACCCGCCGGTGGACAGTTCGAGGTCCATGCGCTGATTGTAAACAGGGAAGGCCTGAATATCGAACGACACTTTGATACCGGTTTTCGCCTCGAACTCCGGGAAATACTCGTGCAAATATTGGTGAAACGGCAGGGAGAACGCGGCACCGCGGATCGTCGTGCCCGCGTATTTCGATTTTGCCTGGCCCAGCACCGCGGGAGCCGGCAGCGCCACTGCACCACTTCCCACCAGCAGCGCGCGGCGCGAGAGTTTCATTCCGGACATGTTGCTTCCTCCCTCGACTATCACCCTACCCGCAAACGTCCCGCATGTGCAGGCCAGAAAATCCACGCTAGCCTGCCGCACCACCCCCGGCAGGAGACAGAAGTGGCAGACCGTATCAACCGCGCGATCGAACTGCTCAGCCAGAACCAAGCGATCTACTACACCGGCCATCACACCGGGCACGTCCTCAGTCATGGGGAAGGCAAGAAGGACGCCCATACCTGGGCCGACTATATCAATGTCGGCATGGAGCACGGCGCCTTCGACCTCGCCGGGCTCGAACAGTACATGCGCGGCCTTGTGGATGGCGGCCCGACCCGCTCCGGTCATCGCACCCCCGCCGTCATCGTCGAGCTTCCGGTGAACGGGCTCGACGCCGACATGGTCCGCTTCAACGCCTGGCAAATGCGCCAGATCCTCGGCCGGGGCGTGCACGGCCTGCTGTTGTGCCAGGCGGAAACGCCGGATGCTGTGCGCATCTTCGTCGAAGCCACGCGCTACCCGCATCACCTCGCCGGGGTGGATCCCGAGCTGCCGAAGCCGCTTGAGCGCATGCGCGGGGCCCGGCGCGGTGCGCCCCGGAGCGCCGGCGGCCGTCCGCTGCTCGGCATCGGCATGCGCGGCCGCGGCTCGGAAATGTCGGCCGCGCCCATCTGGGGCGTCTCGCAGGAGGAGTATCTCGAGCGCGCCGATCCCTGGCCGCTCAACCCCAAGGGCGAGCTGATGCTTGGCTTGAAACTCGAAAGCCCGGAAGGGATCGCCATGGCGGACGAGCTGCTGGCGGTTCCCGGCATCGCCTTCGCCGAAATGGGCCCGGGCGATCTTAGCCTGTCGCTCGGCTCGACCAAGTTGCTCCGCGACCCTTATCCGCCGGAAATGCAGGAAGCCCGCGACAAGGTGTTCAACGCCTGCCGCCGCAACGGCGTCGCCTTCCTGGAAGGCTGCAACCGGCAGAATATCGTCGCCCGGCTGAACGAGGGCGTGCGCGTCATCGGGGGGCACGACGAAGAGCTGGCCCGCGCCGGCCGCGCGCACCAGAAACGCTCCATGCCAGCCTGAACAGGAGACGCCGATGGCGACGCCCGACCTTGCCACGCTTTGGGAAGCGCATTGCCGCTACGAGTTCGAGACGCGCGATGTCGATGCCACCATGGCCACGATGGTGGCTGAGCCGTACGTCAACCACATCCCGACCATGACGGGCGGCGTCGGGCACGAGGCGCTGCGGCGGTTCTACGCGGATCACTTCATCGGCGCCAATCCGCCGGACTTCCGGTTGATTCCGGTCAGCCGTACCATCGGCGCCAATCGCCTCGTCGATGAGTTCGTCGTGCGATTCACCCACACGACGGAGATCGACTGGATGCTGCCCGGCATCGCCCCCACGGGGCGGGAGGTGGAAGTACCGACCGTCGCCATCGTGCAGTTCGAAGGCGACAAGCTGGTCCATGAGCACATCTATTGGGACCAAGCGTCGGTGCTGGTGCAGATCGGCAAGCTCGATCCCGCCGGTCTTCCCGTCGCCGGCGCCGAAACTGCCCGCAAGGTCCTGGACAAAACCCTGCCGAGCAACACCCTGATGAAATAGAGCGAGCCGGCACATAGACTTCGCTTTTCCGGCGGAGTCGGAGTCGATGGCGGGGGTCATCACCATCGCCCAGCAGAAAGGTGGCACGGGCAAGACCACGCTTGTCGCCAACATCGCCGTCGCACTCGCGCCGGCAGGGAAAGTCGCTCTGCTGGACACCGATCCGCAGCGCAGCCTAGCGCGCTGGTTCGCGCTGCGTGCCGCACGCCGCGATTTGCACGCGATTACGTTCGCGGAAGTCGCCGGCTGGCGTCTGCCCACCGAACTCGATCGTCTCGCTCACGGCCACGATTTTGTGCTGATCGACAGCCCGCCGCAGATCGATACCGACGCGCGCCTTGCCATTCGTGCCGCCACGCTCGTGCTGATCCCGGTGCAACCCAGTCCGCCAGACCTCTGGGCGGCTGAAGGCACCATGAAGCTTGCTGCTGCCGAGCGCCGCCCTATCAGCGTCGTGTTGAACCGCGTCCCCGCCGCGTCCCGCTTGCGCCAAAGCGTGGAATCCGACATTGCCCGCCTCCACCTGCCGATGCTGCGCGCCACGCTGGGCAACCGAACCGCCTTCGCGCTCGCCTTCGCCGAAGGAAGCGGCGTGACCGAAACGGCACCACGTTCGGTGGCCGCGGCGGAACTGCGGGCATTGGTGTCCGAACTGCAGGAGCTGACCTGATGCCGCCGCCGATGACTCCGACCAGCCCATGGGGCTGGGTCCTCGCTATCCACATCCTGTGCATCGTCGCCTGGGTCGGCGGCATGTTCTTCGCCGTTGCGGTGCTGCGCCCCAGCATCGCGGCACTCGAGCCCGCACAGCGCGTCGCATTGCACAACCGGGTGTTTCGCCGGTTTTTCCTGATCGTCTGGCACGCGATGCCGATCGCCTTGATCAGCGGCTTCGCGATGGTGTTCGGCATCTTCGGTGGCTTCGCCATGCTGCCGTGGAATGTGCAGGCGATGATGGGGCTCGGGATCATCATGGCGATCGTGTTCCTGCTGGTCGTCTTCGGCCCCTATCGCCGCTTCCGCACCGCCGTCAGCAGCGCCCGTGCCGGCGAAGCCGCCGAGCGCATCCGCCGGCTAATCGTGCTGAATGTGGTGCTGGGCGTCGTCACCATCTTTCTCGCGGCGATCTGACCGATGCGCAGGTTACGTTTGCTGCTAGCCGCGGCGCTGTGCCTGCTGCCGGCGTTGGCACGCGCGCAGGTGCCGGCCGGCTTTCCCGCACCGATGCCACATCCGCTTACCGATCTGCGCGTCATCGTTTTTGCCGGCGGTTTCAACCTGCCGCTATGGGTCGCCGACCGGAACGGCTACTTCGCCCAGCAAGGCTTGCAGCTTCGACTGACGAACACGCCGGGTTCGATCTACCAGATCACCAACCTGCTCGCCGGCAATTATGGCATAGCAATGACGGCGATCGACAATGTAATCGCGTATGACGAAGGCCAGGGCGAAGCGCCGGTCCCACCTAACCCCGACCTCTTCGCGTTTCTCGGCTCCGACGATGCGTTCCTCTCCCTGTTGGTGCAGGACAACGACAAGAGCTTCTCCGCTCTGCGTGGCCAAACACTGACCGTGGACGCCATGACCACCGGTTTCGCCTTCGTCCTGGAGGAACTGCTGGCAAAGCAGGGCATCGCTCCGGACCAGGTGCAGTTCGCCGCCAAAGGCGGCGTCGCCGACCGCTACATCGACCTGCTCAAAGACAAACAGCACGCCGGCACTATCGAAATGACGCCGTTCGACCTGTTGGGCGAGCAGCACGGGCTGAGGGTGCTGGCGCGCGAGGCAACCGAACTCGGCCCCTATCAGGGCATCGTCGCCGCCGCGCGCCGGTCCTGGGCAGCGTCCCACCGCGCCGAGGTGATCGGTTTCATCCGCGCCTACAAGCAGGCGATCGACTGGCTCTATGACCCGGCGAACCGCCGCGTCGCCGAGGCCATCCTGGTCGCCCATGTGCCAAGCATGAGCTTCGAGCTCGCGCACCGGACTTGCGATGTCCTGCTGGCGCCGCAGGGCGGGTTCTTCCGCGATATCACGCCCAGCATCCCGGGCATCAGGCTTGTCCTGGCGCTGCGCAGCAAATACGGCCAGCCCCACAAAGCCCTGACCGACCCGATGAAGTATCTCGACCTCAGTTACCTGCACGCAGCATTGGGGTCGCAATAAATGGAAGGAAACGCCATGAACGAACCGCGCCTGATGATCCGAAACTTCCAGGACGTGCTCGGCTTCATCAATCGTTCGGACGAGCGGCGTCGGCAGGGCGCTGGCTTCATCGCTGTCCTGGCACTCGGCGGCATCTTCACCGACGCCTATGACTTCACCAGCCTCGGCATCGGCGCCGTGCAGTTGCGCCAGCAATTTCACCTGGTACCGCTAGCGCTCGGCACGCTGACGGCGATCATGGCGCTGGGGGCGTTGTTCGGTGGCCTGTTCGGCGGCTACCTGACTGACCGGCTCGGCCGGTTCCGGATGTTCTTCGTCAACATGCTGCTGTTCGTTGTCGCCACGCTGGTCGCGGCTTTCGCGCCCGGCTACGGCGTGCTGCTGGCGGCGCGCTTCTTCATGGGCGTTGGCGTGGGCCTCGATTTCCCCGTAGCGATGGCCTTCATCGCCGAATACAACTCCGTGGAGCGCAAGGGCGGCCTGATCAACATGTGGCAGGCAGTCTGGTACATCGCCGGCTCGATCTGCTTCATCCTTGGCCTGATCATGTATGGCCTCGGCGCCGGCGCGGACCTCTGGCGCTGGGCAGTCGGGTTCGGCGCCGTCCCCGCCTTCATCATCCTGGTGCTGCGCTTCTTCCTGATGGACGAAAGCCCGTTATGGGAGGCCGCGCGCGGCAATCTCGCCGCCGCTGCTCGCGTCCTGGAGCGCACCTATCACGTGCAAACCACGGTGGACCCGGCCGCACAGGCGCACTTCGTTGCACAGCGTACGCATGGCGAGTCCTGGTCGCTGTACAGGCAGATTTTTTCCCGCCGCTATCGGCTGCGTACGCTCCAGGCCTCCTTGATCAGCGCCATGCAGAGCTGCGAATATTATGCGGTTGGCTTCTATCTCCCGAGCATTGCGCTCGTTTTGTTCGGTTCCGGCTTCGCCACCGCGCTCGCCGGCTCGCTGGTGTTCAACCTGTTCGGTATTGCCGGCGGTACGTTGCAGGCCGTGCTGACCAACCGCGTGGGCATCCGCCGGCTGGCGATGATCGGCTGCAGCATCGTGATTGCCGCGTTGCTGATCATCGGCCTGTTCGGCCATAGTTTCCCGCCGCTCCTGGGCGCGGTGTTCATCGCACTGTTTATTTTTGGCCATTCATTCGGGATCGGCTCGCAGGGCCTGACGCTCGCGGCGCTTTCTTTCCCGACCGAGATGCGTGGGGCTGCCAGCGGCTTCGCTCAGGCCATTACACGCATCGGCAGCATCATGGGGTTCTATTTCTTCCCGTTGTTGATCGCCGCTGTCGGCCTCTATTCCACGCTGCTCACACTGACCATCGTGCCGGCAATCGCGCTCACAGCCGTGCTGGCGATCAAATGGGACCCCACCGGCCGCGACGTGGACCAGGAGCATGGTGCCGATCTGGAATCCGCCCCGGCCGCGGTCACGGCAAACCGCTGATGGCCCCCTGGACGGCCGTCGTGAGCTGATCCTCGCTGACGATCGGTTGAGCCGGCCGATGAATATGCAGATTGCCGCTCTGCTCTATAGTTGCGCACTCGGTCCTGCCTGAGCCGTCACGGTGAAACCGCAGGCTGACGCGTGCGCCGCCAACTCGGATGTTGTGCATTGTCAGCTCCGGCAACCATTCCGGCAGATCGGGATCGACGATTATTGTTTTCAACGGCGCCAGCGGGATCAGCCCGAGCATCGTGTTTACCAGAGACACGATCGCGCTTGCTGACCAGGCCTGCGGCGCGCAGGCGCCGGGATAGATGCCGGGATGCGGATGGCGGCGGTCACGCGGATGCCCTCCGAACACCTCGGGCAGGCGATCGAGGTGGAACAACTCGGTAGCGTCGAACAGTGCCCGCGCCAGTCGATGCAGCGAGTCCGTAAAGCCGTAGCGCTTCATGCCGAAACCGATCAGCGCATTCTCGAACGGCCAGACGGTCCCGAGATGGTAGGCCGAAGGATTGTAAGCTGGATGGCGGCTCGATAGGGTGCGGATGCCCCAACCGGTGAACATGTCGGGCGCCATCAGACGCTCGACCACGGCTTCAGCCTTATCAGCGTCCACGATGCCGTAGCCGAGACAAGCGCCGGGATTGGAGGCGAGGCTTCGTACCAGCCGTTTTTGGGGGTCGAGCGCCAGGCCGAAGAATTTATCCTCTGGCACCCAGAACCGCTCGTTAAACCGCCGCTTCAGGCTGGCGGCTTGTTGCAACAGATCGTCGCAGCGCGCATGTTCGCCCACAGCCGCGAAAGCCACAGCGATGGCGTGCTTGGCTGCATAATACAGGCCTTGTATTTCGGCTACTGCGATCGGGTTCGGCACCATGCGGCCATCCTCGTAGAGAATGCCTTCATCGGAATCTTTCCAGCCCTGGTTCTTGATGCCCTGATCGCCGGCCTTGGTCTGGTATTCGTACAAACCGTCGCCATCAGCATCGCCGTCGCGGTCCATCCATTCGAGCGTGGCAAGCGCCTTGTCGCGCATCGACCGGAAGAAGTCCGTGTCGCCTGAATAGGCAAGGTCGAGCGCCAGTCCGAGCAGAAACAGGCCGGAGGCTGAGTAATCGCCATAGTAATGCAGAAACGGCTGGTGGCCGAGCAAAGCGAGCGGGCTGAGCTGGCGCTGGTGCAGGACCTTGCCGGGCTCGGCGTCGAACCGGTCGTCATAGTCCCGCGCGTTCCACCGCCCGACCAGGCGCAGCGTGCCCCGCAACGTCGCCGGGTTGAGCAAGGCCGATTGCCACGATGCCACCAATGCATCACGCCCAAACAGCCCGGTGTAGTTGGGAATGCCGGCGGCAGGTGTAAATCGCTCTTCGCCTTCGCCGTCCAGCAAATGGAGTGAGCCGAGATCAGCGGCGGCCCGGTCCCATGCCGCCTGCACCCTTGGTTCAGCCGCGTCCAGTGTCGCGCAGCCTTCTTTCCACGCTCGGCGCACCTGCTCAGGCGCATCGTCCCTGGGTTCGCCGTCCGTTGCGTAGAAGGGTTCGATTGTTTCGCCGAGAAACACCGGCACGATGTCGATGGCGAGGTTTTGCGTCTGTTGCGGCGCGAGGGCGACTGTACAGGAGACCATGCCCAGGCCTTCGACGAAGGCGCCGGGGCCGGAGAAACGCAAAATCGTACGATGCGCGAGCTTGGGATGAAGATAGCGGAACTCCAGCTCTCCGCCTTCTTTGCGGTTTGTCCAAACCGGCACGATTGGTGCGGTCTGCTGGCGGCTGCCGCGCTGCACCTCGGCTTCGTCGGCGAAGTCGGCTGCCAGTTCCCAAGAAAGGGTGACGTTTGCCTCCGCCACGCCGTGATTGGCTACGTGGATATCCTGGTGCAATCCGTTCCCTACATAGCTGTTGACCTGGACCGCGATGGCCGTGCGCGCGATCTCCCCGCCTGAACTCGTGGCCGGGAGGCCCTGCCGTTTCACCGGCCGGCGACGGGGCGAGGTGGTAGGAGATCAACGAATGCGGCTCGACGGGGTTGGCCGAGACGAAGGCTGGCTGCTCGCCGCCGACCTTCATCACGAGCCGGGAGAGGAAGCGCGTGCGCCGGAAAAACAAGCCCTCTCGATCCGATTTCATCATCCCTTTGCTGTCCAGCACGAGGACCGTATGGCCGCGATACGCCGAGAGTTCGCCAGGCCGCAGCCAATAGCAGTTGACGTCCGTTCGGGCCTTTCCGCGCATCTTCTCGATCCCCTGCCGTCAGGGACGAAACGGTATGCCGGGGATTTGGTTCACGCGGGCATTTGCGTGCCTCCCACGCGCGCCGAGGCCGAAGACTTGCGGGCGATGTGCAATTGGAGCTGTAGGAGCTGCCGGTCGTCCATACGTTGCGGCGCCCGCTGGCGCAGCTCGCCCGCGGGCCGACCGTCCAATACGGTTGCCGCGGATATCGTGCGTCGGTAGCGCGGACGCTGGAACGCAAGTTGGCCGGCGGTCCGGCGGTTGCCCCCGCGCGCGCCTGTCCGCGCTCAGGCTGCTGGCGCGGACGGCGGGTCTGTGGTTTCGGCGGGCGTTGGGCCGCAGGTAATCACGCCGCCGGTCGCACGCATCATCGGAATGCATGACAGCGATCGATCCCGGGCCGAAAATCACTGTCGGCGTGTTGCCGTACTCGTTCAGGAGCCTGGTGTCGGCGGCACCCTGCCGGCCGCTCATTTCCGGGCGGCGCCCGGTCACCTCCCGATAGTTGCGGGCGACAGTGGTTACGATCGGATGATCCTGCGGAATCTCGGATGCCCGCGCGTCGTGGCCGACGAACCGGACTTTCGGCGAATGCTCTCGCATCCACGGATCCTCCGCGGCAGCGCGCACGATCCAATCCACCAGGCGTTGCTTGACGCCTTCATGATCTTCGCCGGGAACTGTTGCCATGCTGCCTTTGAGAAGACCGGTGGCCGGGAAGGCGCTCGGGCAACTGCCGGCCTGAAAACTGCCGATCGCGCAGGGGATTGCGTCGCTATGCGCGCCGATACATCGGATGGCTCACCGCCGCCACGCGTTCGGCTTCGAGCGCGGCCACCGCCTGCGTGATCCTGTAGCCGAGCTCGATCCCGCTGACGCCTTATCGCCTTGTCCTAGTCAGCCTCGATCTGCGCGAGAATTCGGCGGCTGATCTCGGATGGGGTGTCACCGGTCCTTCTTCGGAGCTCTGTCATCTTATGCAACGGCACCGACCAGTTCGCGATAAAGGACAGGATCGGTTGCGCCCTCGCTGCCGATCAGCAGCACGTTCGAGCTTTCGGTCAGTTCGAGATGCTGCCGGAGCGCCGGAGCGCCGGCGGTGGCGATCAGTGCCGCCAGCCCCGCGGTCGCCAACTCCCCGGCGATGATCGGTTCCGCGCTTGCCTGTCCGCGGCCGAGCATCCGCATCGCCTCGATCGCCGGCGCATCGTCGATGGTGAGGAAGAAGCGTGCGCCTTTGCTTAGGATGCGCCAGGCCTCGGTGGAGACTTCTCCGCAGGACAATCCCGCCATGACGGTGGAGAGATCTCCGGAAGCGGGCGTCAGGCGCCCGTTCAACGCGGACTGAAACAGGCAGTCGGCGCGTTCGGGTTCGACCACGACGGTGATCGGCGCGTCGCGTTCCATCGCTTCCCATAAATGGGCGCAAACCGCCGCCGCAAGCCCACCGACGCCGCCTTGCACGAAGACATGGGTAAGTCGCGATGCGCCGGCAGCCTGCAGTTGCCGCAGCGCCTCGATCAACATCACCGCGTAGCCCTGCATCACGTCGCGGGGAATTGTTTCATATCCAGGCCAGGAGGTGTCGGAGATCAGCTCCCAGCCATTCCGCGCCGCTGAGTGCGCCGCTTCGCGCACCGAATCATCATAATTGCCGGCGACGCGCACGATCTCCGCGCTATAGGCGCGGATCGCGTCCTCACGGCCCCGGCTCACGTCGCGGTGCAGGAAGATCACGCAACGACAGCCGAAGACCTGGGCGCCGGCGGCCACCGAGCGCCCATGATTGCCATCTGTTGCACAGGTAACCGTAATCTGACGGGCATGATCGCGAGCATCGCCGTGGATCAGCTCGGGCAGCGTCATCGGTCGGCCAACTCGCTCGCTGAGCCTGCATTGCAACAGACGCGCCACGGCATACGCTCCACCCAGCGCTTTGAAGCTACCGAGACCGAAGCGGCCGGCTTCATCCTTGTACCAAATCTCGCCGAGACGCGCCGCGGTGGTGATACGATCGAGCCGCCGCAGCGGCGTCGGCGCATAGAGCGGACACGCGGAAATCGCCGCGAAAGCTTCGGCCGCACGTTCATGCGACAGCACGTCCTGGAGGGGATACGGCGGCAGACTTCGCGCTGCCGGATTCTCGATTAGCCTGATGCCCACGCCGCCTCCTGCTGTCGTTCAGTGCTGCCGGAAATGTGGCAGGATCTCGCGCGCGATGGTAGCAATCTGTTGTGATCGCCACTGCTGCGCCCAGCATACCCCTCCAAGCCGACGAATCGGCGCTTCCGGCTCAGCGAATCGTACTTCCGCAAGCTTGGGAATCTGCCAGAGAGTCGAGTTCAACGGCCGCTGGTATTATACGGATAGCACGAGGCAATGAGTCGCCTTGTTGTTGTCGCGAGTATGTAGGCAAGTCGAACGGCCCCCGTGCCGCGGGGGCTGGATCGCCACGCCCCCTTTCGGGGGTTCGCGATGACATCTCACGATCTGCCGCCGTTGTAGAATGGCTCCAGAGAGGCGCGCACCGGCACGGTTTCGCTGCCGGCATCCAGCGCAAACCGCCGGTTGGCAAGCCAGGCTGCGTCGATCGCCGCATCCTTCGAACGCACCCAGCCGAGGGCCACCACGCCGCCGAGACTGTAGCCATAGGCGGCCGACGTGATTTCGCCCATCGCATCGTCGCCGCTGACGATCAGCTCGCCGCCCCAGGCAGTGGGTGCGTCAGCGTCGGTCGCGAGAAAGGCGACTAGCCGGCGGCGCAGCGGTGTTTCCGCCTGGCGCAGCAGCGCATCGCGTCCGATGAAGCCGGTGCTCTTCCCTAGCCTGACCGCGAAACCGAGTCCGGCTTCCCATGGCGTGTCGTCAGGGGTGATGTCGCGGCCCCAGGCCCGGTACGCCTTCTCCAGCCGAAGCGAATCGATCGCGTAATAGCCGCCGTCGCGCAACCCGAAGGGCTCGCCGGCGGCGATGAGCGTGTCATAGACGACCGCCGCCAGCTCGGAGGGCACGTAGAGCTCCCAGCCGAGCCCGCCCATATAGCTGCGGCGGGCCGCCCAGCATGTGGCATAGCCGATGCCGATCTCGCGCACGGCACCGAACGGAAAGGCCCGCGCGTCCAGCGCTGCGTCGCTGACTTCGCTCAGCAGTGCGCGCGACCGCGGCCCCATCACGCCGATCACCGCATAGGCCGAGCTGACATCGGTCAGCACGGCGCGGGCGTCGTCAGGCATATGGCCGCGAATCCAATGCGCGTCGCGGACCGCCTGCGCCGTGCCGGTGAGCAGCAGGAAGGCGTCTTCGGCCAGGCGCGCGACGGTGAGATCGCTCTCGAAACCGCCGCGCTGGTTGAGCATTGGCGTATAGACGCTGTGGCCGACGGGGATCGCCGCGTCATTGGCGCAGAGATGCTGCAGGACGCGCTCGGCGTCACGTCCTTGCAGCAGCAGCTTGGCGAAGGAGGTCAGGTCGAACAGGGCGACCGCCTCGCGGCAGGCACGGTGCTCCTCGGCGACGGTGGCGAACCAGTTCTGCCGGCCGAAGGAATAGGCGAGCTCGCGCGGCGCCCCGGCGGTCGCGAACCAGTTCGCGCGTTCCCAGCCCGCCTTGGAGCCGAACACCGCGCCCCTGGCGGCGAGGCGGTCGTACAGCGGCGAGCGGCGCAGCGGGCGCGCGGTGGTCAGCTCCCGATTCGGCCAGGGTATGGCGTAGTGCAGGCCGAGCGTCTCGGTCACGCGCTGCCGCAGCCAGCGCTGGTTGCCGTTGAAACGAGCGAACCGGCGGATATCCACTGGCCACAGATCCTGCGTAGGCTCGCCGGCCAGCATCCATTCGGCCAGCGCGCGCCCGGCGCCGCCGGCCCCGGCGATGCCCATGGAATTGAACCCGGCGGCGACGAAGACGCCGCGCGTCTCCGGCGCCTCGCCGAGGATGAAATGACCATCCGACGTGAAACTTTCAGGGCCGTTGAGGAAGGTCCTGATCTCGGCGGTTTCCAGTGCCGGCACGCGGATGAGGGCGTTCCGCATCAGGATATCGAACTGCTCCCAGTCGTCAGGCAGCAACTGGAACTCGAAATGCTCGGGAATGCCGTCCATGCCCCAAGGCTTGGCGCTCGGTTCGAAGCCGCCCATCAAGAGACCGCCGACCTCTTCCTTGACGTAGATATAGCCGTCCGGATCACGCAGCACCGGCAGATCGGGATGCACGCCGTCGATGCGGCCGGTGACGATGTACATGTGCTCGGCGGAATGCAGCGGGACAGTAACGCCGCACATCTGCCCGACCGCGCGCGACCATTGTCCGGCGCAGATCGCCAGTTGGTCGCAGGCGATACGACAAGCGGGCGTTTGCACCGCGCGCACGCGCCCGGCTCCGCACTCAATGCCGGTGACCCGGGTCTGTTCGAAAATCCGCGCGCCGCGATCGCGGGCGCCGCGCGCCAGCGACTGGGTTACGTCGGCGGGATTGGCCTTGCCGTCGCCCGGCAGCCACACCGCGCCGTGCAGATCGTCGGTGCGGAGCAGCGGCCATTTGCCGCCGGCCTCGGCCGGCGTCAGCAACTCAACGGCCACGCCCTGCACGCGCGCCGCCGCGGCGGTGCGCCGAAGCTGCGTCATCCGCTCCGCGGTGCGGGCGACGGAGATCGAGCCGCATTGTTTCCAGCCGGTGGCAAGGCCGGTCTCCGCCTCCAGCGCGGCATAGAGTTCGGCGGAGGCGCGGACCAGCCGGGTGAGGCTGGCATGGGAGCGCAATTGCCCGACCAGGCCGGCGGCGTGCCAGGTGGTGCCGCAGGACAGCCGGCCCTGCTCGAGCAGAACCACATCCGGGCAGCCGATGCGGGTGAGATGATAGGCGAGCGAGCAGCCGATGATGCCGCCACCGATGATGACGATCCTGGCCTGGGTCGGGAGTGCGTCGGTCATGCTGATGCCATCGGGTGTGAGGGGGCAGTTTAGGGTTCTTCGGGCAAAATGCAATATTTTGCCACATCGCGGCTCGCCCTCACCGGGCTCGCTTTCGCGAGCCGCCTCTCCCGCACGGCGGGGAGAGGTGAAGGGGCGTTGCGATTCTAGCCGTCATTGATCGGCTCGCAGCACGGCAAGCCCACGCCTTGCCAGGGCGGCGGCGGTGGCCGCTGACGGTGGCGCATCGACGATCAGGCCGGCCGCCGAGGCAAAATGCGGGATGCGCACCGGCGTCAGCCGCTGGAACTTGCCGCGGTCCAGCACGAACCAGGCCCGCGCCGCGGCGGTGATCATGCGGCCGCGCAGCTCGGCGCCGGCCCGCGTGTAGTCGGTGACCTCGCCGTCCGGCGTCAGCCCGCCGCCGCCGATAAAGGCGAGATCGACACGGAACCGCCCGATCGCCTCCAGCACATCGATGCCCGCGGTCGCTTCCTCGGCCGGATCGACCTCGCCGCCCAACAGATGCACGCGCGTGCGCGGCAGCCGGCATAGCATCTGCGCTACGGCGAGCCCGGTGGTGCAGACCGTCAGCCCCTGCCGTTCGCGCAATGCGCGGGCAACCGCGAGCGTCGTCGTGCCGCAATCCAGCAGCACCACCATGCCATCCGCCACCAGCGTGGCCGCGCGCCGGCCGATCGCCGCCTTGCCGGGAGCGTTCTCGGCCAGACGTTCGGCGAGCGCCGGCTCATGCGCGTCACGCCTGGTCGCGCCGCCATGCACGAGGTCGAGGCGGCCGCGGTCGGCCAGGTATTTCAGGTCGCGCCGAATGGTTTCGCGCGAAACGCCGAAGGCGCGCGCGAGCTCGCCGACAGCGACGGAACCGGCGGCGCCGGCCCGCTGGAGGATCTCGTCGTGGCGCCGGGCGGCGATGGGCCGGCCGGGGAAAGCTGAGTGGGGCATCGGCCTCCGGCCAGGTATGTTGTATATTGTGGCATTTTTCGTCAATGCGGTGCAACATTCCGCTGCCATGGCAACGCGCGCGAGAGGAGGCAGGCTGTGACGACCGGCGGCATCGAGCCGGTCGTGCTGCCGGCCGTGCTGGCCGCGGCCGCTTTGCATGCCGGTTGGAACACGGTGGTCAAAGCGCGGCTGGAGCCGCTGCTTGCAATGAACCTGGTGGTGCTGTCATGCGGGTTGATCGCGACGCCGTTCCTGGCCGGCTTCGGCGTGCCGCGCGCCGCGGCCTGGCCGTATGTGGCCGCATCCGTAGCACTGCATCTGTTGTATTACCTGGCACTCGCCGAAGCGTACCGCCGCGCGGATATGAGCCAGGTTTATCCGATCGCCCGCGGCAGCGCGCCGCTGTTCACGGCGTTGGCCACCGTGGTGATCATGCGCGAGCCGCTGAGCGCGCGGGCGCTGATCGGCGTTCTCGCACTGGGCGGCGGCATTCTGCTGTTGGCCCTGCACCGGCGCCGGGCGGAGCGGCACGACCTGGCCGCGATGGGCTTCGCAATAACGACCGGGATTATCATCGCCGGCTATACGACCGTGGACGGGACGGGCGCCCGCATCGCCGGCGATCCGAACGCTTATGCGTCCACCCTGTTCGTGGTGGATATGCTGCCCTTGCCGCTGCTCGTGCTCGCGCGGCGCGGCCCCGCGGCATTCGTTGCTATGCGCCGCTATACCGGGCAGGGGCTGCTGGGCGGCGCCATGTCGCTCGCGGCATACTGGATCGCGATCTGGGCAATGACACGGGCGCCGATCGCGGTGGTCGCGGCGCTGCGCGAAACGAGCGTGCTGTTTTCGGCGCTGCTCGCAACTGTCGTGCTCAGGGAACGGTTTGCGCCGCTGCGCGGTATTGCCGCGGTGGTGATACTCGCCGGGATTATCCTGATCCGGCTGCAATAGCGGAGGAGGCGATGGACAGCCCGCATCCCGTGCCGTCCGAAGGCGACACCAACCTGACCGGCCGGCGCGCCGCCTGGCAGGCGCGGGCACTCGATCCCGCGACCCGCGCGCTGCTGGCGCGCGATGCGGCTTCGTTCCTGCACCAGTCGGTGTCCACGCCCTGCCTGAACGCAATCGCGAAGGCCGAAGGCATCTGGATCGAGGATACCGCCGGCCGGCGCTACATGGATTTCCATGGCAACAATGTTCATCACATCGGTTACGGACATCCGCGGCTGAAACGGGCGATCGCCGAACAGATGGAGGCGTTGAGCTTCGCGCCGCGCCGCTATGCGTGCGACGTGACGGTGCAACTGGCCGAGAAGCTGACCGCCATCGCGCCGGGCGGGCTGTCCAAGGTGCTGTTCACCACCGGCGGGTCGGACGCGGTGGAGGTCGCGGTCAAACTGGCGCGCGCCGCGACGGGCCGGTTCAAGACGCTGTCGTTCTGGGATGCGTTTCATGGCGCGGGCATTGGCGCCTCGGCGCTGTCCGGCGAGGCGCTGTTCCGCTCCGGCCCGGCAGCACCGCTGGTCGCGGGGGCGCAGCACGTGGCGCCGTTTGCCTGTTATCGCTGCCCCTATGGGCATCCGGTGGATGCGGACGGGCGGCCGCTGCTCGATCAGTGCCACATGGCCTGCGCGGCGATGGTGGAGTACGTGCTCGCCCATGAAGCCGATATCGCCGCGGTGATTGCCGAGCCAGCGCGCGCGGTCCCTTATCTGGCGCCGCCCGGGTACTGGGCGCGCGTGCGAGAGGCGTGCGCGCGGCATGGTGCATTGCTGATCTTCGACGAAATACCGACCGGGCTCGGCAAAACCGGACGCATGTTCGCCAGCGAGCACGACGCGGTGTCGCCGGATATCCTGGTGCTGGGCAAGGCGCTCGGCGGCGGCATTCTGCCGATCGCGGCGGTGCTGGCTAGGCCGGAGCTGGATGTGGCGGGGGCGTGGGCGTTCGGACACTACACGCATGAGAAAAACCCGGTCACCGCGCGCGCCGCGCTGACGACGATCGAGATCATCGAGGATGAGGGGCTGGTGGAGAATGCGGCGCGCGTGGGCGCGCTGGCGGTCGAGCGATTGGAGCAGATGAAACGGGCGCTACCGGCGATCGGCGATGTGCGCGGGCGCGGGCTGTTGATCGGCATCGAACTGGTGCGGAGCCGCGGGGAGAAGATCCCGGATGACGAGCTGGCCGAGGCGGTGTTGTACCGCGCGCTGGATCGCGGGCTGTCGTTCAAGGTGACAATGGGGAATGTGTTGACGCTGACGCCGCCGCTGACGGTCGGCGAATCGGAGATGATGCGGGCGTTGGATATACTGGAGGAAGCGTTAGGGCCCTCACCCGGTTCGCTGCGCGAACCGACCCCGGATTAAGTCCGGGGCAGGCTCTCTCCCGCATAACGGGAGAGGTGAACGGGGCAGCGCGATTCGCCTTCGTTTGCGTATGCTCTACTCGGCATAGCCCGTGCGCAGGGCGTGCGCCCATTCCGGGCGGCCGTTCGCGGCGGCGCGCCGGGCGGCCTGCTCCCAGTCGTACGGAAGGGCGCGAAACTCGGCCTGCACCGCGCCGTCGTTCAAGATCAGGATCGCGTAGCGCGCGTGCGGCGAGCCGGTTTCCGAGCGATGCGCCGGCGGCCCGGGATCGAGATAGGCGGGGCAGCCGACACTGCCGGGATTGACGACGACGGTGCCGCTGCCGAGCCGGACTAGTCGCGGCTGGTGGCTGTGGCCGCACAACACCAACGCGGGCGCTCCTCGTCCGAGCGCGGCCGCCATCTGATCCGCCGGGGCGAGGCGAAGCTGGCCGTCATGGACCACATCGATGAAATAGCCGGTGTCATCGAGCGGGTTCGCGTGAAAACAGCGCGCCCCGTCGAACTCCTGCGCGAAAGGCAGTTCGGCCAACCATTGCAACTGGGCGGCGGTCAGGCACTCCCGGGCGAAGCGATCGGACGCGCCGAGTGGTGACTCGCCAAGTCCGGCGGCACGGTCGTGATTGCCGCGCACCGTCCGCATGGGAACGGTCTGCAGCCTCTCCCATGTCTCGTGCGGCCAGAGCGGGCCGGATACGCAGTCGCCGAGATTGCAAATGATATCGACGTGGTTGCGCTCGATATCGGCGAGCACGGCATTCAACGCCGGCAGATTGCCGTGGATATCGGCAATGGCCGCTATCCTCATTGCCGAGCTGCCCGCAGCGGAATCTGCGACAGCGCACCCAGCACCGCCAGCGTGCTGATGGCCAGCAGGACGGTCAGCGCGGCACCGTCGAAGACCGCGCCGCGATCCGACAGGCCAAAGATGCCGACCGGCAGGGTCACCCAGCCGGGGGGATACACCATGATCGTCGCGCCAAGCTCGCCCATCGACAACGCGAAGCTCAGGCTGAAGGCCGCGAGCAGATAGGGCGCCACCAGCGGCAGAGTGATGCGCCGCAGGCGATAGAATGGCCGCGCGCCCAGGCTTTCCGCCACCTGTTCCAGCTCCGGCGGCAGCCGCGCCAGGCCGGCGGCGACATTGCCGTAGGTGAAGGCGGAGATCAGCACGAAATGCGCGATCACCACGATCGTGATGGTGCCGTTCAGCAGCAACGGCTTCTGGCTGAATGCCACCAGCAGCCCGAGCCCGACGGACACCGACGGCACCGCACTGGGGACAAAGAATGCCAGGTCCAACACCCGGCGCGGCGCCCGGGCGACGCCGCGCAGGGCGAGCGCCGCCCAGCTTCCGCTCACCAGCGCCACGAGGCCGGCGATGAAGCCGGTGATGATGCTGACGCGCAGCTCGGCGCCGCTGTCGCCTTGCAGCGCCGCCGTATAGTGCGCGAGCGTGAGCGCGCGCGGCAGCACGCCGTTCCACTGCCCGGCGACGCTCGCCAGCGCGATCGTCGCGGCCGGCAGGCCATAGAGCAGCGCAACCATCAGCGCCAGCAGCGCCCAGCAGAGGGCGCGGCCACGGCTAGACCAGACCAGCACCGCGGCCTCCAAACCGGGACAGCACCACGCGATACAGCGAGTAGAGGCCGAGCGACAGCACGATGTTCACCATCGCGATGACGCAGGCGGTCGGATAGTCGAATTCCTGGATCGCCTTGTCATAGACCAGCAGCGGCAGGGTGATGACGCCCTTGGCACCGATGAACAGCACGATGCCGAATTCGTTCACGGTGAGCAGCAGGCAGAGGCTGCCGCCCGCCAGCAGGGCCGGGATCGCGGCGGGGAAAATAATGCGGCGGATGATGCGCCAGGGGCCGGCGCCAAGGCTGCTCGCAACCTCGATCTGCGCCGTCTCGATCAGCGAAAACGCGGCGAGCAGCGGGCGCATCACGAACGGGGTGTAAACCGTGACCTCGGCGAGGATGACGCCCCAGGCGGAATACAGGAAGTCGATCGGCGGCATTGGCAGATGGAAGAGCTGCATCGCCGATTGGTTGAGCAGGCCGGCGGAACCGTAGATGAAGGTGAAGGCGAGCGCGATCAGGAAGGTCGGCAGCGCGATGAAGGTATCGACCAGCCGCGATACCAGCCACGCACCGGGGAACGGCACGAAAGAGAGGATCATCGCCAGCACGAAGCCTACGACCAGGCAGCCCGCGCTGGAAGCCAGGGCGATGACGACGGTGTGGAGCAGCGCGTTGCGGAACAGCGCTGTTTGAAACACGGCGGTGTAGCCGGCGAAGGACGCGGGATGCGTGCCGGCGGTCAGCGACTGGCTCAGGATCAGCGCCAGCGGGTAGAAGAACAGCACCCCGAGCACGAGCAGCGGCGGCGCGATCCAGAGCGATGGCGGGCGCCATTTTGGCCCGCGCGGCAGCGCCAGAGCCGCACCGCTCATGCGCTGGCGGATTCTTCGGCGATCAACATCGCATCCTCGGCGGCGAACCGGACGGTGCACCAACTGCCCGGCTCGGGCGGCGCGCGCAGCGGCGTCGAGACCAGGTGGAGCCTACGCCCCTGCACCTCCAGCATGATGCTGTGCAGCTCGCCTTGCCATTGCACGCTCTGCACCACGCCGGCGATCTCGTTCCCGCCCTCGGCGGCGCCCAGCGTAATGTCGTGCGGCCGGACACACAGCAGACAGTCGCGCCCCGGCGGCAGGGTCGGATGCGCCCGCGCCAGCAGACCGAGCGGCCCGAAGCGGACGCGCGCCCGCCCATCCGGGCCGCTCTCCTCCAGCCGCACCGGCAGGAGATTGGCGCGTCCGAGAAACTCGGCGGAGAAGCGGTTCGGCGGATCGCGATACAGCGCCCTGGACCGGCCAAGCGCCATCAGCCGGCCGTCACGCATGATGGCGATGCGATCAGCGAGGGTCAGCGCTTCGGTCTGATCGTGGGTGACATAGAGCACCGTCAGCGACGGCAGTTCCTGGTGCAGGCGTGCCAGTTCGTCGAGCATGCTGCGCCGGATCTGCGCATCGAGCGCGGAAAGCGGCTCGTCGAGCAACAAGACGTGCGGCTTGATCGCGAGCGCCCGGGCGATCGCCACGCGCTGCTGCTGCCCGCCGCTGAGCTCGCGCGGGAACCGGCGGGTGAAGGCGCCCATGCCGACCATCGCGAGGCAGTCACGCACGCGTTCGCGCACGTCCCGCTCGGGCACGCCGCGCGCGTGCGGGCCGAAGGCGACATTCTCATCGACCCGCATGTGCGGAAACAGCGCGTAGTTCTGCACCACCATGCCGATGCTGCGGGCATAGGGCGGCAGATCGGTGACATCGCGCCCGCCGATGCGGATACGGCCCGCGGTTGGCCGGATGAAACCGGCTACGGCTCGCAAGGCGGTTGTCTTGCCGGAACCGGACGGGCCGATCACCGCCATGATCTCGCCGGGAGCAATCGTCAGATGAAAAGCGTGCAGCGCGACGGTCCCGCGATAGGATACCGTCACGTCCTGCATCTCAACACCGCCCGCGGCCGCAGTCGAAACGGATGGCGCGGCCGCCTCCGGCCGCACCGAGTCGACCACCGCCTCGGGTGGCATCAGCTGCCGGTCTCCTGATGCCAGCGGGCAACGTCCTGCGGCAGGTCCTGCAGCACCTTGGCCCAGTCGGGCGACCAGATCTCCACGCCTTCCATCATCGCATGAAGTTTCTTGTAGTTCTGGTCGGTCGGGTGCACGTCCTCGCGCGCCGGCAGGCCCTGGGCGATCGAGCTGACCTCCATCTGTGCCTGCGGGCTGAGCAGGAAATCGATCAGCTTCTTGCCGTTCTCGGCATGCGGCGCGCCGGCCACCAGGGCGATGTAATAGGGCAGCGCGAACGCGGCGCGCTTGCCGTCGGGACCGGCGGGCCAGAACACGCGGATATTCGGATTGTCCTGCATCTGCGCGAGGTTCATCTGGATGTCGCCATTGGCGACCCAGATCTCGCCCTTGTTGACGAGCGGTGTCAGCTTGCCGGTGGAGGCGGACGGTCCGAGATTGTTCGCCTGCAGTTTCTTCAGATAGGCGAAGCCGGCATCCTTGCTGCCAAAGGCATGAAACACCTGCAGCATCACCGCTGTGCCGTCGCCGGCCTGACCCGGTGTGGAATATTGCAGCTTGTTCTTGAATTTCGGATCGAGCAGGTCGTTGTATGTCTGCGGTGGCTCTTTCAGCACCGAGGCGTCATAGATGAAGTTGGGGTAGTCGTTCACCATCGCATAGTAGCGGCCCTGCGGGTCCTTGTCGCGGGCGGCGATCTGGTCGGCCCCGGCGGGAGTGTATGGCTGCAGCAGCCCGTCGGCGGCGGCCTTCTGCATGAACGGCGGCAGCGTCACCAGCACGTCGGCCTGCGGATTGGATTTTTCCTTGGCCACCCGGTCCATCACTCCGGCCGAGCCGCCCTCGACATACTGCACCTTGATCCCGGTTGCCTTGGTGAAGGCATCGAACTGCGTCTGAAACCAGTTCGGCGAGCCGTCGCGCAGCCCGTCGGCGCTGTAGATGGTGACCACGCCTTGTGCCCAAGCGGATGGCAACCAGGCGGGTCCCATCAGCAGCGCTGCGCAGGCTACGGCTAGTGTTCTTCGTTTCAGCATTCCCGAGCTCCCCGTTTTATCGTTGCGTCGTCGGACCCTATATCATCCCGGCCAGGGCAGCGACCAGGTCCGCACGGTCGTGTAGCCCTTCATGGTTTCGACCACCCCCTCCTTGTAGCCGAGGCCGGAATCCTTGATACCGCCGAATGGTGACATTTCGGTTCGATAGCCGGGAACTTCCCAGATGTTCACGGTGCCGACGTCCAGGGTGGCGATGAAACGGGTGATGTCGTCCAGCCGGTTGGTGCAGACGCCGGCCGACAGGCCGTAGGCAGTGGAGTTGGAAATCCGGATCACCGCCTCGATGTCGTCGGGGCAGCGGATGATCGGAATGACCGGCCCGAAGGTCTCTTCGCGCACCAGCTCGCAGTCATGCGGCACGTGATCGACCACGGTGGGCGGGTAAAGCGCGCCGTCGCGGTTGTTGCCATGCAGCAGCCGGGCGCCGGCGGCAATGGCATCGTTCACCCGCCGCTCGAACAACGCCGCGGCGCCTTCATTGATCACCGTGCCGACATCCGTTTCAGGATCCGTCGGGTCGCCCGATCTCAGCCGGCGCGCCCGGGTCAGCACTTCCCCGGCGAAAGCATCGGCGATGCTCTCCGCCACCAGGATGCGCTTGACGGCGGTGCAGCGCTGGCCGGAATTCTTCGTCGCACCCTGTACCGCCAGCTCGGCCGCCTTGGCGGCATCGGCATCCGCCATGACGATCAGCGGGTCGTTGCCGCCGAGCTCCAGGATCAGCCGGCGATAGCCGGCGCGTTCGGCAATGTATTTGCCGACGCGGACGGAGCCGGTGAAGGTCACCAGCTCGGCGTCCGGATCGGTGATCATCGCGTCGCCCATGGTGGCCGGATTGCCGGTGACGACCGACAGCATCCCGGGCGGCAGCCCCGCCTCATACAGAACGTCAGCCAACAGCAGCGCGGTCAGCGGCGTGAGTTCGGTCGGCTTCAGCACCACGCGGTTGTTGGTGGCGATGGCGGGCGCCAGTTTATGAGCGACCATGTTCAATGGATGGTTGAATGGCGTGATCGCCGAAATCACCCCGCGCAACGGCACACGCAGCGTATGGATGCGGCGCGGCTTGCCGTGCGCGGTGATATCGCAGGCGAAGCTCTGGCCGTCATCGCCGATGGCGAGCTGCCCGGTCAGGTTGAACACGTCGCAGGCACGCCCGACCTCGTAGAGCGAGTCCTTCAGGCACAGGCCGGATTCCGCGGTGATCAGCCGGGCGATGGCATCCTTGCGGGCCGCGAGCGTCTCGGCGGTCGCGAGCAGGATGCGCTGGCGCTGATAACGCGTGAGCGAGGGGCGAAACTCCCTGGCAGCGGCGAAAGCGCGGCGCACATGCTCGGGCCGCGCGGCCGGCACGGTGCCGACCAGGGCGCCGGAGTAGGGATTGCGCACCTCCAGCACGTCATCGGTGCCGACCAGCGTTCCGGCAAGGCGCATCGCCTCGCGACGGACCGGCTCGACCGCTGCGTCCATCATCAGGCTCCTTCGACCAGGTTGAGAGCGACGTCGAACACGTCGAAATTACGCAGACCCCGGCCGCCAGGGAGGTTGATCGGGCGGTTGACGATCATCGGCACCTCCTGCTCGGTGGTGCCCCCATGCGAGCGCAGCGGCTCGGTGAGCCCGGACAGATCGTGCCGCGCCGCGCTGGTGCCGAGCACTTTGTGGCGGTCCGATATCACCACGAGATCGCCGGTACGGTCGGGCGGCAGCTCGAATTGCGCGCAGGCGGTGTCGCGATCCAGCGCCAGAATGATCCCGGGCATCTGACGCAGTTCGGAGAGCAGGGTGTGGCGGTCGGCGCTGTCCGGCAGGTAGGCGGTGGCGAAGGAGCCGAGCGCGCCATGATGCAGGACATAGGGATCGGTGATCGGCAGAATGACCCGCGCGGCGTCCTTGCCCAGGCGCTCGTCGAACCAGTCCTGCAGATAGATCACGTCCGGTGAGCCGTCGGGGCGATGCTTGTCGTTCATGCCGTGATCGGCGGTGAGCGCGAGCACCGCCCCGGCCGCGTCCAGCGCGCCCACATAGCGGTCGATCATGGCGTAGAAGGCATTGGCCATGGCCGAGCCGGGGGCGGCTTTGTGCTGCACGTAATCGGTGGTGGAGAGATACATGAGGTCCGGCCGGTCGCGCTGCAACAGCTTGACGCCGGCGGCGAAGACGAACTCCGACAGCTCGGCGGAATAGACGTCGGGCAGTTTCATGCCCACGAAGTCCAGCACATCGGCAATTCCGTTCTCAGCCAGGCTGGCACGGTCGGCGCGTTCGGAGGAGAACGCGGCCGCGCGGCCGGAGCGCATGTCGAGCCCATTGCCGAGCAAGGTCCGCAGCTTGTCCTTGGCGGTCACCACGGCGATGCGCGCGCCGGCATCGTGGAAGCAGGCCATGATGGTGGGCGCGCGCAGGAACCGCGCATCGTTCATCATGACTTCCTGTCCCGACGCACGGTCGTAGAAATAGTTGCCGCTGATCCCGTGCACCGCCGGCGGCGCGCCGGTGATGATGGAGATGTTGTTGGGGTTGGTGAAGCTCGGGATCACCGAACGGGCGCGCAGGCTGGCCCCGGTGCGCATCAGCCGGTCGAGATTGGGAGCCAGCCCGGCGGCAATCGCGGCTTCGATATAGCCGGGCTCCGAACCGTCGATGCAGACGGCCACCGTCGGTGTCTGCGGGAAGCGATAGAGGCGGCCGTTCACAGTTACCTGCCGGCCGCGCACGCTCTGCACGTTCATCGCGTTGCTCCTTCAGGCCGCCCGCGCGAGCGGCAGCCCGATGCCCATCGTGTCCAACACCTCCCGCACGGCGGCAAGGGCGGCGCGCATATGATTCTGATCGAGCCGGCCGATGCAGCCGATGCGGAAGGACTCCGCGACCGTCAGCTTGCCGGGATAGATGATGAAGCCGCGGTCTTTCAGCCCGTCATAGAAGATCTGGAAACGGAAATCCGGCTCGCGCGGCATGTGGAAGGTGACGATGACCGGCGCCTGCAATGCATCCGGCAACAGCGTGCGGAAGCCGAGCGCGCGCATGCCGTCCACCAACACTTTGCAGTTCGCCGCGTAACGGGCACCGCGGCCGGCGACGCCGCCTTCCGCATGGAATTCCATGAGGGCCTGATGGAATGCCACGATGACGTGGATCGGCGGCGTGAACCGGTACTGGCCGGTGCGCTCCAGCACCTGCCATTGGTCATGGAGATCGAGCACCAGCGTGGTGGCATTCCCTTGCGTGGCGAGCAGCGCATCGCGGCGGCACACCACGAAGCCGAGGCCGGGAACGCCCTCGATGCATTTGTTGGATGACGCGGCGAGTGCGTCGAAGCCCAGGGCGGCGGCGTCGATCGGCAGCGCGCCGAAGGAGCTCATGGCATCGACCAACAGTCGCTTGCCGTGGCGGCTGCTGATCGCGGCGATCTGCTCGAGCGGATTGCGGATGCCGCTGGTGGTTTCGCAATGGACAACGAAGACATGGGTGATCCCGGCATTGTCGCGCAGAATCCTGTCCACGGCGGTTGGATCGGGCGGGGTGTCTTCCGCCGTCTCATAGGCAAGGACACGACGCCTGGCGGTGTTGAGAATGCGCCGGGCGCGCTGGCCGTAGGCGCCATTGACCAGCAGCAGCACCTCGCCGTCCGGCGGAACGAAGCTGGTCAGCATCGCTTCCACGGCGAAGGTGCCGGACCCCTGCATCGGCACGGCCACGTAGCACCCCGCGCCGTTCACGATCTCCGGCAGCCGCGCCAGCACCGTGCGGTTGATTTCGAGAAAGCCGGCGTCGCGCGAGCCCCAGTCGTGCAGCATCGCGCTTTTCACCGATTTCGCCGTGGTCAGCGGCCCGGGCGTGAGCAGCAGCGGATCGCCGGTTTCCGATCCGGCCCGGGTGGAACGATGGGACATGCGTGCTCCTGTTCTGCGCCGACCGGCGGGCAGGCTGGAGCGATCCTGGACATTGGTCCAATACTTGCTGTAAATGGCACCTATAGACGCAAACTATATCAGAGCCCGCGATTGAACCTGACGTTGCTGCGCGCCTTCCATCTGGTTGCTCAGGTGGGCAGCTTTACGCAGGCGGCGCGCGCCGGCGCAGTCAGTCAGCCGACGTTGTCGGCGCAGGTGCGCGCGCTGGAGGCAAGCTATGGTGTCGCGCTGTTCAACCGCTCCGGGCGGGGGGTCACGCTGACACCGATGGGACAGAGCCTGCTGGCGGTGAGCACCCAGCTATTTGCGGCGGAGGAAGAGGCGAGCGCCTTGCTGGCCGGCGCCCGCGTGCTGACCCGCGGGCAGTTGCGGGTAGCGGCCGATAGCCCGACGCATGTGATGCCGCTGCTGGCTGAGTTACGCCGCCGCCACGAGGGCCTGACTTTCACCTTGCGCACCGGCAACTCATCGGAGGTGATCCACCGGGTCCTGGATTTCGAAGCGGATGTCGGGGTGACGGCGCGGCAGACCTCGGACCCGCGCATCTTCAGCCGCCCCCTGCGCCAGGACCGGCTGGTGCTGTTCGTGCCGGCACGGCACGCCTGGGCGCGGCGGGCCGGTGTGGCGATGGCGGATCTCAGGGAGCAGGATCTGGTCATTCGCGAGCGCGGTTCGGTGACGCGCGAGGTGTTCGAAGCCCGCCTGGCCGAGCGCGGCGTGCGCCCGCGACGGCTGATCGAGGTGCAGACACGGGAAGCCGTGCGGGAGGCAGTGATCGCCGGTTTCGGCATCGGCATCGTGTTCGAGAGCGAGCTCGGCGATGAGAGGCAGACGCACGCGGTGATGGTGCGCGATGCCGATCTTACGGTGACCGAATATCTGATCTGCCTGGAGGAGCGGCGGGCCTTGCCGCTTATTCACGGGTTCTTCGATGCTGCGCTAGCCGTTGCGGCGTAAGCAAGATCCACGAGTAGAGTCGAGGAGAGGCGCGGTGCTGGATCACCAATCGGTTTCCCCTTCCCGCTCATCAAACCGGACGTGCGGATTGCCGGCATCCGGCTTTCCGATTGGTTTCTCGGCAGGCTCACGAGAGGGCGCCCGTTCGGCGCATCCTCAGCACGCCAAGTTCGCCGAAGACCGCTTCCATAGTGAAGGGTCCGATGTGTCGCGAGGGCATCTTGTGGCGCCGGACGAGGAGGTTGCGCAAGCGGTCACACACGTAGGCATCGACCGCCCGATCCGTGGCATAGTGGGAGCCGTTTCTTCGACGGATTGGCCCCATTTTAGCAGCGTCCGGTTTGCCGAAAGCAGTGCGGCCCGAAGCTGTAACCCAGGAACTCGAACCGCTCCTGGCGCGCATCGCGCATACGGATCTTGCTGCGGTTTCAGGCTCAGCCCATACGGGTCATCACGCGATCGGTCCACGCCAGGGCCTCGGCCACAGATCCACGGCTGAGGACGACGAAGTCGTCCGCGTAGTTGATGACATGCGCCTGCCAGGCCTCGGCGCCGGCCGCTCTGCCGCCAGTGCTTCAGAAAGCGGTTCATGTAGAGGTGGTGACCAGCGGGCTGATCACGCCACCTGCGGTGTGCGGATCGGCTGGCTTTGCCGCCTTCCATGCGCCGCTTACCATCCCCGCCGGTGGTTTCAACCGGCGCTTTGAGCCATTGCTTGATCAGCCCAAGCAAGCCGCGATCGACAATGCGGGTAATCGATTGCATCAGCTCATCGTGGGGGATGGTATCGAAGGACTTGCTCAGATCGGCATCGACAACATCGGTGTATCCCTGCCGGAGCAGAACCAACACCGTCTGGATCGCATCGGACGCGCTGCGCCTCGGCCGGGTAACCGAACGCCGCCGGGTTCGAAGTCCGCTTCGAGAATCGGCTCCAGCACCAGCTTCGCGGCGGTCAGGCTCATCGCCAATCGCCACACCTCGTTTGCTTTGAAAGCACACCAGAAGTCAGGCCCTTCCCCACCGGCGTCACCCGGCTTCGATGGGACTACGACCCTGTCCGACTCCCGCATCGACCGTCGTCTTCCAGCGCCGTTGAGGTCGCTACCCTCGTCCAATACGGGTCTCCCCCGCTTACGAGTTCCCCTGTCTCGACGTGCTGTCCCCATTACCCGGCGCACCGGTTCGGGTGCGCCTGTCGGCTGCTTCCCAAACCATGCTGCCTCCCCCGACATCTGGCCGGGTCGGCGTCCACAACTTCCTTTTCGAGAGCCTGCTCAGGATTCAATCGCGTTACGGCCCGTCGATTTGCTCGACCGCCCAAGGCGGCCTTCGTCGCAGGTTTCGGCCTTGCCAGTTACCCAGCAAATCCGCCCGCCGGCTACCGGGCCAAGCGCCCTTCACCTGAGCAACCGACCAGGCCGGCCTGCAGGCGTTGGTCAGCCGCCTACGCCCGCTGCGACCAAAGCTGATCGTGCTGGAGGCGAGCGGTGGATATGAAACGATCGTAGCGGCGGCGCTGGGGGAAGCCGGCTTGCCCATCGCCGTAGTCAATCCCCGCCAGCCCCGGCAATTTGCGCCGCCCTCGCGCGGCTGGCCAAAACCGACAAGATCGACGCCGCCGATATTGCCCATTTCGCCGAAGCAATCCACCCAGAGCCGCATCCGCTGGCGGACGCGCAAACCACCGAGCGCGTGCCTTGCTGGCGCGGCGCCATCAGCTCGTGGTCATGGCCGCCGCCGGCCAGCAACGCCGCGACCGCGCCGACAATGCGCTGACGCGGCGTTCCTGCAGCCCCATGCTGCGCGGCCTGAACGCCGAACGTGCGCGGATCGAGAAGGCCATCGACAAGCTGATCGCCGCAGCCCGATCTTTCGCGCCAAGCGGGACCTGCTCAAGACCATTCCCGACATCGGCGACGTGGTTGCCCGCACCTTCCTGGCGGAACTTCCCGAGCTTGGAACGGTGGATCGCCACAAAATCACCGCCCTGGTCGGCGTCGCGCCGATCAGCCGCGACAGCGGAACTCAGCGCGGTCAGCGTCAAATCGCAGGCGGCCGCCCGCAGGTGCCCTCCCCGCTGTTTGTCGCCTGCTTCGCCGTCATTCGCCATAATCTGCCGCTGTCAGGCTTCTATCAGCGCCTCGTCAGCGCCGGCAAACCGAAACGCGTGGCGCTGATCGCGGTCATGCGCAAGGTGGTCTGCATCGGCAATGCCGTGCTGCGCTCACAGCAGGCATGCTCAGCCGAGCATGCCTGAGGTCGGCAACCCTGACTGCCGGCCAGGTCATCGATCCATCCGGTTTTCTGTTCCGTTGCAAATGGCCGTTTCTGCCCCGGCCGCGTGCCCTCAACAGGACGCGCTTACACAATGCGGTATTATACCAGCTCTCGAAAAAGAATGATGGGTCGGTGGCCGAGTAGCTCGGCCATTCGGCTCCGCCCTCACAGATCCGGGCGGGCGGCTTTCCGCACCCGGCTCTTCCCGGAAGTTACCCGCATTGTGCCGCTCACGGTGTCCAAGGGTGAATATCCGAGGGGGCGGCAAAGGCAAGCGCGCAGTCAGAGCCTCGAACCAGTTCCAGCCGATGCGCCGGTTCTTCTGGCTTCGCCGCCGCTTGAGGCAATTGAACCAGATGCGCCAGACTTCCTGCTGGAACCCATTCAGAGAGCGCCAGTTGTGCGGCATGCCGAAGTAGCCGTAGTGGCCGCGCACTGGAGTACCAGTGAGTTGCTCGACCAGCGGCGCGTGCATCAGCCGCCATACTTCCCGGCGCACCGCCTTCAACTTGCGCGTCAGGCGCTTGCTCTGCGTCTTGTGCTTGACGATGAACCTGCCGTCGCGAGTTCCACCCACATTAGTGGGTGAAGCCGAGAAAGGTAGGCGGCCAAACTCGATGAGTCCGTCTTATCCTCGTGGAGGGTCAGGCCGAACTTCGCCAGCCGTTCCTTGAGGTCCACCAACATCTGCCGCGCATCGACCTCGCTCTCGAACCCCATGACGAAGTCATCGGCGTAGCGCACGATCGAGACCCGACCGCATGCATACCGGCGTGGCACTGGCTGTTTCCCGGGCGTGATCCTGAGCATCCGATCCACCCCGTCGTGCTGCATTCCGCCTGCCGTTCGGCATGCGCCGCGTCCGGCCTCGGCGAGCGCGTCACGGTGCATACACTGCGGCATAGCTTCGCCACCCACCTGCTGGAGAGCGGTACCGACTTCCGCATCATCCAGGCGCTGCTCGGCCACAGCAGCCTGACCACCACGGCGCGCTACCACCCGCGGTCTCCTACGCATCATCCATCGGCGATCCCCATCGCGCATAAGGCCGATTGCGTGCTCACCACAACACCAGCGACGTCCACCAGCTCGCTCGCGTTCATCACATACGACGGCACAAGCGACACAACGCCCATAGCGCCGCCAGTGGCACGCGGGTCAGTTCAATCCGGCTTCAATGAGGTCGCGACCCAAGCCCTCGGTGTCATCTGTGTCGCGCGACCTCACAGAAGCCTCCAGATTTCCCGAATTGGGTTTTCTTCGATTCATGGGTGACCGGCATCATGGAGCCGGTCATGCTGACGCAAATGACGGAGAGTGATTGGGGGATTGTGCTTGAGGTGTTCGGCGGGGCGCAATCGCGGCGCGGCGAGCCGGTGCGCGATGACCGCAAGTTCCTGGAAGCACTTCACTATTTCACGGTCCACAACCTGACCTGGCGTGCTCTGCCGGCGGCGTTTTGGCAACTGGAACAGCGTCTGGAAGCGGTTCTGGGCGAGCCTGGATGGCCATTAGCGTCCGAATGGAGCGCGCTGCGGGACAAGATGGACTGTTATTACTTCCAAGCCGTTTGGCAACAGGCCTATTGGGGCCCGAACTATCCGCGACTGCTGGCGGTGAAGCACGATACGATCCTGACGGTTTGTTCTTCGTCCGCCACGGGGTCGGCAGTGAGGGCTGGAGCGAGGACGGGTTTACACGGCTCGCGGCGCGATAGAGCTCATGTCGTAACGACACACGGCGACGGCCTCGGGGTTGCGGACGGTCACCTCGCGCTGCGGGAACGGGATTTCGATACCGCGTTCATGATAGAGATCCCATACGTTGAGCAGGACCTGGCTCTTCACGTTGGCGGTGCCCTTGGCGGGATCGCTGATCCAGAAGCGCAACTCCAGATCGATCGAGCTGTCGCCGAAATCTAGCAACAGGCAGACCGGCGCCGGTTCCTTCAGGACACGCGGCACGCTTTCCATCGCCTGCAGCGCCAATCTGATCGCCTCGTGCGGATCGCAGCGGTAGGAAACGCCGACCTGGGCGTGCAGCCGCACGAGATTGTCGGAATAGGACCAGTTTACGACGCGATGGGTGATCAGGTCCTCGTTCGGGATCAGATGCTCCTTGCCGTTCCGGGTGCTGACCGCGACGTAGCGGGCATTGAGGTTGGTGATCCAACCATAGGTGCCCTCGATCTCGATCACGTCGCCAGGCTTGATCGAGCGGTCCAGCAGCAGGATCACGCCGCTGACGAGGTTCGAAACGACCTTTTGCAGGCCGAAGCCGATGCCGACGCCGATCGCGCCGGAGAATACCGCGAATGCGGTCAGGTCGATGCCGATCGAGCCGAGCGCGAGCACCACCGCCAAGACGAGCAGGACCAGCCGCGTGAGCTTGGCGGTGAGTACTTTCATCGCCGGCGGCATCGCGCCGAGGCGGCTCAACCGCTGCTCGGCGAAGCGGGACAGCGCATTGGCGAGCCAGAGCAGAACCGCGAGCGTGAGCGCGCCTTTCAGGATCAGGAGCACGCTCAGCCGGAAATTGCCGACCGGTACGGCCATCGCGCCCAGCAGGCCGATCGCCGGGCCGACCAACCCGGCGATGTTGAGGGCCGCCAGCACCCATGCGGCGATCGCCACCGCCTGAGCGACTCGCGGATTGCGTACGAGGCTGGAGCTCAGCCGGATGACCACCCAGGCGAGCGCGAGGCTCTCGACAAGGCGCAGCAACGGCGCCGGCGTCTTGAAGGCGTCGAAGGCGACGATGGCGAACCAGCCGAGCAGGAGCAGCAAAATCCACGGCGCGACCTGGGCGGAGGCCAGAGCGACCGGATGGGCTGGTCCGGGCGGCAAGCGGTTGGCGCGCGCGGCGAGGGCGCGTCGCAGGGGGCGGGCGGACAGCAGGACGAGCGCCAGCAGCACAAGGGCGCAGGCGAACTGCGCCACCGTGCCGGGGTCCAGCACCACGTTTTGGGTCCAGGCGACCGTCTGGGTAAAAAAATCGTTGAATCGGCCGAACGAGATCATCGATGCCGGCCGCGCGTTTCAGCCCGGCCCGGCCGGGCCGCGCTGGTTTAGTGCAAAGTCAGACGTGGAAGCTTTCGCCGCAGCCACATCGCCCCTTTTCGTTCGGGTTGGTGAAGGTAAAACCCGAGGTGAGCGCCTTGGTTTCGTAGTCCATCACCGTGCCGATAAGGAACAGGCTAGCCTTGCGATCCACCAGGACTGTCAGGCCCTTGTCGGTGACCACCTCATCTGTCGCCGCCGGGGCATCCGTCCAGCTCATAGCATAGGAGAGGCCGGAGCAGCCCTTGGTGCTGACGCCGATGCGCAGCAACTTGCCCTGCTCGCCCTTTTCGTAAAGGCGACGGAGGCGTTCGGCGGCCGCGTCGGTTATCGTCATCAGCGGCGGCAAGGCGCGGGTCGGGCGGCGTATGGTCGTCGTGCTCATGGCTTCGATATCGCCTCGGATCAGAACATGTTCAACTGCAGCCTGGCTTCTTCGGTCATGCGGCTGGGGTCCCAGGGCGGGTCCCAGACGGTTTCCACCTCGGCGTCGGTGACGCCGGGGACCGCCATCACTGCTTCGCGCACCTGTTCCGGCAGTTCCTGGGCGCTGGGGCAGCCGGGCGCGGTGAGCGTCATTTCCACGCGGACGCGCCCATCCTCGTGGATGTCGATCGCGTAGATCAGGCCAAGCTCATAGATGTTGACCGGGATTTCCGGGTCATAGACCGTGCCGCAGGCAGCGATCACTGCGTCCTCGGTCACTTGCGGTGGGGTTTCGCCCTCGGGCGTCCAGGCCGTATGGACGGCCGCCGGTTGAGCGATGTCATTCACTGCTGGCCTCCTTCGCCCCGTCGAGGGCCGCAATGAGAGCGTGCCAAGCGAGCGTCGCGCATTTTACCCGCGAGGGGTATTCGTGCACGCCGGCAAGCGGTTCGAGCCGTTCCATCGCTTCCTGCAAGGGGCCGTCGCAGGCCGGGCAGTTGCCGCTGCGAGCCAGTTCGCGGAAAGCGGTGAACAGGGTGCGTACATCGTCCTGACTGCGGCCTTTCACCGTTTCGGCCATCAGGTCGGCCGAGGCGATGCTGATGGCGCAGCCGCGCGCCTCGAAGCCGGCATCGGCGATGCTGCCGTCGGTGGCATATTTCACGAAGACCTGCACACGGTCGCCGCACATCGGGTTGTCGCCTTTGGCGGCGGCGTCGAAAGCCTCCGGCCGGTGGGCATGGCGCGGATGGCGGCCGTGGTCGAGGATCACTTCCTGATAGAGGTCGCGCAGGTCGTCGAACATCGGGCTGTCCATCATGCAAAGAACTCCCGCACGCGCACAAGCGCATCCGCGAGGGCGTCGATCTCGGCACGCGTGGTATAGACGCCGAAGCTGGCGCGGGCGGTGCTGTCAAGCCCGAAGCGCCGCATCAACGGCTCGGCGCAGTGATGCCCGGCGCGCACCGCAATCCCCTGGCGGTCGAGCAACGTCGCCACATCGTGCGCGTGGGCGCGATCGAGGGCAAAGGACACCACGCCGCCGCGATCCTGCGCGCGGCCAAGCACGGTGACGCCACTTATGTCGGACAGGCGGGCGAGCGCATGGTCCACCAGCATGGCCTCGTGTGCGGCGATGGGGGGATAACCGATCGCCAGCACATAATCGATCGCCGCTTTGAGCCCGATCGCTTCGATGATCGGCGGGGTGCCGGCTTCGAATTTATGCGGCACGGATGCCCACTCGGAACGCTCATAGGTGACCGAGGAAATCATTTCACCGCCGCCGAGGAATGGCGGCATGCGGTCGAGCAGCTCGCGTCGGCCCCAGAGCACGCCAATGCCGGTAGGCCCATACAGCTTGTGGCCGGTGAAGGCGTAGAAGTCGCAATCGAGCGCCTGCACATCGACCGCGCGGTGCACGACAGCCTGGGCGCCGTCGAACATCACCTTGGCGCCGTGCGCATGGGCGATGCGAACGATGCGCTCCGCTGGGGTGACGGTACCAAGCACGTTGGACATGTGGGTCATGGAGACCAGCCCGACCCTCCCGTCCTCCAGCAGCGCCTCGAAGGCTGCCATGTCGAGCTCGCCGGCATCGGTGATGGGGGCGACGCGGAGCTCGATGCCGCGTTCGTCGCGCAGCAACTGCCAGGGCACGATGTTGGAGTGGTGCTCCATGCCGGAGATCAGCACCGCCTGACCCGGACGCAGCACGCCGCGACCGTAGCTGTGAGCAACCAGGTTCAGCGCGCCGGTGACGTTGCCGGTGAAAACGATCTCGTGCCGGTCGGGTGCGTTGATCAGCCCGGCCACCGCATCCCGGGCGGCTTCGTACGCGTCGGTGGTGCGTTCGCTCATCCAATGGAGGCCGCGATGCACGTTGGCGTACTGCGTCTCCATCGCGGTGCGCATGGCATCGATGACGGCGCGGGGCTTCTGTGCCGAGGCGGCGCTGTCGAGGAAAACCAGCGGTTTGCCGCGCACGGTCTGGCGCAGGATCGGGAAATCCTCGCGGATGCGCGCCACGTCCAACGGGCGGGGGAGGCTTTCGACGTTCATGCGGCCTCTCCTTCCCACCAGTGTTCCACGGCGGCTTCCAATGCGCCGCGGACGGTGTCGTTGGCAACCGCCTCTAGCGCTTCCGCCAGGAAGGCGCGGACCAGCATGGCGCGGGCTTCCGCGTACGGCACACCGCGCGTGCGCAGATAGAAGAGCTGGTCGGCATCGAGTTCGCCGACTGTAGCGCCGTGACTGCATTTCACGTCGTCGGCGAAGATTTCCAGTTCGGGCTTGGTATCGATCTCGGCATCGGGCGACAGCAGCAGCGCCTGGCTCATCTGATAACCGTCGGTCTTCTGCGCACCGCGCGCGACTTCAATGCGGCCCTGGAAGACGCCGCGCGAGCGTCCGGTCAGCACGTTCTTGACGATCTGGCGGGAGGCGCAAGACGGCGCGTCGTGCCGCACCACGGAGGTGAAGTCGGCGTGCTGCACACCGCGCAGGAGCTGGGCGCCGTTGAGGTGGACCGAGGCATTTGGTCCGATGAGGCGGGCATGGATTTCTGTGCGCGCTGTACGGGCGCCGATGTTCAGCGCGAAGCTGTCGTAATGCGCCTCCCCGGCGAGTTCGGCATACACAGTAGAAACGTGGAAGGCGGCAACCAACTCATCCTGCAGGCGCACATGGGCCAGTGCCGCGCCTTCGTCCAAGGTGATCTCGGTAACGTGGTTGTGCAGGTAAACGCCGGAACCAGTGCAGGTCTCGGCCAAAGTGAGGCGCGCGCCGCGCCCCAGCCGGATCGTGTGCCGCGGCTGAAAAGCGGTGGCACGGCCGGATGCGTCGGTCGCGAGGCTGACGAGCTGCAGCAGGCCGCCATCGATGCCTTCCGCTACCTCGATCCGCGCGCCGTCTTCGGCCAGCATCGTGTTGAGCGCGACCAGCGGCTCCTGATCGGGTTGGGCGAGCGCACCGAATTGCGGCTGTTCGGCGAACGAATGCACCGCGAGGCCGGTCGGCGGAGTTGATAATTCCGGGCGAAACCGTCCGTCGATGAAGACCAGCCGCGCTGGGGCGATGCGCGGCACGTTGCGCAGCAGCGATTCAGTGTCGGAGACGGAGGTCAGCGGCTCGTCGAAAGATGCCTCGGCGACGGGGCGCAGATTGGTGTATTTCCACGCCTCGTCACGCCGGCCGGGCAGGCCGAGGCGCCTGAAAGCATCGGCTGCTGCGGCACGCACGGCGGGATCGCCGGGCAGACGGCGCTTCAGCCCTTCATAGCGGGCGAGAAATCCCTGCACGCCGGTGAATGTTTCGGCTGTCATGCCGCTGCCGCGTCGAGGCCGGCATAGCCTCGCGCCTCCAGTTCGCGCGCCAGGTCCGGGCCGCCCGAGCGCACGATCCGCCCGGCCGACAGAACATGCACGCGGTCCGGCACGATATGATCGAGCAGGCGCTGGTGGTGGGTGATGACGAGGGCGGAGAAATCCCGGCCGCGCAGCGCGTTGACACCGCCGGCGACGATCTTCAGCGCGTCGATGTCGAGGCCGCTGTCGGTTTCGTCGAGAATGGCGAGGCGGGGCCGCAGGATCGCCATCTGCAGCACCTCATTGCGCTTCTTCTCACCGCCGGAAAAGCCGACATTGACGTTCCGGCGCAGCATGTCGTCCGGCATGGCGAGCCGCTTGGTCTCGGCGCGGGCCAGTTTGAGGAACTGCACCGCGTCAAGCTCCGGCTCGCCGCGCTTGCGGCGCAGCGCGTTCAGTGCCGTGCGCAGGAAGTTGGCGTTGCCGACGCCGGGCAGCTCGACCGGCGCCTGGAAGGCGAGGAACACGCCGGTCATGGCGCGTTCTTCGGGCTCCATGGCGAGCAGATCGTGCCCGTCATACAGGATGGATCCGCCGGTGACCTCGTAGTCCGCGCGGCCGGCCAGAACATAGGCCAGCGTCGATTTGCCCGACCCGTTCGGACCCATCAGGGCGTGGATCTCGCCTTGCGGCACAATGAGGTCGATGCCGCGCAGGATCGGCGTGTCGTTGATGCTGACCGAAAGGCCTTTGATTTCGAGCATGATTCAGCCCACCGAGCCTTCCAGGCTGACGGCCAGCAGCTTCTGCGCCTCAACGGCGAACTCCATGGGCAGCTCCTTCAAGACTTGCTTGCAGAACCCGTTGACGATCAGGTTCACCGCATCCTCCTGGGTCAGCCCGCGCTGTCGGCAGTAGAAGAGCTGATCGTCGGCAATCTTCGAGGTGGTGGCTTCATGCTCCACCCTCGCGCTTGGGTTCCGGCTTTCGATGTAGGGCACGGTGTGCGCGCCGCATTGGTCGCCGATCAGCAGGCTGTCGCATTGGGTGAAGTTGCGCGCGCCCTTGGCGTGCGGCAGCACGCGAACCAGGCCGCGATAGGTGTTGTTCGAGCGCCCGGCGCTGATCCCCTTGGAGACGATCGTGCTGCGCGTATTCTTGCCGATATGGATCATCTTGGTGCCGGTATCGGCCTGCTGGCGGTTGGTAGTCAGGGCTACCGAGTAGAACTCGCCGACGCTGTCGTCGCCTTCCAGAACGCAGGATGGATATTTCCACGTGATGGCCGAGCCGGTCTCCACCTGCGTCCAGGAGATCTTGGCGCGGGGCCCGCGGCAGGCGCCGCGCTTGGTGACGAAATTGTAGATGCCGCCGCGCCCCTCGGCGTCGCCGGGATACCAGTTCTGCACGGTGCTGTATTTGATCTGCGCATCATCCAGCGCCACCAGCTCCACCACGGCGGCATGAAGCTGGTTTTCGTCGCGCATCGGCGCCGTGCAGCCTTCGAGGTAGCTGACATAGCTGCCGGTATCGGCGATGATCAGCGTGCGCTCGAACTGGCCGGTGTTGCGCGCATTGATGCGGAAATAGGTGGAGAGCTCCATCGGGCAGCGCACGCCCTTGGGGATGTAAACGAAGCTGCCGTCGGTAAAGACGGCGCTGTTGAGGGCGGCGAAAAAGTTATCGCCAGCCGGTACGACGCTGCCGAGATACTTGCGGACCAACTCCGGGTGCTCGCGCACCGCCTCGCTGATCGGGCTGAAGATCACGCCGGCCTTTCTGAGGGTCTCGCGAAAGGTGGTGGCGACGGAGACGCTGTCGAACACCGCATCCACTGCGACATTCGTTTCGCTTTCCACCCCGGCGAGGATAGCGCGCTCCTTCAGCGGAATGCCGAGCTTCTCATAGGTGGCCAGCAACTCCGGATCGACATCGGCGAGGGACTGCGGGCCGGACTTGCGCTTCGGCGCGGCGTAGTAGTGGATGGCCTGATAGTCGATCGGCGCGTGCCACACCTTGGCCCAATGCGGCTCCTGCATCTGCTGCCAGGCGGCGAAGGCTTTGAGGCGCCAGGCGAGCAGCCAGTCGGGCTCTTCCTTGCGGGTCGAGATCAGCCGGATCGTGTCTTCATCCAGCCCCTTGGGTGCGACATCCATTTCGATGTCGGTTTCGAAACCCCACTTGTAGCCGCCCTGGGTGACGGAGTGGACGGTCTCGAGCGTCTCGGTGACGGCGGGCATCGGGTGATCCTATTCGACGACGGGAAGGACGGGACGTGCAGGCACGCGAAAAGCGCGCGGAATCGAGGCCTCCTGCATGTCGGCGAGGGTGATGGAGGTTAGGGCCTGCTGGATGGCCTCGTTCACCGGGTCCCAGCGGCCACGCATCGGGCAGACGCTCTCGGCCTCGCAGCCGCTGGCCCCATCGACACAGGCGGTGAGGGCGATGGGCCCATCGATGGCGGCGATCACGTCGGCGATGGGAATGGCGGCCAGCGGGCGCAGCAGGCGGTAGCCGCCATGCGCGCCGCGTTGGGAAGCCACGAGGCCGTCGGCGGCTAGGGCTTTCAGCACTTTGGCGACGGTGGGTTCGGGAATGCCAGTCGTCGCCGAAACGCCGGGTGAGGTCTGCACACCGGCACCCTGCGAGAGACGTACCAGCACCACAACGGCGTAGTCGGTCAGCTTCGACAGCCTCAGCATGGCGAATTTCCAGACGATCCAGATGACCCGTAACAGGACTGCTACGGTCCTGATTGGTCGGAGATGGCCCGTTCGCTGGGCCGCGTCAAGGGTGGGGGCGCTGTGGAAGGAGTGAGCGGGCTGTGATGCAGCTCACAGCAATCGCGCGTGGGATGTGACTAAGGTCAAGCGTCCAAATGCGGCGGAGGCTCCGGGCGCCCGGCATGAGACATCTCACATAAGGAGGAGACCATGCCAAACCTGGACCCGACGGCGCGCGCGGACCAAGCGGAGAAGATCCGCATCGATGCGGCGCAGAGCGAAAAACGCGTACAAGCGCAGACGAGCAATGGCGACGAGAGCCGCTATCCCGGCAAGTGGGGAAGCTATTCGAAAGGCCTGGTCCACGACGCCAAGGGCGATGTAGACCCGGCGTCCTACGCCAGCATGCTCTTTGCGCTAAGCACTGGCATGCCTGCCGATTTCGAAAAGATCACACTCGGCGGCGACGTGCCGCTGGTGGATCCGCAATCCGGACTCGCCTACACGCTGGAGGGGCGCGATCCGCAGTCCTTGGCGCTGCCGCCGGCGCCGGAACTGGCCAGCGCCTGGCGTGCCGGGGAGGCGGTCGAGGACTACTGGATGGCGCTGCTCCGGGACGTGCCCTTCAACGGGTACGAAACCAATGCGTTGGCGCAGGCAGCAATCGCCGATCTTAACAAGCTCTCCGACTTCCGTGGCCCCAAGGAGGGGGGCAAGGTCACCGGCAAGACTTTGTTCCGGGGTTTCACGCCGGGCGATTTGTTAGGACCGTATGTGTCGCAGTTCCTGCTGCAGCCTTTTGACTACGGCGCGATCCATGTCGATCAGACCTTCCAGACCTATCTGCCGGTTGGCGGCGGGGGCAAGGACTACATGACCGACTTTGCCTCGTGGTTGGCCGTGCAGAACGGACAGGCGACGGACAACACATCGCTGCGGTCACTGCCGTTCGGGAAGAACAGTCCCGATCCTACGCGGCGGTATCTGCGCGATGGGCGGGCCCTGGCTGCTTACGTGCACGTGGACGTGTTGTTCGAAGCCTATTTCAACGGCTGCCTCGTCGCAATCGATCAGGGGGCGCCGTTCAACCAGGGAAATCCCTACAACAACACCAAGGTCGAGCAGGGGTTCGGCACGTTCGGGACGCCGTACGCCAAGACCCAGATCGCGTCGATCGCCGCCCCGGCGCTGAAGGCGGTGTGGTTCCAGAAGTGGTTCGTGCACCGCGCGTTACGGCCGGAGGCTTATGGCGGCCTGGTTCACAAGACGATGCTGCCGGCTTCCGATCCGCGGCATATGGTGTACCCGGTGCACCAGGAGGTGCTGAACTCCGATGCGGTAAAGCGGATCTTTAACAGAAACGGCAGCTATCTCTTGCCGCAGGTGTTCCCGGAAGGCTGTCCGTGGCATCCGTCATACGGGCAGGGGCATGGCACGGTGGCCGGTGCCTGCGCGACCATGCTGAAGGCAATCCTGGACGAAGACTGGGTGTTCCCGAAACCGGTGATGCCGGGCGATGAAGGCATGCGGCTGCCGCCCTATACCGGGCCGGACAAGCTGACGATCGGCGGCGAGGCCAACAAGCTTGCGGCCAATATCGCGCTGGGGCGCAACCACGCGGGCGTTCACTGGCGGTCGGACTACCAGAACTCTCTCGTCCTCGGTGAGGAGATCGCCATCCGCGTGCTGCGGGACCAGAAGGCGATATACAACGAGCAGGCGGGTTGGACGTTCACCCAATTCGACGGCACCAAGATCACGATCTGAACCGGAGCCGGGCGGCTCCGGAAGTTCGGAGCCGCCCTCCTTCCTGCCTTCTGTTGCTGAATCAAGTGGGTTCACAACCCTGCCTTGCTCGCTTACCGTCCGCCCCGACATGATTAGAGGGAGGGCACGGGATGGTGGGCATGTTGGAGGGCAAAGTTGCCGTGGTCACCGGGTCCGGCGGCGGCATCGGGCGGGAAATCGCCGTTATGATGGCGCTGGCCGGCGCCAAGGTGATCATCAACGATGTCGGGGCGTCCCTCTCGGGCGAAGGTGGGTCGGCAACGCCGGCGCAGCAAACCAAGCAGATCATCGAGCAGCGCGGCGGGCGTGCCGAGATCAGCACGGACTCTGTCGCCGAATGGGGTTCGGCGCAGAAGATCGTGCAGGCGGCGCTCGATCATTTCGGCCGGATCGATGCGGTGGTGAACAATGCCGGCATCCTGCGCGATGTGATCTTTCATAAAATGACGCCGGAGGATTGGCTGGCGGTGATCGGCGTGCACCTGAACGGCAGCTTCTTCGTCAGCCGCGCCGCCGCGGAGCATTACCGCAAACAGGAGAGCGGGGCGTTCGTGCACATCTCCAGCACATCCGGTCTGATCGGCAATTTCGGCCAGGCGAATTATTCGGCGGCGAAGCTCGGCATCACTGCGCTATCCAAGTCGATCGCGCTGGACATGCAGCGATACAATGTGCGCTCGAACTGTATAGCGCCGTTCGCGTGGAGCCGGATGACCAGCTCGATCCCGGCGGCAACGCCCGAACAGCAGGCGCGGGTGGCGAAAATCCAGGCGATGACGCCGGACAAGAACGCGCCGATGGCGGTGTTCCTGGCGTCGGATGCGGCGAAGGAGGTGACCGGGCAGGTGTTCGGGACGCGGATGAACGAGATCATCCTGTTCAGCTCGCCACGGCCGATCCGCTATGTGCACCGGGCGGAAGGCTGGACGCCGGAGCAGATCGCGGAGCACGCGCTGCCGGCGCTCAAATCGTCCTTCATGCCGCTGGACCGCTCCGGGGAGGTGTTTGGCTGGGACCCACTGTGAAACGGGCTTAGCCGGTTCTGGTTTGGGGAGGAGATGACGGAACATGCGCTGATGCCGCGGCTGCGGGCTGCGCGGGTCGTGCCGGTGGTGCGCACGCGCTCGGCCACCCATGCGGCAACGGCGGTGCAATGGCTCCGCGATGCGGGGATCGGGATTTTCGAGATCACGATGACCATCCCCGACGCGTCGGCGCTGATCCGCGAGCTGGCGCGCGACCCCACGCTGCTGGTCGGCGCTGGGACCGTACCGGACAGGCAGACCGCGGCGGCGTGCCTTGCGGCGGGAGCTCGGTTCCTGGTGGCGCCGTGGCTCGATGCAAGCCTGGCCGCACCGTGCCGGGAAGCCGGTGCGTTGCTGATGCTGGGCGCACTGACGCCGACCGAGGTGCGTGCCGCGCTCACCGCCGGCGCAGAGGTGGTGAAGGTGTTTCCGGCGTCCTCGGTGGGAGGACCGGCGCATATCCGCGCGCTGCGCAGCGTGTTGCCGGACGCGGCGTTCTGTCCCACCGGCGGTGTAGAGCCGGGGAATGTCGCGGCCTATCTCGCGGCGGGGGCGGCATTCGTGGGGATGGGCGGCGCGCTGGTGGATGAGGCGCGGATCGCCGCGGGGGATCGCGCGGCGATCGGCGCCGTGGCGCATCAGGTGCTAGCCGGCTGATGGCTGTCGAGCTGCTGTGCATGGGCGAGCCCATGCTGGAGTTCAACCAGTTGCCGACGGAACCGGATGGGCTGCGGCAGTATCTCGAGGGGCATGGCGGCGATACGTCCAACGCGGCGATTGCGGCGGCGCGACAGGGGGCGAGTGTCGGTTACATCACGGCGCTCGGGCGCGATCCGCCGGGCGACAGTTTCATGGCGCTATGGGCACGGGAAGGGGTGGATAGCTCCGCCGTGGTGCATAGGGATACGCACCTGACGGGTGTTTACTTCGTGTTTCATGGACCGAAGGGACATGCGTTTCTGCATTACCGGCAGAATTCGGCGCCTTCGTCGTACGCGGCGAGCGACTTGCCGGTGGAGGCGTTGGCGACGGCGCGGATGTTGTTCGTCTCCGGCATCAGCCAGGGTATTTCGACAACCGCGTGCGATGCGGTTTTCGCGGCGATGGACATGGTGCGGCGGGGCGGCGGTAAGGTGGCGTATGATACCAACTATCGCCCGCGCCTTTGGCCGCCGGCGCGGGCGGCAGCGGTAATGCAGGCGGCGATCGCGCAGGCCGATTATGTGTTTCCCGGGTTGGAGGATGCCGAAGCGATGCTCGGGCTGACCGATCCCGATGCGATCCTGGACCATTATCTGCGGCTGGGGCCGCGTGTCGCGGTGCTGAAGATGGGCGAGGCGGGGGCATATTTTGCCACGCCGGACCGACGCGTGCGGCTGCCGCCGCACCGGGTGGATGTGGTGGATGCGACCGGGGCGGGGGATACGCTCTGCGGCAGTTTTCTCGCGCGCGTTCTGGCCGGGGACGAAGCGGAGGAGGCGACGCGGTACGCTAACGTAGCGGCGGCGCTGAAGTGCACCGGGTATGGGGCGGTTGCACCAATTCCCCGGCCGGCGCAGGTGTGGGCAGCGTTGCGCGGTTGATCCGGCGGGCCGTTGCACAGACATTCCCGCGATGCACATTCCGACCAGTCCCGCTTTCAAGCAGAATGCCCGCGCCGCCATGGCGGATCCCGGGCTGCAGAGGGCGCTCGCGCGCAGCGGCAGCTCCTTCGTTGCGCGCCGATCCGCTGCGGTCGCCGCGCTCCCGGAGTTCGAGCAGCTCCGCGACATCGCGCGCGACATCAAGAATCATACGCTGGCTCATCTCGACTTCTATCTGGAGGAATACGAGGCGAGGCTGACGGAAGCCGGCGGCAGGTTGCACTGGTGCGCAACGGCCGATGAGGCGCGCGCTGCCGTGCTGGCGATCTGCGCTCAGGCCGGCGCGAAGACCGTCACCAAGGGCAAGTCGATGATCAGCGAGGAGCTGGACCTCAACGAGCACCTGGAGCGGCATGGCATCCAGCCCGTTGAAACCGATCTCGGCGAATATATCCTTCAGCTTCGTCACGAAACGCCGAGCCACATCATCGCGCCGGCCTTCCATCTCAACCGAGAGGACTGGGAGGCGTCGTTCCGCGCGGCGCATACCGACCTGCCGGCCGATCGAGTGTTTCACGAACGTCGCGACATCCTGACCGAGGCGCGCGCGCGGCTGCGGCAGAAGTTCCTGGCGGCCGATGTCGGCATCACCGGCGCCAATTTCCTTATCGCCGAGACTGGCAGCAGCGTGATCGTCACCAACGAAGGCAATGGCGATCTCACGCAGACGCTGCCGCGTGTGCACATCGTGCTCGCCAGCATCGAGAAGGTCGTGCCGACGCTGGAGGATTGCGTCAGCCTGCTGCGCGTACTGGCACGTTCCGCCACCGGTCAGGATCTGTCCGTCTATACGACCTTCAGCACCGGCGGGCGCCGGCCGGGCGATCTGGACGGGCCGGATGAGTACCACGTCGTGCTGCTGGACAACGGCCGCTCGGCGATGCTCGGCACCGAGTTCCAGGACATGCTCCGCTGCATCCGCTGCGCCGCCTGCATGAACCACTGTCCGGTATATGGCGCGGTGGGCGGGCACGCTTATGGGTGGGTCTATCCCGGGCCGATGGGTAGTGTGCTGACACCGGCGCTGGTCGGCGTCGATCAAGCGGGACTGCTGCCGAACGCGTCCACTTTCTGCGGTAAATGCGAGAGCGTCTGCCCGGTGAAGATCCCGTTGCCGGGCCTGATGCGCCATTGGCGGGAACGTGAGTTCGAGCGGCACCTGACTCCGGCCACGCAGCGGCACAACGTGGCGGTGTGGGCCTGGGTAGCGCGACGGCCCTCGCTGTATCGCATCGTGACGCGGGCGGCGGCTGCCGGCTTCGCCGCAATGGGCCGGCGGCGCGGACGCTTCGCCCGCCTGCCGCTCGCCGGCGGCTGGACCGAGGGGCGCGACCTGCCGGCGCCGGAAGGCGATACGTTCTTCGCCCGCTACGCCCGGGCACAACGCCAGCGCACGCGATGAGCCGCGAGACGGTGCTGAGGTCGATCCGGCGAGGACTGCGACGCGGAGCGCTGGCGGAGGATGTGGCCGATACGCTGCGGGCGCGCATGGCCGGGCATCCGCGGCATTTGATTCCGGCGCGTTCGCGCCTGCCGCATGAGGAGCAAATCGCGCTCTTCATAGCCAATGTGGAGAAGGAGTTCGGGACCTGTGGCGCGAGTGCCTGATATCGACGCCGTACCGGGCGCGATCGTCGACTACCTGGCGGCGCAGAACCTGCCGAGCGAACTGGTGATGGCGCCGCATCCGGAGTTGCGCGCGATCGAGTGGTCGGCGCGGCCGCTGCTGCGCGTCCGCGAAGGCCGCGCCGCGGCCGATGACGCGGTCAGCTTGCAGCACGGTTTTGCCGGCATCGCCGAAACCGGCACGCTGATGCTGCCTTCGGGTCCGACGCGTCCCACCACGCTTAATCTGCTCGCCGATACCGAGATCGTGCTGCTGCTGGCGAGCCGGATTGTCGGTGCGTATGAGGAAGCGTGGGATTTGCTGCGCGCCGAGATCGGGGGGATGCCGCGCAATGTCATGCTGGTCACCGGTCCGTCGCGGTCGGCGGATATCGAGCAGGCGTTGGAGCTCGGTGCACATGGTCCCCGCCGTTTGCACGTGGTGCTTGTCGGGGCATGATGATGTGAACCACATCAGCACCATCACGGCGCTGCTCGTTTTGCTCTGGTCGGCGCCATCAATGGCAGTCGAGCACATGACGGCTGAGCAGGTGCAGGCCGCGGTCGCGGCTGGGCCGGCCGGCAAGGTCGATTTGTCCGGCAGGGACATGAGCGGCGACGACCTCAGCGGGCTTGACCTGAGAGGGGCCAATCTGGCCGGTGCGAACCTGGCAGGGGCCAATCTGCACGGGGTCAAGCTGGTCGGCGCCGATCTCACCGGCGCCGACCTGAGCGGGGCGGACTTGACCTTCACCTGGATCATCCGCGCCAACTTCACGCATGCGCGCCTGCATGGCGCGACGTTGCAGACAGTCGTCACATCGACCGGGATGGATAACACGCCCGATCAGGCGGCGACGTTCGTGGGGGCTGACCTGTCGGATGCGTCTATCACGGTGAATTTCAGCTTCGACGACATGCGGGGCGCGAATTTCTCGCACGCCCAAATGACGGTGAACATGGCAAACCAGTCTATGGGTCTGCTGCGCACCGCCTTCGTCAGCGCCAATCTGGACGGCGCCGATTTTACCGGCGCCGGGCTTGGCCATGTGACGTTCCGTTTTGCCAGGCTGAATGGTGCTCGTTTCATTGGTGCCGGTTTGAGCGACACCGACTTCACCGGGGCCTATTTGACCGGCGCGGACTTTACTGGCGCGAATGTGCAGGGCGCGACGTTCAGGGGTGCGACGCTGAGCGGGGTCAGAGGTCTCGATCATCCGCAATGACGGGTAGCGACGGGCGGAGGGGCGGCGCCACGCTCGGCGCCCTGCGCGACATGCCGATCTGGCCGCTGGCGGCGACGCTGGCGGTGCAGACGCTGGCCACCATGGCGCTGTTCTCCATCCCCGCCGTGGCGCCCGAGATTGCGCAGGATCTGCATGTACCGGGTGCGCTGAGTGGGATGTTTGTTTCGATCGTCTATACCGTCGGGGTTGTCTCGGCGGTATTCTCGCCCGGCTTCGTGCACCGCTACGGTGCGGTGCGCGTCAGCCAGGTGGTGTTGCTGGCGGTGCTCGGTATGTTGGCTGCCGCGGCGGGTGGCAGCCTGGACGCGATTGCGCTCGGCGCCGTGGTGCTGGGGCTGGCGTATGGGGCCATCGCGCCGGCCAGCACGCATCTGTTGGTGCCGCAGACTCCGGCACCGGTGTTCAACCTCGTCATGTCGCTGCGCCAGATCGGGGTGCCACTCGGCGGTGTCTTGGGGTCGTTGATCGTGCCGCCGGTCGCGGTCGCCGCGAGTTGGCGTGTTGCGATGCTTGGCGAATTGGGTCCCGTGCTGTTGCTGCTTGTTTTGATGGAACTGCCGCGTCGGCGTTGGGATGCCGATCGCGATCAGGGGCACCGGCTCTGGAGCGGCGCGGTGCGGCACCAGATCCGGTTGCTGCGCGGGGATGTGCGTATCCGCCGGCTGTCGGTGGTGAGTTTCGTGTTTTCGGGCCTGCAGCTCTGCTTCATCGCGTTCATGACGGTGCAACTGACGGGCGTTGTCCGGCTGGCGCTGGTGCCGGCCGGGTTTGCCTTGGCTGTCTACCAGATAGCCGGAGCCGCGAGCCGGCCGTTCTGGGGGTGGGTGGCCGATCGCTTTCTGTCGCCAGCCCGCGTGCTGGCCGCGCTCGGCTTCGGCATGGCGGCGACTGCGTTTGCGGCGGCTTGGCTGGGGCCGGGCTGGCCGTGGGCGGCGGTGCTGGGTCTGGCGGTGTTCGGCGGCATCACCGCCAGCGGCTATACCGGGGTGGCCTATGCGGAATATGCCCATCTGGGCGGAGCTCGACGGACCGAGGCCACAGGGCTCGGTACCGCCGCAATGTTCGCCGGCGTGATGGTGTTTCCGTCGGCGTTCGGGACCGGGGTGACGGCGTTGGGCGGGTTCACGGTGCCGTACACTGTAGCCGGGGTGCTGGCCGGGCTGGCGGCGCTGTTGCTCTGCGCCGAACGGAGCACCAGGTCCTGAGCTGCATGGACCGGGACCTGACGGAGAGCGACCGCGCCGCCTGGGCGAGTTTCACTCGGCTGATCGAGCCGTTGTCGGGCCGTGTCCACCCCGAACCTTCGGCGGGCGCCGATGCGCTTGGCCCGTCTCGCAAGGTTTCCGCTGCCGTCGCTGCCCCACGTGGCCGGGTGGTGCTGCCGACGGTGTCCATCGGGGTGCATCCGGCCGGCGTGGACAGCAGCACGTGGCAGCGCTTTCGCACCGGTAAGCTTGCGGCCGCGCGTCAGCTTGATCTGCACGGGCACACGGCCCAGCACGCTTATCACACGTTGACGGGGTTCCTGCGCATGGCGCATGCGGACCGGGTGCGCTGCGTGGAGATCATCACCGGCCGCGGCTCGCTCGAAGGGGGCGTGCTGCGTCGTGAATTGCCGCTCTGGCTGAACCTGCCGGATATCCGGCCGCTGGTGCTTGCCGCTGCGCATCCGCATGCGGCGAATCCGGGCGCGGTGCGGCTGCTGTTGCGACGGGTGCGGTAACGGAGTCCCCTCACCCTGACCCTCTCCGCCCGAACATGGATTCCTTTCGGGGCGGAGAGGGAGGGGCGTTTTATGTGTCCGCCAACTCGCGGAGGATGCGGTCGCGGGCAATGACATCGCCTTCCTCGTGCACCGGCTGTATACAGACATGCGTAGCACCGGCATCAAAATGCGCGCGCAGCCCCTGTTTTACCTTGTCGGCGTCGCCCCACAAGACCATCGCATCGATGAACCGGTCGCTGCCGCCCTGCGCCAGCTCCTGCTCGCTGAACCCGAGCCGCAGCCAGTTGTTGCGGTAGTTGTCCAGCCGCAGATACCGTTCGAGCTCCTTGCGCCCGAGCGCCCGGGCGCGTACCGGGTTGGTTTCCAAGCAAACCTTCTGCTCCGCGACCAGAATTTTCGACGCGCCGAGCGCCTGCTTCGCCTCCGCCGTGTGTTGCGGCGTCGTGTTGTAGGGCAGGGCGCCGCGTGTCATCTCGGCGGCGAGCGCCAGCATGCGCGGGCCTAGTGCGGCGATGGCGACCGGCTGATCCCCGCCTGCGGCCTTCATCACGCCCTGCAGATAGGCGCGCATCGCCGGTACGGGCTTCTGATAGGTGTGGCCGCGCACGCCTTCCACCATCGGCAGGTGACTCACCCCCAGTCCGAGGATGAAGCGGTCGCCGTACAGCCCGTTCAGCGTCACTACGCCGCGCCCGGCTGTGAACGCGTCGCGTGCGTAGATGCTGGCGATCGAACTGCCGATCTTCAACTTCTGTGTAGAACCGAGCATGAACCCGGCGGCAGAGAACAACTCATAGCCGCGCGATTCCGGATACCAAAGGGCATCGTAGCCGAGCTGCTCCACATCGCGCACGAAGGCGCGCAGGTCGGCCGCTTGCAGGCGGTCCACCGGATACCACACGCCTAGCCTGCCAAGCTGCATGTCAGATCACCCCCGATGTGCGAAGCTGTTCGATCTCGGTCCGGCTGTAGCCGAGCCCGATCAGTATTTCTTCGTTGTGCTGGCCGAGCGTCGGCGGCGGGGCATCAATTCGCGGCCCGTCATGGGCGAACCTGAAGGCCGCCAGCGGCACGCCGAAGCCGCCTTCTATACCTAATGCCTGCGCATGGCGATGGATCACCCCACGCGTCGCGAGTTGCGGGTCGGCAACGGCTTCTTCCATGCGGCGAACGCGGGCAGCCGGCACGTGACGGGACTGCAGATAGAACTCCCACTCATCGGCTGTGCGGGTCAGCATGATCTCGGCCAGCACAGATTCCTCGGTGTCGCGGCAGGCGTCACGCTCCTCGTTCGATCGCTTGATCATCTCCGGCCGCTCCAGCACCGTCCATAACCGCCGCTGCTGGCGCAGGTTGCTCGCCCCCAACATCACCAGCCCGTCCTTTGTTTGGTAAGCCGAGTTGGTGGCGTGCGGCTGCTTGTTGCCGTGCGGCTCCGGATGGCGGCCATTGCGCAGGTAACCGCTGAGGTGGGAGGACATCAGGATCATCGCCACATCCAGCATCGCCATGTCGATACGCTGCCCGCGGCCCGTCCGCTCGCGCTGGAACAGGGCCGCTGCCAGGGCGAACGCACCCATCGTGCCCGTAGCGTAATCGATCGCCGGGGAGCCGACCTTGATCGGATGCACGTCTTCGGTGCCGGTCATGGCCATGATGCCCGAGGTTGCCTGGATCACGTGGTCATAGGCGGTCTGCGTTCGCCGAGGGCCGTCCTGCCCGAAGGCGGAGAACGAGGCATAGATCAGCCGCGGATTGATCGCCGCCATCGCTTCATAGCCGAGGCCCAGCGCCTCGAACGCGCCCGGGCGGTAGTTCTCCACCAGCACATCTGCAGTGCGCACAAGGCGACGCAAAATCTCGCGTCCGGGCTCGGTCTTCAGGTCGGCTGTGATCGAGCGCTTGTTGGACGCCTGGGTAAGGAAACCGGTGCCCATCTGCCGGCGGTTCAGCTCGCGATCGGTGCCGGTGCCGCGGCTCTGATCAGGGTCGCGCGGGTGCTCGAGCTTGATAACGTCGGCGCCGAGCACAGCGAGCTGGTAAGCGGCGAAGGGGCCCGCCAGCACATGCGTTATATCGATCACCCTGATGCCTTCGAACGGGCGCATGTGTTGTCCTCCGCTTGGGGCGGAGGCTGGCGAGTTGCCCTGGCCCGGTCAACCGCCGACTATGGTCCGCGCAACGAGTTGGAGACGAGGCGTGCCGGAGTTCAGGAGCACCGACACCTATATTGCCAGCCGCGACCTGGAGGTCGCGGTCAACGCCGCCGTGGCCCTGCAACGCCCGCTGCTGGTCAAGGGGGAGCCCGGCACCGGCAAGACCATGCTGGCCCATGAGGTGGCCGACGCGCTCGGCCATCCACTGATCGAGTGGCACATCAAATCGACCACCAAAGCGCAGCAGGGGCTTTACGAATACGACGCGGTTTCCCGCCTGCGCGACGGCCAGCTCGGCGATCCGCGGGTGCACGACATCGGCAACTACATTGTGCGTGGCAAGCTGTGGGATGCGTTCGAGGCCGACGCGCCTGTCGTGGTTCTGATAGACGAGATCGACAAGGCGGATATCGAGTTCCCCAACGACCTGTTGCTGGAACTCGATCGGATGCAGTTCTTCGTTTACGAGACACGGCAGACGGTCGTGGCGAAGCACCGGCCCATCGTGGTGATCACCTCCAACAATGAAAAGGAGCTGCCGGACGCCTTCTTGCGCCGCTGCTTCTTCCATTACATCCGCTTCCCCGACCGCGCGACGATGGAGCGCATCGTCGAGGCGCATTGTCCCAACATCAAACACGCATTGGCGCGCGAGGCGTTGAATGTGTTCTTCCAGATCCGCGAGATCCCCGGGCTGAAGAAGAAGCCGGCGACGTCGGAGCTGCTGGACTGGTTGAAGCTGTTGATGATCGAGGACCTTCCGCCGGAGGCGCTGCGCTCGCGCGAGAGCCACGTGGTGATTCCGCCGCTGCATGGGGCGCTGCTGAAGAACGAGCAGGACGCGCATTTGTTCGAGCGGATCGCGTTCCTGGCGCGGCGCGGGGGATAGCCACCAATGTTCACGACCTTCCTGCTGTCCCTGAAGCAGGCGGGGTTGCCGGTCTCCGTGACCGAGTATCTCGCCCTGATCGGCGCCGTGCAGGCTGGGATAGCGCAATACAATGTGGATGATTTCTATTATCTGAGCCGAGCCGCCCTGGTGAAGGACGAGCGCCATCTCGACCGCTTCGATCGCGTGTTTGCCACCTGTTTCAAGGGCATCGAGAGCGACAAGGGCGTGACCGCTCGGGAGCTGCCAGCGGAATGGCTGCGCAAAATGGCGGAAAAGCTGCTGACGCCGCAGGAGATGGCGCAGATCAAGGCGTTGGGCGGGTTCGAGGCGTTGATGGACCGCCTGCGGCAGTTGCTGTCTGAACAGACATCCCGGCATCAGAGTGGTTCGAAATGGATTGGCACCGCGGGAACTTCGCCGTTCGGCGCCTATGGCTACAATCCGGAGGGCGTGCGCATAGGCCAGCAGGAGAGCCGGCACCGCCGCGCCGTGAAGGTGTGGGATCGGCGCGACTTCCGCGACCTCGACGGCGATCTCGAATTGGGCACCCGTAATTTTCGTGTGGCGTTGCGCCGGCTGCGCCGTTTTGCGCGCGAAGGGGCTCCGGTCGAGCTCGATATGTCCGATACGATTCGCGCCACCGCCAGCAATGCCGGCGTGCTGGATCTTCGGTTGGTGCCGGAGCGGCACAACGCGATGAAGATCCTGCTGTTCCTGGATATCGGCGGCTCGATGGACGAGCATGTGCGGCTGTCGGAAGAGCTGTTCTCGGCGGCGCGCTCCGAGTTCAAACATCTCGAGCATTTCTACTTTCACAACTGCCCTTATGAGCGGGTGTGGAAGGATAATCGCCGGCGTTACGATTGCACGGTTAGCACCGCCGAGGTGCTGCGCACCTATGCGGCGGATTACCGGCTGATCTTCGTGGGCGACGCTGCAATGAGTCCCTATGAAATCACCATGGCGGGCGGGAGTGTCGAGCATTGGAACGAGGAACCGGGCCGGGCATGGCTGGACCGGCTTACCTCGCATTACCGGCGCGCCGCCTGGCTCAACCCGACGCCGGAGCGCTCCTGGCCGTTCGTGCAGTCAATCACGATCGTCCGTCAGCTCATGGAAGGGCGTATGTTTCCGCTGACGCTCGCCGGGATCGAGGCGATGACGCGGGAGCTGAGTTGGTAGCGTGGCAAGGGAGGATCAGGAATGGGGCGCCTGGCAGGCAAGACTGCTTTCATCACCGGCGCCGGCACCGGAATAGGTCGTGCCACGGCGGTCCTGTTCGCACGTGAGGGCGCCCTGGTCGCGATTGCGGAAATCGATGCCGTAGCGGGCGAAGAAGCCGCCCATCTCGTCGGCGACCGGGCTATCGCCATCCGCACAGACGTCACCGATCCTGAAAGTTTGCAAGCTGCGATCCGTCATGCCAGCGATCATTTCGCCGGCTTGCACATCCTGCACAACAATGCCGGCGGCTCGACGCCACAGGACAACACCGCCGTCGAAGCGCCGCTCGAGGAATTCTGGCGAGCGATCAAATTGGATCTCTACGGAACATTCCTGGGATGCCGGTTCGGGATTCCCGAAATCATCCGCTCCGGCGGCGGCGTGGTCATCAACATGGCGTCCAACCTTGCGCTGATGGGAATTGCAGGGCGCGACTGCTACACCGCAGCGAAAGGCGGGATCGCGGCGCTGACCCGTTCGCTCGCCGTTGAGTTCGCCGCTCAGAAGGTCCGGGTTAACGCGATCGCTCCGTCGGCCACGATGACAGGCCGTGTGCGCCGGCTGATGGAGGGCAACGCGGCCATAGACCGGTTGGCGAAATCGCACTTGCTGGGTCTAATCGAACCGGAGGACGTCGCCCAGGCGGCTCTCTATCTTGCTTCCGACGAGGCGCGCATGATCACCGGCCAGATCCTGCCGGTGGATAGCGGCGTGACAATTTCCTAGCGTCTGCGGGACTTCGATCTCATGCAAATCATCCCAACCGGCCAGTGCCTTGGCGCCCGCATCGAAGTCACCGATCTCGGGCAGGTGCTGTCCGACACCGATTTCCGCGCCATCCTGCGTGCGCTCGGCACGCATGGCGTACTCTGTTTCCCCGGACAGACATTCGACGTACCGGCATTTGCCGCCTTCGGCCGGCGCTTCGGCGAGCTGGAGGTCAACGTCGCGAACCTTTTCCACGAGCCCGGCTGTCCCGAGATGATGATCCTATCCAACGTGAAGGACGCGGCGGGCCGGCCGCTCGGCCTGCATGACGCCGGGCAGGGCTGGCACACCGACATGTCGTACAGCCGGGATGTTGCTTTAGCGAATATCCTGCATGCCCAGCTTGTGCCGCGGCGGAACGGCAAGCCTTTGGGCGAGACGCAGTTCCGCAACATGCACGCTGCTTATGACGATCTGCCGGAGACGCTCAAGCAGACGCTGGAGGGCCGCACCGCAACACACGATTTCGCCAAGTTCTGGGACATGATGCGGGCACGGCCGGGCTCCACCCGGCAAAAGCTGACCGAGGCGCAACGCCGCGCCAAGCCGCCGGTCTCGCAGCCGGTGTTCCGCCGCCATCCGATTACCGGCCGCTTTGTCCTTTATGCCAACCCCGGCTACACGATGCGGATTGACGGAATGGAGGAGCGGGAAAGCGGCGAGATCCTCGATTTCCTGTTCCGGCACCAGGAACGCGCCGAGTATCTTTATGCCCATCAGTGGGCTGAGGGCGACGTGCTGATGTGGGACAATATCGGTACGATCCACAATGCCGTGGCCGACTACATGCCCGACGAGCCGCGCTACATGCGGCGCCTGCAGGTCATGGCCACGCTGGATATGCCGCGCTGCTCGCCTGACGCATGCCAGATGCGCGTCCAGATTTCGAGATCAGTCTTCGCCCAGGGCGACGTGACCAACAAGCAAGCCGATAGGGAGTGACAGCAGCCCCCACGAGCCGAGTGCGGTCAGCAGCACATGGTGCGGATCATGCACGGTAAGTTGCAAAAATGCCGCAACGCCGGCCATCGCCAGTGCGATGAACGCTACGCTCATTCTGCTGACGAGGCTTTTTACCTGATGCATGGAAGCTCAATCCCAAACCGCAAACCCAAGACTCGAAGCCACGTTCTTGGCCGGCCGGTCACAACTCCGGTAGCCAGCAATACATAGTGATGCAAGCTTAATTGAACTGTCAACTATCTGGCATGGGCCAGCGCGCGCCGGGCCGATTAGGGGTAGCGTCAGCGGGTCGGTCGCGGCGGAGTGTGACTATAATCGTAGAAACCACGTCCGGTTTTGCGTCCAAGCCAACCGGCTTCGACATATTTCACCAAAAGTGGACACGGGCGATATTTGCTGTCCGACAGCCCCTCATACAGAACCTGCATGATCGACAGGCAGGTGTCGAGACCGATGAAGTCCGCCAGTTCCAGGGGGCCCATCGGATGGTTGGCGCCGAGTTCGCATGGAGGTATCAATGCCGCTGACCGAGCCGACACCCTCATAAAGGGCGTAAACCGCCTCGTTGATCATCGGGACCAGGATGCGGTTGACGATAAAAGCGGGAAAATCCTCTGCTACTGCGACGGTCTTGCCGAGCCGGCTCGCCAGCGCCTGAACAGCCAGGAATGTCGGCTGGTCGGTGGCGATGCCGCGGATGATCTCCACCAGCTTCATTACCGGCACCGGGTTCATGAAATGCATGCCGATGAAGCGCTCTGGCCGATCGGTCGCCGCGGCGAGGCGGGTGATCGATATCGAGGAGGTGTTGGAAGCCAGCATGCAGGAGGACTTCAGATGCGGAGTCAGCGCCTGGAACACGGCGTGCTTGACCGCTTCCTTTTCAGTGGCGGCTTCGATGACGAGGTCGGACGCACCGAATGCCGCGTAATCCGCTGTGGTCGTGACCCGTGCCAGCGCCGCATCGCGCTCCTCAGCGGTGATCAGGTTGCGATTGACCTGCCGCTCCATGTTGTGGCCCATGGTGGCCATCGCGTTTTCGAGGGCTGCGGGGTTCACGTCCAGCATGGTGACCGGCAGGCCGGCGAGCGCACAGACATGGGCGATGCCGTTGCCCATCTGTCCGGCGCCGACCACCCCGACGCTGGTGATCTCCGGGGCTTCGGCCAGCAGGCTGGCCGGTTTGACTTCGACATTCATCAGGAGCGCTCCAGTTCGGCCGCCAACTCAGGCAGCGCCGTGAACAGATCAGCCACCAGGCCGTAATCGGCGACCTGGAAAATGGGCGCTTCCTCATCCTTGTTGATCGCCACGATCACCTTGCTGTCTTTCATCCCGGCGAGGTGCTGGATCGCACCGGAGATGCCGACGGCGACGTAGAGATCGGGAGCGACGACCTTGCCGGTCTGTCCCACCTGGTAATCGTTCGGGACGAAGCCTGCATCGACCGCCGCACGTGAAGCGCCGATAGCGGCACCCAGTTTATCGGCGATCGGTTCAAGAAGTTTGAAGTTGTCGCCCGACTGCATGCCGCGCCCCCCGGAGATCACCACACGTGCGGCGGTCAGCTCCGGCCGCTCGCTCCTGGAGAGTTCAGCGGAAACGAACCGCGACAGCGCCGGCCAGTCGATGGCGGGAGCCGGCTCGATGGCCGCGGTGCCGCCCTCGCTCGCCACCGGGTCGAAGCTGGCGGCGCGCACCGTGATCACCTTCTTCGCATCCACCGATTTCACTGTGGCAAGCGCGTTGCCGGCGTAGATCGGCCGAATGAAAGTGTCGGCATCGACCACGCCGGAGATGTCACTGATCGGCTGGACGTCGAGCAGCGCGGCGACCCTCGGCATGACGTTCTTGCCCACCGCCGTGGCCGCGGCTAGCAGGTGGGAATAGCCAGGCGCGAGTTTCACGAGCAGGGCGGCCGTGGGCTCGGCGAGCATATGGGCGAAACCCTCCGCATCGGCCTTCAGCAGCTTGGCGAGACCGGGCAGCTTCGCGGCTGCTAAAGCCGCGGCCTCGACGTCGCTGCCTACCACCAGCCCGTGCACCTCCCCGAGGGCGGTCGCCGCCGCAACCGCACTGCGCGACGGCTGCTTGATGCCGGCAGCGTCGTACTCAAGCAGGACGAGGGCGGTCATATTTCAGATCACCTTCGCTTCGGCGCGGAGCTTGGCAACCAGCTCAGCCACCGAGCCGACCTTCTTACCGGCTTGGCGCCGGGGCGGCTCGCCCACCTTCACCAGCGTGAGCCGGGGGGCGGGATCGACCCCCAGATCGGCCGGCTTGATCGTCTCGATCGGCTTCTTGCGGGCCTTCATGATGTTGGGCAGCGAGGCGTAGCGCGGCTCATTCAGGCGCAGATCGGTGGTCACGACGGCCGGCAGCCACAGCGCCACCGTCTCCAGCCCGCCATCCACCTCACGGGTGACGGTGATGCCGTCGCCCTCGATCAGGACCCTGCTGGCGAAGGTCCCCTGCGGCCAGCCGAGCAGCGCAGCCAGCATCTGGCCGGTGGCGTTCATGTCGTCATCGATCGCCTGCTTGCCGAGGATGACCAGCTTCGGCTGCTCGCGTTCGGCAATCGCGCGCAGCAGCTTGGCAACAGCCAACGGCTGCAGCTCGGCGTCGGTTTCGACCAGAATGCCGCGATCGGCCCCCATGGCGAGCGCGGTGCGGATGGTCTCGGCGCATTGTGCAATACCGAGCGAGACCGCCACGACCTCGGTAGCCACGCCTTTTTCCTTCAAGCGCATCGCCTCTTCGACGGCGATCTCGTCGAACGGGTTCATCGACATCTTGACGCCGGCGGTTTCCACGCCGGAGCCGTCCGCCTTCACCCGCACCTTCACGTTGTAGTCGACCACCCGCTTAACCGGGACGAGTATCTTCATTGGGGAACCGCGCCGTTTCCTGACCGCACACACGACCGGGCCGCCCGAGGCGAGCGGGCAGCCTGTTCGCACCTGCAATATGCCGGCGACCATATGTGGCGGCGCGAGCCGATGTCAAACCCATGTCGGGGATGAAGTCGGTCGAACTCTCGACGGCGCTTACCGTCGCATCCTAGCTAGTGGTGCAGCAGGCTCATCATCAGCGCGAACACCAGCAGCGCGGCCGCTTGCAGGATCACGCGCCAGCGCATCAGCCGGTTGGATCGGACCGGATCTCCGCCCCCGCGTGCCACCCCGATGATGCCGGCGAACAACACGCCGACCGTGGCGAGCATCAGCAGCGCGACCGGGATGAACAGAAAGATCATATGAACTCACTTTGGCCGGATATTTGCGAACGTAAAGCCTGACTTGCCTGGATTTCATGAGCCAACCCGCCGACGCGGCAGGAGTTGACCCGGCCATGGCGAGTATGGTCCGACGCGGCGCAATGAAACTGCTTTGGTTGATATCGCTCATCATAGCTCTGGCGATTGTGCCAGGGTTGTTGGCGCGCGCCCAGGACGCCGGCGCAGGCTCGCCGGCAGCACCGCCAGCGATCACCGGTGCCGAGGCACGCCAGGCGCTGGAGGTGCTCAATAACCCGCAGAAGCGGGCGGAGATGGTCAGCACGCTGGAGACCATCATCAAGGCTCAGTCGCCGCAGTCGCCCGCGATGGCTGCGACAGGGGTGACGGCGGCGGCTTCGGCCCCGGCTACGGCGTCGGGAAGCAAGCCGGCCGCTGGGGATGCAAACGTGGCCACGCCGGCCAAGGTGCAGTTGAAGCCGAACAGCCTTGGTGCCGTCCTTGTGACGAGCGCATCCGGCTGGCTTGGCCGGATCTCAGCACAGGCGGTCAACGGTGCCCGGAAAGTGCAGAGCATTCCGTTGCTGTGGGGGTGGGCCGTCGTCATGGCCACCAATCCGGTGGCCCTTACGCTGCTGCGGGAGGCGGCATGGCGGGTGGCGATCGCTTTTGCCTGCGGATTACTGATTGAATGGGCGGTTCGGCGGCTGCTGCGCCGTCCTGTCCTGCTCCTGGAAGGACGATTGGTCGGAGCCGCGCCGGTGCCCGGCGCGGATATCGACGACGGCGAGGCACGTGCCGAAGCCGGGGAGGGTGAGCCGCGTCTTCGCCGTCGGCAGGCTGCCACCGCACTGCTCAAACGGCTTCCGCTGGCGCTGACGCGGCTGATGCTGGACCTGTTACCGGTGCTGGCTTTCGCGTTTGCCGGGCATATCGTCGCCGTCACGCCGCTCGGCGGCACCGACCAGACGCGGCTGATTGTCCTGGCGATGGTGGACGCATATGCGACGTGCAGCGCGGTGATCTGCTTTGCGCGCATGATGCTATCCGCCAAAAGCCGGCAATTGAGACTGCTGCCCGTCTCCGACCCGACGGCCATGTGGGCGACGCGCTGGGTACGGCGGATCGCTGCCGTCGCCATTTTCGGCTATGCGATCGCCAGTGTGGGGCTGTTGCTCAATATGTCCCTGCCGGCCCATGATGGTCTGCTCAAAACGGCCGGACTGATCAATCACATCTTCCTCGCCGTGATGGTGGTGCAGAAGCGACGCGCGGTGGCTAAACGGCTCCACGCGCCACCCGGCGTGACGGGCGTGATTGCACGGATGCGCAATGCCATCGCGCCTGTTTGGCACTGGATCGCGCTGTTCTTCATCGCGGCGATCTGGATCGTGTGGGCGGTGGAGATCCCTAACGGTTTCACCGCCGCTCTGCGCTTCTTTGTGGTTCTGGTCCTTGTGCTGGCGGTCGCGCGCATGGTTTCGATCCTGCTTCTCGGCTCGATCGAGCGCGCCATGCACCTCTCGCCCGAGATCGCTGAACGCTATCCAGGGTTGGACAGCCGGCTGCAGGCCTATCATCCCTTATTGCAGGCCGTCGCGCGCGGCCTTGTCGCGATCGCGGCTGGGATCGCGCTGCTTGAATTCTGGGGTGTGCCGCTCTTCGCGTGGTTCACCGTCAGTCTGCTCGGCCGCAGGTTGGCCGCCGCTTTCGGCACGACGCTGCTGACCGTGGTACTGGCGCTAATGGTATGGGAAGCAGCGAACGCGGCTATCGAGGCGAATCTTGCCCGCCTCACGCGGGCCCAGCAGGCGGCCCGGGCGGCGCGATTGCGCACCTTGCTACCGCTGTTGCGGGCGACGCTGTTGGTGGTGATCGTCGTCATCGCAGGACTGACCGTACTGTCGGAAATCGGCATCAATATCGCGCCGTTGCTGGCCGGCGCCGGGATCGTCGGCGTGGCGATCGGCTTCGGTTCGCAGAAGTTGGTGCAGGATCTGATCACAGGCATCTTTCTGCTGCTCGAAAACGCCGTACAGGTCGGCGACTGGGTCACCGTCTCGGGTCTCTCCGGGTCTGTCGAGCATCTCTCGGTTCGCACGATCCGGCTGCGCGCCGGCGATGGTTCGGTGCATATCATTCCGTTCAGTGCCGTCACCAGCGTGACCAATATCAATCGCGGGCTCGGCAACGCCGCCGTCAGTGTGACCGTCGCCTATGCGGAGGATACGGATCGGGTCAGCGAGGTGTTGAAGGAGATCGCCGCGGAGATGCGCACGGGGCCCGACTTCGCCTCGAAGATGCTGAGCGACCTCCAGCTCTGGGGGGTCGATAAGGTGGACGGCGCTTCGGTCACGATTTCCGGCCAAATTCCCTGCACCAATTCGGGGCGCTGGGCGGTGCAGCGCGAGTTCAACCGGCGCATGAAAATGCGCTTCCAGGAGTTGGGGATTGCTTTCTGGAACCCGGCCCAGACCTATATCGTGCCACGCGCGCCCAACAGCCCGCGCGCGACGTTGCAAGAACGGCGGGAGGCGGCAGCCGAATGAGCGAAGTGCAAGCGAGAGAGGCCGATATTCCGGAGCTCGCCCAGGTCATTGCGCGCGACGGGTTCGTGTTCGTGCATAGTGCGGCGATGCGCGACATATTTCGCCGGCACGGGTCGCTGGAGGACTGGGATGCGTTCGCGGCGAGTTGGAACGACCTTGGGCTCGATACCTACATGGCGGATGGCGGGCGTTACAGAAAGCGCCGGCACGCGGCGTTTGCCGCCGATTCCGCGGGCATCGTCCGCAAGCCGCACCAGGCGCATTACCAGAGCCGCGACTATAACGCGCTGAATGGCGGGATCGCGCGCTGGTTCGATCCGGTGCTGCCGGAGATCGGCGCCGGCTTCAGCATGCCCACTATTCTTACCACCTGCCACGCGCTGTTCGAGCGGTTGACACCGGCTCCGGCCAGCCAGCGTTTCGCGTGGCATATCGAGGTGCACCAGTTCCGGATCGAAGCGCGAGCGGGACGCGAAGGCCGGCCGACGCCAGAGGGCACGCATCAGGATGGTGTGGATCACGTCCTGGTGCTGCTGATCGGGCGGCAGAACATCAAGAGCGGTGTCACCACGGTCACCGATCTGATGCGTCGGCCGCTCGGTAGCTTCACGCTGGCCGAGCCGTTCGACGCGGCTCTGGTGGACGACAACCGGGTGATGCATGGGGTGACGCCGGTGGAACCCATCGACCCGTCGCGGCCGGGGTTCCGCGATGTGCTGGTGGTGACGTTCCGACGGGAGACGGTCCGGGCTTAACAGCAAGGGATGCGCATCGTCGCCGGTACCTGGCGTGGGCGGCGCCTGATTGCTCCGCCGGGTGCGGCGACGAGACCGACAGCGGACCGCGTGCGGCAGTCGTTGTTCAACATGCTGCTGCACGCCCCCTGGGCGGGACGTGATGCGATCGAGGGCGTACATGTGCTCGATGCGTTCGCCGGCACCGGCGCTTTGGGCCTGGAGGCGCTGTCGCGTGGCGCGGCGCGGGCGGTCTTTCTGGAGCAGGATGCCGATGCGTTGCGCGCCCTGCGCACCAATATCGCCGCATGCGGCGCGGAGGATCGTTGCCGCGTGATTGCCGGCGATGCGCTGCATCCGACAATTGGCCGGCCGTGCGGATTGGTGTTCCTCGATCCGCCCTACGGGTTGGACCTGGTGCGACGCGCCCTGGAACAGCTTGATGCTCGCGGCTGGATCGCCCTACGGGCGCTAGTCGTGGCTGAAACAGGGCGCGACGAGGCGATATGGACCACGCCGCTATTGGCCGAGCGCCTGCACGGGGCGGCACGGCTCAGCGTCTGGCGGGCGGGATACTCAACAGCTTCGTGACCCGCTGGATGAGACCGGTGGCGTCGCGCGGTGCGCGCACTTTTATATCGTTATCGAAGTAAACAAACACGTCGTGGTTCCGGCTTGGTGCCGGGGCACCCACGCGTTCGGCATCGGCAGGTTCTTCTCCGCGTGCCCAGGCTGCGACACGCGCGGCCCAGATGTCCAGCGCTGCATCGTCGTAGCCGCTGGCATACAGTTCCTCGGAGCCGTGCAGCCGGCAATAGACGAAATCCGCGGTCACATCCATGAGTCGCGGCCATTCGACCGTATCGGCACAGACCAATGCGACGTTGTATGAGGTCAGCAGGTCGGTGAAGGCTTGCGTGCGGAAACTGTCATGGCGGATCTCGAAAGCGTGTCGCAGAACGCGTGGTGCATCGGTCCTGGTCCAGGCTCGGCCTTGCAGTCGTGTGTCATGTCGGCGCGCGAGATGTGCAGCGGCTTCGGTATCCCTGGGGAGCAAGCGCAGGAAAGGTTCGATGCGGTCCGGATGGAAGGCGAAATTCGGCGGGAATTGCCACAGCATGGGCCCGAGCTTGCGTTCGAGGCGAAGCACGCCGGAGGCGAAAAAATTCGCGAGCGGTGCGGCCGCGTTGCGTAGCTTCAGCATGTGCGTGATGTAGCGCGATCCCTTGACGGCGAAGACGAAATCCTCCGGCGTCGCTGCTGCCCATTCGGCAAAAAATTCGGGACGTTGCAAACTGTAGAACGTGCCGTTTATTTCGACCGTGGGGAATTTGCTCGCGGCGAATGCCAATTCCTTCGCCTGCGCCAGCCCGGGCGGATAGAAAACGCCGCGCCAGGGCGGATAGCGCCAGCCTGAGATGCCGATCCGTACCTCGCCTGCGCTGCGCAATGGGAACTTCCCCGGCGGTTGTGGCGTTTCCGACGGTCACTCCTAGCCGCAGCCGAGGATCGCATGAAGTCATTGAGTACCGCCATTCTAGTGTTTGCCATTGCCGCCGGCCCTGCTTCGGCGGGCTGCTTGAGCGGAGCGGCGGTCGGCGCCGGCGTTGGTCACGTCGCCGGCCATCATGCGGTGCTCGGCGCCGTCGCCGGCTGCGCGATCGGGCACCATCACGCGAAAGTGGAGCATCGCAAGCAGGAGGAAGAGCAGCAGCAGGCTTATCAGCGTGTGCAGCACGACCAGGAACCTGGGTACTGAGCGGAAGCGCAGCAGCGGCTATGCACGGAATCTGTCTGCTCATCGGGCCGGACCGCGGTGCGATCACCTGGTGGCAGATGACGTTGCGTCGTGTGCTCACGTTCTTCATCGGTTTGTCGTGATCCGGCTGGCCGGATTGCGGGCGTTCAGCCGGGCGACCTCGCTGGATATCATTCTGGCGATCCTGATCGGCTCCAATCTGAGCCGCGGCATAACGCACGGATCGCCATACTTTCCGACGGTAGCGCCGACGGCGGGGCTGGTGGCGCTTTACTGAATTTCCATCCAGCTCGCGCAGCAGTCGATGGGTTGGCAGAATTCTGAAGGGCAATCCGGCAAGCGGGCCTTCCGGCTGTGCGGGCAGTTGCGACCGCAACGCTGGAACGCAGCGGCTCGGGAGACGTAGAGCGCGACAAGCCGGGCGTGACAGATGCCGAGCGCATGTCCCACCAATACCAACAGATGGCTCCCTATCCCCAACGCTTCACAAAGGCCTCCACCTCTCGCAGCAGGACGCCGTCCGCGGACACGCGTGGCACCTTGTGCTGGCCGCCGAGCGCACCACGCGCCCGCATCCAGGCCGCGAAAGAGCCGGGCGGGAGGACGACCACCTCGGGCGCATCGATGCCGAACCCGCCCGCCCGATGGTCCCGATAATCCGCATTGCGGGTGCAAAGCGCCGCATCCAATGCCGCCGCGAATCGTGCCGTTGCGTCGTGATCCTCAGGCATGTCGGCCCACTCCAGCAGCCAGCGATGGCCGCCGCGCGGGCGAGACGTATCGGGAAACACCGGCCCCACAATGTAGTCCGTCACAGCCGCGCCGATCGCCGTCGCGGCTTCGGCGACTGCCTGCTCGATCTCCTCGCCGATCAGATGCTCCCCGAACGCGGACAGTGAATAAGAGAGCCGCCCCGTAATCAACAACCGCGGCGGGCGGCGCGAGACCAGCCGCACCGTATCGCCCAGCACATAGGCGAACAGCCCGGCATTGGAGGACAGCACCAACGCGTAGTTCACCCCCGGCTCGGCGTTCGCCAGCCAATGCCGGGTCGGCGCCGCGGCATCGACCTCATCCACCGGTACGAACTCGTGGAACAGACCGCGGTCGAGTATCATCCGCAGGCCCTCGCCGTAGCCGCGATCGGCAATAGCGATGAAGCCCTCGCTCGCCGGATACACTTCGCGCAGCTCCGCCCTGCTGCCCGCGAACAGTGCGGCGAAGCGCGCGCAATACGGCGCGAAATCTACGCCGCCATGGATGAACAACTCGAGCCGCGGAAACCAATTCGCCACAAGAACCGGCTGCTCCGGCCGCAACTGGGCGAGCTTCGCGAAGAACAGCAGCACCCAGCTTGGTGTGCCGCTGAGGCTGCGTATATCCGCCGCGAGCGAAAGCGGGGCCAGCCGGTCGATCTTCGCCTGCCAGTCCGCCAGCAAAGCGAGTTCCGACGGTGGAAAACTGCGCGGACGCGCCCACAGGGGCATCTCCCGAGCCGCGATGCCGCTCAGGTCGCCGCTCTGGATGCCGGGCGCCAGCTCGGTCAGCGCTGTGCTCCCACCCAGCATGAAGTTGCGTCCCGCAAACAGCCGGCTGTCGGGGCGTGCGCGCAGATGCCATGTAAACAGGTCCAGCACTGCCCCGCGGTTGCTCGCATTCATCGCCCAGGATACGGGAATGTATTTCGTCTTTCCGGTCGCCGTGCCTGATGTTGCGGCGAAATACGGAATCACCCCCGGCCAGCTTACGTTGCTCAGTCGCGGAAACACGGGCTGCCAATAGTCGCGCCAGAAATCCTCGTAGCGGCGCAGCGGCACCAGTCGCTGGAAATCCTCTACACTGTGGATACGCTCGAAACTGTGGCCCCGGCCGAAATGCGTCTCTCTCGCGCGTCGTGTCAACGCCAGCAGAGTCGCGCGCTGCGCTTTGGCGGGGTCCTGCGCCTCCAGCAGTGCGGCACGCAGCCGCGCGTAGGCGCGCAGCAGCGGCGTCGCGTCAAGCACGGAACTCGGTGCGGTGGGGGAATAGCCGCCGCACCGTCTCCGGGCGCAGCGGCAGGTGCACATATTCGCCGCCGCGCCACAACGGCACCTGGTCCATCAGTGTGGTGCTGCCGAGCCAGCCATCCTGCCCGCCCAGCAGCACGAACCAGTTGCGGTCCGGGTTCGACAGATCGGAGATATGCCGCGCCGTGACCACCAGCCCGGCGGCGTGCCGGCGGTTGGTCACCGGATGGCTGGTCTTCATCAACGCCTCGTTGCTGCCTGCAACCGGCCAGCCGCCGAACCGGTACGGCCGGCCTAGCAGCGGGATGGCGGCGAACGGGTGCGGCAGCGCGAGGCGATGCAACCCGCCCCAACACGCGAACCGCCGCAGGTCGCGGTCCGCTGCCCGGGCCGCCCGCGGCGCCGCTCGCGCCAACGCGTCCGTATCGGCTGCCTCGATCTCCGCGCGCGCCAGGGCGCGCGACCGCCAAGTATGTGAATAGATCCTGGCCGTCTTCCGCCCCCGCAACGCGACCAACAGATGATGCACCAGCAGCTCGAAGCCCAGCGCGCCATCCGATTCTGCCTCGTATCGCCCGTCCCAGCCGGACAGACACGCCGCCAATCGCGCGGCCCCGGATGCATGACGCTGCAATAACCCCAGCAACACATCGCGGAACCCCAGGGCCGGCCGCACCATCGTATCAAGCTGTATCGCGCGCAGCAGCTCGAAATCCGCGCAGCCCTGCAACGCCAGTTCGCGCAATCGCTCGAACCGCGTTCGGGGGGAGAACACATAGCCTACGGGCACCGGTGCCTGCTCGGGCCGTTCGTTGGCGGACGCCACCACGCCGTCCGCCGGATTGAAGGTCGCCGGCAGCGCCGCGCTGCCCATGACGCGCTCCCAACCCGCCTCTTCCGGCGGCAAGATCGGCGGCGCCGGCACCGCGGCCCGTTCCGGCAGACGCACCGCCATCAGCTTGCCGACATGCCCGTCCGCGTCGGCATAGACCAGGTTCTGCCCCGGTACGCCGAACAGCTCCGCGGCTTCTCGAAACTCCTGCCAACTTCGCGCCCGGCTGATCCGCAGCATCGCAGTCAGCTCGTCGCTCGGCTGGTGCCCCATCCAACGCAGCGCCACCGCACGCTTCAATCGCAGGAACGACGCGTCCGAAACGATCGGCCCGAAGCGTGTCTCGCGCAGCGCCACGCTGCGCGGCCGGCCCCAACGCACGCGGACGGTTTCATGCCGAACGGTAATCTCGCCAGCCGGGATGGCGCTGACATCCACAAGGTCGCTGCTCGCCGCGTGCAGGTTCGTCCCGCCCCAGGCCACATGGGGATTCCGCCCCAGGGCGAACATCGGCACGCCCGGTATCATCAGCCCCACCGCCTTGAAGCCCGGCGACCAATACCCCGCCAGCAACCAGGGGCCGGGCAGGGACGCCCCTAGATGCGGGTCGCTCGCCAGCCATGCCGCCCCGGTTTCGCTGCGCGACCCGGCAACCACCACTGAATTGCTGCCCGACCGGCCGATACTCTCAGCTACTGCCGTTACGCGCCGCCAGATCGCGTCAGCCACCGCCTGGTTCTGCCGCAACAGCCCCATCCAGGTGAACCAGGTCACGTCGAGCGACACCAACCGTCCGAGCGTCAGCACATCCGCGATCGTCCACACCTCGCGCCTGAGCCCCAGCAGGCCGAATTCCGGCGGCAAAGCGGATGCGAGCTCGATCCCCTGGTTCACGCCGGCGACGAAGGCCTCCAACCAGGCTCGAGTCTCCGCCGGCAGCGCCTCGACCATCCGCGGCACTGCGCGTCCGAAATCCACCAGCCGCAGCGCATGATCGATCTCGATGCCCAGCGGGCCGATCATCTCCGCTACACGGCCCTGCGACAGCCGGCGCATCAACTCCATCTGCGTCCAGCGCAGATGCACATGCACCGCGCCTAGCACCATCGCGAGGTCGGCGTCGCTTTCCGCTTCGATGAACGGGATCTGGTGCGCGTCCCAGTGGACGGACACCGGGGCGGCCAGCTTCAGGCCGCGTACCGGCAGCATCGCCAGTCATCGCTCCAAGGACACGCTGTCGCGCGCCGGCACCCTCCAGGCGTGCTGCCTGATCAGCCAGGCGCCGAGCAGCGCCATTCCGCCAAACCGTCGCATGACATCAGTCGCTGCGTGCGCGGTCCAGCCGCAGTCGCCGCACCTCCAGTGCCTGCCAGGCAAGTACGGCTGGCGCGCCGATGACGATGTCGCGGGCACGCCGCAGCAGCGAGAGGCTAAGCGAGAGCGATGCCGGCATGCCGAACAGCCGCCCCAGCGCAATATACGAAGCCTCCTGCACGCCCAACCCGTCCGGCACCAGAAAGGCCACCGCCAGCGCGCAGCTCAACAGGCCTTCCAGCGTGAGCGCCGCCAGCAGATCGATTTTGGCGCCAAGCAGGTGATAGGTGAACCAGACCGTCACGCCGCCACCCACCCAACCGGCAAAATGCAGGCCCGAGGCCGCGAGCAGCCGGCGCGGCGCGCTGAACAGGCGATCGAACTCATCCTGCACCTCGTCGGCCTGCCGCGCCGCCTTGTGCAGCCATTGCGTGGCGATGCGCCGCCCCACCGTATGGAACAGCTTCGCCGAATGTCGTTCCGCCCAGACCAGCGCCGCTGCCGCGGCGGCAATCACGCCGAGTCCGATCACCAACGGCAAGATCAGCGAAGAGCCCGGCCGCAATCGGACCAGCATCAAGAAACCGAACAGAATGAACGGCAGCTCGCCGATGAACTCGGCCGACACATCGGCGATGGTTGAGGCGATCGCCTTCGGCCACGGCACGCCTGCCAGCGTGACCGCGCGGGCGCCGAAGGCTAGCCCGCCGAACTCGGAGAACGGCAGGATGTTCGTCCCGCCCTCGCGCACCAGCCGTCCCCACACCAGGCGCCACAGCCCCGCTTCCGGGCACAGCAGAAGCCAGGCGCCGGCGAGCACGAAAAACAGCAGCAACTGCCAGCCGACGATCAGGCCGAACCCGTCCCAGCCGACCGAGCTTACGGCGCGGGCAATCTTGCCGGCGCCCAGCCCGACCACCAGCAGGACGGCGAGCACCACGCCGGCTATTCCTAGAATGATCGGCAGTCTCTTCACCGCGCCGCTCCGTTGCCCGCCGTCACAGATGGGACCACGGGGGGCGCTGTCTGTGTCACATCACGACGACCCCGGCGCGGGTGTCGTCCCAGCGCCACACCGGACCGCCCGATCGCAGGCGCACGCCGCCGACCCAGCGTTCCGGCGGATCGAGCGAAGGCCAGTCCTGCGCGCCCGCCAGAATAGTGCGGCCCAGCGGCGTGATGCTCAGCCGCCATCGTGAGGCATCGTCCTCGTCCGCGACCTCGAACACCGGCGGCGACACCTGTCCCATCGCCTCGATAATGTGCAGGAACATCAGATCACCGAGCCAGGGCAGCGGTTCGCGCTCCGCCATCAGTCGGGCGAACGCCTGCCCGATCGTCCGGCTTTCCTCGGCAAGGATCTCGAAAATCAGCCGCTGCGTCAGGCTGAGCCCGGTCCCGACCCAGGGCAGTTCCTGCAAATGCCGCCGCAACGCCGAGCTGAGGTCGGGCAGGGCAGGCGTGCCGTCTCGCGCGATCGTCGCCAGCGTCCTCGGATCGCCGGATTTCAGCGCGGTCCACGCCTTGGCTCCTAGTTTCAATTGTTCCGATGTGACCGGCCTACGCCTCGGCCACAGCAGCCGCATCGCCTCCGGCGGTAACTGGCCGAGGCCGATGAAGCGTGCCGATCCAGGAAAATGGTTAATGGAGATCAACTCCAACGCTTCCGGAGCGCGGGCTGCGAACTGGGCCAGGCAGCGGATCAGCACCAGTTGGTCATAGCTATCATGTTCCATCCAGAGTACGACACGCTGGTAATCCGCCGCTGCCGCCGTCAGTCGCTTTTCGGCGTGCTGCAGCTTGCTGGCGGCCTCGGGATACGAAAAACCGCCGTGCTTGCCGTAAGCCTCGGCCAAGAAGCGCGCACGCAGTGCGACAAAATCGGGTCCATCGGTCACCGGTCCCTGGCAGAACGGATCGGAATACTCCAGAAGGTCTCCAATGAAACCGGAATCAGCCAGCGTCGTACCGATGTCCGACCCGCAGCGGATATGCAGTGTCCGCATTTCGCCGTCCGGCGCGCCCGCTCGCCGGGTGATCGCCGCGCGCTCCCGCTCCATCGCCGCGACATGCGCCTTCAATCTGGGCCAACTCGGCAAGCCCAGCTCGCGAGCGACCACCAATTGCGCATCTGCCAGCGAATGCGCCGTCGGTACATCCTTCGGGTGATGGACAGCAAACCGCGCGAGCGCGGCCTGATTTACCGCCGACATGGCGCGATGCAGATCCTTGGCGCGCTTGCGCTGCTGTTCGAGGTTCAGGCGAAACGGAACATTCGCCCGCTCGGCGCGGTCGGTCATGGCAGCATCCCTCTTCCTGTGTCCGTGTCCGCCGCTCGGACAGAAAAGGGAGTTCACAGGCCCTTCTCGATCAGGTGCCGCGGGCGCTGCCCTTTCCGCGGACGTGGCGGCTCCGACCGAGCCGCCACATATGTGAGGCGGTTGCTCGACGCCGGTCAAGCGGGTCGCTGGTGTCTCGCGCCTAGCTTGGGCGTGCGTCCGCCTTCACCGCATCGGCGATCTTCTCCGCCATCATCAGCACCGGCACATTCAGATTGGCGCAGGGCACCGTCGGCATGATGGAGGCGTCGCAGGCGCGCAGGCCCTCGATACCGATCACGCGGGCGGTTGCGTCGGTCACCGCCATCGGGTCGGCCGAGTCGCCCATCCTGCACGTGCCGCAGGGATGCCAGGTGCCGCCGACCGAGCGCCGCAGATGCGCCTCCAGCGCGGCGTCGTCTTCGACAAGTACTTCGACGGGGTGTGTCGTTTCCATTGCATAGGCCATGAAGCGGCGACGGAGCTCCGCGCGCCGGTCCATGATCGGGGCGGCGATCGCCATCACCACGGCGTTGCGCGGCGTGGGGCGGGTCAGCGCGCGGATGCGTGCGGAAAACCCGCTCGGGAAGATGTCGAGCACCGTGCCCGCCATCGCCGGTGCCGACAGGGCGCGTACGCCGAGCCGGAAACCGTGCTTCAGTCGCTCCATGTCGCGCGGATCGGACAACATGCGGAAGTCGATGTCCGGCGCGGCATCCGGCTTCTCGCCGAGCCGTACGCGTCCCCTTGAATACGCCTTGTTGACCCAGAAGCCGAGCGAGCCGATCCGGCGCCCGACCGCGTGCCAGCTCGATCGGGCGGAGATGGCGACGTGCATGTCGCCGGGCGGGGTGCCGGGCAGGCCGGAGGAGTAGCGGAGCAACGCTTGTAGATGGTGCCCGTCACCCGGCGGCAGACGTGCCTGCCGGTCCAGGAAGGCGGAGACGCCGATATTGGGGTGCTCCAGCAGGTTCTCACCGACGCCCTGGCGATCGGCATGCACAGTGATGCCGCGGTCGCGTAGATGCAGCGCCGGGCCGATGCCGCTGCGCATCAGCATCACCGGTGTTTGCAGGGCGCCCATGCTGAGGATGATCTGCCGTGCCGGGAAGGTAATGGTCTCGCCGCCGCGCCGCGCATGCACTGCGCGGACGCGCCCGCCTTCAATGACGAGGCGGTCCGCTGCGGTTTCGGTGATAATGCGCAGATTAGGGCGGCGGCGCACCTCGGGCGTAAGATAGGCCACCGCCGCGCTGGCCCGGCGGCCCTGGTCATCGACGTTGTGCGTGGTTGGGAAGATGCCGTCAGTCCATTCGCCGTTCTGGTCTCCCTGCAGCGGATAGCCCATCGCGGCGAAACTGTCGGCCACCGCGCGCGTGTACCCCGTCCAGTCCTGCTTCCGGTGCCGCCGGATTGGTAACGGACCGGACCCGCCGTGTAGCGGGCCTTCGAAATCGCGATCGCTCTCGAGCTTGCGGAAATAGGGCAGCACGTCGGTCCATCCCCAACCGGCTGCGCCGCCGTCCGCCCATTCGTCGTAGTCGTAGGGTGAGCCGCGGTTGGCGCAGATGCCATTGATCGACGAACCGCCGCCGAGGATGCGCGCCTGCTCGTAAAAGCGCACATCGCCCGGGCGGTTGGTCCCGGTATCGCCGCGGGCCGCGGCGAGTTGTGGCCAGAGCCAGCCGCGGTCGAAATAGGCGCGGCCGGGATAAGCCGAGGCGAGTCGACCGGGAAACAATTCCGCGGTCAGATCACGTCCGGCTTCGATCAGGATCACGCGCGTGGCGGGGTCCTCGCTGAGGCGGCTGGCCAGCACGCAGCCGGCCGAGCCGCCGCCGGCGATCAGGATATCGGCAGTATTGTCGGTGTTTGTCATTCCCTGGCGCTTCCGTCCCGCATCGGCCTCTGCCATGCTGGCCGCATATAACCAAGATATCCGGAGGAACCGCAATGGACGCACCGAAGTCACCGGAACGCCGCGCGCTGTTGCTCGGGGCAGCAGCGGCGGCAATGGCACCTTCCATCCGCGCCCGGGCGCAAGCGGCCAGCGTGTTGAATATCGCAACGACCGGTGATCCGGGTCCGCTCGACCCGACCCCGGTGACCTCGGATCTGTTGTCGGAGATCACTCAGCTTTTCTACGAGACGCTGTATATCTTCGCGCCTGATTTCAGCATCGCGCCGTTGCTCGCGGCGTCGTTGCCGGAGATCAACGAGGACGGGACGCGCTATGTGATCAAGCTGCGCGGCGGCGTGCCCTTCCACGACGGCAGCACCGTCAACGCCGATGATGTCGTCGCGTCCCTGCAACGCTGGGGTCGGTTGTCGCCGCGCGGGCGGACCCCGTGGGCGTTCCTCGAATTCGATCTCGGCGCTCGACCCGAGCACCGTACAGATCGTGTTGAAGCGGCCGTATTCGCCGCTGGTCAATCTGTTGGCATTCCCCAACGGCTCGCCGCAGATCATGCCGAAGCGGGTGGCGACCGCGCCCGATCCGCTGAAGGATTTCACCGGCACCGGGCCGTTCAAATTCATCGAATACAAGCCGGACACCTGGGTGCGGGTCGGCAAGTTTCCGCAATATGTCTCACCGCCGGGACCGCCGAACGGCTATGTCGGCCGGCGCGAAGCGTTGGTCGATGAGGTCCGGTTCCTGCCATCGCCCAACCCGACCACGCGGGCGGACGGGTTGCTGGCCGGGCAGTATCACTGGGCGGACAACCTGACCCCGGAAAGCTACAATCGTATCCACAACAAGCCGGATGTACAACCGGGTGTGCTGACGGCCGCGCTGTGGGTGTTGTTCATCATGAACAACAAGAAGAGCGTGATGAGCAACGTGCTCATGCGCCGGGCGGCGCAGGCGGCGATCAACTGCTCCGACGCGCTGGAGGCGGCGTTCGGCGACAAGTCGCTGTGGACGCTGCAAGGCTCGATCTATCCGCAGGGTACTGCATGGTTCGATCCCGATGCGCCTGGTTATAATCAGGGCAATCCGGACAAAGCGGCAGCGTTGTTGAAACAGGCGGGGTACAGCGGCCAGCCGATCCGGGTTCTGACCAGCGTGCAGTACGATTATCAATACAAGACCGCGCAAGTGATCCAGGCCAACCTGACCGATGCCGGCTTCAAGATCGACCTGGTGGTGACGGACTGGGCGACGATCCTGCAACGCCGGCAAAACCCCGATCAGTGGGAAGCCTTCGTCACCGGGCATGGCGTGGTGCCGGAACCTTCGTCGATCACCATCTTCAACCCGAGCTATCCGGGATGGTGGGACACGCCGGACAAGCACGCGCTGCTGGATGCGTTTGTCACCGAGAGCGATCCGGCAAAACGTGTGCCGATCTGGCGCAAGCTGCAGGCGCAGTTCTACATCGACGTGCCGACGGTGAAGATCGGCGCCGGCTACACGACATTCGGGGCGAGCAAGCGCATGAGCGGCTATTATCCCGGCATTTGGCCTGCGTTCTGGAATACGAAACTCAGTGCATGAGCTTATGATGCGGCGCCGAGCAGGGATAAGCCGACAGTCTTCGCGGCGTGCCGCAGGTCACTGTCGAGCGTCGCGAGTGGCAGAGAGTGGCGGTGAGCGAGCTCGAGATAGGCGGCATCATAGATCGTGAGGCGGAATCGGTCGGCGAACTCGGCTGTCGTTGTCCAGACGTGATAAAGCGTATCATCATCAATAACTATCGGAAGCTGGCGCAGAAAACCGGCCAGGCGAAGGCGGTCAGTAAGGCTGCATCGATTGCGGCGCTGGGCAGCGGCAAGCGCGTTGAGAATTTCAAGCGGCCAGATCGAAGGCGCCAAAGCGGTTTGCTCGATCACTCGGTCGAGGACTGCGGTCCCCGCGGGGGTTCGCTCGTCGGAGAAGCACCAAGTAAGGGCGATCGATGCATCGATCACAAGGCTCATCGGCGGCCTTCGCTTATCAGGTCCTTGATTTTGAGCCCCCTCAAGGTGAGGCGGCTTCCGGCTTCGAGCAACTGGTCGGCAATCCGGCGGGCCTTGTCGCGATCGTGGCTGGTGGCGGTGGGCACCATCCGGGCCACCGCCCGACCATGCCGCGTGATGACCACTTCCTCCCCACGCTCAACTGTGTCGAGGAGTTGGCCGAGCTTGCTCTTGGCCTCGAACGCTCCGATCTCTTTCATGTCCATCTCCAGTCTGGACCGATAGACTAGACCAAATGACCCCAGATGTCGAGATGCGGGCTCCATTGTGACCCACTATCTGCTGCGGCGCCTGGCCGGGATGGTCATCGTGATGTTCCTGGTGGCGACGATCGTGTTCGTCATCGCGCACGTGATCCCAGGCGATCCTGCCGCGGTGATGCTGGGCCCGGCGGCGACGGCGGCCGACATCGCCGCGCTGCGCACGCGGCTTGGGCTGGATGCGCCGTTGCCGCTGCAATACGTGCAGTTCCTGCATTCTGTGGTGCGGCTGCGGCTGGGGGAGTCGATTTTTCTGGGCCGCAGCGTAACGCAGGCGATTGCCGAGCGAGCGCCGCTGACGATTCAGCTCACGGTTCTGGCGGCAGGCCTCGCGATGCTGATCGGCGTGCCGATCGGCATCGTCTCGGCGGTGAAACGCGGCAGTCTGATCGACCAGGGGCTGACGGCGCTGTCCATGGCCGGGGCCAGCCTGCCGAGTTTCTGGATAGGCCTGACCCTGATCGAATACCTCGCGGTGCGCTGGCACCTACTGCCCGTGGCCGGCTATGGGCCGCCGGGGGCGGGACCGCTGGAGCGCCTGCGCTACCTGATAATGCCGGCGGTCGCGCTTGGTATTCCGAGTTCGGCGCTGATCATCCGGTTCACCCGCACCAGCATGTTGGACGTGCTGACCGAGGATTATGTACGCACTGCGCGGGCCAAGGGGCTGGGGCCGCGCGCGGTGATCTTCAAGCACGCGTTCCGCAACGCGCGCATTCCGGTGCTGACGGTGATCGGGCTTACCGTCGCCGGACTGCTGGGCGGGGCGATCGTGACGGAGACGGTGTTCGGCCTGCCCGGGGTCGGCAACCTTGTGGTCTCGGCGGTGCTGCGGCGGGACTATCCGGTGATCCAGGGCGCGCTGCTGGTCATCTCTGGCGTCTATGTGCTGATCAATCTCGCCATCGACCTGCTGTATGCGGTCCTCGATCCGCGGGTACGCTACTGAGATGTCGGACCTCGCCGTCGCGGCCCCGACAGTCCGCTCTGCCTCGCCGACGCTTCGGCTGCTGCGCCGTCTGGTACGCCGGCGGGTGGTGCTGCTGAGCCTGCTGGTCCTGCTGGTGGTGGTCGTGGCGGCGGTGGGCGCGCCGTGGTTGGCGCCTTATTCGCCCCGCAAGATGGATATCGCACATCGGCTGTCGCCGCCTTCGATGGCGCACTGGTTCGGCACCGACGAGTTCGGCCGCGACGAACTGACGCGCTGCATCTATGGGGCGCAGATCTCGCTCACGGTCGGGTTCCTGGTGGTGCTGGCCTCGTTGGCGTGCGGCACCGTGCTGGGTGTGGTGTCGGGCTATGTGCGTCGGCTGGACGGGCTGCTGATGCGAATTACCGACGCATTGATGGCGTTCCCCGACATCCTGCTGGCAATCGCGCTCATGGCGGCGCTTGGCGCGTCGCTGACCGACGTTGTGATTGCACTTGGAACAGTCTATACTCCGAGAGTGGCGCGGGTGGCGCGCGGCGCCACCCTGGTGTTGCGCGAGCTGCAGTTCATCGAAGCGGCGGAGGCGCTGGGCGCCAGCGGGCGCCGCGTGGTGATGGTGCATCTGCTGCCGAACCTGCTCTCGCCGCTGTTGGTGCAAGGCACATTCGTGTTCGCCTTCTCGATCCTGACCGAAGCGGCGCTGTCCTTCCTCGGCGCCGGCGTGCCGCCGACCAGCCCGAGCTGGGGCAACATGATCGCTGCCGCTCAGGAGTACATGCAGAACGCCGACTGGCTGATCCTTGCCCCCGGACTTTGCATCGTGCTGACGGTGCTGTCGTTGCAGGTGGTGGGGGACGGGCTGCGCGACGTGCTGGATCCGAGGCTTCGCCGACTGACATGACCGAGGCATTGCTGGAGGTCGCCGAGCTGCGCACCTGGTTCCGCGCTGAGGAAGGTGTGGCCCGCGCGGTCGATGGCGTGAGTTTCACGCTGAACCGCGGCGAGACCCTGGCGATCGTGGGCGAATCGGGCAGCGGCAAGTCGGTGACGGCGCTTTCCATCATGCGGCTGATCCCGGCGCCCGGGCAAAGCACCGGCGCAGTGCTGTTCCGCGGCCGCGACCTGCTCGCGCTGCCCGAACCGGCAATGCGCCATATCCGCGGCAACGAGATCGGCATGATCTTCCAGGAGCCGATGAGCAGCCTCAATCCGCTGCTGACCGTCGGCGAGCAGATCGCCGAAGTGGTGCGGCTGCATCGCGGGCTGGGACGGAGAGCGGCGCGGCTTCACACGGTGGAGATGCTGGAGCGGGTGAACATCCCCGATCCGGAACGGCGCGTATCGGAGTATCCGCACCGGCTTTCGGGGGGAATGCGGCAGCGGGTGATGATCGCCATGGCGCTTGCCTGTCACCCGTCGGTGCTGATCGCCGACGAGCCGACCACAGCGCTGGACGTAACGATCCAGGCGCAGATCCTGGAGCTGATCCGGGCGCTGCAAGCCGAGATGGAGATGAGCGTGCTGTTCATCACGCATAACCTCGGCGTGGTGGCGCAGATCGGCGACCGGGTAGCAGTGATGTATGCCGGACGGATTGTCGAGCAGGGCGAGGTCGCGGCGGTGTTCGCCGCGCCCCTGCATCCCTATACGCGCGCCCTGCTGCGCAGCATTCCGCATGTGGAGGGGCGGGATAAGTCGCGGCGGCTGCTGTCGATCCCAGGGCAGGTGCCGAGCCCGGTGTCGCTGCCGCCGGGGTGCAGCTACGCGCCGCGCTGCCCCTTGGCGGACGGGGTGTGCCGGGCCGAGATGCCGCCGTTAGGCGAGGTGCTCCCGGGGCATCACGTGCGCTGTCATCACTGGGCGGCGGCATGAGCGGCGCTTTGGTCGAGGCAACCGAGCTTACGGTGACCTTTCCGACGGGTCGGGGTTTGTTCGGCCGTGGCCTTGGGCTTGTTGCGGTGGACCGGTTCAGCCTGTCCGTCGGCGCGGGGGAGGTGGTGGGGTTGGTAGGCGAGTCGGGCAGCGGCAAGACCACCGCGGGCCGGGCTTTGCTGCGCCTGCTTGAGCCGTCGGGCGGCGTGGTGCGCTTCGAGGGCGCCGACATCACGCATCTGGACAAGCCGGCGCTGCGGCCGTTGCGCCGGCGCATGCAGATGATCTTCCAGGACCCGTATTCCAGCCTCAATCCGCGGCTGAAGGTCCGCGACATCATCAACGAGGCGTTGGTGATCCATGGTATCGGCCGGCGGGGGGACCGCGGCGAACGGGTTGCAGCGCTGCTGGCCCAGGTCGGGCTGCCGGGGGATGCGAGGGAGCGCTATCCGCACGAATTCTCGGGCGGGCAGCGCCAGCGCATCGGCATCGCGCGGGCGCTGGCGGTCGAGCCGGTGTTCGTGGTGGCCGACGAGCCGGTCTCGGCGCTGGATGTGTCGGTGCAGGCGCAGGTGCTGAACCTGCTGCTCGATCTGCAGCACTCGCTGGGTTTGGCGATGTTGTTCATCGCGCATGACCTGGCCGTGGTGCAGTATATGAGCGACCGCGTGGTGGTGATGTATCTCGGCCGGGTGATGGAAGTAGCGCCGAGCGAAGTGATCTATCGCCACCCGTTGCACCCGTACACCCAGGCGTTGCTGGAAGCAGCGCCGGAGCCCGATCCGCGGTCGCGGCGGCGGTTGTCGGGGCTGCGCGGGGAGATCCCAAGTCCCTTCGCGCCGCCCTCCGGCTGCGTGTTCCGCACACGCTGCCGCTATGCGATTGCCGATTGCGCGCGGATCGAGCCGGTGCTGGCGGAGGTGGCGGCGGGGCATGCGAAGGCTTGCATCCGGGATGATATTCTGTGAGGGGAGCCGCCGGGGAGCTTAGGAAAGTTCATGCCAACCTGCCTGATTACCGGCGTCACCGGTCAGGACGGAGCCTATCTGTCGCAGTTCATGCTGCAGAAGGGATACCGCGTCGTCGGGATGATGCGGCGCTCCGCCTCGTCGGACGTGGTCGGCGAGCGACTGAGATGGCTGGGCATTCTTGATGATGTGGAGCTGGTCGATGGCAATCTCATCGACCTGTCGAGCCTGATCCGACTCGTCGAGAGGTATCAGCCGGATGAAATCTACAATCTGGGCGCGCAGAGTTTCGTCGCGGCATCCTGGGGTCAGCCGCTGCTGACCGGCCAGGTCACCGGTCTGGGCGCCGCCAATCTGCTGGAGGCGACGCGCATCGCGCGGCCGGGTGCGCGGTTCTATCAGGCATCATCCTCGGAGATGTTCGGCAAGGTCGCGGCATCGCCGCAGAATGAAACCACTCCATTCCACCCGCGCTCCCCGTATGCTGCAGCCAAATTGTATGCGCATTGGATGACGGTGAACCATCGCGAGAGCTTCGGGACGCACGCCTGCTCGGGGATTCTGTTCAACCACGAAAGCCCGCTGCGCGGCATCGAGTTTGTCACGCGCAAGGTCACCGACGGGGTGGCGCGCATCAAGCTTGGGCTGGCGCGTGAGCTGCCGCTGGGCAACCTGGAGGCCAAGCGCGACTGGGGTCATGCGCGCGATTACGTGCGGGCGATGTGGCTCATGCTGCAGCAGGAGGGGCCGGACGATTACGTGGTCGCGACCGGGCGTACCACGTCAATCCGCGAATTCTGTCGTGTCGCGTTCGGTCATGCCGGTCTGAATTACGAGGACCATGTGGTGACGCGGGCCGAGCTCATGCGTCCCGCCGAAGTGGATTTCCTGCTGGGCAACGCCGGTAAGGCGCGGACGAGGCTGGGCTGGGAGCCGAACATCTCGCTTGAGGATATGGTCGCCGAGATGGTGGAGGCCGATCTCGCCCGGCATCGGGCGAGGATGCGCGCGTGACGTGACCGCGCCGCGGCGCATCCTGCTGACCGGCGCGGCCGGTTTTGTCGGCCGGCATCTCTGTGCGGCGCTGGCGGCCGCGTATCCGGGGACGGCGCTGCTAACCGACGTGGTCGATGTGCGGGATGCCGGAGCAGTGGCGTCGCTGGTGCGCCACACGCGGCCGGATGTGTGCGTCCACCTGGCGGCGGTTGCCACTCCGGCGGCGGCGCGGGCGGACGAAGACAATGCCTGGCAGGTGAACCTGCACGGTACCCTGCATCTCGCGCGCGCCATCCTGCGGGAGACGCCGGACTGCTGGATGATGTTCGTGGGTAGCGCAGATGCCTACGGGCCAATCGCCGGCGGCGGGCCGATTGACGAGGAGACGCCGCTCGCGCCGCGCAATCTGTATGCGGCGACCAAAGCGGCGGCCGACCTTGCGCTCGGCAGCATGGTGGGGCAGAGGCTGCGCGTGGCGCGGCTGCGGCCCTTCAACCATACGGGACCGGGCCAGTCCGCCGATCTCGTTGTTCCTGCCTTCGCGCGCCAGATCGCTCGTATCCAGGTCGGTTTGCAGCCGCCGGTGATGCGCGTTGGCAATCTGGATACCTGGCGGGATTTTCTGGATGTGCGCGATGTGTGTGCGGCTTACGTTGGCTGCATCACGCGGCGGGAGGCGCTGCCGGCGGGGGTGATTCTGAATATCGGCTCCGGTCGTTCGCGTCGGGTCGGCGATCTGTTGGCCGAATTGCTGGCACTGGCGGGTGTCGCGGCGGAGATACAGGCGGACCCTGCACGGGTGCGCGCGAGCGAGGCTGAGCGCGTGGCGGCGAATGCTGGGCGCGCGCGCGGGCTGCTCGGCTGGGAGCCGGTTGTTCCCTGGTCGCAGACGCTACGCGACGTATTGAATGACTGGCGCGCACGCGTAGCCGACGAGCCGAAAGGCAGCTGAGCGTGGCGCGACTCTGGCTGGATGTCGAGGACCTGTTCGAATACGCGCGCAGCAATCCGCGACCGAGCGGCATCCAGCGCGTTGCGTTCGAGCTGTATGCCGCATTGCAGGAGGTGGATGGCGGCAACGGCCTGATCCGGTTCGTTCGTCATGATCCGGTGCGCAACAGCTTTCGCGACGTGCCGTGGTCCGAGGTGGCCGCGGCTTTTGCCGGGCTGAAGGCGAAGCAGAGCGTGCAGGGGGTGTCGCCGCCGCCCATCCGCGAACGGGCGCCGGCGACGCGCGCACTGCGGCGGCTGGTGCATCGCTTGCCGTCGCCGGTACGGGCGGCGCTGTTGGATGCAGTGCGTGGCCAAGCTGCGGCGTTGCGGGGGTGGGGAGCCGTTTTCGCGGCGCTGGTGCACGCAGCGCCGCACCGGCGCCGAGCTGGGGGTGCCCGCATACCCGGAGAGGAAGATTTCGCCGACTTGGTCGCGCCCGGCGATTGGCTGCTGGCGCTTGGCGCGTCCTGGTCGCATCCCGACTATGCAGCGCTGGTCCGGGCGCAGCGCGTCCGGCATGGGCTGCAATTCGCCATGCTGATCTATGACCTGATCCCGCTGCTTCGGCCGGAATGGTGCGATCGTGACCTGGTGCGACGGTTCCGCGCTTGGTGCGACAACACATTCCCACTGTGCGCCGCGCTGTTTGCGATCTCGCACGCTACTGTTGCGGACATGACGGCTTATGCGGCGAAGCGCGGCATGACATTGCCCGACATCGTCCAGTTGCCGATGGGTCTCAGCCTCAGCCGCGAGCAGACGGTGCCGCGACGCACAGCGCGTTTACCGGACCCGGGACGTTATGCGCTGTTCGTCTCCACCATAGAGGCACGCAAGAACCATTTGCTGTTGTTCCGCGTTTGGCAACGCCTGTTGCGGGAAATGCCTGAGAAAGAGGTGCCGAGTTTGGTGTTCGCCGGCCGTGTCGGTTGGCTTGTCGGCGACCTGATGCATCAGATCGCCAACACCGACTGGCTGAACGGAAAGCTGGTGCTGATCGAAAACCCGACGGATGGCGAGCTCGCCGCTCTGTATGAGGGATGCCTGTTCACGCTGTTCCCGTCCCTCTGCGAAGGATGGGGTTTGCCGGTGAGCGAAAGTCTGGCCTTCGGCAAACCTTGTCTGATCGCCGATCGTAGCTCGCTGGCGGAAGCCGGTGGTGATCTGGTCCGACGGTTCGATCCTGACAATCTGCACGATGCCTACGCGGCGATCCGCGACACGATCGAAGACCGCGATGCACTCGGCCGGTGGGAGGCGCGTATACGGCACGAGTTTCGGCCGCTCCGCTGGTCGGCTACAGCGGAAGCATTGTTGCGCGAACTGCGAGCGGATCGGCCTCGGGGGGAATTTTCGCCGCTGCGCGCCGCGCCTGCTGTTGCGGCGGCGGTCAATTCTCGTATTGGCGATGGCTGACACCGCGTTCGACGCGGAGCCCGTTGATACCGGAGAAATCCAGTCCGTTCGACAACGCGATGCGGGCGACCTGCCGCGGCGGCAAAGCCGCCATGCATTCTCTGGTCAGACAACCATTGAGTATGTCCGGGCTGAATTGGACGCAGGGAGAGCACGGCTCGTCGCGTGTCGCCAGGACATTGTCGCGCCCGAACGGGGCATAGCGGCGCCAAGGGCTGGATCCGAAGATCGAGCAGATTGGCTTCCGCAGTGAGCAGATATGGGCTGTGCCTCCATCGGTGGCGATGACCAGATCGACGTCCTCGAGCGCAGCGAGGAAGGCATCGAAATCGTCGCCGCCCTCAACCACCTGGTGCGGCACGCGGGGCAGCAGGCGCGACAGTATCCTCAGGTCCTCGCGCTCGCCGGGACCGCCGACGAGGACGATGCTGATACCTTTGCGGTTCAGGCGATCGGCGAGGTCGATCCAGCACGCGTTCGGCCAGCGGTTGGTCGGGAATCCGGCCGCGATGCACAGCGCTATCTTTGCCGGAGCGTTTGGCCAGAAAATCGGGGATCCGGCGAACATTTTGGTACGCGAATAGTCACCGATCGTATCGACAAGTGCGCGCTTGTGACTGGCGGTCTCGTGCACGAGATGGCTGCCGCTGATGATCCGGGATGGGACCGCGACATTGTCCAGCACCGCGCGCATCACCGGGTCATCTCGCAGACAAAACACCATGGAAAACCGATCGAGCTCGCGGGCAGCGCGCACGGAATTGGTGGGCTCCGTCGGATGACGCGACAGGTGCGCGAAATCGAGGCACCGGATCTCCAGCGCGTCACCGAAAAGATACCGGGCCAGACGCTCGGTCCCGGAGTTCACAAACAGCGTGGCATCCGGACAGCGGAGGGAAATGGCTCGGATTGCCGGACTGGCCAGCACCAGATCACCGAAATGGTCCGGTTTAAGAATGGCGACGCGGGATATCAAAGCGTGGACCTGTCCGAGCGGCGGCTCTGCTCAAGCAGGTCACGCTCGTTGATCAGCGAGCGGATGAGCTGGTTGGCGAGCCAAAGATCGACAGCCTTGGCGAGAATGCCTGTCAGCACGACAGGAAAGAACAGGATGTATCTGGGACGCAAGTGAGCGATGCTTTTCGACAAGGCTATCCGTTTCTGCTGCTGTACGAAGTAGAGATATTCCGGCGAATATGGATCAAGCGCATGCTTGCTGTTGAGATCATAGACGCGCAGTCGAAGCAAGGCAAAGCGCACTGCCGACCTGAGGCGCGTGCGCAGGGTCATGAGATTACCGCCCCGGCGGCGGTCGGCGTTTCAGGGGCCAGTGAACGGACGATCGCTGCACAGAGCCGGTCAGTGCTTTCCCTCCAGCTCAGCCATGGCTCGGGAATTCTGGCCTGCCGATCATGGGGGTCATGTTCCCGGCAGAACGCCATAACTGCTGCGGTCAAATGCAGGCTGTCCGAGAGATCGAAAAACGTCGCCTTGCCGTCGGCGATTTCGCGGAACACCGGAATGTCGCTGCACAGGACAGGCAAGCCACGTTGAAATGCTTCAACGACGGGGAGGCCGAACCCCTCGATTTCGGATGCGATGATCAGCGCCGACGCATTGTTGTAAGAGTAGTCAACGTCGGAGTTGCCGGCTTCGCGGATAAGAAACAGGTGACGATTGAATTGGGGGTGGGTGGCGCAGCGTTCCAGAAACGCGTCGGTCTTCCAGGCCTGACGGCCGATCATAACCAGGGTGGCGTCGCCGCCTTCGGCCCAGAAGCGGTTCGAACGCGTCCAGCACATAGCTGTGGTTCTTCCGCGGCTCGAACGAGCCCACCATTAGGAACACGTGGTGCCAGTCCTGGAAGATATTCTTGATCCGCGGAGATACCTCGTCGGTTTTGCTGAGAAGGTCGAGTTCCGAGCCAAGAAGGAAGTAATCGATCCTGGGTTCCCGACTGGATGCGGTAGGACCAAAACCAAAGGACTTTATGAACTCTGCGAGGTCTTTGGCGGTGGAGTGGGAGATGCCGATGAAGGCATCGCTTTGCCGGAAGTGTTCCTTCAACCACGCTTCGAATGCGATAGTCAGGTTCGGCATGGAGGTGTGGGGATGCGTGACGGGAATGAGATCATAGATCACCCCAACGACTCGTCCGCCGCGTCTTCTGAACCGTCTGACAGCCGGCCAGATCGGAATCGTCCATGATGAGTTCAGAAGGACGAGGATGCTGTTCTCGCAACTGGCGTATTGGTCAAGCGTGACGGCGCCGGCGTCGTCGGGGGGCGTGCGGGGCTGAGGGACACTGGGCCAGGCACGCAGCCGTGCGGTCCGCAAGGGCAGAAGGAGACACCAGGCGAGCCCGAACCGGTCGGTCGGGGCAAACAAGAAGCGATGCGCTGCCGCGAATGGCAGGAGAATGGCTAGGAAGCGAAGCACCGCACGCCAGGCTTGCTGCGCGAGCCTGCGTGGCGTCCTTGCTGGGCTGGACGCACCGCTCCGCGGTTCTACGCAGTGTTCCTCAGAGCGAGCTTTGTGGACACGCTGCTTGTCCGCGAGCACCCCATCGGGACTGACGGGCACGAACCGGTCTTGCTCCAACATGACCGGTACGACCCTGTATCCATAGCTTGCCGCGGCGGCAGGCGCATGGCGAACGATGTTGCGAACGACACGCTGGATCCCGGTATTCAGATCGCTGTGATAGGTGTGGGTGCATTCCAGAAAAAGCGTGGGCCTTGGCGGTCTTGGGATCTGTCGTGGCGTCGGGGGGATGACTGATGTCGCCCGGCGCTGGGCCAAACCGCCGAGGGCCCGCAACGGCGCTGTCAGGCGCCAGGAACGGCTGCGGTAAATAGCCTCCAGCAGTGCCTCCCGTTCATGGAGCCGCTGCGCGAGTTGCCTCATGCGCTGTTCGTGGGTTTCCTGGAGCAGGATGGGGGCGAAGGCAGTGGCGTCGCGGGTTCGGGTATCGGGCAGATTTGCTTTGGGCGCGACCCCATGCTTACCGATGTTCGTCATTCGCCTCTCTGCCCAGGCTCTGCGCGCTTCCGCGGCTGCAAGGGTTTCGTCAACGTCGCTTGCGATTGAATGAGTTACAAAAATGCCTTCACGAGATTGCCCGGTCAACCACAGGTCTCATAAAGCCGGAGAAAGCCGCAACCGAATAGAGGAGCCAATGGCGCGAGGCTTGGAACATTCACGAATCCGTGTTGTCGGACGTCCTGGTCGATGCAATTGGAAGAGGTTCGATAAATGAAGGGGGGTTCCGCTTGATGGAGCTCCTCCGATGCAGCACACCGCGATTCAGGTTATCCAGCACGCCACGTCGAAGGGGAGGATAGGAGTGTTCGATCAGGACGTGCGAGAACGGCTTCAGGATCTGAGCAAGGTCTATTGGCACCATACGCTTCGCCTGCTTCCGGATCTTATCGTCGAGGGCGGCAAGACGGCTGAAATGTTGGAGGCCGAGCGCGAAGCCATTCTCGGCATCGTCGATCTTGCCGGTCGCAGTGTCGTCGATGTCGGCACCTGGAACGGATATTTTGCCTTCGAGGCCAAGCGCGCGGGCGCACGCCAGGTTATTGCGACAGACAGTTATGTCTGGCGCTCGCCGCTGTTTCGCGGCCGTGAAACGTTCGAGATTGCCCGCGAATGCCTCGATATAGCCGTAGAGGCGAGGGAGATCGATCCGACGGAATTTCCCGGCGACATCGGGTCCGTCGATGTGGTGCTGTTCCTGGGTGTCTTCTACCACATGGCCGATCCGATCCTTGTGCTGAACAAGGTGGCATCGGTCGCCAACGATCTTCTCGTGATTGAGACGCATGAGGACCTTCTGAATCTGCGCCGCCCGGCGATGGCGTTCTATCCGGGAACGACGCTGAACAATGACGGCTCGAACTGGTGGGGGCCGAACCCGGAATGCATGCGAGAACTGCTCGCGGCGGTCGGTTTTCCGTGTGTATTTTATCAGCATCATCCGCAGATCGCGTATCGTGGCATCTATCATGCATTCCGGTCGGCTAGGACAGCGGAGCTGTATCTGCGGAGGAGAGCCGACAACGTGACACTCTTCGATCTCGGGTCGGATGAAGCATGGCAGGCACTCTCGGATTTCGCGTGCCTGGAGCTCGGCAAAGTCGTTACGGAACGGGATAAGGCTCTCGCCGAGATCGCCGCGCTGCGCAATGCCGCTGAGGTGCTTGCCAGGGCCGCCGACGCGAAGCTTGCCAAGGCGATCGCGGAACGCGATGGCGCAGGCGTGGAGCGGGATGCTGCTCTGGCAGAGATCGCCGCCTTGCACAAATCCACCTCCTGGGCGGCGACGGCACCCCTGCGCGCTTTGTCTTCCATCATCCGCTCACGCCGGTAAACGGATCCGTGGACCAGCGCATAGCCTGTAAGTCCAGGCTGCACAGTCCGCCGACGTGGTGGTCACGGGCGAACGCGCGGACGGCGCGCAGATATTGAAGCGATGTGGGATCAACGAGCGCCCAACCCGGCGGTGTGAAGGTCGCGAACCCGTTCAAGGTCGGAAGATGCTTCACCTCGGCGATGATCATCGCGTCGACGTTATGGCTGTATATTTTGTCAGCGGGACTCAGCGGACCCGGACGCGCCGCTGAAATGAAGAATGCCCGGCAATCAGTCGGCGGCGAAGGCACCGAGAGCAGCCTGGCGAGCTCGTGACGGCGGTCCAGGTTCTGCGTCGAAGCGGTGTTGATCTCTCCCAGGACAAGCAGCGTGGCCAGCAACCCCAGGATTGCGCGGGGCACGCGCCGCGACTGTCGAGCCAGATAGACGCAGGCCACGGCGATGACCGGCGCGGCAAGAAAGAGCTGGTACCGCGAGACGACCCGTATAGCTTTTGCGCCGGGGAACAGCTCATAGACAAACAACCAGAGCGACGCGGAGTGGAGCTTGACCGAGCATGCCCAAGTGAGCACGGTCGCCACAGCGATCGCAAGCAGCGCGGTATCGCGGTCGGGCGCGTGGCGCTGCAGCCAGAACCGGATCAGGCCGCAGCCGAACAGAAACAGCAGGACCGGCGGGAAGCCGGAGGTCCATTCGCCGAAGCTCGGAAAGCCAGGTCGAAGTACCTGGTCGATGGAGGCGACCAATGATCCGTACAGCAGGTTGCCGCTTCCCACGCTGATCAGATCCAGTGGCGAGGGCGTATAGAAAAGCGCGTCTCTGTAGGAATGCATGCCGCTTTCGTTGGCCTTGGGCAGGTAAACCGTGAGGAACGGGATATTGACCAATACTGCAACGAGTATAACCAAGCCAAGGGGTACTAGCTGGTCGCGGATGGCGGCCGTCCACCGCAGAACGCCGACTTTGCCTTCGATCAACAGATACACAAGCAGGAAAACAGATCCATAGAACAGGAAGTACCAGGCCGTATAAAAGGCGCTCATGAGCCAGGCGGCGTACAGAACCTGGGCGGCCACGCCCCAAGCCAGCAACCCGTATGGTGTTCGCTCATGCAGAGTACGAACCATCTCATGAAGGAGTACAGCCATCAAAGGTATCAGACAGACCGTGAATAGCTGCCCGTGGCTCGCCTGCACAAAGAGATTGTTGCTGAGCGTAAACAGGACAGCGGCCAATAGTGCCCAGAAGACCCCGACTGCCAGAATGCGCCGCGCCGCCACGTAGAAACTCAGAAACGCCACACCCCTCAGGCAAACATTGACGAGTTCGGCGCCCAGATAGGGATCGATCCCCGCGACCCGGAACACCGAGTAGATGCAGCCAAAGATGAAATACCCGTCATTGTACCCGAGCGTATCTGTGACCGGATAAAAATATCCGGTCTGCCGCCAGGGCGCGAGACCGCGGAAGACATTGTACCAGTGCTCCAGGATGGATATCTCGATGACCTGATCAGATCGGTCGCCATTCAGGACGCTGAAACCGCTTTCGATCTGGTGGCGGAAAAAAAACGCGACGGTTGCGGCGCCGATGCAGCAGACGAGCATCGCCGTCAGCACGCGCGACGCCGTAATCCGGAGTTTGGGCCGCTCGATGAGAGGCGCGGTCGGGGGATCGGCGCGTGTGGTCAGCAATTGCCAGAGGTCACGGATGGTTTCCCGGAATTTGCCGGGAGATGGCAGGTTCTATCCGGGCGACGCGCCGCTCCGTCAAGGGGTTGATCGAAACAGAGGCCAGGGGTAATGCCGCTGTGACGAGCCCAGGTGTCGGGTCAAGGATTTCGAGAGCGAGTGCACGCGGCTTGGCCCCGGCAGGCAAGTTGATGATTGGAAAGCATGTTCTGAACTGTGATACGGCCGGATGGGAGGCCAGATGTTTGGCGTGACTCCGGTCTCCGCATTGCTGGAGAATGTGGCGTCGGCCCCGACTGTTATCGACCGCGACGCCCCTATCGATGGGAATGTCAGCCCTTACGAGATCGAAGTCATAGCCGCGCTTGTGAGTGCGCATGAGCCGAGGGTGCTTTTCGAGATCGGCACCTTTGATGGCCGCACATCCTTGAATATGGCAGTCAATGCACCCGCGGGTGCGACGGTTTACACGCTCGATCTCCCGGCGGAAGGTCTTAATTCGACCGCCTTCGCGCTAGAGCTGAACGAAGATGCTTTCGTAAGGAAGCCACGCTCGGGCGCTCGTTTCTCCGATGCAGCATCCTCCTATGACATTGTCCAGCTCCTTGGTGATTCGGCCACGTTCGACTTTTCTCCCTATTACGGGAAGGTCGATTTTATGTTCATCGACGGATCCCACGCCTACGAGTACGTCAGAAGCGACACGCTCAATGCGCTGAACATGGTACGCGAGGGCGGCATCATCATCTGGCATGATTACGTACGTGAGGGGTTCACGCCCTTTCCGGGGGTGCCGCGTGCCCTGATCGAATTTTACCTGACCGAAGGGCGTTTCCGGGGCCTGACGCAGATCCAGCATACCTCCATCGTCTATCTGAAGGTACCAGCCAGAGACCGCATCCCCCCGTTCGAGCCGGTTCTGCTGGGAGACAGTTCGAAGCCCGATCATTTGCGTGGAGCGCTGGGTGTGACAGCCGTACATGTCCCTGGCTCCCCGGTAAAGCTTAAAATCGTTGCCAGAAACACTGGGGCCGCGGCTTGGCTGCCGTCTGATGCTTCGCTTGGTCCGGTCCGCTTGGCGGCGAAGGTACTGAACGCCGATGGACTCGTGATCGAGGATCGTTGGAGAAGCGACCTGCCATTCCGGCGGACGACCTTCCCTGGAGAAATCGTGGAATTCGATGCGGAGATCGCGCGGCCAGGATTAGGCACTTATATGCTGGATTTTGATCTCGTGGCCGAAGGTGTTGCCTGGTTCAATGCGCTGCGCGGACCGGGATTACGCGTGCCGGAGGATTTCGTCGCCACAGCGCTTGCCGAGCAAGTGCGTGCCCTCACCGAGGAACGAAATGACCTGATCGCCCGGCTGGCAAGAGCAAGGGGTGATGTTGCCGCGATACACGCGTCAACCTCATGGCGGCTCACAAGCCCGCTGCGCGGGCTTAAGCGCCTGTTGGGCTAGGATGATGCATCGCCAGCCCGCCGCCTGCCAGGCACGCGTCGGCAAAACAACAACCGGCTTCCATATCGCCGATACGCGCTTCGCTTCCATCAGCTCCTCCGCGGCTGGCCTTTTCATTTTGTTCGAGCAGCAAAATCCCGTGTTGATCGGCGGCATCCTGCTGACGCTGCGTTACACTGTGGGGTATCTTGGGTTCTGGGGTACGCCCGGCAACAACACGAAGTTTCCGTTAGGATGGTGGGGGTGGTTCGACCAGTCGAAATACCTCGAATTGGCCCGGGCGTTATCGCGGCTGGATCTCTCGCCGGCCCATCATTGGTATCCGCTCGGGTACGCGCTTCTGGGCGCGCCCTTTATTGGCATGTTGCGGCAGCACCCGTTCTTCTTCGTCGATCTGGCCTCGCTTCTGATCGCATACACTGCCTTCGTTCACTTTGCCCACCGCTGTGGTGTTGCGCGGTTCTGGAGCGTCACTCTTTTCATACTCGCCTGCGCCGGCGATCCGGTGCTGCTCGTGCAGTGGGTGGTCCCGTGGAACACCTCGCCGCTTGCGGCGGTTCTCTGGCTTCTGCTCGCGACTGCCGCGGCGCATGTGCAAGGCGAGCGACGACCTGCGTCTCTCGGCGTGCTCGCAGCCTGCGTGCCGATGCTGCGTCCGACCGACACGTTGATTGCTGCCGTGCCGATCGTTGGCAGCCTTGCCGCGGACTTGCTGCAACGCCGTCTGAAAACGGTCGACATCGCCGCTTTCGCGGTTGCCGCCCTGTTGCCGCTGGCCGCCTATGCCGCGCTTTATTTGGCCGTCTACGGCTTGCGACTGAGCGAGTACATTCTCAATTCCCGGGAAATCGGCTTCACGCTGCATAACTTTGATTTAAAGGTGTACCTCATTCTCGTTGATCCGCGAGGTTGGGTGGGGGGCGGCGAAGGGCTGATCCGGCGATGCCTCTGGCTCATCCTCGGGTTCGCCGGGTTGCTGACCGCGCTCCGACGTCCGGTTCCTGCGATGCTCGCGCTCACGTTGGCGGTACACGGCATTCTGTATCTGTCCTATGTGGACCTGCTGCCGACCGGACTGTGGCGGTATTTTCTGGTACATTATTGGACATTTGCGTTCCCTGGATTCGCGCTGCTGGGTTTTTTGTGGGTGCGCGACCTACTGCAGCCCGAGACGCGCGCCGTCGCGGTTGGTGCGCTCGCCTTGGTTCTGCTGCTGCTCTGCATCCGCCTGGATCCGGTGCCCGCGGGTCTGGACCTGCCTGCGGACGCACTCGATCTTCGCCTTGGTTCGCCCGCGCCCGATATTCGCCCCGGTTTCCGCGTAACGGACGCCGACGGAACCCTTACGGGTCACCAGATTCGCGCCTTTCCGATCGGCAACACCGTACGCCTGATTGCGATAAGACGGGTACTGCTCGGTCCAGTCGCAATCGGCGGAGACGGGTTGGGCGGCATAGCGCCGCAGCGTCTGCGTATCGGGGTGGGCGTGCATATTCCGTTCTGGCCGTGGGAGCGCGCAGCCAAGCTCTATGGCCCACCAGGGTGAGAGGCGGACGCCGCGGGTGATTTCGCTCGGCATCGATATCGGCGGCACCTTCACCGATCTCGTCGCACTGGACCACGGCTCCGGCCGGGCGGCGATCTGGAAGGAGAGCACCACGCCGGACGATCCGTCCCGCGGTGCGGTTGCCGGCGTGCGCCATTTGCTCGCGGTGCATGACATTTCGCCGGCGGCAATCGGTCGCGTGGCGCATGCGACGACGCTGTTCACCAACGCGCTGATCGAGCGCAAGGGCGCGCCGACCGGGCTGCTTACCACCGTGGGTTTCGCCGATATCCTGGAGATCGGGCAGGAGCGGAAATACGAGCTTTACGACCTTGCGATCGAGATGCCGCACCCGCTGGTGCCGCGTCGCTGGCGGCGCGAGGCGGTCGAGCGGATGACGCCGGACGGCCACGTGGAAACACCGCTCGATCTCGCGGCGGCGCTGCGCGAGGTCGAGCACATGGTGGGCGAGGGCGTTCGGAGCCTCGCGGTGGCGTTCCTGCATGCCTATGCGAATCCGGCGCATGAGCGGGCCGTCGGCGCGGCGGTCGCGCAGCGCTTTCCCGGGTTGGCTGTATCGCTCTCTTCCAACGTGGCGCCCGAAATCCGGGAATATCCGCGTGTCGGTACCACGGTGGTGAATGCGTATATCCAACCGCTCGCCGAGGCCTATCTCACGCGGCTAAGGGCTGCGTTGGCCGGGCTGGGGATTCCGGGCCAACTTCTGCTGATGCTCTCCAGCGGCGGGCTGGCCTCGGTGGCCGAAGCGAGGCGTGCGCCCGTGCAGCTTCTGGAGAGCGGGCCGGCGGCCGGTGCACTCGCCGGCGCGGTGTTCGGCCGCAATGCCGGGCTCGACCGGGTGCTGGCTTTCGATATGGGAGGCACCACGGCGAAGCTGGCGATCGTGGAGGACGGCGAGCCGACGGTAGTCTGGGGGTTCGAGGCGGCGCGGCAGAAGCGCTTTCGTCGCGGCAGCGGGCTGCCTGTCCGGATCGCCACGGTGGAGTTGGTCGAGATCGGTGCCGGCGGGGGTTCGATCGCCGGGCAGGGCGCGTTGGGGACCTTGCAGGTGGGACCCGAGAGCGCCGCGGCGGTGCCCGGGCCGGTCTGCTATGGCCGCGGCGGCGAGGCCCCGACGGTGACGGATGCGGATCTGGCGCTGGGCTGCCTCGATGTGGGGTTCTTCCTGGGCGGGGCGATGCGGATCGATGCCGAGGCGGCGAAGGTGAGCCTCGGACGGTTGGCCGCCACGCTCGGTCTGCCGGCGGGGCGGATAGCGGCGGGCGTGAAGGAGCTGGTGGACGAGACGATGGCGGGTGCGGCGCGGGTGGCAATCGCTGAGCATGGCGGCGTGCCATCAGATTACGCCCTGCTGGCCACCGGGGGCGCCGGCCCGGTGCATGCCTGGGAGGTGGCGCGCCGGCTGGGCGTGCGGCGGCTTGTCTGCCCGCCGGGGGCGGGGGTGGGGAGTGCGTTGGGGATGCTGCTGGCGCCGGCACGGGTAGACCGGGTGGCGTCGTTCGATGCGCTCCTGGAGGCGGTGGACTGGAGGGCGGTGGAGGCGGCGTTTGCGCGGCTGAGGGAGGAGGCGATGGTGGTCATCGCTGATGCCGGCGTTCAGCCTGCTCGCATCGAGGCACGGCGGATGGCCGATCTGCGCTATGCGGGCCAGGGCTTCGAGGTGACGGTCGTGGTGCCGGATGTGCTTTCATCCGCAACCGTGCAGGCCGCGTTCGAGACGCGGTATCGCGCCTTGTTCACCCGGATCGTGCCGGGCGCTGTGGTACAAATCATAGCGCTGCGGCTGTCTCTGACAGCGCCGATGCCGGGCGGCGCGGTGTTCGTGCTCGCGCCGGTGGGCACGGAAGGCGCGGTGAAAGGACGCCGGTCCGTGCGGTTCGGCGAAGGCGAGATGACGGCCGAGGTGTATGACCGCTACGCGCTGCGGCCGGGTCTGCGTTTCACCGGCCCGGCGGTGGTCGAGGAAGCTGAAAGCACGCTGCTGATCGGTTCCGGCGGACACGCGGAGGTCCTGGGCGACGGCACCATCCTGGTCGAGCTGCCGTCGTGACGGACGCGTTCGATGCGATCGAGCTCGAGCTGTTGTGGCGACGGCTGATCTCGATCGTGGACGAGGCCGCGGCGGCGCTGGTGCGCACCAGCTTCTCCACCCTTGTGCGCGACAGCTATGATTTCAGTTGCATCATTACCGATGCGGCCGGACAATCGCTGGTGCAGGCGACCGAAAGCATCCCTAGTTTCATCGGCACGCTGCCGGCGACGGTGAAGCATTTTCTGCGCTGCCTGCCGCCGGAGCGGCTGGCGCCGGGCGACGTGCTGATCACCAACGACCTGTGGATGGGCACCGGGCATCTGAACGACATCACCGTCGCTAAGCCGGTCTTTCACGCCGGGCGGTTGGTGGCGTTCAGCGCATCCACCGCGCATGCGCCGGATATCGGCGGCAAGATCCGCAGCCCCGAACCGCGCGAGGTGTTCGAAGAGGGATTTCAGATCCCGCCGATGAAGCTGATGCGGGGCGGCGTGGTGGACGAGACGCTGATCACGCTGTTGCGGCAGAACGTGCGGACGCCGGACCAGACGGTTGGCGATCTCTGGGCGCAGGTGGTGGCGCTGGACCTGATGGAGGAGCGGCTCTCCGCACTTATGGGCGGCGCCGGGCTGGCGGAGCTGGGACCCCTGGCGGGGGCCATGCAGGGGCGTTGCGAGGCGGCGATGCGGGCAGCGATCGCGGTGCTGCCGGATGGCCTATATCGCAGCGAATTGCAGACCGACGGGTTGTTGGACCGGCCGATCACTATACGCATGGCGCTATCGGTTTCTGGCGATACGATCTCGGTGGATTTTGCGGGGACCGACGCGCAGGTGGACCGGGCAATCAACTGCGCATTCTGTTACACCTACGCGATGACGATGTACGGGATAAAAGTGTGCCTTAGCCCCGCACTGCCCAACAACGAAGGCGCCTGGCGGCCGATCCGGCTGAGCGCGCCTTCCGGGTGCATCGTTAATCCGCAATTCCCAGCCGCGGGCGGGTCGCGGATGCTGATCGGGCACTACCTGCCGATGCTGGTGTTCGGCTGCCTGGGCCAGGTGGTGCCCGACCGTGTGATCGCGGCGTGCGGGTCGCCGATGTGGGGGATGAACCAGTCAGGCGTGCGGGCAGACGGGAAACCGTATGCCAATATGTTCTTCTTCAATGGCGGCATGGGGGCGGGCGACGGAAGGGACGGGCAGAATTGCCTCTCCTGGCCTTCCAACGTGTCGTCCACCAGTATCGAGATCAGCGAGCAGATCGCGCCACTGCGGTTTCGTTGCAAACGGCTACGCCCGGACAGCGGCGGGGCGGGTTGGTGGCGAGGCGGGCTGGGGCAGGAAGTGGTGATCGAGAGCCGGTCGGAAACGCCGGTCGCGGTATCGTTCCTGGCGGAACGGACCGTGGTGCCGGCCTTCGGCATCCATGGCGGTGGCGCGGGGGTGACCGGCGCCCTGCGGATCAATGGCGTGGCGGTGGACCCGAAGCGGCAGTACGTGCTGCAACGTGGGGATACGGTGCTGCTGGCGACGCCGGGCGGCGGCGGCCATGGCGATCCGCGTTTGCGTGATCCGGCGCTGATCGCGGCCGATACGTGGGAGGGGTATGTGACCGCGCCGGACAGGCCGTGACGCATGGAGCTCAGATCCGATACGTCTCGAGTGCGGCGGGATGAAACAAGTCCTCGGGCGCCAGCAGACGGGCTGACAGCCCCTCCGCATAGTGGCGCGCCAGGAAGCGCTCCAGTACGTGCCGGTTTGCAGCTAGCCCATAGGGCCAGAAATCGTTGCCCATCAGCGCGCGGGCGGCGCGCAATTGCTCCTCTACGAAGGGCAGTGTGACCTTGGTAGCGGAGGTGTCGGTGAGCTTCGTGAGCGCGACTGCCTTGGCCTGCTCGAAGGCCTTCATCACTGCGGCAGGAAGCCACGGATATGCCTCCGCCAGGCTGCGGCGGATGCCGAGCGTATGCATGATCGGGAACAGGCGGGTGCGCCGGTACCAGGCGGCCGCCTCGGCCTGCGGGTCGGGAAACAGCCAGCCGACCTGTAGGTGCTTGCGTTCGAAACAGGATGGGGCGCGGGGCCCGATCACCGCGTCGATCGCGCCGCTCGCCAACAGGCCGGAGATCGTCTCGCCGCGGCCGGCGTCTTTCAGCACAACGTTCGGCGGCAAAGCGAGCGCGATTTTCTCGACCCGGCCGGGCTGTTCGTAGCCGCCGCGCACCCAGGCGACATCCTGCGGTCGGATGCCGTGGTCCTCCTCCAGGATCAGGCGCGCCCATACATTCGCTGTGAGCTGATATTCCGGCACCCCGATCGATTTACCCCGGAGTTCGGCGGGAGCGCGGATGCGGTCGGTGCGCACGTAAATGGAGGTGTGCCGGAAGGCGCGGGAGGGGAACACCGGCACGGCGACATATGGGCAGTCGCCGGCCGCCGCTTTGATGCTGTAGGTGCTGAGCGAGAGTTCGCAGATGTCGAAATCGGCGTGACGGAAGGCGCGGAAAAAGATCTCTTCCGGTTCGAGTGTCATGAATTGCGGATCGACGGCATCGAGCTGCACGGTCCCATCGATCAGCGGGCGGACCCGATCGTAATCGCCGATCGCTATGGAGAGCCTGAGTTTGGCCATGCCGGTCAGCCGGTGACAGCCGGGAGGGGGGCGGCTGCCGTGGTGGGGGCCCGCAGCAATCCCATCGCGGCGCAGACGGCGGCGCCCAGCACAGGGGCGCCGGGCATCACGGCGAAGATCACCGGTACGTGCCACCCCGCGCCCATCATCGCGCCGATTGCAGGTCCATCTGTCCAGCGCAATCCTGCGCCACCGTTTCCTCGTTTCATTTGTTCCCGGATATGCAGTATTCCGGCTTCGTTAAGGATATGAGGCGAACTCGGTCCGCACAAGGTCAACGCTTGCGGCGCGGCGGCCCGATGGTCAAAGTCCCGAGAGCGCGGGCCAGCAGCGGGAGCCGTCATGGCAGTGGATCGTCGTGGTTTGTTGTGGTTCGCCTCGGCGTTGCCGATGCTGCGTCTCGGGCGCGGCGCCGCGGCGACGGAACCGGTTCGGATCGGGGCGCTCTATCCGCTGACCGGCAACTCCGCCGGAGCGGGCCAGGAATGCAAGGCGGCGATCGAGGTCGGGCAGGAGATCGTTAACACCCCGCATCCGGAACTGGCGCCGCTGCCGCTGGCGGCGACCGCCGGGCTGCCGGGGCTGGGTGGCGCGCCGATCGAGACGATTTTCGTCGATCACCGCGGCGATCCGGCGCTGGCGCAGACCGAGACGCTGCGGCTGATTACCCAGAACCATGTGGCGGCGCTGATCGGGTCCTACCAGTCCAACACAGCGCTGACGGCGACCGCGGTTGCCGAACGCTACGGCGTGCCGTTTGTGGTGAGCGACTCGGTGGCGGCCAATATCACCGGACGTGGTTACAAATGGACGTTTCGCGTAACGCCGATCGCGCCCAATTTCGCCGAGACCTATATGCGCTTCATCACCGAGATGAAGCAGGCCGGCCGGCAGATCGACAAGGTCGCGATCGTGGCGGAGAACACGGATTACGGCACGTCGGTGGGCGATGCGATCGAGGCGGCGGCGAAGCGCTTCGGCATCCCGGTGGCCGCGCGCATCCGTTATGCGGCGAACAGCCCGGATATGTCGTCGGAGGTGCTGACGCTGAAAAACGCCGGTCCATCCGTGGCGCTGTTCGTCAGCTACACCTCGGACGCCATCCTCTACATGAAGACGATGAAGTCGCTCGCCTGGCTGCCGCCGATGATCATCGGCGACAGCGCCGGGTTCTCCGATCCGTCTTTCGTGACGTCGGTGGGGGATCTGGCCCAGGGAGTGCTGAACCGTAGCGCCTGGGCGCCCGGCAAGCCCGGCAGCCTGACGCAGAAAATCAACGCGCTGTACCGGGCAAAGACCGGGCGGGACATGGACGATGCCAGCGGGCGGGTAATGCAGGCGTTTTTTGTCCTCGCCGATGCGATCGACCGGGCGGGTTCTGCGGATCCGGCAAAGATCGCGGACGCGCTGCGCGCCACCGACATGAACCCGGACCAGCTTATCGTCGGTTATCGCGGCGTGAAGTTCGATGCGTCGGGGCAGAATGTGGAAGGAGCGACGTACATCACCCAGCTCGATGGCAAGGATTATGTGGTGGTGTGGCCGCAATCGGCCGCGGCCGCGGCGCTGACCTGGCCAATGCGGGGATGGCGTGCGGGGTGAAGCACCCGCCGCCCGCCCCGGCAGGCACGGTCAACCAAAATGGATATTGGTGTTGTTGTCTATGCTCCCAGCGTTGGTTATGCCGAGGAAGGTGACCTTGGTGTTGTCGGGCAGGGTAACCGTCAATGCGCCATTGCTGACGGCGGCATTCTGGAATGCTGCATTGGTCGCCGTGGAGTCGTAGCCGGTCAACCAGAGTACGTCGTTCGCACTGAAATCGGTAATCACGTCCGAGCCACCGGCACCGCCGTTATTGAAAGCGAACAGATTGGTGCCTGCGCCGCCTGTCATCGTATCGTTACCGGTACCCGCGAACATCACATCATTGCCGGAACCACCAATCATCCAAGTGTTGGACCCGCCGCCGGCCGGATTCGACCCGCCCCAAAACACGCTCCCGCTCTGAGCGGCGCCCTCGAGCGTTTCGTTGCCACCGGTGGCGATCAGCAAGGCCCCGAATTCGGACGACGCGGTGTTGTCCACAAAGGCCACTGTCACCATCGGACGCGCCGAATATCGTGGACTGGCCGGCGCCGCCGACAATAGTCGATGCCGTGCCCGATCCGGCAACGAAGAACAGCCCACCGTTGCCGCCGAGCACAAGTGTATTCTGCGCGCCGAATATCGTTTCAGTGCCGCTGCCGCTGACCACCGAGGCGGTGCCGGTACCGGCGAGCACAAGGTCCATTTGGCCCTGCACGTTGCCGACGAGGACATTGTTCCCGGCGGCTACGATGGTGCTGGCGCCGGCCGTCTGCGGAGCGGTGTCGATGATCGCGTCGTTGGAGCCGTCGGACACGATGTAGTTCTGGCCGCCGACAAAGAACGCGTTGTGCCCGGTGCCACCGTAAACCGTGCCTTGGCCGGCGGCCACGAAAGTGTCCGCGCCGCTGCCTGTTGCGACGTTATAGGTGGAACCTGGCACCAGGCTGAACAGGTCGTTGCCGTTTCCGGCGACGATGCTCCCGGCGCCCGTTGTGTTCACGAAAGTGATGTTGCCATCACCCCCGAATAGAGTGGAGCCGCCGACCACAGTGGATGGGGTGTCAATGTCATCGACGATCACCGGGTATCCGGGAGGCGCGGCAAACAAGCCTCCGGAGGTGATATCGAGCGCTCCGGTCATCCCGGGTGGCACAGCCGGTAGATTACCATTGTCTGTTGATTGGGAGAACAGCAAGCCGCTCTGTTGCAACTGCGCGAGCGCGAACTGGATCTGTTGAGCAGAAACTCGTGTTGGATCCGAGCGTGAACGTGTTGCCGGACTGTCCGCCCGCGCCTGGGACCGTGACCAATGGCATGGCCTTCTCCGCACCTGCTGATATTCAGGACGGCTGGGCCCGCCCTGACTGCAGTGTTTTGAAGGCGCGACCTTAATGCTTACCTAAACGCAGAGCGTGGTGGCGCAATCTTTCAGCGACGCTGCCCGGCAAAACGAAACGGGCCAGCATAGCCGGCCCGTTCATTGACAATAGTCAATCGTCCCTCAAGCGAAGTGAATATTGCCGTTGTTGTTGTTGATCGCGCTGGCGCTGGTAAGGCCGCTGAAGGTGATCTTGGTGTTGTCGGAGAGCGCAACGGTGAGCGATCCGCCGCTAACAGTGGCATTATTGAACGCGGTATTCACCGACGCCTGATTGTAGCCGGCCAGCCAGAGAACATCGGATTTGGAGAAGTCGGTGATCAGGTCGGTGCCGCCTGCCAACCCGTTGGTGAAGGCAAAGATGTTGGTGCCGGCACCGCCGGTCATGCTGTCGTTGCCGACGCCGACGAACAGCACGTCGTTGCCGCTGCCACCGATCAACGAGTTGTTTGCCCCAGAGACAGAACCGCCCCATATGAACTCTGTCGCGCTGGAATTTGCCCCGTTCAGGGTCTCGTTTCCGGTCCCGGCCACCATCAATGCGCCGAGCTGGCTTGCCGGCTGAGAGCTGTCGAAATTCACGACACTGCTCGAACCGCCGAACAGGGTGGTCGTTCCTGTTCCGCCGATGATCGTGCTCGAGTTCACCCGAACCTGAGACGAAATAGAGCCCGCCGTTGCCACCAAATATGAGGTTGCTGGCGCCGCCTGCGATCGTGGCGCCAGCGCTGCCGCCGACGAAGGTAGAGGTGCCCGAGGTGTCGGTGAGCACGACGGCCATGTTGGACGAGCCGCCGAAAATCAGTGGGGTGCTGCCATTGGCCGCGACCGTCGCCTGGCCGCCCAGCCCAACGATCGTATCGCTCGCGCCTTGCGAGGTGATGAAGTTGCCGCCGCCCGTACTGCTCAGGAAGAACTGATTTCGAGCCGGTACCCCCGTCCACCGTGCCAGTGCCGCCAAGTATGTAGATATCGTTGCCCGTGCCGGCAGCAACGAGGTAGTTCGAAAATTGCACAAGGTTAAAGATGTCGCACCGTTACCGGCGGCGATGGTGCCGAAGCCGAGGGCCGCATTGGTGTAAGCGATATTGCCGTCACCCGCGAACAGGCTGGACCCGCCGCTGATGGTCAGGTTAGCGCCAGGCGTGTTCACCGGGGGACTGAGGCTGCCCCCGCCCGTGCTGTCCGCCACGACGCTATAGCCGGTCGGCACGATGTAGGCGCCGCCGGCGACGATGTCGAATACACCTATCTGGCCAGGACTCGGTGCCGGCGTGGCGCCGTTGCTGGCCGCGGAAAACAATGTGCCGGCAGTCTGCGCTGCAGCCAGAGCCGCGGCAATATCTTGCGCCAAAGCAATATTCTGACATGTGCTGTAATAGTTCCCGATAATGTTCGGCGAGGGGCCCGGGGTGGACCCAGCACCCGGCATCGTCACCAGTGTCGCCATCGCCTTCTCCGTCCCCGGAAAACGTCTGGACTGGCGTATACGGTCCCTTAACCAATTCTGCAATCGTTGATTTTGCAGCTGCTATTGAACGAATCTCGAATATTGGGCAAATGTCACGCAGGACGAGCATCTGTCGTGCAAAATGATCTGGATTCGACTGTCCGATGCGCTCAAAAAGTGAAGTTTGTCCGCGGATCCGACAGAATTCCGTCCGGAGGGTTGTCGCCCCTGCTCAAACCGCGTCGGCGTGCTAGTCTCGTGGTCTAGGGGGTCCGGTTCCGTAAGGTACGCTTCAGATCCATCAGAATAGAATCGAGATCGGATTTAGGCCATTCCGAAATGATCTCCCGCCACTCTGAAATATCCGGAATGAACGTCGGGTTGTCGCGCAATAGTTCGCGTTTGATGAACGGGTATCGCTTCTGCAGCAACTGACGCCAGAGATCGCTCGTCGGATTGAGCGGTACCCGTTCAACCACCCTGGATCGGATCTGCCGAGTGTGACGCGCTCGGGCGACCACAAGCGGGTCCGGTTCCCGATCGTCTTCCTCTCCGCTGACCGAGAATAGATCCGGATCAATTCCGCCGGTAAGCTCGTCGTATGACCACACCGCTTTGCAGTCGAATCCGGCACGGATCATTGCCTGGCTTAATCCGAGTTCGTACTGGCGGATCACCCAATGCTTTGAGGGCGCCGGCCGCACCGCCTGCCAGAAGCGCGCCCAGGCGGGGTTGTGCAATGCGCGCGGGCCGAAAGCCAAAAAATACGACTGAAGATGATAGCCCATCTGCCAGCTTTCGGTGAGGCCCCATACGGCCGACTGATCGAAATCGATCCGCCCGAGTGTCTCGCCTATCGGCAACAGGGGGCCGTACACGCTGTCATTGGCCAGCACGACCATATCGGTATTGGGACGTGGCAGCCCCAACAGCTCGATCGCCTCCCGCCAGGCGCCAAAGTCATACCCGATGTTGCGCCTAACCAGCACGGCGGCGCAGAGCGGGCGCAGCCGGTCAACCGCATCAGGCGCGAGCCGGCCCGAATTGCTGACGAAGATGACGGAAAATCCGTTGGCGGCCAGTTCGGAGACGTAATGCAGCACATGGTCGTAGACGGCGCCGCGACGGTGGAAGTGGGCGAACAGCGCCACGCGCGCGCCAAGTGCAATCTCCCGCTCCGGCCAAATCGAAAGGAGCTGATTCGGACTCCGTAGAAATCGAAAATGGGCGGTTGCGGCCGGGAGCCATTCGCGCCGCAATTTCCACCAAACCCCGTGCGCCAGCCATCCGATCAGGCTGCGAGCGGTGTCTCTTGGCATCAGCCTGCCGCCTGCTCCTGATAGGCCAGCAGATCCTCGGGAATGATCCGACCCGCGGCGCGGGCGGCCGCGATGGCTTCTTCCGCCAGTGCCGCCACCTCTTGTGTCTGTCCCAACCGGCGGCGCGCCTGCAGCTCGCCACGCAATGCGGGCCAGAACAGATGATGGTCGATGGCGATATCGTCGCGCACGCGCCCGAAACGGCGGGCCGCCGACTCGGCATCGCCGTCGGCTTGCGAGTCGAGGATTGCCAGCGAGAAGAGCGAGTCACGTCGACTCTCGGAGATCTGCCCCGCGGTCGGATCCTGATCGAGGCTTTCCGCGGCGGCAAGCACCGCCGCCGGTCCGTAATATCCGGCATTCACCAGTGTGGTAAGCGCGCGCTCAATGAAGCCGCGCCGACGTCCGGGCGCAGAGGGTGATTCCGGCAGGGCGGCCCAGCGCGCGGGCTCGGCTTGACCGGCGGCGGCAGCGCAAAGCAGGGACTCCGCAGCGGCGGTCCACCCCAGGTCCTCGGTCAATCCGTCCTCCATGGCGAGCCATCCGAGCGCCCGACGAAGCGCGTCGGCTGCGGCGGCAGCGACAGCGAACCGGCTCTCCAACTCGGCCCGTGGGGTGCCCAGACGCAGCCTTCGCATCGCATCCGCGTAGGTCAGCAGGCAAAGATTGAGGGGAATAAGCCGGGCCAAGCCTTCGAGTTCGCTCGATCGAGCCGCCTTAGGCAGCGTCACGATGGTGTCGATATCGAGGCCAAAGCGTTGCCGACATGCAGGTACGAGGCGCTCCCACGCGGCAGCCCCCGATTGCAGGTCGTCAGCGTTGACGGCTTCGAACACAGCTCGCCCGGCCACGCCCAGAAAGACGTCGGAGCCGGGTTTCAGCTCACCCGCCCGACGCGTCAGATAGGCAACGAACGCCTGCCGCACCAGGTCCGTGTCAGCTTCGAGGTCGAGCGCTGTATCGCTGGCGAAGGCGAGTAACGAATGGGCATCGGTCTCGACCCGCACCTGCGCAAAGCCTGCATCCTCCAGCAGCCGACGCAGCGCGGCCGCGGTGAACAGCACGAGATGCAGCCCCGGTGAGAGCAGGGGGACGAGCACGCCCGAGGGGACGCCAGGTTGTAGATGCTCGGCATTCGGGGTGGTCAGGACCAGAGTGCCGCCCGGGCGCAGCATACGCTTCAGGATAGCGATGAAACGCGGCGGCGAAGGGACATGTTCGAGCACTTCGGAGGCCATAACGACATCCATGGTGCCGCTATCGGGTTCATCCTCCGCGAGATAGCGCAGCTCGATCGGCAGATTGAGAGCGTCGCGGCCGAGGCGCGAAAGAGCAGCCGGGTCGATTCCTCTCCCGTCCCAATGCTTGCCGCGCAGCGCGTAATCGAGTCCGAACCCGTATCCACACCCTACTTCCAGGTAACGGCTGCCTGGGGGATGGCGGAGCTGCCCGAGCGGGCGCGTAATCGCCCAGAGCCCCGCACCTTGCTGGACGTAAAACGAGGCGCGTCCCTGCTGCAGCATCGCGTCCTCGGCGTAATCGGGAGGATTCTGGTCGTCGTAAAAGCAACAGGTGCAGTCCGGGCACCGCAGCACGTGGGTGCGACGTAAAGGGTGGTCGGGGGTGATGAAATCGACCGCCGCCACCGGCACCTTCCGCGCCGTGCTGGCGCAATTCGGACAGGTAAGGTCATCGCGGCCGGGTGGCGCGGCGGTGATCCAGGTGACCTGCGGAGGACGTACGGCGCTCGCCTCTCGCCGGTCGGGGGGCTCGGAATGGGTCTGCATAGCGCTTTCTTCCCAGGGCGACCGCGGAATACAAGCCCTGGACCGTGACACCAGCGCCCCTTTCTTTCGAGCCGTCTCGACGGAGCTGGGCCGCTGGTATCGAGTTTTGGTTTCGCGCGCGGCCGCCCACCAACCCCGCGCCAACCCCTGGACACATCACCTTATGTGGGGCAACCCGCCGGTCTTATGTCAGGTCTGCCGCTATGGAAGCAGTTCGCCTTGCGACTTCCGCCTTTGGCCCGTATCGCCGCCCGCGAGGTGGCCCTGCGCCAGCGCATCGATTTGCTGGAGGCCGAGATTGTCGCTCGCGACGCGCCGCTGGACCCGCCGCCTCCGGCACCGCCCCCATTGCCGACAACCCATATGCTGGATGTGCTCTGGTGCGACATTCATGGCGTCTATCTTCAGGGCTGGGCGCACGCCTATCAGCATCCGGTCCGCCGTCTGGTTGTGTCCTGCGGTGATGCCCGGGTCGAAACAGACCAGTTCCGGACGCGCCCGGACCTTCTGCCATTTTTTCCCGACTTTCCGCATGTGGTCGAGTTCCGGCTTTGCTCTTTATCTTGCTTGCGAACCGTTCCAACCGGTGACACTGCACATCGTCACCGATGTTGAGGCCGTGACCCTGCCTGTCGGCGTTCCGGCGCATTTGCGCGGGGAACAAGCCACGACGGATGGAGCGAGCGCCTGGAGACGCTTCGTGGCGGAGATGAAGATCCGCCGGGCCAAGGTCCTGGAAATCGGCGCGCGTGCGATCGGCAGCGAATCGCACCCGAGGGCGGCAGAATTCGCACCGGAATGTCGCTACCTAGGGTCGGACATTCATGCCGGACCAGGCATCGACATCGTCGCGGACTCGCATTTCCTGAGCGAGTGCGTGGGACGGGCGTCGGTCGATGGCGTGTTTTCGGTCGCAGTTCTCGAGCATCTGATGGCGCCCTGGCTGGTGGCGGCCGAGATCAATCGGGTACTGAAGCCGGGCGGGCTGACCTTTCATGCCGCGCCTCAGACCTGGCCCATGCACGAAATGCCGAATGATTTCTTCCGTATGTCAGACCAGGCGTTGCGTGTGCTGTTCGGGCCGGTTACAGGGTTTGAAGTGCTTGAAAGCGGCATGGCATCGCCCATGCGCATCTATCCTGAGCCCTCCAGTCGTCACGAGGGGCTGATGGAGATGCCGCTGGCTCGTGGCTATGGCGATGCCTTCATTATCGCCCGCAAGGTCGCCGATATTGCGCAGGACGCGGTAGCCTGGCGTATGGATCGCGTCGCTCTGGAAGAACGCAGCCGCGCGTACCCGGCGCATGGGGGTGCTTAGCCGCGGCCGGACATTGCCGAGTCGGACGCTACCCTGGCAGCGTCCAGCGACGCGCATCGAGCGCGTCGCCCTGCTGGCCGGCTTCGCGGTGCTGACGGCTTTGCGTTTACCGAATGTATGGCTGAAAGGACGGTTCTGGGCGGAAGAGGGCGCCGTCTATTTCTACAACGCCTGGAACGAGCCGTGGTATCGTGCGCTCTTCGCGGTGCACACCGGGTACCTCAATCTGAGTGCCAGTCTGGCTACCCTGTTTTCGGTGCATCCGGTCGATCTCGCTTATGCGCCATGGGTGAGTTCGGCGTTCGCGCTGTTGATCCAGCTCTGTCCGGCGCTGCTGCTGCTCAGCGGCGCGATTGCCTGGCTCGCGTCGCCCCTGGTTTTGGGCGCGGCGCTGTTGCTCGTCGCACTGCCTCCGAACAGCGCGGAGGTCTGGCTCAATTCCATCACCAGCCAGTTTCATCTCGCGCTGTGCGTTGTCTTGATCCTCGCGATGCGGCCGGGGCGTGGCGTCCTGTGTGTCTTCCAGTACGTGCTGCTTATTCTTGGTCCACTCAGTGGACCAGCGTCCGGATTTGTCGCGCCGCTGTTTGTGTTGCGGGCACTGATCGACCGCTCCGGGCCGCGTGCGGCGCAAGCGCTGTGTCTCTCGGCGGCTACCGCGGTGCAGGTGGCGATGGTCTGGCTGCATCCCGAACCGGCACGGGAGATCGGCATCGGTCCGCGCTTGCTGCTGCTGGTCGCCGGCGAGCGGCATATCGTTCTACCCTTGTTCGGCAGTACCGGTGGCGCGCGACTTCGCGGCACACATAGCCGCCGCCATGGCTGCGGGCCGCGAGCCTTGGCAGGCGCTCGTCGCATTTCTCGCGGCCGGGTTCGCGATCGCCTGGGCGGTGTGGCGTAGCCGCAACGAGGAGGTGGCCTGGCTGTTCCTCGGTGGTCTTGTGGTCATGGGGCTCTCCTATTTCGGGGCCCTCGGATCGCATCGCGATCTCCTGATCGTTGCTTTCGGCACGCGCTACAGCTACGCGCCGAGCGTGCTGTTCGGGCTCACGCTGTTGGGCGTCGCCGCGAACGTCCGCGGCGTCGCGCGCTGGCTGGCCGGCATCCTGGTGACTTGGACCCTGGTTGTCAACGCCAGCGAGTATTTCCACCCTGACCGCATTTTCGCTGAGGGGCCGGGCTGGCGGGGCGAACTCGGACGGTGGCGCGCCGACCCAGCCTATCATGTGCAGCTCTGGCCGGACTTTCCCTCCTGGAAGCACTGGCTCGGGCCACCGCCGACAGCGCCGTGAGCCAGACCGTCGAGGTAGGCGAGGAAGCGGCGCGACCTTTGCTCGGGCGCCGCCCATTCGCGGCAAGCCGGTCCGCACCTCGCCGCAATCTCGGCCTTGATGTGGCGCGGGCGGCGGCGATCGGCCTGGTCCTGCTGTCGCATTCCCTCAGTTGGGCGCTGCGTCCGTCACTTGCCGCCGCATGGGCGGCCTATTTGGTGCTGTTGGGGGATTTCGGCGTCGAGCTGTTCTTCTCGTTGAGCGGATTCCTGATTGGGCAATTGCTGATCGTGCTGGCGGAGGGTCCGCTCGACGGAGCGGCGGTCGGGCGTTTTCTGGGCCGCCGCTGGCTGCGCACCTTGCCGCTTTATTACGTGGTTCTCGGTTTCGTCGCCTGGCAGTTCGGCCACCACGAATGGCGCTCGTTTCTGTTCTTGCAGAACGTGCTGCCGGCCCCCACCGGTCTGCCGGTTTCCTGGTCCCTCGTTTTAGAAGAGTACTTCTATTTGTCATTTCCCTTGATGATGCTGTTGCTGCACCGATCCACACGGCCCCGCCTGCGTGGCGCCGGCTGCGTGCTGGCGGTGGCGTTCGGACTCCTGACGGCCTGCACGGCAGGTCGGTTTGCCGCGCTGGCATATGGGTTCGGGACGGGTGATCCGAGTTTTCACACCGCGCCATTGCTGCGCGGCGATTGCGCCAGTTGGGGTGTCATTGCCGCCTGTCTAGATCGTTGGTTGTCCCGACGCCCTGGATCATCGCGCCTGCCACTGCTGATCGGCGGCGGCGGCTTCGTGCTTCTTGCGGTGAACGTCGTGTTGTTTCTGGCGCTGTTCGAACCGAGGCTGGCAAGGGCATTGCACGCGTCCTTATGGCTGCGACTCTATTTGCCGAATATGTGGTCCCTGATCGACCTCGCCTTCGCCCTCATCGTGCTGTGCCTGTCCAGGAGCGTCGGACGGCTGGGCCCGGTCTGTGGACCGGCTGTCGGGTGGACGAGCCGGCTTTCCTATTCGTTGTATCTTGTCCACATGCTGGTGATCGGCGCTCTCCTGCACGCGGCGGTGACCGTGCTCGGGGTGGTCGGCGGGGTTGCCGTGAACACTCTCGCCGCGCTGCTGGTTGCAGCCGGGACATATTTTGCCATTGAACGCCCGTTTCTCCACATCAGAGACGAGCTTCTGCCTGCTCGAAAAGGGGGCTCGACGGCGGCGCGATGCCCCGGTAGTCTCGCGCCAGAGTAACGACAACGCATCGAACGGCCCCCGGGGAACAACCGCTGGCCGCGGGCCGATTGGGAGACAAGCGAATGGAAAGCAGGACCGCGTCCGGCCTCGGCCGGCGTACGCTTATCAAGGCTGGCGTGGTCGCCCTCGCGGCGCCGCCCATCATTAAGGTGCGCGGGGAGGAGCCGGTGAAGATCGGTTTCATCGACCCGCTGACCGGCAGCCTGTCGGCACTGGCGCAGTCGGAAGTCCAGGGCGCGAAATACGCGGTCGAGGAAGTCAACAAGTCGGGCGGCATACTCGGCCGGCAGGTGCAACTTCTCGTTGAAGACAGCGCCAATGATGTGGGCACCGGGGTTGAAAAGGCGCTGAAGCTGATCAACCGCGACCATGTGGACATGATCTGCGCCGATGTGAATTCGGCGATCGCTTATGCCGTCTCCCAGGTGACCGCCGAGCACAAGGTTTATCATATCGTGCCGGGCGGCCACACCGACCCGATCACCGGCAGCGCCTGCAAGTGGAACGTGTTCCGCATCTGCAACACGACCAGCATGGATGCCAATGCGGTCTCCGGCGAGCTGATCAAGAGGTTCGGTAAGCGCTGGTATTTCATCACCCCGGACTACGCCTATGGGCATACCTTGCAGGAAGGGTTCGTCAAGGACCTGAAGAAGGCGGGGGGCGAATACCAGGCCGACATGCTGCCGATCGCCAGCACGGATTTCTCAGCTAGCCTGATCAAGGCAAAGGCCTACAAGCCCAACGTGCTGCTCAACAACATGGGCGGCCTGGCGCAGATCGACTGTATGAAGCAGTTCGTGCAGTTCGGCATGGACAAGGAGATGGCGCTCGGCGGCGCACTATTCGAGCTGGAGAGCGTCGTCTCCGTGCCGGCGCAGGCGCAGACCGGGTGGTGGGATATGGAGTGGTGGTGGAACCAGCCCGATGTGCCGCACGTGGCGGAGTTCAACGCCGGGATCAAAAAGATGTTCAATGTGCGGGCCGCATCGGCGCGCCACTGGTTCGGCTATGTCGCCATCAACACGCTGCGCCTCGCCGCCAGTGATGCCAAGGACCTGACGGCGATCAAGCTCGCCAAAGCGACCGCAGGCATGACCCTGCCGTCTGAGATCGCCTTGCAGAAGGGCAAAGTGTTCTACCGCGAGGGCGATCATGAGTTGATGCCCGGCATCTTCGTGGGCCAGGTGCATCCGCCGCAGGGCGACCCAGCCAATGTGTTCACGGTGGAGAATGTGGTTCCGGGCGAGGAAGCGGCGGGCCCCGTGGCGGATACTGGCTGCAAGATGACCTGGCCGACGGCCTGATCCGCTGCCCTCACGGCAAGCCGGCACCGTTTGCACGTTCCGTGCGCAGGGGTCTCTGCCCTTCCCGCTGACCCCCTCCCGCAAGAGGGAGGGGGAATGTTTAGGGTGACGCAATGCTGACGCTTGTGCTGTTCAACGTATTCAACGGCATCATCATCGGCCTGTTCTACGTGCTGATGGCGTTGGGCGTGGCGCTGATCCTCAATCTGTCGAACGTCATCAATTTCGCGCACGGGAACTTCCTCGCGCTCGGCGGGTATTTTGCCTTCGTTCTGGGGCCGGCCATCGGTTACTGGCCGGCGTTGCTGGTGGCGCCGTTCGCAGTGGCGCTAATCGGCCTGATCCTGGAGCGCACGATGGTCCGCCGGGTCTATGCGCGCGATCCGGTCTATAGCCTGCTGCTGACTTTCGGGCTCGCTTTCATTATCCAGGACATCTGCCGGTCGGTTTGGGGTCCCAACGGGCTGCCGCTCAGCGTGCCGGCGGCACTGGGCCAGCCGCTCAGTCAGCAGTTCTTCTTCCTCACGGGGTACCGGCTGTTCATCATCGCGGTGGTGGCGATCGCGGTGACCGCGCTGTTCCTGTTCCTGCGCTTCTCGCGCATGGGCACGCGCATCCGTGCCGGCACGCTAGACATGGAGACGGTCGCCGCGCTCGGGATCAATGTGCGCTGGCTGCGGTCGTTCAACTTCGCCCTCGGGATTTTCCTTGCCGGTCTGGCCGGGGTGTTGGCCGGCGGGCAAATCGGCCTCAATCCCAACATGGGCGATGACCTGCTGATGCCGAGCTTCATCGCCATCATCGTGGGTGGCGTCGGCAGCCTAACCGGGACGCTGGTGGGCGGCGTGCTGATCGGCGTCGCCGCGGCGGTGACCACCGTGTTCTACCCGGCGGCGAGCGAGGTGGTGATCTATTTGATCATGGCGCTGGTGCTGCTGGTCCGCCCGCGCGGGCTGATGGGTGAAGAGGGGATGCTGACATGAGCACCACTACCATCGGCGCCGTGTTCGACCGGCCGGCGCGCGAAAACTGGCTATGGCTGACGCTGATCTGGCTCGTGCTGATCACCGCGCCCGCATGGGTCGGCATGGTGGGAGGTTACACGGCGCTCGCGTCGCGCGTGCTGATCTTCGGCCTGGCGGCGATGGGACTGAATTTCCTGCTCGGCTTCACCGGCGTGATGAGCTTCGGCCACGCCGCGTATTTCGGTCTGGGCTGCTACGGCGCCGGGCTGATGCTGCGCTATGCCACCAACAGCACGCTGCTCGCCGTTCTGGCCGGCATCGTACCTGGTACTGCGGCCGGAGGACTGTTCGGCGCGCTGATCGTGCGCCGCAAGGGCGTGTATTTTGCCATGCTGACGATCGCCTTCGGGCAGATCTGCTACTACATCGCCTATAGTTGGAACGATTTCACCGGCGGCTATGACGGGCTGCGCGGGTTCCAGCGCCAACCGATCGGCCCCATCGATATCGAGAGCAACGGCGTGCTGTTCTATTATTTCGTGCTCGTCGTGTTTGCGATTTGCGCCGCATTGATGGGACTGCTGCTGCGCTCGCCCTTCGGCCGCACCCTGATCGCGATCCGGGAGAATGAGCGGCGGGCGCGCTTCCTCGGCATTCCGATCGAGCGGCATGTCTGGCTTTCCTTTACCATCTCGACGCTGTTCACCGCGGTTGCCGGTGCGCTCTATGCCTTACTCAACAACTTCGCCGACCCGAGCACCCTCTATTACGTGATTTCCGGCGACCTCGTGATCATGGCGGTGATGGGCGGGATGCGCAGCTTCTGGGGGCCGCTGCTCGGCGCCGCCGTGTTCGTCGTGCTGCAGGACACGATCTCGTCGATGACGGTGAACTGGATGAGCTTTATCGGGCTGGTCTTCGTGGTCGTGGTGCTGTTCTTCCCGCGCGGCCTGCTCGGTTATCTGCGTCGGCGGGCCAGTACGTGAGCCTGCTGCAGGTCCGCGACGCCACCAAGGCGTTCGGCAGCCTGATTGCCGTGAACAACGTATCGCTGAGTGTTGAGCCAGGGGAGCTGCGGGCGATCATCGGCCCGAACGGCGCCGGCAAGACCACGTTCTTCAATCTGATCACCGGCTTCTTTCCGCCGACCTCCGGGCAGATCCTGCTCGACGGCAAGGATATCACGCATGTGCCGGCGGTCAGCCGCGTGGCAATGGGGCTGGCGCGGACATTCCAGGTGACGGAGATTTTCCCCGAGCTGACCATTCGGGAAAACGTGCGGATCGCGGTTGAATCGGCCAGCGGCTTCCGCATGCGCCCCTGGCTGAGCCGCCACGAGACGGCAGCGGTACGCGATCGCATCGATGAGGTGCTGATCGCCACCCGGCTGACGGAGCATGCCGACCGGCTCGTGGGCGAGCTGTCGCACGGCGACCAGCGCTCGGCCGAGATTGCCATGGCGCTTGCCCTGCGCCCGCGCATCCTGCTGCTCGACGAGCCGACCGCGGGAATGGGCGAGCAGGAAACCTTTCAGGTGGCCGGGCTGATCCGCCGACTGCACCGGCATACCGGCTACACGATCGTGCTGATCGAGCATGACATGCGGGTGGTGTTTAATCTAGCCGACCGCATCATGGTGCTGGATCAGGGCAGCCTGCTGGCGGAAGGCACGCCGGATGAGATTGCAGTGCACCCTGCCGTGCAGGCGGCCTATCTGGGGAAAGCCGAATGATCGCGTTGGAAGCCGAAGGGCTGAACACGTTTTACGGCAAAAGCCACATCCTGCACGATGTCGGCCTGGTCGTACCGGAAGGCAAGATCACCACGCTGTTGGGGCGCAATGGCGCCGGCAAGACCACCACCTTGCGGAGCCTGGTGGGGTTGACGCCCCCACGGTCCGGGCGAATTCGTTTCTTCGAGAGGGACACGACACGGCTGCCGCCGTTCCGTATCGCCGGACTCGGGGTCGGGTATGTGCCGGAGGGGCGGCGGATTTTTCCCAACCTGACGGTCGAGGACAATTTGCGCGTGCCGCTGGAGCGGCCGGGTCCGTGGACGATCGAACGCGTGTTTCGCACGTTTCCGCGGCTGGCGGAGCGGCGCAATAACCGCGGGCGGCAACTTTCCGGCGGCGAGCAGGAGATGCTGTCGGTTGCTCGCGCGCTGCTGTTGAACCCGAAATTGTTGATCCTGGACGAGCCGTCTCAAGGGCTGGCACCGCTGATCGTGCGCGAGGTGTTCCACATCGTTGCCGGGATGCGCGAGGATGGAATGTCGGTGCTGCTGGTGGAGCAGAATGTGCGCGCCAGCCTGGAGATTGCCGACCAGGCCTATGTGCTCGATCACGGGGTGATGGTGTGGGAGGGCACGGCGGCGGAGTTGGCGGCTGATGAGGACCGCATACAGTCGCTTGCGGGAGCGTCGGCCGAGGAGTGGACGTTCGACGATGACCTGACGCCGCAAGAGACTGTGGCGCTCAGCCATCAGCCGTCGGAAGTGGGGTGACGGACCGGCGTGATATCCTCTGGCAGTGGTTGGATCGTCCCGGTCTCGAACATCTGCAACTGACGGTCGGCCCGACCGCGATCCGCGCCGAAAGCCTGGTGGTTGCGAGCATCGATGGTGTGATGTTCCAGCTGGAATACCAGCTGATTTGCGATAATGCTTGGCAGTTTCAGACTGCAGAGCTCCGCCTGGACCATGCGGGTGCGACGCGCACACTGCGGATCAAGCACCGGGACGGCGTCTGGCAGGTGGACGGCGCGCCGCGCGGCGATCTCGCCGTTGCCGCCGAGATCGACATCATGACGACGCCGTTCACCAACACGCTTCCGGTTCGTCGGCTCGCGCCATGGGGAGACGAGCCGGTCGAGATGACCGTCGCCTGGGTAATGCTGCCGAGCCTGGAGGTGCACCCCGTGCGGCAATCCTACCGGCGGTTGGCGGCCGGCGCTCCGCCGTCGCGGTTGGAATACCGCAACCTCGAGTCCGGCTTTACCGCGGTGCTCGGCCTCGATGCGGACGGGCTGGTAACCGACTACGCTGACGTGTGGCGTCGGCGCGTGTGAGCCAAGCGTTCCACCCCGCACCAAGCGGCGATCGTCAGTGCGATCACCCGCGTGACTTCGCGCAGCGACTCGAGCCCGACGCTTTCATCGATGCCATGGATGTTGTCGGAGTCCGGGCCGTAGCAGGTTGCCTGCGTGTCTTGATACAGCCGGTAGAAGCGGGCGTCGGTCAGCCCGGTCGCGGCATAGTGCCGCAGGGGCTGGCTGCCAAGTTCGTGATGCAGCCTGCTGATCAGACGGGAGATGTCCTGCTCGGCGGGGAAGGTGCAGCCATCAGCCATGAAGCCCTTGAAGACGACCTCCGTCTTTGCTCCGTTGAGCTTACGCGCGGCGTCGGCGACGATGCTTTCGATCTCGGCCGCCACCTGCCGGCATGAGCGGCCGGGCATGACACCGACCCGGAGACCGATCCGCGCACGCGTCGGCACCGAGCTGTTCCACTCGCCGCCTTCGATGGTGCCGAGATTGACGTTAATCGGGTGATTGTCGGCGGCGAAAGCGGGATGGCGGTGCTCGGCGCGGTTCATCTCCGCTTCATAGCGTTTGAAACTTGCGGCGATCGCGGCGGCGGCCTCGATCGCGTTCACCCCGGCCTGCATTTCCCGCACATGGGCCGGCCGTCCAGTGACGGTGACCCAGGCCCAGACCACGCCGACCTCGGCCGTGTAGAGCGCCGGGTGGCCGGGGCCGGGTTCGGGGATCAAACAGGCATCCGGCTTCGGCAGGGCCTGCAAGACGGCAAGCGCCCCATTGCCGGTGCATTCTTCCTCGATGACAGCGGCCATCTGTACGTCGGCCGCCGGTTGCAGCCCGGCGGCGGCGAGGGCGCGAAAGGCGGTCACATAAGCAACGATGCCGGCTTTCATATCGGCGGCGCCGCGACCGTACATACGGCCGTCGCGAACGGCGGGCTCGAAGGGCGGCGCGGTCCATAGGTCGGCTGCACCTTCCGGCACCACATCGACGTGGCCCTGCAGCATGAGGCTGCGTCCGCGCGGCTCGCGCGGGTGATGCAGGGCGATCACCGGATCGCGGCCCGCATAGTCGATCAGCGGTGGGGAAAAGCCCGGGTGCATCTTCAGCGCGGCCGGATCGACCGCGACGCGCCGGGGTATAAGGCCGAGATCGCGATACACCTGTTCCATTTCGGCGAGGCAGGATTGCTCCTGACCGAGCAGGCTGCGGTGCCGCACCAGCTTCGCAAGCAGCGCCACGGCGTCTTCGTGCAAGGCGTCGGCCGCTTCGATGATGGCGCGGCGGGCGCTGGGGTCGATCGGCACGCCGAGTGCAGAGGGTTCCATTGCGACGCTATAGACGATCGGCGGCTGCGGGGCGATACGCTGAGGGGGCGACCGGGAGGGATGATGCACACGGTCAGAATCGGTGCTGGGGCGGGGTATTCGGGGGATCGGATCGAGCCCGCGGTGGAACTCGCCGAGCGCGGGGACATCCGATACCTGGGGTTCGAGTGCCTGGCCGAGCGCACCATTGCGCTAGCGCAGCAGGCGTACCTGGCCGATCCCGCTGCCGGTTACGATCCACTGCTAACCGCGCGGATGGAAGCGGTGCTGCCTGCCTGCGCGCGGCGCGGCGTCCGTATCGTTACCAACATGGGTGCGGCGAACCCGGCCGGCGCCGCGGTCGAGACGGTGCGGGTCGCACGACGCCTCGGGGTGACCGGACTGAGGGTTGCCGCGATCACCGGGGATGACGTGCTGGGCGAAATCCGTACCGGCGACTACGCGCTGATGGAGCGGCCGGGTGAAACGGCTGCCTCGCTCGACGATCGGATGGTTTCGGCCAATGCATATCTTGGGGTGGCGCCGATCGTCGAAGCGCTCGCCTCCGGCGCTAATGTGGTGATCACCGGCCGCGTCGCCGATCCCGCGCTGTTCGCCGCCCCCCTGGTGCACGAGTTTGGCTGGGGGATGAAAGATTGGGAGAGGCTGGGGCAGGCGACCGTCATCGGCCATCTGTTGGAATGCGCTGGACAGGTCACCGGCGGATACTTCGCCGATCCGGGCTATAACGACGTGCATGGGCTGGCGCGGCTCGGCTTTCCGCTGGCGGAAGTGCGGGCGGACGGCTCCGCGGTGGTCACCAAGGTCGCGGGTTCTGGCGGGACAGTTCGTGTGCAGACCTGCAAGGAACAATTGCTGTATGAGCTGCATGATCCCGCGCGCTACTACCAGCCGGATGTCATCGCGGATTTCTCGCAGGTTGTGTTGCGGCCGGATGGCGAGGATCGCGTCGCGGTGTCCGGCGGGTCGGGCAGCCCGCGCACCGGCAGCCTGAAAGTGTCGATCGGCTATCAGGATGGGTTCGTGGGCGAGGGGCAGATATCTTATGCCGGCCCGGGAGCGGTGGCGCGTGCACGGCTGGCGTTGGAGATCGTGCGCGAGCGGTTGCGTCTGACAGACGTGCGGACAAGCGAGTTGCGGTTCGATATCATCGGCATGAACGCGCTGGATGCGAGTGCCTCGCGTGACGCGCCGGAGCCGGCGGAAGTGCGTATCCGGGTTGTCGGCCGTACCGATGAAATGGCGGAGGCGGCGCGCATCGGCAATGAGGTGGAGACACTGTACACCAACGGCCCGGCGGGCGGGGGAGGGGTGGCGAAATCCGCGCGGGAGGTGGTCGCCGTGGTGTCCACCCTGATTCCGGCGGCGAAGGTAAGACCGGCTGTGTTGTATCAGGTGTCTTGATGAAGCTGCGCGAGATTGCTCATGCGCGGGCGGGTGATAAGGGTGATACGTCCGATATCGCGGTGATAGCCTACGATCCGGGCGATTTCGCTTACCTTCGCGAGCATGTCACGGCGGAGCGGGTGAAGCGGCATTTCGTGGGTATCGTTCGTGGTGCGGTGCAGCGATATGAGTTGCCGGCGCTGGGTGCGCTGAATTTCGTGCTGCACGGCGCACTGGGCGGTGGGGTGACGCGCTCGCTCGCGCTCGACGCGCATGGCAAGAGCCTGAGCAGCATTATGCTGGATATGGAGGTGCCGGACTTACAGCGGCCGTCGTGGGTCGTCCCCTGCGCCAACCCCCTCCCGCAAGGAGAGGGGGCCTAGCAATGCTGCCGCGGACCCCTTCATTCCGGCTGGATGGCCGCCGGGCTTTGGTGACCGGGGCAGGGCGCGGCATCGGCCTCGCCTCCGCGGCGACGCTGGCGGAGGCGGGAGCGCATATCGTGCTGGCTGCGCGCGGTGAGGAGCAGCTTGCCGCGGCCACCGACGCGATCCAGGCCGCCGGCGGCAGCGCCGAAAGCCTGGTGCTGGACGTAACCGACCTGCGCGCGACGGCCGAGGCGATCGGCGCGCAGTCGGCGTTCGACATCCTGGTGAACAATGCCGGCACCAACCGGCCGCGCAATTTCCTCGACGTGACGGTCGAGGACTTCGACATGATCATGGAGCTGAACGTGCGCGCGGCGTTCTTCGTCGCGCAGGGGGTGGCGCGCGGCATGGTACAGGCAGGGCGCGGCGGTTCGATCATCCACATGTCATCGCAGATGGGACATGTCGGGGCGGCGCTGCGCACGGTCTATTGCAGCTCCAAGCACGCGATCGAAGGGCTGACCAAGGCGATGGCGATCGAACTTGCGGCGCATCGTATCCGGGTGAACGCGATCGGCCCCACCTATGTCGATACGCCGCTGACGCGGCCTTATTGGAACGACGGTGACTTCCACAAGGACGTGCTGCGGAAGATCAAGCTCGGCCGGTTGGGCACGGTGGAGGACCTGATGGGCGCGGTTCTGTTTCTCGCCTCCGATGCCTCGGCACTGGTCACCGGCGCGTCGCTGAAAGTGGATGGCGGCTGGACGGCGGAGTAGCGGCATGATCCGACACCTGAAACAGCGGCTTTCCGAGGCGGAGACGTTCGAGGCGGAGCGCAAGGTTCGCGAGACGGTGGAGCGTATCCTCGATGACATCGGCGCACGCGGCGATACGGCGGTGCGCGAGCTGTCGGCGCGGCTCGATAAATGGGAGCCGGCCAGTTTCAGGCTGTCGCGAGCGGAAACCGAAGCGCTGATTGGTTCGCTGCCGCGGCAGGTCATCGAGGACATTCGCTTCGCGCAGATGCAGGTGCGACGCTTCGCGGAAGCGCAACGCGCGGCGCTGCGTGACATCGAGGTCGAGACGCTGCCGGGCGTGCGGTTGGGTCACAAGAATATCCCGGTGGCGAGCGTGGGCTGCTACGTGCCAGGCGGGCGCTATCCGATGGTGGCCTCGGCGCATATGAGCGTGGTGACAGCGAAAGTCGCCGGCGTGCCGCGCGTGATCGCCTGCACGCCGCCGCTGAACGGCGAAGCGCCGGCGGCGACGGTGGCGGCAATGGCGATTGGCGGTGCGGACGAGATCTTCATTCTCGGCGGGGTGCAGGCAGTGGCGGCGATGGCGCTGGGCACCGCATCGATCGCGCCGGTGGACATGCTGGTGGGGCCGGGCAACGCTTATGTAGCTGAAGCCAAGCGCCAGTTGTTCGGCCGCGTCGGGATCGACCTGCTCGCCGGCCCGACCGAGACGCTGATCATTGCCGATGATACCGCCGATGTGGAGATGTGCGCCACCGATCTGCTGGGCCAAGCCGAGCACGGCCCGACCTCGCCGGCGATTTTGCTGACCACCGCACCGGATCTGGCGCACGGGATCGGGGCGGAGATCGAGCGTCAGCTTACGCGGCTGCCGACCGCCGATGTCGCCGGCGTGGCCTGGCGTGATTATGGCGGCGTGATCCTGTGCGACACCGACGAGGAGATGGTGGCAGAGGCGGACCGCATCGCGTCCGAGCATGTGCAGGTGTTGACGCGCGAGCCGCGATGGTTCCTGGAACGGATGAGGAATTACGGATCGCTGTTCCTCGGCAAGGAAACCAATGTCGCCTATGGCGATAAGGTCATCGGCACCAACCACACGCTGCCGACGAAGCGGGCTGCACGCTATACTGGCGGGTTGTGGGTCGGGAAGTTCCTTAAGACGGTGACGTATCAGGAGGTAAGCCCGGACGCGACGGCGATGATCGGGGAGTATTGCGCGCGGCTCTGTGCCATCGAGAATTTCGCCGCGCACAAGGAACAGGCGGAGCTGCGCGTGCGCCGCTATGGCGGGCGTAACGCCATGCAGGACAGCTCCGCCTGAACCCGTTGCTGCGGCGCCTGTTTCGCGCGCCCGTCCATCTGTATCACTGGGGATGGCAGGGCGTGCTCGGCCGGCGTTTCCTGCTGCTGATCCATACGGGGCGCAACAGCGGCCTGCGGCGGGAGACCGTGCTGGAAGTTATGGAGTACCGCGAAGGGCCCGAGGTGATCGTCATGAGTGCGTATGGGCGCAAGGCCGACTGGCTGCGCAACATCGAAGCCGGGCCGGACCCGGAGGTCATTGTCGGCCGACATCGGTTCACCGCCGCGCATCACGTTCTTGGCCCGGAGGAGGCTGTGCGTGTGGTCGCCGATTACGAGCGGCGCAATCGGTTCATCGCGCCGGTCATCCGCCGGGTGCTGAGCCGCTTCGTCGGGTGGAACTATGGCGCCTCCGACGCCGATCGGCGGCGACTGGTTGGACAGTTGCCGCTGGTCTTGTTCCGGCCGCGCACCTAGGGCGCTGTTTTCCCCCTCGACGTTCGCCGGCGGCGATGCTTTGCTTCCAGTGTGGCCGCCGGAGGCAAGCCTCACCGGCTGCCGAGAAACTCAGGGAGGTAGTGGACGACATGACACGGTTTGGATTGCACTTGGCAGCGTGCTGCCTGGCCGCTGGCGGCCTGCTGGGTCTGAGCACGGTCGCGCAGGCGCAGAACGGCATATCAAGTCCGACGCTCGATGCGGTAAAAAAACGAGGGCAATTGATCTGCGGGATCGATACCGGCATTCCAGGTTACGCTTACCAGGATTCGGCCGGCAACTGGCAGGGTTTGGACGTCGCCTATTGCCACGGCATCGCCGCCGCTGTTTTCGGCGATCCGAGCAAGGTGAAGTTCGTCGGCCTTACGTCGCAGGTGCGCTTTTCTGTGCTGCAGTCCGGCGAGATCGATGTGCTGATCCGCGACTCCGAAGATACGCTGTTGCGCAACGGCCAACTCGGACTGATGGAGCCGGCGACCAATTTCTACACCGGCCAGAGCTTCATGGTGAAGAAGAGCCTCGGCGTGCAGCACGTGAAGGACCTGAACGGCGCGACGATCTGCCTGCTGACCGGCACGACTCTGGAAACCAACATTGCCAACTACAACCGCGCCAACAACATCAAGATCAACACGCTGCTGTTCAACCGCCCGGAGGAAGCCTTCGCCGCCGCCGAGGCCGGTCGTTGCGACGGATACACCGATGACGGCGGCAGCGTCGCAGCCGCGCGTTCGTCTATGAAGACCCCCTCGGACTGGGTGATCCTGCCAGAGACGATCTCCCGCCAACCGCTCGGCTCGTTCACCCGCTATGGCGACGACCGCTGGACCGCCATTGTAGCCTGGACTCATTATGCCATGCTGGAAGCGGAGCTGCTTGGCGTCACCAAGGAGAATATCGACCAGGTAAAGGCAACGACGAAGGATCCGCAAACCCGCCAGTTCCTGGGGCTGGAAAGTGATCTGGGGAAAGGCCTCGGCCTCGATAACGCGTTTGCCTACAACATCATCAAGGCGGTGGGGAACTACGGCGAGGTGTACGAGCACACCTTCGGCAAGGATGGCCTCGGGCTGGCGCGCGGGCTCAACAACCTCTACACCAACGGCGGGCTGCAATACCCGCCTTCCTGGTACTGAGCCGCCGCATGTCGGTCAGGCGACCGTCGCGCGGCGCCCAGGCCGCGCAATGGTTCCTTCTTCTGGCGGTAATCGCCGTCGTCTGGGGTCTCGGGTCCATGGCCGGCGTGAACATGGCACGCCGGCACATGACCTTCGGCTTTGGCTTTCTAGCTGACACGGCGAATTTCGATATTCCCTTCCGGCTGATTCCGTGGAGCGTCGGAGACACATATTTCCGAGCGCTTGTCGTCTGCGTTCTGAACACGCTGCTGGTCTCTGCGCTGAGCATCGTCACCGCCACGCTGCTCGGACTGATGGTCGGGGTGATGCGTCTGTCCACCAATTGGCTGGTACGGAACCTCGCGCTGGGATTCATCGAGCTGGTGCGCAACACGCCCCAACTCGTGCAGATTATCTTCTGGTACGTTGCGGTGCTGCAGACGCTGCCGGGCCCGCGTCAGAGCATCACCCTGCTTGGCGGATTGCTGCTGAACGTACGCGGGCTCTACCTGCCCGATATGGTGATGAACCCGCGTGCCGCGATCGTGGGTCCGCTCGCTCTCGCGCTGCTGGTCGCGACGCCTCTGCTCTGGCGCCTGCCTGTGCGTGGCCTGCCGCTGGGCGCACGCGCGCTGGTGCTGCCTCTTGTTGCTGTGGCGCTGGGCGTCGCGTGCATCGGCCAAGTTACAACACCGCGCCTGCAGGGCTTCAATATCGTCCATGGCGTGCAGGTGGTGCCGGAGCTGGTGGCGGTCTGGGCGGGGTTGTCGATCTATGCCGCTGCTTTCATCGCGGAGATCGTGCGCGGTGCTATCCTATCCGTGCACAAAGGGCAGCATGAGGCGGCGCTGAGTCTTGGGCTGCGGCCGCGGCGTATCCTGTCGAAGATCGTACTACCGCAGGCGCTGCGCGTGATGGTGCCGCCGATGACCAGCCAGTACTTGAATATCGTCAAGTCGAGTTCACTGGGAGCCGCAGTCGCCTATCCTGAGTTGTTCCAGATCTTCGCCGGGACGGTCATGCAGCAGACGGGCCGGGAGATCGAAACCATGACGCTGCTGATGGCGGTCTATCTGTCCATCAGCCTGAGCACTTCCGCGGTGATGAACTGGTATAACCGGCGCATCGCGCTGCGGGGAGGCTGAGGCGATGTCCAGCAGCATTGCGGCGGCAATCCGCCCACCGGCGGCGGGTCCGTTCACGCCGGGTCGGCGCGGCAAATGGCTGGTTACGGCGTGGATCTGGCTGCGGCGCAACCTGTTCAGCTCCTGGTGGAACACGCTGTTGACGCTGCTGGTTCTGGCGTTGGCGGCAATGGTGATTCCGCCGGTTTTCCGCTGGGCGGTGCTGCATGCGGCGGTTTCGGGCACCAGTCGGGCGGCGTGCCATGCGGATGGCGCGTGCTGGACCTTCATCCGGGTGCGGCTGCCCACGTTCTTCTATGGACGCTATCCGCCGGACCAGCGCTGGCGGGTGAACCTAGCGGGCGTGCTGCTCGTGGCATTCGCGATCCCGGTGCTGCGCGAGAGCACGCGTCATCGCTGGCTGTGGCTGTTGATGCTGCTGACCGTATTCCCGGCGATCGCCGGCCTTCTGCTCGCCGGAGGGGTGTTGGGCCTGCCATATGTCGATACCAGCCTCTGGGCCGGGCTGATGCTGAACGTGATAATTTCGTTCGTGACGGTGGCTGGATCGCTGCCGCTTGGCATCCTGTTGGCGCTCGGGCGGCGCGCGCGGCTACCGATCGTGCGCACCCTGTCAGTCTGTTACATCGAGCTCTGGCGCGGCGTGCCGCTGCTGACTGTGCTGTTCATGTCGGCGGTGATGGTGCCGATCTTCCTGCCGGAGGGGATGTCGATCGACCGGCTGGTGCGTGCGATGGTAGCGCTGGTGCTGTTCAACGCCGCATACATGGCGGAGGTGGTGCGCGGCGGCCTGCAAGGCGTGCCGCCCGGGCAGGAGCAGGCGGCAGAGGCGCTTGGCCTGCGCTGGTGGCAGATGCAGTCCTTCGTCGTGCTGCCGCAGGCGCTAAAAATCGTGGTGCCCGCCATCATCAACACGGTGGTCGATCTGTTCAAGGACACCACGCTGGTGATGCTGATTGGGCTCTATGATGTATTCGGCACGGTGGACCAGGCGCTGAAGGACCCGGCCTGGCTGGGCTATGCGAAGGAGGGATACCTGTTTTCCGCCGCGGTGTTCTTCGTATGCTGCTATGCGATGTCGGCCTATGGGCGAAGCATGGAGCGGCGCTTGGCGCAGGGACGATAGCGCCTATCTCCTGGGATGCCCGCTTCGGGCCAGGGGAGAATTGTCATGAAGGCAATTGTGCAGGGCCGCGTGATCGCCGAGAGCGGCGATATCGTGGAAACTGGCGGCTATCACTATTTTCCGCCCTCGGCGGTGCGCACCGAATGGCTGGAAAAGACCGAGAAGACAGAGTCCGACCGCGCCTGCCCGCACGGGGTGCAGTTCTACGACGTGGTGATCGACGGTCAGCGTCATAAGCGGGCAGCGTGGTCCTATGAAGCGCCGCGGCCGGCGATGCAGAAGGTCGGCGGACGGTTCGGGTTCTGGGAGGACGTCCAGCTCGTCGCGGACTAGCTGGCGAGGACCGTGCGGCAGGTCCTGATCACCGCTGGCTTGGTTCTGTTGGGCGTGGGAGTGCTGTGGCCCTGGCTGGGGCGGATCGGTCTTGGCCATCTTCCCGGTGATATCAGCGTGCGGCGACCCGGGTTCGGGTTCTACTTTCCGCTCGGCTCCAGCATCGTGGTCTCGATCGTGCTGTCGCTGGGTGTGACCCTGCTGCTCTGGCTGTTCCGTCGATGAAGCGCCTATGATGCCAACGAGAGCAAAGGAGCGACGGCGATGAGCGAGGAACTGGCGACGCTCGGCGGCGGCTGTTTCTGGTGCCTGGAAGCGGTGTTCAAGGATCTGCGCGGCGTGAGCAGCGTCATGTCGGGCTATGCCGGCGGACACGTGCCCAATCCCAGCTACGAGCAGGTCTGCAGCAGCAGGACTGGGCACGCGGAGGTGGTGCAGATCCGCTTCGACTCGCAGGAGGTCTCCTACGCCGACCTGTTGCGCATTTTCTTCACCATCCACGACCCGACGACGAAGGAGCGGCAGGGCAACGATATCGGACCGCAATACCGCTCCATCATCCTGACGCATTCCGACGCGCAGCGGCAGACGGCCGAGGCGGTGATGCGCGAGATCACAGAAGCGAAGCTGTGGCCCGGGCGGCTGACGACCGAAATCGTGCCACTGACTGCGTTCTACGAGGCCGAGCCCGAGCACCACGATTATTTCGCCCGCAATCCCTACACCGGCTATTGCCGCGCGGTGGTGGCGCCGAAAGTCGTGAAGTTCCGCAAGCAATACGCCGACCGGCTGAAAAGGGCGGCGGCGGAGTAGGCTCAGCGCTGCAGCCACGCCAGGGAGTCGCGCAGCCGCTGGGCGGCGTCGCGTTCGAACCAAGCGCCATGGGCGAAATCACCTGTTCCGGCCGCCAGGCCAGCACGCGCTGAACGGCTTCTCGCGCAGCACGCCGGTTCAACAGAACGATCGCCCGCAGATGAAGCGGCGTCCCTCCGGGCTCGGCGACTCCCAGCAGCCGTGCCAATAGCCGGGTGTGCGGCGGCAGTGTTTCCGGCGTGAAGTTCTGCACCAGGTCGGTCAACAGCAGCGTGTGCGAGTCCAGGTGGAAAAAAGCCGCCTCACGGAAGCCGGCGCCGCCCGTGATGATCACCTGCGCGATGTCGGCGGCCCAATCCGAAGGTGCCTCGGTCGGCAAGTCGCGGTCGATGCGCACGCCGGAGCTGCGCACCTGGCGGCGGTCGCGAAGCCCGGGCACCGCCCATGTCGTCGCCCGCGGACAGGTCGCCGACCAGGCTTGCAGGAACATCCAGTGCGCGAAGCTGGGCGCGACCAGATGCCGCACCGGGCCCAGACGCTGGATCTGCTCGCGCAGCGTCGGGTCATAGGGGGCTGGGGAGTGGAGCCAAAGGCCGCCATCGCGCAACCGGATCACCGTCATCCGCACCGGGAGGTCCAGGCCGAAGGCGCGGATCGGCCCGCTATCGACGATCCATAGGTTCTCGGCGACAGGTTTCAGCGTGTCCACGCGTCCTCCTGGGTGACAGGGCAGCACCCCTGCGCTAATTCCCCGCTCATGGCCAGCAGCAACGACATACGCGCGACCTTCCTCGACTACTTCGCCCGCAACGGGCATCAGGTAGTGCCCAGCTCACCTTTGGTGCCGCACAACGACCCGACGTTGCTGTTCACCAATGCGGGCATGGTGCAGTTCAAGAACGTGTTCACCGGGCAGGAGAAGCGCCCGTATGTGCGTGCCACCACGGCGCAGAAATGCGTGCGCGCCGGCGGCAAGCACAACGACCTCGACAATGTCGGCTATACGGCCCGGCACCATACGTTTTTCGAGATGCTGGGGAATTTCAGTTTCGGCGATTACTTCAAGGAGCAGGCGATCGCCTATTCCTGGGAATTGGTTACCCGCGATTTCGGGCTGCCGAAAGATCGGCTGATGGTCAGCGTGTATGTCGATGACGACGACGCGGTGGCGATCTGGAAGAAGGTCGCCGGCCTGCCGGATGCGAAGATCGTGCGGCTGACCGACGCCAATTTCTGGCGCATGGGCGATACCGGCCCGTGCGGTCCGTGCTCGGAAATATTCTACGATCACGGGCCAGGAGTTCCGGGTGGGCCGCCGGGATCACCGGATGAGGACGGCGACCGGTTCATCGAATTTTGGAATCTTGTGTTCATGCAGTTCGAGGAAGGACCGCCCGGCGTGCGCGCGCCGTTGCCGCGGCCCTCGATCGATACGGGGCTCGGCCTGGAGCGTTTCGCCGCGATCCTGCAAGGCAAGCATGACAACTACGATATTGACATCTTCCGTGCACTTATTCTGGCATCGGCGGAGGCGACGGGAACCGATCCCGACGGGCCGCACCGGGTCAGCCACCGGGTAATCGCCGACCATCTTCGCAGCACCTCCTTCCTGATCGCCGACGGCGTACTGCCGTCGAATGAAGGGCGAGGCTATGTGCTTCGCCGGATCATGCGGCGGGCGATGCGGCATGCGCATATGATGGGCGCCCGTGAGCCGCTGATGTGGCGGCTCGTGCCGGCGCTGGTGCGGCAAATGGGCGTAGCCTATCCAGAGTTGGGACGCGCACAGCCGCTGATCGAGGAAACGTTGCAACTGGAAGAGACTCGCTTCAAGGCGATGCTGGAGCGGGGGTTGCATTTGCTTGCTGATGAGACCAGCAAGCTTGGTGACCGTGAGAACTTGCCTGGTGCGGTGGCGTTTCGGCTGTATGATACATACGGATTTCCGCTCGACCTTACGCAGGATGCACTGCGCGAAGAGGGCAGGGGCGTCGATCTTGCCGGCTTCGAGGCGGCCATGGAAACGCAGCGCGCGCGTGCCCGCGCCGCCTGGGCCGGGTCCGGAGAGGCGGCTACTGAAACCGTTTGGTTCGAGATCAAGGAGAAGGTCGGGGCCAGCGAGTTCCTCGGCTATGCGACCGAGACGGCCGAAGGCGAAATCCGCGCGCTGGTGGTGAACGGCAAGCCGGTGGATGCGGCGGCGGCTGGCACGGAAGTGGCGGTGGTGCTGAACCAGACGCCGTTCTATGCGGAAAGCGGTGGGCAGGTCGGCGATACCGGCATCATATCCGGCGCGGACGGGTTGCGCATCGTCGTATCCGACACGCAGAAGAAACTGGGCGAGCTGTTCGTCCATCTCGGCGTGGTGGCGAGCGGCGAGGCGCGTGTCGGCACGCCGGTGGTTGCCGACGTGGACCATGCGCGGCGCACCGCGATCCGCGCGCACCATTCGGCGACGCATCTGCTGCACGAGGCGCTGCGCCGTAAGCTCGGCACGCATGTGACGCAGAAGGGCAGCTTGAACGCGCCCGACCGGCTGCGCTTTGATGTCAGCCATCCCCGTCCGATCAGCGGCGATGAACTCGCCGCGGTGGAAGCGGAGGTCAATTCGAAGGTTCGCGAAAATAGCGAGGTGGTGACGCGGCTGATGACGCCGGAGGCGGCGGTCGAGATGGGTGCCATGGCGCTGTTCGGCGAGAAATACGGAGAGGAGGTACGCGTCGTGGCCATGGGCGCGCCGGAGGGCAACAAACCGGCGTGGTCGATCGAACTCTGCGGCGGTACGCATGTGCGCCGTACCGGTGACATTGGTTATTTCAAGATCGTCACCGAAGGGGGGGTGAGCGCGGGTGTCCGCCGCATCGAAGCGGTGACCGGTGAAGCCGCCGAAGCAGTGGTGGCGGAGTTGCAGGCCATTCTGCATGAAGCCGCCGGCGTGCTGCGAGCCGCACCTGTTGATGTCGCACAGCGGGTGGTGGCGCTTTCGGAAGACCGCCGCAAGCTGGAACGCCAAGTGGCGGATCTGCAGCGCAAGCTGGCCACGGGCGGCGCCACGGCCGACATCGAGGAGGTGAACGGCGTACGCTTTGCCGCGCGGAACCTGGGCGAGGTGCCGCCGCGCGAAATGAAAAGCCTCGCAGATGCGATCGGCAAACAGCTCGGCAGCGGTGTGGTGGCGCTGGTTTCGACCGCGGAGGGCAAGGCCAGCATTGTTGTGGGGGTTTCGCCCGACTTGACGCCCCGGTTCAGCGCGGTGGATCTGGTGCGGGCGGCGTCGGCGGCGGTCGGCGGCAAGGGCGGCGGCGGACGGCCGGATATGGCGCAGGCGGGCGGTCCGGATGGCGCACTGGCCGAGGCGGCGTTGGCGGCGGTACGGGGGCGGATTGGAGTCTGAACATGCGGTGTAGATCGAGCGTGATGATGCGCTGCGCGGGCGTCGGCTTGTGGTTCGCAATGCTGATCGTGGCGACGCCGCAAAGCGTCAGGGCACAGACTGTCCTTCGCATCTGGACGCCCTGGCCGAGCTACGCCGATATTTTCGAGACACTGAAGACCGAGTTTCGCAAGAGCCATCCCGATATTACGGTCGAAACGACGGAGATGCCGGAGGCGGAGTACCGTGCCGCCGTGAAATCCGCGCTTGCGGCGAATGCCGGGCCGGACATCATCACCGCGGTGCCCGGCCGAACGGGGATGAACTTCTTCGCCGATGCCGGGGATCTGCTGGATCTCACCCCTTACTATCAGAAATACCACTGGGCGGACCATTATCCGCAATGGATCACCGAGGACCTGACGTACACGACGAAATCCGGCCATAAGGGGATGTGGGTCGTTCCCACGCACATCGCGAGTCTTTTCCTGTTCTATGATCCGACGTTTTTCGCCGATCACCATCTGAACCTGCCGAAGACGTTCGATCAGTTTCTCGACTACTGCAAAGCCGCGAATGCGACCGGCGTGATTCCGCTCGCCTTCGGCGATGGCGGCGGCGGGTGGATGGGGGTCGAATATATCTCCTATCTGCTCACCCAGACGATGGGCGATGCCGGTGTCAAGGCGCTGGTGAATGGTAAAGGCTCATGGACCGCACCGGAGGCGGTGCAGGCCGCGCAAGCGTTGGTCCAGCTTCGCGACGCGAAGTGTTTCCAACCCGGCGTCGTCTCCACCCCACCGCCGACCGCGCTGGCGCTGTGGATCGCCGGTAAGGCCGGGATGCTCTATGCCGGCGATTGGTCGTTCGCCGATGTCCAGCGGCAGAACCCGACGCTTTATGGCCGGATGAAGCTGCTGCCGGGCCAACAGCTCAATCCGGCCGAGCCGATGAAACCCGCCTCTGCGCTCGGCAATTCACTGGCGATCACCTCGTTTTCCAAGTCGCGGGATGCAGCGGTCGCCTGGCTCGACTTCATGGCGAGTGACACCGGTCAACTCATCTGGCTGCGCGACGCCAAACGCGTCGTGGCGCGCACGGCCCTGAACACGGTGGCGAACGGCGCTTCCGCCGTGCAGGTGGAAGATGTCGCATTGCTGGCAAACGGCACCGCTGTCGATCTCGATTATCCGCTCTGGCCGCAGACCTACAGCGCGCTGGAGAAAGCACTGCAGAATGTGCTGAACGGGTCGCAAACACCACAAGCCGCCATGGCGGATGTGCAAGCGGTGGATCAGTCACAATGGCAGGCCCAGCACTGAGGGTCTTGCCACCTACATGACAGGTCGGAAGTGGCGGGTTGCCCGCGAGACTGCAGGCAGCTACGCATTTCTGGCACCCGGCTCCCTGATCTACGGCACCTTCGTGCTGTATCCGCTGGTCGGCGCCTTCATCATCAGCGCGACCGACTGGGACGGCAACACGCCGGGGCTACATTTCATCGGTCTGGCGAACTACGCGGCGCTGCTGCGCGATCCGTTCGTGCTGCGCTGCCTGTTGAACGTGTTGGTGTGGTTGGCGGTGAACGTCACGGTCGCGCCGATCGTCGGTCTCGCCGCCGCAGCGATGGTCAACCAGAACAAGGTCATCGGCAAGGGCTTGTTCCGCACCTGCCTGTTCATGCCGGCCACTGTGTCGGCGGTGGTGATCGGGTTCACCTGGCAGTGGATCTATAACCCGATCTACGGGATTCTGGATGCGGCGCTGCGCGGCGTGGGCCTCGGCGCGGCCGCGACCGACTGGCTAGGCACCCCGGGGACGGCGCTGGTGGCCGTCGCGGTCGCCAATTCCTGGCAGAACGCCGCGCTGTTTTTCATCTTCTACCTGGCCGGATTGCAGCAGATCCCGTCGGAACTGCACGAGGCGGCAACCGTCGAGGGCGCCACCGGCTGGCAGACCTTCCGCCACATCACGCTGCCGCTGCTCCGGCCCACGACAACGACCGTGGTGGCGTTGGCGATCATCTGGTCTCTGCGGCAGTTCGATTTGGTGTGGACGATGACGCAAGGCGGCCCCGGCAACGCGACGGAAACGCTCGGGACCTACATCTATCGCAGCGCCTTCCTGTTCAACCGGATGGGGTATTCGTCAGCGCTTTCGGTGCTGTTGTTGGTGCTCACCGCGTTGGTGACGCTGGGGTTCATGGCATGGCGCGAACGCTGAGACGCGCACTGGCGCACGCAGTGCTGATCGTGTTCGCTCTCTCGGCGATCCTGCCGTTTCTATGGCTGCTTATCGGGTCTCTGAAGACGAATGTCGAGGTGCTGACGTCGCCGGCCTTTTCGCTGCCGTCCCTGCCGCAATGGGTGAATTACGGGCATGCCTGGACCCTCGGCGGATTCCGTTTGTATTTCAAGAACAGCGCCGTGATCGCGGCGGTCTCGGATGCGGCGGTACTGTCCCTGGCCGCACCGGCCGGCTTCGCCTTCGCGCGCCGGCGTTTCTTCGGCCAGCGCGCGCTGTTCGGTCTGGTCGTCATGGGTATGGTGCTGCCGCCGCAGATCGCGCTGACCGCCCTGTTCCGGTTGCTGAAGGGGCTCGGCGTGCTCGACAGCTACATGGCTCTGATCCTGCCCTATACGGCGTTCCATCTGTCATTATGCGTGTTCGTGCTGCGCGGGTATTTTGCCGAACTGCCGGTGGAGTTGTCTGAGGCGGCAGCGCTGGACGGCGCGTCCGCTCGGCAGGTGTTCTTCCGCGTTCTGCTGCCGCTGACCCGGCCGATGCTGGTTTCGCTCGGACTGCTGAACTTCATCTGGATGTGGAACGAGTTCCTGTTTGCCGTCTCCTTCATCTACACCAACGAGTTGAAGACGATTCCGGCTGGATTGTTCTCCTTCGTCGGACGGGAATATTCGGACCTTGGCGCCATGGCGGCGGGCATCGTGCTGTCGATGATCCCTGTGCTGGTGCTGTATCTGGCGTTTCAGCGGCAGATCGTGCGCGGGCTGATCGGCGGTGCGCTCAAGTGAGCGGGCCAGCCGCCTACTGCTTCTCCGCCTTTCCCTTGAACGAGCGCGTCGGCACGTCGCGGAACAGCGACATATGCGTGTGCTGCGCGACCCAAGGCGCCTCGACCTCGTCGCGGACGAACACGACAGTGGCACGGCCGGGACGATCGTAGGGCGCGCCGTCCTCGCGATAGCCAGTGGAATCGAACACGCCCATGCCGACTGCCTGTAGCCGGTCGGGCGAGACGATCACGCGGATATCGGGCCGCCAGCGGAAGCCGTCGATATGCGGCCAGACATTCCGCCATTGGGCCTGCTCCGCTGCGTCGCGTCCGGTCATGAAATCGGTGAAGGTACCGAACGCAACCATGTCGGACGCAAAGATCGGGCGGGCGCCGGCGAAATCCACCGCCTGGACGTGTGCCGCCAAGGTCTCGAACCAGCGGCGGACGCCTGCCTCGTCCTCGCTCATGCCACGTCGTACTGCTTGAACCAGCCGAGCGCGCGCTGCCAGGCGTTCCTTGCATCCGCCTCCCGGTAGCTTGGCCGGTAGTCGGCGTGGAAAGCGTGCGGCGCATCCGGGTAGATGACGATTTCTATCGTCCTTCCGGCGGCCTTCGCCTTGGCTTCGGCTTCACGGATCAGCGGCATGGGATTGTTGCTGTCCTGCCCGCCATACAGCCCAAGCAGCGGGCATAGAATCTTCTCGGCGACATCCAGCGCGGTATGCGGCTGAAGCGGGGTCGTCTTGCCGTCGAGTATACCGTACCAGGACACGGCCGCTTTCAGCCGAGAGTTATGCGCCGCGTACAGCCACACATCGCGTCCACCGCGACAGAACCCGTTGACGCCCAGCCGCGTCGGATCGCCGTGGTTCTTCGCCGCCCAGTCGGCGGTCGCATCGAGATCGCTCATGATCTGCGCGTCGGAGGATTTGGCGATCACGCCAGAGATCTCCTTCATGCTGGTGATCTTCGACAGATCAGCGATCCGCGCATAGATTTCCGGCGCAACCGCGAGATAGCCTACCTTGGCGAAACGGCGGCACACATCCCGGATGTATTCGTTGACCCCGAAAATCTCCTCGATCACCAGGATTGTCGGAAACGGACCGGCGCCGTCGGGGCGGGCGGCGTAGCCGGGGAGTTGCCCGTCGGAGACGGGGATCTGCACCTGATCGGCAACGAGTCCCTGCGTGTCCGTATGGATCGCCTGCGCCTCCACCACCGTGGTGGCGAGGGTGAAACCGCTGATCAGCGACGTCATCATAAACCCACGGCGTCTCAGCATCTCGTGACTCCAGTAAAGGATTCACCACAGGGAGACACAGAGGCAGGGAGGATTCGCGGAGTTTTTTCTCCCCAACTCTGAGCCTCTGTGGTCAAACCTTGTCTACTTCATCGCCGCTCTCAAGTTCGTGTCGATCTTGTCGAGAAAAGCCTGCGTGTTCAGCCACCGCTGGTCAGGCCCTATCAGCATGGCCAGATCGCGTGTCATAGCGCCGGACTCCACAGTCTCGACACACACCCGCTCCAGCGTGTCGGCGAAGCGCGTTACCTCCGGCGTGTTGTCGAAGCGCCCGCGATACGCCAGGCCGCGGGTCCAGGCGAAGATCGACGCGATCGGGTTGGTCGAGGTCTCCTTGCCTTGCTGATGCTGGCGGTAGTGGCGGGTGACCGTGCCGTGCGCCGCCTCACTCTCCACTGTCCTGCCGTCCGGGCTCATCAGCACCGACGTCATCAGCCCGAGCGAGCCGAAGCCCTGCGCCACCACATCGGACTGCACGTCGCCATCGTAGTTCTTGCAGGCCCAGACATAGCCGCCGTTCCATTTCAGCGCCTGCGCCACCATGTCGTCGATCAGTCGGTGCTCATAGGTGAGGCCGCGCTTGTCATACTCGGCCTTGAATTCGCGATCGAAAATCTCCTGGAACAGGTCCTTGAAGTAGCCGTCATAGGTTTTGAGGATCGTGTTCTTGGTGGAGAGATAGACCGGCCACCCTCGCTGCAGGCCATAATTGAACGAAGCGCGGGCGAAGCCCTCGATCAACTCGCGAGTGTTGTGCATCGCCATCGCCACGCCGCCATCCCTGAACTCGTGCACGTCGAGGGTCTGCGCCGGCCCGCCGCCGGCCGACTGATAGGTCAGCGTCACCTTGCCCGGGCCGGGAAGTTTCAACTCCGTGGCGCGGTAGATGTCGCCGTAAGCGTGCCGGCCAATGACGATCGGCTGCGTCCAGTGCGGCACCAGCCGCGGCACGTTCTTGCAGATGATCGGCTCGCGGAAAATGGTGCCGTCGAGGATGTTGCGGATGGTGCCGTTCGGGCTGCGGTACATCCGCTTGAGGTTGAACTCCTTAAGCCGCGCCTCATCGGGGGTGATGGTGGCGCATTTCACACCGACGCCATATGTCGCGATGGCCTTGGCTGCATCGACCGTCACCTGGTCGTCGGTCTCGTCGCGATACTCGATGCCGAGGTCGAAATATTTCAGGTCGATGTCGAGATAGGGCAGGATCAGCTTGTCCTTGATGAACCCCCAGATGATGCGGGTCATTTCGTCGCCGTCCAGCTCGACGACGGGGGTCTTCACCTTGATCTTTGCCATTCTGTCCTCGCCAGGCGCATCACCCACAAGGGGCGGCGCCTTGTGGCACCCGCTCCCGTCGGGGGCAAGCGACGCTCACTCCCTCGCCCCCGCGACGGCAGAGGGGTGGTGTGCGAATCCGGTGACCGGGTAGATTGTCGCGGTGCCTACATTCAGGCTGGAGAAACGGGCGGGGGGTCGCGTCGCCGGCATCGACGAGGTTGGCCGAGGGCCGCTCGCCGGGCCCGTGGTGGCGGCTGCGGTAGTGTTTCCCAGCGGGGTGCCACGGCGGCTGGCGTCGCTGATTGATGATTCCAAGAAACTCTCGCCGGAGGAACGGCTGGTCGCGTTCGACGCGATCCGCGCCTCCGGGCGGGCGGAGATCGCGGTCGGCGCCGCATCCGTGACCGAAATCGCTCGGTTCAACATCCTGCGGGCCGCGCTGCTGGCGATGTGCCGTGCCGTGGCGCGATTGCCGGGACCACCCGATCTGGCGCTGGTGGACGGCAACATCCCCCCGGCGCTGTCGTGTCCCGTGCGTTGTGTCGTGGGCGGCGACGGGCTGTCGCTGTCGATCGCCGCTGCCTCGATTATCGCCAAGGTGCTGCGGGATCGGGCGATGACCCGGCTGGCCGTGCGCTTCCCGGGCTATGGGTGGGAAGCCAATGTTGGCTATTCCACGCCCGGCCACCGCGCCGCCTTGCGTGCGCTCGGCCCCACCATCCATCACCGGCCGGATTTCGGCGCCGTGCGCCAGCTCGCCCTCGAGCTGGATGTGGCCGACTGATGCCTCGCTGATTGACGCGGCCTCGCGCGCCCGGTCACGATATCGCACCAAAGCTGGGGTTGTTGGACATCATCGTGGAAGTCGTCCGCGAACTGCCGCTCGACCAGATTCTGCTGGGCGATTGCATCACCATGATGCGGATGCTGCCGCCCGCTTCGGTGCACTGCGTGTTCGCCGATCCGCCCTACAATCTGCAGCTTCGGGGGGAGCTGCGCCGGCCGGATGACAGCCTCGTGGACGGCGTCGATGAGGAGTGGGACCGGTTCACCGATTTCGCCACCTATGACGCGTTCACCCGCGACTGGCTCGCGGAATGCCGGCGTCTGCTGCGCAAGGACGGCACGTTGTGGGTGATCGGCGCCTATCACAACATCTTCCGCATCGGCGCCATCATGCAGGATCTGGGGTTCTGGATCCTGAACGACGTGATCTGGCGCAAGGCCAATCCGATGCCGAATTTTCGCGGCCGGCGCTTCACCAACGCCCATGAAACGCTGATCTGGGCGGCGCGGCAGCGGAACTCGCGCCACCGCTTCAACTACCAGGCGATGAAGGCGCTGAACGACGACATCCAGATGCGCAGCGACTGGTGGATCCCGCTCTGCACCGGCGCGGAACGGCTGCGCAATCAGCACGGACTCAAGCTGCACCCGACACAGAAGCCGGAGGCTCTGCTGCACCGCGTGCTGCTGTCCAGCACCGGTCCAGGCGACATAGTGCTGGATCCGTTCATCGGCACCGGGACCACCGCGGTGGTGGCCAAGCGGCTGCATCGGCATTTCATCGGTGTCGAGCGGCATCCGGCCTATGTGGAGGCGGCCTGGGGCCGGATCCGGCGAACCCGAGCGGCGCCGCAGGACGGGGTGGCGACCACTCAGTCCCGCCGGGACAAGCCGCGGGTGCCGTTCGGTAGCCTGGTGGAACGTGGGCTCGTGCCGCCGGGCACACAGCTCACCGACCGGCTGCGGCGCGTGGTGGCTGTGGTCACGGCCGATGGCACCGTCCGAGCAGGGGCGGCGCAGGGCTCGATCCATCAGGTGGGCGCGGCGGTACAGAATGCGCCGTCCTGCAATGGCTGGACGTTCTGGCATATCGAGCAGGACGGGGCGCTGGTGCCGCTCGACCGGCTCCGCGGTCCGTGACCCCTAAACTCGCAGCTCCGCGCCGGGTTTACCGGGCATGGCGCTTATGTAAGCCGACACCTCATCGGTCATGCTGTCGGCGATCTCGGTCTCCGGCATCCCGCAGCTCGCGGGGTACGTGCGCACCCACGTGTCGAGGATACGGTGGCTGATCGAGCTGCACAGGCGGAGGGTCACTCTTATCGCCTTGCCGAGCCGCTGCACGCTGCCCTCCACATAAAGGTCGGTGTCCGGCAGGGAGCGGTCGGCGAATCCGATACCTCCGAGTGTCGCCGTTATGGCGGCGCTCAGCGTCAAAGCGGAATATCCGGGATCGTGGATATCCCAGAGAACGGTCAACGTCTGCATCTGCTCGGGCAGGTCTATCATCGGCCGGCCCGCCATTCATCCGCGCTGCCATGGTCCGGTCAAGTGGTTCGCTGATAGCAACCGTCGCTGCGCTCAGCGAGGCGGAGTTCGCGGCGTTGATGGCGCCGTTGGGGCCGTTCGAGCCGGCCCCTTCGCTTGCGGTGGCGGTTTCCGGCGGTGCCGACAGCCTGGCCCTGGCAATTCTGGCAGCCAACTGGGCGCAGCCGCGCAATGGTTCGCTGCTTGCGTTGATCGTCGATCATGGCCTGCGCCCGGAGGCGGGGCGTGAGGCGGCGGAAACGGCCGCACAGCTTGAAGCTCGCGGCATTTCCGGGCGTGTCTTGCGGCTCAATCGGGTGGTACGTGGCCCCGCGCTGGCTGAACGGGCCCGAGCCGCCCGTTACACGGCCCTGACCGAGGCATGCCGTACCGCTTGCATTCTTCATCTGCTGCTCGGGCACCATGCCGGGGACCAAGCGGAAACGGTGCTGATGCGCCGGCTGGCCGGCAGTGGTCCGGCCGGACTCGCGGCCATGCCCGGGTTGATCGAGACGCGAGGTGTTCGGCTTCTGCGACCATTTCTTGGCGTTCCCCCAGCCCGTCTGCGAGCCACTTTGGTGAAAGCCGGGCTATCCTGGGCGGAGGATCCTTCCAACGCCGATACCTCGGCGATGCGCGCGCGGCTGCGGATGGTGCTCGCCGATCCGGGCGGCAACGGCGCTGCCGCGTCCATGCTGATCGAGACGGCATCGGCCGCGGGACGGGAGAGGGCCGCGCGCGAGACCGATAGTGCCGACGCGATGGCCCGGGTGGTCTCCCTCAGGCCGGAAGGTTTCGCGTTCGTGAGCGTGGCGTCTCTGCCAGGCCGCGTGCTCGGCGCGCTGATCCAGGCGATTACCGGCGCGGCCTATCCGCCCGCAACAGACGCCGTCGGCCGGCTCGCGGCAGGACTACGCCCCGCCACCCTTGCCGGGATCCGGCTGGTCGGTGCCGGCCGAGGCTTTCTGCTGGTGCGGGAAGCGGCGGCGATGGCGCCCGACATCCCGGCGCAGCCTGGCGCTCTGTGGGACCGCCGGTTCCGGCTGCACGGGAGCGCCCGCGTGCCCGCGCTTACCAGCATGGGCGCGCTGGGCGACGATGCCGCTGGCCTGCGGCGTTGGTCGGACCTGCCTTCTGTCGTCCTTCGTACGCTGCCGGCCCTGCGTCGGGACGGGCGGCTGGTTGCGGTGCCCCATCTCGGCTTCCCCGACGCGCCGACATGCGCGGCGATGCCGGTGCTCTTCAGCCCCGGCCGCCCTGCTGCCGGGGCGGCATGGTCCGCCGGATGAACACGCCCGATTGCTGGGACTTCGGGGGTGTGGGATGGCGTGAGGCGCACTATGTTGTTGACGTCGCGGTGTGCCTGCTGATTGGTTCGTCCGACGGGCACGGACCCCGGGACACGGAGAATGTGAGCACCCACGCATGAGCAACTTCGGTCGCAACCTCGCGCTGTGGGTGATCATCGCCCTGCTGCTCGTGGTGTTGTTCAACCTGTTCCAGCCGGGAACCACCCGAACCGCGGCCACCGAGGTCGCCTATTCCGACTTCCTGACCGAGGTCAACCAGGGCCACGTGCGCGACGTGGTGATCCAGGGGCGGACGGTCTCCGGCCAGCTCTCCGACGGCCGGACCTTCGAAACCTACACGCCGGATGACCCGACGCTCGTGCATCAGCTCACCAGCCACGGCGTGCGGGTGATCGCTAAGCCGCGCGACGCCGATGTGAACCCGTTGGTGCATTATCTGCTGTCGTGGTTCCCGATGCTGCTGCTGATCGGCGTCTGGGTCTTCTTCATGCGGCAGATGCAGGCTGGCGGCGGCCGCGCCATGGGGTTCGGTAAGTCACGCGCCCGGTTGTTGACGGAGAAACAGGGCCGCGTGACGTTCGAGGATGTCGCCGGCATTGATGAGGCGAAAGGCGAGCTGCAGGAAATCGTCGAGTTCCTGAAGGACCCGCAAAAGTTCCAGCGCCTGGGCGGCAAGATCCCCAAGGGCGTGCTGCTGGTCGGTCCGCCCGGGACCGGCAAGACGTTGCTCGCCCGCGCCATCGCCGGCGAAGCGAACGTTCCCTTCTTTACTATCTCCGGCTCCGATTTCGTCGAGATGTTCGTGGGCGTCGGCGCCAGCCGCGTGCGTGACATGTTCGAGCAGGGCAAGAAGAACGCGCCCTGCATCATCTTCATCGATGAAATCGATGCGGTCGGGCGGCATCGCGGCGCCGGGCTCGGCGGCGGCAATGACGAGCGCGAGCAGACGCTCAACCAGATGCTGGTCGAGATGGACGGCTTCGAATCAAATGAGGGCGTTATCCTGATCGCCGCTACCAACCGACCCGACGTGCTCGACCCGGCACTGCTCCGCCCCGGCCGGTTCGACCGGCAGGTGGTGGTGGCCAACCCGGACGTGAACGGACGCGAGAAGATCCTGCGCGTGCACATGCGCAAGGTGCCACTGGCCTCCGACGTCGATCCCAAGGTCATCGCCCGCGGCACGCCCGGCTTCTCCGGCGCGGACCTCGCGAACCTGGTGAACGAGGCGGCGCTGCTGGCCGCCCGGATCGGCAAGCGTGTCGTCGCCATGGCGGAGTTCGAGAACGCCAAGGACAAGGTGATGATGGGCACCGAGCGGCGCTCGCTCGTGATGTCGGAAGCCGAGAAGCGGATGACCGCGTATCATGAGGCTGGGCACGCGCTGTGCGCCATGCACGAGCCGGAATGCGATCCCGTGCACAAGGCGACGATCATCCCGCGGGGCCGGGCGCTCGGCCTGGTGATGAGCCTGCCGGAGGGCGATCGCTACTCGAAGTCGAAGTCCAAGCTGCTCGGCGAGCTGACCATGGCGATGGGCGGCCGGGCGGCGGAGGAAATCATCTTCGGCGCGGAGAAGGTATCCAACGGCGCCGCCGGCGACATCAAAATGGCGACCGACCAGGCGCGGCGGATGATCACCGAATGGGGCATGAGCGACAAGCTTGGCATGATCGCCTATGGCGACAACAGCCAGGAGCTGTTCCTCGGCCACTCGGTGACGCAGAACAAGAACGTCTCCGAGGCGACCGCGCGAGAGATCGATGCCGAGATCAAGGACATCATCGATCGCGCCTACGTCAAGGCCCGGCGCCTGCTGACCGACAATATCGAGGAGTTGCACCGGCTGGCGCGCGGCCTGTTGGAGCACGAGACGCTGAGCGGCGATGAAATCCGCACGGTGCTGCGCGGCGAGCCGGTGATCCGTAAGGTGGTGGACGAGCCAGCACCGGAGAGCCGGCGCGCTTCGGTACCGGCCGCCGGGCGGCCGACAGCGTCGCCCACGCCGCCCGCGGGTGGGCTGGGTCCGGCGCCGCAGCCGGGGTGAGGCCCTCACCCGGCGCCCTCTGCGCGTCGACCTCTCCCGAAAGCGGGAGAGGTGGGCGGGCGAGCGATGCGAGGGGCGGGCTCCTGACAGCGGCTTATTGGGCGGGGCTAGCCATCAACCGTCCTCGTGTCATGGGGATTCTGAATGTCACCCCCGACAGTTTCAGCGATGCGGGGCGGCATCTCGATCCCGACACAGCAATCGCCGCCGGACTGGAGATGGCAGCGGCGGGGGCGGACATTATCGATGTGGGCGGGGAGAGTACGCGCCCTCGATCCGAGCCGACCGATGCCGACGCCGAATGCCGGCGTGTCCTTCCCGTCGTCCGGGGGTTGGCGGCGGCAGGTGTGGTCGTTTCCATCGACACGCGCAATGCCGTGACTATGGCGGCAGCGCTCGATGCCGGCGCGCGCATCGTCAATGACGTCTCTGCCCTGTCGCACGATCCGGCGGCAGCGCGGTTGGTCGCGGCGCGACGCTGTGCCGTGGTGCTGATGCACATGCGCGGTGAACCTTCCACGATGCATGAGCACGCGGTCTACAGCGATGTAGCTGCGGAGGTCACAGCGGAGCTAGCGCAGCGTGTTGACGCGGCGCAGCGGGCCGGCATCGGCCGGGAACAGATCGCGCTCGATCCGGGTCTCGGCTTTGCTAAACGTGCCGAGCACTCGGTCGCACTGCTGCGGCGTCTTCCCGAACTGGCCGCACTTGGCTTTCCACTGCTTGTCGGCGCATCACGCAAAAGTTTTATCGGGCACTTATCGGGCGTGGCGGAGCCGCGAGAGCGCCTCGCTGGTTCGCTCGCGGCGGCTCTGGTCGCCGTCATGCGCGGTGCGACGATATTGCGCGTACATGACGTTTTGGAAACCATACAGGCATTAACGATGTGGCAGGCGCTGACCGGCAACAACACGCTTCCCATCGGCGTCTCACGCGCGTAGATAGTCAAAGCAATTTTCATCTGAGCGAACGGCGTTTGTCATGGTCAAGACATGAGCGAGGCCCGCCGCCTGTTCGGCACCGACGGCATCCGCGGCACGGCAAACGCCGATCCGATGACCGCGGAGACGGCGCTCCGCCTGGGGCAAGCCGCCGGGGTGTGGTTCACGCGCGGTAGCCACCGCCACCGCGTCGTCATCGGCAAGGACACAAGATTGTCGGGCTACATGGTCGAACCGGCGCTGACCGCCGGCTTCATCGGCGCCGGCATGGATGTGACACTGGTCGGACCGCTGCCCACGCCGGCAATCGCCATGCTCACGCGCAGCCTGCGCGCCGATCTCGGGGTTATGATCTCCGCGTCGCATAACCCGTTCGAGGATAATGGCATCAAGCTGTTCGGTCCGGACGGACTCAAGCTTTCAGACGAAACCGAACGCGAGATCGAGATCCTGATGGCATCCGATCTCGCGCCACGGTTGGCAAAGCCGGCGAAGCTCGGCCGCGCAGCCCGGCTGGAGGATGCCGCCGGCCGGTATATCGAAGCGGCGAAAGCCACCTTCCCCCGCGGACTGCGCCTGGACGACCTGAAGATCGTGATCGACTGCGCGCATGGTGCGGCTTATCGCGTGGCCCCGACCGTGTTGTGGGAGCTGGGCGCGACTGTCGTCCCCATCGGCGTGAACCCGGATGGTTTCAACATCAACCAGGGCTGCGGCTCGACGGTCCCGGCGTTTCTGTGCTCCGCGGTCCGGGAGCATGGTGCCCATCTCGGGCTCGCGCTGGACGGTGACGCCGACCGGCTGATGATCGCCGACGAGCATGGCACCCTGATCGACGGCGACCAGATTTTGGCGCTGATCGCTCGCTCCTGGCTTGCCGCCGAGCGGCTGCGTGGCGGCGGCATTGCCGCCACGGTCATGTCCAATCTTGGGTTGGAGCGCTTCCTGGCGGGTCACGGGCTGACCTTGCAGCGCAGCCGAGTGGGGGACCGCTACGTCGCGGAGTGCATGCGCGAGCGTGGCATGAATGTCGGGGGCGAGCAGTCCGGGCATGTGATCCTGTCCGATTTCGCCACGACGGGCGACGGACTTGTCGCGGCATTGCAGGTGCTGGCGGTGTTGGTGGAACAGGGCCGGGCCGCGAGCGAGGTGTGCCGGGTGTTTTCGCCGTTGCCGCAGCGGCTCCGGAATGTGCGGTTTTCCGGCACCTCACCACTGGGGCACGAACGCGTCCAGGCGGCGATCCGAGCGGCCGAGACAAGACTGAACGGGGCCGGCCGCATGCTGATCCGTGAAAGCGGTACCGAGCCGCTGATCCGCGTCATGGCCGAGGCCGAGGACGAGGCCTTGGTGGAGCGGGTGGTGGATGATGTCTGCGAGATCATCGCCGGGTTGACTCGGCCGCGAGCCGACGCCGCACTGCATTCATGACCGCACGGATCGGGCGGGTGCTGGTCATCGCTGGCTCGGATTCCGGCGGCGGGGCGGGTATCCAGGCCGACATCAAGACGATTACCGCCCTCGGGGCCTATGCGGCGACCGCGGTGACTGCGCTCACCGCGCAGAACACGCTGGGCGTGCAGGGCATTGTTCCGGTGCCGCCGGATTTCGTGCGCCGGCAGATCGCCTCCGTGCTGGCGGATATCGGCGCCGATGTGGTGAAGACCGGGATGCTCGGCGATGCTGCGACGTTGGAGGCGGTCGCCGAAGAAATCGCGGGTTATGGCCTTCCGGTGGTGGTCGATCCGGTAATGGTCGCCAAAGGCGGTGCCTGTCTGCTAGCTGCCGATGCGGTGGCAGCGCTGAAACGGCGGCTGATCCCGCTGGCGTGCATTATCACACCGAACCTGCCGGAGGCGGAAGTGCTGGCGGGGATGGCCATTCCCGATTTGGCCGCGATGCGGCAGGCCGCCGCGGTGCTGCTGATGCTCGGCGCACCGGCGGTGCTGTTGAAGGGAGGCCATCTGCCGGGAGACGCGGTGGTGGACCTGTTGGCCACCGAAGACGGCGTGGTGGAATTGGCCGCGCCGCGGATCACTTCGCGCAACACGCATGGAACCGGCTGCACGCTGGCGAGCGCCATCGCGGCGGGTCTGGCGCAAGGGATGGCGTTGGAAGCGTCGGTGCGGCGGGCACGCGCTTTCGTCAGGGCGGCGATTGCTGCGGCACCCGGTTTCGGCCGCGGGCACGGGCCGATGAACCATGCGGTGACGGTGGATCCTGGGCGGATTACGTGACGGATGCGCTGTGGCTGGAAGCCGGTTTGTTCGGGCGATTGCGCCGCGATGCGGGCGAGGCATGGGCGGCTTATGTCGGACATCCGTTTGTGCAGGCGCTTGGCGCGGGAACGATGCCGCGAGCAGCGTTTCGCCGCTACCTGATCCAGGACTATCTGTTCCTCATCCAATTCGCCCGCGCCTATGCGCTGGCCGGCTACAAAGCGACGCGGCTTGCTGATCTGCGGATGGCCAGCGCGGGGATGGCGGCGATCCTCGATGCCGAGATGCCGCTGCACATTTCATACTGCGCAAGCTGGGGACTAAGCGAAGCCGACATGTTGGCCGAGCCGGAAGCGTTGGAAACGATCGCCTACACGCGCTTCGTGCTGGAGCGCGGAATGGCGGGGGATTTGCTGGACCTGCATGTCGCTCTCGCTCCGTGTGTCGTCGGCTATGCGGAGATCGGGGCGATGTTGGGGCCGGGGGGGAAGGACAATCCCTATGCGGCGTGGATCGAGACGTATGCGGGGCCGGAGTACCAAACGCTCGCGCATGACGCGGTGAAAAGTCTTGACCGGCTCGGCAGTGAGCGCGGTGCGGAAAGCCGCTATGCCGAATTGGCGGCTACATTCCTCGCGGCTGTTCGCCTAGAGGCAGCATTCTGGGACATGGGGTTGGCCGCGACGGCGTAAGCCTCAGCTGTCCCGAAGGATCAGCGCCGGCGAGGCTTCGAAGGCAGGCGACGTTTCGGGCTGTATGGACTGGCGGGGTTGACGTCGAGATCCACGTCACGGACGCACTGCTGCAATCGGGTGTGGCTGGAGCCTGCGCGCCAATCTCCATCCCGCAGCCGAGCTTCGTCCACGCGTGAGAGCCGCAAGCATTTCCAATCACCTCCATCGCGCAGACCGCTCTTGCTTCCGCCGGCGAACTGGTAGGTCAGCGCGACCTCCTCGCCGTCGGTATGGCCAAGAACGACGGGGCAAAGCTCGCGGATATAGCCGTCATACATGCAGACGATCTGTTTCCGCGCCCCCATGGCGCGGGCGAACAGGCGATAGGTACGGCTCGGCAGGAGAGCTTTGGCCATGGCGCCTCTGCTTGCCGTATGCAATCAACCCGGCGCCAGCCACACGCGCAGGAATGTCGCACTGATGCGTCCGCCCGCCTTCAGCGTCCCGCGAAGCGTACCGGCCACCTTGGATCGGCCCGCAACACGCCGGCGATAAGGCAGCGGCACTTCGAGCACACGTAGCCCGGCCCGCGCCGCACGCATCTGCATCTCCAGGTTCCAGCCATACGTCATCTCGCGCATGCCGAGCTGCGCCAGCCGGTCGAGGCGGATCGCGCGGAACGCCGACATGTCGCTGTAGCGTTGACCCGTGGCCAAGCCGATCGCCCGGCCGATCAGCCGCCCCGCCAACACCTGATGAGCGCCCATGCTGCCGGGCTCGCGCCTGCCGTTTGTGCGGCTGGCCAACGCAAGATCCGCCGCATCGGCCAGCAACGGCCCGACCAGCTGCCCGGCCTGCTCCGCCGGATCAGCGCCGTCGCCGTCGAGGAACAGCGCGATCCCGGCCCCAAGCCCACGGGCCCGCTCGGCCCCCGCGGCGCAGGCACGGCCATAACCCGGACGGGGTTCAACAATCACCTCCGCGCCCGCGGCACGTGCTTCCGCCGCCGTGCCATCCCGGCTGCCTCCGTCCACGACGATGATCGCGTCCACCACGTTACGCGGCAACGCGGCGACAGTGGGACCGATCGCACCGGCCTCGTTCAGCACCGGGATCACCGCGGCAACCCGCATCTCAGAGGCTCCAGCGCAGCCCACAGCCCTGGCATGGTTTCGACGGCGCGTCGCTGAGCAGTGCAGCTCGGAAGTCGCGATAGCCGGCGCCGTTCCAGATCTCGCGCAGGCTCTGCTGCGTGGCATCGCCCAGCGTGTAGCTGTCGTAGCCGCGGGCCGAGAACGGCGCGATGCAGCAGGGCAGGGCGCGCCCATGCGCTGTGAAATACATCAACGACCAGGGGCGGCGGCAGGTGCTCCAAGGCTTCTCTCCCTGGTCGCGTTTCAGGCTGAGCCCCGGTTCGGTCGCGCCCGACGCATCGAGCGTCACGCCCAGCTCGGCGCCCAGCGCCATTGCCGCGTCGATCGACGCCTGTTCTTCCGCCCGGGTACGCTCGAACAGCGAGGAATCAAGCCGCGCCATGCCGTAGCCGGTCTCGTCGAAGACAAGGCGCTGCAGATGCACCTCTCGCACGCCGAGCGAGGCAGCGAGACGTACGAACTCCGGCAATTGCTGGACAGTCTCCTTGAGTCCGGTCAGCCATAGCGAGACGCGCGGATGATCGGCCCCGCGGTCGCGTTGATATGCGGTAAAACGACCGACGTCGCGGACGATACGATGGAAGAAATCCTTGCCGCGCACCTGGCGATAGCTTGCGGCATCGGCGGCATCCATGGAGACGCGGAGCTCATCGAGGCCGGAGTCCACCAACCAGTCGAACTTCTTCGGGCTCAGCAGTGTTCCGTTGCTGTTGAACAGCACATAGACGCCGCGTTCCTTCAGGTAGCGGACCATGCGCGGCAGATCGCGCACCATCATCGGCTCGCCCACGCCGTGCAGCACGGCGCGTGCCAGCCCGGGGACCTGATCGACGATGCGGGTAAACAGCGCCCAGCTCATATCCGCCGGCGGCTCGAGCGTCTCGAAGGTGCGCGGGCAAGTTTCGCACAGCAGGTTGCAGCGGTTCGTCACCTCCAGATAGAGGCAAACAGGCGGAGACGCGGCCACATCCGTGCGGGTCTCCGGGATCGCCTCGAAATAGCGGCGCGGATCGGTCAGCGTCGCGACCACAGCAGGGTTTCCTTCTCCGGTTGGCGACAGCGGGCCGGCCGCATTTCAAGCAATGCCAGACAGGCCGCCGGGATGAACAGCAGGCTGGGCCAGAGAAAATGTTCGTTCAACGGATTGACGTACAGCAGCAGCCCGGCGGCTGAGAGGTAGATCACGCTAGGGATCGGGCGGATGCAGCAGGGCAGTGCGAGCCAGACGAAATACCAAGCGTAGTGCGGGCTGAGCACGAGCATCGTTGCCGCTGCCAGCACCGCGGTATTGCCGGCGATTGAAACAATATTGTCACGGCTGTGCGCAACAATCCATACGGCCAATCCTCCCAGCACACACGCGCTCGCGGCAAGATAGGCGTCGGCCGCCGCGGCGGGGAGGTGAATCAGGTCACCCAAACCGGCCAGCAGCCAGATGCCGTTGCCCCGGGTCACTCCTTCCTCACCGGCATAGGCGGTGAGAAACCCGAGAACGTGCCGCCCCGCGCCGATATACCAGGCGTACAGGACCAGCACGGTCACGATGCAGGTCGCCGGCATGCGCCAGTCCGGACGACGCCATAGCGCCGGTGCGATGGCGATCGGCAGAAATTTCACCAGGAACGCACCACCCATGAGCGCCCCGGTCAGGCTCTCCCGATGCCTGGCGCGCGCGAGCAGCGCCAACCCGATCAGCCCGATCGCAATCGCATCGACGTGGCCGTTGCCGGCGAAGGCCCAGACCGCAAGCGGGTTCCACGCATAAATCAGGATCCGCTCACCCGGCAGTCCGGCGAGTGCCAACAGGCGCAGCATGGCAGCCACTGCAATCGCCTCAAACAGCACCATCGCCGTTTTCATGGCAAACACGGTCGGGCTGATCGCCGCTACGGCACGGAACACGAGTTGCGCAAACGGCGGATAGATGGTGCGCGCGTAATCGGCCCTGTTGATATGCGGGTAAATCGCCGTGTCGCGCAGAGGCGCCAGAGCCGGATCGGCGGGCACGTAGAGATACGGGTTGATGCCGGTGTTCTGCACGCGTCCGTCCCAGACGTAGCGGAACACATCGCTGGACAGGAATGGCGGGGCTGGCAGCACACAGGCTCGCAGCACCACCGCGACACCGAGCACCAGCCAGAGCGTCCCGCGCGGCATCGGGTGGTGCAGCACCAGCGCGACCGCACCGAAATACACCGCGGCGGCGACGGCCATCAGTGCCACGAAGACCCACGTCACACGCAAGGAGGGCAGGGTGATCGCGCTCGGGTGGTGCAGCGACAGTCCGGCAAGGGTCAGCCCCACCAGCGCAGCGCCGAGTCCGGCGAGGAGGCCAAACGACTTCATTCCGCCGCCGCTTGTGCCAGCAGACCGAGCCGGTCCAGGCAGGCAAAGGTTGCAGGCGCGGGATATGCCATGTCGGGCAACGCCCGCAGATCGGACCGCAGACGCCGGAGGCCATCCTGATCATCCACATCGTACCAGGCGGGCAGCTCAAGCAAATCGAGGCCCAGCGCCGCCGCCCGCGAGCGCGTCTGCTCAGCGACGTGTTCGGTGCTCCAAGCAATATCCTCGAACAGATGCGCGTGCGCCCGGTTGGCGCCGAGCAGGTAATAACCGCCGTCCTCGGCCGGCCCCAGCACGACGCGCTCACTCTGCGCGGCGAGAGCGGTGCCGGCGGCGCGCAGATAGGCAGTGGGCAGGGTGGGACTGTCGGCGTTCAACAGGCAGGTACCGGCGAATCCGGCGCCCAGCGCGCCTTGCAGCGCATGCAGCAGCGAGCGTCCGAAGCCTTGGACCCGCGGCGGCATCGGCACCGAACCGTCGGCAAGCAGCCGGAAAGCGCCGGGCGCCAGCAGATCTTCGAACAGCGCCTCGGTGCCCGCGGGTGCATAGGCAACACCCCCGACCACCGGCGCATCGCGCGCCGCCAGCGCGATGTTCTCCGTGATGTCGCGCAGGAACGCGGCGCTGAGCGCCGCCGCGCCGGCGCCATCGAGTGGCGGCACCAGCCGTGTCTTGCTTCGCCCCGGCTGCGGCGCTTTGGCCATCACTGCGATTGCGATCCGCTGCACCATCAGATGCCGCTGAACCAGTTGTAGCCGCGATCGGTCCAGAAGCCGCATGGACGATCGTTCGTCACATAGATCGTGGTGACGAATTTCGGGTTCTTGAAACCGAGCTTGGTAGGGATGCGGATCTTGAACGGATAGCCGTGCTCGACAGGCAAGGCTTCGTCGGCGAGCCCGAATGCCATGATCGTCTGTGGATGCAACGCGGTCGGCATGTCGATGCCCTCGTAATAACCGTCGGCACATTCGAACCCGATATAGCGGGCGGTGGTGTCGGCGCCGATCCGTTGCAGAAACACTGACAGCGGCGTGCCGGTCCATTTGCCGATCATGCTCCACCCTTCGACACACACATGCCGCGTTACCTGTGGTACCTGCGGCAAGGCGTGGAGCTGCTTGACGGTCCAGGGCCGCTTGTCGGCGATCCTTCCGGCCAGTTCCAACCGATACGTCGCGGCATCGAGACGCGGCGCCTTCTCCGGCGCGTACCAGGCGTTATAGCGGAAATCCTTCACCGCCAACTGTTCCGGGAAGGTGGGCGCCAGCCGTGTCCGGCTGAAAAGTGCCGCCTGGACACGGTCATTCCAGTGGGAGAAACGGGCCAGCACGCCCTGGACGGCGTCGTTGTCGCTGATGTCGCAGCCGGTCAGCAGCGTCAGCGCGCCGAGGCTGAGGCTGCGGCCGAACAGGCGGCGGTTGAGGCCGATCATTGCGGTCTCCTGTGCGGAACGCGGCCGAGCACCATGGCCAACAGCGTCCTGGGCACCAGCACCACGAGCGTCAGGTGCACCACGACGAACAGCGCCAGGGCGGACATGAACAGGAAATGCACCAGCCGAGCGCCTTGAAAGCCGCCAAACAGCGCCGTGAGCGGCCCTAGCTGGACCGGCTTCCAGATCGCGAGGCCGGAGAGCAGCATCATGCAGACAGCGAACAGCACGCCCCAGTAGAATGCTTTCTGAACAGCGTTGTAGCGGCTGAGATCGTGCGCCAGCTTGAAGCGCGCGGCGGCGAACAAATCGGTGAAGAACGACCGCGGCGTCAACGGCAGCCAGTCGCGGCGGAAGTGCCCGGAGAGCGCGCCGTAGCCGATTAGCAGCAGAATCGCGGTGAAGAACAGCCAGATGGCCGCGAGATGCCAGGCGATTGCCGTCGCTACGCCCGGATCGTTGTGCCAGGCGAGGGCAATGTCCACGTTGCCGCCGAGGGTCGCCCAGACCGGGAAGCGGAAGGAAAAGATCGGTGAGGCGTCGTAGATGCGCCAGCCACTGCCGATCAGGATCAGCACCGACAATGCCAGCAACCAATGCGCGATGCGCAGGATCAGCGGATGATGCAACTCGCGGGTACTCATGTCAGTCCCTCCAGGCCGGATCCGGCGAGCGAGGCGGCAGCCTCCCGGCTGCGCAGAAACTCCATGAATGCCGAGGCATTCGGACTACGGGTGACCACGCTGACCGCAGCGGCATAAGGGCGTGGAGCTTCGGGCAGCAGGGCGGCGACCGTCAGGCCCGAGCCCGGCCCCGCCTCGGTGCGATACATCAGGCCGAGCGGGACGTCGCCGCGTCGGGTCAATGCCGCCACCGTTTCTGTGTCAATCGCGCCGACCAGCGGGAAGGGCGCCGGCGCCAGGCCGATGCTCGCCAGCACCGCTTGGGTGTCGATCGTTGTGGCGTGGGTGGGGTCGGGAGCGGCGAGGGGGCCCTTGCCGATTACCTGTGCGATCACGGCCGGGTCGCTGGCCGGCGTGCCGCGTGTCGCCTGACCCGCCAGGATCAGCCGGTTGGCCCCCAGTGGAATGCGCGTCTCCGGTTGGATCAGCTTTCGCCGGGCCGCTTCGTCCATCATCGCGTCCAGCGTGACAAGCACGTCGTTCTGAGTGATGCGCTCGATCTGGGCCAGCATCAGCGGCGGAGCGGCACAGAACACGCGGACGGGGGCTGCTGTGCGTGCGGTGAACAGGCGGCCGGTGGCTTCCATCGTGCGGCGCAGGGCGCGATCGCAGTACACCACCACATCGGGAGCGGTGCTCGGCGCCGCCATCGCGATCGTCGGTACGAGTGCAAGGATGGCGGGGGCAAGGTCGCGACGTTTCAGGAACATGACACGCTTTTCCCGGTCGAGCGATGATGTATACCACGGCGGCCGCGCAACGAGGCCCGAGAGGGATGCAGCGACGACGCAAATCGGCGCCCTGGCGTGACCGCGCGGGGCGCTTTTCCTGGCTGAAAGCGAGCTGCCTCGTCGGCTGCGTGCTGCCCGGCGCGGTGGTGGCTTATTGGCTGGCCACGGGCATGTTCGCCGACCGACCGATCCATACAACGGTTCAATGGATCGGACTGTGGACGATACGGTTTTTGATGATTGCATTGGCGATTACGCCTTTTGCCGCGGTATTCGAATGGCCGCGGCTGTTGCTGGTGCGGCGCATGGTCGGCGTTACCGCCGCGGCTTATGCGTTGGCGCATCTCACGCTCTACGTTGCGGATGAGAACTGGCGGTTGCCGACCGTGGCCTCGGAAATCGCATTGCGGTTTTATCTCACCATCGGATTCGTCGCCCTGCTTGGGCTGACGGCACTCGCCGCCACCTCCACGGATGCGGCGATGCGACGCTTGGGGCGCGGTTGGAAACGGCTGCATCGGGCGGCCTATGTGATTGGGACGCTCGGCCTGCTGCATTATTTCATCCAGTCGAAGGCGAATGTGAGCGAACCGGTGATCGTCGCCGGCCTGTTCGTCTGGCTGATGCTGTGGCGGCTGATGCCGGCGAGCTGGCGGCGACCGCTCGCGGTCTATCCGCTGCTGGCCGTGATTGCTGCCGGCGCAGCCGCCGGGATCGAGTTCGTTTGGTACGGACTGGCGACGCGGATCAGTCCGTGGCGCGTGCTGGCGGCGAGCGAGACGTTGCGCTTCGGCCTGCGGCCGGCGCATTGGGTGCTGATCGCGACGCTGGCAATCGCGGTGCTGGTCGCGGGGCGGCGCATCGGGCGGCCCCGGCCGGCGGTACGGGTTGCGCGCGCCGGGGTCGAGGCGTAGCGCCCGTCTTATGTCCGAGTCGATCGCCGAGTCCGCCGCAGCCGCCGAACGGGTGCTGATCCTGGATTTCGGCAGTCAGGTGACGCAGCTCATCGCCCGGCGCCTGCGCGAGGCCGGCATCTATTGCGAGATCTGGCCCTTCAGCGTCGATCCCGATCGCATCCGGGCATGGCTGCCGCGCGCGGTTATTCTTTCAGGCGGCCCTGCTTCGGTGCACGCGCCCGGCGCGCCGCTGGCACCCCAAACGGTGTTCGAACTGGGCGTGCCGGTCCTGGGCATCTGCTATGGCGAACAGTTGCTGTGCGCCCAGCTCGGCGGCGCCGTCGAGCCTTCCAGCCACCGCGAGTTCGGCCGCGCCTTCATCGACGTGACGGAGAGCTGCGCGCTGTTCGACGGCGTTTGGCCGGTCGGCGCGCGCGAGCAGGTGTGGATGAGCCATGGCGACCGCGTGACGTGCCTGCCGCCCGGGTTCCGTGCCGTTGCCGCGACCGAGGGTGCGCCGTTTGCCGCTATCGCCGACGACAGACGCCGCTTCTACGGGCTGCAGTTCCATCCCGAGGTGGTGCACACCCCGCATGGCGCGCAGCTCCTGCGCAACTTCACGCACCACGTCGCCGGACTGGGCGGGAGCTGGACGATGGCCGGCTTCCGCGACACCGAAATCGTCCGGCTGCGCAAGCAAATTGGCAAAGGGCGGGTGATCTGCGGCCTGTCCGGCGGCGTCGACTCATCGGTCGCCGCCGCGCTGATCCATGAGGCGGTGGGCGATCAGCTCACCTGTATCTTCGTCGATCATGGGCTGCTGCGCGCGGGTGAGGCCGAGGAGGTGGTCGGGACTTTCCGCGACCGGTTCAACATTCGCCTGATCCATCACGATGCGTCGGATCTGTTTCTGGCGGCGCTGGACGGCGTGACCGACCCCGAGGCGAAGCGCAAGACGATCGGGCGGCTCTTCGTCGAGGTGTTCGAGCAGGCGGCCGAAACGCTGGGCGGCGCCGATTTCCTCGCCCAAGGGACACTCTATCCCGATGTGATCGAGTTGGTCAGCGTGAGCGGCGGGCCGAGCGTAACCATCAAGTCGCATCATAATGTCGGCGGGCTGCCGGAACGGATGCGATTGAAACTGGTCGAGCCGCTGCGTGAGCTGTTCAAGGACGAGGTGCGCGCGCTGGGCCGCACGCTGGGCTTGCCGGAGACGATCGTCGGGCGGCACCCCTTCCCCGGGCCGGGGCTGGCGATCCGCATTCCGGGTGCGGTGACGCGGGAGAAGCTGGAGCTGCTGCGGCGGGCGGATGCGATCTACATTGAGGAGATCCGTGCCGCCGGTCTGTATGATGCTATCTGGCAAGCGTTTGCCGTGCTGCTGCCGGTGCGCACGGTCGGCGTGATGGGCGATGGACGGACGTACGATCAGGCCTGTGCGCTGCGTGCGGTTACCAGCACGGACGGGATGACGGCGGATGTGTATCCGTTCGACATGGCTTTCCTGACGCGGGTGGCGAACCGGATCGTCAACGAGGTGGCAGGGATCAACCGGGTTACGTACGATATTACCAGCAAACCGCCGGGGACGATAGAGT
>CAVTQY010000003.1:0-158175 GCA_963736975.1 uncultured Pseudomonadota bacterium
CGCCGAATGTCGGCAACTTCCAGGGCTTTAGCGGAGCGCCCAGTATCGGCGGGGTAACGCCCCCGTCTCCGTTCCGCGGGCCGCAGCGCCCACCGCCGGCGGCCCTGCCGGGTGCGCAGAACAGCACCGGCGCAGCCCCGCCAATGCAGACGCCGATGCTGCTCAGTCCCACCGATGCTTTATTCGACGCGATCGACCGCGGCGATGTGGCGGCGGCGCGGGACGCGATCAGCCGCGGCGCCGATCTGAACGGGCGCAACGTGCTCGGGATGACGCCGGTGCAACTGTCAATCGATCTCGCCCGCAACGACATCACCTTCCTTTTGCTGGCCAATGGCGCGGCACAGGCACCGAGCGGGCCGAGCGCCAGGGTTGCGTCGGGCGGCGCCGCTTTGCTGACGGGCAAGGTCGCGAAAACTGCGAAAGTGGCGCACCGGCCGTCGCGGTCCGTGCAGACGGTCACGGCGCCGCCTCCGCCGCAGATGCCGCGGCTGTTCGCCGGCAATGGCGGTGCGCCCAACCCATCGGCTGGCTTTCTGGGCTTCGATACTGGACGCTGAACGGGCGATCCGTCCCATCTGTTTGTGTGCGCCTGACCGGCTCGATGGACCGGTCGGGGGAACTGGTGGCCGAAGAATATGAGGGCGAGCGGGCTGCGCCACCTCCTTCGTCATTCCCGCTGAAAGCGGGAATCCAGGCGCTCCAAGCGGTTGCAACGGGTGTGTACCGCAAGATGTTTTTCCGCGGCCTGCTCGACAGGAAGCTCACCGTTGAGGCACAGAGGCGGGGAGGCTCGGGAGAGGAGTTTTCTCGACGCCCCGGGTTGCTGCTGGTCGGACGAGTTTGACGTCTTTAAGTGCGCGCCGGGGACCAGCAGTGGCAGATCGTGACCCGTCATCGCGAGCCCCCGAAGGGGGCGTGGCGATCCAGCGCCCGCGGCACTGAGCCACACGTGACGGCATGAGTCGCGGTTACCAAGACTTGGCATTGGGCGGCAAATGCAACACCGTCGCGCGCATCCCGCTCTAGGCTGCGAGCCGGGGGCTTTGCCGTTGATCGAGAGATCGAAGAACAAGATCGAGGAAATGAAGGGACGCGGGACGAAAGGCTCGGCGATTTGACATAATACGCAATTATGCGGCATCGCTTTTGAACGAGCCGCAGCGCCCACCTACTAGCTAGATGTAGGAAACAGGGCGACTCCTTCACCAGCCAGCGACGGAACTCACGGCATTACGCCTCGCAACAGCGGGTGCTATGCAATTCCGTGCACCGGCACCTTTCCAGGCCCCGCTCGCCGCACCGCGAGCAGGCGCTGCAGCGCCTCCATCCGACCAAGCTGGATATGGGCATTGTAGACGGTGAACTCGATCAGGTCCTCCTGAGCGCGGCTACCGCCGGCGCGTTCGAGCTGCGACATCTGCGGAACCAGAATGTCGATCGCATCCTCCAGCGCACCCCGGGCGTAAGCAGCCATGCCGCGCGCCACTTCGGGCACGACACCGCCGCTCGGATACCGCCCCGCATCGCGCAACGTCTGCATTTGCGCCAGCCGTTCGCCCATCGCTTCCGTATCACCTGTCACCGCATCGGCCAGCACGATCTGCCAATCCACGAACGGCGAACCGGCCTTTGGCAGCACACGATGGGCGTGTTCGGCTGCCTCACGCCAGCGCTCGACGGCACCCGGATGTCCGGCGAGTTCCGCGCGCCACAGGAACTGGATGGGGTCATAGACGCGGATGCGCGCCGGCCCTAGATGGCGGCCGGGCGCGATGGCGTCCTCGAACACGCGAAACGCCACCACGGTGTTGCCCGCCGCGAGCTCCGCGATGGCCAAGTGCCAGGAGAGGTGCCCGTGCAGCAGTCCCTCTCGAGGATAGGCCGCGAGATAGGTGGTCAGGAACGAGCGCCCGCCATCTGCCTCATCGTCTTCGTACGCCACGTGACCGCGCGAATGCGCCGCCAGCGCGCTCTGCGGATACACGGCGAGCGACCGCTCGGCAGCATCGCGCGCCTCCGCCCAGCGGCCGACCTCTGACAGCATCATCGAATACTGACCCAGAAAGGCCCAATCGCCCGCATAATGCGGCGCCAATGCATCCATAAGCGCGGCTTGACGCGCCTTAAGGTCCGGTCCCATTGCCGCGCCGACAACGCCAAGGATCGTGGCATAGTTGTGCATAACGATCCCGTCGTGTGGCCACCGGGCGAGGTGGTTGCGCGCGGCATCGCTCGCGGCATCAGGCTGGGCTGAGAGCATCAGCCCGAAGAAGTGCCGCTGGCTTGCCTCCCGCTCGGTCAGCGCGGTGACACGGCTCGCGGCGGCGAGCGCAGCCTGCAGGGCGAAGATGTCGCCTTCCATCGCGGCGAACTGGGCGGTGCCGAGGTGCGCCAGCGCGAAATCCGGATCTGCTGCGGTGGCCCGCGCGAAGGCTTCCTGCCCGCCGGGCCAGAACGCGAATAGAAGGTCACACCCTTCCACATAGGCATCGCGGGCGGCGAGAGACGACGTCCCCAGGCTGTTGCCGTAACGGTCCTCCAACATGTGCCCCTCTTCGCTGGTTTTCTCCCGATACAAGCAGACCAAGCCGGATCAGTCCTGGCAACGATTTTCTGCGAACGGCTGAAGTCGTCTCCGATCCGATCGTTACTGAATCCAAGGCGAGAATTCTTCCTGGTCGGCGAAACGCGGTTCTTTGACGTTCCGTCCACTGGTGGCGTGCAGTCCCGGCACTTGAGATCACCACCTCGCTAGGCGCCGAAGCTTGAGCGGCCTTGGAGCTTCCAGTCGCCGTCGACGCAGGTGAATATGTAGAGAGAATCGCAGACGCTGAGCACCGAGCCATCCTCGTAGTAGCGTGTATATTGGACAGCGTAATGGGCCTTGGTCGGTGAGGATTGGACGAGCTTTATCTCATTCCACGCGCTGTGATGCCAGCCGTGCTGCTGCCGCAACCGCGTGAACAAATCCATCGGATTATCGTCGGCTTGGTATATTGCAAGGCGGTTCTCGGCGAGCCGCACATGCGGGAAGCGCATCACCGACTTCATGCCGGCGGCGTCATAGCTGTTCAGCGCAACCATCCAACGCTGCAGAAGCTCTTCGCAGCGCTCCTGACCTTCGCAGCTAATCGTGGGGAGCGCAACGCCGTTCGGTTCGATCACAGGCATGGCATTTCCTTTCGGCTTCCGTTCGTAAAGGATGGCGCGACAGGCTGAAAGGGTCCAACCGTATTGCGGGCGGGGACTAGCTTGCGCACGGCGATCTGACTTCGGTTAGCCTTGTGCGAAAAGCAAGACTTTCGGGAATTCCGCTTGCCCCCGCTCGGTCAACGGATTACGCCTCCCGTAAGATATGACCGAAAAGGACCCGCAAAACCGCCCTATCGGCTATGCCCGCGTCAGCACCTACGGCCAGACCCTTGGCGCGCAGCTTGACCAGCTGCGCGCGGCGGGATGTAGCAGGATTTACCGCGAGAAGGTGACAGGCGCGCGGGCCGACCGGCGCGAACTGCTGAGGCTTCTTCGCGCCATTGGCCCGGCCGATGTGGTGACGGTGACGCGCATTGACCGGCTGGCCCGCTCGACGTTTGACCTGTTCGCCATCGTCAAGCAGATCGTGGACACCAAGGCGCAATTTCGGTCATTGGCGGAGCCGTGGGCCGACACCGGCACCAGCACCGGGCGGCTGATGATTGCCGTTCTTGGCGGGCTGGCGGACGTGGAGCGCGACTTTATCCGAACGCGCACCGCCGAAGGACGCGAGCGGGCCAAGGCGCGCGGTCAGCATATGGGCCGACCGCCGAAGCTCACGCCGCAGCAGCAGAAGGAGGCACGGCAGCGACGACCCGAAGGGGCAACGCTCAAGGAACTGGCCAAGAGCTACAATGTGGCGCGGGCGACGATTTCTAGACTGGGAGCGTAAGGGATGTATCGCATGGAGCTTGCGCGAGTTTACGAGCTTCGTGACATAGCCCAAACCCCTCCGTCCCCGGATGCCTATTTCAGCGATTTCGACAATAAACTCATGGAAAGCCGGGTGAGGTTGAAGTATTTCCGGGACATCGAGACAGAGCTACAGGGACTTGATGCGGCGGCGTGGGACTATTTCAAAGAGCAGCTTGCACCGTTGCTCACGGTCAAGAGCGACAAGCGCGGTTGGCAAGCGCTGTTCGATAAACTGAATGAGGCGAAAGGGTATAACCATTTGGTAGGGGCCGGGTGCACAAACGTCCGCTTCATTCCTGTATCCTCTGTGAGAGGACAAAGAACCCCAGATGTGGAAGGAATCTTAGCAGGAACGAGAGTCTTGTGCGAGGTGAAGACGATCAACAAGTCCGAAATCGAGGCAATCCGGCGAACAAATGGTGCGGCAGGAAGCATAAGCCCTCAACTGCCGGACGGCTTTTTCAGAAAGCTAAAATCTGACATCGAGACGGCCACCGCTCAGATGGTTGCATACGATGCCGACAATTCCGTGAGGCGAATGGCTTACGTTGTGGTGAATTTCGATGATGACTTGCACGAGTATGCCGCAGACTATTCGGCGCAAATCAGCACGTTTGTCGCGGCGAACCCTGTGACAAAAGCGGAGGTCGTTTTCTATAGTAAGCCGCCTTTCTATTCTGCGACCGTGTGATGTCCGAGGCTGTTGTCACTATGACGGGGACAGGACGCGATGCGCCTACTGTTGCGAACCGGCGGGGACGCCATGACACGCACCTTCGCCGCCGTGCCGAGCCTCCTTCTCCTCGTGATGCCCGCACATGCCGAAGCGCCTCTTATCGTCATCGACAGATGGTGGGGTGTCGACTACGCAAAACAATTTTGCCTACCGGCGTACAAACCCGCTGGAGAAAGCGAGGCGACTTGCGCGCAGGAAAAGACAGAGAGCTACAACAAGTTTGAATTAGAGCTTAAGACGCAGTTCGCTGCGTCGGCAGAGTGCGCCGGTATTACCGTATCGTCGTTCGGCTATCCACAAAGCACGCCACTAGATTTACATCGGCCATTTTGGAGCTTCTCAATCAACTATTTTGGCGACGACGCCGCACAACTTTGGCAGATGCTACCGCCCGAAGGCAGCCATCTGCCAATGATGCAGGCCAAGGGAACGCCGTCCCAGATAGCCAAACAGGTCTGCACGATCATCAAGGGCAAGGGCGGCGCTGTCGCTCAATAAGGGGGGAAGAGTTCAGTTCATGCGTGCGCCGCTCAACGCCCCGGCGGACGCGCAAGGGGGCTGGCGGACGTGCAATGCGACCTAATCCGCACCCGCACGGCGGGAGGCCGCGCGCGAGCCGGGGCGCGCGGGCAGCACATGGGCCGTACCACCCTCAAGGAACTAGCAAAAAGCTACAATGTCGGGCGGGCGACGATTTCGCGGCTGGCAGGACGAGCCGATGAACGGGGCAAAGCGAGAGGTAACCGAAAGTCTCATCGCGGCCCACTGAATTCGTTAGTCAGCTCCCCATGTTGCTGTCGGCCGCACCTGTTTCAGGCCGGCGGAGGGGAAAGACTATGGATCACGAGAAGCTAAGGGACCTCGCCATTAGAGAGCTGGGGCTCGATCCTTACCAAGTGCTATCCTACAAACAGCTTATAATTCGAGCACTGGAAAGATTGCCTGCCGGTGCGAGTGCGAGCGTTGGAGAGATCGAACACCAGCTTTGCTTATGGGGTCGTCGCGACATTAACCGCCGTCATTTGACCAAACTATTGTCGAGTATGCGGGCGGCGGGAATCCTTCGCGGCCGTGGCCGCGCTTGGGCGTTGTAACCCTTCCTCCTTAAGCGGCCCAAATGGCTGAGGGAAACAAGGACGATTGGTTAGATGAATGGCTTGCGCATTATCGAGCGCGAAAAACCGTGCACGGGAATTACGCCGCAATAACCCCTACCTGCTGCACCTTATCAAGGTTCTCTGGCCACGGAATGCACGCGGGCTTCGACGAGTCGACGTGATCGAGCGGATTTGGAGCATCCGCAACCGGTCTGGGCTGCCGATCCCCAAAGCGTTCGAGGAGATAGTCCAAGCCGTGTTCGACTTCTACAACCCCCGAGTGCCGTGCCTATCGGTGAAACGGCGGACGGCTGCTAGCTTATGCCTGACGCAAAGTAAGTCGTTTGTTAGTTCGCGCCGTGGGATGATTGCCACGACCATCCCGCCATCAACGATTATCCTTTGAGTGATCATATGGATTGCTGTGCTCGATAGATACCATAATGGTAGCCAATTATTGTCTTTATCCGAGACGACATATCCGGCCGATGCGGTTAATAGCAGAGCCCCCGCCTGACAACCGAAGACCTTGCTCAAAGGACTCCAACCACGCCCAGGGGTCCGGCTCCGTATCCGTGCTCGTAAGCGCTTCTCTGCTCTAGCTGCGCGGCCATTAGACCCACGTTGCCCCGTCCGCTCCAGTCCTATCAAGTGAACAAACCCGAAGGACAACCAGCAGTGCAACGCGGTCTGATCCGACGCAAAATTCAAAGCTTGCGAGCCGGTTTGATACGGTCCTACGCTTGAGCCCGCTTATGCCACAAGGGAGGCAGACATGGGTGCGAATGTTCTTGAGTGCCGAAAATCGGCCGCGGTCGTTCCTGTGGTGGCAATTGCGGTGTTGGGGGTGGCGTTGCTGGCCTCGCGGAGCAGCGCGCAAACTGCGGGCACGCCGCCCATGACCGTCACCAAAGTGGAATCGGCGGGAACCGTCTCCGTGGTCCAGGGTTCGCCGACACCAACAGACTGCCTTCAGTCGGCAAAGGAAATATGCACCTTTGAGGTGCAGGGGTCGGAAACCAGCATCGCGTATGAAGGATCGGGTAAGTTAACCGAGCGTGTCACCATCGATTTCACCAAGCCCCTGTCGTCCGGTGCTGGCGTATGTTTTCCACAACTCGGCATTGGGACAATCCATACCTCTCACGGCGACTACAATTTCTACAATCAAGGACAGACGTGCAGACCACCTGAATCCGCTGGCGTCGCCCCAGGTTTTGGCAACACGATGTTAAGCTCGATTATCACCGGCGGTACCGGTCGTTTCCAACATGCCGTGGGCACGCTGACCGTCTCCGTCGTTTCGCACCCACCGTTTGTCACGCTCTACCATACGATTGGCGCATTCGTCGGAATCCAATCCAGTCCCTAATAACCCACCCCGCAGCGTCTCGGCCATCCAGCCCCAGGAAGAAATTCCTTGACTCCGGTCTTGTTCCGTTCATGCCCGCAGCCGGCCCCACGCAAGCCGCCCACAGCCACACCCAGCGCGACCCCGCGCCGGCCGGCGGCAACCGCATCGGCCGCGTGCTCGGCCTCGCGCGCCGGCTCATCAGCTACGGCAAGGACCTCGTGGACAGGGTGTTCCAGCAGGCCGGCACCCCCGCCTTCGCTCGGCTCGCCAAGCCCTTCGGCACCACCGATATGGGGGCCATCCTCGGCCGCATCATGCGCGGCATCCAACTCGCCATGGCGCTGGAGGAACGGCTCGCCCGCCGCGCCGCCCGTGGCCAGGATATCGCCCCGCCCGCCCCGATCCCGCCCCGCAACCCGGCCGCGCCGGGCCCGGGCGCCCAGCGCCTCCGCCTGGAGCCGGCGGAGAAAGCGGCGCTGCAAGCGCTGCGGGACAACCCCATGCTGCCGCCCTCGCCGGGCGCGATCGCCGGCTTGCTGCGCCGCCGCCCGGTGGGCGAGGTGATCGCCGAGATCTGCCGCGATTTCGGCATCCTGCCGGGCGAGGGGGACCCCGAGCTGTGGCGGGAGCTGGAGCGCGCCATCACCGAATTTGGCGGCAATCTCGCCACCTACGCCACCGCGGTGCTGGACCGGACATTCGGCGCCGAGCGCGCCCGTGCGGGGTTGGCGAAACCACAGTCACCCGAGCCGCTCCCGCTCGCCCTCGCCACCGGCCCGCCCTGAACCAGCACAATCCAGGCGTGAACCGCGGGGCCAGCGCATGGCGGGCCCCGCTATCCGGATTCGGCCCAACTGGAATGGTTCCGCCTGTCACAACACCAGGACCGGGCGTGCAACGTCCAAAGCATGGGCCGGGCAGCGGTTCCGCGCATCGAGCAAACCAGGAGCATAAAGCAACTCCGCGCGGCGTTCGCGCGACGCCCTATCGCGCCAGCCTAACCCACCGCCCCACCCCGCCGCAGCGCCGCGATGCGCTCCTCCGCATATCCCAGCCCAGCGAGAATAGCGTCGGTGTGCTCGCCCGCCCCGGGCGGCTGACACCGCACCCCCGGCACCGCGTCATCGAAAGCGACCGGCAGCGGCGGCAGGTTGGCGACATCTCCCGCCGGCATGCGGATCGGCAGCGCATGCGCCAGCACCTGCGGGTCCGCAAACAAATCAAACGGCGTGTTCACCGGCGAGAATGGAACGCCCACCCGGTCGAATATCCGGCTGAGCGCCGCGATTTCGTGTCCCACGACAATAGCAGCGACGATCTCGCGCAGCGCCGGCCGGTTGCGCACCCGCTCGGCATTGCTGGCAAACCGGGGATCCGCCAGTAGATCCGGCCTCTCGAACGCGGTGCAGAACGCGCGCCAATGGGGATCCGAGGTGATGCCGATGAACAGCTTCTCGCCGCCCGCAGTGGCAAACGTCTCATAAATACCTCAGGCGCTGCTGCGCACCGGCATCGGCACCGCCGGTTCGCCGCTCGCCGCCTCGCCGGCCATGTGTTGGCCGACCAGGAAAGCCGATGATTCGAACAGCGCGCTGGTGACCTTGCGCCCCTTGCCGTCCCGCTCGCGCTGCCGCAGCGCGGCCAGGATCGCCACGTCACCCATCACCCCGCCCATGATATCGATCACCGATGATCCGGCGCGCAGCGGCTGTCCGGGAGGTCCGGTCATGTAGGCAAGACCCGACATGAACTGAGCGATCTCATCCAGCGCCGGACGGTGTTCATACGGTCCGGGGAGAAAACCCTTCAGCGCGCAATAGATCAGGCGCGGATTGACCGCCCGCGCCTGCTCCCACCCAAGCCCGAGCCGGTCCATCGTGCCGGGCCCGAAATTCTCGATCAGCACATCGGCGCGGCCGAGCAGGTCGCGCACCACCGCCAATCCCTCCGCCGATTTCAGGTCGATGCAGATCGAGCGTTTGTTGCGATTGAAATAGCTGAAGAATCCAGTGGCGAGCCGTGCAGCCGGCGCGTTCGGTCACCATCGGTCGGTTCCACACGGATAACATCCGCGCCCATATCGGCCAGCACCACCCCGCAGGTTGGTCCCATGACCGTATGGCTGAACTCCAACACACCGATCCCTTCGAGCGGCAGCGCAACTGGCGCCGATGCTGTCACCGGAATCCCTGTTACGCCGGGGCCGGCTGCGGCGCCGGAGCGTGGCCGAGATACTGCGTCAGCACCTCCTCCGGTTCCCCGTCAGCGCGAATTTGCCCATGGTCCAGCCACAATACCCGCGTGCACCATTCCTGCACTACCGGGATGAGGTGCGTCGAGAGCACCAGGATCTCCGCGCCGCGCACCATGTCCTCGAGGCGCGCCCGCGCTCGCTCGAGAAAATCCGCGTCGCCCGCCATGAACCACTCGTCCATCAGCAGGATCTGCGGGCGAATCGCGGTCGCCAGGGCGAAGCCGAGCCGCACCACCATGCCGGAGCTGTAGATGCGCACCGGCAGGTCGATGAAGTCGCCCAGACCGGCGAATTCCCGCACGTCCTCCTCCAGCCGCACAAGCGCAGGCCGCGACAGGCCGTTATACAAACCGCGCAGCATGATGTTTTCCCGCCCGGTCAGGTCGATATTCATCCCGAGCTGCGGATCGAGCAGCGCATTCAGGCTGCCCTGCACGCGCACGAGCCCCAGCACCGGCTCGTAGATGCCGGCGAGCGCGCGCAGCAGCGTGGTCTTGCCGGCACCATTGGCCCCGATCAGCCCCAGCCGATCGCCGCCGCGCAACGTGAAGGAAATGTCACGCAACGCCTGCACGACGACCCGGTTACGCTGGTCTTGCCCGAGCCGGCCGGAAGCGGCCGCCAGCACGGTCCTCTTCAGGCTACGGCTGCTCGCGTGGTACAGCGGGAACAGCACCGAGAGACCGGCGACTTCGATGGACGCCATATGACTCAGTAACTCATCGGGTCAGAGCCAGAACGCGATGCGGCCGCGGACGCGCACGAACAAGGCCCAGGACACGGCGCAAAGCACCAGCGTGATCACCAGCGCAGCCAGCCAGACATGCCATCCTGCGCTGGAGCCCATCAACGGTTCGCGGACGATCTCCAGCAGGTCGAAGAACGGGTTGAACAGCAAGATATGCTCGTGCGGACCGAGCTGCTTCGGCAGCCAGATGATCGGAGTGATAAAAAACGCGATCTGCATGACGCTGCCGACGATCGGCGGTATGTCGCGGAACCGCGCCCCGATTGCGCCGAGCGGCAGGCAGACCGCCGCCCCTGCAACCAACCAGATCAAGATGCCGGGGATCGCCCACAGCACCTGCCAGCCGGGGTGAACCGAAAGCGCGACATCGACCACGATGATGACCAGCACGTTGTGGCCCAGCACCAACAGGTTGCGCGTAAGCGTGCGCAGCGCCTGAAGCACCAGCGGCATGCGGACGGCCCGAATGATGCCTTCGGCCTGCGTGAAGCAGGTGCATCCGTCCGTTACCATTCCCGCCATAAAGGTCCACAGCACCTGCGACAGGGCGATGAACGGCAGGTATTCGTGCAGGTCCATGTGGAATAACGTGGCATAGAGTACGCCCAGCGAGCCCACCATCACCGCGGTCGAGAGCGTGAGCCAGAACGGCCCTAGCAGCGAGCCGCGATAGCGCAGCCGGATATCCAGCCAGCCCAGCGTGCAGGCCAGCCGCCACATCCGGAGTCCTTCGAGAATATCCTGCGCGGCAAGCCTGACATGCTGACCGCCGGCCCGGCCCGGCCGAAACTCGAGGACGATGCTGCCGCTGGCCGGATTGAGGCGGTCTTCAAGAGCGGTGCTCATGCGCGGCGGGGCGATAGCCGATCCGGCGTCCTGCCGCAACCAACGATTGGACTTGAGAACCTGCGGTCACCGGTCCACGCTGCTGTGCGCGTTGCCCCCTCTCCACCCGCCCTAGCGGCGGGAGAGGGAGGCGTAAAGGGGCGCGCCGCAGGGAGGCGTTCCAATGTCCACCTATGTGATGCTGGCGAACTGGACCGATCAGGGCATGCGCGCCATTAACGACTGCCCGAAGCGGATCGATGCCGCACGGCGCGAGCTGGAGGCGATGGGCGGGCAGATCAGGACCATCCTGATGACGATGGGAGCTTATGACCTCGTCGCCATCTACGACGCCCCGGACGACGCGGTCTCCGCTCGGTTCACCTTGATGCTCGGCAAACTCGGCAATGTCCGCACGACCTCGATGAAGGCATTCCCTGAAGAGGCGTTCCGCCATATCGTGGAATCGGTCGGATGAACCGCGGCAACGGACGGATGGCACCGTAGCGGCGCAATCGCCAGATTGCCGCCATGACATACTCAGCTCCGCAACTGCCGCCCGACGCACTGATGTGGGACAAGGTCCTGCGGCGTGAATCCGGCGATTTCTTCTATGCCGTCACCACCATGGGCGTGTTCTGCCGCCCCGGATGTCCTTCGCCGCGCCCGCTGCGCCACAACGTGCGCTTCTTCCGCACTGTGGCGGAGGCGGAGACCGCCGGGTTCCGCGCCTGTCGCCGATGCGATCCCAAAGGCGACCGCGAACGCCTCGCCCAGGAGGTCGTGCGCGACGCCTGCGCCATGATCGAACGGGAGGAAGCGATTCCGTCGCTCGAGCGGATGGCAGCGCGAGCGGGCTATTCGAAATTCCACTTCCTGCGCCTGTTCCGCACCCATACGGGGCTGACACCGCGCGGCTACGCCGAGGCTGTGCGTACCCGCCGTCTGCATGAACTCGCTGGCGGCCGGCGACCGTGTGGCCGATGCGGTCGCCGGGGCCGGCTTCGGTTCGGAGAGCCGCGTCTATGAACGGACCGGCGCGTTGTTGGGCATGACGCCGGGGGCGGCCCGTCGCGGTGGCGCCGGCGAGGTGATCCGTACCGCCTTCGCCAACTCCCCGTTCGGCCGGCTGCTGGTGGGCGCCACCGAGAAGGGCGTGTGCTTCATCGGCTTCGCCGAACCCGACGATGCCCTGCTCAGCGAGCTGCGCCGGCGCTTCCCCCGCGCCGAACTGCTGCCCGACGATACCGGCCTGGCCGAGACAGTGGCCGCCGTCCTGCACTTCATCCAGGAGCCGCGGGAGGCTCTGGCCCTGCCGCTCGACCTCCGCGGCACCGCCTTCCAGCAACGCGTATGGCAGGCGCTCACCCGCATCCCCCTAGGCGAGACCCGCAGCTACTCGGACGTGGCCGCTATGATCGGCGATCCACGCGCGGTGCGCGCGGTAGCGCACTGCTGCGCCAACAACCCGGTCGCCCTGGCCGTGCCGTGCCACCGGGTGGTCGGCAAGAACGGTGCACTGACGGGATACCGCTGGGGGGTGTCGCGTAAACAGGCATTGTTGACCGGCGAGCGGCAGGCAAAGTCGGCCGGATAATCACGCCGGCCGATATGCTTTTGCTGCATATCAAACATTGACTTAATGCAAGGGAAGGCGCCACCATGCGGGTGCCGTCCGGGACAGTGGCGCACGGCCGGCGATCATAAACAATCGCCACCGACCGGGAGAGCTACATGTCCATAAGCGCAGCGCAAGCCGGTACCGTGCCGTGGTGGCGCGAACCAACCAAAGGGCAGTGGCTCGCCTGGGTCGCAGCCTGGCTCGGCTGGACCCTCGACGCCTTCGACTTCACCATCTTCCTGCTGATCATGGTGCCGATCTCCCAGTCCTTCGGCGTGCCGCTGGTTGCCGTCACCGCGGTGTTCACCATCACGCTGTGGCTGCGCCTGGTGGGAGCGGTCGGCTCCGGCTGGCTGGCCGATCGCATCGGCCGCAAGAAGCCGCTCATGATCTCGATCCTCTGGTACTCGATCTGCAACTTCGCCGCCGGCATCTCGCCAAGTTTCTTCCTGCTGTTCGTCTTCCGCGCGCTGCTCGGCATCGGCATGGGAGCGGAATGGCCGGCCGGCGCGGCGCTGGCGATGGAATCCTGGCCAGCCCGCTCGCGCGGCTTCATGAGCGGCGTCCTGCAAGGCTCCTGGAGCCTGGGCTTCCTGGCCTCCAGCCTGGCCTACGGTTTCCTCTACGACCTGATTGGCTGGCGCGGCCTGCTGATGATCGGCGTCCTGCCGGCTTTGGCCGTGGTGTGGATCCGCAGCTACGTCAAGGAGCCGGAAGTCTGGGCCGAGAACCGGCGGAAGCAGCGTGAGCAGCAGCAGGAGTTCCGCGCCCCGCTGTTCGAGATTTTCCGCTTGCGCGTACTGGGCAACACCATCACCGCCTGCCTGTGGATGGCGAGCGGTTTCATCGTGTACTACTCCGTCTATGGCATGTTCGCCACTCACCTGCAGAAGGACCTGCATTTCAGTCCCGGGCTGGTGGCGACGCCGCTCGCGCTGGCCAACCTCGTCGCCTTCTTCGCCAGTTGCTTCTGGGGCTGGGTGGCCGACAGATACGGGCGGCGCTGGTCGATGATCATCCCGGCAGCGATCGGCATCTTCATCACGCCGATCTACCTGTTTTCCGCGAGCTACGCGGCGATCGCCATTGCCTTCGTCGTGCAGGGCGCGTTCCTGGGTGCGATCTACGGGCAGAACCCGAGCTACCTGTCGGAGCGGTTCCCCACCGAGGTGCGCGCCACCGCGTCCGGATTCTGTTACCATCAGGGGGCGGTCTGGGCCGGGTTCACCGCGCCGGTGCTCGCGTTGTGGGCGGCCGGCCAGCCGCTCGGCTTCGTGGTCCCGATGCTGATCACCACGACGGGCGCGGCGCTGGTATTCGTGGTGTCGCTGCTCATCGGCCCGGAGACCAAAGGCAAGGTGCTGGTCTCCGACCTCACCCTCGTCCCCGAAGTCTGATGCCTTGACCGAGGGCGGTGCGGCTTGGCTTATGGCCGCATCGCCTCCGGTCTCTGTTCATGCTCGATCTGTCTCCTGCACCGGGCCGGTTGCCGCCTGGCCGGCGCATCTATGCGATCGGCGATATCCATGGCTGCGACCGCCGGCTCGCCGCGCTGCATGCGGCGATCGCCGACGACCTCGACCGCCGCCCGGTGACCGCGCCGCTGCTCCTGCATATTGGTGACTATGTCGATCGCGGGCCGGACAGCGCCGGGGTGATCGCGCAACTTTTGTGTGACGACGCGCCGCTCGCCCGAGTGCGGACCGTAAATCTGATGGGCAACCATGAGCACACGATGCTGGAAGCCTTGGCAGGCGACCGCGCCGCGGGCACCGACTGGCTGTTCCAGGGCGGTCGGCCGACGCTGGAGAGCTTCGGCCTGGATCCGGACGGCCCGCGCGAGTCCTGGGCCGACGGCATCCCGGAGGCGCATATGCGCTTCCTGCGTTCGCTCGCGCTGCACCACCGGGAGGGCGACTACCTGTTCGTGCACGCGGGCATCCGCCCGGGCGTAGCGTTCGAAAACCAGGCTCCGGAGGACCTGCTGCGCATCCGCCAGCCCTTTCTCTACACCGAGCAGGAGCTCGGCGCGGTGATCGTACACGGACATACGCCGGTGAAAGCCCCCGTCGTGCGCGCCAACCGCATCGGCATCGACACGGGCGCCGTGTTCGGCGGCGCGCTGACCTGCGCGGTGCTGGAGGATACAATGATCGGCTTTCTGGCGGTTTAAGGGAGAGCGGCATGACCGAAGAGAACAATGTCTTCACCATCATGCAGACAACGCGGGCGATGCGCCGGCTGAAACCCGACCCGGTGCCCGACGAGCTGATCCGCAAGGTCCTGGAAGCCGGCGCCTGTGCCGCCAATGGCGGAAATTTTCAGCGCTGGCGATTCCTGGTGATCAAAGACCCGAAGATCAAACAGGCCGTGCAGGTATTCTACAAGCGCGCGTTCAACGCCGTGGTCGGCCCGCGTTACAGCACCAGCCCGCCGCCCCCCGGCGTGACGCAAGAACGCTATATGCGCCAGCACGCCGCGGTGCAGTATCTGACGGAACATTTCCATGAGGCGCCGGTCTGGATCGTCGCCTGCCTCGATGAAGGCAACGCGGCGCCCACCCGCTGGTCCGGTGCGTCGATCTACCCGGCCGTGCAGAACATGCTGCTCGCCGCGCGCGCCTTGGGTCTCGGCTCGACACTCACCACGCGCCACCTGCTGCATGAGAAGGAAGCTGAGGCGGCGCTCGGTCTGCCGCCCGGCGTGCACTCCTACGCCATTCTGCCGATCGGCTGGCCATTGGGAAAATTTGGACCGGTCGGTCGCGGTGCGCTGAGCGATATTGTGTATCAGGATAAATGGGGCCAGCCTTACCCGGCGCTTGGCTGATGGCCGCGGACTTTCTTAGGCGACTCGATATTTTGCTGATCCCACAGCGGCGTTTGTGGGACGAGCTTGTCGCCGTGCCTCGTGTGTTCGTTCTCTACAGCGGAACCGCGATCGCGCTGCATCTCGGGCACCGCCAATCGGTGGATTCGACTTATTTGCCGACCAAGCGATCGAGCCGGCGAAGTTGCTTGCCGAACGTCGTTTCTGAGCGCAGCGACGGTGATCCAAAGCGCGCCAAACACGCTGGGCGTCATCGTCGATCGCGGTGGTCCGGTGCGGCTCTCGTCCTTCGGCCTGCCGGACCTGCCCCGGCTTATGCCGCCGCATGTTGCGCCGGATAACGGATTGCAGATCGCCTCTTTGCTGGACCTCGCCGGTACAAATGTCGCTGTGATACAGCAGCGCGCGGAGGCCAGAGACTATGCCGATCTTGATGCCATATTGCGCGATGGCAGAATCGAGCTGCCGGCGGCGTTGGCCGCTGGTTGCGCCCTTTACGGGAACCGGTCCAATCCACAGATCACGCTCAAGGCGTTATCGTATTTCGATGATGGCAACCTGGACCACTTGCCGCTCCTTCGATGAAGCCGATCCCCCTCACCGCCGAAACGGAAGCCGTCGCTCGCCGGGTGGTCTGGTTGGAGCCACCGGCCGAAGCACTCGCCGACCCGGTCCGCTTCATGGCCTACGCGATGGCGTCGGCAACACATGAAGACATGCAGGTGTTGCGCCGCTACGTATCGGCGGAAGACTTGCGCAAGGCGCTCGACAAGGCTCCCCCCCTGGCGCCATCGACCCACGCTCCTGGGCGTACCTGGAATCGAAGCTGGGCCGCTATCCACCGCCGCCATTGCCGCAGCGCAGCCTGCCGGCTACCGTCCCGATTCAAGCGGAGAAGAACCACCGATGACCTCGCTCAAGGACGCGCTCGATGCTGTCCGCCGCGCGGCGGAAGGCGACGGCACCAAGCCGGGCCGGATATCTGCCGACGACCTGAAGATCATGCATCGCGTCACCGCGGACCAGCGCGCCTCGGGCTTCCAGGCCCGCATGCCGAAGCCCGGCCAGCCCGGCCCCGCCTTCACCCTGGCCAACCAGGACGGGGTGCACGTCTCTTCCGCCGCCCTGGTCGCGCGCGGCCCGCTGGTGATTTCATTCTTCCGAGGCCGATGGTGACCCTACTGCCGTCATGAGCTGTCAGCTCTGAACGCAGTACTTCCGGACATCCATTCTCTCGGCGCCGAGCTGGTGGTGATCTCGCCGCAACTGCCGGCGATATCGCATGAGATGCGGGCGCAGATGAAACTCGGTTTCGATCTGCTGTTCAACGCCGGCAACAAGGTCGCCGAAGCTTACGGCATCGCCATGCAACTGCCCGACGACCTGATCAAAATCTACACCCGCTTCGGCATCGACCTGCCGACATTCGACGGCGACAGCAGTTGGCGGCTGCCTGTCCCCGCCCGCGTCGTGCTGGCGAAAGGCGGCACGGTACTTGGGATCGAGGCCGACCCCGACTACACGCGCCGGCCAGAACCGGAGGACACGCTCGCGCTCTTGCGCCCACCGCCCTGACCAAGCGAGCGCGCCGCAGTAATCCCCTCTCCGCCCCGGTGGGGCGGAGAGGGTCAGGGTGAGGTGGGGCCCTCAGCCCCAGTTCGCCACCACACCGCCGCATCATCCACCCGATCGCTACCGCCGCCTCGGCACGCGTCCTATATCTCCGTCATGCGCGGGCTCAGCCTGCATATCCACGTCTTTTCAGGCCGGAGTCGCAGCCCGTCTGGCAACACGTCTGTCCCTGACCCAACCGCTCGCTGCAGCGCCCTCTCCTCGCTTGTCGAGAAAAGCGCGCACAGCAGCGACCGTGGCGGCCGGCTGCTCCTCCATCAGCCAATGTCCTGACCCAGGGCTGATCGCTTCTTCCACATCCGTCGCCGCGGCTTGCATGACGACCGCCATCGTCGCGCCGAACGATTTTTCGCCGCCGACCGCAAGCACCGGCATCGTCAGCTTGCCCTTAGCGACGAAACCCTCGTTATCGACAGCGTCCTGATCGAACGTAGCAAACTGAGCAAACCCGGCGCGCATTGCGCCAGGTTGTGCATACAACGCCGCGTAGTGCTCGCGTGAGGCTTCGCTGAACGCCTTCGGGTCAGCTGAAAACTCGTTCCAGAAGCGATCGAGGTAAATACGCTCGCGCCCGGCGATCAGCTGCCCCATATCAGGTCCGTCAAAACGGAAATGCCACAACAGCGGGTTCTTGAGGACCTCTTCCCACGGCGCAACACCCGGCAGCGGCGCATCCAGGACAACGAGACGGGCGACCCGGCTTTGATACTGCGCCGCAAATGCATATCCGACCATGTTGCCGATATCATGCGCAATCAGGTCCACGCGCTCTATTTTGAGGGGATCGAGCACGCCGGCGATATCACGGCCCTGGGTTTTCTTGTCGTACCCACTCGCCGGACGAGAGGAGAGCCCCATCCCGCGCAGATCGGGCACCACGACGGTGTGGTCGCGGGCGAGTTCCGCCGCGAGCGGAGCCCACATGTCGCCGGTCTCGCCATAACCGTGGAGCAGGACGGCAGCCGATCCCTGGCCGCCGATCCGTACATGGATGATTGCACCATTCGTCGGAATATCCTGGGTTCGAAACCCGGCTGGAAACGGCTCAACTTCTGCACCGACTGACATGAGCACGCCACAGCGGACCGCTTGAGCTCGTCAGTGGTGCCGCCACGCTTGTCCTTAGCAGCGAGACGGTGACACTCAACGGGCAGGTATTGATCGACGGCTCCTATATCAAAGGCCCTGCGATACCAACAGGTAAACGTCAGATGTACATCCGTGCGGCCACATCGCCGCGATGACTATCATCCCGCACCTCGCTAGCGGAGACCGTTCGACCACCATCGCAATGGATTCCCGTCCCTCCACTTTCATAATCCTTACGTGCGGCGTGTGAGGCCGCTGAGGCTTGCCGGGATCGCTGCCGCTGTGCAGGCATATGGTCCTATATGCTCGGTCGGCTGGCGAGTGTGGTTGTCAGATCGGCTGGGTTTCGGCAACGACTAGTGGTTGTTAGCCGGGTGTCGGTGTGGGCTGGGTCGGCGTGCCGGGCGGCCGATTGGCTCTGGTGGGAGTAGGTTGCGGTGAACCGGTTGAACCTGTGGGCTGCCGAGTGGTGGCGTGCCCGGAGCTCCCGATCAGTGCTGCCGAACATGCGGACGCGTCCGGCGGCAGACTGGACCCGGCTGGTGGGGGTGAAGCTCCGGGGGGCGAGGCATCCGGTGTGTCGCGATCGCCCACGTCAAGTAGGTCTATCGTATCGTGAAAGTAATTTATTGACATTAGTATCATTGCACTGCCAAGCTGACTGAGCATCAGCCGGCTACATACATGAGTAGGACAGCTTCGGATACTAGACCTTTCGTTGTGAGGCACTGTGGCAGCGCTGGGTTGATCGCAGCGACCTTTGGCTGCGTATTTGGTATTCTAGGAATACTAACATTCGGCTTTATTTTTCTACCTTTAGCTTTGCTTTGCAGCGTGGTGGGATTTTGTCGGGGAATGTTGGGCGGAAGCATGTCCGGGATCGGTCTTTCTGCATTAGCTGCCGTTCTGGCATTTATCGGCTACGCGGTCTCGCCCACACTTTGGCTATTGTTTGTCGCAACCGGACTGCATTAAGCAATGCGCGTTCCGATGAACAGTCGAGGCTTGCAGGTGATCCCAAGGCGCTGGGTGGTAGAGCGGACGTTTGCCTGGCTCGGCTGCTGTCAGCTTACCCGCCGTCCAGCAAAGGCCCCGAGCGCAACAACGAATTTCGAGTCACACCACATAGAGAGGTCGCTGAGCGCCCCCGGCAAGTAAAAAGACGTTTGATCGCCTCCGGTGCTGCACCAGCTCCCGCCAGGAGCCGATCGGCGGGCCGCACGCCGACCCAGTTCACGCTGACATCCGGCTTGCAATCGCCGGTGGCAGCCAACCCACCCGATCTGAAACCCACACTCCACCAGCCGAACAAAGCATATAGGACCAAACGCCTGCACAGCAGCAGCGATCCCGGCAAGCCTCAGCGGCCTCACACGCCGCACGAAAGGGTTATGAAGATGGAGGGGAATGTAATCCGTCGCCATCGTGGTCGCACGGTCTCAGCTAACGAGGTGCGGGCATGATAGTCATCCCGCGACCACATCGCCGCAGATGTACAGCTGCCACCACAAGCCAAGCCAATCCGCAATCTAATCAAATCTCGCCGGCCGTCCTAATAACGTTTCTTCAATAGTACGATACGGACACTCGCAAAACAGCCAATTGTACGACCGGTAACGGTCCAAAACCGCCGATCGTACGACCCGGTACACCCGAAACCAACCTATACTACGTTTCAACCTTACTCCAACCACCCCAGTCGTACGACGCCCCACCCCCTCAAGCCCCCGCCGGAGCCAACGGCAGATCCAACCGCTCCGGCACCCGCACCGGCCCCAACAGCACCCAAGGCCGAGCCCCCCGCGCGGCCCGGTCCGTCGCCACCTCCGGCACCCGCCCCAGCCACACGGCCGCCGCCCCGTCCCGCATCAAACCCGCCCGATCGATCACAACAACCCCAGGGCACCCCCCCTCAACACGCCCAAACCCCACCACCACAGAAACCCCCGCACATGCCTCAACCCGCCCGCCCCGCACCACAACCGCAGCCCCGCTCCCAGCAGCCGGCCGCACCACGCACCCCGACGCAGCACAAACAACAACCCCCTCCGCCACCGCCCCCTCCCGCGGCATCGGCATCGGCGGCCCTACCGCCCAGTATTGCCGCCACGAATCCCGAACGAACTTGGACGCTCCCCGTCCCTGCTCCACGAACATCCCCGCCGCCGTCCGCACGCCCACCATCCGTGCATCGGCCGAGACCAGCAGGTCAGGCGGCCGCACCACCCCCGGCGAGACCAACCCCACCGCAATCAGCACCACCCCCGCCAGCCGGACCCACCCCCGCCACAACCCCAGCACCGCCAATCCCCAGGCGGGCATATGCGGCACCTCGGCGGTCGCCGCCGGCCACCCCGCCGTCGTCCGCGCCACCCATAGAATCCCGTCCACCCCCCACCCCATCGGCACCAGCGCCAGCCGCTCCAGCCCCAGCGGCATCAGCCCCAGCGCCACCAGCCCCGCCGGCATCACCCACATTGCCGTCATCGGCACGGCGATCATGTTCGCCACCACGAAATAGCTCTGCACCTTCCCGAAATGATAAGCCCCGAACGGCGCCGAGGCCGTCCCTGCCAGCAGGCTCGTCAGCGCCAGCGCCGCCACGTGCAGGGCAAACCGCCGCCAGACGGCCCCATCCCCATGCAGCGTATGCAGCCACGGCCGCACGGCCTCATACCCGGCGATCAGCGCGAGCACCGCAGCGAAGCTCATCTGGAACGACACACCGGGCACCTGCTCCGGCTCGACCAGCATGAGCACGACGGCCGCCAAAGCCAGCCCACGCAAAGAAATCGGTCGCCGCCCGGCCAGCACCGCCACCGTCACCAACGCCGCCATCGCGAAGCTGCGCATGATCGGCAGGTGCATGCCCGTCAGGACCATGTAGCCGCCGCCTGCCGCCAGCGCGGTCACCGCCGCGATCTGCTTCGTGGGCCACCGCAGCGCCGCATACTCCCAGGCTGCCAGGCCCATGCGCACAGCCCCGAACACCAGCCCCATGACGATGCCGATATGCAGCCCGGCTACTGCCAGCAGATGCGCCAGCCCCGAGGCGCGGAACGCCTCCCGATCCTCCTCCGGGATGGCCGTCGGCACGCCTGTCAGCAACGTCGCGGCCACCGCCCCGGGCGCTCCCGGCAGCACCGCCTGGAACCGCCGCGCGATTGCTTCCCGCACCCTCTCCACCCCGTTCGCCGGCTGCCGCGCCAAGACCTCCACCGGCCCGATCGCGAACCCGTACCCGCCCAGACCGGAGAAAAACGCATCCCGCTGCAGATCCCACCCGCCGGGATAGGCAGGCGGCGAAGGCGCCTGCACCAGCGCCCGCACGCGGATCGCATCGCCGACCCCCACAGGGGCCGGATCATTCGCCCGCAGCCGCACCCGCAGTGACCGGCGCATCGGCTCGCCGCCCAGGCTCGGCCGTGCCACCGTCAGCCGCCGCCCCGCCGGCAGCAGCTCGACCGCCGCCACCCGCCCGCTGACCACCACCGCCCCGCGCGGCAACGGCTCCAGCGGCGGCATCCGCAAGGTCGCCATCTGCGCCGAGGCGAACCCCAGCGCCGCCGCAAGCACCGGCAGCAACACCAACCGCGCCCTCGGCACCAGCACCGCCGCCACCCCAGCCGGCACGGCAATGACACCCCCGGCCCAGACCGCCGGCTCGAACCCCAAGGAGAAATAGAGCAGCACGCCGGCGCCCATGAACACCGGCAGCCACAACGCCAGCCGCCCTCGCTGCGCCGCCGTCGCCATCTCGAGGCAGAGCCTCAGCCGGCCCGCACCGGCCGTCGCCCATCGGGTCGCGGCAACTCGGAACAACAGGGAAAAACCTCGCCCCTGCAATCATGCCCGACGCAGGTTTTCCCGCAGGTAAATCACCCCACCCAAGGTGAACGCGAGAAACGTGTCGTTTCGGATTCGCTGCTCGGGCGTATTATAAATCATCCACGTCCCACCGTTTGAGACTTGCGAACGGGTTTGGGAAAATGCTAACCGAAAACTAATGCTGACGTTATGCGTGCCCAGGGACGAATGTTCCGCACTCGCATCTCGGGCCAGCAGCCGGAACGATCTCCTTGGGGAACACGATGTCTGGAATATTGAAATGGGCGGGCCTTATGGGTGCCGCCGCTCTGGCCTTCGGCTTGCTGCAACCCGCGTCAGCGAGCATCATCGTCGGCACCGCGAATACCGGCAACTGCTATCCGTTGACCTGCAATGACAGCGGAACGAGCAGCGGCCCCTCGATAGAATACCAGCAGGTGTATTCGTCGAGCGCGTTCTCCGGGCCCACGACAATCAGTTCAATCACCTTCTACCAGATCTTCGCCAAGATGTTTGGCGGCAACTTTTCGATACTCAGCGGCAACTATGATATCTCGCTGTCCACGACTTCGGCTCCCGTGAATGGCCTCTCCCCGACGCTTGCCAACAATATTGGTCCTGACGTCGCGACCTTCTTCGACGGTTCTCTCGGCGGACCCATCGGCAGCAGCATCACAATCACCGGCACGCCGTTCAGTTACAATCCCGCGAACGGGAATCTCCTGATCGAGATTAACGTGACAAATCAGGCTAATGTCCCGAACGGATCAGGCAACAGCTATCTGGATGCCGATAACACGGGGACCGTGACCAGCCGCGCCTATGCGTTAAACGGATCGGGCACAGGTGTCGCCGATAGCACGGGCTTGGTGACAGGGTTCAATGTCACATCGACGGTTCCGGAGCCGGCAAGCCTGTCCCTTCTGGGACTCGGCCTGGTCGGCCTCGCCGCCCTGACCCGGCGTCGCCCGGCGAACTGACCCCTGCTTCCTCCTCCCAACGGCCGGCGTGAAAACGCCGGCCGTCCGCGTTCCTGCCTCGCGCGGAACGCGGTAAACCGGCACATGACCGTTCGCACCCGCTTCGCCCCCAGCCCCACGGGCCAGTTGCACATCGGCAGCGCCCGCACCGCCCTGTTCAACTACCTGTTCAGCCGCCACCACAATGGCGCCTTCCTGCTGCGCATCGAGGACACCGACCGCGAGCGCAGCACCGACGAAAACACTCGCTCCATCCTCGACAGCCTCGACTGGCTGGGCCTTGATCGCGACGAGCCGCCTGTTTTCCAATCCACCCGCGCCGCCAGTCACGTGGAAATCGCCCATCAGCTCCTGGCGAAAGGCCACGCCTATCGCTGCTACAGCACCCAGGAAGAGCTCGCCCGTCTTCGCGAGCAGGCGCAAGCCGAGAAGCGCCACCCCCGCTTCGACCTCTGGCGCGACCGCGACCCCGCCGAAGCACCGCAAGGCATCCCGCCCGCCATCCGATTAAAAGCCCCCCGCGATGGCGAAACCATCATTAGCGACCTCGTCCAGGGCACCGTCCGCGTCGCCAACGCCGAGCTGGACGACATGATCATCCTGCGCAGCGACGGCACGCCGACCTACAACCACTCGGTGGTGGTGGATGACCACGACATGGCAGTCAGTCATGTGATTCGCGGCTCCGACCACCTGACCAACACCTTCCGCCAGGTGCAGATTTACCTCGCCCTGGGCTGGGACTTGCCGCGTTTCGCCCATATCCCGCTGATCCACGGCGCGGACGGTGCTAAGCTCTCCAAGCGCCACGGCGCCCAGTCCGTCACCGAGTTCCGCGACCAGGGCTATCTGCCCGAGGCCCTCTGCAACTACCTGCTGCGCCTCGGCTGGGCGCACGGCGACGCGGAAATCCTCGACCGCACCGAGGCGATCCGGCTCTTCGACCTCGACGGCGTCGGCCGCTCCCCGGCCCGGATGGACTACGCCAGGCTCGCCAATCTCAACGGGGTCTATATCCGCCAGACCGACAACGCCCGCCTGCTGCAAGCGATAAAGCAACGGCTACCGGTACCCCCCGGCGCCGAACAGCGCATCAAGGCACTCCTCCCCGATCTCAAGCAGCGGGCAAAAACATTGGCCGAACTCGCTGAATCAGCGGCCTTCCTCACCCACACCCCCCCGCCGCCACCACTCACCCCTGAGGGCCGTGCAACCCTGCACGAACTCCTCCCGGTCCTCGCAGAAACCGAGTTCTCCCCCGACTCCCTGAGCACCGCCCTCCGCCACTTCGCCGAAGGAACCGGCCGCAAGCTAGGCGAAGTCGCCCAACCGCTCCGTCTCGCCCTTACCGGCAGCAGGACGAGCCCCGGGATCGACGCCGTGCTAATGGCTCTGGGCCGCGAAGAAGCCCTCGCCCGCCTCCACGCTATAGCGCCGTAGTCCCCCTTTCCTCACCGGAGGGGACAGGAGAGGTGCGAATCACCCCAGAGCCGCATTGCCCCCATTGGTCCCCCACCCCGCCAGAGCTACGCTCACCACCACCCCCGGAGCCCGATCCATGCCGCACGAAATCACCACCGAACTCGCCCCCCACGGCGTTCTCCGCGCCGGCATCAACCTGAGCAACTTCCTCCTCGTCTCCGGCAAGACCCCCTCCGGCGATCCCGTCGGCGTCGCCCCTGACATGGCCCGCGAGATCGCCGACCGCCTCGGCGTGCCCGTCAAATACGTCCCCTTCCCCCGCCCCGGCGAGTTGGCGGACGCCGCCGACACCGACACCTGGGACATCGGCCTGATCGGCGCCGAGCCCGCACGCGCTGAAAAAATCGCCTTTACCCCCGCCTACGTAGAGATCGAGGCCACCTACCTCGTTCCCGCCAACTCCCCCCTGCAACAGATCCCCGACGTGGACCGCCAAGGAGTACGCATCGCCGTCACCGCCCGCAGCGCCTACGGCCTGTGGCTCGACCGCAATATCAAACACGCCGAGCTGGTCCGTTCCGAAAGCCTCGACAGCGCCTATGAACAGTTCGTCCGCGACAAGCTCGACGCACTTGCCGGCCTGCGCCCCCGGCTGCTGACGGACGTGCAGAAACTCCCCGGCGCCCGCATCCTCGAAGGCCAGTTCACTGCCGTGCAGCAAGCTGTCGGCACAGTTCGCCGGAATGCCGCCGGCGCCCGCTTCCTGCGCGACTTCATCGAGGAAGCCAAAGCCTCCGGCCTCGTCGCCCGCCTGATCGAGCGGCACAACATTCGCGGCCTCTCGGTCGCCCCTGCCGCCTGAGGACGCGCCTATGGAAATCGGCGCCGTCATGTTCTTCACCGGCTATTCGATGACCCCGGCGGCGCTCGGCCGCGCGCTCGAAGAACACGGCTTCGAATCCCTCTGGGTCCCCGAGCATTCGCACATCCCGCTCTCGCGCAAATCGGAGTACCCAAGCGGCGGCCCGCTGATCCGGCCCTATTACGACCTCATGGATCCCTTCCTTGTCCTGAACGCCGCCGCCACGGTGACCGAGCGCCTGAAGATCGGCACCGGCATCTGCCTGGTGAACCAGCGCGACCCAATTCATCTCGCGAAAACCGTCGCCTCCATCGACCAGCTTTCGCAGGGCCGGTTCCTATTCGGCGTCGGCAACGGCTGGAACCTGGACGAGATGGAGGACCACGGCACGGTCTTCACCCAACGGCACAAGCTCGTCCGCGAACGCATTGAAGCAATGAAAACCGTCTGGACCACCGACGAAGCCGAGTATCACGGCGACCTCGTTGCGTTCGAGAAGATGAACCAATGGCCCAAGCCGTTCCAACAACCGTATCCGCCGATCATCGTCGGCGGCGCCTTCCCGCACGCCGCCCGCCGCGCCATCCGCTACGGCGACGGCTGGATCCCCCGCGCGGATCGGCTCGACGAACAGGGCGTCGGCACAGTGGTCACCGAGTTCCACCGCATGGCCGAGGAAGCCGGCCGCGATGCCGCCTCCTTGCCGATCAGCATCTTTCGCGTCCCGCCCCAGATCGAGCGCCTGCGCTACCTCCGCGAGCTCGGCATCGACCGCGTCGTGTTCAGCCTGCCGGCCGAGAAAGAGGACGCGATCCTGCCGATCCTGGATCGCTGGTCGGCGCTGCAAGACGAACTGTCCCGCTCATAACCCGGATCCGAGGACCGAATGGACCCCACATTCCTGCCCGCCTGGCGCCTCGCCGAGCTGACCCGTGCCGGTGAGATCGGCTGCCTCGAACTGCTCGAACACTACATCGCCCGTGTCGAACGACTGAACCACCGCATCAACGCGGTGATCGACCGCGACCTGGACCGTGCCCGCGAACGCGCCCGCCTTCTCCACCGCACCGGCCGGGCCGGCGCCGGTCCGCTGTTCGGCGTGCCGATGACAGTAAAGGAAAGCTTCGACCTCGCCGGGCTCGCCAGCACGTGGGGCTACGAGGACCGCAAGCCGCATCGCGCCGAGACCGACGCGCTCGCCGTGCAGCGGCTGGAGCAAGCCGGCGCCGTGGTGTTCGGCAAGACCAACGTGCCGGTCGCCCTGGCCGACTGGCAAAGCTACAATCCGGTCCACGGCACCACCAGCAACCCGTGGAACCCGGACCATACGCCGGGCGGCTCCTCGGGCGGCGGCGCCGCTGCCTGCGCCGCCGGCTTCGGCGGGTTGGAGCTTGGCAGTGATATCGGCGGGTCGATCCGCGTGCCGGCGCATTACTGCGGCCTCTTTGGGCACAAGCCGAGCTGGGGCCTCTGTTCGCCGCGCGGCCATTCCATCGCCAATGCGGCCGCGATCACCGACATCTCGGTTATCGGCCCCCTGGCGCGCTCCGCCCGCGATCTCGAGCTGGTACTCGACGCCATTCTCGGCCCGGACCCAGTGGACACGCCCCTCTCCTACAGCCTGCCGCCGCCCCGCACCCGCCGCCTGTCGGAGCTGCGCATCGCCGTCTGGTCGCATGAGCCCGGCCACACAACCGATGCCGAAACCACGGCGCTGATCGAGGAACTCGCCCGCCATCTGGAGACCGAGGGCGCCGAGGTCAGCCGCACGGCCCGCCCCGAGTTCGACCCCACCGAGGCCTTCCGGCTCTACATCACTCTGCTCGATGCAGCACTGAGTGGGCGAGCGCCCGAAGACGCGCTGGCACGCAAACGCGAGGCGAAAGCCAAACTCCACCCCGACGATTTCACCACCGACACCCTGTTTATCCGCGCGGTCGATCTGACCCATCGCGAGTGGCTGAAGCTGAACGAGCAGCGCCACCAACTCCGCCGCCTCTGGGGCGTCTTCTTCAAGCACTGGGACGTGCTGCTGTGTCCGGTGATCGCCACCCCGGCCCTGCCACACATGCAGGAAGGCAATCCCTGGGAGCGCAAACACCGCGTGGACGGCCGGACCATCGCCTACCAGGACATGCTGTTCTGGCCCGGCATCACCTGCGCCTTCCATCTGCCGGCGAGCGTCGCGCCGATCGGCCTGTCCCGCTCCGGCCTGCCCATCGGCGTACAGGTTGTCGGCCCCTTCGGCGGCGACCGCACCACCATCGCGGCCGCCGGGCTGCTGGAAAAATCCTGGCACAGCTTCGTCCCCCCGCCGGGCTGGGATTGAGTCGGTGCGCGTTCTCGTCCTCGGGGCTGGCGGGATCGGCGGTTATTTCGGCGGCCGGCTCCTCGAGGCCGGCGCCGACGTTACCTTCCTGGTCCGCCCGGGCCGCGCCGCCCAACTGGCCCGCGACGGCCTCGTGGTGAAAAGCCCGCTCGGCGATATCAGCCGCGCCGTCCGCTTCGTCACCCGCGAAACCCTGGCCGAGGACGGGCGGCACGATATCCTGTTGCTGACCTGCAAAGCCTACGACCTCGAAGCCGCGATCCCCGCCATCGCCCCGGCGATTGCCGAGGGCGCGGTGATCATCCCCATGCTGAACGGGATGAAGCATCTCGACCGGCTGGACCTCGCCTTTGGCCGTCAGGCTGTCATGGGCGGACTCTGCCAGATCGCCGCGACGCTGACCCAGACCGGCGAGGTGCAGCACCTCAACCCGACCAGCACTTTGATTTTCGGCCCCCGCGCCGCCGGGCAGGAGCGGCTCGCCGCGGCCTTCGCCGACTGCGCACGGCCGGCCAAATTCGCCTCCCGCCTGAGTGACGACGTGCTGCAGGACATGTGGGAAAAATACGTCATGCTGGCGAGCATGGCCGGCATGAACTGCCTGATGCGGGCCTCCGTCGGCGACATCATGCAGGCCGATGACGGCGAGGCGCTGATGCTGGAAATGCTGGAGGAATGCGACCTTGTGGCGCATGCCGCCGGCCATCGCTCGCGCCCCGAGTTCCTGACCCGCACGCGCGCCTTCCTGACCGAGCGCGGCTCGACCTTCGCCGCGTCCATGCTGCGCGATGTCGAGCGCGGCGGTCCGACCGAGGGCGAACACGTGATCGGCGACATGCTGGCCCGCGCCCGCGCGGCCGGCTTCGTCGCCCCGATGCTCCGCGTCGCCTGGTGCCATTTGCAGGCCCACGAGGCCCGCCGCCCGCGCGGGTAAAACGGGCCGTCGTCGTAACCGTCGAGCTGGGAGCAGGTGGTGCCCTGATCCGTATCGGAGTCCGGGAAGGATACGTGCACCTTTGTTTGCTGCGCTGGAGTGAGTGCCGACATCAGCCTGCCCGGCAATCGCGCTCCGCCCGGAGATCAGGGATTCGCAAGCTGCGATGCGCAGCATGGCTGGGCTAGGCCGCAGCCTGCTGCGCCAAGCAGACTTGATTGCGGCTGCGGTGAGTGAGAGGTTTCCTCTCGAAAGTACCGTATCGAGCGCACAAGCTCAGGCCTGCCAAAGCCAAAAGCAGTGGCAGCTCCTGCGGAAAAATAACGCGCAACTGCATTGGCGCGATTGCGCCGTCTTTTCCCCGCATTTGAGTACTGATTTGCAAGAAGCGAACCTGCCGAATTGGATCGTATATAGCCAATTTATTGTGGACCTCGGCCTTCGACGCCCGGCCGCGACCTTTTCTCTTTCCCGGCCGCGCAAACTCACGCAACAGGGGGTTGACCACATCGAAGGCAAAGACCCCACCGGGCCTGAGATGGCGGGCAATCCGGCTGAGACACGCGATCAGTTCCTCGTTAGTGGTGAGGTGAGCCAAGGAATTGCAGGAGACAATAACAAGCGAGAAATGCCGATCCAGATTGAAGCTGCGCATGTCATCTTGAACAAACTGTACGGCGATGCCTTTCGCATCGGCTTTGGCACGGGCAGCACGCAGCATCGACGGAGACGAATCCAGGCCGAGCACATCAAATCCGGCAGTGGCCAGCGGGATAGTCAAGCGACCAGTGCCACACGCCAGCTCCAGAATCGGTCCGTCCGCGCGATGCGCGAGCCTGCGGTAGAAGGCTTCACAAGGCCCCGGGCGAACAATCCGGTCGTACAGCGTTGGGACATCATACAGCACCAGAGGTTTCGCTCAACTCACTGTAAGCTCCTAATGTATGCTCTGGAAGACACTCTCTAACGAAGATCAGAACCAGAGCACCCTCAAGGGTCATCGGGAATTGCTCCTGGATTGTTTTGGAGCGACCTCCCGAAATGGACCCTGAGGACTGCTGGCTCATATTGGTTGGAGGTCTGCCGGTCCGTTGCTAGACGCAGCGGACCATCAGCAAGCGAACGAGACGGCAGATCGCGCCGGATCTTGTTGGCCTGACGCGGCTCCCGTTCTCTCGTTCCAGTGCCTTCAACCCTTCAGCCTGGCGGCTGCCTCGGTTGTCGAGCCTGCGAGCGCCCGCTGTCGCTCCGCTTCTTCAGATGGTCGTTGAGCGTCTGCCCGGTGCAGCCGATCTGGACCCAATCGAAACAATCATCGGCCGACGTAATGCCGTTGCATGGCGCAGTCTAAGCAAACTGTTGGTATTGGTATTGGATCCCTCTGTCGAACGGCATACCAACTCACCACCTACGGCATTAACGCCTCAGCCAGGACAGAGCCCTTACGATCCGCCCTCGCCCCGCGCTCCGTTTCCGCCGCAACCAACGTCAGCCATGAAACCATCGGCGGCGCCAACGACACATCTGCCGGCGTAAAGGCGAAATGGTCGCCCTCGGCCAGTTTGGCAGCCAGAAACATCAGCCTATGACAGGCTTGGCGCATCATCTTCTCACGCGGGATTTCATCATCGTGGATGAAACACCGCATCGCCATCAGGTATCGCGTGTCGCGGGTCCGGTACTCCCGCCGCGGCGCCTTCCCCGGCGTGTCCAGCACCGTGTTCGCCGCCTCGCCCACCCCGGCGAAGCGTGTCGCCAGCAAAGTCGCGAGTGCGTCCGGAGGGATTTCCGCCCAGCGCAACACCCCTAATGGCTCAGCGCCGAACTAGCGCTGCACCACGCCGAATTCGCATCCATGCCCGCCTCCGCCCAGGCTTTCGAACTGCAGCATCAGATGGCGCAGCTCGTCAGCGCCAGCATCTGTCACCGGATCCAACGCGTCGCACGCGGCGGGATCAGTCTCGATCAGCCGGGTCCGCATCTCGAAAACCCGTCGGTCGAACAACCGGTCAGAGGGAAACCGCGTGCGCGCCTCGGTCCAGCGGCGCAGCGCCTCGGCCCAGTCCTCCCGGCGCGACGCAATTGCTGCATATTCCGCGAAAGCAGCGGAATGCCTCAGTCAGTAACTCAGCCGCGTCGTCCAACCGATGGAGCATCCAGAGCGTCTTCGCCGCATTACGGTATGCTACCGGATGGTCCGGACATGTGCTGCGCACCTGCGCTCAGACAGCGAGAGCCTCATCGTGATTGCCCGCGTCGCGTGCAGCATCCGCCGCCGCGAGCGCGGCGTCCCGCTCGGACGCGGAGGATTCCGGCACCGCAATGATGATGTCACTGCTGGCCATGCGGATAATTCCACAACTGGGATTGATCGCTGCTTCGGATACGCGCCGCGTTTCTCGATCACGACGCTTCGGCATCGCAAGGATTGCAACTGCATTCGCCCGCCTGCCGATCGAGATACGCAAGCAGTGCCGGGCGAAACCGAAACAGGCTCTTGTAATGCATGGTTTCCGTCGGCAACGCGCGGACCGCCCCGGCAAGCCGCGCCGCGATCTCCGCCCGCCCGGCAAGCAGCGCCAGCGGATAGACATGCACGCGGATGGTGAACAACACCGCGCCGGTTTCAGGCAGGCGGGTCAATGTCTGGCGCTCAACCCGTACATACAGCGCTTTGCCCGCATTCTCCGGAGTGATGCTCTCGTTGCGGTCGGTCCGGAATTTTCCCGTCGGCTGGAACAGCGTCGGATCGTCCATCAGCGACCAGTTGAGCCGCACCGCGACGTGCCCCGGCTTCACGACGCCCATGAACCGGTCAACCGGTCGCGCCAACTTCTCCTGATAGAACGGCACCGGCCCGTGTACCACCGCAAGCGGCCGGCCGATCTTGTCGCGCAACTGCCAGCGGCTTGGGAAACACACCAGCCCGGCAACCAACAGCGGCCCGTCCTCGGTCGGCTGGATGATGCAGAGATCCTCCTGCACCAGCCGTCCCGCCAACTCCAACGGATCGGCCTCCGCATCCGCGAGGTCCCAACACTCGCCGGTCAGCCGGTTGTGCAGCAGCGCTCCTTCACGCGCGAACCAGCTGGGATACTGTGCCGGCAAATGTGCTGCGAGCTGCGCCAGAGTTTCGCGGCACGCCGCCTCGCTGCCCGGCAGCACGATCAGGACCTCCTCGCGCTCCGCGTCCAGCAAGCGGCGCCGTTCCGCCATTTCCGCCACATACAGCTCGTCCAGCTCGAGCCAGTCCGCCCACGGACAGGCGGTCAGCCCCATCGCCATCCGGTGCGGCCCCGCCTCGAACGACAGGTGGATCGCTTCCGGCGGCAACTTGTTCATCAGATCACGCCTTTTTCCCGCAAAGCCGCGAGCGCGGCGTCATCCAACCCGAGCCTGTCGCGCAGCACCGCATCGGTATGCTGGCCCAACAGCGGCGGCGCCGAGCGGTAACCCGGCGGCGTTGCGGAGAGGCGCACCGGATTGGCGATTACCTTCACCGCACCGGCCGCACCGGTCATATCGACAACCATGCCGCGGGCCTGCACATGCGCATCAGCGAAGACATCCGATAGCCGGTTGATCGGCCCGCAGCCGATTTTCAGCGCCTCCAGCCGTTCCACCCACCAGGCGGTCTCGTGCCGCTGCATCACCGGGGTCAGCGTTTCGGTAACAAGCGCCCGGTTCTGCACCCGCGCCGCGTTGGTCGCGAACCGGGCATCGTCCAACAGATGGATCAGCGAGAAGTTCTCGCAGAACCGGCGGAATGTCGGATCATTGCCGATGGAAAGCACGATATACCCATCCGCGGTCGGGAACACCTGATACGGCACGATGTTGGGATGCTGGTTGCCGAGCCGCGCCGGGTTCTCGCCGGTCGCCAAGTAATTCATACCCTGGTTGGCCAGCCACGCGACATGCGCATCCAACATGCCGATATCGATAGACTGCCCCTGCCCCGTTGCATCCCGATGATGCAGCGCCCCCAGGATCCCGATGCAGCCATACAGCCCGGCGAATAAATCGGCCACCGGCACGCCGACCTTCTGCGGCAGTCCTTCGGGGTCGCCGGTCAGGCTCATCACCCCGCCCATCGCCTGGATCAGGCTGTCATAGCCCGGCCGCGGCGCATACGGCCCGGTCTGTCCGAATCCCGTTATGGAACAGTAGATCAGCCGCGGAAATGCGGCGCGAAGCTGCTCATACGCCAGCCCGTACCGTCCCAGCGTGCCGACCTTGAAATTCTCCACCAGTATATCGCACCCGGCAATCAGCCGGCGGGCGATCTCCTGCCCATCCGGCCGCGCGAGATCCAGCGTGACAGACAGCTTGTTCCGATTGACACCGGTGAAATACGCACTCTCCTGCGTCCCCGGCATGGTCGGCGGAGCGAACCCGCGGGTATCGTCCCCGCTGCCGGGTTTTTCCACCTTGATGACCTCGGCGCCGAGATCGCCCAGCATCTGCGTGCAGGTTGGCCCCGCCAGCACGCGCGTCAGGTCGAACACCCGCAGGCCCTTGAGCGGACCGCTCGGCTCCGTCATCGGCCGCTCTCCTCCACCAGGAGCGTCTGCAGATTGTGCCGCGACGCCGCCGGGATCGCCGCCGGCTTCTGGTTGCCGCGGGCGACGAACACATGCACGAAGTACCCTTCCGCCGCCGCCACATCCTCATGGTTGCGGAACACCCCCAGCTCATATCGCACCGAGCTGCCGCCGATCCGCGCCACCCGCAGCCCCATCGTGATCCGGTCCGGCCAGGCCACCGAGCTGTGATAGCGGCACATCACCTCGGCCACCACGCAATGCACCGGCCCATCCAGCAGATCGACGGTGCCGGTGGTCATTTCCCAATACGTCACGGCGGTATCGAACCAGGAGAAATACACCACGTTGTTGACATGCCGGAACACGTCGTTGTCCATCCAGCGGGTGGTGATTTCGTGGAACCAGCGGTAATCGGACCGCCGGCCAGGTGGATGTCGGCTCATGGACGCATTGGAGCGGGAACGGCGCGCAACAGCAAGCGAGGCGGACGCCTATGTGCTGACCGTGCCAGCCTATCGCGGCACGCTGGCGCCCTTGCCGGAGGCACGCCGCAAAGCCTTCGCCCGGCACCTGAAGACGATCATCGACGAGGCGTTCGACGAACCCTCCCGCCCGGTGTCCGAAAAGGCTCGCCTGTCCCACCCCCCTGCCCTGCTGCGCACCGCCGAGGCCGCCTGCGCCGCCTGCAGCGGCCATTGCTGCTCAAAGGGCGGCGACCATGCCTACATGGACGACGACACGATCCGCCGCGTCACCCACGGCCGCCCCGAGCTGACGCGCCGCCGCATCGCCGCGCTTTATTTGCGCTATCTGGGGGATGAAAGCTTGGCCGGCTCCTGCGTGTTCCACGGTGCGCAAGGCTGCCGTCTGCCACGCACGCTGCGCGCCGATCTGTGCAACATGTTCTACTGCAACCCGCTCCGCCGCTTTCTGCGCGATCAGCCGAACACGCAGCCGGTGCAGATCGAAGCACGCCCCGGCACGATATAAAGAACCCGCCTCAGTCCCGCAGAAGTGCCCGCCATAAGCATCGCTCCAACCCCCTCTCCCTTGCGCTACGGGATTCACCCATGGCCCGCAACGACTGGTTCCGGGTGAGACTGCTTCGCCAACGTGTAGCCTTCGGAGATTACCGCGCGCCGGATGAGTATGAGGTGAGTTTGCCATCTGCACCGGTCCTGCCGCTCGCGGCAGTCTCGGCGCAGATGGCTCAGGGGTGTATATGATTTCCTGTCTCAGCGATGGGGTGCAGGCCAACGCCCTGTTGTACAATCCGAGCGTCCCAGTTGTACAACTGCTGACCAGGGGCCAGCGGCAGGTTGTGTATCCCGGAGGCGCCCAAACGGAACCGGCCAGCATACTGCCCTATATTACCGATAGGCGGCAATCGCTGGCAAAACAAAAGCCCCTAGGCCGCGACGGCTTCGATCACCTGCTCGCATATATAGGAAAGGGCCGCCTCGGTGAGATCCGCGTGGATCGGCAGCGCCAGAATACGCTGGGCCAAGCCGTCCGAAACCGGCAGCTCGGCGCCATCATGAACACCGGCATAAGCCGGCTGCCGGTGTAACGGACGCGGATAATATACGGCCGTTGGCACGCCCTTGCCGCGCAAACGGGCCTGGATCGCAGCCCGATCCGCGCCTTCGGGCAGCAGCACGGAATAGATCGCCCAGGCGCCAACCGAATCAGGCACACGGGCCGGCGTCACCACGGCATTGCCGAGATGGCGGTCATAAAAGGTGGCCACGGTTTCCCGGGCGGCGAGCTCCTCCGGGAACACCGTCAGTTTTGCAAGCAAAACAGCGGCTTGCAGGGAATCGAGGCGGCCGTTCATGCCGGTGCGCAGCACCTCGTAGCGGGTCTCGCCTTCGCCATGGGTGCGCAGGCTGCGATACAGCGCGGCCCGGGCAGCATTCTCGGTGAACATGGCGCCGCCGTCGCCGTAAGCCCCGAGCGGCTTGGACGGAAAAAAGCTCGTCACCGTCACATCGGCCTCGGCGCCAAGCGGGCGGCCGTGCAGCGAGCAGCCAAAGCTCTGGGCGAGGTCATCGATGGTGAACAGGTCTTCCCGGCGCGCGACCTCGCGCAAAGCGGGCCAGTCGGCCGGCTGGCCGAACAGATCGACGCCGATCAGCGCCCGTGGCCGCAGCCGCCCGGTCCGGCGAACCGCGGCGACACGCTCGGCCAGATGGCCCGGATCGATCTGGAAAGTGCGCGGATCGACATCCGCGAAAACCGGCGTGGCGCCGAGCACCAGCGGGACCTCGGCGGTCGCCGTATAGGTGAAGGCAGGCAGGAAGACGGCATCGCCCTGCCCTATTCCCTCGGCCATCAGCGCGATCTGGATCGCATCGGTGCCGGAGCTGACGGCGACGCAATGGCTCGCGCCGCAGAAGGACGCGAGGGCGGATTCCAGCTCGGCGACCTCGGGGCCCAGGATGAACTGGCAATGCGCCAGCACGGCATCGAGCCGCCTGCGAAGCTCCGGCGCGATCCGGGCTTGCTGGGCTTTGAGGTCGAGGAACGGGATGTTCATGGGTGCGAGGCCACCGGGACAGCTCCTTCAGCATTGTGTTCGAATTCGGGGATGAGGCGGCCGAGCAAGGTAAGGGCGAGCCGGGCTTGACCGCCTCGGCAGGCGGCGGCGATCTCGTCCATGGCCCGGGCAACAATGGCCGGATCGGCGGTCCGAGGCGCGGCCATCAGCAGGCCCGGATAACCGGTCGGTCCGGGCGGCTCCTTGCCGTGGAACAGCTCCTCATAGAGCTTTTCGCCGGGCCGGAGGCCGGTGAAGCGGATCTCGATGTCCTCGTCCGGGCGGAGGCCGGCCAGGCGGATCACTTGTCGTGCAAGATCAACGATCTTCACCGGCTTGCCCATGTCGAGGACGAAGATGCCGCCCTGCGGGCCGGAGGCCTGAGCGGCGGTGCCGACGACGCTGGCTTGCAGCACAAGACCAACGGCTTCGCGCACGGTCATGAAGTAGCGCTGCATATCCGGGTGGGTGACGGTCAGCGGGCCGCCGCGCTGGAGCTGGCGCTGGAACAGCGGCACGACCGAGCCGGTGCTGCCCAGGACATTGCCGAAGCGGACGGTCACGCAGCGCATGCCGGCGCCGGCGGAAACGGCTGCAATATCAAGCGCCTGACAGTACATCTCGGCGAGGCGCTTGGAGGCGCCCATGACGCTGGTCGGGTTCACCGCCTTGTCGGTGGAGATCAGCACCATGGCCCGGGCACCGGCGGCCCGGGCGGCATCGGCCACATGACGGGTGCCGGCGGCGTTGGTCAGCAGGCCTTCGAGCGGGTTGGCCTCGACCATCGGCACGTGTTTCAGGGCGGCGGCGTGGAAGACGAGCTCGGGGCGCCATTGCTCGAACAGGGCGCGCATGCGGGCCTCGTCGCGGACATCGGCGAGCATGGCCTGGCGCGGGACGGCCGGGTGGGTTTCGGCGAGTTCGAGGTCGATCTGCCAAAGGGCGTATTCGCCGTTATCGAGCAAAATCAACAGTTCGGGCCCGAGAGCTGCGACCTGGCGGGCGAGCTCGGAGCCGATCGTGCCGCCGGCGCCGGTGACGATGACGCGGCGGCCCTGGATGAGCCGGGCCATGCCGTCGCGGTCCAGCGGGATTTGCGGGCGGTTCAGCAGGTCCTCGATGGCGACCGGCCGAAGATCGAGGGCCCGCTTGTGGGGCGCGATTCCGGCGGGATCGAGCGCCGTGGGCCGCGGGGCCCGGCGTGTGAGCATGCCCCAGCGTTCCGCCTGCTCGATCAGCGCGGCGAGCGAGGGACCGCCGAAATCGGGCGTGGCAATGACGAGCATACGGGGCAGGCGGCCCTCGGCTGCGAGGCGTTCCAGCACTGCCGCGGCGTCTTCGATCGAGCCGAGGATGGGGCGGCCCTGGATGCGGCGACCGGTCTGCCGGGCGCTGAGGGACAAGAGGCCGGTGACATGGAAGGCCGCACGGCGGTCCTGGGCCAGGGCGCGGAGGAAGAGGTCGGCGTCCTCGGCTGCTCCGACCAGGAGAATGCCGCCCGGGTCCTGGTCCAGGGTGGCTTGCGGCGGCCGGAGCTGCATACGACGGTACGCGACGCGAGGCGCGCCGAGAAGGACGAAGAGGGTCGCGGCGAAGATCAGGGGGAAGGCTGGGCTTTGTGATGCGGTGCCGGTAAGTGCCGTGATGGCGGCGAAGATGGCGGCGCCGAGGGCGGAGCAGGCGGCGAGGCTCAGGAGTTCTCCAAGGCCGGCGAAGCGCCAATATTGCAGGGAGAGGCGGAAAGGGATGCCGGCGGCGAGGAGGGCTGCGGCGCCTGCAGGGATGAGCCAGGCGGGATGGAGGGTCGGGCCGGCCGGGTCGGCGAGCCAGCGGGCGGCGGGGACGGCGAGGGCGGCGAGGGCGCCGTCCAGGGCGATGTTGACGGCGATTCGGGTGGCGGACCGGGTGGCCATGTCGGGCGCTGGTATAGCGCCGGGGTGTCGGGTGGCTAGGGGCTTAGAGGTCGTGCGAGTGGCATCTGTGGCAGGTTCGGCGGGGCTGAGGGGTTCGGGCGGTTGTACAATTGGGGGTTTTGGGGCGGGTTTCGTTGTACAAGAGGGCGTTTTGGGGCGCCGGCGGTTGTACAAGACGGCATTTTGGGGCGCCCCGGGTTGTACAACTCGGGGTTTTCGGGGTGCCGTAGCGTACGATTGGAGAAATGATTTTTGAGATGGCGTCTCGCGTGACGCGATTTGGTTTGATAGCGAGGCCGGCCCGGGGGCCGAGACAGAATCGTGGGCCCTGGCGCACTACTTGGCTGCGGAGAGGCGGGCGGTGATGCTTCGGAAACGAGCGAGGGCGGCTTCGAGGCTCTCGGCGATCTCGGCGGCGATTTCTTCGGGAGGCGGCAGGGTGTCGGGGTCTTCCTGGCTGGCTGGCCTCAGCCAGAAGATATCGAGATTGAGCTTGTCGCGCTGACTGAGGGTGGCATAGTCGAACGCGCGGAAGCGCTCAGTTTCCTTGCGTTTGTGACGATTAGCGAGCCGGGCGACCGCGATGAAATCGGTCAGGTCTTCGTGTTTGAGCGGACGTTCTTTCAGCGTGAAGCGCTGGTTGGTGCGGAAGTCGTAAATCCAGAGTTGCCTTGTCCAGGGGGTTTCCCTGGCTGGTTTCTTGTCGAAGAACAGCACGTTGGCCTTGACGCCCTGTTTGTAAAAGATGCCGGTGGGCAGACGCAGCAGCGTGTGGAAATCGAAAGCGTCGAGGAGGCGACGGCGGATGCGGCCACCGCCTCCGGCTTCGAACAGCACGTTATCCGGGACGACGACGGCGGCGGTGCCGTTCTCCTCCAGGATGGTCATGATGTGCTGGAGGAAGTTGAGCTTTCGATGATAGCTCTGGTACAACCGCAATTTTCCCATTTTCCATGCATGGAGTTATCTTGGCGAACAGGACATCGTCCGTTTGAAATCGCGTATATCCCTTTGCTACCTCCACAAACTTTCTGCGCAGGGAGGTGTCGATCCTGCCGCTTTCCTCCTCAACGGCTGCCATCGGAACGAACGCTACCTCGGCGTCGGGCCGGAGCCCGTCCAGGGAAGTTGACGGATTGATGACACGACGGATTGATGACACAAAGATCGCCCAGTTTCACCCATACCCAACCTGGCGGCAGGGGCGGTTGCTGGCCGTTGGTTGGCGCGCTCATTGAATCGGAGTTGCGGCGGAAGGGAAGAAAGAGTCACCACGGAGACACGGAGGCGCGGAGGACAGTTGTGGAACGGGCGACGGATGCCGTGTCAGCCGCTCAGCCAGGAGATTGCTTCGCTTCGCTCGCAATGACGGAATGCGGTGGGCGCTGTTTGTAAAACCGGCCTCTTCTCCCTGCCTCTGTGTCTCTGTGGTGAATCTTTCTTGCTTCCGCGCGTGGCAGGAAAGACGTGGATGGCCGCACCGGTCGCAGACTGTTGATGCCCCGTAGTCTCGCCCATGCTGACCGATCATAAACGATTCTGTGAGTACCGTGCGATAAATGATCCGGTTCACCAAACATGCCCGGCGAGAGATGGAGCGGCGGCGGATCGCGTCCGCATGGGTCGTTGATGTTCTCGCCGGCCCGGAGAGAACCGAGCCGGATCCCCGCGACCCAGGCCTCATGCGCTCATACAAAGCCACTTCAGCCTTCGGCAACCGGGTGCTGCGGGTTGTCCATCGGGCGGCGGGGACGATATCCTGGTAGTCACCGCCCATTTCGATCGGGGAGCCAGACGATGATCCAGACGAGCTTCGACCCCGAAGCAGATGCATTCTCGGTCTGGTTCGCGCCGGCCGGGGTCAACTCGGCCGGCACGGAGGAGGTCGCGCCGGGCGTTATGCTTGATTTTGATGCCGACGGACGGGTGATCGGTATTGAAGTGCTTGGGGTACGCGAGCGGATGGCGCTGGTGCGCCCGACCGAGGGCGTCAAGCCCGCAGCAGAATAGATCCGGGGCCATCGCGCTACGCCGCCTCTTTGGTGCCGATCAAGGTATCGCTCAGGTCTTCCAGCAATGCGGGCAGGCGTTCTCGGCCGAACAGGCGAGTCGCGGCAATGCGGCCGCCCTGGTCGGCGAACACGGGGGCGTCCTGCAAGTCGTCCAGCGTGACTTCCACGTTGGCGGCGACGTGGTCGCGGATCAGGGCGAGCCACCGCATCTGCTCATCCTCGTAGTCCCGGCCAGCGCGCTTCTCGCGGCCGATCCACAGGTTGAAGCGGGCGGCGGCGTCCGTGGACAACGGCTGCAGTGTTTCGGTGTGGCCGAGCGCGTAACGCACCAACGCGATCAGGTCGGTGAGGACCGAGGCAGGGGAGGCATCGCGGACCTTGCCGGCGGTCAGGCGCTTGTAGCAGGCCCAGAGCTCGGGCGGCTGCAACAGCCAGGGCGGGCGGGCCATCGCGTCGCGCAAGTCCTTTACAGCTTGCCAAGTGAGGTGGCGAGTGGTGTAGGGCTGCTCGTAGAGGATTTGCAGGGCGGTAAGTTCGTTCTTGTTGTCCTCGATGAAGCGGCGGAAGTCGGTGTTTTCTTTTCAGCGACTTGCAGATCGAAGCCGGCGGAGAGGACGGCGTCGGTGGAAATTTCATCGATGACGATCTCGGAGAGCTGCTTCAGCTCGACGAGCAGGCGGCGCAGCTTTGGATGATCGAACACTTTAGCCGCCTCGGCGCGCATGCCGGCGGCGATCCGCGCCTTTCCCGTTTCATCGCGCACGCCCTGGCGGGCGGCTTCGGTTTCAATCGCGTCGGGGTCGATCGCCTTCACCAAGTCGCCGGCGATGCCCGCCAGATCCCGGCCGCCGGTTGCGACGCGGACGCGATCCTGGTCCTCCGCGGTGAGCTTGGCATCGAGTGCGGCGAGGCGGCCGGCAAGCGAGGAGAGCGTGTCTTCCGAGGTATCGCCGCTTGGCGACGGATTGCAGCAGCTTGTCGAAGCTGACGTTGCGCTTGCGCTCCAGCGGGGGCGAGGTTGATTTCTGGCTTTCGGTCACGCCGATGGCATCGATCAGGACGAAGCGGTCTTTGGCGATGGCATCAGGCGTGACCTGGCGGAGATCGGTGGCATTGATCGTGCGCACACCTCGGCCCCGCATTTGCTCGAAATAGTTGGCCGAGCGGACATCGCGCATGAAGATCAGCACTTCCAGCGGCTTCACGTCGGTACCGGTGGCGATCATATCGACGGTAACGGCGATACGGGGATTGTATTCGGTCTGGAACTGCTTCAACAGCTCCTCGGGCTTGCCGGCCGCGCGGTAGGTGATCTTCTTGCAGAACTCGTTGCCTTTGGCGAAGACGTCCCGGGCGATCTGCACGATCTCCTCCGCGTGGTGATCGTCCTTGGCAAAGATCAGCGTCTTGGGCACCTCGGTGCGGCCGAGGAAGAGCTGGGCAGGCAGTGAGTCGCGATAAGCCTGCAGCACCGTGCGGATCTGGTTCGGCACCAGCACGCGTTCATCGAGGTCCTTCTTCGTGTAGCTCAGGTCGTCGTCGAGTTCCTGGTAGCGCTGCCGACGGGTGCGGCGGTCGCGGACGGGAACGGTGTAGCCAGCGTCGATGATGCCGCCGTGTTCGCCACGCTCGGTCCGGATGCGGAAGACCTCATAGCCAACGTTCACGCCGTCGGCGACGGATTGTTCGTACGGGTACTGCGAGACGAGGTTCTGACCGAAGAAGCCGAGCGTGTGCTTGGAGGGCGTGGCGGTCAGGCCGATGATAAATGCGTCGAAATACTCCAGCACCTGTCGCCATACCCCGTAGATCGAGCGATGACACTCATCGACGATGATCATGTCGAAGGTTTCTATTGGAATCTCAGAGTTGTAGGTGATGGGAGTCTGCGGCATCGCCGCCGGGGAGAGTTCTTCAAGCGAGAGTTCGTCGAGTTCTTCTTCGAGGTCTTCGCCGCGCAGGCATGCATAGAGGCGCTGGATGGTGGAGATGACCACGCTGCTGGCGGGGTCGATGGAGCGGCCGGAGAGAAGCTGAACGTTGTACAGCTCGGTGAACAAGCGGCCGGTGCCGGGGGGCATGAAGCGCTGAAACTCGTTCTTGGTTTGCGTGCCAAGGTTCTTCCGGTCCACCAGAAACAGGACCCGGTGCGCATCCACGGGACCGGCGAGCAAGCGATGAACCTCGTTGCAGGCAGTGAAGGTTTTGCCGGCACCGGTTGCCATCTGCACGAGCGCGCGCGGGTCGCCACGCTTGAGTGATGCGTCGATGGAGGTGATGGCGTCCACCTGACAGTCGCGCAGGCCAGTGGGATCGAGCGGCAGCGGAGATTGCAGACGGCAGCGAAGGCTGGTGCCTTGCTTCAGCGTCTCCAATAGGAAATCCGGCTGATGGAAGGCAAAGAGGCGACGCGAGCGCGGCTCAGGGTCGCGGTGGTCGGTGAAGCGGGTCTCGGTTCCTGTGCTTTCGTATTCGAGGAGGATCGACTCGCCCCATGACGGAATGCCGGGCTTCAGGGCGGTTCGGTATTTTGCTGATTGCTCCTCGAAGCCGGTCAGGGTGACGCCTTCGGGTTTCGCTTCGACGACGCCGCAGACTTTTCGGTCCACGTAGAGCAGATAATCGGTCGCGCCGGTCGCGACCGTGAACTCGCGGACGGCGACGCCGAGCCTCGCCCCCAGGTTCATGTCCTCGCGGTCCTGGACAGCCGCCGAGGAGGTCGTCGATGAGCTTTCGGGCGCGAGCCTCCGGGGGCATAGGTGATCGTGTTTTCTGGTTTTAATACGAGCCTGTTGAATTATCGCATCGGAGGGTATGGCGAGGTCAAGCGTTTAGGCTCGGGCAACTCGGTGGGAAACGGGGGACCGACTGGTGTAGCGCCCCCTCACCCTACCCTCTCCCGCAAGGGGAGAGGGAATTGCGCCAAGTTGCCTCGGCACGGATCAGAGGGGGCGGGACGCTCTTGCCCTCGGCGTAGCGCCCCTCACCCTGGGTCCGAACCGGGGACATAGGTGACAGTTTGGCCCGACGACATGGGTAACAGGTTTACTGGTTGGCATGGAGGTGACCCATGCCGTGGCAGAGGACCGGACCCATGGACGAGCGGATGTCGCTGATTGTGAGCTGGCAGGAGGACGGGCTTTCGATTTCGGAGCTGTGCCAGCGCTATGGCGTTAGCCGCAAGACCGGTTACAAGTGGATAGAGCGGTATGAGAACGAGGGTTTTGCCGGGCTGTGCGACCGCAGCCGGGCGCCGCATCACTCTCCGCGGCAGGTGACGGGGTCGATCGCCGAGGCAGCGGTAGCGGCGCGGCGGGAGCACCCGAGCTGGGGGCCGCGCAAGCTGCGGGCGTGGCTTTCGGCGCGCGATCCGCAGGTGGTGTGGCCGGCGGCCAGCACTTTGGGTGTGTTGTTCGACGAAGCGGGCCTGACGGTGCCGCGGCGCCGGCGCGAGCGGGTGCCGCCGCGCAGCGCGCCGTTTGCCGGCTGCGAGGGTCCGAACGCGGTGTGGACGGCCGATTTCAAGGGCTGGTTTCGCACCGCCGACGGCGCGCGCTGCGAGCCGTTCACGTTGTTGGACAGTTGGAGCCGCTATCTGTTGCGCTGCCAGGCGGTGCGGCGGACCGATACCGCGACGGTGCAGGCGATCCTGGCGGCGGCGTTCCGCGAGTATGGCCTGCCGATGGCGCTGCGCAGCGACAACGGCTCGCCGTTTGCCGGACGCGGCGCCGGCGGCTTGAGCCGGTTATCGGTGTGGCTGATCAAGCTTTCGGTGCGGCCGGATCGGATCGATCCAGGCTCGCCGCAGCAGAACGGTCGGCACGAGCGGATGCACCTGACGCTGCAGCAGGAGACGGCAAGCCCGCCGGCGGCGAGCTTGCGGGCGCAGGCCCGCAGCTTCGCGGTGTTCCGCCGCTGTTACAATGCGGAGCGGCCGCACGAGGCGCTGGGCCAGCAAGTGCCGGCGCGGCATTATCAGCCGAGCCCGCGCGCCTACACCGGCAAGCTGTGTTCGCCGGAGTATCCTGGCGTTGAGCTGGTGCGCCAGGTGCGCTCGAACGGCGAGATCAAGTGGCGTGGCGAGCGGGTGTTCCTGGGCGAGCCGTTGATCGGCGAACCGGTCGGGCTGCACCCGATCGCCGACGGCGAATGGCGGGTGATGTATGGCCCGATCGAGCTCGGTTTGCTGGACGCGAAGGGCCGCTTGCGCCAGCCGCGGCGCCGCCGCCGTCGGGTAGCCTGTGGATTTGTGGACAACGCACGCGCGTTGCCCACAACCCCACAGGGCCAACAACAACCGCAAGCCGATCTGGTTCGATGACGGATGAAAAGTGTTACCCATGTCGCCGGTCTATTCTGTTACCCATGTCGCCGGTTGGACACCTGCCCTCTCCCGCAAAGGGAGAGGATATTTCTTGTCATGCTGGGTCAGCGATAGGTTCCGTAGCAGGGCCTCGGTTCGTCGGGCGTGCCGCAATTGTTGGGATTGTTCGCCTGCGGGTTGCCATAAGCCGGCTGCGGCGGGGCGTAGTACGGCTGTTGCGGCGCGGGGTAGGATTGCTGGTAACCATAGGAGGGCTGCGCCGGGGCGGAGCTATAATAGCCTGGCGCCTGTCCGTAGGACGGGTAGCCGGGATACGGATAAGCGCCATAGCCGTAGTACGGTCCATACGGATAGTAGCACCCCGACAGGAGAAGCAGCGGCAGCAGCCAGAGACAGCGCATGCGTTTCTCCCATAATCCGGCGGATGAACGCTAGTCCCTTATGCTGAAACCCCGCAATGCGCGTCGATCAACGATACCGGCGGTAACAAGGCTTCGGTTCGTCGGGGGTGCCGCAATTGTTGGGATCATTGGCGGCCGGATTGCCATAAGCCTGCATATAGCCGCCATAGTCGGGCTGAGCGGCGGCGTACGGCTGCCCATATCCCGGCGCGTAGCCATATGACGGATATGAGGCATACGGGTAGCCGGCGTAGCCGCCATACGGCCCATACGGATAATCGCACCCGGACAGCAGAAGCGGCAGAAGCAGCAGCGACAGCCAGAGGTAACGCATGCGTTCTCAACGCATGATGGGGTCCTCGGATGCAAAGCCCCGGAATTGTTACCGCTTCGGGCGGTTGCGGGCGGGGCGGGCGATGCTCCAAGGGTCGGGCATCGGGCCGGCGGGGATCTCGATGACGGCGGGGACGTCGGACTTGAAGGCGGTACGCAGCGCCTCGCGCAGACCGGGCGGGTCGGTGGCGCGCAGTGCCAGGGCGCCGAAGCTCTCGGCGAATTTGCGGAAGTCGGGGTTGCGCAGGTCGCAGCCGATCAGGCGGTTGCCGAACTGCGTCGCCTGGATGCGCCGGACGTTGCCGTAAGCGCCGTCGTTCACCAGCACGATCACCACGGGGATGCGGAACTGCACGGCGGTCGCCAGCTCCTGCGCGGTGAACAGGAAGCCGCCATCGCCGGACACGGCCACGACTTGGGTGTCGGGGCGGGCGGCTTTGGCGCCGATGGCGGTCGCGACGCCCCAGCCGAGCGTGCCCTGGTAGCCCGGCGAGAGGAAGGTGCGCGGGCGGTACACGGGGAAAGTCAGCCGGCCGACATAGCCGAGCTGGGTCAGCTCATCAACGAAGATGCCGTTTTCCGGCAGTTCGGCGCGGATAGCCTCCAGCAGGCCGATCTGCGGCTGCAGGAAAGCGAGCTCGGCGGCGAGGGCTTCGTGCAGGGCGAGCAGTTCGCCGCGGCGGGAGTCGCGGCGGCGGTTGTGCTCGGGGAGCGCGTCGAGGATGGCGCGCAGCACAGGGGCGGCGTCGCCGAGAAGGCCCAGGGCGGGGCGGGCGATCCGGTCGATCTCCTCGGGGTCGGCGTCGATGCGGATGATTTTCAGCTCTTCGTCGGTGCCCCATTGCATCAGTGGGGTGGCCAACCGGGTGCCGATGGCCAGTACCGACATCGGCCTCGGCCCAGAGCCGCCAGCCCTCGAGCATGTTCACGGCGAGCGGGTTGCGGCGGTCCACCACGCCCTGGCCCATACGGTGGGCGACGACGGGGGCCTGGAGGGTTTCGGCGAGTTGGGTGACTTCCTCGCCGGCCGCTTGTGCACCGCCGCCGACGAAGATCAGCGGACGGTGGGCCTCGCCGAGCAACTTGGCGGCGCGCGCGGCGGCGTCGGTGTCCACAGGCGGGTGTTCCGCCCGGGCGGGCGCCAACGGCGCGACCGGGGCGGCGCGGGACCAGACATCGAGGGCGGCTTCCAGCCCGACCGGGCGCGGGCGGCCGCTGAGCATCTGGCGGAAGGCTTCGGTGACTTTGGCGGGGGCCTCGGCCGGGGCGTGGATACGGTCGGCCCATTTGGTCAGGCCGCGCATGATGGCGAGTTGGTCGGGGATCTCGTGAAGCTGGCCGGTGCCGCGGCCGATCAGGGCCGAGGCGATCTGGCCAACCAGGGCGAGCACCGGCGCATTGACGGCATAGGCGGTGGAGAGCGCGGCAGTGGTGTTGAGGAAGCCGGGGCCGGGAACGACGGCGTAGGCAGACGGGCGGCGGGTGGCCATGGCGGCGCCGAGAGCCATGTAGGCTGCGCCTTGCTCGTGACGGGTGTGGATCGGGCGGATGCGATCCTGCGCGCCATGCAGCGCGTCGAACAGGTAGTCGTTCTGCACGCCGGGCAGGCAGAACACGGTATCGATGCCGTTGTCGGCGAGCGCGGCGACGGCGGCCTGGCCGGTGGTCATGCGTTCCGCCGTGGTCATGTGCGTGCTCCCTGATGGCGAGCCAGGTTGATCTCGCGGCTGCGGCCGTTGGCGATCATCATTTCGGCGAGATGTTCCCGCAGCTCCAGCTGGTGGCGATAGATGCCCGCGGCGGCTTCGATCAGGCCGCCCCGGCGGCCGAGCAGAGGGTCGCCGAACTCCAGGATGCGCAGGTTGGGCCAGGCCTTCGGGCGAATGCGCAGCAACTCGGCGGCGAGTTCCGCTGGGGCGCGGTCGGGGTGGGTCTGGGCGAGGATGAGCAGCAGCGCGGCGGTGGAGCGGGACACGCCGGCATGGCAATGGACGAGCAAATGCGGTTCGACCTCGGCGGTCAGATTGCGGCCGAAGCGCAGCAGGGAGCGGACATGGTCCTCGCGTGGGGGATCGGGGGCGGACTCCTCGATCACGTCCCAGAAGCGCAGCTCCAGCCGGGCGTGCTCGCCGTAGGAGGCGAACGCGGAGGGGATCGGGAACTCCGGGTCCAGGATCGACAAGACGTGCGTGACGCCGGCGGCGCCGTGGCTGTCGAGCTCATCGAGGCCGCAGAGGGTGATGCGGAAGGGGGACATGCGGTGATCTCCCGTGGCGAGATAGATGCGGTGCAGCGGGCCCTCCCCATGGAAGGCGGGGCCACGCGCGGGGCTGTCGATGATCCGGGTGGTATAGCCTGCGGCGCGGAGGTTGCACTCGAAGGCGGGGGACGGATCGGCGGACCAGACGGCCAGCCGCCCGCCGGGGCGAAGCGCCCGCTTGAGCCGGCGCAGCCCGGCAACGCTGAACAGCAGGCCGTTTTGCGGGCGCACTGGTGCTTCGGGACCGTTGTCAATGTCGAGCAGGATAGCGTCGAACCGGTTGGGATCGGACAGGACATCGCGCACGTCGCCGATGCGGAGCTCGACGCGGGCATCGGCGAGCGGAAACCCGGCGAGCGGGGCCAGCGTGCCGCGGTTCCAGGTGGCGATCTCGGGCAGCAACTCCACAACGAGCACGCTGGCTGAGGGCGGCAAGGCGTCTAGAGCGGTACGCAGCGTGTAGCCCATGCCGAGGCCGCCGATGAGTACACGGGCGCCGTCGGGCAGATCGCGGCAGGCGAGGCGCGCCATGGCGTCCTCGGAGCCGTGCGCGCGGGAGGCCATGAGTTCGTGGCCGTTCATGCGCAGCTCGAATTCGGCATCGCGTTCACGGAGCAGCAATTCGTCGCCCTCGGCGGTATGCGCGGTCGCAAGCGTGACCCAGCCGGTCACCGGTCGATGCGGGCCTCCGCGTAACCGCGCACGACCTCTTTGCCGTCCTGGTTGGTGGTGACCACCTCCAGCTCGACAGTGCCGTCCTTGACCGCGGTGACAATGGCCTTGGCGTCGAGCGTGTCGCCGGGCCAGACTTGGTTGGTGAAGCGCACGCCGAATTTGGTGAGCCGGCCGTCGCCGATATAGTTGGTCAGCATCTTGCCGGTGAGCCCCATGGTCAGCATGCCGTGCGCGAAGACGCTCGGGTAGCCGGCGACTTTGGTGGTGTAGATCTCGTCCGTGTGGATCGGGTTGTAGTCGCCGGAGGCGCCGGCGTACTGGACGATCTGCGTGCGGGTCAGATTGTCCGCCACGCGCTCGGTATGGGTGTCGCCGACCTTCAGGCCGCTCGCTTTCAGCGCCATGGTGTCCCCCTTAGCCCTGGTCCACGGGGCGTTCGGTGGCCACGCCGACGCTGCGCGCGGTGACCACCAATTCGCCGCTCTGGTCGCGATATTCGGCGATCCGTTCGCGGAAGGTCAGTTTGCCCGCGCGCTTGCTTTCCTTCTCCCACGTGTTGCCTGGCTTGGTCTCGACGGTGAGCACGTCGCCAGAGCGTAGCGGGCGGTGGTATTCGAAATGCTGCTCGGCATGCAGACCGCCGGAGGAGGGGGCTTTCTCTACGCCTGAGGGGGTTTTACCGGAGCCGAACCAGGGCTCGCCGGGCTTCGGGCGGAGGTGGTAGTCGGGATCGAATTGCGCGACTGCCTGCGGGAAGGTCGGCGGGGCGATGATGCCGCCCGGCTCGGTGCGCTTCGCCGCCTCGGCGTCGTGATAGACAGGATTGGTGTCGCCGATCGCGCGCGCAAACATCAGGATGTGCGACGCTTCGACAGGGAAGGTGATTTTCGCCAACGATCCTCTCCCGCGCTGAGGCGAGGAGGTTATCAGGCCAATCCGGGCCGGAACAGCCGGGCGAACGCAAGATGCCCGCCCGTCATCCCGGAGGTTACTGCTGGACCGGCTGCCCGAGCGGGGGCGGCGGCGCGGCACCCATCGGCCCCGGACCCATCGGCGGCCCGCCGGCCTGCGCCTGCTGGGTCATCGGGATCGTCTGCTGCACCAGGTTCATGGCGCCTTGCAGGTCGTGCGAGCCCAGCGAGTTCAGTGCGGCGTTGATGTTGCGTACCGCCGGGTTCTGAGCGGGTTGGCCGGTGGCGCCCATGGGCACCGAGCGGGTCAGCAACAGCGTCTCGGCGTTTTCCAACGCTTCCTGTGCCCGGCCGGTCTGGTTGGACGCGAGGGCACGTTGCGCCGCTTGCAGATAATCGGTCGCAGTGGCGTTTGGACCCACACCGGCCGAGGGAAGCGCCGGCGCGATCACCGATCGTGTATCCGCGCTGTTGATATTGCTGGCCGAGCGGGATAGCGGCTCGACGCTCGGCAGCCCGGGCGGTCCGGTCACGACCTTGCCCGGTCCGGTCCGCACGGTCTGCGCGACAGCCGGCGCCGCGAAGGCGGCCAGCACGGTAAGCGACAGAAGCAGAGAACGCACGAGGGACCTCCTTGCGCTGGGCAGAACAGCCGGAGAGTTAGTCATTCCGGCAATACGGCGCATCGCGCCCGCCCCTTTCGGTCCCGGCAAGTTGAACGGCGGGGTAGCTCTTCGTTTGAGAGCGCGATTCACGCTTTCCGACGCGTCCGCCTCAAGCGATCGCGCTCTAGCGCCAGCGGCGGTGGAACCAGAGCCACTGCTCGGGATGCTCGCGAATCCAGCCCTCGACGACATCCGTGATCGCTTGGGTCGCGGCGCCCACGTCCACCTCACCCGTCGCATCGCCCGGCAGAGTGAGCGGGCCGGCGCCGGTGAGACGAAAGCGCCCCCCGGCTAGCCGGATCACCCGGACGCCAACCACGGGACAGTCGAACTGTCGGGCGAGCCGGGCGATGGTCGGGTTGGCTTTGCACCGCCGCCCGAAGAAGGTCACATCCACGCCGCGGGAGAAATGCTGATCGACCAGCATGCCGAGATGCTCGCCGCGTTCCAGGGCGACAGCCATTTCGAGCGGCGCTTCGGCGCGGGTGCGGATCAGCCGGCCCATAAGGGGCGCGCGGATGCGAACGATTTCGTCCGCAACGCCGCGGTTGTTGGGCATGCGATAGACGACGGCAGAGGGCAGCCCGTGCGCGGCCGCTGCAATGGCCGGCAGCTCCCAGTTGGCGAGATGGGCGGTGAAACAGAGCGCCGGCTTGCCGTCGTTGAGCAGTTGGTAAAACAGGCCTGCGTCGTCGGTGATGATGCGTCCGCTGTTGGGGTGTTGAGGGTCATAATCCCAGATGCGGCCGAGATGCACATACTCGCCGGCGACGCGGCCGAGATTCTCCCAGGCGCCGCGCAAGGTCGCCTCGATCCAGGGTGGGTCCCTGTCGGGGAAGGCGGCGCGCAGATTGCCTTGACCGATGCGGTGCGCCGGCAACAGCGGCCCGATCCGGCGCAGCGCGGTGCCGCAGAGGTCGGAGGCGCGGTCGGGGTCGGTCATCGCCAGCGCGCGCAAGTGCAGCGAGACGAGGCGGCCGAGTAGTTGGTTAAACACGGCTCTCGGTGTTGCGCCCCCTCCCCTGCTGCCACTTCGGAACAGAACTGTGAACGTCGGACATAGCCGTTTTTTACCCCCGTGGCGGCAACGGTTCTGAGCAGATCGCCCTTCGATCCTATAATCCGGACGCGCTTCCTGTAGGTCTCGCCAGACTGTTAGCCGCGCGAAGTGCAACAGGCTTCGCCCTGCCGCCGGGTAGCGGGCGCGCGGAACACGCCAGCCTTGATGGGCCTGTGGCGGTCCGGCCTGCGCGCGCCCAAGCGGTCATGGCTCAGCTCGCCTTGCGCGAGAGGGTGAGCGGCAGGTCCAGTTCCACCCGGTCATGCATCACCTTCGGCGTGATCCGGCCGCGTTCGCCGCGTTCGAGGCGGATCAGGCCGTAGCCTTCCATGGTTCTCAGCGTGCGCGAGAGGTTTGATTTGGCCTTGCCGGTGATCCGCGCCAGTTCATCGAGCGAGCCGGGGGCCTGCTCGGCAATCACCCGCAGCAGGTCGCGGTTGCCGGCCGACAGCACCTTGGCGAACGACTCGGTCGAAGTGAACCAGACCTTCGGTTCCTCCGGCGCGATGCGCTGCTCGCCGCGCGCCACCGCCATGGTGCGGGCCTTGATGTCCTCGTAGCTGGCGATACCCACCTTCAACGTCGTCATGGGATCACTCCTCTCTCGCGCAGCATGCATCCACCACCGTCCAAAAGTCGGCCAATAGGGTTGCCGCATCTCGGTATTCGTAGGCCCTGATCGTCCGCAGCCGATGCCGATGGGCTTGCGGCTCTCGGTGCCTCTGCCTCGCTACCGGATGGGCATTGTCGAAGCCGACCAGCCGCTCCCCATCCGGGCCGTGTAACGTGAGCGAGTAATCCAGTCCGTGCGGCTTCTCCGGCGACACCGGCACCCGCGTCACGATGAACCGGACCCAGTGTCCGCCCTCCGGGTCCACCACGAGAACCTGGCCCTGGAGGTCGAGAAGCATGTCGAGGGTCGGATCACGTGGCGCCGTCACGGTATATAGTTATCATACTGAAGCAACACAAGCAAGGGAAGGGCTTTCAGCCGCGATCGGATAGGCGGCCGGCGCGACAGCAAGAGATGCCTCAGTGTCCATGGACCCCAACCGCGCCTCGCTGTTTTACCTTGCCGACCAACTTTGAGCCGGGGCCAGATGGACGGCTTCTCAAATTCCGCGATGAAGGGGCGTGGCGTCCGCTCGACGACGAGCTTCACCCGTCACTCGCCGTGTTGAGGCGTTGCGTCGCTGCACTTGATCATCGTTGCGGCTGGAAGCCAAGAGCCGCGCCCGCTACTGTTGCTGTGTCTCTTGGGGGCTCAGGTTCATGATCGAAGGCGCTCGCCGGCTGCCGTCCCAGCACATCTCGATCCGCGTACCGCGGCATGATTCCGGCTGGTCTGGCCGCATCTGCGCTAACCCCCCAGGCAACACCCATTGCGTCGCGCTGCCGCGTATCGGCGAGACTCGAGATGACGCTTGGGAGTCGTCTGTCCGGGGAGAATTGTTCGATGCAGAGGGTGGCCGTCTACCTGCCTGTGCTGCCGAGCGCGGTGCCTTTATGGCGGATTTTGTGTATGAACGCCGTTTTCCGCACCCCTACGCGCATCACGCGCTCTATACGCATTTCCGTCGAACGACGTACGTTCACGCGCCTCGATCCGCGTCGGCTGTTCCCTTCGCTTGGATGATGAAGGGCGACGACGGCGTGCCTGAAATCGCCAACCGCCTAGCGCTCGGCTTCCGTCCTGAGTTGGAACCGGACCTCGGCTTTGAAAGCATCTGGGTTCAGGAACGCCGCAATCAACTTGTCATGCTGGACACCTTTTTCGGGGCCATCGAGCCCAAGGTGTCGCTCGTCTTCTTCTACGCCAAGAAACTCCTCTCACCGAGGATCCACGCCGCGTCATCGTCGGCATCGGACGGGTGACTGGGATCGGCGCCGCCACGGAATATGCCTATGAGAACGCGACCAAAAGTGCCCTACGTTCTATGGTATGGGAGCGTAACGTGAGCCACTCGATCAAGCCCGAGATCGGCGACGGCTTTCTGCTGCCTTACCGCGAACTGTTGGCGCTCGCTGAAAACGATGCCGACTTCGACCTCCAGCCGTTCGTGCTACACGCGCCGGACGAGAACTTTGACGCCTTCTCGATGGGCACGGAGCATGTCAGCCAAGATCAAGCCGTAGCTGCGCTACTGTCGGCGGCTGCCGTCGTAGGTCGCTACGAGGCGCTGCTTCCCGGCGACTGGATCGCTGCGCGACGTTGGATCGACGCAGAACTGAACCAACTCTGGCGACTGCGTGGAGCATATCCGGGACTCGGTTCAACGCTGAGCGCAATGGGTCTCCCGAACGGCACGCTGCTAGCACACGCCGTCGGCGGTCTGCTGCACGCCGACGGCGGAGAGGATGTTCGCGATCCGTGGCCAATTGTTGAATCGGTACTCCATAATCCAAAGCTGCTGCCCTCGGACCTCGCCAGCTCGGTAGGCCCAGTCGCGGCGAGGCTATGGGACAGTTTGCAGCCTGATCGCCGTGCACTCTTAAAGCTGCTTGCCCGCTTCGAGCTATCCGCCGGTCAAGCACAGCGGTGGTGGGTCCAGGAGGAGCGGGCGGAAGCTGGGATAGACGTCGACGATACGACAATCCTTGCCAACCCCTACCTCTGTTTCGAGGCAGATCGCGGACGCGTGGACAGCATCCCACTGCCCGTCATAGACCGGGGCTTATTCCCTGATCCGCAGGTACTTGCCGCTATCCCAATTCCTGAGCCGTCCGCGTGCGCGGAAGCGATTGACCCGCGCCGAGGCCGGGCGCTGATACTCCAGACGCTCGAAAAGGCGGCCGACGAGGGCCACACGCTTCTTCCGCAAGACTGGGTAGTGGAACGCGTGCGGGACGCTGAGGTCTCGCCAGCTTGCGCGATCACCGGGGATTGGATTGCCGCCTTCAAAGAGAGTTTCGCACCCGAGTTGGAAAGAGCCGAAACCGCAGCCGGGTCGCCGGCTTGGCAGCTCGATCGCTACGCAGCCACGCGCGCGCTGATCGGCGCTCGCATCAAACGCCGTCTAGGTGGGGCTCGGCACGCTGGCGAACACGACTGGCGCGGACTTATTGACAAAGTCCTGGGCGGCCCGGCCAAGAAGGGTGGCGCTACAGAGGAGGCGGCCCGCAAGGAGAAGGCGTCAGCCCTGGAAGAGTTATATCGCTCCCGCGCCTCGGTGTTGATCGGTCCCGCCGGCACGGGCAAGACCACGCTCCTGCTCGCGCTTCTGTCGCTCGATCAGGTTCGCGAAGGTGGTGTGCTGCTCCTGGCTCCTACGGGAAAGGCTCGGGTGCAAATGCAAAAAAAGGCCGGCGACGTGAAGGCGTTCACGCTGGCGCAGTTTCTGCTTGGCCTCGACCGTTACGATACTCAGACCGGGGCATATCTCGTTACGAACGCACCCGGCCGTGAGAACGGTTTCGCCACGGTCGTAATCGACGAAGCCTCTATGCTTACAGAGGATCAACTGGCGGCGACGCTTGATGCGATCGACCCGTCAAGCGTCCAGCGGCTCATCCTCGTGGGCGATCCGCGTCAGCTCCCGCCTATCGGCGCGGGACGGCCGTTCGTTGACGCGATCCGACTTCTCCGAGGGCAAGAAGCCAGACCCGTTCGGGGCTTGGCCGAACTCACTGTCGTCCGCCGGCAGGCCGGAGGCTCAGACGATCTCGAGACTCCGCGGGACGATGTACTTCTTTCGCGGTGGTTCAGCGGCGAGGCGCCCGACGCCGGCGCGGACGAGGTGTGGGACCGCTTGGCGACGGGCTCGGCGCACGGCGTCCGGGCGATCGGCTGGGAAAGCGACGGCGAGTTACAAGCCAAACTCCTGCACGAGCTCACGGTACATGTCCGCGCGAAAGTGGACGCTTCGCTCAGTGACGAAACTGCATTCGAGGTCAGCCTCGGTGGCTCTGAATGGAATGGCCGTGCCTACTTCAACCAGTCTCGTGAAGATGCCGAGGGGAAGCGACACGGTGGAGGCGCGGGTGTTGAGGCCTGGCAAATCCTTGCACCAATCCGCCCGGGAGAGACGGGCGTCGATGGGCTGAATCGTTGGATCAAACGGCTGTTCCGCTCTTCGGTCCGAGGTTGGGCCGAAGCCGAACCCCACTGGTATCGCAAGATTGCCAAACCAATGGGAAGTCAAGCTATTCTCTACGGCGATAAGGTCATCAATCTCTCCAATGGTCGTCGCTACGACGTCTATCCCGAGATGGAGAAGGCATATCTTGCGAACGGTGAAATCGGACTCGTTGTGGGGCAGTATAAGGGTAGGAACTGGAGGCCCAGGAGACTGCCATGGAAGCTGGAAGTCGAATTCGCTACCCAGCTCGGATTTAGGTTCGGTTTCGGTGGATCGGACTTCGGCGAAGATGGCGATGAGCGCCTGGAACTCGCGTACGCGCTGACGATCCACAAGGCTCAAGGCAGTGAGTTCGGTACCACGTTCGTGGTAGTGCCGAACCCTTGCCGACCGCTCTCGCGTGAACTGCTCTACACTGCGCTGACCCGACAGCAGTGCGAGGTCGTTCTGTTCCATCAAGGCAATTTGCGCGACTTGATGAAGCTGTCGGACGCAGAGCGCTCAGACACAGCCCGCCGGCTCACGAACCTGTTCACCGAGCCCCGGCTCATTGCTCACGGCGGCACTTTCCTGGAAGAGGGCCTGATTCATCGCACCACGCGCGGTGACCTCGTGCGGTCCAAATCAGAGGTGATCATCGCCGACCTACTGGACCGTTTGGGGCTGTCCTACGGCTACGAGCAGCCGTTCGCCGCCCCTGACGGCTCCGTGCGCTATCCCGACTTCACAATCGACGACGCTGAGACTGGTCGGCGATTACTGATCGAACACCTCGGGATGCTGGATCGCCCGGATTATGTTCGTCGCTGGAAGGCGAAGGAAGAGTGGTATCGAAGAGCTGGCGTTCTGCCGATAGCAGAAGGCGAGGCTTCGGTTGGGCTACTGACGACGACCGAAGTTGGGGGGTTCGATGCGGCGGCGGTCAAGGCGCAGATCATTGCAGCGCTTGGGCTTTGAATGACTTATACCCGTAGCATGGTGGAATCCAGCGGGCTTGGCGTAGACATAGCGCCCATCTTCACCCGATCGCAGCCCGCGAGGCGCGGCGATCGCCTTTGCGGCAATCACCTTGCTCATCACGCGAGCGCCACGCCAGGAGGGTGGCGGGTCCAGCCATGCCAACTTCGGTCACGGCGCGCCCCCTCACCCCTCCCTCTCACCCCGCGAAGGCGGGTGGAGAGGGGGAAATGTTGCGCTCGCTACGGAGGGGGCAAGGGTTACCAGGAGTTTGCCGAAGACGTTGCGGGCCTCGAGGCGGTCGAGGCCGGTGCGAAATGCGTCGATGTCATACACCGTGTCGATGACGGGTCGCACCCCGGATGCGATGCGGTCGAGCGCACGCCGCACCGCCGAAAGCGGCGCCCCGAACGAGCCGATGATGCGATACTGCTGTTGAAAGAGCTGCATGAGGTTGAGGCTGGCGGTGGGTCCTGAAGTGGCGCCGCACGTTACAAGCCGCCCGCCGCGTCGAAGCGACAACAACGAGCCGTTCCAGGTGTCGGCGCCGACATGCTCGAACACCACATCAACGCCGCGCTTGGCGGTGAGGCGGCGGACCACTCCCTCAAACCGGTCCTCGCGGTAGTTGATGACATGGTCGGCGCCGAGCCCCCTCGCCTGCTCCGCCTTGCCTTCGCTGCCAACCGTGGTGATCACCGTGCAGCCGAGCGATTTCGCGATCTGGATGGCGATGCTGCCGATCCCCGACCCGCCGGCATGCACCAGGATGGTTTCGCCGGGCTCGAGTTTCGCGTTGTCGAACAGCATGTGTTCGACGGTGGCGTAGGCGACCGCAACACAGGCGGCGTCGTTGTTGCTGACGATACTTGGTACTTTACACGAGAGCCGGGCTGGATGATTGGTGAGTTCCTCGGTGAAGCCGCCGATATGGAACCCGCGAACGCCCGATGGGTGTTCGCATAAATTGTCCTCGCCGCGGCGGCAGAACCGGCAGGTGCCGCAGACGATCGCCGCATAGGGCACGACGCGGTCGCCGAGGACGAAGGCGTCCACTCCCTCGCCGACTGCGACGACTTCGCCGACGGCTTCGGCGCCGACGGTCAGGGGGAATTGCCGCTTGGCGAAAGCCATGCCGCGGAAGCCCCATACGTCGATGTGGTTGAGCGATACGGTGCGGATGCAAAGTTGCAGCTCGCCCGGTCCAGGCGGCGGTGGCGGCGGAATATCGCGCAGCGCCAACTCGCGGTCGGCAAGGAGCTGCAGAGCGCGCATTGTCATGGAGAGCGGGCACCCTCACCCCCCGCGCTAAGCGCGGTCTTGACCAGTGCTGTCATTCGGGGGCGGCGCCGATCACGAGACTGACATTCTGGCCGCCGAAGCCGAACGAGTTGGAGAGGGCGTGCCGCACCCGCGCCGGCCGCGCCTTATTGGGCACGCAGTCCACAGGCAGCGTCGGGTCGGGCATGTCGTAGTTGATGGTGGGCGGCAGCACGCCTTCGCGCAGGCTGAGGATGGTGAACGCCGTCTCGATCGCGCCGGCAGCCGACAGCGTATGACCGATCATCGATTTGTTGGACGAGATGGGCAGCGACGACGCCCGCTCGCCGAACACGGTCGAGACGCCGAGCCACTCCATTTTGTCGTTCTCCGGCGTGCCCGTGCCGTGCGCGTTGATCGCGCCGATGTCCTCGGGCGTCAGGCCGGCATCGGCGATCGCCTTCCGCATGCAGGCGATGATCGGGCCGCCATCGGGCGAGGAGCGGGTGCGGTGGAAGGAATCCGCCATCTCGCCGCAGCCCTCGATGACGCCCATGATTGTGGCGCCGCGCGCCCGTGCGTGCGCGAGGCTTTCCAGCACCAGAGCGGCGGCCCCTTCCGCCATCACGAACCCGTCGCGGTCCTTGCTGAACGGCCGTTCCGCGGCTTCGGGCGGGTCGTTGCGCGTGGAAAGGGCAGAGAGCAGCGAGAAACGGATCAGCGTCTCCAGGTTCACCGAGGCGTCGGTGCCGACGCAGAGCGCTGCACCGGTCTCGCCGCGGCGGATCGCCTCCAGCCCGAGCTGGATGGCGGTGGCACCGGACGCGCAGGCGGTCGAGGTGCCGATCGGCGATCCTTTGGTGCCGAAACGGTCGGCCAGCCGCTCGGCGACCGAGCCGAACAGGAAACGCTGGTAATATCCGGCAAAATCACCCGAGGCCGCGGCGCGGAGCAGATCGGTGTAGGTGGGTTTCGGGCCCGCCGCGGCGGCGATGGCGAGGCGATGGCGCCATTCCATCTCCACCGGGGCCAGCGCCAGCATGAGCGGCCCAGGGAAAGCGGCCTGGAAATCGGCGGAGATCCCGGCAACGGCCAGTGCCTCCTCGATGACAAGCTCGGCCATGCGCTCGGCGAGCGCGGGCGACGAGGGGTCGGCGAGCGGCACGAAATCCACCGTACCGGCGATCGTGGTGCGCAGCCCGGCGGTGGGAAAGCGTGTGATGCGGCTGATGCCGGACTGGCCCGCGGTCAGGCGGCGCCAGTTCTCGGTCGCGCCCTGACCGAGCGAGGTCAGAATGCCGAGTCCGGTGACCACCACCAAAGGACGACCCTGGCTGTCCACGTGGTCCATTACGCCTCCGACACCAGCGCCAGCGCCTCGCCGCGCCAGTGACCCCAACCGCTGACCAGGGCATGCCGGAGCGGTGCGTCCATGGGGGCCTCGACTGTTTCCAGCGGAGTGAACAGGCGTCCGTCCTGGACGGCGATGGCGGCGAGGGCGACGGCGGCGGGAAAGGACGGCTCGAAGGAATGGCCGAGTGCGGTCGCGACCGCGCGGACCGGTAGGCCGACGCCGTCCAGGAAGGCGCGTTCCTCCGTCGTGGCGGGCGCGGCACCCGAGGCGGCGGAGATCACCGCCGCGTGCGTCGGGTCGAACAGGCCGCGCATTGCCTCGAGCTGACGAGCGGCATTGGCGGCGGCATCGCCGGGACGGCGGCGGCAACGGTCGGTGCCGATCGCGGCGACCGCGGCGACTGGTGCGGCACCGCGGGCCGTCGCATGGGCGCGGCTTTCGATCACCAGGAAGCAGCCGAGCGAGCCCAGGACCATGCCGCCGCCCCGCGCCTGACGCGCCCAGACCGGCGCGAAGGGCTGCGTCCAGAGGCACCGACCCATTGCGTAATGCAGGAGTATCTCCGGGCGCGCCGCATTGAACGAGCCGCCGACGAGGAACAGTTCGCCCTGTTCGGCGGCGATGCGCGCGCAGGCGATGCGGACGGCATCGGCACCGGAGGCTTCCTCGCCCATGAAGGTGCGCGAAGAGCCAACCACCCCATGCACGATCGAAATATTCCCGGCGAGCAGATTGGACAGTTGCGCCAGGAACAAGGTCGGGCGCAGGCCGCCCATCAGGCGGTCGTTCAGCAAGGCTTCGGGGTCGGTAGCGGCGGGGAGCTCCGCGAGGATCGCCTCGTCCACCGCCGGATCGCGCTCGCCGCCGCCGGCGGCGACGATCATCTCCATCCGCGAGAGCAGCGCGGCGTCGCCCTTCACCCCGGCGGCGTCCAGCGCCAGACCCGCCGCATAGGTACCGATCCGCTGCCACGGCTCCATCTGCCGCTGGTCGCCGCGTTTGGGGATCTGCTTGTCGAGCTCCAGCGCGACGAGCGGGTGGATGGGGAACGGGGCGAAGCCGGTTTCGTCCAGCACGGGCCTCGGCCGGGTCAGGGCGGTACGATGCGCTTCGAGCCCTTCCCCGAGCGAAGAGACGAGGCCGATCCCGGTGATCAGTGCCTCGCGGTCACGCGGCATCGAAGAACGCCTCCGGCACACCGACCCGGCGTGCCGCGTCCAGCATGCGTGCCCGCAGCGACTCATTCGGGAACGGGACGACGCGATAGGTAATCTCGGCTTCCGCCACTGTCTTTGCGTCCAATTCGAGTTGCCCGGTCATCACCGCATAACCGGAACCGTCATGCACCAGGCGCGCCGTCGCCGAGAGATGCGCCCCCGGCTGCACGAAGGCGCGCAGCTTGGCTTCCCGCACCTGGGCCAGAAAGGCCATCCGGGTGAAACGCTGCATTGCCAGCGCGAGCCAGCCGCCGGTCTGCGCCATGGTCTCGATCATCAGCACGCCCGGCAGAATGGGATAATCCGGGAAATGACCTTCGAACACCGGGCTTGCTTCCGGCACCGCGCACTCGGCGCGCACCAGCCCGCCCGCCGGGTCCAGTTCGATGACCCGGTCCACCATGCGGAAATATTCGAGCTGCATGCGGGGGTGGTCAGGCCTTCGTCGCCACCAGCGACTCGATGTTCGCGCACAGGTCCTTCATCACGAAGTAGCGGTCCGAGGAGGTCTTCCCCTCGTTGACGTCCTGCGTCCATTTCTCCAGCGGCATCTTGATGCCGAACGCCTTGTCGATGGCAAAGGCGACGTCGAGGAAATCGAGGCTGTCGATGCCGAGATCATTGATGGCATGACTGTCCGGCGTGATCTTGTCACGCGGGATGTCGCAGGTCTCGGAAATGATGCCGGCAACAGTATCGAAGGTGGACGCCATGCAGCCCCTCCAGTAAGGGCGGGACTAACACCACAGCGTCCCCCGCGCCGCAAGAGCCGGCGCGGGGCCGTCACAAGGCGTTACATCCAGTGCGCGGGCACCCAGGCCCACCCGGCGGCGGTGTGTTGCCAGAAGCCGGGCTGGAACATGTTGGTGTGGCCGTCACGCGGGACGTACTGGCCAGGTTGCCAGATATAACCGGTGCCGTTCCAGTCCCAATGGCCCGGCATCCAGAGCAGCGCGGTGCCGGTGACGGGCGGCGGCGGGATCGTCTCAGGTCGCGGCGGAGGTACCGGCGAATACGGGCCGGCGGTCGTTGTCTCGTTCACGCAGCCCGACAGCAGGCATCCCGCGCTGATCAATGCGGCGGCGATCGTTGCGTATCTCATCGCAGCATCATCCTCCCGGCTTGGTTTGCGCAGCCTAGAAATGGCTCGAGTCTTCGGGGGTGTCCATCCCTCGGCCGCGGCTGCCGGATTGTTGCGCTGGCTGTAAGGCAAGCTCGCGGCGTGCGGGTGTAATCGTCCGGCGCGGAACCCAGATCCCCGACAGGAAGCCGGGTGAGTCGCATATAGCCGGAGCGCAGCGTTTCCCCCTCTCCCCCCGCGCTTGCGGTGGGAGAGGGAGGGGTGAGCGGGGACGCCGTAACGATGTTTCGGGCGGTTGGGCGCGCCACCCTCACCCGCCGCGCTGCGCATGCTGACCTCTCCCGCCGAGCGGGAGAGGTGAACGCCGTGGGCAGCCGTGATGGAGAGCAGGCGATGAGCAAGGTGGTTCCGGAACAGCAGCCGATCACCGGGCGGGAGAGTGCCGATCCGATGACGCCGATGGGTGCGCTGAGCGCGCTCTACCGCGCGTTCAACGAGCGCGACATGGCACTGATGGAGGCGAGCTGGGAGGCTTCGGACGAGGCGGTCATGGACAATCCGCTGGGCGGCATTCGCCGGGGCTGGGAGGCGATTCGCGGAACCTATCAGCGGATTTTCGCCGGAGCGGCGCGGGTGCAAGTGGAGTTCTTCGACTACACGCTGCACGAGATGGGCGAGGTGTTCTGGGCGGTTGGGCGCGAGCGGGGCGTGCTGGAGGCGGCGGATGGGAGGCGGCTGCAGCTAGCGATCCGCACCTCGCGGCTGTTCCGGCGGGACGCGGCCGAACGCTGGCGGCAGGTGCACCATCACGGTTCGATCGATGATCCGCGGTTGCTGGAGGCGTATCAGCAAGCGGTGCGGTGAAACCGGCGGTTATGGCGGCAGGAGGATCGTGGCGGCGGCCTGGGCGGCGATGCCCTCGCCGCGGCCGGTGAAGCCGAGCTTCTCTGTGGTGGTGGCCTTGACCGAGATACGGGCGAGGTCGGTGCCGAGGATCGCGGCAAGGCGTGCGCGCATCGCTTCGGCGTGCGGCGCGATCCTCGGGCGCTCGCAGATCAGCGTGACGTCGGCATGGGCCAGAACGCCGCCGCGGACGGCGATCCGCCCGGCAGCATGGGCCAGGAAACGTGCGCTGTCGGCGTCCTTCCAGGCGGCTTCGCTGGGCGGGAAATGGCGGCCGATATCGCCCTCGGCGAGCGCGCCGTAAATCGCATCACAAAGCGCATGGATGCCGACATCGGCGTCCGAGTGACCGGCGAGGCCTTTTTCATGCGGGACGGCCACGCCGCAGAGAATCAGCGGGCGACCAGTTGCCAGCGCATGCACGTCGAAGCCGGTGCCGACACGGGGAATAAGGTGCGCGGCGAAGACGCGTTCCAGGCGCATCAGGTCCTCGGGGTAGGTGAGTTTGATGTTGTCCTCCGAGCCGGGGACGATCGCGACCGGATGCCCGGCGGCTTCGAGCAGCGCGGCGTCGTCGGTGACCTGACCGCTGGCGGCGCGGTGGGCGGCGATCAGGACGGGGAAACGGAAGGCCTGCGGGGTCTGGGCGCGGAACAGGCCATCTCGGGGAATGGTCGCGGTGATGCGGTCGCCGGCGACGCGTTTGATCGTGTCCGCGATGGGAAGTGCGGGGATGGCGCCGGCGGCGGTTTCGAGTGCCGCCAGCAAGGCCGGGATGGTGCCAGGCGGGATAACGGGCCGGGCGGCATCGTGCACCAGCACGATGTCGGGTGCGTGGGAAGCCAGGGCTTCGAGGCCGGTGCGTACGCTGTCCTGGCGCGTGGCCCCGCCCGATGCTGGCGGGAGGTAGTCGAGGCCGGCGAGCGCATGGGCGATTGCGCCGGGGTCGCCGACGGGTTGGAGCAACGCGACGTGCGGACGCAGCGCCTCGGCAGCGTGGCGGATCACCGGGCGGCTGGCGAGTGGAGTGAACTGCTTGGGTGTGGCGGGGCCGAAGCGGGAGCCGGAGCCGGCAGCGACCAGGATGGCGGCGATGCGCATGGCAGGGGTTTCCCGGGCCGTTTGGCGGCCGTCAACCAGCGGACACGAGCGTCCTGTACAACTCGGCGTAGCGGTTTGCGGGCATTGTCCAGCCAACCTCGGTGCTCATCGCGTTGCGCTGCGCGGCGCGCCAGGACGCTGGCTCGCGCCATAGCCGGGCGGCCCGTGTCAACGCGGCTGCCAGCGCATTGCGATCCACCGGCGAGAACTGCAATCCTGTTGCCACGCCCGCCGCCAAGGCCATTTCATTCGCATCGATTACCGTATCGGCCAGCCCGCCGACGCGCCCCACCAGCGGCAGGGCGCCGTAGCGCAGAGCGCACAGCTGCGTAAGGCCGCAGGGCTCGAAGCGTGACGGCACGGCAATGACGTCGGCGCCGCCCTGGATCAGGTGCGCGAGCGCCTCGTCGTAGCCAAAGCGAAGGCCGATCTGTCCGGGATGGTTTGACGCTGCCGCGGCAAAGCGCGCCTCCAGCGCATGATCGCCGGCCCCGAGCAGGGCGAGCTGACCTCCGGCGGTGAGCAGCGCCGGCAGCGCGTCCGCCAGCAGGTCCATCCCTTTTTGCCATGACAGGCGGCTGACGACGCCGACCAGCACTGCATCCAGATCGGCGGCAAGTCCGAGCTTGGCTTGCAGTGCCGCCTTGTTCGCGGCCCGCGCCTCGGGTCGCGTGGCATCGTAACGCACTGCCAGTGCTGGGTCGGTCGCCGGGTTCCAGACGGTAGTGTCGATGCCGTTCAGGATGCCGACCAGCGCTTCCCCACGCCCCCGCAGCAGCGCGCCCAACCCCATGCCGCCTGCATCGGTGCGAATCTCGTCGGCATAGCTGGGAGAGACCGTGGTGATTCGGTCGGCGAAAAGCAGTCCCGCCTTGAGAAACCCGATACCGCCGTAATACTCGACACCGTTGATGGCATAAGCTTCGGGCGGCAGGCGTAAGGCACCGAGAAGATACGCGGGAAACTGACCCTGGAAGGCCAGGTTGTGCACCGTAACGACCGTGCGGGGATGCGGGCCGCCGGAATAATGCAGATAGGCGGGCAGCAAGGCCGCCTGCCAGTCATGCGCATGCACCACATCGGGCGCGAATCCGTCGATGGCCCCGCGTCCGATCGCGGCGCCGACCCAGCCGAGTGCGGCGAAACGCTGGGCGTCGTCGCCATGGCCGTACAGGTCGCCTGGCCGGTCGAACAGATGCGGCGCGTCGAGTACCAGCAGATCAAGCCCCGTCTCGCGGGTCGAGAGCACGCGCGCCGCCCCGCCGAACAGGTCGTCCAGGTGCAGCACGTCGTCTGCTGCCGCGAGCGCGCCAAGGACGGGCGGGTAGCCGGGCAGGAGCGCGCGCATCGTGACGCCCTCAGCCGCCAGCGCGGCCGGCAACGCGCCCGCGACGTCTGCCAGTCCGCCTGTCTTGACCAATGGAAATATTTCAGATGCGACAGAAAGGACCCGGAGTTCCCGCCCCGATCACTGCAAGCGATCGATCATTGTCTGGGTAATCAGGCAGATCCCCTGGGGGCTGCGCCGAAACCGCCTGGCATCCAGCTCCGGGTCCTCGCCCACCACCAGCCGCTCGGGGACCCGCACACCGCGATCGATCACCACGTTGGTAAGCCGCGCGTGTTCGCCGATCTGCACCTCGGGCAGCACCACCGCGCCTTCCACCTTGGCGTAGGAATGGACATGCACGCCGGTGAACAGCAGCGACCGGCGCAGGCTGGCGCCGGAGACGATGCAGCCGCCGGAGACCAGCGAGCTTACCGCCATGCCGCGGCGCCCGTCGGTGTCGTGCACGAACTTGGCGGGCGGGGTGATCGGCGAGTACGTCCAGATCGGCCAGTCCTGGTCGAAGATGTCGAGCGCCGGCACCACATCGGTCAGGTCGATGTTGGCGTGCCAGTATGCATCGATGGTACCGACATCGCGCCAGTATGCCTGTTTCTCCTGACCGGAGCGCACGCAGGAGTTGGAGAAATGGTGCGCCGATGCTTTACCGTGGCGCACGAGATGCGGGATGATGTCCTTGCCGAAATCGCGTGAGGAGTTCGGGTCGTCGGCATCGCGGCGCAGTTCGTCGAACAGGAAGCGCGTCTCGAAGACGTAGATGCCCATGCTGGCGAGCGCCACGTCGGGCTTGTCCGGCATGGCCGGGGGGTTTTTCGGTTTCTCCAGGAAATCGATGATGCGGTTCTTCTCATCCACCGCGATCACGCCGAATCCGGTTGCTTCGGTCCGCGGCACCTCGATGCAGCCCACCGTCACGTCGGCGCCCCGCTCCACATGCTCGCGCAGCATCGGCTCGTAATCCATTTTGTAAACATGATCCCCGGCGAGGATCACGAGGTGGTCGGGTCCGTAGCTGCGGATGATGTCGATGTTCTGATACACGGCATCGGCTGTGCCGGCGTACCATTCCGTCTCCGAGAGTCGCTGGCTGGCCGGCAGCACGTCGAAGGTCTCGTTGCGCTCCGGGCGGAAGAAGTTCCAGCCGAGCTGCATGTGCCGGATCAGGCTGTGCGCCTTGTACTGGGTTGCCACGCCGATGCGGCGAATGCCGGAATTCACGGCGTTCGACAGTGCGAAATCGATGATGCGCGACTTGCCACCGAAGAACACGGCCGGCTTGGCCCGCTTGTCCGTCAGCTCCAGCAGGCGGCTGCCGCGACCGCCGGCCAGCACATAGGCCATCGCCGAGCGTGCCAGGGGGGAATGGTTCATGCGTGCCGGCATTAGCCGTTCTCCTGTCTCGCTTCACTAGGCCTTGTAAATTCGTTCCACTTGCGACTGCGCTCGCTGCATCGCGTCCTTGGCGGTCATTGCGCCGGAGACAGTGGCCGCGAACATATCGATCACCACGAAATTGGCGAACACCGCCGCCGATTGCGGGCTCGGCGTCAGCGGCCAGGAGACTGCTCGCGTGTCCTGCGCGGCGGTGGCGAAGGGCGCGATCTTGGGGTCGCCGTGCCATACCGGATTGTCGGCATAAGCTTTCAGGCTCTGGGTCACGAACCCGACCGAATTGGTGATCAGCTTCGGATATTGCGGCACTTCCATCAGGAAGGCGATCAGCGCCTTCGCCGCGTTCGGGTATTTGCTGTAGCGGAAGATCACCATCGGATCGAGCCGGTTCTGGGCCGTGGGCACGCCGACCGGTCCGACAGGCATCGCCGCATGGTCCATGTCCTGCGCGATGTTCGGCGCGGTCTTCTTCGCCTGCGTGTAGATGGAAATACCGTTGTTGGTAAGCGAACAATCGCCCGCCAGGAAGGCGCGGTTGTTGTTGATGTCGAGCCAGGACAGCACACCCGGGATCAGCGTCGCGTAGAGCTCCTTCGCGTAGTCGAGCGCCCGCAGCGTCTCGGGCGAGGCGATCGCCGCCTGACCGTGCTCGTCGGTCACCTTGCCGCCCTGCGACCACAGCAGCCAGTAGTTGAAATTGTTAGCGTCGTTCACCGCGTGACCGAAGGAGAACCCGGCCGGATGGCCGATGCGCTTCAGACCCTGGCACAGCTTCAGCAGCCCATCGGTATCTCTCGGAAAGCTGTCGAATCCGGCCTGGTGCATCCAGGAGACGCGGTAGTTCATCAAGGAGCCGACGACAAATACCGGGATGCAGATCCAGCGCCCGTTCTGCATCCCGTAATCGGTGCACACCTGGTACCAGCCGTCGTGTTTGCCGCCGAGATAGTTCGCCACGTCGGTGACATCGACGAGCTTGTCGGCCACGAGATGCGCCGTGGTGTTCTGCGTCCAGATGATGTCGGGACCCGAGCCGACCTGGGCGGACAGCGCGGTTTTTGCCGGCAGATCGTCCTGATTGATGTTCTCGATCTGCACCGGAACACCGGTTGCGGCGGTGAAGGCGGCGACATTGGCGGCGGTGGTCTCGCCCTCGGCCGGCAGGAAGGTGGCACCGCGCAGAAGTTGCAGCTTCGCGCCTTTCTCCGGCGCGAAGGGCTGCTCGGCGGCCCAACTTCGGGCCTGCGCGACCACGTCCCAAGCGGCCAATGCGGCAGCGCTGCCGATCAGGGTCCGGCGGCCGAGCGGCATATCGTTTCCTCGCTGTGCGTTCGGTGCCGCATCGCAGGCGGCGGCTGCGACCGTGTCAAGTCATCGTCGTGGTTGAGCCCGGCGTCGCGCGCACGCATGTAGCCGCGATGCACGATCCAACCAGGTCGTCGGCATTCGACCTCATCTCGGGGGTGCTCGACCAGCGCCGCCCGTTGGAGGAAGCGCTGGATGCGCTGCCGCCCTCGGCTTTGCGCGACCGGGCGGCGGCGCATCGACTCGCGGCGGCCGTGCTGCGCCGTCTCGGCACGCTCGACGCGGTGCTGGCTCCGTTCCTGACGAAGATGCCGCCCGCTTCGGTGCGCCACGTTCTGCGGCTCGGCGCGGCTGGCTTGCTGCTGCTGGACACGCCGCGCCATGCGGCGGTAACCACAGCCGTCGAGCTGGTGCGGGCGCTGGGGTTGGCGCCGTTTGCCGGACTCGTGAACGCCGTGCTGCGCCGGGTGGCGGATGGCGGGGCGGCGGCGCTGGCCGGGCTGGATTCACCGCGCCTCGATACGCCTGACTGGCTCTGGGCCTCCTGGGGTGACTTGGCCCGCCCGATCGCGCTCGCGCACCAACTCCCCGCCCCGCTCGACCTGACGCTGCTGCCCGGAACGACCGCCCCGAAAGGCGGCGTCACTTTGCCGACAGGCTCCGTCCGGTTGCCGCCGGGGACTCATGTACTCGACCTACCGGCCTTCGACGCCGGCACCGCGTGGGTGCAGGACGCGGCGGCTTCACTGCCGGCGAGATTGCTGGCCGTGCGTCCGGGCGAGCATGTTGCCGATCTGTGCGCCGCGCCGGGCGGCAAGACCGCGCAACTTGCGGCAGCGGGCGCGACTGTGGTTGCGGTGGAACGCGACCGGGCACGCTTGGCCCGGCTCAGCGACAACCTTGCCCGCCTGCAGCTGCACGCAACCCTGGTCGTGGCGGATGCGGCAAGCTGGATCCCGCAGGCGCCGCTCGATGCGGTCCTTCTCGATGCCCCGTGCAGCGCCACAGGAATCATTCGGCGGCATCCGGATGTCCTCCATCTCAAGCGGCCGCGCGACGTAACGGCGATCGCTGAGCTCCAGGACCGGCTGCTGACCGCCGCCGTCGCGATGCTCCGGCGCGGCGGCCGGCTGATCTATTCGGTCTGCTCGCTGCAGCCGGAGGAGGGCGTGCCGCGAATCGAACGCGCCTTGACCGGCGGCGGCCTCCGGCACGATCCGTTTACCGAGGCGGAGCTGGCCGCGCTGCCGGAGGCGCGCTCGCCGGAGGGCTTCCTGCGCACGCATCCGGCGCTATGGCCGGAGCTCGGCGGCATGGATGGATTCTTTGCCGCCCGGCTTGTGAGATTCTAGAACCGCCGGATGCCGAACATCACGGTCGCACCCAGCCTGCTCGCCGCCGATTTCGCCCACTTGGAGCAGGAGGTGGCGGCGGTCGAGACCGCCGGCGCCGACTGGCTGCACCTCGATGTGATGGACGGCCATTTCGTGCCGAATATCAGCTTCGGACCGCTGGTGCTGAAAGCGCTGCGGCCGCATAGCCGGCTGCCGTTTGACGTGCACCTGATGATCGCCCCGGTCGATCCATATATCGGCGATTTCGCCGCTGCGGGGGCTGACCACATCCTGGTCCATGTCGAAGCCGGCCCGCATCTGCATCGCTCGCTGCAATTGGTCCGTTCGCACGGCAAGCGTGCCGGCGTCGTGCTGAATCCGGCGACACCGCCCGAATCCGTTGCATACGTCCTCGATCTGGCCGACACCGTTCTAGTGATGACCGTTAACCCCGGATTCGGCGGCCAGACCTTCCTGCACTCGCAACTGCCGAAGATCGCCGCGTTGCGCCGGATGATCACCGAGAGCGGCCGTACGATTGCGCTCGCGGTGGATGGCGGCATTACGCCCGAAACAGCGCGGCAGACGGTCGCCGCCGGCGCCGATACGCTGATCGCCGGTACGTCGGTATTCTCCGCGGCCGAGTACGGAGCGGCCATCGCGGCCCTGCGAGGAGCCGGATGAGCGGAGCCGATCCGCGACGCTGGCTGCGCGATGCCCGCCGCGCGATGGCGCGGCTGCCCACTCTGCGGATGGGGCGCGTTCCGGATGCTCCGGCACTTCCGGTCCGCGATCCCTGGCCCGGCGATGCGTCGCGCGGCGCGCGCCTGTTACGCGGTGAGCTGGAGCTGGGCGGCGCGGTCCAGGCGCTACGTCCCGGCGCGTGGACGGATACCGGCTCGCCGCTGTTGCACGCCGCGGCGCACGGTTTCGGCTGGCTGCGGGATCTGCGGGCGCTCGGCACCGATCCGGCGCGGCTGCGTGGCCGCAGCCTTGTCTCCGACTGGATTGCCAACGGCGCCGCGGAGGCGATGGCGCAACGCCCCGATGTTGCCGGTACGCGGATCGCGGCGTGGCTCGGTCATTACGATTTCTTTTTCGCTGCCGCTGATGATCTGTTCCGCCAACGGCTGATGACACGGCTGGTCTCTGATGCCCGTGCCTTGTCGGCCGCGTTGCCGGCCGAGGAGCTGGACGCCCGCGCGCTGACCGCGCTGAAGGGGCTGATCGCGGCGGCCGTGGCGTTGCCGGAGCATGGCGGCTTCCTGCTGCGCGCGCTGCGCTTCCTGCCCCAGGAGATCGCCCGGCATGTGCTGCCGGATGGCTGCCATCCGGAACGCAGTCCGGCCGCACAGCTTGCAGCGCTGCAGGATCTGACGGAGATCCGCGCGCTGCTGCAGGCAGCGCAGGCGCAGCCGCCGGCCGCGCTGGCGAGCGCTATCGAACGCATGGGACCGGCGTTGCGGACGCTGCGCCACGGCGATGGCGGGCTCGCTTTGTTCAACGGCAGCAAGGAGGAAGCGAGCGCCTTGGTCGAGCTGGTGCTGACCCAGGCCGGGCGCGGCGGACGTGCTCCCACTGCCTTGCCGGATGGCGGGTTCCAACGACTGGCGGCGGGACGCAGTGTGCTGATCGTCGATTGCGGAGCGCCGCCGCCCGCCGGCGTGGATCGCTGGGCGCATGCCGGCACGCTGTCGATGGAGATGTCGGTCGGTCGCGACCGTCTGATCGTCAATTGCGGCGCCTTTCCGGCTGGTCCGGCGGCTTGGCGGGATGCCACACGGTCAACCGCGGCACATTCCACTCTCGTGATCGCCGACGTGAACTCGTCCGAGCTGAGGCCGGATGGGCTTGGGCGACGCCCGGTGACTGTGGAGGCGCAGCGCCAGGAGGCGAACGGGGCGCACTGGCTGGAGGTGAGCCATGACGGCTGGAAGAAGCCGTTCGGGGCGGTGCATCGGCGGCGTCTGTATATGGCGGAAAGCGGGGAGGACGTGCGCGGCGAAGACGTGGTCGAAGCGCCGACCCCGCAGCCGTTCACGGTACGGTTTCATTTGCATCCAAGCGTGCATGTGAACCTGCAGCAGGACGGTGAGGCGGTGCTGTTGCGGCTGCCGTCCGGCGGCGGCTGGCGGCTACGCGCGGACGGGGCGCGGATGACGCTGGAGGAGAGCGTGTACCTCGGCGGCCCCGAGCCGCGGCGCAGCGAGCAGGTGGTTCTGACCGGCTATTCCGACGGCCCGCAGCACGTGAAGTGGGCGATCAGCAAAGTGAAATGACCGCTGATCACCTGCCTTGAAGATCATCGAGATCACCAACGTCGATTTTTCGCTGCGCCATTTCCTGCTGCCGGTGATGCGCGGGGCGCGGGCACGCGGGCACGACGTGCTGGGTGCCTGTGCCGAAGGCAGGTTGCTGGGCGAGGTGCGGGCGGAAGGGTTCCGTGTCGTGCCCGTGCCGTTCGCGCGGCGTGTCTCGCCGGTCGCGCACTTGCGGGCGTTGACGACCCTGGTGGCGCTGTTCCGTGCGGAGCGCCCGGACCTCGTGCATGCCCATATGCCGATCAGCGGGTTTCTCGCCCGTCTCGCCGCGCGCGCAGCCGGGGTGCCGCGGGTCGCCTATACCTGCCATGGTTTCCTGTTTAACCAGGAGGGCTCGGCTTTGCGCCGCGGCGGCGCGCTCATGATGGAGTGGATCGGTGGTTGGGCGACGGATGTTTTCATGACGGTTTCAGCCACGGAGGCGGACGACGCGCGCCGGCTGCGGCTGGCGCGCCGGCCGGTAGTGATCGGCAATGGACGCGATCCCGCGGTGTTCCGCCCTGATACGGAGGCGCGGCGGCGCCTTCGCGCTGCCTTCGGCACGCCGGCGGAGCGGGTGGTCGTGGTCGCCGTTTCGCGGCTGGTGCGCAGCAAAGGGTACGCCGAACTGGCCGCCGCCATGGCGACGCTGCCGGACGCGGAGCTGTGGGTGGTCGGCGAGCGTCTGGACTCCGACCGTGGCGAGGATGTCGCCGTATTGCTGGGCGCGGCCGGACTCGGGGAGCGGTTGCGCCGTCTCGGGTACCGGAACGACGTGTCCGCCGTGCTGGCGGCTGCCGACATATTCGCGCTCCCGAGTTATTTCGAAGGATTGCCGATGTCGGTAATCGAGGCGATGCTGAGCGGCTTGCCGGTGGTGGCGAGCGATATCGGCGGTCCGCGCGAGCAGGTGGTGGACGGGATCACCGGATTACTTGTGCCGCCGCGCCAGGTGGAGCCGTTGGCTGCGGCGCTGGGCCGATTGGCGGCCGATCCGGCGTTGCGCGCGGCGATGGGGGCGGCCGGGCGGCAACGCGCGATGGCGCTGTATGACGAGGCAAAGGTGGTGGAGCGGACGCTGGAGGTGCTCGGGTTGTGATACCGGGGCCGGCGGCGTGAGGACGTGGAGGCGCGTTTTGCGACGCGGCGCGCGCCGGCGCGCCACAAAAGCAGCCGAGGATGAGGGGTGGGCTTGAATGGTCCGTCTGGGCACAAGCGGACCGCGAGGCGATCTTCGACTGTATCGAGGCTGATAATTCGGGCGCCGCGAATCGCGGCCGATAAACGGATCCGCGATCGGGTCGAAGGCTGCGGCGCCTCCCAAGAAGTGCCCGCCCCGGTCGGGTCGAAGGGATGCGCGAGTTGATCATCACCCGCACGCCGTAGATTGTGGGGTACCGGAGCACAGGCATACCGTGCGCATCCTGCGCGTGCTGCACGGTTGCCAACAGTGGCCCGGTAACATGCCCAGGCGATGATCTGATACCAGCGGCCCTTTCCGTTGACTGCTCCGACCGAGCCGGGCCGCTGGTATCGGAGTCTTGGTTTCGCGCGCGGCCGCCCCACCAACCCCGCGCGCCATACCAGCGGCCCGGCGCGGTGGAAGGGTCACCGCGCCGGGCCGCTGGTATGAGTGTCCGGAACGAGGAGAAGCTATCGCGGTCGAGGGAGTGCGGCGCCCCTCCCCCGCAAGGGGAGGGGTTGGTGTGTCATACCAGCGGCCCCTTCTTCTGACCGTTCTGACCGAGCCGGGGCCGCTGGTATAAGAGTCTTGGTTTCGCGCGCGGCCGCCCCACCAACCCCGCGCGCAATACCAGCGGCCCCGATCGATGATAAGAGTCATCGCTCGAGGCCGCTGGTATCAGTCCCGCAGGAACCGGAAGATCGTCGTCGAGTGGAACGTCTGCCCGGGGTTCAGCACCGTCGTGGGGAAATTCGGGTGATTGGGCGAGTCCGGAAAGTGCTGCGTCTCGAACGTGTAGCCGTCACCCTGTCGGTACAATGTGTGCGATGACCCGACCAGATTTCCTTGCAAATAGTTGCCGGTGTAGATCTGGATGCCAGGCTCGGTCGTATAGACCTCGATCATTCGGCCGGTGTTCGGCGAATAGGCGCGGGCGGCGAAACTCAGCGCCCCAGGTCGCGCCTTATTGAGCACCCAGTTGTGGTCGTAGCCATGCGCCAGGATGATCTGCGGGAATGGTTGGCGGATCTCCGCGCCGATCGGGTGCAGTATGCGAAAATCCATCGGGGTGCCGGCCACGGGGGCGATCTCGCCGGTCGGGATCTGCGTGTCGTCGGTCGGCGTGTAACTGCTGGCGTTGATCTGCAAAAGCTGATCCAGCGCCGACCCCGAGCCATTGCCGTCCAGATTGAAATACGAATGGTTGGTCAGGTTGAGCACGGTCGGCTTGTCGGTCGTCGCCTGGTAATCGATGTGCAGCAGGTTGGAGTTGTCCAGCATGTACGTCACTTGCACGTTCAGCGTGCCCGGATAGCCGTCCTGCCCGTCCGGGCTGGTGTAGGTCAGCACCGCCGATACCCCGTCCTGCCCGGTATGCGGCGTCACCTGCCAGAGCTGCGTGTTGAATCCCTCCGTGCCGCCATGCAGTGAATTGACGCCGTTGTTGATCGGCAGGTGATAGGTCTGTCCGCTCAGCGTGAACGTGCCCTTGGCGATGCGATTGGCATACCGCCCGACGATCGCGCCGAAATACCCCATGTTGGAATCGTAGCCCTGCAGGCTGTCATGCCCGAGCACGATATTGTCGGCATGGCCCTGCCGGTCGGGCGTGTCGATCTCGGTGATGCAGCCCCCCAGACTGAGAAATTTCACCGTTACGCCGTGATCGTTCTGCATCGTGTAGATATCGACCTGCTTGCCGTCCGGCAGGGTGCCGTAATTGGCATGGGTGATGCTGGCGGCGCCGGCGGGGGCAGCAGCAAACCCGAGAGCGACAATGCTCGCGCCTGTTCGGGCTAAGAGGCGTTTCCCCATGCGTCTCCCTCCGTGTTCTCTCTATCGCTTTAACGTGGGCACGCACCCGACACAACGCGACCTGACGAGGTGAAGCAAAAAGATTCACCGGACGCAGCGATTTTAACTTGACGAAAGCGGTCAGCTGACGTAACCTGTCGTCAGAAGACAACAACAGGAAGCACCCATGCTTACACTATTGATTTCCGACCTGGAGAGCTTACCCGCCGAGATCCGGAAGGCGCTATTGACCGAGTTGCAGAATCGTCTTGACGACAGCAGCCACAGGCCAACGCCGAGCCAAACAGCGTCCGTCGCAAGTATCGCGCGGCCGGCGGTAATACGGGACGACGTGGAAGTGCTCAAAATCGTTCAACGATGTCGCTCTCCAAAAACGAAAAAGGTCCTGCGCATCATCGCCGAGGGTACCGGCCACATCTTCCGACAATCCGATTTGGAGAAGGCTCTCGGCGAGCACATCGGATGGGTTCAGGGAGGGCTTAACAAGGCGACGCGTGGCGTTCTAGCTGATCCCAAAGCCGAACTAATCGTCTGGAAAAACGAGTATAACCAAGGGAAGTGGGTGGATGCGGTCGGGGAGATATCAGAAGTCACACAGGCAGCTCTCCGGAAGGCCCTAGGCGTTCAGAGGACCTGATCGAACTACTTCCTGCGACGCAACGGCAAGGTCCTCCACACCACTGGAGGACCTGACCCACGGCACAAAAGTCGGGCTACACGCCGGCTTTAGTTGCCGCTGGAAGCACATCGTGGGGTGACGGTGCTCATCGCTACAGCCCCAGATAGTAGGCGCGGATCAGCTCGTTGTTGGACAGCTCCGCCGCCGAACCGCCGGTGAAAGCGATGCGCCCGTGCACGATCACATAACCGCGGTCGGCAATGCGGATCGCCTGGGTGAAATTCTGCTCCGCCATCAGCACGGTCAGCCGGTAGCTTTCCTTCAGTTCCCTTATCTTGTCGATCGTGCGCCGCACCAGCACCGGCGCCAGCCCGACCGAAGGCTCGTCGATCAGCAACATGCGGGGCGAGGACATCAGCGCCCGCGCCAAGGCGAGCATCTGCTGCTCGCCGCCGCTCATGCTGCCGGCAAGCTGCCGCCTTCGCTCCTTCAAGCGGGGGAAGGTCTCGAAGCAGAACTCCAGGTTGCGCTCGATGTCGCCGCGGGCCGTGCGTCGGAAGGCGCCCAGCAGCAGATTCTCGGTGACCGACAGTTTCGGGAACAGCCGCCGCCCTTCGGGCACGAATGCGATGCCGCGTTCAACGATCTGCTCGGTCGAACAGCCGATCAGCTCATGCCGCTCGCCGTCCAGCTCCGCCATGATGCTGCCGGCGGTCGGACGGACGATGCCCATGACGCATTTCATCAGCGTCGATTTGCCATTGCCGTTGGTGCCGAGCAGGGCGACCGTTTCGCCAGGGCCAACAGTCAGCGACACATCCTCCAGCGCGCGCACCGCGCCATAGCCGGCACTGATGCCGCTGATCGTGAGGCTACTCGCCAAGGTAGGCGCGCTCCACCTCGGGGTTGCGGATCACCTCGGCAGGCCCGCCGTCGGCGATCTTGCGGCCGGCGACCAGCACCACCAGACGCTCGCTGAACTGCATCACCGCACGCATGATGTGCTCGATCAGGATGATCGTCACACCCTGGTCATTGAGCCGCATCAGCAGGGACAACATGTCATCCACCTCGGCATGTGACAGCCCGGCCATCGCCTCGTCGGCGATGAGCAGTTTCGGTTCGGCGGCCATGGCGCGCGCCAGTTCCAGCTTGCGCATCTGCACCTGCGTCAGGTCGCGCGGACGCGCCTGGCCGCGGGCGTCCAGACCGACGAGCGCCAGCAGCTCGGCGCAGCGCGCCGGCACGTCGGCGTGCGTGCCCTGGCGTTGTGAGTGCACGGCATATTCGATCGGCACGCGCAGGTTCTCGGCCACCGTCAGGCTGGGGAACGGGCGCGGCAACTGGAAGCTGCGAGACAGGCCCAGCCGCGTGCGCCGGTGCGGAGCCATGCCGTTCAGCAGCATTCCGTCGAACCACACACGGCCGGTTTCGTGTCGCAGCACGCCGGAAAGGCAGTTCACCAGCGTGCTCTTGCCGGAGCCATTGGGGCCGATCAGCCCAACGCGCTCGCCGGGCTGTACGGTCAGGGCGATGTCCGCCAGGGCGATGAAGCCGCCGAAGCGCTTGCCGAGGCCGGTCACCTCCAGCAGCGCCGTCACACCGCGCGCCGTGTCAACAGGCCGAGGATGCCGTTGGGCGCCGCGACCACGAAGGCAACCAGCACCACGCCGACGATCAGCAGGTTGATCGCCGAAGAAATCGTAACGGTGGCGACCTGCTGCAGCGTGGCGATCAGCACGGCGCCGATCACCGGGCCGGGCCAGGATGCGGTGCCGCCGATCAGCGGCATGGCGATCGTGTTCACCGCGTAGGACAGGCTGAAGGCCGAAGGCGGATCGAGATAGGTGACGTAGAACGGCAGCGGCGCGCCGGCCATGCCCATTAAGGCGCCGGACAGCACGGTCGCCAGCAGCTTCAGCCGCAAGGTCGGCACGCCGGCGGCTTCCGCCGCGAGCTCGTCATCGCGGATGCTGGCGAAGGCGTAGCCCAGGCGCGAGCGCTCGATGCCGCGCGCGGTAACGACCGCGATCACGGTCAGCACCAGCATCAGCAGGAACAGGTATTGGATGTACTCGATGCCGAACGGCCCCTGCATCGGGCGGATGATATAGGTGCCGGCCGAACCGCCGACGAACTGCCAGTTCACGATCAGCGTCTGCGCGACCACGGCCATCGCCAGCGTGGCGATGGAGAAGAACGCTCCGCGCAGCCGCAGCGTGAGATAGCCCATGCCGAGCCCGAGCAGCCCGGAGACAAGTCCGCCGGTGACGATCATCAGCGGCAACGGCAAGGACGCAAGTTTCTGCAGCGCCACGGTGCAATAGGCGCCGAGGGCGAAGAACGCCGCGGTGCCGAAATTCACGTAACCGCAGTAACCGCCGAGGATGTTCCAGGCGGTCGCCAGCACGATGTATTGCAGCACCACATAGCCGGCGAAGAACACGTAGCCGTTGCCGATCCAGCGGGCGACGCCAAACGCCGCGGCGGCGCAGGCCACGGCACATACGGCGAACCAGGCGCCCCGCATGGCTCAGCGGCCGAACACGCCGGCCGGCCGCACCGCGAGTGCCAGCAACAGAAAGCCGAAGGCCACTGCCGGTGCCCAGGACGGGCCGTAAAACGTCGCCGTCAGGCTCTCGACGATGCCGAGCGTCATGGCGGCGGCGACCGTACCGGCGAAACTGCCCATGCCGCCGAGGACGCAGATCGCGAACACCCGGCCGATATACTCGCGACCGAGCGAGGGCTCGACCGGCTGAATCACGATCAGGATGGCACCGGCGACCGAGGCGGTGGCGATCGAGATGCCGAAGGCGATGCGCTTGATGCGCACCGGATTGGCCGCCATCAGCCGCAGCGCGAGCTGGTCCTGCGCCACGGCCAGGATCGCCCGTCCGGTGAAGCTGCGCGACAAATAGAGGTGCAGCAAGCCGATCAGAGCCAACGACACAAGGCACGGCACCAGCAGGCGCAGCGGCAACTCGACCACACCGAGATGCAGCGATGGGCCGATATAGGGCGCCTGCACCAGCCGGTAATCGACGCCGAACACCAGCACCAAGATTACCTCGGTGATGAACAGCAGGCCGAAGAAGAAGGCGAGCCCGCGCAGGCTTTCCTCGCCGCGGCGTTCGAAGGAGAGGTGGTACACCTGATAGATGCCGGCCCCGAGCAGATAGAAGGCTGGCAGCAGGATCAGGCTGGCCAAGATCGGATCGAGGCCGAACACACTGTTGGCGATGTAGGCGCCGTACGAGCCCAGAATGATGAAGGCCGGATGCGCGATGTTGACGATGTCCAGCATGCCGAAGGAGATCGATACCCCGATCGTCACCGCGGCATAGAATCCGCCCAGCAACAGCCCGGAAATCACGGCGTTGCCGAACAGGTCCATCTGCACGCTCGGCTCAGGCGTCCTCGGTCAGCGCTTCGGCCTCCAGCTCCAATATCTGCTCCGCTCGCTCGCCCTCGACTGTCTCGACGCCGCGCAGCTTGCGGGTGACCTGGCGCGTCCGCCGGCGAGCGGCATCGATTGTGTTGGTCATGGTGCCGGCGTTCTTCGCCAGCTTCTCGAGCACCTCGTCCATTTTCAGCATCTCGGTGCGCGTGGCGCCGAGGAGTTCGCGCACCTGGTCGGCCTTCTGTTCCAGGGCCAGGCTGACGAAACCGAGATGGATGGTACGCAGCAGGGCGGGGAACAGGCTGGGGCCGAGCACCAGAACGCGGCAGGCGCGGCCGATCTCGTCGATCAGGCCGGGGATGCGGGCGACCTCGGCGAACAGCGCGTCGGTCGGCAGATACATCACCGCGAATTCGACCGTGACCGGCGGGTTGATGTATTTGGCGGCGATCTTCTTCGCCTGTTGGCGCACCCCGGTTTCCAGCCGTCGCGTGGCTGCCCGCTCGGCCTCGGCATCGCCGGCCTCGGCGGCGGCCAGCAGGCGTTCGTAGTCCTCCACGGGGAATTTGGCGTCGATCGGCAGCAACGGGCGGTCCTCGCCGCGTCCCGGCATCAGCACGGCGAATTCCACCGCTTCATCGGAATCGGGCCGTGTCTTGCAATTCGCTTGGTAGGCACCGGCGGGCAGGATGTCGTCCAGCATGGCGCGGACCTGCGCCTCACCCCAGCCGCCGCGGGTTTTCACGTTGGCAAACAGGCGCTTGATGTCGCCGATCTGGGCGGTGACGGCCTGCACATCACCCATCGCCTTCTGCACCGCGGTGAACTGATCGATTACGCGGTTGAAGCTTTCGTTCATCTGCTTTTCCACGGCGGCGTGGAGCTGTTCGTTCACCGTTTTCTGGATCTCGACGAGCTTCGTTTCGTTGCCATCGCGCAGCTCGCGCAGCTTGGATTCCAGCATGGCGCGGGTCGCTTCGAACTGGCGCCCAAGCGTTTCGGCCCCGCGCCGTTCGCCTTCGGCGAGCGCCAGGCGCAGCTCGCCTTGCAGGCCGACCAGTCGCTCGGCGTTTTCCGTGCCGGTGCTGGTCAGCAGACGCCGCGTCGTCTCCCCTTCGGCACGCGTGCCGGTCAGGCCCTGCTCGGCCAGCAGGCGTAGGGCCTGCATGTCGCGCCCGATCCGCAGCACGAAGACGGCCGCGAGCGCCGCAGCGGCAGCGGCGAGAGCGGTCAACAGCAGGGCAGGGTCGATCACCATGGCTGGGGTTCCGGTCGAGTCGCAGGCATTATCTGCCAGAACCCTTACCTGTGCGATGACGGGGCACGAATGGCGGAGACTTCGTTCTTCTGGTTCGAAGACCTGCACGCTGGGCAGCTTCTTCGCTCAGCGCGCGCGATCCGGATGGAGGCCGAGGCAATCATGGCTTTCGCGCGCGAGTTCGATCCGCACCCGGCGCATTTGTCCGAGAAGACGGCCAAAGGCACGATGTTCGGCCGGTTGTGCGCCAGCGGCTGGCACACGGGCTCGACCACTATGCGGCTGGTGGTGGACACGCTGCGCGTTGCCGGGGGCGGGGCGGGTGCGGGGATCGACAAGCTGCGTTGGGTGCGACCGGTTTATCCGGGCGATGCACTCCGGGTCGAGGTGACGATCCTGGACACCAGGCCCTCGCGGTCCCGGCCTGATTTGGGAGTGGTGTCGTATCGTTGCACGACCTTCAACCAGAACGAGCAGCCTGTGCAGCGGTTCAGCTCGACGATCCTGGTGCCCCGGCGGATGCCCGGGGCAGCGTGACCCAGCACAGCCGCGCTCCCCTCATGCACGCCGGCCTAGCTCGCCACCGTCGCACCCAGAAGTTGCCGCAACCGAGCCGCGCCGGCGTTCCCCTTCAGTGCCTCCCGCCAGCTCGTCTCCGCTACGCGCTGATGCGCCGCGATCGCCTCGTCGGCGCCGGTGATCATCGCCACGCCCGCCTGGGTGCTCGGATGGCCGTCCGGGCGGAACGGGTTCACCGCCAGGCTGACCCGGTCACGCGCCCGCAGGATCTGAAACAGCGAGGTGGGCTCCTGCCCTGTCAGCAGACCGAACTGCAGGCCCATCGGCTCGGTCTCCATCAGGGCCGCCATGTTCTGGACCTCGCTCTCCGCCACGTCCCGGCAGACGCGCCGGACTCGCTCGGACAGCGGCAGGCCCGGTGCGATTCCGTTTTCCAGCAACCGCCGCACGGAGGCGAGCGAGACCATGCAGATGATGCTGGGCCGCCGGATTGCGTACATCCGCTTGCGGGTCGCCAGCAGCCCGAGCACTTGCTCGGCCTGCGTCTGCATTGCCGCCCGATCGCCGCCCGCCTGCGCGGCAATCTCCTCGAACGCATCGGCGAGCGCGCTGTCGTACGCCTCGGAGGTGGTCAGGTAGCAAAGCGGCCCGAATAACTCGAGTATATGATCCGCCGTCTCTTCGGTCTGGCGCAGTCGTTCAAAGTATCCCACCGGCCGATTGTAATATTCGACGCCGATCCCGAGCAGCGACAGAGGTGAGATTTTCAGCAACTCAGCAAGCCGCTTGACCGTATCAAGCTTGATCACTTCGCCTTTCTCGTAGCGATAGAGCGCGGCACGCGAGACGCCCAGCCGCGCAGCGATTTCTTCCGCGCGCAGCCCGGATTCCAGCCGGTAGGCGCGAAGCTGCTGGCCGATCTCTGTAAACCGCATAGACATCCGACTATCTCGCCCCAGTCCCGAATCTCGAAACGCGACCTATCTCACGATTCGGTGACACACGCGCAAGCTATGTCTTAGGGGTTGCGGAATGCAACCTTTAATGCGGGCAGTGCTGGCTTACCAAATGCCTATCGTTTGCCGCTTACAACAACTCCCGCCATGTTCTCAATCGCTTGCACCAAAGCTGAGTGGTCCAGCTCGGCACCCCCGTGTGCCGCACAAGCCGAGAACATTTGTTGCGCGACCGCGGTGTTGGGCAACGAAAGCTCAAGATCGCGAGCGGCTGAAAGGGCGAGATTCAGGTCCTTTTGGTGCAGACGGATCCGGAATCCCGGGCTGAATGCGCCGTTGATCATCCGCTCTCCATAGAATCTCCAGAATGCGCGAGGAGGCGAAGCCGCCCATTAGCGCCGCCCGCACCTTCGCCGGATCCGCGCCCGCCTTGGTCGCGAACACCAGCGCCTCCGAGACCGCCTGGATATTCAGCGCGACGATGATCTGATTGGCGACCTTGCAGGTTTGTCCGTCGCCGTTCTGCGGCCCGACATGGGTGATGTTCTTGCCCATCGCCTCGAACAGCGGTTTGGCACGCGCGAAGGCCGGCTCCGGCCCGCCCACCATGATCGTCAAGGTGGCTTGTTTCGCGCCCACCTCGCCGCCCGAGACCGGCGCATCCAGATAGTCGCACCCTTTCTCATTGACCTTGGCGGCGAACGTCTTGGTTGCGATCGGGCTGATCGAGGACATGTCGATTACCAGCGTCCCGCGCCGCAACCCTTCGGCTGAGCCGCCTTCTCCGAACAGCACCTGCTCCACATCCGGCGTGTCCGGAACCATCAGGATCAGCACCTCGGCTTTGGCCGCGACGCTCCGATTGTCCGCCACCACCTCCGCGGCTCCACGTATCTCCTCGGTCAGGCTCCGCCGGTCGGGCACGACCAGCTCGTGCCCCGCCTTCTTGAGGTTAAGGGCCATCGGACGCCCCATGATCCCCAGCCCAATAAAACCAATCTTCATGCTGCTCTCCTTTTCGTCCCCCTCTCCGCCCCCAAACAAATCCAAGTTGGGAGCGGAGAGGGCCGGGGTGAGATGGGGGTAACTAGCTCGCCAATCTCTTCAACCACCCAAGCCCCGCATCCGTCTCACCTTTCGGCCGGTACTCGCAGCCCACCCAGCCGTGATACCCAAGCTCATCCATGCGGCGGAACACGAACTCCCAACCGATCTCGCCTGTGCCGGGCTCGTTGCGCGCCGGCACATCGGCGATCTGCATATGCGCGATCACCGGCATATGCTGCTCCATCCGCTTGGTGATATCCCCTTCGGTCACCTGCACGTGGTAGACGTCGAACTGCAAGCCCAGCCGCTCGCGCCCGATTGCCTCCACCAAGGCCGCGCCCTGCGCCTGCGTATTCAGGAAGTACCGCGGCATGTCGCGATGGTTGATCGGCTCGATGACGATCTTTACCCCGGCGCGCTGGGCCAGCTCCGCAGCCCAGGTGAGGTTGGCTGCATAGACCGCGCCGGCCGTAACCGGCGTAACCTCGGCCGGTACGATCCCGGCCATGCAGTGGACCAGCTTGCAACCCAGCGCCTCGGCGTAGTCCAACCCCGTCTTGACGCCGTCGCGGAACTCGGCTTGCCGTCCCGGCAGGGCGGCGAGACCCCGCTCGCCCTTGCCCCAATCGCCCGGGGGCATGTTGAACAGCGCCTGGGTCAGGCCGTTCGCATCTAACCGGCGCCGGATTTCCGCCGCCGGGTGGTCATAGGGAAAGAGGAACTCTATGCCCTTGAAGCCGGCGCGGGCAGCGGCGTCGAATCGGTCAAGGAATGGTTTTTCGTTGAACATCATCGACAAATTGGCAGCGAAACGTGGCATACCGGCGCCTCCCGCGACATGCGGGCGGAGACTAGAAGCAGCGGAAAGGCTTGACCAGCCGCCGGGAACGCCTCCCGCGGGCATGGTTCAGAAAGGGGGAGCAATACCCGAACGACTGCTGTTGGGCCTTCTGCTGGGCGGCATCGCCATCGGCTGCGTGCTCGTGCTCTACCCCTTCTTCTCGGCTCTGCTCTGGGCCGGCATTCTGGTGTTCACCACCTGGCCGGTGTTCGAGTGGCTGCAGGCTGGCCTGCGTTTCCGCCGCAGCCCCGCAGCCCTTGTCATGGTCCTGCTGACGGCGATCGTCGTCGTGCTGCCGCTGGCGCTCGCCGCGCCGGAAAGCGCCACCGATGTCGCCCATTTGCGCGCCGCCATCGAGCAATGGACCCATGGCGGCCTGCCGGCCGCCCCTGCCTGGGTGAACGGCATCCCGCTGGGTGGCCCTAGCCTCACCGATCTCTGGAACAGTTGGGCGGCCGATCTGAGCGACGCGGGAACCGCGCTCCGGCCGTATCTCGGCATCCTGCTTGGCGGCCTGTTCCGCCTGCTTGTCGGCATCGCCGACGGCGTGCTGATGTTCATCCTGGCGCTGTTCATCGCCTTCTTCTTCTATGTGTACGGGGAGCGGATGGCGGCGGCCATGCGGGCGATCCTGTTGCGGATCACCGGGCCGCGTGGCGAGCGTGCTCTGATCATGACCGGACTGACCGTGCGCGGCGTGGTCTATGGCCTGCTCGGCACCGCGGTCATGCAAGGCATCCTGGTCGGCATTGGGCTCGCCATTGCCGGCGTGCCGCGACCGGTCCTGCTCGGAGCCCTCGCCGGCCTTATTTCGGTGTTTCCCATGGGCGCCGCCGTGGTTTGGGTCCCGGCCTCGCTTTGGCTGATCAGCAACGACCATCTCGGCCATGGCCTGTTTATGGCAGGCTGGGGATTTATCGGTGTCGGCGGCGCCGACAGCCTGGTCCGCCCGTGGCTGATTGCGCGCGGCGCCGAGCTGCCGTTCCTGCTGACTGTGCTCGGCGTGCTGGGCGGGGCGATCGCCTTCGGCCTGCCGGGGATCTTCCTCGGCCCGGTGCTGCTTGGCGTCGGCTACACGCTGGTCAATGAATGGGCCGGTGAGCCGTTTCCGATCCTGGGTGCCGAGGAGCGCCCGCGTGACGACTGAGCAGTGATGATCGCTTTCATCTTCTCCCGCGTCCTGCAAGCCATTCCCGTGCTCCTGGTGGTCGACTTGGTCGCTTCGCGATGTTCGCCTATGTCGGCGATCCGGTGACCACCATGTTGGGACAGGACTTCACCGAGGCGCGGCGCGCCGCTCTGGTGCACCAGCTCGGGCTCGACCAGCCGTTCTTCGTGCAATACGCGAAGTACTTCTGGGCGGCGCTGCATGGGGTTTTCGGGCTCAGCTACCGGCTGGAGGTGAGGTATCTGGGGCGGATCGTCGAGATGGGTCCGGGCGAGACCATCTTCCGCGCCCCGCATCACCCCTACACGCGCCTGCTGCTGGACGCGGTGCCGGACCTGGAGATGGTCGCGCGCGCACGCCGGCGGGCGGCGAAGTGCCGAACCCGATCGACCCGTCCTCGGACTGCCATCCGCGCTGCAAGCTGGCGACAGCGCGCTAGCGGGGAGGAAAAGCCGGCGCATCGGGCGCTGGGCGAGGTGATCGTCCCCGGCCACGCGGCCCCAAAAGGGCGGATCGGCTGATGCCCGACGAGCAGGAACCACCCTCACGCCGCGGCGCCATCGTGGCGATGGCAGTGATCGTCGTCGGCATCGTTCTGGTTATCTTCATAGTGCAACGGCTGCATCAGTCTTCCGCGATCCAGGACTGCGTCATGTCCGGGCGCAGCAATTGCGCGCCTATCGAGACGCCGTCGCGGCGGTGACGCGATAGGTGTGCCGTGCTACCAACCTCCAGCAAGGAGGAAGCGATGCAAACAGGGAAACTCAGGCGGCGCACCATGCTGGCCGGCACTGCCGCCGGACTCGCCGCGCCTTTCATCCGCCCCGTCCGAGCCGCGGGGACGATCCAGTTGCTCAGCCACCGCTTCCCGGCGATCGAATACATCGCGCAGAAAATTCAGACCGCGATTCCAGGCGTGCAGGTGAACACGCAGTTGATGCCGTTCGACAAGGCGCTGGAGCTGGCGACCATCGCGTTTTCCTCCAAGGCCGACACGCCGGATATCGTTTATGCCAATGACAGCACGTTCCTGACCTTCGCCAAGAACGGCTGGATCCGCCCGCTGGACGATCTATGGGCCAAATACAAGCAGGAATTCCAGCTCGACGATTTCACCAAAACCGTGGTCGAGGAGCGCAGCTATCAGGGACATATCTGGGGGGTGCCGACCACCAGCAACACGCTGCTGTTCTTCTACCGCAAGGACCTGTTCGACAAGGCCGGGAAGCAACCGCCGAAGACCTTCATCGAATACCGCGATCTGGCGAAATCGTTCAACTCGCCGCTGCGTGCCGGCACGATCAGTTGCCTGCGACCGGTCGATGCCGCGCTGAATGAGGCGGCGTGGTACATCAATGCGCTGGGGGACGGCTGGTTCGACCCGCAATGGCGGCCGCTGTTCAACGACGAAAAGGGCGTCGCTGCGATCGAGATGCTGAAGGCAATCACCCGTTACGCCCAGCAGGGCTACACCAACGCGGCGAACGATGAGTGTATGATCGCCTTGCAGCAGGACACCGCCGCGATGGGCGTGCAGTGGGCAACGCGCGCGCTGGCGATGGACGATCCCAACAAGTCGCGTGTTGTGGGCAAGATGGCATGGGCGGTGCCGCCGCAAGGGCACCAGACGATCGGCGGCGATGCCTACTGCATTTCGGCCTTTTCCAAACAAGACCCGGACTTGCTGTTCCGCGTGCTGGCGACCGCGACGAGTGCGGCCAACATGCGCGGTGCTGCTGGATTGATGGTGCCGACCCGCACCTCGATCCTGGAAGACCCCGAGCTCAAGCAGAAATACCGCTTCTTTCCCGCCGCCCTCGCGGCCGTGGCCGTAGGTTCGCCGTATCCGAAGCTGCCGGAGTTCTACTCGGTCGGGCAGTTCATCACCCAGCGCCTGGATCAGGCGATGACGGGCGAAATGACGGTCAAAGCCGCCATGGATACCTCGGCCCAGGAGACGGAGAATTTCCTGAAAGGCCACGGCTATTACCAGTGACGGCGTCACCGCCGTCGCGTTGCCGACCGCCGGCGTCCGGGTTCTTGGGCGCCGGCGTCACCACCATGCCGACGCGTGGCTGTTTCTTGTGCCCAGCGGCGTCGTGCTCGCGGCGGTACTGCTCTACCCGCTCTGCTATGCCATCTGGTTAAGCCTGTTCGACTACGATCTTGGCGCCGGTATCGATCGCTTCATCGGGCTCGGCAATTACGGCGCGCTGCTGCACGACGCGCAGTTCTGGGAGTCGCTCGGGCGTACCGTGGGGATCGTCGCCGCCGCCGTGGCGCTGGAGTTCTGTGTCGGCCTTGCGGTGGCGTATGGGCTCTACCGGCTGACCTTCGCCGTCCGCACGCTGAACCTGTTGATGTTCCTGCCCAACGTCATCACGCCGGTGGTCGCGGCCCTGTTTCTGCGCTGGATCTTCATCGGCCGCTGGGGGCTGCTGTCGGGAGTCCTGATCAGTCTCGGCATCTTCCCGCCGGACTTTCTCGGCGATCCCGGCTGGGCGCGCGCGACGGTGGTCCTGGCAGATGCCTGGCAGTTCACGCCGTTCATGATCCTGGTGCTGTATGCCGGGCTCAACACCGTCGATCACAGCCAGATCGAAGCCGCGCAGATCGATGGTGCCGGGATCTGGATGCTGCTGTTCCGCATCATGCTGCCGGCGATCCGTCCGCTGATCCTGTTCGTGCTGGCGATCCGCGTGATGGACGCGTTCCGGTTCTTCGACCAGATCTATGTGCTGACGGCGGGCGGCCCCGGCACGGCGACCGAGACGATCACCATCTACACCTACGCGCTGGCGTTCCGGCTGCTGCAGGTGGGCAAGGCCTCGGCGCTCGGTGTGATCACGTTGCTGATCGTGGCGGCTGCGATCGCGGCGATGATCGCGGTGCTGTACCGCCGCGAGAAGGGCGCGTTCTGATGCGCCGGCGCACGCTGACCCAAGGCTCGCTGTTCCTGCTGCTCTGCGGCTTCACCGCGCTGACGCTGGTGCCCGTCGTATGGGCGGTGCTGACTTCGTTCAAGCAGCCGGTGGATGCCTTTGCGGTGCCGCCAAAGCTGTTTTTCCAGCCCACCTTCACCTTCCACTGGCAGGTCTGGGTGGAGAAGGCGTTCTGGCATTACCTGATCAACAGCGTGGTGATCTCGGCCTGCACCGTCGGCATTTCGGTTTCGATCGGCACCATGGCTGCCTACGGCCTGTCGCGCCTGCGCAGCCGCACGTCGCGCGGGCTGTTGTTCGCCATCCTGTCGATGCGCATGTTCCCGCACATCCTGCTGGCGATTCCCTTCTTCGTGCTGGCGAAGGAACTCGGGCTGATCAACACCTATCCGGCAATGATCCTCGCTCTGGTCGCGATCAACCAGCCTTTCACGATCTGGCTGATGCGGAGCTTCTTCCTCGATGTCCCCGGCGAGCTTTATGAGGCGGCCGAGATCGACGGCTGCAATGCCTGGCAGGTCTTCGCGCGCGTGGCCCTGCCCGTGGTGCGGCCGGGCCTCTGGGTGACGGCGCTGTTCAGTCTGCTGTTGGCCTACAACGAGTTCCTGCTCGGCCTTGTTCTAACTGGTCCGGCGACCAAGACACTGCCCGTCGCCTTGGCCGAATACGGAGCCGAGGATATCAACTACTGGACGCTCTCGGCCGCCGCCGCTGTTGGTATCATGCTGCCGATCGTGGTGTTCATGATGCTGCTGCAGCGGCATTTGGTGCGGGGCTTGGCTATGGGCGCTGTGAAGGGATAAGAAAGCAGGCAAGATTTACCACAGAGACACCGAGGCACGGAGGATGCTTCGGAGAATTCTCCCCGCCGCTGTGCCTCTGTGGTGAATCTTGTCTCCCTCACCCCGGCACCGGCGCATCTGCGTGCAACAACTTCTCCTGCTTCAGTTCGGCCCAGAGATCAGCGGGAATTTTCATCCGGATTAGCTCCAGGTTTTTCCTGAACTCCTCCACCGTGCGCGGGCCGGGAATTGTCGCGCACACCGCCTTGTGCGCCAACGGGAATTGCAGTGCCGCCGCCGGCAGCGGCACGTTGTGCCGGTCGCATACGGCCTCGATCCTCTTCACCCGCTCCACCACATCGGCCGGCGCCGGCGCATAATTCCACGTGTCCCGACCCGCAAGGATGCCGGAGTTGAGCGGGCCACCGATCACGATCGACGTGCCCTGCTGTTCGCAGAGCGGCAGCAGATCGTCGAGCGGTCCCTGTTCCAACAGCGTGTAACGGCCGGCGAGCAGGAACACGTCCCACTCGCCCCAGCCCATCGCCTCCAGCAGCACCTCTTTCTCGTTCACGCCGATGCCGAACGCGCTGATGACGCCGGCCGATTTCAGTTCGGTCAACGCTTTATAGCCGGACTCGCGCAGCACCTTCATATGCCCCGGCGCGGCATTCTTGTGCTGATAAGCCCCGATATCGTGGACGTAGAGAACGTCGATCTTATCCAGGCCCAGCCGCTGATAGCTATCTTCCACCGAGCGCATGATCGCGTCATGCGAATAGTCATAGACAACGGTGAACGGCATCGGCGCTAGGCGGCCATCGGTCGTCGCTTCCTGCCCGCGGCGAGGCTTCAGCAGCCGACCTACCTTGGTGGACAACACCCATTCATCGCGCGGCTTGTCGCGCAGCGCATCGCCGACGCGGCGTTCGGCCGAGCCCACGCCATAGAACGGCGCGGTATCCACGTAACGGACCCCCGCATCCCAGGCGGCGCGCACCATCGCCTCGCTTTCGTCGCGCGAGACCGGGATGCGGCTGCCGCCCATGGTCGCGGTGCCGAAGCCGACCGTCGTTACTTCCAACGACGTGCGTCCGACGCAGCGCTTTTCCCAATTGGCCATCGATTTCTCCATTGCAACGCGGACATAAACTATGGGCCCACCTTGCGCCGTGATATCCTTTCTGAAAAGTCCAGGGAGAGGCTCGCTTGGCGGACATCAAGAAGAATCGCGTTCAGGCGCTGGCGGAGGAGCTCACAGCGATTCGGGCCGTGCCCGCGGCAGCAGATGAAGCGGTGCTTCATGCGCTCGCCCACCGGCTGGACCTGACCGCACTCTGCTTGTCGGGCGGCGGCATCCGCAGTGCTGCCTTCTGCCTGGGCGTCGTACAGGCACTCGCGCAGGGGAAGCTGCTGACGTCGTTCGATTACCTCGCCACGGTTTCGGGCGGCGGCTATATTGGATCCTGGCTCCAGCGGATGATTTACGAACGCGGCTCACCGGAGGCTGCGCAGGATACGCTGGGCGTACGCGACCAGCCTTTGGCTGAACTGCAAGCCCTCCGCAACTATACGGATTACCTGACCCCGCTGGGCGGCCCATTCTCTCTCGATACCTGGGCCGCAGTTGTACTCTATGTCCGCAATGTGTTGCTGAACTGGGCGGTATATTTGCCGCTGTTTGTGTTCGCGGTTCTGACGGCAATATTTTATCGGACGTTGATCTGGACGGTTGGCTACCAAGCCTGGGCCCAACTGGTGTGCGTTTCTCTCGGCGCGGTCTGCGTTGCCGTCAACACCTTGGTCGCTGCTCGCGATCTGCCCGACCATCGCCCGGTCGGACCGGATGGAATTAAGTATGCAAGACCTGATCGGATCGCCCACTGGGTGTTCTTGCCTTCGCTGGGCTGGGCAGGGCTCGCGCCGCTCTCGCAGGGCGTCTCGGACCCCGGCGCGGCGCCGCCGGTTGCCGCCCTGTTGATTGCTTATTTCGTGGCACAGACTATAGGGTTTTTGGCGGCTTGGTTCCGATCATCGAAGCGAAGCGGTGCGCGGCTGTTTGGAAGCAACAGTGTCGCGTTCGGCGCAGCTACCGTCGTTTCGACAGCTGTGATCGGCGCTGGAACGGGACTCGCAACGTTAGTTCCGGTCTCCGAGCGGGCGCAGGCCCTCGCGGTTCTCGGGCCGCTCTGGGTGATGTTGGCATTCGGTATTCATTCTACCGTGTTTGTCGGGTTGCGGCGCGACAGCGCGCTGTTCGACCTGGATCGCGAATGGCTGGCGCGAGTGAGCGCGTTGAAGCTGCGCGCCGGCGCTCTCTGGACCGCTTTTGCCTTCGCCGCTTTGTCGCTGACCTGGTTGCTGCATCGCCCGTCGTCACCGCCGAGCTGGGTCGCGGCGCTCATTACGTTGGCATCTGGATCCGCCGGCGCCTGGATCGGCAAGCAGGCCAGCTCCCAGGTCGGCGCGATTGTGGAGACGATCAAAGCCTCACAGCAGTACCAGTCGTTGGCATTGAGCGTGCTGTGCATCGTTTTCATGCTTGGGCTGGTGGCGGTGCTGGGTCTGGTGACCGACGCGGTGCTCGGCTGGGCGCAGGTTCTGCTTAGCGCCGATGTTCTCCGCCGCCCCGTGGTTCCGCAAGGGCTGCTGTTTGGCTTGCAGGCAGCGGCAATCTGCGGGCTTCTGCTGGCGGTGCGCTGGGTGAATCGGCGGGTCAACGTGAACCGATATTCGATGCACGCGGTTTATCGCAACCGCCTGATGCGGGCTTTTCTCGGCGCCGCACGCGGCGCCGCACGCCACCCCGACCCGTTCACCGATTTCGATCCACACGACAACCTGCCCTTGTCATGGCTTCGGCAGCCGCAGGGCGCCCGCAAGCTGTTCCCGGTTGTCAACATGACTCTGAATCTGACAGTCGGCGGGGCGGCGGCATGGTCGGAGCGCAAGGCAATGGCTTTTACCGCGACCCCTACAGCATGCGGTGCGCCGCTGTTGACTCCGCGCGGATGGACCGGCGGTCGCGCCGAGGATCCACCGGGCGTCTATGTAACAACAAGCGCTTACGCCGGACTGGAGAACCGGGGCGCCGACCCCCGCAAGGCGCATGGGCTTTCGCTCGCCACCGCGATGACGATTTCCGGTGCAGCGGTCAGTCCCAACCAGGGCTATCACTCCTCGCCTTTGACGGCCTTCGTCATGACGCTGTTCAACGTTCGGCTCGGTGCCTGGCTGCCCAATCCCGCGGAGATCGACAGCCCGGAGGAGCTGAATCTGGCGCAACCGCCCCGCAGCCTGCGGGCATTGCTCGGGGATTTGCTGGGTGCGTCAGGGGAGGCGACCAACGCCATCTATCTGTCGGACGGTGGGCATTTTGATAATCTGGGCCTTTACGAGATGCTGCGCCGGCGCTGCCACCTGATACTGGTCATCGATGCCGGTGCGGACCCCGCCTGTAGCTTCGAGGATCTAGGCAACGCGTTGCGTAAGGCCGCGATCGACATGCGGATCACCGTCACGTTCGATTCGCCACCACGGATCTTCTCGCGCAGCGACATCGCTGACGCGGATGCTGCGCTTGGTTTTGCGATCGCGACAATCCACTATTCCGAGCGGCCGTCGGCAGACGATTGTTGCAAGATCCTTTACCTGAAACCGAGCCTCCTGTCGGATGTTCCAGGCGACGTACGGGCTTACGCGAATCTGCACGCGACTTTTCCCCACGAATCGACCGTCGATCAGTTCTTCACCGAAAGTCAATTCGAGAGCTACCGGGCACTAGGACAGTTCCAGATGGAGCGGCTTATCGGGGACACGAGCGCCGGCAGTCTGCAGGGACTGTTCGCTCAGGCGGCAGCGGCCTATGAGGGACCGGCCGCCGACATTGCCGCAATGGGATGATCCGGTGCGGCGATCATCCCTTGGGTGACTTTCCGCTAATCTCCGCGGACCCCGGATGGAAGGCCAGACGCACTTAACTCGCCGGCAGTTGCGGGCCCATGTGCAGCCGGTGATGCTCGATGGCAAATACGTTGCTGTAGAGCTGCGCGACCCACTGCCGGCCTTCGATTGTCAATTCGAGATGGCGTATCGCGTCGGCGATATAGGGCTCCACCTTGCTCCAGAAGAAACGAGGGTATCGCTCAGCTACATCGGCGGGGCTGAAATAGCCCAGCTTCTCATTGACCCCGGTCTCAGCGAATTCGTGAAACAGGGCGTTGAGCTTGCGCGGATACAGCGGGTCCGCGAGTTGTCCGATAAGGTCAGCGGCACGCAGCAAGCCGGCTTCCGTGTCGGTTTCGGCGTGGTCCTCGTCGTTCGGCACGGGAAAGCGCGTGAGCTCGATCGCTCTCGCAACGCGTTCGCCATCAATCAGAGGGTGGGACTGGAACCGCTCGCGCACAACGATTTGCGAGCGAAAGACATGATACGGGGCGAGGTATGCGTCGGAGGCGCCTCGCGGCAGGAATACGGTGTTCCCGTCTGTGTCGATTACCTGCCGTTCAGCGGTGTCTTTTGCGCAAACGCCGCGCAGATATCCGACATCGTGCGCAAGGGCCGCGATAATGAAATGCAGCGAGTTGTCCGGCGTTACGTTCCTGGTCAGCCGGAGACCACGAAGGATATCCTGGGCCACCAAAGTCACCAGCGCCGTGTGTTCCGCGTCATGATAGAGCGCGTCGCTGGTGGCGAGCCGTTCGATGACGAGCCGCGCCGCCTCGTCGAGCAGGGCTGCAACCCGCGTGTCGCCGCTGCCGAAGCTCCGCATGAAAACGTTGGACAGGTTCTGGCCCAATTCATCCGCCAGAAGCGTCGTCGTGTTCAGCATGTCCCGCTCCCTCAGTGTCCGCGGAGGATCTGAGAGAGAAACAGTTTCAGCCGGTCCGTCTTCGGGTCTCCGAACATCTCCGCCGGCGGGCCGCTCTCAACGATCTCGCCGCGATCCATGAACATCACGCGGTCCGCCACCTGCCGGGCAAAGCCCATTTCGTGCGTCACACAGACCATGGTCATGCCCGACCCAGCCAGCTCGATCATGACGTCCAGCACCTCCTTGATCATTTCGGGATCGAGCGCGGAGGTCGGCTCGTCGAACAGCATGATCTTCGGGCGCATGCACAACGCTCGGGCGATCGCCACGCGCTGCTGTTGCCCGCCCGAGAGTTGGTTGGGATATTTCTTCGCCTGCTCGGGGATACGCACGCGCCGAAGAAAGTTCATCGCCAGGTCGTCGGCTTCCGCGCGCGGCATCCGGCGCACCCAGATCGGTGCCAGGGTGCAGTTCTCCAGGATGGTCAGGTGGGGGAACAGGTTGAAGGACTGGAACACCATACCGACTTCGCGGCGGATCTGATCGAGCGCCCGCGTATCGTCGGTGAGCTCGGTGCCATCGACGACGATGCGGCCTTCCTGATGCGCTTCCAACCGGTTGATGCATCGAATCATGGTGGATTTGCCGGACCCCGACGGTCCGCAGACCACCACGCGCTCCTTCTCCGCCACCTGCAGCGAGACATCCCGCAGCACGTGCAACTGCCCGAACCATTTGTTGACCTTGTCGAGCACGATGATCGGTGGGCCTTTCGGCGCGGGCCCCAAGGGTATTTCGCCGGGAAGCTCCGCGGCAAGCTGCGTTGAGGGCGATTGGCTCATGGCAGGATTCCTCCGCGTGCCGACGCGCGCGGTCAAGCGAGGGCGCCCCGGAGGGTGTGCTGCCGATATTGCAAACGCCGTACCCAAGGGCGACAGATAGGGGTGATGCCGCCGAGTCCTCCGCCATGCTGCACCTGACCAAGCTCGCCGTGGGCGTCCGCGACGTGGAGCATCTGCAAGTCCTGCAGATGGAGCGGGGTGGACGCGAACCGCCGCTGCGCCATCGCACGCGCAGCTTTCCCCGCCGGGCGGACGAGATCATCGATGGCGGCTCGATCTACTGGGTGATCTGCGGGTTCATGTCTGTGCGACAACGCATCCTCGACATTATCGAGGATCGCTGGAACGACGGCACGGCCTGCACCGGCTTCGTGCTGGATGCGCGGCTCGTGCCGGTCGCTGCGCGAGCGACAAAGCCTTTCCAGGGCTGGCGGTATCTGGCCGGCGATGACGCTCCGCCGGATCTCGTCTCCGGCCCCGTTCCACGCGGCGCGGCGGCGCTACCGCCGGCGCTTCGGCGCGAGCTGCGCGCACTGTGTCTTTTGTGAAGGCCAGAGTGGCAAAATCACAATTCGGGTAAGCAAGCACTTGCCCGACTCTGCGAAGCCCCGGCATAAGCCGGCCGGCCGTTCAAGCTCGAAGCACCGGGCTCGATCTCAGCCGACAAGCCCCGCAACGCCTGCCCTGTCTGGAGTCAACCCGTGATCACTCTCCGCACGCTCGCTCTCGCCGCGTTTGCGCTCGCCCTGCCGCTCGGCGCCATGGCGCAGACATCGAACTCGCCGGCACCATCCGCGGCCCCGACGGCAGCGGCTCCGTCCAGCACGGCGCCGTCGGCCACCGCCACCACGCGGCACAGCAAACATTCCACGCACACGGCGTCGGCTACGCATCACTCGAAGACGCACCACGTCTCACACAAGGCTTCGACGCAGAAGCCAAAAAACGAGACGAACAGCTAATAACGAAGGCCCGGCATCCACGACTGGCACCCTCGCCCGGTTCGCTTCGCGAACCGACCTCTCCCGCCGAGCGGGAGAGGTGGTTGGGGGTCAGAGGATGCCCAGGGATTGTTTGCGACGCGGCGGTTGATGCTGAGCGTCGATTTCCGCCAGATCGGTTTCGGACAAGACGATAGTGCCCGCGGCGGCGTTTTCGCGCACATGCCTGGGGTCGCTTGCTTTCGGGATTGAAATAACACCGTGCTCGCGCAACGTCCAGGCGATGGCGATCTGCGCTGGTGTGGCGTTGTGGCGCCGGGCCACCGAGGCGAGCGCGGGCGAGCGCAATAACCGCCCGGCCTGGCCGACGGGGGAATACGCCATGATCGGCATCCGATGCGACCGGCACCAGGGGATCAGATCGAACTCGACACCGCGCGTATCGGCATTGTAGAGCACTTGATTGCTGGCACAGGCGGCGCCTTGCGGCACGGCCGCAAGCTCCTCCATATCGCTTACGTCGAAATTCGATACGCCCCAGTAGCGGATCTTTCCGGCCTCGCACAGGCGCTCGAATGCTTCCACGGTTTCGCGCAATGGATGGTTGCCGCGCCAGTGCAGCAGATAGAGGTCGATGCGGTCGGTGCCAAGCCGCTTCAAGCTGCGGTCACAAGCGGCGGGCACGCCGCTGCGGGAGGCATTGTGCGGATACACCTTGCTGACGATGAACACCGCATCGCGCTGTCCGGCGACCGCCTTGCCGACAACCTCCTCGGCGCCGCCATTGCCGTACATCTCAGCGGTATCGATCAGCATCATGCCGAGCTCGATGCCGAGCCTGACGGCGGCGACTTCATCGCCGGCCGATCCGCGGTTTTCGCCCATGTGCCAGGTGCCTTGGCCCAAAGCGGGCACCTCCGTTCCGTCAGGAAGATGGACTTTGCGCGTCATTCCGCGATCTCCTCGGCTTGCCGCAACACCCGCAGGAAATTGCCGCCCCACAGCAAGGCGAGTTCGCGCCGGCCATAACCGCGCCTGACCAGCTCGGCGGTCACGTTGGCGGAGTGCGCGGCATCGTTCCAACCGGCAAACCAACCACCGCCGTCGAAATCCGATGAGATGCCGACATGCTCGATTCCGATGCGCTGCACGGCAAAGCCGATATGGTCGGCGAAATCGGCGACGGTGACCTCCTCCGGCTTGGCGTTCGGCTTGAGGAAAGCCGAGACGGCGGTCACCTGCACGACGCCGCCCACATCGCGCAGCGCCTCGAGCTGCTCGTTGTCGAGATTGCGCGGATTATCGCAAAGCGCGCGGATACAGGAATGGGTGGAAACGATCGCCGTCCGTGAACATGCGGCGGCTTGCAGCATTGCCGCGCGCGAGGCATGCGCCACGTCCACAAGCATGCCCAGGCGATTGAGTTCGGCAATCGCCTGCCGGCCGAGCGCGCTGAGCCCGCCATGCTCGGCGTCCTTATCGCCGAGATCGGCGCGCGGATTGGAGGAATCGGCGAGATCGTTGTGCCCGTTATGGGTCAGCGTCAGATAACGGGCGCCGAGCGCGCGGAATTGCGCCAGGCGCCGCAGGTCACCGCCCATTGCGAACCCGTTCTCGACCGCCGGGATGATGGCCAGCACGCCATCCCGCTTGGCGGCCTCGATCTCGGCCGCCGTGACCGTCAGCCGTGCGCTTATACCGCCCCGGCTTTGTCCCATTGCGCGGATGGTGTTCAGCATCCCGATCACGCGTTCCAGCGCCGCCGCTTCGTTACCGGGAGTACGTCACCGCCTGCGGCACATAGGCGACGAAGCAGCCGGCGGCGAGCCCGCCGCGCAGCATCTTCGGCAGGTCAACTTTGCGCGTGGTTTCGGTGAACGGATCGGGGCAGTCGGGCCAGGGGATGTCGATATGCGTATCGATCGTCAGCAGGGAATCGTGAATGGCGGACGCATCCGCGAGGGGGGCATCGTTCATGCGCGTACGCTTGTCTCCAGGGCGCAAGCCGTCAAGGGGCGGCTTTCATCGAAGCGTCATTGGACGATGGCCGATCATCCGACACTTCGCCCGCCGCCCAAAGGCGAGATGCCGGGCCGCCGCTCCATCGTGACCAGATTGCTTTCACCCCCCCGTCATCTTAGCGTTCCTCGGTATGAGCGACCTGTTTGCTCCGCCGGGCGGCTGGCGCGTCCGCATCCTGGATCTCTCGGGAGGAGCCGAGGACAACGTCGTCGAGGTGGTGTCCGGGTTCGAGACCTTGATGCAGGCGAACGCGTTCGCGCGACGCTACGTACGTGATTCGGTTGAGCGCTGCCGCGCCCCGGGAATGACCGCCAAGGAGGTTCTGGAGGCCTGGTTCGCCTATGGCGAGGATGCCGAGGTCACCGGCGCCGGTGAGGCCGGTTGGCGCAGCGCGACCGAGTTGGGCGACTTCGCCGACCATCGCGCCGGCAGCGAGGAGCGAGACTGGCGCGCACTCGATCCGCGTCGGATCGACGAGGCGGATGACGAGCAGGAATGACGCCGGTCATCCGCTTCGCCGCTCGTCCAAGCGGCCTGCTGCACGTCGGCGACGCGAATCTGGCGTTGATCGGGTGGCTCTTTGCGCGCGGCCGGAATGGCCGTTTTATCCTTCGGCTGGACGATGCCGACCGCGAGCGATCCAAACCGAACTCTGCGCAAGCGGCCGAACAGGACCTGCGCTGGCTCGGCGTCGCCTAGGATGCGTGTTCCGTCAATCGGAGCGAGGCGATCTCTACACAGCAGCCATCGAACGGCTCACGGGCCGGACGACTCTACCCCTGCTTCAAAAACGAGGAGGAGCTGTGTGCCAAACGCCAACAGCGGCTCAGGCGGGGGCTGGCGCCGCTCTACGACCGCGATGCTGAAGCTGACTGCCGCGCAACGCGCTGCCGCGCAGGTAACGGTAAACGTCCGTATTGCCTGGAACGACCTCGTGCTCGGCCGCCGCGAGGTAAAGCTGCCCGCCATATCCGAGCCTGTGCTGGTCCGCGCGGATGGCACCCGGCTGCGCACCTTCACTTCCGTGGTTGACGACATCGAAGCGGGTATCACCCATCCTCGTTCGCGGCGAAGACCAAGTCACCCACACGGCCCTGCAGATGGATATTTTAGCCGCGCTTGCGCCAGCCTCGACCGGCTGGCGGCCAAGTTCGAACTTCTCCCACATGCCATGTTCGGCAGCGTAGTTCGAACATCCGGCAATTGCTGGCGCTGAACCGTCGCGTGCTGCAAAGCGTCCCCTTCTCCGCCATCGCCGACCGCCTGCCGAGCGGCGTCACCGAGGCTTTCTGGCTGGCGGTGCGCGGCAGCCTCGATCTGTTGTCGGAGGCGCGCGGCTGGTGAATGTGGTAGCCGGAACCATCGTCCCGCCGGTGATCGAAGGCGAGCAGGGATTCCTGAAAATCGCGCTCGAGAAGCTTCCGCCGGAACCCTGGGACAGGAGCCTATGGCGTGCCTGGACCAATGCCCTGCGGGAAGCGACGGGCCGCACGGGCCGGGCACTGTCCCGGCCATTGCGTATCGTCCTCACCGGGGAAGAGGACGGACCGGATTTACACGATCTGCTGCCGCTGATGGGCCGGATACGTGCGGCCGGCCGGCTACAGGTCGCCGCCGCCTGACCCGCGCTGAACAAACGTCGTTGACGCCACTCCGGCCGCAGGGGCAGACAAGCGGTGCCGCGCCGCCGAGAGGGATTCGCCCGATGCGCCGTTTCGCCGCAGTTGTGTTGCTGAGCCTGCTGGCGGGGAGCGCGCAGGCACAGCCGGCCCCGAGCTATGTCGTGTTCTTTCAGGAATGGTCGGCGGCTCTTGACAACCCAGCGCTAGGCGTAATCGGCCAAGCCGCCGATTTCGCCAAGGCCCATCCGGCAATGCGAGTGCAGGTCACCGGCTTCGCCGATGCAACCGGCAGCCAGAAAGCCAACATCCTGCTGTCCGAATTGCGCGCGCAGGTGGTGGTGGACCAACTCACGTCCGACGGCGTTGGTCCGCAAAGGATCAGCGATGTCGGCGCCGGTTCAGTGCAATCGGTCTTTACGAAACAGGAGAGCCGACGCGTCCAGGTGAGCTTCAGCTCACCCTGACAGTGAACCATATCGCTCGGGCGAACCCGCAGGAGATCCTGCAGCGCGTTTTTGGTTTTCCGGCTTTCCGCGGTTTGCAGGAACCGGTGATCCGCCATGTGCTCGATGGCGGGGATGGTCTGGTATTGATGCCGACTGGCGGCGGCAAGAGCCTTTGTTATCAGGTGCCGGCACTGTGTCGGTCCGGCACGGCCGTCGTTGTTTCGCCGCTGATTGCCCTGATGGACGATCAGGTTGCGGCGCTGCGCCAGCTCGGCGTCGCCGCCGGCGCTCTGCATTCGGAACTCGATCATGCCGAGCAGCGGGGCGTCACCCGCGAGCTGATCGAGGGGGCGCTCGATCTGCTCTACGTGTCGCCCGAACGGCTGCTCTCGAATGGCACGCTGGACCGGCTCGCCCGGCTGCGCCTGTCGTTGCTGGCGATTGACGAGGCGCACTGCGTCTCGCAATGGGGGCATGAGTTCCGACCCGAATATCGCGCCCTGGCGTGCCTGTCTGAGCGGTTCCCCGGCGTGCCGCGATTGGCGCTCACCGGAACCGCCGATCCGCGTACCCGCAGCGATATTCTGGCCGCGCTCGGGATGCCGGACGCGGCGGTGTTCGTCGCCAGCTTCCACCGACCGAACCTGCACCTCGCGGCCGAACCGAAGGCGAGCGAAACCGCGCAGCTCGCCGCGTTGCTGTCGCGTCATCGCGGCGCCTGCGGGATCGTGTATTGCGGGTCGCGCGCCAAGACCGAACGCATCGCCGCGCGGCTGCGCGACAAAAGTCATCCGGCCTTCGCTTTTCACGCCGGGTTGGAGCGGGCCAATAAGCGGGAGGCCTTGGCGCGATTCCGGTCTGGCGAGCCGGTCGTCGTAGTGGCAACGATCGCCTTCGGCATGGGGATCGATCGTCCCGATGTCCGCTTCGTTGCCCATTTAGATATGCCTGACAGCCCAGAGGCCTGGTACCAGCAGATCGGCCGCGCCGGCCGCGACGGCGAACCGGCCGAGATATTGCTGCTGTACGGCGGCCAGGACATTGCCCAGGCACGTCACTGGTTGGCCCAGTCCGGCGCGCCCGAGGCGCAGAAGCGCATGATGCGCACGCGGCTGGAAGCGATGATCGCGCTCACCGAAACCGTCGGATGCCGCACGCGGTCCCTGCTGTCCTGTTTCGGGGAGGATTTCCCGCCAGCCTGCGGCCATTGCGACAATTGCGACGCGCCGCCCGCCACCGAAGACGCCACGACTGAGGCGCAAAAAGTGCTCTCGGCGGTGTACCGCACCGGGCAGATGTTCGGCGGGCTGCATGTCATCGCCGTACTGCGCGGCGAAACCACCGAAGCGGTGCTGCGGCATGGTCATTCGAAGCTCTCGACCTTCGGCGTCGGTACCGACCGCCCCCCTGCCTTCTGGCGTGGTTTGATCCGGCAACTGATCGCGCTCGGCGCGCTCGATGTGGACACGGACGGTCATGGCGGGTTGTTTCTGGTGGAAGAGAAGGCGCGGCCGATCCTACGCGGGGAAGGCAAGGTGATGGTGCGCGGCGCCGTCGCCGCGCAACGTCCGGCTCGCCCGATAGCGCGCCTGACGGCTACAGCGGAGCCTGTTGTGGCGGGCGGCGTATTCGAGGCGCTGCGCGGCTGGCGAGCCATCCAAGCAAAGGCCCAGGGAGTGCCGCCTTATCTGATTTTCCATGACACGGTACTGCGCGAGATCGCCGCCGTCCGTCCGGAATCACTGGAGGAGCTGGGTCAGATCAAGGGTGTCGGCACATCGAAGCTGCAACGCTATGGGAGCAGGGTACTGTCGATCGTGTCGCGGTAAGCTTCGGCGTTGAGAGCAAAGCTGCCGGCCGCCGGTAGGATGCCGGGACCCGGCAGCTTTTTGCCCGGAGCTGCTATTCGCGCGTCTCGCGCTTTTCCAGATCAGGCGAGATCGAAGCGATCGAGGTCCATCACCTTGGTCCACGCCGCCACGAAGTCCTTCACAAACTTCTCCTTCGCATCCGCGCACGCATAGACTTCCGCGAAGGCGCGCAACTGCGAGTGCGAACCGAAGATCAGGTCCACACGGGTGCCGGTCCACTTGAGCTCGTTCGTCTTCCGGTCGCGCCCCTCGTACACGCCGTCGGAACCGGACGGCTGCCACTGCGTAGCCATGGTCAGCAGGTTGACGAAGAAGTCGTTGGTCAGCATCTCCGGCCGCTCGGTGAAGACGCCGTGCTTGGACGCTCCGGCGTTGGTGCCAAGGACGCGCAGGCCGCCGACGAGAACCGTCATCTCGGGTGCGGTCAGAGTCAGCAACTGCGCCCGATCCACCAATGCCTCCTCGGGCATCATGAACTGCTTGCCGCTGAGATAGTTGCGGAAACCGTCAGCGCGCGGTTCGAGCACGGCGAAGGACTCGACATCGGTCTGCTCCTGCGACGCGTCCATGCGCCCCGGCGTGAAGGGAACTTTCACGTCGTGCCCGGCTGCCTTGGCTGCCTTCTCGACCGCGGCGTTGCCGCCGAGAACGATGAGATCGGCGAGCGAAACCTTCTTGCCGCCGGCGGCCGAGGCATTGAACTCCTTCTGGATCGTTTCGAGCGTCCGCAGTACCTCCGCGAGTTGCCCCGGCTGATTGACCTCCCAATCCTTCTGCGGTGCCAAGCGAATGCGCGCGCCGTTGGCTCCGCCACGCTTGTCGGAGCCGCGGAACGTCGATGCCGAAGCCCAGGCTGTCGAAACCAATTGAGAAACCGACAGGCCGGAGGCGAGGATCTTCCCCTTCAGAGCAGTGCTGTCCTGCTCGCCTATCAGCGGATGATCCACCGCGGGGACCGGGTCCTGCCAGATCAGCGTCTCCTTCGGCACGAGCGGGCCGAGATACCGGATGCGCGGGCCCATGTCGCGGTGCGTCAGCTTGAACCAGGCGCGGGCGAACGCGTCTGCGAACTGGTCCGGATGCTCGTAGAAACGCCGCGAGACTTTCTCGTAGGCCGGGTCCATCCGCAGCGAGAGGTCCGTGACCAGCATTGTCGGCACACGCCGCTTCGACGGATTGAACGGATCCGGCATCGTCGCAGGCGCGTCCTTGGCCTTGAATTGCCATGCGCCGGCCGGGCTCTTCGTCAGCTCCCATTCGTGTTTGAACAGGTTCTCGAAGTAATAGCTGCTCCACTTCGTCGGCGTCTGCGACCAGATGACCTCCGGGCCGCCGGTGATCGCGTCTGCCCCGACGCCGGTGCCAAACTTGCTCTTCCAGCCAAGGCCTTGATCCTCGATGCCCGCCGCTGCCGGCTCCGGGCCGACAAACGACGGATCGCCGGCGCCGTGGGTCTTGCCGAAGGTGTGGCCGCCCGCAATCAGCGCGACGGTCTCCTCGTCGTTCATCGCCATGCGGTAGAACGTTTCGCGGATGTCCCTGGCCGCTGCAACCGGATCCGGCTTGCCGTTCGGCCCTTCCGGATTGACGTAGATCAGGCCCATTTGAACGGCAGCGAGCGGATTTTGCAGCTCGCGTTCGCCGCTGTAGCGCTCGTCTCCCAGCCATGTCCCCTCGGGACCCCAGTAGAGCTCTTCGGGCTCCCAAACATCCTTGCGCCCGCCGCCGAAACCGAAGGTCTTGAAGCCCATCAATTCGAGGGCGACGTTGCCGGCGAGGATCATCAGGTCGGCCCAGGAGATTTTCCGGCCGTATTTCTGCTTGACCGGCCACAGCAGCCGGCGTGCCTTGTCGAGGCTCGCGTTGTCCGGCCAGCTATTGAGGGGCGCGAAGCGCTGCTGGCCAGAGCCGGCGCCGCCGCGGCCGTCGGCGATGCGGTAGGTGCCGGCGCTGTGCCACGCCATGCGGATGAACAGACCGCCGTAGTGGCCGAAATCGGCCGGCCACCAGTCCTGTGAGTCCGTCATCAGGGCATTGAGGTCCTTGATCACGGAATCGAGATTGAGGCTCTTGAATTCCTCGGCGTAGTCGAAGGCCTCCTCCATCGGATCGGACAGGCTGGAGTGGTGGTGGAGGACCTCAAGGTTTAGTTGGCTCGGCCACCAGTCGCGGTTAGTCCTGGCAACGGTCGCGTGCGCGACCGGGCACGTGCCCGCGCTCTTTTCGTCCGTCCTTGCATCCATCTTTCCCTCCGATCGGGTTCGATTGTTTTCCCGTCCTGTATAGCGTTGACCGGCAATCTTGGAAACCGTGAGGCCGTTCGCATCAGGCGCGCGCCCCGAACACCGCCGAGCCCACGCGCACCCAGGTCGCGCCGTAGGCAATGGCGGTTTCGAAATCCGCCGACATGCCCATGGACAGCACAGCGAGCCCGTGGCGCCGGGCACATAGAGCGAGCCATTCGAAATGCGGCCGCGGATCCGCGTCGAGCGGCGGCACGCACATCAGCCCGACGAGCTGTGCGCCGAAACGGGCCTTGCAGTCTTCGATGAAACGATCCGCCTCGCCGCGGCTTATGCCTGATTTCTGTGCCTCGTCGCCGGTATTGACCTCGACGAGTAGCCGCGGCCGGCGGCTTTCCTTCTCCATCGCGGCGGCGATCGCGTCAGCTAGGCGCGGGCGATCGAGCGTCTCGATCACATCGGCCAGCCGCACCGCGTCGCGCGCTTTGTTGGTCTGCAATCCACCGATGATGTGCAGCCGCAGATCGGGATGCGCCGCCTGCAAGACAGGAAATTTCCCCGCTGCCTCCTGCACCCGGTTTTCGCCAAACACCGTCTGGCCCGCGGCGAGAGCAGCCGCGACGGCCTCGGCGGGCTTGGTCTTGGATACGGCGATCAGCGTGACATCCTCAGGCCGGCGGCCGGCGGCAAGAGCGGCCGTGGCGATACGATCGCGTACGCGCCGCAGATTGTCGGCGATCGGTGGCAAGGCTTGATCCATGGACGCAAGGCTCATCGGCTGGGCGCGCGCCGTCAAGGCGAGACACAAGGGAACGCCGCCATTGCCGCCGCTCTGGTTGTTCACCGACCAGCATCGCTTGGCTGACCCCTGTAGCGCGGCGATGCGCCTGCCGCGCGGACTGGCCGGTGTTGTGTTGCGTCATGATGACGATCCGCATCGCGCTGCGATCGGCCGAGAACTTGCCCGCATCTGCCGCATGCGCCGCCTGCAATTGGTCATCGCCGGCGACGTGCGGCTGGCGGCGGCCTTGAAGGCTGGGGTGCATCTACGCGGCGGACGCTGGCCCGGAGTTTTGCGGCGCCGCCTGTTGGTCACCAGCTCGGCGCATTCCTGGGCTGAGCTGGTCCGGGCGCGACGGAAGGGCGCGACCTTGGCATTTCTGTCGCCGGTGTTTGCGACCGCCAGCCATCCCGGGGCGCGTGCGCTGGGTGCGGTTCGGTTCGCGCGGCTCGCCGCAGGCGCTGGCTTGGCTGTGTTCGCGCTGGGCGGGATCACCGGAGGGACAATCCGGCAACTGCCCGCCGTCTGTCGAGGGCTTGGCGCTATCAGGGCGCTTACAGAGTAATCGCGGCGGTCGTCGCCGGCGTTCACGCCCCCTCTATGCTCGCGCCGCGGCCACGGGCCACTACGCGGGATCCCATCGGGGCCGGCTGACGAACGGGGAATTGTCGTTTATGATACGCGCGGTTGCGGGCGTGGCGGAATTGGCAGACGCGCCGGACTCAAAATCCGGTTCTGGTGACAGAGTGTCGGTTCGACCCCGACCGCCCGCACCAGTCAATTCCAATCAGGCGGTGGGACGAAGCCCTGCCAGGATTGCTCCAGCAGGCGCGCGACGTCGATCGTCGTGCGGTCGCCGTATTGCGGCCCGATGATCTGAATACCTATGGGCAGCCCGGATCGCGTGAAGCCAAGCGGCGCCACCGTTGCGGGCAGCAGGAAGAAGCCGGAGATGCCGGCCCAGAACATCTGGTCCGTCGTCGGCACGCGATGGCCGTTCACCTCGATCGTGCGATCCCATCGTTCGCCCTGGTGATCGTGCGGCTGCGCTGCCGATGCCGCAGCCGGACAGAGCAAAACATCCCAGCCTTTGAAAAATGCCGCCCACGCTCGGCGCATGTGTTGGCGCCTTTCGTTACCGAGCAGTAAATCGCGGTGACGGAGCGAAATGCCGCGCGCCATCAGCGCATAATAGCCGGTGTCGTCGGCCGGCAGGCGCCTGGCCTCAGCTTGCCAGCGCTCCATCTCCGCGTCATCGGCTCGGGTGCTGGTGGTGGCGCGCAGCATGGTTATGTAAAGCCGGTGCGCCTCGGCAAGGTCGAAATCCGGACACGCGCTGGCGCTCACCTGTGCACCTTGCTTCCTGAGAAACGACGCAAGCGCCTCGATTTTTCCGACGATCTCGCCATCCACTTCGGCGCACGGATGATCGCTCATGACCGCGATCCGCGATCCGGCGAAACCCGAAGCGCGCGACGAGGCAAGCTCCAGTTTCCAGCCGTTCGCCTCGATCTCATCGGGGCCGGCGATAACGTCCAGTTCCAATGCAAGATCCTCGGCCGAACGGGCCAGCGGACCGATCACCGCGATATCGGCCGGAGACACGGCGCCGCTTGGGCAGATCCCCCAAGTCGGCTTATGGCCGAATACGCCGCAATAATGCGCCGGGTTGCGGATTGATGAACCGATATCGCTGCCGATCTCCAGCCCGGTGAGGCCGGCGGCTAGCGCCGCCGCCGAACCGCCCGACGATCCGCCGGGCGAGAGCGCCAGGTCCCATGGATTGTTGGTGGTGCCGTAAATCTCATTGTAGCTCTGCCAGTCCGCGAGGTGCAGCGGCACGTTGGTCTTGCCGAAAATTACCGCGCCGGCTCGTCGCAGACGAGCGACAGGCAAAGCGTCGCTTTCTGCGATCGCGTCGCGCTGCGCCGGGATGCCCCTGGTCGTCGGCAGACCGGTACTGTCGAAACTTTCCTTCACCGTCATCGGCACGCCGAACAATGGCGCGGATTTGTCCGCTTGGTTGTCGAGCGCCTTCGCCCGCGCCCGGGCGCGATCGAAATCGCGCACCACCACGGCGTTGATCTTCGCGTCGTGGCGTTCAACCCGCGCGATGAAATGCTCGAGCAACTCCAGCGCACCGATCTCGCCGCTGCGCACGAGCGCGGCGAGCCGGTGCGCCGGCGAGAAGGACACGTCCATCAGGCGATCGAGGAGTTGAACGCGCCGCCGTCGAGCAGCAGGTTGTGTCCGACGATGAAGCCGGACGAGGCAGCGCAAAGAAAGGCGCACGCCTCGCCAAACTCGGCCGGATCGCCGACGCGCCCGGTGGGGTTTTCCCGTCCACGCAGCGCGAGTTCTTCCTCGACGGTGCGGTTGTTTCGCTGTGCCAGATGCGCGGCACCGCTGCGCAGCCGGTCGGTCAGGAACGGACCCGGCAGGATGTTGTTGATAGTGACATTATGCTTGGCCACCTGCCGCGCCAGGCCGGCGACGAAGCCGGTGAGGCCGGCGCGGGCACCGTTGCTCATGCCGAGCTGCGGGATCGGCGATTTCACCGAGGCCGAGGTGATGTTCACGATGCGGCCGAATTTCCGCTCGATCATGCCATCGAGCACCGCTTTAATCATGAAGATCGGGGCCAGCATGTTGGCGTCCAGCGCGCGCAGCCAGGCCTCGCGGTCCCATTCGCGGAAATCGCCGGGCGGCGGGCCGCCGGCGTTGTTCACCAGAATGTCGGGCGCCGGGCAGGCTGCGTGTGCCGCGGCGCGGCCCGCTTCGGTGCTGATGTCACCCGCAACCGGCGTAACCTTCGCGCCGGTCGCCTGACGGATCTCGGCCGCCGTGCGCTCCAGTTCATGGGCGGTGCGGGCGGTGATCACCAGCTCGGCCCCCTCGCGGGCGAGCGACATCGCGCAGGCGCGGCCGAGCCCCTTGCTAGCGGCGCACACGATGGCCTTGCGGCCCTTGATACCGAGGTCCATGCGTTCCCCCTGTTCCTGCTTTGATAGTCCTTGAGGAGGATGCCGATACGATGGACCCGACGGCAAGGGGCTGGCGAGGCCGCCGGTCAGCCGGCCCGGTCGTGCTCGCCGGCCGGCATCGGTGCCGGAAGAAAGTTCGCCGCTTCTTTTTCTCCCTGATAAATGTTACTACATAGAGTTGCGATATGACCTTAGAATGAACTGTATGCAAACTGTTGCAAATAGCTATTTCTTGCTTTCGCCATTTACTTGACGTTGCCGATATGTGTAACCAATTGCTATCCCAGATAGAGTGTCATTCCCGTGCGATCGCGTTCAGCCGCGTATCCGGCACGGCAATCGCGGGAATGTTGGCGGCGGCGACGACCGGCCGACCTGTTCGCCAGAGACATCGAGCCTCTACTCCGTCTTGTGCTGGTCGGATGGCGGCGTCTCAGGCCCGCGCCGTGCGCCTCAGCCGGCAGCGCCGAAGACGCCATCCGCAAGGGAGATATCTTGTCATGAGTTCAAGCAGTCATGGACGGTCATGGCGTGCCGGACAGGCTCGCGCTCGGCGGCCGAACGATATCGCAAGGCATGTTCGGCGGCATCGCGCTCGTTCTCGGCATCGTCGGACTGGCAATCCTGGATATGCACCCGGGTGTAGAGTTGTATCTGGACGCAATCGCGCAGATCGCGCTCGGGCTCGCCCTGATCGTCTTCGGTATGGCACTCGCGGCGGGTTATGGCCGGTTGATCGCCAGGGCTGAGCCGGCGGCGGTAGCCGGCGGAGCGATGGCGGGTCCGACAGCCGACATGTTCCTCGGCGGCGGCGTGGTCGTTCTGGGCATCCTTGCCCTGCTCCGTATCGTTCCCGCTGTTTTGATCCCGATCGAGGTGATCCTGGTCGGGGTCGGTCTGATCCTGAACAGCGCGGCGTCGGTGCGGGCAGCCGTATTGGAAACCAACCTCACGGCCGATCGGTCGCCGGTACGCCGCGTTGCGGAGGAACTGGTTTTCGCGACCGCAAGCTTGCGCGCAGTCGCCGGTGTGGCGGTGGGGATTCTCGGCATCATCGCCCTGACCGGAGCGGATGTAGCGGTACTTACTTTGGCAGCCGCGATTGTAGCGGGTGGCGCCCTGTTGCTCGCCAGCACCTCGTTCAACAGCCGTGTGGCGGGTACCGTACTGCCACGCGTCCCGTAAACCGGCCGTTCCTGGAGCGTGTTCATCTGAACACGCTCCACTAACCTGGGGTCGGCACGAGCCGGCTGGCGAGCCGTCGCAGCGGCACCCGCAGCCGGCGGTTTTGCCGCTCCGTAGCCAGACTCAGTACCGCCACAGTCGCAACAACGCATACCATCAATGCGGCAGGCGCTGGATGGAGCCAGATCGTCCAGAACTCCAGCAACGGGAAATGGGTCAGATAGAGTGTAAAACTCATCCCTGCCAGGACACGGATCGGCGTTCCAGCACGCCCGAACGTGAATTCGGCAGACCCCGCCGCCCACATGTTGAGAGCGACGATCGCGGCGACTATGAGATCGCCGAGCACGAACTGCGAGTATTCCAGATGCGTCGCCATCCAGCCACCGGACAGCGCATTCGCCACGACATTGATCCAAATATCGAGGCCGCTGATCCAAAGTCCGGCAGCAAGTCCAGAAACTCACGACGAAAACGGCCCGCGCGGCCCCGGTGCCGACCGTTTGTTGCCGGTGGAGCAGATACACCGCAGCACCCGCCGCCCAGCACGGCGCCAATAACCACAGCTTCGGCCCCATGATCGCGGTGGCACCGGCGGCGAAGGTCAGGCGAATCCGGCCGCGCGTGAAGAACAGAACACCGAACAGCACGTAGTACCAGACTTCGTAGGACAGTGACCACCATGGGATGTTCGAGAACGCGTCTTCCTTCAGGAACCAGAGCTGGGTGGCGAAGCCGAGCGATAAAACAACGTATTTGAACGGGCTGGCAAGTTGATAAAGACGGATATCCTGCGCGACGCCTACATGCACCAGCCAGGCGTCGGCAGCGATCGTCAGTGCCAGCGCCGGCACCGCAACGGAATAGATCCTGCAGACCCGGCTGATGGAGAAATCGACCGGATCGGTCTCACGCTCATGCGCAACGAAACAAATAACATAACCTGACAGCACGAAGAAGGCGATCACCGCCTGATGCGCAAGGTGCTGCAGCGGCTCGATCAAGCCGCCGGTGAACTCCCGGAAAGCGGCGTGCGACAAGAAAACGGTCGCGGCGGCAAGGACGCGCAACAGATCCAGATACACAGAAAGGCCGGGCGGCAGACCGCGCCGGAGGCCAAAACGAATGGTGGTCAGCGTATGCTGTCCACTTCCTTGAAGACCTCGGTGGCGACACGGAAGGCCTCCAGGCATGCCGGGATGCCGCAATAGGCGCCTGTCTGGAGCAGGATTTCCTTGATCTCTTCCCGCGTCACCCCGTTGGTCAGTGCCGCGCGCAGATGCAGCCGCAGTTCGGCGCCGCGATTGAGCGCGACGAGCATGGCGATGTTGACGATACTGCGCGTCTTCCGCGGCAATCCCGGGCGGGTCCAGATCGTGCCCCATGCCACCTCGGTGGTGAGTTGCTGGAAGGCGGCGTTGAAATCGTCAGCACGGGCGAGGGAGCCGTCAACGTAATCGGCGCCGAGAACCTCCCGGCGCACAGCGAGACCTTTGCGGAAAAGGTCGCCCTGGTACTCAGGCCGATTCGGAATGTCGGGCATCGCAACCTCCTGTCGGATAGCGCCACAAAGCTAGTGGAACGCGGGAGTCAGGGCCAGCGTACCTCGGGTGGCAGACTCATCAGGATCGCCTCGACATTGCCGCCGGTCCGCAGGCCGAACAGCGTGCCACGGTCGTAGAGCAGATTGAACTCCACATAGCGTCCGCGCCGAATCAACTGGTGCTCGCGGTCAGCCGGCGTGAAAGGTTGGTCCATCCGCCGGCGAACGATGCGGGGAAACACGTCGAGAAAGGCCTCTCCCACTTCGCGCGTGAAGGCGAAATCGGCTGCCGCGTCGCCACTGAAATGATGGTCGAAGAAAATACCGCCGGCCCCCCGCGGCTCGCCCCGGTGCGGCAGAAAGAAATAGCGGTCGCACCAGGCCTTGAACTCCGGATAGTAATTCGGGTCGTGGCGGTCGCAGGCGGCACGCAAGGCGGCGTGGAAATCGGCTGCGTCCTCCCGAGCCTGCGGGGTCTCGGGGCGCATCGGCGTGAGATCGCCGCCGCCGCCGAACCATCCTTTGGTGGTCAGCAGCATGCGGGTGTTCATATGCGCCGTCGGCACGTTGGGGTTCTGCATATGCGCCACCAGGCTGATGCCGCTAGCCCAGAAGCGCGGATTCTCGGCTGCGCCGGGGATCTGAGCGCGGAATTCCGGGGTAAATTCACCCCAGACAGTGGAGACGTTCACCCCCACCTTCTCGAATACGCGACCGCGCATCACGCTCATCACCCCGCCGCCGCCCCCCGGATCAAGTCCGGGGGCAGGCTCCGACCCGTTTTCCGTCGGCCTGACCCACGGCGTGGGCGCGAAGCGACCCGGCGGGCCGTCGGCACCAAAGGCATCCTCGATCGCCTCGAACGCGCCGCACAGGCGGTCGCGCAGTGCTTCGAACCAGGCCTGCGCCTGTGGCTTCAGCGCCGCATGGGGCGGGATGGGATGGGTGTCGGACGGCATCGGCACTTGTTCATACCGGCATGGCACGCTAGCCCTCGCACGCGGCGCCGGTCCCGGGCAAGTCGATCAAAGTCTTCCGGGGCCCCCTCACGCACATCGACTTGCCAGCCTTCTCCATGCGTTGCAAAAGCTGCATCGCACAAGCTGGGGGATAAACAGGATGGCTGACCCCGTCAGCCTGTGGATAAGGACGCACGATGGCCGGTCTTCACAAGAGTCAATTCGAAAACCCGCTTCTCGCGTGGCTGGACTCGCGGCTGCCCCTCCCCACTCTGCTTTACAAAGAATACGCGGCATTCCCGACGCCGAAGAACTTCAACTATTTCTGGAACTTCGGCGCGCTGGCCGTGGTGACAATGATCATCATGATCGCCACCGGCGTGTTCCTGGCGATGAACTACCAGCCGAATGTCGGCCTGGCCTTCGATTCCGTGCAGCACATCATGCGCGACGTGAATTACGGCTGGTTGATCCGCTACGTACACCAGAACGGCGCGTCGATGTTCTTCATCGTCACGTATATCCACATCCTGCGCGGGATGTATTATGGCTCCTACAAAGCGCCGCGGGAGTTGCTGTGGATCCTGGGGGTGGTGATCCTGCTGATCCTCATGGCGACCGCCTTCATGGGCTACGTGCTGCCCTGGGGACAGATGTCGTACTGGGGCGCCACCGTCATCACCAACTTGTTCTCCGCCTTCCCGCTCATCGGCCATCCGATCGTCGCGTGGCTGTGGGGCGGCTACAGCGTCGATAACCCGACGCTCAACCGCTTCTTCGCCCTGCATTACCTGCTGCCGTTCGTCCTGGTCGCCGTCGTGTTCCTGCACGTCTGGGCGCTGCACATCACCGGGTCGAACAACCCGCTGGGCATCGATGTGAAGAGCCCGCAGGATACCGTGCCGTTCCACCCGTACTACACGATCAAGGACAGTGTCGGCATCTGCGCCTTCCTGATCTTTTGGGCCGCTTTCGTCTTCTTCCTGCCCAACGCGCTGGGCGATCCGAACAATTTCATCGCCGCCAACCCGCTGCAGACGCCGAACGACATCGTGCCCGAGTGGTACTTCCTGCCGTTCTACGCCATGCTGCGCTCGGTCCCCGATAAGCTGGGCGGCGTCTGCGTCATGTTCGGCTCGATCCTGATCCTGTTCTTTCTGCCCTGGCTCGACACCAGCCGCGTCCGCAGCGCGCGTTTTCGCCCGATCTTCCGCCAGGTGATCTGGCTCTGGGTCGCCGCTACGATCGTTTTGGGGGTTGTCGGCGCGCACCAGCCGATCGGCATCTGGGTGCCGATCGGGCGGCTTTGCACACTGTATTACTACTTCCACTTCTTAGTGCTGCTGCCTCTGCTCGGCGTGCTGGAGCGGCCGTTGCCGCTGCCCGAGAGCATCAGCCGGGCGGTGCTCGGCGCAGGCGGAGGCGCCCTGCCCTCGGGTGCGGCCGCCAAGCCGATGGAGAAGGCGTGATGCGCCGCACGCTGCTGGCAGCGCTTTGCACCGTGCTGTTGTCCATCGCCCCGGCGTTCGCACAAGAAGAACCGCCGCTGCCCAATGAGAGCTGGAGCTTCAGCGGGATTTTCGGCGCCTACAATCTCGCAGCGGCGCAGCGCGGCTTCTGGGTTTATTTCAACATCTGTTCCACCTGCCATTCGATGAAGGAGCTGCATTACCGCGACCTCGCCGGGATCGGTCTGAGCGAGGCGCAGATCAAGGCAATCGCGGCTTCGGTGCAGGTGCCGAAAGGCGTGAACGACCAGGGTCAGCCGATCGAAGGTCCGGCGATGCCAGCCGATCAGTTCCGCTCACCCTTTCCCAACGAAGAGGCTGCCCGCGCCGCGCTGAACGGCGCGCTGCCGCCTGATCTGTCGCTGATCGTGAATGCGCGCGAGGGGCACGCGGACTACGTCTATGGAATCCTGACCGGCTTCACCAAGGCGCCGGCCAATTTCGAGGTGCCGGCCGGCAAATACTACAATGAGTATTTTCCGGGCCACCTGATCGCGATGCCGCCGCCGCTGCACGACGATGCGGTGACCTATGCCGACGGCACCAAGGCGACGGTGCCGCAGATGGCGCATGACGTGGTGACGTTCCTGACCTGGACCGCCAATCCGGAAATGGTGGAGCGCAAGCAGATGGGGGTCCGCGTCATTCTGTTTCTGCTGCTGATGGTGGGGCTGACCTACGCGATGAAACGCAAGGTCTGGTCCGACCAGCACTGATGCCCTCACCCGCCGCGGTGTGCGCGGCGACCTCTCCCGCAGATAGCGGGAGAGGTGGAGGGGATTGATGTCACACGGAACCGTAGAACCGGCTATCGGGATCATCGGCGGCTCCGGCCTCTATGACATCGAAGGACTCGAAGACCCGACCTGGCAGCAGGTCGAGACGCCCTGGGGAACGCCATCCGACGCCCTGCTGTCTGGACGGCTTGCCGGCGTGCGCTGCGTGTTCCTGCCGCGCCATGGCCGGGGCCATCCGTTATCGCCCACTCATCTCGATTACCGCGCCAATATCGACGCGTTGAAACGCTCGGGCGTCACCGACATCGTGTCGCTTTCGGCGGTGGGCAGCCTGAAGGCCGCGCTGTCACCGGGCCACTTCGTCATCGTCGATCAGTTCATCGATCGGACTTTCGCCCGACAGAAGAGTTTCTTCGGCGAGGGTGTGGTTGCGCATGTGTCGATGGCTCACCCGGTCTGCGGCCGGCTGGGACACGCTCTGGCGCAGGCGGCCGATAAGCTCGGGTTGCCGGTCGTCCGCGGGGGTACGTATCTGGTCATGGAAGGCCCGCAATTCTCGACCAAGGCGGAAAGCGAGCTCTACAGAAGCTGGGGCTGCAGCGTTATCGGCATGACCAACATGCCGGAAGCCAAACTCGCCCGCGAGGCCGAGCTCTGCTACGCCACGGTCGCCATGGTGACGGATTTCGACTGCTGGCACCCCGATCATGATCACGTCACCGTCCAGACGGTGGTGAAAGTCCTGCTCGCCAATGCGGATAAAGCGCGTGCGCTCGTGCGGGAAGCAATGCCCATGTTGGGCGGCACGCGGCCGCTTTGCCCGTGCGGCTGCGACCGCGCACTCGACAATGCGGTGATCACAGCGGCGCATATGCGCGATCCGGCACTGGTCGCCAAGCTGGACTCGGTTGCCGGGCGCGTGTTGCGCAGCTGAACTTCGATGCGAAGAGGGCGAATGAGCCACGAGCGATGGATTGCGGTGGACGAATACATCGCCGGGCGGCTCATCCCTTCGGATGACACTCTCGATGCGGTGCTCGCAGCCAATGCGGCAGCCGGATTGCCGGCGATCGATGTCTCGCCATTGCAGGGGAAGTTCCTGCGGCTCCTGGCTCGCATTGCCGGAGTACGTAAGGTTCTCGAGATCGGCACGCTGGGCGGTTACTCGACAATCTGGTTAGCGCGCGCTCTCCCCGCCGATGGGATCGTGGTGACGCTGGAAGCCAACCGGCATCATGCCGCTGTCGCCCGGTCAAACTTCGCCCAGGCCGGACTTGCAGAGCGCATCGATCTGCGAGAGGGACCGGCGCTCGAGACCTTGCCGGCGCTCGAGGCCGAAGATGTCGGCCCGTTCGATCTGGTCTTCATCGACGCGGACAAGCCAAGCAATCCCCACTACCTTGCCTGGGCGATCCGGCTGGGGCGACCGGGCACCATCATCATCAGCGACAACGTCGTGCGCGACGGGGCCATTCTGGAGTCGGACAGTGATGATCCTACTGTCCGGGGCATCCGCCGCTTCTTCGATCTGTTAGCAGGCGAGCAGCGCTTGAGCGCAACCGCAATCCAGACGGTCGGCAGCAAGGGATGGGATGGCTTCGCCCTTGCTGTTCTCGGCTGAAGACTTAGCTCGCTGCCTTCGCAACTAGTTCCCGGCAGTGCTGCTGTCGCCGGTCAGGCTCTCGGTGGTTTTCACCGCGGCTTGTCTTTGCTGCGGGGAAACGTCAGCCGCACCGGCACCAAGCTTCACGGTGCCGTTCGGCTGCGGTACTGCGATCGGCTTCACTTCGACGCTAGCGACCCCGTGATGCTTCATGTCGAGCTGGGATGCCACTTTCGGGCTCACGTCGAGCACACGCCCATCCACATGGGGTCCCCGATCCTGAACGGTAACGGTTGCCGATTTGCCGGTGTTGAGATTGACAATCTTGGCGGTCGTGCCGAGCGGCAGGGTCTTGCTGGCAGCCACGCTGGCGGTCGGGCTGAACCGCTCTCCGTTGGCCATCTTCTTTCCATCGAAATGATCGGCATAATAGGACGCCTTGCCGGTTTCATTCCGGCCGGAATGATCGACCGGCGGATGCTCGCTGCGCGGTACCGGAACCGGTGGGAGCTGGTTCAGCTTCGCGGCTTCCTGCACGGCTGCGTTCACGACCGGGGCGGGCGGCGCCGGTGCTGGGCCTGCCTGTTTCACCTGCGGTTTGTTGCACGCCGCCACCGCGCCGAGCATACAGAGGCTCGCCACGGGCAATAGGCGGACCGCTGCAAACGGCAAAAACCACGCCCTCCGCATGTCGCTCAACCGGCGGTGGAGGCGGAGAGCGTGTGTCCATCGGCGGCCTTCAGCTCGATGGTGCTACCCATGGGCTTTTTTCCTCCGGTTGGGTCGAGGGGCGCCAAGATGCAGTGATCGGGTGGATGGTCAAGTCACGCGCGGACGGGTCCGCCAAGCTCCATTGGGCGACAATGCGTGCAAGCCGCTGCATCTACCAAGCGGCGCCTGCGATCATCGACGCGGGTCATGGCCTCGGCCAGCGCCATCGCGGCGCGCTCAGCGTCCGAGAAATAGGGTGCATCACGCCACGCGGCGACGGTGAACACGCGTTCGTCAGTCTCGCTGGCCCCCTTCGCATGCTTGACGCCGCCATCGACGCAAGGGCTGCAGCCATTGATCTGGCTGGCGCGCAGATGAGCCAAATGGAGGATTTCGGGCGCCGTCCCGACTTCCAACCGGCGTCGATAGATTACCTTCGCGACGCGAACCGCGCGAACGACCGCGTCAGAACGTCGTAAATGTCTCGCTTGAAACCGATAGCCAGCGCCGGGAGTTCCTTGAGTTCGACCCAGCGCCACGCATCGAATTCCGGATGTGGATCCAGATCGAGCCGGATATCCGCATCTGCCCCGGAAAAACGGAGCGCGAACCACCGCTGGCGCTGACCACGAAAGCGCCCCCCCAACGCCACTCCCACCAAATAGGGCGGCAGATCGTAGGTCAGCCATTCGGGATGCTCGCCGATGATTTCCGCCCGGTCGGTACCCGACCTCCTCGGCCAGCTCGCGCAATACGGCCGAGCGTGGGTCCTCGCCCGGGTCGATGCCGCCCTGCGGGAGCTGCCAGCCACCCGGCGGTCCCTCCACGTCCGGCAGATCCGCCCGTCTTGCCACGAAGACCAGCCCGTTGCGATTGAACAGCACCGCGCCGACATTCGGCCGATACGGCAGTTCGCTCATTGCCCGGCGACGGTGGCCGCGGGCGGCGCGGCAAGCGCGCTGACCGGTGCGAGCGCCAAGCCTTTCGCGTCCAATTCGTTCGCCCAGGCCGCGATTCGCTCGATCGTCGCCGGCCGTGGCGCTCCGGCGAGCCCGAGCGCACTGCCTTTCTCCGCGGCGATGCGGTCGAGTTCGGCGAGTTTCGCCCCGATCGAGGCGGCGTCGTCAGGCTCGTCGATCACGACATCAACCACGCGCGACCAGACGAACGGCAGCCGTTTGGCACCGGGTCGCGGATCGACATAGAGCAGCCCGGCCGCGGCCAGTGTCCGCAGGACCGGGGTCATATCGTCCGCCACCGCGGCCAGGCGCTCGCCGCGGGTCAGGCCAAGTGCGCCGGTCGCCCCGACATAGCCCTGAAAGCGCGACATCACCCACTCGAGCTGCCGGGCATTTGCTTCGGGCGCCGCCCGCGTGGTCAGTGCGTGCGGGCCGGGGTCGTTCAACGGGTATTGCGGCGGCTCCATCGGAATCGACAGCAGATACTCGTGTTCCGACAGCCTGGCCTGGGCCAGCAGCGGTTCGATCGAGCGGGCGTACGGCGAAACGGCCAATGTCACACCGCCGGGGAGCAGCCGGATGGCCTGCTCACTCGCCCCCCGATCGAGCCCGATACCCGCCAGAAGCAAGCCGACGCGCGGGCGGCGGCTGCTCGGATCAAACCCGGCCGCATAGAGTTGCATTGGCTTGCGGCCATCATCGGCGATCCGCGGCAGCTTTCGGCCTGGCTCGTCCGGCGCCGGTTGCAAGAGGGCAGGGTCGGGATCGGTGACTGGCCCCGGCGTATTGCGCCCAGGACCGCCCGGCGGCGGTGTCGTCTGCGCAGCCGGGTGAAGTACGACAGTCGGTGGAATTGCCGGCGCCGCACCAGGCAACGGCGCCCGCTGCTGAGACGGGTGCAGTGGTGGAGGTACCGGCCCGAGGAGCTGCAGCGTCCCGCCCCCGATCGCCAGAGCAACCAGGATTACGCCCCAGAACACTCCCAGTGATCGCCACCCAGGGGCGCGCCCCGCCCACGGGGCGAGGCGCAGGCCATGGTCGGCGACAAGCGGCCGGTCAGCCACCGACCGCAGCGATCAGTCGTTCGAACGCGGAGCGGTGTTGCTCGGCCATCGCGTTGGCGACGGCCAGCGCTTCCTGAAGCTGGAAGTCGGTCTGATCCGGTTTGGCCGGATCGAAGGCCGGGAAGCCAACCGGCGGCTTGTCCGGGATCGCATTGGTTATCGGCGGCAGGTCGGTGCGCGCCGGCGGCCCTTCCTTGGTGCCCCCGGTGTTGGCGATCGTGTTGTTGAGGTCCCACTCATGCGCGGGCCCGAAATGCGCCTCCTGATCCCGCAACTCGGCCACCTTCACATCCGGGGCGATGCCGAGGTCCTGGATCGAGCGACCGGACGGCGTGTAGTAGCGCGCGGTTGTCAGCCGCATGGCGCCGCCCCCCGGCAGCGGGATCACGGTTTGCACCGACCCTTTGCCGAAGCTGCGCTCCCCCATCAGCACGGCGCGGTGATGGTCCTGCAGGGCGCCCGAGACGATCTCGCTGGATGAGGCCGAGCCGTTATTGATCAGCACCACCAACGGGACACCCGGGATCAGGTCGTCGCCCTTGGCATCCCACCGCTGCGAGTCGTCAGCATGGCGCCCACGTGTCGAAACAATCTCCCCATGATCGACGAAATCCCCGGCGACCGCGACAGCCTGGTCGAGCAGGCCGCCGGGATTGTTGCGCAGATCGAGCACCAGGGCGCGCAACTGGCCATTGCCCTCTTTTTTCAGTTTCGCGATGGCGTCGCGGATGCCGGCATCGGCATTTTCGGTGAATTGCGACAGCCGGATATAGCCGACGTCGTGCGGCTCCATCCGGTCTTTCACCACCTCGATATGGATGATCTGCCGCTCCAGCGAGACTTGGATCGGCTTGTCGATCCCCTCCCGCTTGATGGTCAGCGTGATCCGCGAGCCCGGATCGCCGCGCATTTCATCGACCGCCTTGCTGAGCGGCAGCCCCTCGACCGTCTTGCCGTCCAGCGCGGTGATGATGTCGCCCGCCTTGATCCCAGCGTGCGAGGCAGGCGTATCGTCGATTGGGCTTATCACGCGGATCAACCCCTGATCCTCGGTGACCTCGATGCCGAGGCCCCCGAATTTGCCCTGGGTCTGGACCTGCATGTCGCGGAACTGGGAAGCGTCCATGTAGGCGGAATGCGGGTCAAGGCCCGCCAGCATGCCGTTCAATGCATTCTCGACCAGCTTCTTGTCCGGCACCGGCTGGACGTATTCCGCCCGCACCCGCTCGAACACATCGCCGAACAGCGTGAGCCAGCGATATGTGTCGGCCCGGTCCCCGGTGGCGTCCTGCGCAAAGGCGCTCCGAACGCCGAAATGCCAGGCCAGGTTATGCGCCGCGGGAACCGCGACCACGCCGGCAACGAAGGTAGCGCCAAGCAACAGACCGGTGCGAAGGCCCCGGGGGCGGACGTGCATGCGATCAATCCCTTTCGCGTCCGGCCTGCCGCGCCTCACATGGTATTGACCGGAGCGCCTGAATTGGTGAATGAGGCAAGGGTATCTATCCTTTTTTCGCTGCGCTGCGTCCAGTGTTGAATTCTTACGTGTTGCTCAGTCCACCATCGCATGGGACGGAGCCACGGGTTTGAACCACGGCGCAGGATTCACCGCCTCTCCGCCCCGGCGCAACTCGACATACAGCGTGGGCGGGTTGGAGCGCGCGGCCGGATTCCAATCGGGCATAGTGCCGACGGGGTCGCCCTTTTGCACGATTTGTCCGAGCTTGACCGCCAGATTGGCAAACCCGGCCAGCACCACATCGTATCCGCCGCCGCAATCCAGGATCACCAGCCGTCCGTAACTGCGGAACGGCGCCGCGAACAGCACCCTGCCGCCGCATGGTGCGACCACGCGGGCCGAGGGGGCCGGACGGTATGAAATCCCGGACGCCGGGCCCGCATCGGTCGGCTCGCCCCAGCCGCGGACCACCCGCCCGGTCACCGGCACCAATAGCTGGCCGCGCGGATGTGCGTCCGGGGCCATGCTCTCAGGAGCGGTGGGCGCGAAAGCAACCTGGTGTCCAGCACCCCCCGTCCGACGGCGCGCCGCGTCGGCGCGAGCCTGCGCGGCCTCGCGACGTTTCGCCTGCTCGAGCTTATCAACGAGGCCACGCAGGGTCGCCGCTTGTGCGGCCAGATCGGCGGCTCGCTGGCCGGCTGCGGCGGCTTCCGTCTCGGCTCTACGCTGGCTCGCATTCGCTACGGCAAGCTGACGATCAAGCGCGGCGGCGGCATTCGCCTGCGCCGCCTCGGCCTGGGCGAGATGCGGCGCCTCCGCAGCTACCGCATCGCGCGCGGCTCGCAGAGCGGCCCGTTCGCGCTGCAGAGCAGCTGCTTGCTCTGCGATTTCGTGGGCGACGCCCTGCAAGACCAGTACACCGCGGATCGCCTGCGAGGGCGGCAACGGGACGGCCAGCATGGTCTCGGCCGGATAGAGCGAAAGCCGCTCGACCAGCGGCAACAGCGGCTCTATCGCCTTCGCGCGCGCGGCGAGACGTTCCTCAGCGTCACGGCGCTCGCCGGCCAACGCCTCCATCCGCGTGGCGGCCTCGGCGGTGGCCTGCTCCGCCTGTTGCAGCCGGGACAAGGCCGCCGCGCGAGAGGCCGCAAGCTGGGCGGCTTGTGTGCCGGCAGCAGCCGCTTTGGCGGCGGCATCCTTTTGTGCCGCCAGGGCGGCGGCGCGGTCGCGCTCCGTCTGCTCCAGGCGCGCTCGGGTGGCGTCTGACGAAGCCGGGGAGGACCGGGCTGCCGCGGTGGTGGCTAGGAGGGCGAGGAGCAGGGCCCTTCCTGTGCAGCTCAGGCAGCCGCGGGACCTCCGGTAAGATTCACCACAGAGACACGGAGGCGGGGAGAACACACGGAGAGGGTTGTTGCTTCCCATCTATCTCCCTGACTCTGCGTCTCTGTGGTGAATCTTCTCACGAAGCGGAGCGGATCAGAGAAGCACCGGTCATCTCCGTCGGCTGCGGCAGGCCCATTAGCGCCAGCAGTGTGGGGGCGATATCAGCCAGCCGGCCATCCTTCAGCCCCGCCACTTCCGACCCGCCCATCAACAACACCGGCACCGGATTAGTGGTGTGGGAGGTGTGCGGACCGCCGGTTTCCGGATCGCGCATCAGCTCACAATTGCCATGATCGGCGGTCACGAACAGGGCGCCTTGCTGCTTGGCAATCGCCCCCGCGATCCGGCCCAGCCCGGTATCCACTGTTTCCACCGCCTTAATCGCCGCCGGAAGGCTGCCGGTATGCCCCACCATGTCCGGATTGGCGTAGTTCAGAACGATCAGGTCGTAGCGAGCGCTATCGATCGCCGCGACAACCTTGTCGGTCAGCTCCGGCGCCGACATCTCCGGCTGCAGATCGTAGGTCGCGACCTTCGGCGAGGGGACCAAGATACGGTCCTCGCGGTCGAATGGTTTCTCTCGCCCGCCATTCAGGAAATAGGTTACATGCGGGTATTTCTCGGTCTCCGCGGCGCGGAGCTGAGTCTTGCCGGCGTTTGCCGCCACCTCGCCCAGCACATTGGCGAGGTGCTCGGGCGGAAACAGCGTCTCCAGAAACGCATCCAGCTCCGCGCTGTACTGCGTCATCCCCGCCGCGGCGGCGAACCGGATACGGCGAGGACGAGAAAATCCGTCAAAAACCGGATCGAGCAGAGCGCCCAGGATTTCACGCACACGATCGGCGCGAAAGTTGAAACAGAGCAGACCGTCGCCGTCTTTCATGCCCTTGTAGTCGCCGATGACGGCGGGCACGACGAACTCATCAAAAGTTTGCTGCCCGTAGGCATCGTCCATCACCGCTTTCGGCGTGGGGAAACGAGGCCCCTGCCCTTCCGCCAGCGCGAGATACGCCTTGCTGACGCGGTCCCAGCGTTTGTCGCGATCCATCGCGTAATAGCGGCCGCAAACGGTGACGATCGGTACCGCTTCGGGCAAAGCATCGGTCAGCCTGTCGAGATCGTCGCGCCCGGATTGCGGCGGCGTATCCCGGCCATCGGTGAAAGCGTGCACAACGGTGCTGATCCCCGCTTCCTGCAGGACTTTCGCCAGTGCCGCGGCATGATCCTGATGCGAATGCACGCCGCCCGGCGAGACAAGTCCCAACAGATGGCAGGTGCCGCCGGATGCTTTCAGCTTTTCAATCAGGCTGGCCAGTGCCGGCGCACGCGCGATCGAGCCATCGGCGATCGCCTGGCCGATGCGCGGCAGCTCCTGCATCACGACCCGCCCGGCCCCGATAGTCAGATGCCCAACTTCGGAATTGCCCATCTGGCCATCCGGCAGTCCAACATCCCGCCCCGAGGTGCGCAGGAACGCATGCGGGCAGGTGTCCCACAGACGGTCGAAATTCGGCTTGCGGGCAAGCTTCACCGCATTATCGGCCCGTTCCTCGCGCCAACCGAAGCCATCGAGGACCATCAGCATGACCGGCCGCACCGATCGAATCGGCTGCCCCATCGGGCTCTCCCGCCACCCTCGGATCGTTGCCTAACGACGTGGCGACCAGCGGACAAGCGGCAGTTTTCGTTTCGACCGCTTTTCCGGCCGACAGGGTCGGCAGGCAACGGCGACACCGAAAATTGATCAATGGAAACGGTGCTCCGCTCCCTCGCGTTCCAGATACCGGCGCTACGGTGAAAGCGGTGGCAAGCCAATAACAGGCGCTGCGGAGCAGCAACAAAAGGCAAGAACTTGAAGGCCCACAGCGATGGCTGACAGCAACGGAAGAGCCGGTATTGCCTGTCGCGACGTCATCGTGATCGGTGCGTCCTCCGGCGGCTTGCAGCCCTTGCAGCGGATTTTATCCGATCTCCCACCCGACCTGTGCGCCGCGATCTTCGTCGTGCTGCATATCGGTGCGGCGAGCCATCTCGCCGAAGTCCTCGGCCGCACAAGCGCGCTGCCGGTCGAGCGGGCCGCGAGCGGCCAGCCGATCGAGTATGGCCGGGTCTATGTCGCGGTCCCCGGCGTCCATCTGCTGCTGCACGATAGCCATCTGCTGCTGCGCCGCGGTCCGCGCGAGAACCTTGCGCGCCCGGCGATCGACCCGCTGTTCCGCTCCGCCGCCTGCACCTTCGGTGCCCGTGTGATCGGCGTGATCCTGTCCGGCGCGCTGAACGACGGCTCGGCCGGGCTGAACGCGATCAAGCGATGCGGCGGTGTGGCGATCGTCCAGCACCCCGCCGACGCGGCGGTCCCCGACATGCCGCTCAGCGCGAGGCGGCACGCCGAGATCGACCATGTCGCTCCCGCGCGGTCCATCGGCACCCTGCTTGCCCGTCTGGCCGGCGAACCGGCGGGCGAAACCCCGCCCATCCCGCTTGATCTGCGGCTGGAGACGGCGATCGCCGCACAGGAGTTGAGAGGTATGGCCGTCGATGACCAACTGGGCGAACCGTCCCGCTTCACCTGCCCCGAATGCCACGGCACTCTATGGGAGATCGATGACGGCGCCCTTCTTCGTTACCGCTGTCATGTCGGGCATGCGTACACGGCCGAAGCAATGCTTGCCGCACAGGCGACCGGAGCCGAGGAAATGCTGTGGAGCCTGATGCGCTCGCATCAGGAACGCGCCGCGCTTGCGCGCCGCATGGCAGCGCGCGAACGTGTGGAAGGGGCGGAAAATCTAGCGGATCAATTGGAGCAACGGGCGCGCGGGTACGAGGAAGACGCCGAAGTCGTCCGAGGACTGCTGCGGACCAACATGACGGCCGGTGAAATCGACAGGTGATGGCGAGCGAAGCCGGTGCCAGGGCCATGCCGGACGACCCGGAAACCGGGACCGGCGCCTCATGCCCGATTGTCGGCATCGGCGCCTCCGCGGGCGGGATTGATGCGCTCAGACGCCTGTTCCCGAAAGTTGAATCAGGCTGCGGCATGGCGTTCATCGTCGTCCAGCACCTCGACCCTCATCACGCCAGCGCGCTGGCGGAGATACTCGCCCGTTGCACCAGCGTGCCGGTGACGCAGATCGAAGACGAGTCGATGGTCGAGCCCGACCATGTCTATGTCATCCCGCCCAACGCATCGCTCACGATCCGCAACGGGCGGCTGCTGCTCGCCAGCCCGAGCGCGCCGCGCGGGCATCGTAATCCCATCGACGAGTTGTTCATCTCGCTTGCGCACGACCAGGCTGAAAACGCTGCATGTGTCATCCTTTCCGGCACGGGCAGCGATGGGACGCTGGGGTTGCGTGCCATCAAGGAACATGGCGGCCTCACCGTAGCGCAGGCAGAGGCCCAGTATGACGGGATGATGCGCAGCGCGGTCGCCACCGGCCTGGTGGATTTCATACTGCGCGCGGAGGATATACCCGCCAAGCTTGTTACTTATTTCCGTCACATCACCCAGCTCGACCGGGAAAAGGGACGGGACAGCGTTCAGTCGCAGGCCGCCGACCATCTGCAACAGATCACCGCGTTGTTGCGCGCTCGGACAGGGCACGATTTCAGCGACTACAAGGACCGCACGATTGTCCGCCGCGTGCAGCGGCGAATGCATGTCCTGCAGATCGACGAAGTCCCCGAGTTCATCGAACGCCTGCGGCACGAACCGCGCGAGGTGACGCTGCTGTTTCATGACCTGCTGATCGGGGTGACCAATTTCTTCCGCGACCCGGACGCGTTCGAGGCGCTGGAAAAGAAAGTCATCCCGGAGTTGTTCAAGGCCAAAGGACCGGATGAAACGGTGCGCGTCTGGGTCCCGGGCTGCGCCACCGGCGAGGAGGCTTACTCTATCGCCATGCTGCTGCGGGACAACGCACCTAGAACGCAAAGCAGCCCAAAGCTGCAAGTGTTCGCGACCGATATCGACGAACATGCCCTGGAAGCGGCACGCCTCGGGCGTTACCCGGCCGCGATCCTGAAGGATGTTTCGACAGACCGCCTGGACCGGTATTTCGTGCGCGAGGACGGCACCTACCGCGTCGGCGGCGATTTGCGCGAATTGTGCTTGTTCTCGCTGCACAATCTGCTGCGCGATGCGCCGTTTTCCAAGCTGGACCTGATCTCCTGTCGGAACCTGCTGATCTACCTCAACGGCCACCTGCAGGACCGGGTCATTCCGCTGTTCCATTACGCGCTCAATCCAAACGGCTATATGTTCCTGGGAACGTCGGAGAACGTGACCCGGCACTCCCGCCTGTTCTTCACGGTGGACAAATCCAACCGAATTTTCCGCCGCCGCGCGGTCGTCGAGCGTCGGCTGCCGGAATTTCCGCTCAGCGCACCGACGGGCTCCCGCCGCACAGTGCCGGTCGCCGTGCCTCACGGCGATGCCACGGAACCAAGCCTCAAGGCGCTGGCAGAGCGACAATTGCTCGACCGGTTCGCTCCGGCCTACGTCGTGATCAATGCCGAGGGCGAAGTTCTGCAATCCTCCGGGCGCACCGGAAAATACCTCGAGCTGCCGGCCGGTGCGCCGGATACGAACATCTTCAACCTGGCGCGGACCGGCCTGCGGCTCGATCTGCGGGCCGCTTTACATAAGGCGATCGGCAGCGGACAGCTCACCGCCCAGACGAAGGTCTCGATCGGCGTCGACGGCGGACGGCAGGAGATCGATCTCTATATCCAGCCGCTGCGGATCGGCACGCCGCCGGACACGCTCTACATGATCGTCTTTCAGGATCTCGGCGCAATCAAGCCGATCATCGATGAATTAGGTTCATCCGGTGACGAAGACGTCGAGGGCGCGAGAGTCCGCCAACTCGAGGCCGAACTCCGGGCCACCAAGGAACGGCTGCAGACCACCACGGAAGAGCTGGACTCTTCCAACGAAGAGCTGAAATCGAGCAACGAAGAGTTGCAGTCCATCAACGAGGAACTGCAATCGACCAATGAAGAGCTTGAGACCTCGAAGGAGGAGCTGCAGTCGATCAACGAAGAGCTGCAGACCGTCAACGCCGAACTGAACGCCCGGGTCGAGGAACTGAGCCGCGCCAACAATGATATGAGTAATCTGCTGGAAAGTACGCAGATTGCGACGGTGTTCCTGGACCGCGCCCTGGTGGTCAAGGGGTTCACGCCTGCGGCAAAGGACGTGTTCCACCTCATCGAGAGCGATGTCGGTCGGCCGATCATGCATGTCCGCGCGCGCTTCGGGATGGACAACCTGCAGGACGACGCGGAACGCGTGCTGCGGACACTGGCCACCATCGAGAGGCCGGTCAGGAGCACCGACAGCGACACCCGTTATGTCATGCGGATGTTGCCATACCGGACAGCGGACAACGTCATCGGCGGCGTCGTCATCACCTTCACCGACATCACCCGTATCTCCGCCGCGGAAGCCCGTATCGAGCAGCTCGCCGGAGATTTGCGCGAGCGGATCGGCGAGCTGGAGACCCTGCTCGACCTCGTGCCCGTTGGGGTCATTCTCTGCGGGAACGGCGAGGGGAAAATCCAGATCAACAGTTACGGTGCGCGTCTGCTCGGGATCGAGACCGGCGCCCACGGGCTGCTGCCGGTTTCCATTTCACTCCGGCTGCTCGAGGATGGGACAGAACTGCCGCCTGAAGAACAGCCGCTGCAGAAAGCGGCGCGTACCGGTGAGGTTGTGCCCGACTGGCGGGGACAGCTGGAGGACGCGAAAGGCCGTAGCGTGCATGTGTTCATCTCGGCAACACCGCTGGTCGCGGAGGACGGCATGACACGGGGGGCCATCGCGGCAATCGTGGATATGTCGCGCCAGCGCCATGCGGAAGAGCAGCGGCACAACCTGCTGCACGAATTGCAGCATCGCGTGAAGAACATTCTCGCAACCGTCAACGCGTTGGCCACACGCATGGCGCGGACGCACCGGTCGGTCGAAAGCTTCCAGAACGCCTTCCTGTCCCGCCTGAGCGCCATGGGACGGGTGCACGATCTGCTTTCCAGCGGAGCCTGGTCCGGCGCCGACCTGAGATCGCTTGTCGAAGCGGCGGTCGAGCCATTTACTACGGCGGGAATCGGCAATGTGCAGCTTACCGGGGGCGAGATACGGCTCAACCCGAATGCAGCCGCGGCGCTGGGCATGGTCCTGCACGAACTTGTGACGAATGCCGCCAAGCATGGGGCGCTTTCAACGTCGCTCGGCCGCATCGAGATTGAAGTCGAAACGAGTCGATGGAGGCGCACCCAATAATCAGCGGGTACAGATGACATGGACCGAACGCGGCGGACCGACGCCGCATAGTTTCAGCTCGACCGGGTTCGGGACCGGGTTTCTCACCCGCTGCGTGGAATACGAACTGGGTGGAACGGCGACGGCGAAGGCGGAGGAGAGCGGCGTGACCTGGACATTTGAATTCCCGCTCAAGAACAACCTCGATTCCGCTGATGGAAGGCGGAGATCGTGATTCCAACCGAGGCCGATCTGCATGGGTTGCGCGTGCTGGTCGTCGAAGACATGCTGCTCATTGCCGACCTCATCGCCGAGGAGCTGCAGGACAAAGGGTGCGATGTCGTCGGCCCCGTGCCGCGAGTGGAGCGCGGGCTGGCGCTGGCGAACACCGAGCGGCTGGACGGGGCGCTGCTCGACGTAAACTTGGCCGGCGAGCGCTGTTTTCCCATCGCGGAGGTGCTGGCCGCCCGGGGCGTGCCGTTTGCGTTCCTGACCGGCTTCGACAACTCGGTCCTGCCGCCTGCTTATCGGCACGCACCACGCCTGACCAAACCGTTCAATCTCCGCGAACTGGTGAGCCTGGTCGATCGCTGCTTCCGTAAGACGCGCTGAGAATTTCAGCGCCGGTGCGCCAGTGCGAGACCAACCCCGGCGCCGATCAGGCAGCTGCCCGAGAGCCAATTCCGCAACCGCGGCCGTGCAGCAAGCAGATAACGCGCCCGGCCCGCGGCCACCGCCCAGCCGCTATCGAGCACGACCGCAATCACCAGGAACGTCAAACATAAAACTGCCACCTGCGGCCCGATCGGGCGCCGCAGATCAAGGAACTGCGGGAAAAAGGCGCCATAGAACAGCAGCGTCTTGGGATTAGTCAGGCCGACCAGGAACCCGCGCAACGCGATCACTCGGATCGATCGTCGCTGCGGCGCGATCCGTGCCAGGTCCACCGGTCGTGCAAACCACTGCCGCAAACCGAGGAACAGCAAATAGGCGACACCGACCCAACGGATCCACTCAAACCAGACGGCGAGCACGCTCAGTACGGCGGTCAGGCCCGCCGCCGTCAAGCCAAGCTGCACCACAACCGCACTGCTCGTCCCCGCCACGGTCAGCAGGCCGTATCGCGTGCCACGACCGACGCTGTTGGCGACGATCAGTGCCGCATTCGGCCCCGGGATCAGGATCAGGATGACGGTTGCCAGCACGAAGCCGGCATACAGACCCGGATCGATCATGCACCTCACCGTCTGCGCCGAAACGACGACCGCAGCCCGCCATAACGTGCAGCGCCTGTCAGCGGATACAGGCCGATACTGCTCGCCACGCTGTCGGCGATCTGTTCTCGGGTGATCACGCCCAGGATACGGCCGGCTTCGGGGTAGCCCGCCGAGGGGATGACCAACGCCATGGTCGCGTTCTTGCGGCGCATCCGGGTGATGACGTCGAAAGTCGCGGCATCCTCCCGCACCACCGTGAAGGTCGGGCGGGCCAGCTCGCCCAGCGTAACCTCGGCGTCGGCGGCGCCGACCGCGCGACGCATATCCATGTTGACGCGCAGGACCCCCATAATGCGGCCATGCCGGGTCACCACCACATGGCGCAGTCCGCCGGCGCTTTCGGAGAGCGACAGAAACGCCGCGAACGTGGTCGATGCGTCCAGGATCGCCACGTCACGCAGCATCACATCGCGCGCGCTGCGCACGAGAAACAGATTGGCATGCAGGCCGCGCGGCATGGCATGCCCGCGACGGACCAGCTTCATGGTGTAGATGCTTTGCAGCGACAGGATCCGGCGGACACCAAGACTGAGCGCCACTGCCAGGATCATCGGCAGCACGATGTTGTAGTCGCGCGTCATCTCGAAGATCATCGTCACCGCGGTCATCGCGGCGCCGGTGCCGCCGCCCACCATCGCCCCCATTCCCACCATGGCGAAGGCGGGCAGGCTTACCGGCACGCCGGGCAGGACCATGCCAATGAGGCCGGCGAAGGCAGCCCCCAACGACGCGCCCATGAACAGTGACGGTGAAAAAATCCCTCCCGAGGAGCCCGACCCCAGGCTGACATTGGTGGCGAACATTTTGCACGCAAACAGCAGCAGCAGGAATCCGCCTGATGCGAGATGCCCGGCCAGCACCGCCTGCACCGTCGCATAGCCCACGCCTTCCACGTAGTAGTGCCCGGCGCTGATGAACAACGCATAGATCAGTAAGCCGACCAGCAGCATACCAAGCGCGTGCCGCAGATAGCTGCCGGGGATACGTTCGAACAGATCCTCGACCCATTGGAGCGAGCGGACGAACAGCGCCGCTGCCGCACCCATGATGGCCCCGAGCACGGCATACAGCACCAACAGCGTTACGGCGACGCCTGACCCGGTAGGAAGTGCCGCCAGTTGCCCCGGCACCGTGAAAGCGGGCTGCGAGCCAAAGAACAGCCGCCCGATGAAAGTCGCGCTGCCGGTGGCGAGCGCGACCGGCAGGAACGTGTTGACGCTCACCTCTGGCATCATGAGCTCGGTTGCGAACATCACACCGCCGATCGGCGTGTTGAATGTGGCGGCGATGCCGGCGCCTGCGCCGGCCGCGACCAGCGTGATGCGCTGCGCCATCGGCATGGCGATCACCTGTCCGAGCGTCGATCCCAGCGCCGAGCCGATCTGGATGATCGGTCCTTCGCGTCCCACCGCCGCGCCGCTGCCGATCGCGAGCGCGGAAGCCACCGATTTGGCGACGGCGACCACAGGACGAATAATACCGTTCTGGTAGTAAATCGCGTCCATTACCTCCGGCACGCCGTGCCCTTTCGCCTCCGGCGCGAAGGTGTTGACGATGAAAGTGACGCCGATCGAGCCGACCACCGGCACGAGGATCACGAACAGTCCCCAGGGCGACGGCGGCGTGAACAGGCTCGCATCGTAAGCGAACGACGCATGGCCGAGAAACAGCAGATTGTGAACCAGCCCGATCAGCGCACGGAAAAAGACCGCGCCGAAACCGGTGACAATCCCGACCACCAGCGCGAGCCCGCAGACCGACCAGAGACCGAGTGGGCGCGGTTCACGCCGTCCGGCGATGCCCGCCGTCGCAGGAGCCTCGGGTGCAACCGAAACAGAGGCTGGCGCGGAGTTATCCACTATTGCAACGCTATTCGCGATGGGGCGCTCGTGCGCCGCGGCGTGATCACGTCGGTGGCGCGATGAGGCCGCAACGTGCGACCATAGGACCTGACCAATGAGAGGGTTTCGGAAATGTCAATTCCCTGCCCCCCGATCCAATGGCCAAGCGGGCTGGAGGAAACCGGGCCTCCCGAAGACCCTACCATTTTGCTCTCCGGGACCGCTCTGGTTGGCTCCATGCCATTCCGTATCACAGCGATACGGGTCGAGCCACGCCTCAGATTTATGCCGGACTACAGGCAGGAGCTCGAAGGGGTGTATGATCGCGAAACGCTTGAAACGCTGCTCGAAGAGTTGGGGATGATAGGGGAAACCGACCACCCGCACATCATCGAGCTTGCGCCAGGCTCATACGTCATGTGGATGACGTCGGCCGGAGAGACAGTCTGAGGAACCGTTGGGCGTTCTTCCAGCTATTACGCCGCTTCCACCGCGAGCGCCGGCCGGCGCGCGATGCGCAGCACCAGCATCGAGGCGATCATGCAGGCCACGCCGCTGCCCAAAAACGCCAGCGTGTAGCTGCCGGTGATGTTGCGCACCTCGCCGGCCATGACCGCGGCGATGGCGCCGCCGACCTGATGCGCCGCGAAGATCCACGACACGATCACCGGGGCGTCGCGCTTGCCGAACACCTGCGTGGTCAGCGCCACGGTCGGCGGTACCGTCGCCACCCAGTCGAGCCCGTAAAAGGCAGCGAAGATCGACAGGCTGACGAGATCGAAGCCGCTGAACGGCAACGCCAGCAAGGACAGTCCGCGCAGCCCGTAATACCAGAACAGCAGGATCCGTGAATTGTAGCGGTCGGTCAGCCAGCCGGAGCAGGTGGTGCCGATCAGGTCGAAGACGCCCATAGCGGCCAGCAGGCTCGCCGCCTGGACCGGCGGGATGCCATGATCGGCGCAATACGGAATGAGATGCGTGGCGACCAGCCCGTAGGTGGAAAAACCGCACACTCCGAACGTGCCCGACAGCAACCAGAAATCCATTGAGCGGGCGCCGCGCATCAAGCCTTCGAACGCGATGCTGAACGGATTGCCGGCGAGCGGCTCGGGCGGCTGCGCCTGCCCGCCATAGGGGGCGAGGCCGAGATCGGCCGGGGTTTCGGCCAAGAACAGCACCACGAGCGGCATCAGGCACAGAATGACGATTGCCACGACAAACAGCACACTTTGCCAGCCAAGCGTCTCGGCCAGCCGCGCCAACAGCGGCAGGAAGACAAGCTGCCCGCTTGCATTGCCGGCCGTGAGCAGACCCACAACAAGGCCGCGCCGTTCGACAAACCAGCGATTAGCGACCGCGGCCGCTAGTCCGACCATGCCGGCGCCCGATCCCAGGCCCACCAGCACACCCCAGGTGACGTAAAGCTCCCAGGGCTGCGTGACGAAGGCGCTCGCCACCGCGCCAAGCACCAGCAGAACCTGCGACAGCAATACAGTGCCGCGCAGCCCAATCGTGCGCATCAGCGCCGCGGTAAACGGACCGACCAGGCCGAACAGCGCCAGGTTCAGCGAAACCGCGCCGGAGATGGTCGCGTCCGACCAGCCGAGCGCATGCTCCAGCGGCAGGATCAGCACCCCGGGCGTGGCGCGCACGCCGACCGAGGCGACGATCACGGCGAACATCGTGCCGACGATCACCCAGGCGTAGTGCACGCGGCCGGCGAACAGGCGTGCCATGCGATGCGGACCCATTCGGCGAACTCCGGCGTCGGGCAGCACTTAGCATGACGGCCGTCATATGTTAGTCAAGCGCAGAGATGCTGATTGTCATGCGGAGCCGGAGGGGCAGATGCGCGAGCGCGACGAAAGGAAGCGGGAGACGCGAGACCGGATCCTGCAAGCTGCGGCCCTGCTGTTCCGCCGCGACGGCATCGACCGCACCGGGGTGGACGCCGTCATGCACGAAGCCGGGCTCACCCATGGCGGCTTCTATGCTCATTTCACCTCCAAGGAGGCTCTGGTGGCGGAAGTCGCCGTGGCATCCTTGGCCCGCTCCGCGGAACGATGGGAGCAAACCAGTGAGCATCCCGGCGGAGCCGAGGCGCTGGCCCGGATCGTCGATGCCTATCTCGATCCGCGGCACGTCGCCGCGGCCGACCGGGCCTGCGTGCTCACGACGCTTGGTGCGGATATCGCCCGCCGACCCGGGGCACGGCCCGAAATAACGCGGTCGGTCCGCGTCATGCTCGACGCGCTCGGGTGCTGCCTGCCGGCCACCGTCCGGGGCGGCGCACCCGCTGCGCTCGCCTGCATGGTGGGTGCGGTGGTGCTGGCGCGGCTGGTGGACGACGAAGCCTTAGCCGCCGGCTTTCTGACTGCGGCGAACGACGCTGTTCGCGGCGGCTGACCCGCGTCCGGCTTGGCGCGCCGGCGCGGTGTGCTAAAGCCGGGCCGATGCGCCATTACCTCGATTTCGAAAAGCCGATCGCCGAGCTGGAGGGCAAGATCGAAGAGCTTCGGCACATGTCGGAGCCGGACGGCATCAACATCGCCGACGAAGTGGCGCGCCTGTCGGAGAAAGCCGACCGGCAGCTGCGCGCGACCTACGCCCGGCTCACGGCCTGGCAGAAAGTGCAGGTGGCGCGCCACCCGGACCGGCCGAAAGCCAAGGATTACATCGCCGGACTGATCACCGACTTCACGCCGCTCGCCGGCGACCGCGCCTATGCCGATGATGCCGCCGTGACGGGCGGAATGGGCCGGTTCAATGGCCGCTCGGTGATGGTGCTCGGCACCGAGAAAGGCGCCGATACCGAGAGCCGCATCAGGCACAATTTCGGCATGGCGCGTCCGGAGGGCTACCGCAAAGCGCGCCGCCTGATCGAACTGGCGGGACGGTTCGGCCTCCCCCTGCTGTCCTTCGTGGACACCTCCGGGGCGTTTCCCGGGATCGAAGCGGAGGCGCGCGGCCAGGCGGAGGCCATCGCCCGCTCGATCGAAGCGTGCCTGGAAGCGCCGGTGCCGATCGTGGCCACCATCATCGGCGAAGGCGGCTCGGGCGGTGCCATCGCGCTCGCCGCTGGCGACCGCGTGCTGATGTTGGAGCACGCGATCTACTCGGTGATTTCGCCGGAGGGCTGCGCCTCCATCCTGTGGCGCGACGCGGCGCAGGCGCCCGCTGCGGCCGAGGCCCTGCGGCTGACCGCGGAGGACCTGCACCGGCTGAAGCTGGTCGATGCGGTCATCCCCGAGCCGCTTGGCGGCGCGCAGCGCGATGCAGCGGCGACGCTGCAATCGGTCGGAACCGCCGTTCAGGACGCCTTGGCGCCGCTGCTCGGCATGGATGCGGCGACGCTCATCACCCGCCGGCAGGAGCGATTCATGGAGATGGGGCGCGAGGCCACCAGCTAGCGGCGGGGGTGTTCCGAGGGTGATAATCCTCTCAAGATCACCCCATGCCCTTCGGCACTCCTGAAACGAGCCGGCCGGATGCCCTGACGGAAGGGGCGACCGCGCGATCTCGCTCGACGTTCCTGACCTATTTCCCATCGATCATGCTGCCGATGTTCCTGGCGGCGCTCGACCAGACGATCGTGGCGACCGCGCTGCCGGACATCGCCGCAAATGACCGGGCAGGTCGTGGCAGGGCCCGAAATTCCTGGGCGCGGCAGCGGCATCGATTCAGTTCTCGCGGTCCGTCGGCGCCGTGTTCGGCACCGCGCTGGTCGGCGCGGTGTTGTTCGCGTTGCTGGCCGCGCAGGATCCGCATACCGCGGCGAGCTTCGCCGACCTCGTTGAGCGCGGGCCGCAAGCGCTGGGAGCGCTGACGGGCATGCAGCGGGGGTCGTCGAGAGCGAGATCGCCAATGCGTTCCGCGGCGCTTTCCTGACGATCGCCTGTTTTACAGCGAGCGGTGTGCTTCTGGCGTGGTGGTTACCGGTGCGACGGATCTGACACTTACCCGTTTCGCTTTGCCAACCAGCGATCTTTCGCACGAAGCGGGAGCATCACGTCCAGGGGATCGAGCCCATGCACGGCCCATCGCAACATCCCATCGGTCAGTTCGAGCAGGGCAAAGCTTCCTGCCGGTTCGGGGTATGTCGTGAAGGTCTCGGTCAGCGACTGCAACGTGAAGTGCGGGATCCCATCCAGAATGGTGACGCTGTTCCAATGCACATGGCCGGCGAATGCCGCCATCGCGCCGGGACATCTCGCCAGCACTTCCCGGATCTGCGGTTGCTGCCGATACGCGGCACCCGACGGGTCGCGTTCGAACCAATAATTCCCTGCCATCGACTGACCTGATAAAGGCACATGAGAGAACAGCAGCGTCGGTCCGAACGATCCGACGAGGTTGGCTTCCAACCACTCAAGATTGCCAGGAGCCAACGAAAAGCCTTGTCCGGGTGAGGTTCGGACATTCGGCTCCCACAACACCAGCCGAGCCCCGGCAAGCTCGACCACCCGGCTGCCGGTGTCGATCCCCAGGGCTGCGGCATTCTCGGCAGCCGAAAGGAAGGCGCGATCATGGTTACCGCAGAGATGCAGTCGCTTCCGCGGCGTACTACCGAACGCGGCCCCGACCCGGCGGGCCAATCGCAGGTCTTCAGAGGGGCCGATATCCGAGATGCGGTCGCCAAGATCGATCAAAGCATCCGCGCGAACTGCCTCCGCGGCGCGAAGGAACCGGCCTAGCAGTTCGAGCGCCACACTGCCCTTCTTCGTGTCGGTATCCAACCCGAAATGGATATCGGTCACGACGGCAAGCCTCAGGTCTGGCATCGGCGGCACTTTGCAAACGTGGGCATTGGTGATTTTATTCGATTCGAAGTCCGGAGGAACCGGGTAGCAGGGAGGCAATACGATTATGCGCGGCCATCGGTGCAAGACCATCCGGGTCCCCGTCTTCGCGGCATCGCTTCTGGCGGTTCTTCTGATGCTCGCAAGACCGGCACCGGCCGAGACCGTCAGCGTCGTCGATACCGTCTCCGGGCCGAATTTCCAGGCGTTCTGGAAACAGGTGCTGATCCCGGCGATCCACGAGAAGCTCGGGCTCGACGTCAGCTACACGGTCGGCTCCGGCCCCACGCTGCAGCTTCAGATGCAATCCTGGCAGCCCGGACATCCGCAGTTCAGCCTGTTGTTCATCAAGGACCTCGATATCGCCAACATGGTCCATGCCGGCATCCCGCTCGAGCCGGTCTATCCGAACCAGGAAGCCGCCATCCCGAACCAGAAGATGGAGCCGCCCGAGTTCATGAAGAGCGAGAACGGCGTCGATCTTCATGGCGAGGGGCTGCTGATGTGGCGCGCCCAATTCAACCTGATCTACAACTCGGCCTTCGTGAAGGACCCGCCGAAGACATGGAAAGAGCTATTTGATCGCCGGCAGGAGCTCTGCGGCCATTTCGGGATGATCAGGCCGGATGCCGGCTCCGGCGGCGGGCGTGCCATCATCTACAGCTTCCTGGCCGCCTTCGGTGTGGATTTCAGCAAGCCGCTCGCCGAGCTGCAGGCATCCCCGGTCTGGAAATCCGCCTGGGAGAAGTTCTCCGAGTTCAGCAAGTGCTTTGCCCAGCCGGTCGCCTCCAGCCCGCCGGTGATGTTCCACCAGTTTCAGACCGAACAGGTCTGGTTGACCAGCTACGCGCAGGACTACTCACTGTGGAGCGCGACCCAGGGGCAGCTTCCCGAGACCATCAAGGCGGCTCCTCTGGACGCCAACGTGATCGGCTCCTCCAATGCCTGGCTCGCCGTCCCCGCCGTGGACACGCCGGAGCAGAAGGGCGCCGCCTACAGGGTGATGAATCTGCTGCTGTCTCCCGAGATCCAGCTCAAGATGCTGGAGACGATGTATCAGTATCCCGGCACCGAAGTCTGGAAGCAGGCTCCTGCCTCGGCGTGGGAGAAGATCCCGCCGGTAAACGTGGCGGAAGCGCACGGCATCCGCTTGAGCAACCTCGACGCGATCACCTTCATCCAGGAGCACGGCATGGACTACATCCGCCAATAGGCGGTCGATCGGGATGTACTGGCTGCGCCGGCGGCTGAGCGGCGCCCTTGTCCTGCCGCTGCTCGTCTTCATGGCCGCGGCGTTTTATTACCCGCTCGCCTACACGGTGGCGCAAAGCGTGCACCCGAGGCAAGGCGTCGGCCTGACCTTCGCCAACTACACCGGGTTCCTTGCCAGCCCCGAGGGACGAGGCGTGCTGGTACTGACGCTGTTTCTGTCGCTGGCCGCGACGCTGCTGTCGCTGATCCTGTCCGTGCCGCTGGCACTGATGCTGCGACGCCGTTTTGCCGGACGCGCCGCCCTGCGCTTCCTGATCATGTTGCCGATGGTCATCCCGGCGCTGGTCGGCGCGCTGGGACTTCTGTTCCTCTACGACCGAACCGGCTGGTTCAACTTCTTTCTGGTCCGCGTGCTCGGGGTGGTGAAGCAGCCGCTGCCCATCGACTACACCATCCCGGGCATCATCCTGTTCTACATCTGGATGTTCTTCCCCTACGGCGCGCTGGCCATCATCTCCGGCCTGGGCGCCATCGACCCGGCGCTGGAGGAGGCAGGGCTGGTGATGGGGGCAACTCCCTGGCTGGTGTTCTGCCGCGTCGTGCTGCCGTTGTTGAAGCCCAGCATCTGGGCCGGCGCGGTCATGGTCTTCCTGCAATGCTTCGGCGCCTTCAGCGTGCCGCTGATTGCCGGCGGCAACTATCAGGTGCTGTCGGTGCGCGTCTTCACGGTGGCCACCGTGTTCCTCGACTGGCCGCAGGCCAGTGCGATGGCCGTCATCATGGCGCTCGTGCAGATCGTCCTGGTGCTTGCGTACGGCCGTCTTGATCGCGCCGGATCGCGAGGCCGCCCATGAGCCGCTCGGCCGCTATTGCCCTGCGCCGATCGGGCGTCGCGCTGCTCATGCTGTGCTTCGTGCTGTTCATCACGCTGCCGCTGGTGATGATTCTGCTGCAGGCTTTCGGCGCCGACTGGTTCGGCATGCGTCTGCTGCCCGCCACCTGGACGCTGCGTTGGTTCGGCTGGGCGGCATCGACGGTCGATCTCGGCAAGGTACTGTGGAACACCACGTTGATCGCAGTGCTGGCAACGATCTTCTCGCTGGTGCTGGCGATTCCCTCCGGCTGGGCGATCGCCCGACACCGCCTGCCGCTGCGCGGTCTGCTGATCGGTCTCATTCTGTTTCCGCGCATGGTGCCCGAGATCACCTTCGCGCTCGGCGTCGCCAAGCTGTTCTACGCGTTGCAGCTCACCAACACGTATCTCGGCATCGCGCTGGCGCACGTGATCCTGGCCGCCCCCTTCGCGGTGCTGGTGCTGACCAGCACATTCGAAGGGATGGACGAACGGCTGATCGAGGCCGGCAGCGTGCTTGGCTGCGGGCCGGCGCAACTGTTCCGGCGAGTGATCGTGCCGCTGGCTTTGCCCGGCATCGTGGCCGCCTCGCTGTTCTCCTTCCTGAGCTCGTACAACGACTTCGTGCTGACGCTCATGGTCTATGGCGCCGACACCGTCACCCTGCCGGTGCAGACTTATCTGTCGATCGGCAACGGCTACGTCTCGGTCGCGGCGGCGATCAGCGTGATCCTGCTGATTCCGTCCCTCGCCTTTCTGCTGCTGCTGATGCAGATGGTGCGTCCGGAGGGCCTGCTCGGCGGGATGAAGGGCGCCTGAGATGCGCCAATGAGCGAAGCCATGCTGGAGCTGCGCGGCGTCCGCAAGTCGTGGGGCCGCTTCACCGCAGTGGCCGATGTATCGCTGGCGATCGCGCAAGGCACGTTCCTGTCTCTGCTGGGACCCAGCGGTTGCGGCAAGACGACGTTGCTGCGGCTGATCACTGGCTATCTCCAGCCGGATGCCGGCAAGGTCCTGGTGCAGGGCCGCGATGTCACCCGCCTGCCGACATGGCGGCGCAACATGGGCATGGTGTTCCAGAGCTTCGCTCTGTTCCCTCATCTCAGCGTTGCCAACAATGTTGCGTTCCCGCTGCGGGTCAGACGCATGCCGACCGAGCAGGCTCGTCGGCGCGTTGCCGAGGCGCTGGCGTTGGTGCATCTCGACCGCCACGCAGCCGCTTTCCCGCGCGAGCTCTCCGGTGGGCAGCAACAGCGAGTCGGGCTGGCGCGCGCCATCGCCTATCGGCCGACCATCCTGCTGCTCGACGAGCCGCTGTCCAACCTGGATGCTGGATTGCGCGAGGAGATGCGGGTCGAGATCAGCCAGGTCACGCGCGAGCTTGGTATCACGTCGGTGTATGTCACGCATGACCAGCGCGAGGCGCTCGCACTATCGGACACCATCGCGGTCATGCGTGCGGGCGAGGTCGTGCAATTCGGCACGCCTGAGGACATCTACCGCTGTCCGGTGAATGCCTTTGTCGCCGGGTTCGTCGGGTATGCCAACCAGATCCCCGTGAGGGTGGAGCGGGGAATCGCGACCATCGAGGGCGCCGGCACGCTGGAAGCCGAAAGCCTACGGAGCGCATCGGGTCAGGCCCGGGCGTTTATCCACGCCAGCGACATCGCGCTTGGACGGGTACCGGTATCGGAGCCGAATCATCTGGCCTGCACGGTTGCCGACGTTGCGTTCATGGGCGACCACATCGAATACCTGCTGGAGGCTCCCGCCGGAATTCAACTCAAGGCGCATTCTCCGGTTACCGCGGCATTCGCGCGCGGGGCAGTTGTTGATGCTTGGCTGCCGCCGGCCTCCCTGGTCGTGGTTCCCGAAGACCGTGCGCCGCCAAACGCCGCCTCTCCCACGGGGTAAAGGGGCGTGCCGCTATGCCAAGCGGCCGTGGCAGTGTTTGTACTTCTTCCCCGATCCGCATGGGCACGGCGCGTTACGCGGCGTGTTCTGCCATGTCGCTGGATTGGACGGATCGAGGGCCTCCGCGCGCATCGGCTGCGCCGACAGTGCCATCGTCGGCGGAGGCAGCGTTGCTACATCGGTGTCGCCATCTCCGGCGTAGGCCGGCGCGGGTTCAGGATGCAGCTCGGTGTAGCGTTGCACGACGGGAGCCGGTTCGGGCGGACGGTCGGGGGCCAACTCGACCCGCCCCAGCATGGAGGTCACCCGCTCTTTCAGCTCGTCCAGCATCGCGTTGAACAGGGCGAATGCCTCGGCCTGGTACTGGCGGAGCGGGTCCTTCTGTCCGTACACCCGCAGGCCGATCCCCTGGCGCATGTGATCGAGCGCATACAGGTGCTCCTTCCAGACCGCGTCCAAGGTCTGGATCAGCAGCGACTTCTCGATAAAACGCATCAGCTCCGGCGTCATGTTGGCCGCTTTCGCCGCCATGAACTGCTCCGCTGCCTGCTCGACGCGGTCGCGGATCTGCGTCTCGTCGATGCCTTCCTCGCGGCCCCAGTCCTCGATCGGCAGGTCGAGATTGAGCAGCCGGCGGCAATCTTCGGCCAGCTCCTTCAGTTCCCATTGTTCGGCGAAGGCCTTTTCGGGGATCCGACGGGCCACCATCGCAGCAATCACTTCGGCGCGCATTTCGCCGACCGTCTCCGAAACATCGATCGCGCGCATGAACTCCTTGCGCTGGGCGTATACTTCCTTGCGCTGGTCATTCATCACGTCGTCGTATTTCAGCACGTTCTTGCGCGTATCGAAGTTGCGCGCCTCGACCTTCTTCTGCGCCTTCTCGAGCGCCTTGTTGATCCAGGGATGGACGATCGCCTCCCCGGGTTTCAGGCCCAGCTTCTGTAACAGCCCGCCCATGCGGTCGGAGCCGAAGATCCGCATCAGGTCGTCTTCGAGCGACAGGAAGAAGTGCGAGCGCCCCGGGTCGCCCTGCCGGCCCGAGCGGCCGCGCAACTGGTTGTCAATGCGCCGGCTCTCGTGCCGCTCGGTGCCGATCACAAACAGGCCGCCGGCCTGCTTCACCGTGTCATGCGCGGCGGCGATTTCATCGCAAATCTCCGCCTCGCGCGCCGCTTGCAAGCCCGGGTCCTCTATGCCGGCCAGATCCTTTTTCAGCCGCATCTCGAGATTGCCGCCGAGTTTGATGTCGGTGCCGCGCCCGGCCATGTTGGTGGCGATCGTCACCGCGCCGGGGGCGCCGGCTTCGGCCACGATTTCCGCTTCCATCTCGTGGAAGCGCGCGTTCAGCACCGCGTGCGGGACCTTCTTCCGCTTCAGGATGGCGGAGAGATGCTCGCTTTTCTCGATCGAAACGGTGCCGACAAGCGACGGCTGCCCGGTCTTGCGCGTCTCGTCGATCAGCGTCGCCACCGCCTCCCATTTTTCTTCCGCCGTGCGGTAGACCTCGTCGTCCTCGTCCTTGCGGATGACCGGCACGTTGGTGGGGATTTCTACCACGTCCAGCTTGTAGATCTCCGCGAACTCGTCGGCCTCGGTCACCGCAGTGCCGGTCATGCCCGCAAGCTTTGGATAGAGGCGAAAGTAATTCTGGAAAGTAATAGATGCGAGCGTCTGGTTCTCGGCCTGCACCTCCTGGTCTTCTTTCGCCTCCAACGCCTGATGCAGCCCGTCGGAATAGCGCCGTCCTTCCATCATCCGGCCGGTGAATTCGTCGATGATCACCACTTTGCCTTGCCGGACGATGTAATCAACATCCCGGGCAAACAGCGTGTGCGCCCGCAGGCTCTGGTGCACGTGGTGCACCACCGACACGTTGAAGATGTCGTATAGATTGCCCTCGGTGATGATGCCGGCCTCGCGCAGCATGTCCTCGACCTGCTCCGACCCCGGTTCGGTCAGCGACACGGTGCGGAATTTCTCGTCTTTCTCGTAGGTGTCCGGGTCCTTGACCAACTCCTTCACGACGGCGTCGACGCGGCGATACAGTTCCGAACTGTCCTCGGCGGGGCCCGAAATGATCAGCGGGGTGCGCGCCTCGTCGATCAGGATGCTGTCCACCTCATCGACGATGCCGAAGACGAAATCCCGCTGGACCATGTCCTCCAGCCGGTATTTCATGTTGTCGCGCAAATAGTCGAAGCCGAATTCGTTGTTCGTGCCGTAGGTGATGTCGGCGGCATAGGCCGCGCGGCGTTGCACATCATCGAGCCCGTGCACGATCACGCCGACCGTCATGTCGAGGAACCGGTAGATCTGGCCCATCCAATCGGCATCGCGCCGGGCCAGGTAATCGTTTACTGTAACAATATGCACGCCCTTGCCGGCCAGGGCGTTGAGATAAACGGGTAAGGTGGCGACCAGCGTCTTGCCTTCGCCGGTCTTCATTTCGGCGATGCGGCCGTCATGCAGGACCATGCCGCCGATGAGCTGCACATCGAAATGCCGCTGGCCAAGGGTGCGCACGCCCGCCTCTCGCACCACCGCGAAGGCCTCCGGCATGATGTCGTCGAGCGTGGTACCGGCCGCGAGTTTTTCCCGGAATTCCGCGGTCTTCGCTCGCAACGCGGTGTCCGACAGCGCCTGCATGGCCGGCTCGAGTGCGTTGATCTGCGGCACCCGGCGGCGATACGCCTTCAGCATGCGGTCGTTGGCGGTGCCGAGCACGGTACGGGCAATAGCGGCGAGCATCAAAACCTTTCCGGGGCGGCCCGGCGGAGTGGAAGGCTGGAGATAGGACCCGCCTGCCCCCCGGTCAACGAAAGGCTGGCTCCCCTTCCTACCCAGGGATTGCAGCAAGTTCGCTTGTGACCGCTATAGGGTTCGGCCATAGTCCGGTGCCTTTATCCCAGGAGCTATGATGACTGTTCGCCATGGGGGCCCGGCCCGCGTGTTTGCCGTGGTGCTCGCCGCTGCCCTTCCGACGGCCTTCCTTGGGGCGGGTGCCCGGGCGCAGACCCCCTCCCCGGCTTCGCCCGCACCAGCGGCAGACCCGATCCTCGCCAAGGTCAACGGCCAGCCGATCTATCTGAGCGACGTGAAGATCGCCGCGCAGTCCCTGCCGGCGAACATGCAGGCGATGCCGCCCGAGCAGATCTATCCGCGGGTACTTGACAGCATGATCAGCGAGATGGTCCTGGCCGATGCCGCCCGCAAAGCCGGCATCGACAAGGATCCGGCGGTGCAGCGGCAGATCGCCGCAGCCAGCGATCAGGTGCTGGACAACGCGTTCCTTAGCAAGGAACTCGGCCCGACCATCACCGACCAGGCATTGCGGGCGGCGTATCAGAAGCAGATCGCCAGCAAGCCCGGTGAGGAGGAAGTCCACGCCAAGCACATCCTGGTCGAGTCGGAAGACCAGGCGAAAGACATCATCGCCCAGCTCAACAAGGGCGCGGATTTCGCCACCCTGGCGAAGAAATACAGCAAGGATCCCGGCGCGGCGGATGGCGGCGACCTCGGCTTCTTCAAAAAGGACGAGATGGTGCCGGCTTTCTCCGATGCCGCCTTTGCCCTGAAGCCCGGCCAGTTCACGCAGACCCCGGTGCACACCCAGTTCGGTTGGCACGTGATCATGGTGGTGGACCGCCGCCAGGCGCCGGTGCCCAGCTTCGAACAGGCGCGCGACCAGCTTCGCCAGCAACTGGTGAAGGACGGCGTGCAGCAGGAGATCGCAAAGGCCAAGAGCGCCGCCACGGTGCAGGTCTTCAACCTGGACGGCACCCCGGCGCGGAGCACGGACACCGCCGGTACCGCCCACGAAGCCGTAACCGGAAGGCTGGTTCAGCCCCTGCCGCGGATCAGCGCAGAGGGGTTTCGGTCGAGCATGTCGGCAAGCTGCCGTACTGACCGCGCAGCCTGGCTCAGCTCGTAAAGCGTCTGGCTCAGCCCGGCACTATTCACGCCTGTCGCCGTGGCGCCGTACTGGTTGTTGATCAGCCCGCGCGCCGCGGCGACGGTCTGGTCCGCCTGGCTGGCGACCCGACGCAATTCGCTCACGAGGCTCGGGAGCTGCACCTGCGCCGCGGCGGTCATGTGTTCGACATGCGCGACCGAGCGGTCAAGATTCTCGATCGTCGCCGTAAGCTGCGGCGACTTGCTGAGCGTGGCGATCCGTCCGCTGATCTCCTTGATGTTCTGACCGATCTGATCGAGCGGCAGCGCATCGATCTTGCCGGCGATCTTGTTCACCGCCGTCATGATGCCGCCGATCCCGGAACCGGCGCCGCTCGCCGGGATCTCCGGTGGATTGCCGGGGATCAGCGCGGCCGGCCCGGCATCCTGGACGAAGGCGAGCTCGACTGTTTTCGGCCCGACCATCGGCACCGAGGACCCAAGCTGGGCGCGCATGCCATCGCCGATCAGGCTCTGCACCAGCGCATCCATCTGCGCACGCGGCTTGGCGGGCCATTTGGCGCCGCCCGCCAGGGTTATGTCCCTGGGCTCGAGCGCGATCGTCACCTCGTCGGTGAGCTTGCCGCCGTGCGGATCGTAAACGAGCGTGCTGTCCTGCACCGTGCCGACACGCTTGCCAGCCAGCTCCACCGGGGCATTCGCCTGCAACCCGCCGCCTTCGGCCGGGAACACGACCCGGTAGATGATTGCGTTCGGACCGGGGGCATACTCCGCGGCGTCCTTGCTCGGATACAGCGGGAACTGCTGTCCGTCCGGCGCCGGCGGACCGTTATCGGCGGAGGGCATGGTGAAACCCACCGCCCCCTTCATCAGCGCGGAGACCGATTGCAGTTGCAACTTCGGTCCGTTCGGCTGCATCGAAAGCTGCGCCGCGCCGGCGTTCCAGAACCGTGTGCCGGTGTGCACCAGCCCGTCGTACGGCGCCTTGATGAAAATCATCAACTTGAAGCTGTGATCAGGCTCGAGGTTGGTGGACTCGACACTGCCCGCCTCCTGGTCGGCGACATACACCGAGGAACCGCGCGACACATTGCCGATGTTGGCGGCATGCAGGATGAAATGCCGCCCCGACACGGTTTCCTGCACCACCGGCGGCTCGGGGAGCCCTTCGTAATGGTCCTGCTTGTGCCCGGGCTTCGGCATGATACCGATCGTTGGACCAGAAACGATCGATTTCAGCGAGGACAGGTTGGACAGGCTCGGATTCGCCCCGGCGATCCAGAACTCGGTGCCTTTGCCGAGATGGCCCTCCATGTCCGCGTCCATCCGGATCTTCAGGTCCACATGCTGCATATCCTTTTGCAGGTGGACCGCTTCCACCTGACCAACCTGGAGACCGTGATATTCCACATGCGTATTGCCGGCCTGAATGCCGCTGGCGGTCTTGAAGGTAACCGTGATCTCCGGCCCGCTGGAGGCGAACTGTTTGAAGCCGAGCCAGCCGACGATCAGCACCGCGGCGATCGGAATGGCCCAGATCCACCCAGGCCAGCGGCTCTTATGGTGTTTCGCCGACGGCGGCCCTGGAGCGACGCGCGACGAGGTGGGCCCGGAATCCGGCTCGTGCTCCGGCCGGCCGGCATCATCGGGACTCATGAGGCCCCCGCGAGTTCGGGCACGCTGTCCCACATGAGACGGGGATCAAACACGCGTACCGCGATCATTGTCAGCACGATCACGGCAATGAAGGCCGGCGCACCGCCGCCCGGATGCACGCTGACGAAGCCACCCAGCTGCATGATCGGCATGAAGGTGGCGATGGTGAAGATGTCCATGTTCGACCACCGTCCGATTTCCTCGACAACGCGGTAGAGCCGCGTCTTCGGCCGCAACTTGCGCGCCGAATGGTGGCGCACGGACCAGAGCAGCCAGGTCATGCCGATCAGCTTGGCAAGCGGGATGAGGATGCTGACCGCGAAAACAAGCGCGGCGAGCGGCCAGAACCCGGCTTGGAGGAGACGCTCGACGCCGTAGAAGATCGTCTGATTGCTCGGTTTCCCGAACTCCGTCGTCACGTTCATTGGAAACCAGTTCGCCACCATGTAAAGCGGATAGCTCGCAGCGATCAGTGCGGCGGCGCGCGCCACCGCGAACGGCTTGCGCATCTGCAGCCGTGCACGGCAGCGCGGGCAGCGCGTGCCTGTCATGCGCGCAGGCAGCACGAGGTCGCACTCGGTGCAGCCGATGCGCGGTCCGTGTACCTGGGGAGTCCGGACGCTGGATCATCCGCCAGACCGAACGGGCATCGAGACTGGCGCGGGTCAACATCGAGAGCGCCGCTGCCGCGACCAGCGACCACCCGCCCGGGCCGATGGTGACCGGAATCTGCGCCGCGATCCGGCTGTAGCCGACCACGGCCCCCAGCAGGAACACGTCCGGCATCGACCAATGGTCGAGCCGCTGCGCCCAGCGGAACACCACTCCCGTCCAGGGCCCCTGCCGGTCCAGCTTGATGCCGGTCAGCGCCGCGCTGAGCAGGCCGAAGCGGAAAAACGGCAGGATCACGCCTTGCAGCCCGACCACAAGGGCCAGCAGCGGCCAGCCGTCGATCCACATCCCGACGATGCCGGAGCCGAGCCGGCTGCTGCGATCGAGCCCGAGCACCCGGATCGTCAGCAGTGTGGTGGCATTTGCCGGGATCAGCAGGATCAGCGTGGCGAGCGCGAGGGCCAGGGCGGCGTCCAGGCTACGCCCGGCTGTCCGCTCCAGCACCTTGTCGCAGCGACAGCAGCTCAGGCGGCTATGCCATTGCAATGCCGGCATGCTCTGGATGGTCCCGCAATCGGAGCAGGCAATGATCATGACCGGGACCGAAACGGCGCCGGTGTGAGCCGGTTCCAGGGGTTCCGGCCGGCCCTGTCACTTGTCTTCGATAGCCGCCCCTCGCCATTGTAGTGGCCGATGGAAACGCGGCATGGCATCCACGCGGTGGTTTATGCGCTCTTCGATGGGCAGGAGCGCCTCGACCGCGCGGCAATGCGGCGCCAGGTGGAGCTGTGCCTACAGGCTGGCGTGCACGGCATGGTGACGCTCGGGTTAGCGAGCGAGGCCGCGAAACTGTCCGAGGCCGAACGGCGCACGCTGATGGAGTGGGTCGCGGAGGACACCGCCGGCCGCGTGCCGCTGGGCGTCACGATCTCCGGTGCTTCGGCGGCGGAGCAGGTCGCCCTGGTACGGGCCGCGGAGTCGGTGAAGGCCGACTGGGTGATCCTGCAGCCACCGATGGTCGGCACGTACAGTGCGGCGGAATACATCCGCTTCTTCGGACGCGTCGCCGATACGGCCGGCATTCCGGTGGCGATACAGAACGCCCCGGCCTATATGGGCCGCGGCCTATCGGTCGAGGATCTGACGGAGCTGGTCGGTCAGCATCCGAATGTCCGGCTGCTCAAGGGCGAAGGTCCCGCCTGCGACATCCGCCAGTTCGTCGAACAGAGCGGCCTGCCTGTGTTCAACGGCCGCGGCGGGCTGGAATTCACCGACAATTTGCGGGCCGGCTGCGCCGGGCTGATCCTGGCGCCCGAACTGATCGACCATGCGGTGCGTGCCTATGAGCTGTTCCGGGGTGGCGATCAGCTCGCGGCCGAACTGGGCTATGCGGCGATGCTGCCGGCAATCGTTTTCGTCATGCAGTCGCTCGAAAGCATGATCTGCTACGGCAAGCGGCTGTTCGGGGCGCGAGCCGACCTCATCGTGCACGACCGCGCGCCGGCAATGCGCCCGAGCGAGTTCGGGCTGGACATCGTGCGCCGGCTTGCCGGCAAGCACGGCAAGTTCGCGGCATGACGGAGCTGGCGAGCCTGGACCGGGACGATCCTCTCGCCCGGTTCCGTGATATGTTCGAGCTGCCGGAAGGGGTGATCTATCTCGACGGCAATTCGCTGGGGCCGCTGCCGAAGCAGACCAGGGCGCGGCTGACCGCGGTCATCGACCGCGAATGGGGGCACGACCTGATCCGGTCGTGGGAGACCAACGGCTGGATGGAATTGCCGCGACGCGTGGGGGAGAAGATCGGCAAGCTGATCGGCGCGGCGCCGGCCAGCACGGTTGCGTGCGACACCACCTCGGTGAACCTGTTCAAGGCGTTGGCAGCGGCGCTGTCGCTACGTCCGGAGCGCCGGGTGATCCTCTCGCAGCGGGGGAATTTCCCGACCGATCTCTACATCGCCCAGGGCCTGACGGCGCTGCTGGGGCGCGGCCACACGGTGCGGCTGGCCGAGCCGGAGACGATCGAAGCGGCGTTGGACGAGGATGTCTCGGTGCTGATGCTGACGCATGTCGATTTCCGCACCGGGCGGATGCACGACATGGCGGGACTGACACGGGCGGCGCACGCGGCGGGTGCGCTGGTGATCTGGGATCTCGCGCATTCCGCCGGGGCGGTGCCGTTGGATGTGGCAGGGTGCGAGGCCGATTTCGCTGTGGGCTGCGGCTACAAGTTTCTCAATGGCGGGCCCGGTGCGCCCGGGTTTCTGTATGTCGCGCCTCGGCATCAGGGCGCGCCGACACCGTTGACCGGATGGATGGGGCATGCCGACCCATTCGAGTTCAGCCCGGAGTACCGGCCCGCGCCGGGCATTGCGCGTGCCCTGGTCGGCACGCCGCACATACTGAGCCTGGCGGCGCTGGAGGTCGGCGTGGATATCGCGCTGGAGGCGGACCCACAGGCGGTGCGGGTCAAGTCGCTGCGGATGACCGCGCTTTTCATGACCATGGCGGAGGCCGCCGGTTTCCGGGTGATCACGCCGCGCCAGGAGGACCGACGGGGCAGCCAAGTGTGCCTGTCGCATCCGCGTGCCGAGGCGATCATGCGGGGGCTGATCGCGCGCAGCGTCATCGGCGATTTTCGCCCTCCGGACGTACTGCGGTTCGGCATAACGCCGCTGACGCTCCGCTATGGGGAGATCGGCGAGGCCGTCGGCATTCTGCAAACCTGCGCCCGCGAGACAGCTTGAGACAAAGCGCGGAAATGCCGGTTTAAGCTTTCGAGAGCACCCATCTGGGGTTACGGTTTCACGACGTGTGGCCATGAGCGAAACCTTCGGCGATCCGCCCCCTCGGTCTCCGGCGCGAACTTGCGCGCATCGACCGCGATCGCGCGGAAACGCAGAAGCTGTTCGCCGAAACGCAGAAATTATTCGAGACACGCAGGGTGGATTTCGCGGAAATCGAAAAGCTGAACGCGGAGACCCGCAAGCTGTTCTTGGAATCGCAAAGCTCGATCGCGATCGCCGGATTACTGGGCGGCATCATCACCGTCGCTGGCGCCCTCTCTGGCACGCTCTGGGACACTGAGAAAGCTTCACGCAAGCCTGCCTTGTCACCCGGCCGGCTTCGTGCTTTGGCCCGTCCATGACCAACTATCCCACCGACACGATCATCGATCTGTTGGCTCGCGCCGAGCCGCAGCGCCCGGCGATCGGGGCGCCAGGACGGCCGTGGCTCACGCAGCGCGGCCTGCGCGAACTTGTGCATCGCACTGTTGCCGACCTGAACGGAATGGGCATCGGCCGCAACGATCGCGTGGCGATCGTCCTGCCGAACGGGCCGGAGATGGCCGCCGCCTTCGTCGCGATCGGCGCCGGCGCGACGACTGCCCCGCTCAACCCGGCGTACAAGACCGAAGAATTCGCGTTTTATCTCTCTGACCTGAACGCCAAAGCGCTGGTCATCGCCGAAGGGATGGAAAGCCCCGCGCGCGGCGTGGCGGCCGAACGCCACATCCCGATCGTGGACTTGGTTCCGGACGATACGGCGGCAGGCCGGTTCACGCTGCGGGCCCCCACATCACTGAGCGGAACGCCGGCGACAAGCGGGCCGGCTGAAGCGCAGGACGTCGCGCTGGTTTTGCATACGTCCGGCACGACCTCGCGACCGAAGATCGTGCCATTGCGGCACGTCAACATCACCGCCTCGGCCTACCATATCGGCGAGACGCTGCGGCTCACGCCCGACGACGTGTGCCTCAACATCATGCCGCTGTTCCACATCCACGGGCTGATGGCGGCAACCTTGTCGAGTCTTGCTGCCGGCGCGGCGGTCTGCTGCACGCCCGGGTTCAACGCCTTCCGCTTCTTCTCCTGGTTCCACGAGGTGCGACCGAGCTGGTACACCGCGGTGCCCACGATGCACCAGGCGATCCTGGGTCTCGCCGGCCGCCACGAGGCGGCGATCAAGGCCGGCCGGCTCCGGTTCATCCGCTCCTCTTCATCCTCGCTGCCGCCGCAGGTGATGGAGATGATGGAGCAGACCTTCGGCGTGCCGGTGATCGAGTCCTACGGTATGACCGAGGCGGCGCATCAGATGGCCTCCAACCCGCTGCCGCCCGGCAAGCGCTATCCGGGTTCGGTCGGCGTCGCCGCCGGGCCGGAGATTGCCATCATGGATGATACCGGCATGCTGCAACCCGCGGGTGAACTGGGCGAGGTGGTGATCCGCGGCCGCGATGTAACGTCGGGCTATGAGAACAATCCGGCAGCCAATGCCGCGGCGTTCACCAATGGCTGGTTCCGTACTGGCGATCAGGGTTTTCTGGACGTAGACGGTTATCTGCGGCTGACCGGGCGGCTCAAGGAGCTGATCAACCGCGGCGGCGAGAAGATCAGCCCGATCGAGGTCGATATCGTGCTGATGGATCACCCGGCGGTGGCGCAATGCGTCACGTTCGCGATGCCACACGCCATGTTGGGCGAGGAGGTCGCCGCCTGCATCGTGGTGCAGGAAGGTCTGACGGTCGCTGAGCATGAGCTGCGCGACTTCGTCGCCGCGCGGCTGGCGCAGTTCAAAGTGCCGCGCAAGATCATCTTTGTTGAAGAGATTCCGAAAGGCGCGACCGGCAAGCTGCAGCGCATCGGCCTGGCCGAGAAGCTTGGCCTGACCGCATGAGGGTCGCGGTGTTCGGCGCCGGCGCTATCGGGGGATTCCTCGGCGCGCGGCTGGCGGCATCGGGCACCGACGTGACGTTCATCGCCCGCGGCCCGCATCTCGCGGCGATGCAGGCAGACGGGCTGCGGCTGATCACCGGCGGCGAGACGATCACCGTGCGACCGCGCTGCCTCGCGGATGCGGGCGACGCCGGTGTGCAGGACTATGTGATCGTCACCCTGAAGGCGCATTCCTTGGCGGGCGCGGCCGGGCAGATCGCGCGGATGCTCGGGCCGCAAAGCACGCTGGTGACCGGTGTCAACGGTGTCCCCTACTGGTATTTCTACGGATTGGACGGGCCATACCACGACCGGCGGGTGCACAGCGTCGATCCCAGCGGCACGCTTTGGAAGGTGTTGCCTCCGCCCCAGGTGATCGGCTGCGTCGTATATCCAGCGGCGGAAGTCATCGCACCTGGGGTGATCGAGCACAGCTACGGCGACCGGTTCACGCTGGGCGAACCGGACGGATCGCGCACGCCGCGGGTCGAGGCCCTGTCGCGCTTGCTGATCGCCGCCGGCCTGAAAGCGCCGATCCGCCCCCGTATCCGCGACGAGATCTGGATCAAGCTATGGGGCAATCTCGCCTTCAATCCGATCTCGGCGCTGACCACTGCGACCTTGGACCGCATCACCGGCGACCCGGAACTCCGCGCTTTGTGCCGGGCGATGATGTTGGAAGCCAAAGCCGTGGCGGAGGCGCTCGGCAGCCGCTTCGCAATCGATGTGGAGAAGCGGATCGACGGCGCAGCCGAGGTCGGCGAGCACAAAACATCGATGCTGCAGGACCTGGAACGCGGCCGGCCGATGGAGATCGATGCGTTGTTGGGCGCGGTGGTGGAGCTGGGGGAGATCGTCTGCAAGGAAATGCCGATCTGCCGCGCGGTGCTGGCGCTGGTGCGCGAGCGCGCGCGCCAGGCGGGGTGTTACTGACAGCGGAAATCAAGAAGCAAGATTCACCACCGAGACGCAGAGATACGGAGAAGACATCGCGAGCTGCCCCGTGCGGCGGCGTGGCGATCCAGGCGCTTGGCGCGACGCTTCCAAAGTCCTCGGGCTTCGGAGCTGTCATAATTTCTGTGTGCGAGGCGGTTGATGATCTCGCCCGCACTGGGCGGTTGACCCTAGGGATGCAGGCTCGGCCCGGCAAGCCTGCTCTGGCTTCTGAGCATGTTCCTTGGCTCGATCAAAGCGCTTGTTCCTTCGTCCTGACCTTGCCAATGCCTGAGCGCGACGCCACGCTGGCAACCAGAAAGGCGCGGTCTCATACCAGCGGCCCTTTCCGTTGAGTGCTCCGACCGAGCCGGGCCGCTGGTATCAGAGTCTTGGCTTCGCGCGCGGCCGCCCCACCAACCCCGCGCGCCATACCAGCGGCCCGGCGCGGTGGAAGGGTCACCGCGCCGGGCCGCTGGTATCAGCCGTCCCGGGCGAAGCGCTCCGCGGAGAGGATGGCGAATTGGCCCCTCGCTTCTTTCCAGTTGTGGGCAGATCAGTTTGCTGGCGGCGTCATCGCTGGAAAAATGTACCGCGCGTCTTGATGGTTTTGCGCAGCCTGGCGTTGACGCTTTCGATCGCATTGGTGGTGTAGATCACGCGCCGGATCGCTGGAAACACAAAAAACGGGATCACCCGATCCCAGGCCCGCCGCCACGCGGAGACGACGGTGGGGAATTTGCATCCGTATTCGCCGGCCGCGAAGGCGTCCAGCGCCGCCAGGGCCGCCTTCGGGCTCGGCGCGGCATAGATCGGGCGCAGCGCCGCGGCCAACGCCCGGCGATCCTTCCAACTGGCATAATCGAGGCTGTTGCGGATCAGATGCACCAAGCACGTCTGCAACGTATTGGCAGCAATGTGATGCGCCTGATCTATGTCGATGAAGCGGGGAGATCGAGGCACGGACCTGAAGACCCGCGGCTTTAATGACGTGCTGATCGCGGTCACGGACGGTCTGAGCGGGGATGGAGGGCCTGATCTGTATGGTGGGCGCGAGAGGGATCGAACCTCTGACCCCTACCGTGTCAAGGTAGTGCTCTCCCGCTGAGCTACGCGCCCAAGCCGGGCGCTTCTATCTCCCGCCGCCACCCCCGGCAAGCCGCCTGTAAGCTGGGTGGTGACAGCCGCCTGCCCACCTTGTTCAATACCCGCATGGACCTGCCCGTCGCCGACGTCACGCTGCCGCTGCAAGAGCCGCTCATCGTTCACCGTCCGGTGCACCAGACCGCGCCGATCGTCTTCGCCTCCCCCCATTCTGGGGCCATCTACCCGCCCGATTTCATCGCCTCCGCGCGGCTCGATGCCCTGAGCCTGCGCCGCAGCGAAGACAGTTTCGTCGATGAGCTGTTCCTGGAGGCTCCGGCGTATGGCGCCCCCCTGCTCGCCGCCACCTTTCCGCGCGCCTATTGCGACCCTAACCGCGAGCCCTGGGAACTCGACCCCGCCATGTTCGAGGAGCAGCTCCCGGCCTGGGTCAACACGACCAGCGCGCGCGTCGGCGCCGGGCTCGGCACCATTGCCCGCGTGGTGGCGACTGGCGAGGCGATCTACCGCGGCAAGCTCCGGTTCGTGGAGGCCGAACGGCGCATCCGACATTGCTGGCAGCCGTATCACGACACGCTGGGAGCGCTGATCGGCGGCACGCGCGCGATGTTCGGCCATTGCCTGCTGGTGGACTGCCACTCTATGCCGGTTCAGCCGGGCGGCGGTCGCAGCGGCACCGATTTTGTGCTCGGGGACGCGCACGGCACTGCGTGCGCGCCGCGGATCACAAGGTTCATGGAGCAGATGCTGGACGCGCTCGGCTATGTGGTACGGCGCAACGACCCGTATGCCGGGGGCTATATCACCCGCCATTACGGCCGGCCGCGCGAGGGCGTGCACGCACTGCAGCTCGAAATCGCGCGCGGGCTCTACATGGACGAGGCGCGGATCGAACGGCTGGCGCGCTTCGCCACGGTTCAGCAGGACCTGACGGCGCTGATCGGGCGGCTTGCCGCGGAGGCGGGACGGCTGCTGAGCGCCTGATACGCACGGCGGGCCATCTCGCCGGGATGGATTCTGCCTCTCGGAACGGCTTCATGGTCATAAAACCGAGCGCAGCACTGGTTCCGTTTCGATCAGGCGCAATGCGTCTGCGAGCGTAACCGAGGAACGCAGTCGCCACGATTGTCCCGTGTGCCTGTGCCACATGACATCGAAGCGGGTTTCCGCGAGATATTCCTGCACATGGTCGAGACGGGTGACAGCCAACTCGAATTCGTCGCCGGCATTGTCGAGAAAGCCGGGGCGATCGCGCGTGATAAAGCTGTATTTGCTGCCGCGCCAATTGCCATAGATATTACCGGATAATTCCAGGACGTTGGGCGAATCTCGGGCAGGAACCGGGGCTTCAGGGTCTCGGCGATGAAGCGCCCGCAGGTTGCGGCGATCGCGGCTTTCTCCTCCGGCGTGAGCACCTGACCGAGACCCATCTACGCTTCTGTTTCGGCAGGCGTACCCCCTGAGAATCGCCGATAAGCCCATGTCGAGGCAACGAAAAAAAGCGAACGCAGCGCGGAGGCCCATCGGAGCGAAAACGATGTCCAAGCCGTTGCGGGCGTTTACGCGGATGTTGGACTGCGCGTAATCGAGCGCCGCACAGTTGGTGAGACCGATGACTCCAAACTTCGTAGCCGCATAGGCCGCCTGCCCCTTGATCCCGATGACTCCAGCACTCGACGAGGTGTTGACGATGGAGCCGCCGCCTTGCTTGAGCACGATCAGAATTATGTACTTCGCTGCGCTCACACTCGCGGCCTCAATCTTGGGTGCCGGCGGTCTTCACGGAGTCATTCTGAACTCGATCCGGACAAATGTCGTCGTCTTCGGGTTCACGTCATTGCCATTTCCTGGCAATGGTCCCGAGACTCAGATGTTGCCCTCTGTGAACGCGCTCGCGCGGCGGTGCGCCAACCCAGGAACGCAAGGAGCGCCGATCCGCAGAGTATCGCTGCACTGAAGCCGAATGTGCTTTGGTATCCGCTCGCATCGAACAAGAAACCGCCAACGGACGCGCCGGACGTAATCGCCAACTGAATAACAGCGACCATGAGCCCTCCGCCGGCTTCGGCGTCGTCAGGGAGCACCTTGCTCAGCCACGTCCACCACGCGACGGACGCAGCGGTGCCGATCAAGCCCCATCCGAAGAGGAGGGCCGTCGCGACGATCGAAGACTGGCTAAGCATAATCAGGCCAATCGCAATGGCGGCCATGGCAACGGGCATTGCAACGAGGAGGCTGTAAAGCCGTGTCCTCAGGAGGAAGCCGATCAGGTAGGTCCCGAGGAGACCTGCGCCGCCGATGATCAGCAGGATGACGGAGAGCGTCGAGACGTCCACCCGCGTGACGGTCTCCAGGAACGGGCGCAGGTAGGTGAACAGGGCGAATTGGCCCATGAAGAAGACCGTGACGGCGAGCATTCCAAGGGGGACCTGCCGCCGGCGAAGGACCCTGAAGACGCTGCCGGCGCGCGGACCGCGTTCGGAGGGCATCGGCGGTAAAGTCACGAACTGCCAAGCGAGAGTCAGCGCCGCGAGGGGGACGACGCAAAAGAAAGCGCCTCGCCAGCCGATGTACTGGCCGAGGAAACTTCCCACGGGCGCAGCGATCGTGGTGGCCAGGGCGTTTCCGCCATTCAGGTTGCCCAGCGCCCGCGCGACCTGGTCTTCGGGGACCAGGCGCATGACCGTGGCGGCGGACATCGACCAGAAACCGCCGATGACGACGCCGATGAGCGCGCGCCCGGCCATGAACACCAAGGCGTTCGGCGCAAAGGCCACCATCAGGCCCGAGACCATCATCAGAAGCGTGAGCGTCAGCAGTACGATCCGGCGATCGATGCCGCGCGTAACCGACGAAATCACGAGGCTCGTCAGGACGGCGAAAAGGCCCGACACCGCGATGGCCTGGCCCGCGTGTCCCTCGGTCATGTCAAGGCCGGAAGCGATGGGCGTCAGGAGGCTGACAGGCATGAACTCGGACGCAATCAGCGTTCCGACGCACAATGTAAGGGCGAGGACAGCGCTCCATGCAGAGGGGCGCGAAGAAAGTATGTCGCCTTCGGCGGCGACTTTTACGGTCATGATGGCCTCTACTCTGCTGAGGGTGTTCGGCGGAGTAACCGCGATGGTTTCCGACCGGGCGCCACGAGCAGTGAGATAGGCCTCAAGCGGATCGACGAGGAGCCGGCTTGGATCGCACGGGGCGATGCGAGAAATTCATCGATTATGCCGCAGTGGTCACAGCCCAAGCGGCTGCATCTCCCGCACCAGTTCCACGAAGAGCCTCAGGCCTGCAGGCACATGCCGGCGGCTGGAGTAGTAGATGTGGAAACCAGGCCCCGCTGGCGCCCATTCGTCCAGGACGGTCGTAAGCACCCCATCCCTGACGGACTGCGCGATCATGAAGTCCGGGGCATACATGAGCGCTGCCCCCTGCTTCACCGCCGGCAACGCGACGTGTCCCTGGTCGATGACCAGCGAGCCGGGAACGTCGACCTCGATCTGCTCTTTCGCGCGCTCGAACTCCCACCGATAGACGCTCTCATCGCCGATACGGATCCGCACCCCGCGATGGCTTTGCAGCTCGCTAGGGTGCGCCGGCGTGCCAAAGCGTTCGAGATAGGCGGGAGCAGCCACGATCACCCAGCGGAAGTCAGGCGCGAGGCGCTGTGCGATCATGTCTTCCGGCACCGTCCCGCCGTATCGGATGCCGGCGTCGAAGCCGCTGTCGATGACATCGATCATATGATTGCTGATCGAGATCTCGATCTCCACATCGGGATAGCGCTCCGACTCGTGCGGTTCAGGAGACGGACGCCGAGACGCTCCTCCAGGCCGCGGAGAGCATGGCTTAGTGCCGAGGCACTGATCCCAAGTTCGAGACCGGCGCGCCGAAAATTGCGGTGTTTTGCGATCTCCAGAAAGTACGTGAGATCTGCCAAATCCGAGCGCCGTAACTGCATCTGCCTTGCGCCTTCAGTCCAGAACTTGGTGACTGAAGGTTTGGCCTGAAATAATCAATGGGCCGCAAGGCTGTCGTCGACGCCAGGGCGCATGCCGCGCAGATTGGTCATCCGGTCAAATGCCTCAACTGTTCGTCGACAGCAATCAGACCGGGTCGGCGCTGCGGGATCGAAAAGGGCCGCCGCTTCCAGATCCGCCCACGGCGCGGCTGGAACAGGCGCCTCGGCATCACGGACATTATCAATTACTTCGTCCGGCTTCACTGCGCCAAGGACGACCGAGGCAACTGCGGGATGCGCGCCGGCGAGCTGAATTGCGGCTTGTCGAATGGTGACGCTATGTGCATGACACAGAGCCTCGAGCCGCCGCACCTTGTCCAGGATGTCGGGCGTCGCGTCAGCGTAGGCGAGTTTGGCGTGCGGGATCGCTCCGGTTGCCAGAATACCGGAATTGAATACGCCCGCCCGCATGACCGCAATGTTGTTGGACTGGGCGATCGGCAGGAATTCCCCCATCCGCTCTGATCGAGCTGTGAATAGCGGCCGGCATCATCCCCACATCGAAATCGCCTGCCTTTGCGAATTTGGCACAGTATCCGCCTCATTGATACCAAAGCCGATACCCTTGATCACTTTCTCCGCGCGCAATTTGTCGAGTGCAACGTAAGCACCCTCCATCGGTTCCTTGAAGCGCTTCGGCGCCCCCTGCTCACCCTGCGTCCATCGATCGCAGTCGTGGATCATGACGATGTCAAGCCGATCCATTCCGAGCCGCAAGAGCGAGTGTTCGTCACCAGGTCCCCGGCAGCTCCGCTCACACCACCTCCGGCAACCGATCAAGGAACCTGTCCAGGGTGATGGGATACTCGCGGACGCGCACGCCCGTCGCATTGTAGATCGCGTTGGCCACAGCCGCCGCGACACCGCAAATTCCGAGTTCGCCCACCCCTTTCGCCTTCATCGGCGACGAGATCGGATCGGTCTCATCAAGCAAGATGACCTCCTGGTGCGGGATGTCGGCATGAACGGGCACCTCGTAGGCGGCGAGGTCGTGGTTCACGAAGAAACCGACGCGGGTGTCGACCGCCAGTTCCTCCATCAGGGCCGCGCCGACGCCCATGGTCATGGCGCCGATCACCTGACTGCGGGCGGTCTTCGGGTTTAGGATACGACCCGCGGCGCACACGGCGAGCATGCGTCGGACTCGGATCTCGCCCGTCACCACATCGACCCCAACTTCGACAAAGTGACCGCCGAAGGTCAATTCCTGGTAGCGCTTGTCGAGGTCGCCGAACTCGATCAGGTCTTCGGCGACGAGTTCCCCGCCCTCCGCGGCTTCGGCGAGCGGCCGGCTGTGGTTGCGGAAACGCACCTCTCCGTCAGCGAACTCCGCCCCGTTCAGGTCAAAACCAAATTTCCGGGCGACGGCCTCGCGCAGTTTCACGCAAGCGGCATATACGCCTGATGTGGAGCTGTTAGCGCCAAACTGGCCGCCCGAACCGGCGGATGCCGGGAAGGAGGAATCGCCCAGGCGCACGACGACCTGATCGAGCGGAATCCCCATCATTTCCGCCGCGGTCTGGGCGATGATGGTGTAACTGCCCGTACCGATGTCGGTCATGTCGGTCTCGACGGTGACGACGCCGCTTCTGTCGAGCCGTACGCGCGCCCCGGAGTTGACCACGAGGTTGTTCCGGAACGCGGTGGCCATCCCCAGCCCGACCAGCCAACGCCCGTTGCGCACGGCGCCTGGCGTCTTGTTCCTGCGCTGCCATTCGAATCGCTCCGCGCCCAGGCGCAGGCATTCGACCAGCTGGCGCTGGGAGAACGGGCGTTCCGGGTGCTCGGGATCGACCTGCGTGTCGTTGCGGATTCGGAACTCGACCGGATCGAGGCCGAGCTTCTCGGCCATCTCGTCCATGGCGATCTCCAGCGCCATGAGCCCCGCAGCTTCGCCAGGGGCGCGCATGGCGTTGCCCTCGGGAAGATCAAGCGTCGCAAGGCGGGAGGAGGTCATGCGGTTCGGCCCGGCGTAAAGCAGCCGCGTCTGACTAACCGCGCCTTCAATTCCGCCGCCGGGCTGGTTGCCGCACCAATTTTCGTGGCCGATTGCAGTAATCCGCCCATCTGGCGTGCAACCGAGGCGGATTCGCTGGATGGTGGCTGGCCGGTGTGTCGTGTTGTTGAACATGAGCGGTCGGGTGAGCACGACCTTCACCGGACGTCGCGCGGCGCGGGCGCCCAGGGCCGCCAACAGCGCGTCGGCTCGCAGGAACAGCTTGCCGCCGAAGCCTCCCCCAATGAAGGGCGACATCAGCCGCACCTTCTCCCGGGGGATGCCGAGTGTTGTGGCAATGTCGGTCGCCCCCCAGTCGATCATCTGACTTGAAGTCCAGACGTACAGCTCGTCGCCCTTCCAGGCGGCGATCGAGGCATGCGGCTCCATCATCGCATGCCCCTGGTCTGGCGTGCTGTAGGTCTCGTCCAGTTTGATGGGCGCTGCGGCAAAGGCGCCGGCGAAATCGCCGACAGCCGTGTCCGGCTCCCCATTGAAGTCCGGCTTGGGCTTGATTGCGGTGTCCCGTGCAGCGGACAGATCGAACGCGCCGGCCGTAGTTGCATAGTGGACTTGCACGAGTGCGGCGGCGGCGGTCGCCTGCTCGAAGGTCTCGGCCACGACCACTGCGACCGCCTGATGGTAGTGCTGGACCTCGGGTCCGGCGAGCAGCGGCGCGGCGTTGCGCTCGCCCTTGCCGAGCCTGCCGGCGTTCTGCGCCGTCACCACGGCGAGCACCCCCGGCGCCGCGCGGGCCTGGCGATCGTCGATGGCCGTTATACGGCCCTTCGCGATCGCCGAACCCACGACGCAGCCATAGGCTTGGCCGGCGACGACGTCGTGTCGATCGTTAGCGTAGGGCGCTGTCCCGGTCGTCTTCAGCTCGCCATCGATGCGATCGGTCGGTTTGCCAACGACGCGGAGCTGGTCGATCGGATTTTCGGTGGCGGGAGTGTCGAATTTCATGTTCAGGCCCTCGCCTGCGTCAGAACCCCGGCGAGCGTCCGCTCGGCGAGCTTCACCTTGAAGGCGTTCTGGGTTGTGGGTTTGGCGTCCGCCAGCAGGCGCGCGGCGGCGGCTTTCGCCCCGCGCGGCATCTCCGCCTCCGCCGCTTCGACGCGCCAGGGCTTATGAGCCACGCCGCCCAAAGCAACGCGGCCGCTTCCGTCATTCTGAACGATGACAGCGACCGAGACGAGTGCGAAGGCGTACGAGGCGCGGTCGCGAACCTTGTGATAGAAGTGCTTGCCGCCGACGGGCTTGGGCAGCGTGACGGCGGTGATCAGTTCACCCGGCTGAAGCGTTGTTTCTATCTGCGGGGTGTCACCTGGCAAACGATAAAAGTCCGCGATCGGGATGGCGCGTGTTTGGCCCTCGGCGTTAACCGTCTCCACCATCGCATCGAGGGTCCGCATGGCGACAGCCATGTCGCTCGGATGCGTGGCGATGCACGCCTCGCTCGAACCGATCACCGCAAGCTGTCGGCTGAAGCCGCCGAGCGCGGCGCAGCCGCTTCCCGGCCGTCGCTTGTTGCAGGGCTGGTTCGGGTCGTAAAAGTAGGGGCAGCGAGTCCGCTGAAGCAGGTTGCCCGCCGTCGTCGCCTTGTTGCGCAACTGGCCCGACGCACCGGCCAGCAGGGCTCTGCTGAGCACGCCGTAATCACGCCTCACGATGGGGTGCGCCGCGAGGTCGGTATTGCGGACAAGAGCGCCGATCCGGAGCCCGCCATCGGCCGTGGGCTCGATCTTGTCAAAGCCAAGGCCATTCACGTCGATCAGGTGCGTCGGCGCCTCAATCTCGAGCTTCATCAGATCGAGCAGATTGGTTCCGCCGGCGATGAACTTGGCGCCAGGCGCACGCGCCGCCTTGGCCGCTTCGACTGGCGAGGTGGCGCGCTCGTAGGTGAACGCCTTCATGCAGTCCTCCCGGCGACCTCGGCAATCGCCTCATGGATGTTCGAGTAAGCCCCGCAGCGGCAAATGTTGCCGCTCATGCGCTCTCTCACCTCGAGGTCCGTCGGCTGCGGCGCCTCGGTCAGGCTGGCGCTGACGTGGCTCGGGATGCCCGCGCAAATCTCGTCGAGCACGGCGACCGCCGAGCAAATCTGCCCGGGCGTGCAGAAGCCGCACTGGAAGCCGTCGTACCTGATGAAGGCGGCCTGCATGGGGTGCGGCCTGTCCGGCGTGCCGAGACCTTCGATGGTGGTGATTCGATCGCCCTCGTGCATCAGAGCGAGGGTCAGGCACGAGTTGATCCGCCGGCCGTTGACGATGACCGTGCAGGCGCCGCACTGGCCGTGGTCGCACCCCTTCTTCGTTCCGGTGAGATGCAGGTGCTCTCTCAGGGCGTCGAGCAGCGTGGTCCGGGGATCGAGCTCCAACTCCCGGCGGGCGCCGTTGACGTCGAAGCCGACCTTTTGGACCGGTGAGCTTGGCGCCCTCGGCATTTCCGCTCTCGCCGTTGGCGCTGTGTTCGCTGCGGCGACTGCAGCGCCGGTCGCAAGGAGGGCGCGTCTGGTCATTTCGAGTTCTCCTGGGGAGTGCACGAGGGACAGTCCTTTCCTTCTCCCCATCCGAGCAAACGGCAGCTCCTACGCCAGGTTCGCGATCAGCAGGCGAATTCGGGTCAATCGGTGGGTGCCTTAGTCAATCGGTGGGTGCCTTACAGGATGGGCGGCGCTCCGCTTGTGATTAGGCCGGCCGCACTTGATGGGGCGATGAGCAATGCTCAACGATCAGAGGCCTTACGTCGTCGGCTTCCCGGACCTGGGAACCCCGATCACGCGTTTTCTAGACGGCGGCACAGCCACACCGAGCCGCCCTCCGGGGCCGACTGCGTCCGCCGTCATCGACCGAAGCGGAAACTCCATCCAGCTCCAGCAGGAGTAATCAGAGACTATCGCAGGTTTTGCTGTGATTCGGTCTCACTCGATCGTTCGCAGTGTTCCTAATTGAATTGAATTCACAATAGAATTGTTTCTTACGGCAATTGCGCTGGCGCGCCGTCAGAATACGATCAAAGACGATCAATTCAATCCACCTCCCGACCCTGCCCCGGCTATCTCAGGCCCCCCTTTTCTTCGACCCCTCACTCC